>NZ_WQNI01000001.1 GCF_010993735.1 Chelativorans alearensis
ACGCCGGCACCTGGCAGGAGATCACGCGCGACCGGCACACCAGGCTCTCGGGCGAGCTCAACGTCACCAACCTGCGCGAGCTCGGCGACAACATCCGCGCCATCCAGAACTACATCCGCGCGCAGAACGCGGCCGCCCCCGACGCGCTCCTACGAACCTGATATTGTTCAAGGCGTCGCAGCCGGGTCCTTTACTTGCAACCTATTGCAAGGAAGTGTGAGCTGGTACCGATGAACGCTGGTTCTTCTTCTGTGGCGTCCAGAAATTCGAGCAGAAGTGCCCGCCTTCGCACGTCCTCCCAGTCCGCATCGAAATTCTTCATCCACATAACGGGGCCCTCGATGGCGGCGAGCTTTTCGATCGAGAAACCGGTCTCTTCCACCTCGGTTCGCAATTCGTCAGGGTGGTGAAAGAATGTCGTCGTGAAATATTGAGGATTATTGGTTGGGTTACGATGCTGGCCATCTTTCAGGTCCTGCCGGATAATCTCGACAAAGACAGGATCCGAGAGCAGGCCATGCGTCATGCCACTCAGGAAAGATGCGAAACGGGAAATCGCGGCGACGAACATGAGCCCACCCGGCCGCAATACGCGGTACGCCTCGCTCAAAGCCTTTAGCCGATCTGCCCGTTCCGTCAGGTGGTAGAGCGGGCCGAGCAGGAGGACGGCATCTGCGCAGGCATCGGCGTAGTCAAGATTGCGGGCGTCGCCCACTGTGCAACTCGCCAATGGGTGTGTCACTTGGGCTGCCGAGGCTTGGCGTGCCTGCTCGACATGGTGTGGGACAGGATCGATGAGATGGACTTCATGGCCTTGCCGCGCCAACCATAAGGCGTGGACACCCGCTGCACCTCCTACATCGAGAACAATTGATGGAGATTGCGGCAATCGCCGCCCGATGAGGTCTTGCGTCCGGATGCGCTCCAATTCTCCCACACCGCGGGAAAGGCGCCCGGCTTCGTCGATCTCGCCGTAGTGATCGAACATCTCCGGCGACAGCGAAGTACTCACAAATCTCTCCTGCGTTCTTTCGAACCCCCCATCGAAATCTACTGTTTCTTAGCAGAAGCCAGGAGCGGCTGTACATGCTTCTTGCTGGCGGGGCCCGCAAAGGGGCGATCTGTAACCTTCCTCGAATCCTTCTGATCATGCCGATACCTGTGAGCCGGAGGCCATCGCTTCCAGCTCCACAGTGCAGATGCGGCATAATCCCAATGGCGGCATTATGACCGTTATGCCGATATCGGCATAACCACCGTTGCACGTGTCACCCAACATCCCCAAAAACCTCCGGATGCCTCTCCGAAAACGCCTCCAATTCCGCAATCACCGCATCGATATGCCCCGCCATCGCGGCGCGGGCTTGTGCGGTGTCTCCCGCCTCCAGCGCTTCGAGGATGGCCACGTGCTCGGCATAGGTGACGGCGTGGCGGCGGGGGGAGGCGATGAGGCGGCGGGCGCGGTCCAGGGGGAGGCGCACGCTCTCGACGGTGGCGCGCAGCCGCGGGTAGGAAAGGGCGCTCACCATCAGGTCGTGGAAGGAAAGGTCGAGCGTGTGGAAGCCCTCGCGGTCGGCGGCGTCCACGGCCGCCTTCTGGTAGCGCAGGTTGCGCCGCAGTTCGGCGAGCAGCGCCGGGTCGCGGCGGCGCGCCAGCGTTTCGGCAACTTCCGCTTCCAGCGCGCGGCGCATGAAGAGGTTCTCTTCCACGTCCTTGAGCCGGATCAGCGAAACGCTCGAGCCGCTTTGCGGGCGGATGTCTACGAGGCCTTCGCGCTGCAGCCGGTGGAGCGCCTCCGAAATGGGAAAACGCGAGACGTCGAAGCGGGCGGTCAGCGCCGCCTTGTCGAGCGGCTGGCCGGGCCTGAGCTCCAGCGTGACGATCGCCTGGCGCAGCGCGTTGGCGACACGCTCGCTTGCACCGCCCCTTCTCTCCGCCCCCGTTCGGACTGAGCCCATATGGGAAATTTTGGCGCTTGATGTCATGCTAGCATGTTAGTAGGATTTCCCGTGTTTGAAAACGTGGAATTGGTCTGTCGCCTCCGTGGCGGGTAGCCTTGGCGAGCGGCGGGGAGTGAGGTCCCCGCCGGAGAGCGCCGCGGCAGCAGCGCTGCCGGCAATTCCGCGGACACCAGCGTCTACCGTTAAACACCAAAGGGCGGCGGGTCCGCCGGAGGCATATCATGAACGATCAAGACGGGCGGCCGTCCTTTCTGCGGCTTGCCGAAACGGACAACATCGCGGTGGCCGCGCGGAAAATCGAGGAAGGCGCTCCTCTCATCGGCGGTGCGCGCGCGGCAAGCCGCATCCCCTTCGGCCACAAGGTGGCGTTGGCGCCGGTGGCGCGCGGTGCGGCGGTGCGCAAGTTCGGCCAGATCATCGGTTTTGCCAAGGTGCCCATCGCCGCCGGCGATTGGGTGCACGAGCACAATGTGGAGATGGGCGACTTCGAGCGCGACTACCGCTTCTGCGAGGAAGCGCGGCCGATCAACGTGCTGCCGCCCGAGGAGCAGGCGACCTTCGAAGGCTATCGCCGCGCCGATGGCCGCGTCGGCACGCGCAACTATATCGGCATTCTGACCAGCGTGAACTGCTCCGCCTCGGTCGCCCGGTTCATCGCCGAGGCCGCCATGCGCAATGGTCTCCTCGACGATTTCCCCGAAATCGACGGCGTCGTCTCCTTCACCCACGGCACGGGTTGCGGGCTGGCCTCGTCCGGCGAGGGCTTCGATCTTCTGAAGCGCACGCAGTGGGGCTACGCCGCCCATCCCAATCTCGGCGGCGTGCTGATGGTTGGGCTCGGCTGCGAGGTGTTCCAGATCGCCCGCCTGAAGGAGCTTTACGGCCTTGAGGAAAGCGACACCTTCCGCTCGATGACCATTCAGGAATCGGGCGGCACGCGGCGCACCATCGAGGCCGGGCTGGCGCGCGTCAAGGAGATGCTGCCGGCCGTCGGCGCCCATCGGCGTGAGACGGTGCCGGCCTCCGAGATCACGCTCGCGCTGCAGTGCGGCGGTTCGGATGGCTATTCCGGCATCACCGCCAATCCCGCGCTCGGCGTGGCGGCCGATATCCTGGTCAAGAACGGCGGCACCGCGGTCCTCGGCGAAACGCCGGAGATCTACGGCGCCGAACATCTCCTCACCCGCCGCGCCATCAATCGCGAGGTGGGCGAGAAGCTCATCGAGCGCATCCACTGGTGGGAGGAATACACCGCCCGCAACAAGGGCGAGATGAACAACAATCCCTCGCCGGGAAACAAGGCCGGCGGCCTCACCACCATCCTGGAAAAGTCGCTGGGGGCGGCGGCCAAGGGCGGCTCGACGCCGCTCAACGCCGTCTACGAATATGCCGAGCAGGTGAGGGAGAGGGGCTTCGTCTTCATGGATACGCCGGGCTATGACCCGGTCTCCGTGACGGGGCAGGTGGCGGGCGGCTGCAATGTCGTGTGCTTCACCACCGGCCGCGGCTCGGCCTATGGCTGCAAGCCGTCCCCCTCCATCAAGCTTGCCACCAATTCCGCCATGTACGAGCGCATGGAGGAGGACATGGACATCAACTGCGGCGACATCCTCGACGGCGTGAGCCTGGAGGAGAAGGGACGCCAGATCTTCGAGGAAGTGCTGGCGGTGGCATCCGGCAAGCGCAGCAAGTCCGAAAAGCTCGGCTACGGCGACAACGAGTTCGTGCCCTGGCAGATCGGGGCGGTGATGTAGGGATCGCGATCTGCATATTGGGCAGGGCTATCACACACGGATTTTGAGTCCTTGATTGGACCTCCACCCCTCACCTCTCCCCTCAAGGGGGAGGGGGATTGTGAGGCGTCGGCGCCCCCCTCCCCCTTGAGGGGAGGGGTAAGGGGTGGGGGTTCGGGCGAAGCCGCACAAAGACTCCATCCATATGCGATAGCCCTGCCCTTGAGGGGGATGCCTGCCCCTCGACAAAAGCTCAGGAGGGCGGAGGTGGCAGGGCGCCACTGGTCCAATAGATCGGTCCAGAGCGGGGATAAATTCGCGTACGTTGAAAACTGTCTCCTCCGCCAACCCATTGTTTCCATTCACTCCGACCAACTTTTTTTCATTTTTTCCCACCAATTTTATTCACGCTCCCCGCCGCCCCCTTATCATGGTCCCCATCGCTCTTGCGGGAACCGGGTCCGGACCGGGGATCAGGGAGAGCGGCGGAGACCTCCTCCACCAGGGTCGGTTCCTGGAGGCGAGAGGGCCCGCAACAGGCCGGCGGTGCCGGAGGCGCAGGGTGACAGCCTGCGTCGCCGGCATTGCGGAGAAGCCGCCAGGCTTCCCGTCCGGTCCGGCAAAGACCACCCCCTAATTGGGTGCAGCCGGGAAGAGCGGGAGGCCGAGTGACCGGCCAACCGTCGGGACAGACTCCGGCGGGGCGCGTTGGAAGCGCCTAATAAAAAATTGAGTGGCACGGACAACGCGCCCCGCTTCCCGGCTCTTTGACATAGCCCGGCTTCAGGTGAAGCGCGGCAACGGATAGGCATACCCTTCGCCGGGTAAGGCGCGGCGCTTGCGACCCCCCTTGCACAGACCTTGCCGCAGAGGCGATGACCCAGGCCCTCAGATCACCTGGCCGCCGGCATCGAACAGGTGGCAGGTGGCCGGGTTGACGAAGGTGTCGATGGACGAGCCCACCTGGATGTCGCGCTGGCCTTCCAGCGAGACGGTGAGGGCCTGGCCGTCGGCCAGCGTCGTATAGAGAAGGGTCTGCCCGCCGAGATTCTCGACCAGGTCGACCTTCACCTTTGCGAAGGGGATGCGGTTCTCGCCACCGGCGAGGGTGATGTGCTCGGGGCGGACGCCGAACTCCACCTTTCCGTCCGCATCCTTGGCGGAGCGTGGCAGGACGACCTTTTCGCCGCCGATGCGGATGGCGGCGGAGCTTCTATCGGCGCCTTCGATGCCGGCGTCGAGGAAGTTCATCTTCGGGCTGCCGATGAAGCCGGCGACGAAGCGGTTTGCGGGATTGTTGTAGAGGTCGAGGGGAGCGCCGGCCTGCTCGACATGGCCGAGACGCAGGACGACGATCTTGTCGGCCATGGTCATCGCCTCCACCTGATCGTGGGTGACATAGATCATCGTGTTGCCGAGGTCGCGATGCAGCTTGGCGATCTCGACGCGCATCTGCACGCGCAATTCGGCATCGAGATTGGAGAGCGGCTCGTCGAAGAGGAAGATGCGCGGCTCGCGCACGATGGCGCGGCCGATGGCCACGCGCTGGCGCTGGCCGCCGGAAAGCTGCTTCGGCTTCCTCTCGAGCAGCGGCTCGATCTGCAGGATCTCGGCGGCGCGGTGCACGCGGGGCGCGACCTCGGCCTTTTTCATCCCCGCCGTCTCCAGCCCGAAGGCAAGGTTCTTGTAGACGCTCATATGCGGGTAAAGCGCGTAGGACTGGAACACCATGGCGATGCCGCGCTTGGCCGCCGGCACCTCGTTCATCAGTTCCTCGTCGATCCTGAGTTCGCCGCCGGAGATCGGCTCCAGCCCGGCGATCATGCGCAAAAGCGTCGATTTCCCGCAGCCGGACGGGCCGACGAAGACGGTGAATTCGCCCGGCTCGATGGTAAGGTCGATCCCGTGGATGACCTCGACGGAGCCGAAGTGCTTGCGGACCTTGGAAAGCGTGACTGAGGTGGACATGTGGATTTCTTCTCCTGTCAGGCCGAACGGGGCTGCGGCTGGCCGGGAATCCAGCCCTCGTAGAGGGGATGGCCGGGGCCGAGCGGAAAGCGGACGTCCTGGCGGGTGCGCGCGGAGTGGTAGAAGGCGGCCACCAGCTCGAGCGCGCTGCGCGCGTCCGCGGTGGTGACCGGCAGCGGCGTTCCTTGCGTCAGTGCCCGATGGAAATCGCGCATCTGGCCGGCAAAGCGGGGCGGCACCGGCGTCCAATCGGCAAGGAGCGCATCGATCTCGGCCTTCACCTTGTTATCGCGCGGCACGATGCGCCACGGGTCGTTGCCGAGGGCATAGGGAAAGTGGCTCGATTCGAAAGTCACGTTCTCGAAGGCGAGATGCAGGCGCGAAAGTTCCTCGCGCGAGCCGAGCGTCGCCGTCATCGAGGCCAGCGCGCCGCTCTCCAACTCCAGGCTGGCGGAGACGCAGTCTTCCACCTCGATGGCGTGCACGCGCGTTGCCACCCGGCCGAAAAGGCCGGCCGGCCGGCCCATCAGCCACATCAGCATGTCGTGGATGTGGATGGCATGGGTCATCAGGACGCCGCCCAGTTCGGTCGCCCATTTGCCGCGCCAGGGTACGGCATAATAGTCGGGCAGGCGCTGCCAGAAGGTCTCGGCCGTGCCCACATAGGGCATGCCGGCGACGCCGGAATCGATGATCTTCTTGGCCTTCTGCACGCCATCGCCGTAGCGGTACTGGAAGATGGGCATGAGCTTGCCCTTGGCGTTGCGCTCGGCGGCGATGACTTCATCGACTTCTTTGAGCGAGCCGACCAGAGGCTTCTCGCAGATGACGTGCTTGCCGGCGGCAAGGGCGGCCAGGATCTGGGCGTAGTGGACGGACGGCGGCGTGCAGATATCGATGATGTCGATATCGTCCATACCCAGGAGGTCGTCGAAGGTGGTCGTCTTGCGGGGAATGCCGAACTCCCCGGCGAAGGCGTCGAGGCGCGCGTTATCGAGGTCGCAGACGGCGATCACCCGGTAGCGCTCGGGGTCGGCCAGATAGCCCTCGGTGATGTGGGCGCGGCCGATCCCGCATCCCACGATGGCGACAGTCAGGGTTTCGGGCATCTGCTATCCTTCGGTTGCGGTACGCTCGGCGAGCGCCTGCGCCTTCAGCGCCAGTTCCATGGCGAGGTAGCAGCGCGCCTGCGGCATGGCGGTCTCGGTGCGGTTTCGGATGTCTTCCAGGAGAGCGCGGCCGAAGGGCAGGCCGACCTCGCGGCAGTCGATGTGCCGCACGCCGTTCTCGTTGACGATGAAGAGGTGGTTGCTTCCCTCGCGGCCGGCGACGTCGATGTTCTTGCGCACCTCGATATAGCCTTCCGTGCCGAGGATGGTAAGGCGGCCGTCGCCCCAGGTCGGCAGCTTCGGTGGCGAAAACCAGTCGACGCGCACATAGCCGGTAGCGCTTTCGCTCCTCAAGTGCATGTCGCCGAAGTCCTGCAGCCCCGGCGCGTCCTTGTTCGCCCGGTTGGCGATGGTGGCCGACAGCACCTCGGCGCTGTCGGACCCGGTGAAGAACAGGAACTGCTCGGCCTGGTGCGAGGCGATGTCGGTGAGGATGCCGCCATAGCGCGGGCGCTCGAAGAACCAGCCGGGCCGCTGCGGCTTGCGCAGCGAGTGCGGCCCGAGGCCAACCGTGTGGATGACCGTGCCGATGGCGCCCGCCTCCACCAGCTCACCCGCCTTCACGGTGGCCGGGCTCTCGAAGTGCTCGGAATAAAGGATGGAGAAGATGCGGCCGGTGCCGGCCTGAACGCGCTTCACCGCCTCGAGCTGATCGAGGCTCGTGACGCCCGGCTTGTCGAGGAGGACGTCCTTGCCGTGCTCCATCGCCGCTATGGCGATGCCGGCGCGCTCGTCGGGGATCGCGGCGCTGGTGATGAGCGCGATGGAGGTGTCCTCCAGGATCGCCGCCCGGTCGGCGACGCGGCGGGCATCGGGGTAGCGCTCGGCAAACTCGGCGGCCAGATCGTCTTCGGGAGCGTGGAAGGAGACAAGCTCGGCGCCGGCGCGCAGGAGCATGTCGACCTGGCCGTAGATGTGGCCGTGGTTGAGGCCGATAGCGGCAAAGCGGATGGTCATCGGGCGGAGTCCTGTATTGGCGGAAAGACGAAGGGAGACCGTTGCGCCGAAGGCCTCTTCCGCGCGTCATCCCGGCCAAGGGAGCGCAAGCTCCCGCAGAGCCGGGATCCATTCCGTGACGCGTCCACGTTCCGGAATGGGTCCCGGACAGCCTCCGCTGCGCTCCGGCTTCCGGGATGACGCGCGGAGGGGAAGGTACGCGAAGGAGTGCCAACCGTGGCAAACATGCTTGTTCTCATCCAAAAACGCCCGCTCTACCGCTTGATCCCCGTGGTGGCGATGCCTTCGATCAGCAGCCTCTGGAAGAAGAGGAAGAAGAAGAACACCGGAACCAGCGACAGCATGGACATGGCGAACAGCCCCGACCAGTCCGACAGGCCGGTCGAGTCCACGAAGGAGCGCAGGCCGAGCTGGACGGTATAGGTGCGCATGTCGGTGAGGTAAATCAGCGGGCCGAAGAAATCATCCCAGGTCCAGATGAAGGTGAAGATGGCCGCCGTGGCAAGCACCGGGAGCGACAGGGGCAGCATGATGCGCCAGTAGATGCGCCACGCGCTGCAGCCGTCCATCATCGCCGCCTCGTCGAGTTCGCGCGGAATGCCGCGGAAGAACTGCACCATGAGGAAGATGAAGAAGGCGTCCGCCGCCAGGAACTTCGGCACGACGAGCGGCAGCATCGTGCCGACCCAGCCGAGGTTAAGGAACAGGACGTACTGGGGAATGAGCGTGACGTGATAGGGCAGCATGAGCGTGCCCAGCATGATCGCGAACCAGAAATTGCGGCCCCAGAACTTGAGCCGCGCGAAGGCGAAGGCGGCGAGCGAGCAGGCCAGCACGTTGCCGATCACCGACAGGATCGAGATGACGAAGGAGTTCCAGAAGAACGTGCCAAAATCGACGCGCAGGCCGAACCAGCCGCGCGGATAAGCCTCGAGCGATACCGAGGAGGGGATGAGCGAGGTGGCGCTGAAGATCTCCTCCTCGGGCCGGAACGAGGCCGAGAGCATCCACAGGAGCGGATAGAGCATGAGGATGGACGCGCCGATGAGGAGCACATGCAGGAGCACCGACACCCAGGCCCGACGCTTTTCGAGCCCCACGGTTTCGTTTGGGCGGACGTCGTCCGTGACGGCGATGTCAGTCATCGTAGTGCACCCAGTAGCGCGCGGTGAGGAAGGAGAAAGCCGTGAACAGCGCGACGATCACCAAGAGAATCCAGGCGAGCGCCGAGGCATAGCCCATGCGGAAGAAGCCGAAGGCCTCCTGGTAGAGGTAGAGCGTATAAAAGAGCGTCGAGTTGATCGGCCCGCCGGTGCCGCCGGAGATGATGAAGGCCGGCGTAAAGGCCTTGAAGGCCTCGATGGTCTGCACGACCGCGTTGAAGAAGACGACCGGGGTGAGGAGCGGCAGGGTGATCTTCCAGAACTGGCGCCACTTGGAGGCGCCGTCGAGGCTCGCCGCCTCGTACATGTCCTGCGGGATCTGCCTGAGACCCGCCAGGAAGATGATCATCGGCGAGCCGAACTGCCAGACCGAAAGCACGACGAGGGTGTAGAGCGAATAGTTCGGGTTGGAGATCCAGCTCGGGCCCTCGATGCCGAAATTGGCGAGGAACGAGTTGACGAGACCATTGCCGGCGAAGAGCTGACGCCACAGAACCGCGATGGCGACCGAGGTGCCGAGCAGCGACGGCAGATAGAAGATGGCGCGGTACCAGGGCAGGCCCTTCATGCCGCGGTTCAAGGCCATGGCGACGAGGAGCGCGAAGGCGAGCTTCAGGGGCACCGACAGGAGCACGTAGACGAACGTCACCTGCATGGAGGCGATAAAGCGCGGATCGGCCGTGGCGATGCGCACATAATTGGCCGCACCGATCCAGCGCGGCGAGGTCAAGAGGTCGAAATCGGTGAAGGAGAGATAGAGCGAGGCGAGCGCCGGGCCGGCGGTCAGCCCAAGGAAGCCGATGAACCAGGGCAGCAGGAAGAGATAGCCGGCACCGTTGCGCGCCAGGACGCGGGCGAGGCGGCCACGGGTGGGCACATAAGGGGATGCGGGAGAGGCGATGGTGGTCATCTGAGGTGTCTTCGCACGCGATGAAGGGGCATTCCGAGCCTTGCCCGGATTCTACTATCTGTCATTTGAGAGGGAAGGGCGAATGCCCCGGCAGGTATGGCCATTGCCAATCCGTCTTCCTTGAAGCGTGCAGTAAGGCAGCTTCGCCTTCACCCTCATCCCCGAGCTGCGCGTTTGTCAGGCAGTCCGGGGACGAGGGTGAAGGTATGCACATATGGTTCAGTCTCGATCTGCAGCGCCTACCCGCGCGACAGGATCGACTCGGCTTCGGCGACGAACGCCTCCGCCCCCGATTGCGGCGTGTGCTGGCCGAACGCCACCTCCTCGCTGACACGGATCAGCATCTTGTCGATCTCGCCCGCGCCGAGCGGCGGCGGGGGCGGCAGGGGGCCGGCGAGATCGCCAAGGCCACCGATGAACTCCACCGCCGCGCGGCCCGTTTCGTCGAGCTTCGGCGCCAGGGATTCACGCACCGCGGAGGATTCGGGCACGCCCCGCTCCACATCGAGGATCTCCGCCGCCGCCGGGTCGGTGACGAAGAAGGAGATGTAGGCGGCCGCCGCCTCGGGGTTCTCGCACTGCGCGGAGACCGAGAAGAACATGGACGGCTTACGATAATGCCCGCCGCCTGCATCCGGCGCAACTCGCGGATAGGCGTGCATGACGATCGGGTCCTTGTTGATTGTCTGGTACCCGACGAGCTGGTTCGAATGGGCATAGGAGACGGCGGCGTGGCCGAGCGAGACCATGCCGGTCTCGATCTGGTTCTTGTCGAGCGCCTGCATATCCGGCGGAACGCAGGCCTTGGACTCGCGCATATCCGCCCACAGTTGGAACCACTCGCGGGTATCCTCCGCGTCGAAGGCAAGCTGGCCATCCTCTGTATAGAGCGCCTTGCCGCGCTGACGGAGGAAGTTCTCGAAGAAAGGTTCGACGCGGGAGCCGTCCGACAGGCCGTAGAAATTCTGGCGCTTGCCGGCCTTGGTGATCTCCTCGCCGATGCGCTTCATCTCGTCGAAGGTGAGCGAATTGTCGGGGATCTCGATGCCCGCTTCCTCGAAGGCCGCCATATTGATCATCATGGCCGAGGAGTTGGCGCCGAGGCTGATGCCGTAGAGCGAGCCGTCGACGGAGCCGCCGTCAAGCGCGGCCTGGTCGAAGTCCGAGACGTTGAGCGTGTCCGGCACGTAGCTTTCCAACTGCGCCAAGGCGCCGCGGCGGGCGTATTCGAAGATGTAGCGGTAGTCCATCTGGATGATGTCAGGCGCGTTGCGGCCGGCAACCTGGGTGGCGAGCCTGGGCCAGTAGTCGTCCCAGCCGACGGTCTCGCCGTCGATGGTGACGCCCGGAGTTTCCTCCATGAAAAGGTTGGAGACCTCGAACGTGCGCTCGGCGCGCGGTTGCGAGCCCCACCACATCAATCTCAGCCGGGTTTCCTGCCCGAAGGCCGTGCCCGGAAGCCCCAAGGCCGACGCCGACAGCGCTGCTGCGCCGCCGGCGAGCACGCCGCGCCTGTTGATCCTGAATGTCATCGGTTTTCCTCCCACTTGACACAACGCATGCGCCCTTGGGGACCCATGCGCGTCGCATTTCAGAGCTGGTAAATAACCAGATGGTTACAAGCGTGAACCATCCCTGCAGACCTGTCAAGGCGCCTTGAAGCGTAAAGGCCATCGGCAGGGCCGGCAACCCTTTGCGCTTCGCTATTGCGCCCGGTCGCTCCGGCCTTCGACCAGTTCCATGGGCCAGATGCGGCGCGCGGTGCCGAGCGGATATTGCTCCTTGTAGGCCGGCATTGTGGCAAGCAGGGCTTCGGCGAGCGCTTCACCCAGGGCGTGCAGGTCGAGGCGGAAGCAGGTGAGCGGCGGGGAGAGGAACTTTGCCTGCGGGCTTTCGCGGAAGCCGATGATGGCGATGTCGCGGCCCGGCGCGAGGCCGGCGTCGTAAAGGCCGCGGTAGAAGCCGACCGCCGTCGTCTCGTTGACGAGCAGGATCGCCGTCGGGCGGTCGCTCATGGCGACGATCTTCTGCGCCATGGCGTAGCCGCCGGCCTCGTTGGGCGGCGAGCGCAGGAGGCGATCGGGCGGCAGCGGGAGCCCGTGGCCGGCCAGCGTGCTTTGCGCGGTCTCGACGAAGATATGGCCCAGATTGGCGTCGTCGGCCGGTGCGGCAATGGCGATATCGCGGTGGCCCTGGGCGACAAGCCGGTCGATGCCGATGCGGGCCAGGCCCTCGAAGTCGAGGTCGATCCAGGGGTGGCCGGCATCCGACTGGCTGCGCCCAAGCGCGATGAAGGGGATGTGGCGCTCGGCCAGGAAATCGATGCGCGGGTCGTTTCTCCGCGTCGCCGAGATGATGAGGGCGTCGGCGAAGCCGCGCGCCACCGTGCGGCGGAGATAGGCGTCGGGGTCTTCGCGCGAGGAGCACAGGAGGACGACGAGGTCGAGATTGTGGCGAGCGAAGACTGCCTGCACGCCGTCGAAGACGCTCATGAAGAAGGTGTCGCCGTCGCCGGTGATTTCCGAGCCGCTCTGCATCATGAAGCCGACCACGCCGGTGGAGCCCTTGCGCAGCGATCGGCCGGCCTGGTTGGGCGCGTAGCCGAGTTCGAGGGCGGCTTCCAGCACGCGCCGGCGGGTCTCGGCGTTGACGTCGGGACGGCCGTTGAGGGCACGCGAGACAGTGCCGATGGAAATGTCCAGATGCTGGGCGAGACGCTTGATGCCGACCATGTCTTCTGCTGCGTGCCTCTTTTCGTTGGGGCGATTGTGGGTGGGGCTGATCCCCTCGGTCGGACCCGCCGAGGGCATTTTCTTCGTAAACGTTTCCGATTTCCTGTTGACACGAATGCGCGGCCGATTCTACCGTCGTAAACGTTTACGGACAAGAGCGGCCGCAGCCGGGGAGGGCTGAAGGCGGGCCGCAAGACGTTCGGGAGGAGGAGACCGCGTGACATTCAAGGCCGTTCTGGTGGGTTGCGGAGGCATGGCCAAGGGCTGGCTCCGGGCCGTGCGGGAGATACCCGCGCTTGCCGGCCGCATCGAGATTGCCGGGCTGGTGGATGTCGACGAGGGCGCGGCCCGCGCCTTGGTGGACGAGTTTGCGCTCCCGGCGCGCACCGGCTCCGACCTTCCCGCGATGCTTCAGGCGGCTGACGCCGACCTTCTCTTCGACGTCGTGCCGCCGGCGGCGCGAAAGCCGGTGGTGCTGGCGGGGCTCGAGCACGGGTGCCACGTGCTGAGCGAGAAGCCGATGGCGACCTCGCTTCAGGATGCGCGGCTGCTGATCCAGGCGGCGGAGCGGGCGGGACGCCTCCACGCCGTCGTCCAGAACCGGCGCTTCATTTCCGGGGTGCGGCGCATCCGCGCCTTTCTGGAAAGCCAGGCACTGGGGGACCTGACCGGCCTCCACTGCGACTTCTTCCTCGGGCCCCATTTCGGCGGCTTCCGCGAGGAGATGGACCATCCGCTGCTGCTCGACATGGCGATCCACACCTTCGACGCGGCGCGTTTCATGGCGGGCAAGGTGCCGCTGGCGGTCTACGCGCTCGAAACCAACCCGGCGGGTTCCTGGTATGCGCAAGGGGCGGCGGCGAGCGCCATCTTCGAGTTTTCCGACAATGTGACCTTCACCTATCGCGGCTCGTGGTGCGCGGAGGGGGCGCCGACGAGCTGGGAGGCGGCGTGGCGCTTTACCGGCACGAAGGGCTCGCTCCTCTGGGACGGGGCGGAAAGCTTCGAGGCACGGGTGGTGGCGAGCGAGGGAAAATTCTTGAACGACCTTGCGCCGATCGACGTTCCGGAAGCCCCGGAGGCGGCGAAGACGCATGGGCATGCCAGCGTCATCGCCGAGTTCCTGGCGGCGGTCGAGGAAGGGCGCAGGCCAGAGACCGACGGAACCGACAACATCAAGAGCCTGGCGATGGTGTTCGCGGCCATCGAGAGCGCGGCGACCCATACCCGGGTCGAGATCAGGGAATAGGGAAGGAAAGACGTTGAGCGATCCAGCCAAGACCATCCGCATCGGCACCATGATCAAGGGCAACCGCGCCCGCGCGGACGAGACCATCGCCGCCATCGCCGACCACGGCTTCGAGAGTTTCCAGCCCTTCTTCTGGCAAACGACGGAAGGGCAGGATCTGGCGGAACTGGGCAAGCGGTGCCGCGAGGCGGTCGGCGACCGCGACATCACCATCTCCACCATCGGCATGTTCGGCAACCCGCTGGAGGAGCGGCCGCTCGACCGGGAGACGCTGGAGGGGTGGATAAAGTGCATCGACAACGCCCATCATTTCGGCGCCACGTGCGTTGCCGGCTTCACCGGGCGCATCCGCAACATGCCCATCGAGGACAGCCTTCCGCGCTACAGGGAGGTCTGGTCCGAGCTTGCAAGGCGCGCTGCCGACAAGGGCGTGAAGATCGCCTTCGAGAACTGCGCGATGGACGGCAACTGGCAGACAGGCGACTGGAACATCGCCCACAACCCCGACGCCTGGGAGCTGATCTTCAACGAGACGCCGGACGAGCATATCGGTCTCGAATGGGAGCCGTGCCACCAGATGGTCTATCTCATCGATCCGCTGCCGCAGATCCGCAAATGGGCGCACAAGTTCTTCCACATCCACGGCAAGGACGCGACCATCCGCCGGGACGTGATCCGCGAGCACGGGATCTTCGGCAAGCACCCGTTCGTCTTCATGCGCACGCCGGGCTTCGGCGACAGCAACTGGACGGACATCATCTCCGAACTCAGGCTCGCCGGCTGGAGCGGCTCCATCGACATCGAGGGCTGGCACGACCCGGTCTACCGCGACGCGCTGGAGATGACGGGGCAGGTACGTGCGCTGGAATATCTGAAGAGATGCCGGGGCGGCGCGTTCGTCGCAGCCGGATGACGAGCCGTGCCGGCCGGGGGGAATGGCCGGCAGGCGGCACAATGCGGGCGAAGGGTCCGCCAAGTGGAGGAGAAGATGAAACTGAAGACATGTATCCATGCCGTTGCCGGACTTCTGGCCTCGACGGCCATCGTGTCGGCACAAGAGGTGAGCCTCGATCTTTGGACGATCGATGATCCGGGCGAATACCACTACGTGCTCGCCGAAGAGTTCATGGAGAAGCACCCGGACATCAAGATCAACGTGCGCACGGTGCAGTTCGAGGACATGGTCAACGACCTCGCCCGCGCCGTGGCGACTGGGACCGGCCCAGACATCACCTACATCGACAACCCGGAAGTGGCTCTGTTCGCCTCGCGCGGGCTGCTGATGGATCTGAAGCCCTATATCGACAAGTCCGAGATCGTGAATGTCGAGGACATCTATCCCGGCCCGCTCGCTTCGGTAACCTATGAGGGCGGCATCTACGGCCTGCCGCGCGGGGCCAACACCATCGCGCTCTATTACAACGCCGACATGTACCGCGAAGCGGGCCTCGACCCGGACAATCCGCCCAAGACCTGGGATGAGCTTTACGAGGCGGCGAAGGCGCTGACCAAGCCGGAGGAGAATGTCTACGGCATCGCCTTCTCGGCCGTTGCCACGGAGGAGGGCACATTCCAGTTCCTGCCCTGGCTGCAGATGACGGGCGGCGATTACGACAACGTCGCGACCGAGGGCGGTGCCCGCGCGCTCAACTTCTGGAAGCGCCTGCTCGACGAGCGGCTGGCCTCGCCCGACACGCTGATCCGCGGGCAGTGGGACTCCACCGGCACCTTCAACGCCGGAAGTGCCGCCATGTCGATCTCCGGCCCCTGGGAACTGCCGCGCATGAGCGAGGAGGCCGACTTCGAGTACCGGGCCGCACTCCTGCCGGTGCCGGAGGAGGGGGCGACACGGGCCTCCGCGCTCGGCGAGGGCGACAACGTGATCCTGGCGAGCACGGACAATCCGGACGAGGCCTTCATGTTCGTCGAGTTCCTTTACGCGCAGATGCCGCGCGTGTGGAACGAGTTCGGCTACCTGCCGGCCTCGGATGTGGAGGTCACCGACCCCAACAATGCGGAGATCTATGCCGTCTTCGAGGAGAGCATGAAATATGCGCGCAACCGTGGGCCGCATCCCGAATGGCCGCGCATCTCGCAGGCGATCCAGCAGGCCATCCAGTCGACGCTGACCGGGCAGGCGGAGGCGGAAGCCGCGCTTGAAACGGCACAGCAGAAGATCGACGGGGTGCTGGGGGATTGAGGGTGCGGCGGTAGCCGTGGCGCCCATTCCCTCCCCGTAAGGGGTTATCGCATATGGGTTCTGAGTCCTTGATCGGACCCCCACCCCTCACCCCTCCCCTCAAGGGGGAGGGGGATTCTGGGACGTCGACGCTCCCCTCCCCCTTGAGGGGAGGGGTGAGGGGTGGGGGTCCCGGCGAAGCCGGCATATGGGATAGCCCTGCCGCAAAGGGAGGGAAGGGGCGCCCGACCGCCGACCCGACCCGCCAAGGAGGATCGTTGATGGCACGTTTCATACGCTCCGTGCGCGACGCCCGCGGCCTGGATGCGGTCCTGGTGTGGCTGGCGCTCGGTTATCTCGGGGTCTTCTCGGCTTTTCCGCTGGTCTACAACGTCGTCATTTCGCTGCAGACGGTGGACCTGTTCTCGCTGGCCTCCTTCGAGCGGCCCTTCGTCGGGCTGCAGAACTACCGCGAGGTGCTGGGCGATCCGGTCGCCGGCACCGTTCTGTGGAACACGATACAGTTCGTGGTGCTGTCGGTCGTCTTCCAGCTTGCGATCGGCTTCGGCCTGGCGCTGTTCTTTCAGCAGGACTTTCCCGGCGCCACATATCTGCGCGGGCTGTTCCTGGCCGGCTGGATCATGCCAGCGCTGGTGGTCGGGGCGGTCTGGAGCTGGATTCTCGCCGGCGATTTCGGCGTCCTCAACTACCTCTTACGCTCGCTCGGCATCACCGACGGCAACATCTTCTGGCTCTCCGATCCGAACGTTTCGCTCTATTCGGTCATCATCGCCAATATCTGGCTCGGCATTCCCTTCAACATGATCCTCCTGTCGGTCGGCCTCGCGGCGATCCCGCGGGACGTCTACGAGGCGGCCGAGTTAGACGGGGCGGGCGCCTGGCAGCGCTTCTTCACCATCACACTGCCCCTGATGCGCGCGCCGCTGGGTGCCGTCGTCTCGCTCGGCATCATCTTCACGCTGCAACAGTTCGACCTCTTCGCCGCGCTGACCCAGGGCGGGCCGTCGAACGCCTCCAACGTGGCTCAGTACTGGTCCTGGCAGCTTTCCTTCCAGACCTATCAGATCTCCTACGGCTCGGTGGTGTCGGTGCTGATGATCGTCTTCGTAGTGGCGGTGGCGGCGGTCTATACCCGCTCTACCCGGCACGAGCAGAGCTATTGAGGAGCGGGGCCATGAGAAAATATGTTCTGCTGGCGCTCGCCATCCTGTTCGTGGCCATCTACCTTTTCCCGCTTTACTGGATGTATGTGACGGCATTGAAAGCCGGCTCCGAGATCTTCCGCTTCCCGCCGACCTTCTGGCCCGAGACGCTTCATTTCAACGTCGCCGACGTCTGGGTGCGGCTCAGGATGGACCGCTTCCTGACGAATTCGCTGATCATCGCCGCGGGCACCACGACCATCATCGTGGCGGTCGGCACCGGCTGTGCCTATGCGCTGGCCAGGGTGCGCTCCATCTGGATGGATGTGGCCATGTTCACGACGCTGATGATGCAGGTGCTGCCGTCCTCGCTGATGATCACGCCGATCTTCGTATCCTTCAATCATGTCGGGCTGCTCGATTATCCGCGCCTGGCGGTTGTGCTGGCGCAGGCGGCGAAGCTTCTGCCGCTTTATATCGTCCTGTGCCGCACGGCCTTCATGCAGGTGCCGCGGGAACTGGAGGAGGCGGGGCTGGTGGACGGCAATTCCCGGCTCGGCGCCTTCCTGCAGATCGCCATCCCGCTGGCGCGCAACGGCATCCTCGTGACGGCGGTGCTCGTCTTCCTCTTGTCCTTCGGCGAATATGTCTATTCGCGCTCGCTCATCGGCGAACGGGCGCTGCAGCCGGCCACCGTCGGCCTGCAGTCCTTCATGGGACCCAACACCAGCGACTGGTCGGGCGTCATGACATATTCGGCCATCTACGTAACGCCGATCCTTTTCATCTTCGTGCTGCTGCAGCGGCGCATCGTCAGCGGACTGACCGCGGGAGCCCTGAAATGACCTCACCGCAGATCGAACTGGAGCATGTGGACAAGCATTACGGGCATTTCCACGCGCTCAAGGACATCAATCTCGAGATCGGCAAGGGCCGGTTCGTCGCCCTGGTCGGGCCGTCGGGCTGCGGGAAGTCGACGCTCCTGCGCTCGCTGGCAGGGCTGGAATCGATCACCGGCGGCACGATGAAGATCGATGGTGAAATGATGAACGGCGTGCCGCCGCGTCGGCGCGACGTGGCCATGGTGTTCCAGTCCTACGCGCTCTACCCGCATATGACGGTGAAGGAGAACCTCACCTATTCCATGCGGCTGAAGCGCAAGCCGAAGGAGGAGCGCGAGAAGGCGGCCAGGGAAGTGGCGGAGATCACCGGCCTTGGGAACCTGCTCGACCGCTACCCGCGCGAGCTTTCGGGCGGCCAGCGCCAGCGCGTTGCGATGGGCCGCGCCATCATCCGCCATCCGAAGGCCTTCCTCTTCGACGAGCCGCTATCGAACCTCGATGCCGCGCTTCGCGTCCACATGCGCAAGGAGATCCGCGCGCTGCACGACCGGCTGGGCGCGACGTCGGTCTACGTCACGCATGACCAGGTGGAGGCGATGACCATGGCCGACCACGTGGTGGTGATGCGCGAGGGCGTGATCGAGCAGGCCGGCGCTCCGCTCGATCTCTACGACCATCCGGCCAACCGTTTCGTCGCCGGCTTCATCGGCTCGCCGGCGATGAATTTCGTCGAGGCGGCGGTGACGGAGGCGGGCGACGCGGTGGCACTCGAGGGGTACGACGGCGCGGTGCTGCCGCTCGGCCGCAAGCTGGAGGCGGGACGGCGGGTGGTCGCCGGCCTCAGGCCGGAGCATCTGAGCCTCGGCGAGCCGGACAAGAGCCAGTTCCGCGTCGGCGTCGGCGTTGTCGAGTTCACGGGTGCGGCGAGCTATCTCTCGTCGGCCGGCGAGCCGGAGCTGACGGTTTTCCATGCGGGTCGCACCGAGGTGCGGCCGGGTGAGACCGTGGGGCTCACCATCGCGCCGCGGCACGTGCACCTGTTCGACCCGGAAACGGGACGGCGGGTCGGGTAGTTTCGCAGAGGAAGGCGACCGGCATCCCTCCCTCATTCCACTACTCCACCAGCTTCCACAGAAGCGGCAGAAGCTGCTCCCGGCCGCCAGGCCCAAGCTTGCGCGCAAAATGCTCTTCGTGTGCGGCCTGAAGCTGCCGTGCCTTGCCGAGCAGTGCCCTGCCTTCCTTCGTCAGATGCAGCGCGTAGGAGCGGCGGTCCTTCTTGGAGGGGCGGCGCTCGATCAGGTTCCGCTTCTCCAGGTGGTCGACCATCGTCACGAAATTGGTACGCTGGACACCCAGCGCCGCGCTTACCTCGGACTGGTTGAGACCGGGGTTCTCGTCGATGATGATGAGGGCCGAGAAATAGGCTGGCCTCAAGTCGACGGTCTCCAGTGTGCGGATGAAGTCGTCGAAGATGACGAGTTGGGCGCGGCGCAGGGCGTATCCGATAAAGCCCGGAAGAGGGCCGAGACTGACGCCGTTGGGCGCTGCGGTTGCGCCGCGGTCTTCGCTATTGTCCATAAACAAGCGGTCCTCCCAAACCATCCGCGCCGCAATAGCACACTATAGCCGGCTCTCAAGCCTTCACCAGACCCGCGGCATTCCTCCTGGCTCCAGGTTTTGGGCCCCGGGAACGACGGCCACCGTGTGCGCTCTTGACGGGGCGCGGGGTTTCTGCTTTTCATCAAACAACAAATGAGCATATTTCGCTCATTTGTTGTTTTATCATCGCTCAACGGGAGGAGCACGCATGTTCGGGTTTTCAAGGATTGTTTCGGTGCTTGCCGCATTGCCGCTTGCCGCGGTGGTGGGCGCGGGAGTGGCGGGTGCGGAGGGGCTGAAGATCGGCTTCAGCCAGGTCACGCTGCAGTCGCCTTTCTACGTGCAGCTCAAGAACGGTGCCGAGGCGGCGGCCGAGGCGGGCGACGACACGCTGATCTTCCTCGACGCCAATGGCGACGTCAGCAAGCAGAACAACGATATCCAGGATCTCATCACCCAGGGCGTGGATGTGGTCATCATCAACCCGGTCAACCCGGATGCGGTGGTGCCTTCGCTGGAGGCGGCGACAGCGGCGGGCATTCCCGTCATTACCGTCGACCGCAGCATCAACGGCGAGGGCGTCACCGCCCATATCGGCCGCGACAACAAGAACATGGGAGCGCTCGTCGGCAAGGCCGTGGTCGAGCGCCTGAAGGCCGACGGTGTCGAGGGGGCGAAGATCATCGAGATCCAGGGCGACGCCGGGGGCGCCGTCATGATGGACCGCCGCGACGGCTTCCATGCCTCGCTCGAAGGGTCGGGCCACACGATCCTCGAAGGGCCGTATGCCGAATATATCCGCGCCAATGCCGTGGTCGCCATGCAGGATCTTCTGCAGGCGCACACCGATGTGAAAGTGGTCTATGCGCACAATGACGATATGGCGCTCGGCGCCCTGCAGGTGCTGCAGGAAAGCGGCCGCGACGACGTGCTGATCGCCGGCGTCGACGGGCTGTCCGAGGCGCTCAGTGTGATGGAGGCGGGCGGCAACTACATCGCCACCACGCTCAACGACCCGCAATATCTGGGCGACGTGACCATCCAGGTGGCGCGCGAGGCGGCGGCCGGCAAGAAGGTGCCCGGCTTCGTCGATGCGGGCACCACCCTGGTGACACCGGAGAATGTGGGCGAGTTCCCGCACGATGCGCTGTTCGCGGAATACCGGCCCGAGGTTCTGGCCAGGTAAGGCTCCCAAGACCGCACGCACGGTGGGCTAGCTCCGCCGTGCGCGCGGCCCACGGGTCTCTCAAAAGATTGAAACAGGAACAGACAATGCGCGCAGCAGTGCTCCATCGTCCCGGCGATATCCGCGTCGAGGACGTCCCCGCCCCCCGGCTTCATGACAACCACGCCCTGGTGCGCGTGGCCTCGGTCGGGGTCTGCGGTTCGGACCTGCCGCGCATGCTGATCAAGGGCGCGCACCGGATGCCGCTCATCTGCGGGCACGAGTTCTCCGGCCATGTCGCGGAGGTCGGCGAGGGGTTGGAGGGGTTCACGGTCGGCGATCTCGTCGTCGTGCCGCCGATGCTGCCGTGCCATGCCTGCGACCAGTGCCTGAAAGGGCAGTTCTCGCGCTGCCGCGACTACGACTATTTCGGCTCGCGCCGCGACGGCGCCTATGCCGAATATGTCTCGGTCCCCGCCTCAAACCTCCTGAAGGTGCCGGCCGGTGCCGACCCCAGGGCGGTCGCCATGGCCGATCCCGCCTCCATCGCCCTTCATGCCATCTGGAAGGCGGGCGGGATCGCCGTCGGCCAGCGCGGCGGCGTGATCGGCTGCGGGCCCATTGGCCTTTTCGCCATCCAGTGGATGCGGCTCATGGGGGTGAGCGAGGTCGTGGCGGTCGATGTTTCCGAGCACAAGCTGGCGTTGGCTAGGGAGGCGGGCGCCACCCACACTATCCTGGCCGGCGACGGGGCGACCGGCGACCTGCCGTGCGACGTGATTATCGAGGCGGCGGGAAACACCGCCGCCATCGCCGCTGCCGTGCGGCTTGCGGCCCCCGGCGGGCATGTCGTCTTCATCGGCATTCCCGTTGGCGAGGTGGCGCTGCCCAACACCGCCTTCCAGCATTTCCTGCGCCAGGAGGTTTCGCTCCACGGCTCCTGGAATTCCTTCGGCGCCCCCTTTCCGGGGCCGCAATGGGCCGCCACGCTGGAAGCGCTTGGCACCGGCCGTCTGAAATGGGAGTTTCTCATCAGCCACGATCTGGACCTTGCCGAATTGCCCGGTATGTTCGCGCGGTTCCGCGACGAGCCGGACATGTTCTATTCCAAGGTCATGTTCCGGCCGTAGCATTGTGCGTCGGCCCGGCGGGGCGTGCGTGGTGGGAGGAGAGACAGATGACACTTGTCCTGGGGTTCGATCTGGGAACGGGAAGCGTCCGCGCCGGCGTCTACGACCTTGACGGCGGCACGATGCGCGGCAGCGCGGAAGAGCGCTACGAGACCGTCTACCCGCGCCCGGGATGGGCGGAACAGCAGCCGGAGGAGTGGTGGAAAGCCCTTGTCAGTGCCGGCAGGCGGGCGGTGGAGGCGGCGGGCAGCCGCGATATCGCCGCCGTCTCAGTGGCCGCAACGGCATCCACCGTCGTCGCCTGCCGGCGCGACAGCACGCCGGTCTACCCGGCTATACTGTGGATGGACTGCCGGGCCACACGCGAGGCGCATGAGACCGGCAGGCTCGCCCACCCCGTCATGGCCTATAGCGGCGGCGAGGACGCCGCCGAATGGCTGGTGCCCAAGGTGATGTGGCTGGCGCGGCACGAGCCGGAAGTGTTCGCCCGGGCCGAGGTGATGTGCGAGGCCCTCGACTACATCAACTACCGGCTCTGTGGCGAATGGGCCGGCTCGCGCATGAACGCCACCTGCAAGTGGAACTACGACGCGGCTGCCGAGCGCTACGTGCCGGAGATATACGAGAGCCTGGGCGTTGCCGCGCTTATCGACAAGCTGCCGTCACGCATCGTGCCGGTTGGCGGTGTGGTGGGCCATGTGCGCGGCGAGATCGCGGCCGAACTCGGCCTCACCTCCACGCCGCTTTTGACGCAGGGCGGTATCGACGCGGAGATGGGGATGCTGGGCGCGGGGACGATCGATCCCGGCAGCATGCTCATCGTCGGCGGCACATCGGTCGCTCACCTCACGCATCTCGATGCGCAGCGCCCGCTGCCCGGCTTCTGGGGACCCTATCCCAATGCGCTGATGGACGGGCGCTGGCTGGTCGAGGGTGGGCAGGTCTCGGCCGGCTCCATTCTCAACTGGCTGGCGGGGAAGATTTTCGGGCTGGACGAGGCCGGCCATCACGCGCTCATCGCCGAAGCGTCCCGGCTTGTCCCGGAGAAGACGGGCCTGATGGTGCTCGACTACTGGATGGGAAACCGCACGCCCTATCGCGATGCCGGTCTGCGCGGCGCCATCCTGGGCCTCTCACTCGGCCATGGCCGGGCGGAGATATACCGTTCGGCGGTCGATGCGGTGGCGCTCGGCACGGTCAACGTCCTGCGGGCGCTGGAGAAGGAAGGCGTCTTGATCGAGCGGATCGTCATGGGGGGCGGCATCTGCCACAATCCGCTGTGGCTGCAGGCGACGGTGGACGCGCTCGGCCGGCCGGTGCAGCTGGTGCGCGAAGAGAACCTCTCACTGCTCGGTGCCGTTGTCAGCGCGGCCTGCGGCCTCGGCCTCTACCCGGACCTTGCTTCCGCCTCGCACGCGCTCGCCGTCGGCGGATCGGCGATGATGCCGGAGCCGGAGCGGACATCCTGGTACGACGGCGCTCTGGCCCGCTACGACGAGCTCACCAGCACGCTCGCGCCCACCTTGCACCGGCTTTCGGCATCGGAGGACGGCGCCCCATGAGCGAGGCCAGAACCCCCGTTCGTCTGCCTTCCGACGAGCAGCGCGAGTATCTGATGGTGCGCGCGGCAAAGCTCTATTACGACCTGCAGCGCACGCAGGGCGAGATCGCGAAGGAATTGGGCCTCACCCGCTGGCAGATCGGCCGGCTGCTCACCGAGGCGCGTGAATTGGGCGTCGTGCGTATCGAGATCACCCCGCGCTCCAGCCGCGCCACCGACCTTGAAGTGGCGTTGCAGCAGGCGTTCGGGCTTAGCGATGCCGTGGTCGTGCCCCATGGAGAAAGCCACGACGGCGACGTGCTTCTGGAGGCGGTGGCGCAGGCGGCCAGCAAATATATCGCCGGGCTCAAGCCTCAGGTCGCGCTCATGGGCGTTTCGTGGGGGCGCACCATGTCCGCGGTCGCCCGTTTCCTGCCGGCCAACTGGAATCCGGGGCTGCACGTGGTGCTCGTCAACGGCGCGACGAATTTCCGCTCGACGTCGGATCGCGTGATCGCCGTGGCGGAAGAGTTCGCGCGCAGCGCCAACGGCATGGCGACGCTGCTGCCGGTGCCGGCCATCGTCGGCAAGAAGAGCACGCGCGAGGTGCTGGAGCAGGATCCGGTGATCGAGAAGGTGCTGGAGCTTGCCGCCGAGGCGGAGGTCGTGTGCTTCAGCATGGGCGGTCTTTCGCATGAATCCGTGCTGGTGACCTCCGGCTATATCGATGCGGACCATATCGATAGGCTGGGAGAAGAGGGCGCCGTCGGCGATATTCTGGGCCGTTTCATCGATGCGTCGGGGGCCGTCGTCGACGAGGAACTCGACGGCCGCACCATCGGCCTGCGCCTCGATCTCCTGAAGAAGAAGAAGCGTTCCATCGGCATCGCCTCGGGGCCGGAGAAGCACGCCGTGACGCTTGCCGCGCTCAAGGCCGGCTACCTATCGGTCCTCATCACCGACGAAACCACGGCGCGCGCCGCGTTGGAGGGTGCGGATGGCCGATGACGTGCTTGTCGTGGAGAACGTATCGAAGCGTTTTCCCATGAACATCGTCGCGCTGGAGCAGGCCTCGCTGACGGTGCGCCGCGGCGAGATCCATTGCCTTTTGGGCGCCAACGGCGCGGGAAAGTCGACGTTGTTGAAGATGGTCGCCGGCGCGCTGAAGCCGTCGGGCGGGCGCATTAGCCTCGAGGGCCAGGCGCTCGATCTGCACTCGCCGGCCGATGCCGCGCGCGCCGGCATCTCCATGATCTATCAGGAGCTCGACCTCGTCCCCCAGCTCACCGTGGAGCAGAACCTGTTCCTCGGCCATGCGCCGGGCAAGGCCGGCATCATCGACCGCCGCACGCGCAGCGAGCGTGCCCACGAAGCGCTCCGGCGCATCGGCGCGCGCTTTTCGCCGAGGGCGCGGGTGGAGCAGCTTTCGGTGGCCAACCAGCAGCTCACCGCCATCGCCCGCTCGCTGACCATGAACGCCAAGATCATCATCATGGACGAGCCCTCCGCCGCGCTCAACGAGACGGAGCTGGAAGCCGTGTTCGCGGTGATCCGCGACCTCGTGCGCCAGGGGGTCTCGATCCTCTATGTCAGCCACCGGCTGGCCGAGCTGCGCGAGATCGGCGACCGTGTCACCGTTCTGCGCGGCGGGCGCACCATCGCCACCTACGACGTCGCCGATACGCCGGACGCGGCGCTGGTGGAGGCGGTGATCGGCAAGGCGCGCACGCTGGTCGAGCGCAAGGCGCGGCCGCCGGTCGCCGGCGAGGTGGCGTTGTCGGTCAACAAGATGCGCGGTGCGGATGGGCTTATGGTGGAGGATTTCGCCGTGCGCTGGGGCGAGGTGACGGGGCTCACCGGCCTCAACGGCTCCGGCCGCACCACGTTCCTGCGTTCGCTGTTCGGCGATCTAAGGTTCGAGGGTAAGGTGGAGGTCGGCGGCCGGCCTTACCGCCCCACCCATCCCGCGCATGCGATCCGGCGCGGCCTCGGCCTGGTGCCGGAGAGCCGCAAGACCCACGGCCTCGTTCTCGATGCGCCGATCTACAAGAACGCCACGCTCGCCTCGCTCGGCGGCCGCTTCACCATGAGCCACCACCACGAGCGGGAGAGGGCGCGGCCGGTGCTCGACCGGCTGTCGACCAGATATGCCGACCTGGACCAAGCCGTCATGCAGCTTTCGGGCGGCAACCAGCAGAAGGTGGTGCTCGCCAAGTGGGTGGTGAACGGGGCGAAGATCCTGCTGCTCGACGAGCCGAGCCGCGGGCTCGACGTGGGTGCGAAGGCCGATCTTTACGCGCTGGTGGAGAAGCTGGCGGCCGACGGCGCCGCCGTGATCGTGGCGAGCAGCGAGCTCGATGAACTCTACGCGGCCTGCGATTCCATCTGGGTGTTCCACGAAGGCCGGATCCTCGACCGCTACGATCCGTCCGTCACCGGCCGCGAAACGATACTGAAGGCGACCATTCTTGGAGACCAGCATGTCCACTGACAACGCGATCGCCGAACGCGCGCCGGCCCATCGGCGCCTTGCCAACCTTCTGATCGAGTACAACTTCATCGCCATCTTCGTGGTCGTGGTGGTGATCGCCGCCGCGCTCTCCGACAATTTCCTGACCTTCGTCAACATCGCCAACCTGTTCCAGCAGGCGGCCGTCGTGGGCGTGGTGGCGATCGGCATGACGTTCGTGATCCTCACCGGCAACATCGACCTGTCGGTGGGCTCGCTGACCGCGCTCTGCGGCATGGTGGTGGCTGTACTGATGGCGGCGGGATGGGACCCGGCGCTGGCCGTCGTGGCAACCGCTCTGGTGGGTCTTTCCTGCGGGGCCGCGATGGGGGCGACGAGCGCCTATGGCCAGGTGCCGAGCTTCATCGTCACGCTCGCCGGCCTCGTCTCCTTCCGCGGCATCACCTACCTCCTGACGGACGGCGTGCCGGTGAGCGGGCTGCCGCCGTCCTTCGCCGCCATCTCGTCCTCGGTCGTTCCCATCCTGCCCGGGCTTAACCTGACCTCGATGGCGCTGATCTTCATTTGCCTGTGCGTCGCCGGCGGGCTGGTGCTGCGGTTCACCGTGTTCGGCGAGTATGTCTACGCCACGGGCGGCAACCCGGAGGCCGCCCGCCTGTCGGGCCTGCCGACGCGGCTGATGGTGACGGCCGTTTTCGCCATCTCCGGCGTGACGTCGGCCATCGCCGGCATTCTGCTCACCTCGCGTCTGCGCATCGGCCAGCCGACGGCGGCGCAGGGGCTGGAGCTCGATGCCATCGCCGCGGTGGTGCTGGGCGGCACCAGCCTCTTCGGCGGGCGCGGCAGTCTTCTCGGTACGTTCTTCGCCGTCATGCTCTTGCAGGTGCTGCGCAACGTTTTCAACCTTTTGGGGCTCGGATCGTTCTATCAAATGACGGTGACCGGCTTTATCATAGTCGCTGCCGTTCTGCTCAACCGTTTCATCGAGATGAGGAGGGGTCGCGGATGATCCTGCCGGAAAAGCACCCGACAATCAAAGCCGTCCCCGAGGCGGGAAGCGGGCCGCACGAGGTTCGCAATCGCGGCACGGCGCTGACCCCCGAATGGTTCGAGGACGTGGCGGTGAACCTTTCCGCCGCCGAGCGGCGGGCGGCGACGCTCACCACCCGGCGCTCGGTGAAGAAGGCGTGGCAGGCGGCGTGGCTGGTTCGCGCCATCACCTGCATCGACCTTACCACGCTTGCCGGCGACGACACGGCTGGCCGCGTGCGCCGGCTGTGCGCCAAGGCGAAGAAGCCGCTCTCCGACGAGCTGCTGACCGCCTTGGGGCTGGAGGAGGAGCGCATTACCACGGGCGCTGTCTGCGTTTATCCCACCATGGTGCCGCACGCGGTGAAGGCGCTGGAGGGCTCGGGCGTTCCCGTGGCTTCGGTCGCCACCGGCTTTCCCGCGGGCCTTACGCCGCTGCCGCAGCGGCTTGCCGAAATCCGCTATGCGGTGGAGGCGGGGGCGGCGGAGATCGACATCGTGATCACCCGCGAATATGTGCTGACGCAGAACTGGCAGGCGCTCTATGACGAGGTTTCCGCCATGCGCGAAGCCTGCGGTCCCGCGCATCTGAAGACGATCCTGGCCACCGGCGACATCGCCACGCTGCGCAACGTCTACCGCGCCTCGATGGTGGCCATGCAGGCCGGCGCCGACTTCATCAAGACCTCCACGGGCAAGGAGGCGGTGAACGCCGTCCTGCCTGTCGGGCTCACCATGGTGCGGGCGATCCGCGACTATGGCGCGCTGTCGGGAGAGATCGTCGGCTTCAAGCCCGCGGGCGGCATGCGCACGGCCAAGGATGCGCTCTCCTGGCTCATCCTCATGAAGGAGGAACTCGGCACGGCCTGGACGATGCCCGACCGCTTCCGCCTCGGCGCCAGCTCCATGCTGGGCGACATCGAACGCCAGCTCGAACATTACGCCACCGGGCGCTACTCCGCGTCCCACCGTCACGCACTCGCCTGAGGCCACTCATGGAACAGATCAGGGATATCATGCGCACCATGGAATACGGGCCGGCCCCGGAGGCGGGCGAGGAGGTTGCCGCGTGGCTGAAGGCGCGCGCTGCCGGCATCGGCCATTTCATCGGCGGCAAGTTCGTCGCCCCGGGAAAGGAGCGCTTCGCGACGGTGAACCCGGCCACCGAGGCCGAGCTTGCCCGCGTGGCGCAGGGCAGCGAGGCGGAGGTGGACGCGGCGGTGAAGGCGGCGCGCGGGGCTTTCGCCAAATGGTCGAAGCTGCCGGGGCACGAGCGGGCGCGCTACCTCTACGCCATCGCCCGGCATATCCAGAAGCGCGAGCGTTTCTTCGCCGTGCTCGAAAGCATGGATAACGGCAAGCCGATCCGCGAGACGCGCGACATCGACATTCCGCTGGTGGCACGGCACTTCTACCACCATGCCGGCTGGGCGGAGATGGTGGAGAGCGAGTTCGAGGGCTTCTCGCCGGTCGGCGTCTGCGGGCAGATCATCCCGTGGAACTTCCCCCTCCTGATGCTCGCCTGGAAGATCGCGCCGGCACTTGCGGCGGGCAACACGGTGGTCCTGAAGCCGGCAGAGCAGACGCCGCTGACGGCGGCCGCCTTCGCCGAGATCTGCGAGGAGGTCGGCCTGCCGGCGGGCGTGGTCAACATCGTTCATGGCGACGGGCGCACGGGGGCTGCGATCACGGCGCACGAGGATATCGACAAGATCGCCTTCACCGGCTCGACGGAGGTCGGGCGCATCATCCGCGAGGCGCTGGCCGGTTCGGGCAAGAAGCTGTCGCTGGAGCTCGGCGGCAAGTCGCCCTTCATTGTCTTCGAAGACGCCGATCTCGACGGCGCGGCGGAAGGCGTGGTGGATGCCATCTGGTTCAACCAGGGCGAGGTGTGCTGCGCGGGCTCGCGCATCCTCGTGCAGGAGGGCGTTGCCGAACGCTTCTACGACAAGCTGCGCCGGCGCATGGAGACGCTGCGCATCGGCGATCCGCTGGACAAGGGGATCGACGTCGGCGCCGTCGTCTCGGCGGAGCAACTTGAGCGCATCTCGACGCTGGTGAAAAAGGGCGAGGAAGAGGGCGGTACGCTCTGGCGGGCGCCGGGCGCGCTGCCGGAGAAGGGCTATTTCTTCTCGCCGTCCTTCTTCACCGAAGTAGACCCCGCCTCGACGGTGTGCGGGGTGGAGATCTTCGGCCCGGTCGCCGTCGCCATGACGTTCCGCACCCCGGCGGAGGCGGTGGAACTCGCCAACAACACGCGCTACGGCCTTGCAGCCTCCATATGGTCGGAGAACATCAATCTGGCGCTTGATGCCGCGGCCAAGGTGAAGGCCGGCGTCGTGTGGGTGAACTGCACCAACATGCTCGACGCGGGCTCCGGCTTCGGCGGCTACCGCGAGAGCGGTTTTGGCCGCGAGGGCGCGCGCGAGGGGCTTTACGAATATCTGGTGAGCGACGTCGAGAAGGCGCTGAAGCCGGCCAAGGAGCAGGCCGTCTTCACGCCACGCGGCGCGCCGGAAGAGGAGCGCCGCTTCGCCGGCCTCGGCCGTATCGACCGCACGGCGAAGAACTATGTGGGCGGGAAGCAGGCGCGGCCGGACGGCGGTTACTCTTATGACGTCATCGGCAAGGGCGGCGCCGTCATCGGCCAGGCGCCGCTCGGCAACCGCAAGGACATCCGCAACGCGGTCGAGGCGGCGGCGAAGGCCGGCGGCTGGGGCGGCGTGACGGCGCACAACCGGGCGCAGGTGCTCTACTATGTGGGCGAGAACCTCGACGCGCGGCGCGGGGAGTTCGAGGCGCTGCTGTCGGAGAGCACCGGCCAGAGCGCCAAGGCCGCTTCCGCCGAGTTCGATGCGGCGCTCAAGCGCGTCTTCTACTACGCCGCGCAGGCCGACAAATATGACGGCGCAGTGCATGCCACCAAGTCGCGGCATGTGACGCTGGCCATGAACGAGCCGTGGGGCGTGATGGGGATCGTGGCGCCCGAAGAAGCGCCGCTCGCCGCCTTCGTGTCGCTCGTGCTGCCGGCGATCGCCATGGGCAACCGGGTGGTGGCCGTTCCCTCGACCCGGCATCCGCTGATCGCCGCCAATCTTTACCAGGTCTTCGATACGTCTGACGTGCCGGGCGGTGTGGTGAACATCGTCTCCGGCGAGAAGGACGTTTTGGCGAAGACGCTGGCCGAGCACGACGCGGTGGCGGCCATGTGGTATTTCGGCGGCAAGGAAGGCAGCGCCATGGTCGAACGCGCCTCCTGCGGCAACCTCAAGGCCACCTGGGTGAGTGACGGCAATGCGCGCGACTGGCTGGACGATCGCCAGGCGCGCGGACGGGAGTTTCTGCGCCGGGCGACGCAGGTGAAGAACATCTGGGTTCCTTACGGGGAGTGAGGCGGCTCAGTCGGGGCGGTAGCCTCTCTTCAATTTCTGCGCCAGCACGCGGGCCAGAGCCTTTCCGGCAGCCTCTTCGTCCGCGTGAAGGTCCAGCCGCTCTCTTCCCCAGGTGCCGATGCGGCCCCAATTGCGCCTGAGGGCGACGGCGCCGAAGAGCGTCGGCTCCACCGACAGGGCATAGAAGCGCGCCATGTTTCGGGCAGGATCGATGCGTTTGAGGAGGAGGGGATGGCGGGCGGTGTGCATGCCGCCATCATCCCTGCCGCCTCCAAGCCGGTCCAACGACTAATTTGAATCGGTCGGGCTTGAGCGATTCACGCGGCTGATGGATTGTTCCGAGGGTTTGACCGCTGGTAGTCCGTCGCCAACGGCTAATCACCAGGGCCGTTGGTATCAGGTGTTCACCACCAGCACCCGCTCGTCCGGCGGCTCGGCATAGAGCGCCTCCACATCCGCCGCCCGGTGCTCCAGCACGGCGCGCTGGTTGATCGAGCCCTTGTCGGTGACCTCGCCGGCGTCGATGGAAGGTAGAGTTTCGAGCAGGATCGCCCGCATGACGCGGGTGGAGGAGCCGCCGGGGAGTTTGGCAAGGCTGTCGAGATGGGCCTTGATGGCGCCGCGCACGGCCGGATGGCGCACGATCTCGGCCAGGGTGGCGTTGGCGGGAAGATCGCCGGCGAGCCGACGGCATTCCTGCGGGTCGACGATGACCAATGCCGTCAGATAGTCGCGGTTGATGGCGGCAAGCACGACGTCGCGGATAAGAGGGGCGGCGTGGGCGATGAGGCGGGCGCGCAGGGGCCCGACGCTGACCCAGGTGCCGCTTGCCAGCTTGAAATCCTCCGAGATGCGGCCGTCGAAGAAAAAGCCTTCCTCCGGACGGCGCTCGTCAACGAATTTCAGGGCATCGCCGAAGCGGTAGAAACCTTCCTCGTCGAAAGCATTCGCCGTCTTGTCCGGCTCGCGCCAGTAGCCGGGCGTAACGTTCGGCCCCTTCACCCGCGCCTCCAGCTTGCCGTCGACGGGGAAGAGCTTCAGCCGGTTGCCGGGCACGGGAACGCCGACGCGACCGGAAGCGGCGGTGTGCGGCGTGCAGCTGAGCGAGAAGGGCGCGGTTTCGGTGGCGCCGAGGCCGGTGAGGATGGGAACGCGGGCGCCGATCGAGGCGACGGCAAGCGCGTCGAGCGCGTTCCAGACATGCGGCGAGAGCCCGGCCCCGGCAAAGAAGAGCGCCTGGACGCGTGAGAAGAAGTGGTCACGTAGCGCCTTGTCTTCCTTCAGGAACGGCACCAGCGCTTCATACCCCTTGGGCACGTTGAAATAGATCGACGGCGCGATCTCGCGCAGGTTTTTCACCGTGGCGGCGATGCCGGTGGGCGTCGGCAGCCCGTCGTCGATATAGAGAGAGCCGCCATTATAAAGCACGAGGCCGATATTGTGGTTGCCGCCGAAGGTGTGGTTCCAGGGCAGCCAGTCGATGATGGTGGGGCCGTCTTTCAGGAAGGTGAGCGCGTAGCGCAGCATTTCCTGGTTGGCCGTCAGCATGCGTTGGGTGGTGATGACGGCCTTGGGGCCTCCGGTCGAGCCGGAGGTCATGAGGAATTTGGCGATGGTATCCGGGCCGACTTTCGCGCGGGCGCGGTCGAGAGCGGCGTCGGGCCCGGCATTGTAAAGTGTGTAGAGCGGGACCGCCTCGCGGCCTTCCGGGGCGCCGCGGGTGAACACAGTCGGCGCGTCGGCCGGCCAGACGGCATCGAGCGCCTTCGAGAAAGCCGTGCCGTCGGCCACGAACACGAGGCCGGGGGTGATGAGCTTGAAGATGTGCTTCAGCTTGCCGTGGTCGGTGGAGATCAGCGAATAGGCGGGCGAGACGGGGGCGTGCGGTACGCCGATATGCATGGCGGCGAGCGCGATGAGCGCATGGTCGATGCCGTTGCCCGACAGGATCGCCAGCGGCCGCTCTTGTGAAAGCCCGAAGGGCAGAAGAGCCGTGCCCAGGCGGCGGACCGCCTCGAGTGCCTCGCGGTAGGTGATCCTGCGCCAGCCTTCGCCCTGACGCTCGGCCATGAAAACCTTGTCCGGCCTTTCCAATGCCCATCTCTCAAGACAATCGCACATGGAGGGCGCATAGTCGGGAAGCGTGTTCACCGGCGTCACGAAGATGGCGCCGTCGTCGCGGCGCTGCAGCGTGATGTCGAGATTGCCGAACGGGACGTCCCGGAACGGGCTTGAAACCTGTGCACTCATGCCACCACTCCTCCCAAGCGGATAATGCATCTCCGCCCCTTGTCTGCCCACACCTTTTCCCGTCCCGCAACGCTCTTCCGATGCCGGCGTTCCTGGGGCGAGGCCATCGATACATTGTTATTGAATATAACAAAATTCTGCGCTATCATTCAAGCCAATGCATGAGGCCGTCGATGACCGAGATTTCCGCCTTTGACGACGTGCTGTCTGTCCGCGTGGAGGAGGGCATCGCCCACCTTACGCTGACGCGCCCCGGAAAGCAGAACGCGCTCAACGACTTGGTGATCGATGCGCTCGACCGCTTCTTTTCCAAGCCCGGCGAGGATGTGCGCGTGGCGGTGCTTTCGGGCGCGGGAAACCACTTCTCGGCCGGTCTCGATCTCGGCGAGCATGTGGAGCGGAGCGCGGCCGAGACCATGCATCACTCGCGCAACTGGCACCGCGTGATGGACCTGATCCAGTTCGGCGGGCTGCCGGTGGTCTCCGCGCTTCATGGCGGGGTGATCGGCGGCGGGCTGGAATTGGCGGCGGCTACGCATGTGCGGGTGGCAGAGCCTTCGGCGTTCTTCCAGTTGCCCGAGGGGCGGCGCGGCATCTTCGTGGGCGGCGGTGCCTCGGTACGCATCGGCCGCATCCTCGGCCCCGACCGGCTGACGGAGATGATGCTGACGGGCCGCAAATACACGGCCGACGAGGCGCTTTCCCTCGGTCTGGCGCACTATCGCGTGGGCGAGGGGGAGGCGCTAGCCAAGGCCGAGGAGATGGCGCGCCGGATCGCCGGCAACGCGCAGCTCTCCAACCACCTCATCATCCAGAGCCTGGCGCGCATCGATGACATGTCGCGGACGGACGGGCTGTTTACCGAAAGCCTCGCCGCGGCGCTTTCGGTCTCCAGCGAGGACGCGCGGGAGGGACTGACGGCGTTTCTCGAAAAGCGCTCGCCGCGCTTCCGCTAGGAAGGTGAAGCAGAACGGAGGCTGCTGCGAGGAAACGGGAATAGGACTGCATCTGACCCCGCGTGGAGGAGGCGAAGACCCCAGTACGCGGGCTCGAACCAGGGAGGAAACGATGACTGACAAGAGACGATCCATCACACGCCGCCGCACGCTCGGCCTTATCGGCGGCGCGCTCGCCGCCCCCGCCTATATCCGCGACCTGCACGCGGCCGAGGTGACCTTGCGCCTGTCGCATATGCTGCCGCCGGTCGCGCCGATGCACGCGCAGGTGCTGGAGCCGTGGGCAAAAGAGATCGGCGAGAAGAGCGAGGGGCGCATCGACGTCCAGATCTTCCCGGCCATGCAGCTCGGCGGCAAGCCGCCGCAGCTTGCCGACCAGGTGCGCGACGGTATCGCCGACATCGCCTGGACGCTGGTGGTCTACACGCCCGGCCGCTTTCCCCTGTCGGAGACCGGCAGCCTGCCCTTCATGGTCACGAACGCGGAGAACACCTCCGTCGCGCTGCACAAGTTCATGGAGGAAATGGGCATGGACGAGTACAAGGGCGTCAAGCCGCTCGCCTTCCATGCCCATGCGCCGGGGAAATTCCACATGCGCGAGAAAGCCATCGAAAAGGCTGCGGACATGAAGGGCCTGAAGATCCGCGCGCCCAACGAGACCTTCGGCAAGGCGCTCGAGATTCTGGGGGCCGAGCCGGTTTTCTTTCCCGTCACGGAAATGGCGGTGGGGCTTGCCAACGGCGTCATCGACGGCACGCTCCTGCCCTACGAAGTGGTGCCCGTCTACAAGCTTCAGGAGCTGACGAGCGTGCACTGCGCGGCGGCCCCGGTCGGCCGCGGCTTCTATACGAACACCTTCAACGTGCTGATGAACGAACGGGTCTACGAAGGGCTGCCCGACGATCTGAGGGCGGTCGTCGACGAGCATTCGGGTGTCGAGTTCGCACGCCGCATCGGCGCCAATTTCGATACTTTCGAAGAGGTGGGCCGCAAGCTTTGCGAGGAGCAGGGAAACACCTTCGTGGAGGTGCCGGGCGAGGAGGTGGAAAGCTGGCGCGAGATGGTGCAGCCGGTCGTCGACGACTGGATCGCCATGCTCAACGACAAGGGCATCGACGGCGCCCGTGCGGTCGAGCGCCTCAACGCGCTGATCGACGCAGAGAGCGCGTGACGCACGCATGGAGCGGCCTGGCAAGGATGACGGCCCGGCAAGACGGCGCGGCGTTCTTGCCGCGCTGAACCGGCTTATCGACTTTCTCTGCTGGGCCGCGGCGACGCTTGCCGGCGCGGTGGTGCTGGGCGTTTCGCTCGCCGTGGTGTGGTCGGTGGTAGGAAGCGCGCTGGGCTTCGGCGGCATTCGAGGCGAGTTCGAGCTGGTGGAATACGGCTGCGGCGTTTCCGCCTTCCTGTTCCTGCCGCTCGCCCAGCTCCGGCGCGCCCACATCATCGTCGATCTCTTTTCGAACTGGCTGCCGGAGCGCGGGCGATATGGGCTCGAAGGCCTGTGGGAGATCGTCTTCGCCGCCGCCTGGCTGGTGATCGCCTGGCGTTTCACCGATGGCATGGCCGGCGCACTCGATTATGACGACCGCTCCATGCTTTTGAAGATACCGCTGTGGGCGATGTATGTGCCGGCGCTGTTCGGTGCGGTGCTTTCCGCCATCGTTGCCGTACGCCACGGCGTCACGCTCCTTCGTGGCAAGGCGGTCGGGCATGCGGTGGTGAGCCAATGAGCCCCATCGAGGTCTTCACCGCCATGGTGGTGGTGCTGCTGGCGCTGATCGTGCTGCGTGCGCCTATCGCGCTCGCCATGGGGCTTGTGGGGGCGGCGGGCTATATCCTGCAGGCGGGGTGGCCGCCGCTTTCGGCCTATCTGAAGACGGCGATGGTCGACAAGTTCGTCTCCTACGACCTTGCGGTCGTGCCGCTCTTCATCCTCATGGGGCAGATCGCCATGCGCACGGGCATGAGCCGGGCGATCTTTTCCGCCTCCAATGCATGGCTGGGGCACCACCGCGGCGGGCTGGCCATGGCCTCGGTGGCGGGTTGCGCGGCCTTCGGCTCGATCTGCGGCTCGTCCATCGCCACCGCCTCCACCATGGCGCAGGTGGCGCTGCCGGAGATGCGCCGTCACGGCTATTCGGGCGCGCTCAGCGCGGGGTCGCTGGCTGCCGGCGGCACGCTCGGCATCCTCATCCCGCCGTCGATCGTGCTCATCATCTATGCGCTCCTGACGGAGCAGAACATCGTCAAGCTGTTCCTGGCCGCCACCGTGCCGGGGTTGATGGCGGTGGTGGGGTTCGTGCTGGCGATCGCAGTCTATGTCCGCATCTTCCCTGGAGAGGCGGCGGCGAGCGAGCGGATGCCGTACACCGCCCGTTTCCGCTCGCTGCTCGATGTCTGGCATGTGGCACTGGTCTTCGTCGGCGTGCTCGGCGGCATCTATGCCGGCTTCTTCACCCCTGCTCAAGGGGCGGCCGTCGGGGTCGTCATGGTGGCGGCGGTGGGGTTTGTCCTGTGTACCCTGACGGCCAGGAACCTTTTCGACTGCATCATCGAGACGGCGGCCACCTCGGCCATGATCTTCGCCATCATCTTCGGCGCCGACCTCTTCAACGTGGCGCTGGCGCTGACACGCATCCCCACGCTTGCTGCCGGCTGGCTGCAGGCGGCGGAGATCTCGCCCATGCTGGTGCTGATCGTGCTGATCGGCTTCTATCTGGTGATGGGCTGCATCATGGACAGTCTGTCGATGATCCTGCTCACCGTCCCGGTGCTCTTCCCTGCCTTCATGGGGCTCGATTTCGGGATGACCGAACTGCACCAGGCCATGTGGTTCGGCATCATCACACTGATCGTGGTGGAACTCGGCATGATCACACCGCCGGTGGGGCTCAACCTTTTCGTCATCTCTGCCCTCGCGCCGGAGATAAAGACACATGAGGTCTTTCGCGGTGCCGTGCCCTTCATCCTGGCGGAGTTCCTGCGCATCGCCCTCGTCGTCATGGCGCCGGCCACGACCTACTGGCTGGTCGACCTGGTCATGCCGTGAGGCGCTCTCCGCCTTCGCGCGCTAGATCGTGATGCCTCTTCGTGGAATCGGCATCACGATCTATCTCTTTGTTTTAGCATGATCTTATCCGAAAACCGGTATCCACTTTTCGGGATCATGCTCTAGCGCCCGGATGCGCGCGCGGAACCCCTCCGTCCCCTCGATGACCGCATCGACAATCGCGTCGAGCGCCCAGAAACGCTGGCGGACGTCGTAGTCGATCACGCGGCAGCGGATGCTTCTCATCGTTCCGAGGCGCTGATGGTAGAGCTTGGCGATGGCGGGGTAGCCGTAGGCCTCCGAAAGGGCGGCAAGGGTGAGATGGGCGGCGAGTTCGCCGGCAAACTCCGGCCACCTGGCGCCGTGGTCGGCGAGCCAGCGGTAGAGGTCGGGGTGATAGTTGTTGGCGATGCCGCAGAAGCCCGGTGCGCCGGCCTGGAGTGCAGGCCAGGCGATGGCCGCGTTGGCGTTGACCACCGCGAGCGGCGACCCCTTCGCCAGCGCCAGCCGGCGCTTGAGCACATCGATATCGCAGGAGACGTCCTTGAGGACGGCGAAGCGCCCGCTGTCGCAGCAGAACCTGAACTCGTCGTCGCTCAGGAGGCGGCGATGGGGGGCGGGACACTCGTAGAGCCCCAACGGCAGGTCGGCGGGGAGTGCCGCGAAGAGGGCCTCGAGGTTGGAACGGAAGGTCTCCGCGCCCGTCTGCGCCGGGTCGAGGCGGTTGGTGACGAGCACCAGCCCGTCGATGCCGGTGTCGGCCATGGCGGCAAGCTCGGCCTTCTGCGCCTCCAGGTCGTCCGCCACGTGGCCGGAGGCGACGACCGGCAGCCGCCCGCCCGCCGCCTTGGCCGTGAAGCGCGCCAGCGCGACGCGCTCTTCGATGCTCAGGTTTGCCATCTCGCTGGACTGGCAGACCGCGAAAAGCGCCGACGAGCCGTTGGCGATGTACCACTCTATCAGGGCTTCGAGATCGGCCCAGTCTATACGCCCCTCATCGCCGAACGGGGTCAGCATGACGGGGATGATTCCATCGATGGGGGCGATCATGGTTGGACTTCTCATGGTAGGCGGGAGGGGCCTTGGGGTTGAGGTTCAGCGGTATCCGAAAAGCTCGGGCAGGAACAAAACGGTCTGCGGGAACAGGATCATGACCAGGAGGGCTGCGAGGAGGACGCCCATGAAGGGCCAGATCTCACGGATGATGTCCTTGAGGGGAATGTCCGTCACGGCGTTGATGACGAACAGCAGCACGCCGTAGGGCGGTGTGATGAGCCCGACCATGATATTGATGACGATGACGACGCCGAAATGCACCGGATCGATGCCCAGCGTCGTCACGGTGGGCAGGAACAGGGGAACGACGACGAGCAGAAGCGTCGTGGCGTCGAACAGGCAGCCGAGCGCCAGGAACAGAAGATTGACGGCGATGAGGAAAAGGACCGGCGGGACGTCCAGGCCGGCAAGGCTCTCGGCGACGATGCCCGGGATATTCTCGCTCGCCACCAGATAGTTGAACACCAGGGCGGCGGCGATGATCATGCCGATGGCGGCGGTGGAGCGGGCGCTGCCCAGAACCAGCTCGTGGAACTGCCGCCAGCTCATGGCGCGGTAGACGAGGGCGGCGAGCACCAGCGCGTAGGCGGCGGCCACCGCGGCAGCCTCGGTCGGGGTCGTCACGCCGCCATAGATGCCCGTCAAAAGGATGACCGGCAGCATGAGTGCTGGAAAGGCCCGGAAGGTGATCGCGGGCAGCGCCTTGAGGGGCACCACCTCGTCGGTGTGGAAGTTGCGCCGCCGCGCCGTCCAGGCGTTGAAGACCATCAGCGTGGCGCCGATGATCAGCCCCGGAACGATACCGCCGAGGAACAGGTAGCCGATCGAGCTGCCCGAGATCAGCGCGTAGAGCACCATGGGGATCGACGGCGGGATGATGGGGCCGATGACCGCCGAGGCGGCAGTGAGTGCGGCGGCGTAGCCGGCCGGATAACGGCCATCCTTGCGCATCATGTCGATGATGATCCGGCCGATGCCGGCGGCATCGGCGATGGCCGAGCCCGACATGCCCGAGAAGATCAGGCTCGCCACCACGTTGACCTGCGCCAGCCCGCCGCGGAAGCGCCCCACCAGGGCGACGCAGAACGTCAGGAGCCGGTCCGTCACCGTACCGGCGTTCATGAAGTTGGCGGCGAGGATGAACAGCGGGACGGCCAGAAGCACAAAGGAGCCGAACAGCCCGTTCAGGCTTTGCTCGGCGATAAGGCCGACATCCTGGCCGCTCATGAACAGATAGGCGATGGCCGCCGCGAACATGGCGAAGGCGATCGGCAGGCCGCCGCCGGACAGGATGAAAAAGCCGGCGATGGCGAGGAGAAACGGTGTGCTCATGGGTTTTCCGCCGCGCGCTCGCTTACTGCTATGCCGTCCCGCAGAGTGCGGTAGAGCGCCAGGACCGACCGGATGACGACCGCGAGGGCAAACACCGCGAAGATCGAGAAGACGTAGTCGAAGCGGATGCGGGTGATCGGCGTGGAGTCGATCTTCATGAAGGCGATGTAGTCGACGATGGCCGGCAATGCGCTGGCGAAGGCGACCGCCAGCACCGCATGGCCGATCAGGCTCAAGACCCAGCGCGGGCGAGGGGCGAGCGCATCGGACAGGATGGAGAAAGTGATGTGCTCGCGCTCCTCCAGAAGAAAGGCGCAGGTCCAGAACACTGCCCAGATGTAGAGGATGACGCAGGCCTCCGACGTCCAGCCGAGCGGATGGTTGACGACATAGCGCATGAAGACCTGCAACAGAAACGAGGCGAACATGGCCGTGAGCAAGCCCACGGCCACGATCTCAGCGAATTTGCGCCACTTGCCGATCATCGACTGGACGTGTCCCCTGCGCTACTCGACGGCGTTGACGCGGTCGACGATGCCTTCCGGCCAGTCGGCGGCGAACTCGGATTCCAGGTACATCTTCTGCACCCGCTCGCGGAAGGCTTCGCGGTCGGGCTCGTAGACCTTGAGGCCCTCACCCTCGAAGAAGGACACCAGCTCCGCCTCGTCGGCGATGCGGTTCTCGTCGTTATAGGCGGTGGCTTTCTCGGCGGCGGCGGTGACGGCCTCCTTCTGACTGTCGGACAGCGCGTCCCAGGTCTCGCCCGACATCGACAGGAAGATCGCATCCACCAGATGCGAGGTCAGCACGATCTGCTTGGTGACCTCGTAGAACTTCGCCGCCTTGTTGGTGGGCAGCGGGTTGTCCTGCCCGTCGACGACGCCGGTCTGCAGCGCCGTGTAGACCTCACCGAAGGCGATCGCCACCGGCGAGGCGCCGAGTGCCGTTCCAAGGAACTGCCAGGCGTCCGATCCCGGCATGCGCAGCTTCACGCCAGCCAGGTCCTCGGGTGTACGGACCTCGTCTTCGGTGCGCAGGTTTAGCTGGCGGGTGCCGAGATAGCCGACGTCGAGGATATGGATGCCCATCTCTTCCTCGACCATGCCGTAGAACTCGGCGCCGACATCGCCGCGGAACACCTTCTTCTGATGCTCTGGGTCGCGGATGAGGTAGCCGGCGGTGAAGACCGACCAGGCCGGAATCTGCTTGGCGATGTCCTGGGCGGAGATCATCGCCATGTCGAGATTGCCGCGCTGCATGGCGGCCGGCTCCGTGCCCTGCTTGAAGAGCGTGGCATTGAGGTGGATCTCGACGTCGAACTCGCCGGGCGCCGCGCTTTCAAGCTCATCCTTGAACACGGTCAGCATCTTGGCGTGCCAGTCGGATTCCACGGCCGGTGTGGATATCCTCAGTTTGATGGCGTCCGCCGCCGCAAGGGCCGGCATCGCCGTGGAAAGGGCCAGCGCACCCATGGCGGCCAGCGCAAGACGTCTGGTCAAATGCATTTCTCACTCCTCCCTGATTGCAGTTAAGTTCGGATTCCCATTTGCCGGGAACGATGCTATTAGAATGCAAACGCAGACTAACATGTCAACGACATTTCACGAGTGGCGGAATGCTGAAGTCTGAAAACGGCCTGAAGACGCTTCGCGCGGAGGCCTACGGCCGCATTGTCGATCTCCTCAACACGCAGGAGGTGCATCCGGGCCAGGTGGTGACCCAGCGCGAGCTTGTCGAGCGCACGAACACCTCGCTAGCCGCCGTGCGCGAGGCCATTCCGCGTCTCGAGGCGGAGGGCCTGATCGTCACGCTGCGCCAGCGCGGGCTCATGTTTCCGAATGTCGACGTGGCCTTCATACGCAACGCTTACCAGTTGCGCGTCATTCTGGAGCTCGAGGCGATCGCCAATGTGCCGCGCAACATCCAGCCTACCACCATCGAGGATTGGGAGCGGGAGCACCGGGACATCCTGCAGCGCCTGCAAGAGGATGCTACGGAAGAGCTGGCGAGGAAGGCGCAGGCCCTGGACTGGGGGATGCACGATCAGCTCATCCGCTCGCTGGGCAATGACCTGATTGCCGAAGTCTATCGCGTCAACGCCATCAAGGTGCGCATGGCGGCGCAAAAGCGCCTTCTGGTCACGCCCCTGAACGCCATCCGCGTCATGAACGAGCATCTCGCTATCCTCGAGGCGCTGCGCCGTCAAAAGGGGGAGGAGGCCGCGGCGGCGATGCGCAAGCACATCGGCAACTCGATGCAGCTCGCGCTTGGAGGGGAGATCGACTGAGGGCAGGCGGCCCGCTTCGTCCTCTCCTGTCCGTCCGTCGTTTGTGGCCTATATGCATTTCGCATGACGGTTCAACGGCAGATTGCACGGCTTGCAGGCGATTTGCGCCGCCCGGCGCGGCTGCTTGCCTGGCTGCTTCTCGTTCTGGCCGGCCTTTTCGGCCTCGCGCTCCCGCTGTCCTCGCAGGAGGGCGGGACGGCGCTGGTGCTGCGGCTGGAGGGCGCGGTCAGCCCGGCAACGGCGGACTTTGTGCAGCGCGGGCTCGAAGAGGCGGCGGAACGCAACGCAGCGCTGGCGATCCTGCAGATGGATACGCCCGGCGGCCTCGACACCTCCATGCGCGACATCATCCGCGCCATCCTGGCCTCGCCCGTGCCGGTGGCGAGTTTCGTGGCGCCGAGCGGCGCGCGGGCGGCGAGCGCCGGCACCTATATCCTTTATGCCAGCCACGTGGCCGCCATGGCGCCGGGCACCAACCTGGGCGCGGCAACGCCGATTTCCATCGGCGGCGGCTTTCCCTTCGGCGGCGACGAGGAGACGGATCAGCAGAAGGAGAACGAGGAGGGCGGCGAGAACGCGCCGGCCCCACGCAACGCGGCGGAGGCCAAGGCGGTCAACGATGCCGTGGCCTATATCCGCGGCTTGGCGGAGCTGCGTGGCCGCAACGTCGAGTGGGCCGAGAAGGCCGTGCGCGAGGCGGCGAGCCTCTCCTCTTCCGCGGCGTTGCGTGAGGGTGTCATCGATCTTACGGCCGCAAACATCGGTGAGCTCCTCACCAAGGCGGACGGGCGCACCGTGCGTCTCGGTGAAGAAGATACCACGCTGAAGACAGCCGGGCTTGCCATTGAGGAGCTGGAGCCCGACTGGCGCACGCGGCTGCTCTCCGTCATCACAGATCCCAACGTCGCGCTCATCCTCATGATGATCGGCATCTACGGGCTCATCTTCGAGTTCCTCAATCCCGGCGCGTTGCTGCCGGGCACCATCGGCGCCGTCAGCCTGCTTACCGGCCTTTATGCGCTGGCGGTGTTGCCGGTCAGCTATGCCGGGGCCGCGCTGATGGTGCTGGGGATGGGGCTGATCGTGGCCGAGGCGTTTGCGCCGTCCTTCGGCATTCTCGGCCTCGGCGGCACGGTGTCGCTGGTGCTGGGCGCCACCATTCTGTTCGACACCGAGGTGCCCGGCTTCGGGCTCTCCTGGGAGGTGGTGGGCGCCGTGGCGGCGGCGAGCCTGGGCATGACGCTTCTTATCGTCCGGCTTGCCTGGAGTTCGCGCAGGCGCGCCGTGGTTACCGGCGAGCAGGGGATGATCGGTGCCGTCGGACAGGTGCGGAACTGGAACGGAAGAGAGGGCCATGTGCTTGTCCATGGCGAACGCTGGAAGGCTGTCTCCCCCACGCCGCTTCAGGTCGGCGCGGTGGTGCGCGTCACTGACATAAAGGGGCTCACCCTGAAAGTCGTCGCCATGGACGGGCAGGCACCCGTGAGCGCGAGAGGAGAAGAACCATGAACCTGTTCGGCGGTTTTACCTTCTATGCCGTCCTGATCGTCATCCTGCTGTTCATCCTTGCCTCGGCGATCAAGATCCTCAGGGAATATATGCGTGGCGTGGTCTTCACCCTTGGCCGCTTCACGGCGGTGAAGGGGCCGGGGCTGATCCTGATCGTCCCCTTCGTGCAGCAGATGGTGCGGGTCGACCTGCGCACGCTCGTGCTCGACGTGCCGAGCCAGGACGTCATCTCCCACGACAATGTCTCGGTGCGCGTCAACGCGGTGATCTATTTCCGCGTCGTCGATCCCGAAAAAGCGACGATCCAGGTCGAGGACTATATGATGGCGACCAGCCAGCTTGCCCAGACGACGCTGCGCTCGGTGCTCGGCAAGCACGATCTGGACGAGATGCTGGCCGAGCGCGACAAGCTCAACAACGACATCCAGGAAATCCTCGACGAACAGACCGACGCCTGGGGCATCAAGGTCGCCAATGTCGAGATCAAGCATGTCGACATCAACGAATCCATGATCCGCGCCATCGCCCGCCAGGCCGAGGCCGAGCGCGAGCGGCGCGCCAAGATCATCAATGCCGAGGGCGAGCAGCAGGCGGCCCAGAAGCTGCTCGAGGCGGCGGAGATCCTGTCCAGGCAGCCCGAGGCCATGCAGCTCCGCTATCTGGGGTCGCTCAACGTTGTGGCGGGCGAGAAGAACTCCACCATCGTCTTCCCCTTCCCGATGGAGCTCGCCAGCCTCGTGCCCGGCATGACCAAAGCGAAGCCGGCTGAATGAGGGGCTTGGGCGCGCCGGCGGTCTGGCATCCTTCCATTACGCACCCATCGTAAGGTCGGCCACCACCGGCAGGTGGTCCGATGCGTTGCGTGCGGCGGGGTCGGTCCAGTTTTTGAGCAGCATCCCGGTCGGCCGGCAATAGACGCGGTCGAGGGCGAGGAGGGGATAGAACGCGGGGTAGGTCTTCATGTGGCTATGCCCTGGGAACAGTCGGTTGAGCGTCGTCTGCACCGAGCCGCGCCATATCCAGTCGTTGAAGTCTCCGAGCATGACCGTACGGTTGGGCCCGCTCTGGCAAATCCGGGCGAGGAGTCGCGCCTGATGGCGCCGTTCCGCAAAGCTCAGCCCCAGATGCACTGCGGCGAGATGGAGCGGGCCGTAGGGTGTATCAACGAGCGTCTCGATGACGGCGCGCGGCTCGCGCCGGCGATAGGAGACATCGTGGCACTGCGCCTCCGATATCGGCCAGCGGCTGATGACGGCATGGCCGTAGTCGCCGTCCGGTGCGGTGATCAGCCGGCTTTCGCTGGAATTGCCGCCCAGAGCCGCGGCAAGAAAGGCGAAGGCGTCCGACGTTTCCGTCAGCGGCTTGCGGGAGTCGATCTCTTGCAGGGCGACGATATCCGGTGCATGCCGCCGCACGAGCGCCACCACGCGCTTAAGGTCGTGGCGGCGGTCGGAGCCGAGGCCGCCGTGGATGTTCCAGGTCATCACCCGCACGGTGGCCGGGCCGGCACCCGCGGCCCTTTCTGCGTCTGCCATATCAAAGGTGTCGGGTTTCATATGAGGTGAACGTCAAGGCAGCAGGATCGTTGAGGGGATGAGAGCTTTTTCGTATTCGGATCGCTTGGCGCTCCAGCGCGTTGTCCCCGGTCGGGCGAGGGAGAAGGATGGCTGCCATTGATATCCCACAGCGAGACCGACGCGCGAGCGGCCAGGCACCGGCCATGGCGGCGCTACCTCGGCTACACCGCTGCCGTAGCGGCGGTGGCCCTTGCCGGCTTCCTCCTCTACCGGACGCTGTCGCGATATGACTGGGCGGAGCTGGTCTCTGCCGTCGCTGCGGTCTCCTTCGACCGCCTGCTGATCGCCATCTGCTTTGCCGCGGCGAGCTATCTCAGTCTCACCGGCTTCGATTTTCTCGCCTTGCGCTACGCCGGCCATCCGCTTTCCTATCGACGGGCAGCACTTGCTTCCTTCACCAGCCTTTCCATCGGCCATAATATCGGTCTTGCGGCTTTGAGCAGCGGTGCCCTGCGTTACCGCTTCTATTCCCGCTGGGGGCTCGGCGCGGGGGATGTCGCCAAGGTCATCCTGTTTTGCGCGCTGACGGTGGCGCTTGGCCTGTCGATCCTGGGCGGGGTGGCGCTTCTCTTCCATCCCGATCTCGCCGTCCAGGTGATGGGGGTGCCGCGCGGATCGGTCTACTTCGTGGGCGCGGCGTGCCTCGTATGGCCGGCGCTCTATCTGTTTCTGACGGCGACCATCAAGCATCCGCTGCGCTTTCGCGGCCGCAGTCTCGCCTTGCCGAGCCTCAGGCTGGCGCTCGGGCAGGCGATCATCGGGTCTGTGAACTTCGCCTTCGTGGCCGCCGCGCTGCACCAGGCGATCGCCGCGCTTCAGGATGTGCCCTATCTTGCGGTGGCCTCGGTCTATGTGACGGCCAATGTGGCCACGCTGGTCACCCATGCGCCCGGCGGGCTGGGCGTGGTGGAAAGCGTGGTCCTTTTCCTGCTGCCTCACGCAAAGCTTATCGGCGCCGTGCTCGTGTTCCGCTTTGTCTACTTCCTCCTGCCACTCGTGCTCGGCAGCGTGTTGCTGGTCTCGTCGGAGCTCGTCCTGTCGCGCCCGGCCGGGACATCGTGAGCCGGGCCGCGGCCGAGAAGCTCGCGCAGCCTTTCGACCACGTGGAAGGGGCGCTCGGGATCGAGGAGGCGCGTGCCTGGAAAGGAGCCGGTCGGCCCACGATAGACCGTCAGCGGCCGCAGTCCGCGGCTATTGTGGTTGAGGCTCTCGATGGCCCGGCTGAGACAGCCTTCCCGGCGGACGGCCGCGCGCACAAGCGCGGGATCGACACCGAGGTGCTCGGCCACCAGCCTCTCGCGGCAGCCGGCGATGGCGGCGCGGGTCTCCGGCCGGTCGGCCTCGATCGCCACGTCGCATTCGGTGTCGAGGCCGACGGAACGGTTATTGAGGTTGGACGAGCCGACACGCATCACCCTGTCGTCGACGATCATCAACTTGGCATGCACCAGAACGCGGTGGTCGCCGGTAAGACCGGGCACGACGGGATAGTGAACATGCAGGCGATTGTGACGGTCGGTGCGCTTGAGGGCGCGCAGCAGCCGCTCTCGGTTTGCCCCCATGATGAAGCGTTCGATCAGGCCATTGGCCGTGCGCGTGCAGATCACCACGATTTCAGGTCCGCGTGGCCGCGATAGGCTTTCCCCGAGGATGCCGCGCAGGCGCCTCGCGGTGAAGTATTGGGCTTCGATGTAGACGGTGTGCCTTGCCGCCCGCAGCATATCCTCGATCAGTTGGGCGGACTCTTCCACCGGGCGGCGCCCGCCGAGGCGCGGCGCCGTGCGGGCCACGGCCATGGGCACATCGGTGAAATCGGCCTGAAGCCCCTCCGGCCACCGCTCGACCGGAGGCCCAAGGGGCTTTTCCTCGCCGACTGCGTCCCGCCAGCGTTCGCGCACGACCTGCGCCACGATACGCGCAACCGGGCCATCAGCCACCATCTGCAGATCGTGCACCGGATCGTAGTGCGTGCCGTCGGGGTTGCGGCGCAGCGGATGATCGGCCTCGTGGCTGGCGGTGTCCCAACGCTCGATGGTCAGGTCCATCCCGCCGACGAAGGCGATGGAATCGTCAACCAGCACGATTTTCTGGTGATGCGCGGCGTGGAGCGGGTGATGGGCGTCCAGGTGCAGATGGACGCGCGGGTGGCTCTGCCACTCCTCCCCCAGCACCAGAGGCATCGTTGCGCCTGGCGCATGCACGGCCGCCAGGCTCCAGACGAGCACGCAGACCTCCAGTTCCGGGCGCTCCTCCACCAGCGCGCGCAGAAGGTCGCCAAGCGCCGGCGCGTCCGGCCCGTCCTGCGGGCGCAGGCGGACACGCGCATCGAAATCCCAGGCGATGATATAAATCGATCGCGTGGCCATACGCAGCGCTTTGTCGAGCTCCGCGAAATAGGCCTCGGCGTCGACCAGAAGGGTAGCACGCCGCGCCGTGGCCACCGCGCGGCAATTGCGGCCCGGCACCAGGAGCTTTCCTCGCCTCCGGCGTGATCCTGCTGCGCCTTTCACCTTTACCCCATCCTGCATATGCGGACCCCTTTCGGCCCGATTGCCTGTGTGATCTGCCTTCTCAACGCGCGGACGCGGCATTCGGTTCGCTGCGGCACGGCCGAAGTTCCCGCAGCCAGAACCGTTGGGTGCTCTGGACCTCGTTCGATCGAAGTGACAAACTGGTCGGACCAGATGCACCACCCGGCAGGTGCATGATTGAGAGGAGGAGCAATATGCAGGCGGAAAGCGGCTTGGCCCTTAAGGTCCCGTTCGACACGGAGCGGCTAGACCGGCTGATGGAGGAGGCGGGCATCGACGTTCTCCTGGCGACGTCGAAGCACAACACGCAGTATTTGCTGGGCGGCTACAAGTTCATCTTCTTCGCCGCCATGGATGCCATCGGCCATAGCCGCTATCTCCCCATCGTCATCTACGAGAAGGGACGGCCGGAGCGGTCGGCCTACATCGCCAACCGCATGGAAGGCGGCGAACACCAGAACAAGCCGTTCTGGACGCCGGCTTTTCACCCCGCCGCGTGGGGAACCCTGGATGCCGCCGAAGTGGCGGTGGAGCATCTCGGAAAGATCGGCAGGGCGGGGGCGCGCATCGGCATCGAGCCGGCCTTTTTGCCGGTGGATGCCTACCGGCTGTTGACCGCGCGGCTGGAGGGCGCCTCTTTCGTCGATGCCACGGGCGCGCTGGAGCGCATGCGCGCGATCAAGACGCCCGCCGAACTGGAAAAGCTGCGTCTGGCGTCCGAGCGGATCACGGATTCCATGCTGGCGACGATCGGCTGGGCGCGCGAGGGCACCACCAAGGCCGAGATCATCGAGCGGCTGCGGCGGGAAGAGACGGAGCGCGGCCTGACCTTCGAATATTGCCTGCTGACGCTGGGCGGCAGCCACAACCGCGCCGCCTCGCCGCAAGCCTGGAGGCCGGGCGAGGTGCTGTCGATCGATTCCGGCGGCAACTACCATGGCTATGTCGGCGACCTTTGCCGTATGGGCGTTCTCGGCGAGCCGGACGCGGAGCTCCAGGACCTGCTGGCGGAGGTGGAAGCCGTGCAGCAGGCGGCTTTCTCCAAGGTGAGGGCCGGTACGCGGGGCGGTGACATGATCGCCCGCGCCCAGGAGACCCTGAAGTCCTCGCCCATCGCCGCCTTCACGGATTTCTTTGCTCACGGCATGGGCTTGATCACGCACGAGGTGCCGTTCCTGATGACCAACCACCCCGTCACCTACGAAGGCGTCGACGCCGCGCGCCCGCTGGAGGCGGGCATGGTGCTCTCGGTGGAGACGACCATGCTCCATCCCACCCGCGGCTTCATCAAGCTCGAAGACACGGTGGCGGTGACAGCCGACGGCTATGAGATGTTCGGCGACCGTGGCAGGGGGTGGAACAGGGGCGGGGGGTGATGCTCTAGACCAGCTCATCGATCCATGAACGATGAACTGGTCCAACTCCTTGTCTTGTCGCAATTCCGGACGCAAAACCGGTTTCCGCTTTTCCTGAAATTGCTCTATTCCGGCGTCTCGACTGTGATCTTGATTGACGAATACCAGGCTGCGACGTTCGAGATATCGTCGTCCGTGAGATCCTTCGCCACCACGTCCATCATCTCGTTCCTCCGCTTGCCGGAGCGGAAAGCCTTCAACTGCGTCTGCAGATAGATCTCGCTTTCGCCCGCTAGATGAGGCGCGACGGGGATTTGTGCGATCCCGTCGAGCCCGTGGCACGTGCGGCATTGGGCGCTTGCGATCTGCCGGCCTGCCTGCATATCGCCGGCAGCGGCCATGCCCGTTAGTGCCGCGAGGCCCAATGCAGTGGAAAGCAGTTTGATGATCGATGCCATTTCAGTGCCCAATAGAAGGCGCCCGCCGCTTGGCGGCAGGCGATGCTTGAATGGATGGCCCCTCGCGTTTCCCTCACGAGGGGCCGCTCGTGCCCACCCTTCCTATTCGTACGAGATGCGGTAGAGCGCCCCCACCAGATCGTCGGAGACGATGATGGAGCCGTCGCGCAACTGCGCCACATCGACCGGGCGGCCGAGATATTCGCCGTTCTCGTCCAGCCAGCCTTCCGCGAAGACCTCGGTCTCCCCCGCGGTGCCGTCCTCGTTGACGGCGGTGAACATCACCCGCGCGCCAATGGGTGTGGTGCGGTTCCACGAGCCGTGCTGGGCGGAAAAGATGCCGCCACGATATTTGGCGGGGAACTGCCGCCCGGTATAGAAGGTCATGCCGAGATCGGCCGCATGGGCGTCCATTTCCACTGCCGGCATGACGACGTCGTCCGGCGGTTCCTCGCCCTTATATTCCTCCGTGCGCACCGAGCCGCCGCCATACCAGGGAAAGCCGAAGTGCTGGCCGGCCTCCGTCTGGCGGTTGATCTCGCCGGGCGGGATGTCGTCGCCCATCCCATCCACCTGATTGTCGGTGAACCAGAGTTCGCCATTGGCCGGATTGAAGTCGTGGCCGACCGAGTTGCGGATGCCATAGGTATAGACCTCGCGGCTGGTGCCGTCCTGATCCATCCGGATGATGCCGCCGATGCCATGCTGCCTGTAGAGCTCCAATTTCTCCGGCGCCGGGACGTTGAAGGGCTGGCCAAGGGAAATGTAGAGCTTGCCGTCGGGGCCGACACGGCAGACGCGAGCGGTGTGGTTGTAGCTTTCCTCCTCGACCGGGATCAGCTCGCCCTGTTTCACCACCTCGCTGGCGGCAACGTCGGGGCTCTCGTAGAAGAACTCGGCAGCCGGATAGACTATCACGCGGTTCTGCTCGACGATGTAGAGCATGCCGTCCGGTGAGAAGCACGGTCCGTTGGGCACGGTCATGGCCAACGGCGGCGCGAAGTCCTTGACTTCATCGGCAACGCGATCCTTGTCGCGGTCGGTCACGGCCCAGACTTTTGTCTTGCGGGTGCCAACGAAGGTGACGACGCCTTGCGGCCCGACTGCGATGTGGCGTGCATCGGGCACGATTGCATAAAGGCTGATCTGGAAACCGTCAGGCAGTTTGATCCTCTCAAGTGTACGGCTGATCGCCTCGGCCTTCTCCCCACCTTGCTCGATTTCGGTGAACTCGGTGGTGCCGGTGGTCTTGAAAGAGCTCAGCCGCTCGAGATTCTCCGATTGCTGCTGTCCATAAGCCAGCGCCGTCGTGCCGATCAACATGGCCAGCGAAGCCGCAGTTGTCCTCGTCATTGCTTCCTCCCAGAGCTTGCGTGCGGGAGTCCAATGTCGGCCGAAACCCGGGAAATGACAATCATCGTCATTCCATGCGCGGCCGCGCAGGCGCCGCCTACCCGTTCCCCACCCGGTCTTGAGCTACTTTCGCTCGCGGGAGTTTCGTCCCTATCCCTTTGCCGGGACGAGCCGGAAGTCGGGTAGCGCGCGCAGCGCCTGCTCGGGGCCGGCCGGGGCATAGACCACGAAGAGCCGCATCGGGCCGTCGCCCGTGTTGAGCGTCGAGTGGTAGCGGCTTTCGGGTACGTAGACCGTGCAGCCGGGGTGCACCTCGTGTACGACCGGGTTGCCTTCCTCGTCCTCGACCATCTGCTCGCCGGTGCCGGCGATCACGAAGATGATCTCCTCCGCGCCGGGGTGGTTGTGGCGGGCGTGGCCCTGGCCTTTTTCGAGATCGACCACGCCGCCGGAAAAGCGCCCGGCGCCGTTCACTTCCGGCCCCACCGTCAGGGCCAGGCGGCCCCAATCGAAGGCGAAGGTGTCGACCTCCTCCGGATAGACGAAGATCCTTTCCATGCCGCTCATCTCATCCTCCCGCTGAAGCTGGCACCCGCAACGGCAGTGCCTTGAAGCTGGCGATCTGATCGCGGATCGCCGCCTCGGCCGGCAGGCGCTCCATCGAGCTGGCGCCGTAGAAGCCATGGCAGCCCTCGGCGCGCTCCAGGACGTAGCGCGCGTCCTCCGGCATGGCGATCGGCCCGCCGTGACACAAGACGATGATATCCTCGCGCACCGCGCGCCCGGCGGCGGCGATGGCCTCGATCTCGGCAACGCATTCGTCGAGAGACTTGGCCGAGGTGGCGCCGATGGTGCCGCCGGTGGTCACACCCATATGGGCGACGACGATATCGGCACCGGCCCCGGCCATGGCGACGGCCTCGTCCGTGTTGAAGACATAGGGCGTCGTCAGAAGGTCGAGTTCGTGGGCGGCGGCGATCATGTCGACCTCGAGCCCATAGCCCATGCCGGTCTCCTCGAAACTCTGCCGCATGCGGCCGTCGAACAGGCCGATGGTGGGGAAGTTCTGGACACCCGAAAAGCCCATCGCCTTCAATTCGGCCAGGAACTGCGGCATCAGCACGAAAGGGTCGGTGCCGTTGACGCCGGCCAGAACCGGTGTGTTCCTCACCACCGGCAGCACCTCGACGGCCATCTCCCTGACGATCTCGTTGGCGTTCCCGTAGGCGAGCAGGCCGGCGGCCGAGCCGCGGCCGGCCATGCGGTAACGGCCGGAATTGTAGATAATGATGAGATCGATGCCGCCGGCCTCCTCCGCCTTGGCCGAAAGGCCGGTGCCCGCGCCACCGCCGACGATGGGCCGACCCTCGGCGATCATCGCACGGAATTTCTCCAGAATTGTCTTGCGGGGGATGGCGGGCATGCGGGGGGTCTCACTCTCTGGCCATTTCGAGGAAGGCGGCAACCGCCGCCTCGGCGAATTCGGGATCGTTGATATTGAATGGCACGCGCTCGATGCGCCGGTTGGCGGCGGGCTTCAGCGCGCTCTCGATGCCGGCGAAAAGCTCCGCGTCGGCCTCGGGATCGAAGAAGGCGCCCCCCTCGATATCGAGGGCGGAGACGCCCTTTTCCGGTATCAGGAAGCGCAACGGCCCTTCGCAGGCGTCAAGCCGCGTGCCGATCCATTCGCCGATGGTGCGGCACTCTTCGGCGTTCGTGCGCATCAGCGTCACGTTGGGGTTGTGGCGGTAGAGGTTGCGGTTGCGATACCGTTCGGGCACCGTCTCCGGCGCCCAGAAGTTGACAATGTCGCAGGCACCCGGCGCGCCGACATAAGGCAGCCTGGTGCGCGCCACGGCGCCGAAGCGGTCCTCCGTTGCAGGCAGCACGCCGCCGAATAAGAGATCGCAGACCTCGGTGGTGGTGATGTCGAGGAGGCCGGCGAGCATGGCGCTGTCGGCGAGTTTTTCCATGGTGCGCCCGCCGGTGCCGGTGGCGTGGAAGACCATGCAGTCGTATTTGTCGCGCAGGCGCTGCGTGATCGCCGTCACGCAGGGCGTGGTGACGCCGAACATGGTGAGCCCGAGCGCCGGCTTTCCCTCCGCCCGCGGTGCCGGGCGCATGGCCATGCCGGCGATGGCTTGCGCCGCGTTGTGCAGGATGGTGCGGCTCAAGCCGTTGAGGCCGGCCATGTCGGTCACCGAAGGCATCATGATGATGTCGGAAATGTCGACATAAGGGGCGGTATCGCCGGAAGCGAGGGTCGAGACCATCAGCTTGGGCACGCCGTAGGCAAGCCGCCGCATGCCGGCGGTGACGATGGACGTGCCGCCCCCGCCGCCGATGCCGATCACGGCGGCGATATCCTCGCGCGCGGCGATGAAATTGGCGAAGGCCTCGCCCATAGCCGCAACCGCCTTGCCGCGGTCGTCGCCGCCGAGCACGGCCTCGGCGCCCGCCGGATGGTGCGCGGCGACCTCGGCGGCACTTACGTCGACTTCCACTGTCGGCGCGCGCGTGCCGACATCGACGCGCCGCACCTCGCCGCCGGCCGCCGCGATGGCGGAGGCCAGAAAAGCCAGTTCCTCGCCTTTGGTATCGGCCGTGGCGACGGCATAGATGCGCTTCATGGTCCTCCCGCGCGGCCCGGGCCCCCTCCTAGTGGTACGATCTGTTTGGGTCAGACCACTTGCGCGATGGCTGCGTCGTCGCAGCCATCGCGCTTGCCCCACCGCAGCTCCTCCCGAAAGAATGCCGTTGCATATTTTTGAGACACGCGTATCATATTGATATGGACGTCTCACGTCAACAATCTGAATTGGTGGACGAGGCCGAGCGGGGCCCACGGGCGCGAACCCGGCGGTTGATGCTGGAGACGGCGACGCGGCTGATGCAGGCCGGCGCCACGCCGTCGGTCAGCGAGGTGGCGGAGGCCGCCGGCGTGTCGCGCGCCACCGCCTACCGCTATTTCCCCAGCCAGGCCGCGCTCGTGCACGCCGTGGTCGACGAGGCGCTGGGGCCGATCCTCACCTGGCGATCGGCATCGGACAGCGCCGGTGAGCGCGTGGCCGATCTTTTCGCGTTCTCGCTGCCGCGCATCGAGGAGTTCGAGGCAACCTTCAAGGCGGCGCTGAAACTGTCGTTGGAACAGTGGGCGCAGCGCCAGACGGACACTTTGGGCAACGAGCCGCAGTTTACGCGCGGCCACCGCGTCGACCTTCTGCGGCAGGCGCTGGCACCGCTTAAGGGCGAGCTTTCCAAGGGGCAGATCGACCGGCTGGCGCAGGCCCTGTCGTTGACCTTCGGCGTCGAGACGCTGATTGTCCTGAAAGACATCTGGGGCCTCGATGCCGGCCGGACGCAGGCCGTGGCGCAATGGGCGGCGGGCGCGCTCGTGCGCGCGGCGGTGGAGGAGGCAAGGTCCGCGAAGTAGGGAGAGTGGAAGGAATCTGGTTCGACCAGATTGGGTTTTTATCGAAAAGTCTGAAATAATGCGGCTGAACCTATGCAAGCCGCAAGCCCGATCCCCGTCGAGCGGGATAGGCAAGAAATGCTGGAATACAAGGACGTTTTGAGAAGGATCAGCGGGAGGAACGCGCTACAAAGAGCTTGACGGAACTTTACATTTGGTAATACCAGATCGAGGAGGAGGTTGCGGGCCCGTCGGGTTCGCGGCGGGACGGGCGAAGCTGGGGAGGGCTTCGCTCAGGGAGGCGGCAACGCGGAGGAGTACCGGAGCCGGCGCCGCCGGCATCCTGAAATGCGTGGGTATGATTGGGAGGAATTCGTCATGCGTATCAAACTGACCGGCATGCTTGCCGGAATAGGCCTTGCTTTGTCCAGCGGAACGTCCGTTTTCGCGCAGGAACTCACCATCTTCTGGGCCGAATGGGATCCGGCCAACTATTTGCAGGAACTGGTCAACGAATACACGGCCGAAACCGGCGTCACGGTCAGGGTCGAGACGACGCCCTGGGCGGACTTCCAGACCAAGGCTTTCGCCGAGTTCAACGCGCACGGCGACGCCTATGACATGGTGGTCGGCGATTCGCAGTGGCTGGGCGCGGGCTCCGAAGGCGGCCACTATGTCGACCTGACCGAGTTCTTCGAGGAGCACAAGATCGCAGAGACCTTCGTGCCGGCGACGGTCAGCGCCTATGCCGAGTATCCGAAAGCCAGCGGCAAGTACTGGGCGGTTCCGACGGAGGGCGATGCCAATGGCTGGGCCTACCGCAAGGACTGGTTCGAGGATCCGGAAGAGATGGCCGCCTTCAAGGAGAAGTACGGCTACGACCTCGATGTGCCGAAGGACTACCAGCAGCTCCGCGACATCGCCGAGTTCTTCCATCGCCCGGACGAGGGCCGCTACGGCATCGCCCTTTATACGGACAACTCCTATGACGGCCTGATCATGGGTGTGGAGCAGACGATCTTCACCTATGGCGGCGAGCTCGGCGACTATGAGAGCTTCAAGGTCCAGGACATCACCAATTCGCCCGAGAACGTCGAAGCGCTGGAGATGTATCGCGAGCTCTACCAGTTCACGCCGCCCAACTGGGGCAAAGTGTTCTTCCTGGAGAACAACCAGGCCATCACCGAGGGCCTGGCGGCGATGAGCATGAACTATTTCGCCTTCTTCCCGGCGCTCGCCAATCCGGCGACCAACCCGAACGCGGATGCGACGGGCTATTTCGTCAATCCGCCCGGACCGACGGGCGCGCAACATGCCGCTCTCGGTGGCCAGGGGCTGTCGATCGTCAGCTATTCGCAGAACCAGGAAGAAGCCTTCAAGTTCCTGGAGTGGTTCATCCAGGAGGATGTGCAGAAGAAGTGGGCCGAGCTCGGCGGTTACACCTGCCATGCGGCGGTTCTGGAATCGGAGGAATTCCGCAACGCCACGCCGTTCAACGAGGCCTTCTACCAGTCGATGCAGATCGTGAAGGACTTCTGGGCGGTGCCGGAATACGCGGAGTTGCTCACCCAGATGAACAACCGCGTCTATCCCTATGTGGTCGGCGGTGACGGCACCGCGAAAGACGCTCTCGACGGGCTCGCCGCGGATTGGGAAGAGACGTTCACGAGGTATGGCCGTCTGAACTAGGGGCGGGGAAGGCGGAGGGGGCGCACGCTCCCTCCGCCTCTCAAGCAACTTGCCGATGACTGACGTGGAAAGGAACCGGGTCGTGACGACGGTCGCCCTTGAAAGGCTGGATCCCCGCTCGCGTGCTGCCGCCCGCGGCTGGAGCGATCTTACGATCCGCAACATGTTCATCATTCCGACGATCGTCTTCCTGATCGTCTTCAACATCTTCCCGCTGCTCTATTCGCTCGGCTATTCCTTCACCGACTTTCGCGCGTCGGTCAGCGCGCCGGCGAATTTCGTCGGCCTCGACAACTATCAGCGGCTCCTTTCCGACCCGAACATCTGGCGCAACTTCACGGTGACGGCGAAATACGTGATCGTCTCGGTCGGCGGGCAGATGATCGTCGGCTTCGGCGTGGCGCTCCTGCTCAATCGCAGCTTCCCCTTCAAGGGCTTTGTGACGACGCTGCTGCTTCTGCCGATGATGATGTCGATGGCGGTCGTCGGCCTTTTCTGGAAGCTGCTCTACGATCCGTCCTGGGGCATCATCAACTACGCCCTTGGCCTTGGCCGGTTCGACTGGCTGTCCAACCCGGACATGGCGCTCTATGCGGTGGCCATCACCGATATCTGGATGTGGTCGCCCTTCGTGATGCTTCTGTCGCTGGCGGGCCTCTCGGCGGTGCCGAAGCATCTCTACGAGGCGGCGGCGATCGACCGTGCCAGCAACTGGTACACCTTCACCCATATCACGCTGCCGCTGGTATCGCCGCTTCTCCTCATCGCCCTCATCTTCCGCACAATGGAGGCGTTCAAGAGTTTCGACCTTCCCTTCATCATGAGCGGGCAGCCGACCACCGAGGTGGTCGCCATCCGCCTTTACAAGATGGCCTTCCAGGAATGGCAGACCGGGCTTTCCTGCGCGCTCGCCTACATCATGCTGATCGTCGTGATCGCGATCACCAACATCTACGTCAAATATCTGAACCGCGTGAAGGAGCGCTGAGATGGCCGCCGTCAAGACGCCGCGCCAGAAGGTGGCGAACCAGCTGGCCATCGCAGCCGTCATCGTCATCGCCATCATCTTCCTGGCTCCGATCTATTGGATCGGCTCCACGGCCTTCAAGCCGCGGGCGCTCGCCACCACCGTGCCGCCGACCGTTCTCTTCCAGCCGGAGGTCACGCCCTTCGTCAAGCTGTTCACCAGGCGCGTCCAGCTCAACCGGCCGGTCGAGCCCGAGGCCTACGAGGCCGCACCCTGGTGGGAAAAGCGCATCTATGACGGCGGCGAGCGGGTGCTGCGCGTGGGCGAGGATGTGCAGCTCTCCGGCTATCCCGATCGTTTCCTGAACAGCCTGATCATCGCCGTCACCAGCACCCTCCTCGCCGTCTCGATGGGCACGCTGACGGCTTACGGGTTCTCGCGCTTCAGGGTGGCAGGCGAGCAGGACTGGCTGTTCTTCATCCTGTCGACGCGCATGCTGCCGCCGGTCGTCGTGGCGATCCCGATGTTCCTCATGTATCGCGTGGTGGGCATGACAGACACGCATATCGGCCTCATCATCCTCTACACCGCCTTCAATCTCTCCTTCTCGGTGTGGCTCATGAAAGGCTTCATCGACGAGATCCCGAAGGAATACGAGGAGGCCGCGCTGGTCGACGGCTACACGCGCATGCAGGCCTTCTTCAAGATCGTGCTGCCGGAGGCGGCCACCGGCATCGCCGCAACGGCCGTCTTCTGCTTCATCACGGCCTGGAACGAATATGCCTTCGCGCTGATGCTGACCAACCGGGACGCGCAGACCGCGCCGCCCTTCATTCCCGCGCAGGTCGGTTCCGGCTTGACCGACTGGACGACGATCGCCGCCGGCACGTTCCTGTTCCTGCTGCCGGTCGCCATCTTCACATTCCTGCTTCGCAACCATCTCCTGCGCGGCATGTCCTTCGGAGCGATACGCAAATGAGCTTCCGCAGGCTGAACCGGAAATATCTCGTGCCGGGCGCGCAGACCGTGATGATCCTCGGCATCGTCGCGCTTTGCCAGCCCTGGAACCTGTTCCTGCACCGCTACGGCGTGACGATCACCCTCATCGGGCTCGTCGCCTTCCTCATTACCTCCCACATCCCGCCCGAGGCGGAAGCACCGGAGGAGGATGCGCACGAGGGGAGGCTGGCGGAATGACGCATATCGAGCTTCGCGGCGTGCAAAAATTCTTCGGCGACGTTCAGGTCATCAAGGACATGAACCTTGTCATCGAAGACAACGAGTTCATCGTCATGCTGGGGCCGTCGGGCTGCGGCAAGACGACGACGCTGCGCGCCGTCGCCGGCCTCGAGACGATCGACGAGGGCGACATCCTGATCGACGGCAAGGTGGTGCAGCATCTGAAGGCCGCCGACCGCGACATCGCCTTCGTGTTCCAGTCTTTCTCGCTCTACCCGCACATGACCGTCTACGAGAACATCGCCTTTCCGCTGCGCGCCACGCGGCAAAGCAAGGCGGAGGTCGACCGGGCGGTGCGCCGGGTGGCGGATGTTTTGCGGATCGCGCCGCTGCTTTCGCGCCGGCCGTCGGCCCTTTCGGGCGGCGACATGCAGCGCGTGGCGATCGGCCGTGCGCTGGTGCGCAGTCCCAAGGCGCTTTTGATGGACGAGCCCATCGGCGCGCTCGACGCCAAGCTGCGCGAGGAGATGCGCACCGAAATCAAGCGCCTGCACATGAAGCAGGGCTCCACCACCGTCTACGTCACCCACGACCAGGTGGAGGCGATGGCGCTCGCCGACCGCATCGTCATTATGAACGAGGGCGTGCTGCAGCAGGTGGGCACGCCGGACGACGTCTATACCCACCCCGCCAATCTCTTTGTCGCGCAGTTTGTCGGCAGTCCGGTGATGAACGTTGCGGAAGCGCACGTGGCCGAGGCGGCGTCGGACGCCCGCGTCGTCATGCCGGGCGCGGCGGAGGGTTTTGTCTTCCCGCGAACTCTTCTCGGCCGGCTGGAAGCTGGCGGAGCGAAGGGGGACGGTCTCGCGCTCGGCATCCGCCCTGAGGGCGTTCTTGTCGAGCGCGAGCGCCGGGAGGGCTACCTGCCGGTCGAGGCACACATCATCGAGCCGCTCGGCTCGCACGACATCATCGACCTCAAGGTCGGCACGCAGATGCTGAGGGCACGCACGAAGGCCGGCTTCGTGCCGCGCCCGGGCGAAAAAGTGTGGGTCAGGATCGACCCCGCCCAGGCGCATTTTTTCGATGCGGAAAGCGGCAGGTCTTTCGGGGTGAGGTTGTGATGGCCCATATCGAGCTCAAGCACGTCACCAAAAGATTCGGCGCCACGACCGCTCTCCGCAACCTGGACCTGGAGATCGCAGACGGCGAGTTCTTCGTCCTGCTCGGCGAGACGGGGGCAGGCAAGACGACGACGCTGCGGCTCATCGCCGGCCTGGAAAAGCCGACCGAAGGGCAGATCCTCATCGATGGGGCGGATGTCAGCGACTGGGGACCGGCCGAGCGCGACGTGGCGCTGGTGCTGCAGCAATACTCTCTCTATCCGCGCTATACGGTGCGCGAGAACCTCGAATTTCCGCTGAAGGCGAAGATCCGGCATGTCGAGCCGGAGGAGATAACGAATCAGGTGGCTCGCGCGGCGAAAATCCTGCGCATCGAGCACCTGCTCGACCGCAAGACGGACAGGCTGTCGGGCGGCGAGATGCAGCGTGTCTCCATCGGCCGCGCCATCGTGCGCAAGCCGCGCGTCTTCCTGATGGACGAGCCGCTGTCCGCTCTCGACGCCAAGCTGCGTGAGGCGCTGCGCACGGAGCTGAAAAACCTGCAGATGACGCTCGGCGCCACCTTCCTCTTCGTCACGCATGACCAGATCGAGGCCATGTCGATGGGCGACAAGATCGGCGTACTGGACAGGGGCCGGCTGGTGCAGACGGGCACGCCCTACGAGATCTACAACAACCCGCGCAACACCTTCGTCGCCCGTTCCGTTGGTTCGCCGCCGATGAACCTCCTCGACGGCCGGCTGGTGGAAGGGCGGGCGGTCGTCGCCCCGAAGCGCTTCGAGTTGCCGCTGAACGGGCAGGCAGGCGCAGTTTCGGAAGGGCGCCCGCTCGTCTTCGGCATCCGCCCGGAAGACCTCACCGTGGAAACCGGCGCGCCCGTCGAGGCGACGGTGCACGACGTGGAGAACCACGGCGTTGAAAAAATCCTCACCCTGCGTGCCGGCGATGCCATGCTGCACGCCACCGTTTCCGCCCGGACGCATGTCGCGGTGGACGAGACGGTGCGGTTTGCGTGGAATCCTGAAAAGGTGGTTCTTTTCGATGGCGCCAGCGGGCTTAGCCTGCGGCACGGAGGGTAGGGCGGTCTGTACGCCGGGAATAGGGCCGGGGGCTGCCGCAGCCGACCGGCCTGGCCCAACTCACGTCACCTGAAATCGCTTCCGATAAAGCGCCACCGCCTCCGGGTTGCACAGGTTCTCGGGCAATTGCCCGTCGAGCACCCGGATCGCCTCTTCGGCCGCGCCCGTTCCCATCCTCATCATGCTTTCCTCGGTGATGCCGGCGGCGTGCGGCGTGAGGATGACGTTGTCGAAGGTGAAATAGGGATGATCGGCCGGCAGCGGGTGGGAATCGAAAACGTCGAGTGCGGCACCCGCAATGCGGCCCTCACCAAGGGCGGCGATGAGCGCCTCCTGGTCGACGACGGGGCCACGCGAGACGTTGACGAGCAGGGCCGAAGGCTTCATGCGCGCGATGCGCTCCCGGCCGATGAGACCCCGCGTGTCGGGCGTCAGCGGGCAGCACAGCACGATGATGTCGCTTTCCTCGATGAGCTGGTCGAGGCTTGCCGGTCGCGCGCCCTCGGGCAGGGTGGCGGGTGTGCGCGTGTTGACCACGAGGTCAAGACCGAAACCGCGTGCGATGCGGAAGACGGCGCGGCCCACATTGCCCATGCCGACGATGCCCATTGTGCGGCCGCCGAGCTCGGCGCCATGGTCGGCATGGGCGCGGCCGGCAAACCATCCCGTCGCCCTCAGGTCGCGGTCCATGGAGCGGAAGCGCCGGAGAAGCGCCAGCGTGACCAGGAAAACGTGCTCGGCCACCGTTCGTGCGTTGGCGCCCGGCACATTGGCGACCAGCACGCCGGCCACCGTCGCCGCCTCGACCGGGATCATGTCGAGCCCGGCGCCGTGGCGGATGGCGGCACGCAGGCGGGGTGCGGCGGTAAAAAGCGAGGCCGGCAGCGGCGCGCGGACGATGACGATATCGGCCTCGCGGCCTTCCCCAAGCAGCGTCTCGGGATCGGCGTTGCTCGAAATGCGCAGCTCGCCGGCTCCGGCCAGCATCGCTTCCGCGCGCGGATGAAGCGCGTTGGTGGAAAGGATAATCGGCAAAGGACCCGTACCTATGCTTGCTCGACCGCCTCGGACTCTACGCCGCCGATCAGGCCCTTCCAATAGCTCTCCGCCCCCTTGAGATGCGCGCTCATCAGGGCTTGCGCCAGATTGCCGTCGCGGCGCTGGAGCGCTTCGTAGATCTGGATGTGCTCGGCGTGCGAGCGCCGCGCCCGCTCCGGATCGCTGAAATAGATCGGCAGGCGCTGTTCGCCCATCAGATAGTAGACGCTGCAAACCTTGTGAAAGACGCTGTTCTGGGTGGCGCGCACGATCTCCAGATGGAAGTCGCGGTCCTCCCGCCACAGGCCCTCGCCGGCGGCAAGCCGCTTCTCCGAGGCGTTCAGGATTTCGCGCAGCCGCTCGAAATTTTCCTCCGTCGCGCGTTCGCAGGCAAGCTCGGCCGCCTTGATCTCGTGGATCTTGCGCAATTCCACCGTCTCATAGATCTGGATCGGGTCGAGCGGCACGCCGGCCCTTGCGAACAGCGCCATCGCCTCGACGCTCGCTTGCTTGGTCGTAAGATAGATGCCGGATTTTGCACGGCGCTCGACGATGCGCATGGCCTCGAGGATCGCCAGGGCCTCGCGGACCTGGCCACGGCTAACGGCAAAATGCTCGGCCAGCTCACGCTCGGACGGCGTGCGCCCGTTCGCTGCATTGGAGCGGGAATAGAGATAGGCTGCCAGGTCCGGCAGGAGGTTGTTCTCCTTCATGGGCTCTTCTGCGCGTGCGCCTCCAGGAACTTTTCACGTACCGTGAAGCCGAGGCCCGGCTTCTCCGGGATCCGGACCATACCATCGCTCGCCTCCACCTTTTCCTCGATCAGGTCGTGGATCATGGGATTGGCGCCGAGGGAATATTCGACGATGAAACTCGCCGGCGAGGCCGCGCATACATGCAAGCCGGCGAAGAAACAAGGCGCCCCGGCCCACAAATGCGGTGCCAGCCGCAGGTTGAAGGCACTGGCAAGCGCGCCGATACGCATGGCCTCGGTGATGCCGCCGCAGAAGCCGGGATCGGGCTGGAAGATGTCCGCGGACCTAAGAAGCGCAAGCTCGCGGAAAGCGAACCGCGTCGCCTCGCTCTCGCCGGCAGCAACCGGAACGCTGCTTGAGGCGCGCACCTCGGCCATGCCCCTCTTGTCGTCGGCGATCACCGGCTCCTCGAACCAGGCAAGGTCGCAGTCGGCGACGAGATGGGCGAAGCGCTTTGCCTCGGCCACAGTATAGGTGCCGTGCGCATCCGCCATCAGATCGATGTCCGGACCGAGGGTTGCCCGTGCCGCCCGCACCCGCGCGGCCGAGACCTGCACCGGCCCGTCCTGGGCGCCGACGCGCATCTTGACCGCCTTGAAGCCGCCGGTCTCGACATAGGCCAGCAATTGTTCGCCGATCGTTTCCGGCCCCGCCCAGCCGCCGGAGGCATAGGCCGGCAGGCGCTCGGCCTTGCGGCCGCCGAGAAGCCGCCAGACCGGCTGGCCGAGGGATTTGCCCAAAATGTCCCACAACGCGATGTCGACGGCGCTGATGGCCGCCACCGTCAGTCCGCGCCGGGCGAGTATCGGCATGGCGTGACCGCTGGATGCCGCCGTCTCGTGGCGCACGTCGTTATAGAGCATCTCCCAGATAACGCTTATATCGGCCGGGTCGCGGCCGATCAGCCTCGGGCCGATCTCGTGGTTGAGAAGGTAGACGAGGGCGGCGTAGGTGCCGGCACTTCCCGCGGCGTTCTTGCCTTCCCCCCAGCCGACGAGGCCGTCATCGGTCGTAATCCGCAGGATCGCCGCGTCGAAGGTGGCCGTCTGGCCGAAATCGCTGCGGTGCTGGCGACCTTCCTCGATGGGTATGCGCACCCACCACGCCTCTACTTGTCTGATCCGCATGCCCGTTCCCCGACCCGCCGCCTGGTGCCGCTACCTGATGAGCGGCAGGATGGTCTCGGCCGTGATCCGCATCTGGTCGGAATAGAACTCCTCCGTCAGCAGGCTGGAGCCGTGATCCTGGATGAACTTGAGCTGCTCGGGCGGGATGTCGACCGGATTGCGCTCCACCATGTTCGGATATTTCGCCGCCGGCGTGCGGTCGACGGGCGCTACGAACTCGTTGGTGAGCGCGCCGTCATAGCCGATCTCCTTCAGCGTGCCGACGATCCTTTCCCAGTCGAGCTGGCCCAGCCCACAGGCGAAACGATTGTTGTCGGCTACGTGGAAATCGTAGAGGCGCTTTCCGGCAAGCCGGATCGCCTCGTACATGTCCTCTTCCTCGATGTTGAGGTGGAAGGCGTCGAGGCAGACACCGCAGTCGGGATGCACCGCGTCCGCCAGGGCGAGGGCCTGCGCCGCGCGATTGAAGAGATAGGTTTCGAAGCGGTTGAGCGGCTCGATCGCCACCCGCACACCCTTGGCCTGGGCATGGGCGAAGCACTCCCTGGTGGCGTCCACCACCCATTTCCACTCCTCCTCCTCGGTACCGTCCGGCACCACCTTGCCGACGGTCGCCGGAACCAGGGTGACGATTTCGCCATCGAGTTCCGAGACCATGGTGATGACGCTCTTCACGTAGTCGACCGAACGGGCGCGCTGGCCTTCGTCCCTGGCCGCCAGATTGCGCTCGCCGAGCGTCAGGGTGACGGCGCCCCAGCAGCGTATGCCGTGCTCCTTGAGGGCTGCACGGGTCTCACTCGGGTCGTACTGGTCGGGCTCACCCGAAATCTCGATGCTCTCGTAGCCGAATTTCTTGATCCGCCGCAGCGTCGTTTCCAGCGGTTCCGCACGCATCCAGTTGTGCGTCGAAAGATGCATGGTGTTCCTCCCCAAATCCGATACTAGCGCTTGCGCGGGGCTGAAAGCCGGCGCGCCTTTACCTCAAGCCGCTCCAGCATTTCGGCTAACTGGTTCGACCAAATGTGCATGGAAGGAAGCTCTAGCGCACTTTTCACCTTGCAGCAAGGAGGCGGGGAAGGAAGTGCCGGGGGAGTGCCGTTCTCCCATGTTTCCGTGTGATTTCGCGCCTTTTCGACTCTGAGTCCGCGCGCCGGCGCAGCCGATGTGTCCTTGACCCATTTGTCGTTTTGGTATTACCAGAAGAAGCCGGCCGGCGAGGCGGGCTCGGGAGGGAATGCATGAAGATCGGCATGTGCATGTATCTGTGGACGACGAACGTCTCCGCAAGGCACGAGGCGCTGCTGCGCGATATCAAGGCGACCGGTTTCGACGGCGTCGAAATCCCCGTCATGGCCGGAAACCCGGTGAAATACCGCCGGCTGGGCGCCATGCTCGACCGGATCGGCCTGGAGCGCACGGCGGTCTCGGCTATCGGCGATCCGGGGAAGAACCTCATTTCGCCCGATGCGCTCACGCAAAAGGCCGGCATCGCCTACATGCGGCAGGCCATCGACTGCGCGGCCGCACTCGGTGCGACCATGCTCTCGGGGCCGCTGCACTCCACCCTCGGCCATTTCTCCGGCAAAGGTCCCACACCGGCCGAGCGCCGGCGTTCCGTCGACGCGCAGCGGCTGATCGGCGACCACGCGGCAAGCCGTGGCGTGACCATCGGGCTCGAGGCGCTCAACCGTTTCGAATGCTATCTTTTCAATACCATGGACGCGCTTTCGGCCCATATCGACGAGATCGGTCATCCCAACATCAAGGCGCTTTACGACACCTTCCACGCCAATATCGAGGAGGCCGATCCCATCGGCGCCTTCACGCGCAACGCGGGGAACATCGTCCACGTTCACATCTCCGAAAACGACCGCGGCGTGCCTGGCCGCGGCAATATCCCCTGGGCGGAGACCTTCACCGCCATCCGCAAGAGCGGCTACGACGGGTGGCTCACCATCGAGTCGTTCGGCCGCGGGCTTAAGGACCTGGCCGCGGCCACCAAGGTCTGGCGCGACTTCGCCGAAAGCCCCGAGGCGGTCTATCGCGAAGGCTACCGCCATATCCGTGAGGGCTGGGCCGCGGCAGCCTAGCATCGTTGGGACCGGCTATCCGGCCAGTACAACTCGACCTCGCCGTCTGTCTGTCCTACGCTTGCACGAAGAATCGTGGCATACCGCTGCTCTATCAGGGCGCCGATCGTTCGGTGACAGATCTTGCCACCGGCGCAACATGGGAGGACTGCCTTAGATGCATGTGCTGGTGATCGGTGCCGCCGGAATGGTCGGCCGCAAGCTGGTTGAGCGGCTGGCGGCGGAGGAGGGCGCGCTCGGCGCCGAGGTAAACCGCCTGTCGCTGGTCGATATCGTCGCGCCGCCGGTGCCGGCCGCACTTGCCGGGATCGCCTCGCCCATGGCGATGGACCTTTCGGCGCCCGGCAGCGCCGAAAAGCTCGCCGCCCAGCGCCCCGATGTCATCTTCCACCTCGCGGCCATCGTCTCCGGCGAGGCCGAGGCGGATTTCGAGAAGGGATACCGGGTCAATCTCGACGGGACGCGGGCGCTGTTCGAGGCGATCCGCCTGGAGGGACTGAAGGAGCCCTACCGGCCGCGCCTCGTGTTCGCCTCCTCCATCGCCGTTTTCGGCGCTCCGTTCCCGGACAGGATCGACGATGAGTTTTTTGCAACGCCGCTGACGAGCTACGGTACCCAGAAGGCGATTACGGAGCTTCTTCTGTCCGACTATTCACGGCGCGGCTTTTTCGACGGCATCGGTCTCAGGCTTCCCACCATCTGTATTCGTCCCGGCACGCCGAACAAGGCGGCATCCGGCTTCTTCTCCAACATCCTGCGCGAGCCGCTGGCCCGCCAGGAGGCTGTGCTGCCGGTGGAAGAGGACGTGCGCCACTGGTTTGCCAGCCCGCGCGCGGCGGTCGGCTTCTTCATCCATGCGGCCAGGCTCGACCTCTCGCAGGTGGGGCCGCGGCGCAACCTCACCATGCCGGGGCTTTCGGCGCTGGTGGGCGAGGAGATCGCGGCGCTGAAGCGCGCGGCCGGGGAGAAGGCGGTGCGGCTGATCCGCCGCGAGCCGGACCCGACGATCCGCAGGATCGTCGCCGGCTGGCCGACGAATTTCGACGAGAGGCGCGCTGAGGGGCTGGGCTTTACGGCGGAGAAGAGCTTCGACGATATCATCCGGATTCATATCGAGGACGAACTTGGTGGGACGATCTGACATGGCAGAGAAAAAATCGGCAGCGGGCAGGATTGCCCTGGTGACGGGCGGTGGTACCGGCGTAGGGCGCGGCATCGCCGAGGCGCTGGGAGCGGAGGGCTATACCGTGGTCGTCTCGGGCCGGCGCGCCGACGTGCTGGAGGCGGCGGCGAGCGAGATGGCGGCGGCAACGGGCGGTACCTTCCGGGCGATCTCCGCCGATGTCGGCGATCCGCAGTCGGTGGCGGCTCTTTTCGCCGAGATCGAGAAGAGCTTCGGCCGCCTCGACCTCCTGGTGAACAATGCCGGCACCAATGTGCCGGCCGTGCCCATGGAGGAGATCACCTTCGACCAGTGGAGCAACATCGTCGCGGCCAACCTCACCGGCGCCTTCCTGTGCACGCAGCAGGCCATGCGGCTGATGAAGAAGCAGACCCCGCACGGCGGGCGCATCATCAACAACGGCTCCATCTCGGCGACGACGCCGCGGCCCTTTTCCGCGCCCTATACGGCCACCAAGCACGCGATCACCGGCCTCACCAAGTCGACGGCGCTCGACGGCCGGCCCTTCGACATCGCCTGCGGCCAGATCGACATCGGCAACGCGGCAACCGACATGACGTCGCGGATGAGCGCCGGCGTGCTGCAGGCCAACGGCGAGATCGCCAGCGAGCCGACCATTCCGGTCAGCCAGGTGGCGGAGGCTGTGGTCTACATGGCCGGCCTGCCACTGGAGGCCAACGTGCTCAACCTGACGGTCATGGCCACCAAGATGCCGTTGGTCGGCCGGGGGTAGCCGGGCGGGCCGGAGGGCGCGGCCTATAGTCCACCGCCTCGCTGGCCTATTGATCGCTGGCCTTTCGCTTGTCAGGAATGGCGTTGCTTGTCAGGAATGACAGGAAGCCGTGGCGGCGTGCCACGGTCGACGCCAACAAACCGAGAGGCCCGACATGAGCCGCCTGCCCAATTCCCTCGAAGCGCGTGACATCGCCTACCACCTCCACTCCTACACCGACGCGCGCAAGCACGAGGAAACGGGGCCGCTCGTCATCGAGCGGGGCGAGGGCGTCCATGTCTACGACAACAACGGCAAGCGCTATATCGAGGGTATGGCCGGGCTTTGGAGCGTGGCTCTGGGGTTCGGCGAGAAGCGCCTGGCCGAGGCCGCGGCGCGGCAGATGGAGAAGCTGCCCTACTACCACACCTTCGCGCATAAATCGCACGGGCCATCGGTGGAACTCGCCGAAAAGCTGGTGGCCATGGCGCCGGTGCCCATGTCCAAGGCCTATTTCACCAATTCCGGTTCCGAGGCCAACGACACGGCCATCAAGATGATCTGGTATCGCTCGAACGCCTTGGGCGAGCCGCAGCGCAAGAAGATCATCTCGCGCGTAAAGGGCTATCACGGCGTCACCCTGGCCTCGGCGAGCCTCACGGGCCTGCCCAACAATCACCGCTCCTTCGACCTGCCGCTTGCCGGCATCCTGCACACCACCTGCCCGCACTACCGCACCATGAAGGAGGAGGGCGAGAGCGAAGGGGACTTCGCAAAACGCTGCACCCGGGACCTGGAGGCGCTGATCGTCGAGGAGGGGCCGGAGACCATCGCCGCCTTCTTCGCCGAGCCGGTGATGGGGGCGGGCGGTGTCATCGTGCCGCCGGAAGGCTATTGGGAGGCGATCCAGCCGGTTCTGAAGAAATACGGTATCCTCTTCGTGGCCGACGAGGTGATCTGCGGATTTGGGCGCACGGGTGAGCTGTTCGGCTCGACCACCTACGGCCTCGAGCCCGATATCATGACGCTGTCGAAGCAGCTTTCCTCTTCCTACCTGCCGATCTCCGCGCTGCTCGTCAACGAGAAGGTTTATGCGCCGCTGGCCGACGAGTCGCACGCAATCGGCACCTGGGGCCACGGCTTTACCGCCAGCGGGCATCCGGTGGCCGCTGCCGTGGCGCTGGAGAACCTGAAGATCATGGAGGAGCGCGACGTGCTCGGCCATGTGCGGGAGGTCGCCCCGCGCTTCCTGGCGCGGCTCGAAGCGCTGGGCGGGCGTGCGTTGGCGGTGGAGGCGCGCGGCATCGGCTTGATCGGCGCCGTCGAGTTCGCGCATCCGGCGCTCGCCGACAAGCCTGGCGCCCTTGGCGGCCGCATCAACCAGGCCATGCAGGACCGCGGCCTGATCTCACGCAACCTCGGCGACACGCTTGCCTTCTGTCCTCCGCTCGTCATCTCCGAAAAGGAGATCGACGAGATGTTCGACATCGCGGAGGCCGCGGTGGCGGATGTGGCGAAGGGGGCAGGGTAGCACGCTTTCCCCACAAGGGGTCTACCGGCATGCCGTCCAGGTCTTTGGGCGCGTTGTCCAGCAGATGGAGTTCGGCCGCAGCGAGGCTGCGCCTCAATCGACGCTTACCGCAGCGACGGAGCTGCGAAGCGCGTCGGCAAAGTCAGGATGGCCATAAAGGTCGTTGTGACCAGACGCGATCGTGATGTCTTTACGCAGGTCGCGAGCCGCCTTGCGAACGGGCGCTGAGCGCGCCGCGGGAACGACGACGTCGTTTTCCGCCGTGATGACGGCCGTCGGCACGTCGAGGCCGCGCAAGGTTTCCGCCGTCTCCATGCGATGCCGCAGCAAGAGGCGCACTGGAAGCCAGGGATAATGGTGAGCGGCAAGTTCTTCGAGCGAGTCGAACGGGGTTACGACGACGATACCCTGCAGGGATCGGGTAACTGCCAGATCCACCGCAACCGCAGCACCGACGCTGAGGCCGACCGCGACGATGCCTGTTTCGACCTCACCGGCGAGGTGATCGTACGCGCGCTGGGCATCGTCGAACAGGGCGACCGCCGATGGGCGCCCGCTGCTCGGCCCATATCCGCGGTAGTGCAACGCGGCGACCTCATATTCGGGGAATATCTGGCGCAACATCAGGACAAGCGCGTCGGCGTTCCAGGCGTTGCCGCCAAAGCCCAGCAGGAGCGGCCGTGGTTCGGCCGTCGGCCGCTCCGCCGGCAGGCGCACCAGGACGACATGCTCCCCGTCCTTCGTCGCTAGTTCGACTCGGCGTGCTCCGGCAGGCAGTTCGGGCCCGAAAGCTGCAAGGCCGGCCGGAAAGATCATCCAGGTCTGAAGGGCATACGCGACGGCGACGACGACCGCGTACAACCCGGCGAGCGCCAGCGTCAGTTTCAGGAGCCACATAGCCGGAATTTCGCCCAACGCTCCTGATCTGGCAATGGCGGACGCAGGGCGCGAGAGCAACGCCCCGCGCCAGCGTGCGGTGGCGAGCAGTTGGAAATGCGTAAGCGGTGGTTACGCCACGAGCGTTGCGGACCGTTCCACGAGCCACCAGGCCGACACGACAGCGATGCCGGCGAGCGTTACTGCGCGCAGGACCGGCGTGAGCGAAGCCGAAAGCCGCGTTACGACGGCCACCGCAAGCAAGGTTGCGGCAATGATCGTCAACTGGCCGATTTCGATACCGGCATTGAAAGCCGCCAGCGCGGGCACGAGGTTGGGCGCGTCACGGCCAAGAATATCGCCGAGAACGAAGGAAAAGCCGAGCCCGTGCAGCAGGCCGACGCCGGCGATCAGCACGATCGAATCCATCCTGCGCATTAGAGCGGCGACCGCCGCGTAAAGCACCGTTGCCGCGATGGCGGCTTCGACCGCCGGGATGAACCAGGGCCAGGAAGGCGTCGCGCCGAGGAAGGTGGCGATCAGCGTCACCGAATGGCCAAGCGTGAACGCCGTCACGATCCACAACAGCCGGCCGCGCGCGCCGATGCCAAGCGCCAGGCAGACAACCAGGAAGACATGATCCAGCCCCTCGATGATGTGCAGTACGCCCTGCCAGACGAATTCGCCGACGGTGCGCCAGAGCGAGGCGTCGATCGCGGCGGGCTGCTCCAATTGCCCCGGTCGCGTGTAAGAAACCGGCACCTCGCCGCGCGCGTCGATGATGTGGTTGTCGATGGTCACACCATCGGGGACTGGCAGCGGCGGATAGGCCGAGCGTACGGTCACCGAGCCGGCGGCGTCGGGTGGTGACAGGCTGACCGCGAAATCCACATAGGCTTCACCAAAAACCGGATCGAGGCCGCTGCTTGCGCCTGCGATCGCGGCTTCCGCCGCTTCCCGGCCGTCGAAAGGGCTCGCCGGCATGCGCGCGTGAACGCGCATGGCAATGAGGCGGGCGGCGATTTCCCGGCCGTTCTGCGACCAGGACAGAGCACGTTCCAGCCGCTCCCGGAACGCGGGTTCGTCGGCCGCTATAGCGCCCATCGAGACCCTGTAGCGACCTCCCGCCCCGGTCTCTTCGAAATAGAGGAACGGTGTGCCCAGCGGCTGGCTGCTTGCCTGTGCGCTCGTGATCACGTCGGAAAAGACGAGCGGCAGCGGCGCGCGCACATAGGCGGTCAATGTTTCCCCGTGCGGCGCGATCAGGATGGTCCGCAGTTTCGTGCCCTGCGCAAAATGCGCGTGCGCCATGCCTGCATGGGCAAGAAGCATGGTCAGGATCAGGGCGACGTGGACGATGATACGCACATTGGCTCCGCAGGTGATTTGCCCGGGCGATTTCAACGCCCGGGCAAGGGCGAACCGCAACAGACCTTAGTTGAACAAACCCTCGTTCCAGTCGGGATAGGGAAGTTCGTTCACCACCTCGAAGGTAAGGTTGTGTGTGAAGGTCCGGCCGTAACGGTCGGTCGTCTTCACCTCCAGCACATGAACGCCCTCGGCCAGGGTTTCCGGCAGGTCAGCGCGCCACAGATGGCTGGAATTGTCGGTCAGAAGTCCGCGCGACAGCGGCCCAGGCACACCTGCGGCGCGGCTGCCGCGACCGGTGGTGAAGCCGGCCGTGTCCTCGCCGCCCCGGGCGGAACGGAATGCCACTCGGCCGACGGTCGCCTGCGTGACCAGCGCCAGCGGATCGGCATATTCCGGCCCCTTGAGCTTTGCTTCGCCGTTGCCCGGTTGGGTGCGCTCGGCCTGGATCGCCGCCCCGCCGTCGATGGAGATCGACACTGTGTCGCCCTTGGCGCCGCTCCACACATTGGCCGCTACCCAGGTGCCATCTTTCAGGTCGTCAAGCGTGATCATGTTTATGTCGCCGAGGTCGTTGACGGTGACCGGCGGCAGGACGCCGTTTGGCGTCTCGTAAAGATCGGCGAAGGCCATCAGGTCTGCCGCCCATTCGCGGAAACGCGGCGTGTTGAAGGAGGCGTGCATCTGCTCGTCCTTGGTACCGCCGAAGCGGACGAAGGTCTCTACATAATCCGATCCGTCGAACTCGAAGACGAAGTAGCCGCGCGGATTGCCCAGGCGCTGGGTGGAGCGCGGAACGCCTCGGTCGTCCAGGTCACCGGACCACCAGGAGCCCGACACGGCGCCGGTGACGATCTGATGGAACTTGGCGGGGCCGGTGTTGGTGGCTTCCGCCCAGCCCTCGAAATGCTCGCCCGGCATGATCTGCTCTGTGGTGTGGGTGTGGCCGGTCAGGCCAAGCGCGGGGCGGTCGCCGATGATCTCGTAGAGAACGTCGAGATTGTCGGTCTGGTGCTTTTGCGCGGTGTTGTCGGTGAAGGTGACGAAAGGAATGTGGGCGTTGAGGACGATCAGCTTGTCCTGCGGCACATGCGCGAGGTCATTGCGCAGCCACTCGATCTGGCGGTCGTGAATGACGCCGTTGTAGGAAGGGCTTTCGGCAGGGTCGCAGAAGGGATGGTCGTCGACGCCGTTGCAGGGGTAGCGCACATTGTCGAGCACCACAAAATGCACATTGCCGATGTCGAAGGAGTAGTATTCCGGGCCCCATTCGCGGCGGAAGGTGTCGAAGGAATCCGCGTCGCTTCCCGCGTCGAAATCGACATCATGATTGCCTGGCACGAAATATTGCGGCACCCGGCCGGTCGCCACGATCTTCTTGAAACGGGGATAGAGCGACAGGTCGTCGCCGATCACGTCGCCTTCGAAGATGAGGCATTCGGTGTTCGTGTTATCGCGGTTGGCGAGCATGGCGCCGACCGTCTCGCGCACATAGCCGACTTCGCGGTTGTTGTAGGGCTGCGGATCGCCGAAGACCAGGCACGAGAAACGGTTGCCGATGTCGTCCTCGACCAGCGGGAAGTTGATCGCCTCGGGCAGCGGGCCCGTAGGCTCGATGCCGCCGAAACGCAGGTCGGGCGAGCCCGCGACCTTGTGAACGTAATGGAATTGCGGAACCATGTCCTGGCTGACCGGCACGGCATAGCCGGCTGGCTTGGTGATGAAGACGTTCATGTCGTCATAGGCGGGCAGCTCGTAATTGCCGGTGGCGTCTGTCTTCACCACCTCACGCCCGTTGGAGACCAGCACTCCTTCCACGCCACCTTCACCCTCGTCCAGCCTGGCGTTGCGGTTGGAGTCGAGAAAGACCTTGCCGCGCGCCGTGTCGGCCGTTGTGCCGGAAACCGTGTGAACCGAACCGATATAGGACGTATCCTTTGCTGCCGCTGGTGCGGCGAGCGCCGTGGAAGCAGCGAGGAGAAGAAATATGGACAGTCGCGTCATTGCCGGAACTCCCTCCTGAGGAATGCATCACATCCAGACAGGGAGCATCGCTGCGGCACATGAAATGCGCTTGACCGTCGCGTTAAACTTCCGTGACTGTTTCCACAGCCTCGAAGGCAGCGCGTTCATAGTCTTCTCATGCGCGCTGCTTTGCCAGCCGGACCTCTTCGCTTGGACCCTTTCATCATTTCACGGAAACGATGAAAGGATCTAACCTTTTGATTTCATGCAATTCCGGACGGAAAACCGGTTTCCACTTTTCCTGGAATTACTCTAGCCGGCGCTTCGCGAAGAGCGGGATCGCCTGGTTCCGTATAGCCACCCCATCAGGATGGGTGTCAGATACATGGGGATCTGGTAGCAGCCGATGAACAGAAGCAGGGGGTCGGTTACCGCCGCCGGCAGAGCGGTCAGGAAGAGGGCAATGTTGCGGTTGCCGGCGACGATGCCGAAGGGAGCGGCAAGGTGCGGATTGCCTGCGCGGCGCAGCGCGGCGGCCACCAGGATCTGCAGCCCGAAATTGCCGGCGAAGGCGGCGAGGAGGGCGATCCCGAGTGCCTGCGGGGCGCTGCGGATCGCCGGGCCCACGGCCGACATCAACCCCACGACGACGATAGCCATGACGACCGCCGAAAGCCCGTCAATGCCGGCCATCGTGGTGGGGGAGGGGGTCTTGAGGAGAAGCCCGCGGATGAGGAAGGCGGCAGCCGCCGAAAGCGCGATGGTGGCGAGCAGTCTGCCGGCGGCGGCAAGCACCTCCCCCACCTCCCCGAGCGCGGGCGACAGCCAGAAGACGGGGATGACCGTCAGCGGCAGAAGCGCCGTGCCGACGACGAGCTGGCGCAGGGCCGGAGCCGGGTCGTTGCCGGTGAGCATGGTGAGGTTCGGGCTGCCGGAAATCGGCGAGGCCGCCATCATCAGGACGAGCGCGATCGCGAGCGCTCCCGCCCATCCTACAGCCTGAAAGGCGATAAGAGCGGCGACGGGAAGGGCGACCTGGAAGACGAGCGCAAAGCCGATGGAGTTGCGCAGGTCGCTGAGCGCGCCGACCGCCTGGCGCGGCCCGACACGAAGTGCCGCGAGGAACAGGAGCGCTGCGATAAGCGATCCGATCCACGGCCGCAGGGCGAGGGCGATGCCGGGAAGCGCGATGCCGGCGACAAGGCCGAGGATAAGGACCAGGCGCCCGTAACGGGCGGCAAGGCCCAGGAGATTGAGGGCTGCGGTCACGCCGGTTCTCTCAGCCGCCCGCTGCCGGCCGCATATTGTCGGGAAGCCACGTCGCCAGCTCCGGGAAGGCGATCAGCAGGAACACCATCAGCACCATGATCACGAACATTGGAAGCGCGGCACGGGCGATGAAATTCATCTCGTGGCCGGTCATCCCCTGCAGCACGAAGAGGTTGAAGCCGATGGGCGGCGTGATCTGCGCCATCTCCACCACCAGCACGACGAAGATGCCGAACCAGATGATGTCGATGCCGGTCTGGCGGATCATCGGCTCGACGATGGCGATGGTCAGCACCACGATGGAGATGCCGTCGAGGAAGCAGCCGAGCACGATGTAGAAGACCATCAGCACCATGAGAAGCTCGAAGCGGGAGAGCTCCATCGCCGCGATCGCCGTCGCCAGGCCGCGCGGCAGGCCGGTGAACCCCATGGCGAGCGACAGGAAGGCCGCGCCCGACAGGATGAGGGCGATCATGGCCGAGGTGCGCGCCGCCCCCATCAGGGTCTCGCAGAACGTGCCGAGAGAAAGCGAGCGCTGCCAGGCGGCAAGGAGAAGCGAGCCGATGACGCCGATGGCGGCGGCCTCTGTCGCCGTCGCCACGCCCATATACATGGAGCCGATGACGAGCAGGATCAGAATGAAGACGGGAACCAGGAACCGCGACCGGTGGACCTTCTCCATAAAGGTCATCGGCGGCTCTGGCGTCGGCCGATAGCTTTTCGAGAGCTGCGAGGCACCCACGACATAGACCATGAACATCGCCGCCAGGATGAGGCCCGGCAGGATGCCGGCGATGAAGAGCTTGGTGATCGATTCGTTGATGCTGACGCCGTAGACGATGAGGGTGAGGGAAGGCGGGATCATCAGCCCCAGCGTGGCCGAGCCGGCGAGCGTGCCGATCACCATGCGCTCCGGATAGTTCCGCTTGCGCAATTCCGGGATCGTCATCTTGCCGACGGTGGTGAGTGTGGCGGCGGAGGAGCCCGAGACGGCGGCAAAGACGGTGCAACCGGCGATGTTGGTGTGCATCAGCCCGCCGGGGAGCCGCGCCATCCAGGGGGCAAGGCCCCTGAACATGTCCTCGGAAAGCCGCGTGCGGTAGAGAATCTCGCCCATCCATATGAACATCGGCAACGCCGTCAGCGACCATGAGGAGGCCGAGCGCCACATCACCGTCATCATGGCGTCACCGATGGGCCGCGCGGTGAAGATCTCCATGCCGACATAGGCGACGCCCAGAAGCGCCAGCCCGATCCACACGCCCGAGCCGAGCAGCAGGAACAGGACGAAGAGGAAGAGGCCGATGGCGTAGACCTGGTCCATGGTTACTCCGCCCTGCTCTGTTGGCTAAGGTCAGGGCGGATGTTGTCGCGGCCGGCCAGAAGCAATGTCACCAGATTGTCGATGAAGCAGACGGCGAGGACGACGGCACCGCCCGCCATCGGCGTCTGGGCGATCCATAGTGGGGTGGCATCCTGGCCCTGGCTGACGTCGCCGAGCCTCCATGACCAGTAGACGGCCCTGACCGCGAACCAGGCGAGATAGGCCGAGGCGGCCGACGCGATGACGAGACACCACAATTCTCCCCAGAAGCGCCGCTCGCCGAGCGCGGTGAGAAACAGGTTGACCCTGATATGGGCGCCGCGATTGAGCGTGTGAGCGAAGGCGAGGAAGGATGCGGCGGCCATGAGATAGCCGGCATACTCACTGGAGCCGGGGAAGGGGATCCCCGCCCAGCGCGCCACCACCTGCGTGGAGATCACGACGAGGATGGCGAGCAGGCAGAGTGCGGCCAATGCGCCCGCCCCGTCATAGACGGCGTCGAGGCTGCGGCGGATCGCGCGCGCGGCTGTTGGCATTCCAGGCTCCAGAAAAGATGCGGCCCGGAGGGTCCGGGCCGCGCTGTCAAATGGACTACTGGGCGCGGTAGGCGTCGATGATGGCCTTGCCGTCCTCGCCGGCGCTCTCAAGCCATTCGTCGGTCATCGTCGCACCGAAGGCGGCGAGCTCCTCCCGGAGCTGGTCGCTCGGCTGGGAAACGGTCATGCCGTTTTCGGCAAGGGTCTTCAGATAGCCGGCTGAAAGCTCCTCGGACTTCTTCGCGCCCTCGGCGGCGATCTTGTCGCCGCATGTGGCGATGGCCTGCTGCGCCGCCTCGTCGAGCCCGTCCCAGGCATCCTTGTTGACGAACACGACATTGCGCGGCAGCCAGGCCTGCACGTCGTAGAAGTGGGTCAGGCTTTCCCAGGCCTTGGAGTCGACGCCTGTGGAACCGGAAGAGATGAAGCTCTCGACAACGCCGGTGGCCAGCGCCTGGCTGAGCTCGGCTGCCTCGATCTGCACCGGCGCCATGCCGGCAAGCTCGGCGATGCGGGCGGTCGCGGCGTTGTAAGCGCGGAACTTGATGCCCTGCATGTCGGCAACCGAATTGACCTCCTTCTTGAAGTAGAAGCCCTGCGGCGGCCACGGCACGGCGTAGACATAGACGAGATTCTGGTTCTCCAGTTCCGCTGCCAGCTTGTCGCGTGCGGCCTGCCAAAGCTTTTCCGATTCCTCGTAGGAGGTGGCCAGGAACGGGATGGAATCAACGCCGAACAGCGGGTTCTCGTTGGCATGAGCGGAGATCAGGCGCTCGCCGATCGGCGCCTGGCCCGTCTGGACCGCGCGCTTGATGTCGTTGCCAGAGAAGAGCGAGCCGTTCGGGTGCGTCACGATGTCGATCTCGCCGTCCGTGCCCTCGCGCACGCATTCGGCGAATACCTCGGCATTCTCCGAGTGGAAATTGGTCGCCGGATAGGCAAGCGGCATATCCCATGTTTCGGCCTGGGCCGCGCCCACTGAAGCCGCGGCGGCGGCCACCGAGGCGAAAAGAACTGAACTACCCTTCATCGTAATGCTCCCACTTTCTGGAATCTTTCGGTGTTGTTCCCGGTTCTGAAGTCAAGCGCCTATTGGAAACGCGAAGGTGCGTATGGTGCAAGGTCTAAATTCGGCGCTGTACCGGAAATGAGTTGCGCCAGGATGCGGCCGGTCTTCGGCCCGCCGGTGAGGCCCACGTGATGGTGACCGAAGCCGAGAAAGGCGCCTTTTACGCCCGGCACCTCCCCGATCAGCGGGATGGAGTCGACGGGCGCGGGGCGATGACCCATCCATTCGCTGGTTCCTTTCCATGTAAGGCCAGGCATGGTGGCCTGGATGTTCTTCGTCAAGAGGGTGAAAGGCGCGCGCGAAGCCGGCGCCTCGAGCCCGCCGAACTCGACGATGCCGGCAAGCCGCAGCCGCCCTTCCATCGGCGTTATGACGAACTTGTCCGCGGCGACCATGACTGGCGAGCGCGGCATGAGGCTCGGCTCCCACAGCTCCACATGATAGCCGCGCTCGCTTTCCAGCGGTACGTCGAGGCCGAGCTTGCGGCAAAGCGGCTTCGACCAGACGCCGGTGGCAAGCACCGCCGCCGAAGAGGCGAGCGTCTCCCCGCCGATCCGCACGCCCGTGACGCATCCGTTCTCGCGCACGAGGTCGCCGACCTCGCCCTTGACGATCCTGCCGCCGGATGCCGCGACATGGGCGGCGAGATCCTTCACATAGCGCCCCGGATCGGAAATGCGGCCGTGGTCGGGGAGCCGCGCGGCATAGCCCAGATGATCGGCAAAGGCCGGATCGTATGCGTGAAAGGCCTGCCCCTCCAATTCGTCCCAGCGGAAGCCGTGGTCGCGGCGGATCGACCAGCCGAAGGCATCTCCATCGAAATGTGCGCGGTCGCGATAGACGAAGACATAATCGGACGGAACGAGCCATTTTTCCGCACCAGTGCCTTCGCTCAGTGCCTGATGCTCGGCATGGCTGTCACCGATGATCGGCGCCAGCGCGGCAGCGATGCGCCTGGCCTCTCCCGGTGCGCAGTGCCCCAGATAGGCCCGCAGCCACGGCGCCAGCCTTGGCAGGTAGGACCATCTCAGGAAGAGCGGCTGGCGCGGATCGAGGAGCATCCGCGGTGCCTTGCGCATGAGGCCGGGAACGGTGACCGGAACGATCGAGCAGGAGGCGAGCACACCGCCATTGCCGTAGCTCGTCCCTTCGCCCGGCTCGCCGCGGTCGATGAGGACGACGTCGTGGCCCGCGCGCTGCAGCCAGATGGCGGTCGAAACGCCGACGATCCCGGCCCCGATGACGGCGACGGGGAGGCGGTCTTGCGCGCCGCTTGTGGCCATCAGGCGACCCACTCGGAGACTGGCGCTGCGGCCTCATCGAGCGGCTGAGTGACGATGTCGACGAGTGTCGGCCCGCCGGCTTCGAGCGCTTCCCGCAGCACCGTTTCGAGCTTCGCGGGGTCCTCGACCTTCCAGCTCTTCAAGCCGTAGGCGGCGGCGACGGCCGCGTGGTCGGTGCGTGTGAAGTCGACATTGTGGAAGCGGGCGCCGAAGCCCGAGCGCTGCCCGGCCTTGATCCAGCCATAGGCGCTGTTCGACACGGTAATGAAGGTAATGGGCATGCGGTAGCGCACCACCGTCTCAAGTTCGCCGGCGCTCATGCCGAAGGAGCCGTCGCCCATCACCGCGACCGTCTTGACCTCCGGCCGCGCGACATGAGCGCCAATCGCCGCGCCCATGGCGTAGCCGAGCGCGCCGTGGGCGCGGTTGGTGATGAAGTGGCGGCCGGCCGAGGGCCAACGGTAATGCGCCGAGAAATAGGGGCAGGGCGTGCCGGGATCGGCGCAGACGATGGCGTCGGCATCGAGAAGGCGCTGCAGTGTGGCAACGATGCGCTCCGGCCGGATCGGCGTCTCATTGGAGGCGGCCAATGGCTCGAAGGCGGCAAGTTTTGCCTGCCAGGCTGTGGCGGCGCGTGCCTCGCCGCCGTTCGAGCCCTTCGCGCCCCGCCTTTCAAGCGTCGCGATGATCGCCTCGAGCGCCAGCCGCGCATCCGCGGCCACGGCGGCTTCGGTCGGGTAGTTCGCGCCGATGACGGCCGGGTCGGAATCGATATGCACGATCCGCGCCCCGGGCGCCGGGCTGCGCCACCGCTCCGTGGTGACGGAGCCGGCACGGCAACCGATGAAGAGCACGAGATCGGCCTCGCCCACCACGGCGCGCGTGGCGGGGACCCCGCCGTTGGAGCCGACCACGCCGACGGCGCGCGGATCGGTCTCGGCGATGGAGCCCTGGCCGGAGACGGTGGTCGCTACCGGCAGGTCGAGCATCCGGGTGAGCCTTGCAAGCGGCTCAATCGCCTCCGCCAGCACGACACCACCGCCACAGACAATCACCGCGCGCTTGGCGGAGATAAGCGCCTCGGCTGCCGCCTCGACGGCGCCGGGGTCCGGGGCGGCGGGCGTCGCCGGGAAGGTTTGATGGCGTTTGTCGGCCCAGATGTCGTCCGGCGTCATCGCCGCCTTCTGCGTGTCGAACGGCAGCGCCAGATGCACCGCGCCCGGCCGCCCCGTGGTCATCTCCCGGAAAGCCCTGCGCACCATGGCGGGCAGGCGCTCGGCGTCGTCCAGCGAGGCGTTCCATTTGGTAAGCGGTCTGAACAGCGCCACCTGGTCGAGTTCGGTCAGCGGATAGCGGCCGCGCGAGGCGGTCGACACGTCGCTGTTGATCGCCAGCACAGGCACCGAACTTTCGTTCGCCTCGACCACGCCGGGCAGGATGTAGGTCGCCCCGCCGCCCGAGGGGCCCTCGCAGACGCCGGGCCGCCCGGTCACGCGGGCATAGGCGTCGGCCATATAGGCTGCGTGGCGCTCGTCGCGGGTAAGCAAGTGGGTGATGCCGTGGTCTAGCCGGAAGAGCGCGTCGTAGAGCGGCAGCGTGGTGTCTCCGCACAGGCCGAATATGTGTTGCACACCGTAGGCGTCGAGCATCCTCACCATGGCTTCGGCGCCGGTGAGCGTGTTTTGCGGTGCGGATGAAGTCATGGATGACCGTTCGAAGGCTTGGACGTGCGGGCTTGAAGCCCGTATACAGGCGCGAATGGGAGAGGCCGTCAAGACGGGGCTTCCAGATCATGCCGTTCAGGGGCGAAACATGCGTGTAAAAGGCGGAAAGCCGGTCTGTGGTGCCGCGGTCGGCATCCTGATGCTCGAGGCGCGCTTTCCGCGCATTCCCGGCGACATGGGCAACGCGCTCACCTGGCCCTTTCCCGTTCTTTACAAGATCGTCCGCGGCGCCACGCCCGACCGTGTGGTGCGGCGGAGCGCGGAGGGCCTGCTCGACGTCTTCGTCGATGCGGCACGGGAACTGGTGGCCGATGGCGCCGACGGCATCACCACCAATTGCGGGTTCCTGTCGCTTTTCCAGGACGAGCTCGCCGAGGCGGTGGGCGTGCCGGTGGCAACCTCCTCGCTGATGCAGGTCGCGCTGGTGAATCGGCTCCTGCCCCGTGGCAAGCGCGCCGGTATCCTGACCATTTCAGGATCGACGCTGACGCCTCTTCATCTGGAGAAAGCCGGTGCTCCCGCCGACACCCCGATCGGCACCACGGAAGGAGGGCGCGAATTCACCCGTGTCATTCTCGGCGACGAGAACGAATTGGATGTCGAGGCGGCGCGACGGGACAATGTCGAGGCAGCCTTGCAACTGGCCGCGAGCAACCCGGATCTTGGCGCCATCGTGCTCGAATGCACGAACATGATCCCCTATGCCGCCGACATCCGCGAGGCGACAGGCCTGCCGGTCTTCTCGATAGGGAGCTTCGTCCAGTGGTTCCACGGCGCGCTGCAGCCCAGACGGTGGCCTGCAGTCACGTAGAAGGAACCGCGGTGGGAGCGGCATTACTCCTGCTGCCGGATCCCCGGCCACCGATTCCCGACTCTGCGAAAAGAGCGGCGATCCAGTCCACGAAGACCCTCAGCTTGTTGCTCAGATGCCTGTTCGGCGGGAAGACCACGTAGATCGGCATCGCGTCCCGGTTCCACTCGGTAAGGACCGGCTGCAGAGCGCCGGCGCGGAATGCCTCTTCGACCATGAAGCGAGGAGCCTGTGCGACGCCCATTCCAGCTCTTGCGGCCGTCACATAGGTCATGGCTTCGTTGACCGATACGACATAGCGCCCGTTCACTTCGAGCCGTTCATCCTCCCGGTTGAAGACAAAAGGCAACTGGCGGCCGTTCTCGGCACGGAAATAGCTCACCACATGGTGGTCTTGCTCCAGATCGCGAGGATGCCGGGGCTCGCCATACCTTGCCAGGTAGGCCGGGGCGGCACAGGTCACCAGGCTCATTTCCGAGATGCGTCTGGCGATCAGCGACGGTTCGGAAAGCTCCCCGATCCGAATTGCGCAATCGACATTCTCCGCAAGGATGTCGATCTGCCGATCCGAAACGCCAAGATCGATCAGGATGTTCGGATAACGGGCATGAAAATCGCACATTGCCGGGATGAGGATCAGGCTCGCCAACGCTCCCGACATGTCGATCCGCAGCCTGCCTTGAGGGAGGGACTGCGAGGAGGCCATGCTTGAGTCCAGCTCCTCAATGTCCGCCAGGAGCCTGAGCGCCCTTTCGTAGTAGAGCGCGCCATCGGGGGTCACCAGCACGCGGCGGGTCGTCCTGTTCAGAAGCTTCGTTCGAAGATGTGCTTCCAGCCCCTGTATCAGCTTGGTTACGGTCGCCTTCGGCATATCGAGAGACTCAGAGGCACGCGTGAAGTTGCCCGCTTCCACGACGCGAACGTAGGCACGCATGGCGGCAAGCTGGTCCATCCCTGTCTCCCCGGTCAAACTTGAAGGGCGATTGTTCACGTATGGAAATAGTGAAGTCATAAATAACACACTTTTTCCAAGAGCAACACAATACCATCTTCACATCGATACCCGACGACCCGATCGGCAGGGACGCGAAGACGTTATCGTGTGTCTCCTGACGAGGTGTTGTCAGGAGGGTTGTGCGATATGCCACCGATATTTCTCGCAACCGGTGCGGTTGCTCATACGGGAAGACGCTGGAAGCCCCATGGGAACGGAATGGACAGAGGAGAGGTTTGACGCTGCGGTGGGATCGGTTCCCGTGCGCATCTACCGCGATAGCGCCCTGACGAAATCGCCCCCTCTCGTTTTGCACCTGCATGGCGGCGCGTTTCTCAACGGTTCGCTGGCAACGGGGCAACTGGTTTCCACGCTGCTCGCCAAGGCGGGCGCTGTCGTGGTGTCGGCCGACTATTCCAGTGCATACGAACATCCCTTCCCGGCGGCGCTCCAGCTCTCGTTCGACATCATGTCGTCGCTGTGCAAGCGGCGCGCGAAGCTGGCGCACAGGGAATCCTCTCTTTTCGTGGCCGGGGAAGAGGCCGGCGGCAATCTTGCGGCCGGCGTTGCATTGATGGCCCGCGACCAGCACTTGGGAGGGCTGCAGGGGCAGATCCTGCTCTCGCCGATGCTCGACCCGTGCATGGCGACAGGCTCGTTCCGCAAGGCGGAAGCTGGTGCGAGCGGTTGCAGATGGGCGGACGGCTGGAACCGCTATCTCGGATTTGCCGCCAAGGCCTGCCACCCTTACGCCGCACCCGCCCATTGCATGCGGCTTGCCGGGGTCGCTCCAGCGCTCGTGCTGACGGCCGAGGACGACCCGATGCACGATGAAAGCCTGAATTATGCGAGGCGCCTGAGGGAGGCGGGCGTCGTCGTACGTGAGCATGTCTTGACCGTTCGGACCGGATGGCCGGGCGCCTACGGCAACTGCCTGGGCGTCCAACCTGAATGGGGGGAGACCGTCTGCGGCCATTTCGCCGCGTTCTTCCATGAAACCGGAGCGTTATCCCACTGACACGGACTGTTTGACCTGATCCGGCCTTAGCGCCGCAAGGAGAGATTCATGAAAATGTCTATCACCCGCTGGCTCCTTTGGGGAGCCGGCCTGGCCGTTGTCGCGTCGATCGCGGGCACCGTCCTGATGCCGAAGTGGTTTGACGGGGCCCAGGCCGACACCACTGCCGCCGCGCCCGCCCAGGCCGTACCCGTATCCGTTGCCGTGGTCGAGCCACGCGACGTCACTGTCTGGCAGGAATTTTCCGGCCGCCTGGAAGCGGTCGATCGCGTGGAGCTCCGCTCCCGCGTCGCCGGCGCGATCCAGTCGGTGCATTTCCGCGAAGGGGCGCTCGTGGAGAAGGGCGATCTGCTCGTCGCAATCGATCCGGCGCCCTTTGAAGCGGCGGTCGCACAGGCCGAGGCCGTCGTCAGCGCCGCCGAGGCGCGTGTGGAACTGACCAAGCTCGAGCTCGAGCGGGGACGCCGGCTCGCCGCCTCCCGCACTGTCTCGCAAAGCGATCTCGACCAACGTCTGAGCGCTCACCACGAGGCAGAGGCCAGCCTTCGTTCGGCCAAGGCGGCGCTGCAATCCGCCCGCCTTGACCTCGGCTATACGGACATTCGCGCCCCGATCTCAGGCCGCGTCGGCCAACTCGAGATCACGGCTGGTAACCTCGTCGCGGCGGGAGCCGGCTCTCCGGTTCTGGCAAGGCTGGTTTCGGTCGATCCGATCTATGCGGGCTTCAACATCGAAGAGCGGTTCGTGACACGTGCGCTGTCGCAGTTACCGACAACGGAGACGGGTGCGCCAGCCGTGGAACAGATCCCCGTGCAGATCAGCACGGCCGACGAAAACGCTACGCCGATCAAGGGGCGCCTCCAGCTCATCGACAATGAGATAGACACCGCGAGCGGGACGGTGCGTGCGCGGGCGGTCATCGACAATCCCGACGGCCGCCTTATCCCGGGCCAGTTCGTGCGCGTGCGCGTGGGTCAGCCAAGGCCAGAGCGGCAACTCATGATCAGCGAGCGGGCAGTCGGGACCGATCAGGACAAGAAGTTCGTCCTTGTCGTCGATGCGGCAAACACCCTTGCCTATCGCCAGGTGACGCTTGGGCCCTCGACCGAAGGCATGCGTATCGTCGAAAGCGGCCTCGAGGCGGGAGAGCGCATCGTCGTCAACGGACTGCAAAGGGTCCGGCCGGGCGCCCTCGTGGAGCCCCAGGTAGCGACCGCCGAGACGACGGAGCAGACGATGGCCGAAGCCGACGGCTCCAAACGATAGCCGCAGCCGGGAGCGGAGGTCCCGTTCCCGGCACCGAACATTGACCGAAATCCTTTCGCGATGGACGCACGCCGTTCATCGCGGACCATACACCGATGCCAATGCACTGCCGGAAGGGGCGGACGTGACATGAATATTTCAAGATTTTTCGTCGACCGGCCGGTCTTCGCGGGCGTGCTGTCGGTCTTGATTCTGGTAGCCGGCCTGCTCGGTCTGCGTGCCTTGCCGATCTCCGAATATCCCGAAGTCGTGCCGCCGTCGATCGTTGTCCGCGCGCAGTATCCAGGCGCCAATCCGAAGGTCATCGCCGAGACGGTGGCGACACCGATCGAGGAAGCCATCAACGGTGTCGAGGACATGCTCTACATGTCGAGCCAGGGCACGACCGACGGTCTGATGACGTTGACCGTGACCTTCAAGCTCGGCACCGATCCGGACAAGGCGCAGCAGCTCGTGCAGAACCGCGTCGCCCAGGCCGAGCCGCGCCTGCCCGAAGAGGTGCGGCGCCTCGGCATCACCACGGTGAAAAGTTCACCCGACCTGACGATGGTCGTCCATCTTCTTTCGCCGAACGACCGCTACGACATCACCTATCTGCGCAACTATGCGGTGCTCAACGTCAAGGACCGGCTCGCCCGTATCGAAGGCGTCGGCGATGTCCAGGTCTTCGGCTCAGGCGACTATTCCATGCGCGTGTGGCTCGACCCGCAGAAGGTTGCCGCGCGCGACATGTCGGCCAGCGACGTGGTGCAGGCGATCCGCGAGCAGAACATCCAGGCCGCCGCCGGTGTCGTCGGCGCCTCGCCGAGTGTCCCCGGCCTCGATCTGCAGCTTTCCGTCAACGCGCAGGGGCGCCTGCAGTCGGCCGAAGAGTTCGGCAACATCATCATCAAGACCGGCGCCGACGGTGCGATCACGCGCCTGCGCGATGTCGCTCGGATCGAGTTGGGTGCCGCGGAATACGCGCTGCGCTCGCTGCTCGACAACAAGTCGGCGGTGGCGATCGGCATCTTCCAGGCGCCCGCCTCCAACGCCATCCAGATCTCCGACAACATTCAAGGGGTGATGGACGAACTGCAACAAACCATGCCGGAGGGCGTGGAATACCGGATCGTCTACGACACGACGCAGTTTGTCCGCGCCTCGATCGATGCGGTGGTGCACACGCTGCTCGAAGCGATCGCTCTCGTCGTGCTCGTCGTCATCGTGTTCCTGCAGACCTGGCGCGCCTCGATTATCCCGCTGGTCGCCGTACCGGTTTCGATCATCGGCACATTTGCGGTGCTGTACATGCTGGGCTTCTCCATCAACGCCCTCACGCTCTTCGGTCTTGTGCTTGCCATCGGCATCGTCGTCGACGACGCCATCGTCGTGGTGGAGAATGTCGAGCGCAACATAGAAGAGGGCCTCGCACCCCGCGAGGCGACGTACCGGGCGATGCGGGAGGTCTCGGGGCCGATCGTCGCCATCTCCATGGTGCTGGTCGCCGTGTTCGTGCCGCTTGCCTTCATCTCCGGGCTCAGCGGGCAGTTCTATCGTCAGTTCGCCGTGACGATCGCGATATCCACGGTGATTTCCGCATTCAATTCACTCACCCTGTCGCCTGCGCTGGCGGCGTTGTTGCTGCGCGGCCACGACGCGCCGAAGGACTGGCTCACCCGGGTCATCGATGCGGTCTTCGGCTGGTTCTTCCGCGGCTTCAACTATGCCTTCAGCCGCGGCTCCCGGTATTATAGCGGTGGCGTCGGACGCATCCTGTCACGCAAGACGGTGATCATGGGGCTATATCTCGCGCTCGTCGGGGCGACCTTCGGCATGTTCAATGCCGTACCCGGCGGCTTCGTGCCCGCGCAGGACAAGCAATACCTTGTCGGGTTCGCGCAATTGCCGGACGGTGCGACGCTCGACCGCACCGACGAGGTCATCCGGCGCATGGGCGACATAGCCTTGAAGCAGCCGGGCGTGGAGAGCGCCGTGGCCTTTCCGGGCCTGTCGATCAACGGCTTCACCAACAGCTCCAACGCCGGCATCGTCTTCCTGACCCTGAAGCCGTTCGAGGAACGGCAGACGCCGGAGCTCTCCGGCGGGGCGATCGCCCAGCAGCTCAACGTCCAGTACGCCGGCATTCAAGAGGCCTTCATCGCCATGTTCCCGCCGCCTCCGGTCCAGGGGCTCGGCACCATCGGTGGTTTCAAGCTGCAGATCGAGGACCGTAACGGCCTCGGCTATCAAGCGCTCGACGAGGCGACCAAGGCGTTCCTTGCCACGGCCTACGCCACGCCGGAGCTGGCCGGGCTGTTTTCCAGCTATCAAGTCAACGTTCCGCAGCTCTATGCCGATCTCGACCGCACCAAGGCACACCAGCTCGGCGTGGCCGTGACCGATGTCTTCGACACGCTGCAGATCTATCTGGGATCGCTCTACGTCAACGACTTCAATCAGTTCGGCAGGACCTACTCCGTGCGCGTTCAGGCGGATGCGCCTTACCGCGGGCGGGCGGACGATATCGGCAAGCTGGAGGTGAGGTCGCAGTCGGGCGAGATGATCCCGCTGTCGGCGCTGCTCAGGGTGGAGCCCAGCGCCGGACCGGAGCGTGCGATGCGCTATAACGGCTTCCTGTCGGCGGATATAAGCGGCGGGCCGGCACCTGGCTATTCGTCGGGCGAGGCGCAGGCGGCAGCGGAGCGGATCGCCGCGGAAACCTTGCCGCCGGGAATCAGCTTCGAGTGGACGGAACTGACCTACCAGCAGATTCTCGCCGGGAATTCGGGCATCGTGATCTTTCCGCTGGCGCTGCTTCTGGTGTTCCTGGTGCTGGCCGCGCTCTATGAAAGCCTGACGCTGCCGCTGGCGATCATCATGATCGTGCCGATGGGCATACTGGCGGCGCTTACCGGCGTGTGGCTGAGCCAGGGCGACAACAACATCTTCACCCAGATCGGGCTCATCGTTCTCGTCGGATTGTCGGCCAAGAACGCCATCCTGATGGTCGAGTTCGCGCGTGAGCTCGAATTCGCCGGCATGACGCCGAAGGAAGCGGCAATCGAGGCCAGCAGGCTCCGGCTGCGCCCGATCCTGATGACATCGATGGCCTTCATCATGGGCGTGGTGCCGCTGGTGCTTTCCACCGGGGCCGGCGCCGAGATGCGCGCGGCGATGGGAATCGCGGTGTTCGCCGGCATGATCGGCGTGACGGCATTCGGCATCTTCCTGACACCGGTCTTCTACGTGATGCTGCGTCGTCTCACCGGCAACCGGCCGCTGAAGCAGACCGGAGAGGCGACGATTCCCGTTCCCGCCGTCGCCGCGGGCGAATGAACCGGCCAGGCAAAGAGCGTGCGTTGGCGGTTATCCATACCGCCTTCACCGCTCGTTGCCTGCCGCAGCCTCCTTGCCGATGAACGGCATCTGCCGCAGGGCAACAGGCGCAACGAGAACGACGCCCACGAGGGTGGCGTAAAGGTCCGGAGCCACCAGCAGGATCGCCGCCACCACGAGAAGTGCCCGTTCGTATGTGCGCAGCGGCGCGAAAAGCCAGTTGGCGAAGGCAGCCGAGAGCATCCAGATGCCCGCCATTGCGCCGGTCCCGGCCAGGAGGAACTCCGTCCAGCTAAAGCCCTCGACGACAAGCAGCAGGGACGGCGAAAACACGAAGACGAACGGCACCAGCGCCTTGCCCATTCCGAGCCGGAAGGCGGTGTTGCCAGCCTTGAAGGCGTTGGCTCCGGCAATGCCGGAGGCGGCATAGGCCGCCAGCGCCACGGGCGGCGTGATGTCGGCCAGCACGCCGTAATAGAAGACGAAGAAGTGGGCGACGAGCGGCTCAACACCGAGCAGGCCGAGAATCGGCGCCGCCACGGCGATCATGATGAGGTAGTTTGCCGTGGTGGGAATGCCGCAGCCCATAAGGATGCACACCACCGCTGTCATGATAAGCGTGAACAGCAATGTCAGCGCCGTGACGCTCAGCACTTCGAAGGGCAGAAACGCGAGGCTGGCCGAAACGCTCTCAGCCCATCCGGCGGCGATGGATGTGACCATATAGGCGATCTTGAAGCCGACGCCGGTCAGCGTCACCACGCCGATGATGACGCCGACGAGCGCTGCGGCCGCGGTGACGGAGAGCGAGTATTTCGCGCCCACCACGAAACCGTCCCAGGTCTCACGGACGCTTTCGCGCAGCGCGGTGCGGATGTCGTGGCGGACCAGGTTCTGGATCACCAGGACGAGAAGGCATGAGGTGATGCCCCAGAAGGCGGCGAGATAGGGCGTCTTGCCGGACAAGAGCACGGCCACCAGTACGAACAGCGGCAGCGTCGTCAGCCAGCCTGCCTTGAAGACGGTCCAGGCAACGGGAAGCTCGTCTCTGGTCAGCCCGCGCAGCCCGCGCCGACGCGCCTCGAGATGGACCTGCACCAGGACGCCGAAGAAATGCATGAAGGCCGGCACCAGGGCGGCGGTGAGGATCGTCGTCAGCGGCACGCCGAGGTACTCGATCATCAGGAAGGCGACCGCGCCCATGACGGGCGGCGTGATCTGCCCGCCGGTGGAACTTGCCGCCTCGACCGCCGCAGCGAAGTGGCGCGGATAGCCGATGCGGATCATGGCGGGAATGGTGAGCGAGCCGGTTGTCACCGTGTTGGCGATGGACGAGCCGGAGATGGAGCCAAGCATCGCCGAGGACAGTACCGACACCTTTGCCGGACCGCCGGAATAACGCCCCGCGAGCGCGGAGGCGAGATCGATGAAGAGCTGCCCGAGCCCGATGCGCGTGGCCAAAACGCCGAACAGGACGAAGTGGAACACGTAGGTGGAGATGACGCCGAGGGCTGTTCCGTAGATGCCCTGGCTGGTGAGATAGAGGTGGTTGACGATGTTGTCCCAACTCGCCCCCGGATGCGCCAGGACGCCCGGCATCGACTGGCCGAAATACGCATAGGCGATGAACAGGACCGCGATCACCGGCAGCGGCCACCCCATGGCCCGGCGGGTGGCTTCCAGCATCACGACGATCAGGATCGTGCCCATGAAAACGTCGATGGGCAGCGGGTTGCCCACGCGGAAGGCCAGGTCGTTGAAGATCCACGGGACATAAAGCGCGGTCACGGCACCGGCGATGGCGAAAAGCCAGTCGTAAAGCGGCAGGCCCAGCGGCCTCAGCAGGCCGGAACGCGGCTCGCGCGGTTGTCCCCAGGCCGTGAAGAACACGAAGGCAAGTGCCAGCGTGAAGGCAAGGTGCAGGCCGCGGTGGGTCGTCGCCTGCGGGATGCCGAAACCCGCCGTGTAGTAATGATAGCAGGAGAGGATGAAGAGCGCGCCGGCGGCGATCCAACCGAGCAGGGGCGGCAAGGGGCGGAACCGCACTTCCGGATCGAAGCGCTCCTCCAGATCCTTCATATGCTGCTCGGTCAACACCTCTGCGCGTTCAGCTTCAGACGGAGCCGCCATCCTGCGCAACCTTTCGGGAAACAAGGGGGCGGCATTGCCCGCCCGCGATTCGGAAGACGGCCCGGCTCCTGAGGGGCCGGGCCGCCGTTCAGTCGGCTGTTTGCCGGTCTATTCGCTCAGGGCACCGGCTTCGCGGTAGAACTTCTCGGCGCCGGGGTGGAGCGGAATGCCGACGCCATCCAACGCCGTCTCAAGTGTGATCTGCCGGCCCTTCTGGTGGCCCGCGTCGAGAAGCTTGCGGGTGCCGTCGTTCCACAGCGCCTTGGTGATCTCGTAGATCAGATCCTCAGGCTGGTCGGCGCTGGTGACCCATTGCGCGCCGACGGAAAGCGTTGTTACCTCTTCCTCCACGCCCTCGTACGTGCCGGCCGGAACAACGTTCTCGGCAAAGAAGGTATATTCGTTCCTTACCGCGGCAGCTTCTTCACCCGAGATCGGTACCAGGGTGATGTCATGCTGGCTGGCCAGTTCGGCGATGGCGCCGGCCGGGAAGCCACCGACGAAGAAGAAGGCGTCCATCGCGCCGTCGCGCATGCGCTCGGCTGCCTGGTCGGGCTTGAGGTAATGCGCCTCGACGTCCTCTTCACTCAAACCGTAGGCCTCGAGGATGATGCGTGCATCCACCAGCGTTCCGGAGCCCGGCTCGTCGAGAGAGACCTGCTTGCCGGCAAGGTCGTCGACACTGTCGATGCCGCTTTCGGCGCTGGCGACGAGGTGGATCGTCTCGGGGTAGAGATTGGCTATGGCGCGCAATTTCTCCACCGGCTCGCGGTCCTCCCAGATGCCTGTGCCGGAATGGGCCCAGGTCGCGACGTCGGACTGCGAGAAGCCCGATTCGAGCGATCCGCCGGCAATCGCATTGACATTGGCCACCGAGCCGTTGGCTGAGACCGCCGTTGCGATCAGGCCCGGCACGCCACAGGAGCCGCCTTCTTCGCAGGGACGCGAGCCGGGCGGGTTGGAAATGGCGTTGGCGATCAAACCGCCGATAGGGTAGTAGGTGCCGGCCGTGCCGCCGGTGCCGATGCGGAAAAACTGCGGCTGCTGCGCCAGCGTGGCGCCGCCAGCCGCAATGCAGAGCACGACGGCCCCAACCATCGAGATAAGGCGTTTGGTCATTTCATTCTCCCTCTGGAAAAAACAAATTGTGATGGGATGTCAGCTAGCATCCATCATGCCGCTCATCAATCTCCCTCCCCTTGAGGGGAAGGGAGCGTCCGCGCATTCGCTCCGCTATCTGATCATCCCCTCGTAGATGCCGGGTTCCGAGCCCGGGATCTCGATCACCGGGCAATGACGCCGGTAGAAATCCACCGGCCCGGCGCCACCGATGACGGCGTAGCCGTAGCCGGCCTCGCGCATGGCGTGAAGTGTTGCCAGCAGGAGCCGGCGGCCGAGGCCCTTTCCGCGCGCGGCCTTGCTGACGCCGGTCGGCCCGAAAAAGCCGCGCGCCGTCGCGTCGTAGCAGGCGAAGCCGAGCAACTTCTCTCCCTTGACGGCGAGGTAAGCGCCAGGCGGCCTGCCCGCCATCGCCACGGCGCATTCGCTCGCCCAGCCCCTGTTGAAATGCGCCTCGGCGAAAGCGCACACGGCGTGCATTTCCGGCGCCAGCGCGCGGCGCACCGTGACGCCGCTTTCAAGGCCCGTTCCGCGCTCTTGCGGGAGCTTGTAGAGGGGCACGAGAAGATCGGGCATGGGCGTGTTCCTTGGCTTGGTGGCGGCTGCGCTTCGGGGAGGGTGGCTTTGCGGTTTCTTACCGGGGGTAGTGTTCAGGCATGGGTACTCCGGTCAAGCCCGAGGCCGCACATCGATACGCCGCAATCGCCAAGGCCGTGGTATCATTCCTCTCCTACCGCCACCGCCGGCAGGGCGGCGCGCCATTGTTCAAGGAATATCTCCCGCTTGGCCCGGTCGAGGCCCACCAGGAGCGCCGGCGTCATGGCGATGGGGCGCAGCGTCTCCGGGTCGGCGGCAGCGCCTGCCGCCAGGGCGGCGAGCCGCTGGGCGCCGTCGACGGGCGACAGGAGGCGGATTTCGGAGGAAAGGATGTCGCGGCCTTCCGCGGACAGTATGAAGGCGACGAAATCCTCGGCCAGCTCCGGCTGCCGCGCAGCCTTCGCGACGAAGGCGGCGCGGGCGAGCACGAGCGTGTAGTCGTCGGGGAGCACGATGCCGAAGCGGTCGTCGGTTTCGATGCGCTGAAGCGCGTAGGAGCCGAGGACGTTGTAGCCGATGAGCAGGCGTCCGTCGGCCACCCGGTCGAGGATGTCGGCCGTGCAGCAGAAGAGGCGCGCGCGGTTGCGCCCGAGGCTTTCCACCAGACGGCCCCAGGTGCTGGCCTGCAGCGCGTCCTGGAAGGCGAAGAGATAGCCGACGCCGGAGCTTTCGATGTCGTAGGTGCCCACCTTGCCGACGAAGTTCTCGCTCTCGCGCAGAAGGTCGATGAGCTCGAAACGGCTTTCGGGGAGCCGCCGATCTTTGAAATAGGCGCGGTTGTAGACCGTGACGGCGGGCTCGAAGGTGAGCCCGACAAGCTCCTCGCGCCAGCGGGCCCAGTCGGGGAGCCCGGCGCGGGCTTCGGTGCGCAGCGGCAGCGCGCAGCCGTCGTTGACCAGCTTGAGCTGCTGGTCGATGGAAGAGGAGATGATGAGGTCGGCAACGAAGCGGCCTTCTTCACAGGCCGCCGTAACGTCGTCGGCGACCTCGTTAGTGGTGAGCTCGCGATAGGTGATGGCGACACCGGGATTCTGGCGCTGGAAGGCCAGCAGGATGGGCTCGAAGATGACGAAATCGGTGGTGCTCTCGATCACCAGATGCGCCTGCGTTTCTTCTCCACGCGGCGGCATGCGTGTCTCCACCGCGCCGGCGGGCCAGGCGAGGAGGATGGCGAGGGAAAGGACGAGCCGCCTCATGGCCGCGCCACCGGGATTTCCAGGCCGATGGCGAAGCCGTCTTCACAGGTGCGGCGGGTAAGCCGTGCCCCGTGCATGGCCGCCACCGAGGCGACGATGGAGAGCCCGAGGCCGGCGCTGTCGGGGCTGATGCCGTCCGAGGTGAAGCGCTCGCCGATGCGCGCGGCGAGCGCCTCGGGAATGCCCGCGCCACGGTCGCGAACCATGATGGAGGCCCATCCGTCGTGCCGCTCGACGGCAACGGTGACGGGCGCGGCGCCGTGCTTCGCGGCGTTGTTCAAAAGGTTCTTCACCGCTTCGCGCAGGCTCACCGGGTCGCCTTCCACCCACACTTCCTCGTCGGGCAGGTCGACGCCGATCGCCTCATCGGAGACGGCCCGCGTCTCCCGTTCGGCCTCCATTGCCACGCGTCTCAAGTCGATCGTCTCCCTCGCCGCCGTATCGGCGCGGTGGGCGATCAGCGCGTGGCTCAGGAGCTGGTCGGCCAGCCGTCCGAGGCCGACGCTGCGGGCGTAGAGCCGCCGGTGCAGCCGGTTGAGCCGCTCCGGGTCCTTTTCTTCCAGCGCGAGTTGCGCCTGTGCGCGGAGCGCGGTGATCGGTGTGCGGATCTGGTGGGCGGCGTCGGCGACGAAGTTCTGCATGGCCTCGATGCGGCTTTCGAGCCGGCCCATGAAGCGGTTGATCGCCGCCACCAGCACGGCGACCTCCTCCGGCGCCGGCACGTCGATGGGCGAGAGGTCGTTCGCCTCGCGCTTGAGGATGGCGCGCTCGACGCGGGCGAGCGGGCGCAGCGCCACGCGCAGGACGAGGAGCGCCAGAAAGAGGAGGAGCACGCCGGCGGCGGCGATGATGAGCACGGCGTTGGTGGCGATGCTGGCTGCCAGCCCGGCGCGCTCGCGCGTCGTCTGGGCTACGACGATGACCACCTGGCCGCTCATCGAGCGTTCGGCGAGAAGGCGCGTGAGCTTGACGGCGCGGATGGCCGTATCCTTGTAACGGGCGTCGTAGATGGCGTCGGGACCGGCGTTCTCGCGCGGCAGGGGCAGATCCTCGTAGCCGGTCATGGTGCGCCCGTCGGGGCCGATGATGCGGTAGAAGACGCGGTCGGAGCGGGCGAGCGAGAGAAGTTCGAAGGCGGAAACCGGTAGGTCGAGCCTGACCCGCCCGTCCGCCACCGAGACGCGCTCGGCGATCTGCAGGGCGGCGCCGCGCAACAGGCGGTCGAAGGTCTCGTCGCTTGCCGCCTGGCCGAAGCGTGTCGCCGCGACGATGCTTGCCAGCACCACCAGCACCAGGATGAGCACCATGGCCACACCCAGCCGGAAAGCGATGGATTGGCCACGCGCGGTGTCTGGTGCGAGCGCGGTCATGCGGGGAGCCTTCGTTGGCAGGCGGAGCGATATGTGAACGCCATCGGCATCATCACGGCCCTGCTCCTTCCCGCAGTACGGCCTGATAGCCGAGGCCGCGCAGGGTCTTTATCTCGAGATCCGCGCCGTCCAGCTTGCGGCGCAGGCGGGCGATATAGACCTCGACGGCGTTGAGGCCGGCTTCGCCCGTGAGGCCGTAGAGGCGGGAATAGAGATCGTCCTTTTCAAGAACGCGGCCCACATTGCCCATGAAGGCCTCGAGCAAGATGAACTCGCGTCGCGTCAGCTCCACCTCGCGTCCGGCAACAGTGACGGAGCGGGCGGCGAAGTTGCAGCGCAGGTTACCGGCTTCCACCACCGCTTCCGCCGCGCCATGCCGGCGGCGGCTGACGGCGCGGGCGCGGGCCTCCAGTTCGCGCAGGTCGAAGGGCTTGACCAGATAGTCGTCGGCACCGAAGTCGAGCGCGTCGATCTTGTCCTCCACGTGCATGCGGGCCGTCAGGACCAGCACCGGCACGGGGTTCTTCGCCGCGCGCAGCCCTTTCAGGAGCTCCAGGCCCGAGCCGTCGGGCAGGTTCAAGTCGAGGATGGCGAGGTCGTAAGGCTCCGCAAGGCCGAGGAAATGCGCGGCGTCTTCGCGGCTTGCCGCATGGTCGCAAACGTGACCGTGGCGCTGGAAATGCGCCAGGATCGCCTCGGCGACGTCCTCGGTGTCCTCCACCACCAGAACACGCACGCTCTTCGTCTCCTCTGCGAAATGACAGCTTGGTGACAGCTTATAGCCGTATCCTCACCGGACCTTCGCACGAAACCCGTGCGGCAGGAACAAGGGAGGATTACCTCATGAAGAAGCTTATCGCGGCTGCTGCCGCAACCCTTTTTGCAACCCTCGCTCCGGTGGGCGCCTCTTTCGCCTTCGAGGCGGGCAACACCGAGTGCATCGCGCCGGCCAATGCCGGCGGCGGCTGGGACTTCACCTGCCGCCAGGTGGGCAAGGCGCTTTACGATCTTAAGATCGTGCCGAGCCCGGTGCAGGTCACCAACCTTGCGGGCGGTGGCGGCGGTGTGGCCTTCGCCGAGGTGGTCGCCAAGCGCAACGGCGACGACAGCCTCATCGTCGCGGCGTCCTCGGCCACCACGACGCGGCTTGCCCAGGGCGCCTTTCCCGGTGCTAGCAAGGATCAGGTGCGCTGGCTGGGCACGATCGGCGCAGACTACGGCGTCATCGCCGTGTCCAAGGATTCGCCCGTCGAAACGCTTGCCGACCTGTTCGAGGCGGTGAAGGAGAACCCGTCCGCGGTGTCGTTTGCCGGCGGCTCGGCGGTGGGCGGCTGGGACCACCTGAAAGTGCTGATTGCGGCCAAGGCGGCGGGCATCGACGATGCGCGCACTATCAAATACGTCGCCTTCGAGGGCGGCGGCGAGGCCGTGACGCAGCTCCTGGGCGGCCACGTGCAGGCGTTTTCCGGAGATATTTCCGAGACCAAGGGATTTGTCGATTCGGGCGACCTGAAGGTGCTTGCGGTGCTCGCGGACGAGCGGCTGCCGGGTGAGTTCGGGCAGTTCCCGACGGCCAAGGAGCAGGGGATCGACGCGGTGGGCGCCAACTGGCGCGGTTTCTATGCGCCCGGCGGCATGAGCGACGATGCCTACGACTTCTGGGTCGACGCCATCAAGTCGACCTATGAGAGCGACGAGTGGAAGGCGGTGATGGAGGCGAATGGCTTGATGCCGCTCGCCGAGTTCGGCGCCGACTTCAACGCCTTCGTCAGCGGCGAGATCGCCAACACCGAGGCGCTGAGCCGCGAGATCGGCATCCTGCAATAGACACCTTTTGAAGGGCGTTTAGGTCGGGTCGAACCTCCGCGCCGTCATCCCGGACAAGCCTGCGGCTTTCCGGGATGACGCGCGAGGGAGCCGGTTTTATCGCCAGAACGGGAGGAAACGACGATGAGCGACCGCATACTGGGCGGCACCTGTCTGCTGCTTTCCATGCTGTACATCTATTTCGCCGCCCAGACTCAGGTCGGCTTCATCTCCGATCCGATGGGGCCGAAGGCGTTTCCCATCGGCGTCGGCGTGGTGCTGGCGCTCGCCGCGCTCTACACCTTCTTGAAGCCCGACCCGGAGCCGGTGTGGCCGCGGCTGGGGCGGATCGGCGAGATCGCCTTCGCAGTCGTCGTCATGGCAGCCTACACTTACGCGCTGCCCGAATTCGGGTTCACCGTATCCACCGCAGTAGCGTCGGGCCTCCTGAGTTGGCGCCTCGGCGCCGGGCCGATCGCCGCGGCGATTGCCGGCGTCTCCATCGCGGTCGGCATCTTCGTCATCTTCAGACTCGTGCTGGGGCTGTCGCTCGCCCTCGGACCGTGGGGATTCTGATATGGACATTCTTGCAAGTCTCGGCGACGGTTTTGCTGTCGCGCTCACCTGGCAGAACCTGGGGCTGGCGCTGATCGGCTGCTTCCTCGGCACCATCATCGGCGCGCTGCCGGGTCTCGGCCCTGCCAACGGCGTGGCCATCCTCATCCCGCTCGCATTCACGCTCGGCCTGCCGGCGACGCCGGCGCTGATCCTTTTGACCTCGGTCTATTACGGCGCCATGTATGGCGGGCGTATCTCCTCCATCCTGCTCAACATACCCGGCGACGAGCCGGCGATGATGACCACGCTCGACGGCTATCCGATGACGCAGAAGGGGCAGGCGGGCGAGGCGCTGGCGCTTTCCGGCATCGCCTCTTTCGTCGGTGCCTTCTTCGCCACCTGGGGGCTCGTGTTCCTGGCGCCGCAGCTCGTCAAGATAGCGCTTCTCTTCGGCCCGGCGGAGTATTTCGCGCTCTACACGCTGGCCTTCGCGACGCTCGGCGGGATTGCGGCGCGCAACCAGGCCAAGGCCGTCATCGCCGCGGCCCTCGGGCTCGCCATCGCCATGGTCGGCGTCGACCACCAAACAGGCGTGCCACGGCTCACCTTCGGCGAAATCCACCTCTACGAGGGCATTCATTTCCTCATCGCCATCGTCGGCCTGTTCGCCATTTCCGAGGTGTTCCTGTTCCTCGAACATCCGAACGGCTCGGCACCCGGCAGCGAGAAGACGAAGCTCAACCGCATCACCGCGCCCGTCTCGATGCTGGCCAAGACGGCGGGCACCATGGCCCGCAGCACGGTGATCGGCTTCCTCGCCGGTGTCCTGCCGGGGGCCGGCGCCTCGCTCGGTTCGTTTGTCTCCTACACGCTCGAAAAGCGGCTGAAGGACAAGGAAGGCACCTTCGGCAAAGGCGACCCGCGCGGCGTGGCGGCGCCCGAGGCCGGCAACAACGCGGCCGCTGGCGGCTCGCTCGTGCCCATGCTGGCGCTCGGCGTGCCGGGGTCGGGCACGACGGCGGTGATGCTCGCCATGCTGATGGCGCTCAACGTCACCCCGGGGCCGCTGCTGTTCACCCAGCAGCCGGAGGTTGTTTGGGGCCTGATCGCTGCGCTCTTCATCGGCAACATCATGCTGCTTCTGCTAAACGTGCCGATGGTGGGGGTGTTCGTGCGCGTCCTGCAGGTGCCGACGAAATATCTGATGCCGGCCGTCGCCATGGTTTCCTTCGTCGGCATCTACGGCCTGTCCGGCTCGACCTTCGACCTCCTGGTGATGATTATCTTCGGGGTGGGCGGCTATCTCCTGCGCAAGCTCGACGTGCCGCTCGTGCCGGTGATCCTCGGCATCCTGCTTGGCAACGAGATGGAGAAGAACCTGCGCCGGGCGCTCACCATTTCCGACGGGGAAATGTCGATCCTTTGGGGCTCGCCGATCGCCATCACCATCTGGACGCTGGCGATCCTGGGCTTCGTGGCACCGCTCCTCGTCGGTCGTTTCCTGAGGCCAAAGAAGGACGCCACCGTCGCGCCGTGATCGAGCGCACTGTCGCGTGCAAATGTCAGCAGTGCTGTTATGTTGCCGCCCCGGTCCTCGACCGGGGCGGTTGACGGCGTGTCAAGCGACTGTCGCAGTCGGCTGCTACGTCAACCCGGCTATCGTCCGTCCAACAAGAGGTTGCCAGGATGTCCTCCTTCTTTTCCTTTCCGCGGCTCTATTTCGGAACCCGTCGTGCCGACCATATCGAGGGCGGCGACGGGAACGACCTGATCTTCGGTCTAGGAGGGGATGACCGCATCGATGCGGGCGCAGGCAGCGATATAGTCCATGGCGGGGCAGGAAATGACGAGATCGAGGGCGGCGACGGCGGTGACCTGATCATCGGTGGGCGGGGTTTCGACACGGCGATCTATTCGGGAAGCATATCCGACTATCGCTTTCCCCGGATCACCAGCCACTCCGACAACCTCTTCACGGTCACCGATCCCGATGGCGATCGGGATATTCTCAACGGTATCGAGGCCATCCGCTTCGAGGCGAGCGGCTATACGCTCTACCTCGACGGACGCAACAATGCGGTGCTCGCGGCCGACGACGAGGTCTCGGCCGACGAGGACACCGTACTCACGTTCAACGCGGACGATCTTGCGGCGAACGATCGGGATTTCGACGGCGACCCGCTGACGGTCGTCGCCGCTACGGGGACAAGTGCTGCTGGCGCATCGGTTTCGCTGGCGGACGGTATCGTTTCCTATGATCCGGGTGATATTTTCCAATATCTGAACGAGGGCGAAACCGCCGTCGACAGTTTCACCTACACCGTCGACGACGGTAAGGGCGGTACCGCCGCCGCAACCGTTGCGGTGACGATCACCGGCACGAACGACGTCGCCGTGATTACCGGCGACATCGGTGGCTCGGTGACCGAGGCCGGTGCCGAGCCGGGAATACCGACCGTGACCGGCGCTCTCACCGCCCAGGATGTCGACAACGACAACCTGTTTCGGCCGGCGAGCGACCAGGCGAGCGCCATGGGCTACGGCAGTTACAGCATCGACGAGGACGGGAACTGGACCTACACACTCGACAATGACAACGCGGCCGTCGATGCGCTTGGCGCCGGCGAAACCCTCACCGACAGCTTCATCGTCGCAAGCTCGGATGGGACCGAAGAGGAAGTCACGATCACCATCAACGGGGCGGACGACACGGCACCCGTGGCGCCACGCATCAACGAGATCCACTATGACAATGCCGGCACCGATACGGGCGAGTTCGTCGAGGTCCGTGTCGCGGCCGGCGCCGACGTCTCGGGGCTCTTGGTCGAGCTCTATAACGGCAATGGCGGTGGCACCTACAATTCGGCGGCCGTCTCCGGCCTTTCCATGACTTCGGACGGTGAATACGACTATTACGTGTGGGACCTGCCGGCGAACGGTATCCAGAACGGCGCGCCGGATGGCATTGCGCTCTCCGAGAATGGCAGCGTGATCGAGTTCCTGTCCTATGAGGGCACCGTCACGGCGGCCAACGGTACCGCGGCCGGCATGACGTCGACCGATATCGGTGTCGCCGAGGGCAGCAGCACTGCCACCGGGCTCTCGCTGCAACGGAGCGGCGATGGCGCTATGGATTGGGTTGGACCGCAGGACCAGACGCCGGGCGCGGCCAATGACGGCGATTCCGGCGGTGGCGGCGAGCCGACGTCCTATCTCATCTCCGAGATCCAGGGCAGCGGCACCGCCAGCTTCCTTGTCGGCGAATATGTGCTCGTTTCGGCGATCGTGACCTATACGGTTGCGAACGGCTTTTATCTTCAGGAAGAAGATAGCGACGCCGACGGTGACGACACGACCTCGGAGGGCATTTTCGTCTTTACCGGCGGTGCGCCGGATGTGGCTGTCGGCGACGAGGTCGAGGTTGCCGGGACGGTGGAAGAATTTTTCGACCTTACCGAGATCACCGATGTTACCGACATTGTGACCATTTCGAGCGGTAACGCGCAGCCGACATCCGCAACAATCGCGCTTTCGCCGGACTTCACGGCCAATCTCGAACAATACGAAGGCATGGCCATCACGCTGACGAGCGGCACGGACGACCCGCTGACCGTGATCGAGAACTTCAATCTTGACCGTTTCGGGGAGATCACGGTGTCCGCCGGCACCCAGGTCCAGCCGACCCAGATCTACGACCCGGACACGCAGCTCGCCGAAATCCAGGCGCTTCAGCAAGCCAATGCCAACAACCGGCTGGCCATCGACGACGGCTCCTCGACCCAGAATCCGGATGAATTCCGCTACGTCCCCGCCTCTGTCGGCGACAACGGCAATGGCTATCTGGACGCCGGCGATACGTTCGCGGAAGACGGCCCGACGCTCCGGCTCGGCGCCGAGCTCAACGCACCGGTCGAAGGTATCCTCACGTACGATTTCGGCGAGTACAAGATGCTGGTCGACGGCGTGTTGCCGGTCGACGAGGCGACCAACGGTCTTGCCCGTCCCGACGCGCCTGGGGATGTCGGTGGCCGGCTGACGGTGTCGAGCTTCAACCTCCTCAATTATTTTACTACCTTGGACGATGGCTCGGGCGCTGGCTCCGGCCCGAACAATCTAGAGCCGCGCGGCGCGGCGACCGCAGAGGATCTCGCGCGCCAGACCGACAAGATCGTCGAGGCGATGCTCGAGATCGACGCCAGCGTCTTCGGCTTGCAAGAGCTGGAGAACAACGGCTTCGACAGTGCCTCGGCGATCGCGACGCTGGTCGATGCCTTGAATGCAGCCGCCGAACCCGGTGTCACTTATGCCTACGCCAATCCGACCGAAGCCGGCTCCGAGGGTTTCATCGGCACCGATGCCATCACAACCGGCCTTATCTACAGGGCAAACGAAGTCACCCTCGTAGCTTCCGATTTCCTCGTCTACGACGATGGCGGCCAGCAATTGAACCGTCCCACCATCGCGGCCACCTTCGAAGAGGTGGGGACGGGCGAAGAGTTCACCGTCGCGGTTAGTCACTTCAAGTCGAAGGGCGGAACCGGCACAGGCGCCGACGCCGATCAGGGCGACGGTCAGGGCGCCTTCAACGCGGCCCGAACGGCGGCCGCACAACAACTCGCCGAATGGCTCGATCCGAGCAATCCCGGCGGCTATTTCGCGCAGAACGGCGTCAGCGACACGGACGTCCTGATCATCGGCGATCTCAACGCCTACGCCCGGGAAGACCCCGTCGATGCCATTCGCGACGCCGGCTATGTCGATCTGATCGACAGCTTCATCGGGCAGGACGACGCCTTCAGCTATATCTTCGACGGGCAGCAGGGAACGCTCGATCAGGGACTGGCCTCGCAGTCTCTCGCCGGGCAGGTCAGTGGCGTTGCCGAATGGCACATCAACGCGCAGGAGCCGGACCTGCTCAGCTATTCCAGCGAATTCAACAACCCGGCCTTCTACAACGACGATGTCTATGCGACGTCGGACCACGACCCGCTGCTCATCGGCCTCAATCTCGGGGACAACGTGCTTGTGGCCTGATCTTGAATGCCGCCGGGCAATGAACAAATGATGATTAGCCGGTGAGACATTCCGTAATCATACGGTACTGATGGCACGCGTGCGAAGGCTTCAAGGCCCAGGCCGGCGTGAAAAGACGCCTCGTCGGCCTGTTATTTCTTCTTTGCGTGCATATGATGCAGGGAAAGAGGGGCGCTGCCGGCGGCGGCTGGCAGCGCCCGGCAAGCCGGCTATTGCGAGGGGATCACTCACGAATGCAAGGCGGAGAGCGATTGGCGGCCACTTTTCGCCAGGGCCTCACGGGGCTTGTCGGCTTTACATTCATGGTAAATCTGCTGCTGCTCGTTCAGCCGATTTACATGCTCCAGATCTATGACCGGGTGCTGACATCGGCCTCCTTCGAGACCTTGATCTACATTTCCGTTATTGCCGCCGGCACGCTTCTCCTGCTCGGTATCATCGACAGCGTACGAGCGATCATGGCCGGGCGTCTCGCCGGACGTCTCGAAGTGGCGGTCGGTGCGGACGCGCTTCTGGCGTCCATGGCTTCCCCCCGCGCGAGCCTCGGTGACGTCCAGCCGCTCCGCGATCTCCACGCCGTCCGTGGCTTCACCTCCGGGCGGGGGCTCTTCGCCTTCCTAGACCTGCCCTTCGCCCCCTTCTTTATCGGGCTTCTTTATCTGATCCATCCGAATCTCTTCTGGCTTACCTTGGTAGGAGCGGTCGTTCTCGTCGCCATCGCCATCGCCAACCAGTGGACGAGCGCCAAGGCGGCGGACGATGCCACCACCCGCCAGATGAGCGCGACCCTCACCGCTCAAGCCTTTGTCAGGAATGCAGAAAGCCTGACGGCGATGGGCATGAACCGCAACATCGTCCGTCACTGGGGCTCGGAGGAGGCTCTTTCTCTCGCCGCGCAGGATCGGATGAACCGGGTCAATGCGCTTTTCGCCGGCTTGTCACGTATCCTGCGCCTCGGTCTCCAGATCGCCACTCTCGGTTATGGCGGTTACCTTGTGCTAGCGGGCGAAATGACGGCGGGGATGATCTTTGCCGCCTCGCTTATCTCAGGGCGTGGTCTCCAGCCGATCGATCAGGTCATCGGCAATTGGAAGGGCTTCATCGAAGCACGCAAGGCCTGGAAGCGTCTGAGCGAGGCGCTTGCCGCCGCAAGGCCAGCCGAGATGCGCACCGATCTCCCCGCTCCGCGCGGCGAGGTGACTTTCGAAGCCGTCGTCGTTTTTCCGCCGAACGGAGAGGCCGCGGGGCGTGGAAAAACGCAGGCGGGCGAGCCGCTGCTGAAACGCATCAGTGCCACGATCCCCGCTGGCGAGTGCGTGGCCGTGATCGGACCTTCCGGGGCGGGAAAAACGACCCTCATGCGCACGCTGATCGGAGCGATCGAGCCGCGATCAGGCGCGGTGCGGATCGACGGTGCGGACATTCGCAATTGGGATCCCGACCGTCTCGGCCAATATATTGGCTATCTCGCGCAGGACGTTGAGCTTCTGCCGGGAACGGTCGCGCAGAATGTCGCCCGTTTCGACGCCGACGCGTCCGGAGAAGCCATCATTCGCGCCGCCCAGAAGGCCGGGATGGACGATCTCGTTCTGAAACTGCCGAAGGCCTACGATACGATGATAGAACCTAGAGGCTTTCAGCTCTCGGGCGGGCAGCGCCAGCGTGTGGGGCTTGCCCGCGCCTTCTTCGGCGAGCCGAGGATCCTGGTTCTCGACGAGCCGAACGCCAATCTCGACGCCGAAGGAGAGAAGGCTCTGGAGCATGCGCTCGCTACGGCAAAAGCGGAGGGAATCACGGTTTTGATCGTGACCCAGCGACGCTCGGTCGTCGAGAAGGCGGACCGCATTATGGTTCTGCGAGATGGATATCTGGAAGAATACGGGCCCCGCGAGGAGGTGCTTCAGCGTCAGGTCGAAAAAGCGCAGGCCGCGCGCGAGGCGCAGCAACGCAGTGCCGGCAGTGCGCCGCAGCCGGTCGTCCTGGGGCGTTTCGCAAGCGTCGCGCCCGAGATCAGGCGCTGATCGGCAAAGGTCGAACGGACAACGGATATGAAGGACAACGCTGATTGGGCCAGGGCTGATTGGGCAAGGAACGTCAAGACCAGCACGCGGCTGGTCTCGACCGTCGGGCTCGCCTCGACACTTCTCTTCGTCTTCGGCTTTGGCGCCTGGGCGTCGCTTGCTCCGCTTTCAGGGGCGGCTATCGCGCCGGGGGTCGTTGCGGCGGGCGGGCAGAACCAGCGTGTGCAGCATCTGGAAGGCGGGATAATCGACAAGATCCTCGTCCGCGAAGGCGACCGCGTCAATGCCGGCCAGCCCCTTTTCGAGCTCGACGGGACCAGTGCCCGCGCCCAGTACAATCGCCTTCAGAAGCAGCTTGTCGCCCTTATGGCCCGTGCCGAGCGGCTGGCGGCCGAGTGGGACGGTGCCGATAGTTTGATCTTTCCGGAGAGCCTTGAGGAAATGGCGAGTTCCGAAGGTGAAGACGGTGTTTTAGCCGAGCAGAAGACGGAGTTCGATACGCGTCTTGCGCGTCATCGCCAGGAACTGTTTATCCTGAACCAGCGCATAAGCGCGCTGAAGGACCAAATCGAGGGGATGGCGGCCCAGCAGGTTGCGGTCGAACGGCAACTCGAAATTGTCCGGGACGAGGCGGAACGGAAAAAGGGGCTGCTGGACAAGGGCTTGACGGACCGGTCGGAGTACACGGCTTTGCTGCGAAGCGAGGCCGATCTGCTGGGCCAGCTTGGCCAGACCAAGGCCTCCATTTTGACTTCACGCACGCAAATCGCCGAGGCCGAGGAGCAAATCGCCCGGCTGAAGACCCAGCGCGTCGAGGCAGCTGTCTCTGAACTCAACGATGTCCGTGTTGAAATTGCCGACGCGCAGGAGCAGCGGCGTGCCGCGAAAGCCGTCCTCGATCGGGTCGTGATCCGTGCGCCGAGCGACGGGATTATCGTCAAGATGGCCTATAACAGCCGCGGCAGCGTCGTCCGGCCAGGTGACCCATTGCTCGAGCTTCTGCCGACCGCCACCGACCTTGTGATCGAGGCGCGTGTCTCCCCCCAGGACGTGGATGTCGTCAAAATCGGGCAGGAGGCGCGGTTGCGGTTCAGCGCGTTGAATGCCCGCACGACGCCGACCGTCGATGCGACGGTGATCTATCTCTCGGCCGACCGGCTGGTCAACCCGGACAATGAACAGGCCTACTATACGGCGCGCCTGCGCATGACTGACGCGCTGCCCCCGGAGATAACGCTGGAGCAGATATATCCAGGCATGCCCGTCGAGACCTACATCAATACCAGCGAGCGCACATTTTTCGAGTATCTGGCAAAACCGGTGATCGACAGCTTCAGCCGGGCGTTTCGGGAAGAATAGGTCTCAACGGAAGGACCGCCAATTCAGCGCCCGGCTCGCTTGTAACGTTATGTCGCATAACGTTAGCGCCGGCCCGGTCGTCGTGTACGACATTGGATGCTAGCTTGGATGCCAGGCACCGAATTTCAGGTACAGGATTCTCGTGATGAGCACTATTCTAAACGCCCGAGGTGTCCCTCTCCCTTACAGCACCAAGTCCGTCAACCACTTTTCGGCAACGAACTCCGGGCCGCAGCTATATGGCACGAACAGCCATGACTCCCTCTGGGGCGACGGCAGTGTCGATGTCACCATGTATGGCGGCGCCGGCGACGATATCTACTACCTGTACTCGTCGACCAACAGGGCATTCGAAGCGCCGGGCGAAGGCGTCGACACGATCGTCACCTGGATGGATTACACGTTGCCGGACAATTTCGAGAACCTGAGGGTTACCGGCGACGGGCGCCAGGCCACCGGCAACGATGCCGATAACATCATTCTGGGCAAGAACGGGACCCAGACCCTCGACGGCGGCAAGGGCGACGATGTGCTTAAGGGCGGCGCGGGAGCCGACAAATTTTTTATCAAAGCCGGCAATGGAAGCGACCTGATCCTCGATTTCACGGCAGAGGACAGGGTCCGCATCGAAGGATACGGGATAACCTCATTCGCCGACCTCAAGGCGAGGATGGTCCAGTCGGGCACCGATGTTCGGGTCGACCTCGGCGGGGGCGAGATACTTGTATTCGCGAACACCACCATCGACCAGCTCGATGAGAGCCAGTTCACGATCGACGACGCACCGGAGAACAGCGTGCTCAACGCCAAGGGCGTCCCGCTTTTCTATAGCGGAGCCTCGGTCAACCACTACTCGGCGTCGGATGCCGGCCCCGAGCTTTACGGCAGCGCCGGTAACGACACGATGTGGGGCGATGCGAGCGTCGACGTCACCATGTATGGCGGCGCTGGCGACGACATATATCGTCTCTATTCGGCGACCAACCGCGTTAGCGAAGCCTCCGACGAGGGCGTCGACACGATCGTCACCTGGATGAGCTACGCCTTGCCGGACAATTTCGAGAACCTGAAAGTCACCGGCAACGGGCGTTATGCCTTCGGCAACGATGCCGACAACATCGTCATGGGCGGAGACCGCTCGCAAACGCTGGATGGCGGCAAGGGCGACGACGTTCTCAAAGGCGGCGGGGGTGCCGATATATTCAACATCGAAGCCGGCAACGGGAGCGACCTGATCCTCGACTTTGCGGCCGAGGACACGGTGCGCCTTAACGGCTACGGGATCACCTCGTTCGAGGAGGTGCTGGCCGGAATGACCCAAGCAGGCAATGACGTCCACCTTGACCTTGGCGGCGGCGAGACCCTGGTTTTCGCCGACACCAACGTCGGCCAGTTCGAGGAAAGCCAATTCCAGCTTCAGCTCGACAGGTCGAATTTCCAGCTGACCTTTTCGGATGAATTCAACACGCTGGATCTATGGAACGGAGAGTCCGGCACCTGGGATACGAACTTCTGGTGGGGCCGGGAGAACGGGAGCACACTCTACAAGAATGAAGAGTTGCAGTGGTACGTCCAGCCCGACTACGAGCCCACCAATCCGGTCAACCCGTTCAGCACGGACAATGGCGTTGTCACGATCACTGCCGAGCGCGCGCCCGAGGACATCCGCCCCTATATCGAGAACTATGAGTATACCTCGGGCCTGTTGACGACCTACGAGTCCTTTGCCCAGAAATACGGCTACTTCGAAATGCGTGCCGACATGCCGGAGAACGATGGCACCTGGCCGGCTTTCTGGCTTTTGCCGAAGGATCAGTCGTGGCCGCCCGAACTCGATGTCGTGGAGATGCGCGGGCAGGAGCCGAACAGGCTAGACCTGACCGCCCACACGAAACAGACGGGCAGCCAGACCGAAATCCTCTCGTCGGTCAACGTCTCGGACACCTCGGGCTTTCATACCTATGGCGTGCTGTGGACCGAGGATGACCTCGTTTGGTATTTCGACGATGTCGAGGTTGCGCGCACATCCACACCAGCCGACATGCATAAGGAAATGTACCTGCTGGCCAACCTCGCGGTGGGCGGTATCGCCGGCGAGCCCGATGACGGCTTGGCCGTGCCTGCCGAGATGCAGATTGACTATATCCGCGCGTATGCGCTGGACGATCTTCAGACCGGTGTTGCCGCTACTGCAGACAGCGAAGGGACGTTCTGAAGGGCGCGGCGGGTCTCTTGCCGGACTGGCGCGGGGACAAGTAGCTCAGTAAACGATCGCGAACCGGTTGGGCGCTTTTCCCGGGTCGGCTCTCTCGGTCGCGACGTCGGCAACGGAAGCCGCCGGCGGGCCCTTCGCCAGCCGCTCCAGCATGGTTTCGATCGCACTCCCGCGCCCGACGATCAGCGCCGTCACCGCGCCGTCGGGCTCGTTGCGCACCCAACCGGTCAGCCCCAGCCGCTCGGCTTCCTCGCGGGTCCATGCACGGAAGTTCACGCCCTGCACCCTGCCGGTGATGCGCACGCGCCTCGCCTCCAGACCATCCTTCACGGCAGCCTCCTGTTCCCTTCGATTGGAATCTGCCGCAACGATCCGGAAAATCCAGTCGCAAACATCTAGTGGAGGAAGATCGCCGAGGACCCACAGCTAAAGAGGCGCACTGATAGGGCAGTGCGATCTACCGACCTTTCTCCTTCCGCCATAAGGCGAACTTTTCGAGGTTCTCATCCTTCGTCGCCGGATAAAGGCCGATGATCGTCGCGCCGGCCTTGACCTGCTCGGCCACGAAATCCTCATAAGCCGTCATCTCGACCGCCTCATCCGCCACTTCGTCGGCCAGATTCGCGGGTATGACGATGACGCTGTCCGCGTCGCCCACCACGATATCGCCGGGGAAGACGGCGACATCGCCGCAGCCGATGGGCACGTCGATGTCGATGGCTTCGTGAAGCGTCAGGTTCGTCGGGGAGGAGGGGCGGGTATGGTAGGCGGGGATGTCGAGTTCGCCGATCACCGCTGCGTCGCGAAAGCCGCCGTCGGTGACGACACCGGCGCCGCCGCGCACCATCAGCCGCGTGATGAGGATGTCGCCGGCCGACGCGGCACGGGCGTCCTTGCGGCTGTCCATCACAAGGACCGCGCCGGGCGGACATATTTCGATGGCCTTGCGCTGGGGGTGGTCGGGGTTGCGGAACTCCTCAAGCCGGTTGCGGTCCTCGCGGGCGGGCATATAGCGGAGCGTGAATGCGGGGCCGACCATGTTTCGCCCCTTGGGCGCCACCGGGCGCACGTCCTGGATAACCTGGTTGCGCAGGCCGCGCTTGAAGAGGGCCGTCGCCAGCGTGGCGACGGAGACCTGCATCAGCTTCTCTCGGGTGGCATCGGAAAGCGGTTCCTTGGTCATGCTGCTTGCACCCCTCAATTGATTTCCGGCTCGTCCACCTTGGGGCCGAACTCGGTGCCAAGGAAGTCGAAATCGCAACCCTTGTCGGCCTGCTGGATGTGGCGGGAGAACATCCAGCCGTAGCCGCGGCCGTAGCGTGGGGCGGGCGGGGTCCAGGCCTTGCGGCGGGCGGCGAGTTCCTCATCGCTGACGCGCATGTCGAGCGTGCGGTTGGGGACGTCGATCTCGACGATGTCGCCGGTCTTCAAGAGCGCCAGCGGGCCGCCGACATAGGCTTCAGGTGCCACGTGCAGCACGCAGGCGCCGTAGGAGGTGCCGGACATGCGTGCATCGGAGAGGCGCAGCATGTCGCGGTGGCCTTTTTTCAGAAGCGCCTTGGGCATGGGGATCATGCCCCATTCGGGCATGCCCGGCCCGCCCTGCGGCCCGGCATTGCGCAGCACCAGGACGGTGTCGGGTGAGATGTCGAGGTTTTCGTCGTCGATGATCTTCTTGAGGTCCGCGTAGCTGTCGGCGACGAGTGCCGGGCCGGAATGCTTGTAGAATTTCGGGTCGCAGGCGGCGGGCTTGATGACGGCGCCGTCGGGGGCGAGGTTGCCCTTGAGCACGGCCAGCGAACCCTCGTGATAGACGGGGTTGTCGATGGTGCGGATGACGTCGTCGTTGTAGACCTCCGCGCCCTCCAGTCCCTCCTCAAGCGGCCGGCCCGTCACAGTGAGCGCGGCGCGGTCGAGCTTGTCGCCGAGATTGTTCATCAACGCGCGCAGGCCGCCGGCATAGTAGAAATCCTCCATGAGGTAGGTCTCGCCAGCCGGGCGTACGTTGGCGATGACGGGGGTGGTGTGGCCGATGGCATCCAGGTCCTCCAGGCTCAGATCGAGGCCTGCCCGGCGGGCGATGGCGATCAGATGAATGACGGCGTTGGTGGAGCAGCCCATGGACATGGCCACGGTGGCGGCGTTGCGCACCGCGGCCTCGGTGAGGATGTTTTCGGGCGTCAGGTCTTCCCACACCATGTCGACGATGCGCCGGCCTGCGGCCGCGCACATGCGCTGGTGGTTGGAATCGGCGGCGGGAATGGAGCTGGCGCCGGGCAGCGTCAGGCCCAGGGCCTCGGCAATCGCCGTCATGGTGGAGGCGGTGCCCATGGTCATGCAGTGGCCGTAGGAGCGGGCGATCCCGGCCTCGACGCCGACCCACTCCTCCTTGGTGATGGTGCCGGCGCGGCGCTCGTCCCAGTATTTGAAGCCGTCGGTGCCGGAGCCCAGCACCTTGCCCTTGTAGTTGCCGCGCAGCATCGGCCCCGCCGGCACGTAGATAAAGGGCAGTCCCATGGAGAGCGCGCCCATGACAAGGCCCGGCGTGGTCTTGTCGCAGCCGCCCATCAGCACCGCGCCGTCGACCGGGTGCGAGCGCAGCAGCTCTTCCGTCTCCATGGCCAGCATGTTGCGGTAGAGCATGGTGGTGGGCTTGACGAAATTCTCGCTGAGCGAAAGCGCCGGCAGCTCCATCGGGAAGCCGCCCGCCTGGAAGATGCCGCGCTTGATGTCGTCCACGCGGTGCTTGAAATGGGCGTGGCAGGGCTGGGCATCGGACCATGTGTTGACGACGGCGATGACGGGCTTGCCCACCCAGTCCTCGGGACCGTAGCCCATCTGCATGGTGCGCGAGCGGTGACCGAAGGAGCGGAAGTCGTCCGGCGCCATCCAGCGCGCGCTGCGTAGATCTTCGGGGGAGCGCCTGTTTGCGATCGTCATCTGTCCTCCAGTTGCCGCCGAGCGGCCTTTGCAGGGCTTTGAGCGGCGCGGGCGCCCAACCCATTTCCGCCCGCCGCGTGTTCGTGTTGGACGCCTGTCCGAAAGTGATGTATTAATATATCACTATCGGACAGGCAATGTGTACGGCCGGTTACGGCGGCGTTCGAGGCAGGAATACGGGATAGAGCATGGATACCGCCATCGAGAATCGGGCCGAAACCGCGCCCAAGCACTGGGCATTCGATCGCAAGCTTCCCCTGGCGGACCAGCTTTACGGCCATTTGCGCGAGCGTATCATATCGCTGGAACTGCCGCCGGGCACCTCTCTCTCGCGTAATGAGCTCTCCGACTTCTATCGCGTCAGCCAGACGCCGCTGCGCGACGCCATCCTGCGGCTGGAGAAGGAGGGGCTCGTCGAGATCTTCCCGCAGTCGCGCACCGTCGTCACGCGCATCGACACCGGGCGTGTGCGCGAAGACCAATTCCTGCGCTCCGCCGTGGAGACGGAGATCATCGCCCTCATTGCCGCAGACCCGGACAAGAGCCGGCTCGCCCCCGTCCGCGACGCCTTCGCGCGGCAGGTCGCCATCAGTGACCGGAACGGCGATTTCCAGGATTTCGTCAAGCTCGACAAGGCGTTCCACCGGCAGCTTTTCGCCGCCGCCGACAAGCTCGGTCTCTACGCCCTGATCGACGAGCGCAGCGGCCAGCTCGACCGGGTGCGGCGCTTCCACCTTCATCTGCCCGACGAGGGAAAGATGCAGCAGGTGATCGCCGACCACCGCGCCATCCTCGCCGCCGTCGAGGCGGGCGACGTCGAAGGGGCGCGTGTGGCCATGCGCAGCCATCTCTCCGGAACGCTGAGCAAACTCGACGAGCTGGCGGCGCGGTTTCCCGACAGCTTCGGCTGAAGCGCTGATCATCGCGCCGGCCCCATCACCGCGTCGGGGAGGAACAGCACCACCTGCGGGAAGAGCGCCATCACCGCCACCAGCGCCAGCATGGCCGCCAAGAACGGCCAGGACCAGCGGATGAACTCGGTGAAGCTGCATTTGAGGATGCCGCAGACCGTGTACATGATGACGCCGACCGGCGGCGTGTTGCCGCCCATGGTGACGAGGATGATCATCAGGACGCCGACATGCACCGGGTCGAAGCCGGCGAGCACCAGGCTCGGCAGCACCAGCGGCGTGATCAGGAGCACGTTCACCGTCGCCTCCATGATCGTGCCTGCCAGGAAGACGATGATCAGCACGACGAACAGCGTCAGGTAACGTTCGCCGGCGAAGTCGGTGAGGAAAACGGCGATGGCGTGCGGCGCCTGCTCGATGGTGAGCGCGTGGCCGAGCACGGCACCCATGGCGACGATGAGCATCACCATGCCGATGTCGCACACCGAATCCTCCATGGCCTTGAGGAAGCGCGCGAAAGTGAGCTCGCGGTGCATGAAGACGCCGACGATAAGTGCGTAGACGACGACAATGGCACCCGCTTCCGTTGCCGTGAAGAAGCCGTAGCGGAAGCCGACCAGCAGGAAGACGGGAAAGGCGAGCGCCCAGAAGCAGCTCAGGAAAGCGCGTCCGACCTCGCCCGCGCGCGGCCTTTCGGCAAGCTCCGGCGCATAGCCGTTCCTGCGGGCGATGACCGCCGTGGTGAAAAGGAGCGTGAGCGTCATCAGGAGGCCCGGCACAACCCCGCCAAGCAAAAGCCGGCCGATCGAGACCTCCGCCACGAAGCCGAACAGAATGAGGCCGATGGAGGGCGGGATGGTCGCGGTGATGATGGAGGAAAAGGCGATGACGGAGGCGGAAAAGCCCCTTGGGTAGCCGCGCTGCGCCATCGCGTCGCCGAGCAGGCGCGCCTCCATTGCCGCGTCGGCCACCGCCGAGCCGGAGATGCCGCCCATCAAGGCGCTCAAGGCGATCGACACCTGCGCCAGGCCGCCGGTCATCCAGCCGGTGAGGAGCCGCGCGAAATGCAGGAGCCGCTCTGTGATGCCGGTGCTGTTCATCAGGTTGCCGGCCAGGATGAAGAAAGGGACAGCGAGCAGCGGGTAGGACTGGGTGGCGCCGTACATGCGCTGCAGCGCTACGGTCATCGGCATGTAGTCGCCAAGCATGAAGACCGGGATCGTCGCCAGCGCCAGCGCGAAGGCGACCGGAACGCTGACGAAGAGGAAGACGAAGAAGAGGAGCGCGACGGCGGTCAGCATCACATGACGTCCCGCGCCGCGTCGTCACAGCCCGACTGGCCGCGAAGGAGGGCGACCGTCTGCTCGACGATGGTGATGAGCATCAGGGCGAAGCCGACCGGCAGCGCCGCCGCCGCCCAGGCGGTCGAAACGCCGGTCATCGGCAGCGGCCGGAACTTCGATATGCCGACCAGTTTGATGCCGAAATGGACGAGCAGCACCAGAAGCGCGAGGAGCACCAGCTTGATGGCCAGCTCCAGGACGACTTGCAGCGGGACCGGCAAAGGCTTCACGGCAAAATCGATGCGGAAGTGACCGCGGCGCTGCAGCGTCAGATCAGCGGCCAGGAAGACCAGCCAGGGAAACAGCGCCTGCGCCACCTCGTCGCTCCACAATACCGGTTGCCCGCCGTAGCGGCCGATGGTGCCGGCGAACACCACCGCGACGATGGCGCCAAGGACGAAGATTGCCAGAAGGAGCTCGACCTTTCTGAGGGCCGTCAGAAGATGCGCCATCGCGAACGGCAGCCTCCCTTCACGGTCGGCGGACTGGAGCAGGACAGGATCGGGTTGTGTCATTCTGCCGGATAGACTTTGCGGTGGGTGGGAGGGGCGGTCAAGGTTGGGTCCCTCCCCGTGAGGGGAGGGGCTGTCGCATGTGGATGAGGTATTTAGTTCGGCTTCGCCAGAACCCCCACTCCACACGCGACAACCCTCTCGCAAAGGGGAGAGGGAAGAGCGTCATTCCCCAAGCGCGGCGCGGACCTCGTCCACCATTTCCGTCAGGTTGAGTTTTTCATAGACGGGCTTGACGGCTTCCTTGAACGGTGTGGTGTCGATCTCCGTCACGTTGACCCCGGCCTCGCGGATGTCGGCGAAGATCTTGTCGGCGCTTTCCACGTTGTCCTTCAGTGCCGAGGCGCCCCACGTCTTCGCCTCCTCGGTGAGGATCGCACGCAGATCCTCGGGCAGCGACTGCAGCCAGGCGTCGCTGACAAGGAGCCCGCTCATCAGATGGATGTGGCCGGTCAGCGTGATATCGCTCACCACCTCGTGCAGCTTGGAGCCCCAGATGGCCGATGGCTGCGCCTCGGCGCCGTCGATAGCGCCGGTCTGGATGGAGGGATAGACCTCCGCCCAGGCGAGCGGCGTCGGCACCGCACCCATCGCGCCGATGGTCTCCACCCATAGAGGCTGGCCGATGGTGCGTACGCGCACGCCGTCGAGGTCGGCCGGCGTGCTGACGGGTTTCTTGGTCAGAAGATGCCGCGCCCCCTGGTACCAGTTGAACGACAGGAGCGTCAGGCCGCTCTTTTCGCGCAGCTGGTCGTTCCAATTCGCGAAGGTGTCGGTCTCCACGAAACGGGCGATCTCCTCAACGCTGTCGAAGGCGTAAGGCGCCACCAGGACGTCGAACTGCGGCACGAAGACGGAGACACGCGAAGCCTCGACAAAGGTGCCGACATTGGCGCCGGCCGCCGCCTGGTCCATCATGTCCTGCGTGTCGCCCAGCTGGGAGCTCGGATAAAGCTCGATCTCCAGCCTGCCGCCGGAGCGCTCTTCCACCGCCTTCTTCATGCCCTCGGCCGCCACCTGCAGCGGGTCGGTGGGCGCAAGGACGGAGCCGAGCTTGAGTGTGTAGTCGGCGGCAGAAGCGCCGAGCGGCATCGCCACGACGGCAGCCACCGCCGCCGGCCAAAAGATGCGACCGATGTTCATATTATTCCTCCCTGGTGCGGTCCCCGTTATCCAGAAACCTCTATACTAATATATTAGTACATTAATCAAGCCCAACGTCAAGGGGAGGCGAGCGCTGTCGGCACGTACGTGCTGCCAACGTCGCCGTCCGCAATCGAAGTTTTTGCTATTTGGATACTGCGCCGGTTTCGGCCTTCCACGCCCGCGCGTAGGCATCCCACGCGGCACCCGGACTGGCGGTGGGCCGGCTTTTTTGCGCCTGGGGCTCATGATCCCTATGGGCCTCCGCGGCCAGAAGCGCGGCGCCGATGCTGGTGCCGGTGGCGCCGGTAAGGTCGGCGATAACGGGGCGGGCGGTGGCAGCGGCCAGCATGCGCGTGAAGAGGGTGTTGCCGGCGAAGGGGCCTTCGACAATCGTCTCGCCTGCCGCGCCGACCAGCTCAAGGCAGGTTGCCGTCATCAGTGCCAGGTAGAATGAGGCGGCCGCCTGCTTTTCGCCGGTGCCGGCGGCTTCGCCGCGCCACTCGGATTTGCGGTCGGGAAAGGGGCCGGAGCCCTGCTGCACGGACGGGAGGAGGAAGAGCCGTTTCTTCAGGACGGCCTCGGCGTCCTCTTCCGTCCAGTTCTCCCGGCCTTCGGTCAGCAGGGAGAACTCCCGCCCGCCCATGAAGCGGGCCGAGGGCACCGGGTCGCCGAAGGCGTTGACATTGACCAGCGTGTCGCGTCGCGGATCGAGGTCGGGCTCCTTGCCGCCGATGGCCATGGTCACCACCCAGGTGCCCGTCGAGACGACGGAGAAGGGCGGGCGGCGGCCAACGAGATGCGGCAGCAGCGAGGCGTTGGAATCGTGCACGCCGCACAGGACCGGCGTCGAAGGGTCGAGGCCGGTCGCTTCCGCCACCGACTGCAGGACGGGACCGAGCTTCGCGCTTGCCGGCCGCATGGGCGGCATGAGCGGCCGCCAGCCCACGCGCTCGACGAGGCTGGAGAAGTCGCCAGTGGAGGGCGACCAGAGATCCGTGTGGCAGCCGAGGGAGGTGACCTCGCTTGCGGCCACGCCGGTCAGCCGGCAGGCCCAGTATTGCGGGTAGGGGAGGATCGTCCGCGCGTCGGCGAAGGCGTCGGGAAAAGCTTGTCTCTGCCAGAATAGCTGAGCGCCGAGATTGAGGCCGACCGGCAGGCGCGGCGAGCCGGTCTCGGCGAAGGGCGGACGGACGGCATCATATACGGCGGCGGTCTCCTCCGGTCCCTCATGCTCGTAGTCGAGCACCGGCAGGGCGAGCGCGCCCTGGCCGTCGGTCAGCGCGGCCGTGGCCCCGTGGGTGGTGACGGAGACGGCGTCGATGGGGCTTTCCCGCCGCAAGGCGGAGAGGCTTTCGAGGATGAAGGACCACAGGCCTTCGATATCGTAGTGGGGGTAGGGGCCGTCCGTCAGCACCACGTTCGGCGTGCGGCGCTGGTCGGTCTCCGCGCCGCGCTCGAGGTCGACCAGCGCCAGCTTGGCATTGGTCTTGCCGATGTCGATGACGGCGACATGGCGGATGGAACCCGTCACGCCGAATGCTCCCTCTTGAGCCGCCGCCACAGCATCGGCGCTCCGATGACGGTGATGAGAAGCAGGCCGACAAAGATGGACATGACGATGCCCGGTACGTTGGCAAGCCCGAAGCCGAAGGTGACGAGACCCATGATGATCGCGGCGATGACGACACCGGGAATACCGCCCGAGCCGCCCAGGATGCTGACGCCGCCGAGCACCACCATCGTCACCACCTCGAGCTCCCAGCCGAAGGCGATGGAAGGCCGCGTCGAGCCGAGACGCGCGGTGAGGCAGATGGCGGCGATGCCCGACATCAGCCCGGTCATGAGGAAGAGGATGAACTTGGTGCGTCCCACCCGCACGCCGGAAAAGAGCGCCCCGACAGGGTTGTTGCCGATGGCGTAGACCGTGCGGCCGAAGCTCGTCCAGTGCAACAGGATGCCAAAGAAAAGAGCGATTGCCGCAAACAGCACCAGCTCGAAGGAGATCACCCACCACACATATCCCTGGCCGAACCAGGCGAAGCTGGGCGGATAGCCGGTGAAGGCCTGGTCGCCGAGGATGATGTAGGCGATGCCACGGAAGAGGCTCATGGTGCCGATGGTCACCACGATGGACGGCAGGCCAAGCCCGGTGACGAGCCAGCCGTTGAAGGCGCCGCATAGAAGCCCGACGAGAAGGCCGGTGAGCACCAGCTCCGGCGTGCCGGCGCCGTATTGCAGCGCCACGCCCATGGCCGTGGAGGCGAGCGCGATGATGGCGGCGACGGAAAGGTCGATCTCGCCCGAGATGATCAGCAGCGCCATGGCCATGGCGATCATCGCCTTCTCGGTGAAATTGAAGGTGGCGTCCGAGAGGTTCCAGGCGTTGAGGAAGTAGGGCGAGGAAAGCGCGTTGACCACGAAAACGACGATAGCGACGGCGATGAGCAGCGTCTCCCAGCTCTTGAAGAGCGAGGTCCACCGGCCTTCCAGCCGGTCGGGGATGGCGCGTGGCCCTGAGCCTGTCGAAGGGGCGTTCATGCCGCGGCCTCCCTGTTCCTGAGGATGAGCCGGCCTTGTCTGCGCTCCGCGCGGGCGTTGAAGGCGACCGCGAGGATGATGGCGCCGCCGGAGATGGCGAGCTGCCAGAAAGGCGAGATGTTGATGACGGGCAGCGCGTTCTTGACGACGCCGAAGAACAGCGCGCCGAGCACCGCGCCGCCTACCGAGCCGATGCCGCCGGCAATGGAGATGCCGCCGATGACGCAGGCGGCGATGATGTCAAGCTCGAAGCCGCCGGCGATGTCGACATAGGCCACCGCGTAGCGCGACACCCAGAGATAGCCTGAAAGCCCTGCCAGCGCGCCGGCGAAGGTGAAGGCGGCAAAGCGTGTGCGGCCGACGTCGATGCCCGTATAGACGGCGGCCGTCGGATTGCCGCCGACGGCGTAGAAGGCGCGGCCGAGCGGCGTTCGCGTGATGACCACAGCCATCAGGGCAACCACGAAGAGCGCGACCCACGAGAGGACCGGCAGGGCGAGGAGAGGCGTGCGCGGGAACGCCTTGAAGGCTGCGCTCATCTGGTGCGCATTGATCCAGGCGCCGCCCGACATCACGAAGATGATGCCGCGGAAGATGGTGAGCGTGCCGAGCGTGACGACGATGGGCGGGATCTCGACCTTCCACACAAGAATGCCGTTGAAGGCGCCGAGGGCCGCACCGAGGAGGACGCCGAGCGCGATCAGGAGAGGGACCGGGATGCCCGGCATCGCCGCGTTCAGCATCGCCACGGTCATGCCGGTGAGCGCCAGGTTCGCCGCCATGGAAAGATCAATGCAGCGGGTGAGGATGACCATCATCTGGCCGAGCGCCAGGATGATGAGGATCGAGGTGTCGTTGAAGACATTGGCGAGGTTGCGCGGCCGCACAAAGCCGGGGAAGCGCCAGGCTATGACGGCCAGGAGCAGGGCGATGACCGCAGCCAGGAGCAGTTCGCGGGATTTGAGGAGTTTGGACATGGGCTAGGGCCTTGTGGGATGTAGAGACGGATGGACTACCGCCCCTTCACTTCCGATTCGCATCGTTCCCTCCAATCCCCGCCGCAGCCCTCACCAGCATCTCCGCAGTGAGTCCCTTGCGCGCATATTCACCCACGATCCGGCCCTCGCGCATGACGATCACGCGGTCCGACATGCCGAGGACCTCCGGGATTTCGGAGGAAACCATGATGATGCTCAGGCCCTCCGCCACCAATTCGCTCATGAATTCGTGGACGGCCGCTTTGGAGCCGATGTCGATGCCCTTGGTGGGCTCGTCGAGGATGATGACCTTCGGGTGGGTGGCCAGCCATTTGGCGATCACCACCTTCTGCTGGTTGCCGCCCGACAGCGTGCCGACGTCGCGGTCGAGGCTTGCCGCGCGCAGGTCGAGGCGGGAGGTGTATTGGCGGGCCAGCTTGAACTCTTCCGCAAGGCGCAGGAAGCCCCGGCGCGAGGTGCGCGAAAGGGACGGCAGGGTGACGTTCTGGAAGATGGGCAGGCCGGCGATCGCCCCCTGGCGGCCACGCTCCTCCGGCACGTAGACGATGCCGCGGCGGATGGCCTCGGCGGGGCTGCGGATGACGGCCACCTCGCCGCCGATCCTGACCGCCCCCCGCGAAGGCTTGGTGACGCCGAACAGCGCCTGCATCAATTCGCTACGGCCAGCGCCGACGAGGCCGTAGAAGCCGAGGATCTCGCCGTGCTTCAGTTCGAAGCCGATGTCGGCGAACTCGGTCGGGTGGCTGTAGCCGGAGACGGTCAGCACAGGTTCGCCGATCTCGACGTCGCGCTTGGGGAAAATCTGCCCCACCGGCCGGCCCACCATCAGGCGCACCAGCGCATCGTGGTCGGTCTCCGAGATGAGGCCGGCGCCGACGCATTCGCCGTCGCGGAAGACCGTGTAGCGGTCGGCGATGCGGAAGATCTCGTCGAATTTGTGGCTGATGAAGAGGATGGCCTTGCCTTCCGCCTTCAGCCGCTCGACTAACGCGTAAAGTTCCTCAATCTCTTTGTAAGAGAGAGCCGCCGTCGGCTCGTCCATGATGACCATGCGCGCCTCGACCGACAGCGCGCGGGCGATGGCGACGAGGTGCTTGCTGGCAATGCCGAGGTCGCGCAGGCGGGCATCGGGGTCGATCGCCGCGCCGATGCGCTTGAGGACGGCTGCGGCGTCGCGGTTCATGCGGGCCCGGTCGATAAGGCCGAGAGAGCCTCGCGGGGCGTGGCCGAGATAGATGTTCTCGGCCACGGAGAGTTCGTCGAAGAGAACGGTTTCCTGGTGAATAGCCGTGATACCGGCCTGCGTGGCGTCATACGCCGTGGGGAAGGAGACCTCCTCACCGCTGAGCCGGATCGCACCTTCGTCCGGCTGGTAGATGCCGGTGAGGATCTTCACCAGCGTCGACTTGCCGGCTCCGTTCTCGCCGACGAGGGCGGTGACCGTGCCGGGATAGAGCTCCAGCGACACGCCGGAAAGCGCGCGCACGCCGGGGAAGCTCTTGGAGATGCCGGAGAGCGCGAGGACGGGTTCGTTGGCCGGGCTAGGGGCCTTCTTCACCGTAGCAGATCGGGCTTGTTGGAGCATTGTGCGACTTTATCACGTTGGGCCGTGGAGGCGCCCTTCCCCTCCCCCTTGTGGGGAGGGTGGGCCCGCCGGCTTGCCGGCGAGGTCGGGTGGAGGTGGTAAAGGCCGTGTGCCGGGTTTCAAATGTTGCACCCGTCGCGTCGACCCCCACCCCTTACCCCTCCCCACAAGGGGGAGGGGGATCGGCAACCTCTCAGAAGATATCCTTGAACTTGTCGATGTTCGAGGCGTCGTAGACGAAGGGTTCGGCCATGGCGCCCTCGTTGTTCTCGTCGAGCGTCACCGTGCCGACCCGGCCCATCGGGATCTCCGCGCCCGGCTCGGCCGTCGCCTGATCGGTCGCCAGGTTGTAGGCGATCATGGTGGCGGCGTAGCCGAGGTCGATCGGGTTCCAGATGGCGAAGCTCTTCGAGGCGCCGGACTCCACGTGGCCGGCCATCTCCGAGGGCAGCCCCAGACCGGTGACGTTGATCTCGCCCGCCTTGCCGGCGTCGGTGACGGCCTGTGCCGCGGCAACGATGCCGACCGAGGTTGGGGCGATGATGGCCTTCAGGTCAGGGTAGCTCTGGATGAGGCCCTGCGCCTCGCGGTAGGACTTGTCGGCGAGGTCGTCGCCATAGACCGTGGTGACGAGGTTCACACCGGGATAGTCCGGCAGGACCTTCTTCATCTCGGCGATCCAGTTGTTCTGGTTGGTGTGGGTGGCCGAGGCCGAAAGGATCGCCACCTCGCCGTCGCCCTCGGGCAGATGCTCGGCCGCCATCTTCACGCACATCTCGCCGATGAGCTGGTTGGACGACGGGTTGAGGTTCATCTGCCGGCCTTCAGGGGCGACGCCGGAGTCCCAGGAGATCACGGTGATGCCGCGGTCCATGGCGCGTTTCAAAGTCGGCACCAGCGCATCGGTGTCGTTGGCCGAAACGGCGATGGCGTCGACGTTCTGGGCGATCAGCGAGTTGATGACCTCGATCTGACCTTCGGCCGTGGTATCGGTCGGCCCGGTGTAGATGATCTCGACATTGCCCAATTCTTCGGCTGCTTCCTGGGCGCCTTCGTTGGCGGCTTCGAAGAAGCCGATGCCGAGCGCCTTGACGACCAGCGCAATGCGCACATTGTCCTGTGCGTGCGCCTGGACCGCGCCGATGGTCAATGCGGCGGTGGCCGCCGCGGTTACCAGCAATTTCCTTAGAGTGCTCATTGTTTCCTCCCTTGAGCGCTTGCTTCATCGGCCCTGCCCGCTCATGCTGGCAGGGAAGTCTCCTCCTGGCCTCGTGCCGTTCCGCGTGCCACGATCAGGCTGACGCCCGAGGCCTCCAGCATCTTCGCCTCGCGGTCGGTCACGCCTTCGTCGGTGATCACCGTGGCGATCCGTTCCAGCCCGCACAGGATGAGGCTCGAGCGCTGGCGGAACTTGGACGAATCGACCAGCACCACCAGTTCGTCGGCCTGGTTGATCAGCTTCTGCTCGGCCTGGATCAGCAGCGGGTCGCCCTCCATGAGGCCGAGCGGGCCCAGCCCCTGGGCACCCATGAACATGCGGCGGGCGTAGAAATTGGCCGTCACGTCGTTGTCGAAGGGCGACAGCACGATGTTCTGCTCGCGGTAGATCGTGCCGCCCGGCAGCACCACCGTATTCTTCGAATGTTTCAGAAGATGCTCGGCGATGACGAAGGAATTTGTGAGGATGGGCATCCGGCGGCCGGCCAGGAAATGCACCATCTGAAAGGTGGTGGTGCCGCCGTTGATGATGATCGGCTCTCCGTCCCGGCACAATTCCACCGCCTCGCGGGCGATCACCCGCTTCTTGTCGGCGTTCAGCGTCTCGTTGACCTTGAAGGGGCGGCCGGCAAGGCCGATCACCTGCGGCGGGGTGTTGGCCTCGGCGCCGCCGCGCACGCGCCGCAGCTTCTGCTGCACGTGAAGCGCCGCGATATCGCGCCGTATCGTCGCCTCGGATGCGCCGGTGAGATCCACCATTTCCTGCACGGTGACGACCGGCTTCTCCTGGATGGCCGACAGGATGATGCGGTGGCGTTCTTTTTCGTGCATGGTTCCTCCCTCCGTGCCGAATTAACGCATTGGAAACGCGCAGTGTCAATCACATTCCGTCACAAGTGCGCATATTGCAGTGCAATATGAGTGAACATGATCGATATTGATTGACATGGTAGGGCCCATTTGCCACCTTGTCGACGCGAAACGTGCGCTCGCCGAGGGCGCTGTGAGGGAGGATTCCATGCTTGAGACGCGCGGCGGAACGCGGCTTGCCGACCTTTGGGACGAGGCGAAGGCGGCGACCATGAGCGAGCCGGAGCGCCTGCTCTACCGGTCGAACCTCTTGGGTTCCGACAAGCGCATCACCAATTACGGCGGCGGCAACACCTCGGCCAAGGTGACGGAGAAGGACCCGCTGACGGGCGAGGCGGCCGAGGTTCTGTGGGTAAAGGGGTCGGGCGGCGACGTCGGCACGATCAAGCTCGACGGTTTTGCCACGCTTTATATGGAGAAGCTCGAAGGCCTGAAAAAGCTCTATCGGGGCGTCGAATACGAAGACGAGATGGTGGGGTACTTGCCTCACTGCACCTTCAACTTGAACCCGCGCGCCGCCTCCATCGACACGCCGCTGCACGCTTATGTGCCCTACCGGCATGTCGACCACATGCACCCCGACGCGGTGATCGCCATCGCCGCGGCCAAGAACAGCAAGGACCTGACGGCGAAGATCTACGGCGAAGAGATCGGCTGGCTGCCGTGGAAGCGGCCGGGCTTCGAGCTCGGCTTGTGGCTTGAGAAATTCTGCCGCGAGAACCCGGATGCCAAGGGCGTGGTGCTGGGCGGGCACGGGCTCTTCACCTGGGGCGACACGGCCAGAGAGTGCTACGAGACGACGATCCGCATCATCAACCGCGCCATCGAATGGTTCGAGGCGGAGACGGGGGGCAAGCCCGCTTTTGGCGGCGAAGTGCGGCCGGTCCTACCCGAGGCGGAGCGGCGCGGGATCGCCGAGCGGCTGATGCCCGCCATCCGCGGCATGATCTCGGGTGCGGAGCGCAAGGTGGGGCATTTCGACGACCAGCCTGCCGTGCTGGAGTTCGTCGCTTCGCGCGACATGGAAGGCCTCGCCGCGCAGGGCACGAGCTGTCCCGACCATTTCCTGCGCACCAAGATCAGCCCGCTGGTCATCGATTTTGATCCGGCGAAACCCGATCTCGACAAGACGCTTGCTGGCCTTTTGGCCGCGGTGGAGGACTACCGCAAGGGGCACGCCGCCTATTACGAGCGCTGCAAGAGGCCCGACAGCCCGCCCATGCGCGATCCCAACGCGGTGGTCTATCTGGTGCCGGGCGTCGGCATGATCACCTTCGCCAAGGACAAGGCGACGGCGCGCGTTTCGGCCGAGTTCTACGTCAACGCCATCAACGTCATGCGCGGGGCCTCCAGCGTGTCGGCCTATGTCGGTCTGCCCGAGCAGGAGGCGTTCGACATCGAATACTGGGTGCTGGAGGAGGCAAAGCTTCAGCGCCTGCCCAAGCCCCGGCCACTTGCCGGCAAAGTGGCGCTGATCACCGGCGGGGCAGGGGGTATCGGCAAGGCGACCGCCGAGCGCCTGCTCGACGACGGCGCTTGCGTGGCGCTGGCGGACATCGACAAGGGAGCGCTGGAGGCGGCACAGACGGAGCTTGCCGGCCGGTACTCTGCCGATCTCGTGCGCCAGATAAAGCTGGACGTGACAAGCGAGGCCGACGCGGCCGATGCCTTTGCCTTCGCTGCGCGCGAATACGGTGGGCTCGACATCCTCGTCTCCAATGCCGGCATCTCCTCGGCCGCACCCGTTGACGAAACGGATCTTGCCACGTGGAACCGCAACATGGAAATCCTCTCCACCGGCTATTTCCTTGTCGCGCGCGAGGCCTTCCGGCTGATGAAGCGGCAGAAGACCGGTGGCGAGATCGTCTTCATCGCCTCGAAGAACGGCCTTGCGGCCTCGCCCAACGCGGCCGCCTATTGCACGGCCAAGGCCGCCGAAATCCACCTCGCGCGCTGCCTGGCGCTGGAGGGGGCGGAATTCGGCATCCGCGTCAACACGGTGAACCCGGACGCGGTCTTGCGCGGCTCCAAGATCTGGTCCGGCGAGTGGCGCGAGCAGCGCGCGGCCGCCTATAATATGAGCCCGGACGAACTGGAGGAACACTACCGCAAACGCTCGCTTCTGAAGCGCAGCGTCTATCCGGAGGATGTGGCGGAGGCGGTGTTCTTCTTCGTGTCGGAGATGTCGGCGAAGTCGACGGGGAATATTCTCAATGTCGACGCGGGGAATGCGCAGAGCTTTACGCGGTGAGGCAGTGCGCGGCGTCTAAACTGACAGTCCCGGGAGGAGAAAATGACCGAACACCCGATCGCCACAGACCTCATCGAGCGCGAGAACGCCGCGTACGAGGCCGCCCTTGAGCGCGACTACGAAGCCTTAGGCGAAAAGCTCGCCCGCCGTGACATCGCCATCGATGCCGTCCGCGACCGTGTCGCCGCCTTTTCCGTCGCCGTCCCCTCATGGGGCGTGGGTACGGGCGGTACGCGGTTCGCACGCTTTCCCGGTCCCGGCGAGCCGCGCGATATCTTCGACAAGATCGAGGACTGCGCCGTCATCCAGCAGCTCACCCGCGCCACGCCGACGATCTCGCTGCACATCCCGTGGGACAAGGCGGAGCCTGCCCGCCTGAAGGAGGCGGCAAGCCGCTTCGGCCTCCGCTTCGACGCCATGAACTCCAATACCTTCCAGGACCACCCCGGCCAGGCCCATTCCTACAAGTACGGTTCCCTCTCGCACACGGACGCGGCGACGCGCGCGCAGGCCGTGGAGCACAATCTGGAATGCATCGAGATCGGCAAGGCGGTCGGCTCAAAGGCATTGACCGTGTGGATCGGCGATGGCTCGAACTTCCCCGGCCAGAGCGATTTCGCACGTGCCTTCGAGCGCTACCTTTCTTCGATGAAGGAGGTCTACGCAGCCCTTCCGGACGACTGGCGCCTCTTCACCGAGCACAAGATGTACGAGCCGGCGTTCTATTCGACCGTCGTGCAGGACTGGGGCACCAACTACATGATCGCGCGGGAACTGGGGCCGAAGGCTTTCTGCCTCGTCGATCTCGGCCACCACGCGCCGAACGTGAATATCGAGATGATCGTCTCGCGGCTCATCCAGTTCGGCAAGCTGGGCGGCTTCCACTTCAACGATTCGAAATACGGCGACGACGACCTCGACGCCGGCTCCATCGATCCCTACCGGCTGTTCCTCGTCTTTAACGAGCTGGTCGAGGCGGAAAAGCGCGGCGCGCCAGGCTTCGACCCCGCGCACATGCTCGACCAGAGCCATAACGTGACGGATCCGATCGAAAGCCTGATGGTCTCGGCGATCGAGGTCACCCGCGCCTTCGCCCAGGCGCTTCTGGTGGACCGCAAGGCGCTTGCGGCCTTCCAGGAGGAGAACGATGCATTGATGGCGAGCGAGACGCTGAAGGCCGCTTTCCGCACGGACGTGGGGCCGATCCTCGCCATGGCGCGGCTGAAATCCGGCGGCGCGGTCGACCCGGTGGCCGCTTATCGCGCCAGCGGCTACCGGGCGAAGGCCGCGGCGGAGCGGCCGGCGATCATCGGCACGGGCGGCGGGATCGTCTGAGAAACGGTTTCGCCGCGCTCGCCCACGAAGGCCTGTACCGCGTAAAGCCTGCCGCCGGCGGAAGCGATCCCGAAGCCGAAACTTTTCACCCGCGGGTCGAGGATATTGCGGCGGTGGCCAGGGCTCCTCATCCAGCCGGCGTGGAATTCCCGCAGCTGTTCGGTGGGCGCCCGGCAGGCGATGCACGAGGCGATGTTCTCGGCGATGATGTCCCACAGCCCACCGCCATTGGCGCGGTAGCGATCCGCCACGTCCTGGCCCTGGGGCGAGCGGTGGCTGTAAAAGTCGCGCCGCGCCATGTCCTCGGCATGAACCTGGGCTGCGGCGTTGATCGGCGTCGTCAGCTTAAGGCCCGGCAGGTCTTGGCGGGCGCGCTCCTCGTTGACGAATGCAAGGGATGCCCGGCGCAGGCCTTCAAGGTCGGCAACCGGCTCCAGCGAGCGTTCGGGTCGCGCCGCGCAGGCAGCGCACGTTAAGGCGACAAGCAGAAGGCATGCCGCCCGTCTCAAGCCGGCGTTTTCGATCAGTCGAATCATGGGCGCTTGGCTAGCACGGGAATATGGCTTGTCCAGCCATCGTTCCCGCCGCGCCCTCGGTTTTTCAGCACACGGTCTCGAAGCGCTCGATACATGTGGAGAGCACTTCGTCGCCGGGGCGTTTCCACCAGTTGTCGCGCGAGAAGATTTCCACCTCCTGAGGGCCGTTGAAGCCCGCCTCCTCGACCATGCGGCGGATGGCCGGCAGGTCGATGACGCCGTCGCCCATCATGCCGCGGTCGAGCAGGAGGTCGGTGGTGGGCACCAGCCAATCGCAGATGTGGTGGGCAAGGATGGCGCCCATCTGGCCGGCGCGGGCGATCTGGGTGGCAAGCTCCGGGTCCCACCAGACATGGTAGACGTCGACGGCTACACCGACACCTTCGCCGAGCTCCACGCACAGGTCCAGCGCCTGGGAGAGGGTGTTCACGCAGGCGCGGTCGGCCGCGTACATGGGATGCAGAGGCTCGATGGCGAGCGGCATGCCCACTTCGCGCGCGTAAGGCAGGATGGCGGCGATGCCGTCGGCCACCATTTTGCGCGCCTCCGGCATATTCTTCGAGGTGCCAGGCAAGCCGCCGACCACGAGCACGAGGCAGTCGGCCTTGAGCGCGGCCGCCTCGTCGATGGCGCGCTTGTTGTCGTCGATATTCGCCTCAAGGCCCGCCTTGTCCTCGGCGGGGAACATGCCGCCGCGGCAAAGCCCTGTCACCCGAAGCCCGTTCGTCTCGACGATGCGGGCAGCCTCCTTGAGCCCGATCGCCTCCACCTGGTCGCGCCAGGGGGCGATTGCCGTGATGCCGTGCTTGAGGCAGCCATCGACGGCCTCCGCAAAGCCCCAGCTTCCGCGCGTGGTGGCGAGATTGATCGACAGACGGCCTTCAAGGCTCATGGTGCGGGTTCCTCCCTGATGTTGCCTGCGGCGGTTTCTGCTCTCGCCCCTTCGCGGCCCCCTCTGTCCTGCCCGACATCTCCCCCACACGGTGGGAGATCAGCTTTCGCCAACTGGTGGCGTTGCAGAAAAAGGTGCCTGAGCGAACGGCCGGCATAATCTCCCCTCTCGTGGGGGAGATGCCCGGTAGAACAGAGGGGGGCGCGAGGGGCGAAAGCATCTCCTAAAATTACTAAGCCAATGGCTGCATGGCCGACCAGTCCGGCTCCACTGCCGAGCCGAGGCCATCCGCACCGGCGATCGTGCCGAGCGACAACTGGCCGTCGTGGATGTTGAGCCGCGTGCGGCCGTTCTGGCTGTGGTAGAGATCGCCGTGGGCGGCAAGGTAGGCTGCGGCCTCGGCATCCGGCGCGCCCGCCATGCCGTCGACGAAGTGATGGCCGTTGCGCTCGATGTGTTCGGCGCCGATCAGGCCGGCGAGCGCAAGGTCCTGCTGGATGCCGATGCCGGCTTGCGTGGTGAGGTCCTCCGCCGACATGAAATATGTGTCGGAGCCGGCTTCCGCATTCCATTTCGCCATGCGGGCGCGGTTCAGCAGGGCGCGGTAGAAGCCCTTGCAGGACTTCGACGATATGCCGGTGTAGCCGAGGCCCTTCGCGGTCACGAAAGATTCGATATCGGCGTCCGACTCGTCGATCTCCACGGCGATACGGGCGGCAAGCTTGGTGACGGGGGAGGCGAGCGCCTTGGCGCGGGCGATGGGCTGTTCGAGGAACAGGATGCGCTCGCGCAGCCGTATAAGCTCCGGCTCGGCCTCCATGGCGTCCAGCAGCGCCAGCACGTGCGCCTCGTCTTCATACTGCTCGTTGCCGTCTAGTGTTGCCCGGTAGTCGGGCTGGAGGCGGTCGAGGACGGCGGCGATGCGGGTGAGGCGGGCAACATCGGCGGCCACGTCGCCGGAGATCTTCAGCTTGAAATAGCGGTGGCCGTACGCCGCGATGACCTCTTCGAGCGTCTCCGGCAGGCCGTCGTTGAGGCGCTTGGCGAGGTCGTCGGCGACGAGCGCGTCGCCGAGGCCGACCGTATGGCGGACCTCGATACTTCCCGGCACCGACAGGCCGGCAAGGAAGGCGTCGAGGTCGAAGCCGGCAAGGTCCGGCGCCGTGCGGGCGTCGATGCCGAGGCTGTTCTGGTTCACCAGCTTTTGCACAGGCACTCCCTGGAGCCGGCCGAGCGCGTCGATGACGGCGCGGTCGACGAGCGCCAGGCCAAAGGAGGCGATGAGGCCGTTAAGGCCGGCGCGCGCTGCGGCCGCGTGATGGGCGGGCTCCACCGCCGCGTGCAGGCCGAAGGCCGTGTCGGAGCCGGCGGTCAGCATGACATCCTTGGCCAGCCGCAGGGAGGTTCTGAGCTGGTCCGTGTTCTCGGCCGGCGAAAGCTCGGGGCTCTTGTCGAACCATTTAGGCATCATCATTTCCGCCGACCAGCCAACCGCCTCACGCCCCGCCTCGTCGGCGATGCGCACGCGCAGGAAGGCTTGCGCAGCCGAGGTTACCTCGGCCACGCCGAAACGGAAGGCAAAGCGGAAGGGCACGGGCCGCTCGAATGCGTCGGCCGCGATCAGGCGTATGCGCGGTGCCGTGCCCGTCATGGCTGCGCGATGCCGTGAACGGCCATCACCTGGCGCATGCGGGCCGTGGCAAGGTCTGGATCGATCAGCACGCGCGCCTGATCGGCAAGCCGGAAGAGCTCGGCCAGATGCAGCGTCGAGCGTGCCGATTCCTGACCGCCGATCATGGTGAAGTGGTCCTGCAGGCTGTTGAGATAGGCGAGGAAGACGACGCCCGTCTTATAAAAGCGCGTCGGCGCCTTGAAGATGTGGCGCGAGAGCGGAACGGTCGGGTCGAGCAGGTCGAAGAACTTCTTCTCCTCGCCGGCCCCCAGCGCCGCAAGGGCGGCGGAGGCCGCCGGCGCGATGGCGTCGAAGATGCCCAGAAGCGCGTCCGAGTGGCCCTCATCGTCGCCGGCGATCAGTTCGGCATAGTTGAAGTCGTCGCCCGTATACATGCGCACGCTTGCGGGCAGGCGGCGGCGCATGGCGATTTCCTTTTCCTTCGACAGAAGCGAGATCTTGATACCGTCCACCTTGTCCGCATGGGCGGCGATCACGCCGAGCGCCACCTCCATCGCCGCCATGTGGTCCGGAGCGCCCCAGTAACCGTCGAGCGCGGGATCGAACATCTCGCCCAGCCAGTGGATGATGACCGGCTCCTTCACCTGGCCGAGGATGCGGTCGTAGACGCGGGCATAGTCGTCCGGGCCTTTTGCTGCGGCGGCGAGCGCCCGGCTCGCCATCAGGATGATGCGCCCGCCATGCGCCTCGATCGCCTCGATCTGCTCTTCGTAAGCTGCGATGATGCGGTCGATGGTGACATCGGGGCCGGGCACGAGATGGTCGGTGCCGGCGCCGCAGGCGATCAGCGCGCCGGAGCGGGTCTTCGCCTCCTTCAGGGCGCGCTCGATAAGCTCGCGGGCCTCGGGCCAGCCGAGCCCCATGCCGCGCTGGGCGGTGTCCATCGCTTCCGCCACGCCGAAGCCGAGGTCCCACAGGTGATGGCGGAAGGCCATCGTCCTGTCCCAGTCGATGGCGGGGGTGAGCCAGGGGTCGCTATCGGCCAGCGGATCGGCCACCACGTGGGCGGCGGCATAGGCGATGCGGTTGAATCTGGAGGCCTCGCGCCTGGCGGTCTCGACAGGGGCGTTCCTGATCTCGTAGGCCGAGACCGACCGGTCGGCGTTGGGGAGAAAGAGCATCGGTAGCTCCTAGAGCATTCTGGTTTCAGGTGAAGGCAAACAATTGAAGATGACGGGCGCCGGCCTTCCCATTCGACTTCGCCTCCCTAAATGCTGCATACGCTAAAACTCCAACTCCGGCACATCCAGCCACCGGCGTTCGGCCCACGACTTCAACCCCAGCTCGGCGAGCTGCACGCCCTTGGCGCCGGCTTCAAGCCCGTAGGCCCACGGTGCGTCCTCGGCCACGTGCCGCAGGAACTGTTCCCACTGCACCTTGAAGCCGTTGTCGGCGGGCCAGTTGTCCGGCACCTCCTCCCAATCGTCGAAGAAGTTCATGGTCTGCGGCTGGTCCGGGTTCCATACGGGCTTCGGCGTATTCACCCGGTGCTGCGTCCAGCACTTGTGGAGGCCGGCGACGGCAGAGCCGTGCGTGCCGTCGACCTGGAAGGTGACGAGGTCGTCGCGGCGCACGCGCACCGCCCAGCTCGAATTGATATGGGCGACGATGCCGCCTTCCAGCTCGAAGGTGGCATAGGCCGCGTCGTCGGCATCCGCCTCATAAGGCTTGCCCTGCTCGTCCACACGCTCGGGGATATGGGTAGCGCCGAGGCAGGACACCGCCTTGACCGGCGCGAAGGTGTTGTCGAGCACGTAGCGCCAGTGGCACAGCATGTCGATGATGATGCCGCCGCCATCGGCCTTGCGGTAGTTCCAGGAGGGGCGCTGCGCGGGCTGCCAGTCGCCCTCGAAGACCCAGTAGCCGAACTCGCCGCGCACCGAGAGGATCTTGCCGAAGAAGCCGCTATCGCGCAGCATCTTGAGCTTCATGAGGCCGGGCAGGAACAGCTTGTCCTGCACCACGCCGTGCTTCAAACCGGAGGCGCGGGCCTTCCTGGCGATGTCGACGGCGACGGCGAGCTCGTCCGAGGTCGGCTTCTCGCAGTAGACGTGCTTGCCGGCAGCGAGCGCCTTCTCCAGCAGGCCGGCGCGGATTTTCGTGGCGCCGGCATCGAAGAAGATTTCGTCGTCCTCATTGGCGAGCGCGGCGTCGAGGTCGTCGGTGAAGCGCGAGACGTTGTGCTTCTTGGCGATCGCCCCCACTTTCTCGATGTTGCGGCCGACCAGGATCGGGTCCACCACAAGCGTATCGCCATTGGCAAGGGCGATGCCGCCTTGGTCGCGGATGGCCAGGATGGACCTGACGAGATGCTGGTTGTAGCCCATCCGCCCGGTGATTCCGTGCATGATGATGCCGATGCGCCGCTGGGCCATGGGACCTCCCTGGAAATCTTCGTATTTGTAACTACCCAGTTACTTACTGAGCCAAGAGGGGAGTGTCAAGCCGGGCCTGATGCATATCACAAGCCTTGACAGGCGCCGGCCCTTCCTACCGACATAGGGGAGCCGAAATCGAGGGGAAGGCATGCAGATCACCCTGTGCAACGAAGTCCTCAGGCCGATGACCCTCACCGAGCAATGCGCCTTCGCGCGCGATGTGGGCTACGACGGGCTGGAAGTAGCGCCCTTCACGCTCGCCGAGAATCCGACGCGCATGACGATGGGAGAGATTGCCGAGGCTCGACGGACGGTCGAGGAACACGGTCTCGTGGTCTCCAGCCTGCATTGGCTGACCATGGCCCCGGCTGGGCTCGATCTCACCGCGCTCGACGCGCAAGTGGGTGCGCGGACGCGGGAGGCCCTCATACGGCTGGTGGACCTCGCGGCGGGGCTGGGCGCCGGCGTCATCGTGCACGGCTCGCCGGCGCAGCGGCGGCTCGGCGATGAGCCCGAGCGCCAGCGTGCCGTTGCCATGGCGCATTTCGAGGCGGCGGCACGGCGGGCGGGCGAGCACGGCATCGCCTATTGCCTGGAGGCCATCAACCGCAAGGAATGCAACTTCCTCAATACGATTGCCGAGGCGGAAGCGATGATCGCCGAGATCGGCGCGCCGGCGTTGAAGCTCATGCTGGATGTGTGCCACGCCGCGCAGGAGGAAGAGGAAAGCCTCGCCGTCCTTGCCACCCGGTATATCCGGGAGGGCAAGCTCGCGCACATCCAGCTCAACGCGGCGAACCGGCGTGGACCGGGAGAGGGGACAAGCGCCGACGGCCCCGACGCCATCGCGCCGCTTCTGCGGGCGCTCAAGGACGTCGGCTATCGGGGAGCGCTGGCGATGGAACCGTTCGAATACGTGCCGGACGGCCCGGCCTGCGCGGCCCGCGCCGTCGGCTATGTGCGCGGGGTTTTGGACGGACTCGGGGAAAACGCAGGTTAAGGAACTAACCAGTTACTTACTTGACAGGCCGCTGAACTGACTTCACAGTTCTGGCCCAACGCCGGCGGCCGGATAGGGCTGCGGCGTTGAGCACATTAAGGGAGGAAACCATGGGTCTTTTGACCAGAGCCGCGCTTGGCGTGGCCGCATCCGTATTCGCGCTTTCCGCCGCCGCCCCGGCGCTCGCCCAGGAGTGGCAGCCCGATCGTCCCATCAACATCATCGTGCCCTGGGGCGCCGGCGGCTCGACCGATCAGGTGACCCGCGTCACCGCGCCGATCCTCGCCGAAGAGCTTGGCCAGGCTGTGGTGGTGGTCAACCAGCCGGGCGCCTCGGGCGCCGTCGGCACGCAGGAAGTGCTGAACGCGCCGAAGGACGGCTATACCTGGACGGCCAACGCCATCGCCAACAACGCCACCTATTCGGTGACCGGTTTGGTGCCGGACACCAGCATCGACGACTGGCACATCTATCTGTCTGTCGCCAACGTTCCCGTCGTCTCGGTGCCGCCCGACAGCGAGTTCGAGGATTTCGGACAGTTGCTCGAAGCCTTCAAGGAGCGGGGCAGCGAGATCACCGTCGGCACGGCGGGCGTGACCTCCTCCGGCGGCATGGCGATTGCCGGCCTGGGTACGGAAGGTGAATTCGAATACCGCATGGTGACGTATGACGGCGGCGGGCCGGCCGCGATCGCCACCGCCGCAGGCGAGGCCATGGTCACCACGCAGCTTGCCGTGGAGCAGGCCGAGCTGATCCGCGGCGGCCGCCTGCGCCCACTCGCGGTCTTGAGCGACCAGCCGCTGACCATCGAGGGCGTGGATCCCATCCCGCCGATCACCGAATGGCTGCCGGAATTCCCCATCGCACCGGATTATTTCGGCATCTTCATTCCGCAGGGTGTGCCCGAGGAGGTGGTGGCGACGGTGAACCGGATCTGGGAGGAGAAGGTGATGAACTCCGATGCGCTGAAGAACTATGCCCAAACCAACGGCGCCGTCTTCGCTCCCTCCTATGGCGAGGAAGCGCGTGAAGTGGCGATGCCTGTGGTGATCGAGGAGGCCTGCGCGGCGGAAGAGCGCGGCCTGGAGGTGAACGACCCCTCGACCATCGGCATTGACTGCGAGACGAAGAGCGAGATGTAGCCCGCTAGAGCAGTTCCAGGAAAAGCGGAGCCGGTTTTCCGTTCGGAATTGCGACAAAACAAGACGTTGGGCCATTCATCGATTCCAACGAAACGATGGACCGGTCGAGCGAAAAGCCGGCACCCTTCCGGGGTGCCGGCAATACCGGCAGATCAGAGGCATTCATGACCGACCCTTCGGCCGATCCGCAGACGGAACGCCGCATGAACCGTGTCGATCTCATCACCGGCGGCGTGTTCGCGGTGCTGGGGCTGGCGATCGTCTACCTGTCCTGGACCATGCCCCGGCTGGAAATGCGCGGCATCCACCCCGCCACCGTGCCGGGCCTCGTGCCCGGCCTTCTGGGGCTCGCCCTGGCCTTCTGCGGCGTTGTGCTTAGCCTCAAAGCCTACCGCGATGGCCGCGGCGCGGGGGACTGGAGCGATCTCCTGGCGCTCTTCCGCAGCGCCGAGGCGGGGCGATTCTGCGCTGTGGCGGGGTTGGCGCTCGTCTATGCGCTCGTTCTGGTGGGGCTCTTGCCCTTCTGGCTCGCCAGCGCGGCCTTCGTCTTCGCCTTCATCGTCGTCTTCGAGGTCTGGCTGTCGCCGCAGCCGCGGCCGCTTCTGCGCTCAGCCCTCTGGGCAGCGGTCCAGGGTGTGCTCGTCGGCGTCGCTGTCACCCTCGTCTTCCAATACGGCTTCCTCGTTCGCCTGCCCTAACCCGAGAGCTCGATACATGCCTGAAGGCCTTACCCTTCTTGGACACGGCATCGCCCATTTCCTCACCTGGGAGGCGCTGTTCAACCTCGCCTGGGCGAGCCTGCTAGGCATCGTCATCGGTGCGCTTCCGGGCCTGACGGCGACCATGGGCGTGGCGCTGCTCGTCACGCTCACCTACAAGATGCCGCCGGACCAGGCGATCCTGTGCTTGATGGCGCTTTACGTGGGGGCCATCTATGGCGGCAGCCGCTCGGCCATCCTGCTCGCCATTCCCGGTACTCCGGCAAGTGCTGCCACCACGCTCGACGGCTATCCCCTGGCACGCGCCGGCAAGGCCGGCATGGCCATGGGGATCGCCACCACCTCCTCGGCGCTCGGCACGCTGGTCGGCATCTTCTTCCTGGCGCTGATCGCGCCCTGGCTCGCCGAGTTCGCACTGCGCTTCGGCTCCTACGAGTTCTTCTGGCTGGCGTTGTTCGGCGTCCTGATCTCGGGCAGGCTGACCGCTATCGAGGATCCGTTGAAAGGTTATATCGCCGGCATTCTGGGGCTGCTCGCGGCGATGATCGGCATGGAGGGCCTGCACGCCTTTCAGCGCTTCACCTTCGGTGTCGGTGCGCTCGGCGGCGGCATAGACCTCATCCCGGCCATGGTCGGCGCCTTCGGCTTCGCCGAGATCCTCGCGGTCATGAAGCGGCGTTTTACGGCAGAGCTCGTCACCAGCGACGACAGGGTGGTGCCGCGGCTGGCCGATATCACGCGCTACTGGCGCACCACGATCCGCTCCGGCATCGTCGGCACGATCGCCGGCATCATCCCCGGCGTTGGCGAGGACATAGGCGCCTGGGCCTCCTATGCGGCCGCGCGGCGCGCGAGCAAGGAGGCCGACCAGTTCGGCAAGGGCTCCGTCGAAGGGCTGGTGGCCGCGGAGACCGGCAATTCGGCGGTCATCCCCGGCGCCATGATCCCCACGCTTACCCTGGCGCTGCCGGGCTCGGCGGCGGCCGCGGTGCTGATTGCCGCGATGTTCATCCACGGCATCAGGCCGGGGCCGCTGCTGATGACCGAGAATCCTGCTTTCCTTTATCAGATCGTCGGGATTCTGCTTCTGACGACCATCGCCATCACCATCTTCGGCCTGTCGCTCACCAAGCTCCTGGTGCGTGTGCTGCTCGTCCCGCGCGAGAAGCTGATGCCGGTGGTCTATGTGCTGTGCGTGGTCGGCTCCTTCGCCATCACCCAGCGCATGTTCGACGTCTATGTGATGATCGCCTTCGGGCTGATCGGCTTCGTCTTGCGCGAGATGCGCTATCCGATGGCGCCGCTGGTTCTGGGCATCGTTCTCGGCGACCTGCTCGACGTCAATCTGCGCCGCGGCCTGCTTCTGTCGGATGGCGACGTCACACCCTTCTTCACGCGACCGATCAGCGCCGTGCTCTTCGCAATCACCGCGGTGACGATCCTCATGAGCCTGCCCATGGTGAGCCGACGTGTCACGGACCTCTTCAAGCGCCTCGACCCGCAGCGCCGTGCCGGCTGAAGCGCAGGCGCCCCGCACCCGCGATCCCGTCCGCACAAGGGCGGCGATCCTGGCGGCGGCGCGTGTGGAGTTTTCCGAGCGCGGGCTCGAAGGTGCGCGCATCGATGCCATCGCCGCCAGGGCAGCCACCAACAAGCGCATGCTCTACCACTACTTCGGCAACAAGGACGCGCTCTACTGCGCCGTCCTGGAGGAGGCCTATCGCGAGATTCGCGCAGGCGAGCGGGCGCTGCAGCTCGACCAGTACGAGCCGGTGGAGGCGGTCGAGCGGCTCGTGCGCTTCACCTTTCGCCATTTCCTCGAATGCCCGTGGTTCATCGCGTTGCTCACCAACGAGAACCTCATGAAGGCGCGCTATCTGCGCACCCTGCCGGAGACGCACGGCCTGCATTCGCCCCTCGTCGACCAGCTGCGCAAGCTCATCCGCCGCGGCGGCCGGAGCGGCGTCTTCCGCCCCGGCATCGATCCCGTGCAGCTCTACATCTCCATCGCCGCCCTCGGTTATTTCTACGTTTCCAACAACGCCACGCTTTCGGTGATCTTCGATACCGACCTTTCAAGCAACGCCCACATCACAGCGCGTGAGGCGCATGCGGTCGAGATGGTGCTCGATCATCTGCGGGTGAAGGCGTAGCGAGGGATGGCCGCCTGGACCTACCCCGCCCTCACCGAAGCCAGCACCGTCTTCACCACATGTACCTCCCACTCGGCAAGGCGGGCGGGGTCGGAAAGGTCTCGGTCGAAGATGGCCGAAAGGGTGTGGCGGTTGGAAAGGTAGAAATAGCCAAGCGCGGCGATGGTGATGTAGACGTTGATGGGATCGATGCCGGGCCGGAAGAGGCCGTCTTCGGCGCCGCGCCGAAGCACCTCCGCCAATTCGGTGACGAAGTGCGAGTGCATCTCCATCAGCTTGCGCGAGCCCCGCAGGTGCTCCGCATTGTGGAGGTTTTCCGTATTGAGCAGGCTGATGAATTCCGGGTGCTTCAAGAAGTAGTGCCAGGTGAAGCGCGACAGTTCCGACAGCGCCTCCTCCGGTGCCTTGTGGGCAAGGTCCAGCTCGCGCTCGGCCGAGCGGATCGCGCCGTAGGCGGCTTCAAGGACGGCGACGTAGAGGCCGATCTTGTCGCCGAAATAGTGGTAGAGCATGCGCTTGTTGGTGCCGGCGCGCTCGGCGATCATGTCGACCCGCGCCCCGCCTATGCCCTTCTCCGCGAATTCCGCGGTCGCCGCCTCGAGGATGGCCGCCTGCGTGCGCTCCGGGTCGCGGCTTACCTTCTGCCGGCCTCCCCGCTCCGGCTTCACCTTGATATCGCTCCCCAACTGCTTCTCTCCACTGTGCGTTTTCCCACGCCGGGATAGCGCCTTATAGCCGACCGCCGGCGAAAGGCTCAATCGCGGACAATTTTTTACGCCGCCGCGCCGAACATTCGCCCGTTCTGTTGCTTAGAATAAGGGAACCGGACAGCGCCCCGCGCATTCGTCAGCAAAGACAGTTGGAAGGGCTGAACGATGACCGCTACAGGCCTAGAAGTTTTCGACAAGACCGTCCAGACAACGAACATCTGGCTCAACGAGATCATGGACGACCATGGCGACGACCGCCATGTCGCGTGGCACATACTGGGTGCGGTGCTCAAGGCGCTGCGGGACAGGCTTCCCGCCGATCTCTCGGCCCATCTGGGCGCCGAGCTGCCCATTCTGGTGCGCGGCCTTTACTACGACCAGTATCAGCCGTCGCAGCAGCCGCGGATTACCCGTACCCTCGACGAGTTTCTGGAGCATGTCCAGGAGGGCCTGAAGGACACCAGGCCGGTCAATCCGGCTGACGCCACGCGCACGGTCTTCCGCGTCGTCGCCCATCATGTCGACCTCGGACAGTCGGCCAAGGTGCGCGAGGCTCTGCCGAAGGAGGTTCAGGCGCTGTGGCCGGAGACGGTGGGAACCTGAGATAAGGCAGAGGCGGGACGACCCATGCCTCGCCTTCGTCCGGTGCGACGGAACCGGCGCGGTGAACCGGGTGCAGCCGAGCGGCCGCAGGGGTCTTCGAGACCTATCCGTCTGGAGCATAGAGGTGGCACGGATGGCAAGCGACGTACGGGAAGTCCGCGTTGATCCCGAGGGGCTCGACGGCTTCCTCGGCGTGCCGCCGGGGGCTGAGGGCATCGTCATCTTCGCTCACGGCAGCGGCAGCGGCCGGCATAGCCCGCGCAACAATTATGTCGCAACGCAGCTCAGGAAGGCGGGTCTCGCCACCTTCCTGCTCGATCTCCTGACGCCTTCCGAGGAGGCGGACCGGCGCAATGTCTTCGATATCCCGCTGCTTGCCTCGCGCCTTAAGCGGGCAACCCGGTGGGCCGCCGGCGCGGCCGACACGGCCCATCTCAATATCGGCTATTTCGGCGCCAGCACCGGTGCCGCCGCGGCGCTGACCGCGGCGGCGGATGCCGGATCGCCCATCGGTGCGGTCGTCTCGCGCGGCGGCAGGCCGGATATGGCACTATCCGTCCTGCCAAACGTTCGGGCGCCGACGCTGCTTCTCGTCGGCAGCCTCGACGGCCCGGTGATCGACATGAACCGGCAGGCATACGACGCGCTCTCCTCAAAGAAGAGTCTCATCATCATCGAAGGTGCGAGCCATCTTTTCGAGGAACCGGGCAAGCTCGACGAGGTCGTCCGCCACGCGACGGATTGGTTCCTGACCCACTTGACGGATAGAGTGGGGACGTCAGGATGATCAACATGTTCGCCACGCAAACGGAATTCAACGACCGCCACGAAGCCGGGCAACGCCTGGCAGAGGCGCTCGAGCACCTCAAGGAGGAGAATCCGCTGGTGCTTGCCCTGCCGCGCGGCGGCGTGCCTGTCGCTTTCGAGGTGGCCAAGGCGCTTCAGGCGCAGATCGACCTCCTGATGGTGCGTAAGCTCGGTGCCCCGGGCCATCCCGAATATGGCATCGGCGCACTGGTCGACGGCGCCGACCCGCAGCTCGTGCTGAACGAAGAGGCCATGCAGGTGGTCAAGCCGTCTCCCGAATACGTGGAGGCGGAGATGCAGCGGCAGCTGGCGGAGATCGAAAGGCGGCGCGAAACCTATTTCGCCGGGCGGCAGCCGATCCCGCTCGCCGGCCGCACGGTGATCGTCGTCGACGACGGCATCGCCACCGGTGGCACGGTGCGCGTGGCGCTGAAGGCGCTGCGTCGTGCAAAGGTCAAACGCACGGTTCTGGCGGTGCCCGTCGCCCCGCGCGATACGCTCGATTCGTTGAAGGCCGATGCCGACGAGGTTGTGTGCCTCGGGGCGCCGCTGAATTTCCGCGCCGTCGGGCTGCATTACCGGAATTTCAGCCAGACAAGCGATGCGGAGGTGGTGCGGCTCTTGAACGCCGCGCGCGAATGGCTGCCTGAGGAGGGTGCCTGAGTTAACGTGGACGCGTACAGCACGCGTTTCAATTCTTTGTTACTTGACTATAATACTCAACTTGTACCGTTTGGCCCGAACTTCAGGGAAAGGGCCAACATGAGCGACACCACCGACTTCACCGAGCGCCGTCTTCTCGTTCCTGCGGTCAAGGGGCTATACGATGCCGCGCATGAGAGCGCGGAAACGATCTTGCGGGTCGTGGCGGGCATTGCGCTCGTGACCCACGGCTTCGGCAAGATACAGGCCCCGTTCGGCGCGGCGGGCATGCTGGAGGGCTTTGGCTTCTATCCCGGCACCTTTTGGTCGCCCCTGCTTTCCTGCACCGAGTTCTTCGGCGGCATTCTGATCACCATCGGTTTTCTGACGCGGCCGGCCGCGTTTGCGGCGATGATCGTTCTTCTCGTTACCGTGTGGGCCCACTGGATTGCCATGGGGCAGGGCTATTCCGGCGCGGAGAAGTCGATCCTCTGGGCGGCGATCTTCTTCTTTTTCGCCATCCGCGGCGGCAACCGGCACTCGGTCGACGCGCGGATCGGCCGCGAGTTCTGAACCCCGCGCTTCAGCGCGGGGTCGGCCCCACTTCGTAGGTCCTGATCGACTCCGGTTTCATCTGGATTGAGAAGCCCGGCACGCGGGGAGGTATGTAGGCTGCGTTCTCGATCACGCAGGGCTCCAGGAAGTGCTCATGCAGATGGTCGACATATTCGATCACCCGGCCCTCCTTGGTGCCGGAAACGGCGACATAGTCGATCATGGAAAGGTGCTGCACATATTCGCACAGGCCGACGCCGCCGGCGTGCGGCCAGACGGGCAGGTCGTACTTGGCGGCCATGAGGAGCACAGCCAGCACCTCGTTGAGCCCGCCCATGCGGCAGGCGTCGATCTGCACCACGTCGATGGCGCCGCCGGCGATCATCTGCTTGAAGACGATGCGGTTCTGGCACATCTCCCCGGTAGCGACCTTCACCGGCGCCACCGCCTTGCGGATCTTCGCGTGGCCGGCGATGTCGTCGGGGCTGGTCGGCTCCTCGATGAAATAGGGCTTTGCGAAGGAAAGGCGCTTCACCCAGTCGATGGCCTCCCCGACTTCCCACACCTGGTTGGCGTCGATCATGAGATAGCGGTCGGGGCCGAGTACCTCGCGGGCGATCCTTAGCCGCCTGACGTCGTCGTCGAGATCACGGCCGACCTTCAGCTTCACGTGATTGAAGCCGGCGTCCACCGCCTCCTGGCAGAGCCGGCGCAATTTGTCGTCGGGATAGCCGAGCCAGCCGGCCGAGGTGGTGTAGCAGGCATAGCCCTCGCGCTTCAGCGTGGCGATGCGCTCGGCCTTGCCGCTCTCCGCGCGCTTCAGGATGGCGAGCGCCTCCTGCGGTGTGATGGCGTCGGTCAGATAGCGGAAGTCGACGATGCCGACGATCTCCTCCGGGCTCATCTCCGCCACCAATTGCCAGACCGGCTTCTCCTCGGCCTTCGCCCACAGGTCCCAGACGGCGTTGACGACGGCGCCCGTGGCAAGGTGCATCGCGCCCTTGTCCGGGCCGATCCAGCGCAACTGGCTGTCGCCCGTGATATGGCGCCAGAAGCGGGAGGGGCTTTCCCTGATCCAGTCGAGTTCCAGCCCCACCACCAAGTGCCGCATCGCCTCGATGGCACGGCAGCAGATGTCGTTGCCGCGGCCGATGGTGAAGGTGAGGCCATGGCCCTCGAGGCCCGGTATGTCCGTCGTCAGCACCACATAGGCGGCGGAGTAGTCCGGATCGGGGTTCATGGCGTCGGAGCCGTCGAGCGACTGCGAGGTGGGAAAGCGCAGGTCGTGGGTGCTGAGGTCGGTGATGCGGGGCACGTCAGGTCTCTTCGAATAGTGGCGTCAGATCGTCCAGCCGCCGTCGATGGCGTAGGCCTGGCCGGAGGTGTAGGTAGCGCCGGCGAGATAGACGGCGAGGTCGGCGATCTCCTCCGGCGTGCCGAGCCGGCCCATGGGCTGGCGGGCAATGAAGGCTTCGCGCGCGGCCTCGTAGTCGCCGGTGGCCTTCAGCCGCTCCTGCAGCGACGGGCTTTCCACCGTGCCGGGGCAGATGGCGTTGCAGCGTATGCCCTCCGCCACATAGTCGGCGGCCACGGCCTTGGTGAGGCCGATCACGGCGGCCTTCGTCGTGCCGTAGGCGAAGCGGTTGGGCACGCCCTTCACGCTGGAGGCGACGGACGACATGTTGACGATGGCACCGCCGCCGCGCTCGATCATGCCGGGAAGGACGGCGCGGATGGTGCGCACCATGGCCTTGACGTTGAGGTCGAAGGCGAAGTCGAGGTCCTCATCCTTCATTTCGAGGATCGAGCCACCATGCACCACGCCGGCGCAGTTGAAGAGCACGTCGACCGCGCCGATCTCGGCTACCAGTGCTTTGACCGCGGCACCATCGAGGACGTCGAGCTTGCGCGTGGCGATGCCGTTCTGACCTTCGAGATCGGCCAGCAGCTTTTCGTTGATATCGGTGGCATAGACCTTCGCCCCGGCGCGCGCGAAGGCCAAAGCGCTGGCGCGGCCGATGCCCTGGGCGGCGGCGGTGATGAGAGCGGTTTTGTCTTGCAGGTTGGTCATTGGGGTCTCCGGGTGGGTAACGGATAGTGAGTGGGGAATAGTGAGTAGTGAGCAGGGGTTGGCTCTCGCCGCCGTGTTGGCCTTTCTATCCACTACTCTCTATTCACTACTCACTATTCGCGTCTTCTTCCTCTCCACCACATAGATGTGATCGGCCGCCAGCACCACCTCGTCGCGTTGGTTCATCACCTCGCAGCGCTCGATCACCCGTCCGGCGTCGGTGCGTTTCGGGTCGTCGTGTTTTTCGACGATGGTCGTCCTCGTGCGGATCGTGTCGCCGATGAAGACCGGCCGCACGAAGCGCAGGCGGTCGTAGCCGTAGGAGAAGGCAACGGGATTGATGACGCTGGCCGTCAGCCCGACGCCGATGGAAAAGACCATCGTGCCGTGGGCGATGCGCTGGCCGAAGGGCGTCGACTTCATGAACTCCGCATCCATATGATGCGGGAAGAAATCGCCCGTGTGGCCGGCATGGACGACGAAATCGGTCTCGGTGATGGTGCGTCCCGTCGTGGTGCGCGTCGCGCCGATCTCGTAGTCCTCGAAATGCATTACTTGTTCCATGGTCTTCCGCCTGTCGAATTTGAATTCACGCTCGCCCGCGGCCGCGTCATCCCAGAAGCCGGAGCGTGAGCGGAGGCTGTCCGGGACCCATTCCGGACGTGGAAGAGTCACGGAATGGATCCCGGACAAACCTGCGGTTTTCCGGGATGACGGCGTCGCGCATAACTTCCAACTCCATGCTCCTCACGGCCTCCTTGCGAGCGGCGTGGCGGGGGCCGCGCTCGACCGGTAGGCCGCCTCCACCAGCGCCATGGTGTTCCAGGCGTCTTCCACCGCGCTGACGAGCTCCGTGTCCTCGCCGGAGGCGAAGCGCTGCAAGTTGGCCATGCGCCCGGCGAAGGCGTCGGGGAACCAGGCGCCTTGAAGCGGCACGTTCACCCAGCCCTCGCCGCCGTCCGGATGGATCTCCAGAATATCCGGCTCGCCGCGCGGATAGTCGAGGTTGACGCCGAGCTTCAGATAGGCGGCGCCCTTCGTGCCGCAGATGCGGAACTCGCAGGCCTGGTACTTGCGGCCGAAATCGTGGTCGTGGTTGATCGACAGGGCGCAGCGCACGCGGTCGCCGTAGTCGAGGATGGCGCTGGTGCGCGTCTGCGCGACGTCGTGGTTCGGATGGCCCATGGTCTTGGCGTGCACACCCTCGGGGTCACCCAGAAGCTGGCGGATCAGGTCGAGATAGTGGATCGAATGCATGGCGATCTCGATGCGTGGCAGACCCTTGAGGAAGGGCCAGAGCTGCCACGGCGTTGCGAGCGCCAGCCAGGCGTCGAAATCCACCACCTCGCCCAGATAACCTTGGTGAATAGCATCCTTCAGCGCCAGCATCATCGGCGCGAAGCGGAGCTGGAAGTTGACGGCGGCCTTTAGGTTCTTTTGCCGGCAAATGGTGAGGATTTCCGTCGCGCCGTCGAGGTCGCTGCCCATCGGTTTCTGGATGAGCGCGGCCGCGCCGTCGGGTAGCGCCCGCAGCACATCGGCGTGGCGGGCAGGGGGCGTTGCAAGGTCGAAGACCGCGCCTTCGACCGCCGCTGCCTCCTCGACGGAGGTAAACGCCTTAACGCCCCACGCCGCGGCCAGCTTTTCCGCCTTCTCGCGGTCCGGGTCGTAGAGACCGGCTACAGGGAAACCCGCCTTGCGGTAGGCGGGGAAATGCGCGTCGCCGACGATGGAGCCGGCGCCGAAGGTGACGATAGGGCGCGGGTTCGCGGGTGCCGGCCAGGACTGGGCGAGGGCGGTGGGGTCGAAGTTACTCATGATGAAACACCTCCTCCATCATCGCCCACCACTCGCCTTCTTTCCGCGTTTCCAGCGGCTCCTGGCAGGGCATGCAGACGGACCACCATTCCTGCGTCTTCGGGTCGGCGGCCATCCTGGCGGCGTCGGCCTCGAAATCGGTGCCGTGATACTCCCAATAGCCGAAAAGGAGGTTTTCCGGCTCCTTCAGGAAGATCGAATAATTCCTGATGTTGCAGGCCGAGATCATCTCCAGCACCTCGGGCCAGACGGCGGCGTGCAGGCGCTTGTATTCGGCGACCTTCTCCGGCTTCAGGCCGATCACCATCCCCATGCGTTGCATGTCATCCTCCCTCACGCGGCGATTTCGGTGGTGAACTCGGGAACGCTCTTCGCTTTCACGGCGTCCCAGTCCCAGTCGATGCCGATACCCGGTTCGTTCGGCGCCAGCGCCTCTCCATCCTCCACCGTCATGCGGCTTGCCGTCAGTTCGTCGAGCTGCGGGATATATTCGACGTACTTTCCGCTCTGCACCGCGCACACCAGGCTCACATGCAATTCCATCAGGAAGTGCGGGCAGACCGGGATGTCGAAGGCCTCCGCCATATGCGCCACCTTCAGCCACGGCGTGATGCCGCCGATGCGGCCGGCATCCACCTGCACCACCGAGCAGGCGCCGCGCTGCATATACTCGCGGAAATGGCGGATCGAATAAAGGGATTCGCCGATGGCGACCGGTGTCGGCGTTGCGCGCGACAGCCGCACGTGGCCGTCGATGTCGTCGGCCGGCAGCGGCTCCTCGAGCCAGGCAAGATCAAGGGGCTTGAGGCGCTCGGCGCGGCGGATCGCCTCGTCGACGGTGAAGCCCTGGTTGCAGTCGGTCATGATCTCGTAGGCCTCGCCGACGGCCTCGCGCACGGCGATGAGGCGGCGGAAGTCCTCCGCGCCGGTGGGCTTGCCGATCTTCACCTTCGAGCCGCGGAAGCCTTGCGCCTTTGCCGCCAGCGCATCCTCCACCAGCGCCTCTGCCTCGATATGCAGCCATCCGCCCTCGGTGGTGTAGAGCGGACAGCGGTCCCTGGCTCCGCCGGCAAGCTTCCACAGCGGCAGGCCGAGCTTCCTCGCGCGCAGGTCCCACAGCGCGGTGTCTACCGCCGCAAGAGCGATCGCCGTGATGGCGCCGATGGTGGTGGCGTGGGTGGAAAACTCCAGCTCGTGCCAGATGGCCTCGATCCGGTCCGCTTCGCGGCCGATCAGGCGCGGGGCGAGATGGTCGGCAAGAAGCCGCATGACGGAGGAGCCGCCGGTGCCGATCGTGTAGCTGTAGCCGGTTCCGCTAGCGCCGTCCGCATCCGTGATGGTGACGATCGGCGTCTCCTGGCTGACAAAGCTCTGGATGGCGTCGGTGCGCTTGACCTTGGGCTCAAGGTCCACCATGCGCAGCTCGATTTTCTCGATGCGTGCCATGATCAGGTTCTCAGTGTCGTTCCCGTTTCAGCGTCGAAAAGATGCGCCTGCGACAGGTCGAAGGAAAGCCGCACCTTCTCGCCTGGCTTCAAGGGCTTCGGGTTGAGCATGCGCGAGACCCATTCGCGGCCGGCGAACTCGGTGAAGACCAGCGTCTCGTTGCCGAGCGGCTCCGTCAGCATGACGGCCTGTTCCACCTCGTGCACCTCGGCCTCCTCGCCGGAGTGGATGCCGTGGCCCGTGGGGTAGAGATCGTCCGGCCGCAGCCCGAAGACGACCTTCCTGCCCGCCTCCACCTTATCGCGAAACTGGCGGGGCAGGGGAAGCGCCTCGCCGCCGGCAAAGACCAGCTTCCCGTCTTCCACCGTCGCCTCCTCAAGGTTCATCGGCGGCGAGCCGATGAAGCCGGCGACGAAGCGCGTGGCCGGGCGCCGGAACACGTCCTCCGGCGTTCCCACCTGCTCGATATGGCCGTCGCGCATGATGACGATGCGGTCGGCCAGCGTCATCGCCTCCACCTGGTCGTGGGTGACGTAGATGACGGTGGAGTTGACCTTGGCGTGCAGCTTCTTGATCTCGATGCGCATCTGGGTTCTCAGCTTGGCATCGAGATTCGACAGCGGCTCGTCGAAGAGGAAGACTTCCGGATTGCGCACGATGGCGCGGCCCATGGCGACACGCTGGCGCTGGCCGCCCGAAAGCTGCGAGGGGCGCCGCTCCAAAAGCTCCTCCAGACCCAGCGTCTTCGCGGCCTCGGCGACGCGCGTCTCGATCTCGCCTTGCGGCTTGCCGGCGATCTTCAGCGAGAAGCCCATGTTCTCGGCAACCGTCATGTGCGGGTAGAGGGCGTAGGACTGGAAGACCATGGAGATGTTGCGCGAGCGCGGCGGCAGGTCGTTGACCTTCCTGCCGCCGATGCGGATCTCGCCGCCGGAAATATCCTCCAGCCCGGCGATCATCCTGAGCGTGGTCGACTTGCCGCAGCCCGACGGGCCGACGAGGGCGATGAACTCGCGGTCGGCGACCGCAAGGTCGATGCCGTGCACCACCGGCACGTTGCCGTAACGTTTGACGAGCGAGTGAAGCGAGACTGTGGCCATGCCTTATCCTTTCACCGCGCCGGAGGTGAGCCCGGAGACGAGGTGTTTCTGGACGATGAAGGTGAGGGTGAGCGCCGGGATGATCATCACGACGGCGAGCGCGCACATGCCGCGCCAATCGATGGTGAACTCGGCCGTGTAGTCGAGGAGGCCGACGGGCAGCGTCTTGGAGCTGGTCGAGCGCGTGAGCTGGGAGGCCAGCGCGAACTCGTTCCACGAGATCAGGAAGGCGAAAATACCGGCCGACGCGATGCCGGGGCGGGCGAGCGGAAACTCCACCTGCCAGAAGGCCTGCCAGCGCGTGCAGCCGTCGATCTGCGCTGCCTCGGCAAGGTCCTTCGGCACCTGGCGGAAGAAGCCGTCGATCAGCCAGATGGTGAAGGGCACGTTGAGCGCCACATAGGCGAGGATCAGCCCGAAATGGGTGTCGATGATGCCGAGCTTCGCATAGACGAAGAAGAGCGGCAGGGAGAGCGCGATGCCGGGCACGGTGCGCGTCAGCATGAAGCCGAGGAAGATCGAGGATTTGAAGGCGAAACGGTAGCGCGCGAAGGCGTAGCCGCCGGCCATGCCGACGGCCAGCGCGATCACTGTCGAGGTGACGGAGATGATAAGCGAATTGGTAAAATAGTCGATCACCGGAATGCCGCCCTGGCCGACGCCGGAGAACATGGCGACATAGGCGTCGAAGGAGATCTGGCGCGGGATCCACACAGGGGGTTTCGCCATGATCTCGACCGTCGGCCGAAGCGAGGAGAGCACGATCCACAGTCCCGGCAGGCAGATGATGGCCATGGCCAGGAAAAGGAGGATGAGATGCGTGGCCTTGAAGAGGCCGCGTTTCATGCGGTGAGCGGCGTTCCTGTCCATCTTCACCACTCCGCCGCGATCTGCGCCCGCGCCTTGGCAAGCTGCCGGAAGAACATGGCGGTGAAGACGATGGACAGGAGAATGGCGATATAGGCCATGGCGTTGGCAAGCCCCATGCGCGCGTCGGAATAGCCGGTGCGGGCGATCAGCGTCCACAGGATCTCGGTGCGCTTGGCCGGCCCGCCGTCGGTCATGATCTTCACGATGTCGTAGGCGCGCGCGATGTCGAGGGAGCGGATGGTCATGGCGATGAAGGCGAATGGCATGAGATAGGGCCAGGTCACAAAGCGGAAGGTCTGCCACGGCGTGCAGCCGTCGACGCGCGCCGCCTCCACCGGCTCCTTCGGCATCGCCATGAGACCGGCCAGGATGAAGATGGCGAAAACGGCGGTGGAGGACCAAATCTCGGCCGTCAGGATGGCGATGAAGGCAAGCGTGCCGTCGATCAGCCAGGGGATGGCCTGGTCCGTCAGGCCGAGGCCTTGGAGCGCGTTGTTGATGAGGCCGATATTGTCGTTGAACATGAACTTGAACTGGAAGCCGACAAGCACCGGCGAAAACATCATGGGGAACATCATGATGGTGCGCAGCAGGCGCTGGCCGCGCGTGGCCTTTTCCACGAGAACGGCAAGGCCGAGCCCCAGCACCATTTCGAGATTGAGCGCGACGGTGAGGAGAAGCACGGTGCGCCCGAAGGCGACCCAGAACTCCCAGTCGGTGAAGAGCCGCTCGTAGTTGCGCAGGCCGATGAAGGTCCAGATGGAATCGGGGCGCGTCAGGCGGAAGGGCGTGAAGCTGGAATAGAGCGACAGCAGGAGCGGCACGACCACCACCGCCGCCAGGACGATAAATGCCGGCAAAAGCAGGAGGTAGGGTGCCGGCAGTCTCCAACTCTTCATGCTGTCCGCCTCGGTTGTTGATGTTTTTGGTTCGTGTTTGCGCCGACGACTCCCCTCCCCCTTGAGGGGAGGGGTAAGGGGTGGGGGTGGACGCGCTCGCGTGCCGTCGTTGGCGATTATCCAGTCCCCGCCTCCCAAGGATACGCCGGCACCCGTCGCCACGACCCCCACCCCTCACCCCTCCCCTCAAGGGGGAGGGGAGTCGCATACGCCGCGCCCCCTACAGCTCCCCCGCGTCCTCGAGGATCTCCGTCGCCTTCTCCGCGGCGTCGTCCAGCGCCTGCTCAGCGCTCTTGTCGCCCAGGATGGCGGCTTGCAGCTCGGGATAGACGGCGTTGGAGATCTCGATCCAGGATGCCGTCTGCGGCACGGGGAAGGCGTGCTCGGCCGCCTGTTGGAATGCCGTCAGCACCTCCTGGCGGTAGGCATCGCCCTCAGCTTCGGCCACCACCCATTCCCACACGGCGGTGCGCGTTGGCAGGGGGCCGGCGGCGGCTTCGAGCTTCTGGCTATCCTCGTTGGTGAGGAACCAGACGAGCGAAGCGGCGGCTTCCTTGTCGGCGCAGCTTTCGGTGACGGAGAAGCCGTGATGGCCGGACCAACCGGTGCGCACCCCGGATGACCCCTTGGGCTGCACCTTCACCCCGACGTCGCCGGCGACCTTGGAGGATTCTGGATCGTTGAAGAAGCCCGCCCAGCCCGGCCAGTCGAGATTGATGGCGACGGTGCCCGACGCGAAGCCCTGGCCGAGATCGTCCCACAGATAGTTGGTGGTGCCGGCGGGAACGGCCTTCGCCTCGTAGAGGTCGACAAACCATTGCAGCGCCCGTACGCCTGCCTCGGAATTGAAGGCGGGACGGCCGTCCGCGTCGAGATATTCGCCGCCCTCGGCCACAAGCATCTCGTAGAAGCGCCCGTTGATGGCCTCTTCCTTGCCGGCGTACTGCGTGCCGTAGAAGTCCGGCGGGTTGGCGAAGAACTTGGCCTGGTCGGCGACCTCCTGCCAGGTGTCCGGCGGGGCGAGGTCGTAGCCGTACTTCTCCTTGAATTCCGCCTTCTTCTCCTCGTCCTCGTAGAGGCTCTTCTGGTAGTAGAGCGCGGAGACGTCGAACTGGGCGCGCGGCAGCATGACGAGCCTGCCGTCGAGTGTGGAGGCCTTGATGTTGGCCGGCACGAAGGCGTCGATTTCCTCCTGCGGCAGAAGCGCCGCGAGATCGGTGTAGATGCCGGGATATTGCGGCGCGAAGGAGGAGTGGTTGGAGCCGACGCACCAGCCGATCGAGCCGGTGGCGATGTCGGACTTGATCTCCTTGTCGAGCTCGAAGTGGTTCTTCTTCGAGATGACGTTGACCTTGGCGCCGGTCGCCTCTTCCCACTCGGCGATGCGCGCGTAGAGCGCCTCGTATTGCTGGCCGCCGATCAGCTTGGCATCGATGGTGACGCCGTCGAAGCTGCCGGGCAGTTCCTGCGCGAAGGCAGGGGCGGCGCCGAGCGCCATGGCGAGCGCACCGGCGGAAGCACTGAAAAGCAGTCTGTTCATGAGTATCCTCCCCAGAAAGCAGTTCGCCCTCGGCGTCTGCCAGGGCGGATCGCAGCCCTCATTAGTGAGAGCTTAATTCATATACAAACATCCGCTATGGTCGCCGTCAAGCGTGAACTGCGTTGCGCACCCCGGTAGGTTGCGTATATGAAAAGCGAACTTCACCGGAGAGGGCCGTGAAAGAAGAAGAAGACAACGAACGCTACCGCGCGCCAGCCCTCGACAAGGGTCTCGACATCCTGGAGCTGCTCGCCGGTGTCGACGGCGGCTTGACCCAGGCCGAGATCGCCAAGCGCCTCGACCGCAGCCCCAACGAGTTCTACCGCATGCTCGACCGGCTGGTGCGGCGCGGCTACGTCACGCGCATCGACGGCGACCGCTTCTCGCTGACATTGAAGCTGTTCGGCCTCGCCCAGCTCCACGCGCCCGTGCGCCGGCTCGTCTCCTACGCCACGCCCTTGATGCGCGAGCTTGCCGAAGCCTCGCGTCAGGCCAACCAGCTTGTCGTCTTCGACCGAGGGGCGGCCGTCGTCATCGCTCAGCAGGAGGCGCCCGGTTATTGGGGCATCTCCATCCGCGTCGGCTCGCGCATCGGCCTGTTCGACACCGGCTCCGGCCATGTCCTGCTTGCCTTCCGCAGCGAGGAGGAGCGGCAGATGATGATTGCCGAGAACCTGAGGAGCAACGAGAAGCCGGAGCTTTCGCCGGAGTTCTTCGAGCGGCTCGACCAGATCCGCGACCGTGGCTACGAGATGATGCCGAGCGCCCAGACCGCCGGCGTCTTCAACCTCTCGGCCCCCGTGCTGGGCCCCGACGGGCGGGCGATTGCCGCGCTGACGGTACCCTATATCGCGCTGGTCAACGCCAAGGGCGCACCGGACATCACCGGCACGATGCAGCTCGTGCTGAAGACGACGCAGCAGCTCTCGCGGCTGGCCGGCGCGGACATGACGCCGGCGGCATGATGTTTTATTGAAACGGGCGGTTTCATTCGCCTGAGGGAGGAGGCTACGCATGATCGTCGACACTCATCTGCACGTCATCGACCAGGCAGCACTCAGCTATCCATGGCTTGCCGGGGTGCCGCCGCTCAACCGGGATTTCTCCTACGAGGAATACGCGCGCGAGGCGCGGCGCGTCGGCATCGAGGCGACGCTGCATATGGAGGTCGACGTCGCCGACGACCGGATCGAGGCGGAGACCGGCTATGTCGGCTCTCTCAAGGAGCGCCCGAACAGCCTCATCGTCGGCGCTATTGCCGCCTGCCGGCCGGAGGACGAAGGTTTTGCCGCCTATCTGGAGCGCCAGCAGGCTAATCCGCTGGTCAAGGGTTTCCGCCGCGTCCTGCATGTCATGCCCGATGAACTGTCCGACGGGCCGCTCTTCCGCGAGAACCTCGCCCGGCTTTCCGGCACACGCTTCACCTTCGATCTGTGCGTGCTGCCGCGGCAGCTGCCGAAGGCCATGGCGCTCGCCGACCTGGCGCCGGACGTGCAGTTCATCCTCGACCATTGCGGCGTGCCCGACATCAAGGAAGGCGCATCCGAGCCCTGGCGCGCGCACATGGCCGAGATCGCCAAGCGGCCGAACGTGACGGCGAAGATCTCCGGCGTCGTCGCCTATGCCGACCCCGAAAGCTGGACCGTCGAGACCCTGCGCCCCTGGGTCGAGCACACGGTGGACTGCTTCGGCTGGGACCGCGTGGTGTGGGGCAGCGACTGGCCCGTCTGCACGCTGGGCGGCGGGCTCTCGACATGGGTGGCGGCAACGCAGGCGCTGTTTGCCGGGGCGAGCGCGGCGGAGCGGGCGAAGCTCTTTTCGCGGAACGCGCGGCGGATTTGGGGGTTGGGGTGAGGCATTGGCCCGTGCTGTCGTCTGTGTTATATTGTACACACTATAACACGGAGCATTTTCAATGCCGGCCAGCACGACCATGACCATCCGCGTCAGCCCCGAAGTGAAGGAGAAGCTGGGGCGGCTGGCGCATGACACCAAGCGCAGCAAGTCTTTTCTCGCGGCGGAAGCGCTCGCTGGATATGTGGACCGGGAACTCGATATCATCGAGGGTATCCAGCGCGGGCTTGCCGATGCGGAGGCAGGGCGGGTCGTGGAGCATGATGAAGCCATGGCGGAGCTTTACGCCGTGATCGAGGCTGTCGAGAGCGGAAAGAAGTGAAGCGGCGCGTCCGTTGGTCCCGCGACGCTTTGGACGATCTGAAAGCGCAAATCTCCTACATTGCCGCAGAGAACCCGCGTGCTGCGCGACGGGTGACGGATCGGATACGCGCTATCGGGGCGGCTCTCGGAGATATGGCCACGGGGCGGCCCGGGCGTGTGAGCGGCACCTATGAAAAGTCGGTATCCGGACTGCCGATCATCCTTGTCTATGCAATTGCCGGGAAAGCCGGTGTCGAGGCCGTCCTGATCCTGCGGGTGATCCACACGGCGAGGAACTGGCCACCGGAGGATTGGCCGAAGTAATCCGCACTTACCCACCGTTCCCCTCCGCGAACATCCGGTTCAGATCGGCCACCACCTTCACGCCGTCCTCGCCCGCCAGGAGCCCCGCGTTCAGCCGCTCGGATGCCTTTTCCTGGAAATCCATATACCCATCATGGCGCGGGCGGAGCCAGGCGGCTTCGAGGGTGCGCCGCGTGGCGCGGTAGAAATTGCCGGCGGCGGCGTTGACGGTGTCGTCCTCCCAGGCGGCGGCGTGGCCGGGCTGGCCGCCGGCCGCCGCGTAGGGGCCGCGCTGGGTCTTACCGCCGGCGATCCAGTAGGCGAAGTCGGTGGCGGCTTCCCTCGCACTCGAGAAGGCGGAGACGGCGATGCCCGTGCCGCCGAGCGCGGAGCCGACGGGGCCATCGGCGCCGAGCGCCGGGATATCGGCGAAGGCGAGGCGGTGCGGGCGGAAGCCGGCAACCGCATAGTTGACGTAGCCGTAGATCAGCGGGGCGCAGGCGATCTTCGATCCCTCGGCCGCCATGGCCTCGAAGACGGCGATCGGGTCCATGTCGAAAGCCGGGCGGCCGGCTGCATCGGCGATCTCGCGCAGCACATCGAACACGGTCTCCCCCGCCTCGGGCGGGATCAGGGCCTCGGCCCTGTCGCTGGCGCAGGGTGTGCCGAGGTTGGCGGCGAGCGTGAAGAAGCACATGAGGGAATGCGGGGGCCGGAGGGGGAGGAGCACACGGCCTTCCCGCGCAAGCTCCAGGACTTCCGTCCAGGCTGTCGGCGGGCGATCCAGGAGGTCGGGGCGGAAGGCCTGCACTTGCGCTGCGGCATCGATGGGGAAGGCCCACTGCCGGTCTTGCCACTCATAGCTCGGGTAGGAAAGGCCGACGCTGCCCTTGGCCAGCGCCGCGCGCTCGGCCTCGCGGCCCGGCACGTCGAGGGGGGCGAGGCAGCCTTCGGCCGTGATCTGGCCGACATGGGGATGGTCGATGACGATCAGGTCGTAGCGGCGGGCGAGCTCCTCGACGGGGTAGGACTCGAAGTCCTGCAGCGAGCGCTTGTCCCAGGCGATCTCCATGCCGGTCTTCTCCCGCCACAGCCGCGAGCAGGCGGCCATGGGGTCGTAGCCGCGCGGGTGGCTCCACGTCATGCCCTTCAATTTCACGCTCACAGGCCGAACTCCCGGCGGATCGCCGCGCTGTGCTCGCCGACGCGCGGGGCGGCGCGCGCCACCTTCGGCCTCTGGCCGTCGACGCGGATGGGCGAGCGGGTGGTGAGGATCGACACGTCGTCCTCGCGGGTGACGGTCTGCAGCATGTCGAGGTGCTTGAAGCCGTCGTGGTCGAGGAGGTCGTTCCAGTCGAGCACCTTGGCACACCAGATGTCGGCCGGCTCGAGGATCGCCAGCCATTCGTCGACCGTCTTCTCGGCCGTCCGTTCGGCGATGATGGCCTTGATGGCGTCGCGTTCGGAAAACCAGCTTTCCGGCTTGTCGCGGTAGGGCGTCAGTGCCTCGATCTCCATCAGGTCGGCGAGCTTGGGGATCGGCGTCATGGCGATGGTGAGGAAGCCGTCCCTTGCCGGATAGACGCCGTAGGGCGCGGCGAGATAGGCATGCGCGCTGCGCACCGCCGAGCGTCGCGGCTGCCGCCGCCCGTCGTTCAGGAAGGTGGTGAGCACCTCGAACTGGAAATCGACCAGCGCCTCGAGCAGGCTCGTCTCAACATGCCCGCCCTTGCCGCTGACGCCGCGGCGCACCAGGAAGGCGAGGATGCCTTGCGCGGCGGCGGCACCGGCCAGCATGTCGGCGACCGCCAGGCCGAAGGGCACCGGCCCCTGGCCGTCGTCACCGCTCAGCCACATGGCGCCGGAGCGCGATTGGGCAAGCAGGTCCTGGCCGGGCCTGTCGACCCACGGCCCTTCCTCGCCATAGCCGCTGATGGAGGCGTAGACGATGCGCGGGTTGAGCGCGCTCACGGACGCGTAGTCGAGGCCGAGCCGCTCGATCACGCCGGGGCGGAAATTCTGGATCATGACGTCCGCCCTGGCGAGCAGCTTCCTGAGGGCGGCAAGGTCCTCCGCGTTCTTCAGGTCGACGGCGAAGCTTTCCTTGCCGCGGTTGATGGCGTGGAAGATTGTGGAATCGCCGCCGATCTCCGTGTCGCTCAAGTAAAGCCGGCGCGACAGGTCGCCCCCGTCCGGCCGCTCGATCTTGATGATGCGGGCGCCGAGGTCCATCAGGCGCAGCGAGCAGTAGGGGCCGGAAAGGAACTGGCTCATGTCGACGACGACGAGCCCCTCCAGCGGCAGTGCGACCTCGCTCATCGGGCAAGCCCCCCGGTCAAGGCACCGTTCTCCGGCGCGCCCGTCTTTGCCTTCGGCATGTCTCCTCCGCGGGGTTTGTTTTCCTTGTGAAGAAAGTATTCAGATATGAGATTTGATGCAAGGCCTGTCGGGGTTCCTCTCCGGCCTTCTTCGGTAGAGGCGCATTTCATCCTCGCCACGCCCGGCTGTTACACCGTCTGGCCATTGACCCTTCGACTGTGCGACAAGCTCACAGCTCAGGGTGGGAAGCGGGGCGCGTCTTCGGCACCGCACGAGGCGCTTTGGGGGCGCCTCAAATTAGGCGCGTCCAACGCGCCCCGCCGGAGGCTGTCCCGACGGTCGGCCGGTCACCCGGGCCTTTCTCCTTCCCGGCCGCACCCAATTGGGGGTGAGCCGGGCCGAACAAAAGCCCTGGCGGCTTCTCCGCAATGCCGGCAACGCAGGCTTACACCCAGCGCTCCCGGCACCGCCGGCCTGTCGCGGGCCCTCAGGCCTGCGGGCACCGGCAGCCCGCAGGGAGAGGTCTCCGCCGCCCTCCCCGTGTCCCCGGTCCGGACCAAGGTTCCCGTGAGGGCGATGGGGAGGATTTTAAGGGTGAGCTGGGGAGGGGGGATAGATTCCCGCGAAAAAAGTTTGCAGGTTGTTTGGGATCAATGGGTTGGCGGCTTCCGACCGCAGATTTTATCCCCGTTTGGAGGCCGGCGCCGGTTACCCCCTCACCGACCCCGCTTCGCGGGGCCACCTCTCCCCCACTTTGTGGGGGCGAGGAGTGCCGGCCGCGATGACGGGCGCCTACTCCTCTCCCCCTTCGAGGGGGAGAGGTGGCCCCGCGAAGCGGGGTCGGCGAGGGGGTAATGGCGCCGGCCGTGACGATGGGCGCTACGCCTGTCCAGTAAGATGCGGGCATATGTCATTGAGACCCCCACCCTCAATCCCTCCCCTCAAGGGGAGGGGGACGTCAGCTTTGTGTGATTGGCTTCAACGTTGGCGTCGGGCACCACCAAAGCCTCCCTTCCTCTTGAGGGGAGGGATTGAGGGTGGGGGTCCGCCAAAGCCGAACAAGGACTCCATCCGCATGCGGTAGCCCTGCATCTTGATAGGCGCCCGTCATTTCTTCGAAAACGCCAGGCGGTATTGCACAGGTGATGTCTTGAGGCGGGTGGCGAAATGCTGGCGGAGGGAGGCCGAGGTGCCAAAGCCGGCTTCGAAGGCGATCTCCTCGATCGATCGACCTGTGGTCTCCAGAAGCTTTTGCGCCAGCATCACCCGCTGGTCGGCCAGCCAGTTGCCGAAGCTGGTTCCGAACGCCTTCTGGAAGCGGCGCGTGAATGTCCTGCGCGACATCATCGCCTCCGCCGCCACCGTATCGAGACTGTGCGGCCGGTCGAGCCTCGCGCGCACCTTGTCGACGGCGTGGGCGAGCTTGTCCGCGGTCGGCGCGCTGCGCACCGGCGGCTCGATGAACTGGGCCTGGCCGCCCTGGCGGTGCGGGGCCAGAACCAGGTTGCGCGCCAGCCGCAGCGCGGCTTCCGCGCCATAGCGCTTGCGCATGATGTGGAGGCAGCAGTCGAGCCCGGCCGCCACGCCGGCCGACGTTATGACGTCGCCATTGTCGACATAGAGAACCTCCGGCCGCAGCGTCACCTCGGGATAGAGTTCGCCGAACCGCTCGGCGAAGGCCCAGTGGGTGGTGGCTTCGCGCCCGTCGAGGAGCCCGGCCGCCGCTATCGGGAAGGCGCCGAGGCACAGGCCGACGATCAGCGCTCCGCGCCGGTGCGCCTCGACAAGCGCCTCGGTCAGGGCGCCGGGGGGTGCGCGGTCGAGGTCGCGCCAACTCGGCACGATGACGATCTCGGCATCGGCAAGGTCGGCCAGCCGGTAGGGCGTGGTGAAATCGAGGCCGGCTTCCGTGCCGAGCCGCCCGTCCTCCAGCGCGCAGACGCGGAAATCGAAGCGCGGCAGGCCGAACGCCTCATGATCCTCGCCGAAGACGAGGCAGGGCACCGACAGGTGGAACGGGCTGATGCCGTCGAAGGCGACGGCGGCGATGACGGGATCGGGCATGGCAAGGCTGCTCCGCTGCGAGCGCTGAATGTCCCAATTCTTTCGAACATTGTCAATCAGGCCAATTTCGTGCGGCAGACGGACCGTTACGATGCGTGCGGAAGGCTTGCAGCAAACGGAGAAAACCATGCCGCAGAACGCAACGAACCCCAGCCCCAGGCGCGCCCTGATCGTTATCGACGTGCAGAACGACTATGACGGCGGCAATCTTGCGATCCGATATCCGCCGTTCAAGGGCAGCATCGCCAATGTGGCGCGCGCCATGGAGGAGGGCCGCAAGAGGGGGGTGAAGGTGGTGGTCGTCAGGCACCGCGCGCCGCAGGGCGCACCCGTCTTCGCCGAGGGCAGCCACGGCGCCGAGCTGCACGAGGCGGTCAAGGCGCGCCCGTCCGACCACTTCATCGAAAAGACCCTGCCGAGCGCCTTCGCCGGCACCGACCTGGAGCTTTGGCTGAGGAACAACGGGATCGATACGCTGACGATCGCCGGCTACATGACGCATCACTGCGACCTGTCGACGACGCTTCACGCCGCGCATATGGGCTTTTCGGTCGAGTTCCTCTCGGACGCCACGGGCACGCTGCCCTACGAAAACAGCGCCGGTTCGGCCTCGGCGGAGGAGATCCACCGCGTGGTGAGCGTGGTGCTGCAGGCGGGCTTTGCGGCGGTGCTGACCACCGCCGAATGGATCGACTGCCTGGAGAGCGGAGCGGTGCCCGAGCGGGACAACCCTTATGCCTCCAACCAGCGGGCGATCGCGGGGAGTGTGGCGGCTTAGGGGTGGTCGGGGAGAGGCTGGCATCCCTTCGCGCCCCTCCGCCCTGCCGGGCATCTCCCCCTTGGCAAGGGGAGATTGCATATGGATTCTGAGTCCTTGATCAGACCCCCACCCCTTACCCCTCCCCTCAAGGGGGAGGGGGCGTCGACGTCTCAGAATACCCCTCCCCCTTGAGGGGAGGGGTAAGGGTGGGGGTTCCGGCGAAGCCGGCGCGGCGACTTTTGAACTGCCCCTAAAGCCTCCCCTCGAGGAAAGGCTGCAGCCTATCCATCCCTTCCTCCGTACCCCGTTTCCGGCCTTCGAGATCGTCGTAGCCGTCGAGGAGGGCGATCTGTTCGGTGAAGGTCATCTTCGTGCCGGCCGGCGCCGGCTCGAAGAGGACGGTTGCGAGGGAGACCGTCACGCGCTTTTCGCCGAAGTGCATGTCGAAGGCGTAGATGATGCGCTGGTTCGGCACGATGTCGAGGAAGCGCGCTTCGTAGACGAAGGCTGGGCCGTCCGGGCCGGTGGCGCGGTTGAGCTCCGTGCCGCCGACGCGGAAGTCTAGGCGGTATTCCACCTCGAACGCCTCTTCATGGCAGGAGGACCAGCGGCGCTTGGCCTCGGGGTCGGACCAGGCGGCGAAGACACGCTCCGGCGGCGCGGTGAGGCGGCGCTCGATGGTGAAGGTGGTGTGGAGGGTGGAGCGGTCGGTCATTTCCTGGTCTCCTTCTGTGGGGTTTGGTCCTGCCCGGAAAGGTATTCCTCGAGGCGGTCGAACTGGCGGCTCCAGGCTGCCTTGCGCCGGGAGACCCATTCCTCGATGCCGGCGAGCGCCGCGGGCTCGATGCGGTAGGTGCGCACGCGGCCGGCCTTTTCCGACATGACGATGCCGCCGGCTTCGAGCACCCGCAGATGCTTCAGCACCGAGGGCAGTGCCATCGGCAGCGGCGCGGCCAGCTCCTTCACCGATGCGGGGCCTTCGGTCAGCCGGTCGACCATGCCGCGGCGGGTCGGGTCGGCGAGCGCGTGGAAGGCGCGGTCGAGATCGGCGGTCTGCAGCATCATCGCGCCTCCAGGAAGCGCGCGGGGATCGCCTCGCGATAGGGTAAGAGGTGGACGTGAGGGGTGAGAGGCATGGGTTTCTCGGGGTTGTGATAAAAGTTATCCATGTGGGTAACTAACATCGCCGAAGCCGAGGCGCAAGAAATAGTTTCCCGAATGGAAAACTATTTTGTCGGACGTCCTCGATGCGGTGGCGCCGCTGTCGATCCTGCAATCCTGCCTCGGCATGGGCTTCGACAGCGCCGGGGCCACCCTGGTCTTCCACCGGCCGATGCTGCCGGTGTTCCTGGAGGAGGTGAGGCTGCGTGGCATCACCCTGCCGCAGGGCCGCCTCGACGTGGCGCTGCGGCAGGTGGGCAGGGAGGTCGTCGTGCAGGTTCTCGACCGGCAGGGCGGGGCGCGGGTGACGACGACGTATTGAGGCGGCAAGCGCCAGGCTGACTATTCTTCGAGACCGAGCAGGGTCTTGGCTTCCGCCAGCTTGTCCATGCAGCCTTGCTCGTCGCCTGCCGCCGCCATGTCGCGTGCTTCACTCAAGAGGGTGCTGGCCTCGGTGCGGTCGTCTTCCGGGATCTCTCTCAGAGCCTCCCGCTGATGCTGCGACAGGGCTTCGACGCTGCCGGCAGCAGCGCTGCCGTCCGCCGTCTCATCTTCCGTCTCAACCTCGCTCAGCGCCTCTTCCTGATGCTCGGTCGCGGGCATGTCGGTCTCGCCCGTTTCGGCACCCGTCTCGGCGGCGATGACCGCTTCATCCAGGCTCGAGACTTCCTCCTGGCAGTCGGCAAAAGCCGGCGTTGCCAGGAGCAGAGCCAACGCGCTGGCCGTCAGGATGCGCATATGCATCTGATGCATCTGATCCTCCTTTGATGGGTTTTGCTGCCTCCTTCCCGATGGAACCGAGGCCTCTTCTGTTCGGAACGGCGCTGGGTGCGGAGAGTTCCGGCCCGTTCGCGCGGCATTGCCCGCCAGGGAGGATCATCAAGGCAGGGACGACAGCGGCCTACAGCCCCAGAAAGGTCTGAAAACCACCGAAGATCATGCGCTTGCCGTCGAAGGGCATGGTCTCCCAGCCGACATTCATGCGCGGGTCGGCCATTGCCTTGGCGTTGACCGTGTCGCGATGCTCGCGCGATTCGTAGACGATCCAGGAAAAGATGACGACCTCGTCCTCCTTCGCCTGCACGGCGCGGGGGAAGGAGGTGGTTTCGCCGTAGGGGACGTCGTCGCCGATGCACTCGACATAGGCGAGGGCGCCATGCGCTTTCCATACTTCTTCGCCGAGCCGGGCCAACTTCTTGTAGGCCTCGATGTTGTCTTTCGGCACGGCGAGGATGAAGCCGTCGACATAAGCCATGGGAACCTCCTTTTTCGTCTGGTTGCGGCCGAAGGACGAATGGGAGGCGGGGAAGCCGACATCATCCCCCGACGGCGATGCGGAAGCGGGCGGCAAGTTCGCCTTCCCACCACATGGGGAAGTTGGTGCACCATTTGTTGTTGTGAAGGTTGAAACGCAGGCCCGCGTCATAGGATGGCGGCGTCTTGGGGAAGACCATGAAGGGCTGGCCGAGCGGCCCGACGAGCGGCGTGTCGAGGGGGGCGATCCTGAGCGGGGTTCCGCCTTCGAGCATGGAGCGCGCGACGGATATCGCCTGCAACGCGCCACCGCCGCGCGGTGCCGTGCGGGCGGCCTCCTGCCACAGGCCGGTCTTGAGGAAGTGCCAGCCCTGCGTGTCCTTCGGCGCGAAGTCCAGAAAACCCGCCTCCGGCATACGGTTTGCCGGCTTCTGGCGCAGGACGACGGCAAGCTCCAGCCCGCCGCGGTGGGGGGAGAGAACGTAGTCGACGCGGCGGGGGGCGCCGAGCGTCTCGTAGGCGGCCTCGGGCAGGGCGGTGGCGATGATGAGCCTCTCCCTGGTCTGGGCGATGCCGAGGAGGCGCGGGGTCCAGGCGGCCGACCGCGCGGTGTGCGCCCGCTCCAGCCCCGGCTTGTCGTGGTCGAGGATCGCCCATTCCGGGCGGTCGGTGAGGTAGCTGTCCCGGTAGCGCGCCATGTCGGCGGCGTCGTAGCTTTCGTAGCGGTAGGCCAGGAGCGGGCCGTTAAGGCCCCACAGCCTTTTGCCGTTCGCCAGCTGCAGGGCGCGGATGTCGCCGCTTTGTGGGTCGATCTCGACGCGCCAGGCGTCAAGGGCGATGCTCTCGTTCTTTCTCGCGCGGCTCAGGATCGGCGGCGCGGAGGGGATCTTGAGTTCCGCCAGGGCTTTTGCGGCGCGGGCGCGGTCCTCCTCGGGCAGCACGTCTACCGCCGTATCGAGATAGGCGCGCTGCTCGGCCCAGGAGGCTTCCGCGTAGCGGAAGCGGAAATCCTTGGCCCGCATAGCCTCGAAGTCCGGCCGGTCCCAGGCGGTCTCCTCGCGCAGGAAGGTTTTGACATCGACGCCGCAGGTGTGCTCGGCGACCATGGTCAAGCCGCGGCCGAAGGCCTGCCTGGCGGGTGTCAGGCCCTCCGCCTCGAAGGCGTCGTAGAGCCGCTGCAGGGCGAGGAAGCGTTGGGTCTTCACCGGATCGCTGGCGCTGCCGTGGATCCAGCTGTCGCCCAGCTCCAGGTCGACCACGGGAAAGCGCGCGCGGTTTTCCCACAGGATGGCGCCGTAGTCCTCCAGCGTCGCAGCGCGGATCTCGGCGCCCGGATGCCGGTGGGAAAGGGCGCGCAGGACCTCGATCACCTGGTGGATCTGCTGCGGGCCCAAATTGTCGTTGGTGTGGGCGAAGCTCAAACCGTCGGAAAGCCCTTCGGGCAGGTGTGTCTGGCCATAGGAGCGCTGGTACATCACCACGACCTCCTCGCCCGACGGCGCGCGCCAGCGGAAGAGCTCCGGCACGTCGGGCGGCGGGCAGGCGCTGTTGACGCCGATGTGCAGGAACCTGATCCCGGCCTCTGCCATCAGCGGCACGATGCCCTGCGTGTGGCCCGGCACGTCGGTCATCTTGGCGGCACGCGTCTTCTTGCCGAAGCGCTTGTCGAGCTCGGCGCAGAAGGAGAGGCCGGCGCGGAAGAGCGCCGGGCTCATCAGTTCCGAATGGGTGGTGAACGGCAGGCCGTGCCAGCGGACGATGCCCTTCTCGATGGCCTTTTCCAGCCGCGCCACTTCCTCCTTCGAGCGCGAATTGAGGTGATCCCAGATGAGCCAGGCGCCCGTTGTCCAGATGAACTTCGGGTTCTCCGGGTCTTCGGCATGGAAGTGCTCGCCGGTGGCGATCGCCTGCGGGATGAAGCGCTCATGATAGAGGCGGCGCACCTTCTCCGCGTGGTCGGTGAAGCCGATGTCGAGATGGGTCTTGAAGACCAGGTGGATGCGGGGGGGCATTCTTATTCCGATCTGGAGGGCAATGGGTTCAGGCGAGCCAGTTGGAAAGGCCGGCGCCCCTTCTGCCCTGCCGGGCATCTCCTCCACAAGGGCGGGGGTTCTGAGTCCTTGATGATACCCCCACCCTCAATCCCTCCCCTCAAGGGGGAGGGGGACGTCAGCGTTGCGCGATTGGCTTCAACGTTGGCGCCAGGCACCAAAGCCTCCCTCCCCCTTGAGGGGAGGGATTGAGGGTGGGGGTCCGGCGAAGCCGGACAAAGACTCCCCCCATATGCAATAACCCTGCCCTCGATCGGGAGACGCCAGGCCCTTCGATAAATCGCAGGACGGGGGTGTGCGCGATGGAGTGGCGTCATGTCCGAATTGCCTAACCGTTCCAACACTCACCCCACCGTCCCGCGCACCACCAGCCGCGTGCGCACGGTCTCGGCGATGGCAGGCGCATCGGGTGTTTTCAGCCGGCGCTGGATCAGGCGCACGAGGGCGCGCACGCGGGCTTCGAGGTCGACCTTGACGGTGGTGAGGTTGTAGCTTCGCCAGTGGGACTGGGCGATGTCATCGAAGCCGATCACCTTCACGTCCTCGGGCACGCGGAGCTTCAGTTCGTAGCGCAGAGCGTCGAGCGCGCCGAAGGCGCTTTCGTCGTTGGCGGCGAAGACGGCATCGGCGCCGCCCTCCAGCCGGAACAGGTCGAGCGTGCCGGCATAGCCCTTGTCGTAGCTGAAGTCGCCCGGGACGACGACAAGCGCGGGCAGACCCCGCCTTGCCATCAGCGCTTCCAGGGTCTTGCGCCGTGCGTGCTGGCCGAGCGATACCGGCTTGCCGGAAAGATAGGCGATGCGCCGGCAGCCGTAGCCGGCAAGCAGCGCCACCGCCTGCTCCATCCCTTCCCACTGGTCGACGTCGATGCGGTCGAACAGGGTGTCGGGCTCGCCGGGCCACCTGCCGTCGTCTTCGCGCTCCGCGGGGCGGCGCTCCACGGGGTAGGTGACGTAGATCGGCACGGCCCGGTCGAGGAAGCGGGACAGCATGTGCGGGCGCACGTTCTCGGCAAAGACGATCACCGAATCGGGATTGAAGCCGCGCATATAGGTGAGAAGCCGCTCGTCCATGCTGGAATCGACGCGTGTCTTGAAGAGCAGCGTGGCAAAGCCCTCCGCCTGCAGCGCCGTCGTCAGCGCGTCGACTTCCTGGCTTTCCCAGGGGCTGCAGACGTCCGGCACGATCACGCCGACGAGATGCGAGCGCCGGGTCACCAGCGCGCGGGCCGCGCGGTCGGGTGTGTAGCTCAGTTCCTCGGCGATCTTCAGGATGCGCGCCCGCTTCTCCGGCTTCAGCGGCGCCTCGGGGTTGAAGGCGCGCGAGACGGCGGCGCGCGAGACCTCTGCGGCCCTTGCCACCATCTCCGCCGTCGCCCGCTGCTGGGCTCCCTCAGGCTTTCCCGTCAAATATCCGGCCTATCGCGCAATTTTTGAAAGCGTGTTCACTTCTCTCATCTTTCCGCAAAGGCGGTCTCTGTCAAGGGAGCCATGCCGCGCGGGCTTGGAAATGCGTATGTTTGATGACAATCCACAGCGTTAACCAGGCTTTCGGCGCGCGTTGATTTTGTGGTGCCCATGGCGGGATTGACGCCTAAATGAAAACGTGTTCACTTTTCCAGTGTTTGGGCACCGGGCTTTCGGTGCGATACCAGTGGTGCGATCCTGACAGATGGTCCCCATCTGTCAGGACAAATCGCCCCACCGGATTAATAGCCTGTGGGCTGACTTCTCCAGACAGATGGGGACCATCTGTTTGGGTCAGACCACTGGCATGGCCGCATTTGCCGCAGCCGCTCAACGGTAATGTCGCGAAGGGAGGGTTATCGCGATGCATATTCGTCAGCATGCCTACTGGATCAGCCTTACCGCGGTGACCGCACTGGCCGCGCCGGCCATGGCCGCCGATCTCACCATCACCTGCCGCTGCGTGGAAGACGGGGTGAACTCCGAACAGGCCATGTGGATCAAGGAGAGCGTCATCCCCGCCTTCACGAAGATGAAGGCGGAGGCGGGCGAGGAGGTGAATGTCACCTTCACCGAGTTCGCCGGCTCCGACGAGCAGCTTACCCAGCAGCTCGCGCTCGACTTCTCCACCGGCGCCGGGCCGGACGTTGCCGGCTTCGACGGCTTTCTCATCCCGAGCTTCGTCGAGGGCGGGCTTTTGAAGCCGCTCGAGGAACTGGCGGGCGATGCCGTGACGAGCTGGGAGGGCTGGGACCACATCTCCGAGGGCGCGACGGCGCTGATGTCCTATCAGGACCAACCCTACGGCATCGCGCTCGGCACCGACGTGCGCATGATCTTCGTGCGCGCCGATATCCTCGAGGACGCCGGCATCGACGCCGAGGCTTGGCAGCCCACCTCGTGGGAAGAGCTTCTCGATGCGGCGCGCACGCTCAAGGAGAAGAACCCGGACTCCTTCCCCCTGCAGCTCAACGCCGGCGTGCCGATGGGCGAGGCGACGACCATGCAGGGCTACTGGATGGCGCTTCTGGGCACCGGCGAGGAGGTGACCGACGAGGAGGGGCGCTGGATCGTCGAGAGCCAGGGCATCCTCGACACGCTCAACCTTTATAAGACCATCTATGTGGACGAGAAGCTGGGCGACCAGCGCGCCCAGCTCCTGGGCGACGGGCGCAACCGCACCTTCGCCAACTTCCGCGACGGAACGACGGCGCTCCTGGTGGAGGGCGACTGGTTCTACCGCTCCGTCACCGCGCCCGACTCCGAGTTCGCGGTCGAGAACCGCGACGAAGTGATGACCTGGGCCAAGATGCCGGCCAAGGAGCCGGGCGCCGGCCTGCGCGGCCAGGATTTCGTGACGATCTCCGGCGGCACCGGCTTCGTGCTCAATCCCAATACGGACGAGGCGGAACTCGCCTGGGAGCTTCTGGCCTTCATGAACAGCAAGGAGCAGCTCACCGCGTTCCAGGACTTCCAGCCGCGCATCCGCATCCGCGACGACGTGCCGATCCCCGAGGCGCCCTTCCTGACGGAGACCTCGCAGACGCTCCTGCCGCTCACCACCGCGCGGCCCAACAGCGCCGAGTACAACGCCGTCTCGGCCGAGATCCAGCGCATGACGGAGGCCGTGGTGTCGGGCGAGTTGTCGCCACAGGACGCGATGGCGCGGTATCGGGATGCGGTGGTCAAGATCGTGGGTGAGGAGAATACGGTGAGTTTGCTCTGAGGGAGGATTGTCAGAGCCATGTTTGGTGACGCCGGCGCCTCTTTACCCCCCTCTGTCCTGCCGGACATCTCCCCCTCAAGGGGGGAGATTGGCCGTCGCGACGACTTTCGCCAATCTGTAAGGTTCCAGAAAGGGAGCCGGAGCAAGCGGCCAGCGCAATCTCCCCCCTTGAGGGGGAGATGTCCGGCAGGGCAGAGGGGGGTACGCACGGGCGCTGACCTTTCCTATTGGCGGTGCTCACCGACAAACAGAACGCCCCAAGACGTATTCTCCGCCGAACGAACATCGCACTCCTCCCCGCCTGACCGGTGCCGGCGCGGGTCCGGCATCCACACGACGGACCTGACGCCCGGCATCGGTCAGAGCGGGAGGGCGGAGGACAGGTGAGACAATTTTCCCTTCTGTCGCGGACCGCGGGCGCGGCCTTCCTGGCACCGGCGGGGGTGCTTATCGGCGCCTTCGTCATCGCGCCGTTCTTCTGGGTCATCTACGTCTCCTTCACCAACCGGACGCTGCTTGGGCGCACGGCGCTCAATCCGGAGTTCGTGGGGCTCGGCAACTATTTCTCCCTGTTCGACGCCGCCTCTTTCTTCACGCGCGGCGAGTTCGGCTTCTCGCTGATCCTCACCGTCCAGTTCGTGCTGTTCTCCGCGCTCGCCGGGCAGGCGGTGCTGGGCATGCTGCTCGCCTGGATGCTGCAGTCGGTGCCGAAGTCGCTCAAGCGGCTGACGGAGATGGTGGTGATCGCCGCCTGGATACTGCCCGAGGTGGTGATCGCCTTCGCCTGGTTCGCCTTCCTCGACTATGACGACGGCACGCTGAACATGATCATGGAGGCGCTCGGCCTGCCGCGCGGCGACTGGCTCTTGAGCTTTCCCTTCTGGGTGATCGTCGTCTTCAACACCTGGCGCGGGACGGCCTTTTCCATGATGCTGTTCAACTCGGCCTTCTCGTCGATCCCGCCGAGCTACTTCCAGGCGGCGGATGTGGCGGGGGCGACGAGCTGGCAGAAGTTCCGCGACATCGGCCTGCCGCTCATCCGCGGCCATGTGGTGACGGACCTGATCCTCATCACCATGTGGACCTTCAATGTCTTCACGCCGTTCCTGTTGACGGCGGGCGGGCCGTCCTTTCGCACGGAGATTCTCTCCATCTACACCTACCGCGTCGCCTTCCGCGACTTCGAGTTCGGCAAGGGCGCGGCGGTGGGCGTCATCATCATGCTGATCAACCTCGTCTTCGCGCTGTTCTATCTCTGGGTCACGCGCCGGCGGGCGGCAAGGGTGGCGGCATGACGCGGTACTTGAGCCTCTATTTCACGCGCATCGGCTTTTCCGTGGCGACCGCGCTTCTCGGCGCCGTCTTCGCGCTGCCGCTCATCTGGTTCATCTTCGCGCCGTTCAACCCGCGCGCCGAGCTCGGCCTTGCTGTGCCGGACCCGTTCTCGCTGGCGAATTTCGAGACGGTCTTCCAGAACGCCTTTGCGCTCAGGGGCCTGTGGAACAGCCTCATTCAGAGCGTCGGCGGGGTGATCCTGGTCGGCGCCGGGGCGACGCTCGCTTCCTATGCGCTGTCGCGCTCGCCGATCCGCGGCAAGAACGTCATCACCTACATCCTCTTGCTCTTCTCTTCCGTCGTCTCGGGCTCGGCGGCGATGGTGCCGATCTTCCTGATCGTCAACGGCATGGGGCTGATCGACACGCATATCGCGGTGATCCTGGTCTTCGCCGGCGGGCTGTTGCCGACGGCCATGTTCATCCTGCGCGATTTCATCGACGGCATTCCGAAGAGTTACGAGGAGAGCGCCATGGTGGCCGGCGCCTCGCCGGTGCAGGCCTTCTTCGACGTGGCGCTGCCGGTCATCCGGCCGGGCGTGGTGGTGGTCGTGGTGTGGGCCTTCGTCAATATCTGGGGGAGCTTCCTCATCCCCTTCATCCTGCTGCGCTCCAGCGAGAAGATGCCGGCCTCCGTCGCCATCTATTCCTTCTATTCGGAGGCGGGCACGCCCATCGTCACGCTGCTGGCGGCCTATTCGCTTCTTTATTCGCTCCCCGTGATCGTCCTCTATCTGTTCGTGAGCTGGAAGTTCGGCTTCCGGTTCTTCGGCGGCATCAAGGCTTGATAGGCAATGGCATCAGTCAGTTTCGACAGCGTCACCAAAAAGTTCGGTGATTTCACCGCGGTCTCGGACCTGGGCATCGAGATCGGCGACGGCGAGTTCGTCTGCCTGCTCGGGCCGTCGGGCTGCGGCAAGACGACGACGCTCAGGATGATCGCCGGGCTGGAGACGCCGACCTCGGGCCGCGTGAGGATCGGCGACAGGGACGTCACCTTCATGCACCCGAAGGACCGGAAGATCTCCATGGTCTTCCAGGACTACGCGCTCTATCCGCATATGAACCTGGCCGACAACATCGCCTACCCGCTGAAAGTGCGCGGGGAGAGCCAAGAGAAGCGCCACGCCCGCGCCCGCGAGGTGGCGGACGTCCTGAAGATCGGCCAGCTATTGGAGCGCATGCCCTCGCAGATCTCCGGCGGACAGCAGCAGCGCACCTCGCTTGCCCGCGCGCTGGTCTACCCGTCGGACGTTTATCTCTTCGACGAGCCGCTCTCCAATCTCGACGCCAAGTTGCGGCTCGAGGCGCGGGGCTTCCTGAACCACCTGCAGCGCGACATGGGCATGACGGCGGTCTACGTCACCCACGACCAGGCCGAGGCGATGGCGCTTGCCACGCGGATCGCGGTGATGGATGCCGGCATCGTGGTGCAGTATGCACCGCCGCTCGAGGTCTATCGCCGGCCGGCCACCACCTTCGTTGCCAATTTCGTCGGCAACCCGCCGATGAACCTCTTGCCCGTCGAGGCGATGATCGCCGATGGCGCGCTGCACCTTAGGGCGGGCGGGCTGGCGGTGGTGCCCTTGAAGGTCACGCGCGCGGCGGCGAAGGCGCTGGAAGCTGGCCGGAGCCTGACGCTGGGTGTGCGGCCGGAGCATCTGGCGGTCGCATCGGGCGGCGAGGAGAACACGATCGAGGGTGAGCTGTTCGCCAACGAGAACATGGGGCCGGAAGCGCTTGTGACGTTGGAGCGCGAGGACACGGCCCGCTTCACCGCCCGCATCTTCACCGACGAGATGGTGGCGCTGGAAGGTCGCGTGAGGCTGGGGTTTGCCGCCGATCATATCCATCTGTTCGACGGAGAGGGGCTGAGGCTGCCGCTGGATGGCGAGGAGGGGTGACGGTCAAACGGAAACGCCGGCGCCCCCCTCTGGGCGCCGAGATGACCGATCGAACAACCTGTCAGCCGCCCGCGAAGGTGAGCTGCACCTTCACCGCGCGGCTGCGGTCCCCCGCGCGGTCGAAGGCGGCCACGGCGTCTTCCAGCGGGAAGCTGCCGGAGATGATGGGGCGTACGTCGATGGCGCGGCTGTCGATGAGGCGGACGGCCTTGGCGAATTCGGCATCGAAACGGTGCGAGCCGATGAGGTGGATCTCCTTGCCGACCAGGAGATTGACGGGGATGGGAAGTTCGCCCGTCACGCCCACCTGGACGATGGTGCCCTGCGGGCGCACGGCCTGGATGGCGGATTTCAGGGCAGGCGCGGCGGCGGAGCATTCGAAAGCAAGGTCGAAGGTGCCTTTATCCTCGCTGTATGGATCGAGCGCTTGCGCCTCTGCCGCAACGTTCACCGTCTTCGTGGCGCCCATGGCGCGCGCGACCTTGAGCGGCGCATCCTGCAGATCGGTGACGACGATCTCGGCCGCTCCGGCATGGGCGCATGCCGCGGCGGTGAGAACGCCGATCGGCCCGGCGCCCGTTATCAGAACGCGCTTGCCCTTCGGCGCGCCGGCGCGGCTCACCGCGTGAAGGCACACGGCCAGGGGTTCTGCAACGGCAGCCTCGGCAAGGCTCGTTTCGGGTCCGATCCGTTCGCATTGGAACGCCTGCGAAACGATCAGGTCGCGGAAGCCGCCCTGCTCGTGGGGGAAGCGCATTGCCGAGCCGTAGAAGCGCATGGAGAGGCAGTGCTGGCGCAGCCCCTCGCGGCAATAGCGGCATTCGCCGCACGGCCGGCTGGGGTTGAGCGCCACGCGGTCGCCGGCGGAAAGGTGGGCTACGCCCTCGCCCACGGCCTCGACGGTGCCCGCCACCTCATGGCCGAGGATGATCGGCTCGCGCACGCGGATGGGGCCGAAGCCGCCATCGTGGTAGTAGTGCAGGTCCGAGCCGCAGATGCCGCCGGCGCCGACGCGCACCAGCACTTCGCCGGTGCCGGGCGCGGCTACCTTCTGGCGCTCGATGCGGATGTCGTGGGGGCCGTAGAGACGGCAGACGCGGGTTTCCATTTTTCACCTCAATCGAACAGGAGGCCGGGCAGCCAGGTCGCCAGCGGCGGATAGTAGGAGACGGCGAGTAAGACCAGAATATTGGTCAGAAGGAAAGGCGCGATCGCCTTGACCACCGGCGCCAGCGGCAGCCGGGCGATATTGGCGCAGATGAAGAGGCAAACGCCGACGGGCGGCGTGGTGAGCCCGATCATCAGGTTCAGAACGGCGAAGGTGGCGAAATGCAGCGGCTCGACGCCGACGCCCTCAGCCAGCGTCAGGAGCGGCACGAAGAGGACGATGAGGGCGGCGATCGTCTCCATGAACATGCCGATGAAGAGCAGGAACAGGTTGATGAGCAGGATGACGAGGAACTTGTTCTCCGTCACCGAGAGCACGGCGCTGGCGACGGTCTGCGGGATGCGCTCGGAGACGAGGATCCAGCCGAAGACGTTGGCAAAGCCCACCAGCGCCAGGATGGCGGCGGAGGAGACGGCGCTGTCGATAAGCACCTTGGGAACCATCTTCAGCTTCAGGTCGCGGTAGATGAAGGCGCCGACGATGAAGGCGTAGACGCTGGCGACCACCGCCGTCTCCGTCGGCGTCATCATGCCGGAGAGCAAGCCGCCGACGATGAGCGCGGTCATGGCGAGCGCCCAGAAGGCGCCCATGAAGGCGCGGCCGAGCTCCAAAACGCCCTGCCAGGGCTGATGCGGGTAGTTGCGGCGCACGGCGATGATGTAGACCGTCACCATCATGGCGAGCCCGAGGAGGATGCCGGGCACGGCGCCGGCGATGAACATGCGGCCGACGGAGATGCCCGAGAGCGAGCCGACGATGATCATCGGCACGCTGGGCGGGATGATGGGGCCGACGGTGGAGGAGGCGGCGGTGACGGCGGCGGAAAAATCGGCAGGATAGCCGGCCTTCTTCATGCCGGGAATCATGACGCCGCCGATGGAGGCGGCATCGGCGACCGCCGTGCCGGAGATGCCGCCGAACAGCATCGAGCCCGCCACGTTGGAAAGGCCGAGGCCCCCGCGCATCCAGCCGACCAGCGCATTGGCGAAGCGGATGATGCGCTCGGTGATGCCGCCATGGTTCATCAGGTTGCCGGCGAGGATGAAGCCGGGGATGGAGAGCAGCACGAAGACGTCGATGCCGGCATACATCTTCTGCGGCATGACGACGAGCGGGATGCCGGCGGCCAGCAGATAGCACATGGAGGCGAGCCCGAGGGTGACGGCCACGGGGATGCCGGCGGCGAGCCCGCCGACAAAGACGCCGATGAGGATGGCAAGGTTCATTGCGGCAGGTCCGGGTTGGGGGCGGGGCGCCCGTCGCCGCGGCCCGCCAGCATGGCGACGGCGCGCATTACGGCGAAGACCAGGAGCGAGACGATGAGGACGAGAACGCTGGCGTGGATGAAGCTCATCCGCCAGCCGAGCGCCGGCGAGGTCTGCAGGTTGCCGATGACGGTGAAGCGCCATGCCGGCAGGACGAGGGCGGCGCAGAGGACGACGGTGGCGGCGGCCGAGAGGAAGCGCAGCAGGACGGGCAGGCGGCCCGGCAGCGCCTCGCTGACGATATCGACATTCACGAGGTCGCCGCTGCGATAGGAAAGGCCGGCCCCGAAGGCGGCGAGGTAGAGGAGGGCGAAGCGGGTGAGCTCCTCCGTCCAGACGGGGGATGAGGAGAAGACGGAGCGGCCGAGGACCTGGACCAGGACAGCGAAGATGAGCACCGCGAAGGAGAGGCCGGCCGCGAGGCGGGAGAGGGTGATGAGGGCGGTGTGGAGGCGGTTCGGCATGGTGTCCGTTCTTTGAAAGAAGTTCTACTTGACGAGGTGGCAGCCCCTCTCTTGCGATTTCTAAGACTTAGCCCCGCTAAGCCCAAGAAATCGCTTTCTCCCCCACCAGGGGGGAGATAACGTCGGCATCGCCGTTTCCGCCAATGACCGACGCTGGTGATTTGCGGTAACGGTGGCGCCGCCACTATCTCCCCCCTGGTGGGGGAGAAAGCAAATTCTTGGGCTTGGGCGAATGCCCAAGTCCTTAGAATTTGCAAGAGAGGGGGCCGGCGCCACCATTAGACCTTGAATCTCATCTCTAGGTGGAAGTATCGCGGCGCGGAGGATACCCCGCGCCGCTTCAAACTGCGTAAGAATCAATCCGCGAACAGCTCTTCAACGATCGGCTTGATCTCCTCGTTCACATTGGCCAGGACCGCATCCTTCGCCTTCGCGGCAAACGCCTCCTGATCGACTTCGACGAAGGTCATGCCGTTCTCCTGGAGCGTGTTGGCAAGCTTCTCCTCGTCGGCCATGAACAGCTCGCGCTCATACGCCTGGGCGCGGGTGGCCGCCTCCATCACCGCTTCCTTGTCCTCGTCGGAAAGCTTGTTCCAGGTGACCTCGGAGATGGTGAGGTAGATCCAGGAGCGCACGTGCTCGGTGAGGTTCACGTTCTTCTGCACCTCGTTGAAATTGGCCGAGTGGATGAGCGCCAGCGGGTTTTCCTGGGCGTCGATGGTGCCGTTCTGCAGCGAGGTGAAGACCTCGGAGAAGGCCATCGGCGTCGGCTGGGCGCCGAGCGTCTCCCACACGTCGACGAAGAGCGGCACGTTCGGCACGCGCAGCTTCAGGCGGTCGAGCTCGTCCGGCGAGGTGATCGGCCGGTTGGAGGTGAGATTGCGCGGGCCGCGCGCGAAATAGGCGATGGGGCGGATCTGCGCCTTCTCGACGATCTGCGCTTCGATCCGGTCGCCGATCTCGCCGCCGGCCACTTCGTCCATGTCTTCCAGGCTCTTGTAGGCGTAGGGCACGGCGAGGAGGGCCGCCATGGGCGCCCAGTTCTGCAGGCTCTCGCCGGTGATCGTCATGTCGGCGGTGCCGAGCTGCATGCCGTTGATGAGGTCCATCTCCTTGCCGAGCGACTCGTTGGGATAGACCTCGACGGCAATGCGCCCGTCGGTGAGCGCCGAAAGCTCCTCGCCGAATTTCACCGACGCCTTGTGCCAGGTGTTCTCCTCGTTGGCGAGGTGGCCGAGCTTCAGCGTCATCTCCTGCGCCAGCGCCGAACCGGCGAAGATGACGCCGGCCATGAGCGCAGCCGTGAATGTGGAAATTGGTTTCATGGTGTTTCCTCCTTATTGATTGGGATTGTTCAGTCCGTCGCTTCGAAGAAATCCGGGCGCGCCTCGGCAATTGCCGGAAGGTCGGTCAGGATCTTGCGCAGATGGCCGCGCATGGCCCGTTCGGCCGCTTGCGCGTCGCGCCGGGCGATGGCCTCGGCGATCTCGGCATGCTGGGCGACGAGTGCGCGCTTGGGAAAATGCAGGGCGCTCAGGTAGCGCACCCGGTCCATCTGCGCCTTTACCTCCTCGATCATCTTCCAGGCATGCGCCTTGCCCGCGGCTTCCGCGAGCGTGCGGTGAAAGCGCTCGTCGAGGGCGATGAAGCGGTCGGGCTCGTTGTCCGGCAGCTCGCGCTGGCGGGCGAGCTGCGCGTTCAGCTCCTTGACGAGGGCGTCGTCTGCTTCCTCGGCGACCAGCTTGACGATGTCGGCCTCGATGGCCTCGCGCACGAAGCGGGCGTCCATCACCGCCGCCGGCGAGATCTTGCGCACCAGCGTGCCGCGCTGCGGGCGGATTTCCACCAGCCCATCCTCGGCGAGCTTGATGAAGGCCTCGCGCACGGGCTGACGGCTGAGCGAATAGGTCTTGGCCACCTCGGATTCGGAGATCCGGCTGCCGGGGGTAAGGTCGGCGCCGATGATGCGCTCGCGCAGGATGCGGTAGAGCTGCGGCCCGATGGGCGCGCCCTGTTCCAGCGTCCATTCCCTGCGCGGTTCGACGTTCATCGGCACTTGCCTCCCAAGGTCGTTCTATACCTCCATACTTCCATACTAGTCAACAGGAACGGTTCCTGCTACCCATGGGCGCAGCGAAGCTGGTATGGAGCCGGCGGGTAGGTTGGCAGCTGTCAACGGCGCTTAAGAGGGATGCGCTTGGGTCAATCCCACGCGCGTCATCCCGGTCGAGCGGAGCGAGGGCCGGGATCCATTCGGGAACATGGACGAGTCACGGAATGGGTCCCGGACAGCCTCCGCTTTGCTCCGGCTTCCGGGATGACGGCGATAGATTGATCCGCGCATTCCCTTGAGGAAAAGGCGCGAGGTAAGAAGGGAGCAACGATGAGGCAGACGTGGCGCTGGTTCGGGCCGAGGGATCTCGTCTCGGTGGACGATATGCGGCAGGCGGGCGTGGAGGGTGTGGTCACGGCGCTGCATCACGTGCCTGCCGGCGCGGTCTGGGAGCCGGCGGAGATCGCCAGGAGGCAGGACGAGATCGGCCGCATGTCCGACGGCCGGCCCTCGGGGCTCGCCTGGGAAGTGGCGGAAAGCCTGCCCGTCTCCGAGGACATCAAGAGGCAGACGGGCGCCTGGCGCGAGCACATCGCCAACTACAGGACGAGCCTGAAGAACCTTGCGGCAGCGGGCATTAAGGTGGTCTGCTACAACTTCATGCCGGTGCTCGACTGGACGCGCACGGACCTTGCCTGGCGGCTACCCCACGGCGGCACCTGCATGCGCTTCGACTTCGCGGACTTCGCCGCTTTCGACATCCACATCCTGAAGCGGCCGGGGGCTGTGGGCGACTTCCCCGGCGAGGTGGTGGAAGAGGCGGCTCGCCGCTTTGCCGGGATGGACGAGGAGCGGCAGGCGAAACTTGCCCGCAATGTCGCCTTCGGTCTTCCAGGTGCCGCCGAGCATTTGACCCTGGAGGGGCTGCGGGCCCATCTCAAGGCCTATGGCGCCATCTCGCCCGATCAGCTGCGCAGCCACTTCATCGCCTTTCTGGAAGAGGTGGCGCCGACGGCGGAGGAGGCCGGCATCCGGCTTTGCTGCCACCCGGACGACCCGCCGTTCCCCCTGCTCGGCCTGCCGCGCATCATGTCCACGGAGGCCGACTACGCGGCCATGATCAAGGCTGTCGATACGCCCGCCAACGGCATCACGCTGTGCTCCGGCTCGCTCGGCGCCCGGCCCGACAACGACCTGCCCGGCATGATGCGGCGGCTGGGCGGCCGCGTCCACTTCCTGCACCTGCGCAATGTGCGGCGCGAGGGTAAGGCGGTTGCCGGCTCCTTCTACGAGGACGAGCACCTTGCCGGTGGCACCGACATGGTGGCGCTTGTCGCCGAGGTGCTGAAAGAAGAGGCGCGCCGCAAGGCGAGCGGCCGCGCCGACCATTCGATCCCCATGCGGCCGGACCACGGGCAGGACATCCTCGACGACTTGAAACGCCAGGCGCAGCCGGGCTACCCCGCCATCGGCCGCCTCAAAGGGCTGGCGGAGCTGCGCGGCATCATGACCGCGCTCTCCCATCCGCAATACGGGCTGGCGCCATGAGCGGGCGGCTCGGCATCAAGGCGCTCGCCGGCTTGCCGGCGGGCGTGGTGCGGCCCGCGTACGACCCGGCCCCCCTTGGCGCCGGCATCGTCCATATCGGCGTCGGCGCCTTCCACCGGGCGCACCAGGCCGTCTACACGGACACGGCCCTTGCCGAGGTGGGCGGCGACTGGCGCATCGACGGCATCAGCCTGCGCAGCACCGATATCGCCGATGCGCTGAACCCGCAGGATGGGCTCTTTGCGCTGATCGAGCGCGGCGAGGAGGGCGTCTCGGCGCGGGTGATCGGCAGCATCCGCAAGGTGATCGCCGCGGCGCGCGACCGGGAAGCGCCGCTCGCCGCCCTTGCCGCGCCGCAGACCCGCATCGTCAGCCTCACCGTCACCGAGAAGGCCTACGGCATCGACCGGGCACGGGGAAGGGTGGACGAGGCGCATCCGGCGATCGCCGCCGATCTTGCCGATCGCCATGCGCCGCAGGGCGTGCTCGGGCTCCTTGCCGAGGGGTTGCGGCTGAGGAGGGAGAGGGGGCTTCCGCCCTTCACGGTCCTTTGCTGCGACAACCTGCCGGACAACGGCAACCTCGTGCGCACCGGCCTTCTCGACTTCGCCGCAAGGCTCGACACGGCCTTCGCCGGATGGATCATCGAGACCGTCTCCTTCCCCTCGACCATGGTCGACCGCATTACGCCTGCGCCCACCGCGGACACGCTGGCCGAGGCGGAGCGGCACCTGGGAGTGCGCGATCTGGCGGCGGTGGAGACGGAGCCCTTCTCGCAATGGGTGATCGAGGACCGCTTCCCCGCCGGCCGGCCCGAATGGGAGCGGGGCGGGGCCATCTTCGTCAACGACGTCGCGCCCTACGAGGCGATGAAGCTCAGGATGCTGAACGGCACCCATTCCATGATGGCCTATGCGGGCTTCCTCTCCGGCCGCAAATATGTGCGCGACGTGATGGCCGATAGGGCACTTGCAAGGCTCGTGCGGCGCCACCTGAAGGCGGCCGCCGCGACGCTGGCGCCGCTCGAAGGCATCGATACGGGCGATTATGCGGAGGCGCTGGCGCAGCGCTTCGCCAATCCTGCGATAGCTCACGAGACGTATCAGATCGCCATGGACGGAACGGAGAAGCTGCCGCAGCGCCTCGCGGCACCGGCGCTCTACGCGCTTGAGCACGGCCAGGACTTGCGCCCTTTCGCCTTCGCGGCGGCAGCCTGGACGCGCTACTGTCTTGGGCGCACCGATGATGGCACGCGCTATGCGCTGCGCGACCCGAGGGAGGAGGCGATTGCCGCGGCGCTAGCGGGGGCGGGCGGGGATGCGCGGGGGATTGCCCGGGCACTCACGGCGCTGCCGGGGGTTTTTCCGGAAGAGCTGGCAGGGAATGAGGGCTGGAATGGCCTCGTTGCCCATATTTTCTCGGAAATGTTGGAGAAAGGCGTTGCGCGCGCAGTGGAAGAAGAAGCTCTTTTCGCCGATAGTTGACTGCAAACGATCACGCCGGCAAAGTTAAAAACGCGGGAAAAGGTTGGCGGGAGATGGAGGGACGCTGAACGTGGCCTTGAAAACCCGCAAATACGATCCAGCACGTTATCTGACTTCCGAAGACGCTTTGGACGAATATCTGCTGGCAACCTACGAAGATGGTTCGCCGCCTGAGATCGCGCGTGCTTCAGACATCGTTACACGTATGCGCACCATTCTCCGAAAAGGTAGAGAAAGCCGCCCCGATTGAACGGAGCGGCTCAGCGCAAGGACGATTACTCCTTCGTCACCAGCCGATAGTACACGAAGTCCGACGTGGCGCCGTTGACGTAGCCTTCCACGCCCTTGTCCATGGCCACCTGGTAGGCGGCCTGGAACATGATGACGATGGGGGAGGCCGCCTGCACCTGTTCCTGCAGGTCGACATACATCTCGTTGCGCTTTTCCGGGTCGGATTCGGCGAGAGCCGCCATGGTCAGTTCGTTCATCTCCGCCGGCACGGCCCAGGCGTTCCGCCAGGTGGTGGTGGCCTGGTAGTTTTCGTCGGAGTTGTCGCTGTTATAGGCGAAAGCCTTGGCGTTGGAGTGCGGGTCCATGAAGTCCGGCCCCCAGTAGAGCAGCATCGCCTCGTGGCTGCGCTCACGGTACTTGGTGATGACCTGCGAGCCGGTGCCGGGGATGATGTCGAAGTTGATGCCGGCCTCGGCGAAGCTTGCCTGCAGCGACTGCGCCATGTCGGTGAAGGGGGTGGAGTTGATGACGTCGAGGGTGACGTTGATGGGCGTCTCAACGCCGGCCTCCTCGAGGATCTGCTTGGCCTTCTCAAGGTCGTAGGTGTAGGGCGTCTCGTTATAGGAGCCGGGGAAGCCCTTGGGCCAGAAGGCCTGGTGGATCTCCATCTGGCCCTTCAGGAAGCTGCCCGCCATGCCCTCGTAGTTGACGAGGTAGCGCGCGGCCTCCCACAGGGCCTCCGGCTGCAGGGCCTCCACCTTCTGATTGAAGGAGAGGAAGTGGACGGCGGCCTGGGGGAAGGTCTCGACCTTGATGTCGTCGCTGGTGATCCCGGCGATCTGGTCGGGCGTCAGGTTGCGCGCCATGTCGACGTCGCCCGAGGTCAGGAGGAGCTGCTGGGTGGCGGCCTCGGCCACGTGCTGGATCAGGACGCCCTCGACCTTGGGCGCGCCCTTGAAGTAGTCCGGGTTCGCCTTGAAGCGCACCAGCTCGCCTGGCCGGTAGGTTTGAAGCTCGAAGGGGCCGGAGCCGGCGGAATTGGCGTTGAGCCACTTGTTGCCCATGTCGCCGTCCTCCTCGTGCTCCATCACCGTTTTCTCGTCGACGATGGAGGCGGGGCGGGCGGCCAGCACGTTGAGCACGAAGGCGGGCGAGAACGCGCCCTCGTATTTCACCGTCACCGTGTTGCCCTTTGCGGTGACCATCTCCTCCACGTTCTCCGGCGTCCAGCCGAGCTGGGCGAGGATGAAGGCCGGCGTCAGGTTGAGCTTGATGACGCGGGCGAAGGAGAAGACGACGTCTTCGCCGCGCACCGGATTGCCGGAATGGAAGGTGGCGTCCTCGCGCAGGGTGAAGGTGATGGTCTTGGCCTCGGCGTCCGCCTCCCACTCGGCGGCAAGCCCGGGGGCGAGCACCGTCGGGTCCTCCGCGTCGTATTGCACGAGGCGGTCGTAGACGTTGGTGACGAGCTCGCCGGAGGAGAACTCGTAGGCCTGCGCCGGGTCTATGGCGACGATGTCGTCGATGTTCTGCGCCACGACCAGGAGGTTGGGCGGGGTGACGGCGAAGGCCGTGGCTGCCAACGTTGCCGTCACTGGCAGCGACAGGGCTGCCGCCAGGAGGGCAGATTTCAGAGGTTTCATGATTTGCGTTCCCTGTTTCCGGTGGTTTTGGATTTTGTCTTGCTGCCTTTGCCCGTTTGGCCGCTTTTGGTTGTCTTTCCGCTTTTGGTAGTCTGGCCGCCGGCGATCACGTCCGGCGTGCCGAGGGCGACGCGGTTTGCCGCGTTGAAGAGCGCCAGCGTGCCGGTCCACAGCATGCGCGCCGGCTCCTTGCCCGGATTGGCCCAGGCATGGGGCACGTTGCCGCGAAAATGCAGGCTGTCGCCGACGCCCATCACCATCTCCTTGCCGTCGAGGACCTGGGTGATGGAGCCTTCCAGGATATAGATGATCTCCTCGCCCTCGTGGCTGACCGTTTCCGAGGCGTAGCCGGGCGGCACGGTGAGGATGAAGGAGGAGAGCACGTTGCCGGGAAACTCGGTGCCGAGCCGCTCGTAGACGATGGACGAGCCGTCGATGGAAAAGCGCCGCCGCGCCCCGGCTCTCGTCAGCGCGTCTTCGGCGCGCGGGGCGGAGATGAAATAATCGAGCGGCACGTCGAGCGAGCGGGCGATCTGCGCCAGCGTGCCGAGGGTGGGCGTGGCGTTGTCGCGCTCGACCTGGCTCAGATAGCCGACCGAGAGGCCGGCGGCCTTGCCGAGCTCCTGGAGCGTGAGCCCGAGCTGGCGCCGGCGGGCGCGGATGAGGACGCCGAGCCTTGCCTGAACATCGCGCTCGGCTTTCTCGAGGCTGCTCAAAACTTTTTCCCTCAGAAAAATTTTTTTGATGTAAGCAGACTTCTTTGTATGCTCCAAGGGGTTTTTTGATTGTGTAATGTTTGCGTGTCGGTGCCCTGTCCTGCCCCATCCGTTGCGGCGGCTCCACTCCTGCGGCGGGGGCACGCAGGCGCTGTCCCTTACGCTCGTCATCCCGGAAGCCGGAGCGACAGCGGAGGCTGTCCGGGACCCATTCCGGAACATGGACGAGTCACGGAATGGATCCCGGCTCGGCGGGAGCTGACGCTCCCTTGGCCGGGATGACGCGCGTGTAGGACAAGTGTGGCAGATATGGGTTGCAGGGGTGAGGGGAAGTCGATGCCAGACAGATATGCTTTACTCAACCCGACTCCATCCCATTAAGGGGCTCTTCGTGGCATTCGAACCATCACCAGCCGAAACCGCCACGCGTATGAGCGCCGGCGTCGTGGCCGGGCAGGCGGCGCGGGGGGTGGCGGGCATCGCCCGCTTCGCCCTGGTGGTGGCGGCGACCTTTCTCGGGCTTCTCGCCATCACCTTCTTCATCGGCCGTGTGGTGCCCATCGATCCGGTGCTCGCCGTGGTCGGCGACCGGGCGACGGCGGCGGTCTACGAGGCGGCGCGCGAGCGGATGGGGCTCGACCGGCCGCTCCTCGTGCAGTTCTTCTCCTATGTCGGCGACGTGCTCACGGGCAATCTCGGCCAGTCCATCTCCACCGGCAGGGCGGTGGTGGACGATCTCGGCCGCTTTTTCCCGGCAACGCTGGAGATGGCGACGGTGGGCATCCTGATCGGCGTTGCGCTCGGCGTGCCGATGGGCGTGACGGCGGCAACGCGGCAGGGAAGCTGGGCCGATCAGGTGATCCGCGTCCTGGGCCTGCTCGGCTATTCCGTGCCGGCTTTCTGGCTGGGGCTGGTGGGGCTTGCGGTCTTTTATGCCGGGCTCGGCTGGGTGGCGGGGCCGGGGCGCATCGACATCTTCTATGAGGGGCTGGTGGAGCCGGTCACGGGCGTCTACCTGATCGACAGCCTGATGGCCGGCGAATGGGAAGTCTTCCGGAACGCGGCGAGCCACCTTCTGCTGCCGGCCTCGATCCTCGGCTTCTTCAGCCTCGCCTATATCGCCCGCATGACGCGCTCCTTCATGCTCGACCAGCTTTCCCAGGAATATGTGACGACGGCGCGCGTGAAGGGCGTGCCGGAGCGGCGGGTCATATGGCGCCATGCCTTCTATCCCATCCGCATCCAGCTCATCACCGTGATCGGGCTTTCCTATGCGAGCCTTCTTGAAGGCTCGGTGATGATCGAGACGGTCTTTTCCTGGCCCGGCATCGGCCGGTATCTGACGGTGGCGCTTCTGAACGCCGACATGAACGCCGTGCTGGGCGCAACGCTGGTGATCGGCTCGGTCTTCATCCTCATCAACAAGGCCTCCGACGTGCTCTACCGCATACTCGATCCGAGGGCGCGGCGATGAGTGCGGTGCGCGACTGGCTTCTCGACGATTCGCCTGCCTCGCGCCTGCAGGCGAGCCTCGGGCGCTCCTGGCGCAGCTTTTCCGCGCTCATGCGCAATCCGCTGGCGGTGGCCGGCGCGCTCATCATCCTGGCGCTGATCGTCATGGCCGTCTTCGCGCCGTGGATCGCGCCTTATTCGGCCATCGGGCAGGACCTTGCCAACCGGCTGGCGCCGCCATCGGCCCTTCACTGGATGGGCACGGACGAGCTTGGCCGCGACATCTTCTCGCGCGTCGTCTTTGGCTCGCGCATCACGCTCATGATCGTCACCATGGTGGCCGTCATCTCCGCGCCCATCGGGCTTCTGGTCGGTGCGATCTCCGGCTATTTCGGCGGCTGGACGGACCGTGTGCTGATGGGCCTCACGGATATCTTTCTCTCCATGCCCAAGCTCATCCTGGCGCTCGCCTTCGTGGCGGCGCTGGGGCCCGGCATCGAGAACGCCATCATCGCCATCGCGATTACCGCCTGGCCCGTCTATGCCCGCATCGCGCGGGCCGAGACCATCACGTTCCGCGATTCCGAATTCATCGCCGCTGTGCAACTCCAGGGCGCCTCCTCGGCGCGTGTCATCCTGCGCCATGTGCTGCCGCTGTGCGCCTCCTCCACCATCATCCGCGTCACGCTCGACATGGCCGGCATCATCCTGACGGCGGCGGGGCTGGGCTTCCTCGGCCTCGGCGCGCAGCCGCCGCTGCCCGAGTGGGGCGCCATGATCTCCAGCGGGCGCAACTTCATCCTCGACCAGTGGTGGGTCGCCACCATGCCGGGCTTCGCCATCATCGCCGTCAGCCTCGGCTTCTGCTTCCTGGGCGACGGGTTGCGCGATGTGCTCGACCCCAAGCAGAGGGACGGGCGATGACGGCGCCGCTTCTTTCCATCAAGAACCTCACCGTCACCTTCCCGACGCCGAAGGGGCCGGTGGAGGTGGTGCGCGGCATCTCCTTCTCACTTGGGCGCGAGCGGCTGGGGATCGTCGGGGAGTCGGGCTCCGGCAAGTCGATGACCGGGCGCTCCATCCTCAAGCTGATCCGCCCGCCCGGGCGGGTGACGGCGGACGAGATGGTGTTCGACGGCATCGACCTGGCATCGCTGCGCGAGCGGCGGATGCGGGCGCTGCGCGGGGCGCGCATCTCCATGGTCATGCAGGACCCGAAGTTCTCGCTCAATCCGGTGATGACGGTGGGCGAGCAGATCGGCGAAGCGCTTAAGACGCACCGGCCGATGCCGCGGCGCCAGTTGCGCGCGCGGGTCTTAGAGATGCTCGAAGCGGTGCGCATCAACGAGCCGGAGCGGGTGGCGGACCTTTATCCGCACGAGGTGTCGGGCGGCATGGGGCAGCGGGTGATGATCGCCATGATGCTGATCCCGGAGCCCGACCTTTTGATCGCCGACGAGCCGACCTCGGCGCTCGACGTGTCGGTGCAGGCGCAGGTGCTCGACATCATCGATGAATTGGTGAGGAGGAACGGCATGGGGCTGATCCTCATCAGCCATGATTTGGGCCTCGTGGCGCGCTATTGCGACCGCATCCTGGTGATGAACGGCGGTGAAATCGTCGAGGAATGCGCGGCGCGCGACCTCGACAAGGCGAGACACCCCTATACGCGCGGGCTGCTTGCCGCCATGCCGCGCATGGACGAGGACCGGGACGAGCTGCCGGTGCTCGACAGAAGCGCATGGGCGGCCACATGAACGCCATCGAACTTACCCGTCTCGATATCGCCTACGGGCCCGCAAGGGTCGTGCACGACGTGTCGCTCGCCGTTGCCGAGGGGGAGAGCTTCGCGCTCGTGGGCGAGAGCGGCTCGGGCAAATCGACGATCCTCAAGGCGATCGCCGGGCTGGCGCCGGACTGGACGGGGACGATTTCCGTGCTCGGCAATCCGCGCGCGCACCGGCCCGAGCGCGACTTTGCGAGGACCTGCCAGATGGTGTTCCAGGACCCATACGGCTCGCTGCATCCGCGCAAGACGGTGGACGACTGCCTGGCCGAGCCGCTCGCCGTGCACGGTCTCAAGGGGCGCGACGAGAGGGTGAAGGCCGCACTTGCGGCGGTCGGCCTCGACAGGCGTTTCCGCTTCCGCTATCCGCACCAGCTTTCCGGCGGGCAGCGCCAGCGCGTGGCCATCGCCCGCGCGCTGATGCTGGAGCCGCGCATCCTGCTTCTCGACGAGCCGACCTCGGCGCTCGACGTCTCGGTGCAGGCGGAAATCCTCAACCTGTTGAAGAAGCTGCGGCGCGAGCAGGGGCTGACCTATCTTCTCGTCACCCACAACCTGCCCGTCGTCTCCTTCCTTTGCGACCGGCTGGCCGTCATGCGGCACGGCCGCATCGTCGAGGTGGCACATGTCGAGGCGCTGAAGACGGGCAGGCTTGCCGACCCCTATTCGCGCGAACTCTATGCCGCCAGCGGCGGTGCCCTCCAACCTGCATAGATCGGGACTTTTCACGATGACGGATATCGACGGCGCGCTCGCCGCATTCGACCACGCGCTCTCCCTTGCCAAGGAGCCGGAGGCGCCCTTTGCAGCGCTTTTCGCGCTCACCCAGGCGCTCGTCGGCGCCAAGCTCTTCACTTTCACGACGGTGGAGATCGAGAAGGGGCTTGTCCGCCGCGCCTATACGAGCGACCCGAACAGCTATCCCTCCTCAGGCACGAAGCCCGTCCGCCAGGACCGCTGGTTCGAAGAGGTGCACGACGCGCGGCGCATGTTCGTCGCCAACAAGCTGGCCGATATCGCCAAGGTGTTCCCCGACTACGCGCTGATCGGCGCGCTCGGCTGCGGCTCGGTCATCAACCTGCCCGTGGTGCTGGGCGATGCGCTGGTGGGGACGGTCAACATGCTGCACGGGGAGGATCATTATACGCCCGAGCGGCAGGCGCTGGTGGAACGGGTGCTGCCCGTGCCGGCGAAGGCGGCTTATCTGGCGGGTGTGTATCTTTCGCGGGGGTAGCGCGAGGTGCATTAAACCCGATAAGCCTCCCGCGCCACCGGCGAGTACGGGCACGGCGCCACCGTCGCGCGGACTTCCATCTGGACATGCCTCTCGACCACCGGGCGCGGGGAGCCGCCGCCTTCCTCGCCCCAGGTGAGCGTCACCTCCGTTCCGGGCTTGCTGTGGCGCTCGTCGATCATGGCGAGCGACAGCCAGGCGCGCTCGTTGGCGTTGTAGCCGGAATAGGTGGAGATGCCGGCGGTCTTCCCGCCGACGGACACCCTGTCGTAGGGGAGCGTCGCGTAGTGCGCGGCGGGGAGCTCGAGGTATTTTGCCGGTTCACCTTCTCCAAACAGGGAGGCGAAGATGCGCACCACATCCTCGCTGTTCCACACGAGAGTGACCTTGGTGCGGTGCGGCTCGCCGGCCATTTTCTCCAGGGCCTCGCGGCCGATGAAGTCGTGGTCGAACTTCACGACATGGCCGTAGCCGAGGTCCCAGGGCGTGAGGTAATAATCTTCCACGTTCTTAGAATAGAAGCTGCCGCCGAGCGAGGCCATTGCCTCGAAACCGTCGGCAGGGAGCCATTCCCGATAGGGCTTCATCGCCTCGCCGGAGTAGATCGCCGGCATGGGCGAGGGGATCCAGCCCGCCTCCAGAACGCTGGTGGCATAGGCGCGGAAGCCTGACGGGCGCAGCCCGAACTCGGCGCCGGCCTCGAGCACGGCCGCGCGGATCTCCGGGCCCTCCTCGGACGGCCCCCAGAATTCGAGGCCGGGCTCGCCGGCCATGCCGTGCTTGAGCGCCCGCACCTTGCGGCCGGCAATAGCGATCTCGCCCATGTTGAAGAACCGGATGTCCGGCAGCGGCCCGCCGTTGAGCCTCTCCAGGATCCTGATCGCGTTGGGCCCCTGGAGCTGGTAGCGGTAGGTCCTGCGCGGCCGCGGGTTGGCGACCGAGCGCTCGTCGCGTTCGACAGTAACGTCGTAGCCGCCCGTCCTTGCCCGGAACTCCAGCCAGTTCGCCACCGGCGGGCGGCCGACGACGTTCACCCGGTTCTGCGTAAGGTGGAACAGGATGGCATCGCCGACGACATGGCCGTCATGGCTCACGGGCACGAACTGCTTGGCCTTTCCGGGGGTGAAGTTCGTAAAGCTGTTGACGCCGGTCTCCGACAACAGGCGCACCACGTCCGGCCCCTCGAAATAGACGTCGGTCATGTGCACGGACTGGTCGAACAGCACCGCCGTCTCCCGCCAGGCCTTCTGCTCGTCGCGCCAGTTGGAGAATTCCGCCGGCACCGGGTAGACATAGGCGCCCACCGGGGACGTGCGCATCATGGTGACCGGGGAGCCGGTCTCCCTGATCTTCTCTTCGAGGCTTCGTGCGGGCATCGTCGTTCCTCCCATGCTCCCGTTTCGTGCTTCGACCCCCACTCCGTTAACCCGCGTTCGGAACCCTGCCTTTGGAAACGGGCAAATTGACGGGATTCCAAATTTCACATATTTGAAGCTACATGATGATGAAAGACAAACAGCCAGCCTCTGTCAAGTCCGCCGCCCGCGCCATGGACATCGTCGAGCAGGTCTCGCGCAGCGGCGCGGCGACGGCGCGCGAGATCAGCCGCGCTACCGGCATTCCCGAAAGCAGCCTTTCCTACCTTTTGACGACGCTGGTCAGCCGGCACTGGCTTTTGCCCGGCACTGATCGGGCCTACGTGATCGGCCCGGCGCTCGCGCGGCTGGCCTCCGGCGCCCCGCCGACGCTTGCCGAGCGGCGGGCGGCGATCCTGCGCGCCGTCACCCGCTCGACGGGCGAGACCTCGTCCCTCTTCATCCGGCGCGGCAACGACGTGGAGGTGGTGGATGTGGAGCTTTCCGCCCACCCGCTTCGCTTCACGCCGCAAAAGGGCATGCGCGTGCCGCTGCACAGCTTCGCCTCCGGCAAGGCGCTCCTGGCGGCACTCCCTCAGGATTTGCTCGACGAATGCCTGGCGGCCATGCCGCGCGCGCGCTTCACGCCCTATACGCTGGTCGACGAGGAAAGCCTGCGGGAGGACCTGAAGCGCACCGCGGACCGCGGGTACGCCCTGTCGCGCGAGGAGCATACGATCGGTGTCATGGGCATCGGCGTGGCGCTCGACAGCCGGTACAGCCTCAGCGTGGCGATCCCCTCTCCGCGCTTCGACCACCTCACAGAGAGGAGGATCGCCGACGAGATCGCCCGGATTGTCGGTGAGATGGACGGGTGGGGGCGGGAGGGGGAATAGAGGCTGGTCGTCCAAGGTTTGGCTCGGAGCATGCGGCCGGCGGTTCCTCGCCCCCACGAATGTGGGGGAGAGGTGGCCCGCGAAGCGGGTCGGTGAGGGGGTATCGGCGCCGCCTTTCCCACCTGCATCCGCTTCGATCCGACAGGGCACCAGCCGTGGGCAACACCCCGCATGTGTCATCGCCGCGCCGCTCCCCCTCACCGTCTCGGGGCTTTCGCCCCGATCCACCTCTCCCCCCACTTCGTGGGGGCGAGGAATAGGCGCCCATTCCTCGCCGCTTGACAAAGAGACGGCCAGTCTGTTTTCATGTATATGTACTTCATATCCATGAAGCGCTTGGGAGGAAAGCCGGTGTCGAAACGTAGCCTCGAAGATGTGCTCCGGGATTGCCGCAATCCCGTCGAGCTCCTGCGCAATCAGATAACGGGACCCAACGTCTATCCCGGCGTGCCGCCCGAATTCACCAACTGGCGCGACGAGCAGGCGGCGTGGCAGAACACCTGCGTGCTCTTCAACCAGTCCTACCACATGGCCGACCTTGCCGTGGAAGGGCCGGACGCGCTTAGGCTGCTCTCCAACCTCGGCATCAACAGCTTCGCCAATTTCGCCGTCGACAAGGCCAAGCAGTTCATCCCGTGCAGCCCCGACGGCTATGTGATCGGCGATGTCATCCTGTTCTACCTGGCCGAGAACACGTTCAACCTGGTGGGCCGCATTCCGGCGCTCAACTGGGTGCGCTTTAACGCCGAGACCGGCGGCTACGACGTGAAGACCGCGCTCGACGAGCGCTCGGCCGCGCGCCCCGATCCCTTCAACCGCAAGTCCTACCGCTTCCAGGTGCAGGGGCCGAACGCGATGAAGGTGATCGAGAAGGTGCTGGGAGGGCCGGCGCCGGACGTCAAGTTCTTCAACATGGCGCCGGTCGAGATCGCCGGCAGGAAGGTGCGGGCGCTGCGCCACGGCATGGCCGGCCAGCCCGGCTTCGAGTTCTTCGGCCCCTGGGCGGACGGGGAGGCGGTGCGCGAGGCGATCGTCTCGGCGGGGGAGGAGTTCGGCCTTCTTGAGGTGGGCGGGCGGGCCTACTCGTCCAACACGCTGGAATCGGGCTGGATCCCCTCGCCGCTGCCGGCGATCTATACGGGCGAGGCGATGAAGGCCTACCGGGAGTGGCTGCCCGACGACGGCTACGAGGCCAAGGCGTCGATCGGCGGCAGCTTCGCCTCCGACGATATCGAGGACTATTACCTGACGCCGTGGGACCTCGGCTACGGCCATGTCGTGAAGTTCGACCACGACTTCATCGGCCGCGAGGCGCTGGAGGAGAAGGCCGGGGGGCCGCACCGCAAGAAGGTGACGCTGGCGCTGGAGAACGAGGACGTGATGCGCGCCATCGCCTCGCAGTTCGAGAAGGGCGAGGGCCGCGCCAAGTTCATGGAGTTCCCGTCGGCCGTCTATTCCATGCACCCCTTCGACAAGGTGTCCGCCGACGGAAAGACGATCGGCCTTTCCACCTGGGTCGGCTACAGCTCGAACGAGCGCAGGATGCTGACGCTTGCCATTCTCGACGCCGAATATGCCGAGCCGGGCACGGAGGTCACCTTCGTGTGGGGCGAGGAAGGGGGCGGTACGAGGAAGCCTACCGTCGAGCCGCATACACAGACGGAAATCCGCGCCATCGTCAGCCCCGTTCCCTATGCCGAAGCCGCGCGCAAGGTGTATGTCGGCAAGGGCTGGCGTGCGGAAGGCGGGCCGATGAGTTGAGGTGCGGGGCAGGGCTTTCGCGCTTGGCATCGATCGCTGGTGGTGTTTCGATGTTCCGGCAATCGTTCAGGCAATCGGGTCTGTGAGAGGCCATGCATCCGGGGGAGAGCATGCCATGCATATCGCCTTGGGCGTTCGGCCAATGGAGGTGACGGCGTGAAGGGGCGCCAGCCTCTCATAACCGAACACACCTATAGCAAAAACTTATGCCGGAAACCGACTTCGAATTGGCCTGCGGCCGGGGCCGGGCCTAACCATTGCGGTCGTCATCGGGCCGCGTGCCGGTATCGGCGCCGGCGGTCCTTTTGGCATGAGGGAGGAGAATGAGATGAAAGCTTTCTTCAACAAGTCCGCCGGTTTCTTGATGCTGGCCTCAAGTGTGATCGCGGCGCCGGCGGTGGCACACGCCGAGACGCTGTCGCTGGCGCATTTCGTGGCGCCCGCGCATGTGGTCACCGCCTCGGTGGTGGAGCCGTTGTCGAAGGGCGTGGAGGCAGACAGCGGCGGCGACCTGACGATCGAGGTCCATCCTGGCGGCGAGTTGGGCGCCGGCCCGATGGAGCAGTATGTGCGCGCCGTCCAGGGCGTTGCCGACATCACCTGGGGGCTGTCGGGCTACACGTCCTCGCAGTTTCCCAAATCGATGATCGTCGAGATGCCCGGGGCCATCCCCGAGGGCGTGACCGGCTACGACATGCTGTGGAACGCCTTCGACGAGCATCTGGCCGACGAGTTTCCCGGTACGCGGCCGCTCGCGCTGTGGGTCTCCGAGCCCAGCATCTTCATCATGCGCGACCGCGAGATACGCTCGCCCGGAGGATCTGAAGGGCCTGCGCATCCGCGTCTCCGGCTCGGTGCCGGGCGCGCTTGTGGAGGCGTTCGGCGCGACGCCCGTGCAGATGCCCGCCGGCGAGATGTACAATGCGCTGCAGACGGGGCTGATCGACGGCATCGTGACGGGCGCCAGCGCCGTCAACGACTTCAAGCTCGACGAGGTGGCGAATTCCTATTCGGTCGGCGCGCCGCTCGGCCACATCATGTTCTACCTGGTCATGAACGAGGCGCGCTATGAGGGCCTCAGCCAGGAGCAGCGCGCCATCCTCGACAAGCACACCGGGCGCGGCCTTTCGCAGAAGGGCGAGGAGGGATGGAACGCCCTGGCCGAGCGCACGCTGCTGGCACTGCGCGACAACCCGGACAACACGGTGATCGACCTGACGGAGGAGGAGGTCGCCGCCTTCACCGAGATCGCCGATCCCCTGCGCGAGAAGCTGATCGAAGACATGGGGGCGGAGGACGTGCTGGCCGCCATGACCGGCAATTGACGGCTGGCGCATCGGCCTCGAAAATCGGGATCTTTTCGGAAGCACGGTGCGTCGTTCCAGTAATCTACAGCGAGCGGGTTCGATGCTGGCTTTCTTGCGGACAAACGTGGACAGGCTGATCGGCCTGTCCAGCCTCGCCGGCAGCGCGGCGCTGGTGCTCGTCACCTGTGTCGTGCTCGTCGACGTGATCGGCCGCTATTTCGGGGCGCCGCTGCGCGGGGCGCAGGACATCGGCCAGATGTCGATGGTGATCATCGTCTTCGGCGGCATGGCCTATTGCGACCGCATCAAGGGGCACATCGCCGTCGACATCTTCGAGAACAGCTTTCCGCCGCGGCTGAACCGTGCGATCGACATCGCCGTCGCGCTGCTCGGGGCCGCGATCTTCGCGGCCATCGCCTGGAAGATCGTCCAGTCGGCCCAGCTGTCGCTGATGCTCAACCTGTCCACCAACATCATCAACCTGCCCAAGGCGTGGTTCCAGTGGGCGCTGGCCGGCTTTTCCATTCTCACCGCGCTGACGATGGCGCTGCGGGCCGTCGAGATCGCCTTGACGGGCCTTGAGGCCGGCGCAGAACAGGGGAGGGAGGTGCTTTGAGCCCGGGCCTGGTCGGCCTGATCGGCATCCTCGCGCTGTTCGCGCTTCTGGCGCTGCGCATTCCCGTCGCCTTCGCCATGTTCGTCGTCGGGCTTGCCGGCGTGTCGGTCCTGTCGAGCCCGGCCAACGCGTTCAACCTCCTCGCCAGCGAGACCTTCACGCTGGCCTCCAGTGCCGAGCTGATCGTGGTGCCGCTTTTCATCCTCATGGGCAACGTGGCGACGGCCAGCGGCATGAGCCGGCGGCTTTACGACGCGGCCTACGCGATCATCGGCTCGATCAGGGGCGGGCTTGCCTCGGCCACCATCGTCGGCTGCGGCGGATTTGCCGCGCTGTGCGGCTCCTCGGTCGCCTCCGCGCTCACCATGGGCCGCGTGTCGCTCGCCGAGATGGAGCGGTTCAACTACGACCCCAGGCTTTCGACGGGTGCGGTGGCGGCCGGCGGCACGCTCGGCATCCTCATCCCGCCGTCCACCGGCTTCGTGGTCTACGCCATCCTGACGCAGCAATCGATCGGCCGCCTGTTCCTCGCCGGCGTTTTGCCGGGCATCATGCTGTTGCTCCTGTTCATCCTGCTCATCACCGTGCTGTCCATCCTGCGGCCCAGCTACGGGCCGAGCGGCCCGCACAGGAGCTTGCGGGAGAAGTCGACGGCGCTTGCGGGCGCCATCCCGATCATCGGTATCGTCCTTCTGACCATCGGCGGCATCTATGTCGGCTTCTTCTCGCCGGTGGAGGCGGCGGCGGTGGGGGCCGGGCTGGTGACCCTCTTCAGCGTCGTGGCGCGCCAGTTGACGGTGAAGTCGTTCTATCATGCGGTGCGCGATTCCATCGCTACTACGTCGACGGTCATGCTGATCCTGATCTCCGCGCACCTGCTCAACCCGTTCCTCGCCTTGAGCCGGATCCCGCACGAGGTGGCGACGCTTCTGACCGGCCTCGACATCGGCCCGACCGGCATCCTGGCGCTCATCCTTTTGTGCTATCTCGTGCTCGGCCTCTTCCTCGAAGGCTTCGCCATGCTGGTTTTGACGATGCCGATCTTCTTCCCGATCGTCGTCGGGCTCGGCTTCGATCCCATCTGGTTCGGTGTGCTGGTGGTGCTGACGCTGGAGATGGGGCTGATCAGCCCGCCGGTGGGCGTCAACGTCTTCATCGTCAAGTCGGTGGCGCCGAATATCCCGCTGCGCGACATCTTCGCCGGCGTCATGCCGTTCTGGCTCGTGATGCTGATAGCGGTGATCCTGCTCGTCCTGTTCCCGCAGATCGCACTGTTCCTGCCGAATACGATGATCGGATAGGGGAGCGATATGGCGGCACGCGTGTTTTTCGAACGAAGTTAAAGGGAGATGATGAAATGACCGAGCCCTGTTTCGACGTCGCCCATCTCGGCCATGTGGAGGTGCTGACGGACAAGTTCGAGGAGAGCCTCGACTTCTTCGTCAACGTCTACGGCCTGACCGAGAGCGGCCGCGACGATGCGTCGGCCTATCTGCGCGGTTGGGACGACTACGAGTTCCACACGCTCAAGCTCACCCGGTCCGACAACACCGGCGTCGGCCACGTCGCCTACCGCACCTCCTCGCCCGAGGCGCTGCAGCGGCGGGTCGCCGTGATCGAGGCGATGGGCTGGGGGATCGGCTGGGTGGAGGGCGATATGGGGCACGGACGGGCCTACCGCTTCACCGATCCCGATGGCCACATCTTCGAACTCTACTACGACACGAGGCCCTACGAGGCGCCGCCGGAGGAGCGCCCGGCGCTCAAGAACCTGGCGCAGCGCTATCACGGGCGGGGCGTGTGCGTGCGGCGGATCGACCATCTCAACCTTCTCGCCCGGGACGTAGCCGTCATCCGCGACTTCATGTGTAAGGCGCTGGGCAGCCGCGTGACCGAGCAGATCCAGCTCGACAACGGGCGGCTCGGCGGCTGCTGGTTCACGGTCAACAACAAGAGCTACGATATCGCCTATACGGAAGACCATTCCGGCATGTCCGGACGCTTCCACCACGTCACCTATGCGGTCGACAGCCGCGAGGACGTGCTGCGCGCGGCCGACATCTTCCTGGAGAACGGCGTCTTCATCGAGACCGGGCCGCACAAGCACGCCATCCAGGGCACCTTCTTCCTCTATGTCTACGAGCCGGCGGGCAACCGCGTGGAGGTTGCCAATGCCGGGGCGCGGCTGATCCTGCGGCCGGACTGGCAGCCCGTCACCTGGACCGAGGCCGAGCGCAGGAAGGGCCAGGCCTGGGGGCTGAAGACGATCGAATCGTTCCACACCCACGGCACGCCGCCGGTGAAGGCAAGTACGGACAAAGCCTAGGAGCAGACCATGAGCGAAAAGACAGCTTTGGTGATCAGCGCCCATTCGGCCGACTTCGTCTGGCGCTGCGGCGGCGCCATCGCGCTGCATCAGGAGCGGGGTTTCGATGTCACCGTCGTCTGCCTCTCCTATGGGGAGCGCGGGGAGAGCGCCAAGCTTTGGAAGAACGAGGGTGCGACACTGGAAGGCGTGAAGGCCGCGCGGCGCAAGGAGGCGGAGAACGCGGCGAAGGCACTCGACGCACACGAGATCGAATTCTTCGACCTGGGCGACTATCCGCTGGAGATGGACCGCCAGGCGAAGGAGAGGCTGGTGGACGTGATCCGCCGGGTGCAGCCGGCCTTCATGCTCTCGCACTCGCTCGACGATCCGTACAACACCGACCACGCTCACGCGACGCGGATGGCGCTCGAATGCCGCATGATCGCGCAGGCCTGGGGGCACAAGCCGGGGGAGAAGGTGCTGGGAGCGCCGCAGCTCTACCTCTTCGAGCCGCACCAGACGGAGCAGTGCGGCTGGAAGCCCGACACCATCCTCGACATCACCGAGGTATGGGACAAGAAGCGCGCGGCCATCGAGTGCATGGAGGGCCAGCAGCACCTGTGGGACTACTACACGAACGTCGCGGAGAACCGGGCCAACCAGTTCCGCCGCAACTCCGGCGGGCAGGCGGGCGGGCGCGCCGCCAGATACGCCGAGGCGTTCCAGTCGATCTTCCCGAAAACCGTGGATCAGTTGTGATGGGCATCGTCGTTGAGAACATCGAGCGGGCCGACCCGGAAATCGTCGCCGGGCTGGCCGAATGCGGCGTGGCGACCGTGCACGAGGCGCAAGGCCGCACCGGGCTCCTTGCCTCCCATATGCGGCCGATCTATCCCGGCGCGCGCATCGCCGGCTCGGCGGTGACGATCTCCGCCCCGCCCGGCGACAACTGGATGGTTCATGTCGCCATCGAGCAGCTCAAGGATGGGGACGTGCTGGTGCTCGCACCCACCTCGCCATCGGATGCCGGCTATTTCGGAGACCTTCTCGCCACCTCGGCGATGGCGCGCGGCTGCAAGGGGCTGGTGATCGACGCGGGCGTGCGCGATGTCGCCGATCTGACGAAGATGGGCTTCCCCGTCTGGTCGCACCACGTTTGCGCGCAGGGCACCGTCAAGGAGACATTGGGCTCGGTCAACGTGCCGGTCGTCTGCGCCGGCGCCCTCGTCAATCCGGGTGATGTGATCGTCGCCGACGACGACGGCGTTTGCGTCGTCCGGCGCGAGGCGGCCGGCGATGTCCTGAAGGCCGCCGAGGCGCGCTTGGCGAACGAGGAGGCCAAGCGCAAGCGGCTGGCCGCCGGCGAGCTCGGCCTCGATCTCTACGGCATGCGCGAACGGCTGAAGGAGAAGGGTCTGAAATATGTCTGAGGGCATTCGCGCCATGTGGATGCGGGGCGGCACGTCGAAGGGCGGCTACTTCCTCGCCGCCGACCTGCCGCAGGATGCGAAGACGCGCGACGCCACGCTCCTGCGCATCATGGGCTCGCCCGACCCGCGCCAGATCGACGGCCTCGGCGGGGCCGATCCGCTGACCTCCAAGGTCGCCGTGGTCCAGCCGTCGGAGCGGGAAGGCGTCGATGTGGACTACCTGTTCCTGCAGGTCTTCGTCGACCAGGCGATCGTCACCGACAGCCAGAACTGCGGCAACATCCTCGCCGGCGTCGGGCCCTTCGCCATCGAGCGCGGGCTGGTGAAGGCGCAGGCCGAAAGCACCGACGTGCGCATCTTCATGGAGAACACCGGGCAGGTCGCCATCGCCACGGTGGAGACACCCGGCGGCCGGGTCAACTATGCGGGCGAGGCACGCATCGACGGCGTGCCCGGCGCGGCGGCGCCCATTCCCATCGTCTTCGAGGATACCGCCGGCTCCACCTGCGGGGCGCTTCTGCCATCGGGCAGGGAAGTCGACACGGTCGGCGGGGTGGAGGTCACGCTGATCGACAACGGCATGCCCTGTGTCGTGCTCGACGCGGCGGACTTCGGCATCAGCGGGGACGAGACGCCGGCCGAGCTGGAGGCGAATGCGGCCCTTAGGGAGCGCGTTGAGGCCATCCGCCTCGAGGCGGGGCCGCTGATGAACCTCGGCGACGTGAAGGAAAAGTCCGTGCCGAAGATGACGCTCACGAGTCCGCCGCGCCATGGCGGGGCGATCTCCACCCGCACCTTCATCCCGCATCGCTGCCATGCGGCCATCGGCGTTCTCGGCGCCGTCAGCGTGGCCACCGCCTGCCTGCTGGCCGAGGGGCCGGCGGCGCGGCACGCGAAGGTGCCGGAAGGGCGCACGAAATCCATGTCGGTGGAACATCCGACGGGCGAATTCACCGTCATCGCCAATCTCGGCGAGGATGGGGAGGTGCAATCGGCCGGCGTCTTGAGGACGGCGCGGAAGCTTGCGGATGGGGTCGTTTTCCCCTGACGCAAGGCAATCGCATATGAGTCTTTTTTTGCCGGCTTCGCCAGAACCCCCACCCCTCACCCCTCCCCTCAAGGGGGAGGGGGATTCTGAGACGTCGACGCACCCCTCCCCCTTGAGGGGAGGGGTAAGGGGTGGGGGTCCGATCGAAGACTCAGAATCCATATGCGATAGCCCCGCGCTGACGCGGGGATGTGCTTGACGGGAGATAAGGACAGTGCGGTTGGACGATGGAGCGCATTCCTGCCAGACGCCTGCTGTCGTAGAGTACGGCATGCAGTCGCAACCCAACCTGCGCCATGTCCGGCTGTTCGATGCCGCAATCGCCTTCTCCTCCCTTTCAAGGGCGGCGGAGAAGGTGCATATCTCGCAGCCGGCCGCCTCGCAGGCGATCTCGCGGCTGGAGAAGCTGTTCGGCGGGCCGCTGCTCGACCGGCAGGGCGCCGGCGTCTTTCCCACCGAACGCGGCGCCATCCTCGCCCGGCGCGTCCGGCGGAGCCTGGAGCTTCTGCGCGCGGCGAGCGTGAACCTTGCGCGGCAGTCGCGCATCGGCAGGGGACTGGCGGTCGATCTCCTGGAGGTGCATGCGACGAGCACCCAGCTGCGCGCGCTCGCCGCCTTCGCCGAGGCCGGCACGTTCCAGGGCGCGGCGCGGCTTCTCGGCCAGGCGGAGCCTTCGGTGCAGCGCGCGGCGCGCGAGATGGAGCGCATCGGCGGGGTTCCCCTTTTCGACGGTGCCTATCGCGCGCTGCGGCTGACGCCGGCCGGTTTGACGCTCGCCAGCCATGCGCATCTGATCCTCAGGGAGTTCGAGAGCGCGCTGGAGGAAGTGCGCGAATACGAAGGCACCTTCGATGGCCGCGTCATCGTCGGCACGCTGCCGCTGGTGCGCACCAGGGTCATCCCGAGCGCCATTGCCAGGCTGTGCGCCTCGCGCCCGCGGGCGACGGTCGAGATCCTCGACGGCGACTACGACAGCTTGATCCGCGCGCTTCTGATCGGCAAGATCGATCTGCTCGTCGGCGCGCTGCGGCGTGGCGGCGTCGGGAAGGGGCTGGTGGAGGAGAGGCTGTTCAGCGACGGGGTGTCGATCATCGGCCGCGCCGACCATCCGCTGGTGAGGAAACGGGCGATCACCTACGAGGACCTGGCGGGCTACCCCTGGGTGCTGCCGCGCCAGGGAACGCCGACGCGGGCGATCTTCAACGCGCTTGCCGAAAACTTCCCGCCCCAGTGGCGGTGGAACGGGGCGATCGTGACCGGCTCGCTGATCGCCGTGCGCGGCATCCTCATGCAGACGGACCGCCTGACGATCCTTTCGCGCCAGCAGATCGAGTACGACGAGAAGGCGGGGCTTCTCAAGGTGATCCCCTTCGCGCTGCCGCAGTCGGAGCGGCCCATCGGCATGACCGCGCGCAGCGACTGGCAGCCGACGGCGCTGCAGCGCGACTTCGTCGATGCGTTGCGGGAGGCGGCGAGGGGGTAGGGGCTCTAGTCGGCGTTCGCCCATCAGAACTTGATGAATTCAGGCCGGGTCTTTCTGCGCGTCATTCCGGAAGTCGGAGCGAAGCGGAGACTGTCCGGGATCCATTCCATGACCAGTCCACGTTCCGGAATGGGTCCCGGACAAGCCTTCGGCTTTCCGGGATGACGGCGTTGGGATGACCCGGCCTAATCTCATCCTGCACTATTCACCGATCCCGATTACGCGGGGGGAATCGGAATAAACCTCCTCCACCCATTCGCTTCGGCTGCGCAGCACGGCGCGCTGGTTGATCGAGCCCTTGTCGGTCATCTCTCCCTTATCCATGGAGGGGGGAGGATCGACGAGGATCATCCTGCGGATCAGCGTCGAGGAGCCGGTGCTGGTTGCGGCGAGGCCTTTCAGTTTCTCGCGCAGATGAGCGCGCACGGTCTCATCCGCGGCGAGGCTTCGCGCCTCCTTGGGCGTGTCAGGCTCGGCGAGTTTTGCGAGGGCGCCCAGGTCGGGGAAGACGAGGGCGGCGAGGTAGGGGCGGTCGGCGCCGGCGATGGCGACATCGTGGACCGCCGCGCCGAAATGGTCGATGAAGCGGGTGCGCAAGGCGCCGGTGCTGACCCATGTGCCGGTGTCGAGCTTGAAGTTCTCCGCCGTGCGGCCATCGAAGAAGAAGCCGGCCTGCATGTCGTCCGGATCGGCAAAGCGCAGCGCGTCGCCGAAGCGGTAGTAGCCTTCCTCGTCGAAGGCTTCCGCCGTCAACGCCGGCGTGTTCCAGTAGCCCGGTGTGATGTTCGGCCCCTTCACGCGGGCGTCGAGCTTGCCGTCGAGCGGCACCAGCTTGAGCGACACGCCAAGGCAGGGCAGGCCGACATTGCCGGCCTTCTCCTGCGGCCAAGTGCACATGAGCGCCGCCGGCGCGGTCTCGGTGGCGCCGAGCCCGGTGGCGATGACGATGCGCCGGCCGGTGGTTTCGACTGCAAGCCGCTCCAGCGCGTCCCAGGTGTGCTGCGCCATGCCGGCGCCGGCGTACCAGATGAGCTTTAAATTCTTGAAGAAGCTCTCGCGCAGGTCCCCATCGGCTTGAAGATGCGGGATCAGCGCCTCGAAACCCTTGGGGACGTTGAAATACCAGGTCGGCGAAACCTCCTTGAGGTTGCGCACCGTCCTGCCGATGTCGGCCTGTGTGGGGCGGCCGTCGTCGATATAAAGCGTGCCGCCGTTGAAGATCGGCATGTAAAAGAGCTTGTTGCCGCCGGCCGTGTGGTGCCAGGGCGCCCAGTCGAGCAGCAGCGGCGGCTCGTCCTTGAAATAGGCGAAGGTCTCGCGGCTCATGATCTGGTTGGACGAGATCATGCGGTTTGTGTTGACGACCGCCTTCGGCGTTCCCGTGGAGCCTGAGGTGAAGAGGAACTTGGCGATGGTCTCGCCGGTGACGGAGCGGAAGGCTTCGTCGACCGCCGGGCCGGGTTCGGTCGCCAGCGCCTCGGCAAAATCTTCTTCAAGGCCGCGCGCACCCTTCGTGAAGAGCCGCTTTACCCCCGGCGCCACCGCCTCGATGGCGGGGCCGAAGCGTTCGGCATCGGCGGCGAAGACGAGGGCGGGGCGGATCGTCTCGAAGGTCCCGCGCAGCCGCGTGTAATCGGTGGAGACCAGCGAATAGGCGGGCGAGATGGCGGCATAGGGGATGCCGGCATAGACGGCGGCGAGGCCGAGCAGCGCGTGCTCGATGTCGTTGCCGGAAAGGATGGCCAGCGGGGCGGAAGCGGAAAGGCCACGGTCGAGCAGATACTGGCCGAGGCGCCGGGCATGGGCGAGGGCCTTGGCATAGCTCAAGCGGCGCCAGTTCCCGTCCGCGCCGCGCTCGGCCAGCACCGTCCGGTCGGGCGCGCGGGCCGCCCAATGGACCAGCATGTCGGCGATGCGCTCGGGGTAGGGCGGCAGGGGCGCTTTCTGCTCCAGGTAGAGGACGCCGCCCGGCCCGTGCCGGACCTCGACCTCGGGCGCCCAGCACCGCACGGGACGAAACGGGGCCGCGAGCCAGGGCTTCGGCGCGGATTCGTTCATACCGTCCTCCCTAGTGGTCTGACCCAAACAGATGGTACCCATCTGTTTGGAAAAGTCAGCCCACAAGCTATTGGTCTGGTGGGGCGATTTGTCCTGACAGATGGGTACCATCTGTCAGGATCGCACCACTAGGCAGGCCCGGAGAGGGCCCGCCTCACTTGACACAAACGAATGCATTCGGTCATTAGTAATAATTGAAAAGTGAACAGTGTCAATTTCAACAAGAGCACTGATCCGAGACCTGAGAACGGAGGCTCCCGGCCAATGGCGCTGGTCAATTACGAGATCGACGACGGCATTGCGGTTCTGACGCTCTCCCGGCCACAAAAGCGCAACGCCATGAGCGATGCCATGCTGGCCGATCTCGGCGCCGCGGTCGACCGCGCCGCGGGCGAAGCGAGGGCCGCCGTGATCGCCGGGAAGGGAGAGCACTTCTGTGCCGGGCTCGACCTTTCCGAGCAGGTGGAAAAGTCGGTCATGGAAGGCATCGCCGGCTCGCGCGGCTGGCATGCCGTCTTCAGCCGCATCCAGCGCGGCGCGATCCCCTATTTCATCGCGCTCCACGGTGCTGTGGTGGGCGGCGGGCTGGAGCTGGCGGCCGCCGGCCATGTGCGGGTTGCCGACGCCAACACCCGTTTCGCCCTGCCGGAGGGCCAGCGCGGCATCTTCGTCGGCGGCGGCGGCTCGGTGAACGTCGCCCGCCTGATGGGCGTGGCGCGGATGACGGACATGATGCTGACCGGCCGCGTTCTGACGGCCGACGAGGCCGAGCGCTACGGCATCGTTACCTACCTGACCGAGCCCGGTGGGGCGCTCGCCAGGGCGAAGGAGTTGGCAAAGCTTGCGGCGAAGAACGCGCCGCTTTCCAACTACGCCATCGTCAATGCCCTGCAGCGCATCCACGACAGCGGCTACGACGAGGGGCTGTTCTTCGAATCCATGATCGCCTCGCTCACCCAGGCGACGCCGGAAGCCCATGAGCGGCTGCGCGCCTTCCTAGACAAGAAGGCGGAGCGCCTCGCCATCCCGACCGGAACGGAGGCCTGACCATGACCGGCGCGGAGATCTTGCCGGCCGAGGCGGCCGGGATCGAGGACGGCAAGGCCGGGCTCTCCTTCGGCAAGTTCGAGCGCTCCGCGGGGTTCCTCCTGCGCATTGCCCAGCTCACGGCGTTCGAGCGCATGTTCGCGGAACTGAAGGGCGCTGACGTCAAGATCGGCGAGTTCACCATCCTTCTTGCCATCGCGGAGAACCCCGGTGTGCGCCAGGGCGCGATGGCCGATGTCTTGAAGATAAAATGGTCGAACATGACCAAGCTGGTGCGCTCGCTGGAGGGGCGGGGGCTGGTGCAGCGTTTCGTGCCGCCGCAGGACCGCCGCTCGGTCGAGCTGCGGTTGACCGAAGAGGGCCGCAAGCTGCTCGAAGCCTTCTCGCCGCTCATGTTTGAGGCCGACCGGCGCGCCCTTCCCATGCTGTCGGACGAGGAGCATGGCCACTTCCTGGCGCTGCTCAGAAAGGTATCGGGATGGCCACCGCTGTGATGCCGCGCCCCCTGATCGGACCCCCACCCCTCACTCCTCCCCACAGGGGGGAGGGGGATTCTGAGGCGTTGGCGCCCCCCTCCCCCTTGTGGGGAGGGGTGAGGGGTGGGGGTCCAGGCGAAGCAGAACAAGGTCCCCGTCCATGTGCGACAACCTGGCTGAATGGAGGCCATGATGTTCGATCCTGACGCCCTTGTCGCCATCGATATCCACACCCACGCCGAGGAGCCGTGCGGCACCCATGCCGACGACGGCTATGACGACTTCCAGGCCGGCATGGCCGCCTATTTCCGCTCGCCCTTCAAGCACCCGCCGACCGTGCCCGAGACCGCCGCCTATTTCCGTGAGCGCAAGATCGGGGCGGTGATCTTTCCCGTCGATTCGGAGCGCGAGACGGGCTTTCGCCGCTACAACAACGAGGAGATGGCCGAGCTTGCCGCCGCGCATAGCGACATCCTCATCCCCTTCGCCTCGATCGACCCCGCCAAGGGCAGGATGGGCGCGCGCGAGGCACGGCGGCTGGTGGAGCACTACGGCATCAAGGGCTTCAAGTTCCACCCCACCATGCAGGGTTTTTACCCCAACGACCGCAGCGCCTACGTGCTCTACGAGGCGATCGCGGAAGCCGGCGTGCCGGCGCTGTTCCACACCGGCCAGACCGGGGTTGGCGCGGGCATGGCGGGCGGCAACGGCATGCGGCTGAAATACTCGAACCCCATCCATCTCGACGACGTGGCAGCCGATTTCCCTGAGATGCAGATCGTCATGGCGCACCCCTCCTTCCCCTGGCAGGAGGAGGCACTGGCCGTCGCCACCCACAAGCCCAATGTGTGGATCGACCTTTCCGGCTGGTCGCCCAAATACTTCCCGCCGATCCTGGTGAAATACGCCAACTCGCTTCTGAAGGACCGCGTCCTTTTCGGCTCCGACTGGCCGGCGATCCTGCCGGACCGCTGGCTTGCCGATTTCGAGAAGCTCGACATCAAGCCCGAGGTGAGGCCGCGAATTCTCAAGGAGAATGCCCGCAGGCTCTTGAACATCTGACGGCTGCGAGGAGGCGGCATCGATTGCAAGCGCGCTCGGGGGAGAGCGCGTAAAAGAGGAGGAGAAGCCATGAAAGCGTTTGTCACTGCCGTCGCTTTGGCGACGAGCCTTTGCGCATCCATCACCGCCGTGGAGGCGCGCGAATTGCGGCTGGCGCCCGGCGGCCCGCCGACCCACCCCGCCCACACGCCGCTCTATTCCACGCTCGCCGAGGAACTGCCGAAGGAGACGGACGGCGCGCTCACCGGTCTCATCCTGGGCACCGAAGTGGTCAACATCGGCGGCATGAAGGGCGCGCTCCAATCGTCGGTGGCCGAGGTCGGCAACGTGCTGCCGCTCTACTATCCGGGCGACCTGCCGAACTCGGCACTCGTGGGGGACCTGGCGTTTCTCGGCCGCGACCCGCACGTGATGGGGGCGGCCATGACCGAGTATGTCGCCACCTGCGAGGACTGCCAGGCGGAGTTCGCCAGGATGGGCGGTGTGTTCGCCGGCGCCGGCTCGTCGGATGTCTACGTGCTTCTGACGACCAAGCCGGTGCGCACGAAGGCCGACCTTCAGGCGCTGCGCCTGAGGAGCGGCGGCGCGCCCTTTGCCCGCTGGGCCGAATATGTCGGCGCGGTGCCGGCCAACGTGCCCGTGAGCGACACCTTCGAGACCATGTCGCAGGGCGTGATCGACGGCACGATGGGCTCGGTCTCCGACCTGACGTCCTACCGGCTGGTGGACCTTGCGCGCTACGTGGTGGAACTGCCGCTCGGCACCTACCACGCGACGTCCAACTTCACGGTCAATACAGACACCTGGCGCTTGCTCAGCGCCGAGGAACGCAAGGGCTTCATGCGCGCCGCCAACAAGGCCAACACCGCCTTCACGCAGAACTGGGGGTTCGAGCGGCCCGGCGAGGCGCGTGAGGCAGCGCGCGAGGCGGGGCTGGAGTTCATCGAGCCGGATGCGGCGCTGGTCGAATTGACGGCAGCCTTCGTCGAGGACGATCTCAAGGCTGCCGTCGGCATTGCGGAAAACCAGTACGGCATCACCGACGCCGAGGCGAAGATCGCCCGATTCCGCGAGCTGGTGGAGAAGTGGACCGGCATTGTCGAGGACGCCGGGCATGATCCGGAGGCGATCGCGGCGGCGGTGCAGGCGGAGGTGTGGGACAAGGTCGATTACGAGAGCTATGGGATGTGAGGGGTGGTGTGGAGGTTGGAGAAGGTTCGGAGATGACGGCGCCCTTCGCGCCCCTCTGTCCTGAGCTTTGTCGAAGGCGGGCATCTCTCCCTCAAGGGGCAGGGCTATCGCATATGGAATTTGAGTCCTTGGTCGAACCCCCACCCCTTACCCCTCCCCTCAAGGGGGAGGGGGGCGTCGACGTCTCGGAATCCCCCTCCCCCTTGAGGGGAGGGGTAAGGGGTGGGGGTTCCGGCGAAGCCGGCAAGAATGACTCATATGCAATTGCAATAGCCCTGCCTCAAAGGAAAAGCTGCCGCGAGATGCCACGATGCGCCCCCGCATCCTGACCCTCCTCCGCCACCTCACCAACGCGCTCGCCCTCATCGCGGCCGCCGGCGTTCTTGCCATGCTTCTCCACGTCACGGCCGATATCGTCGGGCGGCAGGTGTTCGGCCGGCCGGTGCCGGCGACCGTCGAGATCGTGTCGCGCTACTACATGGTCCTCATCGCCTTCCTGCCGCTCGCGTGGACGGAGCGGCGCGGCGAGATGATCGCCGTCGACGTCTTCGCCAGCCTGTTCAAGGGCCGGTGGGGGCGCATCAATATGGCGGTGGTGAACCTTCTCAGCTTCGCCGCCTTCTCCTTCCTCGCCTACACGACCTGGTTCGCCGCGATGCGCGAATTCGGTTCGGGAAGCTTCGTCCTGTCGCTCAGCGTGGCGGTGCCGGTGTGGCCGGGATACTTCGTCCTGCCGCTCGCCTTCGCGCTGGCGAGCCTCGTTTCCGCTCTCAAGCTCTATCTCTGCCTCACGGGCACGGAGGACAGTGCCGACGGCGTGGCGTTTTCCGAGCATGGCGAGGGGAGCGCATCGTCGTGAGCGTTACCACCGGCCTTGCGGGCATCGGCGTGCTTGTCCTGCTGCTCGCGCTTCGCGTGCCGGTGGCGGTGGCGCTGATCCTGGTCTCCTTCGGCGGCATCTGGCTGATGCTGGGTTTTGCGCCGGCCGTCGGCATCCTGACGACGACGCCGTACGATTTCGTCGCCAGCTGGACCCTTTCGGCGGTGCCGATGTTCCTGCTCATGGGGTTCGTCGCCTTCCATGCCGGGCTGACGACACGGCTCTTCGCCGCCGCCGACCGGGTGCTGCATCGCCTGCCCGGCGGGCTGGGGATGGCCGCCGTGCTCGCCTGCACCGGCTTTGCCTCGGTCTCCGGCTCGAGCCTGGCCTGCGCGGCGGCGATGGGGCGCATCGCCATTCCCGAGATGATCAAGGCCGGCTACCGGCCGAGCTTCGCCACGGGAACCCTGGCCGCCGGCGGCACCATCGGCGCGCTCATCCCGCCCTCCATTCTCATGATCATCTACGGCGTCTTCGCCGAACAGTCGGTGACGAAGGTCTTCCTCGGCGGCATCTCGGTGGGGATCATGACAGCGGCCGTCTATTGCCTCTTGATCTTCCTCACCGCCAAGCTGCGCCCGGACATCGCCCCCTTGCCGAAAGAGGCGCGAAGTGCGGCCGATGGCAACATTCTCCGGGACGTCTGGCCCATCATGGTGTTGGTCGTCCTCGTCTTCGGCGGCCTTTTCGGCGGCGCCTTCACGGCGACGGAAGCCGGCGCCGTCGGCGCTGCCGGCGCGATCGTCATCGCCGCGCTCACCGGCAGGCTCACATGGGCGGGCTTCCGCACCGCGCTTCTGGAGACGGTCGGAACGTCGGTTTCGCTTTTCATCATCGGCGTCGGCGCGGTGATGTTCACCCGCTTCCTGGGGCTGAGCGGCACCGCCGGCTTCATCTCGACGACGCTGACGGCGTGGGAGCTTGGCTACGTCGAATTGATGGTGCTGATCGTCATCCTCTATCTGATACTCGGCATGTTCATGGAGCCCTTCGGCGCCATGCTGATCACCCTGCCGGTGCTCCTGCCCCTCCTCAACGCGGCGTCCATCGACCTGATCTGGTTCGGCGTTCTCCTGGTGAAGCTCCTGGAGGTGGGCATGATCACCCCGCCGCTCGGCATGAACGTCTTCGTCATCCGCAACGTGGCGCACAAATATGCCAGCCTCGGCGACATCTTCCGCGGCGTCGCCCTGTTCATCGTGGCCGATATTGTCATCATCGGGCTGCTGATCACGTTTCCGGAGCTTGTGACATCGATTGCGGGGCTGAGAGGGCGGTGAGGTGTTGACGGCTGTCAACTGCTGCTCAGGCACCACTACCAGACACCGAAATAGATGCCCCGTGTCTTGTGCGTATCCGTGCGCCTTTCGACTTCGCTGTCGGAGATGGTGACGCGCATGCGGCGGGTGCGCAGCCAGGTGAAGAGCCGTTCGTGCAGTTCGCCGCGGATGTCGGTGTGGGCGGGGTCGGCGCCGAGATCGGTCAGTTCCCCCGGGTCGGCTTGAAGATCGAAGAGCTGCGGCCGGTAGCCGTTGAACTCGACATACTTCCAGCGTTTCGTGCGCACCATGTAGCCGCGCGCGTCGCCGGGTTCGCGGCCGAGCGTCTGCCGCGCCTTGCGGAAGCCGTAGTCGCACTCGGAGAACACGGCGTCGCGCCAGTCGCCGTTCGCCTCTCCGCGGATGATGGGCAGCAGCGAACGGCCTTCCAGCACATGGCCGGGAACCGCGCCGCCTGCCGCCTCGACGAAGGTGGGCGCGAGGTCGATCGCCTCCACCAGGAGATCGCTCGCCGTGCCGCGTGTGGCATCGGCCTTGGCCGACGGGTCGTAGACGATCAGCGGGATGCGCACGCTCTCCTCGTGGAACAGCTCCTTCTCGCCGAGCCAGTGGTCGCCGAGATAGTCGCCGTGGTCGCTGGTGACGACGACCATGGTGTTTTCGGTCAAGCCGCGCGCTTCGAGGAAGGCCCACAGGCGGCCGAAATGGTCGTCCACTTGGCTGATCAGGCCCATATAGGCGGGGATGACCGCCTGCCGCACCTCCTCCCGCGCAAAATTCTCGCCTTCCTCGTGGCGCATGAAGGCGGCGAAGACGGGGTGCGGATCGCGCCGCTCCTCCTCGCTGCGGTTGGCGGGAAGAACGTCGCCCGGCCCGTACATGGCGTGGTAGGGCGCGGGCGCGATATAGGGCCAGTGCGGCTTGATGTAGGAAAGGTGCAGACACCAGGGCTCCTCGCCCGCCTCGGCGATGAAGTCCATGGCCCGGTCGGTCATGTAGGCGGTCTCGGAATGCTCCTCCTTCACTGTCGCCGGCAGGCGCGCGTTGCGCAGGAGCCAGCCCGACAGCGCCTCGCCATTCTCGCCGCGCCCCGAATTGGCGAATTCGTGCCAGGGGTTGGCGACGTCGTAGCCCTTCTCCCGCAGGTAGCGGTTGTAGGGAACGTCCTCAGGACTTGCCTCGTCGGGCCACAACCCGTCGTCCCGCTCATAGGGCTCGAAGCCGCACTCGCTGGCGAACACGCCCTCGATGGTCTCGCGGGTGACGCCGAGCCGCGCCATGCCGAGCCGGTCGGCCGCCATGTGGGTCTTGCCGACGAGCGCCGTGCGCAGGCCGAGCGGGCGCAGGTGGTCGCCCATCGTCATCTCGCCCACACGCAGCGGCACGCCATTATAGGTGGAGCCGTGCGAGCTCACGTAGCGGCCCGTATAGGTGCTCATGCGCGAGGGGCCGCAGACCGGCGCCTGCACGTAGGCGCGGTCGAACCGCATCCCGCGCGCCGCCAGGCGGTCGATGTGCGGCGTCTTCAGCGCCGGGTGGCCGTAGCAGGACAGGTAGTCGGCCCTCAGCTGATCGGCCATGACAAACAGGATATTTTTTACTTTGGACATTTCGGCTCGGTGCTCGGTGGGGCGGGGGCGGCGGGAAAGGCAGTCTTCCCCGCCGTTCCGGTGGGCGCTTTATTCGCCGGCGAGGAGTTCCGGCGGGATCTCCATGCCGATCTCCTCATAGTAGCGGGCGGCGCCCGGATGCAGCGGCAGGTTCAGGTCCTGGAAGGCATTCTCGCGCGAGATGCGCCTCAGCCAGGACGTGTTCCGAGCTGACCCCTCAAGGCCTTCCCAGAAGGCCTTGGTGATCCGGTACACATCCTCTTCCGCAAGGTGCTTGCCGGCGCCGACGCCGACGATCGAACCCAAGGTCTGCACCGGTTCGGTGTTGACCTGGTGGTCACCGTAGGTACCGGGTTCGATCTTCCCGAGCACACCGCCCGGGCGTGACAGGACGGCCTTCACCGCCGGTTTCTCCATCTGCTCTGGCGTCAGGCCGAGGAAGCGGATCTCGTGCGACAGCGCTATCTGCTCGATGACCGGGCTCGGCGCGTTGGTGGCGTTGATGTAGACGTCGATGCGGCCGTCCTGGAAGGCCTGCGCCGCCGCATCCCAGCCAAGCTGGACGGATTCGAAATCCTCTCCTGCCTTGTAGCCGGTCGCCCCTTCGACCACCCTTTGCATGATGACCGTCGCCCCGCCGCCGGGCGGGCCGAGGAAGACCTTCTTGCCCTTGATGTCGTCGAGGCTGGCGATGCCCGAATCCGCGTAGGTGGTGATGTGATAGAGGCCGAGCGGGAAGGCGAAGACGGCGCGCAGGTTCTGCGCGAGCTCGGGCGCCTCGGCGATGTTGGTGTACATGTTGGCGCCCTTCATCATGGAATCGTGCACGCTGGCAGACCACATGAAGAAGTCGAGCTGGCCGTTGCCGGCCTCGAGCGCGTGCTGGGTCGCGGCACCGGTGGCGTTCACCTGGATTTGCACGTCTGGCAGTTCCTTGCCGACGATCTGCGCAAAGGTGCTCATCACGAGATAGGGCGAGGAGCCGGGGCCGAGCGTCGCCAGGCGGAAGAACTCCGCCGCCCCCGTCGACATGGCCATGGCCATTCCCGCAAATCCGGCTATCGCGCCGATGAGATGTCTTTTCAGTCGCATCGCTTTCTCCTCCCTGGGGTTTCTAGCCAGATCATTTGCCCTCCGCGCCCGGCTCCAGTTGCCCGGTCTTCCCGCGCAGCCAGCCGGCGATGGAGGCTCCATACGGTGTGGCGTCGTTGACGACGAAGAGCGTTGCGGCGGCGAAGCCGGTGAGTTCGACCCAGAACGCGGGCAGCAGCACTGCCAGCCCCACGCAGCATCGAAGCACCCTTGAAACCCAGGTCAGCCGCCCGCTGGCATAGCCGGCGAGCCCGGTCGCAAGGAGCCAGATAGCAAGGGCGAGGCGAAGGCAGATCCATAAAAGCCCGGTGAAGCTGAAGTCGATCACCAGCGAGAGCGACGGGTTGTAGACGAGCACGAAGGGGATGATGAAGCCGATCAGGGCGACCCTGCAGGCGTCGACGCCGATGCCCATCGGGTTGGCCCGGGCGATCGGGGCGGCCGCGAAGGCGGCGATGGCGACGGGCGGCGTGATGGCGGAGAGAACGCCGAAATAGACGACGAAGAGATGCGCGATGAGGGTCGGAACGCCCATCGCTTCGATGGCCGGCCCCATGACGATGACGACGACGAGATAGGCGGGCACGGTCGGCATGCCCATGCCGAGCACGAGCGAGCTGAGCATCATCATGACAAGGGCGAGGAACAGCGAATCGCCGGCGATGCCGAGGATGATGTTGGCGAAGCGCAGGCCGAGGCCGGTCATGTTCATGATGCCGATGACGATGCCGATGGCGCCAACGGCGATGATGATCTGGGCCGCCGCCAGCCCCGCCTGATGCAGCGCGTCGAGGAGGCGGCCGGGCTGCCGGCGCAGCTCGGGATTGAGCGTGAACCCCAAGAGGACCGCCGCGATGACCGCCACGAACCCGGCGAAGGCCGGCGAGCGGCCGCCGATCAACAGCGCGATGACGATGGCGAGCGGGATGGCGAAGCAGAGGGACATGACCCAGTCCCGGCGCGTCAGTTCGACACGCTCGCCGGCAGGAATGGGGCCGATGCCGCGCTTGACGGCCTCGATCTGCACGGATGCGAACAGCGATCCGTAGTAGAAGAGCGCGGGCAGCAGGGCACCGATGCAGATCGTCAGGTAAGGGATCCCCGTGACATCGGACATGATGAAGGCGACGGCGCCCATGATCGGCGGCATGAACTGGCCGCCCGAGGACGCCGCCGCCTCGATGCCGCCGGCATAGCGCGCGGAAAAGCCGCGCTCCTTGATCATCGGGATCGTCATCACGCCCGTGCCGACGACATTGCCGGCGACGGAGCCAGACATGGTTCCGAAGACGCAACTCGCCGCGACCGCCGCATGCGCCGGGCCGCCGCGTGAGCGGCCGGTGAGCGCGAAGGCGAAGCGGATCAGCACCGGCCCGGCGCCGATCCCTTCGAGAACGACGCCGAAGACGATGAAGGCGAGGATCAGCGTGACGACGACCGAAAGGGGCCGGCCGAAAACGCCGTCGAAGGAGTACCAGACCACCTGCAGGATCTGCCTGAGGACGAACCCGCCATGCTCGAATATCCACGGCAGGCGGTCGCCGAAGACGCCGTAGCCGAGCGCGGCGAGGCAGACGAGCACAAGCGGCAGGCCGAAGCTGCGGCGCGTCAGTTCGATGAGCACGGCAAGGCCGGTAACGCCGATCGCAACATCGCTCGCGGAGAACGAATAAAGGCCGATCTCCAGGGCCTTGCCGATCTGCAGATAGCGCCAGACGGAGAGCGCCAGTCCCACAAGCAGCAGGAGATCGACCAGGAAGCGGGCCCGCCCGAGCCGGCCTTCTCCCTCGCCCATCGTATGCAGGACAAGGATGAGCGCGGCCAGCGCGTAGGTGCCGACGCGCAGCATCGTCTCGTTCAGGAAGCCGAAGCCGGCGATGTAGAGGCCGAGCAGGCTTAAGGCGATGGCAAGCGGCGCCGACAGGCGCGCGAGCGTTCGACCGGCAGCGGTGAGGTCCGACACGCTCCATCTCCTCCCGTTTGGCGCGCGACGGGAAGACAATGAAGCAACCCGGCGCGAACGGGAACGCCGCGCGCGCATGCTTTTCACCTGGTGAAATCTTCGCTAGCATTGCATTGATGCCGACCGTCAAGACCATCCGCGCGCTGTCACGCGGGCTCGACGTGCTGCGCCACCTGGAGACGGGCGGCGCGACGCTGCATGATCTCGCGGCCCGCACGGGGCTCGCGAAAGCGACGCTCCTGCGCATCCTGGCGACGCTGGAGCGGGAGGGATATGTGCGGCGGGGCATCGCCGACCAGCTCTACCATCACAATTTCCGGCCGACGCGACCGCCGGAGACCGGGTGGAAGGCGGTTCTGGCCGAGGTGGCGGGCCCCGTGCTCGACAAGCTATGCCACAAGGTCCTGTGGCCTTCGGATGTCGGCGTCTACGAGGACGGCGCGATCCGCGTGCAGGAGACCTCGCGGCGCATTTCCCCGTTCCTTCTCAACCGCGATGTGCTGGACCACGAGATTCACGTGCTGCAGTCGGCGATGGGCCGCGCCTTCCTTGCCTGGAGCGACGAGGACAGGCGCGAGGAGGTGCTCGCCCGTCTTTTAAGATCGAGGGACCTTCACAACCGTCTGGCCCGGGACCGGGAGAAGGTCGCGGCGCTGGTGTCGGACGTGCGCGCCCGCGGCTACGCCGTCCGCGAGCCCGGCTATTTCATAACCCAGCCGCGGGAAGCGCGCGTCAGCGCCATCGCCGTGCCGGTGTTCCTCGATGCCAGGCCCGTGGGCGCGATCAACCTTGCCTGGGTGAGCAGCGCGATGTCGGAACAAGCTTTCGTTGCCCAGCATCTGCCCAGCCTGAAATCGGCAGCCAGGGAGATCAGCGCCGGTGTCGATGTACGGTTCAAGCATACAAGGACAGTAAGGTGAGCCGGGCCTTGAGGAACGGCTTCGTTCACCGGCTCACCGCTCAAGGGAGCGGATGAATGCCTTTGCGCCCTCAAGCAAGAAGGCCTCGGTCGCCTCGTCGACCAGGAACCCGTTCTCCACCTTCGCTGCCGCGTGGGGAACGACCACTTCCTGCCACGTGAAGACACGCGCCAGCGTTCCGTTCAGCACGTATTTGAGATGGGCTTGCGCGCGTACGCCGCCCAGCGCGCCGCCGGAGACGGAAGCCACGAAAACGGGCTTGTCCTTGAGCACCGAGGCATAGGCCGGGCGGGAGGCCCAGTCGATCGCGTTCTTGAGGACGCCGGGGATGCCGTAGTTGTACTCCGGCGTCACGATGACCAGTCCGTCGGCCGTCTCGATCGCCTCCTTGAAGGCGTCCACCGTCTCGGGGCTGGGCAGATCCGCGTTGTAGTGGGGCAGGCTGCCGATGTCGAAGCGCATGGTCGAAACCTGGCCCTCCAGCCGCGCGCAGAGAGTGGAGACCACGGCGCGTGAGGTGGAGGCGGCCCTGAGACTGCCGGAAATGCACAAAAGTGTCGTCATTGTCTAAAGCCTTGCTAGCCAAACTGCGATTTCAGGGAACGCGATCAGGATCGCCAGTCCCACAATCATCGCCGCAACGAAGGGGAGGGCGCCTCGGAAGATCTCGCCCACCCGCAGGGTGTTGTCGTTTAGAGCGGATTTGATCGTGTAGACCGACAGCCCGAACGGCGGCGTGAGCAGGCCGATCTCCACCGCCACCACGGTCAGGACACCGAACCAGATGAGGTCGAATCCGGCTTCGCGCGCGACGGGCAAGGCGATCGGCAGCAGGATCAGCATGATCGAGATGGAATCGATCAGGAAGCCCATGACGATGACGAGGACGAGGAAGATCAGCAGGAAGCCATAGGGACCGATGCCTCCCGCAAGCAGCCCCTGGGCGAGTGCATTCGGCAGACCCGACATGGCGAGCATGCGGCTGAAGAAGGTCGCCGCCATGATCAGGAACAAAACCGACACCGTCACCTGGCCTGTCTCGACCAGAAGGCCCCAAAGCTTGGAAGGATTGAGCGAACGCCTGACAAGAGCGATCACGAGGGCACCGAGCGCCCCGACAGCGCCGGCTTCCGTCGGATTGAAAAAGCCGCCATAGAGCCCGCCGAGAACCAGCGTCACAAGCGCGACGATGGGTATTGCCTTCGCCACTGTTGCGAGCACCGCCTCGGGCTCCATCTCGACATCGCCGCTCTCGCGCTCGAACACCGACGACTTCCGCCAGGTCGCCAGGATGAGGATCGTCGCCGAGAAGAGCAGCGCCAGCAGAATGCCGGGGCCGACGCCGGCCAGGAACATGCGCCCCACCGATTCCTCGGCAAGCACGGCGTAGATGATCATCAGCAGGGAAGGGGGGATGAGCATGCCGAGCACGGAACTGCCGGCGACGACGCCCGTCGAGAACCGCCGGCTGTAGCCGTGGCGCCTCATCTCCGGAACCGCCACGCGCGAAAACACCGAGGCGGAAGCGATCGAGATGCCGGTTATCGAGGCGAAGACGGCGTTGGCGAACACGGTGGCGATACCGAGCCCCGCCCGCACACGGCTGAGCAGTCGTTCGAACAGGTCGAACGTGTCCTTGCCGACACCCGAGATGGTGACGAGCAGCCCCATCAGCACGAACAGCGGCACCACCGCGAACAGATATTCCTCGAGGCTGTCGTTGGCGACGGAACCGATCATCCGCATTGCCACGGTCTCGTTGCGAATGAAGAAAACGCCCGCGAACGATACGACAACCATCCCGACCCCGATCGGCATGCCGAGCGCGATGAGGATGACCAGGATTGCGATGCAGGCGGCGCCGATTTCGATGCCGGTCATGACGTGTGCTTCCCGGCGCCGACGGCCTTCATCAGGGAACGAACGGCCTGGACGACGAACTGGGCCGCCGCGACAGCGCTGCCGACGAGTATCAGCGCGCGAAAGGGCCAGGTCGGCAGCGTGACTCCGGCGGTCACACCTATGAATTCGTGGTGTTCGATATCGCCCAGGAGAATTCCGTATGTGGACCAGGCGATGCCCGCGCACACCGCGATGCCGAACAGGTCCCAGAGACCCGAAACAAGAGCGGCCGCGCGCGGCTTCCACCCCTCAAGCGCATCGAGGAAGAAGTCGGTTCGCGCGAGGCGGTTGTTGCGGATCGTCGTTCCAAGCTGGAGATAGACGATCATCACCAGCGTGAGCGCGCCGAGCTCGGAAATCAGCGGAAGCGATCCGCCCGTGATGTTGCGCGCGAAGACGTCGCTGCCAATCATCACCATAAGGAGCAAGATCATGATCGTGCCCAGCGCCGCCAAGCCGTCGACAGCACGCGACCAGAGGCGCTGTGCGCTCAACAGCCGGCGCCGCCCTTCGGCGGTGCCGCTGTCTTGCGAGCGAAGGCTCATATCCCTGCTGCCCCGTCAGCCGGCCCTTATTCCTTGTCCCAGTCGCGGACCGGCTCCTCGCCCCGGGCGCGAAGACCGTCCATGTAGGCGGCGAGGAACTCGCGCGCGGGCAGGCCGCGGGCTGCAACGTCGGCCGCCCAGTCGGCGGCGATGTTCGGCATGCCGTCCACCCAGGCCGCGCGATCCTCCTGCGACATCTCTGTCATGGTGACCGGCGGGTTCTGGCTGGCGCCGACCTCCAGCATCTTCTGCAGCGCGGCATCGTGGCGCTCCAGCACGTCCTTGCCGTGGGCCTCGGTGTAGACCTTGCCCGCGGCGATCATGGCATTCTGCACCTCTTCGGGCAGGCCATCCCAGGAATCGCGGTTGATGGCCAGCGCGCCGGAGAAGGCGACGCCGATATCGACCCGCGTGATATAAGGTGCAACCTCGAAGAGCTTTGCCGGCAAAACGCCGAGCGCCAGCGACAGCACGCCGTCGGAAACGCCCGTCTGGATGTCGGTGTAGAACGTCGTCAGCGATCCATCGACGGCATTGGCACCGGTGCCCTGCAGCCACGCGCCGAGCACGCCCGGCGCCGACAGCTTCATGCCGCTAAGATCGGCAAGGCCGGTGATCGGCGCCTTCGTGTATACGTCATAGCTGTCGGTACTGGTGAGGCCGAGCACCTTCAGATTGTACTGTTCCCATTCGTTGCGGAACGCTTCGTTGTTTTCCAGAAGCTCCCACATCACATCGAGCTGCACGGGCGGATTGGCGGTGGCGAAAGGCGCGTAGGTCGAAGCCTGACTGAGCGGCAGCTTTGCACCTTCGAGGAAGGAGAACACCCAGCCGATGTCGGTCACGCCCTCTTCGACCGAGGTCAGCGTGGCATTCGCTTTATAGAGCGTGCCGCCGAAGGCTTCCTGCCATTCGATCTTGTAATTGCCGGTTTCGGCCAGAATGCGGTCCGTTTCGGTCATGAACTCCGACTTGATCATGCCCACCCACGGGATGACGAGCGGGTGGCTCGACGCCACGGTGAGATCGATCGTCTCTTGCGCCATGACCGAGGTCGGTAAGGCGATCGCGCCCGCGAGCAGTAGTCCGGTTAGCTTCTTCATTGTTTCTTCCTCCCTTTGAACCTGGATCGCGATGACGCTTCGTTGCATCGTCATCTATCTATTTGTTTTAGCATGATCTTTTCCGAAAACCGGCACCCACTTTTCGGGATCGTGCTCTAACATTACAGTTGTATATTGGGAATCGAGATAGTCGGCACCCCTTCGCGCCCCCCTCTGTCCTGCCGGACATCTCCCCCGCATGGGGGGAGATTTGCTGTCATCGTCGCCTTCGCCAATCCTCCAACGCTGCAGAAGAGGCGAAACGTCGATGAAGGGATAATCTCCCCCCATGCGGGGGAGATGTCCGGCAGGACAGAGGGGGGCGCGAAGGGGCACGGCGGTATATCGTAACTGTAGAGCTAAAGAATCGAGAAGGTCTGGCTCGAACTGTCGAGCCGGATCGTCATCGTTCCTTCGTTGATCATCCACGGGCGCACCGTGAACGTGCGCGCACCGCGCACATGCATGGGGTCGCGTTCGGCGATGGCGATGGCTTCCTCACGGGAGGCGGCACGCACGACCACGAGCCCGTCGCCTTCCCAGCTCTTTTCGTCGTCGGACCACATGGGGCCGGCCGCATAGAGGATCCCCTCCTTCTCCAGCGAGGCCTGGAAGGCGAGGTGCTCTTTTAGGTTCGCCAGGATCGGCTCGATCCCGCCAACCGGCGTGGTGAAGATCGCGTAGAGCTGCTTCTGCAGCATCGCGCTGCTGGCCTGCATCACGTCCTTGACGGGTATCGCCATCGTCGTTCCTCCCAGTTGCTATGCCTTAGCCGGCTTTCCGCTGCGCGATCTCGGCCCGGATTTCCTCGCCGTGCTCGTCGAGCGTGGGTGGCGGCAGGATGTCCAGGTCGGGCTCCCCGTCGAAGCTGTAGGGCGCGCGCACGGTCTTGAAGGCGCCCATTTCCGGGTGCTGTGCCTCCACCGCGATATGCAGATGCCTGGCCTGCGGGTCTTCCAGCGCCTCGTTCGAATCGTAGGCCGGCGAATGCGGAACTTCGTTCTTCAGCAGAATCTCGCCCCATTCCTCCCGGTTTCGGGTGGCGAAGACCGGCGTAAGGATATCGATCAGTTCCTGCTGGTGCTCGATGCGGTTGAGCCGTTCCGCAAACCTCTCGTCCGAAAGCAGTTCGGGTTTTCCGACCGAGGCGACGAGACCCTCCCAGAACTTCTGGGGCGAGGAGAGATGGATCGCGATCCACTTCCCGTCGGAACAGGCGAAGGTGTAGGACTGGGATACCTTGGGGCGGCTCAGCGGCCCCATCACTTCGCCGACACTGAAATAGTGGGTGAAGCTGTCGAGGTTGAAATGGCACATCGCCTCGAGCATCGAGATGTCGAGGCGCCGGCCCTTTCCGGTCTTGAAGCGCTCCAGCAGAGCGGCGACGATGCCGAGCGCGGCGTAGTGGCCGGTCACGGCATCGGCGATGGCCGGTCCGATCACTCTCGGATTGGCGGGGGGCGTGAGAAGCCGCAGATAGGCGCTGGCGGCCTGCGCGACCGTGTCGTAAGCGGGCCGGTCGCGCGAAGGTCCGGTCTGGCCGAACCCGGTGATGGCGCAATAGACAAGGCGCGGGTTGATCCGCTGCAATTCCTCCGCACCCGCGCCCAGCCGTTCCGCGACGCCGGGGCGGAAGTTCTGGATGAAGATGTCGGCGGTTCCGATCAGGTCGTGGAAGACCGCTTGGTCTTCCGCCTGGCGGGTGTCGAGCGCGATGGATCGCTTGTTCCGGTTATAGGTCTGGAAATGCGGCGAATAGAGCCCGCCCTTGAAGGCGCGGAAGGGATCGCCGGCGTCCGGGCGTTCCACCTTGATCACGTCCGCGCCGAGGTCGGCCAGATGCATTCCCGCCGCCGGGCCGGTGATGTAGGTCCCCATCTCCACGACCCGAATGTCTCTGAGTATCTTCGTCATCCGGGTTCCCCTCAGGCGGAATGGTTCTTGTCGCCGGACGCCGCCGGCGGTCCGTCATATTCGATGGAAAGGTCCGCGTGGTGGGACATGATGAAGCCGATGGAGCGCTGCGACTCCTCATAAAGGTGAGCCACGAGACCGGCCGCCCGGGCGAGCAGCGGTATGCCCTTCATGGCTTCGAGCGGCCAGCCGGCATCGAGTATCAGGGCCGGGATCGCACCTGAGACGTTGATCGGCAGCGGACGATTCATGATGGCCGGGGCATGTTCGGCAATGGCGCGGAGGCAGGCGATGTGATCTCCGGAGACGCCAAGTTCATCGGCCAGGGCCAGAAGGGTATTCGCGCGCGGATCGCCCGCGCTGTGCTGTGGATGGCCGAGGCCCGGCACCTTGGCGCGTCTCGCTTTCAATGCTTCCAGGCTTGTGTGGGCGGCCGAATGGAGGTCGGCCCCCGGCTTGCGGCTTTCCTCCAGGACCTCGGCGATGTAGCGTCCGGCCACTTCCGAGCTGCCGGCAACGACCGAGCCCATGCCCAGCAGGCCGGCCGCCATCGCGCCCTGCCACGCTTCGGGTGCGGCGGCCAGGGTCATGCGCGAGGCCTGCACGCTCGGCACCAGCCCGTGCTCGGCAATCGCCACCATGCAGGCATTGGTAATGGCGCGCTGCGCGTCGTTCGGACGCGTTCCGGTGACCAGCAGCCAGAAATAGTCGGTGAAGTCGATTTTCCCGATGAGTTCGGCACAAAGATCATGCCCGCGCACGGTGATGGTGTCCGCGTCGGATGTGGCAATCGCCGTGAAGGCGCCATCCTGTTTGCCGATGCGCATTCAGCCTCCAATTTTTCGCACAGAGAAGTTTTTTTCTCTTGTCGGAAAGTACGGCGCGTTTTACTTTCCTGTCAAGCCGGTTGGCCCCGGCATGGCGTTCGGGGGCATCGATTTGCTATTCACAGACGGGAGGAGAAGGCGATGCGCGACATCAACCAGTTCACGATCACGGAAGAGGTGAAGAAGAGCTTCCGGACGGAGGAAGGGTCGAGGCTCAAGTTCCTGCTCGAAAAGCTTCTCGAGCACCTGCACGACTATACGCGCGAGACCAACCTCACCCATGAGGAATGGATGCGGACGCTGAATTTCCTTTACGACTGCGGGAAGATCTCGACGCCGGAGCGCCACGAATTCATCCTGCTGTCGGACGTGCTCGGCTTCTCGGCTCTCGTCGACATGATCAACACGCGGGGAGGCGCCACGGAAGGCAGCAACCTCGGCCCCTTCTATCTCGACAATGCGCCGAGGAAGCCGCTCGGCACCGATCTGGCCGGACCGCGCGAGGGTGTCTCCGTGCTTTGCCACGGGGTGGTGCGGGATACACTGGGGCACCCCCTTCCCGGAGCGGTCGTGGACACCTGGCAGGCCGACGGCTCGGGCACCTATCCCATCCAGGAGGAGGGGCAGGACAAATACGACCTGCGCGGCATCTTCGAGGCCGACGAAAACGGCCGTTACTACTATACGACCGTTCTACCGAAGCCCTATACGGTTCCCTATGACGGACCCGTCGGCGAATTGCTGCGCGCCGGAAACAGACATGCCTGGCGGGCGGCGCACCTGCACTACATGATCCGCGCCGAGGGGATGCGCGGCATCGTCACCGAGGTGTTCTTCGAGAACACCGAATATGTCGACAACGACGCGGTGTTCGGCGTTCGCAGGTCGTTGATCGCCAAGGTGGAGCCGTATAAGGCGGAGAAGGCGGGGAACCTGGCGCTGGAGCGCAGGCCGGATGCGATGCTGGAATTCGATTTCGTGCTGGCGCCGGGGGAGTGAGAGGCAATCGCAATGCTCAACGACAATGAGGAGGGGGAGGCGCGGCCAGCCGAAGAGGAATCCCGGCCGGCCGAATTCGTGGAAGCGCTCGCCAAGGGCCTGTCGATCCTCGAGAGCTTCGATTCGGAACATCCTGAAATGACGTTGAGCGATGTCGCGCGGCGCGTGGGCTTGAGCCCCGCGGCGGCGCGGCGCAGCCTCATCACGCTCCACGCCCTCGGCTATGTCGGGCAGACGAACAAGCGTTTTCACCTGCGCCCGAAGGTCATGAGCCTCGGCTCGGCCTTCTATTTCTCGGCGCGGGTGGACGAGGTTCTGCAGCCGGAGCTGCGCCGGCTCGTCGGCACCTTCGGCGACGCCTCCTCGGTCGGCACCCTCGAAGGCCACGACGTCCTCTACATCGCACATTATTCGGAGCAGCGGGCACGCCGGCCCACCGCCGTGGTCGGCGCCAGATACCCGGCGCACGCGACATCGCTCGGCCGCGTGCTTCTTGCCGGATTGCCCGACGCCGACTTCGACCGCTACCTCCGCGAGGTCGAGCCGGTGCCGCTAACGGCCAAGACGGTGGTCGACAAGGCGGCGCTGAAGAAGGTTATCGAAGAGGTCCGGGAAAAGAACTTTGCCACCACCGTGGACCAGCTGGACTACGGGATCACCGCGCTTGCCGTGCCGATCAGGGGCGCGTCGGGCCGCACCATCGCGGCGCTCAACTCTTCCGGCTATTCCGGGCTGGTGACGGCCGAGGACCTGGTCGAGAACCGGCTGCGGGAACTCAGGGTATCCGCCGGGCGCATCGCACAGACCCTGTCGCGCTATCCGGTGCTGGAATCGATCATCGGAACGCGATGACGTGATGCGGGTGGCCAGCGGATAACGCCCGGAGGTTGACGTGTTCTGTGGGCGTTTTGCCCTATGGCACTCCTTCGATGGTCCGCGGCTGAAATCATTCCATTCTCGCCTCGCTGAAGCTCCGGCGAAGCGGGCCCGAACATCGGCGCGCCACCCACCGGCGATCAACATAAAGGCCGCTGGATCACACCTCATCTGCAGAACCGGGAATAACCGAGCGCGGTCGTTGGGCCCTGCGCATTTTCCGAAGCAAGAGCGTCTCGGTTGACATGCATCATGTACCGGTTCTAACATTCTTAATACGAAAAAGTTTTCGCATAACGAAAAAACAAATGCCTGGCAGTCGCGAGGCGGGCGTCTTGGTCTGCTGGTGGCGGATGCCGCCGTCCGGGGAGGGTTCGATGTGCAGATTGTGCGATGAAGCAGCTTCTTTCGGCTTGGGTCGTGACCCCGCCGCCCGATTGCATGCGTCGATCATGGCAGAGGGCGCGGCTGCCTCGTCCGGCGCGAAGGGCGCCACGCGGGTGGGAGTTCTCCCCAAGGGCTCCGGCGAGCCCGGTCGCCGGCTGCTGATCAAGGGCGGCCATGTGCTGAGCATGGACCCGGCCGTGGGCGACTTCGCTTCAGCCGATGTGCTGGTCGCGGGCACGACCATCGAGGCGGTCGGCCCGAATCTCGACGCGGGCGGAGCCGAGCTGATCGACGCGGCGGGCATGATCGTCATGCCGGGCTTCATCGACACCCATCACCATCAGTTCGAGACGGCGCTGCGCAGCTTCCTCGCCGACGGCATCCTGGTCAATGACGGAAAGCCGCATGGCGCGGTCAACTACTATGAACACATCCTGCAGACGTTCTCGATGGTCTACCGGCCTGAGGACGTTTACATCAACGAGCTGTTCGGCTCGATCGCGCAGCTCGACGCGGGCGTGACGACGGTGATGGACGTTTCGCAGATCCATCATTCGCCGGAGCATTCCGATGCGGTGGTCCAGGCGCTCAAGGACGCGGGACGGCGCTCGGTCTTCGGCTATTTCGAGGGCTGGGGCGAGGCGGCCAGATATCCGGACGACGCGCGCCGGCTCAAATCCGAATATTTCGCGTCGGACGATCAGCTGCTGACCATGGTCATGGGCGGAGAGATCTATCTTCCCGGCTACGAGAATGCCTGGAAGACCGGCCGCGAGCTTGGCATTCCGATCGCGCTGCACGTGGTCGGCACCTTCGGCATGGCCCCGACCTTCGACGAATTGGCGCGGGCCGGCCAGTTCGGCCCCGACAACATCTTCATCCACATGACCGGCATGACAGACTTGGCATGGAAGACGGCGGCCGATGCCGGCGCGCATGTCTCGCTCTCCGTGCCGATCGAGATGACGATGCGCCACGGCATGCCGCCGATCCAGAAGGCGCTCGGCCTCGGGATGCAGCCGTCGCTGTCCTCCGACGTGGAATGCACGATGACCGCCGACCCCTTCACGCAGATGCGCTCCGCGCTGACGCTCCAGCGCGCCTTGGTGAACGATGCGGCCCTGGCCGGCGATGAGGACCTTCCGGCGCTGCTCACCTCGCGCGATGTCATCCGCTTCGCCACTCTTGAAGGCGCCAAGGGACTGAAGCTTGACGGGAAGACCGGAAGCCTCACCCCCGGAAAGGAGGCCGACGTCATCCTGCTCGATGCGACTGCGGTAAACGTCACGCCGTTGAACCATGTACCCGGTGCCGTGGTGACGCTGATGGAGCGCAGCAACGTCGATACGGTGATGGTGGCGGGCAAGATCCGCAAATGGCGCGGCGCGTTGCTGGATGCCGATCTGCCGAAGCTTCGCCGCGAACTCGAGGCCAGCCGCGACTATCTGTTCGAGGCGGCGGGCGTTGAACGCGACCTGTTCAGAGCATAGCCTGTTTTGGCAGTTACCTGATTCTGGCTTCTACAAGATGCTGAGGGCACGCCGTACGTCGTGCCAGATCGCCTCGTGGTGTGGCGAACCAAGGGCGGCTTTCTCAGCAAATCCTACTCTTCCCACAATCCCAGGGCCTCCTGGGCTGGACTAGGTACACGTCTGTATTGTAGGGCGAACAGGGGCGTGTCCGGTCTTTGCATTTTTATGGAAGGACAAGGGGTTTCCGGAAGGACAAGGGTTACATTGCGGCATCCGATTCAGCGTCCCGCCCGGCTGGTGCCGCTGGCGTTCCTCATCGCCATTCTTGTCGGCACGGCACTGCTGATGCTGCCGGTTTCCCGGTCCGGCCCGGAGGGAGCGCCGTTCCTGACGGCGCTGTTTACCGCCACTTCAGCGATCTGCGTCACCGGCCTCGTCGTCCAGGACACACCGACCTACTGGTCCGGTTTCGGCCAAGGCGTGATCCTTGTTCTGTTTCAGGTGGGCGGTTTCGGGATCATGACCGGGGCAACGCTGCTCGGGCTTCTGGTCACGCGAAGGCTCAAGCTGACCAGCCGTCTTGTCGCCCAGGCGGAAACGAAGAGCCTGACGCTTGGCGACGTGACCGGAATCCTTCGCCTCATCCTGTTGGTGACGGTCGTGGTCGAACTGCTGACGACCGCCCTTCTTGCGCTGCGGTTGCGCTATTCCTACGACAATCCCTGGGACGAGGCGCTTTGGAACGGCCTGTTCCAGGCTGTTTCAGCGTTCAACAATGCGGGGTTCTCCACCTATTCCGACAGTCTTTCCGGCTTTGCGGCCGATCCGGCGGTGCTGGCGCCGATCATGGCCGCCGTGGTGATCGGCGGTCTCGGCTTCCCGGTACTCTTTGAGCTGCGCAAGGAAATGCTGAAGCCCGCGCGCTGGTCGATCCACACCAAGATCACGCTTCTCGGCACGGCCTTCCTGCTGCTTCTGGGCCTCACTGCAACCGCCGCCTATGAGTGGAGCAATCCGGCGACGCTCGGCGCCTTCGACTGGCCCGAGAAGCTGCTCAACGCCGCGAGCCATTCCGTCATGACCCGGACGGCCGGCTTCAACAGCATCGATGTAGGCGGCATGCGGATCGAGACGCTGACCGTGACCTATGCGCTGATGCTGATCGGCGGCGGCAGCGCCGGCACGGCCGGCGGCATCAAGGTCACCACCTTCTTCCTGCTCGGTTTCGTGGTGTGGGCGGAAATTCGCGGGCAGAACGATACGACGGCTTTCAACCGCCGCATTGGCACACATGTTCAGCGGCAGGCACTGACGATCGTGCTTTTGGCGGCGGGGATCATCGGCGCGGGCGTGCTCATTCTTCTCAGCGTGACCAGCTTTCCTTTGCATGATGTCGTTTTTGAAGTCGTCTCGGCTTTTGCGACGGTCGGCCTGTCTACCGGCATCACCGGGGATCTCCCTGCAGCAGGACAGTTGACGATCATCGCCCTGATGTTCGTCGGACGGGTCGGCACCATCACGCTCGCCAGCGCGCTCGCGCTGCAGGAGCGCTACGTTCCCTTCCGTTATCCAGAGGAGCGCCCAATCGTTGGCTAAGAACACCCCGCACAATGACAATGGCGTCGTCGTCATCGGTCTCGGCCGGTTCGGCAGTGCCGTCGCGCAATCCCTCGTCCACCTCGGCCATGACGTTCTTGCCATCGACGAGGATACGGAGCTGGTGCAGACCTGGGCCGACCGCCTGACCCATGTGGTGGAGGCCGACAGCAGCAACGCGGATGCCCTGCGCCGTCTCGGTGTACAGGATTATGCCCGCGCCGTTGTCGGCATAGGCAGCGATATCGAGGCGAGCGTTCTGACTGTGCTGGCACTCTCCGAACTGGGCGTTTCGGACATCTGGGCGAAGGCGGTGAACCCGCGGCATGGCCGCATCCTGGAGCGCACCGGCGCACATCATGTCGTCTACCCCGAAGCCGCCATGGGCGAGCGGGTGGCGCATCTCGTCACCGGCAAGATGATCGATTTCATCGAGTTCGACGACGGCTTCGCCATCGTCAAGACGCGGGCCCCGCGCGAGGCTGTCGGCAAGACGCTCGAAGAGTCCGGCGTCAGAAGCAAGTATGGCGTGACCGTCGTGGGCGTCAAACGGCCGCGGACGGATTTCACCTATGCGACACCTGAAACCGTGATCGAGCGTGGCGACCTTCTGATCGTGTCGGGCCCAACCAAGCTGGTGGAAAAGTTCGCGGCGATCGGCTGACGAGCCACGACCGCGATCAAGCGGCCAGCCGGGTGCGTTCAGGGCGCCGCGAAGCCGCTTCCGCGGCGGGCCGCATCGACGCTCCACGCTCCACCTCCCGCGAAGAAGAAGTAGAGGAAGATGAAGCTGAAGAGGATCGCCGCATCGCCCTGGTTGAGAACCGGATAGAAATTTTGCGGTGCGTGCGCCATGAAATAGGCGACCGCCATGTCACCGGACAGTATGAACGCGACGGGCCGGGTGAAGAACCCGATCGCCAAAAGTATGCCGCCGATCACCTCGATCAGGCCCTGAACCATGAAAAGCCCCGACAGTTGCATCGGCTCGGCCGCGGGGGGAAAATTGAAAAGCTTCTGGGTTCCGTGCTCGAGGAACAGGAGCGCCGACATGATCCTCACGATGCTTAACCACTGCGGCGCAAAGGCCGAAATCCTGTCGAAATTCATCGGATCGCCTCCCTTCATGGTCACCGGTGATTTTGGCCGGCAGGCTGGATCATCGGTGATTTCCGCACATAGCGAGAATGGCATGATGCACAGCGCGGGGCGCAAAACCAATGATGCCCGGTTCACAGTCGCGTGAGAGCGGAACGCGCCGCTTCGCATGGACCGAGCGCTCCGGCGGCCGGGAACGCAGGAGGATCCGCAGTTCTGGAGCAGCAACCCGACGCACCGACTGCCTTGCATATGGGCCGCGGTTTCTGCTATGACACCGGTGTCATGACATCGGTGTCATAGCATTGCATGCGGGAGGACGGTTTGGCGACCATCTACGACGTTGCCAGGAAGGCGGGTGTCTCGCCGAAAACGGTCTCTCGCGTCATGAACGGAGATGCGCCGGTCAATACCGAGACCCGCAAGGCCGTCGAGAGCGCAATGGGTGAGCTTGCCTATGTGCCCTCGCGCGCCGCGCGCACCATGCGGTCCAACAAGACGGGGTTGGTCGGCCTGATCACAGGTGCAATCAGCACCACGCCGTCCTCGCCCGAATCCTCGGGCCTGCCGGACCTTTTGATCGTCCAGGGGATTCTGCACGTCCTTACCGAAGCAGGCATCACGCTCCTGATCTCCGACACGGGCGGCGACCCGGCCAAGGTCGCGGATCTGACCCGCACATTCGCCCAGCATCGCGTCGAGGCGCTCATCTATGTCGCCGACTATCACCGCAAGGTCGACCTGCCGGCGATCGCGCGGGCCGAGACACTGATCCTCGTGAACTGCTTCGACGATGCGGGAACGCCCTGCGTGCTGCCGGACGACCGCCGCGGCCAGCATGCGCTGGTGGCGCGGCTGATCGCGGCCGGGCATCGCCGTATCGGCTTCCTCACTCTGCCGGAGGACCTCGTTGCGCAGGGGCTGCGCCTTCAAGGCTACCGCGACGCGCTGGCGGAGGCGGGTCTCGCATACGATCCGGACCTTGTCGCCGTAGCCGGCCTACACAACAGCGGTCCGCGCGAGGTCACGCTGATCGGCGACGCCATCGCGCGCATGATGGCGCTCGACGAGGCGCCGACGGTGCTTTGCTGCGGCAACGACCGGATGGCGCTGCAGGTCTACGGCATATTGCGCAGCCGCGGCGTCGCGGTGCCGGGAGACATCTCCGTCGCCGGCTTCGACGATTACAAGCTCATATCCGAAACGCTCTACCCGCCGCTGACGACGGCGGTGCTTCCCTATCAGGCCATGGGCGAGAAGGCGGCGCACATGCTGCTTGAGCGCCTGCGCGCGAACGCGCCCGCAGAGAAAGAGAATGGGCCGTTGCCACTGATAAGCGGTCCGGTTGTCTGGCGCCAATCGGTCACCGAGCGAAACCCGAGCGCCCAAACGGGATGAAAGATCCCTGTCATGGAGGAGGAAATACCTATGAGAAAGACATCATTGTTTGCCGCGGCCCTTCTGGCGTCGGCCGTGCTGCCACATACGGCGCATGCGCAGACCGAACTCAGCATGTGGTACCACGGTGCCGGCAACGAAGTTGAATCGAAGCTGATCAACAAGATCGTCTCGGACTTCAACGAAAGCCAGTCCGACTGGAAGGTGGTGATCGAGAGCTTTCCGCAGAGCTCCTATAACGATTCCGTCGTGGCAGCCGCGCTTGCCGGGAACCTGCCCGACATCATCGACGTAGACGGACCGGTGATGCCCAACTGGGCGTGGTCGGGCTACATGCAGCCGCTGCCGATCGAGGAAAGCGTCATCGAGAACTTCCTGCCGGGCGCGATCGGCCGCTGGGACGGCAAGGTCTACTCCGTCGGCCTGTGGGACGCGGCCGTTGCGCTCTATGCCCGCGAATCGACGCTCGAGGAGCTTGGCCTGCGCCGCCCGACGCTCGAGGAGCCATGGACGGGCGAGGAATTCATGGCGGCTCTCAAGGCAGCCAAGGACAGCGGCAATTACAAATTCGCTCTGGACCTCGGCATGAACGACCAGGGCGAGTGGTATCCCTATGCCTTTGCCCCTTTCCTCTGGTCCCATGGCGGCGGCATCGTCGACCGCGATACCTACCAGACCGCCGAGGGCGTGCTGAACGGCGAGGCGGCCATCGAATTTGGCGAGTGGTGGCAGTCGCTCTTCGAGGAAGGCTATGCGCCGGGAACCAGCGAGGCCCCCGCCGATCAGGAGCGCGGCTTCATCGAGGGTGACTTCGCCTTCCAGTGGAACGGCAACTGGCGCGCCGTGGCCACGCTCGAGGAGGTGGACGACGTGGTCTTCCTGCCCGCGCCCGACTTCGGCGAGGGCAATTATATCGGCGGCGGCTCCTGGCAGTTCGGGATATCGGCCAGCTCGGACAATCCGGAAGGCGCTGCCGCTTTCATCGAGTTCGCGCTGCAGGACAAGTACCTCGCGGCCTTCTCCGATGCGATCGGACTTATCCCCTCGACGCCCGGCGCGGCGGCGATGACCAAGAACTACGCCGAGGGCGGTCCGCTCGAGGCCTTCTTCGCCCTTTCCGAGCAGCAGGCGCGGCTGCGCCCGGTGACGCCAGGCTATGTCGTCCAGTCCAAGGTCTTCACCAAGGCTCTGGCCGATATTGCGAACGGCGCCGACGTCGGCGACACGCTGGATGCCGCCGTCGACGAGATCGATGCCGACATCAAGCGCAACCAGGGCTACGGCCACGAAGGCTGAACCAGGCGCGGCTCCCGGCGCGTGCCGGGAGCCATCTGCCGCGGAACTAGCGGAGGCGGACCGTGGGATCGAAACTGACGCAATCCAACAGGGCGGGGTGGGCCTTCGCGCTGCCGGGTTTCGGCCTCATCGCGCTCTTCATCATCGTGCCCTTCTTCTTCGCGTTCGCCCTTTCGCTGACCGATCAAAGGCTCATCTCGCCGAACCCGACCCAGTATGTCGGTCTCGAGAACTACCGCAACCTGCTCGGCCTTGCGGTCGTCACGCTGGAGCCGGAACGCGACGAGAGCGGCGAGATCGTCCGCGACGAGGACGGCGCCCTGCAATATCCGAGGGTTCGTTCCATCACCCGCAGCGACGAATACAGCCAATATGCCGGCATGCGCGAATGGTTCCGCTGGCAGTCGGGCGACAATGCGCGGGTGGTGGTGGCAAGCGACGTCATCTTCATGAAGGCGCTCGTCAACACGCTCACCTTCGTCATTGTCGTCGCCCCCGTCCAGGGCGGGCTGGCGCTCGTTTTGGCATTACTGATCAACCAGAGGCTGCGCGGCATCAACGTGTTCCGCACGGTCTTCTTCATGCCCGTCGTCGTCTCCATCGTCGTCGTCTCGCTTCTGTGGCGCTTCATCTACGACGGCAATGACGGCCTGTTGAACAACCTGCTCTCGGGCCTCACCTTCGGCCTCTTCGAACCGGTGGACTGGCTCGGCAACACCGATACCGCACTCGGGTCGATCATCGCCATGTCGATCTGGCAGGCCGTCGGCTTTCACATGGTGATTTGGCTCGCCGGGCTGCAGACGATCTCGCCGACGCTCTACGAGGCTGCGGCCATCGAGGGCGCCTCGAAGTGGCAGACCTTCCGGTATGTCACCTGGCCCGGGCTGCGCAATACCGCCGTTCTGGTGCTGATCGTCATCACCATGCAGTCATTCGCGCTGTTCGCGCAGATCGACGTGATGACCAACGGCGGGCCGCTCGACAGCACGCAGACGCTGGTATTCCAGGCCGTCGAACGCGGCTACGGCAAGCAGGACATTTCCGGCGGATCGACGATCTCGGTGATCCTCTTCCTGCTCGTCCTGACCATCTCCCTCATCCAGCGCTACCTGACGCGGGAGCGGACCTGATGGCCACGATCTCCCGAGATAATCGCGGCCTGCGGCTCGCCGTGCGCTATCTGGTGCTGGTGCTCGTCGCGCTGGTGTTCGCCTTCCCGCTCGTCTTCATGATCGTCTCCTCCCTGAAGCCGACGGCACAGCTCCTCAGCGACACATCTTCGCTGCGCGCCTTCCTTCCCGTCGGCGACATCAGCCTGAGCAACTATACGGCCGCCTTTCAGCGCGCGCCAATCGGGCGCTTCGTGCTCAATTCCGTCTTCGTCACCGTCGTCACGGTGACCGCCTCCCTCTTCCTCTGCTCGCTCGCGGCCTTTTCCTTCACCTATCTGAAATGGCGCGGCAACGGCCTGCTTCTGTCGATCGCGCTTGCCACGCTCATCGTCCCGTTCGAGACCATCGCCATACCGCTCCTCCTGTTCGTCTCGCGGCTGCCGTGGCTCGGCCTCGACGGCATCGAGTATGGCTGGCTCAACACCTACCGGGTGCAGATCATCCCCTGGATCGCCGACGCGCTGACGATTTTCCTTTTCGTGCAGTATTTCAAGGACCTGCCCCGCGAGCTCATCGAGGCGGCGCGCGCGGAAGGCGCGTCGTGGTGGCAGATCTATCGAAGGGTGGTGATGCCGCTGTCCGGCCCGGTGCTGGCGACGGCCGCCATCTTGAAATCGCTGAAGATGTACAACGAGCAATATCTGTGGCCGCTGATCGTCGTGCAGGACGAGGCCCACCGGCCGATCATGGTCGGGCTCGGCTACTTCTTCCAGCTCAACGTTGCCTGGGGGGAGGTGATGGCCTACCTGTCGGTCATCACCCTTCCCGTCCTTGCCTTCTATCTCGTCCTGCAACGCGCCTTCATCGCCTCGATCGCATCGACCGGCGTGAAAGGCTGAAAAAGGAAAAGCTGAAAAATATGGTTCTGGCGCTCGACGACAAATGGATCTGGGACAGCTGGTACGTCCGCGACGGCGACCTCTGGCACGCATTCTTCCTGCAGGCCGACAAGGCGCTGGTGGACCCGGACCTGCGCCACTGGAACGTCAGCCAGGGCCACGCGACGAGCCGCGATCTCGTTAACTGGATGCATCTTGGCACCTGTTTCTTGCCTGCGCCGGGCCCCGCCTGGGACGACTATACGACATGGACCGGGTCGGTCGTGCGCGACGACGAGGGCCTGTGGCACCTGTTCTACACCGGCGCCAGCCATGCAGAGGACGGGCTGATCCAGCGCATCGGCCATGCGACTTCCACCGATCTTCATTCCTGGAAGCGCGTCGGGCCCGATCCTTGCCTCGATCTCGTCGGAGAGGCGGCGAAGGCCTACGAGGCGGACCACGCGCGCGGCTTCTGGCACGACCGCGCCATGCGCGACCCGTGGGTCATGCGCGATCCTGCGGGCGACGGCTGGCTGATGTATTTCACGGCCCGCGCGGCCGGCATCGCGGAGCCGAACGGCGGCGGCGCCATCGGCTTCGCAACATCCCCCGACCTCCATCGCTGGACCTTGCAGGAACCCGTTTTCGTCGGCGGCTTCGGCCAGCTGGAGGTGCCGCAGGTCTTCGAGAAGAACGGCCGCTGGTACTGCCTCTTCTGCACCGCGGCCGAGCACTTCTCCAGGGATCAGGCCGAGGCGGTGCCCGGCGGGCCGGTTACCGGTACCCATTATCTGGTCGCCGACGATCCCCGCGGGCCGTGGCAGGTGGCGCCGGGACCTTTTCTCGACGGTGCCCTGCCGTGCCGGCGCTATGCCGCGCGCATTGTCGAGACCGGCGAGGGCATGGCGATCATGGGTTTCGCAGACCGACCGGACGGCCGCGGCTTCGCCGGCCATATCATGGACCCGGAGCCCGTCGTCATCGATGAAAATGGCGCGCTGAAGGTCGTCACCAAGACGGCCCTGGCCGTATGAGGAGGAAGCCATGGCGGATGTCTCGCTGAAAGAGGTGCGCAAGAGCTACGGAAAGGTCGAGGTCATAAAGGGCGTCGACCTCGACATTAAGGATGGCGAGTTCGTCGTCTTCGTCGGGCCGTCCGGCTGCGGCAAGTCCACGCTCCTGCGCATGATCGCCGGGCTGGAGGACATCACCTCGGGCACGCTCGAGATCGGCGGCCGCATCGTCAACGAGGTGCAGCCGAAGGACCGCGGCATCGCCATGGTGTTCCAGAGCTACGCCATCTTCCCCCATATGTCGGTGCGCGAGAACGTCGGTTTCGGGCTCACCATCGCCGGCGTCGCGAAGGAGGAGAAGGAGAAGAAGGTGATGGAGGCGGCGCGCATCCTGCAGATGGAGCACCTGCTCGACCGGCGCCCCTCGCAGCTTTCGGGCGGCCAGCGCCAGCGCGTCGCCATCGGCCGCGCCATCGTGCGCGATCCCGCCGTCTTCCTGTTCGACGAGCCGCTGTCGAACCTCGACGCGGCGTTGCGCATGGACATGCGCATGGAGATCGGCAAGCTGCACAAGCAGCTTGACGCGACGATGGTCTACGTCACCCATGACCAGGTCGAGGCGATGACGCTGGCGGACAAGATCGTCGTTCTTCGTGACGGCGTGGTGCAGCAGATCGGCGCGCCGATGGAGCTTTACCACAACCCGGCGAACCTCTTCGTCGCCGGCTTCATCGGCTCGCCCTCGATGAACTTCATGGATGTCGAGGTGGTGGAGCGCTCGGCGGAGGGGATCACGGTGAAAGCTCCCGCCCTCGACCCGGTGACCCTGCCCGCCGCCGGCCGGGATTACGCCTCGATGGCGAAGGGGAAGCTTGGCATCCGGCCGCAATATCTCTCCGTTTCGAAGAACGGCACCGCCGGCGCACTGCACGGCACAGTGGCGCTGGTGGAGCGGCTCGGCACGGAAACCGTGGTCAATGTCGAACTGACGCGCGGCGGCCGCATCGTCGCCGCCCTCTCGGAGGATCGCCCGCTGGATCTCGGCTCGCAGATTGCGCTCGGCTTCGATCCCGCGCGGGCGCATCTGTTCGAGGCTGCGTAGGACGACCGATCCCGGCAGCCTAGAATCGATTGATGGCGCCGGCCGCTTCCCCCGCAAGCGGCGCGAAGCGTCGGCAGAAGGTCTCTTCATCCCATTCGCTGAGGGAGCCGGCGATGTGGATTGCACCAAGCGGCGTGCCGTCGGGCGAAAGGATTGCCGTGGCGATGGCAATCTCTCCCTGCAGAATTTCTTCCAGCGCGAGCGCGTAGCCGTTTTCGCGCGCCTCGCGCACTTTGGCGCGAATCTGATCGGGGTCGGTGATCGTTCTCGGCGTGATCTCGCGGCGATCGGAACGCGTGATGATGTCGTCCACTTCGGCGTCGCTCATATGCGCCATGACGGCACGGCCACCGGAGGTACAGTAAATCGGCACGCTTTGCCCAACCAGGGTTGCGAAGAAGGTCTCGCGTTTGCTTTGCAGGCGGGCGGCATAAACGAGGCGCAGATCGTCGCGCAGGCTCAAATCCACACGCTCGCGGGCATTGCGCCTCAGTTCCAGCAACACGGGCGAGGCCCGCGCAACCAACGGATTGAGGCGCAGGTAATCGCGTGCGTGATCGAGGATGCGTATGCCGGGCACATAGCCTCGGTCGTCTGCATCGCGCTCTATATAGCCGAGTTGCTTCAGCGTATGGACGACACGTTGCGCCGCGCTCTTGCCCACGCCGGCGGCGGCGCCGATCTCATTCAGCGTCAGCGGTTTTCCCGATTCATGGAAAACCGAGAGCACCTGCAAGGCGCGGGCGATCGCCTGGACAAAAAGCGGATCATCCTTTTCGACACGGGTGGTGGGGCGCACGCCGTATTCGGCCCTTTGGACATAGCGCAAGCATGACCTCCCAAAATTCGTTTGACTTCCTGTCCGCCGCACATTTATCGTAAACATAATACGAAAGTATTGCACAGCGATACTTCATGTCTGTCCCTATCACGCGGCTTTCGGGGCGTCGACCCGAAAAGGTGTTCGCAAAGAAGCGGAAGCGGTTCGAGTGCCACAGCGCATGTCTGTCAGCGTCCGTCCGGTTGGGGGTGCATCATGAGCAAGCGGGTGGCGCTGGCCGGTTTCCTGCATGAGACGAACACCTTCGCTCCGTCCAGAGCGACCTATGCGCATTTCGAGCAAGGTGGCGGCTATCTGCCGATGTCGCGGGGAGCGGAGATTCCCGAACGCTGCCGCGGCGTGAATCTGGGCATTTCCGGTGCCGTTGCGCATGCCGAAGAAGCAGGCTGGGAATTGGTCCCGGTATTGTGGACAGGGGCCATTCCCTCCGCCCATGTGACGCGCGATGCCTATGAAAGGATTGCCGCGGAGATTGTCGACGGCATTGCAAGGGCAGGGCGCCTCGATGGCGTGTGCCTTGACCTGCACGGCGCGATGGTGGCCGAGCATCTGGACGATGGGGAGGGCGAATTGATCGCCCGCATACGCAGGGTCGTAGGGCCTGGCGTGCCGATCGCCGTCAGCCTCGATCTGCACGGCAACACGACGAGGCGGATGGTCGAGGAGGCCGATCTCCTGGTCGCGTTCCGCACCTATCCGCATGTGGATATGGCGCAGACCGGCCGTCGTGCCGCCGAAGGGCTCGACAAACTGATGGCGCGCGGCCGGCCTTTCGCCAAGGCATTCCGGCGGCTCCCCTATCTGACCTCCATTCCTTGGCAGTGCACGCTTATAGAGCCGGCAAGGAGCCTCTATGCCGAGGTGGCGGCGCTGGAGAGGGATGGTGTCGCCAGCGTCTCCTACTGGATGGGTTTCCCCGCCGCCGACATCGAAGAATGCGGTCAGACGGTACTTGCCCACGGGGAGACGCAGGACGCGGCGGATCGCGCCGCCGATCACCTCTATGAGCGTATTCTGGCAAGCGAACATGCCTTCGCCGGCCGGGCCTACGAGCCGGACGAAGGCGTACGCGAGGCCATGCGCATCGCCGCAGGCGCAGGCCGACCCGTGGTGATCGCCGACACGCAGGACAATCCCGGCGCCGGCGGCGATTCCGATACGACCGGAATGCTGCGCGCGCTGCTGAGAAATGGCGCAAGAAAAGCGGCGCTCGGCATGATGGTGGATCCGGATGCAGCCCGCGCAGCGCACGCGGCGGGGGAGGGGGCCACGATATCCATTGCGCTCGGCGGGCGATCGGGCGTTCCAGGCGATGCGCCGTTGGAGGCGACGTTCCGCGTCGAGAAACTGTCGAACGGCGATCTGCACGCCACTGGGCCGTATTACGGCGGCACGCGCATGAATGTCGGCCCATCCGCGTGCCTTTCCATCGACGGAGTGAAGGTGGTGGTCGCCTCGCACAAGGCGCAGATGGCGGACCTTGCGATGTACCGCTTTGTCGGCATCGAGCCCACGGAGATGGCCATCCTCGTCAACAAGAGCTCGGTCCATTTCCGCGCCGATTTCGAGCCTATCGCCGAGACGGTACTGGTCTGCGCGGCGCCCGGCCCGATGCCGCTCGATCCGGCCGACCTGCCATGGACCAGGTTGGCCGACGGTATGCGCCTTTCGCCCAAGGGGCCGATCTTCCGCCGCGTCGACGGACGCGAAAAGAAGGAGGCCTGAACGCATCCAACGCGGCAGGAGAACCGCGCCAGACATCATGCCACCGAACGCAGAGCATTCACATCCAACAACAAGAGGGAACACAATGTTGCGTATTCAGGAGAGACTTTTCCGCTGCACGAGTCTTGGCAGGGGGATGGCACTTGGCCTTCTGGCGGGCGCTGCGCTCATGACCGGCAGTAGCCTGGCCACGACACCGGCCGGGGCCGAGGGCAAAACCGTCACCGCCGTGATGCATTCGGGCCTGCGCGTGCTCGATCCGATCATCACCACCGCGCACATCACCCGCAACCACGGCTACATGATCTACGACGTTCTGGTGGCCGTCGACGAGAACTTCGAGCCGCAGCCGCAGATGGCCGACTGGACCATCTCCGACGACAATCTCGTCTATACCTTCACCCTGCGCGACGGTTTGACGTTTCACGACGGCAATCCGGTGACGGCAGCCGATGCGGTGGCCTCGCTGAAGCGCTGGGGCAAGCGCGATTCCGGTGGCCAGCTCCTCTTCGACGTGACCGAAAGCCTTGAAGCAAAAGACGACAAGACGCTGGTGTGGACGCTGAAGAGCCCGTTCCCCGCGCTTCTCGAGATCGTCGGCAAGCAGTCGGCGGTGCCGCCCTTCATCATGCCGGAGCGCGTCGCGAGCGGATCGGCTGACGAGGCGATTACCGATTACACCGGCTCCGGCCCCTTCGTCTTCGTGGAGGAGGAATACCAGCCGGGCGTTTCGGTCACCTACCGCAAGTTCGAGGATTATGTGCCGCGCGAGGAGCCGGCGAACTGGATGGCCGGCGGCAAGAACGTCAAGGTGGATCAAGTCAAATGGGTGACGATGCCCGACGCGCAGACCGCAATCAACGCGCTGATGTCGGGCGAGATCGACTATATCGAACAGGTACAGATCGATCTATTGCCGATTCTGGAAACCAGCGAGAACGTGACGGTAGAGACACGCGACGAGCTGGGCTACCAGACGATAGGCCGCATGAATTTCAAATACCCGCCCTTCGACGATGTGAAGATCCGCCAGGCCGCGATGATGGCACTGAGCCAGGAAAATGTCCTGGGCACGCTGATCGGCAATCCCGACTACTACACGATATGCGGCGCGATCTTCGGTTGCGGCACGCCGTTGGCCGATGATTCCGGCTCCGGGACGCTGACGTCCGGCGGCGACATCGAGGGCGCCAAGAAGCTGCTGGAGGAGGCCGGCTATGACGGCACGCCGGTTGTTCTGATGCAGCCTACCGACGTGGTGAGCCTCACGGCCCAGCCGGTGGTCGCCGCGCAGGCACTGCGCGAGGCTGGCTTCAATGTCGATATGCAGCCGATGGACTGGCAGACACTGGTGACGCGCCGCGCCAGCCAGGCGAAACCTTCCGAAGGCGGCTGGAACATGTTCTTCACCAACTGGATGGTGCCGGAGATCAATTCGCCCCTGATCAGCCCCATGCTGAACGGCCGCGGAGACGACGCCTGGTTCGGCTGGCCGGAGGACGATGAGATCGAGGTGTTGCGCGCGGAGTTCATCGCAGCCGACACGTTGGACAAGCAGAAGGAAGTGGCTGTCAGGATCCAGGAACATACGCTGGAGAACGTGCTCTACATCCCACTTGGCCAGTATGCGTCTCCACAAGCACGCAGCAACAAGCTGACCGGCATGATCCCGTCTCCGGTCCCCGTGTTCTGGAACGTCGAAAAAGCGGACTGACCGCCGTGAACAAGCCTCGCCCGGCGCTGCACCAGCCGGGCGAGGCCCGCTCCGGGCGTGAGGGGGCTTGTTCCCCGTGCGGTGACGGCAGTCTTCGGGCTGGTGCCGCATACGTTTCGGGCCATGTAGGCGCTTCGTCAGAGGACAACGCGTTCCGATGCTAGGCTACATCATCCGGCGCATCCTGGCCGTTATTCCGGTGATGACCATTGTCGCCGTCTTCGTTTTCCTGCTCTTGCGGCTGACGCCGGGCGATCCGGCGGCGATCATCGCCGGCGATATGGCCACGCCGGCCCAACTCGAGCGGATCCGCACCTCGCTCGGCCTTTCCGAGCCGCTGCACGAGCAGTTCATCACCTGGGTGGGTCTGCTTCTGCAGGGCGACCTTGGCACCTCATTGATCTCCAATACGCCGGTGACGCAGATGATCGGCCAGCGCGTCTGGCCGACGATCAACATCGCCATCCTCACCATCGTTCTGTCCGTTCTCATTGCCGTGCCGATGGGAGTGCTGGCCGCCTGGCGGCACCGCACCTGGGTCGATTATGTGGTGATGGCCTTTTCGGTGCTCGGCTTTTCGATTCCGGTGTTCGTCATCGGCTATCTCTTTATTCAGACGTTTTCGATTGGGCTGGGCTGGTTTCCCGTGCAGGGCTACGTCGCGCCATCGGAAGGTTTCGGCGCGTTCCTGTCCCGCGCCATCCTGCCGTGCCTGACGCTCGCCACCATCTATGTGGCGCTGATTGCCCGCATGACCCGCGCTTCCATGCTGGAAGTGCTGGGCGAGGATTATATCCGCACCGCGCGCGCCAAGGGGGTGAAGGAGATCGTCGTCCTCTTCCGCCACGCGCTGAGAAACGCCGCGGTGCCGATCATGACGATCATCGGCACCGGCTTCGCGCTTCTTATCGGCGGGGTGGTGGTGACTGAGAGCGTTTTCAATATTCCCGGCATCGGTCGACTGACCGTCGATGCCATTCTGGCGCGCGACTATCCCGTTATCCAGGGCATGATCCTCCTGACGAGCGGCCTCTACGTCTTCATCAACCTTATTATCGACCTGTCCTACACCTTCTTCGATCCGAGGATCCGCTACTGATGGTCGCCTCTCCGCAACCCGCCGCAAGGCTGCAATGGCTCTTCGGCGCGATGGCTATGCCGCGCGGCTGGCGCGCTGGCGCCGGGCCGATGGTCGCCGCGGCCGTGCTCTTTCTGATTGTGCTCGCGTCACTTCTGGCGCCGCTCATCGTGCCGCACGATCCGATGTCCATGGACGCGCTGCAGCGGCTGAAAGGGCCGAGCGAAACCCATCCGCTGGGCACCGACGCCTATGGGCGCGATCTATTATCGCGCGTCGTGACGGGCGGGCGCATCTCGCTGCTCATCGGTATCGGTGCCGCGGTCGTCAGCGTTCTGATCGGTCTTCTGACCGGCCTTGTGTCCGGCTTTTTCCGGATCGCCGATGCCATCATCATGCGCGTCATGGACAGCCTCATGGCCATCCCCTCCATCCTGCTGGCCATCGCGCTGGTAGCCCTCAACGGCCCGAGCATCTGGTCTGTCATGAGTGCCATCACCATTCCGGAAATCCCGCGCGTGGTGCGGCTGGTGCGCTCGGTCGTGTTGTCGGCGCGCGAGGAACCTTATGTGGAAGCGGCCGTCGCACTCGGCTCCTCGATGCCGAAGATCCTCTGGCAACACCTGATGCCCAACACCCTCGCTCCGCTTATCGTGCAGGGCACCTATATCTGCGCCTCGGCAATCCTGACGGAAGCGATCCTCTCTTTCCTGGGGGCGGGCGTTTCGACGGAAATCCCCACCTGGGGCAACATCATGGCCGAGGGACGGGTCTATTTCCAGCTCAAGCCGTCGCTCATCTTCTGGCCCGGCGTGATGCTGTCGCTCTGCATCCTGTCCATCAACCTGCTCGGCGATACGGCGCGTGACAAACTGGACCCGCGCCTGAAGAAGCGGGAGGCATGACCATGCGCTTCAAGACCCGCAATTTCGACGATGTGCCGAGCGTGCTGAGGATCGACGAACTGACGGTGCGGCTTGCCGACAACGACACCGCGCCGCCGGTGCTCGACCGGGTGTCGCTGGAAATCAGGCAAGGGGAGACCGTCTGCCTTGTCGGCGAGTCCGGTTCCGGCAAGTCCGTCACCTCGCTTTCGGTCATGGGGCTCTTGCCCAAGGGGGCGCTCGCCGCCACCGGCGGGCGCATCGAACTGGAAGGGAGGAACCTGCTCGCGCTCGGCGCCCAGGCAATGCGCCACATGCGCGCGCGGAAGATCTCGATGATCTTCCAGGAACCGATGACGGCGCTGAACCCGGTTATCCGCGTCGGTGCCCAGATCGAGGAGGTGCTCGACACCCACGCCAGGCTGCCGGCCAGGGAGAAGAGGGCGCGCGTGCTCGACATCATGAGCCAGGTGCATCTGCCGGATGTGGAGCGCATCTACCACTCCTATCCGCACCAGCTCTCCGGCGGGCAACGCCAACGCATCATGATCGCCATGGCGCTGATCCTGGAGCCGCAACTGCTGATCGCCGACGAGCCGACCACCGCCCTTGATGTCACGACGCAAAAGCAGATCCTGAGCCTCATCGCCGAGCTGCAAGAAAAGCACGGCACCGCTGTGCTCTTCATAACCCACGACATGGGCGTGGTGGCGGAGATCGCGGACACGGTGCATGTGATGAGACGCGGACAGATCGTCGAGCGGGCACCGGTCGAGGGGCTATTGCGCCACCCGAAGCACGACTACACCCGGGAACTGCTGAAGGCCGTGCCGAGCCTGACACCCCGCCCATCCCGGCCGCAGCCGGACGGCCCTGCCGTTTTATCGGTGGATGGCCTGCAGAAGATCTATGGCGCTCATGGCCTCTTCAGCCGGCGCAAGACAACGCGGGCGGCGAGCGATGTGAGCTTTTCCATTCCACGTGGGCGCACGCTTGGCATCGTTGGCGAGAGCGGTTCCGGAAAATCCACGGTGGCGCGCTGCATAATGCGGCTGATCGACCCGACCGACGGAGAGATCCGCGTCGCCGACAGGGAGATCGCCCGGCTTTCGCGGCGCGCGTTGCGGCCTTACCGGAAGCATATCCAGATCGTGTTCCAGGATCCGTTCCGCTCGCTCAACCCGCGCTGGACCATTGGCCGGAGCCTGATAGAGGGACCGCTCAACACCGGGGCGGAGAAGAAGACGGCGCTGAAACGGGCGGCCGAACTTCTGATGCTGGTCGGCTTGCCGGACGACGCGGTGAACCGGTATCCGCATCAGTTCTCCGGCGGTCAGCGGCAGCGCGTGGCGATTGCCCGCGCCATCGCCATGGAGCCCGACGTGCTGGTGGCCGATGAGGCGGTGTCCGCCCTCGACGTCTCCGTACAGGCGCAGGTGCTGGAACTGCTCGAGACGCTGCAGAGGAAGCTCGGCATAACCATTCTCTTCATCACACATGATCTGCGTGTAGCCGCGCAGATCTGCGACGAGGTCGTGGTGATGCAGCACGGCCGCATCGTCGAACACGACAGCGCCGCCAACGTGCTTTCCAACCCCCGGCATGCCTATACGCGCTCCCTCATCGAGGCGGCCCCTGGACGTGCCTGGGACTTCGCCAATTTCCATGAATTACAGACCGTATGAGCATGAACGCGGTCCCGAATCCCGTTTCGCGCCCGCTCTTAACCGTGGGAGCGGCCAGGAATGAACATCTTCAATCAGGACGCGTCCAATGAATTACAGGCAACTGCCCTTTGACACCGCTGCCATGCTCGCCGGGCTTAAGCCCTGGATCGAATGCGAAAGCCCCACCTTCGATGCCGCGGCTGTCGACCGGATGATGGATCTTGCCGCCTATGATCTGGCGGCGGCCGGCGCAGAGATCGAACGCATTCCCGGACGCATGGGCTTCGGCGGCTCTGTGCGGGCGCGCTTTCCGCACAAGGATTTCGGCAAGCCCGGCATCCTGATCTCCGGCCATCTCGACACGGTTCATCCTATCGGGACGCTGGAAAAGAACCCGTGGCGCATCGAGGATGGCCGCTGCTACGGCCCCGGCATTCAGGACATGAAGGGCGGCAATTATGTGAGCATCGAAGCCATCCGCCAGCTTGCGCTGGCAGGCCTTAAGACGCCGCTGCCGATCACCGTTCTGTTCACGCCCGACGAGGAGGTGGGAACGCCTTCGACACGCGAGCTGATCGAGGTGGAGGCGCGCAAAAACAAGGTGGTGCTGGTGCCCGAGCCTGCACGGCCGGACGGGGGAGCGGTGACCGGCCGCTATGCCATAGCCCGCTTCAATGTAAAAACCTCGGGCCGACCAAGCCATGCCGGCTGGGCGCTGAAGGACGGTCGTTCGGCAATCGCTGCCATGGCGCGCAAGGTGCTGGAGATAGAGGCGCTGACCAGCGAGGACTGCACCTTCTCGGTCGGCGTTATCCATGCCGGGCAGTGGGTGAACTGCGTTTCCTCGTTCTGCGACGCGGAGGTGCTGTCCATGGCCAAGCGCCAGGCGGACCTCGATGATGGCGTGAAGCGCATGCTGGCGCTTTCCGGTGAACAGAACGACGTGACCATCGAGGTGACGCGCGGCGTGACGCGCCCCGTGTGGGAGCCGGACGCGGGCACGATGGCGGTCTATGAGCTGGCGCGCGGAATTGCCGGCGAGATCGGCTTCGAGCTGACCCATGCCAGCGCCGGCGGCGGCTCGGATGGCAACTTCACAGGCGCACTCGGCATCCCGACGCTCGATTCCATCGGCGTGCGTGGCGCAGGCCTCCACACGCTCGGCGAATATATCGAGGTCGACAGCCTCCTCGAGCGGGCACAGCTCATGGCCGGGCTCTTGATGCGGCTGGAATAGAGCAATTCCAGGAAAAGTGGATCCGTCCGGAATTGCGATAAAACAAGGAATTAGACCAGTTCATCGATTCCGTGGAACGATGAACTGGTCTAGAGCGAGAAGGAGGGTGGGCTCAGAAGTCGAGCTGTGCTCCATCCACCACTTCCTTCATGACGAAGAAAGTGCGCGTCTGGCGCACGCCGGGCAGGGCGATGAGCTGGTTTCCGTGCAGGCGGTTGAAGTCGGCCATGTCGCGGACGCGGATTTTCAGGAAATAGTCGAAGTCGCCCGCCACCAGGTGGCAATCGAGGATGAAGGGCAGCTTCAGCACGGCTGCCTCGAAGGCGGAAAAGCTCTCGGGTGTGGAACGGTCGAGAACCACACCGACCATGACCAGGGCGCCCCGTTCTACGCGCGCCGGCGCGATCGCCGCATGGACGCCGCGGATGTAGCCAGCTTTGAAGAGCCGCTCCGTGCGGCGATGGCAGGTCGCGGGGCTGACGCCCACCAGCCTGGCGAGATCGGCATTGCTCAACCGGCCGTCGCCCTGCAGCTGCCGGAGGATTTTGAGATCGATCCGGTCCAATGCCTCTTCGTCGGAAGGTTCTTTCATATGGCCCGCCTGTTACAAAAGATTCCATCATATAGATGGCTGAACTGAAGAAATCATAGCAACGCGATGCGCAACAATGAAAGCACCTTTCGGGGAAAGTCCGCTAGCCTCTCCGCCGGCTCCACTCCTTCGGAAAGGCTGTACATGCTGGAAAAATTCGAACGCTACCCGCTTGCCTTCGGCCCCACCCACATCGAAAAGCTGGAGCGTCTTTCGGCGCATCTGGGCGGCGGGGTGGAGCTTTATGCCAAGCGGGAGGACTGCAATTCGGGTCTGGCCTTCGGCGGCAACAAGCTGCGCAAGCTGGAGTATATCGTGCCCGACGCCATCGCCTCCGGGGCCGATACGCTGGTGTCGATCGGCGGCGTGCAGTCGAACCACACGCGCATGGTCGCCGCCGTGGCGGCGAAGATCGGCTTCAAGTGCCGCCTGGTCCAGGAAAGCTGGGTGCCGCACGAGGATGCCGTCTATGACCGCGTCGGTAATATCCTGCTCAGCCGGGTCATGGGCGCAGAGGTGGAACTGGTCGACGAGGGGTTCGACATCGGCATCCGCGAGAGCTGGGAAAATGCGCTGAGGGATGTCGAAGCGAAGGGCGGCAAGCCCTATCCGATCCCCGCAGGGGCCTCGGTTCATAAATATGGCGGGCTCGGCTATGTGGGCTTTGCCGAAGAAGTGCGCGCGCAGGAGGCCGAGCTTGGCTTCAAGTTCGACTATATCGTCGTCTGCACCGTGACCGGCTCGACCCATGCCGGCATGCTGGTGGGCTTCGCCGCTGACGGGCGGGCACGAAAGGTGATCGGCATCGACGCCTCGGCGACCCCCGCGCAGACGAAGGCGCAGGTTCTCGATATCGCACGGAAGACGGCGGCGCTCGTGGATCTCGGACATGCGATCGAGGAAGACGACGTGGTGCTGGTCGAGGACTATGCCTATCCGCTCTACGGCGTGCCGTCGGAGGAGACGAAACAGGCGATCCGCCTATCTGCGCGGCTCGAGGGCATGATGACCGATCCTGTCTACGAGGGAAAATCCATGCAGGGCATGATCGACCTGGTGAAGAAAGGCTTCTTCCCGGAGGGCTCGAAGGTGCTCTATGCGCATCTGGGAGGCGTGCCGGCGATCAACGGCTACAGCTACGCGTTCCGGAACGGGTAGGGGCAGTCACCTTCATCGACATCAATCATGCGGGGGCATGACCGATGCGCGTATCGGTGCGACTGCGAACGCGTCCTCAATATCGCTTTTGACAATCCTGCCCCGCCGAGCACGGGAGTTTCTCCGCTCCCAAACATCTTGACCGCCGCGATGCGGTGGGTCAAACTGCTATGATGTCAGACCAATTCTACAAGCGCATGCCGGCCGGAGCGCGGGGGCGATGAGCGGAAATCCGATGATCCGCTCGCTGCCCGCGCACGACCGGGTGAACCAGGTGTCGGAGGCGCTTGCCGCCTATATCGAGCGGGCCAAGCTGAAGGCGGGCGACCGGCTTCCTGCCGAGAGGGAACTGATGGCCGCCCTTGCGGTGGGGCGATCGACGATCCGCGAAGTCATCCGCCGTTACGAGGCACTCGGCGTCATCGATACGCGCCGGGGCAGCGGCAGCTATCTCAAGAAACCCATTTCCGCCGGCACGATCCATATGCCGCTGTCGTTGAACACCGTGCATCTGCGCGACGCGCTGCTTAAGACGCTGGAGGTGCGGCGCGGCATCGAGGCGGAGGCGAGCGTGGTGGCGGCGAAGCGGCGGACGGAAGACGACATCGCCACCATCGAGGAGAAGCTCGACGAGATGGAGCGGGTGCACCTGGCCAAGGGCACGTCGGGGCCGGAGGATCTGGCCTTTCACCTCGCCATCTACGATGCCACGCACAACCCGCTCTTCCGCCAGCTTCTCGAGCAGATGCGGGAAGCATTCGAGCGTTTCTGGGAGCACCCCTTCGACCGCCAGGACTTCGCCCGCCGCTCCTTCCCGTTCCACCGCGAGCTGTTCGACGCGATCGTCGCGCAAGATGCCGAGCGGGCGCGGGAAAAGACACTGAAAATCCTCGAGATCGTCGAGGAAGACATCAAGGAAATGTCCAGATGACCGGCGGCCCAGACCCGCTTGCCCAAGCCGCGCTTATCGTCGCCCATGACGAGGGCAATGCCTTCGACGCGGTGGTGCCGCCCATCGTGCAGACCTCGCTCTTCACCTTCGCAAGCTATGACGAGATGCTCGCCACCTATCGCGGCGAAAAGGTGCGGCCCACCTATACGCGCGGGCTGAACCCGACGGTCCGCATGTTCGAGGAGATGCTGGCGAAGCTGGAGGAGGGCGAGGACGCCATCGGCTTTGCCAGCGGCATGGCGGCGATCTCGGCCACGGTGCTCAGCTTCGTTCAGCCCGGCGACCGAATTGTCGCCGTCCGGCACCTCTATCCCGACACCTTCCGCCTTTTCGGCACGCTTATGAAGCGCATGCGCGTGGAGGTGACCTATGTCGACGGGCGCGATCGGGAGGTGGTGGCGAAGACGCTGCCGGGCGCCCGGCTCTTCTACATGGAAAGCCCGACGAGCTGGGTGATGGAGACCCACGATGTCGGCGCGCTGGCAGCGCTGGCGAAGGCCGCCGGGGTCCTCACCGTCATCGACAGCAGTTGGGCGAGCCCGGTCTTCCAGCGGCCGCTGACGCTGGGCGTCGACCTCGTCGTCCATTCGGCCTCCAAATATCTCGGCGGCCACAGCGATGTGGTTGCCGGTGTGGTGGCCGGGTCGAAGGAGCTGATCGGCCGCATCCGTGCCGAGGCCTATGCCTATCTCGGCGGCAAGCTGTCGCCCTTCGATGCCTGGCTCCTGATCCGCGGCATGCGCACGCTGCCTGTCCGCATGCTGGCGCATCAGGCGGCTGCGCTCACGATCGCCAAGAGGCTCGCGGAAAACCCGATGGTGGAGACGGTCTGCCATCCGGGGCTCGGCAACGCGCTGCCGCCCGGCCTTGAAGGCACCTCCGGCCTGTTCTCCTTCGTCTTCCGCGAGGGCGTGGACATTCGTGCTTTCGCCGACCGGTTGCGCCTCTTCAAGCTCGGCGTGAGCTGGGGCGGGCACGAGAGCCTCGTCGTGCCGGCCGAGATTGTCCTCAACCAGAAGGCTGCGCCCAACTCGGCCGTCGCCTTCGGCATCCACCCGCGCTCCGTGCGACTTCACGTAGGCCTCGAGGGCGTCGAGGCGCTGTGGGCTGACCTGGAAGGAGCGATCGCCGCTGCTTCCGAAACCTGAAGGGAGACAGACCAATGAAAAACAAGAAAGGGGAACTGATATGAGAAAGCTTCTGACGGCGGCCCTGTTCGCCTCATTGATGACGGGAACGGCAACGGCCGAGACGCTGAAGCTGGTGGAGGTGATCACCAGCCCCGAGCGCACCCAAACGCTGAAATCCATCGTCGCCAAGTTCGAGGAGGCCAATCCGGGCACGACGGTGGAGATCGTCTCGCTGCCCTGGGGCGAGGCCTTCCAGAAATTCGCCACCATGGTGTCGGCGGGCGAGATTCCCGACGTGATGGAAATGCCCGACACCTGGCTGTCGCTCTATGCCAACAACGGCATGCTGGAGAGCCTGGAGCCCTATCTGGAAGCGTGGGAGCATACCGGCGGCCTGACGACCCGCGCGCTGGAGCTCGGCCGCGACGTCGACGACACCGCCTACATGCTGCCCTACGGCTTTTACCTGCGGGCGATGTTCTACAACAAGAACCTGCTCGAGGAGGCCGGCATCACCGAACCGCCGAAGACGCTGGACGAATTCGTCGAGGCTTCGCAGAAGGTGTCGGAATTGCCCGGCAAATACGGCTACTGCATGCGCGGCGGGCCAGGGGGGCTCAACGGCTGGATGATGTTCGGCGCCACCATGGCGGGCGACAACACCTTCTTTAACGAGGACGGCACGTCGACCATGAACAGCGAGGGCTGGGTGAAGGGGCTCACCTGGGTCATCGATCTTTACAAGAACGGGCTGGCGCCGAAGGACAGTGTCAACTGGGGCTTCAACGAGATCGTCGCCGGCTTCTACACCGGCACCTGCGCCTTCCTCGATCAGGATCCGGACGCGCTGATCGCCATCGCCGAGCGCATGGACGAGGACGATTACGGCGTGACCACCATGCCCAAGGGCCCGTCCGGCAAGACCTTCCCGACCATCGGCTATGCCGGCTGGTCGATGATGGCGGCGAGCGAAAACAAGGACCTCGCCTGGAAACTGATCGCGACGCTTGAGGGGCCGGAAGGCAATGTCGAGTGGAACAAGCGCACCGGCGCGCTGCCGGTCCACACCTCGGCCGAGAACGATCCCTTCTATTCGAGCCCGCAATTCGCCGGCTGGTTCGAGGAGCTTGAGGACGCCGACGCGGTGCCGACGGTGATGCCGACCTATCTGGAGGAGTTCGCCTTCTTCAAGGATTCGCTGGCCATCAAGACGGGGCAGGAGGCGCTTCTGGGCGACATCACGCCGGAGGAGCTGGCCAATCAGTGGGCCGAGTACCTGACCAAGGCGCAGCAGAAGTATCTCGCTGGTAAGTGAGTTGGTTGCGGCGGGTGAGGGGGCGTTGTCCCGTCCTCGCCCGCCACCTGCTCTCAGGGGCATTTAGGTGGAAACAGCCATGCATGGAACTGCCGGCACCTCCATCCGGTTGCGCCGGCCTATAAGCAGAAGGCTTTAGAGAAAGCGAGGCTCCGCCTGATGGCCACAACCGTCATCGCCGAACAATCGCCGCACCGCAGGCCGCTCATGCAGCGCTTCGCACGCGGCAGCGAGCCCTATCTCTACAGCGCGCCGGCGCTCATTCTCATCGTCACCGTCATGCTGGTGCCCCTGGTCGTCGGCATCTCCTATGCGTTCCGCGACGTGCAGATCCTCAACCCGTTTTCGGGCGGCTTTATCGGCCTCGACCATTTCCGGGCGCTGGCTGAGGATCGGGCCTTCCTGGGGGCGCTCAGGAACACCGTGTGGTGGACGGGGGCGTCGGTTCTCCTGCAATTCGTCTTCGGCCTCATCCTGGCGCTCCTGCTCGACAAGCCCTTCACCGGTCGCGGCATCGCCCAGGCGCTGGTTTTCCTGCCGTGGGCGGTGCCGACGTTTCTCACCGGCCTCAACTGGGCCTGGCTTTTCAACCCCGTCATCGGCCCGCTGCCGCACTGGCTCCATGCCCTCGGCATTCTGAGCGAGCCGAACAATATCCTCTCCGACCCCGCCCTTGCCATGTGGGGGCCGATTATCGCCAATGTGTGGTGGGGCATTCCCTTCTTCGCGATCACCCTGCTTGCCGCGCTCCAGGCGATCCCGCGCGACCTCTACGAGGCCGCCTCCATCGACGGCGCGGGCCCCGTGCAGCGCTTCCTCTCGATCACGCTGCCGTTTCTCGCCCCCACCATCGCCATCACCATACTGCTTCGCACCGTGTGGATATCGAACTTCGCCGACCTCATCGTCGTCATGACCAAGGGCGGGCCGGCCGACCGCACGCAGATCGTCGCCAGCTACATCTTCACCCAGGCCTTCACGCGCCTCGACTTCGGCTATGCCTCGGCCATCGCCATGGTGCTTCTGGTCCTGCTGCTCGTCTATTCGATGCTGATCGTCGTTTTGCGCCAGACACTGCTGAACAAGGACTGAGGACATGAGAGCAAGACCGTTGATCCTCACCCTTGCGCACCGTCTGGCGGTCCTCGCCTACATCCTCTTCGCCCTGTTCCCGCTCTTCTGGCTGCTCAAGGTGTCGCTCACGCCGAACGACCTGCTTTATTCGGAAGGCGTGCGCATGTGGCCCTCGCGCGTCAGCTTCGACCATTTCCGCTTCGTCATCGCGCACAGCGATTTCCCGCTGTTCTTCCGCAACAGCCTCATTGTCGCCGGCTCCACGGCGCTTGTGGTGACGGCGGTCGCCTCGCTCTCCGGCTATGCCCTGTCGCGCTTCGCCTTCCGGGCGAAATACTGGATCGTGGCGCTCATGCTGCTCACCCAGATGTTCCCGCTCGTCATGCTGGTGGCGCCGATCTTCCGGCTGTTGTCGCCGCTGGGGCTCACCAACAGCCTCACCGGCCTCGTCATCGTCTATTCGGCCTTCAACGTGCCCTTCGCCACCTTCCTCATGCAGTCCTTCTTCGACGGCATCCCGAAGGACCTGGAAGAGGCGGCGAAGATCGATGGCGCGACGCAGTTCATGGCCTTCCGGCAGATCATCCTGCCGCTGACGCTTCCGGGTATCGCCGCGACTGTCGGCTTCGTCTTCACCGCCGCCTGGAGCGAGCTTCTGTTCGCGCTGATGCTGATCTCCGGCAACGACGCGGCGACCTTCCCGGTCGGGCTTTTATCCTTCGTGTCGAAATTCTCGGTCGATTTCGGGCAGATGATGGCGGCGGGCGTTCTGGCGCTCATCCCGGCCTGCATCTTCTTCTTCCTCATCCAGCGCTATCTCGTCCAGGGCCTGACGGCCGGCGCCGTGAAGGGCTGAAAGGGTTTCCATGGCCTCCATAGACATCCGCGACATCCACAAATCCTACGGCAAGATCGAGGTGCTGCACGGCGTCGACCTCGCCATCAAGGACGGCGAGTTCATCGTGCTCGTCGGCCCGTCCGGCTGCGGCAAGTCAACGCTCCTGCGCATGATCGCCGGGCTCGAAGAGGTGACGGGCGGCGACATCCTGATCGCGGGCAACCGCATCAACGACCTCGCCCCGAAGGACCGCGACATCGCCATGGTGTTCCAGTCCTACGCGCTTTATCCGCATATGAGCGTGGCGCAGAACATGAGCTACAGCCTGCGGCTGCGCAAAACCCCGCGCGAAAAGGTGGCCAGCGCCGTTTCGGCCGCCGCCTCGAAGCTCGGCCTCGACCCGTTCCTGGAGCGGCGGCCGAAGGCCCTGTCGGGCGGCCAGCGCCAGCGCGTCGCCATGGGCCGGGCCATCGTGCGCCAGCCGAAGGCCTTTCTCTTCGACGAGCCGCTCTCCAATCTCGATGCCCGGCTGCGCGAGCAGATGCGCGCCGAGATCAAGAAGCTGCACGGCGAGCTTGGCGCCACCTCCATCTACGTCACGCACGACCAGATCGAGGCCATGACGCTCGCCGACCGGATTGTCGCCATGCATGGCGGCGTCGTGCAGCAGGTGGGAAGCCCGCTCGACCTCTACGACCGCCCGGCCAATCTCTTCGTCGCCGGCTTCATCGGCTCGCCGGGCATGAACTTCATCGAGGCCCGTTATCAGCCGGGCGAGGGCAGTCCGGCGGCAAGGCTTGCCGACGGCACGCTCGTCGCCCTGCCGCATGCCTATGCGCTGGAGCCGGACACCCCGGTGACGCTCGGCATCCGCCCGGAGCACGTCGTCATCGGCGGGGAGGGGAGGGAGGCGGCGGTGGAGCTGATCGAGCCCACCGGCTTCGGCACCATCCTCCACCTGGCGCTCCATGGCCTGCCCTTCAAGGTCTTCACCACCGACCGCAAGGTCTTGAACGCGGGCAATGCGGCGGCGGTTTCCTTCCCGCCGCAGCACCTTCATCTCTTCGACCGGGAAGGCGCGCGGGTCGCCGCATTGTGAGTTAGGCGCCCGCTTTCACCGCCCCTCGAGCCACTCCTTGAGCTCCGCCTCGGCGCGCTCCAGGGCGCTGTAGTTCAGGAGCTTGCGCAGGAAGGCCACGGCGACCGCGCGGGTGCGCAGGTTGAAGCGGCCGTCGTCGTCCTCGCCCGCCGTCTGGTAGACCTCGAGCTTGTCGTAGAGCTGCTGCAGGCGGTTCTGCACGCTTCTGAGCGAGAGATTGCGGCGCTTGGCGATGGCGCGGTCGGTCATTCCCAGCGCGATGTCGACGAGGATCTCGTATTCGCTGTCGGTGAAGCCGCTCACCTGGCCGAGGCTCTTCTGCTGCAGGCCGCGCACCTCGCGGTCGATCACGCACTGGCTCTCGATGAAGATCGAGCGCAGCGCCAGCTTCAGCCGTTCGTCGGAGGCCGATTTGAGGACGTAGCCATAGGCCGCCCCATCCGGCACGATGCGGGAGACGCCGCGCACATAGGCCTCGTCCGAATAGTTGGACCAGAAGAGGATGCGCGTCTCCGGCCGCTCCTTCCAGATGGTGCGCGCCGCCTCGATGCCGTTCCTCACGCTCATCTGCAGGTCCATGACGATGTGCGCGGTTTCGTGATGGCGGGCAAGCTGCTCGCCCGCCGTGCCGTTGTCCGCCTCGATCACCGTATCGCACTCCGGCAGCGCCGCACACACGGCCTCGTGCAGATAGGACCGGTGCAAGGGGTCGTCCTCGACGATCAGGACCTTCATCGCGGTTCCTCATGCATGCCGGCTACCTCTGTGGAGAGCGGCAGCAGCACCCGGACCGCCGTTCCCTTGCCCGCGCGCCCGGCGCCGATGGAGAATTTCGCCGAGATCAGCCGCGCCCGCGTCTTCATGTTGTCGAGGCCGCCGCCGATGCGTCCGCACGGCCTGGAGATCCCTTCGCCGTCGTCGGTGATGTCGATGGCGATCCCGGCCTCGTGGCAGGAAAGCCGCACCCTGATCGCCGAAGGCCGGGCATGGCGGACGGCATTGTTGATCGCCTCCTGGGCGATGCGGAAGAGCGCCACGCTGACCGTCGGCTCCAGCCGGTCGCAGGCGCCGTCCGTCTCGTCGGCAAGCTCCCATTCGATGGCCGTGCCGCTGTCGCGCACCGAGCGTTCGAGATGGTTCTCCACCGCCTGCGCCAGCCCGAAAAGCTGTAGAACGGAGGGTTTGGCCTGCTCGATGATGTGCCTCAGGTCCTGCATGCAGTGCTGCAGGCTGCGCGACAGGGGCTCCAGCGCTTCCGGCGTGATGTCGCCGGTGCGCGACAGGTGCTCGATGCGCCGCGCCAGCCGCGTCAGGTCGGCCAGCGTCTGGTCGTGCAGGTCCATGCCGATGCGCTGGCGTTCCTGCTCCAGCGCTTCGGTGAGCTTCAGCGCGCCCTGGCGCAGGCCCTCCTCGCGGGCGCGCGCCTCCGCCTCCACGATGGCCGAGCGCTGCGCCTGCTCGGCCGCGCGCAGCGCGAAGAAATAGGGGGACAAAAGATCGGCGATGGCCCGGGCATGGCCGATATCCTCCATCGTGTAGAGGCCCGCCGTCTGCGACGAGCAGGAGAGGGCACCAATGATCTCGCCCTGCACCTTCATCGGCACGTGCACGCGGCTTCGAAGCGACTGCTCGACGATCGGCGCCTTGAACGCGCCCTCGAAGTGGAAGCGCGGGTCGGCGCAGGCGTCGTCCGTCAGGAAATAGTCGACCTCGCCCCACAGAAGCGTACGGATCGGGCTGTTGGCGACAGGCGCGGATTTGAGCTCGCCCCAGGCCGTGCTCATGCCCGTCTCGTAGGCCGTGTGGTACTTGCCGTCGACCATGAGGATGCAGACATCCATGTGGTCGTGGGGCAGGATGTGGCCGACCTCGGCCGCCACCGCGCGGATGGCCGAGCGGAAATCGAGCTGCCCGGCGAGCAGGCGCGAGATTCCAAGATAGTGATCGACGAGCGCCGCCGGCGCCATCTGAAGCATGTCGCGGTTCCTCCCGCGGCCGCACGGTCTCGGCCGCTTATACGAATAAGCGCCGGAGCGGGCGCCTTCGTCCTGCATAAACCCGCATCATTTGCGGTAGGACCCGCAAACGGCTTGCCTCAATGATCCTATACACGATCCACATTCTATTACATCCTGCGTGCACTGAGGGAGGAGACTCAGCGAAAAAGGGCCGTCCGTTTTCTGCCGCCTCGGCGGCGGATGGAATGTTTCCTGCTGACGGGCGGAGTTCACAAGGGAGAGAGACATGAGAATTCGTAAAACGCTTCTGGCCTCGGCCGCCATCCTGTGCGCGGCGATGCCCGTCTCGGCGAACGCCGACACGTCGGACAAGAGCATCGCGCTTTCCAACAACTACGCCGGCAATTCCTGGCGCCAGGCCATGCTGACGAGCTGGGACAAGGTGACCGGCGAGGCCGTGGAAGCCGGTACTGTCGCCGCCGCCGACGCCTTCACCACCGCCGAGAACCAGGTGACGGAGCAGGCGGCCCAGATCCAGAACCTGATCCTGCAGGGATACGACGCGATCGTGCTCAACGCCGCCTCGCCCGAGGGGCTGAACGGCGCGGTCAAGGAAGCCTGCGACGCCGGCATCACCGTCGTCTCCTTCGACGGCATCGTCACCGAGCCCTGCGCATGGCGGATCGCCGTCGACTTCCACGAGATGGGCCGCAGCCAGATCGAGTACCTCGCCGGCCGCCTGTCCGACGGCGGCAACCTCCTGGAGATCCGCGGCCTTGCCGGCGTTTTCGTCGACGACGAGATCTCCGCCGGGATCCACGACGGGGCCGAGGAGCATTCGCAGTTCAAGATCGCCGGTTCCGTGCATGGCGACTGGGCGCAGGACGTGGCGCAAAAGGCCGTCGCCGGCATCCTGCCAAGCCTGCCGGACATCGAGGCCGTGGTCACGCAAGGCGGCGACGGTTACGGCGCGGCACAGGCTTTTGCCGCGACGGACAGGGAGATGCCGATCATCGTCATGGGCAACCGCCACGACGAGTTGACCTGGTGGAAGGAGCAGAAGGACGCGAACGGCTACGAGACCATGTCCGTCTCCATCGCCCCCGGCGTCTCGACCCTCGCATTCTGGGTCGCGCAGCAAATCCTCGACGGCAAGGACGTGCCGAAGGACCTGACGGTGCCCTTCCTGCGCATCGACCAGGACAATCTCGAAGAGAACCTGGAGAACACGGAGGCCGGCGGCGTCGCCAATGTGGAATACTCGCAGGAGGATGCGCTGGAGGTGATCGACGCGGCGATGTGAGGGGTTTGGCGGTGGCGGCGACCCCCGGCACCGGCGATGGCGGCAGGGGCGCAAACCTCCGCGACCCCTCCCCCTTGAGGGGAGGGGTGAGGGGTGGGGGTCGTCACGACGGCCGCCGGCCTACGTGATTTGCCGGTTCCTTGCCATAACAAGGGAATGCCGGTGCGCGATCGCCGCTACCCCCACCCCTTACCCCTCCCCTCAGGGGGGAGGGGAGTCTTCTGGCGAAGATGCGTTTCGTGCTGGACATCGCAGGGGCTTGCCCACCATACGTCGACAATCATCACCCGCTCGTGAAACCCTCCATGCCAACCCCCACCACCCCACCACCCATCATCGAAGTCGAGAACGCCAGGATCAGCTTCGGCGCGGTCAAGGCGCTCGACGGCGTCACGCTCCGGATCATGCCCGGCGAATGTGTCGGCCTCGTCGGCCATAACGGTGCCGGCAAGTCGACCATCGTCAATGTCATCAATGGCGGCCTGACGCCGGACGAGGGCGGCGTGTCGACCGACGGCAACGCCATCGACGCCTACGGCATCAACGTCGCCCGCGCCCATGGCGTGCGATGCGTGTTCCAGGAGCTGTCGCTCTGCCCCAACCTCACGGTGGTCGAGAACGCCCGCATCGTGCACCGCGACCTCGGCGGTGCCGGCTGGCGGGGGAGGGCGCGAGGGATCATCGAGGAAAGCCTCGGCACGATCTTCCCCGGCCATGGCATCGACAGCGGCGAGACGGTGGGCGCACTTTCCATCGCCGAGCGCCAGATGGTGGAGATCGCCATGGCGTTCTCGGACGCCGGCACGGCGCCGCGCCTCGTCATCCTCGACGAGCCGACGTCCTCGCTCGATGCCAGCCTCGCCAAGCAGATGCTCGCCCATGTGCGCCGCTTCGTGGCGGCGGGCGGCGCGGTCATCTTCATCTCGCACATCCTGCACGAGATCCTCGCCACCGCCGACCGCATCGTCGTCATGAAGGACGGCCGCATCGTTGCCGAGCGTCCGGCGGGCGGCTTCACCGCGCACAGCCTGTTCGAGACCATGGGGAGCGTCGCCAAGGGCGAGGCCGCGCGCCGCGAAAGCCGCGACCTGGCCTCCGCACCCCTCGTCCTCGAACAGGCTGGAAGCGGCCTGCCGTTCACGGCGCATAGGGGCGAGATCGTCGGTCTCGCGGGCCTCAGCGGCCACGGCCAGACCGAGATGCTGATGAAGCTCCACGCGCAACGGAGCGGCAACTGGTGGCCGCGGCACGACCCGGCGGTCGCCTTCGTCGCCGGCGACCGGCGGCTCAACGGCGTCTTCGAACTGTGGAGCATCCTGAAGAACCTCTCCATCGCCTCGCTCGGTGACATGTCGCGCCAGGGCTTCGTGAAGGACGAGGCCGAAGAGGGCAGGGGAGAGGACTGGAGGAAGAGGATCGAGATCCGTACCCAGAACATCGAAAACCCCATCCTCTCCCTTTCCGGCGGCAACCAGCAGAAGGTGCTGTTCGCCCGCGCTCTTTCCACCCGCGCACCGGTGGTGCTGATGGACGACCCGATGCGCGGCGTCGATGTCGGCACCAAGCAGGAAGTCTACCGCATCGTCCGCGACGAGGCGGCGGCCGGCCGCACCTTCGTCTGGTACTCGACGGAGATGGAGGAGGTGTGCCTGTGCGACCGCGTCTACGTCTTCCGCGAAGGCGTGATCGTCGCCGAGCTCGCCGGCGGCGACGTCAACGAGGCGAACATCCTCGCCGCCTCCTTCCAGGGAGCGGCGGCGTGAATCTGCGGCCTTCCTCCGACACAATCCGGCTGATCGTTCCCGCCCTCTCGCTGGCGAGCCTGCTCGCCGCCGTCTTCTGGCTGCAGCCGCGGGCAATGAGCTACATCGGCCTGAACCTGCTTTTCAACCTGGCGGTTCCCATCGCGCTGGCGACCATCGCCCAGATGCTCATCATGGCGGTCAACAATCTCGATCTGTCGATGGGCGCCTTCGTCAGCTTCGTGGCCTGCGTGGCGGCCACCTTCCTCTACGACAGCCCCTTGCTCGGCGTGCTGATCCTCCTCGCCGCCGTCGCCGCCTATGCCCTCCTCGGCGTCGTCATCCACCTGCGCAACCTGCCATCCATTGTCGTCACGCTCGGCATGAGCTTCATATGGACGGGGTTGGCGGTGCTTCTCCTGCCGGCCCCCGGCGGTCATGCGCCGGAATGGGCGCGCTGGCTGATGACGGCCAAGCCGCCGCTCATGCCGATGGCCATCGTCGCCAGCATCCTGATCGCCCTTCTTGCCCATTTCATCGTCATGCGCTCGTCCTTCGGCGTGCTCGTGCGTGGCGTCGGCGGCAACGAGCGCTCGGTGGAGCGGGCCGGCTGGTCGGCGCTGGCGGCGAGGGCAGGGGCCTACGGGCTGGCCGGCGCCTTTGCGGTTGCCGCCGGCATCGCCCTTGTCGGCCTCACCACCTCGGCGGACGCCAACATCGCCCTGCGCTACACGCTCCTTTCCATCGCCGGCGTCATCCTCGGCGGCGGCGAGTTCGTCGGCGGCCGCGTCTCGCCCGTCGGCGCCGTCATCGGCGCGCTGACGCTGACGCTCGCCGGCTCCTTCCTCTCCTTCCTGCGCATCTCGCCCGACTGGCAGATCGGCGCGCAGGGCGCCATCCTCATCATCGTCCTGGCATTGAGGCTGTTCCTGAACCGCATCGAGAACAGGGAGAGGCGCCGATGACCCTCTTCCACGGCCTCTTCAGAAAGCCCTGGCTCTGGTCCTGGCTCGCCGTCGCCGTCGTCTGGTCCGCCACCGTCATGGTGACGGGCGGGGCGGGCGCGCTCGGCCTTTCCCAGGCCGCGCTCACCTTCGCCGCCTTCTCGGTGATCGTCGGCATCGGCCAGATGTTCGTCATCACGCTGGGGCCGGGCAATATCGACCTCTCGGTCCCCGCCACCATGACGCTCGCCGGCACGGTGGCGCTCAAGCTGATGAACGTCGACAACGGCATGATCGTGCCGGGACTGCTGACCGCGCTTGCCGTCGGCGTCGCCGTCGGCATGTGCAACTACACGCTTATCAAGCTCCTGCGCATCCCGCCGATCATCGCCACGCTCGCCATGAGCTTCATCGTCCAGTCGGCGGCGATCTGGACCAATCGCGGCCTCAGGATCAAGCCGCCGAGCCTTCTGGCAGAGTTCACCACGTCGAGCACGCTCGGCATCCCCAACATGGCCATCGTGGCGCTTCTCATAGCCGTCGCCGCCTGGGTGCTCCTGGAAAAAACCCTCTACGGCCGCTGGATCACGGCCATCGGCCAGAGCATGGCGGCCGCCCGCATGGCCGGCATTCCCGTCGACGGCACGCGCTTCATCACCTACGTGCTGTGCGCCGTGCTTGCCGCCCTTTGCGGCTACCTGCTCGCCTGCTTTTCGGGCGGTGCGGCGCTCAACATGGGCGCGGAATACCTCCTGATGTCGATCGCCGTCGTCGTCATTGGCGGCACGTCGGTCGCCGGCGGCGATTCTAACGTGCCGGGCGTGTGGGGCGCCTCGCTGTTCATGTTCCTGGTCGTCTCCATGCTCAACACTTATGGGCTTGGCGCCGGCGTCCGCCTGATCATGACCGGCCTCATCATCATCAGCGTCATCGTCGTGGCCAGCGGCCGCCGGGCGCGGCAACCCTGAGACAGAACGAAGCATGAGCCACGATACCCTCTACGAAGTCCACGACCCCCGCTTCCGCTCGCTGATCATCAAGAACGCGCGGCTCGAACAGCTCTACACCGGCTGCCGCTGGGCCGAAGGCCCTGTCTGGTTTGCCGATGCCAACCAGCTTCTCTTCAGCGACATCCCCAACCAGCGCATGCTGCGCTGGGAGCCCGAAGGCGGCGTTTCCGTCTTCCGTGCGCCTTCCAACTTCGCCAACGGCAACACCCGCGACCGTGAGGGCCGGCTCGTCACCTGCGAGCACGGCACCCGCCGCCTCACCCGCACCGAGCCCGACGGCACGATCACCGTGCTCGCCGATTCCTTCGCCGGCAAACGGCTTAACTCGCCCAACGACGTGATCGTGCGCTCCGACGGTTCGGTCTGGTTCACCGACCCCACCTACGGCATCCTTTCCGACTACGAGGGCTACAAGGCCGAGCCGGAGCAGGGCGCCCGCAACGTCTACCGCTTCGACCCGGAAACAGGCGAGCTTGCCGCCGTTGCCGGCGACTTCCGCCAGCCCAACGGCCTTGCCTTCTCGCCGAATGAGACCACGCTCTACATCGCCGATTCCGCCGCCAGCCACGACGAAACCGCCCCACGCCACATCCGCGCCTTCGACGTGGTCGACGGCAAGGCGCTCGAAAACGGCCGCGTCTTCGCATCGATCGACAAGGGCATCCCCGACGGCATGCGCGTCGACACAGAAGGCAACGTCTGGTCGAGCGCGGCCGACGGCGTCCACTGCTTCGCCCCCGATGGCCGGCTTCTCGGCAAGATCCTGGTGCCCGAGACCGTCGCCAACCTCACCTTCGGCGGCCCCCGCCGTAATCGCCTTTTCATCACCGCGACGACGTCACTCTACGCACTCTACGTCACCGCAACCGGCGCGCAGCGGCCATGAACCACTGGGGCGAAAGAGTTGTTGTAGGCGTCACCGCATAAGCCCCCGTGAGTTCCATAATACATGTTATGCGATTACAGGTAGATTTCCGCATTCCTGGCGAGAGACGGCCCCAGGTACCCGCCCTCCTGGATAAGCGCCCTGGGCGGCCGCAGCCGCACGATCTCGCGTGCCATCGCGGCAAAACCCTCGCCCGTCATCTTCACCTCGGACAGGGGCCCGGAACGAGTATGATCATCGATCTGCGAGTGCCCTTTCAGAGCCACCACGGGAAAAGGCCGGGATTCCGATGAGTCCCGCCGTCACAGAGCGCGCCGTCGGCGGAAGCGATCTACTACGGACCATATATACGTATTCACGATAATTGACCCCGCCAGGCAGCGACAATCCTTTACGCGGCGGCTTCTCCGGTTAGGCTTGCCCCGCTTCCCCGCCGTGGCTCCCATCGCCACTGGTCGATCTCCAACAAGGAATGCGCCATCATGCTCGATGCACACGGGGCCGAACGCAACAGGGAGACCACGATGACCGACAAGGCGAGGCAGCGTCCTCCGTCCCACCGCAAACCGCAGAAGGGGAAGTACTTCGTCTTCGGACCGGATATTCGCGGGGGCGGCACAGGCCATGGCGTGATTTTCGAGAACGAACAGAACCTGCTGACGCCGCCGCGTCTCATCGTCCGGCCGGAAGAGGGCGGCTTTCCCGTCCTGAGGGAGAAGCCGCGACTGAGATATGTTCCGAAGGAAGGAAAGATGCCGCGCGACCTGGAAGGGGGGCTCAGCGGCTACTGGATGGTCTCCGAGCGGCTGAAGCAGATCTTCGAGCGCGTGGACCCCAAGGGCTTCGCCTTCGCGGCCTGCGATTTCGTCCTGCCCGACGGCTCGAACGGGCCGCAATATTACCTCTGCGATGTCACCCGGACGCTCGACGCGCTCGACGAGGAGGCTTCGACCGTCCGAATTCAGATCGAACCTTCCGGTTCAAAAATCTTTCGAGCACTAGTCGGTATGACGCGCCTGACCTTTAGGCAGGACATTGTCGGCGACGCGCATGTCTTCGTGCAGCCTAATCTTACCACCGATCCGATTTGCGACAGCGCGTTGCGCGATGCCTGCAAGGCGGCCGGCCTTGGCAAGAAGGATGGCCTGAAGGGCATCATGTTCGATGACGCCGCCGACCTCTGAGTATCGATCTCTTTTTGCTGCTGATTTTCAAACACGAATTCTTTGTGCTGATGAGGTATTTCGCATGGACAACAGGCCGACGGAACTTCCGAGCATAACCGTGCACGGCGGCGATGATCGTCGATCCCCGCACGTCAGCACGACCGAAGACGGTGATCGGCACGGGCGTGGTGGCAAGCCCGGAACGAGTGTGATCATCGATCCGCGCGCGCCCTTTCAGAGCCACCACGTCGTCCCGCAGGATGTGTTCAAGAACAATCCGCTGCTTAGGAAGCTTGCGGAACTTGGCCTGTTCAATCCCGAGGCACCGGGCAACAAGCTCAATCTGCCGGCGACGAAGAATCTGGCAGCCATTCTGAATGTAACGCCCCATAATGGCGGGCCGCTCAACACCTATCAGGACGGCGTGCGCGAAGCAATCGGGGCCATTGAACGTTCGAAGGACGGCCGCGCGGCGATGGCGGGTGATCGCGCTGCTGCGGGACGGGTGGCGGCGCAGGTGAACCATCTGCGCGACACGCTGAAGACGGCGCTCGACCGGGGCGATCTCTACACCAACACGCCGCTCGGCATGAAGCCGAAGGCAGCCAGCAGGCACAATGCCCAGCTCCTCGCGCATCTCGCCGAGTACCAGCGGCAGCATGCCGCCGAGATCGCGGAAATGGGCAGGCGGGTCGGACCGGAGGCGGAGTGGCACAGCGCCCTCCGGTCTCCCGAGAAAGCCGAGGCGATGGTCAAGGCGCTGCAGAAAGAGGGAAAGACGGCCGCCCTCAGCGAACTTGCAGTGGCGATTGCCCAGGCCAGGGCGGCCGGCCGCTTTGCGCCGTCGGCCGCACTCCTGGAGCGGCTGGGCACGACCTTCCGTGGCGCGGCCAAGGCGCTGGGCATCGGCGCGCTTGGCGCCGCCGGGGCGATGATCGATGCCCGGCAATCGGTGGCGCAGGCGAAGGATCTGGCGGCGAAGGGCGATGCCGCGGGCGCCAACAACGTGATGAACGGGCTTGGCGCGCGGCTTGCGTTCGGCTGGATGGGCGCCGAATGGGGCGCCACGGCTGGCATGGCGGCGGGCCCGTGGGGCGCCCTTGCGGGCGGTGCGCTTGGCGGTGTAGCCGGCGTCCTCGGCGGCGAGGCGCTGGTCAACGCCATCGCTGGAGCCGGCCGGAAGATCGAAGCGGCTCTGAACGGCATGGCGGCACCGGAGCAGCCCGCCGCGCCGGCACCGGCGGCACCTGCCATCGCGCTCCCGGCGGGCCAGACGCCGCAGTCGGCCGCGCGCGCAACGCCGCCGGCCCCCAAGACGCCGAAAGCGCCGACGTTGCCCCTTGCGCATCGACCGCCTTTGCCCGGTGCCGCGAACCTGCCACCGCCTGGCCCGGTGGCCTGGCGCGGTGGGGCTGTTGCCGCCATGGATGCCAAGCCTGCCGCCCTGCTCCGGAAGATGGAGGCGGAGATAGCGGTCGAGAACAGCCCGGCCGGCAAGATCGGCGCGGAGCAACTGCCAGGCGGGCGGGCCGGAATCGCGCCCCCGATGCCGGCCGATCCCCATGCGCGCCCTGAGGCCGGTTGGAACGCGCCCGCCGATGGCCCGGTGAAGCCGGGGATCGCAACGCGCCTGCTCGACCGGATCGGTGCACCCTTCGGCCGCCCGCCGTCCCTGCCGGTCTACCGCTACAATGGACGGCTTGTGCCCGGAGCGCGCACCGAAGTGGAGGCGGCGGCGCTGGTGGACAACAGGAGCGGCGGCATCAGCCCAGGGACCGCGCGGCGGTTCGCGGCGCTGCTGGATCACCTCGACGCGTCACCGCAGACCTTCATCAGCCTGGACGCGCCGGTGCCGCGGCCGGCCGACTATCTGCAAGTTCCCTTGACCACGCCTGCCCTCGGGTAGTCGGGCCCTTCCATGGCGGACCCACGAGCCCATCCTGGCCGCCCTGAAGAAGGGCGACCGAGAGGAGCTTCTATCCGCACTTCGCTGCCACATCGCCGTCGCGCAGGACGCTGTGGTGGCCCTTTTTGAAGGCATCGAGGACGGCAGCGGCGGCGATTCCTAGTTTTACAGCTACGATTTGCCGCCGCGTCCTTCGCGCCCCTCCGTCCTGAGCTTGCTGAAGGGGCCGGACATCTCCCGCCAGGGGGAGATCAGCCGGTCGGTGCGGCGGAGTGCATCAGGCCTTCGGCCTTGAGATCCCTCCACAGCTCCGCCGGAATGTCGGTATCGAGGATGGCCCGGTTTGCCTTGACCTGGTCGACGCTCTGCCCGCCGGGGATGACGGAGCAGACGAGCGGGCTTAGAAGCGGAAACTGCAGCGCCGCCTCGACGAGCTTCACGCCATGGCGGCCGCAGACGGCCTCGATGCGCCCGACTTTCTCCAGAATCTCCTTCGGCGCTTCCGAGTAGTTGTAGAAGGCGCCCGGCTTCGGCCCCGTGGCGAGGATGCCGGAATTGTAAGGGCCGCCGAGCACGATGCCGATGCCGCGTTTCTCGCACAGCGGCAGGAAGCTATCCAGCGCTTCCTGCTCCAGAAGCGTGTAGCGGCCAGCCAGGAGGAAGAGGTCGAAATCGCCATGCTCGGCGAGCCACTGGCACGGCTGCCATTCGTTCACTCCTGCCCCGAACGCCTTGATCACGCCCTGGTCGCGCAGCGATAAAAGCGCGTAGTAGCCGGAGCGCATCAGTTCCTCGAGCTTCGCCTTCAGCGCTTCCTCGGAGCCGTGGTTGAAGACGTCGAGATCGTGGGCGTAGAGGATGTCGACGCGGTCGACGCCGAGCCGCTCGAGCGAGAACTCGACCGAGCGCATGACGCCGTCATAGGTATAGTCGTACACCTCCCGGCGCGATGGCGTGTCGAAGAACTTGCCGATGCCGGTGCGCTCCTCCGGCGGGCACGCGCGCAGGAGCCGGCCCACCTTGGTGGACAGCACATAGTCGTCGCGCGGTCGCCCGCGCAGGAAACGGTTGAGCCGCGTCTCCGCCAGGCCGAGCCCGTAGAGCGGCGCGGTATCGAAATAGCGGCACCCGGTCTCCCACGCGCCTTCCAGCGCGCCCTGCGCCCCCTCGTCGGAGATCGCCCGGTAAAGGTTGCCGAGCGGTGCGGTGCCGAAGCCGAGTTCGGTAAAGGTGATGCCACGGCCGGCAAGCCGCTCGAAGTGACGCGTTTTCATTGAACGTTTCCTCTTTTCCGCCGTGTGGAGCGCAACGTATATCGAGATCCGGCTGGTTGGTAGCGGGTGGCGGCGGCAAATCCGCAAGGATGTTCCCACTCGCGGTAGGGCGCCAGCCCTCGCGCCTCCCCTCCCCCTTGTGGGGAGGGGTGAGGGGTGGGGGTCGTCGCGACAAGCTCAGGGGGAGGAACGGCGCCGAGCCAATAGACTCCTCTCCAACCCGTTGCTAGCATCCCTCCCCTATCGGGAGTGAGGGGCAATCGGGGAGGACGAATGAGCCAGAAATTCCGGCGCCTGTTCAAGACCGCCAAGCCGGTCATCGCCATGGTGCATCTTGGCGCCCTGCCCGGATCGCCGCTCTATGACGCGGAGGGTGGCGTGGAGGCGCTCGTCGCGGGTGCGGCGAAGGATCTCGACGCCCTGCAGCGGGCCGGCGTCGATGCCGTCATGTTCGGCAACGAGAACGACCGCCCCTACGAGTTCGCCGTCGACACCGCCTCGACCGCCGCGATGGCCTACGTGATCGGCTCCTTGCGTGATCGGATCACCGTTCCCTTCGGCGTCAACGTCCTGTGGGATCCGATGAGCACGGTCGCGCTCGCCGCCGCCACCGGGGCCGCCTTCGTGCGCGAGATCTTCACCGGCACGTACGCCTCCGACATGGGCCCCTGGACGCCCGATGCCGGCAAGGCGATGCGCTACCGCGACCGCTTGGGCCGCTCCGACCTCGCCATGCTCTACAACATCTCGGCCGAGTTCGCCTATTCGCTCGACCGGCGCAGCCTCGCCGATCGCGCCCGCAGCGCCGTCTTCTCCTCGATCCCCGACGCCATCCTCGTCTCCGGTCAGATCACCGGCGAGGCGGCCGCGCTCAGCGACCTCGTGGCGGTCAAGAAGGCGCTGCCCGATACGCCGGTGCTGGCCAACACCGGCGTCAAGCATGCCACCGTCGCCGACGTCATGAAGACCGCCGATGGCTGCATCGTCGGCTCATCGCTCAAGGTGGACGGCGACACCTGGAACCCGGTCGACCCCGAACGCGCGGCGGAGTTCATGCGCCTTGCGCGCGCCGCCCGCGGCGAATAGAGGAGCGGACGGTGAAGGAACGGCTGCGCACGCTTCTGGGCGAACTGATGCTCATCCCCGGCCTTTCCGGCCACGAAGGCCGGGTCCGCCGCGCCATCCGGGAAAAGCTCGCCCCCCTCGGCCTTGCCTGCCGCACGGACATGCTGGGCAACCTCATCGCCACCATCGAGGGCGAAGCCGCCGCGCCCGCCGTCATGCTCTTCACGCACATGGACCAGCTCGGCTTCGTCGTGCGCAAGGTCGAGGCCGACGGCTTCATCCGCGTCGATCGGCTGGGCGGCGTGCCGGAGCGGGCGCTGGCCTCGCAGGCCGTGCTCCTGTGCGTGGGCGAAGGGCGCGACCGCAAGGGCGTCATCGCCAACAAGAGCCACCACGCCACGACGCCCGACGAAAAGTACAAGGTCGTCCCCTACGCCGACCTTTATATCGATGCGGGCTTCGCCTCGGCGGAGGAGGCGCGGAGCGCCGGCGTCGATATCGGCACGCCGGTCGTCTACCTGCCGAACGTGGTGGAGCTTGGCGAAGACCGTATCGGCGGCACGACAGTGGACGACCGCGCCGGCTGCGCGGCACTTATCGAGGCGGCGCGGATGCTCGTCGAGGAGGGCCCGCGGCCCACCGTTCACCTGGTCTTCGCCGTGCAGGAGGAGTTCAACCTGCGCGGTGCGCTGACGGCCGCACAGGTGCTCCGGCCCGACATCGCCATCCAGATCGACCTCGTGCTCGCCACCGACACGCCCGACATGGCCCACCGAGGCGACGTGCGGCTGGGCGCCGGCCCGGCGATCAGCCTTTATTCCTTCCATGGCCGCGGCACGCTCAACGGCACCATCCCCCACCCTGCCCTCGTCCGCCTGTTCGAGAAGACGGCCGGCGGGCTTGCCATGCCGCTGCAAAGAAGCGCCCATGTCGGCGCGCTGACGGAGACCTCCTACGTGCAGCTCGTCGGCAGCGGCGTCGCCTGCATCGATGTCGGCTTCCCGATGCGTTATTCTCATTCCTCGCTCGAGGTGTGCGACCTCGGCGACCTGGAACAGCTCGTCCGGCTCATGGTCGCCGGCATCGCCGCCATCGACGAGACCTTCAGCCTCGACCGGGACGACTACGTGACATGAAGCACTATCTCGGCGTCGATATCGGCACCTTCGAGACCAAGGGCGTCCTCGTGGACGAGGCGGGCGGCATCCTCGCCAGCGCGGCCCGTCCGCACAAGATGCTGGTGCCGCAGCCCGGCTGGGCCGAGCACCGGCCGCGCGAGGACTGGTGGGGCGACTTCGTCTTCGTCACGAAGAAGATGCTCTCCGAAAGCGGCATCGATCCAAAGACCATCCGCGCCGTCGGCTGCAGCGCCATCGGCCCCTGCGTGCTGCCGGTGGACACCGAGGGCATACCGCTATCGAACGCCATCCTCTACGGCGTCGACACGCGCGCCGCCCGCGAGATCGAGGCCCTCGACCAGCGGATCGGCTCCGAAACGATCCTTGAGCGGTGCGGCAATGCGTTGACCTCGCAATCGGTCGGCCCGAAAATCCTCTGGCTCAAGAACAACCGCCCCGAACTCTACGACAAGACGGCGAAGTTCCTGAATTCCACGAGCTACGTCAATTACCGCCTCACCGGCCGCTTCGTCATCGACCATTACTCGGCCGCCAACGCCAGCCCCCTCTACGACGTCGAAAAGCGCGGCTGGATCTTCGATCTCGCAGACGACATCGCCCGCCCCGACCAGCTCCCCGATCTCCTGTGGACCACCGACATCGCCGGCGCGGTCACACCCGAAGCCGCCGCCGAGACCGGCCTTGCCGCCGGCACCCCCGTCACCGCCGGCACCATCGACGCCGCCGCCGAGGCACTTAGCGTCGGCGTGCTCGCCCCCGGCGACATGATGGTCATGTACGGCTCCACCATCTTCACCATCATGGTGACCGACGGTCCCGTCCGCGACCGCCGCCTGTGGTACGCGCCCTGGCTGTTCGAGGGCGAGCACGCCTCCATGGCCGGCCTTGCCACCAGCGGCACCCTCACCCACTGGTTCCGCGACCAGTTCGCCCGCGAGCTGCCGCCGGAGGAAGCCTTCGCCACCCTCGCCGAAGAGGCGGCAGCGACGTCGCCCGGCGCGGGTGGCCTCGTGTTCCTGCCCTATTTCTCCGGCGAACGAACCCCCATTCACGATCCCGACGCAAAGGGCGTCCTCTTCGGCCTCAACCTGACGCACACGCGCGGCCACATCTACCGCGCGCTGCTGGAAGGCATCGCCTGCGGCACCGCCCACATCGTCGACACCTACCGCCAGATCGGCCGCCCGCCGGAGACGATCCACGCCGTCGGCGGCGGCACGAAGAACGCGGTCTGGGCGCAGGCCACCTCCGACATCTGCGGCCTCGACCAGCTCCTGCGCGCCCGCACCCTCGGCGCGTCCTATGGCGACGCCTTCCTCGCCGCGGTGGCCGTGGGCGACGCGCAAAAGGGGGACATCGCCGGCTGGAACCCGGTGGAAAGGACGATCGCCGCGCGGAGGGAGCATGCGGAGGTCTATGGGCGGCAGTATCGGGTTTTCCGGCGGCTTTACGAGGAGACGCGGGGGCTGATGGCGGAGTTGTCGGGGGCGCTGTAGGTGTTCCGGCGACAGGATGTGCTCTGCATCCCGCCCTCGTCCTTCGACAGGCTCAGGATGAGGGCTGTGTTTGCTCCCTTCCACGCACGTCGAAGCCCGCGCGGCGTCGCCTTGCCTTCACCCTCATCCTGAGCTTGTCGAAGGACGAGGGTGAAGGCACGCGCCCAGCCCTCGCCGGCCTACTTCACCGCCCCCGTCGCCATCCCGGCAATGATGTAGCGCTCCAGTATGATCCCGACGATCAAGAGCGGAGCGATCGCCGCCGTCGAAAGCGCCGCCATGGACCACCAGTTGATGCCCTGGCTGCCGGTCTGGCTCGCCACCATCACCGGCAGCGTCTTCGCCTCGGTGCTGGTCAGGAGCGCGGCGAAGAAATACTCGTTCCAGCACAGGATCAGCGACAGGATGAAGGCGGCGACGATGCCCGGCAGCGAGATCGGCAGGACGATGCGCAGGAAGGCGCCCCAGATCGACAGGCCGTCGACCAGCGCCGCCTCCTCCAGCTCCACGGGAATGGCCTTGAACTGGTCGCGCATGATCCAGATGACGATGGGCAGCACGGTGAGCGTATAAAGAAGGATAAGCCCGATGCGCGTGTCGAGCAGCGCCAGCTCCTTGTAGAGAACCAGGAACGGCAGGGCGAGCACCACGGGCGGCAGGATCAGCTGCGAGAGGAAGAAGAAGGAGATGTCCTTGTTCTTCATCGGGCCGAACCGGTAGGAGAAGCGGCTGAGGCCATAGGCGGCCAGCGAGCCCAGAACGGCGGCCAGGAACGACGCCGAGAGGGAGACGACGACGCTGTTCATGAAGCGCTTCGTGAACTCGCCGCGCACCGTCGAGGTGTTGAAGAGCGTCTCCGGCGACAGGCCGAGCGACCGCCAGCCCAGCCACTGCGGCGTGAAGTCGATGAACGGGACGAGATTGCCGCGCATGACGTCGGGCGCGGCCTTGAAAGAGGTCGTGACGGTCCAGTAGATCGGCACGAGGCAGATGAAGGCCCAGACGATCAGGATGCCGTAGACGATCACGCGCGTGGTCAGCCGGTGCGTCCGCTCGGCCATCGTCGGCTCGGGCACGGCCGCCTCGTCCAGCTTTTCGTCGATGGCAATCATCGCTTTACGATTCCTCCTGGCCGTAACCGCGCATCCAGCGGCCGAGCACGTTGAGCATGATGGTGAGCGAGACGACGATCAACACCAGATAGACCATCGCCAACAGCGTGCCGTAGCCGACGTTGGAGCGGTCGCGGTAAACGCGGAAGATGAAGCTCGTCACCGAATCGGTCGCCCCGCCGGGGCCACCGGCGGTCACGTTGATGATGACGTCGGCGAGCTTCAGCTTGAAGATGATGCGGATAAGGACGGCGGTGATCGAGACCGGCAGCGTCAAGGGAAAGATGACCTTCCAGAAGGTCTGCCAGGGATTGGCGCCATCCACCCTCGCCGCCTCCATCACTTCCTTGGGCAGCGCCTGAAGACCGGCGAGCAGCATGATCATCATCAGCGGAATGAAGGTCCAGGCGTCCATCGCCATGATCGAGAACCGGGCCAGCCACGGGTCGGTGAAGAAGGCCGGGTTCTCCCATCCGAGCCAGCGGGCGAAGTTGGCGATCGGCCCGAAGCGTATTTCCATCATCGACTTGCCGACCATCCAGCTCACCGCCACCGGCGACAGCATCAGGGGCAGAAGGAAGACGACGCGGAAGAACTTTCGCGCCCGGATCTGCGAGTGCAGGAGAAGCGCCATGCCGAAGGCGATGGCGTATTCGACGAGCACCGCCAGCGTGTACCAGACCATGTTCTTGAGCGCGTTCCAGTAGAAGGCGTCGCCGAGCATCTGGCGGAAATTGTCGAGGCCGTTGAACCTGCGCCCCTGCAGGGAGGAGAGGTTCCAGTCGGTAAACGAGATGTAGAGGCCGAACAGCAGCGGAAAGACGACCATGGCGACGACGAACAGAACCGCCGGCAGCACGAAGAGCGCCCGCACGCCCGCCTCGCCGCGCCTCAAAACCTGCGCGGTTCCGAGCGTTATGCCCCAGAAGAGATAGGCATAGACGACAGGCCGCCAGTTGGCGAAGCCGAAGTCGATTGTGCCGGCCCGGTAGAGCGCCTGAACGAGAAACGCCGCGGCAAGCACCAGCGAACCGAAGGCCAGGATCAGGAGCCCCAGCCGCTTGCGCGACTGAGGAATCGGATCGGGCGGAACGTATTCGTCGAAATCGATGTCGAGCGGCGCTGTCTTTTCCATGCTCATGCAGGTCCTACCCGCCGGTCGGCAGTATAAACCGGCCGTCCGGGGCTGCCGGTCTCACATTTTCATATGGATTATTTTTGCCGGCTTCGCCGGGACCCCCACCCCCTACCCCTCCCCTCAAGGGGGAGGGGGATTCTGAGACGCCGGCGCCCCCCTCCCCCTTGAGGGGAGGGGTAAGGGGTGGGGGTCCCATCAGGGACTCAGAATCCATATGCAACTGTCCTGCCCTACACGCCGAGCGAGGCCTTGTAGAGCTCGATCTGGCTCTCCCGGCCGATCTGGTCGGTGATCCTCTCCCAGGCCTCGGCTATTTTGTCGGCGCCTTCCTGGGCCGAGGCGTACTGGCCGGCGAAGATCTTGGCCAGTTCGTCCTCCGCCACCGAATAATACTGGAAGATGCCGGGGATACGCGGCTCGATCGCCGCATTGGGGTGGTTGTAGGAATCGGCTTCCGAGGCGAGATAGTTCTCGATGAACGCCTCCTCGTAGCCGGCCTCCACCCATTCGGGGATGTTGAAGTGGCTCTTGCGGTAGGGCTGGAAGCCCGACGGATAGGCCGCGCACCACAGCGACAGGTCCTTGCCGCCGAGGTGGGCCGCCGCCGACCAGGCCGCCTTTTTCTTCTTCTCATCGCTGTCGACACGCGCCATCACATAGACGCCCCAGCCGATATAGGCCATGTTGGGCGCCACGTTCGGCCCGTCGGGCAGTGTCTCCCATTCACCGCTGGCGTGGTTCCACACGTCGTCGGAGCCCGGCAGTACGGAAAAGCCGATGACGTCGCCGACGATCGAGGAGTCCGACGTGCGGGCGTTGGACCCGACGTCGCCCCACCAGGAGACCATGCTGCCGGTGCCGGCCAGGAACTGCTGGAAGGCGGTCGTGTTCGGGTCGGCGTTGATCTGGTCCGGCGGCTGCGCGTCGAGCACGTCCAGGACGTCCTGTATGGCGCGCACCCATGCCTCGTTGTTGACGCGCGGCTTCATGGTGTCGGGGTCGAACAGCCAGGCCGGATCGTCGGGATGCTTGGCATAGGCGGAAGCGCGGCTTGCCAGGAAATAGAAGCCGAAGCCGCCCCAGGACTTGGGCGCGTCCAGATAGCCGTAGGCCGGCCCGCCGAAGGGGTCGTTCTTGCCCTTGAGGAACTTGGTGACCTCCTGCACCTTCTGCCAGGTGGTCGGCACCGCCCATTCGCCCTCATGGCCCTCGTCCCGCCAGGCCTGGGCCAGCTCCTCGTTCTCGAAATAGTCGGTGCGGAAGTTGAAGTTGTGGCAGTCGCCGTCGACCGAGATGCGGTAGGTCTTGCCGTCCCAGGTGCCGACCGGAGCCTTGAGATAGTCGACGTAGTCGTCCATCTCGATCAGATCCCTCACCCAGTCGGGCATCTCGGAGGCGAGCCCCTTGCCGCACACGTCACCTTCGAAGGGCGCGCCCATCTCGATGATGTCGAAATCGACCGTTTCGGTGGCGATCGATTGCTGCAGGCGGGCGTTGTAATCGGCCTGGGCGAGGTCGATCCACTCGATCCGCGCACCGGTATAGGCCTCCCAGGGCTTCAGGAAGCCGCGGAACAGGAAGTTGTGCAGGTTCTGGTTGTTGAGGCCCATGAAGGTCAGCTGGACGCCCTCGAACTCGCCCTCCTCCACGGTGGCCCTGGTGCCGTCGAGGCACAGTTCGCCAACCCTTTGCCAGTCGGCGTCGGTCGGCGATCCCATGCCCACGCCGGGGATCTTCAGGATCTCGGCGCGCAGGTTGCCCTGCGCCGAGGCGCGCCGCGCAAGCGCTCCCAGCCCGCTCGTCGCGCCGAGCGCCAGGGCACCGGCGCCCGCCGCGCCCTTCAGGATACCGCGGCGGCTGGCCTGCATGGCCATCAGTCGCTTATAGATGTGGACCTTCATGGACGATTTCCTCCCTTAAGACTTCCATGATCGCGGCGTGGGAGCCGTCGATAGCCGGTAAAACGATTTACCGAAGGCAGGCATTGGGGATGTCTTCTTGCCCTTCTCCCGCCTGCTCCTCCCCGTATGCCTCCCGGTTTCCATTGAGTATGAGGCAAGTTCGACCATTGTCAATAAATCGCCGGTCGGCGGTCGGGGTAACGAATTCGGGTTAGCGGAGGCTGCGTCTACCCCCACTCCGACCGCTTCGCGGCCACCTCTCCCCCGCTCGACGGGGAGAGGAAACGCCGGCCGGAGCGCTTGGCGCCTTCCTCTCCCGCCCTGAGCCAGCCGAGGGGGCAGGGGGAGAGGTGGATCGGCCGAAGGCCGAGACGGAGCGGGGGTGATTGCGCTGCGTTAAAAGCCGGTGTCTCTTTACAATTGACATCGCGCGCCGGCTCGTCTGTTCTTCTGGCCGGTCGGGTCTCGGGAGGAACCATGTCCAACGTTACGGTCCGCAGGGTCCGCAAGTCCTTCGGCTCCGTGGAGGTGATCCACGGGGTGGATGTCGACATCGCCGATGGGGAGTTCGTCGTCCTTGTCGGGCCGTCGGGATGCGGCAAGTCGACCTTGCTGCGCATGATCGCCGGCCTCGAAAGTATCACCAAGGGAGCGATCCTCGTGGGCGACAGGATCGTCAACCACCTGCCGCCGTCCCAGCGCGACATCGCCATGGTGTTCCAGAACTACGCGCTCTACCCGCACATGAAGGTGAAGGACAACATGGCCTTCGCGCTGCGCCTGCGCGGCATGGCCGCCAGCGAAGTGAGCGAGCGCGTCGACCGCGCGGCCGGCATCCTCGGGCTCAACCCCTTTCTCGACCGCTATCCGCGGCAATTGTCGGGCGGCCAGCGCCAGCGTGTCGCCATGGGCCGCGCCATCGTGCGCGACCCGCAGGTCTTCCTGTTCGACGAGCCGCTCTCCAACCTCGATGCCAAGCTGCGCGTGCAGATGCGCACCGAGATCAAGGAGCTGCACCAGCGCCTGAAGACGACCACCGTCTACGTCACGCACGATCAGGTGGAGGCGATGACCATGGCCGACAGGATCGTCGTCATGCAGGACGGGCGGGTCGAGCAGGTCGGCGAGCCCTTGGAGGTCTTCGACCGCCCGGCCAACCTTTTCGTCGCCGGCTTCATCGGCTCGCCGTCCATGAACATGCTCAAGGCGACGGTGAACGGCGGGAAGACCGCCGTCGAGGTCAACGGCGCGCGTGTCGCCGTCTCCGGCGATCACCAGGCCGAAGACGGCCAGCCGATCGTGCTCGGCATCCGCCCGGAGCATCTGGAGCTTTCCGACGACGGCTTTCCGGCAGAGGTTTCCGTGGTCGAGCCAACGGGCTCGGAGACGCTGGTGTTCCTGCATTTCGGCGGCGACGACCTCGTCGCCCTGTTCCGGCAGCGCCACGATTTCCGGCCCGGCGAGACGATCAGGCTGCGCCCGCGCCCGGACCAGGTGCATCTGTTCCATGCCGACACCGGGCAGAGGCTGTAGAGCAATTCCAGGAAAAAGTGGGTGCTGGCTCTCCGTCCGCAATTGTGACAAAACAAGGAGTTAGACCCGTTCATCGATTCCATGAAATGATGAACGGGTCTAACCCGCAACCGAAATTTGGCCGGGAAAGAGCGGCCGCTCTTGGAGGGAAGACATGCTCAAGGGGATCAACCCGCTGCTGAATGCCGATGTGCTCTTCGCGCTGAGGGCCATGGGCCACGGCGACGACCTCGTCATCGCCGACACCAACTTCCCGTCCGATTCGATCGCCCGGCAGACGCGCCTCGGCAGGCTTCTGCGCATCGACGCCACGGCGGCCGAGGTGGCCGCCGCCATCCTCTCCGTCTACCCGCTCGACACCTTCGTCGACGACGCGGCGGCCCGCATGGAGGTCGTCGGCGCGCCGGACGAAATCCTGCCGGTGCAGGCGGAGGTGCAGAAGGTGGTCGATGAGGCGGAGGGCCGCTCCTGGCCGATGGTCGGCGTCGAGCGCTATGCCTTCTACGAGCGCGCCAAAAAGGCCTATTGCGTCATCCAGACCGGCGAACGCCGCTTCTACGGCTGCTTCGCCTTCCGCAAGGGCGTCATCCCGCCGGACCAGGACTGAGCCCATGGAGAAGGGCAAGCCGATCGTCATCCTCGGCGTGTTCGTCGCCGACACCGCCTACCGCGCCGCAAGGCAGCCGCGGATGGGGGAGACGCTTTTGGGCAGCGCCTTCAAGCTCGGCCCCGGCGGCAAGGGCTCAAACCAGGCCGTCGCCGCCGCGCGGCTCGGCGCCGACGTCAGCTTCATCACGCGGCTCGGCCGCGATCCGTTCGCCGACATGGCGCTCACGACATGGCGGGAAGCGGGCGTCGAGCCGGCGGTCATCGAGACGCCGGAGAGCTATACCGGTGCCGCCTATATCTTCGTGGAGGAGGAAAGCGGCAACAACGCCATCATCGTTTGCCCTGGCGCCGCGACCCTCATCTCCCCCGCCGACATCGATGCCAAGGCAGACCTCATCCGCTCCGCCGGCGTCTTCGTCACACAGCTCGAGCAGCCCATCGAGGCGGCCGTCCGCGCCTTGGAGATCGCCCGGGAAGCGGGCGTGACGACGATCCTCAACCCCGCGCCCGCCGCAAAGCTGCCACCGGAGATCTTCGCCCTTTGCGACTACGCCACGCCCAACGAGACGGAGGCGGAAGAGCTGACGGGCATCGCGGTCGCCTCCCCCACTGAGGCACGCCGCGCCGGCGAGGCGCTTCTGGAAAAGGGCGTCCGGTCGGCCGTGATCACGCTGGGCGAGAAGGGAGCACTCATCGTCGATCGCGACGGCGCCCAGCACGTCCCCGCGTTCGCCGCCGGCCCCGTTGTCGAGACCACCGGCGCGGGCGATGCCTTCAACGGCGGGTTCGCCGTGGGCCTGGCGCGCGGCCTGACACCGGCCGATGCGGTGCGCTTCGGCTGCGCCGTTGCGGGCATCTCCGTCACCCGTCCAGGCACCGCCCCCTCGATGCCGACGCTTACCGAAGTCGAAGTGCTTCTCGCGTCGCGGGCAAGCGTCTGAAGCTGGCGGCCAAGCATATTCAAAGACACGGCAGCGTCGCCGATTTCGTGATCGAAGTTTAGACGTGAAAGAAACTGTGAATCGGAATTGAAGGCGACTTGCCTATCCTAGTCCCGTCTTGACGGCGAGGTCGGACTCATCGCGACCGACGGTCGGCCTGACGAGGACATCCTGGTCGATCGGACACGCTCCCAGGGCGTTGACCCGACAATTATGCGGGCGCCCTGAAAAACGAGGAGAGGGACATGATCAGGAATGGAATAATTGTGGCCGCGGCCGCGTCATCCTTGCTGGTGGCCGGCTGCCAGTCGAGTTCGGACCCGAATGTTCAGGCCCGCAATCACGAGTTCGGATGCATTGCCGGCACGGTTGGCGGCGCCATTATTGGCGGGCTGATTGGCACCACGATCGGCGGCGGCAGGGGGGCTGTTCTGGCTACTGCGGCTGGCCTCGGTGGCGGCGGTCTTCTCGGTAATCGGTTGGCTTGCCGCTAAGGCGAAGGAGGATCCCATGAAGAAAACAATCTTTGCCGCCCTGTCAGGCCTTCTTATTTTCGCCGGCACTGCTGCCGCCCAGACCGAAATGCCGATGCACGAAGGCCATCTCAATGAACTCGACGCCAACGCCAGCGGCGCCGTGAACCAGCAGGAATACCAGACCTTCATGACCCAGGCCTTCGGCAGGCTCGATGCCAATGGCGACGGCTATCTGGTGGAGACGGAAACCACCCAAGTCCTGAATGCGGATCAGTTCGCCGCTACCGACGCCAACGGTGATGGTCGCGTCAGCCAGGACGAGTTCATGAACCGCGTCATGCAGGACTTCGCCGCGGCCGACAGAAGCGGCGACGGACGGCTGGAATAGGATCAGCCGCCGCGGTGAGTGATCGCCCGAAGACAGTGGTGCGATCCTGACAGATGGTACCATCTGTTTGGGTCAGACCACTAGGCCGGCGGGGCATCGTGCCACGCCGGCCGCAAATGCTGTGCCAGTCGTCAAAAAACTGCCATATAGGGGTTCGAGAGACTTGAACCTGCCGCCCCGTTGCGCCCTAATTGCGCGGCGAGTGGTCCTGACGGCGAGTCGCTCGGCTTGCCGCCGCCTATAGGGCGAAAAAACTCAGTCTGGAAAGCACCTTGAGCAGCGATGCCATTGGCAGCGCGACGAAGGCACGGAATTCGTTCGCGCATGTGGAGGCGGCCGGTTGGGGCCAGGGCCTCAGCACACTGTTGCGGATCACGCGCATGAATTTGCGCCATCCCTGGCAGGTCACCTTCGCCATTGGCTCGACCGTCATCGCCGCCACCCTGCAACTCACGATCCCCCAGCTTCTGGGCCGCGCCGTGGACCAAACGCAGACCGCCATCGGCGGCGGGGCTGAGGGCGCGGCTGCCGAAAGCGCGCTTCTCATCTCCGCGCTTCTGCTTTTGACGGTCAGCATCCTGCGCGGCCTTTTCACCATGACGCAGAACTACTACGCCGAAGCGGTCGGCCATCACATCGGCTACGAGCTCAGGCTTGCCTGCTACGAAAAGATCCAGCGTCTCTCCTTCTCCTTCCACGACCGGGTGCACTCGGGGGATCTCATCACCATCGGCATGCTCGATCTGGAAGGCGTGCGGATGTATTTCTCGACCGCGCTGGTGCGCGCCGTGCTGCTCACCATGCTGATTGGCATCGGCGCCTATCTTCTGATCTCCACCGACCCCGTGCTCGGCCTCCTGGCGCTCAGCTTCGTCCCCTTCGTCGGCTGGCGCTCCTCCGTCACCCGGCTGAAGCTGCGCGCCACCTGGCTCGAGTTGCAGGAGCGCCTTTCGGTGCTCACCCGCGTCATGGAGGAGAACCTCGGCGGCATCCGCGTGGTGCGCGCCTTCGCCGCCCAGGCCTACGAGATGATGAAGTTCGACCGCGCCTCCAAGAGCGCGCTCGAGCTCGCCCACGAGCGTGTCGGCATCCGCGTGCGCAACACCTCGGCCATGACCTTTTCCTTCTTCCTGGCCATGGGGCTGGTGCTGCTCGTCGGCGGCAACAAGGTCGTCGCCGGCGAGATCAGCGTCGGTACATTGGCGACATTCCTCACCTTCATGACCATCCTGCAGATGCCCGTGCGCCAGCTCGGCATGATGGTCAACGCGTTCGCCCGCGCCTCCACCTGCGGCTCGCGGCTGTTCGGCCTGCTCGACCTCGACATCGCCGTCAAGGATGCGCCGGACGCCAAGCCACTCGCCATCACCGACGGCACCCTGCGCTTCAACAATGTCTCCTTCGCCTATCCGGGTGCGCAGGACCGCAAGGTCCTGAAGAATGTCAGCTTCGAGGCAAGGAAGGGCGAGACCGTCGGCATCGTCGGCCCACCCGGCTCCGGCAAGTCGACCATCGCCCACCTCATCCCACGCTTTTACGACGTCACCGGCGGTGCCATCACGCTCGACGGGCAGGACATCCGCAAGGCGACGCTGGCCTCGCTCCGCCAGGCGGTCGCCGTCGTCCAGCAGGACGCCTTCCTCTTCACCACCACCATCGAGAACAACATCGCCTATGGCGATCCCTGGGCCAAGGAGCGGCGCATCGCGCGGGCCAGCGAGTTCGCCCAGCTCCACAACTACGTCCTCGGGCTTCCCGCCGGCTACGGCACGGTCGTGGGCGAGCGCGGCGTATCTCTGTCGGGCGGCCAGCGCCAGCGCCTGACGATCGCCCGCACCATGATGCTCAAGCCCTCGGTCATCGTCTTCGACGATTCCACCGCGGCCATCGACGCCGCCACCGAGAGCCGTATCCGCACAGCCATGCGGCGCTTCGCCAAGGACCGGGTGACGATCGTCATCGCCCACCGGCTGAGTTCGCTGATGCATGCCGACCAGATCCTCTTTGTCGAAGGCGGCGAGATCGTCGAGCGCGGCACCCATGAGGAGCTACTCGCCAAGGGCGGGCGCTACCGGGCGCTCTACGATCTCCAGGTCCGCCCCGGCGAGGAGATGCTGGATGAAGCGGGAGGTGGCGGCTGATGGCCCCGGACGGCGCAGGCGAGACCGAGGTCGAACGCAACGAGGTGCGCGACGGCGGGCGCCGCCCGCCCCGTGCCGTCGTCGGCTCGCACCGCATCGAAGAGGAGATGTTCGGCCGCGCCTTCGACAAGAACATCGTCAAGCGCATCTGGGCGTTCGTGCGCCCCTACCGCGCCAAGGTGGTCATTTCGGTGGCCGCCGTCCTGATCTTCACCGCCACGCAGCTCGTCATCCCGCTCATCATCCGCTACGCCATCGACAACGGCATGGCGCCCGGCGAGATCGACCACCCTGCCCTCCTTTATTCCGTCGCCGCCTTCGCGCTGGCCATCCTCATCAACTTTGCGGCCAGCTACACGCAGGAGACCGTGGTCGGCCAGATGGCCGAGGATGTGCTGTTCGACATCCGCCGCGCCATGTTCGGGCATCTGCAGAAGGTCTCGCTTTCCTTCATGGACAAGACGGAGGTCGGGCGCCTGATGTCGCGGCTCCAGGGCGACGTCAATTCCATGCAGGAGTTCCTGGAGACCTCCGTCCTGTCTGTCGGCGACATCGTGCTCCTCTTCGGCATCGTCTTCGTCATGCTGTGGCTCGATTTCCGTCTCGGCCTGCTGACGCTGTCGGTGATGCCGATCCTCTTCATCGTCCGCATCTTCTGGCTGCCGCGCGCCCGCGAAGCCTTCATGGCCGCCCACGAGACCAATTCGGTCGCCAACGGCGCGCTCGCCGAGGCCATTCACGGCGTGCGCGCGGTGCAGTCCATGGACCGCCAGCAGGTCAATTTCACCCTCTACGACGACAAGGCCGCCGCCAACCTGAAGACGCACCTGACGGCGGCGAAATACGCCCAGGTCATGGTGCCCATCGTCGACAGCCTCACCGGCCTTGCCATGGCCTTCGTCATCGTCGTCGGCGGTTCCATGGTGCTGAACGGCGGTCTCGACGTCGGCATCATGGTCGCCTTCCTGTTCTACATCCAGCGCTTCTTCGATCCGATCCGCTCGCTGACCCTGCAATACTCGGTCATGCAGCGCGCCATGGCCTCGGGCAAGCGCCTGACCGACGTGCTCGACGTCCGCATCGACGTCAAGGACAAGCCGGGCGCCAAGGTGCTGTCGCCCGACATGGACGGCTCGGTGGAGTTCAAGGACGTCACCTTCGGCTACGACCCGAAGCAGCCGGTGCTGAAAGACGTCTCCTTCCGCGTCAATCCCGGCGAGACGGTGGCCCTGGTCGGCCCCACCGGCTCGGGCAAATCTTCCGCCATGGCGCTCGTCCACCGCTTCTACGACGTGCAGAAGGGCGAGGTGCTGGTCGGCGGTCACGACGTGCGCGACTTGACGCAGGAGTCGCTCGGCCGCCAGGTCGCCATGGTGCTGCAGGAGCCGTTCCTGTTCACCGGCACCGTCTTCGAGAACATCCGCTACCACAAGGCCGACGCCACCCGCGATCAGGTGATCGAAGCGGCCAGGGCCGTCGGCGCGCACGACTTCATCATGTCCCTCGACGGCGGCTACGATGCCATCCTCGGCGAGCGCGGCGGCAACCTCTCCCTCGGTCAGCGCCAGCTCATCAGCTTTGCCCGCGCGCTGGTGGCCGATGCCAAGATCCTCGTCCTCGACGAGGCCACCGCCAACATCGACAGCTACACCGAGATGCTGATCCAGAAGGCGCTAATCAGGCTCCTCCAGGGCCGCACCGGCCTCGTCATCGCCCACCGCCTCGCCACCATCCGGGGCGCGGACCGCATCATCGTCCTGCAGAACGGCCAGGTGATCGAGACCGGCAACCACGACCAACTCATGGCCAAGGGCGGCCTCTACTCCAAACTCTACAACCTCAACTACGCCTCTTTCGACGATATCCCGGAGGCGGAGCTTGAGGCCTCGGCGCAGAGCGGGTCGCAGACCTAGCCGCCGTCCGGTCAACGGCGCCAACCTTGCCGCGGGGATAAAATCGGCGGCCAATTTCCGCCAACCCATTGATTCCAAACAATCTGCAAACTTTTTTCGCACGAAAATACGCCCCCCTCCCTCGGCCGCCCTTATCCTGTGCCCGTCCCTCCCGCGGGAACGTGGATCGCGACGGCGGTCTCGCGGGGAGGGGCCGGCGCCTCCGGCGGGCCGCTAACGTGGCGGCCGGCCCGGGGAGGCTCCGCCCAAGGGTTCCCCTGCCGCCACTACGGGCGGCGCGTGCCGGACGGTGCACTTTAAAAGGGAGCCGGGGAGACGGGGGCGCGGAGCGCCCTGTCGTGGAAGGCTCAAAGCCTTCCGGATCCGGCTTCGTGGAAGCGGAACGGGCGGAGACTTAAGAACGCCGGACGGGCGGCCCGAGGGTCGCGAAAAAAAATTTGACTGGCGACACTTTGGCCGCCCGTCTTCCCACCACCCTTCCCGAAGGGTGGGTTCTTTGAAATGGCCAGACGGTGAAAACCGGGCGTGGCAACGATGGCGCATGTCATGTCGGCATCGACGCGCCTCCTCCCCCTCACCCCACTCGCACCAGCCGCCCGTCTTCTGCCGGCTCCAGCCGCCCTTTGACGAGCGCTTCGGCGCTCGTGTCCACCTCTTCGCGGCCGGAGCGGGTGATCAGTCCCCTCCCCGCGTCGTCGAAGGAGAGCACCGAGCGCTTCAGAAGCTGCGAATAGGGGTGCTGCGGGGCGTCGAGGATGGGGCGGGCGGGGCCCATCTCCACCACGTGCCCCTTCTGCATGATGATGATGCGGTCGCTGATATAATAGGCGGTGGCAAGGTCGTGGGTGATGTAGATGATGGTCACGCCGAGCTCGTCGCGCAGCCGCTTGAACAGGTTGACGATCGCCATCCGGAGAGAGGCGTCGACCATGGAGACGGGCTCGTCGGCGACGATCACGCTCGGCTTTGAGATCAGCGCCCGGGCGATGGCCGTGCGCTGCAACTGGCCGCCGGACAATTCGTGCGGAAAGCGCCCCTTCACCTCCTTCAGCGACAGGCCGACATGGTGGAGCGCCTCGTCCATCGGCCCTTCCATCTCGGCCTCGGTACGCGCGTTGAGAAACCGCCGGGCGGTGGAGGCGAGATAGCGGTCGACGCGCTTCAGCGGGTTGAACGCTTCGAACGGGTTTTGGAAGATCGGCTGTACGCGCGCCATGAAGGCAAGCCGATCCGCTCCGCGGCGCGCGGCGATGTCCCTCCCCTCGAACTTGAGTTCGCCGCTCGTCGGCACGTCGCTGCCGAGGATCATGCGGGCGAGCGTCGTCTTGCCGGAGCCCGACTCGCCGATGATCGTGAAGATCTCCGGCGTCTCCGCCGACAGCGCGAAACTAACCTCGTTGACGGCCCTGATCTGCTTGCGCGACAGCACGCCCCCCATGGTGAAGACCTTGCTGACGTCGCGGACGTCGAGAAGCGGCGGCGCGCTCATGAGAGGGGCTCCTCGACATTAAGGATCTTTTCGGCGGGAAGCGCCTCGTCGGCGCGGAAGCAGGCGACCCGATGTCCGCCCGGTCGCTCCTCCAGCACCGGCACCTCCCTGCGGCAGCGCTCGACGGCGATCGGGCAGCGCGGGTGGAAGCGGCAGCCCGCCGGCGGCTCGGCAAGGCTTGGCGGGCGACCCTCAAGCGACGGCTTGGGGCTGGTGTCGCCGATGCGCGGCAGGCTGGCGACCAGGTGGCGGGTATAGGGGTGGCGTGCGGCGGTGAAGATGGTCCGCGTCGGCGCCTCCTCGACGATGCGGCCGGCATAGACGATGGCCAGCCTGTCTGTAATGTTGGCGTGGACGGACATGTCGTGCGTGACGAAGACGACGGAGGAGCCGAGCGCCTGCTGCACCTCGCGGATCATTGCCAGCACGTCCTTCTGCACCACCACGTCGAGCGCCGTCGTCGGCTCGTCGGCGATGATGAATTCGGGGCGGCAAACGGTGGCGAGCGCGATGGTGACGCGCTGGCGCATGCCGCCGGAAAGTTCGTGCGGATAGGCCCTCAGCACCCCCGGCTCGAGGTGGAGGCGGGCGAGATGCGCTTCCACCGCCTCCCAGAACGCATCGCGCTTCAGGCCCATCGGCCGGAAGGCAAAGTCCTCGAAGGTGGAGCGCACGCGGCGCACGGGATTGAGCACGCTCATGGAGCCCTGCATGATATAGGACAGGTGCTTCCAGCGGATCTTCGCGATCTCGTCTTCCCCGGCATGGGCGACGTCGATGGGCTTGCCGTTGAACCGGTACGTCACCCGCCCGTCGACGATGCGGAAGGGCGGACGGATGGCCGCGGCCAGCACCTTGATGAAGCTGGTCTTGCCGGACGAGCTCTCCCCGGCGATGCCGTAGATCTCGTTGGCCATGACGCGCATGGTGACGTCGTCGACGGCGCGCACCTCGCGCTCCACGCCGAAGTAGTTCATCTGGTAGTAGGCCTTGAGGCCCTCGACGGTGAGAATGTCGTCGGCCAAAGGTCAGGCTCCCATGCGGCGCAGGCGGCTGCGCGGGTCGATGTATTCGTTCATCGAGACAGCCAGGAGAAACAGTCCCAGGAAGGTCATGACGATCAGAACCACCGGGATGACGATCCACCACCAAACGCCGACCACCATCGCCGAGTGGTTGTTGGCCCAGTAGAGCGCCGTGCCGACGGTCGGCACGTTGATGTTGGTGAAGCCGAGGACGGCGAGCGTCACCTCGAGCCCGATCGACCAGATCATGTTGGCCATGGCGGTCGAAAAGACGATCGGCATCACATAAGGCAGATGCTCCTCATACATGATCCTTGCGGGCGACATGCCCGCAAAGACGGCGTGCCGCGTGAACTCCCGATGCTTCAGCCCCAGCGCCACCGAGCGGATGAGCCGCGCGTCGAACGGCCAGCCGAAACAGGCCATGATCAGCGCCAGCTTCATCATGTCGAGGTTGTTGCGCAGCACGAAGTAGAAGAGGATGAGGATCGGAAAGATGGGAATGGCGACGAAGATATCGTTGAAAAACATCAGCGTCCGATCCGTCCACCCTCCGAGATAGCCCGCCGTCAGCCCCACCGTGATCGAGATGATGCGCGACAGCACCGCGACGGTCAGCCCGAAGAACAGCGTGTTGCGGAAGGCGAAGGTGAGCTGCCAGAAGAGGTCCTGCCCGCGCGAATTGGTGCCGAACCAGAACTCCGCGCTCGGCGGCATATCGGGGATCGTCGTATAGATGGCCGTCGGATCGACGGGCGAGGCGAAGCTCAGAAGAGAGAAAGCGACGATGACGCCGACGAGCACCACACCGATGGTGAACTCGATGTTGTAGCGGATGAGATCGCGGAAGACGCTGAACATATCGGCCTTACTCCGCCTTGATGCGCGGATCGAGAAGGGGGTGGAGGAGGTCGATGAGGAAGATCGCCGTCGCCACCGCGATGACAGCGATGCACGAGACGGCAAGTACCACCGCCGAATCCCCGGCATTGACCGCCCGCACCAGAAGCGTGCCGAGGCCTGGATAGGAGAAGACCTGCTCGGTGATGATGGTGCCGGAAAAGATGCCCCCCAGCGCCATGGCGAGCGCGGTGAGCTGGGGCACGATAGCGTTGCGGATGACGTAGGAGGAGACGATACGCTCGCGCTTCACGCCGGCAAGCTCGGCATAGGTCACATAATCTTCGGTGACGATGTTGGAGACCAGCGCCCGCATGCCGAGGAACCACGTGCCGAGGCCGACGATCACCAGCGACGCCGCCGGCAGGATGGCGTGGCGCAGGATCGAGACGGCGAACTCGGGCGACCAGGAAGGGCGGACGTTCATGGAAAAGCCGCCGGAGATCGGCAGCACCGGCCACAGGAAGCCGAAGATGATGACCATCAGGAAGGCGACGATGTAATAGGGGATCGGCTGGATGCCGATAGCGACGACGCCGAAGGCCTTGAGCAGTCGCGAGTTCTGGTAGTAGCCGGCAAGGCCGCCGAGAATGTTGCCGATGAGCCAGGTGAGGATCGTCGACACCGTCAGGAGCCCGACCGTCCACGGCAGCGCCAGCATGACCAGCTTCATGGCGGGCGTGGGAAAGGCGAGAAGCGACGGCCCGAGATCGCCGACGAGAAAGCGGCCGAGAAAATTGAAGTACCGCTCGTGAAGGGGCACGTTGAGGCCGAAGAGCTCGGTGAGCGTCTGCCGCAGCGATTCGATGGCTTCAGGACTGTAGGCCGACTGCCCGGCGACACGCCCGATAATGGTTTCAACGGGGCTGATGGGGCTCAGGTACGAAACGAAGAAGGCCACCGAGATACCGGTGAAGACGACGGCGAGAAGCTGCAGGAAGCGCTTCAGGGCGAAAGTCAGATAGTCCTTCATATGTCGCGATCGTCCTGCGCCGGTTGTGCGGGAGACGCCCGGCTTCCGCCGGACGCCTCGTCCTGGGAGGTGGTCCGCCTACTGCTTGGCAGGTTTCAACTGGGTGAGAATGTATTTCGAGTTCGCCCAATTGGTGACGATGTTGGCGTAGGGGTCTTCCTCGGCCGTCGGGAAGCCGGTCCAGTACCTCGTATCGTAGGCCGAGAACACGTTGAACGACATCACCGGGATCACCGGCATCTCGTCCACCATCAGCTTCACGAACTCATGGCCGAGCTCGAGGTTGCGCGGATCGGTGAACTCGGTCTTGCGCACCTCCTCGATGATCTCGTCGAGCTGCGGGTTCTTCCAGCGCTGCCAGTTGCGGTGCGGCTGGCGCTCGCCGGGCTCGGCCACATAGTCCGAGTGCCAGCTGTCGAGGAAGAAGCTGAGGTCAGGATCACCACCCCAGGTCTCGATCGACCAGGCGGTCGCCGCCTCGTATTGGCCGAGCGGCAGCGTCGAGCGGTAGATCTCCGGGTCGGCTTCCGCCGTCACCTGGATGCCCTGCTGAGACCATTGCTGGGCGATCATGGTGCCCATGCGGTTGATCACGCCTTCCTGGAAGGTGTTGAGCGTGAAGGCGAAGGGCTGGCCGTCCGGCATCATCCATTGATTGCCCTGTTTGGTGAAGCCGGCCGCCTCCAGAAGCTCGGTCGCCGCCTCGATGTCCTGCTTCCACCAGCCATAGCCGAAGGCGGTGCGGATGGCTTCCTCGTCGGTCGGCACCTCATCGCCGAACTGCGGGCGCACCATGTCGGCCACTTGCAGACCGATCGTCGGGTCATAGGGCTTGATCTTCCGCGTGCCGGTGTCCAGCTCGTAGTCGGTCAGCCAGTCCTGAAGCGGCGCGTGATAGTCCCGCGGATGCGTGCCCGTCGGCGGGATGGCGATGGCCGAGAGTGTGGCCGCGCCCCGATAGGACGCCATCGAGATGGCGCGCGCATCGAGCATCAGGGCCAGCGCCCAGCGCACCCGCTTGTCCTGGAACTTCTCGTTCTGGTGATTGAAGATCACCATGGGCAACGTCGGGTCCGGGTGGGCATAGGGGAAGCCGGGGAACCAGCCGCGCGAGGTCGGCGACTGCTTGATGAGGCTGAACATGCCCTCCGGCGTCAGATCGTGGATCATGTCGAGGTTGCCGTTGACCATCTCGATCAGCCGGCTGTCGGTCGAGGGAATGGACCGGTAGATGACGTATTTCGGCCCAGGCTCGCCCCACTGGGCGAGTGCCGTCTTGTCCCAATCCTCGCGCTTTTCCCAGATGTACCAGTAGCCGTTCGGATCGAAGGAATGGAGCGTGTAGGGACCGAGCCCGACCGGTGGGTTGAAGTCGTACGCCGTCACGTCCTCCACCTTGGAAAAGATATGCTCGGGCATGATCCAGGCGGCGTTCCAGCGTACGGAGAAGTTGGAGTGGAACCGCGAGTTGGGCTCCTTGAGGGTAAAGTGCACCGTGTAGTCGTCGACCGCCTCGACGCTTTCCACATACTCCGAGAACGGCGCGCTCCAGACCATCCCGGGCGTCTTCATCTGCGTCTCAACAGTGAAGACCACGTCGTCGGCCGTGAACTCCTCGCCGTCGCTCCACAGGATGCCCTCCCGCAGATGGACCGTCATCTCCGTGAAGTCGTCGTTGTACTGCCAGGGCTCCTTTGCCAGCTGGTTGTAGAGCGCACCTTCCAGGCCGGCGTCGGGGTCGATGAACCAGAGCGTGTCGAGCGCCAGCTGATGCAGGCCGTTCGACCATGCGGCGCCGTTGCCGGCGACCCACATGTTGAACATGCCGGGATTGATCGCCGGCGGCTCGGGATTGTTGATGATCAGCGTTTCTTCGCGCGGAAATTCATTGAGCGGCGGCGCGGCGGCCTCTTCCTCCTGGGCAATGGCGGTACCGCCAAAAGCCAGCGAGACGAGCGCCGACGCCAGAAGCGTCTTCAGCTTTCGCATCGATTTCCTCCCTAAGCGAGGATGCTCAGCGGCATCCCTGTCGCAAGTGCCCTCCGACACCCAAAAGACATGCTTCACCAATGTCGGGCGCTTGTCAACGGATAATCTGATGTAAACCAGAAATCATGATATATAGAAAAGAAAGGCGCACTCCCTGTAGGAAATGCGCCTCCAAGGCGGGGAGGAATAGCCGTGGTTTGCTCAGAGCCTCACGCGGATCATCTGATACGAATAGGCAGGCAGCGAAGCGGCAAGCGCCCCGTCGGCCACCCTCGCCCCCGAACCGCTGTGGGGCCTTACGTTCTGCTGGTTGGCGGTGGTGTTCACCGCTTCGAGGTCCGTATGGGTCATCACCTGATGGTCGATGACCGTGCCGCCGGCAAAACCCTGCAGCCTCACCTCGACGTCGATCGCCTCCGTGCCGTGCCGGTTGACAAGGAAGAAGGTGAGCGTGCCCTCCTCCTCGTTGTGCACGCCCGAAACGTCGACATAGGGCACGTTGTCGTCGTGGTCGCTGTCGTAGCCGGGGCAGTCCACCAGGAGGTTCAAGGCCGTACCGCGCCCGTGGATCGATGCGAAATAGTAGGGGTAGTAGATCGTCTGCCGCCAGGCGGGACCGCCCCTCTCGGTCATGATCGGCGCGATGACGTTGACCAGCTGTGCGATGCAGCCGATCTTCACCACATCCGAGCGGCGGATGAAGGTGTTGAGGATGCAGCCGACCTGCAGCACGTCCTCGAAATTATAGATGTCCTCCAAGAGCCCCGGCGCCAGCGGCCAGCCGTTGCCGCCGTCGAGGATGGCGCGGTCCTTCTTGTTGGAGTGGTACCACACGTTCCACTCGTCGAAGGAGATGTAGACGTCGCGCTTCGACCGCTTCTTGCCCTTCACGTAGTTGATGGCGGAGGCGACGGTGCCGATGTAGCGGTCCAGCTTGTGATTGAGCGCCAGATAGTTGGCCGTGTTCTTCTCGGGATTGCGGAAGTACATGTGCAGGGAGACGTGGTCGACCACTTCGTAGGTGTGCTCCAGAACGACGCGCTCCCACTCGGGATAGGTGGGCATGTCCGAGTGGCTCGACCCGCACACCACCAGTTCCAGCGACTTGTCGAAGGCGCGCATGGCCTTGGCCGTCTCGGCGGCGAGCTTGCCGTATTCGTGTGCGTCCTTGTGGCCGACCTGCCAGGGGCCGTCCATCTCGTTGCCGAGGCACCACAACTTCACGTCCCACGGCTCCCGCCGGCCGTTCTTGGCACGAAGATCGCTCCAGTAGGAGCCGCCGGGATGGTTGCAGTATTCGAGGAAATTGCGCGCCGCATCGAGCCCGCGCGAGCCGAGATTGACGGCAAGCATCATCTCGGTGCCGGCAGCCTGGCACCAGTCGGCGAATTCGTGGATGCCCACCTCGTTGGTCTCGCTGGTGTGCCATGCGAGATCGAGCCGCACCGGCCGGTCTTCGCGCGGGCCGATGCCGTCCTCCCAGTTGTAGGCGGAAACGAAATTGCCGCCGGGATAGCGCACGACCGGGACGTTGAGCGCGCGGACAAGCTCCAGCACGTCGCCGCGGAAGCCGTTCTCGTCCGCGGTCGGATGACCCGGCTCATAAATTCCGGTATAAACGGCGCGGCCCAGATGCTCCAGAAAGGCACCGTAAAGCCGGTCGTCGATCCTGGAGACGGTGTAATCCTTGTGTGCGGTGACGTGAGCCTTCACGGCGTCCTCCCAATGGCCGATCCTTTTGAATCGGTCTACGCGATATATATCGGCTATCCTGATTGCTTGCGACGACAGTGTCAACCGTGGAAACGAGCTCCGACGGGACAAAAGAGCGGGTGGACCCTAGGGTCGATAGGCGCAAACGGTCCCGAGGTCACCGCTTCATGTTGATGCGCATGACGATGTCCTGATCGTAGTTCCCGAAGCCGCGGCCGAAGATGTTCACGCCGCCGGGATGCTTGGCGTCCTCGCGGATGCCGATGCGCATGCGGATCGAGTGATGGCCGGCAAGATCGAGCGTGTCGATCGTCATATCGGAGATCTTCATGCCGTCGATGAAGGTACCCTTGCCGTTGACGGACCAGGTCTTCAGCATGCCGTATTGCGAGCCCTTCAGCTTCCACCAGGAGGGGGTATAGACGCCGCGCTTGTCGCCGAAATCGCCGGGCGAGGTCCACGTGCCGACCTCGATCCCGTTGAGCCACAGCGTGATGTCGGAGGGCCAGTTCGTGCTGGTTCCAGGCACCTCGGAAGACAGTTCCATCGAGAACTCGATGCTGTCGATGCCGGAGCCGGCGAGCTTGGCGTTGTTGGGGAACTGGTATTCGACATAGCCGCGGCCGAACCACAGAAGCGCCGCCTTCATGCGGTCCGGATCGAGGAAGTAGTCCGGCACGTCGAGCAGGCCGATGATGCCTTCGACGGAACAAAGCCCGCAGGGCGCCTCCGTGCTGCAGGCCGTATAGAGGCCGAGCGGCATGACGACCTCGATGGTGTTGTCGGCCTTCGGCGGCAGCGTTTCCTTGAAGAGCACGAGGATCTCGTCGAAGGTGGAATGGCAGATCTTCTGGTTACCCTTGCGCGCCTTGACCGTCTCGCATCGTACGAGCCCGCCCTCCTCGAGGATCTGCAGGTTGGACGACACCGTCGACTGCGGCAGCGAGAGCACCCGCGCGATATCGTTGACGTTCATCGGCCCCTCGACGTGCAGAAGCTTCAGCATCCGAGCGCGCACCGGCGAGGCCAACCCCCTGAGCGTGGGCATGTTCTCTTCGGGATCGACGACGAGGAAATTGCGATTCATGAAATCACCGGTGTCGGCATGAAGGAGGGCTGTCACGGGCAGCCCGCGACGTCGCGGGCAAGCATATCAAGAAGTTTGATAATGTCGATCCGCAATGATCAAGCTCCGTCGGATCCCCTGAAAGGGGCGCCCTTAGGCGGCCCTTTCGGCTATGCAAAGCCCTTCGTGAGCTCCAGGGCCTGGCGCTCGAAGAGCCGGCGGTAGATTCCGCCTTCGCGCCTGACGAGCTGGGTGTGGTCGCCCTCCTCGACGATCCGCCCCCGGTCGAAGACGAGCAGCCGGTCGAGCGCGCGCACGGTGGAGAGCCGATGCGCGATCACCAGTGTCGTGCGCCCGACCATCAGCCGCTCCATCGCTTCCTGGATCAGTACCTCCGATTCCGAATCGAGGCTCGACGTCGCCTCGTCGAAGATCAGGACCGGCGCATCGGCCAGGAAGGCGCGGGCGATCGCCACGCGCTGTCGCTCGCCGCCCGACAGCTTGACGCCGCGTTCGCCGACCAGTGTGGCAAAGCCCTTGGGCAGCGCGGTGATGAAGTCGTGCGCGCTCGCTAGCCGCGCCGCCTCCTCGATCTGCGCCATCGACGCGCCCGGACGGGCATAGGCGATGTTCTCCGCCAGCGACCGGTGGAACAGGATCGGCTCCTGCTGCACGATGGCGACCTGGTTGCGGAGCGAGGCCTGCGCCACGCGGGCGATGTCCTGGCCGTCGATCAGGATACGCCCGCTTGTGACGTCGTAAAGCCGTTGGATCAGCTTGACGAAGGTCGTCTTGCCCGATCCCGAGTGCCCGACGAGGCCGACGCGTTCGCCCGGCCGGATCGACAGTGAGAAGTCGCGGTAAAGCGGCGTCGCGTGACCGACATAGTGGAACGTGACGTTCTCGAACTCGATACCGCCCTCCTCGATGGCGATAGGCTGCGCGCCGGCAACGTCTTCCACCCCGAGCGGCTGGCTGTGGATATCCACCAGCTCCTCCATGTCGTTGACCGAGCGCTGCACGTTGCGCACATGCATGCCGACATCGCGCAGATAGCCCTGCAGCACGAAGAAGGCAGTGAGCACGAAGGCGATGTCACCCGCTGTCGCCTGGCCGCCGCTCCACAAGAACACGGCAAAACCGATGACCGCCGCGCGCAGGACGAGCATGATCGCTCCTTGCGTGGTGCCGTTGATCGTGCCGCGCACCCAGGTGCGGTGCGTGCGGTGGCGCCATTTCCCGATAACGCCGCTGAGACGCGTATCCTCGCGCGCTTCCGCACCGAAGGCCTTGACAACGGCGTTGCAGGAGACGGCGTCGGCGAGCGCGCCGCCGAGCTTCGTATCCCATGCGTTGGCGAGGCTCGCGGCCGGCGCGACATAACCGAGCGAAAGCGCGACCGTCAGCCCGACATAGACGATCGAGCCGGCGGCGATGATCAGCCCCATCGTCGGCCAATACCATCCGAGCAACAGGGCGGAGCCCACCAACATCACCGCGGAAGGAAACAACGCCACCAGAAGGGTGTCGTTCAAAAGATCGAGCGCCCATATGCCGCGCGTGATCTTGCGCACGGTCGATCCGGCGAAGCTGTTGGCGTGCCAGTCCGTCGAAAAGCGCTGCACGCGGTGAAACGTATCGGCGGCGATCTCCGACATCATCTTCAGCGTCAGGTCGATGATCCCCATGAAGGCGATGTGGCGCATGACGATGGCACCGCCCGAGAGAGCGAGCAGGGTCAGGAATGCGGCGATTGCCGCGTTCCAGGCAACCTCGTCCGTGGCCGCACCCCGCGCCACGGCATCGACCAGCCGGCCGGAATAGAGCGGCGTCAAAACGTCGGCCGTGGTCGAAACGAGCACGGCCGCGATGATGAAGGCGAGCCTTGCCGGCTGGCGCCGCCAATGCGCGTCAAGGAATTGGAACACGCTGCGAAAGGCGTTGCCCCGCAGGGCATTGCGGAAGGAAATCATGGCGTTCGACGGATGCGCAGGGCATCCGGTCCTCAAAATCGGAAAATCGTGAAACGGCGCCGGGACGAAAAAATAGGTCGGTCAAGCGGTGCCGGGCTTACGCTGCGCACGCTCCACGTGGGAGGCGCACGGGCGGCAGCCGTCTTGACCTTTTGGCGCGCTAAGCGGTCAGTGCTGACCTAACGACGCGGGAAGCCCAAGCCGCTGCCCACTAGAGAAGAAGAGCCGAATGCTGGCATTCTTAGCCTCCTTGGTAGGGCTGAACGAGGATGAGCTTCATAAAGGGGCCGTTGCGCCATGCCAACCCCTTCATGCCATTTCCGCAAGCGGTGTGTTCGCGCCGCAACACCGCCGGCTGTTGGAGGCTTTTATCTCGATGCCCTTTCCCGCGCGACCACCGGTGGCATATGCGGGCGCGTGCGCAGGCGCTGGCGGAAGTCGGACGGCGTCATGCCGGCGATCTTGCGAAAGCACTTGGTGAAGGCCGACAGCGAGCCGAAGCCGCTGTCCATCGCCACCCTCAGCACGTTCGCATCCTCCTGCATGAGCAGCGCCTGGGCGTAGGAGAGCCGCAAGAGGCTGACATATTCGTTGAGCGTCATGCCGGTCGACTTCTTGAACACGCTCATGGCGTATTTGGGGTGGATGTCCGCCGACAGCGCGATGTCGGTGGAATCGATGTCGTGGCGGAAATTATCGGTGATGAACGCGCAGATGCGGCCGATGTTGTGGAAGCTCGTCCGGTCCGGCGCCTCGGCCGGGGTAACCGGCTGGCCAGGATCTTCCAGGAGGCGGTACGGCTCGAACTGAATGCGCTCGATGCGCAGGAGAAGCTCGTCGACGGCGTGGTTGACACGCTTCTCCTCGCCCGAGCGGATGTATTGGGACCAGCGGTTGAAATCGAGATCGTCGGCACTGCCGGGCTGGTGGGCGATCAGCGTCGCCCCGCGCATCAGCTTCTGCTGAATCTCCGCGATCAGCCGCAGCCGGAAGAAATGCACCAGCGGCAGGTGGATGGCAACGAACCAGGCGTCCTCCGAGGTGTCGACCACCTGATGCGGCAGACCGCCCCAGAAGAGGCAGAGATCGCCCGCCTTCAACTCGGCCATGTGACCGCGCATGCGGTAGTCCACCTGGCCCCGGAAGACGTAGTTTATCTCGACCTGGGCATGCCAGTGCGCGGTCCGCATGATGCCGGGCTGCTCGTGGCTTATCACGAGGCTGTTAGGGACCTTCTCGACCGTACTCTTGGCAGGCTCCCAATACCGCTTGCCGGCTATCTTACCATCCAACGGTTCCGCCTTCCCTTTCACAGCGACGCAAGAACAGCGTCCTTTAACCTATGAGAGGCCCGGTCTTCGGGCAACAGGAAAGGGAGGAACCCATGCGCATGACGCTCGGCCGCGCCGCTCTGGCGCTTGTCTTGGCCACCGGAAGCGCTCCGGCCTTCGCCCAATCGGGCGAGATCACCGTCTGGAGCTGGAATGTCGCCGCTTCGTCGCTCGAATCCACCATCGAGGGCTTCAACGCTCAATATCCGGACGTCACCGTGACGGTCCAGGATCTGGGCAACCAACAGGTCTTCGACCGCACGCTTGCCGGCTGTGCGGCGGGAGGCGCCGGCCTGCCCGACGTGCTCTCCATAGAAAACCACGAGGCGGAGATCTTCTGGGCCCAGTTCCCCGACTGTTTCACCGACCTGAAGGAACTCGGCTATACCGAGGAGATCGCCAGCGGTTTCCCGGATTTCAAGCGCGTCGAGCTCGAGCCGGGCGACGCCGCCTACGCCATGCCATGGGACTCCGGCCCGGTGGCCATGTTCTACCGGCGCGATTATTACGAGAAGGCCGGCGTGAACCCCGAGGACATTAAGACCTGGGACGATTTCATCGAGGCCGGCAAGAAGATCATGGAGGCCAATCCCGGCGTCGTCATGAGCCAGGCCGACTTGAACGGCGATACCGAGTGGTTCCGCATGATCGCCAATGAGCAGGGCTGCGGTTACTTCTCACGGGATGGCAACGCCATCACCGTCAACCAGCCGGCCTGCGTGGCCGCGCTGGAAAAGGTAAAGGAGATGGTTGACGCCGGCCTGATCACCGCCGCCGATTGGAACGAGAAAATCCAGGCCAACACCGCCGGCACGGTGGCGACGCAGATGTATGGCGGCTGGTACGAGGGCACGATCCGCTCCGCCTCGCCGGACCTCGCCGGAAAATGGGGCGTCTACCGCATGCCGAGCGTGACGGCAGACGGCCCGCGCGCGGCCAATCTCGGCGGCTCTTCGCTGGCGATCCCCAGCGTGTCGGAGAACAAGGAAGCCGCCTGGGCCTACGTCAACTACACGCTCGGCACCAACGAAGGCCAGGTGACGATGCTGCGCGAATTCGGCCTCGTGCCCTCGCTGCTTTCCGCGCTCGATGACCCTTACATGCAGGAGCCGCAGCCCTACTGGGACGGCCAGAAAGTGTGGATCGACATCCTCGGTACGCTGGAACAGGTCGTGCCGAGCCGCGGCACACCCTTCTTCGGCGATGCCGACGGCATCATGAACGCCGTGCAGACCCAGTATATCAACGGCGGGTTCGACAGCGCTCAAGCTGCCGCCGACAACGCGGCCGACCAGATCGCCGTCGTGACGGGCCTGCCGATCGCGGAGTGAGTGTTTCATTTATGACCGCATAGCACCCCCACTCCGTCTCGCGCGTTCCGCGCGATCCACCTCTTCGAGGGGGAGAGGTGGATCGGCCGACCTACCCACCGAGGCCCGAAGGGCGAACGTGGAGGGCCGAGACGGAGTTGGGGGTTGGTGCCGGCATAGGCGGTCCTGGAGCCAGGAGGGAACGGATAACATGCGGATGCGGACACGGGCGGCCTACGGCTTCCTGGCACCCTATCTCCTGATCTTTACCACCTTCTGGGTGTGGCCGATCGTCTTTTCCTTCTATCTCTCCTTCCTCGCCACGCGCACCCAGCCCTGGCGGTTCAATCCGGCCGCCACCTGGGGGCGGCTCGTCATCGATCCGGCGTTCCTGAACGCGCTCAAGAACACGCTGGTCATCCTCGTCATCCAGGTGCCGGTGATGATCGCGCTGGCAACCGTGCTCGCCGTCCTCCTCAACTCGCAGCTTTTGAGGGCGCGCGGCATCATGCGCTTCGCCTTCTTCGCGCCTGTCGTCGTCGGCGAGGCGGCATACGCGGCCGTCTTCCGGCTGATGTTCAACGCCGATTTCGGCATCATCAACAAGATCATCACGGGCCTTGGCCTGCCGCCGGTGGCCTGGTTCGCGAGCCCGACGGCGGCAATGGCGCTCATCATGATGGCCGTCACCTGGCGCTGGGTGGGCTACAACGCCATCATCATCCTGTCGGGTCTGCAGGCTATCCCCCAGGATGTCTACGAGGCGGCCACCCTCGACCGGGTGTCGAAGCCGAGGCAATTCTTCTTCATCACCCTGCCGCTGTTGAGGCCGATCATCCTCTTCTGCGTCGTGCTTTCGATCATCGGCACGATGCAGCTCTTCGCCGAGCCCTTCCTGATCACCAACCGCGGCGGCCCTGGACAGGCAACGGAGACGCTTGGCCTCTTCCTCTACCGGCAGGGCTTCACCGTGCTCAATTTCGGCTACGCATCGGCCGTCGCCTACACCATCGCCGCGCTCGCCATCCTCATCTCGCTCGCCAATCTGTGGCTGGGGAGGTCCGCCAAATGAGATCGAAATCCGCCTCCACGTTTCGACGCTCGATCGCGCTGCACGCGGTTCTGGTGCCGTTGGCGATCGTCTGGCTGTTCCCGATCTGGATGATGGTTGTGTTCTCCACCATGCCGGAGAACGCCATCTTCAGCCCGAACATCCACCTGATCCCCTCCAACCGGTTCTGGGAGAATTTCCTGATCCTCCAGGCCGATACGGATTTCCTGCGCACCATCTTCGTCTCCGTCGTGGTGGCGCTGGTCTATACGGTTCTCTCGGTGATGCTCACCTCGATGGCCGGCTGGGCGCTTGCCCGCTACAGTTTCGCCGGCAAGGGGCTCGTGCTGTCGATCATCCTCGGCACCCTGACGCTTCCCTATTTCGTCGTCGTCATCCCGCAATTCATCATGGTGGCGCGCGACTTCGGCCTCTCCAACACCTGGTTCGCGCTGATCGTGCCGCCGCTGTTCAACTCGCTGGGCGTGCTCTTCATGCGCCAGTCCTTCTCCATGATGCCGGCGGAATTGTTCGACGCCGCGCGCGTCGAGGGTGTGCGGGAGTGGCGCATTTTCCTGTTCGTCGGCATGCCGCTCGCCCGCCCGACGCTGGCTGCGTTGTCGATCATCCTCTTCCTGGCCTCGTGGAACAACTATCTCTGGCCGCTCTTGATCAACAACCGGCCCGACATGATGACTGCGCCGGTGGCGCTCGGCTCGCTGATCGGGCTTACCAAGGTCTCCTGGGGCGGCATCATGGTGGGAGCGGTCTTGCTGACGGCGCCGATGATCGCCGTCTTCGTTCTCCTGCAGCGTCATTTCATCGCCGGCATCGCCGCCGGCGCCGTAAAGTAAGGGCGGAATTCATGGCAGGCGTATCTCTCAAGAACGTGGTCAAGCGCTTCGGCACAATGGAGGTCGTGCACGGGGCGAGCCTGGACGTCGAGGATGGCGAGTTGATCGTCTTCGTCGGCCCTTCTGGCTGCGGGAAGTCGACATTGTTGCGCATGATCGCCGGGCTCGAGGACATCTCCGGCGGCGAGATCGCCATCGGCGGCATGGCGGTCAACGATGTCGAGCCCGCCGACCGCGGCATCGCCATGGTGTTCCAGACCTACGCGCTCTACCCGCACATGACGGTGGAACGGAACCTCTCCTTCGGCCTGCGCATGAACGGCAACGACAAGGCCGACACCGCGCGCAGGGTCGCCAAGGCGGCGCAGATCCTGCGTATCGAGGAGTTGCTCGACCGCCGCCCCCGCCAGCTTTCCGGCGGCCAGCGCCAGCGCGTGGCCATCGGCCGGGCGATCGTGCGCGAGCCGCAGGTCTTCCTCTTCGACGAGCCGCTCTCAAACCTCGATGCGGAACTGCGCGTGCAGATGCGGGTGGAGATCGCCCGCCTGCATGCCGAACTCGGCGTTACCATGATCTATGTTACCCATGACCAAGTGGAGGCGATGACGCTGGCCGACAGGATCGTCGTCCTGCGCGCGGGCCGCATCGAGCAGATCGGCAAGCCGCTCGACCTCTACGACGATCCGGCCAACCAGTTCGTCGCCGGCTTCGTCGGCTCGCCGAAGATGAATTTCATGGCTGCCGAGGTCGCATCCCTCGAAGACGGCTGCGTTACGGTCGCTCTCGTCAACCACGGCGGCGCGCGGCTGACGGTGCCGGTGGAAAACGGCTTTGCCGTCGGAGACCGTATCACCGTAGGCTTGCGGCCGGAGCATTTCCGGCGCCAGGGTGAGGGCGATTGCGACCTGTCCGTCAAGGTCGACATGGCCGAGCACCTGGGGTCGACCAGCTACATCTACGCCAACACCGCATCCAGCGAACAGCTTGTCATCGAACGGGAGGAGTCGCGCGGCGAGATCGGCATGGAGCGTCTGACCGTCTCCATTCCGGCGGCCAAGGCCTACCTGTTCGATGCCTCCGGCGCACGCCTGCGCTGACAACGCAACAACCACTTGAAGAAGAGAAGAAAGCAGCTTTCATGACTTTATCACCCAAACTGCGCTGGGGCATTCTCGGGCCCGGAAACATCGCCAAGGCCTTCGCTGGCGGCATCGCCCATTCCGAGACGGGCGAGCTCGTCGCCGTCGGCGCGCGGCGGCCGGACAAGGCGCGCTACGCTGAGGATTTCGCCGGCGCCCGCGTGCTAGACGGCTATCAGGCGCTGCTCGAGGATAGCGAAGTCGAGGCGGTTTACATTTCGACGCCACACCCGCTGCACGCCGAATGGGCGATCAAGGCGGCGCGGGCCGGAAAGCATGTCCTGTGCGAAAAGCCCATGGGACTTACCGCCTACGAGGCCGACGCCGCCTTTAACGCCGCGCGCAAGGCCGGCACCTTCATGGGCGAGGCCTTCATGTACCGCTTCCACCCGCAGACGGCGAAGCTCATCGAGCTTGTCGCCGGCGGGGCGGTCGGCCAAGTGCGGCTCATCAGGTCGAGCTTCGGCTTCGCCATGCCCTCCGTCATGGCCGATCACCGGCTTTACGCCAATCATCTCGCCGGTGGCGGCATCCTCGATGTCGGCTGCTATCCCGTCTCCATAGCGCGGCTGCTCGCGGGTGCGGTGGAGGGCAAGCCGTTCCTCGATCCCGTCAAGGTGGTCGGCACGGCGCATCTGGGCGAGACGGGCGTCGACGAGTGGGCGTCGGCAATTCTGCATTTCGACAACGGCATCATCGCCGAGGCCTCCTGCTCGATCTCGCTGAAGCAGGACAACATACTGCGCGTCTTCGGCACCGAGGGACGCATCGAAGTGGCCGACTTCTGGTTTGCGAGCGGCGTGAAAGGTGGTGTCGGAAACATCGAGATCGTCAGGCCCGACGGTTCGAGGGAAACCGTCTCCGTCGCCGAGGACCGCTGGCTCTATGCTTTCGAGGTGGACGCGGTGGCCGGGGCCGTGCGCGCCGGGCGGCAGGAGTTCGCAGCTCCCGGCAAGAGCTGGGACGACACGCTGGGCAATATGCGCACGCTCGACCGCTGGCGTGCGGCCGCCGGCCTCACCTACGAGGTCGAGAAGCCGGCGCTGCGCAAGGCAACGCTTTCCGGCGATAGACTGGAAAAGCGTGCGGAGACCATCGGCCGCCGCAACCTGCCGGGCATCGGCAAGCCGCTCTCCGAGGTGGCTCTCGGCTTCGAGGATTTCCCGGATTTCGCCAGTGCCGCCATCCTGCTCGACGCTTTTTACGAGGCTGGCGGCAACGTCTTCGACACTGCTTTCGTCTATGGCGGCGGGCGCACCGAGGCGATCCTCGGCGACTGGCTTTCAAGCCGCGGGGTGCGCGAGGAGGCGGTGGTGATCGGCAAGGGCGCGCATTCGCCACTCGCCTATCCCGACGTCATCGCCAAGCAGCTCGACCAGTCGCTGGAGCGGCTCAAGACGAACCATGTCGACGTCTATTTCATGCACCGCGACAACCCGGACGTACCGGTGGGGGAGTTTGTCGACGCGATGGATGCGGAGGTGAAGGCGGGGCGCATCCGCGGGCTGTTCGGCGGCTCCAACTGGTCGATGGAGCGGATGAGCGAGGCGATCGATTACGCAAGAAAGAACGGCAAGACAGCGCCCGGCGTTTTGTCCAACAACTTCTCGCTGGCCGAGATGATCGACCCGATCTGGGCCGGCTGCGTAAGCGCTTCGGATGCGGCGTGGAAGGCCTGGCTCACCGAGCACCAGATCCCCAACTTTGCCTGGTCGAGCCAGGGGCGCGGCTTTTTCACCGAGCGCGCCGGCCGCGACAAGCGCGACAACGAGGAGCTGGTGCGCTGCTGGTACTCCGACGACAACTTCGCCCGCCGCGACCGCGCCGAGGAGATGGCGGGAGAGCGCGGCGTGAAGCCGATCCACATCGCGCTCGCCTATGCCCTGGCGCAGCCCTTCCCCGTCGTGCCGCTCATCGGGCCGCGGCGGCTGATGGAACTCGACGACAGCCTGACCGCGCTGTCGCTGAAGCTGTCGGCGGCGGATGTGCGATGGCTGGAGACGGGGGAGCGGTGAGCTAGGAGCGGTTGGCAGCTGTCAACGGCCGTTCCTCGCTCTTCGACCCTTCGGCGAATGAGGAGCTAGCTAGCCTCAATTTTCAGCTCGCCTGCGCGGACCAGCTTCGGCGTCGGGCATCGTGCCGCCCAAGGCGATCAGACGCTTGCCTGTTTCCATGCGAACCAACGTTTCCAGCGCCTGACGGACAATCGCCGCTGTTTCCTTCGTACCGGTCAAGGCCCTCGCCTTCTCCATGAGGCTATCGTCTATATTGATGGTTGTGCGCATGTGCGTCTCCCGTGGAGCGTCATCACAAACAGCATCAATTGATGCTGATTTCAACGCCTATACGCCAATCCGCGGACACCCTGTGCCGTAGCGGCTAGCTCCCCGCCGCCAGCACCCACTCTTCAGAAAACCGCACATGCTTGATCGCCTGCCTGTAGTAGGTGAAGGCGACATTGATGGTGCCGTCGCTTCCCTGGCAGATGGTGGGGTAGGAGAACTCGCGGTTGCGCAGCTCGGCCGAGTTGTTGGAGAGGCAGTTGCCGTCGCCTGTCTCGATATCGCGGCGGATGGGGAATGTCCTGCCGCCGTCCTCCGATAGCGCGATGGTCATCGGCGCGCGCGGCGTGCCCCAGATGGCGCGCGGCTGGCCGGGCGGCGGCAGATCCTCGTTGCCGTGTGTCTCGATCTCGTCGTAGAGCCCGGCGCGCCGCTCGGTGGAATCGGCGGCGCTGATGTGGTTGTAGACGATGGCCAGCCGGCCGCTTTGGAGCTTGATCATCTGGATCGACGAATTGTTGTTCGGCAGATCGGTCGGCTCCGGCGCCGTCCAGCTATGCCCGCCATCGCGCGAGATGCTGCGCTTGATGCTGTCGGCGAAGCGCGAGCGGTAGGCGGCAATGTACTGGTCGTCCTGAAGGGGAACGATGTCCATATGGACCGCGCCGAGGCTGCCCGGCACCTCCACCCGCCGCCAGTTCTTGCCCGCGTCCCTGGAGATCATCACCGCGCTGCTGTCGTTGTGCCCGCGCCAGCGCTTGCCGGGTGCCGCGCGGCATAGAAAGACGGGCAGCAGCCACTCGCCGGCGCCGTTGACGACGATCGGATGGCGCACGAAGGTGCCCGGCTCGTCAAAAAGAACGCCGACGGGGCCGAAGGTCTCGCCGTTGTCCTCGGAGACGCGGTATTTGACCAGCGCCGTCGCCTGGTCTCCGGCGATCTGAGACGTATAGACCAGCCACAGCCGGCCATCCGGCGCCGAAAACAGGAACGGGTTCTGTTCCGAGCGTTCCATGTCGTCGGTAAGGCGCACCGGCTCGGACCAGCGGCGGCTGCCTTTCTTGAGCCGGGCGAAGAAGATGCAGACATCTCCCCTGCCCTCCTGGGAGCCGGCGAACCAGACGCAGGCAAGATCGCCGTTCGCAAGCTCCAGGAGGTTGGCGGCATGGCTCTGCGGTACGGGCGATGCCAGCCACGCCTCCTCCCTTTCGCTGTCACCCGGATTGGGGCGCAGCACGCCGTCCATGGCATCGCGCACTGCCTCCGGCGCGAGCGGCGGGTGCACCGGGTACACCGGGTGTGACCGATCTATAGGGGTCATCGGGTTCCTCCTCGTTCGTGCCGATGGCCCCTTGCCCGGCTCAGCCGAGCGCGGCCATGGCGGCTTTCAGCTCTTCCAACTGCGCATCGTCGAGCGGCGTGAGCGGCGGGCGCACATTGCGCCAGGCTGGCTCGCCCGTCCTCAGCGCCAGCATCACCTTGACGGTGGGGATCTGCGGGAAGCGGTTGGCAAGGGTGCGCCAGGCGGTGATGCGCTCCTGCGCGGCGGCGACCTCGACCTTGCGCTCCGGGTCCGCGAAATGGTCGAAGACGGTTCTCAATTCGCCGGCGATGAGGTTGGAGGTCGCGGTGATGCAGCCGGCGCCGCCGGCCTCGAGCAAGGGCAGCATCAACGGGTCGGCTCCGGACAGGACCGCGAAGCCCGGCACGGCGGCAAGCACCGCCTTCATGTTGGCGATATCGCCGCCCGAATCCTTGATGCCTACCACCGTGTCCGGATAGGCGGCGGCCAGCCGCTCGATGAGAGGGATCGACAGCGGTACCGCCGACATTGGCGGGATGTGATAGAGCAGCACCTGCAAGCGCGCATCGCCGATGCGCTCGATAATCTCGGCATAGGCGGCGAAGAGGCCATCGTCGGAAACGCCCTTGTAATAGAAGGGCGGCAGCATGAGGACGCGGTTGATGCCAAGCGCCAGCGCATCCTTCGTCAGCGCCACGGTATCGGGGATCGCCGGCGTGCCGGTGCCGGGGATGAGCTGGCCGGGCTTAAGGCCCGCTTCGAGGGCGGCTTCGAGGATCTGCCTGCGTTCATCGCGGGAGAACGAGTTCGCCTCTCCCGTCGTGCCCAGCACGGCAAGACCGTCGCATCCCTCTTCGATCAGCCGGCGGCAGTGGGCCTTGAAGAGGTCGAGGTCCGGGGAGAGGTTTCTGCCGATGGGTGTGGCGGCAGCGGAAAAGACGCCGGAAATTCTTGGCGAGCGCGAGTTCATCATCATGCTCCGGGTGAGGGTTTCGGATGCGCCGCCAATTTGCGCGCATAGGCAATCGCGGCATGCATGTTGATATGACTCGCCTTGCCGGTGCCCGCAATGTCGAATGCCGTGCCGTGATCGACCGAGGTGCGGTCGATGGGAAGGCCGAGGGACACGTTGACCGTTGTGTCGAAGGCGACCAGCTTCATCGGGATGTGGCCCTGGTCGTGATACTGCGCCACCACAAGGTCGAACGCACCGTGATAAGCGCGGTGGTAGACCGTGTCGGGCGAAACCGGCCCGGTGACGTCGATGCCCTCGCCCCGCGCCATCTCGACGCCCGGCGCCACCTGCTCGTCGTCCTCGCGGCCGAACAGGCCGTTCTCGCCGCAATGGGGGTTGATGCCGGCAACCGCGATGCGCGGCGCAGCGAGGCCGAGCCGGCGCAGGTGTTTATGCCCGGCGCGGATCGTTTCCAGAATGCGCTGCGGCGTGGCGCGGTCGATCGCCTTTTTCAGCGAGACGTGGGTGGAGACGTGCACCGCCGACAGCCGCTCGGACGCCAGCAGCATGAAGGAGGAGCGCGAACCGGTGAGCGCGGCCAGCATGCCGGTATGTCCGTCGTAATGGTGGCCGGCGCGGTTTAGCGCCTCCTTGTTGATGGGTGCGGTGACGATGCAGCCGATGCGGCCGGCACGGGCATGCTCGACCGCCGATGCGATGAAGCGGAAGGCGGCGTCGCCGCAGCGCGGGTCGAGCCGGCCGAAGGTGACGGGCCCGTCCACCGGAATATGGTCGACGGCAACGGTGCCCTCGATCACCTCCCCCGGCCTTCCCTCCACGAATTTCAGATCGGTGCCGGTGATCTCCGCGGCCGCCTTCAGCACCGGGATGCTGCCGATCACGAGCACCTGGCGGCGGTGCGCCGCTTCCATGTCGGCCAGCGCCTTGCAGATGATCTCTGGACCGACGCCGGCGGGGTCGCCGAGGGTAATGCCGATCGGCCGTTCAGCACCTTCACTCATGGCATCAACTGTCCGCCGTTGACCTCGATCACCTGCCCGGTGATGTAGCCGCTCATGCGCTCGCTGGCCAGGAACTCATAAGCGCCGACACAGTCCTCCGCCGTGCCGAGACGGCCGAGCGGAATGCCCTTCGTCACCTGTGCGAGCTGCTCCGGCGTCGAGTAGCGCTCGTGGAAGGGCGTGACGATCACGCCGGGCGCCACCGCGTTGACGCGCACCGAATAGGGCGCCAGCTCCTTGGCGAGAACCCGCGTCAGCGTGCTGACGAAGGCCTTGGCTGAACCGTAGAGCCCTGCCCCGTCGCTGCCGCCGGTGCGCGCGGCAACGGAGGTGGTGTTGATGATGGTGCCGGAGCGCTGCTCGCGCATGATGTTTGCCGCCCGCCGCGCGGCGAAGAAGACTCCGCCGATATTGACGTCGACGACCCTGTGATACTGCTCGTCCGCCGCCTCGGCGATGGCCGTGCGGCCGAACATGGAGCCGGCGTTGTTGATGACGATATCGAGCCGGCCAAGCGCTTTCGCGGCCTCGTCCACCAACCGGCCGCCAGCCTCCGGCGCCGCGACATCCCCCTGGACGACGTGCACCTTTACGCCGCTTTGCGCGACCTCGGCGGCTACCGTCTCGGCGCCGTCACGATTGGCGTTGCAATGGATGACGAGATCGACCCCCAGCGCGCCGAAGCGGCGTGCAACCGCCGCGCCGATGCCGGAGCTGGCTCCGAAAATCAAGGCTGACTTACCCTTCAAGTCCGTGCTCACCGTCTCGCTCCCATGTCAGCCTCGTCTGCGGAATGTGCCGGCGAGGGTGTTTTTTATCCTCAAATTTGTCAAGTTGATATTTTGCTTCTCGCGCTTGTATTATCTGCCAGATCCGAACCAACATGTTGTAATTAAATGAATATATGTAGCGTAGATGAATTTTTCCGATGCAAGCTTGGGATTATATATTGACATGTTTGCAGATTATGAGAGGCTTTGACGATTGGCAGACCGGCGTTACGGCAAGGCGAGGAACCGCCGCCGGAGTGCGGGTACGGAGTTTTTTCAGGGAGGAGCAAATCATGTCAGAGGAACATCTGTCGCGCCTTTCGCGGCGAGCGTTGTTGAAGGTCGGCGGAGCGGCGTTTGCCGGCCTTTCCGCCTATTCCATGGGCCTGCGCCTTGCGGGGGCGCAGGAGGAGCAGGTGCTCAAGGTCGCCCATCCGGTCTTCACCATGGACTGGTCGCCGCTGCGCGGCGGGGGACACCATTTCCGCTGGAACTCGCTGTGGTGGGCCGCGCCCATGTACTTCGATGCCGAAAGCGCGCTCCAGCCTTACGTCTTCGCCTCCTGGGAGCCGTCGGACGACGCAAGGACATGGACCTTCAAGATCGCCGACGACGCGAAGTTCTCGGATGGCAGCCCGATCACGTCGGCCGACGTGAAGGGCTCGTGGGAGCTTGCCGCCATGCCGGCGTCCAAGAGCCAGCGCGTGGCCCAGTTGCTTTCCGGCGTCGAGGGCTATGACGCGGTTGTCGGCGGCAGCGCCAGCGAGATACCGGGTATCGCCACGCCCGACGAGAGCACGGTGGTGGTCACGCTGACGGCGCCCGACCCGGTCTTCCACATGCGCATCGCCAACCACATCGCGCCCATCGTCAAGGCATCGGAAGCGCGCGATGAGAGCGGCAACGAGGTGCTGGACTGGTACATGCCGGAAAACGGGGGCTCCGTCTCCGGTCCGTTCAAGATGACCAGCGTCGATCTCGATGCCGGCACGCTCGTCTTCGAGCCGAACGAGAATTTCTTCGGCCCGGCGCCGAAGCTGGCGCGCGTCGACATCACCACGGTGGAGGACGCGGTGGCGGCGACGGCACTTCTGCAGGCCGGCGATTACAACGCCCATACGGAACTCGTGACGTCGACCATCATCCAGGACCTTGGCGCGGAGTTCTCCGCCGGCCCGATTATCCCGACCGGTCAGCATTTCTGGTTGAACACCAGCCGCGCACCCTTCGACGATCCGAAGGTGCGCGAGGCGCTGATCCTCGCCGTCGACCGTGACGGTCTCTTCCAGGCCACCTTCCCCGACGGACCGCACAAGAAGGCGGACCAGATCATCTTTCCCGTTCCCGGCTCCGAGGACAGCGGCTTTAAGCCCTATCCCTACGATCCGGAACGGGCGAAGCAGTTGCTTGCCGAATCGAGCTATGGTGGGCCCGAGCGGCTGCCGAAGATCCTCATCGCCGGCATCTCCTCGCCGGCGCGCGCGGTAGCAGGGCAGTACATCGCCGAGCAATGGCGCCAGAATCTCGGCATCACCGCCGTCGAAATGAAGCCCAGCCAGGACGATTTCGGGCCGGAAGGCTCGCAGGTGCAGGTGATGCGCGACGACGTGGGCACCCGCGTGCCCGACGCGGTTGCATATCTTGCCGGCGCCATCGCTTCGTCTTCGTCCACCGCCACAAACAAGCTGGGCGGCTACAAGAACGAAAAGGTCGACGCGCTTCTGGAGGAGGCCGCGGCCTTGCCGGTGGACGATCCCGAGCGCATCGCCAAGGCGCAGGAGGCGCAGCGGCTGTTCCGCGAGGATTACTGCTTCATCCCATGGTACCATGAGGCCATGTCGCGCTGGGCGCTGCCTTCGGTGAAGAACATCGACAAGAACCTCGACTGGCAGGTCGCCACGCCTTGGGCGGTGGAGATCGGGTAGGCTCTGCCAGCATGTTCGTTCGCCTCGTTGCGATCTGATCGCTGGAGACGCCGGCGCGAAGGGGCGCCGGCGATTTGTCCGCATTTCTCCCAGCCGCACGACAGGAAGAGAGCCGCAATGCTGCGTTACATACTGATCCGCCTGGCTATCTGGATCCCGTCAGTGCTGCTCATCGTGCTCGGCGTCTACGCCCTCGCCTTCTATGGCACCGGCGACCCGATCAAGCTGATCTTCCTGCGCGCGCCGGGCGATGTGGCTTATGACCCCGTGCGCATCGAGGCGATCCGCGAGAGCGCCGGGCTCAACCGGCCCTTCATCGTCCAGTTCGGCAATTATCTCTGGAACGTGCTGCACGGAGACTTCGGCAACTCGCTGCTCTCCGGCCGCTCCGTGTGGAGCATGATTTCGGCGGCCGCGCCCGTTTCCTTCCAGCTCGGCGTGCTGGCCATCCTGCTTGCCGCCGTCACGGCGATCCCGCTCGGCATGATCGCCGGGCTGAAACAGAACACGCGCCTCGACTATGCCATCCTCGGCTCGGCGCTGTTTCTCTGGTCTATCCCCGCCTATGTGGCCGGGCCCGTGCTGATGGTGCTGCTTCTCGTCGTGTTGCCGTCGAGCAGCGTGCCCTATGGCTGGGGCGGCGTTTTCGATCTCCGCATCATCCTGCCGCTCATCGTCTTGTCCTTCCAGCCCATCGCGCTCACCGTGCGGCAGACGCGGGCGGCGGTGATCGAGGTTCTGAGCGAGGACTTCGTCCGCACGGCGCGGGCCAAGGGTGTGCCGGAGATCATGGTGGCGCTGCGCCACATCCTGCGGCCAGTGCTCACCCCCATCGTCACCCAGCTTGGGCTCATCATGATCATGCTGGTCAATGGCGCGATCTTCGTCGAATTGGTGTTCGGCCTGCCCGGTCTCGGCCGGCTCACCGTCTCGGCGCTGCTCAATTCCGACTATCCGCTGATCCTGGCTATCACGATCATCGGCTCGTTCCTCGTCATGGCGTCGAACCTTCTGGTGGACGTGCTCTATCCCCTGCTCGATCCGCGGGCGACCCACATGCGGAGGGCACAGTGATGAGCGATATGGCCCTCAAGCAAGAGGATGTCCGCGGGGAGCCGCCGGTCAACCTTTGGCGCGACGCCTGGTACCGGCTGAAACAGAACCGCATGGCGCTGACGAGCCTCGTCATCATCCTGGCGCTCGCCTTCATCGCCGTCTTCGGGCCGTGGCTGACGCCCTACGACTTCCTGAGCCAGGATTTGATCGCCCGCAACCAGCCGCCGACATGGGCGCATCCCTTCGGCACGGACGAACTGGGCCGGGATGTGCTTTCGCGCGTGATCTACGGCACGCGCACCGCCTTCATCGTCGCCATCTCGGTGACCGCCGTCGCTACCCTCATCGGCATCGTTCTCGGCGCGCTCGCCGGCTATTTCGGCGGCCTGTTCGATCGCTTCGTGATGTGGTTCACGGACATGACCATGTCGGTGCCGCAGCTTCTCCTGGTGGTCGTCATCAACGCTTCGCTGAAGCCGCCGCTCGCGCGCTGGATGGAGGCGCAATATCTGGAAACGCTGAACCCGATCTACCGCAATTCGATCATCATCGATTTCGTTCTCGTGTTCGGCTCCATGGCGCTGATCACGTGGCCGCCCTACGCACGGCTGGTGCGGGCCCAGGTGCTGAGCGTGCGCAACCGGCCCTATGTCACCGCGGCCCGCGCCCTCGGCCTGTCGACGCCGGTCATCATCGCCCGCTACATCGTGCCGAACGCGCTGGGGCCGCTGATCGTCGCCGTCAGCGCCGGGCTCGGCACGGCGATGGTCTTGGAGAGCGCCTTCAGCTTCCTCGGGATCGGTGTCAATCCGCCCATGCCGAGCTGGGGCAACATGATCGCCGATGGTCTCAGGGTGTGGCGCAACTATCCGCACCTGCTTCTGGCGCCCGCCATGATGCTGGCCCTCGCCACCGTCGCTTTCAGCTTCCTCGGCGATGGACTCAACGACGCGCTCAACCCGAAGGGGCAGAAGTGATGGCCGGCGAGAAGCCCCAAGAGCCGCTGCTTAACGTGCGCGACCTTTCCATCGAGGTTGCCACGCGCAACGGGCCGGCGCGCATCGTCGACGGCATATCGCTCACGGTGGACAAGGGCGAAACGCTGGGCGTGGTGGGCGAATCGGGCTGCGGCAAGAGCCTCACTATGCTGAGCCTGCTCGGCCTGTTGCCCAACAAGATCTCGGTCATCGGCGGCAGCGCCATTTTCAAGGGCCGCGATCTGTTGGCCATGCCGCACAGGGAGTTGCGCAAGGTGCGCGGCGGTGAGATCGGCTTTGTCTTCCAGGACCCGATGACCTCGCTCAACCCGGTGGTCAGGATCGGCCAGCAGGTGATGGAGCCGCTCCTTTATCACCGGAACATGAGCCGCGCCGAGGCGCGCAAGCGGGCGGGCGAGCTTTTGAAGCTTGTCGGCATTCCCGGCGCGGAGGAGCGGCTGGACAACTACCCGCACGAGCTTTCGGGTGGCATGCGCCAGCGCGTGATGATCGCCATCGGCCTTGCCTGCGATCCCGCGCTTCTGATCGCCGACGAGCCGACCACCGCCCTCGACGTGACCATCCAGGCGCAGATCGTCGATATCGTGAAGGAGCTGCGCGCAAAGCTCGGCATGTCCATCGTCTGGATCACCCACGACCTGGCGCTGATCGCCGGGCTGGTGGACCGCGTGGTGGTGCTCTACGCGGGAACCGTGGTGGAGGATGCGCCGGTCGACGTGCTCTACGAAAACCCGGCACACCCCTATACGCGCGGGCTCTTGGCCTCGATCCCGAGGCTGAAGGACGAGGGGGCGGAGAAGCTGAGCTCCATCGGTGGCACGCCGCCCGAGCCCGGCCGCCGGCCGGCAGGCTGTGCTTTCGCGCCGCGCTGCCCGATTGCGCGGGCCGAATGCGAACGGGCCGCCCCTGCGCTCGAGCCGCTGAAGGGGGGAGGCCCGCATCGCGTTGCCTGCTTCGCGGCCGGCGAAATCGCGGAGGCGGTGGCATGAACGCGCTGGCGAAGACCGAGCCTCTGCTGCAGATCGAAGGACTGACGAAGCATTTCCACGTACGCCTCGGCGCCTTCGGGGAGCGCGAGGCGGTGGTGCATGCCCTCGACGACGTCTCCTTCGACATCATGCCCGGCGAGACGCTGAGTGTCGTCGGCGAGAGCGGCTGCGGCAAGTCCACCGCCGGCTTCACGATCCTGCAACTGCACCGGCCGACCGCGGGCCGCATCCGCTATCAGGGCCGCAACCTTGCGGGCCTCGATGAAAAGGCGCTCAGACCCTATCGGCGCGAACTGCAGATCATCTTTCAGGACCCCTACTCCACCCTCAACCCGCGCATGACCATAGGCGAGGCGATCGCCGAACCCATCCTGTTCCACAAGCTGGCGCCGAAGGGGGAGGTGAAATCCCGCGTTGAGCGGCTGCTTGCCGATGTCGGCCTGCCGGTGCGTTTTGCGATGCGCTACCCGCACGAGCTTTCCGGCGGTCAGCGCCAGCGCGTGGCGATCGCCCGGGCGCTCGCCTGCGAGCCGAAGTTCATCGTTTGCGACGAGGCAATCTCGGCGCTCGACGTGTCGATACAGGCGCAGATCATCAACCTGCTTCTGGAGCTGCAGCGGAAATACGGCCTTACCTATCTCTTCATCGCCCACGACCTGGCGGTGGTGCGCCACATCAGCACGCGGGTGGCGGTGATGTATCTCGGCCGGGTGGCCGAACTCGCCCCGCGCGACCGCCTGTTCGGCAGCCCGCTGCACCCCTACACCAGGGCGCTGCTTTCCGCGGTACCCGAGGCGGACCCGGCCTATGAGCGAAAGCGCCAGCGGCAGATCCTTCAGGGCGATGTGCCGAGCCCGATGGCACCGCCGGCGGGCTGCCGCTTCCACACGCGCTGCCCGCTCGCTACCGACCGCTGCCGCGTAGAGATGCCGGTATGGCGGGAGGCATCGCCCGGCCACCATGTTGCCTGCCACCTGGCGGAGGGCGGGGGCGAATGAATGGGCGTTAGGCTAGCCGTCATCGCAGACGACCTGACGGGCGCGCTCGATACCAGCGCACCTTTCGCGGCAAGGGGACTGTCGGTACGCGTGGCGCTCGGTATCGAAGCACTGAAGACAGCACTTCAGGGCAATCCCGAGATCGTCGCCGTGAACACGGCCTCGCGCGGCCTTTCGCCGGAAGCCGCTGCCGGGCGGGCGGCGGAGGCGGCGGAGCACATTCTCGGTCATGGCCGACCGGCCGTCGTATTGAAGAAGATCGACTCGCGGCTCAAGGGCAACATCGCGGTCGAGGCTGTTGCGGTTGCCGAAATTTTCGGCTTTGCCCGTGCCGTTGCCGCACCGGCGGTGCCCGATCAGGGGCGCTGGACGGTCGAGGGCGCGGTGATCGGCCGGGGCGTGGAGCATCGCATACCGGTTGCCGCGCTGTTCGACGGGGCGGGATTGGCTGTGGATGTTGCCGATGCCAAGCACGACCGGGACCTTTTGGACATCGCTGCCGGGACGGACTGGTCGCAGACGCTGGCGATAGGGGGCCGCGGGCTGGGCCAGGCCTTTGCGGCTATGCTGGAGGCAGAGCGCCGCCCCTCCTCCGCCCCGATGCCACGCTCCGGTGCTGTTGTCTTCGCCTTCGGTTCCCGCGATCCGATTACCGAAGCTCAGATCGCCCATCTCAAGGCTGCACGGGCCGACCTCATGGTCGTTACGGCACCGGATGGCCGCTTGCCACGGATCGACAATCCGCGCCTGCCGCTCCTCCTGCATTGTACTGGCGGGATGACGGCGCGGCCGGACGAGGTGGCCGCGCAGTTCGCCGAGGGTGTCGTCAGGCTTGTCCGCCAGGTGAGGCCGGATCTCCTGGCATTGGGCGGCGGCGACACGGCCCTGGCGGTCTGTACGGCGCTCGGCGCGGGCGTGGCCGTGCCCTTGGGCGAAGCCGCGCCGGGACTACCCTGGTTCGAATTGACCGGTGAAACAGGCGTCGTCTTGCCCTGTGTGGTAAAGTCAGGCGGATTCGGACGCGTGGACGTGTTGAGCGGTTTGCTCGCGGAGAGGTCGGCGGATATAGCCGGGACGCTTAGGAGCCGGGAACGGGAATGGACAGGCCGATGACGGAGAATGCAACCACCGGTGCGGACAAGGGCGCAGAGGCGCCGTCGCCGCGCGGGCGCCCCGTCAAGCTGGTCGATCTCGTCTACGGCAAGCTTCTGGAGCGCATTCAAACGGGTGAGTACGGGCCTGAAAGCCGCCTGCCGGCCGAGCACGACCTTGCCGCCATGTTCGACGTTTCGCGGCCCATCGTGCGCGATGCTCTAAGCCGGCTGAAGGAGCAAGGTATCATCTACTCGCGGCAGGGTGCAGGCAGCTTCGTGCGCGGCGAACTGCCGCCGGCGGCCGTGCTCGCCTATGCGCCGGTGGAGAACATCGCCGACATCCAGCGCTGCTACGAATTCCGCCTGACGCTGGAGCCGGACGCGGCCTATTACGCCGCCAAGCGGCGCGACAAGGCGGCTATCGCCAAGATCGCCGCAGCCCTCAACCAGATGAAGGACGCGACCCAGCACAAGCTGCACCGCGAGGACGCCGATTTCAGCTTCCACAAGGCCATCACCGACGCCTCGAACAACCACTTCTATGCTTCCTCCATGGAGGCGCTGAAGCGGCACATCGCGGTCGGCATGCACCTGCACGGCCTGTCGCTGCAGGGACCCACGCGCGGAGGGCTGGAGCATGTGCTCGAAGAGCACCGCACCATCTACAACGCCATCGTGGAGGGCCGTGCCGAGGACGCGCGTGAGGCCATGCGCAAACACCTCGAAGGCTCGCGCGACCGCCTGTTCGAAGGCCGCATCCTGGACCTGTCGCTGTAACGCCCGCACTTCTCCCCGCGCCCCCGCTGGGAGAACTGAGACCGGCGCCCCCGGGAGTCAGGGGCATTGCCTGAATGCCGGCCCTGCGGTTGCCTTTGACGGTCCGCAGTGAGTCGGAGAATCGCACAATGATGCTGCAAGGTCCAGTGTGGCGGTCGACGCTGCTGCCGGAACTTTTTTGCCGGCCACCGGTTGCTGATCTGGTTCGGTTGAAGCTGCAACGGCCGCTTCTCAAGGGTTCCGCGATCTTGGAAAAGCGGGCATCCTATCGAAAACCCATAGGTGGCCCAACCAACCTCCTGGACGTGTCCTGCCCCGGCGTATTGAATTCAGACATGCTTCTTCGTCTCGACCCCGCCGATATCACCGAGGCCAGACGCCTGAACCGGAAGCTCGCCTGGATGCCGAAGTTCCGCCCGCGTGGGCGGATCAAGGCCTTTCTCATGCACGGCGTTATGCGGATGGGGCAGCTTCGCCCGCAGCCCTATCTGCAGCGCTTGAACGTAGACGTCGAGATGCGCGAGGTGACGTTCGATGGCGGGCGGGTCCGGGTTCGGATCCTGCGTCCAAACACCCGGCCCAGGGGTGTCTATCTCGATATCCATGGCGGCGCGTGGATCGTCGGCAACGCGCGCTGCGACGACCCATGCAACGCGATGATCGCCGCGGAATGCGGTATGGCCGTGGTGAGTGTCGATTACCGCTTGGCGCTCGACAACCGGCTCGATCTCTGCATCGAGGACTGCCGCAAGGCGGCCTTCTGGCTCGTGGAGAACGGCGAGAGCGAATTCGGGACGGACCGCATCGTCATCGGCGGCGAATCGGCCGGCGCGCATCTGGCGGCGTGCGCGCTGCTTGCCCTACGCGATGCGGGGCAGGTTTCCGGGCTTGCCGGGGCGGTGCTGTTTTACGGCGCCTATGACCTGAGCGGCAGCCCGAGCCTGCGCGCCGCGGGGCCCGAGACACTGGTGCTGCACGGCCCGTCAGCCTTTCGCAACCTCAAGCGGCTGACAGCGAACAGGAGCGAGGAAGAACGGCGCAGACCGGATATCTCTCCGCTCTACGGGGAACTGACAGGCCTTCCGCCGGCACTCTTTCTGGTTGGCGCTCTTGACCCGCTGCTGGACGACACCCTGCAGATGGCCGAACGCTGGAACGCCGCCAACGGAAACGCAGAACTGACGGTCGTGCCGGAGGCGCCGCATGCGTTCAATCGGCTGAAGACCCCAATAGCCGTCAAGACGAACGCCTATGTGCGGCGGTGGGTAAGCCATAGGCTGATGGCGCCGGCGACGGTCCACTCGGACAAGGTGGCCTGAACGGCGGGAATGAGGACGCTCGTCCGATGTGTTCCGGACAGCGATGCAAAAGGCGAGAAGCCGCCCTGCCGAGCAGGGAATAGAACAGTTCATCGATTCCATGAAGCGATGAACTTGTCTAACTCCTTGTTTTGTCGCAATTTCGGACGGAAAACTGGTTTCCACTTTTCCTGGAATTGCTCCAGGTGCAGCCGCGCGGAACTACACCTCTGCGGATTGCCCTAGAACTTGAGGCCGAGTCCCGCGCGCACGGTGTGCATTGTGACAGAAATGTCCTCTTGGCTTCGGTTGTCGTAGGAATAGTGGAATTCACCGAAATCCAGGTACTGATATTCGACCCTGCCGAAAAACCTCTTGTTGAAGGCGTAATCGGCGCCCGCGCCGACCGTGTAGCCGACAGCCTTATCGCTGTATTTATAGTCGAGTTCTATGCCATCGACGATGCTCCCCACGTTCTGCAGCACATCTCCTTTGCCGAAAGCCACACCGCCCGTCACATAGGGCAGGAAAGGGCCTGTTGCAGTGCCAGCGCGCATGCGTGCGCTTCCGAACCATTGGACATCATAGCCGATCCTGGTGCGAAGTGTGTCGTCGCCGTCCGATATCTCGTGCTTGATATTGGCGTATTGAAAGTCGCCTTCAATGCCGAGAACCCAATCGTCGAACTGGTAATCGTAACCCACGAAGGCGCCCCCGAACGCGCCCTTGGGGTCGAGATACAGGTCAGTATCGGTTTTTCCCCAACCATGGCCGCCATCGACGCCGATGTAGAAACCGCCCCAGTCATAGGTGGGCATCGGCGCTACGACGGCGGGAGCGGGCGTCGGCTCCTCATAGATCATGTCGGCGGCAAGAGCAGGAGACGTGAGGAATATTGCCAGGGGGATTAGCAGGCGCAGTCGCATGAGGACCTCGATTTATACCTATAGTTGTAATCTCCATAGCGGACGAAAATGATTCTCTCAACCCTGAGGTGATCAGAGAAGGCAAGATACTTGGGATTTAACCGTATTGTTGCGGAGGGAATCGGGTAAGAATCAACACCTATAGGTTGAGCATAGCCCTACCCAACTGGTGTTATGGCTGCGGAAGGGCCGCGCTGGCTGCGCCCGAATGCCGCACTGCACAAAAATGCAAGGCAGATATGCGTTTCGCCCCTTTAAACCGTGCCGTGACCGGACTATGTAAGCCTCAAGTTCTCGACGGGGTTCTCCTCCTCCCAAACCCTGTCGAGCCAGGCCAGCCTTATCCTCCTCCCAAGTGCTGGCCACCCAAAAAGGCGCCTGTCGGACCTCCTCCCCCGACAGGCGCTTTTTTTTGCCCTTTCCCTCAGGTCTTCTGCGCTTGTGCGCCGGCAACATCTTCACCGGCCTCGACCATGCCGTCCACCAGATGGATGCGGCGGTCCATGCGGGCGGCCATGCCGAGGTCGTGGGTGACGGCGACGACCGTCTTGCCACGTTCGCGCACCAGCGCCTCGAGGATCTTGAACACCTGCTCGGAACTCTTGGTGTCGAGGCTGCCCGTCGGCTCGTCGGCAAGGATCAGTGGCGGGTCGTTGGCAAGCGCCCGCGCCACCGCCACGCGCTGGCGTTGTCCGCCCGAAAGCTGGTCTGGGCGCTTATCGATATGACCTTCGAGGCCGAGCGATTCCAGAATCTCCGCCGCCCGCGCGCGCATCTCAGAACGGCTCCACCGGCCGAGCTTGCGCATGGGAATTTCGACATTCTCGCGCGCGGAGAATTCGGGCAGCAGGAAATGGAACTGGAACACGAAGCCGAGCATGGAAAGGCGGGTCCTGGCGCGCTCCCCCTCGCCCATCGGCTCGGCGTCACGTCCGCCTACCTTGAGCGTCCCGCTCGTTGGCCGGTCGAGCAGGCCGAGCAGATAAAGCAGCGACGACTTACCGGAGCCCGACGGGCCGGTGACGGCGATAAACTCGCTTTCGCCGACAGTGAGAGAGACGTCCTTGACCAGGGTAACGGGCACTGTCTCGTGCAGGATGCGCGTCAGGTTCTCCGCTTCGATCAGCGCGCTCATGTCGCGCCCCGTATGATGTCGACCGGATTCTGCCTGGCCGCGCGCCGCGCCGGCAGATAACCGGCCACCGCTGCCGAAGCCAGCGCGAAGCCGGATGCGATGAGATAGTGCCAGATGCTCCAGGCGACGGGCAGCTGCGTCATCTCCTGGCCCGTGGCGGCAAGCTCGAACCGCACCAGCGACAGGGCGTAGACAAGGCCGAAGCCGAGCACCCAGCCGAGCGCGGAGCCGCCAAAGCCGATCACCACGCCTTCGAGCAGGAAGAGGTGACGCATGTCGCTCTCGGCAAAGCCGAGCGACTTCATGATGGCGATGTCGCGTGCTTTCTCGTGGGTGATCGTGGAGATGATGTTGAAGATGCCGAAGCCGGCCACCAGCATGATGGCCGCGACGACCGTGTACATGATGACGTTGCGCACGACGAGCGCTTCAAGGATCGACTCGTTCGCCTCCTGCCAGGCCACGGCCTTGTAGCCAAGCTCGGCCTCGACGCGGCGCGCCACCATCGGCGCCTTGTTGGGATCATCGAGCTTGATGCGGATTTTGTTGACGGCATTCGGCCGCTCCGCCAGGATTTGCGCGTTCTTCAAAAGCGCATAGGCCTCGCCCTCGTCGCGCGCCGTCGTACCCGTATGGAAAAGGCCGACAATCCTGAAGTTGCGTGTCAGCCCCTGCGAGGAAACGGCGGTGACGGTGTCGCCAAGCTCCGCGCCCAGCCGCTCGGCCATGGTATCGCCGATGACGACGTTGTTGCCGCCCGCCGTCAGCGCTGCGAAATCGCCGGCGACGAATTCGCCGACGATGGGGGAAACGCCGCGTTCGCTCTGCGGGTCGACGCCGATGATTGTGGCGCCAACCTCACGGCCGGAAAAGCGCACTACCCCTTGCGCGTTCAAGCTGGGCGCGAAGCGGCCGGGAATCCATCCTTCGAGCCAGGCAAGGGCGGCCGTCGGATTGATGATGCCGCGACGGTCCTCGCGCGGCCTGAGGCCCGAGATCTCGGTGACGGCGAAGAGGGCCTCTGCCGGCTGACTGCGCGCCGAACGCTCCTCGTCGGTCACCTCGACGTGCGGCATGGTGTTGACGAGCTGCTCGACGAAGTCGTCCTGTCCGCCCTCCATGAGCGCCGCCATGGCGATGGAGAAGCCGACGCCGACCGCAACGCCGATGACGGCGACCAGCGTCTGCCGTCCACGCCCGGCAATATGGGTGAAGGCGATCTCCAGGATGAGCTGCATGGCCTTCTCACCCGTCCTCGGCGGAAACGCTCACCCGCGCGCCGTCATCGAGGTCCTGCGGGTAGGGTGAGACGATGCGTGCATCCTCGGTAAGGCCGGTGAGCACCTCCACCTTCTCCGTACCGCGAATACCGATCTCGACTTCCCGCAGCCGCGCCTCGCCTTCTTCGACGACGAAGGCGCGGTTTCCCTCAACGGCAACCGAGGGGATCAGCAGCGCGTCTTTCGAAACGCGGACGACGACGTTGACGTCGACCGACATGCCGATCATCAGCGGCGTCTCCTCCGGCAGGCGGAAGCGTACCCGATAGGTCTTCGAGACGGGATCGCCCTTGGGCGTGATGCTGTCGACGACCGCTTCGAGCTGCCGGCCGGGAAAGGCGTCGGAGCTGAGCAGCGCGCGCTGGCCCGGCTCGACGCGCGGTATGTCCTCCTCATTGACGTCGGCAACGACGAGGAGCGGGCTTGGGTCGCCCACCCAGAAAAGCACCGTGCCAAGGTCGGCCACCTCGCCCACCTCGCCATCCTGCCTCAAGACGACACCGGCGCTGGGCGCGCGCAAGACATAGCTTTCGAGCCGTGCCTTCTGCCCCGCCACCAGCGCTTCGAGCTGGTTCACTTCGCTCTGCGCCCTATCGACGGATTGTTGGCTGGTCGCATTCCTTTCGGCAAGCACGGAAAGGCGCCTCAACTCGCCCTGCGCCAGCGACAGCCGCGCTTCGAGCTCGGCAAGGGCGGCTTCCGCCTCCCCGGTGTCCAGTCGGGCGAGCACGTCACCTTTTTCCACCCTGGAGCCTTCGCAATCGCATTGCTCGACGATCCGCTCCCGCACCAGGGGCGTGACCTTCGCCCAGCGCCGGGGCTCGACCACGCCGCTGGCATAGACGATCTCCGCAGCGTCACCACGCGTCGGGCTCACGACCGAAACCTCAGCCGGCCGCCACGTATACCATATGGCCGCGGCCGCAATGACGGCCAGGGCCAAAAGCCCGATCAGAAGGCGCATCAGTGGCATGGTCGTCTCCTGGTGGCGGTTGATTCCGGCATTGGGCGGCGGTAGCTATAGCATTAGACCGACCGTCGGTCTAATGTCGTCCCGAAGCGGGTTTGCCGCGCACGGGTTCCACGTGCCTGGCAGTCCGTCTTTGACATGCCGCAAGGAGAGTTGTTGCGTGACCCGTGTGATCAAGCCGCCGGAAATCCGCTCCGCCGAGCTTCTCGACTGCGCCCAGCGCCTCTTCTTCAAGCACGGCTATGACAACACGACCGTCAACGACATTATCCGCGAAGCGGACATCTCGAAGGGCGCCTTCTATCACTATTTCGCCTCCAAGGAGGCGCTGTTGGAGGCCTTGTCGGCCCGGCTGGCACGCGAGAGCCTTGCCGAGCTCCAGCCTATCATCGACGACCCGTCGCTCGACGCGGTGGAGCGGCTCAACGCCCTGTTCGCCGGCTCACGGCGCCTGAAGGTGGAGCTGGCGCCACAGATGCGCAGCACCTTCGACGTCATCTTCCGGCCGGAAAACATCGTGCTTTTCCACCGCATCGATCAGGCGGTGAGCGCCGTCGTCGCACCTCTCATCGCCGACATTCTGGCCGAGGGCGCCAGGGAAGGCGTGCTGGATGCGCCCGATCCGAACGCTTTCGCCGACATGCTGTTGCAGATGCGCCTGGGGCTGGGAAAAATCATGCACCAGGCCCTCCGCGAAGCCGATAGCGGCAGGATCGACGAGGCCGTCCGTACGCTCGACATGCGACTGCGGTACTACGGCATTGCCGTCGACCGGCTCCTGAAGCTGCCCGACGGCACGATCCGGATGGCCGAGCCCGGATTTTCCCGCGCATTGCTCGAAGCCGGGCCATAAACCGCTTTCGGTGCCTTGCAGCACGCGGCCAAAGGCGTAAACATGGGCATCATCCAAAGGGTGCTCCCAGGCGCTCGCCAAGTCCCGAAAATCGAGGAAGCCATGACGACCCATACTCCGCCTTATCGCGCCGACCATGTCGGTTCGCTTCTGCGCCCGGTTCCCGTCAAGGAGGCGCGCAAGAAGTTCTACGAGGACAAATCCATCTCGGCCGAAGAGCTCAAGGACGTCGAGGACGCCGCCGTCACCGACGTGGTGAAGATGCAGCAGAACCTAGGCCTGAAGGCCGTCACCGATGGAGAGCTGCGCCGCTCCTTCTGGCACTTCGACTTCATGGGTGCTCTCGAAGGCCTTGATCTGGAGGAGCGGGAAGGAGAGCAGGGCCTGCAGTTCCACGGCGCAACCGTGCGGCCAATCTTCCCGACCATCACCGGCAAGCTGGACTTTCCCGACGATCACCCGATGCTCGACCATTTCAAGTATCTGGCGTCGGTGGCCAAGGTAACGCCGAAGATCTCCATTCCGGGCCCGAGCTGCTGCCACTTTCGGGTGGCCAAGGAGGACGTCCACCCGAAGGAATATCAGGATCTCGAAGTTCTCTTCGCCGATCTCGCCCGCACCTATGCCAAGGCGGTGAAAAAATTCTACGAGGCAGGCTGCCGCTATCTGCAGATGGACGACATCTTCTTCGCTTATCTGTGCGACCCGAAGATCCGCGCCGAAAAGAAGGCGGAGGGGCTCGACCCGGACTGGCTCATCGACCAGTACGCCAAGATGATGCGTGACGCCATCAAGGATCGGCCGGAGGACATGCTGATCGGCATGCATATGTGCCGCGGCAACTTCAAGTCCACCTGGGTTGCCGAGGGTGCCTACGATCCGGCGGCCGATGCCGTATTCAACAAGACGGGCGTCGACATCTATTTCATGGAGTACGACACGGATCGCGCCGGCGGGCTGGAGCCGCTACGCCTCTTGCCGAAGGGCAAGAAGCGCGTGCTGCCGGGCTTCATCACCACCAAGGTACCCGACCTCGAGCCTCTCGACGACTTGAGGCGCAAGTTCGACCAGGCAGGCAAATATGCCGATCTCGACCAGCTTGGCATCGCCCCGCAATGCGGCTTCGCCTCGACGGAGGAAGGCAATCTCATCACCGAGGACGACCAGAAGCGCAAGCTGGAGCTGGTGGTGAAGACTGCGGAGGCGATCTGGGGAGAGGTGTGAGCAGCACCCCTCCGCTGGCAAAGTGGAAAAGCGCTCTCATTCAGCCGAACGAGAGCGCTTTTATAAGATTGAGGGTAAACCGGCGGCGTGCTTATTCGCTCGCGACGAGTTCCTCGTCCCTCGGCGGTTCCTCGCTTTCCAGCACGGTACGGACCTCATCGATCTTGCCATGGGCATCGCCGACGCCGAGGAGATCCTTCGCCCAGTCCAGCATCTCCTGGTCGACGTAGTTCTCCGCACCATACTGCTCGACGCGGTTCGGGTTGGCGCCGGCAAGCAGAGCTTCCTCGAGCGCCTCATCGGTGACCGCGCCTTCAAGCTCGGTCAGGTCCGTCTCCAGCTCGATCGCTTCGGCTTCGGCCGCCTGGAAAGCCTCCAGCTCCTCGCTGGCGAGTGCCGTTTGCAGGTCTTGGCGTTCGGCTTCCAGTATGGCGATCTCGTCGACGGTCAACCCCGTGGTGTCGATCGTCTGAAGAGCGTCCAGCCGGTCGTGCAGCTCTTCGACCGTAAGGTCGTCATAGCTGAAACCATCGTAAGGCTCGATGCCGCCGACAAGCGCGGCGAAAGCCTCCGCGGCGGCGGCGAGCTCGATCTGAAGTGCGGCCAGATCCTCGGTGGCGATTTCGTACTCGGCTGAAGCCAAGACGTAGTCCTGGATGGCGGCCATCTTCGGATCATTGGCGTTGAGATAGGCGTGGTAATTGCGGTTGAGCGAGTTGAGCCCGGCCAGCTTGGCATGGAAATTCGACTCATGGTCCGGCCTCGGCTGCGGTACCGGGATCGGCTTGTGGGCAAGTACGCGGTTGCCCGCCGCTGGGCCATTGCCGCGCACCTTGCCTGTCGAACGGCTTTCACTTTTCGCCGTCTTGCGGCCGACGCCCAAGGCATTGCGCGCCGCACCGAACACACCGCCAACAAACTCTCCCAGATTCCGTGGCCCGCCGCTGCCCTGGCCTCCACGCTTCGTGGAGCGGTGTTCGATGCCGGCGGTCGAGCGCGCTTTGCCGCCAGATTTGTGGCCGTTGCCATTGCTTGCTTTGCTGCTCTTGCCGCCGGCATTTCCGCCACCTCCGCCATTGCCGCCGCCGTTCCCGTTGCCACCGTTCTTGGCATGAGCGTCGATCGAGAGCGCGGCGGGCGAAAAGCCGGTTCCGGACGTCATGACGGGCGTCAGCGAAAGGGCCGTTGCACAGCCGGCGATGAGGAGTATGCGGGAAATCATGATGCCTCTCCCTTGAATCGTTTTTCTTCTACTTCTTCGAGGGATCGTACCCGCGATCAGGTAACCGCCGAAATAACAAATTGTTCTGAATGCGTTTCAAAAGCCGACTTCAGGTGCGGCGAGTTTGGCAGCGACGTACGCGCGGGCGTGCCTGTCCTACGAAGGCTGGATCGACGTGACGTTTCCCTCGCCATCGATGATGCAGCTCATCCTGCTGCCGGCGGCATCGAGTTCGACCTGGTAGTTGCCGGCGTCAAGCTGTTGCGAACTGACCGGGAGCACCCTGGCACCCTCTACCCCCACGGAGTTCGCCGCGGCACTCGCACACAAAAGCTGTAAGTCGGCGGGTGCCGTCTGATGACTGGACCGGGCCATCTCCTGTGGCGCGGGTTCGGGGCTCGAAGCACACCCGGCAAGCAGTATCAGGCTTGCCATGAAGACTCCGGTGGCGGACACACCTGGGCCCCTGAACTGAAGCGGCGACATCAGCATTGTTTCCCCTCTCCAATATGACGTCCCCTTCGAACGTCCTTGTTCTCAAACACCCTTGTAGAGCGCTGCGCCTTGCATCAGCACAATCACTTTGGCCCCCACCGCAATGCGGGAATGCAGGTCGATAACGTCGTCGTTGTTCATGCGGATACAGCCCGACGATACATCAAGCCCGATCGTCCAAGGCTCGGGTGTACCGTGGATGCGGTAGATTGTATCCTGGTCGCCTTCATAAAGATAAAGCGCCCGCGCACCGAGAGGATTGTCCGGACCGCCGGGCATGCCGGCCGCCCATTGCCGGGCATTGGGATCACGCTCGACCATCTCCGCCGGCGGTGTCCAGGTCGGCCACTCCGCCGTCCGCCCTACCCTGACTATACCGGCCCATCCGAATCCCTCCCGCCCGACGCCGATGCCGTAGCGGATCGCTTGGTGATTGGGCTGAACCAGATAGAGGAAATGCTGGTTGCCGTCGATGATGATCGTGCCCGGTTCCTCCGCGGTGCGGAACTTGACGACCTGACGGCGAAAGGCTTCCGGCGGCTGCTTGTTGCGGGCGAAATATCTCGTCGCCGTCTGCCGGTCATATTTCACCCATTTGCGGGTTTGCGGATCGAATATCTGCGTTTCGGCATGGGTGGGCGTGGTTCCAAGACCGAAGGCCACCAGAAGCACGGCCGCGAAGATCCGACGATGCAAATGGGCGTTGCGCGTAACGGGGGAAGCCGCGGAGCGTTTTTCCATCGCCTTCTTCCCTGTCATGGCTTCACCCATTCTTCGACGCGCGCCCCATTGTCGGCGACCCATTTCTTCGCATAGTCGTGCGGATCCTGGCGCTCGACCTGGAGCGCATAGGTCATGGCGTTCACCTCCGCCGACCTGAAATTGACCTTTTCCAAGAATGCCGCCACATCCGGGTGTTCTTCGCCGAACTTCGTCGAATAGGCGATGTGGAAATGCGAGATGCCCCAGGCCACGGACGCGCTTGACTTGGAGATCCAAAGCGGGTCATCCGCGGGCGCGATTTTCCATTTCGACCGGTCGTGCGCCGGCTCCGTGAGCCGGACGATGTCATGGAGCTTGAAAACGTGGTGCGGCGCATAGCACGCAAAAACCATGGGCTGCCCGGTCGCCACGGCTGCATCGACCGCGGCCATCCCCACGTCCTCTTCGGCCTCGACGAGTGTCAGGGTCTCTGCATAGCCGTAGCTGTTGGCCCTGACCCGCTCGATGCCTGTCGAAGACCATGTCGACGCGCCGATCCACATCTCGCCTCGCCCGTCGCCATCCGTGTCGAGCGCGGCCGCCTTTTCCGGGTCGCTAAGATCCGCCACATCCTTGATGCCAAGCTCGGTGGCGGCTTCCGGGGTCGCGCAAAGACCCTGCCATGCCGGCACACCGACCAGGCTGACGATCACGCTTCCCTTGTCGCTCTCATATTTCCTGATCAAGTCATCAAGATTGGGACGCCAGACCTCGGGATGAATGTCCACTTCGCCAGAATCCAGCCCGCCGAATGCCGACAGCGTGCCCATCGCGCGGACCTCGGCATCAAGTCCAAACTTCTCTGCGATACTGACCTTGAGGATATTGGCCGTTGCCTGGCCGGACGGCCAGTTGGGCATTGCGATCACCAGATCCGCCGCCCGTGCTGAAGCAAGTGTTGTGATCACCGCCGCAGCGGTCAAGACTGTTCGGGCGATGCCGCATAACTGCATCTGTTGTCCCCTCTGGCATTTTCGCCACCTAGATAATCATAGTCTGTATACAAAAGCATAACCCGTATACAAAATGAAGTCATTTCATCCTGCCGCGAGCTCACTACGGCGCGTTTGGAGCGCGCCTCGCTCTCAGCCTCCTCCGGGCACCCAAGCTCGTGGCAACCGTAAGGGGAAATGCCGGCTGTGAACACGTTGTCTTACTGGCAGAAAAAAGCCGGGCACAGCGGCCCGGCCAAGATGAAGGTCAGAAAACCTCCAGAGGGGAACCATCAGCGAAATGGGAGGAGAACGCTGATGCATATTCGAGATAGGTAGGCAACTCGCGTGCTGCATGGAGCCATGCCGTTGCATCGATTGGACCAGTCGGAACAGCGCAACCGCCGATTTCGCGCCGCCCCCACTTCAATTTCTCAGCGTCTTCTTTCCTCGTCTCTCGCCCGCGCGGGGCTCTTGCAAATCAAGCCGAAACCAGCGCCAGCCCCGGCACACGGGGGATCAGGCTTCGGTCCTCGTCCAGCACGAACTCCATGTTCTGGCGCGCCAGCCGCGCGTGCTCGCGCGCCAGCGCCTCCGCGCGCCCACCTTCGCGCATCTCGATGGCTGAGACGATCTCCCGATGCTGGCGCTGGGCGTGCACCAAGGAAAGGCGGAAGGCGAGCACATCCTCCTGCTTTTCCAGGAAGGCGCTGGGCGAGGCGAAGGGAAGGTGCGCGGCCCGCTCCACCTCGCGCCGCATCATTTCGCTTCCCGGAAGCGTTGCCAGCATGGCGTGGAACTCGGCGTTGAGCTCCACATACTGGTCGAACAGCATGTCCTCCGGGCGGCCGCGAAAGGTCTTGTCGAGCTCGGACACAAGCTGCTTGATGGCCTTCATCCGAGCTGGCGGGACGCCGCGCTCGGCGGCAAGCCGCGCGGCCGTGCCTTCCAGAACGCCGCGCAGCTCGATGGCGTCGAAGACGTCGGCCATGGTGAAGCTGCGGGCCGCGTAGCCGCCGGAGGGGATTTGCTCCAGGAGCCCCTCTTGCTCAAGGCGCGCAAGGGCGGCGCGCAGCGGCGTTCGCGAGATGCCGAGCCGCTCGGCAAGAACCGCCTCCGACAGCCGCTCGCCCGGCGGCACCGCACCGCCCAGCACGAGCTCGCGCACGCCGAGCAGCGCCTTGAAGGTCTGGCTGTCCCGCTTCTTGTCCGCCGTGCGTCTCATCGCCCTCGCCCTGATCTTCGCAGCTTGTTCGGTGGGCCCAAGAATACCTTCTGTATACAACGGCTTGTCAAGCGTATTCCCTCCCCTGGGGCTAGACGCTCTCCAGGGGAGGGAAATGGGCTACACCGCCTGCTTGGTCCGCCAGCTCTCGGCGTAGGTTTCGCGGGCATCCCGCGAGTAGGGCACGGGCGAGACCTTGACGCGGATCTCCAGCTGTTTGTGCGGCTCGACGGTGGTCTTCTCCGTGCCGCCACCTTCCTCGCCCCACACGAGGGTGAGCACCTCGCCGATCTGGACATCGGGGTCGACCGTGCCCAGCGACAGCATGGAGCGCTCATTGTAGCTGTAGCCCGAGAACATGGAGAAGCCGACGGTCTTGCCGTTCTTCGTCACCTTGTCGTAGTTCGACGAGGCATAGTTCGACAGCGGCAGATCGATATATTTATAGCTGTCGATACCAGGCTCCAGAAGCGAGCGGAAGACCTTGGCCACGTCGTCGGCGTTCCAGGCGAAGGTCACCTTCCGGCGGTGCGGCCTGTCGGCGATCTTCTCCAGCGCCTCGCGGCCGATGAAGTCGTGGTCGAACTTGACGAACGGCCCGTAGCCCATCTCGTATGGCGTCAGATAATAGTCCTCGATGTTGTCGGAGACGAAGCTGCCGCCGATCGAACCTGTGCCTTCGTAGCCGTCGCCCGGCAGCCACTCGCGGAAGGCCTTCATCTCCTCGCCCGTGTAGACGGCCGGCAGCGGCGAGGGGATCCAGCCCGATTCCAGCGTGTTGGTGGCGTAGGCGCGTGAGCCGACGGGCACGATGCCGAACTCGGCTCCCGCCTCAAGGATGGTGGCGCGCACCTCCTCGCCCTCCTCGTAAGGCCCCCAGACCTCCAGCCCGGGCTCGCCCGACATGCCGTGGCGCAGGCAGCGCACCGTGCGGCCGCCGATCCGGATGGTATCCATGTTGAAGAACCTGACCTCGGGCAGCGGCCCGCCGTTCAGCTTCTCCAGGATCTTCATCGCCGCCGGGCCCTGGATCTGATAGCGGTAGCGCCGGCGCACCACCGGCTTACCCATCGGGCGGCCGGGCGAACGGTCGTCACGGTCGAGCTTGACGTCGTAGCCACCGGTCTTGCCATTGAACTCGACCCAGTTGATGGCCGGCACGCGGCCGACGATGAGGTACTGGTTCTCGGCCAGGTGGAACAGGATCACATCACCGATGACGTGGCCGCTGTGGCTGCAAGGCACGAACTGCTTGGCCTTGTCGACGGAGAAATTGGCGAAGCTGTTGACGCCGAGATACGACAGGAGCTTGAGCGCATCCGGCCCCTCGATCATCAATTCAGCCATGTGATGCGACTGGTCGAACAGCACCGCCGTTTCGCGCCAGGCGCGCTGCTCGTCGCGCCAGTTGGTGAACTCGGGCGGCACCACCGGATAGATGTAGGCGCCGATCCGTGAATGGCGCAGCATCTCCACCGGATTGCCGGCGCTTTTCAATTTCTGTTCCAGGTTCTGCATGGTTTCCTCCCTGCGATGCATGAGTTCGATGATCCTTACGCGCCGGCCATGGCGTCCTGGCGGCTGGGCTGCCGCTGCTCCTCGGCCCAGCGGGCGGAGCGTGCCGGGTCGCCGAAGGTGAAGAAGTGGACCCCGGCGATGCCGAGAGACGGGTCAACCGCCTGGGCAAGCGCGATCTCGCCCAGAAGCTCATCAGGCGTGAAACCCGCAAGCACGTTCCGAGCCAGATTGCCGCGTTCCCTGAGCACGCGCAAGGAGGCGCCGACACCGCAGCGAAGGGCGTATTTCATGAGCTTTGTCCGGTTGGCCGGTCCGGCGACGCCCACACGCAAGGGGGCCGCAATGCCGGCGCTGCGGAGCGCTTTGGCAAAGGTCACGACAAGTTGCGGATCGAACAGGAACTGGCTCACCAAAGCTGCATCGAGCCCGGCCTCGGCGGCGGCATCGAGTTTATCGCGAAGCGCCTGCCACAGCACGTCGTCGGCGATACGCGGGTGACCTTCCGGATAGCAGGCGACGGCGATCCGCCGGATGCCGTGCTCTTGAAGAAGTCCCGTCTGAATGAGTTGAAGGGCAGTGTCGAATTCGCCCGCCGGCCGGTCGCGGTCGCCGCCCAGCACCAGCGCCTTCTGCACCTCCGCCTCGCCGGCAAGGCCCGCCAGCATCTCCTTGAACTCCCGCCGGCTGCCGATGTTGCGGGCAACGATGTGCGGCACCGGCGTCAGGCCGGCACGGCGCAGCCTTGCCGCCGCCCTGACGAGCACCTCGGCGCTCTCGTTCGGCAGGTTGGCGACGAACACTTCCGTTCCAGGCCGGAGAATCTCGGCAACCGCACCGAGCGACCGCTCGTCGCGTGCCGTCACCTCGACGGAATAAGTCTGCAGCAGCGCTGCCAGCGCCGTCTCTTCCTCAGCTTCGTGCTCCCGCGCCATCAATCGCTCCTCATCTGCAAGACATGTCGGGTACCGATGCATCCTAGCGGTATACAATCTGCATTTCTTCCCAGGCCCTGTCAATCGTGCTTAGAACTCGAAAACAGAGTTGACCACTCCGTCCACAAGTGCGTCCTAAAGCACCTCTAGTGCCAAATTTCCTTTGTAACTATGACTTCTGGAGTGGAGCGCGCTTGAAAAATATGCCAACGCGGAAACGCTTCACACCGCGCCGAAGTTCCAGACCTCGCACACGATCGCTTCACCGGCCGATTTTCAGTATACCGGATGATCGATTCTGCTTATCTCTGGAATATCCGTTACGGATCAATGCTCTAGAGTGTCTTCGGACCGCAAGTAGCGGGGCGCATCCATCGCCCCTCCCCTCAGATGGTCAATCCAAGAAGCTCGACGGCATTGTCCTGGTAGAGTTTCCTGCGTGTCGCCTCGGACACGTCGAGCGTGTCCAGGATGCCGATCGTTTCGCGGATATACATCGGCCCGCCCTCGGGATCGAAAGGCGCATCGGAGGCGAAGAGCACGTGATCCTCTCCGAAAAACGCGATCGCGTGCTCGATGGCCTTGCGCGAGCCGAAAGACGCCGTGTCGGCGTAGAAGGCCTTGAAATAGTCGAGATGCGGCCGCTTCAGCGCCTTCAAGGCGGCAGCAAGATCGCGGTCGGTGGTGCGCTTGCCCATCTGGTCCCAGCCGGGGCCGACGCGCCCCTCGAAGAAGGGCACCATGCCGCCGGCGTGATGGGTAATGACCTTGAGGCCGGGATATCTGTCGAAGATGCCGGAGAAGACGAGACGCGCCATGGCGGCGGACGTCTCGTAGGGCCAACCGAAGGTCCACCAGATCTCATATTCGGAACGGCTCTCAGACTGATAGTCGGGGAAGCTCTCGCCCCGCGCGGGGTGCATCCACACGGGCTTCCCGGTCGAGGCCATATAGTCGAAGAAGGGCTCGAACTCGGGCAGGTCGAGCGGCTTTCCGGCGATGTTGGTGAATATCTGCATGCCGACCGCGCCGAGCGTCTCGACGGCGCGTCTCGATTCTTCAACCAGTGCGTCGGGATTGTTCATCGGCGCCGTGCCGATGAAGGCGGGGAACCTCTCCGGATATCGTTCGCAAAGCTCGGCCATGGAGTCGGAGCCGATGCGGGAAAGCTCCAGCGCCTTTTCCGGCCCGGCGATCTTCTCCAAGGGCGGCGAGGCGAGCGAGAGGACCTGGCGATAGTCCTCGCCGAACATGTCCATGACCTCGAAGCGCCGGTCGAGCTCCGTCATCATCGGCACCGCGCCCGAGCGCATGGTGATGTCGGTCATCTCGCCGACATGCGCGATCAGCGCCTCGAAGAAAGGTTTCGGCCAGATGTGGTTGAAAATGTCGATCTTCTTCATGGGTCCTCGCTCGCCGGTTGCCGGGGCAAGGATGCGTGGCGAACCATGTGAAGTCAACAATCATCTCACTAAATGAGATAACTGTCAGCCAACCTTCCCATTCTCCCGCTCCAGCGACAGCGCCTCGCTGATCTCCCGGCCTGCCTGGCGCACATGGGCGCTGATCTCGTCGATGTCGTTGCCGTTGACGAGGTGGCCGGCAATCGTCACGCATACGCTGGCGACGGGGCTGCGGCCGGCATCGTAGACCGGCGCGGCGATGCCGACCACGCCGGGCGTCACCTCGCCGAAGGCCACGGCGTAGCCGGCTCGCTTTACCCGCCGCAGGCTTTCGTAGACCTCTTCCACCGTGTTGCCGAGACCGATGGAGCGCAGATCCTCCATGTGCCGCTCGATCATGGGGACAAGCTGGCGGCGCGGCAGGAAGGCCATCAGCGAGCGGGCGATGGCGCCGCGGCCGAGCGGCATGGGCCGGCCGCGCGGATAGCTGCTGCGCGGGTTGGCGACCGAGCGTTCCGAGGCCACGCACAGGATGCGGCCGCCATAGCGCCGCACAAGAAGTGCGGTGCAGGCGTATCTTTCCGTGAGATTCTTGAGATGCTTTTGGCCGTTGAGAATGAGTGCGTCGGACTTGCGCAGGAGGAAGTCCATCTCCACCACCTTGGGACCCAGCGTGAAGCCGGCATTGGCGGAGGAACTCAGAAGGCCGGCTTCCCGCAGCGTCTTGAGGTAGCGGTAGAGCGTCGGCCGGCTGTAGCCCAGCTTCTCCATCAGCTCCTCCGGCGTCCATTCCAGGCGATCCTCGGAGAACACTTCCAGGATGGCCAGGCCGCGCTTGAGACTGTTGCCCGCGTTTTCGGTCAAGATAGCGCCTTCTTCCTCTGTTCGCGGGCACGGTAGGCCTCGACGGCTAGCAAGGCCGCACCGCCGCCAACCCCGACGACATCACTGTAGATTGCGCCGGCAAAGGCCCCCGCCGGCACCAGCGCCATGAGACCCGCAAGACCGAACAGAACCCGCATCGGCATCGACAGCCTGGTGGCGACATAGCCGGCGAGCGCGGCCGAGACAAGCCACACGCCCGCACCCGCGGTGACGACGGCAAAGACGATGTCCAGCGGCTCACCGATCAGAAGCAGCGTCGGCGAAAAGACGAACAGAAACGGCACGATGAAGGCCGACCAGCCGAACTTGGCCGAGGCGAAGCCGGTCTTCATCGCCGGCGCGTGAGCGATGCTGGCGGCAGCGAATGCGGCGATGGCGATGGGCGGCGTGATCATCGACATCATGCCGAAATAAAGCACGAAGAGGTGTGCGGCGATCGGCTCGATGCCCACCGCCACCAGTGCCGGCGCCACGAGTGCTGCCAGAAGCACATAGACGCCGAGCGTCGGCAGCCCCATGCCGAGCACGATGCACACCACCGCCGAAAGCACCAGAAGCACCGGCGCGCTGCCGCCGCCGATCTGCACCAGCGCATAGGTGAGGTTGAAGGAGAGCCCCGTGACGTTGAGCACGCCGATGACCAGCCCGGCGGCGGCCGAAATGACGATGATCTCAACAACCGCCCTGCCGGTCTCCTCGAAGGAGGAAAGCAGCCTGCCGATGCCCGGCCGCACCGATTGATAGCCGAACAGAAGCGAGGTCGCGACGACGGTGAGCGCGGCTGCGAGCGCGGAACGCTCCGGCTGCCAGCGCAGCGAGAACAGCGCGCCGATGAGCACCACGAAGGCAAGGACGAAGTGCAGACCCGCCAGCACCGGCTTCAACGGCGGAATCTCGGATTTCGGCACCGGCGCAATGCCGAGCCGTGCTGCCTCGAGATCCGCCTGGATGAAGAGTGCCACATAATAGAGCAGCGCCGGCACGAGGGCTGCAAGCGCCACCTGCGCATAAGAGATCTGCAGGAATTCGGCCATGAGGAAGGCCGCCGCTCCCATGACCGGCGGCATGAGCTGACCGCCCGTGGAGGCGACTGCCTCGATGGCACCCGCCTTGTGGGCCGGATAGCCGTCACGCTTGATCATCGGGATGGTGACGATGCCGGTGGCGGTGACGTTGGCCACGGCCGAGCCCGAGATGGAGCCGAACAGGCCGGAGGCCAGAACCGCGATCTTCATGGAGCCGCCGCGAAAGCGCCCCATGAGAAGCAGCGAGGCATCGGTGAAGAAACGCGAACCTCCGGTAAGGCTGAGGAGGTTGCCAAACAGGATAAAGGCCACCACCACGGTGGCGGCCACGGCCATTGGAATGCCCAATATGCCGTTGGAATCGAAGGCCATGTAGCCGGTAAGCATCCGCCAGTCCTGGGCGCGCCCGGCAAGCCGCCCCGGCACATGGTCGCCGAACATGGCATAGACGAGGAAGACGGCGATGATCACGACAAGGGCCCACCCCGTCGTGCGGCGCAGCGCCTCGAGTAGAAGCAGGATGATGACGAGGCCGGGCACATAGGCGCTGGGCGGCCGTGAGAAGATGAAATTGACCACCTGCGGATAGCGCAGCGCCACGTAGGCCACGGCCGCGAAGGCGGCGAGCGCGAGGAGGCAGTCGTACCAGGGTGCGACCTCGCGCGCCGCCCCACGTCGCGCCGGCAGCATGAGGAAGACGATCGGCAGGGCGAACGCCAGGACGACCGCCAGGAACTGCTGCGGATAGAACGCCATGCCAAAGCTGCGCGGCAGGTTGAGCGACCATGCCACCGCCGTGAGCGTCAGGCAGACAGAAAGGACGCCCGCGATCGGGCGCCAGATGCCGGGCGGAAGGCCGGGCGTCATCGCGTCCCTACTCGCTCCAGAGGCCGGCTTCCCGATAGAAGCGGATGGCGCCTGGATGGTACTCGGTCGGCGCCGTGTCGCCCACCATATCCTGCGGGTCGAACTGGTTGAAGGGCGGGAAGGTCTCGGCCATCACCTCCTTGCTCTCGTGCAGGATCCTGGTCATTTCGTAGACGACGTCCTCCGGCGCGTTCGCGTGGGTGAAGACGAGCTGCGGATAGGCCATGTAGTGGGCCTTTTCCAAGACACCCGGCGCCTCGCCCGGCTCCACCTCGACAAGGAAGGCCACCGGCCAGTGCTCGCGTATGGCGGCCAGCGTCTCCTCGTTGTTTTCCACCGGCAGCGCCCTCAGCCCACCGACGGCGGCATCGGCCTCGCGCACCTTGCCGGCGCCATGGGCGAAGATGAAGCCGACTGAATCCCCGGCGATGAAAGCATCCGCGCCGGCGACCACGCTTGGCACCTGCACCGGCTGCATGTCGTCGCGCGTCAGCCCGACTGAGGCATACATCGCGTCGAGCTGCGGCAGGATGGTGTTCTGCGCCGTATATCCGTCCACCATCGGCTTGCCTTTCAGGTCGGCGATCGTCTCGATGTCGGAATCGGCGCGCACGAAGATCGCTTCCCTGAGCGGCATGATGAGCCCGACCACCCTCAGATCCGGATTGGCGTTGCCCTCGAACCACGCCTCTCCTTCGAGCGCGTAGTTCACCTCCTGCAAATTGGCGACACCGAACTCGATGCCGCCCGAGGCCACGAAGGGGATATACTGGTTGGGACTGGTCGCCGGCTGGATGGTGGCGTTGAGGCCGCCCTTGTTGGCCGCGTTGGCGACCGCCGTGCCGATGTTGTGGAAGAGCGATCCAGGGTTGGATGTGGCGATGCCCACCGTCTGCGCCGCCGCGGCGCCGCTGAAGGCGAAGCCGGCCGCAAGCACGGCCGAAGCGATAAAGCGTCTCATAATTCTCCTCCGCTGCTGCTTGTAGGTCGCCGGCAAAGGCGACATAAATCCCTAAAAATGAGATTATTGTTTCATCATGCACTTGCGCTCGCCGATTTTTCAAGCGCATTCTGGTCCGGATCGCCCGCCGCCATGGCCCTTCCATATTCTGAAACGGGCCGGCGACGCTGAAACCGCGGGTATCCGTATCGATTTATGAGAATCGCAAGGAGGATGCGATGGCGCCCGACCAGGCGGCAGGAAAGAGGGAAGCGGAAGGTCGGACAGGCGCGGAAGACCTCCTCCTCGGGCTGAAGCGCGCCGGCATCGATTTCATCTTCGCCAACGCGGGAACCGATTTCCCGCCCATCATCGAGGCCTTCGCGGCGCTGGACGAGAGCGCCGTGCCGGTGCCCGTCACCGTGCCGCACGAGACGGCGAGCGTGGCCATGGCGCATGGCTACTACCTCCTCACCGGCCGGCCACAGGCCACCATGGTCCATGTCAATGTCGGGCTTGCCAATTCCGCCATGGGCGTCATCAACGCCGCCAGCGACAACATCCCCGTCCTCGTCATGTCCGGCCGCACGCCGATTACCGAGCACGGGCGGCGCGGCGCCCGCGTCTCGCCCATCCAATACGGGCAGGAGATGTACGACCAGTCCTCGCTGGTGAGCGACGTCGTCAAGTTCCACTACGAGATGCGCTATCCCGAGCAAGGTGGCTTGCTCGCCGCGCGCGCCGCGGCACTCGCCATGAGCGAGCCGAAAGGTCCGGTCTATATCAGCCTGCCGCGCGAGGCGCTGATGGACACCGTGCCGTCCTCCGCCACCGATGGCGCTCGCCCGCAGATGCCGGCAACGGTGCCCTACCCCGATCCAGTGGCCATCGCACAAGCCGCGCAATGGCTTTCGGTGGCGAAAAGCCCGCTGATCGTTTGCCAGCGCGGCGATCCCGATGGACGCGTTGGTACCGCCCTTGCCGAACTGGCGGAGACCTTCGCCATTCCTATCGTCGAGCCTTTCTCGATCCGCAACGTGATGGCCTCCGACCACCCGATGTTCCTCGGCTACGACATCAAGCAGCCGCTGGCCGAGGCAGACGTGGTGCTGGTGGTCGACAGCGGCGTGCCATGGATCGAATCGCTGCACCGCCCGGCTACGGAGACGAAGATCGTCCATCTCGGCCCTGACCCGAATTTCCAGCGCATGCCCGTTCGCGGCTACCAGGCCGACCTCGCCATCGCCAGCGATGCCGCCGCCGGGCTCAGAGCGCTTGCGGCCGCCATCGCGCCGGCGGCGGGCGTGGGCGAGGAGCGGCGTTCCCGCTGCGCGCGGCTGAGCCGGGAGCGGCTGGAGAGGGCGGACGAGGACGCGGCGGCGGGTTGCAACAGTCCCATAAGCACGGAATGGATGAGCCATTGTGTTTCCGCGATCATGGGCGAGAGCGCGGTAATCTTCAGCGAACTCGGCATCCTGCCAGGCTCGATGCGCGTGAAAGGGCCGAACCGCATCTTCAGCAATCCGCACTCGGGCGGCCTCGGCTGGGCCCTGCCGGCGGCCCTCGGCGCTCAGCTTGCCGACCGCGAGCGGCTGGTCATCGCTTGCATGGGCGACGGCTCCTATATGTTCGCCAATCCGGTCGCCTGCCACCAGATCGCCGAGGCGCTGGAACTGCCGGTGCTCACCATCGTCAAGAACAACGGCATGTGGAACGCGGTACGCCGCTCCGTCGTCAACAGCTATCCGGGTGGTGCCGCCGCAAAGGCGAACCTTATGCCGCTCATATCGCTGGAGCCCTCTCCCGACTACACCCAGGTGGCCGCCGCCAGCCGCGCCTACACGGAGCGCGTGGAGCACGGCGCGGACTTGCCTGCCGCGCTTGGGCGAGCGGTGGAGGTGATCCGCAAGGAGCGGCGGCAGGTTGTGCTGGACCTGAAGGTCGCCGTTTCCGACAGGTACTAGGATGGGATTCACATTGCGCTTCCCAACCATGTGTCCCCCAGGTGGAACCGAGGGTTGCCGCGCTGAACGCTTTCCTGGTTTAACCAGATCGATTTTCGGGTAATGAACCCAAACCGACCACGATCCCCCAAGAACGGACCCGCCACGTGGCTTTCGAACCGGTGCAACTCGCCATCATCTTCGCCTGTCTGGCGGGCGGCGGAATTCTCAAAGGGGCGACCGGCGCTGGTGCACCGGTGCTGGCGGTGCCGGCGCTGGCGATGATGTTCGACGTGAAGTTTGCCGTGGTGGTGATGATCATGCCGAACCTGCTCACCAATATCTGGCAGGGGTGGCTTTTCCGCCGACACCGTCTGCCGGCCTCCTTCGTCTGGGGTTTTGCCGCCGCAGGTGCGGCGGGCGTCCTCGCCGGCACGCTGATGCTCGCCTTCTTCTCCCAGAGGCTCCTTTCGCTCATGGTGGCGGCGGCGGTTTTCGGCTACGTACTTCTGCGGCTTGCGCGGCCGGACTGGAAAATCGCCTACCCGCTGGCCAGCCGGCTGCGCCTGCCAGCTGGCCTCACCGCCGGTGTGCTGCAGGGCGCCTCCGGCATCTCGGCGCCCGTCTCCATCACCTTCCTCAATGCGATGCGGCTGGAAAGGCCGGTCTTCATCTCCACCGTTTCAATCTTTTTCGCGGTCATGACCGTGCTACAGATTCCCGCACTCGGTTATTTCGGCATCCTGTCGGGGCACGGCGCCCTGATCAGCCTCGCCGCCATCTTCCCGATCCTCGCCTTCATGCCCGTCGGCTCAGTGCTGGCAAGGCGCCTGTCGAAGGAAAACTTCGACCGCGTCATCCTCGTCCTGCTCAGCATGCTGGCGCTGAAGCTGGTCTACGACGCCCTGGCGGGCTGAACCGGCACCATAGGTTCAACTCACCTTCGCCTCGGCGAAGTAGATGTGTCTCTTGCCGCCCTTCAGCGCCTCTTCGGCCCTGATGTCGAAATGGGCTTCAAGCAACGCGCGGAAGATTTCCGGGTGATAGTCGTTGTACTGGTCCTCGCGGTTGGCGAGCAGCGTCTGCACCATCTCGTCGTCGCGGCCGACGAATTCGATCACCACCGCCGTCCCGAGCCCCGCCAGCCACTCGATGAAATCGGCGAGCGGGATGTTGGCGGTGATCACGATGTGGTGGATGAGCGCCAGGCACAGCGTCAGCTCCGGCCGGCCACGCTCGGCGATGCCCTTACGCTCCGCGCCGCGCCAGCCCTGGTTGGGCGAGGCGTCGGCCAGGTTGACGACCAGCGGCAGGATGGACTTCGACGCCGCCCCGGCCTTCTCACGGCGGTAGAAGTGCTCGATGGCCATCCAGTCGCCGTCCATGGCCACCACGTAGTCGGCGTGCTCGGCGGCAATGCGCGAGAAGGTTCCGGTGTTGCAGCCGAGATCCCAGGCTAGCCGCCAGCGGCGGCTTGCCGCCGCCTGGTGCACGAAATCGGCTTTCCGCGCAAGCTCCGCGTCTTCGTAGGAATGGGTGCGATCGTATTCGGACCACTCGGTTTTCGTGCGTGCGGGCTCCAGCTTCGAGACGAGGGCTGTCAGCTTCTCCACGTTCCGCTCGATCAGTGCCTTGCCGAAGCCGGCATCGGCAAGCGCGCCGCGCATGTCCTGCCTGCCGCCGGCATAGCGTTTCTGCAGCGCACTTTGCGCGGCCACGTGCAGGAACACGCCGGGCCGCATGAGATCGCGCGCCGACATCAGGGCACGCATCTCTTCTGCAGGGATACCGTCGATGCGCCCGCGCAGCCAGGGGCGGAAGTCGATGCCCTTATAGGCGGCGAGCATCAGCGGATAGAGGAAGAGTTCGCAGAACTGCCGGTAACCCACCCACGGCTCGCCTTGTCTGAGCGGCTCGAAGGAAGGAACGTCGATGAAGACCGGGTGCACGCCGTTCCACTGGATGTTGTAGGGCGAGGAATCCTTCAGGATCATGTCCGCGCGAAGCGCGCTGCGCATCAGGTCGAGATGCAGCAGCGCGGCGTCCTTCAGCATGCCGAAGGTCCACTCGTAGGGGTAGGAGATATAGGGGACGCGGGCATGCTCCAGAACGCCCGCCCAGGCGCCAAGGGCGATGTTCTCTTTCCGCGGGTCGGCCAGGCTCGTCTCAATGATCCGGCCCCCGCTGCGGAAGCCTTCGAAGAAAGGCGCTTCCCGCAGGTGCCGCCAGTTCTCCAGCGCCCGCTCGCTCACATAGCGGAACACCCGCCCGTCACGATAGAAGACGGCACCGTTGCGATCGCGATAGGAACCGGGCTCCAGTTCGCCCGCTCCATCGGAAGGCGCGCCGCCGGGCCCGCCGGCCTCGGCTCGGTTCGGCGCCTCGGCTTTCAGCGCGTGGGTCTCGTTCACCTATCGGCCCGCGGTTGCGACTCCGCAACAGGCTCGTCCTCCGCCTCGTCCGTCTGAGGCGGGTCTTGTCTCAGCCCGACGAGCGAAAGGAATTTGTGCCAGTAGAGCTTGCCGGCGATCAGCAGACCCGCAATACCCCCCAGAAGCACCTGGAGGATCATGCTGCCTGTGCCGGCATCCAGATAGGCATGTGCGCCGGAAGCGGACATGCCGAGGAACAAAGTAGAGAGGGTAAGCGGAAAGAGACGAGAGAAAAATCTAACGTGCATCGAAGCTCCCTTTCGTCGGACCGGAGACGAACGCGGTTGACGGCTGTCAACGTGGTCGAGCAGAAGACGTTCCTTGTTGCTTCAAAAAAGTGACATAAATCTGTCATAAACGCTGACCGGTAGCAGATCGAAGGCTGGGATCGCTCCCGAACGCATTCCCGGAATCATGGAGCGCCGCGCCGAACGGAGGTGCTTTGATGGCCGTGGGTTCAGACGCGGGAGCAACAGCCGGCGACCCTCGCCCTCACGAGCGCCGTCGGAAAGTCTGGGACGGGAGCTATCCACTCCATCCTTTTCTCCTCGCCGCCGCCGCGGTCTTCGCCCTCATGGCGAGGAACCTAAACTTCACCTCGTTTGCCGACGTCGCGCCCTCTCTCCTGGGTTCCCTCGCCTTTGCACTCGCGGTCTACCTGGCGGTCGCGGCGATGCGCCGGCGCTTTGATGCGGCCGGCGCGGTGGTCGCCAGCATCTGGGTTGCCGGCAGTCTCTTCTATCTCGGGCTGTTCGGCCGCCTCAACGACATGGTGGCAGGCGGCTTTCCGATGGTGAAGTCGCTACCCCTCGCGCTCGCCATCCTGGCGCTTCTAACGCTCGTTGCGCTGCGCCTTCCCGGCCTCACCCGGCTGGCCCATAGCATTCTCAACGGTGTCGCGCTGGTTCTGTTGGCAACGCCGCTTTGGCAGGTCGGCGTCTACGAATGGCGCAACGGCGCGGCACGCGCCGCCTACGATGCCGAACAGGCCCTTGCGGAGATTCGACAGTATTTCCCTTCCGAAGAAAGCGCTGCCCGGCCGCCGGACATCTATCATTTCGTGTTCGACCGCTACACCTCGGAGGATATCCTCGAACGCCACTACGACCTCGACAACCGCGCCATCGGCCGCTTCCTGGAGGAGCGGGGCTTTTACGTCGCCCGTCGCAGCAACTCCAACTACCAGAAGACCGGCCATTCCGTCGCCTCGACCTTCCATATGAACTACCTCGATTTCCTGGAAGACGATGCGCGGGTCACGGGCGCCAACTGGCATCCGATCTACGAGATGCTGGGCGACCATCGCGTGGGGCGGGCCTTGAAGTCGCGCGGGTACGACTTCATCCAGTTCGGCGCCTGGTGGGTCGGCACCTACAACAGCCCGCTTGCCGACGAGAACCGGCCGCATGGCTTCAGCGAATTCGCCATGCTCTATCTGCGGCGCACGATCCTGCGCCCGATCTTCCACGCCCTGCCCGATACGGCGCTGACGATGCGGCTCGACTGGGACAATGCTCAGTGCCAGCGCGTCGCCGCCCAGGTGGAGGAGATCAAGGCCATCGGCGCGCGTGAGCGGCCGGTCTACGTCTTCGCCCACTTCCTGGTGCCGCACGGCCCTTATGCCTTTGCCGCCGACGGGCGCTGCCTCAGCCAAAAGGAAGCGGCCAAGCGCGGCGACAAGCAGGGCTTCGTCGACCAGGTCGCCTATGCCAATCGCATCATCGAGGATATCGTAACCACGCTCCAGGCGGACGGCCGGGAGCCGCCGATCATCCTGCTGCAGGCGGATGAAGGCCCCTTTCCCCAGCGCGATTCACGGGTCCCCTGGCAGGATGCGCCGGCCGAGGAGTTGCGGATCAAGACCGGCATCCTCAACGCCTATTATTTTCCCGGGAAAGAGTACCGCCAGCTTACCGACGACATCACGCCGGTGAACAGCTACCGCGTGCTGTTCAACACCTATTTCGATGCGAAGTTTCCGCTACTCGCCGACCGCATCTACGCCTTCCCGAATGACGGCACGATCTATGAGTTCCACGACGTGACGGACAAGGTTCGCGAGCCGGCAAGCATCGCCGACACGATGCCGGGCGCGCGCGCCGGTCCCGTTAATCAGGACACCTTGATCCAGCCACCGCCTCCCGCCGCGCGGTAGATCGCCTCGAGCGTGCGCTGCACCTCCAGCCCCTCGCGGAAATCGGCATGGCCGGTCTCCTCGCCGGCGATCGCCCGCAAGAGGTCGCGCACCTCTATGGTCTTCAGGTCGTTGAAGCCGAGCTGGTGGCCCGGCGCCACGCAGAACGCGCCATAGGGCTCGTTGGCGGGCCCGGCCAGTATCTTGCGGAAACCGTCGCGGCCCGGCTTATCGGAGGCCACGTAAAGGTCGAGCTCGTTCATGCGTTCGCCGCAATAGGCAATGGAGCCGCGCGAGCCGGTGATCTCGAAATCCTGCCGCATCTTGCGTCCCCCGGCGATCCAGCTCGCCTCCAGAACGCCGCTGCAGCCGTTCTCGAAGCGCAGAAAGGCGCGGCCGATATCCTCCACCTCGACGGGCTTTCGATTAGTCGAGCCGGCGCCGTCCGGGCGCGTGGCGACCAGCGTTGCCACCTCCCCGCACACCTCGGCCACAGGCCCGACAAGATAGCGCGCGGCGGCGATCAGGTGGCTGCCGAGGTCGGCCAGTGCCCCACCGCCGCCGGCCGGGTCCAGCCGCCATGTCCACGGCACCTCGGCATCTATCATGAAATCCTCGGCGTGGACGCCGCTGAAGGCGCGGATTTCGCCAATCTCGCCGCTGTCGATGATCTCCTTGGCAAGACGCATCATCGGGTTCTTCAGGTAGTTGAAGCCGACCGCGGTGACGACGCCCTTCGCCTCGGCCGCCCGCACCATCTCCTCGGCGTCGCTCACCTTCGGCGCCAGTGGCTTCTCGCAGTAGACATGCTTACCGGCGGCAATGGCTGCCAGCGCCATCTCCTTATGTAGGAGATTGGGTGAGGTGACGGAAACGATATGGATGCGCGGATCGGCGACGAGGCGGCGCCAGTCGGCCGTCGATTCGGCAAAGCCGAAAGCCGCTGCCGCACGCGCGGCCTGCTCCTCCCCGACGTCGGCCAGCATGACCGGCCGCACCTTCACCGGCAAATCGAATACGCGGGCGACATTGTTGAACGCGAAGGCGTGCGTCCTGCCCATGAAACCCGAGCCGATCAGCCCCAGTCCCAGCTCCATCCCGGTTCTCCACGCAAATCTATGATTTTCGACCAATGGCGGCCACCATTAACGACGCGTGTAGACCGTTGCCGCCCTGTCGTAAAGGAGGGGTTTCATCCGCGCGCTACGGCATGAACCGCGGGGACTTCGCGGCGGGCTGGGGGGAGGCCGGCACGCTCGGCCGAGGCTTCTCCAACACCCGCTTTACAAAAGTCATACTATATGATTTTTTCTCCTTCGCTGCTTCGCAGCCTAGCAACTGGGAGGAACATAATGCTCAAGTCAGCTCTTGCTGGCGCGACTGCGCTCGCGTCGGTTATCCTTACTACATCCGTCGCCTCCGCCGTGACGGTCGGCTTTTCGCAGATCGGCTCCGAATCCGGCTGGCGCGCCGCCGAGACGACGGTCACCAGACAGGAAGCCGAAACGCGCGGCATCGACCTGAAATTCGCCGACGCCCAGCAGAAACAGGAAAACCAGATCAAGGCGCTGCGCTCCTTCATCGCCCAAGGCGTGGATGCGATCCTGCTCGCACCGGTGGTGGAGACAGGTTGGGACTCCGTGCTGGAAGAGGCGAAGGATGCGGAGATCCCCGTCATCCTCCTCGACCGTACCGTTGCCGCCTCGGACGATCTCTACCTCACCGCCGTCACCTCCGACCTCGTGCACGAGGGCCGGGTGGCCGGCGAGTGGCTGGTCGAGAATGCCGGCGATGAAGACTGCTCGATCGTCGAACTTCAGGGCACCACGGGCTCCTCGCCCGCCATTGCCCGCAAGAAGGGGTTTGAGGAAGCGATCGCCGGCCACGACAATTTCAAGATCATCCGCAGCCAGACGGGCGACTTCACCCGTACCAAGGGCAAGGAGGTGATGGAGAGCTTCCTGAAGGCCGAGAATGGCGGCGCCGACATCTGCGCGCTTTATGCCCACAACGACGACATGGCGCTGGGCGCCATCCAGGCCATCAAGGAGGCCGGGCTGAAGCCAGGCGAGGACATCCTCGTTGTTTCCATCGACGCCGTGCCGGACATCTTCCAGGCACTCGCCGCCGGCGAGGCCAACGCCACGGTCGAATTGACGCCGAACATGGCCGGCCCCGCCTTCGACGTGCTGGAAGCCTATCTGTCCGACGGCACCGCGCCGCCGAAGTGGATCCAGACCGAGTCCAAGCTCTACACGCAGGCCGACGACCCGATGAAGGTCTACGAGGAAAAGAAGAACCTCGGTTACTAGTGGTGCGATCCTGACAGATGGTCCATCTGTCAGGACAAATCGCCCCACCAGATTAATGGCTTGTGGGCTGACTTCTCCAAACAGATGGGTATCATCTGTTTGGGTCAGATCACTAGGGGGCGGGGGGACAGGCGGGCCTTCGCGGGCCCGCCTTCTCTTCCGGCTGCAGCAACCGGTGTCCCTTAAGGGCACTCGGTTCCTTTTCGGGGAAATGCCGTGGAAAAGCCTCAGGAACCGCTGCTGAGCGTGGCAAGCCTTACCAAGAGCTTCCCTGGCGCGCTGGCGCTCGACGGCGTCGACTTCACCTTGCGGGCGGGGGAGGTGCACGCGCTTCTGGGCGAGAACGGCGCCGGCAAGTCCACCCTCATCAAGTGCCTCACCGGCGCCTACCGGCGCGACAGCGGCGATATCCGGCTTTCCGGGCGCCAGGTCGACCCGCGCGACACGTTCGAGGCGCAGGCGCTTGGCATCGGCACCGTCTACCAGGAGGTCAACCTCCTGCCCAACCTGACGGTGGCGCAAAACCTCTATCTCGGCCGCCAGCCAACGCGCTTCGGCATGGTTGGCACGCGGCGGATGAATGCCGGGGCCCAGGCGCTGCTCTCCCAATACGGCCTCGATATCGATGTGACGCGGGAGCTTTCCTCCTACTCCGTCGCCGTCCAGCAGATCATCGCCATCGCCCGCGCGGTCGATCTGTCCGGCAAGATCCTCATCCTCGACGAGCCGACCGCCAGCCTCGACGCGCAGGAGGTGCGCATGGTGTTCGACATCGTGCGGGCGCTGCGCGAGCGGGGGCTGGGCATCATCTTCATCACCCATTTCCTCAACCAGGTGTTCGAGATTTCCGATCGCATCACCGTTTTACGCAACGGCCGGCTGGTCGGCACGCGCAATGCCGTCGACATCGAGCGCCTCGACCTTGTGACCATGATGCTTGGCCACGAGCTTTCGCAGGAGACCATCGCCCACAGGGCAGCCCACAAGAGCGAGGGTGAGGTTGCCTACCGCTTCCGCGATTTCGGCCGCGCCGGCACGATCGAGCCTTTCAACCTCGAGGTCCGCCGTGGCGAGGTGGTCGGCGTTGCCGGGCTCCTCGGCTCCGGGCGCACCGAGACCGCCGAGGCGATCTTCGGCGTGCGCCCGCACGCCAGCGGCAGCGCCGAGAAGAACAGCAGGCAGCTCGAACTCAGCGGGCCGCGCAAGGCGATCGCCGCGGGCCTCGGCTTCTGTCCCGAGGACCGCAAGACCGACGGCATCGTTGGCGACCTCTCGGTGCGCGAGAACATCGTCCTGGCACTGCAGGCGCGGCGCGGCTGGGCGCGGCCGCTGCCGAGGCAAGAGCAGATCGAGATCGCCGACCGCTTCATCGACGCTCTCGACATCCGCACGACGGACCGCGAGAAGCCGCTCAGGCTTCTGTCCGGCGGCAACCAGCAAAAGGCGATCCTCGCCCGCTGGCTGGCGACCAACCCCGAGTTCCTTATCCTCGACGAGCCGACGCGCGGCATCGATGTCGGCGCCCACGCGGAGATCATCCGGCTGATCGAGCGCCTGTGCGAGGACGGCGTGTCGCTGCTCGTCATCTCCTCGGAGCTGGAGGAACTGGTCGCCTATTCGCATCGCGTGATCGTGGTGCGCGACCGGGAGCATGTGTCGGAACTGACGGGCGAGGAGATCAACACCGACAACATTGTCCGCGCCATCGCCGCCGACAGCCAGCCGGAGCAAGCCCGATGAACGGCGAAAGCAGCGCCGCCCTCCGCCGCTTCCTGCCCCAGGTCCTGACGCTTCTCGTCATCCTGGCGTTGATCACGGCGGTCTTCCCGAATTTCCTGAACCTGACGTGGCAGAACGGCCGCTTTTACGGCAGCCTGATCGACATCCTCAATCGCGGCGCGCCCGTGGCTCTTCTGTCGATCGGCATGACGCTGGTCATCGCCACCAAGGGCATCGACCTTTCCGTCGGCGCGGTGATGGCGATCTGCGGCGCGGTGGCGGCCTCCACCGTCGCCGGCGGCGGCAGCGCGGCGACAGCCCTCCTCTTCGCCCTCGCCGTGGGCGTGGCCTGCGGCGCCTGGAACGGTTTCCTCGTCGCCGTGCTCGGCATTCAGCCCATTGTCGCAACGCTGATCCTGATGGTGGCCGGACGCGGCATCGCCCAGCTCATCACCGAAGGCATCATCGTCACCTTCAACAACGCGGGTCTCGCCTTCTTCGGCAGCGGCGCGCTTCTCGGCCTGCCGGTGCCCGTCCTCCTGTGGGTGGCCACCGGCATTGCCGCGGCCCTCATCGTGCGCAGGACGGCGCTCGGACTTCTGATCGAGGCGATCGGCATCAACCGCCGCGCCAGCACGCTTTCCGGCGTCAACAGCGGTGTGCTGCTGGTGACGGTCTATATGGTCTCGGGCCTGTGCGCGGCCATCGCCGGGATCATCGTCACCGCCGATATCCGCGGCGCGGACGCCAACAATGCCGGCCTGTGGCTGGAACTCGATGCGATCCTCGCCGTCGTTCTGGGCGGCACGTCGCTGCTCGGCGGCCGCTTCACCATCCTCGGCTCGCTGATCGGCGCCATGATCATCCAGTCGATCAACACGGGCATCCTGCTCTCCGGCTTTCCGCCAGAGTTCAACCTGATCATCAAGGCCGTCATCATCATGCTGATCCTTATCATCCAGTCGCCGGCCCTGCGCATGGCGACGGTGTTCTGGCGTGGCCGGACGGCGGAGCCGATGGCCGCGGAAGGCAAGGAGCGGTCGGCACCATGAAGTCCCGTTATCTGCCGCTGGCGGCAACCATCCTCATCTTCGTCCTGGCCTACGCGCTGTGCTACGCGCAGTTCCCATCCATGCTGTCGACCCGCGTCATCGGCAACCTCCTGACCGACAATGCCTTTCTCGGCATCGTCGCCGTCGGCATGACCTTTGTCATCCTCTCGGGCGGCATCGACCTTTCCGTCGGCTCGGTCATCGCCTTCACCAGCGTCTTCATCGCCGTGGTTCTGGCGAATACGGGCCTGCACCCGCTTGCCGTTTTCGCCCTTGCGCTCCTCATCGCCACGGCCTTCGGCGCGGCAATGGGCGCGGTGATCCACTATCTGGAGATGCCGCCCTTCATCGTCACGCTGGCCGGCATGTTCCTGGCGCGCGGCATGGCCTTCGTACTGTCGATCGATTCCATCCCCGTCACGCATCCCTTCTACGACACTTTGCAGTCGTTCTACTGGCGCATGCCGGGCGGCGGGCGCCTGACGCTGATCGGCGGGCTCCTGCTGCTCGTCTTCGCGGTCGGCATCCTGATCGCCCACCGCACGCGCTTCGGCGCCAACATCTATGCCCTCGGCGGCGACGCCACGACCGCACGGTTGATGGGCGTCTCCGTCGGCCGCACCACCATCGGCATCTATGCGCTGTCCGGCCTGCTGGCGGGCCTTTCCGGCATCGTCTTCTCGCTCTACACCACTGCCGGCTATTCGCTTTCCGCCGTCGGCGTCGAACTCGACGCCATCGCGGCGGTCGTCATCGGGGGCACGCTGCTTACGGGCGGCAGCGGCTTTGTCGCCGGCACCTTCGTTGGTATTCTGATCATGGGTCTGATACAGACCTACATCATCTTCGACGGTACGCTGTCGAGCTGGTGGACGAAGATCGTGGTCGGAGTCCTTTTGTTCGTCTTCATCTTCCTGCAGAAGGGAATTCTCTGGCTTTCTGCCAGGAAGGCGGCGGCGCTGCACCACGCGCATGGAAGCTGATGGGTCTGCTTGAAACCGCCATATCCGGCAGCGCCCGGCGCACGAGCCACTCCCATGTGGTGAACGAACTGGGCAAGGCGATCATCGGCGGCACCTATCCCGTTGGCAGCATCCTGCCCGGCGACAGCGAGCTGGCCGCGCGCTTCCACGTCTCGCGCACCGTTCTGCGGGAGGCGATGAAAACGCTCTCGGCCAAGGGGCTCATCGTGGCGCGGGCGCGCATCGGCACGCGCGTGACGGAGCGCAGCGAGTGGAACCTTTTCGACGCCGACGTGCTCACCTGGCATCTGGAGCGCGGCGTCGACCGCACCTTTCTCGTCCACTTGAGCGAGATGCGCCTTTCCTTCGAACCCTATGCGGCGGGGCTGGCGGCGGAACGTGCCGGGCCGGAGACGGCCCGCCGCCTCCTGCGGCTGGCCGGAGACATGGCCTCGGCTCCCTCGCACGAAGAGCTTATCCTGGCCGACCTGCGCTTCCATCTGGCCGTTCTGCAGGCTTCCGAGAACCCTTTCATGTACGGCGTCGGCACCCTTATCGAGGCGGCCCTCGTCGCCGCCTTCGGCCTCAGCTCCCCCAACGTCCCCTCGCGTGAGCTGGAAAGGATCGGCGCTTCCCACAAGGCGATCGCCGAGGCTATTGCCCGCGGCGACGCTGAGGCGGCCTCCAAGACCATGAGAGAGGTCATCCTGACCGGCCGCGCCCAGGCGCTCGACCGGATCGACGAGAAAGGCGGCTAGGCGCCTCGAGGCGGTATAGGCCATGCGCCCCGCATGCCGCCCTCCCCTTCGAGGAGCTTGCCCTTCGGCAAGCTCAGGGTTGGGAAGGCGCGACAGACATGCTTATCCGTTGCCGCGCTTCATCCGAAGCCGGGCTATGTCAAAGAACCGGGAAGACGGGCGGCCTTCGTGTCGCCAGTCAATTTTTTTTTCGCGACCCTCGGGCCGCCCGTCCGGCGTTCTTAAGTCTCCGCCCGTTCCGCTTCCACGAAGCCGGATCCGGAAGGCCTTGAGCCTTCCACGACAGGGCGCTCCGCGCCCCCGTCTCCCCGGCTCCCTTTTAAAGTGCACCGTCCGGCACGCGCCGCCCGTAGTGGCGGCAGGGGAACCCTTGGGCGGAGCCTCCCCGGGCCGGCCGCCACGTTAGCGGCCCGCCGGAGGCGCCGGCCCCTCCCCGCGAGACCGCCGTCGCGATCCACGTTCCCGCGGGAGGGACGGGCACAGGATAAGGGCGGCTTGGGCAGCGGGGATAAAATGCGCGGTTGGGCGGGGCAAAAAAATGATAAGCGATTGTTTTGGAACGAATGTTTTTTTGAGGGGGCGGAAGTTTATCCCCGCGGAAACAGTGTGATCGACCGCTGCCCGTCAAGCTCCGTCGCGCCGTTGGCCGTTGCTTGACAGTAACCCGGGAATCCGTGAGTGCTTGGCATTTTTAGGACTGGCGAGGATTCAGGCGCATGGATGGCGGCATATGAAGGTGCTCGTTACAGGCGCCAGCGGCCTTATCGGCTCGGCCGTCTGCGCCCGGCTTTCCGCTGAAGGTCACGAGATCGTTGCCGCTATACGGCCGGGAAGCGGCCCGCTGCCCATGGCCGCCCGTGAAGCCGTCGAGATCGATATGGCGCATGCCGGCGGTCCGGAGGCGTGGGCGCCGCACCTGAAGAGTGTCGGGGCGGTGGTCAACTGCGCCGGCGTGTTCCAGGACAATCCTCGCGACAGCACCCAGGGCGTTCACGTCACCGGCGCGGACGCCCTGTTCCGTGCCTGTGAGAATGGAGGCGTCCGCCGTGTGATCCATGTCTCGGCGCTCGGTGTGGACCAGGAGCGGCCAACCGCCTTCTCGGCCACCAAGCGCCAAGGCGACACCCTGCTCATGGCGCGGAACCTGGACTGGGTGATCCTGCGGCCCTCGGTGGTGCTTGGGCGATCCGCCTTCGGCGGCAGCGCCATGATGCGCGGCCTTGCCGCTCTCCCGGTCATGCCGGCGATGCGGCACACCGGTCAGTTGCAGGTGGTGCAGCTCGACGAGGTGGCCGATACGGTCGCCTTCTTCCTCGCCCCGTCGGCACCCTCCCGGCTGGCGCTGGAGCTTGCAGGACCGGAGCGGCTGTCGATGAGCGAGGTGGTTGCCGTCTATCGCAAGTGGCTCGGCTGGGGGCCGGCGCGAAGCTTCACGCTGCCCGACACGCCGGCCCACCTCCTTTATCGCCTGGGCGACCTCGCGGGCCGGCTCGGTTGGCGCCCGGCCATCCGCAGCACGACCGAGAAGGAGATCGCGCTCGGCTCCGTGGGCGATCCCGCGCGCTGGAGCGAAGTGACGGGGATCCGCCCGACCGCCCTTGCTACGGCGCTAGAGAGGCAGCCGGCGGGCGTGCAGGAGCGGTGGTTCGCCAAGCTCTTTTTCCTGAAACCGATCATCTTCGTTGTCCTCGCCGTCTTCTGGATCGGCACCGGCATCGTCTCGCTCACTGCCGGCTTCCGCGAGGGTGTCGATCTGCTCCTGCGGACGGGTGCCGGCACGCTTGCCGCTCCGGGCGTTGTCGCCGGCGCGCTTGCGGACATCGCCGTTGGTCTCGCCATCGCCTGGCGCCCCACGGCACGGCTGGGACTTTACGGCGCGATGGCACTGTCCCTCCTCTATGTCACCGCCGGCACGCTCTTCATGCCGTCGCTGTGGGGGGAACCGCTCGGGCCGTTGATGAAGGTCGTGCCCATTCTCGTCCTGCACCTGGTGGCACTCGCCATCCTGGAAGAGCGCTGATGCTCTACTTCTTCCTCAAATACCTGCATATCATCGGCGCCGCCGTGCTTTTCGGCACCGGCGCGGGCATCGCCTTCTTCATGCTTCTGGCCCATCGCACCGGCAATGCCGCAGTCATCGCCGCCGTGGCGCGCATCGTCGTCATCGCCGACTTCCTGTTCACCGCGACCGCTGTCGTCGCGCAGCCGGTCACCGGCATGGCGCTCGTCTGGCATCTGGGCTATCCCCCCGGCGAAGACTGGATCGTTTTGTCGATCCTGCTTTATCTCCTCACCGGCGCCTTCTGGCTTCCCGTGGTGTGGATGCAGATGGAGATGCGCCGCCTTGCCGCTGCCGCCGCCGAGCAAGGTACCCCGCTGCCCAAACGCTACCACCGCCTCTTCCGCCTCTGGTTCGCCTTCGGCTTTCCCGCTTTCGCCGCCGTGCTCGGCATTTTCTGGCTGATGATCGCCCGTCCTGTAGATATCTGGTAAGGAACGGGCGCCGGACTATCTGATGAACAAGGAGATGTCGGATGACCAAGGCACAGATCGTCGGCTGGGCGCATGCGCCCTTCGGAAAATCCGAGATGGAAGACACCGAGGCGCTGATGGCCTCGGTCGCCACCCCGGCGCTCGACCATGCCGGCGTCGAGACCGGCGATGTGGACGGCATCTTCGTCGGCGTCATGAACAACGGCTTTTCCAGGCAGGATTTCCAGGGCTCGCTCGTCGCCATGGGCAACGAGGCGCTGGCCCATGTGCCGGCGGTGCGGCTGGAGAACGCCTGCGCCACCGGCTCGGCCGCCATCTATACGGCCATGGACTTCATCGAATCAGGCCGCGGCCGCATCGCCCTCGTGGTGGGGGCGGAGAAGATGACAGCGACGCCGACCGCGCAAGTGGGCGACATCCTGCTCGGCGCCAGCTACCGTAAGGAGGAAGCGGACGTGGATGGCGGCTTCGCCGGCCTCTTCGCCCGCATCGCCCAAAACTATTTCCAGCGCTATGGCGACCGCTCGGAAGAGCTCGCAATGATTGCGGCGAAGAACCATGCCAATGGCATGGCCAATCCCTACGCCCACATGCGCAAGGACTTCGGCTTCGACTTCTGCAACACGGTCTCGGACAAGAACCCTTATGTGGCCGAGCCGCTCAGGCGCACCGATTGCTCGCTGATCTCCGACGGCGCGGCTGCCCTGGTGCTGGCCGATGCCGAGACCGCGGCAAGCCTGGAGCGGGCGATCGCCTTCCGTGCGCGCCGGCATGTGAACGACCTCCTGGCGATGAGCCGGCGCGACGTGACCGCCTTCGAAGGCGCGCGGCGCGCCTGGGCCGGCGCGCTGGAAGACGCCGGCGCATCGCTCGACGACCTGTCGCTGGTCGAGACGCACGACTGCTTCACCATCGCCGAATTGATCGAATACGAGGCGATGGGCCTCGCCAAACCCGGCGAGGGCCACCGCGTGGTGCGCGACGGCATTGCGCAGAAGGACGGCAAGCTGCCGGTCAATCCCTCCGGCGGGCTCAAGGCCAAGGGGCATCCGATCGGCGCCACCGGGGTTTCCATGCACATCATGGCGGCCATGCAGCTCATGGGCGAGGCCGGCGACATGCAGATCCTTGAGGCGCGCCTGGCCGGCGTCTTCAATATGGGCGGTGCCGCGGTCGCCAACTACGTCTCGCTTCTGGAGCGCGCCAGGTAGCACGCCCGGCACGTGACGCCCCGCCGATTTCCGACTAACGTCCGGCACCGCACAGATTCTTCAGGAGGGATGAATGAGCAAGGAACGGATCGGCTTTATCGGCGTCGGGCTGATGGGTCATGGCATGGCCAAGAACATCGCCGAGAAAGGCTGGCCGCTGACCGTGCTTGGCCATCGCAACCGCGAGCCGGTCGAAGACCTGAAACGCCGCGGTGCGGCGGAGGCGGAAAATGCGCGCGCCTTGGCGGAAGCGAGCGATATCGTCGTCATCTGCGTGACCGGCAGCCCGCAGGTTGAAGAGATCGTCAAGGGGCCGCAAGGCCTCGCCTCCGCCGGCAAGCCGCTTCTCATCTGCGACTGCTCCACCTCCGACCCCTCCTCCACGGTGAAGCTCGCCGCCGAGCTTGCCGCGCAGGACATCACGCTGATCGACGCCCCGCTCAGCCGCACGCCGAAGGATGCAGAGGAAGGCACGCTGGACGTGATGGTCGGCGGCGAGGAGGCGGCGGTCGACCGCATCTGGCCGGTGCTCGGGGCCTTCGGCGAGCGCATCGTCAGGACCGGGCCGACGGGCAGCGGCCACACGATGAAGCTGCTCAACAACTTCCTCTCCATGGGCTATGCCGCCCTCTATTCCGAGGCCCTGGCGCTCGGGGCGAAGGCGGGCTTGACGCCGGCCGTTTTCGACAGCGTCATCAGCGGCGGCCGCATGGACTGCGCCTTCTACCAGACCTTCTTCAAATGGGTGCTGGAGCGGGACCGCGACGCCCATAAATTCACGCTGAAGAATGGCCTCAAGGACATGTCCTACCTCGCCGCCTTCGCCAATGCGGCGGAGTTCTCCAATCCCCTGGGCGCGGCCGTGCGCAATTCCTTCGCGCTTGCCGTCGGCGCCGGGCGCGGCGAGGACTACGTGCCGATGCTGTCCGACATCGTGGCGGAGCTGAACGGGGTCAGCCTTACCGAGAAATAGAAGGCGCATGTGCTGCGGACGGCGGGAGGTGACGGATGGCCGTGAATGGCGGAAAGCTCGATGAGGCTGCGCGCGCCGCCTGGCTTTACTACGTCGCCGGCAATACGCAGGACCAGATCGCCGCAAAGCTGGGTGTCTCGCGCCAATCGGCCCAGCGGCTCGTCTCGCTCGCCGTCTCCGAAGGGCTGGTGAAGGTTCATATCGACTATCCGATCGCCCATTGCCTCGACCTTTCGAAGGCGCTGCGCGAAACCTATTCGCTCTCCTTCTGCGAGGTCGTGCCGACGGATCCGGGCTCGACCTCGACCACCCTCGGCGTGGCGCAGGCCACCGCGGCCGAGATCGAAAACTGGCTCGGGCGGCCGGAGCCGCTCATCATGGGGATCGGCACGGGGCGCACGTTGCGGGCCGCCGTCGAGCACCTGAGCACCATGGAGTGCCCGCAGCACCGCATCGTTTCGCTTACGGGCAACATCGCTCCGGACGGCTCGGCGGCCTATTACAACGTCATCTTCACCATGGCGGACAAGGTGAAGGCACGTTTCTTCCCCATGCCGCTGCCTGTTATCGCCTCCTCGGAAAAGGAGCGCGAGACGTTGCATGCGCAGCCGATGATCCGCCCGACCCTGGAGCTGGCGGCCAAGGCGGACGTTACGTTTATCGGCATCGGCGAACTCGACGACGAGGCGCCGCTTTATGTCGACGGTTTCATTACGCGCGAGGAATTACAGGCACTTAGGCGGGCCGGCGCGGTGACGGAGATCATCGGCTGGACCTTCGATCCGCAGGGCCGGCTGGTCGAAGGCATCACCAACGAACGCGTTGCCAGCGCGCCTATTCCCAGCCGCGAAACCTCGCTCGTCATCGCCTCCGCCATGGGAAAGAAGAAGCTTCCGGGCATCCGCATCGCGCTGGAAGGCAAATTAATCAATGGCTTGGTGACCGACGAGGCAACGGCGGAGGCGCTGCTCACGCCAAGCCTCCGGTAGGCACCACTCCGACGTGTCACCGAGGGGTAGCCGAGGCGCAAATGCGCGTTTTACGGGCCCTACCCGTCCCCTTCGGTTGTCCCCCTCCACTCCGCGAATATTGCGCCGCAGCGACGAAACCGCATTGACTCGGCGGCGCTATTGTGAGTAATTGCCCATAGCATTAGCATTTGCTCAATCGCTCATGTGGGAGGAAATCATGAGACTCAAGGCCCTGCTCCTTGGAACAAGCTTTCTTGCCGTCTCCGGGCTTACCGCCGGCGCCGAGACGCTCACCATCGCCACGGTCAACAACGGCGACATGATCCGCATGCAGAAGCTGACGGACGACTTCAAGGCGAAGAACCCCGACATCGATCTGGAGTGGGTGACGCTGGAAGAGAACGTCCTGCGCCAGCGGGTGACGACGGACATCGCCACCAAGGGCGGGCAGTACGACGTCCTGACCATCGGCACCTACGAGGTGCCGATCTGGGCCAAGCAGGACTGGCTCCTGCCGCTGGAAAACCTCGGTGAGGATTACGACGTCGACGACCTCCTGCCGCCGATCCGTGCCGGGCTGTCCTACGAGGACAAGCTCTATGCCGCGCCCTTCTACGGCGAGAGCTCCATGGTGATGTACCGCACCGACCTCTTCGAGGAGGCGGGGCTCGAGATGCCCGAGGCGCCGACCTGGGAGTTCGTCGCCGATGCGGCGCGCAAGATCACCGACAAGGACAACGAGATCTACGGCATCTGCCTGCGCGGTAAGGCGGGCTGGGGCGAGAACATGGCCTTCCTCACGGCCACCGCCAACTCCTTCGGCGCGCGCTGGTTCGACGAGAACTGGCAGCCGCAGTTCGACCAGCCGCAGTGGAAGGAGACGCTCGACTTCTACGTCAACCTGATGAAGGATGCCGGCCCTCCCGGAGCTTCCTCCAACGGGTTCAACGAGAACCTGGCGCTGTTCCAGTCCGGAAAATGCGGCATGTGGATCGACGCCACCGTGGCGGCCTCCTTCGTGACCGACCCGGAAGAATCCACCGTGGCCGACAAGGTGGGCTTCGCGCTGGCGCCGGACAACGGCCTCGGCAAGCGGGGCAACTGGCTGTGGGCCTGGTCGCTCGCCATTCCCGCCGGCACGCAGAAGGCGGAAGCGGCGGAGAAATTCATCGCCTGGGCGACCAGCAAGGATTATCTCGAGCTCGTCGCCGAGAAGGAAGGTTGGGCCAACGTGCCGCCCGGCACGAGAACCTCGCTCTACGAGAATCCCGAATACGCCAAGATCCCCTTTGCCAAGATGACGATCGACTCGATCAACACGGCCGACCCGAACAGCCCGACGGTCGATCCCGTGCCCTATGTCGGCGTTCAGTTCGTGGCGATCCCGGAGTTCCAGGGGCTTGGCACGGCCGTGGGACAGCAGTTTTCGGCGGCCCTTGCCGGGCAGGTGACGGTCGATCAGGCGCTGCAAAGCGCCCAGCAGCTCACCCAGCGTGAGATGATGAAGAGCGGCTACATCAAATAGCCTCCTCCTCCCTGGGCCGCCTTCGGTAGCGCGGGGCGGCCCCCTTTTTCACTCTTGGACGATGTCGATGGATTTTGAGTCCTTGCTCGGACCCCCACCCCTTACCCCTCCCCTCAAGGGGGAGGGGGACGCCGACGTCTCAGAATCCCCCTCCCCCTTGAGGGGAGGGGTAAGGGGTGGGGGTTCGGCGAAGCCGGCAAGAATGACTCAAATGCGATAACCCTACCTGTGGAGAGCACGATGGCCACGCTGCACACCCAGTCGACCGCGCGCCTGATGATGGCGCCTGCCGTCGTGCTTCTGCTTCTGTGGATGCTCGTGCCGCTCGGCATGACCGTCTGGTTCTCCTTCCTGCGCTACAACCTCCTGATGCCGGGCATGGAGGAATGGAGCGGCTTCGACAACTACTATTATTTCCTCACCGACCCCGCCTTCGGCACGGCGCTGGTCAACACGCTGCTGCTCGTCGGAGGCGTGCTCCTGATCTCGGTCGGCGGCGGCGTTGCGCTTGCCCTTCTTCTCGATCAGCCCTTCTTCGGACAGGGCATCGTGCGCCTTCTCGTCATCGCGCCCTTCTTCGTCATGCCGACCGTTTCCGCGCTGGTGTGGAAGAACATGTTCATGAACCCCGTCTACGGGCTGTTCGCGTGGGTGGCGAAATTCTTCGGGCTTCAGCCCATCGACTGGCTGGCCGAGGTGCCGCTCTTCTCCATCGTCCTCATCGTCGCCTGGCAGTGGCTGCCCTTTGCGACGCTGATCCTCCTGACGGCGCTGCAATCGCTGGACGAGGAGCAGAAGGAAGCGGCGGAGATGGATGGCGCCGGCCCGGTCTCGCGTTTCATCTACATCGTGCTTCCGCATCTTTCGCGCGCCATCACCGTCGTCATTCTCATCGAGACCATCTTCCTGCTGTCCGTCTTCGCGGAAATCCTCGTGACGACCAATGGCGGACCGGGGCTGGAAAGCACCAATCTCACCTACCTCGTCTATGCGCAGGCGCTGCTTCAGTTCGACGTCGGCGCGGCTTCGGCGGGCGGCATCGTGGCGGTGATCCTCGCCAACATCGTCGCCATCTTCCTGATGCGCATCATCGGCAAGAACCTGGACGCGTGAGGAGGCACCCATGGCACGAGCGATCTCCCCGCGCAGGAAATGGACCATCACCGTCATCGCGTGGCTGTTGGGCCTCGCCATCTTCTTCCCGATCCTGTGGACGGTGCTGACCAGCTTCAAGACCGAGGGCGAAGCCATCGCCTCGCCGCCCTCCCTCGTCGCCTTCGACTGGACGCTCGCCAACTATTTCGAGGTGCAGGCGCGCTCGAACTATTTCAAGTATGTCGGCAATTCGATCGTCATCGCCGTGGGCTCGACGCTCCTCGGCCTTTTGATCGCCATCCCGGCGGCCTGGGCCATGGCCTTCTCGCCGACCAAACGCACCAAGGACGTGCTCATGTGGATGCTGTCCACGAAGATGCTGCCGCCCGTCGGCGTCCTGGTGCCGATCTACCTCATCTTCCGCGACACCGGTCTGCTTGACAGCCGCATCGGGCTTATCGGCGTGCTCACCATGATCAACCTGCCGATCATCGTATGGATGCTCTACACCTATTTCCGCGAGATCCCCGGCGAGATCCTGGAGGCCGCGCGCATGGACGGCGCCTCGCTCGCCAAGGAGATCGTCTACGTGCTGACGCCGATGGCGCTGCCGGGCATCGCCTCGACCATGCTTCTAAACATCATCCTGGCGTGGAACGAGGCCTTCTGGACGCTGAACCTCACCGCTTCGAGCGCTGCGCCTCTGACCGCCTTCATCGCCGCCTATTCGAGCCCGGAGGGTCTGTTCTGGGCCAAGCTGTCGGCCGCCTCGACGCTCGCCATCGCGCCGATCCTCATCATGGGCTGGTTCTCGCAGCGCCAACTCATCCGCGGCCTGACATTCGGCGCGGTTAAATAAAGGCTGGGGAGAATATGGGAAAGATAACGCTCGACAAAGTCTCGAAATCCTTCGGCCAGACCATCGTCATCCCGGAGATCGATCTCGTCATCGAGGACGGCGAGTTCGTCGTCTTCGTCGGCCCGTCCGGTTGCGGCAAGTCCACGCTGCTGCGCCTCATCGCCGGGCTAGAGGACACCTCGAAAGGCACGATCAGCATCGATGGCGAGGACGTGACCGGGGCGCCGCCGGCAAAGCGCGGGCTTTCCATGGTTTTCCAGTCCTACGCGCTCTACCCGCACATGAGCGTGCGCCAGAACATCGCCTTTCCGCTCAAGATGGCGAACGAGGACAAAGAGGCGATCGCCAGGAAGGTGGAGGACGCAGCGCGCATCCTCAACCTGACCGACTATCTGGAGCGCCGCCCGGGCCAGCTTTCCGGCGGCCAGCGCCAGCGCGTCGCCATCGGCCGGGCCATCGTGCGCCAGCCCAAGGCCTTTCTCTTCGACGAGCCGCTGTCGAACCTCGACGCGGCGCTGCGCGGCACCATGCGGCTGGAGATCAGTGAACTGCACCAGAGCCTGAAGACCACCATGGTTTACGTCACCCACGACCAGGTGGAGGCGATGACCATGGCGGACAAAATCGTCGTGCTGCAGGCGGGCCGTGTCGAACAGGTGGGCTCGCCGCTGGAGCTCTACCGCAGCCCGCGCAACCTGTTCGTCGCCGGTTTCATCGGCGCGCCGAAGATGAACCTGATCGACGGTGCGGAAGCGATGAAGCACAGTGCGGCCACCATCGGCATCCGCCCCGAGCACATCCGGCTTTCGCCGGAAAGCGGGGAATGGACCGGCACGGTGGGCGTCACCGAGCATCTGGGGGCCGACACGCTCTTGCACGTTGCCGTCGACGGTGTCGGGCAGGTGACCGTGCGCGCCGACGGCGAATATCAGGTGCGCTCCGGCGACACGGTGCGGCTTACCCCGGCCCCCGACAAGCTCCACCGTTTCAACGCGCAAGGAGAAGCATTCTGATGGGCAGGCTCGAAGGCAAGACCGCCATCATCACGGGTGCGGCGCGCGGCATCGGCCGCGCCTTCGCCGCGCGCTACGCCGAGGAAGGCGCGCGGGTTGCCATCGCCGACATCAACACGGAAGCCGCGGAGAAGACGGCCGCCGAGATCGGCAGGGGCGCCATTGCGGTGCATCTCGACGTTACCGATCAGGCCTCGATCGATGAGGCGGTGCGGGAGACGGAGGAGCGGCTCGGCGGCATCGATATCCTCATCAACAATGCGGCGCTCTTCGATCTCGCCCCTATCGTCGAGATCACCCGCGAGAGCTACGAGCGCCTGTTCTCCATCAATGTCGCAGGTACACTCTTCACGATGCAGGCCGTCGCCCGGTCGATGATCGCGCGCGGGCGCGGCGGCAGGATCATCAACATGGCGAGCCAGGCCGGCCGGCGCGGCGAGCCACTGGTCGCCATCTACTGCGCCACCAAGGCCGCCGTCATCAGCCTCACCCAGTCGGCTGGGCTCGACCTCATCAAGCACCGCATCAATGTGAACGCCATCGCCCCCGGCGTGGTCGACGGAGAGCACTGGGACGGCGTCGACGCGCTCTTTGCCAAGTACGAGAACCGCCCGCTCGGAGAGAAGAAGCGGCTGGTGGGAGAGGCGGTGCCCTATGGCCGCATGGGCCGGCCGGAGGACCTGACGGGCATGGCCGTGTTCCTCGCCTCCGATGAGGCCGAATACATCGTCGCCCAGACCTACAACGTCGACGGCGGCAACTGGATGAGCTGAGGCCTTTGCGCCTTGAACGAAAGAGCCGGAACGGGACCGAAACAATGACCATAAGGCTTCGTGCCGACGCGCTGGACACGATTGCATGGCGTGCCGCCGTGCCGGCTTACGACCGGAAAAGGCTCTCCCCCGGCATTGTCCATTTCGGTGTCGGCAATTTCCACCGCGCGCACCAGGCCGTCTATCTCGACGATCTGTTCAACAAGGGCCGCGACCATGATTGGGCAATCGTCGGTGCCGGCGTCCTGGCCGCCGACGGGGCGATGCGCGAGCGGCTTGCCGCGCAGGATTTTCTCACGACCGTTGTCGAGCAGGAGGCCGACCGCAGCACGGCGCGCGTGACCGGCCCCATGATCGACTATCTGCGGACGGAGGACAGGGCGGCGATCGTCGACCGGCTGGCGGACCCGGCGGTGCGCATCGTCTCGCTCACCATCACCGAAGGCGGCTATTTCATCGATCCGGCTTCCGGCACCTTCGACCCGGAGCACCCGGACATCGCCGCCGACGGCGCGATGCCCGATGCGCCGCGCACCGTCTTCGGCCTGATCGCGGCGGGGTTGAAGAGGCGAAAGGCCGAAGGCACCCTCCCCTTCACCGTCATGTCCTGCGACAACATTCCTCACAACGGTACCGTCACCCGCAACGCCGTTACCGGCCTTGCCGGGCTCTCCGACCCCGGCTTTGCGGGGTGGATCGCGGAGGCTGTCTCTTTCCCCAACGGCATGGTCGACCGCATCACGCCGGCGACGGGCGATCGGGAGCGGCGGATTTGCGCCGAGGAATACGGCATCGAGGACACCTCTCCCGTCTTCTGCGAGGGCTTCAAGCAATGGGTGCTGGAGGACGATTTCCCGGCCGGGCGGCCGGCACTGGAAGAGGTGGGCGTCGAGTTCGTGCCCGATGTCACGCCTTACGAGCACATGAAGATCCGCATCCTCAACGGCGGCCATGCGGTGATCGCCTATCCGGCGGGCCTGATGGACATCCACTTCGTGCACGAGGCGATGGAGCACCCGCTGGTCGGCGCTTTTCTCAAGAAGGTCGAAGAAGAGGAGATCATCCCCGTCGTGCCGCCGGTGCCCGGCACCGACCTTGGCGGCTACTACCGGCAGATCGAGGCGCGCTTCGCCAACCCCAAGATCGGCGACACGGTGCGCCGGCTGTGCCTCGACGGCTCCAACCGGCAGCCGAAATTCATCGTCCCCTCCATCGCCGACCGGCTGGAGCGCGGCGCGGGGATTGCCGGCCTGGCGCTGGAATCGGCGCTTTGGTGCCGCTATTGCTTCGGCACGACGGAGAGCGGTAAGGAGATCGCGCCCAACGATCCCGCCTGGGGGCGGCTGCGGGCACAGGCGCAGAAGGCCAGGAACGATCCTCTCGCCTGGCTCGAGATGGAGGACATCTATGGACGTGTGGCGCAAGCGGGTGTCTTCCGCGAAGCCTTCACTGGAGCCCTTGCCGCGCTTTGGCGGGACGGTACGGAGAGGGTGCTCGCCCGCTATCTGGAAGGCCGCCTTTAGAGCAGTTCATCGTTTCGTGGAATCAATGGACTGCTCTAACTCCTTGTTTTTTCGCAATTCCAGACGGAAAACCGGTTTCCACTTTTCCTGGAATTGCTCTAGGCTCGACGCATGAAGAACGGCCGCCTCGTCATCTTCGACTGCGACGGTGTTCTGGTCGACAGCGAGCCTATTTCCATCGCCGTTCTGGTGGAGATCATTGCCGAGGCCGGGGTGGCGATCGAGCCGGCGGTCGCCTATCGCCGCTTCCTCGGCCGCTCCATGGCGAGCATCGCCAAGGCGGTGGAGGAGGAATGCGGCCTTGCCATGACGGACGGACATCTGGAAGAGATGCGGGCGCGGCTCTATGAGCGCTTCCGCCGGGAGTTGAAGCCCATTCCCGGCCTCGCGGAGGCGCTTGCCGGACTTACGGCCGCGCGCTGCGTCGCCTCCTCCAGCCAGCCCGAGCGCATCCGGCTTTCCCTGGGTGTGACGGGCTTGCTTCCCCATTTCGAGCCGCACATCTACAGCGCCACGATGGTGGCGAACGGCAAGCCGGCGCCGGACCTTTTCCTCCACGCCGCAAATATGATGGGGGTGGAGCCGGCCGGGTGCGTCGTCGTCGAGGACAGCCCCGCCGGCATCGAGGCGGCGCGGCGCGCCGGCATGCAGGTGGTGGCTTTCGCCGGCGGCTCCCACGCCGCCCCCGCCGGCCTCAAGGCCGCATTCGAGACGCTCGGGCCTGACCACATCCTCGAAGACATGCGCGAGCTTCCATCGCTGCTTGCAGGGCTTGGCGATGGGTGGGCGGGATCAGGATAGAACCGGCGCGGCGATCTCGCGGACCAGCGGCTCCAGGCCGGGATTGGGGAAGACGAAGGGGGTGCCGTCGACGGATAGCCCCCGCGCGTAATCGAGGACCAGCGTTGCCCTGCCGGTGCGGGTGAGCGTGGCGCGCATGGCGCCGGCGTCGAATGCGAGGGAGGTGCCGGTGAGGGTCTTTGCCACGGTGGAGGTATCGGCGCCCTGGGGCAGTTCTCCCACCAGCGCCGCCCAGGCGACTTTCCTCCCGTAGGCGCGGTACTCGCACCCGGCCCCCGGGCCTTCGCTCACCTTTACGATGGGTGCGGAGGCGGTGAGGGCGGCGAAGCCGCGGCCGGCGCGCAGGATGAGCCAGTTGTCCTTCAGAACGCGTTCGTCGAAGCCGTCCTCCGGGGCGTAGACGTGGGTGAAATCCACCCGCGCGCCCTTAAGGTCGTAAAGCATGAGAAGTGCGTCCTCATGGCTCCCGACGCGCGGCATGACGCCGTTGCCGGCCCAATAGGAGGGGCGGTGATGGCCCCAGGGGTCGTCCTCGCCGGGATGGTTGATCCAGGCGCGCGCGAAGGGATGGCTCGCGAACAGGATATCCATGACGTGCTGCTGGTGGCCGTGCTGGCCGGGCGTGCCGTCGACGGAAGCGGAAAGCTGCACGGCGGCGCGCTTGTAGAGCGCGAGCTTGGCCGCGTTGTCGTAGCCCTGGACGTAATGCGCGATGAGCGCCCTCCCCTCGGGCGGAGAGGCATAGCGGGAAAGCCCTTGCGGCGGCGTGTAGTTGCCTGCCGCGAACATCGGCAGGGCGGCGACGCCGTTGTTGAGCCAGCCCGTGCCGAAGGCGACAGTGGCAAAGGGGGAAAGCTCGGTGAGCGGGCCGGCGCGCAACTCCTTGTCGTAGGCGCGGCCCATGGTGCCGGCGGATACACCGCCGAGCGTGTGCAGGGCGATCATGGTGAAGAGGCGGTCGAGCAGCTTTTCCGTGCGCTCCCTGAGCGCGCCGTCCGCCCAGTGCTGCAGCGCCAGAAGGCCGATGAAATCGATCGGGTAGTAGGCCGCCGAGTTCCATTCGGCGAGGCCGTGCGCCTCGACCGAGCCGAACCATTTGCCGAGCCGCTCCGCCGCCAGCGCCGCCTGCTCGCGGCCGGTGCGTCCTGAGGCGGTGAAGGTGTCTTCGGGCAAGAGTCGGCCGGCGAGATATTGCGAGACGTGGAAGCACAGGACGTGGTTCTCGCTCCAGAACCACATGACGTCGTTGCCCGGCTCGTCGACCCAGTAGCGGTAGTCGAGCACGGAGCGGCGGATGCGCGCGGCCGTCGCCGCCGGCAGGGCCTCACCGTATGCACCGTAAAGCCACAAGAGCGGGACCATGACGAAGTCGGAGCAGTCGCGCCGCTCGTCGATCATCGTCAGCGTGTCCGAGACTATCGAGACAAGGGTGTCATCCGCCTTTCCGCCCAGGGCTATCGCATATGAGTCATTTTTGCTGGCTTCGCCGGAACCCCCACCCCTCACCCCTCCCCTCAAGGGGGAGGGGGGCGCCAACGTTTCAGTATCCCCCTCCCCCTTGAGGGGAGGGGTGGGGGGTGGGGGTTCGAGCAAGGACTCAGAATCCATATGCGATAGCCCTGCCTCTCCGCCCATGGCCAGCATGGCGAGCGCCCGGCCGACCCTGAGATCGCCGTGGGCGGCGGCGAAGGCCAGCGCCTCGCGCTTGCGGCCTTGCAGATCGGCGGCGCGAGCAGGCGGCACCGTCTCGCGCAGGAGCGCGAAGCCGACATGCCGCTCCACCCGCGCCTCGCCGATCTCGAAGGTGAGGTCGAGCGGGTGGTAACCGCCCGCAAGCCCCTCCAGCCCGGCGAGCGCCACTTGGGTACCGCCCGCGTCCAGCACCGCCCTGGCGGTGAAGAGCGGCGGCTTGTGGCGCATATGGACGCTCTGCTGAACCTTGGCCGTCACCGTCACATCGCTTGCTGCCGGCGTGTCGAAGGCAAGGACGAGCGGACCGCCGGTGAAGACCTCGCGCTCGGGGCGGACATCGGCCGCAAGCCGCATCAGCGTCGCGAGGTCAGCGGCATTTGCCCCGCCGGGCACGCCGGCCTGAAGCGCCTCATCGCAGAGCGAGGTCAGCTCGACGTACCAGTTGGTGTCGCGCTCGGCGAGGTCCTCCGACAGCATGACGACCTCGCTGCCGCCGGATTTGAGCGGCAGGACGATCTCCGTCGCTTGCTCCTCGTTGCGGGTAAAGGGTTCGAACTTGATCGCGAGCACGCCGTCCACCCAGATGTGGACGCCGCCGCAGGTGGCGAGACGGAAGCGGCAGTCGCCACCCTCGGGCGGCACGAGGACCGTGCAGCACCAGCGCCTGAGCCGCGTCGGGCGGTGCCAGAAACCGGAGAACTCCAGCCGCCGGTTGAAGCCGGGCAGGTTGACGGTATCGACCGGCCAATCCGTCTCAAGCTCCACCTTGCGGGTTTTGACCTCCGCCCACCAGGCGACCCGGCAAGGCAGATCGCCTACGTCCACGAAACCGTTGATGAAGCGGTAATTGACGCGGTCTTCGGCGGGCGCCGGCTTGCCGGGATAATAGGCGGTGTCGAGCGGCGACAGCGCCCAGGCGGTCACCGTCTCGCCGGGCCCGACCGGGAAGAACGCCATGCCGTCGTTGCCCTTCGCACGCGCGCTCATGCTTCGGCTCCGGCAGCCTCACGGTGTTCCCTCACGTTCTGTTGCTGCATCGCCGCCTCGATCTCGTGAAGCAGCGGGAGAACGTCGGAAGGTGTAAAGACCGAATAGTCGGGCCGCTCGCTTTCGTCGGCGGGCTCGTGCGTGCGCCGGCGCGACCGGCCGAAGAAGATGCTGGGAATGCCGAAGGCGTTGGCACCCTTGATGTCGCGGGAGAGATTGTTGCCGATCATCACGGTCGAGCGGGCATCGGACCCCCGCAAACCGAGCCGCTCCAAGGCGGCCGCGAACATCTTCGGCGAAGGCTTCAGCTCGCCGACCTCCCCTGAAATGATGTGAGCCTCGAAGAGGCCCCAGAGGCCAGCCGGTTTCAGGATGTTCTCGAAGGTTTCGCGCGGGCCGTCGGCCACGAGCGCGAGGCGGTAGCCGGCGGCAGCGATGTGGCGCACCATGTCCGCCGCACCCGGGATCAGCTCGGCGCGCACCACCACTTCGCTGCCCGGCAGCTTTTCTTCCGTTGCCTCATCGGCGATCGTGTCGCCGCAGTCGAACAGGACGGCGCGGATGTGCGGGATCTCCAGCGGCAACTCGGCGATCAGCCGGGCCACCCGCGCCGGTATCCAGCGCTCGAGCGCCTCCCACGGGACGAGCGAGACGCCCTCCCCTTCATCGCTGTTCCGGGTGAAGGCGAAAGAGGGATCGAAGGCATCCGCCTTCATCTTGAGCTTGGCCAGCCTGTGATCGAAGGCGGTGGGGGCAATCCTTCCGCTCTGGCAGAAGACATTGCCGAGATGCACGCCCTCCCATGCCGCAAGCTCGTTGCACAACACGGAGATGAGCCGGCCGGCCTTCTCCTCCATCTCGGCGGGGTCGGCCCAATGGGCGTGCTTGCCGGCCTCCGCATAGAGCACGGGGCGGCCCCTAGGCATCCGGCAAAGCCTGCCGTCGGCCGTCATCGCAAGACGCCTTCCGTGGCGGGAGGCCTCCACCCTTTCGACTTTGCCGGTTCCATCGAGATAGACCCACACATGTTCCAGATCGTACATGTGCCCGATGTCCCAATCGTACCAGACCGCGTATTCGATCACGGCACCGCCAAGCGGCCTCACCTGGAATTTCGAGGACGGCGACTGACCAGGCTCCCGGAAAACCGTATAGCCCATCGCAAGCGGCGGATAGGGCTCGTGGGCATCCAGCATTAGAAGAGGCATATGGGCGCGCGCCAGAGCGTAATCGGCGCCGGCCGCACCCCGCCGTAGTTTTTCCAGCGTACCGCTCATCCCATCATTTTGGCTCATGCTTCCACCCCGGCGAGATCGAGCTCCTCGGCGTGGTGGCAGCGCACCTGCCGGCCGCCGAGGGGACGCAGATCCGGCACCTCTTTCTTGCAGAGATCGGTCGCGTACGGGCAGCGCGGGTGGAAGGCGCAGCCGGCGGGCGGGTTGGCCGGATCAGCGATCTCGCCTTTGAGGACGATGCGCCGGCCGCTGGCACGGCGGCGCGGGTCGGGCTGCGGCACCGCCGAGAGGAGCGCCTCGGTGTAGGGATGCAGCGGCTTCTTGAAGATCTCCGCCGTATCGCCCAATTCGACCATGCGCCCCACATACATCACGCCGATGCGGTCGGAGATGTGCTCCACCATGCCGAGGTCGTGCGTGATGAAGAGGTAGGTGAGGCCGAACTTTTCCTGCAGGTCCTGCAGGAGGTTGATGTTCTGCGCGGCGACGGAGACATCGAGGGCGGAGACCGCTTCGTCGGCGGCGATGAAGCTCGGATTGAGCGCCAGCGCCCTGGCGATGCCGATGCGCTGGCGCTGCCCCCCGGAAAAGGCGTGCGGATAGCGGGTCGCGTATTCAGGCCTCAGGCCCACCAGCCCCAGAAGCTCGCCCACGCGATCGCTTATCTCGCCCCTGGAGCCGACGCCGTGGATCACCAACGGCTCGCCGACGATGTCGAGCAGCGTCATGCGCGGATCGAGCGAGGAATAGGGATCCTGGAAGATCATCTGCATCTCGCGCCGGATGGGGCGCAGTTCGCGGTCGGAGAGGTCCGTCAGGTCGGTGACGCTGCCGTCGACGCGGCGGAACTTGATGGAGCCGCCGGTGAGCATGTAGGCGCGCAGGATCAGCCGGGCGACGGTCGACTTGCCCGAGCCGCTCTCGCCCACCAATCCGAACGTCTCGCCACGCCTGATGTCGAAGCTGATGTCGTCGACGGCCTTGACCTCGCCGACCTTCCTTTGCAGCCAACCGCGCGTGACGGGGAAGTATTTCTTCAGGCTTGAGACCGAGATCAGCGCGTCCTCGGGCATCGTGTCCGTTGTCCCGCTCACAGCGCTTCCTCCGGCAATTCCCCGGCAAGATGGCAGCGCGCCGATTGGTCGCCCGGGAAAAGGCTCACCTCCGGGACGAGCGTGTCGCAGCGGCCGGGGACCGCATAGGCACAGCGCGGATGAAAGGCGCAGCCGGCCGGCGCGTTGAAGGGATCGGGCACCATGCCCGGAATGGTTTTCAAGCGCCGCACCGGCGCCTGCCCGAGCCGCGGGATCGATTGCAGCAATGCCCGCGTGTAGGGGTGTTTCGGCTGGTAGAAGATGTCGTCGACGCTGCCGGTCTCGGCGATGCGGCCCAGATACATCACCGCGACCCGGTCGGCGATGTCCGCCACCACGCCGAAATTGTGCGTGATGAAGACGATGGCCATTCCCATCTCCGCCTGGAGCGATTTGAGAAGTTCCAGAATCTGGGCTTCCGTCGTCACGTCCAGCGCTGTCGTCGGCTCGTCCGCGATGAGAAGCGCCGGATCGCATGAGAGCGCCAGGGCGATCATCGCCCGCTGGCGCATGCCGCCGGAGAGCTGGTGCGGATAGCGCTCGATCATCTCCGTCGGCTTCGGCAACTGCACGCGCTCCAGAAGCTCGATGGCGCGGGCGCGCGCCGCCTCCTTGCCGACGCGCCGGTGCAGCATGACCGTGCGCATGATCTGCGTGCCGATGGAGTGGACGGGCGAAAGCGCCGTCATCGGCTCCTGAAAGATCATGCCGATATGCCCGCCGCGCAATTCGCGCACCTGGCGGCCGTCGCGCGGCAGGCTGGAGATCTCGACCTCCTTGCCCGGCTCGGGACGGAAGCGGATGCGCCCGCCCGCTTCTATCGCGTTCTTGGACAGAAGGCGCATGATAGCGCGGGCGGTGACCGACTTGCCGGAGCCCGACTCGCCGACAATGCCCAGAACCTCGCCACGGTCGACGTGGTAGGAGACGCCGTTGACGGCCCGGACGAGCCCCTCGCGCATGGAGAAATGCACGTGCACGTCGTCCAGTTGCAGCAAGCGCTCGGGCGGCATGGGGGTGGTGTTGACGCTCACTGTTTGCCTCCGCGCCAATCGCATATGGATTCTGAGTCTTTGATCGGACCCCCACCCCTCACCCCTCCCCTCAAGGGGGAGGGGGATTCTGAAAGGTCGGCGCCCCCTTCCCCCTTGAGGGGAGGGGTGAGGGGTGGGGGTTCCGGCGAAGCCGGCAAAAATAGTTCATAGGCAAAAGCGCTTTCCATACGATTCCCCTCACCGCCCATAAGGATCGGCGGCATCGCGCAGGCCGTCGCCCATGAAATTGAAGGAGAGCACCACCAGGACCACCGCGGCACCCGGCGCGAGCAGCCAGGGGGCGAGCGAGATGGTGCGCAGGTTCTGCGCCTCCTGCAGAAGCACACCCCAGCTCACTACCGGAGGTCTCAGCCCCAGGCCGAGGAAGGAGAGCGCCGTCTCGCCGAGGATCATTTCCGGCACGGCGAGCGTCATGGCGGCGATGATGTAGCTCGTCATGGCCGGCAGCATATGCTTGGTGATGACGCGGTACTCGGAGGCGCCGGCGAGCCTTGCCGCCAGAACGTAGTCTTCCGTCTTCAGCGAAAAGAAGCGGCCGCGCACGACGCGGGCCAGGTGCGTCCAGCCGATCAGCGACAGGATGATGGTGATCAGCACGTAGACGAAGAGCGGGTCCCAGGCGATGGGAAGTGCCGCCGCAAGGCCCATCCACAACGGGATCGTGGGGATCGAGCGGATGAACTCCATCAGGCGCTGGATCCCCGCGTCGAGCCAGCCGCCGTAGTAGCCGGAGACGGCACCGAGCGCGAGGCCGATGACGAAGGAGAAAGCGACGCCGACAAGGCCCGCCGAAAGCGTGACCCGCGCCCCGTAGAGGAGCCGGGTGAAGAGGTCACGGCCGAGCGAATCCGTACCGAGAAGGTTGATCCTCTGCCGCCGGTGATCGACCCCGAAAAGATGCAGGTCCGTCGGCACGAGGCCAAGGAACCTGTAGGGCTCGCCGTGGACGAAAAGGCGGATTGGCAGGATCTCCTCGCGATCCGCCTCGTAGGTGACGCGTGCCGTCTCCGGATCGCGCGTGCGCTTGAGCGCGTAGACGAACGGCCCCTTGAACGCGCCCTCGTGGAAGAGATGGACAGCGCGCGGCGGCGAGAACGTGTTGAGCCGATCGATGGAAGAGGGCGTGTAGGGCGAGATGAAATCGGCGAAGATCGCCGCCACGCACAAAAGCACCAGGAAGACCAGCGAAGCGACCGCCAGCCGGTGCTGCCGGAACCGCCACCAGATGAGCGTCCAGGGTTTTGCGGTATAAAGCTGCTCCTCGCGGCCGGGTGCCGCCTCGGTGGCGGGAGCTTCCAGTGTCTCGATTGCCATCGGTCGGCCCCTCACGCGTAACGGATGCGCGGATCGGACCACGCGAGCAGAACATCGGAGACCAGCGTGCCGACGACCGTGAACACGCTGAGGATGAGGATGAAGCTGCCGGCGAGATACATGTCCTGCATCTTGAGCGCCTGGAGAAGCAGCGGGCCGGTGGTCGGCAGGTTGAGCACCACGGCCGTGATCACGTCGCCGGAAAAGAGCGCCGGCAGCGCCCAGCCGACGGTGGAGATGAACGGGTTGAGCGCCACGCGCACGGGATAGCCCCAGACCACCTGGCGCTCGGAGAGGCCCTGCGCATAGGCGGTCTCCACATAGGGCTTTCCCATCTCGTCGAGCATGTTGGCGCGCATGACGCGGATGAGGCCGGCGGCACCGCCCGTTGCCAGAACGACGACGGGTATCCACAGATGCGACAAAAGATTGAGCACCTTGTCGAATGTCCAGGGCGCCGATTCATAGCGCGGCGACAACAGGCCGCCGACGTCCATGTTAAGCCAGGTGAAGCCGAGCCACATCAGGATGAGCGCCAGCAGGAAATCCGGAATGCCTTTGCCGAGGAAGCCGAAGACGGTGAAGAGATAGTCGAACAGGGAATATTGCCGGGTCGCGGCGTAAACGCCGACGGGGATGGCGATGATCCAGGTGAAAACCATCGACAGCGTCGAGATGGCGAGCGTCAGCCCAAGCCGCTCCCAGATGAGCGAGGAGACAGGCGCGTTCCATTCGAGCGAATGGCCGAAATCGCCGCGAAAGAGGATGTTCGAGATCCAGCGCCAGTATTGCACCAGTATCGGGTCGTTGAGGCCGTATTGCTGGCGCATGGCCGCTTCCTGCGCCTCGGTCAGATATTCCCCGCCGTGGCGGAGCTGCGCGGCGTAGGCGGTAATATAGTCGCCGGGCGGCAACTGGATGATCACGAAGGAGATGAAGGACACGAAGACGAGCGTCGGGATCGCCCAAAGCGCGCGTTTGGTGATGTAACCGACCATGTCCTCCGCTCCCTTCGGATTTAGAAAATGTGCATGGCGTCCCGCCCTCGTGGTTCGACTGCTCGACAAGCTCGCAGCTCACCTTGAGGGCTAGTGTTTGAGCCTACCCCCCGACGTCGAGCCATACACGGCGCCAGTGTTCCTTCACCCTCAATCCTTCCCGGTTTGTCGGGGGGTGAAGGACGAGGGCTGGCGGCTGCGCTACCTTTCGGCATCGAAGCTGGCACGAGGCCGATGTGCCTTCGCCCTCATGGTGAGCTTGTCGAACCACGAGAGCGAAGGCATGCACCGCCAGTCCTACTGCTTGATCCACATCTGCTGCGGTTGGCTGAGGCCGACGCCGCGGGTAACGTCGTCTTCCACCTTGCCGTCCACGAAGTTCATGAAGTTGTTGGAGACGATCGCGGGCACGGCCTCCTCGCCGACGAGGCCGATCACCCAGCCTTCCGTGACGAAGGTCTCGATCATCTCGTTGACGGCCGCATCGGCTTCTTCGAGCGAACTTGCGGTGGACGCCTTGTCCCAGGCCGCCCAGACCTGCCGGATGGGATGGTCGGCCGGCGGCTCGATGCCGGATGCGCCATCGGTCGAGTACCACACATAGTACTGGTGGGCGTAGCTGTCGTTGCCCATCATGATGCGCGGGTCGGCCGGCACGACGGAGAGGCGGTCGAAGGTGTAAAGATGAACCTGGAAATCGTTGTTATCCCGGTTCGCATCCCACTGCGTGCGGTCGATGATGCGCGGCAGGAGCTCGATGCCCACATCGCGAAGATTGTCGGCTGCGAGTTCCAGGACCGTCGATTTGTCGGGATGTGCGCTCTCGACCACAATGGCGAGACGCTGGCCGTCCGGCCGCAGGCGGAAGCCCCCGCTGTCGCGCTCGGTGAGGCCCAAGCCGTCAAGCAGCTCGTTGGCGGCATCCGGGTCGTATTCAGCCCAGTGCTTTTCCAGATCCTCCCGGTAATAGGGCGAGCCGGAGATGGGTGCGGCCTGACGCCCCTCGGCCAGGCCCGAGAATGCCAGCTCGTTGATCAGCTCGCGGTCGATGGCGAGGTTCAGGGCATGGCGGAAATCCTTCTCCTCGAAGAGCTTCCGCAGCACCTCATCCTTCATGTTGTAGTTGGGCACAAGCGACCAGGTGGTGGCGGAGATGCTGTTGCCGACCCGGAAGTTCCCCTTTTCCTCGTTCTCCTTGTAGAAGGTGAAGTCGGCTGTGCTGGCATAACGCATCTGCATGTCGATCTGCCCCTGAACGACCATGAGATTGAAGCTCTCCTGCTCCTGGAACAGCTTGTGCTCGATGCGGTCGATATAGGGGAGCTGGTTCCCCTCCTGGTCGACGGCATAGTAGTACGGGTTGCGCACCATGGTGACGACGTCGCCGGGGGCCGGCCTTTCGATCTTCCAGGCGGTGATGACGGGCAGGTCGGGGTTCGACCACCAGGCGGTTATCAAGCCCTTGGAGCCCCACAAATCCGTCCACTTCTCGGCGCCGTACTTCTTCGCCGCCGCTTCAAGCTCCTCCTTTGAGGCGTATTTGTCGTTGAACTGGGCGAGGTAGTGCTTGGGGAACAGGAAGCTCGGCCGGTCGAGGCTCGGCTCGCCGGTCGAATCCTTCGCCAGGATCTGCAGGAAATACACATAGGGCTCGGCGAACTTCACCTTGAAGGTCCGCTCGTCGACGATCTCGACCTCCATCGGCTTGCCGCCGGGTGAGAAGGTGGGGTCGATCACCGGCACGATCTCGGGGTTGAGGAAGATGTCCTCGTACCAGAAGCGTACGTCCTCGGTGGTTACCGGCTCACCGTCCGACCACTTCAGGCCCGCAAGCAGCGTGAAGGTGTATTCGGTCGAATCCTCGTTGACCTCGTAGGATTCGATATAGGCCGGCACCAGCCGGAGCACGCCGTCATCGCCCTGCTCCCATTTGAGCACGCGCTCTTCCATCAGCTTGGTGGGGCCCCAACGGTCGCCCGGGCCCTTGTAGGCGCGATGCCAGGTGCCGCCGTATTGGCCCACCTCCACCGCCTCCAGCACGGTGGGATTCTCCGGCAGCCGCTCGTCGACCGGCGGCAGCTCGCCCGCAGCCACCTCCTCGGCGAGCATGGGGGCCTCCTGAAACGCGTGCGCGGATGCCAGGAAGGAGACCGAGGAGATCAGGCCGATCGCGAGCGCGGCAAGTGTGCGTTTGGCACTCATGTGCATTGCCTCACTGGTTTTGAGAAGAAGAACGCGCGTATGCGCGGGCGCGCGGCGATCCGCCGGCGCTGGCTCTGCCCGATATTCGGGCGGCAAACATAACGAAAAAATTTTCATGTCCTCCCTTTTGCTGCTTTCTTCTCCCGCAGCCGAAGCAGCCTTGCTTTCTTATCACCGCCTCATGCATGCGCCACTTGTTAGAATATACAATTGCGACAATTTCGCTACGAATCAACAGAAAATATTTGCACGAGCCTCCACGCCGGCGGGTAGCCATCCCAGTGAAAAGGCCGAAAAAGAGAACGCAAATTTTTCAATTGATTAGCGCAACCCTCACCCACTGAGCGTGGCGACGCTCTTGCGGATGACAAGTTTGCAGCCGAGTTCGAGCCGATGCGCGGCGCGCTCGGTGGTATTGGCGAGCACACGCTGCTCGAGAAGGTGCAGCGCCTCCGGGCCCATCTGGTTGAGCGGCACATAGACGGTGGTCAGCGGCGGCGTCACCAGTTCGCCGAGCGCCACGCCGTCGAAACCCATGACGGAAACATCCTCGGGGATGCGGATACCCACTGCTGCGAGCGCCCGCATGGCGCCAAGGGCGAGGTTGTCGGCGGCACAGAAGATCGCCGTCACGCCGTCGAGCCCCCCGCTTTCGGCAAGCCAGTGGGCGATCGCCTTTTCGCCGAGCTTCGGCTCGTACCCGCCGGTATAAAGCACGCGCGCGTCGGCCAGGGGCAGATCATTTGCCTTGAACGCGTCGATGAACCCGTCGCGGCGGCGCCGGATGGTCGTGCGCCCCTCCCAGGTAAGGTGCAGAATGGTGCGGTGCCCCTGCGAGATCAGCCAGTTGGTCGCCAGTTGCGCGGCAAAGCGGTTGCCGGGCGTGACGCTGTCGATCTTCATCTCCAGGTCTTCGCCGTTGATCAGTACCGCCGGAATGCCGGCATTGCCGATCCCATGCAAAACCTCGCGCCGGTCGTCGTTGAGAAGCAGAACGCCGTCGGCCGATTCCGCCTGGGCGGTCTCGACGATCTTGCGGGCCGTCAGCGAGCCGTTGCCGGTGAGCGGCACAAGCCGGACGCCCCGGCGCTCGCACTCGCGCGTCAGCCCGTTGAGCACGGTCCAGGAGAAGAGATTGATCTCGTTCTCCGGCATCGCGTCATCCGGCACGGCGAGCACCACCGTATCGAGCGCGGTGATCGTCGCCTTGGCCTGCCGCTCCGCCAGATAGCCGAGCCGGCGCGCCGCATCGACCACACGCGCCCGCACCTCGGCCGAGATGGGCGCCGTGCCGTTGAGCACGTGCGAGACCGTCGAGATGGCCACCCCCGCCTCGCGCGAGATGTCCTTTATGCCGACCTTCTTGCGTGGGGGCATGGGTTTCATCCGGAGCGGCTGAGAGGGCTGCGTAGAGCCGCAACCACCGTCGTCATCCCGGAAAGCTGCAGGCTTGTCCGGGACCCATTCCGTGACCAGTTCACCTTCCGGAATGGGTCCCGGACAGCCTCCGCTATCTCTCCGGCTTCCGGGATGACGGCGGTGGTGGCGGCTGGATACACTGGATGCATCTCGCGCTACTCCCCATAGAACGGGTTGGTGAAAAGTCGCGGCTCCTGGCCGTGCCAGACCTCGAAGCGCGCAAACCGCCCATCCATCCGCCCTTCTTTCGTCATTTTCGTTTGCCCCGGCTCGACCCGCAGGGCCTCGACCGTCCCCCGTTCGGTGACGAGCCGCACTTCATCGCCCGCCGCAAGCCCCGAAAACCGCACCGCGTAGGGCGCACCGGAGGGCACGCGCTCTCCGAACATGGCGGCGCCGTCGAGCGGCTCGGCCATCGTCGTTTCCGGCCCGAAGCACACCACGTTGCGCCCGGCCCTGACGGCGTCGAGCACGTCGGCCACCGCTTCGCCATAGGCGAGGAGCCTGTTCGACGGGCGGCCGTGCCGGCGCCGGTTCTTCAGGTGAAAGTCGCTGCCGCCGGTCGCCGGGACGATCCTTCCGGCGGCCAAAAGCTCCTGCCAGAAGTGAAGGGCATCCGCATTCAGGGGCGACCAATGGCCGTTCCAGATCTCGATAGCGTCGAAATCGAGGTCGAGCCCGCACTGCCACTTGCCGCCCGCCGAGCCCTGGAAAGGATGGTTGATGACGATGGTCGCTCCGTTCGCTCGCGCCTCGGCCATGCGTTCGGCCACGTCTTCCGGCCGGCGGCAGCGCCAATCCTCCACGGGGTCGGCGACGCCCAGGAAATTCGTGTGGCCCCAGTAGCTGGTCAACTCCATGCCGGGGATCACCAGCATGCCCGGATCGTCCGGCCGCACGCGGTTCTGCGCGGTGGTGTTGTGGTCGGTCAGGGCCACGAAGTCGAGGCGGGCGGTGCGTGCCCGGTGGATCGCGTCGCCCACCGGCACGCCGCCGTCGGAATGCTCGGTGTGGGAATGGATGTCGCCGGTGAGCCAGCGGGCGCTGCGCGGGATCAGCCTTATCGTCACGTCGACCCGGCAATCCGGCCCGACCTTGACGATACCCAACACCACGTCCCAGCGCCCGGCGAGCGGGCCCGGGTGGTAGCCGGGCGTCGCCCTGTCGGCGGCGATCGTGATGTGGCCGTACTCCGATCCGGTCCAGCCGCGCATGCGCCCTTCGTGCGCCATGCCGAGATCGATCACGCTACCGCCGCTGCCGGCCGGGAAAAGGTAGGAAACCTCGATCCGCTCGACCTCCGGCCCGACGTGGAAGGGAATCTCGACGAAGGATTTTTCGCCGCCGGGAAAGTCGGTGACGGTGTGAATGAAATGGTGCTGCTGGTTTCCCACGACTACCCTCTCCCCAGTCGAGCCAAGGTCAACGCATATGAGTTATTTTTGCCGGCTTCGCCGGGACCCCCACCCCTCACCCCTCCCCTCAAGGGGGAGGGGGGCGCCGACGCCTCAGAATCCCCCTCCCCCTTGAGGGGAGGGGTAAGGGGTGGGGGTCCGAGCAAGAAATCACAATCCATATGCGATTGCCCTCCCCAGCCGGATGGTGCGGATCTGAAACGGGGCGAAGTCCAGCCTTACCTTGCCATCCGTCAAGGGAAGCGCTTCGGGGGAGCGCTCCAGAAGGTCGACCTCGGCCGCCTCGGCAAAACCGTTCGGAAGGATGAGCGCGGCTTCCGCTCTGCGCCCATGCGTCTCCCACAGGCGGAGGACGATCGCCTCGCTTTCCTCCGCCTTTTTCACGCTCTCGACGGTGACGCCCTCCCCTTCCACCTCGAGAAGCGAGAGGGAAGCGCCCGCCGCGCCTTCACCGCCTTCCAGCAGCCGGAGCGGCATGTTGAAGGCTTCCGCCGCGGCCGGCGCGCCCTCGCCCGCAAAGGTGCCGTGATGGACGAGAATGCCGTAGCGGAAACGGTGCTCGCCCTGGTCCGCTTCCGCCCAGGGCCATGTCGGCGAGCGCAGGAGGGTGAGCCTGAGCGTCGTGCCTTTCGCGTCGTAGCCGTATTTGCAGTCGTTCAGGAGGGCGGCGCCGAAATCGGGCTCCGAGACATCCAGCCAGCGGTGCATGGCGCATTCGAACCGCGCCGTATCCCACGACGTATTGCGATGGGTCGGCCGCCGCACATGGCCGAACTGGATCTCGGCATTGACCGCGTCCGCGCGGATGTCGAGAGGAAATGCCGCTTTCACCAGCGTGTGCTGCTCTTGCCAGTCGACGAAGGTGTCGAAATCGAGCCGGGCCGTCCCGGCTTCCAGCGCCACCACCTGGACGATGCGCGAGCGCTCGTAGCGCCATTCGAAGCGGATAGCGGCGCGATAGGGGCCAGTCTCGACCACCTTGGCCGAGACGAGATCGTCGATCTCCCACGCCTGGTCCTCGAAATCGGGATCGATCTCCCAGGCGTCGAAGGCAACCGGCATGTCGCGGAAGGCCTGCAGCCGGTTTGCACTCTCGCCAGGCTTCAGGACCTCGCGCCCGTTGCGCTTGTCGCGGATCGAGACGATGCGCCCCTTCTCGTCGAAGGCCACCGTGAGAACCGCGTTCTCGATATGGCGCTCCGAGACCGATAGGTCGCCCGACCCTTCGGCCGGCGTGCCGTCCTCCACCCGCACGATGCGCGTTCCCAGCGCCGGCACGGCGGCGATGGGCGCGACCTGCTCCACCGCGCCGTCCGCCCGGTGCACGGTTTGCGTCGGCAGGCTTTTGTCGCCGTCGAGGATCGTCCTCGCCTCGGCGCCCGGCAGCGCGGCGAGCCCGCCGCGTGGCCGGCCGAGAGCGTTGAAGAGGAGATGTTCCCCCTTCCCCGCCAGCGCACCTGTGAGTTCCGCCGTCAGCGCCGCCGCCTCTTCGAAGAAGGCCGCATAGTCGCGGTCGCTATCCTCGTAGACGCCGCCGATGGAGGAGCCGGGCAGGATGTCGTGGAACTGGTTGAGAAGCACGATGCGCCAGAGCCGGTGCAGGCGTTCGGACGGATAGGGATGGGCGCGAGAGAGATTGGCAAGCACCGCCAGCGCCTCGATCTCCCTCAGCGCAATCTCCGCCAGGCGGTTGTTGCGCTTGTTCTTGGCGACCGAGGTCAGCGTGCCGCGGTGATATTCGAGGTAGAGTTCGCCGACCCAGGTGGGGAAACGCTCGGGCGCGGCTGCCATCCTCTCCAGAAGCCGCTCGAAGAAGGGGCGCATCGCCTCGTGCCGCACCTTCGGGCAGCCGGGAATGCCGCGCTCCATGCGCCTGACATTCTCCAGCATCTCGCGCGTCGGCCCGCCGCCGCCGTCGCCGTGGCCGTAGACGAGTAAGATTTCCTCGTTCGCCGCCTGCTGCCCGTAGCGCCGCCACGCCCCCATCACGTGGCTTGGCTTCAGGTCGGGATTGTAGGTCGTGCCGATGCTCTTGGCATCGTAGGGCTGGGTGGTGAGGAAATAGGCGGCGACGCTCGTGCCGTCGATGCCCTGCCAGTGGAAGGTGTCGTAAGGCATGCGGTTGGTGTCGTTCCACGACAGCTTGTGCGTGACGAACACGTCGAGACCTGAAAGCCGCATGAGCTGCGGCAGGGCCGCCGTATAGCCGAAGGTATCGGGCAGCCAGACGATGCGCGGACGCACGCCGAACTTTTCTTCGTGATAACGCACCCCGTGCAGGATGTGCCGAACGAAGGATTCGCCGCCGGTGATGTTGGCGTCCGGCTCCAGCCACAAGGCGCCTTCGATCTCGAACCGGCCTTCACAAACGCGCTCGGCAAGGCGTGCGAAGAGCTCGGGATAATCCTCCTCCAGCCAGTCGAGGAGGACGCCCTGATTATACATGAAGCGGTAGTCGGGATACTCTTCCATCAGGCGGAGCGCCGTCGCCATGGAGCGCGCCATCTTGCGCCGCGTGGCGGCCAGCCGCCAGAGCCAGGCGACGTCGATATGCGTGTGGCCGGTGGCGACGACGGTGGGCTTCTTCTCGAAATCCGCCGCCTCGTAGATGCGCGCGGCGATGGCCTCGGCCGCCGCAAGGCTCGCCGTGAAGCGCGCGGCATCGCCCGGCCTGAAGTCTATCGCCGCGAGGGCGGCATCGACGCTGTTGAGGATGAGATGCTGTCGGGCGTCGTCCTCCGGCAGATGCCGCGCCACATCCACCGGCACGCGCAGATCGTAATAGACCTTCTGCGCAACGGCATCGTGCACGAGGAGCGCGGCGGAAAGGCCGAGCAGCCACCGGTCCTCGATCGTCTCCGCCTCGATGACGATCTCGAAGCGCTCGCCAGCGGCGGCGTTTTCGGTCAGAAGCACCTCGCGGTGGTTGCCGTCCACACCTTGGGCGATGCGGTCGCCGATCCAGACGAGGCATTGCGGGTCGGAGCGCCCCATCGGGCGCCCGAACTCCGCCTCGACACCCAGGAAGACCCTGCGCCCGGCAGCAATCGCGGGAATCTCCGCCGTTCCGGCAAACTGGAAGCGCCGCTCCGGGCCGCCCCAGACGAGATCGTCCCGCATTTCCTGCCAGCCGCCTCCCGGCGCGGCGGCGTTCCCGCCATCGGACACTTGTCGGAACGACAACGGCACGTCGGCATCGAGCGGTTGGAAAATCCGCGCGCGGAGCGCTCCAAGGAGATGATCTATCTTGGCAATACGGTGCATCGGCTGTCACTGGGTAGAGGGAAACGGGCCAAGAGGAAGTGAAAGTTTTTCATGATTTGCCACATCTGAACCGAAAAACTATCGCGCCGCCGCCCTCTTCACAAGCCTTCATTCCCGCCCCTCCACCGCCGCTGCCTTCGCTCCCGGCCATGTGCCGCGACCGCGGCTTGCGCGATTCATGCTGAAAATAATTTCGTACGGGCGAAGGTGGCGCTCGCAGGGCCGGTGCGCGCCTTTCCCTATCGCCAGCGTGGTCGAAAGCCCGGCGCTTGACGTGGCTTTCATCATCGCACTATCATCCCCTTAGAGGGAATAAACATCATAATAATGGAATAAGAGGAGAAACGGATCATGACGAAGCTACGGTCGTTCTTCACCGCAACGGCGCTCGCCGCGTCCTTCGGTGCCCTGTCCCTGCCTGCCCAGGCGGAAGGGGTGATCGACGTCGCCATCATCGGCGAGCCGGACACGCTCGACCCGATGATGTCGACCAAGGATGTGGTCAGCACGGTGACGCAGCACTTCTACGAGACGCTGTTCACCTTCAACGGCAACTGGGAGGTCGTGCCGCTCCTGGCAGATGCGATGCCGGCCATCGCCGAGGAGGGCAAGCTCTACACCATCCCCATCCGCCAGGGCGTGACCTTCCACGATGGCTCGGCGATGGACGCAAATGACGTCGTCGATTCGCTGAAGCGCTGGACCGAGGTGGCCACCCGCGGCAAGGGCGTCGCCGACAAGATCGCCTCGATCGAGGCCACCGACGACTACACGGTCGAGATCCGGATGAACGAGGCCTATTCGCCGCTTCTGTCGCTGCTCGCCTTTTCCAACTCGGCCGCGGCCATCTATCCGCAGGAGAACATCTCCGAGACCATCGGGGAGGTGATCGGCACCGGTCCCTACAAGCTCGTCGAGCACCGCCCCGACCAGTTCATCCAGGTGGAGAGGTTCGAGGACTATGCCTCGCGTGACGAACCCTCGGACGCGGCCGCCGGCGCGCGCAAGCAGGTCCTCGACGAGATCCGCTTCGTGCCCGTCCCCGACCCCAACACGCGGCTCGAGGGGCTGATGTCCGGCCAGTACCACTTTGCCGAGGGTCTGGAGACGGAAGCCTTTTCGCGGCTCGAGGGAAGCGAGACGGCCGAGCCGGTGCTCCTGCGCCCCTTCGGCTGGCCGGTCTTCGCCTTCAACCACCATGCCGGGCTGATGACCGACCTCAACGTCCGCCGCGCCGTGCAGGCGGCGCTCTCGCCGGACGATATGCTTTATGCCGCCTTCGGTGACGAGAACTTCTTCGTCGTCGACGGGCCGCTTTATCCGGAAGGCTATGTCTGGCGCAACAAGGCGGGCATCGAGAACTACGCCCAGGCGGATGCCGAGCGCGCGGCGGAATATCTGGAAAAGGCCGGCTACGACGGAACGCCGCTCAGGATTCTGACCTCGCACCAGTACGAGTTCCACTTCAAGATGGCCGAGGTGGCGAAGGTCAACCTGGAGGCCGCCGGCTTCACCGTCGATATGCAGGTGGTCGACTGGGCAACGCTCGGCGAGCGCCGCAACGTGCCGGACCTGTGGGACATCTACATCACCCACTCGCCCTTCCTGCCGGAGCCGGCGTTGACCAGCCTCTACAATGCCACCGCCAACACCGGCTGGGCGGACGAGGAGAAGGAGAAGGTGCTCAACGCCTTCACCTCCGAGACCGACCCGGAGAAGCGCGCCGAACTGTTCACGGAGCTGCAGCGCCTCGTCTACGAGCAGGCAGCCTTCTACAAGGTCGGCGGCTTCAACGCCCTGATGGGCAAGAGCCGGAAGCTTGAAGGCATGGACGAAACGCCCTGGCCGTTCTTCTGGAACGCCTCGCTGGCCGAGTAGACCGAACCGGCGGGCGCCGTCCGCGCCCGCCACTTAACGCCCGGCTTTATGCTTTCAGGCCTATCATGCTGACTTATATCGTTAAACGCTTCGTCGGAATGGCCGTCGTCATGTTCATCGTGCTGACGGTGGTCTTCGTTATCGTCCGGTTGGCGCCGGGCGATCCGGCGGCCCTTATGCTGGGGCCGGAGGCAACGCCCGAGGACGCAATGGCGCTGCGCGAGAGGCTCGGCCTCAACCGGCCGATCTTCGTCCAGTATGTCGGCTTCCTGGGGCAGATCGCCTCGGGCGACCTCGGCTCGTCCCTCTTCTTCAACCGTCCCGTTCTCGACGTCCTGGCGGGGCGCGCCGAGCCGACCGTTTTCCTGAGCCTTTTCTCGCTGATCATCGCCATCGTGATCGCCCTGCCGATCGGCCTTGTCTCCGCCTACACCCGCGGCTCTCTTTTCGACCAGGCGTCCGTGTCGACGGCGATGCTGGCGGCCTCCGTGCCCAGTTTCTGGACAGGACTCCTCTTCCAGCAATATCTCGCCACCAAGACGGGCTGGTTTCCGGTCGCCGGCTATGGCGGGCCGGACGCCGACTTCTTCGACCGGATGCGCCACCTCATCCTGCCGTCGGTCGTGCTCGGCATCGTCAACTCGGCACTCATCCTGCGCTTCTCGCGCGCCGCCATGCTCGACGTGCTCTCGGACGACTTCGTGCGCACCGCCCGTGCCAAGGGGATGAGCGAGTGGCGGGTGGTGCTGCGCCATGCGCTGAAGAACGCGCTGATCCCGATCGTCACCGTCGTCGGCCTTACCTTCGCGCTGCTGATCTCGGGTGCTGTGGTGACGGAGAGGGTCTTCAACCTTCCCGGCATCGGCTCGCTGGTCGTCGGCGCGGTGCTGCGCCGCGACTATCCCGTCATCCAGGGAACGCTGATCGTCGTCGCCGGGCTCTACGTCCTCATCAACTTCCTGGTCGATATGCTCTACCTCGCCATCGACCCTCGCGTGAAATACTGAGGGGCCGGCCATGGCAGACACCACGTCCATGCCCATGGAAGCGAGCCTCGCGAAGGTGCTGGTGCAGCGCCGTGCCGTCATGCTCGGCCTCGTCATCCTGGTCGTCTTCGGGGCGGCAGCCATCCTCGCCCCCGTGATCACGCCTTTCGAGCCGGCCGCCATGTCGGTGCGCAACCGCCTGACGGCGCCGAATGCCACCTGGTGGCTCGGAACGGACGAGTTCGGCCGCGATATCTTCACCCGCCTGATCTACGCGGGCAGGGTCTCGCTGCTGGTCGGCGGCGGCGTCGCCATTATATCCTCTCTTATCGGCATCGCATTGGGTCTGGCGGGCGGCTTCTTCCGCCGCCTCGACGGCCCGGTGTCGCGGGTGATCGACGCCATGATGGCCTTCCCCGACATCCTTTTGGCGATCTCGCTGGTCGCCGCCCTCGGCGGCTCGCTTATCAACGTGGTCCTGGCGTTGTCGATCGTCTACGCGCCGCGCATTGCCCGCGTCGTGCGCGCCTCCACCCTCGTCATCCGCGAGCTCGCCTATGTGGAGGCGGCCCGCGCGCTGGGTGTGGCCACCTGGCGCATCCTTGTCCATCACCTTTTGCGCAACATGGTATCGCCCATCATCGTCCAGGCAACCTTCATCTTCGCCTATGCGATGCTCGCCGAGGCGGGGCTTTCCTTCCTTGGCGTCGGCATCGACCCGGAGACCCCCACCTGGGGCACCATGATCAACACCGGTCGCCAGTATATCGACACGGCCGGCTGGATGATCCTCTTCCCCGGCATCTCGATCACGCTGTGCGTGCTGGCGCTGCAACTCGTCGGCGACGGTCTGCGCGACGCGCTGGACCCGCGCATCTCCAAGGAGCTTTGAGAATGGCGCTTCTCCTCAGGAATTTTCGCCTCGTCGGCTTCGGGGAAACAGGCGGCGTCAGCGAGATCGCCGTCGGCGCCGACGGCTCTATTGCCGCCAAGGCCGATGCGGATGCCAGGCTCGTCGACTGCGGCGGCGCCTGGCTCTCGCCCGGCTGGGCGGACCTTCACGTGCATGTCTGGCACGGCGGCACGGACATCTCCATCCGCGCCGACGAGGCCGGCCTGAAACGCGGCGTCACCGCCATGGCCGACGCGGGCTCTGCCGGCGAGGCGACGTTCCATGGCCTGCGCGAATATGTCATCGAGCGGCAGCAAGAGACGATCAAGGCCTTCGTCAACATCGGCTCCATCGGCCTCGTCGCCTGCAACCGCGTGCCGGAACTGATCGACGAGCGCTTCATCGACGTCGACCGCACGCTCGACGTCATTGAAAAGAACCGCGACGTGGTATGCGGGGTCAAGGTGCGCTCCAGCGGGGTCATCGTCGGCGCCTGGGGCATCACGCCGTTGCAGATCGGCAAGCGCGTGGCCGAGATCGCCGGGCTGCCGCTGATGGTGCATATCGGCGAGCCGCCGCCGGTGCTCGACCAGGTCCTCGACCTGCTGTCGCCGGGCGACGTGGTCACCCACTGCTTCAACGGCAAGCGCGGCGGCTCGATCGCCGACACGAAGGCCCTGTTCGACCAGGCGAAGAGGCTGGCGGAGGCCGGCGTTCGCATGGACATCGGCCATGGCGCGGCTTCCTACAGCTTCACTGTTGCAAAGGAGAGCATCCGCCAGGGCCTCAAGCCGTTCTCCATCTCCACCGACCTGCACGGTCACGATATCGACGGCCCGGTCTTCGACCTGGCGACCACCGCCTCCAAGCTTCTCGCCGCGGGCTTGAGCTTCGAGGAGTGCGTCGACGGTATCGCCGCCAACCCGCGCGCCTTCCTCGGCCTTAGTGCCGCACCCCTGGCGCCGGGCAGCCGTGCCGACTTCACGGTCTTCGACCTTGCCGACAGCGACGAAGAAGCGCGCGACAGCCAAGGCAACGTGTTGCAGCTTGAGAAGACGTTCGAGCCGAGGTTCACCATCCTCGGCGCCGTCGCAACACCCGCGGCGCGGGCCGAGCGGGAGGGCAGCGATGGTTGATGCGCCCGCCATCCCCCGCACTGAGGCACCCCCGGCGCTTGCCAAGGACATCGTGCTGGAGGCTCAGAACCTCAGCACACATTTCGTCTACAAGACGCGCACCGCCAAGGCCGTGCGCGATGTCAGCTTCACCCTCCAGAAGGGCCGCACGCTGGCGATCGTCGGCGAATCCGGATCGGGCAAGTCCGTCACCTCGCTGTCCGCCATGCGCCTGCTCGGGCCCACGGGCGAGATCGCCGGCGGCAGCATCCTCTATCGCAAACGCGACGGCACGGTGGTGGATCTCGCCCGCCAGAGCCAGGCCGCGATGCGCAAGATCCGCGGCCGCGAGATCTCCATGATCTTCCAGGAGCCGATGACCTCGCTCAACCCGCTCTTCACCGTCGGCGACCAGATCGGGGAGATGCTGCTTCTGCACGAGCGCCTCGCCGCACCCGACATCCGCCGCCGCGTGATCGAGATGCTCAACCTCGTCGAGATTCCCGGCGCCGAACAACGCCTCGACGACTATCCGCACCAGATGTCGGGCGGCATGCGCCAGCGGGTGATGATCGCCATGGCGCTGGTCTGCCATCCGGCACTCCTGATCGCCGACGAACCCACCACCGCGCTTGACGTCACCATCCAGGCGCAGATCCTCGACCTGATCCGGCGCCTGCAGCGCGAGCTCGCAATGTCGGTGCTGTTCATCACGCACGATATGGGCGTTGTGGCGGAAGTAGCCGACGAGGTGGCGGTGATGTATGCCGGGGAGGTGGTCGAGCAGGCGCCGGTGAAGGATATCTTCGCCCACCCGCGCCATCCTTACACGCTCGGCCTTCTGGCCTCGATCCCCAACGCCCGGCGCGACTTCGACGCCGCCGGCGCCCGCAGGCGGCTGGTGCCGATCCCCGGCACCGTCCCTTCGCTCTACGCCATGCCGCCCGGCTGTGCCTTCGCGCCGCGCTGCCCATATGCGGTACAACCCTGCGGGTCACCCGTGCATCTTGAACGCATCGCGCCGAAGCATCTGTCGCGCTGCATCAGGGCGGGAGAACTGTGATGGGCGCGATGGAAAGACAGGACACTCTCCTCGCCGTCGAAGGTCTGTCTAAAACGTTTCAAACAGGCGCCGGCGACGTGCATGCGCTGAAAGATGTGAGCTTTTCCATCCCGCGCGGCAGCGTTGTGGGGCTCGTGGGGGAGTCCGGATCGGGCAAGACGACGCTCGGCCGCTGCCTCCTGCGCCTGGTGGAGCCCTCCGGTGGTGCCATCCGCTTCGACGGTACGGACCTTTTGGCGCTTGGGAGCGCTGAGATGAAGCGCATGCGAAAGCGCATGCAGATCATCTTCCAGGACCCCTTCTCCTCGCTCAACCCCCGGATGCGCGTGCGTGACATCATCGGCGAGGCGCTGGTTACCCACGGCATCGGCAAAAGCCGCACTGAGCGCCGCGACCTTACCGCGGGACTGCTCGAGGAGGTGGGGCTGAAGGCGGACCATCTGAGCCGCTTCCCGCATGAGTTCTCCGGCGGCCAGCGTCAGCGCATCGGCATCGCAAGGGCGCTCGCGGTCGAGCCGGAATTCATCGTCGCCGACGAGGCGGTCTCCGCGCTCGACGTCTCGGTACAGGCGCAGATCCTCAACCTGATGCAGGACCTCAAGGACCGGCGCAGCCTCACCATCCTCTTCATCGCCCATGATCTGTCCGTCGTCGAATATCTGTGCGAGGAGATCGTCGTGCTCTATCTGGGGCGCGTGGTGGAGAGCGGCACGGCAAGGAAGCTCTATGCCGAGCCCGCGCATCCCTATACGCGGGCGCTGCTTTCGGCCGCCCCCGTGGCCGACCCGGATGCCGTGCGCAACAGGCAGGTGCTCAAGGGCGAGATCCCGAGCCCGCTGTCACCGCCGTCAGGCTGCGTCTTCCGTACCCGCTGCAGTTTCGCCGACGAGGCCTGTGCCATGCAGGTGCCTGGCGCTGTCGTCCTTTCCGAACACCAGACCTCCCATTGTTTGAAAGCAGGTAGCATTTGATGAGACAGGTAAACCGCGCGCTCGACACGCCCGAGAGCCGGCTCGCTTTGCGCGGGCTGACGCTGCCCGACCGGGCGCCCCGGCCGATCGGCAATTTCCGCAACGTCATGCGGATCGGCTCGCTGCTCTACGTCTCGGGCCAGGGGCCGGTGGAAGCCGGCGGCGGCTTGAAAACCGGCAAGGTCGGCGGCGATGTGACGGCCGAGGAAGCGCGCCTCCACGCCGAGCTCGTCGGGCTCAACCTTCTCGCCGTCCTGAAGGATTATCTCGGCGACCTCGCCGAGGTGCGGCAGGTCATCAAGATCTTCGGCATGGTCAATGCCGTGCCGGACTTTACCGACCACCCCCACGTCGTCAACGGCTGCTCGGACCTTCTGTGCTCGATCCTCGGCGAGCGCGGCATTCACGCGCGGTCGGCGATCGGCGTCGGCTCGCTGCCCAACAACATCACGGTCGAGATCGAGGCCATCGTGGAGGCCGGCACATGAAAAGAAGCGCTTCAGCCGGCCGTATGCCCGAGGGCGTTTTCGACCGCAGCGGCGGAGGCCTTGACCTGATCGGCGTAGAAATCGAGCTTCCGCCGCGCCTTTTCCTCCGCCAGCACGATGGAGATGGTCGCGGCACAGGTGCCGGCCGCATCGCGGATCGGCGAGGCGATGCAGGCGACGGAGAACTCCGAAGCGCCAAGCTGCACGGCCAGCCGGTTCTGGAAATCCTCACCCGCCTGCTCGGCCAGCCGCACCGCATCAAGCTCCGCCCGGCCGGTCGGCGAGGGCTGCGAATAGCGCTCGAAGGCCGCACGACGTTCCTTCAGCGGCAAATGCCCGAGAAGCAGCCGGCCGGAGGCCGTCCAGTTGACCGGGACCCTGGTGCCGACATCGGAAGAGATGCGGAAATGACTGTCGCCGTCGGCCATGGCGGTGACCACCATCATGCCCTCGTCGCGGCTGCAGATCTGCACCGTCTCGCCGATGGCGGCGCACAGCCGCACCATCTCGCGTTTGGCCTCGACCAGAAGATCGACCTTGGCCTGATAGGCAAGGCCGTAGCGAAGAAGCCGCGGCCCGAGCCAGATCAGCCCGCCTTCCACTTTGGTCAGCATGCGGCGCGCGGTGAGCTCATCGACGATGGAATAGACGGTCGACATCGGCGCCTTGACAGACTTGGCGATGTCGTAGGCGCTCGCCGGCACACCCTTCTCGGTCAGCGCGTCGAGAATCTGGATGGAACGCTCGATGCCGCTGACGCGCGAACGCGGCGCCTTCGCGGCTTTTTCCCGAATGTTTCTGTCCTCTACCGCCTTGTCCACTCTAGCATGTCCTGAATTAATGGAGCCTATTCCATGATTATGGAGATAGGCCACAAATCACAAGATGGAAACCATGTCCATGTCTTCCGATAGCCACGCCGACTGGTCTTTCTACGAGAAATCCGGGCTGACGCCGGTCATCAACGTCTCCGGCACCATGACCTCGCTCGGCGCCTCCATCGCCGTGCCGCAGGCGGTGGAAGCGGTCGCCGGAATTCTGCCGCGCTTCGTTTCAATGCACGAGTTGCAGCGCATGGCGAGCGACACCATCACCGAGGCCACCGGTGCGGAGGCCGGCTTCATAACGGCCTCGGCCTCGGCCGGCATCTCGCTCTCGATCGCTGCGACGATCACCGGCATGGATGCCGGGCGGGCGGAGCTTCTGCCACGGCGGCCGGGCGAGAAGTGCGAGGCGGTCGTCCAGCTCGGCCATCTGTGCAACTACGGCGCCCCCGTCGGCCAGGCGGCCGAGCTTGCCGGCGCACGGCTGGTGGCCTTCGGCCAGTCGACCCATGTGCTCGACCATCAGCTTGAGGCCGCCTTGAGCGATAATACGGCCTGCGGCCTCTACGTGGTCTCGCATCACGTCGTCGAATACGGGCAGATGCCCCTTCCCCGCTTCGCCGAGCTTTGCCATGCCACCGGTGTCCCCGTGATCGTCGACGCGGCGTCCGAATACGATCTCCGCCGGTTCCTGCGCGAGGGAGCCGATCTCGTCATCTATTCCGCCCACAAGTTCCTCGGCGGGCCGACGGCGGGCATCGTCGCCGGCCGGCGCGACCTCGTCCGCGCCGCGTATCTGCAGAACCTCGGCATCGGCCGCGGCATGAAGGTCGGCAAGGAAAGCATCTTCGGCACGATTGCCGCACTGAAAGCGTGGGCGGCGCGCGACCATGACGGGATCCGCCGCCGGGAAGCGGAGGCGCTTGCCCTGTGGCAGAAGGCACTCGCCGGACTTGCCGGCGTCAGGGCAGAAATCGTGCCCGACCCGACGGGCAACCCCCTCGACCGGCTCAAAATCTCCGTCGACCGCGAGATGGCGGGCGCGAGCGCCATGGCCATCGGCGTGGCGCTGGCAGGGGAAAGACCGGCCGTCATCGTCCGCGACCACGAGGCGGAGCTCGGCTACATCCAGCTCGACCCCTGCAACCTCGCCGCCGGCCATGCCGAGATCGTCGCCGACCGCCTGCGGGCGGTCTTCGAGAGCGCCGCGCAAGGCGCTGTCGAGGAACCTGACCCCGATCAACTGCGCAACCGCTCGGCGGCCGGATATCTTGCCTGGCTGGAGGAGTGAATTTTCACAGAATCCGGAAAACCTGCCCGCTGCCGGCGTCGCGGTAGAGGTCGACGCGGTTGCCGTTCCAATGGTAGTCGAGGTGCCGGCCCTGCACGGGGATTGATGCACAGTCGGGATAGAAAAGGCCGGCGCATTCGCCGCCGGCGTGACGGACGCTCGGATAGGCGATGCCGTCTGAACCTTCCGCGTGGAGCGTGGCGGCCAGTGCCTGGGCGGCGCCATAGTCTTCGGGATCGAGCGCCGGCGCCCATTGCCCGGCCTCGCCGCGCAGGTCGTTGAGGTTCGCGTCCACGTCGAGCACGATTTCGCGGAACTGCGAGGTCCAGCCGGGCGGCTCGCCCGTCGCCGCCATGAAGCGGCCGTGGTGGTGGATGGTCTCGAACAGGGCGGTCTCGAAGCGGCGGCCCGCGTAGAGCACGCCGAAACGGCCGGCGCTGAAGCGGCTCGGCCGGTCGGGGCTGACATGGACGAAGGGCGCCATCAGGTAGGACGCGCCGGGGCCGGCGACGCGGCGGGCCGGCGGCACGAGGTCGAGATTGCCGATCGATTCCATCAGGCGCGGATTGGTCTTCTGCTCGGCCGAGAGGATGAGCGGCCAATCAGCCGGGTCGGCGATATCCTCGAACAGGTCTATGGGTGGAAAGACGCTGCGGACGATCCGCACCGCCCCTTTCCAGAAAACGCGGGAGACGGGTGGAAGCGCAGCCGCGCTCACCAGCTGCCCCGCTCGGCGTCGAGATAGCGGCGCACGCGCATCAGATCGGTGAGTTCGCCGCCCAGCATGATGTCGAGCGCGGAGCGGCCGCCGAAGGCGGCGTTCGGCTTGGCCACCCATTGATAGGCGCGCTGCGGTTCGCGGAAGATGATGCGCAGCGCCTTGTGGATGCCCATCAGGTTCGACAGCCGCGCCTTGCCGTCACGATCGATGCGGCCGATCTCGCCGGCCTTCCAGCGCCGGTAGGTGCGCACCGACAGATCGAGCAGCAGGCTCGCCTGCTCATCGCTCAGCCCCCACCGGGCGAAGAGGTTGACCGCGGCCCGGAACATCGCCGCCGCTTCCGCATCGGTGATCGGCGCGGGGACGAACTCCGGTGCGGCGGTATCGATCGGTTGCAAAACGGCCATCACGCTCTCCTTCAAGGGCATATATAGGCGAATTAATGCCATTTGGCAAAAATTATCGATATCCGCGCCGAATGGCAACAGGCTGCGGCTATCGGCGCGTGCGCTTCAGGGTGCCAACGGGCATTGTGTGGGGGAAGGTCAGGCCGCTCACGACGGAACATTGCCACTTCGGCAGCGTTCCGGCTGAAAGTAGGCCTCGGCCTGCACGTTAAACAGAAACCAGGGCTCAGATGCTTGATCTGCTACAAGTGTTGACCGTCGTTATCGTTGCATTGCCCGCAGCGCTATCTGTCGCTCACGCTCTTGAGCTTCCAGGCAAAATGCGGCTCGATAAGGATACCTATCGCGCTGTGCAGCGTATCTATTATCCCGGCTTTACCATCGGCGGTGCGGCCGAACCCTTGGGCATAATCGCGACCGCTCTTTTGCTCTTCCTGACACCGGCGGGAACGGTCGCCTTCTGGCTTGTGCTGATCGCGCTTCTGGCCATGCTCTTCACCGTAGCGACTTACTGGCTGGCGGTTCACCCTGTTAACAAGCACTGGATGGAGGGGCAGTCGGTCAGCGCATCCGGCGCCACCTTCTTTGGGGTAGGCTCGAAGCGCGAGGCCAGGAAACCGGAGTGGACGGAACTGCGAGATCGATGGGAATATTCGCACGTTGCACGGGCTGTCGTCACCAGCGTGGGGCTGATCGCGCTGGTGGTTTCACTTGTCGTGCAGCCGTAGGTCCATCCGTTTGAGCGCCATGCGTCCAATCTACAAGGCGCCGTCTCGTCTAACAACCGACCGTTTCGGTCCAATCCCGGAAGCGGCATTCGGCGAACAGCGGCTTCGTCCGCGACCCAGATGTTCCAACCCTCGGCGATCGCCAGGATAAAGTTCCCTTCAATCGTTCTCACGGCATCCGCAGTTATGCAGGTATTTACCTGCACATGTTGACATGCAGGCAAATACCTGCGTATATGCCTCTTGTCGCGTAGGGAGGCACCGATGGATGACGACAAGGTGTTCAAGGCCCTGGCCGATCCCGGCCGCAGGATGCTGCTCGACCGTCTTTGCGAGAGGAACGGTCAGACGCTCGGGCAGCTCTGCGAGACCATGGACATGAAACGCCAATCCGTGACCCAGCATCTTGGCCTCCTGGAACAAGCCAATCTCATCAGCACGGTGCGCCGCGGGCGCCAGAAGCTGCACTTCATCAATCCGGTCCCGCTCTACGAGGTCTACGAGCGCTGGATCCGCAAGTTCGAGGAAGGGCGCCTGAGCCTTCTCCACGACCTCAAGCAGGAACTTGAAAGGAACAAGACATGACCGACAAATCAGCCAGTTTCGTCTACGTCACCTATATCCGCACGACGCCCGAAAAGGTGTTCGAAGCGATCACGCGGCCGGAAATGGCCCGTCGCTACTGGGGCCACGAGAACGTCTCGAAGGATTGGCGGCCCGGCTCCGGATGGCAGCATATCCGCACCGATGAGGCGCGCACGGTCGATCTGGTGGGCGAAGTCATCGAAAGCGATCCGCCGAAGCGGCTCGTCATCAGCTGGGCGAACGAGAGCCAAAAGGACGATCCCGACCAATACAGCCGTGTCACCTTCGACATCGAACCGCAGGGCGACTTGGTCAAGCTGACCGTCGCCCATGACGACCTGCAGCCCGGCAGCGGCATGCTGAACGGCATCAGCAAGGGTTGGCCGCACGTCTTGTCCAGCATGAAGTCCTTCCTTGAAACAGGTCAGGGACTGGGCCTTTGAACCGCACACCAACACATCAGGAAATGAGGAGAGCCCAATGAGCGGGAAGACCTATAAAGGCGGCTGCGCCTGCGGCGCCATCCGTTATGAAACGAGCAGCGAACCCATCTTCGAGAACCACTGCCAATGCAGGGATTGCCAGAAGCGAAGCGGTACCGGGCACGGGTCTTATCTGACCTTCCCGCAGCGAGCCGACGTGAGAATTACCGGCACGGCGTCACAATGGAGCGTCGTCGCGGATAGCGGGAATGACAAGATCCATGCCTTCTGCCCTACATGCGGAACACCGGTCTACCTGACATTTGCGGCAATGCCGGAATTGATAGCGATCCACGCAACCAGCCTTGACGACCCTGGCCAATTCAACCCGCAAGCGCTCACATACAGCATCCGCGGCCACGCGTGGGATGCGATTGATCCCGCCGTGCAGAAATTCGAACGGATGGTGCCCGGCTGAATGCCGCTGGGCGTATACCAGCGCCCAACCCGCGCCGGACATCCCGACCGCCCGGCGCGGTTTCAACCTACCCGTCCACTAACGGCTGCTTTGTCCTGCGACCCAGACGTTCCAACCTTCGGCGTGAATGGGTCGATCGAGCCAGGGGAAATAGCGTGTCACTCGACATCCGATCAGCGCCCGAAGTCCAGCCCCATCGCCTCTACCATCATTTCGATCTCGTTTTGACCGAGTGTGATCGAAAACCGCTGTGTCGCCCTCGGCGTATAGATGTCGTCGCCGACGAATGTCAGGGTCACGACGCCGGTCTCATCGACCTCGATATCGCTCGTACGGAGATCGCGGTTGAACAGAGCCTTCGGCAGGCCGGGACGCTTTCCTGGTTGCACGGTCATCTTCATCGTTCCGCCTTTCGATGTGAACCAGTCACCGAAAGACCTGTGCAAGTGTAATGCCACCCATACTGGCCGATGCCTGTTCCAGAATGGCACCTCTGCCATAGAGAGTACCAGATCGAGACGATATTGCCTCGACCTAATCTCTGTCCCACTTGCCGATCCTATCCTTTGATTTGTCGCAATTCCTGACGGAAAATGGGGTTCAGTTTTCAGGAATTGCTCTTGGAGGTCATCGCTGCTTCGGCAGGTGGATGGAATTCGCCACCTCGATCAGATGCGGCGCGATCTCGCCCCGCACCCTCGCGATGTCCCACCGAAGCGCGGAAATGGAGCATTGCACGGCGGCCACCGGTCGGCCATCGCCGGAAAGGATCGGCGCGGCAATGCCGATCTCGTTCATGATGTTCTCGCTTTCCGTCAGTCCGTACCCGTCTCTGGCGGCCTGCTCGATGGCCGCGGCGACCTTCGACCGGTCGAGCGTCGTGCGCGGCGTCGCCTGGACGATCGGCCATGTCTCGACCGCCCGCTTGCGGGCATCGGCGCTGAAGCAGGCGATCATCGCGCGGCCGCTGGAGGTGGTCAGCGCCGGCAGCCGGCGCCCGACGACCATTGCGCCGAAGCTGGTAAGCTGCGTGGGGATGCGGATCACATAGACGATCTCGCTGCCGTCGAGCCGCGCCGCGTTCACCCGCTCGCCGAGCTTGCGGCCGAGTTCGATCATCTTCGGCATGGCGAGCTGCACCAGCGGGTCCGACCACAGATAGGCGTTGGCCAGCTCCAGATATTTCAGGGACGGGCTGTAGCGCCTGGTTTCCGGGTCCTTGTTCAGGTAGCCGACCTTGTGCAGCGTGTTGGTCAGCCTTTGCGCGGCGCTCTTGTCGAGGCCGGCCGCCTCGGCGATCTCGGTCAGGCCCAACTCGGTGCGCCGCTCGTCGAAAACGCCCAGGATGCGCATCCCCTTCTCGAGCGAGCCGACGAACAGCGTATCCTGTTTTCCTTTAGACATCCCCGCTCCTCTCCCCCAGAGCCTGCCGCTTCAGCCAGTCGCAGGCGGCACGTTTCTTGACAAGCATAAATCACCCCAATACGATCAACCATAATACGGTTTTCCGTATTAATATATAATAAGAGTTGGGGATCAAACAGAGGGGCCGGCTGCATGCGCGCCGGTTTGGAACAAATGAAACCATTTCTTCTTCTGAGCTCAGTCGCCCTGGCCGCATCGATGGCGAGCGGCAGCGCGATAGCCGACAAGGCCAGCGACACCTTGAGTGTTCCCTTTACGAAGGAGCTGGAATCGGTCGACAGCTATTTCAATTCCGCCCGCGAGGGCGTCATCCTGCAGCGCTCCATTTGGGACGGGCTTCTCTTCAGCGACCCGGAGACCGGGGAGTACAAGGGGAACCTCGCCACGTCCTGGGAGTGGGTGGACGACACCACGCTGGAACTGAAGCTGCGCGAAGGCGTCAAGTTCCACAATGGCGAAGAGTTCGACGCGGATGACGTCGTCTACACGGTCAATTTCGTTGCCGATCCGGCGAACGGCGTTGTTACCCAGCGCAACGTCAACTGGATGAAGGAAGCGCTGAAGGTCGACAAGTACACGGTGCAGATCGTCACCAACGGCCCCTTCCCGGCCGCGCTCGAATATCTGGCCGGTCCCGTTTCCATCTACCCGAACGAGTATTATGCCGAGGTCGGCCCCGCCGGCATGGGCCTCAAGCCCGTCGGCACGGGCCCCTACAGGGTGGAAAGCGTCGAGCCCGGCAAGCATTTCGTGCTCAAGAAATACGAGGACTATCACGACAGTCCCAAGGGCGAGGCCACGATCGGCACCGTCGACATCCGCACCATACCGGATGTGAACACGCAGCTCGCGGAGCTGTTCAGCGGCGGCCTCGATTTCGTCTGGGGCGTCCCGTCGGACCAGGCGGAGAAGCTGGAGGCCATGGGGCGCTTCAACGTCGTCAACGAAAGCACCATGCGCATCGGCTATCTGGAGATGGACGCGGCCGGCCGCAGCGGCGCCGACAACCCGATGACGAAGCGCGCCGTGCGGCAGGCGATCAACCATGCGATCGACCGCCAGGCCATCGTCGACAACCTTCTGAAGGGCAAATCCAAGATCGTGAACTCCGCCTGCTTCCCAAGCCAGTTCGGCTGCGCGCAGGACGTTGCGACCTACGATTACGACCCCGAAAAAGCGAGGGCGCTGCTGGCGGAAGCGGGTTACCCCGACGGCTTCTCGGTCGACTTCTACGCCTACCGCGAGCGCGAATATGCCGAGGCGATGCTCGCTTATCTTGCGGAAGTGGGCATTAAGGCAAATCTCAAGTTCCTCCAATACTCCGCGCTGCGCGACCTGCGCACCAACGGCCAGACCAGCCTCTCCTTCCAGACCTGGGGCTCCTATTCGATCAACGACGTCTCGGCCATCACCAGCCAGTTCTTCAAGTTCGGCGGCGAGGATTTCGCCCGCGACGAGGAGTTGCGGGACTGGCTCGAGACGGCCGACACCTCGGTCGATCTCGAGGTGCGCAAGGAATTCTACGCGAAGGCGCTGAAGAAAATCGCCGACGAGGCCTACTGGGCTCCGCTCTTCTCCTACAACGTGAACTACGTCTCCACGGAAGAGGTGGACTTCACCCCCTCCGCCGATGAGGTTGTCCGCTTCTTCCAGGTAAGCTGGCGATAGGATCGAGGGCGGGCCGGACAGCAACGTCCGGCCCGCCGTTCCTTTCCGGGGAGCGATGATGCTGACTTTCGCGTTGAAAAGGCTGGGGCTTGCCGTGCTCGTGGCGCTGACCGTCTCGGCCGTCAGCTTCAGCCTTCTTTATCTGTCCGGCGATCCGGCCTCCGCGATGGCGGGCGAATCGGCGACATCGGCCGATATCGAGGCGCTCCGCAGGCTCTACGGCTTCGATCGGCCTTTCCTGGTGCAATATGGGGATTGGCTGTTCAATGCCCTTCAAGGCGACTTCGGCCAGAGCTACTACTTCAAGCTGCCGGTCTCGCAGCTCATCGCCGACAGGCTCTCCATCACCATGCTGCTCGGCGTCTGCGGCATATCCTTCGCGCTTGTGACGGCGATTCCGCTCGGTGTCGCCGCGGCCGTGCGCCCCAACTCCTTCATCGACCGGACGGCGCTCTTCATCTCGGTCATGGGGCAGGCGCTGCCGAGCTTCTGGTTCGGCCTGGTGCTGATCGTCATCTTTTCGATCCAGCTCAACTGGCTGCCGCCTTCCGGCTCCGGCAGCTGGAGGAACTTCATCATGCCCACGGTCGTGCTCGGCTATTATGCGATGCCGGCGATCATGCGGCTTACGCGCGCCGGCATGCTGGAGGTGCTCAACGCCGACTATATCCGCACGGCGCGCGCCAAGGGCGCCGGAGAATGGCGCGTGATGTTCAAGCATGCGCTGCGCAACGCGGTGGTTCCGGTGGTGAGCCTTGCCGCCGTCCAGATGGGCTTCATGCTGGGCGGGTCCATCGTGGTGGAATCGATCTTCGCGCTGCACGGCGCCGGCTACCTGGCATGGGAATCCATCGGCAGGAACGACCTGCCCACCGTGCAGGCCCTGATCCTCGTCTTCGCCGGTTTCTACATCGTCTTCACCTTCCTGTCGGACCTTGCCAACGCCTGGCTCGACCCGCGCATAAGGGTTGGCTGAGATGGCCCGCGACATCGATACATTGGCAGAGGAGATCCAGGGGCCGAGCCCCGCCGCCATCCTGCGCCGGCGCGTCTTCGGCCATTACGGCCTGCTCTTCGGCGTGACGGCCCTTCTCATCATCGTCGCGCTCGCCATCCTGGCGCCGCTGCTCGCCGGTCACGATCCCTATGCCCAGAGCCTGGTGGCGCGGATGAAGCCTCCATTCTGGATGGAAGGCAGCGATCCCAACCATCTCCTGGGAACCGATCACCTGGGGCGCGACTACCTCGCCCGCCTGCTCTACGGCGCGCGCATCTCGCTCGCCATCGGCCTGATCGCGGCTTTCATTTCCGGCCTCATCGGCACCACGATGGGCGTGGCGGCGGGTTATTTCGGCGGCCGGGTCGATCTCGTCGTCACCTTCCTCGTCAATGTCCGGCTTGCGATGCCTGTCGTGCTCGTGGCGCTCGCCGTCGTTGCCGTGCTGGGCGGCTCGCTGCAGGTGGTGATCGTCGTCTTGGGCTTTCTCCTGTGGGATCGCTTCGCCGTCGTCATGCGCTCCTCGACGCTGCAGGTCCGCGGCCTTGAATACGTGAATGCGGCGAAGGCCATCGGCTGCTCGACGCGGCGCATCATCCTTTCCGAGATCATGCCCAACATCCTCAACAACCTGATCGTGGTCATGACGCTGGAGATGGCGCATGCGATCCTGCTCGAGGCCGCCCTCTCCTTCCTGGGCCTCGGCGTCCAGCCGCCGACGCCCTCCTGGGGGCTGATGATCTCGGAAGGCAAGCAGATGATGCTCTTCGAACCGTGGGTGATCGCCATTCCGGGCGTTGCCCTCTTCATCCTCGTCCTTGCCATCAATCTCCTGGGCGACGGGCTGCGCGACATCACCGCGCCGGAAAACAGAAGTTAGGAGGGCGGGGTGAGCGAAGAACCGATTCTCGCCGTCGAGGGCCTGACGATCGACATCCCCTTGGCGCAGGGCACGCTCCACGCCGTGCGCGGGATCGATTTCGAGCTCAATCGCGGCGAAACGCTGTGCATTGTCGGCGAGTCGGGCAGCGGCAAGTCGCTTACCTCACTTGCGGTCATGGGCCTGCTTCCCAAGCGGCTCGAATGCGCGGCCCGCAAGCTCGCCTTCCGCGGCACGGAACTGCAGGGCCAGCCGGCGAGCGCGATGCGCCAGCTGCGCGGCAACCGCATGGCGATGATCTTCCAGGAGCCGATGACCTCGCTGAACCCGGCCTATACGATCGGCGACCAGCTGGCGGAGGCTTTGCTTCTGCACCGGCGGGTCAGCAAGGCCGAGGCCCGCGCTCGGGCGGTGGAGCTTCTGGGCAAGGTGGGCATTACCGCCGCGGAAAGCCGCCTCTCCCAATATCCGCACCAGCTTTCGGGCGGCTTGCGCCAGCGCGTGATGATCGCCATGGCGCTCATGTGCGAGCCGGAGCTGGTCATCGCGGACGAGCCGACCACGGCGCTCGACGTCACCATCCAGGCGCAGATCCTGCGCCTGCTTGTCGATCTGCAGCGGGAGATGAACATGGCGATGATCCTCGTCACGCACGACCTCGGCGTCGTCGCCCGCGTGGCCGACAAGGTGGCGGTGATGTATGCGGGCGAGGTGGTCGAGCAGGGGACGGCCAAGGAGATTTTCGAACATCCCAGCCACCCCTATACGCAAGGCCTCCTGCGCTGCATCCCCGTGCCTGGCCGAACGAAGCCAGGCGAGCATCTGGGCTCCATCCCCGGCATCGTCCCCTCGCTCATCGGCAAGGTGGAGGGCTGCGCCTTCCGCACGCGCTGCGATCTTGCCGAAAGTGCCTGCGCGAAGCCGGTCCCGATCCACCGGACGCAAGGCGGCCATGCGTGGCGCTGCATTCATTCTGATACGGAAAGGGTGCCCGCATGAGCGCCGCTGGCTCTTCCCCGCCGGTGCTGGAGCTTGCCGGCGTCACCAAGACCTACCGCGTCAAGCAGGGTCTGTTCTCCAGGCCGAAGCCGCTTCAGGCCGTGGGCGGCGTCGACCTGCGCATCCGCAAAAAGGACGTGCTCGGCCTTGTCGGCGAATCGGGATGCGGCAAGTCCACGCTGGCGAAAATTCTCCTCGGCCTGGAAGCGCCGACATCCGGCCGGGTGATGGTGGACGGCATCGAGGCCGCCGGTCAGGATCGCACGCTTCTCGCCCGGCGCATCCAGCCCATCTTCCAGGACCCCTATTCCTCGCTCAACCCGCGCAAGAGCATCGAGGACATCATCGCCCTGCCGCTCGTGGTCCACAAGGTGGGCGACAGCGCCGGCCGCGCGCAGGCGGTCTCCAAGATGCTCGATCTGGTCGGCCTGCCGCAACGCGTGCGCCGGGGCTATCCGAACCAGCTTTCCGGCGGCCAGCGCCAGCGTGTCGCCATCGCCCGCGCGCTGGTGATGAAGCCGGAGATCGTCATCTGCGACGAGCCGACCTCCGCGCTCGACGTCTCGGTGCAGTCGCAGATCCTCAATCTTCTTGGCGATCTGCGTGAGGAGCTGTCACTTACCTATCTCTTCATCAGCCACAACCTGGCGGTGGTCGAGCATCTGGCGACGCGAGTGGCGGTGATGTATCTGGGCAGGATCGTCGAGGAGGCACCGGCGGCTGATCTTTTCGCCGAGCCGCGACATCCCTATACCAAGGCGCTGTTGGCGTCGGTACTGACGCCCGACCCGTCGATGTCCGTCCCCGACACGCATCTCGGCGCCTCCTATCCGAACCCCATAGCGCCGCCGAGCGGCTGTCACTTCCACCCGCGCTGTGCGGCGGTCCGCGACATCTGCAAGACGGTGCCGCCGCCGCATGTTTCGGATACGAAGGGCCATGTCGACTGCCATCTTTATGCGGAACGGACACAGGCCGCCTAGACCATTTCATCGTTTCCCGGAATCGATGAACTGGTCTAACTCATTGTTTTGGCGCAATTCCGGACGGAAAACCGGTTTCCACTTTTCCTGGAATTGCTCTAACCGGCAGGAAACACCCAAGGCAGGAAGATGAGCAATTTCTCGCGTTCGCAATCCGTACGCAAACACGTTGCCGCGACCAGGGCCGGTGTCGTGGCAGCCCAGCACCGGCGCGCCGCCGAGACGGGCGCTGCCGTACTCGAAGCGGGCGGCGATGCGGTCGACGCGGCGGTCGCCACCTCCTTCGCCATCGGCGTGGTCGAGCCGTGGATGAGCGGCCCCGTCGGCGGCGGAGCCATGGTCATCTGGCGTGAAGACGAGCAGAAGGCTTACACCATCCAGTTCGGCATGCGCTCGCCGAAGGGTCTCGACCCGGCGGACTATCCCCTGGCGGGCTACGGAAAGTCGTCCGATCTCTTTCCCTGGCCGGCGGTCAAGGACGACCGCAACGTCCAGGGCGCAACAGCGATCGCCGTGCCCGGCACCGTGGCCGGCATGGAGCTTGCGCACCGGCAATACGGCACGTTGGAATGGCGGGAGCTTCTCGGGCCGGCTGTCGGTCTTGCGAAAGAGGGGATGCTGGTCGACTGGTATGCCTCCCTCCTGATCGCCTCCACGGCGCGGGAGCTGGCGAAGGACGCGGACGCGGCGGCCATCTTCCTCGACGAGGGGCAATGGCCGATCATCGCCGGCTGGACGGCCCTTTCCGAGCGGCGGCTGGACCAGTCCCGCATGGCCGATACCCTGGCACGCCTCGCCGAAGCCGGCGCCCGCGACTTTTATGAAGGCGACATCGCAGCGAGCCTTGCCGCCGACATTCGGGCAAAGGGCGGGTGTCTTGCCCACGAAGACCTTGCCGCTTATCGCGCCCGCCTGACGCCGGCCATCGACGTGCCCTATCGCGGCGGCATCGTCCATGCTTCCGAAGGCCTGACGGCGGGGGCGAACCTTGCCGAGTGCCTCGCCATGATGGAGGAGGCGTTCACGCCAGGCGCCTCCCCCGACGGGGAAAGCTTCGCCGCGATAGGCCGCGCGCTCGGCATGACCTACCGCCGCAGGCTCGCCGAGATGGGCGACCTCGACGCCCCGCACGCGCCGTCCTGCACCACGCATTTCAGCGTTGTCGACCGCAACGGCAATATGTGCGCGGTGACGCAGACGCTGCTTTCCATCTTCGGCTCGCGTGTCGTCTCGCCCTCGACCGGGCTTCTGATGAACAACGGCATCATGTGGTTCGACCCGGAGCCCGGCAAGCCGAACTCGCTGGCGCCCGACAAGGGCTGCCTGATGAATGTCTGCCCGACGATTGGCGAGAAGGACGGCCGCCGCTTCGCCATCGGCGCCTCCGGCGGGCGCAAGATCCTGCCGGCCGTGCTCAACCTCACGTCCTTCATGATGGACTTCGGTATGTCGCTGGAAGACGCCTTCCATCATCCGCGCATCGACAACAGCGGCGGCAGCACGATCGTCGCCGACGAAGCGCTTTCGCAGGAGATCGTCCGGGCGCTCGAAGAAGTTCACCCGACCGTCACCGCCAAGCGCACGGTCTTCCCCTACGCCTTCGCCTGTCCGGCGGGCGTGGTGCGGGAGAACGGAACGAACATGGGCTGCACCGAGATCATGTCGCCATGGGGCGACGCCGTGGCCGAGAAAGAGGACGCCTGACATGACCACACGGGAAAGCGCGATCGCGCGCATCGACGACTATCTGGCTTCGGGCGGCTTTGTCGAGGAGCTGGGGCGCATGGTCGCCTACGAGACCGAAAGCCAGGCGCCGGAGCAGCGGCCGGAGCTGCTGCGCTACCTCACGGAGGAAATGGCTCCCAAAATCGAAGCGCTGGGCTTCACCCATCGCATCATGGACAATCCGGTCGCGGCGGGTGTGCCGTTCCTCTTCGCCGAACGCATCGAGGACCCCTCCTACGAGACGGTGCTCGTCTACGGCCATGGCGACGTCATCCGCGCCCAGACGGCGCAGTGGCGGGAAGGGCTTCATCCGTTCAAGCTCGTTCTCGAGGGCGATCGCGTCTATGGGCGTGGCACCGCCGACAACAAGGGCCAGCACTGCATCAACATCGCCGCGCTTCGCGCCGTTCTCGCGGAGCGCGGCCAGCTCGGCTTCAACTGCAAGATCGTCATCGAGATGGGCGAGGAATGCGGCTCGCCCGGCCTTGCCGAACTGTTCCGGCGGAACAAGGCCCTTTTCGCCGCCGACGTGCTCATCGCCTCGGACGGCCCACGCCTCCACCCCGAGCGGCCGACGCTCTTCATGGGCTCACGCGGCGGCGTCAATTTCGACCTGCGCGTGAACTTGCGCGAGGGGGCGCATCACTCGGGCAATTGGGGCGGTCTCCTCAAGGATCCGGCGATCGTGCTCGCGCATGCGATTGCGACGATCGTCGACCGGCTCGGGCAGATCAAGGTGCCGGAATGGCGGCCGGACAGCCTGACGCCGGCGGTCCGCGAGGCGCTCGCGGACTGCCCCGTCGGCGGCTATGAAGGCCCGACGATCGACCTGGACTGGGGCGAAGAGGCCCTCACGCCCTCCGAGCGGGTGTTCGGCTGGAACAGCTTTGCCGTCCTTGCCCAGACGAGCGGCGTGCCGGAAGCGCCGGTCAACGCCATATCGGCGAAAGCCAACGCCCATTGCCAGCTTCGCTATGTCGTGGGCACGAACCCGGACGACATCCTGCCGGCACTGCGCCGCCATCTCGACAGGCACGGCTTTTCAGAGGTCGAGATCATCCCCGCCGACCGCGGCTTCTTCCGCGCCACGCGCCTCGATCCGGACCACCCGTGGGTGGCGCGGGTGAAGGAGTCCATAGCGGCAACCACCGGTAAGAAGCCGGCGGTGCTGCCCAACCTCGCCGGCTCGCTGCCCAACGACACCTTCGCCGAGATTCTGGGCCTTCCCACGGTCTGGGTTCCCCACTCCTATCCCGGCTGTTCCCAGCACGCGCCGAACGAGCATGCCCTTCTTACGATGACGAAGGAGGCGCTGGAGCTCATGACGGGGCTGTTCTGGGACATCGGGAAGCGTGGTTGATTAATGCGAGCGCGCCGCGATATTACAGCGACGCCACGCGAGCGGCACAGTATTTGAACTCCGGAATCTTGCCGTAGGGGTCTAGCATGGGGTTGGTCAGCTCGTTGGCCGGGCTTTCGTTGAAGCAGAAAGGCATGAATACCATGCCATCGGCTACTTCCCGGTCGGCGCGCAGGATCGCCTCGACCGTTCCCCGCCGGGTTTGCACCTCGATAACCTCGCCCTGCGTCAGGCCTTGCCTGGCAATTTCGCGCGGGTTCATCGCGGCTATACCGTAAGGCTCCAGCGCGTCCAGGACGCCGGCGCGACGCGTCATCGCACCGGTGTGCCAATGCTCAAGAAGACGGCCCGTGGTGAGGATGAGCGGATACTGCTCGTCGGGCACCTCGGCCGGCGGCAGCAGGTCGGCCGGCGTGATGCGGCCGCGGCCGTCAGACGTCGGAAAGCCATCGGTGAAGATGATCTCGTTGCCGGGTTTGTCCTCGGCGTCGGCCGGATAGATGACCGACCCCTCCCGCTCCACGCGCTCCCAGGAGATGTTGCGGAGGGAGGGCATGACGCTCGCCATCTCGGTGTAGACGTCCGACACGTGCTCGTACTTCCAGTCGAGCCCGATGCGCCTGGCCAGTTCGACGATCAATTCCCAGTCCTGCCTGGCCTCGCCGGGCGGATCGAGCACGGGTCGGCCGATCTGCACCTGACGGTTTGTATTGGTATAGGTGCCGATCTTCTCGGCGTGGGCGGAAGCGGGCAGCACCACATCGGCATACCAAGCGGTCTCGGTCAGGAAGATATCCTGCACCACCAGATGCTCGAGCATGGCCAGTGCCTGGCGGGCATGGGTCTGGTCGGGGTCCGACATGGCCGGGTTCTCGCCCATGATATACATGCCCTTGATCTCGCCTTCGTGGATGGCGTCGACGATCTCCACCACGGTGAGACCGCGTTTGGGATCCAGCGTCTGGCCCCAGAAATTCTCGTACTGGCCGCGGATGTCGATATTCTCGACCGACTTGTAGTCGGGGAAATACATCGGGATAAGGCCGGCGTCGGAGGCGCCCTGGACGTTGTTCTGGCCACGCAGGGGGTGGAGCCCGGTGCCGGGCCTACCGACATGGCCGGTGATCAGCGCAAGCGCGATCAGGCAGCGGGAATTGTCGGTCCCGTGCGTATGCTGGGAGATGCCCATACCCCAGAAGATGATCGAGCGTTCGGACTTGGCATAGGTTCGCGCGACATCGCGGAGCGTGGCGGCGTCGATGCCGCAGACCTCCGCCATCGCCTCGGGCGAGAAATCCTTCACCTTGTCCTTCAGTGCCTCGAAGCCCGAGACATTGGCCTGGATATACTGCTCGTCGTAGAGCTTCTCCTCGATGATCGTATGGATCAGAGCATTCAGAAGAGCGACATCCGTTCCGGGCTTGAACTGAATTGCGTGGCTGGCATGGCGCATCAGGTCCTGGCGGCGCGGATCGATGACGATCAGCTTCTTGCCCTGCTTGGCCGCCTGCTTGAAATAGGTTGCCGCCACCGGATGGTTGACGGTCGGGCGCGCGCCGATGACGATGATGCAGTCCGCCTTGAGCGCATCGTTGAAAGGCGCCGAAACGGCACCGGATCCGACGCCCTCCATGAGAGCGGCCACCGAGGATGCGTGGCAAAGCCGGGTGCAGTGGTCGACATTGTTGGTGCCGAAACCCTGCCGCACCAACTTCTGGAACAGGTAGGCCTCCTCGTTTGAGCCCTTGGCCGAGCCAAAACCGGCCAGCGCCTTGCCGCCATGGGTCTTCAAGAGCGAGGTCAAACCGCCGGCGGCGCGGGCGAGCGCTTCTTCCCAGGTGGCCTCGCGGAAAACGGTGAGCGGATCGGCACCGCGCACGTCGATGTCGGCGGATTTCGGCGCATCGTCGCGGCGGATGAGCGGCTTTGTGAGGCGCTCGGGCGACATGACGTAGTCGAAGCCGAAGCGGCCCTTGACGCAAAGGCGATTTTCGTTGGCGTAGCCGTTGCGACCGTCCACCTGGACAATTCTGTTGTCCTTCACCGCCACCTTTGTCTGGCAACCGACGCCGCAGAACGGGCAGAGCGTGTCCACCACCTTGTCGAAGGACTGAACGGCGCGGGTCTTGCCCGCCTTGTCCATCAGCGACTTTTCGTAGAGCGCGCCGGTGGGGCAGGCCTGAACGCATTCGCCGCAGGTAACGCAGGTGGAAAGGCCCATCGGGTCATGGATGTCGAAGACCGGCACGGAATGATCGCCGCGGCCGGCCATGCCGATCACATCGTTGACCTGCACTTCGCGGCAGGCGCGCACGCAGGCGCCGCAGGCGATGCAGGCATCGAGATTGACGGCGATCGCCGGGTTGGTGATGTCGAACTCCGGGGCGACATCGTCGGCTCCGAATTTGGAATCGAAGCGATCGCTTCCGGAAATGCCCATAGATGAGGCCCATTGCCAGAAGGCGGACTGGTTGTCCGGACCTTCCTCGGCGGGGCGCATGTTGCTGGCCAGAAGCTCGAACACCATGGCGCGCGATTTCTCAGCACGCTCGGTGTCGGTGTGCACGACCATGCCTTCGGTCGGCTTGCGGATACAGGAGGCGGCGAGCACGCGCTCGCCCTCGATATCGACCATGCAGGCGCGGCAGTTGCCGTCCGGCCGGTAGCCCGGAAGGTCGACATGACACAGATGCGGAATGCGCGTGCCGGCGCGCTTGGCCACGTCCCAGATGGTCTCGCCTTCGGCGGCGGTGACCGGCTTTCCGTCGAGCGTGAAGGTGATCTTGCTGGTCATCTCAAAGATCGTCCCGGAAATGAGTCAGAAGGTGGTTGACGGGATTGGGCGCAGCCTGGCCCAAGCCGCAGATGGAGGCATCGCGCATCACCATTTCGAGGTCGCGGATGGCAGCCTCGTCGGGCGTGTCGTGCTTCTTGAGCAGGGTGACCATCTTCTCGGTGCCCTCGCGGCAGGGCGTGCACTGGCCGCAGCTTTCGTGCTTGAAGAACTTCAAGAGGTTGAGCGTCACGTCCTTGATGTTGTCCGCCTGCGAGAAGACGACGACCGCGTGCGAGCCGACGAAGGCGCCTTGCTCGGCGAGCTCGCCGCCGAAATCGAGCGGAATGTCGCCCATCGACGCGGGCAGGACGCCGCCGGATGCGCCGCCCGGCAGATAGGCCTTGAACGCGTGGCCCTCGGCCATTCCGCCGCAATACTCATCGATCAGCTCGCGGACGGTGATGCCGGCCGGCGCCAGCTTCATGCCCGGCTCCCGTACCCGGCCCGAAACCGACCAGGAACGGACACCCGGATGGCCCGGCCTGCCCTGTTCAGCAAACCACTCCGCTCCCTTCTCGACGATGTCGCGGATCCACCACAGCGTCTCGACATTGTGGTTGAGCGTCGGGCGGCCGAACAGGCCGACCTCGGCGATATAGGGCGGGCGATGGCGCGGCAGGCCGCGCTTGCCCTCGATGCTCTCCAGCATCGCGCTTTCCTCGCCGCAGATATAGGCGCCGGCGCCGCGGCGCAGCTCGACGAAACCGGGCGTGATGAGGCCGGCTTCCTCAAGGGCGGCGATTTCGGTGCGCAGGATCTGGAGGACCGCGGGATATTCGTCCCGCATGTAGAAATAGATGCGTTCGGCCTCGACCGCGTGGGCGGCGATCAAGGCGCCCTCCAAAGTGCGGTGCGGGTCTCGTTCCAGATAGATGCGATCCTTGAAAGTGCCGGGCTCGCCCTCGTCGCCGTTGATCGACATCAGCCGCGGGCCGGGAAAAGAGCGCACGATGCTCCATTTCCTGCCGGCCGGGAACCCGGCGCCGCCGAGGCCGCGAAGGCCGGCATTCTGCATCGTCTCGATGATGTCGTCGGTGCGGGTCTTCCCTGCCCTCACCTTGCCCAGAAGCTGGTAGCCGCCGGAAGCGGTGTAGGCCTTGAGCCCGATATAGTCGGGAACCGCGACGTCGACGTTCCCCGAACGCGCCAGATCGATAAGGGCACGGCTATCGGCGTGATCGACTTCACGGTCGCCGATGCGAGCGGCGGGCGCGGCAGCGCAACGGCCCATGCAGGGCGCACGCACCACGCGGATGGCCTGGGGGTCGACGGTTGCGGAGAGTTCGTCCAGCAGCCCCTCGGCTCCCGCCAGCATGCAACTTATGGAATCGCAGACGCGGATCGTCAGAGGCGCGGGCTGCGCCTCGCCTTCCTTGACGATATCGAAGTGATCGTAGAACGAGGCGACCTCGTACACCTCGGCCTGCGACAGACGCATTTCCTCGGCCAGCGCCCGCAGATGCGGGGCGGACAGGCATCCGTATCGATCCTGGATCAGGTGCAGGAACTCGATCAGCAGGTCGCGGCGGCGGGGGCGGCTTCCAAGAAGTACCTGGATGTCGTGCAACGCCGCATCGTCGAGCGCGCGTCCCTTGGGTCCACGGTCGCGGCCACGCCGATCTTTAGCGCCCATTGCCCGTCCGTTGCGGGACGCATTGCTTCCCGTCAAATCGGCAGGCACATCAGAACTCCCACTATCGTGCAAACACCTTCCTCCCTCACCACTGCGAACCGGTTCGGTCTTCCTCGCGCGTACGAACCGTATACTGCCTGAAATAATTAGCAGAACCGGAAGTCGTTGCGGAACAGTCCTATGGGTCCGCTCGCCTTTCGATCAGGAAGGTTATCTTGTCTCCGTCGCGCGCGATGTTCTCAATGCGATCACCCGTTTCGCTAATGAGATTAGGGATATCGATGGCGGCGAGCGGATCCGTGCAGTGGACCTCGAGCCGATCTCCCGGCTCGATCCTGCCCAGCGCCCTGCGCGTTTTTAACGCAGGTAAGGGACACTTCAATCCCGTCAAGTCCAGCTGGATCGTGGTCATGCGCGTCAGGATGACGAGGCGCGCGCGCTTCGTCAATCGAGGCTGCCGGCCCAGAAATCGACTAGATAAGGCTTGAATAGCCAAGGAAATTGACGGTTTGGCCCGGCTCGACCCCGATGCTTTCCTCGCCAAGTTCGACAAGCCCATCCGTTTCCACCAGCGACGACAGAAGACCCGCACCTTCACGCGGGAACTTCACCACTTCGTATGAACCGTCTTCGGCCTTGCGCAGGCTGGCCCGGACATACTCGCGTCGGCCTTTCTTCTTCCGGTAGGAGAAGGCGGCGCGCACGGGTGCTGAAAGCTGCGGCGGCAGATCCGCTCCGGCAAGCGCGAGAATGGCGGGACGCGCGATGTGGGCGAAGGTGACGAAGCTTGCCACCGGGTTTCCCGGCAGCCCGATAAACGCCGCTCCACGGATCACGCCCATCGCAACCGGGCGGCCGGGCTTGATGGCGACGCGCCAGAAAACCAGCGAGCCGACGCTCTCCACGCTTTTCCTGACGTAGTCGGCCTCGCCGGTGGAGACCCCGCCGGAGGTCAGGATCAGGTCATGCGCCATGGCCGCCGTCCGCAGGCTGTCGGAGATCGCATCGGGGTCATCGCGGAGGATGCCGAGATCGGTGATTTGGCAGCCGAGGCGCCCAAGCATGGCAATCAGCATGAAGCGATTGGAATCGAAAAGCTGCGCCGGGCTGCGCGGCCGGCCCGGCGCAACGATCTCGTTTCCCGTCGAAAAGACCGCAACACGGATCCGCCGGCGGACGGTGACTTCGGTCAGGCCCAATGCGGCGGCGAGGGCGACATCCTGCGGGCGCATGCGATGGCCGGCTTTCAAGACAGTCTTTCCGGCAGCGATATCCTCGCCTGCCGGGCGCACATTCGCCCCCCGCTTGAGGCCGGGCGGAAGGATCACCCTGTCGGCGTCGTCCAGGCGGACATCTTCCTGCATGAAGACGGTATCGGTCCCTTCGGCCATTGGCGCACCGGTGAAGATGCGCACGGCGCGGCCCTCCGGGATGGGCAGGCCCGGCGACATACCGGCTTCTATCCGGCCCACGATGGGATAAGCCTGTTCGCCGGTTTCCGGCAGGTCCGCACCGGACAGCGCATAGCCGTCCACCGCGGAATTGGTGAAGGGGGGCAATGGGAGCGGGGCTATGACATCTGCGGCGAGGATGCGCCCATCGGCAGAGCCGAGCGAGACGGTCTCGGTCCCCTCCACGGCGGTCAGACGCGAGGTGATGAGGGCGACGGTTTCGTCGATGGACCTCAACGGGCCGCCGAACGCAAAACAGTCGTCAGAAAGTTGCGCCATCCTGATCTACCGTTTCACCCGATCGACGCGTGTTCGCGCCCTACTATAATAGAACGAAATGCAGACGCGCGAGCGTTTTCATGCGAATTTGGGATCATGTCCCGGTTGCTGCGGCGACGAATGGCAATTTTGCGAGAGCATCATGCATGACATCAAGAGCCGCGTCAGCGTAATCATGCCTGACCCGGAGAACCCGCGGCTGACGGAACGTGTCAGCGGCATCGACCACACGGGAAACCCGGTGGACGTGAGCGTTCCGGTCGAGCGCGCGTTGACCCTCTATCTGAATTCGCAGGAAATCGTCACCATGATGACGATCAACGACTATCCCGAGTATCTGGCGGTCGGCTATCTGCTCAACCAGAACATGCTCAAGCCCGACGATGCCGTGACCGGGATCGACTATGACGACGACCTTCAAGTTGTGGTCGTGCGCACCGAGAACGGGACGAACTTCGAGCAGAAACTGAAGAAGAAGACGCTAACCTCGGGCTGCGCGCAAGGCACCGCTTTCGGCGATCTCATGGAGGCGCTCGAAACCATCACTCTGCCTGCGGCGGAATTGCGCACCTCCTGGCTTTACCAGTTGACCCGCGCCATCAACACCACGCCCTCGCTCTATCTGGCGGCGGGGGCCATCCATGGCTGCGTGCTTTGCAAGGAAGGGACGCCGATCTGCTACATGGAGGATGTCGGGCGCCATAACGCCGTCGACAAGATCGCCGGCTGGATGTACCAGAACGGCGTCGAGGCGGGCGATAAGATCCTCTATACGACCGGCCGGCTGACATCCGAAATGACGATCAAGACGGTGCGGATGGGTATCCCGATCCTCGCCTCGCGCTCCGGTTTCACCGCCTGGGGTGTGGACCTGGCAAGGCAGGCCGGTTTGACGCTGGTCGGCCGGGCGCGCGGCAAGAGGTTCGTGGTCCTGTCGGGCGAGGAGCGGATCGTCTTCGACGAGGATCTGGCCGCCGTCGAGGAGGAACCGGCGCGTATTCAACGCAAGGGCAGCAGAAATGACGATTGAGCGCCCGGCCACGATAGGCGTTATCCTTGCGGGCGGCCTGGCGCGGCGCATGGGCGGCGGCGACAAGCCGATGCGTACGATCGGCGGGCGCGCCATCCTCGATCACGTCATCAGCCGGCTGGCGCCGCAATGCGACGGGCTTCTGCTGAACGCCAATGGCGACCCCGCCCGCTTCGCGCGCTTCGGCCTGCCGGTGATCGCCGATACGGTGGAGGACTATCCGGGCCCGCTCGCCGGCGTGCTTGCCGCGCTCGACTGGGCAGCCGGGAACCGGCCGGAAGCGCAATGGGTCGTCAGCGTTGCCGGCGACTGTCCATTCCTGCCGAGCGACCTTGTCGAGCGCTTCCACACGGCGCGGAGGGCGGAGGACGCGCAGCTTTGCGTCGCGGCATCGGCGGGCCGCACGCACCCGGTGATCGGCCTTTGGAGCGTCGGTCTGCGGGAGGATTTGCGCCAGGCGCTCATGAATGGAATGCGCAAGATCGACCGCTGGACCGCCAACCACCGGCTCGCGACCGTCTCCTGGCCGGTGGACCCGGTGGACCCGTTCTTCAACGCCAATACGCTGGACGATCTTGCCGAGGCCGAACGCCTCGCCCAGCTTATGGAGGCGTGATGGTCAGGCCCGGCGGAACCCCGCCTGTTCCAATGCCTCCCGGCATTCGTCCGACTGCAGCGCGGTGAGAAAGGCCTTCACGGCGGGCCGGTCCCTTCTTGCCGCCACCAGCGCGAAATCATAGTGCTCTTCCGCCAGTGGAATGAACCCGAGCCCCGCTGCATGGGCAACTGGAGCGATGGTGACGCCCCAGTCCGCACGCTTCTGCGCCACCGCCGCGGAGACCGCATTGTGCGAGCGCGGCTGGTTCCAGTAGCCGTCCGGCCGGGCCGAACCGAGGAGAGAATCGATCAGGATGCGCGTTCCCGCGCCCTGGTTGCGATTGACCATGAGGCAGGTCGGGTCGGCAAGGGCTGCGCGCAGGGCATCCTGCGCTTCCAGCGCCTCGAACCGCGCGTCGCCGGGGCGATAGACGATGCCCTGCATGCGCCGCCAGCCCGGCACGAGTTCCAGACCAGGCTCCAGGAAGGGCTCGTTGTAGCGCCCAGTCTTCTCGTCCAGGAGATGGATGGGAGCCAGATCGCATTCGCCGCGGCGCGCGGCGGCCAGCCCGCCGAGGCTGCCGACGGAAAGCACACGCACGGAAGATCCGCCTCGCGCAAGAGGCGCCACCACGCGGTCGAGGCCGGTGCAGTGGCTGCCGATGATGACCAGGTCCGGCACCCGCACCTGTGGCGTGAACAGCGTCACCTCGGCCTCGCTGCCGGGTGGCATGTGATCGGCCAAGGCCTCGATGCGGATGAAGCCGTCGGCCTGGGCGAAGGAGGTTATGGCGCCCGAGCCCTTGCCGGTCGGATAGGCCACGAGACCCTCCTGCCCCTTGACCAGCGACACCATGACGAACTCGGTGCGGCCAAGCTCGGAGGCGATGCGGAGCGGGATACGCGCGGTCACCTGCGTGTCGGTTCGCGGCGGAAGGCCGGCCATGCGGCGCAGGACTGGCACGACCATGTCGTGAAAGGTGAACATGGCCGAGGTCGGGAATCCCGGAAGGATGACGACCGGCTTGCCGCCGCAGACCGCGAGGCACAGCGGCTTGCCCGGTTTCAGCGCGACCCCGTGCGCAACGATCCCCGGTTCACCGAGCCGGGCGACGATGCGGTGGCTGACATCGCCCGCGCCCTTTGACGTGCCGCCGGACAGGATCAGCATGTCATGCTCCGCCAGCGCCTGCCGCATCGCCGCTTCCAGCCGTGCCTCGTCATCGGGCAGACTGCCGAGGAACTCAGCCTGGCCGCCATTTTCGGCAATGGCGGCCGTGACGATGGCGCCGTTGGTATCGTAGATGCCGGCGGAAGGCAGCGCCTCCCCCGGTTGAACGAGTTCATCGCCGGTCGACAGGACGGCAACGCGCGGTTTCCGCGCCACGGGGACCGAGGCGATGCCGCAGGCCGCGAACATGCCGACCTCTCGGGAGCCGATCACCGTCCCCGCGCGCAGAACGACCTCGCCCCGCGCGATGTCGGAACCTGCGTAAGAGACGAACTGGCCGGGCGAGGCGCTGCGCCAGATCTCGATGGCGTCGCCCTCGGTAGGATGGGTGTGCTCGACCATGACGATGGCGTCCGCGCCGCGCGGCACCGGGCCGCCCGTCGAGATGGAGGTCGCGGTTCCGGTGCTCACAGTCAGTTTCGGCGTGACGCCGCAAGCAATGGATTCTCCGTTGAGCGTGAGTTGGACAGGGTGTCTCTCCGATGCCGCGGCAATGTCCGCCGAGCGCACGGCGAAACCGTCGACATTCGCACGGTCGAACGGCGGCACGTCGATTGGCGCGACAACGTTTTCGGCAAGTGCCAGGCCAAGCGCTTCGGCCAATGGCCGCTTCTCCACACCGACCGCGCGCGGAAACAGCGCTGCCTCGAAGCGGGCAAGCGCCTCCTCCCGCGACAGGATCGTGAGGAACTGGTCCTGGCCAGAGGCATTGGAGAAATTGGGCGTATCGGTCATTACGGCAGGCTCATGTCAAATCGCGAAGCGGAAACGCCTCGACTTGCGTTCCGGCGGCATGCCCTTCGCTGTCGCCGGGGACGAGGAGCCATGCGTCGGCCAACCGCATGTGATCCAGTGAAAAGCCGCCGGTGGCAATCGGCATCCACTCGCCCTTTTCCTGCTTCACCAGAGCCACTTCGGCAATGCCAACCGCCGACGAAATCTTGCGCGCCAGCGGCAGAACCATGCCGCGCCGCGCCGCCCGGCCGGCGAGGCGGTCGAGCGCCGGCTGAACCAGAGCGAGAAAAGCCGCGAAGGCCTGATCGGGGGCGCCGGGCAGGGCGACGATCGGCACGTCACCGACCCGGCCGACCGCCGCCGTTTGACCGGGCTGAAGCGCGATGTCATGGGCGATCAACGCGCCACGCGCGGCAAGCGCTTCAGCGGTCGCATCTGTGCGGCCCGCGCCGGTGCCGCCAACGAGGAGGACGAGGTCGCACGGTCCTCCATCCAACGTGGCGGCAATCGATTTGGCGTCCCGGCTGACGGTCTCGACCTCTGTGAGCCCTGCACCCGCAGCCCTCGCGCTTTCATCGACAAATCGGGCCGTCAGCCTGTCGCCGTTTGTGGCGGCGACGTCTATCACGCGTAGACGGGGGACCCGCACCGCGACCTTGTCGAGCCCGGCGCTGCGCAAGACCAGGAGATCCAGCGCCGATATCCGGCGGCCCGGCTGCGTGGCGGGAGATCCGGCAGCCATGTCTTCACCGGCGCGGCGGATGCCCTTTCCGGGAATGGCCTCGGCGAAAGCTTGCGGCACAGGGCCGCTGCAATCCACCAGATCGGCCTCCAGAACGCAGTCGCACCCTTCGGGCATCGCATCGCCCGCTTCGACCCAGACAGGCGACGCCCTGAGGGGGACCGGCGAATAGGCGGACGCTCCGGCGAGATCGAGCGCGCGAAAGGCCCAGCCGTCCATGACGGCGAGGCTGCGCGGCGGCAGCGCCTCGCGCAGCGGCTCCATCTCCGCTGCGATGCAGCGAACAGCCTCTGAGAGCGGCAAATGGATCGGAGCGACGGGCGCCAGCCCGTCCAGCAGTGCGGTGAGAGCCGATTCGAGGCTGGTCAGCGCGCCTTTCGCGGGCGATGTTCCGTTCATGCCCGCATGATGGGCCAGATGCGCTTCCGTTTGCAACAGCCGCGTTGCGCGGGCGGTCAGGAGCGTTCTTGCGTGGCGTTGGGGAAGAAAAGCTGCTCTCCGTCGATCTTGTACTGGCCGATAGCCTCCTGCCCTTCCCGCGAGATCAGCCAATCGATGAAGCGCTGGCCGGGCTCGGCCTTCACGCTCGGATGCTTCTGCGGATTGACGAGCATGACGCCGTACTGGTTGAACAGCCGCCTGTCGCCCTCGACCAGGATTTCCAGATCGCCGCGGTTCTTGAACGACAGCCACGTGCCCCGATCCGACAGGACATAGGCATCCATCGCCCGCGCAGTGTTGAGCGCGGCGCCCATTCCTTGCCCGATCTCGCGATACCATTCGCCTTTTTCGGCCGCGATATCGATGCCGGCTTCCTTCCAGAGCCCGAGTTCGGCCGTATGCGTTCCGGATTTGTCGCCGCGGGAGACGAACGCCGTCTGCTTTTCGCTGATTGCTTCGAGCGCTGCGGCTATGTCCGACGAACCCCCAATGCCGGCCGGATCGCTTTTCGGGCCGACCAGGACGAAATCGTTGTACATGACATCGAAGCGCTTCACCCCGAAGCCATCCCTGATGAACTCTTCTTCCTGCGCCTTGGCGTGCACGAAGACGACATCTGCATCGCCGCGCCGCCCAGTTTCGAGTGCCTGGCCGGTGCCTTGGGCCACCACCTTCACCTCAATGCCGGTCTCCCGCTCGAACAGCGGCAGGATGTGCCCGAACAGGCCGGAATCCTGGGTGGATGTCGTCGAGGCCACGACGATCGATTTGTCCTGGGCGAGAGCGGCAAGGTGGCCGGAAGCCAGGAGAGTTATCGCGGCGAGAGCGGTGAGCAGGCGGCGGATCATCGTCATGTCCCTCCCGGTTGATCAAAGGACAAGATCGCCGCGGATGAAGGCGGCGGCCTCGGGTGTGGTTGGATGCTCGAAGAAATCATCGGCGCTCGCCTGTTCGATGAGGCGGCCGCGGACCATGAAGAGAACGTCGCCGGCGAGCCGGCGCACCTGCCCCAGATCGTGTGAGGCCATGACGATCTTGGTGCCCGAACGGGCGGCCATGAGGACGATCTCCTCTACATAGCGGGTCGCCGCCGGGTCCAGGCTGGCGGTGGGCTCGTCGAGCAGCAGGACCTCCGGATCGCGCGCCAGCGCCCGGGCGAGCGCCAGGCGCTGCTGCTCGCCGCCGGACAAGCGCCGCGCGGGACGCCCCGCAAGTTCCAGAAGGCCGACCCGGTCGAGCAGCTCCTCCACGCGCGCCGCGCGGCCTTTTCGCGGATAGCCCGCCTGGGCGAGCCCATAGGCGATATTGGCGGCAGCCGAGCGCCGCAGCATCACAGGTTCCTGAAACAGGAAAGCACGGCGCATCGGGCGGGTTTCGGTGCGCCCACCCCAGCTCACCATGCCTTCGGAAGGCTTGGTGAGCCCCATAGAGATCCGTAAGAACGTCGTCTTGCCGGAACCGTTTGGGCCCACGACGAGCGTGGGCGCCCCCGGGCCGATTGCCAGGCTGATGCGGTCGAGGATCGCTGTCGCGCCGGCGCGCTGCGAGACGCGGTCGAAGACGAGGGGCAGGTCGCTGAGTGAGGCGCGCATCGTCAACCTGCCCGTTGCTCGGACCACGCACGCACACCCCAGGCAGCTGCGTTGATGACCAGGATCAGGCTGATAAGGATAAGGCCGAGGCCCATGGCAAGCGGAAGGTTTCCCTTCGACGTTTCAAGAGCGATTGCCGTCGTCATGGTGCGCGTGAAGCCTTCGATATTGCCGCCGACGATCATCACCGTGCCGACCTCCGCCGCCGCCCGCCCGAAGCCCGCAAGCATCGCGGTGATCAGGCTGAAGCGGCCGTCCCATAGAAGCGTCGCCACCCGGCCAGACGGACCTACCCCCATGGCGGTGAGTTCGTCGCCATATTCGCTCCACAGATCCTCGATGGTCTGCCGTGTCAGCGCGGCGACGATGGGGAGCACGAGAAGCGATTGCGCGATGATCATGGCAGTCGGCGTGAACAGGAGACCCAATTCGCCGAGCGGCCCCGACCGCGACAAAAGCAGATAGACGGTGAGGCCCACCACGACGGGCGGCAGGCCCATGAACCCGTTGAGCACGACGACGAGCGCGGTGCGTCCGGGAAAGCGCGTCAATGCCAGGATCGCGCCGAGCGGCAGGCCAATGACGCCGGCAATCGCCACGGCGGACAGGCTGACCGCCAGCGACAGGCGCACGATGGCAAACAGTGTCGCATCTCCGCTCGCGACAAGCTGCCATGCACTCATGCTGTCCGGCATGCAATCCTCCTCGTGGTCTGACCCAAACAGATGGTGCCCATCTGTTTGGAAAAGTCAGCCCACAAGCTATTGGTCTGGTGGGGCGATTTGTCCTGACAGATGGGGCCATCTGTCAGGATCGCACCACTAGCATCTTTTTGCTGCAATTTTTCCGGATGTGTCAAATAATTGAATTTGAGCGGAAATATGCATAAAGATGCATATGGATTTTCTCACCACGAGCGAAGCTGCGGAGTATCTGCGCCTGGGCGAACGCAAGCTCTATGAGCTGGTCGCTGACAACGCCATCCCGTGCAGCAAGGTGACGGGCAAATGGCTGTTTCCGCGCCATGAGCTCGACCGCTGGGTGCTTTCCGGGCTGGCGCGGCCCGAAGGCATGGTGCCGGCGGAGCCGCCGCCCATCGTCGGGGGCAGCCAGGACGATCTGCTCGAATGGGCGTTGCGCCAGTCGGGCTCCGGTCTCGCCTCGCTGACGGAAGGCACAGAGAGAGGCGTTGGCCGGCTGATGCACGGAGAGGTCGCCGCCGCGGCGATCCATTTCCATGGCGAGGTGCTGGGCAAGGACGCGAATATCGCGGCGGTGTGTGCCATGCCGCGGCTGCACGATGCGGTGCTGGTCGGGTTCGTGCGGCGCGAACAAGGGCTATTGGTGGCGCCCGGTAACCCGAAGGAGCTCCGCACCCTGGCCGATGCCCTTGCCCGTGGGGCGAAGATGGCGGTGAGGCAACCGGGGGCGGGGGCGCACATGCTGCTTGGCGTCCTCCTGGCCCGTGCGGGCGCAAGCCTGCGGGACCTGCATCGGCTCGATCCGCCCTGCCTGACCGGGCCCGATCTGGCCGAAGCGATCGGCACCGGCCGGGCCGATTGCGGGATTGCGACGCGCGCGGCCGCACGTGCCGCCGGCCTCGAGTTCGTGCCGCTGATGTGGGAGAATTTCGATCTTCTCATGCGCCAGCGGACCTATTTCCAGCCGTCAGTGCAGGCGTTGATCGGCTTCCTCGCGCAGGGAGGTTTGAATGGTCGCGCCGCCGAACTCACGGGATATGACGCGACCCCGGCGGGAAAAATCCGCTTCTACACCTGAGCGATCAGGATGCGGCTGCGCTACCCGGCGATCAGCCTAGGTCGATTTCGCCTTCCACGATATGGTTCAGCGGTGCACCTTCCGCGGTGATCACAGCCTTCACGGTCAGGCGGCCTTTGCCCTTCAAGCCAGCTTCCTCCACGGCCTTCTCGATCGCCTGTTGGGAGGTCACGCCAACCTGCTTCAGGAACTTGCGCATGGATACGTTGAAGGGGTCGATTTCCATGTTCCGGGTCATACGATTGCCTCCAAAATTCAGGACATTTGGATTTGAGGTTCAGGCCAGGCTGCGCCCCGTTTCCATCCGGCTAGCGGAACACGGAATGATAAGTTACGCAATGCATATGACACGCGCTCCACGTTTCCTGGCAGCCGCTCTCCTCATGTTGACGACGGCGGCGGGTGGGATGGAGCTTCGGGGCCATGGCGGGCCGGTGCGGGCGATCGCCGTGGCACCGGAGGGAAGTGCCGCGATTACCGGCAGCTTCGACACCAGGGCGATCGTATGGTCGCTCGAAACCGGTGAAGCACGCCAGGTACTGCTCTTCCATGGCGACGAGGTGAATGCAGTTGCGGTCCTCCCCGACGGCCGCTTCGCCACCGCCGGCGCGGATGCCCGCATTGCGATCTGGGAGCCGGGCCGGCAGGCGCCGATCAGGGTTCTCGAAGGGCATAGCGGGCCTGTGACGGCGCTCGCCGTATCACCGAACGGAGCGACCCTCGCCTCCGCATCCTGGGACACCACCGTCCGGCTCTGGCCGCTTTCGGGTGGAGACGCGCGCGTGCTCGAAGGTCATAGCGGCAATGTCAACGCCGTCGCCTTCCTCGCCGACGGCACGCCCGTCAGCGCCGGATACGACGCCAACCTGATCTTCTGGCCGCGCGATGCGGGGGCGGCGCCGCGCCGCGTGGCCTTGCCCACTCCGCTCAACACGCTGGTGGCCTTGCCCGGCGATCGTCTCGGCGCCGGCGGCGCCGACGGCAAGGTGCGGGTGGTCGACCGTGGCGGCACGACCCTATCCGAAGTCAAGGCCACCCGGAGCCCGGTCGTTGCACTGGCAGCCTCGCCGGATGGAAGGCATCTCGCAGCCGCCAGCATACGGGGCGCCATCGTCATACTCGATGCAAGGAGCCTTGCGCCCATCCGCGATCTTGCCGGTCCCGGCATGCCGGTCTGGTCGCTTGCCTTCATGCCGGATGGCAAGACGCTTCTGACCGGCGGCTCGGACCGCGTGGTGCGCCAATGGGACTTTGAGACCGGCGAGCAGCTCGGTGCGGCCACGACGGACGAGACCGATCCGCTGGCCGAGTTCGCAGGCGATCCGGGCGCGGAGGCGTTCCGCGCCTGCGTCGCCTGCCATACGCTCGATCCCGAGGATGGAAACCGCGCCGGGCCAACCCTTCACGGCATCTTCGGCCGCAGGATCGCCTCCGTTCCGGGCTACCGCTATTCGCCGGCGCTTCGCGATATGGATATCGTCTGGACGCCGCAAACGGTGTCGAAGCTTTTCGAGGTGGGGCCGAGCACCTACACCCCCGGCACAAAGATGCCGGAACAGACGATCGGCAATGCCGAAACCCGCGCTGCCCTCATTCGGTTTCTTCAAAGGGAGACCAAGGCCGAGTGATGGCTCAGGCCGGCTTGTCGCCCGATGTCTTGCGTTCGCGAAGATAGTCTTCCGTGGTGCGCGGCGCTGGCCTGCCGGAACTGGCATAGGGATCGAACCCTTCATTCGTCACTGCCTCGACCCGGCAATTGTCGCACATCCGCACGACATCGATCCGCCGCGCGTTCTCGCCCGTGAACATCCAGTGCTTGCCTTCGAGCCTGGCGACGATGCGCTCGACCGTGCTCTTGGTGCCGAACGGCTTGCCGCAGCTGATGCAGTGGTAAGGCTCTTCCTCCTTCACCATCCGGCGCGGCGCACGCCAGGCCTGGAAATCGAGCCGCGGGGCAAGCGCGATCACGTGCTCGGGGCACGTCGCCGCACACAGGCCGCACTGCACGCAGGCGCTTTCGGCAAAATAGAGCGCCGGCTTCTCCTCGCTGTCGGACAGCGCGCCTGTCGGGCAGGCAGACACGCAGGAAAGACATAAGGTGCAGCCGTCGGCGTCGACGTCAAGGCTGCCAAAGGGAGCGCCGGCGGGGAGCGCCACGCGGTCGACCGGCGCTGGTGCCGCGCGATGCAATTCGACCATCGTCGATTCCAGCACGTGCCGTTTCTTGCCGACCGGCAGGAACGTCGAAGGTTGCGCCGGTGCGACGCCGGGAACCACCTGATCGAGCACGGAAGCAAGGACATCGGGATCGTCGGCTTCGATCAAGCCGCAAGCCTGTGCGCCGTAGCCGAGGGAATGGGTCAAAAGGTTGGCGATGGTGACGTTTGCCGCGATGCCCGCCGTATCGTGCTTGGGCTTGGCGGGGCCGAGCGCCCTGGCCGCGGTCGCCCCCCAGGCGAAGGGCGCGGTCCAGGCCTCGACGCCCAGCTGTGTGACCTCGTTCACGGCCACCGGCAGAACGTTGGTTGGGAGCCCCGGCCCGAAACGGGCGAGCGCATCGATCAGCGGCTCGCCGTGGGCGGTATCGTGGAACAGCACGACCGGATCCTTGGCCCCCGCATGCCGATAGGTGAGGAGAAGCGTCCGCACCCGCCGCAGCAGCGCGTCGGCGGCCGGCAGGGCGTAGGACGCCGCGCCCGTCGGGCAGACGGCCGCGCAGTTGCCGCACCCGGCGCAGACTTCCGCGTCGATGGCGACATGGTCGCCGGCTGGCGCGATGGCGCCCGTCGGGCACAGGTCGAGGCAACGCGTGCAGCCGGTGATCCGCGAGCGGGAATGGGCGCACAGAGAGGCGGAGAAATCGATGAAGCGCGGCTTGTCGAACTCGCCGACCAGGTCGGCCGCCTTCCAGATCGCCTCGGCGATGGACGCCCGGTCGCCGGGATCGACCCGGATGTAGCCGTCGCGTAGCTCATGCGCCGGGAAAAGCGGCGTGCCGCCGGAAAGGTCGAGTAGGATGTCGGCATGCGAGACCGCGCCGTCCCGCGAGGCCCCGAACCGCAGGCTATCGCGCGAGGAGGGTGCCGGCGCGGCGAAATCGTCCACCGTCAGCGCGAAGGCTCCGAGATGGCCGCTCGCATTGCGGATCGTCCCCTTCGCCACGGGGAAATCCCATACCCGGTGCGGCATGACCGCGCCCGGACGGGAGAGGAGGACCGTCACGTCCAGCTTGTCGGCGAGCTGCCGGCCCGCCTCGATCGCCGTCTCGTCGCGGCCATAGATGAGGATCACACCCCGGCTGGAGAGCGTTACGACCGCCGGCGCCTCGGCGGGTTCTGCAGCCATCGCCATGAGCGCGGCAGCTTTCGGCCCGGCGGCTGCGCCCGCCTCCGCCCAGCCCGCCGTCTCGCGGATGTTGGCGAAGGCCAGTTCGCCGGCAAAGCCGAGTTCCTCGGCAACCTCCCTGAAGAGCGGCGCCTGCTGGGTACAGCCGATCGTCACCGCGTCGGTGCCGCTCAGAAAGCTTCGCACCCGGTCAAGTTCCGCGCCGCAGAATTGATTTCCGGTTTCGACCTCAGCGCCCTGACATCCACGAGCGACGCTGTCGCCATAGTTCGGCATGCTCCTTTCGCAGGAGCAGACCAGAACCTTCCGCCGTTTTTCCAAGGCCATCTCAACTCCCATGACGCATTGCCGCCGATCGGTAGCCGCGCCACTTTAGAAGTATTATAATGATTGGCTGCGGTCATCAACATACGGCTCGAAATGCGCTTGCGCCCATCAGTCACCGACCGGGCCATCGATTTGCCCCCGCCCTACACCCTTGTCCCGCTGCGTGAGGCCGGCGACGCGTTCGCGCATGCCTGCGCCATCGCCGGCGACCATGGTGCCGGCACGCTCGTCTGGGTCCGCCGCTACGACCTGGTGGAGTTCGCCGTGATACTTGAGCCCGAGGAGCCGTTGGCGGAGGCCCGCCGCGCCTTCTATGCAGGCTCGAACGCGCTTGCCGATGCCCTCATCGCCCGCGCGCCGCCGGAATGCACGATCACCTTCGACTGGCCCGACGCGATCCGCATCGACGGCGTGCTCGTCGGAGGCAGCCGCTTGGGCTGGCCTGACGGGGTGCGCGAAGATGCGGTCCCGCCCTGGCTCGTCTTTTCCGGCATGATCCGCGCCCTCGTCATCCGCGCCTGCGAGCCAGGTGCGCGGCCGTTCAGCGGTGCGCTGGAAGAGATCGGGTTCGAGACGATCGATGCCGGTGAGATCATCGAGGGCTTTGCCCGCCATCTGATGCATGGCTTTCACGAATGGAGCGAAGCCGGCTTCGCCTCGCTCGCCAAGCACTGGCTCGACCGCCTGCCCCGCAAGAGCGACCAGCGCTTTCGGCTCGCCGATAATGGGGATCTCCTGCTTTTCCGGGCAGTCGATTTGCAGCCCGTCGAACGGCGGAGCCTTAGGAAGGCGCTTGTGACGCCTTCCTGGCTCGATCCTGCCACGGGGGCACCATGGCTATAAGATTGCCGCGCACGATCCGGCTCGATCCTTCGGATACCTTCGTCTACCGGCGCGCGGCGGAGCCGGGAGAATGGGCGGTGACCGGCACCTTCCTCTTCTTCGGCGTCGATACGGCCGGGCTGACCGGCAAGGAGCGGCAGGCCTTCCGCGCTGGCTTCCTCGGCATCGACAGCTTCGGATGGTCCACCCTCGCCGTCGTGATGGAAGCGAGCGCCGTGGAGCGCGCGGCGGCCGTCGAGCAGCTCGCCGGACAGCTCGTTGCCCATTGCGGAGCGCCCGACATGGAACGCGCACGCGCGGCCGCCGAGGAGGAGATCGCCTTCGCGCAGTCGCTATGCGACCATCCGCCGAACACGCTCCTTGGCATCCACCGCACCAGCGAGGGTGCCGCCATCCGGGAATCGTTCCGAACCCTGCACCGAAATGCAAGCCGGCTCGATCCCCTCGATGCCTTTCGCTTCATCGAGGTCGAGGAGGAGATGCCGAGCGACGAGGTCGACCTTTTAGATCATCTCAGCGTTTCACGGAAACGCTGAGATGATCTAAGCTTTTGATTTTACGCAATTCCAGACGGAAAACCGGTGTCCACTTTTCCTGGAATTGCTTTATGCAATCGCGAGGGAGCGGAAATGAAGGATTTCTGGGTTGCCTCCGGTCATCACCTCCTCGACCGGGACGAGGCGGGGCGGCTGCTCGTGACCGACGCATTCCTGAAGGCATATCTCGCCCGGCCGGAGCTTCTGCCGCCGGAAGACGCCTGCGAGGCGGAGCTGCGGCTGCATCACGAACTGTTGATGCATCACCCGCGCCGGCCCGTGGCGAGGGAGGAGATCGCCGCGATGGATGACGCGGATGCGCGCGAGAACTGGACGTTCATGATCGATTTCCGCGACCTGCTTCTTTCCGCACCCACGCTTGAGGCGGCCTACCTGACGCTGGCGCGCGGCTCTGCAGCGAAAACGCCGCCGCTCTTCATGAACCAGCTTGCCCAGGTGGTGCTGCGCAACGCGCTCGATGGCGAGCAGGATCCCTATGTGCTGCGCGCCGCCGAACTGTTCTTCCGCCCCCAGCGCGTGACGTTCCATGATGGAACGGTGCTCCTTGCCGACGCCGAATCCGTGGAACTGCACGAGGAGAACCGCCATGCCTCACCGCTGCTCAACATGCTCGGCGGCCCTGCCGTGACCGAGCTCGACATCCTGGACGAGGCAAACGCCGCGGGCTATTTTGCCCGGAGCGATGCTTTCGACATGGTGCTCAACCTCGGCGGCAGCGGGCGGGCGCGACGCGGCCTTGCCATGGCGATGACCGCCTGGATACGGCATCTTCTCGCCGTCGAGGTGGAGATAGAGCCTGTGGAGCGGATCGAGGACGAGAACTGGACGTGGTTCGTCGGCCTCGATGCCGAGGCCACGCGGATCGGTAACGCGCTCTGGAACGGGCGCGAGGTCGAAGCGGAGGCGGCGGAGCGCATCATTGCGCTGTTCCGCCTTCGTTTCAAAGATATCCGCGAGGCTCCACCGGAGGTGGGCACCCACCCCATCTGGCTTGTACTGGCGATGACGCCTGATAGGACGATCCGCATGAAACCACAGAACCTTATTGCCGGCCTACCCCGTTGGGTTTCGGCCCCGGTCAATTGAGGACGCAAGGCAATGATAACGGAGGCGATGGAAGTCGGGGTGATCGTCGAGCGGCGGGTTCTGAAGAACCCGTGGGCCGATCATGCATGGATGCCCGTCGACGTGCTGGCCGGTGCACCGGCTGCCGCGCCGTGGACGGTTCTGCACGAGGCGCCGGAGGCCACGCGCTACTATGCCGGCGCCTTCCAGCTTGAATTCTTCGCGTCCGAGACGGGCATGTATCGCGATAATCTGCATTCGGGGCGGCCCAGCCTTTGGATTTCGCTCCGGCCTTCCCGCACACCGCCCGGCGTTAGGCTTCATCTCGTGACGGCCGACCCGGCCGAAGCCGAGGCACTGACGGAGCCTGGCACCGATGTCATCGAGGCCGTTCCAATGCCGCCCGAGATCCAGAAGCGGCTGGCTGCGTTCGTAGAGGCGCATCACGTCGAGCGCCCCTTCGTCAAGCGCAAGCGCGACCGGGCAGACACGGAAGCCATGGCAAGGAGGGTGCCTGATCCTCCATTGGTGGACAGCAAAAAATGAGCGCTGGGAACGACAATCCTTTCGCCCGTTGGTCGCGCCGAAAGCTGGCGGCGCGGGAAGCCGGTTCGCCAACTGCGGATGAAGCCGGGCAAGTGGACAACGCGGTGGGTGAAGAGGACGCCGAGCGTGGCGATTTGCAGCCCGCACCGCCGGAACCGGATACCGATGTGCCGCCGGAGCCCCTCCCCCGCATCGAAGACCTCACCGCCGAGAGCGATCTTTCAGCCTTCCTGCGCCAGGGTGTACCCGCGGCGCTGAAGAATACCGCGCTCAGAAAGATGTGGACGCTCGATCCGGTGATCCGCGACTATATCGGCCCCGCCGAATACGCTTGGGACTTCAATAAACCGGGCTCTATGGCAGGTTTCGGCCCGCTGGAGGCGGGCAAATCGGTGGTCAATTTCCTGTCGAAAGCGGGCAGTTCCGACCCGCAGGATACAGCGGCGGAACCACAACCGCCGCCGGGGGTGCCGACCGCCTCGTCCGACGAGAACGTGGCGGCCTTGCCGGATCGGCAGGCGGAGCCGGCAGAGCCGGCCCAGCCCGCGAACCCGCTGGAACCCCCGCAATCCGGCTTTTCGCAAAGCGATATGGACGAGGCGGCGACTGCCGATGAACCAACATCTGCAGAACCAACCCGCACATCGGCGCTACCGCGCCATGGAGGCGCGTTGCCGCGGTAAGGCATGTCGGCTCGAAGTAACTATATTTGACTAATAAAGTCAAGTTTTAGGGCTTCTGCTACATATCCCCTCGTCTTTCATTGCCGGCTTCATGTTTGCCGGAAAGATCGGCCGCCATCTCTATCGAAAAACTTCATGTTCTGCTTGCAGGATGTTGATTTTAACCCTTGCATTCGCACCGGTGGAGGTTTTTACTATCAGTTGGACGGCGACTCCATTCAGGAGCGTGCCGCCAAGGTCGTGACATGGACATGGTCTCAGGTCTGGAGGAAGCGATCAGGAAGGCGGGCGGCGTCGGCGCATTTGCGCAAGCGCTCGGATTGGCTCAGCCTTCCGTAGCGGCCTGGCGCTCGATCCCCGCCGAGCATGTGCTCGACGTCGAGGCGCTGACCGGCATCGCGCGGACGGTCCTGCGCCCCGACCTCTACCCCGAAACGGGCGGATTCGCCGCGGAAATCGACGACGTCGATATGGCACGCGCTCAGGAATACGCCCTGCTCGGCTCTCTTCTCCTGCGCGCCCCGGATGCGGATACCCTGGCGCGGCTCTCTGGGCTTCAAGGCACCGACACGCCTCTCGGCGCGGCTCATACCGCGCTCAGCCAAGCGGCGAGCGCCGCCTCCCCCGAGGCGCTGAGGCGGGAGTATTTCAATCTCTTCGAAGGGGTCGGGCGCGGCGAGCTGCTCCCCTATGCGTCGTACTACCTGACGGGATTCCTCAACGAACGGCCACTTGCGCGCTTGCGGGAGGATCTCAAGCACCTCGGTCTGGAGCGCGCGGAGGGCCATTGCGACCCCGAGGACCATCTCGGCACACTCTGCGAGATCATGAGCGGCCTGGCCGGCGGTCGCTTCACGGCCTCTTCCGACGAGGAACGCGACTTCTTCGGACGGCACATCGCGCCGTGGGCAGGGCACTTCTTTGCCGATCTTGAGAATGCGCAGTCGGCGCGATTCTACCGCGCCGTCGGCACGCTGGGACGAGTCTTCATCGACATAGAAGCCGAAGGCTTCGCCATGGAGACACGCCGGAGTGCGTAACGGACACGGAAAAACGGGCGTCACGCTGGACGGTCCATCAGGGAGGTCAGAGATGCACGACAAGCAACAGACGGCGATCAACCGCCGCAATTTCCTGCGCGCTGCCGGCGGCGCGTCCACCGTCGCCGTCGCCACGGCCGCAGCAACGCTCAACCCGGACGAGGCCCAGGCCTACAATCCCGGCGAGGAGGAGATGGGCCCGCGCTATCAGGAAACCGATCACGTCAAGGCCTTCTACCGTGTGAACGGCTACGAGACGCTGGAGAAGTGAGGGTGCCATGCTGACGAAACGGAAGAATGGCCAAGCGGGCCACACGAGGCTTCAGTCGCTCATCGGTGCGGCCGGCGCGGCTCCCATCGACCGGCGAACCTTCCTTCGGCGCTCCGGTCTCACCGTCGGCGGAATGGCCGCAATCGGCTCATTCCAGCTCGGCACTGTCAAGAAGGCCGAGGCGATCAGCCCGCCGCAGCCCGGCGTCCCCATCGAGCTCAAGAAGAGCATCTGCACCCACTGCGCGGTCGGCTGCACGGTTACGGCGGAAGTCCAGAACGGCGTGTGGACCGGCCAGGAACCGTCCTGGGACAGCCCCATCAACCGCGGCTCCCATTGCGCCAAGGGCGCCAGCGTGCGCGAGCTCGTGCACAGCGACCGCCGGCTCAAATACCCGCTCAAGCTGGTCGACGGCCAATGGACGCGTGTCTCCTGGGACGAGGCGATCAATGAGATCGGCGACAAGATGATGGAGATCCGGGAGGCCTCGAGCCCCGATTCCGTCTACTGGATGGGCTCTGCCAAGTTCTCCAACGAAGGCACTTATCTCTTCCGCAAGCTCGCCGCCTTCTGGGGAACCAACAACCAGGATCACCAGGCGCGCATCTGCCATTCGACGACCGTCGCCGGCGTGGCCAATACCTGGGGCTACGGTGCGATGACGAACTCCTTCAACGACATCCGCAACGCCAAGACACTCATCATCATGGGCGGCAATCCGGCGGAGGCGCATCCTATCTCCTTGCAGCACCTCCTGGAGGGCAAGGAGCTCAACCACGCCAACTTCATCGTTATCGATCCGCGCTTCACCCGCACCGCCGCGCACGCGACCGAATATGTGCGCCTCAGGTCCGGCACCGATATCGCGGTGCTGTGGGGCATGCTCTGGCACATCTTCCAGAACGGCTGGGAGGACAAGGAGTTCATCGCCCAGCGCGTCTACGGCATGGACGAGATCCGCAAGGAGGTCGAGAAATACCCGCCGGACGAGGTGGAACGCATCTCCGGCGTACCCGGAGAGCAGTTGAAGCGCGTTGCCGAGCTGTTCGCCACGCAGAAACCGGCCACGCTGATCTGGTGCATGGGCCAGACGCAGCACACGGTGGGCACCGCCAATGTGCGCGCAAGCTGCATCCTGTGCCTTGCCACCGGCAATGTCGGCAAGCCCGGCACCGGCGCCAACATCTTCCGCGGCCACGACAATGTGCAGGGCGCGACGGACATCGGGCTCGATGTCGTCACCCTGCCCTTCTATTACGGCCTCACGGAAAAAGCGTGGAACCATTGGGCGCGGGTCTGGGAGGTCGATTACGAGGATCTGTTGTCCCGGTTCGAGTCCAAGGAGATGATGGAAGCGTCGGGCATCCCGCTGACGCGGTGGTTCGATGCGACATTGCTGCCGAAGGAGGAGATCGGGCAGAGGGACAATCTGCGGGCCATGTTCGTGCAGGGCCACGCAAGCAACAGCATCACGCGTATCCCCGAATCGATAAAGGGGCTGGCAAAGCTCGACCTTCTGGTCGTGGCCGACCCGCATCCGACCACCTGGGCCTCGCTCGCCGTCCAGGCGGGACGCACGGACAACACCTATCTTCTACCGGTATGCACGCAGTTCGAGACTTCGGGCTCGCGTGTCGCCTCCAACCGCTCGATCCAATGGGGCGAGCAGATCGTCGCGCCCTCCTTCGAGCAGAAGGACGACTACCAGGTTATCTATCGCCTGGCGCAGAAGCTCGGATATGCCGAGCAGATGTTCAAGAACATCGCCGTCGAGGGCGACCGGCCGGTGCCCGAGGACGTGCTGCGCGAGATGAACCGCGGCGGCTGGTCGACCGGCTATTGCGGTCAGTCGCCCGAGCGCCTCAAGGCGCATATGAAGAACCAGCACAAGTTCGACCTAGTGACGTTGCGCGCCCCGAAGGACGATCCCGAGGTCGGCGGCGACTATTACGGCCTGCCGTGGCCATGCTGGGGCAAGCCGGAACTGCGCCATCCGGGCACCCCGAACCTCTATAATCCGGACCTGCACGTCATGGATGGCGGCAGCCCGTTCCGCGCGCGCTTCGGCGTGGAACGGAATGGCGAGACCCTCCTTGCCGAGGGCTCCTACACGAAAGGTTCGGAGCTTACCGACGGCTATCCTGAATTCACCATGGCCGTCTTGAAAAAGCTCGGCTGGGACGCCGATCTGACAGCGGAGGAGCGCGGCATCATCGAGGGGATCGGCAGCGACATCGACGCGGTCTCCTGGTCGACCGATCTTTCGGGCGGCATCCAGCGTGTCGTGCTCAGCCATGGCTGCCATCCTTATGGAAACGGTAAGGCACGCGCCGTGGCGTGGAACCTGCCCGATCCCATCCCCACCCACCGCGAGCCGATCTACACGCCCCGGGTGGACCTGGTCGAGAAATACCCGACCCTCCCAGATGCCGTGCAGTTCCGCGTGCCGAACATAGGCTTCACCGTGCAGCAGGCGGCCATCGAGAAGGGCGTCGCCAGGGATTTCCCGTTGATCCTCACCTCGGGCCGGCTGGTCGAATACGAGGGCGGCGGCGAGGAGACGCGGTCGAACAGGTGGTTGGCCGAGTTGCAGCAGGAGATGTTCCTGGAGATCAACCCGGCGGACGCTGCGGAGCGCGGCATCTCCGACGGCGGCTGGGTGTGGGTGACCGGTGCCGAGAACAATTCGCGGGCCCGGGTGAAGGCCCTGGTGACGGAGCGCGTCGGCAAGGGCGTGGCGTTCATGCCGTTCCATTTCGGCGGCTGGTTCCAGGGTGAGGATCTGCGAGGCAACTACCCCGAGGGCACGGATCCCTATGTCCTCGGCGAAAGCGCCAACACGATCACCACCTATGGATACGATCCGGTGACGAACATGCAGGAGCCGAAGGTCACGCTCTGCCAGGTCCAGGCGGCGTGAGTGGGAGGAAGAAATGGCCAGGATGAAATTCCTTTGTGACGCCGACCGCTGCATCGAATGCAACGCCTGCGTCACCGCCTGCAAGAACGAGCACGACGTGCCATGGGGCATCAACCGCCGCCGCGTCGTCACCATCAACGACGGCAAGCCCGGCGAGCGCTCGGTCTCGATGGCCTGCATGCACTGCACCGACGCGCCGTGCGCGGCGGTGTGCCCGGTCGACTGCTTCTATACGACCGCCGACGCGGTGGTGCTGCATTCGAAGGATTTGTGCATCGGGTGCGGCTACTGCTTCTATGCCTGCCCGTTCGGCGCGCCGCAATATCCACGCACCAGCAACTTCGGCTCCCGCGGCAAGATGGACAAATGCACATTTTGTGCCGGCGGCCCGGAGGCGGATTCCACCGAGGTCGAATACGCGAAATACGGCGCCAACCGGCTGGCGGAAGGCAAGCTGCCGCTTTGCGCCGAAATGTGCTCGACCAAGTCGCTTCTTGCCGGCGACGGCGAGATCATCGCGGCGATCTACAAGGAACGGGTGACGCAGCGCGGCTACGGCTCGGGTGCATGGGGCTGGCAGACGGCCTACCGCGAAACGATCACGGTCTGACGAAGGGCCGACTCCTCAAAGAGCCACGGGAGGGTTGAGAAATGCAGGTCTTGAAGCGCGTTCGGCCAATCGGGCCGGTTCTCGCCGCCGCCGTTCTGGCCTTCGGTCTCATCGTCGCCCCGGCAGCAGCGCAGGAAGGCCCATCCGGGAGCAATCCCACTGCGCAGTCGGTGAACGAGCAGCAGCTCCTCCAGGAACTGAACAAGATCCAGGGCCGCATCACCATACCGGACGGCAAGGCCGCCACGCTGGAACAGCCGCGCGGTCAGGATTTCCGCAGCTTCCACGAAGGTGCCTTGCCCTGGATCGGCGGGATCGCCGTGCTCGGGATGCTTCTCGTGCTCGCGCTGTTCTATTTCATCAGGGGGCGCATCCGCATGCAGTCCCAGGAAGCGGGCGTCAAGGTCGTGCGTTTCAACGCTCTCGAGCGCCTGACGCACTGGGTGACGGCCACCGCCTTCATCGTACTGGCGATCACTGGCCTGAACTTCGTTTTCGGTAAGCGGCTGCTAATGCCGCTCATCGGGCCCGATGCCTTCTCGGGATGGTCGCAATGGGCGAAGTATGCCCACGACTTCTTCTCCTGGGCGTTCATGCTCGGTATTCTGATCATGGCTGTCCTGTGGGTCTGGGACAACCTTCCCGACCGCTATGACGGCCGCTGGCTCAGGGTCGGCGGTGGCTTTTTCGACACGTCAAACAGGACGCACCCTCCGGCTGCCCGGTTCAATGCGGGTCAGAAGCTCATTTTCTGGTCGGTGATCATCGGCGGGATCGCCCTTTCTGTATCGGGGCTCTTCATGCTGTTCCCGTTCGCCTACGCCGATGTGAACGGCATGCAGTTGGCTCAGACAATCCACGCCGTTGTCGGCGTGCTGATGGTGGCCGTCATCATCGCCCACATCTATATCGGCACCCTTGGCATGGAAGGCGCCTACGAGGCGATGGGCTCAGGCACCGTCGATCTCAACTGGGCCAAGGAGCACCACAGCGTCTGGGTGGAGAAGCAGGGCGCCAAGACCGAATCGTCTCAGCCGGCGGCTCCGCCCACACCGGCCGAATAGCAATTCGCCCAACACCGCTCACGAGGACGGTTCCTCCGGCTCGGTTGCGGCAGCCGCATTGCTTCCGGGGTCACCCGTCCAGGCCGTGCCCACGAGATTGTGGCCCGGGTCCCCCACGCGCGTGCTGCTTTGCGTGCTGTAGGCCTCCCAGGATGGCCTCTGCTCCGCGCTCATGAAATAGCCGGTGCCTATCGCGATCGCGATGGCGACGACGATTCCCGTCAATATGATACCCATGCCGCTTCTCCCTTCTTCTGTTATCCGAAGCGCCCGCCCGCATCGGGCCGCCAACAATCACTGTTGCGGCTGCGTTTGCTGCGCCGGAGATTCCACTTCGTTCGCCTGCGTTTGATATTGCAGATCGAGCGCCGTCAGCGCGAGCAATGGCGACGGCATGGGGACGCCGGCAAGCCTGAGTTTCCTGGCTGCGTCCTGGCACGCCGCGATGTCGTTGGCTTCGGCGAGCTGCTCAGCCCTTTCCAGGCTCAGCGGAATCTTTACCTCCGCCGCGGCGGATTGTCCGGCGGGTGCGGCTGCCTCGGGCGGATTCTGAACGAAGGCGAGAAGCTCCTGGCAGAGGTTGGCGGGTCGCCCGGCCTCGGTCTGTTGAGTGGCCGCTGAATCGCCTGGCGCCGCTGCCTCCGGCGTTGCGGGTGCGGGCGTGGCGCCCTCCGGAGCTACCGGCTCCGGCGCCGTATCCGTCTGTGCAAGCGAGGTCGACGCTGCCAAGGCGAAGATTCCCGCGAGGAACATTTTTCTCATCGCATTGATCTCCTTCCCAAAACCCTCCTTGTTCCGCCGCCTGACGACAGTAACCGAAAGTGCGGCCAAACGATATATATCAGCAAAACCAAAGGTGCGCCCGTCTCACCGCATTCGAGGAGGCATCCGCCATCTAGCGGCGGTTTCGGCTCCCGTGCCGTACCGGCATGACTTTCACATTGTCGATGAGCCTCGTTTCTCCCAGCCAGGCAGCCGCAAGCAGGCGCCCCTGCCTATCGATGGCGCTCAGCGGCTTGAGATCGTCGTCGCCCCGCAGTTCGAGATACTCCACCTTGCTGTAACCCATGCGGACGATTGCTTCTCTTGCGGTTGCAAGCGCATCATCGACGGGAGCGCCTTTTGTCAGCCGGGCGGAGGTGTCGAAGAGGATTTCGGCAAGCCTCGGCGCGATCTTGCGCTCTGAAGCTGACAGCCGGACATTGCGGGACGACATGGCGAGACCGTCGGATTCGCGCACCGTTGGGCAGCCGACAATCTCAATCGGAATGTCGAGATCGCGGGCGAGCCGCCGCACGACGTGGAGTTGCTGGAAATCCTTCTCGCCGAAGAAGGCGAGATCGGCGCCTGATTGGAGGAAGAGTTTCGTGACCACGGTGGCAACACCGTCGAAGTGGCCCGGCCGGAACGCACCGCACAAGCCCTCGCTGACGCCGCTTACCGACACCGTGGTGGCGAAGCCTTGCGGATACATCTCGGCCGTATCCGGGGCATAGAGGATATGCGCTCCCAGCGCAGAAAGTTTGGCGGCATCCTCATCCTCGGTGCGGGGATAGGCGGCAAGATCGCCCGAATTGTTGAACTGCGCCGGATTGACGAAAAGCGTTACGATCACCCGATCGGCCTGGCCGAGGGCCGCGCGTACCAAGCTCAAATGGCCTTCGTGCAGGGCGCCCATGGTCGGGACGACGGCAACGCGAAGGTTGTCCCGACGCCACGCAGCGACGGCTGTGCGCAACTCGGCGACAGTCCGGATGGTGGGTATGCTCATGCCGCATCTCCCCCCGGGATAGCTTCCGATTCACCCTTGAAGACATGCTCGGGCGCCGGGAACCGCCGCTCGCGCACCTCCCGGGCATAGGCGGCGATGGCGGCTTCGGCCATCTGCCCCAATTCGGCATAGCGTTTGACGAATTTCGGCTGAAAGGCGGTGAAGAGGCCCAGCATGTCATCCACCACCAGGATCTGGCCATCGCAGGCAGGCGAGGCTCCAATGCCGATGGTGGGAATTGCGACCTCCTCGGTGATCCGGCGGGCAAGCGCCTCGGGTATCTTCTCCAGGACCACGGAAAATGCGCCCGCCTGCGCAACGGCTTGGGCATCGTCGATAACACGCTCCGCATCCTCGCCTTTACCCTGGACACGATAGCCGCCAAGGGCGTTGACTGCCTGCGGCGTCAGGCCGACATGGGCCATGACCGGAATGCCGCGGCCAGTCAGGAAGTCGATCGTTTCGGCCATGTTCTCGCCGCCTTCCAGCTTGACCGCCGCGCAGCCGGTCTCGGCCATCACACGGGCGGCATTGCGGAAGGCCTGTTCGGGGCTTTCCTCATAGGAGCCGAAAGGCATGTCCACGACCATCAGTGCCCGCTCCAGGCCGCGCCGCACCGCCTTGCCGTGCATGATCATCATATCGAGGGTGACGCCCAGTGTCGAAGGTAGGCCGTGCAGCACCATGCCGACGCTGTCACCCACAAGTGCGATGTCGCAATGCGGGTCGACGAGCCTGGCGACCGGCGTTGTGTAGGCGGTCAGGCAGACAAGCGGAGCTTGGCTCTTCCTGGCTGCAATGTCCGGCGGAGTGGGGGCAGTGTTTCCTCCCGTAGCGCTCATTACGCCTCCTTCCCTGACGTCAGCGGATGACGCGGCTGTTTCGCATATCCTTGTGCGCTTGCGAAGGAGAGAATCGCACTGCACAATGCCGCTTGTCCGCAAATAGCGTTGTAGAGCCGGCCGTCGGTGGTGTTTCGCCGGATATCTTCTCCTGATAATCCTCTTTAGGGAGAAACTTCCGTGGCAACAGGGCACGACAACGCAAAATGAATGCCAGCGACACTCAACAGCGTCACGAACTGAAGGTGGATCTGGTTGCTGTCGTGACCGCCGTGATCGACGGTGATCCGCGGGCGCTCACCATCAGGCGGGGTAGCGCCCTGCCCGCCGGTCCTTTCGAACTTGGGCACCGTTCACTGCAGGCGGGGCTTCGCGACTGGGTGGAGCAGCAGACCGGGCATCCGCTCGGCTATATCGAGCAGCTCTACACCTTCGCCGATCGCGACCGCATCGCCGAGGAGCACGCTCGGCGGGCGATATCGATCAGCTATCTGGGCCTCACGCGCGACGAGTGGAGCGCGAGCCAGCCTCCCCGCGACTGGCAAAGCTGGTACAGCTATTTCCCGTGGGAAGACCACCGCGCAGGCGTGCCCTCGATCATCGGCGATGCCATCCTGCCGCACCTGAAGAGATGGACGGAAGAGGTGGGCGGAACGGCGCGCGAGGAGCGGCGGCAGCGTATCGCAATCGCCTTCGGCATCGACGAGCGCCCGTGGAACGAAGAACTCGTGCTGCAACGCTACGAATTACTCTACGAGGCGGCCCTGGTGGAGGAGGCGCTTCGCGGCCGGGGAGAAGAGCGCACGCCGCCCGTTCCGGGGCGGCCTATGATTGCGGATCACCGCCGCATCCTGGCGACGGGGATCGCGCGGCTGCGCACAAAGATCAAGTACCGCCCGGTGGTGTTCGAACTGATGCCGCCGGTCTTCACGCTGCTGCAACTGCAGCGCGCCGTGGAGGCACTTGCCGGCAGGCTGGTCCACAAGCAGAACTTCCGTCGCCTCATCGAGCAGCAGGAGCTTGTCGAGGAAACCGGCGAGACCACCTTTGAGACCGGCGGGCGGCCGGCCAAACTGTTCCGCTTCCGCCCGGCCGTGCTGATGGAGCGAACGGCCGCAGGCACGAAATTATCCGTCCCACGGGCTTGACTCCTTATGCTCAAAATAAGCATATGCTCGACTTATACTCAGTCGCAGCATAAGGAGACGGCCATGCTCGACGTCCCGAGCCGAACAGACGAACTTTACGAGCGAGTGAAGCGGGTGATCCCACCGGTCGAGTGGCCGGCCTTCGTGGCAGACATCGAGGCCATCCTCGAACTGAAGCGCCGGCGCAACGCCGTCATCCTGGCGCACAACTACCAGACGCCGGAGATATTCCACTGTGTGGCCGACATCGTGGGCGACAGCCTGGCGCTTGCCCGCAAGGCCGTGGAGACCGAGGCCGATGTCATTGTTCTGGCGGGCGTCCATTTCATGGCCGAGACCGCGAAGCTGCTCAACCCGGACAAAACTGTGCTCATTCCGGATACGGAGGCGGGATGTTCGCTTGCCGAGTCCGTCACGGCCGAGGATGTGCGCCTGATGCGCCGGCGGTTCCCGGGGGTTCCTGTCGTCACCTATGTCAACACGTCGGCTGCGGTGAAGGCGGAGTCCGACATCTGCTGCACCTCCGGCAATGCGCGGGCAGTGGTGGAATCCCTCGGCCGCCCGCGCGTCATCATGCTCCCCGACGAATATCTGGCGAAGAACATCGCCGCGGAGACGGATGTCGAGATCATCGCCTGGAAGGGCCGTTGCGAGGTGCACGAGCGCTTCACCGCCGAAGACATCCGCGACTTGCGGGAGGCTCATCCTGGCGTGTTGGTGCTCGCACATCCCGAGTGCCCACCAGAGGTGGTTGCGGAGGCGGATTTCTCCGGCTCCACTGCCGCCATGTCGGATTATGTGGGGCGCGAGAAGCCGCAGCGCGTGGTGCTGATGACGGAATGCTCCATGAGCGACAACGTGGCCGTGGCGCATCCGGAGATCGAGTTCGTCCGCCCATGCAATCTCTGCCCGCACATGAAGCGCATCACGCTTGCCAATATCCGCACAGCTCTTGAGGAAAACCAGCACGAGGTGACTGTCGCGCCCAGGGTGGCGGAACGCGCCCGGCGCGCGGTCGAGCGGATGCTCGCCATATGAGGCAGAGCATCGACGTTCACGATCTCGGCGGGCGACCGGTGATCGTCGGCGCGGGTATCGCCGGGCTGATGACGGCGCTGCATCTGGCGCCGGAGCCCGTTGTGATCCTGTCCAAGGCACGGCTCGGCGAGGAAGCGTCGAGTGCATGGGCGCAGGGCGGTCTTGCCGCGAGCCTCGGGCCCGACGACAGCTCCGACCTTCACTTGGCTGACACGCTCGCCGCCGGCGATGGGCTTTGCGATGCACAGATTGCGGAGACGGTGGTGCGCAGCGCACCGGCGGCCGTCGAAGCATTGGCAGGCTTCGGTGTGCGCTTCGACAAAGCGGCGGACGGCACGTTGCTGTTCGGCCTGGAGGCAGCCCATCGCCGCCGCCGCATCGTCCATGCCGGAGGGGACGTCACAGGCCGCGAGATCATGCGGGCACTCATCTCTGCCGTCCGCCGAACGCCATCGATCACCGTGCTCGAAGGCATCGAGGCACGGCAGCTATTGGTGGACGATGGCGCCGTGTCGGGCGTTCTTGGCGTCGGCTCTTCCGGTCCGGTGCTGCTCGCCACCGGTCGTGTGGTGATCGCCACGGGCGGCATCGGCGGCCTCTTTCACGACACCACCAACCCTTGCGGCGCCTTCGGCCAAGGCCTGGCGCTGGCGGCACGCGCCGGCGCGGACCTCGCCGATCTGGAGTTCGTCCAGTTCCATCCGACCGCCCTCGATGGACCTGACCGGCCGATGCTGCTCGTCAGCGAGGCCGTACGCGGAGAAGGCGCGATCCTGATCGATGAAACTGGCCGCCGCTTCCTTGAGGCGGTACCGGGTGCGGAGCTTGCCTCGCGCGACGTCGTGGCGCGCGCGGTGACCGCGCATCTTGCCAAGGGCCATCGCGTTTTTCTGGACGCGCGGGAGAAGCCCGGCGCAGCCTTTGCCGCTCGCTTTCCCGCAATCGCCGCGGCGTGCCATGCGCGCGGCATCGACCCATTGCGAGAGCCGATCCCGGTTCGGCCCGCCGCGCACTATCACATGGGCGGGATCGCCGCCGACATAGACGGGCGAAGCTCGGTTCCTGGCCTTTGGGCCTGCGGCGAAGTGGCCTGCACGGGCCTTCACGGCGCCAATCGCCTCGCCAGCAACTCGCTTACCGAAGCCACCGTTTTTTCCCGCCGGGTCGCGGAAAGCGTGGGCGGTGCGGCGATGCGGTCACCTCCTCTGCCGGTCTCCGTCCCCGTACCCTGCGCGGCGGATCCCGCGACGCCGCGTTCCGTCGTCTCCCGCGTCCTCGGCGCCGTCCGCGACGGGGAAGCCTTGTTGGATGCCATCCCTCTTCTTCTCTCCCTGGCCGACAGAGAAGGTCCCGCTTCCGATCCCGCTGCAGTCGCACTGATGATCACCGTTTCCGCCCTCATGCGGAAAGAAAGCCGAGGTACTCACTTCCGCTCCGATTATCCATGCCGGGGCGAGCGCGCCCGGCACACGCGCCTCACCCTCGATCAGGCGTTCGGCGCCGGACGCGATCTGACCCCCGAACCCGCCCTCGCATCGGCGCGGAGTGCATGATCCGTGGCTATTCCTCCTCTTCCCTCGATCCTGTTCGAACCCCTGGTCCATTCCGCGCTAGCGGAGGATCTCGGCCGCGCCGGCGATCTCACTGGCGATGCGGTCGTCCCCGCCGGCCTCGAAGCCGAAATGACATTCGTCGCCCGTCAGCCCGGTGTCATCGCCGGGCTCGACCTGGCCGCGCTCGCCTTCCGCCTTATGGACCGGGCGATCGCGCTACGGATCACCCGGCCGGACGGCAGCGCCGTCGAGGCGGGCGAGGCGATTGCCACGGTGAGTGGGCCCGCGCGCAGCCTTCTTTCCGCCGAGCGCACCGCGCTCAACTTCCTTTGCCATTTGAGCGGCATCGCCACGGCAACCGCGGTGATGGTCGAGGCCGTGAAAGGGCACAAGGCGAAGATCGTCTGCACGCGCAAGACGACACCGGGCCTGCGCGCGGTGGAAAAATATGCCGTGCGCGCCGGCGGCGGTTCGAACCACCGCTTCGGCCTCGACGATGCGATCCTCATCAAGGACAATCACATCGCCATCGCCGGCGGTGTCCGCTCCGCCGTCGAGCGGGCGCGCGCGCATGCCGGCCATATGGTCAAGATAGAGGTGGAGGTCGATACGCTCGACCAGCTCGAAGAGGCACTCTCGCTCCGTGTCGATGCGGTGCTCCTGGACAATATGACGCCGGACGAGTTGGCACACGCGGTGCGCTTGGTCGGCGGGCGCGCGGTCACGGAGGCCTCCGGCCGCATCACGCCGGAAACGGCCCCGGCAATAGCCGCATCCGGCGTGGACCTCATATCCGTCGGCTGGATCACCCACAGCGCGCCGGTGCTGGATATCGGGCTGGACGTTTTGGCGAGGGGATAGCCGGGAGCCGCAGAACACGGCATCGGCTAAGCGAACCGCCCGGGCCAAACCGCTTGACAAGCGGGGGAGTGTTCCTTCTACACTGTAACGATCACCAGGGGGGCCCGGACAACGGGCTGAGATACCGCTGGCCTAGCGCAGCGCGGTGACCCTTTGAACCTGATCCAGTTCATACTGGCGTAGGGATGGTGCGACGGCTTTTCAAAGGATCGCCCGATCCGAATCCTGGATCTGAAGACCCGCAGTCAGAAAAGCCTCTTCCTCATCCTCGGCAAGAACTGGGTCTCCTGTGCAAACGCAAAGGAGCCTCGTCATGGATGCCCGGAATACCCAGAAACCCGAAGTCACCACCGGTCCCCTCCCCGCCTCGCGGAAGGTCCACAAGCCCGGCACGCGCTATCCCGACCTGCGCGTACCCATGCGCGAGATCGCCGTGCATCCGACGGCCGGCGAACCGCCGGTCACGGTCTATGATCCCTCCGGTCCCTATACGGACACGGAGGCGGGGATCGATATCGGGGCGGGCCTGCCGCGGCTGCGCGAGGCGTGGATTACGGCGCGCGGCGATATCGAGCGCCGAGAGGGCCGCGCCGTCAAACCGGAAGACAACGGCTTCGTCACCGGCGATCGGCTGACGCCGGAATTTTCCGTTCGCCACCGTCCTCTGCGCGCGAAGAGCGGAAAGGCGGTCACGCAGCTTGCCTATGCGCAGGCCGGCCTCGTGACGCCGGAGATGGAGTTCATCGCCATCCGCGAGAACCTGGGCCGCGAGAACCTGGCGCGCGAGGGGCTGAAGCAAAAGCGCGGCGGCGAGAGCTTCGGCGCCGCCATTCCCGATTACGTGACACCGGAATTCGTGCGCGATGAAGTGGCGCGCGGGCGTGCCATCATCCCCGCCAACATCAACCACCCCGAATGCGAGCCGATGATCATCGGCCGCAACTTCCTCACCAAGATCAATGCCAATATCGGCAATTCCGCCGTCACCTCCTCCATGGCTGAGGAGGTGGAGAAGATGGTGTGGGCGATCCGCTGGGGCGCGGACACCGTGATGGATCTCTCGACCGGCCGCAACATCCACAATATCCGCGAGTGGATCATCCGCAATTCCCCGGTGCCGATCGGCACGGTGCCGATCTACCAGGCGCTCGAGAAGGTGGGCGGCATCGCCGAGGACCTTAGCTGGGAGGTCTATCGGGACACGCTCATCGAGCAGGCCGAGCAGGGCGTTGACTATTTCACCATCCATGCCGGCGTGCGGCTGCACTATATCCCGCTCACCGTCGACCGGGTGACCGGCATCGTCTCCCGAGGCGGCTCGATCATGGCCAAATGGTGCCTGCACCATCACCGCGAAAGCTTCCTCTACGAGCATTTCGAGGAGATCTGCGACATCTGCCGTGCCTATGACGTCTCCTTTTCGCTGGGCGACGGACTGCGCCCCGGCTCCATCGCCGACGCCAATGACGCGGCACAGTTCGCCGAGTTGGAGACGCTGGGAGAGCTCACGAAGATCGCCTGGGCCAAGGACTGCCAGGTGATGATCGAGGGGCCGGGCCATGTTCCCATGCACAAGATCAAGGAGAACATGGACAAGCAGCTCGCCGTCTGCGGCGAAGCGCCCTTCTATACGCTGGGGCCGCTCACCACCGACATCGCGCCCGGCTACGATCACATCACCTCCGGCATCGGGGCGGCCATGATCGGCTGGTTCGGCACGGCCATGCTCTGCTACGTGACACCGAAGGAGCATCTGGGCCTGCCCGACCGCGACGACGTGAAGACGGGAGTCATCACCTACAAGATCGCCGCCCACGCCGCCGATCTCGCCAAGGGGCATCCGACGGCGCAGGTCCGCGACGACGCGCTGTCGCGCGCGCGCTTCGAGTTCCGCTGGGAGGACCAGTTCAACCTCTCGCTCGACCCCGGGACGGCGCGCGCCATGCACGACGAGACGCTTCCAAAGGAGGCGCACAAGGTTGCCCATTTCTGCTCCATGTGCGGTCCGAAATTCTGCTCCATGCGCATCTCCCACGACATCCGCGCCGAGGCGCAGAAGGAAGGCATGGCGGCGATGGCGGAAAAGTACCGCGCCGGCGGCGACCTCTACATGCCTGTCGAGGAGGTCGAGGCCACGACGGCGGATGCCGCCCCATTTTCCGGACGCGAGGGGTAGGCTGTGCGCGTCCTGGTGAAAGGAGCGGGGGTGGCAGGCCTCACCGTTGCCCACGAGCTTGCCCGGCGCAATATGGCCGTCACCGTCGCCGAGATCCGCGCCGGCATCGGCGGCAACGCCTCGTGGCTTGCAGGCGGCATGCTCGCCCCATGGTGCGAGCGCGAGAGCGCCGAGGAGGCGGTGGTCACGCTCGGGCGCGACGCCGCCGGCTGGTGGGGCGCGGCCCTGCCTGGCCATGTAAAGCGAGCGGGAACGCTCGTCGTGGCGCATCCCCGCGATGCCTCGGAGCTAAAGCGCTTCTCGCAGCGGACGGAGAACCATCGCTGGCTGGCGGAAGACGCGGTCGCCGAACTCGAGCCCGACCTTGCCGGCCGCTTCTGGCAAGGTCTCTTCTTCGCCGAGGAAGCGCATCTCGATCCGCGGCGGGCGATGGAGGCGCTCGTCGAAAAGCTTTCCGCCATGGGCGTCACCTTCCTCTTCGGCGACGGGCAACCCGCTCCCTCCGCCTTCGACCGCGTGGTCGACTGCACCGGGATGGCAGCCCAAGACCCGCACTTGCGTGGTGTGCGCGGGGAAATGCTGATCCTGCGCACCGGCGACGTCGGTCTTGCACGGCCGGTGCGGCTCCTCCACCCGCGTCATCCGATCTATGTCGTTCCGCGCGCCGATCATCACTTCATGGTCGGAGCGACCATGATCGAAAGCGACAATGAAGGCCCGATCACCGCTCGCTCGGCCATGGAGCTTCTCAACGCGGCCTACGCGCTCCACCCCGCCTTCGGCGAGGCCGAGATCGTCGAGACGGGCGCGGCGCTGCGGCCGGCCTATCCCGACAATCTCCCGCGCGTGGATGCCGGCGACAGGGTTGTCACCGTCAACGGTTTCCACCGCCACGGCTTCCTGCTCGCCCCGGCAATGGCACAGCAGGCGGCCGAACTTGTCTTCGCATCCGCAAGCGACACGGAGTCCGAACATGAAGCTGATCGTCAACGGCGAAGCGCTTGAGGCCGCGGCGGCGACACTCGCCGAGCTTCTCGCCGAACTCGACTACGAGGGAGCCTGGCTCGCAACGGCCGTCAACGGCGAGCTCGTACGGACAGGAGAGCGGCAGGCTTGCCGGCTGCGCGACGAGGATCGCATCGAGATCCTCTCGCCGATGCAGGGAGGATGACCCGATGCTGACATACTACGGCGTGGAGCTCGCCTCGCGCCTCTTCCTCGGTACCGCGCAATATCCCTCGCCTGCCATCCTCGCCGAGGCCGTGCGGGCCTCGGGCACGGAGGTCGTCACCGTGTCGTTGCGCCGCGAGGCGGCGGGCGGCGCCTCGGGCGGGCGCTTCTGGGAGATGATCCGCGCATTCGGCGTGCGCGTCCTGCCCAACACGGCCGGCTGCCATTCGGTCAAGGAAGCGGTCACCACGGCCCGGATGGCGCGGGAGGTCTTCGCGACGAACTGGATAAAGCTGGAGGTGATTGGCAATCATGACACCCTGCAGCCGGACGTTTTCGGGCTCGTCGAAGCCGCGCGTATCCTCTCCGAGGAAGGCTTCTGCGTCTTCCCCTACACAACCGACGATCTCGTGGTCGCCGAGCGGCTGATGGAGGCCGGCTGCAAGGTGCTGATGCCGTGGTGCGCGCCCATCGGCTCTGCGGCAGGGCCGCTCAATATCCGGGCGCTCAGGTCGCTGCGTGCGCATTTTCCCGACACGCCCCTCATCGTCGATGCCGGCCTCGGTCGCCCTTCCCACGCTGCTGCCGTCATGGAACTGGGTTTCGACGCCGTGCTTCTCAACACGGCGGTCGCCAAGGCCGGCGACCCAGTGGCCATGGCACGCGCTTTCGCCTGTGCCACGGAAGCCGGTTTCGATGCCTTCCGCGCCGGCATCGTCGAGCCCAGGGAGACGGCGGTGCCGTCGACGCCGGTCATCGGCCAGGCGGTGTTCTCGTGAAACTCGATGCGTTCTACCTCATCGTCGACAGCGCCGCCTGGGCGGAGCGGCTCGTGCCGCTCGGCGTGAAGCTCCTGCAATTGCGCATCAAGGACATGGAGGAGCGCCGGCTGCGCGAGGAAATACGCGCCGCAAAGGCAATCTGCGCTGCCCATGGCTGCACACTAGTGATCAACGACCACTGGCGGCCGGCCATCGAGGAAGGTTGTGATTGGATCCATCTCGGCCAGGAGGACCTTGCTACCGCTGACAGGGCGGCGATCCGCGCGGCAGGCCTCAGGCTTGGGCTCAGCACCCATGACGAAGCCGAGCTTGCCACTGCGCTCGCCGCTTCGCCCGACTATGTCGCGCTGGGGCCCATCTATCCGACCGTCCTGAAGAAGATGAAATGGGCGCCGCAGGGCCTCGACCGCATCACTGAGTGGAAGCGCCGCATCGCACCGCTGCCGCTTGTCGCCATCGGCGGCCTGACGCCGGAACGCCTTCCGGGGGTCTTCGAGAAAGGTGCGGATACGGCTGCCGTCGTCACTGACATACTGCTGCACTCCGATCCGGAGGCGCGGACGCGCGCATGGATCGAGGCGACCGCGCCATGGCGATAACCGCTCCACGCGTCCTGGTCGTCGCCGGCTCCGATTCCTCGGGCGGCGCCGGCCTGTCGCGCGACATCGAGGCAATCGCCGCTTTCAGTCTGCACACCGCTCTTGCCGTGAGCGCGGTCACGGTGCAGACGCACCGGCAGGTTCTTGCCGTGGAGGCCATGCCACCTGCTCTCGTCGCGGATCAGATGCGCGCCGCGCTCGAGGCCAATCCGGTCGGTGCAATCAAGATCGGCATGCTCGCCACGAAAGGCACGATCGAGGCGGTGGCATCGGTCCTGCACGAGCATCCCCATCTACCGGCGGTTCTTGACCCCGTGCTCGCGGCATCCTCCGGCGGAGCACTCCTGGAACCGGACGCGGTCGCCGCGCTGACGCACGACCTGATGCCGCTTTGCCGGCTGATCACGCCAAATCTTCAGGAGCTGGCCCTGCTTGCCGGCTCTCAATCAGTTCGAAGTGGCGAGGAGGCGCTACACCAGGGAAGGAACCTGCTCGACGCTGGTGCGCCGGCGGTTCTGGTCAAGGGCGGGCATGGCTCGGGGACGTGGTCGACCGATATCCTCCTGCGGCCGGATAGCGAACCGGTTCGGTTCGAGGCGCTTCGCCTGAACCGCAGCCTGCGGGGAACGGGCTGTATGCTCGCAAGCGCAATCGCGGCGCTTATGGCGCTTGATACAACGCTGGAGGAAAGCGTGCGAAGGGCCAAGCAATTTGTTCACGATCGTATCGGCTGCGGTGCATGACGCAGATGCCGACTCAAATATGCGACGGCGTTCCAAGGGCCCTCCTATCGTTCGCAAAGACGAACTGATCGAAAACAGCTTCCGATCCGACCTGCCCACCCTTGAGCATCAACCGCATGCCATCCCGTTGCGGGATGTCGGAGCGCGCGATGCAGATGGCAACGCCCGTATCCAGCTGTTGCTCGAATGCAAGGCTGCGGAAACCGAGCCGCCGGATCACCGCGCTCGACGTGTCACCGCCGGCAACACCCAGGATGCGTATGGCTTGCCAATCGAGGATGGTGGCAACCAGATCGGCCAGCTTGTGCGAAAGATCGGCACCGCTGATGCCATAGTCTTCGTGCGGGACAAGATGCAGCAGGACGTTCCGCCCTGTAGCGAAGGCCGCCCCGCAGCGCGTTGCGAGCTGCTTAATCGCGACCTCGTCTGACAGGTCCCGCGCGCGGACCGGCATGCGGTTGAAGCCGCGAGCGGCTTCCACCTGGCCGGCGGTGATCGGTGAACGGCTGCCAGCCACGACGAGACATGGCCCTTCGTTCCCTGCGTATATTTGGACCGCTGCGCCGCGCAGCCCGACGCGGCCGCCAAGCGCTTCTGCAACGCCGCTCGCGCCGACGACCAGCAGCGGACGGCTGCCGCTGCCGTAGTCAGCCAGTGCGGATCCGATCGTGTCCAGATGTGCCTGGTCACAAGCATCGAACAGTATGCGACGTTCGCCTGCGTGCACGTGGGACGCGATACGCTCCTTCAAGGCCGCCGGGCCTTCGGCGATGGCCGGCCATGGTTCGAGCTGCAGGCCTTCAAGGCCTTGCCGCGCAAGATGGAGACGCAAGTCCGCTTCCGTCATCGGCGTAATCGGATGATTGCGCATCACCGGATGCCGGTCGATCCGGTGGACCTGGCCGCCCGGGCCGCGCGCAAACAAATTGCCGAAAGCACAATAGCGTCCCAAGCTCGGTTGCCCGCCCACGACAGCAATGAGGACGGGATCGAGGTGGCGTTCCAAGACGGCGACCGCAGCTCCTATGCTGCCTATCTCGGGTGCGGAATCGAAGGTGGAGCAGACCTTGTAGTGCACAATACGCGGTGACAAAGCCTTCAGCGTTTGCGCCAGCGCATCGGCCTGTGCAGCGATGGCATCCGCAGGCAGCGCCCGAAGCTCCGTGGCAATGCCAACCGCATCAAGTCGCTCCTCGGCGACCGTTGCGGGATCCGGGGGGGGCGAGGAACAATCGGACGCTTCGCCCGGCCCGGGCGAGTGTCGCAAGCGTATCGGATGCGCCAGTGAAATCATCGCCGACAAAAACGTAGTCCACCCCCGCGCCCACGATCAGCTCCCGAAGAAGCCAAGGGCTGCGCGCAGCTCCGGGGACCCTTCGGCCGCCTCGTCGAGCGGGCATTCCGCGGCCACGGCCTCATAGGCCTGCCGGAGGCTCTTCACCCCCGCCGCTGGCCCATCGGGATGGGCCAATATCCCGCCGCCAGCGAGGAACATGAAGTCCGCCGATCCGACGGTAGCGTAGGTGGCAGGCAGTGTGCCCGCCCACTGGCCGGAGGAGAATACCGGCAACACGGCATCCGCGTCGTTCGCCGCAGCGGCGGGCGGCCGACGACACGTCCTGCGCCGAATCCGAGAATTTTCCGCCGATGCCGTGGACATGCATGTGATCGATGCCGGCCAGACGATAGAGCGCCTGGTAGGCATCGAAGCCGATCCCCAGTGCCGGATGCCGCGCAAAAGCGCCGAAACCGTTGCGATGACCGTGGAGTGCAAGCGGCGTGGAACGCCGGAGCGTTTGAAGAGCGGACAGTCCGCACCAGTTGAGGCTCGCCATCACACATGAACCGCCCTCCTTTTCCACGAGATCGGCATGGCGGCGCATGGCGTCCATCTCGTCGGTGATGTTGAAGGCGATCATGACGTCGCGGCCGGTGCGCTCACGATAAGCGCGGACCTGCCGCATCACCGCGGGGACTCGCCCGGCGAGAGGAGCATGATCCGGATTGGCGCAGACCTCGTCGTCCTTGATGAAGTCGACGCCCGCTTCGCAAAGCAACCCCACTAGATTGGCGACGTCTTCGGCGGCCATCGGCGGCCAAAGTAATGCGCATAGATGACGCGGACATTGGCAGCTTCGATCAGGCCCTGGTTAAGCTCCTGCATGACCGGAGAATCGACGTCCATCACCTTCATCAGATGGTCGACGTCGCGGTAGAGATACGGCGTGTCGAGCGCGGCAAAAGGCTCATAGAGCGAGCCGATACCGCCGGCTGTATTGTGCGAGAAGGCGATGGTGCCGAGCGACACGGCTTCGGCAAGCTCCTGAAGTTTGCCGAGTTGGGAGGACGGGAACACTTCGACTGCGATATCTCCGCCCGAGTGCTTGCCGACAGCCTCCGCGAACCAATCAGCCTGCGCGCCCGCAATGCTGGCAGGCTCGTTGTTGTGGCCGTATCGAAGCGTCACCGATTGGGGCGCGAACGGCCGGGAAGCATGGCGGCGGCGCTCGCTCCAAGCCCGAGGGCAAGCATCGACCGGCGGCTTACGCCGCGCGCGCCAAGACACGTCGAATTTCGGTTCATCGAACCCTCCCATGACATTTTCTGACGGATCGCAGACGGCGGCTTTGTGTGGTTTCCTCCGAACGCCGCCTACTTGACACAAGGCTAGGAACTAGCATGCTTCAGGTCAAACTAGAAAAAATGAGGTTTTTTGAGGTGCAATCACCTACAGGGAACGACTCGTCAGTGCCCCTCATGACCGACATAGCTAAGGCCGCGAACGTGTCTCTCGCAACGGTTGACCGGGTGCTCAATCGACGCAAGGGCGTAAAGCCGCGAACTGTCGAACGCGTTCTGAAGGTGGCGCTCGAACTGGGTTATCTGGACAGGGCGGAGCATGCGCGGCTTTCGCGCCCTCGCCCTCCAAATGTCGCCTTTCTCCTTCCCATGGGCGGGAATCCCTATCTGCGACTGCTTGGCGACAAGGTTCGGGCCATTGCCCAATCCAAGTCGCGCGAAGACGCGCAGGTGCGGTGCTATTTCATCGAAAGCTTTGATGCCGACGCGCTGGCGGAAGCCATCCGTCATCATGCGGGCTGGGCCGACGGCATTGCCTTCATGGCGATCGACCATCCCCTCGTGCGGGAGGCCGTCGAGGAGGTCTCGGCAGCAGGACGGCGCATCGTCACGGTCATCTCCGACCTGCAGCATTCTCTCCGCGACGCATATGTGGGGCTCGACAACCAGGCGGCCGGACGGACCGCGGGATATCTGCTCGGCCGGTTCTGCGGGGCGCGAACGAGCAGCGTCGCGCTGGTGGCGGGAAGCCGCAACTATCGCGCCCACGCAGAGCGGGAGACAGGGTTTCTCGGTCTGCTGGAGGAGATGTATCCAGGCCTCCGGGTGGTCGGCGTGCGCGAAGGACATGATGACCGCGATGAGAACTACCGTCACACGCTTTCGCTGCTCGAGCAGAACGAGGACCTCGTCGGCATCTACAATGTCGGCGGCTCTTCCGACGGGATAGGCCGTGCACTGCAGGAGAAGGGCAGGTCCAAAGACGTGGTCTTCATCGGCCACGGGCTCACCACGGATACCCGCAGGCTCCTCATCGAGGGCACCATGGACGCGGTGATCAATTCCGATCCCGACGTGCTGCTCGCGTCAGCTCTGCGCGTCTTCGGTGACCTTCAGCGCGATGATGCTCGGACTTCTATTGCACTCACGCCGGTCAAGATGGACGTCATCTTCCGTGAGAACATTCCCTCGGTGCAATCGGTCGCCGGACGACCGCTCATTCGTCTCGATCCGACAACCGCATTTGAGACGTCCGCAGATTAGGGAGAAATTCGTTCTCCTGTACGCGGTTTAAGCAACATGCAATTGTCCGTGGAGAGCCCTTCTCAGGTGCCGGAGCCTTGCCCAAACGCCCGTAAGCCTTAGATTTCCGGGCCATTCGGCGCCTGCCGCCAACACATGCAACGGGAATAACGACAATGAATTGGCTGAAGACCCTTCTCGCCGCCTTTGTTCTGCAAGCGGCGGCCTTCTCATTCGCCCACGCAGAGCTTGCGGATGTAAAGGCCGCGGGTGTGCTGCGGATCGGGACGGAAGGAACCTATGCGCCCTTCACCTTCCATGACGGTTCCGGCGACCTCGTTGGCTTCGACGTCGAACTCGGGCGGGAGGTGGCCAAACGCCTCGGGGTGGAGGCCGAGTTCCTCGAGGGCCGCTGGGACGGCCTCATCGCAGGGCTCGACGCGAACCGCTACGATGCCGTCATCAACCAGGTCGGCATAACCGAGGAGCGCAAGGCGAAGTACGATTTCTCCGATCCCTACATCGCCTCCAAGGCGGCGCTCATCGTGCGCGAGGACAATGACGAGATCGGCAGCTTCGCGGATCTGAACGGCAAGAAGTCCGCCCAGTCGCTGACAAGCAACTATGCGAAGATGGCCGAAGAGGCCGGCGCCGAACTGGTTGCCACCGAAGGCTTCGATCAGGCGGTCCAGCTTGTCGTCAACCGCCGGGCGGACGCGACGATCAACGACAGCCTGTCCTTCTACGACTTCAAGAAACAGCGGCCGAACGCACCGGTGGAGATCGCCGCGACCGAGGACGAGGCGAGCTACTCGGGCATCATCGTCAGGAAGGGCCAGCCGGAACTCGTTGCCGCAATCAACAAGGCGCTCGAGGAGATCAAGGCCGATGGCACGTACCAGAGGCTTTCCGAGAAGTACTTCGGCGTGGACGTTTCCCAATAGGCGGGTAGTCTGCATACGAGCGAGCGGGGCGGATTTTCAAGGTCCGCCCCGCTTGCCTTTTGAAGGAGGTTCCCGTGCCGCATTGGCTCGACCTGATGCTGTCCTCGCTTGGCCCGCTGCTCCTGGCCGGCTTGCGCTTCACCGTGCCGTTGACGCTGCTGTCGTTCGCTCTCGGCCTGATGCTCGGGCTGGTCGTGGCAGTGGTGCGGCTGTTCGCGCCGGCGCCCTTTGCCGCGGTTGTGCGCTTCTATGTCTGGATTTTCCGCGGCACGCCGCTCCTGGTGCAACTCTTCCTCATCTTCTATGGGTTGCCCAGTGTCGGCATCGTGCTTGATGCCTTCCCGGCGGCACTCATCGGATTTACGCTGAACATTGGCGCCTATACGTCGGAGACGATCCGCGCGACCATCTCCTCCGTGCCGAAGGGCCAGTGGGAGGCGGCCTACTCGATCGGCATGAGCTGGAGCCAGGTGATGCGCCGCACGATCCTGCCGCAAGCCGCGCGCGTGGCCGTGCCGCCACTGTCGAACACCTTCATTTCGCTGGTGAAGGACACCTCGCTGGCGGCCGCCATTACTGTGCCGGAGCTGTTTCAGGCCGCGCAGCGCATCGTGGCGACGACGTACGAGCCGCTGATCCTCTATATCGAGGCAGCACTTATTTATCTTCTGCTGAGTTCGGTGCTGTCGCAGCTTCAGGTGCGTCTGGAACAGCGTCTCGGTCGCTATGGTGGTTTTCTGGAAGCGCGGGCATGATCGAGCTCACCGATATCGAAAAGCGCTTCGGCGACAATCTCGTTCTGAAGGGCGTCAGCCTGCGGATTCCCGAAGGCTCCGTCACGGCCCTGATCGGCCCCTCGGGCGGCGGGAAAAGCACGCTGCTTCGCTGCATCAACCTTCTCGAGATTCCGACCTCCGGAAAAGTTCGCGTCGGCGAGGAGGCGCTTGAATTCCACCCCGGCATGAAGGTTGGCTGGAAGGATATAAGACGGCTGCGCAGCCAGACCGGTATGGTCTTCCAGAATTTCCAGCTGTTCCCGCATCGCACCGCGATCGAGAACGTGATGGAAGGGCTGGTCACCGTGCTCAAATGGCCGAAGGCGAAGGCGCGGGAGCACGGCATGGCGCTGCTTGAGAAGGTCGGCCTCGCTCAGAAGGCCGACGCATGGCCGGCGACGCTCTCGGGTGGCCAGCAGCAGCGCGTCGCGATCGCCCGTGCGCTCGCCCTTTCGCCGCGGGTGCTTTTGTGCGACGAGCCGACCTCGGCGCTCGACCCGGAACTTGCCGGCGAGGTCGTGGAGGTCCTGACCCAGCTTGCACGCGAGGGAACGACCATGGTGATCGCCACCCATGACCTGCGTCTTGCCTCGCGCATTGCCCAGCAGGCCGCCTTCCTCGATGCCGGCTCCATTGTCGAGATCGGTTCAGCGCAGCACATCTTCACCAATCCCGCACGCGAGCGTACCAAACGCTTCGTGGCGACGTTGCTGCAAGATGCGAACGGGCAGTAGCTGGCAGTCGGCGCTCGGCTTGCCAGCGCTGCGTCGCGCCCGATTCCAAGTCTTTGATCCATGCGGACGTCAGGCGATGCCACCTGACAGCAAATGCCTTAGACTTCGGTTTCTTCGAGAGCCCCCTGGCCTTCGTCGGCCGGTCCGTCTTGGACGACCCTGGATTTGCGTTGGCGCTTATGCGCCGCCCCGTCTACGCTACGCTTGCGGCTTTTCTCTCCGGTGCGCGGTGCGTCCACCACGCGTGTCGCCTGTGCCGGAGGCATGTTTTTGCCCTCCGGCAGGTGGAGCGTGACCTGCGGAAAGGGTATCTCGATGCCGCGCTCGTCGAACACCTCCTTGAGGATTTCATTATAGGCGCGCCCCAGCGTCCACTGCTGGCCGGGCTTTGTCTTGATACGGGCACGAACGACCACGGCGGAATCGGCGAACTCGGTCACGCCATGCATTTCCAGATCGTCGATGATATGCTCGCCGAACTCCGTCTCCTTCAGCCGCTCGAAGGCGTCCCGCATCGCCCGCTTCACATTGGAAATGTTTGCTCCGTAGCTCACGCCGATGGCGGCCACGTGGTAGCTGAAATTTCTCATGAAGTTGGACACGGATTCGACGGATGAGAATGGGATCAGGTGATAGGCGCCGTCGACCGTGCGCAGCGATACCGACCGGATCGTCAGCCGCTCGACAACCCCGGTGATTCCCCCCACGGTGACCATGTCGCCTTCATTCATCGCGTTCTCGAACTGGATGAAGGCGCCGTTGATGACGTCCTGCACCAGCTTCTGCGAACCGAAGCCCACGGCCAGGCCAATGATGCCGGCGCCGGCAAGCAACGGTCCGACGTTGACGCCGAGCTGGGTCAGCACCAAGAGCAGGATGACGACGCTGAATACGATCGTGAATGCGTTGCGGAACAACCCCAGAAGGGTCCGCTCGCGCGGGCTCGGCATGCGACCGTAGGTTGGGTTGAGCCGGTATTCCACCCAGGACTGGACGGCAAGATGCACAAGGCCACCGGCTAAGAGGATAAGGAACGCGGCGATCACCGAGGTCACAACCCTCTGGCCGAACTCGCTTGACAGCCAGCCGATAAAGTCGGCCAGCCGCCAGATCTGTGCGATAGCCAGCACGACGGTGACCATGACGAGGCCACGGATGACCCGCAGGACGTTCGGTACAAACGCGTTGAGCCGTTGCTCAAGCAGCGGCAGCCGCGCCTTGATGTCGGCCGGCAGGTGCATGCCGCCAGTGGCGACGCGCACCACGACCACGCTTAGCGCAACACCAATGGCCATCGCGATGAGGGATTGAACGGTTGCCAGCAAAACAAAAGGGAGGGCCGCCTCCCGGTTGGCAAGCCACAGCACGAAGATGAGCGTGAGATAGCCGATCGCCACGATGTGCCAGAAAGTGGCGACGCCGGACAAGATCCGCACGAGCGGTTCCGCCTCCCCGCGCTCGACATAACGGCCCAGCCGGGCGCGCACGGCGTCGCGGTTCTGCAGGATGATGACCCATGCCATTGCGAGGGCACAGAACAGCACGAAAATACGGACCGCCTCGGCCGCGCTGCTTGACACGTTCGCCGCAAGAAGCGGCGCGACGAAAAACAAGGTATAGCCGATAGCGCTGACGAGGCGGCTCAGCCAGAAGTACCAGTAGGCTGCCGTTGTATCGTCGATGCGGCCGAGGCGTAGCGTCGTCCACCGCGGAGCGAGCAGGACGCGAGCGGCCACCTTTGCAAGCTCTATGAAGAGGAAGGCGTTGAGGAAAAGCGTCTGGCTGCTTCCCGCCTGGACGCCCGCATAGAGGGCGGGCAGGTATCCCATCACCCAGGCGCCGAGCACCGTCAGAAGGTCCGCCCCCGCAGACAATCCGATGATCCCGGTGCGCCGGATTGTGCTCGTGCCTTGCGCGGCGCTCGCCAGAACGCGTTGCAACCGCCTGAAGGCGAGCCGCAGTATAAAATAGGCGGCAAAGGTAACCGTAACGACCAGAAGGACGCTACGCACCGAATTCCAGAGGCCGCTCACGCTGATGGTGGCGGCACCCGAAACGACCGCACCCAGGTGGTCTGCGAGCCGGATGATGGTGCCGATTAGCTCCGCACTACCTTCCACCGCGCTGCCGGTATAGGCGGTGATCCGGTCCAGGATGGTCATTTCGGGCGCAGTCTGCGGCGATGACTCACCCCCTTGCGCCTTCGGGATCGCGGCACGCATCCTTTCGATCAACTGCCCGCGGGCTTCGTCGTTCTCAAGGACCCGGATAAGAGCTTCGACATCAGCACCCACTTGAGCGGTCTGAGCGGCGCTCTGTCCGTTAGCCGGCTGTGCCACAGCCGGAGTCAAGGCGACCAGTAGCAAGAGAAGGGCGAGCAGCCGCATATTTTACCTCTGGGCAGAGTTTGGGGGGACCAGATTGGTACAGTACGACGCTGAATTATTCTGATCACTCTGAGTCGAGATGTGTGTCTTTTTTCTTAACCGATGTTAAGACACCTTTCTTAACCGAAGTTAAGACACCGCGCTCTGGCACACCGTAGTCTACGCGGAACGGAGCGGCCGACCTGCACGATCTCGGCCTGCCGGAGAATCCGGCGTTCATCGAGCTGTTGCCGGTCCTTTTTTCAGCAGGAGTGTGGTTTTTTTTGGCTTTTGTTCTTCAGTTCATGGTTTCGAGTATTCCCGCGAGCGATTTCTCCATCCTTACGCAAACAAAGCGGGTCCGTTCGGAAGCCGGGGCGCTGTGGTTAGCTCCAAGACGCTCCGCGCTCCCTGGCCGAGGAGATGCGAACCAAAAGCCCTGGGGAGGCCTTATCGCGCCGCGATCTTCGCGTCGCCGAACGTGACGTTTCGTGTCATCGGCCGGGCCAGAAACTCATGCGGGAAGCCGAGGTCGACCGCGCTTACCTCATCCAGACGGGCCCGCTGATCGTCGGTCAAGGTCACGTCAAGGGCGCCAAGGTTGTTCTCGAGTTGCGCCAATGTCCGCACGCCCATGATCGGAGACGCGACCGACGGATTTAAAAGCGTCCAGGCGAGCGCCACCTGTGACGGAGATTTGCCTGCTTCGACGGCGACCGCCTTGACCACGTCCGCGATTGCCAGGCCCCGCTCGCTGAGCGCCCCATTGGCGGCGGCAACGTTCTTGCGCGTACCGACGGCGGAAGCGCTGCCGGTGCCGATTTCGAGGTCAGCTTTGCTGTATTTTCCGGTCAAGACACCGCTGGCGAGCGGCGACCACGGGATCACGCCAAGCCCCATCTCGCGTGCCATGGGAATGAGATCGCGCTCCACGGTTCGTTCGATGAGGCTGTATTCGATCTGTAGTGCGATAAGCGGTGCCCAGCCACGCAGGTCGGCGATTGCCTGCATGCGCGAAACCTGCCAGGCCGGCGTATCGGATATGCCGACATAGACGATCTTGCCCGCACTGACGAGATCGTCCATGGCACGCAAAATCTCTTCCACCGGCGTCGTGAAGTCCCACAAGTGAAGGTAGAGAATGTCGATATAATCGGTCTTCAGCCGTTCCAGGCTCGCCTCGACCGAACGCACCATGCTCTTGCGGTGATTCCCGCCGGAATTGGGGTCGCCCGGCCGAGAGGACAGGGTGTACTTGGTGGCGACCACCAGCCTGTCGCGTTTTTCTCTCGCGAACTCGCCGACGAAGCGTTCCGACGTGCCGTTCGTATACTGGTTGGCCGTATCGATGAAATTGCCGCCACGGTCGATATAAGCGTCAAAGATGCGACGCGCTTCGTGCTCGTCGGAGCCCCAGCCCCAGTCGGTTCCAAAGGTCATCGTACCGAGTGCAAGGGGGGAAATCCGCAGGCCGGAGCGGCCGAGAAGGCGGTAGGTGTCCAGGGAAAGGGATGTGGTCATGGTCATCTCCGGTTAATGAGGCCGGCAAGATGCCACATCGCATTCATTTGATAATGTGCTATGAATTTCGTTGGCTATGAAGAAACGAATATAGAATGCGTGGCAGTGACTATGCCGAGTTGAGAGCCTTCGCCGCAGTGGTCGAGCATGGCAGTTTCGCTCGCGCGGCCGCCCATCTCGGCATGTCGCCTTCAGCCTTGAGCCAGGTCATTCGGCGCCTGGAAGAGCGGCTCGGAGTGAGGCTGCTCAACCGGACGACCCGCAGCGTCGCGCCGAGCGAGGCCGGGGAGCGCTTTCTCGGCCGCCTCCTTCCCGTGTTCGCGGATCTCGACGCAGCCGTTGCGGATGTTCGCAGCCTGCGCGATACGCCTTCGGGTCTGCTGCGGATCAACACAACTCGCATCGCCGCGATGCATTATCTCGCACCGATGATCGGGCCGTTCCTGAACAATTATCCCGAGATAACGCTCGACATTGTCGTCGACGACAAGCTGGTCGACATCGTGGCAAGCCGGTTCGACGCCGGTATCCGCCTCGGTGAGAAGGTGGAAAAGGATATGATCGCCGTCAGGATCAGCGGCAAACTCCGACAGGTGGCGGTGGCAGCACCTTCCTATCTCGACCGTTTCGGCATGCCTGCAACGCCACACGATCTGCGGCGCCATCGGTGCATCAACTTCCGCTGGCCGACCGACTTCAGTCTCTATCGCTGGGAGTTCGAGCGCGACGGTGAAGAACTGGAGGTGGCCGTAGAGGGGCCCCTTATCGTGAATGAGCCGGAAATGGTGACGTCCGCCGTCCTCGATGGCGCCGGCATCGCCTATCTCTTCACGCATCAGGTCGAATCCCTGGTCGCAGCCGGAAGGCTGGTGCAGCTTCTGGAGGAGTGGTCGCCGGCCTTTCCGGGCTTCTATCTGTACTATCCAAGTCGTCGGCAGATGGCACCTCCATTGCGCGCATTTCTGGATTTTGTTCGAAGGAAGCCCGCGGCCGCCAACTAGCCCCAGGCTGGTCGTGAAGAGCGGCGGGCGCGTCAAATCCGGCCGGGCATGCCGTTGATCAGCGCGCGTTCATCGTCCGATAAGCACCCGTTGGGCCTGGTTTCCACTTGATCGGCCGGTAATCAATAGCCATATTTGACGATACCGATCCTCTTATCACGGGGCGGCAGTCTTTTGGTTGAGGCCCTTTCGGGGCCTTTTGTCATCCGACATCTACATTGGCCAAGTCCGCGTACGCTTGTGACCAGGCCGCGCTTGAACGACAGATCACGCTGGTGGTGCGGGGGCTTTCCGCCACTGACTTCTGCTTCGGTTTTTCGGAGGGACTATGAACGATATTGCCAAAATCCAACTCCCCGAGGCCGTGCTCGAGGCCATGTCTGGAGGGATACACATCGTCCGCGCCTACCGTGAATTCCTTGGGTACTCGGTCGAGGAGCTGGCGGTGGCTTGCGGGCTCTCTATCGAAGAAATCGAAAACATCGAGGCCGGCTACAGGTACGACAAGGGCTACCGTGAAAGAATCGCCAGGTCCCTGTCGCTGCCTGAGGACACGTTTTCGGTGGAAGTACCCTGAGGAGAATTCAGGATCAACCGAAGAGCCAGGCCCGCTGATTGCAGGCACAGCATTCGCCGTTCTGCGCGGAGTTCAGCGGCTGCAAGGTTATTGGGGCCCGGCTGGTGGAGACCGGCTTACCCGAAAGGGCTGAGCTCCCTGCGGACGCTTGGTACCTAAAGTGATATGAGGGAAGGCGCGGCGGGGGACCGGCCGCGCCTCCCAGTCTACGGCAGCAAGGGTCTGATGCTCAATGATCGATCTCTACACTTGGACGACACCGAACGGCCGCAAGGTTTCCATCGCACTTGAGGAGATGGGCCTCGATTACGCGGTTCATCCGGTCGATATAGGCGACCGCCAGCAGTTCGAGCCCGACTTCCTCAAGATCTCGCCCAACAACAAGATCCCCGCAATTGTCGACCGCGACAACGGTCTCAGCTTGATGGAATCGGGTGCGATCCTCATCTACCTTGCCGAAAAGACCGGGCTGCTGATGCCGCGTGAGGGGGTGGGCAGGCTCAGGACGATCGAGTGGCTGATGTGGCAGATGGGCGGATTCGGGCCGATGCTCGGCCAAGCCCATCAGTTTCTGAAGTTCAACCGGGGCAAGGCGCCCTTTGCGGAGGAGCGGTATGCCAAGGAGGCACGCCGCCTATATGGCGTGCTCGATCGGCAACTCGGCAGGGAAGGGTTTGTCGCTGGCGACTATTCGATAGCCGACATCGCCATCTGGCCCTGGGTGTCCCGCTACGAATGGCAGGATATCGTGCTCGACGAATTTCCAGAGGTGAAGCGCTGGTATGTCGAGATCGCCGCTCGCGAGCCCGTGGTGAAGGGCTACCACGTTCCCAAGTTCACGCAGGACATCCCGATGCCTTGATCCGTCCGCTGCGCCGCCGGCCGGCGGCGTAAAGGCATATGCGCCGGCACGACGCATCATGGATCCGGCAGTTTCCGTGACGGATGCGCGGCCGGAGCCTGGAAGATGTCCGTCGGGTCGACCGGGGCGGCAATGGGAGCCTCGACTGGTCCGAGGTGTGGCTTGCCGCCCGCGGGCTGAAGGCGCACCGCTGCCGGCCAGCGCAGATTGATAAATAGCGCGACAGCGCCCAGAGCCAGGCCCGAAAGGTCGGTCCAGACCCCAGGCTTGATCAGCGTGAATGCCGCGGCGATGAAAAGGACCCGCGCCAACACGTTTGCCGGCTTCACGAAAAAGCCGCTCAATCCGCCGGCGAGCAATGCTACGCCCGCGGTCGCAGTGACGGCGGTCAGAGCAATCACGTGCCATTCGCCGATGAGAAGCAGCGACGGCCCGAACACGAACATGAAGGGAATAATGTAGCCGGTCAGCCCAAGCTTCACCGCTGCCCAACTCGTCGCCCAGACGGCCGAGCGGCTGATGCCGCAAGCTGCGTAGACCGCGATCGCCACTGGCGGGGTGATTGCGGACAGAATCGCGAAATAGAAGACGAACATATGCGCCGCTTCGACTGGGATGCCCAAGCGCACGAGCGCGGGCACCAACAGCGCAACCTGGACGATGTATGCAGGGGTCGTGGGCATGCCCATGCCGAGGATGATCCCCGCCACCATCGTCAGGATGAGCGCCGGCAACAAAAGGTCCTGGGCAGCCGCCCGCACGATGCCGGTGAAGGTGAGGCCGAGGCCGGTCTGGGCTATGACGCCGATGACGATACCGGCGGAGGCGCACGAGAGAGCGACGATGACCGAATTGATGGCACCCGATTCAAGCCCATCGATGACCCTGGCGATGGTGAGTTCGCCGCGTGTCGTGCTGCGCAAGAGCACCACGGGCACGATCGAGAAAATCCCCATGAGGGCGGAGTACGGCGCCGAGAACCCGGACATCAGCGTGCCGATGATGATCGCCAGCGGCAGGAAGAGGTGGCCGCGCTCCCTGAGCACCTGGCCAACGCGCGGCAGGTCGGCCTTGGGCAGCCCCTGCAGCCCCTGCCTGCGGGCCTCGAAATGCACCGCAAGAAAGACGGCGAGATAATAAAGCAGCGCCGGCAACAGCGCGAAAGCGGCCACGTTCAGATAGCTCGTTCCCAAAAACTCGGCCATCACGAAGGCGGCGGCGCCCATGATCGGCGGCATGATCTGGCCGCCGGTGGAGGCGACTGCCTCGACCGCTCCGGCAAAAGGAGCAGGGTAGCCGATCCTCTTCATCAGAGGGATCGTGAACGTTCCGGTCGTCATCACATTGGCGACAGCCGAGCCTGACACGGATCCGAACAAGCCCGAGGTCACCACCGCGACCTTGGCCGGCCCGCCGGCCCTGTGCCCCGTCAAGGCCAGCGCGAAATCCATGAAGAGCTTGCCGATACCCAGCCGCTCGGCCAGAGCGCCGAAGATGACGAACAGCACCACATAGGTCGCCGAGACCTGCGCGGGAATGCCGAACAGCGCATCGGTCGTCATGTACTGGTACTCGAGGAGACGGACGATGCGGGTGTTGGTGAAGAATATCTGGTAGCCAAGGAATGCGAGCGCCGTAAGCGGGAGGATCGGCCCGATTGCGCGGCGGGTGGCCTCCAGCACGACGATGATCATCAGCATGGCGAAGGTCTGATCGGTGGCCGAGACCGGCCCAACATAGGCCATGCGGGTGTTGAAGTAGGTCTGTTCGATAATCGGATAGGCCGAGGCGGCCACCGAGGCGACGAGAAACACCCAGTCCAGGACGCCTGGTCCCTTGCCCTGACGGGAACGCAGGACCGGCAGCGAGAGGTAGGCGAGGACCAGGGCGAAGCCGAAATGGGTCGCGCGCAGCGTGAACGCGTTTGGGGGGCCGAAATATGCAACGTAGAGGTGGAACAGACTCATGGTCACGGCCACAACCGTGATCATCCGCTTCAACCAGAATTCGTAGCGAATCATCGCGTGCTCCGATCGGCCTGCCGCCATGCGGCAGGCAGCAATGTTCCAGGCGAGCAAAAGGGGTGGGGGAAGCCGCGACTGGCTTCCCCGACATACGGTTCTACTGCGCGATTCCGTTGGCCGCGTAGAACGCCTTGGCACCTTCGTGCATGGGTACACCCACGTCCTGCGCCATCTTTTCGAGGGATGTATCCTTCATGGCCGAGGCGATGGTGGCGAGGTCGGAACGGTTCTCCCACATCTGGGTGAGCAAGCCTTCGACGATCTGCGCATCGAGGTCACAGCGGGCGATGACGTGGGTTGCGTAACCGACCGTAACGATGTCTTCGTCCTGCTTCGGATACGTCCCGGTCGGAATGGTGATCGAGGTGTAGCCCGGATTGATCTCCGATCTCATCTTGTCGATGAACTCCTGCTCGAGAGGCACCAGCTTGATGGCGGTGCTGTTCGCCAGGTCCATGATGGCGGAGGACGGGATGGTCGTACCGAGCGCGAAGACCTCGGAATTGTTGTCTTGCATCAGGGCAACACCATCCGAGTACGACACGAAGTCGACGGCTTTCAGATCCTCATAGGAGATGCCAGCCGTCTGCAGCACCGCCCGCGTCACCTGCTCTGCGGTGTTGCCGACGGGCTGGGTGTTCAGCCGCTTTCCGGCGAAATCCTCAACCGACGCGATGCCGCTATCCGCTGTTACGACCATCTGGAAATACTGCGGATAAAGGGTGGCCAGATTGCAGACATTGTCGGCTTTGCCCTCGAAGGGCTCGCGCCCCTCGATGGCATCCACCGTGGAAATGGAATTGGCAAATCCCAGATCGGCATCGCCGTTCTGCACGCCCTGCACATTCGCGACGCCGCCGCCCGGCAGGACCTGTATCGAGACGCCGAGCGCGTCGGATGCCATGCCCTGAATGGCGCCGCCCAGGGGATACCAAGCGCCGCCTTGCGGGCCGGTCATCATACGCAGTTGCTGCGCTTGTGCCGGCACGGACATCGCCGCTCCGGCCGCGACCAGCGCAAATGTCAGGATGGTCTTTCGCATTCCTCATTCCTCCCTTGTCAAATCAGTCTTTCATCAAACCCTCACTTACGTCGATGCGCGCTCCTCCCTTGATTAGAAATGCCGCGTTCGCCTGCTCGGCGCCGCGCAGTTGCTCGGCAAAGCTTCGCAAGCAAGGGAATGCCGTGGGGGAGGCGCCCGGCCTCGCCGGCTGTTGATAGAGGGGGAGAGAGCCATCCCAAGGGGCGATGCCCATCAGGTCGGCAGCAACAAGCACGTCTGCGCTTACGTGTACATGAGCGTCGCTCATGCACCGGATCTCCAACAACTGGCGCCGCCAGAGCGCGGCTGCGACGTGGAGGCCGAGTTCGGGTCGCATGCCGTTTCCTCGGGCGGGTTCTGGCGCGGCCTCATGCCGTTTGGCCGACCGCTCGATCGTCAGCGCATCATGAAGGCGCCCAGGTTGTCAAGCGCGTCGACGCGATTGGCAGCCGCGCGAGCACCTGAGGCTGCCGCGATTTACAGGCGGCGCGCGTTCTGCCAGTCTCGGTCCCTGTGGCAAAAATCTCAGCCGGCCATTGGACCAAATAAGCTAGGCGCTCTGCGCACGCCACCAGTCGCTGTTGCCGGAACCCCTTCCCGTTAAAATGCATTGGGCAATGGACGATGGGTATCTCCTCAGAAACCGACGGCACGGAACGGGAAGCAAATGCACTGGACCGCCTGCGGCGACGCTTGCGCATTCTTTACCATGGTCATTCACAAAATGCGTTGCGGTTCCAACTCGCAGTCATGGTCGTCGATCTTCTGATCATAGCATTCTTCGTCGTGAGCCCGGTGCTGCGCGGGCGGCCATCCTTTCTCTGGATCGACTATTCCATCGCGGCTCTGCTCGCAGCGGATATCTCGGCTCGCGCCCTTGCCGCGAACGACATTCCGCGCTGGCTGCGGCAGCCCACAAGTCTCGTCGATCTTTTCATCCTGGTAACGTTGCTCGCGCCGCTCTGGCTGGCCAATCTTGGATTCCTGCGCGTCCTGCGGCTATGGTCGCTCTCGCGCAGCGGCTTTCTATGGCGCCCACTTACGCGGCGGGGTTACGGGCCCTGGCGCGAGATCATCCATTCGGCTCTCAATCTGGTCACCTTCCTGTTCGTGGTGACCGGCTTCATCTACACGTTCTTCTTCAGGGAAGGCTCAGGCCTCGCCGGCTATGTCGATGCCCTCTACTTTACGGTCGCGAGCATAACCACCACGGGCTACGGTGACATCCTCCTGCCGGGCACGTGGGGCAAGCTGACCTCGGTCGCTATCATGATCGCCGGCATCTCGCTTTTCATCCGTTTGGCCCAGGCGATTTTTCGGCCCTACAAGGTCCGGTATCCATGCCCGCAATGCGGGCTGCAGCGCCACGACCCCGATGCGGTCCACTGCAAGGCTTGCGGCTATCCACTGAAGATTCCCGATCCCGGCGATTGAGGAAGAGCGGGCGTGGCCCTATTCCGCGAGGAGACACCGAACGAGGGGGTGGCGCGGATCCGTGAGACCATCGACGACAGTGAAATGGTGGCGGTCTGGCTCCACCACCGCCGAGGTGATCGCGCCGAGGCCTGCCCATATGTTTGCAAGCAGCTCGTTCTGGCGCAGGAACTCGGCGCGCTCGCTACCGCCCACCCAACAGGTGATGCGCGCGCTTTCCATCGGGCGCAGCAGTGCCGGACTTTCGGCCACTGCCTCGGCTTCGTCGATAAGGAGTTCCTGGCTCATGGTCGTGCGCATAAGTGGGCGCAGATCGTGCACCCCGGAAATCGAGACGACACGGCGGACGCGTTCCCGGACTTGAGAGGCAAGCGGCGTGGTGGCTGAAGCCATCCGGCTGACAAGATGGCCGCCGGCCGAATGGCCTGTCAGCATCAGCGGGCCCTCGACCATGGCCGCCGCCGCTTCGATTGCCGCGGCGACCTCCTCCACGATACCGCCGATGCGGATCTCCGGGCAGAGCCTGTAGGAAGGGATCGCGACGGCATAGCCGTTTTCAACGGCGCCTGCGGCAAGATGCGACCAGTAGCTCTTGTCGAACCGCAGCCAATAGCCGCCGTGGACATAGACGACGAGGCCCTTGGGCTTTCCAGTGGGAAGAAAGAGGTCGAGCCGATTGCGCGGCTTGTCGCCATAGGCGAGGTCGAGCTTTGCACGGCCGGCCGCGACAAGGCTCTCGCGAAAGCTTCGCGCCGGCACCACCCACGCCTCCGGCCAGCGGTCGCCGCCCGGGATGTTCGGGCCGTTGGCGTAAGCATCGTCCCAGTCGGTTATCAAGCGCTCGAACATGATGCTCCTCCTTGTTCCCGCATAGAAGCGGGAGGACAGGGGGTAAAGTCAACCTTACAGCTAGAAATTTTAGGCTTGAAGTAATTTGCGGCTGGTGCCATCCTTGATAGGCTTCAAGGAGGATGGGAGACCGCAGTGCCCTTTGCCGTTTCCGTGCCAGTGAAGTGCCGTTTGCGAACGCATCCAGCGGGATGCCGGCAAATCGGTCTCGCTGTCTCCGCACCATGAGGGAGGCCACATGATGCTCGGACCGACAGCGCATAAAGACACCTTCACGCGCGACAATCTTCCGCCCGAGGAGGAGTGGCCGGATTTCCTGCTCGAGCGCTTCGAGTATCCCGAATATCTTAATGCCGCCGTCGAACTGACTGACCGTATGGTGGAGAAAGGTTTCGGAGACCGCACGGCGTTGATCGGCAACGGCCGCCGTCGCACCTATAAAGAGCTTTCCGACTGGACGAACCGGCTCGCCCATGCGCTGGTCGAGAATTACGGCATCAAGCCCGGCAACCGGATTCTCATCCGCTCTGCTAACAACCCGGCCATGGTGGCCTGCTGGCTGGCCGCCACCAAGGCAGGCGCCGTCGTCGTCAACACCATGCCGATGCTGCGCGCAAGCGAACTGGCCAAGATCATCGACAAGGCGGAGATCGGCCTCGCGCTTTGCGATACCCGGCTGATGGACGAGCTCGTCGCTTGCGCCAAGGACAGCCGGTTCCTGAAACAGGTGGTGGGCTTCGACGGTACGGCTAACCACGACGCGGAATTCGACCGCATCGCGCTCGACAAGTCGGTGGTCTTTGAGGCTGTGAAAACCGGCCGTGACGATGTCGCCCTCCTCGGGTTTACCTCCGGCACCACGGGCGTGCCGAAGGCGACCATGCATTTCCACCGCGACCTGCTGGTCATCGCCGACGGCTACGCGAAAGAGATCCTGCGGGTAACGCCTGACGATATCTTTGTCGGCTCCCCTCCCCTCGCCTTCACTTTCGGCCTTGGCGGGCTTGCCATCTTCCCACTGCGTTTCGGCGCCGCCGCCACGCTCCTGGAGCAGGCGACGCCCGCCAACATGATCGATATCATCGAGACCTATCACGCGACCATCTCCTTCACCGCGCCCACCGCCTACCGCGCCATGCTGAAGGCGATGGACGAAGGCGCCGATCTCTCCTCGCTCCGAGCGGCGGTTTCGGCGGGGGAGACGTTGCCGGGGCCCGTCTTCGAGGAATGGATGGCGAAGACCGGCAAGCCGATCCTCGACGGCATCGGCGCCACCGAAATGCTGCACATCTTCATCTCCAACCGGTTCGAGGACCTGAAGCCCGGCTCGACCGGTCGCCCGGTCGGCGGCTACGAGGCGTGCATCGTCGGCGAGGATATGAACGAGCTTCCACGCGGCACGCCCGGCAGACTGGCGGTGCGCGGGCCGACCGGCTGCCGTTACCTCGCCGACGCGCGGCAGCGGGACTATGTGCGCGACGGCTGGAACATTACGGGCGACACGTTTCTGGAGGACGAGGAAGGCTTCTTCCACTTCGTCGCGCGTTCCGACGACATGATCGTCAGCGCCGGCTACAATATCGCCGGTCCCGAGGTGGAGGCGGCGCTGCTGTCCCATGCCGATGTCGCCGAGTGCGCGGTGATCGGTGCGCCCGATGCCGAGCGCGGACAGATCGTGGAGGCCCATGTCGTTTTGGTTCAGGGCATTGCGCGCGATGAATTGTGCATGAAGCGCCTGCAGGACCACGTGAAGGCTGCCATCGCGCCCTATAAATATCCGCGCTCGATAAGGTTCGTCGACACCCTGCCCAAGACACAGACGGGCAAGATCCAGCGGTTCCGGCTGAGGACGGAGAAGACGCTTTGAGCAAACCATACGACCCCTCCGAAGAAGGAGCCGAGACGTCCTTCCGGGATCGCATGTCCTATAGCGACTATCTGCACCTGGAGCGGGTGCTCGATGCGCAGGAGCCGCTTTCCACCGCCCATGACGAGATGCTGTTCATCATCCAGCATCAGACCTCCGAACTGTGGATGAAGCTGGCGCTGCACGAGCTGGGCTCGGCCATCCGGATGATCCGCGCAGACCAGCTCGAGCCTTCCTTCAAGATGCTGACGCGGGTTGCCCGTATCTTCGAACAGCTCAACAGTGCCTGGGATGTGCTGAGGACGATGACGCCCAGCGAGTACACCGAGTTCCGCGATGCGCTCGGCCAGTCCTCGGGCTTTCAGTCCTGGCAATACCGCGCCATCGAGTTCTTGGCCGGGAACCGCAACCCGGCGATGCTGCGCCCCCATACGCACGAGCCTGAACGCATCGCGAAACTGGAGGCGATCCTGGCGGAGCCTTCGCTCTACGACGAAGCGATCCTGCTTCTTTCGCGCAACGGCTTCGACGTCGGCGCGGATGCGGAGCGGATCGACTGGCACGAAGCGCGGGCCGAAAGCGATGAGGTGCTGGAGGCCTGGCGGACCGTCTATCGCGATCCCCTGCGCTACTGGCAGCTCTATGAACTTGCCGAGAAGCTGGTCGACTTCGAGGATTATTTCCGCCGCTGGCGCTTCAATCATGTGACGACCGTGGAGCGCATCATCGGCATGAAACGGGGCACCGGCGGCACGTCCGGCGTTTCCTATCTCAAGAAGATGCTGGAGGTTGAACTGTTTCCCGAACTCTGGAAAGTTCGCACCAGCCTCTGAACCACCAGGGGAAAATAAGATGAAGAATGTTGGAGGGGAATAAAATGAAGAACGTTCTTGCAACCGGCCTCATCGGGCTGTCGCTGGCCGTATCGGGCCATGCCTATGCCGAGCCGGTGAAGATCGGTGTCATCACCACGCTTTCGGGCGGCGGCGCCGGGCTCGGCATCGACATGCGCGATGCCTTCACGCTGGCCATCAAGCAATCCGGCAACAAGGACATCGAACTCGTCATCGAGGACGATGCGCAGAAGCCCGAGCTTGCCGTTCAGATTGCCGAAAAGATGATCCAGAGCGACAAGGTCGACCTCATGACCGGCATCATCTGGTCGAACCTGGCCATGGCGGTGGTGCCCAATGCCGTGGCGCAGGACGTTATCTATCTGTCGCCCAACGCTGGCCCTTCGGCGCTCGCGGGCGCCAACTGCCATCCGAACTACTTCAACGTCGCCTATCAGAACGACAATTTCCACGAGGCGATGGGGCAATACGCCAACCAGGACTACAAGAACACCTTCATCCTCGCCCCCAACTATCCGGCGGGCAAGGACTCGCTTACCGGCTTCAAGCGCTTCTACAAGGGAGAGCTCGCCGGCGAGGTCTATACCCAGGTTGGACAGACCGACTATGCGGCCGAGATCGCGCAGATCCGCGCCTCGGGCGCCGACTCCGTCTTTTTCTTCCTGCCGGGCGGCATGGGCATAGCCTTCATGAAGCAATATGCCCAGTCGGGCGTCGACATCCCCGTGATGGGGCCGGGCTTCTCCTTCAGCCAGGACGTTCTGCCTGCCGTCGGCGATGCCGCGCTGGGCGTGAAGAACTCGGCCACGTGGGCGAAAGACCTGGACAACGAAGCCAGCAAGGAGTTCGTGGAGGCCTTCCAGAGCGAGTACAAACGCCTTCCCTCGATCTATGCGGCACAGAGCTGGGACACGGCGAACCTGATCCTTTCCGCGCTCTCCAAGGCGAGCGTGCAGGACAAGGAGGCGTTCCGGGCGGCACTGAAGGAAGCGGATTTCAACTCGGTTCGCGGGGAGTTCAAATTCAATACCAACAACCACCCTGTGCAGAACGTCTATATCCGCGAAGTGGTGAAGGAAGACAACGTGCTCACCAACACCATCGTCGGCACCGCCTTCGAGGACCACAAGGACGCTTACGCCGAACAGTGCAATATGCAGTAGGCGGCACAGTTGCCTTCATGCCGCGCCGTCGTGAATGACGGCGCGGCCACTCCGCCAGCTTGACGCTGAGGAAACAGCGATGCGTCAAATCGCAGATCCGGATCGCCCTCCTTGTCCACCGCACTCCTGATCGAGCAACTGCTGAACGGACTCCAGCTCGGGGTCATGCTGTTCCTGATGGCGGCGGGGCTGACGCTCATCTTTGGCGTCATGGGTCTGATCAACCTCGCCCACGGATCGTTCTACATGGCAGGCGCCTTCGCCTGCGCGACCGTCGCTGCCGCCACCGGCTCCTTCTGGATCGGGCTGATTGCGAGCTTGATCGCTGCTGCCGCTGCCGGCGCCATCGTCGAGATGGCTGTCATCCGACGGCTTTACGAACGCGACCATCTCGACCAAGTGCTTGCCACCTTCGCGCTGATCCTGATCTTCTCGGAAGGCACGCGCTGGCTGTTCGGCTCCTTTCCGCTCTATCTCGATATCCCTCCCCTGCTCCAGGGCGCGGTGCCCCTGCCGGGGGGCGGGCAGTACCAGCTCTACCGGCTCGCCATCATCGGCGTCGGCATCGTCGTGGCGATCGGGCTCTACCTGCTCATTTCCCGCACCCGCCTTGGCATGCGCATCCGCGCCGGCGAATCCGACCGGGAGATGATCGCCGCGCTCGGCGTCGACATCTCGACCCTTTACACGGTCGTCTTTGCGCTGGGTGCGGCACTTGCTGGCCTCGCGGGCGCGCTGGTCGGCGCGCTGCAATCGGTGCAGGTCGGCATGGGCGAACCGGTGCTGATCCTCGCATTCGTGGTCATCGTCATCGGCGGCATCGGCTCCATCAAGGGCGCGCTGTTCGGTGCCGTCCTCGTCGGTGTGGTCGATACGATGGGGCGCTTCCTCCTGCCGCAGGCGCTGTCGCTGGTGCTTCCTCCCTCGCAGACCGCACTCATCAGCGGTGCGCTGGCATCCATGCTGATCTACATCGTCATGGCGCTCATCCTTGCCTTCCGGCCAACCGGCCTCTTCGCCGCACAGCCATGAGACAGACCGTGACGCGCGAAGCCATCACCAACGCGGGCCTTGCCCTCTTGCTCCTGGTGGTGCCGCTTGCGGCCTCCGTCATGGATGAACCCTTCTACGTAACGCTCGCCACGCGCATCGCCGTTCTGGCGCTCGCGGCAGTCGGGCTCAACATCGCGCTCGGGCTCGGCGGTCTGGTCTCTTTCGGCCACGCTGCCTTTTTCGGCCTCGGTGGATACGCCGCCGGCATCCTTGCCACCCACGCCTTCAACGCCGAGCCGCTTTTCCTCGGCATTCCCGCCACCACCTCCATGCCGGCGATCTGGCTGGTGGCCGTCGTCGTCTGCGGTCTCGTGGCGCTTCCCATCGGCGCGATAAGCCTGCGTACCTCCGGCGTGTACTTCATCATGATCACGCTCGCTTTCGCGCAGATGATCTACTACTTCGCCATCTCCTGGCCCGCCTATGGCGGCCAGGACGGGCTGTCGATCTATGTCCGGAACACCTTTCCGGGCGTCAACACGGCGCAGCCGCTCCCATTCTTCCTGATTTGCTACGCGCTGCTTCTTTTAGGGCTTGCGCTCTTTTGGGCGCTCAGCGGCTCGCGCTTCGGTGCCGCGCTTCACGCGGCACGGCAGAACGCAACCAGGCTAGCGGCCGTCGGCATCGCGCCCTTCAATATCCGGCTCACGGCTTTTGCCATCTCGGCAATGATCACCGGGCTTGCCGGCGCGCTCTTTGCCGACCTCAACCGGTTCACGAGCCCGTCCATGCTCTCCTGGCATATGTCGGGCGAATTGATCGTGCTCATCATCCTCGGCGGCAAAGGCCGGCTGTTCGGTCCGGTGGCGGGTGCAATGCTCTATGTGCTCTTCGAATTTGCGCTCGGCGGCATCACCGAGCGTTGGCAACTCTTCTTGGGCCTTATCCTTCTCGGTGTAGTGCTCTTCGCGCGCGGCGGGCTCATGGGCCTCGTTGCGGGAAAGGAGCGGTATGGCTGAGCCGGTCCTCGAAATCCGCGATCTGAGGAAGAGCTTCGGCGCGCTGAAGGCAACCGACGGCGTGAGCCTTCATCTCGTTTCCGGAGAGATCCACGCCCTTATCGGCCCTAACGGTGCCGGCAAGAGCACGCTCATCCACCAGATCTCCGGCTCACTGACGCCAGACAGCGGGACGATCCGCTTCCTCGGGCAGGACATGGCGGGCCTCGACATGGCGGCGCGGGCGCGGCTGGGGCTGGCGCGCAGCTTCCAGACCTCGTCACTGGCGCAGGAGTTTTCCGCGCTGCGCAATGTGATGCTCGCGGTGCAGGCGAAGCAGGGATCGAGCCTGCGCTTCTTCCGCCCGGTGATGCGCGACAGGAGCCTTGAGGAACCGGCCATGGCCATGCTGGAGCGCGCGGGCCTTGCGGACCGCGCGCATGTGCCCGCGGCGGAGCTGCCGCATGGCGAGCGACGGCAGCTCGAGATCGCCATTGCGCTGGCGCTTGGCCCGAAGGCGTTCCTTTTGGACGAGCCGATGGCCGGCATGGGACCGGAGGGCTCGAAGAACCTGACGCGGTTTCTCGACACGCTGCGCCGGGAAGCGCCCATCCTTCTGGTCGAACACGACATGGATGCGGTGTTCGCGCTCGCCGATCGCGTTTCCGTCCTCGTCTATGGCCGCATCATCGCCACGGGCAAGGTGGACGAGATTCGCAACGATCCCGAAGTCCGCCGGGCCTATCTCGGAGAACCGGCGTGAACCTGCTCGAGCTTAAAGGGGTGGAGAGTTTTTACGGCGCCTCGCAGGCGCTGTTCGGTGTGAGCCTCGATGCGCAGGAGGGCGAGGTGGTGGCTCTGATGGGCCGCAACGGCATGGGCAAGACGACGACGATAGGGTCGATCTTCGGTCTCGTCCGCCTGCGCTCAGGCTCCATCCGCTTCGCAGGACGGGAGATCGCCGGCCAGCGGCCACACCGCATCGCGCGACTGGGTCTTGGGCTGGTTCCGGAGGGCCGCCGCTGCTTCCCCAACCTCACGGTCTCGGAAAACCTCGTTGCCGCAGCCCGCGCCGGCGAATGGACCTTCAAAAAGGTGGTGGAGCTCTTCCCCCGCCTGGCCGAACGGCGCGACCAATACGCCAACACGCTGTCGGGCGGCGAGCAGCAGATGCTGGCGATCGGCCGCGCCTTGATGACCAACCCGCGCCTCCTGATCCTCGACGAGGCGACGGAGGGCCTCGCGCCCGTGATCCGCCGCGACATCTGGGCGGCGATCGCCAAGCTCAAGGCCGGCGGACAGTCGATCCTCGTGGTCGACAAGACGCTCGCCGAACTCCTGCCCGTTGCCGACCGCTGCTTCGTCCTGGAGAAGGGCGCAACGGTGTTCGAAGGTTCGCCCGAAGCGCTTACGCCGGAGCTTCAGGACCGCTATTTGGGAGTGTGAGAGCCCTCCTCACGTAACCGCGGCACGGGCGGCGAAGCGTTCATCCTTCCAGGCCTGCGTCCGTAGCACCTCTTCAAGCGTCTCGACCGCGCGCCAGACGTCCAGATAGCGGAGATAGAGCGGCGTGAAACCGAAGCGCATTGTGGCGGGCGCACGGAAGTCGCCGATCACACCACGGGCGATCAGCGCCTGCACGATTTCATAAGCGTGGCTATGGGCGAAGGAGACCTGACTGCCGCGCTTTGCGCCTTCGCGCGGGCTTTCGAGCACGAGGCCGAAGGGTTCGCACCTGGTCTCAACGAGCCGGATGAAGAGGTCCGTGAGCGCGAGGCTTTTCTTCCGCACCGCTGCCATATCTACGGCATCCCAAATGTCGAGCGCCGCTTTCAGCGCCCGCAATGAGAGGACGGGCTGCGTGCCGCACTGGAATTTGCGGATACCCGTATCCGCGTCGAAGCGCGGTTCGAAAGCGAACGGCCGCGCGTGGCCCCACCAGCCGCTGAGCGGCTGACGCGCCCCGGCCTGATGGCGCTTGGCGACATAGATGAAGGCCGGCGAGCCGGGGCCTCCGTTCAGGTATTTGTAGGTGCAGCCGACGGCGAAATCGACATTCGCGCCATCGAGATCGACAGCCAATGCGCCCGCCGAGTGGCAGAGGTCCCAGACGACGAGGGCGCCCGCTTCATGAGCCCTCTGCGTCAGCGCCGCCATATCGCGCAGTTCGCCGGACTTGTAGTTCACGTGGTTGACGAGGACGACGGCGACGCGGTCGTCTATCAGTTCCTCGATCGTCGGCGCGTCCATACCTTCGAGGAGCAACCGCATCTCCGGCCGGGTGGAGACGACGCCTTCCGCCATATAGAGATCGGTCGGGAAACTGCCCCCTTCAGCGACGATGACCGGGCGGCCGGGTCGCAGACCCATCGCCGCATGGAGCGCCTTATAGATGTTGATCGAGGTCGTGTCGCAGACGACCGTCTGGCCGGGCGCAGCGCCAATCAGTCGGCCGATCCGGTCGCCGAGTTCGATCGGCAGATCGAACCAGCCGGCGCTGTTCCAGCTGCCGATCAAGCCTTCGCCCCACTCCTTTCTCGCGGCCTTTTCCAGCTCGCCGAAGACGGAGGGCGATGCCGGCCCGAGAGAGTTGCCGTCGAGATAGACGACGCCCTCGGGCAGGCTGAACCGGCCGCGCATCGAGCGCAGGGGATCGGCCTCGTCCATGGCTTCAATGGCGGGGAGACCCGGAAGCTGGCTCATGGGTGCAACCCTTCCTTCGCAACATACATCGGCCCGCCCTTGTGAGCGGGAAAGCCATAGCCGTTGATCATGACGAGATCGACATCGCTCGCCCTTTCGGCAATGCCTTCGGCCAAGAGGGCATCGCCTTCGGCAGCCATGACCGCAAGCAGGCGCGATACGATTTCGTCGGAAGAAACCCGCCGCGGAGCGATGCCCTTGGCCTTCCGGCACGCTTCGATCACAGCGGTTGCTTCCGGATCGACGGTGCGCTTTCCATCCGGATAGGCGTACCAGCCGCTGCCCGTCTTCTGGCCGAAACGGCCCATCTCGCAGAGCCGGTCCGCGATCTCGATATAGCGCTCCGAAGGATTGCGGGTGGCCGCCTGGCGCTTGCGCCGCGCCCAGGCGATCTCAAGGCCTGCCAGATCGAAGACGGCAAACGGGCCCATGGCGAAACCGTAATCCTCCATTGCCGCGTCGATCTCCTGTGGCCAGGCGCCGTCCTCGACCAGGAACTCGGCCTCACGGCGATAAGCGGAGAAGATGCGGTTGCCGATGAAACCTTCGCAGACGCCGCACACGACAGGCAGTTTCCCGAGCCGGCGCGCGACCGCGATTCCGGTCGCAAGCACCTCCGGGGCGGTCTTGCCGCAGCGCACGACCTCGACTAGCCGCATCACATGCGCAGGTGAGAAGAAGTGGAGGCCGCAGAGGCGCTCCGGCCGCGATGTCGCCGCTGCGATGGCGTCGGGATCGAGGTAGCTTGTGTTGGTGGCGAGAACGGTGTCCGGCCGGACGATCTTATCCAGCTTCTCGAAAAGCTCCGTCTTGACATCCAGGTCGTCAAAGACGGCCTCGATGACGAGATCGGCGGTGGAGAGGTCTTGGACACTGCCGATAGAAAGGCGCAGAAGGCGCTCGGCCCGGCCCGCCGCATCGATACGCCCCGACTTTATTGCCCGATCCAAGAGCCCAGCGATCCGATCGAAGCCTTTCTCCGCCGCCTCCGCATCCTGCTCGACGACGATGACACGATAACCCGCGTTGAGCGCGGAGACGGCGATGCCGGAGCCCATTAGCCCACTTCCAATCACGCCGATGGTTCGCACCGTTCGCGGTTCGACGCCTTCGAGGCCGGGCACTTTTGCTGCCGCGCGCTCAGCGAAGAAGACATGACGCAATGCCTTCGCCTGGTCGGAATCGCGCAACCGCAGAAACGTCGCGCGCTCCTCGGCGAGCCCCTCCGCAAGGGAACGTTCGCCGGCACGTCTGATAAGCTGCACCGCTTCGGCCGGCGCCGCCCCTCTACGCGCGCGTGATAGAGCCTTGTCGACCGCTTCATCAATCACTTGCGGGTCTTCCACCGGCAAGGCCAATTCGCCCGTCCGGCGCAACGGTTGAGATGCGAGATCCCGTGCGGCGGCGACCGCGCCAGCGGCGGGATTTCCTGCCACCACCTGGTCTATGATGCCAAGGGAGAGGGCTTCGCTGACAGCCACGCTGCGCCCGGCGGCAATCAGTTCCACCGCCTTGGCGATACCGACGAGGCGTGGGAGGCGCTGGGTGCCGCCCGCCCCCGGCACAATGCCCAGTTTTACTTCGGGTAACCCGAGGATAGCCCTATCGCCGGCGATCCGATGATGGCAGGCAAGCGCGATCTCCAGACCGCCGCCAAGGGCGGCACCGTTGATGGCGGCCACAACAGGTTTACTGCTCTTCTCGATCGCCTCGACAACCTCCGGCAAGATTGGCTCGGTTGCCGGCTGGCCGAACTCCTTGATATCGGCGCCGCCGACAAAGGTCTTGCCCGCGCCGGTGATGACCACCGCGCTGATGGCATCCTCGGTACCGGCATGGCGGATCGCCGCCAGGAGGCCGGAACGCATGTCCGCCGAGGCGGCGTTGACCGGCGGATTATCGATAGTGACCACCAGAACGCCGTCCTCCAGGCTTGCCGAAACAGCCTCGGAAAAACGAATCGGCGTCACCTCACCCATGGAAACCTCACTCCGGTACGACGGCCGTCGCCTGGATCTCCACCTTGGCGCGATCCTCCATCAGCGCGACCACCTGAACGGCGGTCATGGCGGGATAGTACCAGCCCATCACCTCCCGGTAGACGACACCGATCCCTTTGAGATTGGCGAGATACTCGGCCTTGTCGGTAAAATACCAGGTCATGGAGGTGACGTGTTCCGGCCGCGCATCGGCCTCAGCAAGCACGGCCGCCACATTGAGAAGCGTCTGCCGCACCTGCGCGACCAGATCGTCGCTCTCGAATTCGCCCTTCCCGTTCCAACCGATCTGACCGCTGACGAAAACGAGCCTGCCTTGGGCGGCGATGCCGTTTGCATAACCTTTGGGCCTTGCCCATCCCCGGGGTTGCAGAACGCTATGCATGAAACTCCTCAATTTGCGAAAACCTCAAGAATGCACGAGCGGCGTCATACCGCGCCCAATAGCTGCCTGGCGATCACCACCTTCTGCACGTCGGATGCGCCCTCGTAGATACGCAGCGCCCGGATCTCGCGGTAAAGGCTTTCCACGATATGCCCACGGCGGACGCCGTCGCCGCCGTGAAGCTGGACGGCGCGGTCGATCACCTCTTGCGCACGGTCCGTGGCGAAGAGTTTCGCCATGGCCGCCTCGCGGGTGACGCGGGCAGCACCCATGTCCTTCGTCCAGGCCGCGCGGTAGACGAGAAGGGCCGCAGCGTCGACATCCAGCGCCATATCCGCCAGATGCCCCTGCACCATTTGTAACTCGGCCATCGGCGCACCGAAGAGCTGCCGCTCGGCCGCCCGCTTCACGCTCTCATCGAGCGCGCGGCGGGCGAAGCCGAGAGCGGCCGCACCCACCGTCGAGCGGAACACGTCGAGCACCGACATGGCGATGCGGAACCCCTCGCCCGGCTTGCCGATCATCGCGGAGACCGGAACACGCGCGCCCTCGAAGGAAAGGCGGGCAAGCGGATGCGGCGCGATCACCTCCAGCCGCTCGGCGATTTTCAGGCCTTTCGTATCTGCCGGCACCAGGAAAGCGGAAATGCCCTTGGCACCCGCCGCCTCGCCGGTGCGGGCAAAGAGAACGTAGAGATCGGCGATGCCGCCATTGGAGATCCAGGTCTTCTCGCCGGTAAGAACGTAGGAGCCGCCGTCGCGTGTCGCGCTCATGTCCATATTCGCGACATCGGAGCCCGAGCGCGGCTCGGAAAGGGCGAAGGCGGCGATCGCCTCGCCGGCCCGCGTCTTGTCGAGCCAGCGCTGCTGCTCCAGCGTCCCGTAGAAACTGATGGCACCGGTGCCGAGCCCCTGCATGGCGAATGCGAAGTCGGCGAGCCCGTCGTATCGCGCCAGGGCCTCACGGGTGATGCAGAGCGTGCGCACGTCTAGGGGCGCGGGATCGGCAGGATCGACCGCGGTCGGCTTCAGCCAGCCGTCGCGCCCGAGCATTTGCACAAGCTCTCGGCATGCGGCGTCCACATCCGTGTGGTCAACTGGCAAGTTCGCCGCGCACCAGGCTTCAAGCCGCTCGGCGTATTGGCGGTGACGGTCCTCGAAAAAAGGCCAGGTGAGAAAGCTTTTGTCCGCCATCAATCGCCCTCGAACACCGGCTTTTGCTTGGCGACGAAGGCGCGGTAGGCGCGTTCGAAGTCGCGGGTCTGCATGCAGATCGCCTGCGCCTGGGCTTCGGCCTCGATCGCCTGGTCGAGGCTCATCGACCATTCCTGATTGAGCTGTGTCTTGGTGATGCCGTGCGCGAAAGTCGGGCCGGAGACGATGCGCGCGGCCAGGTCGAGGGCCTCCGCCTCCAATTTGTCGGCGGTGACGAGCCGGTTGTAAAAGCCCCAGCGCTCCCCCTCCTCCGCACTCATCGTTCGGCCGGTATAGAGAAGTTCCGCCGCCCGCCCCTGGCCGATGATGCGCGGCAGGATCGCACAGGCACCCATGTCGCAACCGGCAAGGCCAACCCGCGTGAAAAGAAAGCCGGTCTTGGCCTCGGGCGTTGCGAGGCGGATATCAGAGGCCATGGCAAGGATGGCGCCGGCCCCCACAGCGACGCCGTCTACCGCGGCAATGATCGGCTTGCCGCAATTGAGCATCGCCTTGACGAGATCGCCCGTCATGCGGGTGAAGGCCAAAAGCTCCTTCATTTCCATGCCGACCAGCGGGCCGATGATGTCGTGCACGTCTCCGCCGGAGCAGAAATTGCCACCGTTCGGCAAAAACACAACGGCATCGACATCCTCGGCGTAGGCGACATTGCGGAAAGTGTCGCGCAGCTCCGCGTAGGAAGCGAAGGTGAGCGGGTTCTTCCGCTCGGGCCGATCGAGTTTCACGACCGCGACCCGCCCCTCCATCCGCCAGAGGAAGTGTTCGGGCTCAAGGCCCGCCATCTCGATCGGGGTCAATGCTCACCCTCCCAGTTGCTGCGGAATGCGTGGAGCATTTCGGAAAGCCTGTGCACCTCGGCTGTGTCTACGCCGCCGAGGAGCTCGGCGATCCAGCGTTCATGCGCGGCCGCCATCCTCTCGAAGGCTTCCACACCTGACGGCGTCAGGCGCACCACGGAGGTGCGCTTGTCCCCGTCGCGCTTGGCGCGCACCACATAGCCGTCGGCCACCAGCCGGTCGATAATGCCCGTGACATTGCCGTTGGAGACCAACAGGAAACGCGAAAGGTCGCTCATCAGCATACCTTCGCTCTCACGGTAGAGCGCCGACATCACGTCGAAGCGTGGGAGAGTAGAATTGAAGTCGCGTTTGAGCCGTTCACGCAACTCGGCTTCAACGATGCGCGTGGTGCGCAGCATCCTGATCCAGAGGCGCAGGCGCTCCTTGTCGCCCGACCGTGCATCGATCACCGAAAGCGGCACGCTCACCATGTCTCACCCCCCGAAACCGATATGGCCTGGCCGGTGATGGAGGCCGCCCCCGGACTGCAGAGCCAGAGCACCGCCGAGGCCACCTCCTCCGGCTGAATGAACCTGCCCTGCGGATTGGCGGCCATCAAGCTCGCGCGCGCCTCCTCCTCCGTGCGTCCCGTCTTCTCCGCAATGCGGGCGATGGATCTGGCCACCATCTCCGTCTCGACGAAACTCGGGCAGACGGCGTTCACCGTGATCTCCGTCTTGGCAAATTCCACCGCGAGCGCACGCATGAGGCCGACCACCCCGTGCTTGGAAGCGACGTAGGGCGCGACATAGCCATAGCCCTTGAGACCCGCGACGGAGGCGATAAAGATGATGCGTCCCCTCTTCCGCGTGGCCATTCCCTCAAGCGCCGGTTGGACGGTGAGGAAGGCGCCGGTGAGATTGATGTCGAGCGTCCTCCTCCAATCCTCAAGCGTTGTCTTCGCGGCAGGCGCGCTGGATGCAATGCCGGCGTTGGCGATGACGATGTCGATCGGGCCGCGCGCGGCCTCGGCGCCCCGGTAGAGCCAGTCCATCGAGGACTGGTCGGTCACATCGCCGATTGTCGCGTGGATATGCGGGTGCTCGTCGGCAACAGCCTGCAGCGGATCGATACGCCGGCCGCAGATGGTGACCTTAGCGCCGGCGTCGGCCAGCGCCAGCGCGATCGCCTTTCCGACACCCGAGCCGCCGCCAGTCACCAGCGCGTGCGTTCCGACGACAGCGGCCATCACACCTTCCCCGGCATGGTATCCCGCCGTTCCGCGAGCCGGTAGGCCTGCTCGCGGCCGCGCAGGTAGGGATCAGGCCATCTGACGTGGCGGTCGCCTAATTCCACGGCGGAATGCAGCGTCCAATAGGGATCGGCAAGGTGCGGCCGCGCGAGGCACACAAGGTCGGCACGGCCCGCCATCAGGATCGAGTTCACATGGTCCGGCTCGTAGATGTTGCCGACCGCCATGGTGGCCATGCCGGTCTCGTTGCGGATGCGGTCCGAGAACGGGGTCTGGAACATGCGGCCATAGACGGGCTCTGCCCGAAGCGAGGTCTGACCGGCCGAGACGTCGCAGATGTCGACACCGGCCGCCTGCAGCATCCGGGCAATCTCCACCGCGTCCTCCGGACGGATGCCCTCCTCGCCCACCCAGTCGTTCGCCGAGATGCGCACGGAGATCGGTTTTTCATCCGGCCACACCGCGCGTACCGCGTGGAACACCTCCAGCGGGTAGCGCATGCGGTTTTCCAGGCTGCCGCCATATTCGTCGGTGCGCCGGTTGGTAAGCGGCGTGATGAACGCCGACAGGAGATAGCCGTGCGCCATGTGAAGCTCCAGCATGTCGAAGCCGGCACGATTGGCCATCTTGGCCGAGGCAACGAAGGCGTCGCGCGCCTCGTCCATATCCTGGCGCGTCATCTCCCTTGGGATCTGGTGGAGGTCGCTCCAAGGAACCGCCGAGGGCGCCAGCAGCGGCCAGTTGCCGGAGACGAGCGGCGCTTCGGAATCCTCCCACGGGACCTGGGTCGAACCCTTCGGGCCGGAATGGCCGATCTGGGCGCAGATCTTTGCTTCTGTCTCGCGATGGACGAAATCGACGATCCTCTTCCAGGCAGTTTCGTGCTCGGGCTTATAGAAGCCGGGGCATCCGGGCGATATCCGCCCCTCGGGCGTCACGCAGGTCATTTCGATATAGACGAGCCCCGCCCCGCCCTTGGCGCGCTCGGCATAGTGGACGAAATGCCAGTCGGTCGGGCAGCCGTCGACCGCCTTGTACTGGGCCATAGGCGAGACCACGATACGGTTGACGAGCCGCATGTCGCGCAGCCGGAAGGGCGCGAACATTGGCGGGCGGGCGCCGTTCACATTGCTGCCCGCCCGGTGCTGGAACCAGGCCTCGGCGCTTCCCAGCCATTCGGGGTCACGCAGGCGCAGGTTTTCGTGGCTGATGCGCTGCGAGCGGGTGAGGAGCGAATAGTTGAACTGAACCGGATCGAGATGGAGGTAGCGCTCCACATCCTCGAACCATTCGAGCGAGTTGCGCGCCGCCGACTGCAGCCGCAGCACCTCCGTGCGGCGGGCATCCTCGTACTTCACGAAGGCAGCCTCAAGCGTCGGCTCCGAATGGAGATAATCCGCCAACGCCACCGCGCTTTCGAGAGCGAGCTTGGTGCCCGAGCCGATGGAGAAATGCGCGCTCGCCGCCGCATCGCCCATGAGCGCCAGGTTCTTATGCGACCACCGCGCGCAGAGCACACGGGGGAAACTGATCCAGGCGGAGCCGCGGATGTGGCTGGCGTTGGATATGAGCTCGTGGCCGCCAAGATGTGCGGCGAAGATCCTCTCGCAGGTGGCGATGGACTCTTCCTTGGACATCTCGCCGAAGCCGAATTTTTCCCATGTCTTCTGCGAGCATTCGACGATGAACGTGGCCGTGTCGTTATCGAACTGGTAGGCGTGTGCCCAGACCCAGCCGTGTTCCGTCTCTTCAAAGATGAAGGTGAAGGCGTCGTCGAATTTCTGGTGCGTACCGAGCCAGACGAACTTGCATTTGCGGACGTCGATGTCAGGCTGGAAAACATCGGCGAAGACCGTACGCGACTTGGAGTTCAGGCCGTCGGCGGCGATGACGACGTCATGGCTTTCCATGAAGGGGCGTGGATCGTCGATCTCCGCCTCAAAACGCAGATCGACACCAAGCTCGCGCGCCCGCTCCTGCAGGAGAACGAGCAGCATCTTGCGGCCGATGCCGCAGAAGCCGTGGCCGGTCGAGACCGTCCGCGTGCCGCGATAGAGGACGGCGATATCGTCCCAATAGGCGAAATGCTCACGGATCGCGGCGGCGCTCACGGGATCGTTGGCCGTAAGGTTGGTGAGCGTCTCGTCCGACAGCACGACACCCCAACCGAAGGTGTCGTCCGGCCGATTGCGCTCATAGACGGTGACCTCGTGGCCAGCCTCCCGCAGCTTCATCGAGATCGCAAAGTAAAGGCCGGCTGGACCGCCTCCCAGAACCGCAACCTTCATCCTACATCCTCACTCTCGGCGAAAGCTTGAGGCAGGATCGCACCTGAGGTGAGATATTTCAAGCCTAAAGTATCAGAGCTAGAAAGTGTTGGCAAAGCCAGTGTACCGCCGTATGGGTGGAACGTTCGATGAGGAGGTGCAGAGCGTGCTTGCAGTTCTGCGGGCCTTCGCCTCTTGGCTTTCAACCCTCCTCGGAGTGCTGACTGATGGCTCCAATCAACGTTAATCCCGACAAGGTCCGCGAGTTCGAGGATTCGGAGAGTTTTTACCGGTGGCTCGGCACGCACCACAACAAGGAAGATGAGGTCTGGATCAAGATTCACAAGGTCGGTTCGGGGCTCAAGTCGATCACGCCCAAAGAAGCTATCGACGTGGTGCTCTGCTGGGGCTGGATCGACGGGGTACGCAAGGGGTTCGACGACAGGAGCTATCTGCAACGCTATACGCCGCGGCGGGGCAAGAGCATCTGGAGCCAGATCAACGTCGACAATGTCGCCCGGCTGATCAAGGAGGGCCGAATGACCGAGCACGGACTCAAGCAGGTCGATGCGGCGAAGGCCGACGGCCGCTGGGGCCGCGCTTATGCAAGCGGCAAGGACATGAGGATACCCGATGACCTCCAGTCGGCGATCGATGCCGACCCAAAGGCCCGGGAAATGCTAGAGAAACTGAACGCGCAGAACCGCTACGCGCTGGCCTTTCGCACCCAGCATATGAAGACCGAAGCGGGCCGGAAGAGGAAGATAGAGGCCTTCGTCGACATGCTCGCACGCGGCGAGACGATTTACCCGCAGTACAAGAAATGAGCCATGGAGAGATCTTTCCGCCAGCTACAGGAGGCAGCCGATTTCATGCCTCTTATGAGTGAACCCGAGCCGCGGGCGCCGTTCGGCTCATCAGTCACGCGGAGTTTGCCGATACCCAAGTCGTGGGATAATCGATCATCTCACTCGTCATTCAACGCACTGGCGCGACTGTCGGCGCCGGGTTCGAGCCCAAGCCACGCATAGCTTTCGGCCGGAGTGTCATGGGCCGCCATATAGGCACGAAGGCCCGCATAGAGCCGCGCCTCGACCGCGGGATCACGGATCGGCGTCGTCTGGCCGGGATCCGTGTCGAGGTCGTAGAGCCGGAAACCCTGGTCCTCGAACGAGCCGCCGAGATTGGGCGGCCTTGCGGCCTCTCGGGTGGCGGCAATCTTCAAAAGCGGCATTTTCTGCGTGAAGTCGAAAGGCGGGCTCAGTTCAGCGGTACGGAGCTCCTCTGCGGTGAAGGGATCCACCATGTGCTGCGGCATGAGCGTATACTCATGAAGCCCCTCGCCCAGCACGTCCGGCGGATAATGAAACATCACGTATCGTCCGTCCGTGACGCCTACGGGACCGGCGAAAAGGCCGAAGGCGACGATGCGGTCGGTTTCAGCCTCCAGCGTCGGCATGTGTGAGAGCAGCGACCGGCCGGTGACCTCGGCGGGGGCGTCGCAGCCGAAGATGTCGAGGATCGTCGGCATGATGTCGGGTGTCTGGGTCAGGGCGTTGCCCCGCCGGCCACCGGCGCCTGCATGGTCGGGGTGATAGACCATAAGGGGGACGTGGACGACTTCCTCGTAGTAGGGCATCCGGCTCTTGCCCCACCAGCCATGCTCGCCAAGCAGGAACCCATGGTCCGTGGAGAGCACGATGGCGGTGTCCCTCCACATGTCGCGCTCGTCCATATAATCCAGCAAATGGCCGAAGTACTCGTCGCACATGCGGATCAGCGCGGCATAGTTGGCGCGGATTTCGGCAACTTCCTCCTCGGTCTCGCTCACCCGTCTGTAATCGGGCCAGTTGAGCATGGCGCCTCGGTAGGCGCTGTCGCCGTCGCGCCGAAACCTAGCCGGCGCATGGAAGGGCTCATGCGGGTCGAAGAGCTCGAGCTGAAGCATCCAGTTGTCGGCGCCGCGGTTGGCGTCGAGGAACTCGAAGGCCGAGGCGTAGCAGCGCGGCATCGGCAGGTCCGCCTCGCTTCTCTCATACTCGCGGTTGATGAGATGGCGCAGACGCCGCCTCTTCTTCACCGGGTCATAGTGGCGCGGGTCGTAGGTCTCGGCGAATTTCTCAAGCGGCGGCTCGGACATAGCCTTCCACGGGTCGTATTCCTGGCCGCGGATGAAATCCCAGGTGTCGTACTGGGTGTGATAGCCCGAGCCGCCCGGTTCGAAATAGTGGAAATGGTCGGTAACAAGATGCGTGTGTACGCCCTTCCTCCGCAGGCTCTCGCAAAACGACCTGTCGTACGGCTCCATCGGACCCCAGCTCCGGTGGAAGAAGCCTGCGCGCCCCGTCTGGATATCCCGCCGCGCCGGAATGCACGGAAGGCTACCAACATAGTGGCGATCGAAGGTGACCGCCCGTTCGGCGAAGCGGTCGAAATTCGGCGTTCCGATCGTCCCGCCATAGGGGCCGAGCGCCAGGCGGTTGAGGGAATCGAAGAGGACGAAGATCAGCCTCATGGGAGTTCCGTTGGGTCGATAGGAGCTTGGTCAGGCATCGTAGAAGACCCTGAGGCCGGAATTGCTGGCCCCGCTGTCGGCCGGAACGCCCGAGCGGGCGGCGATGCGGTAACGATAACAATAGCTTCGGTGGCACAGGAAGCTACCGCCCTTCAACAGCTTCTGCTTCATCGCCCGCGCCTCCTCGTTCCTGAGCCGCGCCGCACGGGTCTGCGAGCGCACCATAAAGGGCTCCGACGTCCATTCCCACACATTGCCGGCCATGTCGTGGAGACCGGCTCTGTTGGGGGCGAAGGCGGTGACGGGTGACGTGCCGAGCCAGCCGTCGGCGCGGGTGTTTTCGTAGGGAAAGCGTCCTTGCCAGATGTTGCAGGGCATGAAATCCCGTTCGTCGGGTTCCCGGTCACCCCAGGGAAAGCGCGGGTCCTCGAGCCCGCCGCGCGCCGCGTGCTCCCACTCTGCCTCGGTCGGCAGGCGCCCGCCCGCCCAGGCCGCAAATGCCTGCGCATCGGCCCAGGAGATATGTGTGACCGGGTGGTCCGCGCGGTCGCGGACATGGCTGCCGGGCCCCTCCGGGGCGAACCAGGCAGCGCCGTCGCACATGACCCACCAGGGCGTGGCGGATGCCGAAGGCGAGATCGCCTCGGGGTCGGGCAAAAGTCTGCGGAAGACGAGCCCCCAGCCGAATGTCTCGGCCTCGGTCACGTATCCGGTCTCGGCCACGAAAGCGGCAAAGCGCGCATTGGTGACCAGGCAAGCCTCAACCGCAAAGGGACGGAGCTTCACCGTGCGCAACAGCCCCTCCCCGTCCTGCGGTATCTCCGCCCGGCGGGTGCCGACATGGCTCGATCCGCCCGAGAAATGAACGATCTCCGGCCGGCGGGCATCGGCGATCGCAAGCGCTTCCGAAGCGTCCGCCTGCACGGTTGAAGGTGCCGCCGAACCAATCACCGTACGGGAAGCGCCACAGCAGCTCATCTCAGGCAGCTGCCCTATCCAGGCGCGCGGCGCGTATGGCTGCGCTGTCGTGCTCCGGCACGTCGCCGATCTCGGCCATCTTCGCGTCGAGTTTCGCCAGCATCGTCTCGAAGACCTCGTTGTAGGCCTGATCGTCGGCCAGGTTCTTCAGTTCGAAGGGGTCCTCCTGGCAATCGAACAGCTCCCATTCCGGCGGCCCGCCGCCCGGCCGGGCACCCAACTGCCCAAGATCATCATTATACCAGTAGATCAGCTTATAACGCTGATCGCGAACGCCGTAATGCGCCCACGCCTCGTGGATCTCGTCGTTGTGCATCCAGTATCGGTGATAGGCGACTTGCTCCCAATCGTCAGGCGTATTGCCTTCCAGCACCGGGCGCATCGAGCGGCCCTGCATATAGCTGGGCACCGGCACGCCGGCATAGTCCAGGAAGGTCGGCGCAAAGTCTACGTTGCAGGCGATATCCTTGCTCGTCGAGCCGGGCGCGATTTCGGGCGGATAGCGCACGAGGAACGGCATCCGCAGGGATTCTTCGTACATGAACCGCTTGTCGAACCAGCCATGCTCGCCCAGGAAGAAGCCCTGATCAGAGGTGTAGACAACGATGGTGTTGCCCGCGAGGCCCTTTGCATCGAGCTCGTCGAGGATGCGACCGACATTCTCGTCGATCGACTGGACTGTGCGAAGATAGCGCTTCATGTAGCGCTGGTATCTGAACTCCGCGAATTTCTGCGGATCGTCGAAAGTGTGGTTTTCTCCCGTCTCCGCGCAGACCACGGTGATCGTCTCGCCGGACTTCAGCTCCGGCACCTTGCGGGCGAACCAGCCGTCGACCATCAGCTCGCCCGCCCGCAAGGCCGGACCTTCAGGCTGCACGAGGCCGAGATCCTCCCAATTCATGTCCGAGCGAATACGCATCTTCGCGGCCGCGGCCGCGGCCGCCCGGTTCGCATAGTCGTCGTTGAATGTCTCCGGCAGCGGCAAATCCTCGTCGGCCCAGAGATGATTGTACTTCGGGTGCGGCTGGAAGTTGCGGTGCGGCGCCTTATGGTGGCACATCAGAAAGAACGGCTCTTCGCCGCAGCGGTCGATGAAGTCGAGCGACATGTCGGTGATGATATCGGTCGCATAGCCGGAAATGCGCTTGCGCCCCTCGGGGCTGATGAAGGCGGGGTCCCAGTAGTCGCCCTGGCCGGGGACCACAGCCCATTCATCGAAGCCGGTCGGCTCGTGCGCCTTGCCCTCGCCCAGATGCCATTTGCCGAAGATCGCGGTGCGGTAGCCGGCGTTGCGCAGATGCTTGGCGACATTGGGCAGCCGATTGTCGATATGCGTGGCGAGCGTTGTCACGCAATTCACATGGTTGTGGGTGCCGGTCAGGATCGCCGCCCGGCTCGGCGTGCAGATCGAATTGGTCACATAGGTCGCGTCGTGGCGCATGCCTTCCCTGGCGAGCCGGTCGATGTTCGGCGTGTGGTTCAGCCCCGCCCCGTATGCGGAAATCGCGCGGGCGGCGTGGTCGTCCGACATGATGAAAATGATGTTGGGGCGCATCCTCGTCCTCGTATGTGCGGAAATTATGCGGAGAGCCTTGCTTCTGAAATGGTGTTGCCAGGGGTGACACCGGTCAGCCCGCGGCCGTCGGCATCGAAGAAATGGGTACGACCGCCAAGGGCGAAGCTGATCCGCTCGCCGACGCGGACCTTCGCACCCGGCTCGAAGCGCGCCACGATCTCCTGACCCCAGGGGGTGCGGACATAGACGAACACCGCATCGCCGAGTTGCTCGACCACGGTGATCTCGCCGGTGAACACGCCGTCGCGGTCGACGGGCTTAAGTCCGTCCGCCCGCACACCGAGCGTCGCGGCACCGTTTGCTTCCGGACCCGACAGCGCAAACCGGCTGCCGTCCGGCAGTTCTGCTGCGGGCTGCCCGCCATCGCCTGTAGCGCGGAGCTTGATGAAGTTCATCTTCGGGCTGCCGATGAAGCCCGCGACGAAGAGGTTCGCCGGCCGTTCGTAAAGCTCCATCGGCTCGCCCATCTGCTCCACCCGCCCGTCGCGCAGCACCACGATCCGGTCCGCCAGCGTCATCGCCTCGACCTGATCGTGCGTGACGTAGATCATGGTCGAGCCCTGAAGCTGGCCGTGCAGCTTGGCGATCTCGAGCCGGGTCGCAACGCGCAGTTCGGCATCGAGGTTCGACAGGGGCTCGTCGAACAGGAATACCTGCGGGTCGCGGACGATGGCGCGGCCGATGGCGACGCGCTGGCGCTGCCCACCGGAAAGCTGCTTTGGCTTGCGGTCGAGCAGAGGTTCGATCTGCAGGATGCGCGCGGCCTCGGCCACGCGCTTGGCGATTTCCGGTTTCGGCACGCCGTTCATGCGCAGGCCGAAGCCCATGTTCTGCGACACGGTCATGTGTGGATAGAGCGCATAGGTCTGGAAGACCATCGCCGTGCCGCGTTCGGAGGGGTCGATATCGTTCACCCGGCGGCCGCCGATCTCCACCGAGCCGGCGGTGATCTCCTCGAGCCCGGCGATCATGCGCAGAAGGGTTGACTTGCCGCAGCCGGAAGGCCCGACGAAGACGCAGAATTCGCCTTCTCCGATCTCGATGTCGACACCGCGGATCACCTCGACGGCACCGAACTTCTTGGCTACGCCCGTTAGCTTGACACCGGCCATTTTCTTCTCCTTGTCAGCCCTTCACCGCGCCAGCCAGGCCGTCGATGAAGTAGCGCTGAAGAAACAGGAACAGGATGATGACCGGCACGATGGTGATGGTCGAACCGGCCGTCATGCCGCCCCAATCGATGAAGTGCTCGCCCCGGAAGGAGTAGATGCCGACCGAGAGCGTGCGCAGCGCCGGGTTGGCGAGCGTGATGACCAGCGGCAGCAGGAAGTCGTTCCAGGCCTGCAGCGTCTGCATCACGACCACCGTCACGATGATCGGCTTCGACAGGGGCAGCATCACGTACCAGAAGGTCTTGACCGGGCCGACGCCGTCCATGCGCGAGGCTTCCTCGAGTTCCTTCGGCATCTGGCTGAAGTAGCCGGCGAAGAGCAGCGTGAAGATCACGATGGAATGGCCGCAGGTGGCGAGCATCAGGCCCCACAGCGACTGGCCGAGCCCTAAATTCGACAATAGCTCGAAGACCGGAATGATGGTGTAGCCCTGCGGGATGAAGAGCGTGAAGAGCATCAGGCCGAAGAGCGTCGCCCGCCCCGGAAACGGCCGCCGGCCGAGCGCATAGCCCATCAGCGCCGCCGAGATGGTCGTGATGAGAACCGAACCGACCGTCACGAAGAGCGTATTGAAGAAATACGCGCCAATGTTGGCTTCATGCCAGGCCCGCACGAAATTCTCGAAGGTCGGGTTCTCGGGGATCAGTCCGCCACCTGCGAAGATCTCGCTGTTCGACTTGAACGAGGCCGAGACCATCCAGACGAGCGGATAGACCCAGACGATGCAGATCGCGGCAAGCACGACCGAGGTGATAAGCCGCCGGCGGCGCGGATTGAGGAAAGACTGCCGGCTCGTGATCGCCGAACTGTGGGACAGAGCGACATCAGCCATTGGCCGGATCCTTCCTGCGGGCGCGGCGCACCGCGACGATCTGGAAGATGGTGAGGATCATGACGGCAAGGCCGAACAAGACGCCTGCGGCGCTTGCATAGCCCAGTTGAGGGACCATGCCACCCGACGGCGCGAAGGCGATGCGGAAGATGAAGACCTCCATCACCTCCGAGGCGAAGAAGGGGCCGCCCTGCGTCGTCGACTGGATCAGCGGAAAGACGTTGAGCGCGGCAATGGCCGAGATCAGCCCGATCACGACCGCAAAGGGGGCGATGATCGGCAGGACGACAAAGACCGTCACCTGCCAGGTTTTCACACCATCGAGCTTGGCTGCCTCGTAAAGCTCTTCCGGCACCGTCTGAAGCGCTGCAAGCCAGTAGATCAGCGTCACGCCCGTCCATTTCCACACGAAGACGCCGGCAAGCGTCCAGAGCACGAGTTGCGGGCTGCCGAGGAAGTCGACCGCACGTTCGAAGAGCCCGGCATCGAGCAGGAGGCCGTTGATCGGCCCGTTGAAGGGGCTCAGCATGAGCGCGATAACAATGGCGATAACGACCACCGGCGTGACCACCGGCAGGAAGATCATCGTGCGGAAGAGCGTGGAGAGCTTGAGAAGCTTGTTGTTGAGCAGGATCGCGAAGACCAGGCTTATGAACATCTGCAGCGGCACGGTCGCCAGGGTGAAGAGGAAGGACCGCTTGAAGGCGTTGAGGAAGAACTCATCCTGCAGGAGCTCACGGTAGTTCTGCAGGCCGACGAATTTCTTGGCCGCGCCGAAGCCCGTCCAATTGAGCAGCGAGTAGTATTCGGAGGCAATCAGCGGCCAGACGATGAAAGCGCCGAAGATGAGGAGCCCCGGAACGAGGAACAAATAGTCGATCCGCGATTTCCAGATGCGGGCCGCAAGGCCCTGTCTCGTCGCGGCCGGCGTGTGCGGGATATGCAACTCTGTGGCGCTCATCGGATTGTGCTGCCTCGTGTTTCCCGGGAGCTATCGCCACATGGCCCCTTAACCGGGACATTCCCCGTCATCCCGGAAACCGGAGCGAAGCGGAGGTTGTCCGGGACCCACTCCGTGACTCGTCCATATTCCGGAATAGATCCCGGACAGCCACCTTTCGCTTCGCTCCAGCCGGCTTTCGGGATGACGCGCACAGGGTTAACCCGACCGGAATTCATCATGCTCTAGGAAGCGTAGTCGACGCTTGGATCCCAGTCCGAGTAGACAAGGTCCTCGCGACGGACATTCGCCCCTTCCGCATTGGCGTCGGTAATCGCCTTGTCGAGCGCCGCATTCATGGCGTCCTTGAGCTTCGAGAGGCTCTCCTTCACGCCGCTGAGCTGGCCGGTGTAGAGACCTTGCACGACGTTCGCCAGGTTCGGCGTCGGCTCTTCGTAGAGCTGCGCCACCTTGGTGAAGCCGGGGCTGCGCGCGTAGACCACCGGGCTGACGCGCACCTGCTTTTCCTGCAGCGCGATGACGGCCTTCGAGCGCTCCGACATTTCGGCCTCCTCGGCTGCCTTCGGGAAGATCGGCGGGTCCGAGGGGCCGACGACATTGCCCCAGGCGACCTGGCCATCGAGCGTGCCCATGTAGTGAAAGACGTCGGCCGCATAGGCGGGGTTCTTTGCCGCGGCGTTCACATACATGGTGTTGGCCGCCGAGGGCAGCGCGTCGACGATGGTCTTGCCGTCCTTGCCCTCGGGCGCCGGCGTCGGGGCGAGGCCGAAGTCGAAGTCCGGATTGTTGGCCTCCCAGATCGGCACGTTCCACGGGCCTTGCAGGATCATGCCCGCGCCGCCCTGTTCGACGAAGGCACGTGCCTGCGGCGCGTTGAGGCTCATGATGCCGGGGAACATGCTGCCGTCGTCGCGGATGGCCAGCAGAAGCTCCATCGCCTCTACGAACTCGTCCTTGTCGACGACGATTTCGCCGGTCCTGTAGTCGACGCAGCTCAGACATCCGGCAACGCTGCTGGCGCAGGCGGCGCCCCCGCGGTTGGCGAGCTGGACCAGATTGGCGGACCAGCGGTTCCCTTGATTGCCGCCCATGATCAGGCCGAACATGGAGCCGCCGGAATTCTTCGTGATCTGCGCTGCCGCCGTGCGGAACTGGTCCCAGGTGAGCGGCGCGCCCGGACCCGGGTCAAACTCGGTCAGTTCCATTGCTTTCCTGCTGAACAAAAGCAGAGACGAGCAGCGGCGTTCGGACGTGTAGGGCAAGCCGTAGGTCTTGCCTTCGATCACGTTGACGCCTTCAACGAAGGAACCGGCCGGGAAACCCGCCTTCCAGGCATCAAGGTCGGGGATCAGATCGTCGAGCGGCTGAACCCAGCCCTCCGCCACGGCGACCGCCGGCGGCATTCCATTCGGCAGGTTGAAGGCATCGGGCGCCGAGCCGTTGCGGATGCCGAGCGGCAGCACGGTCGCGATCTCGTTCCAGGGCAGCCCGTCATAGACGACCTCTATTCCCCGCGTCTCGGCGTATTTCGGGAAGAACTGCCGGTAGAACACGCCCTTCTGGCCGCCGCTGTCCAGCCATCGGAACGGGCCGTCGGCCGGCGGCAGGTCGAGGCTCGGGTCGGCGATCGTTATCTTCTCGGCAATGCTCGGGTCGATGTTCTTGACTTCCTGCGCGAGGCTCCGCCCCGCGAGCGCGGCAAGCGCGAAGGCGCTGCTCGACGCCAGAAAGGCACGGCGCGAAAGGCCGTCGATTTGTCTGGTGGACATATTTTCCTCCGTGGACCGCTGCTGCCCGCCTCCCGCGAGCCGTTGAGCGCCGGCAGCCACACTAGCGATTGCAGCCATGCATGAATAATGCAAAAAAGCGCATCCGCGATGTCATAAAGTTATCGCCCAGATGCTCGATCTCATGACCCATCTTTTCCGCCTGCAGGCCATCGTCGAGGAGGGCAGCCTGCGGCGTGCGGCGGAAAGATTGAGCATCACCCAGCCGGCCCTCTCGCGCTCACTGGCAAAGCTTGAAAAGCGGTTCGGGCAGCCGCTCCTGGAACGCGGCGCCCGCGGCGTCACGCCCACACCCTTTGGCGCGAAGGTTCTGTCGTCGGTGCTGCGGCTATCGCGCCACTGGGAACTGGCCGAGCAGGAGCTGCAGTCCAGCGATACCAGCAAGAAGATGCGTTTGCGCATCCGGGCGGGACCGCTGTGGCGGGCCGTCGTTCTTCCCGGGCTGATCGGCGAACTCCAGCGAGCATTTCCGAACCTGGTGATCGAGCTGCAGAACGCTGATTTCGAGACGGCGATTCCCGACCTTCTGGAAGGTCGGGTCGATGTGTTTTTCGGCGGGTTGCAAATCGCCGACGAGATCGACAAACGGCTCAGCCGAAGGCAGTTCACGGTCGTTCATGACCGTGTCGTCGCGCGGGCGGATCACCCTCTCTTCGGCCGACTGAGACCGAACGGTTCTCTGGAACCGCAGGTTCTGCTGGACTATCCGTGGCTGATTTACTCCATCGATCCGGCGTACGAGAGCGCGACGGTGCATGCCTCGATCGAACGGTTGGGCCGCGCACCCGAGATCCGCATCACGTGCGAATCCCTCATCTCCGCGATTGGCCTGCTTCAGAAGAGCGACTGCCTGAGCATCCTGCCGGACGCGGCAGTCACGGAAGCGCGCGGTCCGCAGATCATCCCCGTCCCGGTCCAGCTCGGCCGGAAGCGGACACGCTCCGGCGCGATCTTTCGCGATGAGATGGCGGACTGGCCGCCTCTCGCGTATCTCCTGGCCCTGTGCTCCGCGCGCTTCGCTGAAACTGAATCTCACACCGGCCGATAGATGCGTTCGGCGGTGTTCCGGAAGATGTTGGCCCGATCTTCAGCGGAGAGCGGTGCGGCGGCAGCGCGGTATGCGTTCATCATCGACAGGTGATCGGTCCACAGCTTCTCGATCGGGAAGTTGGAACCGAACATCAGCCGGCTACTGCCGAAGATGTCCACTGCCCTGGTGACGACGAAGGAAACCAGCTCCGGATCGTTCCTGTGAACGAAGGTGCCGAGACCGGAAAGCTTCGCCGAAACGTTGGGTTGGGCGGCCAGCATCCGCAGCCCCGCCTCCCATTCGGCGACCGTATCGGGCGACATGTCGGTGAGCATACCTGTATGCGTCAGGATGAACTGCGTTTCCGGATTTTCGGCAACCATCGTAGCGCCGTCGCGCATCTGGCCTGGAAAGAGCTGGAGATCGAAGGAGAAGCCGTAGTCCTTCAAGTGCGCGATGTTGGCACGGACCGTCGGGTCGATGACCTGGCGCGGCGAGGCGGCGAACCGGTAATCCGGCACCTCGTGCCAGTGAAGCTGCATGCGCACGCCGCGGATAAGCGGATAGCGTTTCAGCCGGTCGAGCTGCGGGCGGACGTCTTCCACCGTCATATCGGCGTAGCCGACGATGGCGTGCGGCCATCCGGTCTCCTCCGCCGTCGCCTGCACCCAGGCCGCCTCGTCCTCGAAGCGCTCCTTAGCCCAGTTGGTCTGCACGTAGACGGCCTTCTCGATGCCCGAATCCTTCTGGTCGTCGAGGAATTCCTCGATCGTATAGTCGCGCCGGATCGGCTCGTAGGGGCCGAAGATGCGCGGCACCATGGGGCCGAGAAGCCAGGGCAGGTCTTCCTGCCGCCAGATGTGGAAATGGGTATCGATGGCTTTCTGCATTATGTTGCCCTCTGCCAGATCTCGGCGGCCGGCCTGGCGGGCCTTCCGAGCGAAAGCATGAAGCGCGTCAGCTCCGCCGTGGAGGAGCCGTCGACAAGATCGTCGAGCGCGGGAAGGATGGCCTGCAGCCCCGCCGTTTCAGGCCGGAAATGCGGGTCGCCGGCCAGCGGCGTGCACAGCGAGAGCCGGTGCGCCTTGGCCGAGAGCCGACGCATCGCAATCGCCATCTCCGCATGATCGCCCCGCTCGAGACCGTCGGAGAGGACCAGCACCGCCGCGCCGCGCGCGAAGGCGGCGAAGCGCGGGACGGACAGAAAGGCGAGCAAGGTCGGCCCGATGCGCGTGCCGCCGTCCCAGTCCTCCACGCACCCGGCCGCGCGCGTCAGCGCCTGATCGCGGTCGCGGATCCTGAGCGCCGGGGTGATGCGCGTCAGCCGCGTGCCGAAGGTGAATACCTCGGCCGCCCTGACGCCCTGAACGGCGGCGTGGGCGACCTTCAGATAGGCCTCGGTGTGAAGTTTCATCGACCCGGATATGTCGATCAGGACGAGCAGCCGACGCGGCATCACCTGACGACGGCGCAGAATGGGTTCGGGAATGTCGCCGTCGAAACGCACGATCTCCCGCAGCGACCGGCGCAAATCGATCCGCCCACGCGAGCGCACGCGCAGATGCCGAAACGTCCGGCGTTGCGGCAGCGCCTTTGCCAGGCGGTGGCCAAACGCGCCCGACGCCGTGTCCGGCGTCCGCGCGAAACGGCGTACCGCCAGTTGCTCGGCGGCGGAGGAGCGCGCTCCGCCCTCTTCATGCGCACGAATCTCGATATGCTCTTCGCAGGATTTCCCCTCGTCTTTGACCTGTGTTTTCTCCTCGTCGGCGTCATCAGAAACCGTTACAGCCGCCTCGCCATAAAAATGGCCGCGGAAAAGCGCCTCGAACTCCGTGAATCGCTCCGGCGGCGGCGCGAACGTCGCAATGGCCGCCCGGCGAATGTCTTCCATGGATTTCGGACCCAGTAGCGACACCGCTGCCATGAAACTCTCGATCTGCTCGGGCGCCGCACTGTGGCCGAAGCCGCGCAACAGCCGGCCGAACCCCACAAAGGGTTGCGCGCCTTTCGGGAGCGGGCGGGCCGGCATCACTCCAGCGCCTCCTCGACCACGCGGCCGAGTTCGGGCGCGAGGAAGGTCAGGTCCTCCTCGTCCTTGATCAAAACGCCGACCGCCCTGCGGAAGGCTTCCGGCCACGGGCTGCCGCCCTTCTCCAATACCGTCGCCGCGTTGGCCCATTCGATGGCCTCGGAAATGCCCGGCGGCTTGGCCAGCGGCCGCGAGCGGATTTCGCGCACCGCCTTTGCCGCCGCCCGTGCCGTCCGCTCGGCGACGTCTCCGGCGCGCAGCATGATGATTTCGGCCTCCCTCTCGGGATCCGGATAGCCGATCCAATGATAGACGCAGCGCCGCCGCAAGGCCTCGGCGAGCTCGCGCGTGCGGTTGGAGGTGAGAACGACGACCGGCCGCGCCGTGGCATAGATCGTGCCGCGTTCGGGGATGGAGATCTGGAAGTCGGACAGGAACTCCAAGAGCAGCGCCTCGAACTCGTGGTCCGTCCGGTCGATCTCATCGACCAGCAGGATGTTTTCTTCAGGCCCCTTCAGGACCTGCAAGAGCGGACGGGCGATCAGGAAACGGTCGTCGTAAAGGTCGACCTCGCCCTCGCCGGCCTGACGGATGGCGAGTAGCTGGCGCTGGTAGTTCCACTCGTAGATGGCATGCGCGGGGTCTATGCCCTCATAGCATTGCAGACGGATCAGGCTTCGGCCGAAGATCTCGGCGATCGCCTTCGCCGCTTCCGTCTTGCCGACGCCCGGCGCGCCTTCCAGAAGCAACGGCTTGCCAAGGCGGATCGCCAGGAAAATCGCGGTCGCCAAGCCGTCATCCGTCACATAGCGCGCCCTCGCCAGGCCCGCGGCGATCGCCTCGGGAGAGGCCGTGAGGGATGCGGCCGGCTTGCGCGCCATGGCTCAGGCCGTCGCGCCGGCGTCGCGCTGTCTCAGGGCCCGCAACACGCGCTCAGGCGTGATGGGGAGCGTGTCGACGCGCACGCCGACAGCATCGAAGATGGCGTTGGCGACGGCCGGTATCTGCGGGTTGGCGCACATCTCGCCAGGCCCCTTCGCCCCGAACGGACCGTCTCCTGACGGACGCTCCAGGACCGCGATCTCGGTCTCCGCGAGGTCTCCCGGCCCGGGCATCAGGTATTCGTTGTAATCGCGCGCGCCGTGCTCCCGATCCGGATAGTAGGGCTCCGTCGTCTCGTAGAGCGCGTGGCTGATTCCCATCCACGACCCGCCTATGAGCTGCTGCTCGACCATCTTCGGGTTGAGCGCACGGCCGATCTCAAAGACGTTCTTGACCGAAAGCACAACGACCTCGCCGGTCTCCTCGTCCACCTCCACCTCGGCCACCGTGCAGGCATGCGCATAGCAGGTCGATGGCTTCATGGCGCCCGTCTCCGTCTCCGGATAGGAGCGCGGGACGAGGAACATGCCGCGTCCCGAAATCGAACGGCCATGCTTGAAGTGCGCGGCAAGTGCCGTGTCGAAGATCGAGATGGAGCGCGACGGCGCGCCCTTCACATGGATGTTGCCGCTGCCGTCGGTATCGAGGTCGGAAGCGTTCACCTCCAGTTCCTCGGCTGCAACCTCCAGCATCACCTGCCGCGCCTCGCGCGCCGCCTGGATGACGGCATTGCCGGCGCGGTGCGTGCCGCGCGAGGCGAAGGTGCCCATGCAATGCGGCCCGGTGTCGGTGTCGGCCGTGTCGACGGTGACGCTCTCGGTCGGCACGCCGATCGTCTCGGCGCAGATCTGCGCCATGATCTGCTTCAGCCCCTGCCCGAGGTCCACGCTCGACAGCGTCACCATGAAGCTGCCGGTGGGGGTGGAGTGGACGAGCGCCTGGGTGGGATCACCACCCAGATTCATGCCGGTCGGGTAGTTGACCGCCGCCACGCCGCGGCCGCGCTTTACAGCCATCGCTCAGCCCTCCCTCGTTCGTGAGGACATCTTCATGAAGCGCTCGCTCACCGGCCAGCCGGCGATGACGGAAGCCTCCTGCATGCATTCGATCAGCGCGGCACCCTCCGTCGGCTGGCGGTGCGCTTTCATGTCGCCGTCGCGATAGGCGTTGATGAAGCGGAACTCCAGCGGATCCATGCCGATCAGCCGCGCCAACTTGTCCGTCTGCACCTCGAGCGCAAAGTCGCCGATCGTCACGCCGAAGCCGCGCATGGCGCTCGACGGCGTGCGGTTGGTGTAGACGCAGTAGCTGTCGATCGCGACGTTCGAGATCGTATACGGCCCTGGAAAATGCGCCGCCGATTTCTGCGCGCCGTAGGGGGAATGGCGGGAATAGGCGCCGGCGTCGATGTAGGCCGTGACCTGGCGCGCGACGATGCGCCCGTCCTTCATCACCCCGTCCTTGATGACGATCCTCTCCGCCGCGCGCGGCGAGGAGACCTGCATCTCCTCCTCTCTGGAGTAGATGAAGGATACCGGGCGTCCCGTGAGCTTGGCGGCGAGGATCGCGACTGGCTCGATGGTCACATCCACCTTGCCGCCAAAGCCGCCGCCGACCGTTCCGCCCACCATGTGCAGCTTGTGGCCCGGCATCTGCAGGATGATCGAGGCGTTGTCGAGGGTGAAGAACATCGCCTGTGTGTTGGTATAGCAGGTGAAACGGCCGTTCGCTTCGGGCGTGACGATGCAGCCGCTGGTCTCGAGCGGCGCATGCTCGATCGGGCCGGAGGAGTAGCTCTCCTCCAATATATGGTCGGCCTGCGCAAAACCTTTCTCGACGTCGCCGAAGCGGACTTTCCGGCATTCGCCGCTGTCGTAGAGATAGTAGTTGCGGCCGTGATGCTCGTTGACGATGGGTGCATCGGGCTTCAGCGCGTCCTCGATGCTGAGCACGGCGGGCAGAACCTCGTAGTCCACCTTGACCTTGGCGGCTGCCTCCTCCGCCGCGCGCGCGGTCTCGGCGAGCACGGCCACCACCGCCTCGCCCTTCCAGCGCACCTTGTCCTCGGCGAGCACGTGCTCGTCCTCCGGTCCCACGTGGATCAGGATCAGTATGGTGTAGAGGTTCTGCGGCACGTCCTTCGCCGTAATGATCCTGGCGACGCCCGGATGCTTCTCCGCCTCGCTCGTGTCGATGCCGCGGATGCGTGCGTGGTGGTGCGGGCTGCGCACCATCTTCAGATGAAGGAGGCCCGGAAAGGTGCGGTCTGCGAAATAGGCGGTCCTGCCGGTGACATGGCCCCTGATGTCGGAACGCGGGCGCGGCTGGCCGATCTCGGTGAAATCGTCTGTGCGCTCGTCGGCAAAATAGTTTTTCGACAGCTTCATTCCCGTCTCCCTCAAGCAGCGGACGTGGAATTGGCGCGTGCGGCAAGAAGCACGGCCTGGATAATCGGCTCGTACCCCGTGCAGCGGCAGACGTTGCCGGAGATCGCCTCCACCACATCGGCCCTGTCCGGATTGGGATTGCGTTCCAGCAAGGCCGCGGCGGCCATGATCATGCCCGGCGTGCAGAAGCCGCATTGCGCCGCGAATGCGTCCTCGAAAGCGCGCTGCAGAGGATGTAGCACCTCACCGTTTGCAAGCCCCGCCGTGGTTCGGATTTGCGCGCCGTTGCACGTCTCCGCCAATGTCAGACACGACAGTCGCAATTCCCCGTCGATCATGACGGTGCAGGCGCCGCAGGCGCCTTGGTGGCACCCGCCCTTGGGTGAGGTGTCGTCCATCTTGTCGCGCAGCGCGGCGAGCAGCGTGGTTCCGCTTTCCACGAACTCGGCCCGCTCGCTGCCGTTCAGCGTGAATTGAACCGAAATCTTTGCCATCGCTTCCTCCCAGTCGATGGTGTGGTGGCCTGGCTTCTTCCAGGCCTCCCTAGCTGAGCAGCAGTCTGCCCAGATGAACGGGCAGGACCTCGCGCCGGTACCAGGCGCTGGCGATCGCGTCTGTCGGCGGAGCGATGCCCTCGAGCGCAGCGGTCAGCGCGGGCGCTATGCCTTCCTTCGTGCGCGGACGCCCAACGAGTGCCACTTCGGCCGCGTGCGCACGGATTGCGCGGTCAGCCATGCAGCCAAGGGCGATCCTTGCCTGAACGACCGAGCCGGCTTCTTCGCGGATATCGGCTGCGATCGTGAGAACGGCCGCACCCTTGGGATGCACCCGGCTGACCTTCAGAAACCGGAAGCTGTCAGGTGTCGGCGCCGCGAAGGTCACGGACGTCACGAGCGCTGAAGCGCCGAGGCTGTCTCGTTCCTGCAGGAAAGCTTCGAGCGCCATCTCGCCGCTGCCGCTGATGGACACTTTCGCGTCGAGAGCGAGAAGTGCGACCGTGAAATCCCCATAGGGCGCGGGCGCAAACAGATTGCCGCCCACCGTCGCCATATTGCGAACCGCGGGACCGCCCACCGCACGCGCCGCCGGCGCGAGATAGCTCAGCCCGGGATGCGCGAGGACCATGCTCATCGTCACGGAAGCACCGATCCTCACGCCGGCGTCGGATGTTCCAATCGCCGACAGGGCAGGATCGGTCGTCCTGACAATGGTCGAAAACAAGAGGTCCCCTTCATTCACAGCCCGGACCACGAGCGTCCCGCCGCCCATATAACGAGCGCCGGACACACCAAGAGCCGCCTGCGCTTCGCTTGCAGTTGAAAAGGTCTGAAGGCTGATGCCCATCGCCGGTCCTCCCGCTCAGCCTCCCGCGAAGCGCTTCTTCAGCGCGTCGAACCCGCCCTGGAAAACATTCGCTCCCATCCCCTCGGCGATCTTTTCGGCTTCCTCGGCGGGCGCGTCGAAACTTGCCGTCCAGATGGCGCAGGTGCGCTCACCGTCGGTGATCGGGATGAGCTTCAGCGTAGCGACATGGTTCGAGATCGGCTGGGGCGTCTCGAGAATGGAATAGGTGACGCTATAATCGCGATCGGAGAGGCCCAGCAGCTTCTCCCTGATCGTCGCCCCGCTAGCGATCTCGAACTTGCGCACGCATCCGATCTCGCTCGATGGCCCGCCGCCCTCGATTTCACTCTTGACCATTCGCGGATGCCAGTCAGGAAGGCCGTTGAAGTCACGGATGCACGTCCAGACATCGGAGGCAGGTGCATCGATGACGCTTGAGACCGTGACGGTCGCCATGAGAAAACGCTCCTTGCTGCCAGCCCTCACTGCGATCATAGCCAGCCAGGCGGACGATGCTTATCAATGCGTCTGGAACGCCTATCAAACAGTCTGAAAAAAATGGAGCGGAGCCGCGCACTAATGCCGAAGCCTGCGGGCGGCCGAACGGTAGGCGTTTGGCGGCACGCCGAAATGGTCGCGGAAAAAGCGGGAGAAATTTCCCTGTGTTGAAAAACCGAGCCCGCAGGCGATGTCGATCAGCGACTGTTCCGAGGCCCGCAACCGGCGCGCCGCCTCGGCCATGCGCATCGAGTTCCAGTAGACGTTGGGGGTGAGCCCCATCTGCTCCTTGAACAGCGCGAAGAAGTGCGGACGTGACAGGCCAACACTGCGCGCGACCTGGTCGAGGCAGGCCCGTTCGCAGACGTGGCTTTTCATCAGCGCGGCAGCCTTGCGCACGCGATGGTCCCGCGCGGCCACGCGGACGCGCACGCTCCTGCGCCGCTGCTGCGAGACGGCGGTGTCGAACACCGAGTCGATGAAGCGCTCGGTCTCGTATTCGACCAGATGAGCAGGCAGGTTGCCGCTCGTCAGGCTTTCGAGGAGCCTGAAGGCGGATTCGTTCAAGCGCTTGTCGGTGGAAATCGCGCTCGCGGCGAAGACATTTTCCTCGCGACGGCTGCCCCTGCGGCCGGCAATCCAGTCCGGATCGATGTAAAAGGCGAGAAATCGCCCTTCCTTGCCGCCGGCTGGAAAGTCATGACGATGCGGCTGCAGCGAATTGACCCCCACGGCGACATGCTCGCCGGGCAGCACGCGCTCGTTGCCGACCGTCATCTCTCCAGCCGCGCCGGCCAGCCAGATGATGATGTGAACCTCCTCGTGGGCGTGGGTCACGAGGTCGTTCGCCACGTTCAGGATCGAGACATGGCCGAACGCGCCATCAAACAGCTTAATGGAGCTGGTCATCGTTTCCTCCCGGGCCTTTGACGGCCCTTTGAGGAGAATACTCGTTACGCTTCGGGATCCAGTCAAGCCGGGAAACGGCCGATGCTATGCGTGACGGCAGTCGACGACGGAGACAAAACGCCTGTGCAGCGCATGGGGTGCCCACCAGTTTTCCCGCCCGCCGAGTGTAATACGACTGTTGCAAAAGAGTGATCTCTTCGAACGGTGTCTGACATCTCGCTGCCTGCCGACAGGCGGGCTGCGGGTGTTGCTGTGCAATCCATCGGGCGAAGAACCAGCGGGATGCCGATCGCGCCGAGGCAAACGGGAGAACGGAATCATGAAAAGACGTGAATTCATGCTTGCGACGGCCGCCACGGCAGGCACGCTGATCCTGCCGCGCATGACCTCGGCAGCCGAAGGGGTCATCGACTGGTACACCAGCTCGGACTCGAACATCTACGATTTCTGGGCCAACACCGTGAAGCCTGCCTTCGAGGCGGCCAATCCGGGCATCACCATCAATCTGGTGGACGCCGGCGACGGCGCGGGCATCATCGCCATCGGCGAGCGCGCCATTGCCGCCAAGCAGACCGGAACCGATCCCCAGGCCGATTATTTCGAAACCGCCAATCCGCGCCTGCCCGCGGGTGCCATCGAGGCCGGCATCTACACCAACGTCAAGGCTGCCGGGCTTTCGAACTATTCCAAGATCAATCCGCTGGCCATCGACAGCGACTACAGCCTGCCATATCGCGGCTCGCAGGTGCTGCTTGCCTATGACAGCACCAAGCTGGACCCGGCCAATACGCCCAAGGATTGGGATGCGCTGGTCGAGTGGATCAAGGCCAATCCAGGCGCGTTCGTCTACAACCGCCCCGACAAGGGCGGATCGGGCGGCAATTTCGTCCGTCGTGCCATCCATCAGGCCAATGGGCTCGACCCCTCCCTGTTCACGGTTGACAACTACACCGAGGAGTTCGGCAACGAGGCGCTCGGCAAGGCCTGGGCCATTCTTTCCGACATCGCGCCCTCGCTCTATGACAGCGGCGCCTATTCGTCGGGCAACACCCAGTCCATCCAGCTCCTCGCCCAGGGCGTGGTGACCATGACCCCGGTGTGGTCCGATCAGGTGCTCCAGGCAATCGACCAAGGCGTGCTGCCGCCGGAAACCGGCCTCGTGCAGCTTCAGGACCTGGCGCTGTGCGGCGACTTCTCGCGCGCCGTGATCATCGAGAACGGCACCAACAAGGATGCCGCGCTCAAGCTGGCCGATTTCGTCCTCAGCGAAGCCATCCAGAGCGCCATCCTCACTGAGCTTGGCGGCTTCCCCGGTGTGTCCTGGGACTATGTGGAGCCCGCGCTGCGCGAGCGCTTCTCAGACATCGTGCCCACGACCATCCCCACCTTCCCGAGTGGCCAGTGGGAGGCGGCCATCAATGATGGCTGGTACCGGAACGTAGCACCCAACGTCGCTCGCGACTCGTGACCGACCTGACCCAGGCAGCCGCCTCCCGGCTGCTGACCGATACCAATCACAACAGGAGGCCGTGGGGCCTCCTGCTCGTTGCTGTTCCGGTGTTCCTGGTCGGGTGGCTGGTGATCTGGCCGACCATCAGCGCCATCGCGCGCACCGTCTGGCGGCTCGACGCCGAAGGCAATTACGGCTTCAATCTTTCGAGCTACGTCTTCTTCTTTTCCGACCAATACAGCCTCAACAACCTCGCCATCACGCTGTGGACCACAGGCATGTGCGCCTTGCTGCTTCTGGTGATTTGCCTCCCCATCGCGCTTTATCTTCGCTTCTCCAGCGGCCGGCTGCCCGCCTATGTGCAGGGCCTGGCGATCTTCCCTCTATTCGTGCCCTCGATCATCCTGGCCTACGCTTTCATCCGCGTGCTCGGCCCGAATGGCATGGTGGATATCTTGTTCAACGCGGTGGGCCTGCCCAAGATCCGCACGCCCTACCTGACGCCCTGGGGGCCGGTCATCGGGCTCGTCTGGGACAATATCCCATTGACCGTGCTGATCCTCCTTGCGGGGCTCGGCAACGTCGCCAATCAGTCGATCGAGGCGGCCCGCGACGTGGGCGCGAACAGGCTGCAGGTGTTCTGGCACATCATCCTGCCACGCATCTCCAATTCCGTTCTGGTGGCGCTCTCCTTTTCCATTCTGGGCATCTTCTCCGCGTTCACTCTGCCTTACCTTCTGGGCCCGGCCTCACCGGAGATGATGGGCCCGTTCATGCAGCGCACCTTCCGCGAGGTGAACGACCCGCTCAACGCCATCACCCAGGCGGTGATCGCCTTCGGCTTCTGCATCGTGTTCGGCCTGTTCTACGTGCGCTCGGTCGCGCGCAACCGGGGTGGGTGATCATGGTGGTGCTCTCCCCCGACCGCCAGCGCATCGACTGGCCCGGCATCGCCTTTGCCATGCTGCTGTCGGCCGCAATCATCCTTCCGCTTTTGGTGGTGGGCACATGGGCCTTCACCGAGGTCTGGCGCTATCCGGCCGTGGTGCCGCAGCAATTCGGGCTGCGGTTCTGGAACCAGACGCTCAGCCGGTCGGACGTATGGGGGGCGCTGACGCTCAGCCTGCAGCTTTCCACCGTGGTCACGCTGCTCTCGGCGCTTATCTGCCTGCCGGCGGCCTATGCCTTCGCGCGCCTCAACTTTCCCGGCCGCAACATTTTGTTCTTCTCGTTCCTTGCCGGCCACGCCTTCCCCAAATTCGGTCTGCTCATCGCCATTGCGGCGATCTTCCTCCAGCTCAACCTCATCGGTACGTTCTGGGGCGTGGTTCTGATCCAGCTCGTGGGCACGCTGATGTTCATGATCTGGATTCCGGTCGCCACCTTCCAGGGCGTGGATCGGCGGATGGAGGAGGCAGCCCGTGATGCGGGCGCCGGTCCCTTGCGGGTGTTCTGGTCCATCACCTTGCCGCAGGCAGGCCCCACTATCGTCGCCGCGCTTCTTTTGAGCTTCGTCGGCACCTTCTACGAGACCGAGGGGGCATGGCTCATCGGCGCCCCCGGCATCCGCACCATGCCGGTACTGATGATCAGTTTCATCAACAACCAGATGGTCATCCAATATGGAGCGGTGCTCTCCGTGCTGCTCTGGGTGCCGTCATTCATCGCCCTGATGTTTGCCCGCAGGGTCATAGGTGGCAGCGCGTTCGCGCGCGGCTTCGGAGCGTGAACGGGAAGGTTCGGATCATGGCGCGTTTGGAAATAACAGGGGTTTCCAAGCAGTTCGATACAACGACGGCCGTCGCCGATTTCACCCTTGAGGTGGATAACGGTGAGCTCGTCTGCCTGCTCGGTCCCTCGGGATCGGGAAAATCGACGCTTCTGCGCATGGTGGGCGGCTTCGAGCGCCCCACCGCCGGCTCGATACGGATCGACGGGGAGGAGATCATCCATCTGCCGCCCGAAAAGCGGCCCACGGGCATGGTCTTCCAGAGCCACGCGCTCTGGACCCATATGAACGTTTTCAAGAATATCGCCTTCGGGCTCAGGCTGCGCCACCTTCCGCGCGACGAAATCCGCCGCCGCGTGGAAGCGGTGCTCGAACTGGTCGGCCTTACGGGCTACGGCTCTCGTCTCACGCACCAATTGTCCGGCGGCCAGCAACAGCGCGTGGCCTTGGCCCGCTCGCTGGTGCTGGAGCCCAAGATCCTGCTGCTTGACGAACCCTTCGCCAGCCTCGACCAGCATCTGCGGGAAAGGCTGCGCGAGGACGTGCGCGATATCCAGCAACGGCTAGGCATCACCACTTTGTTTGTCACCCACGGACAGGACGAAGCGCTGGCCATGGCTGACCGGATCGTGGTGATGCGCGACGGGCGCATCGAGCAGGTGGGTCCTCCCTCCGAGGTCTATCGCGCACCTGCTACCCCGTTCGTCGCCGGCTTCATCGGCCAGATGAACCTGCTCGAAGGTGTCGTAGACACCCAGGTCTTTGCATGTCCCGGCCTTGCCGCCCGCATTCCCATTGCCGATGGCCCGGCGACCCTTGCTGTCCGTCCCGAGGCTCTCGGCCTCTCGCCGGCCCGGGGACAAGGGATGGGTGTGATTCATCGCGCAGTCGATTATGGTTCGCATGTCATGATCGATGTCGAACTGCCCGACGGATACAGGGTGAAATCCATGATGCCACAGAGCGAAGCTTGGACAGCAGGCCGACCGGTCGATTTCAACGTCGGTACCATCGTTGCCTACCGCGACAACGCGCTGATCTATCGCGGGGCCCAGGTCGAGGAGCAATCGCGCCCCGCCGGAAGACGCGTGGTCCGCAGCAATGGCTGACCCTCGCGTGATCATCCGCAATGGCCACCGCACCTGGCTCAAATGGCATCGCGGCCGGCGCCGGGCCAGCGATCCGGTGTTCACCGGCCGCCGCATCCACGAAGGTATGCGCCTTGGCGCCAGCGTCGAGGTGGACCTGGTGATCCACGCCGACCGCGGCTATGCCATCCTGCACGACCTGACGCTGGAGCGGGAGACGACAGGAGCCGGCCGCGTCGCCGATTGCCGCGCCGAAACCCTGCGCGCGCTCAATCTTCGCGGTAACGACGGCCGGCCCATCCCGGACCGCGTGATGTTGCTGGAGGATCTGGGCGCCCTGCTCACCGAAGGCCCCATCCATCCCGATGCGCTGCTTCAGCTCGATTTCAAGGAAGATGCCGCGGCGCTGGACGCTGCCGCCATTGCCGCCTTCAAGGCCAGTGTCAAGCCCGTCGCCCACCACATGATCCTGTCCTCGGGCGATGCGGAGGCCGTCCGGCTGCTGGCCGAAGGCGTAGAAGGGCTCCGTGTTGGCTACGATCCCTGCTATGGCCCAATCTTCGAGCACCTGGAAGCCTCGCGTGACTTCTCCGCCTTCGCCGCCGAAGCCCTCGCTGCTGCTCCCGAAGCGGAAATGATCTATCTCGACTACCGCCTGGTGCTGGCGGCCGATCGAGCCGGCTTCGACCTTATCGGCGCCTTCCATAATGGCGGCCGGCGCGTCGATGCCTGGACGCTTCCCGACGCAAGCCCAACGAGCCTCGCCGCAGCCGAGCGCCTGCTGGCGCTCAAGGCGGACCAGATCAGCACCGACGATCCGGAGGGGCTCGCGATGGCCCTTGAGGCGTCCTCCATGAAACGATGAACTGTTCTGGTCTAACGCGGGTCCCTGCGCGGGGCATCCTTGAGTTTTTCGAGAAGATAGGCGTGACAAGCCGGGTTGGCGACGATCACCGCGCCGGTCTTTTCATAAAATTCCGGCCCGCGTCCCCACCAGTCGGTGACGATCCCGCCTGCTTCCTGCACCAGTAGGACGCCCACGGCCCAGTCGAGCAGGCCGGACTCCTCGAAATACCCGCTCAGACGCCCACAGGCCACATGCGCGCAACTGTTGGCGCTCGACCCCACGACCCGCACCGCACCGATGGGGTTGCGAATTCGGTCAAGCCGCTCATAGGCGCCCGGGTAAAGGGCAAGGTTGCTAGTGGGCAGTCCGGTTCCCACGGCAAAAAAGCGCGGATCCGCCTGCCGCGATACCGACAAACGCCGCCCGTTGAGATAGGCGCCGGCGCCCCTGATGGCGGTAAACATTTCGTCGGCGACCGGATTATAGAGCGCGCCGCATACTGTCTCGTCCCCGCGGCGCAGGGCGATCGAAATGGTGTAATGCATGCCGTTGATGAAATTGGTGGTGCCGTCGATAGGATCGACCAGCCAGCGATAGCGGGTGTCCGCGCCTTCGATTGCCGCGAATTCCTCGCCGGTGAAGCTCCATTCGGGATATTTGCCGAGCAGCCTTTCGCGGATCAGCGTCTCGGATTCCATATCCGCTTCGGACAGGAAATCAGCCGGTCCCTTGACCTGGATTTCCAGATCACGAAACCGTCCGAAATGCTCAAGCGTCAGCGCCCCCGCCTCGCGGGCTGCGGAAACCATGTCGGCAAGGACGGCATCGTAGGAAACAGGCAAGGAGGCCCTCCACTCATCTCAAGAGGACAGACCATGTCGCCCCTTTATGTCACGTGCGCGACACATCCGTGCCGGCAGTCGCCGCGACCTCGGCCCGCGCCGCCGGCCTGATGTTCGGAAGCAGAACGGTCAGAAGCCCGAGCAGCGGCAGGAACGAGCAGAGCCAATACACGTAACCGATACCCTTCGCGTCAGCCACCACGCCCAGCAGCGCCGCCGCGACGCCGGCAATGCCGAAAGCGAAACCGAAGAAAATACCGGCCACCATCCCAACCCGCCCGGGAACGAGTTCCTGCGCCATCACGACGATGGCGGGGAAGGCCGAGGCGAGCACCAAGCCGATAATGGCGGAGAGCACGATGGTCCATTCGAGGTTGGCATAGGGCAGCGCGAGGGTGAACGGCACCACCCCCAGAATAGAAACCCAGATCACCACCTTGGCGCCGAGACGGTCACCGACCGCCCCGCCGAGGATCGTTCCGGCCGCGGCCGCCCCGAGAAAGACGAAGAGGAGCACCTGCGAGGTCTGTACCGATACGGCGAACTTGTCGATGACATAGAAGGTGTAATAGCTTGAAAAGCTGGCGACATAGATATTCTTCGAGAAAGTGAGGATCGTCAGCACGACAAGCGCGATCACGACCTTTCGCCGCGGAACGGCTACTGTGGGGATAGCCTTGGGCCGCCGTGCCGCGGTGGCCTGATAGCGGGCGTACCAGTTACCGACCTGCCAGAGGATCATCATCCCGACGAGCGCGGCGACGGAGAACCAGGCAACGCTGGCCTGGCCTCGTGGCACGACGATGAAAGCGGCAAGCAGCGGCCCGACGGCGGAGCCGAAATTGCCGCCCACCTGGAACAGGGACTGCGCGAGCCCGTAGCGCCCGCCGGAGGCAAGCCGCGCCACGCGTGATGATTCGGGATGGAAAACCGCCGAGCCAAGTCCGATCAGCGCAGCCCCGAGGACGAGGAGGGCATACTGGCCGGCGAAAGCGAGGAACATCAGTCCCACGAAGGTCGCGCCCATGCCGACGGGCAACGAATAGGGCAGCGGGCGCTTGTCGGCGAAAAGCCCGATCATCGGCTGCAGCAGCGATGCCGTTCCCTGGAACGTCATCGTCAGCAGCCCGATCTGCCAGAAGTCGAGCCCGTAGTCCTGCTTCAGCATCGGATAGATCGCCGCGAGCAGCGACTGCATCACATCGTTGATGAGATGACAGACGCTGACGGCAGCGATCACAACGAAGGCTGTGGTCTCGGCGGAGCTTCTGGCGGTGACTGCGGACGTGTCGCTCAAGATCGGTTCCATGACGTTGCGATGGTTCCTCATAGGCCGATTGCTTGTGTTCTTCTTTCGTGTTTTGGTCCAAAAGTTTCGAAAGTGGGCCAAGCAATGGTGGAATTGCGCGCGCATGAGACGGACGACGGGCCGCTGGTCGGCGCCGACCGGTGGCGGCGTCAATGGATTGAGGCAGCGGAAGCCAATGTGGTTGCACTGCCGGCCGACTATCCGGATGGGCACCATGTAGAAACGCACCGCCACAACCGATCGCAGCTTCTCTATGCGCTCTCCGGAGTCGTGATGGTGAGCACCGGCAACGGGCGCTGGATGGTGCCGCCGGAACACGCGATCTGGCTGCCGGCCGGCGTCGACCATGCGGTGGACATGCTGGGCGACGTCCAGATGCGCTCCGTCTACGTGCGGCTGGGCGCGATCGCCGGACTGCCGGAGGACCTGCGCGTATTCTCCATCACCGGTTTGATGCGGAACCTCATCGTCGAGGCGATGGCGCTGCCGCGTGAGGAACCGCCCGCCGGCCGCGGCACACTTATCCTGGATCTCCTCCTGCACGAGATCCCGAACCTGCCGGAGCGGCCGCTGGCACTCCCCTTTCCCGCCAACCGACAGCTCGCCCTCCTCTGCCGGCGCTTCCTCGAGGCGCCCTCGCCGCACACCACGATCGATGAATGGGCTAAGGCGGCGGGGATGAGCCGCCGCAGCTTCACCCGCACGTTCCATCGTGAAACCGGGCTGAGCCTTTCCATGTGGCGGCAGCAGGCATGCCTGTTCGCCGCGCTGCCGCGCCTTGCCGATGGTGAGCCGGTCACCACCATCGCGCTCGATCTCGGCTATGACAGCGTCGCCGCCTTTATCACCATGTTTCGGCGTATGATTGGCGAACCGCCGCGGACTTGGCTCAAACGCGGGCAGCGCAACACGGCGACAGTGCCCAGATGAATCGCGTAAGCCAGGCGCATAGCAGCCATGCAGACGCGCCATTGCGGCAACGGCACCGCTTCAGTATGGCGTAGCCATCCATCAGGACCCGGTGAAATCCCGGGTGGCTCTTCCGGCCGCCGATCCGCCGGACTACCGTTTGAACAAAGCCGTTGCCCTGTGTGGCCCACTCTTCGGCCGCGCACCCTCCAAAGATCGGAACCATCACTGACATGCCCTTTCTGTCCGCCTATCGCGCGCAGTGGTTCGGCAATGTGCGCGGAGACCTGCTCTCCGGCCTCGTCGTCGCCCTCGCGCTCATTCCAGAGGCCATCGCCTTTTCCATTATCGCCGGCGTCGATCCAAAGATCGGCCTTTACGCCTCCTTTTCGATCGCCGTCCTGATTGCCTTCGTTGGCGGGCGGCCCGGCATGATTTCGGCGGCGACCGCGGCAACCGCCGTGCTGATGGTCACGCTCGTGCGTGATTACGGTCTGGAATATCTTCTCGCCGCGACGGTGCTTGCCGGCCTTCTCCAGATTGCCGCCGGGCTCTTGAAGCTCGGCTATGTCATGCGCTTCGTCTCGCGCTCGGTGATGACCGGCTTCGTCAACGCCCTGGCGATCCTGATCTTCATGGCGCAAATCCCGGAACTGACCGGCGTGCCATGGCTCACCTATGTCATGGTCGCCGCGGGCCTGGCGATCATCTACCTCTTTCCATATCTCACCAAGGCGATCCCCTCGCCGCTTGTCTGCATCATCGCGCTCACATCCGTCGCCATGATCTTCGGCTTCGACCTGCGTACCGTCGGCGACATGGGCGAACTGCCGTCGACGCTGCCGGTCTTCCTGATCCCCGACATCCCGCTCAACCTCGAAACGCTGATGATCATCCTGCCCTATTCGGCGGCGGTCGCGGCTGTCGGGCTTCTGGAATCGCTGATGACGGCACAGATCGTCGACGACCTCACCGATACGCCGTCGAACCGTAACCAGGAATGCATCGGTCAGGGTATCGCCAATACGGCCACCGGCTTCATAGGCGGCATGGCCGGTTGTGCCATGATCGGCCAGTCGATCATCAACGTGAAATCCGGTGGCCGAGGGCGGCTCTCCGCCTTCGCCGCCGGCGCGTTCCTGCTGTTTATGGTGGTCGTGCTCGGCGATCTCGTGAGTGCCATTCCCATGGCGGCGCTGGTGTCGATCATGATCATGGTGTCGATCGGCACCTTCTCCTGGTCGTCGATCAAAAGCCTGCGGACCCACCCGAAATCGTCCTCGATCGTCATGCTGGCGACCGTCGTCTGCGTGGTTGTCACGCACAACCTTGCGATCGGGGTGGGCGCCGGCGTGCTTCTGTCCGGTCTCTTCTTCGCCTGGAAGATCGCGCAGATCTTCCGCGTCTCCTCCACGCTCCTTGAAGACGGCCGCGAGCGCCGCTACACCGTCGAGGGTCAAATCTTCTTCGCCTCGGCGGAGGACTTCACCGCTGCCTTCGACTTCAAGGAGGCGCTGGAGAAGGTCACGATCGACGTCAGTCGCGCGCATATCTGGGATATCTCCAGCGTTGCGGCCCTCGACATGATCGTGCTCAAGTTCCGCCGGGAGGGGGCGGATGTCGAGATCATCGGTCTCAACGAAGCGAGCGAAACCATCGTCGACCGGCTTGCGATCCATGACAAGCCCGGCGCGATGGAACGCCTGATGGGCCACTAGGCCAAGGAGGGGAAACCATGACGAAAATCACAGCCCTTATCGATGGCTCCGTCTATGCATCGAGCGTATGTGACCATGCAGCCTGGATCGCCGGCCGTACCCAAGTCGGGATAGAGCTGCTTCACGTGATCGGCCGGCGCGACACCTCCAGCGAACCGGCAAACCTTTCCGGGAACATTGCGCTCGGCGCGCGCTCGGCGCTTCTCGAAGAGTTGAGCGCCCTCGACGAAGCGCGCGCAAAGCTTGCGCAGAAGCGTGGCCGGGCCATTCTCGAAGATGCGAAGGCGCGTTTGGTCGAGGCCGGTGTCGATGACATTTCATTGCTGCTTCGCATCGGCGACGTGGTCGAGACAGCGACCGAGTTCGAGGCGCAGTCGGAGATGCTGGTCATCGGCAAGCGCGGCGAAGCGGCCGACTTCGCCAAGCTGCATCTCGGCTCCAATCTTGAACGTGTGGTGCGCGCCGCGAAAAAGCAGGTCTTCGTCGCCTCACGGGCCTTCAAACCGATACAGAAGTTGCTGATCGCTTACGATGGCGGGACGAGCAGCATGATGGCGCTCGACCATGTAGCGCGCAGCCCGCTCTATGCGGGGCTCGACTGCCATCTGGTGACCGTCGGTCCGGACACGCCCGAGAACACGAAGAAGCTCGATGACGCCCGGCGCCTTCTCGAAGGCGGCGGCTACGATGTGACGTCCCGGCTTTTGCCGGGTGAGCCTCACAAGGTCATCAGCGGGATCGTTGAAGAGGAGGGCATCGACTTGCTCATCATGGGCGCTTATGGGCACAACCGCATCCGCAACCTCATCATCGGTTCGACGACGACCGAGATGATACGCTCGTGCAAGATACCGGTGGTGCTGTACCGATAGGACTGAAGCCCGAGCGGCCGGCCGGCATATCACGCTATGGAGGCGGGGCGCGCTCGGAGAGCAACTGCTTCATCGCCCTGACTGCCGCTGGATAGCCGCTCGGGCCGAGACCGGCGATCACGGCGGTGGCGACCCTGGACACGAGCGAGCGGTGATAGATTTCCTCGCGGCGGTGGATGTTGGAAATGTGCAGCTCGATGACCGGGCCGGGGAACATCTTGAGCGCATCGAGAATGGCGATCGAGGTGAAGGTAAAGGCGGCCGGATTGATGATGATCCCCGCCGCCGGTGTGTCAATTGCCTCATGCACCCACTCGACGATCTCGTACTCGCGGTTGGACTGGCGGAACTCCAGCTGGATCACATCGGCCGCCTCCCTGCACATTGCCTCAACCTCGGCGAGCGTTGTTCGGCCGTAAATCTCGGGCTCCCGCTTACCGAGACGATTGAGATTAGGGCCGTTGAGGACGTAGATCGGCGCGGTCATGGGGTCATCCTTGATAGCCGAGAAGGCGCGGGAGAAAGAGGACGAGACCGGGGAAGAAGGTGATCAGCGCCAGCGACACCAGCATCGCGTAGAGGAACGGAAGGATGTTGCGCACCAGCGCGCGCAACGAGACTTTGCCGATATTCGTCATGATGAAGAGCAGCAGGCCGTACGGCGGCGTGATCAGCCCGATCATGATGTTCACCACGCAGACGACGCCGAAATGGACCAGATCGACGCCGAGCGCCTCGGCGGTCGGGATGAGGACCGGCAGGACGATCAGGATGATGGTCGTGCCTTCCAGCAGACAGCCCAGCGCAAGAAGCAGCACGTTGACCATGATCAGAAATGCCGTCGGGGAGAGATCGAGGCCCTGCATGAACGCCGTCAGCGTGCGCGGGATGTTCTCCACGGTCACCACATAGTTGAACACCAACGCACCGGCGATGAGCATGCCGATCGAGGCCGTGGTGCGGGCGCTGGACAGCAATGTCTGGTAGGTGCCGCGCAGCGTTACGGTCCGATAGAGCAGCGCCGAGATGAGGAATGCATAGGCCGCCGCGATCGCCGCCGCTTCCGTCGGTGTCGTGATCCCGGAATAGATGCCGCCGAGGAGCACCACCGGCATGAAAAGCGCGGGCAACGCCCTGATCGTGATACGGGGTATCTGTCGCAGCGGGGCGGGTTCCTCGACCGGAAAATCGCGTCGCCGGGCCGACCAGACGACGAGTGTCATCTGCAGCAGGCCCATGAGCAGCCCCGGAATCATGCCGCCGAGAAACAGGTACCCAATCGAGGCATCCGAGACGAGCGCATAGAGCACCATCGGGATCGACGGCGGGATGATCGGGCCGATGACGGCCGTGGCGGCGGTGAGGGCCGCGGCGAAACTGGCGGGGTAGCGTCCCCCATCCGTCATCATCTTCTGCATCATCTTGCCGATGCCGGCGGCGTCGGCGATTGCCGATCCCGACATTCCGGCGAAGATGATCGACTGAACCACGTTGACCTGGGCCAGGCCGCCGCGGAACCGCCCGACCAGCGCATTGCAAAAGCGCAACAGCCTTTCCGTCATGGAGCCGCTGTTCATGATCTCCGCCGAGAGGATGAAAAGCGGCACGGCGAGCAGGATATAGCTGGTGTATATACCGTTCAGCAGCTGCTCGGCGGCGGTGCCCATGTCGAGCCCGGCGAGGTAGAGATAGAGGATGGACGCCGCGATCATGGCGTGGCCGATCGGCAACCCCAGCAGGCTGAGCGCAATGATCGTGAGAATGCAGATCAGAAAGGGATCCGGCATGCCTAGGTTCCGGAACCGGGGCGTATGGCGATCCCGGTCTCACCGGCGCTCGGGCTACAACGCAGCGCACGCCAGACAATCCAGCAGTAGCGGACGATGACGGCGCTCACGAAGATCAGATAGATGGAGAAGAGATAGTCGAAGCGGATTTTCATATAGGCCGTTGCCTGGACCTTCATGAAGGTCACGTAATCCACGACTGCCGGCAGCGAGAACAAGTAGAGGACGAGCAGCGCGATCGATCCCGCGACCGTCATGAAGCGACGCACCCTCGGCCCGACGCCTCCGTAGACGAGGTCGAAGCGGATTTCCTCGTCCTCCGTCAGAACCAGGGACGCCCCCCACAGCACCAACCAGAGCCACATGATGACCGTAAGTTCCGAAGCCCAGCCGATCGGCAGGTTAAGGAGATAGCGAAAGACGATCTGCGCGATAAAGGCCAGGAACATGATGGCGAGCATCAGCGCGAGAATATTCTCCGCCCGCCGGTAGAGGAATTGTCCAACGCTAGACAGCCGCATGCAGACCTCCAGGCAAGACCAACGTGCCGCGTGCGCGGCAAGATAATGTGACCCGCCGCAAGGCGGGCCACGGCACCTCCAAACCCTGAAGTCAAAGAGCGTTGATGCGATCGACCATGCCTTCCGGCCAGTCCTTTGCGAGATCCGATCCCAGATAGATCTCCTGCGCGTGGGCGCGGAAAGCATCAACATCCGGCTTGTAAAGATCCAATCCCTGTTCGCGGAAGAAGGCTGCCAGTTCGTCCTCCTGCTTCAGGTGCTCCTCGGTGCTCCACTCGATCGCGGAATCGGCGGCCGCCTGCACCTTCTCCTGCTGCTCCGGCGTCAGCTCATTCCATGTGTCCAGCGAGATGGTAAGCAGGTCGTAGCCGACGAGGTGCGACGTCAGAACGATCTGCTTCATCACCTCGTAGAACTTCATGTTCTGGACGTTCGGCAGCGGGTTGTCCTGCCCGTCGATCGCTCCCGTCTGCAACCCGGTATAGACCTCCGCATAGGCCATCGGAACCGGATTGGCGCCGAGCGCCCGGCCAAGAAACTGCCAGGCATCGCCGCCGGGCATCCGCAACTTGATCCCGGACATGTCCTCCGGCGTTTCGATCTTCTTGTCGAGATTGAGCCCGACCTGGCGGGAGCCGAAATAGGTGGGGCCGAGGATCTTCACCCCAAGCTGATCTTCCACCATCTGCTTCATTTCCGCGCCAGGCTCGCTTTCAAAAAACGTGCGCAGGTGATCGGCATCGCGGAAGAGGTAGGCCGAGGTCAGCACCGACCATGCGGGAATCTGGTTGGAGATATCCTGCGGCGCGATGTTGCCCATCTCCAGATTGCCGCGCTGCAACGCGACCAGTTCGGTACCCTGCTTGAACAGCGTGCCGCCGTAGTAGCCCTGGTAGTCGAACTCGTCACCGATCGCCTCGGCGAATTTATTCATCATCTCCGCCCGGATGTCCTGCTCGGAGAAGACCGCCGAGAACCGCAGCTGGATCTTGTCCTGAGCCACGGCCGTGGTGGCGAAGCCGGCAAGCGCCAGGGCAGCGCCTGCCGCCACCAGCGTTCGTCTGGTCAAATTGATCATGGCATTCCTCCCTGGCCATTTCGCGACGGTGGCCGGCAGCCGAAAACCGTCGAGAACGGACTCTCGCCACTAGATAGATCGGCGATCAATATATATTTCTCATAATATCTGGTATTATTGCTTACATCATTCATATTTCAAATCCCGACACGATCTTGCCGAACCCCGCCGAACCTGCCATGAGCTTCGAAGATCAGGATGGCAGCATATGGCAAAGTCGGTTCCCGCCGTTGATACGGCAGGCGAGAATGCCTACAGGCAGATTCGCCATGACATCATTTTCGGTAAGCTGCAGCCGGGCGCGCGACTGCGCCTGGATGGGCTGAAACCTGCCTATCTGGCGAGCATCAGCACGCTGCGCGAGATTCTCAGCCGGCTTTCGTCCGAGCGATTTGTCGTTGCCGAGGGGCAGCGGGGCTTTGAGGTCGCGCCCGTTTCGCAGCAGCACTTCCGCGAGGTGGCCGTAATGCGCGAGCTTCTCGAAGGGCATGCATTGAAGGAGTCTTTCGAGCGTGGCGATGTCGAATGGGAAGGGCGCGTCGTTGCCGCACATCATAAGCTGGCGCGCATGGAAGCGCGCATGGGCGCGGGCGATCGCAGCGAGACCGAACTGTGGAAGCGCTATGACCGCGAGTTTCACGGCGCACTGATATCCGCCTGCGGCTCCCGCGCGCTGATGGAGGCCCATAGACAGATATTCGATCACTATCTGCGCTATCAGATCATCGCCGTGATCTACCGGGGACAGGCAGCATCCGATGAGCACCGGCAACTGCTCGCATGCGCGGTCGAGCGCAACCATGCCACAGCAATGGAAGTTCTAGGCCACCACATCCGTTCCTGCGTTGAGCATACGCTCAGTGCCGGCCTGCTCGCTGGATAATTTGGCGAATGCCGTTGCACGGCCTTCTCTCCGATATTATCAGAATCATATGAAACACGATGCGCCTCAGGGTCAGAGCGGTCAGATTCCGACCGTCGGAGAAAACGCCTATCGTCGGATAAGGGCGGATATCGTGTTCGGGCGGCTCGCACCGCGCCAGAAGCTCAAGCTCGAGAAATTGCGGGACAGCTACGGCGCAAGCATCAGCACGCTGCGCGAAATCCTGAACAGGCTTGCCTCCGAGAGCCTTGTCCTGGCGGAGGGCCAACGCGGCTTCGAGGTCGCGCCGGTCTCGGTGGAGAACCTGCGCGAAATCGCCGCCCTGCGCCTGCTGCTCGAAAATCACGCACTTGAGCAGTCCTTGGCGGCGGGAGACATGGAATGGGAGGGGCGCGTGGTGGCCGCCCATCACAAGCTCGCCACACTGGAGAGGCGCATGAGTGAGGGAGACCGCAGCGAGACCGAGCTATGGAAGCGGTACGACTGGGAATTCCATCAAGCGCTCATCTCGGCCTGCGGCTCCTCGGTTCTGATGGATACGCACGCAGGCGTGTTCGATAAATACCTCCGCTACCAGATGATAGCCCTTTCCTTCCGAGGCGACATAGCGGCCGAAGAGCACAGAATTCTCCTCGAGTGCGCGCTCGAGCGGGATTCGGTGCGCGCGCGCGAGGTGCTCGTGCGACATGTCGAAGGCGGCGTCGAACACGCCTTGGCGACGGGCACGATCCGCTAGACCATAGATATGAGATAATAGAAAACACCATACGAAATGCGTATTGTGTGTTGAAAAATCGGCGTCCGCCGGATAAGCTCCTCCAAACTGCCCTAGAGCAATTCCAGGAAAAGTGAGAACCGGTTTTCCGTCCGGAATTGCGACAAAACAACAACTTAGGCCAGTTCATCGATTCTATGAAACGATGAACTGGTCTAGAGCTAGAGGTTCAGTGCATGGCCGCCATACGGCTCGGCCTTATCGGCGACAACATCGCTCGCTCACGTTCGCCCCGGCTTCATGTCGAGGCTGGCAGGCTGTGTGGACTCGACGTGACTTACGAGCGGCTGATACCGCGCGATCTCGGGCTCGAATTCGAGGCTGTGTTCGATTGGTGCGCGTCCGCGGGCTTTCGCGGCATCAACGTCACTTATCCCTACAAGGAAGAGGTTGTGCCGCGGGTTTCGATGCAGGACCCGGTGACCGCGAAAATCGGCGCTTGCAACACCATTCTCTACGATGGCCTGCAGCCGCAGGGGCATAATACCGATTATACGGGATTCGTTTCCGCCTTCCGGGCGGCGTTTGGCGATTCCGGACCGGGTGTGGTCGCCATGGCCGGTGCGGGAGGCGTCGGTAAGGCCATTGCCTTTGCCCTGGCCCGCCTTGGCGCGCGCGAATTGCGCATCTTCGACACCGACACCAGAAAGGCCGATGAATTGGCAAGCGCGCTGGTGGCGGCGCAAGTGGCGATGAATGTCGCGTCCATGCCTTCGATATCGGCAGCGACGAACGGCGCGGACGGGCTCGTCAACTGCACACCTCTGGGCATGGATGGCCATCCTGGAACGGCGATGGAAGGCGACAGCTTTCGTGGTGCGGCCTGGGCGTTCGATGCGGTCTATACGCCCGTTGAGACGCGCTTTCTGCGCCTCGCCTTGGATGCCGGCCTCGCGGTGATGAGCGGCTACGAGCTTTTCTTTCACCAAGGCATTGACGCTTTTCGGCATTTCACGGGGCAGGAGGTCGACGCCACGGAACTGCGCAACGCACTTGGCGCGGTGGGGCTCGAAAAGCTGGACGCATGAAGACATCCATCGCCACCGTCTCCATAAGCGGAGATCTGCGGGAAAAACTGGCGGCAATCGCCGCTGCCGGTTTCGACGGGGTGGAGATCTTCGAGAACGATTTCCTGGCCTTCGACGGAACCCCGGCCGAGGTCGGCAAGATGATCCGTGACCATGGCCTGGAGATCACGCTGTTCCAGCCATTCCGGGATTTCGAAGGGCTGCCCGAGCCGCAGCGCGCCCGTGCCTTCGCTCGGGCGGAGCGCAAGTTCGATCTCATGCAGGAACTCGGCACGGACCTCATGCTGGTCTGCTCGAACGTTTCGCCAGCAGCATTGGGCGGCATCGACCGGGCCGCCGCCGACTTTCGCGAATTGGGGGAACGCGCCGCGCGGCGCGGCTTGCGCGTCGGCTACGAGGCGCTCGCCTGGGGGCGCCACATCAACGATCATCGCGATGCCTGGGAGATCGTGCGCCGGGCCGACTACCCCAATATCGGCCTGATCCTGGATTCCTTCCATACGCTGGCGCGTGGCATCGACGTCGACACGATCCGTTCGATACCCGGCGACCGCATCTTCATTGTCCAGCTAGCGGACGCACCGCGCATGGAGATGGAAACGCTCTCGTGGAGCCGCCACTATCGCAACATGCCCGGCGAAGGAGACCTGCCCGTCGTCGATTTCATGCGTGCCGTGGCGGCGACCGGATATGCCGGCCCGCTGTCGCTGGAAATATTCAACGACCAGTTCCGCGGCGGCTCACCGAAGACGATCGCGGTGGATGGCCGCCGCTCGCTGGTGAACCTCATGGACGACGTGCGCCACGCAGAGCCCGGAATCTCCATCGCCGTGCCGGCCATGCCGGAGCGCGTGCGGGTCGAGGGCGTCGAGTTCATCGAATTCGCCGCAAACGAGGAAGAGGCGTCGCAACTCGGCGAGATGCTCTCCACCATGGGCTTCACGCCGCGCGCACGGCATCGCAACAAGGATGTGGTTCTGTGGCGCCAGGGACCGGACGCCGGCGGTATCAACATCATCATCAACACCGAGCGCGAAGGCCTGGCACACACCTCCTACATCGTTCACGGGACGAACGCCTACGCCATCGGCATCCGCGTCGAGAATGCGGCCGCTACCGTGGCGCGCGCCCGTGCGCTCGGCGCCGAACCGTTTGAGCAGAAGCACGGGCCGGGCGAGCTCGCAATCCCGGCGATCCGCGGCGTGGGCGGCGGCGTTATCTATTTCATCGACGGCGGCGAACTGGCCAGAGTTTGGGACATCGAATTCGAGTGGCTCCCATCTCCCGATATCGGGGACGCCGGTCTGCTGGCAATCGACCACATCGCGCAGACCATGAACTACGAGGAAATGCTGACCTGGGTGCTTTTCTATACCTCCATATTGAAGACCCGGAAGCTGCCCATGGTGGACGTCGTGGATCCCGGCGGCCTGGTCCGCAGCCAGGTCATCGAGGGGGAAGACGGAGCGCTGCGCCTGACGCTCAACGGAGCGGAAAACCGCAAGACGCTCGCCGGTCATTTTCTGGCAGAGAGCTTCGGCTCCACGGTCCAGCATCTCGCTTTCGCGACAGCTGACATCTTCGCCACGGCCGAACGCATGCGAACGCTCGGTTTCCGCTCGCTCGAAATCTCACCGAACTACTATGAGGATCTGGAAGCACGGTTCGGACTCGAGCCCAGCCTGACAGACCGCCTTCGTGCCGGCAACATCCTCTATGATCGCGACGAAACGGGCGAGTATCTCCAGTTCTACAGCACTACTTACGCCGAAGGCTTCTTCTTTGAGATCGTGGAGCGCCGTGGCGACTACAAAGGCTACGGTGCAGCCAACGCACCTTTCCGTATCGCGGCCCAGAAGCGGGCGCTCAGGCCCAAGGGTTTACCCCGGCGCTGATACGACGCGGTCTCCAGCCCTATGATATCGTTGTTCCACCGATCATCCGGCACCAGCGATCCCGCAGCGCCTGCATGTCCGGCCCGTGATCGAACAGGAGAGCACCCGCTTCGGGCAACGGGACCCAGGGTTGCTTGCTCGCGGTGAAGATGTGCCCGGCCGGTTTCAGCCAGGAGGTATCGTCAAGCGTGCCTGGCTTTACCACGACGACGTCGCTACCCTGGATTTGGTGCGTCACGCGTCCGCCACAGGTGGGGCAGAAGACGCGGTCCGACATCCTGCCCGAGCCACCCCTGCAGGCGTAAGTCTCGAACGGGCCGTGCAGTTCGATGCCCTGCGCGGGAACCATCAGAGACGAGCCGTACGCACTGCCGGACTGCTTCTGACAGTCCGTGCAGTGGCAGACGTAGTAGGTGAGTGGCGCCGCGATAATTCGATAGCCGAGGTTGCCGCACTGGCATCCCCCCTCGATCGGCAGTTCGGGAAGCTTCACTCGTGGGATCTTTTCGTCCATCCGTTTTGCCTACTCTGCGGCCGAACGTTCAATGGAAAGGGCCTTGACCCTTTCCCGCAGATCGAAGGCTTCGTCGGCGATCTCGGCGCGCGTGATCACCGCGTCCGCTTCCAGGAGCTTGCGCGCCATGACATAGGTCGCCGCGTCGTTCAGGCTGTCCACCGCGATCAGCCGCCCTTGCCTGAAATAGAAGAACGAGACCGAGCCCCCGCGCTTGCCCGGCCGCGCAAGCACGGCGTCATAGCCCCGGTTGAACCCGGCGATCTGCAGCTTCACATCATACTGATCGGACCAGAACCAGGGATGCGGCTTGTAGGCGGTGGGCATCCCGGCGATGTTGGCGGCGGCAATGGCGGCCTGGTCCTGTGCGTTCTGCATGGATTCGAGGCGGGTGGGCATCCCCTGAAAGGGCAAGACGGTGCAGTCGCCGGCCGCGAAGATGGCTGGGTCGCTTGTGCGGCAATGGTCGTCGACGACGATCCCATCCCTCACATCCAGCCCAGCCGCTTGTGCCAACTGCGCGTTCGGGTCGATGCCGATGCCGATAATTGCAAGGTCGAGCGCCAGCTCCCGACCATCCTTCAGCCGCACCGCGCCGGCCAGTCCGTCCCTCTCGAGAATGCGTTCGACGTGCGCATTCTCGAGAATATCGACGCCGTGCCCCTTGTGCAGCGCGCGGAAGGCCGCGGCGGTTTCCTTGCATGCCACGCGCTTCAAGATCCGATCGGCGGCCTCGATCACCGTGACCTTCAGCCCCTTCTTGGCCGCTTCCGCGGCCGCCTCCAGACCGATATATCCGCCGCCGATCACCACCGCCTTCCTGCCGGCCGCCATTTCCGCCGTCAGCCATCGGGCATCCGACAGCGTGCGCATGACACGCACATTGGAAAGATCTCCGCCCATCTCAGCCGGCAGGCGGCGCGCGGTGGCGCCCGTGGCAAGCAAGAGCGCATCATAGGCGAGCGTGTCGCCGTCGGCGAGCCGGACCGCGTTCTTGCGCCGGTCTATCGAAGCCGCGGCAGTGCCGAGGCGCAAGCCGATGCGCCGTTCGTCGTACCATTCGCGCGGGCGCAACCGCAGCCGCTCGATGCTCATGGCGCCCGACATATACTCCTTCGACAAGGGCGGCCGCTGGTAGGGAAGCTCTTCTTCCTCGGAAACGATGACGATCTCCATCCCCGGCGCGTATTGGCGCAGCGCGCTGGCCGCGGCGACTGCCGCGTGGCTTCCTCCGATGATGACGGTTCTTGTCATGCCCTATCCGTGTGCCGTTTCTCTCATCCGCAAACGCCGTGATCGTGAGACTTGGGGTGCGTTATTGCAGGGTGCCGAGGCCCGCGTGAAGAGTGGATTTCGGCGCGCCTGTTTTTCTCCAGCGCGAAAACCCGCGGGGCGAGCGGCCACAGCATGCCGATGAACCCGCGCGCGGGGGCGCTCGTTTCGCGACAGGTGCTTTCGTGAATTGCTCAGTTCCTCGAGGCAGAGGCTGGAAATATGATCCGCGTTCGAGACGAATGCCGGGAGGAAGCGACGTGCCGTCACGGAGACCGTTGCGCATCGATGCGGATTTTCATCTGCCGCAGGCGGAGGTCGGCGACCTTTTACCCTTCCTCGACGAATACTGGCAAATGCAGGTGGTCGACCGCGAACTTCCCTCGATGCCGTTCCGGCTGACCTCCTATCCAGCGAACGCGCCGCTTACGCGCAATCCCGATTTCGAGGGGCTGGACGTGCCGGCGGCGCTCGACCGCTTCGGGACCGGTATCGCGATTGCCTCGATGCTCCACGGCGTCGTGGCGCTCCACAATCCCGACATGCGGGCGGCACTCTTAAGCGCTGTCAACGACTATGTGGCGGCGGCCTGGCTCGACGCCGAACCGCGCCTGCGCGGCTCGATCTACGTCTCGGGCGAGGACCCGGCGGCTTCGGTCGCCGAGATCGAGCGGCTTTCGGGCGACCGGCGGTTCGTGCAGGTGCTGATGCTTGCCATGCAGGAGATCCATCACGGAAACCGCCACTACTGGCCGATCTACGAGGCCTGCCAGAAACACGGCCTCACGCTGGCGATCCATGCAGGCGGGCTCTATCGCATCCCGCCGAGCGTGTCCGGCTGGCCGTCCTACCAGTTCGAGGACTATGTGATGCAGTCCATGGCCTTCGAGAACATCCTCACGGGATTTCTCGGCGAAGGCGTGTTCCAGAAATTCCCCGACCTGCGCGTCGTCTTCCTGGAAAGCGGCTTCGCCTGGCTGCCGACGACGATCTGGCGCAATGACAAGACCTGGCGCGGGGTGCGCCAGGAGGTACCATGGCTGGACCGCAAGCCCTCCGAGATCATGGCGGGACGTGTGTTCCTGTCGCTGCAGCCGGTCGATCCGCCGGGTGCCGAGGAACTCCGCCAGATCCTGAAGCACATCGGCAGCACCGACATGTTGCTTTATTCGACCGACTATCCGCACAGGCAGTTCACCGGCGGCGAGCCCCTGCCGACCGGCCTGCCCGAGGAAGCCCTTCCCGGCATCCTGGCCGGAAACGCGCTCAAAGCCTACCCGCGCCTTGCCGCCGATCCGGCGGTGCGGCAGGCCGCCGAAGCCATGGAGGAGACGACATGAACCGGCCGCTCGTGGAAACGGAGGGCACGACGCGGCTTCGCATCGTCGACTGCGATATCCATCCGACCCAGAAATCGCCGGCGGCACTCTTTCCCTATATGGAAAAGCGCTGGGTCGAGCATTTGCAGACCTTCGGCGCGCATATCCGCCAGGCACTGGTTGGACAGCTCTCCTATCCACGCATGACCGCGAACGGGATGCGCATGGACGCGCGTCCAGCGGACGGACCGCCCGGATCGAGCCTAGAGATGCTGCGCGAACAGCATCTTGACCTGCTCGACATCGAGGTGGGCCACCTGATCGCGTTGGGGCGCGGCGGCATGGAAGAACGCAATCCCGACCTCTCCGCGGCCATGGCCCGGGCGGTGAACGACTGGCAGATTGCCGAATGGGTGGAGCCCGAGCCGCGTCTCAGGGCGGGGATCGTGGTGCCGCAGGACAACCCTGAAGCCGCCGTCGCCGAGATCGAGCGGCGGGCCGGCGACGGGCGGTTCGCGCAGGTGATCATGTCCACCCGCCCGAACGAGACGCTCGGCGCCCGCAAGTACTGGCCGATCTATGCGGCGGCGGCCGAGGCGGGTTTGCCGCTCTGCCTGCATCCGGCCGGCTATTCCTCCGGCAAGCCCTCCACCGGGACCGGCTGGCCGAGTTTCTATTTCCAGGAGCACTACACCTTCGTTCCAGGCTCCGAGGCACTGGTGACCAGTCTCATCATCGAGGGTGTTGTGGAGGCCTTCCCAAAGCTGAAGGTGGCGATCATCGAGGGTGGCTTCTCCTGGGCGCCGGCGCTCGGCTGGCGAATGGACAAGCACTTCGACACCTTCCACAAGGAGGTTCCGCATCTGAAGCGCAAACCTTCGGACTATATGAAAGAGCACTTCTGGTGGGCGACCCAGCCCATGGAAGAGCCGAAGAACGGCCGCCACATCGCCGACGTGATCGACTGGATCGGCTGGGACCGGATTCTCTATTCGTCGGATTATCCACACTGGGACTACGACGACGCCTACCGCATCTTCCGCTTCCCGGTCGAGCCGCATCAGCGCGAGAGCGTGCTCGGCGGCAACGCTCGCAAGCTGTACGGCTACGCATGACCCGGCATGTCGTGGCAAGTGTGGACGGCTTCCCGGACAAGGGCATCCGCCGGATCGAGGTCGCCGGCAGGGAAATCTGCCTGATACGGGTGGGCGACGAGTTCTTCGCCCTCCTCGATCGGTGCCCGCACGCCGGCGCCCGCCTGTCGGGCGGCCGGCTCTCCGGAACGGTGGAGAGCGACGGGCCGGGGGACTACCGTCTGTGCCGGAAAGCGGAGATGCTGAAATGCCCGTGGCACGGCTGGGAATACGACGTGCGTACCGGGCAATCCTGGAGTGACCCGAAATCCACCCGCACCCGCGCCTATGCCGTGGAGGCAGTCGCCGGCGGGGAACTCGTCAAGGGGCCTTACGTTGCCGACATCGTGCCGGTGGAGGTCGAGGACGAATATGTGGTGGTGGACCTTCCGGAGCCGGCCGCCAGGCGGGCGGATGCTTCCACCAAGGAATGATGCATACCGGTATCGTTTGCTGGTCGGCCTTCGCGTTTCGCGAAAGATGTAAGCGCTAAATCAGTCATTCCCTGTCGAGTCGCGATTGAATAGCCTCCTGACCGGGAGGAATGCCAGTGCAGCTGGAAGGTAGCGATATCACAGCGTGCAGCTACCGGCGAAGCGGTGGCGCGTTCGCACCGCTCCCCGTTCGAGGCAGCATTTCCCCCTATCCCGGAATATCCCAATCCGCGCGGCAAAGGCGCGGAACGAACTGCTCATCAAAGGGAGGAGAGACTTGATGAGACGTCTGGCTGTATTCACCGCGACCGTTGCTCTGGCGCTTTCCACGGCCACGGCATCGGCGGCGGCGGCGGAATTCACCTACGGGTCCTGGGTCCCGGCCTCCGACTATATAAATTCCGATGCCCTGCCGGAGGTCTTCCGGCGGATCGAGGAGGATACGGGCGGCGAGATCAAGTGGAACCTGATCGCCGGCGGCCAGCTCGCCGGAGGGGTCGAGACATTCGCCGCAATCCAGGACGGGCTGATGGATGCCGGCGTGGCGGCCACCAACTACGTCCCGAACCTTCTCCCCTCCACCGCCACGCTCTACGGACTTGCCGTACCGGGCGACGACCCGGTCGCGGCGGCTGGCGCGGCGAACGAAGTGGTGATGCTGCACTGCCCGTCGTGCATCGAGGAGACCAAGAAGCTCAACATGGTGCCGATGGGGGGCTATGCCAGCGCGCCTTATATGCTGATCTGCCGCGATCCGATTGAAACCGTCGACCAACTTAAGAACCTGCGGGTGCGCTCCTCCGGCGCGCCGCTCAACATCATGCAGATGGCAGGCGCCAACACGGTCCAGGTCTCGCTGATCGATACGGTCTCCCTGCTCCAGCGCGGCGGCATCGACTGTACGACAGGCATCGGCGACTGGCTCAAGACCTTCGGCTATGGCGATTTCGCCAAGAACGTGACCGACTTCTCGCTCGGCGTTTCGGCCCCGATCATCGGCCTGATGATCAACCACGACGTTTGGGACAGCTTCACCGAGGACCAGAAGCGCGCCCACCTGAAGGCCGTGGTGCATCTTTCGGCGGCGCACACGATCAACAATTTCATCATCCGCACCAACGAGGTGCTGGAAGACCAGATCGCCAACAACGGCGTGAAGATGATCGAACCGCAAAATCCCGAAGAATGGCAGGCGCTGATGGACAATTTCATCAAGGACCAGCGCAACATCGCCATCGGTTTTGCCAAGGGATTTGGCGTCGAGCACCCCGAAGCGTTTCTCGACGCCTACGACACCGCGCTGGTGAAGTGGCGCGGCCTGTCGGCCAAGATCGGGACCGATGTGGAGGCCTTCGAGAAGGCGCTCTGGGAAGAGGTCTACTCCAAGGTCGACCCGGGGAGCCTCTAATTGCTGGACCGGATCGATCGGCTCCTGGAATTGTGGTCGCGGGCGCTTCTGGCGCTCGCGATCCTCGCCGGGTTCACGATGATGATCCATGTCAGCGTGGACGTCTTCGCGCGCACGGTGCTGAATGCGCCGCTGCGGCAGGCAAACCAGACGGTCGCGGCCTACTACATGATCGCCGTTGCCTTCCTGCCGATCGCCCTTCTTGGCAAGTATGACGACCATATCTCGGTCGGTGTGTTCACCGATGCCATGCGGCCGTGGATGCGCCGCGCGCTCGCCATCTTCACCACGCTTCTCGGCATGGCCTACATGTTCGCCTTCACCTGGGAGAGCTGGGTTTCGGCCGCTCGACGGACGGAACAAGGCGAAGTGCTGGAGATCTCCGGCGGTTACATGATCGTCTGGCCGGGGCGCTGGCTTTTGCCGATCGCGGGCGCGAGCCTCTTCCTCTGCCTGACGCTGCGGCTCGCCCGCCTGCTCTTGCCGGACGACGGCGAGAGCCCCCATCAAGCCCGCATCCCCGACGCATGAGCGGAAACCGATGGATGGACTGATCCTGAGCCTCGTCTGCCTTGGCGCTGTGCTGGCCCTGATTGCGGTCCGCACGCCGATCGGCGTGGCGCTCGGCGTCGTCAGCTTCGCGGGCTTCTGGTGGCTGCGCAACTTCAACGCCGCGCTCGGCCAGCTGCGCGAGATCCCCTACTATTTCGCCGCCAACTGGGACCTTTCGGCGATCCCGATGTTCCTGCTCATGGGCTCGATCGTCTATGTCTCGGGCATCGCCACCGCACTCTTCAACGCCGCCCGCCTATGGCTCTCCGCCCTTCCCGGCGGCCTTGCCGTCGCCGCCAACGCCGCTTCCGCGGGGTTTGCGGCGGGCTGCGGCTCGTCGGTCGCCGCCGCTGCCGCGATGGGGCGCCTCGCCATCCCCGAGATGTTGAAGGCGGGCTACGACAAGGGCCTTGCCTCGGGTGTCGTCGCCTCTGCCGGCACCATCGCCGCGCTGATCCCGCCCTCGATCCTCATGGTGCTTTACGGCATCTTCGCCGAGACCTCGATCGTCAATCTCCTGATCGCCGGTATCGTCCCCGGCCTCATGACCGCCATTGCCTACACGATCATGATCGTCCTGCGCTGCTGGCGCAATCCTGCGCTTGCCCCGCGTATCGCCCACGCGGGCGGCAACCTCAGCCGCGAGCGCTGGCGGGCGCTGGCCGAGATCTGGCCGCTCTTCGTCCTCGTTCTCGGCGTGATCGGCGGGCTCTATAGCGGCACCGTCACTCCGACGGAGGCAGGTGCGGCGGGCGCGCTCCTCGCACTTTTCATCGCCGTCGTCCAAGGCCGCATGACGCTTGCCAAGCTCTGGAAAGCTGTGCGCGAGGCGGTGATGACGACGGCGCAGATCTTCTTCGTCGGCATGGGCGCGTTGATGTTCACGCGCCTTTTGAGCTTCTCGGGCGCCTCGGCCATGCTGACGGACCTCGTCGCCCCGCTCGGCCTCGATCCCTTGGCTGTCGTTCTCGCCATGACGGCGGTCTACCTGGTCCTCGGCATGTTTCTCGACCCGATCGGCATCATGCTGATCACCATGCCGGTCTTCATCCCGCTCCTGACGGCGCTCGACCTCGACCTCGTCTGGTATGGCGTCTTGGTGGTGAAGTTCATCGAGATCGGCATGCTGACCCCGCCGCTGGGCTTCAATGTCTTCGTGGTCAGCGGCGTCGCGGGCCGTGAGATTCCGGTGACCACCATCTTCCGCGGCGTCGGCTGGTTCCTGGTCTGCGACCTGATCGTGGTGACGCTCCTGATCGCCTTTCCGCAGCTGGCGCTGTTCCTGCCCGCGTTGATGAACTGAGAGGGATCGATGAGCGGCCTTACCTATGACTACATCATCGCCGGCGGCGGCACCGCCGGCTGCCTGCTTGCGAACCGCCTCAGCAAGGACCCGAACATCCGCGTTTTGATGGTGGAAGCGGGCGGCTCCGGCCGGCACCCTTACATCGAGGTGCCGCTGTTGCTTCCGAAGCTTCTCGGCAACCCAAAATTCGACTGGATGTACAAAAGCGCGCCCGAGCCCCACTGCGGCGGGCGCACCATCCCCCTGCCGCGAGGCCGGATGCTGGGCGGTTCGTCCGGCATCAACGGCATGGTCTATGTACGCGGCCACCGGTGGGACTACGACAACTGGGCGGCACAAGGGAACGAGGGATGGAGCTGGGACGACGTGCTGCCCTACTTCATGCGCTCCGAAAACTTCATCGGCGAGGACCTGCAGGGGCGCGGCAAGACGGGCGAGTGGAAGATCACCGATCCGGGAATGCGCTGGCCGGTGCTCGACGCCTACGCCGAGGCCGCCACGCAAATCGGCATCCCGGCGACACGCGACTACAACTCCGGCGAAAACGAGGGCGTCCAGTATTTCCAGGCGCAGGTCATGCGCGGCCGCCGGCAATCCACCGAAAAGGCGTTCCTCCGCCCCGCCTCCGGCCGAGAGAACCTGACGGTCCGCACCGGCGCCATGGCCGAGCGGGTTATCTGTAAGGGTAGACGCGCCACAGGGTTGGCATTTCGTGCGGACGGAGAGACGGTCATTGCGACGGCGCGGCGCGAGGTGATCCTGTGCGCGGGCGCATTCGGCACGCCCATTCTCCTGGAGCGTTCGGGCATCGGTGCAGCCGAGCGGATAAAGGCGCTTGGTGTCGACCCCGTGCATGAGCTACCGGGAGTTGGCGAGAACCTGCAGGACCACTGGCATATCCGCGTGCAGACCCGCGTGCGCAATACCAGGACGCTCAACAGCCGGGTGAGCTCGCCGTTCGGCAAGGCGCTCATGGGGGCGGATTACGTGCTGCGCCGGCGCGGACCGCTATCCGCCCAGCCCGCACTCCTTGCCGTCTTCGCCAAAGTGATGGAGGATGCACCCGCCCCGGACGTGCAGATTCACGCCTCGGCCGCCAGCTACGACCGCGTGGGCGGGCCGATCCACAACTATCCCGGCATGACGTCGGCGGTCTGCATTCTGCGCCCCGAAAGCCGGGGGCACGTCCACGCCACCGGCCCCGAGCCGAAGGCGCAGCCCGAAATCCTCCACAACTTCCTCGCCACGGACTATGACTGCGAGATCGCTGTGCGCTCGGTCGAGCTCGTCCGCCGGATCACCTGCGCCCCCGCCATGGCGCGCTTCGAGCCGCAGGAGATCGCCCCCGGCGCCGGGCTTCGGACCCGCGACGAACTCCTCGGCTATGCGCGCCGGACCGTCACGACCACTTTCCATCCCGTCGGCACCTGCAAGATGGGGCCGGGGCCGGAGGCAGTGGTGGATGCCCGCCTGAAAGTTCACGGCATGGCGGGGCTGCGCGTGGTCGACGCCTCGATCATGCCCACCATCCCCTCCGGCAACACCTGCGCGCCGGTCGTCATGATCGCCGAGCGGGCCGTGGACCTGATCCTTGGGGAGCGAACCGAAGAGGCGGCCGATAACAAGGCCGGAAATCTCGAATGGATATCATCTCCAACATAAGGGCATTCCTGACCGTCGCGCGGGCCGGCAGCTTCTCGGCCGCAGCGCGCGAATCGCACACGGTCCCGTCGGTCGTCTCCAAGCGCATCTCGCAGCTCGAGTATCAATTGAAGACGCAGCTCTTCATGCGCTCGACCCGGGGCCTGGAGCTGACCGCCGCGGGACATGGCTATCAACAGCGCTTCATCGCCCTCCTCGCCGAACTCGACGCGGCTCTCGACGGCGTGGAAGGTGCTGCAAAAGCGCAGGAGCATGTCCGCATCAAATGCCCGTCCACGCTCACGTCGCTGCATTTGAGCGATGTGCTGATCCAGTTCCGCATCGACAATCCCGGCGTGCGCATGGATCTCGCCATGGTCGATCGAACCGTGAACCCGCTGGAAGAAGGCTACGACCTTGCGCTCGGGGCGCTGCCGGCGACCTTCCCGCATGTGTTCGACATTCCCCTCTGCCCGTTGCCCAGGGTGATCGTGGCTTCCCCCACCTACCTTTCGCGCCGCGGGAACCCGCAGCATCCGCGCGACCTGGCGCACCATGACTGCATCACTTTTCCGGCGAGCGGAACGCGGTGGGCCTTCGAAGGCCCCTCCGGCGAGGTGGCCGTCGAGGTCAACAGCGTATTCAGCGCGACCGACGGCCGCGTTCTGCACGACGCGGCGGCAAGCGGCGTGGGCGTGGCGATCGTCTCCGAATACATGGCGCGGCCGTCGCTGGAGGCCGGGGAGATGGTCGAGATTTTCCCGGACTTCCGCGTGCCCGATCTCTACATGAAGATTCTGGTTCCCGAAGGTCGTCAGGCGAACCCGACGATCCAGGCGATCATCGACGCCCTTGTCACTGCGTCGCGGCCGCTTCCCCCGTGGGATGGCTTCCGCAGGGAGGCAGAGAAACGAATTCCTGCCTGAGGTGCTGCACCAAGGCGGCAACCTCTGGACGCTCCAGCCGGTTTCGCGGCACCAGCGCCTTGAACCACAGCGGTGTGATCGGATGATCCTCCAGGATCGGGCAAAGACGTCCGGCCTGGATTTCCGCATCCGCCAAAAAGCGTGGCAGGACCGTGATGCCGAGCCCCTCAAGCGCGGCGGTGAGCAGGACGCGGCTGTCGTTGACGAGGAAAACCGAGCGGGTATCCACCACCTGCGTTCCTCCCTCACTGTTGAAGGTCCAGGATATACCGATAGGAAGGAAGGCGAGGCAATTGTATCCGATGATCTCGGCCGGGCGGCGAGGCGCACCGTAGCGTCTTATGAAATCCGGCGATGCCACGACCACGCGGTGATATTGGCAAAGAGGAACGTCCTCTACGCTGTTGTAGGAGGAAGGCAGCGCGCCAAGCGCCACGTCGAAATTCTCTTCCAGGGGATTGACCGAGCGGTCCATCATCGAGAGTTCGGTCGTGACCCCCGGATTGGCCTTCTGGAACCGCGCGAGCGACTGGCCGACAAACATGGTGCCGACCGTCGTGGGAGACTTGACCCGTAGTCTGCCGCGGATGGATTTGTCCCGGATTGCGCCGTTGAGAACGGTTTCGTGCAACTCGGCGAGGACCACCTGCAACCGCGGGCGCAGGCGCTCGCCGTCGAGCGTCAAGGCAAGCTTCCGCGTGGAGCGCGTGAACAGCTTCGTCCCGACGACATCTTCCAGCCGCGAAACGCGTTTGGTGACGACCGATGTGGCCGTCCCCATCTCGCGCGCGGCAGCGGAAAAGCTTCCCAAGCGCGCCGTAGCCAGAAACGCCTCCAGATCGACCAACTGAAACATTCACGTCCACCCGCTCAGGAATTGAGGGATGAAGAATGAATGCTTTTCCGCATGACGGTCAATTGCGCATCATGTTGGGAAGGAACAGCGACAGTTCCGGAAAGCTCAGCAACAGAACCATGATGACCGCCTCGCAGGCAAGGAACCAGCCGATACCACGGAAGATCGTCTCCAAGGAGATCCGGTCGCCGACAACGTTCTTCACCACATAGGCGTTGAACCCGACGGGCGGCGTAATGAGGCCGATCTCGATATATTTCACGACGATCACGCCGAGCCAGATGGGGTCGAGCCCAAGCGCGGCGAACATCGGCTGCACGATCGGCAGTGTGAGCAGGAGCACGCCGAGCGGATCGAGAAACATGCCGAGGATGATGTAGATGATCGACACCGCGACCAGCATCAGCACCGGGTCCAGCGCCCAGTCGCCCATCAGCGCCGCCATCATGCCGGGCACTCCGGCAAGCGCGAGGAAGCGCGTATACATCACCGCGCCGAAAGCGACGAACAGCAGTTGCGACGTGGTCTTAATCGTGTCGAAGACCGCCGAAAACAGCATGTCCATCGTCAGCCGGCGCTGCATAAAACCGACCGCGCAGGCCAGGAACGCGCCTGCCGCACCGGCTTCCGTGGGGGTCACGACGCCCGCATAAAGGCCGCCGATGATGCCGACGATGAGGACCAGAAGCGGCCAGATCGGCAGGAGCGAGGCCCAGCGCGCACGCCACAAGGCGCGTCCCTTCATCGTATGGTCGAGCCGGGGCGCGATCTCCGGTTGGAAATAGCATCGGCCGATAATCATGGCGGCATAGATAAAGGCCGTCAGCAGCCCGGGGATGACGCCGGCGATGAGGAGCCGCGTGATCGAGACTTCGGCGAAAACGCCATAGATGACGAAGAGGATCGACGGCGGGATCAGGGCGCCAAGCGTGCCCGAGGATGCAACCACCCCGGCCGCCAGGCTTGGCGCATAGCCCGCCTTCAGCATCTCGGGAATGGCGAGCCGGCCCATGGTCGCCGACGTGGCCACCGAGGAGCCGGAAGCGGCGGCAAAGCCCGCCGAGGCGAAATTGGTCGCCACGGCGAGACCGCCCGGCAAGGCACTGAACCACAGGCGCGCGGCGTTGAAGATCGCTGTGGAGATGCCGGACGCATGGGCCACCGCTCCCATCAGGATGAACATGGGCACCGCCGAAAGCTCCCACTTGGCGGCCACTTCGAAAGGGGTGTTCTGCATCACCGCGAAGGCGACGCGTTCATTGCGCAGAAGGGTCAGGCCAAGAAAGGCGACGACGCCGAGCGCCACGCCGATGGGGATGCGGATTGCGATCAGCAGGAGGACGAGGCCGAGACTGCCGAAGCCCAGAAGCTCGTTGCTCATAGGTTCGCACCTCCATCCCGGGGGCTCTCGCTCCCGAAGCCGCCCGCGCCCGCATTGGGATCGAGGCGTCCGGTGACGCCGGCGCGAAGATCGCGGAAGAGATAGATGGCGAGATAGACCGCCATGAGCGTGAAGCCCGCCACCACCGTCCAGCGGGAGGGCCATATCTCGATGACGCCGGTGCCGGTCTCCTGGGCCTCGCGTATGCGCATCTTGCTTACGGCGATCTCAAAGGCCTTCCAGGCAAAGGTGGCGGTATAGGTAAGGGTGACGATACCCACGAGCCCATCGAGCAGCGTCCTTGAGCGCGGCTTCATCCAGCCTGTGAACAGATCCACGATGATGTGGCCCCGTTCGCGCGTCACCAGTGCCAGCGGCAGGAAGACGATAGCCGCCATGTAGTAGGCCGAAACGATCTCGATCGTCCCGGCGATCGGCCGGCTGAAGAAGGTGCGGCCGATCGCGTCCGCCGTCACGTGGAGCATCATCAGGATGGTTGCCGCGACGGCAACCCAGGCGAAGAACCGGGTGAGCCCGGAAAGAAGGCGCTCGAGCAGAGCCATGGCAAGTTCCTTGTCTCATGACCGGAAAAGGCTGCCGGACAGCAGGGTGGTGCGACCCGTCGCGAACTCGGGTTAACGCGGCACCAATCACCCCCACTCCGTCTTGCTTCGCAAGCCACCTCTCCCCCTGCCGGGGGAGAGGAAGGGCGCCAAGCGGTCCGGCCGGCGCTTCCTCTCCCCCGTCGAGCGGGGGAGAGGTGGATCGGCCGAAGGCCGAGACGGAGTGGGGGTCGACGCGGCATCCGTTGGCCCCGGCTCGTTGCCTTGGAGTCGCAAGAAAACGGGCATCAAAGCGCTTCCGGATCCACCTTCGCGTAAACCTCGCGCCACAGCGCCTCGCGGAAGGCTTCGCGGTCGTCGCCGACCTCGTTCTCGATGATGCCCTTCCATTTCTCGAAGGCCGCGAGATAGAAATCGAGGATCGCTTCCGGATCCTTCACACCGGAATCGCGCGCGGCCGCGACATTCTCCTCGTACTGGATCGCATCCCGCTTCTCCATCACCTGGGCAAAGGGCTCTCCCCCCTCGATGAAGGTGATGCCACGCGAGCGCGCCTCCTCTTCCGTCTTCTCGTCCACGGCGATTTGCGCATCGAAGGTGGTCATCGTCACCAGATCGGGCGCGTGGTCGATATGCGCCTTCCGCGCCTCGGGCGACATGGCTTCCCAAATGTCGCGGTTGACATACATCATCACCGGCGGGCCACCCATGCCCATCGGTGCGTCGATCACCGTGTTGACGACATCCATGTAGCCGTAGCTCGTAAGCCAGGCGACAGCGCCCAGCACGCAGTCGAGCGCGCCGCGCTCGAGCGCCGATGTCGCCTCGCTCGGCGGCATGGAAACCGGCGTGCCGCCCAGGATATTGGTGATGCTCACCCCACCGCCGGAGCTGCGGATGGCAAGGCCCTGCAAATCCTCTATGCCCTCAGGCTTGCCCCGGCACATGAAGAGATAGGGCGATGTGCCGTAGCCCGCGAAGCCGACTGCGTTGTTGGCTTCAAACTCCTCGCGGCACTCGTCGCAGCCCAGCATCAGTGCCTCGTTCATGGCGCCGACCGAGGCCAGATAATGGTCGCCGATGAGGGACTGGCTGAAGATCAGGTTCGTGGCTGGCAGCATGCGCGGCTGATAGGGCGCCATGACGAGGCCGGCATCCATGAGGTTGCTGCCCACCGCCTCCGGCGTGCCCGGACCCGTCGCGAGCTGCGCGCCGCCGACCATCTTCCAATCGACTTCGCCGCCCGTCGCCTCCCGCACCATGTCGAAATAGGGCACCAGGGCCTTCGTGTTGGTGTTGTTGCTGGCCCCGAGCCACGAACCGTAGACAAGTTCCTGCGCGGCGAGCGGGCTCGCGACGGCGAGCTGGAGCGCGATTGCCGCTGCAGCCGCCCCAGTCAGGTGTCTTGTATCTTTTATAAGATATCTCATGTCTTTCTCCTCCTTGAGCACGTCGCCCTCCCGGACGTTCGAAAATCAGAACCGCACGCGCGTGACCTCCACCCTCCCCGCGTCGGCATCCACGCGAACCAGGTCTCCGTCGCGAATCACCTTGAAGGGATCGCGGTCGAAATCGGTCATCGCCGGCACGCGGGTCACCACCGCGCCGAGCGCGATCTTGGTCGTCATGATGGTGAACAGCATGGCCGCCGGCGCTGTCCCGAGCCGTCTGGTCATGTGGAAGTAGTGGGACCAGCCGGAAGACCCCTTGGCGCCGGGAAAGACGAGCACACGCCCTGCAAAGGATTCGCCGCGCCTTTCATGCCGCATCTCGGTGATGGCGCCGGTTGCAGCATCGATACCGCCCCAGCCGGAAATCGTCTGGGTGGTCACGAAGGCCCTACCCTCGGCCACACCGCCCACCACGCAGCGCCCCCGGATCACGACTGTTTCGGTCTCCGCCGCCATGGTCACAGCTCCCCGCTCCACCGTCCGGTCATGGCGGCGTCGATGCAGTGCTCGAGCGAGCCAAACCAGGTCTCTTTGCCGGTGATGGCCGGCAGGTAGTGCGCCTGCTTGCAGCTATCGGTGGCGATGACTTCGGTGCCGGGCGGGGTGGCGCGGTTGATCGCCGGGCAACTGTCGGACATGACGTGGCCGCCGGCACGTTCGATGACGGCCGTGTAGCCGCAATCGTCGCACAGGGCCCGGATCTGGCGCGGCGTGTGAACCCAGAGAGCGACATTGGAGCTGATCCGGCGCCCGTCGAGCAAGGCCGCGATCTGCCACATCTGCTCGATGGAATTGTGCGGGCAGCCCAACATGACGAAATCGACACTGCGATTGCTCGCCTGGGCATTGATATGCTCGAACGCCCGCCGCCGCGCCGCCTCGTCATAGACGAATTCCTCTCGCGGCGCGCGACCGCCGAGCGCCTCTTCCTCGCTCGAGGCTTCCGCCGTCACACCGGGTATGTGGTACATCTCCACCCCGCCCGAGCTCGCCGCCGCGGCGCCGAAATGCTTCAGGTGCATCGGTCGCGGCTGCGGGATCGCCCCGGAGAGAAGGGGGATATCGTCCACCACCATCTCGCCGGCGGCATAGCCCAAGAGGCCCCAATCCATCATGGTCTCGGGTGCCGCTTCGACCCGGACCCGATGCGTCGCGAGCCTGTTTTCCGTGATGTGGAGGCTGAAATCCGGGATGAGGCCGGTGATGGAGGCAGCACCGGTGGATTCGCGCCCCTCGACATTCGTGCGCGCGCCGAGAACGGCGTTGGCATAGACCACCGCCGAACTCTCCATCCAGGCAAGATGCTCCCCCTTCACCGGGACATTGCCCACCTGATAGGGCGTGCAGGTGGACGCCCATTGCACGCCGCGGCGGCCGAAAAACTCCTCCGATTTGCGCTGCAACTCGGCCTTTTCCCGGCTGAAGCCCTGAAGCGCGTGGTTCCGCGTGTCGATGCCGTGGATCAACTGGCAGGTGGAGACTACAGCCTGCGGCGTCTCCACCGTGTCGTCGGAATCGAGGTTGAAGCGGGAGAAGATCGTGTCGAAATCGTCCGGCGCGTCGAGGTCCGCCTGCACCCATGGGGTGGTCGACGACCAAGTGCCCGCGACATTGGTGACGGGGATCAGCCGCTCGGCCCCAAGTGCGGTGCCATAGCGGACGAGCAAATCCATCGCGCGCTGGCGCGCTGGGCCTTCGGCCCCGTCCAGCATCGCCTTCTCACGGTCGCTCAGACGCATTCCAACACCCCTCTCCTTCACCTCAGCGTCTATTCCCTCCCTGTCACGGCGCCACGCTGTCGCAGCGTTCGAGATTGTCCGCCACACGCTTCTGCAGTGCGGCGATATCGATGTCGTGCACGCTTCCCGATCCCGCGAGATCGAGGGCGTTTGCGGCGGCTCGGGCCATGGCCATGCACGGGCCCATGACCCGCACCGACGAAAGGGCAGCCGGATCGCCGTCGATACAGCGGCCGACCGCGACGACGTTTTCGGCTTCCGGCGAAAGCATCGCCGACAGGGGAACGTAGTGAACGTGGTCCTCGCCGAAGACTTCCCACACAAAGGTTTCCGGTGCGTTGTGCAGTTCGATCGGCCAGGCGGTGCGGGCGATGGCATCGGCATAGCGATGGCCCGATTTCACCTCCTCCGTCGTGATCTGGTGCACGCCCTTGATCCAGCGGGTCTGGCGAATGCCGGGAAAGCCGTAGCTGCGCACGCGGATATTACCGAAGATATCGGGAAACTCATCGCGCAAGAGCCGGACGCCGCGGTCCACCTGATCCTTGCCGATGATGCCGGTCCGGGAGGCTTCTATCGGGTCGAGCGGCGTCTCCACATGCGTCATGTTGAGGACGGCCACATCCTTCCCCGGAAAATAGAAGACCAGGCCGTTGTGGCGAATGAGGCCGTATTCGCCCGCCTTCTTCTCGATGCGCGCCGCCAATTCCTCGCGCGAGGGCGGCTCGCCGTCGCCGATGCCCTCGATCACCGCCTGCTGGCTGCCATAGATCTTCTCCACCGGCTCGCGGCAGGCGAAGCCCGCGCGATACATCAGCGCCGCATCGCCCGAGCAATCGGCATAGCTTTGCGCGCGGATCGTCACATCGCCATATCGCGTGATGAAGTGGAGACCGGTGATACGTCGGTCGTCCCGATGCACGGTGCGCAGGGTCGCACCGACGATGGGGGTGATGCCGGCCGCATCGATGGAGCGCTCCACCCAGCGCGACAGGGCAATCTCGTTATAGTGCACCACCGTCGTCATCGGCCCATGCCGGTAGTGGACCGCGCCCTCCGCCCCCAGCGCCGCAAGCATGTCGTCCACCACGCCATAAGTGAAACGGTAGCCGTGGGTGCCGTTGCTGTAGAGCCCGCAGAACGTGCCGATGATCGAGTTGACCGCCTGTCCGCCGAGCGCGGGGAACGCATCGACGATGGCGACCTTCATGCCCAGCCGCGCCGCTTCCAGCGCGGTGGTGGTGCCGGAGATTCCCGCCCCGACGACGCACAGGTCCACCTCCAGCTCGCGGCTTTCATCGACGCCGTTCCACCGGACGATGGTCGTCTCCGGGTTGATGGGACGCGATGCGGTCATTCCTTCTCCTTTACGGCGGTTTCGATGAGTGAGCCCCCACGGCGGAGCGGCTGGACGTTCTGCCGGTAGATCTTCAGCCAGCCCGAGTCGTCCGGGGGTGATGGGGGCGAGAAGCTTGCCGCGCGGGTGGCGAGTTCGTCGGCATCCACTTCGAGGTCGATGCGCTTGTCGCGCACGTCGATGTCGATCACGTCTCCATCGCGAACGAGCGCGAGCGGGCCGCCATCGGCGGCTTCCGGCTGCACCTCGCCGACCACCAGCCCCTTGTTCACAAGGCCGGAAAGCTGCCCGTCCGTGACCACGGCCACCTCGGCGCCCAGGCCAGCACCTTCCAGCGCGAAGACCAGCCGCGATGCGCCGCCCATGCCAGGCCCGCCGCGAACCCCCTGCCCGCGCAGCACGACCACATCGCCCGCCACGATCCGCCCCGCCGACAAGGCAGCCTCTGCACTGGCGCCGTCTTCGAAGATGCGGGCGCGACCACGAAATGCCAGCTTGCGGTCCGGCGTCCGCAGCCCGACCTTCACGATGGCTGTTTCCGGCGCAAGGCTGCCGCTGAGGAGCACGATCGCCGCCTCCTTCGACCAGGGCTGCTCCAGCGGCCGGATGACCGTGTCGCCGGCCAACGCCACGTCCGCGAGTTCGGTGCCGAGGCTCCGGCCGGTCGCCGTCAGCACATCCGTATCGAGCAGCGGCTCCAGCCGCTTCATCACGGCGCGGGCACCGCCTGCCGCTTCGAACGCTTCTATGCTGTCGGCACCGATGGGGCGCACGGCGGCAAGCACTGGTGTGCGATCCGACTCCCTGTCGAAGGTCTCGTAGATGTCGATATCGACGCCCGCCTCCAGCGCTACGGCCTGCAGATGCTTGATGCAGTTGATCGAACCGGCCTCGGCCAGCACCACGCGCGCGGCATTGCGGAAGGCGCCTTCGGTCAGGATCTGCCTTGGGAGGAGATCTTCCCACACCATCTCGACAATCCGCCGGCAACTGCGCTCCACCATCTCCCACATGTGGGGCGAATTGGCCGCGACAGGCGCGCTTCCCGGCAGCGCCATGCCCAAGGCCTCGACCACCGAATGCATCGAATTCGCCGTTCCCATGCCGGAACACACGCCCGGCGAGCGAATGGCGGCATCGGCCATCGCAGTAAGCCGCTCGAGGCTGATCGCCCCCTGCGCATGGTGGCCGGCATGCAGGAATACCTCCTCGATATCCACATGCTCGCCGTCCAGCTCGCCACTCGCCTGATAACCGCAGATAACGACCAGTGCGGGAATGTTCAGCCGGGCAGCCGCCATCAACTGCCCCGGCACGGTCTTGTCGCAGGAGGTCAGAAGGATCATCCCGTCGAGTTGCGGGCCTTCCACCTGAACCTCGATGTCGTTGGCGATCAGGTCCCGGCTCGGCAGGATGAAGGTGGCGCGACGGCCAGCGGAAATGATGAAATCGGACGGAGCCGTGGTGCGTATCTCGAAAGGAAGTCCGCCCGCCTCGCGAATCCATCCTTTCGCTCTCCTGGCGATTTCGTCCACATGAGAAAAACAGATGGCTATATCCGACGACGTGTTCACGACCGCGATTTTCGGCTTGAGCATGTCTTCGTCGGTGATGCCGAGAGCACGCCACTGCGCCCGCCGAACCGCCCAACGCGACGTTCCGACCTCGAAATTCGAGCGCAAGGCCCGTTTTCGGCCGCTCATCAAATCTCCTCCTCGGTCATCATTCGACCGGGGACCAAAAAGCCATAGGACGACCGACGACAGAAGGCACCGGCTGCGCCATTCACCTTTCGCGTTTCGAGAAAGATTGCGCTGCGGGCGCCGTGTTTGCGGGAGAATGTGTCGGACATTGTTTCCTCCTGCCGGTTCCAGGCTATGCGGGAATGCGTCCATCCTCGGAAAAGGCACGCAAGTTGAACCACGGCATAGGCGGGCGCGTCTTTAGGGTCCGCGCGTGTTCAACCCATGTGTCCTCATCCATCGTGCCGAGGTGATGGCGGAGATTGGTCGGATAGGTCGTACCCCACGGACCGCTGTATCCGAGAGAGTCGCCCACGAGCCATCGGTCTTCGGGAATGTCGCCCGCACTCGTCAAGTAGCCCGGCCGGTCTCTTGAGTAGGTCGGGTACCAGGCGTCACCGGCTACCTCACCCCAACGACCATCGGGTAAGGGCTGCTCAGATCCTCGTGAGGGATCGCGGCGAAGCCGGTAGCGCGCAACCTCGGAACGAGGTGCGCGCCTTACGCTCTCGCTGCGAAGCTGGCGGGCGAGCCGGGCATGATGCTCGGTATCGATCGAGCCGTCGGGACGGAATTTGATCTGAAGACCGCTGGACATAACGTCGTTCTCACGCCGCCTCGCGCCCGTCCAGATGCGGCAGCGGGACGACGCTTTCCTGCGGGCGGGCGTAGCCGGTCATCAGTACGATCGGAACGTCCGGGCGCACCTTATGCATGGCGCCGGCAAGCTCGGTGCCCGTCATCTGTGGCATGACCTCGTCCGTCAGCACCAGGTCGAAGCGTTCCGGGTCGGCGCGGAACGCGGCAAACGCGGCATCACTCGCATCGAAGCCGACCGGTTCGCAGCCGAGGGCGGCGAGCATCTCCTCGCCGAGGTGGAGGAGCGACTTCTCGTCGTCGACGATGAGGACTGTTTCGCCGTGGCCGGTCCGACGCGGCAGTTCGGCGCTTTTGCATTCTTCGGCCGCGAGGGTCTTCTCCTCCGCGACGACCTCCTCCATTTGCGGGAGGTAAACCTCGAAGGTGGCGCCTTTCCCCCGCCGGTTCCGCACGTTGAGGGCACCGCCGTGTCCACCGACGATCCCATGGACGGTGGACAGCCCCAGCCCTGTGCCCTGCCCGGCAGGTTTGGTCGTGAAGAAGGGTTCGAAGATGCGCTCCATCGTCGCCCGGTCGATCCCGGGGCCGGTGTCCCGGACGCAGAAGCGCAGATAGCGGCCGGCGGGCAGGCTGCCGTGCGACAGCCTCAGGGCTTTGGCGGTATCGACCGCGTCGAGCGAGAGCGTCAGCAGGCCCCGTCCCTCCATCGCCTGCGCCGCGTTTGTGCACAGGTTCATGACCACCTGCTGGATCTCGGTTGGGTCGCCCCGCACAAAAGCACTTCCCGCCTTGAGTTGCCCGTGCACCGATAGCGTTGCCGGAAGGGAAGCGCGGACCAGATCGACCGCTTCGGCGACGACCGGCTCCACCCGGACCGGCCGGAGTTCCCGCTCGCGGCGGCGTCCGAAGGCGAGGATCTGCTCGATGACATCCTGCGCCCGTTCGCCCGCTTTCATGATCTGCTCGACATAACGCCGTGCGCGCGAGATTCCTTGACGAGCACGGCCAGCGCCATCTCGCTGTAGCCGCGGATGGCGCCCAGGATGTTGTTGAACTCATGCGCGATACCGCCGGCGAGCGTGCCGATCGCCTCAAGCCGCTGCGACTGGTTGAGGCGGGCCTGAAGCGCCTCGCGCTCGGCCTCGCCCCGCTCGCGCGCGATCGCGTTTGCGAAGATTTCCGCCGCCGTCCTCAGCAGCGCGATGTCATCGTCCCGCCAATGCGCTTTGAGGCAGGGCGGCCGACAAGTCCCTTCTTTATCGCTTCAGCGACGGGACGCCCGTAGAACCTGGGTTGCGCATCCGCGCCGGCCACCATACGTCAACGGAGCGCGTGAATGGCAGCCCAAAGGCGCTTTCCCTTGGTCTCGCCGCTTGATAGCCCGGATCGTGGTCTGCGGCTCGATACGGAGGATAGCCCTCGATGTCTCAGACCTACCCAGGCCCCATGGCGCCGAGTGTCGCCGTCAAGGTGCAGATCGTCGTCATTGGGGCTGGCCAGGCGGGTCTCTCGGCGGCATATCACCTGAAGAGGCAGGGCTTGGCCCCGCACAAGGGTTTCGTGGTGCTCGACCAATCGAACGAGCCCGGCGGCGCCTGGCAACATCGCTGGCCCTCGCTCACGCTCAGCACTGTGAACCGCATCCACGATCTGCCGGGCATGCCCTTTTCCGAGGCGGTCGAGACCAGCGCCACCGAGGTGCCGGCCAATTCCGCCGTGCCGGCGTATTTCGCCGCATACGAGAAGAGGTTCGAGCTTCCGGTCTACCGCCCGGTGGCGGTGAAGATCGTCTGCGAGAGGGACGGCCGCTTCAGGGTGGAAACGGACCGCATCCAGTTCTCGGCACGCGGGCTCATCAACGCTACGGGGACTTGGGAGAGCCCCTACATTCCCGATGTCCCCGGGCGCGATCGGTTCAAGGGCAGGCAACTGCACACGAGGGACTACCATACGGCCGAGGAGTTCAGGGGACAGCATGTCGTCGTCGTAGGGGGCGGCATCTCGGCGATCCAGTTGCTCGACGAGGTCTCGCGCATCACCTCCACCAGTTGGGTGACGCGAAGGCCGCCGGCGTTCCGGCAGGGACCTTTTGACGAGCAGGCCGGCCGCGCGGCAGTGGCGATGGTGGAGGACCGGGTGCGCCGCGGCCTGCCGCCTGCGTCCGTCGTCTCGGTCACCGGCATTCCGCTCACGCCCGCCATCGAGGCGATGCGGGCACGCGGCGTGTTGAACCGGTTCCCCATGTTCAACGAGGTCACCGAGGATGGAGTGCGCTGGCCCGACGGCACCGCGCTTCGCACCGACGTGATCCTCTGGTGCACCGGCTTCCGCAGCTCGCTCGATCACCTCGCGCCACTCATGCTGCGCGAGCCCGACGACGGCATCGTCATGACAGGGCGGCTGGCGACACAGGTCGCGAAGAACCCCGAGGTGCATCTGGTGGGCTACGGCCCATCCGCCTCCACCATTGGGGCGAACCGGGCAGGCGCCGCCGCCGCGCGAGAACTTATGGCAGCTCTCGGTCTTGCGTAACGAAATCGCCCCCCTGCTCTTCCACCTCGCCTGAAGTTGCTGACGTTCGAACACTTCACTGGAACTGCACCGCCATTGTATTGGCGCCGCAGATCAGGACCGCAACGCGCTCGCCCGCGGCGGGCACATACCTTCCGCTGAGGAGAGCGGCAAATGCCGCCGCCCCACCTGGTTCCACAACAATCCGCGCTGTTTCCCACAGCGCGGCCTGCGCGAGCCTGATCTCCTCGTCGCTGACGAGGATAGACCGCTCCACAAAGGCTTGTGCGATCGGGAACACCAACTCGCCGACCCGCCTGGGCGCAAGCGAGTCGGCGGCAATTCCCTCAGCAGGCGCGTCAACAGGCTGGCCCGCATCCAGCGCCATGCGCAGCGTCGGAGAGCCTTCCGGCTCGACCGAGACGATCCGCTTCCTACCAGCGAACCAGGCGGCGATGCCGCCGATCAACCCCCCGCCGCCGACTGCGACAAGCAAGGTGTCGAACGCCGGCAGGTCCTCGTCGATCTCAAGCCCGAGCGTCCCCTGGCCGATCAGTGTCTCGGCCTGGTCGTAGGCGTGGATCGCTATTGCGCCCGACTCCCTGCTGAAGATCTCGCTTGCCACGAGCGCGTCGGCATAGCGCTCTCCCTCCACCACCAGCCTTGCGCCGTAGCTGCTGATCCGCTCCGCCTTGGCGGGCGAGGTAACGCCTGGCACGTAGATTGTTGCGGGCACCCCCACACGTCTTGCGGCATAGGCAACCGCCGCCCCGTGATTGCCGCCCGAAGCAGCAACCACCCCGGCGTCGGGCAAGGCTTTCCCAAGAAGATTGGTGAAGGCGCCACGGACCTTGAACGATCCGGTATGCTGCAGGCACTCGAGCTTGAGCGCGACCGGCATGGGTGTTCCGCCGAAATCCGCCATGTCGGCCTGGAGGACGGGCGTGCGCCGGACATGGGGACGGATCAGCGCCTCTGCATCGCGGATGCGCTCTGGGGTGACGGACGTATCGATGGTCATGAAAGGCTCCAAAAGTATTGACATCAATTAGTAACTTGGCAAATTAACGAAATGCAAGAGGTCGATGTCATCAAGGCGATCGCCAACGAGCGGCGGCTCCAGATTCTCGACTGGCTCAAGGAGCCACGGTCCCATTTCCGGCCACAGGTCGATGGCGACCTTGTCGAGGATGGCGTCTGCGCAGTCCTGATAGCGGAGAAGCTGGGGATTTCCCCGGCCACTCTCAGCGAGCACATGCGGGTGCTTTCCCAGGCAGGGCTCGTGCGTTCGAAACGGATCAAGCAATGGATTTTCTACAGGCGGGATGAGGAACGAATCAGCGCGTTCAAGACCCTGATCCAGGAGCAACTGTGAAGTGTGCCCCCGTGCTCACGCAAAAAGGCCGAACGTGATCGCATATCGGTCTTAGCGCTTGCGCAGCCCGTCGACGAAGACGTCGACGAGGCGCAGGGCGGTCGGCTGCCAATCGGTCGTGCCCTGGGAATAGAAGATGCCGACGAGGGTGCGCAGCAGATCTTCCGGCGGAACGTCGGAGCGGATTTCGCCCGCCGCGACGGCGCGGTCGAGCAGCAGGCCGATCGAATTGGTCATCCGCTCGAAGGAATAGGCCTTCAGGTCCGAAGAGCCGTGCGCGACGAGTTGAAGCGCCTCGATCATGCCTTTCTTGGTCGCCACGAGGCGAACGTTGGCTTGCAGCCATTTTCGCAGCGCCTCCACCGGGTCGTCTTCGTGGGCAAGTTCCTCGGCAAGTTCGCCGAGGAGGTCCACTTCATGGCGGTAGACAGCCTCGAACAAGGCCTCGCGCGTCGGAAAATGCCGGTAGAGCGTGCCGATGCCGACGCCGGCCTGGCGCGCGACCGCTTCCAGGCTCGCCTGCGGGCCGCCGGCGCTGAAGATTTGCGTCGCCGCCTCAAGCAGGCGCTCGCGGTTGCGGAGCGAGTCCGCGCGCGGCTTGCGCCTTGTCTTTGCGTTCTCAGGTCTCATTTCCGCCAGACAGGGTTCTTTCCCTCTTGATAAACGGAGGCATCCTCCGTATAAATAAGTTCCACACCGCGCGATCGCACAAAAACACGCATTCCCGGCCAGGGCCGACTGGCGTTCGCGTCAGTTCCTTCCCGCGCCCGCATCCTCTGCCGCCCTTTGGTGGCTCCGATCCATACATCACAATCACTGAATGGGGTACCATATGTCACTCTCCATCAGACTCACGATCAATGGTCTCAAGCGCGAGATCGCGCTGGACGACCCACGCGTGACGCTGCTCGACCTGTTGCGCGAGCGGCTCCACCTGACAGGCACCAAGAAGGGGTGCGACCGCGGCCAGTGCGGCGCCTGCACCGTGCTGGTCGATGGGCGGCGCATCAACTCATGTCTCTCGCTGGCTGCCAGCCTCGACGGGGCGGAGATCACCACCATCGAGGGGCTTGCCGATGGCGAGGACCTGCATCCGGTCCAGGCCGCTTTCATCGCACATGATGGTTTCCAGTGCGGCTACTGCACGCCGGGCCAGATCATGAGCGCCGTCGGCCTCATCTCGGAGGGCAACGCGGGTGACGACCCCGAGCGCATCCGCGAACTGATGAGCGGCAATATCTGCCGCTGCGGTGCCTATCAGGGCATCACCGAAGCGGTGCTGGAGGCGCAGAAGGATCTCGCAGAGCGCAACCGGAGGGACGCGGCATGAACCGCTTCGACTATATCCGGCCGGCCAGCGTGCCGGAGGCTGTGGAAGCTGCGGCCGTACCAGGGTCGACCTATCTCGCAGCCGGCACCAACCTGCTCGACCTGATGAAGGGCGGCGCAGCACGGCCCGAGCGGGTTATCGACATCACGCGGCTGCCCGGTCTCGATCGCATCGAATGGCTGCCGGACGGCAGTGTGCGGGTCGGTGCGCTGGTTCGAAATTCGGACCTTGCCTATGACGACCGCTTCGCGCGGACCTTTCCGGCCGTTGCCGAAGCGCTGCTTTCGGGAGCCTCGGCACAGCTTCGCAATGCGGCGACCGTAGGCGGCAATCTGATGCAGCGCACGCGCTGCGCCTATTTCCACGACCTGGCAAGCGCCTGCAACCGGCGGGCGCCGGGATCGGGCTGCGACGCCCGCGAAGGGGAAAATCGCCTCCACGCCGTGCTTGGCTGGAGCGAGCACTGCATCGCCACACACCCCTCCGATTTCTGCGTGCCGCTTGTAGCGCTCGATGCCGTGGCCGAGGTGGCAGGCGCGCATGGCGCCCGCGAGATTCCCGTCGACGCGCTGCACGTTCTGCCCGGTGCCACGCCGGAACAGGAAACGGCGTTGGCGCCCGGCGAACTGATCGTTTCGCTCCGGATCCCAGCCGAAGCGGCAGCGTTTGCACGCAATGCGCGCTACCTGAAACTGCGCGAGCGCACTTCCTTTGCCTTTGCCGTCGTATCGGTGGCCGCCGCGCTGGAAATGGAGGCCGGCGCGATCCGCAAGGCGCGCATCGCGCTCGGCGGCATTGCGGCGAAGCCTTGGCGGGCACGCGAGGCGGAGGTTTCGCTGGAAGGCGCGGAGGCAAACCCAGAGGCATTCGCCAAGGCAGCCGAAATGGCGCTCGCTGAGGCGCGCCCCTCCGGCGACAACGCCTTCAAAATCGAACTGGCGCGCCGCATCGTCGCGCGCGCCCTGACCCTCGCGCTCGACGGCACGCCGGAAGCCATGCCTGCGCTGCCAGCCTCGCCCTTCTCGACAACTCCCGGAGCGAACCATGCCGCTTGAGACCACTTCTCCCCTTCCCCAGCATCGCCGGCACGGTTCCAGTGCCGGACAGCCGCTGACGCGCCGCGACGGCGTGCTCAAGGTCACCGGGCGCGCAACCTATGCGGCCGATAACCACCCCGATGGCATGCTTTACGCCGTGACGGCCGTAAGCAGCATCGCGCGCGGGCGCGTCACCGCGCTCGACGTCGAGGCCGCCAAGGCGCATCCCGGCGTCGTCGAGGTTCTCACACCGGCCAACCGGCCGCCGCTGGCGCATGACCCGGACGAGAAGATGCCGCCCTTCGGCTTCCGCGTGGAGGTGCTGCAGGACGATACCGTGCGCTACGTCAACCAGCCGATCGCGATCGTGATCGCCGAGACACCGGAGGCCGCGACGGAAGGTGCAGCGCTACTCAACCCCCAATATGAAGTCGAGCCGGCGCGCACGGGCCGGGAAAGCGGCGAGCGCTTCGATCCTGAAGTGATCGGCATCGGCGCACCGGCACGCACGGCCCATGGCGACATCGAGGCGGGTTTCGCCGCCGCCGTCCGGGTGACGGAGGCCGACTATGTCACTCCGCCGCAATATCACAATGCGATGGAACCGCACGCGGTCGTCGCCCAGTGGGACGGCGACCGCGTGACGCTCGACATGCCGAACCAGGCCCTGGCGCTGAGCTGCGCATCCCATGCGGCCTATTTCGGCATTCCGGCCGAGAACGTGCTGATCCGTTCGCCCTTCCTCGGCGGAGGCTTCGGCTCGAAGGCGATCCTCAACGGACCGCAGATCCTCGCCATCCTTGCCGCGCGCATGCTCGACCGCCCGGTCAAGCTGGCGCTCACTAGGGCGCAGATGTACGGCCCCGTCGGCCACCGCGGCCGCACCTGGCAGAAGCTGCGCCTCGGCATGGATGAAGAGGGGCGCCTGACCGCGCTTCACCATCAGGCGCTTTGCACCACCTCCAGCTTCGACGAATTCCTCGAGCCGGCGGCCAACGCATCGCTGCCGCTCTATGCAAGCCCTGCCATTCTCGCTGAGCATGAAGGCCTGCGGCTCGATGTCGGCACGCCGGGGCCGATGCGTGCGCCAGGCCTCGCGTCCGGCTCAGCCGCGCTTGAAGTCGCGATGGACGAGGCGGCCGAAGCCTGCGGCATGGACCCGCTCGACTTCAGGCTTGCCAACTACGCCGAGACGGAGCCGACCACCGGCAAGCCCTTTTCCTCCAAGGCATTGCGCGAGTGCTATGCCGAGGGGGCCAAGCGCTTCGGCTGGTCCGGACGGCCGCATGAGCCGCGCACGATGCGCGACGAGAGCGGCTTTCTCGTCGGCTGGGGCATGGGCACGGCGGTCTTCCATTGTCCGCACTTTCCGGCCGAGGCGCGTGCCACCTTGCGCGCCGACGGCACGGCGCTGGTGGAAACGGCAGGCGCCGATATGGGGCAAGGCGCCTGGACGGCGCTTGCCCAGATCGCGGCAGAGGCGCTGGGCCTCGATCCCGACCAGGTCGAGCTCAATTCCGGCATCTCCAGCCTGCCCGACGGTGGCATCGCGGGTGGCTCCGGCCATACCGCCAGCGCAGGACTGGCACTGCACAATGCCGGCGAGGATGCGATCGCCCGGCTCGCGGAGCTCGCCACCACCGATCCCGCCTCGCCGCTTTTCGGCGCCGGGAATATCGGCGTTGTCGCCCGCGCCGGCCGGCTTCACCGTCGCGACGACGAGAACCGCAGTGAGAGCTATGCGGAGATTCTGGCGCGTGCCGGCCGCAGCGATGTCGTCGGCACGGCCAAGGCCGCCCGCGACCCGGCAGTTGCGTCGGCCCACGCGATGTATTCGCACGGCGCGGTCTTTGCCGAGGTGAAGGTAGATCCCGACCTCGGCCAGATCCGGGTGGCGCGGCTGGTCGGAGCTTTTGCCGCCGGCCGGGTCATCAATCCCCGTCTCGTACGCAGCCAGTATTTCGGCGGCATGATCTGGGGCGCCTCCTTCGCGTTGCACGAGGAAGCGATTGCCGACCGCCGGACAGGGCGGATCATGAATGCCGACCTTGCCGAGTATCATGTTCCCGTCAACGCGGACGTGCCCTCGCTCGATGCGATCCTGATCCCGGAGGACGACCCTTACGTCAATCCGATCGGCGTGAAGGGGGTGGGCGAGATCGGCATCACGGGTACGGTGGGCGCAATCGCCAATGCGGTCTGGCATGCAACCGGCGTGCGCGTCCGGCGCTTCCCGGTTCGTGTCGAAGATCTCATTATCAGCCGGGAATTCGCCTAAGGGTATGGCCGGCGGAGCGCTCGTCACTTCGCCGGCCACACCTGCACAGCGGCCAGGACCGACGGCCCTTGGCAAGCCCGAAGACCCATGCGTGGGCATCGACACGCAAGCAGCTTTCGGGTGGGCTTGACAAAATGAATTGTGACGAATATCAATATTCATCATTCTTTTGGAGATGCCGATGAGTCGCCCGGTCCGAACGCGAACCGATCCTGATGAGATGCGCGTGCGCATTCTCGAAGTGGCGGAGGACCACTTTCGCCGCATCGGCTACCAGAAGACGTCGGTGGCCGACATCGCCGCCGAACTCGGCATGAGCCCGGCCAACATCTACCGTTTCTTTCCCTCCAAGGGCGCCATCAACGAGTCGATCTGCGGGCGCGTCACGCAGGAGATCGTGGACCTGGCTTTCGCCGTCGCGCGGACAAAGGCGACGGCTTCCGAGAAGATCGACCGGCTTCTGACGGCGATCCACCGGCACAACAAATCCACGCTGATCAAGGAAAAGAAGACCCACGACATGATCGCGGTAGCCATGGAGGAGAATTGGCCGATCATCAAGGAGCATATCGACCGGATGACGACGATCTTCGAAGCGATCATCCGCGAGGGCGTCGAGGCGGGTGAATTCCAGGTCGAGGATCCGGCGGCAGCGGCGCGGGCGGTCAAGATCTCGTTCATCCCGTTCTTCCATCCGCTCCTGATCGAACACTGCATCCGGCACGGCGAAGACACCGAGGCGGACCTGCGTGACCAGATCCGCTTCATCCTGAAGGCTCTCGGAAAGACAGGCTAGCAAAGCCCGCCCGGCGCGAGGGTTTTGCGCGCCCGAGTGCTGATGAATGTAGAGAGTTATCACTAGTAAGTATTCACACCAGTGAGGTGAGACATGCGGCCGACAGCGGCGAAGTGGATTGCAGTTCTGATGGCGACGGTGGCGCTCGCCTCGTGCCAGGAGGCGGAGGTGGTGGAGCGTCAAGACCCGGTGGTGCGGGTGGCCACGGTGGAGCTTGCGCCGCTCGCCGAAACGCGCAGCTACACGGGCACCATCGTCCCGCGGACCGAGGTCGCCGAAGCTTTCCGGGTCGGCGGCAAGGTCGCCGCGCGGCTTGTCGATGTGGGCGACCGCGTGGAGGCTGGCCAAGTGCTCGCGCGTCTCGATACGGTCGATCTCGGCCTGCAACTGGAGCAGCGGCAGGCGGAGCTAAGGGCCTCGCGCGCCAACCTTGCCACGGCTGAAGCCGATGCGGAGCGCGCCCGCGCGCTGTTTAAGCGCGGCCATGTCACACAGGCCGCGCTCGATGCCCGCCAGCTTGCCGTGGATGAGGCGCGTTCGCGCCTCGAACAGGCCGAGCGCGCCGTCTCGCTTGCGACCAACCAGATGGAATATGCGGAACTGAAGGCCTCCGCCGACGGCGCGGTGAGCGCGACCTCGGTCGAGGCCGGCCAGGTCATATCGGCGGGGCAGCCGGTGGTGAGCATCGCCCGCCTCGATGAGAAGGAGGTTGAGGTGGCGCTGCCCGAAAGCCGCCTTGCCAATCTCGAAGGCTCGACTGCCGAGGTCGAGCTGTGGGCGGGCGGCGCGCGCTTTTCTGCGCGCCTGCGTGAGGTGGCGCCCGAGGCCGACCCGACAAGCCGCACCTATCGCGCGCGTTTTTCGATTCCCGATGCCGACGAGACCGTGCGCCTCGGCATGACGGCCACACTGTCGTTGACCAAGGGCGATCCCGCTCCGATAGCGCGCGTTCCCATGACAGCCCTTCTCGACGACGGCCGGGGACCGGTGGTCTTCGTGGTCGACCCCACCTCCAGCGAACTCGAGCGCCGGCCGATCGTCGTCGAGGCCTACAGGTCGGAGGAGGCGATCGTGAGCGACGGGCTGGAGGAGGGCGAGGCGATCGTCACGCTCGGTGTGCAGAAGCTTGAAGAGGGCACCACCGTGCGGGTGGCGCGCACCCGGACCGCCAGCGCCGAGTGACGGAGAGGGACGATGCAGAACTTCAATCTTTCGCGGTGGGCGGTCACCCACCAGACGCTGGTCCTCTTCCTGATCATCGTCCTATCGCTTGGCGGCGTCTATTCCTACGCTCGTCTGGGGCGGGCGGAGGACCCGAGCTTCACCATCAAGGTGGCGGTGGTCACCGCCGTGTGGCCGGGCGCGACGGCGGGCGAGATCCAGCGCCAGGTCGCCGACCCGATCGAGAAGACGCTGCAGGAAATCCCCTATTTCGACAAGGTCACCACCTATTCCAAGCCCGGCTCCACCTACATGCAGGTGCAGCTTAAAGACACCACTCCACCGGGCGAGGTGGCTGACATCTGGTACCAGGTGAGGAAGCGCGTGGGCGACATCCGCTCCTCGCTTCCCTCCGATGTCATCGGCCCCTTCTTCAACGACGAGTTCGGCGACGTCGACAGCGCCCTTTATATGCTCACGGGCGAAGGCACCTCGATGCGCGACCTGAAGGATGCGGCGGAGGAAATCCGCCAGCGGCTCCTGCGGGTGCCGGATGTGGAGAAGGTCCGCTTCTATGGCGACCAGGACGAACGGATCTTCGTCGAGTTCTCCCATTCCAAGCTCGCCACGCTCGGCATCGACCCGCAGGCGATCTTCAACTCCATCGCCGCGCAGAACGCGGTAACACCCGCCGGCGAGATCGAAACGGCGTCCGACCGGCTCTTCCTGCGCGTCGAAGGCGCGCTCAAGGGAGTGGAGGCGGTCGCGGCCGTTCCCGTCGCCGCGGGCGGCACCGTGTTCCGGCTCGGCGACATTGCCGACGTGCGGCGCGGCTATGAAGACCCGCCGACCTATACGGTGCGGCACGAAGGCCAGCCGGCGATCGCCATCGGTGTCGTCATGGCCGAAGGCGCCAATATCCTAACGCTCGGCGAAAACCTCAGGGAAGCAATGCAGGAGGTGCGCACCGACCTGCCTGTCGGGCTCGATGTGGAGCTGGTCGCGGACCAGCCGCATGTCGTCGAGGAGTCCGTCGGCGAGTTCGTCAAGGTCTTCATGGAAGCGCTCGCCGTGGTGCTGGCGGTGAGCTTCCTTTCGCTCGGCTGGCGCACGGGCATCGTTGTGGCGCTCACCGTGCCGCTGGTGCTGGCGATCGTCATGATCGCGCTCGATCTCCTTGGAATGAGCCTCGAGCGCATCACGCTTGGCGCCCTCATCATCGCGCTCGGGCTGCTCGTCGACGACGCCATCATCGCCGTCGAGATGATGGTGGTGAAGATGGAGCAGGGGTTCGACCGGCTGAAGGCGGCGACATTTGCTTGGACCTCGACGGCCTTCCCGATGCTCACCGGCACGCTGGTAACCGCTGCCGGTTTCCTGCCGGTCGGCTTTGCCCAGTCGACGGCCGGCGAATATGCCGGCGGCATCTTCTGGGTGGTGACCATCGCGCTCGTTGCGTCCTGGTTCGTGGCGGTGATCTTCACGCCCTATCTCGGCGTCAAGCTCCTGCCGAACTTCCACAAGGTGAAGGCGGCCGGCGAAGGCGGGCATCACGACATCTACGATACGCGCCCCTATCACGCGCTACGCTCGATGATCGACTGGTGCATCTCCTGGCGTTGGCTCGTCATCGCCGCGGTCATCGGCCTGTTCGCCACCTCGATCTGGGCCTTTGGCTTCGTGCAGCAACAGTTCTTCCCAACCTCGCCACGGCCCGAGCTGATGGTCGAGATCCGCCTGCCCGAGGGCGCCCCGTTCAAGGCGACGGAAGCCGCCGCGCGCGAGATGGAAAAGGTTGTCGCAACGGACGAGGAGGTGCTGACCTACGCCTCCTATACGGGTGCCGGCGCGCCGCGCTGGTTCCTCGCCTCGAACCCTGAACTGCCCAAGCCGAACTACGCGATCCTGGTCATGTATACGGAGGATGCGGCAGCGCGCGACCGGGTGAAGGCGCGGCTGCAGAACTTCGTGGACGAAGGCGGCCTGCCGCAAGCGCGCGTGCGCGTGACCGAGCTCGTTTTCGGCCCGCCGGTGGGCTTCCCCGTCCAGTTCCGTGTCATCGGGCCGGACCCGCTCGAGGTGCGCCGCATCGCCTATCAGGTGCGCGACATCGTAGCCGAGAACCCGCGGGCGCTCGATCCCAATCTTGACTGGAACGAGCAGGCGAAGTCGATCCGCCTGGAGGTCGACCAGGACCGTGCCCGTGCGCTGGGCCTCACGCGGCAGGACATCGGCCGCACACTGCAGACGCTGCTTTCCGGCTTCACCGTGACATCGGTGCGCGACGGTATCGAGGTGGTCGGCGTGGTTGCCCGCGCCGTCGAGGAAGAACGCCTCGACGTGGCACATCTCGGCGACCTCACCATCGCCACGCGCGGCGGTGCGCCGGTGCCGCTGTCTCAAGTTGCGCGCGTCGTCTACGGCCACGAGGAGCCGATCCTGTGGCGGCAGAACCGCGACATGCTGATCACCGTGCGCGCCGACGTGCCGGCCGGTGTGCAGCCGCCCGACGTTTCGGCGGAGATCTGGCCGGCTCTGCAGCCGTTGATCGAGGAGTTGCCCGTCGGCTATCGCATCGAGATGGGCGGTTCCATCGAAGAAAGCGCCAAGGCGAACGCGGCCCTCTTCGAGGTCTTCCCCTTCATGGCGCTTGCCATGCTGACGATCCTGATGATCCAGCTACAGAGCTTCTCGCGACTGGCGCTCGTCTTCGCCACCGCGCCGCTCGGCCTCATCGGCGCTACCCTCGGCCTCCTGGTCTTCAACCAGCCCTTCGGCTTCGTCGCGCTCCTCGGCCTCATCGCGCTCGCCGGCATGATCATGCGCAACACGGTGATCCTCGTCGACCAGATCAAGCACGACCTCGACGAAGGCAAGCCGGAGTGGGAAGCCATCATCGAAGCGACGGTGCGGCGGTCACGGCCAGTGGTGTTGACTGCGCTCGCGGCAATTCTCGCCATGGTGCCCCTGTCGCAAAACGTGTTCTGGGGGCCGATGGCCTTCGCCATCATGGGCGGGCTTGCGGTGGCGACGGTGCTCACGATCCTGTTCGTCCCAGCGCTCTATGCCGCCTTCTATCGGGTTCGGCGACCGGACGTTCTGTCGCCCGCCGACGAGGAAGACGTCCAGCATCCACTGCCCCTCCCTCTTCCTCAGGCGGCGGAGTAGGGGCCGTGCGAGGCAAGATGACCGCAGCAAGTGTGAACATCCTCACAGTCTCCGTCCAATCGGTGATGTAGAAGAAGGAACCCAACACGCCTCCTCCCAGGCGATTGTGGAACTTGGGGAGGGCTTCGGCCCTCCCTTTTTTGTTCCACCTCCCCTCCAATGTAGCCGTTATTGATTGGTATCCCTCTCCGGTCTTGGAGAGACGCGATCGTTCGTTGACATCTTTTCGCCGTTAATTTTCTCATTCTTGCCGCAGCCGCAAACTGACGTCGGGGAAGCGATGAGATATAATTTATGATTGCCGGGGGATCGAAGGCGCTTGTTCCAAGCCTTATCACGTCGCTCTTGGTGCTTGCGGGGTGTGCGCAGAGTATTGATGGCGCTGCCACATCGTCTGTCGGCACAAGGCCTCACGCCTATACGCAGAAGGACAGGAAGTGCTTGGAGCGCGCCATGTTCTTCGAGTCCAACAGGTCAAGCCGTGACGGGCTGGTGGCTGTCGGCACAGTGGTCATGAACCGGGTCGATTCCGACGAATATCCCGATACGATCTGCGGCGTCGTCGGGCAGAAGGGCCAGTTCGCGCCCGGCGTGCTTTCCCGGCCGATGAATTCGAAGGCGCTGCCGGATGTGCAAAGTGCCGCCGACGCGGTGCTCAAGGGTGAGCGGCATCCCGGAGTGCAGAAATCCATGTTCTTCCATACCGCGGGGCTCACCTTCCCCTACAAGAACATGCATTATGTGCTCGTTGCCGGCGGCAACGCGTTCTACGAAAAGCGAAGCAGGCACCTTGTGACGCAACCGGTGGCGCCTCCTCCGATCGAGCAGACCGCCGCCGCTACCCCCACACCGCAAACTGTCTCGCAACCGAGCGCGCTTTCCTATAACGCGCAGCCAGAGGCGATCGATCCGATTGGCGCGGTGATCCGCGAGCAAAGCCGGTAACCGGCGCTCCGCTCTGCGTCAGGTGCGGAACGTCGACCAATCCTGCGCGACATTCTTGGCAGTGCGCTCGAGGACTCGCTCCGACAGGATCCCCCGATTGTTGGCAAACCGCCTGAACGCTTCCTGGGCTTCTTGAACCGTTCTCTCTCCACTGAGGGCTTTGCTGCAGATATCCACGGCAGCGTGATAGTCCAGGTCGGGAATTCCGTTCCATTCGAGGAGCAGGTCGTAGGCATCCAACACAGAATTGACGTCACGGGGGAAACCGAGGCCCAAGAATACTGAAATGGGCTGATCGAACTTATAAGCGGTCATCGGCTGGAACTCCTTGTTCAGGTCACCGTTTCAGCCTCCAAAGTTGGCAAGACCTAGATCCGCTCCGTCACAAATCAAGACCAAGTGGCGCTGGCCCGTGATGTAGCGGTTGCCGGCATGACCACCGATGCCCTTGCACGTTTCTCATGCGTTGGCACCGCCGTCGATCGTCAAGGCCGCGCCGGTTACCGAGCGCGCTTCCGACCCCGTCAGCCAGGCAACGAGGCTTGCGACATCCTCCGGCCGCCCGTAGCGGGAAATGGCCATCGCCCCACGCTGCAGGTCCGACTGCGGGCCGTCCGCGGGGTTCATGTCTGTCTCGGTGGAACCAGGATGGACGATGTTGACCGTTATTCCGCGCGGTCCAAGGTCGCGCGCCAGGCCTTTGGTCAATCCGATGAGGGCGGCCTTGCTGAGCGCGTAGAGGCTGATGCCGGGCCAGGGAACCCGTTCAGCCAGATTGCTGCCGATGGAGATGATGCGGCCATCTTCCCTCATATGCCCGGCTGCCGCCTTTGACGCGGCGAAGACGGCGCGCGTGTTGACGGCGACTGTCGCGTCAAAGTCCTCGAGCGAAATCTCCTCCAGCGTCCCATAAGTGAAGATACCGGCATTGTTGACCAGGATGTCGAGCCGCCCGAAGTCTGCGGCTGCCTTGTCCACCGCGGCCGAGACGGCGGCCGCGTCCATGTTGTCGGCAGCGATCGCCAAGCCCTTGCTGCCCAGCGCCCGAATCTCGTTCGCAACCGCCTCCGCCTTCTCGCTCGACCGTGCATAGGTGACGGCGACGTCGGCGCCCTCGCTCGCAAGACGCCGTGCGATCGCGGCACCGATGCCGCGGCTGCCGCCGGTCACCAGCGCTGCCTTGCCTTCAAGTTGCGACATACTGTTTCTCCTTTATGTATCGATCGGTACATATTTGATGCCCATCTTGCGCAGCGCGGTCAAGCGATTTATGTATCGGTCGTCATAGAAAGAGGTTTAATGGCCGAGAGAGGTCGCCCACGCAGCTTCGACCGCGCCGCCGCCTTGCGGCAGGCCATGGAGGTGTTTTGGGCCAAAGGCTATGACGGCGCCTCGCTGTCCGATCTGACGGCGGCGATGGGCATCGGTTCGCCCAGCCTTTATGCCGCCTTCGGTTCGAAGGAGGCTCTGTTCCGGGAGGCTGTCGCGCTCTTCGAGACGGAAGGCACCGAAATATGGAGCGTGATCCCCGAGGCCTCGACCGCGTACGAGGCATTCGAACGCTTCCTTGTCGCAACCGCCAGAGCCTTCACACGGCCCGGACAGCCCGCCGGTTGCCTGATCGTGCTCAGTGCGCTCAACGCAACCGACGCCAATGCGAATGTCTGCCGGGAACTGCGGGACAAGCGTGCGGCGAATGTCGCGACGTTGCGCGACCGGCTGGAGCGCGCCGTGCGGGAGGGAGAATTGCCCGAAGGCTTGGACTGCCTTGCCGTCGCGTCGTTTTATGCAACGGTCCAGCAAGGCATGTCGATCCAGGCGCGTGACGGTGCCTCGTACGAGACGCTGCTTTCCGTCGCGGCTTGCGCCATGGCCGCCTGGGACGGGCTGGCCGCAACGGCGCGGGCCATGCCCCGCCTATCGGTCCCATAGCACGCGTACCGACATGGTGGCCGCCGCGGTGCGGTTTTCCACGCCGAGCTTGTTGAAGATCTGCTCCAGATGCTTGTTCACCGTGCGCGGGGAGAGGTCGAGGATCTCGGCGATCTCCTTGTTCGACTTTCCGTGCGTGATCCACAGAAGCACCTCGGCCGCGCGGAGTGACAGGTCGAAGGCAGCCGCAAGCCGCTCCTCGTCCGTGCCTGCCTCGCGGTCGATCAAGCGGATCAGGCGTTCCGCCCCGCCGACACCGCCGACGATGCGGCATTCCACCTTTTTGCCGTTGCGGCTGAGAATGTACGGTTCGGTCCGGCCCGGCTTCTGGGAGAGGAGCCAATCGGTGACCTCCCATGGCAGGCGGCCGCCCTCCTCCACCGCGACCCCGCATTTCAGGAGCAGCTCGCTAGCCTGCGGCGTCGCCCACAGGACAGTGCCCCGATTGTCGGTGACGACGATGCGCCGGCCGGTGCTGTCGAGCGCCTGGCGCGCGGAGCGGGCGCGGCGGGCATTCGCCAGATGCACCCGCATGCGCGCCAGAAGCTCGACGATCGGCACCGGCTTGACCACGAAATCCACCCCGCCGGAGGCGAGCGCGTTGACCACGTGCTCGCTTTCGCCGAAGCCGGTCATGAAGATGACGGGGATGTCGGCCATGCCCATCTCCGTCTTGAGGATGCGGCAGGTCTCGAAGCCATCGATGCCGGGCATCTTGGCGTCCATCAGGATGATGTCCGGCCCGATCTCCTGGGCTATGTTGAGTGCCGCACGCCCGCTTGTCGCCACCACCACCTTCATGCCCTCCAGCCCCAGCGCGTCTGTAAGCATGCCGAGCGCATCGGGCGAATCGTCCACCACCAGCACGACAGGTGGCGCCGAGGCGGCGGCGTTCACGCCCATTCCGGCTGCTCCCTTCGCATATGCATAGCCATGAAAGTCTCCATCCATCACATGCCCTCGCCGCTCTCGGCCAGCGGCCGCTCGTGATACGTCCATTCGATGCCGAGCGCCGAGCCGAGCTGTTCCATGAGGTCGTCGACACTGAACGGCTTGACGAGATAGCCGTCATGCGCGCGGCGGTATTCGGGCAGGTTGCGCTCGTTGCCCGCGTCGGCGGAAATCATGATGATCGGCAGGTTGGGATGGAGATGGCTGCGAACCTCCTGCGCCACCCGCCAACCCGAGGCGCCGGGCATGGCGACGTCGAGAATGAGCACGTCCGGCCGCGCCTCGGCAAGCGCGGCAAGGCAGGTGGTGCCGTCCGGCACGGCGGTGACCGCAAAGCCTAGCGGCTCGAGGACGTCTCCGATGAGGGCGCGCTGGGCGGGATCGTCGTCAGCGATCAGCACCTTGAGCGCCCTCCCCTTTATGCCGGCAATGGCCGCCGCCGGCGGTTTCTGCTCGTCGGGCCGTGTGGCGGCGCTGAGCATGAGCCGCACGGTGAACGTCGTGCCCCGCCCCCGTTCCGATTTCACGCTTAGGTCCCCGCCCATGATCTCCACCAGAAGCTTGGTGATCGTGAGGCCGAGGCCGGTACCGGGCGGGCTGACGCCGCCCGTGCCCTCTATCCTCTCGAAGGGCAGGAAGATGCGGTCGATGTCTTCGGCCGCGATGCCGACGCCCGTATCCTCAATCTCGAAAGTGGCGATCTGGCTGCGGTAGGTGACGCGGAAGGAGACCTTGTCGCGTTCGGTGAACTTCACCGCGTTGGACAAGAGGTTGATGAGGATCTGCCGCAACCTCTTCTCGTCCGTGTAGACGTATTCGGGAATGTAGGATCCCGGCTCGAAGACGAAGCCGATGCCCTTCTCCTGCGCCTGCAGCGAGAACATGTCGACGAGCTGGTCGAGATAGGGGCGAAGTGCGGTCTTGTCCCGATAGATCTGCAGGCGGCCTGCCTCGATCTTGGAGATGTCGAGAAGCCCCTCGATCATTCCCGCCAGATGCTCGCCGGAGCGCTTGATGGTGCGGGCGGCGTTGCCGACGATCTGGGGCGTGGGGTCGTGGCGCTCAAGGAGCTGCGCATAGCCGAGGATGGAGTTGAGCGGCGTGCGCAGCTCGTGGCTCAGACCCACGATGTATTTGCTCTTGGCAAGGTTGGCCGATTCGGCCGCCTCCTTTGCCTTCTGAAGCTGCCGGTCCGTCTCCTCGTGCGCCTCGATCTCCTCCATTAAGAGCGTCGTGTGGCGCCGTGCCTCGTCCTCGGCGAAGACCCGGCTTTCATGGGCGAGCACGAAGAGCCAGACCATGATCGCGGCAATGACGAAGATGATGGCGAAAAGCCGCAGGAACATGGGGAAGACGAGGTCGGGCGGCAGGCCGCCGCCCACGGTCGACTGGTAGTAGACCACCGAGAGCACCAGCGCGATCAGCGCCGTGACCATGGTGAGGATGCCGAGATAGCTGCCGATGCGCGAGCCGACGAGGTCGGCGATACGCGGCGGGAAGACGGCGCGGGCGAAACCGCCGATCTGCTCCGACAGCCTTGCGCCCTCCTTGCAGCGGTCGCCGCAGCGGGCATCGAGCGAACAGCACAGCGAGCAGATGGGGCCACTGTAGATTGGGCAAGCGGCCATGTCCTCCGGCTCGAAGCTGTGCTCGCAGATGCAGCACTGGATAGTGGCGTGGCCGGAAGGCAGATGCGAGGTGCGCGCCAGATAGTAGCGCCCGCGCGTGGCGATGGCGATGACCGGCGCAAGCAGGAAAGCGGCGGCGATGGCGACATGGGCGTAAAGCGCTGCGGCGACAGCGCCGAACAGGCCGAGATAGGACATCAACGCCAGCAGGATGGCGATGGCGGCCGCGCCGAAGCCGACGGGGTTGATGTCGTAGAGGTGAGCGCGCTTGAATTCGATGTGGCGCGGCGACAGGCCGAGCGGCTTGTTGACCGCGAGGTCGGCGACGATGGCGGCAAGCCACGCGCCGGCGATCATCGCGTAGAGGCCCAGGATCTGCTCCAGCGCCTTGTAGATGCCGAACTGCATGAGAAGCAGCCCGATCACCACGTTGAAGACCACCCAGACCACGCGACCGGGATGGCTGTGGGTGAGGCGGGAGAAGAAATTCGACCAGGCGATGGACCCAGCATAGGTGTTGGTGACGTTGATCTTGACCTGACACAGGACAATGAAGATGCCCGTCAGCCCCAGGGCGAGCTCGGGGCTCGCCACCATCTGCTGGAAGACCGACAGGTACATGCGCGTCGGCTCGGCCGCGTCATAAAAGGCGACGCCGCTCTGGAACGCGTAGTAGGCGAGGAAGGAGCCGGCCAGCATCTTCATCGCGCCCAGCACCACCCACCCGGGGCCGGCGGCGATGAGCGCACTCCACCAGGCGATACGGTTGGCGTGTAGCTTGCGCGGCAGGAAGCGGAGATAATCGACCTGCTCGCCGATCTGCGCGACAACGGAGAAGACGACCGCCGAGGCGGCGCCGAACATGGCAAGCGAGAAGGTGCCGTCCACGGGCCCACGAAGCCCCGTGTACCCGGTCCACCCGCGCATCGCCGGCACGCTTTGGGTGGCGATATAGAGGAAGGGCAGGAGCTGCAGCACGATCCAGAAGGGCTGCGTCCAGGCCTGAAAGCGGTTGATGAAGGTGATGCCGTGGATGACCAGCGGGATGACGAGGAGTGCGCTGATGAGGTAGCCCACGGCGAGCGGGATGCCGAAGCATAGCTCCAGCGCCGTCGCCATGATCGCCGCTTCGATGGAAAAGAAGATGAAGGTGAAGCTCGCATAGATGAGCGAGGTGACGGTGGAGCCGAGATAGCCGAAGCCAGCCCCGCGCGTCAAAAGGTCGATGTCCACGCCATATTTGGCCGAATTGTAGCAGATCGGGATTCCCATGAGGAACATGACGAGGCAGCTCGAAAGAACCGCCCACAAGGTCGTCTCGAACCCATAGTTGAGGGTGAGCGTCCCGCCGATAGCCTCGAGCGCCAGGAACGAAACCGCGCCGATGGCCGTGTTGGCGATGCGCCAGGCCGGCCAGCGGCGGACCCTGGTGGCCGTGAAGCGCAGGGCGAAGTCTTCGAGCGTCTGATTGGCCACCCAGACATTGTAGGTGCGGCGCACGCGGGTGACCTTGAAACCCGCGGTCATGTCCGCCTTGCCCCCCAAACGACTTGCTTCACATGCATCGGTCTACTCCACACGCAACCGATGCCCTCTCAAGCGTCCCTGCCCCGCCCGCGCGTTCCTTAGAGCGCCGGCAGCACAACACTGCGGCGCCTGGGTTATTTTCCGTACCGAAGCCGGTGCGCGGAGTTCCCCTTCGTTATTTGCCGCAGCTTAGGGGGAAAAATGCACCGCGGGAATACGTCAAATGCCCCGTTGATAGGCAGCGGCCTTAAATGCCCAAAATTGCGGCAGTTGGCGATAGGCCAGCAGGTTTGAGATCAGGCAAGCGAGGCACAAGCATCATGAGCGACGACACCCCTCGGAAGAGTCCCATCGCAACGCGCCGGCAGGTTCTTGCCGGCATCAGCGCACTGCCCTTCATGGGCATGCTGGGCGGCAAAGTGAACGCGGCCGACTATCCGACGGCGGAGGTGAACACCACCGGGCTTGCCGTCACCGACGACAAGGTGACGGTGGGCATCCTGCACTCCGTCACCGGCACCATGGCGATTTCGGAGACCGGCTCGGTACAGGCGGAAAAGCTCGCCATCAAGCAGATCAACGATATGGGCGGCGTGCTCGGAAGGCAGATCGACTTCATCCAGGAGGACGGCGCCTCCGACTGGCCGACCTTCGCCGAGAAGGCCAAGAAGCTTCTCGTGCAGGACAAGGTGGCCTCGGTGATGGGCTGCTGGACATCGGCCTCGCGCAAGGCGGTGCTGCCGGTCTTCGAGCAGTATAACGGCATGCTCTACTACCCGACCTTCTACGAAGGCCTCGAGGAGAGCCCGAACGTCATCTACACCGGCCAGGAAGCGACACAGCAGATCATCGCCGGTATCGACTGGGTGGCGCAGAACAAGGGCGCCAAGAGCTTCTATCTTCTGGGCTCCGATTACATCTGGCCGCGCACCTCCAACAAGATCGCCCGCAAGCACATCGATAAGCTGGGACTGGAAGTGGTGGGCGAGGAGTACTACCCACTCGGCCACACCCAGTTCAACTCGGTGATCAACAAGATCAAGCTGAGGAAGCCCGACGTCATCTACGCCATCGTCGTCGGCGGCTCCAACGTCGCCTTCTACAAGCAGCTCAAGGCCGCCGGCATAGACATGACCAAGGAGAAGCCGCTGCTCCTCACCATCTCGGTGACGGAGGACGAGATCCTCGGCATCGGCGGCGAGAACATCGTCGGCGCCTATGCCTGCATGAAATACTTCCAGAGCCTGCCGAACGACAACAATGCCGAGTTCGTCAAAGCCTTCAAGGAGATGTGGGGCGACGAGATCGTCATCGGCGATGTCACCCAGGCAGCCTATCTGGGGCCGTGGCTGTGGAAGATGGCGGTGGAGAAGGCCGGCAGTTTCGACATCGACAAGGTGCGCGAGGCCTCGCCGGGAATCGAGTTCACCAAGGCGCCGGAAGGCTACGTCCGTATCCACGAGAACCACCATCTGTGGTCGAAGACGCGCGTCGGCCATGCGCTCGACGACGGGCAATACGAGGTGGTCTTCGAGACGGAGGATCTCGTGGAGCCCGACCCCTTCCCCGAAGGCTACCAATAAGCCTTCCGGCCTCCCCGGCGCTCATCCGGGGAGGCTCCCCGCGCCACGCGTCATCCCGGCCAAGGGAGCGCAAGCGACCGCGAGCCGGGATCCATTCCGTGACTCGTCCACCTTCCGGAATGGGTCCCCGACAGCCTCCGCCCTGCGGGCTCCGGCTTCCGGGATGACGACGCGGCGCGAAAGGGCGCCGGCGTCAACGCAAACAGCACGAGGCGAACCATGATCGGCGACTACACCCTTGTCGAATTCAGCTCCATCCTGGCGATGCAGGGTTTCGCCGGGCTTATCCTCTTCTCCGTCTTCGTGCTGATGGCCCTGGGGCTTGCCATCATCTTCGGCCAGATGGGCGTCATCAACATGGCCCATGGCGAGTTCATGATCCTTGGCGCCTATGTCACCTGGCTCTGCTCGCACTTCGTGACGGCCTATGTGCCGGCGTTGTTTCCCATCTACTTCTTCATCGCCATGGCGCTCGCCTTTCTCGCCTCGGGCGCGCTCGGCATGCTGGTCGAATGGGCGATGATCCGGCATCTCTACAAGCGCCCGCTCGACACGCTGCTCGCCACCTGGGGCCTTAGCCTCATCCTGCAGCAGCTCTATCGCTCGGTCTTCGGCGCACGCGAAGTCGGCGTCAGCCTGCCCGACTGGATGATGGGGTCCATCGCGCTGACCGACATCATCGAGGTGCCGATCAACGGCATCTTCGTCATGGTGCTGACGATGCTTATTTCCCTTGGTGTCTTCATCCTGATGTTCCGTTCCGCGTGGGGCAGGCGCGTGCGCGCGGTTGTGCAGAACCGCGCGATGGCCGGTGCCGTCGGCATCAACACCAAGAAGGTGGACCGCGTGACCTTCGGCCTCGGCTGCGGGGTGGCGGGCGTTGCCGGCTCCGCCTTCACCATGATCGGCTCCACCGGGCCGACGGCCGGGCAGCTCTACATCGTCGACACCTTCCTTGTCGTCGTCTTCGGCGGCGCGGCCAGCCTCATCGGCACCATCGCCTCCGCCTTCACCATCAGCCAGGCCCAGTCGACCATGGAGTTCTTCATGTCGGGCTCGATGGCCAAGGTGCTCACGCTTCTGACCGTGGTGGGCATCCTGATGCTGCGGCCCGAAGGCCTCTTCACACTCAAGATGCGCCGCTGAGGGGGACCATGCGATGAACGCTACTCTCTACACCCGGCGCGAATGGATAGCCCTTGCCGTCCTGGCCGCGCTCATCCTGATCGTCTTCCCCGCCACCATGGACATCTTCCGCCTCAACCTCGTCGGCAAGTATCTCACCTATGCCTTCGTTGCCGCGGGGTTGGTTCTGTGCTGGGGGCACGGGGGGATCCTTAGCCTCGGCCAGGGCATTTTCTTCGGCCTCGGCGGCTACTGCATGGCCATGTTCCTGAAGCTGGAGGCTTCCAGCCCGGAAAACACGGCCATCCAGTCCACGCCCGGCATTCCCGATTTCATGGACTGGAACCAGGTGACCGAACTCCCCTTCTGGTGGATCCCCTTCAAGTCCTTCCCCTTCACGCTCGCCGCCGTCATCGTCGTGCCGGTCGTCTTCGCCTACATCATCGGCGCGGCCATGTTCAAAAGGCGGGTAGGCGGCGTCTATTTCGCCATTATCACCCAGGCGATCGCCGCCATCCTCACCATCCTCATCATCGGTCAGCAGGGCTACACCGGCGGGGTCAACGGCATCACCGACCTGCGCACCCTGCTCGGCTGGGACATCCGCACCGACAGTGCCAAGTTCATCCTCTACTTCGTCAACGCCGCCCTCCTCATCGTAGTGCTCCTCCTCGGTCAGGCGGTGCGGGTCTCAAAGTTCGGCCGGCTCTTGATCGCCATGCGCGACAAGGAGGACCGGGTGCGTTTCTCCGGCTACAGCGTGGCCGATTTCAAGATCTTCATCTTCTGCCTGGCGGCCGCCTTCTCCGCCATCGGCGGAGCGATGTTCACGCTCCAGGTCGGCTTCATGTCGCCCTCCTTCGTTGGCATCGTGCCGTCCATCGAAATGGTCATCTTCGCCGCCGTCGGCGGACGCTTGTCGCTCTTCGGCGCGGTCTACGGCGCGCTCATCGTCAACTGGGCAAAGACCAGCTTCTCCGAGAGCTTTCCGGAACTCTGGCTGTTCGCCATGGGCGGCCTTTTCATCGCCGTCGTGATGGCCTTCCCCAACGGGCTAGCCGGGCTCTTCCGCTCCCATGTGGAGCCGCTTTTGGCAAAGCTCACGCGGAAGTCGCCTCCGCCGCCCGCTCCCGACGCCACACCGGCCGAAGCCGTCAAACTGGCCGCTGAATAGGAAGCTCACCCATGCAACAGGCCAATCCAGCCTCCACACCCAGGGACTTCCTTCTCTCGGTCGAAGGCCTCACCGTCTCCTTCGACGGGTTCAAGGCGGTCAACGACCTTTCCTTCTACGTCGACGAGAACGAAATCCGCGTCATCATCGGCCCGAACGGCGCCGGCAAGACCACCGTGCTCGACTTGATCTGCGGACGCACGACGGCAACCGAAGGCTCGATCCGCTTCCGCGACAAGGAGCTGACGCGGATGAAGGAGCACGAGATCGTCCACGCCGGCGTGGGGCGGAAATTCCAGAACCCGTCGATCTACGAGGATCTGACCGTCTTCGAGAACCTCGAGCTCTCCTTCCCGCGCGGCCGCGGCGTCTTCGGCGCGCTCGCCTTCAAGCGCGACAAGGAAGTGATCGACCGCGTCGAGGAGATCGCCGAGATGATCTTCCTCAGGGACCAGCTCAAGACGGAAGCGGCGATCCTGAGCCACGGCCAGAAGCAGTGGCTGGAGATCGGCATGCTCCTGATCCAGAGCCCGGAACTCCTGATGCTCGACGAGCCGGTGGCCGGCATGAGCGTGTCGGAGCGCGTGAAGACGGCGGAACTCCTGCACCAGATCATCAAGGATCATTCGGTGATCGTGATCGAGCACGACATGAAATTCGTCCAGGACATCGCCCACCGCGTCACCGTGATGCACCAGGGCAAGGTCCTCTCCGAGGGCTCGATGGACCACGTCCAGCACGACCCGAAGGTCATCGAAGTCTATCTGGGCCACTAGGAGGCGGACATGCTCAACGTCGACAATCTCAGCGTCTCCTACGGCCAGAGCGAGGTGATCCACTCCGTCTCCTTCGGCGTGAAGCCCGGTGAAATCGTCGCCATCATGGGGCGCAACGGCATGGGCAAGACCACGCTCATGAAGTCGCTCATCGGCATGCTGCCGGCGCAGGCGGGCGGCATCAGCATCGACGGCGATGCGATCGAAGCTTCGGAAAGCTACGAGCGGGTCGCAAAGGGCCTCGCCTATGTGCCGCAGGGGCGGATGGTCTTCTCCACGATGACGGTGAAGGAGAACATCGAGACCGGCCTTACCGTGACCGGCGAAAGCACGGTGCCGGGCGACATCTACGAGCTGTTCCCCGTGCTTCTCGAAATGAAGAGCCGGCGCGGCGGCAATCTTTCCGGCGGCCAGCAGCAGCAGCTCGCCATCGCCCGCGCGCTTGCCTCCCGGCCCAAGGTGCTGCTGCTCGACGAGCCGACCGAGGGCATCCAGCCCTCCATCATCAAGGAGATGGCACGCACGCTCCGCCGCATCCGCGATGAGCGCGGCCTTTCCATCGTCGTCTCCGAGCAGGTTTTAAGCTTCGCCCTCGACATCGCCGACCGTGTTCTCGTCATCGAGAACGGCGAATTCGTCCACGAGAGCCCGCGCGAAGGCATCGACGAGAAGAAAGTCGCCGCCTTCCTGTCCGTCTGACCAAATCCAGCTATTCACAAAGAGGAGCCATCCATGCCCGACACACTGATCAAGGTCGATCTCACCACCTCGCCCTACGAGAACGAGAAGATCCACAACCGTTGGCATCCCGACATCCCCATGGCCTGCTGGGTAGAGCCGGGCGACGATTTCCGGGTCGAGACCTATGACTGGACGGGCGGGCAGATCAAGAACGACGACGATGCGGCAGACGTCCGCGATGTCGACCTGAACCAGGTGCACTTCCTGTCCGGCCCCATCGGTGTCAAGGGCGCCGAGCCGGGCGATCTCCTCGTCGTCGACATCCTCGACATCGGCGCCTTCGACAATTCGCTCTGGGGTTTCAACGGCTTCTTTTCGAAGAAGAACGGCGGCGGCTTCCTGACCGAGCATTTCCCCGAGGCGCAGAAATCCATCTGGGATTTCCACGGCATGTTCACCTCCTCCCGCCACGTGCCGGGGGTGAAATATGCCGGCCTCATCCATCCGGGCCTCATCGGCTGCCTACCGGACAGGAAGATGCTGGAGATGTGGAACACGCGCGAGCAGGCACTGTTCGATACCGATCCGGAGCGCGTGCCGGCGCTTGCCACGCTCCCCAACGGCGACGAGACGGCGCATATGGGTATGCTCAAGGGCGAGGCGCGCGACAAGGCAGCCGCAGAGGGCGCGCGCACCGTGCCGCCGCGCGAACATGGCGGCAACTGCGACATTAAGGATCTGAGCCGCGGCTCGAAGATCTACTTCCCCGTCTATGTGGACGGCGCCGGCCTCTCCATGGGCGACCTGCATTTCTCCCAGGGCGACGGCGAAATCACCTTCTGCGGCGCCATCGAGATGGCCGGCTGGCTGCACATCAAGGTTTCGCTCCTGAAAGGCGGCATGGCCAAGTACGGCATCAAGAACCCGATCTTCCGCCCCTCCCCCATCACGCCGAAATACGACGACTACCTGATCTTCGAGGGGATCTCGGTCGACGAGGCCGGCAAGCAGCACTATCTCGATGTGCACATCGCCTACCGCCAGGCCTGCCTCAACGCCATCGAGTACCTCACCAAGTTCGGCTACTCCAGGGCTCAGGCCTACGCCATCCTCGGCACCGCCCCGGTGCAAGGGCACATTTCCGGCGTCGTCGACATCCCCAACGCCTGCGCCACGCTGTGGCTGCCCACCGACATCTTCGAGTTCGATATCATGCCGGGGAACGCCGGGCCGGTGAAGCACCTCGACGGCTCGGTCTCCGTACCGCTCGCACCGGATCTGTGAGGCTTCTGCGATGCCCTTCTACGACTACGAATGCGGGGAGTGCGGTGTCTTCACCGCGCTCCGCCCCATGGCCAAGGCGGCCGAGCCCTGCGACTGCCCCGAATGCGGCGCGTCCGCCCCGCGTGTCATCTTGCGCACGCCCAACTTTGCCCTCATGGAGCCGGGAATGCGTGCCGCGCACGCCACCAACGAGCGCTCCGCCCATAACCCGAAGAGCACCAGGGGTGGCCAAGCACACGGGCCGGGGTGCTCGTGCTGTGCGGGAAGACGTCCGTCAAGAACCGTCAGCCAGCCAGACGGCGCCAAGGCCTTTCCGTCGGCAAGGCCGTGGATGATCAGCCACTAGCACTGCATGCTCCTCTTGAACGCCCGGTACCGCCGGAAGTCAGGCCTTTCCGCAAACTTCCGTCTTACCAGGCACGGTCTAAAGTCCGAACCGCCGGCCGTAGAGGTCCGATACCCGGAACAGCGCCGGGAAAGGCCCGTTTAGGCGCAGATTCATCGGCCATTGCACTGCCGGAGAAGCGGCGGCATCGGCCGGTGAATCGCCTACGAAGAGGAGAAACCAATGAAACGGGTATTAGGACTCACGACCGCTGCCTTGATGGCAACCTCCATCCTGGCTTTCCCCGCCTTGGCCGACGATGACGACGATGGCGGCAGCTCGGTTGACGCATCCAGCAGCGCTTCCTCCACATCCGATGCCTCCAGCAGCGTATCGGCCGACGATGGGGGCGTGTCCGGTACGGCTGACGCTTCCACCACTTCCAGCGGGACGGCAGACGTCTCCGGAACGCTGGACGGTTCCGGTGATCTGTCCGGCAGCGCCAGCGCGTCCACCGAAGCCGAAGCCGACGCCGAGGCCTCGGGAAGCTTGAACGGCGACGACGGGACCGAAGCGGACACGTCCGCCACCGCCGGCACGGAAGCGGAAGCTGAAGCTTCCGGCACATTGACCGGAGCGGAAGACGAAGGAGAGATGGCCGCCACGCCTCCGGAAGCTGACGCGGAAGCCGAGGTTCCGGACGACGGCACCACTGAAGCCGCCGCAACGGCAGAGGCTCCTGAGGAAACCGACGCTGTAACCGCGACCGCGACCGCCTCGTCCGAAGAGGTCGTCCAGGCCGTTTCGGCGATAGAGTCGAGCAACACGTTCGTCACGCAGATCAATGACGTTGGTGAAGGCGCGACGGTAAGTGTCGTGAATATCGGCTCGATCACCAATATCGAGAACAACACCACGATCGAGAACGCCATCAGCATCCACGCCGATGACATCGCCAATCTGCAAGCCGCGATTGCATCGAATGGATCGCTCAGCGCGACCCTCGAAGCCAACAACGTGAGCGTGTCCTCGATCGTTGGAGCGAGAGCCGAGGGAGACCAACTGATCCTCTACGGGCAGGATTGCGACAGAATGGGTCCCTTGGGGCGGTGTGGCTGACGGTTCACGTCGCGCTTACATCGCAAAGCCTGTGGGTCAGCCTGCCGGTCTCGGCAGGCTGACCATTAGACCATCGCTTCATGAGGATGGCACTGATCTGACTGCTTCTTGGCATGAAGTCTCCACGATTGTTGCCGACAGTCACGGGTATTCTTATCTTCTTGAGTGGAGTGAGAGCGCCAAGCGGCTGTAGAGGAATGGAGCCATGTTCTCAGCTAGAAAGCTCACATCCGCACTTCTCGGTGTGTCCCTCGCGGCTGCACTCGTCGCGGCCCCCTACCGCTTCACCTTCACCGGCCCCTCGAAAGGACTTCTCCCGCAGACGGCGGCCGCCCAGGACGATTCCGAAGGGAGCGATTCCGGCTCGGGCGAGGATTCACCGAGCAGCGACGGGCCCGGCAGCGCAACCGATACCGAAGGAACCCCCGGCCCAAGCGATACCGTCCAGGAGCCAGGCGGCAGCGGCGACCCTGCGGACGCGGGCGATGCTGCCCAAGAAAGTCCCGAAGAGGAGCAGGACAACACCGCGCCCATCGACAGCACCGCGCCCGTTGACAGCACCGCGCCCGTTGATAGCGACGGCACTGAACAAGTCGAGCCCGACCAGCAGGAACCCGCCGACGGGACAACCGCCGATGTGCCGACTGAAGGTGTAAACCTCGAAGTGCAGTATTCGAACGGGATGCGTGAGGAGATCCAGGACGGCCGCTATGAGATGACCGATGCGCATGGCCGTATCATAATCAATCGCCCCGCAACGCAATCCGATCACCTGCGGCTGCGCGCCGTGGGCAAATGATGGCGAAACCGATCTCCTCCGGCGCTCCGGTTCATGCCGGAGGATAGCCGCTTTCCATCGCATCGCGCAGCACCATGGCGGCCTGGGTACGGTTACTCACGTCAAGTTTGGCGAGAATGCGCGTCATGTGGTGCTTGACCGTCTTTTCCTGAAGGTCGAGCCGTCGCGCGACATGCTTATTGCTCAACCCGCTTGCCACCAGCCTCAGGATCTCCTTTTCCCGCATCGTGAGGGTGGCAAGCGGGTTGGTCATGGGCGGCAGACCCGATCGCGCGGAGAGGTCCGAGAGCAGTCGTGCCGACAAACTGGGCGAAACATAACTTTCGCCTGCCGCAACCGCGCGCAGGATTTCTGCAAGCGCCCGAGAGCCGACGCCTTTCAGCACATAGCCCTTGGCGCCACTGTTCAACGCCGTTGCGACATCCTCGGTTCTTTCCGAGACGGTCAGCAGGAGGATCTTCTGGCCGGGGTGGCGAGCGAGAATCGCCTCGATCGCGTTCAAGCCTCCGCCGGGCATCGATATGTCCAGCAAGACGATTTCGGGACGCTTCGCATCGGTTATTCGCAACGCGTCCTCCTTCGTGGCCCCTTCGCCGACGATCTCAAAGCCGCCGCTTTCCGACAGGCTGCGTGTCACCCCCTCCCTGAACAGCGGGTGGTCATCGATCACCGCAATCCGAATTGCTGCCATCACAACGACTCCACTTCCTCTATATCGAGAGACATCCGAACCTTCGTGCCCTTGCCGGAAGAGGTAACCTCGAAACGGCCGCCAAGGCTTTCCACCCGCTCGCGAAGGCCGGCAAGGCCGAGCCCCCCGGAGCGCACCTTCGCTGGATCGAAACCGGGGCCGCTGTCGGAGACCTCAACGGCGATGCGGCCGGCGTCCGCGGTCTGCCTCACCGCTTGCCCAACGCCTCCGCCATGACGGTAGCTGTTGTTCAGCGCTTCCTGCACAAATCGATAGATGCAAATCTTTTCCGAAGGCGAGAGGGAATACGGTGTCTGTGACATCGACAGCGCGGCGGTCGTGCCAGTGCGCTGTTCATGCGTGCGGACGGCCAGGCGGAGAATCTCCGGCAGCTCTGCCGCCTCGACATGCGGCAGGACGAGACCGTGGCAGATGCTTCTGATTTCGCGCAAGGCTTCTTCCAGAGCGGATTTGATGGCAAGGGCCTCGCGCTCGCGCGCCTCGCTTGCCGCGGACGCGTCGGTCAGGGCTACACTGTCCAGCTTGAGCGCTGCAAGCGCCAGGAGCTGCGAGGGTCCATCGTGCAGGTCGGCGCCGATGCGCCTCAAATAGCGCTCGTTGAGCGCGGCCGTGCGCTGTGACGCGCGCTGGACGCGCAAGCGGAGTGCCTTGTTCTGGGCAAGCAGATCCAACAGCTCGGAAACACGCTCCCTGAGGGCCTTGCTTTGGCGGTCGATCAGGCGGCTGCCTCGAAAGACAATCGCTGAAAGCGTGAGGAAGAAGCCCGATATGACGGAAGCTACGGCAAACCAACTCCAGGCGCGCGCCCGACGCAGGTCGCGTTCGAAATCGGTGGCGATCTCCTGGAATTCGGAAACCGCGACGACATCGCCGGACCACGGCTGCAGCACCGGATTGTAGATCTCCAACAGCGGGCTGCCGCCGTCAGGCCCCGTCTCGCCCGTGAGGCCGGCGGGCCGATGGAAATCCGCGACCAGCCTGCCCGTGAAGGCGGCCTGGAGATCGTCGCTGAGCTCGAAGCGCTTGCCGATAAGCGTCTTGTCCTTGGAATAAAGGATCGTTCCGTCGCGGCTCCACAGGTTGAACGATGCAAGACGATTGCCGAGCGCGCCCTGTCCGAGTGTCTCGTCGAGCGCACGCTTGACCGGGACATCGAGCACCTTGTTCCTTTGCATGTCCGGCAACAGCGGGGCGATCACGCTGTCCACGTAACGCGCGGTTGTCGCGGCAGAATTGCGGGTGACGCTGTCCTGGATCAGACTTGTCACAAGAAGGCCGATGATGACCATGGCTGCAACCGAAACAAACCCGCCCGCAACCAGGAACTGAACGGCCAGGGACCGCGCATTCCAAAATTCGCGAACCCAGCGCAATTGCAGCGCTGCGCCGGCTTCACGGCGCAGCCGTTGTCCGGATTCGGCCCGGTCGGGATCGACGGCGGGAGCTTGTATAAGAGGCTCCCCGACCGACATAGCGGCCCGCGGTTTATTGCCGGCGCCAGTTGTCATCGAGCATCAGCGCTTTCTCCCCCAGTTTACAAAACTAGGTGCACCGGCTGAAAGGAACACTCACATCCTGGAATTTTTATGGAATCCAGACGCTCGTAGCTGCGCCGCCCCCCTCGGCTGAACCAGATCGTCAGCGAGAACACCCCGAGGGCATGACCGTCGATACGATCGTCCGCCACGGCACGGTCTACGAACAGATTCTCGAAGTTGCCGACGATATCGGGGCCGATCAGATCGTCATCGGCGCGCCGGCCGCAGAGAGGTCCTCGCTCACACGATACGCAAGAAGGGCTGCGCCTCTTTCCACGTGACCGCCGGGCTTGATCGGTAGCGCATCTCGCAACTCGGGCGCCCCAAATAGAAGCCCTGAGCAAGGTCGATACCCAAGGCGCGCAAGAGCGCCAACTGGTCCTCGCTTTCCACGCCTTCCACCAACACCCTTGAGCCGCGGTTGCGAACAAGGCCGGCGATATCCTGGAGCATTGCCTCCCCGCGTGCATCGTGAAGGAACGACCGATCGATTTTCACCGTATCGAAGTCGATCAGCCGCAGCCACGAAAGCCCCGCGAAACCTGTCCCGAAATCGTCGAGCCAAAACCGGATACCCAGCCGCTTCAGCTCATTCACGCAGCGGATGATATCGTTGTGGATCGCCATCTCCACCCCTTCCGTGATTTCGAAGGTGAGCCTGCTGCCGGACACGCCGGTCTCCTCGAGAATGGCCGCCACGGACGCGGCGAAGCCCGGCATTTTCAGTTGGATCGGCGAGACGTTGATGCAGATGGTCGGTACCTGAGGCTCCTCCAGGAGTTTCCGGCAGGCAGTGCTTATGGCCCACTGTCCGAGTTTCGCAATGGCGCCGGTCCGCTCCGCTACGGGAATAAACAAGCTCGGAGCAACGGATTTCCCATCGACGGTTGTAAGCCGCATGAGGGCCTCGACAGCCTCGATTCGGCCGGTCGCTAGGTTCTGAACGGGTTGGTAGACGAGTGAAATGAGGTTCTGTTCGATCGCGACCTTCAGCAAAGCCGCTATGTCTCCGCCTTCCTCGCCGCTCTCGGAATCGTTCGGATCAAACAGCCAGGCACAGTTGCGGCCCTTGCCTTTGGCCAGATACAAAGCCCTGTCGGCCTCGTGGATGATCTTCTCCAGCTTCGTGCCGTCCCCGTTTCTGGTGAAGGACGCGCCGACGCTTGCGGTGACAAAGGGCCGGTCCGGCCTTTTCTCATGTGGCAACGCCAAGGTTTCGACGGTGCGACGGATCTCCTCGGCAAGATGCACGACCTGTTTTTGTTCATCGACGCCCGCCAGGACGATGAACTCTTCACCGCCGTATCGTCCGATTGAGGCGTTGTGTCGGGCTGCGGTGCGGCCGAGAGCCTGCGCCACCACCGCCAGGCAGCGGTCGCCTTCTTGATGTCCGTAGTGGTCGTTGAACTTCTTGAAGAAGTCGATATCGATGAGGATTGCCGCAAATCCTCTCCCAAAGGCGCGCCACTCAAACCAGCGTTGGCGCAGCTTCTCCTCGATGGCTCGGCGATTGTCCAAACCAGTCAGGGGGTCGGTCCTCGACAGCCGCAGGAGAGCCTCGCCCCGTTCGGTCGCCTCTTCGTGCTGAAGCTTCGCTTCCACGGCATTCAAGAAGACGTTGTATCGCTCCTTGTTGAGCTTCCAGTTCACGAACGACGTGAAGATGAAGCAGGAAATGTAAAACGTTCCGAGCGCAATCTGATAGGAGGCATCGGCCGGAAACAGAGTCAGGGCCAGCAAAGAGCCGGCGAGAATCGCACCGGAGGTGATCACCGAAAGGACGAAGCGGAAGCTGAAGAACAGGTTAGCTCCCATCATGAAGATGGTGCCGAACACCATGTAGTGGGAAAAGCTTTGGACATGCTCCGTCATCATCGAAGGGCTAAGCCACCCGAGATAGCCGGCTAGCAGGGCGGCGGCGCAGACCAGGTCAAGCGCATCGGGGCTGGCTTTCGCGCGAACGAGGATTTCGATCAGGACGAGCACGACGACTGCAACCGCAACACGTCCAGTGATCGTGTAGATCGCCACATCGGGAACGAGCAGTATGTCGGTAATCGAATAAAGCAGGTAGGCGCCGACCCCCAGCCAGAGGCCATGCCTGGCCGTCGCCCGTCGCCCGTTCTCATCTTGCTCTCGGTAGAGCGCGCGCAGTTCTCCCGTGCGCAGGCTCTCCCGCTGCCCTGCGCGCTTGTCGAGCGAATCGGTCGCCCGCTCATCCATCAAATGACGCTCAGATACGGAAAATTCCACACCCCCCACCCTACCGATTGGGCCTTCTGCGCGTGCCCGAACAGACAGAATAACCCGGCCAGCTTACGGAATTCTGGGTGAGAAGCTTCGATTTTTCCTAAAATGATCGAGGTCTGGTTGACAAAAGTGAGATGAGCGGCCGCGCGTCATGGTTGTCTCATCCTTGGTTGGCAAAAGCCCTCACCCACCGGTATGGTTAATCCACATTAACCAAGTGGGGGCCCAAATATGAGCGGGATGGCTTTCGACGGGGAGAGTCTCATCACTCCCGAAGCGATTGCGACCGAAGTCGATTCGGCGGTGGGCAAGCCTTCCGCCGAACAGTTTGCCCATGCGCAAGCGCGGCTGGCGCTGGTGCTGAACATCGCCAAGCAGCAGCTGGAAAACGGTCGAGACCCCTCCCAGGTGATCGATCGAACGGCCATAGAACTCCATCATATGCGCCGCAGTTATCGAAACGGGGTTTGGCAAGCCCTGATCCCCATCGTGCAGGGCCATCCTGTCTCCGAGTTCTTTCTGCAGGATCCGTTTACACGTTGGTCCTTCGAAAAACCGAGGGGCTACTCCGGGGACGCGCAGTTGCTCGACTTCATATACGGCCATCCCAGTGTGGCCGGAGCGATCGCCAAGGCCTCTCCCCTTGGCCGGGCGCTCTATAGATACACCTACAACGCCTCCTCGTCGGTCGCCGTGCGGGAACGTCGCGACCTCCTGGCAAAACAGGTCGACGAGATCGCAGCCGCCAGGGGCAAGGAAACGGAGATCCTGGCGGTCGCCTGTGGTCACCTGCGTGAGGCGGAGCACTCAACTTCCCTTCGGGAAGGGCGTATCAATCGCTGGGTGGCGCTCGACCAGGACCCGATGAGCGTTGGCGCGATCGCCCGCGACTGGGAGGCGACATCAGTGGAGGCCGTCGAAGGCTCCGTGCGGGGGCTGCTGGCCGATGCCTACAATCTTGGCCGGTTCGATTTCGTCTACGCGGCGGGACTTTACGACTACCTTTCCCACAAGGTCGCAGTGCGGCTCACGCAGGCTTGCCTGCGAATGCTGAAACCGAACGGCACATTCCTCTTTGCCAATTTTGCCGATGACATCAGCGTCGACGGCTACATGGAAACGTTCATGAACTGGGCGCTGCTGCTGCGTTCGGAAGCCGAGATGTGGAACATCGTCAACGCGAGTGTCGACCGCAACACCGTCGAGGCTTCCGTGCACTTCGGCTCAAACCGCAACGTTATCTACGCAACTCTGAGGAAGCGCGCGTAAGACGTGAAGCCGGGCGCCCCCCGGCTCCCCACGATGTGCCCGCTGCTTCGACAACCCGGCAATGTTCCTGCATAAAAATTGAGCAGGCCTGGAAAATCCGCAACGAGCCGCCGAAAACGCTCTTGACAGGCTTCAAGCAACGCTGTGTTGATTTGTATAGACAAAATCAGCAACGGGGAACGATCATGCGTGGAATTGCAAAAGTCGGGTTTCTGGCGGCGGCGGTTATCGGTGTTTCTCCAGCATTCTCTCAAACGACGGATGTCAACGTCGGTCTATCCGGGTGGACCGGATTTGCCCCCCTGACGCTCGCAAAGGAAGCCGGCATCTTCGAGAAGAACGGGCTCAATGTCACATTGGAGAAGATCCCGCAGGCAAGCCGCCATCTGGCGATCGCCTCGGGTGACATCCAGTGCGCCGCCACGACGGTCGAGACCTGGATCGTCTGGAACGCCAACGGCGTCGACACCAAGCAGATATTCCAGATGGACAAGTCCTTTGGGGCCGACGGGATCGCGGTGCGCGGCGATGTGGAAAGCTTCGCCGACCTGAAGGGCAAAACCGTCGCCGCCTCGGCGCCTGGCACGTCGCCGTATTTCCTGCTTGCCTGGATGCTGAACGAGAACGACATGGCAATGTCGGATGTGAGCATCGTCAACATGGAACCCGGGCCGGCCGCGCAAGCTTTCGTCGCCGGCCAAAACGACGCGGCGATGACCTATGAGCCCTATCTGTCGACGGTCCGCGAGGCCCCCGATTCGGGCAAGATCCTGGCGACGACGCTGGATTATCCCGCCGTCATGGACACCTTCGGCTGCACGCCCGCCTTCCTCGAAGCAAATCCCGAGGCCGCCAAGGCGCTCGCAGACAGCTATTTCGAGGCGCTGGAACTGATCGAATCCGATCAGGACGGCTCCTACGCCACGATGGGCGCCGACGTGAACCAGACGGCCGAGCAGTTTGCCGCCTCCGCCCAATATTTGCGCTGGCAGGACCGCGAGGCCAACGATTCCTTCTTCTCCGACGAGTTCTGGAGTTTTTCCGAGGCGGCGGCTGATCTGCTGCTCGAGATCGGCGTGATCCGCAGCAAACCCGACATCAAGGCAATCGTCGATACCAGCTTCATCGAGTAACGGCTTTCCAGCGGGGAAGCCCTGGGCCTCCCCGCCGCCCTCCCGCCGGCAGGTGTTCGAGCGGCCGCGCATCCGTCCCCTTGCGGCAGCGCCATGGTCGCGCCGCCGCTCCCAAACGAGGATCATCACCCGCATGTTTCGTCCTTTCCAGCCCATCGGCTACGGGACCCGCGTTCTGCTCGGAGTAGGATTCTTCGTCTTCTTCGTCGCCTTCTGGTCGCTTGCCACCTTCGGAGGGTTCGTATCGCGGACATTCCTGGCCGACCCGCTGACGATGGTTGCAGACGGCTGGTATCTCCTCAGCCAGCGCGGCTTCCTCTACGATATCGCCATGACGGTATGGCGGGTCGTCGGCGGCTTTGCGATTGCCGCCCTGATCGCCGTGCCGATCGGCATCGCCATGGGCACCTATAAGCCGATCGAGGCCATGCTCGAGCCTTTCGTGTCCTTCGCCCGATACCTGCCCGCTTCGGCCTTCGTACCCCTGCTGATCCTTTGGGCGGGCATCGGCGAGACACAGAAGCTTCTCGTCATCTTCATCGGCGCCTTCTTCCAGATCATCCTGATGGTCGCCGGCTCGGTCGGCAATACACGACGGGACCTCGTCGAGGCCGCCTACACCCTCGGAGCCACGGACAGGGGCATCGTCCGCCGCGTGCTCATGCCGGCCAATGCACCGGACATCGCAGAGAGCCTTCGCCTGGTCCTGGGCTGGGCCTGGACCTATGTGATCGTCGCCGAACTCATCGGCGCCTCCTCAGGCATCGGCTACATGATCATCAACTCGCAGGCGCTGATGGCGACCGGCCAGATCATCTTCGGCATCATCGTGATCGGCATCATCGGCCTGATCTCCGATGCTCTCTTCAAGGCGGTCAACCAGTGGCTGTTCTCGTGGAGGCTCGCATGAGCGAGCTCGTCATCGACGGAGTGGGCCGCACCTTTCCCGGCGTGCGGGGCGGCAAACCGACCACCGCGCTGCAGCCGACCAGCCTCACCGTGCCGGAAAACGACTTCGTCAGCATCCTCGGCCCCTCCGGCTGCGGAAAGTCGACGCTGCTGCGCATCGTCGCCGGGCTTGACCATCCGAGCGTCGGCAAGGTGGTGCTCGACGGCCGGGAGATCAGGGGGCCCGGATCGGACCGCGGAATGGTATTCCAGTCCTATACGCTTTTCCCGTGGCTGACGGTGGAGGACAATATCGGCTTCGGCTTGCGCGAAAAGGGCGTGCCGGAGAACGAAAGGCGCGAGATCGTCGCCGACTATATCGACCGCGTGGGGCTGCACGGCTTCGAGCGGCACTGGCCGAAGCAGCTCTCCGGCGGCATGCAACAGCGCACCGCCATCGCCCGCGCGCTCGCCAACAATCCGAAGATCCTGCTCCTCGACGAACCTTTCGGTGCGCTCGACAATCAGACCCGCGGCCTGATGCAGGAGATGCTCCTCGGCATCTGGGAGCGCGAGCACAAGATGGTGCTGTTCGTCACCCACGACATCGAAGAGGCGATCTTCGTTGCCTCGCGCGTGGTGACGATGTCGGCAAGACCGGGGCGGGTGAAGTCGATCGTCCCGGTCGATCTTCCCTACCCGCGCCACTATACGATCAAGTCGAGCCCGGAATTCAGTGCCCTGCGCTCGCAGCTGACCGAGGAAATCCGCTCTGAAGCGATCCTCGCCGCCCAGGAGCAATGAAGAGGCGCGGCGGGCCTCGGCCCTTTCTTTCGGGCAACCGCTACCGGTAGAGCATCAGCCCGGACGGCCGGTCTCGGCAGCCGGGTGCCGCACCAGCCGGCCCGGCTCGCTTTTTACCAACCAGCGCTCGCGCAGCCAGATGGTCATGCCGGCCGCGGTGATGATGAGTGCGCCGAGGACGGTCCAGCGGTCCGGCAGATCGCCGAAGACGACATAGCTCCAGGTCCCCAGATAGATGATGAAGACATAGGAGAACGGCGTCAGCGCGCTGGCCGAGGCAAAGCCATGGGCGCGCGTCAGCATCTCATGGCCGAGCCACCCCAAAACGCCGAGCCCAACCATCAGCGTCCAATCCAGCGGTGTGGCGGGGCTTTGCCACGCGGCCAGCGCGAAGGGTGCAAGCAGCGCCGCCCCCACCAACCCGCTGTAAAGCTGCATCGTGTCCGTGGACACTTTGCCCGAAAGCTTGCGCGTGATGAGCGCATAGATGGCGAAGGCCAGCGCGTTGCCGAGCGACAGGAACACCGCCCAGTGGAAACCGGCGTCGAAGGGCCGGATGGCGATCAGGATACCGCCGAAGCCCGCGACGATGGCCGACCACCGCCACACACCCACCCTCTCGCCCAGAAAAGGGCCGGACAGCGCGCAGATGATGATCGGCGAGGAGAACATGATGGTCGATGTGAGCGTCAGCGGCAGGTAGCGCACAGCAATGAAGTTGAGGACGGTGCAGCTCACCAGAAGGACCGAGCGCAACAGGACGAGCCCCACCCGGTCCGTCCCGAACCGGGAAAGCGAAACGCCCTCCCGCGCGATCAGCCCGACGGAGATCACGACATGCCAGAAATAGCGCATGAAGGCGAGCTGGGCCGCCGGCAGGCCCGCAAGCGCCAGCCATTTGGCCGACACATCCACGCAGGAGAAGAGAAAATAGGTGAAAAGCATCAGGACGATGCCAAGCATCGGCCTGTCTTCGATCGGGCGTGCGGCTATGCCGGCCATAAGGGCGGGATTCTCCGGGCGCTACTGTCGGAAAAGCATGGTCAATTCCGGAAAGAACAGCACCAGCATCAATATCAGAAGCTGGATAGCGATGAAGGGCAGGAACCCTCGGAAAATGTCGGGCAGCGTGATGTGGGGCGGCGCCACGGATTTCAGGTAGAAGGCAGCGGGCCCGAAAGGCGGCGACAGGAAGGACACCTGCATGTTCACGCAGAACAGGATACCGAACCAGACCGGCACATAGGAGCGCGCGTCGGCAAGCGGGCCGAACAGGCCGATCTCCTCCGGCGGCAGCTTCAGCACGATAGGCAGGAAGACCGGCATCACGAGCAGCACGATGCCGACCCAGTCCATGAATGCCCCGAGAAACAGGAAGATGACCATCATGACCATCAGGATGCCGAGTGTCGGCATCTCCGCACCGACGATCAGGTTGGCGACGTATGTCGGCCCGCCGGCGATCGTATAGGCGCCGGCCAGCGCCGTCGCGCCGAACGTCACCCAGATGATCGTGCCGGTCGACCTGAAGGTGCGCATCAGGGCGTCGCGGACCAGCGCAAGGGAAAACTCTTTCCGGATGATGATGAGCGCCAGGACCGCGACCGTGCCCATTCCGGCCGCCTCGGTGATGCCGGTCACGCCGCCATAAATGGAGCCAAGTACCACGAAAACGACAACCAGCGGCGCGACCAGGCCTTTCGACATGGCCCATGTTTTCCTTGCCCTCGCCGCCCCGAACATCAAAGTGGGAACAAAGAGCCCGGCGAGCGCAAGCGCGCCGTAGAACAACAATTGCGAGCCGCTGTAGGGGGCGTAGTCGGTGGGCCTCAGCAAGCCGAAAGCATTCTGGGTCTCGATCAGCGCGGCATGCACCAGCGCGCCGCCGCCCCACACCCCGACGAACCAGCCCATGAGGATGGCAAAGGCGCGGTATTTCTCCGCCGGCGGCAGGTCGTCGGCCTCCGGCTCTGGCAAAGGCGCCAAGGACGGGTTCAGCCGCGTGCGGACGATGATGTAGACGATGTAGCAAAAGGCCAGGATGAACCCCGGCACGAAGGCACCGGTGAAGAGAGCCTGGATCGAAGTTTCCGTGATCAGGCCGTACATGATGAGCACGATCGAAGGCGGGATCATGGTTCCAAGCGAACCCGAAGCGCAGATCGTGCCGATGGCAAGATTCTGGTTGTAGCCAAGGCGCAGCATCTGCGGCAGGGCGATCAGGCCAAGCAGCACGACCTCGCCGCCGATGATGCCGGACATGGCCGCCATCACCACGGCCATGATCGAGGTCACGATGGCGATGCCGCCACGCGTACGGTTCAGCCAGCGGGTGAGGCTGTCATACATATCCCGTGCTATGCCCGAGCGCTCCAAAAGCGTCGCCATCAGGATGAACAGCGGCACCGAGATCAGCACATAGTCCGTGCACAGCCCGTACATGCGCTGAGCCAGGATATTCAGCGGGCCGGTGCCGAAACTCGAAAAGAGCAGGTCGGGCCCGAACTTCATCACCATCACGACGACGGCCAGGAAACCCGAGGCGAAGCCAAGCGGCATGCCGATGGCCAAAAGCCCGAGCATGCCCAAGAGCACGGTCAAGGAGATGACGCCGATATCCATGGTTCCCCGTCCCCGCTGTTATCGTGATCTGGTGTCTACGGTTGAGATGGTGCGTCAGCCGCGCGGCTTGTCCGCTTCTTCCTTGATCGCCTCGACGTCGATACCGATCTCGTCGAGCGGCGTGTGCTCCTCGGGGTCCCGGTTCCAGTCGTGGACCAGATTGGAAATCCCCTGGATGGCGGTGAGCACGAGAACGACAAGGATGAGCGGCTTCAGCGTCGCGGGGATCGGCGGATCCCACGCCGTGCCGAACGTCTCCCATCGGTTGAGCTTGACCCAGGCCTCTCCAAACCCACCCCAGATCACCGCGAAGACGAAAGTCAGCAGGAAGAGAAGGGCCGCCAGGTCGCAAGCCTTGCGGGCCCAACGCGGGAAAGCGTCATAAAGCAATGTGATGCGGATGTGGCTTCGCTGCTGCATGGCGTAGAGGCCGGCCAGCAGATAGACGGCCCCGGCGATCCACAACGACAGCTCGTTGGCCCAGAGCGTGGGTCTGGCGAACAGGTACCGTAGCACCACTTCGTAGAACATGATGACCACGATGGCGCCGGGCAGGAGCATGCTGACCCGGCTTATGGACCAGGTGACCTTGTCGATGATGCCCGTCTTCTCGTGCTCGACCACGACACCCTCCGTTTCCGGCGCGGAGCGTTTCCCGGCAAAGCGGAAGCCGGTCCGCCGCCAGGAAACGCGATAAAACAAAACTTAGAGCGGTTGGCGATTCGGAGAAACGCAAAACTGCCCCAGATAAAGGAAAGGCGGCCGTGAAGCCGCCTTCCACTGTCGTTCAGCTTACTCGGACAGCAGCCCGAGCTGCTTCAGGTAGGCCTTGTGGCTGTCGACCAGCGCGCGCGCCTCCGGGGTCTTTTCAGCCCACCCTTCCCAGGCATCCTGGGCGACCTTGCGGAAAGCCGCGCGGTCTTCCTCGGACCAGTTGTGGACCGTAACGCCGGCCGCCTTCAATTCGGCGACGGCCTCGTTGTTGGCCTTTTCGCTGGCCATTGCCTGGCGCAGCGCCAGCTTCTCCATGGCCACTTCCATGATGCGGCGATGGTGCTCGGGCATGGCATCCCACTTGGCCTTGTTGCAGGCCAGATGGTCGGACGGCATCGAATGGAAGCCCGGATAGGTGGCGTGCTTGGCGATGTCGTAGAGGCCCATGCCCTTGTTGTTGGCCAGGATGGAGGCATCGGCACCATCGATGATGCCCGTCTCCAGCGCCGTGAAGACCTCGGTGAAGTCCATCACCGTGGGCTTGGCGCCCAGCGAGGCGAAGATCTCGGTCTCCAGGCCGGGCGGTGAGCGGAACTTCCAGTCCTTCAGATCGTCGACACCGGCAATCTGCTTCGTCGAGGCGAGCGACTCCTGTCCGACGACCCACCAGCCGATCAGCTGCATGTCGTATTTGTTGTAAAGCTCCTGCGCCGCCTCAAGGCCGCCGCCGTAATAGAGCCAGGAAAGCTGCTGATACGGCGTGTCGTAGCCGCCCATGATGTCGCCGACGAACTGGAAGGCCGGGTTCTTGCCGGTCTGGTAGGCGCCGCCCGTCATGTCGCAGTCGAGAATGCCGGTGGCCGCGGCATCGAACGTCTCCACGGATTTGACGACCGACGACGAGTAGAACATCTCGATCTGAATCTCGCCATTGGACATGGCCTGGACGTCATCGACGAACTGCGCGGCGTTGGTACCGGAAATCGTTTCCGGCGCGTAGTGCGTCTGAATGCGCAGGGTCGTCGTTTGGGCAAGCGCACCGGTGGCAAAAAGCACCGCAGCCGCCGTCGTCGCAAAAAGCGTCTTCTTAAGTTTCATAAAATTCTTCCTCCCATTTTCCGCGGGCCTCTGTTCGGCCCGTCGCTCCAGGTGAAGCCGCTTCCTCTCCACGGCTGTCGGGAAACTTATCAACCCGTCCTATGCGATACAAGCCAGCTTTTAAAAATACAGAAAATTTTGTAATTCCTTGCAGATTACAAAACTTGCAATAAAGTGAGCGCAAGACTCAACCCGAGAGCCCCTCACTTGGGGGGAAGCACCGATGAATGCCGAAACAGCCATGAGGCCGTCAGCCATCTACCGCGCCGTCAAGGCGCGGCTCATGGCCGGCGAGTTCAAGGCGGGTGAGAAGCTGCGCCCCGACATGCTCAAGGAGGCCTACGGCATCAGCGCCAGCGCAATGCGCGAGATCTTCCTGCGCCTTGCCCACGAAAACCTGCTGACGCAGGAGGAGCAGAGGGGCTTTCATGTCCCCTTCGCCAGTGAGAAGCAGCTCACCGACATGATGAATCTGCGCATTCTTCTTGAGTGCGAGGGCGCGAAGGATGCGATCCTCAACGGCGATCTGGAGTGGGAGGCGCGGCTGACGGCAGCCCATCACAAGCTGGTCCACATCGAACGGAAGATGAAGGCCGCCGCGGACATCGCCCCCTTCGTGCCGATCTGGACGCGCATCGATTGGGAGTTCCACGAAACCCTGCTTTCGGCCTGCCCGTCCGACGTGCTGCGCGCCACCCATCGCAACATCTACGAGCAGTTCCGCCAGCAGGTCGTCGCAGAGCTGAAATATGCGGGCTTCCGCCCGGAAACGACCTCCGAGCACGCTGCGATCCTGAAGGCCGCAGTCGAGCGCGACGTCCCGGCCTGCCAGTCCGCCATCCATACCCACCTTCAGACCTATCGCGGCGACGTGGGCGAGCGGCTGAAAACCGCCTGAACCCCAAGTAAGATCACGTAGCAGGGAGGGCCGTGCCCCATGCATTTTGAATTGTTCGACCTTACCGGCAGGACGGCTCTTGTCACCGGCTCCAGCCTCGGCATCGGCTTCGCACTCGCCAGGGGCCTTGCCGCCCACGGCGCGGCCGTCGTCGTCAACGGGCGCGAGGAAGCGCGCGCCGAAGCCGCCGCCAGCGCCATCCGCGAATCGGGCGGGGAGGTCCTCGTCTCATGCTTCGACGTGACCGATGCCGAGGCGGTCAACACCGCCATCGCCGGTATCGAGGCGCAGCGCCCTATCGATATCCTGGTCAACAACGCCGGCATGCAGTTCCGCACGCCCCTTCAGGATTTTCCCGACGACAAGTGGGAACTGCTTCTGAAGACCAACGTCACCAGCGCCTATTTCGTGGGAAAGGCCGTTGCCCGCGGCATGATCGCGCGTGGTGCGGGCAAGATCATCAACATCGCCTCGGTGCAAAGCGAGCTGGCGCGGCCCGGCATCGCCCCCTACACCGCCACCAAGGGCGCCATCCGCAACCTGACCAAGGGTATGGCGACGGACTGGGCGCGTCACAACATCCAGGTCAACGCCATTGCGCCGGGCTATTTCAAGACGCCGCTCAATCAGGCCCTGGTCGACGACCCCGCCTTCACCGAATGGCTCGAGAAGCGCACGCCCGCCGGCCGCTGGGGCGAGGTGGAGGAACTTGTCGCCGCCGCGGTCTTCCTCGCCGGCAAGGGTTCGTCCTTCATCAACGGGCACACGCTTTATGTCGACGGCGGCATCACCGCATCGATCTGAGAGGGCGAGGATGGCGATGAGGGTGAGAGGGATCGTGGTCATGGGGGTTGCCGGCAGCGGCAAATCCTCCCTCGGCGCGCTCCTCGCCGATGCCCTCGCCAGCCCCTTTCTGGAGGGCGACCAGTTTCACCCGGCCGAAAACATCGCCAAGATGTCTGCCGGCATCGCCCTTGAGGATGAGGATCGCTGGCCCTGGCTCGACCGCCTTGGCGAGGGGATCGGCAAGGCCGCCGGCGAAACCGGCCTTGCCGTCGCAGCCTGCTCGGCCCTGCGCCGCGCCTATCGTCAGCGCCTGCGCACCCGCGCCGGCATTCCGCTCGGCTTCATCTTCCTGAAGGGCGAGCGCGGCCTCATCCTGTCGCGCATGGAAAAGCGGACGGGCCACTACATGCCCGTCTCCCTGCTCGACAGCCAGTTCGCCACGCTGGAGGAGCCACAGGGCGAGCCGCACACGCTTACCCTGGACATTGCCCGACCGGCCGACGCGCTGATGCGCGACGCGCTCCCCTGGGCGAAGGCGTTCGACAGAACGCCGGAAGACCCATTCCAATAACTTTACGCGACGTTTTCTGGGCTGATCTCGCTGCGTCACGCTGCCGGCCTGGCTCTTCCAGAGTGGCGGAGTAACGCTCCTTGGCCCCGGCCGGCGGGATGTTGCCGGCCGGCTCCGGCAGCCGGCGACCTCGCACTTCACGCAAGGTTACCGGAATTCACTAATTTGTGATAGCAGTCATGGCTAGAAATTTGGATTTGAGTGTCCATTTAAGTGGAGCAGCGAGGAACCTCCCTCCTCGCCAAAGACAAGACTGGAGACTATTATGCGTAAGGTAATTCTTCTCACGTCCGCCCTCGCCCTGCTGGGCGGCAGCGCCATGGCGCAGGACTTCAAGGTCAGCAATCAGAACGGCGGTCCGGACTCCTACCTGGAGCATCAGATCAAGCCGTCCTCGGACGACCGGATCGTGACCTCCGGCATTGGTGGCCAGACCCGGGCTGGGTTCTCCGCCGCGCAGGGCTTCGGCCCCAGCGACGAGAACAATTCGCCCGCTCCCCGCTTCCAGCTCGACAACACCGTGCCGGCGATCGCGCCGTCCGATGTCGGCAACGTGCGGACCTATCAGGGCTACAACGCCGCCGACGATTTCGAGCCCAGCTGATAGCTGGGTGGAATCCTCCCCCCGGTGCCGGAGGCTACCCCCCTTGCCTCCGGAGCCAAGAAGCAGCCCGTTCAGTCGGGCTGCTTTTTGTCCCGCTTCCGCGCACCTGAGACGGGACGGCGGCAATTCATTTCAAATCCGAACGTTTTTGTTTGCGAAGCCACAATCGACCTGGGTCAGAATTAGCTGCGGATGGGCGGGCGCAGATTGTGGTGAGACATGCAAAGCGATTTCGCGGCCGCGCGGCAACTTCTCGAGCGCGCACAGGACGAATTGTGCGGCTCCGATGAGACCAGCCAAAAAATACGGGAAAGCCTTGACCTGCTCATCGAAGCCATAGCCACCGCCGAATATCGCAGGCCGCCTGCCGAGATCGTCCCCTTTCCGCGAAAAGCCCGCTTATAGAATCCCCCTCCGACATCCCGTGAGCCTCTTCGTCGTCTTCATCGAAAGATGCCCGGCGTAGCACGGAAGGCGCTCAAGTGTCTTTGCCGTCATCGGGTCACACCCACCGCTCACGAGCGTGTGATAGTAATCACATTAATAGATACGAGTCCGTGAAGTAATCACGATAGCAGATACGCTTATGTGTAACACTGTTGAATAGAAAAACCAAGAATAGATCCTATATTTACATGAATGCGAGGGACTCCTTCCCCGCAGAAACAAGACCGGAGACTATCATGTACAAGATCGCCGTCCTCACTTCCGCACTCGCCATGCTTGGCGCCGGCAACGCGTTCGCTTTCGATGCCTCACAGGGTTTCGGCCCCAGCGACGCCAGCGATCAGCCGACCCCGCGCTTCCAGATGGATAACCGGGTCGATCGGTCGACCGTGACCGCCGGCATCGGCTCGTCCGCCCCCACCATTCGCGGGCCGGTCGGCTTCTCCGCCGCGCAGGGCTTCGGCCCCAGCGACGCCAGCGATCAGCCGGCCCCGCGCTTCCAGATGGGCAACCAGGTCGATCGGACCGTGACCGCCGGCATCGGCGGCTCGTCCCGCCCCACCATTCGTGGGCCGATCGGCTTCTCCGCCGCGCAGGGCTTCGACCCCAGCGACTCAAGCGACCGGCCGGCCCCGCGCTTCCAGACCGCACGCTAGAAGCGACCTTCCCGCCTGGCCGGCAGTCCACCCTTAGGACAAGAAAGCAGCCTCGATCCCGGGGCTGCTTTTTTTTTGCGCCGCGACAGCCACGCTATCGTACCGCCAACTTCAGGCTTTCAGGTGAATTGAAACGAAGACGGTACATTCGGCGCCCGCATTAAAGCGCGCCGCCACCCGAAGCCAGTCGCCGAAACAGGTCAGGCGGGCCACTGCGATCTCGTCCTTTGCGGTCGTCCCCTCCCCTGATTGGGCGCGATCACGCCCTGGCGGTCACAATCTTATCCAGCGCCTTCGCCAGCCCGAGAATGCGCGCGTCATCTCCGTTGCACCCCGCCAGCATGAGGCTTCCCGGCAATACGCCGTTGCCCTTCGTGGGCATGGCCATGGCACAGCCGTCCGCGAGATTGATCAGGGAAGAGTTGCGCAGCATCATCGCGTTGACCGCGTCGAAATTCTCGTTCGCCTCGGCAATGGTCGGCGGCATGATCGCCAGCGTCGGAGCAATCAATGCATCGTAGCCTGCCATCACATCGGTGAACCGACGCACCACCCCGGCGCGTTTCCGGCGCGCGTCTTCCAGGTCCGTGGCGCAAAGCGTCTCGGCGAAACGGATGCGTTTCAGGACGCGCGGGTCGCCCACGGTCTCAAGCGCGTCGAGGTGGTCGCGATAAAGCGCATGGGCCTCGGAGGCGATGATGACGCGGTTGAGCCCCAGCGCCTCCGGCAGAAAGCCCAGATCGAGCTCCACAAGGTCATGCCCGGCCTGGCGAAGCCGGTCACAGGCGTGCATGAAATGATCGCGCGTGAAGGCGTCGATGTCGTTGACGAAGGCATTGACCGGAACCGCCAGGCGCAGCGGCCGCTCCGGAGCCTGTTGAGGCTCCAGCCCGTCCCCCATAACGCGCATGAAAAGGAGCACCCTTTCAAGATCGGCGCAGAGCGGGCCGACGCTGTCCAGCAGATCGGACAGCGGATGAACGCCTTCGCGCGGCACGGCGCCTTGCGAAGGCTTGTAGCCGTAGAGCCCGTTGACCGCCGCGGGAATGCGGACGGAACCGCCCGTATCCGTCCCCAGGCCCGCATCGCACAGCCCATGGGCAACGGTGAGTGCCGCCCCCGATGAAGAACCACCGGGAATGCGCGATGCGTCGAACGCGCTTCCCGGCGTTCCGTAGTGAGGGTTGAGGCCGACGCCGGAATAGGCGAACTCGCTCATCGACGTGCGGCCGAAACACAGCGCCCCCGCCGCCTTCAGGCGCGCCACCACGGCGGCATCCGCTTTCGCGGGGGGAGCGTTTTTCAAAAGCTTCGAGCCGGCGCTCGTCACCTGGCCCTCTTCGTCGAAGAGGTCCTTGAGGGAGACCAGCATGCCATAAAGGGGCATCGCTTCCCCGGCCTTTCTGCGCGCCGCAAGCGCGGAAGCGTCGGCCAGGATCCTGTCGGGATCGAAGGCGGTGAATATCCGGCCGGCCTCATCGCCCAGCCCGTCCACCTTGGCGATGGCCTCTTTGGCCTTGGCAACGATGTCGGTCATCTTCGATCCCTCTCCTGTCAGGCAACTGCCGGCAATGTCCTTATAGAATAGCTATGGGCGATCGTGCGTCCGTTTTGCGGATCGCGCATCTCCATGCGGAATTCGGCGGCCGGGCGCACGCCGCCTGACGTGACGCCGAGCGTCCCGCCCAGCATGGCCGCCGGCCCTTCCCTCGACAATGCCTCCAGCTGCGCGCCCTCCATCAGCTCCGCCATGGGCCGCATCGCGCTCAGTGTTCCTTCCTGGTAGAGCGTCCAGTCGCCGTTTTCCCTGATCCAGGAGCGCAATTCGAGAGCGTCGAGACGATCCGCGACCTCTTGGAAATCCCAAAGCTCGCCGGCGCACGGCTTTGCGCAGACCTGCTTCGACAGGGCTACCGAGTGCGCTTCCAGTTCCCGGTCGGTGTGGTCGGAGGCAAGACCCAGATAGGTTTTGCCCCCCGCGCGCACGATGAGCGGCTCCACCTCGCCGGACGTGCCCGCCCCCACGAACTGGAGCGACCGCGCCTGTGTGAGAAGGCCCGCCGAAACGCGGTAGTAGAGCGGAACGGCGGACGGCGGGGCCACGCCGATGGCCACAAGCTCGTCGATATGATGCTGGATGGCGTCCGGGTTGCGGCCCGTCCAGCCGGCCACGACGCAATGGGCGAAATCGAGGTCGAGCGTTCCTTCAGCGCATGTGAAGCGCATGGAGATATTCCTTCTTGAAGAGAGTTACAGCGCGGCAGGCAGGAACAATGCCAGGCCGGGAAAGAGGATAAGCATCCCCACCATGGCCAGCATGACGAGCACATAAGGCAGAGCGCCCGTCATCACCTCGCTCAGCGTTCCCGATTTGCGCGCACCTTGAACGACATAGAGGTTGAGCCCCACCGGCGGCGTGATCAGCGCCATCTCGATGAGGACGATCATCAGGACGCCGAACCAGACCTTGTCGAAGCCGAGCTCGGCAATGATCGGCACGACGATGGGGATGGTGGCGACCATCAGGGAGAGCGTTTCGATGAAGAAGCCCAGAACGATGTAGAGCAGGATCACCAGGAACAGCGTTCCCATTGGCGACAGGCCGGATCCCTGCAGCAGGCCGGTGAGCTCGCGGCCGAGACCCGCCGAGGCCAGGGTGAAATTGAGGAAATAGGCGCCGATGATGACGAGCATGATCATCGCGGTGATCCTGATCGTGCCCAGCAGCGCTTCGCGCAGCATGTTCAGCCCCACCCCGCCGTTGATCGCGGCGATCAGCAGTGCCATCGCGACGCCGATGGCGGCCGATTCCGTCGGCGTCGCCCATCCGGCATAGATGGACCCGATGACAACCGTGAAGAGGGCGATGATGGGCAGAAGCTGAATGAGGCTTGCGAAGCGCTCCCCCCAGCCGAAGCTGCGGCTCGAACCGCCGAGAGCCGGCCGGAACCAGCAGATGAGCGCGGTTATCGCCATGAAGGCGACCGCCATCAGGAGGCCGGGTACGAGACCCGCCAGAAAGAGCCGCGGAATGGAGGTTTCGGTCAGGAAGCCGTAGACGATCAGGTTGATCGACGGCGGTATGAGGATGCCAAGCGTGCCGCCCGCCGCAATCGCCCCTGAGAAGAGGCGCGGATCATAGCCGAGCTTGTCGGCCTGCGGCATGGCCACCGTCGCCACCGTGGCCGCCGTCGCCACCGAAGAGCCGGAAGTGGCCGAAAACAGGGTGGCGGTGCCGATATTGGCGTGAACCAGGCCGCCCGGCAGCCACGAGAACCATTTGTCGAGGGAGGAATAAGTCCGCTCGGCCACGCCGCCGCGCACGAGGATTTCACCGAGCAATACGAAGAACGGGATAGCGATCAGCGTGGAGCTGTTGGACGACGACCAGACCACCTGGCCGAGCCCGCGGATCAGCGGGAATGGCGAAGCGAATTGGTCGATGCCGAATCCCAGGATGAACAGGACGATCCCAACCGGGATGGAGAGGGAGAGCAAGCCAAGAAGCGCGATGGAGACGGACCAGATCACGGCTCAAGCCTCCATTTCCGTCGCGGTGCCGAAGGAGCGTTCAAAGGAAGCAGTCCGGCGCTGGGCGATGAGGCCGATCGCGCAAAAGAGCAAGACCGTCGACACGACCGCGAACCAGACCCAGCCGGAGAACCAGATCGCCTGCGGAATCCACAGCGGCGTTTCAAGCGGCGTATTGGCGCGCGAGCCGCGGTCGATGGTTTTCTCGAGCACCGGCCAGGCCTGCCAGGCAACGACCGACGTGACGGCGGCCGTCGTTGAGATCGCCAGTATGTCGAGAACGCTCCGGCCGGTCGTCGCCAGGCGTAGGCGCAAGAGATCGATGCGCACATGGGCCAGTTCGAGAAGCGCGAAGGGAAGGCCCCAGCTTGCGACCATCGCCATCACGTAACCGGATATCTCGTCCGAGCCGCCGAAAGAGCGGCCGAACTGGCGCAGGGTGATATCCACAAGGATGAAGACCACCGTGAGCGCCAGAACGACACCCACGATGAGCGCTATCAGCCGGTTCAAGCGCCGGAGGGCGTCTACGGTTTTCTCAAACATATCTCGCCCTCCGACCCGCGTTCCACCCATCAGAGCGGGATTTGCACGCCCACGGTCTCGCCGACGCTCTCGTTCCAGCGCTTTGCCCAGTCGGCGCCGGCGCGGTCGGCCCATTCGGGAAGAACGGTTTCCTGCAGGATCGCCCGCGCGGCCTCGGCATCGGCCTCGGTCGGCTCGACAAGCGTCATGTCGGCCGGCTCCCCAGCGGGACAATCGCCGTTGCCGGTAAGGCAGGCAACGTCCGTGGCGAGCGCACCGGAGGCCGCCTCCCAGGCCGGAGCCTCGAACTGGCTCTCGATCTGGGTTGAGAGCAGCTCCTTCTGCTCACCGGAAAGCGCTTCCCACTTGTCGAGGTTGATGGCGGTCACCACCGGGTCCCAACCGCCAAGCGGCAGGGTCATCAAGTGGGAGGAAACTTCCCACCAACCGGCACTGTAGCCCGAGCCGGCACCGGTAACCGCGCAGTCGATCACGCCGCGCTCGAGCGCGCCTGGAACCTCCGAGAAGTCGACATTGATGCCTTCGGCGCCAAGCGCTTCCAGCAGCTTTGTGGTCATGCGGCCGGAGCCGCGGATCTTCTTGCCCTTCAGGTCCGCAAGCGAGGAGACGGGCTGCTTGCAGAACACCACCTGCGGCGGGTACGGCGCGATTGCCAGAAGCTTCGCATTGAAGCGTTCGGTCATGATCTCTTCGACCATGGGGCGGGCCGCCTCGACCATCTTGCGCGCCTCTTCCGCGGTCGTCGCCACCAGGGGCACGTCCAGACCCTCCAATTCGGGCGCATCTCCGACAGTGTAATCGGCAACCGTCATCCCGACATCGAAGACCCCATCGCCGAGCATTCGATAAACATCCGAGCCGGCGACGCCCATCTGGTCGAAGGTCGTCATGCTGATTTCGAAGTCGCCGGCCGCCGGCAGGGTCTCGGTCCAGAACGGCGCCTCATACTGCTTGTAGAGCGGCAGGCTGCTCCAGCTTCCGACGACTGAGAGTTCCTCCGCATTGGCAGCGGCCGCGCCGGCCAAGAGCGCTGCGCCGGCCAGAAGTGCGTTGCGAATGGTATTCATGGCTCTATCCTCTGTTGGTTCGCTTATCTGTTTATGGCGAGCGCCGCGCCGATGCCGGAAAGACGGTTCTCCGCGGCTTCCGCGGGGATGTCGGTCACCAGCATGTGGCCGGGCTCGTGGGTGATGGCGAGGTCGGCGCCACAGGTGCGTATGGCGATCTGCGGTGTGACGCCACAGGCCCAGAACACCGGAATGTCGCCTTCCTCCATCACGGGTGTGTCCCCGAAGTCGGGGCGCATGATGTCGGCGATACCGATTTGCGCGGGATCGCCGATATGAACCGGCGCGCCATGGGCCAGACGCTGCCGGGCCGAAAGCAGGATGGCCTGAATGGCATCGGAAGGCTTGAAGGCGCGCATGCTGACGACGAGAGGACCCTTGAAAGGTCCGGCCGGAACGGTGTCTATCGACGTCAGATACATCGGCGCGTTGCGCCCGGCATCGATATGGCGCACGGGGATCCCGGCCGACGCCAGGGCTTCCTCGAAGGAAAAAGAGCAGCCAAGCACGAAGGTAACGAGATCCTCGCGCCACACCTCGTTGAGGTCTTCGACACTCTCGAAGTCGGCGCCGCCGCGAAAGATGCGGTAACGGGGCACGTCGACCCTTATGTCGATGTCATCGCCAAGTTCCGGCAGCGCCGGCGAGCCGGCCTCGCCGATGCCGATGATGGGGCACGGCTTCTGGTTCTTCTGGCAAAAGAGGAGGAAATCGGATGCGAAGGCCTTCGGCAGGATGGCCAGGTTGCCCTGCAGATAGCCGGGCGCCTTTCCCGCCGTGTCGCCCAGCATGAGGCCTGCACGAACCGCCCGGCGCAAGGCGCAGGCCGAACCGAATGTCTGCTGGCCGGCCGTCGATACCCCGGCCTTTGATGCCATTGCCTGAAAATGCGTCGACGCCAAAATGTTCTTCCCCCTTCCATTATCTTGAAAAGGGATTCCAAACTTCATTGATCTTGTCAATCGATCATTTTTATAACTTATCGATCTCTACAGCAGATCATTTTGATCGGCTTCCAAGGCCGCTTCACTGATGATACGGCCCGCCTCACGGTTACGCTCGGGAAAGTACGCCACCACGAAATTCAGGTCCTCCGGTGCAGCGCAAGGCTCCACCTCCAGTTGCTGTATATGATCGGCGGCGCCAAGCTGGTGGGACGTCGCCATGCGGCAGGGCAGAACGCCAATGCCGAACTGGTCGGCAACGAGATGAAGCACGGTGGAGAGCGATGCCGAGCCATGAAGAATGGGCGCATCGCCAACGGACCCGGTGAAGAGCCGCTCAACCTGCTTGTAGGGCGGCGTCCCCTTGGGAAACGTGACGATGGGGTGGGCCGCCAACTCCGCAAGGGTCAAAGGCGCGGCCGGCCTGGGCAGGCGATCGGAGGCATACCAGCCGAGCGCGATGGGCCGTAGCGGCGCCGCCACCACATCCCGCGGTTGCAGGTCCCTCAAGAGGATGGCGACATCGATCTCGTCCTCCACAAGCTTGTTGGCAAGCTGCTCGGACGTATCGACGGAGAGCTCGAAACGGACATGGGCATGCTCGCGCCGCAGCCGTTTGAGCATTGCCGTCAGGATCGTATGGACGATTGTCTCGGCAACGCCGATGCGCACGGTGCCGTTGAGCCCGCTCGTCTGCGTGATCTCCTGGACGATCCGGTCGCGGCTGTGGACGAGACGGTCCGCCTCTTCGAGGAACCGGCGGCCGGCCGGTGAGAGACGAACCTGGCGGCCCACCCGGTCGAACAGCCTGACCCCCAGCCGCTTCTCCAGCGCGGCAATGCGCGCGGAAATCGCCGACTGCGCGAGCCCGAGCCTTTGCGCGGCCGCACGGAAGCCGCCCGCCCGAACCACCGCATGTACGATCTCGACATCGCGAAAGCCAAACATCTGATACCCGCGTCCTGGAGCCTTCAACCTTGTGGACCAGTTCGCCGCGCAGGACAATCGTCAGGGATCGATCGCAGGCAGGTCCCCTCAATGCTCCATCACGAAATGGTCCGGCCCCACGGCCACCATGCGCCGCTCGGGCCGCGTCCAGCCAACCGGCCGGACCGGGCTTTGCAGCTCGTCGGCGATCAGGCCGCGCCGCCGGCCCCGGGTCGCCGGGTCGGGCACCGGAACGGCTTCGATGAGCTTGCGCGTATAGGGATGGCGCGGGTTTGAAAGCACGGCGTCGCGCGGGCCGATCTCGACGATCTCGCCCAGAAGCATCACCGCGATGCGGTGGCTCACCCGCTCCACCACGGCGATGTCGTGGCTGATGAAGAGATAGGCAAGCCCCAGCTCGCGCTGCAGATCGAGCATGAGATTGACCACTTGAGCCTTGATGGAGGCGTCGAGCGCGGAGACGGATTCGTCGGCGACGATCAGGCTCGGCTCGAGCGCCAGGCCACGGGCAATGCAGATGCGCTGGCGCTGGCCGCCGGAGAATTCGTGCGGAAAGCGCAGCGCGTGCTCGCGCGCCAGCCCGACCAGATCCAGGAGGCGCGCCACCTTCTCCTCAACCTCCACCCCGTTTGCCAGCCCGTGCACGCGGATGGGCTCGCCGATGGCCGAGCCGACGGTCTGCCGCGGGTTGAGCGAGCCGTAGGGATCCTGGAAGATCATCTGCATGCGCCGGCGCGCGGCCCTTAAGGCGGCGGCGTCGGCCTCCATCAGGTTCTCGCCCTCGAAGCGCACCTTGCCGGCCGTCGGCTCGACCAGGCGCAGGATGGAGCGGCCGGTGGTGGACTTGCCGCAGCCCGATTCCCCCACCAGCGCCAGCGTCTCGCCGGCGCGCACGGCAAACGAGACATCCTCCACCGCGTGTACGTAGCCGGTGGTGCGGCCGAAGAGCCCGCCATGCATGGAAAAGCGCGTCGTCAGCCCCTCGACATCCAGAATGGCATCGCCGCGCCTGTCCGGCTCGCCATCCGGCTCCGGCCCGGGGCCCGTCTGCGCCATGGCGGGAAAGCGGCGCGGGGTCGCCGTCTCGGCAAGCGCCCCGAGCTTCGGCACCGCGCCGAGCAGCATCCGTGTATAGCCGTGTTTCGGTGCGGTGAAGAGCTCGGCCGCCGGCGCCTCCTCCACCTTCTCGCCCTTCAGCATCACCACCACCCGGTCGGCGATCTCTGCCACCACGCCCATGTCGTGGGTGATGAACATCACCGACATGCCGATCTCGTTCTGCAGTTCGCGGATCAGCTCCAGGATCTGCGCCTGGATGGTCACGTCGAGTGCCGTGGTCGGCTCGTCGGCGATGAGCAGCTTCGGCCGGCAGGCAAGCGCCATAGCGATCATCACGCGCTGGCGCATGCCGCCGGAAAAGGAGTGCGGATGCTCGCCCGCGCGCCGCCCAGCGTCGGGAATGCGCACCAGATCGAACAGGCGCAACACCTCGGCCCCGGCTTCCGCCCCGTCCATGCCGCGATGCCGGCGTAGCGCCTCGGCCACCTGGAAGCCGACCGTCAGCACCGGGTTGAGGCTCGTCATCGGCTCCTGGAAGATCATGCCGATCTCGCCGCCGCGCACGTCACGCATGGCGGCATCGTCGAGCGTCGTGAGCTCTCTACCGGTGAGCTTGACGGACCCCTCGACCCGCCCCACCCCCTGTTGCACCAGCCGCATGATGGAGAGTGCCGTGACGGATTTCCCTGAACCGGATTCCCCCACCACCGCCACGGTCTCGCCCTCGCCGATGGCAAAGCCGACATTGCGCACCACCGGCAGCCATTCGCCGTCGACGCGGAAGGAGGTGGTGAGCCCTTCGACGGAAAGCACGGGGACGGATAGGATAGGCATCTTCATTCCTCACCCCTCAGCCGCGGGTCGATGGCATCGCGCAGCCCGTCGCCGAGCAGGTTCAGCGCGAAGACGACAACGAGAATGGCGACAGACGGAAACAGCGCCAGCCAGAACGAGTCGAGGATGTTCTCGAACCCCTCGCGGATCATGCCGCCCCACGTGGCCGTCGGCGGGCTGACGCCGAGGCCGATGAAGGCGAGCGAGGCTTCCACGCGGATGGCGGTCGCCAGCCACAGCGATCCCATGACGAGGATCTCCGGCGCGATGTTGGGCAGGATATGGCCGAACATCAGCCTCAGATCGGAATAGCCCAGCGCCCGGCCCGCCTCGATGAATTCGCGGTTCTTCACCGCGATGGTCGGCGCCCGCGCGATGCGGGCAAAGGGCGGCACGGCGGTCAGCGCGATGGCGATCACCAGATTGGCGATGGACGGCCCCAGCATGGCAACGACGATCAGGCCGAGGATGAGCGAGGGGAAGGCCAGAAGCACATCCATCACCTGCATGACGATGATGTCGGTGCGGCCGCCGTAATAGCCCGCCACCATGCCGATCAGCGTGCCGATCACCATCGCCGAGCCGATGGCGATAAGCCCGATGGCAAGCGAGATGCGCGCGCCCCACAGGATGCGCGAGAGCGTATCGCGGCCATAGAAGTCCGTGCCCAGCCAATGCTCGGCCGATGGCGGCTTGAGGCGGTAGAGGATGTTCTGGTCGAGCGGGTCGTAAGGCGCGATCGCCGGCGCCAGGACGGCCAGCAGCACGACGATGAGGAAGCCGCCGAGCCCGACCCAGGAGGTCTTGTTGGCGTTGAACGCCTTGATGAGACCGCCGCCCATGGCGACGGCGGCGCTGCGCAGATAGGCGGCGCGCGAGAGGGGCGCTGTCGTCACGTCGGTCATGAGTATTTGATCCTCGGGTCGATCAGGCCGTAGGTGAGGTCGGTGATCAGGTTCACCAGAACGACGATCAGCGTATAGATCACCATCATCCCCTGCAGCATCGTATAGTCGCGCTGGTTGAGCGCGCCGATGATGAGCTTGCCAAGGCCCGGCCGATTGAAGACGATCTCGGTGAGAACGGAATTGCCGATCAGGATGCCGAGATAAAGGCCCACCACCGTCACCACCGGGATCAGCGCGTTGCGCAGGCAGTGGCGCCAGATGATGGTGGCGAAGGCCAGCCCCTTGGCGTGCGCGGTGCGCACATAGTCCTGGTTGAGCACTTCCAGCATCGCCGAGCGGGAAACGCGGGTGATGTAGGCGGCCATGATGAGGCCAAGGTTGATCGCCGGCAGCGCCAGATCGCGCAGCCGGTCGGAAAGGGTCGTCCCCTGCCCGGAGGAAATGACGGGAAACCAGCGAAGCTGGATGGCAAAGACGATGAGAAGCAGCACCGCCGAGACGAACGCCGGGAAGGAGAGCCCCAGGAGCGAGGCCATGCGGGTGATATAGTCGGGCAGCTTGTTGCGCCTGACCGCCGACCACACGCCGAGCGGTATGCCGACCGCGGCCCCCAGCACCAGCGACACGAAGGTCAGCTCCAGCGTCGCCGGCAGCACCTTCAGGATCTCCTGGATCACCGGCCGGCCGGAGACCATGGAAACACCCCAGTCGCCGACCACGACGCCGCCGAGGAACTGGACATACTGCACATAAAGCGGCTGATCGAGGCCAAGCCGGGCACGCAGCGCATTGAGCGCCGCCTGGCTCGCCTGATCGCCGAGAATGGCCATGGCCGGATCGCCGGGCAAAACCCGCACGATGAAGAAGACGATGGTCAACACCGCGAAAAGCGTGATGACGGCGAAACCGAGCCGCTTGAGGACGAAAGCTGTCATGGCGTGTTCCGGAGGAAGTCGGTCATTTTCAGGTGTTTTCGCAAGACGCTGGTTTCCCTCACCGACCCCGCTCACAGGGGGTTATGGCATATGAGTCTTTTTTTGGCTTCGCCGGAACCCCCACCCTCACCCCTCCCCTCAAGGGGGAGGGGGACACCGGCGTCTCAGAATCCCCCTCCCCCTTGAGGGGAGGGGTAAGGGGTGGGGGTTCCAATCAAGGACTCACAATCCACATGCGATAGCCCTACGCTCTACGGCAGAGGGAGCCAGCACGATCCCTACTCCACAAACCGCGCCGCCTCGGTCACCGGCGGGCTCAGGTTGAGCGAGCCGTTGACCTCGACGCCGAGGTCGAGCGTGTCCTTCCACGCCCAGAGCTGCAAGCTCTGGACAAGCGGCACCGCGCAGACCTCGTCCATGATCTTGCGCTGGGCCTCCGCCCACAGTTCGAGCTGCTTTTCATCGTCCGTCTCCGCGCGCGCGGCGGCAATCTCCTCATCGGCCACGTCGCAGTGCGAGAAGTTCGCGACGGCGGTCGGCTTACCGACAATGGCGTCGGAGTGGAAGAACTGCGACAGATAGACGTCGGCCACCGGGAAGCGCGCCGCGGCGTAGTGGGTCACCTGGCTCAGGTCCTTGCGGATCTGCTCGTGGAAGGTGGCGTGCTCCACCGTCTCGATCTCCAGGTTGATGTCGGCCTCGCGCAGAAGCGCCTGCACCGCCTCCATGGTGGTCAGCATGCCCGGCAGCGTCGTGTGGATGGCCTTGATGGTCACGCCGTCGGGATGGCCGGCCTCGGCCAGCAGCGCCTTCGCCTTCTCCACCGAGAACTCATAGGTCGGCACGTCGCCCGTATAGCCGAGATTGCCTTCCGGCACCGGTGAGACGGCGGCCAGCGTCACGTCCGGGCCCTTGAACTCGACCAGGGCGTTGCGGTCAATGGCGTGCGCGACGGCGCGGCGCACGCGCACGTCGTCGAGGGGCGGCATCGTCATGTTGAGATGGATGACCGACATTTCGCCCGGCGTCATCACCGCCACCTTGGTGCCGGGCACCTCGGAGATGCGCTCCACCCAGGTCTGGTCCTGCTTGCCGTAGATCATGTCGATCTCGCCGGACTGGAAGGCGAGGTCGCGCGAGGAGTCCGACGGGATGTAACGGTAGTAGATCTCCTTGATCTGCGGCTCGCCGCGGAAATATTCAGGGTTCGCCACCAGCTTCACATACTGCTGCGGCTGATACTCCTCGAACATGAAGGGGCCGGTGCCGATCGGCGTACGCTCGAACTCCGTGCCGAGCGCCTCGACGGCGTCTTTGCACACGATGTTGCCCCCGTGATAGGGCACCAGAAGGCCGAGCAGGCTCGGCACCGGGTTCTTCAGCGTGATGGTCACCTCATGGTCGCCCGTCGCCTCGACGCTTTCAAAAGCCGCGTAGCTGTCGGCAAAGGCCGAGATGTCGGGATCGGCCGCGCGGTTGAGCGAGAAGACGACGTCTTCGGCATCGAGCGGACCGTAGTCGCCATGGCAATCGACATCCTGGCGCAGCGTGAAGGTCCAGGTCAGCCCGTCCTCGGAGGTGGTCCAGCTTTCGGCGATGTCGGGCTCGATATCGGCCGGGCTCGCCTCGCCCGGCTTGATGCGCACCAGGCCGTTGAACATCCAGTGCAGAAGGCCCTTGTCCGGCGTCGACGTCGCCACATGCGGGTCGAGCTTGCCGGCGTCGGCACTGCCCATGCCGACATTCAGCGTCTCCCCCGCCGCGTGGGCGCTGCCTGCCATGGCCAGGCCTATGAGCGTCAGTCCGATCGTTCTTCTCATTGGTTCCACCTCTCTCCTTGTTATTCGGTTGTTGGTACGTGTCGTCGAATGCTCCTTAAAGCGTGTCCTCGAGCCGGCAATTGACCAGCATTTCGGCGATCGCCGCGCTGTTGGGAAGCGCAATCGCCGTGGCGGCGAGCTCGGCCAGGTCGCCGGGCTCTATCATCTCCTCGCGGCTTACCTTGGTGACGCCAGCGGTGAGATCGGTGGCGACGAAGCTTGGGCAAAGCGCGGTCGCCCGCACCCTGTGCTCAAAGCCGATGCGGCGCGTGCCGTGCGTCAGCGCCATCACCGCGTGCTTCGTCATGTTATAGGCGATGTTCTCGTTGCGCACCCGCTTCCCTGAAAGCGAGGCGACGTTGACGATGCGCCCGCTGCCCGCGGCCTTCAGGTGCGGCAGGCAGGCTCGGGTAAGAAAGAGCGGCCCCTTGACGTTGATCGTCCAGAGCGCGTCGAGATCGGCCTCCTCCCCTTCCTCTATGGAAAATGTGTTGGAGGTGCCGGCGTTGTTGACCAGCGCATCGAGCCTGCCATACCGCTCCAGCGTCGCGGCGAGCCAGGCCGCATGGCTCTCCCGGTCCGCCGCCTCGTAGCGCGCACACAAAAGCCGCTCGCCGGAGAGCGGCGCAAGGGCGGCTTTAAGCGCCGCCACGTCCCGCGCCCCGGCGCTCACCGCATAGCCCTTGGCGTGCAGGGTCTCGGCGATGGCGCGGCCGATGCCGCGGCTGGCGCCGGAGATCATGACGACACGGCCTTTCGGATCGAGCACTTCTAGTCCCTTTCGTTTCTCTCCATGGTGTCAGCCATGCAACGTGAGTTCGGCTTCCGGCCGGGCGCTCTTCGAAAAGCGGTCGAAGCGGAAAGCATCCAGCGCCAGCGCCGGCGGGCGCCCCAAGGCAAGGTCGGCGGCCAGCGGCCCGGTGACGGGACCGATGCCAAAGCCGTGGCCGGAGAAGCCCGCCGCCACCACCAGATTGTCGCAGCCCGGCGCCCGGTCGATCACCGGCAGCGCGTCCGGCGTCAGGTCGAGCACGCCGCCCCACACATTCTCCACCTCGGCCTCGGCCAGCGCCGGCAGCACCGCGGCCACCCTGCCGATGGTCTCCATCACCCTTCGCGCGGTGGGGCGGACAACCGGGCCGCGTTCCGTCTCGCAGAGCGCCCCCGCCCACACCTCGGCGCCGCTCGTCACGCGCAGCCGGCTGGAGACCTCCTGCCGCACCGCCATGTCCGCATTGGCCACGCCGAGGACGGGCCGCAGCAGCGGCGCGCACGGTGCCGTCCGCACCACCGTCACCATCGGCCGGCGCAGCGGGATCTGAAGCCCGAGCGGCTCCAGCACCGCGTTGACGAAGATGCCGGGCGCGGCGAGCACCGCGCCGGCGGCGATGCGGCGCCGGTCGGTAATGGCCCCGGTGATGCGCCCGCCTTCCGCCTCCAGCCGCAGGACCCGTTCACCCATTAAAACGCGCGCCCCGAGCCGCTCGGCCCGGTCGAGAAAGGCCAGGACCGTCGCCACCGGGTCGGCATGCCCGTCCGTCGGGCACCACGAAGCCGCGAGCACCGTGGACGAAAGGGCCGGCGTCACCTCGCGCACCGCGGCAAGGTCGGGCAGGAGCGTAAGATCGAGCCCCGCCGCCTTCTGCTCGGCCACCAGCGCCTTCAGCGTCTCGATTTCCCCCGCATCGCGCGCAAGCCTCAGGTTGCCGTGCTGGCGATAGCCGGTGTCGGCCTCCAGCATGCGGTCGAGCTCCGGCCACAATGCCACGGCCGCCCGCGCAAGCGGCAGTTCGGCGGCGTGCCGGCCGGACTGCCGTACGCCGGCAAGGGTCCAGCCGGAGGCCATTGCCGCCGGTCCGTAGCGGTCGACGATCTCCACCCGCGCCCCCGCTTCAGTCAGCGCAAGGGCAGCCGCCGCCCCCGTGATGCCGGCACCGATGACGAGGACGTCCGGTGCGCTCATGCCGCCGCCCTCCGCTCGAAACGCGACAACGCGAAGGGCGCGGGATCGACCAGCGGCGCCTCGCCGAGAACGGCCTGCGCCGCCATCAGGCCGACGCCCGGCCCGATGCCGAAACCATGGCCGGAAAGCCCGGTCGCGATCAGCAGCCCTGCCCAGCCGAGCGGCGTGTCGACCACCGGCAGCTCGTCCGGCATCACGTCGATCATGCCGCCCCAGCTCTGCACGGGGCGGGCCTCGGCGAGCTGCGGATGCAATGCCCGTGCGCAAGCCATGACATCGGCAAGCAGCTTGCCGTCCGGCTCCGGGTCGAGCACGCGCACCTTCTCGAACGGGCTCGTCTCGTCGGCGCGCCAGCGCACCGCGCCCAAGGGCCCGAAGAAGTCGCGCCCGGCCCTGATCTTCATGATACGCCAGCGCTGTTTGAGCACCGGCAGGAAGGCGCCGAAGTGCCGGAAGGCGGCCGGGATGAGCTGGAACTCCGCCGCCCCGCTGCGCGCAATCGTGTAGCCGCCGTCGAGCCGCCGCCGCACGGAGGCGCCGGCCGCCCCCAGCGCGCCGGGCGTGATCTGCGGCGCCGGCGCGGTCCTCAAGACCGAGGATTTGACGGCGAGCTGCGGCAGGCCGAGCCCGAGATTTTCAAGGAATGTGCGCGACCAGACGCCGCCCGCAAGGATAACCGCCTGACAGGCGATCTCCCCACGCTCTGTAACGACACCGCTGACGCGCCCGCCCGCGCGCTCGACCGTGCGCACGGCGCAGTTCTCCAGAACGGTGACGCCCAGCTTCGCCGCGTGCCGCGCCATCGCCGGCACGGCCAGCGACGGCTCGGCCTGGGCATCCGACGGCGTGTGCAGCGCGCCCTTGAAGCGCCGGTCCTCGCGGCCGAGCAGCGCATCGGTCTCCGCCGGGGAGAGCAGCGCCGTGTCGAGCTGGAATGCACGGACCTTCTCGAGCCACGCCGCATGCGCGGCCAGCTGCTCCTCCGTATCGGCCAGATAGGTGATGCCGCACACCCGGTAGCCGATGTCCGTCCCGAGCTCGGGCACGAGCCGCGCCCACAGCCGGGCGCTCTCGATCATCAGCGGCAATTCGCCGGGGTCGCGCCCCATCTTGCGGATCCAGCCCCAGTTGCGCGACGACTGCTCGCCGGCGATGCGGCCTTTCTCGCACAACACCACGCGCATGCCGCGCCCGGCGAGATAAAGAGCCGCGGAAACGCCGACCACCCCGCCGCCGATGACGACGACGTCGGTCCTTGCCGGAAGAGATGCGATATCGGTCTTGGTCCCGCCCACTGCGGATGCCCCTCACACGAGCCGGAAAAACCTCGTCAGTGAATGGGCGGCCTTGCTATAAGGCAAATAAGGAATCATTACGCGAGTATCATGAAACCTTATAGTCGTGGGTGCAAACATGCTCAGCCAACGATCCCTGGAAGCCTTCCGTGAGGTGATGCGCACCGGCACCGTCTCGGGCGCGGCGGAGGAGCTTCTGATCTCGCAGCCGGCCGTGAGCCGGCTCATCCGCGAGCTCGAGGAGCGCTCGGGCCTGCGCCTCTTCACGCGCCACGGCGGGCGCGTGGTGGCAACGCCCGAGGCGCACGAATTCTGGCTGGAGGTGGAGCGCAGCTTCACCGGCCTGAAGCAGATCGAGCGCGCGGCGGACCAGATCAAGCGCGGCCAGCGCACGACGCTGAGCATCGCCGCCGCCCCCGCCTTCGCCCACACGGCGCTGCCGCAGGCCGTCGCCCAACTGCACGCCGAGCGGCCGGAGTTCCGCGCCGAGTTCTTCGCCATGACCACGCTGCCGGTGGTGCGCCAGGTGGCGCTCAGGCAATGCCAGATCGGCTTCGGCATCCCCACCCAGCACAAGTTCGAGATCGACGTGGTGCGCACGGGCGCCCTGCCCTACCGCTTCATCGCCCCGGCGGGCCACCCGCTCGGCGAAAAGGAAACCGTCTCCTTCAACGACCTTTCCGGCGTCGACTTCGTCAGCTTCGTCGATTCCACCATGACGGGCCGGCTCTTCGACCGCCGCTTCGCCAAGATGCGCCGGCCGCCGCTGGTGAAGATGCGCGCCTATCTTTCCATCGTCATCTCGGCGCTGGTGCGGCGCGGCCTGGGCGTCGCGCTGATCGACCCCTTCACGGCGGAGGACCACGTGCGCCTCGGCGGCATCTCACGGCCGTTCGAGGCGGAAGAGCGGTTCGAGTACTCGATCATCAAGCCGCTCGGCGAAAAGCTCGGCGCCGAGTGCGCGGCGCTGGTGGAGCATTTCGAGGCCCTGGCGGATGTGCATCGGGTTTGAGTGGCCTCGCCCAGAGGCCCCTACCCCGCCCCGCCGTCGCCGGCCTCCACCACTGTCGCCACCTTCGCCTTGGCCTCCAGCGTGCGGTGCACCGGGCACTTCCCGGCGATCTCCGCCAGCTTGTCCCGCAGCTCCTCGGAGACTTCCCCCTCCACCGAGATCACGCGCTCGAAACGGTCGATCCTGCCGCCGCCCTCGCGCTCCTCATCCGTACATTCCGCGCAGTCGCGGGCGTGCATCTTGGCATGCGAGACGTCGACGCTGACGCGCCCGAGCGACAGGCCCTTGCGGTCCGCATACATGCGCAGCGTCATCGACGTGCAGGCGCCCAGCGCGATCGACAGGAAGTCGTAGGGCGAGGGCCCCGAATCGAGCCCGCCCGCGCTTTCCGGCTCGTCGGCGAACAGCCTGTGCCGGCCCGCCAGCACCGTGTTCTGGAAGGCGCCCTCCCCCGTCTCCGTGATGCGCACGTGCTCCATCGTGACACGGTCCTGCGGCACGTCGCCGACGATGTAGCGCGAAAGCCACCCGGCGATCACGCTCGCTGCGAAGGCCGCATCCTGTGGCCGGGTGAGAAGATGGTCAGCGGTATCCAGCGACACGAAGCTCTTGGGGTGCTTGGCCGCCATGAAGATCTCCGTGGCATTGTCGATGCCCACCGTCTCGTCGCGCGGCGCGTGCAGGATGAGGAGCGGCTTCCTCATCGCCGCCACGGCTTTGGAGATGCGCTGCGCGCGCACATCCTCCACGAACTTCTTGCCGATACGGAACGTGCGCCCGGCGAGATCGACCTTTGCATCGCCGTCCCTGTCGATCGCCTCCAGGCTGGCGCCGAAGTTCTTCAGCACATGGGCGGCATCGGCCGGGGCGCCGATGGTGACGACGGCGCGCACTTCCGCAATATCCTTGGCCACTGCCAGCACCGCCGCACCGCCCAGCGAATGGCCGATCAGCACCGATGGCGCCAGGTAATGCTCGCGCAGATAATCGGCGGCCGAGACCAGATCGGCAACGTTGGAGGAAAAGTTCGTCGAGGCGAATTCCCCCTCGCTCGATCCGAGCCCCGTGAAATCGAAGCGCAAAACGGCGATGCCCTCGCGCGCCAGCTCCGCGGCGATGCGGCGGGCCGCCGCCAGGTCCTTCGAGCAGGTGAAGCAATGGGCAAACAGCGCATAGGCGCGCACCGGCCCGCCCGGCAGATCGAGGCGTGCAGCCAGGGTGGCGCCGGAGTGGCCGGCAAATTCAAGCCGCTGGGTCAACGAGGTCATGGCGAGGCCTTTCGTTATCGAAGGAAAAGCATACCGTATGTGCGCACGGGCCACACGCCGGCTATCCGTCGGCACCGGCAGTGCAAAAATGGCCGCGATCATACGGAAGCAATCGGCGGCTTTCCTTCCGCTGGTCGGGATTTGCTTCTCTGCCCGGATATGGCCGGATAGAGCGGCGCCGCCACCGCCATCTCCGGACTTTTCGATTCACGCCCCTTCACCCACGGATCGCGACTCGCTATTCGCGACTCGGCACCGATGGGGCGGCAATGCATCATCCAGCGAGCGGGAGGACGCCGGAGATGGGAGGCACGCCCGGTAGCGCCCTCCCCTCCCCGCCCGAATCCGCCAGCGGATTCATAGGCTTCCGCACCCTTCGGAAGCCGTTAACCCTTTGTTAACCAAAAACTTCTTGACGAAGCGGGCACGCGCCATTCCAATAGTTACGGAAACAACCGCGTTTTGGCGGCAGGGGCGTAACCGTATGCCGGGCGCGGAGATTGTGGGTTATTTGCGTTAATGCCGGATCGCTGTCGTAACGGCTTCGAAAAGGGGCATGTGCGGCCGCCGGCGTAGGCGGCTCGCCCGTCGGGGGCGAATCGCGGTAAGGTGCCGCAGTTGTAGAGGGGTTGCCGTCCGCTGGGCGGCATGGAGGGACCTTTATCCCCGCCCTTTCGTGTGCGCGTAGAATGTGGAGCTCGGTGGGCATGGTGCCGCCGATGAGCCAGGGATGGGCCGTGCGCCCGAAGGGAGTTCGATGTTGGACAACGCGGTGGACCGGACGATAAGCGTTAGCGTGGCGGCCGACGAGCGGATCGCCGCCGATGCAGCGCTGCTTTCCGAGCAGCTTCGCGTCCTGCGCGACCGGGTTTTCCCGCCCTCCTCGCAAAAATCGCTGCGCACCTTTTCGAGCGGCGAGGCGGCGAAGCTCGTGGGCGTCTCCGACGGCTATCTGCGCCAGCTTTCCATTGCCGGCGATGGGCCGCAGCCGGATACGGGCGTCGGCGGCAGGCGGTTTTATTCGCTGGCCGACATCAACGCGCTGCGCCGCTATCTGGCCGAGCAGGCCCGCGCCAAGGGCAACCTCGCCAAGGCGCGCTCCTACGTGAAATGGCGGGATCCCGAGACAGAGCACCTGCAGGTGATCGCCGTCACCAACTTCAAGGGCGGCTCAGGCAAGACCACCACCAGCGCCCACCTGGCCCAGCACCTGGCGCTCGCCGGCTATCGGGTGCTGGCCGTCGACCTCGACCCGCAGGCCTCCCTTTCAGCCCTCTTCGGCTATCAGCCGGAGCTCGACCTTTCCGGCAACGACACGCTCTACGGCGCCATCCGCTATGACGAGGAGCGGCGGCCGCTTTCGCAGATCATCCGCAAGACCTATTTCGACGGCCTCGACATCGTGCCGGGCAATCTGGAGCTGCACGAGTTCGAGCACACCACGCCGCGCATGCTGGCCGACCGGCAGGTGGGCGGCGGCGCCGACGAGTTCTTCTTCGCCCGCATCCAGGCAGCCCTTGCCACCGTGGCCGACGATTACGACGTGGTCGTCATCGACTGTCCGCCGCAGCTCGGCTTCCTGACGCTGTCGGCGCTCTGTGCGGCCACTTCGGTCATCGTCACCGTGCACCCGCAGATGCTGGACGTGGCCTCCATGAGCCAGTTCCTCTTCATGACCGCCGACCTTCTGTCGGTTGTGCGGTCTGCCGGCGGCACGCTCAATTTCGATTTCCTGCGCTATCTGGTGACCCGCTACGAGCCCAATGACGGGCCGCAGACGCAGATCGTCGGCTTCCTGCGCTCGCAGTTCGGCGAACGGGTGCTGACGGCGCCAATGGTGAAATCGACGGCGATTTCCGACGCCGGTCTGACCAAGCAGACGCTCTACGAGGTTGGCCGCGACAGCTTCACCCGCTCCACCTACGACCGGGCGATGGAAGCGTTGACAGCTGTCAACTCCGAGATCGAGGGCCTCATCATCGAAGCCTGGGGCCGGGGCGAGGGAGGCGGCGTATGAGCAAGCGCAAGGACCATCTGAAGGCGCTGTTCGGCGGTGCCCCGCTGCCCGGAGAGGAAGCGCCCTCCCCGGCCCCGCAGACAAGCCGCGCGCCGGAGACGAAATCCTTTCCCTCGCCGACCAAGGCCGGCCCGCCCCGCAGTGCCTCGGGCGCGGTCAAGGCGATGGGGCTGACGCTCGACGGCGTGACGCGCGAGATCGACGAGGCCCGCGCGATCCGCGAAACCCTCGCCAAGGGCGAGCATGTGGTGGCGGTCGACACCGCGCTTGTCGACCCCTCGCCCGTGCGGGACCGGCTCTCCGGCGAAGAGACGGGCGAAGAGGATTTCGAGGTGCTGGTGGAAAGCATGCGCGAGAGCGGCCAGCAGGTGCCGGTGCTCCTGCGCCCGCACCCCGAGAAGGCCGGCCGCTATCAGGTGGCCTACGGTCATCGCCGCGTGCGCGCCGCCGCCCGGCTGGCAATCCCGGTGCAGGCCGTCGTGCGCCAGCTCGCCGACGAGGAGCTGGTGCTCGCCCAGGGCAAGGAGAACAGCGAGCGGCGCAACCTCTCCTTCATCGAGCGCGCCTTCTTCGCCAAGTCGCTCATACGCCATGGTTTCGACCGCGCCATCGCCCAGCGCGCGCTCTCCGTCCATAAGGCCGACATCACGCGGCTCTTGGCTGTGGCCGATGCCGTGCCGGAGCGGGTGGCGCGCGGCATCGGCCCGGCGCCCAAGGCCGGCCGCGAGCGCTGGATGGCGCTGGCCGAGTACCTGCAGCGGGAATCGGCCGCCGTCATCGCCGACGATCTGGTCACCTCCGAGAGCTTCTTGAAGCTGCCGACCGACGAGCGCTTCCGCTCGCTCTTCGAGCGCGTTGCGCGGCTTTCGAGATCGCAGCGGCCCGGCAAGCCGGCGCCACGGCAGATCGCCGATGGAAAGGGCAGGGTGCTCGCCCGCCTCAGCGAGGGGAAGAAGCCCAAGCTCGAGTTCGACGAGACGGTCGAGCCCGGCCTTGCCCGCTACATAGCCGAGCGCCTGCCTGAGCTTGCCGCCCGCTTTGCCGAGGAGAAGGCCGACAAGACAGATTGAGGATCGCCTGGGCTCTGGCCCCGGCGCGTATGGAGTGAAACGAGGACCAACGAAAAGAGGAAAACCGCGCAAGAAAAAGGCCCCCAGAACGTCGCCATTCCGGAAGCCCCTTTCGATGTAGCAATCTGAAAGAATCACTTCCGATCGGTAATGTCAAGCATCGGCGCGCTCCGGTGACGCCTTTTTCTTGCCTTTTGAGAGGCAGGAGCCATGTCGGAGAGATTTGCCGTCTCGCCATTCGGCGGGAAGGGGTTGGTGCGCGCGCAATTTGCCGTCAACGAGCAGGTTTTGCACGCACGCCGGAAGAGTGAGGCCAGCCACACGTCGGCAGTTGCCAGCGGTGAGCGCGTAGAAGGGAGCGGCCCCGACAAGTGGAAGCTCCTGCGCGCTGTCACCGAGGCCCGCGCGGCGCTGAAGCTTTCCAACCGCACCATCATCGTTTTGGAGGCGCTGGTGAGCTTCTGCCCGGAGCGCACGCTTGCCGTCGGGCGGCCGCTGGTCGTCTTTCCGTCCAATGCCGAATTGTCGCTGCGCACGCGCGGCATGGCGCCGGCTACCCTGCGCCGCCATCTGGCCACCCTGGTGGAGGAGGGCCTCGTCCTGCGGCGCGATAGCGCCAACGGCAAGCGCTACGCCTGCCGCGACGAGGAAGGGCGCATCAAGACCGCCTTCGGTTTCGACCTGTCGGCGCTTGCCGTGCGCGCGCCCGAGATCGAGCGGCTGGCCGCGGAGGCCCGTCGCCAGGCAGCCGCCGTCCGCACGCTCAGGAGCGAGATCACCATCCACCTTCGCGACGTGGCGTCCATCCTGCGGGCCGCGGAAGAGGAGGGCAGGGGAGATGCCTTCCCCGCTCTCCGGCAGGAGCTGGAAGCGCTTTCCGGCCGGCTCGGCCGCAACACGGATATGGAGACGCTTCAGGCGCGTTGCGACCTTCTGGTGGCGCTGCGCGCGCGGGTGGAAACCGCGTGGCTTTCGGAAACGCCGGAGCCCGAGAAGGCATCGGAGTTGACAGCTGTCAACTCTGCGGCCCAGCCCAGGGAAACGCTGCCGGGAAACAGAAAAATGAGCGCCAATGACGCGCAAAATGAGCGCCATATAGAGAGTTCAGAATCCGAAGACTCTTCAAACAATAAAAGGGATTTTCCTGAATTCGCCGACCGCCCGCGCCGCACTTCGCCTCAAAAAGTTGACAGCTGTCAACTCTCACGGCCCGCCGCGCCGGACATCGCCCTCACATCGGTCCTCTCGGCCTGTCCGCAGATCGGCGATTACGTTCCCGGCGGCATTCGTGGCTGGCACGATCTTGCCAAGGCAGCCGATCTCGTGCGCACCATGCTGGGCATCTCCGGCGAGACATGGCTGCAGGCGCGGCGGACCATGGGAGACGTCAACGCAGCCATCGTCGCGGCGGCGATGCTGGAGCGGGCGGACGAGCTCAAGTCTCCCGGCGCCTATCTGCGCGACCTGGCAAAGCGCGCCAAGGAAGGCGGCTTCTCGCCAAAGCCGATGCTGAGCGCGCTGGTCTCGGCGCGGCTGCGCAAGGGGCGGCAGTGTCATGTCCCTGCCTGATGCACGGCCACCGTACAGGTTGCCAAGAAGTATCCCCAGGCCTATATTTATAGATAAAAATAGGACAAGGAATAGGACAATGGGTGCACTGGCAAGTAAGGATGGCGCCGGGCTACCGGGCGAAGATGCGTTGGTGCTGAGATATATGGACAAGTCCGGCGCCATCGCCATTGATCGCTTGGCTGCAGGGTTCGGCATGTCCAAGACACAGCTCGCCGAGACCGTCGGGCTTGCGCGCGAGTCGCTCTACAAGGCGGCGCGCAACCGCGCACCCAGAACCCAGGCGCGCATGCGCGAGATGCTGGAGATCATCAGCCGAATTACGGAGTGGGCCGGCAGCAAGGAGCAGGCGATGGCCTGGTACCGTGCCCAGCCGATTCCCGCTTTCGGCGGCAGGACAGCCGAAGCGCTGGTGAAGGAAGGTAAGGCAGGCGCCGTCCGCGACTATCTGGACCATATTGCACTCGGCGGCTTTGCGTGAGGTTTTCCGGCACATGCTATCGTGCCCATGACCCTCGCTGGTCGTTCAAGCCGACCTCGGGCGAGGGGGCTGCTGTCCGGGGCGCCCGCTTCAACCCGAAAGGCGTGCCGGCCCTTTACTTGGCGCTCGGCATTGTCACGGCGATCAAGGAGGTGAACCACGGCCTCGCCCGCCGCATCGACCCTTGCGTCTTGTGCGCCTACGAGGTGGACTGCGAGGACATCGTCGACCTCACAAGCCCGGAAGACCGGGCAGAGAGGGGAATACGGCTCGACGATATGAACTGCGCGTGGATGCAGTTCCTGGCGGAAAGGAAGCGGCCACCTTCGTGGGGGATCTACGATAAGCTCGCCAAGAAAGGGACTGCTGGAATACTCGTACCGAGTTTTGCACCAGGCGCCGATGCGGCGGAGCACAACTTCGTTCTCTGGCATTGGAGTGAAAGACCGCCGCATCAAGTACGCGTCATCGATCCCGAAGGCCGCCTACCACACAACCAGCTTTCGTGGCGGTGAGGCGCGCATACCGCCCCAAAGGCCAAAAACGCAAATCCCGACGAGCGGAAGAAAAGGCCGAGATAACTTCCGTATGATAATATGCTAAGTGTCCCTCTATGGGGCATGATTCGCTTGATCTTTCGAGCCATGGGTTGCTTAAGCCGCTGGTCCGCGCCGAGGATCTGCTGGCGCGGCTGGACGAGCGGGTGGCGCGCAGCAACCAGGGGCCCGGCTTCCTCGAGAGGCAGCACTTCACCGATGCCGCCGCCGCCCTGTGGCTGGCGGGCGAACTGGTCCATGTGGAGGATCTGGTTCTGCATGACGGGCGCATGGACGTACGCGCGCCGACGCACGAGATCACCCGCGCCCATGGCGTCCTGCGTGCCCGCCGGCGCATTGCCGGCAACCGTCCGGACTGGGCGCTTTCGCCGGCCGGGCTGGGGGTGCTCGTCGCGCGGGAAGGGGAGGGGGCTCCCCCGCCGGTGATGCCGGCCGAGGCGCCGGGGCACGCCGAGCGTGCGCGGGAGGAGGACGAGGAGCCGGAGCCGCTGGCCGAGGAATTCGCGGAGATCGACGCCGTGCTGGCGCGCGCGGGCCGGACGCTTGCCGAGAAGGGCGCGGTTCAAGGTGCCGACACGTTCGCAGCCCCGTGGCCGCTGCCGGCGCCCGCCGCACCGGCAGGCTTCGCGGAGGCCGGCGAAGCCGTGCTCGGCGCCCTGATGCGCGACCCCGACCGGGACGAGACCGCCCTTCTGGGTGAATGGCTCGCCGTGGTGCGCCGGGCCGAGGCTGAGGCGCTGCCCCCCGTCATGGCCGCCTTCCTCGCCTGGGAGGCATGGGAGCGGATCGAGCCGCTGGAACGCCAGCGCTGGCTGGGCAACCTCCTGGTGGCTGCGCTGTTGCGCAAGAGCGGCAAGACCGGCGCCCACCTGGCGGGGCTTTCGGCGGGCCTGCGCGACATTTCGCGCGAACGCCGGCAGAGCCGTGACCGGGCGACACGCTGCCTGGCCTTCCTCGAAGCGTTGAGCGCGGCTGCCCTCGCCGGCGCCAGGGAGATCGACCGGCTGGAGCTGGCGGCCGCCCAGATGGAGCGGCGGCTGAAAGGCAAGCGCCGCAATTCCAGCCTGCCGAGGCTCGCAGAGCTGATCCTGTCACGCCCGATGGTCTCGGCCGGCCTCGTCGCCGCCGAGTTGAAGGTCACCCAACGGGCGGCGCTGAACCTGATCGACGAGCTCGGCGTGCGTGAACTGACCGGTCGCGGACGCTATCGGGCGTGGGGGATCGTGTGACGGGGTTTTTTCAAAATACTCGCATAAATTGAATTTTGCTCGCATAAACACTTGCTTATGCGACGCGAGTCTGGCAATGAGCGGCCCGCGGGGCTGGGCGAATGGACGTGCATGGCGCGGCCAATGGCACTCGAGCTGTTGAGATGAAAGACTGTCTCCCGCCGTATCTTCGGCTCCGCGCATATCTATCGACATTCATTCTCGTTGCATCGGCCGCCGCGTCCGGGTCCGCGATTTTCGCTCCCGCCGCTGTTGCTTCGACGCGGTTCGACGACTGGGAACTGGTCTGCCCGGCAGAGGGGGAAGCCACGGCGCCGGCAGCCACCGAGGCGGAAGGGGCATGCCGGCTGCAGCAGGCGCAGGCGGTTAACGGGGGCAAGGACGTGGTGTTCCTGTTCAACGTGGTGATGCAGGAGAACAAGCCGATCGCCATCATCTCGACGCCGCTGAACGTCTATCTGCCGGCCGGCCTGGAACTGCGGATCGATGGTGGCGGTGCCAGGCGGGCCGCCTTCGAGACGTGCAACATCTCGGGATGCCACGCCGGATTTGCGCTGGAAGGGCCACTCCTGGCGGGGTTGCGCCGTGGCAATGTGTTGTCCGTGACAATGAAGGATTCCAAGGCGAGCCAGGTCCCCGTCGAGGTATCGCTGAAGGGGATTACAGCCGGTCTGGAGGCACTCGCGGAGCAAAATTGAATCACCTGTGAATTCTGTCTGTAAATTTTGCCCGTGAATTTTGAACGCGTTGATTTTTAAGGTCGGAACGGTAGTGCAGCGAAAGATATCCCCCAACACATGCGCATGGTTGCAGGCGGCGCCGGCGGTCCTCTTCCTTCTTATGGTGGGGAGCGCGGTCGGCCCGGCATTGGCCGAGCCCGGCCTATACGCCCGGTGCGAGGAAGGGCGGATCGTACGCGCGGCGACCGGCGTCGAAATGGACTTCGCATCGCTTGCGCCGGAGCTTGCCGAGGCGGGCTTCGTGCTGTTCGGCGAGCGCCATGGGGTGCGTGCGCACGCCGAGGCTTCGGCCTGCGTCCTCAGCGCCATGGCGGCGGACAGACGCCCGGTGGCGCTGGTGATGGAGATGCTGTCGCGCGACGACCAGGAAGCCATCGACGGCTGGCGCCGGACGCATCCGGAGAACGCGGCCGGCCTCGGCAAGGAACTCAAATGGTGGGAGCGCGGCTGGCCGGCCTTCGACAGTTGGCTGCCGCTGATCGGCCGGGCCTTCGGCCTGCGCGTACCGCTCTACGGCGGCGACCTGCCGGCGCGCGAAAGCCAGCCGCGCGAGCTGACGCGCGAGGAACGGACAGCCCTGCTGCAGCGCCTCGGCGAGGGCGGTGAGGCGATCCTCGAGAACTGGCAGGCGGCCATGCACGCGGCCCACTGCGGGCTGCTTTCGCCGCAGGAGGACGAGCGCCTCGGGCTGCACCAGGTGCGCCGCGACCTTTCCATTGCCGATGCGGCGCTTGTCGCCGCTGCGGGGGGCGGCGCGGTGCTGCTTGAGGTGGGGCGCGGGCACAGCCGCAAGGACCGCTCGCTTCATGCCGTTCTTTTCGGCGGGTCGGCCGGCGGGTCGGAAAGCACCACGCTCAGCATCGGCGCCTTCACGACGAACGAGGAGATAACGTCCGCCGACCGTGCGGCCCACGATTTCCTTTGGGTCGTCGGCGAGGACAAGGCGGCGGTGGAGCCCTGCTTGCTCGGGGACACACCGGCCAAGGAGCAAAAACCGTGACTTTCAGACCCGGCTTCCGTTGCGCGGCCCTGTGCTGCGGCCTTTTCCTGGCGGGCATGGCGCGGGCGCAGGTGGAGCCCGACGGCGGCACCGCGACGAGCGTGACGAAAGATCCGGTCTCCGGCGCCGCCAACGTGTCGATTGCCCCGCCGCCGAACACGGCGGGGATCAGCCACAACACCTATTCGCGCTTCTCCGTCGCGCCGGCGGGGGTAAACCTCGACAACAGGAGCGTCAACGCACGCACCATCCTCAACGAGGTCACCTCCTCGCGCATCTCCAACCTCAACGGCCCCCTGGAGGTTCTGGGCGCACGGGCGCATGTGATCCTCGCCAATCCCAACGGCATCTCGGTCGACGGCGCGAGCTTCAAGAACACGGGCGGCGTGGTGCTTTCGACAGGGCGCCCTTCCATCGTCACCCGGCCGACCGCACCTGGCTTCACCCAGGACAATGTGGTTCTCGACACCGGTGGCGGCCGGATCGACGTCGGAGAGGGCGGGCTTGCCGGCGCCATGACCAGCCTGCAGCTGATCGCCGGGCGCATCCGCGTCGACGGGCCGGTCGAGAACACGTCGGAGAACGAGCGGGCGGATGTGCGGCTTCTGGGCGGCGGCAGCCGCGTGGAATACGATTCTGCCATCCTGCCGATCTCCGATCTGGAGGACTGGGGCGAGGTGACCGAGGAAGGCACGGCGGACGATGGCGTGGCGGTCGAGATCACCTCGCGCGGCTCGCTGAAGGCGAACAGCGTCCGCATCCGGGCGACCGGCCGGGGCGCCGGCGTCAGCCATGCCGGAAGCGGGCTCGCCTCGCGCGGCGACTTCATCATCGACGCCAGCGGCAAGGTGACGACGAAAGGTTCGATCAAGGCGGCGAGGGATGTGCGCATCTCGGCGGGATCCATCGCCTCCTCCTCCGTGCCCGGCAAAGAGCAGGCGACGATCGAGGCCGTCAACGGCGCGCTGACGCTGCTGGCAACCTCGGGCGGCATTTCCAACACGGGCGTCCTGATGCAGGGCAGGAGCCGCAATGCCGCCGACGCGAACTCGCTCGGCGGCGCCACGCTGCGGGCCGCGGGCGACATCGATCTCCTGACGGAGAATGCCGAGCAACTGGCAATCGTCTTTTCCTCCGCGGACGACCTCGTGGTCCGCGCAAACGGAAACGTGACGAACGACACGGGGCGGCTTCTGTCCAACGCCACGGCCCATGTGTCGGCCGGCGGCGACATCGCCAACGTGACCGACATGGTGGCGCCGGGCGAGACCATCGGCGAATGGAAGCGCGAGACGAAGCGCGGCAAGCGCCTGTGGTACACGCTGTGGCTGGAGCGCGAGCGCACCGAGACGATCAGCGTAACCTACGGCGCACCGCGGGTTCAGGACCAGCAAGCCTATATCGTCGGGCTGGATGTCGATTTGCAGGCCGGCGGCGACGTCATCAACCGCGGCAGCTCGATCAACGCCGACATCCCCGATGAGGGCGCTCCCAAAGGCGCGGCGGGCGGGTCTCTCACCGTCGCGGCGGGATCCTCGATCCTGAACGAGGCTACCGCCAGCGGGTCCCTGCGCTTCACCAAGACCTGCCGCCTGACCTGCGTCGGCTACGGCTCGTCCGATGTGAGCCTCGTGGGCGGGCGCCTCAACGCGGACGGCGACATCCTCCTCAGCGCCGGGGAGCGCATCGACAACAAGGGCGGGCAACTCACCGGGCTCGACAATTCCGTTCTGTCGGCGCCGGAGGTGACGGTTACGGGCCTGCGGGTGCCGAGCATCCATACCCGCCCGCCCGGCCTCTACAATTTCTGGTCGGGATCCTCGGCCTGGGTCGGCACGGAGGACCTGGGCGGTGTCTTCACCGTGCCGGAGGGAACCCTCGTCATCAATGCCGTCGAGCCCGTCAAGGTCGACGCCGGCATCCTCGACGCGCAGGAAGACATCATCATCCCGAGCGGCGTCGAGATCGTCGCCCCGCCGTCCAGGGACCTGCCGTTCGGCAAGGACCCGATCGGCCTCTTCCGCAAGTTGAGCGGAAACTAGATGGAGGCTGGCGAACGCAGGGGGACATTGGCGAAGGCGTGGGAGCCTCGCCGGCACTGGCCGGTGGGCCTCGCCGCCGTTCTGGCATCGCTTGCCTGGGACGGCGCGCTGGCGCAGGCCGTCGCCCCCGAGGGGCAGCAGGCGCCGGGCGCCTCCGGGCTGCTTGCGACGGAGGGCGAGCCGGAGCCGATCCGCATCCCCACCGGCGGGGCGGCTGCCGATGGTGGGGAAGGGGCGGCCGAGCCATGCTTTCCGGTCGATACGATCGAGATCGCCGGCGACCACACGCTGTTGCCGCGTGAAAAAATCGTCGAGGCGGTCAGGCCGCACGCCGTTTCCTGCCAGGGCAACACCAGCGTCGGCGGCCTTCTGGAAGCCGTCAGCGGGCTGTACGCGGAGAACGGCTTCGTCACCACCCAGCCCTGGCTGCCCGAGCAGGACATCGCCGCCACGAGAACCCTGACCCTGCGCGTCGTGCCGGGGCGGATCGACGAGATCGTCTATGTGGAGAAGCACAAGCCCTGGCGCTGGTTCCTGCCGCGGATGGCAGACCGGACCTCGCGCCTCTTCAAGGCGGAAGGCCCCGGCGATCTCGTCGGGCGGGCGGGGGACTGGTGGGATGCCGTCGACGACGATCTCGACCGTTTCAGTCTTTTGCCGCCGTCGGCGCGCATCGCCATGACAAGGACTGTCGAGGACGGCGATGTCCTGCAGCTTGACGCGCTTCAGGGCACGCTCGACGCGCTCAACAGCGTTTCCTCCCACGACGCAAAGGCCGATCTGGCGCCGGGGCGCGTGTCCGCCACCTCGAAGGTCACCATCGAGAACCGCGTCGACGATACGTTCCGTCTTTACGCCGGCTACGACAACAAGTCGGCCTCCGGCATCGACCGCCGGCGCTTCGGCATCACGGCCGAAAAGGACAATCTGATCGGCATCAACGACAGCTGGTCGGCGACCCTGCGCAGCGACGTCGACAGCAACGAGCTGTCGGGCAGCGTTTCCGTTCCGGTGGGCAGCCTGACGTTCACGGGCGGCGGCACCTGGTCGGAGAACACGACGGAGCTCGATGGCCTGACGGAGTTTTACTACACGATGTGGAGCGCTTCGGCCGGCGTCTACTGGACGGTGCAAAACACCAAGACGGCGCGCACGACGCTCGACCTGACCCTCGATCACCGTGAGGAGAACCGCTACATCGGCGGCCTCAGACTGGACGAGCAGCGCGTCACTACCCTCGCCACCGGCGTCACCTACACGCGTCTTTTCGAGCGGGGCTCGGTGTCGGGCCGTCTCGGCGTGACGGTCGGCCTGCCGATCCTGAATGCCAACCGGGATCCAAGCGACGCCGCTCCCGACACGGCGCGCTATCAGTTCGCCAAGCTCGACGGCGAACTCTCCGCGACCTACACCATTCCGCAGACGGCCTCGCTGTCATCCACGGTCAAGGGGCAGTGGACGGAGCGCCCGCTCCTATCGAATGATCAGATGACGATCGGCTCGGTGGAGACCGTGCGCGGCTTCTCCAAGGATTTCATGAAAGCCGACAGCGGCTTCATCTGGCGCAACGAGGCTTTCTTCGCCGTTCCTGCGCAGCGCCTCGTCAAGGGAGAGACGGCGTCCGCCGAATGGGCCCGCGCGGTGCTTTCCCGCGTCAATCCTTATGTCTTCCTGGACGGCGGCCTCGGCCACGACAACGCCAACGACATCACCGGCTACCGCGTCTCCGCCGGCCTCGGCGTGCGCTATGGCGGCCGCACGTTCAGCTACGACGTCGGCTACGCATTCCGCCTCGCCCACGACGACAAGACGACCGACGGCGACGCCACCGGCGAGCTGTTCTTCAACCTGCGCCTGAAGGTTTTCTGACTGAAAAGGATTTGGCTCATGCATTTTCATATTCCAGGAAAGAATAAGATGACCGGGCTCCTGCGGGGGCTGGCAATCGCGGCAGCCCTCGCCACCACTGGGCCTGGCCTTGCCCATGCCGACGCACTGGAGGAAGGCAAGGTCCTTCTGGAGAAGAAGGACTTCGCGGCAGCGGCGGAAAAATTCGCCGAAGGGTTCGACGCGGGCGATGCCGAGGCCGGCTTCCACCTCGCCCGCATGGTGGAGCTTGGCGTCGGCTTTGCGCCGGACCTCACCAAGGCGCGGGCGCTTTATATCGCCGCCGCCGAGAAGGGCTCGGCCGCGGCCATGAACCGGCTCGGCCTCATGCATCTGCGCGGCGAGGGCGTGCGCCAGGATTTCGCCGCCGCTGCCGAGCTCATCTGCAAGGCCGCCGACCTCGGCAACCCCGAGGGCCAGTTCAACTGCGCGGGCCTCACCCTCGAAGGCACGGGCCGCCAGAAGGATCCCGCCGCCGCTTTCGCCTACTACGAGAAAGCGACCGAAAACGGCCATACGGGCGCCCGCAACATGGTGGCCGTCCTTCTGCGGACCGGCACGGGAACCGAGCAGGACCCCGAGAAAGCGCTCGGATATTTCGAGAAGGGGGCTTCTCTCGGTAATCCCGTGGCGCTGTTCAGCTTGGCCGAGATGCTGGAAAACGGAGAGGGCACGGCGGCCGACCCCGTGCGCGCGCACCTCTACTACAACCTGGCCAACGAGCGCAGCCACCCTGGCGCCAAGGCCGCCCTCGACCGCCTCACCGCGACGATGACGCCCGAACAGATCGAGGACGCGCAGGCGCGGGCGAGGAACTGGAAGCCGGCCGGGGCCGCGGAGGGGAATTAGCGTAACCAAGTGCAACATTGTCTGGATGAAATCGAGAGGTCCGGTGAGATGACACTTTCTCGCGTCCTTGAAGTCCGGCCGATCCTGCCGGCAGCGGCACTGCTTCTCGTGCTGTCCGGCTGCTACGCGACGGAGCCGCGTGCGGTGCCCGTGGCGGGGGGAGGGGATGTCATGACCAGCACCTGTCGGAGCACGCTTTTCACGCTCACCGAGGGCGAGTGCCGCAAGCAGGTGCTTTCCAAGTGCGAACCGGGTGCCTCCGTCCTCAACGTCGAGACCTCCTCGCGGCTCGCTTATACGCCGCGAGGCTATATGGAGCAGACGATCTGGAGGTATTTCATCAAGGGGTGCCGGTAGCGCCGGCGGGCTCGCCTCGCCGCTGAGACCTTAAGAGCGGCAGTCCCCCCTTTTTTAGAGGGATTGTAACCGAGAGTAGCAAAATATGATGGGGTGGTTGGGCTGTGGCGCAATACCCCAGGTTGAAGAGTCCGGTTCTTTTCGATACTGCGCGCGCATTAGTGTTTGTTATATTTTTATTGTGGGGGTCATATGGACCGTCGGATTGCGGAGACCGGTGAAGCCCGGCGGTCGCTCAGCATTTTCCATTTCCTAAGCAAGATCAGGCCCAAGGGCCCCGCTCTACGGCGGCCGGTCGCCTGTCTCGCGGCGCTCAACCTTCTGTTGTCCTCCCTCGTCGGGCCGCTGGCGCCGGCCTATGCGCAGGTGATCACCGATCCCACCGCGCCGATCCAGTTCCGGCCCGGCATCGCCTCATCGGGTAACGGCACGCCGACGGTCAATATCGTCACGCCGTCCAAGGGCGGTGTCAGCCACAACAAGTTCCGCGAATACAACATCGACACGCGCGGGCTGATCCTCAACAACTCCGGGCTCGGCGGCACCTCGGTGATCGGCGGCAAGGTAGCGCCCAATCCGAACCTTCAGCCGGGCGGCGAGGCGAGGATCATCGTCAACGAGGTGACCGGCACCAAGCGTTCCAGCCTCAACGGCGTGACCGAGGTGTTCGGCCGGAAGGCGGACGTGATCGTCGCCAACCCGAACGGGATCGGCTGCGTGGGCTGCGGGTTCATCAACACGGGCACCGCCACGCTCACCACCGGCCGCCCCATCGTCGACTATGACGCCGGCACGGTGGGCTTCGAGACCCGCAAGGGCGACATCACGATCTCCGGGGCGGGGGTCTTAGCGCCGGGCGGCCAGATGGCCGACCGCCTCAACCTTATCGGCCGCACGGTCAACCTCGACGGCCTGGCCGAGGCGAAGGAGAAGGTGGATATCAGCGCCGGTGCAACGCGCATCGACCCGGCGACGGGCACCGCCAGCCGGCTTACCGATGCCGCGCCCGAAGGCGGCGATGCGATCGTCTCCAGCGCCGCCGGCGTTATCCGCGCAGCATCGATCGATGTGCTCTCTTCCGATCTCGACACCGGGATCGTGCTTTCCGGCAACCTGCAGGCGCTGGGGTCCTACGACGAAGACGGCAAGCTCGTCCCCGGGGACCTGAAGATCGTCTCTGCCGGGAGCCAGAGCCTCGTCTCGGGCGAGGCCTCGGGCGCTGTCCATGTCGAGGCGGCACGCGCGTTCGAATTGGCGCGCGACCTGTCGGCCACCGGCAGGATCGCAATCACCGCCGGGGACGTCACGCTTCTCAAGAGCGCCGGCGTTCACGCCGGACAAGGCCTGGAAATCGTCGCGCAGGAGGACATCGTCTCCGGCGCGACGCTCAAATCCGGCGGCACGCTGCGCGCGGCGGCCGGCGGCAGCGCCTCCTTCTCCAGTCTGATCGCCGCCCATGACGGGCTCGATTTTTCGGCCGGCGACAGCCTCACGACCGACAAGGCGACGCTGATCGCGCCGACGATCGATCTCGGCGCGGAGACGATCGACGTGACCGGCACCTGGATCATTCCAGGCGAGGGGGCGAGGGTCGCCGGCGTCGATGTCACGCTCGGCAAGGACACCGCGTTCGATCCGGACATCGGCATCGATGTGGAGGCCACGCGGCGGCTGACCATCGGCACGCTGCTCGACACGGCCGACTATCCGGCCCTGTCGCTGGCCTTCCGCGACCTCGCCATCGCCGAGGGTGGCGCCTTCGCCAGCGACAGCCACGCGATCGAGGCCGGCACGCTCGACAATGCCGGCGTGCTTCTGGCGCGCGGCGATGCGGCCGTGAATGCCGAAACCCTCACCAATGCCGAGACCGGCGTGATCGAAGCCGTCGGCATCGACATCCACACCAGCGGCGACCTTACCAATCTCGGCCAGATCCTGTCTGAAAGGACGCTCGCCCTCCTGGCCGAGGGCAACGTCTTCAACGACGGCACCATCGGCACCGACGGCGTGCTCACCCTTGAGGCGCTTTCCTACACGGCCGACGCGCGGGCGGCACAGCTCCTTGCGGCGAAGGCCGATCTCGTCCTCGGCAAGGACGTCAGCAACAGCGGTGCCATCCTCAGCACCGGCACGCTCGACATTAAGGCCGGCGGCAAATTCTCCAATGCCGGCGACATCCGCTCCGGCGGGGCGCTCAACCTGACGGTCGCCGATCTCCTCAACATGGGCGAGGATGCGCGCATCGACAGCAACACGGCACTGACCGTCCACGCAAGCGGCGGCATCGACAATCGGGGCGGCGGCATCCTTGCCACCGATGGCCTCGACCTCGTGGCCGGCGCCCTTCTGGCCAATTCCGGCCTGCTCTACAGCGAAGAAGGCGTGTCGGTTGTCGCCGGCGGCTTCGACAACAAAGCGGCCGGCCGGTTGCACGCCGGCACGGTGCACATCGATCTTAAGGGCAAGGACCTCTCCAACCTCGGGCAGATCGTCAGCGGCGGCACGCTCGACGTGGTCAAGGCCGGCGACGTCCTGAACGGTGGCATCGTCCAGGCGGGTAAGACCCTGCGCCTTGAGGCGGTTTCCTATGCGGCCGACGCACCCGAGGCAGAGCTGGTCGCCGCGCGGGCCGACCTCATCCTCGACGGCGCGCTGAGGAACGCAGGTCTGATCGCGGCGGCGGAGAAGCTCAGCCTCGATGTCGGGGGCGATGCGCGCAACATGGCCGCCGGCGAGATCGCCGCCAATGTGCTGGAAGCCAGCATCGCCGGGGAGCTCACCAATCTCGGTACGCTTCTGTCGGAAGAGACCCTCGAAGTGGCCGTTCAAGGCCTCTTCTCCAACTCCGGCACCATCCGCGCCGGCGCCGATATCAACCTTACGGCCGCCGATCTGGTGAACAGCGGTTCAGGAGCCGTTATCGACAGCAAGGCCGCCCTGAAGGTGCAGTCGGCGGGCAGGATCGACAATCTTTCAGGCGGCCTCTTCGCCACGGGCGACCTTGACCTGGCGGCCGCCGCGAGGCTCACCAATTCCGGCCTGCTCTACAGCGAACAGGGCGTATCGCTGGCGGCGAACGGGTTCGACAACCTTGCCGGCGGCGCGCTGCATGCGGGCACCGTGCGCATCGATCTCAAGGGCGGGGATCTCTCCAATCTCGGGCAGATCGTCAGCGGCGGCACGCTCGATGTGCTCAAGGCCGGCGATGTCCTGAACGACGGCATCGTCCAGGCCGGCGGCACGCTGCATCTGCAAGCGCGCTCCTATACGGCCGGCGCGGCGGAAGCAGAGCTGGTGGCGGCGAAGGCCGACCTTATCCTCGGCGGCGCGCTCAGGAACGCCGGGCTGATCGCGGCCGCCGGCGCTCTCGGCCTCGATGTCGGGCAGAACCTGCGCAACGAGGCTGCAGGCGAGATCGTGGCGCAGGCGCTGGAAGCCGAAGTCGCCGGCGACCTTGTCAATCTCGGTGCGCTCCTTTCCGAAGGGGCGCTGAAGGCCACGGTGGGCGGCCTCCTTTCCAACCGCGGCGACATCCGCACCAGCGGCGCGCTCAACCTCGCCGTCGCCGGAGCGCTCGACAATTCGGGGCTCCTGGAGAGCGGCAGCCGCGCAACGCTCACCGCCCGCACGCTCGACAATCGGGCCGGCGGCAGGATCCATGTCGGGACGATCCAGACGACGGCGGAGGGCATTGTCCATGCGGGCACGCTCACCATGCGCCTTTCCGGTGGGCTCGCCAATCTCGGCGAGATCGTCTCGGCCAACGCCCTGAATATCAAGAGCGGCCAAAACGTCGCCAACGGCGGCAGCATCGAAGCCGGCGGCAATCTGCGGCTTAAAGCATATGCCTACGTGCCGGGCTCGCCAGCGGCACGGCTGGCGGCCCACAACCTCGACCTCATCCTCGGCTCCTCGCTCGTCAATGACGGGCAGCTCGCCGTCGCCGGGCGCCTCGGCCTCGATATCGATGGCAGCCTCACCAACACGAAAACCGGTCGCATCGAGGCTGGCGCGATCGAGATGGCGATCGCCGAAAACCTCACCAATCTCGGATCGATCATTTCCAAGGGTGCGTTGAAGGCCGTTGTCACCGGGCTCTTGACCAATGAGGGGACCATCCGCTCCGGCAGCAGCATGGCTCTTGAGGCCGGCAGCCTTGCCAACCGCGGCGAGGATGCGCTGATCGGCGCCGATGGCGACCTGTCGATCAAAGTGGCCGGCAAGCTCGACAATCTGCTCGGCCGCATCCTGGCCGAGGGTTCGCTCGGCATCGAAGCAGGCGGCACCCTCACCAACGCCTCGGCGCGCATCGAGTCGGGCGGCGACATGCAGATCGCCGCGCGGACGCTGATCAACACCGCACTCGCCGGCACCGACGGGGGGACGGTCGACCACTACGCGCTCGGCGCACTCACGGTCGATTATTTATACGATAAGGATCGGCATTTCCTCAGCACTGACCACGAGACCTTCATCACCGCCGAGCGTGACGAGTTCTCCGGCACCATCGAGCTCGACAAGCCCGGTGTCATCCGCTCCGGCCGCGACCTGATCCTTCAAACGGACACCCTTCACAACGAGGAAGGCCGCATCCTGGCGGAGGGCGACCTCAGCATCGAGACCCGCATCCTGGTCAACGACGCACAGGAATACGCCGTCGACCATTACAAGCTGAAGTGGGGCGATTACACCGACGACCACTACCTGCCCTTCACCGCACCGGATGGCGGCGGTTGGTCGGTGTTCGAGTGGAAGCCCGGTGTGCTTACAGAGGAGGCCCTGGACGCTCTGATCGCCGGGCTGCCGAAGACGACCGTCGACGGGGTCGAGCATGCCGTTCTTGGGCTTTTCAATACCGTTCCTGTCGACGAGCTCCATACGCCGGAAGGCCAGATGCTCTTGTTCGACAGCATCGGCAGCGTCCTCATCGCCTCTGGCGATTCGCCCGTCTCGATTCGCTCCGACGACATCAGCCAGTCGGACGCAGAAGGCCATGCCAAGCTGGAAATCTTCGACAATGCCGACGTCGCGCAGTTCCTGAATTTCGAGGCGCTCGGCATAGAGCCTGGAAGCCTGTCCGAGACGGTCGTGCTTTCCAGCCGCATAGACGATCTCGGCGAGGGCCGTTACCGCTTCAAAGACAAGACCTACGTCGGCGAGGCGACCGTCGCGCAGGGTTCCCTCATCAAGGCCGGCAGCGCGCTCCTGATTTCGGGCGACGAGATCACCAATCGCGGCACCATGGAGGGCACCCTCGGTTCCATCGAGGGCGGCACGCTCCACAACGGCATCGGCGCGATCGACGGTGTCGACGGCTCCGGCTTCGGCCGTTTCGACCGCGCCGGCGTTGCGCCGGGTGAGGGTTCCGGCCTCGCCGGCCTCGATCCCACCCGAAAGGGCGTGGCGGCCCACGGCGGCTCCGGCCTCGGCCTTGTCGGCGGCCGGGCAGGCGTCGTCGACTTCGTGCTCGACGATGTGGCGGTGCCGCCTCTCGACCTCGGCGCCTTCAACGAGCGCAATCTGGTGGGCCTCGATCCGGACGCGTTCGGCAATCTGGAGCGCTTCACCGGCTCGCTCGAGGCGGCAAGGCTGCTCGCCAGCGCCGGCAACATCACCGGCTCTGAGCTTTCCTACTATTCCGATCCGGTGCGCGAGGCCCGGGCGCTGGCCGAAGCGGCGCTGAGAGCCACGGGCACGCATCTGGTGATCGACCCGTCGCTTTCGCCCGAGGAGCAGCGCACCGAACTCTACCGCAACGCCGCCGCCTTCGCCGAGCGCACGGGTGCCCGGTACGGCGTGGCGCTGACGGAGGCGCAGCGCGCCGCGCTCACAGAGCCCGTCGTCTGGCACGAGACGCGGATTATCGACGGCAAGCCGGTGCTGGTGCCGCGGCTCTACCTGCCGTCCTCCGACGCGCTTCTGCGCGGGCCGCGCGGCCCCGGCCTGATCGCGGCCGACGATCTCCTTCTCGATCTTTCCGGCCGGCTTGCCAACACCGGCACGCTGGCGGCCGAAGGCCTCGCCTCGATCTCGGCCTCGTCCATCATCAACCAGCGCATGGCGGACCTCGACATGCGGGAGCGCGCCTATACGGGCGGGCGCGGCGACACCGGCTTCATCACCGCCGGCACGCTGCTGATGACGACCGATGGCGACCTCGTCAACCGCGGCGGCACGATCGCCTCGGCCGGTTCGCTCGACCTGCGGGTGGGCGGCAGCCTCTTGAACGAGACGCAGCGCTACCGCCGCGCCGTCGACGGCTTCGACCTGTGCCTGGGCGATGCCTGCGGCGGCGACGCGGTGGACTGGAACATCGCCAAGATCACCGCCGGCCGCGATCTCACCGTCATTGCCGGCGAGGACCTGATCAACCGGGGCGGCGAGCTCGGCTCCGTCACCGACATGCTTCTGGCCGCCCGCGGCAATGTCGAATTCGAGACATTGAAAGATTCGTACCTCACGAAGGACTTCCATCAGCGCGGCTTCCTCTCCGGCACGGATATCGTCGAGCACACCATCACCACGGCGGAAGCCAAGGCGCAGAGCCTGGTGGGGGACGTGTCCATCCTCGCCGGCTACGGCGTGTGCGACGGCGGCACGCTGTGCGCGGGCGACAGCCAAGCCGATGCGGTGCTGAACGGCGCCCTGGTGTCGGCCTATGGCGACGTGGCGCTCAAGGCCACCGGCGGCATCGAGATGGGCGCGGTGTCGCAGGAGGTGCACAACACCTACAAGGAGTGGGGCTTCAAGGGGCTCGGCTGGGGCAAGGTCAAGCAGCGGTGGAACGACATCTCCACCTCCGTCACCCGTATCTCCGGCAACAACGTCACGCTGGATGCGACAGGCCCGATCACCGGCACGGGAACGAAGATCCAGGCCGCCGGCGACCTCTTGATGCTGACGGACAGCGACATCCGCTTCAAGGCCGCCCAGGACGCCCGCTACTTCACCGAGAAGGGCTTCTATATCGGGCTGACCTTCCCCGGCTCGGCCGGCATCGATGCGGCGCTGCAGGGCGGCTCTAGCGGCGATGTGCTGACGGGCCTTGCCGACCTCAACCCGCTGACGCGCACGCTCGCCCGCCTCGCCAACGCCGACAACGGGCTGGCCGCGGGGCTGGCGGCGGTTGATCTTGCCACGGGCGGGGCGTCCATCTTCGGCAAGTCCGTTCCCGAGTTCAACAAGCTGGGCATCGACGGCGGCGCGGCGGGCGTCGGCAAGGCGCTCACCGACCGCCTCAACCCGCTGTCGCAGTTCACCGACGCCGAGGGCAACTTCTCTTTCAAGAACTTCGGCCTGACGATCTCCTCGTGGAAGAACGAGCAGCGCTGGTCGGAAAGCCAGGTCTCGGAGCTGGTGGCCGGCGGCGACGTGGTGATGAAGGCGGGGCTCGACGTCATCCTCGATGAGGGCACCAAGCTGATCGCCGGCGAGGACGTGTCGATCGACGCCGGGCGCGACATCGTGCTCGCCGCGCTCACCGACTACGCCAAGGACAAATCCTCCTCCTTCGGCCTGTCGCTTTCCTTCTCCTCCATCGGCTTCGACATCGCCAGCTCGAAGGGCTACGACGAGGCCCTCACCAACGCCATGATCGTCGCCGGCGGCGACGTGTCGCTGAAGTCCGGCCGCGACACGGCGCTCCTCGGCGGCAACATCGAGGGGCGGCGGGTGGCCATCGACGCCGGCCGCGATCTGGCGGTCCTGTCGCCGCAGGCCGAGGGCTGGCGCGACGGCTATTCCTTCGGGCTCACCATTGGCTGGGACCCGGCCTCCTTCGGCATCCGCGGCTCCAAGGAGGACGGCTCCAAGGCCTGGTCGTCGGGCTCGTCCATCGTCGCCGAGGAGCTGATCGACATCTCCGTCGGCGAAGACACGGTGCTCAATGGCGCGCTGCTCCACGCCACCGACGGCGACATCAAGATCGATACCGGCACGCTCACCGTCACCGACAACCGCGACCATGATCAATACCGCAACATCGGCGGCTCCCTCGGCTTCAACGCCGGCGGCCTCGACACGGCGGGCTTTTCCTACGAGGAGAAGGACAAGCGAGGCGAGACGCGCACGACGCTGGACGCGGCGGGCGAACTCGACCTCACCATCCGCGACGCCGACCGCGACGGCATCGCCGGCACGGCCGCCGACCAAAGGGCGGCGCAGGAGCAGCTCGCGGCCATCAACAAGGACGCCGGCACCTGGCAGGAGATCACGCGCGACCGGCACACCAGGCTCTCGGGCGAGCTCAACGTCACCAACCTGCGCGAGCTCGGCGAGAACGTCAGGGCGATCAACGATTATCTCAACGCCGTCAATGCGCCCGTTCCCGACACTGTGGCCGCCGATGGGCCGGAGAATGTCGATTATTATCGCAGGCTGCGCGCCAACGGGCTGACAGGGCAGGAGGCGCAAGCCGCGCTGCAGACGCCGGAGGTCCAGTCGCTGGTTTCTACCCAGCAGAACTGGAACGAGGCCGTTAAGTTCTACGGATCGGCCGGCAGCGTGCCGCCGGAGGTCAGGGCGGCGATCGCCAGCGGCATCGATTTCGACTTCTCGCAAGGTGCCCCTATGGTGCGGCGCTCAGGTTGCGGGACCTTTGGCCAAGGCTGCCTCTATGAATTCAACAAACAGGCTGGGGGTCCCGGTGGGATTCAGGATTACCAGCAGTTTGCGACGCTCGCGGTCAGCGATGCGGAAGAGACGATCGAAAGCTTGGTGCCCGAGCTCAACGCGCTGCTCGAGCGCAGGCTGCTGGAGGGAAACAGCGCCGGACTGTCGCTTGAGATTGAGCGGCTGAAGGCCAAGCTTACGGAAGCCGCCTTTATCTATGAGCTCTGCTACGACACGGTGGGCGCCAGTCCGTTGGCCGATGTCCTAGGACCAGTCGTGAAGGGGGTGCAGGAGGCGGCACCCGCGGACGGCCTGGGGCCCATCTCGCCCGAACACTATGCCGCCTATCTGACGACGGTCTATGTGGAAGGCGCGGTCTCCGACGCGCGGACAAAGGCTTCCTACGAGAACAGCGACCACATCAACAACGCCGACATGGAAGCGCTCGACCTTGCCGGAGTGGTCTCGGGCGGCACCGCGATTGCCGGCAAGTTCGTCGTCGTCAACGGCGTCAAAGCCTTCCGCACCGCCGCTGGAACGCTGATCTCAAAGGAGGCCGTCGATGAGTTGGTTGCAACAGGCAGGGCATTCGTCGACGATGTCAGTGGCGCCCTTTTTGTTAAGCGAGGCGGTGCCGCAAATACTGTAGGGACCCAGATTGCCCCTAAAATTGAAAAGCAGATGGGCAAGCGAGGCTGGGATAGGGTTTCTATCGATGAAACGATTTCCAAACCGCAGCGAACCGTCACAACCAAGGATACTCGCCACAATCCGGAAACTGGCACTCGCAACGATGATCCGGCAACCGCGTATATCAATGCAGACGGTAGCTATGTGGTGAGGAACGACCGGACCGGTGATATTGTTCAAGTTTCAGATCGTACTGATCCAAGTTGGAAATCACCCTTCGATTGAGGTGCAAGACCATGGAAACTGGCTACCTGACGTTGGATCAAGCTCATCAGTTTGTGCAGGAATGTGAGGAGAACGGCACGTTTATATATGGGATAGAGAGATTTCTCTGTAAGGATGGTATGAACATTCCTGATTTAGATGGGATTGCGGACTTCTCATCATTACCATTGCATCAGGTTTCCAAATCGATCTCAGCGTCGAAGGATTTTTTGGCACTGTTTGGCGATTCAAGTCAGGAACGTTTCAAGGTCGTCTACTGAAATAGTCTTGCGGGGTCTCACGATTCAAAAAAATGAAAATAATGAGAGAGAATGACGTATTTTAGTTGTCGAAGCCTGTCGAGGCCACAGTGATTGGCAAACACGACGTAGTGTTGTTGCCTGCGGGACAGGTCGTTTCAGTTGTACTTGTGCTTGGCGATCCTTGCGCACCCGTCGCCTATGAGGTGGAGGCATTTTTGAAGGACAGTGACAGGTATGCACTTGCGACGGTGGAGGCTAGCGACATTCAATAATCTACTGCCTCCAAAGGGAGTAGGGGCAGCGGATGAAGCCGTTTCACATGGCTTCCAAATTCCTGAAAACGCACGCGCACGCAACGCGTGGCGGACGAGGAATTCCACCGCTGGGCGGAGGCGCAAGAGGGCAAGGGCATCATCGCCGGCGCCGCCACCAAACCAAAGCATTCAGTATTCAACACGCAGGATGATAATGCTCTGGCGTTGGTTGATGAGGCATGGGCAATGCGAGGAGCGCCAGACCCGAAAGACCCAGGTGCGTACGTCGTAGATATGGGACGGCCCATAGGTACATCGGGCGAGACCAGTATTCGGATCATCGTGAAGCCCGGAACGACCGAAGTCATTACCGCTTACCCGTATTAGGTGTTGAGATGAAAATTGCATGTCCTCGTTGTGAGCAAGACTGGGTAAGAAAGGTCTACATTGGGGCGACGAACCGGACGGTGTTTCTGTGCTATGAATGCGAGGCCACGTGGTTCTGCGCGGATTCTATCGAGTTCGCGACCTTTTTGGATCTCCATATGTATCTCCGCCGCAAAGATTTGAGCGGAACAAAGGAGGTTTATGACACTTTTATGGATGACCAAGATTGGCCAGAGCCGTCGGGGCCATCGTCTCCTGATTCCTAGCGATGTAGGGCGGATGAGTGATGAGGAGCGCCTTCGTTACAATGTCGTCGAGGCAGAACTGCAGCAGGCTTACTATTCCTATCTCCTGTGTGCTGACAATGTGGGCGCGAACCCGCTTTCTGACATTGTCTCTTCCGTACCGGGCGCCAATCTTCAGCGCACGAACTGGCTGGTGTCGAATGCACAGGAAGGTGTGGCGCATACCGACACCAAGTATGGTGGGATCGAAACGGCCGATGGCATCTTCGACGTGGTCGGCGTCGCGGGTGTGGCAACCAAAATCGCCGGCAAGTTCGTCGTCAAGGCTGGCGTGGAGTATTTCCAGACCGCCACCGGGACGCTCATCTCGAAAGAAACTATCGACTATCTGAAAGCCAAGGGCCTTGCCTTTGTCGATGACAGAGGAGGGGCGATAATCATTTCCAAGGGAGGTGCACCAAAGGGAACGGTGCAAATTGATAGCGGGAAATTTGACTACCTTTTCGGTCGAGTCACATCTAACCCACATAACACGGCCCGTTCACAACAATTGCAAAGCGAACTGTCTCGTGTAGGAATTTATGACACGCCGAGCGGACGACAGACGCTGGCTAGTCATTTCAGTGATGTGGCGTCCGATCCGTCGAGCGTTGTGCGAACTTTTACGGAAACACGAAACGGTGTGACACAGAACTTCATAGTGAGGGAGTCGCTGCTTCCAGGTCCAGGGGGCTTTGTTCGACTAGAAACTACGTTTGAAACAATGGCTGACGGCTCAAGCCGTTTCATCACCACTATTCCCTACAGATAGAAGTGAGCGATGATGATGCGAGCAGCTATTCAGCGAGACGATTTAAGTCTCCCAGCATCCGAGGATTTTGTTGCAGCATTTGGTTGTGATGTCGAGTTTGACGAACAGACACACACCGAGTGCTATGCATTTACTGATAGTTTCAAGCAGATATCCAAGATGTGGATTGGGACCGCAGATCGGACATTTAGCCTATCAATTGCAAGAGATGGTGCCGAAATAGTGCGGGTCTACGATGAGCGTCTTTCCAGCATTCGATTGGACGAGGGACGGCAAATGATTGTCGTTACCCTAGGTGATGACAGTTGGTCTCAAAGATTGGAACTTTCTGTCTGGCCAAGAATAAAGGTTGCCTTCACTCAGAGCCTGAACAAAAATTAAAAGGCGCCAAATACTGCACCAATTCAGATTACTAAGGCAAGGTTTGGCCATACGTTCAGCACACATGGTGAAGATACGACAAACTTCTTCTCACCATCATTAGTTCGATTTGGCTTTATGCATCAATTTTTGGAGAATTACGGAATAATTTATGAAAGTAAAAATCCAAAAGAACGTAGAATTTTGATAGAAATAGCCATTATTTAATAACTTTTGATAATTTCTATTACGACTATAGAGAGACAGTCTTGCGCGTGCAAAGGTTTTTGCAGAGGTCTGATGCGCGTGGGGCCATGTTTCAGTCGATTTGGTCCCACCTGTCGGACGGCGTTCCCAAGCGCACGACCGATGAGATTATCAGATTAATGTGATGCGGTAGTCTAATCGCGGTCGCAGGGCTACGACGAGGCGCTGACCAACGCCATGATCGTCGCCGGCGGCGACGTGTCGCTGAAGTCGGGCCGCGACACGGCGCTCCTCGGCGGCAACATCGAGGGGCGGCGGGTGGCCATCGACGCCGGCCGCGATCTCGCCGTGCTGTCGCCGCAGGCTCAAGGCTGGCGCGACGGCTATTCCTTCGGGCTCACCATCGGCTGGAACCCGGCCTCCTTCGGCATCCGCGGCTCCAAGGAGGACGGCTCCAAGGCCTGGTCCTCGGGCTCGTCCATCGTCGCCGAGGAGCTGATCGACATCTCCGCCAGCGAGGACACGGTGCTCAATGGCGCGCTGCTCCACGCCACCGACGGCGACATCAGGATCGACACCGGCACGCTCACCGTCACCGACAACCGCGACCACGACCAGTACCGCAACATCGGCGGCTCCCTCGGCTTCAACGCCGGCGGCCTCGACACGGCGGGCTTCTCCTACGAGGAGAAGGACAAGCGGGGCGAAACGCGCACGACACTCGACGCGGCGGGCGAACTCGACGTCACCATCCGCGACGCAGACCGCGACGGCACGCCGGGCACGGCCGCCGACCAAAGGGCGGCGCAAGAGCAGCTCGCGGCCATCAACAAGGACGCCGGCACCTGGCAGGAGATCACGCGCGACCGGCACACCAGGCTCTCGGGCGAGCTCAACGTCACCAACCTGCGCGAGCTCGGCGA
>NZ_WQNI01000010.1 GCF_010993735.1 Chelativorans alearensis
CGCCATCTCCTGCAACGGCGACGGTGAATCATAAAACCCAATCCGTGTCATCAACGCTACGACTCGGAGTTCAACGGACGTGCTCTAGTCAGGGAAAGCGCACCTCCTTCATAGGCAGCAAGCAGTGCGCGCTTGGCGTATTCCCTGATGACGACATGCGGCAGGTCAGTGGAGAGCGCTGCCTGCATGAGTACGTCTTTCGAACCGGTCAAGAGATGGGCATTTTCTTCGCTCAGTCGATAAGCCGTAAGCGTGAGCCAGAGGCGCGCGCCTAGGTCGTAGAACGGCGATTTCGGATCACGAAACGCTCGATCGGATGTTCGCCCATACTGAGCGAACAACTCCGTCACCGCGCTCACGTCCTCAAGACGCCCCAGACACCGGGCAGCATGCGCTGTCCGCCATCGCACGCGGGTGTCGATGTCTGAAAAGAAACCGTACAGCAATCGCGACAGGGCTTCCGGTAGCGTAGCTGGAACATCGATCGGGGTCAGCGTGTCGCGGTCTTCCGCTGGCAATCGCGAGACAAGACGATCAAGATACCAGTCGAGGATCTCTCTTGCCTGGACGGCATTGACGGCGTCCACGATGCGAGAGGCTACGCCGAATAGCGCCGCACTGCCCATCCGCGCTCCGGACTCGGCGATGCCGTCAAGCAGGAGCGCGGTCCTTTGAACCCCGTCCGCTTCCGTTCGTTCCAGCAGCTCATCCAGATTGCTTTGCCGGTAGCGAAGCCAGCGGCTGAATGCGGCCAAATGTGCCGAGATAACCGCGGGAAGCTTCTGCCGACACCAAAGCTGCACCGCAGGCGTACCCTCCCACTCTTTTAGCACGCGAGAAAGTATGAGTGACCAATCCGAGGAATCGGCAATTTCCTCATCGATCGAGGTCAGCGCGTCTAGGAAGGGAACGCGATCACTTGGTGCGCGGAGACTGTTGCTGATGTCGGTGAGAGTAGTCGATGGGTAACGGTACTTTTCGTTCTTTGAGGCCGCTCGAACTGCATCTTCGAGTGCCTGCCGCCACGATATTCCATTGGCAGGAGCGAATGGACGGTTCGCCTGTTCGCTAACTTCATCGGTGCCCCGTAAGTGAGGTGTTCTGTCCTCCATTTTCTCTGATTTGGCTGCTGGTCTAGTCGCATCGAAAGCGACGAGCTGACGTGCTTGCGCGAGCCAGTATCCGGTTCCGGACTCACCCACGGCATCGAGCAACACCTTTGCTTGCTCGATACGCACGAGTTGACCATCCGCGAGTAAGGAGGCGCGTGCCAATTCCTCAGCAAGTCTGTTGCCATCGGCTCGCGACAGGATGCCGTGGGCAGCAACGGCTTTGATAAGCTCGGCGTCTGGACCGTCGACCAGCATGGACAGCGCTGTTGCACGCGTAGGCTCGAGTTGACCGAGGGCGAGCATTTCTTGAAGAAGCGGCGGCAAGGTGTTGTATAGTCGGGTCGTTCCGTCATCCATCCACCTCGCAGTGCAGGCAAAAGCGGTGGGAGCATGAAGCCTAGTGAGTCCGCGCACAACGTCATCCCAACTAAAGCCGTCATACCCATCCAATCGAACCGAGGCAGCAGCCGCGAAGGCGGCAAACTTGCCCGCAGCATCATCATCACCCTCTGAGCTTGCTGATCTCGCGACTTTGGAAGCACGCGCAACGAACTCTATCTGGTCGATTGCTTCTTCATCGATCTCCTTTGCGATAGTCACAGCATCACTGAAGAACGCCTCGGCATCGGGTCTGCTAAAGGGAAAGACGAAGCGTGCAAGCGCAACGAGCTCGGCCATTTTTTCGGAGGCGCGCGCACGCCGCGCCTTGGCATTGTTCCTGGCGATGGCAAGGATCGTCAGCAGGTCAGAATGAAACTCCCGCCGCAACCTGAAACTCGACAACAGGGTGGTTTCGCGACCGTGATAGGTTCCAAATTCCTTAGTGGCGGCTCGCAATGCCGCTTCACAGAGGGCTGGAACCTGGATGCCTCGCAGAAATAGAAGTTCCGATATGCTGCGCGCCGCGACCTGACGGAGATAGACAGCCTCGTAGTCTGAATCCAATTCGTACGAGTGCGTCGTGCTCCCGAGCGACGCTAGATCGTCAGCCAGCAGCGTTCCTGCCACAGCCTTTTGCATCACGTCTAGCCGGCCATGGTACACGCCAAAGAGGACACGCAGCTTGCGATCAGTCCGTTGCTGCTCCTGGTCCTGTTCATAGGTGTTGGGCTTCTTCGCTCGTTTGCCCTTGGAGGGCTTGGGCACCGACCGCCCCTCCGCGCCTATCCCATGTGCATACTCAAGGAAAGCATCTGCCGTGGTTGGCTTGCCGTCCAAACTGGCCTGCAGCATCCACAACCTCATAATCGCGTCGACGCGAGAAGCGTCCGATGAGCGCACGGCGATGATGTCCTTGGTTAGCACCCGAAGAAGCTTCAGCGCGGTTCGCCGCACAGCGTCCGCTTGTCCACCGACATACAAGATTTCTGTCGCGGCGACGATCAAGCGGAGCCACTCAGTGGACCAGGAGGACGATGTATAGGAGATGCCCAGTTCGTGTGACGGGATGAACTTCGCACGCAACTTGCCGACGTCGCGCGCAAGTTGCGCATGATCGATGTCATGACCCGCCAAGGCAAGCTGAACCGTGATCAGCAAACGCCACGGTCCTAGCGGGGATGCTGCTGCGGCGAATTCAAGCAGGGTCTGGCCGTGACCATCAGCGATGAGACGAGACACAACATCAAGCCCGACACGCAGCCTAACCTCTGGCGGCGTCCAGCGCTGCAAATCGCGTATCGCCGCATCGACCCCGGCGATACGGAATACCGCTTCAATTAAGGCCGCTATGTCACGGTCCTCAATTTTCCATTCGACGTGGCGTCCCTGAAATTCTCCATCCTTGCGCCGCGGGCGCTTGCTGATCCAAGCATCGTACATCCGAAGATAGTGAAGGGTGCCGACGCGATCATCCTTCAAACTGGCGCTCAGCGCGGAGTGGGCTAGAACTGACCCGTGGCTAGGAGCGCGGTCGCGATCAAGGAGCGTTCGCCGTAGCAGTGAAGGGCCGCTAAACTCGACCGAAAGGTCCACTTCCTTGTCGACGAGATCGTAGAAAGCTCCCTCGTCGTGCTGGGCCTCGGCTCCGATGAGAATGGTTTGTACCGCTTTGACGATGTCGCCAGCTTCTCGGCATGTCGCAAGCGCAAGGGTCAGACGCCGAATTTGAATCTCGCGTCGTAGCAGTGGATCTCCCACTGCCGCGACAGGTCCATCCACGTCGAGCACCGTGAAGATGTCGGAGATGCGACTGGCCTTTACAAGAAAGTCGACAACGTACGTGCTGCAATACGGGTCACTGCGATAGTGCGACCAAAAATGTTCGGCGATGCGTGAAACGGTGTCCGCTTGAGCGGCCTGGCTGCGCTTTGCGATGTGATCTTCAAAGTCTTCATCAGACACTGTCAGTTGGCTACCGCTCAGCCCGATTCCGGGTGCGAGATCGGCAGCAAAATCTCGGACGAGTTGGTCGTTCGTGCCGCTGACGGCGGCGACGGCCGAAACGGATGCAGGCGTCGGCAAGAATGCTAACGCCGCGGTGAGACGGTCCAAGTCCGTTTGGCGCCCGAGCTTCTTCAGTGCGAGGGTGAATGATGCATCAATCACGTCTGCCAGCGTCCGGCCGTTCGGAAGCAAGGCCTCAAACAATGTATCGAGATTTCCTCCGGACGCCTTCAAGGCGTACGACTGGACACGTGGGTTGCCACCTGTGAGATCGTGGAATGAGGATATGGATGCGTTCGACGCATCGGGGAACACGCCGATCAGGTGCTGCCGAGTCTCCGTTTCGGTGAACGGACGGCACAAGACTTCATCCGTTGTCACGGGAAAGCCGAGACCGCTCTTTCGCGCGGTTCGAGCGGAAACAACGAAGCGGACATTGCTTGGCAGCTTGTTGAGATCGGCGCCAGCAATGTCGTGGATGAACGGACGCTCGACCGGAACAGCAGATTCAGCGGCAGTTACCGTGTTGTCTGCTGCGTCAACAATGACGAGAAGTATGGCGCCCGGCGATGAAAGTTCGAGCGCCCTACCAGCCATGGTCATGCGCTGGAGGAAGGTCTCAATCGTCGTCGGATGGGTGCCACTCCTGGGCAGCAGCAGAGGCAGTTCGGTCGCGACCGCAACATCATTGATGATCTGGAGGAAGGCGCGCTCGGGGAGATGTCGCTTGTCTTCAGAGTGCATGTAGCTGCCCGCGCCGTAGCAGTCGTAAGTGACCGCAACCGATCCATGGGGCAGTCTCGATGCGAGCTGTTGGGTAAGCGTGGTCTTCCCACACCCTCCTTCGCCATGGACGAGAACAGTCCGAACACCAGCCTCGAGCTTTTGCAGAACCTCCCTTGTGCCGACGCGTTCGATCGTGCTCTTGGGCACTTCGATTGCTGGCGGACAGGGAAATAATCCTTGTCGTCCGCCAAGCCCGAACCATACGAGGAGCTTGCGCTCGTCGACGAGCTCGCGCAGGCGCTCGGGAAGCATGAGCGTGCGGACCTGAGCTTGCAGGTGCTCGACTTCGCCACGAACATCGTCGCCGAGCAAGGCGATGACGTCCTCAGTGACTTTGTCGTCGAGGCCGAATCTTGATAGCGAGCCGCATTCGCCTAGGTCCAGACAATTCAAGAAATCAGCGAACTTGACATTGTCGAGACCGGTAGCAAGCTGAACTTTGCACCGATCTTCTTCGGGCACCGCAGAAGCACCGCTCCCCGGCAACAATGCAAGAATATCGCTACCTGCGGGCTGATTGCTGACGAGCCGGACAACAAGCTGGGCCTCCGGCTTCATACGGCTACGCGCGTGTGCGAAGTCATCGCCCAATCGGCGCAGCACCGAGTTGTTGCCGGTCGTTCTTGTGCTGGCGCAGAGACGGGCGATGGTCCATGGTGTGGAGGGTGATGATCCCGAGTACTTCAATTGCACGAGCTCGACGCGAGCGGCCTTGTCGAGGACGCGGTCACCATGCAAGAGGGCGCAATCGACTCCGTCCCACGTTGGCGCGTCGATCGTCGTTTGGGGCTCGGCAAAGGGAATACCTTCGACGGTAACCGCCGAGAGCGTGGATCGAGGTTTCAGTAGACCGAGAATCTGCTGTAGCGCCCACAGTTCGTGAAACTGGTCGCCAGCATTTGATCCGCGTGCTCCACCGTAATCGGCTGCGTAGTTCGTTGGCACGGTTCACTCCAATGCTCAGACGGAGGCTCGATAGGGAACTCGCGCCGATTCCGAAATCATGCCACAGTCAGTAAGTATGGCAAACGACCAGAATTTTTATTGGGCTTCAAGGACATCGTCGCCTACCTCCAACCTTGTCGAGAATGCGCTGCATGTCGTCGTTGTTAGACAGTGTCGTCGCGAAACATGCCTATGCTTGGGGCAAGGACTTGCAGCTGATGCGGCTAGGTAGACAAGCGGCCACCCACGATACTGAATTCCATCTAGCCCCGGACGTGGCGTTGTGCTTCGGAAGACAACCCCGGCCAGCTTCTAATCTACGATGCCCGCTTCGGGCCACATACAGGACATCGCCGGCTGAACATCAGATGTCTGCTCTTGTGCTGACCGCACCAAGAGCGGCCAGTCCGTTAGCCGGCCCGATCGCGGCTGTCCGCAACGCGCCTCATTTGGACTAGCGGGCAGCCGGTTAGCGTTCTAAGAGCGGACCTGGTGCGCGGAGACGTCGGAGGGGTCGGCTACAGGCGGCGATTCGTGTCTAGCAATTCAATTACACGGTTCAGAGGGGCAACAGTGGCTGAGAAATCTGGAATAAGTGGAGCGCTACCCATCGACATGGCGGCGGCGAACAGGCTGCCCGCGCGCGGCGAAGAATTGATGCGCGTGGTAACGCGGTTCGAGTATGCGCTGAAGGAGATCGGCTATGGGAAGATGGGAGCTGGCGGAGCCGTTGAAGCCAAATGGGACGAGTTCGCGAACAAAGAACTGACGTCCGATTTCTTGAAACACGTTCGAGAAAATAACATCGCCCCAACCATCCTCAGCAACCCACCCAGCCGGCAGATTCTGAATGGAAGCTCGCTTGACTGGGAAGCCACCGCACCGCCATCTGATATTCAGTCGCTTATCGGTGCGGTGCGCCGCGTCCGCAACAATCTCGTGCACGGCGGCAAGTCGGGCGACAAAGACTCTGACCGAAACAACCTCTTGGTTGCTGAGGCCATCGCCGTGTTGATGGAAGCGCTCCGGGCGCACGCCGATCTGCGTTTCATGTTTGAAGGGAAGTGGTAGGCCCTTCTCTGCCCAGCATTCTCTGTTCGACCTGCTGGAGGCGATGCGCCATTCTCTGTTCCGGTCTGCAATCGGCACGCTGACCTGCCACTGAACTATCATCCACCGCGATTAAAGCTTTGATCGTCTCTCGTACGCCGTGTGGCGCGGCTTGAGCAAAACTCGGTGGCAGGTCAACGCCTACGGCGGTGCCTGCGGCATCCTTGAGCCCTTGCGCGCGGCGGCATGACGCCTCTTGATAGCTCTCCTGCAGGCTCTCGAGCTCTTGCTTCAGTTCCTCGAACTCAGCCTTCAGTGTTTCGTGCTGGTCCGCCGTCACGCTGGTCGGCTTGGCCAAGTTCTTTAGAAATCGGCTAAGATCGGCTTTCCAGGCAGTGCGTTTCTTGTCCCAATCGTGTTCACTGCGTGGCTCTAGGGTGATCCCGGTCTTCTGAATCATCTCCTGCCGAGATGATGGCCATCCCCGTATGCAGTGCTGTAAATGGAATAAGCGTTACGGTGGCAGTCGGCTCAAAGCATGGAACACTCGAAAGACGTCATATCGGTACGGCTATCGAAATCGGATATCGCGATTATTGAAGGCGCCGCCGAAAAATCCGGTCAGTCGCTTACGGAATTTGTGCGTAGCGCTGTCCTGCGAACCGCTAGCGAAATAGGAGATGGTCGACTGATTGCCATGAGTCCTGAAGGGTTCTCGGATTTCTGCTCGGCTATATACGCGCCGGGCACACCAATTCCGGAAATGATCGAATTGGCAAACCGGCCTGCGCCGTGGGAATCGGGACACACCGCCGATAAGTGACGAAGCCCGATGACCGTGCTTCAATGTTCGAGGCGGTTCTTCGTATGCGGTGCTGCTGCTTACCGTCCACCTTGCTTACGCCGCTTCCCAAACCTGGTTCAAAATCCGAGCGGCGAGAGCTGCCTTGTCCTGCGGCAGGAAACGACCGTAGTGCTGCGCGACCATGTCAGGGGTGTCCTGGATGGCGTAGCTCGCCTGCTCATAGGAACCGGTCTGTTTGAGGATATGCGTTGCCAGCACGTCGCGGACATTGTGGGGGCCGTGAGGGAGGAGACTGGGAATCGCGCCCCGTTTTGTGTAGGGGTTGTAGATCCCATATCGTTGGATCGTCAGGCGCCAGGCTTCATAGAACGTGTTTTGGTCATAGGAAGCGTCCCTGCTCGTCGTCTTCACTGTCTTGACGAAGAACGTGCCTGGATCCTTGGCTCCGCCGAGAAGCACACGCCTGTGCCGGTCGATATAAGCCTCAATGTGATCGTAGAGGCCGCCGAGATCAGGCAGGATCAGTCGAAACGGCTTGCTCCCGAAATAGGACGAATTGGCGTTCTTGAAGGCCACCGACGGGATCAGCACCTCCCAACCCTTGTCGCGTTCGCTCCATCGGATCTCGCCGCGTTTCATGTCGGCGAGTTGGCGCTCGGACCGCGGCAGCCGTCCGCGTTCACAGACCATCAGCTGGCGCAGGTTCTTCTGCCGCAATCCAAGGTGCAGCCCGAAGCGCAGCATCAGGAACGATCGGACGGCTTCCGCCGCCGGGCGACGATAGAGCCGCTCGTCCGGCATGAGTCGGAGAATCTCCTCAGTGATCTTTCGATATTCACCGACCGGGCTTTCGGCCTCCAATACCGGCATGATCGGCTCGAACGGGTCACGATGGACCCGCGCGACGCGCTGGATCTCCTTCACGCGGGAGGAGGCATGCTTGAAATAAACGTCGCAGGCATCGTCCCAGTCGGCACAGGCGCGGTCGATGTCCGCCTGTGTAACCAGTCCGTCGATCGGCCGGAGCCGTGATCCGAGACGAGGGTGCTGTCGTAGCCAGCCCGTTTCCTTCCGGGTGAGGGCAAGCGAAATGCGCAGCATGTCCACTTCCCAGGCCGTATAGAAGCCGCGCCGCCTCTCGCGCCATTGCACATACCAGTCCCAGATCGAGGGGAAGACGAGCAGGCCGAAGGTCAGGTGCTGCAGCGGCACGCCATAGCCGCGGACCGGGCCGCGCGGATGGGCGGCCAATGCCCCGAACATCAGACCGAGATGCTCCACCTTCTGAGACGCCGTCTCCTCGCCCCAGACACCGTTCCGTTGCAGGCCGAATGCGGTGAGCGTCGCGGTCTTGAAGCGGATGAGTTCGGCCATTTCCATGGCGAGGACAGGCGGAGCGTCGATGACGCCGGATCGCAGGTCTGGATCGGTGAAGGAAGTGCTGTCTTCGTCCGGCTCGTCGTATCTGTTTCGATGGCTGTCCTGCGCAGCGTCAGATTGACCGTATGTGACCCCTGGAAAGCGGATTGCGTAGCGCTGCTTCATCGCGGCCGCTTGGAACCGCCTGTAGTCGGTCGAGCCCCTGATAATGACGCGCTGAACCCATGCGAGGATCTCCTCCTGTTCCTGGCGGGGGCGTGTGTTGAAATCATCGGGCAGATGCCAGGCGAGCCTCCGTCGCTCGGCCGGGGCGATATCGTCGAGGACGTGGCCCGAGGCTGACCGCGTCTGATGCGGGAGCTTCGCCTTGAAGTATCCCGCCGGGAGGCGATAGCGGCGCTCGATGCGACTGAGAACCTCCATGCTCGCCACGCTGCGGGGCGCCTTCGATCCTTGCAGCCAGTGGCGGATGGTCGAATGGTCGAGCTTTTCGTCTTCGCGAACGACGGCGCGGTGTAGGTGCCAATAGCTGTCGCCATGGCGGCGCATGTGCAGGTCCAGCGCCTCCCGGAGGGTTGGCGGGTCGAGCCACTCCTCAAATAAAGGCTTAGGAAATTCCTCGATGATGCGAGGTTTGGCGCCGGGCTTCTGCCGTGTCGACGCAGGTCTTGGCTCCGATTGCTCCCTAGGGCCAATTCGCAGGGCAGTGCCCGGCTTTTCTTTAGGCTGCCGCGGAGGACGGTCGCGTCGCGGACGTGGCTCGGAATCGCGAGCCTTTCGGATCTTGGCCGAAGGGCGATCAGCCGGACTTTGAGTGTTCCGTACAATCGCATCCAGAGCTGGTTCAATCACCGCCCTCGCGCCCCGAATAGCGTCCCTGTCGAGGCCGCATTGAAGGGCGATTTCGTCCCAATCGTAGCCGCGCACCTTGCGAGGCGGCATTTGCGACTGGGCGATCAGACCGAGGAGAAATTCTTTGATCCGTGTGCTGTCCCGCGGGGGCAATGCGGGATCGACACGGAGGCGGCAGAAATCGGAGATCTTGCGGGCAAGCAGTTTGGTATGCGGAAGGTCAGGCATGTGAGTAGGCTATGAAGATTGTCCACGACGTTTGACGAAGGTCGCGGTCCTATCCGATTCGTCGCATCGGATGCCTAATCTCCTTGCCAATACGCTGGCACTGCCGATCGGACGGCTTTATGCTTCTGATGGAGCAGGCCGAGAGTGACGAGCCTATTTAAGCGCGCTTACGTTAGCATCTCCGTTATTTAAGTGTCGATGGGATTGTTTAAATAGCGCCACGCTGCCAAGATGGCGCTATGACCGATTCCGACGCAGATCAGCGCCTTGGCCGATATGTCGAAACCCCTGTCGCGGGCGAGATCGTGCGCGCCTTCGTTCCGCCGCCTCTGCCGCCGAAGCCGCAGATCGACGTGCTGGCTCTTCTGGAACGACTGAGCCTCGCCGAGCGCGCGCTCGGGCGACTGGATGGCATTACCATGCTGCTGCCACGCCAGGAACTCTTCCTCTATATGTATGTGCGCAAGGAGGCGGTGCTCTCGTCCCAGATCGAGGGGACGCAATCCACACTGACTGATCTTCTGCGCTTCGAGAACCAGGCCCAGACCGGGGAGCCGATCGACGACATCCGCGAAGTGTCGAACTACGTTGATGCGATGATGTACGGGCTGGAACGGCTGGAAGAGCTGCCATTGTCGTTGCGCCTGATCCGCGAGATGCATGCTCGGCTGCTGCAAAGCGGACGCGGCGGCACCAAAAGCCCGGGTGACTTCCGCCGTTCGCAGAACTGGATCGGTGGCTCACGTCCCGGCAATGCGCTCTATGTGCCACCGCCCGTCACCGAACTCGATGCCTGCCTGGATGCTCTGGAGCGTTTCATTCACGAAGACGGATCGCAATTGCCGGCGCTGATCAAGGCCGGACTGCTGCATGTCCAGTTCGAGACCATCCACCCGTTCCTTGATGGGAACGGCCGTATCGGCCGCCTTCTGGTGACACTGTATCTTTGCGTCAACGGGGTGCTCCGCAAGCCGCTGCTCTATCTCAGTCTGTTCTTGAAGACGCATCGTGCCGACTACTATCGTCTGCTCCAGGAGGTGCGAGAAAACGGCAATTGGGAGGCTTGGCTCGACTTCTTCTTGGCGGGTGTAGCCGAAACGGCGAACCAGGCTTTCGAGGCGGCCACCCGGATTGTCGACCTCTTCAAGGAAGATCGCGAGCGGATCACGAACGAAAGTGACCGTGCAGGCTCGGCACTCCGCATCCACGACCTCTTTCAGCAAAACCCGTTCCTGACCTCCAACCAGCTTGTCCAGCAGACGGGCTTGTCGGCGCCGACAGTCAATGCGGCCTTGGCCGACCTGGAGAAGATGGGCATTGTTGAAGAGATCACCGGGCGCAAGCGGGGGCGGGTGTTCAGCTACCGACGCTATCTTGCGATCCTCAGTGAGGGGACCGATCCTTTGCCCGTCGGCAGCTGAAATCCTTCACGAGCCGAGCTCACCTCATAGTCAGCAACTGCCGCGCCAGCAAATGAACGACCTTATCGGTCCGATGATGCGGTCCAACTTCAAAATTCCAAGAACGATCAGGTGGTCTCCCTAATGGGCAACCGAATCTAGCTTGCATTGTCATCCTGACAATGTCGATCATGCCCGGCATATTAATCTACTCTCTCGACCGTAAAAACAGCGGAGTCAATGCTGATCTCTTCAGATACTCCTAACTTTTCCAGTATTATAGGCATGATTTTGTGAATGGCGCGCATACCACACAAAAGTTCGTTCATGTAAATATCTGGGTGTAGACGAACGGAATTCCGCCCGAGACTTTCAAGTTCTGCCATGCGCCCTAGATCCTCATGGGGAAAATAAACCAAGTCTAACAGTTCCGCTCGAAGAGGGGCGCCTGCTCGGATTGCCTTATGTTTAACAAGGTTTAACCAGCTCCGGTATTCCTTTCGTGTACGATGTCGAAACTCATTAAATTTAGGAGCGAACGCCGGATCTACCTCTATCTTGGTCGCAGCGAGATCCATAAGGCATGGCTCAATATTTCCGGCTGGAGAATCGAAAAGATCGAGATCTTCGTCCATAATCAGTTCGTCTACGTAGGCTGCGTAGAAACCATACACATCGTTGAGGGCATGGTAGATCGCTCTAATGAGCGAAGTGAAAGTATGCTCTTCGAGAGCTTCTATTCTTTTTTCATCATCTTCATCTTTTTCGAAAAACCGTACATTATAATCAAACTCTAATTCCTTCGGGAAATCTTGAGGAATGGCTACTCCCATCTCCCGAAGGGTATGAAATGTCTGCCATCCCAGTAGCCCTAAATCGTCATCGGCCAATGGCGCCGTGTCGTAGCCAGTTTCGGCGTTCTCCGAAATTAGCTGAGCCAGAAAATGAAGAAGACTGTTCCACTTTCTTGCTTTTTCGGTGGATCCGGACCAGAGGACAAATGAGGGATCCAAATCGCCGATCTTAGCCAGCGCGCGCAATCGATCGCTCATATCCAATGAGATATGCTCCCCCTTCTTCCATTTGCTGATCTGCGTCGGGGAAACCTTGAGGAGTGCGGCAAGGTCTTTTTGGGAACACGATTGCGCGGCAAGTGCTAATTGTACCAAGGCGTCACTATCCATGATCTGATCCTATCGCTGCGGAGTTGGATCGAGCTTCTCATGATTTACTAAATTGTCAATTAGATTTAGTAAATTTCGGAAATTGCTGGGAATAGACGTAGCCCGGTATAAGCCGATAGTTCATTCGTATCCCTCAAGGCGATGGTGTGCCCATTCGGCGCTGCTGGGAACCATCGCTAGAGGGCGCGCTACCACAGGCCTCACGTGAGGCGGAGACGCAGCCGCCGGATTTTGATCAGGGCCAGTAGGATGAGGTGATAGGCGCCTGGGCATGCCAGCACTATGCTTCCCGGTCCGCTTTTGAGCCTGCTCTAAGCCTTGTGCGTATTCTGGCTATAAAGTTCTACGCGGCAGTACGAAATAGTCCGTTGCGACCGTACGTGAGAAGAATTTTCAGTAGAGCATTGGATAGCTGCGATGATCGCAAGTAAAGATGATTGCAGGCCCCCGCAACCACTTTCGTCATAACTCAATAAAATGTGAGATCTAGCAAGCACTTAGGCTGCTAAAGGGCGATCCTCGTTGCCTGACTCTGGTGTCGCCACAGAGAAAAGTTCGCCGGAGGCTGATCGTGACGCGTTCCATTTGCGCGTTAAAAACGGGTTATTGACCGGGGCAGGACGGCAACGGTGGTCCCTACACAAGCAGGGGATCGCGAAAGATCCTCGTGAGGTGCCAGCGGTCCCTGAAAGTTATCGACAGCGGACCTTCGCGCATACGTGTACCCGGAATGGAAAGCTGCCGTTGATCTATCAAGAAAGAGCGTCCGAACTCTTCGAGAGCTAGCTTTACCGACTTTTAGTTCGAGCCTTCAGCTTCGCTCTGTTCCGTCTGGGCCGGGCGCTCTTTTGCGGCCGCCTTGGCTGCCAGCTTCTCGGCTTTCTTCGCTGCCTTGATGCGGTCGCGTTCCTTGCGCTCGTGATTATAATTCGGTGCTCGTGCCATGCTGAATCCTTCCTCTGTTCGGGCGATGAATACGGAGACAAGGCTGGAAATACAATGGCAAGCGAGACAAATCCGATAGCATACTGGTTCCAACCTATGCTCGTGCGGTGAGAGAGATCTCTTCCTTCATTGTGAATCGACGCCCGAATTATTGAAATTCTTCTGAGAAATTATCGATCGAGGGCTTGCTGGAACGCTCGGAGTTTTTTCTGCCGAGAAGATTGTTTTTGGCACTCCTGTTATTCGACTGCCAAAGAGTCTATATAAAAGGTGTGGCCCCCTATACCCGGCCGCAGAAAGAACCCTCCATGAAATTCCGGCCCCTTCACGACCGCGTCGTCATTCGGCGCGCCGAAGGCAATGACAAATCCCAGGGCGGGATCATTATCCCCGATAACGCGAAGGAAAAACCACAGGAAGGCGAAGTGGTCGCCGTCGGCCCGGGCCTCCGCGACGAAGGCGGCCAGCTCATTCCGCTCAACGTGAAGGCAGGCGACGCTGTTCTCTTCGGCAAATGGTCCGGCACCGAGATCAGGGTCGAAGGCGAAGATCTCCTAATCATGAAGGAGGCCGACATCATGGGCATCATTGAGACGACGGTGGCGGCCGAAAAGGCCGCCTGACCGGGCGATTTCCACGTACGCAGTTTCAAGAACGAACGGATCGAAAGTCATGTCTTCCAAGGAAATCAAGTTTGGCACCGATGCGCGCGATCGAATGCTTCGCGGTGTCGAGCTTCTGAACAACGCCGTCAAGGTGACGCTCGGCCCCAAAGGCCGCAATGTCATCATCGACAAGGCCTATGGCGCCCCGCGCATCACAAAGGACGGGGTGACCGTCGCCAAGGAAATCGAGCTCGAGGACAAGTTCGAGAACATGGGCGCGCAGATGGTGCGCGAAGTGGCCTCGAAGACCAACGACCTCGCCGGCGACGGCACCACAACGGCGACGGTGCTTGCTGCATCCATCCTCCGCGAGGGCGCCAAGCTGGTGGCTGCGGGGATGAACCCGATGGATCTGAAGCGCGGTATCGACCTTGCGGTCGCCGCCGTGGTCAAGGATATCGAGGATCGCGCCAAGAAGGTCAAATCCTCCGGCGAGATCGCCCAAGTCGGCACGATCGCCGCGAATGGCGATGCCTCCGTGGGTGAGATGATCGCCAAGGCGATGGACAGAGTCGGCAACGAAGGCGTGATCACGGTCGAGGAGGCCAGGACCGCCGAGACCGAACTCGACGTCGTCGAAGGCATGCAGTTCGATCGCGGCTATCTTTCTCCCTATTTCGTCACCAATGCCGAGAAGATGCGGGCGGAACTCGAAGAGCCCTACATCCTCATTCACGAGAAGAAGCTCGGCAATCTGCAGGCGATGCTGCCGATCCTCGAAGCCGTCGTGCAGACGGGCAAACCACTCCTTATCATCTCCGAGGACGTCGAAGGCGAGGCGCTCGCCACGCTCGTCGTCAACAAGCTGCGCGGCGGCCTGAAGGTTGCCGCCGTCAAGGCGCCGGGCTTCGGTGACCGCCGCAAGGCGATGCTGGAGGATATCGCGGTGCTGACAGCCGGTCAGATGATCTCCGAGGATCTCGGCATCAAGCTTGAGAATGTCATGCTCGACATGCTGGGCCGCGCCAAGCGCGTCCTGATCGAGAAGGACACCACAACTGTTGTCGATGGTGCTGGCGAGAAAGCCGATATTGCCGCCCGTATCCAGCAAATCAAGGCGCAGATCGAGGAGACCACCTCGGACTACGACAAGGAGAAACTCCAGGAGCGGCTCGCCAAGCTTGCCGGCGGTGTTGCGGTCATTCGCGTCGGTGGCGCGACCGAGATCGAGGTCAAGGAAAAGAAAGACCGTATCGACGATGCGCTGAATGCCACCCGCGCTGCGGTGGAGGAAGGTGTTGTGCCTGGTGGCGGCGTGGCGCTTCTGCGCGCCAAGGCAGCTCTGGCCGGCCTCACGGGAACAAATGCCGACGTGACCGCAGGCATTTCGATCGTGCTGAGGGCGCTTGAAGCACCTGTCCGGCAGATCGCCGATAATTCCGGCGTCGAAGGCTCGATCGTCGTCGGCCGGCTGATGGACGCGAAGGATCCCAATATGGGCTTCAACGCGCAAACCGGACTCTATGTCGACATGATCGAGGCTGGCATCGTCGATCCGGCCAAGGTCGTTCGTACGGCCCTGCAGGATGCCGGTTCCATCGCAGCACTTCTGGTCACGACCGAGGCGATGGTTGCCGACATTCCACAGAAGGACGCCCCGGTCATGGCTGGCGGGGGCAATATGGGTGGAATGGGTTACTGAGCAGCACGGTATCGGCCGGAAATGGCCGGATTGCCATGAACAGCAATATGCACCCGCCCGTTTGGGACAGGTTAATCTACGGACAGAGGGCATGTCAGGTGAGAAACATGTCAAGCCACCGCTTCGCCATCGGACAACATGTCCGTATGAGCAACAGGTTCAGTCTTTCACCCGACACGGCCAAAATCTATCACATCACCGCAACCCTGCCGGCGAGGGACAATTCGCTTCAATACCGCATCCGCAACGACGACGAGCGTCACGACCGTGTGACGACAGAAGATAGTCTCGAAGAGATAAAAGTACAGCAAGCCTCCGGCGACGCTGCACACGACTAGAAGGAATTTACACATGGCCAAAGGACAGCAACGCAGCAACCGCGAAGCGAGAAAGCCGAAGAAGGAAAAGGCGGCCGTGAAGGTGGACACACCTCTTGGCTCTCAGGTCAAGCAGGCGACCAGCAGCGCATTGCGCGGTAAGGCGAAGAAATAAGGCTTACGCTGTGTCCGCCGTGTTCCACCACACGCACATGGATGAAGGCCTTCGGGTCGGTGGGTTACGGTGCTAGGCCCCGGTGTGAAGCGCCGGGACGTTACGCTGTGGCGCCATATCCAGCCCGCTCACAGGGCGTGCCAAGGACCTACGAGCCGTTGACGCCCCACTGCCTACGCGATGGAGATACACAATCATGACGCTCACTTTTCCCAATAGAAGCCGCAGCTATGACGAAGCCGGGCAGCGCGTTCGCTTCATCGGCCATGATGGAATGTTCGAGGTGCCCTTCTTCGTCGAGACTGATGCGCTCTCCACCGCAGCCGCCGGCGAGGTGCATTATCTGGCCGCGTTCGATGCAGCGCGCGCCATGATCCACGATGTCGCGCGTGAAATATACGGGAGCGCCCGCAGGACCGTGTATGTGTTAACGGCAGCGGATTTCCGGTAAGCCGGTGGCTCCCAGACCTCCCCGACGAGAACACGAAAGAAGCAATGGATTCTGCCATGACCGTTCGCACCACCGATACAGAGGTCACGTTCAGGCAACCGTTCATGTTGAGCGCCTTTGACGCTCGGCAGGCTGCAGGAACCTATCGCCTCGTAATTGAGGAGGAGGAGATCTTGGGTCTTTCCTTTCTTGCCTACCGGCGCACGGCTACGATGCTGCACACTCCGGCGATTTCCGTCCAAAGCGGCCGACATCAGGTCGTCGAAGTCGACCCGGAGGAATTGACCGTGGCTCTGGACGCGGATGCACTCACATGCCGATCGCTCAAGGAATAGGCGTTCATGGAGTATCTTAGTGGAATTCACGGAGCCGGCGCCTTGAAATGCGGGAGCAAAACACTTGCCCGTGCGAACTATGATTTTGACTGTTTCCCGAAGGAGCCGGGGGGAAGTGATCAGCAGCGGCGAAATCTGCATGCCTCCCGACACGCTGCGGCAGGTATTCGGGCGCGAGGATCTCCATCTCCTGACCGATGACGGGCTCCGCCTTCGCTTCTCGGAAAAGCATCTGCCTGCGGCCAGTGACGCTGCTCACGCCGATGTCGCAGGCAACCCGCCGCCGCAATCCGAGTGGCGCCATTGACGGTCCGATTTCCGCAGCACGTGATCGTCGATCGACCCACGTGAGAGATTCCAATCCCGGCGCCTTGTTTTGAACACTGGCGGTGCCTATCTAGCCAGCATCGATCTTGATTGCCGAACTTTGTTGCGGTGCGGAAGCCGCGCCGATGGCGATCTTCCTGTCAAAATCGACTCAAATGCACCATCGCGCATTCGGCGTGGCGGGCATTAAACCGAGACCGATTGAAAGGAAATCGTCATGACCATCGGAACCGTAAAGTTCTTCAATGCCACCAAAGGCTTCGGCTTCATCCAGCCCGATGATGGCGCTTCGGACGTCTTCGTTCATATCTCCGCCGTCGAGCGCGCCGGCATGCGCACTATCGTGGAAGGCCAGAAGCTGAGCTTCGACGTCGTCAGGGACAACCGCTCGGGCAAGAGCGCCGCGGAAAACCTGCAGGCTGCATAAGCATTCGTCTTCGAGCCGTGCCCACGGATGTACCTGGCACGGATCGTCGAGACGAGAAGAGAGGTCGGGCTTCTGCCCGGCCTTTTTGCTTTCAGCCGGAAGGGTTCGCTTCCCGCCGTGCAGCCTGAGCACCGCATACGTTCCTGATTGTTAACACGCGTCCTGCCCGGGCGCATATCTAACCTTGGAGATCTTGTGAAAAGTAAAGTTGCCAATGGCGCCTCCATTGAGCGGAAGGGGCGCTCCTGGACTGCGGTTCTCGCACAGTACAGACAACCGAGCCCGGCCCGGAGCATGGTCGAAATAGCCGCCACGGCATTCCCTTTTGTCGCCTTATGGGCTTTGGCAGCGGTCGCTGTCGTGCACGGCTACTGGTGGGGCCTCTTGCTGACGATCCCGGCAGCCGGCTTTCTGGTCCGTCTTTTCATCCTGCAGCACGATTGCGGCCACGGCACCTTATTCGCCCGACGCAGCATCAACGACTGGATCGGTCGCGTCATCGGCGTTTTTACGCTCACGCCCTACGACTATTGGCGTCGCACTCATGCCGTCCATCATGCAACGGCAGGCAATCTCGACAAGCGGGGGATCGGCGATGTCAACACCCTCACGGTCCGGGAATATCGTGCTTTGCTCTGGTGGGGCCGCGCACGCTACCGGCTCTATCGCCATCCCCTGGTGATGTTCGGTCTCGGCCCCGCCTGGCTGTTCATTTGTCAGTATCGATTGCCTTTCGGCCTCATGCGCGCCGGAGTACAGCCGTGGACGTCGACGATCGCCACCAACCTCGGTGTCGCTCTCCCGGTCGCGAGCCTGATGTGGCTTGTTGGGGTCGGCCCCTTTCTCCTGGTGCAGGTGCCGATCACGCTGATGGCGGCCACAGCGGGCGTCTGGCTGTTTTACGTTCAGCATCAGTTCGAGGGAACGCACTGGTCCGAGGGCGACGATTGGAACTTTCAGCACGCAGCGCTGCACGGCAGTTCACACTACGATCTTCCGTTCCCGCTGCGCTGGCTCACAGGGAATATAGGCATCCACCATGTGCACCACTTATCGGCCAAGGTACCGTTTTATCGTCTGCCGGAGGTGCTGCGAGACCATCCCGATCTGCGCGACATGGGCCGCATCACCTTTCTCCAGAGCCTGAGCTGCGTCAAACTGGTGCTGTGGGATGAAAGCACCAAACGCCTTGTCTCGTTTCGGCAAGCGCGGGCGACAGGCTAGTCGGAAACAGCACCAGTTCATCGAGGAGGTTCACTAGCGCCTCGTGGTCTCCAGGAAACCGCACCGGCGGTGTCATGGAGAGGAGACAGTCTCACAGGCGTCCATGGTCGTGCCCCCTGGCCGCTGGCTGCCGAGACGCTGATGATCGACGCTGCGAGCCGCGGTCCCCATCTGATAGGATGGCTGCTCAATCCGCCCCGCGGTCGGAAGCGGCTCGATAGCAAGAGCAATGACAGAACAAACGCCGCACCAGTGCCGCCACATGGACAATAGTGGGCCAGGTCCACTGACGTGCTAGCGCTAGCCAATCGAGGCGGGGTGTGGAGTGCCAGCTTCCACGCCTTCGCCTATTAGGCGGTTCTGCGGCGTTCCTTAGACATGCTTGGCGATCAAGTATTCATCGACGAGGTGGCGCTGTTGTCGGTAAGGGCCCATGTGTGGTCTCCTCCGATGCTCATCAGAAGGAAACACAAATGCAGTGCCCAATCGACGGATCTGAGTTGGTTTCGAGTGAACGTCAGGGCATCGAGATTGACTACTGCCCGAAGTGCCGCGGCGTCTGGCTCGATCGCGGAGAGCTTGACAAGATTATTGAGCGCTCCGCCAATGAAGCATTGCCTGGGCAATTTGAGCAGCGGTCACGTGATCGCGACGAGGGACGACATCACGACGAGCGCCAATACGGTTCGCAGCATCCCCGCAAGAAGAAGAAATCGCTGCTCGGCGAGATCTTTGATTTTTGATGGAAATGGGGGCGGAGGTAAAGACAGTTTTCGCGCATGCTGTGCACTGCGGAGGGTTCCATGTATGCTCCTGCAGCACACGAACCCGGGATCGAGTTTATGCGAAACCAACTATCATTCGCCTATGGCGCTGTTGGGTTGGCGGCAGTTGTTTCTGGCGCATTTCCCGCATTGGCAGATTCGCGGATGTGGGTCGCAGTTGAAGACCTGAGACGCTTCACATGCCCTTCAACACAGTGCGGGATCGTCGGCCGTTTCTTCTTTCGAGAGACCCTACCGGTTCTCGAAACATCCAACGGCTGGTCGCGGGTTTCACGCCAAAAGGCGGCAGGGTGCTTCGATGGAAAGTCTCTGTATGTCGAATCAGGCCCCAGTGACTGCACCGCTGAGAATGGCATCAAGCAGGGCAAGTTCTCGGAATGGGTAAGATCGAAGTTCCTCGTTGAGGATCGTCCGAGCGAGCCCATGGAGGGACCGAAGAAAGATCATCTCGGAGAAAGCTGACGAGCCAGAGATAATACCAGCGCTGCGTAGTCTGAACGCGCTATCCACGGGCGAGGGCGCTTTACCGGTGAAGAGACTCATGCTCCGCATTCATAAAGTCAGGATCGACGACATCTATGTGCCAACCGCGCGGCGGAGGACGCTGCATCCAGAGACGGTGAGGCTGCTCGCTGAAGATGTCCTGGAGAACGGAATGAAAATGCCGATCCAGTTGCGTAGCGACGGCAAACGCTATGTGCTGGTCGAGGGATTGCATCGGCTCGAAGCCATGAAGTGGCTCGGCGAAGCCGAGATTGAAGCTTATCTGGTGCAGGCGCGGAAGCATTGAGTCTCCGTGCGAAGAAGTCAGCGCCCGAACTGACGATTAGGCAGAAATCAGCAGCAACCAACCCCCTGATCTCGCTCGGCCAAGGAGTCGGCACGCTCGGCGCCGGCGGCCGGCATTTTGAGATCCGGTGTAGCCCGCGCCCACGGCCCGAAAGCTCCGTCAATGTGCAGCCATACGTCGGTGCGCTCCGCAAGATCGGCATAGCGTTAAACTGGTCGAAGGCCCCCCTAACGAGGCGCGCTGTGAATGACTGGTGATGGCGCGCAACCGCACCTTTTAGATCGAGGATTCCGATGGTTATAGAGCGGCAATCTGGATGAGATCACGCGTCTCACCTTGATTGTCGCGCCGCAGATGGTAGCGGTCTGCATTGAACAGTGGTCTGCAGATTTCTGCGCCAAGGGTTCGTCGTTATAAGTTTTTTCCGACTCCTCCCAACCCGTGACTGCGCTTCTGCGCCGGGCCGATGTCATGCAAGTTAAGGGCCGTTCCGATCAGGGCGAGACGCGCGGGCGTGTAGTCGGCGTGGAGGTCAAAGTGTTGGCCACCGTGGCGGCGGCGGATTTCAAAGGTTTAAAGCAACTCCAGGCAGCGTGCGGCGACAAATTCGTCTGCGGCATGGTCCTGTACGACCATGACAAGACGGTGCCTCTGGCTCGATGCCAAGCCTGCCGCTACATTCCTGAACGAGGCCCGTGCGCCGCTCAATCCGGAACCGTTTCGCCGCCGCACCGAAGCGCTTTTGTCCGAAGGGGGTTACAAGCGCGGCCGCCGGCGTTGGGACGAATGGGACGCGAGTGTCGATGAAGCCGCGCTCGAAGAGTTGATTGGCGCGGCGGAACCCTTTCTTGCCGTGGGACGTGGCGCCGATGCGTTGGCGATCCTGAAGCCGGTGGCCGGAGCGCTGGCCGACTATTGATCCCGAATGCGCCCATTGGGAGAAACTCTGCATGAATTCCATGACGCCTTTTCCGCAACCATCGCGGCCTGCATGAGGGGCTGGGACGATCCAGGGCTCCAGGACACGCTTACCGGGCGGGGCAGGGTTGGCCGCCGGGGGACAACGCGATCCGCAGGAAGACAATCTGACGCAGGCGCGATCCGCAACGCTTCTGGCTACGACCGCGCCACCGCCTTGCTCGCCGACCTCAAACAGCTTGTCGGGGAGCAGGGAGCCGCCGCCGATTTTTCACGCCGCCTCGCTGCCATCCGCGAGCGTCACGCGGCAAGGGCCAGTTCATCAAACGGTCGCAGGGGCTGTGATGCACGCAGAGTATGATGATGTAGGAGGGCGCACAAGAAAAGCCGTCAGCGCAAGTGAGCGTATTTGGTTGCGCACCCCCGCAACCACTTTCGTCATAATTCAATAAAATGTGATATATAACAATTACTTAGGCTGCCGGCAGCAGTCTTTGTTGTTTTTGGCTCTGGCGTCGATCTGATTCCTGTGGACTTTGCGGCTGTCAAGCGCCGATTCATCGGTGTTTTGCGTCCGACCGCCGCCAAGGAGATTACGAACTTCACCGCGACCACCGCGGCGATCTCTCAAGACTTGTTTTCAGGCGCTGGCGGCGCGTCGATCTGCAGAAGGTTATCAAGGAGCGCTTCGGCGTCGACTATCACGAGCGCCATGTGTCGACCCTTTTGAAGAAGCTGGGCATTTCCCACATGAGCGCCCGGCCGCGTCACGTTTTCAATCGTGTAGGTGTGGACCACGGTGCCGTTTTCGAAGCGGGCATATTCCTTGGCCGAATGCTACACGGTGTCGTGCTTGGCGTGTTCGGTTCCTCTATGCGGATCAAAGCGATTGGAACGATCAGCGAAAACCTTTTCGGCATCCTCGACCATCTCGGCCCCCCACCAGGACGAAGCAGTCTGAAAGGCCATTCCGCAAGGGATCATGCAGTGGCCCCAGAACCGGGCAATAGATGGGAAAAAGCGCGTGGCCCTACCGCTCCCTGCGCTGCTCAACCGCAGTGCCAGATTGGGCCATTTTGGGCGTCGGTGGCGTCTTTCTCGATCCCGTGGAACAAAGCCACGACCGCCTCCTGCGCCACCGTGATGTGGTCGCGTAGAGCTCCGAGCAATTCTTTGCGGTCGCTCCTTTTCAACGCCGCCACAATGGGCTCGTGGGTTTTGGCAATCCGATGCGGATCATCATAGAGCTTGCCGATCAGCGTAATACCTGCGCGCATCTCGGTGGCGAGTTCGTCATAAACCTTGACGAGGCGGGCATTGTGGCTTGCCGCGCACAACATGCGGTGGAAGGCGAAGTCCTCGAATATCTGACTCTCCGCGGAGCCCGCATCGGCCAGCCGGTAGAGCTTTTCGATCTGCCGCTCGAGCCCAGCAACCTCCGCTTGGCCGATTCGCTCTAGTGCAAGACTAGCTGCATGCAGTTCGAGGCCGATGCGCAATTCATAAATGTCACGCAGATCGACAGCAGTTAGCGTGCGAACGAAGAAGCCCCGACGCGGGCTGAAGACGACGAGGCCCTGGCTTTCCAGAAGGCGGGCGGCCTCGCGCACAGGTGCGCGACTAGTGCCGAACTCGCGCGACAATTGCAGCTCCGTCAAGCGCGCGCCCGGCTTCAGCCGGCCGGTGACGATGGCTTCGGTGATCTGTCTGGAGATCTGCGTCACCAGATCGGTGGTTGAGATTTCGGAGAACATGCTTTCTGCCATGATTTCCCTTGTCAGTGGCCTTCTCAAAAATCTGCCGGCCAGAGCTCCACTGAAGGATCATTATTGCAGGAGCGGTGCCGATTGTCGACAAATTGACAATTATGTGATGCTATGGTTGCTTGTCGCAACGTCAAACTCGGCCCGATGGGCTGGGCAATCACGAAGCAGAACGCCCACATGCGCGACAGCGGTCGCGGCGGGCAGGGGAAAGTCGATGAGAGTTCAATCGCAGTTTGGAACCGATACGGCCGGCGCCGCCGGACAGCCGCGCGAGCGCGTCGAGCTTGCCGCGGCCTACCGGCTGATCGCGCATTACCATATGGACGACAGCATCTTCACCCACATCTCCAGCCGCGCGCCGGCAGAGGAGGGGGAGCATGCCTTTCTCATCAATCCCTTCGGTCTGCGCTTCGACGAGGTGACGGCCAGCAGCCTCGTCACCGTCGACATCGATGGCGCCATCCTGCGCGACGAATACGGCGCCGGCATCAACAAGGCCGGCTTCACCATCCATAGCGCCGTGCATGCCGCCCGCCCCGACGTGCACTGCGTCTTACACACGCATACGGTGGCGGGTGTTGCCGTCTCCTCCATGGAGGAGGGCATCCTGCCGCTCAACCAATGGTCGCTGCAGTTTTTCAACCGCATAGCCTTCCACGACTACGAGGGGATCGCGCTCGACCTTTCGGAGCGGGAGCGCCTGGTGAGCGATCTCGGCGACCGCAAGGTCATGATCCTGCGCAACCACGGTCTTCTGACCTGCGGGCGCACGGTGGGCGAGGCGTTCGCGCTGATGTTCAATATGGAGCGCGCGTGCCGGGCGCAGCTCGCCATCATGTCGTCGGGCGGCGCGCCGCGGGCTATCGACCGGGAACTCGCGGAAAAGACCGCCCGCCAGTGCGAAGGCTGGGACAAGCATCACGCGGGCAACAAGCCGGACCCGCAATGGGACGCCTTCCAGCGTCTCGCCATCAAGCATTATCCCGACCTCCTGGACTGAACGGGGGGCCAGGCAGGAACACAGCAAAGCCATCGGCGGAAGAAGAGGCGAAGGCCCGTGCCGCCCGCGAAACCAAGGGGAACATGAAAGCCATGCTGAAACGACTGTCGCTACTTGCCGCCGCGCTCTTCATCTCGACGGCGCTCCATGCCGAGCCGGTTACGGGCGGGCGCGCCAATGTCGTCATCCAGCCGGAGCCGCCGAGCCTGATGGTCGGGCTGGTGCAGAACGGACCCACGCAGATGGTGGCCGGCAACATCTACGAGGGCCTGTTGCGCTACGACACGGACCTGAAGCCGATGCCGCAGCTCGCCACGTCCTGGGAGGTATCCGAGGACGGGCTGACCTACACCTTCCACCTGCACGAGAACGTCAAATGGCATGACGGCGAGCCCTTTACCGCCGCGGACGTGGTGTTCTCGGCCGACGTTTTCCTGCGCGAGACCCACCCGCGCCTGCGCGCTTCGCTCGAGCACGTGGAGGAGATCAGCGCGCCGGACGACCACACGGTGGTCTTCAAGCTGAAGCAACCCTTCGGGCCCTTCATCGGCATCTTCGAGGTCGGCACGATGCCGATGATCCCCAAGCACATCTATGAAGGCACGGATTTCGCCAACAACCCCGCCAACAACACGCCCATCGGCACCGGGCCCTTCAAATTCGCGGAATGGGAAAAGGGCTCTCACATCCTCTTGACGAAGAACGAGGACTATTACGAGGAGGGCAAGCCCTATCTCGACGAGATCTACTGGCACGTGATCCCCGACGCGGCCTCGCGCGCGGTCGCCTATGAAACCGGCGTCGTCGACGTCCTGCCCGGCGGCTCGATCGAGAATTTCGACGTGCAGCGCATCGCCGGTATGGAGAACACGTGCATCACCGACAAGGGCTGGGAGTATTTCGGCCCGCACTCCTGGATGTGGCTCAACAACCGCGAGGGACCGACCTCGGACGTGCGTTTCCGCAAGGCGGTGATGTATGCCATGGATCGCGAATTCGCCCGCGACGCGCTGTGGAACGGGCTCGGCAAGATCGCCAACAGCCCCGTCTCCTCGTCCACGCGGTTCCACACGGACGACGTGACGGAATACGCCTACGACCCGGACAAGGCGCGCGCCCTCTTGGAAGAGATGGGCTATGACGGTGCGCCGGTGCGCCTTCTGCCGCTGCCCTATGGCGAGACCTGGCAGCGCTGGGCCGAGGCCGTGAAGCAGAACCTCGACGAGGTCGGCATCGAGGTCGAGATCGTCGCTACCGACGTCGCCGGCTGGAACCAGAAGCTGGCCGAGTGGGACTACGACATCGCCTTCACCTATCTCTACCAGTACGGCGATCCGGCGCTGGGCGTTGCGCGGACCTACGTTTCGACCAACATCGCCAAGGGCTCGCAGTGGAACAATGTCGAAGGCTACGTCAACGAGGATGTGGACGCGCTGTTCGACCAGGCCGCCGTCGCCGTGACGCCCGAGGAGCGGCAGGAGCTCTACACCAAGGTGCAGCAGGTGCTGACCGACGAGGTGCCCGTGGCATGGCTGCTGGAGCTCGGCTTTCCGACCATCTACCGCTGCAATGTGAAGGATCTCGTGACGACGGCCATCGGCGTCAATGACGGCTTCAAGGATGCGTATATCGAGAAATAGGCGCGAACCGCTGATCTTGTGGCGCTTCACGTCGACCCCACCCAAGCCCCTCCCACAAGGGGGAGGGGAGCGAGGTTGCGCATGTGGGAGGTGTTGGGCGCGGCCTGAGCGATCTTTCCATTCGCACGCTGTACGTTAGAGGTCCGATGCTACGCTTCATCCTCATGCGGCTGGTGAAGGCGGCGATCATCCTGATCGCAATCCTCACGCTGAACTTCTTCCTCATCCACGCGGCACCCGGCGATCCGGCCGCGGTTCTGGCGGGAGAGGCGGGGGCGGCCGACGCGCAATTCATCGAACAACTGCGCGAGCGGTTCGGTCTCGACAAGCCGCTCCTCACTCAGCTCGGCATCTATCTGGGCGGCGTCCTGCAGCTCGATCTCGGCTACTCCTACCGCCAGCAGATGCCGGTGGCGGATCTCATCTTCGCCCGGCTGCCGGCCACGTTGCTCCTTACCCTTACGGCCTTCGTCATCGCGCTGGTACTCGGCACGCTGGCCGGCGTTCTGGCCTCGGCGCGGGTGGGCAAGTGGTCGGACACGGTGATCTCGACGCTGGCGCTCCTGTTCTACGCCACGCCGCTCTTCTGGGTGGCGCTGATGGCGGTGCTCGTCTTTTCGGTATTCCTCAACTGGCTGCCGGGCTTCGGCTATGAGACGGTGGGTGCGAACCATACCGGCTTCAGGCGCGCACTCGACATCGCTCAGCACCTCATCCTGCCAGCCACCACGTTGGGGCTCTTCTTCATGGCGGTTTATATGCGCATGACGCGGGCCTCCATGCTGGAGGTGAGCCGGCTCGACTTCGTGAAGACCGCGCGGGCCAAGGGTCTGAAGCCGGGCATCATCCAGCGCCGGCACATCTTCCGCAATGCCATGCTGCCGGTGGTCACGCTGGCGGGCCTCCAGGCGGGCCAGCTCGTCGGCGGGGCGGTGCTGACGGAGACGGTGTTCGCCTGGCCCGGCATCGGGCGGCTGATGTTCGAGGCGCTGGCCCAGCGCGACTACAACCTGCTTCTTGGCATCTTCTTCGTCTCGGCGGCGATGGTGCTCCTGTTCAATCTCATCACCGACATCCTCTACCGGGTCGTCGATCCCAGGATCAGGGTGGCGTCATGAGCGATTTCTGGAAGCGCTTCAGCCGAAATCGCGGCGCGGTGATCGGGATCGTCATCCTGGCCGTGGTCGTGCTGGTGGCGATCCTCGCACCCATGCTCTTTCCGCAATCGCCCTGGCGGATGGTGCAGCGCCCCTTCCTGCCGCCCCTTTCCATGAACCAGTATCCGCTGGGGACGGACGCGCTCGGCCGCGACGTATTGGCAGGCCTTGCCTATGGCGCCCAGGTCTCGCTTCTCGTCGGTATCGTCTCGACAGTCGCGGCTCTCCTGGTCGGCATCCCCATTGGCGCGCTGGCCGGCTACTTCGGCGGGGCGGCGGACGATGTGCTGATGCGCTTCACCGAATTCTTCCAGACGGTGCCGAGCTTCGCGCTGGCCATCGTGCTGGTGGCGATCTTCGAGCCGAACATCCAGTCGATCATCGCCGCGATCGCCATCGTGAGCTGGCCGCCCGTGGCTCGCCTGGTTCGCGGCGAGGTGCTGTCATTGCGCTCGCGCGAATATATCGAGGCGGCGATCCTATCCGGCCAGACGAGCGCGGCGATCATCTGGCGGCAGGTCCTGCCCAATACCCTGTCGCCCATCATCGTGCTTGCCTCGCTGATGGTGGCGACGGCCATTCTCTTGGAATCCTCGCTCTCCTTCCTGGGGCTGGGCGACCCGAACATGATGTCGTGGGGCTACATGATCGGGGCCGCGCGGACGGTTATCCGGCAGGCCTGGTGGCTATCCTTCTTCCCCGGCGTGGCGATCCTTTTGACGGTGCTGGCGCTCAACCTCATCGGCGAGGGGCTGAACGATGCGCTGAACCCCCGCCTGGCGCGGCGGGGGAAATAGGGGATATGGCGATGACGGAACCGGTCCTCAGCATCGAAAACCTGACCATTGCCCTGCCGGAAGGGGCGGAACGGGCATTCGCCGTCGATGGTGTGAGCCTGCAGCTCTTCGCCGGCGAGATCCTCTGCATCGTCGGCGAATCCGGCTCCGGCAAATCCATGTCGGCCAACGCCATGATGGGGCTGCTGCCGGATCTCGTACGTCCGGTAGGCGGCAGGATCGTCTTTGGCGGGGTCGATCTTCTCGACAAGACGGAAGCCGAGCTGATGGACCTGCGCGGGCGCAAGCTCGCCATGATCTTTCAGGAGCCCATGTCGGCGCTCAACCCGCTCATGCGGGTGGAGGACCAGATCGCCGAGGTCTACGAGGCGCATCGGCTTCTGAGCCCGAAGACACGGGCTGCCCGCGCCGTGGAACTCCTGACGGAAGTGGGCATCCCCGATCCGGCAAAGGCGGCAGAGGCCTATCCGTTCCAGCTTTCCGGCGGCCAGCGCCAGCGCGTCATGATCGCCATGGCGCTGGCGCTCGAACCGGAGATCCTGATCGCGGACGAGCCCACCACGGCGCTCGATGTCACGACACAGGCGCAGATCCTGAAGCTCATTCGCGACCTGCAGCGCAAGCGCGGCATGGCGGTGATGTTCATCACCCACGATTTCGGCGTGGTGGCCGAGATCGCCGACCGGGTGGCCGTGATGCAGCTCGGCAAGCTCATGGAGACCGGAACGGCCGACGCCGTGCTGGACAATCCGCAGCATGCCTATACGCGCAAGCTCATCGCCGCCATTCCGAGGCTCGCCGCCGGCCAGGCGCCGGCGCGGAAGGAAAAGCCGCCGGTTCTGGAGGTCGAAAGCCTCTCCAAGACGTATCGTACGGGCGGCGGCCTGTTCTCCAGGCCGCGTGTCGTGGAAGCGGTGAAGGATGTGAGCCTGCAGCTTGCCGAGGGGGAGACCTTGGGCATTGTCGGGGAATCCGGCTCCGGCAAATCGAGCGTTGGGCGCTGCCTGGTGCGGCTGATGGAGCCGGATCGGGGCACAGTGCGGCTTGCCGGCCGGGACATGGCGCATCTCAAGGGTGAGCGCCTGCGCGCGGCGCGCGGCTCGATCCAGATGATCTTCCAGGACCCCTATGCATCGCTCAATCCACGCGCGAGGATTGGCCGCATCATCGCCGAGGGGCCGATGGCCCATGGCGTGGCGCGGCGCGAGGCCTATGAGCGCGCGGCACGGCTGCTCGAACTCGTCGGGCTGGATGTCTCGGCCATCAACCGCTACCCGCACGAGTTTTCCGGAGGCCAGCGCCAGCGCGTCGGCATTGCACGGGCGCTGGCGCTCGAGCCGCGCGTCATCATCGCCGACGAAGCCGTCTCGGCGCTCGACGTCTCCATCCAGGCGCAGGTGCTGGACCTGCTTGCGGACCTGAAGGAACGACTCGACCTTGCCTTGATCTTCATCACCCACGATTTGCGGGTCGCCGCCCAGATCTGCGACCGTATCGCCGTGATGCACAAGGGCGAGTTGGTCGAGACCGGGCCTGCGCATGACATCTTCAACCGCCCGCGGAATGCCTATACCCGTACCTTGATCGAGGCCATCCCTGGCCGTGAGAAGGAGCTGGCGACGGCGGGTTGAAGAGGCAGTGGCTCATGCGGCGACAAGCTGCTGGTCAAGGATTTGAGGAAAAACCATTGGACGAAAAACTGGCGCAAGAGATCCTGTCTTCGGTCGAACGGGGTTTTGAAGATCAGATCACGTTCACCGAGGACCTGATCCGCCTTCCCTCGCTGCGCGGGAAGGAAAAGCCGGCGCAGGACCTTGTCCACGAAGCGCTGGAACAGCGTGGCTACGCCGTCGAGACCTTCACGATCGATGTCGATAAGATCCGCGACCATCCGGGTTTCTCCCCGGTCACCGTCGACTATTCCAATGCCGTAAACGTCGTCGCCACGCACCGCCCGCGCGAGGAGACGGGTCGATCCCTGATCCTCAACGGCCACATGGACGTGGTGCCGGAGGGACCGCACGAGATGTGGGAGGTCACACCTCCCTTCGAGCCGAAGCGGGTAGGGGACTGGCTCTATGGCCGGGGCGGCGGCGACATGAAGGCAGGGATTGCAGCCAACATCTTCGCGTTGGACGCGCTGCGCCGGCTCGGCCTTCAGCCGGCGGCGCGCGTGCATGTGCAAAGCGTGGTGGAAGAGGAGTGCACCGGCAATGGCGCGCTTGCCTGCCTGGTCGAGGGCTATACGGCCGATGCCGCCATCATCCCCGAGCCGGAGGACGAGAAGCTGGTGCGGGCCAATTGCGGCGTCTTGTGGTTCGACGTCCATGTGGCCGGCCATCCGGTGCATGTACGCGAGGCCGGCACCGGGGCGAATGCCATCGAGGCGAGCTTCCGCGTCATCGAAAGCCTGAAGAAGATGACGGAGGTGTGGAACGCGGAAAAGGCGAACTATCCCTACTTCGCCGATCTCGACCATCCCATCAATTTCAACGTCGGCAAGATCAAGGGCGGCGATTGGGCCTCCACGGTGGCGGCATGGTGCAGGCTTTCCTGCCGCATTGCCATCTATCCCGGCGACGATCCTGCCGAGCGCGCACGACGGATCGAAGAGCATCTTGCCCGGGACCTCGCCGGTGATGCCTTCCTCGGCAACCGCCCGCCGCAGATCACCTGGAACGGCTTTTTCGCCCGCGGCTACGTACTGGAGGAAGGCGGGGAGGCGGAAGCCGCACTTGCCGAAGCGCATCGCCGGGCGACGTCGAGCGCGTTGGAGAGTTTCGTCACGCCGGGCTATCTGGATGCGCGGGTCTTCGTCATCTATGCCGGGATGCCCTGTCTCGTCTACGGCCCGGTGACGGAGAACATCCACGGCTTCGACGAGCGGGTGAGCCTTGCCTCCATCAAACGCGTGACCGGCGCCATCGCGCTCTTCATTGCCGAGTGGTGCGGGTTGGAACCCGTCGAGGCCGGCCATGACTGACGGGCGCCCTATCGAGGGTGTCTATCTCAGCGGCGCGTTCGACCTGGAGGCGCTGTTCGGGCGCTATTTCGCCGCCCATTCGGACAGCGTGCGCCTGCGCCGTCCAGAAGAGATCGAGCGGCCGGAGGAGGTGCGCTTCGCACTGGCGTGGCTGCCGGCGGCGGATGCCTTCCGGCCTTATCCGAACCTCCGGCTCGCCGCCTCCATCGCGGCTGGCGTCGACAGCATCGTCCATTGCCCCAGCCTGCCGGAGGAAGCAGTCGTGACGCGCGTGCGCGACGAAAACCAGGGCGACCTGATGGCTGGCTTTGCCGCCTGGCAGGTCATCTGGCACCACCGCAACATGCGCTTCCACATCGATCATCAGGCGCGTGGCGAATGGACGCGACGCAGCGTCGATGAATATATCCCGCCGCGCGATTTCCCCGTCGGCCTTCTGGGCTACGGTCTCATGGGCAAGGCGATCGCTAGGGCGGTGACGGCGATGGGTTTCCCGGTCACGGCGGCGGTGCGCACCGCGCCGCCGGAACAGGCAAACGGCGTCACCTTCGAGGCCGGGGAGGGCGCCATCGTGAAGACCGCGGCGCGCTCGCGCATCCTCATCAACGTCCTGCCGCTGACGCAGGCCACGCACGGCATATTGAACGCCCGGCTCTTTTCCGCGATGCCGAAAGGTGCCGCGCTCGTCCAGCTCGGGCGTGGCGAGCATCTGGTGGAGGAGGATTTGAACCATGCGCTCGCCAGCGGCCAGCTTGCCGGTGCCTCGCTCGACGTCTTCAGCCGCGAACCGCTGCCGCCCGACCATCCCTGGTGGCGCGATCCGCGGATCCTGGTCACGCCGCACCAGGCGAGCGACTGTTCACCCGTCCTCGTCGCCGCCCAGGTTTGCCGGGCCGCGCTCGACGTGGTGGCGGGAATGAGGCCCGAGACGGCGGTGCACCGGGCGAACGGCTACTGAACGAATGGAAAGGATCGGCGTGAAAGCGATTTTCGACGAGCGGCAGCTTCTCCACAAGCCCGAGCGCTATTTCCGACGCGGCGCCTATATCCCGCACCCCGAGCAGCCCGAGCGCGCCATCCTCATCCGCGACATGCTGGAGCGCAACGGTTTCCCGATCGAGCGCCCGCGCGACTTCGGCGATGCGCCCATCAAGGCCGTGCATGACGCGGCCTATGTCGACTTCCTGAAAGACGCCTATGCCCGCTGGCGCGCGGCGGCCGGCGATGCCGAGCCGATACCGAACTATCATCCCGGCCGCAGGGCGGGCCGGCGGCCCTCGCAGATTTTCGGCCAGCTCGGCTGGTATGTCAGCGATACCTCCGTACCGTTGACGCAAGGCCTTTGGGAGGCAGTTTACTGGTCCGCCCAGACAGCGGCGGAGACCGCCGAGCGCGTGATGAGCGGCGAGCGGATGGTCTACGGACTGTGCCGCCCACCCGGCCACCACGCGCTCTCCGACGCCGCCAATGGCTTCTGCGCCTTCAACAATGCGGCGATCGCGGCACAGAAATTGAGGGAGCGGTTTTCGAAGGTCGCCATCCTCGACATCGACACCCATACGGGCAATGGCACGCTCGACATCTTCTACGAGCGTGGAGACGTCTTCTTTTGCTCCCTTCATGTCGACCCCGCCAACTATCCGACCTACTATCTGGGCTATGCCGACGAACGCGGCGAAGGGGAGGGGGAGGGTGCGACGCTGAACCTTCTTCTGTCACCGGGCGCGGGTGTGCAAACGATCCTGGAGCGCTTCGCGGAAGGGCTCGCCGCCATCCGCGCCTTCGGCGCCGAGGCACTCGTCGTCTCGCTCGGCTTCGACATGGCGGAGAACGACCCCCTGTCGGAGGTGAAGATGACGGGCGAGGGTTTTGCCGCGATGGCACGCGAGATCGTGCGGCTGCGGCTGCCTACGGCGCTTATTCAGGAGGGCGGCTATCTGGGGCCGTCTCTCGCCAGGAATGCAGAAATCTACCTGACGGCCAGCCGGGACGAGCTTGCCAAGGATATCCAAGAGATCTGACATGCCGCGCCACCCGTCAGTCCGGCGCGTAACCGCGCAGGAAGTGGTCGTCCGATTTAATCAACCATTGATTACGAACTAACGCTCGCGCGGTCAGCCGCCTTATTGTTTTTTGCGCAAACTTCGGCAAGATTCACACGTTTAGCTTTGTAGGGTTCGTTTTGACCATTCTCTATCGCCGCATCAAGAACCTTAACTGGAATCTTTTAAAGACTTTTCTCGTCATTGCCGAGGAAAAGAGCATAACGAGAGCCGCAGACAAACTTCTCGTTCGCCAGCCCTCCGTAACAGCAGCGCTGCAAAAGCTCGAAGAAGCCCTCGGAGCCCAACTAATCCAGCGCGACAGCCGCCGTTTCGTTCTGACAAGCAGCGGGGAACTGCTGCGTCAGGAATGCCTTGAAATCTTCCAGAGGGTCGAGCGGATCTTCGAGGCGATCGTCTCCGACACCGACAAGTTGACGGGCGAAATCCGGATCATGACCATTTCACATCTGGTCGTCCCTGCGCTCGACGAAGCGCTTTTCAAACTGCATCAACTCCATCCCTCCGTCAGCGTCCGCGTTGAGGTCGGCCAGAGCAAGGATATCGTCAGGGCAATCGCACAGAAGCAGGCGCCATTCGGCTTCTGCCTTCTTCCGAAGCCCGTCGCAGCGCTCGACTCTACCTTCATCATCCGTGAGCAATTCGGCATCTACTGCAGCGTTAATCACCGGATGAGCGGGCGCCGGGACGTACCGATCCAGTCGCTAAGGGAAGAAGCTTTTATCGCTCTTGCCTGCAGCCAGGACGGCGGCGGGCTTGAGCCGATGAATTATCTGCGCGACGGCGCCGGCCTTGGAAGGCGTACGGTAGGTAGCAGCCCGAATGTCGAGGAGGTCAGGCGGCTGATCGCAGCAGGTCTCGGTATCGGCATCCTGCCGACAGACGCAGTCAGAGTTGCCCCGCAAAGCGAGCAATTGTGGCTTCTGTCGACGCTGAACGGAGCGTTGGGGGCCGACGCTTATTTCGTAAGGAATCCCGAGGCCGATCTGCGACCTGCGGAACGTGTCTTCTTGGACATGCTGAGCGCTGCATTGCCAGCTCAACCCGAGCTCGCTTGAGCCCGGTATTCCGGCTCGTCCTCAGTTCCTGCTGGTCATGACCCTGTCGATTGCCGCACCCAGTTTGGCGACAATGCGATCGGCTCCCTGGATATCCAGGATCAAAGGCGGAACGAGGACGAGGACGTGGCTCATGCTGCCGAGTGCCCGGACAATAAGGCCGTCGGCGAGCGCTGCGGCAGACACCGCCTTGCCGGTCTCGCCGGGAACCGGCACGCCGTTGCGATCAACGAGCTCGATACCATACAGCAAACCCATGCCGCGAATATCGCCGATGCTGCTGGTCGAATCCTTGAGATCGCAGAGTTTTCGGTAGAGATGCCCGCCGACGGCACCGACGTTGTCAAGGATAGCCTCTTCTTCCATGACATCTAGTGTCGCAAGCGCCACAGCGCAGGAAACCGGATGGCCCCCATAGGTGTAGGCGTTCGAAAATGCCCGTCCGGACTGATTTGATCCCAGAAATCCGTCGTAAAGCGCGTCGCTCGCGATCACTGCGCCAAGCGGTAGATAGCCACTGGTCAAGCCCTTCGAGACCGCAATTATATCCGGTTCGATACCGGCATGCTCGAATGCGAACATTTTGCCGGTCCGGCCAAAGCCGGTGGTGACCTCGTCCATCACCAGGAGCGCGCCGGTCCTTTTTTTTGCGAGCTGTGCGACATCGGTGAGATAACCGTAGGAGGGGACGACGATACCGCCGGAAGCCATGATTGGTTCAATTACGATTGCCGCAATCAATCCCGGCGAGGGCGGACAAGTTGGAGAAGTTAGGACAACGGTCGAAGCACGCCCCCGCAACCATCGATAACAGCGCCCGTTCATCCCTAGGATGAGCGGGTTTTTTTTTGCCCGAGGCCAGGCTGAGAATGCCGGCGACCGAACTTGTCTACCTTGCCGGAATCGCCAGCACCGATTGCCGAAGTTGTGCGAGGCGTGGCGCCGGGCATTCCGCCTGTGCGCCGGGCAGTCTGCCTGTTTTTCTCAAGCATTTCGGCCATCGCTTTACGTGCCGCCGCGGGGTTGCCGTCAGCGATGGCTTCAGCAACGAGGATATGGCCTCTTCGCGTCACCAGTTCGCCGTCAATCGCAAGGACGCCATATTCGTAAGAGATCCGGAGCATCGCCAGAATTATCCGGCGCATCTGCCGCATCATGAGATTTCCCGTCGCCTCGAGCAACGTCGCGTGGAACCGGCAGTCGGCTTCGAACAGCGCCTGCAAATCGTCCTGCCCGGGATGCATTGCATTGGCCGCCTCGCGGATAATCTGCCGCTGCTCGTCTGTGGCACGCTCGGCGGCCAAAGCCGCAGCCTCGGGCTCGAGAATGCAGCGCAACTCGGTCGTTTCGGCGAACATCAGGCTTAGGCGTGGATGGGTGGGCTCGTGCCAGCCGACGACGTCGGCATCGAGCAAATTCCATTCCTCCACAGGCCGGACGCGGGTTCCATAGCGCCGAGCGGTGCGTACTAGACCCTTGCCCGACAGCACTTTGATCGCGTCGCGCACCGTGGTCCGGCTGACGCCGAGCGAGGCTGCGAGTTCCAGCTCGGTCGGCATGATTTCCCCTTGGGCATAGATGTCGCTGGCTATGCGGTGCCCGAGTGTCTCGACCGCCACGCGGGTTGCGCCGGTGGGCAGGGAGGGATCGGTTTCGAATGGAATCGTCAGGCGCAGACGGCTGCCGACGGCCCGTGGATCTCTCATTTTTCTCCCTTTACATATGATCTAAAGATTTGCACAGTACGGTTTGTGGCCGGGGCGGTGGCAACACAGGTTCCCTGTCGGCCCGCGCAGGCCGTCATCTGGCCATCTTGAAGGGAGGATAAGATGAGATTCAAGCATTTGATCGCCGCGCTATCCGTGACCTTGGGGGCGGTCACCTCGTCCCAAGCGTTTGCCCAGCAAGAGATCAAGTTTGGCATCGGTATTCCCGAGGGGGACTTCCCCGAATACAACGCGCTTGTAAGGTTCAAGGAATACGTCGAGTTCAAGACCAATGGTGAGCTCACCGTTCGCCTCTTTCCAAACAACCAACTCGGCGGTGAGCGCGAGATGCTGGAACAGGTGCAGCAGGGCAGCCTCGAACTGACTTTTCCAGCTGACGGGGCAATGGCAGGGTATTACCAGCCAATGCAGGTCTGGTCGATCCCGTATCTTTTCGAGAGTGCGCCCGTCGCTTGGAGGGTCATGAACAGTGATTTCGCTGATGAAATGCGCTCCGACATCCTCGAAGAAACGGGAATGAGGGCGCTGGCCTTCTCTCAGAACGGGTTCCGCTCATTCACAAACAATGTCCGCCCGATCATCAATCCCGAGGACATCTCAGGTCTCAAGATCCGAACGATGGAGAGCCCCGTCTTCATGGAGCTCGTGAACTCTCTTGGCGCCACAGCAACGCCGATCAGCGGCGCCGAGGTGCTGATGTCACTGCGCCAGGGTGTCGTCGACGGGCAGGAGAACCCGCCCGCGGTGGTCTACGGAGGCGGACTCGGGGAGGTGCAGAAGTACTACACGCTGAACGAGCACGTCTTCGGCCTGCACGTCATCATCGCCAACAACGAGTGGTTCGAGTCGCTCGATCCCGGCCACCAGCGTGTCATCATGGACGCCGCCCAACTCATGGCCTGGACTGAGAACCTGCAGAAGACCGAAGGCGACTGGCGCTTCAGTGAAAAGCTTCGCGAGGAACTCGACATGGAGATCCATGTCTCCACTCCGGAGGAAAAGGAGGCTTTCAAGGAGCTGACACAAGGCCCGGTCACCGAGTTCATCCGCGAGAACGTCGGGGACGAGTTGGTCGATGAGCTTCTCGCTGCCGTCGAGGAAGCCGAAAACGCACTCTACGACTGACCTTCAACGCGACTGCCGTCGTCCCGGGCGGCGGTTGCGGAGATTTTCACTATGTACGCCATCGCCCGGCGCCTTGCGCGCCTTCTCGCCCGGACGACCGAGACGCTCGCCTGCCTGCTGATGGTCGCGGTAACTGCGCTCAATCTCACGCAGGTGGGCGGGCGATACCTCTTCAACACCGGCTTCAGCTGGACCGAGGAGGCGATGCGCTACGGCATGATCTGGCTGATGATGCTTGGTTCGGTCGCCTGCATCTACCGCGCCGAGCATATGGGGATCGAGGCGCTGGAGAGCCTTGCCGGTAGGCACGCGCAGCTCGTGAAGTCCGCGCTCTACACCATCGCGTCGATCTTCTGCGTGTTCCTGCTGCTCTATGGATGGCCACTGGCACTCAGGAATGCAGGCCAACTCGCGCCGGCATCGCAAATCCCGATGATCTATCCATACATGGCGCTGCCGGTCGGTGCGGCGCTGATGCTGGTGCAGATTGCGCTCAGCTGGATCTCCGGGTTCGAGCCCGACCATGACGAGGACGAGGGGGTCGGCGCTGCATGATCTGGGTTGCCTTCACCGGTCTCGGGTTGCTCTTTATCGGCGTCCCCGTTGCCTTCGCGCTGGGCCTAGCGGGCCTTGTGGGCGTTTGGCTTGCCGGAATCCCCCTCAGCATAGTGGCAACGCGCATCTTCGCGGGCGTTGACAGCTTCGTTTTCCTCGCTGTTCCGTTCTACATCCTCGCGGCCGAGATCATGAGCCAGGGCGGTATCACCACCCGCCTCATCCGCATTACGGGACACGCAACGCAATGGCTGCGCGGCGGGACGGCCTTCGCCAATATCGGCTCGTCGGTCCTGTTCGCAGGCATCTCCGGCTCGGCCGTGGCCGATTCCGCCGCGCTCGGCCGGGTGTTCATCAGCGAGATGCCGAAGGAGGGCTACACCAAGCCGTACGCCGCCGCTGTCACGGTGGCGTCCTCGATCATCGGTCCGATCATCCCACCTTCGGGCCTCGCCATTATCCTAGGCGCGGTCGCGGGCATCTCGGTCGTCGACCTCTTTCTTGCAGGCGTCATTCCCGGGCTGTTGCTCGGCATCGCTTGCGCCGGCGTCGTCGCGATCGATGCCTTCCGCGGACGCATCCCGCGCCCCGCGCCAGCGCCTGCCGATGAATCGCCTCTACGGATGTTCCTGTCCGGCCTCGCCGTGGCGACGCTTCCGGTTGTCATAGTCGGTGGCATGGTGGTCGGTGCCTACACCGCGACAGAGGGGGGCGGCGTGGCAGTGGCCTACGCCCTCTTCCTCGCCACCGTTGTCTTCCGCGAACTCGACCTCGCCGGGCTCTGGCGCGCCTTCATGAAGGCCGCGCGCATCTCTGCCACGATCTATCTACTGGTTGCGGCTGCGACGGTACTCTCCTACGCGCTGAATTTGCTCGGCGTCACCTCCTGGGTCACCGCTGCCGCGGAGACGTTCGAGGGACAGCCAATACTATTCCTCTTCGCCATCGCGCTTCTGATGCTGATACTCGGCACTTTCCTGGACATCGGCGCGGCGATCCTGATCTTCATTCCGCTGCTAATGCCCGCCGTGCGCGAGCTCGGTATCGACCCGCTCCAGGCCAGCATGGTGGTGATGCTGACACTCGCTATCGGCCTCGTGACTCCCCCCGTTGGTGTCGTGCTATTCGTCGTCATGCGGATCGGTCGGATCGGAATGTATCCGCTCCTGCAGGCGCTTATGCCGTTCCTGATCGCCGAGCTCTGCGCCGTTGCGCTGCTCTGCCTCGTGCCGGGCTTCTCCACCTGGCTGCCCAAGCTTTTGAACCCGTAAGAGGTGCTGCTGTGAAGATCACCGCCGTCGAGACCGTTGTCGTCAATGCCGTCATGCGCAACTGGATCTTTGTCAAGGTTCTGACCGATCAGCCGGGCTTGCATGGCTGGGGCGAGGCGACGCTGGAATGGAAGACGCGCGCGGTGACGGGCGCCGTCGAAGATCTCGCGCCGTTTGTCGTCGGCGAGGACCCGATGCGGATCGAGCACCTCTCTGCCAAAATGGCGCGCTTCAGTTTCTGGCCGCTTGGCGCTATCGGTATGAGCGCGCTGTCGGGAATTGAACAGGCGCTTTGGGATATCAAGGGCAAGGCGCTGGGCGTCCCGGTTTGGGAACTTCTTGGCGGCCGCGTCCGCGACCGTGTACGGATCTACACACATTTGCGTCGCGGCAGGGTCGATGGCTTCGTCGGTACCGGCGACATCTCTGCCTTCTGCGACGCCGTGCAGGAAACGGTCGAGATGGGCTACGACGCGATAAAGCTCGGCTTCGTGCCCTACACCGGCTACGACGCTCCGCTGCCCTCAATCCGCCACGTCGAGAAGCTCGCTGCGGTCGTGCGTGAACGGGTAGGCGAGAGCGTCGATATAATGACCGACTTCCATGGCCGGCCTGACAGCCTCGACGCGGCCAAGGCCTATATCGACGCGATCGCGCCGATCAGGCCGCTCTTCGTCGAGGAGCCGATCCAGCCCGGTGATGCATCGGCGATGGCCGACCTCGCCCGCCGCGTCGACTGCCCGCTCGCAACCGGTGAGCGCTTGTTTACGCCGCGCGAGTTCTTGGACGTAGCAGAGAAACGCGCGGTCGCCTACGTACAGCCCGACTTGGCCCATTGCGGCGGCCTGTCTGGCGGGCGTCGAATCGCCTCTATAGCAGAGGCGGCGCACATGGGCGTGGCTCCTCATAACCCGATGGGGCCTGTGGCGGGGGCGGTAGCGCTGCACTTCGACGTTGCGACACCGAACTTCGTGATCCAGGAAGAGGCGGTGGGTGTTGTTCCTTGGTTCGAGGAGATATGTTCGAGCTATCCCCTCGCGCTCGAGGAAAAGGCGTGGCAGGTGCCGACCGCTCCTGGTCTAGGCATTGAGGTGGACGAGAAAGCTGCCGCTCGCTATCCGTTCGAGCAGGAACAGATCCCTGCCTTGGACGCTATTCTATCCGACGGACGCATCGCGAACTGGTAACGCTATTTCCCGGGAGACTGAGTCAGCCCTTTTGGAATGACGCAGCATCCCTTGCCCTCCTGGAACTTCTCTTCGCCTCAGCTTCGTGATGATCGCGCCCAGCTTTTTCAACTTTTACGCCGCGATGCGGTTGGCCGCCGGCTGAAAAGACCCTGCTGATATCGACGGTTGTCTGCTCAAAGATCTTTGGCACCGCGTCGCTACATATTCCTGTCCGCCGCCGCTCATACCCATCGTTGGACGGCCTACAGAATGTATATTATCATTAAGAACATTTTTGCGGAGGAGATGGCAGATCCAATGACCCCAATCCTGCAATTCGGCACCAGCCGCTTCCTTCAGGCGCATGCGGATTTGTTCATTTCCGAGGCGCTGGCGTCCGGGCAGGCGCTCGGACCGGTCACGGTGGTGCAGTCGAGCGGCGATCCCGCGCGGCGCGCACGCCTGGAGGCGCTTGCCGCGCCGGGCGGCTATCCGGTTCGCATCGAGGGGCTGGAGGGCGGTGTGCCGGTGATGCGGGAGGTGCGCGGCGTCTCGATTGCGCGGGCGCTGACGACGGAACAGGACTGGCCGGAGATCGCTCGCATTGCAGCCGCCGAGGCGGAGATTATCCTATCCAACACCGGTGACGCCGGGTGGACGGAGCGGGCCGACGACGCCGAGCCTGTCTTCCGGCAGGGCATGTCCTACCCGGCGAAGTTGACACAGCTTCTGCTCGCCCGATTCAATACGGGTGGCCGGCCAATCCAGGTGATGCCGACGGAACTGGTGGCCCGTAATGGCGAGCAATTGCGGGCGCGGGTGCTCGCGCTTGCTCCCGGCTTCGGATCCACCTTCGCGGACTGGGTCGCGGAGCGGGTGGTGTTTGTGAATTCGCTCGTCGATCGTATCGTGTCGGAGCCGCTGCATCCGGCAGGCGCCGTCGCCGAACCTTATGCGCTGTGGGCAATCGAGGACTGCCCCGGCCTCGTCCTTCCGTGCCGCCATCCGGCGGTTCAGGTGGTTGCCTCGCTAGACCGGATTGAACGGCAGAAGCTCCATATCCTCAACCTTGGGCACAGCTATCTTGTCGCCGGCTGGCTGGAGCGGGGCGGAGAAGGATCGCCGCTGGTGCGGGACCGGATGGCAGACCCGGCAATTCGCGCCGATCTCGAGGACCTCTACGATCGCGAGGTGCTGCCGGTCTTCGCGGCGGCGGGCTATGGCGACGCGGCGCCAGCCTATGCGGCGACTACGCTCGACCGCTTTGCCAACCCATATCTGGCGCACCGCCTCTCCGATATCGCCCAGAACCACAAGGAGAAAGTCTTCCGCAGGATCGGCGCCCTGCTCGAATGGAGCGCGGCACTGGGCGTGGCGACGCGGCAGCCTCGATTATCGCACACCGTCCGGCAGGCGGAGAGCTTCAGCAGCTAGGCCAGCGCGTGGCTGCGCAGGGATGATACGAGCGTCTGCTTCGAGGTGAGAAGATGGTCACGGGCGGCGCTTGTCGCCGCCGCTTCGTCGCGGGCCTGGAGCGCCTCGATCAGGCGGAGGTGTTCGCCGATCGCCGCCAGATTGCGCTCTCTCTCGTCGGTCTTGTCCCATTGGTAGTGGTAATGGAAGATCAACGTGATGACCTTCTGGAACTCGGCCACGAAGCGGTTGCGCACCACACCGCCGATCGCCGTATGGAACCGCTCGTCGAGCCCCGAGAAATCGTGATAGCGCTCGTCAATGTCCTCGGCGAGCCGGCGATGCTCGTCGGCGAGTTCCGCGAGCCGCTTCCATATGGCGTGGTCGTCGGGGAGGGCGATCAGATGCGAAACAGCGTTCAGCTCGAGCATGAGGCGGAAGTCCGACAGCTCCAGTGCATAGTCGAGCGTGAAGCCGACCAGTTCCCAGCCGCCCCGTGGGCGGCGGCTGACGAGGCTGAACCTGCTGAGAGAGGCGAGGAACTCCTGCAATCCGTAGGCTGGCACACGGAACTTGCGGGCAAGCTCGGTCACGTTGAGGCTCGTGCCCGGCGGAACGTCGAAGCGCAGTATCCAGTCGAGGAACTGCCGCTCCAGTTCCTCCTGTGAGATCTGGTCAGACTGGACGACGAGGCGGTCGCTTTTTTTCGGCGTGCGAAGCAGCGACTTGTTTCGGCCCATCCACGCGATGATGCCTTCGTCTCGAAGGCGGTCCAACGCGGACCGCACCACGGTTCGGCTGACCTCCAGATGGCGCGCGAGCGCCAGCTCGGAAGGGAGTTCGTCGCCCCGTTTCAACGTACCGCAATAGTCCAGCAGCGCGTTGAAGGCTGTCCTGAACCGTTCGTCCGTTCGCGCCAATTTCTCGTTCTCCCGATGGCTGCACAGGCCTATCACGCTGGCTCGTATGACGACAATAATTAAAAACAATTGACATAGCACCTCGATCTGCCCACTTTGCTTTTAATAATATTGAACCGTCATGGGAGGAGGGGTATGTCGGCCGCCGCAGGCAGCGCATATGCCACGGGAGGCATGGGGCAATCCAACGCCGAGACACTCCACAAGCTGTCGGCGCTCGCCACGCTCGGCATCCTGATAGGCATTTTCGCCTTCGGGAACGCTGCCTTCCTGTCGGTGAACAACGGGCTGACCGTCCTGCTGCAGACCTCGGTCATCGGCCTCCTCGGCATCGGCATGACGATGGTCATCATCACTGGTGGTATCGATCTCAGCGTCGGTGCTGTGCTCGCCCTGTCGGGCACGGCCACCGGCCTGATGGTCAAGGCGGGTGTGCCTGTACCTCTCGCCATGGCGGGTGGGGTCGGCGTCGGCGCTCTATGCGGGTTGATCAACGGCCTCGTCGTTACCAAGCTGCGCATCACACCATTCGTCGCCACGCTCGGCATGATGATGATCGCGCGCGGAACCGCGCTCCAGCTTACCGGGGCCGCCCCGGTCTCGCGACTGGGCGAGGCGTTCGGCAGGCTGGGCAATGGCGCGCTGTTCCGTATCGTCGAGCAGCAGCCCAACGGCCTGTCGAAGGTCGCCTTTCCCGGAATTCCCTATCCTGCGATCCTGTTGTTGGTCGTTGCACTCATGGCGGCGTTCCTGCTCAAGCGTCGCCCGCTCGGACGCCACATCTACGCAACGGGCTCGAATGAGGAGGCGGCCCGGCTTTCCGGTGTCAACGTCAATCGCACCAAGATTGCCGCCTATGTCATGTCGGGCGCGCTCGCCGGGCTGGCCGGTAATGTTTTGATGTCGCGCCTCGTCACCGCGCAGCCGAACGAAGGCGTCATGTACGAGCTTGATGCGATTGCGGCGGCGGTCATCGGGGGTGCCTCGCTGATGGGCGGCGTGGGCACGATCTCGGGCACGATGATCGGCGCCTTCATCATCGGTGTGCTGCGCAACGGCCTGAACATGGCCGGCGTATCCGCCTTCATCCAGCAGATCATCATCGGCTTCGTCGTCATAGCAGCGGTCTTTGTCGACCAGCTTCGAAGCCGCCGGTGAGTGCGACCAACCAGCAACAAGTGGAGGAACACGTGAAGACTTCTCTCAAGACCCTGCTCGCAGTCGGCGTCGCAATGGCCCTGCCGGCCCTGGCATCAGCCGGCGAGATCGCGGTGATCGTCAAGACCACCAACTCGAACTTCTGGCAGAACGTCAACAAGGGGGCGAGTGCCGCGATCGAAGGCCAGTCCGAACATACGATGACCTTCGACGGTCCCGCCTCGGAGTCGGCCATCGCCGACCAGGTCAACCTTGTCGACAATGCGGTCAACCGCGGCGTGGCCGGCATCGTTCTCGCACCGTCCGACCCGGAATCGCTCATTCCCGCCGTGAAGCGGGCCAACGAGTCGGGCATCCCGGTCGCGATTATCGATTCCGCGCTCGGTGAAGGCGGAAAAGGCACGTATCAGGCCTTCCTTTCCACCGACAATTGCGCGGCCGGCAAACTCGCAGCCGACAAGATGATCGAACTTGCCGGCAGCGAGGGCAAGATCGCCGTCATGTCTTATGTCGCGGGTGTCGGCTCGGAGATTGGTCGTGTCGGCTGCTTCGTCGAGCAGATCAAGGCAAATTCCAAGCTCGAGATCGTCGGCCCCTACTATTCGCAGTCACAGATGGCGACGGCATTGAACCAGACCACCGACGTTCTTGCCGCCAACCCGGACCTCAAGGGTATCTTCGGTGCCAACGAGCCGACAGCGGTCGGCATGGGCCGCGCCATTCAGCAGGCCGGAAAGGCCGGCGACATTGTCGCCATCGGCTTCGACGGAAACGAGGATCTGCAGGCCTTCGTGCGCGACGGCACGCTCGACGCGACGCTGGTTCAGGGTTCGTTCCAGATGGGTGAACTCGGAGTGAATGCAGTCCTCGACCTGATCGCCGGCAACTCTGTCGAAGCACAGATCGATACCGGCGTTGTCCTCGTCACCAAGGACAATATTGACGCCGACGAAGCGAAAAACGTCCTCTATTGACCAGTTCTACCGGCGCGGTGGTGTCAGTTGCCGCGCCGGAATTCTTGCATCGACGTTTGAGGCCCTCAATGTCTCCCCTTGTGGAAATGATCGACATCGAAAAGCACTTCGGTGGCATAAAGGCGGTGGACCGTGTCTCGCTCGACCTTCGTGAAGGTGAGGTCGTGGGCGTTCTTGGACACAATGGCGCGGGCAAGTCGTGCCTCATGCGCATTCTCTCGGGCGCGATGGCACCCAGCGCCGGCACCATCCGCGTCGGCGGCGCGGAAGCGAACATCGATTCTCCGCATGCCGCCCGCGGCCTCGGGATCGAGACCATCTACCAGACGCTCGCGCTGGCCGATCACCTCGATGCACCGGCTAACCTCTTTCTCGGCCGCGAGTTGCGGACGCGTTGGGGCAACCTTGACGAGCGGAGGATGCTGGAGGAGGCGCGCAAGGTGCTTGCCCGGCTGAACCCGAATTTTCGCAATCTCGGCGATCCGGTGTCGCGCCTGTCGGGTGGCCAGCGGCAGGTCATCGCGATCGCGCGGGCGATCTATTTCGACGTCAAGATACTTATCATGGACGAGCCGACGGCAGCCCTCGGTCCGGCGGAGACGGCCATGGTGAGCGAACTGATCAGGCAATTGAAGCAGGAAGGCATCGGCATCTTTCTGGTCAGTCACGACATGCATGACGTGTTCGAGCTTTGCGACCGCGTCGTGGTCATGAACCGCGGGCGCAAGGTAGGTTCCCATAGCGTGAGCGAGGTGTCCAAGGACGATGTGCTCAGCCTGATCATCAAGGGCGAACTGCCCGGCGGCTGGGTACCGCGTGAAGCGGAGAGAGTGCAGTGAATGTTGCTGAATTATTCGGGTCCGGCGCCGCGACCATGCCGACCGGTACCTGTGTCGAGCCGGGTCGGTTCGAATTGCGCGAAGCCGCCGTGCCACGGGAGGTGCCGCAAGGCTGGGCCTTGGTCGACATCAGCGCGGTGGGTTTGTGCGGCACAGACTACCATATCTTCGAGGGCAAACACCCCTATCTGCAATATCCGCGCGTCATCGGTCATGAACTGAGCGGCCGCCTGGTGGCTTCAGAAGGCGGTATGGCGGCCGGCACGCTGGTCGTGGTCAATCCCTATCTGTCATGCGGGTCTTGCCGCGCGTGTCTGCGCGGCAAGCCGAATTGCTGCATGCGCATCGAGGTTCTCGGCGTCCACCGGGACGGCGGGTTGTGCAGCCGCATCGCGGTTCCCGTCTCCAATCTTTATCCTGCCGACGGGCTCGACGAGTTGCAGGCGGCGATGGTGGAGTTCCTGGCCATCGGCGCACATGCGGTCTCGCGCTCGGGCATTCAGTCTGGCGACCGCGTTCTGGTGACGGGCGCCGGCCCGATCGGCCTCGGGGCGGCTCTTTTCGCCAGGCTGGAAGGCGCGGAGGTCCATCTGCTCGACCTCAGCGCCACACGAACGGCACTGGCGGGCCGGAAGTTCGGCTTCGACCTCCTCCACAACGACCCGGAGCGTATCCTGGAGGGTGAGTTGGCGGACGGCTTCGACGCGGTCTTCGATGCCACCGGCAACGCCAAGGCCATGGAGGCGGGCTTTCGGCTGCTGGCGCACGGCTCGACCTATATCCTGGTCAGCGTGGTCAAGGACCGCATCGGCTTCGACGATGCAGAATTCCACAAACGCGAGCCCTGCATCGTCGGAAGCCGCAACGCGTTGAAGTCCGACTTCGAGCGGGTGATGGAGGCAATCCGGCAAGGCAGGATCGACACCAGCGCGCTCCTCTCGGCGGAGGTCGCGCTCGCGGACTTGCCGTCGCGGTTCGCCGCGCTTGCCGCCGACCGCGAGGGCCTGATCAAGGCCGTGGTGCGCCCATGAGAGCCGGTGCGCCAGTGTCGTGATTTCGAAGCTCGCATCGAGCTGGAGACGCCAGGAACGGGCTGGATTGCGACCTTGCTTTATCCTGCCGGCACCGCGCTCTATCTGGCAGCGGCCTTAGCCGCGTTTGTGACCGGAACGCTGCACATGGTCGACGGCGGAATGAGCACCTGAGTCCGAAGATCGAGCATGTCCGAAAAAGACAAGTGATTTGTCCGGTCCGGACAACGACTATCGTGACGCCGCTGGCTATGGTTGTCGCATACAGTTGCGGTTGTGCGCCCGAAACCGCAAGGTTGGCGCTGAGGAATTCCGAGCTGCCAAGACCGCGAGTGTCACAGTCTGGGCGACGGCGAGAAGGATCACGACAAGGCCTTGGGCGAGGGGGAGGCTAGACCAGCCATATACTGACGCACCTGAGAAGCGTGCGGATCGGCGGCGGAAAGCCGACTGTTCGGGAGGGGCGAATTGGCAGCGCTTGACGAAATGTTCGATGTCCGGGGCAAGTCGACAATCGTTACAGGCGGCGCCAGCGGCATTGGCCGCGCCTATGCGGAAATAATGGCTGAGCACGGCGCACGCGTCTGCATCTTCGACATAGACGCATCGGGTCTGAACAAAACCGTCGCGGCAATTCGCGGGACGGGCGGAGATGTCTGGAGCCAGACGGCCGACGTGGCCGACCGCACGGCGATGGCCGATGCGTTCGACAAGGTAGCCGCCGAACACGGGCGCATCGACGTCGTGTTCGCCAATGCCGGCATCGACGCGGGCCCCGGTTTCATGACGCCGGAGGGCGAGCGAAATCCTGACGGCGCCATCGACGTCATGGACGATGCCCACTGGGACAGGGTCATCGAGGTCAACCTTTCAAGCGTCTACACGACCATCAAGCTCTCCGCGCGTCACATGAAGAGGACCGGCGGCGGCCGGATCATCGTCACGTCGTCGGTGGCGGCGCAGATCAACGAGGCCATCGTCGGCCTGCCCTACATGCCGGCCAAGGCCGGCGTGGATCACCTCGTGCGCAACGCGGCGATGGAGCTTGGAGTCTTCGGCATCCATGTGAACTGCATCTCGCCGGGGCCGTTCATGACCAACATCGCCGGCGGGCGCCTCAAGAACCCGGCGGACAGGGCGGCCTTCGAGGCCCAGTCGCTGATCGGCCGGATCGGCGATCCCGAAGACATCAAAGGGCTGGCGCTGTACCTTGCCTCGCCGGCCGCGTCCTACGTGACCGGCGCGCAGTTCGTGATCGATGGGGGGTCGCGTCTGCGAATAGCCTGATCGGCGGGTCGTGCATCCGCGGGGAGGCGGTGCGCCATTGCATGTCGAAGCTCAGCAAGAAAATCGGGAGGAAACCATGATCAAATACAAATCCAATCTGACCGCCGGGGCATCGAGACGCACCGTCCTTAAGGGCATGGGAGCGGGTGCTGCGGCGTTGGCCATGCCGAACATAACCCGCGCCCAGGCCGGCACGATCAAGATCGGCTACGTGACGCCGGCGACCGGCCCGATGGCCCTGTTCGGCGAGACCGACGGCTTCGCCGTGGAGCGGATCAAGAAGCTTGTTGCCGGCGGGCTCGAGGTCAATGGCGAGCGCTACAACGTCGATATCCTCGTCCAGGACAGCCAATCCGACTCCAACCGCTCCGCGGAGGTGTCCGGCGATCTGATCCTGGACCAGGAGATCGACATGCTGATCCCGGCATCGACCACGCCGACGATCACCGCGGCCGCCGACCAAGCGGAACTGTACGAGATACCCTGCATCTCCTGTGCTGCGCCGTGGCAGGCGATCATCTTCCCGCGTGGCGGACAGGACAATCCATTCAACTGGACCTACCACTTCTTCTGGGGGCTGGACGAGGCCCTCAACACTTTCGTCGGACTTTGGAACACGATCGAGACCAACAAGAAGGTCGGGATGCTGTTCCCCCAGAACATCGATGGCGAGACGTGGGGCAACGAGGAGTACGGCCTGCCGTCGCCGACGCGGGAAGCGGGCTACGAGGTGGTCAAGCCCGGCTATTTCCAACCGCGAACCAACGATTTCACGGCCCAGATCGCGACCTTCAAGCAGGACGGCTGCGATATCGTCGGCGGCATCGCCTTCGTCGACGACTTCAAGACCTTCGTGAATCAGTGCAATCAGCAGGGCTATCATCCCAGAGCGATGACCATGGCCGCCGCATTGCTCTTCCCGTCCGGCGTCGAGGCACTGGGCGATCTCGGCAACGGGATGTCCTCGGAGGTCTGGTGGACGCCGGCCTTCCCGTTCAAGTCGTCGCTCACCGGCCAGGTCAGCCGCGACATCGCCGACGAGTGGGAGGCCGAGACCAACCGGCAGTGGACCCAGCCGCTCGGCTACAGCCATGCTGTCTGGGAGGTTGCGCTCGACGCGTTCAAGCGGTCGGGTAATCCGAAGGACAAGGCAGCCGTGCGCGATGCCATCAAGGCGACGAACCTCGACACCCTCATCGGCCCGGTCAATTTCTCCACCGGACCGCACCCGAACGTCTCCACCACGCCGATCTTCGGCGGCCAGTGGGTGCCGGGCGAGAAGTGGATGTACGACCTGAAGATCGTCGACAACTCGGTCAACCAGCTGTTCAAGCCCGAGCAGCAGATGAAGATCCTGCCATGGGCGCAATGAGCCGCTGATGCCGACGGTGGACATGAAGGCATCGGCGATCGAAACGGCGGCCGGCAAGGCGGCACTGCTGGAAGGCATCGGGCTCGGCAAGTCGTTCGGCGCCAACCGCGTCCTTCACGACGTCAGTTTCGAAGTCCGTCCCGGCGACGTCCTGGGAATTCTCGGACCGAACGGGGCGGGCAAGACGACGCTGTTCAACCTGATTTCGGGCGATCTTCGCCCGAACGCGGGCACGATCCGCTTCGACGGCGTCGAACTGGGCAGGGAACCGCCCTTCCGCCGGGCCCAACGCGGCATCGGCCGCACCTACCAGATTCCGTTGCCCTATGGCGGGATGACGACCTTCGAGAACCTGCTCGTGTCGGCCAGCTTCGCCGGCCGCCAGAGCGAGCGCGCGGCCTACGACCATTGCGCCGCGGTGCTTAAGCAGTGCGAGCTTGCCGGCAAGGCCAACAAGATGGCCGGCACGCTGACATTGCTCGACCGCAAGCGGCTGGAACTGGCGCGCGCGCTCGCGTCGCGGCCGAAGCTGCTGCTGCTCGACGAAATCGCCGGCGGACTGACCGACGAGGAGGGCAAGGACCTCGTCGAGCTGGTGCGCAGGATCAGGGACCAGGGCGTGACGATCGTGTGGATCGAGCACGTCCTGCATGCGCTGATGGCCGCGGCCGACCGCGTCATGGTTCTGGACTTCGGCGAGAAGATCATCGAGGGACCGCCGAAGCAGGTGATCGAGGATCCGCAGGTCAAGCGCGTCTATATGGGGATCGAGGCATGAGCGCTCCGCTGCTTTCCACCCACGGGCTGCAGGCCTTCTACGGGGATTTCCAGGCGCTCTTCGGGATCGATTTCGAGGTGGCGGCCGGTGAGGTGGTCGCGCTCATCGGCGCGAACGGCGCCGGCAAATCGACGCTTCTGAACGCGATCATGGGCGCGATCCGCGTCGCGCCGGACATGGTGAGGCTCGACGGCGCGCCGACGGGTGGCGCCGCACCCCATGTCATGGTGGCCAAGGGCGTGGGCATCGTGCCCGAAGGCCGGCGGTTGTTCACCGGCATGTCCGTCGAGGACAATCTGCGCGTGGCCATCGATCATTCAGCAGGGGGCAATGACGCCTGGACGCTGGAGCGGGTCTACGCGCTGTTCCCGATTCTGAAGGACAAGCGCCGCGATCTCGTGCAGAGCCTGTCGGGCGGGCAACAGCAGATGGTGGCCGTCGCGCGCGCCCTCCTGAACCAGCCGCGCGTGCTTCTGTGCGACGAGATATCGCTCGGGCTGGCGCCGAAGGTCATCAACGAGATCTATGCGGCTATCCCGTCGATCTCGGACGCCGGCACAGCCATCGTCCTCGTCGAGCAGGACGTCGGGCTCGCCAAGAAGGCGTCCGACCGGTTGTACTGCATGCTGGAGGGAAAGGTGACACTGACGGGCAAGTCGGCCGACGTCTCGAGAGAAGATATTTCCGCCGCCTATTTCGGAGCCGGCCATGCAGTGGCTTGATGCGCTGATACAGGGGGTCCTGCTGGGCGGGCTCTACGCGCAATACGCGCTCGGCATGGCGCTCATGTTCGGAGTCATGCGGATCGTGAACATTTCGCATGGCGACCTGATGATCCTGCTCGCGCTGGTCGGGGTGTCGCTGGCGGTTTCCTTCAGCCTCGGGCCGTTCGTCCTGCTGGTGCTTCTGGTGCCGATCGCGGCGGCCATCGGCTACGTGCTGCAGCACGCGGTGCTCAACCGGGTGGTCAGCCAGGATCCGCTGCCGTCGATTATTGCCACCTTCGGGCTCTCCATCGCGATGCAGAATGCCATGCTTCAGATCTGGTCCGCCGACACGCGTTCCATCCCCGGCGGCGGCATCGAGCAGGCGTCGTGGCAGGTGGGGCCGATCTTCATCGGCGTGCTTCCGGTGATCGTTCTCGTCGTGGCAACGGCGCTGACCGGTGGGCTCGACGCGGTGCTGCGTTTCTCGAAGTTCGGCCGTGCGCTGCGCGCCTCGGCGGCGGACGTGGAGGCGGCGGCTCTGACCGGCATAAACCCGAAGGCGGTCTACGCCTGGGCGACGGCGCTGGCCGTCGGCATCCTCGGCTTCGCGGCGGTCTTCCAGGGGTTGCGCTCCACGGTCGCCCCGTCCGACGGCCCGGCGCAGCTCATCTACGCTTTCGAGGCTGTCATTATCGGCGGCATGGGATCGGTCTGGGGTGCGTTCATGGGCTCGATGGTGCTCGGCATCAGCCAGGCGATCGGGTTCCGCATCAGTCCTGGCTTCGGCATTCTCGCCGGGCATCTCGTTTTCCTGGCCGTCTTGGCCGTGCGCCCGCAGGGCATTTTCGGGAGGTCGTGAGATGACAGCGTCGATCAGCGCCTCCGGCGACCTTCCCGCCGTCACGGTCCGCAGGCAGACCTTGTCCGGCACGGTGGCCATAATCATCGGGATCGCGCTCCTTGTCGGGCTGGTCGCGATGCCCTGGTGGGCCGGGCAGGGCACCATCCGCTCGGTCGTGGAGCTATGCTGCTACATCGCCATCGCCCAGATGTGGAACCTGCTTGCCGGCTATGGCGGCCTCGTCTCGGTCGGCCAGCAGGCCTTCAGCGGCGTCGCCGCCTACATGATGTTCGCGCTGGCCCAGAATCTCGGCCTCAATCCCTTCCTCGCCGTGCCTCTTTGTCTGATCGCCCCGGCGATCCTGGCGGTGCCCACCTATGCCCTGCTTCACCGGCTCGACGGCCCCTATTTCGCCATCGGGACCTGGGTGGTGGCCGAGGTCGTGCGTCTCCTGACGACCAATTTCAGCTACGTGAACGCCGGCGCCGGCATGAGCCTGCGGGTGATGACGCAGTACAGCGCCCACGAACGCGCCATCGGGGTGACCCTCCTGTGCGCCCTCATGCTGCTGGTCACGGTGGGCGGCACCTACTGGCTCCTGAGATCGCGCTACGGCCTGGCGCTCACCGCCATGCGCGACAATCCGGTTTCGGCCGCCAGCCAGGGCGTGAACGTGCCGCGCCTGCGGTTCCTGATCTTCGTGGCGGCCGCCGTCGGCACCGGACTTGCCGGGGCGATCTACTTCATGGCGCAGCTGCGCATCACGCCCGAGGCCGCATATGGCCCGCAATGGGCGACGGTCGCCATCTTCATCGTGATGATCGGCGGCATCGGCAGCATCGAAGGCGTCCTCATCGGGGCTCTGATCTATTTCTTCGCGGATCGCTGGTTCGGAGAGTTCGGGGCCACCTATCTCGTGGTGCTGGGTGTTTTGACCCTTCTTGTCGCGCTCTTCGCCCGCGGCGGCCTCTGGGGTCTCGTCAACAAGGTGGTGGACGCGCCGTGGTTTCCGACCAGGCGCATCCTGGTTTCAGGAGGCGGCGAATGAAGGCTGCATTGTTCGATACCGTGGGCCGCCCGCTGCGCATAGACGGCGTGGACGACCCGCGGCCCGGCGCGGACGAGGTTCTTCTGAAGATCGCCGCCTGCGGCATCTGCGGAAGCGATCTGCACATGACGGAAGACCCGGCGACCTTCGGGATCGGGCAGGGCGCGGTCCTCGGTCACGAGTTCGCCGGCGAGATCGTGGAGCTCGGCGCCGATGTCACCGGCCTGGCGAAGGGCGACCGCGTGGCCGTCGCCCCGGTGTGGGGCTGCGGGCACTGCGCGCGCTGCCGCGCGGGCGATCCGGCCTGGTGCGCCGAGATGAAGCTGATCGGCGGCGGCTATGCCGAGTTCAGCGCCGTGGCGGCGCGTCAGTGCCGCAAGCTGCCCGAGGGCGTGCCGTTGCTGGAAGGCGCGCTCGCCGAGCCGACGGCGATCGGCCTTCACAGCGTCATGCGCTCCGGGCTGAAGCCGGGTGATACGGTGCTCATCCTCGGCGCCGGCCCCATCGGGCTGTTGGTCGCCTTCTGGGCGCGCCGTATGGGCGCGCGCCACGTCGTGGTCGCCGATCTGAACGACTATCAGAAGGAGCGCGCCGAAGCCCTGGGCGCAACGGGCTTCGCGATCTCGGGGCCGGGCCTTGCGGATGCGTTCCAGGACATGGCGGGCGGTCCGCCGGACATCGTTTTCGAATGCGTCGGCAAGAAGGGCCTGATCGACTTCTCGTGCCGGTTGGCGCGTGTGCACGGCACGGTCGTGGGCGTCGGCCTTTGCGTGGGCGGCGACGAATGGGATCCCTTCGCGGTGCTGTCCAAGGAACTGACCATCGTCATGGCTGCCTTTTTCGACATGCACGAATTCGCGCTGGCGCTCGATGCGCTGGCCTCGCAAGGCCCGTTTCGCCCGCAGAACCTGATCACCGACCGGATCGGCCTTTCCGACGTTCCCGAGGCGTTCGAGGCGCTGCGCCGGCGCACCACGCAGTGCAAGGTCCTCATCGAGGCCGCCGCCTGAGGCGGCTTTGCGCTTGCCTTCCCGACAAAAAAGCCCGGATCAACGATCCGGGCTTTTTCTTCGCGAATGTGGGCAGGCGGTCAGATGAACATCTCCCTGTTGATCGGCAGCCCCTTCTCCTCGCAGTACTTCGTATAGTGGTCGATGAACCAGAAGACGTCGGCGGTGAAATCGAACTTGCCGTTGTCGTCGTAGAACTCGATCGGCCCGTTGATCCAGAACAGCGCCTTCATGCCCTCGTCCGAATAGAGCGTGTGGGCTGCGCCGGGGAGCTCGTAGACGAAGTCGCCGGGCCGCGCGACCCAGTCATATTCGTAATAGGCCCAGGACCCCTCGAGCGTGATCGCGGAGACGACGCCGCGGTGCTTGTGCGTGCCGATCCTGCCGCCCCCCTTCACCCACAGGATGTTGGCGACCGAGTTGGTGCGCACGTCGAAGCAGAAGTGCTTGATCGACGCGGCATCGCCGAAGGGAACCCAAGGATTGGTGCCGTCGTCGCCCGGTATGTGAGCTCCCTCGCGGGCGAACTTCCGGATTGTGTCCTCGTAGGCTTCCTCCGGCAGCCTGGTGATGTTGTCCACCCTGTTCATGGCTCGCTCCCTTTGTTCGCGGCGTACCGCCGTGTTGGCAGACGCCGCAGGGCGCCTGCATCGCTAGTGCTGCGTTCCGTCACTCGCGTCCCTGACCTCGCTCGGCGCGCTGCCGAAGTGCTTGCGGAAGCTTTTCGAGAAATGCGACGGACCGGAGAACCCGCAGCTGTAGGCAAGTTCGGCCATGTGCACGCCGCCCGGTCCGGAGCGCTCGATCAGGCGGCGCGCCTGCTCGAGCCGTTCGGCAAGGATGAGCTTTTTGACCGTCAGCCTGTGCAGCGCCAGGATGCGATTGAGCTGGCGCGAGCTCATGCCGATCTCCTCGGCGACCTGCTCCGTGTTCAGATGCGGGTCTTCGAGCCGGGCGCGGATATAGCTGCGCACGCGCTGGATGATGCCCAGGTGGTAGGCGGTCATCCTGCCGTCGCCCAACACCAGGTCGCGCGAGACCTCAAGCGCCGACCAGATGTCGTGTACCAACGCGGGCTCCGGCGCAAGGTACTTGCGTGCCCGCACGTCGGAATAGGTCTTGCGGACCGCGCGCGCGACCGCCACGCCGGGGCCGCTGTTGCCGTCGATGCGTACGGCATCGCGCAGGTCCCAGCCCGGGAAACGCGCCCGGAACTCACGGCCCGGCACGTCGAAAACGACCTGACGCGCCCGGTCGGCGAAGCCGTGTATGTATGGGGTGTTCGTGTCGTAGAGCACGAGATCCCCCGCCGTCAGCACGTCACACCGCTCCCGCCGGTTCACGAAGATCGTCCCTCCCATCACAAGTGTCAGGAAGACGGAGTCCTTATCGTATTTTCGCATCGTCTCCGCCGAGCGGCAGATGACGTGCGGCTGCCCCGCGATGTCGAACACCGAGAAGCTGCCGAAATTGTAGTGGTCGAACTTGGCCTGGAAGCCGTCCTCCTCGGCGGTGGAGCATTTCAGCCCGACGACATCTATCGAGCAGCGCTCCTCCCAGTAGTCGAGCCGTTCGCCTTTCAACACGCTGCGCGTGTCGAAGGATTTTCTCAGTACGCAATCCATCTGGCCACGATCCTCCCTATCGTTGCAGACTGGAGGCGATGGTACTACAGCATGCGCCCGCTGCCCAAGGCGCAAGGGGGGCGGGCGGCATTGCCGAGGGCTTGCCGTGGGTGGTCCCGACACTCATAGGGTCAGATAGCCGCCATCGACGGGCAGGATCGCGCCTGTCACGTAGCCAGCGAGCGGTGATGCAAGGAAGGCGATCGCGTCGGCCACTTCGGTCGGCTGTCCCCAGCGCCCCATAGGAAGGCGCGCCATGATCGGGGCCGATGCCACGGGGTCGTCGAGAAGGCCCTCGCCGAGGGGCGTGTCGATCCAGCCCGGCGCGACGGCGTTCACCCTTATTCCCGCGCCGGCATATTCGATCGCGAGCGACTTGGTGAGTTGCACAAGCGCGCCCTTGCTGGCGGCATAGCCCGGCCGGTCCGCCGCGCCGAAGGTCGAATACATGGACGCGATATTGACTATGGAGCCGCCGGCTGCTGCCAGGAGCGGGCGGGCCGCCTGGCTCGTGCGGAAGGCGGCGGCAAGATTGACGTCCATGACGTCGTCGAAGTGCGGCTCCTCCCATTCGTCCCGGTCGCGGCTGAGGCCCGCACAATTGACCAGTACGTCGAGGCGCGGCAGTCCGTCGAAGAACCGTTTCACGGCATCGCGGTCGCGGAGATCGCACTCGACGCGTTCGATGCGGTCGTGGCGGGGCGCGTTCGCTCCGCCCGCGTTCAGCCCGAGCGCGAAGGCCCGCGCGCCCAACCCGGCGAAGCGCAGTGCCGTCGCCGCGCCGATGCCGGAGGTGCCGCCGGTCACGGCGACGACCCGGTTCGAGAATATTTGGTCGGCGAAACCCATTGCGTGCCAAACCGTCGATGTCAGCGAAACAGGGACTCGACGTATTTCGCGCCGATACCGACTTTCTCATAGTGCGTCTTGCACAGGTCGATATACATGTGCACGTCGAAGAAGCCGTCGGGATCGCCATTCTCGTCCAGCCAGATCAGTGGGCCGGTGACCTTGAAATGCACCTTCATCGGCTCTTCGTGCTCATAGGCCACCAGCGTATGGCCCTCGCCGGGCGTTTCGTAGATGAAATCGCCGGCCGTCGCGATCCAGTCATGCTCGAGGTAACCCCACTTGCCGGAGATCGTGTAGGCGAAGACCTCGTGCGGGTGGTAGTGCCGGCTCACCAGGCCGGGACCCTTGGCATAGAGAACGTCGCACCACATGTTGCGCGACGGCGATATCCAGACCGGCTTCGACGAGACCGTCTCGGTGAACGGCACGTAGTATCGCTCGTCGTCCCCGGCGATGTTCTTCATGTACACTTCCGGCTGGGCGTCGGGCTGAAAGACCTTCTCGATCGGCTTGATGTCTCGCCAGAACTCGGAACCTGTCTGTTTGGTCATGGATCCCTCCTCCGTCGAACGGACGCCGCTGGTGGGTTTCCGTCACCGCAGGAGCGTAGCGTCCGGTGGAGGACGTGTCTTTGCCGGTTCCGGACATAACGGCTGTCATTTTCGGACATGGTCGACGGTGCTTCGATCCATGCCACGCCCGGCTTCCCAAAGGCTCCCAAAGGGCTGCGTACTCCGGAACGAGCTGTCGGGAGCCAGCTTTGATTATCTTGGCCGGTCATGCCGCCGCTTGGAAAAGGCCCTGCTGACATCGACGGCTGCGCGCCCCCTTCGTGCAGCCACAACTGAGACAGAGACCATTCTGGCGGGCCTAGCCCACCGTCCTCGCCCGCACCGGCCTGTCCCGCTCCACCATCTACCGCAAGATCACCGAGGGCCGGCGAACGACAACCACCCGCCGGATGGGCGGAATGCCGGGAGCGATGCCGATGCTTTCGAGCGGCTAGATGCGGTGGTGCTGTCCTTTGCCCGGCTGATCGGCAGGCACATGGCGCGCGAAGATTACGAGAAGGCTATGCGCGCCGCCAACGATAATAGCGATCCAGCAGGAAAGACTGACGCGCGGGAAGATTATCACGGTGCTGATGATGATTGAGGTAGGCCGGAAGCGGCCTTTGCATTTGAACTCAGGCTGCCCATATGCTATCTAGAAAAATGATCTAGAAAGAAGTACTGCTATGGGCCTCAGCATCAAGACCGAGGAAGCCGACAGGCTGGCGCGAGAGTTGTCCCGCCTTACCGGCGAGACAATGACCGACGCCATCACCAAGGCCATGCGCGAGCGGCTGGAGCGTTTGCGCGCCGAGCGGGAGGCGCAGGGTGATTATACCGCCCGTGTACAGGCTTTCGTGCGTGAGCGTGCCCATCTGTTCGACCGTCGTCCCGTCACGAAGGAAGAATGGGATGAAGCCGTCGGAGACACGCCTGAGCAGTTGGGCTTGCCGAAATGATGGTGGTGGACAGTTCCGCCATCATCGCCATTCTGTTCGATGAGCCGGAAGGCCCCGATTGCACCAAGGTCCTTGAGGGTGCGTCTGCCCGGCTGATTTCCGCTGTCAACTATGTGGAGACGGGAACGGTTCTGGCTGGTCGTTTCACCGGGGTGAGGCGGTCGAAGGCTATCGGAATTCTGGACGAGTTTCTGACCATGCTGGGCATCGGCATTGCCCCGGTCGATGATCGTCTGGCCCGCGCGGCGATGAAGGCAAGGATCGAATACGGTCAGGGGCTCGGCACGCGCGGCGGGCTGAACTTCGGTGATTGCTTCGCCTACGCACTGGCAAGACAGCATTCGGCCCCGTTGCTTTATATCGGCAACAATTTTGGCCTGACCGATATTCGCTCGGCACTGGAAGCTCCGAACCCGAAAGGCCGAAGAGGTAGATGGCCGGGAAAGGGAGCGTAAATCCCGGCAGAATTGAGAGAAGATCAGCAATGACCCGCGCAGCCCTTTACGCTCGCTATTTATCGGACAACCAGAGCGAGGCGTCCATCGAGGACCAGTTTCGGCTTTGCCGCGAACATGCGCGGCGGGAGTGGTGGCAGATCGTGGGTTCATACGAGGATACGAGGATGCGGCGATGTGGGGATCAAAGCACGATCCTGCGGCCTGGTATCCAGCGGCTCATGCGAGACGCGCAGCATGGTGAGTTCAACGTCCTCTTGGCCGAGGCGCTGGACCGGATCAGCCGCGACTAGGCCAGGGCGAAGCGCCTGCATTGTGCGAACTGGCCTGGTTCCCTCCTTTCTGGCCTTCTCACCTGCGGCTGCTGCGGCGGGAAGGTCGGCATCATCCTCTCCGACCGTCTCGGCTGCCTGAACCATCACCGGCGCGGCACCTGCACCAACAACCGCACCATCCTGCGCGAGAAGCTGGAGGCACGGGTGCTGACCGGGTTGCAGGAGCGACTGGTTTCGGCCGAAGCGGTCGAGGAGGCCGTGCGCGCCTATGTTGAGGAAACCAACCGGCTGACCACCAGCGCCGTGCCCAGCACGAAACCGACCGTCGCGCCCTGGCGAAGATCGAGCGCGCCATTGCGGGGATCGTCTCGGCCATCGAGGACGGCATGTATCAGCCATCCATGAAGGCCCGGATGGACGAGTTGGAACGGCAGAAGGCCGAGATCGCTACCCGCATAGCGGAAGCGCCTGCCGGCCTCGCGGTGTTGAAATCGTCCACCCGTTCCGCGATGGTGCTACGGGCGTGGGCGAGGCCGAAGAACAGGCTCTCGTTCAACAACTCGTTGCGCATGCGCCCGTTGAAGCTCTCGACAAAGCCGTTTTGCATCGGCTTGCCGGGCGCGATGTAATGCCAGTCGATCCTGTGATCCTTCAACCAGGCGAGGATCGCGTTCGAGGTGAACTCGGTGCCATGGTCGGAGACGATCATCCCGGCTTGCCGCGACGGCCGATCAGATCGGTCAGTTCGCGCGACACGTCGGCCGGAGATCGAGGTGTCGGGCACTGCCGCCAGGCATTCGTGTGTCACGTCGTCGACGATGTTGAGCACGCGGAACCTGCGGCCGCGGGTGAACTGGTCATGGACGAAATCCAGCGACCAGCGCGCGTTCGGCCGCGCCTCGACTAGGATCGGGGCCCGAGTGCCGACAACTCGCCCTCACGCCGGAGCAGGATGAACAGCCGCCGGTAGCCGAAGCGCCGGCGCTCGTTGGCGAGTTCGCGCAGTCTTCCGCGCAGTGCCGTCTCCAGCGTACGGCAGGAGCGATAGCGGATCATCTTGCGATCCGCGCCGACAAGATCGTGCAGGCTCGCCGCTCCGATAGGCCCATGGCGGCCCTCAGATGTGCAGCGGCGTCGCGTTTTGCAGCGGGCCTTACCATTTTTTTGACAGAAGCTCGCGCAGTGCCGTCGCATCCAGCATCTGCTCGGCGAGCGGCTTCTTCAGCTTGGCGTTCTCCTCCTCGAGCGCTTTCAGGCGCTTGGCATCGGAGACGTCCATGCCGCCATACTTGGCTTTCCAATTGTAATAGGTCACATCGGAAATGCCGTGCCTGCGGCAGACATCCGCCACCTTCGCACCGGCTTCCTGCTCGCGCAAAACCGCGATGATCTGCTCTTCCGTAAACCGCTTTCGCTTCATCCGTCCGTCCTTCAAATGAGGCCGGACTCTAATCAAAACTGGAGGAAATTACCCGTGGCAGGTCAAAATCGGCCACCTTCATCCGCGCGATCGTGCCTGTGGGAATCCCTGCGGCAATGCTTCGCGCTGCGTGGCAGCAAATGCTAAGGACGGTGCTCGAAAGGGTGCCGGATGAAGGTCAACATCGACATGGGCGCCACGGCCGGCGGCGCCGTGGCGGAGCTGGATCTGGAAGAGCTGCTCGCGACCCGCCTGCTGGTGCAGGGCAATTCCGGGTCCGGCAAGTCGCATCTGCTGCGCCGCCTTTTGGAACAAAGTGCGCCCTGGGTGCAGCAATGCATCGTCGATCCCGAAGGCGATTTTGTCACGCTGGCGGAAGAATTCGGCCACCAAGTGGTCGACGCCGCCCGCTCCGAGGCGGAGCTCACGCGCATCGCCGGCCGCGTGCGTCAGCACCGCGTCTCCGTCGTGCTCAATCTCGAGGGGCTCGAGGTCGAGCAGCAGATGCGCGCCGCAGCCGCCTTCCTCGGCGGCATGTTCGATGTTGAGCGAGACCATTGGTATCCCGTGCTCGTGGTGGTCGACGAGGCGCAGCTTTTCGCGCCCGCCGTTGCCGGCGAAGTCTCGGACAATGCGCGAAAGCTCTCGCTGGGCGCCATGACCAATCTGATGTGCCGCGGCCGCAAGCGCGGGCTGGCCGGCGTCATCGCCACCCAGCGCCTGGCCAAGCTGGCGAAGAACGTCGCGGCGGAAGCCTCCAATTTCCTGATGGGCCGCACCTTCCTGGACATCGACATGGCGCGCGCCGCCGACCTGCTTGGAATGGACCGTCGCCAAGCTGAGATGTTCCGCGAACTTCAACGCGGAAACTTCATCGCGCTGGGCCCGGCTTTGTCGCGCCGACCGTTGGCGATCACCATCGGGCCTGTCGAAACCTCTGCGCGCTCGACCAGCCCGAAACTCATGCCGCTGCCTGAGGCGCCGGAGGACGCCCGCGACCTGATCCTCACGCCCGGTCCCGAAGAAGCCTCTACAGTGGTGCGCAAACCGCCGCCCAAACCGATTCCGACAGCCGACCTTCTGACGCTACTGTCGCGGCCCAGGCCAGCGCCGGAACCGCCGGCCGAGCCGGCTTTCACCGTCATCGACGAGGCTGAGCGCGATGCCGGCATCGACGCGGTGCTGCGCGAGATCCTAGAAGACCCCGATGCGGCTTTCCGCTCCGATGCCGTGCTCTATCAGGATTTTCAAGTGCGCTGCCGTATCCACCGCGTGCCCGGAGAGCCGCTGCCGCTTTCCACCTTCCGCCGGCGGCTGGTGATAGCCCGCGCCGGCGTCGATGAAAGCTCTGGTGGCGAAGCCTGGGCGATGGCGCTGTCGCTCTCTGAAACATTGCCAGAGGATCTTCAGGGCATATTCTTGATGGTCGCCCGCGCTGCGATCAACAAGGATCCCTGCCCCTCCGACGCCGCTTTGGCGCGTGCCTATGGCAGCCACTCGCCGCGCCGGGCGCGGCGTCTGCTCGCCTATTTCGAGGAGCGCGGCCTGCTTGTCGCTCGCACCGATTTTCATGGGCACCGCGTGCTCGCCTTCCCGGACCTCGGCTGCGAGACCGCCCCCGGCCACCCCGACGTGGCGGACGGGCCTCAGCGCGACGCAGCGGAGTAAGGCTACCTCTGTCCAGACCGGATAAAGGCTAACCGTGAGCCGGATTGGACGGGTGACGGTTTTTTGGCCGGGACGACCCAAAGTGCTCAACGGTTGAGGTGGTGCCCATCATCCAGCTTCAGCTCAAACGGGCATCGGGAAAAGCCGACAGGTAGCCGCCGGAACCGTATCGAACAAGGCGCTTTGTAAGGGCCCCGAACACACTGATGCGAGAGGGGGAACGCCGCGGGATCTCAAATGGTTTTAGAACCGGCGCAGGCTGCGTTTATGGAGCACTCGGCTACCGGGGTGCTGGTGATTTCTGCACAGGCGGCATTCAGCGCGCCGCGTTCGACTGAACCTCGCACAATTGCAACTCTCGACGCAATCTCAGCCACGACTTCGGTATCCCGAAATCAAAATAATCGATCATAGTGGCGAATATCACAGAAAAATCGATATTATATTGACAGCGGCCCGTTTATCGCCATGATGCTGGCCATGCCTTTCGATCTTAGGCTGGCAAAAGGGAGGAATATATGAAACGGATTCTCGGCAGGATTGCCGTGATCGCTGCGGCATTTGGGCTGGCGTTGGGTGTCGCGCGGGCGGAGGAACTGCGCATCGGAACAGCCAGCCAGGGCGGCGCCTTCTATCCGATAGGGCAGGCCATCTCAAATCTGGTCTCGAAGTATGTGGAAGGCGCCACAATGGTGCCGATCGTCACCCAGGGAGCGCTGCAGAACCCACGGCTGGTTGCCGATGGCGAGGTGGACATCGGCATTACCAACAACAACCTTGCCTATTTCGCCGCCAACGGTACGGGGCCATACGAGGACGGCAAGCTGCCGATTGCCGGTGTAGCCGCCCTGCACCCCAGCGTGCTGCACATCGTGACGCTGGAAGGGTCCGACATTCGAGATGTTGGGGACCTCAAGGGCAAGCGCGTGGCGGTCGGGCCTGCTGGTGGCGGCACGGTGAGCGTGCTGGGCGATCTCTTCGCCGCCTACGGCATGTCGCTCGACGATATCACGGCGAGCTTCTTGTCCTATGCAGATGGCTTCAGCGAATTGGGCGACGGCAATGTGGATGCCGCCCTGGCACTCGCGGGCTATCCCACCTCCGCTGTCACCCAGATTCAGGCAACGAAGGATATCAGGTTCGTTCCGATTGCCGAGGACAAGCTGAGTGCCGTGGTCGCGGAGCATCCTTACTACACTTCGATCAGCGTTCCGGCGGAGACCTACAAAACTAATGACTCTGCGACGATGATTGGCGTGAACAATGCGCTGATCGTCAATGCGGACATGGATGCCGACAAGGTCTACGCCATCACCAAGGCGGTATTCGACCACATGGACGAGTTCGCTGCCGAAAACGCCGTGGCCAAGCAGATCGACCCAGCGCAGTCGAAATCGTTACCGATCCCATTGCATCCCGGTGCAAAACGCTACTTCGACGGCAAATAGCCCTCAAAACCTTTCGCGCCCCAGGCCTCTCCCGATAAATTCGGCAGCCGCCGCTCGGGAGGGGCTGATCTCCGCAGTATCCATCGACGGTCAAAAACATGCCGCTCCGCCTGCCGGTCCTTATAAGCGCCATCGCCTTCCTGCTTGGCACCTTTCACCTGCTCAACGTGGCGGGAGTGATAGTGCTGTCCACACAGGACGTGCGCATTGTCCATCTCATGGGCGCCTTGGCGATCGTCTATCTTTCCACGCCAACATTGCATCGGCTTGACGCCTCGCGGCTGGATAAGGCCTTCGGTGTTGCCCTAGCTGCGGTGGCCACGGCGGCAAGTCTCTATCTCTACTGGCGCTGGCAGGCGATCGCTCTCTCCGGAGGGACGGGCACCGCACGCGACGCCATGGTGGGCCTCGTGCTCCTCGTTCTCGTCCTCGAGGCAGCACGCAGGCGAGTGGGCTTGATGCTTGCGCTGATCGTCGCTGCCTTCTTCGTGTATCCGCTTGTCTCGCCCCATCTGCCGGGATTTCTCGAAGGCCGCGGCTACACCATCAAGCGGCTTTCCGGATTCCTGTCGACGACCAGCGAGGGAATCTACGGCATCCCGATCGGCGTATCGGCCAGCTATATAGTGCTTTTCGCCATCTATGGCGCCTTCCTCGGGCAATTCGGCGCGAGCAACTTCTTCCTTGCATTGGCTAGCCGGCTCACCCGTTCCATGCGCGCGGCCTCAGCGAAAACGGCGGTCATCTTCTCCGCGTTGATCGGGATGATCTCCGGGTCCGCCGCCGGAAATGTCGCCGTTACCGGCTCCATGACCATTCCGATGATGAAGCGCGAGGGCTACGCACCGCACCAGGCCGGTGCCATTGAGGCGGTAGTCTCGACCGGCGGGCAGATCATGCCACCCGTGATGGGCGCAGCCGCCTTCGTCATGGCCGAGCTGATCGGCCGCCCCTACGTGGACATCATGCAGGCGGCCACCCTGCCTGCGCTTCTCTTCTTCGTCTCCATCCTCTTCGTCGTTCACCTGCAGGCGGTGAAGAATGGGCTGAAACCGGGCGCCGGCATCGCATTGCCCCACGCCGTGGAACAGATGCGCGGGTGGCGCCTCTTGGTCGGTGGCGCGCCGTTCCTGCTTTCCTTCTTTACTCTTCTCGGCCTCATGGTCTCCGGCTACTCGCCTTTCAAGGCGTGTTTCGCCGCCATTGTCGTCATTGTGCTCGCGGATATCGTCGTGCGGCGGCGACTCGACCGCGATTTCTTCACGCGTGTCGCGCGCGCCATCATCAGCGGTGTGGAAGGCGCCGTGCCCATCGCGATCGCCTGTGCGGCTGCCGGCATCATTTCAGGTGTGCTTTCGATCACCGGGCTCGGCCCGAAGATCGCCGGCATGATCGTGACCGCCGCCGGCGGCGAACCGCTGATCGCATTGGTGCTCACCATGTTGACCGCGATCGTTCTAGGCATGGGCCTTCCCACGACCGCCGCCTACCTCATCCTCGCCACCGTAGTGGCGCCTTCGCTGGTCACTATCGGTGTTCCGCTGCTTACCGCGCATATGTTCGTCTTCTTCTTCGGCTGCGTGTCCACCATCACCCCGCCGGTCGCACTTGCGTCATACGTGGCCGCCGGCATTGCCGGCGCGGATATCAACAAGGTGGGCTGGACCGCCTTCTTCTACGGCATCACCAGCTATCTCCTCCCTTTCATGTTCTTTCTCGGCCCTGCCATAATGATGCAGGGCGAGGCAGGCGAGATCATCGGCGCGGCGGCAAGTGGACTGCTCGGCGTGCTGGCGATCGCGGCGGCGGTGGTGGGCCAGCTTCGCACCCCGCTCGGGCCTTTCTGGCGGGCAATATTGTTTGCGGGCGGCGTGGTGCTGATGAAGCCCGGGCTGATCACCGATGTGGCCGGTGTCGCGGTATTGCTGGCGGCATGGTTTCTCGCCGGTGCGCAGGCAGCGCCCGCCGCGGTGGACCCAACTTCTCCCGCCGCGCAACCCAAAGACTGACCCTTTTCGCAATCAACGGAGAAAATAGACATGGCACGAAAGTTCCGCCGCGTGGTGACCGGTCACAACGACGATGGCAAAGCGGTGGTAGTTTCCGACAAGGAAGCCTTCAACATCCTCCAGCGGCCCAACCGCCCCGGCGTGACGCTGACGAATTTCTGGCAGACGACCTCCTCCCCAGCGGAGTTCGACGGCCCCGAGGAGACGGTGGAAGGTCCGCTCGTGTTGCACCCGCCCAAGGGCGGGACGGTCTTCCGCGTCGTGGAGTTCGAGCCGGAGGACCCGGAGGTGCTGGCGCGTCTTGACGGCAAGGCTGCCTTTGCGGAGATGGGTGCGGCCGCCAACATCGTGGAGAACGCGCGGCACCCCTTCATGCATCGCACCGACAGCGTCGATTATGCCATCATCCTCAGCGGCGAGATTACCATGCTGCTGGACGATACGGAGGTGCATCTCAAGACGGGCGACGTGGTCGTCCAGCGCGGCACCAATCATGCCTGGTCGAACCGCGGAACCGAGACCTGCCAGATCGCCTTCGTGCTGGTGGACGCCGTGGCGCGGCAGGGAGCGGTCTAGGGATCGGCAAACATGGCAAGCTCGCTCTTCCGCGAATTTCTGCGCCAACTCAGCGAGCGGGGCATAACCATGCTCGGCCGTCCGCGCGGGGCAAGCTCCGGCAATCTGGTTTCCCTCAGCGAGCAACTCCTGTCCGGCCGCGGCGAGGCTTCAAGCGCCGCCTTGGCGCAACTGGTGCTCGATATTTATGCCGGGGCCAGCCCGGAAGCGCGGCTTGCCTTCCTGACCGCGCTGGCGAAGCACTTCGGCGCAGACGAGCGCGGCGTGGGAACCGCAATCGAGGCCTGGTGCGCCAAGCCTGATGCCCTCGCTCTCAACGCGCTTCACCGGGCCACCGAACCGCGCCGGCAAGAGCTCATCAGGCGCCTGAATATGGCGCATGGGGGCACGGCAGCACTCGTGCGCATGCGCGAGGATATTCTGGCATATCTGGGGTCCAACCCGGAACTGAGGCCCGTGGACGTGGACTTCGCCGATCTGTTCTCCTCCTGGTTCAATCGGGGATTTCTCTTGCTGCAATCCATCGACTGGACAACGCCGGCGCACATCCTTGAAAAGATCATCCGCTATGAGGCGGTGCATGCCATCTCCGACTGGGACGATCTGCGCGGGCGCCTGGAGCCGCAGGATCGTCGCTGCTTTGCTTTCTTCCATCCGCAGTTGATCGATGAGCCGTTGATCTTCGTGGAAGTGGCGCTGACCTCCGAAATTCCTGCGGCCATCGCCCCTCTACTGGCGCAGGACCGCACGCCGATCCGGGCGCGCGAGGCGACGACGGCGGTGTTCTATTCCATTTCCAATACCCAGAAGGGGCTCGCCGGTGTCTCGTTCGGCAACTTTCTTATCAAACAGGTGGTCAACCTGCTTAAGGAAGAACTGCCGAGTCTGAAGAACTTCGTCACCCTCTCGCCTGTCCCGGGCTACGCGCGCTGGCTCGATGCCGAGCGTGCCCAGGAGAGGTCCGATGCTCTTGACGATGAGACGAAAGAGGCGCTCCGCCTGCTCGATGAGCAAGGCTGGTATGCGGACGAGGAAAAGACGGAGCGTCTGCGCCGGCCGCTCCTGTCCGCTGCCGCGTGGTATTTTCTGAAGGCGAGATCGGGCAAGGGGCGCCCGCTCGACCCGGTCGCCCGCTTCCACCTCGGCAATGGTGCGCGGCTGGAGCGGCTCAATTTCCTCGGCGATGTCAGCGCGAAGGGCCTAGCTCAGTCCCACGGGTTGATGGTCAACTATCTCTACCCCCTCGATGACATCGAGAAGAACCACGAGGCATTCGCAAGCGCGGGCGCGGTGATTGCGTCTCCTGCTGTAAAGCGGCGCCTCAAAGGAGAAGCGAGCCCGCGCGTTCCGGTAGGCATGCTCGAGTAGCACCGGCGAGGTTCTCCAGCGCAACGTGCTTGTGCAGCGTCCTTTTGGACGCACGGTCTCTTAAGGCCGCAGCAGCATCAGCTCGGGATGACACCTGCGGGAACTCCTGCCACCTCTGCAAACTGCGCCAGCGCAAGGGCGGAAAGGGGCGTATCCTCTGCAGGCTTGGCGACCACGGTGCATCCGGCACCCAACGCCGGGGCAATCTTGCGCGCAATAGGTGCCAGCGGGAAATTCCAGGGCGTGACCAGCGCTACGACGCCCGCAGGCTCCTTAACGACGACGAGTCTGCGGTCACTGGACGGTGCGGGATCACCTCGCATAGGCGCGCTTAGCCTCCTCGGCGAACCATTGCCGGCGATGAAGGCCCGGTCCCGTATCAAAGGTGAGTGGGTCTCACCGCGCGCCAAATGATGTTCATCAAGCTTCACGCCCATCCTCACCTCCCACGCCAAGCCCAGCGGGCTATGACGTTGTGCTATCTTGCAGACTCCGGTCAGGCCGCGCGAGCGGAGAAAACGCCGCCAACGATCTGCCGGAATTCCTCGTCGGTCAGGATGTCGCGCTTGGCGATGCCCTTCTTCTTCACCGTATCGAGAATTTCGGCGACCTCATCCTCGTTTGCCTCGCCGAGCTTCAATTCCTCGAGCTTGTAGTGGATGGAAGCCTTGCCACTCTTCTTGCCCAGAACCACCTCACCCCTGCGGCCGGTAAGCTGTGGGTGCGTGCCGAACATGATGAGAGGATCGTGCACGACGAAGTTGATGCCGATACCGGACTCGCGGGTGAAGTTCGCCGAGCCGAGAACCGGCTTGTTGCGCGCAATGGGAACGTTGGAAAGCTCTGACAAGAGATCGCCGAGTTCCGTCAGCTTGTCGAGTCTATAGGGCGTGTCGTAGCCGTAGAGAATGTGCAGCACCATGACGAGCTCTTCCAGCGCGGCGTTGCCCGTGCGCTCACCGAGCCCGTTGCCGCCGCTATGCACTACTTGTGCCCCTGCCGCCACCGCGGCGATTTCGGTGGCGACGCCCATACCGAAATCGTTGTGCGTGTGGATTTCGATCGGCAGGCCCGTCATCTCCTTGACCCAGCGCACCATATATTTGACGGCCTCGGTCGTGGCGCAGCCCATCGTATCCACGATGCCGATGGAATCGGGCGGCGAGAGGTCCATGATGCCCTTGCACAGGTCCGACAGGTCTTCCGGACGCGCCCGCGTTGTGTCGTAGGGGAAGAACACGGCGTAAAGGCCCTGCTCGCGCGCATAGTTGATGACCGGCGCACTTTTTTCCAGCACGTCCTTCCAGGTCCAACCGAACTGGGTTCTGAGCTTGGGGTAGCCGATCGGCACCTCGATAATGACGCCATGGGCGCCGCATTCGAGCGCTAGGTCGATGTCCTGCTTCATGGCCCGGGCAAAGGTGAAGATGCGCGACTTCAGCCCGAGCTTTGAAATCTCCCTGATCGCCTCGCGGTCCTGTTGCGAGACGGCCGGCATGCCCGCCTCGATCCGATCGACACCCACCTCATCGAGCTTCTGGGCAATGCGGATCTTAGCATCGACCGTGAAAACCACGCCCGGCGTCTGCTCGCCGTCTCGGAGCGTCGCGTCGTGAATTTCCACCTTCTGCGGCAAGTCGAGCATCTTCAACACTTCGGGTATGAAATTGTACGGGCTGACCCACCATTTGCCGTCCTCGATATGATTCGTCCTCATCCTGAAATCCTCTCCATTCAACCTTGCCCTCGTAATAATCGATTTTTTTGCTCTGTAAATCGAAAAATCAATTTTCTTCCTGCAAGCCAGGATAGCGATTGTGCTGTCCTTTACGCTCCGCTATATCTGCAACAAATGGCGCGGGTACGGTTTGTTCGGCTTCTTCATGGTTCCTGCGCCTTACCTTCCGCAGGAGGCTCTCAAACAGCCATGCTCGACAGGATAAAATCGACAAAGTCGGCTTCTGGTGAAGAATCTGAGACGGAGGGAGGCCCCGCCTCTCTGACGAGTCGCATCTATGCGCGGCTTCGAGCCGACATCATTTCCGGCGTTCTGGAGCCGGGAGCAAAGCTCAAGATCGAAGATCTGCGCCAGCGCTACGATTCCGGGGCTAGCCCCATTCGGGAGGCACTCAGCCTGCTCACTTCGCATCAGCTCGTCGAGCGGCTCGACCAGCGCGGTTTCCGCGTCTCGTCTATCAGCCTCGAGGAGTTCGATGAGTTGCTGAAAACGCGGTGCTGGCTAGAGGAGCGCGCGCTGCGCGAATCGATAGCGCATGGCGATAAGCGCTGGGAGGAGGAGCTCGTGATCGCCGCCTATCGCCTCTCTCGCGCGCCCCGCAACTCGGGCGGCAACCCAGTCGCCACCAATGACGAGTGGGAGAAGCTGCACAAGGATTTCCACTTGACGCTCATCTCGCGCTGCGGCTCGCGTTTCCTGCTTAATTCCTGCGATGAGCTTTACGATCAGAATGTGCGGTACCGCAAAGCAGCAAGCTCGGTGGCCTATCCCGAGCGCGACGTGCGCGCAGAGCACGAGGGCATCGCCGATGCCGTGCTCGCCCGCGATGCGGACCGTGCGGTTCAACGGCTTGTGGCGCACTATACGAACACTGGAAGTTTCCTGCGAAAACACTTTGAATAGCTAGCCCGGCAACGGGCGCAAAATCCGTTGCGCGGACAAAACTTGGTCGAGCATAGTTTGCACGCGGCAGTGGTCAGCGAGTCCATCGAAATCCCGCCACACTTGTAACTCCCATCCGGCCCTCCGTCCGAGATAGCGTCTCCGTATCCCAACCGTTGGAAACGGTGAACTCGACCGGAGGGCCGGAAATGAGCAAGTTTGCAGTGACAGGGAAGGTCGATTCGTTGCTCGGGCCAGCGGTCGGTGTGACCGGCTGGCTCGGGCTCGCCGCTGCCCCGATCTTCGCACTGATGGCCGGGATTTCCGCCGCCGGCTCGCCTAGCATGACGATGTGCTCTGCCGCCTCAACTTCCCTGCCGATCAACGACATGGCCCTGATGTACCTGCTGATGATCTTCTTTCACCTGTCGCCGTGGCTGAAACTCCTACCCGCCCGTTCGCAGCGCCGCGACATTCCCGTCACCCAAACCGAAGGAGACTGACAATGCAACACGCTGTTGTTTCACACGATGACTGGCTGACCGCCCGCCGGGACCTGCTGAAGGCGGAGAAGGAACTCACGCATCTTCGCGACAAGGTCGCGCGAGAACGGCTCGCCCTGCCATGGGTGCGCATCGACAAGGAATACGTGTTTGACACGCTGGATGGCCCGCGCACGCTCGCTGATCTCTTCGACGGCCGATCGCAACTTCTGGTGCAACATTTCATGTTCGCTCCGGGATGGAAGGAAGGCTGCCCGAGCTGCTCCTTCATGGCCGATCACACCGACGGCATGAACATGCATCTGGCGCATCACGACGTCACCATGATCGCCGTGTCGCGCGCACCGCTTGTCGAGATCGAGCGCTACCGCAAGCGCATGGGCTGGCAGTTCAAATGGGTGTCGTCCTTCGGCAACGACTTCAACTACGATTTCCGCGTCAGCTTTACACCGGAAGAAATCGCCACGGGTGAGATCGACTACAATTTCGGCGAATGGTCGGAGACCGGCGAGGAATGGCCCGGCGTCAGCGCGTTCTTTAAGAACGACGTGGGCGAGGTTTTCCGCACCTACTCCACCTATGGGCGCGGCGTTGAGGTGATGATGGGCACCTACAATATGCTCGATCTCGCTTCGAAGGGCCGCAATGAAACCGAGGGGATGGACTGGGTGCGCCGCCACGATCGCTATGAGTAGCCGCCCAAGGAGCAGTGGCATGATGACCGTAGCAAACGATTAATGAGGTGATTGCCGGTCTCCAACCGGGTTCAGCGACCAGGTACTCATTGCCCGCCTCTTTTCTCCGAGGTGGCGTTCCCGCCGCCTTGCCACCCTTCTACGAACCGTTATTGGTTTGCGAGGTACGCGCCCCCGATTTGAACCCGCAAAGTTAAGTCGTTGATTGAACCGACCTGTGAGCAGCCAAAACAAAACCCCGCTAACCGATTTGTTTAGCGGGGTTTTTTGTTGTGCTTTTGGTTGCGGGGGCGGCTTCAACCTTTGTCCTAACGTCCCCAAGGATGCACCATCAGCTCGCCACGTAGCTCGGCATGCACCTCGCCGCGCTTCCTGCCCGGCAGAAGGACGGGGATAAGCCAGTTCCTGTCAGATGCACGAGCACGTCGATTCGATGTCGTCTGCGCCGAGGCTCTCGACAGGATTTCCCGCGATCCGGGCCTCAACCCGAGGAGGAGCACGTCAGAAAGAATGTCCCTGATCTTCGCATTGTTGAGGATCGGCTAGAACTTGGCCCTTCCGTAATCCATCACCGAGATGCTGCCGCTCAAGGTGCGGTATCGGCCGAAAGGAGGTGCGAGGCTAATTCAAATGATTTATCGGAGGCCATCTAAATAATGTATATACATAATATGAATGAATAATTTTCGTTATTTCTAGTCCTTTGAATGATGTTTTATTTATTGTTTTTGGTTGTTTTCTCTATAATATATATGGTCCGCTTGCATTCAAACTGTTTTGGGGAGTGTTTGCATGCCGGGAAGATTCCAACATTGCAGCGCTTACAGCACAGTGATGGAAATTTGCTGTGGAAATGCCTGATGGGGTGAAGAGCTGAAGCCGTAGCGGCGCGCTCCAGATTCGTCCACCCCCTGTAAACACGCTGTATTCAAATGCCAACACCTGGATTTTGCTGATGTGCGGGAAGCTGCCCGCGCATGCGGTGAAGTCTGTGCCACTCCGAGAGGCGGACCAGCGGCGGATATCGCGGTCCGACCGATACAAGGAGAACGGTGGGAGGAAAGATCATGGCTATTACCAAGACGGGCCAACTGGTGGTCCTCGATGAGACCGAAGATCTGCAAAATGGCTTCACGACCGTCGTCGCCGGTGACGCTGACGATAACGATATTTCGGATAGCCGCTTGCCAGCCGCTTTTTCGGCTCGGCTGACCTTTTATGGCCTGACGCTGGAGGAGGCCGCGCTGAGCGGTTATGGCGACGGGGCCAATGCGGCGGATGACGAAGGTGACAACATCGTCGACGTTTCGGCCGACCCGGGCGTGGAAATCACCGACCTTTCGCTTGCAGCCAATTCGGACGGAGATCCATTCACGGGCTATGCGAGCGGGATCACGTCAACCTTCTCCAGCGGGCTCTTCACGGTGGACGGCACGGAGATATTCCTGTTCGCCGATCCGACCGACAACAACATCGTCTATGGTGTGGCGGGGAACACCGCATCCGGTGACGGAACGGACATTGTTTTTGCCATTTACCTCGAGGAGGTGGAGAACGGCAGCGGCGAGGTCACCGGCGCCAAGATGTGGACCGTGCTCATGGACGGCTACACGCTGCAGCATCCCGACGGCGAGGATCATGACGATTCCCTTGACCTGACGAACAAGCTCTACGTGGCGGCGACCTCGCAGACCGACTTCAGCTTTGCAGGTGCCCCGGCGGGCAATAACCTCTTCATGTGGTTCGGCAGCCTCGACGCGGCGATCGTCGTGACAGGACGGGATCCGGCCAATCAGTCCGAGGGCGAGAACATCTCGTCCGGAGATACCGTGAATACGAGTGGGACGGCCGATACCGCTCTCGGGACCAACGGCCAGCAGGTCAAGGCCGGAGAGGGGCTCTACTTTACGTATGTCAGCGGCTCTACCTCCACTCCTGACAACGATTTCATCGTCCCGAACCTCAGCCAGACCGAGGCCGATGTTGAGGCGAACATCACCTTTGCGGAACTGGTCGACGCTCGGGGAGGCGAATTCACCGTCTCGCAGGTAAACCCGGGCAGCGCCTCGACGACAGTTAGCATCAAGATCACCGCCTACACGACGGACTACGAACCGAGTACCGGTTTCGTCGACGGCCTCGGCGATGCGGACGATGCCGCCGTGACTATCACGGGCGTCACGATCAATGGCGTGGCCGCCGCGTTCTCCGTCGACGGGGATGGCGTCATCGTTTCGGGCGTGAAGTCCGGGGACGTCGTGGGCTTCACGACCGACAGCGATCATCAGCGCGTGCTGATCGAGAATGCCCAGCCGACATCGGGGAAAGGCTCGAACATCAGCTTCGATCTCGGCGGCTTCACGCTGTTCCAGGTCTCGACCGACGCCGTGGAGGTCGGCTCGAACGTCCAGTTCGAGGATGACGGGCCGGCGATCGACCTGACGTCGCTGTCGCCGACGATCGCGGTCGACGAGTCGGTCGGCACCGCCGGCTCGAGCAAGGACGAACCCGGCAACGCGCAGCCGGACGACGATCGAGGCAGTGCTGACCGACGGCGACACCGACACCGCCTCGGACAAGATCGAGCTTGGCAGCCTGATCGGGTTCGAGGATGACGGGCCTGCAATCGACCTGACATCGCTGTCGCCGACGATCGCGGTCGACGAGTCGGTCGGCACCGCCGGCTCGAGCAAGGACGAACCCGGCAACGCGCAGCCGGACGACGAGACCGCCGCCGGTGCGCCGGCGGGCGCCATCGGCTATGCGGTGACGACCGCGGCAGCACTGTTCTCCGAGACCGCGGATGCGGGCGAGGACGGCGAGGCCAGCAAGCTCTATTCGCTGGTTCTGAATGCCGGGGCGACGGGCCTCACCGACACCGCCACCGGCGAAGCCGTGGTGCTGGTCGACAATGGCGGCGTGGTCGAGGGCCGCACCTCGGGCACCAACGACCTCGTGTTCACCATCGCGGTCGACGGCTCGACGGGCGACGTCACGACGACGCTCTACCGGGCGCTCGACCACGGCGCGGACCTGAACGACCACGACAGCGCGGTGAGCATGGCCGCGGGCCTGGTCGAGCTCGAGGCAGTGCTGACCGACGGCGACACCGACACCGCCTCGGACAAGATCGAGCTTGGCAGCCTGATCGGGTTCGAGGATGACGGGCCGGACGTTACGGTCGACAACTCGACCGGCACATACGCCGCGGGTGCTGAAGGTGACTGGTTCGACGATCCCGGCAGCGACGGGTTCGACTCTCTTGGTGTGACCTTCGACAGCTACGAGATCGACGAGAACGGTACTGTCGTGACCAGTGCAGCCAACAGCACCTTCACGAAGACGGGCGCCTTCGCCTTCGAGGGGTCGATCACGGACGACTTCAACGGTGACGGCATCGACGACACCGTGGAATTCACGCTGACCTTCGATCCGGACAATGACAGTTACCAGCTCCTGGTTACGGTTCCGCCGGAGTCGACGACCACGTTCTCGACCGAAGACGGAAGCCTCGACGCGGGCGGGCCGGATCCGGTGCGCACGCTGACCGTCGATGGCATCGATATCGTGTTCTCAGCGGTGAATGCCACGACCGATCCGAATGACATCAAGGTCTTCCTCGATGCGGGCGAAGCAGCGATCGAGGCCGGCGCCACCTATCTCAGCTCGGCGGAGATGAATGTCAGCACCGCGGGAATCGGACTCGGCAATAATCTGTTCGACGGAAACGCGAACGCCGGGATCGACGGTGACATAACCCAGGGCGGCAAGTTCGATGAGAGCTTCGTTATCGACCCGGATACCATGGTCAGCAGCATGACCGTGATCATCAACGACCAGACGAACGGTGGCTACACCCCGGCGAACGAGGACCTCTTCTATCGTATCTACTACGCCGACGGCACGGTCAGTGCGCCTGTCAAAGTCCTCGCGGGCGATCTTACGGCCGCGGGGAAGGGCCTGGTCTCCTTCACGGTCGGTGATCCCGAGGGGTCGAACGACATCGATGCGGTCCAGCTCTACATGGGCACGGGCGTCATCAAGATCCCGACGATCGAGTTCACCACCTCGGAGACGTTCGATCCCGAGCCGCTCCGCCTCGACCTTACGGCAACGCTCTTCGATGGTGATACCGACAGCAGCGAGGACGCGTTCTCGGTCGATCTCGACGACGCTGTCGTCTGACAGGATGCGGGCCCGCCCACAGGCGGGCCCGCCTTTTCCCGGCTAGTTTTTCTCGCGGATCCATAACCGATGCCTCGGCAGACCAACACCACCCGCCTTACGGAAGTCATGGGCGCCGTGCGCGGGCAGATACCGCTGCTCGTCGGGCTGAGTTGTCTGCTGAACCTGCTTCTTCTGGTGGCGGCAATCTACATGCTTCAGGTCTACGATCGCGTGCTCACCAGCGGCTCGCTCGACACGCTTCTGTGGCTGACGGTGATTGCCCTCTTCGCCGCCGCCATCTACGGCGCGCTCGAACAATCCAGGCGGATGATCCTTGGCCGGGCGGCGGGCTGGATCGACACGGAGCTGAATACCCCCATGCTGAAGCGCGCGATGGAGGCGCGGCTGGCGGGGGAGAACAGCAATGCCGGTATCCGCGACGTCGCTAATCTGCGCAACTTCTATGCGGGCGATGCCGCGCTGGCGTTTCTAGATACTCCCTGGAGCATCATTTTTCTGGCCTTCATGTGGGCGCTTCACCCGGCGATCGGGCTGGTCGGCACGGCCGGAGCCGTTCTGCTCCTGGGACTGGCGATCACGAACGACTTGCTGACACGGTCCCGCCAGAAGCGGGCCGAAGCCGACATGCGCGAGAGCCATGAGAACGCTGTCCGGTTCGTCGACGCCGGCGAGACGATCGGTCCGCTCGGCATGGCGCGGCAAGTGTTCGAGCGCTGGCGCCTCGGCCACGCCAGGATCGGCGCCGAGCAACAGTCGCTCCGCGACAGGACGACGACGATCCTTTCCCTTTCCCGCAGCATCCGCATCGCGCTCCAGGTGGCGATCCTGGCCGTTGGAGCCTACTATGTTCTTGCGGGGGCCATCACGGCCGGTGCGATGATTGCGGGCTCGATTATACTGGGGCGTGCGCTGGCGCCGATCGAGCGGGCGACCGGAGCCTGGCGCTCCTTCGTCGCGGCAAGAAGCGCGCACGCCAATCTGAAGGAACTGTTCGCCCGCGCCGGGCGTGGCGAGGGCGAACGCGTCTCGCTGCCGCGTCCCACCGGAAGGCTGGTCTTCGAGGAAGTGTTCTACGTTCCGCCGGGCAGCCGCGACCCTATCCTCCACGGCGTCAGCTTCGCCCTCGAGCCGGGCGAAAACTGCGCCGTGTTGGGCCCCTCAGGGGCCGGCAAGTCGACCCTTTGCCGCCTAGCAGTGGGCGCCTGGAAACTCGCGAAGGGCCATGTGCGCCTCGACGGGGCGGACGTGTTCGACTGGCATCCCGATGATCTCGGACCGCATATAGGCTATCTGCCACAACAGGTCGCGTTCCTTCCGGGGACCGTGGCGCAGAACATCGCCCGCTTCCGTGAGGTTGACAGCAACGCGTTGATCCGGGCTGCGCGACTTGCCGGCGTGCATGAATTGATCCTTTCCCTTCCTGACGGCTACGAAACCGAGATCGCCCTGCACTCGCAGCTCATCTCGCTGGGACAGCGGCAGCGGCTGGGTCTTGCACGCGCGCTGTATGGCGACCCTGCATTCGTGGTGCTGGACGAGCCGAATGCCAATATGGATGAAGCCGGTGATCGGGCACTGATCGAAGCCCTGGCCATTCTCAAGCAGCGCAAGGCCACGGTGATGATTGTCACTCATCGCGCCTCGGTGCTGAAATCCGCCGACAAGGTTGTGGCCCTCCACGGTGGTGCCGTTGCCGCGTTCGGCCCGCGCGATCAATTGATAAGGCCTGTCCAACCAGCCGCATCCGCGGCGGTGGCTTCGCAGGCCGCCCAGCCGGGACGAAACGCGCCGAAGCCTCACGAAGACCGACTATCCGCTGCGGAGTGAACCATGTCCGAGATGCCGGATACGCTCAATCTCACGGCCGCTTGGGTCGAAACACAGCTTTCCCGCGCGATCGAGGCGCTGCAAGCGGGCTACACGTTTCTTATCGCCGTGATCCGGGATCAGTTGGCGCTCAGGGGAATGGAGGCGAGTGAGGCCACCATTCTCGCCGCGATCGGCGGAGCGACGTTGGTTGTGGTGCTGGTTTTCGCGCAGCTGTTTCGCTCGGCCCTGCTGCATCGGAAGGCAACGCATCCCGACACACTCCGGGACATTACGCGGTATCCGCGACGATTGGGCATTGTGGCGGCGGTCCTGTTTGTATCGGTGCTCGGCGGCTGGTCCGCGTTGGCTCCACTGGCCAGTGCGGCGCTCGCCCCCGGGATAATCAGCCCCGACGGATATCGAAAAACCATCCAGCACCTTGAAGGCGGCATCATACAAGCCATCCACGTGCGGGAGGGCGAGACGGTCGAGGTTGGAGCGCCCTTGGTCACGCTCGACGATACCAAGGCCAAGGCTTTGGATGCGGAACTGCGCGAGCGGCTCTTGCATCTACTCGCCATCGAAGCGCGGCTCGAGGCAGAGCGGACTGATGCTGCCGAAATCAGCTTTCCCGAGCTCTTCCTCAAAGATTCAAAGGGGTTGCAGCAAGTCGTGCAAGGCCAGCAGCAGCTGTTTCTCAGCCGGCGTGCGGCGCACAAGGGACGGATACAGATTCTCGAGGCCCGAATTCGGCAACTGCAGGAGCAGAATGCTGGATATCACGGGATGCTTGCCGCCGAGGAGGAGCAGATCGCACTGGTCGATGAAGAAATAGCGGCCGCCCAACATCTTCTGGATCAAGGCCTAGCACGGAAACCGCGGCTTCTGGCGTTGAAGCGCGGGCGCGCCGACATTGAGGCCACGAAAGCTGCGAACCGCGCCAAGATCGCCGAGAACGCACAGGCGATCGGAGAAACGCGTCTGCAACTGCTCACCCTGAACGAAGAGCGCCAGGAGAAGATCGGTGCAGAACTCGCCGATATTCGCAGGATCGTCGCTGAGATCAAAGGCCAGTTACCATCGCGCGAGGCCATTCTGGAGCGCACGATAATTCGCGCACCGATCGACGGCACGGTGATGAACCTGCGGGTCAATACGGTATCCGGTGTCGTGGGCGCCGGGCAGCCGCTACTCGATATTGTGCCCGACGGCAGCCAACTGGTCATCGACGCCCGGGTTCGACCTACGGACATCGAGCGCATCAGGCCCGGCATGTCCGCTCGCGTGGTCTTGACGGCTTACCGGCAGCGAAATCTGCAGCAGATTCATGGCAGGCTTCGCTCGGTCTCGGCAGATGCGATGGCCGATGAACGTACGGGATCGTCCTATTTTCTTGCAAAGGTGGAAGTGCTTCCCGAAGACCTCGCAAGCCTGGACAAAGTGAGGCTCGTCCCAGGAATGCCTGCCGAAGTGATGCTTATGGACGGCGAGCAGAGCGCATTCGCCTATCTTCTCGGCCCGATCCTCGACAGCGCGCGGCGCAGCCTCCGCGAGAATTGAGATCGCCCCACCGGACCCCGGCTGTTGCGGAGAGCACCGCTCTCGCGCCGCCCATGGGGAAGGGGCAGGCCCCTCATCAGTCACGCCGAGAAATCTCGCAGCCGAGAAATCCGGCAAATGCATCCGGTCGTCGATAGAGCTGGGCGAACCTGCGTGGGCCGAGATGGACGGCCGCCCCTTCTTGACGGGCGGCCGGTGCTGGAAAGGGCGAAATGTTCAGCTTCCCGAGATCAATGTCTTGATCCGGTCGACGATGGCCGGTGGCGTACCCATCAGTTCCTCGGCCATTTCCTGGAGTTCCTCGCCGGTCGTGTATTCAGCCTCGGCCCCGCTGCGCTCCATCTCGGCGATGAAGGCGGGATCCTCGGCTGCCTGGACGAAAGCCTCACGCAATGCGGCAAGACGGTCTTCCGGAATATCTCCGGGAGCGGAGAAGATGCGGCCGAGGCCTTGGGGGATCAGCATGAAACGAAAGATCCTGCGCGTTTCATCGTCCTTGATGGCATCGAAGACATTCGGCACCCCAGCGAGGTCGGGATGGTCCTCCAAAGCGAACTGGAGGACGTAATGCAGCTTTCCATCCTCTTGCCATTGCTTCAGCTGGCCACGCTGGGTCATGCTGTAGGTGCCGGCGCGCCCGTCGGCTTCGCCCCGTTCGATCGCCAGCGCCTGCTCCTCGTTGCCGGAATAACCCGGGACGAGTTTGAGCTTACCGCCGAGAAGTTCATTCACCAGCAGGGGGTAGGTGTAGTTGGCACTGCCTGATCCGGTTGCGGCCAGGATCATCTCGTGATTCAGAGCCTCTTCGACTGTGGTTGTTCCCGGATCGTCCGGATGCTGAAAGATGACATAGATCTCCTTACCAACGCTGCCGATGTGCTTGACCTCGCGCGCGTCGAAATCCACTCGTTCGTCGCTGAGCAGCGGATCGGTGAAGTTGTTGCGTTGAAGGGTGGCTATATAGGAACCGTCGCTCGGCATCGTGGTCTGAAGCTCTGCTGCAGTAATCAGCCCGCCGGCGCCAGGTTTGTTCTGGACGATGATATCCGGGTTGCCCGGGATGTATTTTGATAGGTACGGCGCCATCGTCCGGGCGAAGAAATCGGTGGAGCCGCCCGCAGCGGTTCCGACCACCATCGTTATGTCGTTCTGGCTGTAGAACTCTTCAACGCTTTGCGCTTGTGTGTTCGTGGTTCCGGCCATGACGACCAAGGCGACGGCAAGCGCCTTCCAGATTGCATTGATTTTCATTTCTTTTCCTCCCTCTGCTGGTCCGCCTGATCGGGTCGGACTAACACCTGTCGCGGATTTCGTTCCGGCAGGTGATCGAGCTTCTCTAGAATTCGGACCATTCGAGGATTCAAGGAAATAGATTTTGGCTCGCCCGATATAGAATTCCTCCAGGACTGGAGCGGAAATTATCTATTTTCCAGAGGTTCCCACGGATAGCGTCACGATTCATCTATGCACGTCTCCACAAGCGGCGCAGATCCCGCACATCGGCGATGGACTCGATGGAGAGCACCATGTCAACTAGTTCGCTAGCGCGTGCTTCTCCAAGAACGAGACTGAAGAGGTCGCGCGCCTTGTCGGCCACCTCCGCCGAGGTCATTGGATTTCCCGGCTGGCCGCGCACATGTTCCGGCGCTCGAAAGAAGCGGCGGCCGTCCCGTGTCCGCAGAGTAAAGTGCGCCTGTTCACTCCGCTTGGCACCGGGGCGTGGCTCCACCCGAATGCGTTGGGTAACGCGGCGCACCTCGGGATCGGCCATGCGGGCGTGATCGTGCAGGTTGGCGAAACCGACCGAGCCGTCAACCAGGTAGAGTGCAAGAGCATGCGGGAGGTTCACGTCGGGCATATCGCTCTGCACAACCAGGCTGCGCTGTTCAGGTAGCGACACGACGATCGATTCGACTTCGGGTTCGGCGAGTTTCAATTCGCGCACCGCTTCCTCGATGCAGTCCAGAGCAGCCTGGAGGGGAGAGCCCACGCACCACTTCTTGATGGAGGTCCGCATGACCTCGAACCGGCTGCCCAGCCCGTCCATGAGGCGCGTGGGTTCCGCCGTCAGCGGGAAAGCGGCCAGGAGCCCGGGCGTTCCCTCGATCGCGTCGCTCACGCCGGTAAATCCCGCCGCGGCGAAGCTCGCGGCTTCAACCCCCGTGCGGGCGGGCATGCCGCCGAAGATGAAGGCTTTCTGCACGTGATCCGGGTCCCTCAGCCAGCAGCGGTTGCCCGAGGCGCTTTGCACCGCATACGAGAGCGCATACACAATCTGCTCGTGGGACAGGCGCCCCAAAGCGCTTGCAGCGGCCGCGGCGCCGAAAGCTCCGCCCCAGGCGTGGGAGCTCAGGTGATAGGTGTCGGCGAATTTGCTCCCGCCCAAAGCCATCGACATCCGCGTACCGACGTCATAGCCGAGCACGACTGCGCGGACGAGCGCGGCACCGTCCCGCGCCAGCCACTCTGCGGCGGCGAGCGCGGCAGGAACGATAGCGCATCCGGGGTGGGTCAGCGAGGGTGCGTGGGAGTCGTCCGTTTCGTCAGCGTGGGCAAGCATCCCGTTCGCCATTGCCGCCTGCGCTGGGCCAGTCAGAATATCTGTTGCCAGCACCGATACCATCTGCGGCCCGCCTGCGACGCGCGTGAAAGGGATGATCGCCCGGCCTGCGGGCAGCGTTCTGCCCGAGACCATGGCCGCAAGCGTGTCAAGCAGATGCAAGCGCCCCTGTTTGGCTACCTCGGCGGGTAGCTGCTCGTGTGCGGCTTTCCGAATATATTCGGCAAGCCCTGCAGAAATGGCTTGCCCTGGAGAAATGGCTTGGTTGTCGGCCATGGCGCCTCCCTATGGCTCTTTGCTGATCGCCGGCACCAAAAATGTAATTGCCTTCACCGGTGCGAGACCTATTGGATTTGGCGGCCGCCCCATTCAATCGTTGCCAGAAACCCCAGTCTTTGACGACTTGGCGAGAGCGCGATCAGCTTTGGACTGTCATCTTCTGTGAGGAAGATTGCCCCTGGGTGCAGTAATGTTTCTTATGGGCCGATATCGTCTTCCAATTGGGCATCTCCGGAAGGATATCGAATGCTGGTGTGGTTGGGAGGGCCATCCGGCGATTGCTGTATGGGCCCGCCCTATGGGAGGAAGAACTTGCTGAATACCTTCGACGAGGGCAACGACTCGGCCGCGCCCATTCGCAACCTTGCGCGATGGACCCTCTCCGACGACCCGCTGTGGTCCGACCCGCTCGTTGCCCGTCAAGCGCGGCTTCTGATCGCCGATTCCATCGCCTGTGCGGTCGCGGCGCTCGATGTGAGTACGCCCGTGAATGTCGCTGCGATGCTTGAGGAGATGGGAGGCTCTCCCCAGTGCACACTCATCGGTCGGGCGCAGAAATCGTCGATACTGTCGGCCGTCTTGCTGAACGGCGCACTTGTGCGGTCGCTGGACTACAACGACGTGCAGTTTTTCCTGAAGGAAGGGGAACTCAGCGTCGCAGGCCATTGCAGCGACAATATTCCAGTCGCGTTGGCAGCCGCAGAGCGGTTCGGCTCGACCGGAACGGATATGATTGCGGCCCTTGCGATGGGCTACGAGCTTTTCCGCCGACTGCGACAGCTGATGCCGTTCAGCTCGGCCTGGGATGGCACCTCGGTTTCGGGTCTTGTCGCCGCAGCGATTTACGGCCGCCTCGCCGGGCTCGATCCTGCGCGGCAGGCAAACGCGCTAGCCCTGGGTGCGGCTCGCTGCGCGACGCCCTCGGTGGTGCGCTGGGGCAGGCTGTCTGGAGTAAAGAACCTGGCCAATTCAATGATCGCGCAGAGCGGCGTGCAGGGCGCACTGCTGGCCGAGCGTGGTATCACCGGTCCGCTGGAGGTCTTGGACCACAGGGGCGGGCTGCACCAGGTGTTCGACCCTTCGCTGGAGCTTGAGAGGCTATGGGGGCCGATCGAGCAGCCTCCCTTCATTATGACCTCGAACATCAAACCCTTTGCCTGCATCGGCACTGCGCAAACCGCCATCAAGGCGGGGCTGGATCTGCATCCCCGGGTTCGTTCCCGCGTCGACGCGATCAGCCGGATCGAGGTCATCATGGCCGACCTGCCGATGATCCGGAAACAGCAGGGTGAAATCGAGCGCCGGTTCCCGAAGACCCGAGAAGCGGCCGACCACAGCTTCACCTTCCTGCCCGCAGTCGCGATGGTCGAAGGCGCAATGACAGATCACCAGTTCCGCGACCAGCGCTGGGAAGCGCCGGACATGCGGCGGCTGATCGAGGTTACCGAACTGCGGGTCGAGCGCGGTTTTGCAGAACGCGCGCCCGGCAGCATGCCCAGCCGGGTGCGCGTGACCTTCGGTGACGGCAGCACAGAAGTGCAGGAATGTCTTTACGATCCCGGCCATTCCTTCCCCGAGCGGGGGCTCGACGAGGCTGTGGTGGTCGAGAAGTTCATGGCTATCGCGATCCGCCGCATGCCCGAAGAATGGGCCCGCAGATTGGTCGGGAACATCCTTTGCCTTGGGGCAGGGCCGGTTGAGCCGATCATGGCTCCGCTGCGGGAGACAGGAGCTGCGAACGGGGACAAGCTGCGATGAACCGCGTCAAGATGGTGTCTTCCCAGCAACACAAATGGGGTTCCAACTAGAATGGACGGGCTAGGCGACTTCTATGTGCTGCAGGCTGCCATGGACGCGTTTCAGACGATCCTGCAGCCGGAGCGTCTTCTTTATATATGCATCGGCGTCTTTGTCGGCCTGGCCATTGGGCTGCTTCCTGGCATTGGTGGCCACACCGGGTTCGCCTTGCTTATTCCGTTCACCTACACCATGGAGCCGATAGCAGCCTTCGGAATGCTGCTGGGCATGGCATCGGTCACGGCGACATCGGACACGATTCCGGCGGTGCTGTTCGGCGTGCCTGGTACGGCATCATCGCAGGCCACAGTTCTGGACGGCCTGCCGATGACGCGAAGAGGTGAGGCGGGGCGAGCGCTGAGTGCGGCTTATGTCGCTTCGCTCACCGGCGGTGTGTTCGGTGCGCTGATCCTCGGCCTCACGATCCCGATCGTCCGACCATTCGTATTGGCTATCGGCTCGCCGGAGCTGCTTGCCATGTCCGTCTTCGGTATCGCCATGGTCGCGGCGCTGTCGGGAAACACACCATTGCGCGGCATGGTCGCAGCCTGCTTCGGCATCATGGTCGGGATGATCGGAACGGAACAACAAACCGGTACTCTCCGCTGGGCCGGCGAAGTTCTGTACCTGTGGGATGGCGTGCCCTTGCTGCCGATCCTGCTGGGGATCTTCGCACTGCCGGAGCTGGCCGACCTCGCCGTGCGGCGTGGCGCGCTGAGCGACAAAGTCGCCTTCAACCCCCGCGACGGGATGCTTCAGGGCGCCCGAGACTGCGTCAAGAACTGGTTTCTGATTCTGCGCTGCAGTGGGCTCGGCGCCCTGCTTGGGGCAATTCCGGGGATCAGCGGCTCGGTGACGGACTGGCTGGTATACGGCCATGCGATCCGTACCGAGAAGGGCGCTTCGGAGACGTTCTCGAAGGGGGACGTCCGCGGGGTGATCGCACCGGAATCCGCCAACAATGCCCGCGACGGCGGCGCGCTGATCCCGACGCTCGCCTTCGGGGTCCCCGGCAGCGCGAGCATGGCGATTTTGCTGGGCGCTCTGATGGTCCACGGCTTTGTTCCAGGACCGGACATGCTGACGCGTAATCTCGAGGTCACCTATTCCATGGCCTGGAGCATCGCGGTCGCAAACATAGTGGGTGCCGGCCTATGCTTCGCGTTGAGCGGGCAGTTCGCCAAGATCTCGACACTGCGCTACACCTTGGTGCTGCCGGCGATCATGGCGATTGTCTACGTTGGCGCCTTCCAAGGATCACGCAACTGGGGCGACCTCTACACGCTCTTGATATTCGGTGTCATCGGCTGGACGATGAAGCGTCTGCGCTGGCCGCGCCCGCCGGTCATCCTCGGCCTGGTCCTCGGCGGTCTCATCGAGCGCTACATGAAGATTTCGATCCTGCGCTTCGAATGGGAGTGGCTGCTGCGCCCGCTGGTCATGATCCTGCTCATACTGGCCCTGCTGGCTCTGTTCAGGCCGATGATCGCCGAAATCCGACGGATCGGCGTAGGCAATCTCGTGCCGCGGGGGCGTCCGTCCTTCCGACTCGAGGACCTTGTGTATGCCTTTTTCCTCATCTTCGCCGGTCTGCTTGTATACAAGGCGCTCGACTGGCCTTTCGGAGCGCGGGTCGGGCCGGTTGTCATCGGCACGGCGATGATGATTTTCGCCGCCATCAGCCTGTTCTTCGTGATCTTCGCCCGCAGCGACGCGGCGGTTGAAGCGAGATCAACTCGAAAAAGCGGCATCCATATGGATCTGGCCTCCGAGATTGGCGATCTGCCGCCACGGGCGGTCGCTCTGCGCGGCGCGCAGTTCTTCGGCTGGCTCCTGGCTTTCATGGCTTCCATGGCTGTGATCGGCCTGATCCCCACGACGCCGCTCTTCATCGTCGCCTTTATGTATCTTGAGGGACGGGAGCGCTGGCCGGTCTGCCTGGGCTATGCGGTCCTCGTCACGGCTTTCGTCTACCTGGTCTTCGACAGGATCATCTCCGTGCCTTGGCCGAGTACCATTCTGGGCGAAATCTTCCCGGCGCTCGCCAACTGGGTACCTTCAATGTAAGGTATCGGGCGGCAGGACGCAGTTTCACCAAGAGACACAAACATGAACGACTGCCTGGATATACCCAACATACGCCATCTCCGGATGGTCCAGATGATCGGACAACTCGGCGGCGTTACCTGTGCATCGCGCACGCTCAACACATCGCAGCCTGCGGTTACCCAGGCGATCTCGAACCTGGAAACCGAGCTGGGCGCGGAGCTTTTCGAAAGACGGGCCACGGGAACCTACCCGACCAAAGTGGGGCGGCTGTTCCTGCGGCGCATCGACCGGTTCTTCGACATCCTGGAACACGCGATGGCGGCAGTCCGCGGCGCCTCGGAACGCCTGGCGCCGCCGGTGGAGCGCCTGATCACCGCCACGCAGATCAGAGCGCTGATCGTCACTTCGGAACCGTCGACCGTCAATGAGGTGGCCTCGCAGCTTGGCGTTTCGGCGTCCACGCTGTATCGCTCTGTCAGGGAGATGGAACGTCATATCGGCCACCGCCTGTTCATCAGCACGGCGAATGGTCAGGTCTGTAACAAGACAGGTGAATACCTTGCGCGCCGGATGCGGCGTGCCGTGCGCGAGATCGAGTTCGCGCGCGGCGAGGTCCGGAGCGTCACCGGCACCGGCAACGTAAAGATCGTGGTCGGCGCCCTGCCTATGGCGGGTTCTTGCGAATTGGCGACCGCCATATGCGCGTTGCTGGCCCAAAGACCTGAGGCGCGCGTGCAGATCCTGACAAGGGACTACCACAGCCTGCTGGACGATCTGGAGAATTGCCGCATCGACATGATCTTCGGGCTTCTGCGACGCCCCGAATGGGCAACGGATGTTGAGGAGGAAATCTTCTTCCGCGATTCCTACTGCATTGCCGCCCGCCGCGGCCATCCCCTAACCAAGGTGCCCGACATAACGCCGGAGATACTGACGCAATACGACTGGGTTGTGCCGGCCGCCGGCACACCGCGTCGCAAACAGATCGACCGGCTGTTCGAGGACATTCCCCGGAAGCCGCGTTTTGGGATCGAGACGAGCTCGCTGGCCACCCTGCGCGCCTTGCTGTCCAAAAGCGATATGATTACCGTGATGACGCGCGGCGAGATGACGCTCGACGTTAGTGCCGGGATGCTGATCAGCTTGCCCTGCCGGTATCTCAGTCCTATGCCGCCCAAGGGGCTTACTACGCGGTCGGGCTGGTTGCCAACGGAGGCGCATCTTGATTTCATCGACTGTCTGCGTGCAGCCACCTCGCCTGCCATGCGCGAAAAGGAGCAGCGCGGGCCTGCCGAGTTGGCCATTGCGTCCTGAAAAGGCGCATCAATTCACGCCCAGGGCCGTCCGCGCGCTTTCGTAGGCGGCATAGCTGCGCTGCGGCGTGGTGAAGAGGATACGGTAGCCTTCCTCGATGACCTTCTGCGCATTGGCCGCTGAGACATGCGGATGCCCGACCGGCACATCGGCCTCGCGGGCGCGCGCCAGTATCTCGGTCATTGCCTCCCGGACAACTGGATGCTCATAGTCGCGTGAATGACCAAGCGCTTGGGATAGGTCGCCCTCGCCGATCATGATGGCGCCGATCCCAGGCACCTCGGCAAGCATCTCGCGTAGATTTTTCATACCTTCGACGCTCTCGATCATGAGCATGCAGAGGATCTCTCCTGCGGGGTTGAGGGGCCACACGTCGGCGCGCGCATAATACTCGGCCTGCTTGAGCCCCCAGTAGCGCGAGGCCGCCTTGGGGCCGTCGCCGCGCCGGCCGACCGGATGGGAAAGCCCGTCCTCCGGTGGGCGTGCATAGCGGCAGGCTGTCACGGCGTTCATTGCCTGCTCCACCGTGCTCACATGCGGCCAGACGACGCCGTAGACGCCGCTATCGAGCGCCTGCTTGGCGAGCCACTGGTTCATCTCCGCCCCATTTGCGGGGATGCGCACGAAGGGCGCGACCGATGGCGCCAAGGTTCCAGATGAAGCGATCTGGCGCCGGTCCAGCATGTATTGGAGAGCGTCCCGGAGATTGGCGCCATCCCAAGGGCTGTGTTCCATCTCGAACAGCACCCCGTCCAGCGGCGAGGCAGCGAATGCGATGGCCTCTTCGCGTTCTGCCCTGGCGAACGCCATGAAGGCATGACCACCCCGTTCCAGGGCGTCGATAACGTTGTTCAGTCTTCCGATTTCTTTCTGTGGCATGAGGCTTTTTCCCTGTCATGTTCGCATAACCGGCAGATCCAATGGGAGTGGCCAGGCGGCCCCTACAAGTCGACGAAGACATCTTCGGCCGGTACTATGTGCGGGATGAGCCGTTGCCCGTGGGCGTAGCGTATCAGGGCCTCGATCGAGGCCCTGTTGGCTTCCAGCCCGTAGGGCAGAGGGTCTTCCCCGACGATCTCTGCCAGCGCACGATGTTTTTCCGCATCCGTACCCGCGGCGGTGCCGGCACGCAGCTCGGCCAGATAGGCGTCCTTGGCGGCCGCAAAGGCATCGAAGATGTCCCTTGCCAGCGCCGGCCGTGCCATCAGCACTTCCTCCTTGAGGACCAGCGTGCTGTGCATCGGATAGATGCCCATGCGCTCGTAATAGCTGCGTTCGGCCGCCTCGGCATCGGGGATCAGCTCGCGCAGCTCCGGCGACTTCACCGGCACGTTCTTGTTCCAGTTCTCTTTAGGGGCCCCCTGGCGGCCGATTCCGGCGTTGCCGAGGAACCCCGCATCGATCTCACCGGCCGCGATCATCCCGGCAAGGGACTTTCCCTCGGGAACATGGACGACGTTTTCAGGAAGCCTGAGCGCTTCGACATGCTCCTCGTCGTCGACCATCCAGGTCACCTTGTCGAGGTCGACACCGTACTCTTCCTGCAGGATGCCACGTGTCCAGACCCCGGTCGTTACCGAATAGGCGCGCACGCCCACCGTCTTGCCCTCCAGATCCGTGGGCTCGGTGATTCCGGAATCGGGCCGCACGACGAGACCGGCGTGGTGGAACCGACGCGAGAAGAACACCGGGAGCGCGATGATGGGCACGCCGTAGGCGCGGGCGATGATGTAGGTAGTGGGCGCGAGCTCCGCCACGTCGAATTCCAGATCCCGCACCATCCGGCGGAAGGCGGCGATGTGCGGCTTAACGTCGACGAAGTCGAGCCTGACACCGGGAACGCCCATGGCGCCGGTCTTGAGGGCCTGAGTGTGCGGATAGTTCCGCAGGCAGGTCATGAGCGACAGATCGGTGTCGGTGGTCATCCAGAGGCTCCCAGCTTGCAATTGCCTAGCCCGTCCCGAAGGCGGGCTAGGCCAATTGAAATCCGGACACCCGCGATGTGCGAATAGGTTCTGCGCCGGCACCCATAGATTTGTCCGTGTGTCCCGGTTTGCGGCTGCCAACGCTAGATCAAATTTCCAATGGTGAGGGAAAGGGATTGGATTGGCGTGAAAACCGGCCCGTACCGAATATTTGCCGACACTGGTTTTCTGAGGAAAAGGGCCAAAGGACACGCAATGAAGAGCCGAGTAATCGATATTCATCCTCATATTATCTCCAACGATATGACGGCCTATCCCCATTCGCCTCTGGGCGGAAAGCAGTCGACCTGGTCCAGGGAACGCCCTGTCACCTTCGAGCAGTTCGTACAGGCGATGGACGAGGCGGGAGTCGATAAGGCGGCGATCGTGCAGTCGTCCACCTGCTACGGCTACGATAACAGCTATCTCGTCGATTCCATTGCCAAGCTGCCGGAGCGCGTTTGCGGGGTCGGCTGCGTCGACGTCACCGCAGCGGATGCGCCGGCGGCCATCGCCGACCTGGCCAGCCGCGGCATCCAGGGCCTGCGCCTGTTCACCGGCGGCAGCACCATTCAAGTGAATGTGGACTGGCTCGACGACCCGGTGACCTATCCTGCCTGGGAGGCCGCGGGCGAGCATGGCATGGCGATCAGCATCCAGACCCGCCCGGTCGGACTGCCCAAGGCCGGGTCACTGGCCAGGCGGTTTCCGAAGGTCAAGGTGGTGATCGACCATCTAGCCCGCGCGCCCGTGGCGGACGGCCCGCCTTACAAGGAGGGCGAGGTGCTTTTCGTCTTGGCCGACCTGCCGAATGTCTATCTCAAGGTGACGCCGCGCACGTTCGACCAGGTCTTAGAGGGCAAGGCATCGGCGGAGACCTATTTCCCTAGGCTCGTCAGCGTCTTCGGCGCGGAGCGGATGGCTTTCGGGTCGAACTACCCGTCCTCGGAAGGCGATCTGCCCGGCATCGTCGCAAGGGCGAAGTCGGTGCTGTCGTGCCTGCCGGACGAGCAGAGCCACATGGTGTTGGCCGGAACCGCGCAGATCCTCTATCCCGCACTGGCCGACGAGGAGGTCGCGTCATGACCGCTCCCATGCGTCTCCACACCCTGCTGGCGGATTATCCCGTCACTCATGCGCTGCGGACGGGGGAGATCGGTTCGGATCTGATTGCGTTCGATTTCGCGCCCTATGAGGTTTCGAACCACGCTTTCAAGCCGATGGTGCGCGAACTCGCATTCGACGCCGGGGAACTGGCCATCGCCACGTTCCTGCAGGCCAAGGACTGGGGCAAGCCGCTGACTTTGCTGCCGGCGACCATCTCGGGACGGTTCCAGCACCACTGCATCGCCTACAACATCGAACGCGGAGAGCTGCGTCCCCAGGATTTGGCCGGCAAGCGGGTTGGTGTCCGCGCCTATACCCAGACCACCGGCATGTGGGTGCGCGGCATCCTGCAGAACCAGTTCGGTGTCGATCTGAGCAAGGTGACGTGGCTTACCTTCGAGGACGCGCATGTGGCCGAATACGAGAACCCGCCGAATGTGATCATCGCGCCGCCGGACAAGAAGCTCAAGGACATGCTGCTGGACGGCGAACTCGATGCCGCCATGCTGGGCAGCGATATGCCCGACGACCCGCGCCTGCGCACGGTGGTTCCCGACCCGGAAGCGGCCGCCCGGGCGTGGTACGAGAAGCATCGCGCGGTCTCGGTCAACCACATGTTCGTGGTCCGCTCGGACCTGTCGCGGGACCGTCCCGACGTGGTGGCCGAGCTTTTCCGCCTGCTGAAGGAGAGCAAGGCGCGCGCCGGCGTGAAAGGCGAGATCGACATGCGCCCCTACGGGTTCGAGGCGCTGCGCCCAGGGCTGGAACTGGCAATCGAGTACTGCCACCAGCAAGGGCTGGTCCGTCGCAGGATGTCCGTCGAGGAGTTGTTCGACGATACCACGATCGGGCTCAAATGAGCGCCGGTCGGGCGGAATGAGCAGCCTGCGGTCGCGGCTCATTGTCTTCGCGAGCCGGGGTTTCCCGTCCTTGGTGGCCGCCCTGTTCCTGGGCGGCTTCGCCATCCAGATTCAGACGGTCGCCGTGGGATGGCAGGTTTATGACCTGACGGGCGACCCGTTCCAACTGGGTCTTGTGGGGTTGTCGCAGTTCGCCCCCGCACTCGCGCTCGTCCTGTTTACAGGCGCGGTCTCGGACAGGCTCCCGCGTCGTCTGGTGATGAGCACTTGCCTGGCAATGATGGCATTCGTCGCCGGCGGGCTCGCCTATCTCGCCTGGATCGGCAACAAGTCCACGCTTCCCATCTTTGCCCTCATCTTGATGTTCGGGGCTGTTCGGGCCTTCTACAATCCGGCGCGGCAGTCCATTGTGACCAACATCGTTGAGCCGGAGCACTTACCGAGGGCATTGGCTACCAATAACAGTGCGCACCAGATTGCGACGATCTGCGGTCCCGTGGCCGGAGGGCTCATTTATGGGATAAGCCCGGTGGCCGCCTACGGCGTAGCCTTCGCATTTCTCCTTGTCGCCGCCGTGCTGATCACTCATTTACCGCGCATTCGCCAGCAGATATCGCGGGCGCGGCGCGACTGGTCGGAAATGACAGCGGGCTTCCGCTTCATTCGGGAGAAGCGGATCATCCTTGGGGCAATCTCGCTCGATCTATTCGTCGTTCTTCTGGGCGGCGCGATCGCGCTCCTCCCGGTCTATGCGCGCGACGTGCTGGATATCGGATCGGTGGGGCTGGGCCTTCTGAGAGCGGCTCCGGCGCTGGGCGCCGTCATGGTCGGTCTCTTCCTGATCGGCCATCCGATCACGCGCAACGCCGGCCGGATCATGTTCGCCGCCGTGGCGGGCTTTGCCGTGTTCACCTTCGTCTTTGCTCTTTCGGAGGTAGTCTGGCTCTCGGTCCTCTGCCTGATCCTTATCGGGGCCTTCGATGTGGTCAGCGTTCTGATCCGTAGCACCCTGATCCAGCTCCACACGCCCGACGACCTGCGCGGACGGGTCAACGCGGTCAATCAGGTGTTCATCGGGGCATCAAACGAGGTCGGCGGCTTCCGCGCCGGCACCACGGCGGCGCTGTTCGGCCCGGTCTTGGCCGTTGCGGGCGGAGCGATTGTCGCTCTGGGCATTTGCGGCGTGTGGTATCGTGTCTTTCCCGAACTGCGAGAAGTCTCGCAACTGGGCAAACCGCAGGAGGATAAGGCGCCGGTAGCCGTGGCCGAACCGGCGCCTCCCCCAGCGCACATTTGAGGATGTCTGCCGTACGGCCTCAGGCCGGCGTGGTAATCTTTTCCTGTTCCCGAAGGCGCTTGTCCAACTGCGGATAAACGCGCCGAGCGTTGCCTTCGTAGATCTTCTTGCGGTCCACTTCGCTCAAGCCTGTCAGAGCTTCGACGTAGCGCCTGGTGTCGTCGAAGTAATGGCCTGTCTCGGGATCGACGCTGCGCACCGCGCCAACCATCTCGGACCCGAATAGAATGTTCTCTGCCGGGATCACCTCCGTCAGCAGGTCGATGCCCGGCTGATGATAGACACAGGTGTCGAAGAAGACGTTTTCCATCAGCAGTTCGGCCAGCGGTGGACGGTTGAGATCCTGCGCGAGGCCGCGATAGCGCCCCCAGTGGTAGGGCACAGCGCCACCCCCGTGCGGAATGACGAACTTCAGCGTCGGGAAATCCCTAAACAAATCTGAAAGCAGGAACTGCATGAAGGCAGTCGTGTCGCCGTTCAGGTAGTGCGCGCCAGTGTGGTGAAAGTTTGGATTGCACGAGCCGCTGACATGAATCATGGCGGGCACCTCGAGCTCAGCCAGCTTCTCGAAAAGCGGGTACCACCAGCGGTCGGTGAGCGGCGGATCGGTCCAGTGGCCGCCACTCGGGTCGGGGTTGAGGTTGCAGCCGACGAAACCGAGTTCGCTGACGCAGCGCTCGAGCTCCTCGATGCAATTCTGCGGGGGGATTCCGGGCGATTGCGGCAGCTGGCACACCGGCGCAAAGCGATCGGGATAGAGATTGCTTACGCGGTGGACCAGGTCGTTGCAGATACGCGACCAGTGCCTGCTGAGTGCTTCGTTGCCCTGATGATGCCCCATCAGACCTGCGATCGGCGAGAAAAGCGTCAGGTCGATACCGCGTTCCTTCATCAGCCCGAGTTGAGCGTTTTCGAGACGTTCGCGCAGCTCGTCATCCGAAAAGTCAGGCGGTGGTGCGAAGTCACTGGTTTGCCCGGCCTCGCAGGTAGCGACTTGCATCTTGCGGTATTCGCGCAGCGAGGTGGGGACGGTTGTAAAATGTCCATGACAGTCGATGATCATGTATGCGGAGCCTTCCTCTTGCGTGCTTACCGGCCCGTGCCACCGCGGACGCAATGGCCAATTCCAGATCGAGATACCTCGGGGCGATTTACTCTGAAGACTAGGTCTCGTACCGTGGCCCTATGAAATTGGGAAACCCGCTCCGGCCATAGAATTTGCTGAGAGGTGGTACTGAGATGCTGCGCTCGATTGAGCGACAGCGTTGAAAGACCGCGCCTTTCTGCGCCAGCAAGCACCAGCTAGCTAGCCGTCTCCCGGCCCGATATCTCCGAGCGCGCGCATTGCCGGTATGGTGGCGATGACCGCGAGAAGCACCAATCCCGTAGCCAAAAGCACGGGGAGGGTAAGACCCACATGGTCGAAGGCCCAGCCTGTGCCCAGCGCCCCCAGTGCCGGGCTGCCCCGCGAGATAAGGCCATGCACGCTGAGCGTTCTCCCGCGCATGGAGTCGGGCGCCCGCAACTGCACGAATGTCTGTGTCCCGATCACGCTACGGGTCACGAAGAACCCGATGATGAGCGCCAGTGCAGTGTCGAGCATTGCGGAACCGCTTGCCACGAGCGCTGCCAGTGCCGCGGCCCCCAGCGCCCATGACGTCGCTACTTTCCGCACGAGTCCGTTCAGCGAGGTGTCGACGCCGAACGTGAGCCCGGCCGCGATCGCCCCTACGGCCATGCTCGAGGTTAGAAAGGCGAGGCCGGTCGCCGCCGATGTAAAATTGTTCTCGGCGAAGGCGGGGAACAGCTCCTGTACGGATCGCACCCCGGCACCGCCCAGGAAAAGCAGGATGAGCAGCAATCGGATTCCCCGGTCGCCGAAAGCGAAGATCACACCGCTGCGAATCTGCGTGAACACCGTTCCTTCCGGTTGCCGGGCAGGTGGCGGATCGATTTTGATGAGCCCAAGCAGCGCGACGAAGAAAATGGTCAAGAGCGCGTTGGCAAGAAAGATCAGTTCGACCTCAAAATGCACGATCATGATACCGGCGATTGCCGGTCCGGTAAGCCGCGCGAGATTGATGTTGACCGAACTCAGGGCAACCGCCGACCCCACGTCTTCGCGGGAGACCAGGCTTTGCACCAGCGCCATGCGCGCAGGCTGGCTGAGCGCGATCATCGAACCGTTGGCCGCGGCGAGCGCCATGAGCATGGGCAGGTTGAGCAGGTCGAAGAACAGCAGAATGCCCAAAAGGGCGGCGATGCCGGCGAGGACATATTGGCACAAGCGCGTCAGCTTGAGACGGTTCGTCCGATCGGCCACCGCGCCGGCCAAAGGCCCCACCACGAGGATAGGCAGCATGTCGGCCGTCGCGAGCATGCCGAGCCAGAAGCCCGAGCCCGTCATCTCCCACACCAGCCAGATCAACGCGATCCGCTGCATCCAGGACCCGGTGAGCGAAATGCCGTTCCCGAGGGTATAGAGCCCGAACCGCCTCTGCGTCAGCAGGCGCAGATGCCCTATATTGCGCAAGCGATGGAGGAGACCAGGGCGGTGGTCAAGGCGCTCACTTACCATTCCGTGTCGCCCCGTTCACCACGCCGATCGGCGTGCCGTCCATGAAGGCCGAGATCGCGGCGACCGCATCGCCGTAATAGATCGCCAGCATCTCCCGCGTGAAGTAGCCGAGATGAGGTGTGAGAATGACGTTGTCGAGGCCGCGCAGCGGATGATCGGCCGGCAAGGGTTCGGTCTGATAGACATCGAGAGCTGCCCCGGCGATCATCCTGTTTTTCAGCGCATCGATCAGCGCTGCCTCGTCCACTATGGCGCCTCGCGCGGTGTTGATCAGGTAGGCACTGGGCTTCATGAGGCCGAGTTCGCGGGCGCCGACAAGACCGGTGGTTCGTTCGCTCCAAGCGACATGCACCGTGACGAAATCGCTGGTTTTAAAAAGTTCGTCCTTGCTGACATAGCGTGCACCGGCTTCCGCAGCTCGCTCGGGCGTCAGGTTCTGGCTCCACGCAACGACGTCCATGCCGAAGAACCTGCCGCCGCTTGCCACCTGCCGCCCTAGCCCGCCGAGACCGATGATTCCCAGTGTCTTATTGCGGATGGTGGTGCCGGCGAAATGCTGCCAGCCATCTTGTCGCATCAGCCGGTCTTCTAGCGGGATGTTGCGGGCAAGCCCCAGGATGAGGCCCCAAACGAGCTCTGTGACCGAACCACCGCCACGGCCATCGACCTTGGTGTTCGAAACGAGGACACCTTGCTCGGCGGCCGCCTCCACATCGATGGTGTCGTACCGTTTGCCGGTCACGAGAATGTATTTGAGCCGAGGGAGGCGTTCGATGAGACGGCGTGGGATGGGCATCCGCTCGCGCAGCGTGCAGATGATATCGAAGTCCTTCAGCGCCTCGGCCGCCTCGTCGGGCACTGCCAGCGGACGGTTGAAGACCACGATTTCGGCTTTTGACGTTACGGCAGACCAGTCGGCGACCTGCTGCGAAATTTCCAGATAGTCGTCGAGAATGGCGATGCGCATATTTTGGCCCGATGCTTCAAACATTGAAAGGGGCAGGCCCGCGGGTCTGCCCCAACCCCCGTGGGACGTCGAGGAACTAGTTAAGCGTCCATTCCTCGGCCCAGATTGCATTCACGTCGAAGGGCGTGGAGTTGAAATTGCCGACTTGCGGGATGGCCACGTAGGCCGCTGCGTAGAAGTAGAGCGGCAGCATGGGCAGGTCCTCCGCGAATATCTCCTGCACCTGGCCGGAGTACTTCGCCTTCCCGGTCTGTTCGAGCGATTGCTCGAAGCCAGCGACCGCCTCGTCCATGTGTTCACTGGCATAGCCGGAGAAATTGTTGCCCACCCAGGCGTTTTCCTCAGTCGGGATGGCGTCCGAGCCAAGGGCTATGCGCGGCGAGGTGGATGGCGAAAACTGGATCGAAGACAGGATCATGCCCGAGAAACCTCTCTTGCGCGCGTACTCGCCATTATATTCCTGCAGCCCGACGAACTTGTTCTGCGTCTCGACGCAAATCTCCTTGAGCTGACTCTGGATGACCAGCGCAAGCTGCTCGCGCGTCGTATTGCCGGCCGTGGTCACGAACTCGAATGAGAGCCGATCGCCATTGTCGTTCACACAGATGCCGTCAGGACCCGGCGTCCAGCCCGCTTCCGCCAGCAATTGTTTCGCCTTTTCCGGATCGAATTCGTATTTGCGCACGTCGGGATTGTAGTAGGGGCTCACCGGGCTCTCGAAGGTGTGCGCCACAGCCTGCAGCCCTTCGAACAGCGCGTCAGTGATCGCCTGGCGGTCGATGCCGTGCATCAGCGCTTGCCGCACCTTGAGATCGGCGAGAGCCGGATTGTCGAAGTTGACGGCGATGCGTTCGAGATTGGTGCCGTCCCGCACGAAAAACTGAAAGCGATCCAGGTGCTGCTTGCGCAACTCGAGCATCTGCTCGAAGCTGATGCCGCCGGGGCTGACCACGATGGTCTCGATCTCGTCGGCCAGTACAGCCTGAAGCAGCGCCGACGAGTTGTCGCGGTAGCTGACCACGATGCGTTCAATGTCCGGAGTCTTGCCAGGCCAGTGCGGATTGACCCCGAAGCCCACGCGCTGGCCGACCGCATAGTCGCTCAGAATATATGAGCCGTTCCAAAGGCCCGGGTTGTCGGGTTCGCGATTATAGAGCGTCTGGCGTGTGTAGCTCTCCAGATCCTTATTGGCTTCGTAGATCGGACGTTCCAGATGGGCCGGAATGACCTGATCCCACGAATTGTAGCTCTGCATCACTTCCGGCAGACGGATGACGAAGGTGCGCTCGTCGATCGCCTCGATATCGGAAGCCCGGGTCCACGGGTTGTAGTTGGAAAAGCCGATATTCGGGTCGTTCGCCATCTCCCAGGTGAATATCACATCGTCGCTCGTCACTGGCGTGCCATCGCCCCAGGAAAGACCTTCCTTGAACTTGAAGGTCACTTCCATGCCCTTGCTGCCGTCGGCGTTCTCGACGATCTTGGCGCCGCCGTTCTCCACCGTGGGCAGTTCCTCGCAGAGGACGCAGACGTTGTCGCCGTCGAGGTAGAACGCCGTGAGCGGCCGCAGCGAGAAATTGATCAGGTTTCTCTTGGTGTTGTTGACCTGGACCAGCGGGTGGAAGTTCGTCAGGAACTGACGGGCTCCAAGCACCAGTTGCTCGTCGTCGGCCTGAGCGTATGCCGCAGGCGCGGTCATGAGCCCTAGCGCGGCCAGGGCCGGTAGAAGTTTCAGTCTAGTCATCTCAGTCTTCCTCCCTAGAGAACTTTGATGGAGGTCCGGGGATCCGGACCTATTTTTCCGAGCGAGGATCGAACGCGATGCGGATCCCATCCCCCACGAAATTCACGGAAATTACGGTCAGGAAGATCAGCAGACCGGGATAGACGGCCAGCGCCGGCGCTGAAATGACGAGTTCCTGCGCATTGGTAAGCATGTTGCCCCATGACGGCGTAGGCGGAACGATGCCGAAGCCGAGGAAGCTCAGCGTGGATTCGAACAGGATAATGCGCCCCACCGACAGCGTTGCCGCCACCGTGATCGGCGTGGTGATGTTGGGCAGCACATGGACCAGGACGTTGTAGAGATGCCGGGCGCCGCTCACCGTCGCCGCCTTCACATATTCGCGTTGTCGCACCTCGATTGTCGCCGCACGCGTGATGCGCGCGATGGTTGTCCAGTCCACCAGAGCGATAATGATCACGATGCGCAGGAAAACCACTCCGGGCGAACTTGCGAGCGCCTGAGACAGCCCGAGTTTCGACAGATCCACGGCACCCAGCACGATAAGGACGGGCGTCATCGGCAGTGCGATGACGACGTCAGTCAACCGCATCAGGAATGCATCGACCTTGCCGCCAAGAAAGCCGGCCCAGACGCCGATCAGGACGCCGATGAGGGCAGTCAGCAAGGTTCCCAGTACGCCGACGGCGATTGACACCTGACCGCCATACATCAGGCGCAGCAGCACGTCTCGGCCGAGCGAGTCCGTGCCCAGCCAGTGCTCGGCAGAGGGGGGACGGAAGCGCATCAGAAGGTTGGTCTCGTTGGGATCGAGGCCCATGAGGAGACTGTACGGGTAGGCCAGCACGCACAGAGCCGCCAGCACCACGAGTATTGCGAGCGCAATTACCGCCGGCTTGTTGCGCAGGAAGCGCTTGCGCCGGAGCTGCCAGATCGTCTGGCGAGGAGCCGAGGGGATGCCGGCGAGTTCTGTGTCGATCGCGCTCATTTCAGTGTGATCCTCGGATCGAGCCAGGCATAGGCGAGATCTGCCAGAAGGTTGGATACCAGCGTGACGATGGTGGCCAGCAGAAGACCGATGAGCGCGAGGTTGAAATCGACATAGCGAATGGCGTCGAAAATCATCTTGCCCATACCGAGAATGCCGAAGATGGTCTCCACCACCAGGGCGCCGGAAAACAGCATTCCAAAGCCAAGAGCCAGCACGGTCACCATGGGAATGAGCGCATTGCGTAACGCGTGCTTGACGATGACCGTCGTCTCAGAGAGACCCTTGGCCCGTGCCGTGCGAATGTAGTCGGAACTCATGGTCTCGATCATGGACGCGCGCACGTAGCGCAGGAGCGGGCCGACGAAGAACATGGTGAGTACTGTGACGGGCAGTATCGAATGGTAGATCTGGAGTCCCAGGGAGGGGTTTTCGGCAAGCGGCGTGCCGCTGGCCGGCAGCCAACCCAACTGCACGGCGAACACGATGATGAGGATCAAGGACAGCCAGAAGTTGGGCAGTGAAATGCTTGCGAAGGCGAAGAAACTGATGACGGTATCCATCCAACCGCCGGGTCGCAGAGCCGCGATGGCACCCAACAGCAACGACAAGGGGATCGACAGCACGATTGTCGCGATCATCAGCTTCAGCGTCTGCAGAAGCGCGGGGCCCAGGATTTCCAGCACCGGCCGGAAGTAGAGACTGGAAAAGCCGAAATCGCCCTGAAATGCCGCAGTCAGCCAGTGCCAGTAGCGAACAGGCAGGGGAACGCCCACACCGTAGAGCTCGCGCATCTGCCGCGCCAGCTCGGGGGTTAGCGCCGGATTGCCCTCCAGCATGTTCTCGACCGGGTCGCCCGGCATCATGCCGATCAGCATGAAGAGCAGAAATGTCATCACGAGCAGGACGAAAGCGGCCTGTACCAGTCTGAAGAATGTGTATCTCAGCATGGCATCAGTCCTTGAAATGGCAGGCGGAGAGCTGTTCGGGGCGTCCCGGTGCCGGCAATAGCTCTGGGACATGGTGGCGGCAGTCTTCCTGCGCCCTGGGGCACCGGGTGTGGAAGACGCAGCCTGGCGGCGGTGACAACGGTGTCGGGATCTCGCCCTTGAGCGCCTGGCCCGGCTTGCGCCGTCCACGTCCGATGCGAGGGACCGACTCCAGAAGCGCCTGGGTGTAGGGGTGGCTTGGCGTCGCGAACAAATCCTGGCGCGACGCGATCTCCATGATGCGGCCGAGATAGAGCACTATCACCCGGTCGGCGAGATGATGGACTACGCCGAGATCGTGACTGATGAACAGATAGCTGATCGTGCGGTCGCGTTTGATCTTGTTGAGCAGGTTCAGGATCTGGCTCTGGATCGAGACGTCGAGCGCGGAAAGCGGCTCGTCGGCGACGATGAGCTTGGGCTTCGCAATCAGTGCGCGCGCTATGGCGATGCGCTGACGCTGCCCACCCGAGAACTCGTGCGGGTATCGCCGCGCGCTTTCGGCGGGTAGGCCCACCTGTTCCAGCACGTCATCGGCCTGTTGGAGCCGCTCGGCGCGGCTCACCCCCTGCAGGCGCAGTGGTTCGGCAACGATATCTCCTACCATCATCCGCGGGTCGAGCGCGGAAAAGGGATCCTGGAAGACCAACTGCACCGGACTTTCCTGTGAATGGCCACCCAAACCCGCGCCGAACTTGATCCGTCCGGAGGTCGGGGAGAGGAGCCCTGAGATTGCGTAGCCGAGTGTGGTCTTGCCGCTTCCGCTTTCGCCTACGATCGCCAGCGTCTCGTCCTCTTCGACCGAGAAGGAAACATCGGTCAGCGCCCTGAGCGTAAGCTTCTCCTTGAAGAATCCGCCGTCGATGGGGAAGTGCAGGTTCAGGTTGTCGACTTCAACGAGAGCGTTCATCAGTTCACCTTGAAGCAAGCGACGTGATGGCGCGGCATGACCTCACGCAAAGCTGGCTCGGCTTCGCGGCACCGCGCGTCGCCTAGCGGACACCGGTTGGAGAAGCGGCAGCCGGACGGTCGCTTTCCGCCGACGGACCCAGGGATCGTGTAGAGTTCAGCCATCGGTTGGGCGATGTCCGGCAGCGTCCTGATCAGCCCCTGCGTGTAGGGGTGAAGCGGATTGGAGAACAGGTCCTCGGCCGGCGCGTACTCGACGATACGTCCCGAGTACATGACCATGATGCGGTGCGCGACCTCGGAGACCACCGCAAGATTATGACTGATGAACTGTATTGCCGTTCCGTATGTCTCCTGCAACTCAAGCATCAGATCGAGGATCTGCGCCTGGACGGTCACGTCGAGCGCCGTGGTCGGTTCGTCCGCCACCAGCAGCTTCGGGCGGCACGCCAGCGCCATGGCTATCATGGCGCGCTGTCTCATCCCGCCGGAGAGCTGGTGGGGATAGTCCTGCGCCCGCCGCTCGGGCGAGGGGATATGGACGCTGGCGAGGAGCTCTACTGCGCGGCCGAAGGCCGCCCGTCTGCTGAGCCTCTCGTGCTTGACGAGAACTTCCGCGATTTGCTGCCCAACCTTCATGACCGGATTCATGGCCGTCATTGGCTCCTGGAACACCATGGCCACCTCTCGGCCACGGTGGCTCCGCCATTGCCTGGGGCTGAAGGCTGTCAGATCCTTGCCGTCGAACTCGATCGATCCGGAAACTTTGGCACCACTTGGCAGCAGTCCCATGATGGCGAGCGAAGTCATTGTCTTGCCGCAGCCGCTCTCGCCGACCACGCCGAGCGTCTCCCCCTGGGCGATCTCGTAGCTGAGCTCGCTCACGACCTCGCTTTCGCGCCCCTCCGCGCCTGGAAACGACACGCTGAGGGAAGATACCCGCAACAGCCGCGGATGGTTCGGTTGCGCCACGTGCCCCGCGCCGACCACCTCAAGTGCCGGAGTCGCCACGCTCATGGCTCGAATTCCTCCCTGTTTTCTTCTTATCGCCGCCGGCAGGTAGGCCGCCGGCGAAGTATCTTGCGGCCTCGTCGGCCGGATTTATGTTCAGGCCGACAGTGCGGCCGGTTCGGCACTGGACAAATCGATTGTGCCCACGCCGCCATAGATTTCGACGTTGGTGCCATACATCTTCGACAGACGCTGAAAGCGTTCGAGGATTCGCAGCGCATCGTCCCCCTTTGCCAGCATCGGCCTTCCTTCGGTGAAGGCATGCTCGCCGCTTCCAGTGCGTCGGGTCTGGGGGGCATCCGGTGTGCTCTCGCGGCCCATCTCCACCGGGTGGAGGTGAATGCGCTTGAGCTGTTGATCTTCCATCTCGACCTTGATGATCGCCGAGCTCCACCAGGTGTCCGACGGCGTGTCTAGGCCGGGATGGAGCGGGTGCGCCGCCGGCGTCAGCGTGGGCAGGCGGTCGACATCATGCCCCCATGCGTCATAGCTGTCGTAAGGAACGCGCTGGATGAATTCGGACTGGGCGAAGAAGTTGCCGATCCCGTAGATGATCGGCTTATCTTTGTAGATCTCGATGCCCAGTGTCTTGTGCCACCCATGCCCGACATAGATGTCGGCCCCGCCGTCAATCGCTGCATGGGCGAATTCCCGGACAAACTTCGGCGGGGTGTCGCCACGTGGGCCATCCGCCACGCTGAAATGATGCGCGACCAGCACCAGGTCAGCCATTGCCTTTGCTTCCTCGATCGAGCGCAGATTGCGCTCGAGGTCCCGCTGGTGGCAGCGACTGACGATGTCGAAGCGGTCGCCCTCAACGAAGGTATTGACGTCGCCCCATTGCTGCGTGCCGGGCATCAGGATGCCGAAGGCGCCCGGCTTCTCACTCTTGACCGGCTTGAGCACGTTGAGGTTGCGGCCGAACTCCTTGAGATTGGCGGCCGTGTTCTCGTCCACGACGAACTCATACGAGATGCGGAGTGGGTTTACGCCGGGGCGCCCCTGAAGCGCTCCCTTCGGAAGTCCCGCCCACATGAAATGCTGGTTGCCGGAGCTGGTCGAGACAAGCGCCACGCGCCCCTTCTTCGTCTCAAGATAGGCCGGCTCGCTGGCCTGCTCGAGGTCCGCGCCGGTTCCCGCTGATGCAATCCCGGCTGCCTTGCAATGCTTCTTGGTTGCCAGCAGCCCCTCGGCCCCGAAATCGAAGCTATGGTTGTGGGCAGTCGACACGATATCGATGCCGGCGGACTTCAGATCCATGGCGATTTCGGGATCGGCCATCATGAAGCTGCCGATACCCTGACCACGGGCCGGCCAGCGAAGTTCTTCATAATCGGCGAAGTTCATTTCGAGGTGAGCGTAGGTGATGTCCGAGTCTGTCAGAAGATTGATGACACCGGTGAATTCCGGCTCGTCGTGGAGCATGAACGGCCGGCAAACCATGCATTCGCCGGCCAGTGTAACATTCCATGTTCGCGGTGATGTCATCGTATCTCTTTAGCTCCTGTGCGGACAAATCGGACCGTCTCTCCGCATCCGCCATTGGCGGGCGACGGGCCTGCCGCCCCCGCCACCGCGAGCCCGTCATTCGGCAGGCAGACGGTGTTTATGCCATGAGCATCGCTTATCGGCTTTTCTATCGCAACGTTGATTGTTTCACTTTCAGATATGCTGCATTGGCATAGGTCGGAATTGTGGGAGCGACGGAAATTCGAGTGATCCGGCCTAATCTTCGCTCTTGAGGACTTGCAGGCTCAGTTCCTTTAGAATCCGGAACGCTGCTTCCTGAAGGCGATTGTTATGCCTTCGTGTGGGCAGCACGATCTGAACGGGGAGAACCAGCTCGGGACCGACGATTTTCCGCATGGCCAGTCCCTCGCCGCGCCCTTTCGCTTTCAACGTCCGTCGCGAAGCCACGGTGAAGCCATAGCCGTCCTGGACGAGATCCAGCATCGCGTCCAGCGGCTCCAGCTCGAAAACGATGTTCAGTTTCTGGCCGAGCCTCGCCAACTCGGAATCCACCAGAACGCGCACGCTGTTCGGGCGAACAGCGATGATCATCGGAAGGGAAGAAAGCTCCTCCAGCGGGATGGGGCCTAGATCGTCAAATGCGGACTCCGGGCCGACCAGATACAGTTGTTCTCGAATGAGTTCGTCGATTTCGAGCATGGGGGAGGAGGGCGCGTCGAACATGATCGCCCCATCAAGACTGCCGGACAGCACCCATTCCTGCAGCTGGCGCGATCGCCCGTGAACCAATGTGACGCGGGCATCCGACAGTTCCTCGCGCAACCGTCGGATCAGTGCGGTGGCAATGGCCATCGAAATCGTGGCGGGCATGCCTATCGCCACTTTCCCGGATTTGCCGGTTCGCGCGTTCTCGACATCCTCGTAGGTCCGCTCCATGAGCCGCATGATGCCGCGTGCATTGGTCAGGAGTCGTTCTCCGGCTTCTGTCGGCTCCACGCCTCTTCCGTTGCGGATAAGAAGCGTTTCCTTCAGTTCCAGCTCCAGGTTGCGGATCTGACGGCTGAGTGCCGGCTGGGCAACGTGCAGGAAAGCCGAGGCGCGGCTGAAGCTTCCGAGCTCCGCAACCCTCACGAAATAGTTCAGCTGGCGGATATCCATCCCACCCCCTTCTGGCATATGCCATTTTGGCATGACTGATAGTCTAAACCAGCGGCTGGCGATATGGGAGCCACTGAATTAGCCTCGAGCCGAATTACGGCAATCAGGACAAGGACTGGTGATGAGTGCGTCAGCAGATGTCGTGCAGGACGGCGCCTCCAGGATCTGGGAATGCGTACTCTGCGGCTTTCGATATGATGAAGCGATAGGCGATCCCGATGGCGGCATAGCGCCCGGTACGCGGTGGGAGGATGTGCCTGACGACTGGTTCTGTCCGGAATGCGGCGCGCGCAAGAGCGAGTTCGACATGGTGGTGGTCGGCTGAGCCAGGGGAAATCCATGTCGAGTATCTTGATTGTCGGAGGCTCCCATGCCGGTGTTGCGGCAGCTTCAGCCCTCCGCGCAGAGGGTTGTTCGGGTGCGATCAAGATCATCGCACAGGAGCCGGCGCTCCCCTATCACCGGCCGCAGCTTTCCAAGGAGGCCCTCCGGGAGGATGTGTTCACTCCCCAACCACTGCGGCCCGAAAACTTCTATGAGAAAAATGGGCTTATGCTCCTTCGCGGCGCGACGGCCTCGCAACTTCACCTGAAGGATCGCTGCGTCGTGGACGCCAATGGGCAGTGCCATGATTACGAGACGCTGATCCTCGCTTGCGGTGCCTCGCCGCGGAGGCTTCCGGAAGCGGTCGACCCCGGGCGGCGCGCGCTCTATCTCCGCAACTTCGATGATCTGCGGGCGCTCAAGGCGCGGCTTTGCTCCGCCCGCTCGATGGCGGTCGTCGGCGGCGGACTGATCGGCCTGGAAGTTGCAGCCGTTGCGCTCGCCAAGGGTGTCAGCACTACCCTGCTGGAGGCGGGTGAACGCATCATGCAGCGTTCCGTCAGCCGGTCAATTTCGAACTACTTGGCGGACCGGCATTGCGCCAACGGGCTCGACCTGAGGCTTGGCACGACCTTGGCTTCGATGGAACGTCAAGCAGGCGGGGAGGGCGATGTTGTCGTCCTGGAGGGCGGGGAGACCCTCGCCGTGGATCTCACCGTGGTCGCGATCGGGATCGCACCTAATGACGGGCTCGCGCGGCAAGCAGGCTTGCCGGTCGCCGATGGCATTCTTGCATCGGAACAGGGCTGCACGACCGACCCCGCGGTCTTTGCGATCGGTGACTGCGCTGCCTGGCTAGACCCGGTATCGCGGCGTCATGTCCGATACGAGGCCGTGAACCCCGGGCAGGACCAGGCGAAAATGGTTGCCGCGGCGATCGCGGGCCGGCCGGTGCCCGCACTGGGGGTTCCCCGCTACTGGACCCACCAGGGCGCCATGAACCTGCAGATGGCCGGAGATGTCCACGGCGCGACGAAGGAGTTTGTCCTCAAGGCGCCCGAGAGCGGTGCATTCTCCGTGCTTGGCTTTCAGGATGACCGGCTCATTGCCGTTCAGACGGTCAACGCGCCGCGGCAGTTCATGCAGCTCTACCAGTTGATCGGCACGGACCGAGATCGTCTTAGTGCCGAGCTTGATTGGGAATTTCCGCTGCCCCATCACCACTGAAGGGGCAGGCAATAAGACAAGGAGGAATTCGATGCAGGCCGCTTCTTACGTGGAGAAGGAACCCGACCGGTTCCGCCGCGGGCAATCGTGGAAGATCAATCTCTTCGGCAAGAACTCGGATATCGCGACTCCGGACCTGCAGGCGTTCCGGCTGGACCTCAATGCTCACCAGAAGCTCGATTCCCATTTCCATATCGTGGATCAGTTCCAGGTCTTCATCGCCGGCAGCGGAACCATCGGCCGCAACCAGGTCCAGCTCGTCACGGTGCATTACGCCGACCACCATACGGGCTACGGCCCGCTGATCGCCAGCGCTCAGGGGCTTTCGTACCTGACGCTTCGCAGCAAGACGGATGCCGGTCTGGTCTATCTCAGCACGCCGAACGTTCGGGAAAAGCTGAAGCCGACGAAGCGGCGGCATCGTGTTTCGCCACAGGTTACCCTGTCGACCGATCCCGTGCTGCGCAATCGAGACAGCATCTCGATCGAGTCCGTCATCGACGAGGAACCGGGCGACGACGGCATGAACGTGAAGGTCATCCGCCTTGGCCCAAACATGACCGCCCAATCGCCTGATCCGAGCGAATCCAGCGGACAGTATCTCATCGTGCTCAACGGCAGTCTGCTGCTAGATGGCAAGAGCTACGAGCCTTACTCGCTCGTCTTCGTGCGCGCCGTCGATGAGGCGCCGATCCTGACAGCCGGTGAAGCGGGGCTGGAAGTCATGGTCACGCAGTTTCCTCGTGAGGACGAGTGGATGAAATCGATCTGAACCTGACCTTCGAGAGGGCCTGTGAATGACGTCTGACCAGGAGTTTGATCTGGAGCAAGTACGCAAAGATTTGGCACCGTCCGGCACTTTGCGTTGCGCCCTCAATCACGGCAATATCGTCCTGGTGCGGCGGGGCGAGGCGGACGGGAATCCGAGCGGAATAACTGTCGAACTGGCGCACGAGCTGGGCCGCAGGCTTGGGCTGCCGGTGCATTTCAGGCATTACGACAAGGCGGAAGCGGTCTCCGACGGGGCAGGCCTCGACGAGTGGGACATCTGCTTCCTGGCCGTCGATCCGAAGCGAGCCGAAAAAATTGCGTTCAGCGATCCCTATGTCCTCATCGAAGGGGCCTTTCTCGTCCGCAAGGATTCGCCGGCGAAAACGCCCGATGACGTCGACCGCCAGCAGGTGAAGATTGGCGCCGTCAGAGGCAGCGCCTACGAGCTGCACCTGTCGCGGACAGGCAAGGGCGGCCGGCTCACACGGTTCCTGAGCCTGGGCGAAGCGATCGCCGCACTTGGGCGCGGGGACATCGACGGGCTCGCGGGCGTCCGGCAGGCCATGCAGAGGGTGGCCAATTCCCATTCCGATTTTCAGCTGATGCCGGAGGCGTTCATGACCATTCAACAAGCGGTGGGCGTAAGCGCGAGGAAGCAGACTGCCGCTCGCTACGTGAGGGCGTTCGTGAAGGAAATGAAGGCATCGGGTTTCGTGAAAGAAGCGCTGGCCCGCAATGGCCACGCCGGCGTGGTCGTACCGCCGGCCTGACGCCGGCAAAAGGATTTTGCACCGGCGGAGTGGGGCCGGAGCTTTCGGGAGGCGGGCAGGAACTGCCCGCGGTTAATGGAGGAGGGTTTCGAAGATGATCACAGCTCTGCGAGGTGCCCTGCTGGTCCTCGGCTTGTACGGCTTGGCCGGCATGCCGCATCCATCTGCGGCGCAATCCGCTGCCGGTGCGGAGAATAGTCCGGTGGAAGTAGTCAAGGTGGAAGGCGGGCTCGTCAAGGGCGTGCCGAGCGACACACCGGGTGTGCAGGTCTTCAAGGGGATTCCCTTTGCCGGAAATGTGGGCGGCGAGAACCGCTGGAAGCCGGCACCCCCTGTCGAGCCATGGGAGGACGTCCTGACCGCGGACGAGTGGGGTGACCCGATGTTGCAGGACGAGGAAAACTCCAGCGATGAGGGGCTGAACCTGGCGGTCTGGACACCGGCGAATAGCGCAAACGACCGGCTGCCGGTCTATATGATGATCCATGGCGGCGCAAACCGTCTCGGTTCGGCAAGCGCCTGGGATTTCCTCAACGCGTCAGAACTGGCTGCACAGGGCGTGGTCGTGGTTTCCGTCCAGTATCGGCTGGGTGCCCAGGGATTCCTGTCCCTGCCCGAGATGAAGGACGAGAATCCCGACGGCCTCGCCGGCAATTTCGCCATTCTCGATCTCGTCACAGCGCTGCACTGGGTGAAGGACAACATTGCAGGCTTTGGCGGCGATCCGGAACTGGTGACCATTGGCGGCCAGTCGGCGGGTGGTGAAAACACGGTCGCGCTGCTGCGCACGCCGCTGGCCAAGGGCCTTTTCAAGCGCGCCTTCATCCAGTCGAGCTTCACCGGCTTCCTGCCTGGAAAAGTGGTCCCGTTCGAGGAGAAGGCCGTCCAGAACCAGGAGGCGGTGAATGAGATCTTCGGCAAGGAGACCTCGCTCGAGGACCTGCGCCAGATCGACGCCGAGACCTGGAAGGCCAAGTGGAAGGATACCGATTCCTCGCTCTATAACACTTTGGCGCGAGCGGCGGCGACCAACCAGTTCTATACCGTCGATGGCTATTCGATGACTGAGGACTCGGTGAACCTTCTGCAGCCGGGTGATTTCGACGGGCTCGACATCATCATCGGCCAGACCGCGGATGAATATACGGGCCTGCGCCCGGCCAACCGGGAGATGACCGAAGAAGAGCAGCACGAAGCCATGCTGTCTGCCATCCGCCCCTATCAGGCGGGCAGTGTCGATGAGAGCGTCTTCCCGCTCTATGCCAGCGACGACCCGGTAGAGCGGTACCGACTGTCCCTGCGCATGCTCAACGACTTCATGTTCCAGTATGTGAAGATCGGGGCAGAGCACGCCAAGGTCCACAGCGACGCCAACGTATACCTCTTCTACTGGGATCACTGGCCTCCGGGCAAGGATCAGGGCTTCCGCCGCGCTTGGCACGCTGCCGACCTTTGGTATTTCAACGCGGCGATCCGCAAGGACAACCCGGACCAGCGGCGCTGGACCTGGCCGGACCTGGAAATGAAGCGCATCGCCAGCACCTACCTGGCCAACTTCATCAAGACCGGCGATCCCAACGGCCATTCCGTGCCACGCTGGGGGCAGGTCTCGAACGGTCAATTCCTGCGCTTTCATGAGGGCGAGGTCGAGATGCGTACCAACACCGTCCATCCCGACCGCGATGAATATCTTCGGCAGCGAATTCTCAAAGGCATGCAGATGACCGAGGCCGATCTCGACGGCTGATCGTAAGGTCTGTCCCGCGCGCCCCGGCCGCCGCGCGGGACATTCCGAGCCGGTTCGATGCCACGCCGGGCGCTGCCTCGAAAGAGCATCTTGTTTCCGACTTGACCACTTGGACTTTCAGTTAAAGGGAGGAAGGAATGTCTTCACGCTCAAAATTGGTGGGTGCGCTACTTGCAGCCGCCTGCGCAGTCCCAATGCTCGTAACAGGCACAAGCGCTGCGCCCGTGGACATCGTGCAGGTCGAGGGCGGCAAGGTGAAGGGCGTTCCCACCGACGTTCCCGGTGTCCAGGTTTTCAAGGGAATCCCGTATGCTGCCACGACCGCCGGAGAGAACCGCTTCCGGGCGCCGCAGCCGGTCGAACCGTGGGAAGGTGTTAAGACTGCCGACACCTGGCCGAACCAGTCGATGCAAAAGCCTGATCTCTTCGAGAAGGGCAGCTTCTGGTATGACGAGTTCTACTACGATCCGGAATTCAATCCGGATGTCAGCGAGGACGGGCTATACCTCAATCTCTTCACGCCGGCGCGCGACACTGACGGAAACCTTCCGGTCTATGTCTGGATTCATGGTGGTGGAAACGATCACGGCTACGGCTCGGAGATGGAGTTCTGGGCGACGAAACTGGCCGAGAAAGGGATCATCGTCGTCTCGGTGCAGTACCGTCTCGGCATCTTCGGCTTTCTGGCAATGGATGAGCTTGGCCAGGAAGATCCCATGGGAGCGAATGGCAACTGGGCCATGCTCGACCTCATCAAAGCGCTCGAATGGGTGCAGGACAACATCGCCGGTTTTGGAGGAGATCCAACCCGCGTGACGGTTGGCGGGCAGTCCGCCGGGGCGGGCAATACTGTCGGACTTCTGAAGTCACCGCTCGCCGCAGACCTGTTCGACCGTGCAATTGTCCAGAGCAACAGCAGTGGCCTTTTTCACGCACCGTACTGGCCGCTCGAAAAAAGGTTGGAGACGGTTTCGGCCAGCCTTGAGAAGGTATTTGGCCGGCCGATGACCCTGGCCGATCTGCGGGCGATCCCCGCCGAGGATTTCGCGACCGGCACCGCACCCGGCAGCGATGAGAACCTCTATACCGCGTTGATCGGTGGCGGCATCGCGCGACCTTCAAAGACGATCGACGGAGTGGTCTTTACCGATGAATCGGTAAACTTGTTCAGAAGGAACTCGCTGAACGGGAAGGATATTTTGATAGGCTCGGTCTCGGACGAGCGCACGTCGACGGCCGGAGATCCTGATGGAACCATGATCGGCGAGGAGTTCGCCAAGGAGATGCAGGCCAAGGGCTACAGTGAGGACTGGAAGACCGTCTACAAATACTCGGATCCTACCGACGCTTATCGCATCGCGCTCCGCGCCGAGGCCGACTTGCGGTTCCAGAACCAGCTTGTCTCTGCAGAGGTCGCCAAGAAATACAACCCGGACAGCAACATCTACGTCTACTATTTCAATCACTTCCCGCCGGGACGGAACTCGGAATTCTATCGCGCATATCACTCCTCGGACCTTTGGTATTTTCTCAACTCGATCCGCGAAGGACGTGGCAACCGGCCCTGGACCGAAGCTGACTATCGTATGGCCGACACCATCAGCACCTATGTCGCGAACTTCGTGAAGACGGGCGACCCGAATGGCAGTGATCTCCCTCACTGGTCGCAGGTTGACGGAGGGGACTTCATGCGCTTCCACCAGGGTTATGCCTATCCCTCCAAGGAAACGCCCTATCCGGCGCGCGATACGCTCAACCGTGCGGCTGTAATGGCAGCCGAAGGGCTGACCGAGGCCGATCTCGGCCGCTAAAGACAAGCAATTCCAGGAAAACATGGAAGTCGATTTTTCGTCCGGAATTGGTTGGATCAGTTCATTGCTTCTGTGAACAGTGAACTGGTCCTGACCTTGGCTGCATCGCTCACCTAGCTGCTGTTCATGGAGAGTGGAGGGCCGGGGTCAATCCTGCGGTAGCCTGTCTTCGAAGCGCACGGAGCGGCGCCAATAAAGCCACTCTTATCTATTGCAAAAATGCCGGCGTCCCTAGGCAGCGGCGGAGACGCGGGGAGACATCGTCGATGAGCGATAGAGCAGGGAAATATCGTTTAAAATCATCATATTATGCCACATTCCTGAGACTTATGAACCCATAAGGAAACAGTATTTCCGCGGTAGAGTCGCAGTACCTAATGTGTGCGCGTGAACCTGAGACGGACCCCGCCTAAATGCAACGACCTTACCCCCATCTCTTCCAGCCGCTCCAGATCGCCAAACTGCGCCTGAAGAACCGCATCGCCATGGCGCCGATGGGCTTCGGTGCACTCAGCGACGATCGGGGCATCCCCACGCAACGCTACATTGACTATTTCGCCGAGCGCGCAAAGGGCGGGGCCGGCCTGCTCATGACAGGTATGCTCAAGGTCGAGGACAAGATCGAAACCCTGCGTGCGCGGCGCGGGCCTGTCAGCAAGGAGTTCATCAAGCCGTTCGCGGATCTCACGGAACAGATCCATGCGTTAGGCACAAAGATTTTCGTCCAGCTTTCGCCCGGTCTTGGCTACCAGGGGCGTCCACACAACGTGGTGGGCACGCCTGTCGCGCCGTCTCCAATTCCGAGCTTCGCCGCTCCAGACGTCATATGCCGCGAGCTCACGGCAGAAGAAATCCAGCAGATGGTCCGCGCCTATGGCGACGCGGCGGAAATCCTTTTCACGGCCGGGGTGGATGGCATCGAACTCCACGGTCACGCGGGCTTCTTGCTCGACCAGTTCTCGCACAGCCTGTGGAACAGGCGAAGCGACCGCTACGGCGGCGACCTGCGCGGGCGCATGACGTTCGCGTTCGAGATCTTCGATGAAATCAAGCGCCGGCTGGGTCCGGATTTCCCTGTGCAATACCGCTATGGCCTGAAACACTACATGAAATCGTTCCACGCTTCGGCTCTGCCGGGGGAAGACTTCGTGGAGGTGGGCCGCGACATCGAAGAAGGTCTGGAACTCGCAGCGATGTTACAGGACCACGGGTTCGATTCACTTGCGGTCGACGCGGGCACCGCAACTGGCCACTATTGGGCGCATCCGCCGATCTATCAGCCCCATGGCTGCATGCTGGACCTTTCGGCGATGGTCAAGGAACTCGTCACGATCCCGGTTATTGCCGTGGGTCGCCTCGATATTCCCGAACTTGCCGATAGCGCGATTGCGGAAGGCAAGGCAGATGTCATCTCGCTGGCCAAGGCGCTACTGGCCGATCCCTATTGGCCGCAAAAGGTCTCCGAGGGCCGGATAGAAGACATCCGCCCCTGTATCGGCTGTCACCAGGCCTGCTCGGAACAGTTCAACGGGCGTTATCTCAACTCCTGCACGGTGAACCCCGCCTGTGGACGCGAACGCTCTCATCAATTGACACCCGCAAGGGAAAGCCGGCGCGTGCTCGTTGTCGGCGGCGGCGTTGCCGGTATGGAAACCGCGCGCGTGAGCGCAAGCCGTGGCCATAAGGTGACGCTCTGTGAGCGGTCGGTCGAACTCGGGGGGCACCTGATCGAGGCAGGTGTTCCCGAAGACAAGAAAGACGTGGAGCGGCTGAACGCCTGGTACAAGCGCCAGATGGATCTGCTCGGCATCGACGTGCGCGTGAACACCGATGTCACGGTGGACTTGGTTGCCGATGAAAAGGCCGATGTCGTGGTGCTGGCGACCGGCTCAAGCGACGTCGTGCCTCCCATCCCTGGTGCCGACAAGCCGCATGTCATCCCCACTACCGAGCTGTTGCTGGGCCATAGATCACCCGGGCGAGAAGTGGTCGTAGTCGGCGCCGGCGAAAACGGCTGCGAGGCGGCATTGTGGCTCCATCGAAAGGGCTGCAAGGTCACGATCGTCGAGATGCAGTCAAAGCCGATCGCCATCCCGGTCGCCAACGCCAACCGCAATATGCTTCTCGACATGCTCGCTCAGGCGAAGGTGCCGATGCTGCTCGAGACGGCAGTCCGTGAAATCCATGACAGTGCCGTAACCGTGGAAACGCGCCAGGGCGAGGAGCGGAGAATTGCCTGCGACACGGTCGTTCTCTCTGTCGGGATGAAACCGGAGAACCGGCTCTACCAATCGCTGAATGCGTTCTTCGCAGGGCCGATGTACGAGATCGGCGACTGTCAGGAACCCAAGAACATCATGAAAGCAGTTTGGGACGGGTTTGAGGTCGGGAGGACCATCTGAAGCCACGTTCCCGCGCAAAGGCGGCGCACGGCTGAATGACCGCCGCCGGAAGAGGGAGGAGACAGACCATGCAGACCAGAAGGGAATTCCTTGTCAGCTCGGCCTTGGCCACGGCGGCCGTCGGACTGCCGAGTGTGGCCTTTGCACAGTCGCAGGACAGCATCACGATCGCCATCGGCGACGAACCGACCACCTCTGACCAGACTGTTGCCTGGACGGGTGTCGACTACAACACCATCGAGAACTATGCGGAATACCTTTTCCCGCGGGATACAGGCGGCGAGATTGTGCCCGGCCTGGCGGCCGAGTGGAAATATTCCGAGGACGGCAAGACGCTCGATGTGGCGCTGCGCGACGACGTCGCTTTCCACAGCGGAGACAAGTTCACCGCGGCTGACGTGGTGTTCAGCTATGAGCGCGGCATGGAAGAGAGCCGGACGGTGGCAAACCGTCTGCGGTCTCTCGACCGCATCGAGGTCAAGGACGACTATCACCTGACATTCCATTTCAAGAATCCGGACGTGACGTTCCTGCCGAACCGGGGAGCGGCGATGATGGCCTCCAAGGCTTATTTCGATCGCGTCGGGGAGGAAGAATTCTCGCGCAATCCCGTGGGAACCGGTCCCTACAAGTTTTCCAGCTATGCGGTCGGGGAATATGTCGAGGTGGAACGCTTCGACGACTACTGGGGCGCGGTGCCGCCGATCGCCCGTGCAAAGTTCATCTTCGTGCCGGAGGAAACGACGCGCGTCGCCTCGCTCCAGGCAGGTGAAACCGATCTCATCATGGCCTGCCCCTATTACGCGGTGAAGGGATTTGATGCCGTGGGCGACTTCAAGACCGTGAAGCTGCCGGTGAATCACCCGACCATGTCGATCGTGTTCAGCACGCAGAATCCGGAAGACCCCTGGCACGACAGGCGGGTGCGGCTGGCTTTGGCACACGCAGTGGATACCGATGCGATCATCAACGGTGTCCTGTTCGGCGTTCCGCAGCGTCTGGCGTTCCTTGCGCCTTACGAGGTCGGCTACGATCCCGATCTGAAGCCCTACCCCTACGATCTCGCGAAGGCGAAGGCGCTTCTGGCTGAGGCCGGTTATCCCGACGGCTTCGAGATGGAGCTGAATTACGCCATCACCGGCCGCGTTCAGATGAACCCGCAAGTGGCGGAAGCGGTTGCGGCCTATTTCGAGGCGGTGGGTGTGCGCACGAAGCTGGTCGGCGAGGAATGGGAGGCCTACCGTTCCAAGTACAATGCAGCCAAGGAACCGGGCTCGTCCTATGTTGCCCTGTTCACCCATGGCCGCGCGGGCAGCCCCGATCCGACTTACAATCTGGGCTTGTTCTTCCGTACGGGCGGCCCGATCAGCATCTACAACAATCCGGAACTGGATGCGATCAACGCCGAAGCGACCGCTACCATGGATGAGGAAAAGCGAGGCGAGCTGATCAAGAAGGCGGTTCGCCTCATTCACGAAGAAGTTCCGAGCTTCCCGATCTACAACAATTTTGCTGTCTACGCGATGAAGAGCAACGTGAACTTCGTGCCGACCCAGGGCTTCAATTTCGACCTGGTGCTGGTCAAGGACATGTCGTTCACCTGACCGGCTGGTCAGGGACTTCATTCAAGTCGAAGCGGGCGGCTGTGTGCTCCGCTCTTTCGCCATCAAGCGCCGAGGGAACGGGAGTTCCCCGGCGAGGGTGCCGCTATTGCCCTGCGCTGGCAGGGTCGGCCACTGAACGGAGAGCTCGGGCATGTTGCGATATGCGCTCAAGCGGCTGGGGGTAGGGCTCCTTTGCCTCGTCGGCGTGAGCATCATCATCTTCGTGGCGATGCGGCTCGCGGGTGATCCGACGCTTCTTCTGCTGCCGGACGATGCCACCGACCAGGACCGGATCGAACTGCGCCAGGAACTTGGGCTCGATAAGCCGCTGCCGGTGCAGTATGCGATCTTCGTGACGGACGCCGTTCAGGGCGATTTCGGCATGTCAACGCGCTGGAAGATGCCGGCGATGGAGCTTGTGCTCGCGCGTCTGCCGGCGACGCTGCAACTTGCCGGCCTTGCCTTCTCCATCGCTGTGGCGATCGGGCTTTTGAGCGGCGTGACTTCGGCGACGACGCGCGGCTCCGTTTTCGATCAGGGCGTGCGCCTCTGTGTAACGCTCGGCCTTGCGGTGCCGGTGTTCTGGGTCGGCCTGATCTTCATCATGGTCTTTGCGGTGGACCTCGGGTGGTTCCCGACCAGCGGGCGCGGAAGTTTCGCGCATTTGATATTGCCGGCCGTGACGATGGCGCTCAATCCGGCTGCGGCTATGAGCCGGCTCTCCCGCTCGGCGATGCTGGGCGTCCTTGGCGCCGACTACATAAAGATGGCGCGGGTGAAGGGAAACTCGGAGGCGCGCGTCGTCTGGAAGCATGGGCTTCGCAATGCGGCGATCCCCGTGGCGACCCTCGCGGGCATCCAGCTTGCAAACATGATCGGCAATACGGTGGTTGTCGAAACCATCTTCGCCTGGCCCGGCATCGGCAAGCTCATCATAGACGCGATTTTTGCCCGGGATTTCGCCGTGGTGCAGGCTGCGATCTGCGTCGTGGCCGCCGCCTACATCATCCTCAACCTGGCCGTGGACCTTACCTACGGCCTGCTCGATCCACAGATCCGATATGACTGAACACCACGTCGATATGCCAGCGGAAAACTTGAGCGCGGAGGCAGGACCGCGCCGGGCAGCCTTTTTCCGCACCCTCGGGGACTGGCCGATCCTGCCCATCATCCTGCTGTTGCCGATCATCCTCTTTGGCGTGTTCGGCCCGTTGATTTCGCCCTACGATCCGTCGGCGGTAAACCCCGCCGTGGCGCTCAGGCCGCCTTCATGGCTGACGGGAGACGGTTTGGCCCACCTGTTCGGGACAGACTATCTCGGCCGCGACGTTTTCAGCCGGGTGATCGCGGGCGCGCGGGCCTCCCTCCTCGTCTCCTTCTTCGGCGTCGGCATCGCCGGAATTGTCGGCATCACCGTAGGGCTGATATCCGGCTATTTCGGCGGCTGGCTCGACACGGTTCTGATGCGGCTCGTGGACATCCAGATGTCGATGCCTGCAATCCTGCTCGCGCTGCTGATTTCCGCTGCGCTCGGCTCGGGATTGGTGACCGTCATTGCCGTGATCGCCATCGTCTTCTGGACGAACTACGCCCGCGTGGTGCGCGCCGAGACATTGAGCGTCAAGTCACGCGACTATGTTGCGATGGCGCGGGTGCTTGGATGCCCCGACGTAAGGCTCATTCGAAGGCACATCCTGCCCAATGTGATCGACAGCGCGTTGGTGGTCGCTTCGCTGCAGCTCGGCGCTGCCGTCATGCTCGAAGCCTCGCTGTCCTTCCTCGGCCTCGGCGTACAGCCGCCTGCCGTTGCCTGGGGCAAGATGATCGCGGAATCTAAGCTCTATCTTGCGACGGCCTGGTGGCTGCCCTTCTTCCCGGGCGTCGCGCTCGTAGTGACCGTCCTCGGCACGAACATGTTCGGCGACTGGCTTCGGGATAAACTCGATCCTCGCCTGCGGAACACATGAGGATCCGGAGAGAGATGACACAGGCACCCCTCCTTTCGGTCGAGGATCTGCGGACCTACTGCTACACGCGCGCCGGCGTTGTGAAGGCGGTGGACGGTGTCAGTTTTGCGCTTGAGCGCGGGGATTCGCTCGGCCTTGTCGGGGAAAGCGGCTCCGGCAAGAGCATGACTTGCAACTCGATCTTGCGCCTTCTGCCCAGGCCCGCCGCGCGGACCGTCGGCGGGCGTGTGCTCTGGGACGGGCGTGACCTGCTCACGCTTTCCGAGCGCGAGATGCGCTCCGTGCGCGGACGGGAAATCGGGATGATCCTTCAGGATCCGCTGATGTCGCTGAACCCGGTCTTCACGATCGCCAATCAGGTAGGCGAGCCCTTTAGATTGCGCGGCGCGGCGAAGAGCCGCTCGGATCTGCGCGAAAAGGTGCTGGATGTGCTGCGGCAGGTCCATATCCCTTCACCTGAGGCAAGGCTGAGCCAGTATCCGTTCGAGTTCAGTGGCGGCATGCGCCAGCGCACGGTTGCCGCGATTGCGCTGGCTGGCAGTCCGGGCCTCTTGATCGCGGACGAGCCGACCACCTCGCTGGACGTGACGATCCAGGACCAGTTTCTGAGACTCCTGCGGGAGTTGCAGGAAGAGACGGGCATGGCGCTGATTCTGGTCACGCACGATCTGGGGATCGTCGCCGAGACCTGCAACAAGGTCGCCGTGATGTATGCCGGCAAGATCGTCGAATTCGGCGATGTACGACAGGTGCTCAGATCACCCGCCCATCCATACACGGAGGCCCTGCTGAAAGCGCTTCCGGTGCCCGGGACGCGGCAGAAGCGGCTCTATCAGATACCTGGGGAGCCGCCCAACCTGCTCGATCCTCCCGCCGGCTGCGCGTTTGAGCCGCGCTGCCATCGTGCCATGCAGGCATGCAAGAACGCCCGCCCGCCGATCAAGAGGCTTTCCGATGGGCGACAAGCGGCGTGCCTCGCACTCGAAGCCGGGGAGGTTCAGTAGTGGGAACCATTCTCGAACTGCGCGACGTAAAGAGATACTTCGGGATCCGCTCAGGAGGTTGGGTGGGCGGCGGCGGCGAGAAGCCGCTCAAGGCCGTCGACGGAGCCAGCTTCTCAATCGCCAGCGGGTCCAGCTTCGGCATTGCGGGAGAATCGGGGTCGGGCAAGTCGACAATGGGCAAGCTCATCCTGCGCCTCGACCGTCCCACCGGGGGCGCGATCGAATTCGAGGGTCGCGACATCGGCAAGCTCGATGCCGAGGGGGACGCCTGGTATCGGACCCGCGTGCAGGCCGTCTTTCAGGATGCTTCAGGTTCGCTCGACCCGCGGATGCGCATCTTGGCCATTGTCGCCGAACCGCTGGAAATTCATGCGCGCACCGGTCCAAACCGCTTGGGCAAGGCCGAAATCCGCGAGAAGGTCGAGGACATGCTGGCGCAGGTCGGCCTGCCCAAACGTGTGATGGACAACTATCCGCACGAGCTGTCCGGGGGGCAGAAGCAGCGCGTGGCGATCGCCCGGGCGATGATCCTCGAACCGACGATGCTGGTGCTCGACGAGCCCGTCTCCGCGCTCGACGTATCGATCCGGGCGCAGGTTCTGAACCTGCTCTCCGATTTCCAGGACCGCTACGGCCTGACCTATCTCATGATCTCCCATGATCTAGCGACGCTCGGACATGTGAGTTCCCAGTTGGCGGTGATGTATCTGGGGCGGATCGTGGAAATCGGGGACACCGAGGAGATCTACGAGCGACCCCTGCATCCCTACACAAAGGCTCTTTTCAGGGCGATGCCACTGCCCGATCCGAACCGGAAAAAGAGCGCGCCCAGCCTGCGCGGAGAAATTGGCTCGGCGCTCGATATTCCGAAGGGATGCCGTTTCTGCCCACGTTGCGACGAAGCAATGCCGGTCTGCAGCGCTGTCGATCCCGAGCTTGTCGATGTGGGCGCAGGGCGGCAGGTCGCGTGCCATCTGATTGGCGGGTCTCAACACACGAAGGCCACGCACCAAAGAGGTTCCAACGAATGAAGCTTTTTGAACCGGGTTGGATCGGAAACCGCAAGCTCAAGAACCGCGTGATTATGTCGGGTGCGGGCATCGGCGCGCTGATTGACACCGACGGAAGCCTCTCGCAGCGCGGGATCGACTATTTCGTCGAGCGCGCCCGCGGCGGCACCGCAATGATCACCACAGGGTCGGTCCGCGTATCACGCCATTTCGAGAAGGATCCGCTGAGCCCGATCCAGACCTCCCTCATGCTGGACAACAAGGTTTATACCCGTTGGGTGCATGAACTCAGCCAGGCAGTGCACGACTACGGCACGAAGCTGTGCGTCCAGCTGGCGCCGGGGCTCGGGCGCTGCATGAGCAAGCCGGATCTGATGAAGGGCATTCAGCCCTATGGTGCCTCCGCTATACCCTGCCTCAACGACCCCAAGCGGCTGACCCGCCCGATGAGCAAGGACGACATCAACCGGATGCTCGATGATTTCGAGCGGGCGGCAGGCCTCATCAAAGTCGGCGGGGCCGACATGGTCGAGTTGAACTGCCACGCCGGCTATCTCTTCGACCAGTTCATGACGCCGCTCTGGAACAAGCGAGAGGATGAATACGGCGGGAGCCTGGAGAACCGGCTGCGGCTGATCGTGCAGGTCGTGGAGCAGCTCAAGGGTGTTTTGGGCAGCAAATTCCCGGTGACGGTGAAATATGCGCTCGACCACTATCTTCCCGGAGGCAGAGAGGCGCCGGAAGGGGTCGAGATCGCGCGCGCACTGGAAGCAGCCGGGGTCGACGGGCTGATGATCGATGCCGGCTGCCGTGAAACGCAATACTGGACGCTGCCATCCGAATTCCTGCCTGAAGGCTGCACGTTGGATCTCGCGCATATGGTCAGCGAGGCAGTGGACATCCCGGTGATCGCGGTGGGCAAGCTCGGCAATCCCGAGATAGCCGAGGCGGCATTAACCTCCGGCAAGGCAGATTTCATCGCCCTCGGCCGCACGCTGATTGCCGATCCGCATTGGGCTAATAAGGTGCGCGAGCGTCGTTTTCTCGACATTGCGCCGTGTGTCGACTGCTTCGAGGGCTGTCACAAATACATCCACGACGGCAAGCGGATCGGCTGTGCGGTGAACGCGGCGACGGGCAACGAGCGTGAAATGCGTCTCACCCCAGCAGAGCAGAAGAAGCGGGTTCTGGTGATCGGTGCCGGACCCGGCGGCATGGAAGCGGCGCGCGTGGCCGCCCATCGCGGCCACCGTGTCACGCTATGGGAAAAGGAAGGCGGGGTGGGCGGCAACATCGGGCCAGGCTCGTCCCCGCCCTTCAAGGAGATTTACCAGCGCCTGACAGCCTATCTCGTCCATCAGATGGGAAAGGAAGGCGTCGACGTAGTGTTGGGCAAGGAGGCTACGGCAGAGAATGTCGCGGAAGTTTTACCGGACATCGTGATCGTTGCCGCGGGTTCCGCGCCCATCGTGCCGCCGATCCCGGGCGTTGAGAGAGACCATGTCGTCGCTGCCAATGATGTTCTCACCGGCAAGGCTGGATGCGGGCAGAAGGCGGTGGTCGTGGGGGGTGGCGTCGTCGGGTGCGAAACCGCGCTTCATCTGGTGCGGGAAGGACGTGAGGTGACGATCATCGAACGCCTGAGCGCGATTGGCGGCGACATGTACTACATCAACCGCATGCATATGCTCAAACTCCTCCAGGACGAGGGCGTCCGCGTTCTCACGGAGGCCAGCGTGCTTGAAATCGATGACGCCGGTGTCCGCTACACTGACAACTCAGGGGCTGAGCATCGGATCGGTGCCGATACAGTCATTCTCGCTGTGGGCTTCCGCCCGCGCCGGGAAATCGTGGAGGCGCTGGAGAGCGGCCCGGCCGAGGTGTTTTCGATTGGCGATTGCGTAGCGCCACGCAAAGTGGCCGAAGCGATGCAGGAGGGCTACCGCATCGCCCGCATAATTTGAGTTTTTTGGCAGCGCTGCCTGTCGAATGGCCGCATGCCCTGTTCCTTAGATGTCCATGTCGGAGACGATTGATGTCCTACAGCTTCGAAACCAGTCAGGTGGGGGCGCAGCCGGTTTGCGGAATGCTCCTCGGTGGCGGCTGGGTTCCCGGTGAGGGCGCTGCGAGCGAGATTCTCGACAAGTACCGTCTGTCGCCTATTGGGCAGTTGCCGGCAAGCTCGGGCTCACAGATTGCGCGCATGATCGAAATCGCGCATGAAGCCTTTGAGGGAGACCGGCTGACGCCGCACGAGCGCGGCCGGATTCTCGATGCGGTGGCGGAGCTTGTCGAGGCACGCCAGGCCGAGTTCGTGTCGGTCATGCAGCCGGAGACCGGCTTTGCGACGGCGGACTGCATGGGCGAGATCGGGCGGACCGTACAGACCTTTCGCCTGGCGGCCGAGGAGGCGCGCCGGCTCGCAGGCGATGTGCTGCCTGTGGCGGGCGCGCCGGGGCAGGGCAGGCGCTTGGCTTTCACGTTGCGCGTTCCGCTCGGCGTCGTGCTGGCGGTCACGCCTTTCAATGCGCCGCTCAACACGGTGGCACACAAGCTCGCGCCCGCGATTGCCGCCGGCAACACAGTGGTGCTCAAACCGGCTGGCCAGACGCCCCGCACCGCCTGCCTGCTGGCCAACTGCTTTCTTGAGGCGGGGCTACCCGAGGGCTATCTGCAGGTCTTCCACGGGGGCGGCCCGGCGGTCTCCGCCGCCATGGCGGATGAACGGGTGCGCTACATCGCCTTTACCGGATCGACCGAGGTTGGGAGGATCATCCAGGGGCAGGCGGGTTTGCGGCGCACGCAGATGGAGCTGGGCTCCATCGCCTTTACGCTGCTTGCCGAAGACTGTGATCTCGAAGCGGCGCTGCCGAAGGTGATCGGGGCCGGCTACCGCAAGGCCGGGCAAGTCTGTACCTCCGTCCAGGTTCTGATGGTTCATGAACGCCTGCAGGACGAGGTCGAAGCACGCATGGCCGAGAGCGTCATGGCTTTGAAATACGGCGATCCCGCCGGCGAGGGATGCGTGACCGGCCCCATGATTTCGCTAGCCGATGCAAAGCGTGTCGAGAACTGGGTCAACGAAGCAACCGCATCCGGCGCGCGCCTTCTGGCCGGCGGCAAGCGCGAAGGTGCGGTGGTTGCGCCGACATTGCTCGCCGGTGTCGGGCCGAACATGAAGGTGGGGTGTCGAGAGGTCTTCGGGCCTGTTATCGGGATCGAAAGCTTCTCCGACCTCGATGCCGCGATCGCGCGCGTGAATTCCACGCCCTACGGGCTGGCTTCAGGCATATTCACCAATCGGCTTGACGCCGCTTTTGCGGCGGCCCGGCGCCTCAGAGTCGGTGGCGTGCATGTCAACGAAACGTCGTCGTCGCGGCTCGACATGATGCCTTATGGCGGTTCAAAGGATAGCGGCTTCGGCCGCGAGGGCCCGTATTACGCCATGCGCGAGATGAGCGAAGAGCGCGTGGTAAGCTTTACGGTCTAGTGATGGACGGGATGCTGACGCTTCTTCAAACGCCGGCTTCACCTTTTGCTCGGAAGGTGCGCATGGTGGCGATCGTGCGCGGCGTGCCGCTTGCGCTCGAAGAGGCGAAGGTTGATCCTGCGAAGCGCAATGCTTCTCTTGGCGCCCTCAATCCGCTCGCCAAGATCCCTGTGCTGATCGCTCCCGAGGGACCGATCTATGACAGCCGGGCGATCTGCCGCTATATTGATGCGAAAGGAGAGGGGGCAGGGCTCTATGCCGGCCCCGATGTCTGGGCGATTCTCAGGCTCGAAGCGCTGGCCGACGGCATCATGGATGCCGCGGTGATTGCCCGGTACGAGCTGGCGATCCGTCCCGGCAACCTTGTCTGGCAGGATTGGGCTGCGGCGCAGTTCGCTCGCATCGAGGCCGCGCTCGATTGTCTGGAGGCGAGGACCGAAGACCTCCAAACGCTGCATATGGGTACGATCGGCCTTGCTGCCGCGCTCGAATATCTCGACTTCCGGCACCCCAAGCTCCACTGGCGGAAAAGGCGACCGGTTCTTGCGAAATGGCTTGAGGGCGAGGCGGCGACCGAGCGTATGCAATGCACGCGTTATTCGGCATTCTGAGGAGATTTGCGATAATGTGAGCGGATGGCTGGACAGGAGTATCCTTCCGGGCCCATTCTCCCATGGGAGGAAAATGTATGGATATCCGCCAACTCCGCTATTTCGTTCATATTGTGGACTGTGGCAGCCTTTCACGCGCGGCGCGTGAACTCTACGTCGCACAGCCCGCTCTCAGTCAGCAAATAGCCAAACTCGAAGCGGAGGTGGACAGGCCGCTCTTGAACCGTTCTTCCAAGGGTGTGGTCCCGACGGACAACGGGGTGGCGCTCTATCATCACGCGCGTTTCATGCTGCGCCAGTTCGACCAGTCCGTCGAGATCGCGCGCGGTGAAGCCGGGCCTGTGCAGGGCGTGGTGACGGTGGGGCTGCCGGCAACAACAGTCGCTGCGATCGGCTTGCCGCTGGTGAAGCGCCTGCGCGAACGATTCCCGAACATCCTGCTCAATGTCGTTGAAGGGATGAGCGGGCATATCGGGCAACTCATGCGGCTCGGTCAGCTCGATATGGCGGTGCTCTTCAGTCGCGAGCCGGCGCTTGAAGCCATAATTGAGCCCCTGATGGTGGAAGAGCTTTTCCTGATCCTGCCGGAGCAAAGTTGGCTGGTCCCTGGCGGGGTCGACCATGTCAAACTCGCCGAGGCAGCGGCGCTGCCCCTCATTCTGCCGACGCGCGACCACGGCCTGCGGCAACGGATTGAGGCAGAGTTCGAGAATCGTGGCCTTTCAGCTGGTGTCGTGGCCCAGGTGGATTCTTTGTCGCTCGTCATGGATTGCGTTCACGATGGGATGGGTGCCACGATCAAACCAATGGGTGCAATTATGAAGGAGAGTGCCGGCGGGCGACGCTTCCGGCACCTGGCTTTTCGCGACCTCGTCTTCCGGCGGCGCAATTTCCTCTATACTCTGCCTCCGGGACAGCTGACGCCTGCGGCCACGGTTGTGGTTGCCGAGCTGCGTGAAACCGTGCGCTTGTTAATCTCCGACAAGATTTGGCCGGGCTTTGAAGGCGTATTCCCGGAGCCATCCCTCTTTCCGGAGGCGATCGCTTCCTGAGCAGTTGTGGTCCCCAGACATAGGATTCAAATCTGGTCAAACCCCAGAGCGTGGTGTTAGAGCTTCGGCAAGCAAGAACGGTGCCGAAACCGCCGATGGAAAAGATGAACACAAGCGACAGCAAGCCTATAGTCCGCGGATCGGGTATCCAATCCCTCGAGCGTGGCGCCGCAATTCTTGATGCGGTGGCCGGCAGTCCTGACGGTTTGGGGCTTACCGAGATCAGCGGTCGCGTTGGCCTCCACACCAGCACTGCATTCCACTTGGTCAAGACATTGGTCGGGCTTGGTTTTCTGTCTCAGGACGGAGACGGCAAGAAATACCGTATCGGAACCCGGCTGTTCGGACTTGCCTCCGGCGCGTCCAGAGAGCGGACCCTGCTCAATTTCGGTCTGCCCGTACTTGAGCAGCTTAGTGCGCTGACGGGCGAGACATCGCATCTCGCCGTCAGGGAGCGCGCTGACGTGATCGTTGTGGCGCGGACGGAAGGGGCAGGGCTCCTCCAATTGTCCGAGCGCGTCGGGATTACACGGCCGATGCATGCGACCGCCCTGGGCAAGGTGCTCCTGGCATATATGCCGGAGAAGGAGCGGGACGAATTGATCAAGGCTCTGCCGCTCAACCGCATTACGGAAAACACAATCACCGATCCCGGGAAACTTCGCCGCGAAATGGAAATCGTGCGCAGCGAAGGCATCGCCCATGATCGCGCCGAGTTCGACCCGGATCTGCGCTGTATCGCCATGCCGGTCTGGGATTTCACCGGCCGCTGTGCTGCTGCAATCGGCTTATCCGGCCCTGCCTGGCGGATGACGCCGGATGTGATCGGCAAGCGGGTCCCAAAGCTCGAAGAGGCGGCGCAGCAACTGTCACGGGCGCTCGGACACCGCGCGTTAGAACCGGCGAACGCATAAGAGAAGACGGCCAAAGCCATCTCCCATCGGATATTCCTCACTCGTCCCGCGCCGGCGCGGTGACGACGATGAAAGTCAGGTCGCCAAGCCCGGTGTTTTCTATGGAGTGCCAAGTGCCCGGAGCAATGAAAATGACGTCGTGTTTGCGAACGACGCTCTTTTCGCCGTCGATCTCCATCAGCCCTTCCCCCTCGAGGATATGATAGACCTGTTCCTGGAGGTTGTGGACGTGGCGCTCGACATAGGCCATCGGCTGATAGGTCGAGATGCGGTAGTCGATGTGCTGAGTAGCTGCGCTTTCGGGCGTGACAAGGCCCTTTGAGAGGGCGGAGCCGAAATGTCCCGGATACTGCTGCCAAGACACTTCGGCAATGTGCCGGATGAAGGACTTGCGTTCGCTCATCTGACTTCCCCATTAGGCTGCCAAGGCTTGCCGAAGATGGGCTCCTTGGGCGGCAGAGGCGGCAATTCCCACGAGCCTGTCGCCGGCGGACGGATATCCGCGTCCACATGTACGTCGATCAGAACGGGTCTGTTCAGCTTCACGGCCTCTTCAAGGGTGCCCCCGAAGTCCCGGCTTCGGGTCACCGTATAGCCCACGACGCCGCTCGCCCGCGCCCATGCCGCAAAGTCAGGATTGTACTTCGCACCCGATGCGTTGTGATAGAAGGCAGTGCGGTATTCGCGGCCGCCGAAATACCCGTATTGCAGGTCGCGGATCGCGCCCCAAGCGAAATTGTTCCAGACGACGAAAACGACGGCAATGTCATATTCAACCGCTGTGCACAGCACATGCGGCACCATGGTGAAACCGCCATCGCCGCTGATCGAGACCACGGGCCGGTCGGGCGCTGCAAGCTTGGCGCCGAGTGCCGATGAAGGCCCGAAACCCATCCCCGAATAGCCCCAGGTGTTGAGCATGGACTGCGGCCGGCGCGCCTGCCAGAACTGCATGTACCAATTGTGGTGCACGCCGGAGTCGAGCGTGATGATGGTGTCCTCGGGCAGCACTTTCAGGCTGTCGGCGACAATGCGTTCCGGCCGAATGGGGCTTGCATGCTCGGCAAATCCCGGCGCGACATATGCTTCCCACTCTGCGCGCCAGCCAGCAATCTCCGCGAGCCAGGGGGCGAGACGGTTGTCGCCGATCTCGCGGCCCTCCAGTTCGCCCAGAACCTGCTCAAGGAACGCACGAGCGTCGGCCACAATCGGCAAGTCCGGCGTGTAGTTCCGGCCTAGTTCCGCGTGGTCGACGTCTACATGGATGAGCTTGGTCTTCGGGAAGTTCCAAGAATAACCGGGCTTCCAGCTCGACGCCGACCGGTCATCGAAACGTGCGCCGATGGCCAGAACAAAATCGGCGTGACGGCCGGCCTGGTTCGCCTGATAGGCGCCGTTGCGGCCGATAAAGCCAAGCGAGAGCACATCTTTCATGTCGAAGCAGCCCATGCCGTTGGGCGAGCTGATGACAGGGATCGAAAGCTTGTGGGCCAGTTGTGTGAGCTCGGCCGAGGCCTCGGAGAGGGCGATACCGTGGCCGATGAAGATCACCGGTCGTTCCGCCGCGAGGAGCATGTCCATCACCCGCTTCACGTCCTCCAGGCTGGCGCCGCTGCGGCGCCGGCCGAAGGCATTGCCGCGCGGCTCGGTCGCGACCTCGGCTTCTTCCTGGAAGAGGTTATAGGGGATGTCGAGATTGACCGGACCGGGCCGGCCCGTCGTCATCGCTGCCGCAGCCTGTCGCATGGCGAGCGGCAGCATCTCGACACGGGAGGGTTGGAAACTCCGCTTGACCACCGGTTTGATAACACTGTTGAAATCGGCGTGATGATGAAGGTTCAGTTCCTGGAACGGTCCCCGGTTGAACTGGCTGGTGGGCACGTTCGCCGTGATGGAATAGACGGCGGAGCTGTCGGTCTGGGCTACCGCGAGAGCCATGATCTGGTTCGCCGATCCGGGGCCGGTTGAGGTCAGCGTGGCCGCCGGCTGGTGTGAGACGCGGAAGAAACCGTCGGCCATGTGAACGGCGGTCTGCTCGTGGCGCGGCGAGATCAGCGCAATGTCGTCCCGGCGTTCGTAAAGGCAATCCAGAAGCCCCACATTGCCATGCCCGCATATGCCGAAGACATGGGTGATTCCCTCCTTGATGAGAGATTCGGTGATGATCTCTCCGCCTTTTTTTCGTGTCATCTCGGTCAGCTCCATGCAGTGATTATCGCCAGGCGTCAGATCATGCCGCCGTTCGGCTGGACGATCTGGCCATGGACCCAAGACGCAGCATCGGAAGCGAGGAAGCCGACGACGGCGGCAACTTCCTCGGGACGTCCGACGCGGTTGAACGGGCTCATCGCCGCGGACCGTTCCACAGCGGCGGTATCCTTGCCGGCGCGGAACAGGTCGGTGTCGACAGGACCGGGCGCGACGCCGTTCACGCGCACCTTGCGCGGCGCGAGTTCACGGGCCATGGAGCGCAACAGGCTTTCGACGGCGGCCTTGGAGGCCGTATAGGGACCGACGCCGGGGATACCCATGCGCACCATGGATGTGGTGAGGCCGATGATCGTGCCGCCGTCGCGGACATGGTTCGCTGCCGCGTGAAGAACGTTGAAGGCACCGACGATGTTGACTTCGACAAGGTTTGCAAACCGCTCATGCGGGAATGTGCCGACCGGTGCCGGGGGCACATTGATGCCGGCATTGGCGACGACGCACGCCGGCGCTCCGCCGAATTCGGCTTCGGCCTGTGTGAAAATGCGTTCGATTTCCTCGGGGCTACGAATATCGCACTCGTAGCAGGATGTCCTCGCCAGGGCTCCACCGGGAACCGGGTCGGGTTTGGCCGAAGTGTAGGTGAGCACGACGTCGTAGCCGTCGCGGGCGAGCGCTTCGACGATGGCTGCGCCGATGCCGCGCGAGCCGCCGAACACGATTGCAGTCTTGGAATTCATTTCGTCCATTCCCGTTGCCTGTTTTTCTGTCAGAGTTTCGGTGCCGTCAGAGCCCACCGCGGACGGAGATGGCTGGATGCGATGCGGCCAATCGGGTCACGCGCTTAAACCGAGTGGCGTGGGCAGCCCCCGATCCGAATGACCGGGGGCAAAGCAGAGCACTTCATTTATTCAATTCGGTGGGAATACCGAGATCGGCTATGATCCCGGCAAAGTTTTCTTTGACCTTTTTCAGATAGGCGGTGAGTTCGGTGTGGCCGCGATATTCCTTGGCCGCGATCAGCTTGGTGAGGGTTTCTCCGAACTCCGGTGTTTCCATTGCTCCATGGAAGGCATCGTCGAGCTTGGCTATGATCGGCTCCGGTGTGCCGGCAGGCGCAACGATGACGCTGACCGCATGGGCGTCGAAGTCGTAGCCGAGTTCAGGCAGCGTCGGTACATCCGGGAAAGCCGGCATGCGGGTGTCGGAAATCACCGCCAGCAGGCGCATGTTCCCAGCGCGGACGTCCTCTACCCACTGCGTCGAACCGACTGCGGCGTTAACATGGCCGCCTAGCACTGCGGCGAGGGTATCGCGCGCGCCAGGATAGGGGACGTGGGTCCAGTCGAGACCGGCTTCCTTGCCGACATACTGCATCGCCACGTGCATGGTCGAACCTGCGCCCGAAGTAGCGTAGGTGATTTTCCCCGGATTTGCCTTGGCATCCGCAATGAACTCTTCAAAAGTCTGCCACGGTGAGTCGGCCTTGACCACGACGCCCGTCACGCCCGACGAAAACTGCATCACAGGCGCAAAATCCTCCTGCGTGTAGTCCATCTTTCGCATGGTGAGCATGCGGCTCAGCGGCGTGTCGACGACCGAGGCGAGGGTGTAGCCATCGGGTGCCGCCTGAGCCAGAACGCCGAGCGAAACAGCGCCTGCTACGCCGGGCTTGTTGACGATATTGATCGGCTGGCCAAGCTTCTTCTCAACCAATTCGGAGAGGTGGCGCGTCATGACGTCCATGTTGTCGCCGGGGTTGTAGCCGACGAGAATCGTGATCGGCTTGGTGGGGAAGTCTTGTGCGGCTGCGCTGGGCGCGGCCCCGAGAATGGCACTGAGCGCGAGGCCAAAGACCGCGCCCAAAGCATTGAGCTTGAATTGCATTTCAACTCCTCCTTCTGTCGATAGCCCACCAGCCGGAATTTCGGCTGAACAGGCGGTCCCCCTCCCAGGGGTTGTGTTCCGGCCGGGCCTGCTGGTCCGAACGGAGGGTCCCGTCAGATCGAACGTCCAACCTCGAAGCCGTCCCAGACGGCTTTCATGATGTTCCTCGGTCCGTCGCAATCACCGATCGAATAAACTTCGCCAGGAAAGCTCTGAACGAGTTGGACGTAGAGCTCTGGTTCGGCTTTGACGCCGACGGCCATAACCACTGTGTCGCAATCGATCTCCTCGCGGGCGCCATCAGCGCGGCTGACCACCACCGACCCCACTCGCACCTCTTCGAGAGCTGTATCTGTGAGGATCGGAACCTGATGGAATGCAAGCAGGTCGAGCAGCATGTTACGATTGGCGCGCGCCACGGGAATTGCCACCGGGCGCGACAGCCGTTCGACTATCCTGACGCGCTTGCCCTTCCTGGCGAGCCACAGGGCAAGTTCGCAGCCGTTCTCTCCAGCGCCCACGACGATGACGTTCTCGCCTGTCTCGTACCTGCCCAGCAGTACGCCCGTGCTCGGCACGACATGCGGAAGGTCGGCGCCCGGAAGTTTTGGCATGATGTCCGTGGAGCCGCTGGCCACAACTATGACATCCGGCCTTTCGGCCTCCACGATCGCGGGTGTAACGGCGGTGCCGGCTCTGACGGGGATATCGAGATTGGAGAGCTGCCGCTGATACCAGGTATTGAGCCGCCCAACGTCTTTCTTGTCATCCGGAACCGACGCGTCGCGCAGATGGCCGCCGAGTTCGGTCTCCTTCTCGTAAAGAATGACTTCGTGCCCCCTCGCGGCAGCGACACGTGCGGCCTCCATGCCCGCGGCACCGCCGCCTGCAACAAGCACCTTCTTCTTGACGAGTGCCGGGGAGGGAGTGTGGGTGCGCTCGCGTCCGCACGCAGGGTTCACGGTGCATGAGTTCAGATCGCGGCCATGGATGACCTCCGTGCAGGCCTGGTGACAGCCGATGCAGGGGCGGATGTCTTCCACATGGCCCGCGCGCACCTTGTTAGGCCAATAGGGATCTGCGAGCAGGCCCTTGCCGATTGCGACGATATCGGCCTCGCCGGATGCAATGGCGCGTTCCGCCATGTCCGGAACGTCGAGACGACCGACGGTCATGACGGGTATCGTGACCACTTTCTTGACCATGGCCGACATGGACAGCATGCAGCCATGGTCCTGATAGATCGGCGGGTGGGTCCAATAGTGGCCCGCGAACGCGCCTGCATCGACGGCCAGCCCGTCGAAGCCGGCCTCCTCGAGAAGCCTTGCCATCTCAAGCCCCTCGTCGATGTCGCGACCCACTTCCGTGAATGTCTCACCCGGCAGGCCGGCATCGTGCAGAGACTTCATGTAGTGCTTGAGCCCATAGCGATAGGTGACGGGAAAATCCTCGCTGACGCGGCTCTTGATCTCGCGCAGGATTTCGAACGGAAAGGTCAGGCGGGCACACAGATCGCCGCCATATTTGTCGTCGCGCCTGTTCCAGAAGGAGCAGGTGAACTGGTCGAGTAGGAAGCCGCCATGACCGTGCAATTCGATGCCGTCGCAACCGGCGCGGGCAACGATCTCAGCGGCGCGGCCGTATGCTTTCACAAGCGCTTCGACCTCCTCGGTTTTGAGCGCCCGGCAAGTGATCTTCGGGTCACCGAAGTTCGGCACGGCGGAAGGCGCGACGGGACCTCCCCTGATGGTGCCTGGGCGCGCCTGGCTGCCAAAGCCAGGAGAGAGCTGAACGAAAAACTTCGCGCCGAGCGAATGAACCGCCTCGGTCAGGTCCGCGATTGGACGAATGAACGCTGCCCGCACGGGACCGCGCTTGCGGCTGGAATGTTCGATCTCATCCTCGACCTTGAGCATGCCCGTGTGCAGCAGGCCGGCCCCACCCTTGGCGCGCTCTACGAAATAGTCGACGTAGCGCTGGGTGGGCAGCCCCTCCTCATCCTGCAGGGCGGGGAAGCCCATGGGCGCCATGGCGATCCGGTTCTTGAGGCGGACCTTGCCAATCGTAAGTGGTTCGAAAAGGTGAGGGTACTTTATCTGCATATGCAGTATTCCCTGATTTGAAGTTGGTGCATGGCGCATCGTTCCCTTGCAATTCTGGCTACTCGGCCCCGCGAAACTGGCCCCGCGCACGGCGCCTAGCGCGCAGATACGGGAGTACGTTCGAGATCAGGATGAGGAGCACCAGGAGAAGGATGGCGCCGGAAATCGGCCGCGTGACGAAAATGGAGAAATCGCCGCGCGAGATCAGCAGAGACTGGCGCAGATTCTGTTCGAGGATCGGACCGAGCACGAAGGCCAGAACGAGTGGCCCGGCATCGTAGTGGAATTTCCGCATCACATAGCCGACGCCCCCGAACACAAGCATCACAAGAACGTCAAATGTAGAGTTGTTCACCGAGTAGGCCCCGATGAGGCAGAACAGGAAAATGAGCTGGTAGAGCATCCAGCCGGGCGTCTTGAGGATTTGCACCCACACGCCGATAAGTGGCAGGTTCAGAATGAGCAGCAGAACGTTCCCCACATACATGCTCATCACTAGGCCCCAGAAAATCTGGGGATGGTTGCTGATGAACATCGGCCCCGGCTGAACGCCCTGAATGACCAGAGCCGCAAAGAGCATTGCCATGATCGGGCCGGTGGGCAGGCCGAGGGAAAGCAGGGGGACAAGACCTCCACTTGCCGCGGCATTATTGGCCGTTTCCGGACCGGCTACGCCTTCGATCGCGCCTTTGCCGAATTCTTCTGGGTGCTTGGAGATGCGGCGCTCGATGGCATAGGACGTGAAGGTCGCGAGCACGCCGCCCCCGCCGGGAAGAATGCCGATGAAAAAGCCGATAAGCGTGCCGCGCACGATCGGCCACTTTGCGCGCGCCCAATCGGCCATTGTCGGCCAGAGGTTTTTCACCCGAGTTTCCGTCGGGCGTACCTTCGTTTCCCGTCCTTCCAGATTCTCGAGAACCTCGGCCACGCCAAACAGGCCCATGACGACGGGAACGATGCCGATACCGTCGCTCAGTTCGTTGATGCCAAGTGTGAACCGGGGCAGCGCGGTGACGAGGTCAAGTCCCACCCCGCCCAGGATAAACCCAACGAACGCCATCATCAGGGCTTTCAGCGTCGAGCCCTGGGAGAGGTGGGTAACAAGCACCAACCCAATGCAAATGATGGCGAAATATTCCGGTGGGCCGAATCTGAGCGCCATCGAGGCGAGCGGCTGCGCGACGAGCATGAGGATTAGCACGCTGACCGTGCCGGCAATGAACGATCCCCAAGCGGCAATGCCCAATGCGGCGCCTGCGCGGCCCTTGCGCGCCAACTCATGGCCGTCGATGCAGGTGATGATCGAAGTCGCCTCGCCGGGGATGCGCACGAGGACGGAGGTGATCGTCCCGCCATATTGGGCGCCGTAATAGATGCCGGCGAGCATGATGATTGATGCCTCGGGCGACACATACATCGTGGCCGGCAGAAGCAATCCCATTGCACCAACAGGACCAATGCCGGGAATGACGCCGATCAGCGTGCCGATGACGACGCCAAGCGTGCAGAAAAGAAGGTTCTCCGGCCGGAAGGCAACGCCGAGCCCGAGGGCGATATTCGATAAGATGTCCATCTGGCGCTGCCTCCGTCAAAAGCCCCAAGGACCGACCGGAAACTGGCTCTTCAGCAGAAACTGGAAGATCAATTGGGTCAGTGCGGTGCTGACAAAGGCGAGAAGGGTGATGAGAACGTAGCGTTTCGGCTGGACCAGCCAGAACAGCACGAACATGAGCGCAAATGTGCTGAGACCGTATCCAAGAAGCGGAAGAACAAGCGCGTAAAGGACGAGCGCGATGAAGCTCGGCAGTACCCTTGGAACCGCTGCGAGGGGACCTACCTCGTCATCCGTCGCTTCTACACCCTGGAAGGTCGTGCGGACGATGTGCACCAGCGACAGGAAGCCGAGACAAAGCGCCGATACGAATGTCACGAATCCAGCACCGGGGTTTGCAGGAGTTCCCAGTCCAAGCCGCATCGACTCCGCCATCACCAGAGCGGCAAAAAACAGCCAGAACATCCCTCCGGCCTGCTCGTAGATTTTCATGATCCTTCCCCGATCGCGCGGCTGTCCATCAGCGACCACGCTGGATGTCGGCCAGGCCACTCCACTCCTAAAATTTCAATATTAGAAATAGATTCCGATAATGTGAGAAGTCAACTCGAAATTCCAGTTGTCTTTCTGCGGGACGACAACTATCGTCTCCAGAGGTATCCAATCGTATACAAAAGCTGACGTTCTCATGGCAAACCAGCAAGATGCGACTCACCACGGGCAAGCGGTCTATTTTCGCCTGCTGGACGAGATTCGCCGCGGCGACCTGTTGCCGGGCGCGCGACTGCGCGAGATGGAGCTGTCGGAGAGATTGGAGATCTCGCGCACACCCGTGCGTGAGGCGCTGCGGCGGCTTGAAGCGGATGGGCTCGTTGTCCATCAGCCGCGCCTTGGCGCCGTGGTGCGCAGGCTTGGCTATGCGGAGATCATGGAGCTTTACGGGATGCGCACTGTTCTCGAGGGAACGGCGGCGCGGCTTGCCGCGCGGGCGGCCTCGCAGGTGGAACTGGCCGAGCTGTGTGCCCTGAATGAAGAGTTTGCCGAGGTGCTCGACAACGAGGTGCAGGCGGCCGAGGTCAATCGCCAGTTCCACGCCACTCTGCTGGATGCCGCCAAGAACCGATTCTTGCGCAAGTCCGTCAGCGCTCTGCAGAAGACAATGCTCATTCTCGGCCGCTCTACGCTTACCGATGCAGGGCGGGCGGAGGCAGCTTACCGTGAGCACCAGCGCATCCTGGACGCCATACATGCGCGCGACGGAGCGGCGGCGGAAGCGGAGATGCGCGCGCATATCGAGGCGGCACAGCTCGTGCGCCTCAAGGCCCTGCGGGCGCTTGATCGCGACGAAGAAGAATCGCTCTGGATCGATGGGGAGGGGCTATGAACCGGCTGGAGCCGCCGCGCCATTCATGGGATGTCGTCGTTGTGGGTGGAGGGAATGCAGCCCTTTGCGCTGCTCTCTGCGCTGCCGAAGAGGGCGCGCGCGTGCTCGTGCTCGAGGGGGCGCCCAAACCCTATCGTGGCGGGAATTCGCGCCATACCCGCAACTTCCGCTGCAAGCATGAAGGGCCTCTCTCTGTTCTCACCGGCACCTATGGCGAGGACGAATATTTCCAAGACCTGATGCTGGTGACAAAGGGCAAGACCGATGAAGATCTGGCGCGCTTCACGATCCGCGCCTCCGAGGAATGCCTGCCCTGGATGGAAGCCCGCGGGGTTCGTTTCCAGCCCTCCCTGTCTGGCACACTGTCCTTGAGCCGGACCAACGCCTTTTTTCTCGGCGGAGGCAAGGCGCTTGTCAACGCCTACTACAACGCCGCCGAAGATCTGGGGGTGTCCGTTCGTTATGAAGCCCAAGTCAGCCATATCGCCGTTGAGGCGGACAGGTTCAAGCATATCGAAGTGAGTTTCTCCGGCGGGCCGGTGGAGCGCATTTCGGCGCGTGCGGTGGTGCTCGCCTCCGGGGGCTTCCAGGCCGACCGGGAATGGCTGGTAAGCGCCTGGGGGCCGGCCGCCAGAAACTTTCTCATCCGCGGCACACCCTACAACCGCGGTGTGGTGCTGCGCGATATGCTGGATCAGGGATGTGAAAGCGTCGGCGATCCAACGCAGTGCCATGCGGTGGCCATTGACGGCCGCGCACCCCAATACGACGGCGGGATCGTTACGCGCCTCGACTGCGTGCCATTTTCGGTCATGGTGAACCGGGATGCGGAGCGCTTCTATGACGAAGGCGAGGATGTCTGGCCCAAGCGCTACGCAATCTGGGGGCGCCTCGTCGCCGGACAGCCGGACCAGGTAGCCTACGCGATTATCGATTCCACATCCCTTGATCTCTTCATGCCATCGGTCTTTCGTCCGGTGGTGGGGCAGACCATCGAGGAACTGGGTGAAAAGCTCGGCCTCGATCCTGCAAAGCTCGCCAAAACCGTCGGCGGTTTCAATGCCGCCTGCAAGCCTGGCGCCTTCACCCCGACGGAACTGGACGGGCTATCGACGGAAGGTCTTGATCCTCCCAAGACCAACTGGGCACGACCCGTCACGGAGCCGCCTTTCTATGGCTATCAACTGCGGCCAGGGGTCACCTTCACCTATCTCGGCCTCAAGGTTGACAAGACAGCGCGCGTTCAGACGCCCTCCGGCGCTCTCTCAAATGTCTGGGCGGCCGGCGAAATCATGGCCGGATCAATCCTTGGGCAGGGCTACCTTGCCGGGTTCGGCATGACGATCGGCACCGTCTTTGGCCGTATCGCGGGACATGAAGCGGCTCGCCACGCTCTCAATGATCGGGAAATTGCCGATGTTGCTTGAACTCTCCCAGGACGATTCCGGCTCAACTGCCGAAGCCCGGCGGCAGATCGAGATATGCAACGCATGCCGCTATTGCGAAGGCTATTGTTCCGTGTTTCCGGCGATGACGCGCCAGAAGATGTTCTCCGACGGCGACATCACGCATCTGGCGAACCTCTGTCACAACTGCCGGGGCTGCTACTACGCCTGCCAGTACACCGAGCCGCATGAATTCGCGCTGAACCTTCCCGCGGCGCTGGCCGAAGTCCGTCAGGAAAGCTGGGAGCGGCTGGTTTGGCCGGCGCCATTTTCGCGCTTGTTCCATACGCATGGCGTGGCAATTGCGGGGATGCTGGTCGCCGGCATCTCGGCCTTGTTTGCCTTGATTGCCGCCCTGCCGGAGAGTGCGGGCGACGGGTTCTACGCGCACCTGTCGCACAACGCGATGGTCGCGGTTTTCACCCCGGGATTCCTGCTGCCGCTTGTTGCCGTCGCCATCGGCCTGTACCGGTACTGGCGGGACGTCGGTGCGGGGCCTATCACGCTGCCCGACATCGGCAACGCCTTTGCCAGCGCTGCAACACTGCGGAACCTCGACGGCGGACAGGGGCAAGGCTGCAATTTCGAGCGCGAGGACCGCTACACCGACCTCAGGCGCTGGTTCCACCAGGCCGTGCTCTACGGCTTCCTTGCCTGCTTCGCGGCGACGTCGGTGGCGACGCTCATGCACTACTTTCTTGACTGGCAGGCGCCCTACGGCCTGTTCACGCCGCCCAAGCTCTTGGGCGTGCCAGGCGGTATCGCGCTGGTGATTGGCACCAGCGGACTTGTTTGGCTTAAGATGCGGGCTGATCCCAAGCTTGGCGCAAGCCGGGTTTGGGGAGGCGAGGTGGCATTCGTGCTGCTGCTCGGTCTCGTGGCGGCTTCCGGGCTGGCGCTATATGCAGCCACCGGCACCTTTGCGGTGTCCAGCCTTTTGGCGCTGCATCTGGGTTCGGTGCTGGCCTTGTTCCTGCTGCTACCCTACACGAAAATGGTTCATGGCTTTTTCCGCATCGCGGCGCTGCTTGCCGAGGAAGCAAAGCGGAAGGGATGAGTTCTGGGCGGCATGCGCCGCGGGTACCGCCATCTGGAGCCCTTCGCGTACCACGAAGATTTGCGGATAGACTGGCGCCGGGTGCGAAGCTAGGCTCCGAAAACTCCCATTCTCCAAAAGCTTCTCGGGGACTTCAATGGATGACAAGGTCACGGCGGTGCTCGACGCCTACCACGAGCTGATCCAGGAGCAACGTCAGAGCCCGCAGCAGGCGCGGCCTGAGACGGGAGAGGATAGGCGGCTTCTTGCCGTGGGACCACAAACGGGGCGGCTGCTCAACGTTCTCGCCAGGAGCCAGAAAGCACCGAATATTCTGGAACTCGGCACGTCCTATGGTTACTCGGGCATCTGGCTGGCAGAAGCTGCGCGCGCGGCCGGAGGCCGGCTGATTACGATGGAGATGCATGACTATAAGTCAGCCTTCGCGCAGGACATGGCGGCCAAAGCGTGTCTTGCCGATTATGTCGACTTCAAAGTCGGCGATGCCGTTCAGTTGATCGATGACCTGGCAGTGGGGCTGGATTTTGTGCTCGTCGATCTCTGGAAGGATCTGTATGTCCCTTGCCTCGAAGCCTTCTATCCAAAGCTGAACCCCGGCGCGATCATCGTCGCGGACAATATGCTGCGGCCCGGTGGTGAAAATGTCATGCACTACGGCAGGGTCGTGCGCAAAATGCCCGGCATTACGAGTGTGCTCCTGCCGGTCGGGTCGGGGATCGAGGTCAGCCGCTACCAGCCGGAATGAATTTCATCGCCAGATGACTGACGGCCAGCGCTTACATGCCCCGCGCAGGGGGTAGATAATCAAAGCCCGAAGTCAGGCCATTTTATGTGGTGACAGGATCGCTTGGGTGCATCCTGAATACGTTTTCGATGCATATCCTTCTTAAAATGTTCAAAAAGAGCGATTGCGTTGCGGTCGGTGACCAGCCGCGCCTCGTTGTGATGCCGATGGGGCGGTCGGAGCCATCGAGCGTGAAGTCCAATGTCGTCAACACGCCTTCTTCCAGTTCCCTTGCGATCTGGTGCCGGGAAATGATGGTGAGGCGGTCACCACCCAGCAGTAGTCCCCGGATTAATATCAGGGAGCTCGATTCCACGATCCTGCCCGGCGCCGGAACTTTCGCGTTCTGGAACAGCGCATCGAAATGTTGACGGGTCGGGATGTTCGACGACGGTGTCACCCAAGGGAATTGCGCGAGCATATCCACGCGGAGGCGCCTCCTGCCCGCAAGCGGATGACCGGCCCGTGCCGCTATGGCCAGCTTGTCGACAAACAATTCCTCCTGTACGACGTCGTCCACCGGAGGGGGATCCCGCAACGCGCCGATGAGAACGTCCATCTCCCCATAGCGGAGCGCGTGCAACAAATCTTTATAGGCGCCATCACGTACCTTGATCCGGACTTCCGGACGCAACGCGCACAGATCGTTGATCGCCTTGGGAAGAATGAAGCTGCGCGCCAGGGGAAGCGTGCCGAGGACGATCCGTGCGGTGTCGTGCCCCAGCAGCATGGAGACTTCCTCCAGGCCCTGTTTGAGTTCGGCGAACGCCAGCAATACGCCCTGGCGCAGGGCGTCACCGGCGTGAGTAGGCTCGAAACCCTGGACAGACCTGGTAAAGAGCTGAAGTCCGGATATGCGCTCCATGTCGTTGATGGCTCTGTGCACTGAGGGGCGGGACACACCAAGGTTCCTGGCCGCCCAGGAGTAGTTTCCGGTTTCGCAAAGCGCCAGAAAACACCGGAGTTGAACCGTCGTCAGCAGATGATCGAAGTTCGCAAAGCCTGCCGATTTCAAGCGCCCGCCGCAACGCGCCGCGCGACGCGCGGAACGTGCCAGGATAAACAGCGCCCGATCCACCCGGGCACGCAGCAATTCACCCGCCTCAGTCGGGAACATGCCGGTGCTCTTCCGCAGAAACAGCGGTGTGCCGACCGCTTCTTCAAGCTTGGCCAGAGCCTGGGTTATCGCTGGCTGCGAAAGAAAGACCTTCCCCGAGGCGGCCGAAATACTGCCGGTAGCGGCGACTTGGGCAAAGGCACGCAGGTGACGGAGATTCAAACGGGTCACAGGACAGTCCCTTCCTTATCGAGGCAAACATAGTGTAGCAAAAACTTATAGCCTTGGTCTTCCATTGAAATGGCAATTGCCAACGATAGGGGAGAAAAGGCAGCGGTATTTTGTTGGAGGAGAGACCGTCTTGACTGCGAATAGAACGGCATTGGTGATCAGCGCCCACGCGGCCGACTTCGTCTGGCGTTGCGGAGGTGCGATCGCATTGCACCAAAAGCTGGGCTACGACGTGACCGTGGCTTGTCTTTCCTTTGGAGAGCGCGGGGAAAGCGCCAAGCTGTGGAAGCAGGAAGGCACTACGCTGGAGAAGGTCAAGGCCGCGCGGCAAAAGGAGGCCGAGGCAGCAGCCAAGGCGCTTGACGTCCACGATATTCAATTCTTCGACTTGGGCGACTATCCGCTGGATCTCGGGGCGGAGGCACGCGAGCGCACGGTGGATCTCATTCGGGCCGTGCAGCCAGCCTTCATGATGAGCCATTCCATGTGGGATCCGTACAATACGGACCATATGAACACGACGAAATTCGTGCTCGAGTGCCGCATGGTCGCGCAGGCCTGGGGGCATAAACCGGGAGAGAAGGTGCTTGGCGCGCCGCAGCTCTATCTGTTCGAGCCACACCAGACCGAGCAGATGGGCTGGAAGCCGGACGTGTTCCTGGACATCACCGAGGTGTGGGACAAGAAGCGCGCCGCAATCGAGTGCATGGAAGGCCAGGAGCACTTGTGGGCGTACTACACGAATGTAGCGGAGAATCGCGGCAACCATTTCCGCCGCAATTCCGGCGGGCAGGCGGGCGGGCGGGCGGCAAGATACGCCGAGGGCTTCCAGTCGGTGTTTCCGCGAACGGTGGATGAGCTCTGATGGCCGGTTCCACAACGGAAGCGGGCGTCGTCGTCCAGCATATCGAGCGTGCCGAACAGGCTGTCATCGACGGCCTTGGCGAATGCGGGGTAGCGACGGTGCATGAGGCGCAGGGCCGGAAGGGCTTGCTGGCCGCCTATATGCGCCCGATTTATTCCGGCGCGCGGATCGCCGCGTCCGCGGTCACCATCTCGGCGCCGCCCTGCGATAATTGGATGATCCATGTCGCCATCGAGCAGATCAGGGAAGGCGATATTCTGGTGCTCGCCCCCACTTCTCCGTCTGATGCCGGCTATTTCGGCGACCTGCTCGCCACTTCGGCGAAGGCGCGTGGCTGCCGAGGTCTCGTGATCGACGCTGGTGTTCGCGATGTGCGCGACCTGACGGAGATGCGGTTTCCTGTCTGGTCGAAAGCAGTCTTCGCGCAGGGCACGGTGAAGGAGACGCTCGGGTCTGTCAACGTTCCGGTGGTTTGCGCGAGTGAGCTTGTCAATCCGGGCGATGTCATCGTCGCCGACGACGATGGCGTTTGCGTCGTGCGGCGCGAGGAAGCACAAGTGGTGCTGGAAAAAGCGCGCGCCCGAGAGGCCAACGAGGCGGAGAAGCGCGCGCGTTTCGAGAAAGGCGAGCTCGGCCTCGATATTTACGGAATGCGCGGGCGCCTCGCCGAAAAGGGCCTGAAATATGTCTGATGGCATTCGAGCCATGTGGATGCGCGGTGGCACGTCGAAAGGCGGCTATTTCCTTGCCGACGACCTTCCATCCGACACTGCCGAGCGCGACGCCCTGCTGCTTTCGATCATGGGATCGCCGGATTCCCGCCAGATCGACGGCATGGGCGGGGCGGATCCGTTGACCTCCAAGGTCGCCGTCATCGCCAGGTCGGACCGCCCGGGGGTCGATATCGATTATCTGTTCCTGCAGGTCTTTGTGGATCAGGCGGTGGTGTCGGCCTCGCAGACCTGCGGAAACATTCTGGCCGGCGTCGGTCCGTTCGCCATCGAGCGCGGCTTGGTGGCGGCGCGGGAGGGCGAGACGCCGGTCACCATATATAATGAAAACAGCGGTCAGGTAGCGGTCGCGCGGGTTGCGACGCCCGGCGGGCGCGTGTGTTACGAAGGTGTGGCGCATATCGACGGCGTGCCGGGCCAGGCCGCGCCAATTCCCATCGAATTCAAGGATACGGCGGGCTCCAGTTGCGGCGCGCTGCTGCCGACCGGACATGCCGCCGACACGGTGGAAGGCGTTAAGGTCACCATGATCGACAACGGCATGCCGTGCGTCATCCTGGCGGCGCGGGACATGGGTATTTCCGGACGTGAAACGCCGGCCGAACTGGAAGCCAATTCTGCCTTGCGCGAAAGGCTTGAGGCGATCCGGCTTGCCTGCGGCCCTATGATGAATCTCGGCGACGTGACCGAGCAATCCGTGCCGAAAATGACGATGGTTAGCGAGGCGCAATCGGGCGGTGCCATTTCCACGCGAACCTTCATCCCGCATCGCTGTCACAAGGCGATCGGCGTGCTGGGCGCGGTCAGCGTCGCCACGGCCTGCCTGACCGAGGGCTCCGTCGCTTTCGACATGGCTGCGCGTGGAGAAGGCGGCGAGCGCAGCCTTTCCATTGAGCATCCGACCGGCGAAATGACGGTCATTGCATCGCTGGACGAAGCGGGCTCCATTCAATCCGCCGCCATATTGCGCACTGCGCGCAAGCTGATGGACGGCGTTGTCTTCCCCGCGCCACAGGTGCCTGTGCTGACAAGGGCTGCCGAATGACATCCGCATATCTGCCATTCCATCCAAATCCTTCGAGCCCGCGCTTTCAGGTTCCTGCGGGAGCCGTGGATGCCCATTGCCACGTCTTCGGTCCGGCGGTGAAATTCCCCTTCGCGCCCGAGCGAAAATACACGCCGGTCGACGCGCCGAAGGAGAAGCTGTTCGCGCTGCGCGACCATCTGGGCCTGAGCCGCAGCGTCATCGTGCAGGCGACCTGTCATGGACGCGACAATGCCGCGCTCGTGGGCGCCTTGCGGAACTCCAACGGCACGGCGCGCGGCATTGCGGTTGTCGGAGCGGGGGTGGAAGATGATGAACTCGTCCTTCTGCATGATGCAGGCGTGCGCGGCGTGCGCTTCAACTTCCTGAAGCGGCTTGTCGACGACACCCCCCTTGAAACCTTTACCGAAATAGCCGCGCGCATTTCCCGCCTCGGCTGGCATCTTGTCGTGTATTTCGAGGCTGAGGAACTCGACCGGTTGAAATCCTTCCTTGGGGCGTTGCCCGGTATGGTGGTCATCGACCATATGGGCAGGCCCGATGTATCCGCGGGGGTGGATAGCGCGGAATTCCGCCAGTTCATCCGGTTCCTCGACGAACACCCGAACATGCATATCAAGGTTTCCTGCCCCGAACGGCTGACCAGGGCAGGGCCACCGTATGACGATGTCGTCCCCTTCGCCAGAACGCTCGTCGAGCGGTTTCCGGATCGCGTATTGTGGGGCACGGACTGGCCACATCCAAATATGAAATCCCACATGCCGGACGACGGAAGCCTGGTCGATTTCATCCCGCGTATCGCCGTCACCGAGGCGTTGCAGCGCAAGCTTCTGGTGGACAACCCGATGCGCCTCTACTGGCCTGAGGAAGCGGGAAGATGAAGCAGGAGCAGAAGCTGAACCCGGCCGTCAACCGTCTCATTGCACTGTTCGCCGGGCTGATGTGCGCGGCTTGTGTTCTGTGGAATCTCGAGGTTCCAACCCGTATCGGCATATCAGTTCTCTCCCAGCAATATATGGCCCTTCAGCTCGCCATGGCGTTGGCGATCACCTATCTGCGTTTTGGCTTGCGGGGAGAAGCGAAGAAGCGGGTCGGCATTCTCGACGGCGCGATAGCGGCGGTCGTGCTCGCCGTCCTTCTCTACGCCGCCTGGGATTACTCATGGCTCCTGAAGGAGCAAGCCTACAGGCCCTGGCAGATAACGCTTGTCGGCGCCGTGGTCACAGTCACGGTCATGGAAGGCATCCGCAGGCGCGCAGGGTGGATGCTTTTTTCAATCGTTGCCGTTTTTCTCGTCTATGCACTGGTGGCCGATCAAGTTCCGGGCCGGCTCATTGGCAAGGAACTCAGCCCGATACGTCTCGTCCAGTATGTGGGGTTCGACCCGAACGCGGTGTTCTCCATGCCCCTCGCGGTGGGCACGATCATCGTTCTTCTGTTCGTTCTCTTCGGTCAGCTTCTATTTGCCGCTGGAGGGGGCGCTTTCTTCACGGACCTCGCCATGGCTGCGACAGGCAAGTCTCGCGGGGGCAGCGCCAAGATTTCCGTGGTGGGTTCCGCTCTTTTCGGTTCCATTTCCGGCAGCGCGGTCTCCAATGTTGTCACGACCGGCATCATAACCATCCCCCTCATGCAACGGGGCGGCTACTCAAAACGTGATGCTGGCGCCATCGAGGCGGTCGCCTCAACAGGAGGCCAACTGACACCGCCGATCATGGGGGCGGCGGCTTTCCTGATGGCCGAGTTTCTCGACATTCCCTACATGGCCGTCGCGGCCGCGGCGCTGTTGCCCGCCTTACTCTACTATCTCAGTGTTTTCGTTCAGGTTGATCTCATTGCCGGACGCGACAACATCACCGCCAGCGAGACGGACGGATTGACCGTGGGGCAGGTGCTTGCGGAGGGATGGCATTTCATCGTGCCCTTTGCCATCCTCCTCGGAGGACTTTTCTGGTGGCGGCTGGACCCGCAGGACGCAGCCATTCTGTCTTCGGTTGCGATCATCCTCGTGGGTTTTCTGCGCGGTTATCGCGGTCAGCGCCTGTCGCTGCGCTCGCTCGGCAAGGTCACGGTTGATGCCGCGACGAGCATGGTAGATCTCATCCTTGTCGTGGCGGCGGCTGGGTTTGTGATCGGCATTCTCAACATCACCGGCCTCGGCTTTGCCCTGACCCTGGTGCTGATCGACGCCGTTGGCTCGAACGTTATCGCCCTGCTACTGATCTCGGCGGTCATCTGCACCATTCTAGGTATGGGCATGCCAACCTCCGGCGTTTATGTGCTGCTTGCTGCGCTTGTCGGGCCGTCGCTGGTGCACGCTGGCATCCAGCCAATCGCGGCACATCTCTTCATCCTCTATTTCGGCATGATGTCGATGATTACGCCGCCCGTTGCGCTTGCGGCCTTCGCCGCTGCAACGATCACCAAGGACAACCCTCTTTCGACGGGGTTGGCCTCAATGCGCGTGGGATGGGCGGCATTCATAATCCCGTTCATCTTCGTCGCGTCGCCAGCCATTCTTCTGAACGGCAGCTGGCTGGAGATACTGTCGGCCGTGGTCCTGTCTCTCATCGGGATTACTGCGGTGACCGCAGGTATCGTCGGCTATTGGGGCCGGAAGCTCCGGATGGCCGCTCGTATCACGCTCGTTGGACTAGGTACGCTGGCACTGCCGTTGGGGTTCCTCTCAATTCCCGATATTGCGCATTGGATCGCTGCTTTGAGCGCGGTCGCCATTGCGTTGTTTCTGTCGGTTTCCGCCAGGGCGGAGTTGGTGTCCGAAAAGCAGCTCGTTGAAGGCAAACAGTCCATAACAGGGAGGACATTATGAAACATGTGAAAACTCTGCTCGCGGGGGTCGCTTTTGCCGCTTACGGTATGATTGCGACAGCCACGGCCCAGGTCGTGACCGTCGCAACGGGAGCACAAGGGTCTCTCGCCTATAATTCAGGCCAGGCGGTTGCCAAGGTTGCCAACGACGCTGGCATTACGGCGCGAACACAGCCCCTCGTCGGATACCTTCCGCTAATCAGCAATGGCGAAGTCGATTTTGGTTTCTCGAACGGCGTTGAAGCCGCCTTTGCTTACACGGGTACCGGCAATTACGATCGCGCAAGTCCCAACCTCATGTTGGTCGGCACTATGTTTCCGCTGACAACCGGTCTGATGGCGCCATGCGATCTCGGGCTCAAGACCATCGCCGATGTCAAGGCGAAGGCGGGGGAGCTGCGCATCGCTTCAGAATATACGTCGTCGACCATCATTCCCTATTACATCGAGGGCGGCCTCGCCAATGGCGGCCTCAAATACGAAGACTTCCAGAACGTTCCGGTTTCGAGCTTTGTGGCCGGCATCAACGCGCTGGGGGACGGGCTGGTGGATATCGCGCTTGTCAGCGTGAACGCCGGAGCGGGGCAGCAGGCTGCAGTGAAGCTCCAGGACCGTGGCGGCCTCTGCTATATCTCGCTCGACAATTCCGAGGAGCGCACGAAGGCGTTCAAGGATTTCCTGCCTGCCGGCAATATCGTTTCGCTGCCCCAAAACCCCGATGTGAACGGTCTGCAGGGTTACGACGCGAACATCATGCAGATCCCCTGGATAATGCTCGCCAACAACGATGTCGACGAGGACCTCGTCTATCGCATGACCAAGGCCGTCGCCGAGGGCAAGAAGGCGCTCACGGAGTCGTTCGGCGCTTTCGCCGGCGCCAATACCGAGGCAATGGCTCCGGCGAGCAAAGTTCCCTACCATCCGGGCGCCCTGCGCTATTTTGAGGAGGCCGGCATCAAGGTCGGCGATTGAGACGATATCGGAAACGGCGCCGGTCGAGGGCTGGCGCCGAAAACGGCGATCGTGCCGTCAACAGTGATGAAGGGATTACAGGAATGATGACACAACTGACCGCGTCGGATGGGCATAAGCTCGACTGCTGGATGGTACCGGCCCAAGGAACCCGGCGTGGCGGTATCGTGATTCTGCAGGAGATTTTCGGCGTCACAGACCAATTGAAAGGCGTTGCGGCCCGCTATGCGAAGCTGGGCTATGATGTCGCCATTCCGGCGCTGTTCGATCGCGGGGAGAGAGGCGCAGTCATTCCTTTCGACCAGGGCCCGCGTGGACGCGATCTGATGCTCGCCGCCAATCTAGAGGAGACCATGCGCGACGTCGAGGCGGTCGTCCAGGCGCTGGCTGCAACGGGTGGCAAGGTCGGCGTCATCGGCTTCTGCTGGGGTGGAGGTCTTGCCCTGCGCGCGGCACAAAAACTTGATATTGCTGCGGCCGTTGCCTTCTACGGCACGCGGCTACCGCAATATCTCGACAGCCCGTTGAAGGCGCCACTGGTCGGTCATTTCGGCACGAAGGACGATCACATTCCGCCGGAAATGCTGGATCAGGCCAAGGCCTATCTGCCGGACATGATCGTCCATATGTACGAGGCCGGGCACGCCTTTGCCAACGACGCGCGGCCCAGCTACGTCGCCGAGGCTGCCGAGCTCGCGCATCAGCGCACGGCCGGGTTCCTCGAAAAACATCTTGCCTGAAGGGTGCAATGCGCTCCCGCCCTATCCGGGCGGGACACCTTCCTAAGCGGAGGGGATCAGCCGGATGCGTGTAGATTATCTAGGCCTTGAGGCATTCATTGCCGTTGCCGAACTGGGTAGCTTCTCACGAGCCGCCCAAAGGCTCAATCTAACTCAGACTGCGTTGAGCCATCGTATCCGCAAGATCGAGGCGGACCTGGGTACGCGCCTGCTGGTGCGTACCTCGCGTGATGTCTCGCTGACCATCGCGGGACAAAATCTCCTTCCGCAGGTGCGCGAGCAAATGGATGCGCTGGCGGAGCTTTATAGCGCCGTTCATGATAGCGGGCGCGAATCGCGGCGCAGGCTGGTCTTCGCTTGCCTTCCCACGGTCTCGATCTTCCACCTTCCGGAATTGATCAGGGATTTTTCCAACGCGAACCAAGATCTCGAAGTGGTCCTGCTTGATCAACCTGCGGGCAGAATCGTCAAGCTCGTGCAGGAAGGCCAAGCAGAATTCGGTATCACAATAAAGGGCGCAAATCCCTGGGACCTTGAAGTCGAGCACCTGTGCACGGAGCCTTACGTTCTACTCGTATCGAAGCACCACCGGTTGGCTGGCTGCAAGAGCGTGGCAAGAAGCGACCTGCTTGGAGAGCGCCTCGTTCGTATCCGAACGCAATCCACCAACCGGCAGGTCATTGAAGACTCCCTTGGCACTCTGAGTAAACAACTCGACTGGCGCTTCGAGGTGCAAAACGTGACCACCGCCATGAGCCTTGTCGCTCATGACGCCGCCATCACGGTCTTGCCGCAACTCACCATGCGCCTCGTGCCGAACGAGTTCGTCGGGCTGCCTTTTTCTGATGCAGGTCTCTCGCGCAACATCGTTGCTGTCCAGCGTCGCGGGGTTCCGCTGTCGCCGCCTGCCAGCATCATGCTTTCGATGATCCGTGACCGCTTGGCCGGATTGGAGCGGAACACGGACTGTCTCCGGAGTTCAGGGCGCCGGATCATGTGACCCTGTGTCCCGCGGAGCGTTTTTCAGTGCGCTTTCTTTGCAGGGTGGCCGCGGCGAATGACTGGCGAGAGGATTTTGTCTGAAACGGGGAAGTCCCAGATCGCTGCCCCTCCCGTTTGCCGGAACTTGGTCATCAATTCCGGCAAGTCGGCAAGATCTTCTATTTTCTCTCCGCCGATGCCGAAGCCGCGCGCGATTGCGGAGAAATCCGGCCGGCCGAACACCGCACCTTCATCCGACAATCCCTCCGCGCGCAGCTTGTGTATCTCTGACCCATAGGCACCATCATTGAGCACGCAGATGAGTATCTTCATGCCGTGCCGGCGAATGGTCTCGATTTCCTGAACATGCATCATAAGGCTGCCATCGCCATCAAAGAGGACCACGGTCCGGTCCGGGCAGGCTGCCGCCACGCCCATGGCGAAGGAGATGCCGTTGCCGATCGCGCCAAACTCTCGGATTGTCAGAAATCGCTCCTGGGGACGGGAGGGCATCTGTGCAAAATAGTAGGAGCAGTGGCCGGACGAGTTGACCATCTCCCACTCTGGCGGGAGGCTTTTTTCCAATGCTGCGACGACATCGCGCGGATCGTGCAGACCGGGTTCGGCAGGGTAGGGGTGCGGATCGAAGGGGGTCTCCCGCACAAGGCGTATCGTCTCCTCATTCCGCCAGGTCGCCGGGCGCGGCGCGACCACCGCTGCGAGCGCTTCGACACCGAGACGGGCGTCGGCGCGGACATGGCTTTGCGCGGCAACCAGTCCCTGGCTGACAGCAACAGGTTCTACGTCGATTTGCAGAACATGTGCCTGACCGAAAAGCTTGCCGCCATCCGCATTGTGATGGGCGAGGATGGTGCCGACGGCAATGACGAGATCGGCCTGAGTGAACAACTCGCGGCCCGCCGTGGAGGAAAAACCGCCAGCGATGCCGATGGAGTAGGGATCGTCATGGAACAGACCACGTGCCGGCAATGTGGTTGCGAGCAGCGCATCGCACTGCTCAGCCAGGCGGCGGCAGGCGGGTCCTGCGCCTGCTTTCACGGCCCCCATTCCCGCCATTACCACGATGCGCTGCGCTTTCCTTATACGCTCGGCGGCGCGAGCAATGTCGTCGAGATGTGGCGGCATCGCCCCCACCTGCGGCAAGAGATCGGTTGAAGGCGAGGGCAGCGGCGCTTCCTCCGGCCACACGCGTTCCTGAAGATCGAAAGGCACCCCGAGCACAACAGGCTTCGAGGTCATGCGGGCCTCCAGAAATGCATTCCGAATGGCATCGGCCATAAGTGGCACATGATGCAACGGACGATAGGTCGCGCCAGCCGCCGCGATGAACGGCGCCTGGTCGATTGCCTGGTTGTACCATCCCGACTTCAGTGGAGCCTCGCCGGCAAAAATCACGAGCGGAAGATTAGCCCGCACGGCTGCAGGCAGCGCGGTCAGTATCTGGGTGAGGCCGGGCCCGCACGTGACCGTCGCGATACCAGGCTCCCCGGTCTTGCGCGCATAGGCCATGGCCGCGGCCACGGCGCAATGTTCGTGCCGCACATAGACCATGCGCGTACCCAGCCCGGCAAGCGCGGTCGCCCAGTTCATGTTGGCGTCGCCCAACAATGCAAAGCAGGTTTCGACACCTTCCTGCCGGAACGCTTCGGCCAGAATTTCGTAGGTCTTGCGTTTGCTCATTTCATGATCGCTGATACATCAGCCGCCAGAGATCTTTGCGAGCGCCAGGCCAGTTCCATCATCGGAACGGCCATGGGAGTTCGGTAAAGGACTGCAGGAGACCGGGTGGGAAATCGCGGCCTAACAGACCGGCCAGGAAAATAATGAAGGCGATCCCTGCCAGTGAGTATGCCAGATTGTGCAGCCAGCTCACACCGCCGCGAACATAGAAGAAGGCGGGCAGGAACAGGATCAGAGCTATCACGAAGCCAAAGATGCCAGACAGGAGCAGGAGCCCCAGGAACCAGGCCAGCGTACTCCATAGGCCATGTGCGGCCATTCCGTCCGCGCCTTGTTCGTGATCGATGAACACATCATCATGCTCAGGTTTGGCGCGCATTCGGATCAAAAGCGCAATGCTGGCCAAAAGGGTAGCGATGCCGACCGAAAGAGGAAAAATTTTATCGCTCAACCGCGTGATCGTCCATGCATTGATGACGGCGAAAGCAAGATAGAGGGTGATTGCAAGAAGAAAGATGACCGGCGCGCGCTTTGTGCCTGTCGGCGTATCCTGGCTTTCACGTATGCTCTTCGCTTGGCGGATGCCGAGGAAGATCGACACGACGGTCAGGACCAGAAGCACCATGGTGATCGGTGAGAAGATATACTCAAGACCGACCTCGATACCGCGATGAAAACGCACGCGGGCGACCTGAACTACTTGGTTAGTGAAATTCTCCGCCTGATACGACAGGACAAACCCTATAAGGAAGGCCGGCCGCGAATAATCGAAGCGGCGCAAGAAGATGCCGAGTATGCCGATCCCTACCAGGGCAACGAGGTCCCAAAGCGTCTGCTGCGACTGGAATGCCGCGAATGCAATGACCAGCAGCAGGAATGGCGCAATCAGAGTGAAGCGGATCGTCGTTATCTGGGCGATCGGCCGCGACAGCGCGATGCACAGAACCGTTCCCATTACATTGGCCAGGGCCAGCGACCACACGATGGTGTGAGTGATGCCGATGTCCTGGCGAACCATATGCGGTCCGGGTGACAGGCCGAGCAGCGCGATGCCACCAAGGAATACAGCCATCGATCCCGAGCCGGGAATACCGAACATGAGGGTGGGGATGAGCCCGCCCCCCTCCTTGGCGTTGTTGGAGGATTCGGGCGCGATAACGCCTCGTATGTCTCCCTTGCCGAAACTCTCGCGGTTCTTTGCCGTCTGGACCGCATGGCCGTAAGCGATCCAATCGACGACCGATCCACCGAGGCCGGGAATAATCCCGATGATCACGCCGATAATGGCGGTGCGGAAGGACAGCCATTTGTTGCCCCACCAGTCGCGCAGTCCCTGCGTCCAGCCGGGGCCCAACTTGCCCGACTGTGCGATGGGACTGTCATGGCGCAAGAGTGAGACGATTTCCGGAATTGCGTAGATGCCGAGGCCGACAATGACAAGCTTCAGGCCGTCGACCAGATAGGCAAGATCGTATGTCGCCATACGCAGGCTACCGCCCGGTCCCGCCGCGCCAATGGTACCGGCCATCAGGCCAAGACCGCCGGCAATCACGCCCTTGAGAGGAACCCGACCGGCGAGAATGGCGACGATCGACATGCCGAGAAATGTCATCATCATCATCTCCGGCAATCCGAAGGAAAGGATCACCGGACGGATGATGATGACGGAAACTGTCAAAATCGCCGCACCGACGAGCCCGCCGAACAACGACGAGACGAAAGCCGCAGAGAGTGCGCGCGCGGCTTGCCCCTTGCGTGCAAGGGGGAAGCCGTCGAGCACGGTCGCTTGGCTGGCGGAGGAGCCGGGAATGCCCATCAGGACCGAAGAGAACGTGTCGGATGTCGGGATCACGGCGATCAGGCCGACCATGAGCGCCAATCCCGAAACCGGATCCATGCCATAGACGAAAGGCAGTACCAGCGACAAGCCGGCAATGCCGCCGAGACCGGGTAGAACGCCGACGGAAAGCCCCAGCAGGACACCAGTCAAAAGATAAAGAAGTTGCTGCGGTTGCAGGATGATCTGCATTGCCTCGCCGAAAGCAGGCAAGGCGGTCGAAATAAACTCCATGAGGGCGGGGCTCCAGAGCATCGTGGCCGAAAACGTGCCCGCACCCTGGATGTCCGGGGTGCGGGAGCGGCTACTTCAATTCGACGCCGTAGTCGTCTTTGAGCCAATCGAGAACGAATTGCTTGGCCTCCGGTGAAACGTTGATCGCCGATTCATAGGCCTTGATCGCTGCCTTGCCCGTCATTTGCGGGTAGACGCCGAGATCGACCTCGGCAGCCTTCATGAAATCAGGGCGCGCAACGATTTCCTTGAATGCTTTTTCGTACATGTCGACGGTCTCCTGGGAGGCGGTTCCGGGCAGGAAAACCATCTTCTGAGCGGCGAATCCGGCCGTAAAGAACACTTTCCAAGCGTCCCATGCCGGACCAGATGTCTCACATCCGGCGGTGGCCTCGCAGACTTCCTTGAAGCTGGGAAGATCCGGGAAGGTCGGGTCGCGTACGATATTTCCCTCGTCATCGAGGAATCCGTATGCGAAAGCCGGGACCGCGAGCCCTTGCTCGACAAGGGGCACGACACTTTTCAGATAGGCCGGGGTTGTCTGATAGTCGATATTGGCCTCGCCGCGCTCGAACATCAGGCGGCCGTTGCCGCGTCCTTCGATTCCGGTAACGGCGTCGACATCGAGGCCCAGCATTTTGAATGTCAGCAGCGGAACCAGATCAAGGGTCGTTACGCTTGGCGTTCCGAAAAGGTAGAGTTCATCCTGGAGATCATCAAAATCGCCGTCGAAGCGCTCGCCAAGATCGGGGGGCAGATACACAACGCCGCCTGTTCCCGAGGCAAGCACGATCTTCCAGTCGCGATACTCATAGCGTACCCGCGGATCGCCGAGCAGATAGGGAAACTGGGTTGAACCCGATGTTCCGAAGATGAGCGTGCCATCGTTGGTCGTCTGCTCCTGGAACCAATTCGCCCCAGCGGTCGAGCCCGCGCCAGGACGGTATTTGACGACGACGACGGGGTTACCTGGAAGGTGCTCGCTCAAAAGAGGCGCGAAGAAGTTCGCCCATCTGGCCGATCCCCCAGACTCGGCAAAGGGAATGACGAATTCCGCTGTCTTTTCGGCAAGGTCCTGGGCGAGGGTCGGAGTCGTGCTGATTCCACTCGCCAGAAATGCAACGGCAATTCTGCCAAGAGCCGACCGGCTCCCTTTCAAAAGGTTCATGACTAATCCTCCCTGTGCCTACCTCCCCCCAGTGGAGGCGAGCGTTCACGGCTGGGAAATCGAGCGGCTATCGATCAATGTTATTGACCAGATCTCGTCTTAATCCCCGCGCAATTCAGGTTTGCATACGCACATCCATTAGGAAAATTATATGATCTCATTGTTCTATGAATTTCATTCATCGTTATATTGCTGGCGACGCTGCCCGTTGATCAGCGGCCGGCATCACATCCGTCTGCATCTCTCAGAGGCGATCGAGCAGCGCTGCGATATCGAGCAGGTACATTTGCCGGGAGCCTTCATGCACCGAATCGATGCAGACGGCTCGGATGTCCCGGCTCCAGCGCGGGTGCAGGTCGCAGCGGTTGTGCTTGCCCAGATCCGCGGGGGTGTAGAAGGTACCCAGATCGTAGCGCACCTCCTTCTCGCAGTCGAAAAGGAACAGCGTGCGTTCGTGGGTCCTGGCGTCGGGATATGTGTCGGACAGCATCCAACGCCCGTTTCGGCCATAAGTCATGTGCCCGTTTTCCGTGAGGATGCCGTTTCCCACAACGTGCACGTCGCCCGTCCGGTCGTTGTAGAGCAGGTAGTGTATCTCTCCTTCATGCGGCCCCCAGACGATGACTTCGTCGTCGGATTTCCAGAGGGGATGGGAAATCTGCCATTCGGATTTCTCGTAGTCGAAGGTGCCGTGGGCACTCGGGTCGAAATCCTTCTCGAGCTGGGGCAGGGGATGGTCCGCATCTTCCAAAAGACGCAGGCCGGTGCCGTCGCCATTGATGGTGAACAGCCGATGCAGGTAGCAGAACTCGTCGTCCGGCCGCTCCGTCCAGCGATGGATGAACAGGAAGCGGGTGCCGGAGGGATTCACCTCCATATGGGTGATCCAGTGCATCGCCTTGTCCATGGAAGGCACATGGTCGAATTCGAAGAGGCGGCGCAGGGAACAGATGAGTTCCGTTTTGCCGGTTTCAATGTCCATGCGCCAGATGCCGTCATCGTCGGGAGCGAGCGGCAATTCGGGTTCGGCGTGCGTGGCCGGATAGCCGATGGTGCGGTGCGTCTTGATGAAACGCGAATAGTTGATCGTCAGGGCAAAGCGACCATCGGGCGCCATGACGTAGATGGGTGCGGGAAGTTCGCGACCTTCGCCTGTTGCGGGATCCACCACCCGGGAACGGAAGTCGGGATAGATGTTGTCCGGTCCCGGCGCTGTCGTTGCGCGGGTATTGTAGATGACCTGGTCCGTATCGCCCAGCCACTGCAATTGACAGCCCATCTGCCAGTTCCAGGCGGTGGTTTCGCCAAGCTTGTGCCAGCGGTCGCCGTCGGTGAGATCGAAGAAGCCGACCTCCGCCACTTCACGGCCTGTCAGGTCGCCGGTGAAAAGCGGCGTGCGGTTGGCCAGAAGCCGGGCGTCGCCGGGACCGAAATTGGTCTTGTTGTAGTAGCCGAAAAAGCTGTGGGGGTTGCCGTCGCCCACGCGGCGGATCGGCACCTCGTTGGACACGTCGATGATCTTGTCGGTCATTTGGCTGTTCCTGTGTGGAGACGCGGCGCTCAGGCGAGAGCGGCGAGGAAGTCGTGCATCCGCGTCATGGCGGTTTCGATGATGTCTTCCGAGGTAGCGAAGGACATGCGGAAGAAGCCCGGTTGCAAGAAAGCCGCACCGGGAATCGCCGCGATTTCCGCATGTTCAAGCAGCGCTTCGCAGAAGCTGACATCGTCGGTGACGGTCATGCCGCCGATGGACTTGCCGTAGGTGGCCCGAATGTCCGCGAATATGTAGAAGGCACCTTGCGGCGGGATATAGCGCAGGTAGGGCATCCGGCCGAGCCGCGCTGTGATCAGATTCTTTCGCCTCTGATACTGCGCAGTCATGGCATCGATCTGCTCCTGCCCGTTCCGCAATCCGCCAAGTGCGGCCCATTGCGCAATGGAACCCGGGCCGGAGGTATTGTGCCCTTGGAGCATTGTCATCCGCTTGATGAGTTCCACAGGTCCAAGGGCGAAGCCGATGCGCCAGCCGGTCATGGCAAGGCTTTTCGATGCGCCGTTGATGTGCAGCATCCGGTCCCGCGCCGCGGGGCAGAGATTCAGTGGATTGCGGTATGTGAGCCCGTCGAACACGATCCGTTCATAGATTTCGTCATTGATGATCGTCAGGTCGTGTTCGATCGCGAGCTCGCAAAGACCAATCACGAGGTCGTCACTATAAATGCGGCCGGAAGGATTGTTTGGTGCGTTGAGCATGATCATCCGCGTGCGGTCGGTGATCGCCGCGCGGATGTCGTCAAGCGAGAAGTCGAGCGTCTGTGGGTCGGTTTCGATGATCACCGGTTTGGCGTCGCAAAAGCGAACCTGCTCGACATAGCTCACAAAGGCCGGGGCGATTATGATCGCCTCGTCACCGGGGTTGAGCAGCGCGGCGCAGGCTTCGAAGAGCAAGGGCTTGCCCCCTGCGCCGATCATCACCTCCCGCGCCTCGTAATCCAGGTCGAACCGGGTTTTGTAATAGTGCGCAACCGCCTCCCGCAGTTCCAGCAGGCCTGCGGCGGGAGTATAGAAGGTGTGGCCCGCGTCCAGCGCCTGGCGGGCGGCTTCCATCACTGCGGATGGCGAAACGAAGTCAGGCTCGCCGGTGGAAAGCGAAATGATGTTGCGGCCCTGCCGTCGCAGGTCAGCGGCTTTCTCGGAAACCACACGGGTGGCGGCAGGCTGCAGGCGGGTCAGCCGGTCTGAAATTCGCACGATGCTCAGTCCTCTCCTGCCCGCGTCACGTGGCCTGACCGCCGTTGACGCCGATCATTTGGCCGTTGACGAACCGGCTGGCGGGTGAAGCGAGGAAGGTGACTGCCGCGGCCACGTCTTCCGGAGTGCCCATGAATCCCACGGGAATCGGGGCCAGCTTCTTCGGGTCCGTCCCGTCCCGCCCCTCGGTCAGGGTCTGGCCCGGGGAAACCGCGTTGGCAGTGATGCCGTGCGGCCCGAACTCCGTGGCGAGCGCCTTGGTCAGACCCCAGATCCCGTGCTTTGCCGCAGAGATCGGCGCACCTTCGAAGTAGCCCTTGATCGCCTTCATTCCGGTCATGCTGATGATCCGGCCCCAGCCCTTGTCCACCATGCCGGGCAGGAAGGCCTGCGTGGTCCGGAAGGCGGCGGTAAGGCTTGTGTCGACGACGGAATGCCAATCGCTCTCGTCCATTTCCAGGAACGGCTTGTGCGGCCGGATGGCTGCATTGTTCACGAGGATGTCGATCGTGCCGAACCGGTCGAGCGCTGCTTTCGACATGGCCGCGATATCCTCCGCTCGGCCCATGTCGCCCATGACGATCAGGCTTTCGGTGCCCTGTGCGTGAACCAGTCCGGCAGTATCGTCACAGGCTTGGCGGTTGCTCGTGCCGTTGATCACCACATTGGCCCCGAGGCCTGCAAGCTGCACGGCGACGGCGCGCCCGATGTTTCTTCCCGATCCGGAGATGAAGGCGGTTTTGCCAGCGAGCGGTCTGTCGGTCATGCCACGTCCTATTCTGTTGTTTCTGGCCAGCCACGTTCCGCACGCGCAGCCGTGGCGCGCGCACACGCCGCCCTCACGCCGCGCAATCCGGCGCGGTGACTGCAGATATCCGGGACGTGAAAGGTCCTCCTAGCCCTGGAAGATGGAGTGGAGCGGAAGGATTGTCAACAGAGTGAAAACTGTTGACAATTTGAAAACGAGGCGTTCTTTTAGCGGGCATGGAAATCTCGAACGACACCCAGGCCTTGGTTTCTGCACGCCGCGAGAGGTCGCTGACCACCATTGTGCGTGACAGGCTCGAACAGATGATCCTCCAGGGCGAACTGGGGGCGGGCACGCGCCTCAACGAGCAGGCGCTGTCAAAGGTGCTTGGCGTCAGTCGCGGTCCAATCCGCGAGGCCGCGCGTCTGCTGGAGCGCGAGGGACTCGTCGCTTCGGTTGCCAACCAGGGCGCCTTCGTGCGGCAGCTTTCGATCGAGGAGGCGCTCGAGCTTTACGACCTGCGCGCGGCCATTGCGGGCTATGCGTGTGCCCAGCTCGCCGAACGGGCGAGCGCTGTGGAAAAGCGTGAGATGCGCGAGATGGTGGAAGAGATGGACCGCTGCATCACCGCAGAGGAGGAGGCTCGTTACTTCGAACTCAATCTCGTCTTTCACGACCGCATCGCGGAACTGTCGGGGGGCAAGCGCACCCTGGAGCTGTATACCTCATTGGGAAAGGAAGTGCGGCTCCTGCGGCGGCGGGTATTGCGAGGAACGGAGTCGATGCGCTTCTCGAACGAGGAGCACAAGCAGATCGTCGGAGCGATCCAAGACGGCGATGCGGCGGCTGCCCGTAAGGCGGCCGAACAGCACCACATAAATGGGAAACGGCGCTGGCTCGATACGCTCTAGGCCTGTTGTCGAACCATCGTGCGCCCGGTTTCAGCCGGGTGGACGAATTGGAAGGCGGGGAGAGGACCGCGCACAAATGGGAGGAAAGCATGAAAGTTATCAGCACGCTTGTTGGAACGGGCCTGCGTGGGACCGGATTGGCCGCCGGTTGCGTTCTCGGTCTCATCGCCGGCAGTCAGGCGCTGGCGCAGGATTATCCTAGCAAGGATCTCGATTGGACGATCGCTTTCGGGCCGGGCGGCGGAAACGATATTATGGCCCGCACCCTGATCGATATCATCCAGAAATACGACCTGTATGGGCAGGATATCAGGGCGGAGAACCGGGCCGGCGGCAGCGGCGCGGTCGGCTGGGGCTATGTATATTCCAAGGCCGGCAGTGGGTACGATATTACCACCACCTCGGGCAGTCTCATAACCACGCCGCTGCAGGCCGACACCCCGTGGAAGGCTTCCGATTTTGTACCGCTGGCATTGCTGGCGACCGATGATCTCGCCATCATGGTGAGCGGCAATTCCGAATGGGACACCATTGAGGAGTTTATCGAATCCGCAAAGGAGAAGCCGCCGACACTGGCCGGCACTGGCACCGTGAACGTGGACTTCATCGTGCCTACGCTTTTCGCGGAAAAGGCTGGTTTCGAGTTCGAATACGTGTCGTTCAACTCGATGGCCGACATGCAGACCGCGCTGCTGTCGGGAGCCGTCGACGCCATGGTCGGCAATCCGGGTGAAATCGTCGGTCTCGTGGAGTCCGGAGACATGAAGGCGTTGATCTACAGCGGCGAGACTACCCCGCCGGCGCTCGGCGATGTCCCAACCATGGATGAGAAGGGCTGGGGCGTCGGGGTGTCCATGCCGCGCGGCCTGATCCTGGCACCCGACGCGCCGCAGGAGGCCGTCGACTTCTGGCGCGCTACGGTCGAGAAGATCGTGGAGACCCCGGAATGGGATAAGTACATCGAAACGAATCTCCTGACCGAGAACATCAAGTACGGCGATGACTTCGCGACCTTCCTGAAGAATGCACAGGACGGGTTCGAAAAGGTGTTGCGCGCGCAGGGCGCGATCAAGTGAAGCAGACCTGACAGGGCGCGCCGGCCGGGGTTCGGCCGGCAGCCCGGCCCCGTGGAGCCTGACATGCGTATGATTTTCTTTGTCGTGATCCTCGCTACGGGGCTCATGTATTCCTACCTGGCTTTCACAGATCTGGACTTTCTGACGACGACCGGACGGCTGGGGCCAGGATTCTTTCCTCGGGTCATTGGAACCTTGATGGTGGTCTTCACCATCTGGAGCATGATCGCCGAATTGCGGCCGAGTGCCGCCGAGGGGCGCTCCGACGTCGGCGGCTACGCCGGCCAGGTGGCGCTGATCATGAGCTTGGGCGTGGCCTACGTTCTGTCGCTGGGCTTGGTCGGCGGCATTCCTGCCACGGTGATCTTCCTCTTTGTCACCCTGTCGGTGCTGAACCGGGACCGCCTTCTACAGAATGGGCTGGTCGCGTTGCTGGTGCCCGGCGCGATCTATGTGCTCTTCGACAGGTTGCTGAACGCAGCGATACCCGAGGGCGTACTGCCGCTTCCCTTCTGAAACGCTCCGCGCGCCGGTGCATAACCCGATATACTGGAGCCTTCCTTCATGGACGTTTTCGCTGACCTCTGGATGGGATTGTCCGTTGCGATCAGCCCCATCAATCTGGTGTATCTGCTGATCGGTGCGATGGTGGGCATGATCGTCGGGGTCATTCCCGGCTTTGGCCCCTCGGCGGGACTGGCCATCCTCCTGCCCGTCACCTTCGGGATGGACCCGATCGGCGCCGTGATGATGCTCGCCGCGATCTACTACGGGGCGATGTATGGCGGGACGATCACGTCGATCCTGTTGAATACACCGGGCGAATCCGCGACTGTCGCCAGTACGTTCGACGGCTATCCGCTGGCCCAGAAGGGGCGGGCGGGTCCCGCGCTGGTGATGCAGGCGGTGGCCTCGTTCACCGGGGGCACCGTGGGCGTCATCCTGATTACCGTCCTGGCCCCGGCCTTTTCTCACGTCGCCCGCAATTTCGGCCCGCCGGAATATTTCCTGCTGGCGCTTCTGGGGATGCTGACCCTGATCGTGATGATCGGGGAGAATTGGAAGCTCGGCGTGCTCTCCGCCCTCATCGGTTTCGCGCTAGGCACCGTCGGCGTGGACCTCGAAACGGGTCAGAGCCGCTACACATTCGGTTCCGCGGAACTGATCGGTGGGATTCACTTCATTCCGATCGCCATTGGCCTCTTCGGTCTGGGCGAGCTCTACTTTGCCTTCTATCAGGGCCTTCATCGCATCGGTTCCGGCTCCATTGCGCAATACGACCGGAAAAAGGGCTTCTGGCCAGATATGGCCGACTGGGTAGACACGAAGTTTACGCTGGTGCGCGGGTCGATCCTTGGCTTCGTGGTGGGCGTGATCCCCGGCGCGGGGGCAACCATCGCCTCGCTCATGGCCTATTCCTTCGAGCGCTCCTTCTCCAAGCGTCCGAAAAACTTCGGCAAGGGCGAGATGGCGGGCCTGGTGGCGCCGGAAGCCGCGAACAACGCCGCTTCCTCCGGTGCGATGATCCCGCTTTTGACGTTGGGAATTCCCGGCTCGGCCTCCACCGCGGTTCTCCTGGCGGCCTTTCTTCTTTGGGGGATGCGTCCGGGGCCGCTCTTCATGACGCAGAATCCGGAATTCGCCTGGGGTCTGATCGCCTCGATGTATCTCGGCAACATGGCACTCCTGGCGCTCAATATCTTCGCAATCCCGCTCTTCGTGCAGATCATCCGCGTACCATACCGGATCCTCGCGCCCATCGTGTTGGTCATCTGCACGCTCGGGACGTTCAGTGTCTCCAGCTCGATGATCGAGGTCTACCTGATGTTCACCGCCGGGATCGTCGGCTTCTTCATGCGGCTTTATGGCTTCTCTCCCGCCGCGCTGGTTCTGGGGCTGGTTCTGGGGCCGCTTGCTGAGGAGGCGCTGCGCCAGACGCTGACCATATCGCGCGGATCCTTCTGGATCTTCCTTGAACGCAATGGGTCGATCGGAATCATCGTGACCACTGCGGTCCTGCTTCTCGTCCTGCCACTCATGCAACGCATTGGACGCAGAGCAGGCGCCTTGAAGCAGGCTACTGTCAGTGAGGTTGAAGATGCCGGGGTCTGAGGCACGGATCGCTCAAGGTGCGCTGGAGGGCTTGGCCGCCCGCGCCTTCTTCGCTCTCGGCGTGCCCGAAGCGGAGGCGGGGCAGGCGGCCGAGGTCCTCGTGCTGGCGGAGATGATGGGGATCTCCACACACGGTATCGCCCGCGCCGCCACCTATGGGAAGCGGCTCGCATCCGGCGGGATCGATGCCGGGGCCCGGATCGAAAGCACGCGGATCGCTCCGGCGCTTGTCCAACTGGACGGTGGCAACGGCCTGGGACCGGCGGTTGGAGCGCGAGCACTCTCCACCGCAATGGAATCGGCGTGGGAGACTGGGGTAGGCGTGACGCTTTGCAGGGGGGCCAATCATTTCGGTGCTGTAGCGCCATATTGCTGGCAGGCCTGCGAGGCGGGCTTTGCTGCGATGGTCATGTCAAATACGACACCGCTGATCGCGCCTACCGGCGGGCGGACTCCCGCCGTGGGGAACAATCCGATCGGCTTCGGCTTTCCGGGGCCTGAGGGGCGGCACGTCATCGTCGATATGGCAATCTCGGTCGCTGCCCGCTCCCATATTCGCCGTGCTGCGGAAGCAGGAGAGCCGATACCGGATGGCTGGGCCACGGATTCCGAGGGCCAGCCGACGCGGGATGCGGCGGCGGCGATGCGCGGGATGCTCATGGGGATCGGAGGGCACAAGGGCTACGGTCTTGCGCTCGCTGTCGACATGCTGGCTGGGGTTCTGTCCGGGGCGGCTTTTCTTACGGACGTAGCCGATCTGTCTCGTGAGCCGGGGGCCTCACAAAACCTTGGGCACGCCTTTATCCTGATCGACGTATCGCGCTTGCTAAATGCGGCGGAGCTTGCCGAGCGGATGGACCGGGCGAGGGCTATGCTTACCTCTATAATGCCCGTCGATCCGGACAGTCCCGTGCGTCTTCCCGGCGACCGGGCATTGGCGCGGATGCGTCGAGCGCAAACCGAGGGCATCGCGGTGCCAGGTCGGGTTCTTGACGACTTGCGAGCGCTCGCAAATGGCAAGGAGGAGGTGCCGAGACCGCTGGATTGACCTTCTCGGAAGTCCGGTTAAAACCGGTGCGATGAGGCAGCCCAATGATCCTTACGCTGGACTATCCAGCGACACGATACGCCCGATCCAGACCCTGAGCCGGATTGCTTTGGAGGCGATCGAGCGCCTCATTGCCGATGGATCGCTTAAATCCGGTGATCGGGTCAACGAAAGTCAGCTCGCGGAGATCCTCGGCATCAGCCGAGGCCCCATCCGAGAAGCCGTTCACAGTCTGGAACAGATGGGGCTTCTTGTCAGCGTCACCAACAAGGGCATGTTCGTCCGGGCGCTCAGCCTGGAAGAGGCGCAGCACCTGTATGAACTCCGCTCGGCCCTCGCTGGGCTGGCCGGTCGGCTGATCGCCGTCCGTGGGACCGAGGAGGATATCTCTGCCCTTGTCGCTCTCGTCGACGAGATGGATGTCGCGGTGTCGAAGGACGACGCCGAAACCTACTTCCGGCTGAACCTTGATTTTCACGAAAAGCTGATCGGCGCGGCCGGTAATCCAGCTCTTCAGGCAACCTACCAGCGTATTGTGAAACAGCTTTTGCTGATGCGGCGCCGTGGACTGGTGCAGGCCCACAACATCCGTATTTCGAATGAAGAGCATCGCGTGATCGTCAATGCACTGCGCGCCCGCAACGCCGATGCAGCCGAAACGGCCATGCGCGTCCACGTGGAGAACGGTTTCAAGCGGATTGCCGACGCAGGCTGATTGCTGCAAGGCGCTGCCGTGGAAGGCGTTGTGATTTACCTGTACGGACCAGTTTGTAACTGTCAACAGTTAACTGTTGACAGTTCGGTTTGGGCTCATCATTGTGAAGTCCTAATGGACCTCCCTACATGATGCTGCCTCTAGTACCAGTTCCTGCCTGTCGCCTCTTCGCGCCAATGCCTTGGTGCCGCATGGAGCGGCGCCGATGATTGCCGCCTTGCGCGACAAGCCGGGGACGCACGGTTTCGCCGTCATCCTGGTGCCAGCTGCAATCGGCGGAGCGATCTGGTCCGCATCGGGTTTGCCTCTGGGTTGGCTGATGGGGGCCGCGCTCGTCACCGGGGCCTATGCGATGACCGGCCGCCCGGTCGCTGTTCCGAAACTGCCGCATCGTGCAGGGCTGGTCATGATCGGCTCGGGTGTCGGGCTGGTCCTGACGCCGGAAATCGCAGCCCGCATGACGATGTGGGCGCCAATGATGTTGCTGGCCGCAGGGCTGGGCATTGCGATGGCTGCGCTCTGCGCGCCGCTGCTGGCTCGGGCGGGCCGGGTAAGCGTTGCCACGGCCTATTTCTCTTTGCTGCCTGGCGGCATCATTGAAATGGCGCGTGTGGGGGAAGACTTTGGCGCCGACCGCACGACCATCGCCGCACTGCATACGGTGCGCGTGGGGCTGGTGGTGGGATTGCTGCCGCTGATGCTACTCGGTTTCCTGCCCCATGACGACCAGGCGGCCATTGCTGGAACGCCGACCGCCGGCGCGCTGCAGATGGCTGGGGCGTTGGCTGTCGGAGCCCTCGGCGGCTGGGTCAGCTCGAAAATCGGTCTGCCTGCAGCCTGGCTTTTGGGGGCTGTAGTTGCCGTCGGCGCGGTCGCCGCAACCGGAGCCATCGGCGGGCAGCTACACCCGGTGCTGGTCATACTGGCACAGATCATCGTTGGGTTGACGCTTGGTGCGCGCTTCGAGCGCCGGCGGCTGGCTTCGATTCCGCGAGCGATGGCGGCCGGACTGGCCACACTGGCGCTCATCATGGTCGCGATGGCGGCCTTTGCAGCGCTGGCAGGACTTCTGATGCCGCAAGATCTGCCTTCATTGATCCTTGCCTTTTCCATCGGCGGCATGGCCGAAATGGTGCTGACCGCCAAGGTGCTGCACCAGGATATTGCCCTCGTTGCCGCTTTTCAGACGGTGCGCGGGGTGACCGTCAACGCGGTGGCCGGGGCAGTCTGGCAACGGCTCGACCGCAAGTTTTTCAAGACCGACATGAGAGGAGAGTGAACCGGTGTCTGCCCAGAACAACGTCTATGCTGAAATGCCGGGGAATACGCACATCACGGAGGATGCCGCCCGCTTCATTGAAACGGTAACTTTCCACGACATTCCCGAGGAAGCGATCCGCATCGGCAAGCGCTGCATGATCGATGCCTTCGGGCTCTACGTCGCCGGGTCGGAAGAACAGTCGGTCCGGATACTTGCCGACGAGGCGCGGGAATTCGGCGGGCGCGAGGATGCCCGACTTCTCGGCGACGCGCGAAGGGTTCCCGCGCCCATGGCCGCACGGGTTCTCGGAACCGCGGGCCACGCCCATGACTGGGACGACAGCCAGGTGAGCCACGATCCCGCTCACATCTATGGGCTTTTGACCCATCCTACGATCCCGCCGCTTACAGCAGCGCTGGTCATGGCGCAGAAGATGAAGCCCGTTTCGGGCCGCGACTTCATGCTGGCCTTCCTCACTGGGTTCGAGGTCGAGTGCAAGATATCCGAATGGATGCTGCCGAGACACTACATGCAGGGAATGCATTCCAGCGGCACCGTGGGCCATTTTGGCGCCTACGCGGCGGCGGCCAAGCTGTTGGGGCTGACTGGGGATAAGCTGCGCGCTGGCCTGGGGATCGCGGCGAGTTTCGCCGCCGGCATCCGCTGCAACTTCGGCACCATGACGAAACCGCTTCACGTCGGCCGCGCGGCCGAAAATGGTGTGACCGCCGCGCTGCTGGCGGCGCGAGGCTACACCGCGGATCCGGAGGCGCTCGATGGTCCATGGGGTTTCATGGCCGTGCAGGGCGGCGGCGTCAGCCCCAAGAAGCTCTCGCAGGGCTTCGGCAAGACTTGGACCATCGTGGAGCCGGGCGTATCGATCAAACCCTATCCCTGTGGCGTGCTGACCCATCCGACAATCGACCTGATGCTGCGGCTGGTGACGGAGGCCGACCTCGCCCCTGAGGATATCGAAGCCGTGATCGTCCATGCCGGGACCAACATCCTGAAGCCCATCCGCTACCCCATCGCGAAAAACCACCTGCAAGCCAAATTCTCGCTTCCCGCCGCGCTCGCGATGATCGCCCTGGAGCGGAAAGCGGGAAAACGCGAGTTCTCCGATGCATTCGTCGGCAGCGCGGCGATGCAGGACATGCAGCGCCGCATCTCCACCGAGTTCGATCCGGAAATCGAGGCCAAGGGTTTCGACAAGATGCGCTCGCGCATCACGGTCCGCATGAAATCGGGCGGCGAGGTAGCAGGCTGGGCCGACGAGCGTTACCGTGGCGGACCGGAGAACCCGCTAACAGACGAGGAAGTCGAGGCCAAGCTGCGCTCCTGCTGCGAAGGCGTGCTTGACGAGATGGGTCAGGACAAGCTGATCGCGCGGACCTGGGCCGTGCTCGACATGGACGACGCCGGCGCGATCGCCGACCTGCTCCAAGCCTGGTCAACCAGCCCCGGGGAGAGAGCATGATTATCGATTGTCATGGACACTACACCACCGCGCCAGGCCAGCTTGTCGCCTGGCGCAACGCTCAGATCGATGCGAAAGGGGACCGGTCGCGCATGGCTGAGCCCGATGGACCGGTGATCTCCGACGACGAGATACGCGAAAGCCTGCTCCGGGCGCAAATCCGCACCCAGCGGGAAAGGAGCATCGACCTCACGCTCTTTTCTCCACGCGCGGCGGCCATGGGGCAGCACATCGGCGATGAAGCTATGTCGCAGCAGTGGAGCCGGATCTGCAACGACCTGATCCGACGGGTCTGCGACCTCTTTCCGGATCATTTCGCGCCGGTCTGCCAACTGCCCCAGTCGCCCGGCTGCAAGCCGGAAGGCGTCGTGCCGGAACTGCTTCGCTGCGTGGAGGAGATGGAGTTCGTCGGGTGCAATCTGAACCCTGACCCCGCAGGCGGCTATTGGACCGACCCGCCGATGACCGACCCGTGGTGGTTCCCACTTTACGAAGTGCTGGAGGATCTCGACGTGCCCGCCATGATCCACGTCAGCGGGTCCTGCAACCCGAATTTCCAGTATAGCGGCGCGCACTACATCAACGCCGACACCTCGGTTTTCATGCAGATCCTCGACAGCGATCTGTTCGATCGCTTTCCTCGGCTGAAGTTCATCATCCCGCACGGTGGTGGGGCGGTGCCTTTCCACTGGGGGCGCTACCGCGGCCTCGCGATGGACCGCGGCCGCAAGGAGCCGGCTCAGATGATGGGGCAGAACATGTTCTTCGATACGTGCGTCTACCACCAGCCGGGCATCGACCTGATGACCGAGATCGTGCCGGTGGAAAACGTGCTCTTCGCTTCTGAAACATATGGGGCCGTGCGGGCGGTCGATCCGGAAACCGGCCACCAGTTCGATGACACGAAACGCTATATCGAGGCGAGCCCGCACCTTACCGATGCGGACCGCGCGAAGATCTTCGAAGGCAACGCCCGGCGGGTCTTCACCCGGCTGAAACTGCCTGCCTGACCTTCAGCTCAGCGCTTCGGGGTTGATCAGGTTGATCGGCGCGCCTTTGCAAAAGGCGTCCACCTGCCGATAGATGTCGCTGAACTGCATATCGAGTTCGTCCTGCGTGACGAACCCGATATGCGGTGTGGGGATGATCCTGGGATGAGCGATCTGCGGGTCTTTGGGGTCTGTTAGCGGTTCACCGCGGAATACATCGACAGCGGCGCGGCCCGGCCGTCCCGCATCGAGAGCGGCGACCAGCGCGCCATTCTCCACCAGACCCGCTCGCGCCGTATTGATGAAAAGCGCGTCGGGCCGCATCCGGGCGAGGTCGGCGCGCGTCACGATCCCGCGTGTTTCCGGGGTCAGCCGCAGGTGGACCGATACGATGTCCGGCTCGGCGAAGAAGGCCTCCCGGCTATTGGCCACGGTCTCGCCATCCGTGCTTGCGCGAGCACGACCGTCCTCGGACGCCCACCACACGACCTCCATTCCGAACGAGCGGGCAAAGCCCGCCACGGCGCGCGCGATCCGTCCGTACCCATATAGCCCCAGGGTCCGACCGCGCAGGCTGCGCCCGACACCCGCCTGCCAGTGGCCGGCGCGAACGGAGGCGATCTGCTCCGGCAGGTTCCGCATTGCCGCGAGCATCAGGGCAAAGGTCAGTTCCGCCGCGCCGAAGGAGAAGCTGCCCGAATGCAGGTTGGTGCAAAAGGCGATTCCGCGTTTGGTCAGCGCTGGCACATCGACATGCGGATAAGTGCCCCGCATTGACACGAGCCGCAGGTTCGGGAGCTTTTCGACAAGGCTTTCGGTGATCGCTGTCCGGTCGCGAAACAGCACTAAGGCCTCCGCGTCATCGAGGCGGGGGGCCAGCGTCTCCTCGTCAGGGGCGCGGTCTGTCCAGACCGTTACATCGTGGTCGGAGAGCATGCCGAAACTGGGGAGATGGCGCAATGTGTCATGATAGTCGTCAAGGATATGAACCTTCATTTGCCGCCTCCCGGTTCAGTGGCTGTTCTTTTTGACAGTCCGATCATTGCGCCTACCAAGGGCGCGCCGGCGATAATCAGAATCACGCGCAGCAGATGATGGACCACGACAAAGCCAAGATCCGCCCCGGCAACGATGGCCAACACCGTCATTTCGGCCTGGCCGCCCGGCGCGAAGGCGAGAAAGCCGTCCAGCGGATTGGCAAAGCCCAGATGCACCACGATCCCGGTTACGATGAGTGCCAGAACGGCCAGGATCACGACATAGAAGGCGCCCGCAAGCACATCGCGGCGGATTTCATATAATGTAATCCCAACATAGCCAACCCCAACCCCAACGCCGATGAAGAACTGCGCGGCCTGAATCGCCAGGGCTGGCGGCCGCGCGTGAATCAGTCCGGTCAGCGACAGTACGCCGGCGAGGATAAGAGGCCCTATGATCGTCGCACCGAAAAGCCCGATCCGCTCGCCGCCCTTCCAGCCGATAATTGCTGCGGCCGCCATGAGCGCCAATTCGACGATGGGAATGTCCGCGACCGGGGCCCCCGTCGGCCTGGTCAACGGAACATTGAACCACATAGAGATGACTATAGGCGCGATCGTCACGATCAACAGGATCCGGGTCGCGTGAATGAGCGAGAGTGCTCGCAGGTTCGCGCCGGCCTCCTGTCCAAAAACGAGCATGTCCTGCAACCCGCCCGGCATTGCGGAATAGTAGGAGGTGGCGAAATCGTATTTCAGCAGGCGGTGAAAATAGGGGACGCCAACCGCGCCCATCACCGCGACATAGAGTGGGACAAATGCGATGGAGCCCAACATCTGCGGCAGACGGACCATGAGTTCGGGCGTTAAGGACGCTCCGACAGCCACGCCCAGCACCGTCCGCGCCAATTTGGATGCAACCGGCAGGCTCGCAAGCGGCAGGCGCACCAATGCCGCAAGGAGGCAGGCTGTCATGGTGCCGAAAAGAAAGGGCAGGGGGAGTTCAAACACCCAGAAAAGCGCCGCGCCGGCTGCGGCGATCGCCAGTGTCAACAACCGGTGAACGTGGCTTGCTCGCGAAGTGCTCTGGGAAATGTCCGGTTCTTGACGCATTGTATCCTCATGTATACTTCTGAATTCAAATGGGATGCAAGCGGTAACGATGAGCCCAGCCGACGGAAAAACGGGAGAAGGCGAGAAGCTGCAGGGACAAGGCGCCTACGCGCAGCTTCTCGGGGATATTCGCAGCGGGCGCCTTCTTCCGGGCGCTCGACTCCGTGAGATCGAAATCGCAACGCGGCTCGGCATTAGTCGCACACCGGTGCGAGAGGCTATCCGCCGGTTGGAGGCCGATGGGCTGGTCTCCTACCTGCCGCGTATTGGCGCCGTGGTGCGGCAGCTCAGCTACCCCGAGGTCATGGAGCTTTATGAAATGCGCTGGGTGCTCGAAGGCACGGCGGCACGACTGGCCGCCCGTAGCGCCTCCGGGGTGGAAATCGAGGAATTGGCCGAGATCAACGCGGAGATGATCCGCGAAGGGCAGACACCGCAGGAATTGGTCACGCTCAATCGCCAGTTCCACAACACCCTGATTGCTGCGGCCCGCAACCGCTATCTGGTTCGGTCGGTTCGCGCGATCGAAACGACGCTGCTGATCCTTGGTCCCACAACCATGGAGGACCCGGCTCGCGTCAGCGCAGCGGTCGAAGAGCACCAAGCTGTAGTCAATGCGCTGCGTGGCAGGGACGAGGCTGCCGCCGAGGCAATGATGCGCGCCCACATTGAAAGCGCGCAGCGCACCAGGTTGCGGCAACTCAGGAGCCACGGGCAATTGATGGAGGGCGAGGGGCCCGACCAGGCATGATAACCGCGCCACGCCTCGCGCTCAGGAAACGAGGAGGACAAGATGAGGATCGCATTTATCGGTTTTGGCGAGGCTGCCCGCGCGTTTTGCGATACGCTGCGGTCTGCGGGTCACGCCGTGGACTTTTCCGCCTATGACATCGTCGACGCCGCCGAGATGCAGGAGGCAATGACCATGCGCGACGTTCGCCCCGCAAGCTCGGTGGGGGACGCTGTCAGCGATGCCGACTGGATCATCAGTGCGGTGACTGCTGACCAGAGCCTTGCGGCTGCCGTCTCGGTCGCGCCTTATCTCGTGCAAGGGCAAGTCTTCATCGACATCAATTCAGTTTCGCCAGATCGCAAAGCCGAGACAGCGGAACGGATCGAGGCGCAGAGCGCGTCCTATCTCGACATGGCCGTCATGGCGCCGGTCCATCCCGAGGGCCATGCCACGCCCACGCTGATCGCCGGCACACGTGCCGCCACGATGGAGCCGGAACTGTCTGGTCTTGGCTTTGCCTTTGATATCGTCGGCGACCGGGCCGGGCAGGCCACGGCCGTGAAGATGGTGCGTTCACTCTTCGTCAAAGGACTGGAGGCCATCACCGTCGAATGTGCGCTCGCGGCCGCCGCGTCCGGTGTCTACGACAGGGTCATCGGTTCATTGGAACGCAGCTATCCACAGTTCGACTGGACAGAGCATATCGCCTACGTATGCGAACGGACCTTGAACCACGGCAAGCGCCGGGCAGCGGAAATGCGCGAAAGCGCCGCTACTTTGGATTCACTCGGCCTGCGCGGGGGGCTGGCGCGAGAGATCGCCGAGATTCAGGACAGGATGGGTGCGCTGCCAGCCACTCGCCTGCCCGAGGCAGACATCCGCGCCGCGCTGCGCGACACGGCCGCCGCGCGAGGGGCCAGGCTCAAAAGCTGAAGGAGGGCTGTCTTTTCGCGACTGGCGCCTGACGTGGACAGAATTGCTTGGTTGGGCGTGGCATTGCAGGGAGGCAATCATGGAACTGCGCCATCTGAGATATTTTGTTGCAGTCGCCGAAGAAGGCAGCATTACGCGCGCGGCGGAGCGTCTTGGAATTCAGCAACCGCCGCTTGGTCAACAATTGAAGGCCTTGGAGGCCGAGCTTGGCGTTCAGCTCTTTGATCGGGCACCCAAGCGTATTGCCCTCAATGCTGCCGGTCGGGTTTTCCTTGATGAGGCACGGGCGATCCTCTCCCGGACACAGGAGGCGGTGGACCACATTCGCCGCTTCAACATGGGCGAGAGCGGAACGTTGTCAGTGGGCTTCACCAGTTCCGCTTCGTTGCATGCATTGACTCCGAGGCTGTTGGGCGCATTCCGGCAACTCTTCCCCCTGGTGCAGATTGCGGTTGAGGAGAGCGAGACTTATGAGTTGGTTCTCGCCTTGCAGAACGGCAGGATCGATGTCGCCTTTTTGCATGTTGCAACAGATGATTTCAAAAATCTGACGAGCCAGTCCCTCGGGCAGGAAGGAATGATCGTTGCGATGCCCATCGGTCATCCTCTGGCGCGATCGGGCGAAGGTCCGCTCGATATCCGGGCGTTGGCAGGCGAGAGGATTGTCGTCTACCGGCGGCCTGATGGTCCCGGGATATTTGACGGCATCCTGAAATGTCTCGACCAGGCGGAGATCCGCATTTCCATTTCGGATCAGGTCAGTCGGATGATCGCGGCGATCAACCTCGTCTCTGCCGGGCGCGGATTGACAATTGTTCCCGCCTCGATGGGAATCCTGCATCGCGCTTCGGTCCACTATCGTCCCTTGATAGGCGATGTCATTCCGCCCCTGCCACTCTATATCGCCTTTCGCACGAATGAGCGGCTCGCCGTGGTAAGGAAATTTGTCGAGGTCACCTCCGACATGACCAAGGATGCAGCGGGCAGGAAAATGTCCGCCGAATGAGGGCCGGTCGTCTCAGGAAAGATTTCGGCTCGCCCAAACCGTAATTGAAACCTATAAAGTTCTAACATAGTATATTATAAATATTTTACATACATATTCAGCCCAACTACCTTCCAGGGATAAATCGTCAAACTCTGGGGATTCGATGAGCAAGAAGAAGCTATCCATCGCAGTAGTTGGTGCCGGCATGGGAGGGCTGGCGGTCGCCGCCACGCTTCGTCAGGTTGGCGTCGAGGTGAACGTCTACGAACAGGCCGAGCAGTTCCTGCGTGTCGGAGCCGGCATCCAGATGCTGCCTAACTCATCGCGTGTTTTGCGCGGGATCGGGGTCGAGGAGCGGCTCCGCAAAGTATCTTTCGAGCCTTATTCCCATTTGAACAGGGTTTGGGATACGGGCGAGATCAAGCGCGAGCTGCCGATGCCCGAAAATCTTTACGGGGCGCCCTTCCTCTGCACGCACCGCGCTGACCTGCATGAGGCGCTTTATTCCGTCCTGCCACCAGAGATAGTGCATCTGGGCAAGAAGCTCGTCGGGCTGGACACGGTAGGTGATGGCGTCGAGCTCGGCTTCGCCGATGGCACGAAAGTTCGTGCCGATGCCGTGATCGGGGCGGATGGAGTCCATTCGCTCGTGCGCGACATCATCGTCGGTCCCGACGCGCCCTTGCACAAGGGGCGCATCGCCTATCGCGCTGTTTTGGAGGCCAGCCTGATGAACGGCGAGATCGCACCATCGCGCACGAAATGGTGGGGCCCAGACCGGCATATCGTTATCTACTACACCACACCGAACCGCAGCCATCTCTATTTTGTCACAAGCGTACCGGAAGACGCAAAATGGATGACCAAGGAATCCTGGTCGGCCAAAGGGGATGTCGAAGAGCTGCGCGCCGCTTATGCAGGATTCCATCCAGAAGTGCAGATGGTGCTAAATGCCTGCCCCGATTGCCACAAATGGGCCATTCTGGAGCGTGAACCCTTGCCGCATTGGAGCGACGGTCGTGTGGTGCTGCTGGGTGATGCCTGTCATCCGATGACCCCCTATATGGCCCAGGGGGCAGCAACCTCGATAGAGGACGCGGCAATCCTCGCCCGCTGCATTTCCGCGGTTGAAGGTGACGATATAGAGCGCGCCTTCCGCAATTATGAGGCAAATCGCAAGCCCCGCACATCGCGAATCCAGGCCATTTCGAGTGCGAATACCTGGATGTCCGGCGGCAATGACGATCCGACCTGGCTCTATGGCTACGATGCCTGGAACGTGCCGCTGGTCGACGCTTCCGAAGCAACAATGGCAGAAGTGGCAAGTGTATGAGACGAGTAGGCGCACGAGCCCGCTTCGCAAAGCCGGGAGGTGAACAGTGAATGCAGAAATCACAACGGCAAACCTGCGTGACGGTGCGAAGGTTACCTACCGCCGCTGGGGCGCTGGCAATTCAGGTGGGCGAATTCTGCTCGTTCATCCATTGGCACTGGACGGTAGCCTTTGGAAGCCGGTGGCGGCGCGGCTGGCGGCGGCGCGGATGGATATCATCGCGCCGGATTGCCGCGGACATGGCCGGTCCGAGCGGAGCCCTGGCCCTTACAGCGTCGAGCAATTCGCCGACGATCTGACCGATCTCATGGATCATGCCGGCTGGGCCAACGCCATAGTAGCCGGGTGCTCCATGGGGGGCTGCGTGGCGCAGGCCTTTGCCGGGGCCTATCCGCAGCGATTGCAAGGCCTGGTCCTCGTTGACACGACCAGCTGGTATGGGCCGAACGCCCAAGCCTCATGGGCCAAGCGCGCCACAAAGGCACGGACGGAAGGGCTGGCTTCGATGAGCGGCTTTCAGACAACACGCTGGTTCAGCGAGGCTTATCGAGCCGACCATCCCAAACGCGTGGCTGAGGTGGTCGACATCTTCATTGCCAATAAGCTGGAGTGCTATGCCGCGTCTTGTGCCATGCTCGGAGCGGCCGATCTTCGATCGGTCCTTTCCAGGATCAGGGTACCAGTCCAGGTCGTCGTCGGCGAAGATGACTACGCCACCCCGGTTGCAGCTTCGGAGTATCTGGCGCGGGAAATTCCCGGCGCGAGGTTGATCATTCTGCCGCATGCTCGGCATCTGACCTTGGTGGAGCGGCCGGACAACATCGCTGCGGCGATTGCGGAGGTGACTGAAGCGAGCGTTTCATAGAGCGAAAAGGCTTTCGGCCGAACTGGGTGGGGACTGCAGTACAGGTGAGGAGATGATGGCTTTGACCGAAGGGCACAGTTTGCCCTGACCCATTCTCCGGTCATCGGGGCCATCAGGGCTATAGGGGTGGGTATCCGCAGCCGGTGTTCCAGACCGGCGGATCCGAACAAAACAAAGCCGTGCCCTTTTGAACGCTCGTCCAAATCCTGGAGGCCAAGTTCGCGCAAAGTTCAGTGTCATGAATACGAAAAGGGAGGAAAACATGTTCAAAAAGCAAATTATCCGGCTTGCGAGAATTGCCGTTGCCATGGGGGCCATGATTGGCGGTCCTGCCGCCGCACAGGAATATCCTGTAAAGCCCATCCAGATGATCGTGCCATTTGGCCAGGGCGGTGCAACTGATCAGGTTGCGCGATTGATGGCCGCGCCGCTTGAAGAAGCGCTTGGTCAACCGGTTGTCATCATAAACCAACCCGGCGCCGGCGGCGCGATCGGCCTGTCAAATCTTACCAAGGCACGACCCGACGGCTATACGGTTGCGATCGGCTCGGACTCGACTCTTGGCGCACGACCTTTGATGTCTGAAACCGGGTATGATGCCGACAGCTTCACGATGATCGCGCGGCTCGTCCAGATCCCTTCCGGGGTGGCCGTGCGCGCGGACAGCCCCTATGAGACGCTGAATGATCTCGTCCAGGCCCTCAAGACCGGGCGCCTCGCCTATTCGGGCTCGGGCGTTGCCTCCGGACCGCACCTTGCAATGGCGGTCTTCCTCGCACAGCAAAGGGTACAGGCGACATTCGTCAACTCCGACTCCAACCAGGACGGTTTGGTCAAGCTGCTCTCTGGTGAGGTCGATTTCCTGACAGGTGGCGGGTCGAACTTTCCTGCGCTCTTTGGCGAGGATGGTCAAAGTGACATCCGCGTCCTTGGCCTTGCCGCCGAGGAGCGCTGGCCCTTTATGCCGGACGTGCCGACCTATCGCGAGCAAGGCTTCGATTATGTGAATTCGCAGTGGTTCGGCCTAGTGGCCCCTGCGGGTGCTCCGCAGGAGATCGTTGATGAGCTCTCCAGCAAGATCAAGGCTATGGTCGAAACCCCCGAGTTCTCGCAGCGGCTCGAAGGGTTCTTTTTCAACGCCGCCTATCTCGGCCCAACGGAGATGGACGCGCTGGTGAAGGAAGACATGCAGAATGTGCGTCCCGTCCTTGCGGAGATTGGGCTGTTAAAAAACTGACCCCGTTCCCGCACGCTGCTCGCGTCTCAAAGAGGCCGTCATGAATATACTGCATAAGGATACCGTTTCGGGGGCTGCCCTTCTCGCGCTTGCAGCGCTGGTGGTGTCCATGTCGCTTGACATGGGCACCGGTGCGGGAGGCGAGACTCTGACGCCGAGTTTCGTGCCGCTAATCTGTGCCGCGGGCCTCGTGGTCAGCGGCGCGTTCCTCTTGCTGCGCGGGTTGCGCGCGGAAGGGGGGATGCCCGCCATATTGGACCGCCGAATCGCGATAGTGATGATCGCCTTGGTCTTCTACCTCTGGTTCTTTCACGCGATCGATGTCCGCTTCGGCGTCTGGGCTTTCACCCTCGCCACCATGCTCGCCTTCGGCATACGTGCCCCGCTGATGCTGATCCTCTATCCGGTCGCGCTCTCAGCTATCCTGTATCTGTCCTTCAGCTGGGGTTTTAGGGTGGTACTTCCGACATGGATCTGATTGCGTTTTCCGATATCCTGCAGGGCGCGGTGCAGGTCGCCAATCCTTGGATTGTCTTCTTCTTGATCGTCGGCGTGGTCATCGGGATGATATTTGGGGCAGCGCCCGGGCTGACCGCACCGGCCGCCATCGCACTGTTCCTGCCAGTGACCTATGCTATGGGGCCGACTTCCTCAATGGCGCTCTTGATGGGCATCTACTGCGCAGGTTATTTCGCGGGCTCAATCCCCGCGATCCTCATCAATACGCCTGGTGCGCCAAGTTCAGCGGCCACCGCGTTGGATGGCTTCGCCATGGCCCGTGCCGGCGAGGGAGACAGGGCGCTCTCGACGGCCATATGGGGATCGCTCATCGGTGGTCTGTTCTCGCTCCTCCTGCTGATGACGATCGCACCGCTATTGGCGCGGTTCGCCCTGACGTTTACCTCGGTTGAATATTTTTCCTTCGCGCTCATAGGAATTGTCTGTGTTGCGGGGATATCGCGGGGTTCCTTAACCAAGGGATTTGCTGCGGCGCTTTTCGGTATTCTCGTCAGCACGGTCGGGATCGATCCAGTGAGCGGCGTCGGGCGCTTCATGTTCGGCGAGCCGAACCTGATGGGCGGCATCCCACAGACCACCGCGCTGATCGGCCTGTTTGCAATCTCGCAAATGTTGCTACTTTCCAAAAAGGACACTCAGGATCAAATTGTGCTTCCGACGCAGAAAGCCGCGTCTCAGTTGGCGGTGCTCCGTGATCTGTGGCGGTACCGCTGGGTGACCTTCAAATCCGCCGTAATCGGCAGCCTGATCGGCGTACTGCCCGGGACCGGACCGGCCATCGCCTCATGGATCAGCTATAGCGATGCGCTGCGTGCCGCAAAGCCTGATGACAAATTCGGGCAGGGTGAGGTCAAAGGGGTGATCGCTTGCGAGGTCTCGAACAACGCAGTCACCGGTGGGGCCATGGTCCCCCTGCTTACGCTCGGTATTCCTGGCGATCCGGTGACAGCGATCCTGATTGGCGCTCTCATGATCCAGGGGGTTCACGTCGGGCCTTTTCTTATTCAGCAAAACGGCTCTCTTTTTGTCTCTATCCTACTGCTCCTTTTTCTATCGAATATACTCATGGTCGCGGTCGGGCTGAGCGCCCGGAAGGTCGCGGCGAAGGTTCTGCAGATTCCTCCGGGTATTCTTGTCCCAACAATCTGCATGATGGCGGCGATTGGCGTCTTTTCGATCAGCAACAATGCCTTTGACGTGCGGCTGGTGCTGATCTTCGGTTTGATCGGCTACCTGATGGTGCGTCTGGAGTTTCCCACCGCGCCTGCCGTGCTGGGAATCGTGCTGGGGCCGATTCTTGAGAAGAACCTGCGCAACGCCCTGACGGTCAGCGACATGGATTTTTCCGTCTTCATCACCCGGCCCGTCAGTGCGGCTGCTTTGATCGCGACCGCTTGCCTGCTCTATGTTTGGCTAGGGCCGCGCAAACGATCTGAGGTACACCCGCAACCTGAAAAGCTTTGATGAATTACGCATCTTTTGACCTGCTGCCGGTTTTTCGGACATGCAATTAAGCTAGCATAGCTTGCTCCTTGCGGGCTGTCCGATCGGTTTCCAGCGGAAAGCAAGGCGGCTTTTTGATAGCGCTTACTGCAAACTCGATAACCCTCAAAGTTTACGGCCAACTATCCTCCTGTAATCCGCAGGTACTCTCGTGCCAGCGGAAGCCGGGTTTTCGACTTTCCTCAGGCCCGGCCATTTCGAAGTGACAGTTGGAGGAGGAGGAACGAATGTCCAACTCGAGACGGCTCACGCTGTCGGGCCTTGCGCGGTCCGCAGGCCTGGCCGCAATTCCCATGATGGCGATGATCGGCGCGACGTTCATGCCAGCGGTCGGAACTCAGGCATCGGAATATGTCACAGCCACGGACCGCGCGCTGGTTGCTACGGACTCCGGCAAGCTGCTGGGTGCCGAGCGCAACGACGTCTTGCAGTATCTTGGCGTGCAGTACGCCACTGCCGAGCGGTTCATGGTGCCGCAAAAGGTGGAGTCCTGGGAAGGTATCCGCCCGGCCGTGACCTATGGCAACAACTGTCTCATTCCGCCGATGAGCGAGGTCGCCAACGATGAACTTTTCAATCCGCATCGTTATCTTCCTATGAGCGAGAACTGCCAGTTCCTCAACATCTGGACACCTGGGGTGAACGACGGAGGCAATCGGCCCGTGATGGTCTGGCTGCACGGCGGCGGCTTCACTAATGGATCGGCGATCGAGCAGGTGGCCTATGACGGCGAAAATCTTGCAAGAAAGGGAGATGTCGTCGTCGTAACGCTGAACCACCGGCTGAACATTCTGGGCTTTCTCGATCTTTCGGCATACGGGCCGGACTATGCAGATACGCCCAATCTAGGCCTGATGGACATCGTGGCTGCCCTTGAATGGGTGCGTGACAATATCGAGGCGTTTGGCGGCGATCCGGACAACGTCACGATCTTCGGGCAGTCCGGCGGCGGCGGCAAGGTGCGTGCGCTGATGCGCATGCCGGCGGCGGACGGCCTGTTCCACAAGGCTATCGTCCAGAGCGGCGCCACCAATGCGGTAGGCATGCCGAAGGAAGCGGCGAGCCGTGTGGCCGAACTCACGCTTGGGAATCTGGGCCTAACCGCGGAGACGGCTGACAAGATTCGCGAGGTTTCATACGAAGACCTGCTCGCTGCGGGGAGCCAGGCTTTCGAGACGCTGTCACAGGAAGGTACTTTTCCCGGCGTCACAGGTTGGCGGGCCGTCATCGACGGTGCCCAGGTCCTGCAGGACGAGAACGGCGGCGACGGCTGGGTCGACCAGGGGCGCGACATCCCACTTCTGATCGGCAACGTGCTGAACGAAAGCGAGACGGTCATCCGTAACAAACCCGCCGACCTTCTGGCGGACAACAAGAACCAATGGGCCGAGGAATATGCCCGGGAGAAGCTGACCGAGCGATTTGGCGACAAGGCTGATGCTGTGACGGAGGCCTTCTTAGCCGCATACCCGGACAAGAAGCTGGCCGATGCCTACTTTGTCGATCTGCGCTCGCGCCCAGGCACCCTGCGCAACGCCAAGATGAAGGCGGAACAGGGCGGCGCACCGGTCTACACCTACATGTTCAGCTGGGAATCTCCGGTGCTGGAGGGGATAGGCATGGCCTGGCATTGCGCGGAAATCCCGCATGTCTTCGCGAACGCTGAACTCGTCAATACGGCCACCGGCGGGGGACCGGATGCAATTGCCATGTCCGAGCGGGTGAGCAATGCCTGGATCGCCTTCGCCCGTACGGGCAACCCCAACCATGGGGGCCTGCCCGAGTGGCCTGCCTACACGGTCGAGGACGGAGCGACGATGATCTTCGACAATGAGAGCGAGGTCCGCTTCCATCACGATACCCCGCTGCTCGAAGCCGCGGGCGTGATCTGATCCTGTCTTCCAACCAAGCAACGAAGTGTGCCGGCGGCATTACGCCGGCGCACTGAACGAGGAACAGCCGAAATTTGCTGGCCGGACATCGTCTTGGTCGGTGGAGGAGCGGCCCAGCCTTTCCGCCCGATGGGGTGGGATATCAAAGGAGGAGGAGAAAATGGTAACTAGCAAGGCATCGACCTGCCGGTCATTGGCGTGGAGTCTGTTGGCCGGCTGTCTGCTTTTGAGCACTGCCGTACCAGCCGCTCTTGCTGACCCGGTTGATGTGGTCGAGATCGCTGGCGGCAAAGTGAAGGGCGTCGAAACGGATGTGCCGGGCATCCAACTCTTCAAGGGCATTCCCTTCGCCGCCCAAACATCCGGGGCGAACCGCTGGAAGCCTCCGCAACCCGTCGAGCCCTGGGAAGGGGTCACGGTTGCAGACAGATGGCCCGATCAGGTGGTTCAGGACATCAACCTCAATCCGGTTGGAAAGTTCTGGGGCGACGAGTTCTATTACGATCGTGAGTTCCTACCCCCGGCCAGCGAAGACAGTCTGAAGCTCAATCTCTATACCCCCGCCGCAAGCACAGACGACAACCTGCCCGTCTATGTCTGGATTCACGGCGGTGGCAACGATCACGGCTATGCCTCGGAAATCGAATTCTGGGCATCGAAACTGGCCGAAAAGGGGGTCATCGTTGTTCAGACGCAATACCGCGTTGGTCCGCTTGGTTTCCTTGCGCTTGACGAACTGAGCAAGGAAAGCCCGAACGGCGCGTCCGGTAACTACGCCCTGCTCGACCTCGTTGCGACACTTCAATGGGTGCAAGACAACATCCAAGGCTTCGGCGGCGACCCGAACCGCGTGACGATAGGAGGCCAGTCGGCGGGCGGGCGAAACAGCATCACCTTGCTCAAGAGCCCGCTGGCGAAGGGACTGTTCCACCGTGCCGTCATTCAAAGCGGCTTCGGTGGCATTCTGCCTTTGGACTTCAAGACGCTGGAACAGGCAGAAGCCGACAACGCCGCGGCGCTGGAGGAGATATTCGGGAAGCCGATGAGCCTTGGGGATCTCCGAGCGTTACCGACAACCGAGTTTACTCAGAAGATGGTGGGAGATGATATCCTCTACAAAGCACTCGACCGGGCGATCGGTGAATACATCATCGACGGCTACTCGCTGACGCAGGAGTCGATCGACCTGCTGCGTCCGGGCGCGCTCGACGGCATCGATATCATGATCGGCGGAACTTCCGACGAACGCACCTCGCAACGAGGCGGTCCGGACCGCACCTTCACGGACGACGAATTCGATGCTGCGATGACGAAGATTTACGGCAACGACGCCTACGCGGAGATATATGAGCCGTCTGATCCGCGGGAGGCATATCGGATGTCGCTCAGGGCCGACACCGACTTCGAGTTCCAGAAGGCGCTCATTTCAGCCCAGTACGCGAAGGCACACAACGACAGCAATGTCTTCGCCTACTATTTCAACCAGGTGCCGCCTGGCCGGGACTCCGAATTCTACGGCGCATACCACTCGGCGGACCTGTGGTACTTCTTCAACTCACTGCGGGAGTGGCCCGGTCAGCGGCACTGGACCGACGCGGATTACCGTATGGCCGACACCATCTCGTCCTATCTGGCGAACTTCATCAAGACAGGCGATCCGAACGGCGAAAACCTGCCGGAGTGGCCCCAGCCGATGGATGGGCCGGCCTTCATGCGGTTCGCCGACGGCTATGCCCAAGCCGTGGAATCAACGCCGTATCCGAGCCGTGATGCTCTGAACCGCAAAGCAGTGTTCGACCGGTTCGAGGTAAGCGAAGGCGACCTTTCCCAGTAAATACGGCGCATTGTGAGGATGAGGGTTCAACGCCCTCGTCCTCCAAGCCTGCAAGGAGAAGACATATGAGTTTTCGACCGACCCTATACCAGCTCAGTCGGCAACTGGGTTTCGCTGTCGCGGCAGGCCTGTTGGCCGCCACGCCAGCGGGTGCTCAGACGGTGACCGCGCCCGCCGGCGACATCCATGGGACCAGCAGCGGCGAACTTCATGTCTACCAGGGTATTCCATATGCCGAGGCTCCCGTAGGCGATCTCCGTTGGGGCCCTCCGCAGCCGAAAGCTCCGTTCACCGAGCCATTCGAGGCGACGGGTTCGGGCAATGAATGCGTGCAGTTTGCGACCTTCTGGCGTCCGGACCGTCCTGCAAGTTGGACCGAGGACTGCCTGTCGCTCACCGTTTATGTGCCGGCCGATCGGGGAGACAGTCTGCCGGTCTTCGTCGGTTTCCACGGAGGAGGCTCCGTCAACGGCTCCAAGACCGACTGGGATCCGCGCGAGCTGGCGCAGGCCGGATCTGTAGTCGTTACGGCGAACTATCGCCTGGGGGCGATGGGGTACCTGGCGCTCGAATCGTTGAATGCCGAATCGAAGGACGGCCTGAGCAGCGGCAATTACGGCGATCTGGACAAGGTTCAGGTGCTGCGCTGGGTCAAGGAGAATATCTCGGCTTTCAGAGGGAATCCTGACTGCGTGACCATAGCGGGCCAATCGGCCGGCGCGCGCGGTGTGTGTTTCCTTCTCGCCTCGCCCGAGGCAGCAGGCTTGTTCCACGGCGCGGTGATGGAGAGTGGGCGCGAATGCCCGAGCACCTCAAACGCGGACCAGGTCGAGGCGGGCAGCAAATTTGTCGAGTCGATCGGCTGCGCGGATGCCGAGAACACACTCGCTTGCCTTCGCTCCAAGTCGCCAGCCGAGGTGTTGAACGCGCAGGCGGATTCGGGGCTTGGTTTCCCGACGACCCATGGCGGTTATGCGTTACCGAAGCCGCCGCTGGAAGCTTTCCGGTCAGGCGAATTCAACCGCGTCCCCGTCATCATCGGCAACACCCGCAACGAGACGCGCGTCTTCATCTATGAGGGCAACGACCTGCAGAAGCAGCCGGTTACGCGCGCGAAGTATGAATCGACGGTGCGGGAGCGCATGGGCGACAAGGCCGAAGTCGTTCTTGCGGCGTATAAGGAGGCGGAGGAAACCGCCCCTGGCATGGCGCTGGGCGATTTCGACACGGATCAGCGATATATCTGCGGCACTCACAAGGCGATTGACGCCCTGGGCAAATGGACACCGACCTATGCCTACGAGTTCGCTGATGAGACCGCGCCGATCCGCTCCTATGCAAGCGTGCCATCGTCCTTCGATCTTGGTGTTCCGCACAGTGCCGAGCTGCCTTATCTTTGGGGTGAGGACACGGTCCCGAACGGGCTTACCACTGAGCAGCGGAAACTGGCCGAACTGATGCGTGCTTCTTGGATCGGCCTAACGAATCCTCAGGGCATGGCCGTATCCGGCCAGGCCGTATGGCCGGTCTATACGCCGGACAGCCGGCAACGCATTGTCTTTTCCGCAGGTGGCGAGACCAGCATTGTCCCCGAGGACCAGTACCTCGCGGATCATAACTGCGATCTCTTCGTCAGGTAAAAAACGAGCTGCGGCCTTTTTACAACGGTCGCAGCTCCGGCAACGGAGAGCTGATTTCGTGGAACTTGGCCGCGCGGCGTCTCAGGCGCGCGGCGAGTTCGGAATGAAGCGGGGGCGGACGAAAACTCTGCCGTCGATAGAGATAGATCGAGCGCGCAGCAATCGGCAGCGGATAGGGCAGGACGGAAAGATACTCGTCCTGACCGTTCGAGACGATGTCGTGCCACGAAGAGATCATCAGCCGGTCGCTGGAACGAAGGATGGCGAAGGACGTCATCGCCGACTGGGTCTCGATCACCGAATGGCTTGGAAGGCTGACACCTTCGAAGATCCGCTCGCAGGCTCGGCGCAGCGGAGTACCTTCGATCGGCAGCAGCCAATCGTGCCTCAGGAGGTCGGCGATCGTAACCTTGTCCACGCGGGTCAACGGATGGCCAGCCCGGCATGCGATGGCATAATTTGCGCTGAACAGCTCGTCTCCCACAATGCCATGCGCTGCCATGTCGTCGCGCTTTGCACAAATCAGGTAGTCGAGCTCACCATTGCAGAGCTTCGCGAAAGCCACATCGAAGGAGTCGTCAACAAGTCGGACACGGACCGTGGGGCGATGCGACAGGTAGCATGACAGTGTCTTGGGGATCAGTGCCGTGCGCGCCAGGCCAAGGCAGCCCAGGGCGATGGTGCTGACATGGCTCTCGTCCAATGAAGCCAACTCGTCGACGGCATAGTCGAGCTCCTTGGCCGCAAGGCTGAGGCCCATGGCAAATGCCTCTCCGGTTCGGTTCAGGACAAGGCGCTCCGCGTTCCGCACGAGCAGATCGCATCCCAGGCACCGGCCCACTTCACGCAACCGCCGCAACAGAGAGGCCTGAGAAATTCCAAGCTTTTGCGCTGCCGCATCGACGTCGCCGAGGCGGGCAAATGCTGCGACGGCAAGGATGTGGAGCCAAGAGATAGAAGCGACTATACGACCTAGATCCGCCTCGGCGCGTTTCCCGAGCGGGCGGAGCGCCGCAACCACTGTATCGTTGAGAAGCTCGAAAAAAGCCACCATGCGGGCATGGACGACTTCCCCTTCCGGCGTCAGGCGGCTGCCGCGCGCATCACGCTCCATCAATCGGACGCGGAACATCTCCTCGACCTGGCGCAACGCATAGGTCATGGTCGATTGCGACATGTGGACTTCGTCGCCCGCCTGATTCAGGCTGCCCAACCGGCCGGCTGCCTCGAAGGCGCGGAAATGCCGGATGCTGATATGTTTTGTGCGCTCGAGAACCGATAGCGTCACCGGCGGAACCAACCCCGAATTTCTTCCTGGATAAGCATCATAGCATATCGGAAGGAATTCCAATCGGTCTCAGGCAGGACCGGCCAAATTCCGCTCGTCTTGGTCCGAACCGAAATCCAGGGTGCAATCAGTGTCGAGGATCATCGTCTCGCATCCGGCCGCGGAAACGGGCAGCCATTCGGGCAGGCCGGAGTGGTTCGGATCGCCGCTGCGGGCAAATCCAATCCATGCGTCCGCGACGCGGGCTGCCAGCCCGATCGCCTCCGGGCTGCCGGTGGTCCACTCGACACAGCGGTGGGCGTTGGCGAAGACAAAGGGCAATTCTGCATTGTGGAATACACCCGGCCGTCCACCGAGTGCCGGCGTGCGCCAGCGGAACCAGTAGAGATAGGCAGGCGCCTGGCCTTGGCATGCCTTGCGTCGGGCCTGGATGACCGCACATTCCCGAACGGTAGCGCCATAGGCGCGGGATCGAAGCTCGAACGGCGTAATGTCGGGATACTTGGAGCGGAACAGAGCTAGCACAGCAGGGCCTTGCTCGCCGAAGGTGCGGGAAAACTCTTCTGCCACGGCACGATCAGTAAGTCCTTCGGGATCGGGAACGCCGATCCCGCTTGAGAACTCGTGAAGCGTCGTGCCGACAAGCAGCGGCACCTCCGCGCTGAACTCGGGCGCCTCGGGATCGAATGCATGACCAGGAAGGTTGATGCCGTCGACCACGGGCTCCCACCGGACACGGCGGTTTCGGCGGGCCGGGTTCTCAGGAATCGCGACACGCTGCATCACTGTCATTCCGAAGCGCATCAAGCGCTCCGACTGCATTTCCAGCAACCGTCGTTCGGCATCTACCCCACCGATTTCGGCACGAATGGCCGCGCGGACACGGTCCGCCTGCTCGGCCCCGCACTGACGCAGCGCGATATTACTCTGGACGATTGCGCGGTGGAACAGGCCGCGTGCTGCGGGCATTCCCATCAGCGTCGTTACCTTCGCGCCGCCGCCGGACTGCCCGAAGATCGTCACGCAGCCCGGATCGCCGCCGAACGCCTCGATATTGTCGCGAACCCATTCAAGCGCCAGGACGATGTCGAGCATCCCGGCATTGCCCGTGCTGGCGTAATTTTCTCCCAAGGGGAGGGCCGGCATGTAGCCAAAGATATTGAGCCGGTGATTGACGCTGACGACGATCACCTCGCCGCGTCGGCTGAGTTCCTCTCCATGGGTCGCCGGGAGTTCCCCACTCGAGCCGAAAGAGAAATGGCCGCCGTGAAGCCAGACCATAACCGGAAGCCGGGCTTTGCGGTCGAGTGTCGGCGTCCAGATGTTGAGGTTGAGACAGTCCTCGCTCTGCACGCCATCACGCCATTGCAGAAGGAAGCCTTCCTCCTGGTACGCGCGAGTCATATTCTCGGGCCCGGCACGGGGCGGTTGCGGGGATACGGGCCCGAACGTCAGGCAGGGCCGCGCACCAACCCAGGACGCCGGCGGCCGTGGAGGGAGAAACCTGTTTACGCCTCCAGTATCGGCGCCATAGGGGATTCCGAGGAAGGTATAGACATCCTCGGCAATGAATCCCGATACGCGGCCCGACCGTGTCTCGGCCTCGGCTACGCCGGGGCCGGAAAAAATGCGCCTCTGGGTTGCCACCGTTCTCACCCGCCCTCGAATTGAAGAATGTCGAGGCCGCGATTGCGGTCGCACAAATAAACGATGCCCGAAGCGTCGGCGCAAACGTCGTTGCTCATCGGTGCCGGATAGCCGTCCGGCGGCTGTGGAAGAAAGTGGCCGGTTTCACGCGGGTGCGCCGGTTTCGACGTGTCGACGGCGCGCAGCCCCCCGCTGAACCAGGTCACGAACAGCGTGTCGCTGTGCATGGTTTCGTTGTACTGATGCGCGCCGAAGGTAAGGCCGGAAAGGGCATGGGGGCTCGCGCGCTCCTGAAGATGAAACACCGAGATCGGCCGTATGTCCGCCGGGTCCTCCACATCGAGGAACCACAGTCCCGCATGGGGTTCTCCGGGGGCAAAATCATGTTCTTCGTCAACCGCCACCGCGACCTGGCGTCCATTGTGCCGTGCCCGGATCGGCATAACGGTGTGCGTGGGAGACGGAAAGGGCGGATGGTAATTGTAACTCCCTAGTGTCCGCGGGCGCGTGATGTCGGAGCAGTCGATCACATACACGCCGGCCTTCATGCAGGCGGCCCAGAGCCGATTCCCGGATCGCAACGCGTGGTGCAAGCGGTGGCCGTATCCTTGCCAGGAAGGCGTCTCGCCGCCCGCGACGTGCTGGCCCGGCATCCACCATCGGCTGACCTCCTTCGGCCGGGACGGATCGGCAAGATCGTAGATGACGAGGATGTTGCCGATATATCCTTCCATTTCGGTTGAGAGGTAAAGATATCTCTCGTCCACATCGAAGCGGTGGGCACCGAACCCATGCGTGCGTATATACGCGATCTCGCGTGGACGTGCCTTGTCCGAGATGTCGTAGATTTTGCAGCCGCCGAGATCGTAGGGCCGGGATGTGTAGAAGCGTGCGCTGGCGACTATCTTAGCGGGCAGCCCGGTGCGCACTGCGATCTCGGCGTCCGTCGCATTCGGATCAGCTTCGATCGCCGTGCCCGCCTGCCGCGTCTGGTGGCGGGCAGCCTGTTCGACGTTGACGAACATTAGATCACCGATCACCCGCACCTTGTGGGTGTGTGACAGATCATCGGGCAGCATGATCGTGTGGACAAGTTTCGGCCGCCTTGGATCCCGGACATCGATGATGCTGGTCCCGTGCGGAGCATTCATGTGGCCGACAAAAGCGTAGCCGTTCCCAACCGTCACCTGCCCGCCGCCCGGGATATCCAGCCTGGCCAAATGCTTGAAGTTCTTAGATTGTGTTTGGTTTGGCATGATAGCTCAATAGGGATTGATAGTTTCCTTGGCGGCAGGCCCGTCGCGAAGTGCCCGCCGCATCTTCCGCCCCTTCCACCACTGCAGCGCGAGGGACAGCGCAAGCAGCCCCCACAGCGTGTTGCCTATGGACGATGAGAACAGAATTTGGAGATCGCCCTGACCCAACCGGAGCGAGCGCAGGAGGTATTGCTCGAAAAGCGGTCCCAGGAGGACGCCGATCAGTACGGCAATGACATTGTAGCCGGTGCGGCGGCAGATGTAGCCGATGACGCCGAAGACGAGCGCGACATAAATGTCGAAGACGTAGCCCCGGTTGGCGAGGGAGGCGACGACGGTCAGCGACAGGATCAGCGGAACGAGCACGCGCGTCGGTACGAGAACGATGGTGCCCACATAGCGCGCGAGCGGCAGCACAAGGAAGACCATCACGATGTAGGCCGCGAGCATCGAAAAGAAGATGCCGTAGGCCGTTTCGGGACGGTCCGTGAAAAGGCGCGGGCCCAGAAGGACCCCGTTGTACTGGAGCACCACAGCCATGACCGCAGCGGTCGTGCCGCCGGGCACACCGATCGCGAGCAACGGGACCAGCGTCCCCGAGGTCACGCCGTTATTCGAGCTTTCGGCCGCGATCAGGCCCGTCGGGCTGCCGCGGCCGAAACTTTGCGGATCGCTTGAGAACAGACGCGCCTGCGCGTAGGCGACGAACGAGGCGATCGAGGCTCCAGCGCCCGGAACGATGCCGATCAAGAGGCCGATGAAGGAGGTCCACGCCAGAATCCACCATTGCCGGATACATTGACGAATTCCCTCGAATGTCCCGGTCCACCCCGAAACCTTCTGACGAGCCTCCTGCGAACTCAAGGCAACCGACTCCCGCTCGAACATCACCATAGCTTCGGAGATGGCGAGGAGGCCGATAAGCGCAGGGACCAGCGGCACGCCCTCGTACAACTCGATGAACCCGAACGTGGCACGGGGTGTGCCGTAGATGAAGTCCGTTCCGACCACTCCCATAAGCAGGCCGAAGAAGCCGGCGATCAGCCCCTTCACGAGGTCGTCGGTGGCGATCATTGCGATCAGGCAAAGGCCAAAGACCATGATCACAACCATGTCTACGCTGTGCAGGTAAAGGCCCATCCTGGAGAGAAGGGGCAGAAACGCGATGGCCAGGATGGTGGTGAAGAGGCCGCCGACAACCGAGGCGAATGCCGAGATCGCGAGAGCCTCTTGTGAGCGTCCCTGCTTCGTCATGGCGAAGCCGTCCAGGCAGGTTGCCGCGTGTCCTCCCGTGCCGGGCATGTTGATCAAAATTGCCGGAATGCCGGCACCCATATGCGATGCGCAGTAGACCGAGACCATGAATGCCATGGAGGTGTCGATATCCATGACCAAGGTGAGGGGCAGCAGGATAAGCAGTGTGTTTTGGGCGCTGAACCCCGGAATGGCGCCGACGAGAATGCCCAGGACAACTGCAGGAATGATGATCCAAAGGTGGGTGAAGGATGCAATAAACAGCGTCCCGTAGTTCTCCCAGCCTGACAACATCACATGCCTCCGCCAGTCAGCAGAGGTGCAAGCATGTTTTCAACCGGGCCGTAGGGCATTCTCTTGTCGAGGACTGCGATAAACAGAATGTAGACCAGCGCAGACGTACCGGCTGGAAGAAGCGCCAGGACGGCGGGGCTGCGAACGTCGAGAATCCGGAGGCTGGCAAGCAGAGCCAGGAATAGCGACAGGGTGACGCCGAGCCACCCGATCAGCACCGCGAAACCGGTAAACACAGCGAAGAGGAGGAGGCGCTGCCGCTGATCAGGCGACCAGGCGATGATAGTCCCGAGGCGCATCGAAGCCTTTCCCTCGGCGACCGCAATCACCGTGGAGGCGATCTTGAGCACGATAAGGCCCAGAAGGGGAACGCCGATGAGAATCCCGTTGATGCGGGCTTCCCACTTCAGGCCCCACGTGTCCCAAAAGAAATAGAGCGCGAAAAGCCCCGCAAAGATAGGGATCAGCAGATCGGCACCCGACGCCTGTCTCCGGGCGCTGGGGCTCGTCTCGCGCGATTGACGGTTATCCATATGCGATCTCGGCCATCAGCTGGCCACCTAACCGGCGGTCAGCTGATCTCCATACTTCGTGGCCAGTTCCACCATGCTCTGCGCAAGCGCCATGCAAGTGGACTGATCGCGAAAACGGACACCGTCCCAAGGCGTCACTCCGCTCTGAACGATCTCTTCCTTGAACCTGGGATCGTCGAATACGGCCGCCGAGGTATCCTGGAGCACCTTGTAGTCGTCCGGGTTGGCATCAGCCCAGCTGCGGTGAACCGCCCAGGAGCGGGTCGAGTAAAGGCTGGGAATATCGGTCCCAAAAACTTCGTTGATCAGCGGCACGTCACCGCGCGTCTCGGCCAGCACGAACTCTTCGCGGTCGAAGACACCCAGGATACGCGCCCCCTCTATATACCCTGCAGTGCCACCGCCGCCGCATTCAGCCTCCCCATTCAACACCGCCACCACCTGGGGATTGCCCCCGCCATAGGGGACGATGTTGAACTGCGCCCCTGTGGCTTCGGCCAAGGCCAGAAGCCCGATCGTGCCCGGGTGCGGCAACCGGCTGACGGCGATGCTCACCGGCCGCTTCATGGCCGTCTCGACAACCTCTTCCACCGACGTGAACGGGCTTTCACCCGAAACCCATATGCCGCAGGGGTCCGTATCGATCCCGCAGAAGTAATAAATGTCCTCGGGGAATCTGAAATCGGGCTTCTGCAGCGCGTACATGATCATCTCCGCGCTCACATTGCCGAAGAGCAAATTGCTGCCGTCCATTTCACGTTGCTTGAAGTACAGTTCATAGCCCACTTGCCCGGCCGCGCCAGGGCTGAACTGACGCTCGAAATCTTGTCCGATCTTGTCCTTCCAGCTATTGATGAAGGCGCGGGACAGGCCATCCGCCCCTCCGCCCTCTCGGGTGGGAACGATGACGTCGAATGTCCTGCTGGGATAGTTGGCTGCGATAACTTGGCCGGCCGCGCCACCGATCGCCGATGCGGCAACAACGCTCCCAGCGATCTTGAAGAAGCCCCTGCGATTCATGAAAGCAGCTTCATCTGGCATCTTGAATCCTCCCTTCGTGCTCTTTTTTGCACCTCGCAACGATATGGTGCACGAGCGTCTCACGGTTATCGATTCTCTGGCCGCGGCACTGGAATTCGTTCCTCCGTGAGGCAATCGCAATCGACGTATTTTCTATGTAGGCGCAAGCCATGTCCGCCGTTGCGCGGGCAGATTCCACGGCGAACTGGGAAATGCCGGGCGGCGGCATTCAGAAGCCCGAAGACCTTCTGGCCAGCGCCATTGAGCTTGAGACGATGGTGGAGACTGGCGATCCGACCAAGGCTGGGAATCGCAAGGTCGCGGCGGAATTCTCGCGCCCGTTTCTCGCCCATGCCTTGATTGGAACATGCTGTGCCCTGGCGCTGTGGCAGGACGGCACCCTGACCGTGTGGAACCATGCTCAGGGACCCTACCAGTTGCGCGCGGGTCTGGCGCAAGCTCTGAATCTCGACGAAACGGCCATCGAAGTGATTCATAAACCAGCAGCCGGCTGCTACGGCCATAACGGTGCGGATGACGTAGCTTTCGAGGCCGCCTTGCTGGCCCGGGCGTGCTCTGGTCGCCCGGTGCGGCTTGCTTGGCGAAGAGTGGATGAACTGACTCGCGGAGCGCTGGCCCCCGCGATGACGAGCTGGGCCGAAGTCACGCTTTCAGAGGACGGGGAGATCGCGGCGATGTCGCTTGATATTCTCAGCGCACCACACCAGCGCCGGTCCGGCCCCGGCAAACCGAATTTTGCCTCCGGTCCTCTTCTGGCTGATGCCGTGGCGCTTGCCCCGGCGACGGAGCCTCTGCCCGCGAATGGCGGCGGTGCCGACCGCAACGCGGTGCAGCTTTATAGGACCGGCGCTCTCAAAGTCACGCGGCGGATCGCATATGATGTCCCGCTGCGCACCTCTGCCATGCGGGCCCTGGGGGCCTATGCAAATATCGCTGCGATCGAGTTGGCAATGGAGGCCGCGGCCGACGAACTCGGCGAGGACCCGATAGGATTCCGCCTGCGCCACCTCGACGATGCGCGCGCTCGATGCGTTATCGAAAAGGCCTGCGAGATCTCGGCCTTTACCACCGACACCGATGGCGAAACTGCCATGGGCCTTGGCTTTGCCCGGTACAAGAACAAGGCAGGCTACTGTGCCGTGGTGGTGAAAGTCAGCGCGGGTGAGATGTTGGCCGTGCCCCGGCTATGGGCGGCGGCGGATGTGGGCGAGGTCATCGACCGTGAGGGCGTTCTGGGGCAGGTCGAAGGCGGCGCCATTCAGGCGTTGAGCTGGAGCCTAAAAGAGGAAGTGCCGATCGTCGGCGGCGCGCCGGACGTCCCGGATTGGGAGCATTATCCGATCCTGCGCTTTTCCGAGATTCCCGAGATTGAGGTGGTGTTGACCGGCGATCCTCGCGACCCGCCGCTCGGCGCGGGGGAAATCGCGCAGGGGCCGGTTGCCGGGGCGCTGGCTGCGGCGGTGCGGCGGCTCTTCGGGCTCGACAGTCTGCGGGTGCCGCTGACGCCGGAGGGGCTGGCTGGGCAAATGTTCGGATGATGCGACGGATCAGACCGGTATCGGCGCTGCGAGGGGTGCACTCATGAGTGGCTCGCGATCCGGATCGCCCGTTGCTGCCGTTGGCTTCGCTTTGGCGGCACAAATCGCGACGATGCTGCCCGTCTTTCTGCTGGGCACACTGTTTCCGCTTCTGAGGGCCGATCTGGGCATGAGCGAGGCAAGCCTTGGTTATAGCTTCGCCGTCTTCTTCGCCGCCTCGGCGCTCGGTTCGGGAGCGCTGGCGAGCCATTCCGACCGGTTCGGACCATGGCCCGTGGCGCGCGCTGCCCAGGTGGTAACCGCCGTGCTTTGCCTGATCGTGCCTTTCGTGCCGTCTGTCGTGCTTTTTCTGCCCATCATGGTGCTGGCGGGGCTGGCCAACGGCAGCATCCAGCCCGCGACCAACGTCGCGTTGTCGCGGGCGGTGTCGCCCGGGCGGCAGGGCTTTGCCTTCGGGCTCAAGCAGGCGTCGGTGCCGTTGGCTTCGCTTCTGGCGGGCCTCGCCGTTCCGATGATCGCGCTTAGCGGCGGGTGGCGGACTGCCTATGTGGTCGCGGCCTTGCTGCCGTCAGCGCTGGTTCTGGGCCTGCCTCGCCACCCCTTTTCGCCCGCCGCGGTGCAACCGCGCAATCCGCAACCGGGATGGTCGCAGGGCACTCTGGTTCTGCTAGGGATCATGTCCGGTGTTGGCGCCGGATCTGCGAATTCCATGGCGGCCTTTCTTGTGACCTCAGTCGAGGCGCAAGGTATCCCGGTTGGCAAGGCGGGTTCATCATAGCGCTTGGCGGCGGGGGTGTCGATCGCCGTGCGGATCCTGCCGGGTGCGGCCGCCGATAGGTTCGCTCTGCCGCTTCTGCTGGCCGTCAGCGTGCTTATGCTTGGCGGTGCGGTGGCCTATTGGCTCTTCGCACAGGGAGGCGGCTGGATGGTGCTGGTCCTGGCCACGACGCTTGCCTTCGGCATGGGATGGGGATGGGCCGGACTGTCGGTCCTTGCCATTATTCGCGGCAATCCCGCGGCCCCGGGCGGGCCTCGGGCATTGTGCAGTCGGGGCTGTTCATCGGCGCCGTCATCGGTTCGCTGGGCTTCGGCTGGACAGTGTCAGTCCATGGTTTCGGTGTGGCCTGGACCGTACTGGCTGTCCTCGCCGCCGTCGCGGCAGCGATCCCGGCCTACCTCTCAGCAAGGGTGGCGCGCGAGGTGCGTGGCACCGAGCCGTAATGCGGCGCCTAGCACGGCTCGCAGTGCTTGCACGTCGCGGTAGCGCTCTTCACCCATGTCGTGCGTCACGCCCGATGCAGTGTCTGACGCTCCGGCGCATGCAGATTGCGACACGCTTTCTGTTGAAACGAATGATGAGGTCGCCGCTGGCCTTCGTCCGATCCACTGAGCGCGAGGACGTTTTCTCGATCAGGTCGGGATGGAAAAACGGTTGGATGAACCAGTCGTGAGAGAACGCCCCGTAGCTAATACCGAAATCCACTTGATGCGCTTCGGTCTCCGAGAGGCTGATTGGGGTCGACGCCTTGACGATGATCGCACCCGTGCCTCTGGCGGCCTCTTCGGCGCTCGGGACCGCAACAGCAGCATTCGTGAAGGCGAATACCCGCCTGTCGACCGTCAGTTCAGCGGTCGCAAGAACGTCCGCGCCAAACGCCTGCGCTTCCTCGTCCGAGACTGCCCCATCCCCATCAAGATCGATGTGGGAGAATATGGCGGCGCCGTCTCCCGTTGACGGTACGATCACAACGCTCAAGTCAACGACCTCGAGACCAACGGAAAGCTGCACCTGCTGGTCGGTATAACTGTGCGGATGCGCAGCAGCCGCAACGGGAACCGTAACGAGCGCCGCGATGAAAAGCCCGCGTATCAATGGGACCCGATCCATGCCACGCCATAGTCGTTTTTGGGATCGCGGTACATGTTGTGCGCGTGATCGGTGGGATCGCCATCCATGTCTTGCGGTGCGTATTCCATGACCAGCGACGGCGCCGTGACGCGGAAATAAGCTGCGCCCAGGGTCCCCACAGGTCCCCACCAGCCGAAGTAGGTGTCGTCAATTTCGCTCCGGACTGTTTCCATTTTGGCCGCGAAATCGTCGTCGTTGATGAAACCGAGCCGCGCTTCGATGACATCCAGAAGCAGCAACTTCTGGTCATCGGTCAGGTCGCTGCCCTTCACTCCCTCCGGTGCGAGCACAGTACCGAATTCCCCGGGGCCTAGCAGTAGGTTGATCGCTTGGTCGTCAATGATGGCCGCTTCCTTCTGATCGGCCGTGAGGGCGTCCATGAGGGCTTGCGCGGCCGCGGTCTCCGCTTCCGTGATGTAGACGTCCTGTCCTTCATAGGTAGTGTTCAGCGGCTCTCCGCCGGTCAGCATCGGCGAGAAGGAAATCTCCGATCCGAAGACCGTAACATTGATTGCAAGGTGGTGGCCGCCGAATTGAAACATCCACGGCTTGGATGTCGAAGGTTCGCCCAGGAAGGAGGCATAGTAGAAATCGCTGCCGAAATTGGGGCCGCCGATGCCGCTATCCAGCATGTCCTCCGCTGCCAGCTGATAGGCGATATTACGCACACCATCCTCGCTCAGGACCTCGCCTAGGAGGGCGTTAAGGGCGGCGTTCTGCTCGTCGGAGAGGTTGCCGCGCATCACGCCGCCGCGCTGAACGGGACCGTCCGGGAAGTTGGACCAATTAGAGCGTTGAGTGTTGTCGGAGAACGGGTACACTGCGGCCTCTCTCTGTTGGTCGCCCAACCCGTTGAGGAACGCGTCCGCCGCTGCGACGATGGACTCCGTCTTTGCATCGACAGCCGGCAGGTCAAAGCTTTCCTTGATCGCGATATCCACTGGAGGAGTCTGCAGGCTGCCTTCCTGCGCAGAGAGCGGCCCGTATCTGAGCAGCAAGACACCCGCCGCCGCTACAACGGCGGCAAGTCCAGCAGCACCGTACAAGCCTCGCTTCATGTCATCTCCTTCCTGGAATGCGTCACGCGCCGGTCAGTCCGACTTCTATTGCACAACGTCGGCGCGAATCACCAGCAAGGAGCATAGATTCAATCCGAGCAATCCACAAAAGCTTGGAGTCTTGTGATCGGAGAGGAAGGGGACTTCTTCCTACAGTGCCGTCACTCGGCCCTGAATGTGTTGATGAGATGCGAGGCATCGCAGAACCCGGTGGCATGAGCGACCTGCGTCACGGTCCGCACGGTGGTCTCCAACATCCGGCGCGCGGCATCGAGGCGCAACCGAAGCTCCGCCCGTGAAGGGGAAAGACCCAGGTCCGACTGGAATTTGCGCTCGAGTTGCCGCCGCCCGATGCCAAGACCCTGCGCCAGTTTCCCGACCGTCTCAGGGTTGCCGATGTTGTGCTGCATTCGGATCAGCGCTTTGCGCACCATCGGATCGCGCGCGGTCAGATCGCTGCGAAAGCCGGGCTGAGGTTCGTCCCCGGCCATCGCCTCGTCGATGATCATGATGCTCAGGCTCTTCGTGGCGGCGACACGGCGAGCGGTCCGCCTCGTCGGCGGCAAGCCGCAAAACGTCGACGAAATTGGCAAAGGCGGGCAGGGTGAAGCGGTCTGCAAGCAGGAAGGCGACGCGCAGGCGCTTCTTGCTAGATCTGTTGGCTGAAGGCACGGATGTCATGGCGCAGTCATACAATGCCGCCGTCGCATTGTTCCAGTCTTCTCTGCTCCCGTCCGACTAGAACGCCGGAAACCGGACCTGTCGGAGCTGGCCTCACATGACGCATTTTTCCGCGCTGTCGCTCTTGAAAAACGCCCTCACGGGCCACAGGAGCTGGACGCCGCAATGGCCCGAAAGTCAACCGAAAGCCGAATACGACGTCGTCATCGTTGGCGCCGGCGGGCACGGGCTGGGCGCGGCCTACTACCTTGCCAAGGAGCATGGCATCACCAATGTCGCGGTGATCGACAAGGGTTGGCTCGGCGGCGGCAATACCGGCCGCAACACGACGATCATCCGGTCCAACTACCTCTACGACGAAAGTGCCCGGCTTTACGACCACGCGCTTGATTTGTGGGACGGTCTGAGCCAGGAGCTGAACTACAACGTCATGTACTCCAAGCGCGGCGTCATGATGTTGGCGCATAACGTGCACGATGTGCAGAGCTTCCAGCGCCACATTCACGCCAATCGCCTCAATGGGGTCGACAACCGCTGGCTCACGGCCCAGGAAGCGCAGGCGTTCTGCCCGCCGCTCAACATCTCGCCGAGGGCGCGTTACCCGGTCATGGGTGCCGCGCTGCAGAAACGGGCGGGAACCGCCCGTCACGACGCCGTGGCCTGGGGCTATGCTCGCGCCGCCGCCTCACGCGGTGTGGACATCATCCAAAACTGCCCGGTCACGGCAATCCGCCGTGGCTCTGACGGCCGCGTTACCGGTGTCGAGACCGCAAAGGGGTTCATCCGGGCGAAGAAGGTCGCCGTGTCGGCTGCCGGCAACACCACGGTCGTTATGGATAGCGCCGGCGTCCGCCTGCCGCTTGAAAGCTTCCCGCTTCAGGCTTTGGTGTCCGAACCGGTCAAGCCGATCTTCCCCTGCGTGGTGATGTCGAACACGGTGCACGCCTATATCAGTCAGTCCGACAAGGGCGAGCTGGTCATCGGTTCGGGCACCGATCAGTATACCAGCTATTCGCAGCGTGGCGGTCTGCCGCTGATCGAGCATACGGTTGCGGCGATCTGCGAGATCTTCCCGATCTTCAACCGCATGCGGATGCTGCGCAAATGGGGAGGCGTCGTCGATGTGACGCCGGATCGCTCGGCGATCGTCGGCAAAACCCCGGTGCCGGGGCTCTACGTCAATTGCGGCTGGGGTACCGGCGGGTTCAAGGCCACCCCGGGCGCCGCCCACACACTTGCCTGGACCGTCGCCAAGGACGATCCGCACCCGGCCAACGCGCCTTTCACCCTCGAGAGGTTCACGACCGGCCGCTTGATCGACGAAGCCGCCGCGGCCGCCGTTGCGCACTGAGGAACACGGACATGCTTCTGATCCATTGCCCCTACTGCGAAGAGATCTTGCCGGAACTGGAGTTCACGTATGCTGGCGAGGCGCATATCGCCCGGCCTGCCGATCCCTCCGCCATGAGTGATGGTGAATGGCGGGATTATCTGTTCATACGCAGCAATGTCCGGGGTCCACATTACGAACGCTGGCGGCATGCGCATGGCTGCGGCCGTTTCTTCAACGCCGTGCGGGACACGGTCACTGACCGATTCCTGACGACCTACAAGGCGGGCGAGCCGCGTCCTGATCTTTCCTCTATCAAGGAGACTGCGGAATGAGCGCCTTCCGCGTTCCCGGGCGTGGCCGGGTCGATCACAACCGGCCGGTGACATTCACCTTCGACGGTAGGACGATCGAAGGCCGCGCTGGCGATACGGTCGCCTCGGCGCTGCTTGCCAACGGCGTGCATCTGATGGGCCGGTCGTTCAAGTATCACCGGCCGCGCGGTGCCGTTTCGGCCGGGTCCGAAGAGCCGAACGCGCTCATCGGTACCAGCCGCGGCAAGGGCCGCTTCGAGCCCAATACCCGTGCCACCATGCAGGAGATCTGGAACGGTCTGGAGACCACCAGCCAGAACAAATACCCGAGCCTCAAATTCGACATCGGCGCCGTGAACGACCGCGCCTACATGCTGTTCTCGGCCGGGTTCTACTATAAGACCTTCATGTGGCCGAAGAGCTTCTGGGACAAGGTTTATGAGCCTTTCATCCGCGCCGCCGCCGGACTTGGCGTTTCGCCGAAAGAGGCAGATCCGGACACCTACGCTTCGCGGTACCTGCACACGGACGTGCTGGTCGTGGGGGCCGGGCCGGCTGGTCTGGCCGCCGCGCTGAGCGCGGCCCGGTCGGGCCTTAAGGTAACGCTGGTCGATGAGAGTGCGGAAGCCGGCGGAACGCTTCTGAGCGAGCCGCAGGCGGTGATCGACGGCGTCCCTGCATGGGACTGGCTTTCGGCCATGCTGGCGAAACTGCAGTCGCTCGGTGTGCGTGTCATGACCCGTACCACGGCCATCGGCTACTACCACCAGAACATGGTGGGGCTTTGCCAGAAGCTGACTGACCATCTGCAGTCACCCCCCCCGGACACGCCGCGCGAGAGGTTGTGGCGGGTACGGGCCGGGCAAGTGATCCTGGCGCAGGGTGCGCTGGAAAAGCCGCTGGTGTTCGACGGTAACGACCGGCCAGGCGTCATGCTGGCGGGGTCAGCCCAAACCTATCTCAACCGCTTCGGCGTGCGGGTCGGCAACCGGGCCGTCGTGGTTACCAGCCATGACAGCGCCTGGTACGCAGCCTTTGACCTTGCCGATGCGGGCACGAAGATCGAAGCTATTGTCGATACCCGCGTTGAGCCGCAAGCCGGTTTGCTCGCCGAAGCAAAGGCACGCGGAATCGCTGTGCTAACGGGCCACACGGTCACCGGCACGACGGGCCGTCTGCGTATCAAGTCGGTTCGGGTCAATCCGGTGCAGGGGGGCAGGGTCGGACCCGCCCGCTCGCTCGCCTGCGATTGCCTGTTGATGTCGGGTGGCTGGACGCCGTCACTGCACCTCTTCTCACATACTAAGGGGACGCTCGCCTGGGACGACGAGAAGCAGACCTTCCTGCCTGACTGCAAGACCGAGGCGTGCCAGCTCGCTGGAGCCGGCCGTGGCCTCTGGGGAATCGAAGCGGCGCTGAACGACGGTGCCGAGATGGGCGCCACGGCTGTTCGTGAGCTGGGCAAGAATCCCGCAGCGGTCCGTTATGCCGTCACCAATGATCGCACAGGCACCGGCACTAGTCATAAGGAACTGCCCACCGACCGAACCCCAAGCCGGGCACGTGCTTTCGTGGATTACCAGAACGATGTGACCGCCAAGGACCTGCGCCTCGCCGTGCGCGAAGGCATGCGCTCTATCGAGCATGTCAAGCGCTACACGACCAATGGCATGGCCACCGATCAGGGCAAGATGTCCAACATCAACGGGCTCAACATTGCTTCCGATGCGCTCGGAAAGCGCCAGCCCGAGGTCGGACTGACCACCTTCCGTCCGCCCTATACACCGACGACGTTCGGCACGTTTGCCGGCTATCATCGAGGCGGGCATTTCGAGGTTACCCGCAAGACGCCGATCGACAGTTGGGCCGAGGAAAACGGCGCTGTATTCGAACCGGTCAGCCTGTGGCGCCGCGCCTGGTATTTCCCCAAGTCGGGCGAGGATATGGACGCGGCCGTTGCGCGCGAATGCCGGGCGACGCGAAAGAGCCTCGGCATCTTCGACGCCTCGACGCTCGGAAAGATCGAGGTCGTGGGCCCAGATGCGGTAGAGTTCATGAACCGCATGTACACCAATCCCTGGACCAAGCTGGCACCGGGCCGCACCCGCTACGGGCTGCTTCTGGGCGACGACGGTTTCATCCGCGACGACGGCGTGATCGGGCGCCTGTCGAAGGATCGGTTCCACGTCACCACCACCACCGGTGGCGCGGCCCGTGTGCTGAACATGATGGAGGACTACCTCCAGACCGAATGGCCCGACCTCAAGGTCTGGCTAACCTCGATCACCGAACAATGGTCCACCATCGCTCTCAACGGCCCCAACGCGCGCAACCTGTTGGCACCTTTCGTCGAGGGCCTGGATATCTCGGACGAGGCATTTCCGCACATGTCCATCGCGGAATGCACTGTGGCGGGTTTCCCAGCGCGGCTCTTCCGCGTGAGCTTCACCGGTGAGCTCGGCTTCGAGGTGAACGTTCCGACGCGCTATGGCCGCGCGCTCTGGGAAAAGCTCTGGGCGGCCGGACAGCAATACGACATTTGCGCCTATGGCACCGAGACCATGCACGTGCTCAGGGCCGAAAAGGGCTTCATCATTGTCGGGCAGGATACCGACGGCACCGTGACACCCTATGACACGGCAATGGGCTGGGCAGTCGGCAAGAACAAGCCGGATTTCGTCGGCAAGCGCGGGCTTGCACGCCCCGATCTTGTCGCGCAGGGACGCAAGCAACTCGTTGGCCTCTTGACCGAGGACGGCAAGACCCGGCTGGAAGAAGGGGCGCAGATCGTACTCGACCCAAAACAGCCCAAGCCCATGAAGATGGTGGGCCACGTCACCTCATCCTACAACAGTGTTGCCGCCGGCAGACCGATCGCTTTGGCGCTGGTCGAAGATGGGCACAACCGGACGGGCGAGACCGTCTTCGTTCCAATGCCCGATCGGGTGATAGAAGCCGAGATCACGGGCACCGTGTTCTACGACGCGCAAGGCGAACGGCTGAAACTCTAGAAGCGGAGACGATGCGATGACGGCTCACATGTATGCATTCAAGCCCGGCCCGCTCGCCGCAAGTAGCGCGGTGACGGTCACGCTTCTAGCCCCCGTCGGCCGGCTCTCGCTTCGCGCGCGCGAAGCGGATTTGCCCGCGCTTTCCAAAGCTATCGGTGTCGACCTTCCGCGCAGGATCGGCGGCCGCGCAAGTGCCGGCACGACCGAAGTCCTGTGCCTCGGCCCCGACGAGTGGCAGGTCCTGGTTGCCGAGGCCGAAGCGCCCCGGCTGATCAAACAATCCGCATCCGTCTACGAGAAGGCGCCGCATAGCCTGACCGAGATATCGGATCGAGAGATCACGGTGCGCATCGAAGGCTCGAAGGCGGCGGAGCTGCTGACGCTCGGCTGCCCGCGCGACATCGACCCGCTCCCTGAGGGCGAAGGCCGCCGGACCCTGATGGACGGTGCGACAGTCGTGCTGTGGCGTGACGGCGCGCAAGACTTCCGCCTCGATATGTGGCACTCCTTCGCGCCGCATGTGATTGCGCTTCTTAAAACCGGCTGCGCCGAACTGGCCGCAGAATGAACCGCCCATAGGCGAAGAAGCAGCAGTATTGCTTACCCCCGCGAAATGCATGCATCAGGTCAAGCGTCCGCGTTGCATCATCGGTGATACGCCATAGGTGGCACGGTAGAGGCGGGAAAAATGTCCAAAATTTTCAAAGCCGCAAGCAAGTGCCACCTCTGTGACTGCGGATTCGGTCTGCAGCAACAGATGGCGCGCCCGCTCCAGGCGCATCTCCGTAAAGTACTTCTTGGGTGAGGCATTAAGGTATCGTTCGAACAAGCGCTCTATCTGGCGGGTCGATATTCCGAGTTCTTGCGCGATTACCGATGAAGAAATCGGATTGTCGACCCGGTTGCGCATGATCTCGATCGCCTTGGCGAGATGCTTGTTGCGTATGCCATTCCGGGACTGAAGGGAGACACGCTGTTCAGCCGTGGCGTTCCGCACGGCATTGTAAACCATCTGGTCGGCCACCGCGACCGACAGGTCATAGCTATGATCACGCTCGATCAGGTGAAGCATCAGATCGGCGGTGGCCGTGCCGCCTGATGCGGTAATGAACTTCGTATCCGCGACGAACACGTTGCGCACCAGGTTCACGTCGGGAAACTCTTCCATGAAACTATCATGGTATTCCCAGTGAATTGCAGCCTGCATTCCATCGAGAAAGCCAGCCTTGGCCAGAATAGGCGCCCGAGCACAGCGCGCCGATCCGGGTTCCGCGGGAGCGTTCGCGGCGCAAGGCGGCCAGTAGGCTGCATGTGTCCTTGCGTTGCATGTTGATGCCGGACAGGACGAACAGCCGTCACAAGGAGGCAATTCGTCAAACCGATGATGGACCAACGTCACTACGCCGTTTGCATCGTGTTCTTGCCGTGCGTTTTCCGTAGTCATGATGCGCGAAAACGACATTGCGCCGCCAATGCAGATCGAGTTCACGGGATTGCAGGTATGCTGGGTGATCTCTGCCACCTCGCCACTGGCCTACGGCATCCATCCCCGCGACAGGCGAAATCAACAGACGGAATGATCCGCACTCCGAAAAAAGGTGGCAGGCGTAGCCGCCGAGGTCCCAGTCTAAGAGCTTTTGACGAGCCAGTCCGCAAACAGGCGCGCCTTCGACGTGGCCCGCTTGTGGATATTCAGATAAAACGCCATGGGCGAGGGGATACTGTCAGGCACGAGTTGGACGAGCCGCCCCTCTTGCATCAGGCTTTCAACCAGCCCATCCCAGCCCAGCACCGCTCCGACATCGTCCTGAGCGGCCTGAAGCGCGATCATGTAGTTGTTCACATAAAAGCTGCGGCCCTTTGGGGCCGGCCGTCCAAGCGCCAGAAACCAGTCGGCCCAGGTCGTCCAGTCGGCTTCCTCGTTACTGGAATGGATCAACGGCACCTTGAGAAGATCCTCCACCCGAGCAATGCTGTGTTCGGCGGCGAAGCCTGGTGTTCCCAAGGCGACGATGCGGTCCTGAAAGAGGTCGCGATATTCGACGCCATGCTCCTGAGGATTGCCGTAATGGATGCTCAAATCGCAACGATTGGTCATTCCGGATACGTCGCTGACGATCTGCGAGACGGTGATGGCGGGGTGGATCTTCCAGAAGGCTGCAATCTTCGGTGTGAGCCATAAAGAGCTGATCGCCGTAGTCGTCCGGATGGTCACGTCAACCGTTTCCGGGCGATCGCGTATCTGGGTAACGGCTTCCGAAATTGCCTCAAATCCGCGCTGTATCGCGAGGAACAGGAACGCCCCTTTCTCCGTCAGCTCGACGCCGCGGCTGCGACGCAGGAAGAGGCTGCATCCAAGATCGGTCTCGAGCGCCTTGATTTGATGGCTGACGGCCGCAGGCGTCACGTTCATTTCCTGTGCGGCCTTCTTGAAGCTCGCATTCCGGGCGGCCGCCTCGAAGCAGATGAGGGCGGTCATCGAGGAGAGATCGTACGGTCTTGCCATCGTCGCCTCTTCGCAGACGTTTTCTGTGCCACGGGGATGTGCCCAGGGTGGATCTGAGATTAGCTCAGATAAATCTGGATGAAAAAAGATGCTATTGTCAAAGGGGTTTGAGCGAAAGACAATTTTAGCTCAGTTGAACATGCTGAGCATGGATTCCTCCTATGACAGTTTCCTCGCCCTCCATCCAGGAGCTGCTTGCGCGCCGCGTCCCCGGTTACTCGCTCGAGCAACCATTTTACACCTCGCCTGCAATCTACGAACTCGATCTGACGCACATCTTCCATAAGGAGTGGCTCTACGCGATTCCGGCCTGCCAACTTGCGAAAGCGGGCAGCTACGTCACGATGCGCGTTGGCGCCTATGAGGTGATCATCGTTCGCGGTCGCGATGGCGAAATCCGCGCCTTCCACAATTCCTGCCGCCACCGCGGCTCACTGATCTGCAAGGTGCGCGAAGGCCACGTGGCCAAGCTCGTCTGCCCCTACCACCAGTGGACCTACGAACTCGACGGCAGGCTGCTGTGGGCGAATGACATGGGGCCGGACTTCGACGCGTCGAAGCATGGCCTGAAGCCTGTAAACCTGCGCAATCTCGAGGGCCTGATCTACATCTGCCTGTCCGACACGCCGCCGGATTTCGAGCACTACGCTGAGAAGGCGCGCCCCTATCTCGAGGTCCATGACCTCAGCAATGCGAAGGTCGCCTACACCTTGACGATTGTCGAAAAGGCCAATTGGAAGCTCGTGTGGGAGAACAACCGCGAGTGCTATCACTGCTCCAGCAACCACCCGTCGCTCTGCCGTTCCTTCCCGGTCGACCCGGAAGTAGGAGGCGTGACCGCGGATGGCGGGGCGTCACCATCCCTTCAGGCGCATTTCGATCGTTGCGAAGCCGCCGGCGCGCCTGCACGGTTTCTGCTCGCCGGTGAGGGCCAGTTCCGCCTGGCGCGGATGCCGCTGCTGGAAAACGCCGTGAGCTACACGCTCGACGGCAAGCCAGCAGTTCGCAAGAACCTCGGTCGGGTCGCTCCTCCCGATGCGGGCTCGCTGCTCGTTTTCCACTACCCCACGACCTGGAACCACTTCCTGCCGGACCATTCCCTGACCTTCCGGGTGACGCCGATCAGCCCGACCGAAACCGAGGTCACCACCACCTGGCTCGTGAACAAGGATGCCGTCGAAGGCGTCGATTACGATCTCAAGCGCCTGACGGAGGTCTGGATCGCAACCAACGACGAGGATCGCGAGATCGTCGAAACCAACCAGCTGGGGATATTCTCCCCCGCCTATGTCCCCGGGCCGTATTCGCCGGCTCAGGAAAGCGGCGTGTCGCAATTCATCGACTGGTATGCGCACTGGCTCGAGCGTTCCCTGACCCCTGTTCGAATTGCTGCGGAGTGAGGGATGAACGCGATCGCGAGGCCCAAGCTTGCCTTCTGGACCGACGCAGAGGAACTCGAATGCGTCTCCTTTCTTCCGGAGGCGCCGAATGTCATGACGTTTTGCTTCCAGTCGCCATCCGGGGCGCTGTTCAGCTATGATCCGGGGCAGTTCCTCACATTGGAGCTGCCCGTCCCGGGCGGGCCGATCTACCGGACCTACACGATCTCCTCGTCTCCCTCGCGGCCGACGTCCTTGACGGTCACTGTGAAGGCGCAGGCCGACTCTATCGGGACGCGGTGGATGTTCGACCATCTGCGCCCGGGCATGCGCCTACGGGCGGTGGGCCCAGGGGGGAGGTTCTCCATCGTGCACCACCCGGCCGAGAAGTATCTTTTTATCTCGGCTGGCTCGGGCATCACGCCGATGATGTCCATGGCCATCTACCTCTACGATTCCGGGCGCGATCCGGATATCGTCTTCGTCAACTGCGCGCGCCGCCCCTCCGAGATCATCTTCCGCGAACGGCTCGAACACATAGCCTCGCGCGTAACCGGCATCGATCTGAAATGGGCGGTCGAGGAGACCGACCTCTACAGGCCGTGGACCGGCTATCAGGGCATGTTCAACCAGCTGATGCTGGGCCTCATGGCGCAGGACTATCTCGAGCGCGAGGTCTTCTGCTGCGGGCCCGAACCCTTCATGCAGGCCGTGCGCGAGGCGCTGGCCGGTCTCGGCTACGACATGGACCGCTACCATCAGGAGAGCTTTCACGCGCCGCTGCCGGAAACAGAGCTTGTTCCCGATGACCAGTTCCCGGACGAGACGAGCGAAGCTGTTGTGGAGTTTGCCTCCTCCGGCATCACGGCAAATTGCACGGAGGCCGACACAATCCTGGCCGCCGCCCGCGCGGCGGGTCTGGTGATCCCCTCGGGTTGCACGATGGGGATATGCGGGACCTGCAAGATTCTCAAAACGGAGGGCCAGGTGCACATGGTGCACAATGGCGGCATCACCGACGAGGACATCGATGACGGCTACATCCTGGCCTGTTGTTCCAACCCGATCGGCCGTGTGAAAGTTGACGCATAGAGGTACAGGCTCACGGCGTATGCCATGGAGGCAGACGTCGCGAGCCGACTCTTTGGACGGTCAGGACCCCTGCCTCATGTCCACCGACTGCTTGAGCGCCTCGGCAAGGCCCGCGGGAAAGCGAGCCGGCTGTTCGCGTCGATACGACAATGCGAGTTTTTCTGGCGATGGCAGCCCGGTATCGAGGATCGACGCGACGATGGCTCCACCAAGCCACCCGCCTGCGCCAATCACCCCAATCTTCATATCCTCGCTCATCCTCGCCCCGCTATCCGGAATAGCCATGCCGCGCAAAAAAGCGGTCCAACTCTCTTTGCTCGGGCGCCTGCCCGGTGAAAATTTCCACATATTCCGGGATACGTTTCATGCGCACGGAGATGTCTTCCTCCGTCTGCATCGAGATGTATCCGATCTGCACCAGATAGATCGTGCGTGCCCGGACATCGGCCCGGCTTTCATTTTGTCCAAACCCCACGAACATGCGCATCAGAGCATCGAGGCGTTGCTGATCCGCCTCCTGGACCTCGACCAGGATTTCCGGCGACTGAAGAGCCCAACTCCTGACCGCAAACTCGAATTTCGAGTCAAAGAGCTTGCTGTCTAGCCAGCAGTCAAAGACGTTCAGCATCGCCTCGGCAATCGTCTCTGCGTATGCACCTGCCTGCTTGACAAGGTTACCCGTGTTCTTCTCGCGCCACCGCGAGACCAGGGCACCAAGCAATTCCTCGCGGTCCTTGAAGAACCAGTAGAAGCTCGTTCGCGACAAATTGAGCTTCTTTGCCAACGGCATGATCTTGACCGCGTCGACGCCGGATTCAAGCAGGGTCTCGTATGCCGCCCCCAGCCAAAGGTCCGAAGAGCCGCGCCAGCCGCCATCGTTCAATCTCTGCTCCATGAGTTACCTTCTATCGGGTGTGTACACTTATGTCAATGAAAGGTACTTAGATGACCATCTGATTGACACTAGTGTACATTTCAAATTATGCTGCCGATAAGTGTCTAAATCGGGAGCCAGGCAGATGTCGAACGACCCACTCCTTCAGCCCTTTCAGCTCAAGCACCTCACGTTGCGCAATCGCATCATCATTACGTCGCATGAGCCGGCCTATCCGGAGGACGGCATGCCCAAGGAGCGTTACCGGACCTACCATGTGGAGCGCGCCAAGGGCGGGGTCGCGATGACGATGACGGCCGGCTCCGCCGCTGTCTCGAAAGACAGCCCGCCGGTCTTCAACAATCTCCTCGTCTACAAGGACGAGGTAGTGCCGTGGATGAAGGACCTGACAGATGCGGTGCACGAAGAGGGTGCCGCGGTGATGATCCAGCTGACCCACCTTGGCCGCCGGACGCGCTGGGATAAGGAATTCTGGCTGCCGGTCGTCTCACCATCGCATCACCGCGAGGCGTCGCACCGTGCATTTCCCAAGAAGATGGAAGAGTGGGATATCGAGCGGATCATCAAGGATTACGCCGACGCCGCCGAACGCATGAAGGCCGGCGGCATGGACGGCATTGAGTTGCAGGCTTACGGCCACCTCATGGACCAGTTCTGGTCTCCCCTGACGAACGAGCTCGACAGTCCCTATGGCGGCTCACTCGACAACAGGTTGCGCTTCACCTTCGAGGTCTTGAGAGAGATCCGCAATCGCGTCGGTCCCGACTTCATCGTCGGTGTTCGCTATACGGGCGACGAGATGCTCGAAGGTGGCCTTGCCAAAGGGGATGGCCTGGAAATCTCCAAGCGCCTCAAGGACAGCGGCATGGTCGACTTCCTGAACGTTGTCAGGGGGCATATCGATACCGATGCCGGGCTGACCGATGTCATTCCGATCCAGGGCATGGCCAATTCGCCGCATCTCGATTTCGCGGGCGAGATTCGCGCGGCCACCAATTTCCCAACCTTCCATGCGGCGAAGATTCCGGACGTGGCGACTGCGCGCCACGCGATCGCCTCGGGCAAACTCGACATGGTCGGCATGACCCGCGCTCATATGACCGATCCGCACATCGTGCGGAAAATCATCGAGAAACGCGAGGACGACATCCGGCCCTGTGTCGGCGCGAACTACTGTCTCGACCGCATCTATCAGGGCGGTGCCGCCTACTGTATTCACAACGCGGCGACGGGGCGCGAAATCACCATGCCCCATGAGATACCCAAGGCCGATGTAAAAAAGAAAATTGTCATTGTTGGCGCAGGACCGGCCGGCATGGAGGCCGCCCGTGTCGCTGGAGAGCGCGGCCACGAGGTGGTCGTCTTCGAAGCCGCAAACGACCCCGGCGGCCAAATTCGCCTGACCGCGCAGAGTGAACGCCGCAGGGAGATGATCAGTATCATCGATTGGCGCATGGCGCAGTGCGAAAGCCTCAGCGTCGTCTTTCACTTCAACACGTGGGCCGAAGTCGAGACCGTTCAAGCGGAAGCGCCTGATGTCGTGATCGTAGCGACGGGCGGTCTGCCGCACACCGAGGTGCTGTCGAAGGGCAACGAGTTCGTCGTTTCTTCCTGGGATATCATTTCTGGCGACGTGAAGCCCGGCAGCAATGTTCTTGTGTTTGATGACGCTGGTGATCATGCCGGGCTGCAGGCTGCCGAATTCCTCGCCAATGCCGGGGCGGAGGTCGAGGTCATGACGCCTGATCGATCGTTCGCGCCCGAGGTCATGGCCATGAACCTCGTGCCTTACATGCGCTCGCTTCAAAAGCTGGATGTAACCTTCACGGTTACATACCGCCTCGAAGCGGTCGAGAAGGACGGCAATCAATTGATAGCCCATGTCGGCAGCGACTATGGGGGTGTTGCGAAGCAGCGCACCTTCGATCAGGTGGTGATCAACCACGGCACGATCCCCCTGGATGAGCTTTACTTCGAGCTCAAGCCCGCCTCCACAAACCTCGGCGAGATGTCGCACGAGCAGCTGATAGCCGGTGTTCCACAGTCGATCGTTCGCAACCCGCAAGGCGAGTTCCAGCTTTTCCGGATCGGGGATGCCGTATCTGCGCGCAACACGCATGCGGCAATCTATGATGCGCTCCGCCTTCTCAAGGACATCTAATCTTCGGTCATGGCCGTCGCGGAAAGCTACGCGGCCTTCTTCCACACAAGCGGCGGATGTGGTTTGGTTAGCGCTGCGGGCATTCTTCTGCAACGGCGCTATGATATGGCGACCTGAGATCTTCGTCCTGGGGAGAGGGCCGTTCGACCAGAGTGCCGATGATCTGGTTAGGCATTTTCATGGATCGCGCCTTGGTCGGGATCTTCAGTCGGCGACGCTGTTTGGTGCGGGGCTGGCTTTGGAGTACGAGGCACACGATCTCGCAAGCTACGGTTATGCAGTGCTGCTGGGAACTCTGCGGCAATCCTTGGCTCCCTTCTCGGCACAAGGCTGGGGAGTAGGGAGTCGTTGATGAGAATCCATACCTGAAATAGCAAGGAAGCCAATTGACCATCACCATCTATCACAATCCGAACTGCGGAACCTCCCGCAATACGCTGGCCATGATCCGCCAGTCGGGCGAGGAGCCGGAGATCATCGAATATCTGAAGACGCCGCCGTCTCGTGAAAGGCTCGTCGAACTGATTGCGGCAATGGGGGGCACGCCGCGCGACTTGCTGCGCGAGAAGGGCACGCCTTATCGCGATCTTGGGCTTGGCGACCCGAAATGGTCGGATGACGAACTCATCGATTTCATGATGGCGCATCCGATCCTGATCAACCGTCCGATCGTCGCCACGCCGCTGGGTACCAGGCTGTGCCGGCCTTCCGAGGTCGTCCTGGACATCCTGCCAAATCCGGACATCGGTCCTTTCACGAAGGACGACGGTGAGGTGGTCATCGATGCGGAAGGGCGGCGGGTGCGCTGAAACACAACTTCGACTCTTGTCGAAATAGGGTTGACCGCGCACCCTTGCGGCATTATCCATAATTCGACAAAAGTCGAAATATGGATAATGTGCACCCGATGCGTGCGCCCAGAAGGACAAGCATGACCGAATCCACTCTTCCCATGGATACGTTCCCCAACATCGTTGACGAGAAGTTCCGGCAAATCGATCCAGCGGCATTGTTCGGCGCGCCCCGTTCGACGCATGCGCCGCGCATTCTCATGCTCTACGGCTCATTGCGTGAGCGCTCCTATTCACGCTTAGCGACGGAAGAAGCCGCGCGAATCCTTCGGCGCCTGGGGGCGGAGGTGCGCATCTTCAATCCCGCCGGCTTGCCACTGCCGGACTCCACCTCGGCCGATCATCCAAAGGTGAAGGAACTACGTGAGCTGTCGCTATGGTCGGAAGGGCAGGTCTGGTGCTCGCCGGAGCGTCACGGCTCGATGACCGGCATCATGAAGGCGCAGATTGATTGGCTGCCGCTCTCCATGGGTGGCGTCCGGCCAACCCAGGGGCGCACGCTCGCCGTCATGCAGGTTTGCGGCGGCTCGCAGAGTTTCAACGCCGTCAACCAGCTTCGCGTGCTCGGCCGCTGGATGCGCATGTTCACCATTCCCAACCAGTCTTCGGTCGCCAAGGCTTTCGCGGAGTTCGACGAGGCGGGGCGGATGAAGACGTCGCCCTATTACAACCGCATCGTCGACGTGATGGAGGAGTTGATGAAGTTCACGCTGCTTCTGCGCGACTGCACCAGCTACCTGACGGACCGCTACTCTGAGCGGGTAGAAAGCGTGGAGGAGGTTTCAACTCGAGTGAACCAACGATCACAGTAACAACAATCAGACCAGCGTTACAATTTCCATGCTTATGGAAATTCGATTGACCTGCCGAAAACGCTCACATAAGCTATTTCCATGAAATACGAAGAAGCCGCCGAGCAACTCGAAGCGCTGGGCAACCCGACCCGGCTCAAGATCTACCGCATCCTGGTGCGGGCCGGAGGGGAGGGGATGTCCGTTGGGCAGGTTCAGGGGAAGCTCGGCATCCCTGCCTCAACATTGTCGCATCATTGCAAGCGCTTGTGCGAGACCGGGCTGGTAACGCAGGAGCGGCAGGCGACGACGCTTATCTGCCGGGCGAACTACGCCGCGATGCAAGCGCTGTTAGGCTATCTTGCCGACGAGTGCTGTGCGGACGGAACCTGCCCGCCCGCTACCATTGCACGCGCAGGAGCATCCTGAAGCCCAGTTTTTTTGCTTTGATAATTCGAATATTCTGGAAGTATCGAGAAGCGAACAGCATGGCCCATCAAGATCATCCGATTGCCGTCATCCATGCGGGGCCGGTCGGTCTTGTCGCCGTTGCCCATCTCGTGCAGCGTGGTCTGCGCTCTCTCGTCTTCGAGCGTGGAGCTTCCGTGCAGGACTGTGGCCATGGCCGCGTCTTCTCACAAGGCGTGGACGCATGCTGTGCCAAGAATGCCGGCGCCAAGGCCCATGGCGAAGAGGGGCGCGGCTGCGCTACAAATGTGGCCCCGACCGAGAGCGCATCGGCGCCTCGGGCCGCCTGTTGCCGGAGTGCCGCGTGACAACAAGCGCCATCGAAGGCCAATCCCGAACACGCGATGCCAAGATCGGCTGGCTGATCACGGCGCTCGGTATCGCCCAGATCTGCTCCTGGGGTTCGCTGTACTACAGCTTTCCGCTGCTGGCCGAAGCGATGCGTCCCGACCTTGGCTGGTCCAAGCCGCAGATCTATGGCGCGGCGACGCTGGGCATGGCGCTGGCGGGGCTGGCTGCCTATCCGGTCGGTGCGGCGATCGATCGTGGCCAGGGGCGTTATGTGATGGGCGCGGCGGCGGTCGCGGCCGGCCTCCTACTGGCCGCTTGGTCGCAGGTTTCGAACATCCTCCTGTTCTATGTCATCCTGGCAGGGATCGGCTGCCTTCAGGCAGCCAATCTTTACGAGCCGGCCTTCGCCGTGATCACCCGGCGCGTGGGCGCGGGCGGGGCGCGGCGCGGCATTACCGCCCTGACGCTCTGGGGCGGTTTTGCTTCCACTGTCTTCATCCCGCTCATCCAGTTGCTGATCGACGTGTTCGGTTGGCGTGGCGCGCTGATGACGTTGGGCGCCATCAACATCATCGTCTGCGGCGGCCTTTACTTCTTCGCCATCGACCCGAGGAAGGACCATCCGGTTCCCGTTCGCGAGCCGCACGAGCCATTGCCACTGACCGGGCGCAAAGCTGTCGCATGGACGGTCCGCCGTCCGGTCTTCTGGGCGCTAATGCTGGCCTTCGTCGCCTATGCCGCGGCTTTCTCCACCCTGACCTTCCACCTCTACCCGTTATTTCTGGAGCGCGGGCTCAGCGCCGCCGGCGTCGTTACCGTGATGGCGGTGATCGGTCCCGCCCAGGTCGCGGGCCGTATCCTGATCTGGGTCTTCGCCCCGCACGCTCCCGTCCGCTCCATCGGTTCCATGATCGTCATCATTTTTCCGCTCGCCGTCATCGGTTTCGCCTGGGCGCCGCCGGAAGTGATCGTTATCGCGGCCATCGCCGCCTGCTACGGCGCGGCGAACGGCATGATCACCATCGTGCGTGGGCTGGCGGTGCCGGAAATGGTGAGCCGGGAAGCCTATGGCTCGATCAACGGGATCCTGGTCGCGCCGATGAACCTCATGCAGGCGGTCTCGCCGCTGGCGGCCGCCTGGCTATGGTCAGCCACGGGGGGATATGACGCGGTTCTGATCGCGGTGGGTGTGGGCGCGCTCGTCTTGTGCATTGGCTTCTGGACAGCGGCGGCTTTGGCCCGGCTGCGTTGAGAACAGCGCCAGCGAGCACGCATTTGTGAGGCGGACGATCAAAGATGGATACCGATTTGAAGAATCGCGCTGCTACCTGCTTGCTAAACACAACTGTCCGGACGCGGTGAGGTGGGTGTACACATCGACGAGCGCTACCTAAGGCCAGCATCTTGTCTGCCAGCAGATACGCGAAGAAATCGTTTCCCGGCTTGGGGAAGCGCGCCGACGAGCAGCTCCCGGACAGGCGTTTTCATCAGTTCAGCCAACGTCATCGTCGCCACTCAAGCACCATTCGGAAAATCGCTGATCTGAGCGCTCGGCGTTGGCCTTCTTCGACCTGTGCCCGCCAGGCGCGGACCTTCTGGCAGGCGGCAAACGGCAACATTCAACACCGAGCCGTGTAGAGGCGGCCGTTGCGGTCGCGATACTGACAATAGCCGTTTCTAAGGTTTCTAACGAGCAGGCCGCCCAGCGCGCCGGCTCCGGCACCTACGAGCGCGCCTTCGGTATCGCCTGCTATACCGCCGATGATTGCGCCTGCGGCAGCCCCCACACCAACATCCCGCTCTGTTGTCGTACAGCCGACCAGTACCAATGCCGCGCTTGCGGCGAAGAGTGCCATGCGCATTGTCTGGGTCCCTTTCTCGCGCGAAGTTTCCCCTTGGAATATTGGCCTCGCCGTCAGAAAGGCAACGTCGCTCAGTCCGTACAGCAGTTCCCAGGAAAGTACTCCGTTAGGGGGCATAAGCTGGACCGCAACAAGGTAAGGTCCGGTCGCAGATCATCAAGAACAATGACAACGAATTTGGGATGTGTCACGGCGATCGAGCTCTCGCTGGACCTTGCCGTCTGCGCGAAAGCCAATCTAGCCGCCTATGCCAACGTTTCCGTGCTTCAGGGGTGCTACTAAGGAGCAGGTAAGTTGCCTCAAGCCCTGCCCGTGTGCACCTGCTCCGCCTTGCTGCCGGCCTGTCCGGCGAACCGCGGCGTAGCGCCCGCAGCTTCCTCGCAGAGTTCCACATGCCTCGCCAGTGCTTGGTTTGACAAGACCGCGCTGATGGTGGTGATGTCACGCCCCTGATATCTGGGCATCTGCTGGACTTCCTTCAGCCTTTCCAGAAGTGCGAGTCGGGTCACGATATCCCTCCTTTGCTGATCGGGGAGTGGTCATTCAGAGCATCGGACCGAACTGAAGGCCCGCGTACCCAAAAACGAAGCCGGTTTCGGATCGCCACGCTCATTCAAAGCGTTAGACCGACGTCCGCACAGGGACATACGGCGTTCCAACGAGCGGCGGCTGTCAGGCCGCCTTCTTGCCCGCCTCGAACGGGATCTCGATGTCGACTGCCAGCGTCGTGACCTGAGCGCCGCGCTCCATCTTGACGCTGACCTTCTCGTCATCGATCTGCATATGCTTGGAGATGACACGCAGGATTTCGTCGCGCAGCTTGGTTACGAGATCCGAATCGCCCGCCGAAGCACGCTCATGGGCGAGCAGCACTTGCAAGCGCTCACGCGCGGCCGGGGCCGATTGGGGGCGAGAGAAGAGGCGAAAGAAGTTCATGCCGCTTTCCTCCCGAAGATCTTGCCGAAGAAGCCTCGCTTTTCCCCCGGGATGGCGACCGGCAGGTTCTCGCCTTTGAGCCTGCGTGCGGCATCGAAATAGGCGATCGCCGGCGCGCTGTGGCCATCCGCCAGTGTGACGGGTGAGCCCACATTGGATGCGCGCAACACGTCCATGCTTTCCGGTACGATACCGAGCAGCGGGATCGACAGGATTTCGAGAACATCGTCCACGTTCAGCATGTCGCCGCGCTCGGCGCGAGCCGGGTCGTAGCGCGTGAGAAGCAGATGCTTCTCCATGCACTCGCCGTTCTCGGCCTTGAGCGTCTTGGAATCGAGCAGGCCGATGATGCGGTCGGAATCGCGCACCGAGGAGACTTCCGGATTCGTCACGACGATGGCCACGTCCGCATGGCGCATAGCAAGCGTCGCGCCGCGCTCGATGCCCGCCGGGCTGTCGCAGATGACCCAGTCGAAGGCCCTCTTCAGGGCGGTAATGACCTTCTCGACACCCTCCGGTGTGAGATTGTCCTTGTCGCGTGTCTGCGAAGCCGGCAGCAGGTAGAGCGTCTCCAACCGCTTGTCGCGGATCAGCGCCTGAGTCAGCTTGGCTTCGCCCTGGATCACGTTGACGAGATCGTAGACCACCCGTCTTTCAGCGCCCATGACGAGGTCGAGATTGCGCAGACCGACGTCGAAATCCACGACCACGACCTTCTCGCCATTTTGTGCAAGGGCGGCGCCCAGTGCGGCGGAAGACGTCGTCTTGCCGACCCCACCCTTGCCCGATGTAACCACGATTACCTTGCCCATTGACCTCTCCTCTTTGTACGGACACGCCCTCGGCTCAGCCGAGTGTTCCCAATTTGATCGTTTCGCCTTCGAGCCATATCTGGACGGCCTTCCCGCGCAGATCGGGCTCCATTTCCTCGGCCGTCTTATAGAAACCGTCGATGGCGATCAGCTCCGCTTCGAGCTTGCGGCAGAAGATGCGTGCCGAGGCACCGCCTGTCGTGCCAGCCATCGCTCTTCCCCGCAGCGTGCCGTAGATGTGGATCGATCCGCCGGCGACGACTTCCGCGCCCGATGCCACCGAACCGACGACCGTCACGTCCCCTTCGGGCACGAAGAGCGACTGCCCCGAGCGCACGGGCCGTGTGACGATGATCGAAGGCGTGGCTTTGGTCGGCAGCGGGTCGGAAGGCACGACGCTCTCGGCAGCATCGACTTCATCATCCTGCTCCGCGATTGGCGCTTCGAAGTCTGAGGCCGGGCGCCCGTCGGTCATCGCGGGCGGCAGGTCGGAACAGAGCAACGATGGGCGCGCGCCTTCGATGCCCATGATCCGCACACTGCGGGTGCCGAGCTGATCGACGAGTTTGCGAAGTTGCGAACGGTCGATGTCCAGTCCTTCGACATCGAGCACTACGGGTCGGCGCAGGAAAAATCCAGCGGAACGGGCAGCGAGATCGTCGAGCCGCGCCAGCCAGTCATCGAAGGGCGGCTCCGGGGTCAGTGCGAGCGCAAGAAAGGATCGCCCCTTCAGGCGGATCGGCCGGGGTTGGGTTAACACGTCGGTCATCTTCGTAAATTTTTCGTTGCCACGGTGGTATCGAGGAAATGGTTAACAACTGGTAAATCTCTGAAGCGTTTCGAAGGGAACGCGATCCCTTGGAAATTCAATAATCTGGGGGAAATGCATTTTTCATCAATTGGTTATGCGGAAATGGAAGCTGAAATCAAAAGTTACCGCGACTGAGATCGAGGCGTAATCAAGCCGCCCGCGAAGCCACCTTCCTCGGTTGGACTGCAGTGGACGACTTTACAGACGCCCGAGGTGCTGGCGCTAAGCCCGAAAGCTGCGGTGAAAGCACCGGCTCCTCATAAGAAGTCTAGGGATGTTCAGTACGTGATCGCCTCGGGGAGTTACTGATCTAAAGTGGTCTACGCACTCTCACGTATGACAAGCTCTGGCTCGATCAGTCTAACATCGGGAGCGTGTCCGGATTCGCGGCTTCCGATATGCTTCAGGATCCGGTCGACGCCGATCCGGCTGATCTCGTCCGCGGCATAGTTGACGGCCGTCAGCGGCAGCGTGCCGTACCGGGAAATTTCCGTGTTGTCGTAGCCGACGATTGCCAAATCGCCGGGTACGGCCACGCTGTTTTCCCGGCACCAGTGGAGCGCGCCGACGGCGAGCGAGTCGGTCGAGGCGAACAACGCGGTGGGAGGCGGACTGCTTTTCATGATCCGCGCCATCGCAGCAAAGCCATGCGCCGGTGCGTGACCCTCGCGCGTCGATCTGCCCGAAACCGGGACGCAGCGCGGCAAGCAGTTTTTCTCAGGCATCCGTGGTCGGATGCAGTCTGATGCCCTGTGTCGCGGGGGCTTTTTAGGACGAAAACGGGGTCCTTATTCCAGGAAAAATCACAGGCATCTTCGACGGAGCTGCCATCTACAGTGCTTTCGCTGCGCGTTGCCTCTCCCGCGCCAGACGTTCCTCAGGAACGGGGCAGAGTACGCCGCAACCACCGACGCCGGGCAGCATGTAACGCAGGCAGCACAGGCGTCGCCGCCGGTGGATGTGTCCCTGGCTTTCGACGTTGCACAGAAGTCCGGACAGTGGGTTGACGCTGCCATCGGCAAGGTGCGGCTCATCGAGCAGCACCCGCCCTTCCGCCTCTAGGCGCCCGTCCACGTGCCGGCCGGCTTCTTCGACCGCCCACGAGAGATAGGAGGCGACGTTGCTCCACAGAAGTTTCGGGCTCAGCCCTGCGTGCCCCTGTAGGAAGTCGATGAGAACTTGTGCATGGCCCCGTATCACCGGGCACATGCGGTCGTGGATGCCGGTGGTTCCGCCGGCGCGTGGCGTATCGGACATAATGAAGCTTTTCGGCGTGCCCTTCGCCACATCGAAGACGATGCGTGTCTCATCGAGCGCAAGAGGCGGGCGCATCCCCAGCACCAGCGCGAAGACGGTCGCCGGTATGACCAGGGTGCTGAAATAATAAAGGCTCCACATCGAGATGACTGCGCGCCGGTCAGCGTCGGGATAGGCGGCTGCAAAAGGCGCGAGGATCCCGTCGAAGCACCTGGCATCGGTCAGATCCATTCCCGTCATGGAGATGGTCCCGGCGGGCTGCTGCGAAAAGATGCGTTCGCTGCAATACGAGAACTTGTCCCTAGTGTGCGCCGGCAGGGCTGCAAACAGCGGGTCATGGACCTGCCGATGATATACGGAAGACGTGCCGCTCATTCCGTCCGCCTCGCAAGCAGCCACATGAGCGGGGGGCTGGCCAGCAGCGTGGCGATGAGCCCCGCCGGCAACTGCCAAGGAAAGTCGATCGTGCGCCCCAGCCAGTCGGCCGCAAGCATCATCATCGCCGCGAGGACCGCCGCCGCCAGAAGCTGCGGGCGCGCATGGACGAAGCCCATCTGCCGCGCAAGATGCGGAGCCATCAAGCCGACAAAGGTAAGCGGACCGACCAGCAAGGTCGCCGCCGCCGTCATGGCTGCCGCAAGCACGAGCAGGACGATGCGGCTTGCCTGGAGATGCAACCCCAGGCTCTGCGCGGCCTCCGCACCGAGAGGGAGGATGTCGAGCCAGCGCGCGACAAACGGCGTGACGAAGAGGAAAAAGACGGCGGCAGCCGACGCAAGCACCGCTTCCTGCGGCAGTACGTCGTAGGTGGAACCCGACATCCAGGCGAGAAGCCGCAGCATGCGTGGGTCGCCCGTCGCCATCAGCACGGCAAAAAGGGTGGAGAGAAAAGCTGTGAGAGCGACACCGACGAGCAGAAACTGCGAAGGGCTGCGCCGGGCACCGCTGGAGAGCCAAAGGATAAGCACCAGAGAGAGCCCGGCTCCAAGAACAGCGAACAGCGTCTGCGATACAAAGCCAGCCTCCGCAGTAACAAAGAGTGCAGCGACAAGGCCGAGACCGGCACCCGACGTGATGCCGAGGACTTCCGGGCTAGCCATAGGATTGCCCGTGTAGCGCTGCAGGATAACGCCGGCGAGCGCCAGCATGGCGCCGGCGGAGGTGGAGCCGAGAACACGCGGCCAGCGCCATGGCAGAAGCTCGTTCCAGAGCAGCCCCCTGGCAAGCTCCCACCCGCCGTCAGGCGTGCGGCCAAGGGAAAGCGCGAGCCAGGCCATAAGGCCGAAGGCCGTCAGCATAAGTGCGATTCGCACCGACGATCCGGCAATCGCTCGGCGGCCGGGAGCACGGCTTGCCGTCGGAGGAATGCCCCGCGCCTTGAAGTCCCGAAGGAGCCACAAGAGCACCGGCGCCCCGAGGAAGGCGGTAACAGCACCCGTCGGCAGGAAGACGCCGATGCGATCCGAGAGGAGTTGCACAACGAGATCCGTCACCGTCAGGAGCAGCGCGCCGGCAATGGGCGCCCATACGAGCCTCTCCCAAAAGCGTCTCGCGCCAGCAGCACGCACGAAGGCGGGTGCAGCCAGCCCCACGAACCCAATGACGCCGAGATGGGCTGCCACGACCGCCGTCAGCGCAACGGCGACGGCAAGCGCGGCAAGGCGCGTGAGAAGGAGATTGACGCCGAGCGCGCCAGCGACCGTATCGACATCGAGCATGGCGAGCGGGCGCAGCATGAGGACTGCGCAGAAACAGGCGAGAAGCAGGCGCGGCCACAGCACGCCCGCTATATGCCAGTCATATTGGGTCAGCGCGCCGCTGCCCCACAGGAACAGCCCTTCGAGATAGCGCTCGTTGTGCAAAACGAGCGCGGCACTCGCAGCCGAAAGGGTAAGCCCGACCACCAGCCCTGCAAGCACGACGGAGAAAGGCTCCAGCCCGCGCCGCCAGGAGAGCGCCAGCACGATGCCTGCGGCCGCCGCTCCGCCGGCGACCGCGGCCAAATCACGCCCCGCCTCGATGAGCGAGGGTGCCCACAGCAATGCCAGCGACAGCGCAAACTGGGCGCCGGCCGATATGCCGAGTGTGGAGGGCGATGCCAGGGGATTGCGCAAGACCTGCTGCAGCAGCGCACCGGCAAGCCCCAGCGCCGCGCCCGCCTGCAGGCTGACGGCAAGCCGTGGCAGTACACTGTAGTGCACCCGCATCTCGCTTGCCGAGGAAGGATCTGGCGCGACAAGCGCTTCCCAATAACCGCCCGAGGAGAGGTAACCTGCCACGACGGTCGCCAGCAGGCCGCCTAAAAGCATGAACAGAAGCAGTGAAATCGATGCCAGGCGAAACCTAGGCTGCATCGCGTTCTCCGAACTCGGCCAAAAGGTTGGCGAAGCGGCTCATGGCCGGCAAGGCGCCGAACATGAGGACAGAGGGAAAGCGATCGATCCGCCCGCTGCGCACGAAGGGCATTTGCTGCCACAGCGGGCTACGCCCGAGACTTTCGAGAACGTCCGGCGGCACCGGGTCCAAGTAGAAAAGATGACTGTTCTCGACGCCCGCCAGTTGCTCCACGCCGATGGTTGCGAAACCCCAGCCATTGGTGGGGCGATCCCACGCATTGGTGAGCCCCATCCGGTCCATTACGTCCTGAAAGATGCCGTTCCGGCCATAGACGCGGACATGATAAGGATCCATGAAGCTGACGAAGAAGAGGCGGCGGTCGCGGAGCGCGCCGCCGCGCGCCGCCGCGGTTTTGAAGGTTTCGTGCGTGCGTTCGATCAGCGTGTCGGCCGCCGCGTCCTTGCCCAGCAATTGGCTGATCTCCCGCGTCGCCTTGACGATCTCGGGAAAGGGCGAAGAGCCAGTGTTGTGGACGGCAAAGCTCTTTACCGGCGCGATGCGTTCCAGATGTGGCCGAAGAGCCTCCAGATAGGGGGAAGAGAAGATGATATCCGGCGAAAGGCTCTGCAGTACCTCGAAATTCACCTCGTTCATGGAGCCGAGATTGACCGTCTCAGGCGGCAGGCGCGGCTCCACCACCCAGACATCCCAATCGGGCGTGCTGGGAACGGCAACGGGGGGCACGCCCATCTCGATCATGGTGGAGGCCACGGCGTAGTCGAGGGAGACAACTCGCGGGACGGCGGCGGCCGAAACATGCGGCAGCCAGGCGGACGCGGCGGCGGTGAGAAAAGTGCGCCGCGACAGCCCGCTATGAAGGCCGCGAAGCTTCATCAGCGAGCAAAGCCCAACGGAGCGCCGCTGTCGGGATGCGTGACCACGCGCATGGGGAGGCCGTAAACCTCCTCCAGCACTTGCGGCGTCATCAGTTCGGCGGGGGCGCAGTCCTGGATGACACGGCCGCCCCTGAGGGCGACAATGCGGTCGCAGAAGCGTGCGGCGATGTTTACATCATGCAGGACGACGACAACGGCCATGCCGCGCTCGCGCGCGCACGAATGTACGAGCTCCATCACACTGACCTGGTGAACGAGGTCCAGAGCCGCGATCGGCTCGTCGAGAAGCATGCATTCCGGCTGCTGGGCTATCAGCATGGCCAGCCATGCCCGCTGCCGCTCGCCGCCCGAAAGCGTATCGACCAGCCGGTCGGCGAAGGGCTCGATACCTGTCGCTGCAATGGCCTTGTCGCAGGCCCGTTGATGCTCCGCCGAAAAGCGCCCCAGCGCTCCGTGCCAGGGATAGCGGCCGAGTGCCACCAACTCGGCCACCGTCAGGCTCTCTGCCGCCGGCAGCGCCTGGGGAAGCCAGGCCACCTGGCAGGCATATTCCCGCGCGCCGAAATCGGAAAGCGCCTGTCCGCCGTAGAGGATCGTCCCCTCGTCCGCCTTGATCTGCCTTGCCAGGAGCTTCAGGAGCGTTGTCTTGCCCGAGCCGTTGTGCCCGATGAGACCGCACAGTTCTCCAGGGCGGAAAGACAGACCCTCAATGTCGAGAAGCGTGCGCCCCTCGGCGCGGACCACCGCCCTTTCGACAGCGAAGCCGGGGGACGGCGGCCGCTCGTCGGTCCCGGCCTTGCTGCGCTCGAAAAGTGCTGCGGCCGCTGTCATCGTCTACCACCTGTATTTCAGCGATCCGACCACGCTGCGCCCTTGCCCCAGATAGCAATAGCCCTCGTTGCAGACCGCCGGTCGCTCGTCCGTCAGGTTGGTCGCGGAGACGGAGAGCGAGAGCCCGTCCCACTCGGGCCGCCCCTTGCCGAAATCATAGGCGACTGACGTGTCGAGATAGGTGACGGCCTCGTTCTTCGAGGTGTTGGCGCTGCTGGTGAAGGTCTCGCTCAGATAGCGCACGCCGGCACCGAGCGAGAGGCCGGCAAGCGGCGTGTTCTCGTCGAAGGTATAGTAGCCCCACAGGGATGCGACATGCTCCGGGGTGACGGCGGGGCGGTTGCCCACGAGGCTGGTGTCGGCAGCGCCCGTGATCTCGGCATCGTTATAGGTGTAGGCGGCAACCACGTCGAAGCCCGCGGCCAGCGAGGCGCGCGCCTCGATCTCCACGCCCTTCGTCGTCACCTCGCCGACCGGAGCGTAAATGAACAGGCCGTTCTCGATGCCTACGAACTCCGGCCTGTCGGTTTCGGTGATGTGATAGAAGGCAGCGGCGATAGAGAAAGGCGATCCCTCCGGCTGGTATTTCACGCCGACCTCGAACTGCCTTGCCGTCTGCGGATCGAGCACTGTTCCGTTAGCGCCTTTCTCCGTGACCGGCAGAAAGGAGGTTGCGAAGCTCGCATAGGGGGAGAACCCGTTGTCGAAGCGGTAGAGGGCACCGACCTGCCCGGAAAACGCGCTGTTCGTTTCATTGACGGTCACGGCTCCGGTCATGTGGTTTCTATTCTTCTGCTTCACCCAGTCGTGGCGCCCGCCCAGGGTGAAGCGCCAGCGGCCAGCCTCGATCTGGTCCTGCGCGTAAAGGCCGATCTGGCGCATGTCGGCGGCGCTGTGGAGGACGAGCGTCTGAGGCGTCGGCCCGCTGATGCCTGACACCGGGTCACGGATGTCGAGGTCGTAGTCCGGGTTGAGGCCATCGGTGCGGTAGCTGAACTCCGACCCCACATCGGTGAAATCGAGGCCGGCCAGCACATTATGCATCAGGCCTCCGAGTTCGAATGCCCTCGACAAGCGGTTGTCCGTCTGGAAGACGTTCATCCGGTCGGCGATGGCATGGGCGCCGCGGCGATAGATATTGGGGTCGACGGCGTCCCATGCCCCGGAGAGATATCGGGCGTCGAGGTCCAGATAGGAGTAGCGGACGTGCTGGTTGAAGGTCACGTCATTGTCGAAGGTGTGCTCGAACTCGTAGCCCACCTGGTACTGCTCCACTTTCTGGTGGTCGTATTCGGGATCGCTCGCCCGTATGTCGAGCGCCACGCCGTTGCGGTTTAGCGCCGCGGCCGAGGCTGACGTCTTGTCCTTCTGGCCAAGTGCATAGACGGTCAGAGACGTGGTGTCGTCCGGCCGCCATGTCAGCGAAGGCATCAGCATCAGGCGGTCGTCATGCATGTCGAAATTGGTGTCCGCATCGCGCGCCACGCCGACAATCCGGTAGAGGAGCGTGCGGTCCTTGTTGAGCGCGCCGCCGACGTCGAAGGCGGCTTGATAGCGGTCGACCGTTCCGTATTGCAGCTCGACCTCACGGTGGTCCCCGCCCGTCGGCCGCTTGGAAATCTTGTTGACGAGCCCGCCGGGGGTGCCGCCGCCATAGAGTGTCGAGGCCGGCCCCTTCAGGATCTCCATGCGCTCGAGGCTGTAAGGCTCGGTGCGGAAGGTGCCGTAGTTCATGTAAGGCTGGCGCAAACCGTCGCGGTAGTCGCCGAGCGTCGTGAGGTTAAAGCCGCGGATATAGATCTGGTCGAAACGGGGATCGAAGCCGAAGCTGCCCGTGGTGACGCCCGCCGAATAGCGCACCGCCTGGATGATGTCCTGGACCCCTCGCTCCTCCATCTCCTTTCGCGTCACGACCGAGACCGAGCGCGGCGTCTCGGCAAGCGGCGTTTCCGTCTTGGTGGCCGATCTGGCTTCCTTGGGAGCGACGGTGTCGTTGTCTTCGTCCTCCGCTTCACCCGTCTGGCCGCGCACTTCCAGCCGCTCCAGGCGCGTCGTGCGCTCCTCGGGAGTCTGCGCCGCCGCCGGCATGGCCTGTACGCCGAGGGCAACCGTGGAAAGCGCGCTCGCTGTCAGCAGGAATGCCGCTCTCGCGGAAATTTGGAAGTGTGGCCCGCTCCTGTCAGCAATCGCCATAGATGCCCCCATTGCGTGGAAAAGAGCGGGGGCTGGATCATTCCGTCTGGCTGCCGCGCTGCAACCAACTATAAAGCTTCTGAAATTTGTCAAGTTTTTTCGATTACAGTTCGCAGCGCATCACACGAGCCATCCGGGCAAAGCCCTGATCATCGCCGTGCTGTCGAAAGCGCCTGCGCGACATCCGCCCATGTGAGCCCCATATCTTCGAGGCCGGCAGAAAAACGGATCGTCCGCGGACGCCTTCATTCCACCAGGCGAACAGGATGGAGGTGCTTGTTAATTCTCGGCCGGACCGCTCAGGAAGGGCCAATGAGCAGAGGATGCGACCGGGAGCGATCGCGGCCAAAGCGCTGGCGGACGGTCGCCGCGATCAGGCCTGATACGCCTGTGCCAAGATTGAATGCAGTGCGGGTTTTCTGCCGCCGAAGGCCGCTGGTCTGGCGGCCTTCGGCGTCACTACCGTTCAATGCTTAGCGAAGTTTGCAGCAATGCGCTGCTGCAGGTATTCGTGCGCGGTGATCGGGTCGTAGCGTTTCTCCGGCCCCTGGATGATAGCGTCCTTGTTGGCCTGGCAGAAGAAGGCCATGGAATAGCGCGAGCCTTTGCTCTCATGCTGCTTGGGCATGCGGACGCGGTGCAAGGTGGAGAGCAGCTTGTCGTCGCTCCAGCGCATCAGCATGTCGCCGATGTTGCAGGTGACGACGCCGGGGGCGGGCTCGACGTCGGTCCATTCGAGCTCACCGGCTTCTTTGCCGGGGCAAAGCTGCAGCCCTCCCTGGCCGGGGCGCTGGTGGAGCAGGGTGAGGCAGTCGAAATCGGTGTGCGCGCCTGCCCGCCACATCTTGAAATCGTCGGGCTTGGCGTTCTCCATGCCGAGATAGTGCAGGAGGCGGAGCGTGCTCTGGTATTCCGGCGACTGCGGGTCATGACAGTCGGTGAAGAAGTCCGGCGCGAAGCCGAGTTTCAGGCGGAAGCAGTCGAGCACCTTCATGCCGAGCGCCCAGTTCGCCCGCTCGAAGGCGAGCATCACCGCCTTGAAACCGGAAAGCTCTGCACCACTCGGCCAGAGCGCGCCCATGCGCGGCAGGGTGATCTGGTAGGATTCCTTGTGGTCGGCGGTGCCCGTAGATGGGCGCACCTGCGCCTTGTATTCCCAGCCGGCATTGGTGCCGCCGGCGAGCGGATATTTTTCCTTCACTTCCGCCGGCAGGGCGAAGAAGCGTTCGGACATTTCGAAGGCGTCGTCGACCTGCGCCTGCGGGATGCCGTGATTGACGAGCTGGAAGAAACCGATCTCCGTTGCCGCCGTCCAGAGCGCGTCTGCGATCTCCAGCTTGCGGGCTTCGTAGTCGCTCATGTCGATCTTCGGCACATGGCGCGGTTTTTCGCGCCCTTCGCCGCCGAAGGTGGTTTCCTTGTTCAGCTCGGCAAGGCCGTAGTCGGCTTTTGCTGTGGTCTGCATGACAACTCCGTTTGTTGAAGCGCGGCCCACGCCGCAAGTTTCCAAAAGGAGCAATGACCGGCGCCTCTCTGCTTTGCCGCATTTTGCGCGACGCCGGGTGCTTGCCACCTGGCTGCAGAATGCTCTGGGCGTTGACTGCTTCTACTCCCGAACTGTCGCGGGACGGGCGCTCCCTCACATACTTGCCCGGAGCCTCCTTTCCTCCCGCGGTGCTGTGATGCGCGCCACGACGCGGGCCGCATCGGCGGCGAGCTCATCCATGTCGAGCCAGGGCAGGCGGCCGTTCTCCACGATCTGGCGCCCAGCGACGAAGCTTGCGCGGACATGCGCCTGCCCGCCGGAGACGATGAGGCCGAGCGCGCGGTCGTGCTGGCCGAGATAGCGCGGGGCGCTCAGGTCGAAGATGGCGATATCGGCCTGCTTGCCTGGCTCTAAGGTGCCGATCGTCTCGAAGCCGAGCGCGCGGGCTCCGCCGGCGGTCGCCCAGTGGAGGATGGTCTCGGCGTCTGCGGCGCCGACACCCTTATGCGCACGGTGCAGCGAGAAGGCGGCGTAGAGCGCGGAGACCATGTCGGCCGCTTCGTTTGCCGCAGCACCATCGACGGCGAGCGAGACAGTACCGCCAAGTCCGTGGAGCCGGTCGGCGGGCGCGATGCCCGATCCAAGGCGTGCATTGGCCTGCGGACAGTGGGCCATGGCCGTGCCGGTGTCGGCGAGGAGGCACAGTTCGTCCTCATCGCTTTCCACCAGATGCGCGAACCAGACATCCGGGCCAAGCCAGTCATGCTCGGCCAGCCAGTGGACCGGACGCTTGCCGTGGTGAGCCAGCGTGTGATCCACATAGTCCATGTTCTCGGATAAGTGCGAATGGAGCCTGAGGCCCATGGCGCGGGCAGCCGCGGCGACCTCCTTCAGCTCCGGCTCGTTGAGCGAGAAGGTCGGCGTGGTGGGGGCAAAGGCGACGCGCCGCATGGATGCGGGGGAGGGGTCGTGCCATCGCTTTGCCGCAGCTTCGACGGACGCGATCATCCGGTCGAGCGGCTCGACGGGAAGCTGTGCCGTCTGGTCGGCATCGAAGGACCGCCCCTTGGTGGCGCCGCCCCGTGCCAGCAAGAAGCGCACGCCGAAGCGTTCGGCAGCCTCAAACAGCACATTGACGGGATCGAAGTCGTAACGGTCGGAGAAGAAGTAGTGGTGGTCGGCGACGGTTGTGGCGCCCGAAAGCGCAAGTTCGGCAAGGCCGATCGTGGCAGACACGCGCAGCGCCTCTTCGTCGATGCGATCCCAAAAGGTGTAAGGCACTAGCCGGAGCCACGCCGCCAGCGCCTCGTTCATGCCGGCAGGCACGGCCTTGAGCACGCTCTGGAAAAGGTGGTGGTGGGTGTTGACGAGGCCGGGAGTGACCACCGCGCCTGAGGCATCGACAACGCGCTCACCGGGACGCGCGGCAAGGCTTCCGATCTCCGCGATCATGCCGCCACGCACGCGGATGTCGCCTTCGGCACGTGCCGCCGCGCCCGATCGGCCGGTCAGGATGCCGAGCGCGCCTTTGATGAGGAAGTCGGTCATGTCCGCTCCTTCGGCAGGCTCCAGGGAAACCAGATGCGCTGGGCCAGCGTGACGATCTGGAACAGGATGAGCGACAGAAGGACGAGGACCACGAGCCCCGCCCAAGCCTGCTGCACCTGGAACATGGAAGTGGAAAATTGGATGAAGTACCCGATGCCCTTTTCGGCGGCGACAAACTCGGCGACGACGGCCCCGATGACGGCAAGCGTCACCGATATCCTGAGCGCGGAGAAGATATAGGGCACGGCATAAGGAAAGCGGATCTGCGTGATCTCGCGGATGACCGGCGCGCGCAGGCTGCGCGACAGTTCGATCAGTTCGGGAGGCGTGGCCATCAACCCTGTCGTCGTGGAGACCACCAGCGGGAAAAAGGTGATGAGACAGGTGATGACGACGCGCGGCAGGTCGCCGGAGCCGAGAGCCACGATGATGATCGGCGCCACCGCTACCACCGGAGTCGATTGGACCACCACCAGGATAGGGTAGATCGCCCGCGACATGATCTCCGACCGGGCGAGCAGGACCGCGATCGGCAGGGCGATGGCAATGGAAGCAATGTAGCCGATCAGGGCCACGCGGAGCGTCGCCCAGACATGGTCGACCCAGCGCGTGACGGCGATGCTGTCGAAGCCGCCGAGGATGCGGCTCGGCGCCGGCAGGACGAAAGTCGGGATTTCGAAGAGCCGGCAGGAAGCCTCCCACACGAGAAGGAGGAGGATGAAAGTGGTGGCCGGAAGCAGGCCGGGCGCGTGGAGCGCCCGCCTTGCGGCCAGCCGCCAGGTGAGCTCCACCTCACGCTGCGCGCTTGAGGAGGAGGCTTCGGAGGTGTCCGACATAGTCATGCATCATCTTTTCATTGCTCGTATCGATGCCCCGCGGGCGGTCGATCTCTATCGCCAAGTCCTCGATCACCCGGCCCGGGCGCTCGCTCATCACCAGCACGCGATCGGCCAGAAGCACCGCCTCGCTGATCGAATGGGTAATGAAGAGCACGGTCTTGGGCTGCGCCTCCCAGATACGAAGCAACTCGAAGCCCATGTCTTCGCGCGTCAGCGCGTCGAGGGCGGAGAAGGGCTCGTCCATGAGCAGGATGTCGGGATTCATAAGCAGCGCCCGGCCGATGCCGACGCGCTGCTGCATGCCGCCCGAAAGCTCCGCCGGAAGGCGCTCCTCGAAGCCCGCGAGCCCAACCTTGGCAAGGAGAGCGCGGGCGCGCTCCCGGTCCTGTGCGCCCACGCGGCCCATCTTATGGCGGAGTGGGAAGACGATGTTGTCCTCCACATTCGCCCAGGGAAGCAGCGTCGGCTTCTGGAAGACGATGCCGATGTCGTCGCGCGGTTCCGTCACCTTGAGGCCGAACACCTCCACAGCGCCACGCGTTGGCCGGAGGAGCCCGGCCACGAGCCTGAGCAGCGTGGACTTGCCACAGCCCGAAGGGCCGAGCACCGCCACGAATTCGTGCCGGGCGATGCTCGTCTCCACTCCGCACAGGGCTTCAAGAGTGCCGGCACCGGTTGCGAACACCTGCCCCACGCCGGAAAAACGGATGGCCGCGACACCACTCGCCATCGATCAGTTCTCCGGCAGGAAGCTGCGGTCGACCGCCGTCTCGGGATCGAGCGCAGCCGGATCGAAGCCCTGAGCCTGGGCCACGCGCTCCCATGTAGCCTTGAGCCGTTCCGGCTCGATGGTGCCCAGCCCGTCCTTCTCCGTCACTTCGTTGAAGATGAGGACGAGCGTATCCCGGAGCGAGCCCTGCACATTCTCTACCTGCAACTCGGGCACCATGGCAGCGACGGCCTCGGCGGCTTCCGCAGGATTTTCCCTCGAGAACTCGACCGATTTCCTGAAAGCGGCGATGAAGCGCTTTGCGACCTCAGGCCGTTCTTCGAGAAATTTGTCGGAAGCCACCAGCGACGCGGAATAAAGGTCGAGGCCCGCCGCCGACCAGGGGAGCACGACGAGTTCCTTGCCGGCCTGGCTCGCCTGCCCCTGGTAGCGCGAGAGATCCGTCAGCCAGGCGATGATAACGTCGCTGGCCCCGGTCATCAGCATGGGGCCCAGTGCGCCTGGATCGGCTTTGGTGAGCGTGATGTCGCTCTCCGACAGGCCGAGATCCTTAAGCACCAGCGGCAGGTAGACGTTGGATTCGGTGAAGGGCGAGGTGGCGACGGTTTTGCCCTTGACGTTCGCTATCTCTTCCATCCCATTGCCAGCGAGCGTGTAGAAGGCGTGCGGGCCCTTGTTGAAGATCGACATGACGGCGGTCACGGGCACGTCCTCGGTTGCCTTCGCCGCCATGACCGCTCCCAGCCCCGCCGAGCCGATGTCAGAATTGCCGGTGGCGAGTTTAGTGATGGCTTCCGACGAGCCCCGCCCGGATTCGATCGTCACGTCCAGGCCGGCGTCGGCGCAGAACCCCTTTTGGATGCAGACATAGATCGGCGCCTTGTCGCCGCCGGGCAGCCAGTCGAGCTGATAAACCACTTTGTCGGCGGCTTCGGCGGTTGCGACCGCCGCACCCGTCGCCACCACCACGCCCAACAGGCTCGATGCTACTTTCCTTATCATTCTTGTGTTCCCTCTAAACAGGCCAGGGACATCGCAACCCGCCGGTCCTTTCGGACCGGCGGGCTGACGACCATCTTGGGAGGATGTTCGTGAGTAGGGCTTCGGCATTGGCGCCTCCTGAAGAAGATCCTTTGTGCCGAGCAATGTCCCGGGCCTTGTTGCCCTGACCGCTTCTACTCTTCATTTGTTATGCAGGAAGCGTGCCATTTGCCCGAAGCTTTGAAATTCCGGGCTTTTGCCGCAAACCTGACCATGGCACGCCTTGCAAAAGCGCAAGGGATCATCTCTCTCTGCCTACAAAATATGCATTGTCGCGGCTTGCCTAATTTTTGCGCGGAGCCGATAGTCATCAGCCAGCAGCGATCTCCACGAGGTACGAGATGACCATGAACCATGAAGACGATCTCGCGCTCCTCCGCCGCACGATCGAACTCGCCGAGGCATCCCGGGCGCGTGGCGACCATCCCTTCGGTGCGCTGTTGGCGGATACGGAGGGCAACGTTCTCCTGGAAGCGATGAACACCTGCGGAACAGTCGGAGACCGCACCGGCCACGCGGAGCGCAATCTCATGACCGAGGCTTCGCGGAAATACGGGTCCGAATTCTTGGCCGAATGCACCATGTATGCGAGTGCCGAACCCTGCGCCATGTGTGCTGGCTCTGCCTATTGGGCGGGCGTGGGCCGCGTGGTGCACGGGTTGAGCGAAAAGGCGTTGAAGGCGTTGATCGGGCCGGACCCGGAGAACCTGACGATGGATCTGCCCTGCCGGGAGGTCTTCGCCGCCGGTCAGCGAAAGGTTGAGGTGGTCGGGCCGCTGCTCGAAGAGGAGACGGCGCACGTGCATGAGGGATTTTGGAAAACTTCCGGTGAATACTAGGGCCGCCGAATGAGCGTGCTTCTCGTCAATCCCAACACCAACAGTTCGACAACCGCAGCAATGGTCGAGATCGCGCTTTCCGCGGGAACCGGCCTGGACTTCGCCGGTCGCACCGCGCCTTTCGGTGTATCCATGATCACTGTACCGGAAGCGCTTGCCACCGGCGCCAGGGCGGTCTTGACGCTGCTCGAGGAAGCGTTCGCGCGGCGGGAACCTTTGGAAGGCGTCATCATCGCGGCCTTCGGAGACCCTGGGCTCGACGAGGCGCGGCGGCGCCTCACTGTGCCGGTCTGCGGGATCGGCGAGGCCAGCTTCCATGAGGCCGCCGCCGGTGGCCGGCGTTTCGCCGTGGCGACGACGACACCCGCACTGGAAGATGCGATTGCCGCCCGGGTGGCGCGGGCGGGCCTTGCTGCGCAGTTCGCCGGCACGGTTTTCACGGAGGCGGATCCCGTTTTGGCCGTCGCCGAAGAGGCACGCCTGATCGTACTTCTGAAGGTGGCGGTAGAGCGCGCCGCGCGCTCAGGCGCCGAGGCCGTCATTATTGGTGGCGGCCCTCTGGCAAGGGCGGCGGTTCAATTGCACGGAGTTTCCGCCATCCCCATCATCGAGCCGGTTCCCGCCGCGGCAAGGCGCATCAGCTCTCTGATTGGCGAGCGTGCATCAGGCGCGCCGCTGCCGCAATGAGCGAACGGTCCGACCCGCGCGGCCCGATCAGCGAGACGCCGAAAGGCGCATCATCGACCCGACCGGCGGGCAGCACGAGCTGCGGCGGACCGGCCAGGCCGGCAACGCACAGGAGTTTCATTGCCTCGTGCCGGTAGCCGTTGAAGACGGCATCGGGTGCATCCAGGCGGAATGGTGCATCGTGGACCGCCGGTGCAAGCAGGACGCCGTCAGTGCCGAGAAGTGTGTCCAGTTTCCGCCGCAGCCTTTGACGGAATCTGTCGGCGGCGGCTTCTTTTTCCGCCGTCATGGCACGCGCATAGGCGTAGCGCTGGTCGAGCCCGCGCGCCAGCGGGATGCGGGCCGCCGTCATCCAGGGCACGACCGAGCGGTTGCAGTCCGCCGACTGGATGTCGCGGAATGCCTCGTAGAGCGCATCCGCGCCGCCCTTGGGATAGACGGTAGCGGATTCGGTACCCAGATGTGCAAAGGCGGCGTCGAATACGGCTCTCGGCTCAGGCGCCAGCCTTTCGGCCATGTCCAGGGCCAGCAGAAGGCGCGGCTCTTCCGGCAGTACGGCTGTGTCCTCTCCGAACATCACCGCGCCCCGCTTCCATGGTGGCCGCATCGCGGGCAAAGAAGCCGCAAGTGTCGAGGCTGGCGGCAAGCTCCATGCAGCCTTTGAGGGGGATGCGGCCATGGGTCGGCCGCAGGCCCCAGATGCCGCAGAAGCTGGCCGGTGCGCGCACCGACCCGCCCGTGTCCGTGCCGATGCCGATATCCGCGATGCCGGCGGCAACGGCGGACCCGGAAGACGAGCCGCCCGGGATCCGGTCTGGCGCGGCGGGGTTCACCGGCGTGCCGAAATGCGGGTTCATGCCGTAGAGCGACCAGGCCAGTTCGTCCGTATGCGTCTTGCCGACGAAGCGGGCGCCGGCGTCGAACACGCGCTGGATGGCGGGAGTCGTCGGGTGCCATTGCTGTGAGCAATTGGTACGGGCTTTACGGCATGGGGCTGCTGCCTTGAACTCCGATATATCCCTTGCGGCTGACATAACCCGTGGTTTCCGTGATGCTCGCCGTGTATACAGTTCGCCAGCAAAGGGACTGTACGGAATACAAAGTTGCATGGTGACGGCGCGGGCGGAAGTGATGATGGCGGGTTCGCGGGGCATCGCATGAGCGGACATGTGAGAACGGTCCACAGCGAATTTATCGCCGCCCAGCTGGAGCGCGAGATCATCGACCAGCTTTGGCCCGTGGGAGCGAAGCTTGACGAAAGCGCGCTTGCCAAACGCTTTGGTGTATCGCGCACGCCGATACGCGAAGCCTTGCATATTGTCGTCTCGCGTTCGCTGGCGCAGCGTGTTCCCTACAAGGGTGTCGTGGTCGTCGATGTCGGGCGCGAGCGCATCGACCAGATGTTCGAGGCCATGGGCGAAATCGAGGCGACCTGCGGGCGGTTGGCCGCCACGCGTATGACTATGTCGGAGCGAACTGAACTGGAAATGCTGCACCAGCAGATGAGGCGCATGGCCGAACTCGGCGATTTCCGGAGCTACGACGAGGTGAACACGAAGTTCCACGCGGCCATCTATGCCGGGACGCATAACGCAGATCTGATGGAAATCGCCGAGATGATGCGGTTGAAGCTGGCGCCGTTCCGAAGCTCGCAGCTTCGGCAGGCCGAGCGTGTCGGCCGCTCTGATGCTGAGCATGAGACGATCATCTCTGCGATACTGGATCGCAACGCCAAGGAAGCCGAGCGTGCTTTGCGGCGACACTTGACGAGCGCCGCAAAGGCAGTGCTCACCGGCCGCTCAAAAGCCTGACGACGCAACGCTCGTTTCCTCACGTCGATCTAGGCGTCCCATACCGGCCGTAAGGGCAATGATTTCGGTGGTCGTCAATGCAGTGTACAATGGCTTTTGTCCCGGTAACGGCTAATAGGCGAGCGCCGCGCCGTCGGAACGCGGGTCGCTTGCCGCTTCCATCAGGCCGCTTTCGTGGAGGACGACGGCGCCGGCGTGGCCGGCAAGGTCCGAATATGGTTCGATGAGCTCCACTTCATTGCCGGCAGCCTTGAGCGCGGAAACCAGCGAGGGGTCGAACCGGCTTTCGAGCTTGAGGGTCGTGGTGGTGTCTCCCCATGTTTTCCCGAGCAGCCAGCGCGGCATGGAGATTGCCTGCTGCAGATCCTGTTTGAACCGGGCATAGCGGGTGAAGACAGCGGCCTGCGTCTGCGGCTGCCCTTCGCCACCCATCGTGCCGTAGGCCATCACCCGCCCGTCGGCGAGCCTCGCCAGCGCCGGGTTCAGCGTGTGGAAGGGGCGCTTACCGGGCGCAAGCTGGTTCGGTCCCGGCTTGAGCGAGAATCCAGCGCCCCGGTTCTGAAAAACGACACCCGTGGCAGGGCACGTGAAGCCGGAGCCGAACTCCCAGAACACGCTTTGGATGAAGCTCACGACCATGGCCTCGCGGTCCACGGCTCCCATCCAGACCGTGTCGCCGTCCTTCGGCGGGTGAGGCCAGGGGAGGGCTTTTCGGCGGTCGATCCTTGCCGCGAGGTCATCGAGCCGGTTCGCCGCCAGCCAGGCGGCCGCCGGCTCCTCCATGGTGTCGGGATCGCCAAGCGTGCTGTTGCGGATGAGAAAAGCCTGCTTCGTGGCCTCGACGAGGCCGTGAACATGGTCGAACCCCTCGCCCTGTGTGACGTCGAGCCTGTCGAAGAGCGCCAGGATCATCAAAGACGAGATTCCCTGCGTGGGCGGGGTCATATTGTACAGAACGCCGTCGGACGTCGTGGCAGACAGCGGCTCGACCGTCTCAGCCGTGAACTGGGCGAAGTCGCCGAAACGCAGCGGGCTGCCATGCTCCTCAAGGAAGAGGGCATGCTCGGCGGCGATGTCGCCACGATAGAACGCCTCAATCCCTTCTGAGGCGAGAGTCTCCAGCGTCCGCCCCAGCGCGGCCTGCCGCAGCCTGTAACCGGCTTCAGGCGGATTGCCATCCACGAGAAAGGCGTCCGCGAAACCTGGCACGCCGGCGAGCGATTCCAGCTTGTCGCGCGTGCAGCCGGACTGGTTGCCGGTGACGGCCGTCCCCCCGCGCGCATAGCCGACGGCTGCGGACAAGAGGTCGGCAAGGGGAATGCGCCGGGCTTGTGGAACCATATCGAGCGCACGCTGCCAGCCACTCAGCGTGCCGGGCACTGTCAGGGCGGCCCCGGCCCCCCGAGGCGGAATTGTATGGGTATGGCCGCGATGCGCATACCAGTCGGCGGTTGCAAGTTCTGCCGCACGCCCGCAGCCCGATATGCCGACCGGCGCTTCGCCGGCGCGTTGGATGATCCAGAAGCCGTCGCCGCCGATGCCGTTCATATGCGGATAGACGACCGCCACCGCCGCCGCCGCGGCGACCATCGCCTCGATCGCCGTTCCGCCGCTTTCGAGAATGTCCCGGCCGGCGAGCGCCGCAGCGCGATGAGGGGCGGAAATGCTGCCGTTGTAGCCCAGTGCGGTGTGAATCATGCAATTTACCAGCCGATAGCCTCCGGCAGCCAGAGCGCCAGAGAGGGAAAGGAGTATACGAGGACGAGAGTTGCGGCCTGGAGGCCGATGAATGGAACGACGCCGCGGTATATGTCGCTTGTCCTGACCTCCGCCGGCGCCACGCCCTTGAGGAAGAACAGGGCCCAGCCGAAAGGTGGCGTCAGGAAGGATGTCTGCAGATTGACCGCCACCAGAATGGCGATCCATGCCATGTCGACGCCCGACTGGGAGAAGATCGGCAGGAAAAGCGGCAGGGCAATGTAGGAAATCTCGATCCATTCGAGGAAGAAGCCGAGCACGAAGATCAGGAGCATAAGGAAGAGGATCTGGCCGTCGAGGCCGCCTGGCACAAGCGCGAAGGCATCTTGCACGAGACGCTCGCCGCCCAGGCCCCGAAAGGCGAGCGCGAATGGTTGGGAGAAGATAAGAATGAGAAATACCATGGCGCTCGTCGCAAAGCTCGATCGCACGACATCGCGCATGGTCGTAAAGTCGAGGCGGCCTGCGAGGAGCGCCAGGACGATGCTGCCGAGTGCACCCATGGAAGCGGCCTCGGTCGGAGCGGCGACACCTCCGATGATGGAGCCCAACACCAGGAAGATGAGGGCAAGGGGCGGAAAGACGACCCTGAGAAGCTTGCCCGCAAGCGCACGACCCGACACCAGATCGCGCTCCTGCTTGGGGATGGCCGGCATCGTGTCCGGGGAAACGAAGCCTAGCACCAGAACATAGGCGATGAAGATCAGCGCGAGGATGAGGCCTGGAACGAGGGCGGCGGCAAAGAGTGTGCCGACCGACTCGCCCATGATGTCTGCAAGCAGGATCAGGACCAGGCTTGGCGGGATGATCTGCCCCAGCGTGCCGGAAGCGCAGATGACGCCGCTCGCGATACCACGGTCGTAGCCGCGGTTGACGATCGGCCCGAGCGCGATGAGGCCGAGCGTGACCACCGTGGCGCCGACGACGCCGGAGGCCGCCCCCATCAGCACACCGACCAGGATGATGGCCAGTGCCATGCCGCCGCGCAACCCGCCCATGGCAAGACCGATCACTTCGAGCAGGTCTTCGGCGATCTTCGATTTCTCAAGCATCAGCCCCATGAAGATGAAAAGCGGCAGGGCAAGAAGCGTGTAGTTGGTCACCACACCGAAGACGCGGGCCGGCAGAAGGCCGAACAGGCTCGTACCGAAGCCCAAATAGCCAAAGACGAAGCCCGTCATACCAAGGCAGACAGCGACCGGAATGCCCGCGAGGAGCATGACGAAGAATGCGCCGATCATACACAGCGCCAGAAGCTCTGTATAAGGCATCAGGCTATTCCGATTCGACCGAGGAGGCGGGGGCTTCGTCGGTGGGGATCGCGAGCAGACCGGCAATGTGCTTCAGGAAAAGGGCCGCAGCCTGTAGTGAAAGCAGCATGAAAGCCACTGGCAGAGCGGCCTTGAGGATGTAGCGATAGGCAAGGCCGCCAGGATCGGGCGATCCCTCGTTGATGGAAAAACTCTGCTCGACATATCCGATCGACAGCCAGGCGAGCGCCAGCGCCGAAAGCGCCAAGAGGAGCGCCGAGAGCGTGTCGATGATGCCTTTTGTCCGCGCGTCGAACCGGTCGTAGAATACATCCACGCGCACCTCGCTGCCCTGGTTGAGCCCGTAAGCCATGCCGAACAGCGCGCCGACCGCCATCAGGTGCCATTCCATTTCCTGCATCGCCACACTGCTAAGTCCGAACAGATAGCGGCCAAGCACGTTGCCGGCGACGACCAGCACGAGCGCCAGCCCGCTCCAGGCTGCAAAATGCCCTACCACCCGGACGGCGCGCGTGGCGCCGTCCGCTGCATTGGTCAAAACCGCACGCATGGGTATCAGGCTTTCAGGTCGTAAAGCGGCTTCTCGGCGATCGCGGTCCAGCTGTCGTGTTCCGCCTTGAAGGCCATGAAGGCGTCGTGGACCTTGCGGACGGCAGGGTCCGAAGCGGCGACCTCTTCAAGTGCTGTCGCCGTCGCGGCCTTGAGGGCGGCGACCACCTCCGGCGGCAGGACATTGGCCTGAACGCCGAAATTGTCGACCAGATCCTTCAGCGCCGCGGCATTGTTGGCTTCGCACCAGGCATAGCTTTCCAGGTTGCAGGCCATGGCGGCGGTCTGGACGATGGCCTGCAGGTCGGCCGGCAGGCTTTCCCAGGCGGTCTTATTGATCAGCAGCTCGGTGACATTGCAGGGCTCATGCCAGCCGGTGGTGTAGTAGTATTTGGCCGCGTTCTGCAGGCCAAGGCGGCGGTCTTGGTAGGGGCCGACGAATTCGGCGGCGTCGATGACGCCGCGCTCGAGCGCAGGGAAGATCTCGCCGCCGGGCAAAAGCTTCACATCGACACCGAGCGTGGCGTAGACCTTGCCGGCCAGTCCCGGAATGCGCATCTTCAGTCCCCGGAAGTCCTCGATCGATGTAATGGGCTCGCGGAACCAGCCGGTCATCTGCACGCCCGTATTGCCGATCGGCAGTGCCTTCAGGCCGAGGGATGTGTAGAGTTCATCCCACAATTCCATGCCGCCGCCATGGTAGAGCCATGCGTTCTGGCCCTGGAAATTCATGCCGAAGGGAACAGTGGTGAAATACTGTGCGGCCGGCAGGCGGCCGGCCCAGAAATAGGCGTTGGCAGAGTTCATCTCCACTGTGCCGTTGCGCACGGCGTCAAAGCCCTCGAGCGCGGGGATCAGTTCGCCAGCGGCGAAGTGCTGGATCCTGAGCCGGCCGCCGGACATGGCCTCGACCTTCTTGCAGAAATCGGTCGGGCTGCCCGGGCCTTCCACATAGAAGGGCGATCCGGGTCCATAGGCATTGGTCATCTTCCAGTTGAAGCTCGTCTGCGCCCGCGCAACTGATGGGGCGGCGATCGGTGCCGTTATGGTCGCAGCGGCTGCTGCCGTGAGGAAATTGCGACGTTTCACTGTGTCTCTCCATGGCTTCGGGAGGATTCGGGCTGGCGGGGACGGCCGCAAGAAACCTACAAGCAACAGCCATGCCAGGAGATCAATGTATTGAATTCATTGAATAATATGAGTACCGCGTTCTATATAATTGTATACAAAGTAGCTATTTTAGGCAAAGCATGAATACAAAATAGGCAGCCGCCATATGCCGATGATGTGCCGCCCCCTTTGGTGGATCGTGGCGAGCAGCGTTCTCGGCTTCCAGGCAGAGGGCAGGTCAACCCGACTCCATCCTCGGATTCCAAATCGTCTCATCGCGAGCTGTGATATGTCGCCGGCAAGTTTACGATTGATCGGCTTATGCGTGTTCTGAACCATCTCGACCGCAACGTCGCGGTCGAGTGGCATACCTCACGCTCCCCCGATCAATCCATGCAGCATATCGTATTGCTCTATGACAATGCGCTGGCGGCTGACAGAGATGATCCCCCGCTTCTGGAGCTTGTCGAGCGTCATCGTCACCCATTGTCGCGTCGCGCCAACGATGTTGGCCAGTTCGTCGTGAGTGATCTTCCTGTCGATATGGAGCCGGTTTCCATCTCTGCGCCCATAGGTATCGGCGAAGATTATCAGGAGATAGGCAAGCCTTTCGACGACCGAGCGCGTGCCCAGCATTTGCACGAGGGCCGAATAGCACTTGCCCTTGGCCACCAGACCGTCGATCAGGCAGATCGCGAATTGCGGCATGGTTTCCACCAGACGGCGGATATTCGTGCCGGTCAGGAAAAGAAGCCGTGCATCCTCCTGCACATCGGCCGACCAGATATGGGCACCGCCGCCGAAGACTTCCGGCCCGCCGACGAAATGGCCGGAGGTCCAGATGGCGAGCGTGATCTCGCGGCCCGAGGGGCCGACATAGAAGGTGCGCACGATGCCGCTTTCGATGAGCCAGATGCCGTTGTGTGTGTCCCCCTGGAAGAAGATGCCCTCGCCGCGCCGGGCGGTGCGCGTCGTGCCGGCCGCGCGCAACCGGGTGATCTCGGCGGGGTCCAGCCGGTCGAGGAAACTGGCGCCCTCGTCGAGATCCAGCTGCACCTCGCTCAGATAGACTGCGGACCTGCGATCGTCATCGTTGCCGCGCGTATCGGACGGATTTTCCATCAGCATCACTCGAAATCCCCATTTGGCCGTTCGGTCGCCGCCAGATAATCCGCAAGGGCCTCGCGCTCGGCCGGCTCAAGGCTCTCGGCCAAGGCCTGCATTACCCCGCCAGGATCGTTGCTGCGCGCTCCGCTCGCGAAATCGGAAAGCTGCTTGAGGAGATAGTCCCGGTGCTGTGCCTCGAGCCACGGCACATCGGCCGCGCTAGCTAAAGGGCCGTGACAGTCGATGCAGGCGCGCAAGCCTGCCCGGCCGAGCAGGAATAGGTCTCTGCCTTGCGCGAAGCGGGGGCCCTCCTCCAGCACTGGCGGCGGTGGTGGCTGTTTGGCAAAATATGCGGCGATCTTCGGTAGGGCCTCCGGCTCGATCTCCATCGTGACGGTCCCCATCTGCCCGCCGTCGTTGTGGCGCAGGCCATCTCGGAAATCGCGGAACTGCTTTTCTATGTAGGCTGTGCTCTGATGGGCGAGATGCGGGAAGCGCGGCACAGGGCTCACGCCCTGCAGGCCATGGCACAGGCCGCAAAGCTCCCATGGCTCCATGCCGTCCGTATCCAGCATGTCGGCTCCCGCGATGCCGGTGCACAGGCACAGAACCAGAAGCGCCTTCGCAAGACTGCTTGCCCAGGACTTCAGGCGGTCCGGTTGCTGTGGCGGTCGGGCGGTCTGCATCGGCGTTGTGCCTTCTCAGGATTTCGGCATCGCTGCTCGGTGGCGGTGATTTTCGTGCTGGCCGTCCGCCTCATGAACTAGCGCTTCGAAGGAAAGGCTCGTCCCATCCGCGAAGAGGAGGCGGACCGGCAGCGTCTTGTTCTCCTGGTGCTCGGGCCCGGCGCCAGTCAGCATCAGATGCAGTTCTTGCGGGCGGAACGAGGCGCTTTGGCCGGGCGGCACCGTTAGCTGTTCCACGGGGGTCATGCGGGTCAGCCCGCTGGCTGTTGTCGTCTCGTGAATGACGCCGCGCCTGAAGCCGGGACTCTCGGCGCCGATAATGACGAGGGGAGCGGTGCCGCCGTTGACCAGCTCGAAATAGACGGCCCGGGTATCCACGCCTGGAACGCCGCGCGGGGACCATGCCTGCCTGACCTTGACCGGCGCGGCAACGCTGGCAGGGTGGGCGCCATGGTCGTGCGCGGCAGCGGGACGCAGAGGCATGGCAGAGGCCGTGAGGGCTGCCATAAGTATTGTCCAGAACGGAAGCTTCATTGTCGCGTCTCCCGGCTCAGTTGATGCCTTCCATCCCGCGCAACAGCAGATGGAGGTAGTTGGCGGTGCCCTGCGGATGGAAGGGCGGGGTGATCTTGGCCTTCACCGCGCCCGCGGGATTGACCACGGCGACAGCGGCGCTGTGCACCACGTCATAGGCATCGTCGTCGTCGCTTTTCTTCTCCAGTCGGTAATAGGCGTCCAGGCCGTGGGCGAGACGAGCGATCTCGCCGGGCTCGCCTGTGATACCGATGAAGGAAAGGTCGAAATGCGCCACGTAGTCGGCCAACACCGGCCGGTCACGAGCCGGGTCCACGGCGAGGAAGACGATCTGCGGCAGCCGCTCGGGCGGCACCAGCATCGACAGCTGGCTTCTCACCGCTTCCAGATTGGCGAGCGTGAACGGACACACATCCGGGCAGTGGGTAAAGCCCAGGAAGACCAGCGACCACTGGCCCACGAGATCCTCGAGCGTGAAGGGCTCGCCCCTGTGGTCGGTGAGTTGGAAATCCCCGAGCTGCGAGGGTTCGTCGAGTATGACACCCTTCACGTCCTGCGCCAGGGCCGGCGCCGCGACCAGGAGGGTGAGCGCCAGACAGAAGGACCGTATCGCCATGTCAGCGATCTTGCTCTTCGAAAGCCTTCAGGCTCTCGGATCGGATTTGCTCTAGGCACTCTTTCTTGATCTCCATGAAATCCGGCGAGGTTGCCATGTCCAGCACGCGCGGCCGGGGGAGCGGCACAGCGAGATCAGCGATGATGGAGCCGGGGCTGGCGCTCATCACCAGAACGCGGTCGGCGAGGAAAATCGCTTCGTCGACGTCGTGCGTCACGAACACGACCGTTGTGCCGAACTCGCTCCAGATCTTCAGAAGGTTTTCCTGCATCATCAGGCGTGTCTGAGCATCGAGCGCGCCGAATGGCTCGTCCATCAGGAGCACGCTCGGATAGTTGGCGAGCGCCCGGGCTATGCCGACACGCTGCTGCATGCCGCCGGAGAGCTCGGTCGGATATTTGTCGGCGAACCTAGTGAGGCCGACCATTTCCAGGAAGGTGTTGGCGATCGAGCTGCACTCAGCATAGCCGCGGCCGGCCACCTTGGGGCCGAAGGCTATGTTGTCGCGGATGGTCTTCCACGGAAATAGCGAATATTGCTGGAAGACCATGCCGCGCTCGGGACCCGGCTCCTTCACCGCCTCACCATCGACCTGGATCGAGCCCGTGCTCGGCATGATATAGCCGGCGATGGAGTTGAGCAGGGTCGACTTCCCACATCCAGAGGGACCCAGGAGACAGACGAACTGGCCCGGTGGGATATCGAGTGAGGTCTCCCTCACGGCCTGATGGGCATCCGCGCCGTGCCCGAAGCGGACGGTCACACCCTTGATCTGAATGTGGCCGCGCCCGCCACTCTTGCCGCCGAAGCGCTTTGCCTTGCTGCGTGTTTCAAGCGATACGACTTGGACATTCATGCTCGATACCTCATGAAGCGTATGGATCGCCGAGGGCGAGGCCATTCACCCCGCGCGGCGCCGATGTCTTGCGTGGAGCCGTTGCGACAACGACGGCTATTGCCAGGAGGACGAAGCCCGCCGCTGCAAGCCATGGACCGGCGGGCTCCAGCCAGAGCGCGGTGGGTACGCCGAGCCCCAGCATGGTAAGGCCGACAACCCAGGAAGGCTCCGCGCAGGCCCCGACCCAGTGCATGCTGGCTGACGTAAACGCGCCCAGCAGCACACCGGCTGCGGCGAGGCCGGCAGAGGTGCATCGTTGGCCCGGGGCGGCCGTGAAGCGTCGATCCAAGAGTAGGACAGAAACCGTGGCGGCCATGGCGCCGAGCACCAGGACCGCGAGCGCCTTGGACGGCATGACGCTGAATGCCCATTCGGCGATGCCGAGGCCGAAATCGCGGTTCATGTAGCCCGTCTCCAAGAGCCACTCGTCGGCGGCGATGGAAAGGCTGTCGGAAAGCGATGGCGTGGATGAAAAGATGATCCAGACATTCTTCGGCCAATTATAGCCGGCCCAATAGTTCGGGAGATGGCCGAACGCAAAGATGAGCGCGGCGAGCTGGACTGCATGGTGGAGAAGCACGAAACCGAACGCGATCCCCACCCACAGTCCACGCCGGGCCGAGGCGGCCTTGAGCGCAGTCACCGTCCGGCCCTCCATTACCGGGCTCTCCTCTGCCAGCCAAGGAAGGGCCGCATGAAGAGCCTGACCGCATAGGTGGAGAGCGTCCCGAGCCCACCGATGATCAGCATGCCGACGACGATGTCGGGATAGTTGATGAGGGAGTAGGCGTTCCAGGTGAAATAGCCGATGCCATACTGGCCGGAGATGATCTCGCCGGCTAGCAGCGAGAACCAACTAACGCCCATGCCGATGGCAAGCCCGGCTGCGATACTGGGCAGCGCGGCCGGCAGGATGACGTGCCACAATATCTGCAAGCGCGTGGCGCCCAATGACCTTGCCGCACGCACCAGAACCTCCGGCGTCTGCTCTACCCCATGCAATGTGTTGAGTACGACCGGGAAAAGGGCACCGAGGAAGGTGATGTAGATGATCGAGGACTCTTCGGTCGGCCACATCAGGATGGCAAGTGGAATCCAGGCTACGGCAGGGATTGGGCGCAGAACCTCGATATAGGGGTAGATGGCGGCGCGGGCGATGCGCGAGCGCGCCATGGCGACGCCGACGGTGATGCCGAGGCCGGCGGCCAACAGATAGCCCGTCACAATGCGCTGCATGGAAACGCCGATATGGATGTAGAAATCCTGCGTCGACAGGTGTCCGAGGAAGGATTTGCCCACCTGGACCGGCGAGGGCGTGTTCTCAAAATCGATGTAGAAATTGAATTTGTAGAGCGTGGCGAGATGCCAGAGCACCAAGCCGGCAAGAAGGGCGCCCAGGCTGACTGTGAAGCTCGGGCCGTGGCTTTGAAGCAGGCCCAAGGCATGTGTAGCGAGGCTTGGGAGAGATCGCCGGGGCCCGCCTGCTTCGAACGGGGCAGACGGCACGGCGCGGGCCTCACCCGCGCTTATTTCGGCGGTCTCTAGTATCTCCAATTCGCTGGCGCGGGCTTTTACTGACATGGCGCTTCTGTTCCCCTGTGATGAATCGGCGTTGTGCTGTCGGGGAACACCGGCCGGGGCCGGCATTCCGGGCCTCCTCGGTCATTCGGTCGGAGCAAAGGTGGCCACGGCCGCTGCCATGTCGATTACTTCGCCGCCCGCTTCCGCCGCATAGGCGTCGGCTTCCGGCTTGCGCAGGAAGGTTTCGTAGCCGCCATCCGGGGTGTGTACGAAGAAGGCGGTCTTGCCGAAAAGCTTCAGTCCCGTCTCCTTGTCGTAGACATAGGTGGCATTGAGCTTGGCGCCGGTGGCCTCGAGTTCGGCGACCGCCTTCAGGAATTCGGGCAAGGTGCCGAACGTCGAGATGCCGTCGCGGGCATGCCATATCTCGTTGGGTAGCCCGGAATTGGCGGCCACGGGATCGACCAACGACGCCTTGTCCGCCGCATAATCGTGGCCCATCTCGGCGTAGGCTGCTTTCACGAAGTCCTCGGTGATCCAGGCTTCGAAATCGAGCGGCGGGATTGCCTGCTCGTGCGCCAGGACCGTGTGGTCGAATTTCAACGCCTCAACCCACTCGTCCTTGATGGTCGGGTCGAGCGTCAGGTGACCGCCCTTGGAGAAGTAGATGTAGAGCACCTCCTTCTCGACGCCGGTCCATTTCTCCATCTGCTCGACAGCTTTCATGGGGTCGGCCTTGATCCAGGCTCCGGCATCGATGATCGCCTTCACGAAGGCGGTGACGACCTCTGGATATTCCTTGGCGAAGTCCTCGCGGACAACGACGCCATGGAGATAGGGAACGCCGGCCTCGCTGCCGTCATAGATCTTGCGGCCAGTGCCGCGGAACTCCATCAGCTCCGACCACGGGCAGAAATCAGCATGGGCATCGATCTTGCCGGCGGCGATGTTCGCCGCGCCGACGGCGGGGCTCTGGTTCTTGAGCGAGACTTGCTCCACACCGATATCGGAATCCTGCAACGCCTTCAGAAGCATGCCCCAGGCGGCCGAGCCGACCGGGGTGGAGACCGCCTTGCCCTTGAGATCGTCGAAGCTGTAGATGTCCGATGCGACGGGGACGACCACCGCGTTTCCGCTGCCCTTCAGATTGTAGCCGGTTCCGGCCACGTAGAGGGTGCGCAGGGACTCCGTCTCCTGGAACTTGGCGCCATTGACGATCAGCGGATAGTCGCCCATCACGCCGATATTCAGCTTGTTGGCGAGCATCTGGTTGGTGATCGGCCCGCCGGAGGTATAGTCGCTCCAGCTAATGTTGTAGGTCACGTCGGCATAGTCGCCGCCCGTGGGGAGGTGCTTTTCCAGAAGTTCAAGTTCCTTGACGACGATGCCGGCCATATAGGTGTCGGTGCACATGCTCTGGTGCCCGATGGCTATGTCAATCGTCTTTGCATAAGCCGGAACCGAGACTGTCAGTGCGAGCCCGAGTCCGAGTAAAAGCGAACGGTATTTCATTGGCTGCTCCTCAGTGCCTGTTTGTCTTAGGCCGTCATAAGCAAAGCAATTCCTGTGCCAATTCTGTGGGTGCGAGTTGATGGTCTTCGTAACCCACTGATATATAAAAGATAACGGACTGTTGCAGCGCAACATGCGGTGGCTCCAAGAAAGGGCTGCCGCGAAATTGGAGCCTACGGGGGATGCAGATGCTTTCCGAATCAACAGGAAGAACGGGAAAGAAATAATACAAGTTCAGCCATTCGACCTGTGGACAGCCGCATAGATGATCGGCAAAACAACAGGAGCAATGGCAGGTTTCATGCGTCCTGTTCTTTAATTATCGTGATTTTCGTCTGGCTGCGGGATCAGGAAGCGCCGAGGTCCAGGAGTTGGGCGCGGACAGCGGGGCTATCCCATTCGAGGCTGCCCATGACTGCGTATGTGACCTGGCCGGCGGGATCGAGAACGTAGCTGACCGGCAGCCCGCGAACATGCCAGGCAGAAGCGAGCTTGCTTGCCTGGTCGGTGAGGATCGGCAGCCCGCTATGATCGACCCGGTCGAGGAAATTGCCGATGCGTTCCGGCCCGTCGCCGAGATTGACGGCTAGGATTGCAAAGCGGTCGGCTGGGAGGCTGCGGCTGAGCCGGGCCAGTGACGGCATTTCCTTGCGGCACGGCGGACACCACGCCGCCCAGAACGCGACCACGAGCACTTTGCCCTGATAGTCGGCCAGGCGGTGGAGATTTCCGGCGAGATCGGGAATGTCGAGCTCGGGCCCGGCGAGCGGTGAGGGAGCCGGCACCAGGGCCGTGGCGGTAGCGGGCCGCGGGATGGCGAGATGGCATGCGGCTGCTGCGGCGAGCCGGAGCATCTGCCTTCTGCCGACGCGGCCTACCATCGCGGTACCCGCAGCTTGAACCTGTGGGCATCGGCGCGGCCGAAAAGATATTCGAAGTCGATCGGACGGCATCGGGAATCGTAGGTCAAGCGCTCGATGCGGATCAGCGTTTCATCGGCGTCGAGTCCAAGCTGGTCGCGCACCGCCTGCTCGGGCACCACGACATCCATCACGATATCCGCAAAACCGATCTCGACCCGCAGCGAGGTCTCGATCAGCTTGAATATATCTACCTTGGCAAGGTCGAGGCCGAGAAGCGGTTCGCCGATATCCAGAGGAAAGAAACTGATATCCATCGACATCGCCAAATTTGCCGCGATCCGCAGGCGCTCGATCCTAATTACTGGCGCGCCGCGCTCCAGCTGCAGTGCCTGGGCCACCTCCGGCGGCGCCTTCACCTGGCTTGTGCCCAGCACCTGCGAGCGAGCCGCAACGCCAAGTGGAGCCATGATCTCGCCGAAGCCTTGCAGGCGCCCTAGATCCTGGATCGCTGTCAGGTTCCGCACCAAATGGCCCTTGCCCTGATGGCCGTCCACGAGTTGGGCCTCGCTCAAGAGGTCGAGTGCCATGCGGACGGTGACGCGGCTTACGCCGAAGCGCTTCGCCAGTTCGCTCTCGCTCGGCAGACAGGAGCCGGGCGAATACTCGCCCGAAAGGATGCCGTGCATCAGCTCATCCTTGATCTTTCTGTATTTGGGAACCCGGTTGACCTGTTGCGCCGCGGGGCGGCGAGGCACCTTCGGCGGTGCCGGCTCTGTGCCCATCAACAGTGCCATTGCCAATGCTCCTTCCTGGGTAGGCTCCGCTACCTGGGTCGAACAAAATAAAACGATTGCCGGCCGGGGACTTCTCAGCCGGCGATGCGGCTTAGAGCCCACCGCACATTCTTGCGAACTTCCGGATCAGGATCATCGACGAGCTTTTCGAGATAGACAAGTGCGGCGCTGTCGGCGATCTCGCCGAGGGCCGCGGCCGCCTCCTTGCGAAGATTGCCGATCTGGTGATCAAGCGCGGCTGCTATCACATGGACGGCCTTCACCGCCTTCAGTTGACCAAGGCTACGCACGGCCTTCAGCCGGACCTGCCAATAGGAATCGTCGAGCAGGGCCATGAGCGGATCGGCTGCCTTGCGAAAGCCGGACCTGCCGAGCACCTCGGCTGCCGTTTCGCGCACGGCCCAGTCCTCGTCCCGCAGGGCGCCGACAAGCGCATCGGCGACATGGGGCGAGGCGGAAAAGGCGAGGGCGCCGACAGCCGTGCGTCTGACCTCGGCAGAGATGTCGCGGCAGCAGCCGATCAGCGCCGGCAGCGCCTCGTCGGGTTTCAGGTAGCCGACCACACCAATTGCTTGAACACGAACGCCCGGTTCAGGATCGCCCAGGGCCTTCAGGCCGCACGTCAGCGCATTCGGGCTGCGCAATTCCTTGAGGCCGCGCAGCGCTCCGGCGCGCACGAACGCGCTGTCATGCCGCGTGAGCGGCAGGATCTGCGTCGCCGCTTGTGGGTCCTTCAACTCGGCCAAGCTGTCGGCCGCCGCCTGCGCGACGCGCTGGTCGCCGTCCTGAAGGCCGAGGCCAAGGGCAGCAGCGGCTTCAGGGCCATCAAACTCACCAAGCGCGATGGCGGCCTGCAACCGCACTTCCGCGCTTTCGTCCCTGAGCGCGCTGCCGATATACTCTATGGCCTCGGGCGCGGCGGTGTCGGCCAGTTCCATCACCGCGACGCGGCGGACGGCCGGATCGTTATCCGCCAGCCCGGCCGCCAGATCCTCGACGTCGCTGAAATCCTCGAACGGTTGAAGCACCATGTCGACCTCACTTCAGCAGGTAGGGAATGTTGACGGTGACGGCGCCGGTCGGGCAGTCCGCCTCGCAGGGCATGCAGTACCAGCACTCGTCATACTTCATGTAGGCCTTACCGGTGAGGTCGCTGATCCTCAGGACATCGAGCGGACAGACATCGACGCAGACCGTGCAGCCCTTGTCGGCGATACATTTGTCCTCGTCGACGACGACGGGCACGGATGTGGCTGTATTGGCTAGCGGCATCGTTTCGGGCTCCCGGGCGGCGCGTCAGGCCTGTGCCTGGATACGCTGGTTGTAGTAGGCATCCTTCTCGTCGTCGGCGATTGGGATGATGTAGGGCTGGATCGGATGCTTCTCGCAGGCCATCGCGCCGTCCTGCTTGGACAGGAGAACGTGGCACTTCCATTGCTCCTCGTTGCGTTCGGGATGGTCCACTCGCCAGTGGTAGAGGCCCCAGCGGCTTTCCTGGCGGAAGAGCGAGGCAAATGCCGCCATGTCGGCGCAGTCCAGGATGCTTGCAACCTCGGTCGCGCGCATCAGTTCGTGTGCGTCGCGGGCGATCATGGCGTTCTGCATGTCTTCGCGCACCTCTGCCAGCCGTGACTGGCAGATCTCGTATTTCTTTGTCACCTTGGGCGGCTGCAGATAGTCGTTCACGAGGCGGCGGATCTTGTATTCGATCTGGTTGGGCGGAATGCCGTCCTCGCGCCTGGTAGGCGCCAGCACCCGTTCCTGTTCGGCGGCGATGGCTTCGCCGTCATAGTCTTCGAAATCCACCTGCGCCGCGAAATCGATTGCATCCTCGCCGGCGACGGCGCCGTTGGTGAAGGCGCCAAGCATGTAGTTGTGCGGCACGCTCGCCATGTCGCCGGCGGCATAGAGGCCGGGGATGGTCGTGCGAGCGAATTCGTCGACATAGACCCCGGATGCGGAGTGGCCGGAGCAGAAGCCGATCTCGGAGATGTGCATCTCGATCATGTCGCGGGCATATCGCGTGCCGCGCCCATCGTGGAAGCGACCGCGGGTCGGGCGTTCCACCGTATGCAGGATCTGCTCGATATGGTTCGCGGTGTCCTCGTGCAAATGATTAAGCTTGAGGTAGACCGGACCCTTGCCCGACGTGAGCTCATTGTAGAATTCCTGCATCATCTGACCGGACCAGTAGTCGCATTCGATAAAGCGCTCGTTCTGGCTGTTGGCCGTGTAGCCACCGAAGGGGCCGGCGACATAGGCGCAGGCAGGACCGTTATAGTCCTTGATCAGCGGGTTGATCTGAAAGCACTCGAGATTGGCGAGCTTGGCGCCGGCGTGATAGGCCATGGCATAGCCCTCGCCGGAATTGGCGGCATTCTCGTAGGTGCCGAAAAGATAGCCGGAGGTCGGTAGGCCAAGCCGCCCGGCCGCACCCATGCACATGATGACGGCCTTGGCTTTGATGACCAGGAACTCGCCGCTTCGCGTGTTCACTGCGATGGCACCGGCCGCGCGCCCGCTCTTGCCGGTCAGGAGCCGGGTGGCCATGAAGCGATTGGAGATGAGCACACGCATGCGCCGCAACTGGCGGTAAAGCGCCTTCTTGACGGTTTCGCCGTTCGGCATCGGCAGGACGTAGGCCCCCATGTGGTGGACCTTCTTCACGTCATATTCGCCGTTCTCGTCCTTCTGGAACCGGATGCCGAACTGGTCGAGCTCCTGGATAATGCCGTAGCAGTTCTGGGCATATTTATAAACGGCGGCCTGATCGCAGATGCCGTCATTGGCGATGGTGATCTCCTTTGTGTACTGCTCAGGCGTCGAATGGCCGGGAATGACGGCGTTGTTCAGCCCATCCATGCCCATGGAGATGGCGCCCGAGCGCTTCACATTGGCCTTTTCCAGAAGGATGACCGTGGCGTCCGGGTTCTTCTTCCTGGCCTTGTAGGCCGCCATCGGCCCGGCGGTGCCGCCGCCGATGATGAGGACATCGCATTCCACTTCGGACAGGCCCGATCGGATATCATCCATTCCCGTTCTCCTGAAGAATAGGCTTCTGCGAGGAGGCTAGGCGCGAAGGCGTCACGCTGTCAGTCAAGTTATTGCCTTCGTGTCGGCCGTAAGTTCCGCGAGGAAACTCCAGGGATAGATCCCGCGGTCGTGGCCGTCGGAGAAGGCGATGTTGATGGCATAGCTGCCGACGGGATTGACTGCCGCGATGCGGACATCCACGGCGGGGGGAAGGGCAGTGCCCATCAGGCGCAGGTGCTTGGCCTTGGCCGACTGGCAGTTCTGCCGCAACACCACTGCCTCAAGCACGTCCTCGCGGCCATCGGCCCAGACGAGCGTCAGCCGGTCGCGCTTGGTGGAAACCCGTATTTCGCGCGGCGGGGCCTGCGGTGATGGCTCATCGGCGGTCATGCCTTCTCCCTCCGTGTCGGGAAGGAAGAAAACCATTTCGCGGGGAACGGGAATAGCAACTAGTTGACTGAAGTCCCGGCATCTTCGGGCGCATGGTCGGATCGACTGATGAACGCCTCAAGGGGACAGCTATGACCTTCGTCGTCACGGACAATTGCATCCGCTGCAAATATACAGACTGTGTCGAAGTCTGTCCCGTGGACTGCTTTTACGAAGGCGAGAACATGCTCGTCATCAATCCCGACGAATGCATCGATTGCGGCGTTTGCGAGCCCGAATGTCCCGCCGACGCCATCATTTCCGATGCGGCCGAAAGCGCGGAGGATTGGTTGGCGATCAATGCACAATACGCCGCGGTCTGGCCCGTAATCACCGAGAAGAAAGATCCGCTTGCGGATGCTGAAGAATGGAACGGCGTTCCCGACAAGCTGCGCTTCCTGAGCGAGGAAGCGGCCGAAACCGCCTGAGCGACATCCGCAACTCTTGGGGAATTGCCGAGCCATGAACGTTATCACCAGCCCAGAAACCGTCACCGCCGCGGCACCCGCCGGGGCCCTCCTGCTCCGCGTCCTCGACGTGCGGCACTATACCGACAGCCTTTTCAGCTTTCGCACGACCCGGCCGGCAAGCTTCCGCTTCCGGTCCGGCGAGTTCGTGATGATCGGCCTGATGGTGAATGGTAAGCCCCTGTTTCGCGCCTATTCCATCGCCAGCCCTTCCTGGGACGAAGAGCTGGAGTTCTTCTCAATAAAGGTGCTTGACGGCCCGCTGACATCCCGGCTCCAGAAGATAAAACCGGGAGACGAGATTCTGATGCGCCAGAAGGCCACCGGGACGCTGGTCAACGATGCCCTTGTCCCCGGCAGGCGGCTCTACATGCTTTCGACCGGGACCGGGATCGCGCCTTTCGCCAGCCTCATCCGCGATCCGGAAACCTATGAGAAGTTCGACGAGGTGGTCCTCACCCACACCTGCCGCCAGGTGGCGGAACTCCGCTACGGCATCGATCTCGTGGAAGCCATCCGCGGCGACGAGATGCTGGTCGAACTGTTCGATCCCGGAAAGCTCGTGCACTACCCCACCACCACCCGCGAATCCTATCAACGACAGGGCCGCATAACGGACCTCATTCGATCGGGCAGCCTTTTTGCCGATCTCGGAGTGCCGGCTTTCGATCCAACAGTCGACCGCGTCATGATCTGCGGCTCCATGGAGATGCTGCGCGAGACCAAAGCCCTGGTCGAGGAGGCTGGGCTCGCCGAGGGCTCCAACAGTCGGCCCGCCGAATTCGTCATAGAGCGTGCCTTCGTCGAATGAAGCGCTCGCGCGTGATGCATCTGGTTCCTGGCGTCGGCCTATGCCTCGCCATTGCCATAGCGGCCAGCGTTGCCGATGCACTGGGGAAGAGCATCTCCAGGGGGGCAGGGCTGGACGCGTTGGTTTTGGCGATCCTCCTCGCCGCCGCCGTCCGCGGGTTTCATGAACCCGGCACAAGGCTGCTGCCCGGCATCGATTTCAGCGCAAGAATTCTCCTGGAGGTATCTGTTGCGCTTCTGGGCTTGTCGATCAGCTTGCATCGGATCGCCGAAGCAGGGCTTAGTCTCCTCGGCATCATCGTCAGCGTCGTCCTGGTGTCGATCATCGCCAGTTATGTCATCTGCCGGTTGCTGGGGATCGGCAGGCATATGGCCGCCCTGATCGCCTGCGGCAACGCCATTTGCGGCAACTCCGCCATCGCCGCCATCGCACCCGCGATCCGCGCATCGAGGGAGGATGTTGTTTCAGCCATAACATTCAGCGCCATCCTGGGCGTCGCGGTCGTCGTTTATTTGCCGCTCCTCATCCCGTTCTTCGATCTTGCCGATCGCGAGTACGGCATCCTGGCCGGGCTGACGATCTATGCGGTGCCCCAGGTGCTGGCCGCCACCGCGCCGGCGGGCCTGCAGGCGGTGCAGATCGGCACGACCGTGAAGCTCATACGCGTGCTGCTGCTTGGGCCCGTTGTGATGGTCATGTCGGCACTCGCGGCAAGGCATCGCGCGGGGCAACCGGACGGTGCGGTCGTGCCGTCGGGATGGCGAGGGACTCTGGTTTTCACAAGAATGTTTCCTCCGTTCATCCTGGCGTTCCTGATGCTGGCCACGCTCAGCACCATGGGCTTTATCCCCACAAGTTTCGCCGCCGGCGCCCTGACCATCCACAAGGCGCTCGCGCTCGTCGCCATGGCTGGCCTCGGCCTCAGTGTCGATCTCCGGCTTCTCTTCCAAATCAGCGGCCGGCTGACGCTGGCCGTCACCGGATCGCTACTAGTGCTTATCGCGATCAGCCTTGCTGCAATCCGTCTTTAGGGGCGTCTACGTGGCACTTATCACCGGCACGCTGGCAATGTTTGGACAGGGCCAGCGGCCCCGCCCAGCCTAATACCGCCTAAGAAAACACCCACCACGGCGAGGCAGCAGGCGCTGCGGCTTCCTATTCTGCCGGTTCAGTTGGTTTCTGTACCGTCCGCATCTTGAGCAGCGGTCGACGCGTACTCGCGCCACACCTACCAAGTTGCGTATAAGCTACCACGAGCGGCGGAAGGTCACCGCCCATTTCATCGCTGGCCCCAAGTGACGCCCTTGGCGCATATTTGGGCTGCCACACCGGCACTTGGTGGGGCGTCGGTTCACTCCCCCGAGCCCCCTGACCCGACGCCCCTCCTTCTTGCGGACAGAGAACTACGCCTATAATCCAAATTTCTACGAGGCTGCGAAGGGGGCAGAATTGCCAGCCTGTCACGGGGCACAGCAACTCCTTGATACCTCAAATGGCCGGAGAGCCAGCGCGGTATTTATGGTGTGGGGGAGCGTGGCAGGAAGGGAAGCCCTGGCGAGGACTCGACTAGATGATACGAGTCCGCCGGGGCCCCCGGCCTCATTAGCGGGCCAGGGCGATGATCACCAACGCCAGTCTAATGCCAATCTGCTCTACTGCTTCTCAAGAGTTGGAGCCTCCGGCAATCCCGGCGCGTTCAAGCTACTGACGATTGGCTTTTCACAGCTCCGGCTACTGCATAGCTGCGCCGAATCCGGGTACCCGCTAGATACCGCAAAATGACAGCTTGAATCCTGCCTCGGGAACTCTTTCAGTAACGAGGGCAGTCGCGGTCGATCTCTACGATAAGATCGCGCTGTATGGGTGGCGGGGAAGTTGAATGCACCTTTTAATTCTCAACGACGTCTCCGCAGTATGGGGTGGTGCCACCAAAGTGGCCATGCGCTGTATGGACGCGGGCCTGGCCGCCGGCATGGAGTGCACCATCCTCGTCGGCGACGATGGTGCCGGATTAGATGCGCGATTTCCAGGAGCGCAAGTCGAGGCGCTAGGCGAAAGACCGCTGCGGGACGGCGCCACTCTGACAGACGTGTTCAGCAGAAACTTCAACAAACACGCCTATCGGGCGGTGCGGCGGCTCCTTGAAGCGCGATCGTCTGAAGCCGTCGTTCACGTCCACGGCTGGTCGCAGATTCTCTCGCCATCGATCTTCTACGCGCTGGCCAGGCACGACGTGAGGGTGATGGTGACAACACACGACTTCTTCCTAACCTGCCCCAATGGCGGGTACGTCAACTACAGGAAGGGTAGCATTTGCGGCGCCAGGCCGCTCTCCCTACCGTGCCTCATTAGCAATTGCGACAAGCGCAATTATCTCCACAAACTGTGGCGTTTCGGGCGGTCCGTGACCCAGCGTGGGGCAGGCGAAGCCTTCTGGAACCGCGTCGGTGTGATCCTCGCGCATGAAAACATGGGCCCTTACCTGAGGGCCAGTCCGCTCAAAAACTTCCTAACCCTCAGAACACCGGCTGAGCCTTTGTCGCGCAACGGGCCGGTGGCGGCATGGAAGAACGAAAGGATACTTTTCCTGGGGCGGATGACCTGGGAAAAGGGTGTCCGCACATTGGCCGAGGCTCTAAAAATCACAGAAACCTCGGCGACACTCATTGGCCGAGGGCCATTGCTTCCGGAAATCCGGCAGGCGCTTCCCCATTGCTGGGTGGCGGGATGGCTAGCGGACGACGAGGTGGCGCGTATCGCGGCGGAGACGCGATATCTGATCATGCCGTCGCGTATGCCCGAGCCTTACGGCTTGGTGACCGCTGAGGCACTGATGAGCGGCTTACCCGTTATCGTCAGCAGCAATGCGCTGATTGCCCAAGAGGTGGCAGAGAACAATGCTGGGCTGGTCTTCGAGAGTGGGAATGCTCAGTCTCTGGCGGAAAAGATCGCCCTCATGCAGAGCGACGACCTCGTGAAACGCCTCAGCCTGGGTGCGTTCGCCTACGGCAGGAAGATCGCCCCCACCTGGGAGGAATGGTCGCGGAAAATCATCGATATCTACACCGGCAAGACTCGTTTTGCCGCTCAATCGGGGGGGTGATGGCACGCGCACTGGTCACAGGCGGAGCTGGCTTTGCAGGGCGCCATCTTTGCATGAAGCTGCTTTCGGAGGGGTTTGACGTCGTCTGCGTCGATTCGCTGGTGGCCGATACGGGCGCACTGCACCCCGATCAATGGCCTACTTCGCCAAAGAGCGCCTTTTCATTCCTGCACGAGGACTGCCGGCAGTTCTTCAACCGTTTCCAGACGCGTTTCGACTATGTGTTCCACTTTGCCGCAATCGTCGGCGGACGCATCAAGCTCGAGACGGAGGCGCTCTACGTCGCCGAGGACCTCGCCATCGATGCGGCGATGTGGCGATGGGCCGCCCGGACAAGGCCCGGCTGTGTCATCTACTTGAGCTCGAGCGCGGCCTATCCGCTCAGCCTTCAACGCGCCGAGGTGCACCAAAAGCTCTCGGAAGACATGATTGACTTCAGAAAGGCGCTCGGCGTGCCGGACCTGAGCTATGGCTGGGCCAAGCTCACTGGCGAATATCTCATGAAGCTCTACGTCGAAAGATACGGCGGACGCGCCGTCGCCTACCGGCCCTTCAGCGGCTACGGCGAAGATCAGGATCTCGCCTATCCGTTTCCGGCAATCTGCAAGAGGCTTTTGAAGGCGGAGGGTGCCGAGGAGGTTTTCGTGTGGGGGAGCGGTCATCAATGCCGCGACTTCATCCACATCTCCGACTGCGCAAACTTCATATGGAAAACCGTAGATAGGCTCCCCAACGGCGCCAGCCTCAACCTCTCCACCGGCATCGCCACCTCGTTCATCGATTTTGCGGGGATTGTGTGCAAGCAGATCGGCTGGAGCCCAAAAATTTCCGGCATGACGGACAAGCCTGAGGGTGCGTTCTTCCGCTGTGGCGACACGGCGTTGCAGTCCTCTTTCGGACTCGCCCCAGCCATCGATCTCACTGAAGGTATCGCTCGTGTCCTCGACCACCTGCGATGCGGTAGGGGGGGCGTCCACCCCAACGGCAAGTGCCAAGTGCAGACGTTGACATAAAAATGCATCAGTCCGCTCTGGAAAGATTTGACCGTCGTACTGGCTCGATGACCGCATTGCATAGGTCAGGCTGATAATTGATGCGGAAACACCATGTCGCCGGGACGTGTCGGCCGGCCGTGCCACAAGCAGCCCCGGGGATGCCGGGGCTGCATTCTTCCGGAAATCCGTTGCCGCCGGTCAGCGCGCGATCTGGAAGCGTGGAGCAGGCAAATCGTTCTCGTCGCTCGGGCCAAAGCCCTGGGCGGCGGAGAACTTGGGCGTGCCGCCCGACAGGTCCATCGCCGCGCCGGTAGCATAGCCGTACGGCCGGTGGGTACTCGCGACTCCGGACGTTACCGCTGACCGGTCCACGGGCCCTTCGACCTGGAAGCGCGGAGTCGGCTGGTCATTTCCGTCGCTAGGGCCGAAACCCGAAGCGGCGTCGAAGGCAGCCGCGTTGCCGACGCTGAGAAGGCCAAGGAGGGAGGAAAGAATGATGGTCTTATACATGGTAGCCTCTGATGTTGGTTGGTTTTCAGTGAGGATTTCACTGATAGAAGCCGGACGTAGAAACCAACGTTGATGCAAGCGTGTAATCGTGCGTTGAATCCGCTGGTGTGATGTCTTTTGGAGGGTGGCAGAGCGCGCAAGACAAATGGCGTAGCCCCTTATCCAATTGCCTGAGAACGTAAGTTAGATGCCAGGCGGCCGGGACCGGCACTGGTCGCCGCTCCACTTCCAGAATTGTTCCTGATGAAATGGATGCTTCCGGCAGCAGGTTCGAATTGATATATTTAAAAGTTGAGTGGTGGTTGCCGTGTCGCTTGAAATTCGCGTTCTCGGAGACCTGACCGTCCTTCACAACGGCGAAGCAAGCCCCCTGCCGCCGTCGAAGAAAACGCGCGCACTCCTTGCCTATCTTGCCCTGACCGACCGGCCGCAGCGCCGCGAACGGCTGTGCGAGATGTTTTGGGAGATCCCGGACGATCCGCGCGGTGCGCTACGCTGGAGCCTGTCGAAGATCAGGCAGATCGTCGAGGGCGCTCTCGAAGCCGACCGCAACACCGTGCACTTGAACAAGAGCGGGATAGTGCTCGACATCGCACCGCTCAGAGGTCTTAGCAGCCGCGAAATCGAGATGCTCGACACCGATGCGCTGGAGGCGTTGGCAGGCGCCTTTCGCGGCCCGTTCCTCGATGACCTATCGCTGCCGCGCTGCCCCGAGTTCGAGGCCTGGAGGATTGCGATCGGTGACGAGCTCGACGTGACACGGCTTCGCGTCCTGCGCGTTCTCGTTGACAGGCTCGCCGACGAGCCGGTCCGGGCGCTGCCATATGCGCATACTCTGCAGGCGCGGCAGCCTGACGACGATGCGCTACGGGCTGAGATCCGTAAACTGAGCGAAGCGGCGCGCCAGCTCGCGATGGTCCAGAGCCGACCGTCGGAGGAGGATGCCGAGCCCGCGCGAGTCAAGGAGTATCCGGGGGGAGCGCGGGGGCAGGAGCCGCTGGTGCAGGAAATCCGGAGATGTGTGACGCCCGACGGTGTGCGGCTCGCCTATGCGCTGAGCGGCGAGGGCCCGCCACTGGTCCGGGCCTCACACTGGATGTCGCATCTGGAGCGCGACTGGGACAGCCCGGTGTGGAAGCACTGGATGGAGGGGCTTTCGGAGCATTTCCGCTTCGTTCGCTACGACCAGCGCGGAAACGGGCTGTCGGATCGGGATCCCGCTGATCTTTCCTTCGAGGCGATGATCTCGGACCTCGAAAGCATTATCGATGCAGCGGGGCTGCGGCGTGTCTTCCTGCTGGGCATCTCGCAGGGCTGCCCTCTTTCTATCGCCTACACCGTACGTCATCCCGAGCGCGTGGTCGGTATGGTACTTTACGGCGGCTATACGCAAGGCTGGCGCAAGCGGGGCGACCCGCGCGAGATCGCTCGCCGCGAGGCGATGGGTGCGCTGATGCGCGAGGGCTGGGGACAGGACGATCCCGTTTTTCGGCAGATGTTCACCTCCATGTTTATCCCGGAAGGCACCCCGGAGCAGAGGGAGTGGTACAACGAGCTGCAGCGCGTCACCGTTTCTCCCGAGGTGGCGCACCGGATGTTCGAGGAAGCCGCCAACATCGACGTGGAGGACCTGTTGCCGAGGATTCGCGTGCCGACACTCGTCATGCACGCGAACCGCGATGCGGTCATTCCGTTCGAGCACGGACAGGCAATAGCGGCAAAAATCCGTGGGGCGCGCTTCCTGCCGCTGAACAGCGCCAACCATGTGCTCCTCGCGCACGAACCCGCCTTCGCCACTTTCCTGCAGGAAACGCGCCGTTTCCTGGCCGACCCGGAGGAGATGCAAAAACTGGCGCTGCCGCAGTCCCGGCTGGGCATCGACCGCGCTCGCCAGCACGTCACCATGCTGGCGGCGGAGGTCGTGAGCCCGCTGGATGTGTTCGAGACGGTCGATCCGGAGGCGGCGGTTCATGAGCTCCAGCCCGTCTATGATCGCCTGGAGCAGGTGATCGTAGACCATGGCGGCGTGGTGACGGCCAGTCTGGCCGGCACCGTCACCGCGGCTTTCGGGTTGGCGCGGGCCACCGAAGATCACGCTTTCCTGGCCTGCCGGGCCGCCCTTGCGGCCAAGCTCGCCGTGGAGGAGCTGTCAAAGGGCGGGGCGCGGTTGAGGGCGGGGATCGATACCGGCGAGGTGGTCGTACGCCAGCACTGGAGCGCCGACGGCAATCGGGTAGAGCTTAACGGCGTGGCGCCGCGCGCCGCCAACCGCCTGATGCGGGCGCTGCGCAGGGCCACGATCGCAGCGACGGCCCGGGCGCGCTCGGCGGCGGGCGGCTACGTCCAGATGCAGCGCATGCGGCATTCGGAGCACCCGCAGCTCGGACGGGACGAGCGCACCTATGAGCTCATCAACGAGAACCATGCCCTTTCCCGCTGGCACTTGAGAGCAAACCGCGGGCTGACGGGACTTGTGGCGCGCGATGCGGAACTCAAGGTCCTGCTTGCGGCGTGGCGGCGGGTGCGGGAAGGGCATGGACAGGTGGTCGGCATCGTCGCCGATCCCGGCCTCGGCAAATCGCGGCTCGCTCACGAATTCCTGGCAATCGACGAGGTGGCAAGCTTCGCGGTTCTCGAAAGCGGCGGGCTGGAGTTCGATTCGACCGTCTCCCTGGGGGTGGTGAAGAAGCTCTTGCTTTCGGCCTGCGGCATCCGTGGCGAGGACACGCTGGCGGAGGCGCGTGACCGCTTCCTGCGCAAGCATGCGGAACTTAAGCTCGATTCCCACCATATTCCACCACTCTCCTTCCTGGCCGATCTGCCTCTCGAAGACGAGGCCTGGCAACAGATCGACGCACGGGAGCGAACCGCGCGGGTCTGCAAGGCAATGAGCGCATTCCTGGTCGCGATGAGCAGGCAATCACCGGTGGCCCTGCTGGTCGAGGACGTCCACTGGATAGACAATGAGAGCGAGGCCGTCCTGAACCGGCTCGTCGATACGATCGGCGCCAATCGCATCATGCTGATCGCCACCTATCGGCCCCATTATCGGCACAACTGGAGCCGACGCGGGTATTTCCAGCAGATCCGGCTGGAGCGCTTCGTTCGCGAAGAGATGGAACAGTTCCTGAGCGAATTGCTAGGTTTCGATCCCAGCCTGCCGGAATTACGCGCCCTTCTTGCCGAACGTGCCGAGGGGACGCCGCTTTTCCTGGAAGAGATGGTGCGGGCACTGGTTGCGAGCGGCGCTCTCGTTGGCCCGCCGGGGCACTTCCAGGCCACGAGAGCCGTCATGGATGTGGTCGTCCCCTCAACGGTCCAGTCGGTGATCGCCGCGCGCATTCAGCAACTCGGGGAGGCTGAGCGACAAGTCCTTCAGATCGCGGCTGTGATTGGCCGGAATGTGCCGTATCCTTTGCTGCGGCTCTTATCGCCAGGAACCGAGCTGGATTCGGCTCTGGCCAAGCTGCAGGATCTGGAATTCCTCTTCGAGGTGCAAAGCTTTCCGCATGTGGAATATACGTTTAAGCACGCGCTGACCTTAAACGTCGCCTACGACTCCCTTCTGACGGAGGATCGCCGGAAGCTGCATGGGAGCGTTCTGTCTGCCATGGAAAAGCTCTATGCCGGCTCGATCAACCATCACATCGAGCAGTTGGCCGAGCATGCGCTTAGGGCCGAACGGTGGGAGGTCGCTGCGCACTATCTGCTGCTTGCGGCCGGCCGTGCAGAGGAGCGCTCGGCCTATGCCGCAGCGGCTCAGTTTCTCGAAAACGCGCGTAAAGCGGTGGACGCCCTGCCGCAGACGCAGGACACACTTGCCCAGGCGATCGATCTGCGCGTGCGGATGCGGCCCGCCTACGGCGCGCTAGGCGAGTATCGGAAAGCGCTCCCGCCGTTGCTGGAAGCCCGCGAGCTGGCGATGGAATTGGGTGATCCGCAGCGCATCTCGGACGTTCTCCTGCATCTGAGCTATCTGAACAGTTCCCATGGTCGCTACGAGGAGGCGCTCGAACCGGCCGAAACGCTGAAGCAGGGTGCACTCAAGGCCGGCGTGGAGCGTTGCATCAGGGAGTCCGACCTTGCGGCCTCGCAGGCACTCATCTTGCGCGGCGAAGCACGGCAGGTGCTCGAACGGCTTGCCCCGCATGAGGAGCGGTTCACGAAGCAATGGCGACACGAGCGCTTCGGCCAGATCGGCGCACGCTCGGTCTGGTATCTCGGCCATCGCGCCCAGGCGGAGGCGCACCTGGGCCTTTTCGAGGAGGCGGATCGGTCGCTGGCGGAGCTCCAACGCGTCGTCAGCGAGGTGGACCGCCCGGTCGACAGCTGCGCGGCCGTTTATTTCTCCGGTGTGGTCGGGGTCTTGCGTGGCCCGGATGCGGCACTCGTGGAGAAGTTGCGAGAAAGCTCCTCGGAGTCAGGGCCCAGCGGTCCGCTCCTGGTGCAACGCTGGCTTCTCACGATCCTTGGGCACGCCGAGTTCATGATGGGTGAGCTGGAGACAGCCTATGCCACCCTTGAAAACGCCATAACCGAGGCCGAGAGGATGGACCTGCCGCAATTCGAATGCCACGCCAGGGCTGTACTTGCTTGCCTGCGCGTGCGGCTGGGGGAGCCGGAAGCTGCAGCCAATCTAGGCCATGCAATGGAGCTTGCCCGCCAGCGTGACGACCCCTGGAGTGAGATCATGGTACTGCGCGGGTTTTCGGAACTGAAGGTTTCGCGGTCCAACCTGGCGTGGCTCGAAGAAGCCTGCGCGCTTGCGAAGCGACGGGAGTTGCGGCCCGAACTGGCCCGGTCGCTGCGCGCCCTCGGCCTTGCCCAGCGCCGGGCCAATCTCGCCGCGGCCACAGAAACCCTTGCCGAGGCAGACAGGCTCTTCCGCGCGATGCGACTGCGAGACCGTCTTGTGGGTATCAACGGTGGGCGGGGATCGGCGGAGACCGCCTCCACGGCGGTGACGATATAGGCCCTGCGGGCGCGGATGGCGTCAAGAATCTCCCGGTCTGCGTTGTCCAGTGAAAGGCAGCCAAGGCACGGGCGTCTCCGACCGACGTAAGATGCGTTCCGTCGCCGGTCATTGGCCTGAGTAGATTGACGCCTCGCAGGGGGCGCGGCCCGCGCGGTTGCAATGGGTTTGCTGCAATGCGCCTGTTTGCGCAAAGCGCTCCAGCATCCGCAAAGTGAACGTCTCCTCCGAAGCTCCGGCGGCGCGGTGGCAGCCGGCACATTGGGGCATGGGGGAAAATGTCGGCAAGGGCTCACCTGATCGGAACGAGCCGTAAAGCCAGCGGCCGCCCTCAAACCTTTTGGCGAAAATGGAGCCGATCTCACCGGGACGATAGTAGCTCTCCATCAGAATGGTCGCGCCCTCTGGAAGCGGCGTATTCGCCTGCAACGCGTTGAGCGTGGCCGCGTCGACCAGCATTTCCCTGTAAGAACCGTCGGCCCGGTCAACCCTCGCGTATCGCGCGAAGCCAGTCGTGTGCTCGGCTTCCGCGAAGGCCACGCGGTCCAAGCAGAGCAATACGGTAAGCAGGAGAATTGCCGCGACTGATAAGAGGTGTGGTCCGTGCCTTCCCGACCAAAAAGCGGACATCTGCGGGCGACACTGCATCAATGATCCCTCTTTTTTTGGGCAAAGGCGTGTGAGGCGGCGCATGGATCGGCCATTCAGACGAAACCGATCCAGCGTCCCGCCAGTAACACCGTCAGCCAGATCGTCAGCGACGCCCCGGCCTGGAACCGCCGGATGCCGGCGTGGCGCACAACCGAAAACGTCAGCGCATTGCACCCTGCAACCGCAATGGCCGCGATCTTGAGAAGAAAAGCGTCGTTGCCGAGGTAGTCGAGCGGCCGAACCGCGAAGAGGTAGAGGCCCGTCAATGCAACCCCGGCAAAGCCCGCAACCGCCATCCGGCGCAGCGACCTTGCCACGGCGACTGCCCAGCCGAAGCCCCGCATGCCCGCGATCCCCAGATCGAGCGGAAGGATCGAGCCGATCAGTAGGCCAAGGCATAGGATGTGGACGGCGTTGACCAAGGCGTAAGCCGCAACGGCGCGCCTCAGAGCGCCGGCAAAGGGCAATTGGTCGGCAAGGGCGGCGATAAGCGCCATATCGGGCTCCAGGATCAATCGCAGCCTTGAACTTCAGCCTGCGTCTCACCGGCGACGGTGACCACATCGCCCGAAGCGACACGGATCCAGCGGCTGCGGATTTCATGTGGCGGCAGGCAGTTGCGCAGTGCCACAAGCGAGACACGGTCGTTCACCTGTATCCGGTCTGCCAGGTCGGTGACGAATTCGGTTCCGGCCATTTGCAAATCATAGGTGTCGGCCTCGATGGGCGCGATCTTTGCCTGCGCATCAGGAATGCCGAGCACGTCCAGCCCGGGCAAGACATCGGGAACGGTGATGTCTGCCGGCACGGCAACCGTCATTTCGACATGCGGATAGGCGAGCGTCACTGCCTCCACGGTTCCTTCCACGTAAAGCGGGCTCGTCGCGTCATAGGCGCCGGTGAAGCCGTGATGCGCCGCCGCCGGCAGAACAATGGTCCCGAGACCGAGCAAACCCGCCAGAAGCAGGGCGAAGCTGGTGTGTTTGGGATTAAGCATGGCGAATGTCTCCGTTGCAGGTGGCGACACAGTGCCCGATTGATGCGTGGAGATAATCGGGCGATCCTGCACGGAACCATTCTCTTCAATGCACCAATCGGAAGACCATGCCGCTTCAGGATCTCGATCGCTTCGGCGCCATGCGCGCCTTTGCCGCCGTCGGCCAGAGGCTGAGTTTCGCCGCTGCTGCCGATGAACTCGGCATCAGCCCCTCCGCGTTAAGCCGACGTATCGCCCAGCTCGAGGATCTTTTGGGCTGCCGCCTTCTGCAGCGCACGACCCGACGCGTGACACTCACCGAAGCGGGCGCGCTCTATCTGGATCGGTGCATCGATATCCTAGAGCACGTCCTTTGAACTCCGAGTCGTAGCGTTGATGACACGGATTGGGTTTTATGATTCACCGTCGCCGTTGCAGGAGATGGCG
>NZ_WQNI01000011.1 GCF_010993735.1 Chelativorans alearensis
CCGCCGTGCCCGCCCGTCCGCGAAGCGTGAGCCTGCCGCTCTTCGACCCGCTGCCGCATACCCCGACGCAGGACCGCCGCCATGGGCCCGCGCGCGCCGTCCCGCGCATCCTGTTTCCCGGCCTCATCGAGCCGTCTCCCCTCCCGCAGCCGCCCTCGCGCGATGATCCCGTCAGCGCCGCGCGTCTTGGCCAGCGCCTTGCGGCACTGCTTGCTGCCCTTGACGATCTGCCGGGACAAGCCATGCGCTTTGCCCGCTGGAAGGCGCGCCGCGATCTGGGGCTTACGCGCCGCACCGCACCGCTGCGCGGCGGCCGCCCGCCCGGCGGCCGGCTGTCTCGCTTCGACCCGTCCGCCTGGCGCGACGCCGCGGGCGCGCGAGGACAAAAAGCCCCCCGCAACATCCGCGAGGTCGACGAGATCCTGGCGCATGCCCATTCGCTGGCCCTCTACGCGCTGGAGAGCCCCGATACCTCATGACAGGCCAGCGACCCCGGACTTGATCCCATATGCGCTAACATAAGCGCCGTCATCCCGGACAGCCGAAGGCTTGTCCGGGACCCATTCCGTGACTTATCCACGTTCCGGCCCGCTTCGCCGGAGCTTCAGCGAGGCGAGAATGGGTCCGGGACAGCCGCAGCCCTTGCGGGCTCCGGCTTCCGGGGTGACGCGCGTCGAGGCCTAAAGGCGCAGGCGTCTCAGCCTCAGTGCGTTGCCGATGACGGAGACCGAGGACAGGCTCATCGCCGCCGCCGCGATCATCGGCGACAAGAGCGTGCCGAAGACCGGGTAGAGGATGCCGGCGGCGATGGGCACGCCGGCGGCGTTGTAGACGAAGGCGAAGAAGAGGTTCTGCTTGATATTGCGGATCGTCGCACGGGCGAGCTTGCGCGCCCTGACGATGCCCGTCAGGTCCCCCTTCACCAGCGTGATGCCGGCGCTTTCCATGGCAACGTCGGCGCCGGTGCCCATGGCGATGCCGACTTCCGCGGCGGCGAGCGCCGGCGCGTCGTTGACGCCGTCGCCGGCCATGGCAACCTTGGCGCCGCGCGCGTGGAGCTCGTCGACAAGGGCCTTCTTGTCTTCCGGCAGGACGTCGGCGCGCACATCGTCGATGCCGAGCTTTTCGGCTACGGCGCGGGCGGTGCGCTCGTTGTCGCCGGTCGCCATGATGATGGTGAGCCCCAGATCGTGCAGGGCGCGGATGGCCCCGACCGTCGTCTCCTTGATCGGGTCGGCGACGGCGAGGATACCGGCCGCCTTGCCGTCGAGGGCGACGAACATGGCCGTCTTGCCCTCGGCCTGCAGGCTCCCGGCCTGACCGGCGAGCGGCCCGAGATCGAGGCCGAGCTCCTTCATCATGGCCGCGTTGCCGAGCGCCACGCGCTTGCCGGACACCATGCCCGACACGCCCTTGCCGGTGACTGCCTCGAAGTCGACGGCATTTGCAAGCGTGGCGCCCTCGGCTTCCGCACCCTCGACGATGGCTTCGGCAAGCGGATGCTCCGAACCGCGCTCCAGGCTGGCTGCCAGGGACAGAAGCTCGCCACGCTCGATGCCGTCAGCCGCCACCACATCGGTCAGCTTCGGCCTGCCGACGGTCAGCGTGCCGGTCTTGTCGACGACAAGGGTGTCGACGCGGGCGAAACGCTCCAGTGCCTCGGCGTCGCGGATCAAGACGCCGCCCTGGGCACCGCGGCCCGTCGCCGTCATGATCGACATGGGCGTGGCCAGCCCCAAGGCGCAGGGGCAGGCGATGATGAGCACGGAGACGGCCGAGACGATGGCGAAGATCATGCTCGGCTGCGGCCCGAAGATCGCCCAGACGATGAAGGCAAGGATGGCGACCAGCACCACCGTCGGCACGAACCAGGCGGAGACCCGGTCGGCCAGCCCCTGGATCGGCGCGCGCGAGCGCTGGGCGGCGGCGACCATCTCGACGATCTTCGAAAGCATGGTCTCGCTGCCCACCCGCTCGGCACGCATGACCAGCGTGCCGTTCTTGTTGAGCGTGCCGCCGGTGAGATTGTCGCCCGCTTCTTTCTCCACCGGGAGGGGCTCACCGGAGATCATGGATTCGTCGAGCGAGGAGCGACCCTCTTCCACCACGCCATCGACCGGCACGGCATCGCCCGGCCGCACGCGCAGGAGGTCGCCCACCTGCACCTGATCGAGCGGCACGTCCGTCTCCTTGCCGTCGGCGCCGATCAGCCGGGCGGTCTTGGGCGACAGGTCGAGGAGCGCGCGGATGGCCGAGCCCGTGCGTTCACGCGCCTTCAATTCCAGCACCTGGCCAACGAAGATGAGCGTGACGATCACCGCCGCGGCCTCGAAATAGACGGGCACGGTGCCTTCATGCGTGCGGAAGGAGTGCGGGAAGACTCCCGGGAAAAGCGTTGCTATGACGCTGTAGCCATAGGCGGCGCCGACGCCGATGGCGATCAGCGTCCACATATTGGGGCTGCGGTTGACGATCGACTGCCAGCCGCGGTGGAAGAAGGGTGCGGCCGCCCACAACACCACCGGCGTCGCCAGCAGGAGCTCGAGCCAGCCGGCCGCCGGCTCGCCGATCCATTGCCGCGCGGGCAAGCCCACCATCGGCCCCATGGCGATGACCACCAGCGGCACCGTCAGGATGGCACTGACCCAAAGACGGCGGGTGAAGTCGATCAGTTCCGGATTGGGGCCCTCCTCGCCGGTGGGCACGCCCATGGGCTCCAGCGCCATGCCGCAGATGGGGCAGCTTCCCGGCGCATCGGTGACGATTTCCGGGTGCATCGGGCAGGTGTATTTCGTGCCCTTGGGCATCGGCTCCGGCGCCGGCCTGTCGCCCAGATAGCGCTTTGGCTCGGCGGTGAATTTCTCCGCGCAGCCGGCCGAACAGAAGTAATAGCCCTCGCCCTCGTGGCGGTGGAAATGGCGCGCCGTCGCGCGCTCCACATCCATGCCGCACACCGGATCCTTTGCCGTCAGGTAGGCCTCGGGATCGGCGGCAAAACGGTTGCGGCAGGATTCGCTGCAGAAATGGTAGGTGTGTCCGGCATGCTCCAGGCTGGGCTTGCCCTTCGACGGATCGACCGTCATGCCGCAGACCGGGTCGCGGACGACCTGGTCGGCCCCCGTCTGGTGGGCAAGTGCGGTGTCGTGTGCTTTTTGTTCCATTGGGCTCTCCGGAATCGCATCGAGCCGCTCAGATAGGGCTTCCAGTTACTGGAAGGTCAAGCCTGCAAACGACCTTGGCGGCAAAACGGTCCGCCGGGCCTAGCGTTCCCCCTCCTGGAGGGCAGGATGGGCTTCAGCATAGAGCCGGGCGAAGCTCATGGCCACGTGGGAGCGCCGGATGTGGCCGACGACCTTGAGGTCGCCAATCTCGATGGCCGCCAACGTGTCGGCCATCTCGCGCTGGAAGAAGCGGATCTCGTTCATCAGCATTTCCCGGTACTGGGTAAGCCGCGAGGCGGTCTTCAGCCAGTTGCGGGTCGTCTGATAGTAGAGCCGCTCGGAAATCTCGCGCAGCGGCTCGTTGGCCGTCAGCTCCATCAGGAGATGGAAGAATTCCATGTTGAGGCGGGCGAACTCGCGCGCGTCGGGCCGGGCGACCAATGCCTCGCCACGCACCATGAGCTGGTGGAACTCCTCCAGCTTCCGGCGGTCCGGCAGCACCGGCGACAGCTTGCCGACGAGCTCGGCGAGTTCCACGCGGAGCTGGTAGACCTGCTGCAGGTCATCGATATGGATATCGGTGACGATGGTGCCGACGCCATGGACGGAGCGCAGGAGCCCCTCGTCCTCCAGCCGCGCCAGGACGCGGCGGATAGGCGTGCGGCTGGTCTTGAACTCCTCCGCCAGATCCTCCTCGCGCAGGCGGCGGCCAGGGGGATAATCGAGCAGGCAGATACGCTGGCGCAGCGTCCGGTAGATGCGCTCGAAACGGGCACGCGCCTCGCCGCCTCTGCTCATCGCTCCCTCACGCCAGCCTGGGCCGCAGCCGCTCCAGCATGCCGAGGCAGGCGGCAAGCTGCTCGACGGACACGAACTCGTCCGGCTTGTGCGCCTCTTCGATCGAGCCCGGGCCGCAGATGACGGCGGAAATGCCGGCGCTCTGGAACAGGCCGGCCTCGGTGCCGAAAGCCACCACTTCCGCCTCCGTCAGGCCCGTCAGTTCGGAGACGATGCGCCGTGCCTCCGACTGGGCGACCGGCTCCAGCCCCTCCACCTCGCCCACCACATGGGTGACGATGTCGGCCTCCTCGGAGACGATCTTCATCGCCGGGCGCAGAACCTGGTCGATATAGGCCTTTATATCGTCCTTCACGAACCCCGCGTCCCCCTCCTGCACCGGCCGCATTTCCCACTCCACCCTGCAATGGCCGGGAATCACGTTGCGCGCCGCGCCGCCCTGCATAAGACCCACCTGCAGCGTCGTCCAGGGCGGCTGAAAGCGGCTTTCCGCCGGCGCCCGCGCCTTCAGCTCCTCGGCGAGCGCCATCAGGCGCGAGACATAGCGCACCGCATACTCGACGGCGTTGACGCCGCGGTCCGGATCGGAACCATGCCCCTCGAGCCCGCGGAACTCGGTCGTGTATTCGTAGCAGCCCTTGTGCCCTTCGATGATGCGCATTGAGGTCGGCTCGCCGATGATGGCCGCGGCGGGGCGGATTGCGGCGCGCTTTAGTTCCTCCATCAGGGCGCGGGCGCCGAAGCAACCCACCTCCTCGTCATAGGTGAAGGCGAAGTGCAGCGGCCGCTTCAGGGGCTTTTGGGCGAAGACCGGCACCATGGCGAGGCAGCAGGCGATGAACCCCTTCATGTCGCAGGTGCCACGGCCGTAGAGCCGGCCGTCCACCTCGCGCAGGGTAAACGGGTCGCCGGTCCATTCCTGCCCGTCGACGGGGACGACATCGGTATGGCCAGACAGCACGATGCCGCCGTCGCCTTCGGGCCCGAGCGTGGCGAAGAGGTTGGCCTTGGCGCCCGTCTCGTCATGGTGCATGGAAATACGGGCGCCGGCATCGCTCAGGATTTCTGCCGCGTAGGCGATGAGCTGAAGGTTGCTGTCGGCGGAGACCGTCGGGAAGGCCAGGAGGTCGGCGAGGATTTGCTTTGTGTGTGCGATGTCGGGCATGGGCTGTCTTGATGTTCGTGATGTCCGGCTGGTCGGCGCGAGAGAGGGGGCCGGCGCGTCCAACCAAAGGATACCTCAATCCTTCACAATCAGTTCCCGCGGCCGCTTGCACAACGCCTCGGCCGGCCCGTCTTCCTTGATCAGGATGCTCTCGGTGATCTCAAGCCCCCAGTCGGCCATCCACAGGCCAGGCATGAAGTGGAAGGTCATGCCCGCCTCGAGGATTGTCTCGTCCTCGCGGCGGAAGGAGATGGTGCGCTCGCCCCAGTCGGGCGGGTAGGAGATGCCGATGGAATAGCCGCAGCGCCCGTCGCGCCCGATGCCGGCTTTTTCCAGTTCGCCGTAGAGGGCCTCGGCCACCTGCCCTGCCCGGTTTCCGGCCCGCGCCATTTCCAGCCCGGCCTCGATGCCGGCGGCCAGCGCTTTCTCCGCGTCGAGCATGTATTGCGGCGGCGTGCCGAGGAAGACCGTGCGGCAGAAGGGCGTGTGATAGCGGCGATAGCAGCCGGCGATCTCGAAGAAGGTCGCGTGGCCCTGCTCGAAACGCCGTCCGTCCCATGTCAGATGCGGGGCGGCGGCGTCGGAGCCCGTGGGCAGGAGCGGCACGATGGCCGGGTACTCGCCCCAGTCGTCGTCGACGCCGCGGATGGCGTCGCCGTAGATCTCGGCCACCAGGTCGTTCTTCTTCATGCCCGGCTCGATGCGCTCGACGATACCGTCGATCATCTTTTCCGAGATGCGGGCGGCGCGCCGCATGAAGACCAGCTCCTCGTCCGACTTCACCGCGCGCTGCCAGTTGACCAGCCCGGTGGCATCCACGAACTTGGCGTCCGGCAACTCCTCGTGCAGCACCAGGTAGGCCTTGGCCGAGAAATAGTAGTTCTCCAATTCCACGCCGATGCGCTTGTTGGCGTAGCCATGGGCGCGGATGACCTCGGCCAGATGCTGCATGGGGTGCAGCGTGTTGGCCTGCACGTAGTGGTCGGGGTAGCGCAGCACCCGCTCGTCGGACATGTAGCAGGTGCGTACGGCGCCGTTGCCGTCCATGGAGCGGCCCCACCAGATGGGGTCGTCATCCTTGAAGACCAGGACACCCTGATGGACATAGAAGGACCAGCCGTCGTAGCCGGTGAGCCACGCCATGTTGGAGGGGTCCTCGACGAACAGGATATCGATCCCTTTCGCTTCCATCGCCCGGCGGGTCTTGTCCAGCCGGTTCGCGTATTCCTGGATGCTGAAGGGCAAGTGGGATGCGGGCATGCTACCTCCGGAACCGTGCCATTCTCGCGGCGCTCCTGGAAGCGCCACACCCGCGACCGCGGCCGAGTTGTGCACAAATGTTGCTGTATGAAATGTTCGGGAACTCTCGTGAGACCTGAAGCCTGACCGAAGGCCGTTGACAACCCCTCGATCCGCGTGATGATGTATACATCAGGCACATCCCGCCAGCAATTTCATTTTTCACGAAAAACAAGGGGAAAGATCATGAGACGCTCGGTTCTGAAAGGAATGGTGGCGCTGGGGGCCGTCGCCGCCGTACTCGGCACCGCCGCCACCACGGCAGTCGCGCAGGACGCGCTGCAGCAGGCGCAGGAGTCCGGCTATATCCGCGTCGGATTCGCCAATGAAGCCCCCTATGGATTTGCCACGCCGGACGGCAAATTGACCGGCGAGGCGCCGGAAGTGGCCAAGGCCATTCTGGCCAAGATGGGCATCAACGAGGTGGACGGCGTGCTGACCGAATTCGGCTCGCTCATCCCCGGCCTCAAGGCGGGGCGCTTCGACATGATCGCTGCCGGCATGTTCATCACCCCCGAGCGCTGCCAGCAGGTACAGTTCTCCGAGCCTTCCTACGGCATCGGCCAAGCCTTCCTGGTGCCCGACGGCAACCCGAAGAACATCGCCGACTACGGCACCATCGCCGAAAACGGCGACCTGACGCTCGCCGTGATGGCCGGCGCCGTCGAAGCCGATTATGCGGAAAAGGCGGGTGTCCCGCAGGATCAGCTCGTCATCCTGCCGGATCAGTCGAGCCTCGTCAGCGCCGTCCGTGCCGGACGCGCCGACGCGGCAGCGCTTACCGCCAACTCGATCGCCCGCATGGCCGACAACAACGAGGGTGTGGAATCGACCGAACCCTTCGGCGAGGTGGCCGGGGAATCGGTGAAGGGCCATGGCGGCTTCGCCTTCCGGCCCGAGGACACGGCCCTCTACGAGGAGTTCAACAAGCACTTGAAGGAGTTCATCGGCACCGAGGAGCATATCGAGCTCGTCTCCCAGTTCGGCTTCGGCGAAGGCTATCTGCCGAACAAGACCACCGAGGAACTCTGCGCCGGCGAATGACGCGCCTCCAGCCCAGGGACCGGCGCGCCTCCTTGCGGGCGGCGCGTCGGCAGGCATATCCGCATAAGGCTCCCGCGGAGGGTGAAATACGGGGCCGGACGGCGGGGGCTATATACGCTTCCGCCAGTGCATCGGCCCGAAAACCGTATCGGTTTTCGGAAAGCACGATGCACAAATTCAATAACTTACAGCGTCCTTTGTGCGTCCTAAGGGACGCACGGCGCTGTAGTGGGGGTTGAGGGGTTCTCGCGATGCAGCTTCGTCCGCTCGCGGTTTGTGCGATCGTCTTCTTCACCGCAGGGTTGGCGGTCTCGAGCTTCGCCGGTTTCCGCGAATTCATTCCAGGCCTTCTGCAAGGTGCCGCGATCACCATTCAGATCACGATCGGCGGCAGCCTTCTCGCCGTCGTCATGGCACTGATCGCCGCCATGGCCAAGATGTACGGGCCGCTGCCGCTACGCTGGCTGGCAGTCGCCTATATCGAGGTGTTCCGCGGAACCTCAGCGCTGGTGCAGCTTTTCTGGCTGTTTTTCGTGCTGCCGCATTTCGGCGTCAACCTCGATCCGATGGCCGTCGCCATCACCGCGCTGGGCCTCAATGTCGGCGCTTACGGCGCAGAAGTGGTGCGCGGGGCGGTGAACGCGGTGGCGCGCGGCCAGTGGGAGGCTTCCGTGGCGCTCAACATGCCGCGGGCCCTGGCGCTCAGGCGCATCATCCTGCCGCAAGCCTTCGTCGCCATGATCCCGCCGTGGGGCAATCTGTTCATCGAACTCTTGAAAGCGACAGCGCTGGTCTCGCTGATCACGATCTCGGATCTGACCTTCAAGGCGCAGCAGATGAACCAGACCACCTTCCGCACGGTCGAGATCTTCACCATCGTGCTCGTCGTGTATCTGGCCCTTTCGGTGCTGATCACCGTCGGCATGCGCACGCTCGAAACCTTCGCCGCACGCGGCATCGCACGGGGGAGGTAGACCATGTTCTGGGACTGGAACTATGTCTGGGAGATCACGCCGACGCTTTTGAGGGCTTCGGTCGTCACCATCCAGGCCACCCTCCTAGGCTTCCTTCTCGCGGCCGTACTGGGGCTGGTGCTCGCCATCCTGCGCATGTCGAAGACAGGGTGGATCTCGGTGACGGCCGCCGGCTTCGTCGAGTTCATCCGCTCGACGCCGGTTCTCATCCAGATCTTCTTCATCTTCTTCGTCTTCCCTGAATTCGGCATCGTGCTGCCGGCCATGGCGGCCGGCGTCATCGCGCTCGGCCTGCACTACGGCTCCTATTGCTCGGAAGTCTACCGCGCCGGGCTGGAGAACGTGCCGAAGGGCCAGTGGGAAGCCTCCACGGCGCTCAATCTGAGCCCCTACATCACCTTCCGCGACATCATCATCCCGCAGGCGATCCCGCCCGTGGTGCCGGCACTCGGCAACTATCTGGTGGCGCTGTTCAAGGAAACGCCGCTTCTTTCGGCCATCGCCGTCCTCGAACTCATGCAGACGGCGAAGATATTGGGCTCCCAGAGCTTCCGCTATGTCGAGCCCATCACGCTGGTCGGCGGCTTCTTCCTGGTCATGAGCCTGGTGGCGGCGGCCTTCATCCGCCAGCTCGAGGCCTATCTCAACCGTACCCTGCGCAACCCCGGAGGCGCACGATGACGACACCCATGGTCAAGTTCGACAATGTGACCAAAAGCTACGGCGCGCTGACGGTGCTCGATTCGCTCGATCTGGAGATCGCGCCCAACGAGAAGGTCGCCATCATCGGCCCGTCCGGCTCCGGCAAGACCACCGTCCTTCGCATGCTGATGACACTGGAGCGCATCAACGACGGCGTCATCTACGTCGACGGGGAGCCGCTGACGCATATGCAGAAGAACGGCTCGCTGGTGCCCGCCGACGAGCGCTATCTGCGCCGGGTGCGCGGCAACATCGGCATGGTGTTCCAGCACTTCAACCTGTTTCCGCACATGTCGGCGATGAAGAACTGCATGGAAGCGCCGATCCACGTGCTGGGCCTTTCGAAGAAGGAGGCCACTGAGCGGGCGGCTGAACTGCTCGACATGGTGGGCCTGGGCGACAAGAAGGACCAGTATCCGAGCCAGCTTTCCGGCGGCCAGCAGCAGCGCGTGGCGATCGCCCGGGCGCTGGCCATGCGGCCCAAGGTGATGCTGTTCGACGAGGTGACCTCGGCGCTCGACCCCGAGCTGGTCGGCGAGGTGCTGAACGTCATCCGCAGGCTCGGCACGGAGCACAACCTGACCATGCTCATGGTCACGCACCAGATGGGCTTCGCCAAGGAGTTCGCCGACCGGGTGTGCTTCTTCTACGGCGGCAAGATCGCCGAGCAGGGCAAGCCCGACAAGATATTCAGCAACCCCGAAGAGGAGCGTACGCGACAGTTCCTGAGCGCGGTCCTGGAGGCCGGCTGATGCAGGACGCACTGTCGCTGGCAGACGTTCTGGCCGCGCGCCGGAGGATCAAGGATGTCGCCACCCTCGATACACCGCTCGTCCCCTCCCCGCACCTGAGCGCGATTGCCGGCAGCGACGTGCTCTTGAAGTTGGAGACCGTTCAGGCGACCGGCGCCTTCAAGCTGCGCGGGGCGGCGAATGCCATAGCACTGCTGCCGCCGGAGACGGCGGGTGTGACGTGCTGTTCCACCGGCAATCACGGGCGCGGGGTGGCGTATGCGGCGGCAAGGCGGGGTCTGCGCGCCGTCATCTGCATGTCCACGCTGGTGCCGCGGTCCAAGGTCGACGGCATCCGCGCGCTCGGCGCCGAGGTGCGCATCGCCGGCAGAAGCCAGGACGACGCGCAGGCGGAAAGCGACAGGCTGGTGCGGGACGAAGGCCTGACGGAGATCGCGCCGTTCGACGCGCTGCCCGTCATCGCCGGCCAGGGCACCATCGGGCTGGAACTGGTGGAGCAGCGGCCGGACCTTGAAACGGTCCTCATACCGCTGTCCGGCGGCGGGCTTGCCGGCGGCATCGGCTTTGCGCTGAAGCGCATGAAGCCGTCGATCCGCGTCGTCGGCATCACCATGGAGCGGGGTGCGGCCATGCACGCAGCACTTCAGGCCGGCCGGCCGGTGGAGGTGACGGAGGTGGAGAGCCTGGCCGATTCGCTCGGCGGCGGCATCGGGCATGACAACCGCCAGACCTTCGCGCTTTGCCGCGATTATCTCGACGACGTGGTGCTCGTGAGCGAGGAAGAGATCTACCGCGCCATGCAGGCGCATTATTTCGAGGACCGCATCGTCTGCGAGGGGGCGAGCGCGGTGGGTGCGGCGGCGCTGATGGCGGGCAAGCTCGGCACGGTGAAAGGCCCGGTCGCCACCATCGTCACGGGCCGTAATGTCGACATGGCGGTCTTCACCGACATCGTGAACGGCCGCGATGTGAAGCTCGGCGATTATCTTCTCAAAGGTTCTCCCTATGCCGCGTGACATCTTCATCCTCACGGAAAGCGAGTTACGCAAGGCCGTCCGCCTCGACGTGAAGGCCGTCGACGTGGTGGAGGAAGCCTTCGCCGCGCTCGGCACCGGCAAGGTGATCATGCCGCCGATCCTGTCGATGGCCATCCCCGAGGCCAATGGCGAGGTGGATGTGAAGACGGCCTATATCCCCGGTTTTGCCGGCTTCGCCATCAAGGTCAGCCCTGGGTTCTTCGACAATCCGAAGCTCGGCCTGCCGAGCCTCAACGGGCTGATGATCCTGTTTTCGGCCAAGACCGGCCTCGTGGAGGCCTTGCTGCTCGACAACGGCTATCTCACCGACGTGCGCACGGCGGCCGCCGGCGCCGTCGCCGCGCGCCATCTGGCGCCGCGGGCGGTGGAGACGGCGGGTGTGATGGGCACGGGCGTGCAGGCGCGCCTGCAGATCGAGGCGGCGCATCTGGTGCGGCCGTTCAAGCGCGTGCTCGTCTGGGGCCGGAACACGGAAAAGGCGGCGGCTTGCGCGAAGGACATCGCCGACAGGCTCGACATCGAAGCCCGCGCGGAAGAAGACCCCGCCCGCCTGGTGGCCGAAAGCCAGCTCGTCGTGACGACGACGCCGGCGGAGGAGCCGGTGCTCAAGGCCGAATGGCTGCACCCGCGGCTCCACATCACAGCCATGGGCTCGGACCAGGAGGGCAAGAACGAGATCGACCCGAGGGCGCTTGTGGCCGCCGACCTCTACGTTGCCGACCGCGCCAGCCAGTGCGAGAAGCTGGGCGAGTTGCGCTCGGCCATCGCCGCGGGACTGTGGACGGGCGGGAAGCCGGTGGAGTTGGGCGAGATCATTCAAGGTGGGCAGGGACGCACGGGCGAGGACCAGGTGACGATCTGCGACCTCACCGGCACCGGCGCGCAGGATACGGCGATTGCGACGTTTGCGCTGGGGGAAGCGAAAAAGGTAGGAGCTGGGAGCGTTATTGAGAGTTGAGAATGAAGGGCACCCTCCGCCCGACCGCAGGACCACGCCAAGATGCTCAAACTCGACGACCGCGACCTGAAAATCCTCTCCATCCTGCAAAAGGAAGGCCGCATCTCGAAGGCGGCGCTCGCCGAGCGCGTCAACCTCACACCGGCGCCCTGCTGGGAGCGGCTGAAGCGGTTGGAGAAGGCGGGGGTCATCACCGGCTACCATGCGGACGTGGCGCTCGCCCGCCTCGCCCCGCATGTCGTCGTCTTCATGGCCGCCGAACTGGAGGGGCACCGGGCGGAGAATTTCCAGCTTTTCGAACGCTGGGTGCAGAAGGTCGACGAGATCGTCGGCTGCTGGGCCGTCGGCGGCGGCTTCGACTATATCCTGCAGGTCGTCGCCCGGGACATCGATGCCTATCAGCGCCTTGTGGATGGGCTCTTGGAGGCGCGCGTGGGGCTCGTGCGCTACTTCACCTATATCGTCACGAAGCCGGTGAAACAGCCGAAGGCCATGCCCCTTTCCTCACTCCTCGCCCCTGCATCCGGGCGCCAGAAGGATTGATCGGCAAGCGCCCGTAAATTCAGAAGAATCATCGGCGGCGGGCGGCGTTTCCCATGGAAAATTTGCCGCCGGAAACCCCATCTCAAGGGAAGAATAGAATCCGCCAGTGGCCTGACCCAAACAGATGGTACCCATCTGTTTGGGTCAGGCCACAAGCTATTAATCTGGTGGGGCGATTTGCCCTGACAGATGGGGACCATCTGTCAGGATCGCACCACAAGGGAGTGAGCCGATGTCTGCCCTTGCCGCCCTTGAAAAGACCGCCCTTTCGGACCTGCGGGACCCGCGCCTTTTCCGCGAATACGCCTATGCCGACGGCCGCTGGATCGCCGCTCCCGGCGATGCGGCGATCGACGTCCTGAACCCGGCGGACGGTGCCCGCGTCGGCTGCGTGCCGGCGCTCACCGCGGCGCAGGCGGATGAGGCGATTGCCGCCGCGCATCGGGCCTTCGCCGGCTGGGCCGCACGCCTACCGCAGGAGCGCGCCAGCTTTCTGAAGCGCTGGCATGCCCTGATCCTCGAGGCGCGCGAGGACCTTGCCCATCTCATGGTGCTGGAGCAGGGCAAACCCGTCTCCGAGGCGCGCGGCGAGATCGACTATGCCGCCTCCTTCGTCGAGTTCTACGCCGAGGAAGCCAAACGGCTGAACGTGGAAAGCGTCACCTCGCATCTGCCGGATGCGGAGATGCGGGTGTCGCGGGAACCCGCCGGCGTTGCGGGGCTCGTCACGCCGTGGAATTTTCCCTCCGCCATGCTGACGCGCAAGGCCGCGGCGGCACTTGCCGCCGGCTGCACGGTGGTCGCCCACCCCTCCTCCGAAACCCCATTCTCCGCCCTGGCGCTGGCCGAACTTGCCGAGCGCGCCGGCTTTCCGGCAGGCGTCTTCAACATCGTCACCGGCAAGGCGGCGGATGTCGTCGGCGCGATGACGGCCTCGCGGCATGTCCGTGTCGTCTCCTTCACCGGCTCGACGGAGATCGGCCGGCTGCTCTACGGCCAGTCGGCACCCACAATCAAGAAGCTGGTGATGGAGCTGGGCGGCCACGCGCCCTTCCTCGCCTTCGCGGACTGCGACCTCGAACGCGCGGTGGAAAGCGCCATCACCGCGAAATTCGCCACCTCCGGCCAGGACTGCCTGGCCGCCAACCGCTTTTATATCGAGCGGCCCATCTACGAGGCTTTCGTCGAAGCCTTCGCGGAAAAGGTGCGGGCGCTGACGGTGGGGGCGGGCCTGGACGACCCGGACATCGGCCCGCTCATCAACGGGCGCGCCGTGAAGAAGCAGGAGGAACATGTGGCCGACGCGATCAAGAAGGGCGCAAGGCTTGTCGCCGGCGGCAGAAGGGCCGATACCGGCGAGAATTTCTTCCTCCCGACGGTGCTCGCGGACGTGCCGGAGAACGCGCTGGTCCTCCACGAGGAGACCTTCGGCCCCCTCGCCGCCTTCGCGCCCTTCGACCGTGAGGACGAGGTGCTTGCCCGCGCCAACGACACGGAGACCGGGCTCGTCGCTTATCTGCACACGCGGGATCCCGGCCGCATCGCCCGGCTTTCGCGCGCGCTCGAATTCGGCATGGTGGCGGTCAACCGCACCAAGATCACCGGCGCGCCCATCCCCTTCGGCGGTATCAAGCAGGCTGGGCTTGGCCGGGAAGGGTCGCGCATGGGGATGGAGGAATACACCAACGTCAAATATGTCTGCGGCGATACCCACTGAGGAACGGCGGCAATGTTCGCGAACCCTTTCACCGACGAAGAACTGGGCCAAAGACTGGCGGCTGTGCGCGGCGCAATGGAGGCGCGCGGCCTCGACCTGGTGCTGCTCTCGACGCCCGAAAACATCTTTTATCTCACCGGCCTCGACCACTGGGGCTATTTCGCGCCGCACCTTCTCATCGTGCCGCCCGAGGGCGACATGGTGCTCGTCACGCGGCAGATGGAACGCGTCTCCATCGAGAAGCAGGTGCGCAACGCCCTCTTTCACGGCCACGCCGACAACGAGACGGCCGCCGATCTCGCCGTGCGTTTCCTGAAGGATTCCTTCGCGGCAAAGGAGCGCTCGCGCGCGGTGCTGAAGGCGGTTGTGGAGGAGATCGAGGAGCAGGCGGATGACGGCGCCATGCGCATCGGCGTGGAGACCTGGTCGTCGGGCCATTCCTACGGCTTCGGCCATGCGCTGCGCGAGAGCCTGCCGGACGTCTTCTGGGTCGACGTCACCGGCCTGGTCGACAACCTGCGGCTCGTCAAATCGCCCCTGGAACAGGACCTGATGCGCCGGGCCGCCGCCATATCGGACATCGCGGCCGAGGCGGCCATCGCCGCCATCCGCGACGGGGCGAGCGAGCGCGACGTCGTGGCCGAGTGCCATGCCACGATGATCCGCGCCGGCGGCGAAGTGCCCGGCTTCGGCCCCTTCATCCGCCCGGGAAAAAGGCTGGGCGAGGAGCATGCGACCTGGGGCGACGGCATCTACCAGGCCGGCGAGCCGGTGTTCATCGAACTGTCGGGCTGCATCAGCCGCTATCATTCGCCGCTCGGCCGGCTCGTCCATGTCGGCTCCATCCGCGACGAGGACGCCAGCATGGCGGAGGTGTCGCGCGAGGCTTTCGAAGCCGTGCTCAGCGCGCTGCGCCCCGGCGTGCTTGCACGCGACGTCTATGCGGCCTGGCAGGCCGTCGTCGACGAGGCTGGGCTTTCCCACTACCGCCGCCACCATTGCGGCTATTGCGTCGGCATCGGCTTCCCGCCGTCATGGACCGGCGGCAACCGCGTCACCGGCCTGCGGCACGATTCGGATCTCGAAATCCGCGAGGGCATGACCTTCCACATCCTCTCCTGGCTGATGGGAACCGGCAAGGGCGACTTCTTCGTCTCCAATGCCGTGCTGCTCGGGCCGAACGGGACGGAAGTGCTCACCAAGACGCCCCTTGGGCCCACCATCAGATAGGAGACGACCATGCTCTTGAAGAACGACCAGCTCGACCAGTGGGACCGGGAGGCCTTTTTCCATCCCTCCACGCACCTTGCCCAGCACGCGCGGGGGGAAAGCCCGAACCGCATCGTCACCGGCGGCAGCGGCGTCTATATCGAGGACCGTGACGGCAAGCGCCTGCTCGACGCCTTCGCCGGGCTCTACTGCGTCAACGTCGGCTACGGGCGCACGGAGATCGCCGAGGCCATCGCCGCCCAGGCGAAGGAGCTTGCCTACTATCACGCCTATGTCGGCCACGGCACCGAAGCTTCGATCACGCTGGCGAAGATGATCCTCGACCGGGCGCCCGAAAACATGTCCAAGGTCTATTTCGGCCTCGGCGGGTCGGATGCCAACGAGACCAACGTCAAGCTCATCTGGTATTACAACAACATCCTCGGCCGGCTGGAGAAGAAGAAGATCATCTCGCGCTGGCGCGGCTATCACGGCTCCGGCCTGATGACGGGTTCGCTGACGGGGCTGGAACTGTTCCACAAGAAGTTCGACCTGCCGCTTGCGCAGGTCCTCCACACGGAAGCGCCCTACTATTACCGCCGCCCCGACCTCGCCATGAGCGAGGAGGACTTCACGGCCTACTGCGTGGCCGAACTCGAAGCCCTCATCGAGCGCGAGGGCGCGGACACCATCGCCGCCTTCATCGGCGAGCCAGTGCTGGGCACCGGCGGCATCGTGCCGCCGCCGGCGGGCTATTGGCAGGCGGTCCAGAAGGTCTTGAGGAAGCACGATATTCTCCTGATCGCCGACGAGGTCGTCACCGGCTTCGGGCGGCTCGGCTCCATGTTCGGCTCGCACCACTACGGCATCGAGCCGGATCTGATCACCATCGCCAAGGGGCTCACCTCGGCCTACGCGCCGCTGTCGGGCTCCATCGTCGGCAAGAAGATGTGGGCAGTGCTGGAGCGCGGAACGGACGAGAACGGCCCGATCGGCCACGGCTGGACCTATTCCGCCCATCCGATCGGGGCGGCCGCCGGCATCGCCAATCTGCAGCTTGTCGATAGTCTGGGCCTGGTGAAGAACGCCGGCGAGACGGGTGCCTATCTCGTCGAGACCATGAAGGACGCGCTCGGCGACCACCCCCATGTCGGCGACGTGCGCGGCGAAGGCATGCTGTGCGCCGTCGAATTCGTGGAAGACAGGGAGAGCCGCCGCCTCTTCGATCCAGCGCGAAAGATCGGCCCGCAGGTCGCCGCCGCCCTTCTCTCCGAAGGCGTCATCGGCCGCGCCATGCCGCAGGGCGACATCCTCGGCTTCGCCCCGCCGCTGTGCCTGACGCGGGCCGAGGCGGACAAGGTCGTGGATGCGGCGGCGAAAGCGGTGAAGGCGGTGCTTTAGCGCCCTTTCCCTCCCCCTTGCGGGAGGTCGAGTGGGGGTGGTCGCGGCCGCGTGCCAGAGTTTCAATATCGAGGTAGTAATAAGCCGAATTTCAGAAATCGGCGCGCGGCGCGGCCACCCACCTCCGCCTCGCTTCGCTCGGCACCTCCCCCGCAAGGGGGAGAAAAGCGCTATCGCACCGGAAGCGCGCCGGCGGCGAGCGCCGGCAGGTAGGCCGCCGACAATTCGGCATCGCTGAGCGAGGCCGGTTTGAGGTCGATGTGCCCCACCGTCTCGCCCTCCTCGAAGCTTATCCGGGCGTTGAACTTGCGCGCCAAGGCCCGCATCGCATCGTTTTGCCGGTGGGTGGTGACGCGCAGCCGCGTGTAGCCGAGGGCGCGCGCATGGGCGATGAGGCGCTGGAAAAGCTGGCTGCCGAGGCCGCGATGCTGCAGCGCCTTCTCAACGCTGAAGGCGATCTCGGCCGTGGGCGGATCGCTTTCCGGCCGCTCGTGCAGCTCCGCCGCCCCCAGAACGCGCCCGTCCTCGACGTAGCCGACCACCGTCGCGCCCTGGCTGAAGCTGCGCGCGGCATAGTCTTCCAGAAAGGCGTCGCTGGCGACGCCATTGAAACGGTCGCGGCGGCTGTCGCCGTCGAGACGCATCAGGTGATCGCGGAAAAGGATAAGCTCGGACGGCCTCAGGCGGCGCACCACGCCGAGCGGTCTTGATTCCTGGCTTGCCATACGGGCCATAAGTCGCACTCCTCGCGGGTTCCTCCCCGAGCCGTTCGACTCGGCGCGAATATGTGCAGTGCAACAAGAATGTGCAAGGGCGCCGCACCGCGCGCATTGCCGCATTGCGCGATCTGCATGGCTCGCATTTCGAGCTTTTTCCTGATAAGAAAACTCATGTTTTTGTCATTCATCTCTGGAATTATTCTAAACTATGAGCCATATTAAGAACTCGCACGTGACGAAAGGGATTCCATGCGCCTGACCCGGCAAACCAACTACGCGATCCGCATCCTGATGTATTGCGCCGCCAACGAAGGGCGCCTGAGCCGGATTCCGGACATCGCGCAGGCCTATACGCTCTCCGATCTCTTCCTGTTCAAGATCCTGCAGCCGCTGGTGGAGAACGGGCTGGTGCAGACCGTGCGCGGGCGCAACGGCGGCGTGCGGCTTGCCAAGCCGGCCGAGGAGATCACGCTGTTCGACGTGGTGCGCGTGACGGAGGAGAACTTCACCATGGCCGAGTGCTTCGAAAACGACGGCACGGACTGCCCGCTGGTCGACGGCTGCGGCCTCAACGAGGCGCTGCGCAAGGCGCTCGGCGCCTTCTTCGAGGTGCTTTCCTCCTATACCATCCGCGACCTGGTCGACGCCCGGCCCAACATGCGCGGCCTGCTCGGCATCGAGGAACGGCAAGCACACGTGGCGGCGAGTTAAATAGCCGCCGCCATATCCCGCAGCGCCAGCACCGAACGCCAGTTGCGCGCCGTCATCGCCACCTTCAGGGTCGGCTCGATCTTCGGCGCGAAGAGCGATCTGCCCATGCCGTCCGGCGTGTGGAGGTAAAGCGCCCTGCCCCGGATGGCGAAGGTCTCCGTGCCCGTCGTCTTCTCCTGAAGCGCCGCCACCCTTTCGGCCTCCGGCGCGCGCTCCATCAGGAAGGCGTGCAGTTTCGTCGGCTCCTCGACAGCTTGCGGGTAAGGGTTCTGGGCGACGAGCTCCTCCCATTCTTCGAGACCGGCCACCAGAACGCTCTTGTGGAAATCCATCTTCTCGCGCACGAGCACGGCGACCTTCGCGGTCACCTCCTCTCCCGTCATCGGTGAGGACAGTACGGCGTTGCCGCTGTTGATGTAGGTCGCCACATTGGCGAACCCCGCATCCGACAGCACGGCGCGCAGCGTCTTCACCGGAAGCTGAGTCGCGCCGCCGACGCCACGGAACAGGACGATATAGGCAGTTTGCTTGCTCATATCGTTGGGCTCATATCAAAAGGCTGGCGATCGTGTCGTTGTCGGTGATGTCCTGGTAGGCCCAGCCGGCCTCGTCGAAACGCTTGGCCAGAACGGCGAAGTTGCGCGGCTCCTTGGTCTCCAGGCCGATCAGCACCGAGCCGAAATTGCGCGCCGACTTCTTCAGGTATTCGAACCGTGTGATGTCGTCATCCGGCCCCAGGAGGTCGAGGAAATCGCGCAGCGCGCCCGGCCTCTGGGGAAAACGAAAGATGAAGTATTTCTTCAAGCCCTCGAAGCGCAGAGCCCGCTCCTTGACGTCCGGCAGGCGCTCGAAATCGAAATTGCCGCCGGAGACGACGGCGACCAACGTGCGCCCCTTCAGTTCCTTGCGGGAAAAGTCCTTCAGCGCGTCGATGGCGAGCGCGCCGGCGGGCTCCAGTACTACGCCCTCGATGTTCAGCATCTCGATCATGGTGGCGCAGAGGCGGTTTTCGGGAATCAATCGAACGGTTTGTGCCGGGAAGCTCTTCAACCGCTTGAAGGGCTCGCGGCCGATCTCGGCCACCGCCGCCCCGTCGACGAAATTGTCCACCTGGGTAAGCTTCACCCGCTTGGCCGCCGCAAGGCTCCTCTCAAGGCTCGGCGCGCCTGCCGGCTCGGCGAAGACGAAGCCGGCATTAGCGCCCGTATCATGAAGAAAGCCGGTCACGCCCGCCGCAAGCCCGCCCCCGCCGACCGGCAGAAGCACGAGCGCACCGTCGAGCCCGTCGCCAAGCTGGCCGGCAAGCTCGTGCGCCACCGAGGCTTGCCCCTCGATGATGTCGGGGTGGTCGAAGGGCGGTACCATGAGGGCGGCACTTGCGGCGGCGAAGCCGGCGGCCGCCTGATAGCACTCGTCGAAATAGTCGCCGACGAGGCGCACCTCGATGAACTCGCCGCCGAACAGCTTCGTCTTGTCGATCTTCTGCTGCGGCGTCGTCACCGGCATGAAGACCACGCCCCGGCGGCCGAAATGACGGCATACGAAGGCAAAGCCCTGGGCGTGGTTGCCGGCGGACGCGCAGACGAAACCATCCGGCCCGACGCCAGCGGCGATGGCCTTGCGCATGAAGTTGAAGGCGCCGCGGATCTTGTAGGAGCGCACCGGCGTCAGGTCTTCCCGCTTCAGGAACACCCGCGCGCCGGTCTTCTTCGACAGATAATCGTTCTCCTGCAGCGGCGTCTCGGGGAAAAGCTCCCGCAAGGCACCGGCCGCCTGCCCGACCCGCTCGACAAATGCGCTCATTTCGTCTCCCCTGCCTGATTTTCTTGCGAGCGTGTGCTTACGGCAAAAACAGATCGACCTTGCGGAAGGCCGTGACGTCGATGATGCCGATGTCGGAAATGCGCAGTTCGGGGATGACGACGAGGGCGAGCAGCGAGTGCTGCATATAGGCGTTGTTGAGCGTGCAGCCCATGTCGCGCATGGCGGCGGCGAGCTTCGCCGCCTTCCCGGCCACCACCTCGGCCCGCTCGTCCGACATCAGGCCGGCGATCGGCATCTCCACCAGCGCCAGCTCCTTGCCCCTGGAGATCATCACCACGCCGCCGCCCACCTGGCCCAGCCGGTTCGCCGCCTTGGCCATGTCGTCCTTGTTGGTGCCGACGACGATCATGTGGTGCGAATCGTGCGCCACCGTAGAGGCCATGGCGCAGTCCTGCGTGTAGCCGAAGCCGGAGACGAAGCCGTTGGTGACCGCACCCGTGCCGCGATGGCGCTCCACCAGTGCGATCTGGCAGACGTCGTTGCGCCGGTCCATCGCCACCATGCCGCCGGTGACTGGAAGCTCCGCGGAAAGCGCACGCGTCGGCGCCTGGTTTTCAATCACGCCGATGACGCGCGCCTTGACGTTGCGCGCGCCTTTCGGCGCCGGGATGTCGAAATCGTCGGCTACGAGGCGCTTGCCGAGCCGCACCGTCTTCTTGGCCGTCGCCGGATAGGCGTAGGCGGGGATTTCCACCTCCAGCTTGCCGTCGCGGGCAAGGCGTACGCCGCGCGCGTAAACCTCATCGATGACAAGCGCGGCCAGATCCGAGACAATGAGGAGATCGGCGCGCCTGCCCGGTGTGATCGAGCCCAGCTCGCGTTCCAGCTTGAAGTGCTCGGCCGTGTTGACGGTCGCCATCTGGATCGCCGTCACCGGCTTCAGCCCTTGCGCGATGGCGTGGCGCACGACGCGGTCCATGTGCCCCTCCTGCACAAGGGTGCCGGAGTGGCTGTCGTCGGTGCACAGGATGAAGTTGCGCGGGTCGAGCCCCTGCTCCGTCACCGCCTTGATCTGGCTTGCCACGTCGTACCAGGCCGAGCCGAGCCTCAACATCGCCTTCATGCCCTGGCGTACGCGGGCGATGGCATCCTCCATGCGCGTGCCTTCGTGGTCGTCCTCCGGCCCGCCGGCGACGTAGCCGTGGAAGGCGCGGCCAAGCTCCGGCGAGGCGAAGTGCCCGCCGACGGTCTTGCCGGCCTCGACCGTGGCGGCGATCTCGCCCGCCATCACCGGGTCGTTGGCGGCCACGCCCGGAAAATTCATCACCTCGCCGAGGCCGATGATGTTGTCCCAGCCCATGGCCTCGGCAACGTCCTCGGCGCCGAGTTGGGCGCCCGCATTCTCCAGGCCCGGGGCGGACGGCACGCAGGAGGGCATCTGCACGTAGACGTTGATCGCCTGCGCTAGCGCCTCGTCGTGCATCAGCCGCACGCCTTGAAGCCCGAGGACATTGGCGATCTCGTGCGGGTCGATGAACATCGACGTGGTGCCGTGCGGGATGACGGCGCGGCAGAACTCCGTCACCGTCACCATGCCGCTTTCCACATGCATGTGCGCGTCGCATAAACCCGGCACCAGATAGCGGCCCCTGGCATCCACCACCTTGGTCTTGTCGCCGATGGCGTGGCTGGCGTCCGGCCCGCAATAGGCGAAGCGGCCAACGGCGATGGCAAGGTCGGTACCGGGGATAACCTCCCCCGAGTGAACGTTGACCCAGCGCCCGTTGCGCACCACCAGATCGGCGGGCTTGCGCCCCATGGCCACATCGACGAGCAGTGGCGCGACGGCGCTCCAGGGTTTCGGTTTCTTGGAAAGGTCCGCGGCGGAAGCTGGCATGGTGGTCTCCTTCGGCCGCACTTTCGCAAACCTCCCGGCGCGATACCACATAATTCAGGAGGCCACATCAGGGCCGCATAATTCAGGGGGTTGTCAGTATCGTGCTTGCATCATGGCCGATGCAGTCCCACATCAACCGCTTCTATAGCTAAATCCGGAGGGACACGGATGAACGTCGCCACGCAGACGATCAACCTCGCGGCCTATCTGCGCCGTGTAAAATACGAGGGCCCGCTGGAGCCGACGCTGGAGACGCTTGCCGCCCTCCACCTTCACCATCCCCTCGCCATCGCCTTCGAGAATCTCGACCCGCTTCTGCAGCGCCCGGTAAATCTCGACCTGGCTTCACTTCAAGAGAAGCTTATCTTCGGTGGCCGCGGCGGCTATTGCTTCGAGCACAACCTGCTTTTCATGCATGTGCTTTCGACCCTTGGCTTCCAGGTTTCGGGGCTGGCCGCGCGCGTTCTATGGGGCCGCCAGGAGGATGCCGTCACGCCGCGCGGCCACATGCTCTTGCGCGTCGAACTTCCCGAGGGCACCTTTCTCGCCGACGTCGGCTTCGGCGGGCTGACGCTGACCGCGCCGCTGCGCCTTGAGGCGGGGCTCGAGCAGGAAACCCCGCACGAGCGCTTCCGCCTCGACCGCGATGGCGACACTTGGCGCATGCGCGCCGATATCGGCGGCGAATGGCGCTGCCTCTACCGCTTCAGCCTGGAAGAGCAGTTCCCGGTTGACTACGAGGTCACCAATTACTTCCTGTCGACCAGCCCGGCCTCGCACTTTCGGCATTCCCTGATCGCCGCGCGCCCCACGCCCGAGGGCCGCTATGCGCTCCTCAACAACCGCCTGAACGTCCACGGCGGCAACGGCTCGCGGCGCGAACTGACGGAAGCGGAAGAGATCGAGGCGGTGTTGTGGGATATCTTCGGCATCGACGTGCCGGAGGGACTGCCGGAGGCGCTGAAGCGCGAGGCGATCGCGTGAGAGCCGGCCGCTGAACGCCGACGCTCCCAACGGCGGTCCTACGGACTGTCCCACTCGGGCGAAAAGCCGTAGTCGCAGAGGCGCCGCCCGGCGCTTCTCAGGCGGCTGATCGCCGCCATCTCGCCGGCGTCGAGCGAGAAGTCGAAGATGCCGGCATTTTCGGCCAGTCGCTCCTTGCGGCTGGTGCGCGGGATGACGGCGACATCCTCCTGCTCAAGGTGCCAGCGAAGCACGATTTGCGCCGGCGTTCTGCCGTGGCGCGCCGCCGCCTCGGCCACCGCCGGCTCATCGAGAAGCGCGCCGCCGCGATAGATGGGGCAATAGGAGACCATGGCCATGCCGTTCTCTCGGCAGGCGGCGTGCACCTTGTCCTGGTTGAGATAGGGATGGTACTCGACCTGATTGGCCACCAGGGGCGCCTCGGACAGGCGCACCGCCTCCGCCAGAAGCCGCGAGGGGAAGTTGGAGACGCCGATATGGCGCGTGAGCCCCTCTTCGCGCACGCGGTTGAGCGCATCCATGGTCTCGGCCAACGGAACGGCCGGGTTCGGCCAGTGAACGAGCAAGAGGTCGACATGGTCGAGGCCAAGGCGCTCCAGGCTCTCCGTGGCCGAGCGCTTCAGGTCGGCGGCCGCAAGGTCAGTCCACCACACCTTGGTGGTGAGGAAGATATCGCCGCGCGGAAGGCCCGCGTTCCTGATCGCCTCGCCCACTTCCTGCTCGTTTCCATAGATCGCGGCCGTATCCACATGCCGGTAGCCGATGCCGAGCGCATGGCTGACGAGATCGGTGCAGGCGCGGCCTTCAAGCGTCCACGTCCCCAATCCGATTGCCGGTATCTCCGCGCCGTTCACCGATAGCGTTTTCATCCTTTCCCCTTTTAGGCCGTGGGCGCCCCGCAAGCCGCCGTCAGCCATTGAACGTCCCCGAATATTATGCGTTCCTGTCCGAACTGTCTCGTTCTGGACTGTCGTCCAGGATTCATAGCTTGGATTTGAGGGCGTATGAAACCGCAGCCGGCGCAGGCGATACATCGGCGGATCGAACTCATCGACATCGCCCGCGGCACCGCCCTGGTCGCCATGGCCATATACCATTTTACATGGGACCTCGACTTTTTCGGCTATATCGAGCCCGGCACGTCGGTGACCGGCGGATGGAAGATTTTTGCCCGCTCCATCGCCAGTTCCTTCCTGTTCCTGGTGGGCGTCGGCCTTTTTCTGGCGCATGGGCGGGGGATCCGCTTGCGCTCCTTCGCCAGAAGGCTGGCGATGATCGCCGTTGCGGCAGCGGCGATCACGGCAGTGACCTATTTCGCCACGCCGGATGCCTTCATCTTCTTCGGCATCCTGCACAACATCACGCTTTCGAGCGTGCTCGGCCTCCTTCTCCTGCGGCTGCCGGTTGCCGCGCTCCTGGCGCTGGCGGCGGCCGTCATCGCCGCGCCGCACTTCGTGCATGCGCCCTTTCTCGACCAGCCGGTCTTCTGGTGGACAGGGCTTTCGCGCAACGTCCCCGGCTCCAACGATTATATCCCCATCTTTCCCTGGTTCGGCGCCGTGCTCCTGGGCATCGCGGCAGCCAAAGCGTCGGCGCGCGCGGACCTCTTCACCCGCATGGCGGGGTATGCGCCGGCGAGCCGCGTGCCGCTCCTCGGGGCGGCCGGGCGCCACAGCCTCGCCTTCTACCTGCTGCACCAGCCGGTGCTGTTCTCCAGCGTGTGGCTTTTCGCCCAGATCATGCCGCCGGCCGCGCCCGACCAGGGGCAGCTCTTCCTCGAAGCGTGCGATAGCCAGTGTGCGGTCGAGCACGAGGAAAATTTCTGCCGCGCCTATTGTGCCTGCGTGATGGAGGCCGCGACGGCCGAGAACCGGCTCGGCGAACTCTACAATCCACGGCGCAGCGAGGCGACCCAATCCTGGCTGGAGGATGTTGCCTTTCGCTGCAGCGTAGAGAACAATGGATAAGGCTTGCGGACGTCCGCGCAGCGGTGACGCAGGATGGGAGGAGACGAAGTCATGAGCGATTCGGCCGAGGCTCCAAGCCGCATTCCCTGGCCGCCGATCCTCTACCTCATCGCCGTCGCGGTCGGCGCGGCACTGAGCTATGCCGTGCCCCTGCCCTGGCTCGGCCCGCCCCTTTCGGACCTCCTTTTCGCCGTTGGCTGGCTTCTGGTCGCGGCGACCATCCTCATGGACATCGCCGCCATACGGGCGCTACGGCGCGCCAACACGACCATCAATCCAACCAAGGTCGCCGACCATCTGGTGACGGGTGGCCCCTATGCCTTCAGCCGTAATCCCCTTTATTTGGGCAATACGGCGCTGATGTTCGCCATCGGCATGATTGCCGGTGCGCTGTGGTTTTTCGTCTTCGGCATCCTCGCGGCATACGTCACGCAGAAGCTCGCCATCGAGCCGGAGGAGCGGCACCTGGCGCTGCGCTTCGGCAAGCGCTACCGCGATTATCAGAAGAAGGTGCGGCGCTGGTTCTGAAGCAAGCTCAGGTCTTAACACCAAGCTCGGCCAGCCGCTCCACGCAGGCCTCCTCCGCCTGGTCCAGCTCCTGCAACGTGTCTTCCAGATCGCGGCGCTTCTGGCGCAGGTTCTGCCGCTTTTCCTCGATCTTCTGGATCATCAGGTGCAGCTGCGCCACCTCGCCGGGCGGCGTTCTGTAGACCTCGATGATCTCGCGGATCTCGTTGATGGAGAAACCCAGCCGGCGGCCGCGCAGGATCTGGCGCACCAGGTGCCGGTCGGAAGGGCGGTAGAGGCGCGTGCGCCCACGGCGAGCGGGGTGGATGAGCCCTTCGTCCTCGTAAAAGCGCAGCGTGCGTGTCGAGATGCCGAATTCGCGGGTGAGTTCCGTGATCGTGTAGTATTCCCGCATGCGCTCGCCAGACTCGCTTTCCCAAGAGGGGCGACACTGCCATCTGATTTACGTAAAAGTCAATTCGCGCCGCGCACTTTCCCGCCATTGGTCCGACCCAAGCTATTAATCCGGTGGGGCGATTTGTCCTGACAGAAGGAGACCATCTGTCAGGATCGCACCACCAGGACAGCCGATACCGCGCCCTGGCCCTACCGGCCCCACCGCCAGCAAGGCTACGGCTCACCTGTGAACGCCCGGAGACCTGCCATGCTTCAGTCCTTGCCGGCCGCCGAGGAGCGCCGGCCAGACGACATCCATTCCTGGCTGCGGCTGGCCCTGTGCCTGCTGCTCGGCACGATTGGCAGCGTGGGCATGTGGGCGGTGGTGGTGGTTCTGCCGAGCGTGCAGGCGGACTTCGCCGTGGAACGGGCCGATGCCTCCCTGCCCTATACCGCCGCCATGATCGGCTTTGCCGCCGGCAATGTGCTGATCGGGCGCTATGTCGACCGCATGGGCGTGGCACTGCCCGTGGCGCTTGCGGGCGCGGCACTGGGGAGCGGCTTCATCCTGTCGTGCTTCGCGCAGTCGGTCTGGCAGTTCGCCCTCCTGCAGGCTCTGGTGGGTTTCGGCGCCTCGTCCACCTTCGGCCCGCTGATCGCCGACATCTCGCACTGGTTCGAGCGCCGGCGCGGCATAGCGGTGGCGGCTGCGGCCAGCGGAAACTACCTGGCCGGCGTCGTCTGGCCGACGGTCATCAAGCTCATGCTCGCCGGCACGGGCTGGCGCGTGACGTTTCTATACATCGGCGTCTTCTGCATTGTGACGATCGTGCCGCTGGCGCTGCTCCTGCGTCCGCGCCCGCCCGCCGCCTCGCCGCTCGGCAGCGACGGGATGCCCATGGGCCTGCGGCGGCGGGCCGGGCCCAGCCCCTTCTCGCCGCCCGTCCTGCAAGGGCTTCTGATCGTCGCTGGCGTGGCCTGCTGCGTGGCGATGTCGATGCCGCAAGTGCACATCGTCGCCTATTGCGTCGACCTCGGCTACGGCGTGGCGCGCGGGGCGGAGATGCTGTCCCTGATGCTGGCCGGCGGCATCGTCAGCCGGCTCGCCTCCGGCTTCATCGCCGACTATATCGGCGGCGCGCGCACCGTGCTCATCGGCTCGGTGCTGCAGTGCCTGGCACTGATCCTCTATATTCCCTGGGACGGGCTGGCCTCGCTTTACATCGTGTCGCTGGTCTTCGGGCTCTCGCAGGGCGGCATCGTGCCCTCCTACGCCATCATCGTGCGCGAATACCTGCCGGCACGCGAGGCGGGGCAGCGGGTCGGCATCGTCATCATGGCGACGATTGCCGGCATGGCGCTGGGCGGATGGATGTCGGGGTGGATCTACGACCTCACCGGCTCCTACCAGGCCGCCTTCCTCAACGGTATCGCCTGGAACCTTCTCAACATCGCGGTGATCCTTTTGATCCTCCTGCGCCGACCGCGCACCGCGCCGGCGGCGGCTTAGGGAACCAACCTCACCCTCTAGACAAGCCCGAACCACCAGGTGGCCAGGCCGAGGAAGGCGAAGAAGCCGAAGACGTCGGTCACCATGGTGACGAAGACCGACGAGGCGATGGCGGGATCGGCGCCTGCCTTGTTGAGAAGCAGCGGGATCAGATTGCCCGCGACCGCGGCGGCGAGCATGTTGAAGATCATCGCCGCGCCGATGATGCCGCCGAGCTGGACGTTGTGAAACCAGATGGCCGCCACCGTGCCGACGATGACGGCCAGCGTTACCCCGTTCAACAAGCCGACCAGGATCTCGCGCCGGATGATGCGGCCGGAATTGTAGATATCGAGGTCGCGGGTGGCGAGCGCGCGCACGGTCACCGTCATCGTCTGCGTGCCGGCATTGCCGCCCGAGGACGCCACGATCGGCATCAGCACGGCGAGCGCCACCATCTGCTCGATCGAGGCATCGAAAAGGCCTATCACGGAGGCGGACATCAAGGCCGTGACCAGGTTGACCATGAGCCACGGCACACGCGAGCGCGAGATGGCGAGTACGGTATCCGACAATTCCTCGTCGCCGACGCCGCCCATGCGCATCAGGTCCTCCTCGGCTTCCTGCGTGATGACGTCGACCACGTCGTCGATGGTCAAGACGCCGACGAGGCGCTCGTTCTCGTCGACGACGGCTGCCGAAAGCAGGTCGTACTGCTCGAAGATCTGCGCCGCCTCCTCCTGGTCCATGGTGGCGGGGATGGCATGGCGCGTCTCGCGCATCACGTCCTCGATCTTCACGCCACGCTGGGTGCGCAGGATGCGGTCGAGATCGACGGCGCCGACGAGGCGGAAGGTCGGGTCGATGACGAATATCTGCGAGAAGGAATCGGGCAGGTTCTGCTCCTCGCGCATGTAGTCGATGGTCTGGCCGACCGTCCAGAAAGGGGGGACGGCGACGAACTCCGTCTGCATGCGCCGGCCGGCCGTCTCCTCGGGGTAGCCGAGCGAGCGGCGCAGGCGCACGCGCTCGGTGAAGGGGAGCTGCGCCAGGATCTCGTCCTGGTCTTCCTGCTCGATGTCCTCGAGGATGTAGACGGCATCGTCCGAATCGAGGTGCTGGAGAGCCTTGGCGATCTGGACGTTGGGCAGGCTGCCGACGATGTCGAGGCGGATAGCCTCATCGACCTCCGTCAGGGCCGTGAAGTCGAACTCCTCGCCCATGAGCTGGACCAGCGCCCGGCGCTGCTCCGGCATCAAGGCCTCGAGCAGGTCGCCCACCTCGGACTGGTGCAGGGTGCCGACATCCTGTTTCAGCGTCAGCGTGTCTCGGTCGGCGATGGCGGCGCCGATATGCGCAAGGAAGGGGGCGGCAATGACCCCGTCCTCGCCATAGATGCCGCGCTCCGGCGCGTCGGCCGGGGTGCCGTCAATCCCTTGCGTTTCCGGCTCGCTCAACGGCGCTCTCCTCGGTTTTGACCCTGAAGCCGGTCCGGTTCACGATGCGGCACCTGTAGCGCGCGCCCGGCGCGAATACAAAGCCTGTCGCAGGCAATGCCGCAATAAGATTTGCAAAGGGCTTCGCCAGGGGAAAGGAGCAGCGTTGCCCACGCCGTCCACAGGCAATTGCATGAGGCGGAAACGGCGGTGCCGCCGCTTGCGATCGGGTGCTACCGAACGGCGGTCTTTTTACGCCGATTTGGCATATGTCAGGCTTGTTTCGCGGAAAGCGATTTGCTACATGCGCCGTGGCCGGTGGCAACCGGCCTTTCGTTGCGTGCGGTCGTGGCGGAATTGGTAGACGCGCAGCGTTGAGGTCGCTGTGGGGCAACCCGTGGAAGTTCGAGTCTTCTCGACCGCACCAATTTTTCTCCCGCCTCATATAGCCCACCCGTTGAGAGCCTTGTGCTTAACGGGTGAGTTTGTCTGACTGCCGCCGCATCGCCCGTCGTTGCTGGACCTTTTTGCTCTTTCGAGGTCATATGCCGGCATGGAGAAGAGACGATGAATGAGACGGCCGCACCTGCTCAGGCCTTTCACCCGCGCGAGGCGGCCCCGCCGGTGGAGTGGCGCGTCGAACCCGGGCTGACCCCTTATGAGACGGCGCTTGCCTTCATGGAAAGCCGCGCCGACGCCATCCGCGCCGGCGAGGCGGGCGAGATGGTGTGGCTTGTCGAGCACCCTCCCCTTTATACGGCGGGCACGAGTGCGGCCCCGGAGGACCTGCTCGATGCTGGGCGCTTTCCGGTGCACAAGGCCGGGCGCGGGGGCGAATACACCTATCACGGGCCGGGTCAGCGCGTGGCCTATGTGATGCTCGATCTGAAGCAGAGGCGCGAGGACGTGCGCGCCTTCGTCACCGCGCTCGAGGAGTGGATCATCGCCAGCCTGGCGCGCTTCAACGTCAAGGGCGAGCGGCGAAAAGGCCGCGTCGGCGTGTGGGTCGTGCGGCCGGACAAGCCGCCGCTGCCGGACGGCACGCCGATGGAGGACAAGATCGCCGCCATCGGCATCCGCCTGCGCCGCTGGGTGAGCTTTCACGGCATCGCCGTCAATGTCGAGCCGGACCTTTCGCATTACTCGGGCATCGTGCCTTGCGGGATTCCCGGCTTCGGCATCACCAGCCTGGTCGATCTCGGCTTGCCGGTGACGCTGGCCGATTTCGACGTGGCGCTGAAACAGGCCTTCGAGGAGGTTTTCGGGCCGGCAGAAGCCGGGCGGGACGGGGCATTGGCAAGGAGTGCGTGACATGCAGGAGAAGGGATTGACCGTAGGCGCGCTGGCGCTGGGTGTGGGGCTGGCGCTTGGCCTGCCCGCCGCGGCCCAGCAGGCAGCCGATACGCTGGCGCCGGAGATCGCCAGCGGCAGCGAGGAAAGGACGGTCGTCCCGGCGCGCCGGCAGATGGTGGCGGCGGCCAACCCGCTCGCCGCGGAGGCCGGGCTCGAAGTGCTGCGGCAGGGCGGAAGCGCGGCGGACGCGCTGGTGGCCGTGCAGACCATGCTCGGCCTCGTCGAGCCGCAATCCTCCGGCCTTGGCGGCGGCGCGTTCCTCGTCTGGTACGATGGGGAAAGCGGCGAGATCACCACCTTCGATGGCCGCGAAACCGCGCCCATGGCCGCCTCGCCCGAGCTTTTCCTCGATGAGAAGGGCGAGCCGCTCGCCTTCTTCGACGCCGTCATCGGCGGCCGCTCGGTGGGAACGCCGGGCACGGTGCGGCTGATGGAGACGGTGCACGAGCGCTATGGAAAACTCGACTGGGCGGATGTCCTGACGCCGGCTATCGAACTGGCCGAGGAGGGCTTCGCCGTTTCGCCGCGGCTTCACACGCTGATCGCCAACGACCGGGGCAAGCTCGACCAGGAGGATGCGGCGCGGGCCTATTTCTACGACGCGGACGGCGAACCGCTCGCCGAGGGCACGCAGCTCAAGAACCCGGAATACGCGCAGACGCTGCGGGCGATCGCCGAGGGCGGCTCAAAGGCCTTCTATACGGGCGAGATCGCCGAAAAAATCGTCGCCGCGGTGCGGGACCACCCGACCAATCCGGGTCTCCTCAGCCTCGAAGACCTGGCGGCCTACGAGGTGAAGGAGCGGCCGGCCGTCTGCGCACCCTATCGCGGCTATGAGGTCTGCGGCATGGGACCGCCCTCCTCCGGCGCTTTGACCGTGGGGCAGATCCTCGGCATGGTCTCGCATTTCGACCTTGCAGCACTTGGGCCGGACGACCCGGAGAGCTGGCGCATCATCGGCGATGCCACGCGCCTCGCCTTTGCCGACCGCGGGCTCTACATGGCCGACAGCGACTTCGTCTCCATGCCGAAGGGGCTTTTGAACGAGGGCTATCTGGAGAGCCGCGCCGCCCTCCTGCGCCGGCCGACGGCGCTTGGCGAAGACGAGGTCGAGGCCGGCTCGCCGCCCTGGGACAAGGCCGAATTGCGCATCCCCGGTCTCGAGCCCGAGCGCCCGTCCACCTCGCATTTCGTCATCGTCGACGAAGACGGCAACATCGCCTCCATCACCACCACAATCGAGAACGGGTTCGGCTCGCGGCAGATGGCGGCGGGGTTCCTGCTCAACAACGAACTCACCGACTTCTCCTTCGCGCCCGACAGCGACGGCGAGGCCGTGGCCAACCGGGTGGAACCGGGCAAGCGCCCGCGCTCCTCCATGGCCCCGACGATCATCCTCGAAGACGGAGAACCCGCCTTTGCGCTCGGATCGCCCGGAGGCTCGAACATCATTCCCTATGTCGCCAACGCCATCATCGCGCTGATCGACTGGGACATGGACATGCAGCAGGCGATCTCCCTGCCGCACCTGACCAACCGCTTCGGCACCTACGCGGTGGAAGCCGGCACGCCTGCCGAAGCTTTCGCAGACGAGCTTGAAGCGTTCGGCTTCGAGGTGGACATCACGGACCTCACCTCCGGCCTCCACGGCGTCGCCTTCACGCCCGAAGGGCTGGAGGGCGGCGCCGACCCGCGGCGCGAAGGTGTGGCCGTGGGCGACTGAGGCCTGCCGGTCCCCTTGACGTTTCGAAAGGGCCGCCTCCGCGCGGCCCTTTCCTTTCTACATCTACAGCGCACCGATCCAGGTGGCGACGACGACGATGAAGGAGCTGACGGCAACCAGCGAAGCAACATCCTGAATGAGATCGGCCATGGGACTCTCCTGTGGATAAGCGCCAAATGATCTTGATATGATCCTTATATGTTCTAGTTATGTTCTTGTCAACAGGGTTGCCCGATACCTGCTGTGGAGCCGGCCGGGAGCGTTAACGGTGGGTAAAAGGGATATCCCGTGACCGGGGATGGATGGTTTGGCGTATAAGGAAACGGGAGGCCCGAATATGAACCGGGTTCCTGACGAGAGGCACGGGGCAAGGACGCGGTAGGCGTAGCGCGGAGGTCGAACGGGTGAAGGTCAAACGGATTGTCGCCAACATCGGCACCGAGGAAGTCGCGGCGGCGCAGCGCTTCTATGGAGACGTGCTGGGCCTCGACGTGCTCATGGATCATGGCTGGATCGTCACCTACGGTACGCGCGAAGAGGCGCGTATCCAGGTCAGCTTCGCCGTCGAGGGCGGCTCGGGAACGCCCGTGCCCGACCTGTCCATCGAGGTGGACGATCTGGAGGCGGCGCTGGAGCGCGTGAGGAAGGCCGGGTTTGCGGTGGAATACGGGCCGGCGGACGAGCCCTGGGGCGTGCGGCGGTTTTTCGTGCGCGACCCGTTCGGCAGGCTCGTCAACATCCTCATCCATGCCTGAGGCGGGACGCTGTGGATTGTTGAACCTGCGCATCGTGCCTTCCGAAAGCCGATTCCGGTTTTCGGGCCTATGCGCTAGCGGACACCGGCGCCTAGATCATTTCACCGTTTCACAGAAACGATGAAATGATCTAACCTTTTGATTTTACGCAATTCCGAACGGAAAACCGGTTTCCACTTTTCCTGGAATTGCTCTATGCTGGCATGTCCACCACCTTGCCTTCCGAAAGCGTCACGCGGCGGTCCATGCGGGCGGCGAGGCCTTCGTTGTGCGTGGCGATCAGGGCGGCGAGGCCGGACTGGCGCACCAGCGCCTCCAGCGCCTCGAACACGTAGCCCGCCGTCGTCGGATCGAGGTTCCCCGTCGGTTCGTCGGCCAGAAGAACGAGCGGCGCGTTGGCGACGGCGCGGGCGATGGCCACGCGCTGCTGCTCACCGCCGGAAAGCTCGGCCGGCCGGTGGGTGGCGCGATCGCCGATCTTCATATAGGCGAGAAGCTGGTCCGCCCGTTCCATCGCTTCGGCCGGTTGGAGGCCGGCGATGAGCTGCGGCATCATCACGTTTTCCCGAGCGGAAAATTCCGGCAGGAGGTGGTGGAACTGGTAGACGAAGCCGATCTCGCTGCGGCGGATCGCCGTGCGCCTGTCGTCCGAAAGGCCGGCGCAGGACTGGCCGTTGACGACGACGTCGCCGCCGTCGGGATGCTCCAAAAGGCCGGCGATATGCAGGAGCGTCGATTTTCCGGTGCCGGACGGCGCCACCAGCGCCACCATCTCGCCGGGCGTCAGCGTGAAATCGGCGCCGCTGAGGATGGTCAGTTCCTTCGGCCCCTGCACATATCGGTGTTCGACTGCTTTGAGTTCCAGCACGCTGTCGGCCATCTATTCCTATCTCAAACTATTCGTATCTCAGGGCTTCGACGGGATCGAGGCGCGAGGCGCGCCAGGCGGGAAAGAGCGTGGCGAGGAAGGACAGCAATAGCGCCATCAGCACCACGGAAAACGTCTCGCCCGTCTCCATGTCGGCCGGCAGTTGGCTGAGGAAATAGACTTCCGGATCGAAAATCGTCGTGCCGGACAGCCAGGAGAAGAACAGGCGGATCGATTCCACGTTGAGGCAAAGCAACGTGCCGAGGATGAAGCCGGCGATCGTGCCGGCGACACCGATCGCCGCCCCCGCCATCAGGAAGATGCGCATGATGGCACCGCTGGTCGCCCCCATGGTGCGCAGGATGGCGATGTCGTGCCCCTTGTCCTTCACCAGCATGATCATGCCGGAAATGATGTTCAAGGCCGCCACCAGCACGATCATCGTCAGGATCATGAACATGACGTTGCGCTCCACCTCGAGCGCGGAGAAGAAGGTTTGGTTGCGCTGGCGCCAATCGCTGATGGAGACCGGGCGCTGGGCCGCTTCCTCGACCAGCGGCCGCAGCGCGTCCACGTTGTCGGGGTCGTCGACGAAGACTTCGATGATCCGCGCCAGGCCCTCCACATTCAGGTAGAGCTGTGCTTCCTCGATGGGCATATAAACGAGGGAGGCATCGTATTCCGACATGCCGATCTCGAAGATCGCCGTCACCGGATAGGACTTGACGCGCGGCGTCGTGCCGAAGGGCGTGACGTCGCCTTCCGGCGAGACCAGCGTAATGGGATCGCCAAGCGCAATGCCCAGCGTCTGGGCGAGGCGCGAGCCGACCGCCACCCCCTCCCCGGCGGCGAAATCGATCAGCGAGCCGTGGCGGATGTGCTCTGACACGAGGTCCATCTCGGTGAGGTCCTCGGCGCGCACGCCGCGGATGAGGGCGCCGGTGCCCTGGCCGCTGCGCCCGCTCGCCAACACCTGCCCCTCCACCAACGGGACGGCGAGCTTGACGCCCGGCACTTCAGCAATGCGCCCGGCAACGGCTTCGTAATCGTCGAGCGGCAAATCGACCGGCTGCACGATCAGGTGGCCGTTGACGCCGAGGATGCGGGTGAGCAGCTCGGCGCGGAAACCGTTCATCACCGCCATGACGACAATCAGGGTGGCCACGCCCAGCATGATGCCGATGAAGGAGATGGAGGCGATGACGGAAACCACCGCCTCCTTGCGCCGCGAACGCAGATAGCGCCAGGCGACGAGACGTTCGAACCGCGAGAAGGGCCCGGCCTCTGCGTTGGCGTTGACGCTGGCTTCCGCGGTCGCGCTCATGCGCTGGCGCCGAACCTGTCAGCCACCGATGCAACCGGCATCGCCTCGCGTTCACCGGTGGCGCGGTTTTTCACTTCCACCTCGCCGCCAGCCACGCCGCGCGGGCCGACGACGATCTGCCAGGGCAGGCCGATCAGATCGGCGGTGGCGAATTTGGCGCCGGCGCGCTGGTCGGTGTCGTCGTAGAGCACATCCCGGCCAGCCGCCGTCAGCCCGGCATAGAGTTCCTCGCAAACGCGGTCGCACGCCGTATCGCCCACCTTCATGTTGACGAGCGCCATGTCGAAGGGCGCGACACTTTCCGGCCAGATGATGCCGTTGTCGTCGTGGCTCGCCTCGATGATGGCGGCCGCGAGCCGGCTCGGCCCGATGCCGTAGGAGCCCATGGAGACGAAATGCTCCTGCCCGTCCGGCCCCGTAACGCTGGCCTTCATGGGTTTGGAATATTTGGTGCCGAAGTGGAAGATATGGCCCACCTCGATGCCGCGCGCGGAAAGCCGCTTGTCCTCCGGCACGTCGGCCCAGGCCGCCTCGTCGTGCATGTCGTCCGTCGCCGCATAGGGCGCGGTCCATTCGGAGACGATGCCGGCGATCTCGGCGTCGTCGGCGAAATCCACATTCTCCCCCGGCACGGAAAGGCCGAGGAAGTCCTTGTGGCAGAACACCTCGCTCTCACCCGTTGTGGCGAGGATGATGAATTCGTGGCTCAAGTCGCCGCCGATGGGGCCCGTCTCCGCGCGCATGGGAATGGCCTGCAGCCCGAGGCGCGCGAACGTTCTCAGGTAGGCGACGAACATGCGGTTGTAAGCCGCCTTGGCGCCTTCAAAATCCAGGTCGAAGGTGTAGGCGTCCTTCATCAGGAACTCGCGCGAGCGCATGACGCCGAAGCGCGGGCGCACCTCGTCTCGGAACTTCCACTGGATGTGGTAGAGGTTCAGCGGCAGGTCCTTGTAGGACTTCACGTAGGCGCGGAAGATGTCCGTCACCATCTCTTCGTTGGTGGGGCCGTAGAGCATCTTGCGCTCGTGCCGGTCGGTGATGCGCAGCATCTCCTTGCCGTAGTCGTCGTAGCGGCCGCTCTCCATCCAAAGGTCCGCCGACTGGATGGTGGGCATCAGGATTTCGTGCGCGCCGGCACGGTCCTGCTCCTCGCGGACGACCCGGCACACCTTGTCGAGGACGCGCTTGCCCAAGGGCAGCCAGGAGAAGCTGCCGGCGGCCTGCTGGCGGATCATGCCGGCGCGCAGCATCAGCCGGTGCGAGACGATTTCCGCCTCGCGGGGATTCTCCTTCAGGATGGGCAGGAAGTAGCGCGACAGTCGCATGAACCGGTCCGTGAGCATGAGGGGGCGGAATCATCCCCGCCAGAGATATCGTCAGGCTTCTTAGCTATTTCATGACGGGTTGAAAACCCGGCGCTTACCCCACCTCCCCCGCCCTCTGCGTGACCAGCCGGCGAACGAGAAGGCTAAAATGGTAACTGGGCTGTGGTAACGCAAAATTTTTCGTGACATTGCGTCGAAACTTAGTCTAATGTACCCATCACAAAATAAGAGAGCGGAAGCTTAATCCGCATCTCATTACGCGGTCAAAAGTCTTGGGAGGATACGGTCCTGGCGCGGGCAATCGCAGCCGCCGTTTAACGAAACGGAAACGGATCGGACGCGTTTAGTTGCAAGGCCTGGTGCCTTGCATTTTTTTTGGGGCATACGCCCGCTTTCCTCCCCAGAAGTCCTGGCCTCCCCAGAAATCCTGGCCTCCCCAGAAGTCCGATGCTCCTTAGAAGTCCGGCACGATGCGCGGGATATCGTCGAAGGAATAGCCCAGCACGCGCGTGACGACGTAGAAGACTGCGACGACGGCTGCCGTCAAAAGGGTCGCGCGGACGACCGCCCGCAGCATATGGGGGCCGCGCGGGGCACTCGAGGTCGTGCCGAGAACGACATTGTTCTCGTCGTCCTGGGTGCGCAGGCCGACCGGCAGTGAGAGGAACAGCATCACCCACCAGACGATGAAGAAAACGGCGGCGAGCGATATCCAGGTCATTCGGGTGTCTCCGTTGCGGGCACGGCGCGGATGCCGGGCGCTTCCAGCCCGGCCTGCCAGCAGACCGAAAATAGCCGTTCGGGCGGCGATTTTAAAATGCCTGCGGCGCGGCGTGCCGTCACACCTCTTCGAGTTCGACCAGCGTGCCGCAAAAATCCTTCGGGTGGAGGAACAGCACCGGCTTGCCGTGAGCGCCGATCTTTGGCTCTCCGTCGCCCAGGACACGCGCGCCCTCCGCCAACAGGCGGTCGCGGGCGGCGAGGATGTCGTCCACCTCGTAGCAGATGTGGTGCATGCCGCCGGCCGGGTTCCTTGAAAGGAAGCCGGCGATGGGGGAATCCTCGCCGAGCGGCTCCAAAAGCTCCACCTTGGTGTTGCCGAGATCGATGAAGATCACCGTCACGCCATGCTCGGGCAAGGGTTGCGGCGCCGAGACCCGCGCGCCCAGCGTATTCCGGTAGACCGCCGCGGCGGCGGCCAGGTCCGGCACTGCGATCGCCACGTGGTTGAGCCTGCCGAGCACCCGTTCCTCCTCTAGATCGGACCCTTTGTTTGTCGCAATTCCAAACGGAAAACCGGTTTCCACTTTTCCTGGAATTGCTCTACTGGGTCACGAAGACCGTCACGATCGGCTTCTTGCCCCAAGCGTCGTTGGCGGCGGCGCGGACGGCACGGCGCACCGATTCGGCCACCAGGTCGAGGTCCTTGCGGCGCTGGCGCGGGATGCTGGAGACGGCGCCGACGGCGGCCTCCAGCATGATCTCCTCCAGCGGCTCGCCGCGCGCATCCACTTCCGCCACGCCAAGGGCGACCAGATCGGGATCGCCCGCGAGATCGTAGCGATCGTCGAGAACGACGTTGACGGCGACATGGCCGGCGAAGGAGAGCTTGCGCCTTTCGCGGACGCCCACCTCCTCATCGGTGCCGATAATCTTGCCTTCCTTGAAGATGCGGCCGAAAGGCACCTGGTCGACGATCTCCGCGGCTCCTGGCGCCAGCCGCAGCATGTCGCCGTTCCTCACCTGCGCAACCTCGGGGATGCCAGACATGGCACCCAGCGCGCCGTGGGCAACGAGATGCGCCGCCTCGCCGTGGACCGGCACGAGGATCCGCGGCTTCACCCAATCGTACATCTGCTTGAGCTCGCTGCGGCGCGGATGCCCGGAGACGTGGACGAGCGCATCCTTGTCCTCGATCACCTTCACTCCTTGCTCGATGAACAGGTTCTTGATGGCGAGGATCGCCTTCTCGTTGCCCGGAATGGTGCGCGAGGAAAAGACCACCGTGTCGCCCGGCGACAGCGCCACGTTGCGCATCTCGTCACGCGCCAGCTTGGCAAGGGCGGCGCGCGGCTCACCCTGGCTTCCCGTGCACAGGATGACGGCGTTCTCGCGCGGGATATAGCCGAAATCCTCTTCCGAAAGGAACGGCGGCAGGCCTTCGAGATAGCCGAGCTCGTCCGCCACCTCGATGACGCGCTGCAGCGAGCGGCCGAGCACGAGCACCTGCCGTCCGGTGTCGCGCGCGGCCTCGGCGACGGAGCGGATGCGCCCGACATTGGAGGAGAAGCTGGTGACGGCGACGCGGCCGCTCGCCTTCTCGATCACCTCCTTGATCCCCACGCCCACCGCCTCCTCGGACGGGGATTCACCTTCGCGCATGGCGTTGGTGGAATCGCAGATGAGCGCCAGGACGCCGGCCTTTCCGAGCGCGCGGAAACGGGCTTCGTCCGTCTTGGGCCCGAGCGCCGGCGCGGGGTCGATCTTCCAGTCGCCGGTGTGAATGACGGTGCCCGCGGGACTGGTGATGGCGAGCGACACGGGCTCGGGAATGGAATGGGTGACCTCGACCGCCTCGATGGTGAAGGGGCCGACGGTAAAGGTCTCGCCGGCCTTGAAGATCGTCACGGGGATGTCCGGCGCGTTCTGCTCACCGGCGCGCTTGGCCTCTAGCAGGCCGGCGGTGAACGGCGTCATATACACATCGACCTTGAGACGCGGCCAGAGATCGAGAAGGGCGCCGTAGTGGTCCTCGTGGGCATGGGTGATGACGATACCGGCAAGGTTCTCCACCTCGCCTTCGATGAAGCGGATATCGGGTAGAACGAGGTCGACGCCCGGCAGATCCGGCCCCGGAAAGGTGACGCCGCAATCGACGATGATCCACGTGCGCTTCTGGCGCGGGCCATAGCCGTAGAGCGCAAAGTTCATGCCGATCTCGCCAACCCCGCCGAGCGGGCAAAACACCAGTTCTGCTTTTTCCGATGCCACGTCTGCTTCCTTGTTCTTTCGTTACGCGCGCGCTGACGCCACCGCGCCGAAATGGACATCGCCGGCGGCGATCCGCAGGCGCGAACCGTCGTCCTCGCGGATAACGAACCGGCATGCTTCGTCGATTGTTTCGAAGATACCCCGCACGACCCGCCCGTCGACGCGCACGGAGACCGCGCCGCCGAGGCCCGCGGCGCGTTTCAGCCACCGCTCGCGGATAGCCGCCAGGCCACGCCCGCCGTTCCACAGGCGCATATTGTCGACCCAGGCATCGGAAAGCGCCAGGAATAATTCTCCCGCATCCGTCTTGGCACCGAGCCTCAAAAGCGATGTCGCGGGATAGGGAACGTCCTCGGGGTGTGAGACCACGTTGACGCCGATGCCGATCGCCAGCGCCAGGCGGTCGCCTTCGATCATCGAGGACTCCAGGAGAATCCCCGCCAGCTTCGCTCCGTCCGCCAGAACGTCGTTCGGCCATTTCAGCTCGAAACGGTCGCGGCCGGCGTGTCCACCGTCCACACCGAGGTTCACCTTCGCGGTGGGCACCACGGCGGCAAGCGCATCGCCCAGCGCCAGCCCGGCAACGAAGCCGAGGGTGGCGGCGGTTGCCGCGTCCCGCGCTTCGGTGATCATGAGGGTGGCGGCGAGGTTTCCCGGCGGCGTCGCCCAGGGGCGCCCTCGCCTGCCGCGGCCGCCTGTCTGCTGCGTTGCGACGACCCAGAGCTTGTTCTGCTCGCCCTCGCGCGCCCGCTCGAGCGCCAGCGCATTGGTGGAACCGACACTCTCGTGCGCTTCCAGCCGGTAGCCGGCGGCGAGGGCCGAAGGCGCGAGCGCGAACATCGATCAGAAGAAGGTCATCGCCGCGGCTTCCGCCAGACGCCCGACGGGGCCGCCGAAAAACACGTAGAACAGCACGAAGGCGCCGGAGAGCCCGAGCACGAAGCGCAGTTCGCCGGCCATCGGCTGGAAGGCGCCGACGGGCTCGTCGAACCACATCACCTTGATGATGCGCAGGTAATAGTAGGCGCCCACCACCGAAGCCAGCACGCCGATGACGGCGAGCCAGTAGAGCTCGGCATTGATGGCGGCCAGGAACACGTACCACTTGGCCCAGAAACCGGCGAGCGGCGGGATGCCGGCCAGCGAGAACATGAGGATGGTCATGATGGTGGCCATCATCGGGTTGGTGGCCGAAAGGCCCGCCAGGTCGTCGATCTGCTCGACATTGGTCTCGTTGCGCCGCATGGCCAGGATGAAGGCGAAGGTGCCGAGCGTCATCGCCAGATAGATCAGCATGTAGATGACGACGCCGCGCACGCCCTCCGGCGAGTTTGCCGAAAGGCCCACCAGCGCGTAGCCCATATGGCCGATCGAGGAATAGGCCATCAGCCGCTTGATGTTGCGCTGGCCGATGGCAGCAAAGGCGCCGAGCAGCATCGAGGCGATGGAGATGAAGACGATGATCTGCTGCCAGTCGAAGGCGATCGGCTCGAAGGCGCCCATCACCACGCGCACGAGAAGCGCCATGGCCGCCATCTTGGGGGCGGCGGCGAAGAAGGCAGTGACCGGCGTCGGCGCGCCTTCATAGACGTCTGGCGTCCACATATGGAAGGGCACCGCCGAGATCTTGAAGGCAAGGCCCGCCAGCACGAAGACGAGGCCGAAGACCAGGCCGAGCTGGCGCTCGCCACCCGAAAGGGCCGCGGCGATGGCCTCGAAGCCGGTGTTGCCCGTGAAGCCGTAGATCAGCGTGATGCCGTAGAGCAGCATGCCGGAGGAAAGCGCGCCGAGGACGAAATATTTCAGCCCCGCCTCCGTTGCGCGCACACTGTCACGGTTGATGGCGGCGACGACGTAGAGCGCCAGCGACTGCAGTTCCAGCCCGAGATAGAGCGAGAGCATGTCGTTGGCCGAGATCATCAGCATCATGCCAAGCGTGGAGAGCATGATGAGGACCGGGTACTCGAACTTGTCGAACTTCTCGGCTTTGGCGAAGCCCACGGACATGATGAGCGTCACCGCCGCTCCCACCAGCGTCAGGAGCTTCATGAAGCGGGCGAACGGGTCGTTGACGAAAGCGCCCTCGAAGGCATCGCCATAGGCCGGGAAGACGATGATCCAGGCGATCGCCGCCAGCAGCAGCGCAACGGAAAGGCCGGTGACGGTGGTGTTCGCCCGCTCGCCGGAGAAGACGCCGACCATCAGGAGCGCCATGGCGCCCACCGCCAGCGCCAGTTCGGGAACGGAAAGGATCAGGCTCGAGGTCAGATCAAACGTCATGCGAGGTGTTCCCGTTCAATTGGATGCAGCGCCGGACTGGGCCATGTCGAAGGACACGCTCACCTGGTTGAGCAGCGCTTCCACCGATGTCGCCGTGGCATCGAGCAGCGGCGCCGGATAGACGCCGAAGAAGATGACGAGGGCAACGAGAGGATAAAGGATCGTCTTTTCGCGCAGCGACAGGTCTGCAAGGCCCTTCAGACTCTCCTTGGTCAGCGCGCCGAAGATGACGCGGCGATAGAGCCAAAGCGCGTAGGCTGCCGACAGGACGACGCCGGTGGTGGCGAAGAAGGCGACCCAGGTGTTGACCTGGAAGGCGGCAAGAAGCGTCAGGAACTCGCCGACGAAGCCGCTGGTGCCCGGCAGCCCCACATTGGCCATGGTGAAGACCATGAAGGCGACCGCGTATTTCGGCATGTTGTTGACGAGCCCGCCATAGGCGGCGATCTCGCGCGTGTGCATGCGGTCGTAGATGACGCCGACGCACAGGAACAGTGCCCCGGAGACCAGGCCATGGCTGATCATCTGAAAGATGGCACCCTGCACGCCCTGCTGATTGAGCGCGAAGATGCCCATGGTGACGAAGCCCATATGGGCAACGGAGGAATAGGCGATCAGCTTCTTCATGTCGTCCTGCATCATCGCCACCAGCGAGGTGTAGATGATAGCGACGATGGAGAGCGCGAAGATGAAGGGCGCAAGGTCCATGGAGGCGACGGGGAACATGGGCACCGAGAAGCGCAGGAAGCCGTAGCCTCCCATCTTCAAGAGAATGCCGGCCAGGATGACCGAGCCCGCCGTCGGCGCTTCCACATGGGCGTCCGGCAGCCACGTGTGCACCGGCCACATGGGCATCTTCACCGCGAAGGAAGCGAAGAAGGCGACCCATAGCCAATACTGCATATTGGCCGGGAAGACGTGGGTGAGCAGCGTCGGGATGTCGCTCGTGCCCGACTGCCAGAACATGGCCATGATGGCGAGCAGCATGAGCACCGAGCCCAGAAGCGTGTAGAGGAAGAACTTGAAGCTCGCATAGACGCGCCGCTTGCCGCCCCACACGCCGATGATGATGAACATCGGGATGAGGCCACCCTCGAAGAAGACGTAGAACAAGACGATGTCGAGGGCGCAGAAAACGCCGATCATCAGCGTTTCCAGGATCAGAAACGCGATCATGTATTCCTTGACGCGGGTGTCGATCGACTCCCAGCTCGCCAGGATGCAGAACGGCATCAGGAAGGTCGTCAGGATGACGAAGAGCACCGAGATGCCGTCGACGCCCATGTGGTAGGAGATGCCGGCATCCAGCCACTCCCGCTTCTCCACCATCTGGAAGCCCGGCACCGAGGGATCGAAGCCGATCCACACGAACAGCGACAGGATGAAGGTGAAAACGGTCGTCAGCAGCGCAACGTTGCGGATGTTGCGGCGCGCGCCGGCCCCGTCATCCCGGATCATCAGGATGAGGAAGGCGCCGACGAGCGGCAGGAAGGTGACCGTGGAAAGAATAGGCCAGTCGGTCATTTAGAAGGAACTCCCGAGCATCATCCAGGTCACGAGGGCGGCGATGCCGATCAGCATCGCGAAGGCGTAGTGGTAGAGGTACCCGGTCTGCATCTTGACCACGCGGTTGGTGACGTCGATGACACGGGCGGAGATGCCGTCGGGGCCGAAGCCGTCGATGAGCCAGCCGTCGCCCCTCTTCCACAGGAAGGTACCGAGGCGCTTCGCGGGGTTGACAAAGAGGAAGTCGTAGACCTCGTCGAAGTACCACTTGTTGAGCAGGAAGGCGTAGAGCACACGCTGCCGCTTGGCGAGCTCCTTCGGGCTTCCCGGCGAGCGGATGTAGAACTGCCAGGCGACGAGGAGGCCGAGCAGCATGGCGGCGAACGGCGACAGCTTCACCCACAGCGGCACGTGGTGGAACTCCTCCAGGATCTCGTTCCCGGGCAGTGTGAAGAGCGCACCCTTCCAGAAGTGGTCGTATTCGTGGCCGACGAAGAAGCCCTCGAAGAGGATGCCGGCGAAGACCGCACCTGCCGCCAGCAGGAACAGCGGCACCAGCATGACCAGGGGCGATTCATGCACGTGGTGCATGACGTCGGCGGAAGCGCGCGGCTTGCCGTGGAAGGTCATGAAGATGAGACGCCAGGAATAGAAGCTGGTGAAGATCGCCGCGACGACCAGCAGCCCGAAAGCGATGGGCGCCACTGCGTTGTGCGCAACGAAGGAGCCCTCGATGATGGCGTCCTTGGAGAAGAAGCCGGCGGTACCGATGAGGGTGCCGGGGATGCCGACGCCCGTGAGCGCCAGCGTGCCGATGATCATCATCCAATAGGTCCGCGGGATCAGCCTGCGCAGCCCACCCATCTTGCGCATGTCCTGCTCGTCGGAAACGGCGTGAATGACGGAGCCGGCGCCCAGGAACAGAAGCGCCTTGAAGAAGGCGTGGGTGAACAGGTGGAAGATGGCGGCGCCGTAGAAGCCGGTGCCGAGCGCCACGAACATGTAGCCGAGCTGCGAGCAGGTGGAATAGGCGATGACGCGCTTTATGTCGTTCTGCACCAGGCCGACGGTGGCTGCGAAGAAGGCGGTGAAGGCGCCAACCGCCGTCACCACCGTAAGCGCTGTCGAGGACAATTCGAAAAGCGGCGAGAGCCTCGCCACCATGAAGACGCCGGCTGTCACCATGGTTGCGGCATGGATGAGGGCGGAGACGGGCGTCGGGCCCTCCATGGCATCGGGCAGCCAGGTATGCAGCGGCACCTGCGCGGACTTGCCCATGGCGCCAAGGAACAGAAGCAGGCAGACGACGGTCAGCGCGGCCTGGTTGGTGAGCGCGTAACCGAGGAAATTGAGCACCGGCTCGCCGGCCTCGCCCTCGGCGGGCAGGAAGGTGGCGGCGTTGGCGAAGATGGTATCGAGATTGATCGAGCCGAACAGCACGAAGACGCCGAAGATGCCGAGCGCGAAGCCGAAATCGCCGACGCGGTTGACGATGAAGGCCTTGATTGCCGCGGCGTTGGCCGAGGGCTTCTTGTACCAGAAGCCGATCAGGAGATAGGAGGCGAGACCGACGCCCTCCCAGCCGAAGAACATCTGCACCAGGTTGTCCGCCGTCACCAGCGCCAGCATGGCGAAGGTGAAAAGCGACAGATAGGCGAAGAAGCGCGGCCGGTGCGGGTCGTGGTGCATGTAGCCGATGGAATAGATGTGCACCAGCGAGGAGACCGTGTTGACGACGACCAGCATCACCACCGTCAGCGTATCGATCCTCAGCGCCCAGTCGACGTCGAGCGCGCCCGAGGAAATGAAGCGCAGCACCGGAACGGTGAAGGCCTCGCCATCGCCCAGGGCAAAGGTGAAGAAGGCGACCCAGGAAAGGAGCGCGGAAATCACCAACAGGCCGGAGGTGATGTATTCCGCCCCTTTGGCGCCGATCGAGCGGCCGAAGAGCCCAGCAATCAGGAAGCCCGCAAGCGGAAGGAAAACGATCGCTTGATACATGAAGGTCCCCTCTTCAGCCCTTCATCATGTTGATATCTTCCACCGCGATCGAGCCGCGGTTACGGAAGAAGACCACCAGGATGGCAAGGCCGATCGCGGCCTCGGCCGCGGCGACTGTGAGAACGAAAAGCGCGAAGACCTGGCCGACCAGATCCCCCAGCACCGCCGAGAAGGCGATGAAGTTGAGGTTGACGGCAAGCAGGATGAGCTCGACGGACATCAGGATGATGATGACGTTCTTGCGGTTCAGGAAGATGCCGAACACGCCGAGCGTGAACAGGATGGCCGAAACCGTCAGATAGTGCGCGATGCCGACTTCCATCGTCAGATCCCCTCGCCGGTTTCCACGTTGCGGATTTCGATGGCCGTCGCCGGATCCCGCGCGACCTGGGCGGGAATGCTCTGGCGCTTCACATTCTCCTTGTGGCGCAGCGTCAAGACGATGGCGCCGATCATGGCGACCAGAAGCACCAGGCCGGCGATCTGGAAGAAGAAGATGTAGTCCGTGTAGAGAATGTCGCCCAAGGCCGCCGTGTTCTGCCGCTCGGCGATTGCCGGGGCCGGCTTGGCGATCTCGGCAGCGATCTCCGGCGTGAAGACGTAGCCGCCCAGCACCACCACCAGTTCGACGGCGAGGATGATGCCCACCGTGGCGCCGATGGGCGCGTATTGCAGGGCGCCCTGCTTCAATTCCGCGAAATCGACGTCGAGCATCATGACGACGAACAGGAAGAGCACGGCAACCGCGCCGACATAGACGATGAGCATGATCATCGCCAGGAACTCGGCGCCCGTCAGCAGGAAGAGCGCCGCCGCATTGAAGAAGGTGACGATCAGATAGAGAACCGAATGAACGGGGTTGCGCGCGGAAATGACCATGAAGGCCGCCGCGACCGCGATGAAGGCGAACAGATAGAAGAATATCGCCCCGAGTCCTGTCAGCATCGATTCCCTCGATATCTCATGGCCGGAACGGCTGCTCCGGCCCGTTTTCGCCCGCCGGGAGCCGGCGGGCCGTTTGCTCTTAGACGAGCGCCCTGCCCTCGTCCACTCTTCGAAGCCTCACCGGTACGGCGCGTCCAACGCGATGTTGCGCGCCAGCTCGCGCTCCCACCGGTCGCCGTTGGCCAGGAGCTTCTCCTTGTCGTAGTAGAGTTCCTCGCGCGTCTCCGTCGCGAATTCGAAATTCGGCCCCTCGACGATGGCGTCGACCGGGCACGCCTCCTGGCAGAAGCCGCAGTAGATGCACTTCACCATGTCGATGTCGTAGCGCACGGTGCGGCGCGTGCCGTCGTTGCGGCGCGGGCCCGCTTCGATGGTGATCGCCTGCGCCGGGCAGATGGCCTCGCACAGCTTGCAGGCGATGCAGCGCTCCTCGCCGTTGGGGTAACGGCGCAACGCATGCTCGCCGCGGAAGCGCGGGCTTATCGGCCCCTTCTCGTGCGGATAGTTGACCGTGTATTTCGGCGCGAAGAACTGGCGCATCGACAGGATGACCGCGCCGATGAACTCCTTCAGCAGGAGGCTTTTTGCGGCTTGAGCGAGAAGTGACATCGTCATTCTCCGGCAAGGGTGGACTGGACCGTCATGAAGCGTCTCATGCCAGGCCCGTGAATTTGAGGAACGCCGCCGTCGCCGCCACCATGAAGAGCGAGATCGGCAGGAACACCTTCCAGCCGAGCCGCATGAGCTGGTCGTAGCGGTAACGCGGCACGAAGGATTTTACGAGGGCGAACATGAAGAAGACCATCGCCACCTTGAGCACGAACCAGAAGACGCCCGGCACCCAGGTGAAAGGTGCGAAGTCGAAGGGCGGCAGCCATCCGCCGAGGAAGAGGATGGTGGTGAGCGCGCACATCAGGACGATGGCGACATATTCGCCAAGGAAGAACAGCAGGAACGGCGTCGAGGAGTACTCGATCATGTGGCCGGCGACGAGCTCGGATTCAGCCTCTACAAGGTCGAAAGGCGGACGGTTCGTCTCGGCCAGTGCCGAGATGAAGAAGACGATGAACATCGGGAACAGCGCCAGCCAGTGCCAGTCGAGGAAGGTGTTCGGCAGGCCCACCATGGTGCCGATCCCATCACGCTGCGACAGCACGATGTCTGTGAGGTTGAGCGAGCCGACGGCCAAAAGCACGGTGACGATGACGAAGCCGATGGAGACCTCGTAGGAGACCATCTGCGCGGCCGAGCGCAGGGCGCCCAGGAACGGATATTTCGAGTTCGAGGCCCAGCCGCCCATGATGACGCCGTAGACCTCCAGCGAGGCGATGGCGAAGACGAAGAGGATACCGACATTGATGTCGGCGATCGCCCAGCCCTCGTTGATCGGGATCACCGCCCATGCGGCAATCGCCAACACGGCGGCCACCACCGGCGCCAGGAGGAAGACGCCCTTGTTGGCTCCGGACGGGATGACCGGCTCCTTGAAGACGAATTTGAACAGATCCGCGAAGGCCTGGAAGAGACCCCAGGGGCCAACCACGTTCGGGCCGCGGCGAAGCTGCACTGCGGCCCATATCTTGCGGTCCGCGTAGAGAATGTATGCCACGAAGATCAACAGCGCGACGATCAGCACGACCGACTGCAGGAGGATCAAGAGACCCGGAAGCACATAGAGTGTGAAGAAGGTTTCCATGGTCTCGTCTCTACTCGGCCGCCTGTTTCAGTTCGCCGCGCGCAAGCGCGGAGCACTCGGCCATGACGGCCGAAGCGCGCGCGATGGGGTTGGTGAGGTAAAAATCCTTCACCGGCGAGGTGAACGGTGCCTTCGTAAGCCGGCCACCCAGCTTTGCAAGGGCGGCGACCTCGGCCGGGCTGCCGGCCTCGATACCGTCGATCGCTGCCATATGCGGATGCTCCCCATAGAGCCTGGCGCGCAGCGCGGCCAGCGAATCGAAGGGCAGCTTGTGGCCGAGCACGTCTGACAGCGCCCGCAGGATGGCCCAATCCTCCTTCGCATCGCCTGGCGCGAAGCCGGCGCGGTTGGTCATTTGCACGCGGCCTTCCGTGTTCACGTAGGTGGCCGACTTCTCCGTGTAGGTGGCGCCCGGCAGGATGACATCGGCGCGGTGCGCGCCGGCGTCGCCGTGGGTGCCGATATAAACGGTGAAGGCGTCGCCGATTTTTCCCATGTCGATCTCGTCGGCGCCCAGGAGGAAAAGCACGTCCATGGCGCCCATCATGCCGGCGACGTCCTTGCCGCCCTTCTCCGGCACGAAGCCGAGATCGAGCCCGCCGACGCGGGCAGCCGCCGTGTGCAGCACGGCAAAGCCGTTCCAGTCCTCCTTCAGAGCGCCCACGGCCTCGGCGAGCTTGGCCGCCTGGCCGAGCACGGCGCGGCCGTCCGAGCGGGCGAGCGCGCCCTGGCCGACGATGATCATCGGACGCTTGGCCTTTTTGAGCGTGGAGAGGAATTTGCCCTTGCCGCCGGCAAGTTCGGCCAGCGTCTCCGGTCCGGCGCCCAGGTGCTCATAGTCGTAACGCAGGTCACCACCTTCGCCGATCACGCCTACGGAGAAGTCGCCCATGCGCCAGCGTTTGCGGATACGGGCGTTCAGGACCGCCGCCTCGAAGCGCGGGTTGGCGCCGACGATCAGAAGCGCATCGGCGGCCTCGATGCCCTCGATAGTCGGGTTGAAAATGTAGCTGGCGCGGCCGAGCGCGGGATCGAGCACGGCGCCGTCCTGGCGGCAGTCGTGGTTGGACGAGCCCAGCGACTGCACGAGCGTCTTCAGCGCATACATCTCCTCGACGCTCGCCAGATCGCCGGCGATGGCGCCGATCTTCTCCGGCGCGGCCTTGCCGACCGCCTTAGCAACGGCCTCGAAGGCTTCGCTCCAGGTGGCGGGCTCGAGGCGCTTGCCCTTGCGCACATAGGGCCGGTCCAGGCGCTGCGTCCTGAGGCCGTCCCAGACGAAGCGGGTCTTGTCGGAGATCCACTCCTCGTTCACCGCGTCATTGTTGAGCGGCAGGATGCGCATGACCTCGCGGCCGCGCGCATCGACGCGGATGGCCGAGCCGACGGCGTCCATCACGTCGATGGACTGGGTCTTCGACAGCTCCCAGGGCCGCGCCTGGAAGGCATACGGTTTCGACGTCAGCGCGCCCACCGGGCAGAGATCGATGACGTTGCCCTGCAGCTCCGAGGTCATCGCCTGTTCCAGATAGGTGGTGATCTCCATATCCTCGCCGCGGCCCGTGGCGCCGAGCTCGGAGATGCCAGCGACTTCCGTGGTGAAGCGGACGCAGCGCGTGCAGTGGATGCAGCGCGTCATGATCGTCTTGACCAGCGGGCCGATATATTTGTCTTCCACCGCGCGCTTGTTCTCGTGGTAGCGCGAAGAATCGACGCCGAAGGCCATGGCCTGGTCCTGCAGGTCGCACTCGCCGCCCTGGTCGCAGATCGGGCAGTCGAGCGGATGGTTGATGAGCAGGAACTCCATCACCCCTTCGCGTGCCTTCTTCACCATCGGCGTGTTGGTGAAGATCTCCGGCGCCTCCCCGTTGGGGCCGGGGCGCAGGTCGCGCACGCCCATGGCACAGGAGGCGGCAGGCTTGGGCGGCCCGCCCTTCACCTCGATCAGGCACATGCGGCAGTTGCCGGCGACCGACAGTCGCTCGTGGAAGCAGAAGCGCGGAATCTCGGCGCCCGCCTCCTCGGCGGCCTGCAGCAGCGTGTAGTGATCGGGAACCTCGATCTCCGTGCCGTCGACTTTCAACTTCGCCATTATCGCCGTCCGCTAACTGTTTGCTCTTTCAAGCAAAATCTTTTTCCTACTCCGCCGCCACCAGCACCGGTTCGGCGCGGTGGGCGTTGCGGGTGAATTCGTCTATGCGCCGCTCGATCTCCGGGCGGAAATGCCGGATCAGGCCCTGGATCGGCCAGGCGGCGGCATCCCCAAGCGCGCAGATCGTGTGGCCTTCCACCTGCTTCGTCACGTCGAGCAGCATGTCGATCTCGTGCTTCTTGGCCTCGCCGCGCACCAGCCGCTCCATGACGCGCCACATCCAGCCCGTGCCCTCGCGGCACGGTGTGCACTGGCCGCAGCTCTCGTGCTTGTAGAAATAGGCGAGCCGGGCGATGGCCTTCACGATGTCGGTGGACTTGTCCATGACGATGACGGCCGCCGTGCCGAGGCCGGACTTCAGGTCGCGCAACGAATCGAAGTCCATCGGCGCGTCGATGATCTGGTTCGCCGGCACCAGCGGCACCGAGGAGCCGCCGGGGATGACGGCGAGCAGGTTGTCCCAGCCGCCGCGCACGCCGCCGCAATGGCGCTCGATCAACTCGCGGAAGGGGATCGACATCTCCTCTTCCACCGTGCACGGGTTTTCGACGTGCCCGGAGATGCAGAAGAGCTTCGTGCCCTTGTTGTTGTCGCGCCCGAAGGAGGAGAACCACGCCGCCCCGCGGCGCAGGATGGTCGGCGCCACGGCGATAGATTCGACGTTGTTGACGGTGGTCGGGCAGCCGTAGAGGCCGACATTGGCCGGGAAAGGCGGCTTCAGGCGCGGCTGCCCCTTCTTGCCTTCCAGGCTCTCCAGGAGTGCCGTCTCCTCGCCGCAGATATAGGCGCCGGCGCCGTGATGGACGATGATGTCGAAGTCCCAGCCATTCTTGTTGTTCTTGCCGAGGAGGCCCGCCTCGTAAGCCTCGTCGATCGCCGCCTGCAGGGCCTCGCGCTCGCGGATGAACTCGCCGCGCACGTAGATATAGGCCGTATGCGCGCCCATGGCGAAGCCGGCGACCAGGCAGCCCTCGACCAGCGTGTGCGGGTCGTGGCGCATGATGTCACGGTCCTTGCAGGTGCCGGGCTCGGATTCGTCGGCGTTGACGACCAGATAATGCGGCCTGTCGCCCTCTTCCTTCGGCATGAAGGACCATTTGAGCCCGGTCGGGAAGCCGGCGCCACCGCGCCCGCGCAGGCCGGAGGCCTTCATCTCGTTGACGATCCAGTCGCGCCCCTTGTCCAGGAGAGCCTTGGTGCCGTCCCAGTGGCCGCGCGCCTGGGCGCCCTTCAACGAGCGGTCGAAGTGGCCGTAGATATTGGTGAAGATGCGGTCCTTGTCTTGAAGCATCACATTCTCCTCACCGCGGCTTCTTGCCGAAGACGCGCTCATATTCGGCGGCGCCGCCCTTGGCCAGCGCCTTGGCCTGCTTCACCCAGTCCTCGCGCTCGATGCGGCCCTTGAAGCGCAGATAGCCGTCCACCCACGCACGCTCGGCCTTCTTCCACGCGGCGACCTGCTCGTAGGTATAGATGCCAATATCGTTGAGAATGCCCTCGATCTTCGGCCCCACGCCGGAGATCATCTTCAGGTCGTCAGGCTTTGCGGGGCGGCGGATGCCCTGCGGCCTGTTCTTTTCATCGGCAGCGCGCTTTCGCGGCGATTCGGGTCCCGGCTCGGTCCCGCCCGCGGCCTTTGCCTTCCTCAGCGCCGGCGAGCGCAGCGCCGGCTCCTCGGTCTTCCGTTGTTCGCTGTGGCGGCGGGTGCGCGAGGTAAGTTCCACCTCCTCGGCCACATGGTTGGCTTGAGCCGCATCGGGCTCCGGTGCCTCGACGCTCGTCGCCTTCTCGTTTTTGCCCCGCACCTTCACGGGCGACGGGGATTCGACGGCGGCCGACGTCTCCCAGGCCTCGGTCTGCGGCTTGCCGGCGCGCGACGGCGGCACATGCGCCGTTTCCGCGCCCCCGGCCCGCCGCTTTGCCCCGGGCTTTGCGCGCTGCGGGAACTTGATGATCGCGCTCTCGTCGGTGAGGCTGGTGAAGCCCGACGCCGGCGCCGAGGTGAAGCGGTCGACCTGCGGTCCCGGCTTGACGGTGTCGCCCTTGCCCGCCTCGAAGGCGTCGATGATCTCCTCCAGCCGCTCCGGCGTCAGGTCCTCGTAGGTGTCCTTGAAGATCATGATCATGGGCGCGTTCACGCAGGCGCCCTGGCACTCCACCTCTTCCCAGGAAAGCGTGCCTGCCTCATTCGTGTGCAAGGGCTCGGGGTGGATCTTCTTCTTGCAGGTCTCGATCAGCTCGCCCGCGCCCCTCAGCATGCAGGGCGTGGTGCCGCACACCTGCACATGCGCCCGTGTACCGACCGGCGCCAGCTGGAACTGGGTATAGAAGGTCGCCACCTCCAGGACGCGGATCAGGGGCATGTCGAGCATCCCGGCGACATGTTCGACCGCCGCCCGCGTGACCCAACCGTCCTGCTCCTGGGCGCGCATCAGAAGCGGGATCACCGCCGAGTGCTCACGCCCCTTCGGATACTTCTTGATCGTCTGCTTCGCCCAGGCCTCGTTCGCCCTGGTGAAGGCGAAGCCCTGCGGTTGGACGGCTTCGTCTGCGAGACGGCGCACTGACATTATCTGTCTACCTCACCAAACACGATGTCGAGGGAGCCGAGCACGGCGGCGATATCGGCAAGAAGGTGGCCGCGGCACATGAAGTCCATGGCCTGGAGGTGGGCGAAGCCGGGCGCCCGGAGCTTGCAGCGATAGGGCATGTTGGTGCCGTCGGAGACCAGATAGACGCCGAACTCGCCCTTGGGAGCCTCCACCGCCGCATACACCTCACCGGCCGGCACGTGATAGCCTTCCGTGTAGAGCTTGAAGTGGTGGATAAGGGCTTCCATGGAGCGCTTCATGGCGCCGCGCTTGGGCGGCACGACCTTGCCGTCCTGGTTCGACACCGGCCCGACGCGCTCGGAGCCGAGCAGCCGTTCCACGCATTGCCGCATGATGCGGGCCGACTGGCGCATCTCTTCCATGCGCAGGAGATAGCGGTCGTAATTGTCGCCATTCTTGCCGACCGGGATGTCGAACTCCATCTCGGGGTAGCACTCGTAGGGCTGGCTCTTGCGTAGGTCCCAGGCAGCGCCCGAGCCGCGCACCATGACGCCGGAAAAGCCCCACGCCCACGCATCCTCGAGGCTGACGACGCCGATATCGACATTGCGCTGCTTGAAGATGCGGTTGTCGGTCAAAAGCTCGTCGAGGTCGGCGACCGTCTTCAGGAACGGGTCGATCCACTTGCCGATGTCTTCCACCAGCTTTTCCGGCAGGTCCTGGTGCACGCCGCCGGGGCGGAAATAGGCCGCGTGCATGCGCGAGCCGGAGGCGCGCTCGTAGAACACCATCAGCTTCTCGCGCTCCTCGAACCCCCAGAGAGGAGGCGTAAGCGCGCCGACGTCCATCGCCTGCGTGGTGACGTTCAGAAGGTGGTTCAGGATGCGGCCGATCTCGGAGTAGAGCACGCGGATCAACTGCCCGCGGATCGGTACGTCGATGCCCAAAAGCCGCTCCACGGCAAGCGCGAAGGCGTGCTCCTGGTTCATCGGCGCCACATAGTCGAGCCGGTCGAAATAGGGCACCGCCTGAAGATAGGTCTTGTGCTCGATCAGCTTCTCGGTGCCGCGGTGCAGGAGCCCGATATGCGGATCGACCCGCTCGACCACCTCGCCGTCCAGCTCCAGCACAAGACGCAAGACGCCATGCGCAGCTGGATGTTGTGGGCCGAAGTTAATGTTGAAGTTGCGGACCGAGGTTTCAGGCACGCGACACCTTCCTAACCAGCTTGATCACTGTTTCGCCTTCTCATCACCCGGCAGGACATAGTCCGTCCCTTCCCAGGGCGAGAGGAAATCGAAATTGCGGAACTCCTGGCGCAGGTCCACCGGCTCGTAGATCACGCGCTTGGCGTCGCCGTCATAGCGCACCTGGACAAAGCCGGTGAGCGGGAAATCCTTCCTGAGCGGATGCCCCTCGAAGCCGTAGTCTGTGAGGATGCGGCGCAGGTCGGGGTGATCGGTGAAGAGAACGCCGTAAAGGTCGTAGATCTCACGCTCGTACCAGTCGGCGGCCGGGAACACCTCGACCACCGAGGGCACCGGCGTGTCCTCGTCCGTCGACACCTTCACGCGGATGCGCTGGTTCTGGCGCGGCGACAAGAGATGATAGACGACCTCGAAGCGCTTCTCGCGCGCCGGGTAGTCGACGCCGGAGATGTCGATGAAGGCGAAGAACTGGCACTGGACGTCCGTCTTCAGGAAATTCAGGACATCGATGATGTCGCCCGCCTCCACGAACAGGGTGAGTTCGCCATAGGCAACCATGGCGTCCTGGATCTGCGCGTCCAGCTTCTCGGTGATGTAGGCCGCAAGGTCCTTCAGGGCTTCGCTCATTGTGCCCTCCTACCGCTCGATGGTGCCGGTGCGGCGGATTTTCTTCTGCAACAGAAGAATGCCGTAGAGCAGCGCCTCGGCGGTCGGCGGGCAGCCCGGCACGTAGATGTCGACCGGCACGATGCGGTCGCAGCCGCGCACGACCGAATAGGAGTAGTGGTAGTAGCCGCCGCCATTGGCGCAGGAGCCCATGGAGATGACGTAGCGCGGTTCCGGCATCTGGTCGTAGACCTTCCTGAGCGCCGGCGCCATCTTGTTGGTCAAGGTGCCGGCGACGATCATGACATCGGACTGGCGCGGCGAGGCGCGCGGCGCGATGCCGAATCGCTCCGCGTCGTAGCGCGGCATGGAGACGTGCATCATCTCCACCGCGCAGCAGGCAAGCCCGAAGGTCATCCACATGAGCGAGCCGGTGCGCGCCCAGGTGATTAGCGCCTCCGACGAGGTGACGAGAAAGCCCTTGTCGGCAAGCTCCTGGTTGACGTCGCCGAAGAAGGCGTCATCCTCTCCAACCGGATTGCCCGTCCTGGGATCGATGATGCCTCGGGGGGTCGGCGCGACGAGCGTGTCGTTCAATCCCATTCCAGCGCTCCCTTCTTCCATTCATAGATGAAGCCGATGGTCAGCACGCCCAGAAACACCATCATCGACCAGAAACCAAGCCAGCCGATGGCGCCGAAGGAGACCGCCCAGGGAAACAGGAACGCCACCTCGAGATCGAAGATGATAAAGAGGATGGAGACCAGATAGAAGCGCACGTCGAACTTCATGCGCGCATCGTCGAAAGCGTTGAAGCCGCACTCGTAGGCCGACAGCTTCTCCGGATCCGGGTTGCGGTAGGCGATCAGGAAGGGCGCGATGATCAGCGCCGCGCAGATGCCTAGCGCCACGGCCAGGAAGATGACGATGGGTAGATATGAACTCAAGAGACCGTTCATTGTCCGACTTTCCGTTGCCCGCGTGATGCGAGGCTCCGTACTGGGGCGTGTTGCACAGCCGCCGGCATGACCGACCCGCAGCGCGGCAAAGCCCATGTTGCAACGCGGCGAGGGTTAGCGCAGGCGGTCGGGGTACGCAAGTCAAACCTTGGCGAAAATGGGGCGTCTGATGCTCTTGGCCGCGAAAGCCCCACGCCGCCTGCCCGCCCGCAATGCCAGCCACCTACACGGATTTAGGTGCGTTCGGACGCCACGTGAACCGTTGCCGCCCGAAATGCAGCACTCATGCAGCACTTTTTGTCAGGAGCGTTTGCCGTGACGCGGCAAAACGGGTGGCCTGCGGCGCCGCAAGCCATTAGCTTTGCACGAAAATCACGGGGGACGGAAAGCGCATGGCGGCAAGAGAAAAGCTGACGCAAAAACAGGTGCGGCGAATTGCCCTTGCCGCACAGGGCTTCACCGACCGACCGCCGGGCGGAGCGGTCGAGCGGCGGCATATGGCGCGTGTGCTCGGGCGCACGGGCCTGTTTCAGATCGACTCGGTCAACGTCGTCACGCGCGCCCACTACATGCCGCTCTTCTCGCGACTCGGGCCCTACCCTACCGGAATTCTCGAACGGGCCTCCTCGCGCCGGCCGCGCGCCCTCTTCGAATACTGGGCGCACGAAGCTTCGCTCCTGCCTGTGGAAACACAGCCGCTCTTGCGCTGGCGCATGGCGCGGGCGGAAGAGGGCCAGGGCATCTACGGCCAGCTCGCCCAGTTCGGGCGCGAGCGGCGCGATTTCATCGACCAGGTTCTGGCCGAGGTGAGCGCGCGCGGGCCGCTCACCGCCTCAGATATCGATGGGCACACGGGCACCAGCGGCTGGTGGGGGTGGAGCGAGGTCAAGCATGCCCTTGAATGGCTGTTCTGGGCCGGCCGCATCACCACCCACTCGCGCAAGCCCAGCTTCGAGCGGCTTTACGATCTGCCCGAGCGGGTTCTGCCTGCGGCGGTGCTCGCCACGCCGACGCCCGCCCCGGAAGACGCGCAGCGCGCCCTCATCGAGATCGCCGCCCGCGCGCTGGGCGTCGCCACGGCAAGCGACCTGCGCGACTATTTCCGCCTGCCGCCGGCCGACACCTACCCGCGCATCGAAGACCTCGTGGAGGCCGGCACGCTCATCCCCGTCGACGTCAAGGGTTGGACGCGGCAGGCCTATATGCACCGCGAGGCGCGCCTGCCGCGCAAGGTGCGGGCGCGCGCCCTGCTCGCCCCTTTCGATCCCCTCGTCTGGGAGCGATCGCGGGCTGAGCGCCTGTTCGATTTCCGCTACCGGATCGAGATCTACACGCCGGCGGAAAAGCGGGTCTACGGCTACTACGTCTTTCCCTTCCTTTTGGGCGAGGAGATCGTCGCCCGCGTCGACCTCAAGGCCGACCGCCAGCAAGGGGTGCTGAGGGTGCAGGCGGCCCACGGGGAACCGAACGCGCCGCCGGAGACGGCCCGCGAACTATGGCAGGCGCTTGAGGAAATGGCCTCGTGGCTGGAACTGGGCGAGGTCGAGATATGCCAGGCCGGCGACCTCGCGCCGGCACTTGCGGATGCGCAGAAGCAGCCCGCATAGGGCGAACGCCCCTAGTGGTCTGGTGGGGCGATTTGCCCTGACAGATGGGTACCATCTGTCAGGATCGCACCACTACCCGCCCGTGTAGCGCTCGACGATCTCCACGCGCCGGTTCTTGGCGCGGCCTTCCTCGGTCCTGTTCGAGGCGACCGGCGAGAGCATGCCGGCGCCGGCCGGTATCAGGCGCCCCGGCGCGATCCCGTAAGAGGCCACGAGCGCGTCCACCACGGCCTGCGCCCGCCGCTGCGACAGGGACAGGTTGTAGTCGAACGCCCCCTGCCCGTCGGTGTGCCCGACAATGATCGCCTGCAAATCCTGGTTCGTCTTCAAGAGTTCCCCCAACTGGTCGATCTGCGGCTGGGATTCCGGCTTGATGTCCGCCTTGTCGAAATCGAAGTAGATGCCGTAGATGGCGATCTTCCCGTCCTTGGCGAGCGCCTCTTCCATGGCACTTGCCTCGACCAGCGTGATCCGGTCTGTCTCCATCGGCTGGCTTTCCACCACCGTGACGGCGACGTGCGGCGTCAAGGGAATGTCGCCGCGCGCCTGCGTCTCGACGCCGAGCATGCCGACCGTCGCCAGGCCATCCGCGTCGTTGCGCTCGGCCAGGAGGTAGATGGTGGTATCCCATGTCGTCGGCATGCCGATGCCGCCACGCGCGGCATCCCAGAATGTCGAGACGGACTGCTTGGGCGAACACTCGTCCCGGCCGCGGCAGAAAAAGACAATCTCAAAGCCGTTCGCCTTCAGGGCCGTCTCATAGTTGCGCATGACCTCCAGGATGGAGCGATCGCCGGGCCCCTTGTAGCGAATCGAGGTGAGCTTTCCGGCAAGCTCCCTCTGCCATTCGCCGCTCTCCAGCGCCTTGAAGGGCAAACGCAGCTCCTCATAGGCCTTGGTCTCAAAGAAATCGATGACGGAGCCGTCATAACGACCGACAAGCGCATGGTCGGACGCGCCGGGAAGATCGGCCTGTTGCGCGGACGCAGGTAAGGTACTCACGGAGAAAAGCAGACCCGCCGCGACGAGAACGAACAGCTTAAGCATGGTACCCCCCAACCAGTGAAGCCTGCCATTATAAAGGTGCCCCACCGCCCCGCAACCGGCGCGGCAGAACGTGGAAACCAATTGATCACCAATATCGCCTAGGCTAGACGCTTCGACCTATTGTGGGGCACGATTGTCGGTCAGTAAGGAGTAACGATCGATGCTCTCATTGGCGCTACCCATCCTCCTTCTCACAACCTCGGGCGCAGCGGCGCAGCCCTTCGGCTGCAGCGACGTCATAGGAACCGTCTTCGACGACCGAAACGGCAACGGCTACCAGGATGCGGGGGAGCAAGGACTGCCGGGCGTGCGGCTTGCCACCGTCAGGGGCTGGCTCGTCACGACGGATGCTCACGGCCGCTTCCACGTCGTCTGCGCAAACGAAGAGGCAGGGCGCATCGGCTCTGCCTTCATCATGAAGCTCGACGCGCGCACGCTGCCCACGGGCTACCGCCTGACGACGGAGAATCCTCGCGCGGTGCGGCTGACCGCGGCCAAAACGGCGAAGCTAAACTTCGGCGCCTCGATCGGCCGCTAGGTCGGTTCGTCGTTTCATGGAATCGGCGAGCTGGTTCAACCGGTTGCCTTGTCGCAGTTGCGGACGGGAAACCGGTTTCCACTCTCCCGGAATTGCTCAAAATACATGGCGATGTTTGAAAAATGGCGCGAGTGACGGGGCTCGAACCCGCGACCTCCGGCGTGACAGGCCGGACAAGTGCCGTTGTCCTTCAATGAAGGTTTCAACTTTTTTCCTGCCGTAATGGGCAGCAAGAAAGCAAGAAGTTGAAACCAACAGTCCGCCCCTTGTTGCGGCCTCCGCACCACAAGACTCACAAAGGAAAACACAATGCGAATTCTATCCATCCGACCCTTGCGGGGGTCGGGCGCGGAAGCGCGTTTTGACATCGAGATAAACGAGCATCTGCGCCTTTTTGGCCTTCTCCTCAAGCGCTCCCGCGACGGGCTGCGGCGCACGTATGCGCCCAACAGTTGCGGTCGGCATGTCGCGAGCTTCCATCCGGCGCTTGCCTCGCGCATTACGGCGGCGGCTGTAGCCGCCTTGGAGGCTACAGCCCATGAAGGACGATAAAGAGCCGCACACGGCCAAGCCAGGCACACTACTGTCGCAATGGTGGACCCTTGGTGCCATCGCACTGGACCGGCGTACCGCGGGGCGCCATAGTAAGGTGGCCTGGGTAATCATCGACCGCTACATGCAGGCCAAGGGCAACGGCCGCGCCAGCGTTCGCTATATTGAGCGCGCCACCGGAATGTCGGGCCGCATCATCATTAAAGCTTGCCGGGAACTTGTGGAGTGGGGCTACGTCAGCCAACGAGTTGGCATCGGCACCCGCCCAACGGAATACATTCCTAATTGGTCTAGCGTTTCACCCATGTGCAACGCTAAGGCAGATGAACCTAGTGTTGCACCCATGTGCAACGCAAGTGTTTCACCCATGTGCAACGCTAGCGACGATAGCGCTGCACCCATGTGCAACAAATCCTACTTACTTAAACCGGCTGACAAGCCGGGTTTACAAGAAAGTAGGAATGATCCCGCCGCGCCTTCGGCGCCGCCCACGGTCGGCCTAGCGGCCACCGCGGCGGAAACGGCGGAAGAGGGTTTTGAAGAGCTTTGGCGAACCTATGGCGTAAGGAGGAAGAAGGCCGACGCGCGCGCTGCCTACGACAAGCTCGTGCCGGATGCAGACCAGCACGCCACCATGGTTGCCGCTGCAAAGGCTTGGCGGGAAGCGGCGGGCGACGGCGTCGAGCGCATGCACCTGCGGCGCTGGATTGAGCAGGAGGAATATGAGTGCGAGCCGCCAACCGCGTTCAAGGCCAAAGACAAGCCGAAGAAGCACGCCGCGAAGGCGGGCAAGCCGCAGCCATCCGCAGAGCCCTTCCGCGAAATACGCCAGTTGCTGACCATCACCAGTGCTGAAGTCGAGAAGGAAGACGGCTCCACCTGGCTAAACCTGTATCTTCGTGACGATGAAGAAGGCGAGGAGGACGAAGCGTTCATCTGCCTGGAGTCGCCCAATGAGGACGCACAGTGCAAGGGACAGCGCAGGCTCAACCGCCTGACCGCTGCGCTGGGCATCACCGACCTCGAAGATAGCGGTCAACTCATTGGCCTCCGCTTCGTCCGCGTGCTGCGCACCAAGTTTGGTGAGTACGAATATGAGCCTGCGCCCGAGAATGAGTCACTGTCGGAATCCGACACTATGGCCGCGAACGATAACGCATCATGTGATCGGTCACATGATGATGCCGCCCGTGCCGGTGACTACCCACCCACCAAGCCGCGTCCGCCCCGGCCGAACTTTTTCGAGGTTATGGCGCGTCATCCCGTTTCCGCCAGCGGTTGGCAGCGCGATGATGATGATGACGATGAGGAAGCGGAAGCACGCGCGGGCATGTATTTCGGCGCACACGACGATGACGAATCGGAGGCAGCATGAGCGTCGCCGACCGCCTCCACGACATAGCCGACCGCCTAGCGCGGTTGGCGCCATCGCACCGGGATCCATTCCGATTTCACGAAGACAAATCCGAGCTGGTCGCCGAGCTTCGGTGGCTGGCTGCGAACGACAATCAAAAGCAGGGGGAAGCAGTATGACCACAACCACCGACCGCACCACGAGCACCACTGACACCACCGAGAGCGCGCGTCCCTACCGCGGCAGGCGGATTACGTGGGAAGAATTCTATGCGCTGCGGCCGGACCTGCGGCCCGCCAATGACAACAGCCATACGCTTGCAGAGACGGCACGTCAGGCGTCTCCCCGGCAATGAAACCGGGGGACGGGTCGTGTTTACTCAGCCTCCCGTGGCGGTCGGTTTGGCGTCGACGGCTTCTGTGTCGACGGCGGATGCTTTAGGCATCGCGCGCTCCGGTAGGCCTTCCATGGCGACAAGCCGGTCGGCGCAGACATCTGCCGCTCCCGATACCTGTTCTTCCTCCTTCAGACCGGCGAGCGTTATCCAGCCGCCGTCCTCAATGAAGTCGTCTTGTTGATAGCTACTGGCTTCCTTCAGATCGATCAGGTTCCTGGCTGCATTCGGGTTGGAAATGAAGCTTTCCACGCAGATTGAGGCGACCAGCTGCTCTCGTGCATCCTGCGAAGCCTGTGCAGCCATGGTCGAAGCGGTGCTGCCGGTCACCCAGCCGCCCCACGTAAAACCAACGATTGCAAGCGCTATGGCGCCGCCTGCCGCGCCATAGATGGCGGGCTTAGTCCATTCAGGGATGTTCATGATGTGTCCAATCAGTAGGACAGGCGCGCCTGATTGCGCGCAAGTGATACATCGTAACACCAAACGTAACCGATAGCAAAATTTCGTGAGGTTCTTGATAGGTAACCCTAGATGAAACCGGCAATTGCATCATAGGCCAGCCGAATGACGTCCTTGATGATGATGCAGACAGCAATATCCACGGTCCGCGCCGTCAAGTGGCGCAGCCGACCTCGGCGGTTGGCCTTCTTCTGCTTGCGGGATTTCTTCGGCATTAGGCGTACGTCTCCATTTAAACTCTTTTGGAGACGGCTTTTTTCTGCCGATTTCTAGATGTCGGCATATTCTTGACGGTGTGGCAAGCCCCCGATCGGCCTGCCCGCCAGTTTTTCACATCCCCAGCCCGCACGGAGACTGAAAGTGCATCACGAGAAACAAATTTCTTGACATTCACAGATCCAATCAGACTCGCCTACATCGAATCGAATCCGGGGCTTCCGCACCGTGGCCCCTGCGCATCTTGGAGGCGGCATGGCCGGGGGTACCAACAGGTCGCAGGCAGTCGCCATGCGGACCAGCGGCGTCCTGCAGCGTTATTGCTAATACAGTTTTTCTCACGCGTGCGCGCGCAACGCGCGCGTGGGCGGAGGGTACTTTATCGTTCAATCTCGATATAGCGCCCTATCGACCGAAGATAGGCGACAATTTCCATCTTCAAGTGGTCACGCTCGCCAAACGTCTCCTCGATCTCGCGCAACCTTGGTGCGATCGCATCCCGCTGGGCTGGCGGCAGATCGCCATCACCGAACACATACCAGCGGTGGCCGACAGCGCAAATTTCGCAGCCTGTATCGATAACGGCATGTACAAACGCGGGAATGTCTGCCTTGCGCATTTTCATGCCGACGCCCTTACCACGCAGGGAGACAAAGCAACAAGAGTGGGGTGCGCGTCTTGAGATATCTGCTCACTCTTCATAAGAACCATCAGACAAGCCCTGCCAAGATAGCACTACATCTTGACATTATAGGCGAAATCGCATACAATATATTGATTGAGAGCATAACGCCGCGCGAGGGATAGAGCAGCGGCGTAAGCCCCGGCCGTGAGGGAACGCGGCCAACACAACACCACATTGGGGAAACATCTTCATGCAGAATATTTCCACGCGTGCGGCTGTGCCGTGCGCGGCTAACGATAACGAACCGACGATTAACGAAAAGGACCCCGCAGTCTTCGACGCCTGCAGGCTTCCAATCCGCCTCGTGGAGAGCCGCAAAGATCTAGAGTGGTCTCCAACACGAACGACCGTAAAGCTGCGCGGTAAGCAGGTGTTCACGGCGGCAGACGGGCCGGACGACGAGCATCGCATTCGTGCACAAGCGGCGTGGTGCTCTTCGCAACGCTTCAGCGGACAGCATGCAAACGATAACCAAGACTGGCCACTCGCCAAGCTCTTGAAGGCGGAGGGCCATGATCATTGTCTCGCCCTGGCCGAGAGATATCGAGATCTCTTTGACGCGGCAAACTCGTCCGTCGACCTCATCGGCAAAGACATGGCCGACAATATCTATCTGATGCACCGCACCGACCTAGATGAAAGCACCGGTAAGCTTCTCGACAAGGGCGCGAAGAAGGTGGCAGGCAAGAAGGCGCGGCTAGACATGCATGGGAAGCAGAGCGCGAAGCCCATTCCGAAGAAGTGGAGCGGTGACTGGCCGCTTCTGCACCGCATCGACGCCAACCGGGAACTAGCTCTCGCTCAGGCTGCGCTTGGCTGGCTTCGGGAGGCGCTCGAGGCGGCAGTGGTCGGCGGCGAGAAATTGGAAACGATCGGCCGCGGACATGGAGCGAGAAACCCGAAGGGCGCAAATGGGGCGGGCCGAGCATTAGTGTTTCTCGGATTCCAGGCACTGGACGAGTTCTGGCAACGCCGGCGCATAGCCGCATAGGGGTACCCCCATTTCCAAATCCCAACGGGTAAGGGGGAGAGATACAGGCCGTTCCTTTTGGGGCGGCCTTTTTTATTCAGGGCTTCTGCCTGACGCTGGGCGCTACCCAAGGGCGGTACCCACCGACAATTTCGTCAGCGTTACCCCAATGGCGTTGACGAGCCGGTCGCCGCCCCTCCGGCACCGGCACCCAATTCACCAACACCGCGGTGGCGTGTCTTGAAAACACTGCGGTAAACTAGGGCCGCTTTCGGGCGGCCTTTTTTCTTCGATTACCACAGATCGCGCCTACTGGCGCCGATCTCCCACCGCGCGGACCCCCTTCCAGCGTCCGGGCTTGCGCGGTGGTAGAGTTTCCTTTTGCCATCATTTCAGTTCTTTGCGCAAAGCGCAGAAAGGGGCACACAGTGCGCACCTATTCGCAAATTTTGCCTGACGCCTTTGTGCGCCACCTACGCCTGCCGCGCTCAACGATCGTGTTGACAGTTCGCAAGCTTCGTGAGGCTGGCAGAATTACTAAGGGCTATCATCACGCTCCGCCACCCAATCAGCGCGACGTCGCGCGAATCTTGATCGCGCTTTCGGCAATGAAGCCGACAGCGGCAGTAGAGCACGGACGCACGATCGGCCGATTACGCGGGCCAGGCGGCAGCGCTGAGGATGCCATTGTCGACATTATCGAAGCGGCTGCCGGCATCAGTAGCCGCGGCCTGGACCTGACAGCCGGCGAAGTCGTCATCGGGCAAACCACGCCGCTGTTAGAAATTCACACACTACAGCAAGACGGCACACGCGGCCTCGCAGTTTACGGCGAGCGCCCGCCCATTGGCGCTTATGCCGTAACCCACCATCCAATCGATGCGGTCTGCGCGATCGCAAGGGAAATACTCAATGTTCAATAAGACCAAAACTACAGAAAATTTCACCGTACCGCAGGCGGAAGAACTTAACCCCACCATTGCCGGCCTAATGGAAAAGCGGAATTCGCTTAGCGAAGAGAAAGCAAAACTGCGGGAGGAGGATCGCGCACTAGCAGAGAGCGAAGGTCCGACTGACGTTGAGGCGACGCGCGCCATGCGTGTTGCCGAAATCCTAGGCAACGTGGCGCCTCAAAGGGTTGTGCCGACGCGCTCCAGGCGACAGGAGATCGCGGAGCGTCTGCGCGACCTAGACGAAGCCACGGAGCACCTATCTCGAGAAATAGATACAGAGCGTAATCGCGCGTCTGCATTGGCGCATGATCGCCTATATCCCGAATACAAGCGGCTCGTCGGCGAGCTTTGCAGTGCGCTTGCGTCGGCTCACGCTGCGCAGGTTGCAATACACGGTCTCAACCGAAAAATCGGAGACGCAGGTCTATCTGCCAATTGGATGCAACATCACCACGCATCGTGGATGGACCGCGGCCGGCATGGAACGATAGGAACATTTATCCACGAGATCAAACAGGCAGGGCTTATCGGTGAGCGCGATATTCCTGAGGAACTCACCAAATGACCATTGAACAGATAGTTGCATCGCCAGAATACAAGCGCCTTGCCAGGCGCTCCGAGGTAAATGCTCAGATGGCAGCCTCCATGCGGCCAGGCATTTCCGGCATGATGTTTGCGAACCGCCAAGAAAGCCAATTTGAACGGCCGGCCATTCGCGGTATCGCCTGTAGATATCACGAAGTGTTTACGCACGAGGGCAAACTTACGACATTCGTGGCAGGCTGCTTCAAAGATAGCCTGGCTAGAGGACAAAGCGTCAAGTTGCAATTGGAACATGACGAGGCGATTGTCTTGGCAGATTCCGGCCTTCGCTTCTTCGACACCGAGGAGGGCCTTGTGTTTGAGTACGAAGTGCCAAGAAACCAGGCGGGCGCGATTATTAGTAGCCTCGTGGCTAGCGGTAGCAGGACAGACGTGTCGGTAGGTACGCGTAACCTGAAGTCGACCACACGCAACATTCGCGGGCACGATGTAAGGCTGATTACTTCTGCCGATCTAGAAGAAATTTCGTTGTGCACTGACGGCCTTGTCGCGCTGTCACACGCGCGCGTGGTTGACCTTGAGTCAGCACTATCTCTTGAGGATGAAGCCTCAGGCAGCACATTGCGCTTCATTGGTCGGTGCAACGATCTCAAGACGGCAAGCAAACGATTTAGCGCCACACTGGATAGGTTGAGCCAGCCACCAAAGACCCGCGCATACACCGCGCAAGACTTCTGGTGATTGGCCGCACCGTGCCCGATGGGACGCACCCCCCCTAGGGGGGCGGTCAACTACCTGCCTGCGCGCCCAACGCGGAGCGGCGGGAAACAACTTCACGCACTTTTTCGATTGAAATGTTGAGGGCAACGAGCCATGGCGAGGCCAAGGTTGCGGCTGTGCGGCTGTGCTGCGGTCCGAGGCTTGCTCTGACCTGCCACGCGTCAGGCGCCGCTATTGACGCCCTTCGAGTTGTGCGTGGCCTTCCTCGGTAAATAGCTCTTGGGTGATAAGCCCGAGCAGGTGGTTAGCCATCTGCACCAAGTCAAAGAACGTGGACAGCTGTTTCAGAGATACATCTATGTGGCGTGTGTGGATCTGGTCGCCAACAAATTTGAGGTGGTGCAGCGTAAGGGTTTCCGTTTCTGCGTTGTAAGAAGCGGGGATGGCATGCAGAAGGACATTGCGGCTTAGAAATTTTTGCGCGTCTTCCTTTGATAAGATTTTGAGCCGGGATGCCAGGTATCGAATGTCCTCCTGCCACTTCTCTAAAGGCGGGTAGTTGTTGAACCATTTTTTGAGCAGTGCCAACTTCTTCGAGAACGAAACCGGATGCTGCTCAAAAAGGCGCTCAGAGTATTGCGGCTTGTTAACTTGGATGATGAGTGCATCAAGGTGGTGTTCTAATCGCGACCAACCGGCGGCGACGCGCCCTAGCGCTTCGAGCGCGGGTGCGGCGATTTTCGGGTCGTCGTCGACCAAGCTGTGGTAGAATGAGAACCCCATCGGGGACACTTCCCAGTCTTCAGTCACGCCAAATCCCCCAGATAAACTCTATTTCTTTTTCCTGATTCGTAGTCTGCGCGCCTTCTGCTTGAGCGCGCAACGGGCTTCACCAGCCCGCCGATAGGCGAGGCCGCCAAAAAATCAGCGATGCAGAGCGCGCCGCGCTCCCCGTCACCACACCAAAACCACAGGAAACCCCAATGAACGATTTCACCGCGGCCGAGCGCCGCGCCTATAGGCTTGCGCGCCGTCTTATATCGGAAGGCAAGGACGCGGGCATCGTGGCAGACGCGTTCGCCGCCACGGCTGCGGCGCTATTCTCAGCGCACCACGGCACTCCCCACACGGCGCGCAGCATGCTGCAGGCCTGGTCGCTCCTGCGGGAGGCCGCCGACCATGGCTGACGATATGCAGAGACTCGTGGTCTCGTTGGAGGCCAGAGTCAACCAGTTCGACAAAGCGCTAGCCAAGGCAAATGGCACCGCAAACAGGCGTGCTCGGGCGATCGAGTCGCGCTTCCAGATTATGAATAACAAAGTCAGCGCGCAGCTTACGGGAATCGGTCGTTCGTTTGTCGGCGCCTTTGCAGGAGGGATTTTTGCAGGTGGCGCGGCCGGCCTTGTCCGCACTGTGCGCGGCGTAGCTTCCGAGCTTTCCGAAATGGGGAAGCAGATGGACCGCGTTGGCTTATCCGCGAAGGTTTTTCAGGAACTTCAATTCGGGTTTGGTCTGGCTGGTGTCGCTACCAACGAGTTCAACGTTGGAATGGAGCAGTTCACAAAGCGCATTGCCGAGGCAGAGGCCAAGGGCGGCACGCTGGCCGATATTCTGGAGGCGAACGGCCTAGCTATCCGCGATGCCAACGGCGAAATCAAGTCGTCGGATATTCTGCTGCGCCAGTATGCGGATCTCGTCAAGAACGCTGCCAGCGAACAGGAACGAATGCTGTTGGCGACCGAGGCATTCGGACGTGGCGGTGCTTCGTTTGTTAACGCCCTAAAGGATGGCGCGGCCGGCTTTGATGAGATGGCGCTGCGGGCAGCTGAGGCCGGCGGCACGATCGATGAGGAGTTAATTCGTAAGGCCGAGGAGCTTGACGACAAGTTTGAAATTGCGTTTCGCAACTTCGAGATCAACGCGAAAAAAGCCATATTGAACGTCGTTCCGATTTTAGAAACGCTCGATGATGCAGCACGGAACATTCTTCAAAATCTACCCGTCGTTCGACTGCACGAGATGATAACGGGCGGCGAGGAGGCCGTCGCGGACGTCGCTGCTGTGACTAACGAAATTGACGTGCTGGAGCGCCGGGTAAAGACGCTGCAAGACGCAATTGAGCGCAATGTTGAATTGGGAATCTCGACTGCCGAAGTGGATGCAGCACTCAATGCTGTACAGGCGCGGCTTGCGTCACTGCGCGGAGAGCTTGCAAACCTAAACGCCGAGGCGCAGCGCAGTTACGTCGTCGGCACTCCTGGCGATCCGAACGCGATTGCGCAGGCAACGCCAGGCAAATCGCCACCAAAGCGAACCGTTATCCCGGCGTCGAATGATGGCAGTGGCGGTGGCCGCAAAGGCGGTGGCCGCAAAGGCAGCAGCAGAGGTGGCGGCGGGGGCGGTGGACGCCTCGATGAACTGCAGCGCGCCATCGAGTTGATGCGTGAGCGAACCACAGCGCTTGCAGCCATGACGGCTGCGCAGGCTGGCATTAATCCACTGATTGATGATTACGGCTTCGCCGTCGAGAGGGCATCTGCAGTTGTTGAGCTTGAGAACGCTGCCAAGAAGGCCGGCCTTGAGATTACGCCAGAGCTTGCAACGCAGATTAATACTCTTGCAACAGCCTACGCAGATGCTTCTTCACAGGCCGAGCAACTGGCCAAAAGCCAGGACAAGGCGCGAGAATCCGCAGAAGGCATGCGCGACCTTGGCAAGAGCGCAATGTCAGGGTTTATCCAGGACTTGCAGGCAGGCAAGTCGGCTAGTGAAGCCCTAGCCAACGCGCTACAAAAGGTTGCCGACAAACTTCTTGAGGTTGCGCTTAATACGCCGTTCGGCGGCACCATTCTGGAACTACGGAGGGCGGCATGACAGCGTTCATAGCGGCTGCATACGAAGACCGTATCGAGCTTCTTACGGACGGCGCAACCGTACGGGACGACGGTACGATTGCGATTCTGGAAACAAAGGGTTGGCGCTCGCCTACCGTGCCCCTCGCTTTCGCCGGCCGTGGCAACGTCGGTGCGCTCATGCACATCGGGGCGATCCTCTTGAAGCTGTCCGATTGTGCCAGCGTTAATGAGACCCTAGAGGCATTTACCGACGAACTGGCCGACCGACTTCCACGGCTGCGCGGCGCAGAAATCGACGGCGTTGTCTGTGCCATTTCTGAAACGGCCGGGCCGCTGATTTTCTACTTTACCACCTCCGACACGGTGCCTGGCGCTGAGCCGTTTGTATTATACGAAACAATGCCGATCCACGGTGCCGGCTCGGAGCCTCCTGCGGACGCTCTGGCTGCTTGCGGGTTTCCTGGCCGCCTGGCGGCAGAGCCGCTGTCCGCCTGCGGGGTGGATCTTTTCGAAATCATGCGTCGCCACAAGATGCGGCATTTAAGTGCCGGTGGCCATCTCGTCTACGGCATTGGCGGCCATGTCGACCTAACTACGGTTACGGCGGATGGCTGCACCACCACACGGCTTCACGAGTGGCCCGAGGATGTGGTGGGAGCAACGATTAGACCGTCGCTCGTCACTCACGACGACGGCAGCACATTCGACGACGGCAGCGGCTACGAATAGCCGAACACTAACCACCAATCCTGTTTTTAGCGCCCGCCTTGGAGCGGGCTTTTTTTATGGAAATTCATCATGGTTCAGACCGCCAACACTGTATTCCGCGATTTCGTCACTGACAACATTCCTGCTTCGGGCACGTGGAAGCCTTACAAACCAGATATTCGCGAACTTCTTACCTACCTTGAAAACGGCGTTGCCGGTGCTGCCGCTGGCGCGGTCATCTTCGCTAGCAAGGCGGCTATGGACGCCGATCTTGCCTACGCCGCGGACGTTATGGCGTGGGTGCTTGGTGACGCTACGGCGGCCAATAACGGCGTCTATCAGAAGCAGGGCGCAAGTGGCTCCGGCTCGTGGACACGGCTTGGAGATCTGCCCTACGGCTTTATTCCTGCCGCCAACGCGGGTGCCGGTACGGCCAACGCCATAGTTGCGACGACGTCTATCCCGCTTCCTGATGCTGACGGTGGGGCGCTCATCGCGCTGCCGATCGTTGCCAACAATACAGCTTCGCCGGTAACGGTGGCTTTCAACGGTGCGGCTGCTCTGACCATTAAGACGGTCAGCGGCAACGATATTGCCATTGGCGGTCTGACCACCGGCATGATCGTCGCGGGCTACAAGTCCGGCACGACGTTTCGGTTGCTTTCTGACCAGGCTAGCGCCGCCATTCAGGCGGGGGCAGAGGCAGCGCAGGGCTACGCCGAAGATTGGGCCATACGCCCCGAGGATGATCCCGTCCCTGTAGCGGCGGGTGGCGACGGCTCTACAACGTTCTCTGCGCTGCATTGGGCTGCTAAGGCAGCAGCTAATGCAATAGATGCTTACCCGGCAACGCGAACCGCGCTCGGCGCGCTCGATACCACGCAGAAGACAGTTGCCTATCTGCTCGAAGAGGGCCGCGAGGGGGCCTTCAAGCGCGTCAATACGGTTGAGTATTCCGGCTGGATCACGGCAGACACTCGGCAGGCGATAATCGTTCAGTCAACGTTCGATGCAAATTTCGCCTGGCTTCGAACCGGCTTTGACAAGATGGACCTTCGCTGGTTCGGGGCGCCTGCGGATGGAGCCGACAGCCTTGAGGACGGCGAGACGGTCAAGGGCGACTGGGTTACGGCAACCGCTTATGTCGCCGGCGACCTCGTCTGGGAGGCTAGCTCCGGCTCCCGGCTTGGTTACATCTGTCTGGTGGACCACACCTCGGGGACTTTCGCGACTGATTTAGCGAGCGGCAATTGGGCTGTCGGCGCGTTCACCGGAACCGACAACACAGCCGCACTTCAGGCGATGTTCGCCCTGCATGAGGCGACAGGCATTCCAATGCTTGTGCCGAACGGAAAGTTCCGCTGCATCAATCCTTCCGAGGTGGTAGATAGCGCCTTCATCACGCTCGCCGGCCGCAGCTACGATCTTGAGATCCAAGGCGATATCCTCATCGATGATGGGCTGGACGCGGGTGCGAACTACAATTTCTTCCAGACTGACACTTACGACACCAATGAGGATCGTTCGGAGCGCGACCTTTTCTGCATTGCTGGCAAAGGGAACTTCCGAGGAACTTGGTCGCATAAGCCGGCAGGTGGGTCGTCGACAGGGCGCGGTCATATATTCAGGCTGTCCGGTTTCAAGCGAATCACGCTGACCGGCTTCGGCATGTGGGACATCGCCGGCAAAATCTCGCGTAGCCGTACAAACGAAAGCGTGTCCAACCACCTCTTGCACTGTGAGCGCATCGCATCTGACAGCTTGCGCTGGACGGATACCGTCGACGCCACCATCATGGGCTGCGAGGTCTGGCACGCGGACGATGATGCGATCAACATTCACGCGACCGATAGCGGAGATGAACTATCGATCTGCGAGCGCATCCAGATCATCGGCAATGACCTCTACGACATCGAGGGCCTCATTTGCCTGGGAATGCGCAACGGCGTCGTTTCCGGCAACACGCTCAAGCTCACCCATGGAACGTGCATCTATCTCGGTGGCCGTGTGGGGGATGAAGGCGATAACGCGGCGCTCAATATAGTCTGTGTTAGCAATCCAATCTTTGACCCTCTCACGCGGTCTAACGACGGATCGACCTTGTCTGCTGCTTCATCGGAAAGTGGAGCGATCAATGTCGGCAGCGTGCAGGCATCGTGGATCGCGGGCGCTTACAACAGCGGAAGCGGACTCATCCGTGACCCGCTGACGGCTCCGGGGATGGTCTACTACAATTCCGACCTCGACACGGCCTCTGTCCCGCAGGGCGGCGGTATGGAGGTGTTCGGTAATCCGACCCGTCGCACGCTGCCAAGCGTGGCTAAATTCTCGGATTGGGGGTTCGGCCTGATGTTCCACAGCACGGGATGGATTGACCCGGCTGTAGCGGATACGAATTTTGTCACCAACGGCATCACTCTGCGCTCGGACATAGAGAACTTCCGCGTCGTGCCCGATGTCACTGGTTTCCGGCTTGGGCAAGGTGTCTTCCTGCACTTCCTCTCCGCCGACACCTATCAAAGATCGTGGGCATTCAGAAACGGCAGGATCGCCGGGGGTGTCGTAAGGGATTGCCGTCATGGCATCTCACATAGCCTCGTCGCCGGCACGGTGGCGGAATACTTCGTCGACGTGACCGTTGACGGTGTCGAGTTCGACCTTGATCCCTATCAGGTCAGCCCTGCCAGAACGTCTGCAACAGCGGGCACATGGAACAGCGGCGCTACGGATCCAGAGAAGAATGCAGGCATCAGGATGCTCAACCTTTACGGTATGCGGGTACGTGGGTGCAAGTTCATGAACCTCTACGAACCGATCTACGGTGACGCCACGCAGTCGCGAGCCGACTATGACAGCAACCTGGTGCTGTGCGATCCCGTGTCGCATGCTTATGACGCAGGGAACCTCGGCGTCGGCGTACCGTATGCTGCAGGCCCTGGCTTCCGTCACATGATTGTCGACTGCCTACCGACCAGCGCTGACTTCGGCAAGGTCAAGAATATCTGCCGTCGCGGAGGCTCAGCCGTTCCAACGACAGGCAAGTATGTGATCGGGCACACCTTTGAGGTTAACATGACGGGGGGCATCGGTGTCGATAGATACCGCCGCGCCACCACCGGCAGCAATCATGTCGTTGCGACAGACTGGCTAGCGTTCTAGGGAGTCGAGTGGTTTCATGGCGGCGCGCCGGGGCTCAAGCCTGGCCAGCGCCTTCTGACATCTGCAGAACAGTACCGAGACGGGCGTCTTTCGGGACTGCCTCCGGGAAAGCGTCTAGAGCACGTCCATTTCACAGACAGATTGGAGGTGGCAATTGACTACGCCAGGAATCGCCATGGCGGCGGCGGCCACGTTAACGTTGTTAGGCCGATAGGCGATATTGAGGAAGACCCTCAATCTTCCTGGCTTATCCAGTTCGGCCAGTCCCTGAATCCTTTAAGAGGATTCCGTGCGCTAGGCGCCACTATCGTGAAGCGAATAGAAGTCTAGACGCGCCGCGCTAGGCTCAATCCCCTGTACGAGCTGAAAGAAGCCATTGACCGCATGCTGACGGTGATAGCCGGCCTGGAGCCGGATTACCGGAAATCCGATCTTGGGTTCCTCTAAAACGCGACAGGCGCGGGCTGATAAGCCGGACCTGTGGCAGCGCGCACTTAATGGCACTCGAAGAAAAACTCGTACTGTGGCTGTCCAAGCAGGTAGCCCCTAATAATGCGGCAATCCTCTCTGCCGGTATCGTCGAGGTACTTGCGCGCCGCTGCCTCATGAAGTTGTTCCGGCGTCTCCGGCGCCACAATTCCCAACGTGATGCCGCGGGTTAGGCTTTGCCCCGTCGCCCTCCCGAGGCTTGCCGTGGTCATGATGCGGTCTCCCTTGGGGTGCTCGAAGACGCGATAGGTGTCGTCAGGCATGGCAACCTGATGCACAGTGGGGTTGTACTCCATGGCAGTCTGAACTGCCGCGCAGCCTGCTACGAGCGCGGCCATAGTGGCCGCGGCCAGGATCATTTTGGATTTCATGCTTGCCCCTCCCAATTTGCCCACAGATACCATGCGCGCCAGGTTGACTGGCGTCAATCTTCGCCGAATTCATCCTTCAGCCGCCTCTTTGCGGATGGCCGGCTCGATCGCTGAAGCATTAGCTTGCGCGCTTTCGGTGAGGCAGAGGCGGCCTTCTTGGCCGTCAATTCCACTAGGCGCCTGGCGACATTCACCGGCGATTCATCTGCCGGAATGTGAACGGCACGCCCGTGATAGCTAATCGGCGGGGCACGCATAGCCTGCCAGATGTCGAGAATGTCCGCTTCGCTGAAAAGATAGGTGCGTCCGTACCGTGAGCACGCCCCGATATCGCGGCCAAGCTTGATGATCGCACGCGTAGTAATGCGCAGCCGTTCGGCAGCCTCGTCGGCGGTGTAGATTGTGTCGAGTGGGGCGGGAGGCTCCTCACGCGCCATAGCCGGTCTCTCGGCGCCACTTCTGAAGAGGAGTTTCCTCCAGCGCACGCTCCCGCTTCCGCCGCTGGTATTCCGTCTCCGGCTTGACCGAGGACGCAATTCCAGACTCACGGTCGAGAGCGGCGTCTATCGCTTCGCGGTCCCACCGCTTGGATCCAAATACCGGTGCAGGCATGCGTCCGCATTTCACCCAGCCGTGAAATGTCGACACACTCACGCCGAGATAAGCGGCTGCCGCTTGGCGGGATAGGAGGCGGGGTTGGTTGTTGTCGTTGGTCATGGAATCGAGGATCCCACAATTAATGTTTAGGCGCAACAGTTTGTAAAATATGCGTTTTCGCCTATTTCGTCAAATTGAACCAAAAGGGCTAGCGGGCATTGAAAGGTACCGGATTTCTCATTCATCGTCTTTTGGAAAATCGATAGGCTCCAAGCCCTGCCTGATGCGGACCTTGTTGGCTGCGGCAACCGACAAAGTTGACCAGATATCTTGAAGGGCCTCAGCTGCTTTGATCAGCGATTCATGGACGTCTGACTCCTCCATCAGATCCACAAAGCGGCCCGCATCCTGTGCGCTCTTCTCCACCAAGCGGTAGATGCGCGAAGCTTGTTCGAGAGTTAGGTTTGGATGCCCAAGTGCCTCGGGCACTGCATTGCCCATACGCTTGGCGATCTCACCCCGTTCGCGCAACAGCTCTTGCGTCATTGGTGGTGAGCGTCATTTGTGCCCCCTTTTCCCATAGCCCAAGTGCAAAGTGGCGCAAGCCGGGCGCGCGGTCAATCTCGCGGTCGGTGGCCGGTCATTCGCGCAGGCGCACACCGGGGCCTCCCGTGGTCGTCTCGCCATCGGCCAGGAAGATGACGCCGGCAGATTCTAAGGCGGCGCGGATATCATTGACGGTGCGCTCACGCAGCGGCTCGCCTCGCTCAAATCGCGTAATCGTATTGGTCGACACCATGGCGGCTTTCGCAAGGTCGCGCACGCCAATCTGAAGCGCCGCACGGGCCATTCTGCATTGGGCTGGGAACAAAACGATACTCCGTAGCGATTTCGCCTTGACGTAGCGAATATAAGGAATAATGTGTTCACAGTAGCGTTTTCGCTACCAGGGCGCAACACGGGAGAGCAGCCATGCTTAACGCAACGCACACGGAAACTGCCGCACGCATGAAGTCGATGGGATTTGGCGTAGCGATGATGGGAGACCGCGAACTAGGCATTCCGACCAAAATGGGGCCACTGCAGGACGATATAGAAGAGGCGCAGGCCGCAGCGGAGATACTGGCGCGCGAGAACCCCAGTAAGGAGCTCAGGGTCTACGAGGTTGTGTTGGCGCCGGGTTGGGAGAAGAGATACCCCGACATCGCGTCGTGAGATCAAGCTTTGTCGAAAAGTCAAGCGAAAAATGAGATATCGCTTGACATTTTATGGCGAAAAGTCCTAATGGGTACGTCGCCTGCGGATTCGTCCGCGGGCGATTTTTCGTTTGGGGGAACCGAAATGCAGGCAGCCAATGACAACAGACCCATCGGCGCATCAATCCGCTTTTTCGTCGAGCCGCGTCTGGTACCCGCAGCAAAGGCTGCGCGGCGCCTTCATTTGACGGTAAGTGAGTTTGAGGCGCGGCGCCAAGATCTGCACCGCTGCGGGTTTCCCCTGCCCTGCCCCGTCATTGGCCACTTTGACCTGAAGGCAATCGACGCTTGGCTAGACAAACACGCCGGCATCGCGGACGCTCCTACAATAACGCCTGTGCCAGAAGACGAGTTTGACCGGAGGCTCGCGGCTCTTGGGTAGCATTAAGCTCAAGCACTATGTCGTCAGGAAGGGGCGGGGCTACTGGCTCGTGACGCCAAGAATGCGGGCGCACGGCTTCGAGAACGTGCGCTGTGGCCCTGACGGGCCTGAGGCGTGGTCGATAGCGCAGGAGTGGGAGGAGCGCTGGCAGCGAGCCAGGAAGGGCTTGGACGCGCAGCTGCGGAAGGTCTACCCGAAGAACACGGTTGGCGATGCATTCGAGCGGTTCCGCCTAACCAACGAATGGGCCAAGAAGCCGCCCCGCACACGCGAAGATTGGGGCCGCGGCTGGAAATACATTGAGCCCGTTTTCGGCGACATGCAGGCGAAGGCAGTCACGCTGGAAAAACTCGATCGCTGGTACGCCCACCTGGTCAAGCTGAAAGGCATTGGCGAGGCTGGCCGCGCCATGAAGACCTGGCGTGCGCTCTACACCGTGATGGCCGCGATGGGGCTTTGCCAGGCGAAGCAGGATCCATCATTGGCCATCCGCAAGACCGCGGTGGCTGGCCGCACAGAGACGTGGACGGACGGCGAGGCAGTGCGCCTCGTCAAGGCGGCATGGCGGAAGGGCTACAAAGGCTTGGCATGCATCATCGCCGTTGCGTGGGACACCAGTTTCTCGCCGGTTGATGCCCGTTCGCTGACGCCAAACAACGCGATGTCGCTCGGCAATGATTGGGCTTTCGTCATCCAGCGCGGCAAGACCAATGAGGCCGCATTCGGCATTCTGTCGAAGCGAACGCGCAGGCTGGTAGAAGCATACGTCGCCGACCTCGACTTCGAACTGCTCGACACTGCCCCGATCTTCCGCACCAAGGGTTATGTGCCGACTGAGAAGGGCGGCAGACCGCGTATCGGGGCGCCCTATCAGAAGAACAGCCTTTCCGCCGATTTCCGCGAAATCAGGGCGCTTGTATTTGGCACCACCGAGAAGCGGCGCTTAATGGACATGCGGCGCACAGGCGCTGTGGAAGCCAATGCAGGTGGCGCTCCGGTGGAAGCTATTGCAGCGAAAATGGGAAACTCAATCGACCAGAACAAGACACTACAAAAGACCTATATGCCGGTGAATCCGGCCGCGGTGCGAGCGGCGGAAGAAGCGCGCCGCATAGGGCGCAAAAAGTTATCGTCGGAACAGAACGAGTTCAAAAAGTTGAAACTCGTTGGAGGGAAAAGTTGAAACCAAGAAATGCTAAAGAGCCCAAGCCCTTGAAAGAAATGGCGCGAGTGACGGGGCTCGAACCCGCGACCTCCGGCGTGACAGGCCGGCACTCTAACCAGCTGAGCTACACCCGCGCTTGCGACGTCGCCGTTGCGCGGCGTCTGGGCGGTCACTTAGGCGCTTCGCGGGTGCCTGTCAAGCAGGCTCAAGGACCTTTGCTGGCTGAATTCGCATGGCCGGGGCAAACACCGCTCAGCGGGCGATTTCTTCTTGCGATCGGGCGGCGAACCGCCTAAACGGACGGGCTTGAGGCTCGGCCCGCCAGCCGCCGGCGCCTCACGCACGGGCGATTAGCTCAGCTGGTAGAGCGCTTCGTTTACACCGAAGATGTCGGGAGTTCGAGTCTCTCATCGCCCACCACCCTTTGCCCTGCGGGTTTCGGGTGGCAGGCCACCGGAGCTCGTTGGACGAAGGAGTATCCTGCGACCTTCAGTCGGCTGAAGCCAATCCTCCACCATCTGGCCAAGATCGACTTTCGGCCGGCGAAGGCCGAAGCCTTGGCGTAGGAGGATTGGGCCTTCAATTCCCCCGCTCCCCCGGCAGCCGCGACAACAGCGAGATCAGCTCGGACTGCCGGTTCGTCTCCGTTTTCTGGAATATGCTCTTCAGGCGCTGGCGCGCTGTTCCCGAGGTGATCCGCAGGCGGTCGCTCGCCTCGGCGAGCGTCATTCCCGAGCACATGAGAACGCACAGGTCAGCTTCGGCAGGGGTCAGCTTCAAGACAGCCTGAAGATGCTCGGTTGCGGGCGTTTCCCGTTCTTCGAGATCGGTGATGAGCAGGATCGAGTGTGCGGGTGTGGATGCGGGGGAAACAAGGCCATCGAGCGACACCGCCTCGACCAGCAGCGGGCGGTGATCGGGCCGTTCTATACGGACGGTGGCCGTCTCGTCACGCCGCCGGTCGCGAATGCTGCGGGTCCGGAGCGTCGTGTGTAGCGCCTGGAGGCGGTTTTCGCTCTCCGGGTGCGTTGCATGAAGGTGTCCGCCGCCATTGAGGAACAGGGCATTCCCTACCCTGGCCAGAAGCATCTGCGCTTTCGAATTGAGCCCCTTCACACGCCCCTGCCAGTCGATCAGCACGGCAGCCCGGTCAATCCGGTCGAGCGTCTCCAGCCCTCCATGCCCATGCTTCTGGGAGAACTGCTCGGATAAAAACATCATCCTGCGAAAATGCGGCGCGAACCGCGCCAGCAGTGCGCCCTCCTCGTGGGTGAAGAATCCGTTCCTCCTTCCCCGGAGCATTGGCAGGCACCAGGCGCGCCCATCGAGAACGAACGGAATCGCGATGAACCCCGGATAGCCCCAGCGAAGATAAAGCTCGTTGTAGTGAGGCAGTCTCTTTCGCTCCTCCTCAGTGGAAAGGTCCTGCTCCAAAAGGTAGGGCCGGGTACGCATAAGGGGCCAGCCGCGCTCTGCTCTATAGTGGTTTTCGTACCATCGCCCCTCGACGTAATCCTCGAGAAGTTCACCGTAGGCGAGCGAGGCCGGCACGCGGGCGGCATCCTGGTTCACGTCCTTGGGATAGAACATAGCGCAATCGGCGCCCGCGGCTTCCGCCAGCCATTGAAGTGCTTCGGGCCATTTGTCGGGCTCGACAACCGCGTCATAGCAGGCGTCGATCGCGGCCACGATCCTGTCTTCGTCTATCGTCATCCCCCAAACCGGCCCAAGGCCGGCCCCTTCCCCGAAATTATTATGCGCGAGGCGATCAAGATGAGCAATATTTCTTCGCACCCCGCGCGAAGGCCGGCCGACGAAGCGCCTTCCGAAGCACAAAGCTCTGCTTCAGTTCAGAAATTCCTGGTCAGGTTCAGCACGAGGTCGTGGCTCTCATAGTCGTAGAAACTGACGTTCGATCGCTGCTTAGAATACTGATAGGTGACCTGGGGCGCAAAGCCGGCGATAGAGAAACCGCGGTGGGAAAAACTGGTGCCGATGGAGAACTTTTCGTCCTGCCGGCGATAATCGGTTCCGGGAAACGGCTCGAGATAGTGGTGGTTTTCGTATGAGCCGAAGAGCGATGTCATCAGGCCGCCCCGCCATTCCTTGTCCATTTGCAGACGCAGGACGAGGTCGTTGTGGTCCAGATGGCGTCTTTGTGTCCGTTCGGCGTCGAGCCCAACTTTGACGCTGACGCTGACAGACGGCGAAAGGAGCCGGCGCCAGCTCAGGCTTGCGGCAAACCTGCTGCCGTCGCGGTAGTCGCGGTCGATATAGTTCTGGGCGAGCGCGGTGAAGGAAAGCCCGACCGTATTACGCCGGCCGACCGGGGCCTTCGCTCCAACGGTTGCGCCGTAGCGCACCAGATAGGGATCCCAGCCGGCCCAACGGTATTCGAATGTCGGGCCGATGGCCGCGGTGACCCGGCCCATCCTGCGCGAAAGTGCGAGGTTGGCGGTAAGGCTCAGTTCGTCATAGCTGGTGGTGTCCTTGTACTTCTTGACGTCGACGGCGCCGCTTGCAGTGAGTGCCATCGCGCCGCCGAGCCGGACCGTCTTGAAGGCGCCGCCGCCGGCGGCCGCGCCCACGCCGCTCGCCTCGCGCGAATCCTCGTCGATGGTGAAGACGAGCCCGCCGGCCTCGAACGTGCGGTTGCCGGTGCCCTTGTTGACGTTGGTGGAAGGCAGGAGGGAAAAATAGGAGGAGAAGCCGTGCGTGCGTGCTCTGTCGATGTTTTCCAGATAGCGCGCGGCGAAGCGCTGCAGGGCCGGGTCGTCGCTGCCACGCGCGATGGCCTCGAAATGGTAAGTGGAGGCGTCGGTATCTCCCGCCTGGAGGAGGGTCCGCGCAAGCTCGACGCGAGAGGGCAGGAAGTTCGGCTCGGCCGCCAGTATGGCGCGGAATATCGCTATGGCGCCGGCAAGATCCCCTTCCCGCGCCTTTACGATGCCTTCCAGGTGCGTGATGTGGAGCGCGGCATCGGGGCGGCCGGCGACCTGCCGGCGCAATTCGCGTCGCGCCACGTCATATTGTCCCTCCGTGACGAGGCGCGCCAGAACCGCCCCCTCCGGTTCGCCGGCTTCCTGCTTCGCATGTGCGGAAGCGCACAGCAAAACAGCGCCTACCAGCAGCGCCAGCACGCCACGCAGTGAAAGAAACATAGCCGTTCCAAAACCAGGGTGCGGAATGGCGGGCGAGGTTTCTGCCCCGCCCGCGCATGGTCAGCTCAGGCCCGCGAATTAATCCTTATCCGCGCCGAACGAACCGCTTGCGACGAAATCCTCGCCATCCGCGACACCAGAGGCGACGATGACGCCAGCCGTCTCCTCCGCGTCAGGTCCGAAGAACTTGCCCCGATACGTGCCGTCGAATTCCGTGACATCCAAGGCCGTCTTGAACGTATCGTTGACCGCGGTCGTCCCCTCATAGCCGTTGCCGGCGATATCTGCGCTCTGCAGGTCTATCTCGGCGCCGGGCACTGGCGTCCATGACCCGTCCACGCCGTTCACGCGCTCTCGCCCTTCCATGTCGCTGACCGCCCCAGAGATTTCGCCTTGGCCGAAATCGGCGGTCAAGGTGAGGTCTCCTCTTATCGCAGTGCGATCAAAGTCGTCCCCATCCGTGCCGTAGGCATAGATGTAGGCGTCGCCCGAATAGGTGGCGGTGTCGTCCCTGGCTGCCACATCCTGCGGCGCCGTTTCGCTGCCGAGGACCGCGAAGCCAAACATGGAGTCGCCACTGGATGGCGACCTCCAAAAATGCCCCCACCTTTGATGATAGGCATAGCCATCTGTGCCATCCACGGCACCCTGCGCGCTATCTGCGCTCCAAGTGTAGATGTTGCGGTCGCCGTCATCGCTCTCGAAGCCGAAGCCGTCTGCCGAGACGTTTGCCGAAGAGTAGCTTTCGGTCTCACCGTTTATGGTGACGTCAATACCGCCGTCCGCATTCTTCTTGATGGACACCTCAGCCGTACCCTGCGAACGGACATCCTCGTGCTGAAGCGTCGAGGACATCTTGTTATCATACGCCGTCAGCGTCTCACCGTCGTTCAGCGCCTTCGCCACCGTGCCGACATCCTGCGCATAAAGCGCATCGACGATCGCGCTCGTCGAACCGCTGCCCCCGCAGCCAGCCAAACCCATTGCCGCGATGCTCGTGACCCCCGCCAGAAGTATCTTCTTGGATTGCATGTTGCCTACCCCTTTTTCACGCAGCGGCTTCCAGAACGGAAACCACCTACTCGGGGTATTGATCAGCGAGGGAGGGGAACCCACAACTCCCATTTGGGAGGTGCGGCGGATGAGGCGCTGGGATGCCGCCGCCTCAAAACAGAAAAGGCCGGGCGAGCCCGGCCTTTGTCATGTGACAAGAGACAGCCTTGTCGTCGGCGATCAGTTGATCGCGTCCTTCAGGCCCTTGCCTGCGGAGAATTTCGGCACGTTGCGGGCCGGAATCTGGACGGGGGCGCCGGTCTGCGGGTTGCGGCCCGTGGAGGCCTCGCGCCGCGAAACGCCGAAATTGCCAAAACCCACAAGCCGAACGTCGCCGCCCTTCTTCAGCTCGCTCGTGATGACGGAGAAAACCGCATCGACTGCCGACTGGGCATCACCTTTGGAGATACCGGCCTGATCGGCAACGGCGGAAACCAGTTCGTTCTTGTTCATAAACAACAAACCCCTTCTTCATAATGGCCGGAGAGCGACTCAACCGGCAAGGTCGGCAGTTTATGAAGAAGTGAAGAGCCGACCAAGCGGGAAATGAGCCGGAGAAGCGGAAAATCCCCGGTTTTCCGCGCTTTTCAGCATAAAGCCGGCCCTCTCGGGCCGGCCTTCGTGTCTTGAGGGGCTTGTCGCGCGTTTTACGCGACTCAGTGGGCGACCGTCTGGTTCCCCGTCTTGTCGGCCACTTCCACGCTCTGGGCGGCGACCGGCTCCACCCATTCGATCGGCTCGGGTTTGCGCACCAGCGCGTGTTCCAGCACTTCGCCGACACGGCTGACCGGCACGATCTCCAGGCCGCTCTTCACGTTCTCCGGGATCTCCGCCAGGTCCTTGGCGTTCTCTTCCGGGATCAGCACCTTCTTCAGGCCGCCGCGAAGCGCCGCGAGCAGCTTCTCCTTCAGGCCGCCGATGGGCAGCACCCGGCCACGCAGGGTGATCTCGCCGGTCATGGCGATGTCCTTGCGCACGGGGATGCCCGTCATGACGGAGACGATCGCCGTCACCATGGCGACACCGGCCGAGGGACCGTCCTTCGGCGTCGCGCCTTCCGGCACGTGCACGTGGATGTCCTTCTTGTCGAAGAGCGGCGGCTCGATGCCGAAATCGATGGCCCTCGAGCGAACATAGGATGCCGCTGCCGAGATCGATTCCTTCATCACGTCGCGCAGGTTGCCGGTCACCGTCATCTTGCCCTTGCCGGGCATCATGACACCTTCGATCGTCAGGAGCTCGCCGCCGACCTCGGTCCAGGCGAGACCGGTGACGACGCCCGTCTGGTCCTCGCCCTCGGCCTGGCCGAAGCGGAAGCGCGGCACGCCGAGATAGTCGGCAAGGTTCTTCTCCGTCACCTTGACCGTCTCTTTGCCGGACTTCAGGATCTCGGTCACCGCCTTGCGCGCCAGCTTCATCAGCTCGCGCTCCAGGTTACGCACACCGGCTTCCCGCGTGTAGGTGCGGATGATCTCCTGCAGCGCGCTGTCGGTGACGGAGAACTCCTTCTCCTTCAGCGCATGCTCGCGCACGGCCTTGGGCAGCAGATGCCGCTTGGCGATCTCGACCTTCTCGTCCTCCGTGTAGCCGGCGATACGGATGATCTCCATCCGGTCCATCAGGGCCGGCGGGATGTTCAGCGTATTCGCCGTCGTCACGAACATGACGCTCGACAGGTCGTACTCGACCTCGAGGTAGTGATCCATGAAGGTCGAGTTCTGCTCGGGATCGAGCACCTCGAGCAAGGCCGAGGACGGATCGCCGCGGAAGTCCATGCCCATCTTGTCGATCTCATCGAGCAGGAAGAGCGGGTTCGACTTCTTCGCCTTCTTCATCGACTGGATGACCTTGCCGGGCATCGAGCCGATATAGGTGCGGCGGTGGCCGCGGATCTCGGCCTCGTCGCGCACGCCGCCCAGCGCCATGCGCACGAACTCACGGCCCGTGGCCCGCGCGATCGACTTGCCGAGCGAGGTCTTGCCGACCCCGGGAGGACCGACGAGGCACAGGATCGGGCCCTTCAGCTTCCGCTGACGGCTCTGCACGGCGAGATATTCGACAATGCGCTCCTTGACCTTCTCGAGGCCGAAATGGTCGGCGTCGAGCACCTCTTCGGCGAAGTTCAGGTCGTTGCGGACCTTGGTGTTCTTCTTCCACGGAATGGAGAGCAGCCAGTCGAGATAATTGCGCACGACCGTCGCCTCGGCAGACATGGGCGACATGGTCTGCAGCTTCTTCAGCTCGGCATCGGCCTTCTCGCGCGCTTCCTTGGAAAGCTTCGTCTTCTTGATGCGCTCCTCGAGCTCGGCCACCTCGTTGCGGCCGTCCTCGCCCTCGCCGAGCTCCTTCTGGATCGCCTTCATCTGCTCGTTGAGGTAGTACTCGCGCTGGGTCTTCTCCATCTGCCGCTTCACACGGCTGCGGATGCGCTTCTCCACCTGCAGGACCGAGATCTCGGCCTCCATGAAGCCCATGGCCTTCTCAAGCCGCTCGCGCACGGAGAGCGTGGCCAGCATCTCCTGCTTCTCGGGGATCTTGATAGCCAGGTGCGAAGCGACCGTGTCGGCCAGCTTGGCATAGTCCTCGATCTGGCTCGCCGCGCCCACGACCTCGGGCGAGATCTTCTTGTTGAGCTTCACATAGTTCTCGAAGTCGGCGACGACGGAGCGGGCCAGCGCCTCGATCTCGACCTCGTCTTCCTCCGGCGTTGGCAGGAACTCCGCACGCGCCTCGTGGAAATCCTCGCGCTCCGTGAAGCCGGAAATGCGCGCGCGCGCAGCGCCCTCGACCAGCACCTTGACTGTGCCGTCGGGCAGCTTCAGGAGTTGCAGGACATTGGCAAGGGTGCCGATGTCATAGATGCCGCTCGGGTCGGGATCGTCGTCGGCGGCATTCATCTGGGTCGCCAGCAGAACCTGCTTCTCGGCGCCCATCACCTCTTCCAGCGCCTTGATCGACTTCTCGCGCCCCACGAAGAGCGGCACGATCATGTGCGGGAACACAACGATGTCGCGCAGGGGCAGCACCGGGAAGAGCGTTTCACCGGAAGTCTTGGGGGTGCCGGGAGTCTTGGGGGAGTTTGTCATCTTTCAGCCTTTGTCAGCCGCGGCCGCTCTCAAGAGCCAGCCACGGGCCTTGCTTTCGAAGGATACCGTCCGCCCGTGGGGCTTGCCATACGCAACGCCGACCCGGAGGACGAAACCCGCCACATGTCCATTAAGTGGAGGCGCGCGCCACTAAGATCAAGGGCGCTGCGCCGGCCTTCGAGCCCGGACGGCGAAAGGGGGATATCGGCCCTCCGGCCGCGCCCTGCTACCCCGTCCCGACGGCCCGCTTTTCTCACGCGCTGACGCTGCCTTTTTCCTTCTCGCGCTCGGCGTAGATGTAGAGGGGACGTGCATTGCCGTTGACCACCTCGTCGGAGATCACGACCTCCTGGACGCCCTCCAGCGCCGGCAACTCGAACATTGTGTCGAGCAGGATCGATTCCATGATGGAGCGCAAGCCGCGCGCGCCGGTCTTGCGCTCGATGGCGCGTTTGGCGATCGCCAGAAGCGCGTTCTCGTGGAAGGTGAGTTCCACGTTCTCCATCTCGAACAGCCGCTGATACTGCTTCACCAGTGCGTTCTTCGGCTCGCTGAGGATCTGCACCAGAGCTTCCTCGTCGAGGTCCTCCAGCGTCGCCAGCACCGGCACGCGGCCCACGAACTCCGGAATGAGGCCGAACTTCAACAGGTCCTCCGGCTCCACCTGGCGCAGGAGCTCGCCGGCACGGCGATCCTCGGGCGAAGAGACGTTGGCGGCAAAGCCGATGGAGGTCTTGCGGCCGCGATCGGAGATGATCTTTTCGAGCCCGGCGAAGGCGCCGCCGCAGATGAACAGGATCGACGATGTGTCGACCTGCAGGAACTCCTGCTGCGGGTGCTTGCGCCCGCCCTGGGGCGGCACGGAGGCGACAGTGCCTTCCATGATCTTCAAGAGCGCTTGCTGCACGCCCTCGCCCGATACGTCGCGTGTGATGGACGGGTTGTCGGACTTGCGGGAAATCTTGTCGATCTCGTCGATATAGACGATGCCGCGCTGGGCGCGCTCGACGTTGTAGTCGGCCGACTGCAGGAGCTTGAGGATAATGTTCTCCACATCCTCGCCCACGTAGCCCGCCTCGGTCAGCGTCGTCGCGTCGGCCATGGTGAAGGGCACATCGATGATGCGCGCCAGCGTCTGCGCCAGCAGCGTCTTGCCGCAGCCGGTGGGGCCGATCAGAAGGATGTTGGACTTCGCCAGCTCCACGTCGGGATTCTTGCCGGCATGGGCAAGCCGCTTGTAATGGTTGTGCACGGCCACCGAGAGCACGCGCTTGGCATAGTTCTGGCCGATCACGTAGTCGTCGAGAACCTTCAGGATCTCCTGCGGGGTCGGCACGCCCTCACGCGACTTCACCATCGAGGATTTGTTCTCCTCGCGGATGATGTCCATGCACAGCTCGACGCATTCATCGCAGATGAAGACGGTCGGCCCGGCGATCAGCTTGCGCACCTCGTGCTGGCTCTTGCCGCAGAACGAGCAGTACAGCGTGTTCTTGGAATCACCGCCGCTGTTGCTGATCTTGCTCATCTCTCACGTCCTTTCAGTACCACCGGCGCCCCTTCACGAGGTCGTCTGCCGGAGGGCGAAGAAAGGGTCTGACCCCCGCAACTTCGCCCCATTGTCGTTTTCCGAACGAACCACAAATCGGAAAGCGCGGCAACAATCCCCAGCAAAGACTAGGGTATCGAACTTCAACATAGGCTTAACGTAGGCGGTTGCCAGCGCCGAGGGAACAGGAAATTGTGACGGAAATGACGCAGCACCCAGCAATTTTCGCCATCCGTTCCCCGCCCCGCCCACTTACGAGACCTTTGGGGCCTCGATCAGTTCGCGATTCGTGATCACCCTGTCGATGAGACCGAACTCCTTGGCCTCGTCCGAGTTCATGAAGTGGTCGCGGTCGAGCGTCTTTTCGATCGTCTCGTAGTCCTGGCCCGTGTGCGTGACATAGACCTCGTTGAGCCGCCGCTTCAATTTGATGATATCCTGGGCGTGGCGCTCGATATCGGAAGCCTGTCCCTGGAAGCCGCCGGACGGCTGGTGCACCATGATGCGGGCGTTCGGCGTTGCAAAGCGCATGTCCTTGGCGCCGGCGCACAAGAGGAGGGAGCCCATGGAGGCCGCCTGGCCGAAGCACAAGGTAGAGACCGGCGGCTGGATGAATTGCATCGTGTCGTAGATGGCCATGCCGCTCGTCACCACGCCGCCTGGCGAATTGATGTAGAGCGCGATCTCCTTCTTCGCGTTCTCCGCCTCGAGGAAGAGGAGCTGCGCGCACACCAGCGCGGCCACGCTGTCCTCGATCGGCCCCGTGATGAAGATGATACGTTCCTTCAGGAGGCGCGAGAAAATGTCATAGGCGCGCTCGCCGCGGTTCGTCTGCTCGACGACCATCGGCACAAGGTTCATCGCGGTCTCGATGGGATTGGGCATGGAGGGATACCTTATTCCTTGGAAGCGCCGGCCCGCCGGGCGCGAGGCAGATTCGTTCTCTTTACGCCGATATAGGATGCCCGCTCCCGCCTGCGCAAGGCCACGATTGAATTGCCGTGCTCCATAAGCCCCGCGCACCGGTTGCGCCGCCGCGAAAGAGGGCTAAGACAGAGCCCATGAGCATCGCCGAATCCCCTCCCCTCTCCCTCGACCGGCAAAGCCGTCGCCTGCGGCTCGACCCGCACACGCCCGCCTTCGTGCAGAACCCCTACGCGGCCTACGCCCACCTGCACGAAAACGCCCGCGTCTTCTTCTGGGAAGATTACGGCATGTGGTGCCTGGCGGGCTACGAGGAGGTGAACGGCGCGCTGCGCAACCGCCGGCTCGGCCGGCAGGTGCCGGCGGGCACGACGCTCTACGGCGAGCCGCATCTGAAGGCGTTCGCGGCGGTCGAGGCGCATTCCATGCTGGAGCTGAAGCCGCCGGCGCACACGCGGCTCAGAACGCTCGTCAACCGCGCCTTCGTCTCGCGCCAGGTGGAGCGGCTGCGCCCGCGCGTCGAGGCGCTGTGCCACGGCCTCATCGACGGCTTTTCGGCGGACGGCGAGGCGGATCTGATCCCCGCCTTCGCCACACCGGTGCCCATCACCATCATCGCCGAGATGCTGGGCGTGCCGGTGGAGATGGGAAGCCAGCTCCTCGACTGGTCGCACCGCATGGTCGCCATGTACATGCACGGCCGGAGCCAGGCCGTGGAGGAGAGCGCCAACGAGGCGGCGCGCGAATTCGGCGATTTCATCCGCTCCTACGCGGCGAAGCGGCGGAGCGAGCCCGGCGACGACCTCCTCTCCCTCCTCATCTCGGCGCATGAAAGCGGCGACAGGCTGTCGGAGGACGAGCTCGTCTCCTCGACCATCCTGCTTCTGAACGCCGGCCACGAGGCAACGGTGCACCAGCTCGGCAACGCCCTCGCGACCGTCCTCGCCGCCCTGGGTAAGGACGGCGGCGATCCACGCCGCTTCTTCCACACGCCGGAGGAGACGGCAGCCACGGTCGAGGAATGCCTGCGCTACGACCCGCCGCTGCACATGTTCACCCGTTATGCCTACGAGCGGGTGGAGATCGCCGAGGGCGTGTTCCTGGAGCCCGGCGAAAAGGTCGGCCTGATGCTGGGCGCGGCCAACTGCGATCCTCGGGCCTTCGACCGCCCGCGCATCTTCCTTCCTGGCCGTGCGGATCAGAAGAACGTCTCCTTCGGCGCCGGCATCCACTTCTGCATCGGCGCACCGCTGGCCCGGCTGGAATTGCAGGCGGCGCTGAAAGTGTTGCTCGAGCGGCTGCCGAAGATCACGCTGGCCGAGACACCGCTGTATCGTGACACCTATCATTTCCACGGGCTGGAGCGGTTGGTGTGCCGATGGTGAGCGCGCCAGCGCGGGTCCCCCAAACGCAAGGAAAGCACTGGGATTCCTCCCAGTGCCTCCCTGTCCAATTCAGGTGCCCGGTCCGACCGTCCGAAAGACTGGCGCGTTCCAGACCCTGATTGACGGTTCCCGGTGGTGCATTGCTCGCGCTTGCGCGCTCGCGTCCGCCCTGCCGGGTCGCCCCTTCTCCACCTGTAAAGGCCTCCAAGAGGCGCACCATCGAAGGACTAACCGGCCTTCATGGCAGCATCGGTCTGCCGTTTGCGTTCCGGAACCGCTTGCGACAGCTCCGCTGGACCCCTGGCACCGGACCCAAACTCCGGATCGAAACCCGTCGCCCGACCGGGCCAGCACGGCCTCAGAAAATCCCTTCAGTTGGTTCCGCTGTCCGGGCGGACTGTTGGGCTCCTGAGTTGGTTCGAGCTTACGTCGCGCAGGGGTGCGGCGCAATGGCGCACCCCTTGTGGAAAGCGAGGATTGCGGGGAAAGCACCTACGATTCTTTACACCGGCGGGCACCTGCGGCCCGCCAAGATCGCCTGCAAGCGCATGGCGGCGGGCCTTACACCTTCGCGAGCGCTTGCTCCAGGTCGGCGATGATATCGTCCACGTCCTCGATGCCGATCGAGAGGCGGATAACGTCCGGCCCCGCCCCCGCCGCCACCTTCTGCTCGTCGGTGAGCTGCCGGTGCGTTGTTGAGGCCGGGTGGATGATGAGGGACTTCGTGTCGCCGATATTGGCCAGATGCGAGAACAGCTCGACGCCCTCCACCACCTTCACGCCGGCGTCGAAGCCGCCCTTCAGCCCAAAGGTGAAGACGGCGCCGGCGCCCTTGGGCGAATATTTGCGCATGAGGTCGTGGTTGGCGTCGCCAGGCAGGCCCGGATAGGACACCCAGGCCACCTGCGGCTGTTCCCCGAGCCATGTCGCCACCTTAAGCGCATTGTCGGAATGGCGCTGCATCCTGAGCGGCAGCGTCTCGATGCCGGTAAGGATGAGGAAGGCGTTGAAGGGAGAAATGGCGGGGCCGAAATCGCGCAAGCCGAGCACCCGCGCCGCAATGGCGAAGGCGAAGTTGCCGAAGGTCTCGTGCAGCACCATGCCGCCATATTCGGGCCTCGGCTCCGAGAGCATCGGGTAGTTGCCGGACTTCGACCAATCGAAAGTGCCGCAATCGACCAGCGCGCCGCCGACCGAATTGCCGTGGCCGCCCATGAACTTGGTCAGCGAGTGCACGACGACATCGGCGCCGTGTTCGATGGGGCGCAGGAGATAGGGCGAGGCCATGGTGTTGTCGACGATGAAGGGCAGCCCGTGCCGGCGCGCCACCTCGGCGATCTTCTCAAGGTCGACGAAGGTGCCACCTGGATTGGCGAGACTTTCCACGAAGATGGCGCGGGTATTCTCGTCGATCTGGTTCTCGAAGGCTGCGATGTCGTCCGGATCGGCCCAGCGCACCTCCCAGTTGAAGTTCTTGAAGGCGTGGCCGAACTGGTTGATCGAACCGCCATAGAGCTTCCTGGCGGCGATGAAATTGGCGCCCGGCTGCATCAGCGTATGGAAGACGAGAAGCTGGGCCCCATGGCCCGAGGCGGTCGCCACCGCCGCCGTTCCCCCTTCGAGCGCGGCGATCCGCTCCTCCAGAACCGCCTGAGTGGGGTTCATGATGCGGGTATAGATATTGCCGAAGGCCTTCAGCCCGAACAGCGAGGCCGCATGGTCGACGTCGTCGAAGACATAGGACGTCGTCTGATAGATCGGCGTGGCGCGCGCGCCGGTCGCGGGGTCGGGCTGGGCGCCGGCGTGGATGGCAAGCGTGTTGAAACCGGGCGTGCGCTCGTTCATGGGGTTTCCTCCGTTCTCGTCGGCGCCATCCTTACTAAGCCGGAGGAGCGAGGGCAAAGAAGATTTGTCCAATTTCGGGTGGACGGACGAAAGTTCGCGCGGCATCCGGCCGACCACGGCAATCGGCGGTTACCGCTGGCGGATGCCGAAGCTCTGAAAACCCTGCCGCATCACCGGCTTTTTCGAGGAAATAACGCGGCTGTTGACCCCGTTCCAGCCGATCTCGCCCGACAATCGGCCGTATTCGATCTTCGGGCAGCGGTTCATGACGACCTTGATGCCCTTTTCCTCCAACCGCACTGCTGAGGCGTCGTCGCGCACGGTGAGCTGCATCCACACCACCTTGGGCAGCGGGTCCATGGCCAGGATCTCCTCGACGATGCCCGGCACGGCATTGGACGCACGGAAGATGTCCACCATGTCGACCGGGCCGGGAAGATCGGCAAGCGAAGCGTAGGTCATGGCGCCGGCGATCTCCTTGCCGGTCTGGCCGGGATTGACCGGGTATACCCGGTATCCCTTGTCGATCAGATACTTCGTGACGAAGAAGCTCGGCCGCACGTCGTTGGCCGAAGCGCCGATGATGGCGATCGACTTCACGGAGTTCAGGATGCCGGCGATATAGGCATTGTCGTAGGTATCGTGGTTCATTCGGGGAGCGTAATACGGCCTTCCTCGTCGATTGGAAAGTCCGGGTTATGCGCAACTTCCCACAGATTGCCCTCGGTGTCCTCGAAATAGCCCTGCATCCCGCCAAAGAAGGCGCGCCGCGCCGGCTTGACGATGCGACCGCCGGCCTTCTCCACCCGCTCGAGCATGAGCCCCACCTCGGCTTCCGAGCGCGTGTTGTAGGCAAGCGCGACGCCGGAGAAGCCCCGCTTTCTCTCCCTGATGCCGGCGTCCTCGGCCAGTTCGTCGCGCGGCCACAGCGCCAGGATCACGCCGCCCATCTGGAAGAAGGCGACGCCCTCGGTGATCTTCTCGTTACGTTCCAGGCCCATATCCTCGTAGAAGCGGACCGCGCGGTCGAGATCGTCGACGCCGAGGGTGATGATGGAGATGCGCGGTTCCATCACTCGCCCCTCCACTGCGGCTTGCGCTTGTCGATGAAGGCGCCGATGCCCTCCTCCGCGTCGCGCGCCATCATGTTCTCCACCATGACGCGCGCCGTATATTCATAGGCCTCGGCCAGGCCCATTTCCGCCTGCCGGTAAAAGGCCTCCTTGCCGATCTTCAGCGTCAAAGGCGATTTGGACGCAACGGCTTCGGCCAGGTTCATCACACCGCGATTCAACGCGTCCGGCGCCACCACGCGGTTGACGAGGCCGTAGGAGAGCGCGGTGTCGGCGTCGATCATCTCGCCCGTCAGAAGCATCTCCATCGCCTGCTTGCGCGGGACGTTGCGCGACAGCGCCACCATGGGCGTCGAGCAGAACAGGCCGATATTGACGCCGGGCGTGGCGAAGCGGGCGTTCCCTGTCGCCACCGCCAGGTCGCACGAAGCGACGAGCTGGCAACCGGCCGCCGTCGCCACGCCGTCGACAGCGGCGATCACCGGTTTGGGATGGCGCACGATCGTCTGCATGAGGGAGGCGCAGAGCGCCATGGTCTCGGCGAAGAAGCTTCTCCCCCGGTCGGGGTCCTTACGATGCGCCGTCATCTCTTTCAGGTCATGGCCGGCCGAAAACACCTTGCCCTCATGCGCCAGCACGATCACCCGCACCGCCGCCTCGTCCCGCGCCGCGTCGAGCGCGGCCTTCAGCGCCTCCATCATGGCGATGGACAACGCGTTCGCCGGCGGGTTGTCGAGCGTCAGCGTCAGGATGCCCCCGGTGCGCACGCTGCCGACAAGGCTCCGCGTCTCGCCTCGGAAGGGCGCAACTGCCTCAGCCATGGCTCGTCTCCTCTCGGATGGACCTTGTCCCCACCTAGCACAGCACGGCTTGCAGATCAGCCGGGAAAAGGCCATCGTCGCCTTCCGTTGACGCAAAGGTCAAGCCCGCAATGGAGGAGCCGATATGGACGCAAGTGCCCCGGCGGGCCTCGCCCCGGTGATGAGCGTCGAAGAGGTCAACGCCTATCTGGCGGAGGTCTATCCGCAGCTCAACGAGGACCATACCGAGTACAGCGCCGTCGCCGTCAGCCCCGGCGGCTGCACCGTGCGGCTTGCAGCCGGCGAGCGGCACCTGAGGCCCGGGAACACAGTCTCGGGGCCGGCGCTCTTCACGCTCGCCGATATCGGCGGCTATGTCTGCGCGCTGTCGCATATCGGCCGCGAAGCGCTGGCGGTCACCACCAACCTCAACATCAATTTCATGCGCAAGGCCGAGGCGGGTGACATCGACGGGGAATGCCGCATCCTCAAGCTCGGCAAGACGCTGATGGTGTTCGAAGCGGCGATCACCGCCGGGCCCGACCGCGCCCTCGTCGCCCACGCCACCGGCACCTATTCCCTGCCTCCCACGCGCCGAAAGATGGGGTAATATATTACCTTTTTCGTATCCTATTGTTTTATATGACTTTTTATCGCCACACCCACCCCAATTGCGCTTGACTTGCTTCATCCCCCCTCCTATAAGCCCGCGGATCGTGGCATTTGCCGTGATTTATCGAGGGCCCGTGTCGGGCCATCGGTTCAAGCAACAAGAAACGCCCTGCCCCGGCAGGGTTCAAGATTAAGACAGGACGACCATGAAAACCTTCTCGCAGAAGCCTGCGGAGGTGGAGAAGAAGTGGGTACTGATCGACGCCGAAGGGCTTGTCGTCGGCCGCCTCGCCACCATCGTAGCCAACCGCCTGCGCGGCAAGCACAAGCCCACCTTCACTCCGCATGTCGATGACGGCGACAACGTCATCATCATCAATGCCGACAAGGTGGTCTTCACCGGCAGGAAATACCAGAACAAGAAATACTACTGGCACACCGGCCACCCGGGCGGCATCAAGGAGCGCACGGCGCGCGACATCCTCGAGGGCCGTTTCCCCGAGCGCGTGGTCGAGAAGGCCGTCGAGCGCATGATCCCGCGCGGACCGCTCGGACGCCGCCAGATGAAGAACCTGCGCGTCTACGCGGGAACCGACCATCCTCACGTCGCCCAGCAGCCGGAAAAGCTCGATGTCGCGGCGATGAGCAAGAAGAACGTAAGGGTCCAGGCACATGGCTGAAATCAATTCCCTCCAGGAGCTGGGCGAGGCGACGCAGGCGGTCGCGCCCGAGGCCGAAGCTCCCGTGCACGTGCAGAAGCTCGACGCACAGGGCCGCGCCTACGCCACCGGCAAGCGCAAGAACGCGATCGCCCGCGTTTGGGTGAAGCCGGGCTCCGGCAAGATCACGGTCAACGACAAGGACTTCAACGCCTATTTCGCGCGTCCTGTCCTGCAGATGATCCTGCAGCAGCCGATCGTGGCGGCCAACCGCAACGGCCAGTACGACGTCGTCGCGACGGTCGTCGGCGGCGGCCTGTCGGGCCAGGCGGGCGCGGTGCGCCACGGCATCTCCAAGGCGCTCACCTATTACGAGCCGGAGCTGCGTGCGGTCCTCAAGAAGGGCGGTTTCCTCACCCGCGACAGCCGCGTGGTGGAGCGCAAGAAGTACGGCCGCGCCAAGGCCCGCCGTTCGTTCCAGTTCTCCAAGCGCTAAAAGGCTTGGGACTTTTCGGATCGGAAAAGCGGGCCTTCGGGCCCGCTTTTTTGTTGTGCAAATGTCATGGCACCCGTAGCCACGGGCCGACTGTCAAGGGGATATATCGCATGCTGTCCAAATCCATTGACCATGCCTTCACCGCGCGCCAAAACCTCGGCGCCGCCGGCGATCCCACCTATGCCGGCGCCCTCTCCTTCATGCGCCGCCGCTTCACCAAGACCGTGAAGGGCGCGGATGCGGTGGTGTGGGGCCTGCCCTTCGATGCGGCAGTTTCCAACCGGCCTGGCGCGCGCTTCGGGCCGCAGGCGATCCGCCGCGCCTCGGCGATCCTCGACAACGACCCGCAATATCCCTTCGGCCTCGACCTGTTCGAGGCGCTCGCCGTCGTCGACTATGGCGACTGCCGGTTCGATTACGGCTATCCGCAGAAGGCGCCCGCTACAATCGAACGGGAGGCCGGAAAGATCCTGCGCTCCGGCGCTTTCCTCGTCTCGCTCGGCGGTGACCACTCCGTCACTTGGCCGCTTCTCAAAGCCCACGCGGCAAGGCACGGCGCGCCGCTGGCCCTCGTCCAGTTCGATGCGCATCAGGACACCTGGCCGGACGACGGAAAGCGCGTCGACCATGGCTCCTTCGTCGGCCGCGCCGTGCGCGAGGGCATCGTCGACCCCGCCCGCTCCATCCAAGTCGGCATCCGCACGCACGCGCCGGAGGACTGCGGCATCCAGATCCTCCACGGCTATGAGTTGGAGGAGATGCGGGCCGCCGAAATCGCCGAGGCGATCGCTGCGCGTGTCGGCAATGCGCCGGCCTACATCACCTTCGACATCGACTGCCTCGACCCGGCCTTCGCGCCAGGCACGGGCACGCCGGTGGCCGGCGGCCCCTCCTCCGCCAGGATGCTCTCGGTCCTGCGCCAGCTCGCCCCACTCAATATCGTCGGCGCCGACATCGTCGAGGTGGCCCCGGCCTACGATCATGCCGACATCACGGCCATTGCCGGGGCGGCGGTCGCCATGCACTATCTGGGGCTTCTGGCAGAGAAGAAGCGACGATAGCGCTTCATGCGGGACCCTCGGCACTTTTCGGCACTTTTCGGATTGATTCCGGACGGCGCTTCAACCATTTGAAACCGGACTCTTTTTCGGACGCGAACCCATGACGGCAAAAATCTTCATCGACGGCGAACACGGCACCACGGGCCTGCAGATCCGCACGCGGCTCGCCGAGCGCAGCGACATCGAACTGATCTCCGTGCCCGTGGAGCGGCGCAAGGACAAGGCGGCGCGCGCGGAGTATCTGAACGCCGCCGACATCGCCATCCTCTGCCTGCCGGACGAAGCGGCGCGCGAGAGCGTCTCCCTCATCGAGAACGACACGACGCGGGTGATCGACGCCTCAACCGCCCACCGCGTTGCCGATGGCTGGGCCTACGGCTTTCCCGAGATGGACCGCGGCCAGGCGAAGGCAATCATGCACGCCAGGCGCGTCGCCAACCCCGGTTGCTGGCCGCAGGGGCCGATCGCCCTCCTGCGCCCGCTCGTGACCGCCGGCCTGCTGCCCGCCGATTTCCCCGTCACGGTCAACGGCATCTCCGGCTATTCGGGCGGCGGACGGTCGATGATCGAGGACTACGAGGCCAAGGGCGAGGACGCGCCGGAGTTTCTGCCCTACGCGCTCGGCCTCAACCACAAGCACCTGCCGGAGCTGCGCGCCTATGCAAAGCTCTCGCGCGACCCGCTGATGCAGCCGGCGGTCGGCAATTTCGCGCAAGGCATGGTCGCCGCCGTGCCCCTGCAACTCGGTCACCTCGACCGCGTGCCGAAGGGCGAGGAGCTTCATGCCGCGATAGCCGACCACTATGTGGGCCTCGAGGAGAGCGCCGTCGAGGTCGCCCCCCTGGCGACAATCGAGCGCTCCGCCGAGATCGAGCCCGAGCGCTTCAACGGCACCAACACCATGCGGCTTCACGTCTTCGCCAACGACGCGCGCGCCCAGGCGCTGCTCCTCGCCATCTATGACAATCTCGGCAAGGGCGCTTCGGGGGCGGCGGTGCAGAACCTCGATCTGATGCTGAGGACCACCTGACGCATCACGCCGCGGCATCCAACGCGCGTCATCCCGGCCGAACGAAGTGAGGGCCGGGACCCATTCCGCTCTTTCGACGCTCCAGAATGGGTCCCGGACAGCCTCCGCCCTGCGGGCTACGGCTTCCGGGGTGACGCGCGTTGGCTGACCCTGGCCAAAATTTCATCCGGCTCTCGGCAGCGGATAGGCGCCCTTGGCGGCGCGCCAGTGTGCCGCCGCAAACCCCAGCACGAGGAGTGCCGCGCCCTGGTGGGCGAGCGCCCAGCCGAGCGGCGCGACCATGAGCAGCGTGGCGATGCCGATGGCCGCCTGGGCGAGGACGAGGAAGGCGAGGACGACGGCCCGCCGCGCATGCGTCGAACCGGCGTCGGCGCGCCAGGCGGCAACGGCATGCCAGAGGACAAGCGCCACGAGCGCGTAGGCGCCGAGGCGGTGGAGGAACTGCACGGTCTTCGGGTTCTCGAACAGGTTGATCCAGGCCGGCTCCTCTACGAACAGCCCGCCCGGCACCAGCGCGCCGTCCATCAGCGGCCAGGTGTTGTAGGTCATGCCGGCGTTGAGCCCGGCAACCAGCCCGCCAAGATAGATCTGCGCCAGCACGGCAACCACCAGCCACCCGGCAAAGCGTCGCGTTCCATCGTGAGCCGGCCCGGCGCTGTGCGGCGCCAGCCCGCGCGCCACGGCCATGGTGGCGACAAAGATGATGCAGGCGATGACGAGGTGCGTGGCAAGCCGGTATTGGCTGACCTCGGTCCGCTCGACAAGGCCGGACGCCACCATCCACCAGCCGATGGCGCCCTGCAGGCCGCCGAGCGCCAGGATGCCGAGAAGCTTCGGCTTCAAGTGGCTCTCCAGCCGCCCTGTCAGCCAGAAGAAGGCGAGCGGCAGGGCGAAGACGAAGCCGACGCCGCGCGCCAGGAACCGGTGCGCCCACTCCCACCAGAAGATCACCTTGAATTCGTGCAGGCTCATTCCCCGGTTGATCTCTTCGTACTGGGGAATCTGCCTGTATTTCTCAAACTCTTCCGCCCACTCGGCCTCGCCGAGCGGCGGGATGACGCCGTGGATGGGTTTCCATTCGGTGATCGACAGGCCGGACTCGGTCAGCCGCGTCGCCCCGCCGACCAGCACCAGCGCGAACAGCGTCACGACGACGGCATAGAGCCACACGCGCACCCAGAGCCGGTTACGGCGTTCGCTGGCGACGCTCGCGGCGGGAGCGCCCAGATCCGTGGTGGCTGCCATCTCGTTGTCCAATCGGAAATCCAAAAGGTAGGTGCCGCAAAGCCGCCCGGCTTGCAAGCCTGCCCGCGGCGACATGCGGTCGCGCCGGTGCTCCGGCTGCGGCATTATTGGCCTGTCGGGCGGCCGCTGTATGCGCTATGCAGCGCCCGAGAGGATTTCGCGATGCCCGCACGCCTGAGAAAATTCGTCGGCATGGTAGCGCTGGTGGCGCTGGTCGTCGTCTATGCCATCGTCTCCACGGCGGTCGCCGTGGCGCAGCTCGCCGACAAGGGCGCGCTGGTGCACCTGATCTATTATCTGGTGACGGGGCTTCTGTGGGTTCTGCCGGCCATGGTTCTCGTCAAATGGATGGCAGGAAAGCCGCAGCGCCCGGCCGAATGAGGCTCCTCCCCCGTCGAGCATTGATTCACCTTTTGCCGGTAAGGTGCGGGAAAACACGCAAAATCAGGCTTCGTCATGGTGGACGCCGCATCCTTTTCCCAGCAGGAAACGCCGCATGCCGAGCGCGCGGCCGCGGCCGCGCGCTCGGCCTTCTCGGCGCGCATATTGCCTGCCGATGGGGCGGCGCTCGAAGCCTACGCCGCCTTCTGCGCGGATACCGTCCATTCGCCTACCCAGAGCCCCTTGTGGGCGGCCGCGTGGCTTGAAGGCACCGGTGAAGACGGGCTGATCGCCCTTCTCGAACGGAACGGGCGGCCGGCAATGGCGCTCGCCCTTGAGGTCGGGCGCAACGGTCCGTTCCGCGTCGCGCGTTTTGCCGGCGGAACGCACGCCAACGGCAACTTCCCGGCGGTGGGACCCGCTTTCGATACCGCGGACACGGCAATGGCGGCGCTCGTGGCTGCAATCCGCAAAGCCCGGCCCGATATCGACCTGCTGTCGCTTGAACGGCAAAGGAAAACCTTCGAAGGCCTGCCGAACCCCACGCTCACCCTTCCCCACACCACGAGCCCCAACATCGCGCTCGCCGCCGATCTTTCCGGCGGGTTCGACGCGATGCTCCAGACCAACGGCAAACGCAAGAGCAAGAAGCACCGCGCCCACGCCCGCAAGTTCGAGGCGGCGGGAGGTTACCGCCGCCTCGAGGCGCGTAGCGTGGAGGAGGTCGACGCCTTGCTCGACAGGTTCTTCACCCTGAAGCACACGCGCTTTGCCGAACTGGGCATAGCCGACGTCTTCGCCGCGCCCGAGGTGCGGACGCGCTGGCGGACCCTTTTCCGGGCGGCCCTTGGCAAAGAGGCACCACCCTTCGTGCTTCACGGGCTGGAGGTGGGCGGGATCCTGCGCGCCGTTACCGGCTCCAGCCGCACCAGCGACAGCATCATCTGCGAGTTCAGCACCTTCTCCCAGGACGAGCTCGTCAGTTTCAGCCCCGGCGAGTTCCTCTTCTACGAGAACATCCAGGCCGCCTGCGCGGAGGGCTTGGCGGTCTACGACCTCAGCGTCGGCGACGAACCCTACAAGCGGCTTTGGTGCGGCATGGAAACCAGCCACGCCGACGTCTTCGCCGGCCTCACGCTCAAGGGAAAACTGCTTGCGGTGGGCTACCGCGCACTCGTGCGGCTGAAACGCACAATCAAGAACGACCCCGCGGCGACAAAACTCGCCCGGCGGCTGCGCAGGATCGCGGGCGGTCAGGCCACGTCGCGGCCGGGAGGGGCGGCCGGGGAAACGTAGCCTGCCGGCGTCACCAGAAGCGGCGTGCCGAAGCCCTCTTCCTCCAATTCCGACGCCGCGGCGACGATGCTCTCTTCCTTCGGGTCGAGAACGCTCACCAGCACCCGGGTGTCGTCGTCCATGAGGCGCTCGATCGCCGGGGCATCGGCGGCGCCGCACTCGGCCACCACCAGGTCGTAGGCGGTGGTCAGCGAGTTCATGATGATGGGAAGGCGGTCGATGCCGCGCATGGCGCGGTCGGGCTCTGCCGTGCCGATCGGGATGACGTGGCAGGCCGAATAAAGGTCGGCGTGGATGACATCGGCGAACTGGGCCTCGGCCGCCAGCAGATTGGTGATGCCGGGATAGACCTTGCTTTCCAGCGTCGGCCTTGAGACGGCACCGGAGGCCGTCAGGTCCAGGAGGAGGACGCGCAGCCCCGCGTCGGCCACCTCGCGCGCCACGAGAACAGCCGTCGCGGCGGCCTCATCGCCCTCGGGCGAGACGAAGATCGCGCGCGCCACGCCGGTCGAGATCAGCGCCTCGGCGGCGGCCTCGACGTTCACCTCGCCGAGGCTGCCGATGGCCAGCGCGGGTGGCGCGGGCGCCACGTCTTCCGCCGCGACAGGCATCCGCACCTGGGGCACCGGCTCGATGTCGCCGGTGGCCGGGCGCAAGGCGCGGCCGCTGAAGAGCTCCTGCAGCAAGACCACGATGCCCATCAGGAGGAGAGAACCGGCGAAGGCTGCAAGGGTGATGGGCAGAACTTTCGGGAAGTAGGGCTCGGAGGGCGTGATGGCGCGCGAGAAGATGCGCGCATCCACCGGCAGATAGTTGCGGTCGCCGCGGGCGGCCGCCTCGCGGTAGCGCGTGAGGTAGGATTCCAGAAGCTGGCGCTGGGCGGCGGCCTCGCGCTCCAGCGCGCGCAGTTCCACCTGTTCCTCGTCGGCGCGGGCCGATTCGGCCTTCAGCGTGTTGAGATCGGCGGTCAGTTCGCGCTCGCGCAGGCGTGCCATTTCAGCCTCCTGCTCCAGCCCCTCCAGCACCTTGCGCGCCTCGATGCGGATCTGCGCGTCGAGGTCGGCAAGCTGGGACTGCAGCGCCTTGATGCGCGGGTGGTTGTCGAGGAGTGACGTCGACAAGTCGGCGATCTGCGCCCTGAGTTCCACCTGCCGCTCGCGCAGCCGCTGTATGAGGTTGGAGGCCAGCACCTCCGGGACGGTCTCCAGCGCCGCGCCCTGTTCGATGGCGGCGCGCACCGTCTGGCCCCTGGCTTCAGCCGCCGAGCGGTTGGCGCGCACCCGCGACAGTTCGCTCGACAGTTCGGACAGTTGCTGCGTGGCGAGCACCATGTTGTTCTGGCCGATCAAAAGGTCCGACCGGGCGCGGAACTCGGCAACCCGCGCCTCCGCCTCCTTCACGCGGTCGCGCAGGTCGGCGATCTCCGGCTCCAGCCATTCCGTGGCGTTCTCGTTGGACTCCGCCTTCGCCGCGCGCTGGCTGGCCACATAGGCGTCCGCGATGGCATTGGGCACACGCGCGGCCAGTTCCGGATCCTCCGAGGAAAAACGGATGACGATGACGCGGGAATTCTCGACGCGGTAGACCTCGAGTTTCTCACGGAAGGTATCGAGAACCCGCTCCTCCGGCGGGATGGCGCCGGCATCCCTTTTGAGGCCGATGACGACAAGCACCCGGTCGAGGAGCGACTGCCCACCCGCCTCAAACTCTTCGCGGCTGGCAAGATCGAGCTCCCGTGCCACCTGCGTCAGGATCTGGGTGGAGGCTATGACCTCGACCTGGCTGGCCACGCTCGCTGCGTCCAATGACGCCCGCTCGCCGGTATCGGCCGCCTGCGGGCGGGTGTAGATCGATTCGCCAACCTCGATGAGCACTCTCGTCTCGGCGCGGTAGTGCGGCGTGGCCATCGCCGCGAGCATGAAGGCGATCGCCGTAATGGCAAACGCGAAGAAGGCGATGCGCCACCATTTGTGCCTGAGGCTCGCGAACAAATGGCCGAGGTCGACGTCCACGTCGTTAGCCATCTTCCCACCGCTAGTCATTGCGCCGCACTCCGGAGTCTTCCCGCGTGAAGGTAAACCCACATGGTAACCAGGGGGTTAATCGCGCATGGTCCCCCGTGCCACCCCAAGCCGCCCATAACCGGACGCTTAACCCTGCATTAACCCTGATAAGCCAATAACCCGTCAGGTCATGAAGCTCTGGCGCATCGGGGGCTCCGGCAGAGAAGTGTGTATCCGGCCATGAAACATCCGATTTCATTCCTCATCGGGCTTGCAGCGAGCGTTGCCGTTGCGGGCTGCTCGGGCTACCGCCCTGCCCCGCCGGCCTTTCACGAGGCGCTCTACCAGCCCTATGTGATGGACGCGGGCGACCGGCTGCGCATCACCGTCTTCGACCAGCAGAACCTCTCCAACACCTACAGCGTCGATCAGGCGGGTTACATCGCCTTTCCGCTGGTCGGCTCCGTGCCGGCGCGCGGCTTCACCGCCAACCAGATCGAGCAGCAGGTCGCGCAGAAGCTGCGCCAGGGCTACCTGCGCGATCCCGATGTGACGGTGGAGGTCGACCGCTACCGGCCGATCTTCATCATGGGCGAAGTGGGCGCTCCAGGGCAGTATTCCTACGTGCCCGGCATGACCATCCAGAAGGCCGTCGCGGCGGCCGGCGGCTTCACCCCGCGTGCCAACCAGGCGCTGGTGGACGTCACCCGCCAGATCAACGGCGAGATCCTCACCGGCAGCGTCGTCACGTCCGATCCGCTGCTTCCCGGCGACACGGTCTACGTGCGCGAACGACTGTTCTGACAGTGTCGGCGTCTGGCGTCCGGTGACCCGCGGCCTGCGCATCGTCCACTGCTTCCGCTCGCCGGTCGGCGGCATCTTCCGTCATGTGCGGGATTTATGCGAGGCGCAGGTCGCCGCCGGCCACGAGGTCGGCATCGTCTGCGATTCCACCACCGGCGGCGCCTTCGAGGATCAACTCTTCGCCGGGATCCGGGATATCCTGGCACTCGGCGTCACCCGTACGCCGATACAGCGCCACATCGGACCCGGCGATCTCACCGCGGCCTTGCGGTCACTGAGGATCGTCCGGCGCTTGCGGCCGGATATCCTTCACGGGCACGGCGCCAAGGGTGGCGCCTATGCACGGCTTTTCGGCACCGCGATGCGCGTCAGCCGCCGCCCGGTCGCCCGCCTCTATTCGCCCCATGGCGGTAGCCTGCACTACGACGCCGAGACGACGGTAGGCCGCTTCTTCTTCGCGCTCGAGGCGCTGATGGAGCGGCTGACCGACCATATCCTGTTCGTCTCGGATTACGAGCGGCGCGCCTATAAGCAAAAGATCGGCCACCCGCGGGCGCCGACGAGCCTCGTCTACAACGGCTTGCGCGTCGGGGAGTTCGCGCCAGTCGTCGACGCGCCGCAGGCAGCGGACTTCGTCTATATCGGCATGATGCGCGACCTGAAGGGGCCGGACCTCTTCATCGATGCGCTCAAGACAGCGGAAGAACAGACCGGGCGGACGCTTTCGGCCGTGATGGTGGGGGACGGCGAGGGGCGCGACAGGTATGCCGCCCAGGCAGACGCGCTCGGCTTTTCAAAAAGGATCGCCTTCCACCCGGCGATGCCGGTGCGCCAGGCCTTTGCGCTCGGCCGCACCATGGTGGTCCCCTCGCGCGCGGAGGCCATGCCCTATATCGTCCTTGAGGCGCTGGCGGCGGGCAAACCCCTCATCGCCACCGCCGTCGGCGGCATTCCGGAGATCTTGGGCAAAGGGTCACCCGCCCTTTGTGCCCCCGCCGCCCCAGCGCTCGCCGCGAAGATGACGGCAGTGCTCGCCGACGAGGCGGCCTACCGGTGCAGGATGCCGTCGCGCGAGGAACTGAAGGCCCGCTTCGGCGTCGACGTCATGACCGCCAGGGTCGAGGCGATCTACCGCGAGACGCTTAAACGCTGAGGGATAAGTCCCCGGCCCCAAAAGCCAATCCTCCGATCCTTCAACAACAGCGAAGCGCATCAAGGGAATCTTAGGGCCCTTGATGTTATCGGCCTGTAAACCGGTTGTTATGCCCCATGAACAGCATAGACCCCATCCACCGCTACAGGAACGGCGCGCGCGGCCAGGCGGAAGAACCGCGCCAGCGGCAGAAGCCGAAGCTCGGCCCCGTGGCGAGGCAGGTCGCGCAGCAATACCGCCGGGACACCTTGTCCCCGGTCATGGTAAGCGGCGTGATGCGGCTGATCGAATTCGCCGTGCTTCTCCTCGCCGGTCTCCAGCTCTATGCCGGCCATGTGGGGCTGACGACGCATCTGTTCGTGCAGTATCCGATCATCATCGTCGGCGTGGCTCTTGTGGCCGTCGTGCTCCTGGAAGTGTCCGACTGCTACCAGCTGTCGGCGTTGCGCAGCCCGGTTTCCCAGGCCGGGCGCATCTTCGTCATCTGGTCGGGCACCTTCGCGCTTCTGACCGTGGCGCTGTTCTTCCTGAAGATATCCTCGGAGTTCTCGCGCTTCTGGCTCGGCACGTGGTATGTCAGCGGGCTCGTCATCATCATCGTTCTGCGGCTGGCGGCTGCGCACCTCTTCCGCCGCTGGGCGCGCAACGGGCGGATCGAGCGCCGCGCCGTCATCGTCGGCGGCGGCAAGAACGCCGAGACCCTCATCCGCGCCATCGAGCAGCAGCCCTATAACGACATCCGCATCTGCGGCATCTTCGACGATCGTGACGATACGCGCTCGCCGCCCGTCGTCGCCGGCTACCCGAAGCTCGGCACGGTGGCCGAATTGATCGAGTTCGCCCGCATCGCCCGCATCGACATGATGATCGTATCGCTGCCGATCACCGCGGAGGCGCGTGTCCTTGCCTTGCTGCGCCAGCTGTGGGTGCTGCCTATCGACATCCGGCTGTCGGCGCACTCGAATCACCTGCACTTCCGCCCGCGCGCCTATTCCTACATCGGCTCGGTGCCGATGCTGGACATCTTCGACCGCCCCATCAACGACTGGGACTCGGTCGCCAAGCGCGCCTTCGATATCGTCTTCAGCCTCATCGGCATCGCCGTTTTCTCGCCGGTGATGCTGGCGACGGCCATCGCCATCAAGCTCGACAGCAAGGGGCCCGTCCTCTTCAAGCAGAGGCGGCACGGCTTCAACAACGAGGAGATCGAGGTCTACAAGTTCCGCTCCATGTATGCCGACCAGTGCGACCCGACGGCACGGAAAGCGGTGACGAAGGGCGACCCGCGTGTGACCCGCGTCGGCCGCTTCATCCGCAGGACCTCCATCGACGAGCTGCCGCAGTTCTTCAACGCGCTCTTCGGCAGCCTCTCGCTCGTCGGCCCGCGCCCCCATGCGGTGGCGGCAGAGGCGCACAACCGTTTGTTCGACGAGGTGGTCGACGGCTATTTCGCCCGCCACCGGGTGAAGCCCGGCGTGACGGGCTGGGCGCAGATCAACGGCTGGCGCGGCGAGCTCGACACGGAAGAAAAGATCAGGAAACGCACCGAGTACGATCTCCACTACATCGAGAACTGGTCGCTTCTGTTCGACCTCAGGATCCTGTTCCTGACGCCGATCCGCCTTCTCGACACGGAAAACGCCTATTGAACGCACTCGTCCACAGCGGCGGCGACAGCCTTCGTGCGGCGGCAAATGCGCGGCTGATCGCGCTCATCCGCGCCGGCGCCGTCGCGCTCGGCGTTTTCCTGTCAGGCTTCGTGCTGCGCGAGCCGGCGCCTTACGAGCTCTACATGGCCGGGCTGATCGCGGTGTGGGCCGTTTTCGGGCTGCGCATCTCGCGCCACGCGGTGCCGCTCCTGGTGCTTCTTATCCTGTTCAACATCGGCGGCTTCATCTCCATGAGCCAGCTCGCCGATATCGGCGACATTCCGCTTTATCTCGCCGTCTCGCTGTTCCTCGCCTTCACCGCAGTCTTCTTCGCCGCGATTGTCGAGGCGCAGCCGGGCCTCCTCGATGTCATCTTCGGCGCCTGGGTGGCGGCGGCGGCGGTGACGGCCCTCGCCGGCATCCTCGGCTACTTCCAGGCCTTTCCGGGGGCCGAGATGTTCACGCGCTACGGGCGGGCGGCCGGCGTCTTCGAGGACCCGAACGTCTTCGGCCCGTTTCTCACCCTGCCGGCCATTTATCTGCTTCACCGCATGATGACCGGTCGTGCCGGCGCCGCGTTCCTTTCGCTCCCGCCCTTCATCGTCATCGCGCTCGGCCTCTTCCTCTCCTTCTCGCGCGGCGCGTGGGGCCTGTTCCTGTTCTCGGCCGTCATGCTCACCCTTGCCCTCTTCATCCACAACCGGCGTGGGCTCATAAGGCTGAGGATCACCGCCATGTGTATCGCCGCCACGGTGCTGGCCGTCGTCGGGCTCCTGGTGGCGCTGCAGATACCGGCCGTGGCGGATCTCTTCGCCCAACGCGCCCAACTGGTCCAGGAATACGATGCCGGCCGTCTCGGCCGTTTCGCCCGTCATGCCATCGGCTTTCTCCTTGCAACCGAGCGCCCGCTCGGCATCGGCCCGCTCGAGTTCGGCAGGATATACGGCGAGGACACCCACAATATCTGGCTGAAGGCGCTGCTTGCCTATTCCTGGCTCGGCTTCGCCGCCTACCTCACCCTCATCGCGTGGACAGTGGCCGCCGCGTTCCGCATGCTCTTCCGGGCGCGGCAATGGCAGCCCTATCTCCTGTGCACCTACATCGTCTTCATCGGCCACATCGCGCTGGGCAGCGTGATCGACACGGACCACTGGCGGCATTTCTACCTGATGCTCGGCATGCTGTGGGGGATGATGGCGCTGGAGCAGCGGCGGCAGGCGGGTCTTGGCAGGATGCCCGCCCGCAGCGGTGAATGAAAAAAAGCCCCGGCTGAAAAAATGGTCGGAGCGGCGGGATTCGAACCCACGACCCCTTGACCCCCAGTCAAGTGCGCTACCGGGCTGCGCTACGCTCCGAGCCGGCCAAATCCCTATAGTCTCCCGCCTTGAGGCGCAAGGAGAAAATCGGCCGGTGCTGACGCCTTCCTCAACGCACCTGGTCGAGCAGGCGCTTGCACTCCAGGAGGTCGAACAGCGTCTCCTGCAGGAGCGCGCGATTGTCGCGCGAAAGCCGCCCGTCGTCGGCCGAAACCGGCCCGTCCTCCTCCATCCCCATGCCGAAGAAGCGGCGGCTCGGCTTGGCCTTCGGCTTGCCGACGAGCATCTCTTCGTCGGCGCCCTTCTCCTTCGCCTCGGCCAGCTTCTGCTGGGTGATGGCCTCGACGGCGGCCATGTCGCCGCGGCCGATGGCGACGACGAACTGGTTGCCGTTCTCGCGCAGGAGCTTCTGCACCCCCTTGATGGTGTAGCCCTGGTCGTAGAGCATGTGGCGGATGCCCTTGATGAGCTCGACATCCTGCGGCCGGTAATAGCGGCGCCCGCCGCCGCGCTTCATCGGCTTGATCTGCGAGAAGCGCGTCTCCCAGAAGCGCAGCACATGCTGGGGAAGGTCGAGTTCCTCCGCCACCTCGCTGATGGTGCGGAAAGCGTCGGGGCTCTTGTCCATCCGTTCTTCACCTCCTGCGACTCAACGCCCGCCATTTCAACAGGCTGGCGCCCCTCCTGACAAGGCCTCCCGAGGAAACGGCAAGCATATCACGGCAGAAGGCTACCGCTATGCCGGCGGCGCTCCAGGGCCGATGATTTCCGCAATCGTGCCGTCCGGGCAGTGGAAATGTTGCCAGCTTTCGCCATCGGCATGTTGAACATCACCGATGAAGCCAACCCCTGCTGCGATCATCGCCTGGCGTGTCGCATCGAAATCATCCACACGGAAGCCGACAACCGGTCCGGTCTTGAAGAAGGCGTGAAACGTGTCACCAGGGCCGTAAAGCTCCAACACGGTTCCGTCGGCGAGCCTGAATCCCACGAGATCACCGGTTTGCCGCGTGACAGGAACTCCAATCACATCGCGAAACAGCCGCACCGTCTCATCGAGCCGGACGCTTCGCATGCCCACAAACCCGATCCCGCGCACTGCCATGACGTCCCCCGAGAGAAATGGGTTCCATAAGGCAGAGCCTATCGACGCAACATCGAATGGGCCCTAGCCCGCCTTGCGCGCCTTGCGCTCCTGGTGTGCGCGCAGGATGCGGTTCTTGAGCACGTTGGAGGCCTTGAAGGTCATCACCCGGCGCGGCAGGATCGGCACTTCCTCGCCGGTCTTGGGGTTGCGGCCGATGCGCTCATTCTTCTGGCGCACCTGGAAGGTGGCAAAGGACGACAGCTTCACCGTCTCCCCACGCACCACCGCGTCGCAGACCTCCTGCAGGACCATCTCGACGATCTGAGCCGATTCGGTGCGCGACAGCCCCACCTTTCGGTAGACCGCTTCCGCAAGGTCGGCGCGTGTGATTGTCTTTCCCCCCATCGGCCAACCAACCCTTCGAAACTATTGAAAATACAAAGCGACGCCACGGACGTTACAAAAATTGGCCTGCGAAGGTCAAGAACCGGAGAGGCTAGTCTTAGGGCTAAGAGCGGGATGCGCCCACATTCGCTCCGTTTATTTCTTTTTGCAGCATTTGTGCGACAGTAGCGGTGCGATCCTGACAGATGGGTACCATCCGTTTGGTTCAGCCCACGGGATAATTCCACCCACCTGCAAATGCCCAACAGCGCTCACCAGCGCAAAAGCACCGCACCCCAGGTGAAGCCGCCGCCCATCGCCTCCAGAAGCACCAGGTCGCCGCGCTTGATCTTGCCTTCCGCCACGCCGTGGGCGAGCGCCAGGGGAACGGAGGCGGCCGAGGTGTTGCCGTGCAGGTCGACCGTGATGATGACCTTCTCCTCGGCGATGTGGAGTTTTCTTGCCGAGGCGTCGATGATGCGCTTGTTGGCCTGGTGCGGCACGAACCAGTCGAGGTCGTCCGCCGTCACGTCGGCCTTGGCGAAAACATCCTCGATCACGTCGGTGATCATGCCGACCGCGTGCTTGAAGACCTCGCGGCCCTGCATGCGCAGATGGCCCACCGTGCCGGTGGTCGACGGGCCGCCGTCGACATAGAGCTTGTCCTTCTGCGCACCGTCGGAGCGCAGCGAAGAGGCGAGAACGCCCCGGTCGGCAATGGTCCCCTCGCCCTCCACTGCTTCCAGGACCACCGCGCCCGCGCCGTCGCCGAACAGGACACACGTGGTGCGGTCGCTCCAGTCGAGGATGCGCGAGAAGGTCTCCGAGCCGATGACCAACGCGCGCTTGGCAAGCCCGCCGCGGATATAGAGATCGGCGGTGGTGATGGCATAGACGAAGCCGCTGCACACCGCCTGCATGTCGAACGCGTAGCCGTGATGGATGCCGAGTCTGGCCTGGATATCGACCGCGGTGGCGGGGAAGGTGTTGTTGGGAGTAGAGGTCGCCAGGATGATGAGGTCGATATCGGCTGGCTCCAGCCCGGCGTTTTCCAGCGCGTGACGGGCGGCCGCCTCGCCCAGCGAGGCGGTGGTCTCGTCGTCGGAGGCGACGTGGCGCTGGCGGATGCCCGTCCTCTGGACGATCCACTCGTCCGAGGTGTCCACCAACTCCTCGAACTCCTTGTTGGTCATGATGCGGCGCGGCAACGCTGAGCCTATGCCGCGCACGGCGGACCTGATCATCATTCTATCCTACGCGTTGGAAGCCATTTGGCCAGCCATTCCGGCGGGCTTGCGGGCATGGAAAAGGTCGAGGGTGGTGCGTGTCCTGTCGAAGACACCGCTCTTCACCATCTCGTAGCCGAGTTCCACGGCGGCGGCAAAGCCTTCCTCGTCGGCACCACCGTGGCTTTTGACGACGATGCCCTTCAGCCCGAGGAACACCCCGCCGTTGATCTTGCGCACGTCCATCTTCTCACGCAGGCGCTCGAAGGCGCCACGTGCCAATATATAGCCGATGCGCGCCAAAAGGGTGCGACTCATGGCCTCGCGCAGATATTCGGCGATCTGTCGTGCCGTGCCCTCGGCCGATTTCAGCGCGATATTGCCGGAAAAGCCCTCGGTGACCACCACGTCGACCGTGCCCTTGCCGATGTCGTCGCCCTCGACAAAACCCTGGTATTGCATGGTGTCGAGCGCCGCCTCCCGCAGCATGCGCCCGGCTTCCCTCACCTCTTCCTGGCCCTTGATCTCTTCCACCCCGACATTGAGCAGCCCCACCGTCGGCCGCTCGATATCGAACAGCGCGTTGGCCATCGCCGCGCCGAGGATGGCGAAATCGACGAGTTGCTGCGCATCGGCGCCGATGGTGGCGCCGACGTCGAGCACGATGCTCTCGCCACGGATGGTCGGCCAGATGGCGGCGATGGCCGGGCGCTCGATGTCGGCCATGGTGCGCAGGCAGAATTTCGACATGGCCATCAGAGCGCCGGTATTGCCGGCCGAGATACAGGCGTCGGCGTCGCCCGCCTTGACCGCCTCGATGGCCTTCCACATGGAGGATTTCCAGCGCCCCTGGCGCAAGGCCTGGCTTGGCTTGTCGTCCATGCGCACGGCCACGTCGCAATGCACGAATTCGCTGATGTCCCTGAGCCGCGGCAGTCCGTCGAGCACCGGGCGGACCGCGTCCTCATGGCCGAAGATCACAAAACGCGCATCCGGCCGGCGCTCGGCGACCCGGAGGAGGCTTGGAAGTGTGACCTCGGGGCCGTGGTCTCCGCCCATGGCGTCAATCGAAATGCGTATCACGCGCTATATGCCTCGGTTGTTGAGCGGATGGGCCCTCCGCGAAGTGCGGCGAAAATAGCGTTTTTGCACGGCGGCACAACCTCGATTCCGCAGGTTTCCGTGCAAACTCAACCCTTTTCACGCAGCTTCTTGAGCCCTTCATGGAGGGGGCCGTATCCCTCCTCCTTTCCTTCCTCCTCGGCCGGAAGGTCTAGCGCGGCGGTGCTTTTCCTGGGGTAAGGGTCGATGCCGAGGGCGAAAAACTCCTCCGCGAGCGCGCCGAGGTCGACCCTGTCGCCGGTGAAGGCTTCCGGCAGATCCTCGCCTTCCGCCTCGACGAGGATTTCGCCGCTGTCCTGGTCGGCGCGGGCGAGCCGCGAGCCCTCGGGCACGAAAAGTGCCGCGATCTCCTCGTCGATTCGCGCGATCAGCGGCTCCAGCGTCACCACGCAAGCCTGCGTGATGTCGGCCTCGACACGGCCCGTCACACGCACGCCGTCGCCTTTAAAGGGCCGCACGCTAAGCTCGGCATAAAAGCGCTGGACCGAGAGGAGATCGTGGGCATGGGCAAGAGCGGCGCGCTGCGCCGCATCGGCCTCGATCGTCACCGTCGTTCCCTTCTGGGGGAGCCGGTTGACCTGAAGCTGGTAGGAGACCGGGCTTTGTGTGCGAAGCGGGTCAGCCATTGTTCGTCCCTTCCTGCGGCAGGGGCGCGAAGCGCAGCCTGCCGGCGCGCAGATCCTCGTCCGAAAGCGCCCGAAGCGCTTCATGGGCATCCAGCGTATAGGCGGCAAGGGCGTCCGCCTCAATCCATACCGCGCGGTCGGGCGCAATGTTCCGCCTAAGGGCGGCGGCAAGGGCGGTCTCGTCGCCGGCGTCCACGGCGGCGCCATAGACCGACAACCGCCCGTAGAACATGCGGGCAAGCTTCTTTATCCGCTTCGGCACGCCGAGATCGCCGATGCCCAGTTCGCGCAGCGAATGATCCACTTCGAGGAAGAAATGGTCCGTCAACTCCTGCGCGATCTCCTTCAACGCCCCCTCCTTGCCGCGCAAGCGGTGCAGAAGCAGGAAAAAATGCAAGGACATCATCTCGAAGCGGCCGAGCGGCGTGTCCGGTGCCTGCCAGTCGGAATAAAGCTGCGGCCGCCGCGCCGCTGCCACGATTTCCCCGTAGAGAGCGTCCACGACAAGGCGGCGGCTGCGCCGGCGCGCGCCGGAAAGCCACTGGAACATGGGGTTGCCCTCCTTCAGGCTGGTTCGGATCGCATATCGCACCGGGCCCGCCGCGAGGTCCGGTTGCATCGGCGCGCAAGCTGGTTTACCGGTTTTGCCGTCGCGTGCAAGGTGACGACCGGGCCGATCCGGTGCAATCGTTCAAGGGAGATGTCGTTGCAGGTGCGGAAAATCAAGACCAACCATGCCTGTCGGTACGTCCTCGCCGCCGCCCTCGGCGGCAGCGCGCTGGTGCTTTCGGGATGCAACGCCGCCTCGACGCTGAATGCACGCGAGACGTTCACCCAGGGCTACGTCATCGACGAGCAGGCGCTGGAGCTGGTGCCGGTGGGCTCCAGCCGCGAGCAGGTGCTCTTGGCGCTCGGCACACCGTCGACGACGGCGACCTTCGACAACGAGGTCTTTTACTACATCTCGCAGAAGCGCGTGCGCGGCGCCGCCTTCATGAGGCCGAAACTTGTCGACCAGCAGGTGCTGGCCGTCTATTTCGGCGACGATCAGCGCGTCACGCAGGTCGCGCACTACGGCATGCAGGACGGCAAGCTGTTCGACTTCGTCTCGCGCACCACGCCGACCGGCGGCAAGGACCAGAACTTCCTCACCCAGATGATCGCGGGCGTCGCCCGCGGCGGCCCGCCCTCCAACCCTCTGGGGGCGCAGTAGGAGGTTCGGAGAAGGGAGGCGCCCCTTCGCGCCCCCCTCTGTCGTCCACGCCTATCTCCTTCCACGCGCGTCATCCCGGCCAAGGGAGCACACGCTCCCGCAGAGCCGGGATCCATTCCGTGACTCGTCCACATTCCGAAATGGGTCCGGACAAGCCTTCGGCTTTCCGGGATGACGCGCGCGTGGAGGGGAAATGTTCAGCGGTGACGCCACGCGTCCGCGTTCTCCTTTCAGACAAGAAAAAGGCCGGCGAGGATCCCTCCCCGCCGGCCTCTTATCGTTTTCCGCCCTACTTCAGTGCGCCAGCACGGCCAGAAGCAGAAGCGCGATGATGTTGGTGATCTTGATCATCGGGTTCACCGCCGGTCCGGCGGTGTCCTTGTAGGGATCGCCCACCGTGTCGCCGGTGACGGAGGCCTTGTGCGCCTCCGAGCCCTTCTCGTGCTTCACGCCGTCCTTGTCGACGAAGCCGTCCTCGAAGGACTTTTTGGCGTTGTCCCAGGCGCCGCCGCCGGCGGTCATGGAGATGGCGACGAAGAGGCCCGTTGCGATGACGCCCAGAAGCATGGCGCCGACGGAGGCGAACGCCTCGTTCTTGCCGCCGATCAGGTAGATCACGGCGAAGACGACGAGCGGCGAGAGCACCGGCAGGAGCGAGGGGACGATCATCTCCTTGATCGCCGCCTTGGTCAGAAGGTCGACCGCGCGGCTGTAGTCCGGCTTCTCCTTGCCCTGCATGATGCCCGGCTTCTCGCGGAACTGGCGGCGCACCTCCTCGACGATGGAGCCGGCGGCGCGGCCGACGGCGGTCATCGACAGGCCGCCGAACAGGAAGGGCAACAGCCCGCCGAACAGGAGGCCGACGACCACATAGGGGTTGGACAGCGCGAAATCGACTGTCACGCCCTCGAAGAAGGAGCCCGGCTCCGCATTGGCGGCGAAGAACTTCAGGTCCTCCGTATAGGCCGCGAACAGCACCAGCGCGCCGAGGCCGGCCGAGCCGATGGCGTAGCCCTTGGTCACCGCCTTGGTGGTGTTGCCGACGGCGTCGAGCGCATCCGTCGTCTGGCGCACTTCTGCCGGCAGATCCGCCATCTCGGCGATGCCGCCGGCGTTGTCGGTGACCGGGCCGAAGGCGTCGAGCGCCACGACCATGCCGGCGAGCGCCAGCATCGTGGTGACGGCGATGGCGATGCCGAACAGGCCGGCGAGCGTATAGCTCACCAGGATACCGGCGATGATGACCAGCGCCGGCAGCGCCGTCGCCTCCAGCGAGACGGCAAGGCCCTGGATGACGTTGGTGCCATGGCCGGTGACCGAGGCCTGGGCGATGGAGCGCACGGGGCGGAAGCCGACGCCGGTATAATATTCGGTGATCCAGATGATGAGCCCCGTCACCACGAGACCGGCCACGCCGCAGAAGAACAGGCTCGCCCCCGTGAAGGAAGCGCCGCCGGCCTCGAACTCGGTCGAGCCGCCGAGCCACAGCCAGACGATCAGCGCCAGCGCCACCACGGAAAGCAGGGCCGTGGCCAGGAAGCCCTTATAGAGCGCGCCCATGATGGAGTTGTTGGAGCCGAGCTTGACGAAGAACGTCCCGGCGATAGAGGTCACCACGCAGGCCGCGCCGATGACCAGCGGGAACAGCATCAGCGTCACCGCCGTCGCGCCGGTAAAGAAGATCGAGGCCAGCACCATGGTGGCGACGACCGTCACCACGTAGGTCTCGAAGAGGTCGGCCGCCATGCCGGCGCAGTCGCCGACATTGTCGCCCACATTGTCGGCGATCGTCGCGGGATTGCGCGGGTCGTCCTCGGGAATGCCGGCTTCCACCTTGCCGACGAGGTCGCCGCCGACATCCGCGCCCTTGGTGAAGATGCCGCCGCCGAGGCGCGCGAAGATGGAGATCAGCGAGGCGCCGAAGCCGAGCGCCACCAGCGCGTCGATGACCGTGCGGTCGGTCGGCCCGTAGCCCATCGGGCCCGTCAGCGCCCAGAAATAGACCGACACGCCGAGCAGCGCCAGGCCGGCAACCAGAAGGCCGGTGATGGCGCCGGACTTGAAGGCGATGTCGAGGCCGGCGGCAAGGCTCGATGAAGCCGCCTGCGCGGTGCGCACGTTGGCGCGCACGGAAACGTGCATGCCGATGAAGCCCGCCGCGCCCGAAAGCACCGCGCCGATGAGAAAGCCGAAGGCCGCGGCGGCGGTCAGAAGCCACCAGGCGATCGCAAAGACGACGACGCCGACGATGGCGATGGTCGTGTACTGACGCGTAAGATAGGCCTGTGCACCCTCCCGAATGGCACCGGCGATTTCCTGCATGCGCGCATTGCCCTGATCGGCCGCAAGGACCGATTGTGTCGCCCAGATGGCGTAAAGGACAGAAAGCAGGCCGCAGGCGATGACGACGTAAAGCATGGTCATTGCCAATCAATCCCTCTGATTTCGGCCCGCTGGAACCCCTCCCGGGCCTAGAGAAAGGCCGCGGGAAGGATTATTCCCGCAGCCTTAAGCTATGGCTTATGCGAAACACACCGCCGAACGTCAAGGTTTTGCCTGGGGGTTCACCGCAGCGCCGCGCGCGCCCGCCGCCGCCCCAGCGCCAGCAGGCCCAGCACCAGAAGCCCGGCGCCGGCCACGGGGAAGATCACCCAGTTCAGCATCTCCCAGCCGAAGGCGTTGTAGACGCGGCCGGACATCAGCGAGGCGAAGGCGACGGTGGAGAAAAGCAGGAAATCGTGCACGCCCTGCACCTTGTTCTTCTCCGAGAGATGATAGCAGTCGGCGACCATGGCCGTGGCGCCGATGAAGCCGAAGTTCCACCCCACGCCGAGAAGGATGAGCGCCAGCCAGAACTGCCAGAGCTCGATGCCCGACAGCGCCACCACTCCGCAGCCGATGAGGAGCGCGAGCCCGGTCGCCACGATCCGCTCCTTGCCGAATCGCGCGATGAGGCGGCCGGTGAAGAAGCTGGGAGCGAACATCGCCAGCACGTGCCAGGAAATGCCGAGCGTCGCCTCGTCGGGCGAGAACCCGCAGCCCACCATGGCAAGCGGCGCCCCCGTCATCACGAAACTCATCAGCGCGAAAGTGCTGACGCCGCACAGGAGCGCGACGATGAAGCGCGGCTGCGACATGATTTCCAACAACGGCCGCGCCGGCTGATGGTCGTCGAGCGCCGCCGAAGGCGCGTCCTTGGGCAAGCGAAGCAGCGACAGGATCAGGGCGCCGATGGCGGCAAGGCCGATGATCCCCACGAAGGCGCCGGCGAACATGACGGGCGCGAACATCTCGCGCGTGTGGATGGCCGTCTGCGGCCCGATGACGGCGGAGAAGATGCCGCCGCTCAGCACCCAGGCGATGGCACGAGGCTTGAAATCGGCCGGCGCGTTGTCGACGGCCGCGAAGCGATACTGCTGTGTGAAGGCCGTCCCGGCGCCGACCAGGAGCATGCCGAACGCGAACAGCCAGAAATCGGCCTGAAACAGCGCGAATGCGGCGACGGCGCCGCCCAGCGCGTTTGCCCCGGCCCCGGCGACCAGGCCGTAGCGCCGGCCGATCGCGCGCATCAGCATCGCCGCCGGAAGCGCGGCGAGCGCCACGCCGACATTGAAGCCGGTGACCGGCGCGGTGGCGAGCGATTTGTCCGCGCCGAGCAGGTAGCTTCCTGCAAGGCCCCCCATGGAGATGGCGATGGGCGCCGAGGCACCGACGATCGCCTGCGCGGCGGCGAGAATCAGTGCCGTGCGTTTGGCCTCGCGGTAGAGTGCCTCATCGCTCACGAGACATCCTTCCCCCTGCCCTCTTTACGGCTGGCGCGCGCCACGCGGTCGAGCACGGCGTTGACCACCTTCGGCTCGTCCTCCTCGTAGAACGCCTTGGCGATGTCGACATATTCGGAGATGATGACGGCGACAGGCACGTCCGCCCGCTCGGTCAGCTCGTAGACGCCGGCGCGTAAGATGGCGCGCAGCGTCGAATCGAGGCGGGAGAGCGGCCAGTCCTCCAGCAGCGAGCGGCGGATGACCGGGTCGATCGTCTTCTGGTTCTCGACCACGCCTGCAAGGATGGCGCGAAACCATTGCGGGTCCGCCTCGCGGTAGAGATCGCCGTCGACCTCCTTGCCGAGACGGAATGATTCGTATTCCGCCGTCGTCTCCAGAAGGCCCGTGCCGCCCACATCCATCTGGTACAGCGCCTGCACGGCGGCCAGCCGCGCGGCGCCCCGCTTGTTGGCCGGGCGGAAGTTGACCGGCTCGCCGGCTCCTGAAGGATGCGCCACCTCAGGCCCCCAATCGCTCTTTCAATTCGATCATGCGCAGCGCCGCTTGCGCTGCCGCATATCCCTTTCCGCCGGCGGCGTTCGAGCCTTCGCTCTTCTCGATTCGCGCCAGCGCCTGCGCCTCGTTCTCGACCGTCAGGATGCCGTTGCCGACCGCCAGCGAATGCTTCACGGCTAGGTCCATCAGGGCACGGCTGGATTCGTTGGCGACAATGTCGAAATGATAGGTCTCGCCGCGAATCACACAACCCAGCGCCACGAAACCGTCATAGACCGTGCCGCCCTTCCCCGCCGCCGAAACCGCATAGGCAACCGCCGGCGGAACCTCCAGCGCACCGGGCACCGTCACCACGTCGAAGTCCGCCCCCGCCTCCTGAAGCGCCTTCCTGGCGCCGGCGAGTAGGCCATCGGCCAGGTGGTCGTAGAAGCGCGCTTCGACGATGAGAATTTTTAGGGAAGTCGTATCGGGCATCAGTGTCTCCGGGATCGTCGGTGACTTAGGCCGAAGCCTTCTGCTTAGCAAGCGGTTCGTTGGGATAGGGGCATGCGCGGCACGCAAGTTTGCGCCGAACATGATGGAATAGCATTGAAGGAGCCGGCACGCGGGCGGAACCTAGGCGTCCGCCGCCTCCGCAAGCCGCGCGGCATAGCGGGCCATCGTGTCCACCTCGATATTGACCCTATCCCCCACCTGCCGCTCGCCCCAGGTGGTCACGGCAAGCGAGTGATGGATGAGGAGCACGTCGAAGCGTCGCCCGTCGACGCGGTTGACCGTCAGCGACGTGCCGTCGAGCGCCACCGAGCCCTTGGGCGCGATGTACCTGGCCAGTTCCGCCGGCGCCTCGAGCACGAAGCGCACCGCCTCGCCCTCTTCCAGCCGCTCGATGATCTCCGCCGTGCCGTCCACGTGGCCGGAGACGATGTGGCCGCCCAGTTCGTCGCCGATCTTCAGCGGCCGCTCCAGGTTGACCCGCGTGCCCTCGCCCCATGCGGCGGCCGTCGTCAGCCGCAGGGCCTCCTCCCACGCCTCCACCTCGAACCAGTGCCGGTTGGAGCCGGTCTCGGGAAGTGCGACCACCGTCAGGCACACGCCGGCGCAGGCGATGGAGGCGCCGATGTCGATGGTCGCCGGATCGTAGCGCGTCTCGATGCGCAGCCGCGCGCCCTTCGCAAGGGGCCGGACTGCCTGCACCGTTCCCACATCCGTGACGATCCCCGTGAACATCAGTGCGCCCTCGCAAATTCGAGATAGCCGTCGTCGCCGAAGCGGGCTTCGCGGAGCTTCGTGAAGCCGTCAGGGATATGGTCGGGATTAACGGGCGATGCAATGCCGTGCGGGCCTATTTCGCCGGGGCCGACGAACAGGCACAGCCGGTCGACAAGGTCCTCGGCCAGAAACGCCTCTGCCGTATAGGCGCCGCCCTCCACGAGAAGGCTCGAGATGCCGCGCGCTGCAAGGTCTTCCAGAAGCTCCGGCAGGGCGATCTGGCCGTTTACCGCCTCGACGGCAAGGAAGTTGACACCTGCCTCAGCCAGCGCCACCCGGCGCGCCGCATCCGCATCCTGCGCGGCGGTAAGAAGCACCGGCACGTCGCGCGCGGTGCGAGCCAGCTTGGAGCCGAGGGCCAGGCGCAGATGGCGGTCGAGCACGATGCGCGCCGGCGAGCGCGCTTCCAGCCCCGGCAGACGGCAGGTCAGTGCCGGGTCGTCGGCCAATGCCGTGCCGATGCCGACGAGGATGGCATCGGCCTCCGCGCGCATCAGGTGCACCTGGCGACGGGCGATCTCTGCGGTGATGGGCACCTGCCCCTCCCCCTTAACGCCGATCCTGCCGTCGGCGGAAAGAGCAAGCTTGAGAATCACTTCCGGCCGCTTTCTCAAGGACCGTATAAGGTAGCCCTTCATCAGGTCGGCGGCCGTGTCGGCCAGAACGCCCTCCACCACCTCGATGCCGGCGGCGCGCAGGACGGCGTAGCCCTTGCCGCTGACGCGCGGGTCCGGGTCGCTCGCAGCACCCACCACGCGCTTCACGCCGGCGGTCACGAGCGCCTCCGCGCAAGGCGGCGTGCGCCCATGATGGGCGCAGGGCTCCAGCGTCACATAGGCCGTCGCGCCGCGCGCCAACGCCCCCGCCTCCTCGAGCGCCTGCGCCTCGGCATGCGGCCTGCCGCCCACGGCCGTCACCGCGCGCCCGACGATGCGGCCGTCACGCACGATAAGCGTGGCAACGGAGGGATTGGCGGCCGTCAGACCGAGATGGCTGCGCGACAGGCGGATGGCGGCGGCCATGAAGCGCCGGTCGGTCTCCTCAAGACCGGCAAGCGGGGTGGGAGCGCCCTTGTCCGGCATCGCTCACTCCAGGTCCGGCTCGCCCTTGAGCTCGCCCAGCACGTCCTGAAAGTCCTTCGCCTCGCGGAAATTCCGGTAGACCGAAGCGAAGCGGACATAGGCGACGTCGTCGAGCGACTTCAGCGCCTCCATGACCAGGAGGCCGATCTGGTCGGAAGGGATCTCGCTCTCGCCCGAGTTCTCGAGCTGGCGCACGATCCCAGTCACCGCGCGCTCCACGCGCTCGGGGTCGACATTGCGCTTTCTCAGCGCGATGTCGAAGGAGCGCATCAGCTTGTCGCGGTCGAACGGCACCTTGCGGCCCGAGCGCTTGACCACCACGAGATCGCGCAGCTGCACGCGCTCGAAGGTGGTGAAGCGGCCGCCGCAATCGGGGCAGGCGCGGCGGCGGCGGATGGCGGCGCCGTCCTCGGCGGGCCGCGAATCCTTCACCTGGGTGTCCTCGGACTGGCAGTATGGGCAGCGCATGGCAGCCTTTTCTTGGCAGAATCGCTTGTCGCGTCAGCCTTACCCCAGATAGGGGTAGAGCGGAAAGCGGTTGAGAAGGCCTTCGACCTTCTTCTTGACCGCTTCCTCGACAGCCAGGTTGCCCTCGTCGGAATTGGCCGCCTTCAGCCCGTCCAGCACCTCGGCGATCAACTGCCCCACCTGAGCGAACTCGGCGACGCCGAAGCCGCGCGTCGTGCCGGCGGGAGTGCCGAGGCGGATACCGGAGGTGACGAAGGGCTTTTCCGGGTCGAAGGGGATGCCGTTCTTGTTGCAGGTGATGTTGGCCCGCCCCAGCGCCGCCTCGGCGCGCTTGCCCGTCGCGTTCTTGGGGCGCAGGTCCACCAGCATCAGATGGTTGTCCGTGCCGCCGGAGACGATATCGAGGCCGGTCTCCTTGAGGCTCGCGGCAAGCGCCCGGGCGTTTGCCACCACCTGGTGCGCGTAGGCCTTGAACTCGGGCTGCAACGCCTCGCCCAGCGCCACCGCCTTGGCGGCGATGACGTGCATCAGCGGCCCGCCCTGCAGGCCGGGGAAGACGGCTGAGTTGAGCTTTTTCGCAATGGCCTCGTCGTTGGCGAGGATCATGCCGCCGCGCGGTCCGCGGAGAGACTTGTGCGTGGTGGTCGTCACCACATGGGCGTGCGGCAGGGGCGAGGGATGCGCGTCGCCCGCCACCAGGCCGGCGATGTGCGCCATGTCGACCATCAGGTAAGCGCCGACGCTGTCGGCGATCTCGCGGAAGCGCTTCCAGTCCCAGACGCGCGAATAGGCCGTTCCGCCGGCCAGGATCAGCTTCGGCTTCTTCTCGTGTGCCAGCCGCTCCACCTCGTCCATGTCGAGGAGGTGGTCGTCCTGGCGCACGCCGTAGGAGACGACGTTGAACCATTTGCCGGACATGTTGACGGGCGAGCCGTGGGTGAGATGGCCGCCGGAATTCAGGTCCAGCCCCATGAAGGTGTCGCCGGGCTGCAGCAGCGCCAGGAATACCGCCTGGTTCATCTGGCTGCCGGAGTTGGGCTGCACATTGGCGAAATTGCAGCCGAAGAGCTCCTTGGCGCGGGCAATCGCCAGCTCCTCCACCACATCGACGAACTCGCAGCCGCCATAGTAGCGCTTGCCGGGATAACCCTCGGCATATTTGTTGGTGAGCACGGTACCCTGCGCTTCCATCACCGCGCGGGAGACGATGTTTTCCGAGGCGATCAGCTGGATCTCGTCGCGCTGGCGACCGAGCTCGTTGCGGATCGCGTCGAAGATGTCGCGGTCGGTATCCTCAAGCGGCCGTGAGAAAAAGGTCTCGGTCTCGACGGCGGCGGCGGACGCATGTGCCATGGCGATGTCACCCCTTGCGCTAGAAGCTCATGATGCGTGGCGGAACCCGCGCGCCCTTAGCACTTTTCCGGGACCGCCACCACGTCTTGTGCCGATTTTTTGAGAGGGTGCGACATAGAGCACGACATACCGCGGCGTGGATAGGCCGGAAATGCGAAAAGGCCGCCCCGAAGGAGCGGCCTTTGAATGGAGCTCTCAGGTGAGGATCGCTACAGCGCGGTGGAAATCTGCAGCTCCTGCTGGCCGTCGCGGCCGTAGATGTCGTCGCGGAAGTGGATCGCGCCGTCGCCCGTCGACCATGCCGAGATGTAGGTGAAATAGACCGGCACCGGATTGGCGACGGGAATGCGCTTGTCTTCCTCGGTCTGGATCGTCGTCTCGATGGTGCGCCGGTCCCAGCCGGGCGTGTCGCGCAGGATCCACGTCACCAGGTCGCGCACGTTCTGCACGCGCACGCAGCCGGAGGAGTGGAAGCGCGCCTGATCGCCGAAAAGCTGCTGCTGCGGCGTATCGTGCATGTAGACCGCATGCTCGTTGGGAAAATTGATCTTGACGGTGGCCATGGCGTTGATGCGGCCGGGGTCCTGGCGGAAGCGGTATTTCGCCGCGTCGTCCGTCGACCAGTCGACGGAGAGCGGATCGACCTCGGTGCCGTCCGGCGCGATCAGGCGGATGCTGTTGTCCGTCAGGTAGCTGGGGTCCTCCCGCATTTTCGGGATGATGTCCTTGCGGACGATGGACACCGGCGCATTCCAGTACGGGTTGAGGATGATCTCGTTGATCTTGGAGTTCAGCACCGGCGTCTGCCGGTCGACCTTGCCGACGATCGCCGTGTGGCGCAGGAAGACGCGGCCGTTCTCCACCGCCTCGATCGAGGCCGCGGGGATGTTGACCGTCACCAGGCGGCCGTCGAGAGGATTCGCCGTCAGCTCGCGCAGGCGCCCGAGATTCGTCTGCAGCTGGCCGAGACGGATCGGCGCCGAGACGTTGAGCGCGGAATAGGTGTACTGGCCGGTAACGCCGTCCGCGGGCAGGCCGTGGCGGGCCTGGAACCGCTTCAGCGCCGCATCGACGTAGGAATCGAAGGCAGGCGACATGCCGGCCTGCGTGGACAGGTCCTCCGAAATCATCAGCCGGCGGCGCAGGATTTCCACATCCGGGTCGATGACGCCAAGCTGCAGCTTCTTGGTGGCCGGCACCATGGGCCAGCCGCCGCGCCCGACGATGTCCGAATACCGGGCGATGGCACGCTCGACATTGCTCGCCGTCTGCTGGCTGAGAATGGGTTGGGTAGAGGAGACGTTGCCGCCTTGCGCGGCCTGGGCGTCGAAGCGGTCGCCCCAACTGCCCCGCCGCGGGGAATTGATGATGGCATCGATTGCATTCTGCGCCCTGGCGGAGCCTGCAAGGGCCGCAGCGGCCGCGGCAGCACCGGCTCCGGTAAGGAAAAGGCGGCGGTTGGATTTCATGTTTACCGAACCCTCAACGTAAAACCCGGATTGTCTGGCTTTCGAACGTGCACGAAACAGCGTTAATTTTTCGCCAAAGCGCCGCTCGAAGCGTGACCGACTTGCCCTCTCCGGCCGGAATGCGGCCTTGGCAGCGGCGATGTCGCATCATCCATTCCACCGCAATTATGTTATTAACGTGGCGCTTATGATTACAACAGGACGCCCATCACAATACCGTAATGGCCGGCACCCCGTCAGGGATACCAGCCATTCCGGTCGGCCTCCGCCGGCCGCCCCCAGCAGTCAAAACGGCACTGCTCACATGCGATAGGCGATGGTGTCGTTCCAGAAGCGGTCGAGCCGCTGCAGGGCACGGTTCATCTGGCGGAACTCGTCGGCCTTGATGCCGCCCACCTGCTCGATGGAGCCGATGTGACGGTCGTAGAGCTTGGAGACGACCTTGGCGATCTCCGTGCCCTTCGGCGTCAGGCTGATGCGAACCGAGCGGCGGTCGACGCGCGAGCGCTGGTGGTGGACGAAGCCCTGGTCGACGAGCTTCTTCAGGTTGTACGAGACGTTGGAGCCGAGATAATAGCCGCGCGTGCGCAGCTCGCCCGCCGTCAGCTCGGCATCGCCGATATTGAACAGGAGCAGCGCCTGGATGGCGTTGATGTCGCTGCGGCCCTGGCGCTCGAACTCGTCCTTGATGACGTCGAGCAGGCGGCGGTGCAGCCGCTCGACGAGCTGCAGGGATTCAAGATAGAGGGAGCGCAGCGGCGCCTCGCCCTCTTCGTGGGTAGACGTCTTCTGTGTCGCGGATCGCGTGTTGATCATAACTGGTGCCTTTCGTTTTGACGCCGGTGAGTTTTTTGTTTTCACCTTGGAGGCAACCCTATCGAATGCACCTAAAATTCGACTTAAACGTCAGGCTTAACAACACCTTGCGCAGGAAACCCTGCATTTAGGGCTAAAAAGGCGTTAACTTCGGTTAATGCGGGTCGCGGCGCCGGGCGAGATGAAGCAAGGTCCGCAGCACGGCATAAAGGGCGGCCACCGCGCCGTGCAGAACGATGAGCCAGGGCCACGCGCCGAAGAGCTGGGGGAAGAAGCCGTACATGACGGCTTCGGCGGCCGCGCACAGGAACCAGACCACCGGTCCCCAGGAAGCCAGCATCCAAAGCCCGACCGCGGCAAAGGGAAAGAGGACGGCGAGCGGGGCGGCCGTCGCCTGCCAGTAGAACGGCATCAGGTCGAAGCGCCATTCCGGCCCCTCGAAGAAGCCCAGGAGCCTGACCCAGTAGCCGATGCCCTGGACGAGGCAGAAAAGCGCCACGGCGCGCTGCAGCATCTCCAGCGCATATTCGAGGGGGGATTGGCGCACCGGCATCTGCGTGACCGCGTCGTTCGTCACAGCTTAAGCTCCCCGTCGGGAAGCGGCGCGAAAAAAGCGTCGATCGCCGCCGGGTTCACCTCGTCGAGCGATGCCGGCCGCCACTCCGGCGCCCTCGTCCTGTCGATCACCGCCGCGCGGATGCCCTCGTAGAAGTCGCCGTTGGCCAGCATGCGGTTGACGATCCGGAACTCCATGCGCATGCACTCGTCCATGGTGAGCGCGGCGCCGAGGCGCAGTTGCCGGAAGGCGACGTGAAGGCTGGTCGGCGAGCGCTTGGCGATTGTCTTAAGTGTCGCGGCCGCGAATCCATCCCCCTCTTCCGCGGCTTGCGAAAGGCTGGCGACGCACTCTTCCAGCGTCAAAAGGGAAAAATGCCGGGCGATGGCGTCAAGGCTCGCCGCGTCCTTTTCTCGGGGCACGTCGCGGGCGCGAGCGGCAAGGGCTCCGTCCACCTCGCCCGTCCGGGCGATCTCGTCTACAAGCCCCGCAAGCGCCGCCGAATCGACGGCATGGGTGGCAAGCCCCGCCCCGAGCGCCTCGCCCTGCCCGATGCGCTCGCCGGTCAGTGCCAGATACATGCCGTAGTGGCCTTTAAGGCGTGACAGGAAGTGGCTGCCGCCGACATCGGGGAAGAAGCCGATGCCGACCTCGGGCATGGCGAAAACCGCCTTCTCCGTCATCACCCGGTGCGAACCGTGGGCGGAAACGCCCACCCCGCCGCCCATCACCACCCCGTCGATCAGCGCCACATAGGGCTTCGAGAGGCGCGCGATGGCCGCATTGAGGCGGTATTCGTCGGCGAAGAAGCCGATCGGCGGCCTGCCGGCGCGGCCGGCTTCATAGATGTCTAGAATGTCGCCGCCGGCGCAGAAGGCCCTGCCCTCCCCCTTGATGAGGACGACGCGCACTTTCTCGTCCGCCTCCCAGGCGGCCAATGCGCGGCCGATGGCCTTGACCATGGAATGGGTGAGCGCGTTGAGCGCGGCCGGTCGGTCAAGCACAATGATGCCCGCATGGCCTTGCCGCCCGAAACGGATGTCGCCGCCACCGTCGAAATCGCCTTCCAATCGAGCCTCCCCTCGCGAAACGCTCAATTGGTGATTATGTGCGGCATGGCGCCGCGTCAATGGCGGCATGCCCGCCTTTCCCGCCGCCACGGGCCGCATCGGGGGCGATACGCCCGCACTCCATGTTGTTCAGGCGTGTCGGCGCGTGATAAATATCGCGGCATACTGGAGAAAAGCCCGTGAACAAGCTGACCCGCGCCAAGCCCGAAGCCATCCGCAGCGTCGACGAGATCACCGCCGGGCGGCGATTGAGGCGCATGCGCAAGGCCGACTGGTCGCGCCGGCTGGTGCAAGAGAGCCACCTGCGCGTCGACGACCTGATCTGGCCGATCTTCCTCATCGAGGGTGAAAAGCGGCAGGAAGAGATCGCCGCCATGCCCGGCGTCTTCCGCTATTCGGTGGACCTTGCGGTGCTCCAGGCCGAACGCGCGGCCAAGCTCGGCATCCCCGCCCTTGCCACCTTCCCCAACATCGACATGAGCCGGCGCGACGTGCGCGGCTCGGCCATTCTCGACCCCGACAACCTCATCAACCAGGCGACCCGCGCCATCAAGGAGGCGGTGCCGGAGATCGGCGTCATCACCGACGTTGCGCTCGACCCCTTCACCAACCACGGCCATGACGGCATCCTGCGCGACGGCGTCATCGCCAACGACGAGACGGTGGCGCAGATCGCGGAAGCGGCGGTGCTGCAGGCGGCCGCCGGCTCCGATGTCATCGCCCCGTCCGACATGATGGACGGGCGCATCGGCGCCATCCGCGACGCGCTCGACGGCAGCGGCTTCCAGGATGTCGCCATCATGTCCTACGCCACCAAGTTCGCCTCCGCCTTCTACGGCCCTTACCGCGAGGCGATCGGCACAGGCGGCCTTCTGAAGGGCGACAAGAAGACCTATTACATCGACCCCGCCAACACGGACGAGGCGCTGCGCGAGACAAGCCAAGACCTTGCCGAGGGCGCCGACATGGTGATGGTCAAGCCGGGCCTTCCCTATCTCGACATCGTGCGGCGGCTGAAGGACAGCTTCGCCGTGCCCACCTTCGCCTATCAGGTGTCGGGCGAATACGCGATGATCAAGGCCGCCGCCGCCAACGGCTGGCTCGACGGCGAAAGGGCCATGATGGAAAGCCTGCTCGCCTTCAAGCGCGCCGGCTGCGACGGCATCCTCACCTATTTCGCGCCCGAGGCGGCGGCACTTCTGGCCAGGCGGTAGCGGGCGGCAGCGCCATCGTTCGGAGCATTGCGATGAGACAGGACAAGGCCATCCAAGAGGTGCTGCGAAACGCGGAAGCGTTGCAGTCGATGGGCGTAACCGCCCTCTACCTCTTCGGCTCGACAGCCCGCGATCAAGCCGTCGAAGACAGCGATGTCGATATATTCATCGACTACGACAAGAACCGCCGCTTTTCGCTTATCAATCTCGTCGGCATCAAGCAGTTTCTCGAAGAACGCTTGGCGACCGACATCGACATCACCACACGCGACAGCCTTCACCCGATGCTCAAGGACGACATCGAGGGATCGGCTGTTCGGGTATTCTAATGGCGGCCCGAAAAATCCGGCCGATCCTCGCCGAGATCGTTGAGGCGCTCGACGGTATCGAGGCGGCGACAGCCGGAAAGGAGTTCGGACAATTCCAATCGGACTGGCTTTTGCGCCACGGAATTCAACGCGGAATTGAGATCATTTCGGAAGCCGCCCGTCACCTCCCTTCCGATTTGCTTGCGCTTGAACCGCAAATCCCGTGGAAACAGATACGCGGGATCGGCAATATGCTGCGCCACGAATATCACCGAATTTCAGATTCCATAGTCTGGGCCGTAGTTACCGAGGACCTTCCACCGCTGCGTCGTGCAATTGAGCGCATTCAGATATCGCTCGATGCGTCTGGTATCGAATGAACGATGGGGGTGCCGGGCGACATGCCATCCTCGAAATCTTGAAACCCCGCCCTCCATCCCCATCTGCAAGTGACCAGCTTCCCATAAGGCAGGAGCCCAATGGCACACACAGACGCACATTCAAGGACGCTCGACGGCGAGGTCATCGCCGCGCGCCTCGATGACTGGCGCACCCTTCAGGGCGTGCGCACGCGGCGCGTCATCGCCTTTTTCGTCGACTATCTCCTGATCGGCCTGATTCTCATCCCCGTCGGGCTCCTGGTGTTCCTGTTCGGCCTCCTCACCCTCGGCCTCGGCTGGCTGCTCTTCGGCATTCTCGGGCCGGTGATAGCCCTTCTCTATGTCGCCGCCACACTCGGGGGGCGGCATCAATCCACCCTCGGCATGCGGATGATGGGCATTCGCCTCGAAAGGCTCGACGGCGGCCGCGTCGACCCTCTTCTGGCGGTCGTCCACACGGTTCTTTTCTGGGCCGGCAACGCCATCCTCACGCCTCTTATCCTGCTCGCCACCCTCATCCTTCGCTACAAGCGCGCCGTGCACGACCTGCTTCTGGGCACGGTGGTGGTGCGCGCCGACTGACGGAACGGCGTACCACGCCGAGGCGAAGGCGTGGTGCAAAGTTGCGCATGAGATGGTAGCGCGGGCAAATCCATGCTTGCGGCGGCAAGCGCCGTGCTTATGCTCTGGCGCACCTGCGGGCAGCGGCCCGCGTGCAGTTGAATGCGGGACGCGATGGCCGATTTCCACCTCTGGATGACCTATGCGATCATCCTCGTAACCGTCGTCGCCTATACGAGCGAGCGCTTCGCGCTGGAGCAGGTGGCGCTGGGGAGCCTTGCGGCCTTCCTCTTCCTGTTCGCCGTCTTCCCTTACGCGAACGAGACCTATGGCAGCCTGAACCCGGAAGAGCTCTTGACCGGCTTCGCCAATCCGGCGCTTGCCACGGTGCTTGCGCTTCTCATCGTCGGCCAGGGCCTCTTCGCCACCGACGCCATGGACAGGCCGGCGCGCATGATCTCGCGCCTGGGCGGCCGCTCCAGCACCCGCGCCATCATTATTACCGTGTTGGCCGCCGCCGTCTTGAGCGCCGTTTTGAACAACACGCCGGTGGTGGTCATCTTCATTCCCGTGCTCACGGTGATGGCGGCGCATCGCGGCTTTGCCGCCTCCAAGGCGCTGATGCCGCTTTCCTTCCTCACCATCCTGGGCGGCATGACGACGCTGATCGGCTCCTCCACCAACCTTCTGGTAGCAGGCGTCGCTGCCAAGTCGGGCATCGGCATCGATTTTTTCGACATCACCGTCCCGGGCGCGATGCTCGCCGCCGTCGGCGCGGTCTATGTGCTCGGCGTCATGCCGCGCATCCTGCGCAAGACCAGCAACGAGACCAGCTATCAGCAGACGGTCTCCGGCACCCAGTTCATCGGCGAGATCCGGCTGACGGCGGGTCATCCCTTCATCGGCATCGAATCGCGCGCCGGCCTGTTTCCCGGCCTCGGCGAATTGACCCCGCGCCTCATCGTGCGGCGCGGCATGAATTTCTATCCGCCTTTCGAGAACGTCACCCTCTCGGAGGGCGACCGGCTGGTGGTGACGGCGACGCGGCGCGCTTTCCTGAACGCCCTTTCGAGGGGCGGCGCCAGCATCGTCTCCGACAGCGCCGACGAGCATTTTGCAGGCACCGGCGATCCCTCGCAGCCGCTGGGCCCAGACTACCATCTCGCCGAGGCGGTCATCGCGCCTGCATCGCGCCATGCCGGGCGCACCATCCGCAACGCCGGCATCGACACCACCCACGGCATCCACATGCTCGGCGTGCAGCGCAAGCACCGCATGGGCCGCATGCCGATGTCGGAAATCCGCCTGGAGCCCGGCGACACGATCCTCATCGGCGGCACCGACAGGGCCTTCGAGGAGCTGCGCGAGGGGCACGATCTCCTGGTGCTGGAATGGTCGGCCGAGCCCGTGCCGCAGCGCCGCAAGGCCGGCATCGCCATCGCCATATTCGCCTTCATCGTGATCACGGCGGCGCTCGACCTGCTTCCGATCGTGGCAACCTCGATCATCGGCGCCGTCGCCATGATCGCCACGGGCTGCCTCACCCTGCCGCAGGCGGGCCGCGCCTTCGACCGGCAGATCTTCGTGCTCGTCGGCGCCTCCATCGCCGCCGCGACGGCGCTCGAGCGCACCGGCGGCGCTCAGCTCATCGCCGATGCGGCGGTGAGGCTGATGGACGGCCAAAGCTCGGCGGTTGTCTTGTCGGGCTTCTTCGCCGTGGTGGCGGTACTGACGAACTTCCTGTCCAACAACGCCACCGCCGTTCTGTTCACCCCCATCGCCGTCGGCATCGCGCAGGCCATCGGCGCGCCGCCGATGGCTTTCGTCGCCGCCACCATCTTCGCCGCCAACGCCTCCTTCGCCACCCCCATCGGCTATCAGACCAACCTCCTGGTGATGGGCCCCGGCCACTACTCCTTTCGCGACTTCATCAAGGCGGGCGCGCCGCTGGTGGCAATAATATGGTTGACGTTTTCCCTCGTCGGTCCATGGTATTATGGGCTTTGACAAGGGAGCGACGCCCACGAAAAATGACGCACCACCAGACACAATCGCCGCAATTCTTCCTCACGGCGCCCTCGCCCTGCCCCTATCTGGAGGGCCAGTACGAGCGCAAGGTGTTCACGCACCTTGTCGGCGACAAGGCGCCTGAGCTCAACGACCTTCTGACCCAGGGCGGCTTCCGCCGCTCGCAGAACATCGCCTACCGGCCGGCCTGCGAGACCTGCCGGGCCTGCGTGTCGGTGCGCATCCTGGCGCAGGAGTTCCAGCCGACGAAGAGCATGAAGCGCATCGTGAAGCGCAACGCCGACCTGATCGGCACCGCCCATGACGCCGAGCCGTCGACCGAGCAATACTCCCTCTTCCGCGCCTATCTGGACGCCCGCCACAGGCGCGGCGGCATGTCGGACATGACGGTGCTCGACTACGCCATGATGGTGGAAGACACCCACGTCGACACCAAGGTGATCGAATACCGCCGGCGCGGCCCCGATTCCTTCATCACCGGCCGCGGCGAGGGCCCGCTCCTGGCGGTGGCGCTCACCGACCAGATGACCGACGGCCTGTCCATGGTCTATTCCTTCTACGATCCGGCCGTCGAGGACCGCTCGCTCGGCACCTTCATGATCCTCGACCACATCCGCCGCGCCACCGCGGCCGGTCTGCCCCACGTCTATCTCGGCTACTGGGTCGGTGGCGCCCGCAAGATGGCCTATAAGGTGCGCTTCAAGCCGCAGGAGCATCTGGGGCCGAACGGGTGGGAGCGCTTCGAATAGCCTCACGGCCGTAACGGCGGGCCGGGCGGCATGCCGCCGATATTTCTTTATCACCTCCAGCTTCCCTACACAGCGATACGGTTGCAAACGCGTTTAGTTGCGGGCGCGGTCACGATGCGTTTGCCGTAAACGTAGGGAGACTGTCTCGATGGTTCAAAACCAGATCGGGGAAATGAGACCGGTGCATAAAAACCGGCATGCGAAGCCACGCAGAACAGTCCGCGGCCTTCCGCCTCTTCCTTTCAAAGCCGCGCGCGAGCGTGGGCTAAAGCTGGTATGCGGCGTGGTGGGGGCCCTGGCCCTGCTCGCCGGCCTTGGTTCCCCCGCTCAGGCGCAGGTTCAGCCGCCTGTCGTCACCTGCTTCACCGATGGCGCCATATTCAACACCGCGTATAACGCGGCGACGGGAGGTACGCTCGACAGTGGGAACGATGCTTATTGGGAAGTGGCTGAAACCACCGAGGATGTCAGAGGCCAGCCGCCAACGAACCTGACATATCAAAGAGCGGTTGTCATCGAAACGCCCGCGCCCGGCTGGGCCGCATCTCCCTACGCTAATGCGGACTGGATATCGATCCAAGCCAACGGGCTGCATCAGCAAAACCCCACTGGGCACCTCGATATATTTTACCGGTTCAGCTTCTACCTCGATCCGCAAGTCCAAACGGATCGCCTCGCCCTGGATATGGCTTTCTGGGCCGACGACAACATCTTCGAGACGTGGGTAAACGGCACCGCGCAGGGCGTCAGATCTCCTTACCCAGCAGGCCAAGAATATGACTTTCCGGGGTTTTTCCAAGGAAACGGCGCAGTCGGTGTTTTGCCCGGCCCGTGGAACACCGGCACCGGTCCCGGCGATCTCAACGAAATAGTCGTTCATATCAAGTCGGCCGGGGGCTTCCAGGGGTTGCTTTCGCAGTTTGACCCAGGGGGGCTTTGCCAGCCGGTACTGACGCTGCAAAAAGCCGTGATAAACGACAACGGCGGCACGGCGAGTGCAACCGACGGCTTTACGCTTAGCGCAACGGGGCCGCAAGGCGCGGCAGCGCCCGTAACGATTTCGGGGCAATATACGGATCCGGCCAACCCGGCCATAACCGACCAACTGGTCGCGACGGGCGAATACCAACTCTCGGAGGTGGTTCCCGTTGCCGGATATACGCCCAGCTATAGCTGCGAGATCCAACGCTTTTTCGAAGATGGCACGTCCCAGACCATCATCGACGACGACGATCAAAACGTTGAGCTCCACACCGCCGATATCGCCGTCTGCACCATCACCAACGACGACCAGCCGGCACAGCTTACGTTGCAGAAGCTGGTCACCAACGACAATGGCGGGTCGGCCGCGCCGGCCGATTTCACGCTCGTCGCCACGGGGCCGACGTCGATCCAAGGCGCCCACGGCAGCCAGACGGTGACGAACGCCGAGGTGAGCGCGGGATCCTATACCTTGTCGGAGGCCAACGGCCCGGCCGGCTACGCGGCTACCGGCCCCTACATCTGCGCGGTCAACGGCGCCGCCGCCGTCGCCGACCAGATAACGCTCGCGAGCGGCGATCAGGCGGTGTGCACCGTAACCAACGACGACCAACCGGCCACCCTGACGCTGCAGGTGACCGTGCAGAATGATAACGGGGGCACCGCCACGGACGCCGATTTCACTTTGCGGGCTGCCGGCCCGACGACGATCGAGGATGCGGAAGGCGCCAATGCCGTAACGGATGCAGAGGTCGACGCCGGCGCCTACACCCTCTCCGTGCCGACGGCGCCCTCCGGCTATGCAGCCGTCGGCCCTTACAGCTGCACGGTGAACGGCGGCAATCCCGTCGAAAGCGACAATCTGTCGCTCGTTCCCGGCGATGTGGCCGTCTGCACCGTCACCTACCGGGACGAGGCGGCCACGCTCACCTTGCAGAAAGTGCTCAACCTCACCCATGGCGGGTCGGCTCAAAGAGGGGATTTCACCTTGACGGCGACCGCCACCGGGGCCACGGCGCCGATCGTCTCAGGCGCGCATGGCGAGCCGCAGGTCACGGGCGCAGCGGTGAGCGCCGCCACCTATGTGCTGGCGGAAACAGGCGGTCCGAGCGGCTACACGGCCGGCCCCTATCGCTGTTCGATCAACAATGGCGCCGAGGCCGCCCTTACCAACGACGAGGTCACGCTCGCCGTCGGCGACACGGCTGTGTGCACCGTGACCAATTCCGATCAGCCGGCAAAACTGACGCTGCTGGTCGACGTCCGCAACGACAACGGCGGCACCGCCACGGATAACGATTTCACCCTGCGGGCCGACGGGCCGACACAGATCGAGGGCACTGAAGCCGGCACGGCGGTAACGCAGGCCGAAGTCGACGCCGGCGCCTATGCCCTTTCCGTGCCGACGGCGCCCCCCGGCTACGCTCCCACCGGCTCCTACAGCTGCACGGTCAACGGCGGCAATCCCGTATCGAGCGACGATCTCGCACTCAATTCCGGCGATGAGGCCGTCTGCACCATCGTTTACCAGGACCAGGCGGCGACGCTGACGCTGAGAAAGGTCGTGCGCAACGAGAAGGTCGGCACCGCGAAAGCGGAGGACTTCATCCTCGCCGCCGCTGGTCCCACGCCGATCGAGGGAAACCATGGGAGCCCGGACGTCACCGGCGCTTCGGTGAAGGCGGGCGATTACACGCTGTCGGAAGCCGATAATGTACCCGGCTATTCAGCCGTCGGTCCCTATGAATGCGAGCAGGACGGCACCGCCCTTCCGCCGGCCAACACGGTCACGCTCGGGCCGGGCACCGCGACCGTCTGCACCGTTACGAACCTCGACCAGGCAGCCACGCTGACGCTCCTGAAGGCATTGGTGAACGACGATGGAGGGACCGCCGTAAAAGGAGACTTCGTGCTTACGGCGAGTGGCCCGGTCGAAAAGCGAGGGCCCGAGGGGCATGCGGACGTGACACAAGCGCAAGTGCCGCTCGGAGCCTATACGCTGAGCGAGGATGGGCCCTCGGGCTACGGCTCGAGCCTCTACAGTTGCGTCGTCAACAACGCTGCCGCCGTCGAAGGCAATACATTGACGCTGGCGGCCAACGACGTGGCGGTGTGCACCGTCACCAACGACGATATCCGGCTCGAAAAGACGGGGCCCGTGGAAGAGGGCGGCCTGCTCGCCGACGTCGCCGAACCCGGCGAGACGCTGATCTACACCCTGACGCTCACCAACGACGGCGATGTCGATGGCCTCTATGACCTCGTCGACGATATGGATGACAGCATCAGCTATGTCGGGCTGGCCGAAGGCGGCGCGGGACTGGGCGAGCCGAGCAATACCGACCCCCTGGAATGGAAGGATGTCGTGGTTCCCGCCCGCGGCCAGGTGGCCGTCAGATACAAGGTGAAGGTCGCCGACCCGATCCCCAACGGTGTCGAGATGATCCGCAATTGCGCCGGCCCGGGCGTCTGCGTCGAGATCGCCGCAGCCGGCAAGGTCACGACCAGAAAGGCGATTGTGGAGGAAGAGGGCGGCGCGCAGGACGATCTGGTGGAGCCGGGCGAGATCCTGACATTCGAGATCACGCTCATCAACGAAGGCCGCGCCCCCTCCCCTTATAATCTCGAAGACCGGGCCGATCCCCACCTCACCTATATCGCGGGTTCGGCAGAGGGCTCGGCAAATGCCGGCGAGCCGGCGAGCACGAGACCGCTGGTGTGGCGCGCCATCACGGTGCCGGCCGGCAATCCGCTGGTCGTCAGATATAAGATGAAGGTCGCCGACGACCTGCCCCCCGACGTGAAGACCGTCAGCAACCTGGCGTATGCGGAAGGCAAGGCGCTGCCCGCGAACTTCTGCGGGATCACTCCGGGAGCCTGCGTCGTTGCCGATACCGTGAACCTGACGCTCACCAAGACCGCCGGCCTGACCGAAGTGCGAAGGGGCGAGACGGTGCCGTTCACGATCCGGGCCGTCAACAATGCCGGCGCGCCGGTGCGGGATCTCACGCTGATCGACACGATCCCGCCCGGCTTCCGTTTCATGGAAGGTTCCGCCACCATCGCCGGCAAGCCCGTCACTCCAACCGTCGAAGGCCGTTCGCTGCAATTCTCCATCGCATCGATCGAGGCCAATGGGGAACTGGAGGTCAAGCTTAGCCTGCAGGCGCTCGCCTCCGTCAAGCCCGGCGAATATGTGAACCGCGCCGGCCTCTTCGATGTGCGCGGCCGCGAAATCGTGACGCAGGCGGAGGCGAGGGTCGAGATCACGGTCGACCCGGTCTTCGACTGCGGCGACATCGTCGGAAGGGTCTTCGACGATATCAACCGCAACGGCTATCAGGATCCGGGCGAGGTGGGCCTGGGCGGCGTCCGCCTTTCCACCGTCGCCGGCCTCTTGGTGACCACCGACGCGCAAGGCCGCTTCCATGTCGCCTGCGCGGACCTGCCCGATCAACGCATCGGTACGAACTTCATCATGAAGCTAGACCCGCGCACGCTGCCCGCGGGCTACAGGATCGTCAGCGAAAACCCGCGCCTCGTCCGGCTCACGGCAGGCAAGGTCCAGCGTCTCAATTTTGCCGCCGCGCTCGGCCGCCTCGTGCGCGTCGACGTGAATGACGCGGCATTCGCGCCCGGAACGACCGCGCTCCTGCCTGAATGGCACACGCAGCTTCCGGGCCTCATCGCCTTGCTCGAGCAAGAGCCGTCGATCCTGCGCATCGCCTATGTCGAAGCCACCGGCGACCGGCGCCTCGCCGCCCAGCGCGTCAAACAGATGCGCCGCACGGTTGCCGAAATGTGGAAGGCGGTGCCGGCCCGCTACCGCCTGGAGATCGAATCGCGCATCGAGATCGGCCGGTAAGAAGCGGGCGTCATGGAGTGGACGGCGCTCGCCGGTAGAGCAATTCCAGGAAAAGTGGGAACCGGTTTTCCGTCTGGAATTGCTCTACCGCCCTCCCCTCACATCTTCGCCAAAAGCTCCGCCAGCTGATCCGCGCATTGCCCCCAGCCTTCGTGGAACCCCATCTCCTCGTGGGCTTTGCGGTCTTCAACGGTCCAGTGCCGGGCGCGCGCGGTGTAGCGTGTCTTGCCGCCCTCGTCCTCGAAGGTGATGATGCCGGTGAAGAAAGGCTTCTCGGAAGGCTGCCAGGCCTCCGTATAGGCGTCGGTGAAGACGATCTTCTCGTTCTCCACCACCTCCAGATAGACGCCCTGGTTCGGATAGTCCTTGCCGTCGGGATCGCGCATGACGATGCGGCTGGTGCCTCCGGGCCGCACGTCGAGTTCGACCGCCGAAATGGTCCACGGCTTCGGCACGAACCACTGCTTCATGATCTCCGGGTCGGTCCAGGCGCGAAAGACCTTCTCGCGCGGCGCGTCGAAAACGCGCGTCAGCACGAGTTCCCGGTCGTGCGCGGGGGTGGAGTTTTCCTGGGTGGTCATGATGTCCTCCTTGGGTTGCTTTCCGTGCCGAGGACGATAACACGAGGACAAATCCGACACGCCCCTTCCCTTTCGCCAGGCGGTAGGGCTGTCGCATATGGATTTTGAGTCCCTGATGGTACCCCCACCCCTCACCCCTCCCCTCAAGGGGGAGGGGGAGGGGGACGATGGAGGGCTCGGCCTGCCTCCCTCCCCCTTGAGGGGAGGGATTGAGGGTGGGGGTCCGGCGAAGCCGAACAAAGAATCGGTCCATATGCGATAGCCCTCCCAGCAAGGGAGCGAAAGGCGCCTACCCGAACTTCCCCGTCCTCGGAAAGCCCTTCGGCGCCATGCGCCCCGCCGCCGCGCGGTTGCCGAGCCACTCGGCGAGCTCCTCCTGGCTGCGGCTGAAGGTGCGGTCGGCCGAATCCTGCCAGGAAAGCCCCTCTTCAATAGCGAAGGTCTTCAGGTCCGACACGCCGCCGTCCTTGTAGCGCTGCAGGCGCACGCCCTTGCCGCGCGCCATCTCCGGCACCTCCGACAGGGGAAAGACGAGAAGCTTCCTGTTCATGCCGACGATGGCCACATGGTCGCCGGTGACCGGAATGCACAGCTTCGCCTCGTCCGGCGCCTTGACGTTCATCACCTGCCGGCCCTTGCGGGTGTTGGCAACGACGTCCTTCTCCGCCACGATAAAGCCGTTGCCGGCGTGGGAGGCCAGGAGCAGCCGCCGCTCGGGATCGTGCGCAAAGGCGGTGACGACCGCCTGGTCGTTCTCCATGTCGACCATGATGCGCACGGGCTCGCCATGGCCGCGGCCGCCGGGCAGCCGGTCGGCGCCGAGCGTGTAGAATTTGCCGCCGGTGGTGAACAGCAGGATCTTGTCCGTCGTCTGGGCGTGGAAGGTGAGCTTGAGCGAGTCCCCCTCCTTGAAGGCGAGCGAGGAGAGGTCGGACAAGTGCCCCTTCATGGCGCGCAGCCAGCCCTTCTCCGAAAGGACGATGGTGACCGGCTCACGCTCGATCATCGCCTGCTGCACATCCTCAAGGTCGTGCGTAGGCGCCTCGCCGAAGGTGGTGCGGCGGCGGCCCAGCGCCGGGTTCTTCTCCGGGTCGAAGGTCTCGCGCACCTTCGCCACCTCCCAGCGCACCGTCTTCCACTGGTTGGCCGTGGAGCCGAGCAGCCCTTCGATCTGCGTCTTCTCCTCAGAAAGCTTGTCGAACTCCTTGCGAATCTCGAACTCCTCGAGCTTGCGCAACGCCCGAAGCCGCATGTTGAGGATGGCTTCGGCCTGGGTGTCCGTCAGTTCGAAACGGGCGATCATGACGGGCTTCGGCTCATCCTCCTCGCGGATGATGCGGATCACCTCGTCGATGTTGAGATAGGCGACCAGATAGCCGCCGAGGATCTCCAGCCGCCGCTCGATTTCCGCCAGCCGATGGCGCGAGCGGCGCAGGAGCACCTCGCGGCGATGGTCGAGCCATTCGCGCAGAACCTGTTTCAGCGACAGGACGCCCGGCACCTTGCCGCGCGAAAGCACGTTCATGTTCAAGGGGAAGCGCGTCTCGAGGTCGGTGAGCCGGAAGAGCGATTCCATCAGCAATTCAGGTTCGACGGAGCGGCTCTTCGGCACCAGCACGATGCGCACGTCCTCCGTGCTCTCGTCGCGCACGTCTTCCAGAAGCGGCAGCTTGCGGGCGATGACGAGTTCGGCGATCTTCTCGATTAGCCGCGACTTCTGCACCCCGTAGGGAATCTCGGTGACGACGGCGTTCCACGTGCCACGGCCCTGGTCTTCCTTCTCCCAGCGCGAGCGCACGCGAAAGCCGCCGCGGCCGGTCTCATAGGCCTCGCGGATGGCGGCCGCCCCCTCGACGATGATGCCGCCGGTCGGGAAATCCGGTCCCTTGACGAAGCCGAGCAGGCGCTCGACCGGCGTTTCCGGATCGTCGATCAGGGCAAGGGCCGCGTCGCACACCTCGGCCGCGTTATGCGGCGGAATGGAGGTGGCCATGCCGACGGCGATGCCGGACGAGCCGTTGCACAGAAGGTTCGGGAAGGCGCCGGGAAGGACGATCGGCTCCTCGTCCTCCTCGTTGTAGGTGAGGCGGAAGTCGACGGCATCCTCGGTGATGCCCGTCAGAAGCTCCGCCGCCACCTCCGTCATGCGCGCTTCGGTGTAGCGCATGGCGGCGGCGTTATCGCCGTCGATGTTGCCGAAATTGCCCTGCCCGTCGACCAGCGGGTAGCGCATGGCGAAGGGCTGCGCCAGCCGCACCAGCGCATCGTAGATCGACTGGTCGCCGTGCGGGTGGAACTTGCCCATCACGTCGCCGACGATGCGGGCGCATTTGGCGAAACCCTGGTCGGGGCTCAGCCGCAAGAGCCGCATCGTGTGCATGATGCGCCGGTGCACGGGTTTCAGCCCATCGCGCACGTCGGGCAGCGCCCGGTGCATGATGGTCGACAGCGCATAGGCCAGGTAGCGCTCTTCGAGCGCCTTTCTCAGGTCGACGGGAGCCGCCGAATCATCGCCCCCGCCGGGCGGAAGAAGCTCTTTTCCCATGGCTTCCGGTTAGACCAGCAGACGATTCGCGGCAAGTGGGAAGGCGGTTGTGACGCAAGGGATCGCTTGAAAACTCAAGCCCGGCGTGTACGGCACCCCTGTCAGCATCTGTCAGGAATGTTTTCCTATCCCCATTCACGCCCCTCCCGACCCGTGCGATAATCCCGCCTGAAGAAAGGAGAAGGCCATGGACGGGAGTGCGGCAATCGAGCAAGATCGCGTGGCGCTGAAGCGCATCGTCGCATCGCTCGTGGCCATGGCCGGGCTCGTCGTGGGTGCTGATCCCGAGGCGCGGGCCGAGGGCGAGCCGCGAAAGACCCTGCCCCGCCATCTCTGGCGTGCCATCCTCAGCCTGCTGCGCCCGGCTGAGGCCGCCGCGCGGCGGCTGATCATCGCCGCCGCGCGCGGTCTCACCGTCTGTCTGCCGCCCCCGCGCAAACAGAGGCCCGTGAGCCCGGCGCCGCTCCTGCGCAGCCTCGGCATCGCCGTGATGGCCTCGCCCGCCGACCTGGCCGCCGCAGCGCGCAGAGCGAGGGCGGGAGCCAGGCGCGCCGCCGCTCCCGCCCGTCCGCGAAGCGTGAGCCTGCCGCTCTTCGACCCGCTGCCGCATACCCCGACGCAGGACCGCCGCCATGGGCCGGCGCACGCCGTCCCGCGCATCCTGTTTCCGGGCGTCATCGAGCCGTCTGCCCTCCCGCGGCCGCCCTCCCGCGACGATCCCGTCAGCGCCGCGCGTCTTGGCCAGCGGCTGGCGGCACTCGCCGCTGCCCTTGACGATCTGCCGGGGCAGGCCATGCGCTTTGCCCGCTGGAAGGCGCGCCGCGATCTGGGGCTTGTGCGCCGCACCGCACCGCTGCGCGGCGGCCGCCCGCCCGGCGGCCGGCTGTCCCGCTTCGACCCGTTTGCCCACCGCCCCCGCAATATCCGCGAGGTGGACGAGATCCTGGCGCACGCCCATTCGCTGGCCGTGGACGCGCTTGCGCGCCCCGACACGTCGTGACGCGTGGGCCGCGGACCGGCTTTCGGCGGAGCATTTCGACGAGCTTAGAGGCCAGACGGCGTGAAAAACCGGGCGTGGTAGTGAGGAGTGCTGGCCGAAGGCCAGGAAAAGCCAATGGTGAGCTTGCGAACGCTTTTCCAACGACGAACGCCCGGAGCCATAGCGGAGGGCAGAAACGCGCCCTCACTTTCCTGGAAGCGCAGAGAGGAGCAATCGCCATGCCCTGCCGGGCAGTCGCATATGGGCATTTTTGCAGGCTTCGCCGTTCCCCGCGCTACTCGCCCCCATCCCGCTGCGGCCGCGCCCTTTTCGCCCGGCCGAACGTATAGCCCGTCTCCACCGCCTCGCGCCCGTATTTCTCCCGCAGGCTGTCGATCGCCCCTTCGGCGAGCGCCCGCTTGTGCGACAGGTGGTCGACGAGGTCGGGCGGGTCGGCCTTGGCAGCATTGGTCAGGTCGGCGACGCCGATGCCGATAAGGCGGAAGCGGGTGCCGTCCGCCTCGCGCTTCAGCATGTCGAGGCCGGTGTGGAAGATGCGGTCGGCAAGCCGCGTCGGGTCGCCCAGTTGCCGGTTGCGCGTGCGGGTGCGGAAGTCCGCGGTCTTCAGCTTCAGGACGACTGTGCGCCCGGCGATCTCTGCCTTCTTCAGCCGCGCCGAGACACGCTCCGACAAAGCCCTCAGCACCGGCACCAGCTCCTCGAAGGCGGCGATGTCCTTGTCGAATGTGGTCTCCGACGACACGCTCTTGGCTTCGCCCCGCGGCTCCACCGTGCGCGTGTCCATGCCGCGCGACAGCCGGTAGAGCCGGTCGCCCATCGTGCCGTAACGGCGCATGAGGTCGGCGCGCTCCATGCGCTGCAACTGGTCGATGGTGCGGATGCCGTCATTCGCCAGCGTCGCCGCGAAGGCCTTGCCGACGCCCCAGATGATCGTCACCGGCTGCGCAGCCAGAAAGGAAAGCGCCTCGGCGCGGCCGATGACGGAGAAGCCGCGCGGCTTGTTCATATCGGAGGCCACCTTGGCGAGAAACTTGCAGTAGGAAAGGCCGACCGAGACGGTGATCCCGATCTCGTCTTCGACCTGCCTTGCGAAGCGGGCAAGCACGAAGGCCGGCTCCGCCCCGTGCAGCCGCTCCGTGCCGGAAAGGTCAAGGAACGCCTCGTCGATGGACAGAGGCTCCACCAGCGGGGTCAGCGCCAGCATCATCTCCCGCACCTGGCGCCCGACACGCGCGTATTTCTCCATGTCCGGCTTGATGACGATGGCCTCGGGGCAGGCCTCCAGCGCCTTGAACATGGGCATCGCCGAGCGCACGCCGTTGATGCGGGCGATGTAGCAGCAGGTGGAGACGACGCCGCGCTTGCCCCCGCCGATGATCACCGGCTTGTCGCGCAGGGCCGGGTTGTCGCGCTTTTCCACCGCCGCGTAGAAGGCGTCGCAGTCGATATGGGCGAGCGGAAGGGCGCCGAGTTCCTCATGACGGAGCACGCGCGGGCTGCCGCACGCCCCACAGCGGCGTTCCCCCGAACCGGCACGGGAGAGGCAGTCGCGGCAAATGCCGTGCACGGGAGCGTTGACAGCCATGGCAGCTTATGAGAACATAAAGGGAACAGAATAATAGAGCAACGCGCACGCCAGCACAAGCAGAGGAGAGGGAGCGTGACGGTTTCCATCGTCCCGTTAACGCCGGAGCTTTGGCCGGCTTTCGAGGATTTGTTCGGCAAGCATGGTGCCTGCTACGGCTGCTGGTGCACCCATTTCCGCCTGCCGCCGGCGGTGCGGCGGGAAAACGACCGCCAGCGCAACAAGGACCATATCCGTGAGCGGGTGGAGGCGGGGCCGCCGCCGGGGCTTTTGCTTTTCGATGGCGAGAGGGCGGACGGCTGGATGCAGATCGGCCCGCGCCTCGACGTGCCGGAGTGGAACAACCGCGGCCGCGTCTCCGCGCCTGTGGACGACGCGCCGGCGGGCGACCCGGCCGTATGGGCCATCTCCTGCTTCTTCATCCGCACGAGCGCTCGCGGACGCGGGCACACCCATGCGCTGGTGCGCGCCGGCATCGGTTTCGCCCGCGCGCAAGGCGCGCGCGTTCTCGAAGCCTGCCCGATGACGCAATCCAGGGATTCGCGCTCCATCGGCCTTTTCGTCGGCTCGCGCCGCGTTTTCGACAAGGCTGGTTTCGGCGAGGTGATCGAGCGCAAGATAGGCCGGCCCCTGATGCGGCTTGCGCTATGAGCGCGGCCGTTGCCAGAGCAATTCCAGGAAAAGTGGGGACCGGTTTTCCGTCCGGAATTGCGACAAGACAAAGAGTTAGACCGCAGTCAGGGCTGGATGTCCCAGTCTCCGTCGCCGAGGGGAAGTTGCCTGTGCGCGGCCGCCACGTCCTGCGGCGGGACGCCGCTTTGCTCGCTGAAGGCGAGGAGCGTGGGCTCATGCGCGAGCACGAATTGCAGCACCCCGGCGAGGAAGCCCGGCTCGTTCGCCGCTTGCCGGATCTGCCCGGCCTCGATGCCCGTCAGCGCCAGGAAGCGTGGCAGAAGCTCCGAATCGGAAGCGATGAAGGAGAGCGCCTGAATGGCGATCGCTTCGGCCTGTTCCTGGTGCATGGGAGCGCGTCCTCGATCTTCTTGAAAGGTTCGCCGATGCGATAATGACAAAGACGGACCGGCGCAAGCGGCGGCAAAAGCGGGCGTTCCCGCTTGAACCGATCAATTCGGAAAGGATACTTTTTCTTTTCGTAAAGCAAATCATGCCATAAAGCGGTTGGGGACACCGGCAAAAGCGCCCGTACCCGCCTTGGCGGGAAGGGGCATGCAACGGTATGGGGGCCCAATGCCGAAAAAGGTGATGATCGTCGAGGACAACGAGCTCAACATGAAGCTCTTCCGCGACCTCATTGAAGCAAGCGGCTACGAGACCGTGCGCACGCGCAACGGCCTGCAGGCGCTGGAGCTGGCGCGCGACCACCGCCCCGACCTCATTCTCATGGACATTCAGCTTCCCGAAGTCTCCGGCCTGGAAGTCACCAAATGGCTGAAGGAGGACGACGAGCTGCACTCCATTCCCGTCATCGCCGTCACGGCCTTTGCCATGAAGGGGGATGAGGAGCGCATCCGCCAGGGCGGCTGCGAGGCCTATATCTCGAAGCCGATCTCGGTGACCAACTTTATCGACACCATCAAATCCTACCTCGGTGACGCGTGATGAGTGTGGTGGAAGAGTATATTCGGAGGCGGCCGTGACAGCCCGCATCCTCGTCGTCGACGACATCGCCGCAAATCTGCGCCTGCTCGAAGCGCGGCTTCTGGCCGAGTACTACGAGGTGGTGACAGCGCGCTCCGGGCAGGACGCCATCGAGATCTGCGAGTGCAGCAAGGTCGACGTGGTGTTGCTCGATGTCATGATGCCGGGTATGGACGGCTTCGAGGTCTGCCGCCGGCTGAAGTCCGATCCGGCGACCACGCACATTCCCGTTATCATGGTCACCGCGCTCGGCCAGCCGGCCGACCGCGTCCGCGGGCTTGAGGCCGGTGCCGACGATTTTCTTACCAAACCGGCGAAAGACCTGCAGCTTCTCACAAGGGTGAAAAGCCTGGTCCGGCTGAAGGCGCTGACGGACGAATTGCGCCTGCGCGCCGCCACGACGCGCAACATCGGCATCGAGCAACTCCTTGAAAAGAAGAGCGGTGATGTCGAGGAGACGCCGAGCGTGCTCCTGCTGGATGACGATGCCGCCACCGGGCGGCGCATCAAGAGGCTCTTGCAGGGCACGTTCGACCTCGACGTGGCGGAGGAGCCGCAGGCCGGGCTCCGCCAGGCGGTCGAGGGTGCCTATGAGTGCATCATGGTGTCCACCGGCTTTACCGACTACGACCCGTTGCGGCTTTGCTCCCAGCTCCGCGCGCTCGAAACGACGCGCCTGGTGCCCATCGTTCTTCTGGCGGGGGAGGGCGATGAGGAGCGCATCATCCGCGGGCTGGAACTCGCGGTGAACGATTACGTGCTGCATCCGGTCGAGCGCCAGGAACTGATCGCCCGCCTGCGCACCCAGATCCGGCGCAAGCGCTACAACGACAGCTTGCGCTCCAGCGTTGCGCAGACGGTGGAAATGGCGGTCACCGATCCGCTGACGGGCCTGCACAACCGGCGCTATCTCGACAGCCATCTGCGGAGCCTGTTCGACCGTTCGACGGCGCGCAAGCGTCCGCTTTCCGTCATGATGGCCGACATCGACCGCTTCAAGTCCATCAACGACACCTTTGGGCACGATGCCGGCGACGCCATCCTCAAGGCGTTTGCCGGGCGGTTGCGCAAGAACCTGCGCGGCATCGACCTCGTTTGCCGCTACGGCGGCGAGGAGTTCGTCGTCGTCATGCCGGACACCGAACTCGTCGTGGCGGAGAAGGTGGCCGAGCGTATCCGCGCCGAGATTGCCAGCGGACCGTTCACGACCAGTGAGGGTGATAACGCGATCGACGTCACCGCAAGCCTCGGCGTCGCCTCAACGAGGATGCCGGGGGACACGGTGGAGGCACTGATGAAGCGGGCCGATCGCGCGCTCTACGAAGCCAAGACACGGGGGCGCAACCGCGTGGTCGCGCCGGCAGCCTGAGCCCGTCCCGTATGGTTACGCGTTTACCCTAACGAGAATCAATCAATCACGATGGTTAAGTAAGTGTTGATTTTCTTGAGCAGTTGCGCGAGTGTCGCAACCGATGGTGGACGTAGCCGCTCGTGGGGACAGGCTGTTACGTCCTTCTGATACCCCATGATGCTCAGGTCCGCCGCATCTCCTGGGTCCGTGGGGTTGGCCGGCCGGCGCTGGTGTAAGTGGCCTCCTCGTACCGCTGCCAGATCGCCGACCGGCCCCCATCCCCTACAACGGATACGGGTAATCGCTTGTCGGCCGGCTCTCGCACGGGCCGATGCTCCCATACAAAATCTGCACAATGAAAAACGGCGCCCAATGGGCGCCGCCTGCATGCATGAAGGGTGGCGAAAGCTACTTGATCTTCGCTTCCTTGAACTCGACGTGCTTACGCGCCACCGGGTCGTATTTGCGCTTGGTCATCTTCTCCGTCATCGTGCGGCTGTTCTTCTTGGCGACGTAGAAGTAGCCCGTGTTTGCCGTCGACTGGAGTTTGATCTTGATGGTCGTGGCCTTGGCCATGGCATTCGTCCGTTTCTGGTGATGAAGATGGCGGCCCGTCGACGGTCGCGGCAGGGCGCGCGGAAAACTCGCCGGACACATAAAGACAATGCCCGGAATGTCAAGTGCGCAGGGAAGGAAGGGCCGCCGTTCCTACAGCAGCACGCGCACGAACCGGTTCGCCCGCATGAAATAGAAGGGCACCGGGCCGCCCGGTGAAAGCCCGGGGTCGGCGGCAAGGCGCTTGTCAAGGTCGTCGAGCACGGTGCGGGTGATGGCGGGGATCTCGGCCTGCATGGCTTCGCCGATCGGCAGCCAGACGATCTCCTCCAGTTCGTCCGTCGGCCCGCCGTCGGCAAGCTCCACTGCAACCTCATCGCGCCAGGCGGCCAGGAACCGCGTGTCGAAGCGGCGCACGCGGCCGGGCGGGGTGATGGCGCGGGCGATGTAGCGCAACCCGTCGAGCGAGGGCTTTATGCCGTGGTCGGCAAAACCCTGCCAGTGCCGGCTCTTCGTCGAGAAGGCATCCCTGCGCCCGATCAGGAGGCCGGCTTCCTCATACGTCTCGCGAAGGGCCGAGAGCGCGATGGCACGGGCGCGCGCGGCGGTAGCGCGGGCCCCCGGGCCGATCAGCTTGGCCTCTTCGTCAGGGTGCAGCGGCCGGGCGACGGGAATGCGGCTGTCCGTCGGGTCCGTGCGGCCACCGGGGAAGACGAAGCGGCCGGGCATGAAGGCGTGACGGCGGTGCCGGCGGCCCATCAGCACGAAAGGCTCGCCCGCGCGCCGCTCGATGACGATGAGCGTGGCGGCGTCGCGCGGCCGCATGGGCCGGCCGCCAAGGGCGAAATCGCGCGATTCGGCGGCGTCGACCTCGGCCCGCGTCATCCCCTCCATGCGCGCCCTCCCGGAGGCCATGTCAGCGCTCGGGATGGGTTTCGACGATATCGTCCTCGCCGCCGAAGCCGTGCATGCGCAACGCCCATTGCAGGCCGACGACGGCGCCCTTCACGGGGCCGATGAGGGCGAGCGACATCAACAGCGTCAGCGGCGCCCAGATGGCCATATGCAGCCAGGTCGGCCAGTCCGTCATCGCTTGCACGCCCATGAAGGCGCCGATCACCACATGGCCGACGATGACGATCACCAGATAGGCGGGCAGGTCGTCGGCGCGGTGGTGGCTGATCTCCTCGCCGCAGGCCGGGCATTCGTCAACCGTCTTCAGGAAGGCGCGGAAGAGCCGGCCGCGCCCGCAATGGGGGCACTTGCCGAAGAAGCCGCGCCGCATCGCCTCGTAGACCGGCCGCGCCGGCGCTGCCGCTTCCTTGGCTCCGAACACCCGTTCTTCCATCATCGTCTCCTGGTCTTCGGCGGATGCTGGGCCGCGCGCCTGGCAGTCCTTGTCGTGCCGCGCTTCGCCTTGTGCAGCGACTTCGAGGAGCCGGGAAGGCGCTCGGGCTCGCTGATCATCTCGAAGCGCATGGTGCCGGCCAAGGGTGCCACCTCGACCAGGCGGACGTCGACGCCGTCGCCGAGCTGGTATCCCCGTCCGCTTTTCTGGCCGACCAGCGCATGGCGTGGCTCGTCGTAGATATAGTAGTCATCGCCGAGAGACGAGACCGGAATGAAACCGTCGGCGCCATATTCGGGCAGGAGCACGAAGATGCCGGCCTTGGTCACGCCGGAGATGCGGGCGGAGAACGCCTCGTCGATGCGATGGGCCAGGTGCTCGGCCACCAGCCGGTCCACCGTCTCGCGCTCGGCCGCCATGGCGCGTCGCTCGGTGGCCGAGATGAGGGCTGAAACCTCCTCCAGGCGCGCCTCGTCCTCCGGCCGCAACCCATCCGCGCCGAAGCCCCTGGCCGCGATAAGCGCCCGGTGGACGATCAGGTCGGCATACCGCCGGATGGGCGAGGTGAAATGTGCGTAGCGGCGCAGATTGAGGCCGAAATGGCCAATGTTTTCCGGGGTGTAGATGGCCTGGCTCTGGCTGCGCAGAACCACCTCGTTGACCAGTTGCTCCTGCTCGGTGCCCTCCACGCGGGCAAGGATGTTGTTGAATTGAGCCGGCCGCAATGCCGCGCCGCGCGCCAGCGACATGCCGAGCGAGGCGAGGAACTCTCGCAAGGATTCCTGCTTGGCGAGCGAGGGCTCGTCGTGAACGCGGTAGACGAGCGACTGACGGGCCGCCTCGAGCGTCTCCGCGGCCGCCACGTTGGCCTGGATCATGAATTCCTCGATGAGCTTGTGCGCATCGAGGCGCGGCGGCACTATGACGCGGTCGACGGTGCCGTCGGGCTTGAGCAGGATCTTGCGTTCCGGCAGGTCGAGCTCCAGCGGCTCGCGCGCCGAGCGCCCGCGCTTGAGGATGGCGTAGGCGTCCCACAGAGGGCGCAGAACCGTATCGAGAAGGGGCCCCGTCTTGTCGTCCGGCTGGCCGTCGATCGCCGCCTGCGTCTGTTGGTAGGAGAGACGGGCGGCGGAGCGCATGATGACCCGATGGAAGCTGTGGCCGATCTTGCGGCCGTCGGACGCAAAGCGCATGCGCACGGCAAGCGCCGGCCGCGCTTCGCCTTCGCGCAGCGAGCACAGGTCGTTGGAGATGCGCTCGGGCAGCATGGGCACGACACGGTCGGGGAAATAGACCGAGTTGCCGCGCCTCAAGGCCTCGCGGTCGAGGGCGGAGCCCGGCCGCACATAGTGCGCCACGTCGGCGATGGCGACAGTGACGACCGCGCCGCCGCGGTTCTTCTCGTCCGGGTCGGGTTCGGCCAGAACGGCGTCGTCATGGTCCTTGGCATCGGCCGGATCGATGGTGACGAGCGGCAGCTTGCGCCAGTCCTCGCGGCCCTTGGTCGTGGCGGGCTCGGCGGCTTCGGCTTCTTCCAGCACACTGTCGGGGAAGATGTGCGGAATTTCGTGGGCATGGATGGCGATGAGCGACACGGCCTTTTCGGTGGCGATCGAACCCACCACCTCCAGCACCTTGGCCTTCGGCAATCCGTAGCGGCCGCGCGTGATCGGTTCCACCTCGACGAGGTCGCCGTGCTTGGCGCCCTTGCGGAAGTCCTCGTCCACCAGAAGTTCCGGCTGGCGCCGCTCCACCGGCTCGATGCGCAGGGAACCGTCGGCGAGTTCGCGGAAGACGCCGAGCACGGCGCGCCGGCGCTTCTCGAACACCTTCATCACACGGCCGGTATAGGCCGGCCCCGCCTCGTCCTCGGTGGGAAAGACGCGGGCTAGCACCCGGTCGCCGATGCCGGCTGCCGCCGTCCTGGCGCCCTTCTGGGCGCGGATGGCGACGAGGGGCGCCGGCCCTTCGTGCTCCTCGTCGGGCTCGGCTGGGCGGGCGAGCAGGCCGCCTTCGGCGTCGCGCGAGAAGATGTCGAGCACGACCACGTGGGGCAGGGCCCCGGGGCGCAGGATCTTCTTGCGCCGCTTTTTCACCAGGCCCTCGTCGTGCAGCCCGCGCAGCATGTCCTTCAGCCAGATGCGGTCGCCGCCCTTGATGTTGAAGGCCTTGGCGATCTCGCGTTTTCCCGAGCGGTCGGGATTTTCGGTGATGAAGCGCAGGACCTCCTCGCGCGACGGCAGGTGCGCGTTATCGCTCTCCACCTTGGCGGCCGTCTTGCCGCGCCGTGAGGTCCCGCGTGCCAACCGATCAGCTCCGGCCCTTGCGGCCTGCCGGTTTCTTGCCGCCCTTGCCTGCCTTGGCGGCAATCAGTTCCACTGCTTCTTCCTTGGTGACGGACATGGGATCCTTCCCCTTGGGCAGGGTGGCGTTGACCTTGCCGAAATTGACATAGGGCCCGTAGCGGCCATCGCGCACGGTGATGATGCCGCCGCCGTCGGGATGTTCCCCGAGGTCCTTGAGGGCTGCCGGCGTGGCACGCCCGTTGCCTTTCGCCTTCTTCTCGGCGATGAGCGAGACGGCACGGTTGAGGCCGACGGAGAAGACCTCCTCGACCGACTCCAGATTGGCGTAGGTGCCCTCATGCAGGAGGAAGGGACCGTAGCGGCCGATGCCGGCCGAGATCATCTTGCCGGTCTCGGGGTGCGGGCCGACGTCGCGCGGCAGCGAAAGCAGCGCCAGGGCGCGCTCGTGGTCGAGGCTTTCGGGCGTCCAGCCCTTGGGCAGGCTCGCGCGCTTGGCCTCCTTGCCTTCGCCACGCTGCACGTAAGGGCCGAAGCGGCCGGACCGCAGCGTGATCTCTTCGCCCGTATAGGGGTCGTTGCCCAGCACCTTGTTGCCGTCCATGCCGGCTTCCGCGCCGCCGTTCTCGCCATTCTCGCCGAGCTGGCGCGTAAAATCGCACTCTGGATAGTTGGAGCAGCCGACGAAGGCGCCATAACGGCCGAGCTTCAGGGACAATTTGCCGGCGCCGCATTTGGGGCAAAGGCGCGGGTCGCCGCCATCCTCGCGCGGCGGGAAGACCAGCGGGGCCAGTTCCTCGTTGAGCGCGTCGAGCACGTCGGTCACGCGCAATTCCTTGATATCGCCAACGGCGCGGGAGAAGTCCTGCCAGAAATCGCGCAGCACCTCCTTCCAGGAAAGCCTGCCATCGGAGATCTCGTCGAGCTTTTCCTCAAGGTCCGCGGTGAAGTCGTATTCGACGTAGCGCCGGAAAAAGTTCTCCAGGAAGGCGGTGACGATGCGGCCCTTGGCCTGCGGCACGAGCCGGCGCTTGTCGATCGTCACATAGTCGCGGTCTTCCAGGGTCTTGAGCGTGGCGGCGTAGGTCGACGGTCGACCGATACCGAGCTCTTCCATCTTCTTGATGAGGGAAGCTTCCGAATAGCGCGGCGGCGGCTCTGTGGTGTGCTTGGTGACGTCGATCTTGTTGCGCTCAAGCGTCTCGCCGGAATTGATCTGCGGCAGGCGGCGGTTCTCCTCGTCCTCCTTGTCGTCTTCCTTGACTTCGGAATAAGCGGCAAGGAAGCCGTCGAAGCGGACGACGGAGCCGACAGCGCGCAGGCCGGCCGTGCGGCCATCGCCCTTCGCCTCGATCTCCACGGTCGTGCGCTCGATCTCGGCTGCCTGCATCTGGCTGGCGATGGCGCGCTTCCAGACCATCTCGTAGAGGCGCGCCTGGTCGGCATCGACATATTTGCGCACCTGGTCGGGCGTGCGCGAGAAGTCGGTGGGGCGGATGGCCTCGTGCGCCTCCTGTGCGTTCTTGGCCTTCACGGAGTAGAACCGCGGCTTTTCCGGCAGGTAGCGCTCGCCGAAGGTCTTGCCGACGGCGGCACGCGCCTGGTCCAGCGCCTCGGGTGCCATCTGCACGCCGTCGGTTCGCATATAGGTGATGAGGCCGGTGGTCTCGCCGCCGATATCCACGCCCTCATAGAGGCGCTGGGCCACCTGCATGGTGCGCGAGGCGGAAAAGCTAAGCTGCGAGGACGCGGCCTGCTGCAGCGTCGAGGTGGTGAAGGGCGGGCCGGGATTGCGGCGCGTCGGTTTGGCCTCGACGGAGAGCACCTTGTAGGAAGCGCCGTCCAGCATGGCCTTGATGCCGTCGGCCTCCTCCTGGCTCTTGATGTCGAGTTTCTGCAGCTTCTTACCGTCGAGGACCGTCAGCCGCGCCTCGAAGGTGTCCTTGCGCGGCGTATCGAGAGCGGCGGCGATCTGCCAGTAATCTTCGCGGATGAAGCGCTCGATCTCGGCCTCGCGGTCGCAGACGAGCCTGAGCGCGACGGATTGGACGCGGCCTGCCGAGCGGGCGCCGGGCAATTTGCGCCACAAGACGGGCGACAGCGTGAAGCCGACGAGGTAGTCGAGCGCGCGGCGCGCCAGATAGGCGTCCACCAGCGAGGCGTCCACCTCGCGCGGCTCGGCCATGGCGTCGAGAACGGCCTTCTTGGTGATGGCGTTGAAGACGACGCGGCGCACCGGTTTGTCCTTGAGCGCCCGTTTCTGGCGCAGCACCTCCAGAACGTGCCAGGAGATCGCTTCGCCCTCGCGGTCGGGGTCGGTGGCAAGTACCAGGCCATCGGCATCCTTCATCGCCTTGGCGATGTCGGAGAGGCGCTTCGCGGACGGGCTGTCGACAGCCCAGGACATGGCGAAGTCCTCGTCCGGGCGTACCGAGCCGTCCTTGGCGGGCAGGTCGCGCACATGGCCGAAGGAGGCCAGGACCTTAAAATCCTTACCCAGGTATTTGTTGATTGTTTTCGCCTTGGCCGGCGACTCGACGATGACGACATCCATAGACGGGTGTTACCTTGTTCGGCACCAAGACGGTGCCGTTATTGCGTTTCCAAGCCTCACAGGCCCGGCCAGCACGTGACATGGCCGCGCTTTCCTCTGCGGTCAAGGCCCCAATCGCATTTCACGCCGTCGGCAGGGTGTGCAACCCATGGGTGCGGTGCGGCGCTTTTTCATTTATTTGTATATATGCTTCCTTACATGGACAAAGGGCCACGGGGAAGCGAACGGTACCTGTGCAACGGTGAAGATGGGGCGGACAGGAGGGCGATACCAGGGGCAAGAGGCGAGGGGAGTATGGCCGGATGGCCGAGATATCGTTTGGACGGCAACGCAATGAGACCTTGGATTACATACAGGCAATGCTCGGTCAGCTTTCGCTGATGGCAAGGGGGGAGGGCTGCGACATGCTCACCTACCTCATCGAGATGGCCTATGTGGAGGTTAGCGATATCCTCCGCGGCCAGCGTCCGCCCCATATCCAGTCGGAGGAGGCCTCACAGGCCACCCATGAGCAGCGAAACGCTTCCACCTGAGTGCCGCTCCAGCCGGCCCGCGAGGTCGAGCTCCAGCAGAATCAGGGATACCTGTGCCGGGTGAAGCCTTGTGTGACGGATGATCTCGTCGATGCCGACCGGCGTCGGGCCGAGCGCCTCCAACACGCGGGCGCGCTCGTCGTCGCCAGGCGGTGGAGCGGAGAGCGAATCCGACGGCTCCTCCATCTCGCGCTCCGGCGGCACTTGGCCGAGGAGCGGAGCGATGGCCTCGAGAATGTCGTCCGCGCCGGTCGTCAGGATGGCGCCATCCTTGAGCAGCTTGTTGGTGCCGGCCGCGCGCGGGTCGAGCGGCGAGCCGGGTATGGCGAAGACGAGCCGCCCCATCTCGTTGGCCAGCCGGGCGCTGATGAGCGAGCCGGAGCGACCGGCCGCCTCGACCACCACAAGCCCGTAGGCCATTCCGGCGACGATGCGGTTGCGGCGCGGAAAATCCCTGGCGCGCGGCGTCCAGCCGAAGGGCATTTCCGAAAGCACCACGCCGCGCTCGGCGATCTCGGCGAACAGCGCGTCGTTCTCCGGCGGATAGGGCCGGTCGAGCCCGCCTGCCATCGCCGCCGCCGTGCCGGTTTCGATGCTGCCCCTGTGGGCGGCGGCGTCGATGCCGCGCGCCAGACCGGAGGCGACAAGGTAGCCTTGACGCCCAAGCTCCACGGCGAGGCGCTGCGCCAGTTTGACACCGGCGAGCGAGGCGTTGCGGGCGCCGACGATGGCGATGGTCGGCTCGCGCAGAAGGTCGAGCCGGCCTTTTGCGGCGATCAGTGGCGGCGGATTGTCGGCGCGCGCCAAAAGCGGTGGATAGTGCGCCTCCCCGATGGCGACGAAACGGGCATTCATCCGGCGCGCGGCGTCCAGCTCCGCGTCGATTTCCGCCTCGGACGGGATCCTGATCCGCTGGGCGCCGCCCTTGTGGGCAAGCTCCGGAAGTTCGGCAAGGGCAGCCTCGGCCGAGCCGAAGCGGTTTATGAGATCGCGGAAGGTGGTGGGGCCGACGTTTTCCGTGCGGATGAGGCGCAGCCAGGCACGGCGCTGACGGTCGTCGAGCCGGCGTTCGGCGCTGGCGCTCAACCCTCTGCCCCGATGCGTGACTCGCGGCCCTGAACAAGGCGGATGATGTTGGCCCGGTGCTTCAGGAAGACCAGCAGGCTGAGGACGACGAACAACTGGGCCGGCTGGACAAGCCCGAGGAGGTAAAGCCCGACGGGAACGCACACCGCCGCCACGAGGGCGGCGAGCGAGGAATAGCGCGTGATAAAGGCAACCGCGAGCCAGGCGACTGCGAACACGGCCGCCCCCTGCCATGCAAGGGCCGCAAGAACGCCGAGATACGTCGCCACGCCCTTGCCGCCCTTGAAGCCGAGCCAGACGGGGAAGAGATGGCCGATGAAGGCGCCGAAGCCGGCGACGAGCGCATAGTCCAGGCCGTAGGTACGGGCCAAGAGCACGGCGGCGGTGCCCTTCAGCGCATCGAGAACCAGGGTGAGCGCCGCCAGCCCCTTGCGTCCCGTGCGCAGCACGTTCGTCGCGCCGATGTTGCCGGAGCCGATGTTGCGCACGTCGCCCAGCCCCGCCATGCGCGTGATGAGAAGGCCGAAGGGGATGGAACCGAGAAGATAGCCGACGCCAAGCGCGGCGAGCAGGTAGGGCAAGGCTGCCTGCCAGTCTGTCGGATCCGGCATCTTGTTTCTCCCGCTCCCCTTATGCTGAAAACACTGTGCCGCCTGCAACCATGGTCTGCAAGACCCGGCCCTGCATGCGCGCGCCTTCGAAGGCGGTGTTTTTCGACAGCGAGCGTATATCCGCCTCGCGCACCAGCCACGGGGCGTCGAGATCGACCAGCACGAGGTCGGCCGGCGCGCCGGGCCTCAAGGTACCGCCGGGCAGGCCGAAAAGCCGCGCCGGCGCGGTCGACAGCGCCTCGATGACGCGCAGAAGGGGCACGTCGCCGGAATGGTAGAGCCGAAGAGCCGCGGCAAGTAGGGTTTCAAGGCCGATGGCGCCGGCCTCCGCCTCGGCGAAAGGCAGGCGCTTCGTGTCGACGTCCTGCGGGTCGTGCGAGGAGACGATGATGTCCACCGTTCCCTCCTTCAGCGCCTCGACCATGGCAAGCCGGTCTTCTTCGCCGCGCAGCGGCGGCGAGAGGCGGAAGAAGGTGCGGTATTCGCCGACGTCGTTCTCGTTGAGGCAAAGATTGTTGATGTTGATGCCGGCGGTGACGGGCAGGCCGTCGTTCTTGGCGCGGCCGATAGCGGCGGCGGACATGGCGGTGGAGATTTCGGCCGCGTGGTAGCGCCCGCCGGTCAGCCCCGCCAGCATCAGGTCGCGCGTGAGCGGGATGGCCTCGGCCTCGCGCGGAACGCCGGGCAGCCCCAGCCAGCTTGCCAGAAGGCCCTCGTTCATGACGCCGGAGGAGGCGAGGCAGGGGTCCTGCGTGGAATGGGAGACGACGATGCCCATGTCGCGCGCGTAGGTCAGCGCGCGACGCATGACGAGCGCGCTGGCGATGGTGCGGCGGCCCTCGGTCAGCGCCACCGCGCCGGCCTCGTGCAGAAGGCCGAACTCGCTCAAGTCGCTGCCGGTAAGACCCTTGGTGATGGCGGCGGCGGGGAAGACGTTGACCAGCGCCGTCTCGCGCGCCGTGCGCAGGACGAATTCGACCAGTGCCACGTCATCGATGACCGGAGCCGTATCCGGCATCATGATGAATGAGGTGACGCCGCCCGCGGCCGCCGCCTGGCTGGCCGAGGCTATTGTTTCGCGGTGCTCGGCCCCCGGCTCGCCGACGAAGACGCGGGCATCGATGAGGCCGGGAAGGATTGCCTTGCCGGCACAGTCGATCGTCTTGGCGCCTTCGGGCGCGCCCTGGTTCAACGCGCCGGCACCGGCGGCGCGGATGACACCGCCTTCGACGACCACCGTGCCGGTCTCGTCCAGCCCGCGCGAGGGGTCGACGATGCGGGCGTTGGTGAAGACGGTTGCGCTCATGCCCCGCCTCTCGCGTTGCGGCGCGGGTCGAGCAGGGCTTCCATCACCGCCATGCGCACGGCAACCCCCATCTCCACCTGCTCCTGGATCACGCTCTGCGGGCCATCGGCCACCTCCGAGGCGATCTCGACGCCGCGGTTCATGGGTCCCGGATGCATGACCATCGCATCCTTCTTCGCGGCTTTGAGCTTCTGCGCGTCGAGACCGAAGAAGCGGAAATATTCGCGCACCGAAGGCACGAAGCTGCCGGCCATGCGCTCGCGCTGCAGCCTCAGCATCATCACCACGTCGGCACCCTTCAGCCCATCCTCCATGGTGGTGAAGGGTTCGACGCCCATCTGCTCGACGCCCGCCGGCAGCAGCGTGGAGGGAGCGACGACGCGCACCCGCGCGCCCATGGCATTGAGCAGAACGATGTTGGAGCGGGCAACGCGCGAGTGCACGATGTCGCCGCAGATGGCGACCGTAAGGCCGGCGAGCCGGCCTTTGGCGCGGCGGATGGTGAGGGCGTCGAGAAGCGCCTGGGTTGGGTGCTCGTGCGCCCCGTCGCCGGCATTCACCACCGAGCAGCCGACCTTCTGTGCCAGGAGCGCGGCCGCCCCCGCCGCCGAATGGCGGATGACGAGGATGTCGGGGCGCATGGCGTTGAGCGTGGCTGCCGTGTCGAGCAGGGTTTCGCCCTTCTTGGTCGAAGAGCTTGCCACCGACATGTTCATGACGTCGGCGCCCATCCGCTTGCCCGCCAGCTCGAAGGAGGACTGGGTGCGCGTCGAGGCCTCGTAGAAGAGGTTGATCTGCGTACGTCCTCGCAGGGTGGCGAGCTTCTTCTGCGGCTGGCGCGAAACGGCGACCGCGGCGTCGGCCCGGTCGAGCAGCATCTCGATGTCGGCGGGCGACAGGCCCTTGATGCCAAGCAGGTGGCGGTGCGGGAAGAGCGGAAAGGCCGGCGCGTCTGTCATCTCAAGGCGTTGCTATAGGCGCGCGTTAGGGTTCTCGCAAGCTGGAGAAAAGCCTGTGGGGCGTTTCTCCCGATAATTTTCAATGGAAATGGAAAGGGGTTAGGCTCATATCACCAAAAAAAGCGGAATGAACCGCAAAGCCGCAACGGCAAAGGAAATCTTGCGTGAATCACGAGGTAACGAACCAGCCGCCGCCCATCAGCGGAACGAATGCGTGGCGGTCCGACCCGCTTCTCGTTCAGCTCGGCGAGAATTTTTCCGAGCCGGTGCGCAAGGAGTTGGAGACGCTGGGACGCTTCGTGCGCAACCAGGATGCGCAAGACCTGGCGCGGCTGGCGAATGGGGAGGTGCCGACGCTTAAGACCCATGACCGCTACGGCCGCCGGGCGGATATCGTCGAATACCATCCCGCCTACCACGCGCTGATGCGCCGCTCGGTGGGCGCCGGCATCCACTCCTCCATCTGGGAGGAAAACGAAACGGAGAAGGGGCAGCGCCACCAGGCGCGCGCGGCACGCTTCTATCTTACCTCGCAGCTCGAGCTCGGCCATCTCTGCCCGCTCACGATGACCAGCGCCTCGCTGGCGGCGCTGATGGCCAGCCCGGACCTCTTCCGCGTCTGGGCACCGCGCGTGATTGCCCGCAAATACGACCATTCCAACCGGCCCGCCGTCCAGAAGCAGGGTGTGACGCTCGGCATGGGCATGACGGAGAAGCAGGGCGGCACGGACGTGCGCGCCAACATCACCGTTGCCGAGCCCGCCGGCGGCGGTCTCTTCCGCATCACCGGGCACAAATGGTTCATGTCCGCGCCCATGAGCGACGCATTTCTGGTGCTTGCGCAGGCAAGGGAAGGGCTTTCCTGTTTCCTGCTGCCGCGCGTCAGCGAAGACGGGTCGGCCAACGGCTTCCGCTTCCAGCGGCTGAAGGACAAGCTCGGCAACCGCTCCAACGCCTCTTCGGAGGTCGAGTTCGAGGGTGCCCTGGGCTTTCCCGTCGGCGAGGTGGGGCATGGCATCCGCACCATCATGGATATGGTGACGCTGACGCGGCTCGACTGCGCGCTGGGCTCCGCCGGGCTGATGCGCGCTTCCCTGGCCGAGGCGGTGCACCACGCGCGCCACCGCCAGGTCTTCGGCAAGACGCTTATCGGGCAGCCGCTGATGCAGCGTGTGCTAGCCGATCTCGCGCTCGACGTGGCGGCGGCTACCGCGCTTTCCTTCCGCCTTGCCCGCTCCTTCGACGATGCGGCGGCAAACCGCGCCGACGCTGCCTTCGCGCGGGTGATGACGCCGGTGGTGAAATACTGGGTCTGCAAGATCGCGCCCGCCGTCACCTACGAGGCGATGGAGTGCCTCGGCGGCAACGGCTATGTCGAGGAGGCGCCGCTTGCCCGCTACTACCGCGAGGCGCCGGTCAATGCCATCTGGGAGGGCTCGGGCAACGTCATGGCGCTCGACCTGCTGCGCGTGCTTTCGCGCAATGCCGGCCTCCTCAACGAGGTGCTGGCAGGCATCCACAGCGACCTGGGCGAAACCGGCCGCGGCACCGTGGAGGTGCTCAAGGCGGCGATCCGGGTATGCCAGTCGGACGAGGGCTCGGCGCGCATCCTGACCGAGCAGCTGGCAATTGCCGCCGCCGCCGCGGAGTTGAGGCGGCTGGGGGCGGGGCGGGTGGCCGACGCTTTCATCGAAACGCGCCTCGCCGGTCAATGGCGCGGCACCTACGGCATGCTCGACGCGCGCCATGACGCAGCGGCGATCGTGGAGATGCTGTATCCGGATGCGGGGTAGCCCGCCGGTAGAGCCTCAGTGCTGCCGGTATTAACCCTAACGAATGGTAAGCGTTGCGCTCGGCGTGCGGGAAAGCCAGTGTCGATTCCACGCCGGAATGCGGCGACGGAGGGGCTTTATGCGTTACATCCTGATTTTCTGGGCGCTGCCGATGAGCCTCATCTGGGGCTGGTATTTCCTGTCCTTCAACGACATCAATTTCGGCTTCGTGATGCTCACCCGGCAGGTGCACGATCTCGTCTTCGAGGTCTACGGGCAGATCCTGGGCATCGAGCCATCGGCCCTGCCGCCGCTGCTCGCGCGGGCCTGCGTGGTCGATACGTTCATCCTGATGGCTATCCTCGCTTTCCGCCGCCGCCGCGCCATCCGCGCATGGATTGCCGAGCGGCGGGGGCGGCCAGGCTATTCGCGCGAGGACGCCGCCCGCAGCGTCTGAAGCCGGTCCAGCGCCCCTTGCAGGATGAAGGCGGCTGCCGCCGAATCGATGCGGCCGGCGCGCTTCGCCCGCGAGACGTCCATCTCGATCAGCGCCCGCTCGGCGGCCACCGTCGACAGCCGCTCGTCCCAGAAGGCGAAGGGAAGGTCCGTCATCGCCGAAAGGTTGCGCACGAAAGCGCGGGTGGACTGGGCGCGCGGCCCCTCGCTGCCGTCCATGTTGACCGGTAGACCGACGATGACGGCGGCGGCCTTCTCGCGGGTGAGTTGATCGAGCAGTACCTTCGCGTCCTGCGTGAATTTTTTCCGCGTGATCATCGGCCGCGGCGAGGCGAGCGACAGACCGAGGTCGGAGATGGCAAGGCCAATGGTCTTCGTGCCGAGGTCGATACCTGCCAATGGGCGGCCCGCGGGCAGGGTCCCGGCGAGGTCTTCGATGGAAAGTACGCCCATGACCACGGCCTTTTCTTTGACTCGGCGACGGCTCGTTCTATCCTCCAAAGCCTCAACAAGCGAGGAGCGTGCAATGAAAATCACCTGGTACGGCCATTCAGCCTTCAGGGTCGAGGCGGGTGACGCGAAAATCCTGATCGACCCCTTCCTGAGCGGCAATCCGTCGTGGGACGGCGGCTGGGAGGACCCGGCAAAGGGCATCACCCATGTGCTGCTTACCCATGGGCACAGCGACCATCTGGGCGATTCGCTTGCCATCCTGGAGAAGACGGGCGCCATGCTGGTCGCCAATTTCGAGGTGTGCATGTATCTCGTCGGGCAGGGCGCCAGTCAGGAGAGGATCAACCCCGGCAATCTTGGCGGCACGGTCGATTGCGGCGGCTTCACCACCACTTTCGTGCAGGCGCATCATTCCTCTTCCTTCCCGTTGGATGACGGGACCAACGTCTATCTCGGCAATCCAGCCGGCCTCGTCCTGCACTTCCCTCAGGAAAAGACGCTCTACCACATGGGCGACACGGACATTTTCGGCGACATGGCGCTGATTCAGGAACTGCACCGGCCGGATATCGGCATCGTGCCCATCGGCGACCGCTTCACCATGGGCGGTGCGGTGGCCGCGCTCGCCTGCCAGCGCTTCTTCCAGTTCGAGACGGTCATCCCCTGCCACTACGCCTCCTTCCCCATCATCGACCAGTCAGCGGAGAAATTTATCGAGGGCATGAAGGGGACCGACACCAAGGTGCTGACGCCGGAGCGCGGCAAGCCGATGGAGCTTTAGAAGACGGCTTTTTGGGCGATGGTTGTTGCGCCCCGCGCCGGGCGCGACTATAGGCCTGTGCCATTGTTTCCCCTGGCAAGGAAGAGCAGCATGTCCGTCGATATCGAGACCGTGAAACGCGTGGCAAAGCTTGCCAGAATTGCCGTCGACGACGAGGAGGCGGCCCGCATGACCGGCGAGCTCAACGCCATTCTCGGCTTCGTGGAGCAGTTGGGCGAGGTGGACGTCGCAGACGTTGAGCCGATGACCTCCGTCATCCCCACGGCAATAAAGATGCGCCAGGACGAAGTGACGGACGGCAGCAAGGCCGAGGATATCGTCGCCAACGCGCCAGCCGGCGACGACAATTTCTTCGTCGTGCCGAAGGTGGTGGAGTAGCGGCGATGGCAATCGCGATCGCCGTCGAAACCCCGTTGCAGGACGACGTTCGGGCAATGGTGGAGGAGTTGAACACACACCTCTACCCGCTGTCGCCGCCCGAATATCAGTTCCAGATGACGGCCGAAGAGATGGCGGAGCCGCATACCACCGTCCTCGTCGCGCGTGGCGGGGACGGCGCGGCCATGGGCATGGGTTCCCTCAAGGTGCATGACGGGGGATTGGCCGAAGTGAAGCGCATGTGGACGCGGCCGGCGGTGCGCGGCAGCGGGGTGGGCCGGCTGCTGCTGCAAGCGGTGGAAGCCCTTGGGCGGGAAAAGGGGATCCATCGCCTGGCGCTCGAGACCGGCGGGACGGATGGCTTTACCGCCGTCTGGCGGTTCTACGAGGCGGGCGGGTTCCGCCGTTGCGGCGCGTTCCTGGACTACCCGGACACGGAATATTCCCGGTTCTACGAGAAACTCCTGATTGAAGAAAAAGCGGCCTGATGACCGATTCCAGCCTGACCCAACTGACCATCGCCCAAGCCCGCGAGAAACTCGCGACGCGCGACATCTCCGCGCTTGAGCTGACCGAGGCCTATCTGACGGCCATCGAGGCGGCGAATGACGCGCTCAACGCATATATCGTGGCGACGCCGGACAAGGCGCGCGAGATGGCCAGGGCGTCCGACGCCCGCATCGCCAGGGGCGAGGCCGGCGCGTTGGAGGGCATTCCGCTCGGCATCAAGGACCTGTTCGCGACAGAAGGCGTGCACACCCAGGCGGCCAGCCATATCCTCGACGGCTTCGAGCCGCGCTACGAATCCACCGTCACCGCCAATCTGTGGGCGGACGGCGCGGTGATGCTGGGTAAGCTCAACATGGACGAGTTCGCCATGGGCTCGTCAAACGAGACGTCCTATTACGGGCCGGTGGTCAATCCCTGGCGCGCCGAGGGCGACAACAAGGCGCTGGTGCCGGGCGGCTCGTCCGGCGGCTCGGCTGCCGCGGTCGCCGCATGGCTGTGCGCGGGCGCGACGGCAACCGACACGGGCGGCTCCATCCGCCAGCCCGCCGCCTTCACCGCCACCGTCGGCATCAAGCCCACCTACGGGCGCTGCTCGCGCTGGGGGATCGTGGCCTTTGCCTCCTCGCTCGACCAGGCCGGGCCGATCGCCCGCGACGTGCGCGACGCGGCGATCCTTCTGAAATCCATGGCCTCGGTCGATCCCAGGGACACCACCTCCGTCGACCGGCCGGTGCCGGACTACGAGGCGGCGGTCGGCCAGTCGGTCAAGGGGCTCAAGATCGGCATTCCCAAGGAATACCGCATCGACGGTATGCCCGATGAGATCGAGGCGCTGTGGCAGAAGGGTATCGAATGGATGCGCGAAGCCGGCGCCGAGATCGTCGACATCTCCCTGCCGCACACGAAATACGCGCTGCCGGCCTATTATATCGTCGCGCCCGCCGAGGCCTCGTCCAACCTTGCCCGCTATGACGGCGTGCGCTACGGCCTGCGCGTGCCCGGCGGCGACGTGACGGAGATGTACGAGAAGACGCGTGCCGAAGGCTTCGGCCGTGAGGTGAAGCGGCGCGTCATGATCGGCACCTATGTGCTGTCGGCCGGCTACTACGATGCCTACTATCTCAGGGCGCAAAAGGTGCGCACGCTCATCAAGCGGGATTTCGAGGAAGCGTTCGCCGCCGGGGTGGATGCCATCCTGACACCGGCCACGCCGTCGGCCGCCTTCGGCATCGCCGAGCAGGACATGGATGCCGACCCTGTGAAGATGTACCTCAACGACATCTTCACCGTCACGGTGAACATGGCCGGCCTGCCGGGCATTGCCGTGCCGGCCGGGCTCGACGGCAAGGGCCTGCCGCTTGGCCTGCAGCTCATCGGCCGGCCCTTCGACGAAGAAACCCTCTTCCGCACCGGCCACGTCATCGAGCAGGCGGCGGGCAGGTTCGCGCCGAAGCGCTGGTGGTAGGATGATGGTCCGCCGCCGCGTCTGATGGCAGGGAGGCGGACGCCATGTTCCATCTCGCTTCTGCCGTCTTCTGGACGCTGATCCAGCCGGTCAATCTGACGGGATTGCTGGTCGCGGCGTCGCTGGTGGCAGCGTTTGTGCGATGGCGCCGGCTGTCGGTCTCCTTCGGCTTATTGGGTCTGTTGGTGCTTGGCCTGTCGGGCTGGACGACGCTCGGGGCGCTGCTTCTCCATCCCTTGGAGAACCACTTTCAGAAGCCGGCGGAAACGCTTGAGGACATTGACGGCATCATTGTGCTGGGTGGCGGCTTCGAGGGCGCGATCAACCTGGCGCGCGGCGGCTACGAGTTGAACGCCAGCGGCGACCGTTTTGTCGAGGCTGCGATCCTGGCGCTCCGGTATCCGGATGCCCGCCTCGTCATCTCCGGCGGCTCCGGCTCGGTCTTCCTGGCGGGTGAGGGCGATGCCGATACAGCGCCGCGGCTTCTCACCGCGCTCGGCGTGGCGCGGGAGCGGATCGAGATGGAGAACCGCTCGCGCGATACCTACGAGAACGCACAATTCTCGAAACGGCTCGTCGCCCCACGGCCCGGCGAGACCTGGCTGCTCGTGACCTCCGCGTTTCACATGCCGCGCGCCGTAGGCGCTTTCCGACAGGCGGATTTCCCCATTGTGCCCTGGCCGGTCGACTACAAGACATCGGGCACGGAGCGTTTCGGCCTTGCCGCCGACAATGTGCTCGATTCGCTGCGCAACACGACAACGGCAATGCGCGAATGGGTGGGGCTTCTGGCCTACCGGTTGACGGGACGAATCGACCGCCTGTTGCCTGCGCCGGGCTGAGACCGTTTGGGGTCTGTGGATAGCGCCCGCATTTCGCCGTATTCGTTGAAAATTTGCGAACGCCGCCTTCCGAATAAGTTGTTGAAATAACTGTATTGGTACACGCGTCACAGCGGTGGGTGATGATCCGGCGCCCACATCTTGCCGCTTTTCCGGTTGCATCGCCGCATGGAGCGGAGTATCTCCCGGCTGAAGCGGTCGGCCACGGGGGCGTTTGGGCTGGCGCAAGAACAACGACTAAACGGGAATTCAATGGACGAAAGCGTTCAGAAATCCTGCTGGGGCGTCACCGCCAAGGCAGTGATCGGGCTTGCCGGCATCATCCTGTTGGCCTGGCTCTTTGCAGGAAGCGAATCTCTTGCCGTAATCGCGGCGAGCTGAGAGCAACAGAACCGGTTCACTTCGAACAAAAGGGCGCAGCCGTTCGGCTGCGCCCTTTTGTTTTTAAGCTTGCACTACAGCGCCGTGCGTCCTTTAGGACGCACAAAGGACGCTGTAGGTTGTTGAACCTGCGCATCGTGCTTCCGAAAATCGATTCCGATTTTCGGGCCGATGCGCTTGCGATGTCGTTTCCTGACACGCATATGCGGGCGGGTACGCGCATGGAAGAGTGCAGCGTTCCCGTGCAGCCGGAGTTGGAGCATGTTTCTTTCCGTGTTCGATCTCTTCAAGATCGGCATCGGCCCGTCGAGTTCCCACACCATGGGGCCTATGGTGGCGGCGGAGCGTTTCCTGCGCGAGATTGCGGAAGGTGAGTGGCCGCGGCCGGCGGGCGCGCAAGTTGCGCGACTGTCGGTCAGCCTGCACGGCTCGCTTGCCTTCACGGGCGTCGGGCATGCAACGGACAGGGCGGTGATCCTCGGGCTGGAAGGCCTGACGCCGCTGACGGTGGACCCGGATAAAGCGGACGAGGTTCTGGGCAAGATCAGACGGACGCGGCGCCTCGGCCCGCCCGGCCATCCCGAATACCGGTTCGATCCCGAGAGCGACGTTATCTTCGACAGGAAAGCGCCGTTGCCCGGCCACGCCAACGGCATGGCCTTCAACGCCTTCGACGCCGACGACCGGTTGCTGCTCAGGCGCATCTATTACTCGGTGGGCGGCGGCTTTGTGGTCTCCGAAGAGGAACTGCAGGCGCTGAAGGCCGCGAAGAAGCCGGCGGTCGACCGAGATGTGCCCTATCCCTTCGCCAATGCGCGCGAGATGCTGGAGATGGCGGCGAAGAGCGGGCTCTCGATAGCCGAGATGAAGCGCGCGAACGAGGAAACGCGCATGGACGCCGCGGAGCTCGATGCCGGCCTCGACCGCATCTGGCAAGCCATGCACGGCTGCATCGAGCGCGGGCTGTCGCAGGACGGCGTCATGCCGGGCGGGCTGAAGGTGCGCCGCCGCGCGCGCCAGCTCCACGAGAAGCTGGAGGAGGAATGGCGGCAGAACCGGCCCAACCCGCTTGCCGCCAACGACTGGCTGTCCGTCTACGCGATGGCGGTGAACGAGGAGAACGCCGGCGGCGGGCGCGTCGTCACCGCGCCGACCAATGGTGCAGCCGGCGTCGTGCCGGCAGTGCTGCGCTACTGGCTGCGCTTCCATGTCGACGCCGACCAAAGGGGCATCCGCGACTTCCTGCTGACGGCGGCGGCCGTAGGCGGCATCGTAAAGCACAATGCCTCCATCTCCGGCGCCGAGGTCGGCTGCCAGGGCGAGGTGGGCTCGGCCTCGGCCATGGCGGCTGCCGGGCTGGCCGCGGTCCTGGGCGGCACGCCCGAGCAGGTGGAAAACGCCGCCGAGATCGCGCTGGAGCACCATCTGGGCATGACCTGCGACCCGGTGGCCGGCCTCGTGCAGGTGCCCTGCATCGAGCGCAACGCGCTGGGCGCGGTAAAGGCCGTCACCGCCGCTTCGCTCGCCGTGAAGGGAGACGGCAAGCACTTCGTCTCACTGGACGCGGCGGTGGAGACCATGCGCCAGACCGGGCTCGACATGAACGAGCGCTACAAGGAGACCAGCCTCGGCGGTCTGGCGGTGAATGTGGTGGAATGCTAGCGGAGGTGGGCCGTGGCGAGAATTGCGACGTGCACTTGTGGCAACCTGCGCGTGGCTTGTGCCGGCGAGCCCGAAAAGGTGTCGCTGTGTCATTGCCTTGCCTGCCAAAGGCGGACCGGTAGCACCTACGGCATTGCCGCCTTCTTCCGTAAGGAGGATGTCCATGTGGAAGGCTCGAGCCGACGCTATGCGCGCCCGTCCGACAGCGGCTTCCCAGTGACGTTTCATTTCTGTCCTTCTTGCGGTTCGACGGTTTTCTGGGAGCCACAACGCAAGCCGGAGTTGCTTGCCGTCGCCGTCGGCGCGTTCGCCGATCCGGCCTTCCCGGCGCCGGTGCAAGCCGTCTATGCCGAGCACCGGCATCCGTGGGTCGAGGATCCCATCGGCTGATCGGGGCGCGAGCTGTGGAACGCATCCCGATAAGCCTTCCTTCCGCCAACCTGCCGTCCTAAAAAACGCCCTATGGCGCTTCACCTCATAAAACTCTGTGTCGGCTGCGACAGCCCGGAAGACCTGGAGGCATGGATCGCCATGCGCCTTGAGGAGAAGAGGCGGCGCGGTGAGCCGGTCGAGCATTTCCACACCACGCGCATGATCCCCAAGCGCATGGCGGAGCTTACCGACGGCGGATCGCTCTACTGGGTGGTCAAGGGTATGGTGCAGTGCCGGCAGCGGCTTCTCGACATCCGCCCCTTCACGGACGGCGAGGGGATTTCGCGCTGCCGTCTCGTGCTGGACCGGCAAGTCGTGCGCACGGAATGGCAGCCGAAACGGCCTTTCCAGGGCTGGCGCTATCTCAAGCCCGAGGATGCGCCGCTGGACATCCGCTCGGGAGAGGGCGCGGACGAGATGCCGGACCATCTGCGCCGCGAACTGACCGAGCTTGGTCTCCTGTAAGGCGGCGAAGGGCTTGCCAGCGGCGCTCGCTCACCACATCTTGTTCTCATGAGCGACAAGAAGACGCCGGTCGAAACCGGCCGAAGGGCGGACGTCTCAAAGCCGCGCTCGGAGAAGAGCGCGGTGGAGGCCTTCGTGCGCCAGGCAAGGGCCCTCGCCATGCCGGGCAAAGGAGCCGGACGCCTCATCCTCGCGCTCGATGCCACCATGAGCCGCCAGCCCACCTGGGACCTTGCCTGCGAGATACAGGCGAAGATGTTCGATGCCGTGGGCAAGGCGGGTGCGCTCGCCGTGCAGCTCGTCTATTACCGCGGCTTCGGCGAGAGCGCCGCCTCGCGTTTCGTCACCGATACGGCGGCCCTCAAGAGGCTGATGACGCGCATCGACTGCCGCGGCGGCCGCACGCAGATCGGCAAGGTGCTGTCGCATGCCTTGAGGGAGCATGAACGCGGCAAGGTGAACGCGCTGGTTTTCATCGGTGATGCGATGGAGGAGAATGTCGACGAACTGGCCGAGCGGGCGGGGCAGTTGGGGTTGAAGGGCGTGCCGGTCTTCCTGTTCCAGGAAGGGTCCGATCCGGCCGCTACCAGCGCTTTCCGCGAGATCGCCCGGTTGTCCAAGGGGGCTTGGTTCCGCTTCGACCGCAGCGCCGCCGACACGCTTGCCAGGCTGCTCTCCTCTGTTGCTGTTTTCGCCACCGGCGGCCTTGCCGCGCTCGAAGCACGTGGCAGCGCGGAAGACCGGCTCATGATCGAGCATCTGAGCGGCAGGAGGCGATGACCGTTCCCTTTGTCGCGTTTGCGCTCTTGCTGGTGCTGCTTCTGGCCGCACTCGCCTTTACGCGCGCCAGCCCGACGGCGATTGCCGGCGCGCTGCGTCTTGCCGGGCCGCTCGTGCTCGGCATTGCGGGGCTGGTGATGCTGTTTACCGGCAGGGCAGGGCTCGGCGGCATGCTTCTTTCCGGGGCGGCGGCGTGGCTCGGCTCCAGCCGGCTGCGCGGCAACGCCAGGCGGGCGGGAGGACAGCGCTCGACCGTGCGCTCCGCGGCGCTCGAAATGGAGCTCGACCACGACACCGGCGCCCTTGAGGGAACGGTGCTCGCTGGCCGCTACGAAGGGCGGCGTCTCGCCGAAATGAGCCTTGAGGAGCTTTTGACGCTCAGGACCGAGCTAGGCGGCGACGGCGAGAGCCTGCAGCTATTGGAAACGTATCTTGACAGCCGCTTTCCCGTCTGGCGCGAAGGCGCGGATGCGCACGAGGGCGGGCGGCATGGAGGCGCGCGCGGTGCGGGCCGCATGACCAAGGAGGAGGCCTACGAGGTCCTTGGTCTTGAGGCTGGTGCGCCCGCGGCGGAAATCCGCAAGGCTCATCGCCGCCTGATGCAACGTCTGCATCCCGATATGGGCGGCTCGTCCTTTCTTGCTGCGCGCATCAACGAAGCGCGAGATGTTCTCCTGTCCGATCACGAGTAACTCCCTGGACGCAGATACCTACCAAGCAGAGCGATCAGTTTTCCACCGCGTAACAGGCGACGTTCCTCTTCTTGAGCGTCTCGCAGGCGCGCCACGCGTCCGACTTGCCCGAAAAGCCGCCGAAGCGGGCGCGGTAATAGGTCCTGCCATCCATCTGGAAGACCTCGGTAAAGGGCGTGGCGTCGGCCAGGACGGTCGCTGCTTGCTGGCTCGTCTCGGCAAGGCGGCGCTTGGCCTCGTCTTCGCTCGGCATCGAGGCGACCTGGATCACCCATCCTTGCATGGCGGTCGAAGCCGTCGACACCGGATCGACCTCGGCCTGAGGCCTCGGGGCGACGGCCTCCGGGAAGGCTGCGGCAGCGGCGGTGGCCGAGCCCTGTTCCTCGGCATAAGCCGTGACGGGAGCGTCCTCGGGGCGGTCCGCCGGCACGGGCGCGCTGCGCGGCAGCATGGCCGCGGCGACGGTCTGCGTGGCTGCGCCCCTGGCGATCAGGATGCGGTCGCCGCCGGTCGAGGCTTTCGGCAGGGTGCGCTGGATGAGGTTGACCATATGTGCATCACGCGAGCGCGCGGTCCTGCCGCCCATCACCACGGCGACGATGCTCTTTCCACCCGTCGAGACGGATGAGACGAGGTTGAAGCCGGAAGCGCGGATATAGCCGGTCTTGATGCCGTCGACACCTTTCACGCGGCCGAGCAGGTTGTTGTGCGTGCTGATGCGGCGGCCGCCATAGGTGAACGAGCGGGTGGAGAAATAGTCGTAATATTGCGGGAAGTGCTCGCGCAGCGCGATGCCGAGCCGCGCCATGTCGCGCGCCGTCGTCCTTTGCGCGCTGTTGGGCAGGCCGTGGGCGTTCTTGAAGGTGGTGTAGGACATGCCCAGATGGCGCGCCTTGTTCGTCATCATCGCAGCGAACTTCGCTTCCGAGCCGCCGAGGAATTCGGCAACGGCCGTGGAGACGTCGTTGGCCGATCGCGTGACGAGCGCATGGATAGCCTGCTCCACGACGATGCTCTGGCCGGCCGGCACGCCGAGCTTGGTCGGCGGCTCCGCGGCAGCGTTGCGCGAGAAGGTGATGCGTGAGTTCTTGGAGATCCTGCCGCTCTCCAGCGCCTCGAAGACGAGGTAGAGCGTCATCATCTTGGTGAGCGAGGCGGGGTAGCGCGGGGCGTCGGCACTATCCTCGTAGAGCACCTTGCCCGTCTTGGTGTCGATGACGATGCCTGCGTATTTCGAATTCGCAGCGGCAGGCTGGGCTGCCGCGAGCATCAACGCCGCGGCGGTCATCGCCGCTATGGCGAAACTGAAGGAAAGCCGAAAAAACCCCGCGAAAGCTGCAAGTGCCTGACGCACGACCGCACCCATTGTATAATCTTCGTTGAGGGCCTCAACCGATCGACCCATTTTTATCGACGGTAGGGCGGGGCCGTTACCAATTCGTTTATGGTGTCTTAAATCCTGCATAAAATTTTCCAATTCGAAACATATTTGAAATGGATTTGAACGGGGGCCAGACTCAAAGGCCGAGCTTGGCGCCCCTTATAGGCGGCCGCAAGCGCCGTGTTTCGAAAAATTGCGGCAGGGTGCGCGCAATCCGTATTGTCAGCACGGCAGAAGGGCTTAAAATCGTCAGGTGAGTACCTACATGTCGCTCCTCACGGAGAGGCGCGGCGGAGAGCATGGGACCAGTGACGATCGGCGAGAGCAAGATGCCAGGTGACCCTTTGCGGATGGCCCGTGAGGACGGCAACGGCACCGGGCGCGGCACGGCGGTCATTACCCGGACCCGGACGAAGACCAAGAAGCCGAGCCTCTATCGCGTGCTGCTCTTGAATGACGACTACACGCCGATGGAGTTTGTCATTCATGTTCTGGAGCGCTTCTTTCAGAAGGACCGGGAAGCTGCCACCACGATCATGCTGCACGTTCACAACCACGGCGTCGGTGAATGCGGCGTCTATACATTCGAAGTGGCCGAGACCAAGGTGGCCCAGGTCATGGATTTTGCCCGTCAGCATCAGCATCCGCTGCAGTGCGTGATGGAAAAGAAATGAGGTATTGAATGCCGGCTTTCTCGCAAGGCCTGGAACGCGCGCTGCATCAGGCGCTGACCTATGCCAACGAACGCCATCACGAATATGCCACGCTGGAGCATCTTCTGTTGGCATTGATCGATGATGGCGATGCAGCCGCCGTCATGCGGGCCTGCAGCGTCGATCTCGACGAGTTGAGGCGCACGGTGCTCGACTATATCGATGGCGAGTTGGACAATCTCGTCACCGGCTATGACGAGGATTCAAAGCCGACCGCGGGCTTCCAGCGCGTCATCCAGCGCGCCGTCATCCATGTGCAATCCTCCGGCAGGGAGGAAGTGTCGGGTGCCAATGTGCTCGTTGCCATCTTCGCCGAGCGCGAGAGCCATGCCGCCTATTTCCTGCAGGAACAGCAGATGACCCGCTACGACGCGGTCAACTACATCAGCCATGGCATCGCCAAGCGCCCCGGCGCCTCGGAGACGCGCACCCCGCGCGGCGCCGACGAGGACCAGGCCGGCGCGCCCGGCGCGGAGACGGAGGAGGGTGCGAAGAAGAAGCAGCAGCAGGACGCGCTGTCTGCCTATTGCATCAACCTCAACGCCAAGGCGCGGGCGGGACGCATCGACCCGCTGATCGGCCGCGAGCCGGAGATCAGCCGCACGATCCAGATCTTGTGCCGCCGCTCCAAGAACAACCCGCTCTATGTGGGTGATCCCGGCGTCGGCAAGACGGCGATCGCCGAGGGGCTCGCCAAGCGCATCGTCGAGGGCGACGTGCCGGAGGTGCTGCTCGATTCCACCATCTTCGCGCTCGACATGGGCACGCTGCTCGCCGGCACCCGCTATCGCGGCGATTTCGAGGAGCGGCTGAAGCAGGTCGTCAAGGAGTTGGAGGATTTCCCCGGCGCCATCCTGTTCATCGACGAGATCCACACGGTGATCGGCGCCGGCGCCACGTCCGGCGGCGCCATGGACGCGTCCAACCTGTTGAAGCCGGCACTGTCGGCGGGCGCTATCCGCTGCATCGGCTCGACGACCTACAAGGAGTTCCGCCAGTTCTTCGAGAAGGACCGGGCGCTGGTGCGTCGCTTCCAGAAGATCGACGTCAACGAGCCGACGGTGAACGATGCCATCGAGATCATGAAGGGCCTGAAACCCTATTTCGAGGACTTCCACAGGGTCAAATACACCAACGATGCCGTCAAGGCGGCGGTGGAGCTCTCGGCGCGTTATATCAACGACCGTAAGCTGCCCGACAAGGCCATCGACGTCATCGACGAGACCGGCGCTTCGCAGAAGCTTTTGCCCGAGTCCAAGCGGCGCAAGACGATCAGCGTCAAGGAGATCGAGAACACCATCGCCACCATGGCGCGTATCCCGCCGAAGACCGTTTCGGCCGATGACGAGAAGGTGCTCTCGGGCCTCGAGACCGAGTTGAAGCGCGTGGTCTACGGCCAGGACGAGGCCATCGGGGCGCTCGCTTCGTCGATCAAGCTCGCCCGCGCCGGCCTGCGCGAGCCGGAAAAGCCGATCGGCTCCTACCTCTTCTCCGGCCCCACGGGTGTCGGCAAGACCGAGGTTGCCCGCCAGCTCGCCGCCTCGCTCGGCGTGGAGCTTTTGCGCTTCGACATGTCCGAATACATGGAGCGTCACACCGTCTCGCGGCTGATCGGCGCGCCTCCGGGCTATGTCGGCTTCGACCAGGGCGGCCTTCTCACCGACGGCGTCGACCAGCACCCGCACTGCGTGCTCCTGCTCGACGAGGTCGAGAAGGCGCATCCGGATCTGTTCAACATCCTGTTGCAGGTCATGGACCACGGCAAGCTGACCGACCACAACGGCAAGCGCATCGACTTCCGCAACGTCATCTTGATCATGACCACCAATGCGGGCGCGGCGGATATGGCAAGGCCTGCCATCGGCTTCGGCTCGTCGAAGCGCGAGGGCGACGACATGGAGGCGATCAACCGGCTCTTCTCGCCGGAGTTCCGCAACCGGCTCGACGCCATCATCCCGTTCGGTTCGCTGCCTGTTCCGGTGGTGCATCAGGTGGTGCAGAAGTTCGTCATGCAGCTCGAGGCGCAGCTCGCCGAGCGGCGCGTCACTTTCGATCTGTCCGACGAGGCTGTCGCCTGGCTTGCCGAGAAGGGCTACGACGAGCGCATGGGCGCCCGTCCGCTCGGCCGCGTCATCCAGGAGCACATCAAGAAGCCGCTCGCCGAGGAAGTCCTGTTCGGCAAGTTGAAGCGCGGCGGCACCGTGCGCGTGACGCTGGATGAGGACAAGGCAGCGCTGAAGCTCGACGCGATCCCCGACGATGCGCCTGTGAAGCCGAAACGCGAGACGGCGCCGGCGAAGAAGAGGAAGCCGGGCGTGGCGAAAGCCAAGCCCAAGGCAAAGCGCCCGCCGGCGCGCAAGGAACCGCCCAAGCGCAGCCTGGTGCCGCAACTGCCGCGCAAGGACTGACGCCACGTAGGCTTTCTGGACAATGGGCGCGGGTCTTATGGATCCGCGCTTTTTTGTTTGCCCAACTGGTGCAAGCCGAGAGCCGTCCGTGAGCCAAGAGAAGCGCGGCAGGCTTGTCGCATGATGCCGGCGGCTGTGCTATTCGGCGGTTCCATGCACGATTTCGAAATTGCCCAATCCGGCGGTCATGAAGGGCGCGCCGCCTGGTTCAGGCGCGGTGCCCGCGCTGCATTCTCCATTCCCGGCCTTATCCTGGTAAGCGCCTTCGTCGGCTTTGCCGGGTTGGCGCGCGATGCCGGGCTGACGTTGGCCGAGACCGTCTTCATGACCGGCGTCGTTTGGGCGCTGCCGGGCAAGGTGGTGCTTGTCGGTGCCATTCTGGCCGGCAACGGTCTTCCGGCGGCGGCCTTCGCCGTGGCCCTGTCGTCGGTGCGCCTGGCGCCGATGGTGGTGGCGCTGACGCCGGAGATGCGCACGGCCAAGACGCCGACCTGGGTGCTTTACGCGCTTTCCCATTTCGTCGCCGTCACCTCCTGGGTCCTGGCGATGGATCGGTTCCGGCATGTGCCGCGGCCGATGCGCACCTCCTTTTATGCGGGGCTGGGTTCCACGCTGGTGCTCGGCAACATGGTGGTGGTGGCGGCGGTATTCCTGATCGCCGGGCGGCTGCCGCCCGCCGTCTCGGCCGCACTTTTCTTCCTCACGCCCATGTACTTCCTCACTTCGCTGTGGGGCTCGGCGCGCGAGCGGGCAGGGCAGGTGGCGATGATACTCGGCCTCGCGCTCGGTCCCGTCTTCCACCTTTTGACGCCGGATTTCGACCTCGTAGCCGCGGGCATGGTGGCGGGGCTGGCTGCCTTCGGCATTCACCTTGTCGGCAAGAGGAGGCACCAGGCGTGACATTTACCGCGATCGACGCCTGGTGGTGGCCCTATGTCTTCATCCTCGTCGCCGGGTGGCTGGCAACGGATTTCTGGCGCTTTCTCGGGGTTTATCTCGGCGGGCGGATTTCCGAGGAATCGGAACTCATCGTGCTGGTGCGCTGCATCGCCACGGCGCTGGTGGCCGCCGTCATCGCCAATCTCGTGATCTTCCCCAGCGGCGCGCTCGCCGGCACGCCGCTTCTTCTTCGCGTCGGTGCCGGCATAGCCGGATTTCTCGCCTATCTCGCCGCCGGCAAACGCGTCATCGTTGGCATCCTGGTGGGCGAGGCTACCCTCGGCATGGGTTTGCTGGTTTTCCCGTAAACCTCGCGCTTTTGCGCCTAACCTTCTGTTTTTGCTTCCGCAACCTTGCCTTCCTGCATCGACGTCCCGCATGCCAGCAGCAAGCCGGTAATCAGGAAGATCATGAACATGACGTCGATGATGTCGTGCCCTAGGACCAGGTTGAAGCTGCCGCCGAGGGCATAGTTCAAGAAGAAGATGAGCAGGATCATCGCCCCGAAACGGGCGGTTTCCTCGCTGCTGGTGGCAAGCGTGCGTATCGTCACCCATGCCACCAGCAGGAAAAGCGCGATCACCGCGCCCCCGCCGATGAGCCCGGTTTCGACCAGAAGCGTCAGAAAGCCGTTGTGGAAGTGGGTGAACTGGACACTAAGGTCGAAATCGTTGGCAAGCCCATCTTGGATGAGCTGATGGGTACGATGAGGCCCGTTGCCCAGCAAGGGGCGTTCGAAGAATCGATCCGTGCCCACTTTCCACAGAGCCAGGCGAAGGCCGAGGGAAGAATCGTATTCTCCATTTTCCGCCAGCTCGGCCCAGTCGGCGGACAGGCTCTCCACGCGGCTCAATAGAACGCCGGAGGAGAGAGTAGCGATCACCGCTATGGCGGCGACTGTCTTGACGAGGTGGCCCTTCAGGAGTGTCCGCAGCTGGCGGTGGCAGACAAGGAGGATGGCGAGCGAGACGACTGCCATGACCAGCCATACCGATCGGGAGCCGGACAGGAGCACCGCCAGGACCGCCGCCAGATACCCCCCCGCCATGGGGATTTGCCAACGCGTCGTCAGCATGAGCGCGCCGGCCAAGCTGACGGAGCCGGTCATGCAGGTGACCGTGGCGAAAACCAGGGCATTGCCGGCCCCGCCTTCCACCCGCATGCCGAGAATGAAGTACTGGATAAGCGCCAGCGCCAGGGCGCCGTAGCCGGCCGTCATGCCCGCAAGAGCGGCGGCGGATGACAGATCGTCCTTATGCGAGATGCTCCAGATCGAATAGGAGAAGGGGAAGAAGACGAACGTCGCCAGCGGAATGAGCGTATGCGCATATTCCCAGCGTGGATCGTTGAGAAGGAAGGACAGGAGGCCTGCCGCGACATAGGTATAGAGCAGGATCGCCGACACCAGCATATAGCGGTCGGTGCTGAGCCTGCGGCGGCCGGATGCGATCTCGAACGTGCACCAGAGCGCGCCGCCATGCCAGATGAAGCTGGCCACCGAGCCCAGCGGCGGCGAGGTCGAGAAGCAGGCGAATGTGAAAAGTCTGTTGACGGCCGGGTACCGCATTCCGGCCCAGGCTGTACCGATCGTCTCGCGGGAAAGCTTCACGCCCCGTCAACCTCCAGCGCGGCGCGGATCTTCCGCGCCTGCTCGGCCAGCACGGCCTGGTCCGCCATTTCGCCGGTATGCGGGCGCAGCGCCACGCCTTCGAAGCGGGGAAGGATGTGGACGTGCAGGTGGAAGACGATCTGGCCGCCGGCCGGCTCGTTGAACTGCTGGACCGTCACCCCGTCGGCGCCGAGCGCCTTGACGACGGCGCGTGCCAGCTTCTGCACGGTGCGCATGAGGGCGGCGAGGCTGTCGGGGTCGACGTCGAATATGTTGCGGGCAGGGCGCTTTGGGATCGCCAGGCAATGGCCGTCGCCGCGCGGCATGATATCCATGAAGGCGAACGTCTCCTCGTCCTCGTAGATCTTGTGCGCAGGCAACTCGCCGCGCAGGATCTTGGCGAAGGGATTGCCCTCGTCGTAAGCCTTCGTCGTCATTGCGTTCCTCGATTTTCTTAAGCCGCCGCGATGTTTTGTGACGTGGACGGGCGCCGGTCAAGTCCCGGTTTTTCACGCTTCCTTTCTGTAGGGAGAATGTTCTGCAAGAATCTCGCCCATCGTCTCCACATCCTCACGCTCGCGCGCCAGATAGTCGGCGATGGCGCGGCGCAGGCCGGGGTGGGCGATATAGTGGGCGGAGCGGGTGATAACCGGCAAATAACCCCGCGCCAGCTTGTGCTCGCCCTGCGCGCCGGCTTCCACGCGCTTCAGGCCCGTCTCGATGGCGAACTGGATCGCCTGATGATAGCAAACCTCGAAATGCAGGAAGGGATGATGCTCGACGCAGCCCCAGTTGCGGCCGTAAAGGGCATCCCCGCCGATGAAGTTGATGGCGCCGGCGATATAGCGCCCTCCGCGCCTGGCCATGACGAGCAGGATGTCGTCGGCCATCCGTTCGCCGATCAGCGAGAAGAAGCGCCGGTTGAGGTAGGGGCGGCCCCATTTGCGGCTGCCGGTATCCATGTAGAAGGCGAAGAAGTCGTCCCACGCGGCCTCGGTCAGGTCGCTGCCCGTCAGCCAGTCGATCTCGATGCCCGCCTCGCAGGCTGCCCGCCGCTCCTTCCTCAGCGCCTTCCGCTTGCGTGAGGCAAGGCTGGCCAGGAAGTCGTCGTAGGACGTGTAGCCCTCGTTGAAAAAGTGGAACTGCTGATCGGTGCGCATCAGGAAGCCCGCCGCTTCCAGCGCGGTGACGTCTTCTTCCCGCGCGAAGGTGACGTGGAGCGAGGAGACGCCCAGCCGGTCGGTGAGTGTCTTCAGCCCCTCGGCCAGCGCCTGGCGCGCAGCGCGCGGATTGGCGCCTCGGCCGACCAGGAGGCGCGGCCCGGTGGCGGGCGTGAAGGGCACGGAGACCTGCAGCTTCGGATAATACCGCCCGCCAGCCCGCTCGAAGGCATCGGCCCAGCCGTGATCGAAGACATATTCCCCCTGGCTGTGGGACTTCAGATAGCACGGCACAGCCCCCAGGAGCGCGCCGCTCGCGTCTTCCAGCCTGAGGTGCTGGCCGAGCCATCCCGTCCCGCGGGTGGTGCAGCCGCTTTCCTCCAGCGACGTGAGGAAGGCGTGGGAGACGAACGGATTGTAGGGCGCGCCCTCGTTTCCCCGCGCGGCGCCGGAAAGACCGGCCCATTCCTCCGCCGTGAAGGCATCCAGGCTGGGCGCAACGGTCAGGGTCGCTGCCGGGGTGGTGTCGTGCATGTCGTGTCCCGTGCCATTGCACACAAGATAGATATCGAATCTTAGGGTGCAAATCCCTCGAAGGTCATTTGATCGGCGTAGCGGAAGGTCCTTTCCGCGCCCGCCTCGTTGCGCACCGTCCAGGAGATGACGGGCAGGGAAAGGCGCTCGCGCAGGAAGGAGACGAAGGGGTTGGGCAGATCGTCCACGCTGTAGGAGGCGAACGAGATGCCATGCGCCAGCATGGAGAAATGTGCCTCCATGTCGGCCGTGCTCCGGCCGCAGGCGGTGAGGCCGACGGGGAACCGCCCCGCGTTTCTGCCAAGGCCGCGGATGATCCAATGGTTGAAGGACATGAGGGCGGCCGGGCCGGAATAGGCGGAAAGGCAGTCAAGAACGCTCTCCACCAGACCGGCGTCATGCCCGGCGATACCCTTGAGTTCGATGACGACGGGCACGCGCCCGCCGATCGCCTCGAGCGCCTTCGCCAGTGTCGGCACCCGCTCCTTGGTGCCGCCGATATTGAGGGCGGCAAGCTCGGCCGCCGTGCGCTGCCAGACCTTGCCTTCCTGCCCGGTGAGCCGTTCCAGCTCCTCGTCGTGGAAGATCACCGGCACGCCGTCGGCGGCCAGGTGCACGTCGCATTCGATCGCGTAGTCACGCTCGGCCGCCGCCGCGAAGGCGGCAAGCGTGTTCTCCCACCGCTTGTCGTTCATGTCGTGAAAGCCGCGGTGGGCGATCGGCCGTGCCGTCAGCCAGGAGATGTCGGGCATGCGGATGAGCCTCAAGCGATTTCGATAATGGCTTCGATTTCCACCGGAGCATTCATCGGCAAGGAGGCCATGCCGACGGCGGCACGGGCGTGGCGGCCAGCATCGCCAAGAGCGGCGACGAGAAAATCGGAAGCGCCGTTGGCGACCAGGTGCTGCTCGGTGAAGTCCGGCGTCGAGGCGACGAAGACGGTGATCTTGACGATGCGCTTGATGTGCTCCAGTTCGCCGAGAGCGGCGCGAGCCTGGGCCAAAACGTTGACGGCGCACCACTTGGCCGCCAGTTTGCCGGCTTCGGTGCCGAGCTCACGGCCCAAAAGGCCCATGGCCATCAGCTTGCCGTCTTTCATGGGAAGCTGGCCGGAGGTCACGAGCAGATTGCCCGTCTTGACGGACGGCACATAGTTGGCGGCCGGCGTCGCCGGCGCCGGCAGTTCGACGCCCAGTTCCAGGAGCCGCTTCTCGATGGTGGTGGCCATGAATGTTTTCCTCGCTCTTCGCCCTTGCAAAATCGCCTCTCTTTCGCCACGACAGGCGTTCATCCGTGGCTGAGAAGCGCGATACCATAAAACCGTTCCATGACGGAGATTTCCACATGCGTGTACCGCGTGCTTCCGTGCTGCTCCTCACATCGTTCCTGTGCGCTTTTGCCGGTGCGGCCGCCGCGCAGGCCCTTTTGCCGCATCGCGCCGTCTACGATCTCGCACTTTCCGAGGCGGACGAGGAGGCGCAGATCGAAGCGCTTACCGGCCGCTGGGTTTTCGAATTCTCCGGATCGGCATGCGAAGGCTATACCCTGAAGTCCCGTATTGTCATGCGCTTTGAGATGACGGAAGGGTCGAGATTGGTCGACCAGCGGGTGACCAGTTTCGAGGACGCGGCGGGCGAGACTTTCCGCTTCGTCACCAAATCCTTTATCGACGAGCAACTCGACAACGAAGTGAAGGGCACCGCCAGGCGCAAGGACACGGGCACGGTGGTCGAATACGAGCAGCCGGAAAAGACCGAGCGGTCGTTCGCGACGGTGCTCTTTCCCACGGGTCAGCTGCGCGAGCTTCTGGAAAAGGCGAAGAAAGGCGAGCGCTTCTACGAGAGCGCCATCTTCGACGGAACCGAATTCACCGACAACGCGGTGATGGTCTCGGTCGTGGTCGGCGAACCGAAGCCGGTGGACGAGGGCGACACCGAACGTAAGGCCTTGGGCCCGCTTGCCCGGGACACGTTTCTGCCGGTGACGGCCGCCTATTTCGACGGCGAGGCGTCGGACGGCGAAGAGGTCAGCGAATACAATGTCAGCTTCAAGCTGCATGAGAGCGGTATCCAGCGCGACATGATGATCCGCTACGCCGATTATTCGATGACGGCGAAGCTGGCCGATCTGACGCTTTTCGAGCCGGACGAGGGGTGTGCCCGCGAAAGCGGCAATTAAGGCGCGGGGCGGGCGCTGCACTCGCGCTCCCGAGGCATCGCCGGCTGAGGTGAAGGGCCGCCTTTCCACTCCCGGCTTATGGCCCATCGAACTCCGAGCCTGCCTGCCTATTTTGTTCAGCTATCGGCGTAAAGTGTTCCGCCGTACAATTGCCGGCCTCTTCAAGATGAGAGATCGAAAGGGGAAACGGCCATGCCGAGTCTAGCAACGCTTTTCTTCAAGACGGCTATCGTCTTTCTGGTCATAGGTATCGCCATGGGCCTTCAAATGGCGATCTCTGGAACGCACAATGTCATCGGCGCCCATGCCCACGCCAACCTTCTTGGATGGGTGACGATGGCGATCTTTGGCGGCTACTATGCTCTTAACCCCTCAAAAGCCACGAGCAGGCTCGCGAACCTTCAATACTTGGTCTATACAACAGGAGTCGCGGTGATTGTGCCGTCACTGTACTTGCTTTATCTTGGGTATACTGCATTCGAGCCGCTGACCGCCATAAGCTCCCTGGTCATCTTTTTGGGTGTCCTGATGTTCGGTGTGGTAGTTTACAGCAAGGAGCCAGCGCCGAGGGCACTTCCGGCCGAGTGACCGTTAAGACCGCATGCGCTGCAGCATAGGGAGCCAACCCGCGGGTGGCGCCTCCTCCCGCGGAGGTCCTCACGCCGGTTCACCCTCACCGGCGCTTGCATTCGTCTTCATATGCCTCTATATGCGCGCCCATTCCACACGCGGGCCAATAGGTATCTGTCCGGGAGACATCCGGCTGACACCTCCGGTGGCGGCCTTGCCGCCTGACGGTCCGCGGAGGCTTAACCGGAAAGGAAAACGACAATGGCTCTGCCAGATTTCAGCATGCGCCAGCTTCTTGAAGCTGGTGTGCACTTCGGACACCAGACCCACCGCTGGAACCCGAAAATGGGCCCCTATATCTTCGGCGCCCGCAACAACATCCACATCATCGACCTGAGCCAGACGGTGCCGCTTCTGCACCAGGCGCTGAAGACCGTGTCCGACACGGTGGCCAAGGGCGGCCGCGTGCTGTTCGTCGGCACCAAGCGCCAGGCCTCCGACATCGTCGCCGACTCGGCCAAGCGCTGCGCGCAGTACTATGTGAACTCGCGCTGGCTCGGCGGCATGCTGACCAACTGGAAGACGATCTCCAACTCGATCCAGCGCCTGCGCAAGCTCGACGAGCTTCTGTCGGGTGAGGCCGAGGGCTTCACCAAGAAGGAGCGGCTGAACCTCGAGCGCGAGCGCGACAAGCTGGAGCGTGCGCTGGGCGGCATCCGCGACATGGGCTCGACGCCGGACATGATGTTCGTGATCGACACCAACAAGGAAGCCATTGCCGTGCAGGAAGCCCGCCGGCTCGGCATCCCGGTGATCGCCATCAGCGATTCCAACTGCGACCCGGAGGTGGTGGATTATCCGATCCCCGGCAACGACGACGCCTCGCGCGCCATCGCCCTTTACTGCGACCTGATAGCGAGGGCCGCCATCGACGGCATCGAGCGCCAGCAGGGCGCGCTCGGCATGGATGTCGGCGAAGCGGCCGAAGCGCCGGCCGAGCGGGTGCTGGAAGACGTGCCGGCCGAGCCCGAGGCGGTTGCCGAGGCCCCTGCAGAAGAGGCCCCGGCAGAAGAGGCGCCCGCGGACGAGGCTGCGGCCAGCGAAGCGCCGGCGGAAGTGCCCGCAGAGGACGCCGACAAGTCCTGAGGGACGACGATCCTGAGGGAAGGGGGCTTTACCCCTTCTCCCATTCCTGGGGCCAGTCGGCCCCGACGGTGACGGCGGCCGCGGCGCCCTTTGCGGGCCCGGGCCGCACGCATAATTTGGACATGAAGAGGCAACGATGAGCATTTCGGCAGCACAGGTCAAGCAATTGCGCGAGATGACCGGCGCGGGCATGATGGACTGCAAGACCGCGCTCTCGGAGACCGGCGGCGACATCGAGGCGGCGGTCGACTGGCTGCGCAAGAAGGGTATTTCCAAGGCCGACAAGAAGTCCGGCCGCACGGCGGCCGAAGGGCTGATCGGCATCGCTTCCGACGCCACGAGCGCGGTGGCGGTCGAGGTCAATTCCGAGACGGACTTCGTGGCCCGCAACGACGCCTTCCAGGACCTGGTGCGCAATGTCGCCGCGGTGGCGCTTGGCACCGACGGCAGCGTCGAAGCGGTTGCGGCGGCGGCCTATCCGGGCGGCAAATCCGTGGAAGACACGATCAGGGAAGCCATCGCCACCATCGGCGAGAACATGACGCTGCGCCGTTCGGCCAAGCTTACGGTCGGCAAGGGCGCCGTGGCGACCTATGTCCACAACGCGGTGGCCGACGGGCTCGGCAAGATCGGTGTCCTCGTGGCGATCGAGACCGAGGGCAACGCTGAAGTCGCGCGCAACTTCGGCCGGCAGGTGGCCATGCACGTGGCGGCGACCAACCCGGCGGCGCTGACGGAAGGCGAGGTCGACCCGGCCGCGGTGGCGCGCGAGAAGGAGATCTTCTCCGACCAGGCGCGCCAGTCCGGCAAGCCGGAGAACATCATCGAGAAGATGGTGGAAGGCCGGCTGCGCAAATACTTCGAGGAGGTCGTCCTCCTGAAGCAGGCCTTCGTCATCAACCCCGACCTGACGGTCGAGCAGGCGCTGAAAGAGGCGGAGAAGGAGATCGGGGCACCCGCCAAGATCACCGCCTTCCTGCGCTTCGCGCTGGGTGAGGGCGTCGAGCGCGAGACCTCGGATTTTGCCGCCGAAGTGGCGGCCGCGGTGAAAAAGTAATACCGACGGTCGCAATGTTTGATCGCTGGGTTTGACCGCTGACGGCGACTTTTCCGCAAGCGCCCAGGCGGGCCGGTGGTAGAGGATCGGTTGTCCGGAACTGCAAGGGCACCGCGTGACAACGCGGTGCCCTTCGTGTAGGGCGACAGGAAACCGGTGACACCTGGATGGTAAAGAGGAGACGATGAGCTTGACCCCCCTATACCGCCGCGTGGTGCTGAAGGCCTCGGGCGAAGCCCTGATGGGAGAGCAGGGCTTCGGCATAGACGTCTCCGTGGTCGACCGCATCGCCGCCGACATCGCCGCGGCCCGCGCGCTGGGTGTCGAGGTCGGCGTCGTCATCGGCGGCGGCAATATCTTCCGCGGCGTCGCGGTGGCCTCCAAGGGCGGCGACCGGGTGACCGGCGACCACATGGGCATGCTTGCCACCGTCATCAATTCGCTGGCGCTCAGGACCTCGCTGGTCAAGATCGGCGTCGACGCGGTGGTATTATCGGCCATCGCCATGCCGGAATTGTGCGAGAGCTTCTCGCAGCGCCAGGCGACCAGCTACATGAACGCCGGCAAGGTGGTGATCTTCGCCGGCGGCACGGGAAACCCGTTCTTCACCACGGATTCGGCGGCGGCGCTCAGGGCGGCGGAGATCGGCGCCGATGCGCTTTTCAAGGGAACCCAGGTCGACGGGGTCTATTCCGCCGATCCGCACAAGGACAAGAACGCCGTGCGCTACGAGCGCCTGAGCCACGAGCGCGTCATGCGCGAAGGGCTCGGCATCATGGACACGGCGGCGATTGCCCTTGCGCGGGAGAACAACATACCGATAATCGTCTTCTCGATTCACGAAGAAGGCGGGTTCGCGGCCATTCTGAAGGGCGCGGGGCACTGCACGATCGTCGACAACGACCCGGCAGGCCTCGACGCGGTCAAAGCGTAAGGGAGGCAGTTATGCCCGAGGGTGTTGATTTCAAGGATCTCCACAGGCGCATGGACGGCGCGGTGAGCGCGTTCAAGCACGATATCGCCTCGCTCAGGACCGGCCGTGCCTCGGCCAATCTCCTCGATCCGGTCCAGGTCGAGGCCTACGGCACCTCCATGCCCATCAACCAGGTGGCGACGGTCTCTGTGCCCGAGCCGCGCATGATTTCGGTCTCGGTATGGGACCAGGGGATGGTGCAGGCGGTGGACAAGGCCATCCGCGAATCCAACCTCGGCTTCAACCCCATCGTCGAGGGCACCACCCTGCGCATCCCCTTGCCCGAGCTCAACGAGGAGCGGCGCAAGGAACTGGTGAAGATTGCCCATCAGTATGCGGAGAGCGCGCGCGTGGCGGCGCGCCATGTACGCCGCGACGGCATGGAGCACCTCAAAAAAGCCGAAAAGGACGGCGACATCAGCCAGGACGAGCACCATCAGCAGTCCGACCGCGTGCAGAAGATGACCGACGAGACGATCTCTGTGATCGACAAGCTTCTGGAGGACAAGGAAGCTGAAATCATGCAGGTCTGACGATCGCCTAGTGGTGCGATCCTGACAGATGGTACCCATCTGTCAGGACAAATCGCCCCACCGGATTAATAGCTTGTGGGCTGACTTATCCAAACAGATGGGTACCATCCGTTTGGGTCAGACCACGAGCGGCCATCGGAGCCAAAGGGGGAAGACCGGGTGAAGCCCGCGCATATCGCGATCATCATGGACGGCAACGGCCGCTGGGCGCGCGCCCGCGGCCTGCCGCGCACGGCCGGCCACCGCGCCGGTGTCGAAGCGCTGCGCCGCACCGTG
>NZ_WQNI01000012.1 GCF_010993735.1 Chelativorans alearensis
CAACGCGCCCGCTACATGACACTGGAAACCATCAGCCAGATGAGCGATGATCCACTCATCAGCCTGCCGGCAGTGGCACGCTGATCAGTCCGGCCCATGCCGGAGAGCATGGCGACCAATGCCGTCACCTACACCACGCCTGGGGGCACGATCGAGAACTACCCGCAACTGAAGGCGCGGATCGAACAGCATGTCGGCGAGACCCGCTCGCAGAAGGTGCGGCTTGAGGCTTGCCTGAAGGCTCGAGGCACAGCCAGCTCGGGCACGAAGGATGTGGCCGGAAAGGCGACGGCGTTCATGCAGGGCCTGGGCGGTGTGTTCGCAGGCGATGAGGTGGTGAAAGGGGCGCTTGCAAGCTACGCCTTCGAACACATGGAGATCGCCTCCTACAAGATTTTGGCAGCTGCTGCGAGACAGCTCGGTGATCAGGATACGGCGCAGACTTGCGACGAGATTTGCCGTGAGGAAGAGGAGATGGCTGAGTGGCTGGCCGATCACATCGACTCTGTAGTCATCGCCTATCTTCAGCGGGAATCTTCTGGATCAAGCGCATCCAAGCGATAGGAGTTGCGATGGGTCAGCGGGCGCTCGCTCCACTTTCGTACCAGTCGAGCATGAACTTCTCGATATCTCGCCGTTCCCTCCGCGAGCGGATCTGGCGCGTGGACAACATCGTCGGGTTCAGAAGGCGTTCTCCATCCTTGCAAGGCAGATCAAAACGGCGCTCTGCTGCTATCAAGCCGTCGTCGGCAGTGTAGGTGCAGACCACCATTACCTCGAGGCTTTCGGCGCTGCCAGCCAGCGTCTGCCCCGTTTCGAAAGTGTTTTCAGCGCGCTCGATCAGACTATTGAAGGATCCAATGTCGATGAATTCGCCGCTTGCAAGTGGGCCCTGGAACAGCTGCGGGCGCAGGTCACCATCCGCCGACAATGTGACGTCGAGGTCGCTCAGGTGAAAGACGAGCTGCTTGTCACCATCCCGGAGGGTCAGGATAATTGCCTCCACATAGACCGCCTCCGCGCTCATGTTGCTTATAACGCATCTGGAACTGCTCGACCGCCCACCGCCCCGGTTGATATTGATCTTCGGGCGGATCCGGTGGCGATAGCTATTCAGCAGAAGTTGGAAGTAGAGCGCCCATATCACCACCGTCACGACAGCCGCGGCTGCGCTTATGCCACCATGATTCTCGTTGATGACTTCCCACATAGCGGACGGTCCTGACCTGCAATTGTCCGCTAAAACGGCTAAGATGGCCCTTTGTTCGATGGACCGCTGCAAATCTGGAAAATGGCTGACACTGGCGGTTCGCCTCGGGACACCCTGCACCGAAGTGCGTGGCAACCCTTGGTGGAGGTGTTTTCAGCGATGGCTGTTTTGTCTCATCTCATATGTCCCATATTTGCCCTGCCTGTTTCGGGTCTCAGAGGGCGTTGCCTTGAGCCTTCCGGAGGCCTTTGCGATGCCTCCGCCGAACTCCCTTCCAGCGTCGGAACACTCCGGGCGCTTGCCGAGTTTGGGCTCAGACAAAGATGAGGAGACGAATGGATGGCGTTTGCTTTTTCGAACCTGGCCTTTGGCAACATAGAGAGAATTCCGGACAAGTACGTGCGCGATGGAAAAAACGTCTTGCCACCACCGGTCTGGAGGGATGCATCCCCGCAGACCAAGAACTTCATGCTGGTGGTGGAGGGTCCAGGCGCCCCTATGGCCACCTTCCACTATCGGAGCGTGTACCTGCCGGAGCGAACGACGGCAGGCGCCAAGACCGAAAGCCTCGGCCATTGTGTCAACGATTTGGGGAATCCGAACCATGGCGGCCCGCAGCCGCCGAAGGGCTACGGCGCTCACGACTACCACTTCCGTCTCGCCGCGCTCGACGTGGTGACGCTGCATTGTGACGGCAAGGCCAAGGTCGGGGAGATGCTGGAGCAGGCGAAGCCCCATATCATCGCCGCGGCGGAGCTCGGCGACACCTATGAGAGCGAATAGTCCGATGCGGGCACTTTCCGGAAAACCCGGAAGCTGCTGGGTCGCCACCGCCGAGCCCACCGGCTACCCGGCGCTCGAGGGATCCGTCCACGCCGAGACGGTCGTGGTCGGTGCCGGCATCTTCGGCCTCACTGTCGCCTTGCGGCTCGCAGAGGCGGGGCGCTCGGTCATCGTCTTGGAAGGGCTTCGGGTTGGACGGCAGGTGACCGGGCGGTCGACGGCCAAGATCACCACGCAGCACCGGCTGATCTACCGCGAGCTGCTCGAAAAGCTCGGCACCGAGCGGGCGCGTGCCTATGCTGAGGCGAATAAGGCCGGAGTAGACTGCATCAAGGACTGGATTGCGGATTATGGCATCGCCTGCGACCTGGAGCCCAAGCCCGCCTACACCTATACGCAGGATCCCAGCCTCCGCTCCGCCATCGAGGCGGAGGCCGAGGCCGTTCGCAGCCTGGGCCTGCATGCGGAGGCGATCGATCGAGCGCCGCTTCCCTTCGACAATGCAGGCGCGCTCCTTTTCCGCGACCAGGCGCAGTTCAACCCGGCCATGTATTTGACCAAGCTCGCCCGCACGGTAGGGGATCGCGGCGGCCGCATCTTCGAGGAAAGCCGCGTGCGGTTCATCGGCGAGGCGAGCCGGTGGCGCGTCGTCACCGATGGCGGGACGGTGCACGCCGAAAACGTGGTAGTGGCCACCAACATGACCGTGAAGAGCCCGGTCGGCATGGCGAACCGCACGCAGCCGGGCAGCCACACAGTCATGGCCTTCCGCGTCAAAGATCCGGCGGTGATCGACGGCATGTTCATCACCGTGGAAGAGGAGCAGTCGCGTTCCTTGCGGACCGGGCGGGACGCGGATGGCCCGCTGCTTCTTGCCCTCGGCCCGCGCTTCAACACCGGGCAGGAGGGCGACGTGGCAAGCCGCTTCGCGGAGCTCGAAGACTGGACGCGTGGGCACCTGCCGGTCGGCGAGACGGTCTGGCGCTGGTGCAACGAGGATTACGACACCGCCGACCGGGTGCCGTATGCGGGCGAGCCGGCCCCGGAAAAGGCGCCCGGCTTCTATATCGCCACCGGCTTCAACGCCTGGGGCATCAGCAATGGGACGGCTGTCGGCATGATGATCGCCGACGCGATCATGGGGCGGCCCACACCCTGGAAAGCGCTCTACGATCCCACGCGGCCGTACCCGCAGGACTTTCACACGAGCGGCGAAAGCCAGTCGGTGGTGGAGCGCGTGGGCGACATCGTCCCCGGCCACGGCGGCGTGCTTGTTACAGACGAGGGGCATGTTGCCGCCTGGCGGGATGAGGCCGGCGAGTTGCACACCTTCTCCGCTCACTGCACCCACAAGGGGTGCACCGTCACCTGGAACAATGCCGATCGGACGTGGGACTGCCCATGCCATGGCTCGATCTTCGCTCCCGATGGCGCAGTCATCCACGGTCCGGCGCGGCTTCCGCTATCGCCGAAGCAGTAACGTACGGGCATCGTCTGTCGCTCCCAGCGAAAGGAACTGGCTTGTCCGCGACTGGAGCCTCGAAGGACAGGTACGGGCCGGTCGACGCTAAAGCCAGGAGAACAAGTGGCGATTGGAAGACACGGAACTGCAACGGGAAACGGTAGGCAACGCACGGTCTACGCCCTGCGCAATAGTCATGGGCAGCCTGAGCACGAGCGATTGACGCATCTGCCGCGAGGCCTACAGCGCCATCCTCATCGGCTGGACGATTGAGATGATCCTGGGCGCGCGCTAGGGCGCCCGATCGGTCAAAAAACTTGCGCAAACCCTCACGCCTGTCAGCGACCACTTCTGTTTCTCGGCTTCCTCGGCTTTGTCGTGGCGCTTCAGGCAAGGCGCTTCCTGCTCGCGCCGGTCTCGCTCGCCATCATCGTCGGAATCATGCTCAGCCCGCCGCCCTGCGCTTGGAGGTGCGATGCGCCGTCGGCCTTACGGTTTACGGCATCTCGGTTCTGATCACACTGGGTATTCCGATCGCCACACGAGGTCAGAGGATGTTCTCCAAGGAGAAGATGGCGCACCCGTATTTCTCAAGAGTTGCTCCCTTTCTCACCTCACCTCGACGCGGGGAACAACGAAGCCGCCATGAGGATTGTGACACGGCACCCCTCAACCACCGCCGGAGACAGCCACGCTGACGCTCGCCGAAAAACACAGACCCGAAGCAGGCGCACCGGGCGGCTCGGTTGCCGCTGGGGGCGCCAACCTTTCCTATGTCATCGACACCGAGCCTGGAATCCGCCGGCGCAAGGCAGGTCGCGGCTTAGCCTACGTCTCGCCCACTGGCCAGCGTATAGCCGATAGGGCCACACTGGCGCGAATCCGGTCACTCGCCATTCCCCCGGCCTGGACAGACGTATGGATATCGCCGGACCCGTCGGGCCACATTCAAGCGACGGGCCGAGATCAGGCAGGGCGCAAGCAATACCGTTACCATCCCGCCTGGCTCGCCTGCCGTGACGAAGCCAAGTTCTCCAGCCTTGTCGCCTTCGCGGAAGCGCTGCCGAGGCTACGCGCGCGGGTTCGTGCCGACCTTGCCAGGCATGGCCTCCCCCGCGAACGCGTCGTCGCAGCCGTGGTCTGGCTGCTCGATCATACTATGATGCGCATCGGCAACGACATCTATGCGCGCCGAAACAAGAGCTTCGGGCTGACGACGCTGGAGACGCGCCATCTTAGGATCGATGGTCCGCAACTGCGATTCAGCTTTATCGGGAAATCCGGACGCGAGTGGAAGGTGAAGCTGGTCGACCGCCGCATCGCCAGCATTGTGCGCACGATCCAGGAACTGCCCGGCCAGCACCTGTTCCAGTACCTCGACGCCGACCGGACGCGACAACCGATCCATTCACACGATGTGAATGAGTACATCCGCGAGACGATTGGATCGCAGTTCACGTCAAAGCACTTCCGCACCTGGGGCGGCACGACCGCCGCCGCTTTCCTCCTGGCGCAGGAGGCTCCACCTGACAGCAAGCGCAAGGCGACACGGGTTCTCAATTCCATCATCGATCACGTCGCACGGAAACTTCGCAACACGCGCGCCATCTGCCGGCAAGGCTACATTCATCCGGCCATTCTCGAACGCTGGCGGCAATGGCGGCTCGCCGGTGACTTCAGGGCCCTTCGGCGCCGCCATCCCAAGCCGCTCAAAGGTCTGTCACGCGACGAGTCGCTCGTCCTGCACTGGCTGCGGGCTGCCGAGGGGAACTAACCTCCCTCCGCCGCGCACGCGGCTTCCTGGCGTAGGGCTATCATCGGCATCAGTCTCCCAAATCGGTAAGGAAAACTGAATTGCTCCATCATGACTTCAAATGGGGTTTTCAACGATATCACCTACAGTTTGAAGAAGCCGGATTCGAGCCGGTGGGTGAGCTTGCTTGGGCGCCCATGAGATGGCGCTGCCAGAGTTGTCCACCGAGGCCGAGAACGCCGATCGCTTGACAACGCTCATAACCCTTACGGAAACCATCATCTCGCTATTCGGCGACGTTGGTGATGATCCCGAAAGCGCGCATTGTCGCGAACGGCCCCTGAGGTGAAGGTCGCCAGCTCGCGAGCAACGCGATCAAATAACCCCGATTATCCGATTGCTGCCACGTTGACCCTATTTTCGGCAAGTTGTGTGAGCTTTTCGTCGGCGGCCTTTTCATCAGCGAGGTTGCGTTTCAGGACCTCAGCCCAGTCGTCGCAATCGAGCTCGTTGGCCCAGGTAATCAACGTCCCGTATCGTGTGATTTCGTAGTGTTCCACAGCTTGGGCTGCAGCAATCAGCGCGGCGTCCAGCACCTGCTTGTCTTCGACTTCACCGGCAACATCGTTGGCCTCTTTGATGATACCGTCGATGGCGGGGCAATCCACGCCCCCAGGCTGAAGGTCCATCAGGCGGAACACCTCCTCCAGGTTCCGGATGTGGTTCTCCGTCTCCTCCAGGTGCTTTTCGAAGGCCTGCTTCAACTGCGCATCGTCGGCCTTCTCACGCATCTTCGGCAGCGCCTTGGTGATTTGCTTCTCAGCATAATAGATGTCGCGCAGCGAGTGAGCGAAGAGATCGTCCATCGACTTGATGTCCTTGCTGAAAAGTCCCATGGTGGGTTCCTCTATTTTTGCGGTGGAAGAATCGGTTCGGTGGTCCATGTGGACACCCCAACCAACTCGGAGCGCTGCCGTCTGTTCCAAGCTGAGACGCCCCGGCCGTTTTTCCTGCGACGTCCTCGATTATTTGGCCTGTCGATGAACTGCGGGCGAGTGTAGCCGGAGGCATACCGACGGGTGCACTCAGGAGAGAACACGCGGATAGCTCTCAACCTTTAAAAGGCGCGCCAGAAGCACGGCATTTGACGCCGCCGTCTTGAGCTACGCCTTCACTTTCTCCGGCACTGCCTCCAGGTCCCGTAATCCGTCGCCTGCCTGATCTGCACAAATGAGGCCGAAGCCGGAGGAACATTTCGCCGACCTGAAAGTTGCGGTCGCTCGACAGGGGCGAGCAAGCGACGACGGTTCCCGTTCCTCTGATGTCGCGTTTTGCCCCGACGACCGCTGAACCCACGCCTCCCAAAACGTAACGGGCTACTATCGTGTATCGCATCATCATTTCCTGGATTGTTCTGCTATTGGGTGCGGTCTTGGCTGCAGGTGGCGTTTGGCTCGCCGCACTGGGCGGATCGTGGTTTTACCTCCTTTGGGGCGTGCTGCTCGTCGTTTCCGGCGCTCTTATCCTGGTGCGACGCGCCGTCGGCCTTACGGTTTACGGCATCTCGGTTCTGATCGCATTGGGATGGGCGTTGTGGGAAGTCGGCTTTGACTGGTGGGCGCTCACCGCCCGCGGCAGCCTGGTTATGGTGATCGGCATCCTTCTGCTGTTGCCGCCGCTGGTGCGGGCGATGCATCCGCCGGGCGCCCCGCTGGCCCGCTATGATGCAAACAGCGTGGTGCTCGGCTTATCGATTCTCATCGCGGCGTCGGTGGGGATTTACTCGATATTCCAGTCGCCACACGAGGTCACGGAGATGTTCTCCGAAGAGAAGATGGCGTCCGAAAGTCAGCTTGACGCCGACATTCCCCCCGGTGAATGGCCAGCCTACGGTCGCACCTCTCATGGCAGGCGCTACTCGCCGCTGGCGCAGATCACGCCCGAGAACGTCTCGGACCTCGAGGTGGCCTGGCAGTATCAAACCGGCCAGATACGCGGAGAAGACGACCCTGACGAGACCACCTATGAGGTGACGCCGCTGAAGATCGGCGAGTCGCTCTTTGTCTGCACGCCGTTCAGTACGGTGATTGCTCTGGACCCGGTCACCGGCAAGGAGAAATGGCGCTTCGATCCGCAGCTCAGGCAACCTCCGACCCAGACCACGCAACACATGACCTGCCGCGGCGTTTCATTTCACGCCGCCTCGCCCGACGACCTCCCCGCCACACCGCCTGGGGCGAGCTCGCCGCAGGCAGCCGCTCCACCCAATGAAGAGGGCTCGCCATCCGTGAGTCAGGCGCCCGCACAGGCGGCGCGCGAAGCCGACGGTACGGCTGCTACAACGGATGCCGCGCCCGAACCGGGGCAAGCAAATGCCGGAGCCGGCGAAGTGACGACACAGGCTGCGCCCGTGCCGCAGAACATCGTCACCGGGCAAGCGCGACCGGATGCGCCAACGCCGGCCGTCGAGCGGGAAGAGCCGCCCGGCTCCGTAACCCTTACCGAGCAATGTATGAACAGGTTGTTCGTGCCGACTTCGGATGGACGACTGATCGCGATCAGCGCCGAGACGGGCGAAATCTGCCCAGGCTTCGGCGGTCGCGATGGGACCGTCAATCTGTGGGCCAACATGCCGAACGTAACGCCGGGCTCGTTCTACTCGACTTCACCACCGATCATCACGGAAGACGACCTCGTGATCATCGGCGGCGCGATCAACGACAACGCCTCGGCCACCTCGCCATCTGGCGTCATTCGGGCCTATGATGCCTATACGGGCGCGCTCGTTTGGAACTTCGACAGCAAGAGGCCCGAGGCGACGGAACCGATTCCCGCTGGAGAGACCTACAGCCAGAACGCGCCTAATTTCTGGAGCGTCGCAAGCTACGACCCCGAACGAGAGCTGGTCTTCATCCCCATGGGCAACGAATCGCCGGACCAGTTCGGCGCCAACCGGGGTGAGAACTCCGAGCGCTTCTCCTCCTCAATCCTGGCGCTTCACACCGCAACAGGCGAGGTCGCCTGGGTCTTCCAGACGGTGCACCATGACCTGTGGGACTACGACGTGCCGGCCCAGCCGAGCTTAGTTGAACTCGCTGTCGACGGTGAAGAGGTGCCGGCGCTGGTAGCGCCGACCAAACAAGGCGATATCTTCGTGCTCAACAGAGAGACCGGCGAGCCCGTGCTTCCTGTTGAAGAACGTTCCGCTGGTGGGGATGCGGTCGAAGGAGACAGCGTAGCGCCTACGCAGCCGGCTTCCAGCCTGTCTTTCCGGCCAGAGCCTCTGACGGAAGCAATGATGTGGGGCGCGACGCCCATCGACCAGCTCTATTGCCGTATCCGCTTCCATCAGCTGCGATACCAGGGCATGTTCACCCCCCCTTCAACCCGGGAGACGATCGTCTACCCCGGCAATTTCGGCACTTTCAACTGGGGAGGCGTGGCGGTCGACCCCGAACGCGACATCATGTTCGGCATGCCCGTCTATCTCGCATTCACCGTGGAACTCGTGCCGCGGCCGGATGATACTTCGCGCGTAGTGACGGAAGAGGGCGAACCGATCATCAACGAAAATTTCGGCGCCCCCTACGCAGCCAAGATGGGCCCGTTTTATTCGCCCCTCGACCTGCCTTGCCAACAACCGCCCTGGGGCTACGTTGCGGGGGTTGATCTTGGAAACGGAAAGACGGTTTACAAGCACGTCAACGGTACGGTGCGCGACCTTGCACCATTTCCGATGCCCTTCGAGATGGGCGTCCCGGGTATTGGCGGGCCGATCGTCACAGCCGGTGGCGTCGCCTTTCTCAGCGGCGCCTTGGACTACTATGTACGAGGCTACGACCTGCGCACCGGTGAGGAAATCTGGCGTTCTCGACTGCCAGCGGGTGGCCAAGCTACACCCTCCACCTATGAAGGGGCGGACGGGCGCCAATATCTGGTTGTCGTAGCCGGCGGCCACGGCTCCACGGGAACGAAGCCGGGCGACTCCATAATCGCCTATGCGCTGCCGCGGTAGAGGAAGCCATAGGTGGAGAACCGCCGGGCGCGCGCTTGAGAGAAAAGCGCGCTCCAGTACTGCGCGGCAGCTCGCAAAGGTGCGGACGGGTCGTGACGTTATGAAGGCGCAGAGTGTTGCTGCCTATCTTTTGCCTGTAGGCTGCCTTGTGGCTGGCTGCTCTGATGCGCAGTCGGTGCTGAACCCGCATGGCGCTGAAGCCGAGTCCATCGCGCTGCTGTTCTGGATAACGGCGATCGGTGGGGCCCTGATCTGGCTTGCCGTCGTCGGTGCACTGATCTACGCGGGTCGGCGCCACAGAAAGCCCTACAGCCAGGCCTCGGCAGCTCGACTGGTTCTGTGGGCCGGGGCGGTTGTACCGAGCATCCTGCTCGCCGTTCTTCTGGGCTACGCGCTCGCTCTGATCCCCGACCTGCGGCCATTGGCGGCAAGCGCGGACGACGACCGGCTTCACATCGAGGTGATCGGCGAGCAGTTCTGGTGGCGCGTCATCTACCATCCGCCCGACGGCCAGCCGGTGGTTTCGGCAAACGAGGTGCGCCTGCCGGTGGGCGAGCGCGTCACCTTCAGCCTCAAGAGCACTGATGTCATCCATTCCTTCTGGATTCCGCCGCTCGGCGGCAAGATGGATATGATCCCGGGCCGTACCAACACCTTTTCGCTCAAGGCGACGAAAGCCGGGATCTTCCGCAGTCCTTGTACGGAATTCTGCGGACCCTCGCATGCGCTGATGGCCTTCACAGCCGTGGCGATGAAACCAGGCAGGTTCGACCGCTGGCTCGCGAACGAGGGAAAGGAAGCGGTAAACGGGAAACCGGGCCTTAAGCCATTCCTCGCCAATGGCTGCGGCGCGTGCCATGCAATCCGAGGGACGGAAGCAGACGGAGCGGTCGGGCCCGACCTGACGCATTTGGCTTCGCGAAAGACCCTGGCGGCAGGAAGCCTTCCCAATACCGAAGACGCGATCGCACGCTTCATCGCCGAGCCGGACGAGGTGAAGCCCGGCGTCAGAATGCCCGCCTTCGGCATGCTCCCGCAGGATGAGATTGATGCGATCGCAGCTTATCTGGCGAGGCTCGAATGAGCGCAGCCGATATGCACGAAGACAACACGCGCAAGGCGCAGGAAGAGCGCCTGCGCGCAGCCTGGATGGCGCCGCGCGGCTGGCGATACTTCACGGCCGTGAACAACACACGGGTCGGCCTCTGGTACATCGTCACGGCCTTCACCTTCATGCTGTTCGCAGGCGTGCTGGCACTCTTGATGCGCGTTCAGCTCGCGGTGCCGAACAACAGCTTCCTATCGGCCGACTTCTTCAACCAAACCTTCACGCTGCACGGCACGGTGATGATGTTCCTCTTTGCCGTGCCGATCTTTGAGGCGGTGGCAATCACTGTCCTGCCACAGATGTTGGGCGCGCGCGACTTGCCCTTCCCGCGTCTTTCGGCCTTCGGCTACTGGAGTTTCGCGCTCGGTGGCGTGTTCGTCTGCGGCTCGATCTTCTTCGGCGCCGCACCCGATACGGGCTGGTTCATGTATCCGCCCCTCGCCACCGATCCGGAATATTCCGGTATCGGCGCCGACATCTGGCTGCTTGGGCTCTCCTTCATCGAGGTCGCCTCGATTGCTGCAGCCGTGGAACTCATTGTGGGTTTCCTGAAGTGTCGCCCTCCCGGTATGCGCATCAACCTGACACCGCTTTACGGCTGGTACGTTCTGGTGGTGGCCGGCATGATCCTGTTCGCGTTTCCGCCGCTGATCGCCGGTGACATCCTGTTCGAGCTGGAACGGATGTTCGACTGGCCGTTCTTCGATCCTGAGCGCGGCGGCGATCCGCTGCTGTGGCAGCACCTGTTCTGGATCTTCGGCCATCCGGAGGTCTACATTATCTTTTTGCCGGCCATCGCGCTTCTGGCGATGATCGTGCCGACCTTCGCGCAACATCCCATCGTTGGCTACTCCTGGATCGTGCTCGCCGCCGTCGGCACCGGGTTCTTGAGCTTCGGCTTGTGGGTACACCACATGTTCACGACCGGTCTGCCCTCGATCTCGCTCGGCTTCTTCTCCGCCGCCTCCGAAGCAGTCGCGATCCCCACCGGCGTCCAAATCTTCGTCTTCCTGGCCACCCTGCTTGCCGGACGCGTCGTCTTTTCAGTACCGATGCTGTTTGCGGCCGGCGCCCTCGCGATCTTCGTCATCGGCGGCCTGACCGGCGTCATGGTCGCGTTGGCGCCGTTCGACTGGCAGGCTCACGACACCTATTTCGTCGTCGCACATCTGCACTACACACTGATCGGCGGCATGCTGTTTCCGACCTTCGCCGGGCTCTACTATTTCTATCCCGTAATGAGGGGCCGCATGCTGTCGGCACGGCTCGGAAAGACCGGCTTCTGGCTGATGTTCGTCGGCTTCAACGTGGCCTTCTTTCCCATGCATATCGCCGGCCTGCGCGGCATGCCGCGACGGGTCTTCACCTATCCCGACGAGATCGGCTTTAACGTCCTCAATCTTGTCTCGACCATCGGCGCCTTCGTCTTCGCGAGCGGCGTGCTCGTTGTCATCTGGGCGATCGCTCGCCCGAAACGCAACGAGCCATATGCCGGGCGCAATCCCTGGAACGCCGGAACGCTCGAATGGCTGATCGAGATGCCGGGCGAGGACTGGGGTGTGCGTTCGGTACCGATCATCGAAAGCCGCTATCCGCTCTGGGACCAGAAGAATCTGATGCGCGACGTCGACGCCGGCCGCTTCTACCTGGCGGATGCCGCGGAAGGTCGGCGTGAAACGCTCGTGACCAGCGTCCTCGACGGCGATCCGGTCCAATGCCTGCGCTTACCAGGTCCGGCCTATGTCACGATCCTAGCAGCCTTCTCCCTCGGCGGTGTCTTCATCTTCCTCACCTATCACTGGTGGATCGCCGCCCTTGTCAGCGGCGCGATCTGTGCAGTCTGCATTCTTTACTGGCTTTGGACCGGAACCGCGGAAATCCCCGAGAAGCGTGAGAAGAATGTCGGCCTCGGCCTGACGCTGCCGCTCTATGTCTCGGGGCCACGTTCCGTCGGCTGGTGGGCGATGTTCATCACAATGGTCGGCGACGGCACTGCGCTCGCCAGCCTCATCTTCGGTTACTTTTTCTATTGGACGGTGCATCGGGGCTTCATCGCGGCGGCAGCCGGTCCGGGTGCCTTCTGGCCCATTGTCGGCATTGCGCTGTTTGCGGCGACGTGGGGCGCGATGCTCGGCGCACTGGCTGCCAACACGCGCGGCTCCGCGTCGGGTCAGCGGCTTCTGCTGATCCTTTCGCTGCTTATGGCTGTGTTGGGCAGCCTTGCCGGTCTCGCCGGTCCGTGGACGCACGCGATGACACCTTCCAGCCATGCATATCCCGCAATCGTGTGGACGCTGGTCATCTGGGTCGCGGTTCACGGCGCGGTCGGGGCCGTAATGCAGGGGTATTGCCTGGCACGCAGCCTGGCGGGACGGCTTACGCGCGACCACGACATAGACCTGCGGAATGTCGTGCTCTACTGGCACTTCATGCTCGTCTCGGCGGTCCTGACATTTGTCGTCGTCGGCCTCTTTCCTCTGGCCTTGTGAGGCGGTGATGCGGCTTGTTCCGAAAGAGATCGAAAGCCTTTGGACGCTCTTCACCGCGCCGGCTGTCTGGGCAGCGCATTTTCTGCTCTGCTACGTCGGGGCGGCCGTCTATTGTGCCAAGCGCTCCTCGTGGGGTTTCGGTTTCGAGTGGGTGCGCGTCGGGATAGGCGTTGCGACACTGCTGGCCCTTACGATGATCCTCGTGTCGGCCTGGCTGGCATGGCGGCAATGGGGATTCGGCGCGCAAGACCCGCCGCACGACCGCCCGACCGGACATGACAGGCGCAGTTTCCAGGGACTTGCGACCTTGCTGCTTTCAGGGCTGAGTTTTGTGGCGGTCATCTATACCGCCATGCCGGCACTGGTGATCGCGGAGTGCAACCCATGAAGCGCATCGCTTTGATCGCTGGGGTCGCCGTCCTTGCCGTTGTCTGGGGCGTGCCTTTCACGGGCCTGCTCGAGGCCTCCTTCACACGCCATATGCTCACCCATATGGGTGTCGTGGCTGTGGCAGCACCACTGCTGGGCATCGGTCTTTCGGGAACCCGTCTCGACGCATCCGATCATCTACCGGTTCTCCTCTCGCCGGTCGTCGCCTCCCTTCTCGACCTTGTCGTGGTGTGGCTGTGGCATGTTCCGGCGATGCGGATGCTGGTCGCGGCATCGCCACTCGCCGCTGTCGCAGAGCAGGCGAGTTTTCTCGTCGCGGGCCTGGTTCTCTGGCTCGCCTGCCTTGGCAGCCGAAATGCGGCCGATAGCGACAGGCGCCGCGCCGCCGGCGCGTTCGGCTTGCTCCTGACATCGGTGCATATGACCCTGCTCGGTGCCCTCCTCGCGCTTGCGCCGCGGCCGCTCTACGGTTTCGACACCGTGACCTGCTTCGGAGTCCCATTGTCAGGGGCGCAGGACCAGCAGCTCGGTGGAGCCGTCATGCTGTTCATCGGGGCGGTTGTCTATACGGCGGGCGGCCTGGCTCTGCTCGCTCGGGTACTGAGGCGTCCGGAACCGGTGGAGGGCGCCGCACGATGAAGCTAAACGTCAATCGGCACCGCATCGCCGTCCGTATCAACTGGAAGTATATTGCAATTGGGCTCGCGGTCCTCCCCTTTGCGGCAGTGTTCGTTGCTTGGCTCGGCTTCTTCAACATCGGCGCTGCAAGCGGCCACTGGAGGATTACCGAACTGTTCCTGCAGTTGGCGATGCGTTCCGCTGTCAGGACCTACGCGATCGGGATTGAGGAACCGGAAGCGTTCGACAGAGGCGCCATTCTGCCTGCCGCCGGGCACTTCGCCAGAGGCTGCGCCACCTGCCACGGCGCGCCGGGCGAGCCGCGCCCTGCCATGGTGAAGGCCATGCTGCCCAGGCCGCCGAGGCTTGAGCGCGCCGTACACGCATGGGACGATGCCCAGCTTTTCCGTATCGTGAAGCGCGGCATCCGCTTCACCGGGATGCCAGCCTGGCCCACACAGATGCGCGACGACGAGGTCTGGGGAATGGTGGCCTTCCTGCGCCGGTTGCCGGACCTTGATCCTGAGGAGTACCGTAATCTCGCCTACGGACCAGCCAAGCGATCGCGGGCGAGCGGCTTCAACGGCTCCTTCGATGCGGCCCTTGCGGGCTGTGCTCGCTGTCACGGAATGGACGGCCTCGGCAGGAGCGCATTCGTGCCGGTGATCGCCGGACAACATCGGGCCTACTTCGTGGAAAGCCTTCGCGCTTATGCAGCGGGCGAACGGGCAAGCGGGATCATGGAACTGGCAGCGACGGAGGCTGACAGGAAACTGTGGCAGCGCCTGGCAGAGTACTACGCTTCACTGCCTGCCACCGAGGACGAGCAGAGTGCCGCAGATGCCGAACGCATCGCGCGCGGACGCCGGATAGCGCAATACGGTGTGCCTCGGCGCGACATCCCCGCCTGCCTCGGCTGCCATGGGCGGCCGGACCGCAATCCCGTCTATCCGCAGCTCGACGGACAGAAGCGCCCTTATCTCGAAAATCAGCTGCGCCTGTTCGCAGAAGGCGAGCGCGGCGGGACGGACTACGCTCATCTGATGACGGAATTCGCCTCCCGGCTCGAGCGAAAGGAGATCGAAAGCCTCGCGGCCTATTTCGCCAGCCGACAAGTGCAGCGTGGGAAAGCGGAGTAGGCGCCTTCTCGCCGCAACCCGTGGATGTGCTAAGGTTGTCTGTCCGCAAAACGCGGCTGACGCGGAAGTCGAGGCTGCACGGACTGTCGCGCAAGGTATGCAGCGCTGCGCTCAATATGTGCCACGCGACCTTCCGGTCGTCGCCATGCTCCTTCAATCAAGTTCTGAGCCTGCGTATCCAATCGCGGAAATCGATAATCATGTCCGCCAAGAACTTCTTGGTCTCTTCGTCCTGCAACCGGCCATCGTCGTCGAATTTTTCGCCGGCCCGGAATATCAACACCTCCGAACTGGCCAGAAGCGGCATTGCATTATAGTAAGCGACCTGACGTAGATGCGCCTGCGCGCGGGCCGTGCCTATCATGCTGGGAGTGGCGCCCATGATCGCCGCGGGCTTCTTGTAGATCGACGATTTGCGCTCTGGGCGAGACAGCCAATCGATCGCGTTCTTGAGCACGCCTGGGATACTGTAGTTGTACTCTGGTGTTGAAAACAGCACGCCATCCACCGGCCTGATTGTCTCATGCAGACGGACGACCGGATCGGGAAACCCCTTGGCCTCGACGTCCTCGTTGAACAGCGGAATATCCTCAAGTGTGATGATATCGATTTCGATGTCCTCAGGGGCCAGATTGGCAGCGGCTCTCAGCGCAGCTGTATTGTAGGAGCCCTTTCGCAGGCTTCCTGATACGCCGGCAATTCGAGTGGCACCCTTCATTGATATCTCCATCGCGAGCTTTTCAGCCAAACTCATTGTGTCGCGTTGGTGTTCCACCCCGTTGTCCAGAACCAGAAGCGATGACCAGCGCGCTCGACGATCCGGTTGGGAATCGAGCGCATACCAAGAATATTTTTCCGTCGGAACTGGAGGAAATGGCCTCCACGCAAACGAACGGGCGAGCCAAACCTGAAGTCGAAGTCCTGAGGCCATGGATTGGGGCGGTCAACGACCTTTCTCCCCTCGCTCATCAAAGTATTGGAACATACCTGCGCACCCCGGGATTGGGCGGTCGATGCCTGCCGCCGGGGAACCCATCCATCGGTTGCTGAGGGCCGATATGGTGCGGGGCGTCAATAGATGTCGACACCACTCAGGCACCGAGGACAAGCCGATGACCATTGCTTCGATCAATCCTGCGACTGGCGAGACCCGCGCACGCTTCGAGGAGATGTCCCCCGCCGATACGCGGGCCATCATCGAGCAGGTGCATGCAGCCTGGCAGGAGTGGCGCGAGCGCGACTTCGCCGATCGCGCCACGCTGATGTGGGAAGCCGCACGCATCCTGCGGGATGGCGCGCGGGACTATGGGCACCTGATGACGGAGGAGATGGGCAAGCCTATCAAGCAGGCTGTCGCGGAGGCCGAGAAATGCGCCTGGAGTTGCGAGTACTTCGCCGACAACGCGGCGGACTTCCTCGCGCCGGAGATGGTCGATATCGGGCGCCGCAAAAGCTATGTGAGCTTCCATCCCCTCGGTTGCGTTCTGGCGATCATGCCCTGGAACTTTCCATTCTGGCAGGTCTTCCGTTTTGCCGCGCCCGCCATGATGGCGGGCAACGCTGTGGTTTTAAAGCATGCAGCGAATGTGCCTTCCTCGGCGCTAGCGGTGGAAGAGATCTTCCGCAAGGCGGGCTTTCCGGAGAATCTCTTCCGCACGCTTTTGATCGGTTCGGATGCCGTCTCCTCTGTCATTGAGAACCCGCTTGTCCGGGCCATTACGCTCACTGGCAGCGTGCCGGCCGGCCGGGCGGTGGCGAGCCAAGCCGGCGAAGCGCTGAAGAAAACCGTGCTCGAACTGGGCGGTAGCGATGCCTATCTCATCCTCGAAGACGCCGACATTTCCTTTGCCGCGAAGGTGGCGGCTGAAGGTCGCCTGGTGAACTCCGGCCAGAGTTGCATCGCAGCCAAGCGCTTCATCGTCATCGATAGTGTACGCTTCCAATTCGAGGAAGCGCTTGTTGCGGAGATGCAAGAAGCCAGGATGGGTGATCCATTATCGGAGGACACGGCGATCGGCCCCATGGCGCGCCACGATCTGCGCGACGACCTGCACCGCCAGGTCGAGGAAAGCGTTCGTATGGGGGCGCGCTGCCTTCTTGGCGGCACTATTCCTGAGGGACCCGGCGCCTATTATCCCGCAACCGTGCTGACCGACGTGAAACGCGGAATGCCGGCCTATGAAGAGGAAATCTTCGGGCCCGTCGCTGCCATCATATCCGCCGTCGACGATGTTGACGCAGTCACAAAAGCAAACGATTCGGTCTTCGGCCTCGGCGGCGGGGTTTTCACACGCGACCTCGAGCGTGGCGAACGTCTTGCGACCGCTGGGATGGAGGCCGGTTCAGTATTCGTGAATGCCACCGTTCAATCCCACCCGAAGCTTCCGTTTGGCGGTGTAAAGGAGAGCGGCTACGGCCGCGAACTTTCGCACTACGGGATCAAGGAGTTCGTCAATATCAAGACGGTGGTGGTGGCGGAAAGCGGCGGCGGATAGTCACCGCGCAAACGACAGAGCTTGCCGCCCCCGCGCGTATGCACGCCGTTGCGACTGCTGGTCCATCAAGGCAGCATTTGCAAGTTCGCAAAGACACCCAGAGCGAACTCAGCAGCCATGCCGAAGACGAGAAGGGCTGATGTGCCAGCACAGTCGCCGTCATCGTCAAAGTTCCCAGCCTAGCGGTCGTAGGCCCCCGGGAGCTGCAGAATTGATCGGCCCGATCACACGCGGATAACAGAAGAGCGAGACGACAGGGTTTGCCACGGCGGCGGGTAAAGCGTGGCCCCCGTCCCGCTGTCCTTATGCGTTCCGGTCACCGCGATATACCGAGCCGCGGCAGTGTCACGTGTTGTTACCTCGTTGGAACACTATGGCCGACAATGCATTAACCGACAGGAAAATCGGGGAAGGAGGGAATCGGAGCGACCTCAATCGAAGGAGACGCGGCATGCCGCCGTCACCCAACTCGAAGAACGGTACCCCATATCACCCGGATGGCGAGATCGTTGCCTTAATTCCAGCGCTAAGAGCTTTTGCACGTACATTCTGTCGTGACCGACATGATGCTGACGACCTTGTCCAGGAAACGCTGACCAAAGGACTGGCAAACATTCACCAGTTTCAGCCCGGCACGAGCATGAAGTCCTGGCTCTTCACGATCATGCGCAACACCTTCTGCACCCGCACAAAGATCACGCGGCGTGAACTGCCCGGCGCAGAGGACTGCGCGTCCACGCGACCAACAGTAGATCCAACACAAGAATGGTCTATCCGCGGCAGCGAGCTGCGCGAGGCTGTCCAGCGACTACCGAGCCAGCAGCGGCAGGTGCTTGTGCTTGTCGGTGTTCTCGGCGCTAGCTATGAGGAGGCGGCAGAAATTTGCGGTTGCGCGATAGGAACGATCAAGAGTCGCCTGAATCGCGCCCGCCTGCGTCTTGTCGATGAGTTAAGAGAAGAATCACCTCACTCAACAATTGAGTTGGCAGATGAGAATCCTGTCAACTTAGTGAAGTAACATCCGCTGGATAAGTAAATTATTATAAGGCATTCGCCAATATTAATTTATATCTTATTCACCCTACACTTCACTATCGTACCTATTCAAATTAATAACTTCAGGAAAAATGGAGTAATTTTCTCATGCAGGAGAAGAAGCGGAAAATGAGCTAGGTTGCCATGGACGCGGCAAAGGAAGGGAAGCTCGGACCGCTTAAAACGGCGCGTGAGGAGGCGGCGGATTGCACACGCTGCGACCTCTACAAGAACGCCACCCAGACCGTCTTCGGCGAGGGCGGCGCAAAGGCCAGTGTCGTTTTCGTCGGTGAGCAGCCAGGTGACAGGGAGGATATAGAGGGGCGACCCTTCGTCGGCCCGGCCGGCCGGCTTTTCGACACCATCCTCGAGGAAACGGGCATTGATCGCAAGAAGACTTACGTGACCAATGCTGTAAAGCATTTCAAATTCCAGTCGCGCGGTAAGCGTCGCATCCACTCCAAGCCCAATGCCGGTGAAATCCGCGCCTGCCGCTGGTGGCTCGGCCAAGAACTGACGATGATCCAGCCGGATTTGGCGGTGGCGCTGGGTGCCACAGCGGTGCGCGCGCTCACCGGCAAGGCGCTTGCGGTGAATACATTGCGCGGCAGCGTGGTGGAGAGCGCGGAGGGCGTGCCCGTTTTCATCACCGTGCACCCGTCATCGCTCTTGCGCATTCCCGACCGGGAGGCTCGGCATACCGCGCGCGAGCGCTTTGCCGAGGACATGCGCAAGGTGAAGACGATGATGAGAAAAGGGTAGTGCCGGCCGGCGCTGCACCTCCCCCACGGCCTTCGCCTTGCCCGCTTCGCGCGGGCGATCGAGGTAGGAGCCGAAGTGGGTCCGCTCCTGGTTTTCGCGCACTCCGAGGTTCTTTACATCCAACCCTGTACGGGGAGGTAGCTAGTATTAACGGCGTCTTGCTGGCGGCGAGGCTCATATCGTCACCAGAACCACGGAGCTAGCGTAAAGAATTAACACAATGGCGCTTTCAAAGCCGATTCCGGCTACGCCGCTGCGCTCGCGCCGAAGCAACCCAAGCACGATCACACCTGTCATCAGAATCGCGATCAAGGCGGTGGTAAAGTCGTCGGGGGTAAAAGCAGCGTAGATCGAGCCATTGTAGACAACATCGGACAGGCTTAAGAACAGGACCTCGAAGGCATTACCACCGATGACGTCGCCAACTGCGAGACTGACAGCGCCGATCCGCACGGCAGCAATGGCCGTGACGAGTTCGGGAAGCGAAGTCGCGATTGCCGTGAAGACCGTGCCGACCACCGTTGCCGAAAGACCGGTCCGCGCAATGATGGCAATCCCGGCCTCCGCAACGGCGTAGCCGGCCACTGCCGTCACGACGGCATGGAAAGCGAAGCGCCCCCACAGGGAAGCCATTGTCTCCGCTTCTCGATCCTCCTCGACGGCTGAGATCTCCTCCCGCGTTTGTGCCGTCCGGACTGGCCGCCACATGGGCTCGTCGCGGATACGGCCGAGTAATCTGATGCCGAACGCGTAGACGACAAGGGTCAGGAATGAGGCGGGATGGATGCCCCATATGATGACCTGCGGTTCGGAGGCAGCGATCAGCGGAATCGTCAGCAACGTTACAAGCAGCACACCTTGAACGAGGCCGGTGACGCTCGCGGCAGCATGCTCCAGATTTGCCTGGCGATAGGTGAGATCGGCCACGGCAAGAAAAGTCGTCTGTGCGGTGAGGCCGCCCAGGGCGTTGCCGATGGCCAGGCTTGGGTGATCCTGGGCGGCGGCGGTCACCGACGCGATGGCGCCAGGCAGCGATGTGCTGGCGCCGACGAACAGTGCTCCGGCGACAATTTCCCCCAGGCCGGTGCGATCTGCCAGCCGGTCCGATACCCAGGCGAGCCGAGTACCGGCGAGCACGATCACCACGGTTGCGCCGAAGAAGACGGCAGCAATGATCGGCAACGGCAGAGTTTCGACAGCAGCCATGAGGGCTAAACAAACGGGGGGCCAATTTGGTCCGGGAACCTAGGTTCGGCGCAGCCATGACGCCTTAGAAGGATCACAAAGTGTCCCATAGCTACCGTTCGAGATCATCCAACATGGCCTCCCTCGACCTGACAAGCTTTCAATACACGGGATAAGCCACGGTTTTTGCCGATCGACGAACAAGAACGTGCGTGGTGGCTGTCCTTTCTTTCACACTCGCGTCACGGTCTTCAGTTGCTCAATATTCTTGCTATCGGAAAGAAATAGAGCGACTGGCTGTAGCGCTGGTATGCGCGCACAGACGACGACTATGGCGAGCATTGTCGGCACAGCTACCAAGGCACCCAAGATGCCCCAGACCCACGACCAGAACATCAACGCGATGAGAATTGCGAGAGGCGATAGTGCAAGCTGCTCTCCTTGCAATTTCGGATCGATATAATTTCCCATAATTTGTTCAATGATCAGCAACCCGACGCCATACAGAGCCGCCGATAAAGGGGAAAGTTGAAGGAAAGCAAACGCGGCCGGCAATATTCCTGCCACGATTGACCCTACCGTAGGAATATAGTTGAGCAAAAACGCAAGAACCGCCCAGACGAGGATAAAATCGAGTTGCCACCCCCAACTCCATAAGGCGTACAAAAGAGCAGTGGCTAGGCCTAACGCCGTTCTCACTGCCAGGTACCATCGAATGCGCACAGCAATCGTGGACAGCGCAGAATGGTATAGCTTATCCTCGTTTCGCGCTGTTGTAGCCCGCAACTTTGCTTCGAGAGAAGGGGCTTCAAGCAACAGCAGGAGCACGAGAAAGAAGATCAGTGATATGATCCCGGCAGCACTCCAGATCGATTGAATGACCGTTGACGCATAGCCGACGACTGAATTGATCAATCCGCCTGACACCGCGTCGTTCTGGCCACCGGTCAACCCGGCGGATTCTACCCAAGCATAGAGCCTATCCTGCCAGACCTGAAAAACAGGCTCGTATTTCGGCAAGCCCGCGGTGATCTGGCGTGCTGCAACAGCAAGGCCGACCAGGAACAGTCCGAAGACGAGGAGCATGAGCAACAGTGCCGCCACATGCCCGAGCCAGCGCAGCGAGCGAGGCATACGATCTCTCACAAAGGCATCCACGGGCCAAACGGCAAGCGCAGTGAAAAATGAGAAGGCGATCGTCGATGACAGCCAAGAGGTGGCCCGCAATGCGGTAACCACAAGGATCAGGGCGACGAGAACGGAAAACCAACAGGCAAGATGATACCAGCGCTCACGCTGCTCCTTTTGTCCGGTTTGATGGTTGTGGGACACCTTGCGCCTTCCAGCTTAAGCACTATGGCAAAGCAATAGCTGTCGCTCTCAACGGAGTACCTTCGATCAGTAGCCCCCTATGATCGGAAGAATCTCCCCGGTGATGTAGCTGGAGCAGTGCGAAGAGGCGAAAAACACATATGCCGGCGCGATCTCTTCCGGTTGCGCCGGTCTTTTCATCGGCGTGTTCTTCCCGAAGTCAACGATCTTGTCGGCGGAACGATCCGAGGGGTTGAGCGGTGTCCAGACGGGTCCCGGAGCTACCGCATTGACACGGATTCCCCGCGAAATCAGGGTGGCGGAAAGAGCTCGCGTGAAGGCGTGGATGCCTCCTTTCGTCATCGAGTAATCCAGAAGGTGGCCACTGCCTTCAATGCCGGTGATCGAGCCGCTGTTGATGATGGCCGAGCCAGGCTTCATATGGCGCACTGCAATTTGACTCATATAGAAGCAGCTATAGAGATTGGTCCTGAGCGTCGTATCGAAATGCTGCGGGCTAAGATCCTCTAACGCGAGTGCGTGGTATTGAAATGCGGCGTTGTTGACCAGCACATCGAGAGAACCGAATTCGGCGATCACTCTTGCAACTGTCTCTTCGCAGACCTCTTTGCGGCTGATATCACCCGGTATCAACAGGCAGCGGCGGCCTTCATTCCTTACTGCGTTTGCGGTTTCCTCAGCATCGAAGTGTTCGGTGAGATAGGAAAGTGCGACGTTGGCGCCCTCGCGCGCAAAAAGCACCGCAACCGCTCTTCCGATTCCGGAATCTCCACCCGTCACAAGGGCCGTCTTCCCCTCGAGTTTATGCGACCCGCGGTAGTAGGGCGCGTCGTACATGGGTGGTGGCTCCACCAGCACTTCATCGCCGGGCTTTTGCAGATGCTGGCGTGGAAATGGCGGTTCCGGATATTCGCGGGCGCCGGCTTGCATCGCACCACCTTCGGGAGCCCTGCCTTCCTTGGTGCTGTCGATCTCTTGTTGCACTTCGCGTTGGGTATCAGCTGTCTGGCGCGCTTCACGTTCCCTGTCTGTCATGGTCGCTCCTCTACTGCTTTCCCGTTCAGGCGACCGCTTCCGCTCGACGTCCAGTGCACTGGGCCTCACGGGTGGTCACTTGGACGCCGCTGTGGTCGCGGGTTGCTGCTGAGAACTTCGCCGCGACGGTGCCGTCATAAGGCTCCACCGAATTTGCGCGCGATCCACTCACAGGCCTCGCTCCACGATCACGGTCGCAAAACACCGCCCTCCCACGAAATGTTCCGAGAGGAGGTGCAGGGGTAAATATTCGCTGGTTGCTGTCTTGAACCCGATGCGGCGGCCGCGGACGCAGCGCAGAGGCGGACTTTCACGGCCAGAAACGGACGAACGAACCGCATGCCTCGACCACCGAGCCCGAGGCCTGCTGGACTACGAGGGAGCGGAGTTCCTGCTCATTGGAGCCCGCACTGATCCGGAGAGGGTATACGACATCGACTTGCCGGCGCAGGAGGAAAGCTATGATCGGGCGGAGGTCATCCGCGAGCTAAAAATGGTGAAGTTGCGCCATCCGGTCGAGCCCCTCTTCGAGGGCAAATGGGCATGATCCTTCCCGCCGCTGAAACCCTCGCTTGCGATCGCGCCGGATGCGCCCGTTCTGCTACCCGCCTGCAGCAATTCCCAGTGTACGGAGGCTTGCTTTCTTGATGCTCTGGCGCACGTCACCGTAGTTTGCCCAGGCTTCGTGTGAAGACGGTGATGCGTCTGCCAGGCAAAACTGGCCGGCCGCACGGATCGAATGCAGTTCGTCCCAGCGAACAGGCCAGGCAAGCGGCGCGCCCTCACGGGCACGGAGCGAATAGGGTGCGATCGCCGAGGCGCCGCGCTCGTTGCGCAGATAGTCGATGAAGATACGCCCCTTGCGCTTTTCCTTGGCGGCGGTCGCTATGAAGTGCTCCGGATCGTCCTGTGCGATGCGCTTGGCCACGGCTTCGGCAAAGGCTTTGACAACCGGCCATTCGTGCTGACGCATGAGCGGCGCGACCACGTGAATCCCCTTTCCGCCTGTGACCAGCGCAAAACTCTCCAGGCCAAGTTCCTCTAAGAGATCACGCACGAGGACGGCGGCATCCTTGACCTTGCCGAAATCGACCGCTGGATCCGGATCCAGATCGAAGACAAGGCGGTCGGGGCGCTCGATATCGTCAATCCGCGAGCCCCAGACGTGCAACTCCAGCACACCCATTTGCGCGGCCGCAACAAGCCCACCGACGTCCTCGATATAAAGATACTCGCCTTCACCGCCATCTTTCTCGCGCACAGAAAGACGGCGAAGCTCGGCGGGAAAGCCGGCGCTGGCGTGGCGCTGGAAGAAGCACGCCTTTTCGTGACCTTGCGGGCAACGGACAAGGCTTATGAGGCGGCCGGCCACATAAGGCAGTATATGGTCGGCCATTGCCTCGAAATAGGCCGCAAGATCACGCTTGGTGACGCCCTGCTCAGCATAGAGCACCCGTTCAGGATGGGTCAGCCGGATACCGGCCACCACGGCCGTGTCATTGTTTCGCGCCATGCTTTATTCCACCATGAAAGGAGTATGCCGAGCGCAACCGGCCAACTCAACTCGCGATGTAGTAAGGGCAGTTAAACCAGATCGGATCAATCTCGCCCTGATTGACGAACTGGACAAGGTCGAGTGTTCTCTTCGCCTCAAGCTGTACCGCCGCGATTTCCTCAGGATCGAAGAGTACATACTGCCCCTTCTCGAGTTCGAAACCCTTGACGATTTCGCCCGTATCGACCGGTCCGACTCCCGGCACCGTCTTCTGATACCGTATGCGCTTGCTGGATGGCTCATGAACCTGATGAAAATTGATCTGCCGGCGCGCGTCGTTGCGAAGAGCTTAACGGGCAAACGAGCTTGCCGGTGCCGAGGAACTGGATGGGCGTTGAATAGATCCGGCCCCTGACGATTGCTGCGATGAATTGAGAGTGCGCGTGAGCCATCGCTGGTCTCTGCATTCTCAACGGGCTGACCTGGATTCTACGAAATAGGAGCCTGCTTTGTTCCTTTCGTTGACTCTCTTTGCTCAGCAGTGAGCCAGCCCCACACCTAGCAACATAGCGAATACAACTCCCCGATGCCGGCAGCCTGTCGGTCGAACACGGCCATAGGGGATACATCAGGATTTTAGCTATGTCCGCTGGTGCCCCGGGAAAGGGAAGCACCGTCTCGCGGCGCCCCATCCACGCGGCAAACCGGATGTGGCCTTCGACTACCCGCCAAATCCGCCGGATGCAGAACGAGATACGAAAGGAACATCATGGTCGATCAGACGTTGGCAACACGTAAAGTGAATTGAAGGGAGCACAAAATGGCAGCGACTACATCAAGGACTGGCGGGAAGGAGGCGACGCGGGATCTGGAAGAGGATATCCGCCAACTCCGCGAGGATGTCGCGCGGCTAACTCAGCATATGCGGCAGGCAAGCGGACATTCAGCCAGCGTTGCGCGTCATGCGGCTTCCGAGGGCATGGAGCAGATGCGCCAGCAGGGCAAAACCGCGATAAGGAGCCTTAAAAGCGGCGCCAATGATTTCGAACACGAACTTGCCGAGACGCTGCGTGAGCGCCCGGTCACGTCGCTGGCGATCGCTGTAGGTGTCGGGTACTTGTTGGCATTGATGTCGCGGCGCTAGATGAACATGTTACCGATGCGTGCGCTAGCGGTGGCCACTGGGGAGATCTCGGACAGGCTGAGGCGCATACGTGTCGCCGTGGTGCTTTACCTGCTGTCCGCCCTCGCCTTCCTATGCGGATGCGCGTTTTTGATCGGCGCGATGTTCGTCGTTGCTGTGGAACGTTGGACCGCAGAGATTGCGGCACTCTATTTCGCCCTTGGGTTCTTAGCTCTGGCCGCCGGGATTTTCGGTCTCTGCAAATTTCTCCTGCGCAGGCGAACGCGTAGGGCCGAATTGCAAAACGCGTCACATGAGCGTTTGCTCACGGAGGCAGCCGTACTCACGCTACTTCCCTCACTGCTCGCCAACAAGGGAGGAACGCAGACGCTCCTGGTACCGCTGGTCGCCCTTGCAGGCTGGGTGATCTATCGGGAGAACCGACGTGCGGCCACCAATCGCGAGAAGGATGGCGCAGATTGAGAGCGCGTCTGCACAATATTGGAACATTCGGCCCGACAAGGCATTCCTGAAAGACACGGGATTTAGAGGCCGGAGATTGGTCTATGCAGAACGAAGTTCCGCCGAAGAAGGCCCGACAGGGACGGCGGGGCATCCCTGTTCTGGTGGTGCTGGTTGCAGCACTGATCCTGTCCATGATCATCTGGGGGGGCGTGGAAATCTACGGAATCTACCTGGACAAGACACAGCCGGTCGAAACCGAACCTTCTCGGGACATCCCGATAGAATAAGCGCAGTACAAACTCCGATGGAGACCATCAATGAGCGAGGCTGCCGAAGTCCTCAGGCCAAAAGTTCACCCCGAGAAGATAGCCATCTGACTAGCCGATGATCGCAAGAACTGGCGCCGGTCTTTCGGAAATTTTGGTCGCCGCGATCGTTAATGTTGCAGCGGGCTGGGAGCTAACCAATTCGGGGAGTTTCAGCTATGGGTACGAACAGTGAGGTCACTCTTCATACCGGCCGAAAGATGCCGGTGATCGGTCTTGGTACCTGGCAATTGACCGTCGATACAGCCGTGGCTGTCGCCAATGCGCTTCAGGCCGGCTATCGCATGATCGATACGTCGGGGGACTACGGAACGCAGCCGGGCGTCGGCGAAGGCATTCGTCGCAACGGTATCGAGCGCTCCGCAATCTACGTCGTAACAAAGATCGAAGAAACGGATGACGCCTATGAGGCCACAATACAAAACCTCAACGAGTTGGGTCTCGACTATGTGGACTTGATGCTTATCCATCGGCCACCAGCATCAGGTGCTGGCGAAGAACTGTGGGGCGGCTTGATCAAAGCGAAGGCAGAGGGTCTCACTCGCGATATCGGTGTCAGTAACTATTCCGCCGAGCAGATGAACGCACTCATCGATGCGCTGGGGGAAGTGCCGGTGGTGAACCAGATCGAGTGGAGCCCGTTCGGCCACAGCGAGAAGATGTTTCACTACGCCAAGGACAACAGCATTATCATTCAGGCTTATAGCCCGCTTACGCGGACAAAGCGGCTGGCCGACGAAAGGTTGCAGGGTATTGCGGGTGAATATGGCAAGACACCGGCACAGGTTCTGCTGCGCTGGAATCTCCAGAGAGGTACTGTGCCGCTACCGAAGGCCCATCAACCCCAGCACCAACGGGAGAATATCGACATTTTCGACTTCGAGATCAGCGCTAGGGATATGAAGGTTCTGGATGGTCTGAACGAGCGCTATTCTTCGCTTGGGGCCCTACCTTACGAATGACGGCAGCTTTGATCGGACGGTCCGCCATCTGTTCGAGCTGCTGCGAAAGCGATGCCTCCTCCAGGTTGCGTGGACAAACGTATTCCTGTTTCGCCTGACGCATGTTTCAACGCTGCTCTTTAAGGAGGGCAGCATTCGAGGACTGATGAGCGATGAGGAATGGGCGTTCTTCGCGCCATTCCTGGCGGAGAACCGCTCGGGCGGAGGTGGGCGGCGGCCACAGGACCACCGCCAGGTCCTGCACGACATCTTCTGGATCAGCTTCCTCAGGTCCGTCCAACTCGCCACCATCAGGCACCGGATCAGTTTGCCCAGGCGGCCTGGGGCAGTGGAAGTGACCGCCTGCGCCCTCACGGGATACACGCCTCGGCGATCGACAGGCTGTTCTCGTAGAGGTGGTGGCGGGTGATCCGGCCGTCCTCGACGGTAAGGCGGAGCGCGAACGGGCCCTCGAAGGACTTTCCTGTTGCGCGCACGGTCCCCGCCAGGTGCCCCATCAAGATGGCGTCGGTACCGTCGACGAGGAAGGTGTCGACGGAGGCGCGCGCATCCTCGGGCACGGTATACTCCATCAATTCCGTGAACTGGGCAGCACATTCGGCGGCGGTGGACCGCGGACGGATCCACGGGGCGGCCGGGTTCTCGGCCAGCAGCCAGTCGACCTCATCGGCGAAGAGCGCGACGAGCCGCCCGGTGTCCCCGGCCAGCCGGGCGGCAAGGAACTCCTGCACGACAGCCCGGGTGGTCTCGGCGACGGAGCCCGTGATGGTTGAAGTCTCCATGATGGCGATGGACATTGCGGACATGGCGCTCTCCTTGTTGCTGCGGTCGGACCGGGGCCGTCGATGTGTTCGATCCTCTCAGGGGAGCGAGGAGCGGTCGATTACCTCGGAAGTAATGATCAGCAGATAATGATCCGGCACACCTTCGTTGGCGGAGATCCGGTGGAAGGAGGAACGCCAGTGACCCTCTTCCACTCAGCCAGACAAAGCCACCGGATACCCCAACGTCTCAACCGATCCGCACGTCGGCCTGCGCCTCTCTCAAAAACCGTGCCGTAGCTTGATTCGCCGGAAAGAAGCCCTCGATGGCGAGTTCTGAAAGCGTGATGTCGAGTGGCGCGCCGAACACGGTCGTCGTCGTGATGAAGGAAAGCTCGGCTCCGCCGAGCCGCATCTGGAACGGCACGGCGATGCTGCCAGAGTGATTGACCTTGGGGCGGTGGCTGCTCGGCCCGCCCGGATAGGACGCGAGTTCCTTCTCCAGGTCGGCCAACACGGGATCCGCCACGAGATCGTTGAGATCCCGAAGGCGCACCAGAACATGGGCGCGCCATTCCGTGAGATTGAGAATGTTCGGCGCAAGTCCCTTAGGGTGCAAGCTTAGGCGCAGCGCGTTAACGGGCGGCTCAAGCAGCGACTTGTCTTGAATTTCCGCCAACAGCGGAGCGACCGCGCCATTGGCAAGCAGCATTGTCCAGTACCGGTCGATGGCCAGCGCCGGATTGGGCGCATGGCCATCGAGAAGCAGCTGCACGGCCTCCATCGCCGGCTTGAGGACGGGATCTCCAAGCGAGCGTTCGGCAAAGGATGGCGCGTAACCAGCAGCCAAAAGCAGGCGATTGCGCTCCCTCAGCGGGACCGCGAGCGTTTCGGCCAGATTCAGCACCATTTCGCGCGAAGGCGCGGCGCGGCCGCTCTCGACGAAGCTCAAATGCCGCTGGGAAATGCCGGCCTCCAGCGCTAGGTGAAGCTGGCTGATGCGACGGCGCTGACGCCATTCGCGCAAGAGGTCACCCACGCCGTCTCCGGATTTGTTTGCTGTGATTGTATTTTGCATGAGCAGTCTTATAGCCTGACAAGGTGAAACCAACGATTACCTTCGAGGTAATCGCCGCACTGAGCAGTACGCGTCATTCTCCTACCGTCCGGCGGCAATCAACCGGTCCGATAGAGACGAAGGAGTTCGAAAAATGACGCTTGCCATCTCACCCTTCCTGCGCAAGGCCTTTCTGGCGGATGCGTTTGTGAGCGGCGCTGCCGCGATCCTGATGATAGCAGGGGCTGGGCTGCTTGGCCCGTTTCTGGACCTGCCAGCCGCACTTCTGTTCTGGGCCGGCCTCGCGCTTATCCCATTCGTAGGGCTGCTCTTTGTGCTTGCTCGACGAGAAGCGGCACCACGTTTGCTCATGCTGGATATCGTGCTCGTCAACGCGCTGTGGGTCGTTGCGAGTTTCAGTATCATGGCGATCGGCCTTGTCACGCCGAACACGCTCGGCGTGTTGTTCATCACCGCTCAGGCGCTCGCCGTCGCCCTCTTCGCAGCCTTGCAGTTCACCGCCCTGCGGAGTGCTCCAGTCACGGCGTGAAAGCGAATACCCCGGCCCATTTTGTCCGGCGCCCGGCCACTGGGTCAAAGCACGAATAGCTGACATGGCGGCGTTTCAGGAATTTCTGCAGCGGGTCGCCCTGCGCGCCACCGTGTCAGTGAAATGCATACTTATGCATCAATGGCCAAGAAATAGCCCGTCACATTCCACATCCGCACCCACGGGTGGCGACAGTTCGTTGAGTGTGGTGCTGTCGGCATTCGTGCGCTACTCGGCTTCGGACTCCTCCCAGCTAACATTCTCCGCCGGCTTATCCTCGCGCAGGCCGAGAAAGCGTGCTTGGCGAACAAGCCCGTCGGCTGTCAGTTCCGTGAATGCCACTTGGGCGACGAGCTGCGGCGTCACCCAACGCGCATCCTTTGCGATGGCGCGCGGTACTCCACCGGTCACCGGCGGGGTCCTTCGTGACAATCTGTTGAGCCGCGCGCCAAGCTGCTGCAATTCATCCTGCGAGAAACCGGTGCCGACGCGGCCAGCATACTGCAAGTCTCCCTTCTCATAGACGCCGAGCAGCAGCGAGGCGAAGGGCCTGTTCTTTTGCGATGGAGACCAGCCGACAACGACAAACTCCTGCTCGTGCCCGCACTTTATCTTCAGCCAGATTCGCCCCCGCCCCGAACGGTATCGCGCGCTCGCGCGCTTGGCGATGATGCCTTCATAGCCGGAGCGGCATACCATCTCCAGCATTGCCGCTCCGTCTTGGTTGACATGATCCGTGTAGAATATTGGTCCCTCCCGACCCGCCTCCTTCAATAGAGATTTCAACCGCGCCTTCCTCTTGCTCAGGGGCTCGGATCGGATGCTCTTGTTGCGCACGGCAAGGAGGTCGAAGACAAAATAGGAGAGATTCTTCCCGCCGCTTCTCAAGCCCTTCTGCAGGTCAGAGAAGCTGGATCGGCCGGCCGAATCCAGCGCCACGACCTCTCCATCCAGGAGCACGCCACGCAAATCAAGCTCGGCCAGGGCGTCGGCGATTGCATGGAACCTGTCGGTCCAGTCAAGGCCGCTGCGCGTGTATATGCGTACCTTGCTGCCTGAAACCGCCGAAAGGGCACGGTAGCCGTCGAACTTGGTCTCGAAGAGCCAATTTCCGCCGCTCGGCACATCGTCCACCAGCGTTGCAAGCGCAGGTTTCACGAAATGAGGCATGCCCGAGACGCGGTCGCCACGTGGGGAGTTTTGCCGAGAACTTGATCCTCCCCGGTTCTTGTTTCGCTACCGGTCCGGTCCGGTCCGGCCGTGGCAGCGATGTCTTCAACTCTGCGGCCTGACGCAATGCTGGTCTTATGTTGTGAGGTCACGTCGCGCCGGTCGTCGGCTTCCTCATCGTCCGCCTTGATGAGCAGCCAGTCTTCACGGTGACCTGATTTCTTGCCTCGAAGACGGACAAGTGCCCAGCGGCCCCGCAGCCTTTTGCCGTAGATTTCGAAGGTGAGCTTGCCCTTGTTCAGCCCCTCGTAGGGATCGTTACGCGGCATCCACGTCCCCTCGTCCCACAACAGCACAGTCCCGGCACCGTAGCTGTCCTTGGGGATATTGCCTTCAAATGTTGCATACTCCAGCGGGTGATCCTCGGTGGATACCGCGAGCCGCTTTTCGGCCGGGTCGAGACTTGGCCCTCGCGTGATCGCCCAGCTTTTCAGCACACCGTCGAGCTCGAGCCGCAAATCATAGTGCAGACTTCTAGCCGCGTGTTTCTGGACCGCATAGATTCCGCCTTTGCGCCGTTTCGGGCGGCCTCGTGCCTTGCCATTTGGTTCAGGGGTCACGTCGAAGCGGCGCTTGGCGCGGTAGGTCTTGAGAGAATCGCCCTCGCTGCCGATAGCCATGTCAACTCGCCTTCTGTCCCTCTGTGACGGACGCGCCCAAGGCCCAGGATTTCTCACGCGCCTGCGCATTGAATGAATATCCGGGCCGGAAAAATGTTCCCCCCACCACGATGAATGAGAGTGCTTGCGACATTTCCTTCGGAAGTCATTCTTCTCGGCGGCATCTGGATTTCGAGCGGGGACTGCTCGCCCGGCAGGTCTCAGCATGGCGGCGGTCATCTGGACCGGTCTAACGGCCTTCTCCCTGAGGGCCTGCACATGACCCCGCGTTCCTCGGTATGCGCCTAGAAGACGTAGCGATCCCAGCCGCCATAATGTTCTTGGCTCCGAGCGCCGCGTGGCAAACTTAGCACGATCAGGATAAGGCCGGCGACGCCGCCGTGCGCCGCCGCCAGCGGGCCGCCGCCGGCCAGGAGCCAGGGGGCAGCGATCAGCCAGAGTCCGAAGGCCGCGTTGATGAAGCGCAGCGGCCGCGCCACCTCGGCCATGGCCGTGACGGCGATGGTGATGACCAACGCACCCACCAAGTGATCGCTATCGGCCATCGGCGGTTCGGTTCCGAAGACCAGTCGGCTGAACATCAGCCAGGCGCCGAGCACTGAACTCGCGACCAGAGTCCAGGGCACTGTAATGCCGCGGGAGGCCGAACGGACAAGCTCGTCAATCGGCACGTCGAAGCCCGGTCGATCCGCGTCCTTGCTGCTTCCCGGCAGTGCGTCACCCATGAAGAAGGAGCGCCAGAAGGGGCGGCCGCGGCGGGTGTTAGCGATCTGGAACTGCCCCATTGCCACCAACTCGTCGAGCGCGAAGGGGATCATGATCAGCATGGCGAGCGCCGCCGCCAGACACAGTGTGCAATAGGTGCCGATCATCATCGGCTGGATGATGATGAAATAGATGGAGATGACGCCGAGCGGCACCACGACGATGCCGAATAGAAGCACCATCCAAGGCATGGTGCGCCAGCGCGATCGTCCGCCCATCACTCCCATCAGGATCTCGAACATGTAGCTGGTCGCGCCCAGACCGCCATCGGCGATCGGCCAGGCCCTTGACACGTCAGAGGTGATGATGAATTCGGTGCCGTTTCGGTCGCCCTCGCCGGAGAAAAACGGCTCCCATACATAATCGATGTGCCCAAGCTGATAGGCGGCGAGCGCGCGTGCGATAACGAAGCCGATGGCGCCAAGCGCGATGATGGGCAGGCGCTGCAGATAGGTGGACGGGCAATAGGTCCAGCCGGGCGGCATGTCGGACTCATCCATCATGCCCTCGTGACTCATGCCCGGCATCATCGGCACCAGAATGGAGAAGGTGATGACGAGCGCGCCGACGATGGTATCGTTGGCGTAGACGGCTGCACTCGGCGCCCAGAAGAAGAGTGGCGCGAATAGAAGCCATATGCCGACCGCCGTGTTGGCCCATGGCGCCCAGCTCAGGCGTGGCGAGAGTGCAAGCGCGGAGAACCCCATGATGAGAATGCCGCTCAAGAGGTCGCTCCAGGCCGTGAGCGAATTGCGCAAAGAGGGGGCCCAAAGGCCGCGCTCCTCTGTTACGCGTATAACTGCTTCGCTGAAGGTGTCGGCGCCGAAGGTGCCGAAGACGAAGGGGCTTGTTGCCAGCCAGAGGCCAAGCAGCATGTTGAGGAAGTGCACCCAGAGCATGTCGAAATGCATCATGCGCATGTGCTGCATATGCTCGCGCATGGCCGCCTGATGCCGCTTAGGGTCTTCCTTCTCCTCTTCTTCGCGCTCCTCCGTCTGAACCTGCTCTGCCGCCACCGAGGCCGGATTGAGCTTGTTGGTCTTGTACCAGCGCGCTGGGTCGGCCTTCAGCGCGTCGATCATCCTCGGCAGGGTGTCGCGCAGGGAATGCTTCGGTTCCCAGCCCAGAAGGTTTCTGGCACGCGAAATGTCCAGCTCGTAATGGTCGTCCGAGATGTTGACCATCCATGGTCGAATAAAGGGATCCTGGTCCAGCACCTCGCCCTGCACCCACGCCCCGATGCGGGCGAGGCTCTTTGGAATCCGCCGCGTCTCCCACGCCTTGCCATGGATCAGACGACCTAGCTCGCGCTGCAATTCGCCAAAGGTCGGCGTGTCCGTCTCGCCGATGAGAAGCGGCAGCTCCGCCGGCAGCTCTTTCCTGCGTTCCACGATCGCAAGAAGCGCGTCCAAGAGATCGTTGAGATGGATGAACGGCTGCCCGGTGTCCAAGTCGCCAGGATAGACATGGCTGACGGGCAGGCGCTCGTGGATGCGGGCGATCTGATGCGCCAGAAAAGTCGCGCGGCACATGTCGTCATAGACGCCGGCCGGTCGCATCATGACGGCCGGTATGTCGCCTCGCTGCTCGCGGATGAGCGTTTCCGTCTGAATTTTTGAGGCACGGTAGGGGAGTTTCGGATCGAGCGGCCAGTCCTCGTCGATCGGCTGGCCCTTCATACCCGGAGCGTGGACGAGCATGGTGCTCGAGAAGACGAATTGTTCGACCTCGAAATCCTGCAGCGCCCGCAAGAGCCGCTCCGTGCCGCGCACTGTCACCGCTTCATATTTCGGGTTCGGTTCTCCGGTCAGGTCGAAATAGGCGGCCAGGTGGATCACTGAGGCGATGCGGTCGCCATAGCGCCTCCGCACTTGCTCCAGCGTTTCGTCGACGCTCTCGTCGGATGTCAGGTCGATGCGGATGTACTGCGCACCCGCCGGTGGATGCTCCGGCACGAAAAGGTCGAGGCCGACCGGCACGAAGCGGTCGGCCAGCTTCTCGATCAAAACTGAACCGATGAAGCCGCTACTTCCCGTGACGACGACGACGTCTTGCCTGCTATCCATTCGATACCCCGTTGGCGATACTCCGCTGGCGAGCGACGCACCCGTCCCACGTTTTTAGGCGCTTGATGGGCGTGGCATCACAGGAACACTTGAGTGTTTGTGGATCGCAACTAGGGTTGCTGGGCTCGATTGCCACGCCGTAGATTTCAGCGTCCTTGTTCAGCCGCTTGGCTGACCTCTTCCAGCCCTCAACCAAATCACATGTCGAATGTTCCCGTCATAGGCTCCGACCTCACCGCACTTCGATGACAAATCTGTTTCAGCCGGTCGCATCTGCTGGCAGGAAGGCGAGCGTTTTGGATTACGGGAATTCGGTTGCTGACGCGCCCATGGTGCTCAAACCGTAAACCCGTGCGGCAGTTTCTCGCGGGATCGATATTGGGTCACGATTCATACCGGAAAGGGAACATCGCTCTGGATTGGAAGTTTCTGGGAAAGGTTGCCTTGTCAGTGAGAAAGGCCTTGCTATCCGCGCTTCTGGCTCGTCCCGGCGGTGTTTGAGCTTTGGCTTGGCCGTTCATGGTATTGGCCGGATGTGCAATCTACCAGGAAAGCGTCCGGACGGGCGACACTGAACAGGAGGTACCCCGGGGACGGAGGTGACGGTGGAACCGTTGATGAACTACTTGTGGCTTTTCGTCGTCGCCGGCGGCCCTTTGATCCTTGCGGCTGCACTTATATTCGCCCTTCTGAGACGGCGGCGACTAAAAAGGGAAGAGCGCAGAAAACGCGACGAGGCCACCCGCGAACTCTACCGTGGTTAGGCTCAAGAGCCTATCGATTTGGCTCGCGCGGCAATGCGGGGGAGCGCCTGTCGGCAAATTGCCGTTTCACAGACTATTTGGACGAGGCGCCCGATCCTCTAAGATGCTGCCATGAGCAAGGACGATTCCAAAGGCGAGAAGGCTATAGTTCCTGACGCCTACCCGCGGGACATACAGCTTCTTCTGACGGAGATCGAAAGGGAGTCTGTTCCGGAGCGGATTCTGGCCCTGGCCGTTGAACTGCAGGCGGCGCTCGCAGAACGTCGCCGCCAGGAGACAGCAAAGCGCCGGTAGCATGCGCCACTCTCCTTCAGTCTCTCGCGGCCGGGAGCAGAACAGTGACAAGTGCTCAGTTTTCTGCCACCCCGCCTCCGGAACATATCCCGCGGCATCTTGTTCGGCTGAAACGGAATCAAAGAAACCGAACGAACGAAATGGCATCCGCTCCCACCGCGCTATCTGGTCGAACACCTTTGCTCCGAACCACGCAAACGATGCGCGGAGCTGTCGTGACGGGGCCCGGCAGGGTGGCGATCAAGGAGGTGCCGATCCCGAAACCCGCAACCGGGGAAGTGCGTGTGCGTCTGGAAGGCTGCGGGGTTTGCGCCTCCAATCTTGGGCCGTGGTCCGGTCCAGAATGGATGCGGTTTCCCACTGAGCCCGGCGACCTCGGCCATGAGGGTTGGGGAGTGGTGGATGAAGTCGGGCCGGAGGTAGAGGGGCTGATACCTGGCGACCGTGTGGCCGCCCTCTTCTATCGCAGCTATGCGGAATTCGATGTCGGACCGGCAAGCTCGGTGGTGCCGTTGCCACCTGCCTTTGCAGGCGAGCCTTTCCCCGGCGAACCGCTCGGCTGTGCCATGAACGTCTTCCACCGAAGCGGTATCGGGCCGGGTCAGACCGTGGCGATCGTCGGGATCGGCTTCCTCGGCGCGCTGCTCACGCAACTCGCGGCGGCAGCCGGGGCGCGCGTGATCGCCATCTCCCGACGCGCGTTCGCACTGGAAGTGGCACGCGAGATGGGGGCATCCGAAACGATTGCCACGGATGATCCGGCTGCTGTCATCGGTCGGGTCTCGGAGATTACCGGCGGCACGTTGTGTGACCGCGTGATCGAGGCGACGGGGCTGGCGCGCCCGCTGGAGCTTTCCGCGGAGCTGACAATGGAACGCGGCCGCCTCGTCATTGCAGGCTATCACCAGGACGGGCCAAGACAGGTAAACATGCAGCTCTGGAACTGGCGCGGTCTCGACGTGATCAATGCCCATGAGCGCGACCCGGCGATCTATGTCCAGGGCGTGCATGCAGCCGTGGAGGTGGTTGCCGGGGGGCGCCTCGATCCGGCGCCGCTGCTCACACACGCCTATCCGCTGGAGCGCCTCGATGCGGCACTGAACGCCACGCGGGATAGGCCGCACGGCTTCCTCAAAGCCATGGTGGTCATGTGAACGACGCGCTGGCAAAACATCCGCGCCACACCCTCGCCAAACCGCGAATCGGCTTTCTCGGTGTTGGATGGATAGGGCGGCACAGGATGCAGGCGATCGTCGAAAGCGGCATCGCGGAAACCGTGGCGATAGCCGATCAGTCGCCGGAGATCGCCGCGAGAGCAGCCGAACTGGCGCCGGACGCCGAGATCGCGCCGTCGCTCGATAATGTGCTCGATGCGGGCGTCGATGGCCTCGTCATCGCCACACCGAGCGCCCTGCACGCGCCTCAGACAATCCGTGCCCTCAGGCATGGTGCCGCCGTTTTCTGCCAGAAGCCGCTTGGACGCACGGCCCATGAGGTGCGCTCCGTCATCGATACTGCGCGTGCGGTCGACCGGTTGCTTGGTGTCGACATGTCGTACCGCTTTACGGAGGCTGCGCGGCGGGTCCGCAATGTGGTCGCTTCCAACGGGATCGGACGCGTGCATGCGGTGGAAATGACGTTTCACAATGCCTACGGGCCGGATAAGCCCTGGTTCCGTGATGCCAGGCTTTCGGGCGGCGGCTGTGTCATGGATCTTGGCGTTCATCTGGTCGACCTGGCGCTGTGGGTCCTGGATTTCCCGCGCGCCCACGGCGTGTCGAGCAGGCTGCACGCACGTGGGAGGCCGCTGCGCGACGGCACCGGAATCGTTGAAGACTATGCGGTCGCGACGATCGATCTCGAAGGAGACACGGTGGTCCGGCTTGCCTGCTCCTGGCACCTTTCGGCGGGCTGCGATGCCGTCATTTCCGCCGCTTTCCATGGGACGGAAGGCAGTGCCATGCTAAGGAATATCGATGGTTCTTTCTATGATTTCACGGCCGAACAATACTGCGGCACCGCATGTGAGACGCTTGCCCGGCCGCCGGATGCGTGGGGCGGACGCGCCGCCGTCGACTGGGCGACGCGGCTAGCAGGGAGCGATCGCTTCGATCCCTCCATCGAAAGGCTGGTGGACGTAGCCGAGGTTCTTGACCGCATCTATGGACGGACGGGTGACATCGGCCGGCGCCAGCGCCTCAAGGCGGCGGCTGCGCGTCGACGTGACCATTAAGTGCGCCTGCGGCTGAAACGCTATCCCTCGCCGAAGCGACCTTTCTGCCGCGACGGATTGCGCAGAAGGTCTGACTCTTCCTCCGAGCCGGGAAGTGCTTCGTCCGGCCTCTGATAAGGATTGTCATCTTCCTCTTCCAGCGAAGGTGCCGCGACCGGCGTCCCCAAGGCGCGACCTGAGGCATCAACCTCGACGTCGGCCAACGGTAGCGGATTTTCGCCTTCGGTTGCCGACACCGCATCAAGGAGGGCGGCGCGCGCGCTGCCGACGAGCATGCTGCTGCTCTCGCCAACCTCATCGCCCGACTGCGGAAGGCGCACGACAATGGTCTCGCCCTTAGTGCCGCGAAAAGTCACCAGCGACCAATAGCCGTCCCCGGCGTCAAGCCGCTGCACCTGCACATCGTTAAACTGCATTGCCCTGTTCCTTGTGCCTGTTTCGGACGGAAACGGGAAAGCGGGGCAGATTGTTTCAAGAAGGGCATCAAAGCGGCGGCGGCTCGACTATCTCCGGTCGCCCGCCGCGCCGGCACAGATAGACCTCGCGCTCCGGATGCATCTCGATGCGGAAACCGGCACTGCGCAACATCGCCTCCACAGCGGCACGATTGGGAATGAACCAGTTCGTCGGGTCACCGGCATAGCGGTGCTCGACAAAGTGGAGGCGCGGGAAGTCCGCTTTCTCGAACAGTTGCCATTCCGAGAAGGGGTAGTCGTCTCGGACCTTCGGCACCGTGTCATTGCCACGCTGGAGAGACTGCACGAGAAGCAGGTCGCCCGCCACATGCTCATGGATGAGGTCGAGCGCCAGAAGCGGATGACGCAGGTGGTAGAGTACCCCCAGAAAGAGGACAAGATCGAACTTGCGACCCAGCCTTCCGACGTCGTAGACCGACATCTGATGCAGTTCGAGGTCGATGCCGGCCTGTGTGGAGGCGAACTCCGCCTGCGCCAGATAGCGCGGGTTCGAGTCGATACCGACGACGAGACCGGCGCCGCGCCGCTTCATCTCGATCGCATAGAAGCCGGCATTGCAGCCGATGTCGAGGACGCTGCAGCCGGCGATATCCTGCGGCAGGGCATGCGCGAATTTCTCCCACTTGCAACGCGGATAGTCGCCGAGGAAATGGTCGGGGGCGGTCGCCATGCCGCCGATGGTCATGTTGTGAAACCACGGCGCCAGCTCCTCGATGCGTTGGCGGATCGACGCCTTCCGCTTCGGATGGAAGCCTACATTCATTCGGCTCTCCTTCGAGTTAGCAGATGAGCGGTTCCGTTGCGGGCCGCTTGGCCGGCCGGCGCCCGCCGTGCCGGCGCGTCGTAAGCTGGAACCACGAGATGGTTCTGCGCAGTCCTTCCTCGAGCGGCACGCGCGGCTCCCACCCCAGGATGGCTTGTGCGCGGTGGATATCCGGCCGGCGCCGCTGCGGATCGTCTTCCGTCATCGGCAATTGCATCACTTCGGGCCTTGTGCCGATCTGCTGCGCCAAAAGATCGATGAGCTCCTTCACCGTGAACTCGCCCGGATTGCCGAGATTGATCGGCTGGCCTGGGTTTTGCGGCTTGCGCATCAGGAGGATGAGGCCGTGCACGAGGTCGGAGACATAGCAGAAGGAACGTGTCTGCTCGCCGCTGCCGTGAACGGTGATCTGCGCGCCCGACAACGCCTGACAGATGAAGGTGGAGACGATGCGTCCGTCGTCCGGCTGCATGCGCGGCCCGTATGTGTTGAAGATCCGGGCAACGCGGACATTGGCGCGGTTGAGGCGCAGAAAATCGAAGCACAGCGCCTCTGCTGCACGCTTGCCCTCGTCGTAGCAGGCGCGCGGGCCGGTGCAGTTGACGCTTCCGCAGTAGTCCTCGTTCTGCGGGTGTTCTTGAGGATCGCCATACACCTCGCTTGTCGATGCCTGGAGAAAGGTAGCGCCCTTGCGCTCGGCAAGCCGAAGCAGGTTGTGCGTACCAAGAACGCTGGACATCATGGTGTGGACAGGATCGGCACGGTAGCGCGGCGGCGAAGCGGCACAGGCGAGATTGTATATCTCGTCGATCCTCTCGCCGATTTCGATGGGCATGCAGATGTCCTTTTCGATCAGCTTGAACCGGTCGTTGGCGCGCCAGGGCACGACGTTGGCGCGCGCCCCGGTAAGAAAGCTGTCGACGCAGATGACGCGATTTCCCTCCCGTAGGATCGCTTCGCAAAGGTGGGAGCCGAGAAAACCTGCGCCGCCGGCGATCAGTACGGTCTTCATAATGGCTGACCTCCGCTTCTGACCGCGCGCGCATGCCGCATTGGGGCGCGCTCGCTCCGCATCCGTGTCTCGCTCAGCGTTTCAATGTGTCTGGCAAGTTCGTTCGCGCGTGCGACCGCAGTATGGCCTGCCAGAACGCGCTCACGCGCACTTCCGGCAACCCTGCGACGCACGTCGCCGGGAAGCTGCGTCAGTGTCTGCACGACGTCTTCCGGGGTATCGGCTATGAGAACCGCCTCGTCCTCGGGCAAGAGCGCGCCCAGTCCCGGCCAGCGATCGCTGATGATCGGCGTAGCGCAGGCGGCGGCCTCAAAGATGCGCACGCTTGGCGAGAAACCGGCGGCGGCCATATCGGCGCGCGTGATGTTCAGCGTGAAGCGGGATCTGCTGTAGAAGGAAGCATGCGCGGAAGGCGGCAAGTGCTCGATCCGCTCGACATTTGCCGGCCAGTCGATATCCGCCGGGTATTGCGGGCCGGCGACCACGAAGCGCTTCTCCGGCAGCCGCCGGGCGGGCTCTATCAGAAGCCGTTCAAGCGCTGGTTGCCGGTCCGGGCTGTAGGTGCCTAGATAGCCGAAGTCCCAGCGTATCTCCTCGCCGGTGGGGAAATAGAGGGCGGGATCGACGGAGCAGTACAGCGGCACGGCCCGCCTGGCGCCATAGCGGTTTTCAAGAAGCTCAAGCAGGCGGCCGCCCGCAAAGGAGAGGTAAAGGTCGAAATACGGCACTTGACGGTGTGCCAGATAGTCCTCCTCGCCGGCTTCGAGCCGTGCCATGGTGACGGGCGTATCGATATCGTAGAAGCAGAGAAGCGGTGGGTTCATCGCCCGGATGCGGTCGATCACCGCAACCCCCTCCGGCACGAACGAACCGACGATGACCGCGTCGGCCTCGCGGATTTCCGGCAGGAAGGCACCGAACTCATCAAGGCTGCGGTAGTATTCGAGGTGGCAGAAATCGGGTGCGGCCAGGTCGCGGTTGTCGGCGTACCACGGCACGTCGCGCTCCAGGAAGAGAACGTCGTGGCCGTTGGCATGCAGGCCCTTGAGCAACGATCGATACGTTGTGGCATGGCCGTTGCCCCAGGAAGACGACAGCGAAAGGCCGGTCACGACGATGTTAAGCCGGCGGCTCATTCGGCAGCCTCCGTTTGCGGCTTGGGCAGAAACCCTGAAAGGATCTGGTGCACCTGCTCGGCCCGATGGGCATAGGTGTGCTCGCGCATCACGTGTTGCCGCGCCGCCCGTCCGATCCTCTCGGCTTCGGCCGGCGTCAACCAAGTCAGTATATCGGCGACGTCCTTGCCATCGCGCGCCACCAGCGCCTCGCTGCCTTCGGCAAGGAAAAGATCGAGCCCGGCCCAGCTATCGGTGATCAGGCATGCGCCGGCGCCGGCGGCCTCGAAGACGCGGGTCGCTGGCGAGTAGCCATTGCTGGCCATGCTCTGCCGGTTAACGTTGAGAACCGCCTTGGGCGAGACGTTGAAGGCATTGTGGTCGCAGGTCGGCACGTGGCCGAGATAGCGCACGTTATCCGGGAGACGCCGACTGGACCAGCCGGCCCCGCCTAGAAGAAAAAACTGATCTGGAAGGAGCGAAGCCGCACGGAAGAAAAACGTCTCCACCCTTTCCTCGCGGTCCGGCAAGCGGTTGCCCAAGAAGGCAAGATCGGCCGCAAAGCGTGGATCGGGTGCGACAGGGTGATGGGTGAGAGGGTCGAGCGCATTATAGACGGGGATGCAGTGCGGCGCACCGAGCGCCCGATACCCGTAGACCACCGGGTCGCCGCCGCCATAGGTGAGGATGAGATCGATCCGCGAGAGCTCGTGGAGCAACGGATGCTCGCGGTCACGGTCGATCTGGGCGAGCGTGGCAGGCGCATCGACATCCCAGAAGATAGTAAGCGCCTCGGACCGGGCCGCATTCAAAACCAGCTGCAGCAGTGCGTTGTCTTCGAAGCCGACGCCGCTTGCCTTGACGACGACATCGGCGGCCGCCGCGTGCGCCGCGGCGTGCTTCATCGAGACATCGTCACAGTCGTAGACGACGACGCGGCACCAGTCGGGCGGTTCCATGTCCCGGTTCTGGTGCCGCTCGCGGATGTTGGGCTCATAGAAGGTGATGTCGTAGCCAAGCATGGACAGCGCTTGCAGCAGACCACGGTAGTATGTTGCCGCTCCATTCCAATAGGAGGAAAGGAGGCTTGATCCATAGAACGCAATCTTCATTCCGCAGCCTCCTTTCGTATCGAGGTTTCCGTGCGCGCTCCGCCCAAAACCGATGCGATCGACAGAAGTTCACGTGCCCTGTGACGGCAGGTGTGCCTCGCCCGAATTGTCTCCAGCCCAGAGGTCGCAAGGGCGTCTGCGCGGTCGCGGTCGGCCAGGACCTGGCGCAGCAGTGCGGACATCTCCGCGCCGTTGCGCGCAAAGAGGAAATCCTCACCGGCCCGAAAGAGATTTTCCGCATCGTCCCAAGGCGCGGAGATCAAGGGGATGCCGCAAGCAAGAGCCTCGAAGACACGGATCGTCGGGATGCCCGGCAGCGCCTTGACATAGGGGCGCCGGGGAATGTGCATCGTTACACGGTGGCGTGCGAAGGCGGCCGGAACATCCGCGTTGGCGATCCAGCCGTCATAGTCGAGCCCCGCCTCGGCAAGCGCATCCAACGCGCGGCGCGGATAGCGCACGCCACGCACAGTGCATGAGAGGCCAAGCCTTTCCGACGGCTCGATCAGGAATTCACGCAGCTCGGCGGTGCGCTCATTGTCACCCCAGTTGCCGATCCAGATAAGATCGCGGCGGTCGCCTTCATGCGGCATGGGCTTGAAGAGAGCGGTGTCGGCTGCCTCGTGCCAGGTGAACACGCTGCGGCCCCACCCTGCCTCCACATAGCGCTGACGCAGAGATTCGCCGAATGCCAGGACGCCGTCATAATCTTCAAGGCGAAACGCCTCTATGTCCCGGCGTGCCGAGACGGCACGGTGGTGCGTGTCGTGAAAGAGAAGCGTGAAGCGGCCCACGCGACGCGCCCGGCCGATGCGTTCGACCAGCGAGCGCTCCGTCCATTCGTGGACGATCACGATATCGGCGCCCTGCAGCACCTCCTCATGGGGGAAGCTGGGGCCGTAAGTGACTGATCGCAAACCGGGGAAGTCACGCGCGAAGCGGCCGAAGGCGGCGGAACCTTGGTCGGCCGACAGGTTCTTGCGGCTCCAGCCATTGGCGGGCTCGAGCGCAAGCACCTCATGCCCGAGCGCCATCAGCTCGCGCATCACGCCACGCAGGAAGTGTGCGTTGCCGTGGTTCCAGTCGGACACGAGCGAGTGGGTGTGGAAAAGAAAGCGCATGGTCACGCTCCCGCCGCGCTGTGCCGGCAGCTCGCGGTGATCATTGAGCGATAGATCCCGATCATCGCCTCGGCCTGCGCCCTTGGGGTGAAATGTCGTACACGCTGGGAGGCCCGCATCGCCAACTCCCGCCGCAGCGCCTTATCGGCAGCCAGGTGGTCAAGCGCGGCAACGAGGCTCTTGGCATTATGCGGATCGAAGAAAAGTGCGGCGTCCGGCCACAGCTCGCGATAGGTGGGGATATCGGAAAGAACCAGTGCGCAGCCTGCGTGCGCAGCCTCGAGCGCCACCAACCCAAATGGCTCATAGAGTGAAGGCGAGACGACGACGGCGGCTCGCCGCATGTGCTCGAGAACCCCACTGTTGCTCAGTTCGCCGCAATAGTAGGCGTGCTTGGGTATGAAATGCTGGCCGTCGGGAGCGGAGAGAGGTCCTGCCATAAGAAGCGGCCATGACACCTCGCGCGCCGCAACGTCGAGGATTTCGCCGTTCTTGCTCTCGTCCCACCATCGCGCCGCGGCGAATACAAACTCCTCCTTGGGCCCCGGTTCAGGAGCGACCGCGAGCGCATTCGGGACCACCGTAAGGCCGGGCAGTGCGCCGTAACACCTTTCGAGAGATTTGGCGTGGCTGCGGCTCGGCGCCACTATGGCGTCCGCGCCCTCGAAGCCGGACTTGTTGCGCGTCATGTGCCACTGCCACTCGTCGGGCAGCGGCCCTCCGCGCATCGTCCGCCACCAGGTCGGGATGCACGAATGGGAGGCGACGAGGATGGGAACGTCGACGTCCAGGCCGCAGGACTGGGAGGGAAGATTGAGGTGAATGAGGTCAATCCGGCATTCGTCTGCCAGATGCCGTAGCAACTCGGGTAAGACGTCCAACTCGGTTTCGCGGTTGCACGTCCAATCAAGCGGCACATCGAGCCAGACAAGCTCGCCAAGCACCTGCGCTTCTGCGCGCTGCTCCGCCGTCGGGCCCGGTCCGAGACCGGCGAAGACGATGGAGACCCCGTGGGGCGCAAGTGCGCGCGCCAGACCCATCGCATAGCGCCATACGCCGCCCACTGCGTCCACTGTCATCAGCAGGCGCGCCGATGCGCCCGGCTGCTGATGCCGATGTGCCGATGTTGTGGAAACAGCCTGCGTCATCGTGCGATCCTTCTTGCCGTGACGCGGTCGACGGGCACTGACACCCTTTCCGCTCGCAACCAACCCAAGAGATCCTCAAGGCCATCGCTCCAGGGCACTTTAGGGCTCCAGCCAACGCGTCGTTGCAGCCAGCGCGTGTCGGCCACGAAATAAAGCTGGTCGCCGGCCCGCCAGTCCTCGCGCCTGACGTGCGGCTTGCTGCCCTTCAGGCGAGCGATCTTCTGCAGGACGACCTGCAAACTAACCGCGTTGGCGGCCCCCCCGCCAAGGTTGAAAGCTTCCCCGCTGACTTCCGCGATACTGGCCCGTATCTGGCGATAGGCGGCCACGGCATCGCTGACGTGCAGCACATCGCGAACCTGCTTGCCGTCGCCGAAGACGGTGATGAGACTGTCCTCCAGCGCGCGGATGAGGAAGTGAGCGACCCAACCCTGATCCTCCGTGCCGAACTGCCGCGGGCCATAGACGCAACTCATGCGCAGGACCGCCGCCGGCAAGCCATAAGAGGTGGCGTAGTCGAGCACATATTGATCTGCCACCCCCTTTGAGCAGCCGTAGGGTGTGCAGAACCGAAGGCTGCAATCCTCGCCGATGCCGTATTTGCGCACCTGCCGGTCGGCCGGCATATAACGGTCTTCCAGCTCGATCATCTCCAGGTGGTCGAGTGACCCGTAAACCTTGTTCGTGCTGGCGAAAACGATCGGTATGCGCCGCCCCGACTGGCGGGCCGCCTCCAGCACGTTCAGCGTTCCGCGGCCGTTGACCTCGAAGTCGTCAAAGGGCTGCAGGAGACTGCTCGTAACGGCTGTCTGAGCTGCCAGGTGAAAGATCGAGCCGGCGTCGGCGACGGCGGGGTAGATCGACATATAATCGCGCACGTCGGCAAGGAACGGATGAACGCGATCGCCGTGCCTCTCCTTCAGCCAGCCGAGATTCTCATCGACACCGGGACGGCTCAGATTGTCGAGAACTATCACCTCCTCGCCGTCTTCGAGCAGGCTGTCCGCAAGATTGGCGCCGATAAAACCGCTGCCGCCCGTAATCAGAACGGGCTCTGTTCTGGCGCCGATCGAGGGAGCGGCCAGGCGTGCGATCTCCGCCACCTTCTCAACACCGCCATCGGTCAGAAGCCGCGCCAGCAACTTCGGCCGACCGGAATTATCGACAGCGCCCAGATGATAGTGGCGGACGTCGAACCATAGACCTTCCTGCACAGCCACGTCGTGCGGCACGTCGCGCCAGCTGTACCAATACATGCGGTCGGCCGGCACATCGAGTGCGCTGATGAAGCGCCGCGCCTGCTCGACCTCGTCGTTGCGCCAGGTCGAATAGCCGGTTTCGGTGATCCATATCTCCGCCGCTTTATTGTAACGGTCGACGATGCGCCGCATCTCGCCGATATGCAGATCCCAGCCGCCCCAGCTTCCCTTCTCGCTGTCCCACGTACCTGGAAAACCATGGAACCCAACAGCACTGACGCGGTCCAGGACGCCTCTTTCGCCCATCAGGTCGAGCCAGTAGGGATCGAAAGGCGACGGTCCTCCGAGCACGGGATCCCAGCCGCGTTCCCGGGCCCAATGGGCGGCGTCGCCAATCATCTCACAGAAGAGCTGGAAATCGGTGTCTTCGCGCCAGTCCCAGTCGAGAAGGTTGTTCGGTTCGTTCCACAGCTCGATATGACGGAAGAGATGGCCGTAGCGCGTCAACACGTGGTCGACGAAATCAGCATAGTCGCGGAGGCGGCGCGGCGCGCCCGACGTCTTGCCCGTACGGGAAATGGAGGGTGGGGTGTAGTGGATACACGGCAACACATCCAACTTCGCAGCCAGCCTTGGCAAGAGCCAATCGAACCACTCCGGCCCCCCTGGGGCGAAATACTCCGCCCAGGACAGGTGTGTGCGCAGATAGGAGGCACCGGAAGCGATAATTTCGGGAAGCACCGTTTCCGTGCGCTCGTACTCGCCGGGGCGGAACCACTCGACGAACCCGAATTTGCGCTCGCTGTAGGGGGGACGTTTCGCCCCGGTCATGACACGAGCCCTCTTTCTTCGAGGTGACGTTTCATTTCCGCACCCCGGTCGACGGCCCCCGACCGCCGCACCCAGTCGGCCAGTTCCACCAGCGAATCCTCGAGCAGGTGCTCAGGCTCAAAGTCGAGCAAGGCACGTGCGCGGGAAATATCGGCGAAGCAATGGCGGATGTCGCCCACTCGTGCCTTGCCGAGAATCTCCGGCTTCATATCCGGCACTTCCATCGCCTCAGCCAGCAACCGCGCGACGCTGCTGATCGTATACGCGCGACCGCTGCCTATGTTGATAACGTTGCCGCGCGCTTCCGGTTTGCGCAGGGCCAAGGCGAAAGCGCGCGCGACATCTTGCACATGCACGAAATCACGCCGCTGCGCGCCATCCTCGAAGATGAGGGGAGGCTCGCCATTGATCAGGCGCGCGGCGAAGTTGGCAAGCACGCCTGTATATGGATTCGATAGCGCCTGGCCCGGCCCGAAGACGTTGAACAGCCGCAGCGCCACCGCATCGATGCCATAGGCCTCGGCGAAGATGAGAACGGCACGCTCCTGTGCGAATTTCGTCAGCGCATAGATGGATGCAAGCTCGACCGGCTTATCCTCGTTCGTGGGAACTGGCAGGAGCGGATCGCCGCTGCGCGTGGCCGGGTCCCACAGCCTGGCCTGTATGCGCGAACGGTCCCTTCGCACATCGTCATGGATACCGCCTGCCGCGTCCCGGTAGAGCCCCTCGCCGTAAACACTCATCGACGAGGCAACAACGATGCGCCGGACGGGCTGAGCGGCTATTTCCTGAAGCAGGACGGCCGTGCCGTAGTCGTTGGCGCCGACGTAACGCTCGATCTCGTACATGGATTGGCCAACACCGACTTCGGCCGCAAGATGCACCACCAGGCCCACCCCGTTCAGCGCATGCCGCACCGCATTAGCATCGCGGATGTCGCCACATATGAACTCTGCTCGGTCGGGCAGAACGGCGGGCCGGCCCCCGTGCACCTGATCGACGAGGCTGTCGAGAACACGCACTTCGAAGCCGCCGTCCAGCAGTTCACGTGCTACACGGCGGCCGATAAACCCGCCGCCTCCCGTGATTAATACGATATCTTTCACTATTGCTCCTGCTTACATCGAAGACGGGCTCTTCAGTGTCTTCCAACCGCAGCAGGAAGCTTTTGTTCCTACCGGCTGTGCGGGCATTTGGAACAGAAGGCCTTTTTGCGTGTTTGGCGCTCCAAAACACACGAGGAGAAGGCGATGAGCGCGGCAGTAACCACAACCGACCACGACGAGATCAGGAACTGGGCCGAGGCCAGGGGCGGCCGGCCAGCCCGTGTGAAGGCGACCAAGCCCGATGGAATATTGAGGATCGATTTCGGCGAGCCCGAAGAGGAACTGGAACCGATCACCTGGGCCGACTTCTTCCGTATATTCGATGAGAGCAACTTGGCGTTCCTCTATCAGGAGCGCACGGACGACGATCGTATCAGCCGTTTCAATAAACTGGTCGAGCGTGGCTGAGGCGACCCGGCGGGAGACCGGCGCAGGCCGCAGAGCCTGGCCTGATAAGCTAATCGCGCGCCGGCGCGGCTACGCGTCGGCGTGAGCCGGCCAACGCCGACACGCGCCCTCTCGTGCTTTTCCCGACTGGAGAAACCGGAGGTCGGCCAAGGCTGAAATAGGTCAACCCGTGGGCCGCGACCGCCCGTGGATCGAGCAAGTTCCGATAGTCGAAGACGACACGCTGGGACATCGTGCAGGCGAGGCGGCCAAGGTCGATGTTCTTGTACTCCTCCCATTCCGTGAGGATGACGACCGCGTCCGCACCATGTGCCGCCTCATAGGGGGTATCCGTCCATTCGACATCGCGCAGCCACTGCCGCGCATTTGCCCTGGCCTTCGGGTCGTGTGCCCTCACCCTAAGCCCTGCCTTTTGCAGGATGGGGACCATCGTTAAGGCGGCGGCCTCGCGGACATCGTCGGTGTTCGCTTTGAAGGCCAGACCGAGCACCGCAACGACAGAGCCTTCCCGCAATTCGCCTTGCGCGATGACCCGCCTTGCCAATGCAACCTTTCGCTTTTCATTTCTTTCGATCAGGGTCTCGATAAGAAACTGCCGGGCGCCACGCCCATGACCGGTGGCTGCGAAGATGCATGTATCCTTCGGGAAGCACGACCCGCCGTAGCCCGGCCCCGGCCGTAGAAAGCTCGGGCCGATCCGCCGGTCGAGGCCAATGCCTTCGGCGACGGGGCCAACATCCGCACCTGTCTGCGCGCACAGGTCGGCCACCTCATTGATGAAGCCGATCTTGAGAGCCAGGAAGGCGTTTGCCGCATATTTGATCAGCTCGGCATTTGGGGTGCTCGACAGCACTTTCGGTGCGCCGCGCTCCGTCAACGGTCGATAGACTTCGGACAGCAATGAAGCGGACCGGCGGTCGTCGCAGCCGATGACGATCCTGTCCGGACACAGGAAATCCTCCATCGCCGATCCTTCGCGCAGGAACTCTGGATTCGCCGCAACGCTGAAATCGAGCGACTGGCGCTCCTCCGCCATGATCTCGCGAACACGCCGGCATGTTCCCGCAACGACGGTCGATTTGATAGCGACCACCGCGCCCGGCTTCAGCCAACGGCTGACGAGCCGCGCCGCGGCTTCCACTTGCGACAGGTCTATACGTCCGTCGGGCGTGGCGGGTGTACCGACGGCGAGAAACACGATATCTGCGCCGCCTACGCAATCAGCGCCTGAACGTGAAAAACGCAGTTTACCGGAGGCTACCGCTCGCCGCATGGCCTCCTCGAGACGGGGTTCATAAATGGGTAGTTCGCCCGCTTCGAGTTGCCTGATACGTTCACCATCCACGTCATGACACGCGACCTCGTGGCCCATCTCGGCAAAACACGTTGCTGTCGTTAGGCCCACGTAGCCTGCGCCGATCATTGCGATTTGCATAAGCCGCTCCCGCTCGGTTTAGGTTCTGCCGCTCCTAACCGCAGCCGGTAGCCGATGTTCCCGTAGACGCTGAAGATGAGAAACCATGATGCTACCGACCGCTATAGACGAACCAGCGGAAAGACGGACCCAGCCTACCTCTGCGACTTTTGGTCAAGCATCTCCTGAATAGCATCTTCGATCGCCGCAGGTTCGATCGCGAGTTGCGCAAATCCGGGCAAATCGGCGGCGGCGACGTTGTCGCGCCGCATAAGCTCGACCTGGTTTCGCGTAAGAGGCACGCTCGGCAGCTCTTCGGCCAGCCGCGCGATCATGCTCCAGAAAACGAAAGGTATCGGCACTGTGACGGTGTGCGCAGAAGACTGTCGTGCAACGGTTTTGACGAGATCGCGATAAAGATAGACGCGCGGCCCGCCCAGTTCATAACAGGGAGCGCTGTCCCCGCTATCCAGCACGCGCGCCACCGCCTCTGCCACGTCCTCCACATGAACCGGCTGCAGGCGCGTCTTTCCGTCGCCGAACAAAGGGTAGACCGGCAACAGCCGAACGAGGCGGGCGATGGTTGTCAGGAATGCGTCGTCCGGCCCAACCATGACGGCCGGGCGGACGATCGTCGCGCCGGGGAAAGCTTCCCTCACGGCGTTCTCGCCCCTGCCCCGGGCGCTGATATAGTCGGATCTGGAAAGCGGATCGGATCCGATCCCCGATATGTGGACCAGTTGCCTCATACCGACGTCACGCGCCACCCGCGCGACGCGCGCAGCGGCCCTGACGTGGATCGCATCGAAGGTTTGCTCGCCGTGCTCGACATAGAGGCTGACGGCATTGATGACATTGGCGGAACGCGCAAGCGCGGCGTTGAGCGAGACCTCATCCGTCACATCGGCACGGATAGCCTCGACCGCCGCCTTTCCAAAGATGCTGTGCGCCCGTTCAGGATGGCGAGATCCTGAACGGACTTCGAAGCCGCGTCTGAGCAGATGGCGAACAACGCGGCGGCCGAGAAATCCCGTCCCGCCGAGAACAAGCACGGAACGTGTTTCCCTCTTGGTGAGAGCCATCCCTCAGGCGTGCGCATCGTCCGATTGGCAATGAACACCGCCCGGTCGCGCTACTCCCCGGAGCGCCTCGCCGGCAGGTGCCGGCCCTTCCTTGAACGCCAGGTCGCCGAGTGAGAGGATACCGACCAGCTGCTTTTCCCGATTCACGACCGGAATGCGTCTGATCTGCTGTTCGCCCATATTGTGCGCGACGTGATCCGTATCCTCATCTTCGAAGCAGTATTTGATGTCACGGGTCATCACCTCGCGGACCTGTGTGTCGGAACCGCGCCCCTGCGCCACCGCCCGAACCGCCAGGTCGCGATCGGTCAGCATGCCGACCAGATGGTCATCTCCACCGACCGGGACGACACCCGCATCGATCTCGGCCATGATCTTCGCCGCCTCGCGGATGGATTGGTCGGGGCTCACAGTGCGGACGTTGGTCGTCATTACTTCGCTTACTTTCATAGTACCTTCTCCTTTCTGCCAGTGGCCATGCCAGTGCCTTCCAATCTTGCTTGTGAAGGCAGCGGTCGTCTCTTCGTATTGCGGAAGCTGCCTCCTTTCCTCCGGTCCAGATAGCAGGAATCCCCTGCCCGCTTGAACCCGCCGAAAGGCCGATTGTTCCCGGACGGCCAGAGCGCGCGCTTATCTCGCCAACTCAAGGACAACCGCCGCCGAAGTTCGCCATGAAATCTTGGATTCCGCCCCTGGCAAGATGCTCGGCATTGGCGATTCTCCTTCTGACGCAGGTTCTCAAGACCACTTGGTGGTGGTCGTGAGTTGCGGTAGGACCGGCACATTCAACGTCGGAGTGACGAGTGTGGCGGGAGTTAAATGGACTCGCTGATCACGGCCGCAGCACATGCACTCGCGGCGGGTGACCCTCTCGGCGCACTGAACCGGGTCGCCCTGCGCGAGGACGCGCCGGCGCTGGCGCTTCGCGGTATCGCGATGGCGCAGCTCGGCGATCTCGTTCGCGCGAAGGCCCTCCTGCGACGTGCGGCGCGCGCCTTCGGCGCGAAGGAGGCCGTGGCCCGCGCACGGTGCGTCGTCGCCGAGGCCGAGATCGCGCTCGTCTCGCGCGACCTCGGCTGGCCTCAGAAGGCGCTCGAGAAGGCGCGGGCGACGCTCGAAGCGCACGGCGACCCGGTGAACGCCGCGTATGCGCGGTACCTCGATGTCCGGCGCCTGCTCCTGATCGGGCGCCTCGACGAGGCCGAGCGTGGGCTTGCCGAGCTCAACTCCGCGCCCTTCCCGCCCGCGTCGCGGGCCGCCCACGAGTTGGTCGTCGCGGGGATCGCCCTGCGGCGCCTCCAAACGAAGGCGGCGCGCGAAGCACTCGCTCGGGCCGAGCGCGCCGCACGGCACGCGGGTATCCCCGCGCTGGCGGCGGAAGTGGAGAATGCGTCCCTCGTCCTGAATACGCCCGCGGCCCGGCTGATGGCACGCGGCGAGGAACGGCTCCTCCTGCTTGGTGAGGTCGAAGCGTTGCTGGCATCGAACGCGCTCGTCATAGACGCGTGCCGTCATGTCGTGCGGAATGCTGGCACGGTGGTTTCGCTCGCGACGCGCCCTGTATTGTTCGCGCTCGCGCGCACACTGGGCGAAGCCTGGCCCGGAGATGTGTCGAGGGGCACACTCCTCGCGCGGGCATTTCGAGCCAAGCATGCCGATGAATCGCATCGTGCACGGTTGCGGGTCGAAATCGGGCGGCTCCGCGTGGAGCTTCGGACGCTGGCCGGGGTGAGCGCGACGAAGCGAGGATTCAAGCTGGTGCCGCGCGGGGCGAGCGAGTTTGTCGTGTTGGCACCGCCCGTGGAAGAGGATCATGCGGTGGTGCTCGCCCTTCTCGCCGACGGCGAGTCGTGGTCGAGCTCGGCTCTGGCGATCGCGCTCGGCGCCAGCCAGCGAACCGTGCAGCGGGCACTCGAGCAGCTCGCGGCAGCAGGCAAGGTGCAGTCCTTTGGCCGCGCGCGAGCACGCCGTTGGATGACCCCGCCCGTGCCGGGATTCCCGACGACATTGTTACTCCCCGCTCCACTGCCGAGCGTATAGGATGGAAGCATGAAACGATCAGCGGCCGAAATCCTCCATGAATACGGACCCTTTCCCGGTGTCGACAACGTGCACGGGGTTACCTTTGACGGTCAGCACGTCTGGTTCGCGTCCGGCGACAAATTGAACACGTTCGATCCGGCGAACGAGAGGACACTGCGCTCGATCGATGCCGCCGCGCATGCGGGAACGGCCTTCGACGGCCAGCACCTTTTTCAGATCGCCGAGGACCGCATCCAGAAGATCGACCCGAAGACCGGCCATGTGCTCGCCACCATCCCGGCGCCCGGCGGCGGCAGCGACTCGGGGCTCGCGTGGGCCGAAGGGACGCTCTGGGTGGGGCAGTATAGGGATCGGAGGATCCATCAAATCGATCCCCAGACAGGGGCGATCCTCCGCACCATCGAGTCCAACCGCTTCGTCACCGGAGTTACCTGGCTCGACAACGAGCTCTGGCATGGCACGTGGGATGGTGACGAGAGCGAGTTGAGGCAAATCGACCCTCAAACGGGAGAGGTCCTGGAGAGGATCGAGATGCCGCCAGGAGTAGGCGTGTCGGGGCTCGAGTCCGATGGCGGCGATCGGTTCTTCTGCGGCGGCGGAAACAGTGGGATGGTGAGAACCGTCCGCCGGCCCAAGCGAGGCGCCGCGAGAAGCTGATCTTCGTGCTTCCGTGGCGGCTTACCCTGTCGCGCATATGGGCCGCGCATATGGCATGCGTTTGAACATCTCCCTCCTCTTCCCGGCCATCGGGCCGGGGCTGCAATCCACTGATCCAGTGTCCTTTTTCCGTTGCCGTACCTTCATCCAGATGTAACATGCAGGGCATACCGCTGCGCGCAATCAGGGCAACGGAAACTGGGAGAAGTCACATGAGACTGGTCAAACGGCGTGCGTTCATCAAGGGAGCGGCTTCCGCGGCGGGGCTTTCGCTGGCGGCACCATTCATTTCGCGCACCTATGCGCAGGGTTCATCGGGTAGCGTCAACATCTTCGCTTGGGCGGGCTATCTCAACGACGAGATGCTGGCGGAGTTCGAGGATGCCACCGGCATCAAGGCCAACTATACGCCCTACGGCACTAATGACGAGCTTCTGAACCAGCTGCGCGCCAACAACGGCGCCGGCTTCGACATCATCTGGCCGACGGTCGACCGCGTGCCGAATTATGTGGAGTTCGGCCTCGTGCAGCCGATCGACGAGAGCAAAGTCGATGTCGACAAGTGCCTGCCAAGCGCCTGGTCGAACTCCGAGAATCTTGGCGCTGTTATCGAAGGCAAGCGTTATCAGGTGCCAACCGACTGGGGCACGGAAGCGCTGTCCTTCGACAAGGAGCAGGCGCCGCTGAAATACGGCACGGCCTCCTACGGCGACATCTGGAAGCCGGAGATGGCGGGGAAGGCAACCGTACGCGGCCATTCGGGCCTCGTCGGCATCGGCCTGTGGCTCGAAGGCGACGGGAAGCTTCCCATGCCCATGGTCGAGGCCTTCAAGTCGGAAGAGAACATGACGCAGATCTATGACGTCATTCTCGAGGAAGCCATCGCCCGCAAGGCTAATGTCGCCCAGTTCTGGAACAACGAGAACGAGGCGCAGGGCGCCTTCCGCGTCAATGGCTGCGCCATCGGCCAGACCTGGGATTCGACGGCGGCCGCCCTTGCCAAGGAGGGCCTGCCCATCGGCTTCATCGCGCCGAAGGAAGGCGCGCTCACCTGGATGGAGGGTGTCGCGATCCCGTCAGGCGCCGAGAACATCGAACAGGCCTACGCCTTCATCAACTGGTTCCTGACGCCGGAAGCCGGCGCCATGTACACCAACGCCACCTCCATCAACTCCACCGCCGTCGGCGCGGCCGACCTGACGTCGGACGAGGCCAAGGCCTTCTTCGCCGCCGCGTATCCGGGCGACGCGCTGGAGAAGCTCTGGTGGTGGCCGATCCAGGAGAGCTGGTTCGTCGCCAAGCGCAACGAGTATCAGGACCGGTTCCTCTCGGCCTGACGCATATTCCGGGGTGGGCGCACCTCTTCGCCCGCCCCTTCTCACTCATCGGGCAACAATGTCGCATTCGGTAGAGCTGCAGAACGTCGGTATGGCCTTCGGCCAGACCCGCGCCGTCATGGATGTCTCCTTCACCGTGGAAGGCGGCGAGTTCTTCTCCATTCTCGGGCCGTCGGGCTGCGGCAAGACAACCATCCTGCGCATTGTCGCGGGCTTCCTCGAGCCGACCGATGGAAGGGTGCTGATCGGCGGGCGCGACATGAAGGGCCTCGGCCCCGACCAGCGCCCCACAGCCATGATCTTCCAGTCGCTCGCCCTCTTCCCGCTCATGCCGGTGTGGGAAAACATCGCCTTCGGCCTCGAGGCGCGCGGCGTTGCCAAGGCGGAGCGGCGCAAGAAGGCGAACGACCTGCTCAAGCTGGTGGCGCTCGAAGGCTTCGGCGAGCGCATGCCGGGCGAGCTTTCCGGCGGGCAGCGGCAGCGCGTAGCGATTGCCCGCGCTCTCGCGGTGGAGCCGCAGGTGCTGCTCCTCGACGAGCCACTGTCGGCGCTCGACCTGAAGCTGCGCCAGCATATGCGGGCAGAGCTGCGCGCCCTGCAGAAGCGCACGGGCGTCACCTTCATCTACATCACCCACGACCAGTCGGAAGCGCTTGCCATGTCCGACCGCGTGGCGGTGATGAGTGAAGGCGTGCTGCAGCAGGTGGGCGCGCCTCGCGAGCTTTACGACAATCCCGCCACGCCTTTTGTTGCCCGTTTCGTTGGCGAGACGAACGCGATCACCGGCAGGGTCGCAGCCATCGAGAACGGCATCGCCACGGTAGAGAGCGCTTTCGGGCCACTGAGCGGCCGCGCAGGCGACGGCCTCTCCGCGGGGGCGGCAGCCAGGCTCTATGTCCGCCCGGAGGCGCTGCAGCATAAGGCGCGGGGCGAGAACCGGCTGATGGCCACCATTGAGCGCGTCGATTTCGAGGGCGCCTTCGCGCTCGCCCATGGCACGTTGGAAGACGGCAGCCGGCTCATCGCCTCGATTGCCAGCACGGAACTCGGCGAGGCGCCGGAGATCGGTGCGCGTGCCTCCTTCGCCTTCCAAAACGTCAATGCGGTGGTTCTGCCCGATGGGTGAGCTTTACAAGCGCTTCGGGGGCGGGCTCGGCACCGTCTTTCTTGCGCTGGTCGCCGCGTGGCTCGCCGGTATGGTGCTGGCACCCAACGTGATGATGATCGACTATGCGCTGAGGCCCAACCTGCCGCCTGCGGACATCGGCGGCCCGCGCGACGTCTATTCGCTGAGCAACGTCCTCTACCTTGCCAATGAGGGCGTGCACCGGGCCATCTTCTTCAAGACCGTCTGGGCGAGCGCGCTGGTCGCCTTCGTCACGCTGATGGTCTGCTATCCGCTTGCCTATTGGCTGGCGCAAAACGCCACGCCCAATCAGACGGCCATCGCCATCCTCGCGCTCACCATCCCCTTCTGGATCAACGAGGTGCTGCGCACGCTCGCCTGGTACATCCTGCTCGCCTTCCGTGGACCGCTCAATGCGGCACTCCTTGCCCTCGGCGTCATCGACGAGCCTGTGCGCTGGTATGGCGACGGCGGCGTGCTGGCGGGCATGACCTACGCCTACATCCTCTTCATGCTCTTCCCGATCTACAACGCCATCGAATCGCTCGAAAAATCGCAGATCGAGGCAGCACGTGACCTTGGCGCGTCCGTCTGGCGTACCCATTGGCGCGTCGTCATCCCGCATGCCAAGGCCGGAATCGCCACGGGCTGCGTCTTCACCTTCATGCTGGCCGCCGGCAGCTATGTGGCGCCCGCGCTTCTCGGTGCGCCGGGCAGCCGCTGGTTCACCGAGATCATCTACAACTGGTTCTTCGAAGGCGGCGACTGGAACCGCGGCGCGGCCTATGCGCTGGTGCTCCTCGTGCTCTGTCTCACGGTCGTGCTCGTCACGCTGAAGATCGCCCGCGTAAACCTTACGGACGTGGCCAAATGAGCGCCGCCGACCGCATCATGAAGGGGCTCTTCGGCGTCTATTTCGTGGCCTTCTTCGTCTATCTCTTCGCCCCGCTCGCCATCATGGCCGCGGCGACCTTCAACACGAGCCGCTTCCCCACCGTCACGCCGTGGCAAGGCACGACGCTCGAGTGGTTCAATGCGCTTGCCGCCGACCGCGGCATGTGGGACGCGCTATGGACCTCGATCGTGGTCGCCTTCTTCGTCGTTCTGGTGGTCCTGCCGATCGGCACGGCGGCGGCCCTGGTGCTCACCAGCCTGCACGCGCGGGCCCGCAGCTTCCTCTATGCCGTCATGGTCTCGCCGCTTCTGACGCCCGGCGTCGTGATCGGCATTTCGACGCTGGTGCTGTGGCGCCAGCTCGGCGTGGGCGGCGGCGTCTTCCTCATCGTGCTCGCGCAATCGAGCTTCATCATCTGCTATATAATGCTGATGGTTGCCGCCCGCCTGCAGCGTTTCGACCGCACGCAGGAAGAGGCCGCGCTCGGCCTCGGCGCCTCGAAATTCATGGTCTTCCGCCGCGTCATCCTGCCTTTCCTCAAACCGGCGCTCTTCGCGGCGGGTTTCCTGGCCGTGCTGCAGTCGATCGAGAACTACAACACGACGCTTTTCGTGCGCGGCTTCGACACGCCGCTCACCGTCTACATCGCCACCAAGGTGCGCACTGGGCTCACGCCGGCCGTCAACGCGCTCGCGCTGATCATGGTGGCGGTGACTATCGTGGGCGCCGTCACCTATGAGGTGGCGCGCCGCCGCAGCGTGGCGCGGCGGGCCAACATTGAGGAGGAGCAACGGGGCTAGCACTTGGCAGTTCCAGTGTGGTTCCATTGCTACCCACGGGCGAGGACCTTCCCTCGGCAAACTCGGCACGACGGCATAACGAGGCGAACATCACCAATTCAGGCGTTGAACGCCTCGCCCCCTTCAGTGAGTGTTGAGTATATCGAACGCTTGATCAAAGCGGCCGTCTCGCTCTGCCCAGCGCAGGAAACCCACCCGTTCCACCAGAATCTCCTGGGGCGTCGGCTCCCGGCGGAACAGCGCCATCACCTCGTCGATGAATTCGTCGAGGGGCATATAGCCCTCGCGCGTCGACTGGCCGGGTGTAAGCTCGGTTTGAACTGCGGGCGGCGCAAGTTCGATGACCTCGATCCTGCCGTCAAGCTGCTTGCGCAGCGAGACCGTGTAGGAATGGATCGCCGCCTTGGTGGCGTTGTAGGTCGGCGTGCCGGTGAGCGGCACGAAGGCCAGGCCCGACGACACATTGACGATCGCGGCGTTTGGCCGGCCTGCGAGATGGTCGGTCAGCGCGTCGGTAAGCCGGATCGGCCCGAGCAGATTGGTGGTGATCGTCTCCTCCGCGTCGCGCAGGTTGCGAGTTCCGGTCAGGTCCTCGCGGCGCATAATGCCTGCGTTATTGATCAGGACGTTGAGCGCCGGGTGCTCCGTGACGACCTGCTTGGCAAATGCGGTGATCGCTGTCGGATCCTCAATATCAAGAACAACCGCATGCATGCGGTCCCGACCGGCGATTGTCTCTTCGAGCGCGTCCCTGCGGCGTCCAGCGACGATCACCGTGTTTCCGAGTCCGTTGAAGCGCAGGGCAAGTTCCCTGCCGATGCCGGATCCACCGCCGGTGATGAGAATTGTGTTTCCTGTCATTTCCATCGCTTTGTGCTCCTAAATCCAGCTAATCGGGTCAGACGATTCCGCCGTTCGCGAACACCGTTTGCCCGTTGATCCATGCACCGTCCCCACTGCAGAGCGCCGCGATCACATCGGCGATGTCGGAGGGTTCGCCTATGCGCTTGTGCGGTGTGCGCGCGGCGAAGCCGGCGATCTGCTCCGGCGTCTTACCGTCCGTGAAGAGCGTGGTGTTCACGACACCCGGAGCCATCGCATTCACCGAGATCATGCGGCCTTCAAGCTCCTTCGCGAGGACATTTGCAAAGAGATCCTGCGCGGCCTTGGTGGCGGCATAGGGCCCATAGGTCGGGCTGCGCAGCTGTGTAATGCTCGATGAGAGCGCGATGATCCGGCCGCCGTCGCGCACCCGCCGCGCGGCCTCGCGCAGGACGTAAAAACTGCCCTTCTGATTGACATCGACCATCCGACTGAAATCTGCGTCGGCCATGTTGCTGAACGGCGCGAGCCGCATGATGCCGGCATTGCTCACGACGACGTCGACACCGCCGAATGCGCGCTCGTTCTCCTCGAACAGGCGTAGCACCGCGCTCGGATCGCTGACGTCGGCCTGCACCCACACGGCGCTCCCGCCGGCCGCCTCGATGTCTCGGACGACGCCGGCCGCGAGATCGCGGTTCTTCTCACAATTCACGGTGACGGCATAGCCGTCGCGGGCAAGGCGCTTAGCCGTCGCAGCTCCAATGCCGCGGGAAGAGCCGGTCACTAATGCGACCTTGCCCTGGCCCGGCGTTGGCCTCGCCTGATCCGTCGTTTGAGCGCGGGCGGCGCCAGCCGCAAGTGCCGCGGATGCCGTCGCCATAGCAGTCAAAACGGCCCGTCTCGGGATATTGGTTTGTCCAGACATGATGTGATCCTTTCCTCATCGAGCGACCATCTTCCGTCGGTAGGTTTCATACCCACTGGCCTGGGCGAGAGCTTGCCAATGGCTGCGCAAAGCTTGCCTGATCCTGCAGCCCCCGTGATATCCGTCCGCCTCCGTGCTAGGTTCGGGCTGAGTTTTAGGAGAGATCGCATGGAGTCGCTCAAGAAGGCCGTCCGGGCGTATGCCGGCCGTCATTCAAATCGCGATGGCTTGGCACTGACGCCAGTGCCCGGGCTGCGGATGATGTGCGTCGAGTCACCGCGCGGCGACCTGCATTCGGTCTACCGGCCCCTGGTTTGCCTGGTCTTGCAGGGTGCCAAGCACATGACGGTGGGAAGAGAAGAGCGGCTCTTTTCCGCAGGCCAGTCCGTGATCGTGAGCGCGGACATGCCTGTCGTCGGTCGTATTGTGCAGGCGAGCCGGAGCGAGCCTTATCTGGCGGTTGCCGTCGAACTGGAGATGACGATCCTGCGCGAGGTCTCGACGCAGTTGGGCAGCGTGCGTGCGCAGCGCCTTTCCGAAACGCGCACCTTATTCGCCGAAGACACCGATGCCGTGATCCTGGACTGCGCATTGCGGCTGACCCGCTTGCTGGACCGCCCCGAAGCGGCCCCGCTGCTGCGCCCAGGGATCATGCTGGAGTTGCATTATTGGCTTCTGTCGGGACAGCACGGCGCCGCCTTGCGGGCACTTGCAGCGCCTGACAGCCACGCGAGCCGCCTCGCCGCGGCCATTGCTATCCTGAGAGACGAGTATCGATCGCGTGTGCCCGTCGAGCGCCTTGCGGCGGCAGCAGCGATGAGCCTCACCGCGTTCCACAAGCATTTCAAGCACATGACCTCGCTGACGCCGGGACAGTACCAGAAGCGGCTTCGGCTCATCGAGGCGCGCCGCCTCATGCTGAATGAAGGCCTTTCGGCAACCAGCGCCGCGTTTGAAGTCGGCTACGAGAGCGTCTCGCAGTTCACCCGCGAATACGGCCGCATGTTCCAGGCGCCGCCGAAGCGGGACGCCCTCCGCGCCCGAGTGGGATCAAACGGCGTTAAAGAACGAGCACAGGAATACAAACGGGCGAACGCCGCCTAGCATGCCCCGATAGATGACCGCGGGGGCTGCAGTTGCACGTCAATCGAGCCCATGGTGTTCATAGAGCTCGTCCATGCTCAGCGATGCCAAATTGGCGAGCGGAGTCTGGCCCTTTACGCGGCCACCGCTCAGTATGACGACGTCGTCGCAGAACGAAATGGTACTGCGATGATGGCTGATGACGACCGTCGTGCGGCGGCCGGCCCTCGACCTTAGCGTTTCGACAATCGCTGCCTCCGAGAGACCATCCACGGCATTGGTGGCCTCGTCCAGAATCAGGATATCGGGATCGCGGACCAGCGCTCTTGCCAATGCAATCCGCTGCCGCTGCCCCGCCGACAGATTGACGCCCCGATAGCCGACGACGGTTTGGTATCCCTGGGGCAGTTCTTCTATGAACCCATGCGCTTCGGCCAGTTTTGCAGCCTGCTCGGCTTCAGCGGCGGTGGCCTGCTTCTGCCCGTAGGTGATGTTCTCCAGAATAGTGCCATCGACCAGCTCGAGCTCCTGGCTGGCCAGCGCGATCTGGCTTCGCCAATGGGTTGGGTCGATCTGGCCGAGGGGCAGCCCGTCGACGAGGATCACCCCCTCATCCGGCTCCACGAACCGGCATAGAAGGTTCACGACCGTCGTCTTGCCGGCGCCCGACCGGCCGATGATCGCTGTCGAACGGCCTTTGCGGATTTCAAAACTCGCGGAATGCAGCACCACGGCGCGGGAGTCCGAAGCTGGATACCGGAAAGTCACGTCCTCGAATTTCACGCGTTGCTTGAGGCGGCGGAAGGGGATGATGCCCTCGGGCGGCTTGGGTTTGTCCGACGTATCCAGCAACCACCTGACTTCCTCCATCGACCCGCTCCAACCCTGCAGCTGGCTCCAGGCCATCTGCAAAGACCGCATGTGCGGCTGTAGCCTGTAGAGAAGGACGACGAAGGCCACGATTACCGGGAAACTCACGCCCACGAACCACGCTCCCACGACCACACCCAGGAAGAGCATCGCGTGGAGAACTTCCGTCAGCAGCGGCAACGCACCCTGGCGGGTCTGCAGGACGAAGCCTGCACGGCGAACCGCGTCCGAAGCTCCGTCAAACACCGCCTTTTCCCGTTGCTCCTGCCCGAAAATACGGATCAGCCGCCCGGCATGCACGAGGTGGAGCATCCTCGATGCGAGTGCGCTGTTGTGGGAGGTGACACTGCGGCTGGGGGCCTTCAGGCTGGCCGACAGAACGGCATGCGCGAGTTGGACAACGGCCAAGCCGAACGCGACCAGCAGCGTCATCTTCCAGGAAAGGAGCAGCAGGAAGGCCAACAGAATGATTGCAGCCGAGGCGTTCACGATCGCCCCAAGGACAGTCTGGACCGCATCCGAAGCCCGCCAGGACTCGTTGGAGATGACATTGAGCAGACGGCCGGGGTCCTGTTGCAGGAAGAAGGGGTAGCCTACCCTCAAGAGCTGTTCCGAAAGGGCACTTCGGATGGAATGGCTTGCCTTGCCGTAGATGAATGTCGTGAGCACCGTATTTGAAAATGCCAGGATGTTCTTCAGCACGATCAAGGCGAGGATGACGGCGGAGATCACGACCAGCCGTTCCCCGTTATCCAGCCCCGACCCAACCTCCTGAAAGAAGGCGGAGAGGCCGCTCATTTGGGAGCCATCCTCATGCCCGACGATGATGCCCAGCATGGGGATGACCAGACCGATACCGACACCTTCGAGCGCGGCGGCCACCAGGCCTAGAACCACAACGGCCGGAAGGAGGCGCAATTGTTGCCCCAGCGCTTCGCGCAGCACTGGCAATCCTGGCAGTACCAATCGCAACATAACGGGCATCACCTCAACTCGACTGTTGCCTGTTGGACATGCTGCAACTCCGAACGCTCTGGCCGCCTTGCTATCAGGAGGCCGATGAATTTTGCGGCGCCGAGGATGTTCATGAACACGATCGGCCAATGAGACAGGCGCAACTCGGGATCGAACTGTGGACCACCCACGAGCTCTTTAAAAGCCGATCGCATGGTCCAGTAGAAATGGAGGAGCAACCAAGGGGCGTGGCGGATGTGCTTCAGACAAAGCCCTCCATTGCCAAGGCTGTAGTTTCGGTGGAGCGTCTCGATGGCTTGGCGGACGTTTCGGCCGTGGTGATGGAGAACCGTCATGTCGGGCACATATTCGACCGGGATACCCAGCAGGTATGCCCGCACCAGATAGTCGGTGTCCTCCGCAGACCGCAGCGGGCCGCCGGTGCCGAAGCGCTCGTCGAAACGGCCCACAAGAACTGCAACCTCGCGATGCATCGTCATGTTGCACCCCAGTACGAAACCGCCAGGATGGACGTCGCGTGTAAGCCGTTCGCGCACCGGCGAGCGTTTGATCGTGAAAGGCAGGTCCTTTGCGTCTCCGAGTTCGACGCGGCCGCCTCGGATAACGCACTTCTCGCCGCTCGCGTAGTGCCGCTCCAGGTCGCGGAGATAATCCCGGTGGATCTCGCAATCATCGTCGACAAAGACGAGTATGCGGCCACGGGCGCTCTTGAGCCCGGCATTGCGAGCGGCGGCCAACCCCGGACGCGGCTCCGAAACGAGCGTGACAGCGATGTTCGACGTTGCGGCGATGCGCGCCAGATATTCCGAAGTGCCGTCCGTGGATCCGTTGTCGACCACGACGAGCTCGGCCGTGACGGCGGCATGGGATTGGCATGCAGCCTGAATTGACCTGACGCATATACCAAGCGACGAAGCACGGTTGCGGGTGCAGATAATAAAGCTTGCCAGCGGCATCGGCTCGTCTGCCACCGAGGGATCGGCGGTCGCTGGGTTCCTTGGCATGGGTTGGGCAGGTCCGGCGGTCATTCTAGCTCATGTGATAACGCGGAAGGACAGCGGCAGCAGGCACTGACTGCAAGTATCGCGAGAGCGCGTCCAACCGCCTGGTGGCGGCGATCGAGATAAGGCTCAGCCGCGGCGCATAGGCGCCAGCGAGCAACCCGTATTTCTCGCGGCGCCGGATGAGCGCCCATTTTCGCGTTCGGGTCAGGAACTCATGCGTCAGCTCTGGCCGCTGCTCGTCGCCGATGAGCTGGTAGATGAAATAAAAGAGATTCAACGTTCCTCCCTCATAGCTTCGCCTCGTCTCCACAGGCTGGGTCGCGACCCAGTCTTCAAGCGCGAGAATGTACTCGGCCGCCCGACGGACCGTATCCTCGGTCGCCGCCTCGCCGAGGTCGCACAAGGTGCCGGGGGCGACGGCAAGAGCTTCCTGTTCAAGATTTTCGGTGACGATCGCCAAATGCGTTCTGCGCATCTGCCGCTTGTGCCTGTTTGAGACGCTGCCGTTGTGGATACGGTAGGCAATCAGGCTGTCTTCGATCATCGTTGCCGGAAAGCGATCGGCAATCCGCCTGAAAAGATCGAAATCTTCCGCGTGTACATAGCGCGGATCATACCTCAATACGGTCTCCGGTATGACTTTCCTGTTGTAGACGACCGTCGAGTGGATGAAGATCGTGAAGAACATCGACAGTATACGCAGGCTGCAGCGCTGGTGCATCGGATCGGCCGTGCCCCTGACGATACGATCGCCGATGAGTGTGTCGACGCCCGACCCGCAGATTGCGCACTGGGGTTGTTGGGCAAATACCGCCACCTGTCGCGACAGGCGCGAAGGATAGGCAATGTCATCGGCGTCCATCCTGGCGATGAGATCGCCCTGGGCCAAGGCAAGGCCCTCGTTCAAGGTCGCAATCAGGCCGCGGTTTTCGCGCGAGACGATCGAAATTCGACGATCGGCTTTCTGGTACCGCCGCAGGATCTCAAGCGAACGGTCGGTCGAGCCATCATCGATGGCAATGATTTCCAAACGCCCGTAATCCTGGCGCAGGATGCTCTCCAGCGCAGCGGCCAGATAAGGCTCGGCGTTGTAGATGGGTAGCAGAACGGAGACCAATGGGGCGGGCATGGTTCAGCCTTCAATCAGTTCATTGAAGATCGGGGTCCGGGATGGCCTTGGTGCGATCGATCGGACCACGCCGCGCTGCCGCGCCCCGCTGGTTCTGTGCCCTGCCTAGCCACCCCGTGAATGCCCTCGCGGGATGGCGATCTCTCCGGGCAACGTAAGGGAAGTTGCGCTTGAGCGCGTTGATCGGCTTTTCGAAAAACTGCCAGGAAACGGCGGCAAGCACCAGCGTCCCCGCCCCCGCGATCGCGAACCGGCCCAATCCCTGTTCCGAGACATTGACCGGGAGCCAGGGCTGCGCCTTGACGACCAGCGCCAGCACGAGAGCGTGATAAAGGTATACGCCATAGCTGACCCGCCCAAGGGCCACCAACGGCCGCGCCTCCAGCAGGCGGCCGGCATAGCCCTCAATCCGCGCCGAACAGAGCCCGACGATCATGACCAGCGGAACGAGGGGGAATACCTCCATTCCGATCCAGCGCACCCAATCCTGCGTCGGCGTCAGCTGGACCGATCTGAACCACAGCAACAGGAGGAATGCGGCCGCAAGGGGTGCCCAGCCCAACCGCATCCATTGGGGCCACCCCGCGGCCCGGGATCGATAGGCAGCCAGTAGCGCTCCGGCCCCCAGCGCATCCATCGACGCCGGAGGAAGCACATCGCGCGCTACCGAAGGCGTCCCCGTGAAGGGCCAGTAGAACCGGTACGCCAACGACAGGACGATGACGGCTACGCAGATCCGCTCGATCCAGTGGCGCGGCGCCAGCAGGACAAGCAAGGGCCAAACGACATAGAACTGCTCTTCGATGGACAGCGTCCAGGTGTGGATCAGGACCCACGGTGTCCACTCGTTCTGGAGAGCGTACCAGAAGTTCGAAATGTAAAGCGCGTGCCAGAGGAGTATCCATCGGGACTCCTCCAGGTTGATCAGCCAGACGAGCCCCAGCATGGCGAAATATGGCGGAAAGATCCGCAGAGCCCGTCGAATGTAGAACGACTCTAGGGCGGGCAAGGCCTCAAACTCCGCCGCCGAGCGCGCGTCCAGGAGAAGGCGGGTAATCAGGAAACCGCTGAGGACGAAGAACAGGCGCACACCGACGTGGCCCCAATAAGAATCGTCTGCCGAGAAAAAATGCGCGTACAGTACCATTGTGACAGCCAAGGCCCTCAGCCCATCAAGCTGCCGGTCGCGCCCATTCGACATAGATTTGTTCCCTCAGCGTTCAGAACCTGACCGAAAACTCCTTGATGGCGTCAGCTCCCTGATCAGACGTGTTCTGCCGCACAATCCATCATCTGCCTTGTTCGTGGGCCTGCAATATTCAAAGGTGTCGAGAGCCGAAAATCGAGCATGCATTGTCAAATGAGCCCATGATGCGGCAAAGTTCATCATGTTTTCCGACGCGGCGAAATAGATTTTGAAGCGCACTCCGAGGGGCGTGACGCGCGGCGCGTCACACGTCGGACATTCAACCGCTTCTCAGCCCTGTGACGGGGGTGGCCCGATCCGGTCAGGATGGGCCGCTGCGAAGGCGGCGATCTCGGAGCAGTTCCGGGCGATCCTCTGGATCCGCGCCAACCCGGACAGGTCCACCGCCCAGCGGTGGGCGTTGTAGAGCTGCGGCACGAGGCAGAAATCCGCCATGCCCGGCCTGTCGCCGTGGCAGAAGTCGCCAGTGCCCAGCATGGCCTCGAAGGCGCGCAGGCCCTCGGCGATGAACTTCTGCATCCAGGCCTTGCGCCCCCCCTCCCCTCCACCGGTCAGTTCCGCCACATGAGCGACGATGCGCAGATTGCATACGGGGTGGATTTCCATGACGATGGCACCCGCCAGCGCGCGGACACGGGCGCGCCCCGCGGCATCCTTGGGCAGGAAGCCGGCCGAACGGGTCTCGTCGAGATATTCGATGATGGCGAGCGACTGGGTGAGCATGCGCCCGTCAATGTCGAGCGCTGGCACCAGCCCCTGCGGGTTGCGCGCCAAGTGCTCCTCGCTCCTGTGCGCCCGCGCCAGGAGATCGACGGGCACGATCTCATAATCCTCGCCCAGCATGTTGAGCGCGATGCGTACGCGGTAGCTCGCGGAAGACCGCCAGTAATCGTAGAGGACCGTCGCCACTATTCCCCGCTCCTACGCGCGGCGGCGAGCGCCGCCTTGAGGGTTTCGAGATCGCCTATGCGGTTGGCGAGGATCAGCACCAGACGCGCGTTGAGGGCCGCACTCTCCTCGAAGCTCAAGCCCTTATGCGCCTCGAGCAGCGCTTCGTAGAAATCGTCGCCCACTGTCCCGAGCCGGTCGTCCGCGAGTTCTTTCATAGCCGCCTCACCTGCCAAGTTCCTTGTCGACCGAGGCCCGGACACCTTCCGCCGTCGGCTCGCGGAAGACCGCGCAAATGTGCTGGTCCGGCCGGAAGAGATAGGAAAAGCCGGTGCCGTAGCGTTCGAGGGCGAACCCTTCGCGGTCAAGAAGATCACCACCATTTGCGCCGACACGGAGGTGCCTGACACCGGCGATTTCGCGCTTGGCCTCCTCGCCGAAGGCAACCAGCGTGAACCCGTCGTCGAGTTCGTTCAAGAGCCATGTGCTCTCGCCGCGCTTCTCCAGCGGCGCGTCGACCGCGACCCGGCCGGGCGGAAGCGGTGGGTTCGCGATGCCTCCGCTGTCGTAGAACCGTTCCAGCGAGCATGGCACCGAAAGGCGCCCGGAATTGATGAGCCGGCGCGCGAATGGCATCTCGGCGGCAAGGTCCAGCACCGCCCGGCGCATCATCTTTTCCATGTCCGATTTCGGCGTCATGAAGGTGGTGGTGCGCGCCGAATTCCTGATGTTCTCGTCGGCGCCATGCACGCGCTCGGCGTTGTAGCGCTCCAGAATGCCTTCCGGCGCCTCCCCCTTCACCACCGCCGCAAGCCGCCATCCGAGGGCGTCTACATCCTGGATGCCGCCATTGCCGCCGCGCGCACCGAACGGCGAGACGACATGCGCGCTGTCGCCGGCGAAGATCACGCGCCCGTGGACAAAGCGCTCCAGTCGGCGACACTGGAAGGTGTAGACCGAGACCCAGTCGATCTCGAAGGGCCGCTCGCCGACGACGGCCTTGATGCGCGGGATGACATTCTCCGGCTTCTTCTCTTCCTCCGGGTCCGCGTTCCAGCCGAGTTGAAGGTCAATGCGATAGATGTTGTCAGGCTGCTTGTGCAGGAGGGCGGATTCCCCATTATGGAAGATCGGCTCGAACCAGAAGCGCCGGTCGGGCGGGAAATCCGCCTGCATCTCGATATCGGCGATGAGGAAGCGCTCTTCGAAGAGCTGGCCGCGGAACTCCAGCCCCAGCATGGAGCGGATGGGCGATTTCGCACCGTCGCAAGCGGCCACGTAGTCGGCATGCAGGTCATAGGCGCCATCGGGCGTCTCCACCTTGAGCGTGGCGCCGCGGCTGCCGTCCTCGATGCCGACGACCTTGTTCTTGAAGCGCAGGTCGATCAGTTCGGGGAATTGGCGCGCGCGCTCGACCAGATAGTCCTCGACATAGTATTGCTGCAGGTTGATGAAGGCCGGCATCTTGTGCCCCGCCTCCGGCAGGAGGTCGAAGGTGTAGAGTTCACGCTCGCGGTGGTAGACCCGGCCAACCTTCCAGGTGACACCCTTTTCCACCATGCGCTCGCCGACGCCCAGCCGGTCGAAGATCTCGAGTGTCCGCTTGGCCCAGCAGATGGCCCGCGAGCCGATCGAAACGACATCGTTGTCATCGAGCACGACCGAGGCCACGCCCCTGAGCGCCAGGTCTATGGAAAGAGAAAGGCCTATGGGCCCCGCGCCCACGATGGCAACCTTGCAGTCGCGCCGGGGCCCGCCGGAAAGCTCCGGCGGAACCGTGTATCCGAAGTGCCTGTACCGGTAGCGCGGCATGCATCCTCCCCGAAAACCGGCCTGCGCCGGCGCATGTCAGCCCTGCAACGCCTCCCACATTTCTTTGTCCCGCGCCGCGGTCCAGATGCGGGGCGTATCGATGCCCTGCGCCTCGTCATAGGCGCGCGCGACATTGAAGGGCAGGCAATGCTCGTAGATTGCGTAGCGCGAGAATTTCGGGTCGCAGGCGGCGCGGCAGGCCTCCCACGCTTCCTTGAGCGGGCCACCACGCACCGCCACCTGGGCCACCGGGCGATATGTGGAGCGAACGAAGTCCGCGGTGAGATCGAGAGCGCTGTCGACCTTTTCGCGGCCGACCAGTGCATCCCCCCTGCCAGGCGCGATGGCGTCAAGATCGAAGGCGCGGATGGCCTCCAGCGTCGCCGGCCAGTCGCCAAAATGCCCGTCGCCGCAATAGCAGGCGGAATGGTACTCGACGATGTCGCCGGTGAACATCACATTCGCGTCCGGCACATGGGCGACGATGTCGCCCGCCGTGTGCGCGCGTCCGAGGAACATGAGGTCGACCCGGCGCTTGCCAAGATAGACGCTCATGCGGTCGCTAAACGTGGTGGTCGGCCAGGTTAGCCCGGGTATGCTCTCATGCCCCTGGAAGAGGCGCGGGAAACGCCCGAACTCCGAATCCCAGTCCTCCTGCCCGCGTTCCGCAACCATGGCGCGCGCCTTCTCGCTCATGACGACGTTCGGCGCATCGAAAGCCGAGGCGCCGAGCACGCGCACGGCGTGATAGTGGCTGAGGACGAGATGGGTGATCGGCTTGTCGGTCACCGAGCGGATTTTCTCGATCACCTTGCCGGCGAGCCTCGGCGTGGCCTGCGCCTCGATGACCATCACGGCGTCATCGCCGATGATCACGCCGGAATTTGGATCGCCCTCCGCGGTGAAGGCCCACAAGTCACGGCCGATCTCGGTGAAGGAGATCGCCTTTTCCGTCAGGTCTCCCTGGGATGCAAATTGTTTCGCCATCATTCCTTCCCGATTGTCGCCGGCCTTGGCTTCTGTGCTCGCCGCAACCCTGTCCGCTTCGTCCAGCGTGGCTTGCACCTCTCATGCAATCTCGATAATGCAGGTTTCGTTACGGTCGTAACGGTTGATTTTGCAACTATCAAGACTAGGAAATGGGGCTGGCATGAGCGAGGATTTCGACCTTGGAGCCTTTCTCCCCTATCGGCTCAACAGGGCGGCGGAGCTGGTCAGTCTCCGCTTCGCCGCCCAGTACAGGGCAAGGTACCAGATGACGCGGCCGGAGTGGCGCGCCCTTGCGGCCCTCGGCTTCCACGGCCGCATGACGGCAACCGAGATCGGCGCGCATTCGACCATGCACAAGACCAAGGTCAGCCGAGCGGTCAAGGCTCTGGAAACGCGGCGCTGGCTGCGCAGGATCGAGGACAGGAACGACCGGCGGACCGAGCATCTGGAGCTAACCGCTCTCGGCCTACGCAGCTATCGCGACCTGGCGAAAATGGCCCAGGACTACGAAGGGGAACTCGCGTCCCTTCTCGGCGCAGGCGGCCTGAAGCAGCTTGAACGCGGCCTGACCGCGCTCGAAGACGCAATGTTGAGCGGGACGGGAGACCGGCAGCCAAATTCTCAGAGCAAGCCCGTCGCCAAGCACGGCGAGAGATGAAGGCGAGCCGCCGATGCCTATCATGGCACAGGCGGTGCCACGGCACGTCAGGATATCAGTTTAGGTTCCGGACCCATTAGCGTAGCGTAGTTGATCCGCGACGATCGCCTTTGCGGGAGGGTATTTCCTGGTATTATTCTTCAACGAACGCCTTCAATCTTCCAATGTTTTTGTCCCATTGAAGCGAGGCGCGGGTCAAGAAGTCTCTGGCTTTTGAGATTGGATCAGGCTTGATAGTGAACCGTGTTTCTCTTCCGGTGCGCTTAGAGTGGACAATGCCGGCCTGCTTCAGAACTCGCAGGTGCTTTGTCACCCCCTGACGCGTCAGCTTCAGGCCGTCCGCAAGTTCCGTAATCGAATGTTGCTGTCCATCGCTCAGCCGGGAAACGAGCTCCAGGCGGGTGACATCTCCCAAAGCCGAAAATACTGGTGCTGATTCAATACCGTCGCTAGCTTTCAACATGAGATTTCACGTTATCGACCTGCGTATCCCAACCCTCAGAGCTTGAACGCAGGATTTCCAACCGCTTTGATTCTGGAAATTGTTGAAAGCCGGATTCTGTGATGACGAGCCGTGTGCCGGACTCGATTGGGTTCAGACGAAATTCGACCAGCACTTTCGCCTTCTCACCATACTCCGTATCCGGATCCACAGCTGAAGGAGACCAAGAAAAAGAAAACAAACGCTCATGGTCCATAGCTTCTGTTACCGACACCCATTTCACATGCTCATGCCCGGGATAAGTCATCGTCCCCGTTGTCGTCTCTCCAACGGCGAATCCGTTATCGAGTCGGACTCGAAACCACACTCCAAATTCACTTGGATCAGTGAGGGCTCGCCACACCCGCGCGACGGGCGCAGCGAGATCGACAGTTTTTTCAATTCGGTCTTGATCTTTATGGATTGGCATTTGGCAACCTCTTGGTTGCTAGTATGGTATCGGGCGGGCGCATTAAACGCAACCCCTTGGTTGCTTTTTTAGCGTCCGAACTTTCAAGCTTCTGGAAATGGCCAGTACGTAACTCAAGCTCGTTACAAGGCAGTCAATTGGGCCTCAATTCCCGTTTGAAAAGGCGAATCCCGATCGTTGGTCCCTTTCGCAAACGATGATTCATGGGTGCCGAAAGGAGCCCGTCATGTTTGATCATCTGTTTTGGTTGACCGAGAAGCAGTTCGCACGGCTTAAGCCACGGTCGTGTCCCAGCCCGTGGTGTAGGTGCGGCGGTGACGAAGCCGCTCGCGCGCGCGCCCTCAACCGCGCTGTAGCGAGCGAGCGGCGTTAGGGCGGTCATCGATGTTCTCCAGTAAAGGTCGGGTTGCGAAGACCAACCTGATTCGAAGGAAGCATCGATGACCAACGACATAATGGACCTGCGCGCGCTCGTGGAGAAGACCCCCGACGCCGATATTCTGCGCGACATGATCGGCTTTGCCGCCGAACGGCTGATGGAGTTGGAGGTGGGCGCGGCGACCGGCGCAGCCCATGGCGAGAAGAACCCGCTGCGGCTCGTCCAGCGCAACGGCTATCGCGATCGCGACTGGGAGACGCGGGCCGGCACCGTCGAGCTGCGCATTCCGAAGCTGCGGAAGGGCTCCTACTTTCCGAGCTTCCTGGAGCCGCGGCGCATGGCCGAGAAGGCGCTGACAGCGGTGATCCAGGAGGCGTACATCCAGGGCATCTCGACGCGCTCGGTCGACGACCTGGTCAAGGCCATGGGCATGAGCGGCGTGTCCAAGAGCCAGGTGTCGCGGCTGTGCGAGGAGATCGACGGCAAGGTGAAGGCCTTCCTCGATCGGCCGATCGAGGGCGACTGGCCATACCTATGGGTCGATGCCACCTACCTGAAGGTGCGCCGCGGCGGGCGCATCGTCTCGGTCGCCGTCATCATCGCCATCGGCGTCAATGCGGACGGTCGGCGCGAAGTGCTCGGCATGGAGATCGGCACGTCGGAAGCCGAGCCGATCTGGACCGAGTTCCTGCGCAAGCTGACCCGGCGCGGCCTGCGCGGCGTCAAGCTGGTCGTCTCCGACGCCCACGAAGGCATCAAGGCGGCGGTGTCCAAGGTATTGTGCGCCACCTGGCAACGCTGTCGAGTTCATTTCGCCCGCAATGTGTTGGCGCATGCCGGCAAGAGCGGGCGCCGCGTCGTCTCGGCCTTCATCGCCACCGCCTTCGCCCAGGAGACGGCGGAAGCGGCCAGCGTGCAGTGGCGCGCCGTTGCCGACCAGATCCGGCCCAAGGTGCCGAAGCTTGCCGCCATCATGGACGAGGCCGAACACGACGTGCTCGCCTACATGAGCTTTCCCAAGGAGCATCGGACCAAGCTGCACTCGACCAACCCGATCGAACGGCTCAACGGTGAGATCAAGCGGCGCACCGAGGTCGTGGGCATCTTCCCCAACGATGACGCCATCGTCCGCCTCGTCGGCGCCTTGCTGCTCGAACAGAACGATGAATGGGCCGTGCAACGCGCCCGCTACATGACACTGGAAACCATCAGCCAGATGAGCGATGATCCACTCATCAGCCTGCCGGCAGTGGCACGCTGATCAGCCCGGCCCATGCCGGAGAGCATGGCGACCAATGCCGTCACCTACACCACGCCTGGGGGCACGATCATCGGCGAAGCTATTAGGAAGGTCTGCGTGCAACCTTGGATCCCGAAGCGCTTCCAGGATGAACAGGTATGCATGGATTATTGCGTTCTCCAGGTCGTCGCACACGACCTTCCTGACGGCGAAGATTCCACTGATTTCCGACCGCAGATGAAAGCAATACTTGGACACGGCAGCTCACAAAATGACAATCGCTCTGGGGCCATGATACTCGATCGTGAGCCCCTGACGCTTCGCAAGGCGCGCATATTCGTTGATGTCGCGCAGGTCTGTCGCAATGACACACTTGTTCGCCATTCCACGCCTCCTGACTTCGGCCAGGAGATTCTTCCCGCGACTGGACACCGCACGCACTTCCCATCGGCGATGGTGAAGCTGTCGAATGTAAAGATCGGCGGAAGCGGTGCGGGTCAAAGTCGAAGGCCGATGACTGTCCGGCCAGTGGTCTGGTTCCGACAAATTGCTTCCCTCCGCGATGTCGAAAATGGAACTATTGAGCCATTTACATTGCAGGGAACGTTATCCTCTTTGCGCTGCGTCAAAGCGGTGCGGTAGTATGCGCCAGCCCGACACCGGACCTGATGCGCCTGAACGCGGCTCCTATGGGGGACTGGGTGCCGCTGCCGGCACGGCTTCTCGAAGTCTTGCGCCTCGGGCTCAAGATCGGGGCGAGCTTCCGGCGGAGCGTTCGACATCGGCAAGGGTGATGCCGTCACCGCTTGGGGCTTCGGTCCCGGAGTGGCGGATCCGATGCGCATTTGCGCGGCGATGGCAGCGAACCGGCGGCCGGCGCACGATCTGCTTGCGGGTGGATGCGCCGGGCAGACGCGCGCAAGTTTGCGCCGTTCTCAATCGACCTCACGGGATCGCCAAGGGTTACGGCGCGGATCGACTGGCCGAGATACTCGGCGCTTTCGGTATCGGGTCGGCACTCGTCGGCATAGACGGAGAGATGCGGGCGGCAGGTCTTCGCCCGCCGCGCCCCGCACTCGATCCTCGCGCTTCAGAATGCGGCCGTCGCGACGTCCGGAGACTATCGTCATTGGGTCGAGGTCCAGGGCCGGCGTCTGTCGCACACGATGAACCCTCACCGCGGCATGCCCCTTACGGAAGCACCCGCCTCGGTCACCGTCGTCGCGAGAACCTGCGCCGAGGCGGATGCTTGGGCGACCGCTGATGGTACTTGGACCCGACTCCGGTGCCGCCCACGCTCTGAAGCATGGGCTCGACACACTGTTTCTGGTGCGCGACGACGAGGGTGGTATCAGCGCGCACCCGGTAGGACAGCTTTTCTCCAAAGAGCATGCGGCGGTCGCCACACACGGCACCCCGATTGACCGGCATCAAGGCCGAGAACGCCGATCCATGGGCAGGTTTTCAGGCGGAAAGCCTTGTCAAATGGAACAGACCCGAATGGATCATCTAAGCAGCGATCGCTTCAAGACGGCCCTTCTGCTGGTGGCACTGACGGGCCTCATGCTTGGGCTCGTGCTACACTTATCCGGCCGGACCGAGGCCCCCGCTATCGCCTGGACCGTCGGCGTCATCCCCGTCCTTGCCGCGCTCCTGCTGGAAATCCTCCGCAGCCTGTGGCGCGGCGAAGTCGGACTCGACATCGTCGCAGCCCTGTCCATGTCAGCCGCACTCACGTTTGGCGAAACGCTGGCCGCGGCGGTCGTCGCGGTGATGTATTCGGGCGGCACCTTTCTCGAGAGCTTCGCCGAAGGCCATGCACGGCGGGAGATGCAGGACCTGCTCTCGCGTGTACCACGTACCGCCACCCGGCACCGCAACGGCGAACTCGAGGATGTGCCGCTCGACGAGATCCGACCGGGCGACTGCTTATTGATCCGCCAGGGTGATGTCGTGCCCGTGGATGGCACGATCGCGTCCGAGGCGGCTTTCCTCGATACCTCGGCGCTGACCGGAGAATCCCTGCCGGTTCGCCTTGCTCGCGACGCGGAGGCCATGAGCGGCTCGACCAATGCGGGCGATGCTTTTGACCTGAAGGCAATCCGCCGGGCTAAGGAGAGCACCTATGCCGGGATCGTTCGGCTGGTCGAAGAAGCGCAGAGGTCGAAAGCGCCAATGTCCCGGCTGGCTGACCGCTGGTCCCTCGGCTTTCTCGTACCAACCGTCGCGCTGGCCTTCGCTGCCTGGTGGTTCACGGACGATCCGATCCGGGCCGTCGCGGTTCTGGTCGTGGCCACCCCCTGTCCCCTGATCCTGGCCGTGCCGGTGGCATTGGTGGCGGGGTTGTCGCGGGCGGCGCATTTCGGGGTTCTCATCAAAGGGGCGAAGCCACTCGAGGCGATGGCACGCATCCGAACGCTGATCCTCGACAAGACGGGCACATTGACCGAAGGGCGCCCGCAGATCGTCTCGATCGACAGCCACGACGGCATGGCCGAAGACGACATCCTGCGCCTTGCCGCAGCGCTTGACCAGGCATCAAAGCATCCCGTCGCCCAAGCCATCGTTGCGGCCGCGAAGGAACGCGGCCTCGCCCTGCCGGTGCCTTCGGAGGCGGCCGAAGTACCGGGTGAGGGGGTCGTGGGAAGTGTCGATGGCCGCAAGGTCGTTGTAGGTGGCGATGGATTTGTGGCCCGGCGCGTCGGGCGAAAAAGGGGCGACCATCCGGCTCTCGCAGCCGGATCTGTCCTCGTCGCCGTTGCGGTGGACGGCCATATGGCGGGCCATCTCGTCATGGCCGATCCCCTGCGCGACGGAACGGAAGCCATGCTCACGGGGCTGCGGCGGGAAGGTGTCTCGCGCATTCTTCTGGCGACGGGCGATCGTGCCAAGGTAGCCGAACGCGTGACAGAAGGTCTTGGGTTCGACGGCCTTCGGGCGGGACTGACACCGGACCAGAAAGTCCTGCTGGTCCTGACCGAACGCAAGAACGGCCCAGTGATGATGGTCGGCGATGGCGTGAACGATGCTCCGGCGCTCGCCGCCGCCGATGTGGGCGTGGCCATGGGCGCGCGGGGCGCCGCCGCCTCTGCCGAGGCCGCCGATGTCGTGCTGCTCGTCGACCGGGTCGACCGCCTTGGACCGGGGATCGAGATCGCCCGACGTTCCAAGCGTATCGCGGTCGAAAGTGTCGTGGCCGGGATCGGCCTCTCGGTGCTCGGAATGGTGGCCGCGGCTTTCGGCTATCTTACACCTGTGCAGGGCGCTCTCCTTCAGGAACTTATCGATGTGGCCGTGATCCTGAACGCGCTGCGTGCCCTGCGCATCAAGCCGCATGAACCTTCTGCTTCGGCGGTTGCGATCGAACCGAGGGCGCGAATTTCAGAGTTAAAGGAATACGCATCATGAGCCGCCTCTCGCACTCCGAGATCCACATGGTTCATCGGATCGGCTGGCTCCGCGCGGCGGTGTTGGGCGCGAACGACGGGATCGTCTCGACGTCAAGCCTTGTCGTCGGCGTTGCCGCAGCTGGTTCGAGACAGACCGAAAGTCCTGATAGCCGGCCTCGTGGCAGGCGCCATGTCCATGGCAGCGGGCGAATATGTCTCGGTCAGCTCCCAAACAGACGTCAAAAAGGCGGACCTTGCACGAGAGACGCGCGAACTCGCGGAAACGCCCGAGGCGGAGCTGGAAGAGCCCCGCACATCCGTGACGAGGTGGAAGAACGGATGCGTAGCGCAATCTACTAGGCCAGTGGTTGGACATGGGTTTGGAGCCTGACCTGCCATTCCGGCATATAGCTGGAACGCCTAGTCACGACGCCGTTCGGTCAACAGCTGGTCGAAGGAAGCCAGCGGGACAACACCTTTGACGGAACGAGCAAGATCATCGTCGAGTGTCACGAAAGCATCAGCCTGCAACTTCGCAAGCGCCACGTACTCGGCTGCAAAGGTATCCTTCCATCGGAGTTGCTCTGCGATGTCCCACGCAACCTACTGAAGAACCCGATCGCCGAGCAGCCTGATCTTGAGCGATCTCATGTGATCGAGCTGGGAGGCGGCCTCTTTCCGGACGATTTCCCCGCGAAGTACTGAAGCATAGAGATGAGAAAGCGCTTGGGATCTCAGCAAGGTGGGCGCGACCAAGCTATTTTGGACGGGGACGTCGATCCGTTCGCGAAATAGTCGAAGTGCTGTGTCCAGCGCAATCACATATCGCATGTGCCGCTCCCGCGTTTTTCGAAGCCCGAGTCAGTGGATACCAGCTCATCGCACAGAATTTCCGGTTTGTCCGCGCACCAGCCATTGACAACGCTGGTCGTGGACGACTGTTCTCCACCCGTAAAGTGCACTGATGGATATTCCAGTTTGGGGCCGGGAGTTGTTCGTCCGCTATAAAGAAACCGGCGCGCCATTCGTGAGCGCGGATCCGTAGCGCCGCTCAGCTCAAATCATTACCGCGGTCATTGGCGATCGGACGACGCTTCCTCGCCACAGAGAGAAAGCGCCGCCACGTCACCGATTGAGTCTCAATCGGCTCCTGTCCACCTGAGATCTGCCTCTTCTGCTCTGCTTCGCGGGGCTTGAAATTCAGCTGCGCGCCTGCAGCAGCGCCAGGACGATCGTCGAGGCCGCCAGGACGGCGGTAAGGGTCAACGGCCCGGAAGCGCCATAGTGATCGACGATATAACCGCCGAACACCGCGCCTATGCTGATGGCGACCTGGAACGATACGACCATCAAGCTGCCAGCAGCCTCCAAGGCGTCCGCAGCGCCCCGGGACAAGTTGGTCGGCAACACCACCGGAGCCATCCCAAAAGCGAAACCCCAAAGTGTAACCAGGGAAAACGCGATGGCGCTATATGCGCCCCAGAATATGAGAGCAAGCGCAGCGAACGCCATCAATGCGCTGGTGACAGCGAGTGCCATGCGAATATTGGCATCTGCCAGTCGGCCGCCGGCGACGTTGCCGATCACAGCGGCAACACCAAACCCGAGGAGCGCCAATGCAATCGGCCCCGTGTCAAGGAGCGTCACTTGTTCGAGGAAAGGTCGCACGTAGACCGAGCCGGCAAAATGTCCCGTCATCAGCAACAGGATGGCAAGCATTCCGAGTTGAACTGCGCGCCGTTTCATCAGCTGGAAGACGTCAACAAGACTGTTGCTTGTGCTTGCGGGTAGCCTCGGCAAACTAAGTACCTGCAGCAGCATCGCAAGCGCTGCGAGCCCTGCAGTGATCGCCGTGGCGGCACGCCAGCCGAGCCAATCGCTGATCAAAGCACCCATTGATGGTGCAGCTATGGTGGCAAGAGAGACGCCGAGGGTGACTATAGCCATCCCTCGACCTGTCGCATTGGTGCCAACCAATCTCGCCACGACCGCAACTGAAAGCGCCCAGAAACCACTCAGCGCGACGCCGAGCCCGGCGCGGCCCAACAACAATAGCCAAAAATCGGTCGCGAGCGCCGCCAGGAGATTGGAGCCAATAGCCAAGGCACTTAGGCCAACCAAGACAGTTTTCCGGTTCAGTTTGCCGATGAGGACATTGCTCAACAAGGCCGCCACCGCGCCGACAGATGCCGTGGCGGTGACAACCTGACCGGCGGTTCCCTCGCTGATGCCGAGGTCCCGCGCCATTGGCGTTAACAAGCCTGCCGGCAGAAATTCAGCTGACACCAGCGCAAAGCTTGTGGCTGCCATTGAAATAACGGCAAACCACGTGTTGGGGCTCCATGTACTGGGAACGGTAGAATCAAGGCCAATCGCGGGGCCGTCAGGCTGTGATGTTGTGTCCGTCATTGAAGTACCTCCAAGGATTGGAGGTCTTTATAGCGGGGTCTTTCAGGATTATATGTATCCTAAAGTCCGAATTCTATGTCTGTTCGTCCGGAAATGGTGCGGCGCACAACGCCAGGGGAAGCGCCGGTGATCCGCTTGAAGGCGCGAGCGAAAGAAGCTTCAGACTTGTAACCCAAATAAGAAGCGATCTCGGCAATCGACATGTTTTGAACGAGCAACTCTCTTGCAAGCTGCATGCGCAGACGGGCGAGATAGCGTGCCGCGCCTTCCCCTAAGATGGCGCTAAAGCGTTCCGCGAAGATCGAGCGCGATTGACCTGCCACGCCAGCAAGGGTTTCGAGCGTCCAGTCACGGCCGGGATCTCTATGCATGGCTGCGAGCGCGCGACCGATATGATGATCACGGATCGCGGCGAGCCAGCCGCTGGTGGAGGCTCCGCTGCAGTTGACCCAGCAGCGAATAAGCCGCGCGACGAGTACGTCCGCCATACGTGACAAGACTGTGGCGCTGCCCATCTGGGGCTGCGACGCCTCTGCCGTCATGGCGGCGAGGAGGGGGCCGACGATCGGATCATTGCCATCAACATCACAGCCCTTGATGATCGGTGGCATCAGAGCGATCAGCGGGTTGAGGGCATTCGCACCCAAAGCCATGGAACCGCAGAACAGGGTGCTCGTTGCTCCTGTTCCTTCCTTCACCACTTCACAGACATTGCCCCCCAACTTGGTGATATGGCAGCTCTTGAGCGAGTCCCCCACAACATCCGGCGTACTGGCTAGTCGGTGTTCGACACCTTGTGGCAACAACACCAGATCGCCGTCTTGCAATTCCTGCCATCCCTGGGCCTCGGTATGGATCCAGCATGGCCCTTCACTGACGAAATGAAAGCGAAGCAGCTGCTGCTGCGGAAAGGTGATGCTCCATGGATGACGTAGCTCGCAGCGGCCGTAGTTGACTCCACTCAGGCGAAAGTCCTGTAGAACTTCGCTTAGTGCGTCGGTTGGAATACGTGTCGGAGACTGGGATGAACGATCAAGCATTAGGCTAATTTATATGCCAGGCGTCCGGCATGCAAGTAATGCATCTGTGCCATGGTCGCCGCCGGCGCCATCAATGAGAATGGAAACAACTGACCCCTCTCATTGTAGAAGTTTATATCACAGCCTAGCTGACACTGTGACCCGGCTCATTAATGGGATAAGAGCCGACCAGGGCTTCATCCAAGACGCGCGGGCGCAGTTCCGCATCGGCTTTGTCCGAATTTGAAGTGATGACCCGTATTGCCGCACGGATGTCGTCATGAGCTATGGCCGCTTTCGGGCAGCAGCAACGACTGCCGCTATGACCGAGGTTGGGGCGCCTTGCCGACAAGTAGTCTAGGGCCGGACGTTGACGGGCGGCTTTCGGGGCGAACTCATCAAAAACTGCTGTTCCGCTCGCGACCATTCGAGACCTTCCGGGACTCATATCCGTTTCCAAGACCGGCCATTGAGCGCAACCAGCGCTCGGGACAAACCCACACATTTACGGGCGGGAGGTTACCTTTCAAATCTGCTTTCAGTGCAACCAGCACTGATGACCCCGAGCCGGCTCGCGATCCGGATGCGATTGCCGAGATCGGTAGGGCCGCTTGCCCATGGCAGCACAATTATTGTTGACATTTATGATCAAGTTTGTGATTCCACCTAGAATATTCTGATTTCACTCCAGTTTTAGGTGCTTAGATGTCCGTTTGGCATGTCCCGCTGAGGGCTTCCTTCTCGCTTGCCACTGCATTCGCAGCGGGCACGGCACTTGCCGATCCGATCACCATCACTGATCACGAAAACCGCACTATCATGCTCGAAAGGCCTGCCGAGCGGATCGCCTCGATCCCCATCCCCGTGGCATCGACAATCATCACCATGGACGGCGGCACGTCTAGGCTGGTTGGCATGAACCCGACGGCCAAGAGCGCCATCATGGAAGGCATTCTCGGCAAGATCTTCCCGGAAGCCCGGGAGATCCCCTCTGACATCACTGCTCCGAACTTCATACCGAATGTCGAGGAGCTTGCCACCACCAATCCCGAGCTTGTCGTGCAGTGGGCAGATCGCGGATCGGATTACCTCGACCCGATCGTCAACGCGGGTCTGAACGCGCTGCTGATCTCCTACGGCACCGAGGAAAAGACGCGAGAGTATCAAACAATGATCGCGACCGCGATGGGCAAGCCCGAGCGCGCCGAGATGATCAATGGCTGGCGCGAGGAAGTGGCCGCCGAGATGGCCGAAAAGGCCAAGTCCATTCCCGCCGAAAGCAAACCAAAGGTGCTTTATCTCCTGCGTGCGCTCGAGGCGATGACCGCCTCCGGCGCGAAGGGCAACTACAATACCTACTACATCGAGCTTGCCGGTGGCGTCTCCGCCTCCGCCGATCTCGAGGGCAACGGCGTTACCATCAGCCGCGAGCAGATCGCTGCCTGGGACCCGGACGTCATCCTGCTGAACAGCTTCGAGCCCCAGCTCGACGCCGGCCGCATCCATGACGACCCAATCCTATCGCTCACCAAGGCGGCGCAGAACAACAGGGTCTACAAGATGCCGCTGGGCGGCTATCGCTGGGACCCGCCGAACCAGGAAAGCCCGCTGACCTGGATGTGGCTCGCCAACCTGCTTCATCCCGACGTCTTCCAGTACGACCTGCGCGCCGAGATGCGGCAGGCCTACAGGCTGCTCTACAATTACGACCTGACCGACGAGGACATCGACGGCATCCTTTGGCAGGACAAACAGGGGGATACCGCCAACTACGCGCAGTTCAAGGCCCGCTAAGGTGAGCACGGCGGCAGCAGAACGCCCGGTCTGGAACCGCGTCGGGCTGCGTATCGGTGCCTTCGGTGCGATGGCGATCCTGCTGGGTGCCTCGATTCTGTTTGCCGTCGGCGCCGGTCGCTTCTCCATCGACGTGCCTCGGATCGGCGAGATCCTGTTTGCGGCCGTGATGAACCCCGATGCGCCTCTCGAACAGATGGACGAGCGCATCGTGCTGCTCGTCCGCCTGCCGCGCGTGCTTCTGGCTGCCCTGTCCGGAGCCGCGCTCGCGGTGGGCGGTGCAGCGCTTCAGGGCGTCTTCCGTAATCCGCTGGTGTCTCCCCAGGTGCTCGGCATCAGCCAGGGAGCGGCCTTCGGCGGCGCGCTCGCCATCCTGTTTGGCTATGCCGGCCTGGTGCTGCTCGGCATGGCGTTCGTGCTTGGCCTTGCGGCGCTGGTGCTGGTGGGGCTGCTGTCCCGGATCGACGGGCGCACGGAAGTGATCACCGTCATCCTCGCTGGAATGATCGTCGGGGCCCTCTTCGCCGCGCTCGTCTCCATCGTCCAGTTCATCGCCGACCCGAATACCTCACTGCCAGCCATCGTCTACTGGCTGATGGGTTCGTTCTCGACCGCCACCTGGCCGCGCCTGTGGCTGGCTGTGCCCGGCATGGGTCTGGGGCTCCTCACTGTTTGGCTTTTGCGCTACCGGCTGAACTTGCTCGCGCTCGAAGAACAGGAGGCGCGGTCGCTGGGCGTCAATCCGGACCGCGAGCGCTGGTACGTCTTCATCGCGATTTCGCTGATGACCGGCACCTCGGTCGCGGTCGCCGGGATCATCGGCTGGATCGGCCTCGTCGTACCGCATGCCGCGCGCATCCTGGTCGGCGAGGATCATCGCGCGCTGATTCCCGCATGCGCCCTGCTGGGGGCTGCCTATCTCACCTTCATCGACACGTTGGCGCGCACGATGACGGCGGCGGAGATACCGCTCGGCGTGCTGACCGCGCTGATCGGAGCGCCGGTCTTCGCCTATCTGCTGCGCCGCCACTTCACGGAGGCGAACCGCGCATGATCGGTCTGGAAAACGCCTCCGTTTCCTTCGGCAGCCGCACGCTCTTTTCCGGTGTCAGTTTCACCGTGTCGGTCGGCCGCTCCATGGCCATTCTCGGGCCCAACGGTCGTGGCAAGACGACGTTGCTGCGGGCACTGCTTGGCTTCCAACCTCTGGCCAAGGGCAGCCGGCAGGCACCCCGGGTCGCGGGCTACGTGCCGCAGCACGGCGCCTCGCAGGCCAAGCTTACCGGGCTCGAGGTCGTGATCATGGGGCGCGCCGCAAGGCTTGGCCTGTTCGGTCAGCCGAGCGCCGAGGATCGGGCGGCCGCGGAACAGGCCCTTGTGGAGGTTGGCGCCTGCCACCTCGCCGAGCTGCGCTACGACCGCATGTCCGGGGGGCAGCGGCAGATGATCCTCATTGCGCGCGCGCTTGCGACCGGCTCTCCGACGCTTGTCTTCGACGAGCCCACATCCGCCCTCGACCTTGGCAATCAGGCCCGCACGCTCCAACTACTCAATGCGCTCAGGCTGCGCCGCGATAAGGCCATTCTCTTCACCACCCACGACCCGAACCACGCGCTGGCGGCCGCCGACGACGTGCTCATGATGATGCCCGGGGGGCGGGAGATCCATGGCCCCGTTGCGGAGATGATTGATCCGGACAAGCTTTCCGAGCTCTACGGCGTCGCCATGAGCTGGGTCGGGGTCAGCGGTCCCACGGGAGAAACGCGGCGCGCCATCGTGCCGGCCTTCTCGGGAATAGAAGCCGTGGCATGAGCGTCATCTATCTGCAATCCGCCTATGACGGCCCGTCCGAAACCGTCCGCCGCGCAGCGGCACAGGGCAAGCTGAAGATCGTCAGCCAGTCGGAGCTGACACCGGATATCCTTCTCGCCCACAGCGGGCTGATCACCGGCAACCAGCTCGACCAGAACGCCATGCTGGCCATGAAGGGCGCGCTCGCCGCTTTTCTCGACGCCGGCGGCCAATGGTTCTTCAATGGCCATATGCTGCGGCCTCTCGTCGATGGCATGGCGCAGTACCGGCCGATAGCTGCGCCCACACGCGCCGATTTCGTTCTGAGCTCGGTGAATGCCCATCCGATCTTTCAGGGCATCGACTTGAAGAAGCTGGAGACCAACAGGGGGGTGGCCGGCTTCTACGGCCGTGGATGCAATCCGCTGCCCGAAGGCGCCGTGGCCGTGAACGGGCTCGGCGAGACCCTGGTGCCGGTCGACTGGGTATGGGCCCGACCGGGCGGCGGCCGCATATTCTCCCATTCCGGCAACGACCTCGGCTCCATAGGCCTCGAATGGGACCTGGCGCCGGAGCTTTCACGGCGGATCATCGACTGGGCAGATGGTGGCGCGTGCCTCGATCCTTGGCCCCACACCGCCGGCCGAGCGGGCGACGATCTGCCACTTGCCGGAGCGGAGCGCTACGGCGGCGGGAAGTCCTTCGCCGGAGCGGGCAAGCGCATCGTCGCACCTTCCTCCGGCACCTATTATCACATCCGCAGCCTCGAGGGTCCGGGCTGCGGCAAGGCCTTCGACGTCATTTGCGCGCCCGAGGCGCTTGGCGAGACCCTGCGGCCGAACGACGTCCTGTGGGTTCCCTGCCGCACGCCTGCCCAAAGGATGATCGCGCTGAAGGAAGCGGTCGCCCGCCACCTTGAAGCCGGCGGAACGGTCGTCGCGCTCGGCGAGAGCCGCTCCGATCTCTGGCTCCCGGCCATCCGGTTCACCGGCACGCCGACAAACTGGTGGTGGTGGCTGGATCCGGCAGCCGATCTCGGCGTCTCCATCGCTGCGCCGGACCACCCTCTAATGGCCGGCATGGAAAAGAAGGACGTCACCTGGCACCTGCATGGCTGGTTTCAGCCGCCGGAGGGCGCGACTGCATTGGTCACGGACAGGGAGGGCCGGGCGATCCTCTATGAAGATACCGTCTCGACGCCGGGGCGGATGATCATCTCCTCGCTCGATCCGATGTACCATCACGGATCGCATTTCATGCCGGCCACAACGCGTTTCCTTTACCGGTTCATCCCTAATCTTAAGGCCTATCTCGATGCATGATTCGATTGCCGTCAGTGAAGCGGGCAGGATGCTCACTTTCACCTTCGACCAGATACTTGCTTATCACGGCGGCGGCTTCCCAGGAGGCGTCGTACATGGCCTCAAGGCCATGCAGGCGGGTTTTCCGCTCCTTTTCGACACGCCGCCCGAGCGGCGCGAAATTTTGGTACTGACGGCCTTTTCGGGCCCCGGCGGTCGCGACGCGCTGGAAATGGTGACGCGCGCGGTGACCGACGGCCGGTTCACCATAGACAAGACGATCGGCGGCAAGGACGTCATCTCCCAACCGCCCGGCCCCTACGTCTTCCGCTTCAGCTATCGCGGCAGGACGGCCGAGGCCGCAATCAGGCCCGGCCATGTGCGCGAGGAATTCGTTGCGCTGGGCGCGAAGAAGGACAAATCGCCAGAGGAGCTCGCACGCCTTGAGGAGCTGAAGTCGGAAATGGCGGGCCGGCTTCTGCCGCTACCGGCGAGCGAGATCTACACGGCGGGGCTCATCTGAAACCGCGGGCGGAGTATTCCGGCAAAGACTGCACCCGCAGGTTCTCCAATCCCCTCCGTCGGATTGGTGGAGCACTCGGAAGTCCTGGAGCGAGTGTCCGCAACGCAGAAGTTTCCGTGAATGCCAACTTGTGGCGCATTACTGCCTAGCAGCAGGGGGCCGAAGGCAGACTGGCTGCTTTGGGATGGAACCAGCAGCAAGCTGCCCTTTGTTCATTGATCGGCTTGTGCGTCAAGCACCATCGCGCTCGCATCGGCTGTCGCGGATTGGGCCAATGGTATCCGCCCGCTACCAGGATGTTGTGGGCTTTCTCGGGCTCGGTCATCTTGGCCTGCAGGAGATGAGTGGCATTTTCGCCAACAGGTGGCGACAGAAGGCGGGCGGGCATCTCCAGCCACCAGCGATAGTTATCTTGCTCGCCGTCGAAGTCCGAAAGAGCATGTCCAACGTATTTCCAAGGAATTGTAAAGCGCAGCTATACATGCAGTTCAACATTGGCATGTTTATCTCGGTCACTAAAATAATCCATCTTCGGCCGACCGTTAGAGGTCGAAAATCGGAGTACACGGATGGCATTCTCGCTGCAGATCAATGGCCGCGCCTACACGGTGGACGTAGACGGCGACACTCCACTCCTCTGGGTCCTGCGCGACGTGCTTGGCATGACCGGCACAAAGTTCGGATGCGGACAGGGACTTTGTGGAGCCTGCACCGTCCACGTTGATGGCGTTGCCACTCGTTCCTGCGTCACTCCAATCGAAAGCGCCGCGGAAAGCCAGGTCACGACGATCGAAGCCCTCCATACCGTTGCCCATGGGAAGGCGCTGCAGGATGCGTGGGTCGAGCTTGAAGTGCCTCAATGCGGCTACTGTCAGTCGGGACAGCTGATGTCTGCCGCAGCATTGCTAAAGGAAACCCCGAGACCGACCGATGACGACATAGACAATGCAATGTGGGGGAATGTCTGTCGCTGCGGGACGTACCAGCGGATACGTGCCGCCATCAAGCGTGCCAGCGCATAACGGGAGACAAGATCATGTCAAAAAGTGCTCTCGCTCCGCAGTTGAGCCGCCGCCATTTCCTCAAGGCCAGCGTTGCGGTGGGGGGTGGTCTCGTCGTCAATCTCGCCCTTGGATCAGGCTTCTCGGCCGCAGCCGCGGACTTCGCCCCCAATGCGTTCATTCGTATCGACCGGAAAGGCCTTGTCACGCTCGTTATGCCGCAAGTGGAAATGGGCCAAGGCATCTACACGGCCCAGGCAATGCTGCTCGCCGAAGAGCTGGAAGTCGCACTTGACGACGTCAAGCTCGAACATGCGCCCGTGGACGAGTCTCTGTACGGTCATCCGATGCTTGGGCGTCAGATGACGGGCGGTTCCACGTCGATACGAGCGTTCTGGTCACCCTTGCGCATGGCCGGTGCGACGGCCCGCGCCCTGCTCATCCAGGCAGCAGCGCAGGAGTGGAATGTTGATCCTGCCAGCTGTCGCGCCGAAGATGGCTTCGTTCTCGACGAAAGCGGCACCAGGGCTCTGGCCTATGGCGAATTGGTGGACGTTGCTGCCTCCCTTCCTGCTCCTGCCCCGGAAACCTTGATCCTCAAGTCTCCGGAGAATTTCAGACTCCTGGGAACCCCCGCAAAGCGGCTGGATACCCCGGGTAAGGTCAATGGGGCGCTAAAATATGGCATCGATGCCTTTCCCGACGGGACCAAGATTGCCGCAATAGCCATATCTCCGGTTCTCGGCGGCAAGCCAAAGTCGGTGAACGAGCAGTCTGCGCTTGCAGTCAACGGGGTGCGCCAGGTGGTGCTGACGGATGACGCCGTGGCGGTCGTGGCGGATCACACCGGAGCGGCCAAGAAGGGGCTTGAGGCAGCTTCGATCGAATGGGACGACGGTCCCAACGCGCAGGTGTCCAGCACCGACATCGTCCGACATCTGGAGCAGGAATCACAAAACCCCGGCGCCATAGCCCGTAGTGAAGGTGATGTGACAACGGCGCTGGCGGGCGCAGCGCAGCGGATCGACGCCGTCTATCAATTGCCTTTTCTTTCCCACGCGGCAATGGAACCGATGAATTGCACCGTGCATGTGCGCGAGGATGCGTGCGAGCTCTGGGTCGGTACCCAGAACCTCTCTGCAGCCAAGCTGGCTGCCGCGACAGTCACCGGCCTAGAGCCGGAGAAGATCATTATCAACAATCACATCGTCGGCGGCGGTTTCGGCCGCCGCCTCGAAGTCGACGGCATCAGCCACGCTGTTAAAGTTGCGATGCAGGTCGACGGCCCGGTCAAGGTGATCTGGAGCCGCGAGGAAGATATTCAGCACGGGTACTACCGTCCGTACTATTATGATCGGATGTCAGGCGGGATTGACGAGGAAGGAAACCCTGTCGCCTGGATGCATCGTGTCTCCGGATCGTCGATTTTCGCCCGGATCGCGCCACCCGTAATGCAGAACGGCGTGGATCCCGACGGAGTAGAGGGGGCGGCCCATCCGCCATACAAGCTTCCGGCAATCCAGGTCGAGTTCAACCAGGTCGAGCCACAAGGTGTTCTCACGAGTTGGTGGCGCGGTGTCGGACCCTCCCACAACGTGTTTGTGGTTGAAAGTTTCATTGATGAACTCGCCGCTGCGGCGAAAGCCGATCCGGTCGACTACCGCAAGCGACTGCTGTCGGAAAATCCTCGTGCGTTGAGGGTTCTGGAACTGGCCGCAGAGAAGGCCGAGTGGGGCAAGCCGCTGCCGGCCCGGCAGGGTCGCGGCGTTGCCGTGCAGTTCGCGTTCGGCTCCTACCTCGCAATAGTTGCCGACGCCACTGTCGAGGCTGACGGCGCGGTCAGGGTCACGCGCATCGTGACGGCCGTGGACTGCGGACTGACAGTGAATCCCGATACGATTGCGGCCCAGATGGAAGGCGGCGCGTTATACGGCCTGACGGCGGTTCTGTATGGCGCGATTACCCTCAAGGACGGCCGGGTCGAGCAAAGCAATTTCGACAACTACCTGCCGCTTCGCATCGACGAGGCACCGCACGTTGAAACTCATATCGTTCCGACCGCCGAACCGCCGGGAGGCATAGGTGAAGCGGCGACCTCAGCGGTGTTTCCAGCCGTTACCAATGCGATCTTCTCGGCAACAGGGAAGCGTGTGCGAACACTGCCGGTCAATCCCGAAGACCTGCGGGAAACCTAGAGCATGGCGCAGATCCTGCGAATCCTTGCCACGGCGTCCATCGTCTTCGTCGTCTGTTCCGGCTCCGCATTTGCGGACGGAGACGCCGTTCGCGGCGAACAGCTCTTCAATCGATGTACAGCGTGCCACTCGGTCGAGGGCCAGAACAAGTCGGGACCTGCTCTGAATGGAGTGTTCGGTCGGAAAGCCCGGGGCGGTAGAGGGGTATCGATATTCCGCGGCCGTCGTGAATTCGGACGTAGTGTGGACTGATGAAACACTCGATACCTACTTGACGGCTCCTGCCAGGATGTTGCGGGGCACGCGCATGACCACAGGCGTTGTCAGGCCCGACGATCGCGCGGACATCATCGCGTATCTTAAAACGCTTGCTGCCCCGTGAGGGCCCGCACGGTGCAACGCCTCGCGGTGCAGCGCTTACACACTTGGCCTTTTGGGCAGTTACCCTTGCCGTTAAGCGGCTAACGGGCGCCTGAGTTGGGAACAGGCGTCAATGAACGCGCGGAGCTTTGGCAAATTTTGCGCTGTCTTTGTAAAGTATAGAAAGAGCCCATCGCTGCCCGGTGAATAGTCGAGCAGGACGGGTTCAAGCTGGCATTCGGCAATCTTTCCCGATGCGTGGAATGTCGATGAATAGATCAGGCCCAAGCCCTGCGAGGCAAGGTTCTGCATGAGTTTGCCGTCGTTCACTGTCAGCGCCCCACTGGGCTCGATGCTGACAGTTTGCCCATCTTCGAGGAATTCCCACCGATAGATATCGCCCTTCCCCGGCCGGCGATAGCGGATACATTGATGTCTAGCCAGGTCACTCGGCACCTGAGGACGCCCATTTTTCCTGAAATAGTCAGGTGATCCGAAGACCGCCCATTTGAAGGGCGGCGAGAGCTTTACCGCGATCATCTCCTTGGCGATGTATGATCCGATGAGGATGCCTGCGTCATAGCCTCCGGCGATGAAGTCATCATGTTTATTGCTTACGGTTATGTCGATCTTCACGTTCGGCCAGGCTTCGCGAAAAACCGGTAGTATCGGCTCTATGACATGGGGCAACGCGAGACGCTCGACAACGAGTTTCAACGTGCCGGACGGTTCATTCGACGATTGGAGCGTCTCCTCGAGGCTCGTCTCGATGAGTTGCGCTGCAGGTGCAATTTTTGCAAGCAGGGTCTCCCCTGCCTCCGTCAAGGATATGCGTCGTGTCGTGCGGTGGAAGAGCGGGGCTCCTAGACGCCGCTCAAGCTTCTGCAGCGCCTGGCTGACCGCACCCGGCGTCACTTCAAGGTCAAGCGCAGCTTTTCGAACGCTCTGCCGCCTTGCAATAGCCAAAAACTCGGACAAACCATCGAATGTGTCTTGGCGGCCCATTTCATTCCCTTTTTCGAAAATCCCCTTGCGGCATTACCGCACTTAGAGCGAACTGTTCTATTTAATACTGCTGGATAAGGATGCAAATTTAAACAAACAGGCGGGCTCCGGGCACAGTTTGCGAATGCCGGAATTATTCAGGTTGGCACAATCGAAGGAGTGAAGGCTCAAATCGACACCTTCAAATCGGTGCGGACCGTCAACTCGCCGTACGATGTCTGCTTCCGGGCGGGTCATCATGACGCCCTCTACGGCCGACACGCGGGCGCGGAATCGAAGATCAAAAAATTGCGATTGTTTTTCAATTATTTGATGGTCTTTTCGGTAAAGTCGAAACCAACAGAAATACCAACAAAATATTTCTGTGTATTGGTTCGGTTCCCGCATATACTTCAATCGGCTTCATCCTACCGCACTGGCGCGAGACTTCAACCCGCTTGGGCCGAAAGGTGCCGGGCCGCTACACGGCTTGTTGCTCACATTCCAGCCGTCACATTGTGCTGCATTCGCGTTTTCATGGCTGCGACTGTCGTGTCAGCGCTTGGCTGATCGTCCTCTGGGTACCAGCAGGGATATGACCAACGGCCAAAGATTTGCAGGTCTGGTGAGATGCAACGAGCACAAAAGCTGTTTGATATTGAAGAGCGGTCAGCCGATTCCCCCTTTGTCGACAAGGTCTGGCGTGCGCGGAGTGTCCCTTCCAAGGCGTTCATCTCGGTCGCCGCAAGTCACTGGGAGATCGTGATCTGGCAGCAAGCCGGGAACACGCACGTCACGATACGAGGACCGGAAACCAGGGCGACTGCAATGCCAATCCCCGTGGATGCGGAGTTCTTTGGGGTCCAGTTCAAGCTTGGTGCGTTCATGCCCGATCTGCCCGTCCCGATGCTCGTTGACCGCGACTTGACGCTTCCTTTGCGTGGAAACACATTCCGCCTCGGTGGTTCGGTTTGCGAGATTCCCAACTACGAAAACGTGGAGGTTTTCTTGGGGCGGCTCGCGCGAAAAGGGCTTATTACCTTTGATCCCATGGTCGTAGAGGTCATGGAGGGTGGGCCGATAGACCTGTCCCAACGCTCGATAGAACGCCGCGTTCGACGAGCGACGGGTTTGACCCTTGGCGCGATCAAACAGATCTACCGGGCGTACAAAGCGACGGCGTTGCTGGATGCAGGCGCCACCATTTCAGATGTCGTCGTCGAGGCCGGTTACGCCGACCAGGCACACCTCACGCGATCGCTGAAACGCTTCATGGGGCAGACGCCGGGTCGGATTTCGCAGGAGGCTCGCTGAGCCACTGTCGTTTTCGTTCAATACAGGAAATACGCCGTCGACTATTTTGCGATCGCCCTCTGCTAAAGGGTCGATTCCGTGCCAAGAAGACAGCCTGCGACCGAATACGTTTCGCTCGACGGGGTCATCGACCCTGTCAGAATGGAAAAGTTGGCATTGAGAACTGGATATCAAAGGAAACCTGAATGCCGCGCAATCTGGTTGTGAGCGTCTATAGCTCTCTCGACGGTGTCGTGCAGGACCCCGTCGGAATGGAAAACTCCGGCCTTGGCAACTGGGTCGGCCCCTTCAGCCGTGGCCCCGAGGGCGATGACATCGTGCATGAGGAGCTTTGGGCGGCCGACATCGTGCTATTGGGCCGCACCACCTATGAGGGGTTCGCCCCGGTGTGGCCCACCATCGACGACCCGGCCGGATTCGCGCGCAAGCTGAATGCCATGCGCAAATACGTCGCCTCGAACACGCTCGAGGAGGCAACCTGGACAAACACAACCGTCCTTTCCGGCGACGTGATCGGCGCCGTCCGCGACATCAAGGCCGAGGGCGGCGGAGACATCGTCGTCTATGGCAGCGCCGGTCTCGTCCATTCTCTGCTGCCGCACGGCCTCGTCGACAAGGTGCACATGTTGATCTACCCGACCGTGCTTGGACGCGGCACCCGTCTCTTTCCGGCCGGCTATGCCTCGGATTTCAAACTGGGAGACCTCAGGCGCCTGGGCTCCGGCATTGTCCATGCCGAGTATCTTCCCAAATCTGCGTGAGATGTGGCCGCAGGCAAGCGTTCGTTCACCGGAAGGCCGCTGCACGGATCCTTCAAAACACGCCCGTTGGTGTTATCGTGCACGAAAAATGGCTCGATTGGGGCCTTTGTTGCTTAGCCACCGGCCGATCATCATCGGGTCTGTGTCGCGAATTCAGGCGCCGCGTATGTCGGTTTAGGTTGACGGAGGATATCTGGTCCGGAGTGCGACGGACTATCCGAATATCTGCTATCAGCGTGCAAACTCCGGAATCTGGAACCGTCGCCGATAAGCGCCCGGCGTCATTCCGGTAGTGCGCTTGAACAGACGGCGGAAGAACGCAGCGTCTTCGTAGCCCACCCGCCAACTGATTTCATCCACGGGTGAATCGGTACGCTCCAGCCGCCGCTTCGCATCCTCGATCCGGAGGCGCTGCACATATGCGAGAGGCGCGATCCCGGTTGCATCGGCGAAGCGCCGCTTGAACGTGCGTTCGGCAAGTTTCGAGCGCCTGATCATCTCATCGACGGGATTGGCGATCGAGAAGTTGGTCGACAGCCACTCCTGCGCATTCAGGATTTCGGCATCACCGTGGTCGTTCCTACCCTCGAAGATCATGTAGGGGGTCAGCCCGTCCCGATGCCATTGCAGCGCGAACATGCGCGCCACCTCCTGTGCGACGGTCGCTCCGATATGATGGGCGATGAGGTAGAGCACCAGGTCGTGCCAGGTGTTCGACGCGCCCGAACTGATGAGGTCTTCGCGCGTTCCCGAGATTACCAGCACGCGCTCGGGATGGATCTGTATGGCGGGGTAGCAGGCGGCGAACTGGTCCGCGTAGCCGAAATGGACGGTCGCGTCCCTGCCGTCGAACAGCCCCGTCTCGGCCAGCAGAAAGACCCCCGAGCAAGCCGAGCACAGCCTCGCACCGCCGTCGTGCATGCGCACAATCCAGTCCACCAGACGCGGGTAGCGACCCGTTTGCCATCCGCCCGGTCTGAGCAGGACCGACGGGACGATGAGGATGTCACACGCCGGGATTTCGTCGATCGAGCACTGGACCTCGATGGGAACGCCGCTGGCCAGCCGCAACAGGCCCGCTTCCTCGCCAACGATCTCGACCTTGAATGGATACTCGGTTCCGGGGCAGGCGATCCCCATCATCGAGACCCCGTTCATGACATCGTAGATTCCGGCCAGCGTCGAGATGACGGCATCCGGCAGCGCCAAGAGGCAGACCCGCAGCGGGACAGATCCGTTCTGGTTCGCCTGTCTAGACATCGTGGCCCTTCGCGCCGCGCCACGAGAAAGCGCCCAGCATGGCACGTTTGGACCGATTGCGGGCGATAGCGGCTCTGTCGCGCTGGCTACCCAACGCCCTACACCAGAGCCGCATCCAAGTGCAACTCAACTCCACGAAGGAATATCGCGATGCTAGATACACCGAAGATCGATCAGGCAAGGCTCGAAACCTTCGCCACGCGTGCCATAGGCGACCTCACAGCCGGGTATACCGGCGTGATGGTGAGCCTCGGCAGCAAGCTCGGGCTCTACAGCGCAATGGCCGGCGCCGGTCCGCTGAGCGCCAAAGAAGTCGCCAAGCGCGCTGGCTGCGCCGAGCGTTATGTCAGCGAATGGCTGAATGCCCAGGCCGCCGGCGGCTACATCGCCTATCACGGGCTGAGCGACACCTACGAACTGCTGCCCGAACAGGCGATGGTGCTGGCTGACGAGGACAGCCCCGTCTACATCCCACATGCCTGGAACGTGCCGGCATCGATGTGGTTTGATGAAGCCAAATCGCTTGAGGCCTTCCGAACCGGCAAGGGCGTCGCCTGGGGCGAACATGACAGGCGACTCTCGTGCGGCTCGGCGGCGTTCTTCCGCAACGGCTACCGCGCCGCCCTCGTGCCGCAATGGCTGCCGGCGCTGGATGGTGTGGTCGAGCAGCTTGAGGCTGGCATCGCGGTCGCCGATGTCGGCTGCGGCTACGGCCACTCGACGCTGCTTATGGCGCAAGCGTTTCCGAATTCACGTTTTTTCGGCTTTGACACGCATCTCGGCTCACTCGACGAGGCGCAGCGTAATTCCGAGGCCGCCGGCCTGTCGGACCGGATCGAATACGGACTTGCACGCGCCGACGACTATCCGGACGGGCAATACGGCCTGATCTGCTTCTTCGACATTCTTCACGATCTCGGAGACCCGGTCGCGGCCGCCCGCCATGCGGCGAAGACCCTCGCACCGGGCGGCACGGTGCTGCTGGTCGAGCCGTTCGCGCACGACCACGTCAAGGACAACCTCTCGCCAGTGGCGCAGCTCTATTACTCGGCATCGACCGTGATCTGCACGGCGCACGCCATCTCCGAGGGCGGGCACATGGTGCTGGGAGCACAGGCAGGCGAGGCTCGCCTGGCCGAGGTTTTCCGCAAGGCGGGCTTCACGCATTTCCGCCGCGCCGTGGAAACGCCATTCAACCTCATCTTCGAGGTGCGGCGCTGAGGCGCCGCATCCCTTCGGCGCAACTCGGGAAGGCAAACGCGATGAAACCGATCACGGACAGACCCGACACCTTCATTCGCCATGCCCGACCGGTCGACATCCCGGCAATCCGGGTCATGCAGCGATGGTCGATGTGGGTCCTGGGCGGCCGGTTCTATTCGGACGACGAGGTCGCCGGCTTCCTCATACGGTACGGGACGATGGACGACGCGGTCGTCGAGGAGGGCCATTTCTTCGTTGCCGAGAACCGCGCCGGGACGATTCTCGGCAGCGGAGGCTGGACGCGCGGGCAGCCGGGCTACGCAAGCGGGCTCGGCGACAGTCCCCAAGCGGAGGCCTTGCCCACCGTTCGCAGCGTGTTCGTCGCCCCCGCAGCGGCCCGGCGCGGCGTCGCATCGTCGATCATGGCGCGCGTCGAGCGGGACGCCCTCGATCATGGCGTGCGGGAACTCGCGCTGACGGCGACGCTTCCCGGCGTCGCGCTCTACGAGCGGCTCGGATACCGGGCGTCGGCAAGCGAACTACTGGCGCTGGACGATGGCTGCAGTTTCGCCTGCGTCAGCATGACGAAGCGTCTCGGGGCTGCCGGCAGGGCCGCGGCATGAGCTAATGGTCCGGTCATCGGTCGCCACGGAGACGGGATGCCCCGCGCCCGGGAGCCGCGCCAAACGGATACCCGATCACTGACCGCCCGTTCGGACCCAAGACCCGGGTGGTTCCCCACTTCGCGCGTGAAGGGCGTGCGGAGGTGGCAGTTCCTTCCCTTCGCCAAAGACGGAAAGACAAGGAAAACGACCATGAAGAAGACATTGGCAATCGCCGCGATCACCGCGGCCACCACGCTTGCCGGGCCCTTCGCCCCTGCGCAGGCGGAGCAACCGGCCCTCGTCCTGTACGAAACCAAGGGCCAGCAGACGATCCGCCAGGAGGGCATCGCGTTCGTCGAACTCGACCCGGACGCGCCGGACTATGGGCAGATTCTCGCCCAGATGCCGCTGCCGCCTAACCTGATCTCGCATCACATCTTCTACAATCCCGCGCGCGACCGAGCCTACCTCACCTCGCTTGGCCGTTCCGAACTGCGGGTTCTCGACGTGACAAGCTTCCCGTTCCGGACCAAGGTCGTACCGGTTCCCGGCTGCGATGAGGTGCTCGATACGATCGCAATGCCCGTGCCTTATCCGCACGGCATCACCGTTCATGACGGCATCGACCGGATGCTTGTGACCAGCACCATCAACCCGAAGGACCCCACGGATCTCGGCGAGTCGATCGTGGTTATCCAGCCGAGCACCGGCAAGGTGCTGTCAACGCACAAGGTCTCCGACAAGCCGTCGCCGTCGGGCACGGCGCCCGTCGAGGCGTTTTTCGTCCCGGGAGTCGAGCCGCCGGTCGCCTACATCACCAACATGGCCGAGGGCCGCATCTGGATCGCCGAGTGGCAGCCGGAATCGAAGACGTTCTCGTTCCGCGGCGATTTCGACTTCGCCGCGACCGGTCAGGGCATGGCGCTCGAGGTCTATTTCAATGCAGCGGGCGACCGGGCCTACGTGACCACGGCGCTGCCGGGGCATCTCAACGCCTTCGACATCTCCGATCCACGTGCGCCCAGGCACCTCTACGCGGTCGAGGCGGCGGGCGGCGCCCACCACCTGGTGTTCTCGCCCGACGGCAACCGCGCCTATGTGCAGAACAGCCTGATCAACATCCCGGGCATGAACGACGGCTCGATTTCCGTGATCGATCTGGTGGCAGGCAAGAAGCTCGGCACCATCGACACATTCAAGGACGCGGGTCTGACGATCAACACGATCATGCTGACGCCCGAGGCAGAGGACTTTCACGCCCACTGACGCCACCGCTGCCGGCGGGGCCATGGGCTCCGCCGGTGCGAGACACCCAGTGACGCGGTCGCCGACGCGGTCGCCCAGGCCGCCTCATATCCACACCACTGGAGCACCGTGATCAACGGCAGGCAGATCGACTTCGAAACCTTCAAGACCGAATTCGGCGGCGACTGACCGTCATCGGCATCGCTACTGTCGCGGAGGTTGGTGTCTTTCTCGCCGCAACGATCTACGCAGCATCCTTGAGCGTAGCCGATGTCGCGGCCCACACACTTGCACTGCGGGCGGCCGGTGTCGCCTATGCCATATCTGCAGCAATGCTTCAGGCTTCAATGGTCCTGTTGGCTGGCTGCGATACCATCAGGTGCCAACTACCAACGGAAATACCACCCCTCCGCCTCGTTGGATCAAGTTCGCTCGAGCCTGCTGAAACGCGCCCAATCGCGCCGAAAGTACCTGAAAATCAAGTGAATTCAGACACTTGCTTGGATTTCTGCGTAGAAGCTTCGGTGGAAGGGAATGTCGGGAGAAGAGGGGATGGTGCCAGGGACGGCAAAGGCTTACGCCCTGGTGGGAAACCCGGAACGCCTCGTTGTATTTCGTAGCTTTTTGCCTGCGTCTTTCCCACTTCTGGCTTTCTGCTTCAGGCCACGAGATACCGGTCTCGTCCTCAAGCGCAATGGACATGGCGCTTTTGGCCGCGCCGGGAGTTTGGCACACGAGCACAATGTCGGCGAGCCAACGGCCGTCGCAGGCACCATGGTATCTGCACAGGGACACGATGCTGCGCCAGCACATAAGGTGCAATCTCATGCGCCCATTGACTTGCAGGTTTGTTTCAGTCATGTAGTAAAGCGGTTTACTAAACCGCTTTACTAAGTGAAATGGCAATGGTGCAACCGAGCAAGCCCAGTCTGAAGAATGTGGCGCAGCGAGCGGAGGTTTCCGTCGCAACGGTATCCCGGATGCTGAATGGTTCGCTCGAGTTGCCGGATCAAACCCGGCAGCGGATCGAAGACGCCATTCGCGCGCTGAACTATCAGCCAAATCCCCACGCAAGGCGGCTCAGCCGCGGGCGTTCCGACACGATCGGCCTTGTTGTCCCCGACATTGCCAACCCCTTCTTCGCGATGCTGGTCGCCGCAGTAGAGGAGGCCGCGGACGAGCAGAAGCTGGCCTTGTCGCTCTACGCCACGCTCAACCGCCAGGGCCGGGAAGTGGCATATCTCGAATTGATCGAGCGCAACCATGTGGACGGTCTGATCTTCATCACCAACCACCCTGACGACGGGAGTCTGGGAGACCTGATCAATCGCACGGGCAATGTGGTTGTCGTGGATGAAGACGTGCCAAATGCGCATGCGCCGAAGCTCTTCTGCGATAACGAGCAGGGTGGCCGCCTTGCAGGGGAACTGCTTGCCGAAAACGGTCACAGGAATGTGTTGTTTGTTGGCGGACCAGACCAAATGATCAGCGCGCGCAGGCGCTACAAGGGACTCGCGGATTCGCTCAGCAATCATTTCAGGACCGAGATCCGGCCGCAGCGCTACGAGGGGGACTACACCGAGGCGTTCGGCCGTGAGGCGGCGCAGCGCTACATTGCGGAAGGCGCAGTTCCCACCGCCATATTCGCGAGTTCGGACGAAATAGCGATCGGTCTGATTGAGGTTCTGCGCGCCCAGGGCATATCCATTCCCGGAGACGTGTCGATCATCGGCTTCGACGATGTCGGGCCGCTCCACCTGTTTGCGCCGCCCTTGACCGCAATACGGCAGCCCGTCCGCTCCATCGGACGGCGCGCCCTGTCGCTACTCACCGAGACCGACTGGAAGACACGGGGCAATGTGCCCTCAGAAGAACTGCTTCCGGTCGAAATCGTCGTACGGGAATCCGTTGCCCCGTGCGCGAAACCCCAACCGCAGCGGTAAACCGAAAGAGGAGAACTCCATGAACACGAAATTCACCCTCAGAAGACGCATGCTTTCTCTCGGGCTGGGCGCGGCCCTGACCCTGCCGCTCGGCATGGCCATCGCGAAAGCGCAGGATGAAAAGACCTTCGCCCTTGTCCAGATCAATCAGCAGGCGCTGTTCTTCAACCAGATGAACGAGGGCGCGCAGAAGGCGGCCGACGAGGCCGGCGTGAACCTGGTCATCTTCAACGCCAACAACGACCCGGCGGCACAGAACAGCGCCATCGAGACCTACATCCAGCAGGGCGTTGACGGTCTGGCCGTGGTGGCAATCGACGTGAACGGCATCATGCCGGCGGTGAACCAGGCGGCCGAAGCCGGCATTCCCGTCGTGGCGATCGACGCGATCCTCCCGGATGACGGTCCGCAGAAGGCACAGATTGGCGTCGACAACGGCGCGGCGGGTGCCGACATGGCTACCTATTTCCTCGACTACGCAAAGGCCAATATGGGCGGCAAGGCCAAATACGGCGTTGTCGGTGCGCTCAACTCCTACATCCAGAACGTTCGCCAGAAAGGCTTCGAGGACGTCGTCGATGCTGCCGACGGTATCGAGAAGGCTGGCGTCGTCGATGGCCAGAACATCCAGGACAATGCGCTCTCGGCCGCCGAGAACCTGATCACCGGCAATCCCGACATGAACGCGATCTATGCAACAGGCGAGCCGGCGCTGATGGGCGCAATCGCCGCCGTCGAAAGCCAGGGCAAGCAGGAAGACGTGAAGATCTTCGGCTGGGATCTGACCGCGCAGGCGATTGCCGGCATCGACGCGGGCTATGTCACCGCGGTGATCCAACAGGATCCGGCCGCGATGGGTGCCGCGGCAGTCGAAGCGCTCAACACGCTGGCCGGCGGCGGCGAGGTGGACAAGACCATCTCCGTGCCAGTGACCATCGTGACCAAGGAGAATGTCGACCCCTACAGGGCGATCTTCCAGTGATGTCGGACAGACAGCAGGAAAACGCTGTCGCTGTCGGTTCCGGACGGGTCAACCCCGCCCGGAACGGCACGGCCAACGGCGGGCGGGTCCCGCGTATCGCTCTCAGGGACATACGCAAGAACTTCGGATCGCTCCAGGCATTGCGCGGCGTCGATCTGGACATCTATCCGGGAGAATGCCTGGGGCTGGTCGGCGACAACGCGGCCGGCAAATCGACGCTCACGAAAATCATCTCGGGAACCTATATTCCCGACGACGGAACGATGCATCTCGATGGCGAGCCGGTGCGCTTCAGCGGTCCGGCGGATGCCCGGCGACGCAACATCGAAATGGTGTTCCAGGATTTGAGCCTGTGCGATCACATCGACGTGGCCGGCAACCTGTTTCTCGGTCGGGAGGTCACCAAGGGGCCGTTTCTCGACCGCAAGACGATGCTGTCGGAAGCGCGTAAGATGCTCGATGCGCTGGAGATCCGCATCCCCCGCCTGACCGGCAAGGTTGCGCAGCTCTCCGGCGGCCAGCGGCAGGCCATCGCCATTGCCCGCGCCGCTTCCTTCGATCCCAAGGTGCTGATCATGGACGAGCCGACCTCGGCGCTCGCCGTGGCGGAGGTCGAGGCGGTCCTGTCGCTGATCAACCGCGTCAAGGCGACGGGGGTTTCCGTCATTCTCATCACGCACCGCCTGCAGGATCTGTTTCGCGTCTGCGACCGGATTGCCGTCATGTATGAGGGCACCAAGGTGGCGGAACGCTCGATCGCCGAAACCGATCTCGAGGATCTCGTCAAACTCATCGTCGGCGAAAAGGACGAAAGATGACCGCCTATACCGAACGAGGCCAGGGCTCCCCATGGGCAGACTTCCTGTCGGAACAGGCCCAGGTACTCTCGATCGCTTTCTTCTTCCTGGTCTGCGTCGTGTTTTTCGCGGTGACGACCGACACCTTCATGACGCTCGGCAACCAGTTGAACGTGATCCGGCAGGCAGCACCCATCCTCATTGTCGCCGTGGCCATGACATTCGTCATCATCACCGGCGGCATCGACCTTTCGGTCGGCTCGCAGGTGGCGCTGGTGAATGCCGTTGCCGCCATTACGCTCGCTGCGGGGCTGCCCTGGCCCGTGGTCGTCGTGGCGATGCTGTGTTTCGGCGCGCTGATCGGTCTCGGCCAGGGCTGGTTCGTCGCCTATCAGGGCATACCGGCCTTCATCGTCACGCTTGCCGGACTGTCCATGCTGCGGGGCATCGCGCTCTACCTGACGCAGGGCTATTCGATTCCCATCAAGGGCGTGCCGGGCTTCTTCGCCCTCGGGCGTGGCGAACTCTTCGGCATCCCCGTGCCGGCTCTTATCGCGATCGCCGTTGCCATACTGGGCTATGTGGTGATCACCTCCACCCGCTATGGGCGCCAGGTGGTCGCGGTGGGCTCCAACATGGAGGCGGCGCGCCGCGTCGGCATGCCGGCCCGCTGGGCAATTGCTTCGGTCTATGTGGTGGCCGGCGTCGCATCTGCCTTGGCCGGTCTCCTGATCGCCGCGCGCCTGGGGTCCGGTTCGTCCAATGCGGCCGTCGGCTTCGAGCTTCAGGTGATCGCTGCCGTCGTGCTTGGCGGAACCTCGCTGATGGGCGGGCGGGGCACCATCGTCGGGACCATTCTCGGCACGCTCACCATTGCGGTGATCGGCAACGGGCTGATCCTGATGCACATCTCGCCGTTCTTCACGCAGATCGTCACCGGTGCGATCATCCTGATCGCCATCTGGCTGAACACGCGCATCTTCACGGCCAATTTCCGCTTCGGATTCGCAAGGGGAAACAGGCCATGACCGACGAGCGTTCTGAAGCCCATGTGGGGTCCGGAAAGGTAATGACGGTGGCCGGCGACATCCCGGTCGAAAGGCTCGGCATCACGCTGATGCACGAGCACATCCTGAACGACTGCCGGTGCTGGTGGAACGAGCCCAAGGAACCGGAGCGTCGCTATCTGGCCGACCAACCGGTCAGCATCGAGATACTCTCGGAACTGCGCCAGGATCCATTCGTCAACAAGCACAATATCGCGCTGGACGACGAGACGCTGGCGATCGAGGAACTGCTTCGGTTCGCAGAGGCGGGCGGGCATACGGTCGTGGACCCAACCTGCCGCGGCATTGGGCGCGATCCGCTTGCCTTGCAGCGGATATCGGCGGCGACCGGCCTTCAGATCGTGATGGGGGCGGGCTATTACCTGCAATCCTCGCATCCGCCGGAGGTTGCCGGCATGTCGGCGGACGATATCGCAGACCAGATCGTCGGTGAGGCGCTGGAGGGCGTCGACGGAACCGGAGTGCGCATCGGTCTCATCGGCGAGATCGGCGTTTCGTCCGATTTCACCGGCGACGAGGAGACATCCCTGCGCGGTGCCGCGCGGGCTCAAGTGCGCACCGGCCTGCCGCTGATGGTGCATCTGCCAGGCTGGTTCCGGCTTGGCCACAAGGTGCTCGATATCGCCGCGGAGGAGGGCGCGGATCTGCGCCACACGGTGCTTTGCCACATGAACCCCTCGCACGACGACCTCGCCTATCAGAGCGAATTGGCGGCGCGCGGCGCCTTCATCGAGTACGACATGATCGGCATGGATTTCTTCTATGCGGATCAGCAGGTGCAGTGCCCGAGCGATGAAGAAGTGGCGCGCGCCATCGTCCGGCTGATCGAGGCGGGACATCTCGACCGCATCCTGCTGTCGCATGACGTGTTCCTGAAAATGATGCTGACCCGCTACGGCGGCAATGGCTACGCCTTCGTGCTGCGCCATTTCCTGCCCCGGCTCATGCGCCATGGCGTCGACAAGGCGGCGCTGGAAACGCTGATGCGCGGCAATCCGATGCGTGTCTTTCACGCCGGCTGAGGCTGGCCCATTCCTGGGAAAAAAAGAGAAAATGCAATGACGAAAAAAGTGCTTCTCGTGGGCGAAAGCTGGTTCAGTTCGGCGACCCATTTCAAGGGCTTCGACCAGTTTGGAAGCGTAACCTTTCACCTGGGCGCCGAACCACTGGTGAAGGCGCTGGAAGGCAGCGAATATGAGCTTACCTACATGCCGGCGCACGAGGCGGTGGAGAAATTCCCATTCGAGATGAGTGGCCTCGACGCTTACGACGCCATCATCCTGTCGGACATCGGCGCCAATTCGCTCCTCCTGCCGCCGGCCGTCTGGCTTCACTCACGCACAGTCCCGAACCGTCTGAAACTCATCCGCAGCTGGGTCGAAAAGGGCGGCAGCCTGTTGATGGTGGGCGGCTACTTCTCGTTCCAGGGCATCGACGGCAAGGCACGCTGGCGGCGCACGCCGGTCGAGGATGTGCTGCCGGTGACCTGTCTTCCCTATGACGACCGCTTGGAAATCCCCGAAGGAACGGTTCCCGACATCGTGCTTTCCAATCACGCTACCATTGCGGGCCTGGAGGGCGAGTGGCCGGTGCTGCTCGGCGTCAACGAAGTGGAACTGCGTGACCGCGACGATGTCGAGCTTGTCGCTCGGCTGCCGGAGGACCAGGGCGGGCATCCGCTGCTCGTCACCGGCCGCTACGGCAAGGGGCGCTCTGCGGTCTGGACCTCCGACATCGGCCCGCACTGGCTATCGCCCGCCTTCTGCGAATGGAAAGGCTACGGCATTCTCTGGAAGAATATCCTGGGCTGGCTCACGGAAACGGCCGGGCGCTAATGAGCGCCGGTCGACCGGTCTCAGCCGGCGGCGAGGATGGCTCGCAACTCGCCGGCGGAGGGAAACGCCGAATGCGTGCCGCGGCGGCTGACGGTGATTGCCGCGGCCTTGCCGGCGTCGCTGATCGCGCGCCGGTCGAGCGTCGTTGCGCGCAGGACGGCCGAAGCAAGCGCCACGGCCATGAATGTGTCACCGGCCCCGGTCGTATCCACCACGTCGCATTCCATGCCCGGCACATGCAGAGCGCTTTCCGCATCCACCAGAAGCGCGCCATTCGCGCCAAGCGTTACCACGACGCTGCGCACGCCTTGGGCGATCAGCCGCCTGGCGGCCTTGGCGTCGTCGTCGGCGGTCAGTGCCCGTGCTTCGCCCTGGTTGAGGAAGGCAATGTCGATGAGCGGCCACAGCCCGCCGAAATAAGGCCTGAGCGGCGACGGATTGATTGCCGTCGTCATGCCCTTTTCGCGCGCCGCCCCGAGCGTTGCGGTTGCGGTCTCCTCGCTAAGATTGCCCTGCAGGATCGCAATATCCCCGGCGGCGGCCTCGTTCAGCCCGGCATGCACCTTGGCGGCACTCAAATGGCTGGCGCAGTCGGTGGTGGTGACGATAGCGTTCTCCCCGTCCGGTGTGGTGAGGATCGTCGAGAAATCGCTGGCACGGCCGTCGAGCTGGATCAAATGGCAGGCAACGGGCTCGTAGCTGAGCTGCTCGCGGATCGTGGCGGCGCGGAAATCATCTCCGATGGCCGCCACGAGCGTTGTCGGCACGCCGCAGCGCGCCATGACGATCGCCTGGTTGCAGCCTTTGCCGCCCAGGCCCCGCCCCGTCTGCGCGCCGAGGATCGAAGCGCCAGGCTGCGGCCAGTCGTCGATGGCGATGGTTTCGTCGACGGTGACATTGCCGATCACAAACGCCTGCATAACGTGCTTTCAAAAGGGTGACACAATGACACAGATAGCGAATACGTCCTCAAACGCCATAAGAGACATATTCGGGACTGGCAAGGTTCTGATCGGGATGATCCATTGCCCTGCCTTTCCCGGTGCGCCCCGCTATGCCGGCGGCGGCACGGACGCGATCTATGATGCCTGCATGCGCGACGCAGAGGCGCTGGTCGAGGGCGGCATGCATGGCCTGGTGATCGAGAACCATGGTGATATCCCGTTCTCGAAACCGGAGGATATCGGGCATGAAACAGCGGCCTTCATGTCCGTCGTGACAGATCGAATCAATCGCGCTTTCAGCGTGCCGCTCGGTGTGAATGTCCTGGCCAATGCCCCGATCCCGGCCTTTGCAATCGCCATGGCGGGCAGCGCCAAGTTCATCCGGGTAAACCAGTGGGCCAACGCCTATGTCGCCAATGAAGGATTCATGGAAGGCCGCGCGGCCGAGGCGATGCGCTATCGCTCGCTCCTGCGGGCCGAGCACGTCAAGGTCTTTGCCGACAGCCACGTGAAGCATGGCAGCCACGCCATCGTTGCCGACCGTTCGATCACGGAACTGACACGCGATCTCGCCTTCTTCGATGCGGATGTCGTCATCGCCACCGGTCAGCGGACCGGGAATACGGCCACCATCGAGGAAATCGATGAGATTGGTTCGGCCACGGATTTGCCGGTGCTGGTCGGTTCGGGCGTGACCAGGGACAACATTGCCGAGATCCTCAAGCGCACAAGCGGTGTCATCGTCGCATCTTCTCTCAAGGAAGGTGGAGTCTGGTGGAACCCGGTGGATGTCGAGCGGGTGCGCATTTTCCGAGCGGCAGCCGAGCCCGCGCTGGAGGCCTGACGCGTGGCTGCCGAAACGCTCAGCGGGCAGATGCTGCGCGAGAATGCTGCGGTATTCGAGGCGATGGTCAACCACCGCTTCGTGCGGGAAATCGAGCAGGATCGTTTGGATGCACGGGTCTTCGATCGCTACCTCGTCTACGAGGGCGCATTCGTGGAGACGGCCATTTCAATCTTCGCCTACGCGGCGGCGAAGGCGGAAACGATCGCGCAGAAACGTTGGCTGATTGCTGTTCTGGACGTGCTGGCAAACCAGCAAATCGCATATTTCGAGCGAACCTTTACCGCGCGCGGCATCGATCCGTCCTGCCATATCCCGAACTGGTCCGAGACGGAAGCATTTCGCGCGGGCATGCTCGATATAGCCCGAAAGGGCACGTTTCTGGACATCGTGGCGGCGATGTTCGCGGCCGAATGGATGTACTGGACATGGTCGAAACGCGCCGCCGTGACCGCGATATCGGACCCGCTTGTGCGGGAATGGGTGGAGATGCACGCAAACGAGACCTTTGCCGCTCAGGCCCTTTGGCTCAAAGCGCAACTGGATGAGGCGGGCGAGACGCTGCTTCCTGCGGAACGATCCCGGTTGAGCGGGATCTTCGGCGGTGTGCAACGGCTCGAAATCGCCTTTCACGATGCGCCATACGACAGGAGCAAATAATCCCATGCAGGTGGAGATCAATGCGCTTGCTCGAGCGCATCGACGAATTCGCGCGCATCGGAGCAACGCCGGCTGGCGTGAACCGCCAAGCGCTTTCGGGAGAGGATCGTCAGGCGCGTTGCCTGTTGGCCAGCTATGCCAAGGCGTGCGGATTTCGTGTGTTCCAGGATCCGATGGCCAACCTCTTCGTGCGCCATGAAGGGCGTTCTCCCGAACGCGCCCCTTTCCTGATTGGAAGCCACCTGGACAGCCAGCCGACCGGAGGCCGGTTCGATGGGGCTCTGGGAGTCCTTGCCGCGTTCGAGGTGATGGAGAGCCTTGAGGATGCGCGGGTGGAAACCGATCTGCCCGTGGAAGTCGTTGCCTGGACAAACGAAGAAGGCAGCCGCTTCGCCCGGAACCATGGGGTCCATGGCGTTTTCCCTGGAGCATATACCGCCGGAGGGGAATGGTTTGTGTGGGACGGCGCATCCTTTGCCGACGAAGTGAACGCGACGCTAGATGCACTGAAGGGCGTCGAAATGCGCAGCTCGGCTTTCCGATCTCAGGCTATCTGGAACTCCACATCAAGCAGGGACCGGCGCTCGAACGCGAGGGAATCCCGATCGGCATCGTCCATGGGATTCAGGGCACACGATGGCTTGAGGTTGTCCTGAGGGGGCAGGCCGCGCATGCCGACACCACGGCGCTCGCCTTTCGCCGCGACCCGATGGTCGCCGCCACGGTCGCGCTCGACAGGTTGTACGAGAGCACAATACCGGAGGACGAGCATGCTCGCTTTACGGTCGGGCGCTTCGGCCTCGAGCCGGGATCGATCAACGCCATTCCGGAAACGGTGACGGGTGCCGATCGAGGATTACCGCTATGATGGCGAGCCCTACGAGGTCCACAACTCCGTCGCGCTGGCCAACAGCGGCCCCCATGCAAGTCGAGTTGATCCAGATACGCAACGACGCTCCCTCCATGTACTGCGACTTCGTGCGTGCCGGGCACAAGGGGCTGCAGCATATTGCCTATTGGACGCAGGACTACGATGCCGACCTTGCCCGCATGGAAGCGGAAGGCTTCAGGCAGAAGATGAGCGGCAAGGTCGGCGCCAATGGCCGCTTCGTCTATTTCGACCGGGAAGCCCATCCCGGCACTGTCATCGAACTCTCCGAGGTCGTAGGGCCGAAGGGGCGGCTGTTCGATCTGATCCGCGAATCTTCCGAAGGCTGGGATGGCGCGGAGCCGGTCCGCCCTTTCCGCGACCTGTCCACCTTGTGAGGCGCCGATGAAGGCCGGGACGCTGGAAGCGCAATACCTGATCGAGACTCCGTTCGAGCCTGAGAAGGTGGCGGCGATCATGGCCGGCGAGCAGAGCAGCGGAACGTTCGTTCGCGTGGCGGGCGAGACGGATGCGCTGCGTGAGCGCGCCGCAGCCGAGATCCTGTCCGTGGAGGAACTGGAGCCCGTGACCGCGCGCAGCCTCGCAAGCGCCTATCTGCAGCGCAAGGGCCGCCGGCCCTGCGGGCGAGCGTGAAGGTCGCCTTTCCGCTCGCCAATATGGGCGCCAACCTGACCACCCTGGCCGCGACGGTGGCCGGTAAATCTCTATGATCTCGGCGAGGTTACCGGCCTGCGTCTGGTGGCATCGCTCTCCCGCGGACCTATCGCGACCGCTTCGACCGCCCGCCTCTCGGCGTTTCGGGAACGCGCCATTGGCTCGGCATCGGCGACCCGTCGTTCTTCGGCACGATCATCAAGCCCAATGTCGGCATGGCCGCATCGGAGATTGCGGATCTCGTGGGCCTGCTTTGCGAGGTGGGGGTCGACTTCATCAAGGACGACGAGGTTTGCGCCGATCCGGATCATGCACCGCTTGCCGAGCGGTGCATGATCCGGAACGCCTCGTTGTATTTTGTAGCTTTTTGCCTGCGTCTTTCCCACTTTCGGCTTTCTGCTTCAGGCGAGCGCCGGTCTGAATGATTCGGCCGAAGCTCAAATTGATTAAACTCGCCGCCTGCTGTGCGCGTCGCGATGGAATGAAAGACCTATGTGGGCGAGTCACGCCAGAATCCGTCTTTGCCGAGACATCTCGAAATGTCGCGTTTGGGGCCGTCACCAGCGTCAAAAGGCTCGAGACAGGGGAGACGATCGTCCAGGTGACCTGGCTCGACAAGAACGAGAACTGCTTCGAGATCGAAGCAGTGAGGAAAGTCCACCAGCCGACGCACGTACCAAATGACGAAAGGGCGCCGAAATTGTGAGAGAGCTGCATCGGATATTCCGTCGGGCACCGGTTTGCTGTCAGGTACAACAGGAAGGACAAACATCTGTGATGATGCGCTCGTCCTGCGCAATCGCGGCAGTCGTTGCGGCATTCATGGTGCTCGCCAGTTGCCAGACCGCGCCGAAGTGCTCGTGACGCCGAACAACACCGTCGAGTGCTATTAGCGTTTTGGAAGGTAGGCGCAAATCAGCACCATGCCGAGCGTGTAAGTAGGTCATTGGATGCCCCGAGGGTCAGCAAAGTTCGCGAGTGCGACCTCCGTGACAGATTCTGCACCGTCCGCTTTTGGGGAACGTCGAAGCCGGCTCTATGGCTGGATTGGAGGCGCACTACGGTCATTGCAACGCTGACAATGTCGGTCTCCGACGGGTCAACAGTGCCGGTTGCCGGAGCGAGCACGCTGCTTTTTCCCCAAGGATGCGATTCCGAGTGAGAAAGAGCAAAAAATTCAATGATTTCAACATGTTATAATGCATGGTGCCCAGGGGCGGAATATAAGAATAGAAAATTTTGCTTCTTTTCCAAGTAGTTGGAGGCTGATCGTTGGAATCTGAACCAACAGAAATACCAACAAAATATTTCTGTGGATTGGTTCGGTTCCCGCATATACTTCAATCGGCTTGATCGTACCGCATTGGCGCAAGGCTTCAACCTGCTTTTTGGGCCGTTTGCGGAATGTCGGGTCTCGGTCGACCCTTTCCGGTAAGCTGACGTTCCGAAACGACCCCGTTCAAGCCATTCGCATCATGCAAGGTGTCGCCGAAAGCGGACCCTTTCGCTTAGATATCGACCAGCAGTTCGCGCTCATAGGCAGCCCGAAGGATTTCGATGAAGGTCGGTGATAGGGGGACAGACGTGGAGTCGAGGGCGCTGACGGGAACGCCCGGCGTCCAGGAGTTCATAACCGCCGCGCCCTTCATATCGATCACACGAGCGGGAGTGATCGGTTCCTCCCGCTGAGCGATGCCAAGCGCTTCGAGTCGACGGCGAATGATTTGCATCGTAACACCGGGTAGAAGCGCTGCCTTTGGCCAAACCACTGCTTCGCCATCCCAGAAGGCGAGGTTCCAGATGGTGGCTTCGCTTATACGTCCATGGGTGTCGATGAATGCCGCGTCGTTATACCCCTCTTTCACGGCTTGCCGGAGGTAGTGGGTCTTCGATGCTTCGCCGACATGTTTGATCGTCGGGAAGGGTCTCTCATGGTGGACTATGGCCAAACGCAAAGGCCCTTCAGGACCATCGAATGGAGGTGCCGTGCGTACTAGGATGGCAGGGTCGTCCTCTGCCCCAGTCGAGGTGAACTCGCCATTGCTTGAGAACATCGTGGCCGTCAGAGATAGAGCCGAACGCCCAGCATGGATAGCGCTTCGTAAACGTTCGCGCACCACTGCGTCGGGCAGAGCCTGACCGAAGAACTCAGCCGACGCCGACCTCAGCCTCGATAGGTGAAGGTCAAGCCCGCGTACGGCACCGTCTCGCACCTGCATAGCCGTAAAGTGCGCAAAGCCTGCGAAGGCAAGCGAGGAGAGGTCTTCAGCTGTCGCCGATTGCCCATTGATCTGGGTCCGAAAGTCCGATTTGCCGGTCATTGCTACGCTCCCTTGCGCATTTACATATTGGAGCGTTCTTCCTACGGTCTGACAGCACTGTCAGAGTCAAGGGCTTCGAATGAAGATCGGCGAACTTTCCCAAAAAACCGGCGTCAGCGTTCGAATGCTCCGCTATTATGAAGCTGAGGGGCTCCTCGCGCCGGTCCGCGTCTCCCAGTCGCGATCGCGATAGCCGTTGCGCTGGACGAGCCGCAGCGGGTTCTTCTCGCCATGGGCTGCGCCGGTCGCCGCGCCCACCTCCAACTCCATCAGCCGTTCGGCGGCAAAGCCGATCATGTCGCGCAGAATATCGGCGTCGGGGGTCTTCTCCACGAGCGCGCGCAGGTCCATTATGTCGTTGGTCATCGATGCTTCCTTCGAATCAGGTTGGTCTTCGCAACCCGACCTTTACCGGAGAACATCGATGACCGCCCTAACGCCGCTCGCTCGCTACAGCGCGGTTGAGGGCGCGCGCGCGAGCGGCTTCGTCACCGCCGCACCTACACCACGGGCTGGGACACGACCATGAGCAGATCCGAAAACTTTCGGAGAGTAGGAAGCTGCTGACTGAACTTCTCGAAGCATTCGAAGCTTCGATGCCCACTTCAGCGCGCTTGTAGCGGCAACCTTTCTCCGCTGGAACCTCAGCGATCCACTGCTTCGAACGAAAAGCAGACCGTCGCGTTCCCACCCCAACCGGGGCGTTGGCGTCTGCCCGATACGCGGATATTTGCAGATCGTCTGCTGCGGCAGTCTTGGGGCCGCAAGGCGACTGTCGGCTTCTGATCCTCGCTCGTCAGAAAGCAGCTGTTCCGCTGCCGCCCCCAAAGCCTCTCGATCATTCGTTTTCCCTTTGTCCAATGGTGGCCGAAGGAGAAATACGATGGGACTTTCACAGTGCGACCCGGCTGCGCAAGATCGAAGGGCTCGGCATGCGGGCAAAGAGGTACTTGTCTGATCGTTCCTGGTCGGCATCGGCGTTCCTGCAAATCCTTCGGAGCGAAACACCGATTTGGACAACTGCGACGGCACGTAAACATCAGCTCGACCGGTGATGACTGCCGGTCGAGCTGATAAATTTAGCCCGCCCTGTAGTTTGCGGGCACCCAGTCATACTCGGTGCTGTCGGTCCGCACGTGCCCGATCCCCGGGAACGCGATGTGAGCTCCAGCTACCCAATAGCGCTGTTCGACGGCTTCTGCGAATGCGACTTTCCGGCTGTTTGCCGCCTGGGCCGGATCCTCATCGAAATCGATGGTGATTTTCGGTTCATCGAACTGCAGCACGTCTCCATGCGTAATGTCGCCCCAGGCAACGAATGTTTCGCCGCCGCTTTCCGCGACGATCGAGCTGTGGCCGGGTGTGTGTCCAGGGCGCCAGATGCTCCGAAAACCGGGAATCGGGCCTTCATTGTCGCCAAATGTATCGAGACGCCCAGCCTCCGCGTAGGGATTTACGGATGCGACGGCTTCGTCAAACAGGTTTTGCTTGGCTTCCGGGGCGGCAGCGCGGTGGGCTGGATCGAGCCAATAGTCCACTTCACGCTTGTTGACGTGTAGGGTTGCGTTGGGAAAGAGCCGCTTGCCGTCGAACATCAAGCCCCCTGAATGATCTGTGTGAATGTGCGTCAGGATGACCGCATCGACCTGTTCGGGCTCATACCCGGCTGCGGCCAATGCTTGCGGAAGCTTTCCAAGGGAGGGGCCGAGCAAAGGTCCCGTCCCTGCATCGATCAGCACGAGCCTGTCGCCCATGTTCACCAGATAGGCGTTAACTGAGACCATGGCCGGCAGCTTGAGGAATGTCGCCTCCAGCGCCTCTTTCACATGCGCAGCCGTGGTTTCGCGGTAGAGCTCATCGAGCGGGAGGGGAATTGTGCCGTCCGACAGAGCGGTGATTTCGTAGTCGCCGAGCGGCATGCGGTAGAACCCCGGTGCCTGGTACTTGGCGAAAGGGGCCGCCGCCTTTGCGGCACTGTTGTTCAACAGGGCCGGCCCACTGAAAGCGAGGGCTGCGGCCGGAATCGTTCTCAGGAAATTGCGTCTGTCCATCGGTTGTCTCTACTGTTGGTTTCAGCGCGGCTTGCGCTGCCCGCTTCAGCTACGTATCTGTGCGTTAGTGTTCAAATCGATGCCAATCATGAGCTCCATCGATCATTTCGATTTAAGGTCTTTCGATCTCAATCTGCTCGTTGCGTTCGACGCGCTTATGCAGGAGGGGAACGTCACGCGCGCCGCAGCCCGCCTCAAGATTCGCCAGCCGGCGATGAGTCACAGCCTCGCTACCTTGCGCGTGCTCCTGCAGGACGAACTGTTTGTGCGCGTCGGGCAAGCCATGCAGCCGACGGCACGTGCGCGCATGCTCGCGCCCAGGGTGCGTTTGGCGTTGCAGCAGATGCAGGACGTGCTGCATTGGGAGGAGAGTTTTGATCCGGCGGTTCATCAGCGCACCTTCCGGCTGGGCTTCTCCAGCGAGCTTGAGCTGCTTGTGCTGCCGGAGCTTACTGCCATACTCCGGCGGATTGCGCCGGGCATCAGGCTGCAGGGCCGGCCGATCGCTGACGGGGAAGTTCATGATTTGCTCGACAACGGCGCCATAGATGTTGCCGTGGGGTGCTTCGACTATTCGGCGACCCGGCATCGCGGGCGGAAGTTGTTCGATCAGTCGCTTGCATGCTGCTTCAACCGTGATCTTCTGGATTTGGAGGTGCCAATCGGCACCGATGCCTATCTTCAGACCGAACATGCCCTCATCAGCCTAAACAACACATTGCAGGGCTGTCTCGAGGATGCACTTGCCAGGGCGGAAGCGCGGCTTAACGTGGTCATTGCCGGCTCGGAGTTCCTCACCGTGTTTGCCGCCGTCTCGTCAGCACCGTTGATCATGACGGTGCCCACCCGTCTTGCTTCGCGCTATGGGCGAATGTTTGGACTTACGCTGAGCCCCGTGCCGCTCGACCTCGATATACCGCCCGTATCGATGGTCTGGTCCGCGCAGAGCGATCGCGACCTGGGCGTCGTATGGCTTCGGGAGAGGATCGAGCGGATCATAGAACGCCAAGAGCCAATACCGCTGCTCAAACTGGGAGCAAGTTGACGCCCAATCCGATTGAATATGCGGGTAAAGCAGCTGGAACGTTGAGTTATCACGGGGACGCAGAGCCGGCGCGCCAAGCAGCTTCGCGACTGCGGAAGCAAAAAAAAGATGACCACAAAGGGGCCGTCAGCGGACTAGAAACTTCCAGGCGGGCTCGTTGAATTGCGGACATTCCTGGCGGCATGGGCATCGTCGTGATTGAGCCCGGTCCGGTCGTTCCCGCCACACCTTACGAACGGCGGCTTCGCGCCGCATGTCGGTCGTAGAGCCCAGCCTATCACTTTCTGTAAGCAGACATTCCCTATGACGACGCTTGAGGTCGCGGTTGCGGACCATTAAGACGTTCGCATCGCCAGGCGGGAACGTCCGCTTCGGCGCATCGCCACACGTGGCACGCGAATGGAGGGCGAAGCGCGTTCATTGCGTGGCACAATGCGAAATCAATGGACCTCAAGCGGTCTGGCGATCTGCGCGATACGCTGGAACTTCCTCCTGTAGGCAGACGGCGACAACCCCACGCCACGCCTGAAGACCCTGCGAAACGAGGCCGGGTCGTCATATCCGACCGAAGCGCCGACCTCGTCGACCGACAGGGTGTCGGTCTCCAGCATTTGCTTCGCTTCTTCGATCCGCATTGCCTGCACGTATTCTATCGGCGCAAAGCCCGTGGCCGCCTTGAAACGACGCGAAAAGGTGCGCGCATTCAGACCGGATCGCGCGACCATTCGCTCCACCGGTTTGGCCATTGCGTAGTTGTCGGCGATCCAGGCTTGGCAATCCGATATCGGCCCGTCTTCCGACGTCATTGGACGGGTCATCACCGCGTAGGGGGATTGGCCCTCGGAATGCCCGCTGATCAGGTACACTTTCGCAGTCTCGATCGCCTGCCGATATCCGCAGTACCTGGCGATCAGATAGACCGCCAGATCGTGCCATGCGCTGACCCCGCCGGCGGTTACGATGCGGTCGCCTTCCGCCTCCAGACAAAGGACGGACTCGTTGCGAAATGCGATTTTGGGGTAGTTGCGCTGGAACATGTTTCGATAGGCCCAATGGGCCGTCGCCCCATGCCCGTTCAACAGGCCGGTTTCCGCGATCAGGAGAGCCCCGGAACAGACCGAGCAGATAAGCGCCCCATCTCGATGGTGTCTCTTCAGCCAGGCCACCTCTCGCGGGTATCGGCCCGTGGGCACATCATGGATCGACGTATACATGTCGCAGACGATCACCGCGTCCGCCTTGTCCAGATCGTCGATCGCCGCGTGCGGCTCGACCGGGATATTGCCCAAACAGTGAAACGCCTTGCCGTCCATCGAGACGATCTTGACTTCCAGCAATTCTCGCCCCGGTGTGCCGGCGACCATATCGGTGTACACCGCCCCGGCTGACAGCAATACGTCATAAAGGCCATAGAGGACGGAGGCCGAGGTTTCCGGCTCCGCCAGCAACACGATCAATGGCTTTTTCGAACTCTTCACAGCAGTCTCTGACCATTTTGGCACGGTTTTGGCGCGTATGCCCCAGCCGCCTGTCCAGTATGACCTGTTCATGACCAAATCGCCACTGCCCAGACCACTGAGGCTGTCGTAGCTCCATCGCAACGCTGCAATGGAGTTTTGAAATGAACGATCTGAGAACGGCTCTCGACCCGATCGCTGAAGATTTTCGCGGAGAGATGTTGCTACCCGGCGCCCCCGGGTTCGACGAGGCAAGAATGGTCTGGAACGCCATGATCGACCGGCGCCCGGCGCTTATCGCGCGCTGCAAGGACGTGGATGACGTGATAGCGGCGGTATCGCTGGCTGTGGCGCGGGATCTGCCCATCGCAATCCGTGGCGGCGGCCACAATGTGGCGGGTCACGCAGTCTGCGACGAAGGCGTCATGATCGACTTGTCGCTTATGCGCGGCGTCACGGTGGATGCCGAGGCGCGTGTCGCCGTCGTTGAAGGCGGCGCTCTGTGGCGCGATGTCGATAAGGCCAGCCAGGCGCACGGCCTTGCGACGCCCGGCGGTCTCATTTCGGAGACCGGCGTGGCCGGGTTGACACTGTCCGGCGGGATCGGATGGCTGCGCGCCAAGCACGGACTTTCGGTCGACAATCTGATCGCGGCAGATGTGGTCACGGCAGACGGCATGCTTGTCCGTGCCAGTGACGATGAAAACCCTGACCTGCTCTGGGCGCTCAAGGGCGGGGGCGGTAATTTTGGTGTCGTCGTCCAGTTCGAATTCGCGCTTCACCCCATCGGCCCTGAAGTGATGTTCGCGGCCCCCATATATGCCCTCGACGACGGCCCTGGCCCGATCCGCGCGTGGCGCGACTTTCTGGCCAAGCATGGTGATCGTGTCGGATCGCTCTGCGAGTTCTCCACTGCCGGCGGCGAGGATTTCCCCGAAAAGTATCGGGGAAAGCGCATCTATACGCTGGCTTGCGTCTATAACGGCGATGCCGCGGAAGGCGAGGCGTTGCTTCAGCCCTTGCGCGAACTCGGGCCCATGGTCGCCGATTTTTCCGGCCGGATGGACTACTGCGATGTGCAGCAGCTCTTCGATGCGCTGATGCCGTCAGGCGATTTCCGTTGCTACTGGAAAGCGCGATATTTGACCGGCCTGACCGACGAGATGATCGACCTTGCAATGCAGTACGCCAAGTCTGCGCCCTCGGACAATACGCTGTCATCTCTGTGGAATTTCGGTGGGGCGACGGCGCAGGTCCCGGCTGAGGCTACGGCTTTCGGCGACCGGTCCATGGGGTGGATGTATTCTCTGGACAGTGTCTGGTCCGATCCTGGCGAAGATGCCGCGAACATTGCCTGGGCCCGCGATGGTTGGAAGGCGTCGGAGCGCTTCGGCCATCACGGCCGCGTCTATCTCAACTTCCCCGGCCACGGCGAAGACGGTGCCGCTCTGACCCGCACCAGTTTTGGATCGAATTACCAGCGTCTGGTGGACATCAAGACGAAGTATGACCCTGAAAACCGGTTCCGCTTCAACCAGAATATCGCGCCGGGGGCTTGATATGCATGCGCCGTCACCGCTTCCCAATGCCGGATCGGGCACCATCTTCTTCACCGAAGGCGGGTCCGAAACTGAAATCATGTATCGCTCGGCAAGAGGGAGGCGTTCCTGATGAAACGCTCCCTTCTGCGGCTGGTCGCGCGGATGCAGGCTCGGCGGCGACGTGCCGCCGAGACCGCCTGCCTCAAGGACCTCAATGACCATCTACTGGCCGACATCGGCCTCAGGCGCGACGGGATCGCGACTGCCGTCGCGCGGGCTTCTGCGTTCCCCGATTGGTGGCATCAAAACTGAGAAATGCGCGCGCCACGATCAGCAGCCCGGGCCGCGCGATCCCCTCAACATTAGGGCTGCTTATACTCGGAGCACTACAATGATGAAACTACTCTCTACTGCGGCCGCGGCCGCAATCCTGCTCGGGCACGCCGCTTCGGCCGCTCCGCTGGTGAGCTTCGACGTGGCCGAAGACCACACCCGCTTCGTCTTTGCGCCCGCGCCGGTGCATGATGATGGCTTGCCTGCCTATGGTAACCCCTTCGTAACCCAAGGCTATATCTACGAGGCGGGCACCCTCGACGGCGGCGTCGAGGGCGTGAACCCGGACGGCTCGCCGGTCTTTCCCGACAAAGTCATCGGAACTTGGACATGCGACGGCACGTATGTCGCAGACGGTGGCCACACCACCAACGGAACGATCATTATCAGCAGCCAGGTCTTCCAGTTCGACGGCGGAGACATGATCGTCACCGAGGGCTCCGAACTGGCCGATTACAATGTCGCCATGCCGCGCCTCATCACCGGCGGGCTCGGAGACTATGCCGGTGTCGAGGGCGTGATGTACCAGACGAATCTCGGCATGTCCGAAGGCTTCGGCGTGCGCGCCCAGTTCGAGATCGAGAACGCCGGCGATTATGCGAAACTCGAAGACGAGAATTGATGGCTTCCTGCTCGCACGATACCCGCCGGGCCGCCTCACAAGCGGTCCGGCAGCACCCGGTGATTTCGATCCTCGCGCCGCTTTTGCCATGGATCTGCGCGATCCGTGCTGCCGTTGGAACGGCCGATGGCGCCGGAAGGCGAGGGTTTCCCCGAAAGTATCGGAGAAAGCGCGTCTATACGCTTCAACAAGAACATCGCACCGGAGACTTGATATGCGCGCCCCGTCACCACTTCCCGTAGCCGGTTTCGGTCGGGCGACGCTGAGGCGTGTACGGCAGGTATGCTCTACTCATTTCCGAGACCCGCCCGTCAGGTGACGGCCCCGAACACGTCATTCGGCAATCGGCTTGGCGACGACCGCTTGGTCCGCAACCGCGACCGACGCTTCACCCTCGGCAGTGGCAGCTATCAGGCGGTGGCATAGACAGTTCGAACAGCTGAATTGGCGGCGCTAAGCTGTCGTTCGCAAGGCCTGGCGGGAACGACCGGACCGGACTCAACCAAGGCGTCTCCGGAAGCCTCTCAATAGGCTAATTCGCGGTTGGTACAGATCCTTTCAAGTCATTCGCACCGTTTTCCGAGAATAATCGCCGCAGCGCCTTCGGTGATCTTTGCGATTTGCGACTGGGGGTGTTGCTGCCCCGCTCCATTTCCTGCCGAACTCATTCCGCTCATTCCCCTTCCGGGATCTTCAACAGCATCGTGTCGTCAGGGCCGATGGTTCGGCCATCCTGCGTGTGGATATCGAGGTGGACCGGTAACCCCTTCTCGCGATCGACCAGAACTGAATGCTTCTCACCCGGTCCAAAAAGGTGGCGTTCGCCGAATTGCCGCAGTGCAACCATCACTGGAAACAAATCCCGGCCCACCGCAGTCAGGCGATATTCCACGCGCGACCCACTGTCACCGGTCGGGACGGCCTCCAGTATGCCGCGTGAAACAAGCGTGCGCAGGCGATCCGTAAGAATGTTCTTGGCGATGCCGAGACTCTTCTGAAACTCGCTGAAGCGTGTGAGGCCATCAAAGGCGTCACGCACGATCAACAGCGACCACCAGTCGCCAATCACGTCCAGCGAGCGGGCGCTGGGGCAGTAGTCTCCCTTGAGGCTCTTTCGACCGACCATTGACTCGGCTCCAACATAAGGAACGCACCATCATCGAGTTTTGGTTGCGTTATAAAACCAAATAAGATATTTGGCGAATTGGTTTCGTAATACAACCAAATATGACGGGAGTTTGCAATGGATTCGGTGAGGGATGCAGCGCCGGGTGGTGCTGCGAACGGCGTCCTGCGCCCGAATGAAGCGGGAAGGCAGGATGATACGAACAGATCATCAGGATCAGTCTCCGGGCCAGATACTCAGGTGCCGGTGCTCACCCGACCGGTCACGCTGCTGTTCGCCGTTGCGAGCGGTCTCGCGGTAGCCAACGCCTATTTTGCTCACCCGCTGCTTGACGTGATGGCCGACGATCTCGGGCTTACGCGCACGATGGCGGGCCTGATTGTGGGGGCCACCCAGTTGGGCTATGCACTTGGTTTAATCCTGCTGGTGCCGCTCGGTGATCTCATCGATCGTCGCAAGTTGATCCTTGCTCAATCGCTGCTGTCCGTTCTGGCACTAGGATGCGCGGGACTTTCTACCACGGCAGCAGTGCTGCTGGCCTCGATGGCGGCGGTCGGGCTCCTGGCCGTGGTCACGCAGGGCCTTGTTGCGTATGCCGCGAGCCTGGCCCGACCTGCCGAGCGCGGACAGGTGGTTGGGGTGGTAACGAGTGGCATCGTACTCGGCATCCTGCTGGCGCGGACCGCCGCCGGAATTCTGACCGACCTTTCCGGGTGGCGAACGATCTATCTCCTTTCCGCTGTTCTGACACTTGTGATCGCCGGGCTCCTCTACAAAGCTCTCCCGCGCCAGGAGAAGCCGAAGGCTGCAATCTCCTATCCGCGCCTGATCCGTTCTTTGTTGACGCTCTTCATCGAGGAACCCGTGCTGCGCATCCGCGCTGTCATCGCCATGTTGATCTTCGCCAACATCACAACACTGCTTGCGCCCCTGGTGTTGCCGCTGAGCGCGCCGCCCTTTTCACTATCTCATACTCAGGTCGGGCTCTTCGGCCTCGCCGGCGCGGCCGGCGCGCTCGGAGCTGCACGCGCTGGGCGGGGGGCCGACCGAGGACATGGGCAGCGGACAACGGGGATCGCGCTCACTCTCATGCTAATTGCATGGTTGCCGATCTCGATGCTGTCACATTCGATCCTGTGGCTCATCGTCGGCGTGTTCATCATCGATTTCGGCTTGCAGGCAACGCATGTGACAAACCAGGGCATGATTTACCGGGTGCGGCCGGAAGCACAGAACCGTCTAACCGCTGCCTACATGATCTTCTACTTGATTGGCAGTGCGATTGGCTCCTCGATTTCGACAATCGTCTATGCGCATGCTGGCTGGAACGGCGTCAGCCTGATGGGAGCGGGCATCAGCATCCTGACGCTCGTTTTCTGGGCCCTGACGATGCGGGCAACACCTGTTGCCGCCACGCGGCGAATAGTCGCGGCGGAATAGTTGAAGACTGCCCCGGGTGAGGAGATCATTTAACAGCGACGAACCTTCGGGCCATTTTGAGTGCTATCCACGTGTTCTCGAGCATCACATCGACATGTTTTCACCCGATCACGAATGGACCACAACGTGAACAGCGCTAGCCTATGAATGGGCACATTTCGGGGAGCACGTCAGTCGCCCAAAAAATGGCCTCCTCATCCGAGGTCCAGTGAGTTGACTGCTGACGGTTCTCATCGCGTTGACAACCGCCGTAGACGCTGCTCGAAGCCTCCGAGGATCGACGTGGCGATCTCTTCGGGAAAATCGGCTGGAAGCGTTTGCTTGACCTCCTCCATTGCGGCCGGCGCGCGTGTCCGGATGCCCTCGAATACGCGCTCGACGATCGAGGCGCCGATGCCGACCCTGGCCGCCGTCTGGAGAAAATGGCGCGGCATGATTGTCTCGACCACATAATGCCGACTATCGCCAACGGCCATTGCGAGCTTCATCTGTTTGCGCTTGAGCTGTCCTGCGTCCGCGCTGGGCTGTGCGGAAACCACGTCATAGAGGGGCGCGAGGTGGAAATGCTGACCGGGATATAGAAAGACGCTGAAGTTCTTGGCGTGGCCGTCCGTCGCGCCGAGAAGCCAAAATGTCACGAGCGCCCCGAGGAACATTGCCCGGTCGTCATCGGGTGCGTCGCTGCCCATCAGCAGATTCAGTATGGCGGGAATGCCCGGTCCGCCCTCGGCTTCATATTTGAGCGTGGGCGGCACGGAGAGCGCTTGGCAGCAGTCCTCTTGCGGCAGGCGCAGAAGGCGCCCGTTGCGCGTCCACCGCCGGTCGAAGCGCTCGACGACCAGCACTCGCTTGCCGCCGAACTCCGCGATGTCGACTCCGGCGCTCGGAATGCCCAAGGCCGCCATGAGCTTCAGACACAGATATTCGTTCTCGACGCTGTATGAGAGGTCGATCCCGTTCGGCAGCCGCCCAATCTGGGGCTTCAGGATATGCGTTGTTGCCGTCGTGCCGGCCGGCTTGTGCCAGCGTCCGTTCCAGAGCAGCAACGCCGTCTTCTCCTGTGCCCCGGCAATTGAAATGCGGAAGTCCTCGTCCTCACCAAGACCGAGCGGGGCTGATGCGAGGTTGCCGAGGATATGGACAATCTCGTCCTCATCCACCGGCTTGCCGTTCACAGCACCGGCCGTGCCCGGCTCCTCGCCGTCGGGCAGGAACTGGAGCGCACCGACGCAGTCGTGACCAATGGTGCTGAGCAGGCTATAAGCATCCACCCCTTCGGCATGCACGCGCTCCGCCACGCGTCGGCGTATGGCCTCGCTGTCCGGCAACAGGTTGTCGAATACGGCGATGACGGGCGCGCCGATGTAGCGTTCCTCGCGAAGCGGCAGAGACAGCGAGACGGGCAGCGCGTGCTCCCATGCCAGCCATGAGGGGGCATACCGAAAATCGATGGCACCGGTCGATTGCCGGTTCAAGCGGCCGACCAGGCGGCTGTTGAGGAAGACATTGAGCGGCACATGCTGGCGCGGTCGGGCCATCAAAAGATATCCTCGATCTCATCGGGCGTGGCCTTCGAGCGCGGACGGATGACGAACTCTAGGTCGAGCGCTGCAAGCACGTCGCAGAGGGTGCTGAGCTGGGTTCCTGGCGCGCCCGACTCGACTGCCGAGATCGTCGCCTGTCGCAGCTTTGTGCGCTCGCCCAAGGTAGCTTGGTTGAGGTCGAGCTTGCGGCGTTGACGGCGTATTGCGTCACCGATCTGTTTCGGAGTTCGGGCAATTTGGTCCATAACGAAGCCTCAAACAGTTTCGCCGTCATATGCGCGAACGCGGATATTTGTCAATATGCGCTGTAGCGTATATCTATATTTTATACGCCAAAGCGTGTAAGTCTCACCAACACGCCATAGCGTATAGACTTGCCCCTATAACGAGCCCGTCCCCGACACGCTGATGATTTGTCGCACTGCTAATGCCGGGGATCGGCGCAACGGAGGTGGCGATTTCGACATCCCGACGGCCTGCCACGACCTGATCACTACGCGCCGGATACACGAAGGTGGGCGAAGCGACGCCTTCTGGACGCGGCCGCAAGCCTGGCCGACCAAGCGACGGCGAGAGCCCTGCCTCCGGCCCCTTATTCACGGCGATAGAGAATCATGCCCCCGTGATGGAGCACGCCGTCGATGAAGTCACCATCGGCAGTAAATCCTGTGTCATCCCAGTATTCGATGTGATCACCCGTGACTTCGTAGCGCCCCTGGTAGGCGCTTTCGCGGTCGCCCCGGGCTTCATCATATCGGCCACTGGGCAAGAGTTCATGACGGACATAGCCGTCCGCCGTCATCCACATGCCGACATAGGGGTGGCTCTGACCACTCATGGTTTCCTCCGCATTCGAAAGCGCCAGTACGATCCCGGCTATTGCGGGTCCAAGCAGTGTCTTCATCAGTGCGCTGCCCGGGTCGGGCGAACGACGATCTCGTTCACGTCGACATCTTCCGGCTGCTCGATGGCATAGCGGACGGCGCGGCCAATGGCGTCGGGTTGGAGCGCGATGGCGCGATAGGACTTCATCATCTCGGTTGTCGCCGCATCAGTGATGCTGTCGGCAAGCTCGCTTTCCACCACCCCGGGGTGAATGCAGGTCACGCGCAGGCGCTCGTTTTCTTGGCGCAGCCCGTCCGAGATCGCCCGCACAGCATATTTGGTCGCACAATAGACTGCCGCGGTCGGCGAAACCGTGAGCGCGCCGACCGAGGCGATGTTTATGACGTGGCCGGATCCCTGCGCCAGCATGCCCGGTAGCACGGCGGCGATGCCGTGCAGGACCCCCTTGATGTTGACGTCCACCATTCGGTCCCAGTCATCCGCCTTCATGGCGGCCATCGGGGAGAGCGGCATGATGCCGGCATTGTTGACGATCACGTCGACGCGCCCGAAGGTTTCGCGCGCAGCCTCCGCGAAGGCTGTAACGTCGTTCCGGTCGGTGACATCGAGGCTCCGTGTCAGCACCTCGCCGCCGTCCTTGCGAATTTCTTGCGCCAGCGCGTCCAGCCGATCGGTGCGGCGCGCACCGAGCATGAGCTTTGCGCCGGCCTTGGCGAGTTCGCGCGCGATTCCGGCGCCGATGCCGCTCGATGCGCCGGTGATGAGGATCACCTTGTCCATAGTTCGTCTCCTCTTGCTGAACCGCTTCACGGCGGTTGCGAAGGAGATAGACCCGCGCCATTGTAGCGATAAGCCGCTCATTCCTTCACACGTTGGAAAGTTTTGCTAACCAATGCAGCCGGATTTCAACGCCCTTGCCGTATTCGCCCTAGTGGCCGAGGAACGGAGCTTCCGCGCCACAGCCGACCGGCTCGGCGTGACCCGCTCGGCGGTCAGCCAGACGATAAGTCGGCTCGAAGAGACATTGGGCACTGCGCTGGTCCGGCGAACGACGCGCAGCGTCAGCCTTACCGAGGCCGGCGAACACCTCCATGCGCAGATAGCACCAGCCATTGCCGAGATGCGGGCAGCGACCGAGACAACCGGGAGCCTGGGCGGGCGCCCGCACGGGCAATTGCGGCTGGCGGTCTCGTCGATCGCCGAGCGCTTCCTGTCAGGGCCCTTCCTGGCAAGTTTCGCCGAGGCCAACCCCGGGGTCCAGCTTGACATCGTGGTGACCGACGAGGAGTTCGACATCGTCGCCGAGGGCTACGACGCCGGCGTCCGCCTCGGCGAGGTTATCGAGCAGGACATGATCGCGGTGCCAGCCGGCGGAGATGAACGCCAGCTCGCGGTCTGCTCGCCTGCCTACCGGGACAGCTTCGGCGTGCCTTCGCATCCGCGGGAGCTCGCCGCCCACCGCTGCATCGGCTGGCGGCCGGCGCCCAAAGCCGCGCCGTACCGCTGGGAATTCGCCGAGAACGGCAAGGAGTTCAGCGTCGCGGTCGAACCGGAGATCACTACCAACGACATGGCGCTGATGATCAAGCTGGCCGTCGCCGGCGCCGGTATCACCTTCGGGATGGAGGAGAGCTTTTGCGCACCGATCGACCGGGGCGAGCTCGTTCCTCTCCTGCAGGACTTCTGCCCGCGCTTCGCCGGCTTCTATCTCTACTATCCGAGCCGCCGGAATATTGCCCCGAAGCTGCGCGCGCTGATCGACCATCTACGAGGCTTCCACGTGACGGCCAAGCGGCCTGACGGAGCTTCTTCGGGGAGCCATGCGGCTCGGCAACGTGAGATCACGCCGCGGTAGCTTCGACGGAAATCGTGGCGTTCTTGGAAGTCTGGTCTCCTGCTAACCGGGGGAGCCCGAATGCACCGAGAGCATCATCCGGCGCCTGCATGCCCCGGCGCTCCTTTTCCGTGTCGTCGGGCTCCGGCTGCCCGAGCAGTATGCGCAGGGCGTTGCTGTCGACCACCCGGTCGACGAAGGCCTGGGCTGCCGCAGCTACTCTCGCCTCCTCGCGGCTTGCAACGCTGACAACCTCGGTCTCCAACGGGTCACAAGTGCCGGTTGCTTGAGCGAGCGCGCCGCCTTTTTCCCACGGGTGTGATTCCGGTGAGAAAGAGGTAAAAAGGTAAATCATTTCAATAACTTATGTCGGATGGTGCCAGGGGCGGAATCGAACAAGTGGGTAAAATCAAAGGCTTACGCCTTGGTGGGAAACCCGGAACGCCTCGTTGTATTTCGTAGCTTTTTGCCTGCGTCTTTCCCACTTTTGGCTTTCTGCTTCAGGCAAGCGCCGGTCTGAATGATCCGGCCGAAGCTCACATTGGTTAATCGCGCACCCGCGCTGCGGTGGCTGTGGAAAGTCCGCCGCTTTTGGCATCCGCGGCGTTCGAATAGTGGCGGAGGGCATGAATCCCAAGGATCGTTATCAGCGAATCGAGGTAGAGCTCGTTTGCAAGATTCGGCTGGGCCAGTTCCGCCTTTATGAGCTTTGCATACTTTGGAGCAGTGTGGTCGATGATTCGATTCGTTGGCCTGAGATCAAGGTTTGCACAATCAAGCTCATTTGCCGCCAGTTCCAGCATGCCTTCGGGCGTGATCGCCACCACAACGCTTCCATTGTGGCGCGCTATGTCACCTCGCAGTCTATTCCAGTGGGGGACGACCGTAATCATGCCCGGCGTCGCGTCGTATGTTTTCGATCGATCACCGCCGAATGCGAAGCTTGTTCCAGGTGACGGGGCCAGTATGTGCGATGCAGTGCCCGTTCGAGATAAATTTCTGAGGCTCGCTTGCGGCCGCCGCGCTTCTTCACGGTCAGCCGCTCCTCCTTGTAGAGCCGATAGAGCTTCTTCCAGTTCACCGCCACGCCCTCCTGCCTCAACAGCAGGTGCAGGCGGCGATAGCCGAAGCGCCGCCGCTGCGCCGCCAACTCGCGCAGCCGCTGGCGCAGGCCGGCATCGTCCGGCCGCGGTGAGCGGCAGCGATAGACGCGCGGTGCAATGCCCACCCGACCGCAGGCACGGCGTTGGGAATATCCTCTCTCTTCAATGGCCCAGTCCACGGCCTGTCTCCTCGAACCCGGCGTCAGAAGTTTTTTACCAGCATCTCGCGCAGCGTCGACACCTCCATCATCGACTCCGCCAGAAGCCTTTTTCAGGCGCGCATTCTCCTCCTCCACTGGTTTCTACGCAGTTCAGGCAGCATTCGAAGTTATTACATGCACGACAGACGTGCTATTCCCGCAAGGAATGATTGCGTGAGGCCGCACGGGCAGCATAGATCCCGCGCCAAAAGCAGCCGGTATTCCCGGAGCGCCCGAGGACCATGAATTCAGAGCAACTGACAAAATCACTGACCCTTCGGCATCTGCGCATCATTGCAGCGCTGGCCGAGTTCGGTCTGGTGGCGAAAGTTGCCGACTCGCTGAACGTGACGCAGCCGTCGGTCTCCAAGCAGATCAGCGAATTGGAGCGGCTCGTCGAGACGCCGATCGTGACACGCGACCGCAACCGGCTCTATCTCACACCGGTGGGCCGACGGCTTGCCGATCATGCACGGCAGGTGCTGGCACAGATCGACCGTGCGGCCTTTGATCTCAACGCCATGGCCCAGGGCGTGACGGGGGCGGTTTCAGTGGGCGCGGTCAGTTCGGTGGCGCCGATCCTTTTGCCCGGCACGATCGCGCTGATGAAACGCAGCGCGCCGGAAGCCAGCATTTCGGTGACCGAGGGGCATTTCGTGTCCCTGTTCCCGCGGCTTGAGAGCGGTGCGATCGATATTCTCATCGCCCGCGTCTGGCACCCGCAGGAACTGCCGGGGGTTGAGCAGAAGGCTCTGTTTCAGGAACAGATCGTTGTCGTTGCCGGATGCGAGCATCCCCTGGCAGCGGCGGCAACACTGGATTGGCCGGAAGCGAGAGAATGGCCTTGGCTGCTGCCCCTGGCGAATTCGGTGGCGCGCCGCGCCATAGAGGCGCTGTTTGCCGAATTCGGCTTTGCCCCACCGGTCAATCTGATCGCCTCGGCCTCGCTGCCGCTCAACATCGGCGTGATGCGGGAAATGCCTGCCTTGGGGCTGTTTCCGCAAAGCCTTGCACAGGTTCATGCAAGCCGCGGTGAGCTTGTTATCCTGCCGCTCGACACCCGCGGCCTCCTGTCTGAAGTGCGCTGTTTCTGGCGCACCGGCCAATACGAAGCCAACAGCTCGTTCGATCTGTTCATGCAGTGCCTTGATCAGGCGCGCAGCGCTTAAGACCATTCATTTTGGTTATAGTTCTAGAGGAATAAGTAAATATTCACGGCCGGTCTTCCCAGCTATCGTAGCCGGAAAACCAAAAAATACTGGGAGCCGGCGCTTTGCCGGATAACAGCGATCGCCACAATCTCTTTGCCAGAAATGTCTGCGACCCGGCTGATCGAAGGGTTTGCAAAAGCAGAGTTTACCCCAAGCGAGCTTCTCGAAGCCTGTCTTGAGCGCATAGCGCGCTTCAATCCGTCCATCAACGCGTTGACTGCTTTTTCCACTGAGCGAGCCATTGTGGAAGCCAGCCGGGCTACGCAGCGCTGGAAGGCAGGCGCGCCGATCGGGCCGCTGGACGGATTGCCCGTCGGGGTGAAGGACCTGCAAGATGCAGAGGGTTTGCCGACTACCCATGGAAGCCCGCTCTTTCGCGGCAATGTGGCCGAGCGCGATATGCAGATCGTCGCACGGCTGCGCCGGGCAGGGGCAATCGTTCTGGCCAAAACGAACGTGCCTGAATTCGGCGCCGGCGGCAACACACGCAACCCGGTCTGGGGTGCCACGGGCAACCCGTACGACCCGCGCCTGACGGCCGGCGGGTCGTCCGGCGGCTCGGCCGCGGCGCTGTCGGCCTCGCTCGTGCCGCTCTGCACCGGTTCGGATACCGGCGGGTCGCTTCGCCTGCCCGCAGCGCTGTGTGGAATATTGGGCTACCGGCCCTCGGCGGATGTGGTGGCGCATCCGACCCGGCCCGTGGGCTGGTCGGTCATTTCGGTGCTCGGGCCGATGGCGCGGAACATGGACGATCTGCTGCTGATGTTGCAGACGATCCACGGATTCGACGCGGGCGATCCGCTTTCCTCTCATGCCGATCCCGCGCGCTTCGACAATATGCCGCCGGTTTCTCTGGACCGGCTACGCATTGGTTTCAGCGAAGATTTCGGCGGTGCGCCAGTCGACCGCCGGGTACGCGCGGCATTCCGTGAACGGGTGGCGGCCATCGCTCCGCATGCCGCTACCTGCCGCCCGGTAGATTTGAATCTCGGCGAGATGGATCGCTGTTTCGACATCTTGCGCGCCGAAAGTTTTGTCGCCGCCTTCGACCCCGCAGGAGACCGGCCGGTCGAGCAATTCGGACCCCATGTAGCCGCGAATGTCGAGCTAGGCCGCCGCCTGAGCTTTCACGATCGCGCCTGGGCTCACCTGGAACAGACCCGCATCCTGCGTGCCTTCAACAGACGAATGGCCGATTTCGATATTCTTCTGCTACCGACCGCGCCGGTACCGGCCTTCCCGTGGGAGCAGCCCTATCCGGAAGAGATCGACGGGCAGAAGATGGATATCTATTACCGTTGGCTGGCACTGACCTATCGCGGCTCGCTGATGGGGGGGCCTTCGATCACGCTGCCTGCAGGGACCCTCGGCGATGGTCTTCCCTTCGGTCTGCAGGTGCTGGGACCCCTGCGTGGCGATCGGGGTTTGCTGGGCGCGGCGCGAGCCATCGAAATGCTGCTCGCGCGCGATCCTGCAACAGCTCCCGCGAAACCGGACCTGACAAAGATCGTCCCGCCCCCGGTCGACCTGCGCGGAATTGCTACGCATCCGCCTGAGAGTTCGCGTGCCGGAACAGTCCGGACCATTCCAGTTGGCACGGCGGTCTGAGGATGGGCAGATGCTGATCGTTCTTGTCGCTTTCATCGTGATGCTGATCACCGGCACGGCGTTTGCTTATCTGATGGGTGCGGTGTCGGTCCTGTCGTTCGTCGTCGCTGACAAGACGCAGTTTCTCTCTATCATGCCCCAGCGCATCTTTGGGCAGCTCGACGTCTTTGCCTTCATGGCGATGCCGCTCTTCATCCTGACGGCCGAGATCATGTCGCGCGCCGGTGTTACGCGCAGTCTGATCAACTTTTCTCTGGCGCTGGTCGGACGGTTTCGCGGCGGGTTAGGGCATGTAAATATCCTCACCAGCATCTTTTTCGCCGGCATATCGGGATCGGCGGTGGCCGACAGCGCCGCGCTGTCGCGCATCTTCGTGCCGGAGATGGTGGCGCGCGGCTATTCCCGCTTCTATGCCGGCGCGGTGACAGCGGCCTCCTCGATGATCGGGCCGATCATCCCGCCGTCGATTATCATGATCGTCTATGGCGGACTGACCGGCGCGTCGGTAGCAGCCTTGTTCATAGCCGGCATCCTGCCGGGATTGCTTCTGGCCGCAGCGCTCATGGTGATGAACGGCGTGATCGCATATGCCGGCAATCATCCGGGCGGCACCGACGCCGATCTGCCACCGTTCTGGCCCAGCTTGCGAAGGGCCGTGCCTGCGCTTTGCCTGCCGGTCGTCATCCTGGGATCGCTGGTTTTCGGCCTGGCTACGCCGACCGAAGGTTCGGCGATCGCCGTACTGGTGGCGCTGATTGCTGGACAGTTTTACGACGGCCTCTCCGCACGCGCCTTTTTCGACGCGCTGGAGGCCACAGCGCGCATGGCCGGTACGATCTTCATCATCCTGGCCGCGATCTCGATCCTCGGTTTTCTTGCCGGTCAACTGGGTTGGCCGCAGATATTGTCGGCCTGGGTGGAGAGCATCGGGCTGACCGGGACTCGCTACCTGTTCTTCCTGCTCCTGATCTTTCTGGCCGCCGGCATGTTCATGGACACTCCGGTGGCCCTGACATTGCTGATCCCGCTCTTTGTCCCGCAGGCGCTACAGCAAGGGATCGACCCGGTTCACCTGGGCATTGTGCTCTGCTTCAACCTGTGCATCGGCCTGATCACCCCGCCCCTGGGCAAGTGCCTGGTTGTCGTTTCAGCCATGACAGGCACTAATTATTGGCGGCTGGCCTACGCCGCGCTGCCTTTCATCGCCGTGCAGATACTGGTTCTGCTGGCTCTGGCCTATTGGCCCGAGATCAGCCTCGCCCTGCCGCGCCTTAGCGGCTTCGCCATCAACTGAATTCTGAATGGAGGAGATCAACATGCAACTCAAGGCCATTGCCCTGGCAACCCTGATGGCTCTCACCGGACCGGCCGCAGCTGAGGTCAAGATCGCGCTCGACACCAAGCCGGATCTTGAAACGTCCGGTTCCTACAACTGGGTCCATACCTTTGCCAACGCACTGAAGGAGGCGGGGATCGAAGTGCGCGAAATGCCGCGCGGCTCGGTTGGCGACGAAGGCGAGAAGCTCGATCAGATCTCGACCGGCCTCCTGGAAGTGTCGCTGTCGGACGTGCGTACGGTGGCCTCTATCGAGCCCTTCATCTACGGCGTCCGTCTGCCCTATATCTTCAACGATGTCACCCATATGGACCGGGTGCTGACCGAAGGGGATGTCTTCGCATCGGTTAACGCAGCCCTGGCGAAACAGGATGCGGTTCTCTTGGCGCTGGTCCCGCTCGGTCCATCCTCGGGTGTCATCACGACGGATACCGCCGTGCGCAAACCCGAAGACATGAGCGCCTTGCGGATGCGGGCCCTCGACGACGCGCAGATCGCCATGTACGAGGCTTGGGGTACCAGCGGCACCATCGTGCCCTGGAGCGAGGTGCCCGCGGGTCTGCAAACGGGGGTGATCGACGGCTATCTCAACTCGCCCTTCGTGCCGATCATGTTCGGCCAGACGGACTTCGTGAAGCATTTCTCCGATGCTGGGGTCATCATCCCGTTACGCGCCGTGCTCGCCTCGAAACACTGGTATGACGGGCTGTCCGAAACCGACCGCGCGGCCGTCGACGCCGCGGTCGACGACGCCGATGAGGCCGTACGCGACTGGCTGGCCGAGGTGTCGGAAAGCTCCCTTACGGCGCTGGAAGACGCTGGCGTCACGGTGCAGCGTATCACCGACGAAGAGCGCGCCGCCTTCCGCGAGCGCTCAGTCGCGGTCTACAATTCCGGCCTGCTGCCGGAAGAGGACGTGGCGGCTTGGACCGCGCTGTCGGAACGCACGCGCTGAAGCGCTGAAATGGCGGGCCGCCCGTGGGGTGCGACCCGCCCGGCCAACAGGAGACTTCCGATGCGTCGGTTGATCACCCGCCTCTCGAACGGCTTGCATACAGCCGCACGCGGTGCTGCGATCTTGGCCCTGTGCGTGATGTTCGTCACGGTGATGATCCAGGTCGTCGCGCGTTATGTCTTTGCATCGCCGCCCGTCTGGACCGAGGATGTGGCGCGCTACATGATGGTCTGGACCGGGCTTCTGGGCGCCACACTTTCCTTCAAGACGCGCAGCGACGCTGTGCTTTTGCAAAGCGTCTTTCCAGCACCGCCGGCGCTCTTGGGCGTAATGGCAGAGGCGATCCAGTCGCTGGCAATCCTGACCTTCACCCTTCCGGTGGTCTATTTTAGCTTCGTGGGCCTGCGCGGCGGCTTTTCAAAAGGATATCTCGTCCGGCAGGCCGGGCTGACCGCCGACACATTGGGCATCCAGATGGTCTGGATCGTTGCGGCCGTACCACTGGCGATGATCCTGATTCTCATCCATCTCGCCGCACGCTGGGCCGAACCGGCCGCGGCGCCAACCGGGACAGAAACGGAAATATAGTGAGTATCCCGCTTTCGAAAGTCCGCCGCGACGGTGCAACGCTCTATCTCTCGGGCGATCTCGGCTTCGATGCCGACGGCAAGATCCCCGACAGCATCCGCGCCCAAACCGAAAACTGCATCGCGAATATCAAGGCCACGCTCGCCAAGGAGGGGCTGGACCTTTCCGACGTTCTCTCCTGCACCTGCTATCTCACCGATGCTGCCGATTTCCCAGTCTTCAATGAGGTGTATGCCGCCGCGTTCCCGCAACCCTACCCGGTGCGAACGACGGTGGGGGTCTTTCTGATGCTTGATGCGAAGGTCGAGATCACCGTAATCGCACGCGACCGCAACCAGTAGGGCGGCAATGGCCGAAATTCTTGTTCTTGGCGCCGGCATGGTCGGCATTGGAGCGGCGCTGGCACTCCAGGCGCGCGGCCATGCGGTTACCGTGGTGGACCGGCGCGGCCCGGGCGAGGAGACGAGCTTCGGCAATGCGGGCGTGTTGCAGGCTGAGGCGATGGAGCCCTATGCGATGCCCCGCGACCTGCCGACATTGCTCCGCTACGCCCTGGGACGCAGCAACGATGTGGCCTGGTCATTGCGTGATCTTCCAAGTATCGCGCCGGCCCTTCTGGCCTACTTCCGCGCCTCCGCGCCCGAACGGCACGCGCGGATTTCCAGGACCTACGCGCAGCTCATCGCGCGCGTTGTGTCCGATCACAGCCCTTTGATCGAGGCGGCGGGTGCCAACAACCTGATCCGCCGCACCGGGCTGGGCGAGATTTACCGCACGACGCGGGCCTTCGATGCCGCCTGCGCACGCGGAGAGAAAAAGGCCACCTGCTATGGCCTGCGCCTGCGCGCGCTCGCCGGCACGGGACTTGCGTCCGAGGAGCCGGCTATCGCGGGCGAGACGGCCGGCGCGCTGATCTGGGAGGACAGCTGGAGTAGCAGCGATCCGGGCGGTCTGGTCATGTCCTATGCGCAGCTGTTCCGGCGCCGCGGCGGGCGGCTGTTGCAGGGCGACGCGCAAACGCTGGAGCGCGCGGGTACGGGGTGGCGGATTGACACCGGCACGGGCCTCGTCGACGCCCAGCATGCAGTCATCGCACTCGGCCCGTGGTCAGGGTCCTTACTGTTACGGTTCGGCTACCGCATCCAGATGCTGTTGATGCGCGGCTATCACAGCCATGTCTCGAACACTCCCGAACTCAGCCGACCGTATCTTGACGCTGAAAATGGATATGTCATGTCGTCAATGCGCGACGGCCTGCGCCTCACCACCGGCGTCGAGTTTGTCCGCCCGGACCGGCCGCAATCGCGCCGCCAGCTCGACTGGGCCCTACACTCGGCAGCTGAGCTTCTGGCCGCGGATATGCGCGCCGAAGGTAAGCTGTGGCACGGGCATCGGCCCTTCCTCCCGGATATGCTGCCGCTTGTGGGGCCGGCACCGCGGCATGAAGGGCTCTGGTTCGATTTCGGCCATGGCTACCAGGGTTTCACCCTAGGCCCCACGACCGGCGAGTTGCTGGCCGAGCAACTGGATGGCGATACTCCTCCGGTGGCACAGGCCCTCCTGCCTGCGGCACGCCTGTGAAAGATCCTTGTTCGCCGCCCACCGATTCCCTCGCAAAGTCTTGGAATACCAACACGGCAGTGGCTCAACAGCGACCGCTTGAGAAATCCGGGCTAAGCCCCCACCGCTTCCCTGGACAAGCCGGCTTTTTCGCATCCGACGAACGCCCCCATTCCGGCCAGATGGGCTGCGAATCCGTCCACGAACCGCCTCACCTTCAGCGGGATGAAGCGGTTGGATGGGTAGACGGCATGCACGTGATGCGGCGCGTAGCCCCAGGCCGGCAGCACATATTCGAGCCGGCCCTCGGCGACGAGCGGGTCGAGGGTCACCTCGTGCCCGACGCCGATGCCGAGCCCGGCGAGCAGCGCCTGCATCATCAGCGGGGAATTGTCGCCGCGCATGGTCGGTCGGATGCGCACTTCGGCCTTCTCTCCGCCGGGGCCGGTGAGCGGCACGATATCTCGCGTGGTGATGTGGGCGTAAAGCAGATAGTCGTGATCGGCCAGATCCTCCGGCCGCTGCGGCCGCCCCTTGCGATCGAGATAGTCCGGCGTCGCGGCGAGGCTGCGCCCGATCACGCCGAGCTTGCGCACGATCAGCCGGTCGTCGTCGATGGTTCCCATGCGGATCGCGACGTCGAGCCCTTCCGCGATCACGTCGACGAAGCTGTCGCTCAGCGCGACGTCGAGCAGCAGCTCCGGATAGGTGCGCTTGAACTCGATCAGATACTCGCCGAGCACATTGGCGCCGAAGCCAACCGGCGCACTGATGGCGAGCCGCCCGCACATCTTCGATTCCAGGCAGCCGACGTAGCGGTCGGCCTCGTCGAGCCTTTCCAGGATGTCGCGGGCGCGTTCCAGGTAACGCCTGCCGGCTTCCGTCGGCGAGACATGCCGTGTCGTGCGGTCGAACAGCCGAGCGCCGAGATGCGACTCCAGCGCCCGGATATGCTGGCTGACGGCCGGTTGGCTCAGGCCCAGTTCACGGGCTGCCGCCGAAAAGTTGCCCGTCTCGCAGGCGCGAATGAAGCTGGTGAGCGCGGCAAGGCGATCCATGATGGCGGCCCCCTGTCATAATTGATAAGTAAAAATAATAACTCATATCAAGAGATAGCAGCTTAAAAAAGCTGAACCTATGAAGTAGACCCGCCTTGCTCTGTCCTGAGCCCTATGATTCCTCAATCCGGAGATGATGCCATGCCGCTTTCCCGCCGTCATTTTCTCGCCGGTGCCGGCCTTGCCGGCGGCGCCTTGCTTGCCGGTACCCCCGTTCCGGCCCTGGCCCGTGCGCCGCTGGCCGATACCCCCACGACCGGCGCGCTGCGCCGCAAGGTGGGTTCGGCCGAGGTGACGGCGTTACTGGACGGTTATATCGACATCGAGCCCGAAATGTTTATTGGGCTCGACGCCGCTGAGGCCGCGCAGCTCGCAGAGGCCGGCTTTCAGGTGCCGGACCCGCGCCGAACGCCGGTCAACGCCTATCTCGTCAATCTCGGCGACCGTCTGGTGCTCGTCGACGCCGGCACGTCGAACAGCATGGGGCCGACGCTCGGCCGGCTTCCGGCTGCGATCGAGGCCGCCGGCGTCACCCTGGCCCAGGTCGACACGGTGCTGATCACCCACATGCATCCCGACCATATCAACGGCGTGCTGACCTCCGAGGGCGAGGCGCTGTTTCCCAACGCCGAGCTTGTCGTCACCGCCACGGATTACGCCTTCTGGCATGACGACGCGAACATGAACCAGGCGACGGACGAGGCGAAGCCGTTCTTCGTCGGCGCCCGGAGGGCAGCAGCTGCCTATGCGGACCGCCTACGGCAGATAGAGGGCGAAGCAGAAGCCGTGGCCTCGATCCAAACCGTACCGCTGCCCGGCCATACGCCGGGCCATGCTGGCTTCATCATCGAATCGGACGGTGAGGCGCTGTTCATCTGGGGGGATGTCGTGCACATGGCGACCTACCAGTTCGCCCGCCCCGACTGGAGCATTGCCTTCGACGTCGATCCGGACCTCGCCGCCGAAACGCGCAAGCGGGCGCTCGACCGGGTCGCCGCCGACCGCATGCTGATCGCCGGCATGCACCTGCCGTTCCCCGGCTTCGGCCATGTCGCGCGCGACGGTGATGCTTACAGCTTCGTCCCGGCTGAATGGCCCTATGAGTTGTAGGTGCGGGAGGGGAACAGGCGCGGCTTTATTTGGCACACGCTTGCCTGCGGAAGCCGCGCCTCACCGCATTGCGAACAGTTCCTAGTGGTGAACGCTGTGTCACGGGGAGGCCGTGCGCGGCGAAGTCCTGCGCCGTAGGACGACATCCTGCACATGTCCTGGTGACTGTAGAAAGGACATGAAGCCCTACGGCTTCCGTTCGCGAGCACCTGGTTAAGGGGCGCCTTTGGGTCGAATGCTTCCGTACCGGTCGCCAATCCGAATGTCTCGAAATGGCGCAATCGTGACCTCCGGTGTTCGATGCAGGCAATGTCCGCCTACGGGAAGTGGCAATGCTGTACTCTACGGCCGACATCGGGCGCACTACGGTCATTTGCACGCTGACAATGTCGGTCTCCAACGGGTCACAAGTGCCGGTTGCCGAAGCGAGCACGCTGCTTATTCCCAAGGGTGCGATTCCGGGTGAGAAAGAGCAAAAAAGTGTATAATTTCAATATGTTATGGTGAATGGTGCCCAGGGGCGGAATCGAACCACCGACACGCGGATTTTCAGTCCGCTGCTCTACCAACTGAGCTACCTGGGCGTGCCGTTTTGCCGTCGGGCGCGAGCCCGTTCTTGTCCGGCTGGCGGGGTTGGTGCTCCGCCGAAGGCGCGTGGGTTATAGCATGAGATTCTGACCTGTCCAGCGTCCTGCGGGGAGAATTGGCGAGAGTTTTTTCACGCCGCCCGAAGCGGCGGGCGGCCGTCGGGTAAGGTGTGGCGTGGCATCATGCGCGCCAGGCGAGAAGCGCCCGCTCAGTGCGGCCGATCAGCCAGGCGATGGCAAGGCCAAGCGTTGATAAAAGTGCCACGCCGGCGATCAGCTGGTCGAGCGCGAAAAGCGCGCCGGCCATCAGGATATAGGCGCCGATGCCCGTTTCCGCGCCGATCATCTCCGCCGCCACCAGAAGCACGATGGCGATGGAGGCGGAGATGCGGAAGCCGGAGAGGATCGCCGGCATGGCGCCGGGGATGATGATCTTCCTGACGATGGACAGCCACGAAAGCCCGAAGGACTGGCCCATGCGGATCAGGTTCCGGTCGACATTGTCGACGCCGCCATAGGTGGCGATCACCGTGGGGAAGAAGGTGCCGAACAGGATCGTCGCCACCTTCGAGCCCTCGCCGATGCCGAACCAGATGATGAAGAGCGGCAGGAGTGCGATCTTCGGGATGGGGAAGAGGGCCGAGACCAGCGGCAGGAGCCCGGCGCGCGCCAGCGAGAACAGGCCGATCATCAGCCCCGCCGAGATGCCCAGCAGGCTGCCCAGCACCCAGCCGAGGCTGAGCCGGTAGAGGCTGGCGCCCACATGCTTCCACAGCATGCCCGTAGCGACGAGATCGGCCAGCGCGCCAAGCGCTTCCGATGGGGCGGGCAGGGCAACGGGGCTGATAACGCCCGTGCGCGAACCGACCTCCCAAAGGGCGATGATGGCAAGAAAGACGATAGGCGCCACCGGCCCCAGCCGCCGGTGCGTGAAGCCGCCGCCGCGGAAGGGCACAGGGCGCGCGTCCTCGCGCGCCGCCGCGTCCTCTTCGGCGCGCTCTCGGCCCTCGGCCGCCGCCTCATGCGACATCTGAAATCTCCCTGTCGGCCTCGCGCGCTTCCTCGCGCATGATCTTCCACACCTGCCGCTGCAGCTTTTCCAGTTCGACCAGCCGCTCCGGCCGCTCAGTCAGCGGCATGTCTATCTCCACCACCTCGCGGATGCGCCCCGGCCGCCGCGACAAGACGACGATGCGCCGGCCAAGCCGCACCGCCTCGGCCAGGTTGTGCGTGACATAGCAGGCGGAGAAGCGCTCGCGCTGCCACAGGGCCACAAGGTCGTCCATGAGCAGTTCCCGCGTCTGGCTGTCGAGCGCCGACAGCGGCTCGTCCATCAGCATGATCGCCGGCTTGACGGCGAGTGCCCGGGCGATCGCCACGCGCTGTTTCATGCCGCCGGAGAGCTGGCGCGGCAGGGCACGCGAAAAGTCGGAAAGGTTGGTGCGCGAAAGCACGTCTTCGATGATGGCGCGCCGCTTCTTGGCTTCGATGCCATGGTCCTCCAGCACCAGGCTGACATTGCCCGCCACCGTGCGCCACGGCAGAAGCGCGAAGTCCTGGAAGATGTAGGTGAGCGGGTTCAGGGAGCCGTCCGGCGCCTTTCCCGCCACCAGCACCTCGCCTTCGTCCGGTCGCTCCAGCCCACCGGCGATGCGAAGCAGCGTGGACTTGCCGCAGCCCGAAGGCCCCACGATGCAGACGATCTCGCCGTCACCGACGGCAAACGAGATGTCCTCCAGCACGTTCGTGCCGCCATAGCGGTGGCTGATGCCTCGAAGGATGAGCTGCATGGACCGTTCGCGCTTCCGTTCAGGCCAGCCGCCCCGCTCTGGGGCGGCTGGTGCCTCAATAGGTCTCCACGAAGCTCGCGTCGACCAGCTTCTCCATGCTCACGCCCTCCGGCACCAGGCCTTCCGACTTGAACCACTCGAGCTGGTCTTCGACGCTGGCAAGGTTCATCGCCGCATTGGGGCTCATGCGCATGGCACCGGCTTGGATACGCGGGGCCGCCTTGTCGAGGGGCTGGTCGGCATAGATGTATTCGTGGATCGCCGCGACGATCTCCGCCGTCTCGTCCTCGCCCATCGTCTTGTCGACCAGGGCCGCGTTGTAGTCGTCCATGCCCTTGGAAAGGCCGGCCAGGAAGCGCTTCACGAGGTCTGGCTTTTCCTGCGTGTTTGCCGTCGAGGTGAAGATGGTGGTCACCTGATAATCGTCGATATAGTCGGAGACCTTGCCGATCTCGACCACCTCGCCGCCCGCCGTCAGGCTGCCGGCGATGTTGGGCACGATGGACCAGGCGTCGATCTGCCCGCTCTTCAGCGCGGCGATCACCGCCGGCACCTTCTGCAGTGGCCTGAGGTGGATCTCGGAGCGCGCGAAGCCTTCTCCGTCAGCGATCTTGTGTGCCATGTAGTGGAAGGAGGAGCCGGTGGTGGTGATGCCGAAGCTGCGTCCCTTCAGGTCCGCCGGGCTTGTCACGCCGGCATCGTGCGCGGCCTTGGAGACGAGGATCTTCTGCCCCTCGATCTTCGGCGTCTCCTGCAGCGCCCCGCCGATCACCTTGATCACACCCTTGTCGGCCAGGCTGATGAGCCCGCCGGAAATCGCCGTCATGCCGAAATCGACGTCCCCCGAGGCGATCGCCACCGCCATCGGCTGGGCCGACTGGAAGCTGACGAACTCCACCTCGAGATCCTGATCGGCGAAATAGCCCTTGGCCTCGGCGATGATGCTCGGCGAATGCGAGGTGAGCGAGGGGATGATGCCGACATTGATCTTGTCGGCGGCCAGCGCGCCGGTGGCCACAAGGCCTGCCGCTCCGGCAAGCGCCGCCACCACGAACGACCTGCGTGTAACCGTGAACATAAGCTCCTCCCTTGGTCATGTCCTGATCTATGCTCGGCTCCTCGCACAGCGCTCCCGGGCGGGCAAGGGAAAAAGCCGGATTTTCGGCCCGCCGGACAGGTACCATCCGTCAGCATCGCGCCGCTAGGTTGACAAAGCGCCGTGCCGGCCCTCTATCTCCGGCCATCTCTCATGCCGGGAAACCACCGATGACCAATGTCGCCCTCACTGGCCTTGCCCGCGATCTCGCCCGCCGCGCCGAGGAGGGGCGGCCGGTGCGCATCGGCGTCATCGGCTGCGGCGAGATGGGCACCGACATCGTCACCCAGGTCGCCCTCATGCGCGGCATCGAGGTCGCCGCCATCGCCGACCGGCGCTACGTGAATGCAGAGGCTGCTATTCGCACCGCCGGCCGGGCGCCGGAAAGTGCCATGCGCGCCGCCTCCGTCGGCGCCATGGCCGATGCCATCCGCGCGGGCCGCACGGCCATCGTCGGTGACGCCATGCATCTCATGGAGAGTGAACACGTCGACGTTATCGTCGATGCCACGGGCAGGCCCACCGCCGGCGCCGAATATGGCCTTGCCGCCATTGAGGCGGGCAAGCATCTCGTCATGATGAATGTCGAGGCCGACGTCACCATCGGCGCCTATCTGCGGTGCCTGGCCGACAGGCGAGGCGTCGTCTATTCGCTGGGCGCCGGCGACGAGCCGTCCTCCTGCATGGAGCTGATCGAGTTCGTCACCGCCATGGGGCACGACGTGGTGGCCGCCGGCAAGGGCAAGAACAACCCGCTCAACCACGACGCCACGCCGGACGATTATCGCCAGGAGGCCGAGCGCCGCAACATGAACCCGCGCATGCTGGTCGAGTTCGTCGACGGCTCCAAGACCATGGTGGAGATGGCGGCCATCGCCAACGCCACCGGCCTCGTGCCGGACAAGCCCGGCATGCACGGCCCGGCGGCCTCGCTGGAAGAGCTGCCGCGCGTGCTGTGCCCCATAGAGGATGGCGGCGTGCTGTCGAAGAAGGGGTGCGTGGATTTCACCATCGGCAAGGGCGTGGCGCCCGGCGTTTTCGTGATCGCCGACATGGCCCACCCGCGCCTGCACGAGCGCATGGCCGACCTGAAGCTGGGCGAGGGGCCTTACTTCACCTTCTACCGCCCCCATCACCTGACGAGCCTGGAAGTGCCGCTCACCTGTGCCCGTGCCGTCCTCTACGGCAAACCCGACATGGTGCCGCTCGACAGGCCCGTGGCCGAGGTCTGCGCGGTCGCCAAACGCGACCTCGCCCCCGGCGAAAAGCTCGATGCCATCGGCGAATACACCTACCGCTCATGGATCATGACAGCCGAGGACGCCCGCGCCGCGGGCGCCGTCCCCTGCGGCCTTCTCGAAGGCGGCACGGTAACCGCGCCGGTGAAGAGGGGCGCGCTCATCACCCACGACAACGCCGCCCCGATCCCCGGCACGAAGCTGATGGAACTGCGCCGGCTGCAGGACGAGATGGTGCTAGCGGGCGCGGCCCAGCTCTAAATCGGGGTGACCCGGTCTAATCTTATCCGGCTTCACTTCCCCAACTCGACAGACCGCCGCTTCGCCGCCTCCACCGCCGCGCTCACCAGCTCCACCAGCCGCTCCTCGCCCATCAGCACGCCGAGCGCGGCCGCCGTGGTGCCGCCCGGGCTCGTCACCTGCTCGCGCAGCGTTCCCGGCTCCTCGCCGCTTTCCTTGGCAAGGCACGCCGCGCCGTAGACGGTCTGCATGGCAAGCAGTCTGGCGGTATCGGCCGGCAGCCCCGCCTTTTCGCCTGCCGCCGCTAGGCACTCGATGAAGTGGAACACATAGGCCGGCCCCGAGCCCGAGACCGCCGTCACCGCGTCCATCAGCGCCTCGTCCGCGACCGTCGCGACGGCGCCGCTGGCCGCCAGCAGCTCCTCCACGAACGCCTTCGCCTCCGGCCGCACGTTGCGGTTGGCAAACACTACCATCATGCCCTTGCCGATGGCCGCCGGCGTGTTGGGCATGCAGCGCATGACGGCCGCCTCCCGGCCGAGAAGGTTCTCGAATGTCGCCACCCCCGTCCCCGCGGCAACGCTCAGATACGTCGCGCCCTCAAGGTCCCGATACGCCGGCACCACGTCGCGGATCACCTGCGGCTTCACCGCGAAGACGACGAGATCGGCCGCAACATCCAGCTCCCGCGCATCCGCCGCCACCGTCACGCCGTGCGTGGCCGCCCGTGCGCGTAGCCCCTCGTTCGGCTCCACCACCGTGACATCGCCCGCCGCCAGCTTGCCCGCCGCCAGCCAGCCCTTCAGCATGGCGTAGCCCATGTTGCCGCAGCCAACGAGAACAACCTTCCTGCCCATCAACGCCTCCTTCGGTTAAAGGAAGCAATGGCGCTTTCGGCCTGCCGATGCAACCGGCTCGGCGGTCGATGATTCGCGATTGCGTCAAAAGGCGGCGCATGTGCGGGATTGCACGCGCCGCCATTGCCGCATATGCGAGGTATCGGCAAAACCGGACACGGGAGGGTGCCTCATGGCAGAGTTGATCGACGGCAGGGCGGTGGCTGCCGAGGTGGTGGAGAAGGTGACCGCGCAGGCGGCTGGGCTGGTCGCAGCCGGCACGACGCCCGGCCTTGCCGTCGTCCTCGTCGGCGAGGATCCCGCAAGCCAGGTCTACGTGGCCTCCAAGTCGAAGAAGGCCAAGGAGTGCGGCTTCCATTCCGTCCAGCACACGCTCCCCGCCGAGACCTCGCAGGACGAGCTTCTGGCGCTGATCGCCTCGCTCAACGCCGATCCGGCTATCCACGGCATCCTTGTGCAGCTGCCGCTGCCGGGCCATCTCGACGAGCGTACCACCATCGCGGCTATCGACCCGGCCAAGGATGTCGACGGGCTGCATGACGTCAGCATCGGCCGACTGACCTCGGGTCAGCTCGGGCGTACTTTCGTGCCGTGCACGCCCAAGGGCTGCATGGTTTTGATCGGCCGTGTCCATCCGGAGGGCATTGCCGGTCTTAATGCGCTGGTCGTGGGGCGCTCCAATCTCGTCGGCCGCCCCGTGGCCGCGCTTCTGCAGCATGCCAACGCGACCGTGACGGTCGCTCACTCGCGGACCCGTGACCTTCCCGGGCTGTGCCGGCACGCCGACATTCTCGTCGCCGCCATCGGCAGGCCCGAATTCATCAAGGGCGACTGGGTCAAGCCCGGCGCCACCGTCATCGACGTCGGCATCAACCGCATCCCCGCCCCGGAAAAGGGCGAGGGCAAGACGCGGCTCGTCGGCGACGTCGCCTTCGAGGAGGCAAGGGCGGTGGCCGGCGCCATCACGCCGGTTCCCGGCGGCGTCGGCCCCATGACCATCGCCATGCTGATGGCCAACACGCTCACCTCCGCCTGCCGCGCCGCCGGGCGCGAGCCACCCGTCTTCTGACCGCCCACCCCACATGGCTTTCCGCGCTCCGCCATATCCTGTAGAAAGCCCCTCCATGACCGAGGGCACGGCGGAGGGCCGGCAGTTCGCGTTCCTGCTGGTCGACAGGTTCTCCATGTTTTCGCTCGCCGCGGCGATCGATACCTTCCGCTCGGCCAACCGTCTGCTCGACCGTGATTTCTACCGGTGGATCACGGTGTCGGCCGACGGCGAGGCCGTCATGGCCTCCAACGGCCTACCCATCAAGGTCGACTATGCGGTCGCCGACCTGCCGGCAGCCGACATCCTCTTCGTCTGCGTCGGCCTCGCCACCGAGTTTCCCGGCAAGAGCAAGGTGCTTGCCGCGCTCCGTTCCTGGGGCCGCCAGGGCCGCGCCCTCGGCGCCATCGCCGCCGGCTCGCTGCTTCTGGCCGAGGCCGGCCAGCTCGACGGCCACCGCTGCACCATCCACTGGGAAAACCGCGCCGGCTTCAAGGAGCGCTTCCCCGAGATCGAGTGCACCGGCAACGTCTACGAGATCGACCGCAAGCGCTACACCTGCGCCGGCGTCACCACCTCCATCGACCTGATGCTGGAGATCGTCCGCGCCGACTTCGGCAACGGCCTCGTCAACGAGGTCGCCAACCAGTTCCAGCACGAGCGCGTCCGTTCCCCCATCGACCGCCAGCGCATCGGCCCGGAGCGCGACCTTGCCGGCAAGTCCGAGAAGCTGCAGAGGATCGTCGCCCTGATGGCCGAGAACCTCGACGAGCCCTTTTCGGCGGTTGAGCTCGCCAAGTCCGCCGGCCTCTCCGTCCGCCAGGTCGAGCGCCTCTTCCTGCGTCACCTCGGCATGACCCCCGGCCGCTACTACATGCGCCTGCGCCTCGAGCGCGCCCGCGAGCTCCTGCGCCAGACCAACATGTCCATCCTCGACGTCGCCATCGCCACCGGCTTCACCTCCCACTCCTATTTCGCCCAAAGCTACCGCCTGCAATTCGGCAGGCCCCCGAGCGACGAGAGAAGGACGACGTATTGAGGAGACGGGAAGGGTGATTGCGGAAGTCACGGTGGAAATGGGCCGTGATTTCCGTAAACTCGTTCATGTCATGGCTCCTGGAGTTTCATTGCGGATTGCCAGCTTCATTGAAGCCCTTCCACTAAAGCAGGGGCTTCGCGTGCTGGAGATCGGATGCGGTCCCGGTGTGGTTGCCCGTGAGGTGGCCCGATGCATCGGGGACGGGTTCATTCTGGCAATCGATCGTTCGGAAAAGGCGATCAGGCTGGCGCGGGCAGGCTCGGTGACCGAGATGGCGTCGGGTCGTCTCGACTTTAGACACACCGCAATCGAAGACTTCGAGTTGAGCGCAGGCGATGATCTCTTTGATATGGCATTTGCCATGCGGGTCGGGGCGCTCGATGGGCGGCATCCGGAAGCGGGCCGGCTGGCGCTGATGCGCATAAAGTCCGTCCTGAAGCCGGCCGGCCGGCTCTTCATCGACGGCGGCAATCCTTTGAGGGAGATCGATCTCTGAGAGATGCCGGGCTGAAAAGGGCTGCCTGGGATCGCGGGCCAAACGGGAAGCCGCATGTGCAACCGCCGGGGTTGCAGAAGAAGCGCCGGAGTAAGCAGCCAGCACAATCTCCCCATTTGCGGGGGAGATGTCCGGCCCTTCGACAAGCTCACGACAGAGGGGCGCGCGAAGAGGCGCCGACATTTCGAGAAGTCCACCAACCACCCGCGCCATCCCGCGCGGGGATAAAATGTGGCGACAAAGATGCTTTCTTTCCCGCCAACCCATTGTTTTCACTCACTTCCGAATAATTTCTCCAACTTTTTCGCGGGATTTTATCCCCCCTCTTCAGCTCACCCTTACAATCCTCCCCATCGCCCTCACGGGAACCTTGGTCCGGACCGGGGACACGGGGAGGGCGGCGGCAGCCTCCCCCTCCAGGAACGGTACCTGGAGGCATGTGAGGGCCCGCGAACAGGCCGGAGCCCGGCGCCACAGGCGCAGGGCGCGGAAAAGCCGCGGGGTTCGGGCAAAAGGCGCTTCACTACGTGTGTCCGTCCTGAGCCAAATACGAACCCTTAGACCGGTCGAATGTCGGGACAGCGGCCGGCGGGGCGCGTTTTTCGCGCCATAGAGTGGCACGGACAACGCGCCCCGCTTCCCACGTTCTTTGACATAGCCCGGCGGGCAAACCCCGCGCGGCAACGGATAGCTGTGGGCTCACTTCACCATGCGGCCGGCGGCAAGAAAGTCCTCAAAAAACCGCCGCCCCCTGGTCGGCCCGCGAGGCAAGCGCACGAAAGCCGGCGAAGAGCTCGCGACCCATGCCGTAATGGCGGTGGGCAAGGTCCACCGGCTCGGGCTCGCGCTGGCCAAGTTCCTTCGCCTCCACCAGGATCTCCAGCGTGCCCGCCTCCGCGTCGAGCCGCACCACGTCGCCGTCGCGCACCTTGCCGATCGCCCCTCCGTCCAGCGCCTCGGGCGTCACGTGGATGGCCGCCGGCACCTTGCCGGAGGCGCCAGACATGCGCCCGTCGGTCACCAGCGCCACCCGGTAACCCCGGTCCTGCAGCACGCCGAGCAGCGGCGTGAGCTTGTGCAGCTCCGGCATCCCGTTGGCCTTCGGCCCCTGGTAGCGGATGACGGCGATGAAATCGCGGTCGAGCTCGCCCGCCTTGAACGCCGCCTGCAGGTCCTCCTGGGCGGTGAAGACGATCGCCGGTGCCTCCACCACCCGGTGCTCGGGCCTGACGGCGGACGTCTTGATGATGGCCTGGCCGAGATTGCCTTTCAGGACGCGGATGCCGCCCGTCGGCTGGAAGGCCTTGGCGACCGGCGCCAGCACCTTTTCGTTGCCGCTCACGGCCGGTGCCGGCTCGCGCGCCACCGTGCCGTCCTTGCCAAGCTTCGCCTCGATAGCATAGGGCCTCAGCCCCGGCCCCCAGATCGTCTGGACGTCCTCGTGCAGGAGCCCCGCGTCCAGCAGCTCGCGCACCAGGAAGCCCATGCCGCCGGCAGCGTGGAAATGGTTCACGTCGGCAAGCCCGTTCGGATAGACGCGGGCCAGCAGCGGCACATTGGCCGAGACCTCGGCGATATCGGCCCAGGTGAGCTTGATGCCGGCCGCCGCCGCGATGGCGATGAGGTGGATCGTGTGGTTGGTCGAGCCGCCCGTCGCGTTGAGGCCGACGACGCCGTTGACGATGGAGCGCTCGTCGATCATGCGCCCGGCCGGCGTGAACTCGTTGCCGAGCGCGGTGATCGCCAGCGCCCGCTTCGCCGCTTCCCTCGTCAGCGCATCGCGCAAGGGCGTGTTCGGATTGACGAAGGAGGAGCCCGGCGTGTGCAGGCCCATGATCTCCATCAGCATCTGGTTGGAATTGGCCGTGCCGTAGAAAGTGCAGGTGCCCGGCCCGTGATAGGACTTGGCTTCCGCCTCCAAAAGCGCCTCGCGCCCCACCTTGCCCTCGGCGAAGAGCTGCCGCACCTTGGACTTCTCGTCGTTGGGCAGGCCCGAGGTCATCGGCCCGGCGGGGATGAAGACCGCCGGCAGGTGCCCGAAGCTGAGTGCCGCCACCACCAGCCCCGGCACGATCTTGTCGCAGATGCCGAGGAAAACGGCGGCGTCGAACATGTTGTGCGACAGGCCGACCGCCGCGGCGAGCGCGATCACGTCGCGCGAAAACAGCGAAAGCTCCATCCCCGGCTGGCCCTGCGTGACCCCGTCGCACATGGCCGGCACCCCGCCCGCCACCTGTGCAATGCCGCCCGCTTCGTGCGCCGCTTCCTTGATGAGCCGCGGATAGGGCTCGTAGGGCTGATGCGCCGACAGCATGTCGTTATAGGCGGTGATGATGCCGAGATTGGGCACCACGTCGCCGGAAAGGGCGGCCTTGTCGTGCGGTCCGCAGGCGGCGAAGCCGTGCGCAAGGTTGCCGCAGGAAAGCACCGTGCGGTGCGGCCCATTCGCCGCCGCCTCGTCCACCCGCGCCAGATACGCCTCGCGGGTCTTTCGCGAGCGCTCGCGGATGCGCGCTGTGACGGCTTCGATCTCTCGTCTTGCGGTCATGGCTTGGCGTCCTTTTTGGGGGCCCAATAGATGTGCGCGGGCGAAACGGTGTTCTCCAGCACGGCGCGGATCGGCGGCGTCGCGCCGTCGCTCCGGGCAAGCGCCGCCTCCAGCACCTGCCTCTTGTCCACACCCTCGATATGTAGCGCCACCAGCCGCGCATTGCAGATCAGCGGCATGGAAAGCGTCAGCCGCGGCTCCACCGCGCTCGGCGCGCGCACGGGCAGCACATGGCGGCCGCCCGCGGCGTCGAGCAGTTCGCCGAGGTTTTCCGCATCCGGAAAGAAGGAGGCGGTATGCCCGTCCGTTCCCATGCCGAGCACGGCAACGTCGAGCGGCAGCGGCAGGCCCCCCACCACCCGGTCGGCCGCCTCGGCCGCCGCCTCCACGCTGTCGCGGTCGTGGTAAAGGCCGATGAAGCCCGCCCGCGCCGCATCGTTCTGCAACAGGTTCTGGGTGACCAGCCGCGCGTTGGAGCGCCCGGAGGCCGCCGGCACGAAGCGCTCGTCCGCCAGCGTCACGGTCACCCTGGCCCAGTTCACCTTCCTGCGCGACAGGGCCTTGAAGAAAGGCGGCGGCGTGCTGCCGCCGGAAACGGCGATCACCGCCGTGCCGCGCGCGGCAATCGCCTCCTCGAGGCGTTTCGCCACGGCATCGGCCAGCGCATCGGCCAGCTTCTGCCCGGAGGCGAACTCCTGCCATTCAGCATTCATGGCTCACACGCTCTCGTGCCAGGTCCGGCCATCCCGCTCGATCAGCGCAATCGCTGCCGACGGCCCCCAGGTGCCGGCGGTGTAGCCCTGGACATTCTGGCTGCGCTCCTCCCAGGCCGCCACGATGGGGTCGATCCAGCGCCACGCCGCCTCCACTTCGTCGCGCCGCATGAACAGCGTCTGGTTGCCGCGGATCACGTCCATGATCAGCCGCTCATAGGCATCCGGATTGCGCACGTCGAAGGCTTGCGCAAAGCTCATGTCGAGCGGCACATGCCGAAGTCGCATGCCGCCGGGGCCCGGATCCTTGATCATGAGCCACTGTTTCACGCCCTCGTCCGGCTGCAGGCGGATGACGAGCTGATTGGCGAAGACACGGCCCGCCTGCTCGCCGAAGATCGAGTGCGGGATCGGCTTGAACTCGATGACGATCTCGGAGACCCGAGCCGCCAGCCGCTTGCCCGTGCGCAGATAGAAGGGCACCCCGGCCCAGCGCCAGTTCTCGATCTCGGCTTTTACTGCGACGAATGTCTCCGTATCGCTCGCCCCGCTCGCCAATTCGTCCGTATACCCCTTCACCGCTCCCCCTTCGGAGGCGCCGGAGCGGTACTGCCCGCGCACGGTCAGCTTTTCCGCGTTGAGCGGATCGATGGGCTTGAGCGCCCTCAAGACCTTCAGCTTCTCGTCGCGCACGGCGTCCGCATCCAGGGAGGCAGGCGCTTCCATCGCCATCAGGCACAGGAGCTGCAGGATGTGGTTCTGCACCATGTCGCGCAGGGCGCCGGCCTTGTCGTAGTAGTCCGCACGGCCCTCCAGCCCTACCGATTCAGCCACGGTGATCTGCACATGGTCGACATGGGCGGAGTTCCACAACGGCTCGTAAAGCGCGTTGGCGAAGCGCAGCGCCATCAGGTTCTGCACCGTCTCCTTGCCGAGATAATGGTCAATGCGGAACACCCGCGTCTCGTCGAAGACGCGGCCGATCGTCTCGTTCACCTCCCTGGCCGTCTCAAGGCTGCGGCCGATCGGCTTTTCCACGATGATGCGCGAGGCCGGCGTGGCCAGGCCATGCCGGTCGATCTTGTCGACGATGCTACCGAAGATGCCGGGCGCTACGGCAAGATAGAAGGCGCGCACATGCGAACTGTCGCCGATCTTCTTCTTCAGGGTGTCGAAGCCCTTGCCCGAGCTGCCATCGGCGGGAACATAGAACAGCCGCTCCAGGAAGCGGGCGAGATCGTCCTCTTCGATATCCTCCTTCGCCACATGCGTGCCGATCGCTTCCCTTGCGAAAGCGCGGAACTGGTCGTCGCTGAGCTCGGAGCGCGAGGAGCCGATGATCCTTGTCGGCTCGGAGAACTGGCCGGCACGCTCGCGCTGGTAGAGCGCCGGCAGGAGTTTGCGCTCCGACAGGTCGCCGGTGGCGCCGAAGACCACGAGATCGAAAGGCTCGACCGGTATCGTCTGGCTTGTCATTGTCGTTCCGCCTGCACTTGGTCGCTGTCGAGAAAGGCTCATAGTCTAATCGATTTAAGAATGCCAGCCCGCACTTGCATCCTTGCCCTGCGCCTTAACTTAGGGACATTGAGGCGCAGGCTTTCCAGGCGGACTTGCGTTGGGCAGGATAGGCCGGCATGGCCACAATACAAGCTGGAGAAACATGGATGGGCAGCCACACGACGAAAACCGCCGCGGAAGGACACGCCTTCATGCAGGTGATCGACGGCGGGTCCGCCGATGCGCTGTCGGGCCGGCGAATCGACGTCGTCTGCCCCTCCGATGGAAAAACCTTCGCTTCCATCCCCGCCTCGGGCGAAGCGGACGTGGATAAGGCCGTCAAGGCTGCCCGCCGCGCCTTCGACGAAGGGCCGTGGGGCCGCATGCCCGCTGTGGAGCGCGGGCGCTGCCTGGCGCGGCTCGGGCAATTGGTGGCCGCGAATGCCGACGAATTGGCCGCGCTCGAATCGCGCGACACGGGAAAGCCGCTCCGCCAGGGCAAGGCCGACGTTGCGGCCGCTGCGCGCTATTACGAGTTCTACGGCGCCGCCGCCGACAAGATCCACGGTGACACCATCCCCTTCCTCGAAGGCTACACCGCACTCACCCTGCGCGAGCCGCACGGCGTGGTTGCCGGCATCGTCCCGTGGAACTATCCGCTGCAGATCCTCGCCCGCGTCGTCGGTGCGGCGCTTGCCATGGGCAACACCCTGGTGGCCAAGCCCGCCGAGGATGCCTCGCTCACCGCCATCCGCATCGCCGAGCTGGCGCTGGAGGCGGGGGTGCCCCAAGGCGTCCTCAACGTCGTCACGGGCTATGGGCACGAGGCGGGCGCAGCGCTCTCCGCCCATGGCGAGGTCGACTACGTCACCTTCACCGGTTCGCCGGCCACCGGCACAGCCATCCAGAAGGCCGCGGCCTTGAACAACCGCGGCGTGACCATGGAACTCGGCGGCAAGTCGCCGCAGATCGTCTTCGCCGACGCGGACATCGAGGCGGCACTGCCCGTGCTCGTCAACGCCGTCATCCAGAACGGCGGCCAGACCTGCTCCGCCGGCAGCCGCATCCTGATAGAAAAACCCGTCTATGAAGAGGTCGCCGCCGCCCTTTCCGCGCGCTTCTCCGCTCTCCTTGCCGGTCCGCACGACGCCGACCTCGACCTCGGCGCGCTCATCAACCCGGCGCAGAAGGCGCGGGTGGAGGGCTTCGTACGCGCGGCGGAGGAGGGGGGCACACAGGTTTTGGCGCGCGGGCGCGTTCACGAGGGGGCGCCGCAAGAGGGCTTCTACTTTCCGCCCGTCCTCTTCGGAAGGGTGGACCCCGCCTCGGCCTTGGCGCAGGAGGAGGTGTTCGGACCCGTCCTCTCGCTCTTCCCCTTCGAAGACGAGGCAGACGCGGTGCGGCTTGCCAACGGCACCGAATACGGTCTGGTGGCCGGCTTATGGACGCGCGACGGCGCCCGCCAGCACCGGGTGGCAAAGCGGGTGCGGGCGGGACAGGTCTATGTCAACGGCTACGGCGCCGGCGGTGGCATCGAATTGCCCTTCGGCGGCTTCAAGAAATCCGGCCACGGCCGCGAGAAGGGCTTTGAAGCGCTGTACGATATGTCGGCGACCAAGACGATTGTGTTCAATCACGGATAACCGGATGTGGAAGCCACTTCGCGCCACCCGAACAGAAGGAAACTCCAAGTGCGACTGAAGAATAAGGTAGCTGTCATAACCGGTGCGGCCTCCGGCTTCGGCGAAGGCATGGCCAAGCGCTTCGCCGAGGAAGGCGCGAAGGTCATCGTCGCCGATCTGAATGGCAAGGGCGCAGAGCGCGTCGCCGGCGAGATTGGCGAGGCCGCCATGCCCGTCGCCGCCGACGTTTCGATCAAGACCGATATCGAGGCGATGGTCGGCGCGGCGATGGATGCCCACGGCCGCATCGACATCATGGTCAACAATGCCGGCTTCACGCACAAGAACGGCGACATGCTGAAGGTGGATGAGCAGTCCTTCGACCTCATCACCGCCGTCAATATGAAGGCGATCTACTATGCCGCGCTCGCCGTGGTGCCCATCATGGAAGGCCAGGGCGGCGGCTCGATCATCACCACGGCATCCACGGCCGGCCTGCGCCCCAGGCCGGGGCTCACCTGGTATAACGCCTCCAAGGGCTGGGCGATTGCCGCCACCAAGTCCATGGCGGTGGAGCTGGCGCCGAAGAACGTCCGCGTCAACTGCCTGTGTCCCGTGGCCGGCGAGACGGGCATGCTTTCCCAGTTCATGGGCGAGGACACGCCGGAAAAGCGCGCCCTGTTCCGAGCCAGCATCCCGCTCGGGCGCCTTTCGACACCGCTCGATATAGCCAATGCCGCGCTGTGGCTCGCCTCCGATGAGGCCGCCTTCATCACCGGTGTGGCGCTAGAGGTGGATGGCGGGCGCTGTATTTGATAGGCAGGTGTGGGGCTACACCATCCTGAGTCGCCACTTTCCATGACCTACGAACAGATTTTTCTCTTCAGCCTGCTCGGCCTCGTCTTCATTTTCCTGGTCTGGGGGCGCGTGCGCTACGACCTTGTGGCCTTCGCCGCGCTCGTCATCGCCGTTGCCGGCGGCGTGGTGCCGACGGAGCAGGCATTCGCGGGATTTGGCCACGAGGCGGTCATCATCATCGCGCTGGTGCTCATCGTCTCGCGCGCCATGGTGAATGCCGGCGCGGTGGAGCTCGTCGCCCGCTTCGTGCTGTCCGCCGGGCGCTCGCTGTCCACCCATATCGGCATCATGTCCGTCGTCGGTGCCGCCCTTTCGGCCGTCATCAACAATGTCGCCGCCCTCGTCATGCTGATGACGCTCGACATGGAAGCGGCGGAGAAGGCGAAGCGGCCGGTCTCGCAATCCCTCATGCCGCTGTCCTTCGCCACCATCCTCGGCGGCATGATCACCTTGATCGGCACGCCGCCCAACATTGTCGTCGCCCAGTTCCGCGAGCGCGCGCTGGGGGCGCCGTACTCCATGTTCGACTTCTCCCCCGTGGGCCTCGCCTGCGCCCTTGTCGGTATAGCCTTCGTCACCACCGTTGGCTGGCGCCTGATCCCGGATACGGGTCAGCGCGCTGCCCTGGGTGAGGGCGGCGACACCGGACTGTTCGTCGCCGAGGCCAGTGTGAAGGAGGATTCAAAAGCCATAGGACGATCGCCATCCGCCCTTTATCCCCTTGCCGATGAATGTGACGTGTCCATTCTCGGGCTGGTGCGCCGGGGCAAGCGGCTGCCGGGCTTCGCGGCAGGCGAGGAGATTCGCAAGAACGATCATCTGGTCCTCGAAGGCGATCCGAAATCCATCGAGTCCTTCATCGGCGCGGCGGGGCTCACACCGGCGGGCGTCGACAAGCATGGCGGCCTTACCGGCAAGTCGCTGACGCTGGTGGAGGCCATCGTGCCCGACAACGCGCGCATGGCGGGCCGCACGGCGCTCGACTTGAGACTGCTTTACCGTCGGGGGGTGACGCTGCTCGGCGTTTCCCGCCAGGGAAAGCGCTTCCGCGAGCGCGTGCGCAACCTCGCCATCAAACCCGGCGACGTGGTGCTTCTCCTGGGGCCGGAAAGCCGCGTCGCCGACGCTGCGGAATGGCTGGGCGTGCTGCCTCTGGCGGAGAAGCGCCACACCGTTATCCAGCGGAGCAAGGCGTTGTTCACCGTCGCCGTCTTCGCCGTAGCCGTGGCCGCGGCGGTCATGGGGTTTGTCCCGCTCGCTGTGGCGCTGGCCGGTGCGGTGGCCGTCTACGCGCTGTTCAGCGTCGTCGGCGCACGCGAGGTCTACGAAGCGGTCGAGTGGCCGGTGATTGTCCTCCTCGGCTCGCTCATCCCCCTCGGCCTGGCATTGGAAGAGTCCGGTGGCACCCGCCTCATCGCCGAGGCGATCGTCGCGCAGACAGGCGGGTTGCCCGCCTGGGCAATCCTGGCTGTCCTCATGATTGTCACCATGACGCTGTCCGATTTCCTCAACAACGTGGCGACCGCGTTGATTGCCGCCCCGATCGGTCTGTCCGTCGCGCAGGCGCTGCATGTCTCGCCAGACCCTTTCCTGATGGGGGTGGCGGTTGCCGCTTCCTGCGCCTTCCTCACTCCCATCGGCCACAAGAACAACACCATCATCATGGGGCCCGGCGGCTACCGCTTCGGCGACTATTGGCGCATGGGCCTGCCGCTGGAGATCATCATCATCGCCGTGGGGGTGCCGGCGATCCTGTTCTTCTGGCCGCTCTAAATTCGATCCCGCAGCGCGTACCAGTTGAGCGCCAGGAAGAGGAGCGCCGGGCGCAGGCGCCGGCCGCCGGGAAAGGGTGGGACGTTCAGCTCCTCGAAGAGCTTCAGCCGGTCGCGGTTTCCCGCAACCGTCTCGGTGTAGAGCTTGCCCATGAAATTGGCCAGCATCACGCCGTGGCCGGAATAGCCGCCGACCGAGATTACGCCTCGCATCACCTCGCGCACGAAGGGCCGGCGCGGCATGGTGATGCCCACATAACCGCCCCAGGCGTGGGTGATCTCGATATCGGCAAGGGACGGATAGACCTCGGCGATCTGGCGGCGGATTTGCGCGGGAATATCCTTCGGGTCGCCCCTGGAGTAGATCTCGCGGCCACCGAACAAAAGCCGCCCGTCCTTCGACTTGCGGAAGTAGCGCACCACGAAGCGCGAATCGTCGACGCTCTCGCCGCCGGGCAGCACCGGGCTGTCGGGCCCGAGCGGCACGGTGGCGCCAATGAAGGAGCCGATGGGCATGAGGTGCGCAGCCGTCGCCGGCTCGAGGTCGCCGCCATAGGCGTTGGTCGCCACCAGGCATTTTTCAGTGGTGATCGTTCCGCGCGGCGTGGCGACACGCACCTTTCCGGCCTCGGCTATTATGCTCCCCGCTTTCGTTCGCTCGAAAAGCTTCGCGCCCGCGGAGGCCGCCGCCCGCGCCGTCCCGACCAATAGCTTGAGGGGGTGGATGTGGCCGGTGCCGGTATCGCGCGTGCCGCCGAAATAGCGCGTTGAACCCAGCCGCGCTGCCGTCTCCTCACGGTCCATGAAGGTGATGTGCGGATAGCCGAAGCGCTCGCCCATGATCTCCGCATGCGCCCGATACCCGTTAAGATAGCGCTCCTTGTGCGCGACCGACATCTGGCCGGGCACGTAATCGATCTCGATGCCGTTCGCCGCTGTGAAGTCGAGAAGGTGCGCCTTGGCCTCCTCCGCCACATCGAAAAGCGCCTTGGCGCGGGTGAAGCCGAGATCGGCCTCCAGATCCTCCGCCCAGGCGCGCTGACCGGTGCCGAGCTGGCCGCCGTTGCGGCCCGAGGCGCCATCGCCGAACCGGTGCGCCTCGATGAGCGCGACGTTCACGCCCGCTTTGGCAAGGTGCACCGCGGCGGACAGTCCCGTGAAGCCGCCGCCGACGATAACGACATCGGCATCGATGTCGCCGTCGAGCGGCGCATAGTCCGGCCGTTCCCCCACCGTGGCCTCGTACCAGGAATAACCGGGAGAGACGGGAGACTGGTAGGCGCCAGGCTGAAGGTCGGAAGGCGGCGAGAGCTCAGACATTCAAAAGCAGATATTCCCGCTCCCACGGGCTGATGACCTTCATGAAGGTCTCGAACTCGGCCCGCTTGATCGCAGCGTAGGTGGTGGTGAAGGGTTCCCCCAGGATGTCGCGCAGCGCGGTGTCGCCTTCGAACAGCGCCACCGCTTCCAGGAGCCCGCGCGGCAGTTCGATCTCGTCCTGGTTCACCGCCGTGCCCGCCGGCGCGTCGGGCGCGGTCTTTTCCAGGATGCCGACGAGCCCGCAGGCAAGCGACGCGGCGAGCGCCAGATAGGGGTTGGCATCGGAGGAGGGAATGCGGTTTTCCACGCGCCGTGCCGCCGGGTCCGAGCGCGGCACGCGGAAGGCGGTGGTGCGGTTGTCGTAGCCCCAGCGCGTGTTGACCGGGACGGAACTTCCCTGCGTCAGCCGCCGATAGGAGTTCACGTAAGGCGCCAGCATGATGAGCGCGTTTGGAACGTGGTGCTGCAGGCCGCCGATGAAGTGGTGGAAGGTGTCGGTTTCTTCTCCCTTCTCATCGGAAAAGACGTTGCGGCCGCCCTTCGCCGTCACCACCGACTGGTGGATGTGCATGGCGGAACCCGGCTGGTCCTGGATCGGCTTGGCCATGAAGGTGGCGTAGGTATCGTGCTTGAGCGCGGCCTCGCGGATGGTGCGCTTGAAAAGGAACACCTGGTCCGCGAGTTCCACCGGGTCGCCGTGGCGCAGATTGATCTCGAGCTGCCCCGCGCCTTCCTCGTGGATCAGTGTATCGATCTCAAGGCCCTGCGTTTCGGAGAAATGGTAGATGTCGTCGATCAGCTCGTCGAACTCGTTGACGCCGGCGATTGAATAACCCTGGCCGCCGCCGATGGGCCGGCCGGAGCGGCCAACGGGCGGGGTGAGCGGGTAGTCCGGGTCCGGGTTCTTGTGCACCAGGTAGAATTCGATCTCGGGCGCCACGATCGGCTTCAGCCCGTGTTCGGCGTATTTCGCCATCACCCGCTTCAGCACGTTGCGCGGGCTGAACTCGACCACGCGCCCATCCTGGTGCACCAGGTCGCAGATCACCTGCGCCGTCGGGTCGCTCTCCCACGGCACGACCGACAGCGTGGCAAGGTCCGGCACGAGCTTCAGGTCGCCGTCGTCTTCCGGGTAGACGAAGCCGTTGCCGCTTTCCGGATACTCGCCGGAGATCGTCGCCATGAACACGGCCGACGGCAGCGCCAGCGAGGTATTGGAGGTGAATTTCTTCGACGGCATCATCTTGCCGCGCGCCACGCCCGCCTGGTCCGGCGTGATGCACTCGATATCCTCGATGCCGCGCCATTCCAGCCAGGCCGTCGCTTCCTTCCAGCCCTTCACCCCACGCAGATTTTTCAGGAACGCGGGTGTGCGAACCCGTCCGCTTCGCCCAACGCTGCGGCTTGCCTTCTTGTTGTCCAGCATAAATCACCAGGGAACGCTTCGGATGCGGGAGTATAGACGGCGGGGAAGGGAAGGGAAGGGGGCGGCGCCCTTCTCGCCTCGCGTTGCGGGAAGGCCCGGCTGCCCGCACCCCTCACACCGGCCGCTCCGCCAGCGCTAGCCTGACCCCGAAACCGACCAGGAGGGATCCGAAAAGCCAGCGTTGCAAACGCTGCAACAACGGCCGTTGGGCGAGAAAGGCGCCTATGCGATCGCCGGCGAGTGCGTATTGGACGTCGAAGGCGATGCCGGTCGCCACCAGCACCGTGCCGAGCAGGAGGAACTGAGCCGAAAGCGGCGCGCCATCGGGGCGCAGGAACTGCGGCAGGAGGACGGAGCAGAAGATCAGCGCCTTGGGGTTGAGGAGATTGGTGAGAAAGCCGCGAATGGCGGCCCGGCGCATGCCGTCCGTCGGGGCGGCCGCGGCTTCAGTTTCCCCCACCGGCACAAGCGAATGGGCGCGCAGGATGCCGTAGCCCAGCCAGGCGAGGTACGCCGCCCCGACGAGGCGCACGGCCTCGAAGACGAGCGGTGAAGTCTTCAAGAGCGCCGCAAGCCCCAGAGCGGCGAGCGCCACATGCATTGCCCTGGCTGCCGCAAGCCCAACGGTGGTGGCAAGCGCCTGGCGTCGTCCGCTAAGCGCCCCGGTCTGCAGGAGCAGGATCATGTCCGGCCCAGGCACCAGATAGGCAATCGCCAGCGCGCCGGCGAAGAGGGTGAGTTCCGGCATTGCGGCCTCCGTCGATCGTCTAGGGCCGATTCTAGCGACAGGCGGCGGCGCATGTCCTTGCGAACATGCTATCAATATGGGTATGTTATGGCATGATATGCCGATAGATACAAAAAAAGAGATTGAATATGCTAAAAATCAGTCTGGATGCGATAGATCGCAGGATTCTGGCTGCACTGCAGCGCAATGGGCGGCTTTCCAACGTGGAGCTCGCCGAGGAGGTGGGGTTGTCGCCGTCGCCCTGCCTGCGCCGCGTGCGCCTTCTGGAGGAGGCGGGCATGATCACCGGCTATCACGCCGCGCTCGACCGCGCGGGGGTGGGGCTCGGCCTGACCATCTTCGTCGGCGTCAAGGTGGAGCGCCATCACGAAGAAGAGGCCACGGCCTTCCGTGAGGCGGTGCAGGCATTGCCGGAGGTGATCTCCTGCCATCTCGTTTCCGGCGAGGCGGACTTCCTGCTTCAGGTCGTGGTGCCGGATCTGAGGGCTTATGAGCAGCTATTGCTCGGCACGCTCCTGAAATTGCCGGCTGTCAGCGACATTCGCTCCAATTTCGCCATCCAGACGGTCAAGGACCGCGCGCCACTGCCGCTCGACCATCTGGCGGCGGAGGCGCACTAAGTTCCGCGGATATCCTTGACGAGGCGCTCGACGACGGGCTGCAGCACATCCGGCGTGATGGGCTTGATGGCCACGGCATCGATGAGCCCTGCGGGCGGCGTGTCGCTCCGTTGGACGGAGCCGTCGATCAGGACGGTGCGGGGAAGGTTGCGCTCGGAGGCGCTCCGCTGCCTGTCCAGTTCGGACAGCAGCGCGTCGAACGCATCCCCTTGCATCGGGCCGTCGATGATGACCATCACGGGACGGCTGTCGTTTAGCGCCTTCACGGCGGCGCTTGAGGCCACGGCCTGAGGCTTCAGATAGATACGCTCGAGGGTGCGGGCGATGACGATACGGTTTATCGGCGAGTCGGAAACGATGAGAACCCGGTTCGAGCTCGGGCCGTGATCGTCGTTCGAAGGGCTGCGGCCAGGGCCTCCGGCGCTGCTTCGTCCGGCATTCCGATTGTTCATGATATATGACCATTAGGAGCCGGGTTCAATGCCCGGTTGAGTTACGCGGGCGGCATACTCGCCATTTTGCCGCCTTGTCAACACGTATAACTGTTCGGACATGTACACTTCACGATAGGTTTATCACTCCTCCAGACGACATGCGCCCCGCATGGCAGGCCATGCGGGGCAGGGGCAGGGATATCAGGCCGATGGACTAGACAAGTTCATCGTTCAGGGAATCGATGAACTTGTCTAAACTGTTGTTTTATCGCAATTTCGGATGGAAAACCGGCCTCCACTTTTCCTGAAATTGCTCTAGCCGCGCGCCAGGCGGTTGGTGACGATAACCGGCACAAGCAGGTCGCCCCAGTTGCCTTCACCGCCGTGGTGGCGCGCCGAGCGCACCAGTTCCACGGAGATGCCAGCCTCGACCGCCGTCATCACCGACTGGTTGAGGCGGTGCAGATCGTTGGCAATCATGCGCACGATCGCCTGTTGGTCGCCGTTCATGGCGCTGGCCTGTTCGTCTGCGCGCTCCTTGACGCGGGTGTTCGGTTTCATCTCGTTTCTCCTCGATCGATTGCTATTCTGCCGCCGGGCGGAATTGGTCTTGCTCGGTGGATTCACTCATGGCTGTGGTGGAGGACTGGCCGCCGGAAATCGCCATGGACACGGCATCGAAGTAGCCGGTGCCCACCTCGCGCTGGTGTTTGGTGGCGGTATAGCCGTTCGCCTCGGCCGCAAACTCGGCCTGCTGCAGTTCGCTGTAGGCGGCCATCTGCCGTTGCTTGTAGCCGCGCGCCAACTCGAACATGCCGTAGTTGAGCTGATGGAAGCCGGCCAGTGTTATGAACTGGAACTTGTAGCCCATGGCGCCCAGCTCGCGCTGGAACCTGGCGATGGTGGGCTCGTCCAGGTTCTTCCTCCAGTTGAAGGAGGGCGAGCAGTTGTAGGCGAGCGGTTTACCCGGGTGGTGCCTGTGCACACTCTCGGCAAACCGCTTGGCCTGCTCGAGATCCGGCTTGGACGTCTCGCACCAGATGAGATCGGAATAGGGTGCGTAGGCGATGGCGCGCGCGATGCAGGGCTCCAGCCCGTTCTTGACGTGGTAGAAGCCTTCCACCGTGCGGCCGGCATCGTAGTCGACGAAGGGCCGGTCGCGCTCGTCGATGTCGGAGGTGACGAGCTTGGCAGCTTCCGCGTCGGTGCGGCAGATGACGAGCGTGGGCACTCCCATCACGTCGGCTGCAAGCCTTGCGGCGGTGAGGTTGCGGATATGTTGTGCGGTAGGGATGAGCACCTTGCCGCCCAGGTGGCCACACTTCTTTTCCGACGCCAACTGGTCCTCGAAATGCACCCCCGCGACACCCGCTTCGATGTATGCCTTCATGAGCTCGAAGGCATTGAGCGGGCCGCCGAAGCCGGCTTCCGCGTCGGCGACGATGGGGGCGAACCAGGTTTCGACGGAAAGGCCGTTGCCTTCCGCGGTCTCGATCTGGTCGGCACGCTGCAGTGTGCGGTTGATGCGTCGGGCAAGCTCCGGGCCCGCATTGGCAGGGTAGAGCGACTGGTCCGGATACATGGATGAGGCCGTGTTGGCGTCCGCCGCCACCTGCCAGCCGGAAAGATAGATGGCCTTCAGCCCGGCGCGCACCATCTGCATGGCTTGGTTGCCGGTAACCGCGCCCAGCGCATTGACAAAGTCCTCTTCGCCGATGAGCCGCCACAGCCGGTTGGCGGTCTCCTCCGCCAATGTGTGACGGATGGCCACCGAGCCGCGCAGCCGGCGCACGTCATCGGCGCCATAGGGCCGCTCGATGCCGTCGAAGCGACCTTCGGGTGCAGAGGGAACGAGGTTGTAAAAATCCGTCATCTAGTGTCTCCGTAGTGCCATTCATCGAGTGGCTGGGCCAACTCCTGTGACAAAATTTACGCTGCACTGCACAGAAACACACGAGATTCCGTTCCATAATCGCCCGGAATCGGGTGGGGCTGTATTGTCTTTCACAAGCGGTTTCGGTAAATTTGTAAAAGAAGTAAAACCTTCTCAAGACGTCTTCACGCTTTCTCTGTAAAAGGCTGTAAAGGCGGGTGTGGAAGCCATGGCATCGCAAAAGATATTCGCCGGCGCGCGCATCAGGCGCATTCGCAACGCCAAGGGATTGACCCAGACGGCGATGGCCGAGGGGCTCGGCATCTCCCCCTCTTATCTGAACCTCATCGAGCGCAACCAGCGGCCATTGACCGTGCAGCTCATCCTCAAGCTCGCCTCCGTCTACAAGGTCGACCCGGAAGAATTACAGGGGGAAAGCGGAGCGTCGCTGGCGGCGTTGAAGGAGGTGTTCTCCGATCCGCTGCTTGCCGGGGAACTGCCGGGCGAACACGAGCTGGTGGAGGTGGTGGAAGCCGCGCCCAACGCGGCCGCCGCGCTTGCCAAGCTCTACCGCGCCTACCGCGAGCAGGCCGCAAGGTTGTCCGATCTGTCGGAAATGCTGGCGCGGGAGGGGCGCGCCACGGCGATCTCCGCCACCCGATTGCCGGTCGACGAGGTGCGCGAGATATTCGAGCGCCGCGCCAATTATTTCCCGACGCTGGAGGAGGAGGCGGAGGCCTTTCACCGCGTGTTGGAGGCCGGCGACGATTTGGCGGGCGCGTTGAAAACCTGGCTCAGAAGCGAGCACGGCATCGCCGTGCGCGTGCTGCCGGCCGACATCATGCCCAACTGGCGTCGGCGCTATGACCGGCACTCGCAGCGGCTTTTCGTCTCCGAGCGGCTGTCGGCGGCCGACCGGTTGCGCGAGATCGCCGTGGAGGCTTGCCTCATCCGCATGCAGGTGGCGGTCGCGGCCGAGATCGAGGCCCTCAAGCTCGGCTCGAACGAGGCGAGGCGGCTGGCGCGCTTCGAGCTCGGCCGCTATGCCGCGCATGCGCTGATGATGCCCTACCAGGCCTTCCTCGCCGCCGCCGAGCGGACACGCTATGATATCGAGGTGCTGGCGGCCCGTTTCCATGTATCGTTCGAACAGGCGGCCAGCCGGCTCACGACGCTTGCGCGGGACGGTGCGGCGGGCGTGCCTTTCTTCATGCTGGAGGTCGACAACGCGGGCAACCGCCTGCGCCGCGCCGGTGCGGGCGGCTTCCCGGCGAGCCGGTTCGGTGGCGGCTGCCCGAAGCTCGGCCACCATGCCGCGTTCGCTCAGCCGGAGCAGGTGTTGGTGGAAGCCGTGGTAATGCCCGACGGCGAGATGTTCTTGACGCTGGCGCGCACGCTGGAGGGCCCGCAAGCGGCCTTCGACGAGCGTCCGCGCCGCACCGCGCTCCTTCTGGCCTGCGACCTCGCTTACAAGGATCGGCTGGTCTACGGCGCGGCCCTTCCCGCCTCCGCTGCCGAGGCGCCGATCCCCGTCGGCCCTGCCTGCAGGCTGTGCGAGCGCCCCGGCTGCCTCGCCCGCGCCGAGCCGCCGGTGACAAGGCCGCTGGGGCTGGACGAGATGGTGACGGGGCTGAGCGCGTTTGATTTTCAGTGAGGCAGGCTACGGTCGGTCTACAAGAAGGGTGTCCAAGTCCCGCCTGCCGTCAACCACGGTCAAGATCAGCGCCTGGCCGGTTTGCTCTTCATAGCTGTAGAGAATGATGTGATTGCGAAAGACAATGCAGCGAGCCTCGTCCCGGTAGAGGCGCCCGGCCTGTGGGAAGTCGACAAGTTTCTGGCAAGCATCTTCCAGCCCGCGAACATAGTTCGCCGCAGCCGTCAGGTTTTCGGCGGCGATGAAATCAAGCAGTCTTTGAATATCTTCCTTCGCTTCATCCGACCAAACGATTTCAACCGCCATAGCGCGCCCGCAACTCAGCCATGAACTCGTCATGGGGCGTTGCGCCGCCGCGCGCCTTGGCAGCGGCCAGCTTGGCGTCGATCCTCTTCCTCACCGCCATTTTGAGGAGCGCGCGCGCAAGCTCCTCCTGCTCTTCCTCGGGCAAGGCTTCGACTTCCCTCAGGGCATCCTTGAGCGTCTGGTTCATCGCACGGTCTCCTGTGGGAGGAAGATAGCATGCCGGGGTGAGCGAGTGAACAATGCCTCCTACTCCGCCCCCAGCGGCCGCTCTCCCGCAAACAACGGCGCATGGCTGGTGAGAAGGTCTACGATGCGGTCGATGACGATACGCACCTCACGGCGGTGGCGGTCGTCGTTGTGCATGACGACCCATTGGCCCTCGCGCAGGTCCGCGATCTCCTCGCCCGCCCGTTCCAGGAGAGGGTCGCGGTCGCCTGCGAAGCAGGGGAGTACCCCCTTGCCGACGCCGGAGCGGATCAGGTCGTAGAGCGTGCGCGGCGTATTCGCCCAGGCGGCGACTGAAAGGCCCTTCTGCTCGGCAACCCACCGCGCCGAGCGCGTCGAAATGTCCTCCGGCGCGATCGCCACCCAGTCTTCGCGCCCCGGCCGGGGTTGGTTGCGCGCCCGGAAAGGTGCCTGCGCCACCTCTCCCGTCCTGCGCGCGGCCAGGTTCGAGCTTTCGGGCGCGTGGTTCCTGATGCCGATCTCGACTTCGCGGTGGCCGATGTCGAGCTTCGCTTCCGTCGTCTTGAAGGCGATGCGGAAATTGTCGTCCGGCGTCCACAGGCGTGAGAAATTGGCGGCGAAGAAATTGGCCGTCCACGTGCCGGCGGAGATGCGCACGACAGGCCGGGCGCCCTCGGCGGCGAGCCATTCGCCGATAGGCCGGGCGCTCGCTTCCATCGCTTGGGCACGCTGGAAAAGCGCCTCCCCATCGGGCGTCAGCGTGTAGCCCGTCTGCCGGCGAACGAAGAGCGGCCGGCCCGCCGCCTCCTCCAGCGCCAGCATGCGCCGGCCCACGGTGGCCGGGCTCAGGCCCGCCTCTGCGGCCGCCGGCGACAGCCCGCCACCGCGCGCCACACCGATGAAGATACGCAGATCGTCCCAACTCAGTTTTTTCATGGTTGAAAAAGGTAGTGCGAAATCGAAGCCTGATAAAGGGAAAAGGTACCTCTATTCTCCGCTCGTGAAAAACAGAAGGAGAAAAGAGACCATGGATTACGTGAGCGGATGGGTTCTTTGCCACCACGTTTGGACGATGCAGCAACTCGAGAGGCGGCCCAACGACGACTATATCGAACAGTACACGCCAAGCCGGGTGATGCAGGGCGCTCGGCGTCTAGGCAGGCTCGTCAGACGACATCAATGACGACATTGCCAACGACATCGCCGCTTTCCACCGCCTCGTGGGCATCGGCAATCTCCTCGAGCCGGAAGCGCGCCCCCACCATGTGCCGAAGTGCGCCCTGCCGCAGCATCCCTGAAAGCTGTGCAAGGGCCGCGGCGCGCTCCTCCGGCAAGAGCTCGTAGACCAGGAAGAACTGCAGCGTCAGGCTGCCCCACAGCATGGCCGGGAAGGGCAGCGGAATGTCGCCGGCGACGTTCGAGCCGTAGCAGACGATCTTTCCGTGCGGCGCCACGAGACCATCGGCGACGAGCGCCGCCGTGGAGGAAAAATCCATGTCGATGACGCCGTCGACACCCTTGCCGCCGGTCAGGTCCTTCGCCACCTTGACGACGTCCTTCGCCTTATAGTCGATGACGAAGTCCGCTCCCGCCTCGCGTGCAAGGGCGGCGCGCTCGGCCGAGGCCGTGCCCAATACGCGCGCGCCGGCGGCCTTGGCCATCTGCACTGCATAATAGGCGACGGAGGAGCCGGCGCCGGTGATGAGCACCGTCTTGCCGGCGATGCTGCCTTGCAGCCGCACGGCCTGGACGGCCGTCAGCGCCGGAATGCCGAAGCAGGCGCCGGTGGCATAGTCGATGCCTTCCGGGAGGGGGACGGCCTGCTCGGAAGGCAGGCAGATGAACTCGGCCGCGGTCCCGAAGGGGCGCTTCCACTGCCCGTTCCACACCCATACACGCTCGCCGACCCGCGCGTGCGCCACGCCCTGGCCAACCGCATCGATCTCGCCGGCGCCATCGCTGTGCGGAATGATGCGCGGGGCGATCAGCGCGCGGCCGCGGCGGCTTTTGACGTCCGAAGGGTTGACGCCGGAGGCATAGAGCCGCACGCGCACCTCGCCCGCGCCGGGCTCGGGTGTTGCCATCTCGCCCGTCTCCAGCACCGCGCGCGCCGGTCCGTTCTTCTCATACCAGGCTGCTTTCATGGTGCATTTCCTCCACCGCCGAAATTTGTAGCAGACTGGCGCGGGAAGAACAGGCCCGAGCCCGCGGGGTGGGCGGCGATGGTGGAAGGATCGTTACCGTCTGAGGTCCCCCATTCTCTTCGCCGCGCACCTGGGGAATTTTCGCGCTTGTCGCGTTGCGAAAACGAAAATAGGCTTGGCGCAAAAGCCGGTCGGCCCGGGCGGGAAGACAGGCCGACAGAAGCCGAAAAATGGGAGTCTCGTTCATGATACGAAAAGCCGCTCTGCTTTCCGCCGTGTCCATCGCCGCGGCGGCGCTCGCGACTGGTGCCGGGGCACAGGACCGCGTCGTCAACGTCTACAACTGGTCCGACTATATCGACGAATCGATCCTCGAGGACTTCACCGCCGAGACCGGCATCGAGGTCGTCTACGACGTCTTCGATTCCAACGAGATCCTGGAGACAAAGCTGCTCGCCGGCGGCACGGGCTACGACGTGGTGGTACCCTCGGCAGAGTTCCTGGGCAGGCAGATCGAGGCCGGCGTATTTCAGAAGCTGGATAAATCCAAGCTCACCAACATCGACAATCTCTGGGACATGATTGCCGAACGCACGGAGAAATACGATCCCGAAAACGCCTATTCGGTCAACTACATGTGGGGCACCACCGGCATCGGCTACAATGTGGCCAAGGTGGAGGAAGCGCTCGGCACCGACACGATCGATTCATGGGAAGTAATCTTCGATCCCGACACGATCTCGAAGCTGGGGGATTGCGGCATCCACATGCTCAACGCGCCGGCGGAGATGGTGCGCGCGGCGTTGAACCACCTCGGGCTCGATCCCGATAGCCGCGATCCGGCCGATCTGGAAAAGGCGGAGGAACTCCTGCTCTCCATACGGCCATATGTGCGCAAATTCCATTCCTCCGAATATATCAACGCGCTCGCCAACGGAGATATCTGCCTCGCCGTCGGCTGGTCGGGCGATATCTTCCAGGCCCGCGATCGCGCGGCCGAGGCCGACCAGGGCGTTGAGATCGCCTATGCCATCCCGAAGGAGGGGGCGCAGATGTGGTTCGACCAGATGGCCATACCCGCCGACGCGCAGCACGTCGAGGAGGCGCACGAGTTCATAAACTACATCATGCGTCCCGAGGTCATTGCCAAGGCATCGAACTATGTCTTCTACGCCAATGGCAACAAGGCTTCGCAGGAATTGCTCGATGAGGAGGTGATCGGCGATCCGGCTGTCTATCCGGACGAAGCGGTTCTCGAAAAGCTCTACACGACGTTGCCCTACGATCCGCGAACACAGCGCCTCGTCACGCGGCTGTGGACCAGGGTCGTCACTGGGCAGTAGCTTCAGCCGGCGCCGGTCCGGCACCACCTGCCGGGCCGGCCGCAGCTTTTCGACGGGCAGAAGGCGGAAGCGGGATGGCATCGCTTGGCAGCACGCGAAGGACGTTCGCTCCGTGGGCCGATCCGACGGCGAAGCCCTATATCCGTTTCGAGAACGTGACGAAGCGCTTCGGCGACTTCACCGCCGTCGATGACCTGTCGCTGACGATCTACGAGCGCGAGTTCTTTGCTCTTCTCGGCGCGTCGGGCTGCGGCAAGACCACGCTTCTGCGCATGCTGGGTGGCTTCGAACAGCCGACCTCCGGCCGCATCTTCCTCGACGGGCAGGACATGAAGGGCATCCCGCCCTACCGCCGGCCCGTCAATATGATGTTCCAGTCCTACGCGCTCTTTCCCCACATGACCGTGGAGACCAACGTCGCCTTCGGGCTGAAGCAGGACGGCATGCCGAAGCCGCAGATCGCTGAGCGCGTCGCCCGGATGCTGAAGCTGGTCAAGCTCGAGCCGTTCGCCAAGCGCAAGCCGCACCAGCTTTCCGGCGGCCAGCGCCAGCGCGTGGCGCTCGCCCGTTCGCTCGCCAAGCGGCCCAAGGTGCTCCTCCTCGACGAACCGTTGGGTGCGCTCGACAAGAAGCTGCGCGAGGAAACCCAGTTCGAGCTGATGGACCTTCAGTGCGAGCTTGGCCTCACCTTCGTCGTCGTCACGCACGACCAGGAGGAGGCGATGACCATGGCCGACCGCATCGCCATCATGGACAAGGGCAAGGTGCTGCAGGTGGCGACGCCGGCAGAGGTCTACGAGGCGCCATCGTGCCGCTTCGTTGCCGATTTCGTCGGCTCGATCAACACGTTCGAGGGCTCGGTGACGAAGGCCGGAAGCGCCGCACGCATCAGGGATAGGAGCGGCGCGGAGTTCAGTGTGGCGGATGCCGGCGCGGCTGTCGCCGGCGATACGGTGTGGCTGGCCGTGCGGCCTGAGAAGCTTCGCATCTCGCGCGAGCGGCCGGCGGACGCGGAAAACGCGCTCGACGGGGAGATATGGGACATCGCCTATCTCGGCGACATGACCGTCTACAACGTCAAGCTGGACGACGGCCGCGTCGTCAAGGCGAGCACCATCAACAGCATCCGCCGGCTGGAGGACGCGCTGACCTGGCATGATCGCGCCTGGGTTTCCTTCTCTGCCGATGCCGGTGTCGTCCTGACGAGGTAGGGGAAGAAGATGGCCCGGCTTTTCTCCATGATCGGCAGCCGCTTAGTCATTGCCGTGCCCTATCTGTGGCTTCTGGTCTTTTTCCTCGTTCCCTTCTTCATCGTCTTCAAGATTTCGCTGTCGCAGACGGCGATCGCCATGCCGCCTTATCTGCCGGTGTTCGGGCTGGAGGAGGGGGTCTCCGGCTTTGTCCGCAACCTGCGCGACCTGTCCTTCGAGAACTACCTGTGGCTTTTCGAAGACGCGCTCTACGTGAATGCCTATCTGTCGAGCCTCGTCATCGCCGCCGTCTCGACGCTGCTTACGCTATTGGTCGGCTACCCGATCGCCTACGGCATGGCGCGTGCCCCGGCCGCCCTTCGCCCGCTGCTTCTGATGTTGGTCATCCTGCCGTTCTGGACCAGCTTCCTGATCCGCGTTTATGCCTGGATCGGTATCCTGAAGCCGGAAGGGCTGCTCAACCAGTTTCTCGCCTTCCTCGGCATCATCGACCAGCCGCTCGTCATCCTCAACACGACGAGTGCCGTCTATATAGGCATCGTCTATTCCTACCTTCCCTTCATGGTTCTGCCTCTTTATGCGGCCTTGGAGAAGATGGACTACTCGCTGATCGAGGCGGCGCAGGATCTCGGCTGTCCGCCGCTTACAGCTTTCTGGAAGATCACCTTTCCGCTTTCGCTTCCCGGCGTCGTTGCCGGTTGCATGCTGGTCTTCATCCCCGCCGTCGGCGAGTTCGTCATCCCCGATCTCCTGGGCGGCTCGCGCACGCTGATGATCGGCAAGACCCTTTGGGATGAGTTCTTTTTCAACCGCGACTGGCCGGTCTCTTCCGCGGTGGCCGTCGTCCTGCTCCTCATCCTCGTCGTGCCCATCGCGTACTTCCAGCGTGCCCAGGCCCGCGCGCGGGAAGAGGAGAGCTGACATGGCAGGCACCTGGGGACGCTTCAACGTTGTAGCCCTCGCGCTGGGCTTCGCCTTCCTTTATCTGCCCATCGTCCTGCTCGTCATCTATTCGTTCAACGAGTCGCGGCTGGTCACCGTCTGGGCTGGGTTCTCGACCAAGTGGTATGTCGCCATGCTCAACAATCGCGGCCTGATGGACGCGGCCTGGGTGACGGCGCGCGTCGCGTTCCTCTCGGCCACCGTGGCCACCGTCCTTGGCACGATGGCAGCGGTGGCGCTCACCCGCTACACCCGCTTTCGCGGACGGCTGCTCTTCTCCGGCATTGTCTTCGCACCCCTCGTCATGCCGGAGGTCATCACCGGGCTGTCGCTGTTGCTCCTGTTCGTCGCCATCAACTTCGACCGCGGCTTTGCCACCGTCACCATTGCCCACATCACATTCTCCATGTGCTTCGTCGCCGTCGTGGTGCAGTCGCGGCTCATCACCTTCGATCGCTCCTTGGAGGAGGCAGCGCTGGATTTGGGCGCAACGCCGGTCAAGGCGTTCTTCCAGGTCACGCTGCCGGTCATCCTACCGGCCGTCATCGCCGGCTGGATGCTGGCTTTCACGCTGTCGCTCGACGATCTGGTGATCGCCAGCTTCACCTCGGGGCCAGGCGCCACGACACTGCCGATGAAAATCTACAGCCAGGTGCGCCTGGGCGTGACGCCGGAAATCAACGCCGTCAGCACCGTTCTCATCGCCATCGTGACGGTGGGCGTCGTTGTGGCTTCGCTGGCAAACAAGCGGCAGGATGTGTTGCGGCAGAGGGAGGCAGCAGAGTAGGGCAGACGGGAGACGCTGTGTCCATCTCGTGCCCTACTGTCTATTCATCTCCCCTCTCCCCTGGCCGGCGAAAGGAACGAAGCGATGAACGGCGTGCGCCACGAGCCGCCGACGAAGAACGTCAGCGGCGACTCAAACCGCGGATCGGCACCATCGAGCGATGTGAGCGTGCCGTAGAGCGCCAGGCCACGGCTGGCGAAGGGCACCAGGCCGTCGAGCCCAATCCGGTGTTGTCCCGAGAACGCCTCCGCCAGGTCGATCCTTGCAACGCCCTTGGAAAGGGTCGCCTTGAGGTCGGCGCGGCTGATCGGCAGCGCACCTTCGCCCATTGCCCTGAGCGGGAAGAAATCGCCCTCCGCACTGCGCTGGAGGAAAGTTTCCAGGCTGAGACCCGGCACGTTGCCGGGACCAAAGGTCGCCGAAACGCTCCCATCTGCCGTCTCCAGAACGGCGTCGAGATCATTCCCGGTGCCCTTCAGCACCACCGAGAGCGTGCAACGTGCCTGCGGAACGAACTGCTTGACCTCGAACGTCTCGGCAAGTTGAGCCATGTCGATCTCTTCGCCGCGCATGCGGATTTCGACCACCTCGCTCCCGCTGGTCCGGTCGGCCCGCACGCCGAGTTGGATTGTCCCGCCGAAGGCCGTCGCGTCTGAAATATCGAAGGTCGACAGCCCGTCCTTCACCTTCACCGCGGCGGCGACATCGGTAAAAGTGGCGGCATCGAAACCGGCACTTGCCGCGGAGAAGCGGAGGTCGAAATCGTAGCCACCAGGGTTCAGCGACGGCGGCGCCGTCTGCGCCGGCAGCGCGTCGGGGGAAAACGGGCTGAACGTATCCAGGAGTGCGCGCAGGTTGAGCGTGTCGAAGGCGAGCGTGCCGACGACGCTCGGCCGGCCCGGCCCAAGGCTCACGTCCAACAGACCCTTGCCCGTGCTTTGGTCGAGACCGAGAGTCGCGCCCTCGAATTTCAACCGGCTCATATCGCCCGTCACGCGGGCGGCGACGGTGACGGGGCCGACGCGGGTTCCCGGCAGGGAGACGGAATGCGTCCACTCCACCAAGCGGTTGAGCGAAGGTGCGGAGAAGTCGAGCTGACCGTCGACGAAGTTCTTGCCGGAAAAATTGGCCGTGCCCGTGAAAGAGGCCGTTGCCGGCGTGGCCTGCAGTGAAAAATTGACAGGTGCGCTGCCGCCGCCGAGCAGTACCAGCGGCTGAGTGCTCGCCGCTTGCAGCGCGACATTTTCGCCGCGCCAGATGCCCTTCGCCGAGAGCGAGGCCTGCCGATTCAACGCCGGCCAGTTGAATGTACCTGCCAGACTGGTGACGATGTCCCGGCTGCGCCCGCCGACGCGCGTGATGATCCGCCCATCGACGACTTCCACCTCGCCGAAGGTATCGGACGGCAGGGTGCTGGTGTCCGGCTCGGTGGGTGCGGCAGCCACCGCTTCCCGTGCCGCCGTCACCGAGCGCGAGAGCCGGCCCCAACTCTGCGGCGGCGTCAGGCGCAACGCGCCCTCCCGCCCGCGCAGCCGCAGGACGGGTTGGATAAGCTGCATCTTCGTGAAGACGATCTCGCCTCTAAGTGCCGCCAGCGCCGACAGGTCGACTTGAACCTTTTCCGCCTCGAGCACGGGCTGCGGGTTCGCTTCGCTCCAGTCGGAAAGGGTCACGTCGTGAAGCACGGCACGGAAGGGCCATACGCGGATGTCCGGCGTGTCGCCCAGCCGCACGCGATAGCCGCTCCACGCGCTCATTTGATAGGCGATGCCGTCGCGCACGATCTGCGTCGAGGCGACAAGCGGCAGCCCGACCACCAAGAGTATGGCCAGGACCACAACAACGCCGGCGGCCAAAACGCCTTTTCTCGCCAACGGTACCGGCATACTTCCTCGCCCGGTGAGCAGAAAATGGCCCCGACCCCAGTTCCCTAGGAGGGGTTTAAACGACGGGCCTTTTATTTCAAGCCTTTGTAACTGGGTTTAACTGTCACGTGCTTGCCCCTTCGCTGCGCCAAGGGCATAACCGGCACGACGAGGAGGATCGCGATGCAGCAAGAAAAGCCGTTGTGGATACCGTCCGCCGAGCAGCTTCGGCGCGCGCCGATGTCGGTCTTCATGGAGGCGGCGGCGAAAGCATCGGGCCGACCCATCGCCGATTTCGATTCGCTTCACCGCTGGTCCGTGGAGGAGCGGGAGGCTTTCTGGCCGCTGGTTTGGGACTTCTGCGGCATCGTCGGCGAGCGCGGCGAGCGGGTGCTGGTCGACGGCGAGAAGATGCCGGGCGCATCCTTCTTCCCCGATGCAAAGCTCAATTTCGCGGAGAACCTCTTAAGGAAATCCGGCGCGGAAGACGCCATCGTCTTTCGCGGAGAGGACAAGGTGGCTCGCCGCCTTTCCTGGGACGAACTGCGCGCTCTCGTCTCGCGCCTGCAGCAGCTTTTCAAGGCGGAGGGCGTGAAACCCGGCGACCGTATCGCCGCCATGATGCCCAACATGCCGGAGACGGTCGCCGCGATGCTGGCCGCCGCCTCGCTGGGTGCGATATGGTCGTCATGCTCACCCGATTTCGGGTCACGCGGGGTGCTTGACCGCTTCGGCCAGATCGAGCCAGTTCTTTTCATCACGTCCGATGGCTATTGGTACAATGGCAAGCCTTTCGAGGTGGCCGGCAAGACGGCGGAAATCCTTGCCGCCCTGCCAGGCGTCAGGAAGGCACTGGTGGTCGACTATCTGGGTAAGGCACGGGAGACAGCGGCCGGCATCGAAAGGGCGGTAGCGCTGGAAGACGCGCTTTTGCCTTTCACGCCGGCGGAGATCGCCTACGAGCGGCTTTCCTTCGCGCACCCGCTCTATATCCTGTTTTCCTCCGGCACGACCGGCATCCCGAAATGTATCGTCCATTCGGCCGGCGGCACGCTGATCCAGCACCTGAAGGAGCAGCGTCTGCACGCCGGGCTTCAGGACGGCGACCGCTTCTTCTACTTCACCACCTGCGGCTGGATGATGTGGAACTGGCTGGTCTCGGGGCTCGCCTCCGGCGCCACGCTCCTCCTCTATGACGGCTCGCCCTTCTATCCCGACGGCAACACGCTGTTCGATTTCGCCGAAGCCGAGAAGATGACTTACTTCGGCACGTCGGCGAAGTTCATCGATGCCGTACGCAAGGCGGGGCTGGAGCCGGCTACCTCGCACGACCTCGACAGCGTCCGCGTCATCTCCTCGACCGGTTCGCCCCTGGCACCGGAGAACTTCGAATTCGTCTACCGCGCAATCAAGAAGGACGCGCATCTGGCTTCCATTTCCGGCGGTACCGACATCGTCTCCTGCTTTGTCCTGGGTGTGCCCTTGCTGCCTGTCTGGATAGGCGAGATCCAAGGGGCCGGCCTCGGCATGGCCGTCGACGTGTGGGATGACGAGGGGCGCCCGCTCGAAAGCGGCAAGGGCGAGCTTGTGTGCACCAAGGCCTTCCCATCGATGCCGATCGGCTTCTGGAACGATCCGGATGGCGCGAAGTACCGCAGCGCCTATTTCGACCGTTTCGACAACGTCTGGTGCCACGGCGATTTCGCCGAATGGACGGCTCATGGCGGCATCGTCATCCATGGTCGCTCGGACGCCACGCTCAACCCCGGCGGCGTGCGCATCGGCACAGCCGAGATCTACAATCAGGTCGAGCAGTTGCCTGAGATCCTGGAAGCGCTCTGCATCGGCCAGGAGTGGGAAGATGACGTGCGTGTGGTGCTGTTCGTGCGGCTTGCCGAGGGGGTGGCGCTCGACGAGGCGCTCGAGAAGGCGATCCGCGACAAGATCAGGACCGGCGCCAGCCCGCGCCACGTGCCGGCGAGGATCGTCGCCGTAAAGGACATCCCGCGCACCAAGTCGGGCAAGATCACCGAACTTGCGGTGCGCGATGTGGTGCACGGCCGCGAGGTGAAGAACAAGGAAGCGTTGGCCAACCCGGAGGCGCTGGAGCTTTTCCGCGACCTGCCGGCGCTCAAGGGTTAACGAATGCTTGCCGCGAAATTTACCGAGATTTCAGGGCTGGGACACTCGGTTAAAATTTGGTGCGCACCGGTAAGGTCCCGTTAATGAATGACACCGATAGTCGCGGGCAACTTGTCGGACCAGCCGCGCCACTGCGGCCCGAGCGTTCGCCAAGCCCCGTTTTGACAGCACCCAATCAACTCGACAGCGCCCCTTCCGGGGCGTTTCTTTTATGGATTTCAGAGATCCCGGTCGCGCATCAAGGGGCCGGAAAGCAGGATGACGGGCACAATGGCCGTGGCGATGATGAAGAGAGCGGCCATGGCACCTTCTTCCACCGCGCCGCGCGAGGCGTTCTCGTAGACGTAGGTTGCCAGCGTGTTGAAGCCGAAGGGGCGCAAGAGGATGGTCGCCGAAAGCTCTTTCACCGTGTCCACGAATACGAGGATGCCGGCGGTGAAGATGGCCGGCTTCAAGAGCGGCAGCAGGATCGTCGCAGCGCTGGCTGGCGCCGAGCGGCCGAGGCTGCGTGCTGCCTCGTCGAGGTTTGGCGGAAGCTTCTCCAGCCCCGCCTGCACGGCGCCTTCGGCAAGCGCCAGGAAGCGGATGGCACAGGCAAGCACAACCGCCGCGGCCGAGCCGGTCAGCAGCAGGCCGGTGGACAATCCCATATATTCGCGCGCCAGCCCGTCGATGAAATTGTCGAACCGCGCCAGCGATATGAGCAGGCCGAGCGCCAGGATGGTGCCGGGCATGGCATAGCCGATGGTGGCGAAGCGCACCAGGAACACCATTCGGCGCGTGCGCACCAGCCGCGCCGCATAAAGCAGGAGGAGGGCGACGGCGATGGCCAGGACGGCTGTCGCGAGCGCGGTGCCGATGCTGGTCACCAGCGCTTCCGCCAGGGCCGGTTCGGCAAACTGGTCTAGCCGGTTCAGCGCGTAGCGCCCGAAGACGGCAAGCGGGATGCCGAAGCCGGCGAGGATGGGAACGAGCGCCACCGCAAAGGCGCCGCACGCCCGCCACCCGGAAAGCGCGATACGCGGCGGCCGCGCCTTCATCTGCGTTCCGCGCGCCGAGTGGAAGCGCTGCTTGCGCCGCGCCATCTGCTCGGCCGTCAGCAGGATGAAGACGAGGAACAGCATGACGACGGCGATCTGCGCCGCCCCTTCCAGGCTGCCACGGTTGAGCCAGGTGGAATAGATTGCCAGCGTCAGCGTCCGCACACCCAGATACTGCACGGCACCGAAATCGTTGACCGTCTCCATCAGCACCAGCGCAACGCCGGCGACGATGGCCGGCCGCGCGACGGGCAAGAGCACGCGCCAGAAGACGCGAGCGGGCGCGGCCCCAAGGGTGCGCGCCACATCGGCAATATTGCGCCCCTGCATGACGAAGACGACCCGCGCCGTCAGATAGACGTAAGGAAAGGTGACGGAGGTCATGACGATGGCCGCACCCGCCGTGGTGCGGATATCGGGAAACCAGTAGTCGCCGGGCCGCGTGAAACCGAAAAGAGTTCTGATACCCGTCTGCACCGGCCCCACATAGTGGAAGAATTCGCCGAAGGCGTAGGCCGCGAGATAAGGCGGCACGGCGAGCGGCAGCACCAGCGCCCAGGCGAACGTACGGCGCAGCGGGAACTCGTAGGCCACCACCAGCCAGGCGCAGCCCACTCCGAGGACACTGCTGCCGAAGGCCACCAGGGCGAGCAGAACGAAAGTCGTCGTCACCGACTGCGGCAGGACGTAGCGCGCCAGGTGCGGCCAGTCCGCGCCCGTGCCGGAAAACGCCATGACGATGACGGCGAGGATCGGCAGGAGAACGGCAGCGGCGACCAGCGCCGTGATGGCGAGCGCCGCAGGATGGCGCTGCCGGCGCGTCTTACCCGCGCTTGCGGTGGGCTGGGAAAGCGGCGCCTTGAGGGTGAAGCTGCTCATCGGATGCCGAACGGGCTAAAATGCGAAAGCCGGACCGGTCGTCCCGGCCCGGCTCTTTGTCTCGACTGTCGGCCGCAGCCTCAGCTTGCCGGGCCGTCGTCGAGGCCGACGCGGTCGACCATCTCCGACGCTGCCTTACGCTGCGCGGCGATGTCCGCCAGCGGCAGTGTGTCCGGCTTGATCTCGCCGAAGGACTGCACCGTCTCGGAGACCTCGGCGCTGGGCAGAACCGGATACTCGTAGTTCTCCTCGGCGTAGATGGCCTGGGCCTCGGCGCTTGACAGGAATTCCATCAGCTCGAGCGCGTTCTCCTTGTTCGGCGCGTGCTTGGCGAGCGCCATGCCGGAGATGTTGACGTGGGTGCCGCGGTCCTCTGAGTTGGGGAACAGCACCTTGATGGCGTCCGCCCACTCCTTCTGCTCCGGTTCCTCGTCGTTGTTCATCATCAGGCCGACATAGTAGGTGTTGCCGAGGCCGAGGTCGCATTCGCCGGCATAGATGGCCTGGGCCTGGCCACGGTCGTTGCCGCCTGGCTTGCGCGCCAGATTCTCCTTCAAGCCCTTCATCCATTCCTCGGCCTGCTCCTCGCCGAGATTGGCGATCATGGAGGCGAAGAGCGCGATGTTGTAATTGTGCTGCCCGCTGCGCATGCAGATCTTGCCCTTCCACTTCGGGTCGGCAAGCTCCTCGTATGTGATCGTGTCCTGCTCGACACGGTCCTTGGAGGCATAGATGACCCGGCCGCGCGTGGTGAGCCCGATCCAGTGGCCCTCCGGATCGCGGTACTGCGCGGGAATGTTCTCGTTGATGGTCTGGTTGTCGACCACCGGTTGGGTGACGCCCTTTTCCTTGGCGTTGACCAGACGGCCGATATCGACGGTCAGGATAACGTCGGCGGGCGAATTCTCGCCTTCGGCGGCGATGCGGTCTTCCAGGCCCTGGTCCAGGAACAGGACCTCGGTGTCGATCCCCGTCTCCTCGGTGAAGGCGTCCAGCAGCGGCTTGATGAGGTCGGGCTGCCGGTAGGTGTAGATATTCACCGTTCCTTCGGCCTGCGCGGAAAGCGGAAACAGCGAAGCGCCGGCGGCGACGGAAAGGGCCGCCAGACCCACTCTCAGCTTGGAGGAAGTATCAAACATCATCGTTCTCCCGTGTACTGGGAGGCAAGGTCCCAGCAAGAGGTTTCAAACCGCGGAGGAACTGCCTCTCCGCGGCCCTCTAATGAGGGAAAGCGGTATTTGGGTCAAGGGAAAGGCAACGAAATCAGTAGTTTAGAATAATTCTAAACTACGATTGTCAGGTTATCGGCGGCAAAGGTCAATCCGCCAGCACCCGCGTGGGCGGGAAGGTGATCTCCACCAGCGTGCCTTCGCCGGGCCTCGACGTGATGGCGAACTGCGCCCGGTTGGCTTCGACCATGGCTCTCGTCAGCGGCAGGCCGAGCCCGGTGCCGTCGCCGCGCTTGCGGCGCAAGGTGCTGATTTGCTTGAAGGGCTTCAGCGCCTCGTCGATCTCGGCCGAGCTCATGCCCAGGCCCGTATCGCGCACCCGCATCACAACGGAGCCGTCCAGGTCGTAGGCAGTGGAAACGATCACCTGGCCGCCCGCCGGCGTGTAGCGCACGGCATTCGACAGGATGTTGAGGGCGATCTGGCGTACGCTTCTCAAGTCGGCGACGACGTCGGGCAGCCGCGAGGCGAAGCTGGAGCGGATGATGACGCGCTCGCTGTTTGCCTGCGGCTGCATCATGGCGACCACCTCGCCCAGCGTCTCGTTGAGCGGTACGGCCTCGTACTGCATCTCCTGCTGTCCGGCCTCGATCTTGGAGATGTCCAGGAGGTCGTTCACCAGGTCGAGCACGTGGTTGCCGGAGCGGTTGATGTCGCGCAGGTAGTCGCGGTAGCGCTCGTTGCCGATGGGGCCGAACTTCTCGTCGATCATCAGTTCGGAAAAGCCGATGATGGCGTTGAGCGGCGTGCGGATCTCGTGGCTGACGCGGGCGAGGAACCCGCTCTTCTGTGAAGAGGCGCGTTCGGCCTGCGCGCGCGCCTGGGTCAGTTCCTCTTCGGCACGCTTCCAGTGGGTGATGTCGCGCAGGACGGCGCAGTAGCCGCTGTGGTTCGGCAGGCGGCCGATGGTGATGAAAAGCGGGATGAAGCGCCCTTGCGCCTCGCGTCCGATCACCTGCCGGCCGTCGTTCAAGACGCTCGCCACCCCGTTGTCTGCAAGGGCGGCCAGATAGTCCTGCACCGTGCGTTGGCTCTCGATGGCGAAAAGCGAGCTGAAGGGCTTGCCCGTCACATGCTCGGCATCGAAGCCGAACAGCGCTTCGGCCGGCCGGTTGATGGAGCGGATGGTGCCGTCGTCGGCGATGACGGCGATGCCGTCCGTTGCCGTGTCGACGATGGCACGCATCTCCATGAGGCGCGCTTCGACTTCGTCGGCATCCTCGGCCCGCGGCGCGGCGCCCTCCGGTTTCTCGCCTGCGCCTTCCCGCACCGGACGCAGTGCCAGCATCAGCGCCTTCCCGTTCTCCCACGGCACCGACTGCAGATGCGCCTCCACCGGGATGTCCGCGCCTTGCGCTGTGGTCAGCCGCAGGGTGCGGCTCGGCGCCTCCTCGGCGCTGTCCTGCGGTTCTTCGAACAGCGCGCCGATGCCACCGACAGCCTCGAGTGCGGCAAGATCCTCGTACCCGGTGAAGGTGAAGAACTCCCGGTTCGCATAGTGCAGCCGGTCGCCCGAATGGATGAGGATGGGCAGCGGCAGATGCGTCAGAAGGCCGGTATCGGCGGTCTTCTCCCGGCGCTCCGGGGCAGGGTGAGCAAAGGCCGAGGGGGTGAAATCGGGTGGCAGCGCCTGCTGCTCTTCGTCAGGCTCGGCCGCCTGCTCCTGCATTTCCGCCGCGGCATTCGCGGTGCCCACGGGCTCCAGCCCCGTCTCCTCCGCCGTGGTCTCCTCCAGAACGGGAGCTTCCTCCGCCGCTTCAGGCTCTTCCGCCTCGCTCACCTCCGCCGCCCGCGCGGCCGCCGCCTCGCTGGCCCGCCGCAGCCGTTCGCCGATCTCGCGGAAGGCCGTGCGTTCGGAAGCCGACAGGCGCGTCTCCCGCGTATCCTCGCGGTGCTCGGCGAGGCGAATGACCTTATCCGTCGTGCGCCGCTCCGGACCGTCGGAGATGCTGATGGCCGGCGTCTCGCCCAGGAAAGGGTCGGTTACGGCTTCGGGAGGCGCTTCCTGCGTCTCGCCATCTTCCGCGGGCGGAAGATCCTGGGCTTCGTCTTCCGGAGCGGAAGGCGTGAGCGCCATGCCGATCTTTTCAGTATCGGCCTCCGCCTCGCCCAGCCGGGCGATGCCGAAGCCGCGGAAACCTTCGAAGGTGTGCCCACGTCCGTAGACGGGCAGGGCGGCGAGATCGACCGGCACCTTCAATTCCGTGCCCGAGAGCGGCCACATGACGGTGCGGCCCGACCACGTGTCACGCCGCTCCAGAAGGCGGCCGATGGAGCCGGTCGGGTCCAGCCCGAAGGCATTGGAGACCTCGCGGAAGGTGCGGCCGATTATATCGGCGGCGGGCGCTCCCATGGCTTCGGCAAACCCATCCGAAATGGCGGAGAAGCGGCCCTCCGCATCCGTGCGCCAAGCGAAACGAACCGTCTGCGCGGCGTGCGTTTCGCTCTCGGGGCGGCTTTCCGTGCCGCGGCGTTCCGCGGCGGGGAGGGGCTCCTCCGCAACGGGCGCAGGGGCCGGTTCCTCCGGCTCCGCCGCGCGCGGCTGGGGCTCCATCGCTTGCGGCGCCTCCGGCGCGCTCTCGGCCAGATCTGCGTCGTCCACTGCCAAATCGGTAGGGGTGGTACCTTCGTCGACCACGACCAGCAGATGTGTGGCCGGCACGTCGGTGAGGCGGGCGATGCCGGCGGGAAATCGGCGCGCGCCGGCGATCGGCTTCTTGACCAGCCGGTCTTCTTCTCCGTGCACCTCCTCGATCAGCGCCCTTAGCGTGTCCACTGTCACGCCCAGCGCCTCGAAGCCCTCGGATGCCGCCGCCACGTTGCCTTCCTCGTCGAGAAGGGCGGCGAAGTGGCCGGGTTCGTCGAAACCGGCGACGATACGCTCGGCCCGTTCCTTTTCAGGAGCCGGCGAGGGGAGGGCCAGAAGCAGGGCCTTTTCGCCGCGCGGCAACGCGATCGCACTTGCCTGCAGGGTGACGATCTGGCTTTTCAAGCCGCCAGCCAGCCTGAGGGCAAGCGGCCTGTCGCGGCCGATATCGGGAAAGCCCGGCGCGGCCGCGACCTGCCGCAGCGCCACAGCCGGAAGCCGCGGCGCGCTGCCGATCGCCGCCTCGATATCGGAATAGCCGAGCCACGCCGCACCGGGGCCGTTGGCCCAGACGATTTCCGCAAGATCGACGGACAGCACCGCCAGCGCGTCGCCCGCGGCGAACCGTTCGCGCACCTCGTCGAGAACCGCTATGTCGAGGAACGAATACGCCGACGCCATTCAGATCGAACCATTTTCCGCTGGTGAGCCCAAGATTAACCAGTCATTAGTAATAAGAGCACGGCAAGCGCCCGTCCACAAACCCCGCATTTGTCGACAGCTTCAATTCGTCCATTGGTTAATCCCCGCCCGTCGCCTCCGATTGCTGCGCCGCAACAAAAATGTTGCAATGCACAAAATACGTGTTATATTAGGCTCACATTCAGTTCGGGGCCGTCCAGAGAGCCGCCCACAGTAGACAAGAGGATCGACACATGAGCAAGACCAGCAACAAGCCGGAAGGCACCGAGTTCCCCACTTTCGACGCCTCCAAGGCAACGGAGCAGTTCCGCAGCTTCGCCGAGAAGAGCGCCGAGCAGACCCGCGAGACCTACGAGAAGATGAAGTCCGGCGCCGAGGATGCCCGCAAGGCTTTCGAGGCTTCCTTTGAGAACGCCAAGTCCGTGGGCGACGAGCTGGTTCTGAAGTCCATCGCCGCCATGCGCGTTGGCGCCGAGGCCAATTTCGCCCAGTTCGAGGCGCTGGTTGGCGCTTCCTCCTTCTCCGAGGTGATCGAGCTGCAGAGCTCCTTCCTGCGCAAGCAGATGGAACTCGCCGCCGACCAGGCCAAGGAGTTCCAGGCGATCTCCCAGAAGGCGGCCACCGAGGTCACCAAGCCGGTCAAGGACGCCTTCGAGAAGGCGCTGAAGCAGGCCGCCGCCTGAGGCGAACGGTCGCGCTGAAAACTTTCGCGCACGGGCCTATATCCGGCCCGTTCGCAAGAACATTGGGCTGGCATCTCCTCCTCCTCCCGCCAGCCCTTTCCTGAAAAGGCCGGGTCCCTCCCCCCGGTCTTTTCTTTTTTGCACCGCTTCGCAGCCTACCCGCGCATGGCACTTGAAAAAGCGTCCGTTTGCCCGTAATGACGCGGCAGTCGCACGACGCCATGCGGTTGTAGCTCAGTTGGTTAGAGCGCAGGATTGTGGCTCCTGAGGTCGGTGGTTCGAATCCACCCAACCGTACCATTTCTCGAAAATCCACATTCGCAAATGGTTTCGGCCGGCAAGGTCGAGCCACACCTATCCGTTGCCGCGCGGGGTTTGCCCGCCGGGCTATGTCAAAGAACGTGGGAAGCGGGGCGCGTTGCCCGTGCCACTCTATTTACTTTGGTAATGCCTATCGAAGCTGGACCGAATCGGTGAGGATTTGGGCTGATCCCCGGTGTTGGCGATTAGCGGGAGCGCCGATGCCGCCTTATCTCCCCCTTGGTGGGGGAGAAAGCGATTTCTTAGGTTTAGCGAAGCTAAGCCTTAGAAATCGCAAGAGAGGGGGCCTTGCACCATGCCTTGCCACGCCAATCCATCCCGCCACGCAACCGCGCCTTCGCCCCCGGCGCATGGCGCACCCTGTCAGCATCTGTCAGGAATGTTTTCCTATTCCCATTCACGCCCCTCCCGACCCGTGCGATAATCCGCCACTTGGACGAAAGGAGTGGGCGTCCGCCACTTGGACGAAAGGAGTGGGCGATGGACGGAACTGCGGCAATCGAGCGGGATCGCGAGGCGCTGAAGCGCATCGTCGCATCGCTCGTGGCCTTGGCCGGGCCGGCCGTGGGGCCTGATCCCGAGGTGCTGGCCGAGGGCGAGCCTCGAAAGACCCTGCCCCGCCATCTCTGGCGCGCCATCCTCAGCCTGCTGCGCCCGGCCGAGGCCGCCGCGCGCGGTCTCACCGTCTGTCTGCCGCCCCCGCGCAAACAGAGGCCCGCAAGCCCGGTGCCGCTCCTGCGCAGCCTCGGCA
>NZ_WQNI01000013.1 GCF_010993735.1 Chelativorans alearensis
ACACGCTTTTCGCCAAGCTCAGGCAGGAGAACCGGCCGGCGCTGGTGACCTATTTCATGGGCGGCGACCCGGACTACGCGACCGCGCTCGCCATCATGAAGGCGCTGCCCAAGGCCGGCGCCGACATCATCGAGCTCGGCATGCCGTTCTCCGACCCCATGGCCGACGGCCCGGCCATCCAGGCGGCGGGCCTGCGGGCCCTGAAGGGCGGACAAACGCTGGCCAGGACGCTTGCGATGGCCAAGAGCTTCCGCCAGGAGGACGATGCCACGCCGATCGTCATGATGGGCTACTACAACCCCATCTACATCTACGGCGTCGACCGCTTCCTCAAGGATGCGGTGGAAGCCGGCATCGACGGCCTCATCGTCGTCGACCTGCCGCCGGAGATGGACGCGGAGCTGTGCCTGCCGGCGCTGGCCGCCGGCATCAACTTCATCCGCCTCGCCACCCCCACCACAGACGACAGGCGCCTGCCCAAGGTGCTCGAGAACACCTCCGGCTTCGTCTACTACGTGTCGATGACCGGCATCACCGGCTCGGCGCTGACCGACACGGCGAAGGTGAGCGCCGCCGTCGCCCGCATCAAGGGCCACACCGACCTGCCCGTCTGCGTCGGCTTCGGCGTCAAGACCGCCAGCCAGGCCCGCGCCATCGGCGCCGCCGCCGACGGCGTCGTCGTCGGCACCGCCATCGTCAACGCCATCGCCAATGTCCTCGGCCAAGACGGCAAAACAACCGCAGACCCCGCCGAAGCCGTCTCGACACTCGTCAGAGGACTGGCACAGGGCGTCAAAGAGGCGCGACTTTGAGGCCCCTCCCCCGCCCCGTGTTGCCTAATTTGACGTGGCCATCAGGGATTAGGCGCGATCAGTTTCAATGTCGGAAAATAGGTCCGATAGCGCCCAACATCACGAGTCAACAGTGGGAGCTGCCCGACAGCTGCGTGGGCGCCGACGAAGAAGTCGGGCAGCACGCCTGTGCGCGCCCTGCCCCTCTTGCGGTATTGCGTAAAGACCCTCCCGGCCAGAAAAAGAGCTGCCCGGGGCATCGGCGTCATTTCCAGCCCGGCTTCGTCCATAAACACTCCGAGTGTCCTCGATGCGCTCGTACCTAACCGCAAGTTCGGCATAGACCACATCATTGATCAGCAGTGGCCCGCTTAAACTCGCCGCCTCAAGCTGGGACACCAAATCGCGAGGATCCACCGCGAAAGGCCTGATGGTTTGTCCTCATCTTCTCAATTGGCTGGACGACGCTATGCCGCAATCCCTGGATATCCAGACTCCAATCTGTTCCGGCCACCGGATTTGGCCTTGTAAAGGTTTTCGTCGGCGAGCTTCATGAGGGCCGAGAGGGACTGTCCGGATTGATGCGAAGCCACGCCCGCGCTTAGACAAACGTGCTGGGAGCCAAGGCCAAGCTCCTGGCCAATGTCTTTGGCTTTCAGGGCAATGTGTCGGTATAAGACCTGCGCATCTCCCGGATCGCCGCCGGGCATGAATATCGCGAACTCCTCGCCACCAAGACGCCCGACAACATTCCCTTTCCCGGCCCAAGGCTGCAATGCGAGGCCCATTCTACGAATAACCTCGTCTCCGACAGCATGCCCCATCTCGTCGTTGATCAGCTTGAAGTGATCGATATCCAAGTAAAGGAATGTCCCCGCACTACCGGTGGAACATCTGGTGAGCAGAGCATCTGTTTCCGCGAGAAAGCTCTTGCGATTGAGTAACTGACTTAGGTCGTCGATACGGGAGGCGCGTTCGATCGCCTCGGTCAGGTGCAGCAGGCGAACGGATTGGGTAAGGAATATATATGCAAGCGGATAGGCCACGATTAGCACGATAATGGCGGTGAGAAGCAGATCGAGATAGAGACGATCGCTGAAGAAAATCGAATAGAATAAGAGCGTTAGCGCTTCTGCTCCCAGAATCGCGGCAGCGACGACAAGGCTGCATTGCCACACCATCGGTAACCGCCAAAACCTGCGCGCCCACTCACTTACCATCGCTAGAGATGCCCCGCTTGGGCGACAACCATAGATGAATTTTGTTTAAGAAACTTTCTCAAGATCAAGGCCAGTGAGGCAAGTTGCGAGCCAGCCCGCTTCCGAGCGTGTGCAGTGATCTCGCCGGCATATGCCTGTTGTGCGTGCGAGACCATCAGTTTCATTACGCGACGGATCCGACGACGCTGGCTCAAGAGGTGGTGTCATCTTCCATCTCGGTCGATTTCTCCCGCAATCCGACCGTCCGCATCCTATCGGTAAAGCAATGAGTGGATACGTGAAGGTTTTCACAGATCCGCTCCAGCGTCTGCAACGGCCGTGCATCGGCGGCCACGCTTACCGGCCTTGACCCCTTGGCACATTGCTGTTGCAATCACTTTCGGCAGGCACAGGTTGTTCACAAATGCCGGTCAACGGCTTGCTGGCAGGAGGATGTCGAAATGCGGCGCGCCACTATGGCGGCGTATGTTTGTATGGCCATCTGCGCCAGTGCCGGGCCGGCCCCGACACAAGGCATGCTCGGCGGTGTGGACCTCACCTCTCCGCAGATGACCCAGGCCGAGATGACGCGCGCCGACGTGGAGGAAATCCTCGCGGCAGCGACAGCCGATAAGCCCGCAGACCTCTCGGGACGCCGCCTTGCCGGCCTCGACCTGTCCGGCCTCAACTTCACCGGGGCCAATATGCGCGTCGCCGTGCTCAACAATGCGAGCCTTGTCAACGCCCGCCTTGCGGAGGCAACGCTCGATCAGGCGTGGCTGCTCGACGTCGATCTCTCCGGCGCCGACCTTACCGGCGCCAGCCTGTTCGCCGCCCAGGCCATCGGCGCCCGCTTCGACGGCGCTGACCTCACCGGCGCCCGCATCATCGGCGATCTGACACGCGCCAGCCTCAGGAACGCGACGCTCGTGAATGCGCGGCTTGGCGCCGACATGCGCAACCAATCCATGGGGCTTGGCCGCGCCGTTCTCAAGTCAGCTTCTCTCGACGGCGCCGATCTTACTGGCGCCGACCTTTCCCGCGCCGATCTGGAATTTTCAAGCCTGCGCGGAGCGAACCTCTCGGGGGTGGATTTTACCTCTGCGCTGCTCGGCGGCGCCAGTTTCGACGACGCCACGATCGAGGGAGCGGTCTTCACCGGCGCCGATCTCACCTCGACACGACTAGCTGGTGCGACCGGCCGGGACAAGGCTATCGGTCTTGACCAGGCCCTCAACCTCAATCGTGCAATCCTGGAATAAGCCGCGGCGTGAATGGCCGGTCGAGAAGTGTCCACAACGAACTTGCGAAGCATGATCCTTCGGTCATAGTCATGTCATGGCCAAGACCGAGCTGCGAGAATACCAGAGCAAACGCGACTTCTCGAAAACGTCCGAGCCGGTCGGAAGTGTCGGCGGCGGCGGGGACAATCGTTTCGTCGTTCATAAGCATTGGGCGACGGCCGACCATTATGATCTGCGGCTCCAGATCGGCGATACACTCAAATGCTGGGCCGTTCCAAAGGGGCCTTCGCTTGATCCGGCGGAAAAGCGGCTGGCGGTCGAGACCGAGGATCATCCTCTCGAATATATAGACTTCGAGGGCGTCATCCCGGAAGGCGAGTATGGCGGCGGCCCAATGATCGTCTGGGACAGTGGCGTCTGGGCACCCATGGACGACGTCGAGGAGAGCCTGGCTTCCGGTGCGTTCAAATTCCGCCTGGCCGGTGAAAAGCTGAATGGCGGCTGGATGCTGGCGCGCCTGAAGCCCAAGCCCGGCGAGCAAAAGCGGAATTGGCTTCTCTTCAAGGAAAAGGATCTCGCAGCGGACAGTACCGTCGATATCCTCGCCGCGCGGCCCGAAAGTGTCAAAAGCGGCCGGCTGATCGAGGAGCTGATCGAGAAGCGGAAGCATTCGGGCCCGCTGAAACCCGGCACGCTCGCTGGAGCGGTGAAGGCGCCTCTCCCCGACCGCATCGAATCTCAGCTTGCCAGCCCCTCCAGCAATCCTCCGGCGGGAGACGACTGGCTGCACGAGATCAAGTTCGACGGCTACCGTACGATGGTGCATATATCGGACGGCAAAGTGCGGCTGACGACCCGTGGCGGGCTGGACTGGACCAAGCGCTACCGTGATCTCGCCGCCGTATTCACGCCGCTTCCTTGCCGCCAAGCTATCATCGACGGCGAGGTTGTGGTTCTCGATGAGAACGGCGTCAGCCGCTTTGCGCTGCTGCAGGATGCGCTCGCCGAGGGGCTCGGCCATAAACTACTCTTCTACGCTTTCGACCTCGTGTATCTTGACGGCTGGGACCTCACCAATGTCTCCATCCAACACCGCAAGGAGCTGTTGGCAGGCCTGCTTTCCGCTCACGTGACGGGGCGCTCCGCCATTCAGCTCAGTGACCATATCATCGGCGGAGGGAAGGCGTTCTACGATCAGGCATGCGAGATGGGGCTGGAGGGCATTGTCTCAAAACGGGCCTCGGCTCCTTATCATCAGGGCCGCTCGAAGACATGGACGAAGACCAAGGCCTTGCAGGTGGGCGACTTCGTCATCGCCGGTTACACGGTTTCCGAGGCTGCAGAGGGAATAGCCGCGCTGGCGCTTGGCGAGTGGGAGGATGGCGAACTTTCTTATCGCGGCAAAGTCGGCACGGGCTTTGATGCTGAGACACTCGGCCGGCTTCGCGAGCGGTTGGAGCCGCTCAGACCAGGCGCGGTGAAGCTTGAAGGCGCGCCCAAGGATGTCATCTGGGTCCGCCCGGTTCTCTCCGCCCATATCCACTACGCCAACCGCACCACCGACAACATGCTTCGCCATGCCGTGTTCAAGGGTCTGCGCGAAGCGGAACTATCCGGCAATACGTCCCCGGTCGAGCGGAAGCGGCTGATTTCCGATGCCGATCTCGCCTCCGTGTGGGTGACCAATCCGACACGGCGCCTGTTCGGAAAATCTGGGCCGACCAAGCTCGACATCGCCGTTTATTATGCGCTAGTCGGCGACTTCATGCTGCCGCACGTCATCGGCCGCCCGGTGTCGCTGATGCGCTGCCCGACGGGCAAGCCGCAGGACTGCTTCTTCCAACGCCACGCATTCGCTGGCATGCCTGCATCCGTTGCAACTTTCCCCGCTGTCAATTCCGAAGGGGAGACGAAGACCTACCTCGCTGTGGAAGATGCAAAGGCCTATTTGGCTCTCGCTCAGTTCGGCGTTGTCGAATTCCACATATGGGGTGCGATGCGCAGGAAGCTCGAGAAGCCGGATCGGATCGTCTTCGACCTCGACCCCGGCGAAGGGATCGGTTGGCGAGAGGTCGTTGAGGCGGCGGTTCACATCCGCGCCGAGCTCGAAAGTCTCGGGCTCTTCCCATTCGTCAAGACGTCGGGCGGCAAGGGCATCCACGTGGTCGTGCCGATCAAGCCGAAGCTCGCTTGGAAACAGGTCCACCAACGAACGAGCGATATCGCCTCCAAGATCGCAGCAACCGCGCCCGGGACCTTCACGACAACCATGGGGAAGGAGAACAGGAAACGCCGGATCTTCATCGATTTCCACCGCAACGCGCGCGGCGCCACGGCTGCCGCTCCCTATTCCCTGCGCGCCAGAACCAACCTGCCGGCATCGACGCCGCTGAGTTGGGCCGACGTGGAATCCATCGACGCTCCGGAAGATTTGAACTATTCTTCTCTTCCGGGCTTGTTAACGACTTCCGGCGATCCTTGGGCTGAAATCTCGGATTTTGCTCGGGACCTACCTGCCCTGCAGGCGGCAAGGAAGTAGTTGCGTAGGAGATTGTCATGGCGCCAAGAGCCAGTTGGAAGGGTTACCTGAAGCTGAGCCTGGTGAGCTGCCCCGTCCGGCTCTACCCGGCTACGAGTTCGAGGGACCGCATCAGCTTCAATCAGCTCCACAAGGACACGCACAATCGGATCAACATGAAGCCGGTCGATCCGGAACTGGGGCTGGTCGAGCGGTCCGACCTCGTGAAGGGTTACGAGTATGAGGACAAGCAGTACATCATCATTGAAGATTCGGATCTGGAAAGTGTGCGTATCGAGTCCAACCATACGATGAACATCGAGGCCTTCGTCGACGAGGATTCAGTGGACATCATCTATCAGGACACGCCCTATTATCTCGCTCCCGACGGTGCGATGGCCGAAGAGACGTTCGTCGTGCTTCGCGAGGCGCTACGAAAATCCGGGAAGCTGGCGATCGCTCGGCTGGTGCTTTCCAGCCGCGAGCGCGTGATCACGATTTCTCCGCGCGAAACAGGTATGTTCGTCTGCACGCTGAGAAACCCGAACGAGGTGCGCGGGACGGCGGAGTATTTCGGCAACATTCCGGTGGGCAACCCGGATCCGGAAATGCTGGAGCTTGCCGAGAAGCTGATCGAGCAGAAGACGACGGAGTTCGATCCCGCCGACTACGAGGATCGCTATGAAATCGCCTTGATGAGCATGATCAAGGAGAAGCTCAAGGGACACAAACCCATTGTCGCCGCCGCACCCGAGCGTGGCAATGTCATCAATCTCATGGATGCGCTCAAGGCCAGCCTTTCGCAGCCGAAGCCTCCGGCCAAGAGCAAGACCAAGTCCGAGCCGGCGGCAAAGCCAGCGGCCAAGGTAGCGGCAGGTGCTGAAAGGCCGGCTTCCAAGCGCACCAGTCGGAAGAAGGCGTGACCTCGGTAGCGGGAAAAACGTTCGGTATCGTCGGCGCGCTGGCGGCCTTTCCCAGGCGACTGGCAGCACGGGAGGTGGAAAGGCAGCAAGGGCATCTCAGAAGCGGCGTGACCCGCAAGACCTCGCACGTCGTCTTCGGCCGGAAGCTTCTTTCGCGCGACGGCGAGGTGGAAATCGAGGCTCGCTTCGATGCTCAATGTGGTGCCGGCCGTTACCCCGTCAGCGAAAATGGCTTCCTCCGGCTCCTGGGGCTTTTGCAGGCGCCCGCGGCCTCATCCATCAGCCGACTGGAACTGCTCGAGCAGTCGAAGCTTGCCGAGCGCCAATTCGCACTCTTGTCTCTCTTCGATGCATTCGAACATGACCGCGAACCTTACTCATTCCGCGATCTGATCCTGGCGAAGAAATATGCAAGCCTGATCGCAGGCGGAGCCGGCTGGAGTGCCATCGTCAAATCCGTACATCGATCGTCAAATCCCGTGACGACGCTCACCTCGCTGTCGCTCGAGGCGGAAGGGCGGGATGCGATCTACGCCCGCATGGGCGAACGACTGAGTGAGCTTGACGGTCAGCTGCTGCTGCCGATAGACCGGGTAGGCGATATAGAGCTGGAAGAACTTTTCGAGCGGGCGGAAGAGGCGGAGGCGGGGGAACGGTATAACCAGGCCGCTGCGCTTTACGAGCGGTGCCTGTCCCTTGACCCGGGTGACGCGGTTGCCGCTTTCAATCGTGCAAACAGCCTGCGCGCAGTCGGCCGGTCGAATGAAGCGCGCCAGGCCTATCTCCTTGCTCTGAAGCTCGATCCCGAGTTCGTTGAGGCCTGGTTCAATCTTGCAAGTCTCTTGAAAGAAACGGGGCATCCGGGTTCGGCGCGCAAATATCTGCAAAAGGCGATCGTCCTCGACGGCGGTTATGCGGATGCCATCTACAATCTGGCAGCCCTGGAGTTTGAGGCCGATAATCTTGCCGATGCACGCAGGTGGTGGACCCGCTATCTCGAACTCGACAAGAACTCCGAGTGGGCGCGCAATGCGACCAAAGGCGTCCACTTCGTCGATCTTCATTTCGCCACAAGGAATGCGGGCTGAATGAGCGGACAGTTCCTCTTCGATGGTCCTCAGGATGCCCGCACGACGATCCTGCTTGCCCATGGCGCCGGTGCGCCGATGGACTCCGCGTCCATGACGGCTGCCGCAAAGGCGCTGGGCGACGCAGGATTTCGCGTCGCCCGCTTCGAATTCGGCTACATGGCGGGCCGCCGGACTTCAGCCGGGCGAAAGCCCCCGCCTCGAGCAGAAACGCTGAAGGACGAGTATCGAGCCGCAGTCGCCAAAGTCGGCGCGAATGCTCCACTGATCATTGGCGGCAAGTCGATGGGTGGCCGCGTCGCCAGCATGGTGGCAGACGATCTTTTTGCCGAGAACAGGATCGCGGGCCTCCTCTGCCTCGGCTATCCTTTCCATCCTCCTCAAAAGCCGACACAACTCAGGACGAGGCATCTGGCTGGCCTGAAAACACCGGCATTGATCTGCCAGGGCACGCGCGATCAATTCGGCACCCGCGAGGAAGTCGCCGGCTACGCGCTATCCGATCGTATCGAGATCCTCTGGCTCGAGGATGGAGATCACGATCTGAAACCCCGGAAGTCGATATCGGGCTACTCTGCTGCCGATCATCTGAAGACGATGGCGGCGGCGGTGAGCTCATGGGCCGAAAAGGTCGCGCGTTAACGGCTGCAACGCATGAAGATCGCGACCTTCAACATTAACGGCATCAACCGGCGTTTGAATAATCTGCTCGAGTGGCTCCGCGAGGCGGAGCCGGACGTGGTCTGCCTGCAGGAACTGAAGGCGGCCGACGCGCAGTTTCCGCGTGCAGCCCTTGAGAGAGCCGGTTACGGCGCCGTCTGGCGCGGGCAATCCTCCTGGAACGGCGTTGCGATCCTTGCCCGCGATGCCGAGCCGGTGCTGACGCGAGCGGACCTGCCTGGCGCCTTCGATGACGGCCAAGCTCGCTATATCGAGGCCGCGGTAAACGGTGTCCTGATTGCCTCGCTCTACGCGCCCAACGGAAACCCGCAGCCGGGACCGAAGTTCGACTACAAGCTTGCCTGGCTTGAACGGCTGATCGTCCACGCGGCCGAACTTCTTTCAGCAAGCGTTCCGGCCGTTCTTGCCGGTGACTACAACGTTGTCCCGGAGCCGCACGACATCTATCCCACCCGTTCCTACGACAACAACGCCCTCGTCCAACCGCAGAGCCAGGAAGCATACCGCAGACTGCTTGCGCAGGGATGGATTGACGCGATCCGCAAGATTCACCCGGACGAGACCGTCTATACTTTCTGGGACTACCGACGGAGCCGATGGCAGAGAAATGCCGGCCTGCGCCTCGACCATCTCCTGCTCAGCCCGGCGTTGGAGCGCCGCCTGGCTGATGCTGATGTCGACAGGGAAATCCGAGGCCATCTGGATGCCAGCGATCATGCCCCTGTCTGGATCGATCTGGAAGGATGATCATATTTCGCTTGCCCAACTTTGGGATCCGCATCCGTCACGGCGAGCGAGTGGCGAGCGATGGCATAGCACTCACGACGTTGGAAAATCGTACTTGCGGGCAATGGCCCAGATTGTCTTGTTTATCTCGGCAAGCGAAGAGACACTCTTCTTTATCTTCTCGACCTCCAGGTCATCGAGGCTCTCGACCTTACCGTATTTGATGTCATCCTTGCCTTCGAAAATGCGCATCAGCTGCGTGATTCCCCGCCCGCTTTCGGGGTCGAAAGAATAGATGCAGTGGTTGAACTTGTTGCGAAGGCTTGCTTCCTTCGATAATTGCCGAGTGACTTCAAGGATTTCCGACCTACACGCCGCTGGCGTCTTCCGCATCTTCGCAAGACGCTCGACAAGATCGATCCTGGCGCGTGGTGTGTTCAGCGTCAGGAAAATTATGATCGCCGTTTCCTTGTCCACGCCGGCAAGCCCCGCGATCAGGTAGATCAGCAGGCTTTCCGTGTTGGTCCACGTGTAGTTCAGTTGCCCTACAAGAAGCAGGATATCCTGGAGCTTGGGCATCGATGGCCGGCCTTCGGTCTTCCCCGTTTTCAATCGCGACAGGGTAGAATGTAGACGTGGCAATTGACAGCCGGAAATAGTCCGAACGATCTAACCTCCGGCCAGACCCAAGGCCTTATGGGCAACACCTTCCAGACGAGGGGCCCCACCGATTTTGATTAGATGGGCCTACCCGATGGCCGGCATCTACTTCACTTGCGGGCTCCCCACCGACCAGCCTAGGCCGAACTGGTGTCTTCTGTCGGTTCATTACCGGCCACACACTGCCTCTCGTAGGCCGGGAGCGGAAGAGTCCGCCATCTCCCGGCGACAAGAACGGGAGGAACTGCATCACCGAAACTGAGCAAAGGAAAATGGCATTCGTCCGCGTCGATGCGCGTCCGGCCGCCAAACGAAGTTAGTGAAATTCAACGCCCGCGCAGCGAAAGCCCTAAGGAGATGAATAGCGGTTAAGCTGTCGCGGCCTCGAAAGAGAGGACACGATCATGGGTATCTGGAACAACCTTTTCGGTTGGTTTGATCCTGACCAGGAACAGGAACAGAACCAAGGTCAGGGACAAGGCCAAGGTCAGGGACAAGGACAGGGTCAGGGACAAGGGCAGGAGCAATCACAGGAAAGCACGTCCCTGAACCTCAATGGGAATGGCAACCTGAATGGCAACGGCAACCTCAACGGTAACGGCAACGGCAACGCAAACGCCAATGCCAACCTAAACAAGAGTGTCAATATCAACAAGAACGAGACCGATGTGGACGTGGATGTAGACGTTGGCATCGATCTGCACGGTTACAAGCCCTCGGACGACGACTTCGCCGATATCGACATGAAGGGCTTCAACACCATTGAGGGCATGTTCAACACCAACTTCGAGGATGTCCTCGAAGAATCCCTCAACGGTGCCGGGAACGACGTCGGCAACGTCATCAACCAAGCCGCCAACATCTCTGATGACGACATGCTGCACAGCGCCGAGGTCAAGAACGACGACCAGTTCTGGCAAGAGATCGATTCTCACGGCGGCTTCGCCAAGGCGGACGACGGGATCGATGCCGGTGGCGGTGGCGGTTCTGGCGGTTCCAACGCCGACGCAAACGGTGGTGACGGTGGCCATGGCGGCTTTGCCATCGGCGGCAAAGGCGACGGCGGCAAAGGCGATGGCGGTCTAGCCGTCAGCATAGCGGCCGGCGGAGAAGGCGATGGCGGCGATGCCGATGGCGGCAAGGGTGAAGGCGGCAAGGCCGATACCGGCAAGGCCGACGGCGGCAAGGGCGAAGGCGGTAATGGCGGCAACGGCGCGACAGGCGTCGGTGTCGGCCTCGGCCTAGGCCTGGGCCTCGGTGTCGGTGCAGCGTTCGCCGGTGACGGTGAAGAGGGCGGCGACAGCGAAGGCGGAAACGGCGGCAGCGGCGGCAACGGCGACGAAGCCAATGGCGGCGACGCTGAGGAAACCGGTGACGGCGGCGATGCCGAGGGCGGAGACGCCGTGGACGCGTTCTTCGCTGGCATTCCGATCCTCAACTTCGGCGGCGATGCCGGCAACGCCGGCAACAGCGGCAATAGCCAGGGCGGCAACGGCGGCACCAGCGAAGGCGGTAACGGCGGTAACGGCGGCAACGCTGATGATGCCGGCGACGGCGGCGCTGGCGGCGATGCCCTCGGCGCCGGTTTTGGCGGCGGCGTTGGTGCCGGAGCTGGCTTGGGCGTTGGCGGTGATGGCGGCAATGGCGGCAACGGTGCCGGCGGCGACGCCACGAGCGGCTGGGCCATCGGCGGCGAAGGTGAAGGTGGCAACGCTTTTGCCGGCGGCGGAGATGGCGGTCACGCTCTGAGCGGCGCCTGGGCCAACGGCGACGGCGGTGACGGCTTCGGCGGCTGGGCGTTTGCCGACGGTGGCGGCGCCGGTGGCAATGGCGGTTTTGCGACCAACGGCAACGGCGGCAATGGCGGTGCTGGTGGAACGTGGGGCTCCAACAATGGCGATGATGGCTACGTCAACGGTCATAGCACCGCGACGGCAGACTCCATCGTCAACACCAGCGCCTTCAACCAGGAGATCGTGATGGGTGCAAACCTGCAGCAGAACGCGATCGACATGACCGTGGTGGGCGGCGACCTCACCAGCAGCGTTGCTGGCGAGGACTTCGACGACGCCACTGCCTAAAGGCGCCCCGGTTCGCCTCCGAGCGAAACTGAACAACCAGGACTGCGCGGTTCTCCGCGCAGTCCACCTTAACCGGGTACGACCGGCCACACGGCCAGCCGACCTCGTCAGGAGCGGTGTGTCATGCACATGGACAGGATTACGGAAGCCATTGCACACTTTATCGGCCTGTTCGAGATTACAGTCGAAGAAGCGCGGCTTCGGGACGCATATGACGAGTTTCGTGCCAAGAAGGCTGACGATCCCGAGCTTGCCGACTTGAACGCGGCGGCGATACCGTTCGCCGCTCCCTTCCGGTTCGTCGGTTTTGAGCCCGATCTCGCCTATCGCGCTTCCGCGCCCGAATGGGTTGTCGTGCACCCGTGGAGCTATATCAATTTTGTTCCCCCCGATGTCGAGCTGTCGGGAGCATACGAGATAGCCACTCCGATCTCCTTCTCCCTACCCATCATAAGCCACGCTTCCCATAAGATCATCCTGCCGGAGGTGGAGACGCTGGGATCCTTCGCCAACTACATCAAGCAGGACATTAGCCTGTCGGACGACGACTACTTCGGCGTCGGTGGGCATGGTCTGTTCTTCAACCCGATCCCTGCCAGTAACTTTCAGATCGCGGCGTTGACCGGTGCGGCGGCGAACCTGATGCCCATCCTCGAACTTGAGATGCCCGGCTCTTCCGCGGAAGTCGCGGGCTTCGTGACGGCTGCTTCGGAGCTTTTGGACGAGCTTCCCGAGGATTCCGAGGGCGGCGTATCTGTGAAGAAGTCCCCCACCATTGAAGGGACGTTCGAAAACGGCGAAGAAGTCGACGAAGCTTCCAAACTCGAGGACTACCACACGTTTGGCGAAGAGCCTGAAGAGGCCCCTTCCGGGAATGTCCAGCTTACGGAAAACGGCCTCGTCATCGAGCAGTCGGTCGACGTAGAGACCGGTGGCAACACTCTGCTCAACAATGCCGTTCTGCAGAACTATTGGACGTCGTCGCCGGTAACGGCAGTCGTCGGCAAGCACATCGAGATCAACGCGATCTTCCAGATCAACGCCTGGTGCGACAACGACTATATCTCCTCTGCGGTAGGCGGATGGCTACACGACACTGCCCCGACACAGGCTTTCAATATCGCGAAGTTCGAGCGCTTCGATTCCTTTGACGATGACACGCCCAATGGAGCGATGAGCTTCCCCAAACATTGGGTGATCAAGGAAATCGACGGCGATCTCATGATGATGAACTGGCTTGAGCAGTTCATCTTCATGATGGACAACGACGTCGGCATTCTCTCCTCTTCGGGCGTTACCACTCGCGTCTATTCCGGTGACAACAAGGCATTCAACGATATCTCGATCGAGGAGCTCGGCTTCGGCTACGATCTTATCATCATCGGTGGAAACGTCTTCGATGCGAACATCATTCAACAGCTGAACGTTCTTAGCGACAACGACCTCGTCGGGGCTGTTGACGGTTTCTGGACCACGGGTGACGGCTCCATTTCAACCTCGGGAAATCTGCTCTGGAATCAAGCCAGCATCTACAACGTAGGCGCAGCAGATCGGTTCGAAACACTGCCGGCTCACTATCTTGAGGTGGCGAACGATCTTGCCGCAGGCAACGACTACCTGAACAATGAATTGCTGTCGGATTCCGCCTTTGCCGGATACGGCCCCCTGCGTGTGCTTTACGTCAAGGGCGACCTCCTTAACCTCCAGTACGTCAAGCAGACGAATATTCTGGGCGACAACGACCAACTCGCCTTGGCGATGCATGCGAAGGATGCCTATCCGGATGCTGCATGGTCTGTCTCGACCGGCGGAAATGCGCTTTTGAACAACGCTGCCATCCAGGATCTGGATTCGGTCGGGAAAACCTATGTCGGCGGCGGCCACTACTCGAACGAGGTCCTCGTACAGGCGGATATCATATCCACTGAACCGGATTTCGGCGGTCAGGACCCGAACGTGCTGGTCAACGAAGCCGTCGCGTTTCTCGACGACGACATGATGGACACCAGCGAGCAGCCGCCGGGCAACTTTGGCCAGTACGATGCAGACTATCTGCAGTCGGACGGCCTGAGCACCATGATCGGATAACGGGTTTCCCGGGCGGTATCAGTGGGCGACGAACGCGACATACCATCAGGCTTGCCCGGCAAAATGCCAGGGTGGGCCGTTCATCAACCAGAGGCTGCCATGCGGCAAATTAGGGCAGGTGAAAGTCTTTCCCGTCGACCACACCCGCAGGAGGCGGAGATCGAGCGAGGGACATCAGAGATTGACCGTTTGGTGCAGGAAATCTTCGAGGAGGCGGCGTTGAAAAGAGCCAGCGACCTGGCAGAACGCGAAGCCGCACGACCAATTTCCGCAGTGAAGCCGCGGCAGGATTCCGCTGAGCCGTATCAGCCCGAAGATGCCCGAAACGGTGATAAGCATCGACCTCAAGAGGTTCGGCAAGAATCCCTACGGCAGGAGATGGCCGACAGGCGAAAAGAGGCCGGAGAACCCCGCCCGCGGGAGAACGGCTCAGCACCAGCAGAGACACCGCATATACAGGAACTATCGAAGCCGGCCATGAAAGATGGTGACCGCCCCGAAGGCATTGTCACCATCGACGGAGACCGTGCCCCGATCAAGGCGCGCGAACGCCCGGCCGACCGGGCAGCCAACCCCGGCAGCGGCAAAGGACCGAGCGGTAAGGGACCGGGCGGTGGTGATGGCGTTTTTCACAAGAGGCTTGGGCCTGTCGACTTTGCTGCCAGCCTCAAGGCCGGTTTGACTGCGGTTCGACAGAATCTCCTGATCGTCATGATTTTCACAGTGGCGAGCAATGCCCTGGTTTTGGCGATCCCGATCTATCTTTTCCAGATTTCGGATCGCATCCTGACGAGCCGATCGCTCGACACGCTCGTGATGCTGACAATCGTCATCGTCGGGGCGGTGGTTCTGCAGGCGGTGTTCGACGCGATACGGCGCTTCATTCTCATGCGGACAGCTGTCGAATTCGCTGCACAATTGGGTTCGCCTATCCTCAGTGCGGCAGCACGGGCTTCGCTACATGGAAACGGCCGTGAGTATCAGACGCTCGGCGATCTGCAGCAGGTCCGCTCGTTCCTTGTCTCACGCACGCTGCTTTCCTTCCTCGATGCGCCAATCGCCCCGCTGTTTGTGCTCGCGGTGTTCCTGATCCATCCGCATCTCGGTTCGATCGTCGTGGTGACGGCCCTTCTGCTGCTTGTCTTCACACTCATCAACCAGCGCGCCACCGCGGGGCCGTTCGGGGAGGCGAACACCGCGCAGGTCAAAGCCAACCTCCACCTGGAATCCATGTCGCGCAATTCGCAGATTATCAATGCGCTGGCGATGATACCGGAGGCCGTGCAGATCTGGGGCAAGGATACGGCCGGTTCCTTGAAATCACAGGTCATCGCGCAGGATCGCAACATCGTCTTTGCCGCCCTGTCGAAAGGCTCGCGGCTCCTCACGCAAGTCGCCATGCTCGGGTGGGGCGCCTATCTGGCGATCGAAGGCGAGATCACCGGCGGCATGGTGATCGCAGCCTCCATCATCGCGGGCCGCGCGCTAGCACCAATCGAAGGCGCCATCGAGGGATGGAACCAGTACAGCCAGTCTCGCTCGGCGTTCGAACGCATATCGACACTGCTGAAGTCATCGCCGCTCAATTTCGAGCGTCTGAATCTGCCGCGGCCGGAAGGACGCCTGGACGTGGAAAGGCTGCTCTATGTGCCGCAGGGAACCAAGAGGGTCGTTCTCAACGGGATTTCCTTCTCACTGGCGCCGGGAGACTCTCTTGCCGTCATCGGAAATTCCGGCGCCGGCAAGACGACGCTCGGTAAGATGCTTGTCGGGTCCATCCTTCCGACGTCGGGCAGCGTCAGGCTCGATCTTATGGATTTGCGCAACTGGGATCAGCGGCAGTTCGGTGAGAATATCGGCTACCTGCCGCAGGATGTTCAGCTCTTTCCCGGCACGATCAAGGCCAACATCGCGCGCATGCGCGACGATGCCACGGACGCGCAGATCTACCAGGCGGCGAAGCTTGCGGATGTCCACGAGATGATCGCGACGTTGCCGCACGGCTATGAAACGGTCGTAGCCGCGGACGGAGCGCCGCTTTCCGGTGGCCAAAAGCAGCGCATCGCCCTTGCTCGGGCCTTCTTCGGTAACCCGCGCATGGTCGTGCTCGATGAGCCCAACTCCAACCTGGACAGCGCCGGGGAAGCAGCGCTGGTGCGCGCGCTCGAGCACGCCAAGGAAAATAGGATCACAGTGATCACGATCACGCAGCGGCCAGCACTGCTCAACAATGTCGACAAGATCCTGCTTCTGGTGAACGGCACCGTTGCTCTGTTCGGCGTGCGCAAAGACGTCCTGCAGGCGCTTTCGACGCGCGGGGTGAGCATAGAGAACGGTTCCTTCGGGCACCAGATAAGCTGAAGGCGATCGTAAAATGTCCGACATTGCGAAAGTTCATGACATCGAATGGTACTCCGACGTTCCCCGGTCGATCCGGAAGCAGACGACCGTAGGCCTCGCACTCCTTGCCCTGACATTCGGGGGGTTCGGGGGCTGGGCGATTACAGCTCCGCTTGCGGCGGCAGTCATCACGCAGGGCAGTTTCGTCGCCACTGGACAAAACAAGGTCATCCAGCATTTCGAGGGAGGGATCATCAAGGAAATCCTGGTCAACGAAGGCGATCAGGTCGAGCTAGATCAGCCGCTGGTACGCCTCGACGAAACGGCTGCGCTGGCTAGGGAACGGGAGCTGTTCCTGCGGCGCATCAGGCTTGAGGCCATCGCCGCGCGCCTTACCTCCCAGTTCGCCGGATCCGATGAGCTGGTGTTTCCATCCCTCGTTGCGGACAATCAGGGCGATGTCGATATCGCTCCAATGCTGGAAGGGCAGCGGCTCAACTTTGAAGCCTGGAAATCCAAGCGCAACAGCGAGATAGCTTTGCTCGAGCGAAATATCGAGGCGTTGCGGTATCGCGCTGAAGGTTACGAAAAGCAACGCGATGCGATGGTCCTCCAGTTGAAGCTTCTGCGGGAAGAGGCGGAAGGGAAGGAGATCCTCTTGAAGCAGGGGCTGATCCGCAAGACAGAGATAAAGGCTATCCAGCGGGCGATCGCGGAAGCGAACGGCCAGATCGGCCGCCTGACGGCGGAAGTCTCCGAAACCCACTCACAGATCAGCAAACAGGAGCAGGAAATCATCCAGACCGAGAGTACCTATCGCGAAGCCGCGCTCGATGAGCTGGAGGGCATCCAGGGGGAACTCGACTCCATTCGAGAACAGTCTCGGGCAGCGGAAAACATTCTGCAGCGGGCGACGATCAACGCGCCAGTTGCCGGAACCGTGGTGCGGTTGAACTATCACACCCCAGGTGGCGTGATCGAGAGTGGTAAAGGCATACTGGAAATCCTGCCAGCGGGAGCACCGCTCATCATCGAAGCACAGATACCGCGAACCGAGATCGACAGCGTGAGACGCGGGCAGAAGGCGACTGTGCGACTGACTGCGCTCAACCAGCGCACAACTCCCGTTCTGAATGGCGAAGTCTTTTACGTTTCCGCCGACGCGCTGCCAGGAGAGAAGGCAGCGCAGGATCAGGAAGTCTACCTCGCGCGCGTCCGCCTGCCTCCGAGCGAGCTGGCAAGGGTCAGAGGTTTCTCTCCGACACCAGGAATGCCGGCCGAAATCCTTATCCAAACAGCCGAGCGTACATTCTTCAGCTATATAACCAGGCCGATCGCCGACAGCATGTCGCGTGCCTTCTCGGAGCGCTGAGGTCAAGCGTTTATCGGCGCGCTGCCGCCGAACTGACTGATCGGCCACACCGCCGGGTCATGAAACGGATGGCTTTCGCGCACAGACGGCATAGCGGCACTGCATCGCGCGCTCCAGCGCCTTGAGGAAGCCCATCCGCCGCGCCTGCGCGCGATGGATCGCGTCGAGCCGCGGGTCGATCACCGGCGCCTCGAAACCCACCTCGTCGAGAAGCCTACTTATGTCTTCCGCTCTGACACCTTGGGAGAAGTAGACGCGGGAAAGGATGCTGCGGTGCGTGGCCTGCAATCTTATATCACTGTCGCCCGCGGGCTTTCCGATGTGGAGCTTTTCAATTGCCTTGCGGAGACGGCCCGCCCAGGTCTCCGTGACGAAATCGCCGTCAACGATCAGCAGGCGCCCGCCAGGCTTCAAGAGCGAGAACCATTCGGCGAAGGCCGCCTGCGGGTCGACCAGGGTCCAGACAAGATGGCGGGTGACGATGACATCGTAGCTCTCCTTTTCTTCGAGCGTCCGTTCCGCATCTCCCAGCAGAAAGCGAATGCCGCTTCCCCTTTCCACCGCCTTCGCGCGCGCCCTGGCGAGCATAGGCTCCGACCAGTCAAGCCCGACAACGGAGAAGCCCAGTTCGTGCATGAGGTGTGAGATGACACCCGTGCCGCAGGCAAGGTCGAGCGCCCGCCGCCCCTCCCCCGGTCCCAGATGCTTTAGGAACAGCCTGTGCCAGGCCGCACGCTCCTCTTCCGAGAAGATCTCGTGCCCTACCGAGAGATCGAATGTCTCGGCGCGCACTGACCAGTAGTCGCGTATCTCCTCGCGCAACGAATAGTTGCTCTGCCCCGTCATTCCGTCTCCCGCTGCCTCACCACTTTGGAATCGCTCTAAAAGATATTTCTTGAGAAAAGAAGTCGTATTTTATAAGTCCACCGCACAATCAACTTTCAAGCGAGAGCGCCATGGATTTCCGCAACGTCGCAGCAGGTACAGCGGCTGCCGTTTTCGTCGTCTTGTCGACCATGCTCGATGCGAGCGCCGAAACGGTGACGGTGACCGACGTCACCGGGCGTGAGGTCGAGGTCAACGTGCCTGTCGAACGGGTGATCCTGGGCGAAGGCCGGCAGATCTACCTCGTGGCGGCGCTCGACACGGAGGAACCATTCAAGCGGATCGTAGGCTGGCGTGACGACTTCAAGAGCGCCGATCCTGACAACTACGCCCTTTATCTCGAAAAATTCCCGCGGATGGCGGACTTGCCCACCTTCGGCGGCTTCAAGGACGGCACCTTCGATGTGGAACAGGCAGTCTCGTTGAAGCCAGACGCTGTCGTCATGAACATCGAGTCGAAGCAGGCGACCGAGGACGCAAAATATATCGAGAAGCTTGCCGCCGCAGGCATTCCGCTCGTCTATGTGGACTTCCGCGAGCACCCCTTTGCCAACACCGAGCCCAGCATGCGCCTGTTCGGCAAGCTCTTCGGAAAGGAGGAGCGGGCGGAAGACTTCATCACCTGGCGCGCTTCCGAGATCGCACGCGTCACCGATGTGATCGGGAAGGCAAACCCAGGACGCCCGACTGTCTTCATCGAGCGCGCAGGCGGCTATTCGGAAGACTGCTGCATGAGCTTCGGCGACGATAATTTCGGCAAGTTCGTCGAGATGGCGGGTGGCGAGAACATCGCCAAGGACATTATTCCCGGCACCTTCGGCACGGTGAACCCCGAGCAGATCATCGCCTCCGATCCCGATCAGTTCATCACCACCGGCGGCTGGTGGGAGGCCTACGTGCCGGGTGGCGCCTGGGTCGGCGTCGGCCCCGGCCAGGACGAGGCCGAGGCGCTACGCAAGCTCAAGGGGCTTACCGAACGTCCGGCCTTCACTGGCGTCAAGGCGGTGAAGAACGACCAAGTGCACGCAATCTGGCACCAGTTCTACAACAGCCCCTATCAGTTTGTGGCCATCCAGCAGATGGCGAAGTGGCTGCATCCAGAGCTCTTCGCCGATCTCGACCCCGAGGCGACCTTCGAGGAGCTGCACGAGAGGTTCCTGCCCGTCGCCTACAAGCCCGGCCACTGGGTTTCGCTCGCCGATGGCGAATGATCGGGCAGCCGCCACCGCGCTCGACACCGGCGGCGGGCGCGGACATTACCGTGCCCTCGTCTGGCGGCGGCAGCTGATTCTTGCGGGCCTCGGCGCGGCCCTTCTCTCCAGTCTCTGCGTCGACCTTGCCCTGGGACCCGCCCGCTACGGCCTCGGCGAGGTGGTGCAGGGGCTGTTCGCACCCGATACCGTCTCGCAGCAGGTGCGCGTGGTTTTGTGGGAGATCCGCATGCCCGTGGCGCTGATGGCCGTCGTCGTCGGCGCGGCCTTGAGCGTCGCGGGTGCGCAGATGCAGACGATCCTCAACAACCCGCTCGCAAGTCCCTTCACGCTCGGCATTTCCGCCGCCGCCAGCTTCGGCGCGGCCTTGGCACTCGCCTTCGGCGTGGCGCTCATCCCCGCGGCCATCGAATATGTGGTGCCGATCAACGCCTTCGTGATGGCGATGCTCGCCGCCCTCCTCATCCACTTGCTCAGTGTCAAGCGCGGCGTGACGGTCGAGACCATCGTGCTGCTTGGCATCGCGCTGGTCTTCACCTTCAACGCGCTCCTTTCACTCGTCCAGTTCCTCTCCTCTGCAGAAGCGCTTGCGGCCGTCGTCTTCTGGACCATGGGCAGCCTGACCAAGGCCACTTGGCCCAAACTCGGCCTCACAACACTGGTGCTTCTAGCAGTCCTGCCCGTCTTCGCGCGGCGCGCCTGGGCGCTGACGGCGCTGCGGCTGGGCGAGGACAAGGCGGCGAGCTTCGGAATCAAGGTCGCGCGTCTTAGGCTAGAGACGCTTATAATGGTCAGCCTGCTTGCCGCCATTCCCGTCGCCTTCGTCGGCACGATCGGTTTCGTCGGGCTCGTCGGCCCACACATCGCGCGCATGATCATCGGCGAGGACCAGCGCTTCTTCCTGCCGGCTTCCGCGCTGTCGGGTGCACTGATCCTGTCGGCCAGTTCCGTGGTCAGCAAGCTGCTCATTCCCGGCACAATCTTCCCGATCGGCATAGTCACGTCGCTGATCGGAATCCCGTTCTTCATCTCCCTCATCCTGTCCAGTGCGAGGCGCTCATGGTGACGATCCGGCTCGAAACGCTCGGCGCGCGCTATGGCAGGAGGCTGCTGCTCGAAGACGTGACGACGCCGGCATTCAGGGGCGGCGACATGGTGGCCGTGATCGGCCCGAACGCCGCCGGCAAGTCAACACTCTTCAAGCGTGTAGCCGGCCTTTTACGGGGGCCGGGTAAGGTGCATGTCGAGGGCGCGCTTCGGGGGCCGAACGGCATCTGCTATATGCCCCAGGACACCTCCGCCAACGCGGTGCTCACCGTCTATGAATCCGTGCTGCTCGCCCGCAAGCAGGGGGCGGGCTGGTCCGTCGACGACGAGGATCTCGCCTGCATCGACGAGACGATGGAAGCGCTCGGCATCTCCGACATCGCCTTCCGCAACATCGGTGAGCTTTCCGGCGGCCAGCGGCAGCTTGCGAGCCTCGCCCAGACGCTGGTGCGCGAGCCGGAGATCCTGCTGATGGACGAGCCGACGTCCGCGCTCGACCTCTCCCGCCAGGTGGAGGTGCTTGGCCTCATGCAGGGCCTTGCCCGCGCGCGCGGCATGATCGTGCTGATCGCGCTGCACGACCTGAACCATGCGCTGCGCTTCTGCGACCAGACGATGGTGGTTGCAAACGGCCGGCTCGTTGCCTGCGGCCCCTCCTCCGACATCGTCACGCCGGCGCTGCTGCGCGATGTCTATCACGTCGATGCACGCATCGAGCCCTGCTCGCGCGGGATCGGACACGTCATCGTCGACGGGGTGGCGGCCGAGCGCCGGACATTCGCCCCGCCCACCGCCGAAACCAGTATTCGCAATCCGAATCGGGAGAACCGGAAATGTGTAGAAATGGCCGCCCAGGCATCGTGAAGGCAGTCACAGTGGCGCTGGGTGCGGCCGCAGGGCTCGCGCTGAACGTCTCCGGCGCCCTGGCCGAGATCGTGACCGTGACCGACGTGGCGGGCCGAAAGGTCGAGGTGGATGCACCCGTCGAGCGCGTCATCCTCGGCGAGGGGCGGCAGCTCTATATCGTGGCGGCCCTCGACCGGGACGACCCCGCCAGGCGCGTCGCTGGCTGGCGCAACGACCTCATCCAGGCCGACCCTAAAACATACGAGGCCTATCTGGCGAAGTTTCCGAAGCTGGCCGAAATTCCTACTTTTGCCGGCTACGAGGAAAGCCTGATCGACATCGAGACCGCGATCGCGCAGAGGCCCGACGTCGTGTTCCTGAACGTCGAGACCATGCAGGCGACCGCCGACGCACAGTATATCGAGAAGCTGGATGCGCTCGGCATTCCCGTCGTTTATGTCGATTTCCGTTACAAGCCGATGGAGAACACCGAGCCGACAATCAGGCTCTTCGGCAAACTCTTCGGGCAGGAAGAGCGCGCGGAGGCGTTGATCGCCTTCCGCGAAGAGCAGATCAGGCGCGTCACCGACGTGATCACCGCAGAGAAGCCTGAGCGCCCCGCTGTCTTCATCGACCGGGCCGGCGGCTACTATGAGGACTGCTGCCATACCTTCGGCAACGAGAATTTCGGCCGCTTCGTCGAGCTTTCGGGCGGCAGTAATATCGCAAAGGACCTGGTCCCGGGCACCTTCGGCCAGCTCAATGGCGAGCAGGTCATCGCCGCCGACCCCGCCCATGTCCTCGTCACCACCGCCGACTGGGAGGCTTATGTCCATGACGGCAACTGGGTGCCGGTGGGCCCGGGCGCGGATCCGAAAGACGTCAGGCGCAAGCTCGCGTTCTATCCTACCCGCCCCGCCTACACGGGCATCGAAGCCCAGAAGACGATGGCGTTCCACGCCATGTGGCACCAGTTCTACAACAGCCCCTACCAGTTCGTGGCCGTCCAGCAACTGGCCAAGTGGTTCCACCCTGAGCTGTTTTCCGACCTCGACCCGGACGAGACCTTCCGGCAGCTACACGACGAGTTCCTGCCAATCGACTACCAGCCCGGCTATTGGGGATCACTGGCGGAGGTTGAATAGGATCGTCTGATGCCATTACGGCCGGCGAGACCCGGACACACGAACTTCGTCTCGCGAGCTTCCAGCCCAGCGCCTCGCCTTCGACTTCCTCACGGTCGGATCGAAATTTTGTCTACGTCATTTCTGGGTGCGACGTCAGCGACCTGGCCGGTTCCCGGGCTTAGCTGATCATATGATGGGAAAGACCGGCGCCCTTGACCCAGTAGGGAAAGCGCTCACTTCCGTCTCGCCGAGACCACGCGCACTTTGGTGGCCAGCGGTCCGGTGTCGCCCACTTCCTCCACATAATGGACCTCGTCGCCCACGCGGAGCTTGTCAAAGTCGCCCTGCAGCATGGCGTTGCGATGGAAGTAGAGGCTGCTACCCTCCTTCGTCAGCAGGAAGCCGTGGTCCTCGCTAGGGTAAAGCTGCACCACCTGGCCCAGGAACTGGTTTTGGGCGTCATGCGGTGGTGCCTTCTCGCGATCTTCACGTGCCTCCTTCAACCGGGCGAGCCGGCGCTCGGCGATCTCGAAGGCGTCATTGATCGCATTGCCGAGTTCTGGGGTCTGGAATTTCTGCTGGAGGCGGTCGGGCTCGTAGGAAACAACGAGCGGAGCCGTGCCAGGAAGGCTTATTTCGATGCGCACTACCGGCGGTAGCGTACGCTCGACGTTACGCGCCCGCTGGTCCACCGTCACACGGCAGCCGATGATGCGGTCGTAGAAGGACTGCAGCTTGTCGACGCGGGAGCGTATCTCCGCCTCCGCCCAGTCGGATTTCTCAGCTCTGTGGAAGGCGATCTGCAGGGGGATGTCCATTCAGTCCTCGTGCGTGCTCGCCGCCTCCAACGCGCGCCGGCGCGACTTGTTCCCACGAACGAAAGATGCCGCGGCGGGCGCGTTAGAACGGAAGGTCCGAGGGAGAATGGCCGTAAACGACGGCGGAATAGTGACGGTGAGCTTTTCCGACGCCATCATCGCCTCCACGAAGGAGGCGCTTCCGCTATTCGGCTGCCTCATGAAGTGGGATAAGGCGCCTGCCGACCTGCTGCAGGTGCAGGCGCATGGCCGCGGCGGCGCCAGCAAGGTCGCGCTCGGCAATGGCATCGACGATCCGCTCATGGTCGGTGAAGCTGTGGTGGTCGGTCGGCGGGCGGTTGCCGTCGGAGCGCAGGCGACCCCACACCACGGTGCGGCGCACGGCGTTCAGCACGTCGAAAATACCGAGTAAGACGTTGTTCCGGCTCGCTTGCGCAATCTGCCGGTGCAAGAGGTTGTCGATGTTCTCGTATTGCCGCCACGTCTCTGCGACCCGCGTCTGCGCCATCGACTGGCGCATCGCGGCGATGTCATCGAGGGTGGCATGCAAGGCCGCCTCGCGTGCGATCTCCGGCTCGATGATCAGCCGCGCTCGCATCACGTCGGCAGGGCTGGTACGGCTGGCGATCTCGGAAATGCCGATCGTCTCCTCGATCGGCCCGCTGCCGACGAAGGTTCCCTTGCCGACGTGGCGCCAGATGCGGCCGTCTCTCTCGAGTATCGCCAGAGCCTTGCGCAGGTCGCCGCGTGACACGCCCAGGCTCTCGCAAAGCTCCCGCTCAGGCGGCAGCCGCGTCTCGCCGGACAGGTCCATCTGCGCGAGATAGGCCTGAAGCTGTACCAATGCGGCGTGACCGCCGTTCCCCAGATTCTCCATTGGTTTAACCAATTTGCCGTTGATCATGGTTCTTGCTGTTAAAGCGATTGCAGCCGGGCGTCAATCGATCGGCATTTCTGCAAGGACGCTATTTCGCTTGGCCACCTCAATTGCGCTTGACCAATCAAGCTCTGCTCTTTAACCATTATAGATATTGGTTACAAGACCAAGGGAGGAGACGACAATGACCACGAGACGCGCAATGTTTGCTGCCGTCCTGGCTACGGCAATAGGGAGCGCCTTGCCGCTTGGCGCCGCGGAGGCCGGCGACATGCGGATTGCCTTCGGCGACCTGCCCGGCATCGAGTCGATCCAGACGCTCGCCGCTATCGAGCGCACCAAAGAGCGCGGAGTGAATGTCGAGCTGATTATCCTCAACGATGAAGACCTTGCGGCGCAGGCGATCGTCGGTGGTCAGGCCGATGTGGGTATCGGCGCCCCCTACACGCTGATCCAGAAGGTCGGCGTGCCGATCCGCATCTTCGGGCAAATCTCGACGTTGCGGTTCTTTCCTGTCGTCAACAGCGAGTTCTACAAGAGCTGGGAGGATCTCGATGGGCAGGAGATCGCCGTTCACGCCCGCGGCTCGGGCACTGAAGCCGTCATGCTCCTGATGGCCAAGAACCATGGCATCACCTACGGCGATATCAGCTACGTCCCCGGTTCGGAAGTGCGGCGCGGCGCGCTTCTTCAGGGCACGGTGAAGGCCTCGATCGTCGACGCGGCCAACCGGCGCGCGCTCGAAGCAGAGGCGCCCGGCAAGTTTATCGTCCTGCCAGTGGAGGATCTGAGTGCCACGGACGAGGCCGTGTTCGCGACCGTGGATTATCTGGAGAGCAACACTGCCGATGTCGACATCCTGGTTGAGGAACTGATCAAAACCGGGCGTGAAATCACGGAGAACCCAGCCGTCGCGGTGGAGTTTCGCAACACCTACGGGCTGTTGCCGGACCTGGGCGCGGAGGCGGATGTGGAAGTCGAGGAATACTACAAGGAAACGGCAGAGGCCGGCGCACTGGCGATCAATGGCGGCGGCGCCGAGGCGGCAGCCGACGATTTCGAGTTCTTCACGCTCGCCGACCAGATCGAGGGCGATCCGGCATCACTGAAGGTTGAAGATTTCTGGGACCTCCGGCCGCTCGATCGTGTTCTTGCCAAACTCGGCACGAACTAGGTTGCCCCAGCCGATGGCGACAAACGTCAGAACGGAGAGCGAGGTGACCGACCTCACTCTCACTGCCACCAGCGAAGAGGCGAGAGGGCTGAGGGATCGGCCGATTATCCTCCGCCTCGTGTCAATCGCTCTCTTCGCGGGGATCTGGGAGATCGCCGGACATATTCCCGTAAGCTTCGCCTTCCCTACGTTTTCCGACACGATCGCTGCGTTTTTTAGACTGATCGCGGACGGAAGCATGCCGGCAGCCTATCTCTCGACGCTGCAGCCACTGGTGCTGGGCGTCCTGCTGTCGACCTTTCTCGGCGTCGGCATCGGGATTGTCTGCGGCTTGTCGCGCGCGGGGGAATGGCTCTTGATCCCCGTCTTCATCGTGCTTCAGGCCGCCCCTGTCGCCGCGTTCATTCCGCTCGTCACCTTCGTCTACGGCATCGGCATGACCGCGAAGACCATCGCGGTGATGATCTTGGCTCTGCCGGTGATCGTGCTCAACACCTACAAGGCAGTTCGAAACGTCAATGAGTCGCTTCTCGTGATGTGCCGTTCCTTCCTCGGCACGCGCTGGCAGACCATCACCAGGATCATCCTTCCCGATGCAAGCCCGGTCATCTTCGCCGGTCTTCGCCTTGGGGTCGCCGCCGGCTTCGTCGGCGTCGTCCTGGCCGAGCTACTGATTACGCCGACCGGGATCGGCGACCTCATCACATTCCACCGTTCACGTGCGGATTATGCCGAGATGTACGCAACCATAGCCTCCATCATCGCCCTCTCAACTCTCACGCTCGTCTTCCTGCAGTGGATCGAAGTGCGCGTCTTCCGACCCGAGAAGAGGGGAGCCTGAGATGGCCGTCACCGCATTGCGAGAGAAACAATCCACGGTTCACACCTCGCTGGAGGCGATCGTCGAGGTGAAGGGAATCTGCAAGTCCTACGGAAACGTCGAGGCGCTGCGCGACATCGACCTCGACTTCCCGCGCGGTAAGTTAACGAGCCTCCTGGGGCCCAGCGGCTGCGGCAAGACCACGCTCCTGAAGATCATTGCAGGCCTGATAGGCGCCAGCGCCGGCTCCGTGACGGTCGATGGAAAGCACGTCAGCGGGCCGGGACCGGAGCGCGCCTTCGTGTTCCAGGATTTTGCCCTGATGCCCTGGGCGACGGTGTTGCGCAACGTGGCCTTCGGTCTCGAACTGCGTGGAACGGGCAAGACCGAGCGCGAAGAGACCGCGCGCCGCTACATCGCCCAGGTCGGGCTTTCGGGTTTCGAGGACAAATATCCGCACGAACTTTCCGGCGGCATGCGCCAGCGTGTGGGGCTTGCCCGGGCGTTGTCCGTGGATGCTGAGGTCCTGCTTCTCGACGAGCCTTTTTCGGCTGTCGATGAACAGAACCGGCGGAAATTCCAGGAGGACCTGATCCGGCTGCGCAGTGCGCAGAACAAGACCTTCATCTTCGTCACCCACTCCATCGAGGAGGCCGTCTACATCTCCGACCGCATCGTGCTCCTGTCGCCCCGGCCCGGCCGGGTCTCGCAGGTGATCGAGCCGGACATAGACCGCTCCGGCGATCCGGACAGCATCCACCGCGACCAGCGCTACCTCGATACGGTCGAGGAGATATGGCAAGGGCTGAAGCAATATGTGGAGTGATCACTCGTGACACTGTTCGGCTACCGCATACCGATGATGGCATCGCTCCTCGTCTGGTGCCTTGCGTGGGAGATCGTTGGCCGGCTGGACCTCGTCTTTCTGCTTCCGCCCTTCAGCGATGTACTTGCCGCCGCAGTCCAGCTCGTGCAGACCTCCTCATGGCAAGATGCCACGGTGACGACGCTACGCGCCTTCGCCACCGGCATGGCGCTGGCGATCACGTGCGGCGTGCCGCTTGGCGTCCTCATGGGGCGGGTCAAGATCGCTGATGATCTTCTGGGCATGTGGGTCAACATCTTCTCCAGCGCGCCGCTCTCGGCGCTCGTTCCGGTGCTGATGATCCTGTTCGGGTTCGGGGAGAGGACGATCATCGCGGCGGTGTTTCTCTTCGCCGTCTGGATCATCGTTCTGGACACCCGTGCCGGCGTGCGCCACGTCTCGCCCTCACTCATCGAGATGGCGCGTTCCTATGGGGCCACGAAGCCCGCGCTTTACGCTAAGATCATCCTTTGGGCCGCTCTGCCGGAGATCCTTGCCGGTATCCGGCTCGGCCTCATCCGCGGCGTCAAAGGCGTCGTCATCGGGCAACTGCTCGTCGCCATCGTCGGCTATGGCGCCCTCTTCGAGACCTTCTCGCGCAACTTCCGCATGGCGGAGTTCTGGGCCCTTACCATCATCCTTTTCGCCTTCGCGATGCTGATCGCAGAGCTTATCGAGCGGATCGAAGGCAAAGTCGAGTATTACGCAGGAGCAAGACAATGAACATTCAGGGTGCGGCAAACTTCGTCATCGAGCCCACGGCTTTTCCCGCCGTTCCCGTGGCGGGCTCCGAGAAACTCTTTCCGGTGCACCGGGTCTATTGCGTCGGCCGCAATTATGCCGCGCACGCAGTGGAGATGGGTCACGACCCCGACAAGGAGCCGCCCTTCTTCTTTCAGAAGAACCCCGACAATCTCGATACGAGCGGAACCTTTCCTTATCCCCCGGCGTCGAACGACGTGCACTACGAGATCGAGATGATGGTGGCACTGAAGAGCGGCGGCAGGGATATTCCGGTCGAAAGGGCGTTGGACTGCGTCTACGGTTATGGCGTCGCTCTCGACATGACGCGGCGCGATCTGCAGGGAGTGGCGAAGGACATGGGGCGCCCTTGGGAGGTCGGAAAGGCCTTCGAAGCCTCGGCTCCGTGTACGGCGCTGGTACCGGCTGCCACGACCGGCCATCCCAATGAGGGAGCCATCTGGCTCGACCTCAACGGCGAGCGCAAGCAGACGGGCGACCTTAACCAAATGATCTGGAAGGTGCCGGAGATGATCAACTATCTGTCCGGCCTGTTCACTCTCGCTCCGGGCGATATCATCTTTTCCGGAACGCCAGCGGGTGTCGGCGCGGTCGAGCGCGGCGACGTTCTCAGGGGTCATATCGAGGGCATCGGCGATCTTGAGGTGCGGGTCGTCTGAGGGCTGCATCTGCGATCGCGGATTGAGGACCGGCAGGGCGCGTTGCCTATTTCCTTACGGATTTGAGCTTTGCAGGACGCTGTGGCGCCGATTGTGGAATACGCATCGATCCGGCGGGTTTGCCCGCCACGGGGCGGATGGCGCGCCGAGCGGAAGCCTGCGGCTCGGCGCGGGCGTTGTCTTCCTGAAGGGCGGCGAACAGCCAATCGATGAACACGTTGACGATCGGTGCTGCCCTGAGATCCTTCCGACAGGCGACATAGAAGGCATCGACAGCCGGCACCGCCAAGTTGAAGGGGGCGACGAGTTGCCCTTTCGCCAACAAATTGGCCGCCGTCATCGTATCACCGAGTGCGACTCCGTGACCGTGTACTGCCGCCTCGATCGCGAGGCGGGCGTCAGACAGGAAAAGCTGCTGACTGGGCTTGAGGTCCAATGCATCGGCGGCGGCGAGCCAGGTATGCCATTCCCGCCCGTCATCACCATGCAGCATGACATGGTTGCCCATGTCGCGGATGGTGCGGATCGGGCGGTTGTTGATGAGCGTCGGGCTGACGACGGGGAAGAGGTCGAGCGGAGTCCACAGTTTCAGCCAGCAATCGGTCCAGCTTCCATCGCCATAGACGATGGCGACATCGACGTCGGGCGAAAAGATATTGGCGGGATCGTTCGAAGCATCGAGCGTCAGTCGAATATCCGGGTAGCGGGCAATGAAGCTGCCGATGCGCGGGAGGAGCCAGAACGACAGCAGCGCGGGGACGCAGGTGAGCGACAGCGTGCCGGAGGTTGTCGGCCGCGTCATACGCGCCGTCGCCGCTGCTATCTCCTCGAAGGCGAAAGAAACTGCCGGCAGCAGTTCCGCGCCATGTGCCGTCATCTTCAGGCGCTGCCCCGCCCGCTCGAACAACTTGACATCGAGCGAAGCTTCCAGTGCGCGGATCTGATGGCTCACCGCGCCGTGGGTCACATGCAGTTCCCCCGCCGCCTTCGTCAGCGAGCCGTGCCGCGCCGCCGCCTCGAAGGCACGCAGGGGATTGAGCGGAGGCAGACGCTTAGGCACCGGTTGGCCCTGTTAGATTTTCTCATATGAAACCCTATAACAATCTCAATTGCATTTTCAACTCCGCTGCATCAGCATTCAGCAATCTTGAACGATTGCTGGCCGAACGGGCACGCCCTGCTTCGGGTGTTAACCGCCGGTCAAGGCAGGCAAGGGAGCGGGCTGGATGGCTTGGCATCACGAGAAGCTCGAAGCGCTCAGGAAGAAATACAGCGAAAGCCATGGCGGAGAATTGTTCGATCCGCGCTTCCGCCGGGTTGCCGACAAGATATTCTCTGAGACCGGTACCCGCCTCGCGCCCTATGCCGGCATCCCCACTTTCCTGACAGCCCCCCACCGTCAGGTCGACGCCGCCAATCCCGATTTCGGCGATCTACAGGTTGCTCTCCTCGGCGTCCCCATGGATCTCGGCGTGACCAACCGGCCAGGCTCGCGTTTCGGACCGCGCGCGATGCGCACGATCGAGCGCATCGGCCCCTACAACCATGTGCTCGACTGCGCTCCCGTTTTCGACCTGCGCGTGGCGGATATCGGCGACGTCCCCTTCGCGAGCCGTTATCGGCTGGAGCAGTGCCACGACGACATCGAGCGCTACGTGGGCAAGATGATCGACGCGGGCGTCGTGCCGCTCTCAGTCGGCGGCGATCATTCGATCACTCATCCGATCCTGAAGGCGGTCGGCGGCAAGCGGCCGGTCGGCATGATCCATATCGACGCGCACTGCGACACCGGCGGTGCTTTCGACCAGACCAAATTCCATCATGGCGGACCGTTCCGCAACGCCGTGCTCGACGGCGTGCTCGATCCGACCCGTACGATCCAGATCGGCATCCGGGGTGCTGCCGAATACCTGTGGGAATTCTCCTACGAGTCGGGCATGACGGTGATCCATGCCGAGGAGATTTCCTCAATGGGAATCCCTGCGATCATCGAGAAAGCGAAAGAGATCGTCGGTGATGGCCCAACCTACCTCTCCTTCGATATCGACAGCCTCGACCCGGCCTTCGCGCCGGGTACCGGCACACCGGAAGTAGGCGGGCTTACCACGCGCGAGGTGCTGGAACTGCTGCGTGGCCTGAAGGGCGTGAACCTGGTCGGCGGCGACGTCGTCGAGGTCGCGCCGCAGTACGATACGACCGCCAATACCGCCCATGCCGGCGCGCAGGTCCTGTTCGAGATTCTCAGCCTGATGGTGTTCAGCCCGGCCATAGCCGGCAAGCCAGGCTGAGACTGATAAGTGCTATAATAAAAACAAGGGAACCGGCCGGAAAAACACGGCCTTCTACAGGAGAACGATGATGAAGGAACTTCACAAGACAGGCGTCAGCCGACGCAAGGTATTGGCCGCGGGCATGGCGGGCGTGGGCATGCTTGCAATGCCCTCCATTCTGCGCGCACAGGACAGGTCGCTGAAGGTCGGCGTCTACGGCGGTTATTTCAAGGACTCCTTCGACGAGAATATCTTCCCGGAGTTCACCAAGGCGACGGGCATTGCGGTAGAGTCGGTCGCAGAGCCGACGGGCGAGGCGTGGCTGGTGCAGCTCGAGCAGGCAGCCCGCGCCGGGCAGGCGCCGGCCGATCTTTCGATGATGTCCCAGACAACGACGCTGAAAGGCCAGGAAACTGAATTATGGACACCGCTCGACCCCGCCAGGATCGGGAACTACGACGACCTGCTCGAACCCTTCATCGCAAAATATCCCGACGGTCTCGTCGCCGGCATCGGGGCGGTTGCTTGGTACATCACGCTGGTCTCCAACACTGATGTCTATCCCGAGGCGCCGGACTCCTGGGCAGCACTTTGGGATCCTGCGAATGAAGACAAGCTCGGCCTGTTGGCACTCGTCTCCAACTCCTTCCTGCTGGAGGTGACGGCCAAGACTTTCATGGGGGGCACCGACGCACTCGACACGGAAGAGGGCCAGTTGAAGGCCTTCGAGAAGCTTGCCGAGGTCAAGCCGAACGTGCGGCTATGGTACCGCGACGAGGCGCAGTTCGAGCAGGCGTTGAAGTCGGGTGAGATTCCGATGGGCCAGTACTACCACGACGTCACGGGGCTTGCCGCCGCCGACGGCTTCCCGGTGCGCTCGACCTTCCCCAAGGAAGGCGGCATTCAGGATTCCGGCAATTGGGTGCTGTCGCGGGCGTCCGACAAGGTCGAGGAGGCGCATATCTTCATCGACTACATGAGCCGGCCGGAGATCCAGAGCCTCATGTCGCGCAAGGTCGGCACAGCCCCCACGCTGAAGCGCGACAAGCTCGACCTCACCGACAAGGAATTCGCGGCCGTATCGTCGGAGATCGACCCGATCGTCCCACGCTACGACCTCTACACCAGCAAATCCGACTGGCTGAACCAGAAGTGGACGGAGATGATCGTCGGGTGACGTGATTGGGGGCCGCCTACGAGCCGGGCGCATGTGCTTCCGTCCGGAATCATACTTCCTGGCCGCCACACCGCTTTTCTTGGAACCGACGGCGGTACGGCCCTCATGGTGGATTTGCTCATGTCGGGATTGCATCTGAAGGACTTGTCGAAGCGCTTCGGCAATTTCACCGCGGTCGACGATGTCGATCTCACCGTGCCGCACGGCACCTTCGTCTGCATACTCGGGCCTTCGGGCTGCGGCAAGACCACGCTCCTGCGCATGATCGCGGGGCTGGAGGAACCCTCGGCCGGCGCCATCCTCCTCGACGACGAGGACATGACGCCGGTTCCCACGCACAAGCGCAATCTCGGCATGGTGTTCCAGTCGCTGGCGCTCTTCCCGCATCTGACGGTGGGAGAAAACATAGCCTACCCGCTGCGGATCCGCGGCGTTGACAAGAATGGGCAGAGAAAGCGCGTCGAGGAGCTTCTCGCCCTCGTCCATCTCCCCGGCTATGCCGCCCGCCCGGTATCGAAGCTTTCCGGCGGGCAGCGCCAGCGCGTGGCAATCGCCCGGGCGCTGGCGCTTTCACCACGCCTCTTCCTGCTCGACGAGCCGCTCTCGGCCCTCGACGCCAAGCTGCGCGAGGCGATGCAGGTGGAGCTGCGCCAACTCCAGCAGAAGCTCGGCATCACCACCATCGTGGTGACTCACGACCAGCGCGAGGCCATGACCATGGCCGACCTCGTGGTGGTGATGGGCGAAGGGCGCATCAGGCAGGCGGCGTCTCCGATCGAAATCTACCGCAAGCCGGCCGATGCTTTCGTCGCCGACTTCATCGGCTCGACCAACCTGCTTGAGGTGAAAGCGGACAGAGCCGGCCGTGCCATTACCCTGGGGCAGCCCATCGCCGGCCTCTCGCTGCCCAAAGGGATGGCCAGTGGCCTTGTCTCCATCCGTCCCGAGGATGTGCATCTGGCGGGAAGCGCAAACGGCGCCTTCCGCGGCAAGGTCACCTTCGTCCGAGACCTCGGCGGCACCATCGAAACCTTCGTCGAGGTCGGCGGCACGACGATCGTCGCCGTGACAACGCCCCGCGAGCGCGGCGACATCGAGGCGGGTACCGAGGTCGGGGTAACACTGCCGGCGGAGAGCTGCGTGGTGCTCAAGCAATGAGACGTGAACCGCCCCGCACGATCGCCGACTACACGCCCCTGGCCTTTCCCGCCATCATGCTGATCATCTTCTTCGTAGTCCCGTTCTCGACCATGATCGCCGTCAGCTTCTTCAGGCGGCAGCAGGGCGGCTTCTATACGCCCGATTTCGTCATCGACAACTACGGGCGCTTCCTGAGCGCCTTCTTCGGCGGGGTACTCGGCTTCTCGCTGATGCTCGCCATCATGGTCGCCGTCATTTGTGTCGCGATAGCCTTCCCCTTCACCTACCTTTTGACCAAGACCTCGCGGCGTGTGCAGATTGTGTGGCTCGTCTGTCTGCTGTCGGTTCTCTCACTTTCGGAAGTCATCATCGGCTTTGCCTGGTCGACGCTCTTTTCGCGCACGGCCGGCATCACCAATCTCCTCGTGGCCGCCGGGTTGATGTCGGAGCCGCAGGCCCTGCTGCCCGGCTTCGGAGCGGTACTGACCGGCATGGTCTACCAGGCGCTGCCCTATACGATCCTGGTCCTCTACCCGGCGCTCGTCCGGCTCGACCCGACACTTCTCGAGGCTGCGCGCACGCTGGGCGCCTCCCCGCTGCGCGGCTTTATCAATATCATCGTGCCGGCGCTCAGGAACACGATCGTCGCCACGCTGATCATGGTGTTCGTCTTCGCGCTCGGCTCCTATCTGCTGCCGCAGATCCTCGGTCGGCCGCGGCATTGGACGCTGTCGGTACTTATCACCGACCAGGCGATCTACCAGTCCAACATGCCGTTCGCCGCGGCGATGGCGGTGTTCCTGGTTCTGATCTCGCTGGCGCTGGTGGGGCTGACGTTGCTTGTCGGCGGGCGTCGGGAGGCTACCGCATGACCGATACATTCCTACGCAGGCTCGGCTTTGCCGTCGTCGCGCTTTTTCTGGCGGGGCCGCTGATCGTCGTTGCAGGCGTCTCGTTCAACGAGAAGCAGTCGCTGACATTCCCGCCCGAGGGCTTTTCCATGGCTTGGTACGGGCAGATATTTACCGATCCAGGCTGGCGCTCCGCGCTCATCGCCTCGGTCCTTCTTGCCGCGCTCTCGGCGGCGCTCGCGGTTCTGATCGCACTGCCGCTCTCCTGGTTCCTGTGGCGGCGTATCGCGCCCTGGGCCAACGTTTTTCGCCTGCTCGGCGTCGCCCCGTTCATCCTGCCGCCGGTCATCACAGCGCTCGGACTGCTCACCTTTTGGGCGACGATCGGCTTCTATGGCCAGCCGTGGACGGCGGTGATCAGCCACGCGATCTTCTTCGTAACGCTGCCGCTGGTCACGCTTTCGCTCGGCTTCTCCTCGATCGACCGTTCGTTGGTCGAGGCCGCCGCGACCATGGGCGCTGACGACCGCCTCGTGCTGCGCACGGTGGTCCTGCCGCTGATCCTGCCCTATCTCGTTTCCGGCTATGCCTTCGCCTTCGTCCTGTCGCTCAATGAGTATATCGTGGCTTACATGACCGTCGGCTTCACCATGGAGACACTGCCGATCAAGATCTTCAATGCGCTGCGCTACGGCTATACGCCGACCATGGCCTCGGTCTCGGTGTTCTTCGTGGCGATCGCGGCCGTCGTCTTCGCGCTGATCGCCCGCTTCGGCGACCTGCCACGGTTGCTCGGGGCGATGGCTTCGGACGAGAGCTGATGCGCATCGCCGCGTTCCAGATGAAGGCGGTCGCGGCCGATCAGGCGGCAAATCTCGCCCGTATCGAGAAAGCCGCCCGCGAAGCCTCGGCAGATGGCGCGGAACTGCTGGTTGCGCCGGAGCTCGCACTGCCGGGTTACGGCTCCGGCGACGACATGCGCAACCTGGCTGAGCCGCCGGGCGGCGAAATCGTCGCAAAGCTGACCCTGATCTCGCTCGATGCGAGGATCGCCATCCTCGCAGGCTTCGCCGAGGCGGCGGAAGGCTCAATCTATAACAGCGCGGTCTTCGCCGATGGACGGAAGGAGCCGGTGATTTACCGAAAGTCGCACCTCTACGGCGATTACGAGCGTGACATGTTCGCCGCCGAGCTGCCCTCGGCCTGTATCGTGGAGCATGGTGGCCTCAGGATCGGCATCCTGATCTGCTACGATGTCGAGTTTCCCGAGAACGTCCGCCGGCTGGCACAAGCCGGCGCAGATCTCGTCGCGGTGCCGACGGCGCTACCTGCCAGCGACCACGCCGAACTGATCGCCCGAAAGATGATCCCCGTCCGTGCGTTCGAGAACCAGGTCTTCGTCGCCTATGTCAACAATTGCGGCGCCGATGACCTGTTCTCCTATGCCGGCCTTTCCGCCGTTGCAGCACCCGATGGCAACCTGCTCGCGGAGGCTGACGAGACGTCGGAGACACTCCTCTTCGCCGATATCCGGCCGCAGGATTTCGCCGCCTCGGCGGCAGCCAATCCTTACCTGCGTGACCTGCGGCTTTAGGCTTCGACCCTCCCCCAGCGGGCATTTCTATGCCAGCCTGACCCGGTACAGATCCGGCAGGACCAAAGTACTGGCTCCCCGTCCTTGACCCTGACTTGTTCTCCGCCTCTAATATCGGTCGAGTTTCATGCGAGTTTCATGAAACTCGCAGGCGAGGAACATTCAGGAGGAGACGTTCATGACGTGGTCGACACCGACGATCCGGGAATATGAATGCGGCATGGAAATCTGCCGCTATGCCCCCGCCGATGACGGCGATCCGCAGTTCTAAGCAGCAGACATACGGCAATCAAAGAGAGAACGTTACCAATGCGCGCTGTCGTGCTTGGCGCGGCAGCGGGCGGCGGCTTTCCGCAGTGGAATTGCTGCTGCCGCAATTGCAGGGCCGTCCGTGAAAACGTTGAAGGTTTTCTGCCGCGGACCCAGTCTTCCCTCGCGGTATCGGCGGACGGCAAACGGTGGGCTGTGTTGAACGCCTCTCCGGATATTCGCGAGCAGATCAATCTGACGCAGGCACTGCATCCAACGGGCCTGCGTGCGTCGCCGATCGCCAGCGTCCTCATCACGAACGGTGACCTCGATCATATCGCAGGCTTGCTGACCCTGCGGGAGAAGCAGCCGTTCAAGCTCTTTGTCACACGCGAAATTGCCGACATTCTCGCAGCCAACCCGATTTTCCGTGCGCTCGATGCGGGTTGCGTCGAGCAGACATGCGTCGGGCTGGAAGAGGAATTCGAGCTTCTTCCCGATGTGAAGGCACGGCTTTTTGCCGTGCCCGGGAAAGTACCGCTCTATGCCGAAACCGGCGAGGTGAAGACGGATATCGAAGGCGAGCAGACGGTCGGTGTGGAAATCGACGGCGGCGATGAGAAGGCCTATTACATTCCCGGCTGCGCCAAGATGACCCGGCAGGTGGCCGAGCGGCTCGCCGGCGCGCCGCTGGTCTTCTTCGACGGCACTGTCTGGCGCGAGGATGAAATGCAACGCGCAGGCGTCGGCGCGAAGACGGGCACCCGGATGGGACATATGGCGATGAGCGGGGCGCAAGGTTCGATCGAGGCCTTTGCCGAGCTCGGGGTGGAGCGGAAGATCTTCATCCATATCAACAACACCAATCCCGTGCTCGACCCGGCTTCGGCCGAGCGAAGGGCGGCTGAAGAGGCCGGCTGGGAAATCGGTTACGATCAGATGGAGTTGAGCTGGTGACACAGCAGCCGGTCAGACTGTCCCGCGAGGATTTCGAGGCGCGTCTGCGCCGCATCGGCGAGGAGCGCTATCACGACCGGCACCCCTTCCATCACCGGCTTCATTCCGGGCAGTGCACGCCCGACCAGGTGCGGGCCTGGGTGATCAACCGCTACATGTATCAAAGCCGCATCCCGATGAAGGACGCGGCGCTGTTGTCGCGCTGCGAGGATCCGGCGCTGCGGCGCATCTGGCGCTCGCGCATCGAGGACCACGATGGCAGTGCGGAGCGCCCTGGCGGGATCGAGCGCTGGCTGAAGCTCGCCGCCGCCGTCGGGCTCGACCGCGACTATGTTGCCTCTGCTGTCGGCGTGCTTCCGGCAACACGGTTTGCTGTCGAGGCCTATGTCCGCTTCGTTCGCGAGCGTAGCCTGCTCGAGGCGATCGCCTCCTCGCTGACGGAACTTTTCGCGCCCAGGATACACACCGAGCGCATTGCCGGACTGCTCGAACATTACGACTTCGCCAACGAGGAGAGCATCAGCTATTTCCGCAACAGGCTCGACGAGGCCCCGAAAGATGTCGCCTTCGGGCTCACCTATGTGCTCGACCATGCCACCACCGCCGAAAAGCAGGAGGCGGCAGCGGCGGCGCTGACATTCAAGACCGACGTGCTCTGGGCCATGCTGGACGCGCTCTATTCGGCCTATGTGGAGCCGGGACACATCCCTCCCGGCGCCTGGCGCCCCGGAGAGGGGTTGCACGAATGACCACGGAGATCCCGGAAACAGCCCGGCCACGTCTTTTGAAGGGCGTGCGCACCCGCTTCGACAAAGCGCGCGACACATGGTTGCTGCTTGCGCCGGAACGCACACTGGAGCTTGACGCCGTGGCGGCCGCGATCCTCGCCGAGGTCGATGGCGTACGCAGCTTCGGCGAAGTGATCGATACTCTGGCAGCCAAGTATGATGCGCCAAGAGAGAGGATTTCGGCGGATGTCAGGACATTCCTGTCATCGCTGGTGGAGCGCCGGATGTTGGAGATCGATGTGCCATGACACAGGTTTCCGCACCGCGCGCAGGCCCGCGCATCCAGGTGCCGATGGCAATGCTTGCCGAACTGACGCATCGCTGTCCTCTCGCCTGCCCTTACTGCTCGAATCCAGTCGATCTGGTGCGCCGCTCCGGAGAGCTTTCGACACAGGAATGGGTGGACGTCTTCCAGCAAGCCGCCGATCTGGGCGTGCTGCATCTGCATCTTTCGGGTGGCGAGCCGGCGGCGCGGCATGATCTCGAAGAACTTGTTGCCGCCTCGACGGGCGCCGAGCTCTATTCCAACCTGATCACCTCCGGCGTCGGCCTCACCGAGGCGCGGCTGGAAAAGCTTGCCGCAAACGGGCTCGACCACGTGCAGCTTTCGCTGCAGGGTGTCGATCATGAAACCGCCGATCTCTATGGCGGCTACAAGGGCGGCTTCGACAGGAAGATCGCCGTTGCCGGATGGACCGTGAAGCTCGGCCTTCCGCTGACCATCAATGCGGTCATGCACCGGCACAACCTGTCGACGCTCGATCTGATGATCGATCTCGCGGTCAATCTCGGCGCCCGCCGGCTCGAAGTGGCGACGGTTCAGTTTCACGGCTGGGCGGAAAAGAACAAGGCAGCGCTGATGCCGACGCGTGAGCAGGTCCAAAAAGCCGGAGAGATGGTTCACGCGGCGCGACAGCGGCTGACGGGTGTGCTCGTCATCGACTATGTTCCCGCCGATTATTACGCCACCTATCCGAAGGCCTGCATGGGCGGGTGGGCGAGCACGAGCCTGAACATCGCCCCGGATGGGCAGGTCCTCCCCTGCCACGCGGCGCCGACCATCCCGTGGCTGACATTCGACAATGTGCGCCAGCGTCCGCTGAAGGAGATCTGGACGCACAGCGAAGCCTTCAACGCCTTCCGCGGTGATGAATGGATGCAGGAACCCTGCCGGTCTTGCGCGCGCAAAGCGGTCGATTTCGGCGGATGCCGATGCCAGGCGATGGCGCTCGCCGGCGATGCCGCCGCCACCGACCCCGCCTGCTCGAAATCGCCGCTCCACGCGGACCTTCTGGCCGCCGCGGAGGCGGCATCCAGCACGCGGGACGCCGATCTGACCTACAGGCGGATGCCCGCGCTGAAACAGCCTGCGCGCACCCACAACGCCTAGGTCTGGTACGGATATACCCGGTGTTGCCGGCCGGGACAGGGCTACACGAACTTCCGGAACAGCCGCGTCCTGTCGAAGAGTTCTTCCAGCTCGTTCATGCGCGCGCGCGTCGTCTCCCAGGTATGGGTCTCGATTGCCGCTATCAGCGCCTCTGCGATGAACAGGATGACGGCGGTGGAGTCCCATGCCGAGGGCACTTCGATGCGCGCGTGGAAGCGGTGGGCGGCGTGGCGGGCGGCGGGCGAGCCCCATTGGTCGGTGAAGAGGACAATAGTCACGTCGCGCGCCCGCGCCATCTCGGCAAGGCGCAGGATATCGTGCTCGTAGCGGCGGATGTCGAAGGCCACGAGGATGTCGCCCGGCCGCATGTTGAGCACGTAGTGGGGCCAGCTGTTTGAGTTGGAGGCGATCTGGGTGACGCCGGGGCGGATGACCTGCATGTGGGTGAAGAAGTGGTCCGCCATGGAGCGGGTGATGCGCCCGCCCACCACATGCACGTTGCGCGACTGGTCGGATAAAAGCTCCGCCACCGCGTCGAAGGTGCGTTTGTCGATCTGGTTCAGCGTCTGGCGGATATTCTCCGTCACAGCGTCTGCGAAGCGGCTCAGGAGGTGCCCTTCCAGCGCGTTCTCAGCCCATTGGTCATGTTTGGCGATAGGGCTGGATATGGTCGCCTGCAACTCCGCCCGAAGGGTCGCCTGCATCTCGGGAAAGCCACCGAAGCCAAGCTTCTTGGCCATGCGCACGACGGTGGGCGTCGATACGCCCGCCGACTCGGCCACCGTGGTGATGCTCTCCAGCCCGAGCATCGGGTAGTTGTCGACGAGCGCGTTGGCGAGCTGCCTCTCGGCGCGCGTCAACGTGTCAAACGCGCCGCGCAAGCGCTCGACCACCGTTTTCCCGTTCGGTCCGTCCATTCCCTGCGATCCCTCCGCCTTCTGCTGCCGACCAAATTGGCAATTGCGCAAAATTTAGACATTTACGAAGAGCCTGTAACAAAAATTTCAGAATTAATCTTGACCGCGCAGATAGATATGAAAAGATATTTTCTGTTTCGGCAAGAGGGGCCGCATTGGTGGGCAGGCAAGTGGGACGAGAAGGCGCCGGGGAAGCGGGGGTCGTGGAGACGATCAACGCCGAGGGTGCGGGGCCGGTGGTGCTGGCCTGCGAGCATGCCTCCAACGTCGTTCCGGCGGAATTCGCCGATCTCGGCTTGGGTGTGGAAGCGCTGGAAAGCCACATCGCCTGGGATCCCGGTGCCCGCGCCGTGGCGCTTCGGCTGTCCACGCTTCTCGATGCACCCCTTGTCGCCCAGCGCGTCTCACGCCTCGTCTACGACTGCAACCGCCCGCCGCACTCGGCGGACGCCATGCCGGCGCAGAGCGAGACCTACACAATTCCCGGCAATGCCGGTCTGACCGCGGCCGAACGCGCCCGTCGCGCCGAACTCTACTACGAGCCGTTTCGCGCTGCCCTTGCCGCCTGCCTGGATGTACGCCTCGCGGGGACGACCGCACCGGCGCTCGTGACGATCCATTCCTTCACGCCCGTCTATTTCGGTGTCCCGCGCGATGTCGGCCTCGGCATATTGCACGACCGCGACCGCCGTTTGGCCGACGCGCTCCTGATCTCGCTTGCAGGCGAAAGCGGCTGGGTCGTGCGGCGCAACGAGCCCTACGGGCCAGAGGATGGTGTGACTCACACGCTGGCCGACCAGGCTCTGCCGCGCGACCTCGACAATGTGATGATCGAAATCCGCAACGACCTGATCGCCGACGCGGCGGGACAGGAGAAGGTCGCCCGCCTCCTGGCGCGGCACCTGCAAAAGGCGCTTGCCGCGCCGGCCGGCGAAATGGTGGCGAAATGAGTGGGACGAAGAACCGAGCGGACGGCTTCACCGGGAACCTGTGGGTGGGCTGCCATGCCTGATATCGTGCGCCGCTATGTCGGGTTTATCGACCGCGTGAACCACGTCGTCGGCCTCTTCGCCATGTATCTGATCGTAGCGATGATCGGCATCCTGCTCTACTCGTCGGTCATGAAAGCGGTCGCCATCCCGCCGCTGTGGACCCTGGAAATGGCGCAGTTCGTCATGGCCGCCTATTACATGCTGGGTGGCGGTTGGTCGCTGCAGAACGACGCCCATGTGCGCATGGACCTCCTCTATTCACGCTGGAGGCCGCGCACGCGCGCGATGATCGACACCGCCACCATCCTGTTCCTCATCTTCTATCTTGGCGTCATGCTCTATGGCGGCTTCTCCTCGACCGCCTATGCGATCCGCTACGGCGAGACGAGCTACTCGTCATGGTCGCCCTACATGGCGCCGGTCAAGATCATCATGTGCATCGGCATCGCGCTGATGCTTCTTCAGGCTTTCGCCCAGTTCTTCCGCGACCTGGCGCTGGCGCGCGGGGAGGAACTGCCGTGAGCTACGAGATGACCGCCATTCTCATGTTCTCGGGCATGATGGGCCTGCTCTTGACCGGCCAGCGCGTCTTCGGCGCCATCGGCTTCATCGCTGTCGCTTTCGCGCTTCTATTGTGGGGAACCGGCGGCTCGGAGATCGCCTTCTCCTCAGCCATGAAGCTGATGAAGTGGTATGCGCTTCTGACGCTCCCGCTCTTCATCTACATGGGCTACATGCTGTCGGAGTCGGGCATCGCCGACGACCTCTACAAGATGTTCCACGTCTGGTTCGGTCCGGTGCGCGGCGGCCTTGCCATTGGCACCATAGCCCTCATGGTCGTCATCTCGGCCATGAACGGACTTTCCGTCGCCGGCATGGCCATCGGCGCGACGATCGCGCTGCCGGAACTCCTGCGCCGCGGCTACGACAAGGTGATGGTGACGGGCGTCATCCAGGCCGGCTCATCCCTCGGCATTCTGGTGCCGCCCAGCGTGGTTTTGGTGCTCTATGCCATGATCGCGCGCCAGCCGGTGGGACAATTGTGGCTTGCCGGCGTCTTCCCCGGTCTCATGATGGCAGGGCTGTTCATCCTCTATATCGCCATCCGCTGCTGGCTACAGCCCAACCTCGGTCCCGTGCTTCCCGCCGAGGAACGCCGCATCCCGTGGAGCGTTAAGCTCAACTTATTGTCGGCCGGCATCCTGCCCTTCTTCATCTTCATGGCCATGACGGGCCTTTTCGTGATGGGGTATACGAGCCTGGTGGAAAGCTCGGCCATAGGCGCCGTCTCGGCCACGCTCGCCGCCGCCATCCGCGGCAGGCTCACCCGCGCCGTCTTCCACACCACGGTGAGGAAGACGCTCGCCATCTCCTGCATGTTCATGTGGATTATCGTCGCGGCACTCTGCTTCGGTGCCATCTTCGATGGGCTCGGCGCGGTCAGGGCCATCGAGAACTTCTTCCTGGAGCAGCTCGGCCTGTCGCCTTGGGAAGTGCTGATCCTGATGCAGCTCTCCTACCTCATCATGGGCATGTTCCTGGACGACACGGCCATGCTGGTCATTGTCGCGCCGCTCTACATCCCGCTGGTCAAGATGCTGGGCTTCGATCTCATCTGGTACGGTGTGCTCTACACCATCACCTGCCAGATCGCGTACATGACGCCGCCCTTCGGCTACAACCTCTTCCTCATGCGCGCGATGGCTCCCCCTGAGGTGAGCCTGGGGGACATCTACAGATCGATCATCCCCTTCGTGGCGGTGATGATCCTCGCACTCATCATGGTCATGGCGTTCCCGCAGATCGCGCTGTGGCTGCCCCAGCATTACTACATCCGCTGACGGAGGTGACGGAATGGAGGAGGCAAGAAAAGCGGCACGAAACCGAAAGGCAACCAGAGGAGAACGAAACATGCAAAACCGAAGGCAATTCCTGAAGAAGGCGGGCCTGACGACCGCCGCCGCCGGCTCGGCCACGCTGGCTGCACCATACGTGAAGGCCCAGTCGCCCATCCGCTGGCGCCTGCAAACCTATGCCGGCCCGGCGCTCGCCGAACATGTTATCAAGCCCGCCATCGACGCCTTCAACAAGGCGGCGAACGGCGAGATGGAAATCGAGCTTTACTATGCCGACCAGCTCGTGCCGACGGGCGAGCTTTTTCGGGCCATGCAGAACGGCACCATCGATGCCGTGCAGTCGGACGACGACTCCATGGCCGCACCCGTGGATGTTTCGGTCTTCGGCGGTTACTTCCCCTTCGCCACCCGCTATTCGCTGGACGTGCAGGCGCTGTTCTACAAGTACGGGCTGGCCGAGATATGGGAAGAGGCCTACGGCGAGGTGGAGAACGTCACCTGGCTTTCGGCCGGCTCGTGGGATCCCTGCCACTTCAATACCAAGGATCCGATCAACAGCCTGGAAGATCTGAAAGGCAAGCGCGTCTTCACCTTCCCGACGGCGGGGCGCTTCCTGTCACGCTTCGGGGTGGTACCGGTGACACTGCCTTGGGAGGATGTCGAGGTGGCCGTACAGACCGGCGAACTCGACGGCATCGCCTGGTCCGGCATCACCGAAGACTATACGGTCGGCTGGGCAGATGTGACCCCCTACTTCCTGACCAACAACATCTGCGGCGCCTGGATCGGCTCCTTCTTCGCCAATTCGGAGCGCTGGAACGAGGTGCCGGACCATCTGAAGGAGCTCTTCCGCCTGACGATGGATTCCTCGCACTATTACCGGCTCCACTGGTACTGGGCCGGCGAGGCGGATCTGCGGGTCAACGGTCCCAAAATGGAACTCACCACCATCCCCGACGCCGAGTGGGCGACGGTCGAGGAGGAAGCGGAAAAGTTCTGGGACGAGATCGCAGCCGAGGGCGGACGTCGCGAGCGGGTGGTGAAGATCCTGCGCGAGTATCGCGAGGTCATGCGCAAGGCCGGCCCGCCCTACCGCTACGGCTGACGCAACAATGGCCGATAGCTCGAGCCCGGGATACTCGTCCCGGGTTCGAGACTGGGCCGCATAACGACATCACAGGATGAGTTGGATGGCGGGAAAACTGACACTGGAAGATCTGGAAGCCGCGGCGGCCTCGGGCGAGATCGATACGGTGCTTGTTGCGCTTGTCGATATGCAGGGCCGCCTCATGGGCAAGCGCTTCCATATCGACTTCTTCCTCGAAAGCGCGTTCGAAGAGACGCATAGCTGCAACTATCTGCTCGCCACGGACCTGGAGATGTTCACGGTCGAAGGCTACCGCGCGACGAGTTGGGCCGCGGGCTATGGCGACTACACCATGAAGCCCGACCTTTCGACGCTGCGCCGCATTCCCTGGCTGGAAGGCACGGCGCTGGTGATCTGCGACGTGCTCGACCACCATACCCATGCGGAGGTCGCGCATTCCCCGCGCGCCGTCCTGAAGAAACAGGCCGCGCGGCTGGAAGCCCTGGGTATGAAGGCCATGATGGCCTCGGAGCTGGAGTTCTTCCTGTTCCGCGACAGCTTTGAGGAGGTGCACGCGAAAGGCTATCGCGGCCTGGAGCGCATCAGCACCTACAACGAGGACTACCACATCTTCCAGACCACCAAGGAAGAGGCGGTCATGCGGGCGATCCGCAACGGGCTCAACGGCGCCGACGTTCCGGTGGAGAATTCCAAGGGCGAGGCCGACGCCGGCCAGGAAGAGATCAACGTCCGCTACACGGACGCGCTGACCATGGCCGACCGGCATGCCATCGTGAAGAACGGCTGCAAGGAGATCGCCTGGAAGAACGGCCGTGCCGTCAGCTTCATGGCGAAATGGGACGATAAAGCCGCCGGCAACTCGTCCCATATCCACCAGTCGCTCTGGTCGCTGGAGGGCAAGCCGCTCTTCTACGATCCCGATGCCGAACATGGCATGTCGGAGACGATGCGGCACTATCTCGCCGGCCTCCTTGCCCATGCGGGCGAGATCACCTATTTCCTGGCGCCGTACATCAACTCCTACAAGCGTTTCGCCCCTGGAACCTTCGCGCCGACGAAGGCGATCTGGTCCATGGACAACCGCACAGCCGGCTACCGCGTGTGCGGCGCCGATACGAAGGCGGTACGGGCGGAATGCCGCGTTGGCGGCGCCGACCTGAACCCGCACCTGGCCTTTGCCGCGCTGATCGCCGCCGGGATGGACGGCATCGAGAACAAACTCGCGCTGGAGCCGGCATTCGTCGGCGACGCCTACCATGGGCACAATATCCGCGAGATACCGTCGACGTTGCGCGACGCGACGACGGCCCTGGACGGCTCCAAGATGCTGCGCGAGGCGTTCGGTGACGAGGTGATCGACCACTATGTCCACGCAGCCCGCTGGGAACAGACCGAATTCGACCGCCGCGTGACCGATTGGGAAGTCAGGCGCGGTTTTGAAAGAGCATGACATGACACAGACACTGAAATGCATCTCGCCCATAGACGGGTCCGTCTATGCCGAGCGCCCGGTGATCCCCACCGACGAAGCGGCCGGCCTCCTCGCCAAGGCTCGTCAGGCGCAGAAGGCGTGGGCGCGCCGGCCGCTCGAGGAGCGGATCTCGCTCGTCAAGGCGGGTGTAGCACGCCTCAACGAGATGGCCGATGAGGTGGTGCCGGAGCTTGCCTGGCAAATGGGCCGGCCGGTGCGCTATGGTGGCGAGTTCGGCGGTGTCAACGAGCGCGCCAATTACATGGCCTCCATTGCCACGCGTGCGCTCGCACCCATCGAGATCGAGAATTCGGATCTTTTCAGCCGCACCATCAGGCGCGAGCCGCACGGCGTGGTTCTTGTCATCGCGCCGTGGAACTATCCCTATATGACTGCCATCAACACGGTCGTCCCGGCGCTGATCGCCGGCAATGCGGTGGCGATCAAACACGCGACGCAGACCCTGCTCGTCGGTGAGCGCATCGTGCGGGCCTTCCACGAGGCGGGTGTGCCTGAGGATGTCTTCATCAACCTTTTCCTCGACCACGCTGGTACCGAGGCGCTGATCGCCGCCGGTCATTTCGGCTTCGTCAATTTCACCGGCTCCGTTGGCGGCGGGCAGGCCATCGAGCGCGCGGCGGCCGGCACCTTCACCGGGCTCGGGCTTGAACTCGGCGGCAAGGACCCGGCCTATGTAATGGAGGACGCAGACGTCGACTGGGCGGTCGACGTGCTGATGGACGGCGCCATGTACAATGCCGGCCAGTGCTGCTGTGGCATCGAGCGGCTCTACGTGGCCGCTCCGCTCTTCGATACCTTTGTGGAGAAATCGGTCGCCTGGGTGGAGAAGCTGAAGCTTGGCAACCCGCTTGACCAGGAGACCACCATCGGCCCGATGGCCAACCGGCGCTTTGCCGATGAGGTGCGTGGCCAGACGCGGGACGCGATGGCGCAGGGCGCACGGGCCCTTATCGACCCAACGCTTTTCCCGCAGGACGACGGCGGCACCTACCTCATGCCGCAGATCCTCGTCGACGTGAACCATCAGATGCGCGTCATGCGCGACGAGAGCTTCGGTCCCGTCGTCGGCATCATGCCGGTGAAGGACGACGCGGAGGCGTTGGCACTGATGAACGATAGCCCCTATGGGCTGACCGCCTCATTGTGGACGGCCGATCCCGAGCGGGCCGAGCGCCTCGGCGCGGAGATCGAAACGGGCACCGTCTTCATGAATCGTGCCGACTATCTGGACCCGGCGCTCTGCTGGACCGGCTGCAAGAACACCGGCCGCGGCGGAGCATTGTCGGAGATCGGCTACCACAACCTCACCCGCCCCAAATCCTACCACCTGAGGAAGCGTCAAGCATGAGCGTGTCCGTCAACTGGTCCTATCCGACATCCATCCGCTTCGGCGCGGGCCGCATCACGGAGTTGGCGGACGCCTGCAAGGCTGCCGGCATGGAACGCCCGCTCCTCGTCACCGACCGGGGGCTGGCGCCCTTGCCGATCACCGGGAAGGCGCTCGACATTCTGGAAGAAGCGGGCCTTGGCCGCGCGGTCTTCTCCGAGGTGGACCCGAACCCGAACGACAAGAACCTCGCAGCCGGCATCGCTGCCTTCAGGGCCGGGGGGCATGACGGCGTCGTTGCCTTCGGCGGCGGCTCCGGCCTCGATCTCGGCAAGCTCATCGCCTTCATGGCCGGCCAGACGCGGCTTGTCTGGGATTTTGAGGATATCGGCGACTGGTGGACGCGGGCGGATGCCACGAAGATTGCACCTATCGTCGCCGTGCCGACCACCGCCGGCACCGGCTCGGAGGTCGGCCGGGCCGGCGTTTTGACCAATTCCGAAACCCACGTGAAGAAGATCATCTTCCATCCCAAGATGCTGCCCGCGGTCACCATCTGCGATCCGGAGTTGACCGTCGGCATGCCGAAGGCGATCACGGTCGGCACCGGCATGGACGCCTTCGCCCACAGCCTGGAGGCCTATTCCTCGTCCTTCTATCACCCCATGAGCCAGGGCATCGCGCTCGAAGGCATGCGGCTCGTCAAGGAGAACCTGCCCAAGGTCGCGGCCGATCCGGGCGATCTCGATGCCCGCGGCCATATGATGTCTGCCGCCGCCATGGGCGCGGTGGCCTTCCAGAAAGGCCTTGGCGCCATCCACGCGCTCTCACACCCTGTCGGCGCTCTCTACAACACCCACCACGGCATGACCAACGCCGTCGTCATGCCGCCGGTGCTTCGTTTCAACCGCCCGGCCATCGAGGCGCGTATCGCCAAGGCGGCCGCCTATATGGGCATTTCCGGCGGCTTCGACGGCTTCTACGATTTCGTGCTCAGCCTGCGCTCCGAGCTCGGCGTACCGGACAAGCTCTCCGCACTGGGCGTGGAGCGCGACCGCATCGACGAGATGGTGGAGATGGCGCTGGTCGATCCCACCGCCGGCGGCAATCCCGTGCTGATGGACAGGAAGAACACCCGCGCCCTCTACGAGGAAACTATTTAAGGTTTCCCGGAATCGTGTCGGCCAATACCCCTTATTCGCCGCGCGGAAAGCGCTTGGCTTCTTCCAGCACGTTCAGGTCCATGTGGTTGCGCATGTAGCGTTCCGAGGCGCGCTGCAGGGGCTCGTAGTCCCAAGGGTAATAGGCACCGTGACGTAGTGCTTCGTAGACCACGCGACGGCGCGCCTGGCTTGCCCGCACCTCGGCATCGAAACGGCCAAGGTCCCAACGCTCGCTTGCCGCTTTCCTCATCGCGGCCAGCACGGCGGCATGGGCAGGGTCGGCTGCAAGGTTGGCGCGCTCGTGTGGGTCTTCGTCAAGGTCGAAGAGTTGCGGGGGATCGAGCTCGCAGAGCGCGAGCTTGTAACGACCCTCACGCAGGCCCACCAGAGGCGCATACGAGCCTTCTCCCGCATATTCCATCGGCACCGGGCCGCGACGGCGCATGCCCGATGCCACCCCCACGAGGCTTTCGCCGTCCGTCCAGGGCAGCACTCCGTCGAGATCCACCCCGGCAAGCTCAACGAGCGTGGGCACCGCATCGAGGGTGGAGACCGGCGCATCCACGCGGCCGGCCGCAAGCCCCGGCGCCGCTATCATCAGCGGTACGCGGGCCGAGCCTTCCAGAAAGCTCATCTTGAACCACAAGCCGCGCTCGCCCAGCATATCGCCATGGTCGGACAGGAAGACGATGATGGTATTGTCTTCCTGGCGGGTGCGCGCCAGGACATCGAGGATTTCGCCGATCTTCTCGTCGAGATAGGAAATATTGGCGAAATAGGCACGCCGGGAGCGGCGTACGTCCTCCCGGGTGATGTTATAGGCCCTGTAGTCGCTTGCCAGCATCAGCCGCTGCGAATGCGGATCCTGTTCCTCGAACGGGATGGGTGGGACGGCAGGATCGAGAGCAGGGCAGTCGGCGTAAAGATCCCAGAAGCGCCGCCGCGCGACATAAGGGTCGTGCGGGTGGGTGAAGCTGACGGTCAGACACCACGGGCGCTCGTCGTGCCCGCGTGCCAGGTCGTAAAGCTTTCGCGTGGCATGATGGGCAACCTCATCGTCGTATTCGAGCTGATTGGTGATCTCGGCGACGCCGGCGCCGGTAACGGAGCCCAGATTGTGATACCACCAGTCGATGCGTTCGCCGGGGCGCGTATAGTCCGGCGTCCAGCCGAAATCCGCCGGGTATATGTCCGTCGTCAGCCGTTCCTCGTAGCCATGGAGTTGATCCGGCCCGACGAAGTGCATCTTGCCCGAGAGACAGGTGTGATAGCCCGCACGGCGCAGATGATGTGCGTAGGTCGGGATGTCGGAGGTGAACTCGGCGGCGTTGTCATAGACCCGCGTGCGCGAGGGAAGCTGACCGGACATGAACGAGGCGCGCCCCGGCGCACAAAGGGGGCTTGCCGTATACGTGTTCACGAAACGGACAGACCGGGCGGCAAGGGCGGAAAGATTGGGCGTGTGCAGGAAGGCCGCCGGGCCGTCCGGGAAGAGCGTCCCGTTCAGCTGGTCGACCATCAGGACGAGGATATTCGGGCGCTGCATGTGTGTTGGACTCTCGCAGGAAACGTGTGCTGAGACATGCGGTCCCGACTGCATCGGGGCCGCTCAAGCGCCGTCAGAGACCGAGCGCGGCCTTGACCGCCGGTAGGCCGGGCTCACCGTCGAGCGTGGTGACGCCATCGAGCCAGGGGTCGAGAACCTCGGGCTTCTCCTTCAGCCAGTCCGCTGCCGCAGCCTGTGGCTCCTGCCCATCATCGAGGATCTTGCCCATTATCTCGTTTTCCATGTCGATGGTGAATTGCAGGTTGCGGAAGAACTGTGCGGCGTTCGGGCATTCATCGGACCAGCCGGTGCGCGCCAGCGTGAAGACTTCGGCGCCGCCATAGTCCGGGCCGAAATATTCGTCGCCGCCTGCGAGATAAGTGATGTCGAATTTCGTGTTCATCGGATGCGGGGCCCAGGCGAGAAAGACGATCGCCTCCTGCGCCCGTTCCGCGCGTGCCACTTGAGCCAACATTCCGGCTTCGCTCGATTCCACGACACTCCAGTCGCCAAGCCCGAAGTCGTCGGAATCGATGATCTTCTGAATGTTCTCGTTGGCCGGCGCGCCGGGCTCGATGCCGTAGATTTCCTTGCCGAACGCCTCGGCGTTGGCGGCAAGATCCTTGAAATCGGTGATGCCCTTTTCGGCCACGTAGCTCGGCACCGCCAGAGTGAATTTGGCACCGCTGAGGTTTTGGGTCAGCACCTCGGCAGCGTTCTCGGCATTGAGTTCATCGACGAAATTCTGCTGCGCCGGCATCCAGTTGCCGAGGAAAACGTCGATGTCCTTGTTCTTCAGCGACTGGTAGCCGACCAGCACCGACAACGTTTTCACATCCGGCGTATAGCCAAGGCTTTCGAGGAGGACGGATGCGATGGCGTTGGTGGCGTTGATATCCGTCCAACCAGGGTCGGAAAGGCGAATGCTTCCGCAGCTTTCCGGATCGTCTGCCAGAGCCGGAGTGCTCAGAAGAAGGATGGCGGCGGCTGCGAGGCTGAAGCAACGGTTTCTCATGTGGAGTTCCCCTTTGTTTGTGCTTTGGGCGTGTGCCAGGCCGGCTTCCATTAAATCCCCATATGTGCCTATCTTTGAAGCTGCTGATTTTGGATCGCAGCTATAGAGATCATTTATGCCTTATCGGAATCTGGACGTTGGCTGGTTGCGTATTTTCGAGGCGGTCGGACGGCTCGGCAGCCTGACACGGGCGGCTGACGAGCTGGGCCTGTCGCAACCGGCTGTCAGCTATCAGATAAGGCGCATTGAGGAGCAGCTCGGAGCGTCGCTGTTTCACCGCCAGCACCGCGGCAGCACGCTTTCGGAAGCCGGGGAAACCCTATACCGGGCCGTTCACTCCGGGCTCGAGCGGATAGACGAGGCGGCGCACGAGATCCGGCAAAAGGCGCGAACGCCGGTTATCCGCATCTTCACCGACTACGGCTTCGCCGCCTTCTGGCTGATGCCGCGCGTTGCCGATTTCCGCCGCCTGCACTCACAAGTAGAGGTGCATGTCGTCGCCTCTCAAGGGCTCGAGGAGGGCGTGGAGGGCTTCGCCGACGCTGCCGTTTTGTTCGGCAAAAAAGGTGACTTCCGGGGGGATGCCCATCTCCTCATCCCGGAGCGCGTTGTGCCGGTTTGCAGCCCGGCCTTCCTTGCCCGCTTCGGTCCGTTTGCGGATGCAGCGGCACTCGTCAAGGCTCCCCTCCTCCACCTCGACACAGTCGGCAAACCGCGCTGGCTCACCTGGACCTCCTGGCTCGCCGCGCACGGTTTGTCGCGTGAGGTGGCACAAGGAGATCTTGGCCTCAACACATATGGCTTCGTCATTCAGGCCGCACTGGCCGAACAGGGGATCGCGCTCGGCTGGCTCGGTCTGATCGATGCCCATCTGGCAAGCGGCACCCTCGTCGCCGTCGGCCCCGAGATAGCGCGGGAGGACTGCGGCTACTGGCTGGTCTCCAATCATTCAGCGAGCGGGGCGACACTGGCGCTGACGGAATGGCTGCTCGCACAACGTATGGAAAAACCGGTCTACCAGGCCGCCGAGCGAATGACGTGCTGAGCACGGGGCGCGGAAATCTTCTGCCTTATCAAGGTGTTCTCTGGCATAGCTCTTTGGCACTATTTTCAAAGCTGGGGACCTTCTGTACGATTCATGGAGGGAAGAGGTACCGCTCGCTAGGCTGTTGTCGGGGCGGGACGTTGGAGGAGAAAATGCGTTCACGGTCGATGATCATGGCCGCCGTGCTTATGCTAGCCGGCGTGTGGAGCCTTTCGGCGCATGCCGAAAGCACAATCCGCATTGGCGTTCTCGAATTCGGCACCGTCAACTGGGAGCTTGATGTCATCAAGCGGCACGGCCTCGATGAGAAACAGGGAATCCAGATCGAACAGGTGAACCTTGCCAGCAACCAGGCCACAACGGTCGCGCTGCAGGCGGGGGAGGTCGATATGATCGTCTCCGACTGGCTTTGGGTGTCGCGTCAGCGGGCGAACGGCAAAACTTACACCTTCGTTCCCTTCTCATCCTCCGTCGGCACGCTGATGGTTCCGCCGGACTCCGACATTCGCAGTTTGGCGGATCTGAAAGGCAAGAAGATCGCCATTGCCGGCGGCCCTCTGGACAAAGGCTGGCTGCTGCTCCGCGGCCTTGCCGAACGCAACTACGGCATAGACCTGGAAGCGGAGAGCGAACAGGTGTTCGGTGCGCCTCCCCTTCTCGCAAAAAAGGCGATGCAGGGTGAGGTGGATGCCGTGCTGAACTACTGGCACTACAGCGCCCGCCTTGAAGCGAAGGGCTTTCGGCAGGTGATCGGAGGCAACGAAGCAGCCATGGAGCTTGGCGCGGATGGTCCGATCTCCGCCGTCGGCTATGTCTTCGATGAAGGATGGGCCGCGCAGAACACGGACACCGTCAAAGCCTTCTTCGACGCCTCGCGCGAAGCCAAGACCCTGCTAAAGACCTCGAACGAGGAATGGGAGACCCTGCGCGAGAAGACCGGCGCCGAGGACGACGAGACGCTACAGGCGCTCCGTGACCGCTTCCGCGAAGGGATTCCTTCCCGGCCCCTGAGTGAAGAACGAGACGACACGGCGAAAGTCTATGAGGTCCTGGCGGAGATCGGCGGAGAAAAACTGGTCGGCAAAGCGAAAAGGATGGCGCCGGGCACATTCTGGTCCATCCTGGTCGATGGCTCCTGACAGGTGAAGCGCGCACCGCTGAAACTTCTGTCTGTCCTGGGTTTCTTCCTGCTGTGGGCGATTATCGCCGCGGCGGTCAATTCTCCCGATGTCCCGGGCCCTGCAGAGGTCGGCCTGTTCGTGGCGCGCGAGGCTTCGTCGGGCGAGCTGTTTTACAATCTGGCAGTTACCTTGAGCCGGGTTGCCGCGGCCTTTCTGATTTCATTGATTGTAGGTTCGGCAATCGGCATCGTCATGGGGCAGAACCGAGCGGTCGACCGGATTCTCGATCCGTGGATCATCATTTTCGTCAATCTACCGGCCCTGGTGATCATCGTCTTGTGCTACATCTGGATGGGGTTGACGGAAGTCGCTGCGGTCACCGCCGTGGCACTCAATAAGATTCCCAACGTTGTTATCACAATGCGTGAAGGTGCCAGGTCGCTCGATCCGAAGCTCTCGGAGATGGCGCGCGTCTTCCGCTTTTCCCGCATGCGCACAATCCGACACGTGGTGCTGCCGCAACTGCAGCCCTTTATCGCGGCCGCCGGTCGCTCGGGATTGGCTCTCATCTGGAAGATCGTGCTCGTCGTCGAACTGCTGGGACGGTCCAACGGGGTCGGTTTCCAGATTCACCTCTATTTCCAACTCTTCGATGTGGCGGCGATCCTCGGCTATACCCTGGCCTTCGTGATCGTCATGCTCGCCATCGAGTTCAGTGTGGTCCAGCCCCTTGAACACCATCTCACCCGTTGGCGGCCGAAGCCCGCTTGACGTTTGCATAGCCCGCAAGGCGTTCGTGTCCGCTGATGGCGAGGAAAGCGAAATCCTACGCGACCTCGCTTTCACGCTAGAGGCGGGAACCTTCACCTGCCTCATCGGGCCGTCGGGATGCGGAAAGACGACAACGCTGCGCATTCTGCTCGGACTCGATCGTGACTTTTCCGGCACGGTGACCATGCCGGCGGGCAACGTCCGCACAGTTGCGGTGTTTCAGGAACCGCGCCTGTTGCCCTGGCGTACGGTGGAGCAGAATGTTCGCCTGGCCCTGCCGCCTGGCGCAACACCGGATATCCAACCGCTGTTTGCAACGCTCGGTCTGCAGGCGATGCTCGATCGGTACCCCAGCGAGCTTTCGCTCGGGCTCGAGCGGCGCGTGGCGCTCGCACGGGCGTTTGCCGTCATGCCGGATGTTCTTCTCCTGGATGAACCCTTCGTGTCGCTGGACGAGCATACGGCCGAGCGCCTGCGCGAACTGCTTATCGAGTTGTGGCGGAGGCACGCCGTCACGGTCCTGATGGTCACGCACAACGTCCGCGAGGCCGTACAGCTCGCAGACCGTCTGCTCCTCATGAACGGCCGGCCGGCCGGGATCGTCGGCGATGTCGCCGTTCCAATGGAGCGCTCGAAACGCTCAGGCGACCGCCTGCAACAATTCCTCGACGAGTTGACCCGAAATCATGCGCAAACGGTTCGCGCTTAGGCGGCTCCTCGTAGGCAACGTTAAAAGTGGATACAAGTACCGGGACCGGCACAAGAACCGGCGGTAGCCAATTTCAGCAGATCTTTACGCAGATGCGCAATAATTTGTGCAGCGCAATATTTGGGAAATGAAAGTTTTTCCTGCGCGCCAATCACACCGTTCTCTGAAGTCAGTACTATGGTTCTATCGACATTAAACAAGGGCCAATTCAAACTCTCGAGGTAACCTGCACCAAGGCTCGAATCCCTGCTTTGCGTTGTTTCGCAACAGGAGCGGACGCCGGTGCGAACTGCAGACCAATAACCACTTAGCAGGGGATGGAAATGCACGGATTCAAACTCTTGGCGGCCAGCTCGTTGGTTGCAGTCATCGGCCTCGCCCCGTCACACGGGTTTGCAAACGACGAATTGGTCGAGATGCAGAAAAACCCGAAGAACTGGGTCATGCCGCTCGGGAATTATGCGGGTACCCGCTACAGTGAACTGGACCAGATCAACAAGGACAATGTCGGCGATCTGCAGGTTGCGTGGACCTTCTCCACCGGCGTCCTGCGCGGCCATGAAGGCGGACCGCTGGTCATCGACGGCGTGATGTACATCCACGCGCCCTTCCCGAACACGGTCTTCGCGCTCGACCTCAACGAAAACGGCCGGATGATCTGGAAATACGAGCCGAAGCAGGATCCCAACGTCATTCCGGTCATGTGCTGCGACACGGTCAACCGTGGTGTTGCCTATGCGGACGGAACGATCTTTCTGCATCAGGCCGACACGACGGTGGTCGCGCTCGACGCCAAGACGGGTGAGGTGAAATGGTCCGTCAAGAACGGTGACCCTTCCATAGGTGAAACCGGAACGGCCGCACCATTGGTGGCAGGCGACAAGGTACTGATCGGAAATTCCGGCGGCGAATTCGGCGTACGCGGGCACATGACCGCTTATAATATTGCCGACGGTTCGCTGGCTTGGCGTGCTTACTCGCAAGGTCCGGATGCCGACACACTGCTCGACCCCGAAAACACGACCCATCTCGGTGAGCCGGTAGGCGCGGACTCCGGTACGGCCACCTGGGAAGGCGACCAGTGGAAGCTGGGCGGCGGCACCACTTGGGGCTGGACCACCTATGATCCGGAGTTGAACCTGATCTATTACGGTTCCGGCAACCCGGGCACCTGGAATCCGGTGCAGCGGCCTGGAGACAATCGCTGGTCGATGACCATCTTCGCCCGCGATCTCGACACCGGCACCGCCAAATGGGTCTATCAGATGACCCCGCATGACGAATGGGACTTTGACGGCGTCAACGAGATGATGCTCGTCGATCAAGAGATCGACGGCGAAATGCGCAAGACGCTCGTCCACCCCGACCGCAACGGCTTCGCCTATACGCTTGATCGCGAAACGGGCGAACTGCTCGTCGCAAAGAAGTACGATCCGGTCGTGAACTGGGCGACAGAAGTCGATATGGAAACCGGGCGTCCGCAGGTCGTGGCCGACTACTCCACCGATCAGCAGGGTGAAGACGTCAACACGCAGGGGATTTGTCCGGCCGCGCTCGGCACGAAGGATCAGCAGCCTTCCACCTATTCGCCGAAAACCGGACTGTTCTATATCCCGACGAACCACGTCTGCATGGACTACGAGCCCTTCCAGGTTTCCTACACGGCCGGCCAGCCCTATGTGGGTGCCACGCTCTCCATGTATCCGGCGCCCGACAGCCATGGCGGGCTGGGCAACTTCATCGCCTGGGACGCCACGAAAGGCGAAATCGTCTGGTCCAAGCCGGAGCCGTTCTCGGTCTGGTCCGGTGCATTGGCCACGGCGGGCGACGTCGTCTTCTACGGCACGCTGGAGGGCTATCTGAAGGCGGTCGATCCGGAAACCGGCGACGAACTGTTCAAGTTCAAGACCCCGTCCGGCATCATCGGCAATGTCAACACCTTTGAGCATGACGGCAGGCAGTACGTTGCCGTCCTGTCGGGCATCGGCGGTTGGGCAGGCATCGGCTTGGCGGCCGGTCTGACGGAAAGCACGGCCGGCCTCGGCGCTGTCGGCGCCTATGAGTCACTGGCCAACTATACCAACCTTGGTGGCCAACTCACGGTGTTCGCCCTCCCAAGCAGCTGAGGATCGACCACGTTGGTCCGACGTTGCGAACACCAGCGGCCCGGTGACATCACCGGGCCGCATGTAACTTGCCGCAGGCTTTCTGCTTCAACTGCCAGCCGGCCCGCCGCGATCCTTCAGTTAAAAAGCCAACCCGCGAGGAGAACACCGTATGCGTTTGTGGACGATGGCCGTAGCCGGTCTGGGCGGAGCTGCCCTGGCGCTGTCCCTTTCAACTCTCACGGCAAATGCCCAGGAATCGGACTGGGAGAAAAAGCCCTACATCATCGAGGATGGAAAGGTCGATTACGGAACCTACAACGGCTATCGCCGCTATCATAACACCTGCCATGTGTGCCACGGACCGGATGCCCTTGGCAGCTCCTTCGCGCCGTCACTGAAAGACTCCCTGAAGACGATGAGCTACACCGACTTTCTCGAGGTGGTGACGAACGGCCGCCAGGCAAAGGGGGCGGCCAACCAGGATTCGGTCATGCCGAGTTTTGCCGAGAACGGCGACGTCATGCTCTATATCGACCACATCTATGCCTATCTCAAGGCGCGTTCCGACGATGCGGTCGGCCGCGGCCGGCCAGAGCGCCTGCCCCCCGAGGAAGATGTGGTCTTCCAGGAATGGAAGGAAAGCCAGTAATGTCGGCGCCGTTTCGCTGGTGGTGGAGAAATGGTCTTGGTGCGCTGGTTTTCGCAGCAGCGGCGGCGCTGCCGATCGCGGCGCAAGGACAAGCCATCACCGGCGAGATCGTCGACCGCACAAGACTGAGGGTATGCGCCGACCCCAACAACCTTCCTTATTCCAACGACAAGGGCGAAGGGTTCGAAAACAAGATCGCCGAGCTTGTTGGAGAGGAGTTGGGCCTCCCCGTCGATTACACCTGGTTCCCGCAGACGATCGGTTTCGTGCGCAGGACATTGGCCGCCAATCGATGCGATCTCATCATTGGTGTCGCAACGACCAACGAGTTGATGCAGAACACCAATCCGTACTACCGGTCCAGCTATGTGATGATTCATCGCCCAGACCTGGCCTTGAAAACGGCTCGGCTCGGCGACCCCATCTTCCGGACATTGAAAATCGGCATCCAGCCCCAGACACCCGTTGCGACGATGGCGGCACGCCAGGGCCTCCTCGATCGGGCCAAAACCTACAAGATGATCGTCGATACACGCCTGGAGAAGCCAGCGCGCGCCATGGTCGAAGATGTAGCCGAGGGTGCGATCGATGTGGCGCTGACGTGGGGGCCGCTTGGCGGCTACTGGGCCGGACAGATCGACCCTTCGCTGGTCGTCCGGCCTCTTATTGCGGGCCGCGGCATCGAACGCACCGACTACCGGATATCCATGGGCATCCGTCATGGAGAACCGGACTGGAAGCACGAGCTCAACGGAATCCTGGAAAAACGCGGAGCCGATATCGAAACGATCCTGCTCGACTATGGCATCCCGCTTCTCAATGGCAGGGGCGAACTGATCCAGCCTGCAAAGGTGGAAGCCGCGGCGGACGTTCCCGAACCCGAGGGCTATAGAACGAGCGACTACCGCGCCGCCGTGCCAAAAGGGTTGAAGAATGCGCGAACGGTCGATTTGGCTGAATTGCAGGCCTTGGTCAAAAGGGATGATGTTGTCCTGATCGACGTGATGCCTGCGGCGAGAGAGCCGGAAGAGCGGCCAGAGGGTGCAATTTGGCGCGAGCCGAAGCGCGATACCATCAAGGACGCCGTCTGGCTTGCCAATATGGGTTACGGCCGTTTGAGCGAAGGCGACAAGGCCGCGTTCGAAACGGAGCTTTCACGGCTTGCCGGTCCAGCGGGGGAAAAAACGCTGGTCTTCTTTTGCGAGCCGAACTGCTGGATGTCGTGGAATGCCGCAAAACGCGCTGTCTCGAGCGGTTTCAAGAACGTTGTGTGGTTTCCGGGAGGGGCGCAAGCGTGGATCGACGCCGGTCTGGAACAGGAAACCGTCACGCCGTGGCGGCCATGATCATGGGCTTTACAGCTTTCGCTTGGCCCAAGAGGAGGTCCAGGAAAGGTGTATGAGGTTTTCATAGTCGCCTGCCTGGTTGCGCGCCCGGTGGAGTGTCAGACATTCGAGCTGTGGCCACAGCAATATGCAGACCTCCAGCACTGCTCTCGGGCAGCGCCCCTCACCGTGACCCAATGGGGCATACGCAGAACGAACTGGCAGATCAAAGAATGGAAATGCGCGCAAAAGGCCGAGGTGATCTGAAGGAGGCGCTTTCCTTTCACCCGCCGGCTTCCTCCCCCTGGCGGATCCCGCGGCGCGCATTCCTCTGTGCCGGTGCAGGGGTGCTTGCCGCGACCACATTTGTAAAAGCCACCGGATCCATAGCCGCAGAGGCAACGTTGCCTTTTATCGAGGTCGCGGATGGTGTGTTTGTCCGTTACGGCGTCCAGGAGGAAATGTCGGCGGCCAACCGCGGTGCAATCGCCAATATCGGCTTCATCGTTGGGGATGAGAGCGTCGCCGTCATCGACACCGGAACGACCCGTCAGCAAGGTTTGGCGTTGCGTGAAGCCGTTGCGTCGGTGACAAGCAGACCAGTCAGCCATCTGATTGCCACGCACGTCCACCCCGATCACTGTTTCGGGCACGCCGCCTTCTCGGACCTGCCGGTGCGTAGCCTCGGGCATCGCAACTTGCCTCGGGCGCTTGCCGAGCGTGGCCCCTTTTACCTGGAGCAACTGGCTGAGATCTCGCCTGATTTCTCCGACACGGCCTACCTCGCACCTCAGGAAACCGTTTCGGACACCATGCGGATCGATCTCGGCAACCGACCCTTGCTCCTGAAAGCCTGGCCGCCGGCCCACACCGACAACGATCTGACCATATTCGATGAACGCGCGGGGCTTCTGTGGGCGGCGGATCTCCTGTTCGCGGGCCGCCTTCCAACGCTCGACGGTAGCCTCACCGGCTGGCTTGCCGCGCTCGAAATTTTGCGGCCACCGGGTGTCCGCGTGGTCGTTCCCGGCCACGGACCGGTAAGCGACGGGGTTGCGGCGCTGCAGCAGGAGCGGGCGTATCTGACGCGGCTGCGTGACGGCGTCCGCGCAGCGATCGAGGAAGGTCTCGACATATCAGCAACGCTTGCCCGAATGGAAAACGACAATCAACTGGACTGGCTTCTGTTCGACACCAACCACGGCCGCAATGTCGTTGCCGCCTATACGGAACTGGAGTGGGAATGATGCCCCAACAGCGGAAAGCAGAGACCTTTTGTCTTCATCCGATCGCAATCGCAGTTCTTGCCACGGTTCTGATCATATCCAGGGCGCCGATCGCCCTCGCCGATGACGACTCCTGGCAGGACATCCGCGCCTCCTTGTATGGTAACGACCGCGTGATCCACGATGGCGAAGGCGTCATCACACTTGACGCGCCCAACCGTGCGCTGGACGCCGCGACGGTGCCGATCTCGGTAACAGCTGAAATCGAACAGACAGAGGAGCGCTATATCCGCGCGGTGACGTTGGTGATCGACGAGAACCCTGCGCCAGTCGTCGGGACCTTCCATCTCTTTCCCGGAAACGGGATAGCGAACCTTTCGACCCGGGTCCGCATCAACGCCTACACGAACGTCCGCGCCATCGCTGAGACCAGTGACGGCGAACTCTACATGGCACAGAAATTTGTCAAGGCATCGGGCGGATGCTCCGCACCGGCCAGCAAGGATCATGACCTGGCCATGGCCCGCCTCGGCAAGATGCGCCTGAAGCAGATAGGCGCCTGGCGCAAGGACGAACCGGCTCAGGGCCAATTCATGATCAGCCACCCCAACTACAGCGGCATGCAGGTCGATCAGGTGACACAGCTTTGGATTCCCGCCCGATATGTGCGCAGCATAGAACTGACCTTGGGGGAGAAGCCCATCCTGCGCTTCGAAGGGGACATCTCGATGAGCGAAAATCCAACGGTCCGCTTTTTCGTCCGACCGGATGCGGAGGCGGAACTGCATGCCAAGGTGATTGATTCAGATGAGCAAACCTTCGAGCAGAGCTGGCCGATCGAACTCGATCCAGCTTCCTAGTGCCAAGGTAGGCGGATGCCGTCGATCGCGCTATTGAAGGAGAGTGGCAAGCTGGCGGCAACACATCGGATCGCGCATGGACGCTAAGAGCGGACGTGAAGACACGGCACCCGAGCCCACAGCCGACGATCGTGCGCAGCAGCCCTTGGTGGTTGAGGGCCTTTCCTACGCCTATGGCAACCGTCAGGCGCTCAGCGAGGTTTCCTTTTCCCTTGCTCCTGGGCGGGTCACCGCGCTTCTCGGACCGAACGGGGCAGGGAAAACGACCCTTTTCTCCCTTATCACGGGTCTCTTCGACAGCCGCCGGGGCGAAATCGAAATCGCGGGGTACAAGCTGCGAAACAACCGCTCGAAGGCTCTTTCGCAGCTCGGTATCGTGTTCCAGGCACAGACCCTCGACCTTGACCTCACTGTCGATCAGAACCTCCGCTATTTCGCCGCCCTCCGCGGACTTTCGCGCACTGCGGCGTGGGAAAGAATCGCGATATTGCTCGACCGGATCGGCCTTAGCGGACACGCAAGGACGAAAGTCCGCAATTTGAGCGGCGGTGAACGCCGCCGCGTGGAAGTCGCCCGTGCGCTCATCGACCGGCCAGCTCTGCTCTTGCTCGACGAACCAAGCACCGGGCTCGATATTGCCACGCGACGCTGGCTGATCGAGCATCTCCACCATCTTGCCGAGAGAGAAGGCATATGCGTTTTCCTCGCCACCCATCTGGTCGACGAGGTGGCGCCCGAGGACGACCTCATCGTCCTCGACGAGGGTGCCATTGTCGCCCGCGGCAAGGTCGATGACGTGGTGCGGAGTGCCGGCGCGGCGACGCTCGACAAAGCGTTTACAAGGCTGACGACCAAGCCAAAGGAGCAGTCGCCATGACCGTGAGCCACGCCTCCCGCGCCCTGCTGGCGATCCTTGCACGCGAGCTGTTCCGTTTCGTTCAGCAAAGGGGGCGGTTTTTCGCCGCCCTCGTCCGCCCGTTGATCTGGCTTCTGGTCTTTGCCGCCGGTTTCCGCGCGTCGCTCGGCCTTTCAATCATACCGCCCTACGAGACCTACATTACCTACGACGTCTATGTCGTTCCCGGGCTTATCGGCATGATCCAACTCTTCAGCGGCATGCAGAACTCCCTTTCCATGGTCTACGACCGCGAAATGGGATCGATGCGGGTTCTGCTCTCGACACCGCTTCCGCGCGGCTTTCTGCTGATCGCGCGGATGTTTTCAGGCACCGTGGTATCCATCATACAGGTCTATGCCTTCATCCTGCTTGCCGCGCTCTTCGGGACACCCCTGCCGTGGTCGGGCCTTCTGCCGCTGCTGCCGGTGCTGGTCCTGACGGGAATGGCACTGAGTGCGCTCGGCATGTTCCTTTCCTCGCGCGTGAAACAGCTTGAGAATTTCGCCGGGGTGATGAACTTTCTGATCTTCCCGATGTTCTTCCTGTCCACCGCGCTCTATCCGCTGTGGCGCATCCGCGAAGGCAGCGTAACGCTCTATCACCTGTGCCAGTACAACCCCTTCACCTATGTCGTCGAACTGATCCGCTTCACGATCTACGGGCAGCCCAACCTGCCGGCGCTCGGCATCGTCACGGCGACACTTGTCGTCTTCGGCGCCGCCGCCCTTATCGGCTATACGCCCGCGCGCGGCGGGCCAACGGCCGGGCGCGCCGCCGCCTGAGCAACTCCAGGAAAAGTGGACGACGCACGGGCCTATGAATTGAGCATGCGTGCGTGATGGCGCAGATGGTCGTCGATGAACGTGGCTATGAAGAAATAGGAATGGTCGTAGCCGGGCTGCATACGCACCTTGGCCGATTGGCGGTTCTCCTTCAGCGCTTCGATGAAGCGCTGCGTCTGCAACTGCTCCTCAAGGAATGGGTCCGCAGTGCCCTGATCGACGAGGATCTGTCCGGGAAATCCCCGCTCGCGGACAAGGTGGCAGGCATCATGCTGTTTCCATGCGGCCTCGTCGGCTCCCAGGTATGCGGTGAAAGCCTTGCGCCCCCACGGCACGGAAGATGGGGCGACGATCGGCGAGAAGGCGGAAACCGACGTGAAAATATCCGGATGGCGCATGGCGATAGTCAACGCCCCATGCCCACCCATGGAATGACCGAATATACCCGCCGAGCCCGGGCGAACAGGGAACCGCTCCTCGATGAGCTCGGGTAGCTCCTGGGTTATGTAAGAATACATCCTGAAGTGCGTCGACCAAGGGGCTTGCACCGCGTCGACGTAGAACCCCGCGCCCTGCCCCAGATCGTAATCGGGCGAATTCGGCACTTCCTCTCCGCGCGGACTGGTATCGGGCGCCACGACGATCAGACCCAATTCGGATGCCATGCGTTGGACGCCGGCCTTCACGGTGAAGTTCTCCTCCGTGCAGGTCAGGCCGGACAGATAGTAAACGACGGGAACACGCCCATCCTTGGCCGCCGGCGGCACGAAGACGCTCAATCGCATTTTCGTGCCCGTCGCCCTGCTGTCATGGGAAAGCGTCAGTTGCCTTCCGCCAAAGCATAAGGCGCTCGATATTTCCTCGAACTGGCTCATCGACTACTCCAGGTTCCGCTCGAAGCGCTCCGGCCACAAGAAATTTCGCAAAGCCGCCCCTTTGACGCCCGCATACCCGCGGCGCCCGGACGTGCGGAACGATGTTCCGGGAACGGCACTCAACGTCAGTAGATCACAACGCTCCGGATGGACTTGCCCTCGTGCATAAGATCAAAGGCGGTGTTGATTTCTTCGAGCGGCATCGTGTGGGTGATCAAATCATCGATATTGATCTTTCCATCCATGTACCAGTCGACAATCTTCGGCACGTCGGTGCGGCCTCGGGCACCGCCGAAGGCGGTCCCTCTCCATACGCGGCCGGTCACCAGTTGGAACGGGCGCGTGGAGATCTCCGCACCGGCGGGTGCCACGCCGATGACGACGGACTCGCCCCACCCGCGATGGCAGCACTCCAGTGCCTGACGCATGGTGTTCACGTTGCCGATACATTCGAAGGAGAAATCCGCACCACCGTCGGTGAGATCCACAATGGCCTCCACCACCTTGTCCCGGCCGACCTCATCGGGATTGACGAAGTCCGTCATGCCGAACTTGCGCGCCATCTCGACCTTGTCGGGATTGAGGTCGACGCCGATGATCTTGTCGGCACCGACCATACGGGCGCCCTGAATGACGTTGAGGCCGATACCGCCGAGGCCGAAGACGACGACGTTCGCCCCCGGCCAGACTTTGGCGGTATAGACTACGGCACCGATGCCCGTCGTCACGCCGCAGCCGATATAGCAGATCTTGTCGAAAGGGGCGTCCTCGCGCACCTTTGCGACGGCGATCTCGGGGAGGACGGTGAAGTTGGAGAAGGTCGAGCAACCCATGTAGTGAAAGACCTCACCGCTGTCGCAGGAAAAGCGGCTGGTGCCGTCGGGCATCAGACCCTGCCCTTGCGTCGAGCGGATAGAGGTGCACAGATTGGAGCGCCGCGATAGGCAGGTTTTGCACTGGCGGCATTCCGGCGTGTAAAGCGGGATGACGTGATCGCCGACCTTCACCGACGTGACACCGGCGCCGATCTCGCGCACGATTCCTGCACCCTCGTGGCCGAGGATTGCCGGGAATTTACCTTCAGAATCAAGCCCGGACAGCGTGTAGGCATCGGTATGGCAGATGCCGGTCGCCATGATCTCAACCAGAACTTCGCCAGCCTTCGGCCCTCCGATCTCGACTGTCTCAATGGAAAGAGGTTTCTTCGCTGCCCAAGCAACCGCTGCGCGTGATTTCATATCGGACATTCCTCCAACTGATCGTGTGCCTTATCGGGCAGCCAATTGATGCGTAAAATCATTTTACGGGATCGCCCGCATTTTGCTCCATAGTCCGAAAGTACCTCTTTTCAGCTTTCCTTACAGCAAAGCTGAAATCTCGACCTCTCCTGTCCGACTCCCAAGCGGGCAGAACTTTTGACCTATATCGGGCCGGATGAAGATTTGTAATGAGTCGAATGGGGAGGTGCCCGGCGCATCGGTGTGGGGCGACATAAAGCGATAAGGACCGCAGGGAGGAAGCGTGTTCAAAGCCATGATTGCCGTTGCGTGCTGCGTGCTGGCCGGTACCGCGGCCGCGCAGGAGCAGGCAATAGACATTCCCATCGTCTTTCTGTCGCGCACCGAGGAACCAAAACTACCACTCTCCTTCGTGGATCCGGTCGTTGAAGACCCGGGTGTGTGGGGTGCTCGCCTGGCAGTCGAGGACAACAAGACGACGGGAAAATTCCTCGGCCATGAGTACGAACTCATCGAAGCCATCGTGCCGGCGGATGGAGACGTTACCGCCACGTTCCAGGAGCAGGTGCAGGCAGGGCGTCGCCTCTTCGTTTCGGACCTGCCACGGGAGGACCTCCTGAAGGTCGCCGAGCACGCCGATGCCGCGGACACGCTGATCTTCAACGGACGTGTCGGCGACGACGATCTACGCACCGACACCTGCCATCCCCAGATTTTTCATACGGCACCCAGCCGCTCCATGCGCACGGACGCACTTGTTCAGTTCCTGGTATGGAAGCGTTGGTCGCGCCTGTTCCTGCTTTCCGGCACCCAGGATGGCGACGTTGCGTACGCCGATGCAATTCGGCGGTCGGCAAAGAAATTCGGTGCCGAGATCGTTTCCGAAGACACCTATGCCTATTCACCCGTGGCGCGGCGGACCGACAGTGGCCATATCCAGATCCAGCAGCAAATGCCGCTCGCAACCCAGGAGGGTGGCGAATACGATATCCTGATCGTCGCCGACGAAAGCGGAATCTTCGGTGAATATCTCCCGTTCAATACCTTCTCCCCCCGTCCGGTAGCGGGAACGCACGGGCTTGTCGCGACATCCTGGCACCGCGTTCAGGAGCAATGGGGGTCGACGCAGTTCCAGCGTCGCTTCACCGAGATTGCAGGACGCTGGATGGAGGAGCGCGACTATGGGGCCTGGCTGGGTATCCGGGCGATCGGCGAAGCGGTGACCCGGGTCGGTTCGACCGATGTCGGCGCTTTGCGCTCCTACCTGCGCGGCGAGGATTTCGCGCTTGGCGGCTTCAAGGGGGTCGGGCTCTCGTTCCGACCGTGGAGCCAGCAGATGCGCCAGCCGGTACTTCTGGTCAACAAACGCATCCTCGTTTCGGCGTCACCGCAGCCAGGTTTTCTCCACGAGCGCACCCCGCTCGACAGCCTCGGATACGACATGCCCGAAACCCGATGTGCACTGCAGTAGTCTGGAAAGGGAAAGAACCGATGCTGAATTCGCCCTCCCCCTTTGGCGCCCTGCTGCTTCTCGCAGGCAGCCTCACAGCCGCCCCGGCCGGTGCGATGACCGTCTATGTCTCCAACGAGAAGGGGAGCTCCATCTCCGTCATCGACGGTGACAGCCTCAAGGTGACGGACACGATCGAAGTGGGAAACCGACCGCGCGGGATAGCGCTCAGCAGCGACAACCGCTACCTTTACATCTGCGCGAGCGACGACGATCACATCGAGATCCTTGATACGGAAAGCCTAAAGATCGTCGGTACGCTGCCGTCCGGTCCCGATCCCGAATTGCTGGTTATTTCGCCGGACGGCAAGCACCTTTATGTCGCCAACGAAGACGACAACCTTGTCACCGTGGTCGACCTGGAAACCCGTGACGCGATCGCTGAAATCCCGGTCGGCGTGGAGCCGGAAGGTATGGGCGTCAGCCCCGATGGGAAAACCGTCGTCAACACTTCCGAAACCACCAACATGGCGCACTTCATCGACGTCGAGACGTTCGAAATCACCGGCAACGTGCTGGTCGACCAGCGGCCGCGCATCGCCGAATTCACCGCCGACGGCGAGGAGGTCTGGGTCAGTGCCGAGATTGGCGGCACCGTCAGCGTCATCGACGCGGCCACACGCGAGGTCAGGCACAAGATCGAATTCGAGGTGGCCGGGCTGCAGCCGGAGGCCATCCAGCCGGTGGGTGTGCGTATCCTTAAAGACCGGAGCAAGGCGTTTGTCGCGCTGGGTCCGGCCAACCGCGTCGCCATCGTCGACGGCAATACCTATGAAGTGATCGACTATATCCTCGTCGGCCAAAGGGTCTGGCAGCTCTCGCTGACGCCGGACGAAACGCAGCTTTATTCCACGAACGGGGTGAGCAACGATGTGACGGTGATCGATGTCGTAAACGAAAAAGCCGTGAAGTCGATTCCCGTCGGCAGCTTTCCGTGGGGAGTCGCCATCAAGCCCTGAGCGCGACGGCACCACCGTCATCAAAGCGAAGTAGGAGCCCATGCGGACACCAACATGCATGTTCCCGGTCATGACGCTGGCGGCGCTCATTCCGCTTTCCATGCCCGCCGCGGCCCAGGAAAATCCGGACTGGCCGTGCATCCAGCGCCTGGTTCCGCGTATCTCGCAGGCGCAGGTGTGGGGCGGGCCGGAGCCCGATCCTAGCGACTGGCAGGGCGACACCGAAATCAACCAGCTGGCCTCGCAGATCGCGGCAAGGCGCCTGCCGGTGGAGGAAACCGAGGAGCTGATAGACGCGTTCGCCACAGCTCAGGATCGAAGCAGACGAGACGACAGGCTGACGGCGCTGTTCGGCCGCACATTGGAAATCATCAACGCGGATCGCGCTTCGATCGTCGCCGGCATCAAACGCTTCACCGAGCGGCAGCGGCAAATGGCTGAAAGGATCAGAAAGAACCGCGGCGCCCTGAAGGAGACGGAGGCCGGCGAACGGGAAGACCTGTCCGAAGCGCTGCAATGGGATATTCGCATTTTCAACGAACGCGAACAGGCTTTGAACTATCTCTGTGAGCAGCCGGTACTTCTGGAGCAGCGGGCTTTCGCTCTCGGCAGCACCATCACCAACCGGCTTGGAGAGAGTGACTGATCATGCTCTTCCGGCGCCATTTCCTGATATCTCTCGCACTGGCCGCCACCATGGCGTGGCCCGTCCTCTCCACTGCGACCGCCGACGGCCAGGCGAAGGAGGGTCTTGTGCCGGGCTCAGCGGCCTCGGCCATTTACGGTTTCAACCAGCTTGCCGCGCTGCACGACGACACGACGCTGGTCTTCGACTACCGTCTTGATGGCGATGCCGTCGAAACACCCTTCGCCGACAGGGTCGTCCTGAATTTTTCCAGGCGCGATGCGGGAAAGGAGGAAGGCGGTGCGGTTTTCAATGTCGAGGGAACGATGTTCGCGCAAACACGCAAGCAGACGATCCCTTCCATATCCGCATCGCGGGTCAACCCAATCCTGCTGATCTTTCTGCAGCATGACGTCAGGCAGATGAGCGGGAGTACGGGTGGCAGCGGCGGCTACTTCCGAAATGCCATCCGCCGGGTGCTTCGAGCGCCAGGCCAAGGAGAGACCGACGTGACAACGGTTACGCTTGGCGGCCGGTCCGTTCCGGCCAAACTAATCACGCTGCAGCCGTTCATGAATGAGGCAAACCGGCAGCGCATGCCTTCCCTGGCCGGGAAGATCTACCGCATCGTCGTCTCCGAGGAGGTTCCTGGCGGCATCTACGAGATCCAGACGGAAGTACCCGGCGAGAGCGGCCAGACGGTTCTGCTTCGAGAAACCTATCGCTTCAAGGATGCCCAGTAATGAGACGCGTGTTTCTCGCTCTAATATCGGCAGTAGGCCTTCTCCTTCCCCTCGAAGGCCGAGCGAACGACTATCCGACCGAAGCGGTCGCTGACTACGTGCTTGGCTGCATGGCGGCGAACGGTCAGACAGCGACGGCCCTGAGGCAGTGCTCCTGCAGCATCGATGTCATCGCCTCCTTGTTGAGCTTCGACGACTACACGACCGCCGAGACGATCCTGCGGATGCGCCAGGTTCAGGGCGGCGGCGAAAGAATGGCGATCTTCCGCGAGACTCCTTTCGCCAAGGACGCCATCGACAAACTTCGCCGCGCCCAGACCGAAGCTGAAGTGAGATGTTTTCTCTAAAGACCCGAAGTTGAATCCTGGAGGAAGATTGAATGAAAAAAGATTTCGTCACGCTTGTTGTCGTGGGATTGGGCAGCCTGGCCCTGACCGGGAATGCTTCGGCGGACGCGGAACGGGGGAAGCAGGTATTCCGCAAATGTCAGGCGTGCCATTCGCTCGAGCCCGGCGACAACAAGGTCGGACCGAACCTTCATGGCATAATGGGACAGCCTGCAGGACACGTTGAGGACTATGCCTATTCCAGTGCCATGGCACAGTCGGAACTTGTCTGGGATGACGAAACCATGGGTGAATGGCTCAGAAGCCCGAGAAAGCTCGTCAAGGGAACAAAGATGGCCTTTCCCGGGCTAAGAAAGGACGAGGAGATCGAGGATGTTATCGAATATATTCGGGCATCGTCGGAGTGAGCCTGGTAGCCGTCCGGTAAAAAAACATCGCAATTTTCGCTCGGAAAGCGCGTATACTCGCTCAAGCCATTTGCGGGGGTCGAAGCAGCGAAGTCGAGCATGATCGGAATGCGCTATGCCGTCGCTTGGCGGGGCGGTCTGTCGCTACAGGACGTCGTTTGTGTCGAATGGCATAATGGAATGCTGAAGTGAGGTCGGCCGACCGATGGAACAGGCTGAGGTAAAACACCCTCTATCGAGCCCACGGCCCATTATTACCCGCGCTTGGTCCGGATCGCGGAACCCAGCGCAGATCATAGACGATCTGACCTCGGGCATCGCCGGCTGCGACCCCACGCTGATCGCCACCTTCATCTCATCGAGCCTGCCCTACGAAGAGGTTGTCGGGCCGCTTTCACAAGCCTTCCCGGAGGCAACGCTGGTGGGCTGCACGACGGCGGGAAGCCTGACCCAGGACTGCTACGAGGCGGGCGGCGCGATTGCCGTTGCTTTCGACCGGGCATCCTTCAGCTTCGAAACCTGCCTCCTGCCCGACCTGCGCAACTATTCGATGGAGCGCGGCTGCGAGGCGATAGAAACGGCTTACTATCACCTCTTGCGCGAGTTGGAGCCGGACCGCGCCAATCTCTTCGCCATGCTTTTGGTTGACGGCCTGTCGCGGCGTGAAGAGGAGATTGCCGCGAGCGCGTATGCAGCTCTCGATGAAGTGCCGGTGTTCGGCGCTTCGGCGGGCGACAACCTGCATTTCGACACCACCCAGATCTTCCATAACGGGCATGTGCTCGAAGACACCGCCCTGGTCGTCATCGGTGCATCCAGCAGGCTTGTGGAGGTTTTCAAGTTCGAGCATTTCCGGCCGACCGACCAGAAGCTGGTCATCACCAGCGCCGATCCTGAAAAGCGCGTCGTCTGGACGATCAACGCCGAGCCGGCGGCGGAGGAATATGCCCGTTTCATCGGCGTTGCTCCGGAGGAGCTGACGCCGGAGGTCTTTGCAGCCAACCCGCTGCTCGTACGGATCCGCGGGGAATATCATGTGCGCGCCATTCAGAAGGTCGACGCCGAGGGCGCGCTGCATTTCTTCTGCGCCATCGACGAGGGCATCGTCCTCACCCGCGCGCATCCCGAGGACATGCGGGACAATCTGGTGCAGAACATGGAGCAGATCACCGAGCGGATCGGCGGGCTGGAAATCGCCCTGTGCTTCGACTGCATCCTGCGCCGGCTCGAAGCCGAAAGGCTGGGCATCAAGAAGGACCTGCTGCCGATCTTCAACCGCTACAACATGATCGGCTTCAACACCTACGGTGAACAATACCGGTCGCTGCATCTGAGCCAGACACTGACCGGGCTTGCCATCGGGAGCGCGCCATGAGCGCGCCGGCGCCTGCAAAGCCCTCCCGCCGGGATCTGGAATCCGAGATGGAGCGCCTGAGGCGCGAGAACGACAAGCTGAGAACGATTCGTGACGCCCTTATTCGGCAGGTGGACCGCAGCCACGACCTGACGGGCAATTCCTACAAGCTCTTTCAATCGGTCACCCGGATCGAAAGCAGCGTCGAAAAACGCATCCAGCGCCTTGCCCGTGCCATGAGCGAGGCCAAGATCGCCCGCCGTCAGCTGCAGCATGCGATCGATTCCATCGGCGAGGGCTTCATCCTCTACGACAAGGACGACCGGATCGTCCTTTGCAACCGCAAGTACCGCAAGATCTTCCCGGAACTCGAAGATCTCCTGAAGCCGGGAACGCACTTCAACGACGTCATTCAACGCGCCGCGGAAACCGGTGTCATTGCCGAGGCCGTCACCGATCCGCAGTCCTGGATCGCGGCGCGCATCGCCTATCACCGCACACCCCGCTGTCAGTTCCAGCAATTGCTCAGCGACGGCCGCTGGATCCAGATCAGCGAACGGGCGACGGATGAAGGCGGCAAGGTTACGGTCGTCAGCGACATCACCCAGTTCAGGCGGCTGGAGGATACCCGCCGCCTCAGCAATCTGGCGCAACAGTCGGACATCCTGGCAACCACGGTTGCCAGCATCGCCCAGGGCGTCATTGTCTTCGATGCCGAACTCAACCTGGTCGCGTGGAACTCCCAGGCATCCATGCTTCTCAACGTTCCTTACATGGACATGCACGCCGGCACCAACGTGCGCAAGCTGCTGCGGCTTGTCTGGCGCCATGGAGCTACCGTGGAACGCGAGCGGCGGGAGGCGGTCCGGGAATGGATCCGCGATGTCAAGAGGCGCCACCCCCTGCGCGTCGAGGTTTCGCATTCGGGCGGTCGAGTCATCGCTGCAAACTTTCGCAGCATGCCGGACGACGGCTTCGTCGTGACGATGACGGACGTTTCACCCCAGATCAACGCTGCAAAGCTCCTGGAGCGGAGCAACGAAGAGCTTGAGAAGCGCGTTCAGGAACGGACCAGGGAACTAACACGCCTCAACGAGATATTGCAGGACGAGGTTCTCAGACACGAAAAGACGATGGCGGACCTCGAACGCACCCGGAAAGCCGCCGAGGCGGCCAACCTTAGCAAGACACGCTTTCTGGCCGCCGCCAGTCATGATCTCCTGCAGCCGCTCAACGCCGCACGGCTTTACCTTTCCGCTTTGGAGACATCCCATTTCGTCGGTCAGGAAGGGCACGACCTACTCGACAAACTCGGCAATGCCTTCCAGTCCACCGAGGCTCTCCTCGGCACCATCCTCGACATTTCGAAGATGGACGCGGGAGGCTACCAGCCCAAGCTCGCCGCCATCGACGTGGGCGCGTTGCTGGAAACCCTCAAGGCGGAGTTCGATGCACTTGCCAACCAGAAGGGGCTGCGGCTGCGGATGGTCCGCTCTTCGGCAGTCGTTTGGTCGGACGCGCAACTTTTGCGGCGCATCATCCAGAATTTTCTGTCAAACGCAATCAAATACACCGAGACGGGCTCAATCCTGCTTGGCGCCAGGCACAAGGGTCGGGCGCTTTCCATCGAAATCCACGATACCGGTTCCGGTATTCCGCATAAGGATCGTGAGGTAATCTTCGAGGAGTTCAGACGTGCAGTGGCCCCCTCTTCCCAGATGAGCGGACTCGGCCTCGGCCTGGCGATCGTCAGGCGGGCAGCCGACCTGCTCGGACATGAAGTCAAGCTGCATTCGAAAGTCGGGCTTGGTTCCTGTTTCTCGGTCGTCGTGCCACTCAAGACGACGGGTCCCCAACCGCAGGCGCGACAGGAACAGGATGGCGCGGGCATCGACGGTCCACGGGACGACGGTAGGCCGAGAACGGAGGGCCATCTCTTCGTGCTGGAAAACGACGAAAGTGTCGCCCACGCCATGACGACGCTTTTCAGCCACTGGCAGATCGAGAGCGTCACCGCCCCCTCGTATCTGGGGCTGCTTGACCTCGTGCAGCACAAGGCGCTGACGCCCCTGGCCGTCGTCGCCGACCTTCATCTGGATGGCGATATCGACGGCATCGACGCGATCATTCTTCTGCGCGAGCATTTCGGGCACGATCTGCCTGGCATCCTCGTGACGGCCGACCACTCGCGCGCCATCACGGAACGCGCGCGTGCCAAACACATCGAATATTTTTCCAAGCCGGTGAAACCAGCGCAGCTACGCGCCTACCTGTTTCATCTTTCCACCGTGGCCGGCACCGGCCGGATGCCTGCGGCAGGCCCCATGCCTGGCGCCTGATCGAAGACGCCGCCCTGAGCCAGAAGAACGGCCTGCATGCGCGATGGCACCTCGAACTTGCGCAGAATGGCCGAGACGTGCCCTTTCACCGTGGATTCGCTGATCGAGAGCTCATAGGCGATCTGCTTGTTGAGCAACCCTTCGCCAAGCATGCGCAAGACCGTTCTCTGTTGCGGCGTGAGGCGATGAAGTGCGCGGGCAACATGGTCGGCGTCTTCGGCACCATTGCGCGCGCAAGATACGGTTGCCGCCGGGAACGCCTTCTCACCTCGAAGAACCCTGCGTACAGTATCCACGATCTGCTCGGCGTCCGCTTTCTTGTTGAGGAAACCGAATGCGCCGTAGCTTTCCACCAGTTCGGCGAGACGCGCATCGTCCAGACCGGAAAGCACCAGGATCGGTAGCCGAGGCGCTTCCCCACGCAGTTGCGCAAGCCCCTGGAAGCCGTCCACATCGGGTAGTTTCAGATCAAGAAGAACCAGGTCGATGTCCGGGTTTTCTTGAATCTTTTCCATGGCTTCCGCCGCTGAATGCGCCTGCAGGACTTCACAAGATTGAAGCCCGTTTTTCAACGTGACTTCAAGCGCCGAGCAGACCAGCGGATGGTCGTCGACTATCAGGATGAACATCCGTCACCCTCCTCCTCCCAATTGCGGTGTCTTTGACGCAACACCTCCGTGAATGCAGGATAAATGGCGCAGCCGGCCCGAGCAACAAGTGTCTCGGCGTCGGCGTACAAATTGATGAACAGTTTTGTTACCTGTGCCGTGAGTGGCACAAGCGGACCTCATGCCGCTTTTGAAAAATCACGGTGTCACGGCGCCTGCTCCTCTTCGTTTCGGACCGCGCTGGCGAAGACGCGGCTGGCGCGGATATCTTCGGCGGAGATCGTCGACAGGGTTCCGGCATCGAGCGGGCCGCGCGCGTTTTCAAACAGCCGATTGGCCTGGCGCAGCCGGGCGCGGTCGAGCGCGTTGCGGATGGAGCGGGCGTTGGCGAAGTGCGGCTGCGTCCGGCGGGCGCTTACATAGTCGGCCATTGCGGCTTCTGCTTCGGCGTCCAGACCATAGTTCTGCTCCTCCAGCATCTTCCCGGCGATCCGCAGAAGCTCCTCATCCGTATAGTCGGGAAAATCGATGTGGTGGGCGATGCGCGAGCGAAAACCGGGATTGCTTGCGAAGAAGCGGTCCATGCGATCGGCATAGCCGGCGAGGATGACGACCAGGTCATCACGCTGGTTCTCCATCACCTGCAGCAGGATTTCGATCGCTTCCTGGCCGTAGTCGCGCTCGTTCTCCTGGCGGTAGAGATAGTAGGCCTCGTCGATGAAGAGGACGCCGCCCATCGCCTTCTTGAGGATCTCCTTCGTTTTCGGGGCGGTGTGGCCGATATACTGCCCCACCAGATCGTCGCGCGTCACCGAGACGAGATGGCCTTTGCGGATATAGCCGAGACGGTTCAGAAGGTCGGCCATCCTGAAGGCCACGGTCGTTTTGCCCGTGCCGGGATTGCCGGTGAAGCTCATGTGCAGGGTCGGCGTTTCATGGGCGAGGCCCATACGCTTGCGGGCACGCTCCACCAGAAGAAGAGCCGCCGTCTCGCGAATGCGCTTCTTGACCGGCGCCAGGCCGATCAGCTCGCGGTCGAGTTCGGTGAGTACGTCCTTGACGCCCGACTCTTCGAATTCCGCGTGAAGATCGACATGCGCCGGGATGTCGCCTTGGCCGTCCAGGTCTTGCTGTAGGGCTGGTTCCATCACAACAACTGCCCCCTTTCATCTGGTGTCGCGTTCCGGGTGGGCCTGGGAGCGGCGCCGGCACGAGGCGGTCAGGCGTAGCGGTTGCCTGCCGGCCTGTCCGCCGCATAGGGCTTCGTCGTGTAGCGGATCGAGCGGCCATTCGCTTCCTGGCGCTCCAGCCGGTAGCCCGGCTCCTCGGCAGGCCGATTGACCAGGAACGACAGCTTCACCGACTCCCAACCGTGGCTCGCGTCGAAGGCGACGACACGGATATAGCGGTCGCCATAGACCTTGCGGCAGTCGTTCAGTTCCATCATCAGTGCTGCCGCATCCGGGTTGTCGAACATCGGGTGGCCCCACATGTCCCAGTAGGTGTTGCGCGGATGCGGGTCGTCCGTGAACTCCAGGCTGACGGCCCAACCATTGTCGATGCAGTACTGGACCTGCGCCCTGATTTGGTCGTCCGTCAGGTCGGGCAGGAAGGAAAAGGCTCCTTGGGTGATACGCATTGGGAAATCTCCTCACTCGGCGGCCGTCGCGGTCGGAACGAACTCCGGCGCGTCGGTCGATGCGTAGTTGAACGTGACGTCCTTCCAGGTCTCGAGCGCCTGCTGCAGCGGCTGACAGTGCTTCGCCGCCGCCTGAAGGATGTCCGGCCCTTCGTGGACAATGTCCCGGCCCTCGTTGCGGGCAAGCACCATGGCCTCGAGCGCCACGCGGTTTGCGGTGGCGCCGGCGGCGATGCCCATCGGATGGCCGATCGTTCCGCCGCCGAACTGCAGGACGACATCCTCGCCGAGAAGGTCGAGAAGCTGATGCATCTGCCCGGCGTGGATGCCGCCGGAGGCAACCGGCATCAGCCTGTTGAGGGATGCCCAGTCCTGATCGAAGAAGATGCCGTTTTCGAGCCGCATCGGATTGAACTCCTCGCGGCAGATATCGTAGTAGCCCTTCGTCGTCGCGGGGTCGCCTTCCAGCTTGCCGACGACCGTGCCGGCATGGATATGATCGACGCCGGCAAGGCGCATCCATTTGGCGATGACGCGGAACGAGACGCCGTGGTTCTTCTGCCGCGTGTAGGTCGAGTGGCCGGCGCGGTGCAGATGCAGGATCATGTCGTTCCTGCGCGCCCATTTCGCCATCGACTGGATCGCCGTGTAGCCGATGACCAGATCGATCATCACAATGCAGGAGCCCAGCTCCTTGGCGAATTCGGCCCGCTCGTACATGTCCTCCATGGTGGCGGCGGTGACGTTGAGATAGGTGCCCTTCACCTCGCCGGTCTCGGCCTGCGCCTTGTTGACGGCCTCCATGCAGTAGAGGAAGCGGTCTCGCCAGTGCATGAAGGGCTGGGAATTGATGTTCTCATCGTCCTTGGTGAAGTCGAGACCGCCCTTCAGCGCCTCATAGACGACGCGCCCATAGTTACGCCCGGAGAGCCCGAGCTTGGGTTTCACCGTGGCGCCGAGCAGCGGCCGGCCGAACTTGTCGAGCCGCTCGCGCTCGACCACGATGCCCGTCGCCGGCCCCTGGAATGTCTTCACATAGGCGACGGGGAAGCGCATGTCCTCGAGCCGCAGCCCCTTGAGCGGCTTGAAGCCGAAGACGTTGCCGATGATCGACGCCGTCAGATTGGCGATGGAACCCGGCTCGAACAGGTCGAGATCGTAGGCGATGTAGGCGAAATACTGGCCTTCCGCGTTGGGAACCGGATCGACGCGGTAGGCCTTGGCTCGGTATTTCTCGCAGGCCGTCAACCGGTCGGTCCACACCACCGTCCAGGTGGCCGTCGAGCTCTCCCCGGCAACCGCCGCCGCCGCCTCGACCGGATCGACGCCGTCCTGAGGGGTTATGCGGAAGAGCGCGATGATGTCGGTGTCCTTGGGCTCGTAATCGGGCTCCCAGTAGCCCATCTTGCGGTATTCCATCACGCCGGCCTTGTAGCGGTCCTTACCGGTGACGGTTTCCGACTTCCCCGTCACTGTTTCCGAATTCATTGTCATGACGAACTCCTTTCGTCCTATTGTTGGAGCCGCTTTCACGCGGCCCTGGCTGTCCGAGGCTGAGGATCGAGCGCGCCGGACGCGTACCGCCTGGCCATGTCGTCAAGAGCGACGGCCTTGATCTTCGCGGCGTGACCCGCCGTCCCGAAACGCTCGAAACGGTCGCGGCAAAGGGCGGTGAGCGCCTCCATGGCCGGTTTGAGGAATTTGCGCGGATCGAATTCCTCGGGGCTCTCGGCGGCGATGCGCCGGAACTGTCCGGTCATCGCCATGCGGCAGTCCGTGTCGATATTGACCTTGCGCACGCCATGGCGGATGCCGCGTTCGATCTCCTCGACGGGTACACCCCAGGTCTGCGGCATCGCTCCGCCGAAAGCGTTGATGACGTCCTGCAGGTCCTGCGGGACCGATGACGATCCATGCATGACGAGATGCGTGTTCGGCAGCTTGGCGTGGATTTCCTCGATCACGCGCATCGCCAGGATGTCGCCGTCCGGCTGGCGCGTGAACTTGTAGGCGCCGTGCGACGTGCCGCAGGCGATCGCCAGGGCATCGACCCCGGTCCTCGTGACGAAGTCGACTGCCTGATCGGGGTCGGTGAGCAGCTGATCCTGGGAAAGCTTGCCGGTTGCGCCATGGCCGTCCTCGGCTTCCGCTTCGCCGCTTTCGAGCGAACCGAGAACGCCGAGCTCGCCTTCCACCGAAACGCCGGCCCAATGGGCGATCCGCGTTACGCGCTCGGTGATGTCGACATTGTATTCGTAGCTTGCGGGCGTCTTGGCGTCGGCTTCCAGAGAGCCGTCCATCATCACCGAAGTGAAGCCGTGGCGGATCGCCGTCACGCAGGTGGCTTCGTTGTTGCCATGGTCCAGGTGCAGGCAGACGGGAAGGCCTGGATACATCTCGACCAGAGCATCGATCATCCTTGCCAGCATGATATCGTTGGCATAAGAACGCGCGCCCCGCGAAGCCTGCAGGATGACGGGAGCCTCGCACGCCTTCGCCGCCTCCATGATCGCAAGGCCCTGTTCCATGTTGTTGATGTTGAACGCCGGCACGCCGTAGCCATGTTCGGCGGCGTGGTCGAGCAACTGTCGCAAGGTGATGCGGGCCATATCAGACCTCCTTTTCTGGCTGACGGGAAACGGGAACGCCGAGGCCGGGCATGAGCGACGGCAGCACGGAGACCGAAGCCGATGCATCCTCGAGAGTGCCTCCGGTGGCATTGACATAGATGTCGCCGAGCACGGACAGGCGCATGGCGAAGGTCCGGTCGCCGCTCGTTTCACCCTTGTGGAACGCCAGGTTTTCAAGCAGCACCAGATCGCCGAAGGGTGCCAGGCCGACGCCGATCTCGGCGACCGCTCCAACACAATCGGGGACGAAGTGAACCGCCTTGCCCGTTGCCCGTGCAAGCGGCGAGACGAAACGTTCGAGACTCAGCGTCGGATTGAATTCGCCGCCCGGCGCGCCGATGGCGGACATCACCACGACACGGGCATTGCAGTCCGCCAGACCGCTGAGCAGTCCGGCCAGCCCATCCTCGGTCGAGCGCTCGAGGGCAGCGCGAACAAGGACCGTCCGGCCTGCGATCTCGGCGGGAGCGGGCAGAGCATGCCTCATCACGCGCCCTCTCCAAGCAGCGCGAGCGCGGCGTCGGCGACGGCATCCGGCGTGATGCCGAAATGTCGGTAGAGATCGGCGGCGGGTGCGCTGGCCCCGAAGCCGTTCATGCCGACGAAGCGGCCGTTCTCGCCAATCCAGCGGTCCCAACCCATGCGCGCCGCCGCCTCGACGGCGATGCGTGGGCCCGATCCCAGAACGGCGTTCCGGTAAGCGCCGTCCTGTTCCTCAAAAAGTTCCCAGCACGGCATGGAGACGACTGCCGCACGAACATCGTGGCGTTCGAGGAGCATGTCGGCGGCGTCCCTGGCGATCTCCACCTCCGAACCGGTGGCGATCAACGTGACGTCGCGCGGTCCGCTCGTCTCGTGCAGCACATATGCGCCGCGCGCCGAGCGGTTCTCCGCGCCGTGCGCCTTGCGCACCATCGGCAATGCCTGGCGCGAAAGCGCAAGCACGCTCGGCCGCCCGGTCGCCTTCAACGCGAGCTCCCAGCATTCCGCCGTCTCGATGATATCGGCCGGGCGGAAGACGTTGATGTTGGGTGTCGCCCGCAGCATGGCGAGATGCTCGACCGGCTGATGCGTCGGCCCGTCCTCGCCAAGGCCGATGGAATCATGCGTCATCACATAGACGACACGCCGTCCCATGAGTGCGGCAAGCCGCATGGCGCCGCGCGCGTAGTCGGAGAAGACCAGGAATGTGCCGCCGTAAGGGACCGCCCCGCCATGCAGCGCGATGCCGTTCATCGCCGCCGCCATCCCGTGCTCGCGTATGCCGTAGTGGATGTAGCGGCCGCCATAGTCACCCGCCGACACCGGTCTCAATGTCTTGGTGATCGTCAGGTTGGAGTGGGTAAGATCGGCCGAGCCGCCGACGGTCATGTCCGTCGCCGCGTTGACGACTTCGAGCGCCATCTCGGATGCCTTGCGGGTAGCGACTTTCGTTGCCTGCTCGACATGCGTTTTCCGGAAATCCGCCAATGCCTCGAAGACCGTTTCCGGCAGCGCGCCGGCCATCGCCTTTTCAAAGGCGGCGCGGCAGGGCGAAGCCTCAAGCCGCGCCTGCCACGCGCGCCGGGCGCGCGCGCCCCGCGCCGCCACATCCTCCCATGAGGTCCTCACCGTCTCGGGGACGGCGAAGGGTGGGAATACCCAGCCGATATTGGTACGCGTCGCGGCGATCTCGTCCTCGCCCAGCGGAGCGCCGTGCGTTTTTTCCGAGCCTTCGAGATTGGGCGCACCCTTGCCGATCCTGGTCCTGCAGGCGATGAGGGACGGCCTGCTCGACTGCTGAGCCCGCAGGATGGCGGCGGCGACCATTTCGAGATCATGGCCGTCGATACTGCATGTCTCCCAGCCTGCCGCCTCGAAACGTTCGATCTGGTCCATCGAGGTCGACAGCGAGGTCGGCCCGTCGATCGAGATCGCGTTGTCGTCCCACAGCACGATCAGGCGCGACAGCTTCAGATGGCCGGCAAGGTCTATCGCCTCATGGCTGATGCCTTCCTGCAGGCAGCCGTCGCCGGCGATGACATAGGTGAAATGATCGACCAGTTCGGCGCCGAAACGGGCGGCCATCATGCGTTCGGCCAGCGCCATGCCCACCGCCGTCGCTATGCCCTGCCCCAAGGGCCCGGTCGTCGTTTCGATGCCGGACGCATGGCCGTATTCGGGGTGCCCCGCCGTCCGGCTGCCCAATTGCCGGAACCGCTTCAGTTCGTCCATGGGCATGTCGGAATAGCCGAGGAGATGGTGCAGCGCGTATTGCAGCATCGAGCCGTGCCCGGCCGACAGCACGAAACGGTCGCGGTCCGGCCAGTTCGGCATCGACGGATCAAGCTTGATGAAGCGGTTGAACAGAACGGTCGCCGCGTCGGCCATGCCCATCGGCATGCCCGGATGGCCCGACTTGGCCTTCTGGACGGCGTCCATGGCAAGCGCACGGATGGCATTCGCCATTTGCCGTTCAGACGCGGCATCCTCACGCTTCGCGGCTCTTACCGGTTCTTGAATATTCATGGCAGCCTCCTCATGACATGCGGCGCTTGCGCTCGATCAGCTGAAGGATCAGCGGCGTGAGAATGAGTTGCATGGCGAGATCGAGCTTGTTGCCCGGCACGACGATGGAATTCGCCCGCGACATGAAGGAGTCGTGGATCATCGATAGGAGATAGGGAAAATCGATGCCGCGCGGGTTGGCGAAGCGGATGACGAGCATCGACTCGTCCGGCGTCGGTATCCACCGGGCGATGAACGGGTTCGACGTATCGACGATCGGCACGCGCTGGAAATTGATGTTGGTCTGCGAGAATTGCGGGACGATGTAGCGAACGTAGTCCGGCATCCGACGCAGGATGACGTCCATGATGGCTTCGGTCGTATAGCCCCGGGTGGAACGGTCACGATGGATCTTCTGGATCCATTCGAGGTTGATGACGGGGACCACGCCGATTTTCAGGTCCGCGTGTTGCGCAAGGTTCACCTCTTCGGTGACGGCGCAACCGTGCAGCCCCTCGTAAAAGAGGAGGTCGCTTTCGGGAAAATGCTCCCATTCGGTGAAGGTGCCGGGAGGGGTGCCGTACCGTTCGGCTTCCTCCTCGTCATGCACATAGTGCCGCGTCCGCCCAGTGCCCTTGCGGCCATATTCCTCGAAGACGGATTCCAGGATTTCGAGTTCGTTTGCCTCGGCGTGGAAATGTGTGAAGTTCGGATTTCCCTTGTCCTTCTCCTCGGCGACCTTGATCTTCATCGCGGCGCGGTCGTAGCGATGAAAGGCGTCGCCCTCGATGAAGGCCGCCCGGACCTTTTCCCGGCGGAAGATCTGCTCGAAGATGCGTTTGACGGACGTCGTGCCCGCACCTGAAGAGCCGGTGATGGAAATGATCGGGTGTCTGGCGGACATGAAGTATCTCCATCCTAAACGCGAAACAGGCTGCGATGACCGAAGAGGGGGGCGCGCTCGCCGATCATGCTCGGCTCGGTGTGGTAGCGGCCGATTTGCTCCACCTCCTTTGCCGCGCCGAAGACCAGCGGCACGCGTTGATGCAGGTCGGTGGGGGTGAGATCGAGGATGCGGTCGACGGTGTCCGTTGCAGCGCCCCCTGCCTGCTCGACCAGCATGGCGATGGGGTTGGCCTCGTAGACCAGGCGCAACCGGCCGCGGGCATAGCCCTTGCGCGCATCGCCAGGGTAGAGGAACACGCCGCCGCGGATCAGGATGCGATAGCTCTCGGCCACCAGCGAGGCGATCCAGCGCATGTTGAATTCCTTGCCGCGCGGCCCTTCCGATCCTTTCAGGCAATCGTCGATGTAGAGGCGAACCGCTTCGTCCCAATGCCGGTAATTCGAGGCATTGATGGCGAACTCCTGTGTCTTTCGGGGGATGCTCCGGCTCTCGTGGGCCTGAACGAAGGTTCCGAGCCGTGTCGAGTACACGAAGATGTGGGTGCCACTGCCACGGGTGAAGACGAAGGCGAGTTGCGGCCCGTAAATGAAGAAGCCCGCCGCGATCTGCGTGCTACCCGGTTGAAGAAACGTGGCCTCCGGTGTCCGGGCGGCATCGCCGATCACAGGAAGGATCGAGAAAATGGTGCCGATCGAAACATTGGTGTCGATGTTGGACGAGCCGTCCAGCGGATCGATAGCCAGGGCGAGCGCGGCTTCGCCGTCAAGGAGGATCGGGCTGTGACTCTCTTCCGATCCGTAAAGGGCCACCGGCGCATGGCGCATGGCCTCCAGGAATACCTCGTTCGCATGAACGTCGAGATTGCGCTGATAGTCGCCGTCGGCGTTGCTGCGGCCGTTCAGTCCCGCGAAGGAAACGCCGAGGGTTCCGTGATTGATCGTGGAGTGGATCTTTCTTGCCGCGAGCACCAGTTGCCGGACGGTTTCGCAAACCGCTGCATGCAGGCCGTCTCCTTCACCTTTGTGGGAAACCAGAAATGCATCAAGCGTCGGAGCAGTCATCGTTTCCTCCCGCCGGCAAGCCGGCCCTCCCTCCCGGAAGCCCAGGCGGCAGGGGTATAGTGACCGCTTGGGTGCATTAGTAAATTTTATTGTGTTTACATGATCAGTAAGAAATTTTAACGTCCCGGTCATGCTCAACGTCACTTTAAGACAGCTCCGCGCGCTTCAGGCGATCTATGCGTCGGGGAAAATATCCAGTGCTGCCAAGGAATTAGGTCTGACTGCGCCGGCTGTGACACTGCAGCTCAAGCAGGTGGAGGAAGAGGCCGGAACCATGCTCTTCGACCGGACGGCCGACGGCATGCGTCCGACTGACGCAGGCCTGGCCTTTATCGAAGCTGCCCAGGCGATCGGCGAACGGCTGCGCCTTCTCCAGGACGAGGTCGACGCGATAAAGGGCATCCGAAAAGGCACGCTCAGGCTTGGCGTCGTGTCGACGGCGAAGTACTTCGCGCCGCAGTTGATGGCCGGCTTCATGAGGGAGTTTCCCGATATCGACATGACGTTGGCGACGGGCAACCGGCAGGAGACCATCGCCAACCTGAAGAACCATGCGGTCGATATCGCGCTTATGGGCCGCCCGCCGAAGGATGTGCCGGTCCGCGCCATGGTCTTCGGCGACCACCCTCTCGTCATCGTCGCCCGGCCGGACCATCCGCTGGCCGGCGTCCGCGACATCTCCAAGAAACGCATCGCACAGGAGCATTTCCTCATCCGCGAACGCGGGTCGGGGACGCGCGTTTCGTTGGAGATCTTCCTGGGCGAGATACCGGGCCGGCTCGACAATCTCGGCACCGAGATGGGCTCGAACGAAACCATCAAGCAGGCCGTGATGGCGGGTCTCGGCATCGCTTTCATTTCCGCGCACACGGTCGCTTCCGAGCTGGAGACCGGACGGCTTGTCATCCTGGATGTCGTCGGCATGCCGATCAGGCGGCAGTGGTTCTCGATCAGCCGCTCGGACCGGACCAAGTCTCCTGCCATGACCGTCTTCGAGGATTTTCTTCTCGATAAGGGTGCGATGTACCTGCCCCTCTTGAGCACGCTCTACCCCGATACCGCCTATGGGAAAGACGGCACAACCGCACCGGCCTTGCAGCCGGCGACGCGCGCGCCCTGAAGGGAAGCGGCACCGCCGCTTCCCGGGTCAGACGTCATGCTGCCTGAACGGGGTCTCCGCTGTTCGCCCAGCCGGGATGCCGCGGCAGCCCGTCCTCGGGGATCGTCAGCATGGGATGCTTGGAGTTGACGAAGACCCAGCGGTCCGGCTGCGCTCCAACCTCCGCATCGCGATCCAGCGTCGGGATGTGGATCAGGAGATGGTCCGGGAAGGCGTCCACATAAAGGAACATGTGGCAGCCGCAATCCTTGCAGAAACGGCGATGGCAGGTCGGTTTCGTATCGAAATTGCGGATCTTGTCCTCGCCTGCCGTGATCTTGAACGCGCTGCGTTCCACCACCGCGATCAAGGCGAGCGCACCTCCGCAAGTATCTGTGCAGTCGGTGCAAAGACAGTAGTGAACTTCGGCGGGCGTAGCGTTGTATTCATAACGCACCGGATTGACATCACACCGGCAACCACCTTTCGCGAGAATAGCCATGTTTCCTCCCTACACTCGACAGTGAGAACGATTTTCGAAACCCAAAGGGCGGCCTCTCCTCGTATTGGCAATCCCTTTTCCGCCCGGCAGCAAATTGAAATCCGAGCAAGTTGAACTGCGCCAATACACGACCCTCTTCACGGCGATGCCGTGAATTCAAACCTTTGATTCTCTTATTGGTTCTGATCGATGCTATTCTCCCTGATATTCTTCAGCAATAGTACTTAGGTGCCTCGTTAGGCATGCAGGCTGGAGAACGCCGCCTTCATCGCCGCGTCCCTCCGGCCTCTGGGGCGTGTTTCATCGTTGCCACGCCCGCTTTCGCGTCTGGCCATTGACCCTTCGACAAGCTCAGGGTGGGAAGCGGGGCGCGTCTTCGGCACCGCACGAGGCGCTTTGGGGGCACCTCAAATTAGGCGCGTCCAACGCGCCCCGCCGGAGTCTGTCCCGACGGTCGGCCGGTCACCCGGGCCCTTCTCCTTCCCGGCTGCACCCAATTGGGGGTGAGCCGGGCCGAACAAAAGCCCTGGCGGCTTCTCCGCAATGCCGGCAACGCAGGCTGTCGCCCAGCGCTCCCGGCACCGCCGGCCTGTCGCGGGCCCTCAGGCCTCCGGGTACCGAGCCCGAAGGGAAAGGTCTCCGCCGCCCTCCCGAACACCCGGTGCGCATCCGGTTCCCGCGAGAGCGATGGCAAGGATTGTACGGGCGGGCTGGGGAGGGGGGCGAAGATTCCTGCGAAAAAGTTGGAGAATTTTTTCTGCAGTGAGTGAAACCAATGGGTTGGCGGGAAAGAAAAAAATTTGTCGCCACATTTTATCCCCGCGCGGGCGAGGCATCGCCGGCTGAGGCGAAGGGCGCCCGCCGCCTTTCCAACACGTAATCCCTACCCGCGCGCGTCATCCCGGAAAGCCGAAGGCTTGTCCGGGACCCATTCCGTAACTCGTCGACCTTCCGGAATGGGTCCCGGACAGTCTCCGCTTCGCTCCGACTTCCGGGATGACGCCCGCGCGGGGTGGGGGCGGCGCTGGCTGGCCGGTGTCGCCTACAGGTTGCGGATGAAATCCGCCACTTGCTCTTCGAGCCCCTTCGCCCTGGCTTCCGCTTCGCGCCGGCGGTCGGTGAGGCCGGCGATCCGGTTCTCCTCCTCTTCGAGCATGGAGACGTAGCGCTGGCCGAGCGTGCTGTCGGCGGGGACGGCGGCGAGGTTGTCGCGGATGCGGGCCTGGCTGTCGGCGGCGCGTTCGAGGTCGCGTTCCATGTCGTCCACCGCGCGCGCGGCCTCAGCGGCCTGTTGCCGCAGTTCGGCGAGTTCGGCGAGCTTCGATGCCGTGTCCGGGTCGGCGGCCGCGCCCGACCAGCCGAACAGCGCATCGGCCTCGGCATTCAAGAGAGCGAAGACTTCCGTGTCGCTTCTCTCGGCGGTGGCGACGACCTCGGCCGTGCCTCCGGCGGCGATTTCCACCCGCAGCCGGTGATGGCTCGGGGTGGCGCTGTCGAGGGCGCCGGAGGAGAAACGCCAGCCATTGCGGCGGGGGTGCTCGATGATCAAGGTGCGCGGCGCGTCGGCGGCGCCCTTGACGGAGTAGGTGGTGACGAGGCGGGAAAGGCGGGTGGCGCGCACCGTCCCGTCGACGATGGCGATGCGGCTGACGGTTTCCCGCGGCTGCGACTGGGTAGTGACCTCCACCTTGCGGTCGGCGGCGAAGCTCGCCATGCGGCTTTCGCCGGCGGGCAGGCCGGTGAGCTGGGCATCGCCGATATACCCGTCCCGGTCGTCATAGACGGTGAGGAGGCCGGGCGGCAGGCTTGCCGCGGTGGCGTTTTCCAGAAACAGGGCGGCGACGGGATGGGTGTCGTTGCGCTCCGGCTGGAAGACCGAAACCCGCTCGGCCGGCACCTCTTCGTCGACGAAGGGCACGGAAAGGGTCTGGCCGGCGGCGAGATCGACAGGAGAGGGCAGACGGTAGGTTGCCGTCGTCTCGCCCTCCTCAGCCACCGCGCGGCCTATCGGGGCGGATGCCGGCATCTCGGCCGACATGACGGCTTCGGGCGCGGCCATCATCTGTTGCCGCATGTCGAAGCCCGCCGCCCCATCTTCCTCAGCCATGGACATGGCCTTGGCGGCGTCCGGGCGCGGCGGTGTCGCGCTCCCCACTGTCACCGGGACCTCCGGCCGCTCGTGCCAGTAGCGCTGGTGCAGGCGCTGGGCGAGGGTGACCGGGGCGCCGGAGGAGAGGGTGAGCGCGACGTTCTGCCAGTCCTCGCCGGTGGCGTTCTCGATCACCGCCCAGGCCTGCAGGCGGGCGGTACCTTCGCCGCCGGTCACCAGGCGGTATGCCGTCTTCCAGACGGGCGCGGGCACGACATAGGAAAGGCCTACGGCCCGGCTGCCCTCGCCCGACAGCTCGATCGCTATCGAGCGGATATCGTCGGTGCGGCCGCGGCCGCTGACGCTTGCCGCCTCCCGCACCTTCTCGCGCATCGCCTCGTCGAGGATGTCGAGCACTGCGTCGGCGCCGAGGTTCAGCACCTCGATCCCGCCGGAATCCGTCATCACGGAGAGGATGCGCTCGGTGCGGGATGTCTCGCCCTCCCCGGCCTGCCGGGTGCCGACGCCGAGAACGACGCCCTCGACCGTGCGGCCGCCGGAGGATGCGCGGACGCCAACGCCCTGCAGGGACGCCGCCAGGTCGGGGAGCGACCCCATCTCCTCCGGCGTGAAGGGCAGGCGCCGGAACGTCTCCTCGACGGGCGACAGGCCATCCAGCGTCACCGCGCCGATGGCGCCGGCCGGATCGCGGACGAGGAGGCTTTTCAGGATGTCGTCGACCTGCTCGAGGGGGACGTCGATGCGCAAGGTGCCCGATCCGTCGACGGGGGCGCTGCGGTGGACCTCGGCCAGGCCGCCGGAGGACAGCGTGATGGCCTCGATCCGGCTGCCGGATGCCCCCTCGGCCATAACGGGCGCGGCCAGCGCCAGGAAAATGGCGGCGGCGCCCGGCATGAGCGGCCATGCCGGCGTCAATCGGCTTTCCAGCGTTCTCATCGTCTCCTCCTTGGCTGATGGCCGGCTTATCCTACCCGTCCTGCCGCGGGGAGGCACCCTCCCCGCGCATGGCGCCTGCCGGTTCCCACAGATCATATCGGGGGTGGATGGGGAGCAAGGTTATTGGATGGAGTCTTGGTTCGGCTTCGCCGGACCCCCACCCTCAATCCCTCCCCTCAAGGGGGAGGGAGGCAGGTCGAACCCGGCTTCGTCCCCCTCCCCCTTGAGGGGAGGGGTGAGGGGTGGGGGTCCGGCGAAGCCGAACCAAGACTCCATCCACATGCAATAGCCCCGCCGTCGTGGGGGAGACGTCCGGCCCTTCGACAAAGCTCAGGACAGGCGTCTGAAAGTGTCAGTAGGTGGTGCGGCCGCCGGACAGGTCGAAGACGGAGGCGGTGGTGAAGCTGTTTTCCCGGGAGACCAGCCAGGCGACCATGGCGGCGGCCTCGTCCACCTCCAGAAAGCGGCCGCGCGGGATGCGCACCAGCATGTATTCGATGAACTCCTTGGTGAGCGTATCGAGGATGCGGGTGTTGGCGGTGGCGGGGGTGATGGCGTTGACGGCGATGTCGTGTTTCGCCAGTTCCTTGCCGAGCGACTTTGTGAGGCCGATGACGCCGGCCTTGGCGGCCGAATAGGCGGAGAGATTGGGGTTGCCCTCCTTGCCGGCGACGGAGGAGATGTTGACGATGCGGCCGTAGTTGCGTGCCTTCATGGAGGGGATCACCACCTTGTTGACGTAGAAGGTGCCGTTCAGGTTGATCTCGACCACGCGGCGCCATTCGTCCGGGTCGTAGTCCTCCAGCGGCGCGTTGCCGCCGGCGATGCCTGCGGAATTGACCAGGATGGAGACGGGGCCGACCTCCTTCTCCACCTCCGCATGGACGCGTTCAAGGGCCGGAAGGTCGGTGATGTCGACGGTCTTTCTGGAAGCGGAAGGGCCGAGCGCCTTCGCCGCCTCGTCGAGCAGATCAGCGTTCAGGTCCCAGAGGCTTACCCTGGCGCCGGACTCGATCAGCCGGCTGGCTATGGCGAAGCCGATCCCCTGGGCGCCGCCCGTCACCACGGCCACCTGGCCTTCAAGGTCTATTCTGTTCATGTGATTTCCGTTCGCTGGATGCTGATTCGGAACCTGCCGGCTTCCTATTCCAGGTGGAACATTTTCCTGAGCGGCACTTGCACCGGCTCGTTGTCAGCGAGGGTTTCCATGATGTCGGCCATGTGGTCCCACCAGCGGCGCACGACTTCGTTGGCGGGCAGCGCGTCCATCTTGTGGCCGTCGGCGCGCGTCAGGATGGCGAAGAGGTGGTGGGTCTCCTCGTCGAGCCAGATGGAATAGTCCGAGACGCCGGCCTCGCGCAGGAGCGCGGCCAGCTCCGGCCAGATCTCGTCGTGGCGGCGCTTGTATTCGGCCGCCTGGCCGGGATCGAGGTTCATGCGAAAGGCGAACTTCTCGGGCATCCGCTTCCTCCCCTGTTGCAGGGTGGCCTGTTGCAGAGTGGCCTGTTGCAGACGGGCCTTTTGCAGACCACCAGGATCTCTCATGCCATCGGTTCGCCGGCTTGGCAAACGCGCTGGCGTGCGCAAGCGTCTTCGGGAGGATGGCGCATCGGCGCCGTGCAGTGTGGCCTTGGGGACATAGTGCATTCCTTGCGAAGGGGCTATGGTGCCGGCGATGGCGGAACGCCGGGGTGGGGCAAAAGAACGTCATACCGCCAGAGAAGGACCGGAAATGAACCAAAACTACGATGCATATGCCGTCGCCATCATCATCGCTTTCGGCGCGCTCATCATCGGCGGGCTGATGGCCGCGGCGATGGCGTTCGGCCAGAGCGACGCCTTCTTCTTTGCGCTCGGGGCGGCCGCGGCGGCATGGATATCGGGTTATGCGGTGTTTCTGGACCGGCCGCGCACCTTCATGGTTCTGGTGGGGCTGTCCGTGGTGATGGCGATCGCCTCGACGCTGGTGCTTGCCCTCTGATCAGCGGCACTCTCTTTGTTTGAGCATGATGGCCGGCTGCACGAGGTTGGCCATGAGGCGGAAGGCGCCGGGGACGAGCTTGTCGAATTGGTGGTGCAGGGTGAGGCTGGTGTGGGTGTGCCGGCCGTCGCCGACGCGGGCTGAGAGGAGAGAACCCTTCAGCGGTGCCTCGCCGGCGTCGTGCATGGCCAGAAGAGGCGTGTAGGCGCCGTCCCATTCGGCGGCGAAATAGAGGCCGCGCTCCTTGTCCCAGCCGGCGAAATCTTCCGCATCGATGGCGTTGGGGCCTTTCAGCAGGCCGTGATCCGGGGTGAGGAACGCGACGGGCGAAGCCGGGTCGGTGACGCGCCAGCGCAGCGACGGCCTGCCGATGACGAGGCGGCGCGGCGGTGTCTCATCGGGAGACCAGCCGTCGGTGGGGCGATGATAGAGGGTGACGAGATGGCCACCCGCCTCCACCCACGCGTGGAGCCGCCGCGTGGCGGCGGCAAGGTCGGGGCGCAGGCCGAAGGCGAAGATGCCGATGACGATGGTGGTGAAGCGGTCAAGGTCGCCGCGCATTGCCGCCTCGTCCAGATCGATCACGTTGAGCCCCATGCGCTTCAGCCAGAGGCCGGCACGGTCGGCGCCGCCGCCGATATAGCCGACCCGGGCGCCCTCCGGCAGCCGCAGGTCGAGCGCCAGGACGTCGAGGTTCTGCGGGGCGATGAAGCGGGTGCGGCCGATGTGGGGGTAGGCGATGGGGGTCTGGCGATAGGCCTGGACGCCGCCGACGCTCGCCCGGAGGGTGTGGCGGCCGGGGGCGAGGTCCGGTGCGATGTCGAGCGCGAAGCCTTCCGCCGCCGGCCTCGCGGCGATGCCGGGGCGGCTTTCCAGATCGAACCGGGCCTCGGCGCCTTCGAGGCGGGCGCGGATGGCGGCGCGTTGTGGCACGGCATGGGTGGAGACGATCAGCGCGTCGGGCGACAGGGCCAACGAGTGGGCGGGCACGATGTCGAGCGGCTGCTCCGGGTCGGCGAAGATCTTTATGCGGCGGCCGCCGATTTCGGCTGCCAGCGCCACACGGACAGAGCCGCTTCCCAAAAGGCTGGAGAAGGCGGGTGGATAGGCGTTGGCGACCGGAGCGTCTGGCGAAACCTTCAGCGGGAAGGAGGTGACCGGCCCCTTACGCGCCGGAGCGCCGCTTGAGATGCTGTCCGGCAGGATGGGCGTGATCTCGACCGCGCCGGTCGCCTCGGCAGGCGCTAGGTGCACGTGGAGCGTGGCGCTGCCGCCGGGAGTGAGGGCCGCGGGCTCGGCCCAGAGCGTGGGGACGATGCCGGCGGCGGCGGCGAGGGCTGCATCGATCTCGGCGAGCTTGCGCGTCAGGCGATGGCCGATGCGTTCTTTCTCCTCCTCCGAGAGGCGGCTTTGGGCGGTCTCGATGTGCCGCGCGGCGGCGGCAAGGGCCGGGACGATCCCGGTCTGGCGCGGAAATGCGTCGAGCGCCTCGCCGATGCGAACCTGTGCCGCGCGAAGCTCGGCCCCGGTTTCCCGGTCGAGGCCGGCGGCAAGGTCGGCCAGCGTTGCCGGCAGATGGTCGCGGATGTCGGTCTCGGCGCCCTTGCCGCCACGCTTCAGGTGCAGGGACCATGCGCGCTGCGGCTCGGGACGCCACTCGCCCATGCCCTGGGAGGCATGGCAGGCGCGTGACCATTCGCCGATCTCGTCATAGGCGGCACCCGTGGCGGCGTCGACGCCGGGGGCGCTGACGGTGACCGTTGCCGCGGGGGGCGGGACCTCGTCGTCATAGGTGCCGCCGCCGCCGGACCAGGCGGGGAGATAATATTTGCCGACTTTCCAGGGGGTGAGACCTTCGGCCGAGTGTTCCGGATAGGCTTCCGGATCTGCGGCGCGCTCGACGGCTTCTTCCGCGGCTTCGGTCATGGCGCGGTGGTGGCCGTGCTGGCCGGGTACGTCGAGGAAGGTGGGGATGACGATGTCGGGCCGCTCGGTGCGGTAGGCGCGCACCAGCCGCTCGACGATGCGCTCGCGGCCCCAGCGCGAAAGGGTATCCTTGCCGTTCTTGGAGAAGCCGAAATCGTGCACCGGGTCGTCCGGGCCGTGGCCGAGCCAGACGATGTCGGCGTCCAGCGTGCGCGCGGCCTCCTCCATCTCGCGGGTGCGCAGGACGCCCAGCGCCCCCGTGCGCTCCGGCCCGAGGCCGTTCTGCCCGCCCTCGCCGCGCGTCGAGCAGGCGACGATGACGCGCATGCCGAAGGCGAAGCGGAGGGCGGCGAGCATGCCGCTCCTCTCGTCGTCCGGGTGGGCGCCGGTGTTCATGACGGTGAGCGTGGAGGTGAGCCGGCTCAAGGCCCTGTGCAGCTCGACCAGGGCGGGACGCTCTTTCCGGCGTTGCAGGCGCGCGCGGGGGGTCAGCATGGGGTCGTGTCCTCGTGTTGCGGGTGTTGAGCGACGCTCAGATGTGGCGAAACGGTGTCGAGCAGCGGCAGGGCGGCGGCGCCGAGGGCGGCCGTCAGCTGACCGGTCTGGCCGCGGATGACGCGCGGCAGGGCGCGCGCGCTGCGCGTGGCGACGGAGACCGGCAGCGGTTCGAGCGCCGCGATCACCGCGTCGAGCACGGCATCGGGAAGGCCGCCACCGAAGATGATGGTCTCGGGGTCGAAGATGTTTTCCAGCATCGCCACGGTGGGCGCGAGATAGTCCGCGGCCTCGGCGATCCAGCCCATCACGACGGGGTTGCGCGCGTCGTAGAGGGCTTGCAGCGCGTCGATGGTCGCCGCCTCGTGGCCGGCCGCGGCCAGGCGCTCGCGCAAGGCGAAGACGGAGGCGAAGCGCTCCAGCGCGCCGTCGGGGCCGTATGTGCCCTGCCGGTTGCGCGGGGCGATGCCGATGTGGCCGATCTCGCCGGCATTGCCGAAGGCGCCGCGCAGGGGGCGGCCGTCCTGGATGACGCCAAGGCCCAGGCCGACGCCGAAATAGAGGAAACAGAAATTGGTGATCTGGCGCCCGGCGCCGTAGAGCCGCTCGCCGACGGCGGCGGCGGTGGCGTCGTTGTCGAAGGACACCTTTTCGCCGGTCGCCTGAGCGATCAGCGGCAGGGGATCGACGCCGGTCCAGCCCGGCAACGTCGCCGGACCGACGGAACTCATGCCCTCGATCTCGAAGGGGCCGGGCATCACCACGCCGATGCCCAGCAGGCGCTGGGTCGCCCTTCCCAGCGTGCCGCGCAGGCTCTCGATCTCCCGCGCAATCCGGCCCGGAACATGCCCGGGGTCTGTGTGCTCCAGCGGGCTGATGGACTGGGCCTTGAGGCCGCCCGACAGGTCGAGCAGCACGGCGACGATATGATCCGCGGCGACCTCGACGCCGGCGGTCAGCGGACCGTCCGGGTTGACCGCGAACTGGATGGGCGGCTGGCCGCGCCCGCTGCGCAGGCGGCCGAGCTCGATCAGCAAGCCTTCCTCGGTGAGTTCCTGGACGATATTGGCCACGGCCTGCGGCGTGAGGTGCGCGTGGCGGGCGATCTCGGCACGGCCGAGATGGCCGTTGGTGCGGATCACCTCCAGCACCACACGCCGGTTATGCGCCCGGTTGCGCTCGGGATTGCTGCCGATCGCACCGCGCCGGCGGTGGATGCCCTTCCGCCGATTGTCCATGCAACTGTCTCCGAGGCTTCAACTCGACCGGCAGGCTATTTTCCCCGATAGAATAACTCAAGTAGATTATTTTATTGACAAGCGCGGCTCGCTGCGATGACGTTGAGGCCTGGAACGGACGCACGTGCCGTTTCGAGGGGAAATAATCCGCCGCGGCCGAAGGGAGGCCGACGGCGAGCACATGGAGGATGCAATGCGCAGCAGGACAAGGCTCGCCGGGCTCGTCGCCGGCATCAGCTTTCTGGCCGTGGGCTCGGCCCAGGCGGTCGAGATCGAATACTGGCAATATGTCTTCGACAGCCGGGTGAAGGCGATGGATCAGCTGATCGCCAATTTCCAGGAAGCCAACCCCGATATCACCGTCAAGCATGTCACCTTCCCCTATGCCGACTACCAGACGCGCGTCGTGGCGGCGAAGGTGGCGGGACAGGGCCCGGACGTGGTGCAGCTCTTCTATGGCTGGCTCGACAATTTCGTCGCCGGCGGGCTGATCCAGCCGCTCGATCCGGAAATCTTTCCGCATGAGGAGATCGAGAGCGACTTCTTCCCCATCGTCTCGGCGATGAAGCGCGACGGCGACTATTACGGCCTGCCGACGGCCGTTCGCTCGCTGGCGCTGTTCTACAACAAGGCGCTGTTCGAGGAGGCCGGCCTCGACCCGAACAAGCCGCCGCAGACGCTGGACGAGCTGATCGAGGCTGCGAAGGCGACGACCAAGCGCGACGGCGGCGGCAACATCACTTCCGAAGGCATCACGATTGGGATGGAGGGGCAGGACCATCACTGGTGGCGCGAGGTCCTCATCCGCCAGAATGGCGGCCAGCCCTATTCCGACGACGGCACGAAGATCGCCTATACCGACGAGGTGGGCCTTGCGGCGCTGAAATTCCACGCCGGACTGCATACGGAGCACGGTGTCGCCCAGCCCGGCTTCATGGACGAAGCTCAAGCCGCCTTCCGGGCCGGCCTTGCGGCCATGACCATCGACGGCACCTTCCGCCTCGGTTCCTTTGCCGAAAATCCCTTCGAGTGGGGCGTGGCCGAGCTGCCGGCCAATGCCGACGGCACGCGCTCCAACTATTCGAGCTACTTCGCCAACGCCATCGGCGCGCTGTCGGAGGGCGAGGAGCTGGAGGCCGCGCAGAAGTTTCTTGCCTACATTTCCTCGCCGGAGGCGATGGAGGTCTGGCTGGAGACCGTGGGCGAATTGCCGGCACGCAAGGACGTGGCGCTGACGGAGAAGAACCTTTCCGACCCCACCTACGGGCCGTTCCTCAAGGGGCTGGAATATGCCCACACGACGCGCTTCGTCGACGAGGCGGCGCAGCGGCAAGTGATGATCGACATGGAGAACCGCATCTTCCTGGAGGGCCAGGACCCGGCCGAGGCGCTGGCGCTGGCCGCGGAGGAGGAGCAGGCTATCCTCGACAAGTTCTACAATAAGTAGGACAGCAGGGGCCGGGGCCATGACATCGGTCGCCACACAATCGGGCCCGGCGCGCGGCGCCGGGCTATGGGATCGCCTGACGATCCGCACCAAGCGCGTGGTCTGGGCGTGGGCGTTCCTCGCCGTGCCGATCGTCTTTTATGCCGGCATCCGGTTCTACCCCACCTTCCAGGCCTTCTGGCTCTCGCTAACGGACTGGGACCTGTTGAGGCCGGCGAGCTTCATCGGCCTCGGCAATTACGAGGCGCTGTTTTCCGACCCGCTGTTCTGGCGGGTCTTCCGCAACACCTTCACCTATCTCATCATCGGCACGCCGGTGAGCCTGGTGATCGCCTTCGTGGTGGCCTATTACCTTGACCGCGTGCGCTTCATGCACGGCTTCATCCGGGCGCTCTATTTCCTGCCGTTCCTGACGACGGCGGCGGCGATGGCCTGGGTGTGGCGGTGGTTCTATCAGCCGGTGCCCATCGGCGTGATCAACGGCTTCCTGGGGACGGTAGGCCTGCCAGCGCAGCCTTTCCTGCGCTCGGTAGACCAAGCGCTGCCGGCGATCATGGCGACGGCCATCTGGGCGGGGCTCGGCTTCCAGATCATCATCTTCATGGCCGGCCTGCGCGCCATCCCCACGACCTATTACGAAGCCGCGCGCATCGACGGCCTGGGGGAATGGGCGATCCTGCGCAAGATCACGCTGCCGCTGCTTAAACCCACGACAGTCTTCCTCGTCGTCTTCTCCTCGATCGGCTTCCTGCGCATCTTCGACCAGGTCTACAACATGACGACCAACGACCCCGGCGGGCCGTTGAACTCTACCAAGCCGCTGGTGCTGATGATCTACCAGACGGCGTTCTCGTCCTACGACATGGGGTATGCGGCGGCGCAGACGGTGGTGCTCTTCACCATCCTGCTCATCGTCTCGCTGATGCAGCTCTGGGTGCTGAGGAACCGCGCATGACGACGATGGCCGCCCCCACGACCGAGCTTGCCGCCAACGGGCGCGACATCCGGCCCGGCCGCATCGTTACCTGGACGCTGCTCCTGATCGGCGGGCTCGTGATGATCACGCCGCTTGCCTTCATGTTCTCGACCTCGCTGAAATCGGCGGGGCAGGTCTACGACCTCAGGCTCATCCCGGCGCAGCCGACGCTCGACAACTATATCAAGGTGCTGTCCGACGGCCGCTTCCTGCGCTGGTTCGTGAACTCGACGCTGGTGGCGACGGCAGTGACGCTCTCCAACGTCTTCTTCGACAGCCTGGTGGGCTACACGCTGGCGAAGTTCCAGTTCCGCGGGCGCTATTTCATCTTCCTTGCCATCCTGTCGACGCTGATGATCCCGACCGAGATGCTGGTGATCCCGTGGTATCTGATGTCGAGCCAGCTCGGATGGCTCGACACCTATTGGGGCATCATGTTTCCCGGCATGATGACGGCCTTCGGCACCTTCCTCATGAAGCAGTTCTTCGAGACCGTGCCCGACGATTTCCTGGAGGCGGCACGGGTGGACGGGCTCAACGAGTTCACCATCTGGTGGAAGATCGCCATGCCGATGGTGACGCCGGCTATCTCTGCGCTTGCCATCTTCACCTTCCTGGGCAACTGGACGGCCTTCTTCTGGCCGCTCATCGTCACCACCAGCCGCGAGCTCTATACGCTGCCGGTGGGGCTTTCGAGCTTTGCGGTCGAGCAATCTATCCAGTGGGAGATGATCATGACGGGGGCCGCACTCGCCACCGTTCCAACGCTCATCGTGTTCCTGGTGCTGCAGCGGTTTATCGTGCGCGGGGTGATGCTGGCGGGGCTGAAGGGGTAGGCGATGGATTTGGGTCGAAGCAGGTTTGCCTATCGGCGCCGTTTACTCCCCCTCAAGGGGGAGATGCCCGGCAGGGCAGAGGGGGGTAACCCATGAACGATCCACGCAAGACCGACAAAAGCACCTTCCCCGACCCCGTCTACAAGGAGACGGTGCTCAAACCCCTCTTCGACGGCGCCAAGGCGCATCATGTCGAGGGCTTCCGCGCCATCGACCGGGCGCATCTCGTGATGCTGGCGGAGACGGGGATCCTGAGCGATCTGCAGGCGGCAGCGATCGCCACGGCACTCGTTACGATCGACCGCGAGGTGGACGTCTCGGCGCTGACCTATACCGGCGAGGTGGAGGATTTCTTCTTCCTGATCGAGAAGGAGCTTAAACGCCGGCTGGGGCCGGATCTTGCCGGCCGGCTGCACACGGCGCGCTCGCGCAACGATATCGACCACACGCTCTTCAAGCTGGCGCTGAAAGGGCGGGTCGATGTGCTGCTCGAGAAGGCGCAGGCGCTCCTGGAGACGCTGATTGCGGCGGCGGAGCGCGAGAAGGAGACGCTGATCGTCGCCTATACGCATGGGCAGCCGGCGCAGCCGACGACCTTCGGGCACTATCTTTCGGCCGTCATCGAGGTGCTGATCCGGGATATCGAGCGCGTGCGGGAGGCGCGGGAGATCGTCGACCTCTCGCCCATGGGGGCGGCGGCCATCACCACCTCGGGCTTTCCCATCGACCGGGGGCTTGTGGCTGAGCTTTTAGGCTTTTCCGCGCCGCTTGAGAATTCCTATGGCTGCATCGCGGGGGTGGACTATGTCACCGCGACCTATGGGGCGATGGAGCTGATGTTCCTGCATCTCGGCCGGCCCATCCAGGACCTGCAGTTCTGGACGAGCTTCGAGGTGGGGCAGGTCTATGTGCCCAATGCCTTGGTGCAGATCTCCTCCATCATGCCGCAGAAGCGCAATCCGGTGCCGGTGGAGCATCTGCGGCACCTGGCGAGCCAGACCTTCGGCCGGGCGCGCGCCATGCTGGACGTGATGCACAACACGCCGTTTACCGACATGAACGATTCGGAGGGCGAGACGCAGGAGATGGGATACCAGGCCTTCGAGAGCGCATACCGCGTGCTCGACCTTCTTGCCGCGCTCGTCTCCCAGATCAGGATCGACCCGGCGCGCGTGGCGGCCAATATCCGCCGCTCCTGCATCACCGTTACCGAGCTTGCCGACAGCCTGGTGCGCCGTGAGGGGCTGTCCTTCCGCGAGGGGCACGAGATTGCCGCGGCGACGGCGCGCGCCGTGGTGGCCATCGATGGGGATCTGGCGGCGGACGGGTATGCGGCCTTTGCCGAAGCCTTCGCGCGGGCGACGGGGCGGGCGACGACGATCGATGAGAAGACGTTCGCCGAGCTGGTCTCGCCCGAGCATTTCGTCGCCGTGCGAACGCGCTTCGGCGGGCCGGCGCCCGAGCCGCTGGGCAATGCATTGGCCGGCTATGGGGAAAGGGCGCGGGGCTTTGCCGCGCGGGCGCGGGAGGATGCCGAGCGGCAGGCGGAGGCGGCACGGCGGTTGCAGGAAAAATTCACCGCATTGACGGAGCGGAGCTGATGGCGCGGATCGAGCTTGACGGTCTTACCAAGAAATACGGCCAGGTGCTGGCCGTGCAGAGCATCGATCTTGCCATTGGCGATGGCGAGTTCGTGGTCTTCGTCGGCCCGTCGGGCTGCGGCAAGTCGACGACGCTGAGGATGATCGCCGGGCTGGAGGACATCTCCGGCGGCGTGCTCAAGATTGCCGGCGAGACGGTGAACCAGCGCGAGCCCAAGCAGCGCAATGTGGCGATGGTGTTCCAGAACTACGCCATCTATCCGCATATGACGGTGGGCCAGAACATCGGCTTCGGCCTCTACACCTCCAAGCTCTCGAAGGCCGAGAAGCAGGAGCGCATCCTGGAGACGGCGCGCATCCTGGGGCTGGAAGAGCTGCTCGACCGGCGGCCGGCCGCGCTTTCGGGCGGCCAACGGCAGCGTGTGGCCATCGGGCGGGCGATGGTGCGCGATCCCGTCGCGTTCCTGTTCGACGAGCCGCTTTCCAACCTCGATGCGCAGCTGCGCTCGGCCATGCGCATCGAGATCAAGCGGCTGCACCAGCGGCTGGGCACCACCGTCGTCTATGTCACGCACGACCAGGTGGAGGCCATGACCATGGCCGACCGCATCGTTGTGATGCGCGACGGGCGCATCCTGCAGGTGGGCACGCCGGTGGAGCTTTACGAGAACCCGGTGGACGTCTTCACGGCGCGCTTCATCGGCAGCCCGGCGATGAACCTGGTGCCCGGCCGGATCGACGAGGGGGTGCTGGCGCTGCCGGGGGCGACACTTTCCGGCGTCGATGCCAGCGAGGTGTCGGGCGGAGACGTGCTGGTGGGCGTGCGCCCGCACGATCTGGTGATCGGCGAGGCGGACGGCGGGGGCCTTACCGTCTCGGGCCTCGTCACGGCCGCCGAGCCGCTGGGCTCGGAAACGCTCGTGCATCTCGACATCGCCGGCACCGAGGCCATCGCGACCGCGCCGGGCCGGGTGATCCCGGCGGTCGACAGCACGGTGACGGCAGCGGCGGCGCCCGGCTCGCTCTACCTCTTCGACGCCAAGACGGAGCGGGCACTGGGCCGGCTATGATGCTGCAGAAGACAGACTGTGGGGCGATTCTGAGCCTCGGCCGCATCTATTGCGATTTCGTCTTTACCGGCCTTGACGGCATGCCGCGGCTCGGCCGCGAATTGTTCGCCGAGGAGATGACGCTTGCCGCCGGCGGCGGCGCCTTCATCACCGCCGCCCACGGTGCTGCCCTCGGGCGGTCCACGGCGCTGGTGGCGCGGCTCGGCACCGATGCGCTCTCGCAGGCGATCGAGCCGCAACTGGCGCTGCCGGGCGTCGACCTGCAGTTCCTCGACCGGCATCCTTCCGCCGGGCCGCAAGTGACCGTGGTGATGGTCGAAGGGCGGGACCGGGCCTTCCTTTCCCGCCGCGCCGGCGCGGCCGAGCCGGCGACGCTCGCCGCGGCACTCTCCTGGCCGCAGGCGCGGCACCTGCACATCGCCGAATATGCGACACTTGCCGAGATGCCCGACGTGGTGCACCGTGCGAAGGAGCACGGCCTCACCGTCTCGCTCGATCCGAGCTGGGACGAGACGCTCATCCGCGACGCATCCTTCCTCGACCGCTGCGCCGGCGTCGACGTGTTCCTGCCCAATCTGGAGGAGGCGCGGGCGCTGACGGGAAGAGAAGCGCCAGGCGAGGCGCTTCAGGCGCTGTCGGCGCGGTTTCCGGCCGTGGCGCTGAAGCTCGGGGCCGAGGGCGGGATGGTGAGCATGGGCGGCGAAGTGCGCATGCTTCCTGCGCGGAGCGTTCGCGTCGTCGACACGACCGGCGCCGGAGACGCGTTCAACGCCGGCTTGCTGGACGCCTGGCTCGACGGCAAGACCGCCGAGACCTGCCTTGCGGCGGCAATCGCGGCGGGCACGCGCTCGGTGCAGGCGGCCGGCGGTGCAGCCGCGGTGTCGCCCTCCGCCAAGGCCAGTTGAGCCAGCGCGGTCGCATATGGATGGAGTCGTTGTTCGGCTTCGCCGGCCCCCCATTCTAAGCTTGTCGAAGGGGGCGAAGGGTGGGGGCCGATCTCAAGATCCATATGCCTTGCTGTGGGAAGGGATTGGCGTCACACCAGCATGCCAAACGGCTTCTCCACCAGCCGCTTGAAGGCGGAGAGCAGTTCGGCGCCGAGTGCCCCGTCCACCGCCCGGTGGTCCGTCGACAGCGTCGCCGACATGATCGTGGCGGCCTTGATCTCGCCGTTCTTGACCACCGCCCGCTCCTCGCCCGCGCCGACCGCCAGGATGGTCGCGTGCGGCGGGTTGATGACGGCGGAAAAGTGCTTGATGCCGTACATGCCCAGATTGGACACCGCCGTCGTGCCGCCCTGATATTCCTCCGGCTTCAGCTTGCGGCTCCTGGCCCGGGCGGCCAGGTCCTTCATCTCGTTGGAGATCGCCGACAGGGTCTTTTCCTCCGCCCGCCGCACGATCGGCGTGATCAGCCCGCCGGGGATGGCCACCGCCACGCCGACATCGGCATGGCGGTGTTTCACCATCGCGCTCTCCGTCCACGAGGCGTTGGCCTCGGGCACGGCTACAAGCGCCATCGCCATCGCCTTGATGATGAAGTCGTTGACCGACAGCTTGTAAGCCGGCTTCTCGCCATCCTCCGTCTTCACCAGCGGCGCGGCCTCGTTGAGCTGCTTCCTGAGGGCCAAAAGCGCGTCGATCTCGCAGTCGAGCGTGAGGTAGAAATGCGGGATCGTGCTCTTCGCCTCGACCAGGCGGCGGGCGATGGTCTTGCGCATGCCGTCATGGGGCACGAGCTCGTAGGAGCCTTCCTCGAAGAGCTTCAGCACCTGATCGTCGGACATGGGTTTGGGCGCGGGGGCCGGCGCCTCGGGCGCCTTGGCGGCGGGTGCCTTGGCCGCGCCGCCCGAAAGCGCCGCCTCGACATCGGCCTTCACCACGCGGCCGCGCGGGCCGGAGCCGGCGACGGCGGCAAGGTCGATGCCGGCCTCCCGGGCGATGCGGCGGGCGAGCGGGGAGGCGCGGACGGCTGATGAGGGCGGAATCCCCCCCACTGTGGCAGGATGATTGAATATGGATTGTGAGTCCTTGCTTGGACCCCCACCCCTCACCCCTCCCCTCAAGGGGGAGGGGGGCGCCGACGTTCCAGAATCCCCCTCCCCCTTGAGGGGAGGGGTGAGGAGTGGGGGTTCCGGCGAAGCCGAGGGGAAAGCCGCCTCCGGGGGCTCGCCTTCCTCATAGATCCACGCCACCGCCTCACCGACGGGAATCTCCACGCCTTCCTTGCCGGAAATATCGCGTATGACACCGCTTGCCGGGGCGTCGATCTCCATGGCCGCCTTGTCGGTCTCGATCTCGAACAGGAGGTCGCCCTTTTCGACAGCCGCCCCTTCCTCTACGTGCCAGCGCGAAATCCGCCCTGTCGCCATGTCCATGTCGACCTTTGGCAGAATGACTTCCACGGGCATTATCAGCGCGCTCCCTTTACGAGATCGCGGGCCGCCCGCAGGACGTCGGGCACCTGGGGCACGGTCGCCTTTTCCAGCTCGGGGTTGTAGGGGATCGGCGTTTCCGCGCCGCCGAGGCGGACGATGGGCGCGTCGAGGAAGTCGAAGGCTTCGCTCTCGGCGATCATGGCGCTGACCTCGGCGCCGACGCCCAGCGTCTTGACGCCCTCGTAGACACAGAGGAGCCGGCTCGTCTTTCTGACGCTGTCGACGACGGTCTCGCGGTCCATCGGCCGGACGGTGCGCAGGTCGATAACCTCGACGTCGATCCCCTCGCCTTCCAGCGTCTGCGCCGCCTCCAGCGCCTTGTGCACCATGATGGAGGTCGCGACGATGGTGAGGTCGCGCCCCTCGCGGCGGATCTCGGCCTTGCCGATGGGCACGGTGTAGTGGCCCTCCGGCACGGGGCCCTTCATCTTGTAGAGGAGCTTGTGCTCGAAGATCATCACCGGATCGGGATCGTCGATGGCGGCGAGCAGCATGCCCTTGGCATCGTGCGGGGTGGCGGGCTGGACGACCTTCAAGCCTGGCACGTGGCCGAGCCAGGCTTCCAGGCTCTGGCTGTGCTGGGCCGCCGCCCCCGTGCCGGAGCCCGCGGGAAAGCGCATGACCACGGGCACGGAGACCGCGCCGCCCAGCATGAAGCGCATCTTGGCGGCCTGGTTGACGATCTGCTCCATGGCGAGCGTGGCGAAATCGGAGAACTGGAATTCGAAGATCGGCCGCATGCCGGTGACGGCGGCACCGACGGCAACGCCGGCGCCGCCGAGTTCGGAGATCGGCGTATCCATCACCCGCTCCTCGCCGAAGCGGTGGACGAGATCGCCCGTGACCTGGAAGGCGCCGCCGTAGATGCCGATGTCCTCGCCCATCAGGAAGACGCGCTCGTCCGCCTCCATGGCGAGCACCATGGCCTCCTGGATCGCCTGCGCGTAGCTCAGTTCACGCGGCTGGGCATCCATCAGGCGGGCTCCGTATAGACATAGCGTTCGAGGTCGGCTGTCACTGGCGCCGGGCTTTCCTTGGCGAATTCGATGCCTTCGGCGATCTCCTTCGCTGCTGCCGCGCGCACCGCGTCGATCTCGTCCTGACTGACGATGCCCAATGCCTTCAATTCGGCCTCGTAGAGGGCGATGGGATCGCGGTTCGCCATCCAATCCTCGATCTCGTCTTTTGTGCGGTAGCGGTTGCGGTCGCTCTTGGAATGGCCGCGATAGCGGTAGGTCTTGGATTCGATCAGCGTCGGCCCCTCGCCGGCGCGTGCGCGCCGGGCGGCCTCGTGGGAGGCCTCGGCCACCTCAGACAGCACGTTGCCGTCGACGATCACGCCCGGCATCGCGTAGGCGCTGGCGCGCTCGGCGATGTCCTTTACGGCGGTGGAGCGCTCGGTGGAGGTGGACATGCCGTACTGGTTGTTCTCGCAGACGAAGACGACCGGCAGCTTCCAGATCGCGGCCATGTTGAGTGCCTCGTGGAAGGCGCCCTCGTTGTTGGCGCCGTCGCCGAAGAAGCAGACGACGATCTTGCCGTTCTTCAGCCGCTTGGCCGAGAGGGCAGCACCGACGGCGATGGGGATGCCGCCGCCGACGATGCCGTTTGCGCCGAGATTGCCCTTCGACACGTCGGCGATGTGCATGGAGCCGCCGCGGCCGCGGCAATAGCCGGTGGTCTTGCCGAAGAACTCGGCGAACATCCTCGAGACCTCGGCTCCCTTGGCGATGCAATGGCCGTGGCCGCGATGGGTGGAGGTGATCTGGTCGTCGTCGGTGAGCGGCAGGCAGATGCCGACGGCACTCGCCTCCTGGCCGATGGACAGGTGCATGGTGCCGTGGATGAGGCCGCGCATATAGCATTCCTCCGCCCCCTCCTCGAAGAGGCGGATGAGATGCATCTTGTAGAGCGCCTCTTTCAGGGCGTCCTTGTCGTGGTGGCGGTAAAGGAAGGGCAGGTTGGCGCCGGCCTTGGCCGTTCCGGCGCGCGCGCGCGTCCTCGCCATGGTCAGTCTCCCGCGTTCCCGAAGACGAGCTTGTCCTGCCTTGCACGCAGCTCGGCGATCTTCGAGCCGGGCGCCAGAGCGGCGTTGGCGTGGGTGATGAGCTCGCCCTTGGCGATGGGCGCCGTGACGGAGCCGCCCTGAAGCAGGCCGCAGGGGACGGCATTGGCGGCGCGGGCCTCCCCTGCCGTCATGATCCAGGCGCGGTAGCAGTATTCGCCGATGGCATCGAGCACCTCGCCGGGCTTCAGGTCCTTCTTGGCCACGGCGCAGACTTCCGCCACGGGACGCGACAGCGGCACCATGTCCGGTTTGCCGTAAAGGACGACACGGGCGCAGGTGAGCGGCACTTCGAGCGAGGTGAGGTGGTAGGGGCGGTGGAAGGTGAAATAGGGACCCTTGCCCATCTTCAGGTCTTCCATGCGCTCGGAGATGCGCGGATGCGACATGTCGGCGACGACGAAGACGCCGGGGGCGACGCCCTTGCCGATGGAATAATCGACGACGCCGACACGGGAGAGCACGCCGCCGTCCTTCTCGGGAATCAGCGTCGAGGAGAGTTCGCCCAGCGTGGCGGCGGGGCCGTGCATGCCGGGCTTGTCGGGCACGAGGCCGGTGGCGTTGGCGATGGCCGCCATCTCCACCATGGTCTTGGAACCGTCGACGAACTCGACCAGCATGCGCGGGTTCATGTTGCGGCGCTCGGCCTCTTCCCGGTAGGCATCGGGGGTGGCATCGATATTGAGCGGGTTGTTCTTGCCCTTGCCGGCGGCGACGATCGGGTGGCCCATGGCGGAGACGAACTCGATCAGCTCCATGCAGGAGGACGGCTCGTCGCCGGCGCCGAGCGAATAGGTGACGCCCAGACGGTCGGCCTCGCTCTTCAGGTAGGCGCCGATGGTGACGTCGGCCTCGACGTTCATCATGACGAGGTGCTTGCCGTGCTCCATGGCGTGAAGGCCGATCTCGGCGCCGACGGCGGGCACGCCGGTGGCGTCGATCACCACATCGATGAGATCGTTGCCGATGAGGAGACCCGCGTCCTCCGTCACCGCGACCTTGCCGGCTTCCATGGCCGCACTCATCGCGGAAGCGCTGGCGACCTCGCGCGCGTGGCCTTTCTCGCGATAGGCGATGTCGACGGCCTTGCTTGCGGCCGGCAGGTCCAGTTCGGCGATGGCGCCGATCTCGACCCCCGCCATATGGGCGACGCGGGTGACGATGTCGGTGCCCATCTCGCCGGAGCCGACGAGGCCGATGCGGATCGGCCGGCCGGCCTTCTCCCGCTCCGCGAGATCGCGCGCAAGCCCGGTCAAGGCAACGTTCGTGGCCATTCTGTCAGTCCTCCCGAAAACCGCTTGGTTTCCTCCTGACTATGGAACATATGTTTCAATGTCAATACGATTGTCCATTTTGAGCGAGGTGAGATTAGGCCGGGTCATCCCAGCCGCCGTCATCCCGGAAAGCCGAAGGCTTGTCCGGGACCCACTCCGGAACGTGGACGAGTCACGGAATGGGTCCCGGACAGCCTGCGCTTCGCGCCGGCTTCCGGGATGACGGCGGTTGGGATGACCCGGCCTGAAGTCACCAGGCTCCCTCAGTTGAGCGAAACACGCTCTCCCGGCAGGTCGAGGGAAAAGGCGGGAATCTCCACCTCGAAGGTCGCCCCGTGCGGGTTCCGCATCGTATAGCGCCCGGCCATGATGCCGGAGGACGTCGTCAGCGGGCAGCCGGAGGTATACTGATAGCTGTCGCCCGGCTCGAGCTCGGGCTGATCACCCACCACGCCTTCGCCGCGCACTTCCTGCATGCGCCCGAGCCCGTCGGTGATCTGCCAGTAGCGGGACATCAATTTGACCGTCTCGCGGGAAAAATTGGCGATGGTGATCTGATATGCCCAGACATAGCGGCTTTCCTCCGGGTCCGAGCGCTCGGGCAGGAAGAAGGGCTCGACGCACACCTCAATATCGTGGGTTATCGCTCGATACATGGGTCATACCTTGGGGGCCACCCCGGGTCCCACCTTGCCGCACGCCGCCTCGCAAGGGTCTGACGACATTGTGACAGGTGATATGTGTCCGGCAAGGCTATAGGTCAATTTGGGTAAAGACCGGGCAGGAGAGAACGGTGATCGACGGTTGGGGAAAACGGAGGCTGGAGCCGGTTCTTGCCGCGCTGGCGGCAAGGCTGGCAGCGGTGGGCGTCTCGCCCAACGCCGCGACGGCCTTGAGCCTGATGGCCGGGCTCAGCGCCGGGGCGGCCATCGCCACCGGCCATTTCTGGACGGGGCTTGCGCTCATTATCCTCAGCCGGCTGGGCGACGGGCTCGACGGCGCGCTGGCGCGCATAAGGGGCAGCACGGATTTCGGGGGCTATATCGATATCGTCTTCGACTTCGCCTATTACGGCATCATCCCCCTCGGCTTCGTCCTCTACGATCCCGGCGCCAACGGCGTGGCCGGTGCGTTCCTGCTCTTTGCCTTCTACGTCAACGGCGCGAGCTTCCTCGCCTATGCAGTGCTGGCGGAAAAGCGCCGCATGAAAACGCTGGAGCGGGGCGAGAAGTCCTTCTTCTTCACAACAGGGCTGGCGGAAGCCGGCGAGACACTGATCGCCTTTGCGCTCGCCTGCCTGTTTCCCCGGTGGTTTCCCCTTATCGCCTACGTTTTCGCGGCGATCACGCTCTATACGGCGGCGGCGCGTGTAGTGCTGGCGGGGAAGGTGTTTCGGTGAAGCGGGCTAACTTTGTTTTGTCGCAATCCGGACGGAAAACCGGTTTCCACCTTTCCTGGAATTGCTCTACTTCTCGGCTATCGGCTTGAGGATGCGGCGGCGGCGGTCGGCGGTGCGGCCCTGGACGATGCGGACCCGCTTGACGCGGCGCGGATCGGCGTCGAGCACGTGGAACTCGAAGCCGGGGATCGCCTGCACCACCTCGCCGCGCGCCGGCACGCGGCCGAGCGTGTTGAAGATCATGCCGCCGATCGTGTCCACGTCCTCGGCGTGCTCGCCGGCGCCGAAACCGTCGCCGATGGCCTTTGCCACGTCCTCGATCTCGGCCCGCGCGTCGACGACGAAGATGCCGTCGCCCGTCTGCTCGATCATCGGCTCGTCTTCGTCGTGCTCGTCCTCGATGTCGCCGATGACCATCTCGACGATATCCTCCAGCGAGACGAGGCCGTCCGTGCCGCCATATTCGTCGATGACGAGGGCCATCTGCGTGCGGCCGGCCTGCATGCGCGCCATGAGGTCGGAGGCGAGCATGGACGGCGGCACGAAAAGCAGCGGCCGCATGATGCTGAGCTCGCCGATGGTGCGACCGAGATCGACGTTGGCGAGGTCGAGCGGCATGGCTGCCGGATCCTTGCGGCTACCGCGCCCCTTCTTCTGCCGGGAGGTGCGGATGAGATGGGCCACCACGTCGCGGATATGCACCATGCCGCGCGGGTCATCCAGCGATTCGGCGTAGACCGGCATGCGCGAATGGGCCCCGCGCTCGAAAATGTTCAAAAGCCCGCCCAGCGTCGTGGAGAGGTCTACCGCCTCGATATCGGCGCGCGGCACCATCACATCCTCCACGCGCAACTCGCGCAGGCGCAGGATGTTCTGCAGCATCGCCCGCTCCCCCGCAGAGAAGGGGGCCGTGTCGGCGGTGTGCTCGTGGAGCACCTCGGCGAGATCGTCGTGCAGCGACGAGCCGTTGCGCAAGCCCAGGAAAGCGGCAAGCCGTCGAAGAAACGTTGGTCGGGTCTGGACGCGTTGAGGCGGTCTACTCGACCCCTCTTCTCCCTCCGCGGGAGAACCGCCTTCGGCGTCCGAGGTGCCGCCGGCGGCGATCATGGATGTGTCAGTCATCGTCTTTCAGTCGTTTTCACCTACACAGTTATGCATAGGGATCGCCAATGGCAAGGCCCTTCAGGATGCGCCTCTCCAGGCCTTCCATTTCGTCCGCCTCCTCTGCCGTCTCGTGATCGTAGCCCGCAAGGTGAAGGAAACCGTGAACGACAAGATGGATCAAATGATGGTCGAAGGCCTTCCCTTCCGCTTCGGCCTCGCTGACGATCGTCTCGCGGGCGAGCGCGATATCCCCCATGTGCGGCGGCCCACCATGCGGCGCCATGCCGGGTGTGGCGGGAAAGGACAGGACGTTGGTCGGCTTGTCCCTGCCGCGAAAGCGGGCGTTGAGGGCGCGGATACTCTCGTCGTCCGTGAAAAGGATGCCGAGCGTCTGGCCGCCGCTGGCACCCGTCGCGGCGGCGGCCGCCGCCACCGCTTCCCCGGCCAGCCGCTGCAACGCCTCCTCCGCCGGCCAGCCGTCGGCTTCCACCGCGATATCGATGGCGATGTCGGGAGCGGGCGAGGGCTGTCGGTCAGGCATCTTTCCTGGGCGACGTTGAGCCGCCGGGCATCTCGCGGTCGTAGGCTTCGACGATGGCCGCCACCAGCGGATGGCGCACCACGTCCTTCTCGTTGAAGCGGACGGTGACGATGCCCTGTACATCCTTGAGCACCTGCAGCGCCTCCACGAGGCCCGATTTTGTATTCGGCGGCAGGTCGATCTGGCTCGGATCGCCGGTCACGATCATGCGGCCGTTTTCGCCCAATCGCGTCAGGAACATCTTCATCTGCATGGGCGTGGTGTTCTGCGCCTCGTCGAGGATCACCACGGCGTTGTTGAGCGTGCGCCCGCGCATGAAGGCCAGCGGCGCGATCTCGATCACGTCGGCGGCGAGCGCGCGCTCCACCTTGTCGGCCGGCATCATGTCGTAGAGCGCGTCGTAGAGCGGGCGCAGATAGGGGTCGACCTTCTCGCGCATGTCGCCGGGGAGGAAGCCGAGCCGCTCGCCCGCCTCCACCGCCGGGCGCGAGAGCACGATGCGGTCGACCATGCCGCGCTCCAGAAGCATGGCGGCATAGGCGACCGCCAGGAACGTCTTGCCCGTGCCGGCGGGACCGATGCCGAAGACCATTTCCGAGCGCTCCAGCGCGCGCATATAGGCGTCCTGGTTGGGCGAGCGGGCATAGACCGTGCGCTTGCGCGTGGAGATTTGCGCGGCGGCGAGCTTTCCCCTGCCCTCCATGGTGGGAAGGCTCAGCTGGTCGTCAGCCGCCTGCGCAAGGCGCACCGCGCCATCCACCTCGGAGGCCGAAAGCTCCGTGCCGCCCTGCACGAGCTCGTACAGATAATCGAGCGCCCGGCGTGCCTGCTCGGCGGCAATCGGCTCGCCCTTGATGGCAAGCTGGTTGCCCTTGGAGTGGATGTCGACGCCCAGCTTCTGCTCGATGCGCGCCAGGTTCTCATCGAACGGGCCGTAGAGGACGCCAGCAAGCTTGTTGTTGTCGAAGGTCAGCACGATGTGCGCCATGTCGGACGCCCCGGAGGGCGTATTCTTCAACTGCGTGCCAGCCGTCAAACGTGTTCCTCCTTCGTGGCGGCCGTTCGGGCCGCGCCAAAATCGATGGGCTGCACCGGATCGGCGAACAGGCTGTTGGAGCCCGCCCGCGTTATTCGCACTTTCACAATGTCGCCGATTTCGCCGGCCCCGTCATCGACGATCACCGGCTGCAGCCACGGCGAGCGGCCGACAAGCTGGCCCGCCTCGCGGCCGGGCTTCTCCAAGAGAAGATCGATGGTGGTGCCGACAAGGCTTTGCGCGAACGAGCGCTGCTGCTCGGTGATGAGGGCTTGAAGCCGCTTGAGGCGCGCGTCCTTCACGGCCTCGGGCACCTGGTCTTCCATGTCCGCACCGGGCGTTCCCGGCCGCGGCGAATATTTGAAGGAGAAGGCCTGCGCATAGCCGACCTCGCGCACGATGCGCATCGTTTCCTCGAAATCCGTATCCGTCTCGCCGGGAAAGCCGACGATGAAATCGCCCGACATGGCGATGTCCGGGCGGGCGGCGCGGATCCTGTCGATGAGGCGCAGGTACTCGTCGGCCGTGTGGCGGCGGTTCATGGCCTTGAGGATACGGTCGGAGCCCGCCTGCACCGGCAGATGGAGATAGGGCATCAGTTGTGGCAGGTCGCGGTGGGCGGCGATCAGCGCTTCGTCCATGTCGCGCGGGTGGCTGGTGGTGTAGCGCAGCCGCTCGATGCCCGGCACCTCCGCCAGGCGGAAGAGAAGCTCGCCCAGGCCCCACTCGCGCCCGTCGGCGCCCTCGCCGTGCCAGGCGTTGACGTTCTGGCCGAGCAGAGTGACCTCGCGCACGCCGGCCTCCGCCAGCCGCTCGGCCTCGGCGACGATCTGGCCGACCGGTCGCGAGACTTCCGAGCCCCGCGTATAGGGAACCACGCAGAAGGTGCAGAACTTGTCGCAACCCTCCTGCACGGTGAGGAAGGCGGTGACACCGCGGCTCCGGACAGCCTTGCGCTCGGGCGCCGGCAGGTGCTCGAACTTGTCCTCGATGGCGTATTCGGTCTCGACGATCTTCTCGCCGCCCCTCGCCCGGCTGACGACGGACGGCAGGCGGTGATAGGTCTGCGGGCCGATGACGAGGTCCACCGCCGGCGCCCGGCGCAGGATCTCGCGCCCTTCAGCCTGGGCCACGCAGCCGGCGACGCCTACAACCGTCTCGCGGCCCTGCCGTGCGCGCTCTTCCTTGAGGAGGCGGATGCGGCCAAGCTCGGAATAGACCTTTTCCGCCGCCTTCTCGCGGATATGGCAGGTGTTCAGGAGCACGAGGTCGGCATCCTCGATCGCTTCCGTCGGACGGTAGCCGTCAGCCGCCAGCGCATCGGCCATGCGCTGGGAATCGTAGACATTCATCTGGCAGCCGTAGGTCTTCACGAAGACCTTTTTGTGCGTTGTGCGCGTTGCGCCCGTGTCGGACGCTTCTTCACGGCTCATCATGTCCGGCATCGTAATCTGTTCCATGCCGGTTACCTAGCGTCTTTGGAGGTCAAAAAACAGACGGTTTTTGAACGTCGCCACGTCTCACTTTACGCCCAGTGATGCGATCCCGTCGGATGGCACCCATCTGTCAGGACAAACTAGCGCCGCCGCAGCGCTGCCACGAGCATCCGCCGCACCTCGTTTTCGGCGGCGCGCGCCACCGCCTTGCGGTTCGATTCCGCGCAAAACGGGATCGGTTCTCCGAAGTGCACCTCCACATCGATCACGCCCGCGCCGAGCATGGTCTTGAGATGCGGGAGAAGCGCGGTGTCGCCGATCCAGGCGACGGCTCCGCGCTCGCGCCGGTCGAGCGGCAAGCCGCTCTTGCGCATATAGGCGACGGCGACCGGCTGCACCAGGACGCGCCCTGCGGGCAGCGCGCCGAGCGCAAGCTGGGCAGCGCCGAAGAGCGTGGACTTGAAGGGCAGCACGCGGCTGCCGCCCCCGGTCGTGCCCTCGGCGAAGAGCACCATCGGGTCGCCGTCGGCCAGGCGCCCGGCGATCTCGCGCATCTGCCCGGACGAGGCACGCCTGCGCTCACGCTCGACGAAGACGGTGCGCTGCAGCCGCGCAAGCGAACCCATCACCGGCCAGTCCCGCACATCGGACTTGGCGATGAAATGCACGCCGCCGAGCGAGCCGAGCACCATGATGTCGGTCCACGAGATGTGGTTCGCCGCGATCAGCAGCGGCCGCTCCGCCGCCACGGCGCCCCTGGTTTGAACGCGAATGCCCAGCACCTTGAGAACCAGCTGGTGCCAAAGCCGTGGCACGACCCGATCGCTCCACCAGCCTTTGCGCAACGCCAGCGCCTGAGCAAGCGCCAGGGGCACGGTGCCGGCCGCCACGAGCAACAGCGCGCCGGCAAGGCGGATTGTCGGGAAGATGGGCCTGTTGCGCATGCGCCCCTACCGCAAATCCCGCCGCATGACGAGGGCGTTGGTGCGGCCTGCCGCGTTTTCGTAGTAGCGCGGGCGGCGGCCGACTTCGCGGAAGCCGAGGCGGCGGTAGAGGGCGACGGCGGGCTGGTTGTTCTCGTCCACTTCCAGGAAGAGCGCCTCGGCCCGTTCGGCGTGAAGGGCGCGCAGAACGGCGTCCATCAGCATGCGGCCGAGGCCGCGGCGACGAAACGGGCGGGAGACGGCGATGGTGAGGATTTCCGCCTCGCCGGCCGCCAGCCTGGCCAGGACGAAGCCGCACGGCTTCGCCCCAACGGCGCCCACCTCCACCGCGACGAAGCCGAAGACGGCGTCCTGGGCGATCAGCGCGGCGAATTCGTCGTCCGTCCAGGGGCGTGCGAAATCTTCCGCATGCAGGGCGGCAACCGCATCGCTGTCGGCGCTCTCGAGCGGGCGCACGGTGAAGTCTCTCCGCCGGAAGGGGGTGAAAGAGAGCGCCATCAGCGATCTTTCAGGGGAAGGGCGAAGGCGCCCTGCGGCTTGGCGTCCGGAGCGCGCAGATAGAGCGGCTTCGGCTTGTCGCCGGGTGGGCGGCCGGCGGCGATGCGGGCGTAAAAGAGGATATCCGCCGTTGCCCTTTGCGGCCCCATATCGAAGGGGCCGCCCGCGGCCTCGGCGATCAGGCTTGCCGCATCGCCGGCGAGAACGGGGCGCTCGGCGCGGGCGATTTTCACGATTGCCTCGATCGTGGCGAGGGCCGGCCCCTCGATACAGGCGCCGGAGGCATCGAAGCGGGCTGTGGCGAGGCTTTCCGGCCTGTTGCCGATGACGGCGAGCACCGGGCGCTGGGGGAATAATTCGCGCGCTTCGGCTGCCAGCGCTTCGAGCGTGGTGACGCCTATGGCCGGGACCTTCAACGCCAGCGCGAGCCCCCGCGCGGCGGCCACGCCCACGCGGACGCCGGTGAACGAGCCGGGGCCGACGGAGACCGCAACGGCGTCGAGGGCCTCATAGGGAATGCCGGCATGCTCCAGCGCCCCACCGACGATCATCATCACATGCTCGGCGTGGCCCTTGCCCAGGTCGAGCACGGCGCGGCCCTTCTCCATATGGGCGGTGGAATCGTAGACGCAGGCCGCGCAGAGGCTGGCGGCGGTGTCGATGGCGAGGATGTTCATGGGAGGAATGCCGAGGGCACCGTGCGGCGACCTTTATTGCGCCCGGTCCCGCGCCTTCTTCTCCAGCCGGCGCGCGTGCAGGACGGGTTCGGTGTAGCCGTTCGGCTGCTCGCGCCCCTTGAAGACGAGGTCGCAGGCGGCCTTGAAGGCGATGGAGGTGTCGAAGTCCGGCGCCATGGGCTCGTAATCCGGGTCGCCCGCGTTTTGGCGGTCGACCACCTTTGCCATGCGCTTCATGGTCTCCATCACCTGATCGCGCGTCGCCACGCCGTGGTGCAGCCAGTTGGCGATGTGCTGGGAGGAGATGCGGAGCGTGGCGCGGTCTTCCATCAGGCCGATGTCGTTGATGTCCGGCACCTTGGAGCAGCCGACGCCCTGGTCCACCCAGCGCACCACGTAGCCGAGGATCCCTTGCGCGTTGTTGTCCAGCTCGCGCTGGATTTCCTCGGGCGTCCAGTTGGGCCTGACCGCCACGGGCACCGAAAGGATGTCGGAGAGTTTCGCGCGCGGGCGGGTCTTGAGGCTTTCCTGCACCGCCTTCACGTCGACCTTGTGATAGTGCGTGGCGTGCAGGACGGCGGCGGTGGGGGACGGCACCCAGGCGGTATTGGCGCCGGCCTTGGGATGGCCGATCTTCTGCTCCAGCATGGCGGCCATCAGGTCGGGCATGGCCCACATGCCCTTGCCGATCTGGGCGCGGCCGGAAAGGCCGCATTGAAGGCCGATGTCGACGTTCCAGTCCTCGTAGGCCTTGATCCAGGGCGCTTCCTTCATGTCGCCCTTGCGGATCATGGGACCGGCTTCCATGGAGGTGTGGATCTCGTCGCCGGTACGGTCGAGGAAGCCGGTGTTGATGAAGACGACGCGTGTCGAGGCGGCGCGGATGCACTCCTTCAGGTTAACGGTGGTGCGCCGCTCCTCGTCCATGATGCCCATTTTCATGGTGTTGGCGCGCATGCCGAGCGCGTCCTCGACGCGGGCGAAGAGATCGACCGCGAAGGCAACCTCCTCCGGCCCGTGCATCTTCGGCTTCACCACATACATGGAGCCGGCGCGGCTGTTCTTGTGGCGGCCGCCGGGGCCGATGTCGTGAAGGGCGATCATGGCGGTGAACATGGCGTCCATGACGCCTTCGGGCACCTCGTTGCCCTCGCGGTCGAGGATCGCCGGGTTGGTCATCAGGTGGCCGACATTGCGCACCAGCATCAGGGAGCGGCATTTGACCGGCAAAGGCGAACCGTCCGGCGCGGTGTAGGTGAAGTCGCGGTAGAGCTTGCGCGTGATCGTCTCGCCGCCCTTCTCGAAGGTCTCGGTCAGGTCACCCTTCATCAGCCCGAGCCAGTTGCGGTAGGCGAGTACCTTGTCCTCGGCATCGACGGCGGCGACGGAGTCCTCGCAGTCCATGATCGTCGTCAGCGCCGCTTCGAGGTTGACGCTGGCAATGCCTGCCGGGTCGGTCTTTCCGGGGCCGTAGTCGCGGTTGAGAAGGATCTCGATGCCGAGGCCGTTGTTGATAAGCAAGACGTGCCGCCAGCCGCCCTCGCCTTCAGCATGGCCGGCGTACTGCTCCGGCCGTTTCAAGGCGGCGGTACCCTTGCCGGTCGAAAGCCGCAGTTCCTTGCCCGCCTCGATCCCGGTCACCTCGGCCCACTTCGCTCCGTCGAGCGGTGCCGCTTGGTCAAGGAACGTCTTCGCCCAGGCGATGACCTTCTCGCCGCGCTTGGGATTGTAGCCCTTGGTGCGCTCCGCACCATCCATCTCGGGAATGGCGTCGGTGCCGTAAAGCGCGTCATAGAGCGAGCCCCAACGGGCATTGGCCGCGTTCAGCGCGTAACGGGCGTTCATCACCGGCACGACGAGCTGCGGGCCGGGAACTTGAGCGATCTCCGGATCGACATCCGAGGTCGTCACCTGGAAATCCGGCCCCTCCGGCAGCAGGTAGCCGATCTCGCGCAGAAAAGCCTCGTAGGCGGCCGCATCGGCCGGCGCGCCGTTTTCGCGGTACCAGGCGTCGATCCTCGCCTGCATGGCATCCCGCGCGGCAAGCAGCGCCCGGTTCTTCGGCGAAAGCGCATGCACGATGTCGGACAGCGCATACCAGAAGGTTTCCGCGTCGACACCGGTGCCGGGAAGGGCTTCCTCCACCGTGAAATCATACAGCGCGCGGGCGATCTTCAGCCCGTTGATCTCGACGCGATCGCTCATTCGCAACATCTCCGCAGTGCTTGCCTGCCCGCGTTTTGACCACGGCGGAGGCGAGGGGTCAATTGGCCATCCGACTACAGCATCGGCTCGAAAACCGGAACCGGTTTTCGGGCCGATGCGTAGATTCAAATACATGGAGCGCCCTTGTGTAGCAGACGCACGGCGCTCTATGCGCGGCAGCTTTTTCGGCGCCGCTGTAGCGCACGGCGAGTTGCTCGGAAAGCGCAAAGATGAAAGGCCGCACCAGGACGAGCCCGGGCGGCCTTTCCGCGGTCAGCCCCGGGAGGAAGGGCTTCAGCGTGGTTGTGCCACTTTTGAGTTCCTGCGGTGGAGGTTAGCGGTCCGCTCCTCCACCGCAGTAACGTCCACCGCGGCCCCGCGGTGGACGTTAATATTGCGTGTCCCTGTCGCTCCCAAGCCAGGTCATGGCACCTGTCGTGATGCCTTCACCGCCCAAGTCGTCGTCCTGAACGATGTCCGGCGTGGGAGAATCATTGGCATCGCTGGGCTTGAAGCCGTCCGCTGCGTCCACCTGATTGGGGAAAAACGGCACCAGCGGCTCGGACTCAACGGCGCCTGTCGTGAAGTCGGTGTCGACGTCCTGGGTCTCCACGACATCAGGCACCGGCTCGTCATCCATATTCGAAGGTTCGAAAACCTGGGCATAGCTGGCACCTGCGCCGAGCAGGGCCAAAGCCGAGGTGGCCAGGAGAATCTTACGCATTTGTCTCTCCTTTCATGGTTTCATTCGCCTTGCTCACCGGCCTAACGAAGCGCACGGATTCTCGGTTCCACACGAGTTTTCACGTCTGGGTGAGGCAAGGCGTCGCGTTTCCGCGTGCCGGGACGCCGCTTTCGCCGTTGATGAGCGGGGCGTGTTCGGCTATGTAGGCGCGGCATGCTTTCGGGCTTTCGGCTCGCTCAAGCCCTGCACCCGTAGCTCAGCTGGATAGAGCGCTGCCCTCCGAAGGCAGAGGTCACAGGTTCGAATCCTGTCGGGTGCGCCACCTCCATCCCTTGGTTCACAAGGGTCTGAGCGGCCAACCCTCTCCCGTGAGATCGCTTCTTCCCGCAGCCGTTCGCAGACGAGACGGAACTGATCACAGCGGCAGGTTGCGCTGATCGGCGATGGCTTCCATCGTGATGTAGGAGGTCACGGTGTCGAGCTCGACCTTTTCGATGATCGTTTGATAGATACGGTCGAAGGCGTTCATGTCCTCGGCCATCACCTTGAGCATGTAATCGTAGTCGCCCGCGATCCGGTAAAAGTCGATTATGTTGGGAATGGTGGTGACGGTGCGGCGGAACGTCTCCAACCACTCGCGGGAATGGTGCCGGGTGCGCACCATGACGAACACGGTCAGCCCCAGCCCCACTTTGGCGGGGTCGAGACGGATGGTGTGGCCCTTTATCAGCCCCTTCTCCTGAATGGCTTTCAGCCGGCGCCAGCACGCATTTTGCGACAGCCCGACCTTTTCGGCCAGTTCCCGCTGCGAGAGCGAGGAATCCGATTGAAGCGCCCTCAGGATCGAGCGATCTATATGATCTAGCTTTGCCTTTTCCATCGGGTCATTTGATCGATAACCGAGAGGATTACAACCAGAATATGATGTTGTTTTCGCCTTAGTGTGCGGCATACGATCTTTCCAATAGGGGAACGCAGGAAAGACCCGCATGACAGCCGTTTCACCGCAATCGCCGCTCGCCCGATTTGCCCGCAGCCTTGCCTTGCCCGACCCGGTCGCCGCGCTGCGCGGCGGCGTGATCGGCGAAGGCAAGGATGTGGCCGGGCCATTCGGCGTCAACCCGCTGGTCTATGCCGACTATGTCGCCTCCGGCCGGGCCTTGCGGCAGGTTGAAACCTTCGTCATGGAGGAAGTCCTGCCCTATTATGCCAACAGCCATACCGAAGCCTCGTTCTGCGGCGAGGCGATGACGCGGATGCGGCGCGAGGCGCGGCAGACCATCGCCAGGTTGACCGGCGCAACCGAAGACCATGCCGTCGTCTTCACCGGCGCGGGGGCAACCGCCGGGCTGAACCGGCTCGTGCATCTCTTCGGGCTTCCCGAAGCGGTGCAGCGCGGCGCACGTCCGGTCGTGTTCATCGGGCCTTACGAACACCATTCCAATATCCTGCCTTGGCGCGAAAGCGGCGCAGAGGTCATCGAGATCGAGGAAGCGCGGACGGGCGGTCCAGACCTGGCGCATCTTGAGGAGAGACTGGCTGCGACCGCGGACCGGGACCTGCGGATCGGCGCCTTTTCGGCGGCCTCCAATGTGACGGGGATCCTGACCGATACCGATGCCGTGACGGCGCTCTTGCGCCGCCATGGCGTGCGGTCTGTCTGGGACTATGCGGGCGGCGCGCCCTATCTGAAGATCGACATGCGCAGCGGTACCGATTGCGCCAAAGACGCGGTCGTGCTCTCCACGCACAAATTCCCCGGCGGTCCCGGCGGCTCGGGCGTGATGATCCTGCGGCGCGATACTGTGACGCGCCACCATCCGGTGGCCCCGGGCGGCGGCACGGTTCGCTTCGTCTCACCCACCGCGCACGACTATTCCGCGGACTTCGCCACGCGGGAAGAGGCCGGAACGCCCAACGTGATCGGCGACATTCGCGCCGCGCTCGCCTTTCTCGTCAAGGAGGCGATCGGACAGGACTTCATGGACCGCAGGCATGACGAATTGAACGCCCGCGCTCTGGCCGTCTGGCGGGACAATCCGAACCTGGAGCTTCTGGGTATCGACCGTGGACGACGTCTGCCGATCTTCTCCTTCCGCGTGCGCGATCCCAGAACAGGCGGGCACATCCATCAGCAGCTGTTCACCCGCATGCTGAGCGATTGCTACGGCATCCAGGCGCGCGGCGGCTGCGCCTGCGCCGGCCCCTATGCGCACAGGCTCCTGGGGATCGGGCCGGAGCGCTCGGCCGAATTGCGCGCCGCGATCCTGAACGGGGAGGAACTGGAAAAGCCCGGCTGGACACGGCTCAACTTCAGCCCGCTTCTCGATGACGAGAAGGCGGACCTGATCATCGCCGCCGTGGACGAACTTGCCCGCGCCCCCTACCCCATGGCGGACCTTTATCGTGCAGACCCCCGGACCGCGCGGTTCAAGCCGATCGCGGAGGCTGCCTGATCACGTGTCGATGAGCCGGCCTGGTCCGTCTCCTTACCGCGCTACCGCCACCGGGCGGCCGGTGGCCGGGTGCTGCATCACGTCCATCCCCACTCCGTAGACTTCGTGCAGCCGGCCGGGCGACATGATCTTGTCGGGCGTTCCGCGCGCGATCAATCTGCCGGTGTGGAGAGCCATGATCTCGTCGCAGAACCGCGCGGCCATATTCACGTCATGCAGCACGATCACCACGCTGATGCCCTTTGTCCGGCTGAGCCGCTGCACAAGGGACAGCACTTCGATCTGATGGTGGACGTCAAGGGCGGATGTCGGCTCGTCGAGCAACAGGCATTCGGCGTCCTGCGCCACCAACATGGCCAGCCAGACCCGCTGAAGCTCGCCGCCGGACAACGTGTCGACCAGACGGTCGGCAAAGGCGGTTACGCCCGCCAGAGCCATTGCCTCGCTCACTGTCTCCCGGTCGGCGATGCCGAAACGGCCGAGCGCGCCGTGCCAGGGATAACGACCGAGCGCGACCAGCTCCTTCACCAGCATTCCGGACGCTGGAGGCGTCTGCTGCGGGAGGTAGGCGACCTTGCGCGCGAATGGCCGATCCCCCCATGCCGAAAGCGCCCTCCCCCGGAAGCGGAGCGTACCCGCCGACGGCGGCTGCTGACGAGCCAGGATCTCGATCAGCGTGGATTTGCCGGAGCCGTTCTGCCCGATGAGCCCGACGACCTGGCCGGGCGCGATGTCGAGGGTAAGCGGTTGCAGCAGGGTGCGCCCGGGAACCCTGTACGCGACCTCGTCGAGGGCGAACAGCGCCTCGCTATCCAAGCGTGGCACCGATTGAGGAGGCGCGGTCTTCGCCGTGCCGATGGGCATCTTGCCAGGGTCGCGGATGCCGAGCCGGGTCATCGCCTGCCTTTCCACATCAGGATCATGAAGAAGGGACCGCCGGCAAGGGCGGCGAGCAGGCCGGCCGGAACTTGCCAGGGAAAGATCAGCGTCCTGCCGGCCCAGTCGGCCAAAAGCAGAAAGAGCGCACCCAGGCACGCCGCCGCAAGGAGCTGCGGCAGGGCACGCTGGAAGCCAAGCGCCCGCGCCATGTGCGGCGCCATCAGCCCGACAAAGCTCAGCGGCCCGACGACGAGCGTCGAGACGGCCGTGGGGACAGCGATGAGAATGAGAAGGATGGAGCGGACGCGGCCGAGCCCGAGGCCGAGCGCCCGCGGTGCGGCTTCGCCCAGCGGCAGGATATCCAGCCAGCGCGCGGTCGGCGGCACGAGTACCAGGGTGAAAGCCATGGCGATGGCGGCCATGGCCGCATCGCCCGCCGTTGCGCGGTAGGTCGACCCCGACAGCCAGACAAGAAGGAAATCGAGGCGCGGATCGCCGCTGGCAAGAAGGATCGCCGAGAATGCCGAGGCCACCGTGGCAATCGCGATGCCGGCAAGCAGCAGACGGTCGGGCGCGAAGGCGTGCCGCCGGCCGAGCAATACGATTGCCGCGAGGGTGGCGAGAGCGCCGGCGGAGGCGGCCGCGAACATCGCGGCGCGGTCGAGCCTCGCGCTGAAGAGGAAGAGCAAAAGGACGCTTAGGGATGCACCGCCGGTCACACCCAGCACCTCCGGTGCGGCCATCGGATTGCCGGTCATGCGCTGCATCGCGGTTCCGGCGACGGCCAGCATGGCCCCGGCGGCAAGCGAGACGATGACGCGCGGCGCGCGCAAGGGCAGCCATTCGGCAAGCTCGGACGGCGAGGCCCAGTGCCAGCCGTCAAGACCTTGCCCGAAAGCGACGGCTGCAAGCGCTGCAACGGCAAGGATGAGCACCATGATGAGGAGAGACGCCCAGCCCGCGCGGTGCGGCGTGAGAAGGGGCATTGCCCGCAACCGGTTCGGCGTTGCCTGCATCCTCGGCAGGAGCAGGAGGAGCAGGGGCGCGCCGAGAAACGCGGTCGCGGTTCCGGCCGGGATCTCGCCGGCGAAGGGCGCGATCTGCACCAGGCGGTCGGTGAGCCACAGGAGCGCGGCGCCCACAAGGGGCGCCCAGACCATGCGCTGGCCCAATGTGCGCGCGCCGACAAGCCGGGCAAGGGCCGGTGCCGCGAGCGCGACGAAGCCGATCACCCCGACGGCGGCGACCACGAGGGTGCTGAGGGCGACGGCGACGGCCAGGGCGGCAAGCCGTGTGATGGCCGGCCTGGCGCCGAGCCCCGCCGCGCCTTCGTCGCTCAGGTCGAGAAGCCGCAAGGGGCGGACGAGCAGGAAGGCGATGATGGCCGCGACGGCGATCCAGGGGGCGAGCGCCAGGGCGATCGCATCCCCGTTTTGCACCAGCGAGCCGGTCTGCCAGATGAAGAGTTCTTCGGAATATTCGCGGTTGATCGCCATCAGCAGCGCGCTGGCCGAGCCACAGGTGAGGCTGACGATGAGGCCGGTGATGATGATGGCGACCGGCGAGAAGCTGCGGTCCCTCGCAAGCGCGAAAACGATAAGCGTCGTAGCGGCGCCGCCCGAAAATGCCACCCACTCGCGCCCCGTCTCCAGGAGCCAGGGTGCGTAGAGCGTCGCAATCGTCAGGGCGAGGCTGGCGCCGGCATTGGTGCCGATGGTCGTCGGCTCGGCGAGCGGGTTGCGCAAGGCCTGCTGGAGCAAGGTTCCGGCAAGGCCGAGGGCCGCCCCCGCCTGCACGGTGACGAGGAGCCGGGGCAGGAAGGCGTGCCGGTAGAGCAGTTGCCGCGGATCGTTGACATCCGGCGCGTGCAGCGCATCCCACCAAAGCCCCGCAGGCAGCAACTGGAGAAGGCCGATCACGGTGAGGCAGGCAGCAAGGGCTGCCGGCACGCCGACCAGCGCAACGAGTGCGGCCAGGCCGGCCGAAGGCGGCGCCGGAAAGGCGGCGGGAAGCGGCCTCGCCGTCATGAGATTTCCGCCAGAAGCGTTGCGAAGCGCGCGGCGGCAGCCAGCCCGCCAAAAGGCCAGACCGGCGGTATCGTTGTCACCTTGCCTGCCCGCACGCAGGGAAGATTGGCCCAGAGCGAGCTCTGGTCGATCCTGATGCGGATATGCGGCGGGATGGGGTCGAGCGAGACGAGCCGCGCCTCCCCGATCGCCACCAGCTCCTCTATGCCGAACGAAGAGAAGCCCCAATCGTTCGTCTCGCCGGTCCAGGCGTTGACGAGCCCTAGCCTGTCAAGCACGTCCTGCAGGAGGCTGCCCTTGCCGTAAACCCGCACATGCCGGTCGTCGAACATGCTCACGACCGCGAGCGGCTCATCCGCCAGGCCGGAGAGCCCGCGTTTCACCTTTGCGATCGTGGCGGCGGTTTGCGCGATCAGGCGCTCGGCGTCGGCCTTGCGGCCGAGCCTCAGGCCGAGCTCCCGCGTCACATCTTCTGCCTGCCGGTAGGGTGTGCCCGTGCCATCGTAGAAGGGCACGTTAAAGGTCGGCGCGAAGCGGGCGAAGGCGCTCTCGTCGAGCCCGTAGCCATAGGCGCCGACGATGAAGTCCGGCTTCAATTCGGCAAGCAACTCGAGATTGGGCTCGCCGCGCGCGCCGAGATCGATCGTCTGAGTCGGCAGCGCAGGCCCGACCACCCAGTCGCGATAGCCCTTGGTGTCCGCAACGGCTACCGGCTCGATGCCGAAGGAGATCACCATCTCGGCCGAGGTCCATTCGAGGCAGGCGATCCGCGCCGGGCCTTCCGCCAGCGCCGGCAGCGGGCCGGCGCCCAGCCAGGCCGCAGCCAGGCCGCCGAGGCATTCCCGCCGCGTGACGCGAGGCGCGCCGTACGGGCCGGCGCGTCTTCCTGATCTATTTTTATCTACCACCGGTATTTGACCGAGCCCGAGATCTTGCGGCTCTCGCCATAGAAGCAGCCGTTGCTCTCCGCGTAGCAGGTCGCGACATACTTCTTGTCGAACAGGTTGCTGACGTTCAGCTTGAACTGGAAGTCCTTCCAGTCGTAGTGGACCGCCGCGTCGACCAACGTCGCGGCAGGCACCTTGAAGCTATTGGCGTCGTCGCCGTAGGAAGAGCCGATGTAGCGGACGCCGGCGCCGAAGCCGAGCCCTTCCAGCCGGCCGCTGCGGAACGTGTAGTCCGCCCACAGCGAGGCGCGGTGATGCGGCACGCCGTAGGGCACGTTGCCGCCGTTGCCTTCCGCATCGTCGGTGATCTGCGTATCGAGATAGGCATAGGCTGCCTTGAGGTCGAGGCCCATGTCGAGGCTCGCCACGCCCTCCACCTCGATGCCGCGCGAGCGGATTTCGCCGGTCTGCGTGGAAACGTTCCCGAATGAGCGGACCACGTTCTGCTTGCGCAGGTCGAACGCCGAGACGGTGACGAAGGAGTTCCAACCGTCCGGCTGGTATTTCACGCCAACCTCGTATTGCTCGCCGGTTTCCGGTTCGAAGGCGCCGCCGGCGGGATTGGTTGCAAGCTCCGGCAGGAAGGACGTCGAATAGCTGACATAGGGCGCAAGGCCGATGTCGGAGAGGTAGACGAGGCCGGCGCGCCCACTGAAGGCGCTGTCGGACTGGCTGGTGGTGCTGCCGTCGAGGTTCTCCAGCGTGTCGGTCCTCGCCCAGTCGTGGCGCCCGCCGAGCGACAGCACCCAGTTGCCGAACCTGACCTGGTCCTGCGCGTAGACACCCACCTGGCTCTGGGTCGTGTCGACATCGGTATAGACGCTCAAGGGCGGCAGCGGCTGGCCGAAGACCGGATCGAAGATGTCGATCGGCGGCGCGGTGCCGGTGGTGCCGCGGTCGCTGAAGTCCGTATACTGATAGTCGAGGCCCAGGAGCAGCGTATGGGAGAGTTGGCCGGTGTCGAAGGCCGCCTCGACCTGGTTGTCGATGCCGAAGGTGCCTATCCTCGACAGCCCGCCGTCGGCGTAGCGGTAATAGGTGCGGCCGTCGGGGTCGAGACCGGGCGCGAGATCCGGATTGGGGTTGGCGCCGCCGCCGAAGACGCCTTCCGCCTCGTTGTGGAGATAGGCGTAGCGGGCGTTCTGGCGAACGGCCCACGTGTCGTTGAACCGGTGCTCGAATTCGTAGCCCAACATGGCCATGGACGTGTCGTAGCGGTCGAAGCCAGGCTCGCCGACAAAGTGGCTGGCCGGCAGCGTTCCGTTGGGATTGGGCAGCACCGTCCCCTTAGCCGGCAGAAACTGGATGCCCCAGCCCTGGTTGTCCTTCTGATATTTGGCGAACAATGTCAGGCTGGTGTCGGCATCCGGCTGCCACTTCAGCGACGGCGCCAGGAATATGCGGTCGTCCTCGACATGATCGATGAACGTATCGCCGTCGCGGTAGAGCCCGGTCATCCGATAGGTCCACACGCCCGCCTCGTCCAGCTTTCCGCCCATATCGAACTGGCCCTGATAGCGATCGAAGCTGCCGGCGCCGACTTCGACCTCGCGGAATGTCTCGCCGGTCGGGCGCTTGCTGACATAGTTGACGATGCCGCCGGGGGCCGCCTGGCCGTAGAGCACCGAACTCGGGCCGCGCAGCACTTCAAGCCCTTCGGCGCCGTAGATGTCCAGCGGAATGAAAGCGGCGAAATTCGTGCCCCTGAGCTTCAGCCCGTCCACGTAGAACGCGTCGCTGGAAACCTCGAAGCCGCGCATCTGGATGCCGTAGCCGCGCAGGTCGCCGCCCCACATTTCGCCATTGACACTCGGCGTGTAGCGAAGGGCGGTGCCAAGCGTTTCCGCTCCCCGGGCTTCGATTTCATCCGCGGTGACGACGGAAACGGATTGCGGTGTCTCGATCAGCGGCGTGTCGGTCTTGCTGCCGAGGCGTCCCTTCTTGGCCACATAGCCTTCCTGGTCGAAGACGCCTTCCGTTCCAGCCTCGACTTCTAGCCGCTCGAGCTGGGTCGCCTGCTGCGCAAGCGCCTGCGATGGAAGACTGGAGAGCGCAGTGCCACTGAGAAGCACGACATGCAGCAAATGACGGATAAGGCGAAAATCCACGACGAAACCCCTCGACTGAAACAGCGTGGCTTCGCCCTAGCGGTCTGACCCAAACAGATGGTGCCCATCCGTTTGGAAAGTCAGCCCCCTTGCTATTGGTCCGGCGGGGCGATCTGTCCTGATGGGGACCATCTGTCAGGATCGCACCACTGAACGGCGTGGCTGGCATCCAGCTTGCCGTTAGCAAACATGATGTCAATTATCAACTTTTTACAAAGGTGGTGGCGCAATTGAGCAACCGGCTCCCTCCAGCGCACCGATTGCCGGGTCAGGGAGAGCTTTTGTCGTGATGGCGCGCGACGTTCAAGAGGTGAGGCAGGCAGAGCAGCGAGGCAACGACTTGCCCGACAACGAAGACCGCTGCCGGGATCAGCGTCTCGCCATCGAGGGCGAACAGGGTGGCAATGCCCAGCAGCGCTGTCGTCAAGATGGATATCGCTGCGGCCCAATAGACGAGGTTCATTGCTGCACCGACGCAGATACTTGTTACACGCCCTGCCCACATGGAAACTATAGCACCAAGTCGACACCGACGCGATGCAGTGGGCGGCACAGGACCTGCTGGTAGCAGCGAGTGTTGGGCGTGCCGGAGAAGGCACGCCCAAACCGAGGAGTAGCGTCAGCCCAGAAGGGCGTTGTCGTCGCGCTTGATGGCGATAATCGACGAGCGCGGCAGTTTGCCTTCGCCGTCCGGGAAGGGTGCGGCGGGGTGCTGGATTCCGACGAACATCGTGCGGCGGTCGGCCGACCAGCAAAGCCCGGTCACCTCGCTGCCATTGGGGCCGGTGAGGAAGCGTTGGATCTCGCCGGTCACCGGGTCGCCCACGAGCATCTGATTGTTGCCCTGGCCGACGAAATCGCCCTCGTTGCTGTCGTCACCGTCCGTCTGGATCCAGAGCATGCCGGTCGAGTCCATGACCATGCCGTCCGGCGAGTTGAACATGTTGCCGGTGTTGACATTGGCACTGCCGGCATAAGGCCCTTCCGTGTGGACGGAGGGGTTGCCCGCCATGACGTAGAGGTCCCATTCGAAGATCGAGGAAGCGTGGTTCTCGCTTGCCGGGCGCCAGCGAACGATCTGGCCATAGCCGTTGGTCTCGCGCGGGTTCACCGCATTGACCGTCATTGCGTCTCCGCCTGCATTGGTGCGGATCGAGCCGTCGTCGTTCATTGCCCCGCGACGGCTGTTGTTGGTGAGGCAGCAATAAGCTTCGATCGCCGTCGGGTTGACGGCCACCCATTCGGGGCGATCCATCGTCGTCGCGCCCACCTTCGATGCCGCGGTCCGCGTGAAGATTGCGATCTCGGCCCCCGACATGCCGGTCGCCTCGGGCGTGAGCGCGAGCCAGGTGCCGGTCTGGTCCTCGTTGAACTTCGCGACGTGGAGCGTCCCTTCGTCAAGCAGCGTCGAGGTGTCGCCGCCCGGCACGTAGACGTCGCGCGACACCCACTTGTAGAGGAACTCACCCCGCTCGTCATCGCCCATATAGACCACCACGCGGCCGTCGGGCGCCAACACGCAGGCGGCGTTCTCGTGCTTGAACCGGCCGAGCGCAGTGCGCTTCACCGGTGTCGAGGAAGCATCGGACGGGTCGATCTCGACGATCCAGCCCGCGCGGTGCGGCTCGTTCGGGTTCTGGCTGACGTCGAAGCGCGCATCGAACTTCTCATAGGCATAGCGGCCTTCGGCGGCAACGCCGTAGCGCGCGTAGCCCGCGGCGATCTTTTCGTCGGTCGGCATCTCACCGGTGGCGCCGAAGTAGCCGTTGAAGTTCTCTTCGCACGTCAGGTAGGTGCCCCACGGCGTCTTGCCCGCGCCGCAGTTGTTGAAGGTGCCCAGGCTTTCCGTGCCGGTCGGATCGGCCTCGGTCTTCATCAGATCATGCCCGGCGGCGGGACCGGTAATGTGCATCGGCGTATTATGGGTGATGCGGCGGTTGAACGAGCTGTCCTTGACCACTTCCCAGCCGTTTTCAGTCTCGCTGACCTCCATCACGGTCACGCCCTGAAGGTTCTGAAGCTTGCGGACGTCTTCGGCGCTGGCCGGCGTGCCGTCCTTGGCCTGCGGCAGGTTGATCTTGTTGTTGACGTATTCCTGATTGACGGCGATCACTTGGCGGTCGCCGATCACGAACAGTTCCATCCCGTCGGTGTTCTCGCCAAACACCTTGTCCGACATGGCGGCGCTGCCGCCGGTCTCATCGGTAAAATCGCCCTCGGCCTCGGCGAAGAGGGGATCGCCCCAGCGTGTGAGGATGTTCCAGGAATAGCCCTCCGGCACGTGCACGGTGCTGTCGGTGGCTGTCGGAATCGGTTTGAAGGCAAAACGGCTGGCCTGTTGGGCCAGTGCGGACGTGGAGTCCAGCAAGCCGGTTCCCATCACCGCCGCGCCGGACCCGAACGCGAGCATGCCGCCCAGAAAGCCGCGACGCGAGATCGCGCGCTCGACGACACGGTCGAACTCCTGCTCCTCGGGTCGCGGGAAGTTCATTTCGTCCCATTCGTCGGCGGATACCGTGGTCGGGTCGAGGTCTTTCATCGTCTTCTCCTGGCTATGTCGCTGGGCTGCGTTTGGCACACACCAAACTTCCTTCCCTTGCTAGCCGGGTGGTTTGAAGGTTTGGTGACAGGGGCTATCGGTGCCGTGGAGAAATGCGCGTTGGGGTGGAGTCCGGCGATCATGGCGGCGCGTTGAACAGGACGCCAACCCTTACTCCAGGACCACACGCACGCTGGCGCTGCGGCCGGCGGCATCGATCACCGTGAGGGTGGAGGAGCCGCGCCCGTCGGGCGTCCAGGAGGCGGTGCGGCGGCGGTGGGTTTCGGGCAACGGCTCGCCGTTGGCGAGCCATCGGAATGGCGCCCGCCCGCCGTTGATCTTGAGCGCCAGCGGCATTGCGCGGGCGCCTTGCGAAAGGCCGAGATCGACGCGCGCTCCCTCGGGCGGAAAGGCGATCTCCGGTGCCGGCTCGGTCGGCGCGCCCGCAACCGCCGCCCGGCCGGAGGACGCAAAGCGGCGTAGCGAGAAAGGCAGGTCCTGGGCGGCAAGACGCACGGCGCCCGCCGGCGCGCGCGGCAGCGGCGTCAGCCCGACACCGGAGCGGGAGAAGGCCTCGAACAGGATGGGCGCAGCGGCAAGATACCCGGTCAGGCCGGGCACCGAGCCGCCGTCGGGGCGGCCCACCCACACACCGAGCACGTGGCGGCCATCGTAGCCGACGGCCCAGGCATCGCGGTAGCCGTAGGAGGTGCCGGTCTTATAGGCGATGCCGAGGCGCGGCGCGCCTCCGGGCGGGACGACACCGGCGAGCATATCGGCGATCTGCCATGTGGCCTGCCGGGTCAGCACCGTCGCCGGGTCGGGCGGGGCCTCGGAGCCGGCGGCATAGCGCAGCGGCCGCACCTTGCCGCGGTTGGCGAGCCCGGCATAAAGCTGCACCAGCCCTTCCAGCGTCAGCCCGGCGCCGCCGAGGCCGATGGCCAGCCCCGGCGCCTCGCCGGGCGGCAAGACGGGGTGGACACCGGCGCGCCGCATCCGCGCCATCAGGCGGGCCGGGCCGACGGCGTCGAGCAGGCGGATTGCCGGCACGTTGAGCGACATCTGCAGCGCCTCGCGCACCGTGACGTCGCCCTGGTATTCCATGTCGAAGTTCTTCGGCCGATAGCCGGAAAAATTGCCCGGACGATCCTCGATCATCGTTTCCTGCATGACCAGCCCTTCCTCGAAGGCGAGGCCGTAGATGAGGGGCTTAAGGGTCGAGCCGGGCGAGCGCTGGACGACGCTCATATCGATCCAGCCGGCGCGGGCGGCGTTGAAATAGCCGGCCGAGCCGACACGGGCCAGCACCGCCCCGGTGCGGGCGTCGGCCAGGATCATGGCGACCGAGACGCGGGCGCCTTGGCGCCGGGCCGCCTCGCGGGCCACCGCTTCCAGCCTGGCTTGAACGCCGCGGTCGAGGAGGAGCCGATGCCGGCGCTTTTCGGGGTCGGCGCGCCTGGCGGCATCGGCCAGATGCGCGGCATAGGCGGGCATCGGCCGGCGTTCGGCGGCGATTGCGGCATGCGCGGCGCGCGTCACCTCGCCTTCGGCGATCACGCCTCCCTTGGCCATGCGGGCGAGCACCCGGTCGCGCGCGGCTTTCGCGGCTTGCGGGTGACGGTCGGGACGCCGCGCCTCGGGCGACTGCGGCAGGGCGACGAGCAGAGCGGCCTCGGACAGGCTGAGCTTGTGCGGCTCCTTGCCGAACCAGGCGAGGCTCGCCGCGCGCACGCCTTCCAGATTGCCGCCATAGGGCGCCAGGGTCAGATAGCGCTCGAGGATCTCGCCCTTGGAGAGGCGGCGCTCGATCTGCAGGGCGCGGGCGATCTGGCGGAACTTGGCGGCGAAGCTGCGCTCTCCCCGCGGCTCGACCAGGCGGGCGAGCTGCATGGAAAGGGTCGAACCGCCCGAAACGATGCGGCCGTTTGCGGCAAGCTGAAAGGCGGCGCGGGCAAGCGCCAGGGGATCGACGCCGGAATGCGACCAGAAGCGCCGGTCCTCATAGGCGACCAGCATTTCGAGGAACTGCGGGTCGAGCGTGTCGACGTCTGCTTGAAGGCGCCAGCGGCCATCCGCCGCCGCATAGACGCGCAGAAGCGCACCGTCGCGGTCGACAACCTCAGGCGAGAGTGGAGCGGCATCGGCAAGCGGCGGCGGATAGGCCTTGTCCAGACGGTCGAGCGCGAAAACGCCGATGGCGAGCGTGACGAGCAAGGCGGCGGCGCCCAGGGCAGTGCGCCTCATCCAGACAAACCATTTGCGTTTCCGGTCCACGGTCAGTTGTCCGCGATCTCCATGAGACCGGTTGCCGTGCGCGCGGAAAGCCGCGGCCGGTACATGTCCTCGACGCTGGCCGCCGGATGGGTGTAGGTGCCCGGCGTCACCGCACGCACGACATAGGCAAGCCTGAAGTCGCGGTCGTCGTCGCCGGTGCGGTCGAAGGCGGCGATGAAGCGGTCGTCGCGGAACTCGGTGTGCACAGCGTCGGTCTCGCCCAGCCATCCGAAATTGTCGAGCTGCGCGCTGTCGACGAGGCGCGGATTGTCGATCTCGAAGCCGGCCGGCAACAGGTCGGAGACCAGCACGCGCGAGGGCCAGGCATTGGCCTCGGTAACCTCCAGAACGACGACGTAGCGCTCGTTCTGGCTCACCTGCGAAACGTTCACCGCCGTACCGTCGAGGCTGTAGTAGGTGCGCTCGATGGTGAAGCCTTCGCCGCCGGCCGGCAGGGGCTGCCGGGGCGCGGCTACTGTGGTCAGCACCGCGTCGACCGGCTCGGCACCCGCATTGGCGATGGTGAAGGGGGTCTCGGCCACCTCCTCGCCGGAAAGCCGGCGCGCGAAGGCGCCCTCGTGCGGCGCGCCGTCGACCGTCAGCGCGATGTCCTCGCTCGCCTCTCCCAAGGCCCGGGCGGCCAAGAGCATCCACGCCTCGTCTTGCGTGCTCATGTAGCGGGTGCTCTCACGCATTCCGGAGACGAGGCTGACCATCTGCGGCACCAGCGTCGGCTCGGGGCGGCTTTCGGCGGCGAGTGCCAGCATCGCCGCCCCGTCACGCAGGCGCGAGCCGTAATCGGAGCGGGCCATGTCGGCGTCCGTCGCCGATTGCGCCAGGCGGAACGCAGAACCGAACGCGGTCTCGGCCCGCTGCGCATCGCCATAGAGCGCCAGTGCCGCGGCGATCTGGGCGCGCGCCAGGGGGCTTGCGAACTCATCGATGCGGGTATCGGCATAGTAGCGCAGATCGCCTGCCGAGGCCTGGCGGTTGCGCGCCAGCACGTAGAGCGCATAGGCGATCTTGTCGCCGTTGGACTTGACGTCCGTGTCGTAGGCGAGCGCGTTCTGCAGGTTCTGCAGGGCCTGATTCATGGCCTGCTCCGGCACGGCAAAGCCCTGCTCGCTCGCCCGCGTCAGGAAATCGGTGACGTAGGAATCGAGCCACAGGTCGCCGGAGCCGGGGCTCCACAGGCCGAAGCTGCCCGCGGAAGACTGATAGGAGAGCACCCGGGCGATGGCCTTTTCGATGCGTCCGGCGACGGCCGGATCGTCATCGAGGCCGGCGGCCTTCGACAATTCGCCGACATAAAGCAGCGGCAGCGCCCGGCTGGTGATCTGCTCGGCGCAGCCATAGGGATAGCGGTCGAGCGACATCAAAAGCGCGGGAATGTCGAAAGCTTCGGCCTGCGAGACGTTGACGGTGACGGATGCGCCGTCCGTGAAGCTGTCCGCGAGCAGCCCGCCATCGATCTTCAGGCTGCCGCCATCGGCGGCGAGCGTCACCGTGCGCCGGGTGGCCACCGGCACCACCCCGGGCCTCACCGGCAGGCTGACGGATTTTTCCACCGTCAGGCCGGACTCGTGGGCGAGCGAAACGGCGATACTGCCGGTGCCCGCCTCCCGCGCAGAGAGTGGCAGCGACAGGCTCGTCCTGCCGCCGGCGGCCAGATCGAGGCTTGCCGGAGCCGAACCCGTGTCGACGGCAACCGCGCCGTCGGCCGAGATCGACAGCGTGTAGTCGCCCCCAGGACCGTCGGTGTTGGCTATTTCGACCAGCATCCGCGCCTCGTCGCCGGGCGCGAGGAAGCGCGGCTGGCTTGTCGTCACGACGACAGGATCGCGGATGACGACATCCTTCGATGCACCGCCGACCGCACTCTTCGACCAGGCGACGGCCATGACGCGCACGGTGCCGTTGAACTGGGGAATGTCGAAGCCGATTTCGGCCTTTCCCTCATCGTCGAGCCGCACGATGCCGGAGAAGAAGGCGATCAGTTCCTCCGTCGGCGGACTGCCGGTCGACGTCATGCCGCCGGCGTCGCCGCCGGTGCGCAGCCGGCCGGTTGCACCCAGCGATCCGTCGATCAGCCGGCCGAAAATGTCGCGCATCTCGAGCCCCAGCATGCGCTGGCCGAAATACCAGCCGGCCGGGTCGGGCGCCTCGTAGCGGGTGAGATTGAGGATGCCGACGTCGACCGCGGCGACGGTGACATAGGCTTCCTCGCCGGCGGCAAGCCCGCCGAGGGAAACGGGGATGGCAAGCCTGCCGTTGGGCTGCGCCTTGTCGGGAACGTCGAGATCGACGGCGAGCGAGCGGGCGTCCGGATCGACCTTCAGCCAGCGGACGCCGATGGCGCGCATGGGCAGGCGGTTTTCCGTAGTCTCGCCCGGCCGGAACAGGGTCGCCGTCACATAGGTGCCGGCGCCCAGATCTTCGGTCACGGGGATGTCGACGGTCGTGCCTTCCTCGGGAACGCTGACGGTGAAGGTGCGCTGCAGGCTTTCCGCGCCGAGCGTGACCAGCGCCTCGCCGGCAAAGCGTGGCGAAATCTTCAGCCGCGCCGTGTCGCCGGGCGCGTAGGTCTCGCGGTCGAGGGCGATTTCCAGGCCGTCGGGCGTTTCCGTCGAGCTTGCCTCGACGTACCAGCCGGCGTCGAACTCGACGCTGGAGATGGGGCCGCCAGGTTCCGCGCTTTCGACCTCGAGCCGATAGCGGCCCCAGTCGGCGGAAACGCTGATCTGCGGCTCGGTACCGGGCGCGGCGTCGACGGTGCCCTCCTGCACGAGGCTCGTGGTGTCGATCGGCTCGTAGCTCCAGGAGCTGCCGTTGCGGTACCACTGGTAGTGCCGCTCGACGCGCAGCAGCGACCACTTCAGCCCCGGCATGGCGATGCGCCCACCCGAGGGATCGGCGGCGATGACACGGAAACTTGCCGTGCCGCCTTCCGGCACGCGGCCGCCGGAGAATTCGGGCCTCAGGCCGATGACGGCGGTTTCCGGCTCGATGCCGATATCGAGCGAGCGCTCGACGGCGCGGCCGCCGGCCTCGCGCATCCGCATGCTGACGTTGGCCGTCAGACGCTGCGTGGTGGAAGGCGCGCTGTCGACGGAAACGTCGAAGACTGCCTTGCCGTCGGCATCGGTGTCCGGGAGCCCGGCAAGCGGCACGCGCGTGGCCTCCACGCCCTCCTCGTCCTCAAGACCGAAGACATAGCCGGGGAAGCGCGCCCATTCGCGCGTCGGGCTCACCGTCAACTGGCCTTCGAGCGCCAAACCGGCGGCCGGCGCGCCGTAGAGATAGCGGCCTTCAAGGGTGATCTCGGTGGACGAGCCTATGGCAACGGTGTCCGCGGCGCTTGAAAGGTCGAATTCGGTGCGGTCCGGGACGAAGTCTTCCACCAGGAACATCTTTTCGGCGATCGGCGCCTCCTTGGGGTCGGCGTGAACGCGCAGGGACCATGTACCGCGCATGGCGTTTTCAGGCAGCACCAGATCGACGGCGTGGCCGCCAAGCTTGGCCCCTTGAGAGACGATGCGGCGGTCCTCCACGCCGTCAGGGCGCTGGAAGATGAACGTCAGGGGCAGGTCGTCCACCGCCTCGGCGGATGGGTCGCGGGCCAGCGCTGCCGTATGCACTGTCTCGCCGGCGCGATAGATGCCGCGCTCGGTCCAGGCGAAGACGTCGAGCGGGCCGGGCGCCGGCCGGCCGGCAACGCCGCGGTCCGACAGATCGAAGCCGCCGCGCGTCATGTCGAGGAAGACGAAATCCTCTTCGCCGCCCTCGGCGATGAGGGCGGCCGGCGCAAGGCCGGCGTCGCCGCGCACGGTGCCCGGTGCGAAGCGGGCGTGGCCGTCACCGTCCGTCGCCGCCTCCCCGAGCACCTCGTTGTTGCGCGCGATGAGCGTCAGCTTGAGGCCGGCCATCGGCCTGGCTGTGGCCAGCGAGCGGGCGAAGACGGAAAGCCCGTTCTCGCCGGCGAAGGTGGACAGGCCGATATCCGATATCAGGAACCATTGGGTGGCGCGGCTGTCCCAGCTCTCGCTGGTGTCGCCCTCGGGAATGGCGGTCAGCATATAGATGCCGGGCTTGCGCTCCGGAACCGCCTCGTCGATGGGGATGCTGGTGACGACGTCCTTGTTCAAATCGGAGGCGATGTCGACCCTGCCTTGCCAGATGGGCTCGCCCATGTCGCTGGCGACCTCGTCGATCTCGTAGTCGTTGAGTTGCTCGAGGAACGTCGATTCCGTCATGAGCCGTGCCAAGGCACGATCGCCCACCCGGTAGAGCGAAAGCTCGGCACTCGACGCGTTGACCGAGACCATGGGGATGCCGCGCCGGGCACTCGACGGCAGCACGAAATTGTCGCCGGTGAAGCGCAGGGCGGGGGCGCGGTCGCGAATGTAGATTTCCAGCGGCACCGGCTCGGCGATCACCTCGCCGATGACCGCCGGCAGGCCCTGACGGATGACGATGCGGTATTGCTCGCCGTGCTTCAAGCCGGTGACGCAGAGCTCCTTGTCGCTCTGGTTGATGGCCGCGGCGGGCGCATTGTCGACGGCCACGTACTGCGCGTAGTCGACGCCGCTCTTGACCAGTTCCTCGGAGAACTGGACACAGACGCGCGGCGTGGCGCTGTCGGCATCGACCGAGTGATCGACAACGCGGAAGCCCTTGCGGCGCTTTAGATCGGCATAGCGTGCCTGCACGCTTGCCGAGGAGTGAAGCGCAAGGCTCGCCTCGTAGGCGCTGATGGCCGGCCGGAAGAGACTGCGCAGTTCCAGCGCGGCGGCCAGCGCGGCCAGTGCGTCGGCGCGCTCCAGCCTCGTACGCGACAGCCGATAGGCGGTCACGGCGGCACCGGTGGCGGCGCGCTGCAGCTGGTAGACGGTCTGCTGGCCTGAGGGCGTGGCGTTCGTCGCTGCCTGGGCAAGCCCGGTCCACAGGGTAGCGTTTTCAGGCTCGACGGCGATGGCGGCGGTATAGTCGCGCATCGCGCGGTTCGCGTCGCCGCGGACGTAAGCCTCAGCCGCGGCGGTGGTGAGCGCGACAAAACCGGCATCGCCCTGACCAGCGCTGCGTAGCAGCGCGTTTTTATATTGCTCGGCTTCCTGCAGGACATGGCCCGGCACGAAGCGCAGCTCGGGCGGGGCGCCGATATCGGGTTCGGCACCGGCGGTCACCACCTTGCCGGCGACCGCGCCTTCAAAGGTGTTCAAGACGTTGAAATCCGACTTCAGGAAGCACCAGCGGGCGCGCGTATTGTAGGTGAAGGCCCGGCATTGCGGGTCGCCGAGACAGGCGCTCTCGCACTGGTCCAGCGAGACGTTCTGCTCGGTGCGCAGATCGAAACCGAAATAGTCGCTGTTCTCGGTGGTGACGATGCGCCTGGCATCCTGCGCGGCGGTGGGGACCGTCAGCGCGAAAAGAGCAAAAACGATCAAAAAGAGCCCGCGTAACGTGCACATCGCATCCCTCCAGGCGCAGCCGCTATCGTCCCCGTGATATTCGTCCAGTTTCGTGAAGGTCTGTCAACAGGAGGGCGTCTGTGCATTCATTCCGTAAAAGCCTTGGCAAACCATCAACGCACCCGTAATCCTCCTTGCATAAGCATCGAAGCAGTCGGATGTGGCTTGAATTCAATGTGCGGCCGTCCGGGGGACCGCTCTTCAAGGGGAAAGGCAATCCAGAGGGTGATGAAGGATTCGGCACTGCGGCTGCTCGCCGGCGCGGCGTGCCTGCTGGTTGCGAGCTGCGGGGGCGGAGGTAGTGGCGACGGTGGCAATGGCGGCGGTTCCACGCCACCCGAGTCCGCACCACCGGAGGAGGAGCAGACGCCCGCCTCCTCCAGCTATCCGGAAATGGACGAGGTGGCTGCGGAGGCCTATGCAGCGGGAGCCGAGTTCAACGGGATCGATCCCTCCTGCAGTGGCAGCACCAATCCCGGTTGCACGGGCACATCCAACTACGCCCTGCAGAACATCCACCATGCGCACACGGCCAAGCTTGCCGACGGCACCAGGTTGCGCGGCAAGGGTACCCTGATCGCCGTGGTGGACGACGGATTCCGCACGACGCATCAGGAATTGGCCGGCAAGACGATCCACATCTACCGCGGCAACATACCGTCCTTTGCGGTGATGGATCACGGCACGGCCGTCGCCGGCGTCGCGGCGGGGAACGCGGACGGTGACGAGATGATGGGCGTGGCCCCGGAGGCCGACCTGCATCTGACGTCATGGGAAGTTGCGAATAACAACGGCACCTTTCTGGAGCACTTGACCGGGGCCACCCGTGACGCTGCGGCACGCGGTGCCGTGGTGCAGAACAACTCCTGGGGCTTTGAGTCGGAGACCGCCGCCGACGAGACGCTGGCCGCCTTCGAGGCTTCCGGTGCGGACAGCTTTGCCGAATATGCCGCCGATGGCAGTTCGGACCTGGAGGCGGACTACCAGAGCCTGTTCGACGCCTACAGCGATTTCCAGGAAACAGGCGTCATCGTCTTCGCCAACTCCAACGACGAGACGCTCGGCGACGCCTCCACCCTCGCCGCCCTTCCCCGGTTCGTGCCGGAGCTCGAGGGGGCATGGCTTACCGTCAGCAACGCCCGTTTCACAATCGATGAAAGCGACGGCAGCATCCTCGACGCCGACCTTCTATCGGCGCCCTGCGGCTCCGCTGCCGAGTTCTGCCTGACCAGCGACGGCACGGCCTACGTGCCGTGGCCGAGTGCCGCCAGCGATCCTGACGGCGATCCCGACGCGGCCTACACCGTAGCGACGGGAACCTCCCTCGCCGCACCGCAGGTCTCCGGCCAGATCGCCCTCATCAGCCAGGCTTTCCCCAATCTTTCACCCGAGGAAGTGACGACCCGCCTTTTGGTGACGGCACAGAGGAACTGGGCCGGATTTCAGAATTCGATTTCCGGCAGCACCCCCTTCGCGGGCGGCGTCACCCGCTCCTACTCCGACCTTTACGGCCACGGCGTTCCCGACATGAAGGCGGCGCTTGAGGCGGTGGGCGGCGTGTCCATCGCCACCGGCAATAATGTCTTTTCCGGTAGGCGCACCAGCCTCGACGGCGGCATCGCCACGGGCGGGCCCGTTGTCGGCAACGCCGTCGCCAAGGCAATGGGCAAGCGCGACATCATGGTCGTCGATGCCCTGGGGACGGATTTTTACCTCTCCGGCAAGGCACTCGGCGCCAACGGTGCCGATGGCGGCCTATCCTCCGGACAAGCGGATGCGGGCCAGCTCGCCCGCAATATCGATCAGGTGGCGGCAAGCTTCGCCTTCCTGGAGACCACCGGCTCCATCTCCGTTCCGGCGCTGGAGAGCGCGGCGGTGCCGAAGCTGTTCTTCTCACAGACGCACGCCAATCTCGGCGGCGACACCGCGTTTTCACGCCTCTTTCCGCTCGGCGACGGCCGGTTTCTGCAGCTTGCCGGCCATATGGAGCAGACGGAAAGCGCCGGCAACACGGCCTTCTCCCTGTCGCGCCTGACGGCGCGCGAGAACTTCGCCACGGAGCTTTCCTTCTCCTTCGGCCATAGCGCCAACCGCTTTTTCGGCTATACGGCAAGCGGACCTTTCCTGCCGGCGGAAGACACCGGCAACGTGGCGGTCGGCTTCAGCGTCAGCAAGGCACTATCGTCCGCCTGGTCGGTCGGCGCCTATGCCGAGTTCGGCAGCGGCTTTGTGGGGGACGACCCCTCGGCGCTGGTCGACTACGGCGCCTTCGCCTATGCCAGCGGCGGCCTTTCGGCGCGCCGACGCGGCGTCGCAACCGGGCACGACACGCTCGACCTTTATGCGGGCGTGCGGCCCAAGACCGTGGCCGGCAAAGCTGATTTCAGTCTGCCGGTCGGCCGCGATTTGGACGGCACCATCCAGTATGAAGAGATCGGTGTCGACCTTGCGAAATCGGATCTGCCGCTGCGCCTGGGCTTTGTCTACCGCAACCGCACCGAGCGCGACTTCGACGTGCTGTTCGGCCTCAATACCGACTTCATGGCCGGCAGCGACCCCGATCCGGTGCTCTCTGTCTCGCTGGGATTGAAGAAGAAATTCTAGATCGCCTGCACCGGCGCGCGTTGTTGCATGTCGTCCGCCACCGTGCTTTTTTTGATTGCATGCGCGGTCTGCATGCACCGGAAGGAGTTGCAGTGCTTGTCCTCATAAGCGTTTTTGCCATCTTCATCCCCGCGCTGGTGCTGCCGGGGCCGGATTTCGTGGCCGTGGTCCGCTCGTCGATGACCGGCGGCACGCTCGCGGGATTGAAGACGACGGTGGGCGTTTCCGTCTGCCTCGGCCTCTACGCCACGCTGAGCCTTTTGGGGCTATCGGCGATCCTGATGGAGTTTCAGTGGCTCGCCTGGGCGATCCGCGTTCTCGGCGGCTGCTACCTCATCTATCTCGGCATCCGGCTGGTTCTTGCAAAGCCGCAGGAGCTGGCGGTGGACCAGGCGCAGGGCCGTGCCGGGCGCAGCCCGCTCATCTTCGGGTTCCTCGTCACCTTGACGAACCCCAAGGCGATCGTGCTTTTTGCCAGCGTTTTCGCGACCTCGATCACCGCTCAGACGCCGGCGTGGGCGCTTGTCGCCATGGTCGTCCTCGTCGTCCTGAGCGCGCTTGCCTGGTATTCGCTCGTCAGCCTCTTCATGTCGTCGCGGCTCGTCCTCAGCCGGTTTTCCGATGCGCGGCATTGGGTGGAGCGCATCGCGGGCGTGTGCTTCGTGGCAATCGGCGGCCGCATCCTCGCCGACAGCCGCAATCCTGTGACCGTTTGACCCTTCGGCTGACGGCGCGCTTGGTATTTCCGCGAAACATCACTATCTGGCAGGCATACGCGAAAAGAAGTGAGCCGCAATGAGCGCCGTCACCCGTCAAGCCGTCATCGACAAGCTCAGCGCCATCAAGGGGCCGGACCTTGAGGGCGATATCGTCTCGCGCGGCCTGGTGTCGGAGATCTTCATTGCCGACGGCAAGGTCTTCTTCTCCATCACGGTTCCCGCCGAGCGTGCTCGGGAGCTGGAGCCCATGCGCCAGGCGGCCGAGAACGCGGTGAAATCCATCCCCGGCGTTGCAGGCGCCATGGTGGCACTGACGGCGGAAAAACAGGGCGGGGGCATGGGCGCGACACCGCAGCCGACGCCTCGGCCACAGCCGCCCCGCCCGCAGCCGCAAAGAGGCCCCGCGCCTCCGCAAGGGCAGCAGCCGGCGAAGGCCGGTGTGCCGGGGATCGAAGCCATTATCGCCGTGGCAAGCGGCAAGGGCGGCGTCGGCAAGTCCACCACCGCCGTCAACCTGGCGCTGGGTCTGAGTGCCCTGGGGCTGAAGGTGGGCATTCTGGATGCCGACATCTACGGCCCCTCCATGCCCCGCCTTCTGGGGCTCAGGGGCAAGCCGGAGATGGTGGACGGCAAGACACTCAAGCCGATGCAGGCCTACGGGCTCGAGGTCATGTCCATAGGCTTCCTCGTCGAAGAGGAGACGCCGATGATCTGGCGCGGGCCGATGGTCATGTCGGCGCTGCGCCAGATGCTGCGCGACGTCGCCTGGGGGGCGCTCGACATCCTGGTGGTCGACATGCCGCCCGGCACGGGCGATGCCCAGCTCACCATGGCCCAGCAGGTGCCGCTGGCCGGCGCCGTCATCGTCTCGACACCGCAGGACCTTGCTCTCATCGACGCCCGCAAGGGGCTCAACATGTTCCGCCGGGTCGACGTGCCGGTGCTCGGCATCGTCGAGAACATGAGCTACTTCATCGCCCCCGACACCGGCAAGCGCTACGACATCTTCGGCCATGGCGGCGCGAAGAACGAAGCCGAGCGGCTGGGCGTGCCGTTCCTGGGCGAGGTTCCGCTGACCATGGATGTGCGCGAGACGTCGGACGCCGGCACGCCGGTGGTCGTCTCGAACCCCGACGGGGCGCAGGCGAAGATCTACCGCGCCGTGGCGGAAAAGGTGCTGGAAGAGATGAAGCGGGAGCGCGAGGCGGCCGGCGAGGCGCCGGCTATCGTGTTCGAGTAGGGGAAGGCCTGGCCCACAACGTGCCCGGCTGGGCTACCGATCCACTAGTATGAACGGCGCCAAGCGTCCTTCACGCGCTCTGCGCTTCCTCCTCCGAGCCGCTGACGCGCGCGTTGAAGTTGGAGAAGAACTGGCCAGCCAGCTTCTTCGAGGTGGACTGGATCAGCCGGCTGCCGAGTTGGGCCATCTTGCCGCCGACATCGGCCTTGGCCTGATAGGTGAGGATGGTGGCGTCCAGGCCGTCCTCCTTGAGCGAGACGTCGGCGCCGCCCTTGGCAAAACCGGCAACGCCGCCCTTCCCCTCGCCGGAGATGGTATAGGAATGGGGCGGGTTGAGGTTTGTGAGTTCCACCGCGCCGTTGAAGCGCGCCTTGATCGGGCCGATCTTGAGCGAGACGGTAGCGGCGAATTCGGTGTCCGAACTCTTCTCCAGTTCCTCGCATCCGGGAATGCAGTCCTTCAGAACGTCGGGATCGTTCAACGCCCGCCACACGGTCTCCACCGGCGCTTCGATCCGCTCCTCGCCCTCGATGATCATGGCCATGGCTGGTCCCTCCGGTTGGGTGTCATCCTTGGCTAGCGCAGCCGGCGGCTCTTGTCCATCCGGCGCTCTTGCCGCCCGACCCGGGATGCAATATCCGTGAGCCCGGCAACCCGTAGAGGCTTTCGATCATGACCCAAGGCAGCCGCAAGACCCGGCTTCGTTCGCAACAATGGTTCGACAATCCGGACAATCCAGGCATGACCGCGCTCTACATCGAGCGCTATCTGAATTACGGCCTGACGCGCGGAGAGCTGCAATCGGGCAAGCCGATGATCGGCATTGCCCAGACCGGCTCCGACCTTTCGCCCTGCAACCGGCATCATGTCGAGCTTGCCAAGCGCGTGCGGGCCGGCATCGAGGCCGCCGGCGGCATTCCTTTCGAGTTTCCCTGCCACCCGATCCAGGAGACGGGCAAGCGGCCGACAGCCTCGCTCGACCGCAACCTTGCCTACCTGTCGCTGGTGGAGGCGCTTTACGGCTATCCGCTCGACGGCGTGGTGCTGACCATCGGCTGCGACAAGACCACGCCGGCGCTGCTCATGGCCGCGGCCACGGTGAACATCCCGGCGATCGCGTTCTCCGTCGGCCCGATGCTCAACGGCTGGCACCGCGGCAAACGCACCGGCTCCGGCACCATCGTCTGGGAGGCGCGCGAACGGCTCGCCGCAGGCGAGATCGACTACGACGAGTTCATGGATCTGGCGGCGTCTTCCGCGCCGTCGGTAGGCTTCTGCAACACGATGGGCACGGCCTCCACCATGAACTCGCTGGCCGAGGCGCTCGGCATGCAGCTTCCCGGCTCCGCGGCGATCCCCGCGCCCTATCGTGAACGCGGCCAGATGGCCTATGAGACCGGGCGGCGCATCGTCGAGATGGTGCACGAGGACCTGAAGCCTTCCGACATCATGACGCGCGAGGCCTTCGAGAATGCCATCGCCGTCAACTCGGCTCTCGGCGGCTCCACCAATGCGCCGATCCACCTGAACGCCGTCGCCCGGCATCTGGGCGTGCCGCTCGACAACGACGACTGGCAGAAGGTTGGCCATCACGTTCCGCTTCTCGTCAACATGCAGCCGGCGGGCGAGTATCTGGGCGAGGATTTTCACCGCGCCGGCGGCGTGCCGGCCGTGGTGGCGGAGCTGATAGAGGCGGGTCTGCTGCCGCACCCGGACGCCAAGACGGTGAACGGCCGCACCTTTGGAGAGAACTGCCGCGATGCGGAAAATCTCGACGGCAAGGTCATTCGTCCGGTGTCGGACCCTCTCAAGCCCAACGCCGGCTTCATCAACCTGAAGGGCAATCTCTTCGACAGCGCCATCATGAAAACCAGCGTGATCTCGGAGGAGTTCCGCGCGCGCTACCTGGCGAACCCGGACGATCCCCTCGCCTTCGAGGGCAAGGCAGTCGTCTTCGACGGCCCGGAGGACTATCACGACCGCATCGACGATCCCGCGCTCGCCATCGACGAGCATTCTATCCTCGTCATGCGCGGCACCGGGCCCGTCGGCTATCCGGGCGCGGCGGAGGTGGTCAACATGCGCCCGCCGGACTACCTCATCAAGAAGGGCGTCCACGCGCTCCCCTGCATCGGCGACGGCCGCCAGTCGGGAACCTCGGCCTCCCCCTCGATCCTCAACGCCTCTCCGGAGGCGGCGGTCGGCGGCGGCCTGGCGCTCTTGAAGACGGGCGACCGGATTCGCATCGATCTCAACAAGGGCAGCGCCGACATGCTGTTGAGCGATGAGGAGCTGGCCACCCGGCGCACCGCGCTGGCGGCGGCCGGCGGCTACGCCTTCCCGGACCACCAGACGCCCTGGCAGGAGATCCAGCGGGCCATGGTGGACCAATTGGCCGAAGGCATGGTGCTCAAGCCGGCGACGGCTTATCGCCGCATCGCGCAGGAAAAGGGCATCCCGCGCGATAATCACTAAGACGGCGAGCGAGCCACGCCCTTTCCCTGCGGTGTTACCCAGCCGCGGAGACCCGCTCCTTCAGCGCCCGCACGAGCGCTGCGTCCGTGCGACGGCGCTTTGCCGATGAAAAGCCGAGCGAGACGAGTCGGGCATCGGAAACCGGTTCGACCGTCGAACACGAGGCATGGACCTCACCGACCGGCAGTCTCGGCAACAGCCTGCCGATCGTCTCGACGTTGATCCCCGCGCCCGGCATGATCGATATGCGGCCTGCCGCGGCGGCGATCGTCTCTTCTAGTGCCTCCACGCCTTCCGCCGCGGTCGGCGCCCCGCCGGACGTCAAGATGCGCTCGAAACCGAGTTCGACCGCCATCTCGACGGCCTCCGCCCGGTCTGGAACCAGATCGAAGACCCGGTGCAGCGTGGTGCCCAGCCCGCCTGAGATTTCAGCCAGCCTTTTCAATGCGCGGTAATCGAGGCTTCCGTCCCGCTTGCCGGCACCGAGGACGACCCCGGCAAGCCCCGCCTGCCGTGCCGCTTCGATGTCCCGCGCCATGACATCGAGCTCTTCCTCAGTATAGACGAAATCCCCCGCCCGCGGCCGGATCATCGCGTAGACGGGAACGGGCGAGGCGACGCCCGCCATGGAACCAGCGGGCGGCGTCAGGCCGCCGAGGTCCAGCGCGCTGCACAGTTCGATGCGATCCGCCCCGCCGGCAATGGCCGCCGCCATGCCCGAAGGATCATCGACACAGACTTCAAGCAGGATGCCGCTCACGCTCCACCTTCTTGAACCCCAGGAGCGCCGCGCCCATCAGGCCCGGCTCGACACGGCAGGCGCCGCGAACCACCAGCGGGCGGTCGAAGCGGCGCAGGATGCGCTTGCGCACCGCCATGTCGATCTCGGAAAGCAGCGCCTGCGCATTGGCAAGCCCGCCGCCGACCGGCACGATGGTGGCGCCGGTGACGTTGACCACCATGGCGAGCGGCCCGCTCAGGAGATCGACGAAGACGTCGACCGTCCGCGCCGCCTGCGCGTCGCCCTTTTCCCATGCGGCGACGATATCCTCCGAGGCCAGCTCCTGGTCATGCAGCAGCCTGTGCAGACGCTCCATGCCGCGCGCGCCGCCCACCGTGTCGATGCAGCCTTCCTGCCCGCAGCCGCACTTGAAGGCTGGAATGGCAACCGGCGGATTGCCGGCAAAGGCGGCGGCCACCGGCCCATGCCCCCACTCGCCGGCAAACCCGCCTTCGGTGTTGACGAGTTGCCCGCGGGCCACCAGCCCGCCGCCCACGCCGGTGCCGAGAATGGCGCCGAAGACGATGTTGTGCCCCCGCCCGGCGCCGACCGCCGCCTCGGCCATCGTGAAGCAGTCGGCATCGTTGGCGACGATCACGGGCAGGCCCAGTTCCCGCTGCAGATCGGCTTCAAGCCGGCGCCCGTGGATGCAGGGGATGTTGGCGCAGATGGCGGCGTGGGTGTCCGGGTCGATGACGCCGGCGATGGAGATGGCGATGCAATCGGGCCTTCCCCCGGCCGCCGCAATCACGCTCTTCAAGCTGGCGACGAAGGCCTCGAAATCCCGTGTCGGCGTAGGCATCCGACGCACCGGCTCGATGTGATCGAGGGAATGCACGACCGCCCCCTTGATTGTCGTCCCGCCGATATCGAAGGCGATGAGCATTTCAGATCTTTCCGTATTGCTTTTCGACGATCTCCGGCGAATCGCGCCGCGCCGGCGGTGTTTCAATAGCGGCTGCGGGGCGCTGCCGAAACATAATACCGGACCGCCGCCGCTCAGTACCCCGCTTTGCGATCCACCAGGTTCTTAAGCTTCTCTCCCCACTCGAAGGCGGTCATCTGGGCGAGCATCGGCTGCACCAGATGCGCCGGGTCGGAGGTGGCCGCCGCGTGCGGCGTCACGAAGACGCGAGGGTGCGCCCAGAGCGGGCTCTTCCGCGCCAGCGGCTCGCGCTCGAACACGTCGAGGCTCGCCTCCTTCAGCGTCCCGTCGTCGAGCGCGCGCAAAATATCCGCCTCGCGCTGCAGCCGGCCACGACCGGCATTTATGAGACACGGCCCCCCGAGCGGCCCGTCGCTCCTCAGCCGTTCGAGCACCGAATAGTCGATGATACCCTCGGTCGCCGGTGTCAGCGGCAACAGCACCACGAGAATATCCGTGGCGTTCAGGAACGGCGTCAGCCCTGCCTCGCCGGAAAAGCTCCTCACCCCCTCCATCCGGTGTTCCCGCCGGCTCCAGCCGTTGATGGAGAAGCCGAGGGCGTGAAGCGCCTTCGCCGCCGCCTGCCCGAGCGCGCCCAGCCCCATGATCCCCACTGACACGGCCTCTGCCGGCGGCTGCGGCGGCTCGTGCCAGATCCTGTCCCGCTGCTGCGCGCGATAAAGCATGTCCTGCCGGTGGTGGTCGAGCACGCGCCAGGCGACATATTCGACCATGTGCTGCGTCAGGTTATCCGCCACCACGCGCACGATCGGCACGTCCGGCAATTCCGGATCGGCAAGGATATGGTCCACACCGGCGCCGATGGAGAAGATGACTTTCAGGTTCGGCAGCCGCTTCAAGAGGCCGGGCGGCTGCTTCCAAACGACCGCATAGTCTATTCCCGGATCCTCGAGCCCCTCCGGCTCCAGCACGACATCGCGCTCCCGCGACAGAAGCTCGTACCAGCGCTGCGGGTGCATGCCCGTCATGGAAAGGAGAACGCGGCCGCCGGCCTTCTTTATGCTCACGACGTCCTCCCGGCTATTCGCTCACCACGCCGCCGGGAACGGCGGCGATCTCGAAGGCCGCGGCGATCAGCGCCTTCGTATAATCCGTCTTCGGCGCGTGGAATATCTGGTCCGCGGTACCCGACTCCACCACCTTGCCGGCGCGCATCACAATCACCTCGTTGGCGAGCGCCCGCACCACCTTGAGGTCGTGGCTGATGAAGAGGTAGGCCAATTCGTGCCGCTTCTGCAGGTCGCGCAGCAGGTCCACCACCTGCGCCTGCACGCTCATGTCGAGCGCCGACGTCGGCTCGTCCAGCATGACGAAGCGGGGCTTCAAGACCATGGCCCGGGCGATGGCGATCCTTTGCCGCTGGCCGCCGGAGAATTCGTGCGGGTAGCGGAACCGCGCTTCCGGATCGAGCCCTACCTCCTGGAGCACCTCCACCACCATCCGGTCCCGCTCTTCAGCGGAAAGCTGCGGCTCGTGAATGCGCAGCCCCTCCTGGATGATCTCGGCGACCGACATGCGCGGGCTCAAGCTGCCGTAAGGGTCCTGAAAGACGATCTGCATCTGGTGCCGGAGGGGCCGCATCTCGCGAAACGACCTTTTGTCGATGCGGTCGCCGGAGAAGCGGATTTCCCCATCCGAGGAGATCATGCGCGAGAGCGCCAGTCCCAGCGTCGTCTTGCCCGACCCGGACTCCCCCACCACGCCCAGCGTCTGCCCTGCCCGCACAGTCACGTCGACGCCGTCGACGCCCTTCACATGGTCGACCGTGCGCCTGAGGAGGCCTTTCTTGATCGGGAACCAGACCTTGATGCCGTCGCCCTGGATCACCTTCTCCGCAGCGAGGTTCGCCTGGGGAGGTTCGCCCTTTGGCTCTGCAGCCAGAAGATGGCGCGTATAGGCGTGCTGCGGATTGGAGAAAATCTCCTCCGTCGGCCCGCTCTCGACGATCTTGCCGCCGGTCATCACGCACACGCGGTCCGCCACCTTGCGCACGATGCCGAGGTCGTGGGTGATGAACAGCATCGACATGTCGTTATCGCGCCGAAGCTTCGCCAGGAGCTCCAGTATCTGCGCCTGGACGGTGACGTCGAGCGCCGTCGTCGGCTCGTCGGCGATCAGGAGGTCCGGTTCGTTGGCGAGCGCCATCGCGATCATCACGCGCTGGCGCTGGCCACCGGAAAGCTGGTGCGGGAAGGCATCGAGCCGCTTTTCCGGCTCCTGGATCCCGACCTGGTGGAGCAGCTCAAGCGTGCGCTCCTTCGCCTGCCTGTCGCCCATGCCGCGGTGCAGCTTGAGGATTTCGCCGATCTGCTTCTCGATCGTGTGCAGCGGGTTGAGCGAGGTCATCGGCTCCTGGAAGATCATGGTGATCTCGTTGCCGCGCACCCGGCGCAGTTCCGCCTCGTCGCCCGCCAGAAGGTCGCGCCCGCCGTAAAGAATTTCGCCCGAGGGATGGCTAGCGGCCGGATAGGGGAGGAGCTTCAACACCGAAAGGGCGGTGACGGACTTGCCCGACCCGGACTCGCCAACCAGCGCCACCGTCTCCCCACGGCCGATGTCGAAGGACACCCGGTCGACGGCAAGCGTCTCCTCCTCGCCCTGGGCGAAGGCGACGGACAGATCGCGGATGGAGAGGAGGGGGGAGGTCAAAGGGCGGGCTCCACGTCCGTATGCGAGAAATCATTGCCCTTGAACAGCAGCGACTCGCCCCGCGCTTTCGCGAGCGCATAGGCGAAGCAGTCGCCGAGATTGAGCTTCGCCTTGTGATTGCCTTTGCCGTATTTGCGATAGGCCTCGCGGGCGAGGAGGGTTTGCTCGGGGGTCAGGTCGGCGATCTCGACGTTCATTCGATGCAATATTTCGTCCAGCTTCTGCGAAGCCTCGGGCATATCGCCCCGGTCGACGCGAAGAGCGACTTCGAGATAGTTGACGGGCGAGAGCGAGGCCCTCTCCTTCGCTTCCGCCAAAAGGTCGGCAAAGCGACCCTCTTCAGGCTCCTTGAGCAGGATGGCCAGGATTGCCGAGGCGTCGACGATCACTTGGGCAGGCCCCATTCGTCATAAAGATCGGAATGGTCGCTGGTTACGCCGGGCGGCGGCGGGGGAAGAGAATCGAGTATTTCCCTAATCCGCCGCTTTCGTTCCGCGACATCCCGCTCCCGATGCAGCCGAGCCAATTCGGCTTCAAGCGCCCTCTCGACCGCTGCGGTCATGCTCTGACCCGTTTCCTTAGCAAGCTGTCGCGCCAGATGCTGGACCTTTTCGCTCTTGATGTTCATACCCATTGGAGCCTCCAAGGTAGAAAATGCCCCACTTTATACCATGGCCGGTGCTTCATTTGAACGTCTTCCGCGGATCGAACGCATCCCGCACGGCTTCGCCTATGAAGATCAAGAGCGACAGCATGATGGAGAGGCTCAGGAAGCCGGTGATGCCGAGCCAGGGCGAATCGAGGTTGCGCTGGCCCTGGCGCAGGAGCTCGCCGAGCGACGGCGAGCCGGGCGGCAGGCCGAAGCCCAGGAAATCCAGCGAGGTGAGCGTGGTGATCGAGCCGTTGAGGATGAACGGCAGGAAGGTGAGTGTCGCCACCATTGCATTGGGGAGCAGGTGGCGGAACATAATGGTGCGGTTGGGCACGCCCAGCGCGCGGGCGGCGCTCACATATTCGAAATTGCGCGCGCGCAGGAATTCCGCCCGCACCACGCCGACGAAAGCCACCCAGGAGAACAGGAGCATGATGCCGAGCAGGATCCAGAAGCCCGGTGGCAGCACGGCGGCGATGATGAGGATGAGGTAGAGAACGGGGATGGACGACCATATCTCGATGAAGCGCTGGAAGAGAAGGTCGGTCCAGCCGCCGAAATAACCCTGCACGGCGCCGGCGGATACGCCGATCACGGCGGAAGCGGCCGTCAGCACGAGGCCGAAGAGGACGGAGATACGGAAGCCGTAGATGACGCGCGCAAGGACGTCGCGCGCCTGGTCGTCGGTTCCCAGCCAGTTCCAGTTGCCGACGGTGCAGCGGGGATCGTCGACGCCCAGCTCGTAGCGTTGGCAACGCTCCTCCTCGGTATAGAGCCAGGACGGCTTCGCCGGTGCGGCTTCAGGGATTTCGCTGTTCACCGTGCGGTAGGAATAGCGCACCGGCGGCCACAGCATCCAGCCATTGGCCTTGATCTCCTCCTGGATGAAGGGGTCGCGGTAGTCGGTTACGGCAAGGAAGCCGCCGAACATCTCCTCCGGATAGTCGACCAGCACCGGATAAAGGATCTCGCCCTTGTAGGAGACGAGGATCGGCTTGTCGTTGGCGATGAACTCCGCGAGCAGCGACAGAACGAAGAGCACGAGGAAGATCCACAGCGACCAGTAGCCGCGCCTGTTGGCCTTGAAGTTCTGCCAGCGCCGCTGGTTGATGGGCGAGAGCCACGGCCGGCGGGCGGGCAGGCCCACGCGCCCGGCTTCTGTTTTCGCGTGTACCGCCGGCATCTACACGTCCCTCCGCTCGAAATCGATGCGCGGATCGATGAGCGTGTAGGTGATGTCGGATATAAGGCTGATGACGAGGCCCATGAGCGAGAAGATGTAGAGCGTGGCGAAAACCACCGGATAGTCCCGGTCGATGACCGAGCGGAAGCCGAGCAGCCCCAGCCCGTCGAGCGAAAAGATGCTCTCGATCAGGAGCGCACCTGTGAAGAAGGAGGAAATGAAGGCGCCGGGAAAGCCGGCGACGATGATGAGCATGGCGTTGCGGAAGACGTGACCGTAGAGCACCTGCCGCTCGCCGAGCCCCTTTGCCCGCGCGGTGATCACATACTGCTTGCGGATCTCGTCGAGGAAGGAGTTCTTGGTCAAAAGCGTGGTGGTGGCGAAAGCCGACAGCACGAGCGCGGTCAGCGGCAGGGCGAGGTGCCAGAAATAGTCGAGGATGCGCGCCGGCCAGGAAAGCTCGGCCCAGTTGTCCGATGTTAGCCCGCGCAGCGGGAACCAGTCGAAAAAAGAGCCGCCGGCGAACAGCACCATCAGCATGATGGCGAAAAGGAAGCTGGGGATGGCGTAGGCGATGATCACCACGCCGCTGGTCCACATATCGAAGGTGGAGCCGTCCTTCACCGCCTTGCGGATGCCGAGCGGGATGGAGATGCCGTAGGAAATGAGGGTGATCCAGATGCCGAGCGAGATGGAGACGGGCATCTTCTCGATGATGAGGTCGACCACCGATATGTCGCGGAAATAGCTCTCGCCGAAATCGAAGCGGGTATAGTTCCACAGCATGAGGAAGAAGCGCTCATGCGCCGGCTTGTCGAAGCCGAACTGCCGCTCCAACTGGGCGATGAACTCCGGGTCCAGCCCCTGCGCGCCGCGATAGCGCGAGGTCGCCTCCCCGCCGGAAGCCTCGAAGCTCTGCCCGCCGAGATCGGAGCCGCCGCCCGCGCCCAGCCGCGCGTCGGCGCCGCCGCCCTGGCCCGTCACCTGGGCGATGATCTGCTCGATCGGCCCGCCCGGCGCGAACTGCACGACGATGAAGGAGATGGCCATGATGCCGAACAGCGTCGGGATCATAAGCAGCAGACGGCGAAGAATGTAGGCGCCCATCAGGCGGTTGCCTCGCGTGAAGTGTTTTTCGGGATGCTTGTCACGCCGCTGCTATGCCTTGCCAATCGCCTTTGCCTTTTCCTCGTCGTACCACCACAGCGCCTCCACCGGGAAGAAGTAATCGGGCTTCGGCTCCTTGAAGTCGAACATGTCCCAATAGGCGGTTCTGTGATGTGGCGAATACCAGTTGGGAATCCAGTCGCGCCTGGCACGAAGAACCCGGTCGAGTGCCCGCACGGTAACGATCAGCTCATCGCGGCTTGCCGCGCGACCCGCAAGCTCCACCAGGTGGTCGATAGCGGGGTCGGCCGTTCCCGGAAGGTTTCGGGAGCCATCGACCTTCGCCGCTTTGGAGTGGAAGACAAGCTCCAGCCCGTCCCTCGTGGGGGTCGCCCCGAGCGACACACGAAAGCCCACCATGTCGAAGTCGAAGCTCGCCATTCGCGCCTGATACTGGGCGGCATCGAGCAGACGAACCGAGGCATCGATCCCGATGGCGCGCAGATTTTCTATGAAAGGCGTCGTCACCTGCACGAACACCTGGTCCCTGACCATGTATTCGACCGTGAGCCGCTCACCGTCCTCGTTTTGCAGGAACTGCCCCCGCGCGCGCCAGCCCGCCTCCGTGAGAAGGCGACGCGCCTCGGACAAGAGCTTGCGGTCCCGGCCCGAGCCGTCCGAAACGGGCGGGATCACAGCTTCGCCGAGCGCGGCTTCGGGAATCTGACCGCGAAACTGTTCGAGCAGAGCGAGCTCTTCGGGCGAGGGTGCGCCTGTGGCCTTGAAATCCGTGTTCTCGAAGGGCGATACGCTGCGCTTGTAGAGGCCGTAAAAGAAGTTCCGGTTCGTCCACTCGAAATCGAAACACAGCTCGATGGCCTCGCGCACGCGCGGGTCGCGAAAGCGCGCGCGCCGCTGGTTGAGAGCCCAACCCTGCATGTCGGCGACGCGCTCTTCCGGAAACTCCCGCTTGACCACTTTTCCGCTGCGCCGGGCCGGAAAATCGTAGGCGGTCGCCCAGAGGCGCGAGGTGAACTCCTCGCGCCAGAACACCTCGCCCTTCTTGAAGGCTTCGAAGGCCGCGTTGCGGTCGCGGAAGAAATCGATGCGGATGCGGTCGAAACGGTGGAGGCCGCGGCTCACCGGCAGTTCCCGCGCCCAATAGTCCTCGACGCGGTCGTATTCGATGTAGCGGTCGGCGGAGAAGCGGCCCACCTTGTAGGGGCCGGACCCCATGAGCGGCTCGAGCTCCGAGCTGTCGAAAGCCTTGCCTTCGAGGGAGGCCTTGGAGAAGATGGGATACCCCACGACGTCGAGGATCGTCCGTTCGGACTGCTCTCCGGAGAAGACGAGGCGGAACTCGTGCTCTCCCGCCGCTTGCGCCGACACCATCTCGGCAAGCGGCAGGGCTAGCTGCGGATGCCCCTTCTCCTTCAACAGATTGTAGCTGAACGCCACATCCTCCGCCGTGAGCGGCGAGCCGTCATGGAAGCGCGCCTCGGGCCGGAGCTTGAAGGTGAAGCTGTTGCGGTCGGCCGAAAGCGTGATGCTTTCGGCAAGGAGGCCGTAGAGAGCGTCCGGCTCGTCCCAGGCACTCACCATCAGCGCGTCGAAGCACATCTCCATGCGCGGCGGCGCATCGCCCGTTCTAACGAAGCTGTTCAGCGTGTTGAAGGTGAGAACGTTCTGATTGTAGTACCAGTAGCCGGGCTGGAAATTGAACGTGCCCCCCGTGGGCGCCTGCGGGCTCGCATAGTCGAAATGGGTGAAGTCGGCCGGATATTTGAGATCGCCGAAGGCCGACAGCCCGTGGAGCGGCACCTCCGTCGCTGTCAGCGCGAAAGCCGGGCGGCCAAGGAGCGGTGCAGCGATCGCCGCGCCCGTGAACGTCAGGAATTGGCGACGCGAAGACCTGGGGAAATGCATATGCGTCAGTTCTGGCTCCTGTACTTGGCGGCCAGCGCTCTCTCCCGCTCCGGATCGATCCACCAGGAATCGATGTCCACGCCGATATAGTCCGGCTGCTCCTCGGGAATGCCGAACTTGTTCCAGTAGGCGAAGCGCATGGTCGGCTGATAATATTGCGGCACCATGTAGTAGTTCCACAGAAGCACCCGGTCGAGCGCCCGCGTGAGCGCCACCAGCTCCTCACGATCCTCGGCGTATATGATCTTGTCGACCAGCGCGTCGACCACCGGGTCCTTGATGCCGCCCATATTGCGCGAGCCGGGAATGTCGGCTGCCTCGGAGCTCCAATAGTCGCGCTGTTCGTTGCCGGGCGAGTTGGTCTGGGCGAAGCGGCCGGTCGTCGCGTCGAAATCGAAGTTCTGGAGGCGCTGGATATATTGCGAGGTGTCGACGATGCGCAAGGTGGCGGCGATGCCGATCTTCCGCAGATTGGGGATGATGCCACTGGTGATGATTTCGGCGGTGGGCGAGCCGCCGAGGAACTCGATCGTGAACTGCCGGCCCGTCTCCTTGTTCACCATCCGGCCGTCGCGGATCTCCCATCCCGCTTCGCCGAAGAGGCGGACGGCCTCGCGCAGATACTCGCGTTCCGTCCGCGGGGTGTAGACCGGCAGCTTGAACTCCTCGGTGAAGAGATCGGGCGGGAGGGCTTCGCGGAACTCCTCCAGGATTTCCAGCTCACGGCCCTCGGGCAGGCCCGTCGCCGCCAGCTCCGACTTTTCGAAGTAGCTGCTGAAGCGCTTGTTGAGGCCGAAGAAATGCGTGCGGTTCTGCTCCTCGAAATTGTAGGCGAGCGTCAGCGCCTCACGCACCCGCCGGTCTTGGAAGCGAGGTTCGCGCATATTGAAGACGAAGGCCTGCATGGCCTCGATGCTGGCGCTTTCGAACTCACGTTTGACGACATCTCCGGCTTCGACCGCCGGAAAATCGTAGTTCTGCACCCAGCGCCGCGTGCTGACCTCGCGGCGGATGTCCTCGGTACCGCCCTTCTGGAAGGCCAGGAACTCGGCGTTGTCGTCCTGGAAGTAGGTGTAGCGTTGCAGGTCGAAATTGTTGCGGCCGATACTGACCGGCAGGTCGGCGCCCCAATAGTCCTCCACCCGCTCCCAGACGATCTCGGAGCCTGGGTCGAAGCTCTTGATGCGGTAGGGGCCGCTGCCGAGCGGCGGCTCCAGCGTCGGCTCTCTGATATTGCGCTGTCTGCCCCTGGCGTCGGTGCCCTCCCACCAATGCTTCGGCAGCACCGGCAGGTCGCCCATGATGTGCGGCAGCTCGCGGTTGCCGGCCTGGTCGAAGCGGAACTCCACCTCGTGATCCGAAAGCGCCACCGCCTCGGTGACGTTGGCGAAGTAGCGGTTGTGCTGGGGGCTGATCTCCTTCAAGACGTCGAGCGACCAGACGACATCCTCGGCGGTGATGGGTTCGCCGTCATGCCAGTGCGCATCCGGGTCCAGGCGATAGGTGGCGGAGGAATAGTCTTCGGGATATTTGAAGGCTTCGGCGATCAGCGGATGGCTGGTAGAGGGTTCGTCCGGGGATTGCTGCATCAACGTTTCCCAGAGGATGCCACCGAAAAAGGTGAGCCCCGCGGCCGGCGTGCCGCGCACGATGAACGGGTTGAAGCTGTCGAAGGTGCCGAAGACGGCGGAATTCAGCGTCCCGCCCTTCGGTGCGTCCGGGTTCACGTAGTCGTAGCGTTCGAAAGGTTTGGTTTCGACCTCCGGATCGATGAGCGACGAGGATGTGCGCCATTCCTGCGCGCCGGCCGAAACGCTTGCGATCAGAAGCGCGGCCGTCACGCCGGCCAGCAGACCTGCCACCTTCCTGCCGCCCCTCGTCGATCCGTGCAACGCCTGCATCCTCGCTCGCCTCCGCTTGGCTGCCCTTTTTCTGGAAACTAATTCATCCGGCGCCGAAGGCAAATGGGACCGGGCCGAATGGGCCTAGTGGTGCGATCCTGACAGATGGTACCCATCTGTCAGGACAAATCGCCCCACCAGATTAATAGCTTGTGGGCTGACTTTTCCAAACAGATGGGTACCATCTGTTTGGGTCAGACCACTAGAAATCAAAAAGCCGGCACGAAGCCGGCTTTTTCATGATCGGGAACCGCGGCGCTACTCACTGATCGGCTGCCGCCGGCTGCTCCTCTTCGGCAGGCGCGGCGGCCTCGCCGCCATTGGCGCCTTCTTCCGTTCCGGTCTCCTGCTGCTCCGCGGGAGCCTCTTCGGCGCCATCTTCCATGGGAGCCGCCTGCGCGCCACCCTGGGCGGGGGCCTCCTGTGCGCCGGTCTCGGCGGGTGCGGCCTGCCCTTCGTCGGTCGCCTGCCCGTCGTCGCCGGCCTCTCCTTCGCCTTCGGCCGGGGCTTCGGGAAGGGGTGCCGGCTCGTTGGAGAGCGTGCGCAGATAGGCGATGACGTTGGCACGGTCGTCGACGCTCTTCAGCCCGGCAAAGGCCATCGCCGTGCCCGACACCTCGCCCTTTGGATTGGTCAGGAAGTGGTCCAGATTCTCATAGTTCCAGACGGTCTCGCCTCCCTGCGCATATTCCTGCATACCCGCGGAATAGCTGAAGCCGTCGTGGCTGGCGACCGGACGGTCAACGATGCCCCAAAGGTTCGGCCCGACCTTGTTGGGCCCACCCTCCTCTGCCGTGTGGCAGGCCTGGCAACGCTTGAACACGCCCTCACCGGCGGAAGGATCGGCATCCGCGAGAAGCGGCAGCACCGATTCGGGCGCCTCGCCGCCGCCGCCCTCGCCACCCTCGCCCTCACCCTCACCCTCGGGCACGACGATGGCGTAGCCCGGCGTCTCCGGTGCGGGAGAGTGAAAGATGGCGTCGGAAAGCAGGTTGACGGAGAAAACGACGAAAACGACGCCGAGAAGCGCACCGATGATCTTGTTGAGTTCGAACGAGTCCATTCGCCCAGGGGCTCCCTTTATCCGGACGCCCGCGGCGAGGCGGCGTCGTCTGCACCGCTCCCGTGTCCCCCGCGTTCGGCCGTTGCCGGTAAAATCGCGCGGAAACTAGGTCTTTTGCTTCAGCGTTGCAACACATATAAGGCTGTCGCGAGTGAGACGTTTTGCCACTTTCCTTCAAGCCCGCGAGACCGGCCCATCCTTCCATGACAGTGATCGTTCTTATCCCCGCCCGCATGGCATCGACGCGGCTGCCCGGAAAGCCACTGGCCGATATCGCCGGAAAGCCGATGATTGCCCAGGTAGCGGCAAGGGCGCTGGAAAGCGGCGTCGGACGTGTGGTGGTGGCGACGGACACACCGGAAATCGTTGCAGCCCTAAAGGCTGAAGGCATCGAGGCGGTGCTGACCCACGGCGATCACCAGTCAGGATCCGACCGCATCTTCGAGGCACTCGGCATCGTCGATCCCGGCCATGAGGCGGAGATCGTCGTCAATCTCCAAGGCGACCTGCCGACGATCCCCCCCGCCGACATCCACGCCGTCCTGCGCCCGCTGGAAAACGGCGCCGTCGACATCGGCACGCTGGGTGTGGAAATTGTGGACGAAGAAGAAAAGACCGCCCCGAGCGTGGTGAAGATCGTCGGCACGCCGCTCGATGCCGCGTCATCGCGGCTGCGCGCCCTTTATTTCACGCGTGCCACCGCCCCGTGGGGCGAGGGGCCGCTTTACCATCACGTCGGCATCTATGCCTACCGCCGCGCAGCGCTCGAACGTTTCGTCGCGCTCGGGCCCTCGACGCTGGAGATGCGTGAGAGCCTGGAACAGTTGCGTGCGCTGGAGGCGGGCATGCGCATCGATGCCGAGATCGTGCGCTCGGTGCCGCTCGGCGTCGACACGCAGGCGGACCTGGAGCGCGCCAGGGCGATTTTGACATAAGGGCGGATATGAGATGAGGCCGAGCACGACCAACAGGATCGCTTTCCAAGGGGAGCCGGGGGCCAACTCCGATACGGCATGCCGCAACATGTTCCCCGACATGGAGCCGCTGCCCTGTGCCACCTTCGAGGACGCGTTCAACGCGGTGGAGACCGGCAAGGCCGATCTCGCCATGATCCCCATCGAAAACACCATCGCCGGCCGCGTGGCCGACATCCACCACCTGTTGCCTCAATCCAAGCTCTTCATCGTCGGCGAGTATTTCCTGCCCATCCGCTTCCAGCTCATGGTGCTGCCGGGAGTGGAGCAATCGGAGATCAAGGCCGTCTACAGCCATATCCATGCGCTTGGCCAATGCCGCAAGATCATCCGCAAGCATCGCTGGAAGCCAATGGTGGCAGGCGACACGGCAGGTGCCGCGCGCTTCGTGGCGGAAGAGAAGGTGCGCGCCAACGCAGCCCTTGCCCCGCGCCTGGCGGCCGAGCTCTACGGCCTCGACATCCTCGCCGAGGATGTCGACGACACGGACAACAACGTCACCCGCTTCGTGGTCTTGTCGAAGGAGCGGCAATGGGCGAAGCGCGCGACACCGGACCAGCCGATGATCACGACCTTCATCTTCCGCGTGCGCAACGTGCCGGCCGCGCTCTACAAGGCCATGGGCGGCTTCGCCACCAACGGCGTCAACATGACCAAGCTGGAAAGCTACCAGCTCGGCGGCAAGTTCTTCTCCACGCTGTTCTATGCCGACATCGAGGGCCACCCCGAAGACCGCGGGGTGGCGCTGGCACTTGAAGAACTCAGCTTCTTCTCGCGCGAGGTGCGCATCCTCGGCGTCTACGCAGCCCACCCCTTCCGCGCCACGCAGAGCGAGGACGAGGATTAGCGGCGGGATGCCGTGGGCCCTTACCCCCGCCCCACCCAACCGCCGATCAGATGCCGCGCAATGGCGCCTTTCGGGGGTGTCATCAGCCCCGCTTCGTGGGTGCCGGCAAGCATGCGGTGTACTTCCTCGCGGCTGAACCAGCGGCAGCCCTCCAACTCGCTCAGGTCCGGGTCCACCTTCTCGCTGACGGCCTCGGCGATGCAGCCGATCATCAGTGAATAGGGAAACGGCCAGGGCTGGCTCGCCTGGTAGGTCACGCGGCCAACGCGGATGCCCGCCTCCTCGAACGTCTCGCGCCGCACCGCGTTCTCAATGGTCTCGCCGGGCTCGATGAAGCCGGCGAGGCAGGAATACATGCCGGGCGCAAAATGCGGGCTGCGGCCGAGCAGGCATTCGTCCCCCTTGACCGCCAGCATGATGGCGACGGGGTCGGTACGCGGGAAGTGCTCGCGCCCGCATGCCGCGCAGAAGCGCCGGTAGCCGCCGGCGCGCATCACGGTCTCTCCGCCGCAGCGCCCGCAGAAGCGGTGGCTCTCATGCCAGGAAAGAAGGGCAGCACCCTGCGCCAGCGCGCCGAGGTCTTCGCCGCCAAGAAGGCCCTGGATGTAGACCGAGCGGAAGTCGATGGCCTTGAGATTGTCGGGCAACGCCTCCTTCTCGCGGTCGTAGGGCGCCGCCAGCACCGGACCGTGGGCCGTGCGGCCAAGCAGCACGGCATCGCCAAAGCGCGCTTCCAGGGCGTCCGCTTCAGCCATCGAGAAATAGGGGGCGAAGGCGCCGTCCTCCACCTTCAGGCACAGGCGCCCCTCCCGCACCAGCATCAGCCGGGCGACGGGATCCTTAAGGGCTTTCCCGGCGGCGTCGTCGGTACGATGTTCGGACTGCGGGTCGATGAGGTTGCCGGTGAAGGCTATTTGCGTTTCGGCCTGCGCCTCCGGCGGAGCGAAATTCATGCGTTCCTCATCATGTCGGGCCTCATCATATTGGGCCTCATCATTGTCCGGTGTCGCCGCCGAGCCGGCCGCGTATCTTCTCGGCGAATTGGTGCAGGTCCTCCCGGCGGTAAGGCTCGCGCACCCCGTGCCCCCACACCGGGCCCGGCCAGCCGGGGTCGCCCTCGCTGCGCGCGATCACGTGCACGTGCAGTTGGCGCACGATGTTGCCGAGCGCCGCACAGTTGATCTTGGTGCAGCCCGTCAATTCCTTCAGCGTCTTCGACACCAGGTTGGTCTCGAAGCTCAGCATCGCCTGGTCGAGCGGGGTGAGATCGTGGATCTCCTCGATGCCCGGCCGCTGCGGGATCAGCAGGAGCCACGGCCACCGCCTGTCGTCGCGGATACGCAGGTCGCACAGACCCAGCCACACGACGGGCAGACTCTCCTCCTCCAGCCGCGCGTCGAGCGCGAATCCTCGCTTTTTGCCCGGAAGCAATGCTCTCTCCCTTGTCCTGGAACGAAGGCTAGAGTGCGTCTGGCGCCGCTGCAAGCCCTTCCTTCGATCCCGAATGCCCTTGCATTTGCCGGCGCGATTGACGATATGGGGCGCGGGAGGTTGGTGGTGGACGCGCCACTCGCCAACCGGGTCAGGTCCGGAAGGAAGCAGCCCTAACGAGCTTCGGCACGGGTCACCGTGCCAGCCTCCCACCTTTTTCCACGCTGCACCATTGACGCGGCAACGCCTCGAAGGGGAAACTCGCCGCAATCGAGCGGTGGAGATTCCCCCCTTCCGCAACGCCGACCACGGGAGCGCGACAAGCCTATGAACGACGCCGGGCAGACGGACAAGGCCAAGGCCGGCGCCTACCGGGTCCTGGCGCGCAAATATCGCCCGCGCGACTTTTCCGCCCTCATCGGCCAGGAGCCGATGGTGCGCACGCTCACCAACGCCTTCTCCGCCGGGCGCATCGCCCAGGCATGGATGCTGACAGGCGTGCGCGGAGTGGGCAAGACGACGACGGCGCGCATCCTGGCGCGCGCGCTGAACTACAAGACCGACACGGTCGACCAGCCCTCGATCAATCTCGAGACGCTTGGCGAGCACTGCGAGGCCATCCTGGAAGGCCGCCATGTCGACGTGATCGAGATGGACGCCGCCTCGCATACGGGCATCGACGATATCCGCGACATCATCGAACAGGTGCGCTACGCACCGGTCTCGGCGCGCTACAAGGTCTACATCATCGACGAGGTTCACATGCTCTCCAACCAGGCCTTCAACGGCCTGTTGAAGACGCTGGAAGAGCCGCCGCCGCATGTGAAGTTCATCTTCGCCACCACAGAAATCCGCAAGGTCCCGATCACCATCCTGTCGCGCTGTCAGCGCTTCGACTTGAGGCGCATCGATGCGGCGGTGATCAAGACCGACCTTTCCCGCATCGGCGGGCTTGAGGGTGTCGAGGCGGAGGACGAGGCGCTGGCGATGATCGCCCGTGCCGCCGAAGGCTCCATGCGCGACGCGCAGTCGATCTTCGACCAGGCGATCGCGCATTCCTCCGGCAAGGTGACGGCCGAGACCGTGCGCGACATGCTGGGCCTTGCCGACCGCGCCCGCGTCATCGACCTGTTCGAGCATCTGATGAAGGGCGATGTCGCCGCGGCGCTGGCCGAATTCCGCGCCCAGTACGACACCGGCGCGGACCCGGCCACGGTGCTGACCGACCTTGCCCAATTCAACCATCTGGTCACGCGGCTGCGCTTCGTGCCGGAGGCTGCGGGCGATGCCGCGCTGTCGGAGGCCGAGCGCGAGCGCGGGCTGGCGTTTTCCAAGGCGCTCTCCGTGCGCGTTCTCTCGCGCGCCTGGCAGATGCTGCTCAAGGGCATCCAGGAAGTGCAGTCGTCCAACACGCCGGTGGCGGCCGGCGAGATGGTGCTGATCCGCATCGCGCACGCCGCCGATCTGCCCACCCTCGACGAGGCATTGAAGGCGCTGGAGGATGTGCCTGCCGGGACGGCGGGCACACATGCGCCGTCGGGCCAGGCAGCCGCTGCCCCGGCCGCTGCGCCCGCAGGCAACGGCGGCGCGCAGGCGGTCGCCTCCGCACGCATGCCGGCAAGCGGCGGCGGGCAGACCATGCGGCTGGTGCGCGAGGCGCCGCGGGAAGAGGAGGCGCCCGCACCCGCGGCAGCCCCCGACCCCGAACCGGAGACGGTTCCGCTGACGTCGCTGGCCGACATCGCGGAGTTGGCGGAGGCCAACCGCGACATGGCCTTCAAGGTGCAGTTCAAGCGCTGCGTCCGTCTCGTGCGCATCGAGCCGGAAAGGCTTGCCGTCAACCTGACGGAGGACGCGCCGAAGACGCTTCTGAACGATCTGACGAACCGCCTGCAGAAATGGACCGGCCGACGCTGGATCGTCTCGCTGTCGCGCGAGGCGGGCGGCAAGACGCTGGCCGAGGAGGAGAACGGCCGCCGCGAAACCGCGCTCGCCGACGCGCGCGCCGACCCGGCCGTGGCCGCCATCCTGCAAAGCTTTCCCGGTGCGCGCATCCTGGATGTGCGCATTCCCGACGCGGTGGCGGAAGAGGCGACCGGCGATGCCGTGCCGCCCGAGCCGGACGCCGAAGACGATGATATCTAAGCGCGATTGGAGACGAACATGCGCGACCTGATGGGCATGATGAGCAAGGCCAAGGAGATGCAGGCCAAATTCCAGGCCATGCAGGAAGAGATCGCCACCATGGAGGCCGAGGGCCAATCCGGCGGCGGCGCCGTCAAGGTGGTGCTCTCGGGCCGCTTCGAGATGAAGAAGCTCCATATCGACCCCTCGCTCTTCAAGGAGGACGACGTGGAGATCCTCGAGGATCTGATCCTGGCCGCCCACAACGACGCCAAGGCGAAGGTCGAAACGGAGATGAAGAAGAAGACCGAGGAGATGACGGCCGGCCTGCCGATCCCGCCGGGAATGAAGCTGCCCTTTTGAGATGTCAGGGGATTTCCCGCTCCATCTCGACTGCCGGGAGGGCGATGCCGGGGGCGAACTCGACCTCGATGCGGCGGATGGGCCGGAAGCCGACCGATGCGTAGAACCTTTCCGCCGGCAGGGTGGACTGGCTCTTGATGAGGCGCATGCCGGCAGCGGCCGCTTCGGCAAGGCAACGCTCGACGAGCATACGCGCAATGCCCTTGCGCAGATGTGCGGGATGCGTGGCGAAATGGCGGATATGCGCCACGCCCTCCTCGATCTCGCCGGTGCCGGGCTTCTCCATCGTCCAGCCGCCGCAGCCGGCCGGCTCGCCATCCGCCACGACGACGAAATAGGTGCCGCTTGCAAGCAGCTTCGGGTTCGCCTGCGACATGATCGGGAGGGCCTTTGCAAGCTTCTCCGGCTCGTAGGAGCCGTCGGCGAGTGTGGCGTAGGAAGCGGCGATGAGGTCCGACAAAATGTCGAGGTCGCCGGGCGTGGCGACACGGATGGCGATATCGGCCATGGCGGGCGTCTCCTCGGCGTTTGGAGCCGCCCGGCAGCATAGCCAACGGCGGTGCAGGCGCTACCCAATTCTTTCGTTCCCGGTTAAACCGTCCTCATGTCCAAGCGAATCGCCGGCCCCGAGATCGAACGCCTGATACAGCTCCTGGCCAAGGTGCCGGGGCTGGGGCCGCGCTCGGCCAGGCGGGCGGCACTGCACCTGATCAAAAAGAAGGAACAGCTCTTCGAGCCGCTTTCGGCGGCGATGAACGAGGCGCTGGAGAAGGTGCGGGTGTGCTCGGTCTGCGGCAACGTCGATACCGCCGACCCCTGCTCCATCTGCACCGACCCGCGGCGCGATGCGGCGACGCTGATCGTGGTGGAGGACGTTGCCGACCTCTGGGCGCTGGAGCGCGCGGCGGCGATGAACGTGCGCTACCACGTGCTGGGTGGCACGCTGTCGCCGCTCGACGGCGTCGGGCCGGACGACCTCAACATCGCAGGGCTGGTGAATCGCGTTGCCGAGGGCGGCATTGCCGAGATCATCCTCGCCGTCAACGCCACCGTCGAGGGGCAGACGACCGCCCATTACATCACCGACCAGATGGCCGATATGGGGGTGAAGGTGACACGTCTGGCGCACGGCGTGCCGGTGGGCGGGGAGCTCGACTACCTCGACGAGGGCACGCTTGCCGCGGCGCTGAAATCGCGTACGGTGTTTTGACGCGGAAGCGCGGGAGGAGGGAATGAGTAGACTGACGCCAATCCTGACTGTCGTCCTCGTCGTATTTTCATCCTTCATCGCCCCCTCCCCTGCCACGGCACAGAACGTCTCCAACCTCTTCGCCCAATGGCTTCAGGCCGACCTGTGGCCGGAGGCCCGCGTGCGCGGCATCTCGCCCGCCACCTTCAACGCCGCCTTCGCCGGCGTGCGGCCCAATCTGGAACTGCCGGACCTGGTGATGCCGGGCGAGAGCGCGCCGCGGGCCACCGCGCAGCACCAGGCCGAGTTCCGGGCGCCGTCGGCCTATTTCGACCATATCGGCGGCGTGGTTTCGGGCGGCAGGCGGTTGGTCAGCCAGCATGCGGCGACGCTTGCGGCGATCGAGAAGCGCTTTGGGGTGCCGCGCGGCATCGTGCTGGCGATCTGGGGGCGCGAATCGGGCTTTGGCGCTGCCAAGATCCCGCACAACGCTTTCGAGGTGCTGGGAACCAAGGCTTTCCTCGCGACGCGCAAGGAGATGTTCCGCGAGGAGGTGCTGGCGGCGCTGGAAATGGTGGAAAAGCGGGGCGTGGGGCCGCAGACGATGCGCTCGTCCTGGGCCGGCGCCATGGGGCAACCGCAGTTCCTGCCGTCCTCCTACCTGAAATACGCGGTCGATTTCGACGGTGACGGGCGGGCCGACATCTGGAACTCGGTGCCCGACACGCTTGCCTCCATCGCCAATTACCTTGCTAGCCACGGCTGGGTGCGCGGGCGCGACTGGGGCTTCGAGGTGACGGTGCCGCAGGGCATCTCCTGCGCCGAGGAGGGGCCGGACCGGGGCCGGCGCATCGCCGACTGGGCGGCGGCGGGGATCGCCCGCGTGGGCGGCAAGGCCTTTCCAGCGCACGAGATTGAGGGCGAGGGCTATCTGATGATGCCGGCGGGCCGGCTGGGGCCGGCCTTCATCGTGACGCCGAACTTTTACCGGCTGAAGGATTATAACGAGAGCGACCTCTACGCGCTCTTCGTCGGCCATGCGGGCGACCGCATCATGTATGGGGACATGGCCTTTGCCACCGGGTGGAGCCGTGTCGACGGCTTGAGCCGTGCCGATATCGCCGCCATGCAGCGGGCGCTGGAACGCCAAGGCCACGATGTCGGCGGCGCCGACGGGCTTGCCGGCTTCAAGACGCGGCGCTCCATCGGCCGGTGGCAGGCGAAGGCGGGCCAGGCCGCCACCTGCTTTCCCGATAGAGACCTGGCGCGGCAACTCGGATAAGCTGCCCCGGTTACCGGGCGGGGGCATCGCGTACTGTATTTTTTCAGGCAGTATTCGGGTTTTCAGGCAGAATCCAAAGGAGGGTCTCCCGTGAATCGCTTCAAACCGCTCGCAGGCCTTGGCGTCATCGCCTTTGCCGGCGTCATCCTGTCCGCCTGCACCGTCGTCGTCGAAGAGGGGACCGAGCGCCCGCGCCCGCCGCGCCCGCAAATCTGCACCCAGGAATACGCACCCGTCTGCGCCCGCCGCGGCGAGCGCCTGCGCACCTTCCCCAACGCCTGCTTCGCGCGGGCCGACGGCTACAGCCCGCTGCACCGGGGCGAATGCCGGGCCCAGTCGATCCGGCCGCCCCGGCCCGACCGGCCGCAATTCTGCACCAGGGAATACGCACCCGTCTGCGCCCGGCGCGGCAACCGGCTGCGCACGTTCGGCAACGCCTGCGAGGCGGAGGCCGCCGATTACCGCATCCTCGGGCCTGGCGAGTGCTGAGGTGAGCCAGGCGGGGCACCCCGCCGGGGCCGCCTGCCTTTTCGCGGGGGGTGCGGGCTGGCCTTTCTCGGTGGGCGCTGTCCCGCCATGCGCTCAAGCTCGTGCCTGATCTCGTCTCGCAGTGGCTCGATGATCTCCGGGTCGAGCGGCACGCAGGGCGGGATCAGGGGTTTCAGCGGGAAGCTCCAGTCGTCCTCCGGGCGGCGGCCGAGGCAATCGCGGTTGCGGCGGCACTTGCCGATGCGGCAGGTGTGGTGGGAGCCGAGCGTCGCGCAGAGCGCCTGGAACAGCCGCAGATAGATGCCGAGCTTGTCGTAATGCTCGGCGCGGTCGCGCTCGAAGATCGCCCATTGCTCGTCGGTGCGCCAGGCGGAGCGCTCCATCGGCGGCACCTTGAAAAGGGGATACCAGTTATACGCGCCTTCGACCGGGTTCCTTTCGTCGGGGTTTTCGGGTCCGTCCATCGCGGCTTCCTTTCCTTCGTGTTTCGGGTCCTTCGTGTTTCGGGAGATTGCGGGCACGCGCTTTTCCTTCCCGCCGGTGGGCCGGCGGGTGGGTGGGCAGTTTGGGGAGACGGGCGGCCTTCGTGTCGCCAGTCAAATTATTTTCGCGACCCTCGGGCCGCCCGTCCGGCGTTCTTAAGTCTCCGCCCGTTCCGCTTCCACGAAGCCGGATCCGGAAGGCTTTGAGCCTTCCACGACAGGGCGCTCCGCGCCCCCGTCTCCCCGGCTCCCTTTTAAAGTGCACCGTCCGGCACGCGCCGCCCGTAGTGGCGGCAGGGGAACCCTTGGGCGGAGCCTCCCCGGGCCGGCCGCCACGTTAGCGGCCCGCCGGAGGCGCCGGCCCCTCCCCGCGAGACCGCCGTCGCGATCCACGTTCCCGCGGGAGGGACGGGGAGCATGATAGGGGAAGGCGGGGGAGCGGGGATAAAATGGGGGTGAAAAAATTTGGAAATGTAGGGGGATCAATGGGTTGGGGGGAAGGAGGGGTGGATTTTATCCACGCCTAGAGGAGTATAGGTTTCGCCTGCTAGCGGGCTTCGCCTGCGCTCAGGCATCGTCCTCGGGCTACGCTCGGAGATGATCAAGGGACAGGCAAGACTCCTTCCGCAGTCCGACCGGAACTAGAAGGAAGGTTTATGTTGAATACGGCGCGGGAACATACGTCGGCGTTCTTTGAGCGCTTCACGACGGGCTTTATTCACGTCGCGACGTCGCGTTGAGTTCTTTACAGATGGCGGAGCCTTCACTGATTTTGGCTTAGCTAACCTGTTACGCTTAGTCTTGTGCACTTCTTGTTCTTGCGATGAACGAACCGAGCGTGCGACCTCCTCAACCGCATATGCCTGCCTTTCAAGAATTTCGAGAGCCTTAGTTTGAAACTCACTAGACGACCGGTTGCCTTCGTAAGAGAGATAAAGAGCAACTAGCGCAATGAAAATTGAAATTACTGATGCGAGAGGAACATTCTTGAGAATTTTCCCCAATTGCGGGTCTATAGTTTCGGCCTGCTGGATAACTTCTTCGGGTGTTATTTCCTGAGCCTGAGCTTTCCGAGCGATCTCTTGGAGCTGATCAAGTATCATCCGTGTTAACGGAGGTCCGGAAACAAGCTCAAGACCTCGACCGCGCTCGCTAAACGTACCGTCGACAAGGAAAGCCATTTGCCCACAGTTGGGACAAGTCATACGACTGCCTGTCACTGTGACATTGAGGCTGTTCTCGATATGAATTCCGCCGCTGCCATCGAAGATAAAGCCGCAATATGGACAATAGCCAGGTATGCTCGCCACCGATTACCCGCCCCATGCTGCTGAGAGCCAGCGTTCATTCCCGTAAACCCGAGTAGCAGCATAGTGGAAAAATGTTGTTACCCAAAGAGGCGCGATCGAGGCTGATGAGGAACAGGCAGGTTTCTTCGACATGCGCAATATGAGGGTGGGTGCCGAGCGCCCTCGTGGTTCGACAGGCTCACCATGAGGGCTACTGGGATGCCCGGGCTTTTCTAACGCTTGAGTAGTTCGCCAAAGAGTTTGCACCCTGCTCTGCTGTGGCGGCGAGCGCTATGCTTCAGTAGCCCTCATGGTGAGCCTGTCGAACCACGAGGGTGCTTGGCGTCTGCCTCAATCCCCCATCTTCAGCGCCTGGATGAACGCCTCCTGGGGGATGTCGACCTTGCCGAACTGGCGCAAATAGTGGAAAAATGTTGTTACCCAAAGAGGCGCGATCGAGGCTGATGAGGAACAGGCAGGTTTCTTCGACATGCGCAATATGAGGGTGGGTGCTTGGCGTCTGCCTCAATCCCCCATCTTCAGCGCCTGGATGAACGCCTCCTGGGGGATGTCGACCTTGCCGAACTGGCGCATCTTCTTCTTGCCCTCTTTCTGCTTGTCGAGGAGCTTGCGCTTGCGGGTGACGTCGCCGCCGTAGCATTTGGCGGTCACGTCTTTTCTGAGGGCAGAGATGGTTTCGCGGGCGATGACCTTGCCGCCTATCGCCGCCTGGATGGGGATCTTGAACAGGTGGTGCGGGATCAGCTCCTTCAGCTTCTCGCACATGGCGCGGCCGCGGCGATCGGCCTGGGAGCGGTGGACCAGCATGGACAGGGCGTCGACGGGCTCCTCGTTGACGAGGATCGACATCTTGACGAGGTCGCCCTCGCGGTAGTCGGTGAGTGTGTAATCGAAGGAGGCGTAGCCGCGGCTGATAGACTTCAGGCGGTCGTAGAAATCGAACACGACTTCGTTGAGCGGCAGGTCGTAGACCAGCATGGCGCGGCTGCCGGCGTAGGACAGGTCGGCCTGGATGCCGCGGCGGTCCTGGCAGAGCTTCAGGATGGAGCCCAGATACTCGTCGGGGGTCATGATCGTGGCGCGGATCCACGGCTCCTCGATCGAGGCGATCTTCATGACGTCCGGCATGTCGGCCGGGTTGTGCAGCTCGATCTGCGAGCCGTCGGTGAGGTTTATCCGGTAGACGACGCTGGGCGCGGTGGCGATCAGGTCGAGATCGAACTCGCGGGTGAGCCGCTCCTGGATGATCTCGAGGTGGAGGAGGCCGAGGAAGCCGCAGCGGAAGCCGAAGCCGAGGGCGGCGGAGGTTTCCATCTCGTAGGAGAAGCTGGCGTCGTTGAGGCGCAGCTTGCCGACGGCGGCGCGCAGGTCTTCGAAATCGGCGGCGTCTACCGGGAAGAGGCCGCAGAAGACGACGGGCTGGGCGGGCTTGAAGCCCGGCAGGGCCTTTTGCGTGGGGCGGCGGTCGTCGGTGATGGTGTCGCCGACGCGGGTGTCGGCCACCTCCTTGATAGAGGCGGTGATGAAGCCGATCTCGCCGGGGCCCAGCGCATCGACCATGACCATCTTGGGGGTGATGACGCCGACACGGTCGATCGGGTATTTGGCGCCGGTGCCCATCATGCGCACGGTCTGGCCCTTTTTCAGGACGCCGTCGATAATGCGGACGAGGACGATGACGCCGAGATAGGCATCGTACCATGAATCGACCAGGAGCGCCTTGAGCGGGGCTTCGGCATCGCCTTCGCGCGGCGGGGGCAGGCGGGTGACGATGGCCTCCAGCACCTCGTCGACGCCGAGGCCGGTCTTGGCGGAGATCATCACGGCGTTCGAGGCGTCGAGGCCGATGACGTCCTCGATCTGCTGGCGGATGCGCTCGGGCTCGGCGGCGGGAAGGTCCACCTTGTTCAAAACGGGGACGATCTCGTGGTCGTTGTCGAGCGCCTGGTAGACATTGGCAAGGGTCTGGGCTTCCACGCCTTGAGAGGCGTCGACGACGAGGAGGGAGCCTTCGCAGGCGGCCAGCGAGCGCGAGACCTCGTAGGCGAAGTCGACATGGCCTGGGGTGTCGATGAGGTTCAGGACGTAGTGCTGGCCATCCCTGGCGTCGTATTCGAGGCGGACGGTGTTGGCCTTGATGGTGATGCCGCGCTCGCGCTCGATGTCCATGGCGTCGAGCACCTGCTCCTTCATCTCACGCTCTTCGAGCGAGCCCGTCATCTGGATGAGCCGGTCGGCGAGCGTCGACTTGCCATGGTCGATGTGGGCGACGATGGAGAAGTTGCGAATACGGGAAAGGGGCGTGTCTGTCATGGCCGCGCGTATAGAGATATGCGGCGGCGAAGGGAAGCCTATGATTTTCACCCGCGGGGCGGCGGGGGCGGCGGCCCGGCCGCCGCCATGCCGCGCGAAGGGCGCAACCCTTCTCAACCCAGCATAGGCGCTTAACCGAAACTTCACGTTATGCGCACATTTTCCCGCTCGGCGGCTTGCGCCATGGGGATGGCGCCGGGTCGCGCATTGGGGGATATCGATGCTCGATCTTTTCGGCCTTGGGGCCGACAGCGGCGCGCAGCTGATTTCGGCCGAAAGCCTCGTCTATATGGCGATGGCGGCGGGTGCGCTGGCGGTATTGTGCCTGCTGGCGGCGGAGATCCGGCGCTTGAGGCGGCATCAGCCGGCGGCGGCCGAGGACGGCGATCCCTCGCAAACGATCGACAAGGCGGTGCGCGGCCTGCGCCTGCGCTATTTCATCGTGATGGGAGTGCTGACCGTGCCGGCGGTGGCGTTCATCGTGGCGTCGCACTACGTCAATGCACGGTTTTCCAACGCCACCTCGATGGCGGTGCTGGTGGCCGAGGCATCCGAGACGGCGGAACGAGCCTCGCGCACGGCCATTGCCATGGCCGCAGAGCGCGGTAACGACGTCGCCTGGGCCGAGAAGGCCCTGGAGGTGAGCGCCGACCGGCTCGACCGTGCGATCGGCCGGATGACGGTGCTGTGGGAGCGGCTCGACGGCAGTCTCAAGGCCGACCTCATGGCACCGACGCCCTATGGGAAGATGGAGCCCGTGGCACTGCTGCGGCAGTTCCATGACGAGCTTAACGCGGCGGCGGCGGGCGGGGCGGAGGAGCGCGCGTCCGCGGGCAAACTGCTCGACGGGACGATCGGCTACCTGGTGCAGCCGGCGCTGGGAGAGATGTCCGAGGCGCTGCGCGAATTCAACCGCCGGCTGGCCGGCCAGGTGAAGGTGACCATCAACGCGATTGCCGTGGCGCTGGCGGCATTTGCGGCGGCGATCCTCGTTTTCATCTTCCTGCCGATGGACCGCTCCATCCGCCATGCGCTGGCGCGGCTGAAGACGGCAATCGAGGGCGCGAAGGCGGCGGACAAGGCGAAATCGGAGTTCCTGGCCAATATGAGCCATGAGATCAGGACGCCGATGAACGGCGTGCTCGGCATGGCGGAACTGATGGCGGCGACCGAACTCGACGCGCGGCAGCGCACCTATAACGACGTGATCATGAAGTCCGGAGACCAGCTCCTGACCATCATCAACGACATCCTGGACTATTCCAAGATCGAGGCGGGCCACGCCAAGATCGACGCTGCCCCTTTCGATCTGGCCGAGGCGGTGGAGGACGTGGCCACGCTGGTGGCGGCGCGTGCCTCGGAGAAGAACCTGGAGCTGATCGTGCGCATCGACCCCGAACTATCGCGCTGGGTGGTGGGGGATGTCGGGCGCATCCGGCAGGTGCTGACCAACCTTGCCGGCAACGCGGTGAAGTTCACCGAGCGGGGGCATGTGCTTGTCGAAGTGTCGCGCGAGGGGCCGGAGGCGCTCTTTTCGGTGAGCGATACTGGGATCGGCATTCCCGAGGACAAGGTCGCCAGCGTGTTCGAGAAGTTCAGCCAGGCCGACACCTCCTCGACCCGGCGCCATGAGGGGACGGGACTGGGCCTTGCCATCGCCGCAAGGCTGGTGGAGCTGATGGGCGGGGCGATCGGCGTGGAAAGCCGGCCCGGGGACGGGTCCAGATTTCATTTCCGCGTCCCGCTTCCCGCGTGCGAGGGGCCGCGCGAAGAGGCGGAACCGGAGACGGCGGCCGAGGGCGGGCGCATCCTCATCGTCGACGACAACGCGATCAACCGGCGCATCCTGACCGAGCAGACGCGCAACTGGGGCTTCGATTCCTGCGCGGTGGAGAGCGGCGAGATGGCGCTTGCCTTCCTGACCGAGGCGGAGCGGCTGGGAGCGGCGGTCGACCTCGTCATCCTCGATTACCAGATGCCGGGGATGAATGGCGCGGAGATGCTGCGGCGGCTGCGGGAGACGGGCGCGCGCACCGGCGTCATCCTCCTGACCTCAGTGGACGACATGCTGGCGCTGCGCGAACTGAAGGCCGCCGGGGCGCAGGCGATCCTGACGAAGCCGGCGCGTTCGGCACTGTTGCGCGAGACCATATCCGAAGTGAGTGCCAAGGCGCGGCGCACGGTGCGGGCGGAACAGCCGGCGCCGGAGGTAAAGGGCGCCGTGCCGGCGGCGCGGACCGAAGCCGTGCCGGATGGGGAGATCGACATCCTGGTGGCCGAGGACAACGAGGTGAACCAGCTCGTCCTGCGACAGATCCTCGACGGCACCGGGCGGCGCTATATGGTTGCGGAGAACGGGCGCGAGGCGCTGGCGCTGTGGCGCAGCCGCCATCCGGCGCTGATCATCATGGACGTTTCCATGCCGGAGATGAACGGGCTCGAAGCGACGGAAGCGATCCGCCGGGCGGAGGCGGAAGAGGGGCTTCGGCGCACGCCCATCGTCGGCCTGACGGCACATGCGCTGGAAGGCGACCGGGAGCGCTGCCTGAAGGCCGGTATGGACGACTATATGACGAAGCCGGTCTCGCCGGCGCGGCTGGAGGCCAAGGTGGACGAATGGCTGCCGGCGGCGGAGGTGGCTTTGGGAGCGGGATAAGCGCGCCCCTCACCTGACGAGGCAGGGGCCGCCCGGAGGCCGCCCCTGCCTGTGCTATCACATCGATATCATTTGCCGTGCTGCCAGGCTGTGGGGTCGATATCCAGATCCGCGAACCTTTCGGGAGCCAGCACCGGCCGCTCGACACCGGCTTTCAACTGCTCGCGGAAATCGCGCAGGATGCGCATGGCGACGGGGAAGAGCATCATGATCGCGACAAGGTTCACCAGCGCCAGAATGCCCATCAACGGATCGGAGAAGAAGAAGACGGCCGTTGCGCCCGGCGCCGTGGCGCCGAGGAAGACGATACCCATGACCGCGATGCGCAGCACGTGCAGCGACAAAGGGTTCGCGGTCATCACGGCCATGGCGTTCTCGCCCAGATAGTAGTTGTACATGATCGAGCTGAAGGCGAAGAGCAGGAGCGCGAGGGTGAGGAAGTACTGCGACCAATCCCCCATATGCGAGACGAGCGACTGCTGTGTGAGCACCACTCCGTCGATATCGGTAACGCCCGGTACATAGACATCGCTGAGGAGGATGATGAACGCGGTGCACGAGCAGATGAGGATCGTGTCGATAAAGACCGAGAAGGACTGGGTGATGCCCTGGCTGATCGGGTGGCGCACATGCGCGGTCGCCGCCACGTTGGGTGCCGAGCCCAGCCCCGCCTCGTTGGAGAAGAGGCCACGCCGCAGGCCCTGGGCGATCGCCGCTCCCATGCCGCCGCCGACGACCTCTTCGAACCCGAAGGCGTTGGTGACGATCGTCCACAAGACGCCGGGGATCGAGGTGATGTTGAGCACGATGACGACCAATGCCATGGCAATATAGCCAAGCGCCATGATCGGAACGATCACATCGGCCGCTTTGGCGATGCGCCGGATACCGCCATAGACGATAAAGCCGGTAATCGCGGTAAGCAGGATCGCGGTCCAGATCCGGTCGATCCCGAGGCTATCCTGGGCCGCACCGGCGAAGGTGTTGCCCTGAAACGCGTTGAAGCCCAGCGCGAAAGCGGCGATCAGGCAGATCGCATAGATCACGGCGAGCCAGCGGTACTCCTTGCCCAGCCCGAACAGTATGTAGCTTGCGGGGCCGCCGCGATAGGTCCCGTCCCCCACCGAGCGCTTGAAAAGCTGCGCCAGCGAGGATTCGACAAGGCTGGTGGCCATGCCCACGAGGGCGATCGCCCACATCCAGAAGACGGCCCCGGGCCCGCCCAGCGTTATGGCTACCGCCACGCCGGCAATATTGCCCCCGCCGACACGGCCGCCGACCGACACAAGAAGTGCAGCGCGGGCGCTGATCGCGTTGGGATCGGCACTCTGGTTCTTCGACGACAGAACCCGGAACATCCGTCCGAAATACTCGAACTGGACGAAGCGGGTCATCAACGTGATGAACACGCCGAATACCACTAGAATGGGGACGAGCGCCCAGCCCCACGTCAAATCTTCAATCAGGCCGAAGAAGCCTCTGATAATATCCATTATTCCCTCCTGTAATGCGTCAATAAATTCAGTATATTACTATTTCCCGCGGCGCATCTGCGTTGAACCGGCACCGAAGAAGGCATGGAAGGTGAGCGCCAGCGCCGCATGGTTCTCCATCAGCCGGGCTCCTTTCCGCCTTCAAGCCTGGTCTCGGCTTCCTTCTCGACCCATTGCAGCGACTTGTAGTCGAAGCCGAAGGCGAGTGTCGGCTTGACGATCTGGAAATAGGGGGAGAGGTCGAAATCGCGCGGGGTGAAGAGGGAGTGGTGGCGGATCTGCAGGATTTCCCGTCTTGAATAGGTGGACTCGGCAGATGCCTGGCCCGGCATATGCACGACGCTGGGCAGGATAGGATAGGCGACCGACTGGAAGGCCTGGGCGATCAGCGAGGAGCAGATGGCGCGGGTGGGGTCGCCCGAGCCGAGTGCAATCAGCCGGCGGCGCCAGCGCACGGGCACCGGCGGTGTGGGCAGGAAGTAGCGCAGGAGATCGATGATGTTGCGCATGTCGTATTTCAGGCCCAGCCGCTCCACCATGAACGCGACGATGGCATCGCGGTCGTCAGGCGTCAGCCCGCTGGGGCGGCAGATGCGGGTGTTGTAGGTGCAGTATTTGGACAGGGGCACGGCAACGCAGCCGTCACCCAGATTGACCTCGATGAGGCGCGGGCGCTCGCTTCCATCCTCCGGCTGCGGCAGGGCGTCACCGACGTAGAGGGCTGCGTGGCTCCAGGTGGACTGGGTGAGGTACTTGATCGCTATGGAAACGCGCTGGTTGCCCTCGACCAGAAGGATATCGCCGGGCTGCAGGCTGCGGTGAAGGGTTTCCGGATCGGAAGGGGTGTAGGGCTGGTAGCCCGACGACTGCTGCTGGAGGCGCCCGGCCAGAAAACGCCCGAGACGATCGAGCAGGCTGTTGGTGATATCGCTCATGCGCTAGCTGATGGACGGGCCGTGTTGCGGGAATCAAGGTTCTGCCGCAGCTTTCCGCATCGCCGCCCGGCTGGCAAGGCCTGAGGGATGTGTTGGGATCGGAGATGCCAGCGCCCCTTCACGCCCCCTCTGTGCGGCAGGATAGAGGGGGGCGCGAAAGGCCGCCGACGTTGCTGAGCCTCGATCCTACTCCGCCTCTTCCGCGGAGCCGGCGTTGAGCTGGCCGTATTTGGCCTCGCCGATCGTTTCGAGAAGCTGGAGCTGGGTTTCGAGGAAGTCGATGTGGCCTTCCTCGTCGGCCAAAAGCTCCTCGAAGAGCTTCATGGAGATGTAGTCGCCCTGCTTGTTGCAGATCTCGCGCGATTCCTTGTAGGCCTTGCGGGCATCGTATTCGCCGGCAAGGTCTGCCTCCAGCACTTCCTTGACGTTCTGGCCGATGCGCAAGGGGGCTATCGTCTGCAGGTTGGGGTGGCCTTCGAGGAAGATGATGCGCTGAACCAGCTTGTCGGCGTGGTGCATTTCCTCGATGGATTCGGCGCGTTCCTTCTGGGCGAGCTTGGTGTAGCCCCAATCTTCCAGAAGGCGGTAATGAACCCAGTATTGGTTGACGGCGCCGAGTTCGAGAAACAGGGCCTCGTTAAGCCGCTCGATAACCTTTTTGTCGCCTTTCACTGAACTTGCTCCCGAATTTCTCGCGCAAGGCGCGCACACGATCCAAATATGTCACAATCTCCGCATCGCCACCATCGGCGTTGCGGTGATAATCCTCGGTTACCCGAATGATCGTTTCCACCACATTTGGAAAGCAGCCGCAACAGCGGCCGCGCTGCGCCATCGCGTGATAGACCTTGGCGGGAACGATGAGCTGCCACGGATCCTCATCGAGCATCGCGACGATGGTCGCCTCGATTTCCTTCTGGGTGATGAGGTTGCAGTGACAGACGAGCATGGCTTCCGCGACCGGTCTTAGGAGCAAGCTCCGAAGCCCACGCCCTTCGACCGACCTTGAAACCTTTTGGGGAAAAGCCCGCGGCAGGCGCCATAGGAGGGCGGGAGCAGCCCTTGTCGGCGTTCGACCAGCATGGCGTTCTCCAATGGGGCGGGTTCAAGGCCCGGACATCAAAGGAACGCATCCTTCGGATGGCGCGCATAAAAACGCGACCGCCGGGGCGCTGTCAATATAAACCTGACAATGCGTGTCATGCTTGGGCTATGGGTGGCGGAAATGTCGCAGCGCCGCGGAAGACGGCTCACGGTGAAGTGAGTGGGGCGCGAGCGCGGCGGCATTGATTTGCCGCTGCGGGCTGTGCTCAATCGCCACGACACTTTGTTTTGTCGCAATTCCGGATGGAAAACCTGTTTTCACCTTTCCTGGAATTGCACTTATCGGGAAGGAACCGCCTTGCTGACGCGGATCGTTGCAGCCACGCTTTTCGCCCTTGCGGCCATTTCGGCACGCGCGGAGGATGTTCGTCCCTCGGATTGGCAGGGCGTGCTCGAGGAGGCGCGCGGCCAGACGGTTTACTTCAACGCCTGGGGCGGGGCGGAGAACATCAACGCCTATATCGAATGGGCGGCGGGCGAGCTTGAGAAGCGCCACGGCGTGCGGCTCGTGCATGTGAAGCTGGAGGATACGGCGAGTGCCGTGGCCACCGTGGTGGCCGAGAAGGCGGCGGGCCGCGATGCGGGCGGGTCCGTCGACCTTGTGTGGATCAACGGCGAAAACTTTGCCGCGATGCAGGAACGTGGGCTTTTGTTCTCGCCCGGCTGGGCGGAGGCGCTGCCCAGCTGGCGCTACGCGGACCACGAGAACAAGCCGACGATCCTGACCGACTTCACCATTCCGGTGGAAGGGATGGCGAGCCCCTGGGGGATGGCGAAGCTGGTCTTCTTCTACGATTCGGCGCGCACGGACGAGAGCGCGTTGCCGCAGGACGCGGACGGGCTGCTTGAATGGGCAAAGGCGCATCCGGGGCGGTTTTCCTATCCGCAACCGCCGGACTTCATCGGCTCGTCGTTCCTGAAGCAGGTGCTTCTGGAGAAGGTGGAGGACCCTTCCGTGCTCCAAAAACCGGTGATCGAGGAGACGTTCGAGGAGGTGGTGGCGCCGCTGTTTGCCTATCTCGACGCCCTGCACCCGGTGGCCTGGCGAAGCGGCCGCATCTTCCCGCAGAATTATCCGGCCATGAAGCAGCTTCTCGCCGACGGCGAACTCGACATCGTCTTCGCCTTCAACCCGGCGGAGGCTTCGAGCGCGATTGCCGACGGGGAGCTGCCGGACACCGTGCGCTCCTTCACCTTCCCCGGCGGAACGTTGGCCAATACGCATTTCGTCGCCATTCCCTACAATGCCTCGGCCAAGGCGGGGGCGCTGGTGACGGCGGATTTCCTGCTGTCGCCGGAGGCGCAGGCTAAGAAGCAGGACCCGGCCGTGTGGGGCGACCCGACGGTGCTGGCGCTGGACAAGCTGGACGAAGGGGCGCGGGCACGGTTCGAAGCGATCGAACTGGGCGCCGCCACGCTGGCGCCGGACGAACTTGGCCCGGCGCTCCCCGAGCCGCATCCAAGCTGGATGGAGCGCATCGAGGAGGAATGGAAGCGGCGCTACACGGCGGAGAATTGAGGGGAAAGGCGCAGCATCCATGCTGACGCGTTTCGGGCCGCTCATCACCATTCTCCTTCTCACCGGCCCTATCGCCTTCGGGCTTGCGGGCACGGTTCTGCCGGCCTTCGGCTTCCTGCCGGTGCTGGGCGGGATGGAGCTTACGCTTCATCATTTCCGCACGCTTTTCTCGCAGCCGGCTATCCTGACCTCGGTGGCGATCAGCCTGACTGCGGGGCTGGTGACGGCGCTTTTTTCGCTCGGCGTCGTCGTGCTGTTCGTGGCCGGCTGGGCGGGGACACGGCTTTTCGGCCGGGTGCAGCATCTCGTTTCGCCGCTTCTGTCGCTGCCGCACGCGGCGGCGGCGTTTGCGCTGGCTTTCCTGATCGCGCCGTCCGGCATGGTGGTGCGCCTCCTCTCGCCGGAACTGACGGGCTGGGAGCGGCCGCCGGACCTGCTCGTCGTGCATGACCCGATGGGGCTTTCCATGATGGCGGGGCTTATCGTCAAGGAGATTCCGTTCCTGCTCCTGATTACGCTTGCCGCATTGCCCCAGGTGCAGCTCAAGGAGACGCGGATGCTGGCCGCCTCCATGGGCTACGGGCGGGTGGCGGGTTTCCTTTTGGGCCTGTGGCCAGCGGTCTACCGGCAGATCCGGCTGCCCGTCTTCGCTGTCATCGCCTTTGCCACGTCGGTCGTCGACGTCGCGCTTATCCTGGGGCCAATGCGCCCCTCGCCGCTGGCCGTGCGGCTGGTGGAATGGATGAACGATCCCGACCTTTCCATGCGCTATCTCGCCTCCGCAGGGGCGCTCTTGCAGCTCGGTGTGACGGCGGCAGCGCTGGGCCTGTGGATGGGGCTGGAGCGGGTCGGGCGCATCATGTGCATCGTCGGGGTGGAGATGGGCGTGAGGATGCGGCGCGATGCGTTGTTGCGGGGCGCGGCACTTCTGGCGATGGGGCTTGCGGCGGGCGCCGTGTTCGCGGGGCTTGCCACGCTGGCGCTTTGGTCGTTCGCCGGGTTGTGGCAGTTTCCCGACGCGCTGCCGGCTTCCTTCACGCTGAAGAGCTGGATGCGGGCGCTGCCGCGCATTGCCGAACCGCTCTACACCACGCTTTTGGCGGGCTTGCTTGCCACGCTCATCGCCGGGCTGCTGGCCATTTTGTGCCTGATACGGGAGGAGGAGACGGGGCGCAGGCCGCGGCGTGCCCTGATGCTGCTCTACCTGCCGCTTCTGGTGCCGCAGGTGGCCTTCGTCTTCGGGCTGCAGCTCTTCCTCGTCTACGCGGACCTTTTGGCCACGCTGCCGGCGCTGGTGCTGGCGCATCTCGTCTTCGTGATGCCTTACGCCTATCTGGCGCTCAAGGACCCGTGGTACGCCTTCGACCGGCGCTATAACCAGGTGGCGGCGGGCTTCGGCAAGGGGCGGTGGCGGCGCTTCGCGCTGGTGCGCCTGCCAATGATGACGCGGGCGGTGCTTGCCATGGGGGCGATCGGCTTCGCGGTCTCGGTGGGGCTCTATCTGCCGACGGTGCTGGTGGGTGCGGGAAGGCTGACCACCATCACGTCGGAGGCGGTGGCGCTGGCCTCGGGCGGGGACCGGCGTATCGTCGGCGTCTATGCATTCTGGCAGATGCTTTTGCCGATGCTCGGCTTTGGCGTTGCCACCCTCGTGCCGGCGCTGATATTCCGGCGCTTCCGCGGCATGCAGGTTTGAGAGAGGCGCGTTGACGAAAAAAGGGCTTTTCCTCGATGGCGTGACGATCGCGCTTGAGGGGCGCGTGCTCGTCTCGCTCACCCGCCGTGTCGCGCCGGGGGAGGTGCTGACGGTCATGGGGCCTTCGGGGGCCGGCAAATCGAGCCTGCTTGCCTATCTCGGCGGCTTTCTCGAGCCGGCGTTTACGGCGTGGGGGCGCGCGCTGGTGGACGGGGTGGAGATCACCGCGCTGCCGGCGGAGGAGCGGCATGTGGGAATCCTGTTCCAGGATCCCCTGCTCTTCCCGCATATGAGTGTGGCCGGTAACCTGATGTTCGCCCTGCCGGAGAGCGTGAAAGGGCGGGCGGAGCGCACGCGGCACGCCGAGACGGCACTTGCCGGGGTGGAGATGGCCGGCATGGGAGACCGCGACCCGGCGACGCTTTCGGGCGGCCAGAAGGCGCGGGTGGCGCTGGCGCGGGTGCTTGTTTCGGAGCCGCGCATGCTATTGCTCGACGAACCGTTCTCCAAGCTCGACATGGAGCTTCGGCAGCAGATGCGCATGCTGGTGTTTTCCAAGGCACGCGAAAGCGGCCTGCCGGTGCTGCTCGTCACCCACGACGAGGCGGACGCGAAAGCGGCGGGCGGCGAGATCGTGCGGATCGGCGAATGAGTGCGTGGAACCTGCCCGACCTGCCGGTCACGGAGGTGCTGCCGGGGTTGCGCGAGGCGCTCGAGGCACAGGGCAAGGCTGTGCTGGTGGCGCCGCCGGGGGCGGGCAAGACGACACTGGTGCCGCTGACGCTTCTCGACGAGGCGTGGAGCCAAGGCGGGCGCATCGTGCTTCTGGAGCCAAGACGGCTTGCGGCGCGGGCAGCGGCGCGGCGCATGGCCTCACTCCTCGGCGAGGAGCCGGGCGGCAGGGTGGGCTATGCGATGCGCATGGAGCGCAAGGTCTCGGCGCGGACACGCATCCTGGTCGTCACCGAGGGGGTGATGGCGCGGATGATCATTGACGATCCGGGGCTCGAAGGGGTCTCGGCGGTGATATTCGACGAGTTTCACGAGCGCTCGCTGGACGGGGATTTCGCGCTGGCGCTGGCGCTCGACGTGAAGGGGGCGCTGCGGCCGGATTTGCGGCTTCTCGTCATGTCGGCGACCCTGGACGGGGCGCGGGTGGCCGAGCTTATGGGCGGAGCGCCGGTCCTGGAGAGCGCGGGGCGCAGCTTTCCCGTCGAAATACGCTATGCGGAGCGGGCGCCGGACAGGGCGATGGAAGACGCCGTGGCGGGCGCGGTGCGGCAGCTTGTGGCGGACGGCGCCGGCGGCGTGCTTGCCTTCCTGCCGGGCCAGCGCGAGATCGCGCGCACGCAGGAAGCGCTTGCCGGCCACTTGCCGGAGGCGGTCGATCTTGCGCCGCTGCATGGCGGCCTCGACGGCAAGGCGCAGGACGCGGCCATTCGGCCGGCGCCAAAGGGGCGGCGCAAGGTCGTGCTGGCGACGGCGATCGCCGAGACCTCGGTCACCATCGACGGCGTGACGGCGGTGGTGGACAGCGGGCTTTCCCGCCTGCCGAGATACGAGCCGGATACGGGGCTGACGCGGCTTGAGACGGTGCGCGTCTCCCGCGCTTCGGCCGACCAGCGGGCCGGCCGCGCGGGGCGCACCGCGCCGGGCCTGGCGCTGCGGTTGTGGCGCAAGGAACAGACCGCGGCGCTGCCTGCCTTCACGCCGCCGGAGATATTGGAGGCCGACCTTTCCGGCCTGCTGCTCGACTGCGCCGCCTTCGGCGTTACCGACCCGGCAAGCCTCGCCTTTCTCGATCCGCCGCCGCAAGCCGCGCTCAACGAGGCGCGCGCCCTTTTGCGTACACTGGGGGCGCTCGATGAGGCGGGAAGGCTGACGGAGGATGGGGCGGCAATGCGCCGGCTCGCCCTGCCGGTGCGGCTGGCGCATATGGTGACGGTGGCCGCGGGGCAAGGCCGGGCATTGGCGGCGGCGCGACTGGCCGTCATCCTCTCCGAGCGCGGGCTGGGCGGCGCCAGCGTCGATCTCGACGAGCGGCTTTCGCGCTTTCCCACTGAGCGCGGCCAGCGGGCGCAGGCGGCACGGGGGCTGGCCGAGCGGCTGGCGCAGGCGGCGGCGGGCGGCGGACGGCAGGACGTGGGAAGTGCGGCGGGGCCTCTGCTTCTTCATGCCTGGCCGGACCGGGTGGCCAAGGCGCGCGGCGAATACGGGCGTTTCGTGCTGGCCAACGGGCGCGGGGGCCAGCTCGACCACGCCGAGCGGCTGGCGCGCGAGCCGTTCCTCGTGGTGGCCGACCTCAAGGGCCAGACGCGCAACGCCCGCATCGCCGCGGCGGCGGTGGTGAGCGAGGAGGAGGCGGTTGCCGGCCTCGGCCATCGTGTCGAAGTGCAGGTGGAGACGCTGTTCGACCGCGAGAAGGGCGTGGTGCGACAGCGCGAGACACGGCGGCTCGGCGCCATCGTGCTTGGCGAGAGGGCATTGCCGGCGCCAAGGGGCGAGGCGGCGGACCGAGCCATTCTCGATGCGGTGCATGCGCATGGACCTGGCATTCTACCCTGGAACAGGGAGGCGGAGGCGCTGAGGGCGCGGCTTGCCTTCCTGCGGGCCACGAAGGGGACGCCTTGGCCGGATGTGGAGGATGAGGCGCTGGTGGCGCGGCTGGAGGAATGGCTCTTGCCTTTTCTGAAGGGCGAGGCGGCGCTCTCCGCCATCTCCGGGCGGGCCCTCTGCGAGGGGCTGATGGCACTGGTGCCCTATGATTTGCAGCGGCGGGTGGAGGCAGAGGCGCCGAGCCACTTCACCGCGCCGACGGGGAGCCGGCTTCCCATCCGATACGAGAATGCCGAAGCCGTGCTAGCCGTGCGCGTGCAGGAGCTTTTCGGGCTGACCGAGCATCCGACGGCGGGCGGCGTTCCGCTGACGCTGGAGCTTCTGTCGCCGGCGCAGCGGCCGATCCAGAAGACCCGGGACCTTCCCGGGTTCTGGCGTGGTTCGTGGGCGGATGTGCGGGCGGAGATGCGCGGGCGGTATCCGAAGCATGTGTGGCCGGAAGACCCGGCGGCGGCAGCGGCTACGAAGCGGGCGAAGCCGCGGGGGAGGTAGGGGACGCCGCACCTCAAATAAAACTTGGCCAACCGCGCCGCACCGCCCATAAAGACGCCGATGCTGGAAGAACTGAGAACACCTCATACCCGCTACGGCCGCAGCCTCCGGCTCGCCACGCTTATTCGGTTAAGATGGCTTGCCATCGTCGGTCAGAGTGCTGCCGTGCTGGTGGTGGCCTTCTGGTTGGGGTTCCCGCTGCCGGTGGGGCCGTGCTTCGTGCTGATCGCGGCTTCGGCCTGGCTCAACCTCTATCTCACCTTCCGCTTCCCCGCCTCGCACCTTCTGCCGCCGTTGTCGGCGCTTGCCATTCTCACCTTCGACGCCTTGCAGCTTGTCGGGCTCCTGTTCCTCACGGGCGGGCTCACCAACCCCTTCTCGCTCCTGATGACGGTGCCGGTGGTGATCTCGGCCACCTCGCTGCCGCTCCTGTGGACCAGCCTTCTCGGGCTTTTCGTCATCGGGCTGGCGAGCCTGCTTGCCTTCTTCCACATGCCGCTGCCCTGGTACCCTGGCACCGAGCTTGCGATGCCCTTCCTCTACGTTGCGGGCATGTGGATCGCCGTTACCTCATCCATCACTTTCACCGGCATCTATGCCTATCGCGTGGCCGAGGAGGCGCGGCTGCTTGCCAACGCGCTGGCGGCGACGGAGCTGGTGCTGCAGCGAGAGCAGCATATCTCGGCGCTTGACGGGCTGGCGGCGGCGGCCGCGCATGAACTGGGAACGCCGCTGGCGACCATCGCGCTGGTGGCGCGCGAGATGGAAAAGGCACTCGGCCAGGATCCGCGCTACCAGGAGGATGTGACGCTCCTGCGCTCGCAGAGCGAGCGCTGCCGCGAGATCCTGAGACGATTGACCAGCCTTTCGTCGGAAGGCGAGGCGCATATGGCGCGGCTGCCGCTGACCTCGCTGATCGAGGAGACGGCGGCACCGCACCGCGATTTCGGTATCGACATCCGGCTGGAGCCCGGCGAGACGGAAGGGCCGGAGCCGGTTGGCCGGCGCAACCCCGGCGTCCTTTATGGGCTCGGCAACCTGATGGAGAACGCGGTCGACTTCGCGCGCGAGGTGGTGAGCGTCAAATGGTCCTGGGACGCCGAGACGGTGAGCATCTCCATTACCGACGACGGGCCGGGATTTCCCGCCGACATCATCGATCGTATCGGCGAGCCGTACATGTCGCGCCGGCAGGCGAGCAGCTCCAGCGGCGGGTTGGGGCTGGGGCTGTTTATCGCCAAGACGCTTCTGGAGCGCTCGGGTGCGACGATCGAATTCGCGAACGCCGGCGGCAAGGGCAAGGGGGCGACGGTGGAGGTTCGCTGGCCGCGCGAGCGGTTCCTGACGGCCGACGGTTCCTTTTCGTGGGGCTGAAAAGCTGGAAAAAAGCAACTCGCAGGGCTACATCTAGCCTCAAAAAGAGCGAGTGAACGATGACCGAAGCAGCAACAGACCAGGCCGACACCATTCCGGGCGAAGAGCGCTCCTTGCTCATTGTCGACGACGACCACCCCTTCCTGGTGCGGTTGGCGCGGGCGATGGAGGGCCGTGGGTTTGCGGTTGAGACGGCGGAAACGGTGGCCGACGCACTCGCCAAGGTGAAGATCGCAGCGCCCGCCTTCGCCGTGGTCGACATGCGGCTGGGAGACGGCAACGGGCTCGACGTCGTCTCGGCCATCCGCGAGAAGCGCGAGGATGCGCGCGCCATCATCCTGACCGGGTACGGCAATATCGCTACCGCCGTGACGGCAGTGAAGCTGGGGGCGGTGGATTACCTTTCCAAGCCGGCGGACGCGGACGACATCTATGCGGCACTCACCCGCCAGCCCGACGAGAAGGCCGAGCCGCCGGAAAACCCGATGTCAGCCGACCGGGTGCGCTGGGAGCACATCCAGCGCGTCTACGAGATGTGCGACCGCAATGTGTCTGAGACGGCGCGACGGCTGAACATGCACCGGCGGACGCTGCAGCGGATATTGGCGAAGAGGGCGCCGCGGTAGGGGGAACGTGCGGAGCGCCCTCGTGGTTCGGCAAGCTCAGGGCTCACCACGCGTGCTTCTTTGACGTAAGCACCAAGCGCCCTCGTGGTTCGACAAGCTCACCATGAGGGCGCTTGGTGCCCACCTTTCCTCAAGCCCCCTCCCCGTCCAACATCGGTATCGGCACGCCGGCGAGTTCGGCCGCCGTCAGGCGCGCCGCACCGGCACGGGCGAAGCGGAGCATCAGGGCCTTGCGGGTGGCCGGTGCCAGCCGGTGTTCCGGCGCCTCGCGCAGGATCTCTGCGCCGTAGCCGTCGGACAGGATGAAGCCGCAGTCTTCGGGGAAGATCTCCGTCGGCACTTCCGGATGGGAGGCGAAGAAGAAGCGGTCGGAGTGCAACCGATACTCCGGCCATTTGCGGTCGACCCTAAAGTCCTCGATCGACGACTTGATCTCGATGACCCAGATGTCGCCCCTGGCCGTCAGCGCTACGAGGTCGGCCCGGCGTCCGGTGGCGAGCGGCAGTTCCGGCAGAACGACCGAGCCCATCTCGGTGAGCAGGCGCTGCACACCGCGGCGGATGACCAGCGCGCGCTCGGACTGGCGGCCATCGGCCAGCGGGTTGGTGGGGACGGGCGAGACAATGGGCATGGGAGTGAGAATGCCAGTTATCGGCGGCGTGGAAAAGATCAGGCATGGCCGGCGATGCCGGCGATCGGGCGCAAAGGTGTTGCCAAATTGCAATAGAACATAAGCAAGCGCCCAGGGTATTGCGGGCGGATCAAATGCTATCTTGGCAAACTGTTGACACCCACTTTAAGAAAGATGGCGAAAAACGGGTGTTTGTTTTGACGCCTGTGACGATTGGGGGATTGGATTCTTCTCATGAAATTGAAGACGTTTTTTGCCGCCGCCGTGCTTGGCCTTTCGGCGGTGCTTGCGGGTTGCGCAGGCGGACCGGCGCAGCTGTTCACGTCCAACTATGGCGCGGTTACCGACGCCGGCTACCAGCTGCCGAGCGTGCCGATCACCAAGATACCGCGGCAGTATCACCGCCAGATCATCTCCTACGAGACGGACGAGAAGCCGGGCACCATCATTGTCGATACCAGGGAGAAGTTCCTCTACCTGGTGATGGAGGGCGGCAAGGCCATGCGCTACGGCATCGGCGTCGGGCGCGAGGGTTTTGAGTGGTCGGGGACGGCGCGCGTCGCCATGAAGCGCGAATGGCCGACCTGGACGCCGCCGGCACCGATGATCAAGCGTCAACCGGAATTGGCCAAGTGGCGCGGCGGCATGCCGCCCGGCCTGAGCAACCCGCTCGGCGCGCGCGCGCTCTACCTCTTCAACAAGGGCGGCGACACGGGCTATCGCCTGCACGGCACGCCGGAATGGCATTCCATCGGCAAAGCCATGTCCTCGGGCTGCATCCGGCTTCTGAACCAGGACATCATCGACCTTTACAACCGGACACAAATCGGTGCAAAAGTTATCGTGAAGGGATGACGGAACCGTCTCGGCAATAGACGGGCCACACGGTGGCTACCGGGAAACCGGGTCTTCGGACCCGGTTTTCTTTTTAGATCGGATCATCGTTTCACGGTATCGATGATCCGAATTAACCCTTCGGTTGCCGCAGTTCCGGACGGAAAAACCGGTTTCCACTTTTCCTGGAACTGCTCCCGATCAGCCGATCTCCACCTGCTCGACGTGCTGCACTTCGGGGATGAAGTGGTGCAGCAGGTTCTGAATGCCGTGTTTCAGCGTGGCCGTCGAGGACGGGCAGCCGGCACAGGCACCACGCATGTTCAGAAACACGGTGCCCTTCTCATAGCCGCGGAAGGTGATGTCGCCGCCATCCTGGGCGACAGCCGGGCGCACACGGGTTTCCAGGAGCTCCTTGATGGTGGCGACGATCTCCTCGTCGGCCGCGTCGTAGAACTCGCTGCCCTCCGGCGCCGGCATGCCTGCCTCGTTGGCGGCCATGACCGGCTGGCCGGCCATGAAGTGCTCCATGATGGTGCCGAGGATGGCGGGCTTCAGATGCTGCCAGTCCGCGCCCTCCTTGCTGACGGTGACGAAATCGTAGCCGAAGAAGACGCCGGTCACGCCCGGCACCTCGAACAGACGGCCAGCGAGCGGCGAGGCGGCGCGGGCCGCCTCGGCATCGCGGAAATCCGCCGTGCCTTCTTCGAGGACCACCCGGCCCGGCAGGAACTTGAGCGTTGCGGGATTGGGGGTCGCTTCCGTCTGAATGAACATCGGCGGGGTCTCTCCGTGGGCCGTTCTTTGGAATAATTCTAAAATAGGCCGAAATCCGGCCCGGTTCAAGCCGCATATGGTGTGTGGCGACGGCTCATGCCAGGCTTTCGATCTCCTCGTCCGACAGGCTGTCGGGGACGACGGTAACGGGGATGGGAAAGGCCGCCCCCTTGCCGGAGATGGAGGAGACGAGCGGCCCCGGCCCTTCCTTGGCATTGCTGGCGGCAAGCACCAGGATGGCGATGTCCTGATCTTCTTCGATGAGTTTGTGGATCTCCTCGGCGGGCTTGCCCTCGCGGATGGCCAGTTCCGGCTCGACGCCGATCGTTTCGCGAATTTTCGCGGCATAGGTGTCGAGCGCGGCGTTGGCGGCTGCCATGGCATCCTCGCGCATGATCTGCTCCACGCCCAGCCAGTGCTGGAAGTCGCCCGGCTCGATGATGAAGAGAAGGACGACGGAGCCGTTGGTGGAACGTGCCCGGCGGGCGGCGTAGGCCACAGCGCGCTCGCACTCGGGCGTGTCGTCGACGATGGCAAGGAACTTACGCTTGTGGCCGGCTTCCCGGCTCAGACGTTTGGAGACCATGCATGCCTCTTCTTCAAACGGGTGGAGCCTGCCCACCCGTGGCGCAATCTGCCACCGGCGGGGGCGGGCGGCAAGCCGCGTGTAGTTGTAGCTCTGGACCAGATCATCGCTTCATGAAATCGATGAACTGGCCCAACTTTTTGTTTTGTCGCAATTCCGGACGGAAAACCGGTTTCCACTTTTCCTGGAGTTGCTCTAGTCGGCCAGGAGCCCGATGATCTCGTGCACCTTTTTCATGGTGGCCTCGGCGCGGGCGCCGGCGCGCTCGCCGCCGTCGCGCAGGACGGCGTCGACATAGGCCGGATCGGCCGAGATGCGGCGCATCTCGGCGTTGATCGGCGCCAGCTTCTCGACCGCCAGTTCGGCGAGGGCCGGCTTGAAATCGGAGAACTGGCGGCCGCCGAACTCCGCAATCACCGTGTCGCGCGGGACGCCGGCAAGGGCGGCATAGATGCCCACAAGGTTTTCGGCCTCGGGGCGCCCGGCGAGGCCTTCAAGGTCGCCCGGCAGGGGATTGGGGTCCGTCTTGGCCTTCTTGATCTTGCGGGCGATGGCATCGGCGTCGTCGGACAGGTTGATGCGCGAGAGGTCCGATGGGTCGGACTTCGACATCTTCTTGGTGCCGTCGCGCAAGCTCATGACGCGGGTGGCCGGGCCCTCGATGAGCGGCTCGGTAAGCGGGAAGAAGCCGTTGACGCGCTCCTCGCCCACGTCCATCTCCACACCGTAGCCGAGGGCCGCGATACGCTTCGAGAAGTCATTGTTGAATTTCTGGGCGATGTCGCGGGCCAGCTCCAGATGCTGCTTCTGGTCCTCGCCCACCGGCACGTGGGTGGCACGGTAGAGCAGGATGTCGGCGGCCATCAGGCTCGGATAGGCGAGCAGGCCGAGGGAGGCGTTCTCGCGGTCCTTGCCGGCCTTGTCCTTGAACTGGGTCATCCGGTTCATCCAGCCGATGCGGGCGACGCAGTTGAAGATCCAGGCAAGCTCGGCGTGCTGAGGCACACGGGACTGATTGAAGATGATGTTCTTCTTCGGGTCGAGGCCGCTGGCGAGGTAGGCGGCGGCGATGGCGCGCGTCTGATCGGCCAGGTCGTCGTGAACCAGGGTGGCGGTCAGGGAATGGAGGTCGACGACGCAGTAGATGCACTCGTAGACATCCTGCAGGGCGACGAACTTCTGCAGGGCACCAAGGTAATTGCCGAGGTGGAGGTTGCCCGTGGGCTGCACTCCGGAAAAGACGAGCTGCCTGAACTCACTCACCTTAAACTCACTCATGGAGAAATCCTGAAGATCCGAATGGCGCTTTTGCGCGTGGGGCTTATGGACGAGGCGGCGGGCGCAATCAAGCCCCGCGGCGCCTCATCGCCGCCCTTAGCTCCGTGCGGTCGACGGCACCCGTGAGGACGGCGAGGGCGAGATAGGTGATCACTGCTGCGGCAACGACGAACAGCACCGCCGCGGCGCGCAGAGGCAGGGCGGCGCCTTGCTGCGGGGCGAGGAGCACCGCGTCAAGGCCATAGGCGACGCCGCCCATGAGGGCGCTGGAGACGAGGATCATGACGATGCGGCGGCTGGTGACGGCCGACGGGCGGAAATCGTTGCGCCGCCACAAGGTGCCGGCGAGCAGGACGACGTTGACCCAGGACGAGAGGGAGGTGGCGAGCGCGATGGCGACGTGGCCGTAGAGCGGGAAGAGCACGAGGCTGAGTGCGATGTTGACGACGACGGTGACGAGCGAGAACCACATCGGCGTCTTCATATCCTCGCGGGCGAAGAAGCCGGGCTGGAAAACCTTGGTTAGCACATAGGCCGGCAAGCCGGAGGCGAAGGCGGCAAGGGCGGCGGCGGTCATCTGCGTGTCGAGGGCGGTGAACTCGCCGCGCTCGTAGAGGAGGCCGACGATGGGAGCGGGCATGACCATGAGCCCCACCGCGGCCGGCACGGTAAGGCCGAGAGCGAATTCCAGGGAGCGGTTCTGCAGGTGCTGCGCATCGGCAAGGTCACCGGCCTTCAGCGAGCGCGAAAGCTCCGGCAGGAGCACCACGCCGACGGCGATGCCGATGACGCCGAGGGGGAGCTGGTTGATGCGGTCGGCGAAGTTGAGGAGCGCGATCGCCTTGTCCTGGACGGAAGCTATGATCTGACCGACGAGCAGGTTGATCTGCATGATGCCGCCGGTGACGAGCGCCGGCGCCATCAGCACCAGCAGGCGGCGCACGGCGGGGGTGAGGCGGGGCACATGCAAGCGTATGGTGAAGCCGGCGCGGCGCACGGCGACGACGAGGATGAGAAGCTGGGCGATGCCGGAGGCAAAGACGCCCCAGGCGAGCCACAGGCCGGTGGTGCGCGCCGGCAACTCCACTGAGAGCGCGGTGGCCAGCACCGCGATGAGGATGACGTTGAGGAGCACCGGGGCAAGGGCTGCAAGGAAGAACTTGCGCATGGCGTTCATGACGCCCGACAGCATGGCCACCAGCGACATGAAGAGAAGATAGGGGAACATGACGCGCGTCATGACGACCGTGAGGTCAAACTTTTCCGGCGTGTCGGCGAAGCCCGGCGCCACGATGGTGGCGACCAGGAAGGGCATGAAGATCATGGCGAGCGCCGAGAGCGCCAGAAGGGCTGTCAGCAGGACGGCCAGCACGTCCTCGCCGAACTTCCTTGCCGCCTCCATGCCGCCGCCCTCCAACTCCTTGGAGAAGAGCGGGATGAAGGCGGTGTTGAAGGCACCTTCGGCAAAGAGACGACGGAAGAGATTGGGGAAGCGGAAGGCGGCGTAGAAGGCATCGGTGACGGGGCCGGCGCCAAGCGCGGCGGCCACCAGCGCCTCACGGGCGAAGCCGAGAATGCGGCTTGCCATGGTAGCGCTGCCGACGCTGGCGAATTTGGCGATGAGGCTCATGGGTTGGGGGTTCCGGTTGGATGGAAAGGTCGGCGCGAGGGGGCGCCTACATCTGCAAGCATGTTTGCTTCCACCTAAAACTTCCCTTCGCCTGCCCACCTCATGCAACCACCGTCTTCGCCCGCGCCCGATGGTTGCCGCGCTTTGCCGGCCCCTTTTCCAGCACCTCCAGAAGCTCCTGGCGGATGGCGGTGAGGCGGTCGGGGTTTTCGATCTTCGCGCCCGTCAAGTCGGTGACATAGAAAGTGTCGATGACCTTTTCGCCGAAGGTGGTGATGTGGGCGGAGGCGATGTCGAGCGACAGGTCGGAGAGGGCGCCGGTGACCTCGGAGAGGAGGCCCGGTCGGTCAAGGCACTCCACCTCGACGACGGAGAAGCGGTTCGACAGCGTGTTGCGGACTTCGGCGCGCGGCTCGATGCGGAAGGTTTTCGCGCCCCGCTTCGGCTTGGTGCGCTTTTCCAGAACGTTGGGCAGATATTCCTTGCCGGACAGCACGTCCTCGATGAGACGGCCGACGCGCCGGGCGCGGCGGCGCTCGTCGTCGTCATAGTCGAACTCGCGGCTGATGAGGATGGTGTCGAGCGCGCGGCCGTCGGTGGTGGTGAAGACCTGCGCGTCGACGATGTTGGCGCCGGCCGCGGCACACGCGCCGGCGATGACGGAGAGAAGGCGCGGGTGGTCGGGCGCCAGCACCGTGATCTCGGTGACCGCCTCGAAGCTGTGTGGCTTGACCATGGTGGAAAGCGCCCTGTCCTGCCGGTCGGCGGCACGGATGAACTCGGTGTGGCGCACCTGGTCTTCCTGGTCTACCGCCAGGAGGTAGTTCTCGTAGTGAAGGGCGATGTAGCGGCGGGCGTCCGCTTCTTCCCAGCCGGCCTTGTGCAGCGCCTCGGCAAGCGCGGCACGCGCGGCCTCGGCCCTGGCAGCGCGGGAAGCTTCCGAGAAGCCGCCGGTGAGAAGAAGCTCGGTCTCGTAGTAGAGAGTGCGCAGGAGTTGGCCCTTCCAGCCGTTCCACACGCCGGGACCGACGCCGCGGATGTCGCAGACGGTGACGACGAGCAAGAGCTTCAGCCTTTCAACCGATTGCACGATATCGGCGAAATCCTGGATGGTCTTGCGGTCGTTGAGATCGCGCATCTGCGCCGTCATGGACATGGCGAGATGCTGCTCGATGAGCCAGGCGATCATCTCCGTCTCGGCCTTTTCGAAGCCCATATGCGGGCACAGCCGGCGGGCGATGCGGGCGCCGGCGACGGAATGGTCCTCCGGCCGGCCCTTGGCGATGTCGTGGAAGAGCATCGTCGTGTACAGCACCGCGCGCCAGGACTTCAGCCCCGGCAAAAGCGAGTGGGCGAGCGGGTGGACCTTCTCGTCCTCGCCGCGCTCGATCTCGGCCAGAACGCCGAGGCAGCGGATCAAGTGCTCGTCGACCGTATAATGGTGGTACATGGAGAACTGCATCATCGCCACGATCTTGTTGAAATCGGGGATGAGCTTGCCGAGCACGCCGGCTTCGTTCATGCGGCGCATGTTGAGCTCGGGATCGCGGTCGGAAGTGAGCAGGTCCATGAAGAGGCGGTTCGCCTCTTTGTCACGGCGAAGGTTGCGGTCGATCAGGTTGAGCGAACGGGTGAGCAGCTTCAGCGCGTCCGGGTGATACTCCAGCCCATGACGGTCGGCGAACCAGAAGAGACGCAGCATGTTGACGGGGTCGCGCTCGAAGACGCCCTCGTCGGCGATGTTGATGCGATGGTTGTCGACGATGAAGTCGCTGGTGCCGGCGAGCTTGCGCTTGCGGCGCGAGAAGGTGAGGAAGATGCGGTTGAAGCCGGGCACGTGCTTGGCCTGCTCTTCCTCCAGAGCGGCGCAGAAGATGCGCGTCAGGTCACCCACCGACTTGGCGGTGAGGAAGTAGTGCTTCATGAAGCGTTCGACGGGGGAGAGGCCGGGGTGGCTCGTATAGCCCAGCCTCTCGGCAATGTCGGGCTGGATGTCGAAGTGCAGCCGCTCTTCCGCCTTGCCGGTGAGGAAGTGCATATGGCAGCGCACGGCCCAGAGGAAATCCTCCGCCTTGTGGAACTGGAGATATTCGCGACGGGTGAAGACGCCTTTTTCCACCAGCTCCTCGGCCTCGCGCACGCGATAATAGTATTTGCCGATCCAGAAGAGGGTATGGAGGTCGCGCAGGCCGCCCTTGCCGTCCTTGACGTTGGGCTCGACGAGATAACGGCTCTCGCCGGCCTTGGCGTGGCGCTGATCGCGCTCGGCAAGCTTGGCCTGGATGTATTCCGCGCCCGTGTCCTTGACGATCTCCTTGTCGAAGCGGGCGACGAGATCGTCATAGAGCGTCTGGTCGCCGCAGATGAAGCGGGCCTCCAGAACGGCCGTGCGGATGGTGATGTCGGTACGCGCGTGGCGAATGCACTCGTCGATGTTGCGGGTGGCGTGCCCGACCTTCAGGCCCATGTCCCACAGCATGTAGAGAATGTATTCGGCCACCTGCTCGCCCCAGGGCGTCTGCTTGTAGGGAAGCAGGATCAGGAGGTCGACGTCGGAGCCGGGCGCAAGTGTGCCGCGGCCGTACCCGCCGACGGCGACGATGGCCATGCGTTCGGCGGCGGAGCGGTTCTCGGAAGGATAGACGTAGGCGGCGGCGAAGTCGTGAACGGCGTGGACGATCTCGTCCATCAGGTGAGAGAGGCGGATGGCGCAGGCGGTGCCGCCGCCATCCTCGGCAAGCATGGCCTCGGCGGTCTTTTGGCCATCGGCGAGGCGGGCCTTGAGGAGCTTCATCACGCAGGTCCGCGTCTCGGGGGAGCCGGGCTTGCCCTTCTCTGCAAGGGTGTCAAGCTCCGCCCTGAGGTTGGCGGTGTCGATGATCTGGTCGAGTTTCAGGGGGATCTTCGCCATCCGGTTCCTGTGTGGCCGTTGAGGTGGTGCGCAGTGTCCGCGCACCCTCTCTTCCCAGCAAAGGTTAGCGTTATTGCATATGAGTCGTTTTTGCCGGCTTCGCCGGGACCCCCACCCCTTACCCCTCCCCTCAAGGGGGAGGGGGATTCTGAGACGTCGACGCCCCCCTCCCCCTTGAGGGGAGGGGTAAGGGGTGGGGGTCCGATCAGGGACTCAGAATCCATAAGCGATAGCCCCAAGGGAAGAGAAAAGGCGCTCTTTCGCCCGCGTCTATAGCGTGTTTGCAGGGACGGTGAAATGGGGCTCTCAATCGCCTCAATCCAGTGCCTTCAACCGGTAGAGCGCCTCCAGCGCTTCCCTCGGTGTCATCTCGTCCGGATTGACGGCATCGAGCGCTTGCCTGAGACGATCCGCCTCTTTCGGCTTTGCCGGCTCGTGGCGGGCGGCGGCGGTGAAGAGAGGCAAGTCGTCGGCCAGCCGATCCGCCTTGCCGCCGGTCTCCCCCTCCTCCAGCCGGTGCAGGACCTCCTTCGCGCGCTCCACCACCGCGGCGGGCAACCCCGCCAGGCGGGCGACCTGGACGCCGTAGGAACGGTCGGCGGCACCGCGCGCGACCTCGTGCAGGAAGATCACCTCGCCCTCGAACTCCTTCACCCGCATGGTGACGTTGGCAAGGCGGGGGAGCTTTTCGGTAAGCGCCGTCATCTCATGGAAGTGGGTGGCGAAGAGGGCGCGGCAGCGGTTCTTCTCATGCAGGTATTCGACGGCCGCCCAGGCGATGGAGAGGCCGTCGAAGGTAGCCGTGCCACGGCCGATCTCGTCGAGGATGACCAGGGAGCGTTCGCCGGCCTGATTGAGGATGGCGGCGGTCTCGACCATCTCGACCATGAAGGTGGAGCGGCCTCGGGCAAGGTCGTCGGAGGCGCCGACGCGGGAGAAGAGACGGTCGACGACGCCGATGCGGGCAAGGCGCGCGGGCACGAAGGAGCCCATCTGGGCCATGACGGCGATCAGCGCGTTCTGGCGCAGGAAGGTGGACTTGCCGCCCATGTTCGGGCCGGTCAGTAGCCAGATGGCACCGGCCTTTTCGCCCTCCGCCGGCGACAGGTCGCAATCGTTGGCGACGAAAGGCTCGCCGAGCTGGCGGCGCAGCGCCTGTTCCACCACCGGATGGCGGCCGCCCTCGATGTGGAAGTCGAGGCTGTCGTCGACGGCGGGACGGCAGTAGGCTTCGCTCTCGGCAAGGGTGGCGAGGGCGGCGGAGACGTCGAGCACGGCGAGCGCCTGCGCGGCGGTACGGAGCGGCTCGGAGGCGGCAACGACTTCCGATATCAGGCGGTCGAAGACGGTGAGCTCGATGGAAAGCGCCCTGTCGGCGGCGTTGGCGATCTTGGTTTCGAGCCCTGCGAGCTCGGTGGTGGTGAAGCGCATGGCGCTGGCCATGGTCTGGCGGTGGATGAAGCGGGCCTTGGCTTCATCCGTGCCGGTCATGACCTGGCTGTTATTGGCCGTCACCTCGATGTAGTAGCCGAGCACGTTGTTGTGGCGGATCTTCAGGGAGCGGATGCCCGTCTCCTCGACCAGATCGCGCTCCATGGCGGCGATGACGCGGCGCGACTGGTCGCGCAGCGCCCGCATCTCGTCCAACTCGGCGTCGTAGCCGGCGCGCACGAAGCCGCCGTCGCGCTTCAGGAGCGGCAAGTCTTCGGCGAGCGCCTTTTCCAGGTGGGCGGCGAGATCTGCGGGGAGCGCGGCCAACTGCGCGAGGGCGCGGGCGAGTTCGGACGGCAGCTCCTTATCGCGCAGGAGGCCGGCAATCGACACGGCGGCTTCCAGCCCGCCGGCGAGCGCGCCGAGATCGCGCGGGCCGCCGCGGTTGAGGGCGAGGCGGGAGAGCGCGCGGCTGATGTCGGGCACGCCCTTCAAGAGCTCGCGCAGGCCCTCGCGCAGGGTCGCTTCCTCAAGGAAGAAGGAGACGGAATCGAGGCGCTCGCCGATGGCCCCGGGGTCAGTGAGCGGAGATGTCAGGCGTTCGGCGAGCAGCCTTCCGCCGGCGCCGGTCGCCGTGCGGTCGATGGCCTTGAGCAAGCTGCCGTCACGCTGGCCGGAAAGCGTGCGGGTAAGCTCCAGGTTGGCGCGGGTGGAGGGGTCGATGAAGAGGCTGGCGCCCTCCTCGTCGCGCTCGGGGCGGCCAAGCGGCGGGCGTTCGGCCTTCTGCGTCTTTTCCACATAGGCGACGGCGCCGGAGATGGCGGAAAGCTCGGCGCGCGAGAAGCGGCCGAAGCCGTCGAGGGTGGCAACGCCGTAGAAGCGGGAAAGGCGGGCGGACGCACTGGACGAATCGAAGAAGCTCGGCGGCTGCGGGTTGGCGACGCGGCCGAGCGTATCGAAGACCGGGCGCAGGGCTTCGTCGTGGTAGACGGGCTCGGCGACGATCAACTCGCGCGGGTCGACGCGCAGGATGTCGGCAAGAAGCCGCTCGGGCGTGGTGGAGACAACGCGGAAGGTGCCGGTGGAGATGTCGATCCAGGCGAGCGCAAGCTGCTCCTCCCCGCCCTTCACGCGGCCCAGTGCCATCAGGTAGTTGGCTTCGGAAGGGTCGAGGAGCTTTTCCTCGGTAATGGTGCCGGGGGTGACGAGGCGGACGACATCGCGGCGCACCACGGACTTGTAGCCACGCTTCTTGGCCTCCGCCGGGTCCTCCATCTGCTCGCAGACGGCGACGCGGTGGCCGAGCGCGATGAGCTTCTGCAGGTAATCGTCGGCCGCATGCACCGGCACGCCGCACATGGGGATGTCTTCGCCCTGGTGCTTGCCACGCTTGGTGAGCGTGATGCCGAGGCCGCGGCTTGCCACCTCCGCATCCTCGAAGAACAGCTCGTAAAAATCGCCCATGCGGTAGAAGAGCAGCGAGTCGGCGTTGGCCGCCTTGATCTCGATATACTGCTGCATCATCGGCGTCGCGCCGGCTGCGGATGCACCCACTGCGGCGGCCTCACGCTGACGGATCGGCGTTTCGTCGTTCAAGAAGCGCCCCTTCAAAAAACGCGCGTTTAGCTCTGCTTGGCCATTTACCTACCGCAAGTGTAGCCTTATGCACGCGTGTTCGGCAAAACTCCACAAGAAGCCGACATGGGAGGGAGCGGAGGAGCGTGGCGGAGATGGACAAGACTGAGAGACAGGGCCCCTCGGTGAGCCCGCAGGAGGCGCTGGATTTCCACGCCTCGGGCCGACCGGGCAAACTGGAGGTCAACCCGACCAAGCCGATGGCCACGCAGCGGGACCTCTCGCTGGCCTATTCGCCGGGCGTGGCCGTGCCCGTGAAGGCGATCGCCGAGGATCCGAGCCGCGCCTTCGACTACACGACGCGGGGCAACCTTGTAGCGGTGATCTCCAACGGCACGGCGATCCTGGGGCTCGGCAATCTCGGGGCGCTGGCCTCGAAACCGGTGATGGAGGGCAAGGCGGTGCTATTCAAGCGCTTTGCCGATGTCGATTCCATCGATCTCGAGGTGGACACCGAGGACGCCGACGAGTTCGTCAACTGCGTCAAGCTGCTTGGCCCTTCCTTCGGCGGCATCAACCTTGAAGACATCAAGGCGCCGGAGTGCTTCATCATCGAAAGCCGGCTGCGCGAGTTGATGGACATCCCCGTCTTCCATGACGACCAGCACGGCACGGCCATTATCGCCATGGCCGGGCTCATCAACGCGCTCGATCTGACGGGGCGCGACCTGAAGACGACGAAGCTCGTCTGCAACGGGGCGGGTTCGGCCGGCATCGCCTGCATCGAACTGGCCAAGGCGATGGGATTTGCGCCGGAAAACGTCATCCTGTGCGACACGAAAGGTGTCGTCTACAGGGGGCGCAAGGAGGGCATGAACCAGTGGAAGTCGGCCCATGCGGTGGAGACCGACAAGCGCACGCTGGCAGAGGCGCTCGAGGGCGCGGATGTGGTTTTCGGCCTTTCGGCCAAGGGCGCGCTGACGCCGGCCATGGTGCAGTCCATGGCCAGGAACCCGATCATCTTCGCGATGGCCAATCCGGACCCGGAGATCACACCGGAGGAGGTGGCCGAGATCCGCACTGACGCCATCATGGCCACGGGGCGCTCGGACTATCCGAACCAGGTCAACAACGTGCTCGGCTTTCCCTATATCTTCCGCGGTGCGCTGGATGTCAGGGCGACCACCATCAACGAAGCGATGAAAGTGGCGGCGGCGGAGGCCCTGGCTGCACTTGCCCGGCAGGACGTGCCGGACGACGTCGCGGCGGCCTATCAGGGCAACCGGCCGAAATACGGGCCCAACTACATCATCCCCGTGCCGTTCGATCCCAGGCTGATCTCGGCCGTACCGGTGGCGGTCGCCAAGGCGGCGATGGATACGGGCGTGGCGCGGCGGCCGATCCTCGACATGGAGAAATACGCCAACGAGCTTTCCGCTCGACGCGACCCGATCGCCTCCACACTGCAGCGCATCCACGACCGGGTGCGCCGCCAGCCCAAGCGCGTTGTCTTCGCCGAGGGCGAGGAGGAGCAGGTGATGCGGGCGGCCGTCTCCTACGTGAACCAGAAGCTGGGCACTGCAATCCTTCTAGGCCGCGAGGAGCAGATGCAGGAGACGGCGCGCAACGCCGGCGTCGACCTCTCCCGGCCCGGCATCGAGCTCATCAACGCCCGGCTGTCGCGGCGCAACGGCATCTATGCCCACCATCTCTACGAGCGGATGCAGCGCAAGGGCTATCTCTTCCGCGACTGCCAGAGGCTGATCAACAACGACCGCAACCACTTCGCCGCCTGCATGCTGGCGCTTGGGGATGCGGATGCGGTGGTAACGGGGCTGACGCGCAACTATTCCACCGCGCTCGACGATATACGCCGCATCATCGACGCCCGGCCCGGACACCGCGTCATCGGCGTATCGATCGCGCTGTGCCGCGGGCGCACGGTGCTGGTGGCCGATACGGCCGTCCACGATATGCCGACCTCGGAGGAACTTGCCGACATCGCCGAGGAAGCCGCCGGCATGGCGCGGCGCATGGGATACGAGCCGCGCGTGGCCATGCTCGCCTATTCCACCTTCGGCCACCCGCCGGGCGAGCGCTCGGCCAAGGTGCAGGAAGCCGTTCGCATTCTCGACAAGCGGCGCGTCGACTTCGAGTATGACGGCGAGATGGCGGCGGACGTGGCGCTCAACCCGCAACTGATGCAGCAATATCCGTTCTGCCGCCTGTCGGGGCCGGCGAACGTGCTGGTCATGCCGGCGTTCCACTCGGCCTCGATCTCCACCAAGATGCTGCAGGAACTGGGCGGCTCGACGGTGATCGGGCCGCTTCTGGTGGGGCTCAACAAGCCGGTGCAGATCGTGTCGCTCAACGCCAAGGATTCCGACATCGTGAATATGGCGGCGATCGCGGCGTATAGCGCCGGGCAGTAGGCGGCGGAATCAGCTGTCGGAAGGGCTTTCCCGTCCGCGATCGCGGGCGGCGGCGAGGCGCTTCGGCGCCTGCATGCGCCAAGCGCGCTCCAGCCGGTGGCGAAGCTCATCAGGGGCGATGCGGTGGATGCGCGCCAGGATGGCGGGCCAGCCCCTGTAGTGGTCGGTCTCATAAAAGATGTCGGGCGCGGCGGAAAGGAGCATCTCCTTTTCCTCCAGCGGACACATCAGGACGATGGTCTCGGGATCTTTCACCCTGGCCAGGAACTTCTTGCGCACCTTCAATGAAGGCGTGCCGTACGATGTGCTTTCTTCCACCTCGGGCAGGCCTGCGGCGGCTTCGCGCAGCCGCTCGAAGGCCTTGCCCCAGGCGCCGTCACTCACCCATTCGCCGCCTGTACGGCGCGCTTGGCCATCACGGCGATGAGGTTGGCGCGGTATTCGGCGGAGGCGTGGATGTCGGTCATCAGGCCGTCGGCCGGGATGGTGACGCCATCGAGAGCGGAGGCGTCGAAGGAGGAGGAGAGCGCCTTCTCGATCGCCTCGGCGCGGAAGACGCCGTTCTCGCCGGCACCCGTGACGGCGGCACGCACGCCATCCGCCCGCCTGGCCACGAAGACGCCGGTGAGCGCATAACGCGAGGCCGGGTTGGGGAATTTGCCGTAGCCCGCCTTCTCCGGAACGGTGAAGGAGACGGCGGTGATGATCTCGTCGTCCTCGAGCGCGGTCTCGAACAGGTCGACGAAGAAATCGTCGGCCGAGATCTCACGCTTGTTGGTGTGTACGGTGGCGGCGAGCGCCAGAAGGGCCGCCGGGTAGTCGGCCGCGGGATCGTTGTTGGCGATGGAGCCGCCGATGGTTCCCATGTGGCGCACATGCGGGTCGCCGATATGGGTGGCGAGATGGCAGAGCGCCGGGCAGGCTTTGGCGAGCGCAGCGTTTTCGGCCACCTCCGCATGGGTGGCGGCGGCCCCGATCTTCACCTTGTCGCCTGAGACCTCGATGCCCTTGAGGTCGGCGATGTGGCGCAGGTCCACCAGGTCGGACGGCGCGGCGAGGCGCTGCTTCATGGTGGGGATGAGCGTCTGCCCGCCGGCGACATACTTGCCGTCGTCGGCATCGTTCAACAGCTTCACCGCCTCGGAAACGGAGGATGCGCGGTGGTAGGTGGTCTGGTGCATTGGGTTCTCCTCTTCGAGGTCGATGAGCGAGGTAGTGAGTAGTGAGTAGTGAGTAGTGAGTAGTGACCTCTCTGTGGGCTCGACGCCGATCTCAAGCCTCCACTACTCACTATCTCCCTATTCACTATCCCCTATTCACTGATTTCTCCGCATCGCCGCCCACACCTTCTGCGGTGTTGCCGGCATGCTCAGGTCGTTGTTGCCGATCGCGTCCGTTATCGCGTTGATGATCGCCGGCGGGGAGCCGATGGCACCGGCCTCGCCGCACCCCTTGACGCCGAGCGGATTGCCAGGGCACGGGGTGTTGGTGGTCGATACCTGGAATGACGGAAGGTCGCCGGCGCGCGGCATGGTGTAGTCCATGTAGGAGGCGGTGACGAGCTGGCCCGAGGTCGGATCGTAATGGCAGCCCTCCAGAAGCGCCTGGCCGATGCCCTGCGCCAGCCCACCATGCACCTGCCCTTCGACGATCAGCGGATTGATGATGTTGCCGAAGTCGTCCGACGCCACGAACTGCACGACGTCGGTGTGCCCGGTCTCCGGGTCCACCTCGACTTCGGCGATGTAGCAGCCGGCGGGGAAGGTGAAGTTGGTCGGGTCGTAGAAGGCGCCCTCCTTCAGGCCGGGCTCCATGCCCTCCGGCAGGTTGTGCGCCGTATAAGCGGCGAGCGCCACCTGGAACCATGGCAGGGTCCGGTCCGTGCCGGCGACCTTTGCCTCGCCGTTTTCGATGACGATGTCGCTCTCGTCAGCCTCCAGAAGGTGGGCGGCGATCTTCTTCGCCTTGGCCTCGACCTTGTCGAGCGCCTTGACGATGGCGCTGGCGCCGACAGCGCCGGAGCGCGAGCCGTAGGTGCCCATGCCCATCTGCACCTTGTCCGTGTCGCCGTGGACGATGGAGACCTGCTCGAGCGGCACGCCGAAACGTGAGGCCACCACCTGGGCGAAGGTGGTCTCGTGGCCCTGGCCGTGGCTGTGCGAGCCCGTCAGCACCTCGATCGTGCCGGCGGCGTTTACCCGCACTTCGGCCGACTCCCAGAGACCCACGCCGGCGCCGAGGCTGCCAACCGCCTGGGAGGGCGCGATGCCGCAGGCCTCGATGTAGCAACTCATGCCGATGCCGCGTAATTTGCCCCTTTTCTTCGCCTCGTCGCGGCGGGCGGGGAAGCCGGCATAGTCGGCCTCGCGCATGGCGGCATCCAGCGAGGCTTCATAATCGCCCGCGTCATAATTCATGATGACGGGGGTCTGGTAGGGGAACTCGCGGATGAAGTTCTTGCGGCGCAGATCGGCTGGGGAGACGCCCAGCTCGCGCGCCGCCGTCTCCACCGTGCGTTCGAGCAGATAGGTGGCCTCCGGCCGGCCGGCGCCGCGATAGGCGTCCACCGGTGCGGTGTTGGTGTAGACCGCCCGCACGTTGCAGTGGATCGCCGGGATGGCGTACTGCCCGGAAAGCAAGGTGGCATAGAGATAGGTGGGCACGCAGGAGGAGAAGAGCGACATGTAGCCGCCAAAATTGGCGATGGTGTCGACCTTCAACGCGACCATACGGTTGTCGGCGTCGAAGCCGAGCGAAACCTCCGTGTGATGATCACGGCCATGGGCGTCGGTGAGGAAGCTCTCTGTACGGTCGGCGACCCATTTGACCGGCACGCCGGTCTTCTTGGAGGCCCACAGGCAGACGATCTCCTCCGGGTAGACGTATATCTTGGAGCCGAAGCCGCCGCCGACGTCCGGCGCGATGACGCGCAGCTTGTTCTCCGGCGCGACATTGTAGAAAGCGCTCATGACGAGGCGGGCCACGTGCGGGTTCTGGCTGGTGGTCCACAGGGTGAAGTGGTCCTCCGCCTTATCGTAGTGGCCGAGGGCGGCGCGCGGCTCCATCGCGTTGGGCACGAGGCGGTTGTTGACGAGCTTCATACGCGTCACATGGGCGGCGCCATCGAGCGCCTGGTCGACGGCGGAGGCGTCGCCGATCTCCCAGTCGTAGATGAGGTTGTTCTCGGCCTCGGGGTGGAGCTGCGGCGCGCCCTTCTCCAGCGCCTTGACCGCGTCGGTGACGGCCGGCATCTCCTCATAGTCGATCTCGACCGCCTCGGCGGCGTCGCGCGCCTGGCCCCTTGTTTCAGCCACGACGACGGCAACCGCCTCGCCCACATAGCGCACGCGGTCTGTGGCGAGCCCCGAATAGGCGCCCATCTTCATCGGCGTACCGTCCTTGGAATGGATCATCCAGCCGCAGATCAAGTTGCCGATGCCGTCGGTCTTTAACTCGGCGCCCGTCAGCACGCCGATGATGCCGGGCATGGCCTTGGCTTTCTTGGTGTCGATGCTCTTGATCGCCGCGTGCGCGTGCGGGCTGCGCACGAAGACGGCGTGTTTCATGCCGGGCACCACCATGTCGTCCACATAGCGGCCGAGGCCGGTTAGGAACCGCTTGTCTTCCTTGCGCGCCACTCTGGCGCCGATGCCTTCGATACCCATGACGTTCCTCCTCCGTCGGAATGGGAATAGCGAGGTAGTGAGTAGTGAAAGACAACGCTCTTGGAGAGCTTCAGTCTCCGGCTTGGCGCCGTTCGCTTCTATTCACCACTCACCATTCACTTCCTCACGCTGCCTTCGCCTTGCCGCTCATCGCCTCCGAGGCGGCCAGGACCGCCTTGACGATGTTGTGGTAGCCGGTGCAGCGGCAGATGTTGCCCTCCAGCTCCGCGCGCACGGTCTTCTCGTCGAGGCCCTGCGGATGGCGGCGGATCATGTCGACCGCGGCCATGATCATGCCGGGCGTGCAGAAGCCGCACTGCAGGCCGTGGTGCTCCTTGAAAGCGGCCTGCACGGGGTGCAGTTCGCCGCCCTCGGCGAGGCCTTCGATGGTGAGCACCTGCGAGCCCGAGGCCTGGGCGGCCAGCATGGTGCAGGACTTGACCGCCTTGCCGTCGAGGTGGACGACGCAGGCGCCGCACTGCGAGGTGTCGCAGCCGACATGGGTGCCGGTCAGGCCCTGGTTCTCACGCAGGAAATGGACCAGCAACGTGCGGTCCTCCACCGTGCCTGTCACCTTGCGGCCGTTCACCGTCATCGAAATTTCCGCCATGGGTCCCTCCTCAGGTCGGTCGTTGCCGTGATGCATCCGCCCACCACGGACGGTGGGTCATACCGACAGCTTAGCGCAGGCTGCGGGAGAGTCCATGACCATTTCGGAGGGGACGGAGCCATCTTGCAAAGCAGCGCAAGATCACTTGATCTTCGCCGGCGATGCGGGTATCAGGCGTCACGCATGGGATGCCGGCGCCAGCCGGCCTCAGCCGCTTTAGCTCAGTTGGTAGAGCATCGCATTCGTAATGCGGAGGTCGTCAGTTCGAGTCTGACAAGCGGCACCACCTTACGCCTTCGGCTTCGGGTGGCGGGTCACCCCTGTTTCGAGGCGCTGGGTTTGGCTGCCTCTCTTCTTTTCTCCTTTAGAAACCATCGTCTCCGCCGTCGGCCGCTGCACGGCGCTTGCTGCTTTCCAGGCGCAACTTTGCACGGCGCGGGCAAGCGGGGCGGCAATTTTATTGCTTGTGCCGGCACGCCGTGGTCCGCTTGTTGCTGCTTATTGTTTAGACAGGAATCTGTTTGACGTGCGCGTCATTTCGATGCCTAATCAGGCCTCCAACCAGGCTCGTTAAACGCGTTGCCTTCGGCGATATCCAGCCATGCTGTGTCGAACCGGAAGGGGGGAAGAAAAACGTCTATCCGCTTTTTCGACTGACAGGCGTCACGCAAATTTTCTCTTCCAGACGAAGCTGCGCTCGCGACCGAGCCAAATCAACAAACAATCGCGAAACGCGAAAAGATGGGAGTATTGAGTATGCTGAAACTTGCAGTTGTCCGGCCACTTCTGGCCGGCGCGCTGGCGGCCGCGGGTGTGGTCGCCGGGGCAAACATGGCGCTGGCTGAAACGACCTATATCCGCGGAAACGACGGCGATCCGGAAACGCTGGACCAGCACAAGACCTCGACCGTGGCCGAGGCCCACCTTTTCCGTGACCTCTACGAGGGGCTCGTAATCAACGACAGCAAGGCCGATGTCATTCCCGGCGCCGCGGAGAGCTGGGAAGTCTCCGACGACGGCCTGACCTACACCTTTAAACTGCGCGACGACGCGACATGGTCGAACGGCGACACGGTCACGGCGGAGGATTTCGTCTTTTCCTTCCAGCGCATCATGACGCCGGAGACAGGTGCGAAATACGCCAACATCCTCTTTCCCATCAAGAACGCCGAGAAGATCAACAAGGGCGAGATGGAACCCACCGAACTCGGCGCCAGGGCGATCGACGAGAAGACGTTGGAGATCACGCTAGAGCAGCCGACCCCCTATTTCATCGAGCTCCTGACCCATCAGACCGGTTTGCCGGTGCACAAGGCGAGCGTCGAGGAACACGGAAGCGATTTCGTGACGCCGGAAAACATGGTGACCAACGGCGCCTACACCCTCGTCTCCTTCACGCCCGGCGACAAGATCGTGATGGAGAAGAACCCGGAATTCCGCGAATCCGACAGCGCCGCCATCGATCGTATCGAATATCTGCCGATCGAGGACCGCGCCACCTGTGTGCGCCGCTTCGAGGCGGGTGAGGTGCATAGCTGCTCCGACCTGCCCACCGAGCAGATCACCTCGCTGAAAGAGCGCCTGGGCGACCAAGTCCGCATCGCGCCCTACCTCGGCACCTACTACTTCGCGCTCAACACCGAAAAAGAAGCGCTGAAGGATCCCAAAGTGCGGCAGGCGCTCGCGATGGTCATCGACCGCGAATTCCTGGCCGAGGAGATCTGGGCCGGCGCCATGCTTCCCGCCTATTCCCTGGTGCCTCCCGGCATCGGCAACTACGAAGGCGGCGGCGCCACGGTCGAATGGGCGGAAATGTCCCCGCTCGACCGAGAGGACCAGGCGATCGCGCTGATGGAGGAAGCCGGCTACGGCCCCGACAATCCGCTGACGCTGGAAATCTCCTACAACAACTCGGAGAACCACAAGAACACCTCGACGGCCATCGCCGATATGTGGAAGCCACTGGGGGTCAATGTCACCTTCAACGTGCGTGACCTCTCGGCGCACTATGCGACGCTGCGGGATACCAGCGACTACGAGGTGGCGCGCGCAGGCTGGATCGGCGATTATTCCGACCCGCAGAACTTCCTGTTCCTGGTGGAGAGCGACAATACGGGCTTCAACTACGCCAAGTACAAGAACCCCGAATACGACGCCTTGATGGACCAGGCGGCGGCGGAAGGCGATCTTGAGAAGCGGGCCGAGATCCTTCGTCAGGCGGAGACCGTGTTCCTGCGTGACATGCCCTTCGTTCCGCTGCTCTTCTACTCGTCCCTCTCGCTGGTCTCGCCCAAGCTGCAGGGCTGGGAGGACAATATTCGGAACGTTCATCCCACGCGCTTTATGAGCCTCTCCGAATAACGTCGCGTTTGGCGGCTGCGCGCTTTCCACGTATGCGCGCAGCCGCTGCGTGCACAGTCGAGAGTTAGACAAGCCAATGTTCGGCTATGTATTGCGTCGCCTGCTCGGGGCGATCCCGACGCTGTTTCTCGTCATAACCGCGTCCTTTTTCCTGATGCGTGTGGCCCCCGGCGGGCCCTTCGACCAGGAACGCGCACTCGAAGCGAAGGTGCTGGAGAACCTGAACCGGGTCTTCCATCTCGATCGCCCGGTGTGGGAACAGTATCTCTATTATCTCGGCAACCTGGCGCGCGGCGACCTGGGGCCTAGCTTCATCTACCGCGATTTCAGCGTGCAGCAACTGCTCGCGAACGGGCTGCCGGTGTCGATCCAGCTCGGCGGCCTGGCGCTTGTCGTGGCTCTCCTGGCGGGCTCCGTGCTCGGCACAATCGCCGCGCTCAGGCAGAATTCGTGGATAGACTACAGCGTGACGGCCGTGGCGACATTCGGCATCACGGTGCCCAATTTTGTCGTGGCGCCACTCCTGTCGCTGATCTTCGGCGTGTGGCTCAGCATGCTGCCGGCCGGCGGCTGGGGCGGCGGCAGCCCGCAGAACATGGTTCTGCCCGTCATCACGCTGGCGCTGCCGCAGGTGGCGATCGTCGCCCGCCTTATCCGCGGCTCGATGATCGAGGCACTCCGCTCCGACCACGTGCGGACGGCGCGTGCCTACGGCCTGCCGACGCGTATGATTGTCGGCGTCCACGCGCTGCGCGCGGCCTGCCTGCCCGCGGTCTCCTATCTCGGACCTGCGGCGGCCGCGCTTCTGACCGGCTCGGTCGTGGTGGAGACGATCTTCGGCCTGCCGGGCATCGGCCGCTACTTCGTGCAAGGGGCGCTCAACCGCGACTACACGCTTGTGATGGGCACCGTCATCATCATCGCCGTCTTCGTGGTGGTCTTCAATCTGATTGTCGACCTCCTCTATGCGGCGCTCGACCCAAGGGTGCGCTATGACTGATATCGCCACCAACACACCCGCGGCCATTATCGGCGAAGGCGTGAAAGGCCGCTCGCTGTGGGCCACCGCCTTCATGCGCCTGCGCCGCAACAAGGCGGCGATGGTAAGCCTCGGCATCCTCATCGTCTTCATCTTCGCCGGCCTGTTCGGGCCGATGCTGGCGCCGCATCACTACGCCAACGTCTATCCGAACTTCGTCAAGGTGCCGGCGAGCCTGGAGGCCTATCCGCGCGAGGACGAGATCCTGCCGGCGGCCGAAAGCGTCGCGGCGCGCATGCGGCTCGATATCGATGCGCTGACGATCGATGGCGGGACGCTGCGCGTGGAGGCATCCTCCAGCCGTGAAATCGACCCGCGCGTGACACGCTACCTCGACCGCTCGGACCTGTTCTCCAACGCCCGCATCGTCGAGCAGAGCGCGGACGGCCGGCACGTGACGATGGAAGCCGACGTGCACCGGCTACGCTTCATCTTCGGCACGGACGCCAATGGGCGCGACCTCTTCGCGCGCGTGCTCATCTCCATCCGCATCTCGCTGATGATCGGTGCGCTGGCGACGGGCGTGGCGCTCCTCATCGGCGTTGCATGGGGAGCGACGGCCGGGTTCCTCGGCGGGCGCATCGACAATATGATGATGCGGGTGGTCGACATCCTTTATGCGCTGCCCTTCACCTTCTTCGCCATCCTGCTGGTGGTCTTCTTCGGCCGCAACATCGTCCTGATGTTCATCGCCGTCGGCGCGGTGGAGTGGCTCGACATGGCGCGCATCGTGCGCGGGCAGACTATCTCGCTCAGAAGGCGCGAGTTCGTGCAGGCGGCCGAAGCGCTGGGGGTGAGTTCCGGCGGCATCCTGCGCCGCCACATCATCCCCAATACGTTGGGACCGGTCATCATCTATATGACGCTGCTCGTTCCCAAGGTGATCCTTCTGGAAAGCTTCCTTTCATTCCTCGGGCTCGGCGTGCAGGAGCCGCTGACGAGCCTGGGCGTGCTGATCGCCGAGGGCGCACGCAACATGCGCGGCGCCGCCTACATGCTCCTCTATCCCTCGCTGGCGCTCACCCTGCTTCTCTTCGCCCTCAACTTCCTTGGCGACGGACTGCGCGACGCGCTCGACCCGAAGGATCGCTGAGATGGAAAAGATGGCGGAAACGATCTTCGACATACGCGACATACGCGTCACCTTCGATACGCCGGACGGCGCGGTCGAGGCGGTGCGTGGGGTCGATATGCATGTGAAAGCCGGGGAGACGGTGGCCGTGGTGGGCGAATCCGGCTCGGGAAAAAGCCAGATCATGATGGCGGCGATGGGGCTTCTGGCCTCCAACGGCCGGGCCGAGGGCTCCGTCACCTATCGCGGGCAGGAACTGGTCGGCCTGCCGCGGGAGAAGCTCAATCGCGTCCGCGGCGCCAAGATCACCATGATCTTTCAAGAGCCTATGACCTCGCTCGACCCGCTCTACACCATCGAGCGGCAGATATCGGAGCCTCTGCGTGTGCATGGCGGGCTGTCGGCTTCCGCGGCGCGGAGACGGGCGCTGGAGCTTTTGAAGCTGGTGCACATCCCCGAGCCGGAGCGGCGGCTGAGGTCCTATCCGCATGAGTTGTCCGGCGGGCAGCGCCAGCGTGTGATGATCGCCATGGCGCTTGCCAACGGCCCGGATCTCTTGATCGCGGACGAGCCGACGACGGCGCTGGACGTGACGATCCAGGCCGAAATCCTGGGGCTCCTGGCTGAACTGCAACACAAGCTCGGCATGGCGATCCTCTTCATCACCCACGATCTGACCATCGTCGAGGCCTTCGCCGACCGGGTGTATGTGATGCAGCACGGCAAGGTGGTGGAGGAAGGGGCGACGGAGCAGATTTTCAGCCGCCCCACGAAAGACTACACGAAAATGCTGCTGGCCGCCGAACCCGAGGGGCACAAGCCGCCGGTGCCGAAAAGCGCGCCGATCCTGCTCGACGCCGACAAGGTGTCGGTCACCTTCTTCGCCAGGGGCGGGCTGTTCTCACCCGGTTTCGCGCTGAAGGCGGTGCAGGATGTGACGCTGAGCCTGAGGGCGGGCCAGACGGTGGGCATCGTCGGCGAGTCGGGCTCGGGAAAATCGACGCTTGGCCGGGCGCTGCTGCAATTGCTGCCGTCGGAAGGACGCGTCGTCTATCAGGGTGTGCCCATCCAGGGCTTCGACCGCGCGGCCATGCGGCCATACCGGCGGAACCTGCAGATGGTGTTCCAGGACCCGTACGGCAGCTTAAGCCCACGCATGACGGTGGGCGAGATCATCACCGAAGGGCTTCTGGTGCACGAGCCGGGGCTTTCGGCCGGCCAGCGCGTGGAGCAGGCGATGGAGGCACTCAAGGAGGTGGGGCTGGACCCGGCCATGCGCAACCGCTTCCCGCACGAGTTCTCCGGCGGCCAGCGCCAGCGCATCGCGATTGCCCGTGCCGTGGTGCTGAAGCCGACGGTGATCGTTCTGGACGAACCGACCTCGGCGCTCGACCGGTCGGTACAGAAGCAGATCATCACGCTCCTGCGGCGCATCCAGCGAAGCCACAACCTGTCCTTCATCTTCATCAGCCACGACCTGGCCGTGGTGAAGGCATTGGCCGACTACACCATCGTCATGAAGTCCGGCCGGGTGGTGGAGGAGGGCTTGACGGACGAGGTCTTCGAGCGCCCCAGGAGCGACTATACGCGCGATCTCATGGAGGCGGCCTTCAACCTGAGGCAGGTGCTGAGCCGGCAAGCGGAGGCGCGGGCGTAGAGCCAAAGCAGCCCCAAAACGCCGTCGCCCGCCAGCCCGCTCAAGCCGCCTTCCTGGCGAGCCGCGCGCGGATGCTCTCGACATCGGCACGCGGCGTGGCGGCGAAGAGGGTCTTGGTGTAGTCGTGCCGGGGGTTGGAGAAGACCTCGTCGCGCGTGCCGTACTCCACCGCCTCCCCGAAATACATCACCATCACCTCGTCGGCGATGTAGCGCACGACCGAGAGGTCGTGGCTGATGAAGACGAAGGTGAGGCCGAACTCGTCCTGCAGGTCGGCCAAAAGGTTCAAGACCTGCGCCTGCACCGACAGGTCGAGGGCGGAGACCGGCTCGTCGAGCACGAGAAGCCGCGGGTTGAGCATGAGCGCGCGGGCAATCGCGATGCGCTGGCGCTGACCGCCGGAGAACATGTGCGGATAGCGGTTGAAGTGCTCGGGAGCGAGGCCGACCTTCTTGAGCATCTGCATGGCGCGCTCGCGCCGCTCGCCCACGGGAATGTTGGAATTGATGATGAGCGGCTCCATCAACACGTCGCCGATCTTCTGGCGCGGATTGAGCGAGCCGTAGGGGTTCTGGAAGACGATCTGCACCTTGCGGCGCAGTTCCGGCGTCAGCCCTTGTCTTAAGATGTCGACCTTTTCGCCGTCGATGAAAAGTTCGCCGGCGGTGGGCGCGTCGATCATCGTGATCATGCGCGCCAGCGTCGACTTTCCGCAGCCGCTCTCGCCGACGATGGCCAGCGTCTTGCCCTTCTCGAGCTTGAAGCTGACGCCCTTCACGGCGTGCACGGTGCGGCCCTGGCGGAAGAGACCGCCGCCGATGTGGTAGTCGCGGACGATGTCGCGGGTTTCCAGCACGATCTCGCTCATGTGCGCGCTCCCGTGTAGGGCGTGTCGTCGAGGGCGAAGTCGGAGACGGTGGGCAGACGGTCGCCGACGGCATTCTCCGGCAGGGCGGAAAGAAGCGCTCGCGTATAGGCGCTCTTCGGCGCCTCGAAGAGGGAGAGCACGTCCGCCTCCTCCATCTTGCGTCCCATGTACTGGACGACGACCCTATCCGCCGTTTCGGCTACGACGCCCATATCATGGGTGATCAGGATCATGCCCATGCCGGTCTTGGCCTGCAGGTCCATGAGCAGGTCGAGGATCTGCTTCTGGATGGTGACGTCGAGTGCGGTGGTCGGCTCGTCGGCGATCAGAAGCTTCGGGCCGCAGGCGAGCGCGATGGCGATCATGACGCGCTGGCACTGACCGCCCGACATCTGGTGCGGAAAGGCGCCGAGGCGGTCTTCCGGTTCGGGGATGCCGACGGATTTCAGAAGCTCGATAGCACGGCGGTGGCGGGCCGCCCGGTCGAGATCGGTGTGCTGGCGCAGCGTCTCCTCGATCTGGAAGCCGACGGTGAAGCACGGATTGAGGCTGGCGATCGGCTCCTGGAAGATCATGGCGATATCCTTGCCGACGATGCGCCGCCGCTCGGCGGGCGAAAGGTTGAGGATATCGCGGCCCTGAAAGGCCATGCGGTCCGCCGTCACTGTGGCCGTCCAGGGCAGCAGCCCCATGACGGCGAGCATGGAGACGGATTTTCCGGAGCCCGATTCGCCGACGACCGCCAGCACCTCGCCTTCCTCCACCGACAAGGAGATGCCGTCGACGGCGCGCAGCTTGCCGCCTGCGGTGTCGAACTCGACAGTGAGGTTTTCGATCTCGAGCAGGGACATCGTCACGACCTCTTCAGTTTCGGATCGAGCGCGTCGCGCAGGCCGTCGCCCATCAGGTTGATGGCAAGCACGGTGACGAGGATGGCGATGCCGGGGAAGGTGACCACCCACCAGGCGCGCAGGATGAACTCGCGCGCCTCGGCCAGCATGGTGCCCCACTCCGGCGTCGGCGGCTGCGCACCCATGCCGAGGAAGCCGAGTGCCGCTGCGTCGAGTATGGCGGTGGAGAAGGAAAGCGCGGCCTGGACGATGAGCGGTGCGGTGCAGTTGGGCAGGATGGTCTTGAACATCAGCCGGATGTTGCCGGCGCCGGCGACGCGCGCCGCCGTCACATAGTCCCTGCCCTTCTCCGCCATCACCGCGGCGCGGGTAAGCCGCACGTAATGCGGCTGCTGCACCAGGGCGATGGCGATCATCGCATTGGCGAGCCCCGGCCCCAGGATGGCGACGAGCACCAGCGCAAGGAGCAGCGACGGGAAGGCCAGGATGATATCCATCATGCGCATGACCACCGTGTCGACCGCGCCGCGGAAATAGCCGGCCATCAGGCCGACGAAGATGCCTACGGTGACGGCGAGGGAGACGACGACGACACCGATGAAAAGCGAGAAGCGCGCGCCGTAGATGAGGCGCGAGAGGATGTCGCGTCCGACCGCGTCCGTGCCGAGCACGAACTCCCAGCGCCCGCCGTCCTCCCAAACCGGCGGCAGGAGGAAGGCGCCGCGATTCTGAATGCTGGGGCCGTGCGGGGCAATGAGGGGCGCCAGGACGGCGATGGCGACGATGATGACGAAGACAACCAGGCCGATGACGGCGCCCCGGTTCTGGCGGAAATAATACCAGAACTCGGCGAGTCGCGCGCGCCGGCCTGCAGCGATAAAGGTGCCGTCTTCAAGGCCGATGGCCGCGTTTGGGTCTTTTGTGTTCGTGCTGGCCATGGCTCAGTGCCTGATCCTGGGATTCACCAGACCGTAGAGCATGTCGACGATCAGGTTGACGATCATGATGATGCCGGCGATCAAAAGCAGCCCGCCCTGCACCACCGCGTAGTCGCGCTTGAACACGCTATCGACCATCCACTTGCCTATGCCCGGCCAGGAGAAGATGGTCTCGGTGAGGATGGCGCCGGCCAAAAGCACGCCGACCTGCAGGCCGATGGTGGTGATGACCGGGATGAGCGCGTTGCGCAGCGCGTGAAGGCCGATGACGCGGCGCGGCGGCAGGCCCTTGGCGCGGGCCGTGCGCACATAGTCCTCGCCCAGCACCTCGAGCATCGCCGAGCGCGTCTGCCGGGCGATCACGGCGAGCGGGATGGTGGCAAGCACGACCGTCGGCAGGACGAGATGTGAGACGGCGGACTTGAAGGCGCCTTCCTGGCCCGACAGCAGGCTGTCGATAAGCATGAAGCCGGTCACCGGCGGGAAATAGTAGAGCAGCGAGATGCGGCCGGACACCGGTGTCCATTGCAGAATGCCGGAGAACAGGATGATGAGGAGCAGGCCCCACCAGAAGATGGGCATGGAATAGCCGACCAGAGCCGAACCCATGACGGACTGATCGAGCCACGAGCCGCGCCTTACCGCCGCCAGCACGCCCACCGGCACGCCGATGAGGACGGCGAGCATGATGGCGCAGAACGACAGCTCCAGCGTCGCCGGGAAGAGGGTGAGGAACTCCTGGAGCACTGGCCGCTTGGTGACGATGGAGGTGCCGAAATCACCTTGCAGCAGGTCGAGCAGGTAGTTGAAATACTGCACGACCAAGGGCTTGTCGAAGCCCATCGCGGACTGGAGCTGCTGGTAGCGCTCCTCGGTCATGCCGCGCTCGCCGGCGAGCAGCGTGATGGGATCGCCGGGCAGCAGGCGAATGAAGGAGAAGGCGATGATGGAGACCCCGATGAAGGTCGGGATCAGCAGCGCCACCCGTGAAAACAGAAAGCGGAACATGAAACAGTAAACACCGGCGGCAGCTCATGCTGCCGCCGGTTCCCAATCATCGTGAGATCTGTCTATTCGGCGATGTCGACGCCTTCGAAGGCGTGACCGCCGAGCGGGTCCATCTTGTAGCCGGTCACTTCCTTGCGCATGGGCATGTGGACGACCGAATGGGCGATTGTGGCCCACGGGGCCTCGCGCTTGAAGACGACCTGGGCCTCCTCGTAGAGCTTGGCACGTTCCTCCTGCGAGCTCAGCGTCTTGGCCCTCTGGATCAGATCGTTGAACTCGTCGTTGCACCATTGTGCGCGGTTGGCACCGCCAACAGCATCGCAGCCGAGCAGAACGGCGAGGAAATTGTCCGGATCGCCGTTATCGCCCGTCCAGCCGAGAAGCACGGCGCCGTCGCGATCGACTGCCTTGGAACGTTCGAGATACTCGCCCCACTCGTAGGAGACGATCTCGACATCTACGCCCACCTGGGAGAAGTCCTCCTGGATGAGCTCGGCCATGCGACGGGCGTTCGGGTTGTACGGGCGCTGCACGGGCATGGCCCAGACTTTCATGGAAAGATCACTCACGCCGGCTTCCTCAAGCATCTGCTTGGCGGCTTCCGGATCGTACGGATCGTCCTCGATCGCCTCATTGTAGGACCACATGGTCGGCGGGATGGGGTTCTTGGCCGCCTGGCCGGCGCCCTGGAACACGGCGTCGAGGATGGCTTCCTTGTTGATCGCCATGTTAAGCGCCTTGCGCACCTCGGGCTTGTCGAACGGCTCCTGCTGGGTGTTGTAGGCCAGATAGCCCACATTCAGGCCTTCCTGCTCGTCAACTTTGAGCGCCTCATTGGATTTCAGGCTCTCGATGTCGGCGGGATTCGGATAGGGCATGATGTGGCATTCGCCGGCGATCAGCTTTTGCTGGCGAACCGAATTCTCCGTCGTGATGGCGAAAACCAGATCGTCGATCGGCTGCTTGCCTGCCCAGTAGTCCGGATGCGCCTTATAGCGGATCACAGCATCCGGCTGATAGGCGACGAACTGGAACGGCCCGGTGCCGACCGGCTTCTGGTTCAGATCGGACAGACTGCCGCTCTCGGCCAACTGGTCGGCGTATTCCTTGGACAGGATGGAAGCAAAATCCATCGCCAGGTTGGCGATCATCGGTGCTTCAGGCCGGTTCAGCACGAATTTGACCGTCAGATCGTCGACCTTCTCAATGGACTTGAGGAGGTCGGGCATCGACATGCCGTTGAAATACTCCCAGGATGCGCCTTCGACATAGGCGTGGAAGGGGTTGTCCTCCTTGAGCTGACGCTCGAAGGAGAACAGCACGTCATCGGCGTTGAAATCGCGGGTCGGCGTGAAGAAGTCCGTCGTGTGGAACTTGACGCCCTCGCGCAGGTGGAAGGTGATCTCCAGTCCATCGTCGGAGATCTCCCAGCTTTCGGCGAGGCCGGGCACGGTATTGGTGGTTCCGGGTTCGAACTGGACCAGGCGATTGTAGACTGTCTTCGACGAGGCATCGAAGGTGGTGCCGGCGGTGTAAAGGGCCGGATCGAAGCCCTCGGGGCTGCCCTCCGAGCAATAGACGAGCGTCTTGGCGCCCGCCGCGCCGCTCAGCATCGTGGCAGCCAGCAGCGCGGCCGCGAATGTCAGTTTCGTTTTCATGGGATTCTCCCTCTTGTTATATCGAGCCCTTCCCACAGGCTCTTGGAAGCCGCATATAAGCAAAGTTCTCTTGGGGAGGAAACTCCTCTCGGAGTAATAAAATTTCGCATTTCGTGAATTTTGTTTCACAAGGCATTCGAATGATGGACTTGGCCGCACGGCCGCCGGCACGTTGAGAGAATGGGGGTGGCGAAGCCTCGGCAAGGTGGCGGCAAGCGGAAGTGAGGAGGTATTTATGGCCGGTGACTGGATCGACAGCGTTCTCTCCTTCTGGTTCGAGGAGATCGCGACGGAGGACTGGTTCAAAGGCAACGGCAAGCTGGACGAGACCATCCGCCAGCGCTTCGGCGCGCTGCACGAGCGGCTGAGCGCCGTAGCGCCGAAGGAGGCGGCCGAGGATGCCCGGGCGGCGCTCGCCGCCATCATTCTGTTCGATCAGTTTCCGCGCAACATGTTCCGCGGCACCGCCAAGGCTTTCTCGACCGACGACCTTGCCATCCGGATTGCGCGCGAGGCGGTCGAGAAGCGGCTGGACGAAGGGCTGTCCAATGAGCAGCGGCAGTTCCTATACATGCCGTTCCAGCACTCGGAGGTCCTGGCGGACCAGGAGCATGCGGTGATGCTGTTCAAGGCGCTGGGCGACGAGGAGGCGCTGCGCTACGCCGTCGAGCACCGGGACATCATAGAGCGCTTCGGCCGCTTTCCACACCGCAACCGCGCGCTGGGCCGCGTCAGCACACACGACGAGGAAGCCTTTCTGGAGGGGCACAAGGGCTTCGGGCAGTAACTGCAGCATCGGGCTTGCCGGTGCGGGACGCGCCACAATAAGGTGGCGGCATCGGGGAGGAGCGCCGCCGGAATGCGCAAACCCAGTAGCGGAACGGGCGACGACCGGATATTAACGTTGACGTGAAGGTAAACGGGAATTTCCAAAGGGAGGGAAATTTGGCCAAGACCACAACCACGAGCAAGACGGGCGGCGAGAAGAAAACAACAACCCGCGCCAGAAAAACGCCGGCCGCCGCGAGCGGCAACGCGCAGCAGAAGGCAGCGCCCAAGCGCTCGTCCACCCGCTCCGCAGCGGAGAAAAAGCAGGCGCCCAAGACCGCCGCAAAAACCGCCGATACCAGCAAGAAGAGCGCGAAAGCAGCCACATCAACGGCAGCAAACGCAAAAACCGCGGATAAGGCCAAGCCCGCCTCCACTCGCTCCGCAGCGTCGAAAGCGGCTGCCTCGAAAGGCTCGGGCACAAGCGCCGCGCCCGCGAAGACTGCCGGCGCCAGAACGACGGCCCGCAAGCCTGCCGCGCGCACTGCCAAGGCTGCGCAGAAGCCGTGGCTGAAGAGCTACCCCAAGGAAATCCCGAGCGAGATCGGGGATTTCGAACACAACTCCCTCGGCGATATGATCGTAGCCTCCTGTCGCTCCTTCGCCGAGCGGCCGGCCTTCACCTGCATGGACAAGACGCTCACCTTCGCCGAATTGGAGAAGGCGTCGCGGGACTTTGCCGCCTACCTGCAATCGAAAGGGCTGAAGAAGGGCGCGCGCGTGGCCATCATGATGCCCAACGTGCTGCAATATCCGGTGGTGATGCTGGCGGCGCTGAGGGCGGGATTTGTGGTCGTCAACGTCAACCCCCTCTACACGCCCCGCGAGCTGGAACATCAGCTCAAGGATGCGGGCGCGGAAGCCATCGTCATTCTGGAGAACTTCGCCAAGACGCTGCAGGCGGCGATCGGCAAGACCGAGGTCAAGCACGTGGTGGTTGCCACCATGGGCGACATGATGGGGCTGAAAGGCCACATCGTGAACTTCGTCGTGCGCCGGGTGAAGAAGCTTGTACCGGCGTGGGAGCTGCCCGGCCACGTGCCCTTCAAAACCGCCATGAAGGACGGCGCGGAACGGCGCTTCGAGCCCGCCGATGTCGGCATCGATGACATCGCCTTCCTGCAGTACACGGGCGGCACGACGGGTGTTGCAAAGGGGGCGATGCTGCTCCACCGCAACGTGCTCGCCAACGTAATGCAGAACGAAATCTGGCTGGAAACGGCTTACCTGAAGCGGGCCCGGCCCGAGCATGCGGTCTATATCTGCGCGTTGCCGCTCTACCATATCTATGCGCTGACGGTGAACGCGCTGATGGGCCTGAAGCTGGGGGCGCAGAACGTCCTGATCACCAACCCGCGCGACATTCCTGCATTCGTAAAGGAGTTGGCGAAGTACGACTTCACCGTGTTCCCCGGCCTCAACACGCTTTTCAACGCGCTGCTCCACAACGATGACTTCCACAAACTCGACTTCAAGAACCTGATCCTCACTTTCGGTGGCGGCATGGCCGTGCAGCGCTCCGTGGCGGAGCGCTGGAAAGCGCTGACGGGATGCATGATCTCAGAGGGTTACGGGCTTTCGGAGACCTCGCCGGTGGCCACGGCCAACCGCTTCGACGGCGACGACTTCACCGGCACGATCGGCCTGCCCCTGCCGTCCACCGAAGTGGCCATCCGCGACGAAGACGGGAAGGACGTGAAAACGGGCAAAGTGGGGGAAGTGTGCATCCGCGGACCGCAGGTGATGGGCGGCTACTGGAACCGGCCGGACGAGACCAAGAAGAGCATGACGAAGGATGGCTTCTTCAAGTCCGGCGATATGGGCGTGATGGACGAAGGCGGCTACATCAAGATCGTCGACCGCAAGAAGGACATGATCAACGTCTCGGGCTTCAACGTCTATCCGAACGAGATCGAGGATGTGGTGGCGCGGCACCCCGGCGTGCGGGAAGTGGCCGCGATCGGCGTGCCGGACGAGCACTCGGGCGAGGTGCCGAAGCTCTTCGTGGTGAGGAAGGACAGTACGCTCACCGAAGAGGACATCATCGACTTCTGCCGCAAGGAGCTGACCGGCTACAAGCGGCCGAAGCATGTGGAGTTCCGCAGCGAGCTGCCGAAATCCAATGTGGGTAAGATCCTGCGGCGGGAATTGCGGTAGGGCGCCGGTCGTCAGGTACCTTCGGCGACACCTCTACCGCAGCGCCGCGATGTGCCCCACCAGCCCGGCCGTCGAGGCGTCGCGGGCCGAGGCCTCTTTCTTGCCTTCCACCACGGGAAGAAGCTCCGTCGCCAGCTCCTTGCCGAGTTCGACGCCCCACTGATCGAAGGCATTGATACGGAAGAGCGCGGCCTCGACGAAGACCCGGTGCTCGTAGAGCGCGATCAGGCGGCCGAGGGAGAAGGGGTCCAGTGTGTCGTAGACGATTGTGAGCGAGGGGCGGTTGCCGGGGAAGACGCGGTGGGGGGCGAGCGCCGCCACCTCCGCTTCCCCCATGCCCTTGGCGCGAAGCTGGGCAGCCGCCTCGTCCAGCGTGCGGCCCTTCATCAGGGCTTCCGACTGGGCAAGGCAATTGGCAACGAGCAGGTCGTGGTGGTGCCTCAATGCGGCCTCGTGGCCGTTGGCGGCCAGGATGAACTCGACGGGGATGACGTCCGTGCCCTGATGCAGGAGTTGGAAGAAGGCGTGCTGGCCGTTGGTGCCCGGCTCGCCCCAGACGAGCGGGCCGGTGGGGGTGGCAGCCGGTTCACCGTCGAGCGTGACGCGCTTGCCGTTCGATTCCATGTCGAGCTGCTGCAGATAGGCGGGCAAACGGGAAAGCCGCTGGTCATAGGGGATGACGGCGCGAGCTGGATAGGCGCAGACGGCGCGGTGCCAGAAGCCGACGAGACCGAGGAGCACCGGCATGTTTTCGCGTGCCGGCGCTTCGCGAAAATGCCTGTCCATGGCCTCCGCCCCGGCAAGGAAGCGGCGAAAGTTCTCCGCGCCGATGGCGATCATGATGGGCAGGCCGATGGCCGACCAGAGCGAATAGCGCCCGCCCACCCAGTCCCAGAAACCGAAGACGCGCGCTTCGTCGATGCCGAAGGCGGCGACCTTGTCGAGGGCGGTGGAAACGGCGGCGAAATGGGCGCCGACCGCGCCCGAGCCGAGCTTCTCCGCCACCCAGGCGCGCGCCGTTCCGGCGTTGGTCATGGTCTCGACGGTGGTGAAGGTTTTCGAGGCGACGATGAAAAGCGTCGTCTCGGGATCGAGTTCCTTCAGCGTATCGGCGATGTGGGCGCCGTCGATATTGGAGACGTAGTGGAGGCGCGGGCCGTCGTGATAGGGTGCCAGCGCCAGCGTTGCCATGGCCGGGCCGAGATCGGAGCCACCGATGCCGATATTGACGACATCGGTGAAGCGCTTGCCGGTGGCGCCCGCAAGGTCGCCCGCGCGCACCGCCTCGGCGAACGCGCTCATCGCAGCCAGCACGGCTTCGACATCGGGCATGACGTCCTTGCCGTCGAGCATGACCGGTGCACCGGAGTTGCGCAGGGCGGTGTGCAGGACGGCGCGATCCTCGGTCGTGTTGATGCGCTCGCCGGAGAACATAGCCTCGCGGCGCCCGGCGAGGCCGGCGGCCTCGGCAAGATCGGCAAGAAGCTTCAACGTCTCGTCGCCGACGGCGCATTTCGAATAGTCGAGAAGCATGTCGCCGAGCGTGGTCGAATAGCGGGAGAAGCGTTGGGGATCGGCGGCGAAGGCAGCGCGCAGGTCGAAATCGCGGTTTTCTTCCCGGTGCTGCCGCAGTGCGGCCAGTGCGTCCTCGTAAGCGCTCATGTCGGTGCTTCTCCTTCCTCGGCGGGCGGACCTTAGGTTGCTGACAGAAAAATGTGAAGCGGTGAAGAAGGCGCATCTGTGGCGTAACCGCTTAGTCCAGGGTTGCGGCACATTGCCCATGGGGGTAGGCTCCGCCGCCGGAGAGGAAGCCATGCCGACCAGAAACGACGCCGCCCTTTGGGCCGGGCTGTTCAAGATATCCCCTGATTCGAGCCAGACATTGCAGGCGCAGATCCGCCAGGCGATCGTCTCGGCGATTCTCGACCGGCAGATCGCGCCTTCGATGCCGCTGCCGTCCTGCCGCATCCTGGCGGAGAAGCTGGGCGTGGCACGCGGCACGGTGGTGCTGGCGTTTCAGCAGCTCGTCGACCAGGGCTTTCTGATCGCCCGCGAGCGGCGCGGGCATTTCGTCAACCCGGAGGTGCTGGCCGCACCCCCGCGCCCGCCGCGCCAGACGGCGCGCGGGGTGGCGAGGATCGACTGGAAGGCGCGCCGCCAGGTGGTGGCGAGCGACATGCCCGAGGCGCCGAAGAACGACGACTGGATGCAGTCGTCCTACCCCTTCGTCTACGGCCAGTTCGACCCGACGCTCTTTCCCACCGCCGAGTGGCGCGAGTGCAACCGCATGGCGCTGGCGGTGCTCGAAATCCGCAACTGGGCGGCCGATATGGTCGACAGGGACGACCCGCTCCTGATCGAGCAGATCCAGGCGCGGCTGCTCCCCCGCCGCGGCATCTTCGCCAATCCGGACGAGATCATCATCACGCTGGGCGCGCAACACGCGCTTTACATGCTCTCCACGCTGCTCATGCGGCGCGGCGCGCGGGTGGCGATGGAGAACCCCGGCTTTGCCGACGCGCGCTCCATCTTCCGGCTTGCCGGCGCCGAGACGCTGCCCGTGCCGGTGGACGGCGAGGGGATGAAGGTGGGCGCGATTCCGCCCGAGGCGGATTTCGTCTTCGTCACGCCCAGCCACCACTGCCCCACCATGGTGCCGCTCAGCCGTGCGCGGCGCGAGACGCTCCTTGCCCAGGCGGAGGAGAACGATTGGGTCGTCATCGAGGACGACTACGACAGCCAGCTTGCCGAGGAGACGCCGCAGGAGGCGCTCAAGGGCCTCGACCATACCGGGCGCGTCATCTATGTCGGCTCCATGTCGAAGACGCTCGCGCCGGGCTTGCGGATAGGCTACATCGTCGCGCCGGCAGAGCTGGTGGCGGAACTGAGGGCCTTGCGCCGCTTCATGCTGCGTCACCCGCCGGCAAACAACCAGCGCGCGGTGGCGCTGTTCCTGTCGCTTGGCCACCACGACGCGCTGGTGCGCCGGCTTTCCGCCGCCTTCGAGGAGCGGCGCAAGGAGCTTTTGACGGCGCTGCGCCTGCACATGCCCGACTGGCAGGCGGCCGATGTGCCCGGCGGAATATCCATCTGGCTCAAGGGGCCGCCCGGCACCGACACGACGGCGCTGGCCCGGGCGGCAAAGGCGCGGGGCGTGCTCATCGAGCCGGGCGCGCGCTTCTTCGACGGGCCTGAGCGGCCCTCGCCCTACATGCGGCTCGGCATCTCCTCGATCGCGCTGCACCACATCGAACCAGGCATTCGCGAATTGGCCGCGGCGGCGGCACGGCGCTCCGAGGCGGCGTAGGGAACGCCCTTCCCTTCGCTGACAGGGCTATCGTATGTGGATGGAGTCTTTGTTCGGCTTCGCCGGACCCCCACCCCTCACCCCTCCCCTCAAGGGGGAGGGGGACATCGACGTTTCAGAATTCCCCTCCCCCTTGAGGGGAGGGGCGAGGGGTGGGGGTTCCATCAAGGACTTAGAATCCCCCAGCGCGTCGATAGACGCGCCTTCGGGGCGAGCGTGAAATCGCTCTGGAAGGGGTAGCAGGGCGAGCGCCGGCGACGGTTGGCGAGCGCCGGGATGTCCTGGTTGACCGCACCATCGGTGAGGGCCATCAGGTTGGGGTTGGCGAGGGGTGCAAGCTCCGGGGAGAGGTAGCCGGACTTGACGACGAGCAGGCGCACGGCGTGTGGGTCGAGGCCCAGCCGTTTGAAGTCGGCGAGCCGGTGATAGGGGCGGCGGCGGGCCGCCAGCACAACGTCTATGCCACCGACGCGCACCACCGCCTGACGCTCGGCTGGGTCGCCCGGATTATCGAGGCGGAGCACCTCGACATCGGCGGCGACATGCGGGCTCGCGGGATCGAGGCAGCCGCCGATCCGCAACGGAAGGACGGCGCCCTGCCCGGCTTCGAAGCACCGCTCGACGGCCGGCCGGTCCGCGATGCCGGCGACAAGCGCTCCCTGCCAGTCGCGCGCCATGAGCGCAGCCAGCACGTCGGCCCTGTCGCCCACGCCACCACCGGTGGGATTGTCGCCGGAATCGGCGAGGATGACCGGCGACGTGCGGGCGGCAACCGCGATCTCCAGCATTTCATCGAGCGCGCCGGTGACGGGGCCGAAGTGGAAGTTTTCGCGCTGGCGCCAATAGGCGAGCGCCAGCTTCTCTGCCTCTTTCAAGGCGGCAGTCCGGTTCGTGGCGGTGACCACCACTGCTGCTGTGGCGCGCGGCTCGTCCGCCCAGACATAGCCGACCATCAGGTTGGTGTCCCAGATGCCAGGAACGGCATCGACCTCAGGGAGGGCGGCGTAGAGCGAGCGGGCGGGCTCATCCTCCGTCGAGGTGCGCTCGCCCGGCAGGAGGACGGGGACCGGCACCCAGGCGACGCCCGGCCTTTCGCCGCTCTTCAGAGCCTTTACCAACATGGCGAAGGCGCGGGCCATCGTCTCCTGCACGTCGATGTGGGGTGCGGTGCGGTAGGCGGCGAAGATGTCGAGCTGGTCGATGATGGCCTGGCTGACGTTGCCGTGCAGGTCGTAGCTGGCGGCGACGATGCAGCGGGGACCGACGACGGCGCGGGCGGATAAGATCCAGTCGGCTTCGGCGTCGTCCATGCCTTCGACATTCATGGCGCCGTGCATGGCCAGATGCAGGCCGTCGAGCGGGAGGGACCTCTTCAGCCGATCCAGGAACTCGGCCTTGAACTGATCGTAAGCCGCACGCGATACGGGGCCGCCGGGCACGGCGCGGGCATGGAAGAGCGGCAGGAGTTCCACACCGTCGGCCTGGTGCAGGAAGGCGAAGTGGTCGGAGGAAAGGAGCTCCTCACCGCGCAGGATGCGGAAGTCCTCGCGGTTCATCAGCACCGGGGAATAAGTGCTGCACTCGGTGTGAATTCCGCCGATGGCGAGGCGCATCCTGCCGTTCCCCTAAAGCCGCGGCGACAGGCGGGCGATGGCGCAGAAGCGCTGCCAGTCCTTGGCTTCGCGCGGGGTCCAGGCGGCTTCCGCGACTGCGGCCAAGCGGGGGAAGACCAGGTGGTTGAAATAGGCCCTGGAGATGAAATTCTCCGTCCAGATGCAGGCCTGAATGCCCTTCATCCTTTCCTTCAGCGCTTCAGGGAAATCGCCCTCGGCCTCGTATTCGTAGGTGTGTTTCGGCGGCACGGTGCCGGCCCAGCTTGCGCCAGGTTCCTGCCAGGCCTCCGCCTGCACCATGTCGAGGTAATAGGCCTGGCCGGGCGTCATGACGACGTCGTAGCCCTCTTCGGCGAGTTCGATGCCGACCTTGGGGCTCTGCCAGGCCATCAGAAGCGTGCCTTCCGGGTCGACGCCGCCGCCGTGGGAGACCTCATTCCAGCCGGCCAGCCGGCGGCCACGCTCGGCGAGCATGTCCTTGATCTTGCGCATGAAGAAGGACTGCAGGCCGAAGGTGCCTTCAATCCCCTCCTTCTCCATCAGTGCGCGGGCCAACGGCGAATGAAGCCAGGCGCCGTCCGCCACCTCGTCGCCGCCGATGTGGATATACTGCGCGGGGAACAGTTGCACCATCTCGTCGAATACCTTGCCCAGCACCTCGTATGTGAAGGGGATTGCGGGGTTGAGCGCGTTGTTGGGGTAGCCCTGGACGGAAAAGTAGCTTTCGGGCGCTTCCTGGCCGTCGACCAGATCCGGCAGGGAGACGAGCATGGCTTCGGAATGACCGGGGATGTCGACCTCGGGGACGACCTCCACATGGAGCGCTGCCGCGTGCGCGACGAGGGCGCGGACGTCCTCTTGCCGGTAGAAGCCCTCGCGGGTGTCGGCGCCATCGCCGAGCTGGGGGATCAGCGGGCCGTCCGGGCCGCGCCGGCTGCCGATCCCGGTCAGCTGCGGATAGGCCTTGATCTCGAGGCGCCAGGCCTCGTCGTCCGTCAGGTGCCAGTGGAAGATGTTGAGCTTGTTCCAGGCGAGGATGTCGATGAAGCGGCGCACGTCTTCCACTGGGAAGAACTGACGCGAGACGTCGAGGTGCGATCCGCGCCAGGAATAGCGCGGCGCGTCGGTGACGGTGCCCGATGCGGGGAACTTGAAGGTGGCGGGATCGGTGCGGGCGCCGTTAAGAAGCTGGGCGAGGCTGACAAGACCGTAGAAGCGGCCAGCGGGACCGCCATAGGTGAGCTCGACGCGATCCAACGTGAAGCGAAGCGCATAGGCCTCCCGCCCGAGGACGGCACTCTCCTCGATGGCAACAGGCCTGCCACCGGGTACTTCCGCCAGGCTGAAGGGGACATGGGCGGCGGGGAAGAGCCGCTGGAACAGCGCGAGCGCGGTGGCGACGGCACGGAGATCATCGCTGCCGGCGCCGGCTTGCGGGTAAAGGGCGACCGGAACGGCGTCGCTGGCGGCGAGATTGCAGGAGGCTGGCCAGGGGAGGAGGACGAAGGGCTCCGAGACCGCGCCCTGCGGCAGCAGCACGGGCGGTAGCGCGCTTTCCCGTCCTTCCAGCATGAGGTCGCCGAAGGAGACGGGCAGATGGCGGCCGTCGCTCAGGGTGAGGTAAGCGGACTTCGCGCCATCGGAGCAGTGAACCGCAGGGCGCGTCAAGCCTTCGACGGTGAAGGTCCAGGTTCCGCCGGGCGCAAGTTCAAGGCCGGATGGCGGGGCGTATTGGTGGAAGTTGGCGTGGCGGCGCAGAAGCGTGGCGTTCTCGCAGTGGTGGTCGGCCGCGGTGCGGGTAAGCGAGGTGTAGGCGAACTTGAAGTCCCGCACCGTCTCGCCCGACAGGTTGAACAGCGTGAACTTCAGGCGGCCGGCGGAGTTCTCGATCGGCAGCCATGAGCATTCCACTCGGAAAGGCGCGGTAAGCATGGGGAAACCTTCAGTACATGGAGGATTGGGAGAAGGTGCGGGCGAGCTCGGCCTGGCCGGCGGTCAGGCCGCAATCGACGGGGAGGCAGGTGCCGGTGATGGCGGCGGCAAGGGGGCTTGCCAGGAACTTCACGGCGTTGGCGACGTCCTCGGGCGAGGCTATGCGCTGCAGGGGATACCAGCGGCGGGCCTCCTCGAAGACGTTGGGGTTGGCGGCCGCGCGGGCGTCCCACGCCTGCGTCCGCACCGTGCCGGGGGCGACGGCGTTGGCGCGGATGCCGAACTTGCCGTATTCGACGGCGATCAGCTTGGTGAGGTGGATCAAGCCGGCCTTGGCGGCGGAGTAGGCGGGATGGCCGAAGACCTGCAGGCCGTTGACGGAAGCGATGTTGACGACGGCGCCTTGCGATTTCCTGAGGGCTTCCTCGAAGGCCTTGAAGCAGAGGAAGGCCGCTTCAAGGTTGAGCGCGATGTCCTTCTGCCAGTTCTCGGCCGTCGTCTCCTGAAGCGAGGCGTCGCGTGCAGCACCGGCGTTGTTGACGAGGGTCCTGACCGTTCCATGACGCGCGGCCTCGGCGGCAAGCTTGTTCACCGCGTCCCGGTGGGTGACGTCGCATTGCGCAGCGATGAAGCGGGCTGTGCCTGCAAGCCCGGCGGCGGCCTTCTCGGCGGCTGCGCCGTCGAGATCGGCCATGACCACCACGTCGTGGTCTTCCGCCAGCCGGGCGGCGATGGCGCGACCGATGTCGCCCGCCGCTCCGGTCACCACCGCCGCAGATCGCGTCATGATGCTCCGTCTCCGAACGTCAATCGCCCAGCAGCTGGCGATCGTCTTCGTCCCTGTGGGTTACCAGTTCTTTCTTGATGCGCCTGAGCGTCACCGCCGCCTGGTCGCGGATGCGGTAGGCGACGACGTTGGCGATGATGTCGACCAGGGCGAGATAGGCGAAGCGCGTCGATGTCGGCCGGTAGATGTTGGTTCCCTCCGGCAGATCGACGGGAATGGCGAGATCGGCCGCCTTGGCGATCGGGCTTTCGCTCTGGGCGAAGGCGATGGTGAAGACGCCGCCATCCTGGGCGAGCCGGAAGGCGCGCACCAGCTCCGCGTTGCGCCCCGAAAAGGACGAGCCCACCAGAACGTCGTCGGGCTGAGCGGCGGCGGCCAGCATGAGCTGCATGCCGTGGTCCGTGCTGGCGGTGACCCGCAGCCCCAGGCGGAAGAGACGGTTCTGGATCTCGTTGGCGATCATCGAGGAATTGCCGCCGGAGCCGAAGGCATAGATCATCGGCGCGCTGGCGAGGCGCTCCGCCGCTTCGTCCAGGCGCGCCATGTCGAGGGTGCGGTGGAAGGAAAAGAGCGCGGACTGCGCCTTGGTGACGATATCCTCGGCGACCTCGGCGGAAGAGGCGGTCCTCGCCTCGGGGCTGAGATAGCGCGCGCCGACATAAGCCGTCTTGGCCAGCCGCACCTTGAAATCGGAGAAGCTTTGGCAGCCGAGCCGGCGGCAGAAGCGCGTGACCGTCGGCGGGGAGACCTCCACCCGCTTGGCGAGCTCGATGATCGAGGCGTTGACCGCGAAATCGAAGTCGCTGAAGAGGATATCGGCAATGCGCTGCTCGGCCTGGGACAATTGCCCCTTCCTGTCCTGCAGCATCATCAGAAGGTCCATGGGCGCGCTCCCCCCGCTACAACCTATCGATCGCGCGGCTTGTAGGCGACGCAGTCGATCTCCACCTTGCAGTCGACCATCATACGCGATTGCACGCAGGCGCGTGCCGGCGGATGTTCGCCGAAATACTCCTTGTAGACGCCGTTGAAGGTCCAGAAGTCGCGCGGATCGTCGAGCCACACGCCGACGCGCACCACGTGCTCCAGCCCGTAGTCCGCTTCCTTCAGGATGGCGATCACGTTCTCGATGGTCTTGCGCGACTGAGTGACGATGTTGCCGTCGATGATCTCGCCGTTCTCCATCGCCACCTGGCCCGAGACGTAAAGCCAACCGTCCGCCTCCACCGCGCGGGCGAAAGGCAGCGACTGGCCGCCGGCACCGGCCTTCTCGGCTCCATAACGCTTGATCGTCATTCTGGACCTTCCATGCAAATTATTTTCCCGTTCAATTGACAATTCACCATATCGAGGCGATTTTGGCTAGGCAGAAGAGGCAATTATGAAAAGAATTTAGATGCGCGACCCCTTCGTCAATCCTTTTCCCTCATCCGACACCGCCCGCCACGCCATTTGGACCATGCTGGTTCAGCGCGACATCGACGCCTTCCTGACGGCCGATTGGGGCATGGTCGCCGGCGATTTCGTCGAAGAGGGCTTCATCGGCATCGACGCCGGCAAGAAGGCCGATCCCGACGCCTGGCACTTGGGCTTCCCGACCCTTGCCGCCTATCGCGACGAGTGGCTGCGGCAGGCGGAGGATTTCGCCCGCCAGACCTATGGCGAGGACCCGCGCGACGCGATCTTCGCGGCGACGAGGCTGGAGGATATCGAGATCAACGGCGAGACGGCCCTTGCCCGCAAGAAGTTCGACGGCAGCATCCTCCGCGGCGACGGCACGCGCGACATCATGAAATGGCAGACGCTTTATTACTGCCGTCTCCACGAGGGGAGATGGAAGATCTCCGGCTTTACCGGCTATCTGCCCAATCCGATGGGCGCGGTGGACTAGCACCGGACAAGAAGAAAGGCCGATCGAGTGCGTCTGTTCACCGCTGCGCTGGCAACCGAGACGAACACGTTTTCGCCCATCTGCATCGACCGCCGGGCCTTCGAGGCCTCGCTTTATGCCCCGCCGGGAGAACACCCGCCGACGCCGACGCTGTGCACGGCGCCGATCACCGTGGGGCGCAAGGTGGCTGTGGAGAAGGGATGGGAGCTGGTCGAGGGAACCGCCGCCTGGGCCGACCCTGGCGGGCTGATCAACCGCGAAACCTATGAGGGGCTGCGGGATGAAATCCTGGGGCAGCTCAAAGCGGCGATGCCCGTCGACGGGGTGGTGCTCGGGCTGCACGGCGCCATGGTGGCGAGCGGCTACGACGACCCGGAGGGGGACCTTCTGGCGCGCATCCGCGAGATCATCGGGACGGACGTGCTCTTGTGCGCGGAGCTCGACCCGCACAGCCATCTGACGGCGAAGCGCGTTGGGCTTGCCGATTTCTTCGTCGCCTTCAAGGAGTTTCCGCATACGGACTTCGTCGAGCGGGCGGAGGACCTGTGGCGGATCGCCGTCGACGCGCTGGAGGGGCGGGCGAAGCCGGCGATGTCCGTCTTCGACTGCCGCATGATCGACGTCTTCCCGACCTCGCGGGAGCCGATGCGCACCTTCGTCGACAGGCTGAAGGCGATCGAGGCGTCGGACCCGGACGTGCTGTCGCTGTCGGTCATCCACGGCTTCATGGCCGGCGACGTGCCGGAGATGGGGACGAAGATCATCTGCGTCACCGATGACCGGGCGGAGAAGGGGGAGCGGCTGGCGCGGGAATTGGGCATGGAGCTCTTTGACAAGCGCGGCTCCTTCCTGATGCCGCAGGTGGACGAAAGCCAGGCGGTGGAGGAGGCGCTCGGCACCGCCGGCGGTCCTGTCGTCATCGCCGATATGTGGGACAATCCCGGCGGCGGCACGGCGGGGGACGCGACCATTATCCTGGCGGAGCTGCTCGAGCGTGGCGTGAGGGATGCCGCGGTCGGCACCATATGGGACCCGATCGCCGTGCAGATCTGCATGGCGGCGGGCGAAGGGGCGGAAATCCCGTTGCGCTTCGGGGCGAAATCGGCGCTCGGCACGGGCAATCCCATCGACGGGCATGTGGAGATCGTGCGGCTGGTGCGCGATGCCGAGATGCGCTTCGGAGAGAGCTTCGCGCCCTTCGGCGATGCGGCGCATATCCGGCTCGACGGTGTCGACGTGATCTTGAACACGACGCGGGCGCAGAGCTTCGATCCGAGCCTGTTCGAGGTGATGGGGATCGACCCCAGGGCTCAGAAGATCCTGGTGATCAAGTCGACCAACCATTTCTACAGCTCGTTTTCCAAGATCGCCTCGAAAATCATCTATTGCGCCGCCGGCACGCCCTATCCTAACAATCCGGCGAAGACGGCCTATCGCAAGGCGCGGCGCGATATATGGCCGATGATCCAGGACCCGCACGGGCAGGAGACGGTTTCGGCATGAACTCATCAAGGCCCGGAAGCGGCGATCCGGTATCGGCGCTTTCGACACCGGTGCCGGTGATCGACGAAGATGTCGTGACCGGCAACATCGCACGCGTGCAGGCCTATATGGACGAGCACGGGATCACGTTCCGGCCGCACATCAAGACGCACAAGATCCTCGCCGTGGCGCAAGCGCAGCGGGCGGCGGGGGCGAAGGGCATCAACTGCCAGAAGGTGACCGAGGCGGAGATATTCGCCGAGGCCGGCTTCGGCGATATCCTGATCACCTACAACATCCTGGGCGCGGAGAAGCTTGAGCGGCTTGCGGCGCTCAACGGGCGCATCGAGGCGTTGAAGGTGACCGCCGACAGCGCCGTCACCGTCGAGGGGCTGGCGCAGGCCTTTGCAGCGGAAAGGCCGCTGACGGTGATGGTGGAATGCGACACCGGCGGCGGGCGCTGCGGGGTGCAGACGCCCGAGGAGGCGCTTTCTCTTGCACAAAAGATCGCCGGCAGCGGGGGGCTTGGCTTCGGCGGGCTGATGACCTATCCGAAACCGGGAAGCGCGGCGGCGGTGGAGGCTTGGCTGTCGCGGGCGGTCGATCTGCTGGCGAAGGAGGGCATCCCCTGCCCGGCCGTCAGCAACGGCGGAACGCCGAGCCTGTTCGAGGCGCACATGGTGCCTTCGGCCACCGAGCACCGGGCCGGCACCTATGTCTACAACGACCGGGCGATGGTGCGGGCGGGGCACTGCACGCTCGATCAATGCGCCATGCACATCCTCGCAACGGTAGTCTCGCGGCCGACGCAGGACCGGGCGGTGATCGACGCGGGGTCGAAGGCGCTGACCTCCGATCTCCTGGGCTTTTCCGATTTCGGCCATATCGTGGACTATCCGGAGGCCGTCATCTCCGGGCTTTCGGAGGAGCATGGCGTCGTGGACCTCTCGCGGTGCGCCGGCCGGCGGCCGGAGATCGGCGAGAAGATCCGCATCGTGCCGAACCATACCTGCGTGGTCTCCAACCTCTTTGACGAGATGGTCTTCCACCGGGGCGGGCGCGTGACGCGTGTGGAGGCGGTCGCGGCGCGCGGGATGGTCTGGTAGGCGGCGGCGCCTCCCCTTGTGGGCGAGGGCAGTCGCATGTGAATGGAGTCTCCGTTCGGCTTTGCCGGGCCCCCACCCTCAATCCCTCCCCTCAAAGGGGAGGGCTATCGCATATGGCGTGCGGCCCCCACTCCATATGCGATGACCCTGCCCGCAAAGGGGGAGATAGGCGCGCCGCACTCCCGCTTTTACCAGTCTCCCAGCCGTCGCACCCCTGTCAGCATCTGTCAGGAATGTTTTCCTATTACCATTCACGCCCCTCCCGACCCGTGCGATAATCCCCGCGCCTGACGAAAGGAGGCAACGATGGACGGGAGTGCGGCAATCGAGCGGGATCGCGAGGCGCTGAAGCGCATCGTCGCATCGCTCGTGGCCATGGCCGGGCCGGCCGTGGGCCCTGATCCCGAGGCGCGGGCCGAGGGCGAGCCTCGAAAGACCCTGCCCCGCCATCTCTGGCGCGCCATCCTCAGCCTGCTGCGCCCGGCTGAGGCCGCCGCGCGGCGGCTGGTCATCGCCGCCGCGCGCGGTCTGGTCGTCTGCCTGCCGCCCCCGCGCAAACAGAGGCCCGCAAGCCCGGCGCCGCTCCTGCGCAGCCTCGGCATCGCCGTGATGGCCTCGCCCGCCGACCTGTCCGCCGCAGCGCGCAGAGCGAGGGCGGACCTGTCCGCCGCGCCCGCCCGTCCGCGAAGCGTGAGCCTGCCGCTCTTCGACCCGCTGCCGCATACCCCGACGCTGGGCCGCGGCGGCAATAGGCCCGCGCGCGCCGTCCCGCGCATCCTGTTTCCCGGCCTCATCGAGCCGTCTCCCCTCCCGCAGCCGCCCTCCCGCGACGATCCCGTCAGCGCCGCGCGCCTTGGCCAGCGGCTGGCGGCACTCGCCGCTGCCCTTGACGATCTGCCGGGACAGGCCATGCGCTTTGCCCGCTGGAAGGCGCGCCGCGATCTGGGGCTGACGCGCCGCACCGCACCGCTGCGCGGCGGCCGCCCGCCCGGCGGCCGGCTCGCCCGCTTCGAGCCGTCCGAAATCCGCCCCCGCAATATCCGCGAGGTCGACGAGATCCTGGCGCACGCCCATTCGCTGGCCCTCTACGCGCTGGAGAGCCCCGATACCTCATGACGCGTGGGCCGCGCGCCGGCTTTCGGCGGAGCATTTCGACGAGCTTGGAGATGGGGTAATCGGCCTTGCCGGTTGCCCATGGAGGCATTGGGTATGGAAAGGAGCAGCTGCGGTGAAACCGATCGCACGCTCCGGATGTCCCCGCAGGGCAGCGAACCCGGATTGGCGCTGTCATCGGCGCCAGGCCGGTCACCCGGTCGCCACCAGCAGTTCCGGGTCGACTTCCTTCATTTCCACCCGGCGCTCGAATGCAGCGCCGTCCTCGTCGAACAGGTGGCAGTCCTTGGCGAAAACGCCGGTCTCCATGGTCTCGTCGGTGCGCACCGGGGCGGAGCCGGGGATGAGGGCGCAGTAGTTTTCGGTGTCGCCGCCGGGCAGCACGGCATAGACGACCGTGTTTGCACCGAGGCGCTCGATGACGGTGGGGGCGACGGGGATGTCGAGGTCGCCCTGGCCGAGGTGGATGTGCTCCGGGCGGATGCCCAGCGTCAGTTTGCTGCCTTCAATGCCCTGGCGCGGGGCGACGGGCACGGTGATGGTGCGGCCGTCATACTCGACCTTCACGCCGTCTCGCCCCGCTCCTTTGCAGGTGACGGGCAGGAAATTCATCTTCGGGTTGCCGATGAAACCGGCGACGAAGAGATTCTCCGGCTTGTGGTAGAGTTCCAGAGGCGCCCCGTTCTGCGCGATCTCGCCGCTGTTGAGCACCACGATGCGGTCGGCCATGGTCATGGCTTCGACCTGGTCGTGGGTGACGTAGATCATCGTCGCTTTCAGCCGCTTGTGCAGCTTGGTGAGCTCGATGCGCATCTCGGCGCGGAGCGCCGCATCGAGGTTCGACAGCGGCTCGTCGAACAGGAAGATCTTGGGCTCGCGCACGATTGCGCGGCCGATGGCGACGCGCTGGCGCTGGCCGCCGGAAAGCTGTCCCGGCTTCTGCTCCAGCCGCTGATCGAGCTGCAGGATGCGGGCGGCGGCGTGCACCTTCTCCTTGAGCTCTTCCTCCTTCGTCCTTTCCACCCGCAGGGGGAAGGCGATGTTCTCGAACACCGTCATGTGCGGGTAGAGCGCGTAGGACTGGAAGACCATGGCAATGCCGCGCTTGACCGGCGGCAGCTCGTTGACCTTGACGCCGTCGATGACGATGTCGCCTTTGGTGACCTCTTCAAGGCCCGCCAGCATGCGCAGGAGCGTGGACTTGCCGCAGCCGGACGGCCCGACGAAGACGACAAACTCGCCCTTTTCGACCTCCAGGTCGATGCCCTTGATGATCTCGGCAGCGCCGAAGCGCTTGTGGATGTTGGAAAAATTCAGCTGACCCAAGGCGCCTCACTTGTCACCGGCGGGAGGCCGCGGGCCCGTGGGCGCGGCAGCGGCCGGTGTTGTCTCGATTGCGCGACTTTCGCTTTCATACTCGCCCATCCCGCGCCGAAGTCCAAGAGGCGGGGATGCCCGAGGGGCGGGGATGCCGCGAACGGCTTCCCTACCCCTCGGGACTGGTCTCAGGAGAGATCGGCCTATTTGTAGGCGTCGATTTCCTCGGCGGCATCCTTCAGGGCCACCTCGGGCTCCTTGTCGCCCGTCACGACGGACTGGACCATGTCGATCATGGCGTTCTGGAAGGCCTTGTAGTCGGTGAAGAGCGGCTCGGGACCGCCGTTGGAGATGCCGTCGAGGAAGGGACCCCAGGTCGGATCTTCCGCGACCATCTCCTCGACGCCGTCGACCGGGCGCAGGGGCGTTAGGCCGTGGGTCTTCTCGTAGAAGAACTGGTGCTCCGGATTGGTGAGCCACTTGGCAAGGTCGATGGCCTGCTCCTCGTAGCCGGTGCCTTCGAAGACGGCGAGGCTGTCAGTGATGAGGAGGGTGCCGGGGCCTTCGGCCTGCGGGCCGAGCGGCAGCGGCGCGACATCCCAGTTGAGGCCTTCATCGAGGCGCACGCGCACCCACGGGCCCTGCTGGATCATGGCCACCTTCGAATCGTTGAAGAGCGCAGTGAGATCGTCCTGCTCGTAGGCGGTCGGGCCCTCCTGGGCGACATCCACCATCTTGCCGTACCAGGTGAGGGCCTCCAGGTTCTGCGGGCTGTCGAGGACGATCTCGCCGTTCTCGTCGATCACCTTGCCGTTGTTGGTGTAAACCCAATGCAGGTACTGGTGCATGGTGTTGTCGAAGGTCTTGGCCGACAGGCCGTAGCCGGCGGCGTCCGTCTTCTCGGTGATCGTCGCGGCCATGTCGTAGAGCTCAGCCCAAGTCTTCGGCGGGGTCTCGGGGTCGAGGCCGGCTTCCTCGAACAGGTCCTTGTTCCAGTAGAGCGACTTGGTGGAGAAGGCGACCGGGACGCCCCATTGGGTGCCGTCATAGGTGACGGTGGAGACGATGTTGGGGTAGTAGGAACCCTTCTCCTCCTCGCTCATCGGGATGGGCACGATGAGGCCGTTCTCGGCGAACTGCTTGAGCGTGCGCGAGCCGACATAGGCAAGACCCACCGGCGTGCCGGCGGCGGCGAGCGTCGTGATCTTGTCCTGGCACTGCGACCAGCCGATGATCTCCACATCGACCTTGTATCCGGGATTGTTCTCCTCCCATTCCTTGATGAAGCCGTCATAGCCCTCGGCGAGCGCATCGCCGCACTGGATCATGGTGATGGCGGTCTCGTCCTGTGCCATCGCCACGGGGGCCATTGAGCCCGTCGCCAGAAGGGCGAGCGTGGCCGTGCCGAGCAGTGTTTTCCTGGTCATGTCTGTTCCCTTTCTTGTTTTACCCAAGTGCTGGCTTTTCTTACCCAAGTGCTGGGGGCTTTCGGCAGGTTTTCATCTCCTCTCCCGCCTTCGGCCCGTGTGCCGCGCGGGCGCTTCCCGCGCGGCCGATTCTCATGTTTTCAAGGCGCCGGCGGTCATTCCCGCCACCAGGTAGCGCTGCAGGTAGATGAAGACGACGAACACCGGCAGGACGCCGAGGAAGCTCGCCGCCATCAACTCGTTCCAGATGACGTCCTGGCGGCCGAAGAAGGCGTAGAGGCCGACCGGCAGCGGCATGTACTCCGTCTTCGAATTGAAGGTGAGCGCGTAGATGAACTGCTGCGCGTAGATGGTGAGAAACGAGTATATGGCGACCACGGAAATGCCGGGCATGGCGAGCGGCAGGATGACGCGACGGAAGGTGTAGAAGCGGCTGGCACCGTCGGCGAGGGCCGCCTCCTCCAACTCCTGCGGGATGCGCAGCATGTAGGTGCGCAGGAGCCAGATGCCGGTGGGGATGACGAAGGCAACGCCGGGCACGATCATCGCGAAATACGTGTTCAGGAGGCCGAAGCTGCGCATCAGCCGGTAGAGCGGGATGAGCAGCACGGCGCCGGAGAACATGTTGACCGCCAGGAAGGCGCCGAGCAGCGGGCCGCGGCCGCGGAAATCGAAGCGGGCGAAGGCGTAGGCCGCCGGCGTGATGAGGATGACGCCGATGAGGGTGCCGATGGTGGAGATGAGGATGGAGTTGAAGATGTAGCGGCCGAGGAGCGGCACGCGCTCCCACATGGTGAAATAGGCATCGAAGGAGGCGTTCTGCGGCCAGAACTTGTAGGGGGAGGAGAAGAGATAGGTGAGCGGCTTCAGGGAGACGAGGAAGCCCTCGACGAAGGGGGCGAGCACGAAGGTGAGGAAGAGCGCTATGCCGGCATAGATGCCGACCATCTCGTACCAGCGGTAACGGTCGATCATGGCGTTCGATTTCATCGCATGGTCGCTCCCGAAAAGCGGCTGATGAGGCGGAAATAGGCGAAGCAGAAGACCGACAGGAAGATGCAGATCAGCACCGCCCGGGCCGCCCCTTCGCCGAATTTGTAGGAGCCGATGGCCGTGCGGTATGTGTCGATGATCATGGTCGTCGTCTTGCCGGACGGCCCGCCCTGGGTGAGGATCCAGATGATGTCGAAGGAATTGAAGGTCGAGATCAGCGAAATGATCGACATGGTGATGAGCGCCGGCACGATGAGCGGCAGGGTGATGCGGCGGAAGCGGTAGAAGCGCCCTGCCCCGTCGGCCCAGGCGGCCTCGTAGAGGTCTCTCGGGATCGACTGGATGGCGGCGAGGAGATAGATCGTCACCATGGGCACACCGATCCACACGTCGGTGACGATGGTGGCCCAGAAGGCGGAGGTGCCGAAGGCGAGGAAAGGCATCGGGCCGTCGATCACGCCGAAGCGCTGCAGGAGGCCGGAGATCATGCCGAACTGGCCGTTGTACATCCAGCCCCACATGAAGATGCCGATGGCCATGGGCACGATCCAGGGCGGCATGGTGAGCACGCGGAACATGGTGCGGCCGGGCACGGCGGCGTTGAGCATGACGGCGCCGAAGGTGCCGATGACCATCTTCAGGCCGACCGAGAAGAACGTCCACACGAGGGTGCGGAGAATGACCTCGGAGAAGCCGCGCTTGAAGATGTTGCGGTAGTTGTCGAAGCCGATCCAATCGTAGGTGCGCCGGAGCGAGGCGTTGGTGAAGGAGAGATTGATCGTGTCGGCAAGCGGATAGGCGACGATCACCAGCACGTAGAGAAGGGCCGGGATGAGCAGGATCCAGGCGAACACCACGGCGCTTTGTCTGATCGTCATTATCGCCCCCTCACGCGGCCCGCGGCGGCCTGAGCGCCTCGTCGAAACGATCCCAGAAGGGAGAGAGGTCGACGACGGCCTTGGTGCGCCGTGCCTCGTCCATGGCGAGGGCCAGAATGCCCGCCTCCATCGCGTCGAGGGCGGAGACCGGCAAGGGGGTGCCCCTCTTCACATGGGCGATGATATCGGCCGCCATCTGCTCGTCTGCGCCGTAGTGCTGGGAGAGGGCGGTTCGCGCGGCGTATTTCTCGGCGACCAGCTTTTCGCCGGTGCGGGCGTCGTGGATGTCGAGGAAGCCGCGGATGAAGTCGCCCTCGGCCATGCCCTTGGAGCCGATGATGCAGAAGCGGCGGAACTGGTCCGGGACGTTGAGATTGGTGTGGAAGGCCATGGAGGCGCCGCCCTCATATTCAACGATCGCCGTCTGGAAATCGATGATGGTGGCGTCGCTGTCGAACACCTTGTCGCTGCCGAGCCAGCCGCTCGGCTTGCGGTGGTAAAGGCTAAGGTCGTTGATGCCTTCGTTGGCGGGGGAGTTCTTCGGCACGAAGCTCTTGCGGCCGCCGAAGCTCGCCACGCGCTCGGGCCGGGCGCCGACGACGGCGTTGTAGAGGTCGAGGTCGTGGCAGCACTTTTCCAGCATGAAGCTGCCGGCATATTGCTCGTAGCGGCGCCAGTCGCGCATGAAGAAGGCGCCGTGCTCGGGCTCGATATGCTCGGACGCCTCGATGGAGACGATCTCGCCGAGGGTGCCTTCGTCGCGGGCGGCGATGACGCGCCGGAAATGGGGCGAGTAGCGCAGGACGAGCCCGACCATCAGCCGCTCGTGCCCGTAGCGGGCGAGGAGGGCGGCGAGCTCGTAGGTCTCTTCGATGGTGGCGACGATCGGCTTTTCGCAGAACAGCTTCAGGCCGGTGGTAAGGCCGAAACGGATGTGCTCGAGATGCATGTGGTTGGGCGAGCCGATCATCAGGAGATCGAGCTTTTCGGCTGCCACGAGGTCCTCGGGCGTGGCGTAGGCCTTGCCGGCGGCGATGCCGTGTTCCTTCAAGGTGGGGAGGCCGGCGGGGGCGGGATCGACGTAGCCCGCTATCTCGAAATCGTCGTCGAGTGCGCTGAAGACATGCCCCAGATAGCCGAGACGAAACCCTAACCCGACAATTCCAACTCTCATATTTGGCAGGCCCCTGGAAGCGGAGGACGGCGTAATTTATTTTCTTACGTTGTGATATATTTTCCTGCCCGTCAACGTTTCCCCGTATCTTTTTGGATGTATGTGAAATTCATTTTCAATGAGGCGACGAGGGGCGCGGCGCGGCGGCAATGCCATGCCGCATGAATAAAGGCCCCATCCCGCCGGGGTGACCGGATGATTGAGCGCGCCGCGCGGGGCGAAGGCATTCGAAGCGGAGTGGGGGCTGAACCACCCATGTGCGAGTGCCCTCCCCCTTCGATAAGCTCAGGATGACAGCTCGATAGGCGCCTACCGTGGCTCGGGCAGTTTGCGCGGGCGGGTGGGTTGCTCGGCGGCTTCGGTGGGCTGCTCGGTGAAGCCCTCGATGTCGGAGACCTCTTCCACGTCGCGTTCGATCTCCAGCGGGCTCATGACGTAGGCCGTCGTCAGCTCGGCCACCGAGCGCAGGGCGTGGATGTGGATGCGCTCGTAGCCATGCGAGGCGTCGATGCCGAAGGCGATGAGAGCGGTGCGCACGTCGTGCCCGGCCTCCAGCGCGGAGGCGGAGTCGGAGCGGTAGTAGCGGAAGATGTCCTTCTGGAAGCGGATATCCTCCTCCCGGCACAGGTCGACCAGCTTCTTGGTCAGGTGATAGTCGAAGGGGCCGGCCTGGTCGGCCATGGCGATGGTGACGCCGAACTCGGACGAGTTCTGCCCGGGCGCGGTGGTGCCGTTGTCGATAGTGACCATGGAGGCGATCTCCGGCGTGACGATGGCCGCCGCGCCCACGCCCACCTCCTCGGAGATGGTGAAGAGCCAGTGGGTGTCGACCGGCGTGCGGGCGTTATGGCGCCGCATTGCCTCGAGCGAGGCGAGCGCGATGGCGACGCCCGCCTTGTCGTCGAGATGGCGCGAGACGATGAAGCCGTTCTCCAGGAACTCCGGCTGCGGGTCTATGGCGACAAAATCGCCGACATCGATGCCGAGCGATGCGGTGTCGTCGCGGCTCCAGGCCAGCGCATCGACGCGTAATTCGATATGCTCCCAACCGATGGGCAGGTTGTCGACACCCTCGTTGAAGGTGTGGCCGGAGGCCATCAGGGGCAGGATGGAGCCGCGGAAGCTGCCCTTCTCCGTGTAGATGGTGGCGCGTGCACCCTCCGCGAAGCGGGCCGACCAGTGGCCGATAGGCACAAGCTCCAGGCGGCCCGTCTCCTTGATAAGCTTGACCTGGGCGCCGAGCGTGTCGACATGGGTGATGATGGCCCGCGCGCCGCGCCGGCGGGCACCGCGCCAGATGGCGCGGATGCCGCCGCGGCGCGTCAACTCCGGCTCCAGGCCGAGCCGCTCCAGCTCCTCCGTGACGTGACGGACGATTGTGTCGGTGTATCCGGTGGGGCTGTCGATCGCCAGAAGGGCTTTCAATTGCGCAGTGAGGTAGTCGACGTCGATCTTCAGACGCGTCACGGATCACTCCTTGGAGCCGAGCGCCTGCTTCGCTGACTTGAGGCCCGTACGCGGAAACAGAAGATCGACGAAGCGTTCGGCGGTGGGTTGCGGTTCGTGATTGGCCAAGCCAGGCCGCTCATTCGCTTCGATAAAAACATATTCGGGCAGGTTTGGCGACCGCACCATGAAGTCGATCCCCACGACCGGGATCTCGATGGCGCGCGCGGCCGTGCAGGCCGCGTTCACCAACACGGGATGAACCTGTTCCGTTACATCGTGGATGGAGCCGCCGGTGTGCAGGTTGGCCGTCTTGCGCACCACCACCTCCTCGCCCTCCGGCGGCACGGAATCGAGCGCGTAGCCGGCACCGGCGAGGCAGCGCCGCGTTTCGCCATCGACCGGAATCGTGCTCTCGCCGCCAGTGGCGGCGGCACGGCGGCGCGACTGGTGGGCGATCAGCTTCTCGATCGTGCTGCGCCCGTCCCCCACCACGCAGGGCGGACGGCGCACGGCGGCGGCGACCAGCCGGTAGTCGATGACGACAAGACGCAGGTCCTCGCCGTCGAAGCAGGCTTCCACGAGCACGCTGTCGCTGACCTCGCCCGCCGCCGCGATGGCCTCCTCCACCTCCTCCAGGGTCTCCAGCCCGACGGCCACGCCGCGGCCCTGCTCGCCGCGTGCCGGCTTGACCACCAAGCGCCCGTGCTTCTTCAGGAAATCCGCGATGGCTTTGCTGCCGCTTGCAGCGTCGAGCTGGGCCGGCACGATCAGGCCCGCCCTTTCCACCGTGCGCCGCGTGACCGCCTTGTCGTCGCAGATCGACATGGCGACGGCGGAGGTGAGCTCGGAAAGGCTTTCGCGGCAGTGGATGGAACGGCCGCCGAAGGACAGGCGGAAGAAGCCGCCGTCGGGATCGGTGATGTCGACGGCCACACCGCGGCGCTGCGCCTCGTCGACGATGATGCGGGCATAGGGGTTGAGCTGGTCGTAGGCGGCCGGGGGATGGGTGAACAGCTTCTCGTTGATCGGGTTCTTGCGCTTGACGGCGAAGATGGGGACGCGGTGGAAGCCGAGCTTCTCGTAGAGCGCGATGGCCTGCTCGTTGTCGTGCATGACCGACAGGTCCATGAAGCTGGCGCCGCGTGCCTGGAAGTGCTCGGCCAGGCGGCGCACCAGCATTTCGCCGACGCCGGGATGGCGGCTTTGCGGGTCGACCGCCAGACACCACAGGGACGAGCCGTTCTCCGGGTCATGGAAGACGCGGCGATGGTCGACGCCCGTCACCGTGCCGACGATATCGCCGGTCAACTCGTCCTCGGCGACGAGATAGGTGACGGCGCGACTGTCGCGCTTGCTCCAGAAGAAGTCCGGCCTGACCGTCACCATGCCGCGGCTCTGGTAGATGGCGTTGACGGCATCTGCGTCGGCCTCGGAGGACAGCCTGCGGATGAAGAAGCCGCGCGGCTGGCGCTGGCTCGGCCGGTAGGTGGCGAGATTCAGCCGGTAGGTGTGGGACGGGTCGAGGAAGAGCTCCTGCGGCGCGAGCGCCAGGAGCACGTGCGGATCGCGGATATAAAAGGCGATGTCGCGGCGGGCCGGGCCTTCTTCGTGCAGGGCTTCGACGATCTCGGCGTTGGTGGGATAAGTCTGGGCGAAGAGCAGCCTGCCCCAGCCAAGTTCGAGCGCCACCGATTTCGCTCGGCTGTCCTCCTCGCCTTCGCCATGGCCGGTCGCCGGCTTCATGGTTTCGCTGCGCAGCCGCTTCAGGCGATGGCCGAGCGCCTTGTCGGTGCGCCCCCGGTGGGCGCGCCCAGCCTGCTCGTCATGCTTTGCCATCTGTCAGTGCCCACTATCATGGATAGATGCATCATGAGACGGTCGGGGGTGGTGCACCCCCCCCCCGACCGCCCATAGGGTCGTCTTTTCGCCCGCACCTGCGGCGTCGCCGCGCTTGCCCGATGTCGCGCATCGCGCTGCGCGCGGCTCCTAGCATTTGCGGGCGAAAAGACGATCTCATGACGCATCTATCCATGATAGTGGGCACTAGATCCCGTGGGTCTGCAGCCACAATTCCAGCAATCCCACCTGCCACAGCGCGGAGCCGCGCAGGGGCGTGATGTGGTCGGCGGGCGCGGCGTAGAGCGTATCCAGATACTCCTGCCGGAACAGCCCGCGCTCTCGTGCTGCTTGAGAGCTTAACGCATCGCGCACCATATCCAGATAGGGCCCGGCGACATATTTGAGCTGCGGCACGGGGAAATAGCCCTTCGTGCGGTCGATCACCTCGCTGGGGACCACCTGGCGGGCGACGTCCTTCAGGACGCCCTTGCCGCCGCCTTTCAGCTTTTCCTCGGGCGGAATGCGGGCGGCGAGTTCCACGAGTTCGTGATCGAGGAAGGGCACCCGCGCCTCCAGCCCCCAGGCCATGGTCATATTGTCGACGCGCTTGACCGGGTCGTCGACCAGCATGACCGAGGAATCGAGCCTGAGCGCCGCGTCCACCGGCGTATCGGCGCCCGGCCGCGTAAGGTGCCTTGCGACGAGCGCGCGGCTGACATCCTCCTCCGTCATCCATTCGGGCGCGAGCTGCTCCTTCAGCCGCGCGTGCGAGCGGTCGAAGAAGACCTTGGCGTAATCGCTGACGACATCGTTGGAGCTCATCAGCGGCGGGTACCAGTGATAGCCGCCGAACACCTCGTCCGCACCCTGGCCGGACTGCACGACCTTGATGTGCTTCGAGACCTCCTTCGACAGGAGGTAGAAGCCGACATTGTCGTAGGAGACCATGGGCTCCGACATCGCCTGGAAGGTGCCGGGCAGCGCGTCCATGAGGTCGCTCGAGGGGACGAAGATCTTGTGGTGGTTGGTGCCGAAGCGCGCGGCGATCATGTCGGAATAGACGAACTCGTCGCCCTTCTCGCCATGGGCCTCCTCGAAGCCGACGGAGAAGGTCATCAGGCCGGTCTGACCCGCCTCGGCCAGGAGGCCGACGATGAGGCTGGAATCGACGCCGCCGGACAGAAGAACGCCCACCGGCACGTCGGCCACCATGCGCCGCTTGACGGCGAGGCGAAGCGCCTCCAGCACGCGGTCGCGCCATTCTTCCCCGCTGAGCGCGGTCAGGGCGGGGTCGCGCTCGTAGGGCGGGTCCCAGTAGACGCGGTCGCGCTTGGCCCCGTCGGCCTCGATGACGCGGATGGTGGCGGGCGGCAGTTTCCTGACGCCGTTGAGGATCGTGCGCGGGGGCGGCACGATGGCATGAAAGGTCATGTAATGGTGGAGGGCTATACGGTCGACGGAGGTATCGACATCGCCGCCGGCCACCAGTGCCGGGAGGGACGAGGCGAAGCGCAAGGTGCTCGGCGTCTCGGAGAGATAGAGTGGTTTGATGCCGAAACGGTCGCGCGCCATGACGATGCGGCCGGTGTCGCGCTCGTGCAGGACGAAGGCGAACATGCCGTGGAAGCGCTCGACGCATTCCTCGCCCCAGGCGTGCCAGGCCTTGAGGATGACCTCGGTGTCGCCGGTGGAGAAGAAGCGGTAGCCCTTCTCCTCGAGCTCGGCGCGCAGTTCCGGATAATTATAGATGCAGCCGTTGAAGCAGATGGTGAGACCCAGCTCGGGATCCTCCATGGGCTGCCGGGCTTTCTCCGAAAGATCGATGATCTTCAGCCGGCAGTGGCCGAACGACATAGTGTCGTGCAGCATCACGCCGGTGCCGTCCGGCCCGCGCGGGGCAAGGCTTTCCATCATCTTCGAAAGGGCGACGGGTGACGGCCGGCCGCCGTCGAATCTCAGCTCTCCGCAAATTCCGCACATGAGAAGCGGGTGTTCCCTCGTTACTTGTTGCGCCGGGCAGCATGTTAGTTATAGTTCTGATGATTTGATGTCAAATGAATGGCGTCGCCTCATGAACCCACTTTCGCAGAACGCGCAGGCTGCCGGCCGGTTCCCGTCCGAGGAGCTGCGCGTCGTCGAGAAATCCATCCGCCGCATCCTGCGGGCAAGCGACCTGCAGTCGAGGGCGCTCATCAAGGCGATCGGCCTGACGGCGCCGCAGCTTGTGATCCTGAAAGCCATCGCCGCGCTGGGCGAGGTGACGACGACGGTGCTTTCCGCGCACGCCGATCTGAGCCCGGCGACGGTCATCACCATCCTCGACAAGCTGGAGGAGCGGGCGATCATCGAGCGCTACCGCTCGTCGCTCGACCGGCGCATCGTGCATACGCGGCTGACGGAAAAGGGCATGGCTCTCGTCGCCAATGCGCCGGAGCCGCTCGGTGGCACTTTCGCCACGCGCTTCGCCGTACTGGAAGCGGAGAGGCGGCGCGAGATCGTCGATGCCTTGCAGGCGGTGGCCGACATGATGAGCGCCGGGGACGGGAAGGGCGGGCGGGGCGCGGCCAGGGCCGCCGATGCCGATTTGTGGGGATGAGGGGGTGCGGAGGAGCCATCCAGGAGCGAAGGCGGTTGCAGGATTGCCGTTTGGACGGTTTACGGTTGCATGCGGGGCTTAGCAGGAGAAGTCTCAGATGCATCGTTGCCGTTCTTCCTCGGTCGCCGTCCTGGCGTTCCTCGCCTTTGCCGCGACTTCATGTGCCGCCGAGCTTCCGCCTGGTGTCGAGGCGGCCATCAACGGTTATGCTGAGGAGTGCACGGCGCTGGGCGGCACCATGGAGGAAGACGCCGACCGGCCGCGCATCCTGACCGCGGATCTGGATGGCGACGGCCGTGAGGACTATGTGCTCGATCCATCGCAGATGGCGTGCGAGGGGGCGGCCACGGCCTTCTGCGGCAACGGCGGCTGCAACATCGACGTGGCGCTTTCCAGCAAGGATTATCAGAACCCGACGCTGATCCTCGGGGGCGTGCCGGTATTCGAGCAGGACGGCACGGTGCTGAAGGTGCAGGTGCACAGCACGAACTGCGATACGACACCCGACAAGGGCACCTGCAGCGCCAGCTACGTCTACCGCTCCGGGGAGCTTCAGGCGACCTATGAACTTGAGAAGCCCGCGCGTTAACCCGCCGGCAGCATGGCTTCCAGCGTCTCGATGCGGTCGGCTTCGTGGGCGGGTTTGTCCCAGCGGAGCCGGGAGATGCGGGGGAAGCGCATGGCGATGCCGGATTTGTGGCGTGTCGAGCGGTTGAGGCCCTCGAAGGCGATTTCGAGGACCAGGCCGTGGCCTAAGTCGGCGCGTACGGCGCGCACCGGGCCGAAGCGCTCCACCGTGTTGTCGCGCACGTATTTGTCGATCTGGCGGAGTTCCTCGTCGGTGAAGCCGAAATAGGCCTTGCCGACGGGGACGAGCACCGGGTCCTCCGCCGGGCCGGACCAGACGCCGAAGGTGTAGTCGGAATAGAAGCTCGAGCGCTTGCCGTGGCCGCGCTGGGCGTACATCAGCACGGCGTCGACGGTGAAGGGATCGCGCTTCCATTTGAACCACGGGCCCTTGGGACGGCCGGGGAGATAGGGCGAATCCCTGCGCTTCAGCATGACGCCTTCGATGACGGGGTGCGGCGGGTGGCAGCGCTTGTCGTCGAGCTCCTGCCAGCTTGTGAAGGCGATTTCCGGCGACAGGTCGAAGCGGTCGTCGGGGAGTTCGGCCAGGAAGGCGGCGAGTTGCGGGCGGCGCTCGGCATAGGGCAGCGCGCGGACGTCGCGCTCGCCCAGAAGCAGGAGGTCGTAGCAGCGCATGAAGACCGGATAGTCCGCCAGCATGGCGCGCGAGACCGTCTTGCGGTTGAGCCGCTGCTGCAGGTCGGAGAAGGTGCCGGTCGTTGAGCGTGGGTCGCCGACGAGCAGTTCCCCGTCGAGCGCGGCGTCGAAATCCATGGCTTCGACAAGGTCCGGGAAGGCGCCCGAGATGTCGTCGCCGGTGCGCGAATAGAGGCGGCGGATGCCGCCCTCGGCCACCGCCTGCACGCGGATGCCGTCCCACTTCCACTCGGCGGCGTAGGCTTCCGGGTCGAGGGCGGAGAAGTCGGCCTCCGCCGCCGGGTGCGCCAGCATGACGGGGCGGAAGGGCGCTTGTGCGGCATTCTCGGGCTTCGGGCCCTTACCCTCGAGCCAGGCGAACAGGTCGGAGTATGGAGCCGTCAGGCCATGCCACAGCTCCTCGATCTCCTGGATTTCCACGCCGCCGAACTCGGCCAGCGCCTGCTTGGTGAGCCGTGCCGAGACACCGACGCGCAGGCCCCCGGTGGCGAGCTTGATGGCGGCGAAGCGGCCGGAAGGGGAGAGCTGGTCGAGGAGCTTCGCCATCACCGCCGGTGCGTCCGAGCGGCTGGCGTGGGAGAGGCGCTCGACGACGTGCGAAAGGGCGGGCGCTTCCGTTCCGCCGTCCGCGGGCCAGATGAGGGAGACGGTCTCGGCAAGGTCGCCCACATAGTCGTAGGAATAGGCGAAGAGCACCGGGTCCACGCGCTCGGTCGTCAGCGTGCGCAGCATGGCGGGCTTGACCGCCGGGAAGTCGAGGCCGCCGGTGAGGGCGGCAAGGCCATAGCCGCGGTCGGGGTCCGGCACGGTGGCGAAATAATCGGTGAGAAGCCGCAGCTTGCCGTTGCGCGCGGGCGTCAGCACCAGCCGGTCGAGCAGTTCGGCGAAGCGTTCCACTATTCCGCCTCGTCCTCGTAGCCGGCGATGTGCAGGGGCTTTGCGGCGATGCCGTTCAGTTCGCACCAGCGCACCAGCGCCTCCTCGCGGCCGTGGGTCACCCACACCTCGGCCGCACCCATCTCGCGGATGGTGTCGGTCAATTCACCCCAGTCCGCGTGGTCGGAGATGATGAGCGGCAGTTCGACGCCGCGCTGGCGCGCCCGCTGACGGATGCGCATCCAGCCAGAGGCGAAGCAGGAAAGCGGGTCGGCGAAGCGGCGCGACCAGCGGTCGTCGGTCGCCGCGGGCGGGGCGACGACGATGGCGCCCGCCGGCGGGGCGGCGCCGTCCTCCTCGACGGTCGCCGGCTGGAGGGGGCCGAGGGATACGCCGACGCCCTCGTAATAGGCGCAGAGTTTGACCAGCGCGCCGTGGATGAAGACGGTCTCGCTGTAGCCGGCCTTGCGCAGGAGGGCGATGACGCGCTGCGCCTTGCCGAGCGCGTAGGCACCGACGATGTGGGTGCGCTCGGGAAAGCGGCGCACAGAGGTGAGGAGATGGCCGATCTCCTCTTCCGCGTTCGAGTGGATGAAGACCGGCAAGGCGAAGGTCGCCTCGGTGATGAAGACGTCGCAGGGGACCGGCTCGAAGGCGGCGCAGGTGGGGTCAGTGCTGCGCTTGTAGTCGCCGGAGGCGACGATGCGCGTGCCGCCGGCCTCTACGGCGATCTGTGCGGAGCCGAGGACGTGGCCGGCCGGGTGGAAGGTGACGCGCACGCCGTCGATGCTAACCGTCTCGCCGAGTGCGGCTTCCTGCGTGGCGCCGGCAAAATCTTCGCCGTAGCGCAGGGCCATGATGTCGAGTGTCTCGCGGGTGGCCAGCACCGAGCCGTGGCCGGCGCGCGCGTGGTCGGCATGGCCATGGGTGACGAGGGCGCGGGCGACGGGGCGCACCGGGTCGATGAAGAAATCGCCCGGGGGACAGTAGAGGCCCTCGGGGCGGGAGCGGAGGAGGTCGCGCGGTTGCATCATGGGGTGGAGATTAGGCGATTTGGCGGGGAGTGGAAGGTGCTGGGGGAAGTCTCCTGACGGGCTCCATTCCTTCGTGCCCGCTCCGGCTGCACATCCCGATCTTGGCGGCGCGTCTGTTCTGCATTAGTTCTATCGACTTGGACCAGGAAACCGACCTTACCGCCGGCGCCCGTGCCGCCACCCTGCCCGTGCCGTTCCGGGAGTGGTTTGCCGCGCGTGGGTGGACGCCGCGGCGGCATCAGCTCGATCTTCTGGCGCGCACGCGCGAGGGGCGCTCGGTGCTCTTGATCGCGCCGACGGGGGCGGGGAAGACACTGGCGGGGTTCCTGCCTTCGCTCGTCGATCTTGCGGAGCGGGCGCGGCCGAAGCCCGGGGCGCCGCGCCAGGGTGTCCACACACTCTATATCTCCCCGCTCAAGGCGCTGGCCGTCGACATCCAGCGCAACCTGACGCAGCCGGTGAGCGAGATGGGGCTCGACATCCGGATGGAGACGCGTACCGGCGATACGCCGGCGCACAAGCGGCAGCGCCAGAAGCATGTGCCGCCGGACGTTCTCCTGACGACGCCGGAGCAGCTCGCGCTGCTGATCGCTTCAGGCGATGCGGAGCGCTTTTTTGCCGGCTTGAAATATGTGGTGCTGGACGAATTGCATTCGCTGGTCACCTCGAAGCGCGGGCATCTGCTTTCGCTGGGGCTGGCGCGGCTGCGCAAGCTGGCGCCGGGGACGGTGGGCATAGGGCTCTCGGCGACTGTGGCCGAGCCGGAGGCGCTGCGCCGCTGGCTGGTGGGCCAGACCCCGCCGGGGGCGATGGCCGACATCGTTACCGTTGCGGGCGGGGCCAAGCCCGAGATCACGATACTGGAGACGGATGAGCACGTGCCGTGGGCCGGCCATTCGGCGCGTTATGCCATTCCCGCCGTCTACGAGGCGATCAGGCGGCACAAGACGACGCTGCTCTTCGTCAACACGCGCAGCCAGGCGGAGTTTCTGTTCCGCGCGCTGTGGCACATCAATGCCGACAACCTGCCGATCGCGCTGCATCACGGCTCGCTCGACGTTGCGCAGCGGCGGCGGGTGGAGAAGGCGATGGAGACGAACAGCCTGCGGGCGATCGTCGCCACCTCCACTCTCGACCTCGGCATCGACTGGGGCGATGTGGACCTGGTGGTGCATGTGGGCGCGCCCAAGGGAGCGAGCCGGCTTGCCCAGCGCATCGGCCGCTCCAACCACCGCATGGACGAGCCGAGCCGGGCGATCCTCGTGCCGGCGAACCGCTTCGAGGTGATGGAGTGCCGGGCCGCAATCGAGGCCAATTATCTGGGTGCGCAGGACACGCCGCCACTGAGCGAAGGCGCGCTCGACGTCCTGGCGCAGCATGTGCTGGGAAGAGCCTGCGCCGGGCCGTTCGAGGAAGCGGAATTCTTTGACGAGGTGCGGAGCGCTGCGCCGTATTCCGGCCTGGACGCGGCCACCTTCTCGCGCGTCGTCGAATTCGTCGCCACCGGCGGCTATGCGCTCAAGACCTATGAGCGCTATGCCCGCATCCGCCGCATGAAGGACGGGCGCTGGCGCATCTCCCATCCGCGCATTGCGCAGCAGTACCGGCTCAATGTCGGCACCATCGTCGAGGCGCCGATGCTGAACGTGCGGCTGACGCGGCAGCGCGGTGGCGCCATGCGCGGCGGCATGGTGCTCGGCAAGGTGGAGGAGTATTTCCTCGAGACGCTGGCGCCGGGGGACACGTTCCTGTTCTCCGGGCGCACCTTGCGCTTCGAGGGCATTCGCGAGAACGAGTGTTTCGTGACTTCCGCCGCCGGGCAGGACGCCATGGTGCCGTCTTATGCCGGGGGCAAGTTTCCGCTCTCCACCTATCTTGCCGGCGAGGTGCGGGCCATGCTGGGCGATCCCGCGCGCTGGAAGGCGCTGCCCGAACAGGTGGCCGACTGGCTGCGCATCCAGAAGGAGAAATCGGTGCTGCCGCGCAGGCAGGACCTGCTTGTCGAGACCTTTCCGCGTGCCAGCCGCCACTACATGGTGGCCTATCCCTTCGAGGGCAGGCTGGCGCACCAGACGCTGGGCATGCTTTTGACACGGCGGCTGGAGCGCGCCGGGGCGCGGCCGCTCGGCTTCGTGGCGACGGACTATTCCCTTGCCGTCTGGGGGCTGGAAGACATGGGCGGCATGATCCGCAAGGGCGCGCTGTCGCTGGCTCAGCTCTTCGACGAGGACATGCTGGGCGACGACCTGGAGGCCTGGCTGGCGGATAGCTGGCTTTTGAAGCGCACCTTCCGCAATTGCGCGGTCATCTCCGGCCTGGTGGAGAAGCGCCATCCGGGAAAGGAGAAGACGGGGCGCCAGGTGACAGTTTCCGCCGACCTTATTTATGACGTCTTGCGCGCCCATGAGCCCGACCACATCCTGCTTCAGGCAACATGGCGGGATGCGGCCACGGGTTTGCTCGACATAGCGCGCCTCGGCGAGATGCTGTCGCGCACCCGTGGCCGAATCGTGCATAAGGACCTGGAACGGATTTCGCCGCTGGCCGTGCCCGTGATGCTGGAGATCGGCAAGGAGCCGGTGCCGGGCGGCGCCAGCGAATCGCTGCTTGGGGAAGCGGCGGACAGCCTGATCGAGGAGGCCATGGGCGACGCATGAACGTGATGGAGGGGACCGGAGGGGTGCTGCCGGCGGTCGAGATCGCAATCGCCGGCGAGGGTGCTGTCTGCGATCCCTTGGGAGCGCTTTACCTGCCCGCCGACCGCCTGCTCGTCGTCTCCGACCTGCATCTGGAGAAGGGGTCGTCCTACGCCCGGCGCGGCAGCATGCTGCCGCCCTACGATACGGCGGCGACGCTGAAGCGGCTGGCCGCCGTGATCGACCGGCATCGGCCGGCGGCCGTCGTCAGCCTCGGCGACAGTTTCCACGATGCGGATGGCGCCGGCCGCATGCCCGAGGTCTTCCGCGAGCGGCTGCTTCTCCTGATGGCGGGGCGCGAGTGGTACTGGATCTCCGGCAATCACGACCCCCTGCCCCCGGAAGGCCTGCCCGGCCATTGGGTGGAGGAGCTTGGCGTCGGCGGCCTTATCTTCCGGCATGAGCCGTCGCCGGGCGAGGCCGAGGGCGAGATCGCCGGCCATTTGCACCCCGGCGCCCGCATCGTGCGGCGCGGCCGCTCCGTGCGGCGGGCCTGCTTCGCTTCCGACGGCGCGCGCCTCGTCATGCCCGCCTTCGGCAGCCTGACGGGCAGCTTGAACGTGCTCGACCGTGCCTTTGCCGGGCTGTTCCGCCGCGAGGCGCTGACGGCCTATATGCTGGGGACCGAGCGGGTCTACCCGATTGCCGGCGCCATGCTGCGGCCTACTTAGGGTTTGCCTGGTCGCAATTCCGGACGGAAAACCGGTTCCCACTTTTCCTGGAATTGCTCCAAGCTATTCCTTACGGAACACCATCCGCCCGAGCCAGCCGGTGACAATCGCCACGAAAACAGCGGCGAGGCCGTAGAGAAAGCTTTCCTCGTGCGCGTATTCGAATATGCGCTGCTCCAGCCCGGCTTTGCGGATCGTCAGCGCGGCCGACGTCTCCTCGACGAAGACACCGTTGCGGAACAGGAAGGCGCGCGCCCGGTGGGTGCCGACGGGCACGTTGGGCGCCAGGCGCAGCGTGGCGCGGAACAGCGTGCGCGATAGGAACTGCACCCCGCCCGCATACTCCACGTAGAGCCCCCTCGCCTCCTTGCGGGCGCGGAGCGCGTCGGTGAATTCCGCAAGGGTGCTCGCGTTCTCTTCCGGGTCGAGCGGCCGCAGATGAACGTTCTCCGTGCGCAGGGCCAATCGCCGGTAGTTGGCGTCGGTGGTGATGTCCTGCGGCTGCCGGGTCATGGCGACCGAATAGGAGGCCGGCACGTCGCGGAAGACCACCGACTGGGTGTTGATCCACATGCCAAGCACCCGCGTCTTCTTGCGCACCACAACCGTGCGCGGCGGCCCTTCCAGCACCACGACGACATCGTAGCGGCCCTGCCGGCTGATGAGCGGATCGACGTTGTCCAGCGCACCGAAGATGGTGAGATTGGCGCCAGCGAAATCTGCGGTGATGGAGACGCGGTCGGTCGAGAGGCCGATCTGGATCCCTTCGTCGACCGTCTCCTGGGCATGCGCCTTGCCGGCGAGGGCAGTGACGAGGAGAAGAAGGAGAGCGCGCGGGAGGAGCATCGGTCAGACCGCCCCCGTCGCCAGCGAATAAACGCTTGCCGGGCGCACGAACAGATCGAAGGCCAGCCGCAGCGCGACGGCCAGCACCAGAACCGCCAACAGGGCGCGCAACTGCTCGCCGCGCAGCTTCTGGCCGACCCGCGCGCCATACTGGGCACCGGCCACCCCGCCCACCATGAGCAGGAAGGCGAGGACGACATCCACCGTCTGGTTGGCCGTCGAGTGCACCACCGTGGTGAAGGCGGCGACGAAGATGATCTGGAACAGGGACGTGCCGATGACGACGTTCGTCGGTACCTTGAGCAGGTAGATGAGCGCGGGCACCATGATGAAGCCGCCGCCCACGCCCATGATCGAGGCGAGGAAGCCGATGATGGCGCCAAGGCCCAACACCGGAATGACGCTGACAAAGATCTTAGAGGCGCGGAAGCGCATCTTGAGCGGCAGGCGGTGGATCCAGTTGTGCTGGCCGGGGCGGCGGAGCGTGGCAGCCTGGCCACCCCTGGCGCGGCGGATGGCGCGCACGCTTTCGACCAGCATCAGGCCGCCGACGGCACCGAGAAAGGCCACGTAAAGCAGCGAGACGATGAGGTCGAGCTGCCCAAGGCTGCGCAGGTAGGCGAAGACATAGATGCCGATGGACGACCCGACGACACCGCCGGTGAGAAGCACTCCGCCGAGCTTCATGTCGAGGGTGCCGCGCTTGAAATGGGCGAGCGCGCCGGAAAAGGAGGAGGCAATCACCTGGTTGGCGCCGGTCGCCACGGCGATGGCCGGCGGGATGTTGTAGAAGATCAGGAGCGGCGTGACGAGGAAGCCGCCGCCGACGCCGAACATGCCGGAAAGGAAGCCGACAGCGGCCCCCATGGCGAGCAGGACCACCATGTTGACGGACATTTCCGCGATCGGGAGATAGATGCCCACCCGCGACACCTGGGATTGTTATGTACAAAATGCGCAACGGGCCTGTTGCGCACGCTCAATGGTTGCCCTCGTTCTTGCGCCCACAATGCGGCGAAGTCAAACACGCGGGAGCGGAAAACTTTGAAAACTTGCGGGAAAATGGCCCGGTGGCGGATTCATGCCATGGCCGCACCGTTCACCGCGCCTCTTCGTTGCGCGCCAGCAGCGCACGCACCAGCGCATCGTCGACGGCGCCCGTCACGGCCAGGCCGTTCTCCTTCTGGAAGGCCCTGATGGCGGCGCGCGTCTTGTCGCCCATGACGCCGTCCGCGGGGCCGGCATCGAAGCCGTTCTTGTTGAGGATGACCTGGATGTTGCCGATGGCCTTCCTCATGTCGACGCTGCCGGTCGCCGTCCCGTCCGTGCGCCACTCGCGGGGGATGTCGACGGTGTTGGTCTCAGGGTCGGCTTGCCGCGCCTTCCAGAGCTTTGCCTTGCCCTGGGCCTTGACGAGGTCGGCCGGTGCCATCGCCTTGGCGATCTCGTCGCGCTTGGCTGCAGCATCCTCGTCACCCGTCCTGGCGACGATGTCGAACCACTTGTAGGCCTCGCTCAGATCGCGCGTTACGCCGATGCCCTTGGTGGCCAGGATGCCGAGGTTGAACTGGCTGTCGACGACGCCGAGATCGGCGGCTTCCTGGAACCAGCGCGCGGCCGACCGGTTGTCCGTCGCGCCGTCGGCGCCCATGGCGAAGAGGACACCCAGATTATGCATGGCGCTGGCGTTGCCCTGTTCGGCGGCACGCTGGTACCACGTCTTCGCCTTGGCGACGTCGCGCTCGACGCCGGTGCCTTTCTCATAGAGGTTGCCGATGCGGTATTGCGCCGGGGCGAGGCCCAGTTCGGCGGCCTCCTCATACCAACGGGCGGCCTCCGCCATGTCGGCCTCCACGTCTACTCCATCCGCATAGCGGTTGCCGATTTCAAAGAGCGCGGCGGCATTGCCTTCCGCCGCTGCCTGGCGCAGCGACGCGGGCTCGATCGCCTCAGGCACTTTCGGCAGGTCGCGCGCGGCCGGCTCGGCGGCTGCCTCGTTTGAGGCGGTTTCCCGCAGCGGCGCGGCCATCGGCAGGCTCGGCGGGAGAACGGGATCGAGGCTTGCCGTCCGCGTTTCGCTCTCAGCGACCGGTGTTAGATCGTGGGGAGAGGCAACGGCAGCCGTTGCCATCTCCTCATCCTCGCCCGCCTCTTCGCGCGCGTCGACCACACGCACTGGTGCGGCTGGCCGCTCTTCCGCTTCAGGCTTGGCCGGCTCCGGCTTCACCGCAGCCTGTCGAGGCGCCTCGGCCGGCTCGACCACTTGCGCCAGGCGCACCGGTTCGCCGTCCTGCCAGAGCGTCGTCCTGGCGTATTGCAAGCCGCCGGCGAGCACGATGGCCGTGCCGACCACGAGAAGCAGCTGCTTCTTGCGACGGCCGAGAACGTTGCCGATACCGAGCTTGCCGCCCTTGCCGGAAGTTTCGGTGCGGCTGTCTCTCAGGATTTCCGCCTCAGCGGCCGCGGCCTGGGCGGCGCGACGTGCGGCGGCGATGAAATCCGCCTTCGCCGCATCCGCAGAGGCGGCATCGCGTGTGCCGTGCTGGTCGCGCACGCGGCGCATGATGGAGTTGAGGTCGGGCGCTCCGGAACCGGGTTCCAGCGGCTCGTTGATCCGCTCCTCGTCGAGGGACGGCTCGAACGCGCCCTCCTCGGGCTCGTCGGCAAGGGTGGGCTCCTCGCGGATGTTCTCCTCGGCACGATCGCGTCTGCCGGTGATGGCACGCGAAAGCCCGCCCAGCATCGAGCGCTTCTGCTGTCCCCGTGGAGCGCTCGTCTCCTCGTCGAACAGTGCGGCCTCGGCGGCGGCCGCGGCGGCTTCGGCCGGTGTGCGCCCCGGCTCGGGATGGCGCGGCGCGGCCGCATCCTCATAGCCTTCCACGGGGTCGATGGACGGCGCGCGGGCGACGGCAACCTTGTTCGCCTCGATCGAGCCCAGGCGCTCGACGATCTTGAGCAGCGTGTCGTGGATCGCTTCGAAGGTCTTGGTGTTGCGCTCGTCGGACTTGCGCGTCAGCGCTTCCAGCGTCTTCAGGTCCTCCGTCAAACGGTCGTCCGGCGGCGCGGCGCGAGCGATACCCAATGTCTGGACCGCGTGCTCGGCTGCCTGGCGCGCGGCATCGATCATGGCGGCACGGCTTTCGCCGATCGACTGCTCGATCTTCTCCAGCCGCGGCGCCAGGTCCTCGAATTCGGGGACCTCGCGGCCGGGGCGCTCCAGGTGGGCAGAGAGGCTTGCCACCTGCGCTTCCAGATTGCGGATCACCTCTAGGTCGACACCAACGCCCGCGGAGGCGGAATTCTGCAGCCGGCCGGAGATATCCTCCAGCCGCGTCTCCAGCGCGCGCAGGGCAGCGCCGTCGCCGGTCTCCTCGCGCGCCTCCTCGATGCGGGCGGCGAGATCCGCGAAGCGGCTGTCCATGGCCGCCATGAGGCCGGCGTCGTCAGAACGGTAAACCGTGTCGAGCTTCTCCGAAATCCGGCTGATGGTGCCGGCCAGCCGCTCTACCGTCTGCTCCGGCACGTCGATGCGCCGGGCGACCTCGTCGATGCGATCGGAGAGCGCGTTGAGCCGCTGGGCGACGATGCCGTCCGGGCGGTCTTCGGCCAGCTCGTTGATCTGGTTCGCCAGGGAGGAGATGCGGGCCTCGATGCGCTCCAGCAGCCTTTCGTCGAAACTCGACGAGTGGGCAAGCGCGGCCGACGCCGTGATGGCGCGCGAGATCTCGTCGAGGCGTTCCTCGATCATGGCATAAAGGTCGTGCTGGCCGCTGGCGGGCTGTCCCGCGAACTGGTCGAGGGAGCCTGCCAAGGTGCGCAGACACTCCTCCAGCGTGCGCAACGAGAGCGAGGCGGGCAGGCCCTCGACCGCCGCGCCGATTTCCTCCAGCCGCGCGCCGAGCCTTTCGACGGCCGGGTCGGAGCCTGACGAGAGCCGGCTTTCGATGGTGTCCCAACGCTTGCCGAGGGAGCGTACGGTCTCCTCCCGCGCCAGGTTGTCGAGCGAAGCCTTTACCTCTTCCAGTTCCAGCCGCAGCATCTTCGTGCTCTTGTCGTCGCTGCGCTCGGCCAGAAGGGCGGTTGCCCTCGAAAGCCGCTCGAACTCCGCGTTCAGCTCGGCGGTCATGGGCGATTGCGGCGCGGCGGCCATGATACTTGCCAGTTCCTCGCGAAGGGCGTTGAACTCGCGCCGCATGCCGGTGCCGACCGTGGCACGCATGTCTTCACGTAGCGCCTTCAACTCCTCCGCGATGCCTCCGATGGAGGCGAGCTGATCTTCCTGGCGGCGGGAACTTTCGATCTGGCGCGCGATGCGCTGCAATTCGTCACGGCCTTCGCTTGCGCCATGGGTGCGAGGGTCTACAGGAAGAGGCTCGGCGGCAACTTCCGAAAGGCGCTGCATGCGCTGCGTGATGTCGCTTTCACTTTCGGGCGCGCGCTGGTGGGTCTCCGGTTTCTGCCCCAGGCGCCTTTCCAGTTGGTCGAGGGTGCGGCTGATGTCCTCAAGGGTGGTATCGGACCTGCGCTGCCGCCCCGCATTCAGGTTGTCCAGATAGGACCGCTTGGTGTTCATCGAAACGCCCGCCTCTTCGCGGCTGATCGGCTCGCCGCACGTGGAACACGATATTGCGGGGATTTCAGTGGACCGCCGTGCCCGGTGGCGATGGCGGGTTCCGCAGAGAGCATCCCCCTCGGTCGGAACCCAAGATCTGCGCGAAGCACAGCATGATGGCGTTCCGATGCCAGAACATTCACCAATCGTGGTAAACAAGCGGTTAATCTTTGTTACCGAAATACCAATCGCGTGGGTTGACGTTGTTTGACGTTTACGCGCACGTCAAACTTTGATATGAGGCGCTTCGGTGCCGGCTGGCGGATGCCGCCGCCGGTGTTGAGATGCGTGCTGGAGGAACCTCATGCCAACCTACCGGGCTCCCGTGCAGGACACGGTCTTCGTCATTCGCGACGTTCTTGGCTACCAACGCCACGACAACCTGCCAGGCTTTGCCGATGCCTCGCCCGACGTGCTGGAGGCGATCCTCAGCGAGGGTGCGAAGCTCGCCGAGAACGTCATGCAGCCATTGAACCGGGTTGGCGACATGGAAGGCTGCGTCCGCCATGAGGACGGAACGGTGACGACACCGGAAGGCTTTGCCGAGGCGTACCGCCAATATTGCGGGGGCGGCTGGATGGGGCTTTCGGTCCCGGCCGAATATGGCGGGCAGGGACTGCCCTATCTGGTGCATTCGGCCGTCGGCGAATATCTCGTCTCCGCCAACATGGCGCTGATGATGTATCCCGGCCTCACCCAGGGAGCGATTGCCGCCATCCTCGCCCACGGTACGGATGAGCAGAAGCAAAAGTGGCTGCCGAAGATGGTCGAGGGCGTGTGGACCGGCACCATGAACCTGACCGAGCCGCATTGCGGCACGGATCTCGGGCTTCTGCGCACCAAGGCCGTGCCCAACGGCGACGGCAGCTACAAGATCTCCGGGCAGAAGATCTTTATCTCCGCCGGCGAGCACGACATGGCGGAGAACATCGTCCACCTGGTGCTTGCCCGCATCGAGGGCGCGCCGGAGGGCGTGAAGGGCATCTCGCTCTTCATCGTGCCCAAGCGGAAGGTGGATGGTGCCGGCAATAATGGCGAGGAGAACGGCGTATCCTGCGGCTCCATCGAGGAGAAGATGGGTATTCACGGCAACGCCACCTGCGTCATGAACTACGACGAGGCGGAAGGCTATCTGCTGGGGGCGGAGAACGGCGGGCTCAAAGCCATGTTCACGATGATGAACGAGGCGCGGCTGGGCGTCGGCCTGCAGGGCCATGCCGTCGGCGAGGCAGCCTATCAGAACGCAGCAAGCTATGCTCGTGAGCGCCTGCAGGGCCGCTCCCTCTCCGGCGCCAAGGCGACGGACAAGAAGGCCGACCCGATCATCGTTCACCCCGACATCCGGCGCAGCCTGATGACCATGCGCGCCTTCAACGAAGCGGGCCGCGCGCTCATTTTGTGGACGGCGCTCCAATCGGACATCGCTCACAGGAGCGAAGACGAGAAGGAGCGCCAGGAGGCGGAAGACCACCTGGCGCTGATGACGCCGGTTATCAAGGGCGTGCTGACCGACAAGGGTTTCGAGCACGCGGTGGCCGCGCAGCAGGTCTTCGGCGGCCATGGCTATATCGAAGAGCACGGCATGAGCCAGTTCGTGCGCGACGCCCGAATCGCCATGATCTACGAGGGCGCCAACGGCATCCAGGCGCTCGACCTTGTCGGCCGCAAGCTGGCGCAGAATGGCGGCCGCGCCGTGCAGACCTTCTTCAAGACGGTCGGCGAGTTCTGCGAGGAGAACCGCACCGACGAGAAGATGGCACCCTATACGAAGGCGCTGAAGAAGGGGCTGAACGACCTGCAGGCCGCCACCATGTGGCTGATGCAGAACGCGATGCAGAAGCCGGAGAACGCGGGCGCGGCCTCCTACGACTACATGCACCTTCTCGGCCTCGTGGCGCTCGGCTACATGTGGGGGCGGATGGTGAAGGTGGCTCAGGACGGCCTTGCCGCGGGCGCCGACGGCAGTGCCGACTTCCTGGAGCAGAAGCTGGTGGTCGGGCGCTATTTCATGGAGCGGGTCATGCCGGAGACGGCCGCCCACCTCGCCCGCGTCTCGTCGGGCGCCGACACGATGATGGCGCTGCCGGCGGAGGCGTTTTGAGTTGGCTTTGCGGCGGCTTTCCTGTTCTCTTGGGTCCCATGCCGAAATAGCCGCGTAGGAGGAGCGACATGGCGACCGACCCCGCATCCGTGCTTGGAACCGCAAGGCCCGCCTGGGCGGGCGAGGACGTCGCCATGCTCTATGACATGGCGCGGCGGTTTCTCGCCGAGGAGATCGAGCCGCGCTACGAGGAATTCGAGAAAGCCGAGAGCTTCGACCGCGAGAGCTGGCGGAAGGCCGGCGAACACGGCCTCCTCTGCGCTTCCGTGCCGGAGGAATATGGCGGCGCGGGCGGCACCTATGCCCACGAGAGCGCCATCATAGAGGCGATCAGCCATGTCGGCGTAGACGGCTTCGGCATCGCGCTCCACAACTCCATCGTCGCCCCCTACATCCTCCATTACGGCTCCGAGGAGCAAAAGAGGCGGTGGCTGCCGAGGATGGCGGCGGGCGAACTGATCGGCGCCATCGCCATGACAGAGCCGGGCGCGGGCTCCGACCTGCAGGGTGTGAAGACGCGCGCGGAGAAGGACGGCAACCACTACCGCCTCAACGGCTCCAAGACCTTCATCACCAACGGCCAGCTCGCCGATCTCATCGTCGTAGTGACCAAGACCGACCCGGAGAAAGGCGCCAAGGGCACCTCGCTCATCGTGGTCGAGACGGACGAGGTGGAAGGCTTCGAGCGCGGGCGCAATCTCGACAAGATCGGGCTCAAGTCCAACGACACGTCGGAATTGTTCTTCAACGACGTGCGGGTGCCGACGGCGAACCTTTTGGGCTCCGAGGAGGGGCAGGGTTTCGTGCAACTCATGCAGCAGCTTCCGCAAGAGCGGCTGCAGATCGGCGCGACCGCCGTTGCCATGGCCGAGCGCGCCCTGGCGCTTACCATCGACTATGTGAAGGAGCGCAAGGCGTTCGGGCAGAAGATCATCGATTTCCAGAATACCCAGTTCAAGCTGGCCGAACTGAAGACGGAGGCAACGATCGGCCGCGTCTTCTACAACGACTGCGTGGCGAGGCACATCGACGGCGGGCTCGACCCCGTCACCGCCTCCATGGCGAAGTACTGGCTCTCGGACCTGCAGGGCAAGGTGGTGGACGAGTGCCTGCAGCTCTTCGGCGGCTATGGCTACATGAACGAATATCCGATCGCCCGCATGTACCGCGATGCCCGCGTGCAGCGCATCTATGGCGGGACTAACGAGATCATGAAGCTGCTGATCGCACGCAGCCTTTGAGGTTACCGAAGGAGACGGAAATGGCTGATGCATATGTCTACGATGCCGTGCGCACGCCGCGCGGACGCGGCAAGAAGGATGGCTCGCTGCACGAGGTGCCTGCCGTGCGGCTGGCGGCAAAGACGCTGGAAGCCGTGCGCGACAGGAACGGGGTCGACACCAGCCAGGTGGACGACATCATCTTCGGCTGCGTCGACCCGGTCGGCGAGGCCGGCTCCGTCATCCCGCGCGCTGCCGCCTTCGAGGCGGGCTACGACACGCAGGCGCCGGGCATGCAGATCTCGCGCTTCTGCGCCTCCGGCCTCGACGCCATCAACCTGGGCGCGGCGAAGATTGCCGGCGGCTCCGACGAGATCGTGATTGCCGGCGGCGTGGAATCCATGTCGCGCGTCGGCATGGGCATGTCGGGCGGCGCCTGGTTCATGGACCCCTCGGTGGGCCTGCCGTCCTACTTCATGCCGCAGGGCGTTTCCGCCGACCTCATCGCCACCAAATACGGCTTTACCCGCGACGACGTGGACGCCTATGCGGTGGAAAGCCAGAAGCGGGCGAAGAAGGCCTGGGACAAGGGCTATTTCAAGAACTCGGTCATCCCCATCAAGGACCAGAACGGGCTTACCATCCTCGACCATGACGAGCACATGCGCCCCACGACGGACATGCAGTCGCTGGCCTCGCTCAACCCGTCCTTCGTGATGCCCGGCGAGATGGGCGGCTTCGACGCGGTGGCCGTGCAGCGGTATCCAGAGATCGAAGGTGTCAATCACGTCCACCATGCAGGCAATTCTTCCGGAATCGTCGACGGGGCGGCGGTGGTGCTGCTCGGCTCGAAGAAGGCCGGCAAAACGATGGCGCTGAAGCCGCGGGCGAAGATCCATAGCTTCACCAATATCGGCTCGGAGCCGGCCATCATGCTGACGGGGCCGGTGGATGTGACGGAAAAGCTTCTGAAGAAGGCGAAGATGGAGCTTTCCGACATCGACCTGTTCGAGCTCAACGAGGCCTTCGCGTCGGTCGTGCTGCGCTACTGCCAAGCCTTCGACATCGACCATGACAAGCTCAACGTGAACGGCGGCGCCATCGCCATGGGGCATCCGCTGGGTGCGACCGGGGCGATGATCTTCGGCACGGTTCTGGACGAACTGGAGCGGCGGGACCTCAACACGGCGCTCGTCACGCTGTGCATCGGCGCCGGCATGGGCACGGCCACGATTATTGAGAGGGTTTAGCCATGAAGAAGCTGATTTTCATCCTCTCCGCCGCCCTCCTCCCCGTCTCCGCAAGTATCGCGTCGAACGGCGAGCAACCCTATGCGGGGCTCGAGACGCGGCAGATCAAGGCGCTGTCGCCGGAGCGCATCGATGGCCTTCTGAAGGGACAAGGCCTCTCTTACGCCCTTTCGGCGGAGCTCAACGGCCTGCCAGGCCCGCGGCACGTGCTCGACATGGCGGGAAAGATCAACCTCGATGCCGGGCAGCAGGCGAAGATCGAGGCGATCTTCGCGCGCATGAACGCTGCCGCCCGCGAGCTTGGCGAGGCGTTGGTGGAGGCCGAGGCCGACCTTGAGGGAGCCTTTGCTTCCGGCCAGCCGAGCGCGGAAGACGTTGCCGAGCAGACGGCGCGTATCGCCGATATCGAGGGGCGCCTGCGCGCCGTGCACCTGACCGCGCATCTGGAGACGGATCCGCTTCTGACCAGGCATCAGAAACGCCTTTACGCCGTCGAGCGCGGCTATGCGGACGATGCCCCTCAGGATGGTGGACACGGCGGCCACGGGCGCTGACAGCGGAGATATTTCAATGGCTGACTACAAGAACTTCATTCTCGAGACCGACGCCGACGGCATTGCGCTCGTCACCTGGAACATGCCGGACCGCTCGATGAACGTCTTCACCGAACAGGTGATGGACGAGTTGGAGGCGATCGTCGACCGGGTGGCCGGCGAGGCGGCGATCAAGGGTGCTGTGATCACGTCGGGCAAGGAGACCTTCTCCGGCGGTGCCGACCTAACCATGCTGCAGAAGATGCTGGGGCTGTTCGAAAGAGAGAAGGCGAAGGACCGCGAGAAGGCGGTGAAGCTGCTGTTCGACGGTGCCGGCCGCATGAGCTGGCTGTGGCGGAAGCTGGAGACCAGCGGCAAGCCCTGGGTCTCGGCCATCAACGGCACCTGCATGGGCGGCGCGTTCGAATTGTCGCTCGCCTGCCACGGGCGCGTGGCGGCAGATTCGGACAAGGTGACGATGGCCTTGCCCGAAGTGAAGGTCGGCATCTTTCCCGGCGCCGGCGGCACCCAGCGCGTGCCACGGCTGGCGAACCCGCAGGAAGCCCTGCAGATGCTGACGACCGGCCAGACGCTCAGCCCGAAGAAGGCGAAGGCGATGGGCCTGGTGCACGAGATCGTGGCGCCGCGGAAGCTGGTGGAAGCAGCGAAGAGGATGATCAAGGACGGGCTGAAGCCGGTCCAGCCATGGGACGAGAAGGGTTTCAAGCTGCCGGGCGGGCCGGTCTATTCGGCCGCCGGAGCCAATCTCTGGCCGCCGGCCATCGCCATCCTGCGCCGTGAGACCTACGGCAACTATCCGGCCGCAACGGCGATCCTGAAATGCGTCTACGAGGGACTGCTGGTGCCTTTCGACACCGCGCTTACCATCGAGCAGCGCTATTTCACCGAGATCATGCAAAGCCGCGAGGCGGCGGCGATGATCCGCTCGCTCTTCGTCTCGCTGCAGGAGCTCAACAAGGGCGCGCGACGGCCCAAGGATGTGCCGGCTAAGAAATTGCGGAAAGTCGGCGTTCTGGGCGCCGGCTTCATGGGTGCGGGCATCGCCTACGTGACGGCGAAGGCGGGCATCCCGGTGGTGCTGATCGACCGCGACCAGGAATCCGCCGACCGGGGCAAGGCGCATTCGGCCGGTCTGATGGACAGTCTCATCAAGAAGGGGCGCGCGACGGAGGCGGAGAAGGAGAAGCTGCTTTCGCTGATCACCGCCACCCCGGACTATGCGCAGCTCGACGGCGCCGGCCTGGTGATCGAGGCCGTGTTCGAGGATTCGGCCATCAAGAAGGAGGCGACCGAGAAGGCGGAAGCTGTGCTGAAATCCTCCGCCGTCTTCGCCTCCAACACCTCGACCATCCCCATCACTTCTCTCGCGAAGAATTCGAAGCGGCCGAGGAACTTCATCGGCATTCACTTCTTCTCGCCGGTCGACCGCATGATGCTGGTGGAGATCATCATGGGCAAGAAGACCGGCGATAAGGCGCTGGCCGTCGCCATGGACTACGTGCGGGCCATCAGGAAGACGCCGATCGTCGTCAACGACACGCGCGGCTTTTACGTCAACCGCTGCGTGCTGCGCTACATGCAGGAAGCCTATTCCATGCTGATCGAGGGCGTGCCGGCGCCGATGATCGAGAACGCGGCGAAGATGGCCGGCATGCCCGTCGGCCCGCTCGCGCTCACCGACGAGACGGCCATCGACCTGGCGCAGAAGATCATGAAGCAGACGATCCGCGACCTCGGCGAAAAGGCCGTCGACCCGCGCCATATGGCGCTAATCGACGCGATGGTCGACAAGCATGAGCGGCATGGCCGCAAGAACGGCAAGGGCTTCTATGACTACCCGGAGAAGCCGGCTAAGAAGCATCTATGGCCGGGGCTGAAGGACCTCTATCCCCAGCAGGTGCCGGAGAAGATCGACGTCGAGGAATTGAAATCACGCTTCCTTGCCACCATCGCGCTCGAAGCTGCCCGTGTCATGGAAGAGGGCATCGTGACCGACCCGCGCGAGGCCGATGTCGGCTCCATCCTTGCCTTCGGCTTCGCGCCGTATACGGGCGGCACGCTGTCATATATCGACGGCATGGGAGCGGACGCGTTCGTCGATCTCGCCAAGAGCCTGCAGAAGAAATACGGCAAGCAGTTCAAGCCGCCGAGGCTTCTTGTGGAGATGGCGGAGAAGGGCCAGACCTTCTACACCCGCTTTGCGCCCGAGGGCGCGGGCGAGATGAAGAAGGCCGCCTGATCCGCTCATGTATGTCTGGATGCGGCTTCTGAAGGTCGCGGCGACCTACAAGCGCCGCGGCCGAGTGGCAGTGGGCGAAGAGAGCCGGCTGGCATTCCGCTGCCTGCCGACCGACATCGACATGAACTTCCACCTCAACAACGCCCGCTACATGATGCTGGCGGATATGGGACGCATCGACATCTTCCTGCGCGGCGGCCTCGTGGCGGCGGCGCGGAAGCGTGGCTGGGGGCCGCTTCTGGGCGGGCTGCAGGTGGCTTATGTGCGTGAAATCCGCCTGTGGCAGCGCTTCGAGCTCATCTCCAGTATCGAGACATGGGAGGACACGCAGATCATCGGCCGCCACCGCTTCCTCTTGCAGGACGGCCGCACGGCGGCGATCATCCTCACCACTGGCGGCATCTATGACTTCAAGGGCCGCCGCTTCGTGAAGGCCGGTGAGGTGATGACCGCAATCGGCCACAAGACGCCGCCGCGACCGCCCAACGAGGCGGAGCGGACGTTCATGGCCTCGCATCAGGGGTTGAGGACGTTGGCGAAGAACGGTCACTGAAGACGCGCGTATCCTTGCATTCCTCACGCGATGTTGATCCGTCGGCGCTGTTCAAGGCGTGAGCGGACGAATAGGACAGGTTTCGGAGGCTTCCATGTCCAAGACCATCGACTACTACATGACGGCGCTGTCGCCCTTCTCCTATCTCGGGCACCAAGCCCTGCGCGCGGTGGCCGAGAAGCATGACGTATCGCTCAGGGTGAAGCCGGTTAGCCTGATGGGCCTTTTCGAGAATTCAGGTGCCGTGCCACCGGCGAAGCGCCCGGCCGTGCGCCAGCGTTACCGCTTCCTGGAACTGCAGCGCGTTGCCAACTATCGCGGCATGCCCCTCAACCCGAAGCCGCGATACTGGCCGGTGGACCCCGCTTTGGCCGACTACACGATCATTGCCGTGGCGGAGGCCGGCCACGACCCGCTGGGCTACATGGCGCAGGTTTTCGCCGCGCTGTGGGTGCATGAGGAGGATATCTCCGACCGCGGGGTGCTTGCCGCCTATCTGCGATCGGAGGGGTTCGATTCGGAGATCATCCTGCCGGCGGCCGACAGGCCGGAGACGGCAGCCATCCGCGCCCGCAACACGGAAGAGGCCATCGCTGCCGATGCCGTGGGCGTGCCTGCCTATGTCCTGGACGGCGAGGTCTTCTGGGGGCAGGACCGGATCGAGTATCTGGACCATGCGTTGGCCAGCGGGCGGCCGGCATTTTCCGCGGCCCCGTTTATGGACAAGTAGTCCCTGGGAGGTTAGAAAGACAAAGCAGGTATTTTTTCCTGTTTTTGGCTTTCTCGGGAGGATACAGCGTGCTTTCGCACGAAAAAGTGTGGTCGGCCATTGACGCGCTTGCGGCGCGTTACGCGCTGTCCGCATCCGGGCTTGCCCGCAAGGCGGGGCTCGACTCCACCGCCTTCAACCGCTCCAAGCGCTACTCTGCCGACGGCCGGCCGCGCTGGCCCTCGACAGAATCGCTGGCCAAGGTGATGGACGCCACCGGCGCTTCGCTCGACGAATTCATGGCGCTGGTTGAAGGCGATGGCACGCCGGCGCGCGCCACCGTGCCGCTGATCGGCTTCGCCCAGGCCGGCGCCGGCGGATTCTTCACCGATGCGGGTTTTCCCGTCGGCGAGGGCTGGGAGCATGTCGACCTGCCCGGCAAGGTGAGCGAGGGAGCCTATGCGCTGGAGGTGCAAGGCGATTCCATGCTGCCGCTCTACCGTGATGGCGACGTTCTCGTGGTGGAGCCGGCAGCCCGCGTGCGCCATGGCGACCGGGTGGTCGTCAAGACCGTCGAGGGCGAGGTGATGGCCAAGGTGCTGCAGCGCCAGACGGCGCGCCAGATCGAGCTCCTGTCGCTCAATCCCGATCACCCCGACCGCGTGCTGCCGAGGCGCGACGTGGAGTGGGTTGCCCGGATCGTCTGGGCTAGCCAGTAAAGGCGGGCATCAGCCGGCCAGCTCGCCAGCCAGCGCCTTGTCGATCAGCGCGCGGGTTTCCGCGATGCCGTAGAGTGCGGCGAAGGAACCGAAGCGGGGGCCGCGCTCCTGGCCGAGAAGCACCTGGTAGAGCATCTGGAAGAAGGCGACGGAAACGCCCGGGCCGCCGGTGGGGCTCTTCCGCGTGTGGTCCTGGTAGCGCTCGATGCCGCGTGCAACGTCGAGCGCCGCGTTCTGGATGTCCTCGCCGCTGGCGTCCGCCGGCAGAGTGGAAAGCTTCTCGCCAAGCTCCGCAAGGGCCTGCCGCTCCACCTCGTCCGGAGCGCGAAACTTCTTTGCCGGCTTCACGAAGTCGTCGAAGTAGCGGATGGCATAGTCCGTCAGCCGGTCGAGCGCGGGGTGCGTGTCGGCCGTCACGCCCGGCGCGTAGCGCGAGATGAAGCCCCAGAGCACCTCCTTCTCGTGCGCGTTCGAAGCGCTGACGAGATTGAGCAGCAGCGCGAAGGGCACCGGCAGGTCGATATCCGGCGGGTTGCCGTCGTGAATATGCCAGACGGGGTTGCCGAGCCGGTTCCGCCAGTCCTGCGACCGGTAGGCCGAGAGGAACGAATAGTACTCTTCCACCGCCTTCGGGATGACGTCGAAATAGAGTTTCTTCGCCGTCTTCGGCTTCTGGAACATGTAGAGCGACAGGCTCTCCGTCGGCGCGTAGGCGAGCCACTCGTCGATGGTCAGGCCGTTTCCCTTGGACTTGGAGATCTTCTGGCCCTTCTCGTCCAGGAAAAGCTCGTAGTTGAAACCCTCGGGCGGGGGCGCGTCGAGCGCGCTGCAGATGCGCGCGGCAAGCTTGACGCTGTCGATCAGGTCCTTGCCCGACATCTCGTAATCGACGCCAAGCGCGGCCCAGCGCATCGCCCAGTCCGGCTTCCATTGCAGCTTGGCTTCACCGCCGGTCACCGGGGTCTCGAAGCGCTCGCCGGTCTCGGGATCGCGCCAGACGATGGTGCCGGCGTCGAGCTTGCGTTCTTCTATGGGCACCTGCATCACAACGCCGGTCCTGGGGTGGATGGGCAGGAAAGGCGAATAGGTCTGCGCCCGCTCCTCACGCAGCGAAGGCAGCATGATGGCCATCACCTCGTCGTAGCGTTCCAGGAGCTTGAGGAGCGTCGTGTCGAAGCGGCCGGAGGTGTAGTAGTCGGTGGAGGAGGCGAATTCGTAGTCGAAGCCGAACTGGTCGAGAAAGGCCCTCAGCCGTGCATTGTTGGCGGCGCCGAAGGAGGGATACTCGTTGGAGAACGGGTCGGGCACGCGCGTCAGCGGCTTGCCGAGGTGGGCACGCAGCATTTCCCGGTTGGGCACGTTGTCCGGCACCTTGCGCAGGCCATCCATGTCGTCGGAGAAGCACAGGATCTTGGTCTTCACCCGGTCCTCGGTGAGGACGCGGAAGGCGTGGCGCACCATGGAGGTACGCGCCACCTCGCCGAAGGTGCCGATATGCGGCAGGCCGGACGGCCCGTAGCCGGTCTCGAACAGCACGGTTTCGGGGAAGTCGCGCCCCTCGTAGCGTTTGACGATCCGCCGCGCCTCCTCGAAGGGCCAGGCCTTGCTCTCGGCCGCGGCCTCGCGCACCTCAGGCGTGAGTTCGAGCGCGTTTTGCGTGGTCGTCGTCATCTCTATTGTCCAGTGGTAGGGCTATATCCGCCGCTGGTCTAAGGCTGGCCTCGCGGTGCGTCAATCGCGACACCGATTTTTCGTTGCGATGGCGGGCGACGCTGCATAGGGTTCGAAACCTTGGAGAAAGAAAAGGGACGTCGAATGAGCCTGCAGCCGTCAGCCCATGAAGCGCTGATTTATCTGATGGTCGTCATGTCGGCGGCCGACCGCGACATGACCGATGCCGAACTGGGCAGCATCGGCAGCGTCATCCATCGGTTGCCCGTCTTCAAGGGCTTCGACGAGAACCGCATCATCGAGGTCGCCCGCCAGTGCCAGCAGATCCTGCAGGAGGACAACGGGCTGGAGCGGATTCTGACCGCCGTGCGCGACGTCGTGCCGACCAGGCTGCACGACACGGCTTATGCACTGGCCGTGGAGGTGGCGGCGGCCGACGTGCACGTGGAGCCGGAGGAAAAGCGCATGCTGCAGATCGTGCGCGGCCGCCTTCACATCGAGCCGCTGGTGGCCGCGGCGATCGAGCGCGCTGCGCGCGCCCGCCACCGGCCCCTCGTCTGACAGACCTGCTCAAACGCATGTGACTGGCCATCGGGCCGCAGGCGCGGAATAAGAGGGCATGGAAGAACCGATGCTTTCCGAAGCCGCTATCCGGCTCTTCGCCTTTGCCGCCATCTTCGCGGCCATGGCAGCCTACGAGCTGTGGTCGCCGCGGCTGGAGCGCGATGAGATGGCCGGCGCATGGAAGACGCGGCGTTGGGTGACCAACCTGTCGCTGCTTCTCATTTCCTCCGCCGTTATGCGCGTCGTTTTCCCGGCCGCCGCCGTGGGCACGGCGCTGTGGGCCGAGGCAGAGGGGTGGGGGCTTTTCCGCTATCTCGGCCTGAACGCGCTGCTTGCCGGCGTGCTTTCCTTCGTGCTGCTTGATTTCGCCGTCTGGCTGGAGCATGTGGCGAGCCACAAGATCCCGCTTCTATGGCACATTCACCGCATGCACCATGCCGACAACGGCTTCGACGTGACCACGGGGCTCCGCTTCCATCCCTTCGAGATCCTGATCTCCATGTTGTGGAAGGCGGCCGTGGTGGCGGCGCTGGGGGCGCCGGTGCTGGCGGTGCTCCTCTTCGAGATCGTGCTCAACGGCACGTCGATGTTCAATCACTCCAACATCGACATTCCGCGGCCCGTCGACCGCCTCTTGCGGCTTATCCTCGTCACGCCGGACATGCACCGCGTGCACCATTCGAGCATCCGCCGCGAGACGGACTCGAACTATGGCTTCAACTTCCCGTTCTGGGACCGTCTGTTCCGCACATATGTGGGCCAGCCGCGGCTCGGCCACCGGGACATGGAGATCGGGCTCAGAGAGTATCGCGGCGCCGGAACGGCCAAGTTGCTGTGGGCGCTGGTGCTGCCCTTCCTTGCCAACCGGCGCGATCAATAAAAGCCCACGGGGAAGTAGCGCAGGTAGAGCTCGGCGAATGTGCCGCGCTCTTCGATCTTCTGCAACGCGTAGTCGAGTGCCGCGGCCAGCGCCGATTGATCACGGCGCACTGCGATCGCCAGTCCGTGGCCGAGATACTCCGGCGCCAGATAGGGCCCGCCCGTAAAGACGCAGCAGCCTTCCGCTTCCGTGCTGGCGAGCCAGAAACCGAGCCGCATGCCGTCGCCGAAAGCGGCATCGAGCTTGCCCGCCTTCAGGTCGCCGAGGAGCCATTCCCGGCGTGAATAGGTGACCACCCGCGCCTCGGCGAACAGATCGCGCAGCATCTGTTCGTGCGCCGTACCGGCCAGGACGCCGACGCGTTTACCGGCAACCTTTTCGTGGATGGGCTCCGCAAGGACGGCATCCTTGTCTGTGACGAACCGGGCGGGAAACTGCAGGTAGGCGCGCGAGAAGAGGAATTTCTCTCGCGCCTCCCGCGTGATCGCCAGGCCGGCAATCAGCGCCTCACCCTGGCCGTCGTGCAGCGCCTCTTCCAGTTCGTCGAAGGGCAGGGCCTGGATCTGGCAGCGGTCCTCCAGCGCAAGCGCTTCGCAGATGGCGCGCGCCAGATCGACGTGGAAGCCGGCGAGGCGGCCGTCGGAATCGAGGAAGTTGAAGGGGAAGAAATCCGTGGTCGTCAGGAAGCGCAGACGCTGAATGGGCAAGACCTCCGGCTTCGGCAGGCGCTGCTTGGCATCCCATATCTGAGGAATCCGCGTCTCCGTGTCGCCGGGCAGCGCACTGCCCAGCACCACGACGACGGCCAGAAACGCAACGGCAAGCATGCGCAAGATATCGATCCTTCGTTCGACTTTGCGCAAGCTATAGCCCAAACGGCCGGCCAGAGGAACGCGTCTGCCGCTACAACCATCGCCTGTATATGCCCTCATATGAGCGGTGTTGACCGCTGCGTCGAAATGAAACAGTGTAAAGGCCGGGACATCAGTTGGAGCATAGTTGGCTCCACTCTGAAATCGGGGGCGAAAATGCAAACGGTACCTTCAAGGTGCCGGCGATGGTGCTGCCGCACCACTGCCGGAAGGAAAGTGCTGTCCGCTATATCCAGCACGTCCACGCTGCATCTCAATTTGCGATTCCTTTTCCAACGAAGTCCAAGCCAGCGACGCTCTGCCTGCTGAGGTTCGGTTCGAGTTCCCGCGCTTCGGCGCATGTCATTGGTGATGCATGTTTGTACCGGGTAGCATTGAGACGGCCGGCCAGGGAGCGCCGGCATTGCAAGGCGGTGCCAAGGGGCCTTCGGGGCTGGCGGAATGGTGGCCGATCCTCGAGAAGCTGGGCCTTCCGCATAATGAACTTCGCAGCGTGGAAGGTCGCGCCAGCCTGGCTGGCGTTCCGTTTCAGGCGGAGCTCATGGCTTCCGGACTGGTGAGCGAGGCCAAGCTGTTTCGCGCTCTGGCGCAGCATCTCGGACTCGGCTTCGCTGCCCGTGTCCGGCCCGAAAACCTGCTCATGCGACAGCACCATTGTCTGAGCGCCCTGCGTCGCGTCGGCGGCGTGCGCACCGCCGCCTACATGGACGCCGCGGGCCAGCCAATCCTGTTGGTCGCTCCGGACGGCCTCGATATCGCGGCGATGCTGGATTATCTGGCACGCTATCCGCGCATCGCGCAGGCAATGCGCATCGTGCCCCCTTCCGTCCTGAGGCAGGCCGTCATGGGCCGGGCAAAGGAGAGCCTGACACGGATTGCCGTGCACGGGCTCTTCGAGGCGCTGCCCAAGTTTTCCGCGCGCTTCGTGGTCAATGCGTGGCAGGGGGCCGCACTCGGCGCGCTTGCCGTGGCCTTGGCGGCGGGCCTGCTTTTATGGCCGCGACAGTTGCTTCTGGCGCTGCACGTCGTGCTGTCGCTTTCCTTCCTGTCCTGTGTCGCCCTGCGGTTGGCGGTCGCCAGCAGCATACGTCGCGCACCGCCCATGACCGTCCTCAAGGCCGTCAGGACGGAGGAGATGCCGGTCTATACGGTTCTCGTGGCACTCTACAAGGAAGCGGAGATCGTTCCGGATCTTCTGCTGGCACTGGGGCGCCTCGTCTGGCCACGCAGCAAGCTGGAGATCAAGCTCGTCTGCGAGAGTGACGACCGGGAGACGCTGGAGGCTCTCCGCGCTCAGGAACTGCGGTCCTATATCGAGGTGGTCGAGGTGCCACCCGAGGGGCCGCGCACGAAGCCAAAAGCGCTGTCGTACGCCCTGCCTATGACCACAGGCGAGCTTCTCGTCCTCTACGATGCGGAGGACAGGCCGCACCCATTTCAACTTGTCGAAGCCTGGCAGCGCTTCCGCGAGAGCGGCGAGGAGCTGGCATGCCTGCAGGCGCCGCTTGTCATCGCGAACCGCCGCGAAAGCTGGATCTCGGCGATGTTCGCCTTCGAATATTCGGCGCTGTTTCACGGCATTCTTCCGTGGCTTGCGCGCCACGGCCTGGTGCTGCCGCTCGGCGGCACCTCGAACCATTTCCGCCGCGCGATCCTGGAGCGCGTCGGCGGATGGGACCCATGCAACGTCACCGAAGACGCGGATCTCGGCCTGCGCCTGCGGCGGCTCGGCTATAAGACGGACACCATCACATTCCCCACCTACGAGGACGCACCCACCGGCTTCCGCGTCTGGCTGCCGCAGCGAACACGCTGGCTCAAAGGCTGGGCGCAGACATGGCTGGTGCATATGCGGGATGTCCGGGAGATGGCGCGGGATCTGGGGCCACATTCCTTCGCGGTGACGCAGGTCCTGTTTCCGGGCATGCTGCTTTCGGCGCTCGGCAACTCCGTCTTCCTTCTGACGATCCTGGGGCTGGCGGCGTATTTCGCCGTCCATGGCGAGATACCCAGTCACTATGGCGCGATCCTCCTGCTCGACCTTTTCAACGTCGTGTTCGGCTACGGCGCCTTTCTTGCGCTCGGCTGGTGGACGCTGCCTGCGCCGGAGCGCCGCGACCTTTGGAAACACGTGCTGCGGACGCCTGCCTATTGGACACTTCTGTCGCTCGCCGCCTGGCGCGCGCTCTGGCAACTTTACCGCCGCCCACACCATTGGGAGAAGACGCCGCACCGACCGAGCCGACCGGCGGGCGCCAGCGGTCAGCGCAGGAAGGAGGGACCGGCGCCGACCACATTCTTGTCCTCCTCGCCGATCGCCTCGACATCGCGGCCGGGGTAGGACAATGCGGCGAGCATGTGGCGGATCACCCCCAGGCGTGCCCGCCGCTTGTCGTTCGCCAGCACGACCGTCCACGGCGCATAATCGGTATGGGTGCGCTCGATCATAAGGTCGCGCATGCGCGTGAAGTCATCCCATTTCTCCATGGCCGCCAGATCGACCGAAGAGAACTTCCAGTATTTCAGCCGGCTGTGCCGGCGGGCATGGAACCGCTTGAGCTGGGTTTCCCGGCCAATGTTCAGCCAGAACTTGAAAAGGTGGATGCCGTCATTGACGACCATGCGCTCGAATTTCGGCGCCTCGTCGAGGAACTTTTCGTGCTCTTGCGGCGTGCAGAAGCCCATGACGGGCTCTATAACGCCCCGGTTGTACCAGGAGCGGTCGAAGGTCACGAACTCGCCGGCGGCCGGAAGCTGCGCCGCATAGCGCTGGAAATACCACTGCCCGCGCTCGGTCTCGGTCGGTTTCACCAGCGCAACGTTGCGCGCGGTGCGCGGGCTCAGATATTCGCGCACGCGCTTGATGCTGCCGCCCTTGCCGGCCGCATCACGGCCCTCGAACACCGCCACCACCCGCTCGCCGCTTTCCCGCAGCCAGTCCTGCACCTTCACCAGCTCTATCTGCAACGCTTCGAGTTGCTTCTCGTAGGTCTTCTTCTTCAGCTTCTCGTCATAGGGGTAGCCGCCTCCCGTGAGCGCATGGTCCTCGACCCACCCCGGAAGCTTGGGATCGCCGATGTCGAACCGGCGCTCGACCCCGTCGACGGACAGCGTCAGCGACTTGCGGATTTCGGAAGTGTCGTTGTCCAGAGCCTTGTTCATAAAAGTCGATCCCTCGCAGCGATAGTAGGTTGATGCTATTGGCGGTGCCCGGCAAGGTCTACCCGCATCCTTCGCGCGTCCTTAGGGCACACGAAGGGTGCGGTAGGTTAATTTACGCATCGTGCTTTCCGAAAATCGGTTCCGATTTTCGAGCCGATGCGCCGGGGCCTATGGACAGGGATGCACGCATGGAAGATGACGATAACGGCTCGTCACCCGGGTGGCTGAAGGCGGTGATGAGGCGCCTTGGCCGCAACTGGCAGGTGCTGGCTGCCGCTTCAGCGGCGCTTCTGGCCCTCGATCTCCATTTAGGCGGCAACGGCCTGGCTGCCGCGGGCGCCGTCGCCTTCGTGCTTGCGGTGGCGGTGCTGTTCCCCGGCAAGCGCGGCGAACATGTTGCCATGCAGCGAAGCGAAGGCCTCGCCCCCGACATAGACACGCTGCCGGCCATCCACCTCGCCGCGGCGGTCCAGGACCCGCTCTATATCTTCAACCGTGGCGGTGAGGTCGTCTACGCCAACGCCGCGGCGGCGGCGGCCTTCGGCCCCATCGCGCCTGGCGTTTCGCTGCAGCTCAAGTTCCGCGCCCCGGAAATGCACGATTTCATCGCCCGTGTGCTTGCGGGCGGCGATGAGCCTTCGGCGACGGACTATGCCGAGCGCGTGCCGATCGAGCGCGTCTACCGCGTCTCGGCTATGCCCATTGGCGAGGGAACCGGGCTTTTCGTGCTGCTGTTCAAGGACCAGAGCGAGGCGCGCCGCATCGACCGCATGCGTGCCGACTTCATCGCCAATGCCAGCCATGAGCTGCGCACGCCGCTCGCCTCCGTCGCCGGCTTCATCGAGACATTGCGCGGGCCAGCCCGCGACGACCCGAAGGCGCGCGAGAATTTCCTGCAGATCATGCAGAACCAGACCGCCCGCATGGCGCGGCTGATCGATGACCTCCTATCCCTCTCCCGCCTGGAAATAAGGCCCTACGTGACGCCGAGCGAAAAGGTCGACATGCGCCTGCTCTTGAAGGGGGTCGGGGATTCGCTGGCTCACCTTGCGCGCGAATCCGGCGTTACCATCGCCTTCGAACTGCCGGAGACGCCGCTGGAAGTGGCGGGCGACCGCGACGAACTGGTGCAGGTGTTCGAGAACCTGGTGGAGAACGCCTGCAAATACGGAAGCGCCGGGGGCCGCGTGGTCATCTCGGCCGAAGATGCCGGGCCCGGCGCGGAGAAGACCGTCACCGTGACCGATTTCGGCCCGGGGATCGCAGAGGAGCACATCCCCCGCATCACCGAGCGCTTCTACCGCGTCGACGTGGAGACGAGTCGTGCCCAGAAGGGCACCGGCCTCGGCCTGTCGATCGTCAAGCACATCCTCACCCGACACGGCGCGCGCCTGTCGATCAAGTCACGCGTGGGCGAAGGCTCGTCCTTCACGGTTCATTTCCCGCCGGCCCGCTAGTGGTCTGACCCAAACAGATGGTATCTGTTTGGAAGCACACTGCCCTGTTGGTCTGGTGGGGCGATTTGTCCTCTGTCAGGAGGACGGCACTGGCAATCCTTGTGCACAGGCCTATTTCTTTTTCCCGTCATCTGGGTAGCCTACGAAGGACCATAGGTGATTTTGCGCCAACGGAACGGTAGCCCATGCAAAGCCAGCACATCATGCGTTCGTTCGACGAGGAACTGCGCCTCCTGACCAACCAGATCGGCGGGATGGGCGGCTATGCCGAACGCATGGTGGAGCAGGCGGTCGCGGCGCTGGTGAGCGGCGACGCCGCGCTTGCCAAGAAAGTGATCGAGGACGACGCCTTCCTCGACGAGAAGGAACGCGAGATCGGCGAGAAAGCCGTCGTCATCATCGCCAAGCGCCAGCCGATGGCGGCGGATCTGCGCGAGATCGTCGGCGCCATCCGCATTTCCGGCGATCTGGAGCGCATCGGCGACCTGGGCAAGAACATCGCCAAGCGCGTCGTCGCGGTGACGGAAGCGCGCCAGCCGACGCGGCTTTTCCGCGGCCTGTCGGCCTTATCCGACCTAGCGCTTACCCAGCTCAAGGAAGTGCTCGACGCCTACGCCTCCCACTCCGCCGATAAGATCAGCTTCGTGCGCGACCGCGATGAAGAGATCGACGCCATGTACACCTCGCTCTTCCGCGAGCTTTTGACGTATATGATGGAGGACCCCCGCAACATCACCGCCTGCACCCACCTCGTCTTCTGCGCCAAGAACATCGAGCGCATCGGTGACCACGCCACCAATATCGCCGAGACCGTCTATCACATCGTCACCGGTACTGTGCTGCCGCCCGAGCGGCCGAAGGAAGACAAGAGCCACAAGGTGGTGGCGCCGACGCAGCAGGAAAATTGACGGGCGACGGCGCTTGTCCGCGACACGCGGAGGCGGGGTCGCCTATCTGACGGCGGACGCGGGAAGGCTTGTCAGAAGCCCGCCGTCTTCCTGGACGGCATTCCGCCGGTCACGGTCCTCCTCTCGCGACGTTGGCTGCCCGGCCTCTCCGGAAGACGATGGGTCGGGCAAAAACACATTTCCGAGCGCGGCCCAGCTTCTATCCATAGCGTGCGTCGGCGAAAGATAGGGGACCCCCAGATGACCGTAGAAGACGGAAAGCTGCTTTCCGGCCTCCTCCCGGCTGATGCCTGCCACGGCGGACATATAGAGAGCGGAGATCAGGCCGCTACGGTCCGCCCCGGCCTTGCAGTGGATCAGGATCGGCTTTTCCGCCTCCTTCAGCAGCTTGACCAGCTTGGCCGCCTGCTCGGAGGTGAGCTCTCTGCTGGCCGACATAGGGAAGTCGCGGTGGGCGATGCCGAGTCTCCTCGCCGTGGCGACCTCGCGCGTGAACCAGGGGGCGTCCTCCCCGTGGCCGCGCAGGTTGACGACCGTCTTGATGCCGTGGAGCTCATGATAGCGCTCCAGCCGCTCCGGCGTCGGCGTGGCCGAACGGTAGAGCTCACCCGGTATGACGGTGTGGAAATTTCCGTAGAGTTGCAGAGCGAGAAGATATGTGCCGGCAACGGCGGCACACGCAAGAACCGCAAGGCCGATGCGGCGCACGGAAAATATCGACAACATTGAATAGTTCCATGAATATTTTGTTATTTAGAAATGCAATTCAGTTCATATAATATTATTATAAATTACCTAGAATAAGAGATTAATATACTTATATAAGTAGGCGCAAATAAGGCGATATACCTTACATCCGCTCTGAGTTTGCTTGAAAGGATATTGCGACCCGCCGGGAGACAATGGGTACTGGAGTGGAGGGGCGGAAGGGACACTCATCGCTTGAGTGCCGTCAGATGCCCAGCATACGAACCCTTGCAGCCGGCTAGAACCAGCGGACAAAAAAGAGGCGGCTTGCGCCGCCTCAGGATGTCCCCACCCCGCGGTCATCCCGCCCTTTGCTTGATCGCAATTCCGGATGGAAACCGGTTTCCAGTTTTCCTGGAATTGCTCTATCGGTTGCGGCGGCGCTCCGAGGCCGGCTGGTAGGCGAGCCTGGAGTGGTAGGTGCAGTAGGGGCTGCTTTCCCCCGCATCATTGCCGCAGAAGCTGAAATCTTCCGAAAGGGGATCGCCGTTCGGCCACTTGCAGGTGTGCTCGGTAAGCTGCACCAGCTTGAGATTGCGGGAGATCGGAACCACGACATTCTCGACCGGGCGCAATTGCTGGTAGGCGACCGCGTCCTCCTCGAACTGCACCTTGAGCGCGGTGGCGCCCACGGAAGCGGTAACCGGGCGGGAGCCGCCACGCTGCCGCCGCGCACCGCCACCACCACCGCCGGAAGCCGCGCTCTTCTTCTGCCGCGCCGGAGAAGCGGTGGCGCGACCGCGGCTGGAAAGCTTCAGCCGGTGCACCTTGCCGATGACAGCGTTGCGGCTGACGCCGCCCAGCTGCGCGGCGATCTGGCTTGCGCTCAGGCCCTCGGCCCAAAGCTTCTTCAGCATCTCGACGCGCTCGTCTGTCCAGTTCATCAGGACACGCTCCTGTGCAAGCGTGCGGAATCCGGGTGGGCTTCCGCCCGGCACAAAGCCGGATGGACACCACATCTACTCGGGTATGATGGTCGCCGCACGAAATGTAGTCGTTACAGGGGCAAGCTACATTATCGGTTGACTCGGTGACAAGAGTCCGACAGGCGCTGCGAATCTGTTTTCTCGGTTTTCCCCAACTTGAGCGAATCCGCACGCCTGCAACGGTGCCGACGCTTATATCGGGAATTGCCGCCCCGCGTTGACTTCGCGCCGGAAAACCCTGATAAAAGCCCGCGTGCCGCCCCTGGGGCGGCATTTTGGTTTCATCGGCCTGCCCGGCGGCATTTTCCCATGCCGCGCTCCGCGGGCCCTCCGGAGAAAGTATTCATGAGCGGTTCGGCGCTTTACGATACGTTTGCTCGACTTCCCCTCGCCTTCGAGCGCGGCGAAGGCTCGTGGCTGATGACCGCCAACGGCACGCGCTATCTCGACTTCGCCGCCGGCATCGCCGTCAATTCGCTGGGGCACGCGCACCCGCATCTGGTGGCGGCGCTCGTCGGCCAGGCAGGCCGTCTCTGGCATATCTCCAACCTCTACGAGATTCCCGGCCAGAGCCGGCTCGGCGAGCGGCTGGCGGAAGCGAGCTTCGCCGACAAGGTGTTCTTCACCAATTCCGGTGCAGAGGCGCTGGAATGCGCCATCAAGACCGCCAGGCGCTACCACTTCGTCAACGGCGAGGAAAACCGCGTTCGCATCATCACCTTCGAGGGCGCCTTCCACGGGCGGACGCTCGCCACCATCGCCGCCGGCGGACAGAAGAAGTACCTGGAGGGCTTCGGCCCGGTGGTCGAAGGCTTCGACCAAGTGCCGTTCGGCGATATGGAGGCGGTGGAGAAGGCGATCGGGCCGGATACCGCCGCTATCCTCGTCGAGCCGGTGCAGGGTGAGGGCGGCATTCGCCGGCTTTCGCTGACGGCGATGCGCAAGCTGCGCGAACTGTGCGACAGGCACGGGCTGCTTCTCGTCCTCGATGAGGTGCAGAGCGGTGTCGGCCGTACCGGCAAGTTCCTGGCGCACGAGTGGTCGGGCGTGAACCCGGACATCGCGGCCGTCGCCAAGGGCATCGGCGGCGGCTTCCCCTTGGGCGCCTGCCTCGCCACCGAGGAGGCGGCCAAGGGCATGACGCCCGGCGTGCACGGCACCACCTTCGGCGGCAACCCGCTCGCCATGGCGGTGGGCAATGCGGTGCTCGACATCATCCTCGAGGAAGGGTTCCTGGAGGACGTGGCACGCAGGGGCCTGCTCCTGAAGCAGGGGCTTGCCGCCATCGCCGACGAGTTCCCCGAGATCGTCGAGGAAATCCGCGGCGAGGGCCTGATGCTGGGCATACGCTGCAAGGTTCCCAATGCCGTCGTCCAGAAGGCGATGCGGGAGGAGAAGCTTCTGTGCGCGCCGGCCGGCGAAAACGTGCTGCGCCTGCTTCCCCCGCTCAATGTCAGCGACGAGGAAATCCAGGATGCGCTGGGGCGCATCCACGCCGCCATGCAGGCGGTGACGGCCGCCGCCGAGCCGGCCGACGGCTGAGGGAAGGAAGGCCCATGACGAGCCCACGCCATTTCATCGACATTTCCGCCGTCTCCGCCGGCGATCTGCGCTTCATGCTCGACGACGCGCGTACGCGTAAGGAAAAGCTGAAGGCAGGCGAGCGCGAAAAGCCTTTCGCCGGCAAGGTGCTGGCGATGATCTTCGACAAACCGTCGACGCGCACGCGCGTTTCCTTCGATGTCGGCATGCGCCAGCTCGGCGGCGAAACCATCATGCTGACGGGCGCGGAAATGCAGCTCGGCCGCAGCGAGACCATTGCCGACACGGCCAAGGTGCTGTCGCGCTATGTCGACGCCATCATGATCCGCACCACCACCCATGACCGGCTTATGGAGCTGGCGGAGAATGCCACGGTGCCCGTCATCAACGGGCTCACCGACGACACGCATCCTTGCCAGATCATGGCCGATATCATGACCTTCGAGGAGCATCGCGGCAGCGTGAAGGACCGGCTCTTCGCCTGGACCGGCGACGGCAACAACGTGCTGCACTCCATGCTGGAAGCCTCCGCCCGCTTCGGCTTCCGGCTAAACGTCGCCGTACCCGCGGGCAGCGAGCCGGAACCGCACTATATCGAGTGGGCCAAGGCCAACGGCGGCCGTGTCGCGATCTCCCATTCGCCCGAGGAGGCGGTGCGGGATGCCGATTGCGTGGTCACCGACACCTGGGTTTCCATGGGCCAGGAGCATCGCGCCCGTGGCCATAATGTGTTCCAGCCCTATCAGGTGAACGAAGAACTCATGCGTCACGCCAAGGACGATGCCCTGTTCATGCACTGCCTGCCGGCGCACCGCGGCGAGGAGGTGACGGACGCCGTCATCGACGGGCCGCACTCGGTGGTCTTCGACGAGGCGGAAAACCGTCTTCATGCGCAGAAAGCGGTTCTTGCCTGGTGCCTCAATCCGTGAGCGAGCAGAACATCAGACTGGGAGAGTTCGGCTTCGCCGGCGATGACCACGTGGTGCCTTTCGACGTGGAGGCGCTGGACGTGCGCGGCCGCGCCGTCCAGGTCGGCCCGATGCTCGACCAGATCCTTGCGCGGCACGACTATCCCGAACCGGTGGCGCGCCTGCTCGCCGAGGTGATCGTGCTCACCGTGCTGCTCGGCAGTTCGCTCAAGTTCGACGGCAAGTTCATCGTCCAAACGCGCACGGACGGGCCGGTCGACATGCTGGTGGCCGACTTTGCCACCCCCGGCTCCGTGCGCGCCTATGCGCGCTTCGATCAGGAACGCCTGGACGAGGCTATCGCCGAGGGGGAGGCTTCGCCCGAGGCGCTGCTTGGCGTCGGCGTGCTGGCGCTCACCATCGACCAGGGCGAGCATACCCAGCGCTATCAGGGCGTCGTGGAGCTCAACGGCTCCACGCTGGAGGACGTCGCGCGCACCTATTTCCGCCAGTCGGAGCAGATCCCCACCGAGGTGCGGCTCGGCGTCGCCCGCATCGTGGTGCCGGGCGACAGCGGCGCGGAGCGCTGGCGCGCCGGCGGCCTCATCCTGCAGTTCCTGCCCGCCGCGCCCGAGCGCAGCCGCATGGCCGACCTGCCGGGCGGCGACGGCGATGAGGACGACAACGGCAACGGCCACCCGGAAGACAACGCCTGGCAGGAAGCGCTGGCGCTTTTGGAGACGGTGGAGCCGGACGAACTGCTCGACCCCACCGTCGGCACTGAGCGCCTGCTTTACCGCCTGTTCCACGAGCAGGGCGTGCGCGTCTACGAGGGCGTGGACGTGAAGGACGAGTGCTCCTGCTCGCGCGACAAGATCAAAGCCATCCTCGATGGTTTCACGGCCGAAGAGATCGAGGAGAGCACGGAAGACGGCATCATCCGTGTCAACTGCGAGTTCTGCTCGAAGGAGTATGTCTTCGATCCGGAGGATTTCGAGTAGGGCCGGCGCCCCCAGCTCTCACTTTTTCCTGGAATCGCTAATCCTTCGCCTCGAGCAGCCGGCGGGCTGAGAACTCATCGGTGATCAGGACATGCGGCTCGATCACCGCCAGGGCGCCGAACAGCGCCTCGGTCTTGTCGGCGCCACCCGAGGTGAGGATCCGCCGCTTGCCGTGACGGAGCTTGTCGAGGCCGACGGACATGACGAGATCGTTGAGCGGATGGTCGACGATCCGGCCCTGACGGTCGATGAAATGAAAGAGGATGTCGCCCACCGCACCGGCCGCCTTCAGCGAATCCAGTTGCTCCTCCGTCAGGAAGCCCACCTGATGCGTGGTCGTCGTGGCGGCGGCCAGGCCGCCGACGCTCAAGACCACCATATCCAGGGCGCTGGCCATCTCGAAGATATCCTTCAGGCCGCAGCGCTCGATCAGTGCCTGCCGCGTCTCGGCGCTGTCGACCAGCGCCGGTGCCGGGATGAGATAGGCGTTGCCGCGAAAGGCCTGGGCGAATTGCCAGGCGAACTCGGCCGGGTTGAACCGGCGCGCATGGATGATGCCGCCCAGAAGCGAAATGACCTGCAGGTCTTCGAGCTGGCGCCCGGTGAGGAAGGGAAGGCAGTTCAGGAGCGTGCGGCCCCAGCCGACGCCGACCCTTAAGCCGGATTCGACGGCCTCGGAAAGATACCGCCCCGTGGCCGCGCCGATGGCGGGGGTGACGTCGGCCTCGGGGCTGGAGGCCGGCGCCACGATGGCGCGCTCTAGGCCGAAACGCTTTTCCAGCCGGCGCTCCAGCGCGACGATTTCGACCAGCTCGCCTTCGATGGCGATCTTCACCTCGTTGCGCAGCCGGGCTTCCGCCAGCATGCGCACGACCGTGACGCGGCCGACGCCCAGCACATCGGCGATGTCGCTCTGGGTCATCTGTTCGATGTAATACATCCAGGCGGCGCGCAGGCGCGTTCGATCGGAGCGTGACGGCGCGGCAGCTCGGTCGCCGGTCATCTCGGCGGCCGCCGAGTTTCTTGCCTTGCCGCCGCCCCTGCTCTGCCGTCCTGCCAACGAAATCTCCCCTGACGTGTCGCCGGCGGCCAGTTCCTTCTTCGCAACGGCGCCGATCCCCGCTAAATTGTTTTGCGAAATCTATTTTCGGTATGCCCTTCGATGGATAGCAACAAGAGCCATGGTTGAGAACCCCGACGAAAAAGGGAGCGCGCCCCTCGGCGGACTGGGTGAGGAGTTGGCAAGCGTGGTCAGGGACCGCGTGCGCGACGCCCGTCATGTGGTGCGCCGGCTCGCCGCCGGCGGCGTTTCGAGGGATGTCGCCCTCAGCCGCCAGCCACTGACGGCCGCCCCGCGGGAATTGCTGCGCGAGGTGGCGCGGCTCTCCGATACCGCCCTTACCCAGGCCGAGACGATCGCCGTCTCCTTCGCTCCGCCGCCGTTGCGGCCGCACCGGAAGGAAAGCGGCCTCTTCGACCCGCGGCTTCATTTCGCGCCCGGCGGCATGCAGGGCGCGGCGCAGTTCAAGCGGGATATCTACGGGCTTGCCAAGGGCATCCTCGCCGCGCTCGGCCTTTCCGATCCGCTGATCCACGAGTCGCGCCTGGGAGACGCGCATCACGCGCTGGAGCGGGGCAGCGCCACGCTTGCGGCGGCGGCGCGCAACGGCGACGAGCAGGCGGCCTGCCAGCTTGCCGCGCGCCTGGCCCTGGAGTTGGCGCGGCGCGAGCCGGTCATACTCGCGCTCACCGGCGGCCCGGGCCGCCGGAAGGCCGAGATTGTCGATTTTGGCTATGCGGTCATCGGCCTGGCGGTTGCCGTGGCGTGGACGAACGCCGAGGTGAGCGCGCAGGCGGAATTGATCGACGGCACCGTCACGGCAGCGCTGGCGCGGCAGGAGGAGCTGGAAAACGCGATGAGCGCAAGCGAGGCGGAAGAGCGGTTAACGGAGATTTACGTGAAGCTCGCGCCGCATCTGCCGTAGGGCGGCTGGAATCGCGCTGGCCTGGAAGGAAATAGCGCCACCTCAGCCCTTGGCAGTATACTCCACCACTGCCTTCTTGGCCGCCAGCACGGCGGCAGGGCTCATGCTGAGCTCGCTTATCCCCATCTCCAGAAACCGCGGGATGAGCGTCGTATCCGCCGCCGCCTCGCCGCAGATGCCCACCATGATGCCCGCCTCGACGCCTGCCTTGGCGGTCAACTCGATTGCTCGCATAATCGCCGGGTTTGATACGTCGCCGAGCGCGGCCACCGACATGTTGAGCCGGTCGGCGGCCATGATGTACTGGGTGAGGTCGTTCGTGCCGATGGAGAAGAAGGCGGATTCGGCCGCAAGCTCCGGCGCGATCAGCACCGCGGCCGGCGTCTCGATCATCACGCCGAGGGCGAAGCGGCGGAAGGCCTCGCCCTCTCGCTCGAGTTCGGCTTCGCATTCCTCGATCAAGGTGCGCGTGCGGCGCAGCTCATCGAGGGTCGACACCATGGGCAGCATCACCTTGAGGTTGCCCTCGTGGTTGGCTCTGAGCAGCGCTCGGAGCTGGGGCTTGAAGACCGCCGGGCGGTCGAGGCACATGCGGATGCCGCGCCAGCCGAGGAACGGGTTTTCCTCTTCCGGGAAATCGATGCCGGCCACGGGCTTGTCACCGCCGATGTCGAGTGTGCGCACGATCACCTCTTCCGGCGCGAAGGCGGCGGCGAGCGCTGCGTAGGTCTCGTATTGCTCCTCCTCGGAGGGGAGCATCGGGTGGGCCATGAACATGATCTCGGTGCGGAAGAGCCCTACGCCCATGGCGCCGACGGCGCGCGCGTTGTCGATCTCTGAGAGCGAGCCGAGATTGGCGGCGATGGTGATCGCCCGGCCACCGGCCAGAACCGGCTTATGGTCGACATAGGCGGTAAGCGCCTGCCTCTCCTCCTCCTGGCGGGCGATGCGGGCGGCGAAATCGCGTTCGAGCGCCTCTTCGGGGTCGGCAAAGACGAGGCCACGGCTGCCATCGAGGGCGGCCCGCCGGGCGGTGCGGAAGGCCTCAATGGCGGAGCCGAGCCCCAGGACGGCGGGAATGCCGTGGTTACGGGCGATGATGGCGACATGGGAGGTGGCGCCGCCCTGCCCGCACAGGATGCCGGCGATGCGGTGGAGCGGCGCGCGCGCCAATTCGAAGGCGCCGATGTCCTCGGCCACCAGGATCGCCCCTTCCGGCACTCCGGAAAGATCCACATCCTCCTTCTCCGTCAGCGCCAGGCAGATCTGGCGCGTCACCGCGTGAAGGTCCCCGGCACGCGCCTTCATATAGGGATCGTCCAGACCCTCGAACTCCACCGCGAGGACCTCGCCCGCCGCCAGCGTGGCCGAGACGGCGTCGAGCCCACGGCCGATGGTTTCCTCGGCGCGGGCGATGAGGTCCTCGTCGCTGGCGAGTTCTATCAGCGCCCTGACGATCTCGGCATCGGCTGATCCGGGCGCGGCGGCAATCATGGATTCCATGCGGCCGGTGACAGCGGCGACAGCCATCCGCAGGCGGGCCTTCTCGGCCTCCCGCTCGGCAGGCGGAATGTCCGCGCCAACGGGTTCGAGCGTCGGCGGGAAATAGGGGAACACGGCGCCGAGTGCGGCGCCCGCGCTGGCGGCGGCGCCCTTGTGTCCGCCCGGCAGGTGGGGTGCATCGTCAGTCGCCGCGGTGGTGGACGGCGGTTGTTGTCCGGGCTCCTCGTCAAGCCCGGCCTGCGGGTTTTCCAGATAGGCGATGAGCATGCCCATGGCCTCTGTCTCGTCGGGACCGCGGACCTTGAGCTTCACCTCGTCGCCTTCCTTGACCGTCAACAGCATCAGCTTGACGGAGCTCTTGGCGCTGACGATCTTGCCGCCCTTGGCGATCTCGACATCCGATTGGAAGGCTCTGGCGAGCTTCACGAAGCGCGCCGCCGGGCGGGCGTGCAGCCCTTCCTTCACTCTGACGATTGCCGAGCGCTCCATGGTCCGTTCCCTGCAGGCCGTCGGCCGGCTTCAGCCGGCGCTCTCTATGATGATGTCGGTGCCGGATCTGAGCCGCGCGGCGAGGTCCGCGCCGTCGATCGCGCCGACGCAGATTTCGCCCGGACGTTCAGCCTTGGAAGCGCCGTTGAAGCTGAAGACCACGTGGCCCATGTCGGTCACCTTGGCCCAGGCCGTCTCGCCGACCGCCGTCACGGTTGCGGCGAGATCGCCGATGCGGATGGTTGAGCCGACGGCCGGCGGGGGGCCGGCCGGCCCCTCCGCTGCGTGCAGAGCCGAGACTTCGGCAAGCTCGGGCGGCGCGCCATCGGCGAACAGGATGAGGACGCCGCCCTCGGCGAGGTCCGCCACTTCGGGCCCGATGCTCGTCAACCGGGTCTTGTAATGGATCGTCATGAAGGACCTCTTCTTCCTTACACTTACAGAACGAACAGGCTTGCCACCCAGGCGATGAGCACCGAGACCGGGCCCATGAACTGGCGGCTGACCAGCACCGCCGGCACGCCGATCTCGATCGTCTTCGGCTTGGCCTCGCCGAGCGCCAGGCCAACCGGCACGAAGTCGCAGCCGACCTGCGTGTTGTAGGCGAACAGAGCCGGCAGTGCCATGGCCGGGGCGATTGTGCCATTGGCGATCTGGGGGCCGATGATGGCAACGCCGATCACCTGGGCGATGACCGCCCCCGGACCCAGCACCGGCGACAGGAACGGCAGGCCGCAGATGGCCGAGATGATCAGGAGGCCGACGATGTTGTTGGCGAGCGGCCCCATGGGCTGGGCGAGCAGATCGCCGATGCCCGTATAGAGGATGAGGCCGATCAGCATGGTCACGAAGGCCATGAAGGGCAGGACGTTGCGCACCACCTGGTCGATGGTCCTGCGGCCGGCATTGAAGAAGATGCCGACAACGCGCCCCATCACGCGGCCGATCGAGCTGATGAGCCCGATGATGCCGCCGCCGTCCTCCTGAGCTACCTTCGGCGCGGCCGAGGGGGTGGAGAAATCGGCCGCGGGCTTGGCCGCCATACCGCCCGTGGCACCCGCCGTGGCCGCCGCTTCGCCCGCATCCGCCGGCGCCATGTCGTCCGGCGTGACGCCGGAGACGTAGATGTCCTCGGTGATGAACTGGGCGAGCGGGCCGGCCTGGCCGACCGGCATCACGTTGACGGTGGGAATGCGCTTGCGCGGGTAGACGCCGCAGCGCGCCGTGCCCCCGCAGTCGACCACCACCGCCGCGATCTCGCCTTCGACCGGCGGGGCGCGGAAGCCGTCGACCACATCGGCGCCCGTCATTTCGGCGAGGCGGTGGGCGACGGGGTGGATCTTGCCGCCGGTGATCGAGACGATCTTGCTGCGCTCGATGGTCGGCTTGATGACCAGAGGTCCGCCCCAGCCACCGGCACCCTTGGAGACCTTTACGGCCGTGAATTCCTTGATCTTCACCATTTTCCCCTCCCCGCCCCTTAGAGCTCGACGCCCTGGCGGCGCGCCATGATCATCGTGATGCGCTCGGTCAGGATGCCCTTGAGCAAGATGACGAGGAGGCCGACGATGGCGTACCAGATGGCGACGTTGATGTGATAGCCGGTCGGCACGGCACCGTTGCGCTCAAGCTCAAGCAACGCGACCAGGATGCCGCCCCACACGAAATATTCTCCCGGATTGACGTGCGGGAAAAGGCCCAGCGGCGGATGCACATAGGAGACGGCCGCATCGTAGAAGGCCGGCTTGTGCTTCTCCTCCAGGAAAGTGCCGAAGGTGTAGGCCATCGGATTGGTCAGGAAGAAGACGGCGATCACCGGCAGGACGGTGTAGCGCGTCAGTGCAATGCGGCCGGCCCACTGGGCGGCGCCGTGCACACGCTTTTCGCCGATCAGCTCGGTGAGCGCGTAGAAGGCCGTCATCAGCACCACCAGGGTGGGGATGATACCGGTTACGAAGCCGGCGAACACCTCGCCGCCCTTCTGGAAGATGCCGATGAAGTAGCGCCCGGCGGCGGACAGCCACCCGACCTGCTCCTCCTGCTCGACTGCCTGCAGCCGCTCGCGGAATTCCTCGACCGAAATGCCGCCCTCCGCCTGAGCGAGAACGATCAGGTCGCTTCCGCCGTGATCGACGGCCTGTTTGCCGTGCATGACGGCTTCCGATACGAGGCCGCCCGCATGCGACAGGCCTGCCGTGGCCATGTCGGCATGTTGCGACAGAATAGATAGAATGGTCATGTCACCTCCCTTTTTTCGCGGTACACCCGCCCGCGACGCTTGCTAAGCCCTATTCTCCGCTGTTCTCAGCGCGGCCGGCGTGGCCTCCTCGCCCGCTCCCCGTGCCTTGTCTATCTGCTCGATGGCGCGTGCCGTCGCCACGGCGAGGCCGGCGTCGGCCTGGCTGAGCGGGCCGGAAGCGTCCCGCAATGCATCGAGCGGGAGCCCCTCGTATTCGGGTACCCGCGCGAACTTCGCGAAGACAGACCGGCCGCTCATCTCAAGGAACCGCTCGACCCGCAGCGCCTTGTCCACGACGACGAGCACGATGACGCCCTTGCCGAGCCTGCCCTTGGCGTTGCCGGCGCCGACAAAGCCTTCGGAATACTTGTTGGAGATGCCCTTCATCACGTCGGTGTAGTGGCGCATCTGCAGCCACACGCCGAAGGACTGCAGGGCCCATACCGCCGCCAGGGCAAGGATCGCCCATTGCCAGATTGCCATTGAAAACCTCCCCAGGCTGCACTTCGCGCAGCGCCGTTCCTCCATGCGACACAAGAACATCTGTTTTCTAAGTTGTCAATATGTATAAAAAGAGCGAGAATTGCATCTGAAGAGTGTGCCTGCGCTGGCGCCACCGATGCAAGGAGGGCATAATGGGCATCATGTTTCACGACGCGTTGGCATCACTTCCGGATTTGCGCCATCGGCTGCGGCAATGGCGGTGGTTCCGCGTCGCCTTCCGCAAGAACGCCGAGCAGGTGCGTTCCGCCTTCGGCATCCGCTACGAGATCGACGACGTGAAGCTGGCGCGCGCCTTCTTCAACTGGCTGGAAGCGCTGGAGCGCGCGCGGCCGTATGCCGGGATTGCCCGCCCCGACGTCATCGTCTTCGGTGCCGGCGCGATCCTCTGCGAGCTTCTGCGCGAGCACCCTGCGCGGCATGTCGCCGGCAGCGGGCGCAATGAGGTGCCCGAGGACCTTGCCGAGACGGCCGAGATCGCGCATTTCTGGCCCGAGGGTTTTCTCTACACGAGCTTCTGCATCTCCGGCATCATGGCCATTTACGAGCAGGAGTTCGGGAAGGCGAAGCCTCTTGCGGCATGCGTCGACGAAATCCGCTTCTGGTGGTCGTTCAAGGAGAACGCCGCCGACATGCCGGCCATGGCCATTCCGTTCCTCGACCGTATCGTCGGCCAGGAGCCGAACTGGATGATGCCGGCGGCCGTGACAGACCGCCTTGCCATCCGCGGCGCGATGCGGGACGCTCCCGGCGGCGGCGGTAGCGGCGCTATTGCCGGAACACATTGATCGCCGGGCGCATTCACTGAATGCACGAGGCGGCGGCTCGCGCTGCAGGGAGCCGGACATGCATGCCATGAGAAAAGGGAAGGCGCGATGAGCGGAACGCTGGTGATCGCGCATCTTGCCGGCGCGGTGGCGCTGCTCCTGTGGGCAACACGGATGGTGCGAACCGGCGTTACCCGCGCCTATGGCGACATTCTGCGGCAAAAGCTGCGGCGCGCGCTGAAGAACCCGCTGATCGCCGTCATGGCCGGCACGAGTATGGCCGTCGCCCTGCAAAGCTCGACCGCCGTGAGCCTTCTCGTCGGCTCGTTTGTCGGCTCCGGTATCGTCGGCGGAACGGCGGGCCTTTCCGCCGTGCTCGGCGCCGATCTCGGCTCGGCTTTCGTCGTGCGGATCCTGAGCTTCGATCTCGGTCTGCTGATCCCGGTGTGCCTGTTCGCGGGCACCACCATCTTTCTCGCCACCGAGCGGCGGACATGGCGCCAGGTCGGGCGCATCCTCGTGGGGCTGGGGCTCCTGCTCCTGTCGCTGCAGATGATCGGCGAGGCGTCGGAGCCGCTGCGCGAAAGCACGATCCTGCCGGTCATCACCGGCTATCTCGCCCAGGATCCCGGAATAGCCTTCCTGATCGCGGCCATCGTGACCTGGCTCTTCCATTCCAGCGTTGCCGCGGTGCTGCTGATAGCGGCGCTTGCCGCGCGGGGCGTCATGCCCGCCGAGCTGGCGATCGTTCTGGTGCTCGGAGCCAATCTCGGGGCGGGGCTGATCGCCATGGCGCTTTCGAAGACGATGCCGGCGGCAGCGCGTGCCGTGCCGGTGGGCAATCTGATGCTGCGCGGCCTGTTCGCCCTTACCGCCGTTGTTGCCTTCGTCATGCTCGCGCCCTCGCCCGCCCTCCTTGGCGGCGGCCCGGCCTCTCAGGCGATCCATGCGCACATCGCCTTCAACCTGATGGTGGTCGTACTCGGCCTTCCGCTGGCGCCGCTCGTCCGCCGCGCCGCCGAAGCGATCCTCCTGCGGAGCGGCGCTCCGACGCATGGCAGCGACGAAGTGCCCTTCGAGACCGAGGTCAGCACCCTCGACCCGGATGCGCTGCAAAGGCCGGCCGAGGCGCTCGCCAACGCGACGCGCGCCGTGGTGCGCCTGTGCGAGACGGTGGAGGTGATGCTGATGCGGATCATCGACCTTTACGAGAACTACAGCCCCGAGGGCGCGGAGGCGCTGGCCGCGCTCGACGACAAGATCGACCGGCGCCACGCGGCCATCAAGCTGTATCTGGCGGAGATGGCCTCGACCACTTTGAGCGACAAGGAGGCCCGGCGCGTGCAGGAACTGCTCGGCGCCTCCATAAAGCTCGAACAGGCCGGCGACATCATCGTGCGCAACATGCTCGTCCATGTGCGCAAGAAGCACGATCGGGGGCTGGCGTTCACGCCCGAAGGCTGGCGCGAGGTCTCGGCCTTCCACGCAGCCGTGCTGGCGAACGCGCGGCTGGCCTTCAACGTACTGGTGTCGCGGGACAAGCAGACGGCGCGCCAGCTGGTCGAGGAGAAGGATCGGCTGCGCGAGCGCGAAAAGGAGACGAGCAAGCACCATTTCGAGCGGCTGCGCCAGCGGCAGAGCGACAGCATCGAGACCAGCGCACTGCATCTCGACACGATCCGCGACCTGAAGCAGATCAATTCGCTGCTGACTTCGAGCGCCTATCCGGTGCTGGAGGAAAAAGGCATGCTGCGCGCCTCGCGCCTCGATGCCGCTTGACGGCGGTCGGCGGGTCTTCAATACCGTCACCTTTGCGCCGCCAGGCGCATTACCCTCCAATCTCAGGTAGGCGACGGATGACGAAAGTACTCAACCCGGACGTGGAGTGCGTCGGCGAGGCGAAGGCCGTGCTCGGCGAAAGCGCTTGCTGGTCGGCGGAGGACGAGGCGCTTTTGTGGGTGGATATCCTCGGCCGCAAGGTGCTGCGCACCCATATCGGCAGTGGGCGCACGGACGAATGGGCGTTTCCCGAGCAGACGGGTTTCGTGCAGCCGGCTAACGACGGCACATGGCTGGTCGGCCAGGAGAACGGCATCCTGCGCCTCGACCCGGCAACCGGCGCGTGGGAGGATTTCCTGGCGCTCGAAGCGGACAATCCGGCCACACGCACCAACGATGCCGGCTGCGACCGCCAGGGGCGGCTACTGGTCGGCACCATGCACCTGCCGGAGATCAGCTTTGAGCCTGTCGGCACGCTCTACCGCATCGCCGGGCGCGGAGCGGCGGAAACGCTCGACACCGGCCTCTATGTCCCCAATGGTATCGCCTTCAGCCCGGATGGCGGCACGGTCTACTGGGCCGACACCTATCGCACACGGCGGCAGGTGTGGTGCGCACGCTATGATCCGGGCGGCGAGGTGGGCGAGAAGCGGCCTTTCGTGCAGCTCGGCGAGGAACTCGGCCGGCCGGACGGGGCGGCGGTGGATGCCGCCGGCTGCTACTGGGTCGCCGCCGCCGCGGGCTGGCAGCTTCTGCGCTACACCCCCTCGGGCGAACTCGACCTGATCGTCCGCCTTCCCGTGCAGCGGCCCTCGAAGCTTGCCTTCGGCGGGGCGGATCTGACCACGATCTTCATCACGACGATCAGCGAAGGGCTGGGCGAGGATGCGCCGCGAACGCAGCCGCTGGCGGGGCGCTTGCTGGCGGTGGACGTCGGCATCCAGGGGCTGCCGCCGGTGCGGTTTCGCGCCTAGACCAGCTCATCGTTTCATGGAATCGATGAACTGATCTAACTCATTGTCTTGTCGCAATTCCGGACGGAAAACCGGTTTCCACTTTTCCTGGAATTGCTCTAGCCCGCCAGGCGGGCGATGGCCCATTGCATCAGGGGCGTTTCGCCATAGGTCAGAAGTCCGCCGAGGCCGAGGGCGATGCCGTAGGGGATGCCGGCCTTCTCGTCGGCGAAATGGCGCAGGAGCACGTTGTTGCCGGCCAGCATGGAAAGGTTGGACTTGCGGAAGATCAGGAGGGCGATGGTGAGGACGCCGCCGGCGAGCGCGGAGATCACCAGATAGTTCACCAGCCCGAGGCTGAAGCCGAACCACACCGCGGTGGCCGCCAGGAGCTTGGCATCGCCCCCGCCCATGCCGCCGATGGCGAAAAGCACGAAGGTGACGGCCAGCACCGCCGCGCCGGCGGCAAAATGCATGCCGATCTCCGGCCAGGCCAAGCCGGTGAACGGCGCCAGAGCGGCAAAGGCAGCGATGAGCAGGATGGAGACGCGGTTGGCGATGGTCATCGACACCATGTCGGACACTGCGGCAAAGGCCATGCAGAAGGGGAAGATGACGAAAATCGCTGCTACAAGCATAGGACACCACGCGGAACTGAACGGGGGCCAGCGTAGATGAGCAGGTTTAATTGTTCGTGAAACTACCCGACCCCTTCATCTGCAGATTTCCTGGAGCATAGATAACAACAAAGCCACTCGCCCGGATGGACGAGTGGCTTTGTTCATGCACAATGTGGGAGATTAGCCGCCGCTTCCGTTCGCCTTTTCCATCTCGGTGCGGGCCTTGTCGAAGGTCTCGCTGATCTCTGTGCCGAGAAGGCCAGCAGCCGTGATGATGCCAATGGCAATCAGCGCCGCGATCAGGCCATACTCGATGGCGGTTGCGCCGGACTCGTCCTTCAGGAAACGTGCGAAAAGCTTGGACATGAGAGTACTCCTTAAGCTCCAGGTTAACAGCACTTCCGCCGGCGTTTTTTCCCCCGCCGATCAGAATGACGGGAACTTAGTCGGCAGCCCTTTCGAGGCCTTTAACAAACAGTCTTACCGAAATCTTTCATGTTCCGCTTTCTTACCCTGGTTAACCATGGCTTAAATAATTAGGAGAGTTTTACTTAATTAATACAGCAGGAATCTTTCGCTGGAAGAGCAGGTCTGTTTAACCGTTGGTTCACCAATACCGTTCATATTTTCGAGACGGATGGCGATATGGGGGAACCGGCCGATGGCGGGGACAAGATTTACTGCATTGAGGGCGGTGTTTGCCGCGGCGCTTCTGGCGGGTGCGCTTGCGCTGCCCGGTGCGGCCTTTGCCGAGGCCGGCATCAGCGTGGTGATGAACCAGGCCAAGGTGGTCAAGCTGGCGCGGGCGGCCGACACCATCGTCATCGGCAACCCGGAGATCGCCGATGCGGCGGTGCAGGACGCCAGGACCATCGTGCTCACCGGCAGGGGATTCGGCGTGACCAACCTCGTCATCTTCGATGCCGACGGCCAGCCGATCGTCGACGAGCAGATCGTCGTGTCGCGACAGGCGGCGAATTCCGTGCGCATCTACCGCCGCGCGGACGTGCAGACGCTTTCCTGCACGCCCTACTGCGAGGGGTCTTACAAGACAGATGCAGAGCGGATGTCCGAGAACGAGACAAGCCAGTAGGCCCAGGGGCTGGCGAGCTGGGGATTGACGCCCGGTTAACGCCGAATGGCCAATTTTAGCGGCGCGGAAAACGCCAACGCAACCGCTCCCGCGCTATGGTCCCGCATTCGCTTTACCGGCGTGGGTTTGGGGCATGGACACTTCGAAGATCGAGGCAAAGGAAGGCAAGCGGCTGACGCCGCGCGCGCTGCTTTACCGTTTCTGCCGGGACAGGAAGGGCGTTGCGGCCATCGAGTTCGCCGCCCTGGCGATCCCTTTCTTCCTTCTGCTTTTCGCCATCCTGGAAAGCTGCGTCGCCTTCGCCGCGCAGCAGGTTATGGCCAACGCCACGTTCGACATCGCCCGCCAGTTCCGCACCGGCCAACTGCGGCCCGACGACCTGAACGAGGGCTCGCTGCGCGATATGCTGTGCGCACGCATGAGCGTGCTCGTCTCCGACGGCTGTCCGGGCCTGGAAGTCGACCTGCGCGCCTACGATACCTTCGAGGAGGCGGCGAGATTGCGCATAAAATACACGCCGGGCGGAGACATAGACACGAGCGACTTCCGGGTCGAGCCGGGAGACGCGCTGTCGAAGAACATGTTGCGCGTCTTCTACCGCTGGCCGGTGATGACGGACTTCATGCGCAAGTCGATGTCGAACCTGCCTGATGGCAAGACGCTGCTCTTCTCCACCACCGCGTGGCAGAACGAGCCTTTCTGAGGCGGGGGGTGCGGCGATGAACATCCAGGCAAAGATGTTGGCTGCGGCGGGCGCCGTCCGCCGGTTCCTGGCGGAGAAGGGCGGGGTTGCGGCGGTGGAGTTCGCCTTCATCGCACCGCTCATGTTCGCTTTCTACTTCCTGACGATGGAGTTTTCTCAAGGAATCGACACGAACAAGAAGGTCGGTCGCGCGGCTATCCTAGTGGGAGATCTCGTCGCCCAGTCGCCGGTCATGACCGGCGACGAGCTGGACGCGATCATGAAGATCGGCGAGGCGGTGCTGCAGCCCTACAACCGCAGCAAGCCGGAGATCACCATCACCGCGATCGCGATCACCGACGAGGACACGCCGAGGGCGCTGGTCGCTTGGTCGCGGCGCTTTGCCGATGGCGTCTCCAGCCGCGCCGAGAAGCCGGGCAGCCGGATTGACGTGCCGAAGGAGCTGATGTCCCGGGACAGCTTTCTGATCCGCGCGGAGGCGGATCTTACCTATTCGCCGGTCATCACATGGTCCGACACGGGGAAGAAGGCCCTCGGCCTGATGGCGGCCTTCGACAAGCTCGAGATGGGCGAGGGCTACTACCTGCGGCCGCGCGTGACACGGAAGATTCCGTGCGCCGATTGCTGAGGCGCAGGGCTCTCCATCCCGCGATTGCCAAGGCGCCGCAGCGCTCTTATGTCTGGACTCCAATCTGGAGTCCGCCATGGCACGTGCTTTCCTCTTCGTTCTCGATTCCTTCGGCATCGGCCACGCCGCTGATGCGGGGCGGTTCGGCGACGCGGGTGCCGATACCTACGGCCATATCGAAGCTGCCGCGGCCAGGGGCGAGGCGGACCGTCCGGGCCTCAGGCAGGGGCCGCTCAACCTGCCCAATATGCGCAGCCTCGGGCTGGATCATGCGGCAGCCATCGCCGCCGGCCGCGAGGTGGCGCCGGGGCCTGCCCCTTCCGGCTTTTTCGGCGCGGCGGATGAGAGATCCAGCGGCAAGGATACGCCCTCGGGCCATTGGGAGATCGCAGGCGTGCCGGTGCCCTTCGAATGGGGGTACTTTCCACACCTGGTTCCCACCTTCCCGGTCACACTGACGGACCGCCTGATTGCCGAGGCGGATATTCCCGGAATTCTCGGCAATTGCCATGCTTCGGGCACCGAGATCATCGCCCGGCTGGGCGAGGAGCATATCCGCACGGGTAAACCCATTTGCTACACGTCGGCCGACTCGGTGTTCCAGATCGCCGCCCACGAGACGCATTTCGGGCTCGAACGCCTTTACAAGCTGTGCGAGACGGCGCGCCGCCTCGTCGACGAATACACGATCGGCCGCGTCATCGCGCGGCCGTTCGTGGGCGAGAATGCCGACACCTTCGAGCGCACGGCGAACCGGCGCGACTATGCCGTGCCGCCGCCGGAGCCGACGCTGCTCGATCGGGTGATCGCCGCGGGCGGGCGGGTGCTGGCAGTCGGCAAGATCGGCGACATCTTCGCGCATCAAGGCGTGAGCGAGGTGCGCAAGGCGGCCGGCAACATGGCGCTGTTCGACGCCACGTTCGGCGCCATGGAGGATGCGGCGGACGGCGATCTCGTCTTCACCAATTTCGTCGATTTCGACACGCTCTACGGCCACCGGCGCGACGTGGCAGGCTATGCCGCCGCGCTGGAAGCTTTCGACCGCCGCCTGCCGGAAGCGCTGGCGCGGCTCAAGCACGGCGATATGCTCATCCTCACCGCCGACCACGGCTGCGACCCCACCTGGGCCGGCACCGACCATACGCGCGAGCGCATCCCGATCGTCGGCACGGGGCCGGGCCTTGGCACCGGTTCCATCGGCCGCAGAAGCACCTATGCCGATATCGGCGAGACGATCGCTGCGCATCTGGGGCTGGCGCCCGGCCGCCACGGCGAGGCTCTCTTACCGGCGCGGAGCGCCAATGCCTGAGTTGCCCGAGGTCGAGACCGTCCGCCGCGGCCTGCAGCCGGCGATGGAGGGTGCGCGCGTCACAACGGTCGAGCAGCGGCGGCCGGATCTGCGGTTTCCCTTTCCCGCGGGCTTTGCGGGACGCCTGGAAGACCGCACCGTGACCGCGCTCGGCCGGCGCGCGAAATATCTTCTCATGCATCTGGAGGATGACAGCGTCCTCATCTGCCACCTCGGCATGTCCGGCTCCTTCCGCATCGAGGCGGGAGAGGAAGAAGCGCTTCCCGGCGCCTTTCACCACGCGCGCGCGAAGGACGGAAAGCACGACCACGTGGTCTTCCATCTGCGCAAGGGCGAGGAGCCGCCGCTGCGTGTCATCTACAACGACCCGCGCCGCTTCGGCTTCATGCTGCTGACCAAGGCGGCAGACCTTGACGTCCATCCTTTACTTGCAGGGCTGGGCGTCGAGCCGACGGGCAACGCGCTGGACGGCGGGTTGCTCGCCCGGCTTCTCGCCGGCCGGCGGGCGCCGCTCAAGGCGGCGCTCATGGACCAGCGGGTCGTCGCCGGGCTCGGCAACATCTACGCCTGCGAGGCGCTGTGGCGGGCGGGGCTTTCGCCGCGCCGTGCGGCTGCCACCCTGGCGGCACGCGACGGCGGCGAGACGGCGCGCAGCGTGCGCCTTGCCGAAGCTATCCGCACGGTCATTGCCGAGGCCATTGCCGCCGGCGGCTCGTCGCTGCGCGACTATGTGCGGGCCGACGGCACGCTCGGCTACTTCCAGCACACGTTCAACGTCTACGACCGCGAGGGCGCGGCTTGCCGCACGGCGGGATGCGAGGGTACGGTGCGCCGCATCGTGCAGGGCGGGCGCTCCACTTTCTATTGCCCGGCCTGTCAGCGGTAGGTTATCTGCAAATCTGGAACGAGCGAGAGGACGATCTTCATGGCGTATGAGACCATCCTGGTGGAAACACGGGGGCGCGTGGGCCTGATCACGCTCAATCGGCCCAAGGCGCTGAACGCGCTTAATTCGCAGGTTCTGGAGGAGCTGGTCACTGCTGCCGAGGCCTTCGACGCGAGCGCCAAGGTCGGTGCAATCGTCCTTACCGGCTCGGAGAAGGCGTTCGCCGCCGGCGCCGACATCAAGGAAATGCAGGCCAAGACCTATGTCGAGGCCTATATGGAGGACTTCTTCTCCGGCTGGGAGCACTTCACACGCGTGCGCAAGCCGGTGATCGCGGCGGTGGCCGGCTATGCGCTGGGCGGCGGCTGCGAGTTGGCCATGATGTGCGATTTCATCATCGCCGCCGATAACGCCAAGTTCGGGCAGCCCGAGATCACGCTGGGCGTCATGCCCGGCATGGGCGGTTCGCAACGGCTGACGCGCTTCGTCGGCAAGTCCAAGGCGATGGAGATGTGCCTGACCGGGCGCATGATGGACGCCGAAGAAGCGGAGCGTTGCGGTCTTGTCTCGCGGGTGGTGCCGGCGGGCGAGTTGATCGAGGAGGCGCTGGAAGCGGCCGGAAAGATCGCCGAGTTCTCCCTGCCCGCCGTCATGATGACCAAGGAAGCGGTCAACCGCGCCTACGAGACGACGCTTGCCGAGGGGCTGCGCTTCGAAAGAAGGGTATTCCATTCCATGTTCGCGCTCGACGACCAGAAGGAGGGCATGGCCGCCTTCACGGAAAAGCGCTCGGCGCAGTTCAGGAACCGCTGAGAAGGCAGCCGCAAGCCGTTGACGCATCCGGCAAGCTGCATTATAAGCCGCCCGACTGAGGTGGCCCGTCGGCTGCCCTTTTAGTTTGTGCGCCCTAAGAGCCTGCCAGGCAGGCCGCCTTGCGGCAGCGACAGTTGAAACGAGAGAGGACAGATGGCCAACACCACTTCGGCCAAGAAGGCGGTGCGTAAGATCGCCCGCCGCACCGCCGTAAACAAGAGCCGCCGCTCACGCGTCCGGGGTTTCATCCGCAAGGTTGAAGAGGCGCTGGCTGCCGGCGACAAGGAAGCTGCGCAGAACGCGCTCAAAGCGGCTCAGCCGGAGCTGATGCGCGCCGCCTCCAAGGGCATTCTTCACAAGAACACGGCATCACGGAAAGTTTCACGTCTATCCCAACGCGTGAAAACATTGGGCGCCTAGGCCCACCTTCCAGCAACTTCGACAACCCGGCCCTTGGGCCGGGTTTTTCTTTGCCGACCAATGGGTTGGCCGACCCCGCGGGAAGCGTTCGCCGGGGCCGGATTTTTAATTTGCCGGCGCTGCTTTTTCAGCGCTAGGAAAACTGTCATACGGCCCCGCGCGCCGATTGACCTCCGGCGATAATATCTCTTTATAAACAATGCCTTATGACCCGTTATCCACAGCCGAAATATGTCATCGACCGCAGGTGCACCATCTGCGAATGTCAAGCAGATTTTTTGGATTTTTTTTTCGCCTGACGGTCATGGCGGAGGGCTTTCCGAAAAGCTTCTTGAATCAAAATAGCTTAAGGATTTTGACTCGGTGAACGAAGGCATTTTGGGGCTGTCTACAAAGCCAGATTCGTAAAAAAAGGGTTAGAGGCGCACTTGCCCTTTCCACAAGGATTTCGGTAATGTCACTCCATCGCAAGGGCAGGCGTAGAGCCTGAAAGACCAAGCCAAAAAGGCAGCATTTGCTGCGCGGAGTTTTTCCGCGTGCCGGCCTGCTTTTGCCCGCGTGAAATTGAGGGATCCGGCGGGTTCGATACCGTTGCAGCGCAGGAGTGCCGATCTGGCATGAAGCCGGAACGCTATTGCTGTGACTACGCGTGACCTCGGGGGAGACCATGGGGCGAGTTCGATTTGAGAAAGGAGGTGCGGCTTAGGTGAGAGCCGGTGCTGAATGACAAAGAATACACGGACGGGCGGGCCGGATCGTGTTGGGGTGCGATCAATCCGGCGTGCGATAGACACGCTCGTTTAAAAACAAACATTTTTACAGGGAATCGAGGATGCAAAGCGGCGTTGAGAGGGAAGTTGAGGGAGCTTTGTCATTTCACAGTTCCGCAACTGAGGGGGAAGAGATGACCAGTGCCGGCGGATCTACCGCTGTGTTCGATCGGGTCAGGGCGCAATTGAAGGCGCGGCTGGGCACCGAGGTCTACTCTAGCTGGTTCGGCCGTATGAAGCTGGCGGAGACCTCCAAGGGCGTTGTCCGCATTTCCGTGCCCACGGCTTTCCTGCGCGCCTGGATCAACGGCCACTATCTCGACCTCATTACCGAGCTGTGGCAGGCCGAGGATGCTTCCGTGCTGAAGGTCGAGTTCGTCGTGCGCACGGCAACGCGGGGTACAATCACCCGTACAGAGGCCAAGCTTGTCGCGACGCGTAAAGTCTCGCCTCAACCCCAGGGCGCGACGTCGCCCGGCGCCATCAACGGCAAGCGTCTCGGCAGCGCGAGCACGGGGCGGGCCGAGCCTGCAGGGCGCCCGAGCATCTTCGGTTCGCCGCTCGACGGCCGCTACACCTTCGATTCCTTTATCGAGGGGAAATCCAACCGCGTCGCCTGTGCGGCCGCGCGCACGGTGGCCGAATCCGCTTCCAGCGCGGTGCGTTTCAACCCGCTTTTCCTGCATGCCTCGGTGGGGCTCGGCAAGACCCACCTCCTGCAGGCCATCGCCGCCGCTTCGTTGAAGCACAGGCCGCAGTCGCGCGTCGTCTACCTGACGGCGGAATATTTCATGTGGCGCTTCGCCACCGCCATCCGCGACAACAACGCCTTGACGTTGAAGGAACAGTTGCGCGACATCGACCTGCTCATCATCGACGATATGCAGTTCCTGCAGGGCAAGTCGATCCAGAACGAATTCTGCCATCTTCTGAACATGCTGCTCGACAGCGCCCGCCAGGTGGTGGTTGCCGCCGATAGGCCCGCAGCCGAGTTGGAGTCGCTGGAGCCCCGCGTGAAGTCGCGGCTCAACGGCGGCGTCTCGCTGGAGATCGCGCCGCCCGATTACGACCTTCGGCTGGCCATGCTCCAGCAGCGACTGGCGGCCGCCAAGACGGAAGACCATTCTCTGGATATTCCTCAGGAGGTGCTTGAGCATGTGGCGCGCGCCGTCACCGGCAGCGGCCGTGAACTGGAAGGCGCCTTCAACCAGCTTGTCTTCCGCCACTCCTTCGAGCCGCAGATCACGCTGGAGCGCATCGACGAGATTCTCGGCCCCGTCTGCCGTGTCGGCGAGCCACGGCGCGTACGCATCGAGGACATCCAGCGCATCGTCGCCCGCCATTACAACGTGTCGAAGACGGAGCTCCTGTCGAACCGGCGCACGCGCACTATCGTCAAGCCGCGCCAGGTGGCCATGTATCTGGCCAAGGTGATGACGCCGCGCTCGCTTCCCGAGATCGGCCGCCGCTTCGGCGGACGCGACCACACCACGGTGCTGCACGCGGTGCGCAAGATCGAGGGCCTGTCGGGCAACGACGGTCAATTGGCGCAGGAGATCGAGCTCCTGAAACGGCTCATCAGCGACCAGGCCTGACGGGCGAGGGCGCGCCAAGTGCCTGCAAGACAGGCGTTATCCCCAAAAAGCCCGCGGAAAATGATCTCGGCCTTTCCGCGGGCTTGCCTTTCTTGATGATTTCCTGTCAGTTTGCAGCGAATCCGGCCCAGCGCCGTGACAGGCATGGTCCATGCCGCTCCGCTCTTCATCCAGGCGAGATACACCGGTCATGCGTGTAATTCTTGAACGTTCCAACCTTCTGAAATCCCTAGGCCACGTGCACCGGGTGGTCGAACGTCGCAACACCATCCCCATCCTCTCCAACGTGCTGTTGTCGGCCGACGGCGCCAGTCTGGAGATGAAGGCCACCGACCTCGATCTCGAGGTGACGGAAGCAGCCGCAGCCAATGTCGAGCAAGCGGGCGCCACCACGGTGCCGGCGCACCTGCTCTACGACATCGTGCGCAAGCTGCCCGAGGGGGCGGAGGTGATGCTGAAGATGGACGAGAGCGGCAACGCCATGTCCGTCACCTCCGGCCGCTCCACCTTCCGGCTGCAGTGCTTGCCTCAGGCGGATTTCCCGGAGCTTTCCGCCGGTCAGTTCTCGCACATCTTCCGCTTGGAATCGGAAGCCCTGCGCGACCTCATCGAGAAGACCCAGTTCGCCATCTCGACGGAGGAGACCCGCTACTATCTCAACGGCATCTACCTCCACACGCTGGAGGCGGACGGCAAGCTGATGCTGCGCGCTGTGGCGACGGACGGCCATCGGCTGGCGCGGGCGGAGATCGAGGCGCCGGCCGGCTCGGAAGGCATGCCGGGCATCATCATCCCGCGCAAGACCGTGGGCGAGCTCCAGAAGCTGGTGGACGACCCGGACGTGGCGGTGACGGTGGAACTGTCGGAGACCAAGATCCGCTTCACCATCGGCAGCGTCGTCCTCACCTCGAAGCTGATCGACGGCACTTTCCCGGATTATCAGCGCGTGATCCCGACCGGCAACGACAAGGAACTGATCATCGACCGGCAGAGCTTCTCGGCCGCCGTCGACCGCGTGTCGACCGTCTCGTCCGAGCGCGGCCGCGCCGTGAAGCTTTCGATCGCCGACGGCCAGGTGACACTTACCGTCAACAACCCCGACTCCGGCAGTGCGACGGAAGAGATTCCCGCCGGCTACGACGCGGAGGCCATCGAGATCGGCTTCAACGCCCGCTACCTTCTCGATGTCGCTGCGCAGCTTACCGGCGGCGAAGCGAAATTCCTTCTGGCCGATGCCGGCTCGCCCACCATCGTCCAGGACACGTCCGACGAGCGGGCGCTCTATGTCCTGATGCCGATGCGGGTGTGACGACGGCACCGTCAACGCCGGCCGGTGAGAGCGGGCGCCCGGCGCAGGTCCATATCGAAAAGCTGACGCTGACGAATTTCCGCAACTACCCGGCCCTTTCGCTCGCGCTCGAGCCGGGGGCGGTGGTGCTTACGGGTGAGAACGGCGCCGGCAAGACCAATCTTCTGGAGGCGATCTCCTTCCTTTCTCCCGGCCGCGGCTTGCGGCGCGCCACGCTGGACGAGGTGGCGTTGATCGGCAGCGAGGACGGCTTTGCCGTACATGCGGAAATCGAGGGCCCCTTCGGTACATGCGGTATCGGCACCGGCACGGCGGGAACGGCGACCGAGGGTGCCGAGACCACCCGCCGCGTGCGCATCAACGGCGAACCTGCCCGCAGCGCCGACGCCATGCTGGAGTGGCTGCGCGTTATCTGGGTCACGCCCGCCATGGACACGCTGTTCACCGGGCCGGCCTCCGACCGGCGCCGTTTCCTCGACCGCCTGGTGCTGGCGATCGACCCGGCCCATGGCCGCCGCGCACTGGACTATGAGAAGGCCATGCGGGCGCGCAACCGGCTGTTCGCCGACGATGTGCGCGACGATGCCTGGTTCGATGCCATCGAGACGCAGATGGCCGAGACGGGCGTGGCGATCGCCGCCGCACGCGCCGAGATGGTGCGCCTCTTATCCGCCATGATCGAGCGGCTGCCCGCCGATACGCCCTTCCCGAAGGCGCTCATTGCCCTGGAGGGCACGGTCGACGCTGAAATGGGCGACAGGCCGGCCGTCGACGTCGAGGAAGCGTTGCGCGCCCGCCTGCGCGAGGGGCGGCATCGCGACCGGGCGGCGGGCCGTGCGCTCGAGGGTCCGCACAGGAGCGAGCTTCTGGTGCGCCACGCGCCCAAGGACATGCTGGCCGAAAGCTGCTCGACGGGCGAGCAAAAGGCGCTGCTGCTGGGCCTCGTGCTTGCCCATGCGCGGCTGACGGCGGAGCTTTCGGGAACGGCGCCAATCCTGCTCCTCGACGAGATCTCCGCCCATTTCGACGCCGGAAGGCGCGCCGCCCTCTTCACGATTCTCGAGGAGTTGAACTGCCAGTCCTTCATGACCGGAACGGAGGCCTCGCTCTTTTCCAGCCTCCAGGGCCGCGCCCAGTTCCTCACCGTCGCTGCCGGCAGCGTCCGCCCCTGACAATCATACATTCGCGCAGTATGGTCCGCCCATGAACGAGCCCGCCGCCCTGTCCACCGAAGAGCTTGAGCGCTATGCGCGTCACGTCGTGCTGCCCGAGATCGGCGGCGCTGGGCAGCAGAAGCTCAAGCGTGCCCGCGTGCTGGTGCTGGGGGCCGGCGGCCTCGGCGCGCCGGTCCTTCAGTATCTGGCGGCGGCCGGTGTTGGCACGCTGGGCATCGTCGACGACGATCGCGTTTCGCTTTCGAACCTGCAGCGCCAGATCATCCACGATACCGGAGCCGTCGGTTCCGCGAAGGTCGACAGCGCCAAGGCCGCGATCTCCAGGCTGAACCCGCACGTTGCGGTGGAGACCCACATGCTGCGCCTCGACGACGAAAACGCGCCGGCGCTTGTGGCGCGTTACGACATCGCCGTGGACGGCTCCGACAACTTCGAAGCGCGCTATGCGCTGGCTGACGCCTGCGCAGCCGAGCGCCGCCCCCTGGTGACGGCGGCGGTCGGCCGCTTCGATGGTTCACTCACCGTCCTGAAGCCTTTCGAGACGGATGCCGACGGTGCTCCCCTGCCCGGCTACCGCGATCTCTTTCCCCAGGCGCCGCCGCCGGGGCTCGTTCCCTCCTGCGCGGAGGCCGGCATCGTCGGCGCATTGACCGGCGTCATGGGTTCGCTGCAGGCGATGGAGGTGATCAAGCTCGTCACCGGCATCGGCGAGCCGCTGGTGGGGCGGCTGCTGCTCTACAATGCGCTGGCGGTGCGTTTCGAGACGGTGCGCTTCGGCAGGAAGGACTGAGCTTCCCTGCGACTGTCCCTTACGCCTTGCGCGGCAGCACGCGGTCGGGCGGGCGGTGACCATCGAAGAGGGTGCGGATGTTGATGATGACCTTCTCGCCCATATCGATGCGGCCCTCGATGGTGGCCGAGCCCATATGCGGCAGGATCACCACCTTGCCCTGGGAGGCAAGCCTGACGAGCTTCGGGTTCACCGCCGGTTCGTGCTCGAAGACATCCAGCCCGGCACCGGCCAACTTGCCACTCTCGAGCATGCCGATGAGCGCGTCCTCGTCGACGACGTCGCCGCGCGCGGTGTTGACGATGTAGGCGGACGGGTGCAGCAAGGCCAGCCGCCGCGCCGACAGCAGGTGGAAGGTTGCCGGCGTCGACGGGCAGTTGATCGAGATGATGTCCATGCGGGCCAGCATCTGGTCGAGGCTGTCCCAATAGGTGGCTTCCAGATCGTCCTCGATCATCGGTGCCACACGGTGGCGGTTGTGATAGTGGATCGACAGGCCGAAAGCCTTGGCGCGCCGCGCCACGGCCGTGCCGATGCGCCCCATGCCGACGATGCCGAGCCGCTTGCCCCAGATGCGGTGCCCCAGCATCCAGGTGGGCGACCAGCCGGCCCATTTGCCGTTGTCGGCCAGTACGGCCGCCCCTTCCGTCAGCCGCCGCGGCACGGCCAGCATCAGGGCCATGGTCATGTCTGCGGTGTCCTCGTTGAGGACGTTCGGCGTGTTGGTGATGGTGATGCCCTTTTCCGCCGCCGCGGTAACGTCGATATTGTCGACGCCGTTGCCGTAATTGGCGATCAGCCGCAGCTGCTCGCCGGCTTGCGCGATGAGCGCGGCGTCGATGCGGTCGGTGATGGTCGGCACCAGCACGTCGGCCTCCTTGACGGCGGCCACCAGTTCCGGCTGGCTCATCGGCCGGTCGTCGACGTTCAGCCGTGCGTCGAACAACTCGCGCATGCGCGTTTCGACCTGGTCCGGCAGCTTGCGGGTGATAACGACGAGTGGCTTTTTTCTGCCGACCATGGGTACCTCAATCCCTCCCCGTTGAGACCTCTTTAACCAAGACCGGCGACACTTCAAGGCGAAGCCGTTCCTGGATGTCGGCCACGGGTTCTGATGTCTAACAAGCAGGCGCGGCGAAGACAAAGAAAAAGGCGAAAGCCGTTGTTGCGTGAGGCCGTGGCGGGAACCTTTAGGGGTGCCGGCGCGACCCATGCCTGCCGGGAGAATGGAATGCCGCGTTTGGCGCTATGTCGTGGGTTGCCGATCCTTGTTCTTGCCCTCATGGCGACTGTGGCGTCGCCCTCGATATTGCCATTGGAAGCCGATGCCCAGACCGTCGAGCGCGGGCCCAGCGGCCTGCCGCTTCCGCGCTTCGTCAGCCTCAAATCCGGGCGGGTCAACATGCGTGTCGGCCCCGGAACCGACTATGCAGTGGAGTGGCTTTATCTAAAGTCTGGCCTGCCCGTGGAGGTCATCCAGGAATACGACAACTGGCGCCGCGTGCGCGACGCCGACGGCGCCGAAGGCTGGATCAACCAGGCCCTGCTCTCGGGCCGACGTACCGGCGTCGCCGCACCCTGGTTCAAGGGCAAGCAGGCGACCGTCCCGCTGCGCGCCAACCCCGAAGAAGACGCGCGCCATGTCGCGGAAGTGGAGCCCGGCGCTATCGGCGAGGTGCACATGTGCAACGGCGAATGGTGCCGCATAAGCTTTGCGAGCCACGAGGGCTGGATGAAACAGACGCTGGTCTGGGGGGTGTATCCGGGCGAGACGATCGAGGACTAAGGAGAGGAGACCGGCATCGCCGCAAAGCGAACGAGGCGGGCCGGCCATAGGGCGGTCGGCCCGCGAAATGGGAACCCCGAGCTATATCCCCTTCAGCAGATTGCCCGCCGCCAGTACGATAAAGCCGACGAGCAACAACCAGTAACTGTAGGCACCAAGGCCGCCGAGCGAAATGCCGATCACCGGCAGCAGTGACAGGATTGCTAGAATAACGGCAATGATGAAGACAATCTTGGTAGGTGCACTTAAGTCCATGTCCCTCTCCATCTCTCATGGCTCGAAGGCGAGCGCTAGACCATTAGCCTAGGAAGAGATTCGTGGAAACAGAAAATAAAGCTTTCGCAAATTCTTACGGTATCTTCCAGATAATTTCAAATTCCTCAGGCCTTGAAGCTTTATAGCACTGGCTGCGGGACAAGCGCATAATGCGCTCTTGGGAGCGTGCGCCGATTGAGGACTTCCGCTCACCTCAAAGCTGGAATTTTTCTATGGTTTCCCGAGTGTCACTGCTGCCGGGGGCGCAGCCGCACCAGGATGTCGACGTGGGCGATTTCCATGCCCTCGGGCGGAACGGGCAGGTTTTCGACCCTCACCGGGCCCTCGGGAATGTCGACGAGGCGGTTCTCGCCTTCCAGGAAGAAGTGGTGGTGGTCGGACGTATTGGTATCGAAATAGGTTTTCGATCCCTCCACCGGCAGGATGCGCAACATGCCCGCCTCGGTGAACTGGTGCAGCGTGTTATAGACGGTTGCGAGCGAGACCCGCACGCCGGCATCTAGCGCCTGCTCGTGCAGTTCCTCGGCCGAGATATGGCGATCGCCATTTGCGAACAGCAGCTCCGCCAGCGCCACGCGCTGCCGTGTCGGGCGTAAACCCGCTTCACGCACGCGCCTTTCCAGCGTGGGGCCGTTGAACTGGAAGCCTAGAGCGGTCAAGAAAACCTTTCCTGCCTTTGCCGTTCGTTTCGTTGCAACGGGCATGATGATGCCCGTATTGCGCTATTCACATATATTCCGGGACGGATTGGCGATCAATAGCGGCACGATGTCCGAAATGCACCAAATCCCGGACCGGATAATGCCTTCAGGCTGTTTCCCAGGGGAAAGAAGCTGTGATAGGGAGATTGCATAATCAGCCCGGAAAGCGGGCGGCGAACGAAAATGGGAATTCATGGCGCAGACAAAATCCAGCTACGACTACGAAGACCTTCTGGCCTGTGCCCGCGGCGAATTGTTCGGCCCGGGCAACGCACAGCTTCCGGCTCCGCCCATGCTGATGTTCGACCGCATCACCGAGGTGAGCGAAGAGGGCGGCGAATTCGGCAAGGGCTTTATTCGCGCCGAGTTGGAGATCAAGCCCGATCTCTGGTTCTTCCCTTGCCACTTCATCGGAAATCCTGTGATGCCCGGGTGCCTCGGCCTCGACGCGATGTGGCAGATGACCGGCTTTTTCCTCGGCTGGCTGGGCCTGCCCGGCAAGGGCATGGCGCTGTCGACGGGTGAGGTCAAGTTCAAGGGTATGGTCACGCCGAAGAACAAGAAGGTCGAATACGGCGTCGACTTCAAGCGGGTGATGCGCGGCCGGCTGGTGCTCGGCATCGCCGATGGCTGGCTGAAGGCCGATGGCGACCCCATCTATAAGGCCACCGACCTGCGGGTCGGCCTTGCCCGCCAGGAGGCCTGAGTTTCAATTGTTTGCGGACGGCCGCGAAAACGGCCCAGGGAGAACGACATGAGACGCGTGGTAGTCACCGGCCTCGGCATCGTATCGTCCATCGGCAACAATGCCGATGAGGTCACGGCCTCGCTGCGCGATGCCAGATCCGGCATCAGCTTTTCGCAGGATTTCGCCGATCACGGCTTCCGCTGTCAGGTGTGGGGAGCGCCGACGCTCGACCCCACGGAGGTGGTGGACCGGCGCGCCCTGCGTTTCCTCTCCAAGGGGGGCGCCTGGAACCATGTGGCCATGGAACAGGCGATCGCTGATGCCGGGCTTCAGACGGACGAGATCACCAGCGACCGCATCGGCATCATCATGGGCTCCGGCGGACCGTCGACGCGCACGATCGTCGAGGCCGCCGACATAACGCGCGAAAAGGGCTCGCCCAAGCGTATCGGCCCCTTTGCCGTTCCCAAGGCCATGTCCTCCACGGCTTCGGCCACGCTTGCCACCTGGTTCAAGATCCATGGCGTGAACTACACCATCACCTCGGCCTGCTCCACGTCGGCTCATTGCATCGGCAATGCTTACGAGCTGATCCAGTGGGGCAAGCAGGACATGGTCTTCGCCGGCGGGCACGAGGATCTCGACTGGACCATGTCGAACCTCTTCGATGCCATGGGCGCCATGTCGTCCAAATTCAACGAGACGCCCGCCACCGCCTCACGCGCCTATGACGTGAACCGCGACGGCTTCGTGATCGCCGGCGGCGCCGGCGTGCTGGTGCTGGAAGAGCTGGAGCATGCCAAGGCGCGCGGCGCGAAGATCTACGGCGAGGTCGTCGGCTACGGCGCCAACTCAGACGGTTTCGACATGGTGCAGCCGTCCGGCGAAGGGGCGGTCCGCTGCATGAAGCAGGCGCTTGCCACGGTGGATGGCAAGGTCGATTACATCAACACGCATGGAACGGCGACGGGGGTGGGCGATTCGCGCGAGATCGGCGGCATCCGCGAGGTCTTCGGCAACGACATGCCGCACATCGCCTCCACCAAGTCGCTCACGGGTCATTCGCTGGGGGCCGCGGGCGTGCAGGAATCGATCTATGCGCTCCTGATGATGAAGGAGGGTTTCATCGGCAAGAGCGCGCATATCGAGGAGATCGACCCCGAATTCGAGGGCGTGCCCATCGTGCGCGAGCGCATCGACGATGCCAAGATAGACATTGTTCTGTCGAACTCCTTCGGCTTCGGAGGCACCAATGCGTCGCTCGTTTTCCAGCGTTACGCAGGTTAAGGGGCGGGAGATGGACGATTTGATGAAGGGCAAGCGCGGCCTCATCATGGGGGTCGCCAACGATCACTCGATTGCCTGGGGGATCGCCAAGCGGCTTGCCGGACAGGGCGCGGACCTCGCCTTCACCTATCAGGGGGAGGCCTTCGGCCGCCGCGTGAAGCCACTGGCCGAGCAGGCGGGATCGAAGCTGCTTCTGCCGTGCGATGTGGAAGACAGCGCCAGTATTGACAGCGTCTTCGACACCCTGAAGCGGGAGTGGGGCTCGCTCGACTTCGTGGTGCATGCGATCGGCTTTTCCGACCGCAACGAGCTGAAAGGCCTCTATGCTGACACAACCCGCGAAAACTTCATCCGCACCATGGTCATCTCCTGCTACTCCTTCACGGAAGTGACGCGCAAGGCGGCGGCGATGATGGAGAACGGCGGCAGCGCGCTGACGCTCACCTATGCCGGCTCCGTCCGCGTCATGCCGAACTACAACGTCATGGGTGTTGCCAAGGCGGGGCTGGAGGCAAGTGTCAGGTATCTGGCCAACGACTACGGGCCGCGCGGCATCCGCGTGAACGCCATTTCCGCCGGCCCCGTGCGCACGCTGGCCGGCGCGGGCATTTCCGACGCGCGGCACATGTTCACCTACCAGAGCCGCAATTCGCCGCTCAGGCGCACCGTCACCATAGACGAGATCGGCGGCTCGGCGCTCTATCTGCTTTCCGACCTTTCCTCGGGCGTGACCGGCGAGATCCACTACGTGGATTCGGGCTACAACATCGTCTCGATGCCCGTGCTGGAGGAGTTGAAGCGCTCCGGCGAGGCTGCAGAGAAGATCGAGGCGGGGAAGTAGGGCAGGCTATTTCCGGCCCCAAAGCACCTTGTATGTGGTGTCGCGGCAGATTTCGCCGTGATGCTTGAACGACGAGGCTATGGCTGCCTCGTAGGGCAAGGGGCGGTTGGCGACGAGGAACAGGCGCCCGCCGGGCGCGAGCGCGTTTGCCGCCACGCCGATCATCGCGCGCCCCATATCGGGCTCCGCCGCGCGGCTGCGATGGAACGGCGGGTTCATGACGATCGCGTCGTAGCGGCGGGTCACCGGTTCGCTCAGAAGATCGTGCCAGAAGAAGCTGCAGGCGGCCTCGGGGGCGTGGGCAGCGAGATTGCGCTTTGCCGCCTCCAACGAAGCGTGGTGGGCCTCGTAGAGGTCGATTGCAGTGATGGAAGGCCGCTTCGCCAGCCGCAGCGACAGATACCCCCAACCGGCCGCGAAATCGGCCACGGCTCCCGCGAGATCCGAGGGCAGACTGTCGGCCAGGAGCCGGGAACCGGGATCGGCGCCATCTTCCGAAAAGCCGCCCACAGCCGTTTCATACCCCTCGGGGGCCGTGCCCGCCGGACTTGCCAGCGCCGCGAGCGCGGCTTCGCCGAGCACCGCGGGGCGGCGTAGCCAGAAGACTATGCCGTGGTGCTTGGACAGGCGATCCTCTAGCGGCAGGAGCTCAGCCAGGCGTTTGGCAACGCCCGCCGCGCCGTCTCTTTTTGTGCCGGCGGCGAGGATGAGCCCATCCGGCCGCACCCGGCGAAGCGCCTCGGTCAGCTGCTCCTCGTTCTCCCGCCGATGACGGCCGAGGAACAGAAGGGCGGCATCGTAACCTTCGCCCTTAGCCTGCGGCGCGACGGAAAAGCCGGCGCGTTCAAGCGCCAGATAGTCCGGCCGGGAGCCCTGCACGACCTGAAGGTCCGCCGCGAAATCCGGGGGCAGCCGGAGGCCGGCAGCAGCGCCGAAGAAAACGACGCGCTCGCCGGCGCGGGGTGCATCGAGGAGACCGCGCTCGAAGGGGAAGAGAAGGGTTGGCAGGGCGTCGTTCATGGGCGTTGGTGGATGCGAAGAGGAGTGGAAACGAAAACGGGCGCAGCCGTGGCCGCGCCCGTTCCAAAGGGTAGGCGGGAGAAATCAGCCCTCGGCCTCTTCCTTCTCTTCCTTCTTCTCGCGGGCGATTTCCTTGCCGGTCTCCTGGTCGACGACCTTCATGGAAAGCCGCACCTTGCCGCGCTCGTCGAAGCCCATCAGCTTGACGAAGACCTTGTCGCCTTCCTTGACGACGTCGGTGGTCTTCTGCACGCGCTCCGGCGCGAGCTGCGAGATGTGCACCAGACCGTCCTTGGGACCGAAGAAGTTCACGAAGGCGCCAAAGTCGGCGGTCTTGACCACCGTGCCCTCGTAGATCTCGCCGACCTCGGGCTCGGCCGTGATGGAGTGGATCCACTTCCTCGCCGCCTCGATCTCCTTGGCGTTGGAGGAGGCGATCTTCACCGTGCCGTCGTCGTCGATGTTGATCTTGGCGCCGGTCTTCTCGACGATCTCGCGGATCACCTTGCCGCCAGTGCCGATCACGTCGCGGATCTTGTCGGTCGGGATCTGCATCACCTCGATGCGCGGGGCGAACTCGCCGAGCTCGGCCCGGCCTTCGGAGATCGCCTTGGCCATCTCGCCGAGAATGTGCAGGCGCCCACCCTTGGCCTGGTCGAGGGCGACCTTCATGATCTCCTCCGTGATGCCGGTGATCTTGATGTCCATCTGCAGGGAGGTGACGCCCTCGTCGGTGCCGGCGACCTTGAAGTCCATGTCGCCGAGATGATCTTCGTCGCCGAGGATATCGGAGAGGACGGCGAAGCGCTCATCTTCCTTGATGAGGCCCATGGCGATACCAGCCACCGGCTTCTGCAGCGGCACGCCCGCGTCCATCAGCGCCAGCGAGGTGCCGCAGACGGTGGCCATGGAGGAAGAGCCGTTCGATTCGGTGATCTCGGAGACCACGCGGAGCGTGTAGGGGAACTGCTCCGCTGCGGGCAGCAGCGGGTGCACCGCCCGCCAGGCGAGCTTGCCGTGGCCGATCTCGCGCCGGCCGGGGGAGCCGATGCGCCCGGTCTCGCCCACCGAATAGGGCGGGAAGTTGTAGTGCAGGAGGAAGGCCTCCTTGTAGGTGCCGGTTAGCGCGTCGACGAACTGCTCGTCCTCGCCCGTGCCCAGCGTGGCGACCACGAGGGCCTGCGTCTCGCCGCGGGTGAAGACGGCCGAGCCGTGGGTGCGCGGCAGCACGCCGACTTCCGCGACGATCGGGCGGACAGTCTTGAGATCACGGCCGTCTATGCGGGTGCCCGTGTCGAGGATGTTCCAGCGCACGATCTTGGCCTGCAGGGCCTTGAAGACGGTGGAGACCTGCTCGGGCGACCACTTCGGCTCCTCCTCGCCCTCGGGCAGGAAAGCCTCCTTCACCTTGGCCTTGGCCGCGTCTACGGCGCCGTAGCGGGCCTGCTTGTCGGTGATCTTGTAGGCCTCGCGCAGGTCGCTTTCCACAACCTTCAGCATCTCGCCTTCGAGCGCGGAGAGATCCTCCGGGAGGAACTCGCGCGGCTCCTTGGCCGCCACCTCGGCAAGCTTGATGATGGCGTCGATGACTGGCTGGAAGCCCTTGTGGCCGAACATCACGGCGCCGAGCATGATGTCCTCGGGAAGCTGCTGCGCTTCCGATTCCACCATCAGGACCGCGTCCTGCGTGCCGGCGACGACGAGGTCGAGCTTGGTCTCCTCCATCTCGTCGATATGCGGGTTGAGCACGTACTCACCGCCGATGTAGCCGACGCGCGCGGCGCCGATGGGACCCATGAAGGGGACGCCGGAGAGCGTCAGCGCCGCGGAGGCGCCGACCATGGCGACGATGTCAGGGTCGTTCTCCAGATCGTGCTGCAGCACGGTGAGGATGACCTGGGTGTCGTTCTTGTAGCCATCAACGAAGAGCGGGCGGATCGGCCGGTCGATGAGGCGGGACGTCAGCGTCTCCTTCTCGCTCGGGCGGCCTTCACGTTTGAAAAAGCCGCCAGGGATCTTGCCGGCGGCGAAGGTCTTTTCCTGATAGTTGACGGTCAGCGGGAAGAAGTCGAGGCCGGGCTTCGGCTCTTTGGCCGAAACGACGGTGGCCAGCACGACCGTCTCTCCATAGGTGGCGAGCACAGCGCCGTCGGCCTGGCGGGCAACCTTGCCCGTCTCCAGGGTAAGCGTGCGCCCACCCCACTCGATTTCCACTTTGTGATGATTGAACATGTCTTGTCCTTGTTTACCGAAGGCCGCACGCCTTTCGGCACGCGGGCTTCTTTTTCTCTTCTCGTTCAGGACGAGTCATGGGCAAGACAACGGGAAGCTTGGTTCCGCGCCGGCATTCCGGCTTTCAAGCGTCCTGCAATCCTGCCCCATGACCTGTCCGTCGGCGGCTGCCCGGTTTCCTTCCTCGGGAGCCTTTGCCGGCGTTTTGACGCCGGGGATATCGGCGGCGGACCCGCAAAGACGGGCCCGCCGGCCGAAACTAGCGACGCAGCCCGAGCCGCTCGATCAGCGTCTTGTAGCGCTCCTCGTCCTTCCTCTTCACGTAGTCGAGGAGACGGCGGCGCTGCGAGACGAGCTTGAGCAGACCACGGCGGGAATGGTTGTCCTTCTTGTGGTCCTTGAAATGCTCGGTCAGGTTCTTGATGCGCTCGGTCAGGATGGCGACCTGGACTTCCGGCGAACCGGTGTCGCCGCTGGCGGTCGCGAATTCCTTCAAAAGCTCCTGCTTGCGCTCGGCAGTGATCGACATCGTAAGTCCTTTCTGATGATCGAGGGAATGTGCCGCCCGTAGCCGGGATGTCGTCCAGCCAGGGTCGTTGGACCGCGCAATCGCGCGATATCGCCGCGCATATAGTGCATAACGGCAGAGAATGCCAGCTAAAACCGCCGCTCCCGCTCACCCCGCCGTTTCCCGGGGCGGAAGCTGAGCGTGGTCCGGCAGAAGCCGCTTGACCGGAATCGCGAAGATGCACTCCAGCCCGTCGCCGTGGAAGGTGCGGGAGATCTCCGCGTCCAGCGTTCCGCCCAGCATGCGCTCGATGATCTCGGTGCCAAAGCCGCGCTTGGCCGGCCGGCGCCCGCCGTTTTCCGCCGCATGCTCGCGCCAGACGATCGTCAGCATCTCGCCCTCGACCTGCCAGGAAATGGCCAGCCGGCCCGTCCTGGTGGCGAAAGCACCATATTTGGAGGCGTTGGTGGCAAGCTCGTGGAACGCCACACCGAGTGTCTGCGCAGCCTGGTTGCCGAGCCGGAACGGCGGCCCGGAAAGTTCCAGCCGCCTGGCGGTCTCGGGCTTGAAGGGGTCAACCTGAGCGAGGATCAGCGCGCGCAACTCGACGCCCGCGGCCCCCCCGGCGATGAGCAGGTCCGTCGACCGCGCCAGCCCGTACAGCCGTTTCTGGAACGAGTCCAGGAAACCCGTCAGCGAGCCGGCGTTGCGTGCCGTCTGCTTGGCCATCGCGGAGACGACGGTGAGCTGGTTCTTGGACCGGTGTGCGACCTCGCGCATCAGCAGACGGATTTCGCCTTCCGCCTTCTTTCTGTCGCCGGCGGCTTCGGCCAGTGCTGCCGAGACCGTCGTCACCTCGGCTATCGGGTAGACGGTTGGCTCGATCCGTTCGCCCGCGCCCAGCCGCCGCGCATCGCTCGCCAAGCGCCGCACCGGCTTGGCGATCTGCCGTCCGAGGACCCATGCCGCCCCGGCACCGATGGCGATGACGATGATCGTGCCGCCGAAGAGCTGCTGCAGCGAGCGGCGCATGGGCTGCTCGACAGCGGCGGTGGGAGCCCACACGACGACCTTCCAACCGCTGTAGCTCGTGTCGTCGACGATGGCGAGGTAGGAACGGGCGCCCCCCTCCCCGCGAACCCGTATCGTCTGCGGCGAGGGGCCCGACGGGATGCCGAGGAAGAACGGCTTGCCCACATCCGACGACATGAAGGAGGAGGCGACCACATGCCCGTAGCGGTCGAGAAGGGCGGCATTCCAGCCGCCGCGCAGCATCTGCTGGGACAGCGTATCGGCCATGGTCTCCGCGTTCCGCCCCATCACGAGGAGGTGACGCGGCTGATTTTCCTGTATGTAGGGCAGGGCGACGTTGAACGTCCATTCACCCGACGTCTCCTCGCGGAAAACGCCAGAAATGGCTGGAACGCCCTCTTCGAGCGCCCGGCGCAAGGTTGCCGGATCCGATGCCCGGCCGAGCGGCGTACCGTAGGGCTCCCGCGTGTTCATGAGTTGCCGGAGGTTCTCGTCGAACAGGGTAAGATGAGAACCGGAGCCGGCCAGTGCCGGCCTCGCCCGGTCGTAGAAGTCCTCGATATTATCGACGGCCAGCGACGGCGTGGTCGACAGTACGCGCAGCGTCGTCAGCATGCCGCGAAGCTCACCGTCGACCGCCTCGGCGATCGAGCCGGCCATGGCCTCGGCCAAGGTGTTCACCACCTCCCGCTGGGCGGCGTCGTTGCGCTGCAGGAGCACCGTGGAAATGGCGAGGGCGGGGACGATGGTAACGGCGATCAAAAGGAAGAGAAAGAAGCCGATCGGCTTCGGACCCGTCAATCGCACGCGCAGACGCTCGCCGAGGCCTGCCGCCGGCCCGGCGCCGATGTCGCCTGTCTCCACGTCACTCTTTGCCATGGCGCCTGTCCAACCGCATCATCTCCTCAAATGCGGAAGTGAGGCAAGTGTTGCATGACGGTCCCTCGCGGGCCAGGATTTGCGGGTCGATCATTGTCGATGCTCCTTTTGCGGCGTGGTTCGGCCCCTTCGACAGGCTCAGGGTGAGGGCGGGCGCGTTTCATCGTTGCCACGCCCGGTATTCACCGTCTGGCTATTGAGTAAGTGGGAAGCGGGGCGCGTCTTCGGCACCGCACGAGGCGCTTTGGGGGCGCCTCAAATAAGGCGCGTCCAACGCGCCCCACCGGAGGCTGTCCCGACGGTCGGCCGGTCACTCGGGCCTTTCTCCTTCCCGGCTGCACCCAATTAGGGGGTGGTCTTAGCCGGGCCGAACAAAGGCCCTAGCGGCTTCTCCGCGGTCGCCTGGCACCGTCTCTCACCCGGTGCCCGGCTTTTCCGTGATGCTGTCTCATACCCAGCACCCCCGGCACCGCCGGCCTGTCGCGGGCCCTCACGCCTGCAGGTACCGTTCCTGCAGGGCGAGGTCTCCGCCGCCCTCCCCGTGTCCCCGGTCCGGACCAAGGTTCCCGTGAGGGCGATGGGGAGGATTGTAAGGGCGGGCTGGGCAGGGGGGCGTATTTTCCCGCGAAAAAAGTTTGCAGGTTGTTTGGGATCAATGGGTTGGCGGGAAAGACCGGCGAAATTTATCCCCGCTTTGGATCATATCATTGGGCCAGACAGCGCCCGTGATCGGCGTTCAGGCAACGGTCAGGAATAAGGGCCGCAGGTACCGCATCCAGCAAAGAAAAGAGCCAGGCGGGACCCGCCTGGCTCTTTTTGTTCTTTCCTGCTCGCGTATGAGCGGGCGGTTCTACGAAACCTGCACCTTGCTCTTCGCCTGTTCCTCGGCGATGCGCTGCTGGAACATGCGCGCGAAATCGATCGGGTCGATCATCAGCGGCGGGAAGCCGCCGCCGCGCGTGGCATCCGCGATGATCTGCCGCGCGAAAGGGAAGAGCAGGCGCGGGCACTCGACGAACAGAAGTGGCAGCATGTGCTCCTGCGGGAAGTTCTGGATGCGGAACACGCCGCCATAGATAAGCTCGACATTGAACAGCACGGTCTTGTCGGCCTCCGCCCGCGCCGTGAGCGTCAGGAGAACGTCGTAGTCGGCGCCGCCCAGCGGGTTGGCGTTCACGTTGACGTTGATGTTGATGGCCGGCGCCTTCTCGCGCTGGGTCAGCGAGCGCGGGGCACCAGGGCTCTCGAAGGAGAGGTCCTTGATATACTGTGTCAGCACGTTCAGGCTGGGCTGCGCGCCGTTGCCTTCCGTCTTGGCCTCGGTTCCCTTGGCGTTTTCTTTTTCCTGCGGTTTGTTGGCCATCCGCCTCAAGTCCTTGTCAAATGCGCTGAAGCGCGTTCCCATCGTTGCGGCGCTGCTAGCATGGGCATGGCGTCAAAACAAGGCTGCGCCGTCGCGGCCGTCAGTCTTGCGGGCGATCGGGTCCGCGCCAGGGCGACTTTCCAGGTTCGGAGCTGGAATAGTCGTCCATGTCGAGATCGATGGCCTTGTCACGCGGCTGTCTGCGGTCCTGGCCGCCTCCAGGCGGCGCCCCGGCGCCCACGATGACGATGCGGTCGCGCAGGAAGGCCCAGCCGATGTCGCGCACGGCGGGAATGAAAAGCAGAAACCCCAGCGTATCGGTGACGAACCCTGGCGTCAGGAGAAGGATGCCGGCAACGAGGATCATCACGCCATGCACCAGCTCCCGGCCCGGCACGCGGCCTTCGTTCAACGTCTTCTGGACGCGGGAAAGCACGCCGAAACCCTGGATGCGCAGGAGGATGGAGCCGGCCACCGCCGTCGCCAGAATCAACGCGAGAGTGGGCAAAACACCAATTTGTCCGCCGATCACCACAAAAACGGCGATTTCAAGAAGCGGAATGCTAAGTAAGAGAAATGGAACGATGGAGAAGGGCACGTTTTTGGTCTAACCTCGCTGGATGGCGTCGGCGGCAAAGTCCGCCGAACCCCGGAGATAGGAACGCTCGCCGATAATTTGAATGATCGGCGTGCGCGTTCTATATGCATCGGTAACGCGGCGGCATGTGCCGCCGTCCCCGGCACGGCGCCTCGCGGCGGGTGCGAGACGACAGAGCGGCTTGGCTATACAACATGGAATTCTTCGATTTCGGCACGATTTTCTTCCTGGTCGCGGCAGTCGTGATCTTCTTCCAGCTGCGCAACGTCCTCGGGCGCCGCACGGGAAACGAGCGGCCGCCCTTCGATCCCTATACGGCCGGCCGCGCCCGCCGCACCGGTGAGGCCAAGGCGGACAAGTCCGACAACGTGGTCTCCCTGCCACGGCGCAAGGGCGGCGCGGAGGCGGAGGACGGCTATGCGGCGGTCGATGCCGTCGCCGATCCCGGCACTCCGCTCAACAAGGGTCTGCGCGCCATCAAGGACGCCGATCCCTCCTTCGATCCCGCGGCTTTCGTGGAAGGCGCCAAGATGGCGTACGAGATGATCGTCATGGCCTTTGCCGACGGCGACCGGCGCACGCTGAAGAACCTTCTGTCGCGCGAGGTCTACGAGGGCTTTGTCTCGGCCATCGACGATCGCGAGAAGCGCTCGGAGAAGATCGAGTCCTCCTTTGTCGGCATCGACAAGGCGGCCCTCCTCGGCGCCGAGATGAAGGGTAGCGAGGCCCATGTCACGCTGCGCATCGTCAGCGAGTTGATCTCGGCCACGCGCGACAGCGCCGGCACCATCATCGACGGCGATCCGGAGACCGTGGCCGAAGTGAAGGACGTGTGGACCTTCGCCCGCGACACCCGCTCGCGCGATCCCAACTGGAAGCTGGTGGCCACCGAAGCCGAGGAATGAGCCGGTTGCAGGCGCGCGGACGGCGGATGTGAGGAGAGGTTTTCTTGAGCCTTTCCGCCGTATTCTCTCCCGTCTCCTATAGCGATCTGCCCGGCTGGGGCGACGACGGCGCCTCGGCCGCATTCGCGGCCTTCGCCCGCTGTGCCCGCTACACTGAGACCCGGCCTTACCGCACCGGCAGCCTCGGCGTCGCTGCTGAAGCCTTCGCGGATGCCTATGCCCACGCCCGCAACACGCTTCAGCCGGCAAACGCCGCGGCGCGCGCCTTCTTCGAGCAGCATTTCCTTCCCTTCCGCATCCGGCCGGAGACGGCCGGAAGCGGCTTCGTCACCGGCTATTACGAGCCGGAGACCGAGGCCTCTCCGGTGCGGACAGGGCGTTTCTGCGTGCCGCTCTATCGCCGGCCGGACGATCTCGTCGCCGTCGATCGGCAGAACCGGCCCGCCGCCCTCGACCCGTCCTTCGCCTTCGCCCGGCGCGACGGGAAGAGGCTCCTCGCCTATCACGACCGCCAGGCGATCGACCGCGGCGCCCTTGCCGGCCTCGGCCTGGAGCTGTGCTGGTTGGCCGATCGGGTGGAGGCGTTCTTCATCCATGTCCAGGGTGCCGCCCGCCTGAAGATGACCGACGGCAGCCGGAAGCGCGTCTCCTACGCCGCCAAGACCGGCCACCCCTTCACCGGCATCGGCCGTGTGCTGGCAAGCCTCGGAGAGGTCCCGCTTGAAGAGGTGACCATGCAGTCGATCCGCGCCTGGCTCGCCGGCAATCCGCGCCGCATGGACGAGATCCTGTGGCACAACAGGTCCTACATCTTCTTCCGCGAGACGCCGGTTGGAGACCCCGCCCTTGGGCCGGTCGCCGCCGCCAAGGTGCAGCTGGAGCCGGGGCATTCCATCGCCGTCGACCGCCTTTTGCACACGTTCGGCACCCCCTTCTTCATCGACGCCCCGAGCCTGCGCGAAGGTTTCGATAAGCCTTTCCGCCGGCTGATGATCGCCCAGGACACGGGGTCCGCCATCACCGGCCCAGCGCGCGGCGACCTTTTCATCGGCACCGGCAAGGCCGCCGGCGCTGTCGCCGGAAAGATCCGCCACCCGGCGGATTTCTACGCCCTCCTGCCGCGCGCGCTTGCCGAGGGACGGCGGCCATGAAACGCAAGCGCCTGACCGACGAAGACCGCATCCTGTGGAGCCGCGTCGCCCGCACGGCGGTCCCGATGAAAGGAAAGGCGTTTCCCGACGAGGCGCTTGAGCCGCCTCCGGCGCTGGCCGGCAAGCGCCAGCGCCCCCTCGCACCGGCGGCGGAGCCGAATGCGGACATGTCCGCGGGCCCGGAACGACACCCGCGCAGGCTGGATGCGCCGACCCGCGAAAAGCTGGCCAAGGGCCGTCTCGACATCGCCGGTCGGGTCGACCTGCATGGCATGACGCAGGAGGAGGCGCACATCCTCCTCCTGTCCTTCCTGCGCCGGGCCTATCAGGCCGACCGCCGCTACGTGCTGGTCATCACCGGCAAGGGCTCGTCCGGTGAAGGCGTGCTGCGCCGCGCCGTGCCGCAATGGCTCGCAACGCCGCCCTTCCGCGCCATCGTCGGCGGCTACGAGGAGGCGGCCAGGCATCATGGCGGCGGCGGCGCGCTCTATGTGCGCCTGCGCCGCGCGGGGGGCGGGCGATGACGCCTTTCGCCGCAAGGATACGCCAGATGCGCCGCGCGCGCGGCGTCACCCAGAAGGAGATGGCGGCCGCCCTCGGCGTAAGCCCGGCCTACCTTTCCGCCCTCGAGCATGGCCGGCGCAGCCCGCCCAACTGGGCCATGGTCCAGAAGATCATCGGCTATTTCAACGTCATATGGGACGAGGCGGACGAACTGCAGCGCCTCGCCACGCTCTCGCATCCCCGTGTCGTCGTCGACACCGCCGGCCTCCCGGACAAGGCCACCGCCCTCGCCAACCTGATCGCCCGTCATATAGCCGAGCTTGATGAGGAGGAGCTGACGCGGCTTTTTGACGAGCTGGAGGGAATTTTGGAGAAGAAGCGGAAGGTGACGGAATAGACGATGCGAAGTTGAAGCGGCACCAAGGCCGCAGTAGCCCTCATGGTAAGCTTGTCGAGCCACGAGGGCGCTCGGTCCTCACGATTCGGCGATCAACGCCTCCAACTCCTCCAGCTTCTCGTTCACCAGCCAGCCGTAGTAGTTCTCCCTCGGCAGCATGGGCGCGCGGCCCTGCTTGCGGAGCAGATGATTCTTGGCGGCAAGCTTGGCGGCGCGGGTTTCCGCGTTTCCGAGATTGTAGAGGGTGGCCGTGATGCCCGGATTCCTGCTGATGTCGAAGCCGGCGATGTCGGCGTAGGCGTCGATGGATTTCCTCAGCGTCGCCGCCACATAGGCGAGCGTGATATCGGGGTTCATGATGGTCCGGTAGACCCTCTGCGGGTCGCGGTAGTCGAGCTTCTCCAGCCCGGAGACCTCGTTCACGATATCCGTCACTTGCAGCGCCGTCAGCGGGTTGAGCTGACCGATACCGAAGGTCTGCCCGGCATAGAACGGCTGGAAGAAGACGGCGCTGAAGCGGTCGTCGGGGAAACGCTGCCCCTCGACACGGCGCCCGCGGAATGCCGTATCCCACACCTTCTCGCGGCAGCTCCACAGGTCGTAGCTGCCCTTCTTGCCTTCGCATTCGGAAAATTCCGGACGCTTGAGAAACACCTCCAGGCTTTCTCCCGCATGGGAGAACGAGAAGGAGCTTTTCAGGTACGACACCGCCTTCACGTAGTAGGTCTGCAGGTGGTCGTAGGCATCCACATTGTAGGTGTGCTCGCCGACGATGGCGCCGAGGATGTGGATCGGCGCGATGTCGTAGGCGTCCGCCGCCTCGCGGATCTTCACGCGCAGCGCAGCGTCGTTTTTCAGGAGCTGGTAGACCTTGGCGTATTTGGCCTCGAAGGTCGTCCGCCCGGCGCCCGTGCGCCGCGCGGAGGCGCCGGGCACCGGCGGCTGCTCGGCGCTGCGGTTGCCCGGCGGCACAAGTTCGGCGGCTCCCGAAGAGGCCGCCGTCATGCCCAGGAATATGCCCAAGAGGATGCTATGCCTCAGCGCCATCCGCCACCCAAACGCATTTTTGCCGAACAGTTTTTTGATTGACCGCAACCTATGGAAAGCCCCCGTTCAAGTCGAGGGAAATCCGCAGGGGCCGGGGCGGTTGTCCGCCGGGTGTGGCCGTTACCTCACAGGATGAAGCGCGAGAGGTCGGTGTTCTTGGCCATGTCGCCCACATTCCTGTCCACGAATTCGGCGTCGATGGTCACCTTGGAGCCGGAGCGGTCCGGCGCGTTGTAGGAGACATCGTCCAGCACGCGCTCCATCACCGTTTGCAGCCGGCGGGCGCCGATGTTCTCGACGCTGGCGTTCAGATCGACGGCGATCGCCGCCAGCCGGTCGATGGCGTCGTCGGTGAATTCGAGCTCCACGCCCTCCGTCTGCATCAAGGCCACATATTGCTTTATGAGGCTCGCTTCGGTCTCCGTCAGGATGCGCCGGAAATCATCCTTCTCCAGCGCCCTGAGCTCGACGCGGATCGGCAGCCGCCCCTGCAGCTCCGGCAAAAGGTCCGAAGGCTTCGACACGTGGAAGGCGCCGGAGGCGATGAACAGGATGTGGTCGGTCTTCATGGGCCCGTACTTGGTGGCCACCGTCGTGCCCTCCACCAGCGGCAGGAGGTCGCGCTGCACGCCCTCGCGGGAAACGCCGGCGCCCATGCCGCCCTCGCGCGCGGCGATCTTGTCGATTTCGTCGAGGAAGACGATGCCGTCGTTCTCCGCCGCCTCCATCGCCCGCTGCACCACCTCTTCCTGGTCGAGCAGCTTGTCCGATTCGTCGTTGATCAGGTGCTTGTAGGAGTCCTTGACGGTGGTCTTGCGTGTCTTGGTGCGCCCGCCGCCCATCGCCTTCTGCAGCATATCATTGATGTTGAGCACCCCGATATTGGCGCCCGGCATGCCGGGTATCTCGAAGCCGGGCATGCCGCCGCCGGTGTCGGAAACCTCGATCTCGATCTCCTTCTCGTCGAGATCGCCGCTCCTGAGCTTCTGGCGGAAGCTGTCGCGCGTGGCGGGGCTCGCTGTCTTGCCCACCAGCGCCTCCAGTACCCGCTCCTCCGCGTTCATGTGCGCCCGCGCTTTCACGTTCTCGCGCATCTTGTCGCGCGTCAGCCCGATCGACACTTCCACGAGGTCGCGCACGATCTGCTCCACGTCGCGGCCGACATAGCCCACCTCGGTGAACTTGGTGGCCTCCACCTTGATGAAGGGCGCCCCCGCCAGCCTTGCGAGCCGGCGCGAGATCTCCGTCTTGCCGACGCCCGTGGGGCCGATCATCAGGATGTTCTTCGGCATCACCTCCTCGCGCAGCTCCGGCTCGAGCTGCTGGCGGCGCCAGCGGTTGCGAAGGGCGATGGCCACGGCGCGCTTGGCGTCCTTCTGGCCGATGATGTAGCGGTCGAGTTCGGAAACGATCTCGCGCGGCGAAAAATTGGTCATATCGTCGTCTCGTGTGCGTGTGTCTGGTATTGCATGATCAGTGAACCTTGCGTCCGCCCCGCAAGATGCGGGATGGGGCGGAACCCGGCCTTCGTATAGGCGCGCACGGCGCGCGTGTTTTGCGGGTCGGGGTCGATGATGATGGTGGTATGCCCTTCATTCAGCAGCTTTCGCACAAAAGCGCCGAGCGCCGCGGTGCCGATCCCCTTCGACAGCTTCTCCGGGTCGCCGATCGATAGGTCGACGCCGACGGTCTCGGCCGGCAGCTCCATGAGCCATGGGTTATCGTCCACCCATTCCTTGTTCTGGTGGTGGCCGATGAACCAGCATTGGATATAACCCACCGGTTCCTCGTCCAGCACGATGAGAAAAGGCTGCGTCGTGTCACGCCCGGCCACCATGTCGCGGATATGGCCCAGCTCCTTCTCCGGCTCTCCCCACCATTCGCGCACATGCGGCATTTCCAGCCAGCGGCGCAGCAGGGGAAAATGTTGCGCCGCGACCGGCTCGAAACGCAGCGTTGCGCTCTCAGCCTTCATCCAGCGTTTCCAGAATGATGTTGTCGTTGGTGTAGATGCAGATGCTGGCGGCGATCTCCATGGCACGCCGGGCGATCTCCTCGGCGTTCTTGTCCGTGTCGAGCAGGGCTCGCGCGGCGGCCAGCGCGTAATTGCCGCCGGAACCGATCGCCATCACCCCCTGTTCCGGCTCCAAAACGTCGCCGTTGCCGGTCAGAGCCAGGGTGACGCCCGGGTCGGCCACCAGCATCATCGCTTCCAGCCGCCGCAGATAGCGGTCCGTGCGCCAGTCCTTGGCCAGCTCCACGCAGGCGCGCATGAGCTGGTCGGGATACTGCTCCAGCTTGGCCTCCAGGCGCTCGAGCAGCGTGAAGGCGTCGGCCGTTGCGCCGGCGAAGCCGGCGATCACGTTGCCCTTGCCGAGGCGGCGCACCTTGCGGGCGTTGCCCTTCATGACGGTCTGGCCGAAGCTCACCTGGCCGTCGCCGGCGATCACCACCTTGCCGCCCTTGCGCACGGTCACGATGGTCGTGGCGTGCATGGATTCCATTTCGCTCATCGGTGCACTCCTTCAGCGCACCCCGCCCCAAGAGGGTGCCGTTCAGAGCGCATATGTAAGGCCCGAAGGCGAGAATGCAAACGGGCGGCCAGGGCCTGCGGAGATGGACCAGCGAAACGCTTCGGCGGCATGACGCGCGTTTGGAAGACTTGTGCAGCCTCGGACAAGCCCGCACCCCTTCACGGAGACTGCCCGGGACCCATTCCGGTACATTGGCAAGTCACGGAAGGATCCTCGGGTGAAGCCGGGCAAGCCCGAGGATGACGATGGTCTACCCTGGAGACATGCCGCGCAGGCGCTCGTTGCGCCGGCGGATCATCTCCAGCGTGGTCAGGAGGATGATCGAGAGCGCGACCAGGAGGCTTGCGAGGGCCAGGATCGTCGGGCTGATCTCCTCGCGCAGGCCGGAGAACATGCGGACCGTCATCGGCGTCTGGGCCGGACCCGCCATGAAGTTGACGATCACCACCTCGTCAAGCGAGGTGACGAAGGCGAACAGCGCGCCTGCTATGACGCCGGGCAGGAGCAGCGGCAGGATGACCTTGAAGAAGGTGCGCGACTGATTGGCGCCGAGGCTCTGCGAGGCACGGATCAACGTCTCATCGAAGCCGGCGAGCGAGGCGGTCACCGTGAGAACGACGAAAGGCGTGCCAAGCACCACGTGGCTGAGAATGATCCCCGGAAAGGTGTTCGCCAGGCCGGCGCGGGCGAAGAACGAAAACAGCGCGGCCGCGGTGATGATGAGAGGGACGATCATCGGCGAGATCAGGATCGCCGTGATGATCCCGCGCGCCGGCATGTGGCGCCGGTTGAGGCCGAGGGCGGCCAACGTGCCGAGAGCGGTGGCGATGATGGTGGACGAGATCGAGATGATGAAGGAATTGCGGATCGAGCCCATCCATTCCGACGAGCCTAGCAGGGCCCTGAACCAACGCAGCGAATAGCCCTCCGGATCGAGCGCCAGCATCTCGCGCGTGAAGGTGAAGTAGGGCTCCGCGTTGAAGGCGAGCGGCACGATGACGATGATCGGCGCGATCAGGAAGAAAAAGATGAGCGCGCAGATGGCGCGGAACGCATAGTACCAGATGCGTTCGGCCGGTGTTGCATATGATGGCACTGCCATTGCCGCCCCCTTATCCGAATTTCAGCTTGTCGACGCCGACGAGCTTGTTGAAGACCCAGTAGACGACGAGCACGGCGACCAGGAGGATCGTGGCGAGCGCGGCGGCCAGCTTCAGCTGGGCGCTCGATCCCTGCATGTTCTGGGCGATCAGGTTGGAGATGAATATGCCGCTGTCGCCGCCCACCAGCGCCGGCGTGATGTAGTAGCCGATCGCCAGGATGAAGACGAGGATGCAGCCAGCCGCCAGCCCTGGGATCGTCAACGGGAAATAGACCCGCCACCAGGCGCGGAAGGGATGTGCGCCGAGCGATTTCGCCGCGCGCAGGTAGCTCGGCGGGATCGTCTTCATCACAGAATAGAGCGGCAGCACCATGAACGGCAGAAGGATGTGCGTCATGGCGATGATGGTGCCGGTGCGGTTGTAGATCATCCGCAGCCTGCCCCGGCTATCGATGATGTCGAGCGCAACGAGAAGCTCGTTGATGACGCCCTGCTGCTGCAACAGCACGATCCAGGCCGACGTTCTGACCAGAAGCGAGGTCCAGAACGGCAACAGAACCAGGATAAGCAGCAGGTTGGCGACGCGGGCCGGCTGCGTGGCCATCAGATAGGAGATCGGGTAGGCAAGCAGGATGCAGATGCCGGTGATCAGCATGCTCATCCACGCGGTACGCCAGAACAACGCCTTGTAGATCCGGTAAACCTCGGGGCGCGGCCTGATCTCGCCGTCGGCGGTGTATTCGTAGTCGAGCGCCAAGAGGTAGTAGGCAGGGGTGACGAGGCGGGTCTCGCGTTTCAGGAGACGCCAGAAGTCAAGGTCGGACCAGCGCTCATCGGCCTCGAGGAACTTCTCGCGGTAGGGCGCCGACCACTCGTCGACCTCCCGCGCTGTGCGCATCATGCGGCTGCGCGCTCCGGGGATCTCGCGGTTGATGCGGGCGGCGGCACGGCCGATCGTCCTTTTTTCCACGCCGACGATCATGTCGGCGGCCATGGCCTGGAACACCGGCTCCGGCGGCACGTCCTCGCCGTCCCATTCCTGTAGGGCGGCGGCTGTCTGCGGCAGGAAGTTGCGGACTTCGGGGTTGTACACGGAGCGCCAGATCATGCTGGCGATCGGCACAGCGAAGACGATCAGTATGAACAGGAGAAGCGGCGCTACCAGCAAGAACGCGGCTCTGCGCTCGCGCGCCTGCGAGCGCCGCAGGGCCTGTTTGAGCGGTGTGCCGTCCGCCGCAAGAATCGGTTCTTTTATTGCCCCGTCCGTCGATGCCATGGCTGCCGTCCAACTCCCCTCGGTTCGCCGGGAAGCGGCGGGGCGCACCTCAGCGCCCCGCCGCTATTTCCTTCGTCAGCCCGCGACCCAGGCGTTGAAGCGCTCTTCTAGCGCGTCGCCATAGTCGGTCCAGAACTGGACGTCGAAGGTGACGGCCGTCTCCAGGTTCTCGGGATTGGTCGGCATGTGCGGCTTCATGTCGATATCCGTATCCTCAAACGTGCCGACGAGCGGCGCCGACGAGGCACGGGCCGGGCCGTAGGAGATGTACTTGGCCTGGTCGGCGAGGCGCTGCGTGTCAGTTGCGAAGTAGAGGTAATCCCTGATGAGCTCCATCTTGTCTTCATTGCCGACGGGTACCACCCAGCCGTCGGACTCGAGCATTTGGCGGTCCCAGATGATCTCGAACGGCTGATCCTCGTTGACCTGGGCGTTGAAGATACGGCCGTTATAGGCGGTGGCGATCACGGCCTCCTTGTCGGCCAGCATCTGCGGCGGCTGCGCACCTTCCGACCACCAGATCACGTGGTCCTTGATCTCATCGAGCTTGGCGAATGCGCGGTCCTGGCCTTCGGGCGTGGCGAGCACTTCGTAGACCTCCTCGTCCGGCACGCCGTCGGCGATCAGTGCCCATTCGAGGTTCTTCTGCGGGATCTGCTGCAGCGCCCGCGTGCCTGGGAACTTCTCGACGTCCCAGATGTCTCCGATCGTTTGCGGACCACCGTCCGGGAACGCTTCGGTGTTGTAGGCGAACATGGTCGCATAGAGGATCTGCGGGACGTAACAGTCGCCGAGCTGGCCTTCGATGAAGTCCTCCGAGGCCGGCGTGCCGTCCGGCGCGGGGGCAAGCCATTCGTCGTGATCGATGATCTCCAGCAGGCCTTCGTCGCAGGCGCGCTGGGCATCGGCCTGCAGCATGTCGACGATGTCCCAAGTCACGTTGTCGGCCTCGACCTGCGCGCGGATGCCTGCAAGCGCGTTTGCCGACTTATCCTCGTTGACGATCTTGACGCCGGTCTTCTCGGTGTAAGGCTCGTGATATGCCTTGATCTGGGAGTTGCTGTAAGCACCGCCCCAGGAGACGATTGTCAGCTGCTGGTCCTGCGCCACCGCGCCTCCCAGCGCGATCGCGGCGACAGAGCCGGTCAGGATTAGAACGCGTTTCATACTGGCACCTTCCTCTTAAAGTTTCTGGCCTTTTGCAGTCTCTGGCCTTTTGCAGTTTTTGGTTTTTCCTGCGGTTTTTAAACGCACAGGAACGTGGCCGGCATTGTTCTTCGTTTGTTAAGGTCGCCGGCTGACCTCGTCCGCGCAGTGCGCCATAGCGCTCTGCTGGCCGTCACTCGTGATCGAGCGCGCGGCAGTCTTCCGTCGCCCAGCCGACCCGCACACTCGCACCGGGATCGAGGCGACGGGCGCCCAGCCGGTTGCGGGTCTTGACGACGAAATCGCTGTTGCCGGCCACCGTCATCCGCGTGCGGATATGGTCGCCGAGATAGATCACCTCTTCGACACGCGCCGTGACCGTGTGATCGGAGACACTTTCGTCGGGGTCGATCTCCACCCGTTCCGGGCGGATCGAAAGCTGTGTGCGCTCGCCGGGACCGGCATTGACTGCCAGCGCCTCGACGATCTCACCGTCGGTAAGCTCGACCCGGGCGATGCCCTCATTGATGGCCTTGACCTTGCCGACAAGCGTGTTGTTCTCGCCGATGAACTGGGCGACGAAGCTGTTCTCCGGCTTTTCATAAAGCACCTCGGGGGCGGCAAGCTGCTGGACCACGCCGTCGTTGAACACGGCGATGCGGTCCGACATGGTCAGCGCCTCGCCCTGGTCGTGCGTGACGTAGATGACCGTGACGCCGAGCGATTCGTGGATGTGCTTGATCTCCAGCTGCATATGCTCGCGCAACTGCTTGTCGAGCGCGCCCAGCGGCTCGTCCATCAGCACCAGCTTCGGTTCGAACACAAGCGCGCGGGCAAGCGCCACACGCTGCTGTTGGCCGCCCGAGAGTTGCGCGGGGCGGCGGCCGTGAAAGCTGCCGTCGCCCATCTGCACCATGTCGAGGGCGCGCTGGACCTTCTTTTCCGCTTCCGCCTTGCCGATGCCGCGGACATCGAGCGGGAAAGCCAGGTTCTCGGCGATCGTCATATGCGGAAACAGCGCGTAGTTCTGGAAGACCATGCCGATGCCGCGCTTGTGCGGCGGCACACTGTTGATCGGCTGGCCATCGAGATAGATCTCGCCATGGGTCGCCGGCTCGAACCCTGCCACCATCATCAGGCAGGTGGTCTTGCCGGAGCCGGAGGGGCCGAGCATGGTAAGGAACTCGCCCTTTCGGATCTCCAGATTGAAGTTCTTCACGACGAGCGTTTCGCCGTCATAGGACTTCTGCACCTTGTCGAAGTGAACCATAGGGCGGTTTGAACGCACGTCGCCCGAAGATACGCGCGGTGAGCCCACTGGCTCCGCGTCTTTCACATCACTCAATAGATAACTCTCCCCTTCGGTTTCGCCCATTCGGGCTTATTTGGTGTTCCCAATTGAGCTTAGACCTAGTGAGGGCATCGAGCAATGCCCTTGGGGAGGTTGTGTCTTGGGCTCGCAAATCCGCTTAAATTCCGCGGCGAGTGGTGGGCGGATCGTTCCGATATCCCACAACCGGGAGTATCAGGCGGTCTCGGCCTGGTCGGGGGCCGGGCGTTTCGCCGCCTTCAACCATAGGGCCTTCTCGCCCAACTCGCTCACCAGCGCCTCGTGCGCGTCACGCTCGGCCGCGGTCAGGCGTGGAGTGAGCGGGCGCTCGCGCTTGAGAGGAACAACGGGCGTGCCGGGTGCCAACGAGCGCGCGGTGCTTTCCTGAGGGGCGACTTCCAGGCCGAACGTCGCCTGCTTGCCGCCGATAAGCTCGATATAGACCTCGGCCAACAGTTCGGCGTCGAGCAGGGCGCCGTGCTTTGTGCGGCGCGAATTGTCGATGCCGTAGCGGCGGCACAGGGCGTCGAGCGAGTTCGGCCCCATGGGGTGCTTGCGGCGGGCGATCGCCAACGTGTCGACGACGCGCCCGGGGTCGACCACCGGCTGGCCGAGGCGGCCAAACTCGGCGTTGACGAAGCCAATGTCGAAATTGGCGTTGTGGGCGACCAGCTTGGCGCCTTCAACGAACTCCAGGAACGAATCCGCGATTGCCGCGAAGACGGGCTTATCGGCAAGATCGGCGTCAGAGATGCCGTGCACGGCCTGAGCTTCCGGGTGCACGGAGCGCCCGTCGGGATTGATGAAACAATGCAGCGTACGGCCTGTCGGGAAGCGGTTTACCAACTCAACGCAGCCGAGCTCGATGATGCGGTCGTCGCGCGGATCGAGGCCGGTGGTTTCCGTATCGAAGATGATTTCACGCATCGAATCACTCCCCGCACGAAGCATGAAGAACGGCGGCGGCAGCCGCAAGACGCGCGGGGCAGAAAGCTGTCAACCTTGTGTCAGTTTGCTTCCGTCAGCTGAGCTATAATGTCGCGCACGGCCTGCCGCGCGGCTTCCAAGCCATGGCTGGTGTCGACGATGAAATCCGCGCGCTGTCGCTTTTCGGCGTCCGGCACCTGGCGGGCGAGGATCGCGGCGAATTTTTCCTCCGTCATACCGGGGCGGGCAAGCACGCGCTGGCGCTGTACCTCTTGAGGAGCGGTGACGACCACGATCCTGTCCACGCGGCCCGTACCGGCGGTCTCGAACAGCAACGGAATGTCGAGGAGGACCAGAGGCGTGCCTTTTTTCCGGTGCTCCTCCACGAGGCGGTCAGCATCGCGGCGCACCATCGGGTGGATGAGCGCTTCCAGCTTCGCGAGCGCATCCGGCTTGCCGACCACCGCTTCGGCGAGGCGCTCGCGGTCGACGGCGCCACCGACCACGGTGCCGGGGAAGAGCGCTTCGACGGCCGGTGCCGCCTCACCGGCGTAAAGCCTGTGCACGGCGGCATCGGAATCGTGCACGGGCACGCCCTCCTCCGCAAACATGCGCGCCGTCGTCGTCTTGCCCATGCCGATGGAGCCCGTGAGGCCGAGGACGATCACGCCGTCGCCTCCAAATCGGCGACCACGAGTGCGCGCAGGCGAGGCGTCACCTCCGGGCGCACGCCGAACCAGCGCTCGAAGCCGGGCACGGCCTGGTGCAAGAGCATACCGAGCCCGTCCACCGTGCGCAGGCCGCGCTGCTTTGCTTTGACCAGAAATGGGGTTTCAAGCGGTACGTAGACAATGTCGGTAACGACGGCCGACGACGGCAGCGGTGCCAGGTCGAGCACCAGCGCCGCCGCGCCGTCCATGCCGAGCGAGGTCGTGTTGACGAGGAGCGCCGTGTCGGCAAGCAACTCAGGCAGCGCGTCCCAGCCGTGGGCGCTGGCGGGCCCCGCGAAGCGGTAGGCGAGTTCCTCGGCGCGGGCGAGCGTGCGGTTGACGATGCGGATCTCCCGCATGCCGCGCTCCCTGAGCGCGTGCACAACGGCGCGGGCCGCGCCGCCGGCGCCGAGCACGGTGGCTACGCTACCTTCCGCCCAGCAGGGGGCCGCGGAGTCGAGATTGGCGGCGAAGCCGTAGGCATCCGTATTGCCGCCGCACAGGCTACCGTCCTCGAACCACAGCGTGTTCACCGCGCCGATGATCTCCGCCGCCTCGTCGCGCCGGTCGACCAGAAGGTGGGCGCTTTCCTTGTGCGGGATGGTGACGTTGCCGCCGACATAAGGGCTGCGGGCGAGGCCGCGCAGGAAGGTTTCGAACGCCTCCGGCGCCACGTCCCGGCGCTCGTAGATGCCGGCGATGCCATGCTCTTGCAGCCAATAGCCGTGGATGAGCGGCGAGCGGGAATGGGCGACGGGATGGCCACAGACGAAGGCGCGCGGGGTTTCTTCAGCCATCGATCGCTCCGATTTCACGCAGCTTTGCAAGGAGCGGCAGGAGGGGCACGCCGACTATGGTGAAATAGTCGCCTTCGATCTTCTCGAAGAGCTGGATCCCCTCGCCCTCGACCTGGTAGGCGCCGACGCTCGAAAGCGCCTTGTCACCGACGCGCGAAAGATGCCGGCCGATGAAGCCGGGGTCGAGCGAGCGCATGGTCATCCGCGCCACGGCGACATGACGCCATACCGCCTCGCCTCCACGCGCCAGGACGATGGCGCTGTTAAGCTGGTGTGTCCTGCCGGAAAGCGCCAGAAGATGGCGGCGGGCGCCCTCCATGTCTTGCGGCTTGTGGAAAATCCGGTCCTCCAGCGACAGCGTCTGGTCGCCGCCGACCACCCATTCTTCAGGATAGCGCACCGAGACGTCGACCGCTTTCGCCTCGGCAAGGATGAGGGCGACGTCCTCGGCACTGGCACCGGAACCTTCCAGCGGCGCCCCCAGCGCGCGCTCGTTCACCTCGGGCGCCACCGGCCTCACCGCCAGCCCGGCGTTCTCCAGGAGCTGCCGCCGAAAGGGGCTGGTCGATGCGAGGACGATCGTCTGGGTTTCGTTTGGCATGGTTCCGCTCTCTATGATCACCACGGCTTTCCACGCAACGCCAAGATGGCGGCGGCGGTTTCCTCGATCGAGCGGCGCGTGACGTCGATCAACGGCCAACTGTGCCGGCTGCAGAGCTGACGCGCATAGGCGAGCTCACGGGCGATGGTGGAGCGGTCCGCATAGGTGTCGAAATCACTGGCCGCGGCAGCGCTCGACAAGAGGCGGTTTTGCCGCACCTGGGCGATGCGCTCGGCGGAAGCGACGAGGCCGACGATGAGCGGACGCTTGGCCCGCGCCAGGCTGTCGGGCAAAGGCACGTCGAGGACGATCGGCACATTGGCCGTCTTGATCCCGCGATTGGCGAGATAGATGCTTGTCGGCGTCTTCGAGGTGCGCGAGACGCCGACAAGCACGATATCCGCCTCGTCCACATCATGCGGAAGCTGCCCGTCGTCGTGTTCCATCGTGAAGTTCAGCGCGTCGATGCGGCGGAAATATTCAGCGTCAAGGACATGCTGGGCACCCACCCGGCGGCCGGCGGGCGTGCCGAGATAGGACTGAAAGACCGAAAGCACCGGCTCCAGAACGGAGACGCTGGGCAGGCCCATGGCCGCGCAACGCTCCTCGATCTGCCGCGCCACTTTCTGGTCGACGATTGTGTAGAGCACGATGCCAGGCTCCTCGTCGATCTCCGCGAACACCTTCTCGAGCTGCTTTTCGGTGCGGATCAACGGATAGATGTGCTCGATGGCGCGCGCATCCTTGTATTGCGCGGCCGCGGCCCGCCCTGCGGCGAGTAGCGTCTCGCCCGTGGCGTCTGAAATCAGGTGCAGGTGAAAGAAGCTCTGGGTTTTTTGCACACTGGCGATCCCGCGTCTGTGGAGAAGTGTTGATAGCGCGGAAGGTTTTGGAAGGCGAGGCGCGCGGAGGGGAAAACCCCATCGCTCATCCACAATTCGCGCCGATGCGGATTTGGTTTTGCGCCTGTAGAAAACTGTGTGGAGAGAAAATACTGTCCACATAGAGGAGGCAATACCTAGGAACCTCCCATTCTATGCAGCGGATTGATTCCATTGCGTAAGTCCGAAAGTCCCCGCAAAGATATCCCCATGGTATCGTATGTCGGCGCGGCAAAATGCGCACCCTTTCGAGGACGGGAATCGTGGACAGGCTTTAATCCACACTCCAAACAGACTCTTAGAATCAGAAGATTCCTAAATCTTGGATTCTTTATTTTTGAATCTTTGGAGGCCTTTCACGTGCCGGAACGGAAATTCCTCGAAGCGTTGAGCGGGCGAACGGTCTTCCCACCCCCTATCTGGATGATGCGCCAGGCGGGGCGCTATCTCCCGGAATACCGGGATATCCGTAAGAAGGCCGGAAGCTTTCTCGACCTGTGCTACAATCCCGACTTTGCCGTCGAGGTGACGCTGCAGCCGATCCGGCGATTTGGCTTCGACGCGGCCATCCTTTTCTCCGACATCCTTGTCGAGCCGCATGCGCTCGGCCGCGACCTGCGCTTTGAAGAGGGTGCGGGTCCTTTGATGACGCCGCTCGGCAAGGACGATATAGATGCGCTCGAAACAGCGGACTTTCACGAAAGGCTGGCGCCGGTATACGAGACGGTGCGGCGGCTGCGCAGCGAATTACCACGCGAGACGGCGCTGATCGGCTTTTGCGGTGCGCCGTGGACCGTCGCCACCTATATGATCGCCGGGCGTGGTACGCCGGACCAGGCGCCGGCGCGGCTGTTCGGGCATTCTTCGCCAGAAGCATTCGCCCGCCTTCTCGACCGGCTTGCCGCCTGCTCGGCCGACTATCTCATCCGCCAGATCGATGCCGGTGCCGACGCGGTGCAGATATTCGATTCCTGGGCGGGTGTTCTGGACGAGGCAAGTTTTCGCGCCTGGTGCGAACGGCCGGTTGCGGAGATCGTGCGCCGGGTGCGCGAGCGGCATCCGACGGTGCCTATCATCGGCTTTCCAAAGGGTGCCGGCACGCTCTATGCGGGTTACCGGCAGGCTACCGGAGTGACCGCGCTCGGGCTTGATTGGACCGTGCCGCTGGCGACCGCGCGGCGCCTGCAGGCGGAAGGTCCGGTTCAGGGCAATCTCGACCCGATGCGGCTTGTCGCCGGCGGACGGGCGCTCGAGGAAGGTGTCGATGCCATTCTCACCACGCTCGGGAGCGGGCCGCTGATCTTCAATCTCGGGCATGGTGTAACGCCGGAGACACCCGTGGAACACGTGGAAGCCATGGTAAGGCGGGTGCGGGAGGCCGTGCAATGACGACAGAGGCTCAAACGGACAGAAAGGGCGCGGCGCAGCGGGCTTTCACCTCGCTGGCGATTTTCGCCGTGCTGACGGCCTTGCTTTTCCTGGCGGCGCCGGACGGCCTCTATCCCTGGATCAAGGCATTCCACGTCATCGCCGTGATCTCCTGGATGGCGGGAATGCTTTATCTGCCGCGGCTCTTCGTCTATCATTCGCAGGCGAGCGTGGGCTCGGCCGAGAGCGAGACCTTCAAGGTGATGGAGCGGCGCCTTCTGCGCCTCATCATCAATCCGGCCATGATCGCAACCTGGATGTTCGGCCTGTGGCTCGCGTGGAAGGGTTTCGGCTTTTCCGGTGGATGGTTGCACGCGAAGATTGCGGCGGTCGTTATCCTTTCAGGCGTTCACGGGTATTTTTCCAGGGCCGTTCGGCTGTTTGCGGCCGACCGCAACGTGAAACCGGCGCGGCATTGGCGTATGGTTAACGAAGTGCCAACGGTGCTGATGATCGTCATTGTCATATTGGTGATCGTGAAGCCGTTTTAACGGCCCGCCCGACGGCGCGGACTTTCGCTTTTTCGCTTCGAAAGGAGAGATTCGCGGGAACAAAAAGGCGCCTTGCTCTTTGTCCAACAGGGCGATAAAAGGGCATTCCCTTCCTTCCACGTCCGGTGCCTTTCTTCCGATGTTCCGGACGCTGCCGGCGCCCAAAGCGCCCCAGCCATCCCTCAGGCATCCCATGACCTATCCAGAGCCCGCCACTATGCAGGAAATGAAACTACAGGAGCTGAAGAGCAAGTCGCCGACCGACCTGATCGCGTTCGCCGAATCGCTCGAGGTCGAGAACGCCAGCATCATGCGCAAGCAGGAACTGATGTTCGCGATCCTCAAGAAGCTCTCGACCCAGGATATCGAGATCATCGGCGACGGCGTGGTCGAGGTTCTTCAGGACGGCTTCGGCTTCCTGCGCTCCGCGACCGCCAACTACCTGCCGGGCCCGGACGACATCTACATTTCGCCATCGCAGATCCGCCGCTTCTCGCTGAAGACGGGCGATACGGTGGAAGGGCCGATCCGCAGCCCCAAGGAGGGCGAGCGCTATTTCGCGCTGCTCAAGGTCAATACGATCAATTTCGAGGACCCCGAGAAGATCCGCCACAAGATCCACTTCGACAACCTGACGCCGCTCTACCCCGACGAGCGGCTCAACATGGAAATCGAAAACCCTACCACGAAGGACCTGTCGGCCCGCGTGATCGATCTCGTGGCGCCGCTCGGCAAGGGCCAACGCGGGCTGATCGTGGCGCCGCCGCGCACCGGCAAGACCGTGATCCTGCAGAACATCGCCCATTCCGTCACCACAAACCACCCCGAGTGCTACCTGATCGTGCTCCTCATCGATGAGCGGCCAGAGGAGGTGACGGACATGCAACGCTCGGTGAAGGGCGAGGTGGTGTCCTCGACCTTCGACGAGCCGGCGACACGCCACGTGCAGGTGGCCGAGATGGTGATCGAGAAGGCCAAGCGCCTTGTCGAGCATGGCCGGGACGTGGTCATCCTGCTCGATTCCATCACCCGGCTCGGCCGCGCCTACAACACGGTGGTGCCTTCCTCGGGCAAGGTGCTGACCGGTGGTGTCGACGCCAATGCGCTGCAGCGGCCGAAGCGCTTCTTCGGCGCGGCGCGCAATATCGAGGAAGGCGGCTCGCTCACCATCATCGCCACGGCGCTGATCGATACCGGCAGCCGCATGGACGAGGTGATCTTCGAGGAGTTCAAGGGCACGGGCAACTCGGAAATCGTGCTCGACCGCAAGGTTGCCGACAAGCGCATTTACCCGGCCATGGATATCCTCAAGTCCGGCACGCGCAAGGAGGACCTCCTGGTACCGCGCCAGGACCTGCAGAAAATCTTCGTCCTGCGCCGCATCCTGGCGCCGATGGGCACCACGGATGCCATCGAGTTCCTCAACGACAAGCTCAGGCAGACCAAGAGCAACGCCGAGTTCTTCGATTCCATGAACACCTGAACCTGGATTTGTGTGCGGGGATGGGCTGGGACCCATTCCCTCACTGCCAGCACTCCGGCTCTATTCCTTCCGGGATGAGCGCAGGGTGGCTTCCAAGATCACGGGATCGTGGATGGACGGCAGGCAGCTTTGGCCGACGCATAACCAAGCCCCCGGCACTGCGCGGTCGATGGTGATCCCGGCCATTTGTTCGGCTGGCGCCTTCTCTTCCTCCTTGAGCACGACATCGACGCGCCGGGGATCGCTGATTCGATTCGCAACCGGAACGAACCGCTCATGCTGGGAGGTATCACTAATGAGCAGTTTCATGGGGCGTTGCGCCAAGGCCGCGGCGTGGATGATGCCGGCCTGCCCGTATGCCTGTTGCTGGGCACGGGCTAGTGCCGCTTCCGCCGAGCGCATGGCTTTTTCGTAGAGGGCGTGATCGCCGCTCAGCGAGGAAAGCTGGGTCAGGGCGACGATGATCTGCGCCGTGGCCGATGGAACAGCCTCGTCAACATCTCCGCGAATGCGCATCGGCACGTCGGCGTTGTCGGAGGCGGTCAGGAAATAGCCGCTCCCTGCCTCGTCGGCGTGCCAACGGTCGAGCATCTCGGCCCAGCGGAGCGCCTGCTTGATGAACGCATTCTCCTGTAGCGCTCCATGCAGCGCAACGGCGGCGGAAATCATCGCCGCGTAATCGCTGGCCAACGCCGGGAACAAGCGCTTTTCGCCCCTGATACTGTGCGGCAGACGTTCATCCTGCATCGATTCGCAAACGAAACGATAAGCAGCGTGGGCGGCCTCGATCCAGTCTCGCCGTGCTAACTGGCGTCCAGCGGTTGCAAGGGCAGCGATCGTCAGCCCGTTCCAGTCCACCAGAACCTTGTCATCTCGCCCCGGGCGCGGTCGCTTTTCGCGCTTAGCAAGCAGCCTGTCGAGCAACTCGCGCTGGCGACGCTCTTCCGCCGGCGGTTGCGCATCGGGGCGATGCAGCCGGTGCAGGATCGGATCACCTTCCCATCCCTCGGGCTTGGAAAGGCTGTAGAAGCCGAGAAGCGTTTCGGCGTCTTCGCCGAGGACCTTTTCGATCTCCGAGCGTGTCCACAAGTAAAACTTGCCTTCCTCGCCTTCCGTATCCGCGTCGAGGCTGGACGCGAAGGCGCCGCCTTCCACCTGCATCTCGCGCAGCACCCAACCGATCGTCTCTTCGATTCGCATCCGGAACAATTCGTCGCCGGTTTCGACGTGGGCGAAGCAGGCGTGGCGTATGATCTGAGCGTTGTCGTAGAGCATCTTTTCGAAATGCGGGACGAGCCACTGTGCGTCGGTGGAATAGCGCGCAAGGCCGCCGCCGACATGGTCGTAGATCCCGCCGGAGAGCATAGAGCGCAGCGTGCCGAGGACCGCGTCGCGGCGCGCGACTGTACGGTTCTCCAGCCAGTCGAGCCAGAGGACATCGAGGAACGGCGCGTTGGGGAATTTCGGCGCGCCGCGCAGGCCGCCGAGATCGGGATCCATCATAGAGGCGATCTTTTCGGCGAGTGGCTGCAAGGGCGGTGCGGCGGGAGCCGCTCCGTCGGGCGTCGGGGCAAGGCGGCTCGCAACATGCGCTGCGAGGGCATCGGCGCTGCGCGCCAGTTCCGCCTGCTTGTCTTTCCAGGCGGTGTGGACGGCGTTCAGGACCTCTACGAAGCCAGGGCGGCCGAAGCGCGCCTTTCTCGGGAAGTAGGTTCCGCCCCAGAAGGGCTTGGCATCGGGTGTCAGGAACATGGTGAGCGGCCAGCCGCCCTGCTCACCGGTCGCCTGAAGGGCCGCCATGTATATCTGGTCTATGTCGGGACGCTCCTCTCGGTCCACCTTGATATTGACGAAGAGACGGTTCATGACGTCGGCGACTTCGTCGTCCTCGAAGCACTCATGGGCCATCACATGGCACCAGTGGCAGGCGGCGTAGCCGATCGAAAGGAGGATGGGCTTGTCCAGGGCTTTCGCCTCCGCCAACGTCTTGGTCGACCAGGGGCGCCAGTGGACGGGATTGCCTTTATGCTGCTGGAGGTAGGGGCTGGTCTCATCGCCAAGCAGGTTTTTTGCGGGAAGTGCCACGATCTCGTCTCCATGTCGGACTGAAAAGAAGGTAGAGCGCCGGCTATGGCGGATCAAACGTTAGTTCGTGACACCATCTTTGCCCTGTCGAGCGGCGCCCTGCCCTCCGGGGTCGCCATCGTGCGGCTTTCGGGGCCGGCAACAGCGGCTGTGATCGAAGCCATGACAGGGAGCCTTCCCGCTCCACGCAACGCTAAACTGACGGCGATCCGCAACCGCGCGGGCACGCTTCTGGACCGTGGGCTATGCCTTTTCTTTCCCGCGCCGGAGAGCTTTACCGGAGAGGATTGCGGTGAACTGCATCTGCACGGCGGGCGCGCGGTGGTGAATGCGGTGTTGGAGACGCTGGCGTCCTTCCCCGCCTTGCGGGGGGCGGAAGCCGGCGAGTTCACCAAGCGGGCCTTTCTCAACGGCAAGATCGATCTCACCGGTGCCGAGGCCCTGTCGGACCTGATCGCCGCGGAGACGGAGGCGCAGCGGCGCTTCGCGCTTGCCAACAGCGACGAGCGGCATCGCCGGCTTTACGAGGAATGGCGGCGGCAACTCATCCATGCCCGGGCGATGATCGAGGCGGAACTGGACTTTGCCGACGAATCCGATGTGCCCGGCTCGGTGGCCGACGCGATCTGGAGAGAAATCACCGCGCTGCGCAGCGCGATCGCCGCCCATGCCGCAGCCTACCGCGATGCCGAGATCATCCGCGAGGGCCTTCGGGTGGTGATTCTGGGCGCGCCCAATGCCGGCAAGTCGAGCCTGCTCAACGCGCTCGCGCGTCGCGACGTCGCCATCGTGACGGAGGAACCGGGCACGACGCGCGACGTGCTCGAAGTGAACATGGACATTGGCGGCATGAAGGTTGTGCTCACCGATACCGCCGGCATTCGCGAGGCCGAAGGGCGCGTCGAGGCCATCGGCATCGAACGCTCACTGCAGCGGGCGCTCGAGGCCGACCTGGTGATCCTCCTGGAGGATGCGGCCGCGCCCGTCCCGTTCGACGGTGTTTCGGATAAGCCGCTGATTCGGGTCGGCAGCAAGAGCGACCTCGTCGAAAGCGAGATGCCGGCAGGGCGGTATGCGTGCCTTCTTTCCACGAAGACTGGCGAAGGGATCGATCATCTGCTGCAGCTTTTGCGCGACACTTGTGCGGGGTATGATGCGCGCACCGGCGATCTTCTGCCATTCCGCTCCCGGCATGTGGCCTTGCTGCGGGAGGCGGTGGAGGCTTTGGATGCCGCGCTTGAGGGGCAGAGCGATGTGTTGGAATTGAGAGCCGAGGGCCTGCGCCTTGCCTCCACCGCGCTGGGCCGCATTTGTGGGGAGATCGACGTGGAGGACTTGCTGGACACGATCTTCTCGACCTTCTGCATCGGTAAATGATTCACGTGAAACATGGATGCGGAAGGGGCGACGTGATTCACGTGAAACACCTGCTGTGATGAGGTCGCTGGTGATGTGTCGATGTTCCGGCATGGGCGGCCCTCGGGTCAAGATCGAGGATGACGACCGCAGGGGCGTTTGCGCCAATCACCCGCGTTTGGAGATTTGCGGCGACCTCCCCCGATAGAGATGGGGGTATACCGTTTCACGTGAAACATTTGCTTCCCCGACGGGCTTGACTGACGGACCCGATGCGCGCATCTGGGGCCGGCGAGAAGGAGCGGTTATGGGCGAGTCTTTCGATGTCGTGGTGATCGGTGGCGGCCATGCGGGGTGCGAGGCCGCTGCAGCTTCCGCGCGCATGGGCGCGAGGACGGCGCTCGTCACGCTGCGGCGGGATACGATCGGCGTGATGTCCTGCAACCCCGCCATCGGCGGGATCGGCAAGGGCCAGCTCGTGCGTGAGGTGGATGCGCTGGACGGGCTGATGGGCCGCGTGGCGGACGCGGCGGGCATCCAGTTTCGCCTCTTGAACCGGCGCAAGGGGCCGGCGGTGCGGGGCCCGCGCACCCAGGCGGACCGGCGGCTCTATCGCGAGGCCATGCAGGCGGCAATCGCCGAGCAGGAAAACCTCCACGTGGTGGAGGCGGAGGCGCACGCGCTGGGCGTCGAGAAAGGTCGGATCACCCATGTGGTCGTTTCCGATGAGCGTCGGATCGATTGCGGTGCCGTGGTGCTGACCACGGGCACGTTTCTGCGCGGGCTCATTCATATCGGCGAGAAGACAATTCCCGCTGGGCGGGTGAACGAGCCGGCAGCGAGACGGCTTTCGGCCTCCATGGAGCAAGCAGGGTTTGTGCTCGGGCGATTGAAGACGGGAACGCCGCCGCGGCTCGATGGGCGGACCATCGACTGGGGCGGGCTTGGCCGGCAGGAGGCGGACGATGAGCCGACGCCCTTCTCCTTGCTTACAGATCGGATCGTCAACCCTCAGATCGCCTGCGGCATTACACGGACCACGGAGGAGACGCACGCGATCATCCAGGAGAACATCACGCGATCTGCCATGTATTCCGGCGCGATCGAGGGGGTCGGGCCGCGCTACTGCCCGTCGATCGAGGACAAGATTGTCAAGTTCGGTGAGCGCGACGGGCATCAGATTTTCTTGGAGCCCGAGGGGTTGGACGATGATACGGTCTATCCGAACGGTATCTCCACCTCGCTTCCTGAGGAAGTGCAGCATGCTTTTCTGAAGACCATTCCCGGGCTTGCCAGGGCGCGCGTGCTGCAGCCGGGTTACGCCATTGAATATGACCATGTCGACCCGCGCGAGCTGGAGCCTTCGCTGGAGACCCGGCGCGTCGGCGGTCTTTTCCTGGCTGGGCAGATCAACGGGACGACTGGCTACGAGGAAGCGGCCGCGCAAGGTTTACTTGCCGGGCTGAACGCGGCACGGGTAGCCTCGGGGGCTGCATCCGCCACCATCAGCCGGGCGGATGCCTATATCGGCGTGATGGTGGACGACCTGGTGACGCGGGGTGTGAGCGAGCCCTATCGCATGTTCACCTCGCGCGCCGAGTTTCGCCTATCGCTGCGGGCGGACAATGCCGACACACGGCTGACGCCGCTAGCGGTGGAGTGGGGCATTGCTTCGGCAGAGCGGCGGGCGCGTTTCACGCAGGTAGAGAAGGCGCTGGTCGAGGCGCGTGCCCTCGCCCAGGCGCGTGACCTGACCCCAAATGAGGCGACGCGACATGGCATCCCACTCAACCATGACGGGATTCGTCGCAGCGCTTACGACCTTTTGTCATATCCCGATGTGACGCTTGGGCGGTTGGCACAAATCTGGCCGGAACTGGGTGATATACCACCGAAGACGGCTGAGCGACTGGAAACCGAGGCACGCTACGCGGTCTATCTGGAGCGCCAGGCAGCGGATGCTGAGCGGCTCCGGCAAGACGAGAGCAAGGCCATTCCCTCGGATGCGGATTTCAGTTCGGTGCCGGGCCTTTCCAATGAGCTGAAGGACAAGCTGCGGCGGCTGAAGCCGCGCACGCTGGCCGAGGCGCAGCGGATCGACGGGATGACGCCGGCCGCCCTTGCGCTGATCCTGATGGCGCTGCGCCAGGGCGAAGCGCGGGGCGTGGCGTGACTGAGGCGCGCTTTGCGGCGCTGCAGGCAGTCGCCGGGCCGGTTTCACGTGAAACATTTGTGCGTTTGGAGGCCTTTGAGGCCGCGTTCCGACGCTGGGCGGCACGCATCAATCTCGCCGCTCCTTCCACGCTTCCGCATCTGTGGGAGCGGCACATTCTCGACAGCGCGCAGCTCGTTCGCTTGGCCCCGGAGGCCAAGCGATGGCTGGACCTCGGTTCCGGCGGTGGCTTTCCCGGCGGGGTGGTTGCCGTTTTGCTGATCGAGCGCGCCGAAGCGCATATCGATCTGGTGGAAAGCAATCGGAAGAAGGCGGCGTTCCTGCAGACGACGCTGGCAGGTCTCGATGCCCCAGCCACGGTGCATGCACGGCGAATTGAGGACTGCTACACGGCGATTCCAGCGCCGGAAATCGTCACGGCGCGGGCATTGGCGCCGTTGAGCCGCCTGCTGGAGCTTGCCGAACCATGGCTTGTCCAAGGCGCAAGGGCTCTCTTTCATAAAGGCCGGGATTACCGGCGGGAAGTGGAAGAAAGCGGTGACGCCTGGCAATTCGATCTGGTAGAACACAGCGAGTCGATCGGCGACGGCGTGATTCTGGAGATCAGCGATCTCCGCCGCCTCTCGCACCGCCGGTGACGGTGATGTTGGAAGAATATTGGCTGCAGGGGCCCATGAGCACGCCATCGCGCATCATTACAGTGGCAAATCAGAAAGGCGGCGTCGGCAAGACGACCACTGCCATCAACCTGGCCACCGCGCTCGCAGCCATCGGCGAGCGGGTGCTGATCGTCGACATCGACCCGCAGGGCAACGCCAGCACCGGCCTTGGCATCGACCGGCAGGCGCGCATGGTCTCGTCCTATGACGTCCTGACTGGCGCCGCTAGTGTCCGTGGGGCGGCGATGGATACGGCGGTGCCGGGTCTTGCCATCATTCCCTCGACGCTCGATCTGCTTGGCATCGAGATGGAGATCGCGGAAGCGCCGGACCGGGTCCTGAAGCTGCGCCGGGCGTTGCGGGAGGCGCCGGGCGGCGTGCCCTACTCCTACGTGCTGATCGATTGTCCGCCCTCCCTCAACCTCCTGACGCTGAATGCCATGGCGGCGGCCGATTCGGTGCTCGTGCCTCTGCAATGCGAGTTTTTCGCGCTCGAGGGCTTGAGCCAGCTGCTCGAGACGGTGGAGCAGATCCGCACGTCCATTAACCCGCGCTTAACCATACAGGGTATCGTGCTGACCATGTTCGACCGGCGCAACAACCTGGCCAACCAGGTGGTCGAGGACGTGCGCGCCCATATGGGCGACACGGTCTACGAGACGGTGATCCCGCGCAATGTGCGCGTGTCCGAAGCGCCTTCCTATGGCAAGCCGGCGATCCTTTACGACCTGAAATGCTCCGGCAGCCAGGCGTATCTGCAGCTGGCCTCCGAGGTGATCCGGCGCGAGCGGCGCCTGCGGGCGGCATGAGTTTTTCGCATAGTCTCCGGAGTGTGGAACCGACATGAACGAAGATGCCTCGCGTAAACGTCTCGGCCGCGGCCTGGCCGCTCTGATCGGCGAAATGGACAACCCTTCAGCGAGCGAGCAGGAGGCGGTGCGCGCCGACCGGGTGGCACCGATCGAGTTCATCTCGCCCAACCCGCGCAACCCGCGGCGCAGCTTTGCGGAGGACGAACTCGGCGATCTTGCCCAGTCGATCCGCGAGCACGGCATCGTGCAGCCGGTGGTGGTGCGTCCGGCGGCGGCGAACGGCCGCTTCGAGATCATCGCTGGCGAGCGCCGCTGGCGCGCCGCTCAGCGCGCCGGCCTTACTGAGGTGCCCGTCATCGTCCGCGATGTGGATGACAAGGTCGCGCTCGAGCTCGCCATCATCGAGAACGTGCAGCGCTCCGACCTGAACCCGATCGAGGAGGCGCGGGGCTACCAGCAGCTCATGGACGAGCACAGCTACACGCAGGCCGATCTGGGCCAGGTTATCGGCAAAAGCCGCAGCCACGTGGCCAACACGTTGCGGCTGCTCAAACTGCCGTCCGCCGTGAGCGACCTCATCGTCGATGGCTCGCTGACGGCCGGCCACGCGCGCACGCTGGTCACCGCGGCGGACCCGGCGAGCCTTGCCAAGCGTATCGTCGAGCAAGGGCTCTCCGTGCGCCAGGCGGAAGCGCTCGCTGCCGCGCCGGATGCGGAGCCGACACCGGGTGGCGCGGCGCGCAGGGAGAAGGATGCCGACACGCTGTCGCTGGAAAAGCTCCTGAGCGACCATATCGGCATGAAGGTGACGATCGGCCACAAGGATAAGGGCGGCGAGCTGCGCATCGCCTACCGCACGCTGGAGCAGCTCGACGAGCTTTGCCGGCTATTGCAGCGCTAGCAATATGTTAGCCGGCAAATTTACATTTATCTTGCAGATCGAGCGCCTTCGATAGCTAGCGCCAGAAGTGCTTGGCGGCTGAGCGGCTCGGCTACGGCTGGATGCTGGCGGGACTTCAAGATGGCGCCTTGCAGGCGGTTTGCCGCAGCCTGCAGCATAGCCTGGTTCCAGCGCTGCAGGGCCTGCTCGACCGCGCGCCGCCGGGTGAAGAAAACCGGCGGCCGGGCAGATGCGACGGCAGCGGCCGGTGTCTTGCCGTGGCGATCCACCTGCTCGCGCATCAATTGCAGCGCCTGAATCTGGCGCAAGGCGGCGGAAAGAACCAGGAAGGGCGGGCTGCCGCTGGCGAGATGGCGTGTGAAGAGCGTATCGAACGCGGCAATGCTGCCGCAGAGCACGGCATCCACCGCATCGTCGGCGGAGAGGCGGGAGACGTCGCCGATCACCGCACGCACGTCCTCGGCTGAAACCTCGCCAGCACTGGCACAATAAAGCGCCAGCTTGTCCAGTTCGCCGCGCGAGGCGAGCCGATCGCCGCCTAGATTGGCCTTCAGAAGCTGCCGCGCATCGAGGGCGATCGACAGGCCGGCGGCGGCAAGAATCTCGTCGATCACGGCGTCGATGCCGCGACCGTCGTCAGCATAGCACGGCAGCGCCATGGCCGCGTGGCCGCGCTCAACAGCAGTGCGCAGCGCGGCGTTCTTTTTCAGGTCTCCGGCTTCGATCAGGACCAAGCTGTCCGTCGGCGGGTCGGCAATGAGGGCGGCCACATCGGCGGCGAGCGCGCTGTGGCCGGCAGCGCCGCGCACCCATACGAGGCGGCGCTCGGCGAACATCGGAACGGTGCGCGCCTCGTCGAGCAGGCGTCCTTGCTGATCCGCGTCGGCGGCGTCGATCCTGACGACGGTGAAGGGGTCGTCGAGGGGCAGGCCGGTCTTCTGTGCAAACACTCTCGCCCGTTCCGACACCAGCCCGCGGTCCGGCCCGTAGATCAGGATCACCGGTATATCGCGGTCGGGGCGGGCCAGCCAGCCGTCGACTTCATGCGCTTTCTTCTGTGCCATGGGTCCCAAACTAGGCGAGCGGCGGGTGGATGTGAAGCGGCGCGAGGACGGGCCGCCGCAATGACGTGGCGCCGCCGTCCGCGAACAGCGGCAGGTCGCATCGGCTCCGTACCCCGGATCACTCGCCAAAGCCAATCGGAATAATGCGCCTTCGAAAAATGTCGGAATCCTTCGCTCGCTTCGTCCTTGGGACGGTTGGCGGAGGCAAAACAGGAGGTTCCCGTGGAACGGTTCTTTCTCATGCGCTGCGCGATGGAGGCCTCGGGTCGCCGCGCCGCAGAAGCGCTCGCCCAAGGGCGGCTTTCGAGGGAAGGGCTGGCCGGATTTCTCACGGCTCTTGCCCTCCTCGGTCTTTTCGTGAGTGCGCTTGAGGTTGCTGCGGCACTGGCCGGTGCTTAGACCGGTTCATCGATTCCGTGAACCGATGCACCGGTCCAATTCTTTGTTTGTCGCAATCCCGGACGGAAAACCCAACTTCCACTTTTCCTAGACCGCTGCGGTGGCTTTTCATTGTCCGGCCGAGCAGCACTGCTCGGCCGGATATTCGTTGCGTTCCTACGGCGTGCGTGTCGCTGGTGCGAGACGCAGGGGCGCTTCGGGAGGTGCAACCCTCCGCGGCGCTTCACGGGCGGCCGTGCCGATCCGGCATGCGCCATTCCTGAGCGCAGAACCCTGTGGGCAGAGGCAGGCCCCGTTTCGCACGACGCCACCCCGACAGGCGATCTCGGGCGCTACCCTTTGAGGTTCCACCTTCCTGACCGGGGGCTGGACGACAATACCCTTGATCTCGGGGCGGGCCACTTCGCGTATGCAGCGATAGGCATTCGTCCGCACCTCCTCTGCACGGGTGCCTTCCGGGCAAGCACACATGCCGTTGCGCACGATACCGCCGGCGCATGCGACGTTCTTCGGCACAGGATCGACGATGGCGCGTTTCGGTGCCGCGGTATCGCCTTGCCTCTCAGGTATCTTGCGCGGAGTGGCCGTACGCAGCGCCGCCACCGTCTCGTCGTCCACCTCGGGCTTCGGAGGCAGACCGTTGTCGGCCTTGAATGCAAGGAGCGCGGCGCGTGTGCGCCTGCCGAAGGCGCCGTCGATCCCGCCGACCTCGCGGTAGCCGAGGTCGAGGAGGCGTTGCTGCACCCAACGGATATCGACCGCCGTCGAGGGCGGCTTGCGGCCGGCAAGATCGTCGGACGGGACCACGTCGGGGTTGAGGTTGACGGTGGGTGCCGTGCCGATGGCCGTCGGCGCCGGATCCTGGCAGACGAAGTCGTAGCTCGCAACATTGCTCTGGAAGGCCACCGGCTGCTCGATGACGATCTGCAACGTTCCCGCCTTGCGTCCGGCCTGGCTGCCCGCTCCTGTGCCCGGCAGCGCCCAGCCGCCCTCCTCGGACACCCAGACACCCTCGCCGCTGGTGGAGAAGTCGAGATTTTCGAGGAACTTGCCGATGTTGTTTGCGTGGGACGTCAGGATGGTCTGCCAGGGGGTCGTGACACCCTGGTGGTTCCTGAGGCGGAACTTGACGGGGACATTCTTGACGTTCGTCTGGATCCAGCCGACGACAGTCATGCCGCATTGGGAGCCATCCATCGGCGCCTTCGGGAAGGTGGTCAGGAAGGCCTGCTCGATGAAGGCCGGCTGGCCAAGCGATTGCGGCAGGTCGCCGACCGACGGCCCTACCTGAGGATCGCAGGTCACTGAGTATTTCCACCATTCCGAGATCACCGTCTTGCCGCCGCCGGTTGCGACGAGCCGCAGCGAATCTTCATGCAGATTGCGAGGATTGTAGCCTGTCTGCACCTCACCCGGGCCGTCGGGTATCCCGCCGGAACCGGGGAACGTGTCGTCGGGCGCAGGCTCGACGGTGCCGAGCTGGCCGATACCCGCGGCGGCGTCCATGCCGGCACCGCCGGATGGTTCCTCTGGCGGCCTCTCTACGGGAATGGCGAGGTTCGCCGTAAAATGCTTCGCCCAGCTTCCATTTGCGCCGGCCTCACTCGTCTGGCTTGCGAGCTTCTCCGACTTCCAGCCGCTTTTGGCCTCGATCCTGGCCTCGAAGGGGCCTGGGATGTTGCTCTCCACGCTCATGGACAGCTCCAGGTCGACTGGACACGCACCTTCATGGACGCTCGGAGCGCCCTGCAGCGCCGCGCCGACCACCTGGTACGGCGGCAAGTCCTGGCTGATCTCCTCTGGTCCGCCGGCGCCTGGCACCGCCTCGCAGGTCACGGAAAGAGCTACGTCGAAAGTACGGCTGAAATCGACATCCGCCAGCGGCTCGCTTCCCAATGCGAAGCCGTTGCCCGACGAGTTGAACGAGAAGCCGTCCCACATCTTCGTGTCGGCGCCCAGCGTCATCTCAACGGTGTGCATGAAGCCGAACCCGTTCTGCAGGCTCTTGCCTTCCTCAAGGCCGGCATTGCACCGGGCGATGATCTCGTTGCCATAGGGCACCAGCGGGATGCCACCTGAATTCGAACCGCCCAACAGACCCGACGGGAAGGAAAAACTGACCGTGCCGTCGATGGATTTCGGGCTGGTTTCGCCGAATATGGCCGAGCCGAGAAATGGTGTCCCAAACGTCTCGAAGCAGGCGTGCCCTTCACATGTGCCCAGAAAGACGGCGAAAGCCTTGATAAGGCCGTGCTTCATCTTGATCTCGAGTGGGCCGGCGAGTTGGATGCCGGTATCCCGGATGTGGGTCCAGCTCTCCCCGTCGGCGGAGTCGACGTAGACGCCGACGTAAATCCCGTCGGCGCTCAGGTCCATCGTCATTCTGTCGAGCGTACCCTCGGGCGCGGCGTCCGCCACGGTGGCCGGCAACAGGGTGGCGAATGCCAGGCTGCAACAGGCGACCGCGGAAACGGCTCCTTGGCGAACTGTACGGACGCATGCGCCGGCAGAGCGGTTCAAGCGGTTCATCGTCGTTCCTCCAGTCAGGCATGCGCCGTTGCATCCGCCCGGCCGATCCCCCGAACCGCCTGCTCCCGCCGCTGCCACTGTCCCTCCGCGTCGAGGCTAACTCCGGCTGGAGGAGAGGTCTTGAACGGAGGCGAAACGAGGCTTGGCCTGAAACGAAGTATTAGGCTCGATAAGTCGGAGGTGTGAGCGTCGTGTCGCATGGCGGCCACCTGTGCTAGTCTGTGTCGTAACGTTGTTAGCAACCGGAGAAATCCGATGGGGGCGCTGCAACTGGACTTCGGCCCGGGAAGGGTTTCCAGCGATGGATTGCCGCCGGCCAAGCGGTCGTCGTTCTGGCGCGAAGCCCTGGGGCCTCATGTGGCGCTCGACATGGAACCCCTGGACGGCAAGTCGTTTTGCTGCAAGGCGACGATCCGTACCCTGCCCGGGCTGAACGTATCGTTGATCGGCAGCTGCACGGGGGTCGCCGCGCGCCGCACACGAGAATGCATCGCCACCGACGGCAATGACGATTTCGTCCTGCTCATCCCCGTGACAGGCAACGTGACCGCCAGCCAATTGGGCCGCGATGTAGGGGCGGCCGAGGGCGGCGGCATTGCGCTTCTGAACGCCGATCCGAGCTTGATGCAGTATATGCCGTCGGCGCAGTGCCTCGTGGTCTGCATGCCGCCGGCCCTGCTCATGCCGCTGGTCCCGAGCCTCGAGGCCGCGCGTGCGGTCCCCCGTGGCAGTGACGCGATGCGCCTTCTGACCGGCTATCTCCGGCTGATCTGGGAGGATGGCAGGATCGAAAGCGCCGAAACGCGCCATGCCGTCTCACACCATATCCAAGATCTGGTCGCTTTGGTTGTCGGGGTGACCGGCGATGCACGGGAATGCATCGAAGCTCGTGGCATGCGCGCGGCGCGGCTGAAGGCGATCAAGGCCGATATCCTCGACCGGCTCGATCATCCCGGCCTCGGCATCGCCGCCGTGGCGGCGCGGAACGGCGTCACGCCGCGCTACATCCAGCTTTTGTTCAAGGGCGAAGGCACCACCTTCACGCAATTCGTCTTGCGCCAGCGGCTGGCGCGCGCCCACCGCCTCTTGAGCGATCCGCGCCTCACCGACCGCACAATCAGCATGCTGGCAACCCAGGCTGGCTTTGATGACATCTCATACTTCAACCGCAGTTTCCGCAAATCCTATTTTGCTACGCCCTCCGATATCCGCGAGAAGGCGCGTCTGCAGAATGTGAAATAGATATTCGGTCTGCCGGTGGTAGAATTGCTATAGCAATCTGTCCTGACGAATGAGGTGACGTCATGACCAAGGAAAGCACCTATACCGCCAAGTTGCCGGAACCGGACGGAACCTATCTCTACACGCCCGAGGAAGATGCGATCTGGGGCGAGCTCTACCGGCGACAGATGGCGCTGCTCGCCAACAAGGCCTGCGATGAATATCTCGAAGGGGTTCGGACGCTGGGTTTGAATCCGGACAAGGTTCCGCAGCTCAAGGATGTGAACAGGCGATTAGCCGAAAGCACCGGCTTCGGTGTGGAGGGCGTACCTGCCCTTATCCCGCCCTCGCGCTTCTACGAGCTGTTGTCGCAGGGCAAGTTCCCGCTTGCCACCTTCATGCGTCGGCGCGAGCATATCGACTATATCGAGGAACCCGACCTCTTTCACGAGGTTTTCGGCCATTGCCCGCTGCTCACCAACACGAGCTACGCCAACTTTGTTCGCCGCTTCGGACAAAAGGCCGCCACGCTCGGTAAGGGCTATTCGTGGCATCTGTTCCGAATCTTCTGGTTCACGGTGGAATTCGGTCTGATCAACACGCCGAAAGGCAGGCGCTGCTTCGGCGCGGGTATCGTTTCGTCGCCGAGCGAGACGCGCAACGCCATGGCTTCGACAGAATGCGAGTTCCGGCCCTTCGATCTGATGACAGTGCTGCGCACACCCTACCGGATCGATATCGTCCAGCCGATCTACTACGTCATTGATAGCTTCGCTCAGCTCGAGTCGATCGTCGAGGAGGATATCGCGGCGCGGATCAATGAGGCGAAGGCGCTCGGCGATTTCCCGCCGGCGTTCGAGGCGAAAGCGTCCTGACCGATTTTTCGGTGCGGTCTTGTTTTGCGTCACATTCCGGGGCCTTGCAGTGCTCATGGACGCTGCGGCTCCGGCCGCAGGCGAGGTCCCCTCACCGGCATCCACTCATTTGCGGTGGCGGTGAAGAGCCTTCATGTTTCTTCGCCCAGCTTGTGGCTTTCAATCCAGGCCCGCGGATCGCTGCGCGGGCGGAGAAAGCCAACGGGAAGAGCCGCTGCGTGGAACAGCCACGCAACCACGGAATAGGTGCCCATGACCAAGCTTCCCTTGCGCAGCGACATGGCAAGCACGACGAACGCAAACAATCCCAAAACGATGACCAGCGACAGAAGCTTCTCGGGAAGGAAGAGGAGGAGCGACAGCGAAAGGACGATGCAAGCCAAGACCAGCGCCCAAAGCCTGAGCTCCGGCAGTTCCCTGAGCATCTTCCGGAAGTAGGGTTTCCCCACCGATCCGCGCAGCACCTCGCCGATGCCGAAGAGATATTTGCTCTTCCAGCGTCTCAAGAGGAGGCGAAAGGAGTTTTCGACATGGCCGTAATGGCGCACGAAGCGCCTGTCGAGGCGGACTAGCCGCCAGCCGGCGCTGCGCAGGCGGATGCCGAGGTCGAATTCCTCGTAGCCGTGCAAATTGCGGTCGGTGAGGTAGCCGACGCTTTCGATGGCCGCGCGGCGATAGACCCCGCCGCCATTCATCCGGTCGACCTCGCCGACCCGGTTTTCCGGCGCGTTGCGGGTTACGCGGCGGGTGAACTCCAGATTGGCGAGGTTCATCTCCTCCACGTGGCCGGTCACGCCTGCCACATCCGGGTGCGCGCGCAAATATTCCAGCGCCTCGGTGAGAAAGGTCGGATCCAGGTCCATGTCGCCGTCGATGAGGCAGATGAAATCGTGTTGGGCGTATTGAAAGCCGAGCTGGCCGCCGATGCCGCAACTGGGCCGCGCGGGCTCGACGATCTGAACCATTGTGGCGGGATAGCGGGAGACGATCTCGGCCGTCCGATCGGTGGAGCCGCTGTCGGCCACGATAACCTCGCCCTCTCCGCCCGCCAGGCCGGAAAGCGCGTGTTCGACGGTCGAAGCGATGTGCTTTTCTTCGTTCAGCGTCTTGATGATGATGCTGACTGTCAAGATTGCCCCCTCTTCCGAATGCTCACGCGCCCGCTCGCGGATGAAGGTTCTCGCGCGCAGACCAGTGTGGCCAGTCCGGATTGGTCTCTTGTAACCGCTTGCGGCGGCGCGCGCGGAGGTGCAGCGATATCCAGGTAAGGAAAATGCCCCCTACACCACCGGCAAGTTTGACCGCGAGATCGGAAAAGCGAGGGTGACGATCCGTCAGGCTCAGTTGCAGGAGCTCAAGCGCGACGGTGGAAAAGGCGACGATGATGCAGACGAGAACCAGGCGTCTCAGGAAGGCAATCGCATAGAGGAAACCAAGAAGGGCAAAAACGGCGAAGCGCTCCGCATGGGCGGACCCCGTGCGGGGACGCATGTCGAGCGGCGAAAGCGTAGCCAGAAGAACAGCGGCGAGAACCAGCCACGGCGCGGCCCGGCGCACCCAAACCAGCAGTCCCATAAGGAGATGGCGGCGTGCTTTTCCATGCCGGGACATTTTTGGGTTCCTCGAGCGCGCGTTCAGGTGAGCAGCGAGCGGTAGACGGCGGCCGTCCGCTCTGCGATCGAGGCCCAACCATAACGATCCTCGATCTCTCGGGCCTTGTGGCGCCGTTCTTCTTCTGAAGAGGAGGAGGAGAGCTTGCGCTCGATCGCCGCGGCCAAGGCATCGACGTCGCCCAAGGGGAAATAGTCTTCCGCCGGCAGGCCCACCTCCAGATTGGCGGGGATGTCGCTTGCAAGAGTGGGCAGGCCGTGCCCGAGCGCCTCCAGAAGCGCTATCGGCATCCCCTCGTGGCTGGACGGTAGGACGAAGAGCGCGGCGTTCGCGAAGAGGGCTGCGAGGCTGTCCCCGGTCTGGAAGCCGGTCATGACGACGCCAGGCACTCCGCGCGCCTTTTCCTCGAGCCGGCGGGAATAGGGGGTTTCGAACTCGCTGCCACCGACAATCACCAGCTTGTGGGCCGGGTTCCTTAGCTTGGCAAAGGCGTCGATCAGGTCGGTCTGGCGCTTTTCCGGGACAAGGCGTGCCACAGTCAGGATGTAGCCTTGCGGGGACAGGTCGGAGCGCTCGAGCTCCTTTCCTCCATCCTTGGCGCTATGGATTGCGACGCCGTTGGGAATAAAGCTGACTGGAACGCCATAGCGGGTCTGCATCGCCTCCGCGATGCCGCCAGCGATCGCGATACGCCCGTCGGCGAACCGCATGCCGAGCGCCTCGCCGAGTTTCAGAATCCTCTTGGCGACAGGACCCCATTTTTGCCGGTTGTAGTCGAAGCCGTGATGGGTCACCACGACCTTCAGACCAAGAAGCCGGGCGAGCGGCACCATGAGCGAGGGGCCGATCGCGTGAATGTGCAGGATATCCGGCCGGTGGAGACCGGAGTAAAGCACGCCGAGAAGTGTGTGGACGGCTGCCTCCAGCGCCACCTTCCGCGGTGACCAGATCGGCACCACATCGATGCCGTTCCAGTTGGTCACCGCCCTTTCAGGCAGGTATGACCGGCGCCCGATTACGGTGACATGCCAGCCGAGGCGAGCGAGCTCGCACCCGAGCATTTCGACATGCCGTTCCACCCCGCCTTGAACGTTGGGAATACCGCGCAGGCCGAGCATGGTGATGCGTTCCTTCCGGAACGTCGTGGTCGAGCCCAGCGACGTGAGGTGAACGGCGCCGGAGGCCGGGTGGGCGGAGCGAAGTGCTTCCGCGGGCATGGGCCGCTCGGACGTATGGAGAAGCCCGCCAGACGGCTTTTTCGGCTCAGCGCCATGGCTCTCGCAGGCGGCTGCGGTGTTGACGTCGGACATCACCTCTCCACGAATGGTGGCCGGACGATAGCCGCGATCTCTAAAAGAAGCGTGAACCGGACCCCAAACCAGTTCTGGTTCCATGAAATCGATGAATTGGTCACAATCTCGGAACTAAGTTCCGTGCCGCCGCATATCGCCTATGTCGGACGAAACAAGGGCGGCATAAAGGTCGAGCATGCGCTGCCGGTAGCGCGTTGCCGAAAACTCGGCCAAGACCCACTCTCTGCCGCGCATTCCCATCGCGGCGCGGTCGGCAGCCGACAGGGATGCCACGGTGAGCATGGCATGCGCGAGGCTTTCGGGCGATCCGGCTTCAGCCGCGTAGCCCGTCTCACCCTCCTTGATCATCTCCGGAATGCCGCCGATGGCGGAGCCGATGACCGGCCTTCCGAGCGCGTACGCTTCCAGAATGCTGATCGGCGCGTTCTCGTACCATTCGGAAGGAAGGACCAGAGCCTTCGCCCCGCCGATCAAGCCGTGGAGGTCTTCACCAGATACATAGCCGGCAAAGGAGACGTCGGCGCCAGTATCGCGAGCCAGAGCGCGCAACGCCGCCTCTTCCGGCCCCGTGCCGGCGATGACGAGCGTCTGCCTAGACACGGCCGCGGCGCGAATGAGCGTGGCAATACCCTTTTCCGGCGCCAGCCTTCCAGCGTAGACGAAATGGTCCCGCTCCGCCCAATCCGTCCTCAGATGCGATGCGTCGACGAAATTCGGGATATAGACGAGCTTCTCGGCCGGCCAGCCCCACTCGATGAGCTTCTCGCGGTAGAAGCGGCTTGGAACGACGAAGCGGTCGACCTTGTCGCGATAGAGCCCGAGCAGCCGGTGCACCATCGTCTCGACGAACACGATGCCGCTCACGGCAAACGAATCCTTCACGCAGCGGTTCAGGATCACGTTGTGGACGCGCCCTCCCTTGCACTTCTCGCACACGACGCCCCGGCTCAGCATCTTATAGGCAGGGCAACCAAGCTTCAGGTCATGCGCGGTCATCACGACGGGGACACTGGCTGCCTTCAGGGTCGAGAAGATGGCCGGCGAGAGGTGGTGATAGACATTGTGCGCATGTGCGATCGTTGGCGGCGCGGCTTCGATCAGCCTTGAAAGCTTGCGCTGGGCTTCCAGCGAATAGATGACCTTGGCGGCGTGCATTGCCTTGGTCAGCGCGCCGTGCTGGTTGCCGTACTCGATCTCGGAGATGAAGTAGTCGGACCACGCGGAGGGCTCGTTCCCGTCGTGCTGCATGGCGAAAGGTACGACATCCCAGCCGATCTCGGCAAATAGCGCCATGTGATCGAAGAAGACCGCCTCGGCCCCTCCCCGCCGGTAGAAGTAATTGTTGATGGCAAGCAGCCGCGGTGCATCCATGGTCATCGGCTTGCCCCCTCCCAGCCGAGCAGCGCGACAGCTTCGCCTGTCGTCACGATCCTGCAGTTCTTCGCTGCATAGGCGACCAGATGCTCGAATGTCCCCGGCGTGCAGCCGAACCGGGTCGGCGTATCGGCGATGTCGTGCGTGAAGAAGATCAGCCATCCAGGCGTTGCCGCCACGTCGTCCACCCACCGGGTCGCCGAGCGGGCATAGGCCTCGGGCTGCCGAATCTCCACGGCCTTGAGCATGAGATGATCGACCTTGCCGCGGTTGATGGCCTCGCCCGCTCCCCTGCACGTGAGATAACGCGCGCGAAGCGCCGGTCTCGCCAAGGGCCAGGCTGCGTTGTAGGGAAACGCGAAATTGCGGATCGGCGGCTCGACCCCGGCCGCCGACAGGTAGGCAGCGTTTTTTTCCAGGTCCGCCTCCAGGCCGGCGCCCAGGGAGCGGACCTTGCGATGCGCGAAGGTGTGGCAACCGATCTCGTGCCCGCGCGTCGAGAGCTCGCGGCAGCCCTCTCTCGATATCAGCGTGCGATCGCGTTCCACGCGCGAGGCGATGCCGCCGGCCACATAGAAGGTGCCCCGGGCACCATGCCGCTCCAAGATTGCCGCGCCGTTGGTCAAGGCCGTCTCCGGCACGTCGTCGAACGTGAAGGTGACCAGGGGCACGTCCGTCAGCACCTCCCGCTCCTCCTCCGCCGTCCTCCAGACGAGACGATTGACGGCGCGGTCGATCAGTTCATCGGCTTTCCTCGCAAGACCCCACACACCCCTACCCCACTAGTCTTCTCGGCGAATGGACGATTTGGGCAGAAGATTGGTAACGGAATCCATAAAGCGCCAGTAAAAAGGTGAACCAGAGCGGGTTTCCCCCCTCGTAAAATAGGCTTTCGAGACCGGCGTTGAACAGAGTGTAGAGCCAGATGCGTGTGTAGAGCCGGGTCAAGGGCGAACGCTGTTCCTCCGGCTTTATGCGCGAAATGTCGCGAAGGGGGAGGAAAACGATCCAAATCAGCGTCAGCACGAGCCCCGGCACCCCCGTCATGAGGGTGATGTCGAGGTAGGAGTTGTGCCCGTTGGCGGCGGCCACGGCCCAGGTTTCTATCGTGCCGCCGCTGTAGACCAGCTCCTCGGTCTGCCAGAACGCCTTGAACCCGTGCCCCAGGATGGGGCTATCGGCAATTGCCGAAAAGGCGAACCGCCAGATATCGGCGCGGTTGGTAAAGGTTGCGTCGATGCCGAGTTTCGTGAGCAATTCGCCAAAGGGCTCGATGACCGCCGAGCCGACGGCCAGCAGGTTGAACAGGGCGATGCCTCCGACGGCGATGGGCACCCGCAGGAAGCGGAACCGCTCGAATGCCCACGCAAGGACGATGATCGCCGGCAGCATCGCACTGGATGTCTTGCCCCCCGTATTGAACAGGAAGAACGCCGCCAGCACCGTAATGACGGCACCTCCGACGCGCGACCACGCGCGCATGACGAAGAGGCCGAAGAAGGTGGAGACGACCATTGCCGCGGCGGCGCTGTTTTTGTGCGGGAAATGCCCGCGCCACAATCCGGCGTTCATCGGTTCACGCAGTTCGGACGCCTGGTGAATGGCGAGCGTCGGCTTGAAGATGATCCCGAAATAGGAGAGCGCCAGCACCGCCATTGTGCCGAACGCGATCATTTTGGCGAAGTGGCGCTCCGACGCTGGAATGAGCAGGTAAATGCTCGCATTCACAGTGACGAGGACTGCCAGCACGACGCCCTTGACGCCCAGCATCGGGTGGCTGGAGATCATGGAGACGAACAGGATCCAGCAGAAAAGCGGCACCAGCAGCGCAAGCGGCTGGAATACCGCGCCGCGCAGCGGATGCAGCATTCCGAAAAGCAGGATGACGCTGAACAGCCCGAGGAAGACAAGCTGGTTGAGGCGGTTCGAATTGCCCGCAGAAGGGTCGAGAGCCGCCTCGCCCGTCAAGTCCACGAACGGGTTCAGCGAGATCCAGAGGAAGAAGAACAGCGCCATGAACAGCACCGTGCGTGCCGCCGTCTGAAGCCCGCCCACCGGCAGATCGACGGCCGTCAGTTGCGCCGACTGCATCACAGGCGCTCCTTCACACGGCGCGGCTTTGCGACTCGCGAAGATATCCGAACAAGCCGAGCGTCAGGGCGGCGAAGAGGCCCAGCACGAGCCCTGCGAAAGCGCCGGCTGCAAGCAGTATCATCGTGCGAGGCGGCCAGCTTCGTGATTTGGGCGGCACGGCGCGCGAAATCACCCGGATATTGCTGGTGTCGATCTGCTGACGCTCCGTTATCTGCTGACTGCGCGAGAGGTAGGTCTCGTAGAGTGCGGCCTTCGCCCGGGCATCGCGCTCCAGTTCGCGCAAGGCCACCTGAGCGCTGCTGTCAACGAAGACCTTCGCCTCTTCATCCCGCGTCTTCAGGCGCAACTCCTCGGCTACCGTGCGAGCCTGCTCGGCGTCGATTCTCGCGGCTTCGACGATGCGCTGTGCTTCGGCCGAGATCGCACGCTGCACGGAGGAAATCTCGGTCCTGATCGCCTGCAGGCGTGGATGCCTGTCGAGGTAGACCAGCGCGAGCGCCCCCAACTGTTGCTGCAGACGGTCATGCTGCGCGCGCAGATCGATGAGCGTTTCCGACTGGAATACAGAGGAGGCGGTAGTGCGCTGCTCTTCAAGCGCCTGCCGCAATTGGCGGTAGCGCATTTCGAGCTGGATTTGACGTTCCTGGGCTTCGAGCACCTGATCGTTCAGTTCGCCGGAAAGGCGCATGCTGACGAGTTCGCCGTCGTTTGACTGCAACCCACTTTCGCGCTTGAACGCCTCCACGCGGGCCTCCGCCTCGGTGACGTTGGCGCGCAGCTCATCCAGCCGCTCGCTGATGCTTGCAGCCACGCGCCCCGCACTCCCGGCCGCAGTTTCGAACACCTCGGTCTCGAAGGCGTCGACGATGGCGTCGGAAAGGGCGACCGACTTCATCGGGTCTTCCGTCCACACGCTTAGGACGACCACGTAGGAGCGCTCCTCCCTGCGCGCTTCCACGCGCTCCGAAAGCGCGCGCAACACCGCCAGTTGCCGATCTTCGGAAGTGGGTCCGCTGGAGATCAGCCGCTTCAGGGGGGCCAGCCAGTCAGGTTTCACGAACTCGGGGTCTTCGGTGAGGTTCAGATCGCTGATGACGCGGTTCAGCACATTGCGCGAGGTGAGGACCCTCAGCTTGCTTTCTACCTCAAGCAGTTGCGTGTCGCGCTGCGGATTGTTGGCGAACACGTCGTCGGTGACCACCTGCAGATTGGCCGGGTCCACCACGATATCGGTATAGACCGTGTAGCGCGGCGATGCGGTGATGGCGTAGGCGAAAGCCGCCGCCACGCAAAGAAGCACCAAGGAAACGATCAGGACCTTTCCGCGGTCGAGCCAGAAGAGAACGTCGTCCGGGGAGATCCCGCGCAGCTTTTCCAGATAATCGGCCACGTTCCCGCGCACGGGTGGTGCCGGTGCAAGGGCCGGTTCCGCCTCTCGCGCCGGTGCAGCGGCAGGTTCTGCTTCCTCCGTCGCGGGCGGGGTGGAAAGCAGGTTGAGAAGTGAGCCCCGCGCATGGAGGTTTTCGGCTCGGTTCCGGGCCGGCTTGGCGGGTTCGCGACGCGGTTCAGCTACTTCATACATGTCAGTCTCATCCGCATCGCTGCTCAGCCCGACATCGCGGCCTCGGTACGTCGCGGGACCCTATAGCGTTATGGTTTAACATGTCTTAATCCGCGGGAAGTGGTCGTGCCTTCGCGGCCCCCGCTTCTCAGAACGCGACGAGCAGATTGCTCCAGCTTTCCGATGCAAGCCCGCCGATGTACATGTCGCCAGAGAGGGCCGCGTCCACAATCTCGGAATGGCGGCTGACCATGCAGAAATAGCCCGAGTGCCTGAATGTGAGTTGTCGCTGCCGCATAATCGCCTTCATGAGGAAGGGCTGGGCCATGCCCCTTGCATCGCAATACCCTTCGGCATCGAAAAAGGCGCACACCTGCTCGACAACCTCCTGCTCCCTTCCTTGCGGGCAAATGAGGTTGAGCACGCGGGCGATGCCGTTTGCTTCGCCGAAATAGAGCACGAAGCCCGCCGTCTCGCCCTTCGGGTCGAGAACCTTGCGGCAGCTCAGCGTACCGCAGGTGATGTTCTGCCTCGCCAACCCGATAAGCCAGGAGAATTCTCCGGCCGACCATGCGGGCCGCAGGTAAAAACGCTTGAGCACGGTGTCCGCGTATTCCCTGAACTCCTCGTAACCTGCCGGTTCCACGCGATATCCGGGGGCGGCTGCCGGCTTGAAGGAGGGCAACAGCCACCGTGCCAACCGGTCGAGCGGGAGGGCAACGATACGCAACGGGAGCTTCCGCAAAGCCGGAACGGCGACGAAGAGCCGCTGGAGAGAGCTCGTGAACGGGCGGAAGACACGCCGCCACTCCAGGCTCTGTATAGGCAATATGTTCCCGCCGCCAGCTTCCCAGTGATCGGCGCTGCGCGGCGAGGCATTGTCGGAGAAGCAGAAATCCTGGTGCTTTGCCCGAAACGTTCTCGCCAGATGGGCCGCGCCTAGGGCGCCGGACTTGCCTTTTGCCATGAAGGCGCAAAGGAGCCTTGCCGTGAGCGTTCCTTCACCCACCCGCAACTGCATGGGAACGGACAGGACGGCACTGTCGATCTCCCCTTCGGCATTCTCATGGACGATACTTCCGTTTTCCGGCGTGTAGAGGGGGCTGGAGAAGGTTACCGTTTCCAGATAGCGGTTGAGCTCCTGGCTTCCCTCCGCCTCGTTTTTCCTGAAGATGCAGTTGAACAGCTTGGCGACGGCGGCGATGTCGCCTCTCTCCATCGGGCGCACGCGTCCCCGCCGCCGTGCGGCGATCGGATCAGCCGCCATGTCCTTGCTGTCTGGCGCGACCATGACGCCGATATCATGCATCTCGATGGGCTTCATGGCCGTGCCTCCCTCAGAAGACTTGCTTCGGCCGCCGAACCCTTGCTCTTGCGGATGACGTGCACGAGGACGAGCCACGACGCCACCACCATTGCGAACTCGACGACATAGAGGGAAACGATCGTGCCTGTCGGCGGTGCATACCAGCTGGCCCAGGCAGTCAAGACAGCGCCGAAGAGACTGCCGAGCGCCATCACGGTGCCGCGATAGGCGTGATTGCCGGATGCGCCCAGCGCCTCCACCGCAACCGACCAGATCGCAAGCAATATGACGATCCAGCACATCTGGCGCACGAAGGAGACGAGCGAAACGTAGTCGTGACCGAACAGATAAGGCAAGAGCGGCGCGATGATGAACACGGCAATGGCGGCGGCGACGGAGATCACAGTCGCGGCGGCAAGAACCTTTTTGACCCGCTCGGCCATGTGGTGCAGTCCCTCCGCGCTGGCTCTTGCCGAGCCGGGATAGATGAGCCGGTTGAGCGCCTCGACAGAGAGATAGCTGCTTTCCAGCATCCTGCGGGCTACGCTGTAGCTCGACACGATCTCGGCGGTCGAAACGAGGCTCAGGACCAGAAGATCGACGTTCTGACGGGCGGCCCGGAGGATGAAGGGAACGCTGAAGTAGATCCCGTTCATGATCTCCTCCCGCACGATCCTGAATTCGGGCCGACCCAGCCGCATGAGCAGGCGAAAGCACACGAGCGCGACCAGGACATGGCAGACGAACTGCCAGACCGCCCATTCTCCCGTCGTCGACACACCAAGTATGACGCAGGCCAATACAGCGGCCACTGTCCTTGCAACCGCGAAGCCGACGACCACCATGTTGGCCGTGCCGAACTCGCTGCGTCCGATGAATATCTGCTCCGTCAGCACAATCAGCCGGACGAGCACGATATTCGTGATCAGCATGGCCACGATGAAAAGGAGATTGAGGACCGGATTGTCTGAAAGCTTGAACAGGAAGGGGAGCACGACCGCCCCTGCAGCCACCAGGATCACTCCGCTGATGCCCGTCAGGATAAGATTATGGCCAAGCATGACGGGATAGGTGGAAGGGTCTCGCGCCACCCGCCGTACCAGAGTTTCCATGGCGCCGAGCCCGCACAGATGCAGCGCGACGCTGCAGATGGCGGTGATCGCCACGAACAGGCTGAACTCATCGACGCCAAGCCATCGGGCGAGGATTGCGAACGTCACCAACTGTGCGGCGGAGCTGATGAGAAGGCTGCCGCTCGACGCTACGTAGGTGATGAGTGTCGCAAGGAGGGACCTGAAGTCGCCTGTGATGTGCTTGCCCCTGAACATCAAATTCCAAGCCCTGCCGCGCGCCGTCCTCCGGCGAAGGAGTGACCGGGTCGCCGGTTATCGTTCTATCCCACTTCGGGCCTTAATACGCGGCGGGAATGATCTTGCGGTTAACGCGCCGTCCAGAAGCTTCGCAATCCGCTTCAAGCTCCATTTACCTGTGTCGACTATATCGAAGTTCGATTTGAAGAGGGGCGCGGGATGGCGAAGCAAGAAGTGATCGAAGCAAATCCTGGAGAAAGGCCGCCGTTGGCACGGTCGGTGCGTTTCATGGGCATCGAGTTGGAGACGGCTCCCGGCGTTCTGGTGCCGCGTGAAGAGACGGAGCTTCTGGGCCGCAGCACGGTTGCACTGCTGCGGGAGGTACCCGGTGAAGCCATCGTGATCGACATGTGCTGCGGCTCGGGCAACTTGGCGCTGGCCATCGCTGCGGCGGTCCCGACGGCAAGGGTCTGGGCATCCGACCTTACCGACGACACGGTGGCTCTTGCCAGACGAAATGTGGAGCGCTGCGGCCTCGCCGGCGCTGTCAAGGTTATGCAGGGCGACCTTTTCTCCGGGCTCCAGAATGAGGGACTGGAGGGGAGGGCCGATCTCGTTGTTTGCAACCCTCCCTATATCTCGACCCTTCGCCTGGAAGGCGACCGCTCCGCTCTGCTCGAGGACGAGCCGAGGGAGGCCTTCGATGGGGGGCCTTATGGTCTCTCGATACACCAGCGCCTCGTGCGCGAAGCCGCGGCCTTTCTCAAGCCCGGCGGATGGCTCGCTTTCGAATTCGGTGAAGGGCAAGACCGCCAGGTCAAGATCCTCCTCGCGCGGGCCGGTTTCTACGAGCCGGTCCGCTTTGCCTTGGACGCCGCTGGCACGCCGCGTGTCGCAATCGCACGCAAGAAGCATGAGCAATGACAGCCGTTCGGCCACTAAGGGAGAACGACATCCCGGCCGTCACCGGGCTCTTTCAGCGTATCTTCAGGGATCGACACCGGCGCCCGCCCGAAGCGCTCGCCGTCTATCTGCGGCGGCTTTACCTGGAATTTCCGGGGCACGACCCTGAGATCGCCTCGCTCGTGCACCTGAGGGAGGATGGCAGCATTTCAGGCTTCATCGGCGTGACGACGCTGCCAATGTCGTTTGAAGGCCGGCCACTGCGCGCGGCCGTCTGCGGCTCGCTTATGGTGGAAGATCGCGAGAGCGACCCCATGGCGGGCGCGCGGCTGCTGAAAGCATTCCTCGCCGGACCGCAGGACGTCTCCTTCAGCGAGACGGCGAGCGAGGTGTCGGCAAATATGTGGACGCGGCTGCGCGGCGTGCAGCTGCCGCAATACAGTCTCGACTGGGTCCGCGTGATCCGGCCCTTTTCCTTCCTCGCGCAAGCGGCTTCCGGGAAGGTCCGTGCCCTGCGGACGCTGTCGCCGCTGGCGAGCATGATGGACACGCTCGCTCGCCGACGCATGACGACGGATGCCTTGCGGTGGTCCGGCATCCCGGAAAACTGGAAGGGTGCGGGCGCCCGCAGCGCGGTTGAAATCACCAGGGACAACTTCGCCGAACTGGTTGCGCCATTCACCGCCCACTTCTCCCTCCGGCCGGAATGGGCGCCGGGGCAGCTTAAGCAAGTCCTGGCCGACGCGCAAAGCAAGGAGGAATACGGGCCTGCCAGGTTCTGCAAAGTCATTTCGCGAACGGGCAGGACGATTGGCGGCTTTTTCTATCACGGCGGACCGGGCCGGATCGGCCGCGTGCTGCAGCTGCTTGCCCTTCCCGGCCAGGCGGACGCCGTGATCGACGCCATGTTCGCCCACGCCGCCGAGCAGGGTCTCGCCGGCCTGCGCGGCCGCACCCAGCCGGCCCTCCTGGAAGCCATGCTCGGACGACGCGTCGCCTTCACGCATCTAGCCTCGACCGTCGTGCATGCGCGCGATGCCGGGATCGTCCATGGACTCCAAGAGGGCAAAGGGTTCCTAAACGGCATTGCCGGCGAACATTGGAGCCGGCTGATCGGTGGCCGGTTCGATTGACGCCAAGTCTCTTCAGGCGATTTCAGCTACGGTCTCGACCAGTTGAGGCCCGAGGTGGAGATAGCGGGTCGCCTTGCGCTTGGTCGCGATATCGGCCCACACACGCTGGACCTGTTCCTCGGTGAGCGCCGCCGCTGCCGCAACGGCGGATGCCGGCATGCCATGGTTGAGGCCGTAAAGGCACAGGTCCATCCGGTCGTAGGGGAGCGAGAAGTAGAACTCCTCCTGTGTCTGCTGTAGCGAGTAGGTATCCGTCGTCGGTGGCCTACGTCGGATCTCTTCCGGCACGCCAAGATATGCGGCAAGCTCATAGACCTGCGACTTGTAGAGATGGGCGATCGGCTTCACGTCGGCAGCTCCATCGCCGTTCTTGACGAAGAAGCCCTGGTCGTATTCGAGCCGGTTGGGCGTGCCGATGACAGCGAAGTTCAGCCTGTCGGCGTGGTAGTATTCGATCTGTTTGCGGGTGCGCTGCTTCATGTTTGTCGCGGCCACGATCCCCAGATAGACCTCCGGCGTCATCCGCAGCTTCGTCTGCCTTCCTTCGGGATCCTGCACCACCAGGAAGGAGATGTTGTAGCCGTCCCCTTCCAGCGCGTTGGCGATGACGATCTTCGACGCCCAGCCGGGGCCGTAGTTGGGAACGAGCTGGCGAATGAAACTGTCGCGCCGCTCGTAGCAGCCCATCGCCTGAAGGCTCGGGCCGATATCCTCCACAATGCTGTCATCGACGCCGAAGGTACGGGCGACCTGCCGGCCGAGCGACAGGCTCTCCGGATCGGAATCGTTTTCCGGCATGAAGACGCAGAGAACGTTCTTTGCGCCCGCCGCCCGGACCGCAAGCGCGGTGCACACGCTCGAATCTACGCCCCCCGACACGCCCAGCACGAGGCCGCGCTTGCGCAGCGAGCGCAGCTGGGCCCTGAGCGCGGCTACGATCCGCTCCGTCTCGGCGGCAGGATCGACGGCGAGCGCTGTGGACGAAAAGGAAGCGGCGGCGTCTTGAACGGAATGGTGTGTCATTCGGCTGGCTCTATCGTTTCGGCCGCAAGCCTGCGGCTGACCTTGCCCGTGTCCGTCTTCGGCAGCTCGCTGACGAACCGCACGAGTTTCGGGACCATGAAGTCTTCCAGATGGCGGGTGCAATGGCGGATGACGTCGCGCTCGGAAAGTGCCGGGTCGGTCGAGACGACCATTGCTGCGATGGCATGGCCCAGCACCGGATCGGCCACCCCCGTCACCACGGCTTCGGCGATCGACGGATGGGCGTGAAGGACCGCCTCCACTTCCTTGGGTGCCACCTTCTCGCCGCGCGTCTTGATGATGTCGTCCTTGCGGCCGACGAAATAGAGGAAGCCGTCGGCGTCGGTGCGGAAGAGGTCTCCGGTGTAGAGCACCTTCTCCCACGGATTGAGGCCCGGCCGCAGCATCCTGGCCGTCGCCTCCTCGTTGCGCCAGTAGCCCTGCATGACGTGTGGGCCACGGATCACCAATTCCCCCACCGTTCCGGAGGGGACGGGCCTGCCGTCCTCGCCCACCACGAAAGCTTCGGTATTCGGGATCGCGATGCCGACCGAGTCCGGCCGGTGGTCAAGCTCCTCCGGCGGCAGATAGGTGCAACGCTTGCATTCGGTGAGCCCGTACATGGAATAGAGCTCGACACCCGGGCACAGCTCGCGCAGCCGGGCGATATGAGGCGGCGGCAGGGCGGCGGCGGTGTTGGAAAAGTAGCGCAGGCTCGGCAGGAAACCGGGCTGGAGGTCGCGCATCTGCAGGATCATCGCTGCCATGGTGGGGACCAGCGGAAAGCCGGTCACCTTTTCCTTGCGCATCAGTTCGAAGATCGCCTGAGGGAAAGCGAAGGACTTCTCCAGCACCAGTGTGGCGCCGAGCTTGACCGACATCAGGAGCTGATAGAGCCCGTAGTCGAAGGCGAGCGGCAGGGCGTTCAGGATGATGTCTTCCCGCGTGTTGCGCAGGTAGGTGGTAATGGATGTGGCGGCCGCCTCCACGTTGCGGTGCGTCATCATCACGCCCTTGGGGCGGCCGGTCGAGCCGGAGGTATAGATGAGCATGGCAAGATCGACATCGATGCCGCCATGCGAGGCGGGAACGGGCTGGGTCGTCAGGGCCTCTGCGAAGGAGAGGGGGCCTTCCGGCACTGCCTCCCCGGGCCTCTGCGTGGAGACGAGAACGAACGGTCGGCCGCAAAGCGCGCGCGCCTCGGCGGCGACCGGCAGGAGCTTGGCCTGCGTCAGCACCGCCGCAGCCTCGCAATCCCCTGCCACATAGGCAAGTTTCTCGGCCTTGGTGGAAGCGTTGATCGGGCTGAAGGTGGCACCGGCTTTCAGCACGGCGAAGATGGAGACCGCCGCCTCCCAGGAATTGTCCATGAAGACCAGGACGCGGTCGTTGCGGCGCACGCCGCTCGACGCCAACGCTGCCGCCAACCGGTCGGACAGCGCATCCAACTCGTTATAGGAAAGCCGCCGGGAGCCGCAGATCAGAGCCGTCTTGGCTCCATCGGCCAAGGCGCTGCGTTTCAGGAACTCTTCGACACGCATACCGGATCTCCAGCCTCCCCGCTCATGCGGACAGAGACGCCTCCGCGCCCACTCTGGCGCTGACGAAAGCAACGATCCGGTCGAGCGAATCGAGATTCGCTGGAACGATGTCAGCATCGGCCATGGTCAGCCCGAACTGCTCTTCGATGAAAGCGACGAGCTCCAGCACGCCGGTGGAATCGATGATGTCGTTCTCGATGAGCGATGCGTCTTCTTCGAGTGCGAAGGACGTGTCACCAAACAAGAAATTCTCGACGATGAACGCATGCACGCTGTCCTTGATGTTGTTCGTCATTCCCATCTCCTTACAAGCTTACGCGGCCTCCGAGGCCCGGAAGTGCGAACCCGTGAATGTCTCAAGCCAGAGCTGAGACGAAAGAATGCCGACGAAGGCGGCGTTGTCGCGAAAGCCGGTGAGCGGCTGCTGGCGGCTTTTCGCGAAGAGCTTTGACACGGAGGCCGGATTGAAGAGGCCGCCGGCGGCAAGCTTCTCCGCGCTCATGGCCTCGCGGACGTAATCCTTCTCGCCTGCCCCCCTGAAAGACTGGCTGTCGGGCGCGCGGTAAGGCTGCTTGGTCCGCCGTAGGATCGTTTCCGGCAGGAGGCTTTTGCTCGCCTCGCGCAAGATATGCTTTTCGACCAGCCGCTTCAGCTTCATCTCCGGCGGAAGTGTTGCGGCAAATTCGACCAATCGGTGGTCGAGGAAGGGAAAGCGCCCCTCGATGCCGTGCGCCATCGCCATGCGATCGCCCTGGCTCGAAAGAATGTAGCCCGGCAGGAGGAATCGCGATTCCAGATACTGCGCCTGGTGCAGCGGATGCCAGCGGCCGAACTCCGCCGGCAGCCGCGATGCCAATTCCTCCGCCGCGTCGTAGCCGGAAAGGGTCTCACGCAGATCCGCGGAGAAGAACAGCTTTGCCGCCCCGGTCGCCCGAAACCGGGGATTGTGGGAGAACAGAGGATCGTCTGGCGAATCCGCGCCTGCACCGAAGAAGGCGGCCAGATATTCCGCCGACTGCTGCTTGAGGCCCGGCAGGTAGGGGTAGAGCTTGCGGAAGAGGTGGGGCCGGATGCGCGAGCCCGGCTGGCGCGCGCAGAAGCGGCGCACCCGCGCCTCCTTGAAAAGGTCGTAACCGGCGAACACCTCATCCGCCCCCTCGCCCGTCAGCACGACTTTCAGGCCCTTCTCGCGAACGAGGGCGGAGAGCTTGAAAAGCGGCGCGGGCGCGGTCCGCAGGATCGGCCGCTCCGCAAAGCGGACAACCTCGGGGAAGACGGCGGCGATGTCGTCATCCCGGCACTGGACGGAACTGTGCATCGTCCCGAGGGCGGCGGCCATCTCCTTCTGAAAGGCGCTCTCGTCATGCTCCTCGCTGTCGAAGGCGACCGAAAAGGTACGCAGCACCTCCGACGTCATGCCCGCCGCCAGCGCAGAGACAATCGAGGAATCGAGACCGCCCGAAAGGTAGGAGCCCACCGGTACATCGGCCCGCATGCGCAGACGCGTGGCGTCCGCAAGCAGCGCGCGTAACTCCGCGGCCGCAGCGTTCTCGTCCGTGTGGCGGCTGCGCGAACCATGATCGGGAAAGGCAAGTGACCAATAAGGCCTTACCGTTTGCTTGTCTTGTTCGACAATCATCATGCTTGCCGGTTCGAGCTCATGGATATCCTTGAAGGGGGTGCGCGATGCAATGGGTGCCCATAGAGTGAAAATCTGGTCGAGTGCGACCGGATCCATTTCCGCTTCGACACCTGGCACGTGCAAAAGCGCCTTCGCCTCCGATGCGAAGAAGAGCGTGTTTCGGACGGTCGTGTAGAACAGCGGGCGCACGCCCATCCGGTCGCGGGCAAGGAACATGCGCCGGCGCTGCGCATCCCAGATGGCGAAGGCGAAATCTCCATTGAGATCGGCGAGGCAGTCTGGCCCCTTCTCGTCGTAAAGATGCAGGATGACTTCGGTGTCGCTGGAGGTGTGGAGGACCCTGCCGCGCGAGCGGAGCGCCTCACGCAACTCGACGTAGTTGAAGATTTCTCCGTTAAAGGCGATGGACAGCCGACCGTGCCCGATGGACATGGGCTGCTGGCCATCCGAGAGGCCGACGATCGACAGACGCGTGTGACAAAGGCCCGCGTTCGCGAAAGCGGCCACACCGCTTTCGTCGGGACCGCGGTGCGCAACGGCAGAGGCCATCCGCTCAAGCAGCGGCTTCGCCTCAGCCGGCGCTACGCCGGAGCCGAAATATCCACCAAAGCCGCACAAACCTCTGCCCCCAACATCGTCCGATGCATGCAATACCGCCGCACACCTTAATAATTGGATATTTCTTCACATGGCCTGCCGAACTCGGCGGGGGTTACCGGGAGTATCGTGGAGGAAGGCTTAGCCTATTCGCTAAAATGGAAAGCATTCTCAATTTCGCTTGTCGGCTCTCCAACTCCTTGGCCGGACGCCGGGCGAAGGGCTAGGTGCCGGAGATTTCGCGCCCAAGGCGAACGGTTTCCCGGACAAGGAGAAGGAGATCATCGCGCCGCGTCCGATGATTGGCGATTGCCACTCTCAGGCAATGCTCGTCGTGCACTGTCGTGTCCGAGAGCGCGGCCGTGCCTTGCTCCTGCAACCGCAGCATGATCTCGATGTTGAGCGCTTTCAGAGCCTCGCCATCTACACCCCCTGGCACTCCTGCTGGGCGAAAGCGATAGCACACGATGTTGATGCTCGTCGGTGCAACCAGCTCAAGAAGGGGCTCGTTCTCGATCAATTGGCTGAGATAGGCGCCCTGAGCGACGTTCTGGTCGATGAGCCGGCCGAACGTGTCCGCGCCATGCTCCTTGAGTGCCATCCAGACTTTCAGCGAGCGGAAACCACGAGTGGTCTGCAGGCCGTAGTCGTGCAGCCACGGGGCCGATGCGAGGCCGCGCGGCGTCGGTTCGAGGTATTCCGGCGCGACCGCGAAGGTGCCGCGGTGGGCGGCCGCGTCCCGTATCAGGGCGCAGCCGACCTCGAACGGCGCATGCAGCCACTTGTGCGGATCAAGCGCTACGGAATGGGCATGTTCGATCCCGGCGACACGGTGGGCGTTCTTCGGAGCGATGGCAAGCAGGGCGCCGATGCAGCCGTCGACATGGAGCCAGATATCCTCTTCCCCCGCCAGCTTCGCCAAGGCCTGAAGATCGTCGATGGCGCCGGTATTTACCGTCCCGGCTGTTGCGATCACGCAGGCGGGACGGAATCCGGCCGCGCGATCCTCCGCAATCGCGGCGCGCAGCGCGGCAACGTCGATGCGCAGTTCGCCGTCCGTCGCGATGCGCCGCAGGGCCCGGTTTCCCATCCCGAGCGCTTCCACGGCCTTGCGGTGGCAGCTGTGAATTTGATCCGAGCCGTAGAAGCGTAAGGGGTTTTCGATGGCTGCGACGCCATGTTCCCGTACATCGACGCCAGCCTTCACGTTGCGCGCCACGGTCAGCCCGATGAGGTTCGCTATCGAACCGCCGCTGACCAGCGTGCCACTGGCGGAAGCCGGAAAGCCGATCATCTCCTTGCACCAGTTCACCACCTGGCCGTCCAAAAACGCGGCGGCGTGGTTGCCGCCGCCGAGATTGGAGCCTTGGACCGCCGCCAGGAGGTCTGCCAGCGCCCCGGTGAAGTTGCCCGATCCCATATACCAGGACCAAAAGCGCGGATGAACATTGCCCATCGGATAGGGCATCACGTTCTCCGCGACCTCGCGGTAGACCTCGGCGAGCGGCGCTGGCGAGCGTGGCAGGGGTGCATCGAAGAAGGCCCTCACCTCCGCAGGCACCTCCCGCCACACCGGCCGATCGCGGACATCACGCAGATAGGCGATGGAATCGTCGATGATCCGGCGCGAGAGCGAACGTATGCTGCTCCAGTCGTCTGGATCGAGCGTCTCTTCCACCTCGCGCAGGGCGTTCTGCATATCGTTCACGGGGGCTCCTTGCCGCTCAGGCGGCGAATTGAAAGCCTGGCGTGGAGCGCGAGAGCGCCATCTCCTCCTCATCCATGTCTGCTTCGATAGCCTCGAAGAGCGGTGTCGTCATATACCGCTCGCCTGTATCCGGCAGCATGCAAAGGATGACGGAGCCGGTGGGCGCGCGTTCGGCGATCTGACGCGCCACGGCGAAGGTGGCCCCGCCGGAGATGCCGGTAAAGATACCCTCTTTCTGAGCCAGCGCCTTGGCCCATTTGATGCCCTCGGGCCCGGCAATCGGCACGACCTCGTCATAGAAGCGGGAATCGATCGCTTCCTGCAGCACATGGGGGATGAAGTCGGGGGTCCAGCCCTGGATCGGGTGCGGCTCAAAGGCGGGGTGGCTGGCAGCCGGGGCACCGTCGGGCGAGCGCTTCTGCTCATGGCCGCTGCCGACAAGCTGGGCGTTGGCCGGCTCGCTGAGCACGATCTTCGTTTCGGGCCTTTCCCGGCGCAGCACGCGCCCGACGCCGGCCACCGTGCCGCCGGTGCCGTAGCCGGTCACGAACCAGTCGAGCCTGGACCCGGCAAAGTCGTTGATAATCTCGCGCGCCGTGGTCGCTTCGTGGATGTCGGCATTGGCGTCGGTCTCGAACTGGCGCGCGAGGAACCAGCCATTGGCCTCGGCCAGCTCGACCGCCTTTCTGTACATGCCGAAGCCCTTTTCCGCACGCGGCGTCAGCACGACCTTTGCACCCAGCATGCGCATCAGCTTACGGCGCTCTATGGAGAAGCTGTCGGCCATGGTGACCACGAGGGGGTAGCCCTTCTGCGCGCAGATCATGGCGAGGCCGATCCCGGTATTGCCGCTGGTCGCCTCGACGACCGTCTGCCCCGGCTTCAGAGCCCCGGTACGCTCGGCCTCCTCGATGATGTTCAGGGCCAGCCGGTCCTTGACCGATCCGGCGGGATTGAAGAATTCCGCCTTCACATAAATGGTCGCGTGGTCGACGCTGAGATTGTTGATCCGGATCGTGGGCGTGTCGCCCACCGTGTCGAGAATGCTGCCGAAGAGACGGCCTCGGCCTGCCGTCGTACGTATCGTTGTTTGGATAGGCATGAACGATCTCCTAGTGATCACGTTGAATCCGGACTTCCCGGTGGTTCCGGTGCGGCCGGCCTGCCGCCGTCCTGCGCTGCAAGCGGAGGCAGGCCAGCCAACAATCATAGCCCTAGTTCGTCCGCGGGTCGTCCTTGGGATTGACGTATTCGACACCGAACGGGCCGATGCCGTTGAGCTGGACGACCGTCTCTTCGTCGGCCCAGGCGAAATGTGCTGTGCCGACGGGTATACGTACGAAACTTCCCGGCGGCAGGATGGGCGCCGTGCTACGGTCGTACGTCTCTCCGGTGGCCATGCCGAAGCCTCCCGAAACGACCGTAACATGCTCCTCCTTCAGATGGCGGTGGGGCGCGATCACGTAGCCGGCGGGAAATTTCAGTCGAAAGACGAATTGGCCTTCCTCGGCCGGATTGCCATGCAGCACGGCAATCTGAGCGCCGGCCGGCAAAGTGGGCGGGCCCGGCTGCCACTCCACCTGGTCTTCGGTGATTGCGGTGTGATGCGCCTCGCCGGCCGGCACGGGTGTTACCGACAGGGCGAGAAGTGCGCCGAGCGCGACAGCGCCGTAAAGGGCCGACGGCGAGATACGACAACTCCTACTCAGGGTCATTGTTATTCCTCCTCTTTCTCAGTCTTTCTTTCCGCCCGCTCCACAAGTCTGGAGTGGGCAGGCGAGGGTGGGCATCCAGCCCGATGCAGGATGCGGTCCATCGCATTCAATGATAGAATGTGCGCAGAGAGCCCACCGTTGGAGAGAACGTGGAAAGGCGCGTGGAATCCCCGTCGCTGGGCGTCGACGACGTCCATGTGCGGATGCTCGGCCCTTTGAGAATCAACCGGAATGGCACCGTGCTGGACCTTCCGGCCTCGCGAAAGGTGCGCGCGCTTTTTGCCTATCTGGCTCTCACCCCACATGCGGTGGGGCGCAGCCGTCTCTGCGAGCTCTTCTGGGACGTTCCGAACGACCCGCGCGGCGAGCTGCGGTGGTGTCTCAGCAAGCTCAGAGGCATGCTCGACGGGCCTGGCCGGCGCCGGGTCGCGACATCCGACGATATGGTCGCACTCGATCTTAGCGGCTGTTTCGTGGATGCCGTCGAGATTGCGGCCGCGGCTAGGGAAGGAATAGGGACGCTGGATGCGGAACGCCTGCGAACGCTCTCCTGCCTTTTCGCGGGCGACTTTATGGAAGGGCTGGAGATCGACCGCAGCCTGCAGTTCGATAGCTGGCTCATCGCACAAAGACGCAGCCTCAGGGCCTGTCACACGGCTGTGCTGGAGCACCTCGTAGAAAGCCTCCCTGTGGGCTTCGACGAGGTCTTTCCACTGCTGGACAAGTGGGTCGAGCTTGCCCCGTATGATGGGCGCGCGCATGTGACGCTGCTGCGCGCGCTGTTGGCGCGCGGCCAAATCGGTGAATGCGAGGAGCATCTTGCCGCGACCGCCAAGCTCTTTGAAGCCGAGGATCTGGATTTCGCACCGATTCGCGAGGCGTGGCGGACCCTCAGGGACTGGCGGGCAGTCGCATCACGCTCTATCGAAGCGATCCCCGCGGCTTCCGCGTCGGCGACGGTGGCCGGCTCCGCCGAAGCCGGCGCTTTCACGGCTCGGCGCGCCTCCCTCGCCGTTATGCCTTTTCTGGAGCAAACGAACGCAGGCAGCCTTCGCGGCGGGCTCGCCGACGGCCTCACCCACGATATCATCACCCGTCTGGCCAAGCTGAGGAGCCTGTTCGTAATCGCACAGGGCTCAGTCTTTGCCCTCGCGGAGCGAAATATCGGGCCCGAAGACGCCGCCAGGAGGCTCGATATCGACTACGTCGCCAGCGGGATGCTGCGGCGCGAGGCAGGCCGCTTTACCGTGACGATCGAACTGGTCGAGGCGCGTACGGCCAGAATCGTTTGGGCGGAGGCCTTCGACCACAAGGCGGACGATGCCTTCATCGTCCTCGACGAAATCGGCAACAGAATTGTTGCCTCGATCGCCAACGAGATCGAGGCCGCGGAAAAGAACCGCGCAATCCTCAAGCCGCCTAACTCGCTCGATGCCTGGGAAGCCCATCATCGCGGTCTCTGGCATATGTATCGCTTCACCAGAGGCGACAACGAGCAGGCCCGGCACTTCTTCGAGATGGCGGTGCGGCTGGATCCGACCTTTGCCCGCGCCTATGCAGGCCTGTCCTTCACCCACTGGCAGAGCGCCTTTCAGCATTGGGCGGATCGTGAGCGTGAGACCGATCTCGCCTTCGAGGCAGCGGGCCGAAGCCTTATCATTGACGACCACGACCCGGCTGCTCATTGGGCGATGGGCCGCGCGCTATGGCTGCGCGGGCGACAGGACGAGTCTCTCGGCGAATTGGAGCGGGCGGTGGACCTCAGCCCGAATTTCGCGCTCGGCCACTATGCGCTCGCCTTCGTCCATTCCCAGTCGGGGGATCCGGGTGCTGCCATCGGGTCAGCCGATCACTCGCGCAGCTTGAGCCCGTTCGACCCTCTGCTGTTTGCAATGCTTGGCGCGCGGGCGATGGCTCATGTTCGTCTCGGCCAGTTCGAGGAAGCCGCGGAATGGGCGGTCAAGGCGGCCGCGCGGCCCAATGCCCATGTCGTCATCCGCGCCATAGCCGCTCATTGTCTCGCGTTGGCCGACCGGGTGGAGGAGGGCCGGGCCTATGCGAAGGCTATCCGCGAGACGCTCCCAAGCTACAGCGTCGACGATTTCCTCACCGCCTTGAGGTTCGCACCCGACGCCGAGGCACTGTTCCGGAAAGGCGCCAAGCGGATCGGCTTTGGCAGGATCAGATAAAGCTGCTGGTCCCTACCCGCCAACTGCTTCCCCCCTTTCGCAGACGGGGGAAGCAGAAAACGCCCCTGAAGGCGCCCACCAGGCCTTTGATATTCTTGAAGAAAACTGGAGCGGGCGAAGGGATTCGAACCCTCGACCCCAACCTTGGCAAGGTTGTGCTCTACCCCTGAGCTACACCCGCTCGCACGGCGAAAGCCGTAAGCGGCGCTTATATGGCTGAACTGCCGGCCGATTGCAACAGGGAATTCGTGCCGGCTTTGCATTCGCCCGGGGCGCCGGGTGCTTCCACAAACATCGGTCGTTCGCTGCCGCTGGCGGTCGTGCTTGCAAAAAGGCGGCGGGAGCGCATACACCGGTGTGGTGCCAGCTATTCGAAGTGAGGGGTCATGCCGAGATCGCCGGAAGAACTGATGGATTATCTCGCGGGACTCGGCATCGTGGTGACGACCCATCGCCATCCTCCGCTTTTCACGGTCGAGGAATCGCAAGACCTGCGTGGCGAAATTTCCGGCGGTCATACAAAAAACCTGCTCTTGAAGGATAAGAAGGATCGGTATTTCCTGGTGACGGTCGAAGAGGATGCGCGGGTGGACCTCAAGACGATTCACCATGCGATCGGCGCGTCCGGCCGCGTGTCCTTCGGCAAGCCGGACAGGCTTATGGCTCTGCTCGGGGTTACCCCCGGTGCCGTCACCGTCTTCGGCGTGGTCAACGATAGCGAGCGGAAGGTTACCGTGGTGCTGGACGAAGCGCTCCTGGAGCACGAGATCATCAACGCGCATCCGCTTCACAATGAGGCGACGATATCAATCCGCAGGGCCGACCTCATGCGTTTCCTCGAAACGACCGGGCACCGGCCGCTCGTCTTGAAAGTTTCGCAATGATCGCCACATCACGTTTTCCGCTCTTATCGGCGAGACGGCGCCCCGGCGTTGCCTTGGCGAGCAGGCGCGTCAAGTACACGAAGGGGCAGAAATGAGCAACCACGACAATCCCTATGGCGGAACAGGCGGTCAGATGACGGCGAATGTCAGTTTCGGCGGGCCAGGCGGCGAGGCGGGAAGCGGCAACGGCTTCGCGGAGGCCGCTCCCGGGGCGTCCGGTCTTATCAAGGACACGTCGACGGCGTCCTTTGCCGCCGATGTCGTCCAGGAGTCGAGCCGCCAGCCGGTGCTGGTGGATTTCTGGGCGCCGTGGTGCGGCCCCTGCAAGCAGCTTACGCCGGCGCTCGAGAAGGTGGTGCGCGAGGCAGGCGGCGGCGTCAAGCTCGTGAAGCTGAACATCGATGAGCACCCGGCCATTCCCGGCCAACTCGGCATCCAGTCGATTCCCGCCGTCATCGCCTTCAAGGACGGCCAGCCCGTCGACGGTTTCATGGGTGCCGTTCCAGAGAGCCAGATTCGCGACTTCGTGAAGAAGCTCTCGGCCGGTGGCGGCAACCGCGTCGAGGAAGCGTTGGCAGCGGCGGCGGAGGCGCGCGAGGCCGGCGACCAGCAGATGGCGGCGCAGATCTATTCGGCGGTCCTGCAGCAGGAGCCGGAGCATGTGGAGGCGTTGGCGGCCCTTGCCGACCTCCTGTTCGAGGCGGGGCAGGCCGACGAGGCACGGGCTGTGCTCGAGCGGGTGCCGGAAGCGAAGAAGGATGCCGCTTCCGTTGCCGCAGTGCGGGCCAAGATGGCGCTGGCCGAACAGGTGGCGGGGCTCGGCGACCCGGTCGCCCTGCAGAGGCGGCTTGAGGCGGACCCTGCCGACCATCAGGCGCGCTTCGATCTGGCGCTCATCCGAAACGCGGAGGGAAAGCGCGAGGAAGCGGCGGAACACCTGCTCGTCGTCGTCAGGGCGGATCGGAGCTGGAATGACGACGCAGCACGGGCGAAGCTTCTGGAGCTCTTCGATGCCTGGGGGATGAGCGATCCGGCGACCCTTTCGGCCAGGCGCAAGCTTTCCTCGCTGCTGTTTTCCTGAGTGCCGCTCCCGTACGGGCGAAATATAGGGGCGCCGGACGCCCTCTCGCTCGTCCCGCCATCATGCTATGAATGGGCGAGGAAGTGTGTTCGGTGGACAGTGGAGTGGAGCGGAGACGCCGGTGACATGACTGACAGAGGGCGGAGCGAACAGGCCTTGATCGAGCCGAAGCTTCTGGAGCTTCTGGTTTGTCCCCTCACCAGGGGCCCGCTTAAATGGGACCCGGCGGGCAGCGAGCTGATCTCCAGGGCGGCCCAGCTTGCTTATCCGGTGCGCGACGGCGTTCCCGTCATGCTGCCGTCGGAAGCGCGGCCACTGGATCCGGACCACCCCTGACGTGAGGCCACGTCCTTTCCGCTTGGCTTTTTAGAGCATGATCCCGAAAGTGGATGCCGGTTTTGGGAAAGATAAGCGGCATCCAGGAAGTGGAAACCGGTTTTTCCGTCCGGAATTGCGATAAAACAAGGAGTTAGATCAGTTCATTGATTCCATGAAACGATGAACGGCTCTAATGGAAATTCCGCCCCTTGGGCATGACGGCGGCGGCTTGGGCGCGCACCAGCCGCGGGGCTCCCTCCGATGGCGGCGGTCTGCCTTGCGCAGCCGGAGCGCCCGGCTGTTTCGCCTCGGTCCACCTGCCGTCCTCCCTTTGCCGTTCGTCCTTGACAAGGATGTCGAGCCAGATGCTCAGGTCTTCGATCCGCTCGGCGATGAGGTGGATGACGCCCGAGGCCGCCTGGAGGCGACCCGTGACGCGCACGAAGCGGGCGCCCAGCACCTGCGGCCGGAAACGCTCGAAGGTTTTGTGCCAGACGACGATGTTGGCGATGCCGGTTTCGTCCTCGAGGGTCATGAAGATGACGCCTTTGGAGGTGCCGGGGCGCTGGCGGATGAGCACCAGGCCGGCGACGGAAAGGCGGCGCCCGTTACCCATCACCGGCAGACTTTCGTTGGAGGTCACGCCTTCCGCATCGAGGCGGGTGCGCAGGAAGGAGACAGGATGCGCCTTGAGCGACAGACCGAGCGCGCGGTAATCGTGCACCACGTGTTCGCCGAGCGGCATGGGCGGCAGGCGCATCTCCGGCTCGCGGTCGGCAAGGCGCAGGCTTGGCCGGTCGAAAAGCGGCAAGCGCTCGGCGGCGGCTTTCTCGTCCAGCGCCCGCGCGGCCCAAAGTGCCGAGCGCCTGTCGAGGCCGAGGGAGCGGAAGGCATCGGCCTCCGCCAGACGGGCGACGGTGCTTTTGCCCAAGCCCGCGCGCAGCCACAGGTCGCGCACGGAATCGTAGCCGGCACCGCGATTTTCCACCAGCCGCTTCACGTCCTCCTCCGAAAGCCCCTTGACCTGGCGCAAGCCGAGGCGCACGGCGTGCCGTGTCGCAATGACCGGGCGCATCTGTGTATGCCGGTCCGCCACGCGGGCACGGTCAAAGGGGGCTTCTTCCAGCGTGCAGTCCCATTCGGACAGGTTGATGTCCGCGGCGCGAACCTCGACACCATGCTCGCGCGCGTCGCGCACGAGCTGCGCCGGCGCGTAGAAGCCCATGGGCTGGGCGTTGAGGATCGCCGCGCAGAAGACGTCCGGATAGAAGGTCTTGAACCACGCGGAGGCATAGACGAGGAGGGCGAAGGAGGCGGCGTGGCTTTCGGGGAAGCCGTAGTCGCCGAACCCTTCGATCTGCTTGAAGCAGCGCTCGGCGAACTCGCGCGGATAGCCCCGCGACACCATGCCGTCGATCATCTTCTGGCGGTACTCGTGGATCGTGCCCGTGCGCCTGAAAGTCGCCATCGCGCGGCGCAACTGGTCGGCCTCGCCGGGGGAAAAGCCGCCGGCCACGACGGCGATCTTCATCGCCTGTTCCTGGAAGAGCGGCACGCCGAGCGTTCTCTCCAGAATGGCCTTGAGTTCCGGCCGCACGTATTCCGGCTTTTCCTTTCCCTCACGCCGGCGAAGATAGGGATGCACCATGTCGCCCTGGATGGGCCCCGGCCTGACGATGGCCACCTCGATAACGAGATCATAGAATTTGCGCGGCTTGAGGCGGGGGAGCATCGACATCTGTGCGCGGGACTCGACCTGGAAGACGCCGAGCGTGTCCGCCCGGCAGATCATGTCGTAGACGCGCCGGTCCTTGATCGGGACCGTTGCCAGTTCGAGAGGCCGGCCATGGTCGTCCCGAACGTCGTAGTGTTCCTTCAGTAGCTCGAATGAACGCCGCAGGCAGGACAGCATGCCGAGCGCCAGGACATCGACCTTAAGCATCTTGACCGCATCGAGGTCGTCCTTGTCCCACTCCACCATCTTGCGCTCGTCCATCGCCGTCTTGACGATGGGGACCATCTCGTCGAGCCGGTCCCTGGTGATGACGAAGCCGCCGACATGTTGAGACAGGTGACGCGGGAAACCTAAAATCTCATTCGCGCGGTCGACCAGATGCTTTGTCCGAGGGTCGGCTTTATCGAGGCCGGCGGCGCCTGTCTCCGTGTCGCCGAGCTCGGCGCTCGACCAACCCCAGATCGAGCCGGAGAGCGCGGCCATCGTGTCCTCGGAGAGGCCGAGCGCCTTGGCGACCTCGCGCAGTGCGGAGCGGCCGCGATAGGTGACGACAGAGGCGGCGAGTGCGGTCCGCTTCTCACTGTACTTCCTGTAGATATAAGCGATGACGTCGTCGCGCCGGCTATGCTCGAAATCGACATCGATGTCCGGCGGTTCGTTGCGCTCCTTTGAAATGAAGCGCTCGAAAAGGGTATCGATGATGTCCGGTCCGACATCGGTGATGAACAGGCAGTAACAGACAATGGAATTGGCGGCCGAACCCCGGCCCTGGCAGAGGATACCTTTCCCGCGGGCAAACTTCATGATGTCGTGGACGGTCAGGAAGTAGCGGGCGTATTGCAACTCGCGGACCGTCTCCAGCTCGTGCCGGATTATCGCCTCTATCTTGGGAGAAACGCCGTCTGGGAACCGCTTGCGCGCGCCTTCCCAGGTGAGCCGTTCGAGCTCCTCCTGAGGCGGAAGGCCGGATTCCGTCGGTTCGTCGGGATAATTGTATTGAAGCTCTGCGAGCGAGAAGGAAAGGCTTTCGGCAAAACGGATCGTCTCGGTGAGCGCTTCGGGGTAGTGACGGAAGAGCCGTGTCATTTCCTCCGGCGGTTTCAGGTGGCGCTCGGCGTTGGCTTCGAGGGCGAAGCCTGTCTCCGTTATCGGCGTGTTCAACCGGATCGCGGTCAGCACATCCTGCAGCGGGCGCCGCTCCGCTGCATGATAGAGCACGTCATTGGTCGCCATCAGCGGCAGGCTCGAGGCCTCTGCCATATTTGCCGCCTGGGCCAGCTTCCAGCGGTCATTCCCGCCATAGGAAGGTGCTACCGCAAGCCGGACCGCTCGCCCAAAGCGGTCCTTCAGGCGCTTGAGGAAGGAAAGCGTTTCCTCCGGCTGCGCTTCAAGATCGGGCAGGGCGGCGAGCGAGATGCGATCCCCCCATTCGAAGAGGTCTTTCGCGAAAAGGACGAGCGCGCCCTTTTCGCTTTCCTCGCGCAGATTTGCTTCTGTCAGCATCCGGCAGAGATACGCCCAGCCCTGCCGGTCTTGCGGATAGGCAAGAATATCCGGTGTGCCGTCGGAGAAGACGAGCCGGCTGCCGGGGTGATAAGGAAGCTGGGTCAGCTCGGCATTCTCCGTCAGCTTGATGTGTTTGGACTGGCTCCAGGCCCGCACCACGCCCGCCACGGTGTTGCGGTCGGCAAGGCCCAGGGCCGAATGGCCGAGCAACTTTGCCGCGACGACCAACTCCTCCGGCTTCGAAGCGCCGCGCAGGAAGGAGAAGTTCGACTGCACGCCGAATTCAGCATAGGCGGGGGCGCTCATGGGAAAATCCCGTGCAGGAACCATCGCGGTGCGGCGGTCTCGCCATAAAGTCCCTCCCGGTAGAGCCAGTAGCGGCGGCCGGCCATGTCCTCGACGTGGAAATAATCGCGCGTGGGCGCAGGAGGGTCCTCGTGCCACCATTCGGAGGCGATGCGCTCGGGCCCCTCCGCGCGTGCCACACGGTAAAGCGCCCGCCGCCAGCGGAAGGAAAGGGGCGGGCCTTCGGGGACTTCCGCCGAGGCCGTCACCGGCTCGGGCTTTTCCAGAAGCCGGATGGGACGAGCCCCGGCCGTCGGCAGCGGTCCCGTTGTCCCTGTCGGCCGGGCGCGCGCCTCCTCCTCGATGGGAGCGAAGCGGGCCCTGCGCTCGGGCACGTGGCTCTCGACCAAGGCCGGGACGAGAATGGCGCCGTTGCCGAGGCGCGCGCGAATGCGGTCGGCAAGGAGGGAAAGCGCCTCCTCTTCCTCCGATGCGTGCCCCGAAAAATCCGCTTGCTGCATCACGAAGGGCACAGCGACGGCAACCGAAAGCCGTACCAGATCGAAGCCGTATCCGGCATCGAGGCTGTTTTCGAGGGCGGTCAGCCTCTCTTGGAACAGCCTTGCGATCAGCGGCGGCTCACGCAACGGACGCGACGTGCCCACCCGAATGCGCACCACGGCACCGTCGACCCGGAAAAGGGAAAGCTGTAGCCGCCTTGCGCCTTCGCCGCGCCGCTCCAGATCGCCCTTCAAGGTGCGGGCAAGAATGAGGACCAGCCGCTCGATATCCTCCCTGGTGCCGATCGGCTCTGCAAGCTGGCGTTCGACAGAGAGCGGCGCCACGGGAAGGCGTGGCGAGATGACTTCCTCGATCATCCCCAGGGCCTGGTCCAGACGGGTGATGAGCATGCTCCCGAAGCGGCGGGCGAGCGGCGCGCGCGGTGCGCCGAGCAGTGCCCCGACATGGCGCAGGCCCACGCTTTCGAGGCCGAACCGGGTCTTCTCCTCCAGGCGCAAAGCGGCAAGGGGCAAAGGGGCAAGCGCGTGCTCCTCCTCGCCCGCAGGCACGTTCCGGTCGCGGCCTTCATAGTAGCGCGTCGCCGCCCAGGCCATGCCCGGCGTGGAGGCGAGAGCGGCGCGCGCGTCGAACCCTTGATGCGTGAGCCGGCGGACGATCTCCTCCAGCATCGCATCCTCGCCGCCGAAAAGATGCGCGCAGCCGTTGATGTCGAGGAAGAGTCCATCCGCGCCGTTGAGAGCCACCAGCGGTGTGAAGCGGTCACACCAGTCGGCCAAGCTTTCCAGCAGCCGCCGGTCGGCATCCGGATCGGCCTCGATGATCTCGATCCTCGGATGCATGGCGCGTGCGTCGGCAATACCCATCCCCGGCTTCAGGCCGAGTGAGGCGGCCCGCTCGTCCAGGGCGGCGATGCGCTGGGTGTTGCCCTCCCGGCAGCTTATGACCAGTGACGGAAAGTCAGCCTGCGCGCCTCTCCTTGCGCGCAGGCGCCAGCCCGCCCCGTACCGGCGGCGCAGGATCCGGTCGGTCGAAAGATGCGGTAGCCATACCGCCAGTATCCTGCGCTCCCCGGCTGCTCTTGAAAGCAGATCCCCGTTCCCCGGTGGGCCATCTTTCCTGAAAAACGAAGTCATGGGGGTTCCATTCCAGTGTGAATGTTCCGGTTTTCCCGGTCCGGCTCCTGGCCAGGGTGACGGCAAAGGCCGGCGGGCCGATGGAGCGGGGGAGCGGTCCGGCAAGGGTTTCGCGCAGGGAAGAGGGCGCGGGGGAGACGAGAAGGCGCGTGGGGGCCGCCGTAGGCTCCGGCTCGGATGAATGGCGGATGAGGAATACGGGCCGCCCGGCATCCCTCGCGCGATGGTGCAGGCGTCGCGTGGCGGTCAGATCCAGCCTTGCTGGGTTGCCGCGCAGTTCCAGGAAGGTGGCCGAGAAGCCGCCCAGCCGGGCGGCCTCTTCCGCCGCCCAGAGCGCATCTTCGAGCCGGTTTGCCCGAACCAGGAGAAGCCGGTCGGGGGTGAGGCCGAAGAACTGCTCCACGCTAGGCGCATAGGGAAAGCCGGCTTCAGCAAGAATGTCCGCTGTGGCGACCCACAGGACCGGCCGAGCGCCCTCGGCCGAGAAGGCGCCCGCTCGCGAGGCAATCGCGGCAAGTGCCAGCGAAAATCCGGAAACGATCCCGCTGTCGCGGGTCTCACGGCCGATGACCTCCGTTAGAGCCGCCTGCAGGATGCCGCCGCCGAGAGCGGCGTCGAGGCGCGGCGTTCCCGTTTCCGCGAGGGACATGGGCGCTGCCGCACCCTCGGGGCGGCCGTAACGGCGCAGCACCAGGCTCTCCCCTTCCTCCGGCGCGGCAAGCCGTTCGGGCAGGGCCCCCTCGATCCTGGCGATTTTCCGGCGCAGGGCGCAAATCGTCTCCTGCGCCATGGCAGTGCGTGCCATGCCGTCCGCTCCGGCCGTTTATTCTGTTCCTGTTATGTTCCTATCAATTCCAGAGCTTTGCCCAAGAGTCAAGAAGGATTATATTCCTTCCTGTGATGCGTTATTTCCCTAAAAAGGAGAGGAACCACCTGCGCTCTCGAATCCGGCGCCGGAAAACGCTATATGCGCGGCAAAGGACACAAGATGGCACGCATCTACCAGACACGCGCCTGGCACGACCAGCTCTCTCCCTCTCTCGCCGAATTCGAACTTCTGGCGATGGAGACCTATGCCAACCTGCCGAAGGAGTTTCGTGAACTCACCGGCGACATCGTCATCCAGATCGACGAGTTTCCCACCGAGGAGATCATGGACGACCTGGCGTTGGAAACGCCGTTCGACCTGCTCGGCCTGTTCGAGGGGCGCGGCATCGCCGAGCGCTGGAACCCGGCTACCGGCGAAGGGCCCAACCGCATCACGCTCTACCGCCGCGCCATCCTCGACTACTGGGCCGAGAACGAGGAGACGCTGGGTGACATCGTGGCGCATGTGCTGATCCACGAGATCGGCCATCATTTCGGCCTGTCGGACGACGATATGGCGCGCATCGAGGAGAACGCAGGTGAGTGGCCGAGCGCCAGTGCGTGACCATCCCGGCCGAATGGAGCGAAGCGGAGTGAGAGCCGGGGATCCACTCCGGGGCATTTCATGGTCCGGAATGGGTTCCGGACAGCCTCCGCTATCGCGCCGGCTTCCGGAACGATGCGTGTCGTAGGGCTCAATAATCGCCCAGCTTGATGTCCGGTGTATAGTCCACCCCTTCCACTTCCTTGTAGACGGCCTGGCCGCAGCGCATGGTCTGTGTCTCGGTGTCATAGGCGTAAGTGGGGCCGCCGTGGAGGAGCCAGCCCTTATTCAGGGCCGCGGTGACCTTGTGACAGAAGCTGGAATTGTCGGGCCCGGTCAGGAAGCGGTAGAGCCTCATTCGCCTTTCTCCTCGATTTGTTTCGCCTTGGCGAGCAGCCCTTCGGCCATCTCCAGATGCAGGCGCTCGATCATGCGGCCGTTCAGCGAGACGACGCCGCGGAAGCGGTTTTCCGGTTTGGCGAATTCGGCCACGACGGCCTGGGCCTCGGCCACCTCCCCCTTCGTCGGCGCGAACGCGGCGTTGGCGGGGGCGATCTGTGCCGGGTGGATGAGCGTCTTGCCGTCGAAGCCCATGGCGCGGGCCTCGGCGCATTCGCGGGCGAAGGCTTCAAGATCGCGGAAATCGTTCATCACGCCGTCGAGCACGGTGAGGTTGCCGGCGCGGGCGGCGAGCACGAGCTGCATCAGCCATGGTAGGAGATTGCCGCGGCCGGGGCCGGGGGCGATGCCGGTTTCCCTCACCAGATCGTTGGTGCCGGCGACGAGGCAGGCGAGCCGTGCCGCCGGGTCGCGGCCCAATTCGGCGATGGGGCCGGCATTGAGGAGGGAGCGCGAGGTCTCCATCATCGCCCAGAGGCGGAGCGAGCGCGGTGCGTCGGTCTCGTCCAGCGCCGCGTCGACGTCGAGGATGTCGCGCGGGCCGTCCACCTTGGGGAGCAGGATGGCGTCGGGTTTCAGCGCGCGGGCGGCGAGGAGATCTTCCGTCCCCCATTCGCCGGAAAGCGCATTGATGCGGACGACGACCTCGCATTGCGGGCGATTAGGACCGTCGAGGAACCTCCGCAGCCGCTCGCGCGCCTCCGTCTTTTCTTCAGGCGCAACGGCGTCCTCGAGATCGAAGATGACGGCGTCGCAGGCGAGTGCGGCGCTTTTCTTCAGCGCTTTTTCGTTGCTGGCCGGCACGTAGAGGACGGAGCGGCGGAGGCAGGCGAGGGGCTCATGCATGGGCACATTTCATGGCCGAGCGCGGCGCCGGGCGCAAGAGCCTTTGCTTAGGCCCAAGCTTGATGTAAATGGTGGCTCGACCCACTCTGCAAGATCAGACAGGCATCAAGGCCAATGGAAAAGTTCACCACGCTCACCGGCGTTGCCGCGCCGCTCCCCATCGTCAATGTCGATACCGACATGATCATCCCCAAGGATTATCTGAAGACGATCAAGCGCACGGGGCTCGGCACGGGGCTTTTCGCCGAGATGCGGTACAACGAGGACGGCTCGGAAAACCCGGAGTTCGTCTTGAACAAGCCGGCCTACCGCAACGCCAAGGTGCTGGTTGCCGGCGACAATTTCGGCTGCGGGTCTTCCCGCGAGCACGCGCCGTGGGCGCTCGCCGATTTCGGCATCCGCTGCGTCATCTCCACCAGCTTCGCCGACATTTTCTACAACAATTGCTTCAAGAACGGCATCCTGCCTATCGTCGTCAGCCCGGAGGACCTGGAGAAGCTGATGGACGACGCCGAGCGCGGCGCCAACGCGACGCTGTCGGTGGACCTCGAAGCACAGGAAATCCGCGGGCCGGACGGCGGCGTCATCACCTTCGAGATCGATGCCTTCAAGCGCCACTGCCTGCTCAATGGGCTCGACGATATCGGGCTGACGCTGGAGAAAGCGCCGGCCATCGAGACGTTCGAGCACAAATACGCCGAAAGCCGCCCGTGGGCATGAGTGGACAAGCCCTGTGCGTCACCTGATCTCCACCGGTTCTCCCTTCGAGAAGACCGCCGGCTACAGCCGTGCGGTGGTCGACGGCGACTGGTGCTTCGTCTCCGGCACCACCGGCTACGATTACGCCACCATGACCATGCCTCCCGGCGTGGAGGAGCAGGCGAGGAACTGCCTCGCCACCATCCGCGCTGCACTCGAGGAAGGCGGATTCGACATGGCGGATGTGGTGCGGGCGCATTACTACGTAACGGACCGCGCCTATGTGGACCGCGTCTTCCCCATCCTGGGCGAGGCCTTCGGCGACATCCGGCCGGCGGCGACCATGGTCGTCTGCAAGCTCGCCAAGCCGGAAATGAAGGTCGAGATCGAGGTGACGGCGCTGAAGCGCGACCGCGCGGGCGCCTAGCTGTCACAAACCTCGGCACCTGCAGGTGTAGCGCGGCCGTGCCTGATCTTTCGCATCTTGCGCAAGCCCGCGCCGCCGTTTAGCAAGGGCGCGATCTCCATATCCGCAAGAGGCACCCATGGCAACGCGCAAGCTCCTCCTCCTTCCAGGCGACGGTATCGGTCCCGAGGCGATGGCCGAGGTCACGAAGCTCATCGCCATCATGAACGCCGAGTTCGGCGCCGGCTTCGAGACGGAGGCGGGGCTGGTCGGCGGCTCGGCTTATGACGCCCATGGCGAGGCCATCTCCGACACCGATATGGAGCGGGCGCTTGCCGCCGACGCGGTTCTGTTCGGCGCCGTCGGCGGTCCGAAGTGGGACGGTGTGCCCTACGAGGTGCGGCCGGAAGCGGGGCTCCTGCGCCTGCGCAAGGAGATGGAGCTTTTCGCCAACCTGCGCCCCGCCATCTGCTACCCGGCGCTGGCCGAATCCTCCTCGCTGAAGAAGGAGGTTGTCGAGGGGCTCGATATCCTCATCGTGCGGGAATTAACGGGCGGTGTGTATTTCGGCGAGCCGAAGGAGATTATTGATCTCGGCAACGGCCAGAAGCGCGGCATCGACACGCAGGTCTACGATACCTTCGAGATTGAGCGCATCTCCGGCGTCGCCTTCGAGTTGGCGCGCACGCGCGGCAATAAGGTGTGCTCGATGGAAAAGCATAACGTCATGAAGTCCGGCGTGCTTTGGAAGGAGGTCGTGGCAGAGACCCACAAGGCGAAGTATTCCGATGTCGAACTCACCCACATGTTGGCGGATGCCGGCGGCATGCAGCTCGTGCGGTGGCCAAAGCAGTTCGACGTGATCGTTACGGACAACCTGTTCGGCGACATGCTGTCCGACGTGGCGGCGATGCTGACGGGCTCGCTCGGTATGCTGCCGTCGGCTTCGCTTGGGAGCCCGGATCCCAAGACCGGCAGCCGTAAGGCTCTCTACGAGCCGGTGCACGGCTCGGCGCCCGACATCGCCGGCAAGGGGGTGGCCAACCCCATCGCCATGATCGCTTCCTTCGCAATGTGCTTGCGCTATTCCTTCAACATGATCGCGGAAGCCGACCGCCTGGAGAAGGCGATCTCGGACGTACTGGACGAAGGCTATCGCACCGGCGATATCATGTCGGAGGGTATGCGCGAGGTGAGCACCTCGGCGATGGGCGACGCCGTGGTGGAGAAGTTCCGGGCGCTTTCGGCTTAGGCTTTCCGGCGGCCCCTCTCCAGGTGGAGGCGGATTAGCCTCCACCTCAGGCAAGCGCCAGCAAGAGGGACACGATGACGATGCCCGCCAGGCCGGCGATGAAAATCGCCCGCCGCAGCGGCGTCTTGAGCACGATGTAGCCTTGGCTGGTATCGCGCCCGGAAAATGTTCTTTTCTGCTTTTCGGCCATGCGTGCACTCCCTGCCTCGGCAAATGAGCGCGGGGGCGAAATGTTCCCCAGGCCAGCGCCTCAGAGGAAGGCGATCCAGCGGCCGGCGATGAGTGCGGCGATCCAGATGATCAGCGACAGTGCCGCACCGGCCCTGAGGCGAGGGCTTATGGCACCGCCGGTCGTGGCCTTTTGCCAGCCGGCGCCGAGGCGGATGAAAATCGCGTTCGCCGCGCCGAGGGCGACGAGCGAGACCTTGGTCAGGAATGCCGCGTTGTAGGCGTATTCCAGCGGTTGGACCGAGAACAGCAGGAAGCCGGTGACGACGGCGAGCGCCAGGCCGATGGCGGAAATTCTTGCCATCAGCCGCAGGAAGGGTGCCGCGGCGATACTCGGGAACAGCCCCAGCATCCTCAGATCCGCCGGCAGGATCCCTCCGATCAAGAGCGTCAGCGAAAAGATGTGCGTGGCGTTGAGGAGCGGATAGACATAGAGCGAACGGCGAATAAGCGCCGCCACCTGCCAGTCGTGCAGCGCCTGCAGCCACTCCGCCAGCATCCGCGTCGGGCCCTCAGGCGCCTGGCACGCGGCTGGGATAGACGTCGTAGGTCTCGCCGTCGACGACGACGCGCGCCGCCTTCATGCTCAACTGCCCGGGGTCGCGCGAGCGGAAGCCGACGCAGGTCACGGTATCGCCGCTCGCCGCCGCGCCCTCGTCGAAACCGGCGCGCAGCGTCCGCGTGAGCGGTGCCAGGTCGACGTGCCAGAGGCCGTCTTCGGCGCGTACCGTGAGCGTGACGTGGGGGTTGCCGATATAGATGTCCTCGACGGTGCCGGTGAGCTCGAAAGGCTCGTCCTCGGTCCAGGCCCAGCCGTGGTGAGCGAGCGCCGGAACGGCGGCGCCGGCGGCAAGGCCGATCCCCAGAGCGAGGATACGCGGTAGGAAGCGCATCGGCGTTCGACGTCTCATGGCCATCTCCGTCATCTGTCTCCGTTTCCCGCCGTGCCCGAGCCTACGACGAGGAAGCGCGCGGCCAAAATCACGTTCAAGCGAGCGACCACGCGGCCGCACGATTGACTTCGCGCCGATTCGGCGTAAAACCCGGCGCGGAAACGGAGACTGCCCGGCTCATGCGCCCCCACCTTTCAGCGCACCTCATTGCCAGCCTGTTTGACGCCGCCGGGAACAGCGGCGCCGGTTTCCGCTTTACCGAGACGACGGCCAAAACGACCGCCAAAACGGTCTGACCTTCCTTGGCCCGCTCGCTCTCTCCCCGAGCCAGGCCGGGGAGGCGAGGAGCCCGCGCGGCCGGCGGGCCTCGGATACCAAGCCAAGCGGAGAGGGACAGGAGTTAAGAACCCATGGGTTTCAAGATAGCCGTTGCCGGCGCCACCGGAAATGTCGGCCGGGAGATGCTCAACATTCTGGAAGAGCGCGGCTTTCCCGCCGACGAGGTCGTGCCGCTCGCCTCGCGCCGCTCCCTTGGCACGGAAGTCTCCTACGGCGACAAGACGCTGAAGGTGAAGGCGCTCGACAATCACGACTTCTCCGACACCGATATCTGCCTGATGTCGGCAGGCGGCTCGGTCTCCAAGGAGTTCTCGCCGAAGATCGGCCGCCAAGGCTGCGTCGTCATCGACAATTCGTCCGCCTGGCGCTACGACCAGGACGTCCCGCTCGTCGTTCCGGAGGTCAATCCGGACGCGGTGGAGGGGTTCTCAAAGAAGAACATCATCGCCAATCCCAACTGCTCCACCGCACAGCTGGTCGTGGCGCTGAAGCCTCTGCATGACGTGGCAAGGATCAAGCGGGTGGTGGTCTCCACCTACCAGTCGGTCTCCGGGGCCGGCAAAGAGGGCATGGACGAGCTCTTCGAGCAGACCCGCGCCGTCTTCGTGGCCGATCCCATCTCGACGAACAAGTTCACCAAGCGCATCGCCTTCAACTGCATTCCGCATATCGACGTCTTCATGGAGGACGGCTACACCAAGGAAGAGTGGAAGATGGTGGCCGAAACCAAGAAGATGCTCGATCCGAAGATCAAGCTGACGGCGACCTGTGTGCGTGTGCCGGTCTTCATCGGCCATTCGGAGGCGGTGAACCTTGAGTTCGAGAAGCCGCTTTCCGCCGACAAGGCGCGCGAGATCCTGCGCGAGGCGCCGGGCTGCCTGGTGGTCGACAAGCATGAGGACGGCGGCTACGTGACGCCCTACGAAAGCGCCGGCGAGGACGCCACCTATATCAGCCGCATCCGCGAGGACCCGACCGTGGATAACGGCCTCGCGCTGTGGGTGGTCTCCGACAATCTGCGCAAGGGTGCGGCGCTGAACGCGGTGCAGATCGCCGAGCTGCTCGTCGCGCGTGGGCTGATCTCGCCGAAGAAGCAGGCGGCCTGAGGCCGATGCCGCGCGAAATCGTCCTGCGCCCGGGAAGACAAGCGGACGCGGACGAGATCGCGCGGGTCATGCGGTCGGCGCTGAGCTCCTTCGACTGGATGCCGGTGGTGCATACGCCGGAAGAAGATCGGGCTTTCATCCGCGGCCATGTGCTGCAGCATCAAAAGGTTACCATCGCCGAGGCAGGGGGTGAGACCCTCGGCTTCATCGCCGTAGAGGGCGAGTGGGTCGAGCAGCTTTATCTGAAACCGGGATGGACCGGCCGCGGTATAGGAAGCCGACTGCTCGGCCATGCGACGGCCGCCATGCCGGTCGTCAAGCTTCATTGCTTCCAGGCCAACAGCAGGGCCCGTCGGTTCTATGAAAGGCACGGATTCGTTGCCGAGGTCTTCGGCGACGGCAGCGGCAACGAGGAGAAGCTGCCGGACATCCGCTATATACGATACCGGGCCGTGCGTTGAGAGCCGTCAGGCGTCGCGCTTGAGCGAGAAGACGGCGCTGCTCTTCATCGGCGCGTTCTTGATGTCTCCGACATCGGGCACCGGATATTTGGCGAGCGTGCGGAGCCGCGGGCGGGGCAGGTAGGCGCGGCCGGGATCGCCGATAAGCACTTCGATGCCGGCGGCAAGGCAGCGGTCGAGGAAGGCCGTCACCCGCTCGGCGAGGGTGCGTTCGTAAAAGAGGTCACCGACTGCAACCAAATCCACCGCGGGCGGCGGTCCCGCGGTGAGATCCTGCGCGACCACCGCTACGGTGACGCCGTTCGCAAGGGTGTTGAGCGTGAGTGCGGCGATAGCGTTGCGGTCGATCTCGGCCGCGGTCACCGCGCCTGCCCCGGCTTTCGCCGCGGCGATGGCGACGATGCCGGAGCCGGCACCCAGATCGAGCACCCGTCGGCCGGCCACCGTCCCCGGCCGATCGAGGAGATAACGGGCAAGCACGGCGCCGCCGGGCCACGGATATGCCCAATAGGGCGGCTGAAATTCGGATCCTTCGTCCTGCTCGGCAAGACGACGCAGGCCGCTCCCCGGATGGGCGGTGTAAAGCTGGATTCCGGGAAGCGACGGGACTGGCGCAAGGTGCATGTTCGCGCGGATGAAATCCAGCGGGTCGAGTGCTCTGGTCAGCGTGGCTTCCTTCACTTCAGGGCCGCAAGGCGCTAGCCGTCCGCCAGCTTCGACAGCAGGCGCAGGAAGGTGGCGGCTTCGCGGGGTGTGAGGGGCGCGAGTGTTTCGTCGGTGACATCGCGGGCGCGCGGCAGCAGCGATTCGAGCGCGATGCGGCCCTCATCGGTGAGATTGACCAGGAGGCGGCGGCGGTCGTGGGCGTGCGGCGCGAGGGCGACAAGGCGGCGCGCCTTCAGCCGGTCGATGACGCCCTTGATCGTGGCCGCGTCCATGGCGATCAGCTGGCCGAGTTGGTTTTGCGAGGTCTCGCCCACCTCGTAGAGCTTGGCGAGAGCGGCGAATTGCGGCGGCGTGAGGTCTCCGATCCTGGCGGCAAAGATCGCAAGGTGGCGCTGGTTGGCCTTGCGCAGAACGAAACCCACCTGCTCGTCCAGACGGTAGTCCTCCGCCTTGCGGCCTTCCTCTACCAGTTTCAGCTTGCCGGAGACGCTCATCTGAGGCCGTCCTCTCCTTTGACGTTCTCGGCCTTGAGGCCGCCCATGCGTGCATGGACGCGCGGGCCGCAGGCCATGGCAAGGCAGAAGAGGATTTCGTCGGGCCGCGGCCCGTCGGCGATCCCCACTTCCATGGCGTCGAAATGGCTGCGCACGTAGGCAGCGTTGATGTGGCCGAGGGGGACGTCGATGCGCGCGCCAAAGGCACCGACCTTCTTGGCCGAGGGCACGATGGCTCTGGAGTCGCCCAGCCGCTCGCGCATGGCGTAGCCGCCGGGCACATGCCACAGGGCGCCGTGCTCCAGTTCGCCCGCCGTGCCGACGATGGCGCCCTTGCCGAAGCCGTCGATGACGGAGATGTCTCCGCCGAGCGTTTCGATGAGGCGGTCCGTGAGCTGCAGGCCGAGCGGTTTCAGGTCTTCCATGGCGCTTTCCAGTTCCTGCGCATAGCGCCCGGCGAAGGGGTTCTTCACCAGCGCCATGGCGGCGGCGCGCCGGCGCGGGGTCGCGGGCGCGGGCCCGCCCTCGTGGAAGATTTCCTCCGACAGCACGGCGATCTTGCGGATGGTGAATTCAGGCATGACAGATGGTCCTCCGGGGAAGCTCGTTGGTATTGCCGCCGGCTGCCGCAAGCGGGCCGCAGATGCGGCTTTCGCCGCGCAGGAACAGGGCGGCGGAATGGATGTGGCCGCGTTCGGCCATGGCGATCGCCATCGCAAGCCCACGCTCCAGCGCGGCGGCAATCTCCGTGCTGGAAAGCGGACCTACATCTTGCGTCACCAGCCGGTTGCCGAGATCACTATCGGGATCGATCTCCAAGGCGGGGATGCGGACAATGCCCGGATGGCCGGGCAGATCGACGGCGTTGGCGATCAGCGTCGCGGCGACGTCGGCCGCCGCCGCGTTCTCCGCCAATATGGTGACGGCATCGGCGATGCCCAGCGAATGGCTGCGCCCGCGCCAGCCGCTGGTGGCAATGCCGCGAACCGGATCGGCGGCGGCGATGGTCAGGCGATCAGCGAAGCCATGGCCGGTGCCGGCGATCGCCGCGCTCATGCGTTCGCCCGACGCCAGGTAAAGCGCGACGTCGCCGCCATTGTTAACATAGGCGCGCCGGAGGCGGCGGCCCGAGACCATGGCCGCCAGTATCTCGTCCGCCACGCTGCCCGCCACCGCCGCCATGGGCGTGACGAAGGTTTGAGAGTGGCGCAACGTCGCCGCTTCCATGCGTCTGGCCGTCGCGAAGCGGAAAGCGCGGGGCGTCCTGCCCACCGGGCAGCGCAAGGAGGAAAGCTCCGATACGAGTTCTTCCAGGATTGTCTCGAAGCGCTCGGCGGCCTGGGCATAAGCCGCCTGCCGCTCCTCTTCCGGGCCGAAGGCTTCGATGACGAGGTCGATGGGCCCGTGGTTCATGTGCAGCCGGCGGCGGTCGGAGAGCCAGGTGACGGCAGGACCGCTCATCCCTTTGGCTCCCGGCGCAGCTGCTGTAGCGGCGGCCAGGGATTGCCCGCCGGCGCTGCCTTCCCCTCGCGGGTGTTGAAATATTCGCCGCCTTTTTCCAGCACGTCCTCGATCGGGCGGATCTCATCCGTATATCCGCCGAGGCGGATATAGTCGTCGCGGCGCAGGGTGAATTCGATGGGCGCCACAAGTGCGGGTGTCGGCACGTAACCGAAGGCGTTGTCCGGCATGCGCGAGACGTCGACCATCAGGGTGATGCCACCGCCCGGCCAGACGTAGACCGGCGCGCCGCCGCAGGTGACGTAGGTCTGAAGGCCTTGCACGGAGCGGGTGAGGTTCACCGGGTTTTCGGTCACGCCGGCGCGCAAGCTACCACCCGCCCCGCCCATGAAGAGCACGGTGCAAAGGGCGGGTTCGCAATTCTCCTCGATGAGTTCGACCGATTTGCGCAGCCGTTCCGGGAACTGCTTCTGCACGGGCTTCAGATCGTCGTCGAGCTCGTAATAGGCGAACTGCTCGCCCGTGGTGGAGACCATGAGCAGGGAAAGGCCGGGCCGCGCGCCCTTCCTGGCGTTGAAATCGCCCAGGATCTCCAGCGGGTTGGAGATCGTCGTACCGCCCCAGCCGAGCCCCGGCTCCGAGACCTTGAAATAGCGGCCGGGGGTGGAGCGGCGGCCGATGATCTTTATGCCGGTATCCTCCCAGCCGATGACCTTGCCCGCCTGGTGCTCGGAGACGACGCCGGTGATGTGGTCGTCGACCACCACCACCTCGTCCACCAGCCCCCGCCACTGGGTGGCGAACATGCCGATGGTGGCGGAGCCGCAGCCGACCCGCATACGCTCCTCACGTCTGCCGTCGATGATCGGGGCAGCACCCGCCTGGACAACCACCGTGGCGCCGCCGTCGATGGCGAGTTCCACCGGCTTCTTGTTGCACAGGTCCATGAGCGTGCTGCAGGTGACGCGGCCTTCCGCCTTGGAGCCGCCGGTGAGGTGCTTCACGCCGCCGAGCGAGAGCATCTGCGAGCCGTATTCGGCGGTGGTCACGTGGCCCACCGGCTCGCCCTCGGCGCGGACGGTGGCGGTCTCGGGGCCGAGGTGCCGGTCGGTATCGATCTTCACCTTGACGCCGCAATAGGAGAAGATGCCCTCGGTGACGACGGTCACGAGGTCGACACCTTCGACCTCCTGGGAGACGATGAAGGGCGCGGGCTTGTAGTCCGGATAGGTGGTGCCGGCGCCGATGGCGCTGACGAAGCGGCGCTTCGTATTGACCAGTTCGCCGCCCCAGGGTTCCTTGTCGCCGAATGGGACCACCGCGCTGCCCTCCTCCTCGGCGTGCTCGAGGATGGTGACGGGATCGCAGCGGGTGATCTTACCGCCGAAATTGCCGTAGCGGTCGCAGGCGCCGGTGCGGCCCTCGGCGATGTAGCACATCACCGGGCAGGCGTCGCAGCGCAGCTTTTCGCCGGTCGGCTTCTGCGGCGGCTCGATCTCGAAGCGTTCGGAAAGCTCGTTCATGGGGCTTTCTCCACCGCCTGAATTGCCGCGAGCACGCGGGCGGGTGTGGCCGGCACCTTGGTGATCTCGGCGCCCGTGGCGTGGCGGATGGCGTTGAGGATCGCCGGCGCGGTCGGGATCAGCACGTGCTCGCCCAGCCCCTTGGCGCCGAACGGGCCTTCCGGGTCCGGCACTTCTATCAGAATCGTCTCGATCTCCGGCACGTCGCCGATGGTGGGTATGAGATAGTCATGCAGGTTCTCCGTGCGGCCCGGAATGTACTCTTCCATCAGCGCAAGGCCGATACCTTGCGCGATGCCGCCCTCGATCTGGCCCTCGGCGAGAAGCGGGTTGATCGCGCGGCCGACGTCATGCGCGGCGGTGACCTTCAGGAGCTTTACCGTGCCCAGCGTCACATCCACCTCCAGCTCCACGAGCTGGGCGCCGTAGCCGTAGACGGCGTAGGGCTTGCCCTGCCCCTTCTCGTCGAGCGCCTCGGTCGGCGGGTCGTAGGTGGCTTGCGCGGCGAAGGCGTAGCCGTCCGCGTCGAGCGGCAGCGACGAGAGGGCGATGCTGCGCCGCACTTCGCCCTCGCTCACCAGGAGGTGCTGGCCTTCGATGGCGATCTCCGCTGCCTCCGAGACGTTGGCGAAGCGCAGGATCTTCTCGCGCAGCGCACGGCCGGCAAGCTCCGCCGCCTTGCCGGAAACATAGGTCTGGCGCGAGGCCGAGGTCTTGCCGGCATCGGGCGTCATGCTCGTGTCGCCGCCGATAAGCGTGAAGGCGCAGAGGGGGAGGCCAAGGGCGTCGGCGCAAATCTGGGTCACCACGGTGTTCGAGCCCTGGCCGATGTCGACGGCACCCTGATGCAGGACGACGCGGCCATCGGGCGTAATACCGAGCTTCATGGTCGATGGGTTGGGCAGTGAGGTGTTGCCGCAGCCATACCAGCAGGAGGCAACGCCAACGCCGCGACGGGTCTTGCCGGAGGCGGCGTTGTGGCGCGCGGCCTCCTCGAGGGAGCGCCGCCAATGCGGGCGCAGTTGCTCCAGGCACGGGCGGATGCCGACGCCGCTCTCCAGAAGCTGGCCGCAGGTGGTTTTCTGCCCGTCCGTCAATGCATTGAGGATGCGGAACTCCAGCCGGTCGAGGCCGAGCTTTTCGGCCAGCCGGTCGTAGAGCGTCTCCTGCATGATGGTGGCCTGGGGCACGCCGAAGCCGCGGAAGGCACCGGACACCGGGCCGTTGGTGTGGATGGCGCGGCCGACGGCGCGGTAATTGGGCGTGAGATAGGGGCCGGAGGCGTGCACCGGCACGCGGTTGGCCACCGTCGGGCCCCAACTCGCATAGGCGCCGGTGTTGAAGTCGCCTTCGAAGACCATGCCGGTGACGCGGCCCCGTGCATCCGCCCCGATAGCGGCCTTCATCGAGGCGGGGTGGCGCTTGGTGGTGGAGCGCATGGAATCGCCGCGCGTATAGGCAAGGGCCGCCGGGCGCCCGGTCTTCAGCGCTACGAGGCCGATCAGCGGCTGCAGCGAGACGTCGAGCTTGGAGCCAAAGCCGCCGCCGGTCGCCAGCGGCACGATGCGCACTTTCTCCGGCGGCAGTCCCAGGACGGCGGCCGTGTCGTCGCGGTCCATGTAGGGGGCCTGGGTGCACGCCTTGACGACAAGCGTGTCGCCCTCCATGGTGGCATAGCCGGCCTCGGGCTCGATGTAGGCGTGCTCGACATAGGAGGTCTCGATGGCACCGCCGACGGTGGCATGGGCGCTCGCCAGCGCGGCCTCCGGGTCGCCGCACTCGACGTAGCCCTGTGTCAGCAGGTTGCCGTCGCGGCCCTCATGCAGCGGCGGGAAGGAGGTTTTCGCCTCCTCGGGCGAAAGTGCGTGGGGAAGCTCCTTCCAGGCAATCGGGAAGTCGGCCAAGTCGAGGTCTTCGATCGCCGCGCGCTCGCCGGCGATGAGCGCTACAGCCTCGCCGCGGAAGCGCACCCGGTTTTCCGCCAGCGCGGGCTGGTCGGCGAAGGGCGGGATAACGCCGAAGCGGTTGCGGCCGGGGATGTCGGCGGCGGTGAATACGGCAAGGATGCCGGGATGTGCGCCGAGGAAGGCGTTCGTGTCGCCGATCTCGAACGCCGCGTGCCAGTGCGGCGAGCGCACGACCAGCACGGAAAGCGCATCCTCCGGCCGCTCGTCGGCGCCGAAGATCTCTGCACCCGTCACCTTGCGCTCGCCGTCGAGGCGGATGGGCGAGGCGCCAACGGCCGCACGGGCGGGGATGAGCGCGGTGTCGAGCGCGGTTGGGCCGTTGGCGTTTGTCACCGCGCGCACGATCTTGCGATATCCCGTGCAACGGCAAAGGACCCCGCCCAAGGCATCCTGCACTTCAATCTCGCTGGGAGCCGGGTTTTTCTCCAGAAGCGCCGTCGCAGTCACCAGAAGACCCGGCGTGCAGATGCCGCACTGGGCGGCGCCGTGGCGCAGGAACGACTGCTGCAGGGCCGATAGGGTACCGTTGGCAAGGCCCTCCACCGTGCGCACGCGCGCGCCTTCTACGCTCGCCGCCGGGGTCAGGCAGGCGCACACCACCTCGCCGTCGACGATAACCGAACAGGCCCCGCAATCGCCGGCGTCGCAGCCGACCTTGGTGCCCGTCAGGCCGAGCTCATCGCGCAGGACGGAGGAGAGGCGCTGCACGGGCGAGATGGCGAGGGCAACCGGTTTGCCGTTGATCTCGAAGGAGAGGGAGACGGGGGTGGCGCTCATGCGGCAAGTCCTCCCTCAGCACTGCTGCCCATCGCCTGAAGCAGTGCGCGGGCGACGATCTCGCGCGCGGCCTGCAGGCGGTAGCTCGCCGTGCCGCGAACGTCGTCGATGGGCGAAAGCTCGGGGAACCCATAAGCGGCGACGATGCCGGCGCAGGCCTGCACCGGGTGGCCTTTCAGCCCATCCTCGAGGCCGGCAAGGCGTTGAGCGACGGCCGAGCATGAGCCGACGGAGACGGCGGCCTCGGCGATTTGTCCCTGGGCGGCGGTCACGCGCGCGGCCGCCATGGCGATGGAGATGACCAGATAGCGGCGGGCGCCAAGCTTGACGAAACCGGAAGCGCCGGTGGCCGCTTGCCGGGGGATGCGGACGGCGGTGACCATTTCGCCGGGCCCGAGCGCCGTCTTCCGGTTGCCGAGAATGAAGTCTTTCAGCGGCAGGACGCGGGTTTTCTTCACCGAGCGGATTTCCACCTCCGCCTCGAGGATGAGCAGCGGCGGCACGCCGTCGGCGGCCGGCGAGGCGTTGCAGAGATTGCCGGCGACGGTGCCGCTGTTCTGGATCTGGATCGAGCCCACCTCGCGCGCGGCCAGCTTCAGCGCGTCGAAGGCGGGCGGCAGAGGATGGCGGAGAACTTCGGTCCACGTGGTGCGGGCACCGATTATGATGTGGCTCTCGGTCTCGGAGATGCCCTTCAAGACTGCAAGGCCGTTGATGTCGAGCACGTTGCCGCGCAGCGGAGCGCTGCCGAGCGTGGGATAGAAATCCGTGCCGCCGGCAAGCATCGTCCACCGCGCCTCGTCCAAAAGCCGGAGCGCTTCTTCAAGGTCGGTCGGTTTCGCGTAGCGTGTCGCCATGCCGCGCTGCCTGCCTCGTTCCCCGTCGCGCCTTCTCTTGTCGTTCGTGCGGGCGCGGAATTCGTTCGTGTACAAATGATATACCTCGCGGCCGGCTTGTCAAAGGGGAACATTGGGCTAGGTTGCGGGAGGACCCACGCAAACGGAGACGCGGCATGGCCGACGAGGCGCTCATCGTCATCGACGTTCAGAACGATTTCTGCCCCGGCGGGGCGCTGGCCGTGGAAGCGGGGGACGAGGTGGTGCCGGTGATCAACCGGCTGATCCAGCGCTTCGACCATGTGGTGCTGACGCAGGACTGGCACCCGGCCGGCCACTCCAGCTTCGCCTCCTCGCATCCGGGCAAGGCGCCGTTCGAGACAATCGAAATGCCCTATGGCGAGCAGACGCTGTGGCCGGACCACTGCGTACAGGGGACGAAAGGCGCGGCGTTCCGCGAGGGGCTGGAATGGACCAAGGCGGAGCTCGTCATCCGCAAGGGGTTTCGCAAGGAAATCGACAGCTATTCGGCTTTTTTCGAGAACGACCACGAAACGCCCACCGGGCTCACCGGCTATCTGCGTGAGCGCGGCATCGCCAGGGTGACGTTCGCCGGGCTCGCCACGGATTTCTGCGTGGCGTTCTCGGCACTCGACGCGCGGCGCCAGGGGTTCGAGGCGACGGTGATCCTGGGGGCCTGCCGGGGGATCGACCTCGGCGGTTCGATGGCGGCGATGACGCAGCGGATGCGGGAGGCGGGGGCGGGGCTCGCTTAGACCAGGATGAAGCGCGCTGGGGTGGTCCGACCTCATCCGGCCCCAGGCCCTACCCCACCCCCACGTACCGGTGCACCATCTCCGGGTCCTCGCGCAGCCGCGCCACGTCCACCGTCTCCCGGTTCTGCCCGTTCTCGATGAAGGAGACGCGGTCGGCGACGGGGAGGACGGCGTCGACGCGCTGCTCGACGAGGATGGTGGAGACGCCGTGCTCGCGCAGGGCGGAAACGGTCTCGCGGATGCGGGCGATCATGGAGGGCATGAGGCCTTCGGTCGGCTCGTCGAGGAGGAGCACGTCCGGCTCCAGGCAGAGCGCACGGGCCATGGCGAGCATCTGCTGCTCGCCGCCGGAAAGGGTGCCGGAGCGCTGTCTCAGCCGCTCGCGCAGGATGGGGAAGAGGCTGAGCACATGCTCGCGCGTGGCTTCGCCCTTGTTGCGGGCCATGAGGCCGATTTCGAGGTTTTCGGCGACGGTGAGCTCGGCGAAGAGGCGGCGGCCCTGCGGCACGTAGGCAACGCCTGCCTTGGGTACTTCGTGGGCGGCCAGGCGCGACAGCGCCATTTCGCCTTTCAGGATGCTGCCGGCGCGCACGGGCAAAATGCCCATGACGGCCTTCAAGGCCGTGGTCTTGCCGGCGCCGTTGCGGCCCAGCAGGCAGTGGACCTCGCCCTCATAGAGTTCGAGCGAGAGGCCGCGCAGGATCTGCACGTCGCCGTAGAAGCAGTCGATCCGGTCGAGTTTCAGCGCAGTCGCCATCGTCAGCCTCCCAGGTATGCCTGCTGGACGGCCTTGTCGGCGCGGATCTCTTCCGGCGTGCCCTCGGCGAGGATGCGGCCCTGGTCCATGACGGTGATGCGCTCGGCCAGCGCCATCACCACATCCATGTTGTGCTCTATGAGGAGGACCGTGGCCTCCCGGCCGATCTCGCGCACCAGGGCGACGAAGCTGTCGATCTCGCCGTCGGAAAGCCCCTGGGTCGGCTCGTCGAGGATGAGGAGGCGCGGCTTCAGTGCCAGGCCCATCGCCACCTCGAGAAGCCGCTGGTGACCGTAGGCGAGGTTGCCGGCGCGCTTTTCCGCAAAGTCCGCAAGCCCCGTCTTTTCCAGCGCCGCCATGCCCTCTTCCTCGAGCGCACGCGCCGTCGGGCGTGCCTGCCTGTCGTCGAGCAGGTGGCGCTGGGCGGCGAGCGCCACGTTGTCGAAGACGGTGAGGTTGGAAAAGATGCTGGTGATCTGGAAGGTGTAGGCTATGCCGGCGCGCACGCGCTTGTGGGCGGGCAGACGCGAGACGTCGCGGCCGTCGAAGACGACAGTGCCCGAGGACGGCAGGATGCGGCCGCAGACGAGGCTGACGAAGGTGGTCTTGCCGGCGCCGTTGGGGCCGATGATGGCGCGGATCTGCCCCTCCGGCAGGGCGAAGTCCACCTCCCGCACCGCCTTCAGGCCGCCGAAGGAACGGCTGAGGCCCCGCGTCGAAAGAAGCGGCGTCACGGCAGCCATGGCAGCCACCTTTCGCGCACCGTGCCGGCGATGCCCTTCGGGAAATAGAGGATGAGCAGGATGAGAGCGAGGCCGACGACCAATAGATACGCGGTGGTGTAATCCGACGCCGTGTCGATGATGTAGAACATGAACAACGTGCCGATAAGGGGCCCCAGCGTGGTCGCGGCGCCGCCGAGAAGGACCCAGAGAAGCGGCAGGATGGAATACTGGATGGAAGCGAAGCCGGAGCCGACATAGCCGAAGAGAACGGCATAGGCGGCGCCCGCAGCGGCGCAGATGAGGCCGGAGATCACCACGGAAGCGAGCTTGTTGGCAAAGACGTCGTAGCCCAGCATGCGCATGCGCTCCTCGTTCTCGCGGATGGCGATCAGCGCCCGGCCATAGGGGGAGCGGACGAGGATGAGGACGAGGCCAAGCACGATAGTGAGGAGCGCCAGTGCGGCCATATAGCGGGTGGCCGGGTCGGTGAGGCTGAAGCTCGCGCCGGGCAGGGCGAGCGAGCGCATCGCCTGCGGCAGGACCAGGCCTTCCTCGCCGCGTGTATAGGTCGTGAAGTAGAGGGTGGTCAGGTAGAAGACCTGGGCGAACATGAGGGTGACGATCATGAAGGCGACCCCCGTCGTCCTCAGCGCCAGGAAGCCGACGACGAGCGCAAGAAGGGTGCCGGCGAGAAGGCCGGCGCCAAGGGCCGGCCAGACGCTCCAGCCGAGATGGTAGATGGTGAGGCCGGCGCCGTAGAGGCCGGCGGCGAAGAACATGGCGTGCCCGAGGCTCAAAAGCCCGGTGTAGCCGAAGGCCAGGTTGTAGCCCATGGCGAAGACGGCCAGCACCATGACGCGGGAGAAGATGCCGCGGTGATATTCCGGCAGCAGGAAGTTGAGGGCGAAGAGCAGCAGGATAACAGCTGCGTGGAGCCAGAGGCTTTTTACATTCGTCATCGCGCCACCGTCCCGAACAGGCCCTGGGGGCGGAAGACCAGCACCAGGGCGACCAGGAGGGTGGTCAGCATCTTGGCAAGCGTCGGCGAGAAGAACATGGAGATGATGCCGTCCGAAAGGCCGATGAGGATCGCCGCGACCACCGTGCCGCGCAGGGAGCCGAGCCCGCCGATGATGACGACGATGAAGGACAGAAGCAGCGGATCGAGGCCCATCAGGTAATGGGCCTGCTGAATGGGAACGATGAGGACCGCGGCGACGGCCGCAAGTGCCGCGCCCAGCGCGAAGACGCCGGCATAGACGCGGCCGACGGGGATGCCGAAGGCTTGTGCCGTCTCGCGGTCGTACTGGGTGGCGCGCATGACGAGGCCGATCTTCGTGCGCGTGAGCGCGAACCAGGTGGCGAGCATCATGAGGATGGAAGCGACGATGACGGCCAGCTTATAGGCCGAGTAACCGAACCAGGGCAGGCTGATGCGCATGTCGAAGGGCGCCTGCACCGGCCGCGCCTCCGGACCGTAGAAAGTGAGCGCGAGCTGCTGGAGAATGTAGAGAAGGCCGATGGTGGCGACGATGGTGGCTTCCGGTTCGTAATTGAGCCGGCTCAGCACCAGGCGCTCGGCGAGGAAGGCTATCGCCGCGACGACCAGCGGGCTGAGGATGAGGGCGAGGAGGAAGCCGATGGCCGGGTGGCCGCTCACGAGGCTGGCAAACCACCAGGCGAGGACGGCGCCCAGCATGTAGAACTCGCCATGGGCGACGTTGACTACGCGCATGACGCCGAAGACCAGCGAGAGGCCGAGCGCCATCAGGGCCAGCACCGCCGCGGTGACGAGGCCTTCAAGGGTGGCGAGGAGGAGGTAGGGTCCGAAGGCCATGGGCGGCTAGGTATCGGAATGGACGAGGTGGGGTTCGCTGGCATTCACGGTGGGCATTCTCCGCGGCTAGAGCAATTCCAGGAAAAGTGGAAACCGGTTTTCCGTCCGGAATTGCGTAAAATCAAAAGGCTAGATCATTTCATCGTTTCCGTGAAACGGTGAAATGATCTAGTGGGGAAGAGAGCGTTCCCTCGTGCATCATCCCTGCCAAGGGAGCGTCAGCTCCCGCGAGCCGGGACCCATTCCGTAACCTTTCCACGTTCCGGAATGGGTCCCGGACAGCCTCCGCCCTATACGGGCTCCGGCTTCCGGGATGAGGCGCGCGAGGACTTTGCGCTCTGGTTACGTCAGAACGCCATCGCCGTATAATCCGCTTCCGGCTCGTAGAGCCCGTCGTCGATCGACGTCCGGTGCACCACCTCCAGCTTGCCGTCCTTCACCTGGCTGATGCTCTGCTCGCCGAAGACCTGGTGGATCTTGCCGTTGAAGACCTTCCGGCCCTGCGGGTGCTCCCGCCCGGCTTCCATCTCGCTCATGGCCTCGGTGGCCTCGATCAGCTTGGCGCGGTCGTCCGGTCCCTGGTAGTCGGCGGCTTCCATGGCGGCCTTGATGACGTGGAGTGTCTCCCAGCAGCCGAACATGTGGGCGGCGGTGGAGACGTCCTGCGGGTCGTTGAGGCTCGCGCCGTTCTCGTCGATGCCGACGGTCTCGCGGTAGAAGGAGACGTGGTCGGGCTGGTCGGCTTGCGCGTAGCGCGGCATGCCTTCCCAGAAATGGCTGCCCTCGAGGAATTCGAGGCCGGGGCTGTTGATGTCGACGGCTTCCAGCGAATCGATGAAGCCGAAGAGCTGCGGTCCGCCGGTGCCGAAGAACTCGCCCATCTCCTTGACGAAGGTGAGCACCGCCGGGCCGACCATGACATGATAAATCACGTCCGTGTCGCGCGGGATCTGCGGGAAATAGCGGGTAAAGGAGGTCTCCGTCGGCGGGATCGGCACCTTGGCGACCACCTCGCCGCCCTGGGCCGCAATCGCCGGCTCGAAGAAGTCGCGATGGTCGTGGCCGAAGGCATAGTCGGGATAGACCAGTGTAACCTTCTTGCCGAGGTTGCCGGCAATCCACGGGGCGACGGAGCGCACCTGCGCCTTCACGTCGGTGATGCCCGGCTGCACGCAGTAGCGGTTCAGCTTGCCGGAGGCGACGTGGTAGCCTTCGCTCACCACGTAGTAGGGGATCTTCAACTCGCCCGCCATCGGGGCGGAGCCGACGACGACGTGCGAGAAGAGCGTGCCGTAGACGAGATCGACCTTATGCTGGTTGGCGAATTTCTGCACCACCTCGGAGCCGCGCGCCGGGTCGGTGCCGTCGTCCTCGATGACGATCTCCAACGGCCGCCCGTTGATGCCGCCTTCGTCGTTGATGAGCTTGGCGGCGGCATTGGTCACGCGTTCGTACCAGCGGCCATAGGCGGCGCCGATGCCGGTGCGGTGGCACTGGAAACCGATCCTGATGGGCTCGGAGGACTGCGCCTGGGCAAAGCGCGTGAAGCCGGGCGCGGCCATCAGGCCGGCGGCGGCGCCGAGGCCCTTGAGCGTCGTCCTGCGGGTGAGCCCGCTACCCGAAAGGATATTGGTATTGCGATCTTCCCTCATGCCGTTCCCCTTCATCGGCTGTCGTGGCCAAGTGTCCAGGCTATTTTGAGCGACGTTTCTTGTTGCCGAAAATCACTTGTGTACAAACTAAATCACCAATCGCGCCTTTCGGCAATACGGCATCGCACAAGCGGCGTTCGGCGCATCTTATCCGGCTGTCGGCGTCGAGAGAAGCCACAGCCCGAAGACCGTATAGCCGACCATGAGGAAGGTCATGGGGATCTGGCTCAGGCCGGCGCGGCGGGCCGATCCGTGGAGCCGGTAGGCACTAGCATGGGCGAGAACGACCGCCAGGATATGGCCGGCGACGATGGCCGCGGCCTGGGCGTTCCAGATCGTCCAGGCGGCGCGGGCGCCCAACACGACGCCCGCCTCGACATGGGCAATCGACGTGCCGAAGAGGTTCCGGCCCTTGAAAAATGGGTCGGACATGGCGGCCAGCGCATACTGGCCGTTGACCAGAAGGGCCGCGAGGTAATGGGAGAAGTGATAGGCGAGCGCGATGGGCGCGATGGACCAGACGAGAAGGCCCGCCGCCCGTCTCCACTCGCGTCCGCCGGCCAGGCGTTCGCCCGCCCATGTGGCGAGCGCGAAGGCGGCACCGAGGCAGAGGAAGACGGCGAGGAGGCCGAGCGTGTTCTGCCAGATCACCGCGGAGCGGCCGGGAAAGGCCAGCGGGTTGATGCCGATCAGGCCGAGCCAGAAGAAGGTGCGCATGAGGCCGTCGAAGGAGACGGTGGCGAGCGCCAGGAGAAGAAAGGCGATGCCGCTTGGCGGCAGGGGCTGCGTATCCATGAGCTTGCCGCCGGGCAAGCCGAGGGAGAGGTGGAAGCCCTTCGGCGTCTGGCGGGCCGCGAAGAGAGAAAGCCGCGAGAGCATGCGGAAGAAGACCGAGAGGAATTCCATGCGCCCGGTCCAGGCGTCGAAGCCAAAAAGGCAGATGCCGGCAAAGGCGAAGAGCCAGTAGGCAAGAGCGGCGGCGGCCAGCCGCGCCGGGTCGTCCGGCGCCGTGTCGATCAGCTCGAACCAGGCGAAGGCGAAAAGGAGAAGCAGGGCGGGCTTGTAGCCGAGCCTCCCGGGAAGGCGGAACCATCCCTCCTTCCGGCCCGTCAGATGCGCGAAGAGCCTCCACGGCCCGTACCAGGGATTGAGCCACGCCCAGAGGTTTCCGAACAGACCATGGGCAAGCGTGAGCCCCACCCACAGAAGCGTCCACACCGTGAGCGGCAGCGGGTTGGCGAGCGGATCGCGGCTGCCGGATACGCCGGCATAAAGGAGGAGCGCGAAGAAAAGGAAGGAAAGAAGGCTTGTGGCGGCGCGCCCGTCCACCGGCAGGTTGGCGAGCGGCAGGCGCTTTTCGCCCAGCCGCGCCACGGTTCGCGGAGGCAGGAAGGCGAGCACGAGGAAACTTGCCGCCACCGCCAGCGCCCCACCCATCGCGTAATACTGCGTCGGCAGAAGAAGCACATGTCCCCGCTCCGAGGCATGCGCGAAGGCCGGCCCGCACAGGACGAAGGCTGTGACCGGTGTAGTAGTGACGGAGAGGAAGGCGAAGCGGCGGGCGGCAAACTGCATGCCGCCAATGTGGCCGAGACGCGACGATTTGAAAAGCGGGCGCGCGCCTCGCCTTGGAAGCGCGCGCCGGGACTTCAGATTCCGAGCAGCGTCTTGGCTTCTCCCAGCGACGCCTCGGATGCGGCATGGTCGCCGGCCTGGTGCTGCTCTTCGCCCTGCGCGCGCAGCTCCATGACCTTTGCCCTATCCTCGTCCGAGAGATCGGCCGTCTCCAGCGCCGCGTCAACCTCCGCCATGAGGGCGGGGCATTGATTGGCGAGGGCCGTCACCGGGAAGGCAAGCAGCGACAATGCGAGAATGATGGAACGCAACATGGAAAGCTCCTCCTTCGCCGGCGTGACATCTGCTGCATTTTGCCGGCGAAGCGGACCATACCGCCGCGCTCTGGCGCTGTGAAGGCGAGGAGCGCTCACGATTGCGCGAGCTTGTCCGGCACGGGTGACGACCGGGCGGGCCCTTCCGGCCGGTGTTGCCGCCGGGGCTCAGCCCCCAAGCGGGCGGCAAGCGCCTCTGCATCGAAGGGCGCGCGCACCTTCACGTCATTGTCGAAATAGACGAACACGTCGCGCCCACGGTCGAGCGGTCTCGTCGGGGCAAGCACACGCTCGGCATTCCCAGGCTCGCGGCCGCGCGTCCAGGCCCGAACGCGCTTTGCCCAGCGGTCGAGCGCCGCCTCGTCATAGCCGCTCGTGTAAAGCTGCTCGGCGCCGTGCAGCCGGCAATAGACGAAGTCGGCCGTCAGATCCATGAGCAGGGGCCATTGCGGTGTGTCGGCGCATACCAGCGCCACGCCGTAGCGGCGCAAAAGCGCGATGAAAGCTTCCGTGCGGAAGCTGTCATGGCGAATCTCGAGGGCATGGCGCAGCGGGCGCCTGGCGTCGGGCTCGAGCCAGGCGCGCCCGGTCAAGCGCGAATCGTGCCGCCGCGCCAGCCGCGCTGCCTCCTCTGTGTCGTGCGGGAGGAGGGCGAGGAAGGCTTCCAGGCGGCCGGCATCGAACGCCGTCTGCGGCGGCAACTGCCAGAGGACCGGCCCCAGCTTCGGCCCCAGCCGCAAGACCCCCGAGGCCAGGAAATTGGCGAGCGGCGTCTTCGCGTCCCGCAGTTTCAGCATATGGGTGATGTAGCGCGAGCCCTTGATTGCGAAGACGAAATCGTCGGGCGTTTCCTCGCTCCAGCGTGCAAAGCTTTCAGGCCGCTGCAGGCCGTAAAATGTGCCGTTGATCTCAATTGAACGGAACTGTTGCGCCGCATAGGCGAGTTCCTTCTTCTGAGGAAGATCGGCCGGATAGAAGACGCCGCGCCAGGGCGGATAGGTCCAGCCGGATATGCCGATGCGGATAGTTCCTGCTGTCGTCATGCTGGTCTCAGTGCCCGTTCGAAGGCGAGGCGCTCTCTTCGCGTTGGTTCCCATCGAAAACCCGGGGTGCGATGGCATCGTTCCGTCGGGCCGGGCGCTATATGTGTTTTTGACGGGCTTGCGCCGCTGCCTGCGCACGTAGACGGTCTCCGCCGCGGCGAAGGACGGCAGCGCCTGGAGCGGTGGTCCCGCGTGCCGTTGTTCCTCTGGCTGACAGCCCGCCCGCTGGCCGCCTGACATCCGCAGGGCGATCGGTCAATTTACGTCTTTCATGATTGTAAAGACGCCTCGTATGATCGAAGCTGATTGACTAGATCACCACGAAAATGTGCATTACTTCAACGCTGGCGGCCTCTGCCCGCCGGTTTTCGACCAGGGAGCTCTCTTCTTGAAATACGCAATTGTAGGCACTGGCGCGCGTCATCAGATGTTCCGGCGCGCCATCACCGAAACCTATGGCGGGCAAAACGAGCTGGTTGGCCTGTGCGACACGAACGACAGGCGGCTGGCGCTTTCGGCGTCCGCCATCCCCGATCAGAGCGGCAACGGCATCGCCACCTACAAGGCGCCGCAGTTCATGCAGATGCTGGACGAGCAGAAGCCGGATGCGGTGGTGGTGACCGTGCCGGACTATCTGCACCATGAATACATCGTCGCGGCCATGCGGGCCGGCTGCGACGTGATGACGGAAAAGCCGATGACGACGGATCTCGGCAGGCTCAAGGCGATCCTCGACGCGCAGAAGGAAACCGGGCGCTCGGTCGTCGTCACCTTCAACTACCGCTACACGCCGGCGCGCACACAGATCAAGGACATGCTGCAGTCGGGCGCCATCGGCACGATCACCGCGGTCGATTTCAGCTGGCATCTCGACCGGGTTCACGGCGCCGATTATTTCCGCCGCTGGCACCGCTACAAGGAAAAGTCCGGCGGCCTTCTGGTGCACAAGTCCACGCACCACTTCGATCTGGTCAACTGGTGGCTCGATTCCTCCCCCAGCGCCGTCTCGGCGCAGGGGCGGCGCGCCTTCTATCGGCCCGAGACGGCGGAGCGTCTGGGGCTCGACGACCGCGGCGAGCGCTGCCACGACTGCCCGGCCGCCGAGCGCTGCGACTTCCGGCTCGATCTTGCCGCCGACGAGGCGCTGCGCCAGATCTATCTCGAGGCGGAGGATATCGACGGCTATTTCCGCGACCGGTGCGTCTTCGACGAGGACATCACCATCGAGGACACGATGCAGGTGCAGGTCGGATACGAAAGCGGCGCCATGCTCAACTACACGCTATGCGCCTACAGCCCGTGGGAGGGGCTGGAGGTGCGTTTCCACGGCACCAAAGGTGAGCTCGTCCATCGCCATGTGGAGGTGCACGGCGTTTTCGGCGGCAAGCGGGAAAGGCCGGCCGAGGACGCCATGACTACCGTGCTTCACGTTGCGGGCGAAAACCCGCGGAAGCTCGACGTGTGGACCGGCGAGGGCGACCACGGGGGCGCCGACCCGGTCATGCTGGGCTATCTGTTCAACCCCGACAGCATGGAGGAGGACCGCTACGGGCGCGGCTCGACGCATGTCGACGGCGCGTGGTCGATCCTCACCGGCATCGCCGCCAACGCCTCGATGGCAAGCGGAGAGACCACACACGTGGCACGCATGCTCAGCGAGAACGGGATCGAATTGCCACGGCGGTAGGTTAGGAGGGTCAGATGGCCTGCCATCCGAAGCCCGACGGGCGTAGGGTGGCGGAGAGGGAGGGATTCGAACCCCCGATACCCTTGCGAGTATGCCGCATTTCGAGTGCGGTGCTTTCAACCACTCAGCCACCTCTCCGCGCGGGCGCGCGGAGCGCCCGAATGCAGCGGCGCTTAGATAGCGGCGAACCAATTTTGTTACAAGGCCATTTTACGGCGCAATTTGCCGCTTTGCCTTGACCGCCTCGCCCTCGTTCAGTATAAGTTTGCCATCTGCGGCGCGGAGGATTCTCCGCGCCGCTTATTTCGTGGGCTCATAGGGCTCACGCCGAGGGCTCATAACGAGCTGAAACGACTGACAAAAAGACGGCAGGTCCAGTTCCGCAAGGGGCAGACCAAGCCGGACCGGACACCGAAAGGCAAGAAAGATGTTCGCAGTCATCAAAACCGGTGGCAAGCAGTACCGCGTCGCCGCCGAGGACCTCCTGCAGGTCGAAAGGGTCGCCGGCGAGCCCGGCGAGATTATCCAATTCGGCAGCGTGCTTGCCGTGGGCGAAGGCGAGGACGTGACCATCGGCGTGCCCTTCGTAGACGGTGCCAGCGTGGCGGCGGAAGTGGTCGAGCAGGGCCGCGGGCCGAAGGTCATCGCCTTCAAGAAGCGCCGGCGTCAGAACTCGCGCCGCAAGCGCGGCCATCGCCAGCTTCTGACGACGGTGCGCATCTCCGAGATCCTCCTGGGCGGCGCAAAGCCTTCCAAGAAGGCGGCGGCAAAGCCCGCGCCGAAGGCGGAAGAGAAGCCGGCGGCGAAGGCCGAGGAAAAGCCCGCCAAGGCCAAGACGGCGCCGAAGGAAAAGGCCGCCGAGCCGGCGGAAGCCAAGGCCGAGAAGGCCGCCAAGCCGCTGTTCACGGCGCCCAAGGGCGAGGCCGACGATCTCACCAAGATCAAGGGCATCGGCCCGGTGGCGGCCGGCCAGCTCAACGAGCAGGGGATCACCACCTTCGCGCAGATCGCCGCGCTTTCCGACGAGGATATCGCGAAGATCGACGAGGCCATGCCCTTCAGCGCCGACCAGATCCAGGACTGGCGCGAGCAGGCCAAGGCGCTGGCGCAATAAAGGTCGGGCCACTGGCCTGAGGCAAACGATTTGCAAATGAACGCGTGTGCGTTCATAAGGGAAATGAAGGCGCTCCTGGCGGGCGCAAAGGAGTAGAGTCATGGCACACAAGAAAGCTGGCGGTTCCTCGCGCAACGGGCGCGACTCGGAGTCCAAGCGCCTTGGCGTGAAGAAGTTCGGCGGCGAGAAAGTGCTTGCCGGCAACATCATCGTGCGTCAACGCGGGACGAAGTGGCACCCCGGCGCCAATGTTGGCCTCGGCAAGGACCATACGCTCTTCGCGCTCGAGGCGGGCGCAGTGTCCTTCGCCAAGAAAGCCAACGGCCGAACCTACGTGTCGGTAAACCCGATTATGGACGCAGCGGAGTAGCCGGTTCCGCACCAAAACACCGGCAACCCATCTTGGGGGCCGGTGTCCGGAAAATCCGGAAAGGGTTCAGGGGAGATGGGTTGCCATCTCCCCTTTATTTTTGTCCGGAGGAAGAGAAATGGTTGCTGAAACTGAAGAGGTCGAGAGTGAAAGTCTGAGTATAGAGTGTCCCGTTCTCGTCACCGAGCGGCTGGTGCTGCGCCCACCGCACGAGGACGATATCCCGGAGTTGGCGGAGTTGGCCAACAACCGGCGCGTGGCCGAAATGCTCTCGCGCATGCCCTACCCCTACAGTGAGGCGGACGCACGGGCCTTCGTGCGCGGCAGCCGCTCGCGCGAGCGCTCGGGGTGCCACTATGCGGTGGCGCTCGCCGACAGCGGCGCCTTCATCGGCTGCGCCGGGCTCGACACCAGGCAGTATGGGCTGGAGCTCGGCTACTGGTTCGGCGAACCTTACTGGGGGCGCGGCTATGCGACGGAGGTGGCGCATGCGTTGGTCGATCTCGCCTTCAGGGCGACCGATGTCGACCGGCTGCATGTCTCGTGCCGCGTCATCAACAGCGCTTCGCGCCGCGTCATCCATAAGTGCGGGTTCCAGTATGTCAGCCAGGGCATGATGGATTCCGTGGTGGCCGGCAAGGTGCCGGTGGAGCGCTACCAGCTCGACCGCAAGACCTGGGTGAGCCTCAGAAGCTGGGGCGCATGAGAGTTGGGGCGCTATCGATCCCACCTGCGCCGTCATCCCGGACAAGCCTTCGGCTTTCCGGGGTGACGCCGTTGTGCGGGTTTGCCGCCCTCGCGCTTTACCGCGCGATGCGCTAGAGGGAGGCCGAAGAACGGAAGGCACTGCCCCATGAAGTTTCTCGATCAGGCCAAGGTCTATATCCGCTCCGGCGACGGCGGGGCAGGCAGCGTCTCGTTCCGGCGCGAGAAATTCATCGAGTTCGGCGGGCCCGACGGCGGCGACGGCGGGCGCGGGGGCGACGTATGGGTGGAAGCGGTGGAGGGCCTCAACACCCTGATCGACTACCGTTACCAGCAACATTTCAAGGCCAGGCCCGGCACCCACGGGATGGGCCGCAACCGCACCGGCGCCAAGGGCGCCGACGTGGTGCTGAAGGTGCCGGTGGGCACGCAGGTCTTTGAGGACGACAATGAGACGCCGATCTGCGATTTGACCGAGGTGGGGCAGCGCTATCGGCTCGCCTCCGGCGGCAATGGCGGCTTCGGCAACCAGCACTTCAAATCCTCCACAAACCAGGCGCCGCGCCGCGCCAACCCCGGCCTGCCGGGGGAAGAGCGCTGGATCTGGCTGCGATTGAAGCTGATCGCCGATGCCGGGCTGGTGGGCCTGCCCAATGCCGGCAAGTCGACGTTCCTGGCCGCGGTCACGGCGGCCAAGCCGAAGATCGCCGACTACCCCTTCACCACGTTGCATCCCAATCTGGGTGTGGTGCGCATCGACGCTCGGGAATTCGTGATGGCCGATATCCCCGGCCTCATCGAGGGCGCGCATATGGGGGCGGGCATCGGCGACCGCTTCCTCGGCCATGTGGAGCGCACGCGGGTGCTGCTGCATCTCGTCTCCGCACGGGAGGAGGACGTGGGGCAAGCCTATGCGACCGTGCGCGGGGAGCTTGCGGCCTATGGCCATGGTCTGGAGGAGAAGCCCGAGGTGCTGGCGCTGAGCCAGGCCGATTTGCTCGATGAAGAGGCGCGGGCGGAGAGGCTGGCGACGCTGAGCCAAGCGGCCGGGCGTAAGGCGCATCTGCTTTCCGCGGCAACGGGTGAAGGCGTGCAGGAGGTGCTGCGCGCGCTGATGCGGGTCGTGGAGGAGGCGCGCGGGGAGGAAGCGGCGGCGGAGACGGTGGACGAGCGGTGGCAGAAATGACGAGGTTTGAAATGCTCGCTCGTGAGGGAATGTCGCGATGAACCGTCTCTCGCTCACATCCTATCGCCGCGTGACCGTGAAGATCGGCTCGGCGCTTCTGGTCGACCGGACTGCGGGGTTGAAGCGGGCGTGGCTGGCGGCGCTTGTCGACGACATCGCGCGGCTCCTCTCGGCGGGTGCGGAGGTGATGGTGGTCTCCTCCGGCGCCGTCGCCCTCGGCCGTACGGTGCTGGGGCTCGGCAAGCGGACGCTCAGGCTGGAGGAAAGCCAGGCGGCGGCGGCAGTGGGCCAGATTGCCCTGGCCGGCGCCTGGGCCGGCGAGCTCGGCCGCCACGGGCTCACCTCCGGCCAGGTGCTGATGACACTGGGCGATACGGAAGAGCGGCGGCGCTATCTCAACGTACGTGCGACCATCTCGACGCTCCTGAAGATGAAGGCGGTGCCGGTCATCAACGAAAACGACACCGTGGCAACGAGCGAGATCCGCTATGGCGACAACGACAGACTGGCAGCGCGCGTCGCCACCATGATGGGCAGCGACCTGCTCATCCTGCTGTCGGACGTGGACGGGCTTTATACCGCGGCGCCCGAGCGCGACGCGGACGCACGTTTCATTCCCGTGGTCGAGGCGATCACGCCGGAGATCATGGGCATGGCCGGTGATGCGGCATCCGAGTTCTCGCGCGGCGGCATGCGCACCAAGCTCGATGCCGGGCGCATCGCCACGGCCGCCGGCACGGCCATGATCATCGCCTCCGGCAAGGAGATGAATCCGCTGGCGGCCATCGAGCAGGGCGCGCGGGCCACTCTCTTCAGGGCAAGCCGCACGCCGGTGCGCGCCTACAAGACCTGGATCGCCGGGCAGCTGGAGCCGGCAGGCAGGATCGGTGTCGACGAGGGCGCCCTGAAGGCGCTGCGTTCGGGCAAAAGCCTGCTGCCGGCGGGTGTGAAGTCGGTTTCCGGTGCGTTTGCGCGTGGCGATACGGTCGCCATCGTCGGGCCGGATGGGCACGAGGCGGGGCGCGGGCTGGTTGCCTACGATGCCGCCGATGCCGTAAAGATCGCCGGGCTCAAGACGGGCGATATCGCTGCTGTGCTCGGCTACGAGGCGCGCGCGGCCATGGTGCATCGCGACGACCTGGTGCTGTCGCCGCCGGCGGGCGAGCGTGAGGTGGAGGGACAGAATGTTGAAGGCGCATGAACATGCGAGCGGGGACATCGCCGCGCTGATGGCCGATCTCGGCGCGCGGGCCCGTGCTGCCGCCCGTCCGCTCGCCGCCGCCCCGTCGGAAACGAAGAACGCCGCACTCCTCGCCATGGCCAACGCGCTTGCCGCGCGCGAGGGCGATATCCTCGCGGCCAATGCCAGGGACATGGAGAAGGGCAAGGCGGCGGGCCTTTCGGCGGCGCTGATGGACCGGCTGAAGCTTGACGGCCAGCGCATCGCCGCCATGGCCGAGGGCATCCGTGCCATCGCCGGGCTGGACGATCCCGTGGGCAGCATCATCGCCGAATGGAACCGGCCCAACGGCCTGCACATCGAGCGGGTGCGCACGCCGCTCGGCGTCATCGGCGTCATCTATGAAAGCCGGCCCAACGTGACGGCGGACGCCGGCGCGCTGTGCCTGAAGGCGGGCAACGCGGTGATCCTGCGCGGCGGCTCCGATTCGGCCTATTCGTCGGCCGCCATCCATGCGTGCCTTGTCGAGGGGCTGCGCAAGGCGGGCCTGCCCGAGGACGCGATCCAGCGCGTGCCGGTGACGGACCGCGCCGCCGTCGGCGAAATGCTGAAGGGGCTCGGCGGCAACCTCGACGTCATCGTGCCACGCGGCGGCAGGAGCCTGGTCGAACGGGTGCAGAGAGAGGCACGGGTGCCGGTCTTCGCGCATCTGGAAGGTATCTGCCATCTCTATATCGACAAGTCGGCGAAGCTCGACATGGCGGTCTCCATCGCCGTCAACGCGAAGATGCGGCGCACCGGCATCTGCGGGGCGGCAGAAACGCTGCTGGTCGACCGCGCGGTGGCGGACACGCATCTGGTTCCGATACTGGAGGGGCTCGCCGCGGCAGGCTGCGAAATCCGCGGCGATAAGGATGTGCGTGCCCGCTTTCCCGCCGCCCGGCCGGCGAGCGAGGAGGACTGGCATACGGAATATCTCGACGCCATCATTTCGGTGAAGCTGGTGGATGGCGTGGCCGATGCCATACGGCACATCGAGACCTATTCCTCGCACCACACGGAAGGCCTCGTGGCCGAGGACGGCCAAGCGGTGGAACGCTTCTTCAACGAGATCGATTCGGCGATCCTCCTGCACAACGCCTCGACCCAGTTCGCCGATGGCGGCGAGTTCGGCATGGGAGCGGAGATCGGCATCGCCACGGGCAAGATGCACGCGCGGGGCCCGGTGGGCGTCGAGCAGCTCACCTCCTTCAAGTACCGCGTGCGCGGTACCGGCCAGATCCGGCCTTGAAGCGATGAGCTTTTCCGGGGAGGACGTGCCGGCGCGTTACCTGCGCATGCCGCATGTGGAAAGGGGCATGGCGGTGGGGCTGTTCGGCGGCTCCTTCAACCCGCCGCATGCCGGCCATGCCCTGGTGGCGGAAACCGCGCTCAGGCGCTTGCGGCTCGACCAGCTCTGGTGGATCGTCACGCCGGGCAACCCGTTGAAGGACAATAGCGGGCTGGCGCCGTTGTCCGAGCGTGTCGCGCGTTCCGAAGCCTGTGCCGGCGATCCACGAATCAAGGTGACCGCCTTCGAGGCAGGCTACCGCGTACGCTACACCGCCGATACGATCGATCTCGTCAGAAAGCGCAACCGCGGGGTCGATTTCGTCTGGATCATGGGTGCCGATTCCTTGCGCGACTTCCACCGCTGGGAGCGTTGGCGTGACATCGCGCGGACGGTGCCGATCGCCGTCTTCGACCGGCCCGGCGCCACGCTCTCCTTCCTCTCCTCGACCATGGCCAAGGCTTTCGGCCACGCGCGCATCGACGAGACCGACGCGCCGCTGCTGGCGCGCATCAGGCCGCCCGCCTGGACCTTCATCCACGGGCCGCGTTCGTCGCTTTCCTCGACCGCCCTGCGCGACGCGGCGCTCGGGGAGGAAGAGGGCTGAACAGGCAGATGCTTGCGGCGCACAACATCTCTTGTCTTGAAACTGACAAGCATGTCTGCCTATCTATTGGTATCGTACGGCATGCGTCGTGCGATATCGTTGTTCTTGTTGGAAAGGAAAGACACTGAGAACAGCACTTCAGAAGAAGGCAGACATCATGCCTTCGCCGGCCGGGGCGCCTGAAAGCAGCGTGTCTCGAGCCGTAAACGCAGCGCTCAAGAGTCTGGAAGACTCCAAAGCCGAAGACATCGTCTCCATCGACATCCATGGCAAGTCTCCCCTGGCGGACTACATGATCGTAGCCTCCGGGCGCTCGCATCGTCATGTCGCGGCCGTGGCGGAGCATCTCATCCGCGCGCTCAAGAACGCCGGTATCGGCGCGGCGCGGGTGGAGGGCCTGTCGGGCGCGGACTGGGTGTTGATCGATTCGGGCGACATCATCGTTCATGTGTTTCGCCCGGAGGTCCGGGAGTTCTACAACATCGAAAAGATGTGGCAGACGCCGGACCTGGAGGACGAAACGGTCCATTAGCGCCCGGTAGGGCGCGCATATCGCTTGACGTTGCGCATGGCCGCGGCCGTGCGGAGATGTTGTTCGGCGTCGAGCGGCGCTCGCGTTCCGCGGGCATGATCTTTTCGGGAAACCGGGTTTCCCGGACAGCGCGACGGATGCGCTTTCAGATAGAAAATATCCTTCTTGAGATTGGCCCTGAGATGGGAGGAGGGTTCAATTCGTATCGTTGTGCATGCGGTGGGCCGCATGAAGGCGGGCGCCGAGAAAGAGCTCGCCGAGCGCTATTTCGATCGCCTGGCGAAAGCCGGTCCAGCGGTGGGTCTGGAGTTTGCCGGGGTGAGCGAAAGCCCCGAAAGCCGGGCGCGCACGGCGGCCGAGCGCAAGCGCGAGGAAGGGCAGAGGCTGGCGGAAATCGCTGGCGGCGGCACGTTGGTCCTCCTGGACGAGCGCGGGAGGAACCTGACCTCGCGCGAGATCGGCGAAAAGATGGCCGCCTGGCGCGATGCGGGCGAGCGTCGCCTGACCATCGCCATCGGCGGACCGGACGGACATGACGAAGCGATGCGGCACCAGGCGGCTTTGAGCCTGTCTTTCGGAGCGCAGACCTGGCCGCATCAGCTCGTTCGTGTCATGCTGGCCGAGCAGCTTTACCGGGCCGCGACCATCCTGGCCGGTCACCCCTATCACCGCGACTGAGCCGGCCGGATACGGCGCGGCTAGCCTGCTACATCGAATATATCTACCGTGGGTTGTGTTTCCCGGAGGGCTATGGTTGATGTTTCGTTAACGAAATCTTCTCTAGAATGGAGATGAAGAGGTTTCCTGCGGCGGTCATATGAAAGCGAGACGGATCAGCCATGCCGGGTGGAGAGCGGCCGTGCTTGCGGCCGTCTTGTCGCTCGCCGCCGCGCTGCCTCGCCATGCTGGGGCGCAGGGCCTGGACGGGCTGGAAATGCGCCAGAGCGAGAGCGTGGAAGAATATCGGCGCCTGTCGCAGGAACTGGCGCTATCGGAACGGCGCCAGCAGGAACTGGCCGCCGAAATAGCCGCGGTGAAGGACGACAGCGCGGCGCTGACGGCGGCGCTGATCCAGGCGGTCAAGACCGAGCGCAAGCTCAGCGAGGATATCGAGGACATCGAGGGCAGGCTGGTGACGCTCGACCGGCGGGAAGGCGATCTCAGGCGCTCGCTGAAAAACCGCCGCGGCACGCTCGCCGAGGTGCTGGGCGCGCTGCAGCGCATGGGGCTGAACCCGCCGCCGGCGATCCTCGTGCGGCCGGAGGATGCGCTTTCCTCCGTGCGCAGCGCCATCCTGCTCGGCGCCGTGGTGCCGGAGATGCGGGCGGAAACCGAGATGCTGGTCGTCGATCTCAGGGAACTGGCGCGCGTGATGACGTCGATCCGCACCGAGCGGGAGCGGCTTCACGAAAAAATGACCGCGCAGGCGGAGGAGCAGGAGCGCCTTACCCTGCTCTTGAAAGAGAAGCAGCGTTCGAGGGCGGAAGCCGAGGAGCGCATGCAGGAGGAGCGTGCCGCGGCCGAGGAGCTGGCGGCGCGGGCGCAGAACCTGCAGGAGCTGATCGCCTCGCTGGAAAGCGAGATCGGGACCTTGCGCGAGGCCATGAAGGAGGGCGAGGAGGCCGGGCCGGGCCAGCTCTCCGAGGCGCTGCCTTTCGCCCAGCGCAAAGGCCTTGTGCCGCTCCCTGTTTCAGGCCGTTTCGCCAGCCGTTTCGGCGAGGAGGACAGCACGGGAAGCAGCCTCAACGGCGACATTCTAAGAACACAATCGGGCGCAATCGTTACAGCACCGGCAGATGGAACGGTGCTTTACGCGGGGCCTTTCCGATCCTACGGTCAGCTATTGATCCTCAATCCCGGCGATGGGTATCATATCGTGCTGGCGGGGATGGACCGACTGAACGTTTCACTCGGACAATCGGTGCTGGCGGGAGAGCCGGTGGGCATGATGGGCGAGGCAAGGCTGGCAAGTATCGCGGCTCCGACGGTGGGCAACACCACGCCGGAGCTATATATTGAGTTCAGGAAAGACGGGAAACCGGTCGACCCGAAGCCCTGGTGGGCGCGGGAGCTATCTGGAAGGACGGGAAATGATACGTAAATTGTCGTTGCTGTTCGCCGGCGCGCTGGTTGGCGCCTCCGCCGTGAGCCTTGTCTACGGGACGAACGGCACGGCGGCCAATGCTGCGGGAACGGAGACCTACCGGCAGCTTGCCATCTTCGGCGACATCTTCGAGCGCGTGCGCGCGCAATATGTGACGCCGCCTGACGAGAAGGATCTGGTGGAGAGCGCCATCAACGGCATGCTCACCTCGCTCGATCCGCATTCGTCCTATCTCAACGCCGATGCGGCGCAGGACATGCGCGTCCAGACCAAGGGCGAGTTCGGCGGCCTCGGCATCGAGGTGACGATGGAGAACGAACTCGTCAAGGTGGTCTCGCCCATCGACGACACACCGGCGGCCCGGGCGGGCGTGCTCGCGGGCGATCTCATCGAGAAGATCGACGGCGAAGAGGTGCGCGGCATGACGCTCGGCGACGCCGTCGACAAGATGCGCGGTCCGGTGAACACGCCGATCGATCTGTCGATCGTGCGCCAGGGGCAGCAGAAGCCGATCAAGATCACCATCGTCCGCGACGTCATCAAGGTGAAGGCGGTCAAGCATCGGGTCGAGGGCGACGTCGGCTATCTGAAGGTCACCTCCTTCACGGAAAAGACGACGGACGACCTTCGCGCGGCGATGGAGGCCATTCAGAATGAAGTGCCGGAGGATGAGCTGAAGGGCTATGTGCTCGATCTCAGGCTCAATCCGGGCGGCCTGCTCGACCAGGCGGTCAATGTGTCGGACGCCTTCCTCGACCGCGGCGAGATTGTCTCGACGCGCGGCCGCGAGGCCAGCGACATCGCCCGCTTCGGGTCGCAGCCAGGCGATCTGGCGGGCGGCAAGCCGATGATCGTGCTGATCAACGGCGGCTCGGCAAGCGCCTCGGAGATCGTCGCTGGTGCGCTGCAGGATCACCGCCGCGCCACCGTGCTCGGCACCCGGTCCTTCGGCAAAGGGTCGGTGCAGACGATCATTCCGCTGGGCGAGAACGGCGCGCTGCGCCTGACCACGGCGCTCTATTACACGCCGTCCGGCCAGTCGATCCAGGGCAAGGGCATTACCCCGGACATCCAGGTCGAGCAGCCGCTGCCCGAGGATCTGCAGGGCGTCGACGTGTCGCGCGGCGAATCGGACCTGCGCGGGCACATCCGCGGCGAGGCCGAGGGCGAGGAAGGCTCGGGCTCCATCGCCTACGTGCCGCAGGATCCGGAAGAGGACGAGCAGCTCGGCTACGCGCTGGACCTCCTGCGCGGCGACAAGACCGACCCCACCTTCCCGCCCAATCCCGACAAGGCGGTCATGAACCAGCAATAGAAGAACCGGCGCCCCTCTTTAACAAGGGGCGCCGCCGCTCGACCGCGCGGCGGGACTTGGGGGAACGCGGGCGCGCATGGAACCGGTTCGCAACGACATCGACCAGCCGCTCGGCCAGGAAAAGGCTGGGCGCGGGGCGTCAAGGTGGCAGCGGCCGCGGGCAAGTTCGATTTTCCTTATCCTGTGTGCGGTGGCGATCTTCGCCGGCTCCAGCGCTATCGCATTGCGCGAACGGCCGTTCCGCAATCCGCCGCCCGTGGCGATCTCCGAGCCGAGACCCGCTGTGGACGAGCACGCGGACGTGCGGGACAAGGCGGACGGCACGGCCGTGAAGAACGCCGGGGCGCCGGGCGCCTCGATCATTCGCGTCGATCCAGATGCGCCTTCTTCGGGCGACAACGTCATCGTCATTCGCGATCCTTCAGCGCTCGGGCAGAACCCGCGCTTCGCCCATCTGCCCGACCGCGCGCTGATCGAGGAGACGGAAACCGGGCCGCTGCCGGTGCGCGACGCTGCGGGGCGGCGGCCGTTCGATGTCTACGCGCGGCCCTGGTCCGGCGCGCGCGGGGCGCGGATCGCCATCGTCATCGGCGGGCTCGGCATCTCGCAGACCGGCACGCAGGAGGCCGTCCGAAAGCTGCCGCCGGAGGTCACGCTGGCCTTCGCGCCGCTGGGCAACAGCCTCACGCGGTGGATGCGGACGGCCCGGCAGGAGGGCCACGAGGTCATGCTGCAGGTGCCGCTCGAGCCTTTCGGCTACCCGGACAACAATCCCGGCCGACACACCCTGCTCGCCGACGCGGCGCCGGCCGAGACCCTCGAAAGCCTGCGCTGGACGCTGTCACGCATCACCAATTATACGGGCGTCGTGAACTATACCGGCGCGCGCTTCACCGCGGACGCGGGGGCGATGGACCTTCTGATGGGCGAACTCGCCGAGCGGGGGCTGGCCTATCTCGACGACGGCACGTCGGCGCGCAGCGTCGCCGGGGAGACGGCGCGGGCAAAGGGGGTTCCCTTCGCCGCCGGCGACACCGTCATCGATCAGGAAAAGGAGCGCGGCGCCATCCTGGACAAGCTGGACGAATTGGAGCGCATCGCGCGGGCGCGCGGGTTCGCCGTGGGCAGCGGCTCGGCAATGGAGGCGACGGTGGACGCGGTCGCCGTCTGGGCGAACGAGGTCCGCAAGCGCGGCATCGAGCTGGTGCCCGTGTCGGCCGTGGCGGCGGATCCGGAGAGGAATTGAGGACGGAATGAGGAAGAAGGACGTCAAGGCGCAAGACCTGCCGTACCGGCCCTGCGTGGGCATCATGGTGCTCAACGCGGCGGGCGCGGTGTGGGCGGGACGGCGCCTGGTCGAGCCGCGGGACGAGCTGGATGGCGCCACCATGCTATGGCAGATGCCGCAAGGCGGCATCGACGCGGGTGAGGACCCGCTTGAGGCCGCCCGGCGGGAACTCTACGAGGAAACCGGCATCTGCAGCGTCTCGCTCCTTGCCGAGGCCCCTAGCTGGATCACCTACGACCTGCCGGAGCGCCTCGTCGGCGTCGCGCTCAAGGGGCGCTTTCGCGGCCAGAAGCAGAAATGGTTCGCCTTCCGCTTCGAAGGCGAGGAAAGCGAGATTGCCATCAACCCGCCGCCGGGCGGGCATGCGGCGGAGTTCGACGCCTGGGCCTGGAAGCCGATGGAGGAGCTGCCGCGGCTCATCGTGCCGTTCAAGCGGCGGGTCTACGAGGACGTGGTGGCGGCCTTCCGGCACTTGGCGCCGTAAGGCACCGCTCAACACAACTCGTCATCCACGGGCTTGACCCGAGGATTCATGCCTGAATGCCGATCAAGGGCGCCGTCTGGCCCAATGATATGATCCAAGGCGGGGATAAATTTCGCCGGTCTTTCCCGACAACCCATTGATCCCAAACAACCTGCAAACTTTTTTCGCGGGAAAAT
>NZ_WQNI01000014.1 GCF_010993735.1 Chelativorans alearensis
GCCGCTCGCTCGCTACAGCGCGGTTGAGGGCGCGCGCGCGAGCGGCTTCGTCACCGCCGCACCTACACCACGGGCTGGGACACGACCTAGTTCTCGATCCGCTGAGCCTGGGCCTCCAGCATCTTTTCCGCCTGCTCCTCCATGGCGTGAGCATCCCGCAACCACTGATTCAGTGTTTCGTTGAGGTCGGCCATCTGCATCTCCTTCCGGCTTTCCGCTGCGTTCGCCCAACAGCCCATTTGAACGATTGTTCCGTGGCAGAGATGAACCGTGGAAACAAAGTCGCCTCCACAACGTTTTACGATCTCACCTCTTGGAGAAATTCGATGGCGCCGCGTCCATACTGGAAAGGCTACCTGAAGCTTTCGCTGGTCACCTGCGCGGTCTCCCTCACGCCGGCTGTAACCGAACGTGAAAAGGTGCGCTTCCACACGGTGAACGCGGAAACTGGACACCGTGCCAGAAGCCGATACGTGGACGCGGAGACAGGTGAGCCCGTCCCCGATGACGAGGAAGTGCGGGGGTATGAAGCGGAGGAAGGCCGCTATGTCTTCATTGAAGATGAGGAACTGGAGGCGGTGGAACTCGAAAGCACGCGCACGATCGACATCGACGAGTTCGTTCCTGCCGACTCGATCGAGTGGTTCTGGTACGACAAGCCATACTACCTAATGCCGGATGACGAGGTCGCCGAGGAGGCGTATGCCGTTATCCGAGAGGCAATGGCCGCAACGAGCACTGTCGGCATTTCGCGGCTGGTCCTTTCGCGCCGGGAACGGGCGGTGATGCTGCAACCGCGCGGCAAGGGCATCATCTTGTGGACTCTGCGCTATGGGGACGAGTTGCGCGATCCCGCGAAGGTCTACGGTGACGTGAAGGCAAAAAAGGCGGAGCCCAAGCTGGTGTCGCTCGTCGAAGCGCTGATTGAGGATCTGACGAGACCGTGGGATGAGTCCATTGTCCGTGATCCCGTGCAAGAGCGCCTGAAGGAAATCATCGAAAGCCAAAGCAAGAAGAAGACCAAGAAACCGGCGAAGCGGAGAAAGAACGACGGGGAGCCGGAAACACAAGGCAATGTCGTCAACATCATGGATGCTCTGAAGCAATCGATCTCGCAGGAGAAGGAGAGGAAAAAGGGGTAGTCAGGCTGCTTTCCTCGACGCTCTCCGCAGTGGAACAGCTGCCTTCGGGAACTCTTCCCATGGATGGTGATCCAGACCCGCCAGCCGCGAAAGTGTATTCTCCACTGTAAAATAGCTCGGACCGATGGCGAGACTCAGTTCTTCCCATGCAAGCGGCAGGGAAACAGCCGCGCCAGACCGAGCTCTCGTCGAATAGGGTGCGACAGTGGTCGAGCCTCGGGCGTTGCGCAAATAGTCGACAAAGATCCTGCCCACGCGCTTCGACTTCGTTGTGGTCGCCACATATCGCTCGCGGCTGTCGGATGCCATGCCGTCGGCGATGCTCTTAGCGAATGCTTTCACATCGTCCCATCCCGCCTCGGGCTCGAGCGGCGCCACGACGTGCAGGCCTTTCCCGCCCGATGTCTTCACGAAGCTCTCCAGGCCTGCCGCATTTAGCCGCTCCCGCGCTTCGAGGGCCGCCTCGATCACCTCGCCCCATTCCACGTTCGGTCCCGGATCCAGGTCGATAGTGATGAGATCCGGCCGATCGAGATCACTGAGCTGCGACCCCCAGGGATGGATTTCCAGCGCGCCGCCTTGGACCAGCCCTAGAAGGCCCGGCAGGTCATCGATCGCGATAAGGGGCTGCTCATCCTCGGGATCGTCCGCTTTCAGGATTTCCTTCGACTGTCCGCGCCAGGCATGTTTCTGAAAGAAGCACTGACCACCCACCCCATCGGGACAGCGCACCAGCGCCAAAGGCCTGTTGACCACGAAAGGCGCAATCAGCGGCCAGATTTCGCAGTAGTAGTCGGCAAGGCCCGCTTTGGTCACGCCGGCATCCTTCCAGTAGAGCCGGTCTGGGTGGGTTAGTTTCACCGCGGGAGCCGCCTTGCCGGACGTTGTCGAGGAACCGGCGCTTGGCGGTGCGCTGAAGACCACATCCCGCGCCTTCTTGTCCTCGCGCAGGCCGCGGAAGGATGCGTGCCTTATCACGCCGTCAACCGTCCACCTGCTGAACTCAATCTCGGCGACAAGTTCCGGCCGAACGAATTTCGCCTGTCTTGCCTCATCGGCAGAGAGACTTCGGGCAAACGGGCTTTTCGGCTGCCGCAGCGTGTCCAGTCGCCTGAAAAGATCTTGCGCAGCATCCAGCGAATAGCCCGTGCCGACACGCCCTGCATAGGTCAGCTTGCCGCTGTCATAATACCCGAGAATGAGAGAACCGATTGCCCTGTTTGCTGTGGTGGAAGGCACGAACCCGGCGATGACGAACTCCTGCCGCGCGGCACATTTCGATTTGATCCACTCCTTGCCTCTGCCGGACCGGTAGGGCGCGTCGCGGCTCTTCGATACGATGCCCTCAAGGCTTAGCCGGCAGGCGTGGCGCAGTACGATTTCGCCCTGCTCTTCAAAATGCTCGCTGTACCTCAGCACGTCTGGCGCGGCCTTCAGCAGGCTGGCCAGCGTCACCTTTCGCTCGATCTGGGGCGAGGGGCGAAGGTCGTGGCCGTCAAAATAGAGCAGGTCGAAGGCGTAAAAGGCGAGGCGATCAGTGCGACCGGCGCCGAGGTCGGCCTGAAGGGTGGAGAAATCGGTGGCCCCCGCCGGTCCCTCGACCACGACCTCGCCGTCTATGATCGCTTCCGCTTTCGTCAGCTGCGCCAGGGCCGAAGTAATGCGGCCGCCGAACCTATCTGTCCAGTCGAGCCCGCTGCGGGTGAGGAGGCATATCTTGCCCTTCCGGATATGCACCTGCAGGCGGTAACCGTCGAACTTGATCTCGTGGAGCCACTTGGTGCCCTTCGGCGCCGACTTCCGTAGGGTCGCCAGCGCCGGTTCGACGAAACCGGGATAGGCCGCCTTCTTTGCCTTCTTCGGTAGACGGGGTGGTTCGGCCTGCGGCTTCTCGATCCTGCCCGTCTTGGAGGACCAGCCGGGCGCTTCGCCGGCGATCTCCTCGAGGGTCCTGCCTGTTTTCACCGACTCTGGGCGCTCCTCGATAATGTCGGGATCGCCAGCGCCGCGCGCGAACTCGTCCTCCCCCTTGATAAGCAACCAGTTTTCTTTCTTCTCCCGCGGCTTCTTGGCCATCCGGACGAGATGCCAACGGCCGCCGAGCTTTTCTCCTTTGATTTCGAAATCAATCCGTCCCTTGGCGTATCCCTTCTTTGCATCCCCGATCGGCGACCAGCGGCCGCGATCCCACAACAGCACCGTTCCTCCCCCATATTCGCTCTTCGGAATCGTGCCTTCGAATGAGCCGTATTCGAGAGGGTGATCCTCGACCTGGACGGCAAGCCGCTTCTCCCCGGGAACAAGACTCGGCCCCCTGGTCACGGCCCAGCTTTTGAGCACCCCCTCCATCTCCAGGCGCAGGTCGTAGTGAAGCCGCCGCGCCGCGTGCTTTTGTATGAGATAGCCGTTTCCCGCCAGACGAGTCCCCGCTGTCCCACGTGGTTCCGGGGTTGTCTTGAAATCGCGCTTCTTGCGGTAGGCGGTCAGTCCCATCTAACCCGCCTTACGCCGCTGTGCAGGCACTGTCTTCTTCTTGTCCGTCGCGGGCTTTTTCGCCCTGTCTGCGGCTTTGGCGCTCTCGCGCAGGGCATCCATCAGGTTAACAACCTTTGTCTCCTTCGGCCGTTTGGGCGTCATGATTTCCCGCCCTTCCATCTTCGCCCGCACGAGGTCGACCAACGCGTTGTCGTACCGGTCCTCAAAGGTGCGAGGGTCAAAAGACCCAGCCTTGGTGTTGATGATGTGTTTGGCAAGGTTGAGCATCTCGCCCTCGACCTTGAACTCGGGCAGTTCGTCGAAGAGCTCGCCAGCCTGTCTGACCTCGTAGTCGAAGTTGAGCGTATGCGCCACCAGCCCCAGTCCCTGCGCCCGCAACAGCAGCGCACGCGCGCGGCGGAAAAGCACGGCCTTTCCGACCGCCGCCACGTCCTTGCGACGCATTCCCTCGCGAATGACAGCGAACGACTCGCCCAGAATTCCCGTCGGCGGCGCCAGGTAGTATGGTCGGTCGAAATAGACCGTGTCGACGTCGGGGCAGCGGATAAAGGCGTCGATGCGGATGGTCTTGTCGCTCTCCGGTATCGCGCTAGCGACCTCTTCGGGGTCGAGGACGACCTGTTCGCCTTCCTCCGTTTCGTAGCCTTTTGCCCGTTGCTCACGCCCGACCGGCTTCTCGGTTTCCTCGTCGATATACTGGCGCTTCACGCGGTTGCCGGTCTTGCGGTTGAGAATGTGGAAGGAAATGCGTCTTGAAGTGGTGGCGGCGGCGTAGAGCGCCACCGGAAAAGCCAACTCGGCGATCTTGATGTGCCCTTTCCATGTCGCCCTGGGTGCCATTACTCTTCACTCCACTTCCGGCATACTGAATCAACCCGACACCGGAAGAGAAGTTCCCGCGGTCGGAGGGCCGTGCCGCAAAGGGCCGCGGGGAGCCGCAGATTGCCGGTACAGGTGAGAGGGCGCCCCACGGACGTCGACGTATACACGCCTTTTTCCAAGACCTGACGTCCACGCGACTGTCGCCGCACCATGAAGCCCTTTCGAAAAACCTGCATCCAGGCATCAATCTGTACAGCAGCGCCATCACGTCCCGTTACAGCTTCGGAACTCTATGACCGATGATGCATTGCCAAACAGGTACATCGGGAGAAGGGGGATTCGGAGCTATCTAATCCAAAGGAGACGCGGCATGCCGCCGTCATCGGACTGGAAGAATGGCACCCAATTTCATCCTGACGGCGAGATCGTCGCCTTGATTCCGGCGCTTAGAGCTTTCGCGCGTACGTTCTGCCGCGATCGGTACGATGCCGATGACCTTGTCCAGGAAACGCTGGCAAAGGGGTTGGCGAACATTCACCAGTTTCAGCCCGGCACGAGCATGAAATCCTGGCTCTTCACGATCATGCGCAACACGTTCTGCACCCGCGCAAGAATCATGCGGCGCGAATTGCCCAGCACGGAGGACTGCGCATCCATGCGACCGGCGACGGACCCGACACAGGGATGGTCAGTACGCGGTAGCGAGGTGCGCGAGGCCGTCCAACGGCTCCCGGCCCAGCAGCGGCAGGTGCTCGTGCTCGTCGCTCTTCTCGGCGCAAGCTACGAAGAGGCCGCCGAAATTTGTGGCTGCGCGATGGGAACGGTCAAAAGCCGCCTGAATCGCGCCCGCCTGCGGCTCGTCGAAGAGTTGGGAGAAGACTCATCCCGCTCGTCGCTTGAGATGATGGACGAGCATCCGGCCACCTCGATGAAGGCATCCGCCTTCAGCAGGTAAGTGTCCCCCAATCCGCGGCTTGAGACGGCGTTCCTGCCCGCGCATCGCGGAACGAGCACTGGATGATTCAACGACCGGCATGGATCGGGTCCGACTTGCTGCTGCTGGTGGCGCTGACTGGATTCTCGGCAGGAAGCCTCGTCCGCAACGAACGTCTCCGGCCCGACGTTCCACGATGATTTCACAGGCGAACAAGTTCAGCGCAGCCGGACCATAGCGAGGCTACCGTGTCGGGGCCTGCGGTGCCAGGAAGCTACCCACATCGACGATGATCGCCTCGACCTCGCCATCCCGCGTCAGGACGACGTCGCCGGCTGGTTTCTGTATCAGTCCTTCGAAGAAGCCGGTGTCGACGAATTCGCCGCTTGCAAGCGGTCGGCGGAACAGTCTAATCGGGATGAGACCGAACGGGAAAAATGAACACTGCGCACGGATGCTCATTAGCCGCCAGAACTTCCGGTGGGCTCGCGTCCGGTCAGGTGGCAAAATCCGTTAGCCAACAGTTTCTGCATCTCGCGGCTTCAAAACAGCCCCCCACATGTTGTCGCTACTGTTCCCTCGGGATGATGCTGAGGTTGCCGCTGATTTCGAGCACAGCGTACTCGACCTGGTCCAGCCGGCTGAGTCCATGTTGCTGCCGGGCGCTCTCCATGACATCGTCCAAGCTTACGCGCGCGCGCCGCAATGCGTGAAAGTCGGGCTGTCCGCGGCTGATAAGAACCGTTGGCAAACCGTCCAGCAGGGCTGCGGACCGGGGCGACTGTTGCTTGAGGTAGGAAAGGACGATGTCCGTGACGAACAGCGTCACAATCAAGACGGCCGCGTTCGTGATCGAGTAGTCTTCGCCAAGCAGCGCCTGTTGCGTTGTCTCGGCGACGATCAGGAGAAGCACGAAATCAAAAGGCGTGACCTGCGCCATAGTGCGGCGACCCGAAAGCCGCGTGACGAGCAGAAGCACGAAATAGACTGCAAGGCCGCGCAATACCGATTCCACACCGACCTCCTATGGCAATACCACTGTCCATGCGGTCTCGCTCGCCGAGCCGATCGAAACGTCGAATGAGGCCCAGCCGGGGCGCAACATCTTGACGTCGAGATCGATTCTCTTGGTTCCGCTGCCGGTCAGGGAAAACCGAAGCAGCAGGCCCAAGGTGGTGGCTTCGCTGTGGTCTGGTTGCGGTTGTATTTGTTCGATTGTGAAAAGATTGTGGAACGTCGGGCCAAAGACGACCGTTACGGTAGAGGTGTCTCGCACAGCCAAGCTGATGCTGTCGCTGTCCTGCCAGCGTGAAACACGCGGCAGAACCACGGTCGCGTCCCCTAGCTGCAGGGTCTGCTTGCTGAAATAGCCCCCGCCGCCCGAGAAACCAGCCAGCGCCACCAGCAGCAGCAATCCGAACCCGATCCAAGCAAGTCGCTGGATCGTCCAATGCCGGTTCTGAAACGAACGGTCCTCAGCCAGTTGGAGGCCATCGTTCCTGATCGGCGGCGGCTGGATGTCGTTTGACATGCCTCCAGAACCTGCAGAACTGCCTATTGTTCCCATAGAAGCCGTGGTCGGAGCGCCCATCAACCGAATGCAAAGCTGCACGACCCGATCGAACAAGGCTGCTGCGAGCACCTTGAAAAGTCGGAGGTGGCGAAGGAGAGCATCACCGTAAACGCTATCTGCCCAGGCATCATCGATATCGACATGTGGGCCTGCAATGATGCCGCTTGGGCAAGCTACTCGGCAACTGCAAGCCGGGCGAACTGATGGCGAAAAGGGTAAAGCACATTCCGATGGTGCGCGCAGGTACCAGCGAGGACGTCTCCGGTCTCGTGGCCTTCCTTGCAAGCATCGACGCGACCTATATCACCGGCCGAACGATCAATGCCGACAGTGGATTGATCAGGTCGTAGCCATAGAATGGTTGGGCAAGTAGGTGGGCCGATTGCCCTTTGGCTTCTCGAGCCAATCGCCTACCAGGTCGATGCGCTAGTCCCGCAACACCGTCAATCGCTCAGGCTCCCAGCTTATCCAGAGCCGGTCATCGGCAACCTGCGCAGCGTTGCCTGCATCCATATAGGCGTGGATGACCGTATTCTGGTGCCCGCCGATGCGGATGTCCAAGGAGGTGCGACTCCCCTTGAAGAGCTTGCTGACGATACGCCCCTCGATGGCGTTCATGCGGGCTGGCTTCCTGGGATGGCACATCACGTTTTCGAGCCGTAGCGAGGCCGTGACCGTGTCGCCCTCGCAAGGCTGGTGGCCGTGCGCCACGCCGCGCACGTCCGTGCCGTTCCAGTCGATGGCGATCGTGTCCTTGTCGATACCGCGCACCGTGCCTTCGATGAGGTTGGTCTCGCCGATGAACTCGGCCACGAAACGGCTCTCCGGGCGGAAATAGAGATCCTCCGGCGTGCCGGCCTGTTCCACCCTGCCGGCATTCATAACGACGACGCGGTCCGACATGGTCAGGGCTTCTTCCTGATCATGCGTGACGAAGAAGAATGTCTTGCCGGTGCGCTTCTGAATATCCTTGAGCTCGATCTGTACCTGGCCGCGCAGCTTGGCGTCGAGAGCGCCGAGCGGTTCGTCGAGCAGAAGCAGCTTGGGGTCGGGGGCGAGTGCGCGGGCGAGCGCCACGCGCTGCCGCTGACCGCCGGATAGCTGGTCCGGCGAGCGGTCGCGGAAGCCGGAAAGCTGCAGGAAGTCGAGAAGTTCTCCCATCCTGCGGTCGATCTCATCGCGCGGCTCGCCTTTCAGCTCCAGCCCAAAGGCGATATTTTGACCGACTGTCATATGCGGGAACAGCGCATAATCCTGAAAAACCATGTTGACGTCGCGCCGGTTGGGCGGCTTGCGGGTCACGTCGACGCCGTCGAGGACGATGCGGCCTTCATCGGGCGTTTCGAATCCACCGAGCATGCGCAGCGTCGTGGACTTGCCGCAGCCGGATGGACCGAGGAACGTGACGAATTCGCCGGCCATGATCCGCATGTCCAGCCGGTCCACCGCGACGACGCTGCCGAAGCGTTTGGTGACGTTGTCGATATGGACGATGGTATCCGTTTCGCCGGTCATTGTCAGGAGCCCTTGTTCAAGCGCCGCATGGAGCGCTCGGCCCACAGGCCGAGGATTGCAGTCATGATGAGTACGATCGTCGAGATGGCGTTGATCTCCGGCGACATGCCCGAGCGCAGCTTGGCGAAGATCAGCACCGGGAGGGTCGGCTGGTAGCCACCGAGGAAGAAGGCGCGCACGAAGTCGTCGAAGGACAGCAACATGCAGAAGATTCCAGCTCCGATCAGTGCCGGCTTCAGATAGGGCAGCGTCACGCGGAAGAAGGCGACGATGCTGTCGGCGCCGAGGTCGCGCGCTGCCTCGATGTGGCTCTTCGGCTGGGTCGACAGCCGCGCCATCACCACAAGCGCCACGAAGGGAACATTGTGCACCGTGTGGCCAAGGATGATGGCCAGCATGCCGGGCTCTATATCGATCAGCCGCGCGAAGATGCGCAGCGCAATGGCCGAGATGATGCCTGGAATGACAGCGGGGAGACAGGCAAGCGCAAAGACGATCGCCTTGCCGCGGAACATGTTCGGCCCGAGGAAGGTCGCCATCCATGTGCCGATGATCAGCGACAGGACCGTCGTCGAGACGGCGATCGCCATGGAGTAGCCGAAGACCGCCAGAACCTGCGTGTCCTGCATGACGGTGGCATACCAGTCGAAGGTCCAGGCGCGGATGGGAAAGCCGATGAATTTCGAATCCTTGAAGCCCATCGTCACCATCAGTGCCAAGGGCACGAAGAGATAGATGACGAAGGCCCAGTAGACGACAGACATCACGATGCGCGTGTGGCGGGTCATCGTATCATTCCCTTTCCGCCACGGCCCATCAGCTTCAGAAAGATACCGGTGGCGGCCAGAGTGGCGATCAGCATTATCGAGGAGAAGGCGGCGCCCATCGGCCACTGGTCGCCGGCAACATGGAAAAAGCCGGCGATGGTCTCGGCGAAGACAGTCGAGCGCGGTCCGCCGAGTAGCACGGGGGTGGCATAGTAGCCGGTCGAAATCAGGAAGACGAGCGTGCAGCCCGAGGCAATACCTTCCTTCGATAGAGGCAATGTGATGCGGCGGAAGCGCGTCCAAGCGCCGGCCCCCAGGTCGGCCGCCGCTTCCAAATAGTTGTCGGGAATCTTTTCCAGTGCCGAATAGAGCGGCAGAAGCATGTAGAGCGCCGTCAGGTAGATGATGCCGACGCCGAGCGAGAACCCGGTGTACATGAACGGAATGGGACGGTCGATTAGGCCGAGCGACTTGAGCACCAGGTTTACAGCCCCGTTGTTGCCGAGCAGGATCATGATCGCATAGGTGCGCACGATCTCGCCCACCCAGAACGGAATGAGCAGCAAAAGCAGAAACAGGAGCTGGTTCTTGCGCTTCACATGCTTGGCCAGGAAATAGGCCACCGGGTAGGTGATTAGCAGGGTAATCACTGTAAAGATGAGGGAGAAGGCCAGCGTTCGGAAGAATGGGACGATGAACACCCGATCCTGGAAGAAGGCCGCCCAGTTGGCGAATGTTAACTTCGGTTCGTATCCCACTTTCGGCGGATAGGAATCGAGAAAGCCGATCCAGAACATTTCGACGATGGGACCGAGATTGGCGAAGACGATCCACAACAGCGGCAGGCTTGCCAGCATGACGAACTGCCGGCGCTGCGTCTTGAACAGCGTGTTGGACAGTGTCTGATAAGCGCCGTTCTGCAGCAGCGCGCCCCAGAAGTTCATCCTGCCGCCCGGTGCGGATGCCTTGCCGAGGTCTGCCGTGTCGGATTCTGCATGGGCCATGAGGTCAGTCGCCTGTGCTTCTCGATGCGCGGTCCCCGACGACCGGGGATGATCTGCGCCACCCTGGCTGGATTGTTCGGGCCGGTCGGGCGGAGTTGGCCCCCGCCCGGCCGGCCGGTCGTCAGGCGGCCTTGATTTCCTCGACCGCGGGATCGACGAGCTTGTATTTCAACTCGTTCGCCTCAGCACGGAAGAACTGCAGTCCGGCCAGTTCCTCTTCGGTGAAGGAGGACGCCTTCTTCTCGATGTCGGACAGATACTGGTCGGCGCCCTTGTAGGTGGAGATGAACCCGGAAGACTGGGTCATCCTCGCACCCACCTCGGAGTTCGCCAACAGGGCATCGAGCAGCTTGTAGGCGTTGTCGGCGTTGGGCGCGTTGTTGGCGATGTTCAGCGTGTAGACGAAGCCGTAGGTGCCTTCCTTCGGAATGGTCATGTCGACCGGGAAGCCGTCCGTGATCAGCTTGGCGATCGGGCCGTTCCACGCATGGGCTAGCGTGATGTCCTGGTTGATGAACATCTGCTGGACCTCCGCGCCGGCGTCGTAATACTTGCGCACCAGCGGCTTCTTCTCGATCAGGAAATCGCGTGCCTCCCCAACAATCTCTGCGGCCTTTTCCGGATCGTCCATATACGCGACCATGTTTCCGTCATAGCCCTTATAGAGCATGACGACGGACATCATGTCCTGGATCGTGTAGGCGGTCTGGCCGGAGTATTTTTCGGAGAAGAGTACGTCCCAGCTCTTCACTTCGTCCTCGCTGACAACCTCGGTGTTGTAGGCAAGGATCTCCATGCCGGACAGGATCGGCGCGCCCCACTTGTTGCCGTTGATCGTCGCCCAGTCGCTCTCCGAATAGATGGGATTGATGTTGCCCCAGTTCTTGAGGCGATCAGTGTCGAGCGGCGCCAGCAGATCGGAGGAAATAAACTGCAAGAAGCGGTGACCGGCTACCGTGACGATATCGGTAGACGGGTCGGGCGCTTCAGCCGCGAGCAGGTTGAACTGCTTGCCCTGATCGTCGACCAGCCGGATCTGGATCTGGATGCCCGTCTCCTTTTCGAATTCGGCCTTGAAGTCATCGGGAATGAAATTGGCATAGGTCCACACGTTGACGACGCCCGAGGCACGGGCAGCGGTCGAGCGCAGATATGCCGGCGCCGCGAGCAGGCCGGTGCCTGCCGCGCCTGTCTTGAGAAGATGTCTGCGATTGATGACGAGTTTGGTCATGGTGATTATCCCTCTTTCGGTTCCGGTACTTTCATCATGTCATGCATTTCGTTCGGCAGGGCTCTTTCCGGCCCTTTCGTTCAGGCGTTCATGCCGGCAGTTTTTCGGCGCGATAGCCCTCGCGCGACAAGGTTCTGAGTTCGTCGAGCGTCATGTCGTTTATCGCGAGCGCATCTAGAAGCTGATTTTCGGCGAAGAAGTCGCGCCCATACATCGCCGAAAACGTCTCGACGCCCGCCCGGTGCAACTTCGCCTCTCGGCCCGTCAGTTCGCCGAGCCTGACCGTCATCAGCAGGCCATAGGGCACGTCCTCGGTGACGTAGCGGCTGTCGGCCGTGGTTGGTCCCGTGCCGCCGCGGCCTTCTTCGTGCATCTTCTGGTTCATGTTTGACACCGTGTCCTGCGGCACATGAAAGGACAGGTGGAAATGCTCGAAAATGGTGCGCACGGACAGGCCGAGCGCGTCGGCGATGGCGAGCCGCTCACGGTCGAGCGCTTCGAGCAGCCGTCCCACATTGGGCGTCACGTTGAAGCCCTGGCTCCAGCTTTCGCCATGCTCCATGCGGGTCATGTTGCAGAGCGCGATGCCCATATGGTTTTGCGGATTGAGATTGCTGAGCGCGATGGCGAGCAGCCCGTCGCGCTGGACGAAACGGTCGCCGAACAGGCGCCGGCAGAGTGCGAGGCCTTCGTCGGAAAGGCTCTCCGGCACGGTGCAAAGGTCGATCTTGCTGCGCACCGTGTTGACGTTGACCTCCGTAAGGCTCGGCTGGCGGCCGGTGACGGCCGTCGTTCCCCAGGCGACGATGGGCACGGTGATGCCGCGCGCGGCCAACAGGCGCGAAAGATAGAGCGCACCGAACGAGGCGTGCGAGGAGATGATCACCGCCTGGTCGGGGCGGATATGCGGGGCGATCGCATCGAAGGCATGCTTGTGCCCGTAGCCGGGCAAGACGATGAGGATCACGTCGGCGCCGGAGACCAGTTCCTCGGCCGATCGTGCGACGCCGGGATGGAAGGAGCCTTCGACGGCGCCGGTCGCAACGAGCGGTTCGCCGGCGGCCAGCCTCTTGGTGCGCGCGCCGGACGGTGACCACAAGACCGGGCGGTGACCCGACTGCTCGAGAAACGCCGCAATGCCAAAGGCGATGGCTCCTGCCCCGGCTATGCCAACACGCATCCTGCTGTCCCCCTTACTCAAAACGCCTTACTCCGAACCTCGTTCATCAATCGTCGATCACCGGGTCGCCCAGCGTGTGCATCAACCGGTTGGCCCAGCCGAACAGCGCAGCGGAGAGAATGAGGTCGAGCAACTCGTCGTCCTTCAGGCCTGCCGCGCGCAGCGCCCGCATATCGTCCTGCGTTGCCTCGCTCGGCGCCTTGGAGAGCTTCGCCGCGAAGGTGAAGATCGCTTGCTTGCGCTCGTCGAGCTCCGCATCCTCGCCATCGGCGAATATGCGGCGCATGACCTCTTCGTCCTTGGCGAGCTGGTTGTAGCGGCTCGCATGGACCGCCGTGCAATAGATGCAATGATTGACCACCGAGGCGCCGACCGCGCTGAGCTCGCGTTCCGCCCGCCCCATCCCGCCGCGATTGTACATGATCGCGTTGAAGAGCGGCGTGCGCACCTTGAGCGTCTCGACATCGTTGGCGAGCACCAGGACGTAGTCGGAGACCTTGGTGTTGGACGGCGTCACCTTGAGGGCGTCGAGCTGCTCGGGCGTCGCTTCGTCGAGCTTGATCGGCTGGACGCGCGGGCGCCAGCGGGGAATCTCGGTGGTGAATTCGTGGATGATGGTGCTCATGCCATCGCCTTCATCAGCTTGAGACCGGCGATCACGCGGATCTGGTAAGCCAGGAATGCGTTCAACTCGGAGAGGCGCACGATGTCCGCGTCCGAGACGCCGGCGGTCTTCAGCGCCTCGATGTCGGCCGCAGCCGTCTCGCGCGGGTACACCGACACCAGGTCGGTGTAGGCGATCAGCGCCGCACGCCGGGTGTCGCCGCCGCCCTTGTAGGCAGGATCGGCCATTGCCGAAACCGCTTCGTCAGCGCCCGCCTCTTCAAGCAGCGTCGCGTAGTGCGCGGCCAGACCCTCGTCGGCGTTGAGACGCGCGATGCGGGCGGCGAGCGCGGCCCGTTCGCCATGCGAGAGCCCGCCGGGGTCGGCCGGCTTCAGGGCGGCATCGTGGGTTGCCTGTGTCATGGCCATGATGTCGGCGCGGCCCTCCAGCGCGTCCCGGACAGGGCCGCTCTCTGCCGCGTCGGCCTGTGTTATCACGACGTCGTTCGGCGAAAGTTCATTCATGCCAATGTTCAGCCCCCAATCTGGTATGTCGGCTCGGCAACGGCCTCACCTGCGCCGTCTTCGAGCTCGGTGTCCGTCCACTCGTCACCGAGCAGTTCCGGTTTGTCGTAGTCGAGCATCCCTTGCCAATGTCGCTCCACGTCCTCTTTGTAGAGTTCGGCGGCGATGGCGTAGGCGAGCCATCTGGCACCCTCGCTGATGCCGGGGATATCGCCGGACACCTTGCCCAGGCTCGCCGATGCGCCGTAGTTGAAGCAGCGGATATTGGACAGCCAGGGCGCCCTGCCGGGGGTGCGCTCGCGAAACGAGAAATCGGGATTGAGATAGGGGAAATTCGCCAGTTCGCGGCTCTCTTCCCCGGCGGGCGGCGTGTAGCAATCACCCCACAAGAGGATCTCGCCCGCCGCATCGCCGAGTTCGGCGCGTGCCAGGGGATCGACGGTGAAGCCGGTGCCGAGAATGAGAAAATCGGCGCGCACGGTCTTTCCGGTGCTGGTTTCGATGACTACCTCCTCGCCTTCGTGCCACACCTGTGCGATCCCTTCGCCGAAGTGGAAGAAGGCATTTGCGTGCCGGCTGACCCGCAGCGTCGAGCCGCGCGGGGAGGGGGTTTGCGTGGCAAAGGAATACTGCATGAAGCGCCAGCGCCATTCGTCCGGCAGCTCGGCGTAGCCAGCGGTGAAGCCGAAGGAGCCGATGCCCATCATCTTGTTGATGGTCGGCATCTCCTTGCGGCGGATCAGATGCCGCACTTCCTTTGCGCCCGCCTCGAGCGCCTCCGCCGAATTGTCGACCGCCGATGCGCCGATCCCGATGACGATCACGCGCTTACCCTTCAGGGCCGGGAAATCGATGTCCTCGGAGGAGTGCGACCACAGGCGTTTCGGCAGGCCGGCGACAAAATCCGGGATATTCGGATGACCGGTGCCGTCGCGCCCCGTCGCCATGACGAACTTGCGCGTGAGAACCGAGCTTTCCGCCGCCCCGACGCCGCTGAGTTCGAGCCGGAGATAGCCGCCCTCCGGCGTCACCCTCTTGACCTCGACCTCGTTCTCCACCGGGATGCCCAGCACCTTGCGGTACCAGATGAGATAGTCCATCCACATAGGGCGAGGGATCTTGTCGAGCGCTTCCCAGGCGTCCGCGCCGTGCTGTGCCTCGTACCAGGCGCGGAAGGTGAGGGGGCCCATGCCGTAGGCCGGTCCGGGCAAGGTCTTGGGCGATCGCAGTGTCTCCATCCGGGCATAGGTAAGCCAGGGCCCCTCACGACCTTCGGGGCTGCGGTCGAAAATGCGCATGTTGTGTATTCCGCCGGCCCTGAGCGCGAAGCCCGCAACGAGGCCGCACATGCCGCCGCCGATGATCACAGCGTCGAGAACCTTTTCGCCCGTCTCAGTGCGGCGCTCCGGCACCCAGCTGGCGGGCGGCAGGTTGAGGCATTCGAGATCGAAGCGTATGCGGGCTGCCAACGCATCCAGGCCTTGTGCGGCGCCAGGCGTGGGGCGGAACTGACAGGTCATGCTGATCCTCGATGATGCTCTTGGATGCCCGATCGGCTCCGAGCGGCTGCAGGCGCCTGCTGGTTCGTTGCCTGTGCGCTGCGGGCAGGATCGAGAATCTCGAGATCGGGAATGAGGCGCAGCGCCTCTGCCTCCACGGCCTCGATCAGCTTCGTGACGAGAGGGCGTAGCGGGCGCGCGGCTGCGGCAACGGCGCCCCAGTAGAACGGCACAGCGACATCGATCGGGCGGATCACCACACCCGGCAGGGGAACCCCATAGGCGCTGACGGGGTCGATGATCGACACGACACCGGTCTTTTGCACGAGCCGCAGCGCGGAATAGGATACGTTGGTGCGGATCAGCGGGCCCGGCTGTACACCATTCGCCTCCATCACCTGCGAGACCTGGCGCTGAAACCGTCCTGGATCGAGCATGGTCACGAACCGTCGGCCGGCAAAGGCCGAAAGCGGTACGACATCGTGCTCGGCGAGCGGATCGCTCTCGGGCAAGGCGGCGACGTCATTGGCGCGGTACAGCCGCGCGACTTCAAGCCCCGGTACGTCCAGCGGCATGCTGGAGAAACCGATCTCTGCGCTGCCGGAACCCACTTCCTGCGCGACCATATTCGGCAGGTATTGCGCGATCTGGACTTCGGACGGCAGTTTTCCGACGGCAAAGTCGGCCAGCGCGGCGGGAATGAGCCCGGTGGCGATCGCGGAAGTTGCGGCCACCTGCAACATCCGGCCCTTGCCCGCCGCGATCGCGCGGGCACGCGCGGCCAGGCCGGAAAGGGAATTCAGGACACGGCGCGCGTCTTCCTCGAAAGCAACGCCTTCGTCCGAGAGCATGACCCGTCGGCCGGCGCGTTGCAGAAGCGGAAACCCAAGCTTGGCCTCGAGCTCCTGGATGGTTCGTGTGACCGATGGTTGCGACCGTTCCAGAAGCACCGCAGCTTTCGTGATGCTCCCTGTCTCGGCAACGGCCAGAAAGGTCTGAAGGTCCCGTGTCTCCATGGAATAATATGCTATATGAATAATTTCATCGAATCCATCCAAAATTGACATAGATCAAGGCACGCGGATTCGGAGCTTGTTTCTCCTGAACGAGCGCCGGATGGCGCGGAGAATGTCCGGGTGGCGGGCATGCCTTTGTTTCCGATCCAATTCCAAAAAGCCCCTTCGGAGCGCTGCCGATAGGGCATCTGTGCTAATGGCTAAAATCCCCATGTCATGCTGAATGTGGCGCCCGGGAGCAATCGAGCATCCGGCTCGATGCTCGATGACCGCTTTGTCGGCTCGATGTTTGTCGTGGGAGCATTTCATTGATAGATAACAGGAAATTTTTCGAGCTGAAGAGATGGCTCTGCAGTTCGACGGCCTTGGGCTACACCGGACTGGGGTTCGCTCTTTCGGCCATGGCTTCTATTGGTTTCAGCGAAGCACGGGCGGATGTCGTCTGCGATACCCGGCCCGGTAGTAGCCCCCTCGTCACCGACTGTACACTCGATCAAGGTTCCGTAACCTGGGCCGAAGAGCATGCCTTTAATGGGGAACTGACTGTCGGCACGGTGAATGGCGTGCCTGCCGAATTGTCGATCATCGGCACGAAAGTCTATAGCGGTGCGGGTCTTATCGGCGTCGGCGGCAGCCGTGATGCTCCCAATACGGGCACGGTCAGGGTCTCAGGCCCGGGGGCGGAATGGCATCTCGCCGGGGACGCTCCTATCGTAAATGCCGGTGTGCTCGGCATCGGTGCAGAGGGCACCGGCAGTGGAAACGGTACCCTTATCATCGAAGACGGCGGCAAAGTCTTCGCCGATAGGATCCGCATCAGCAATGCAGTCGGATGGGGCGGCGAGTCTCACATCACGGTCTCAGGCCAGGGCTCTGTGCTGGATGTCGACGAACTCCGCGGCTTGAGCAGCAGCACGCCGATCCTCGACCCCATCGCCATCAGGGACGGGGGTCTCATATCCACCGATTATGTCTCTCTCGGGGGGCAGGGCAACACGATACAGGTCAGCGGCGCGGGGTCCAGGTGGCTCAACGCGGGCGAGATGATCAACCGCAACGGCTTTGCCATCGAGAACGGAGGCAAGGTGGCGACGCGAACCCTCCTGCTCGGCGAGGACACGACCATCACCGGCGCGGGCTCCGTACTGCACGCCGAAGAACGCGTCGACCTCGAAGGCGCTTTCGACACGGGCTACATCACGGTTTCCAATAACGGCTTGCTGGAAACGCCGACCCTGGCGATCTCCTCGCAAGGTGGCGTGCGTGTCGAGAGCGGCGGCACGGTGACGGCTGACACGACCGGCGTGGGGCTCCTCGCCTATCTCTCGGTCGACGGCCAGAACAGCCTGTTCGACGTTTCCGGTAACTTCAATGCGAATGGACGGGTGGCGCTCAGCGAGGGCGGACATCTGGAGGTCGGCGGCCAGTTCAATCTCCGCAAGGTGCTGATCATCGGCGGCGCGAAGGAGAGCGACGACGGATGGCTGGTCATGGGAGACCCGAAGGCCGCCGGCTCTCTCAATGCCGACGCAACGATTTTCCTCGATGACGCCGGTCTGTATTTCAATCACACCGACACCGGCTACGTCTTGGCAAACAAGCTCTCGGGCAGTGGCTTCATCGAAAGCTACTCCGGGGAGACGATCATCGACGGCGACCTGTCCGAGTTCTACACAACGAGAGGCGATGATCTTGCTGTCGTCGTCGACGGCGCGGACGCCCGGCTTGTGCTCGAGAGCGACATGGACACGACGGACCTCGATGCGCGCGCGGACAGGGAGACCGAAACCACTTTCGAGGTCAAGAGCGGCACGCTGATCGTCGACGGGACCGTCGGTCGTATCTATGAGATCGAAGGCAGCTCCGGGGAAAAGATCGCCCGCTATTCGAACCGCATCGACGTCTGGGGTGCGGAGTCGAACAACGAATATGCCGACCGCGATCCGACCCTTTTCGGCAGGCTCGGCGGATCGGGAACCGTCGGATCCGTTCTCCTCGAAAGGAATGCGCGCATTGCTCCGGGCAACAATTCGGCCGGCACATTGACGGTCATGGGATCGCTCGCGTTCCATGACAATTCGGTCTACGAGGTGGACGTCCTCGGCGATGGCACGAGCGACAAGATCGTCGCCAAGGACATCGGCTACGAGTCCTCGCTCGATATGTTCGATCGCGGTGGCAAGGTGACGATCGGCTACGGCGTCAATGTCGAGGTCACGGCACTCGATTCCAACACGAGCTATCAGAACGGCCAGACATATACGATCCTGACTGCCGAGAAGGGTATTTCCGGTGAGTTCGCCGAGGCGATCTCGAAGTCGGCCTTCCTTGATGTCGATCTCGTACATAGCGAGAAAGAGGTCGATCTGACGATCGCCGTTCTGGATTCGGGTGGACCTGGAGATCCCGGTGGACCCGGAGATCCCGGCGGCCCCGGAGATCCCGGTGGCCCCGGAGATCCCGGCGGACCTGGAGATCCTAGTGGACCTGGAGACCCCGGTGGGCCTGGCACGGGCCTCTTCGACCGTGTCGCCGAAACCGACAACCAGCGCAATGTGGCCGTCGCGCTCAACACGCTGGAGCAGAGCGGCTCGTCGCTGCGACTCTACAACAGCCTGCTAATGCTGAGCGCCGAGGATGCTCAGAATGCTTTTGAGCGGCTCTCCGGCGAGCTTCACCCTTCGGCTCAGGCCGCGCTGATCCTGGGCAGCCAGTACGTGCGGGACGCCGCCAACGGCCGCATCCGGGCCGCCTTCGGCGACGTTGCCACCGCTAGCATGCCGGTTCTTGCCTATGGCGAGGACGGTCCCAAGCTCGAAGACGCGGCTGCATCGGGCCCAGCAGCCTGGGGACAAGCTTTCGGCTCCTGGAGTGATATAGACAGCGATGCCAATGCCAGCGATCTGGACATTTCGACAGGCGGTTTCATAACCGGCATCGATGCCCCTCTCGGAAGCTGGCGAGCAGGCCTTCTTGCCGGATACAGCCGCTCGACATTCGACGCCGACGCACGCACATCTTCGGGCGATAGCGATAATTATCACCTCGGCCTTTATGGCGGTTCGCAGTGGGGCGCCCTGTCGTTCCGGTCGGGGCTCGCCTATACATGGCACAAGCTCTCGACCAACCGTTCGGTAGCGTTTCCCGGCTTCAGCGAGCGGCTGACTGCCGACTATGATGCCGGCACCTTCCAAGCTTATGGAGAACTTGGTTACCGGGTCGACAGCGCCGCGGCATCCTTCGAGCCTTTCGCCAACCTCGCCCATGTGAACCTGCGCACCGACAGTTTCACGGAGAAGGGCGGGGCTGCCGCCCTCACCAGCGCAGGCGAAACGCTCGACACGACCTTCACCACACTCGGGTTGCGGGCATCGTCCGATTTCATGCTCGGCGGAATCCAGGCAACCGCCAGCGGGACGGTAGGCTGGCGCCATGCTTTCGGTGATGTCGAGCCGTCTTCGACATTCGCCTTCGCCGGTAGCAATGCCTATACGGTCGCGGGGGTCCCCATTGCCGAAGACACGGTCATGCTCCAACTCGGCCTCGACATGAAGGTCACCGAGGCGGCGACGCTCGGCATAACCTATAATGGCGAGTTCGGGTCAGGATCGGGCAGGAACGGCTTCGATGCGAGATTGGGCATTCGCTTCTAATGAGGCCTCGTGGTGTGTTTATGGGAATGGCGGTGATCTTTATCGCCGCCATTCCCGTCCTTGCGCAAACCGGTTCCCAATCACCGGAAACTTCATCCTCGCTGTCGGAAACCTATGACAGCTGGAGGGTTGCCTGCGTGGGCCAGGGCGAGAAACGCCGCTGCGCATTTGCACAGCGGCAGATCCGGAAGGACGGTCAGCGCGTTTTGGCCATCGAACTCGCGCCCTCCGATGATGGCGGACTGAGAGGCTCGCTCGTACTGCCTTTCGGTCTCGATCTCGAAAAGGGAGCGACTTTCAGCATTGACGACCTGCCGCCGGGAAAGCCTTCGCATTTTCAAACCTGCCTGCCCGTCGGACGTGTGCTCGCCTTGATCTTCACGGAGGAAACGACAAAAGCACTGCGCGGGAGCGAAACGCTGAAGATCGGCACCTATGCCAGCGATGCGCAAAAGGAAGTACCGTTTTCAGTTTCGCTGAAAGGCTTCGCGGCGGCACTCGACCGCGCAATCGGCCTGACGCAGTAGCGGGCGTCGCTGCCACCGTTCATTGCGCAGGAGGTTTTTCGGCGCTCGATTGAAGCGTTCGGCCGGTGGTGTGTTCAAGGTGGCGGGGAAAATCGCCAGCCTGTGAAGATTGTGCGTCGCGGTCCACGCGCCCGTGCAGTAATTGGGTGATCCAACAGAGGATACTCCATGACCATAGCGGCGACCGTGGCGGGGAGACAGAATCCCTTAGAGGCTCTGATCGAGCGACTGACCGTGCTGCTCACGGGCAGCGCGAGCGAAGATTATGACGCCGAGCGAGGTCAGGCGGTCACACGGGTCATCAACGGCCCGCTGACGCTGCTGTACCTGATCGTGGCGTTGCTCGTCGGTGGCCAGGATGCGGCCTTCAAGATCTCCATTATATTGGTCTATGCCGCAATCTACATTCCGGCTTCATGGGTATTGCTCCTGAGGACGATCAAGCGGCCAGGCTACAATTTTGGTCGTCGTGCCTTCGCGATGGTCAACGACTATCTGGCGATGACGTTCGTTCTGGCCTTGGGTGGAGCCTACACGCTGCCGGTATGGGCGCTCGTGCTCTGGGTGACGGTCGGGAACGGGCTACGGTTCGGTTTGCGCTACCTGGTAGCGGCGACGGGCGGTGCGCTTGCCTCTCTCGTCGTGACATGGATGTTCAACGAGTACTGGCAAGCAAACCCGTTCATGGTGATGACCCTGGCCATCACCGCGATCCTGGTCCCCGCCTACATCTTCGGCCTGCTTGCACGGCTGCAAACGGTGTATAACACGGCGCTGGAAGCCAATCTGGCCAAGTCCAAGTTTCTCGCCCAGGCCAGCCACGATCTGCGTCAGCCGATCCATGCGATCAGCTTGTACATCGCCTGCCTGCGAGACGCGGGCCTCGGCCCCGAAGAGCGCTCCATGGTCGAGAACATCGACCGCTCGCTGCACAGCGTTTCGAGGCTGTTCCGCTCATTGCTCGATATCTCCACGCTGGACAGCGGCAAGGTCCGCCCCAACTTGAAGCCCGTGGCAATCGGCAAGCTGCTCGAGGAAATTGCGCAGCAGAATTCACGAGCCGCCGAATGGGCGAGAGTGTCCCTGCGGGTCGCGCCCTGCGCGCAGCATGTGCTCGTGGACGACGTGCTTCTGACAACAATGATCCAGAACATCCTGAGCAACGCGCTCAAATACGCTCCCGGCCGCAACGTGCTGCTCGGTTGTCGCCGGCGAGGCGGCGGGCTGGCGATCACGGTTCACGACCAGGGCGACGGCATTGCCGAGGTACATTTGCCGCACGTCTTCGAGGAGTTCTATCAAATCCGCGAAAAGGGCGACCGGGATGTGGAAGGGGTTGGGCTGGGCCTGCCGATCGTGCTGAGGCTCGGCCGGCTCATGAATCTGACCGTAGGGATGCGATCATTCCAGGGGCGCGGAACGACAGTGATTATCGAAGGAATGGAGATCGTGCCGGCGCCGGCGATCCAGGCAAGGCGCAATGAGGCGCCGTTACCGTCTGTCACGAGCGGCTTGCGCGTGCTCTTGGTGGAGGACGATCAGGACGTGTTGCTGGCCACGGCGATGCTGCTCGAGAAATGGGGTTGCACGGTGCGGGCCGAGACCGCGCCGCCGGCGACGGTGGACGGGTGCGATGTGTTGGTTACGGATTTCGATCTGGGCGCCAAGCGCACTGGCGCCGATTGCATAGCGCTCGTGCGGAAGCTTGCGAGGGAGGATGTGCCGGCAATCGTCATGACCGGCCACGATGAAACTCGGGTGCGGGCTGAGCTCGAAGATCCGTCGATCCCGATCCTGGCCAAGCCAGTGCATCCGGCCGAGATGCGGTCGGTGCTGAGCGCGGTCGTTCTTCGCATGTCAGCCTCGGCTGAGGCGAAGAATTAGGCGAGGCCGTAGGCGGTCGCTTTGGCGGCGGCGGCGGTCCTCGAAGAAACACCGAGGGTTTTCAGCAGTGCTGAGACGTGGATGCGCACGGTGAACGGCGAAATTTGCAGCGCTTGCGCGATCTCCTTGTTTGTCTTGCCAGCGGTCAGCAGGCGCAGCACATCGCGTTGGCGCCGCGTGAGTGCGGCGGGCTCGTCATCACGGTCTGAAAGGGCCGAGAAGGTAGGCTCAAGCAACAGAACTTGGTCGCCGTTCCGCACGGCCGCGATCGCCGCCACGATCTCGCGAGGTGATAGGGTTTTGCTGATAAAGCCGTCTACGCCCTTGCTGAGGATCCGTTCGGCAACGGTGCGATCGTCGACCATCGATAAGACGATGATGGAAGTGCGGCAGAATTCCAGACGCAACGCGGACAGGCTCGTTTCGACGCTTCGGTCGCCGAACATCAGGTCGACGATAAAGGTGGTCGGTACGGGACCCTCGCGGGCAAGCTGTATCATGTCCCGAAACGTGTCGGCTTCAATGACCTCGGCGTTGGACGCCGTTCCTTGGATCAGACGGCGGAGTCCCTCGCGGAAAACGGGATGGTCGTCGGCGATGACAATGCGATCGGCCCGCACCTAGCTTTCCTTCCAAGTTGCACCGAGGCTCATAACATTGCGCTGCGGCGCGAGCTAGGTAGATAGCACATCTGCACTATTCTACACGCTCTACGGGCTTCCCGACCGCCGTGGATTGGCGATCGGTATCGGACGCGCGTCGGGCGCCTCTGCAGCCATCGGCAAAAGGCGCCCCTAACGGCTTGATCAGGATTAGGCCTGGTGAAGCGAGCTTTCGGACTTTGGCAGATACCGATGCAATCAGATAAGACCATGCGGTTAGTGCCCAAAAGCCGGCTGATAGAATGTTGATGGAAACGTATAACTGCGACTGACGCAGGTTTGTCAGTGCCGATGCCGGCGGTCGACCGTCTGGGGGCGGCCGGGCAATGACAAACGCATGGCGCCGCCCGAGCCCTCGGCCACCACCTTGCCGGAAGCGATGACGCATCGCCGCGCGGCGCGCAGGCGGAGGGCTTCTATCGGGTCGCCTGCATCGAGCACAACGAGGCTTGCCTTCGCGCCAACCTTCAGTCCGTAATCCGGGAGTCTCATGATGGCCGCGCTTTCGGTCGTCACCATGTCGAACAACCGGCGCATGTCGGCCGGGCTCGTCATCTGCGCCACATGCAGCGCCATGAAGGCGACGTCCAGCATGTCGGCCGTGCCGAGCGAATACCACGGGTCGAGCACGCAATCCTGGCCGAAGCCAACGCGGATGCCGTAGCTGAGCATCTCCGGCACGCGCGTGAGGCCCCGGCGCTTCGGATAGGTGTCGTGGCGGCCCTGCAGCACGATGTTGATCAGCGGATTGGGGATTGCCGCGACCTCGGCCTCCGCCATCAGCGGCAGCAGCTTGGAGGCGTAGTAGTTATCCATGGAGTGCATGGAGGTGAGATGCGAGCCCGCCACCATGCCTTGCAGCCCCAGCCGATGCGCCTCATAGGCGAGTTGCTCGATATGGCGCGACATGGGGTCGTCGGTCTCGTCGCAATGCATGTCGATCATCAGCCCGCGTTCGGCGGCGATCTCGCAAAGCTCGATAACGGAGCGGCGTCCCTCCTCCATGGTGCGTTCGAAATGCGGAATGCCGCCCACGACATCCACGCCCATATCGAGTGCGCGGATAGTATTCTGCTTCGCCGTGGGGTCGCGGTAGAAGCCGTCCTGCGGGAAAGCGACGAGTTGCAGGTCGATCACGGGCGCGACCTCGCGTTTGACCTCCAGCAGTGCCTCCACTGCCAGGAGGCGGTCGTCGCAGACATCGACATGGGTGCGGATGGCAAGGAGCCCCATCGAGGCGGCCCAGTCGCAATAGGAAAGCGCCCGCTCCCTGACCGCCTCATGGGTCAACAGCGGCTTCAACTCGCCCCAGAGCGCAATGCCTTCCAGAAGCGTGCCCGACGCGTTGATGCGCGGCATGCCGTAGGAAAGCGTCGCGTCCATGTGGAAATGCGGGTCGACGAAGGGCGGGGCGACGAGGTGGCCGGCAGCATCCACGACCTTGCCGGCCACCGCCTCCAGCTTCGGCTCGATTGCCGTGATACGGTCGCCGTCGATCCCGATATCAGCCTTGCTGCCGCCGGGCAGCGTGCCGCCTTTGACGATCAGGTCGAAGCTCATCTTTCGCCTCTCTGGTAAGGAATCATCAGCGCCTTGGGGTAGCTCGCGCGGCGGGCCACCAGAACCAGCGCCAGGATCGACAGCACATAGGGCATCATCAGGAAGACCTGATAGGGGACGACGCCCCCCGCAAGCTGCTGCAGTCGGACCTGATAGGCATCGAACGCGGCAAATAAGATGGCACCAAGCAGCGCCTTGCCGGGCCGCCAGGAGCCAAAGACGACAAGCGCGATGCAGATCCAGCCTCGGCCGTTGACCATCTCGAAGAAGAAGGAATTGAAAGCCGACATCGTAAGAAAGGCGCCGCCCACGGCCATGAGCGCGCTGCCGGCCATGACGGCGCCGATGCGTATGGCGGCTACGCCAATCCCTTGCGCCTCGACGGCCGCCGGGTTTTCACCCGCCGCCCTGAGCGCAAGGCCAAGTGGTGTGCGGTAAAGCACCCAGGCGACAAGCCCCACAACAACGAAAGCCAGATATGTGAGCGGCGTCTGGTTGAAGAGGGCCGGGCCGACGACGGGGATATCCGACAGAAGCGGGATCTCCAGCGGCTGGAACGGCACGATCTTGGGCGGCGAGGAAACCTCCGGCAAGACGACGCGATAGGTGAAATAGGTGAGGCTGGTGGCAAGAAGCGTGATGCCGATGCCGACCACATGCTGCGACAGGCCGAACGGCCCGGTGAGAACCCCGTGCAGCAGTCCGAAGGCGCTGCCTGCAAGAGCGGCCACGAAGACGCCGGTCCACAGATCGCCGCCGGCGTAGACAGTCACCCATCCGGCAAAAGCACCGGCCATCATGATGCCTTCGATACCGAGATTGAGCACACCCACGCGCTCGCAGATAAGCTCCCCCATGGTGGCGAAGATCAGCGGCGAGGCGATGCGGATGGCGGCAACCCAGAAGGAGGCGGTCAGGAGGATGTCGAAGGCTTCCATCCTCACCTCCAGCGCACACGATAGCGCGTCAGCATGATGGCCGTGACCATGGTGAGGAGCGCGGTGGCGACCAGGACGTCGGCGATGTAGCTCGGCACGGCGGCCGTGCGGCTCATCGCATCGGCGCCGACGAAGATACCGGCGACGAAGATGGCGGCGGCAACGACGCCAAGCGGGTTAAGCATGGCCAGCATGGCAACGACGATGCCCGAATAGCCGAAGCCCGGCGACAGATCGAGCGTCAGGTTGCCCTTGAGGCCCGCCACCTCGGAGAAACCCGCAAGTGCCGCGAGGCCTCCCGAAAGGAGGGCTGTCTTCATCAGCACGCGGTTTACGGGAATACCGGCAAAACGCGCGGCCTCCGCATTGTGGCCAACGGCGCGCATCTCGTAGCCGAACGCCGTCTTCTTCATCACCACCCAGGTGGCGAGGGCGGCAGCAAGCGCCAGGACGAACCCGAAATGCAGCCGCATGCCCCGCGCCAGGCGAGGGAGCTGCGCCTCGGCGACGACGCGTTCGGATTGCGGCCAGCCAAGGCCCATGGGGTCCTTGAGGACGCCTTCCAGAAGCATCGAGACGAACAGGATCACGATGAAATTGAGGAGAAGCGTGGTGACCACCTCGTCCACCCCGAAGCGGGTCTTCAGGGTGGCCGGTCCAAGAAGAAGCAGCGCGCCGGCGGCGGCCACTGCCAGCATGACAAGCGGGATCAAGATCGCGGCCGGAAGCGGCAGGGCGCCGGTGCCGAGCACAACGGTGACCACCGCACCCACATAGAGCTGGCCTTCCGCACCGATATTCCAGAGCCGTGCCCGGAAGGCGACGGCGACGGCAAGACCGGTGAAGATGAGCGGCGTAGCCCGTGTCAGCGTCTCGAACAGCGCGAAGCGCGAGCCGGCCGCCCCCTTCGCGACCAGGGCAAAGACATTGAACGGCGAGGCGCCGGCCGTCAGCACCAGAAGCGAGGCGAAGACGACGGTCGCAAGGACGGCGCCCGCCGGCCAGCCGAAAGTGCGCACCAGGGAGCGTGAGGGGATCGGCTCAAGACGCATGGGCAAGCTCCTCGCCCGCCACGCCATGGCCGGCCATCAGTTCACCGAGCTCGCGCACCGTGCGCTCGCCGCGCCGCGACGGCGTGGAAAGCTTGCCCTTGGAGATCACGATAATGCGGTCGGAGAGAGTAAGAATCTCGTCTAGGTCTTCAGAAATGAGCAGTATGGCCGCGCCCCTCGCGCGTGCTTCCAAAAGCCGTTCATGCACATAGGCGACCGCACCGACGTCGAGCCCGCGGGTGGGCTGGCTGGCAAGGATGATCTCCGGCTCGGGATCGAGCGCGCGGCCGAGAATGAGCTTCTGCATATTGCCGCCGGAAAGAAGCCTGATGCGCATGTCGGGCGAGGGACACTTCACGTCATAATCGCCGATGATTTTCTGTGCGAAGGCCCGCGCCGCCTTCCAGTCGAGAAAGCCGAAGCGGCTGAAACGCGGCGTGCGGTAAGCTTCGGCGATGACGTTCTCGACAACGCTCATATCGGCAATGGAGCCGACCGCGTGGCGGTCCTCCGGAATGCGGCCGATGCCGTGGGCAAGAGCCGCCCTTGTCGACCAGGCTTTCACTGGCCGGCCGCCGATCAGGACGGTTCCCCGGACTGGCGGCTGCATGCCGGAAATCAGCGCGGCAAGTGCGGCCTGCCCATTGCCCGATACGCCGGCAAGGCCGGTGATCTCGCCCGCATGGAGGCTGAGCGAGACACCGTCGAGCGGGCTCAAGCCGGCACCCGCCGTCGTGGAGACGTTGTCGAGCACGAGGCGCGGCATGCCGGGCATTGCCGGCGAGACCCTGGGGGGCGGGATTTCGCGCCCGACCATCAGTTCGGCCAGTTCCGCACGGCTGGTCTTCGCGGTCTGCCGCTCACCGACGAGCCGCCCTGTCCGCAGCACGATCACGCGGTCGCTCACGGCCATCACCTCACCCAGCTTGTGGGAGATGAAGAGAATGGAAAGCCCCTTGGCGACCAGCATTTTCAGGGTGCGGAAAAGCGCTTCCGTCTCGCCCGGCGTCAAGACTGCAGTCGGCTCGTCGAGGATCAGGATGCGCGCGTCGCGATAAAGGGCCTTGAGGATTTCGACGCGCTGGCGCTCGCCCACTGAAAGGGAGGCGATCGTCTTGTCGGGGTCGACAGTCAGGCCGAAATCCTCGGTGAGTTGCCGGATGCGCCGTCGCACGGCGCGCCGGTCGAGCCGCCATTTCCAGGGCGGTTGCGTGCCAAGCGCGATATTCTCCATCACTGTCATGCTATCGGCGAGCGTGAAGTGCTGGTGCACCATGCCGACCCCCGCATCAAGGGCCGCTCGCGGGTCGCCAGGCGGCAGTGGCCTGCCGAAGGCTTCCACCGTGCCCTCGTCGGCCATGTAGTGGCCGAACAGGATGTTCATCAGGGTCGTCTTGCCGGCGCCGTTCTCGCCGAGCAATGCCACGATCTCGCCCTCGGCCAGTTCGAGGCTGATCGCGTCGTTGGCGAGAAGGGTGCCGAAGCGTTTCGTGAGCCGGTCAAGGCGGAGCACCGTTCGCGCCCCGCCGCTCTTCCCGTCATTCATGGGCGGCGCTTCTTAGAGCCTGATCCAGAAGTCGCTCCAGCGGGCTGCAAACGGCGTTCTGCGCTCCGGTGCTCATGTACCCTCATGTACACTGCGCTCTGGTGATCGAAAAACACCGTTTTCGCCGCACCGGACCGATTTTTGATTCAGGCTCTCAACTTGGCTTGGGTTCGCTGTCATCGATCTCGACGGTGAAGGTGCCGTCCTTGATGGCTGCTGTCCGCTCGGCCACCTTGGCCATCACGGCCTCCGGCACCTTGCCCTCGAACGTGCCGAGCGGCGCCAGCGAGCAGCCGCCGTGCTTCATGAACGAATAGACGCCGTAGTCGTCGGCCTTGAAGCTGCCGTCGTTGACCGCGGCGATTGCAGTGTCCAGCGTCGGCTCGAAATGCCACAGCGCGGAAGCGACCACGGTTTCGGGATAGTCGGCCTGGGTGTCGATGACATTGCCGATCGCCAGCACGCCCCGCTCCTGCGCGGCGTCGGAGACGCCGAAGCGCTCGGCATACATGATGTCGGCGCCGGCATCGATCTGGGCGAACGCCGTCTCCTTGGCCTTGGGCGGATCGAACCAGGAGCCGATGAAGGCGACCTGGAACTTGGCGTCCGGCGCTTCCTCGCGGACGCCTGCCATGAAGGCGTTCATAAGCCGGTTGACCTCGGGGATCGGGTACCCGCCCACCATGCCAATATTGCTGGTCTCGGTCATCGCTCCGGCGATGAGGCCGGACAGGTAGGACGCGTCCTGGATGTAGTTGTCGAAGACCGCGAAATTGGGCACGGCATCGTCGGGCTTGAAGCTCGAGCCCATCAGGAAGGCGGTGTCGGGATAATCCTGCGCCACCGTGCGCGCGGCATCCTCCACCGCGAAGACCTCACCGAGGATGAGCTTGTGGCCGGCCTCGCAATATTCGCGCATCACGCGCTCATAGTCGCTGTTGGACGTGTTCTCGGAGAACACATATTCGATGTCGCCGCGATCCTTGGCGATGTTGGCGGCCTTGTGGATGCGGGCTACCCATTGCTGCTCCACCGGCACCGTGTAAATGGCCGCCACCTTCAGCGGATCGGCGGCGAGAAGCCGGCCGGGAAAGCCGACGGTAGCGGCAACGGCGGCACCTGTCCCAGCGACCTGCAGGAGCCGGCGGCGGGAGACGAGAAGGCTTTTCGAATGGAAATGGAACGCGGACATAGGAGAACCCCTGGTGGCTTCTGGTGGCGATGTTTCCTCACCGTTTTTTATCGTTTGGTAAACGATATGCGAAACGATCAAGCCCTGCAATCATTTGCTTACAATACAATTAGGAGGGCGGTATTTGGCCTCGCCTGCGTGGTTCCCGAACGGCTTCAGGCCGGGCGGTCGGTTTCGCTGGCCGGCCGTCGCACCGGCCGGTCGCCGAACCCGCACAACTGGCGAAGTGCTGACGGCGGCAAGGCTCCGGTTTCAAGACGATCCGCCAACAGGTCCAGAAGATCGACATCCGCGCGTTTCGTGAGCGAGACATAGGTGAACGTCATGGTCTCGCGATGGGAGACCATGTCGCCGGGAAAGGGCATGTAGACGAGTTGGCGCGAGGCGAAGGCGGGCGAAGCTGTGCCGATTTGCCAGTTGGAGGCAATGGCGGCATCGACCAGGTTGAGGGTCAGCCCGTCCGCTCCCGGTTTCTGAAACGGAATGCCGGCCAGCCGGAGATAGCTAGTCTTGTCGTCCGCCGCGCGGAAGCCCTCGATGAAGCTCGTCGCCAGGACCTTCAGTTCCTCAATCCGCTCGCGCGACGAGGTGCCATGCACATGGGAATGCAGGTGATCGGCGGGCCCATGAGCGTGATTGTGCCCCAGACCGTGCTCGTGATGCGGGTGATCATGACCGTGAGAATAGCCATGACTATGATGATGATGGTGGTGGTGATGCGAATGGCGCATGGGCCTACTCCACGTCCGGACCGGCGGGAATCGAGACCGGCTTGTCGATGATCGCCCTGTGGGAACCGATCTTGCCGTGTGAGACGAGCGTGCCGAGCACGTCGACGATTACGCGGGTGGCAAGCAGGGCGGTGATGTCGGAGGTATCGTATGGCGGGGAGACCTCGACCACCTCAAGGCCGCAGATGCCCTCCGCGGCGACGCGCGATACCAGTTCGAGCGCCTCGCGCGGCAGGAAACCGCCCGGTTCGGGCCAGCCGGTGCCCGGCACGAAGCCACAGTCGACCGAATCGATGTCGAAGGAGATATAGACCGCGTCCGCGTCCTTCCAGGCAAGCTCCAGGGCACGCGTCGCCGTCTCCGCAAGGCCGAGCTCCTCGACGTCGCGCATGGTGAAGATGTTGGTATTGCGCTTGCGGGCGATCTCGACGCCCTCGCGCGGCACCTGCCAGCCGCCGATGCCGACCTGCACCAAATTGACCGCCGGCACGTTGGCGAGATCCGTTGCGTGGAACCACGGCGTGGTGTGCATGCGCTCGTCGAGATCCTTTTCCTGGATATCGATATGACGGTCGAAATGGACGATGCCGATGCGCTTCGACGTGCATTGCGCGATGCCGCGCACACAGGGGAAGCCGATGGAATGGTCGCCGCCGATCATGATCGGCAGGGCGCCGGAGGAGACCACGTGCGAGACGGCGCGGCTGATCTGGTCGAACGTCTTCTCGATATTGGCCGGGATCGTGAATACATCGCCGACATCGCAGAGCGTCATCTGCTCCCGCAGGTCGATGCCCATCTCGTAATTGTAGGGCGTGTAGAGCGCCGAGATCTTGCGCACCCCTTGCGGGCCGAAGCGGGTTCCCGGACGGTAGGTAGTGCCGCCGTCGAAGGGGATGCCGATGACCGCTGCGTCAAAATTGCCGACCTCGGTGACGTCCTCCACATAGGGCGCTTTCAGGAAGGTGTTGATGCCTGCATAATGAGGCAGCTCGCCGCGGGCAAAGGTCGGGATCTGCTTGTCCTCGATGGAATCGGCCCCGGTCAAACCCATGCGCAGCGCCCAGGCACGCTCCTTCTTCCAGGCCGCGGAGGGCAGGGTGCCTTCCTTCTCCGCCGCCTTCCAGCCGCGAAGCTGCAGCTTGTCGAAATCGGGGTGATGGCGGCGTTCGGGCGTGGCGCGCACCATGCGGCCGGCAATCCGGTTGAGGACCACGGGACCGTTATCGTTGAAGGTGGGCATGAAGGACGTTTCCTTTCTCGATTATGACGGTATGGCTGCTCACGCCGTGCCGGGCGGGACGCGGTTCACGATGGCTTCCGCCTTGCGCAGGTCTTCGGGCGCGATCTCGCCGGTCGGCAGGTCGTAGGTGATGGTCGCGCCATAGGCGCTCGGCTCCTGCGGGTCGTGCCGCACCTTGTCGAAGACAAGCAGGCGGGTGCCGAGCTTGAAGGCCTCGCGGATATCGTGGGTCACCATGAAGACGGTCATGGTGCGCTCCCGCCAGAGGCCAAGCAGGAGCTCGTGCATGTCGAGGCGGATGCCCGGATCGAGCGCGCCGAACGGCTCGTCGAGAAGCAGCACCCTGGGCCGCTTCACAAGAGCCTGCGCAATGGCGAGGCGCTGCTGCATGCCGCCGGAAAGCTGGGCGGGAAAGCGGTTGGCGGCGGCACTAAGACCGATGCGCTCCAGGAGGCCCTCGATCTCGTTGCGCAGTCTTGCCCGCGCCGGTCCATAGAGGCGGCCGGTAAGGGGCGCCTCCTCGAACTCCCTTGCCAGAATGAGGTTCTCGCTTACCGTCAGATGCGGAAACACCGAGTAGCGCTGGAAGACGATGCCCCGATCCGGAGTCGGCTCGTCGGGCAGGGGCGCGCCGTTTAGCAGGATTTCACCGCGGCTCGGGCGCTCCTGGGAAAGCAGAATGCGCAGAAAGGTGGATTTGCCGCAGCCCGATGCGCCGACGATTGTGCAGAACGCACCTTCATCCACCTCGATGGAGACATGCTCGAGCACGGGCGCGCCGGCGTAGTCCTTGAAGAGGCCCTGGACGGAGAGCAGCGGTGCGCCGGTCACAGGCTGTCTCCTTCGAGGTGATGCCAGACGAAGGCGCGTTTCGACAGGACGAGCAGCAGCCGGTCGATCACGAATGCAAGCAAGGCGATCCAGGCCACATAGGGCAGGATCACATCCATCGCCAGATAGCGGCGGACGAGGAATATCCGGTAGCCGAGGCCGGAGGTCGAGGCGATGGCCTCGGCGGAAATCAGGAATATCCAGGCGGGCACCAGGCCGAGCCGGATCGCGGTGATCAGCCTCGGCAAGACCTGCGGCAGGACAAGGCGGGTGATCATCTGCCAGACCGATGCGCCAAGGGTTTCCGCCTTGATCACCATTTCCCGCGGAATGTCGATCACCGCCTGCGCCGTGGAGCGGATCATGACGGGCGCCGTGCCGATGGCGATCAGCGCGATCTTCGAGACCTCGCCCAAGCCGAAGACGATGAACAGGATCGGCAGGATGGTGATGGGCGGAATGAGCGAGAAGGTGGCGAGGAAAGGCGCAAGCGACCGGCGCACATGGGGGATGAAGCCGATGGCGATGCCGAGTACCAGGGCGAACAGCGTGGAAACCCCGATCCCGACGCCCAGCCGCCACAGGCTGTCATAGGTATCCGCCCACAGCACCAGTTCGCCGGAGCGCCGGTCCGGCTCGAAAGCCATGCGCCAGAAGGCGCTGCCCATCGACTCCAGGGACGGCAGGAGCTTATCCGAGGGGTTTTCCAGCCGGCGGTAGTGGCTTGCCACGGCATAGGTCAGGATGAGTGCAACGAAGGGAGCGCCGCCAAGGGCCAGCGCGGTCAGCCGTCCAGGTCTGCGGTTGATGATGCGCATGCGGATCCTTCCCCCAAAGACCGACCCGCCGATGGAGAGCGGGTTGATCTGCTTGCCTTGAAAGCCCCCTACAGGGCGCCGTCGGCGGCCATCCGCATGTAGGTCGGATCGAAGCGCAGCTTGACGTTGCTCTCGTCGCCGTACACCGAGCCGTCGGGGAAGGAGATGCCGACGAATTCCGGGCTTGGCGCGCCTTCGCCGAGGATGCCCTTGTCGAACAGGAACTCGGCGACGAACTGCATCGTCTTCGGCAGTTCGGGGGATTGCGTGAAGGCAACGGCATCGGCCGGGGTAAAGAACATCTCGGTAGAGGCGAGCTGAGCATCGTAGCCGGCCAGATCCGTGCCGGAGGCTTCTGCCATTGCGGTTCTCGCTGCTATCCCCTCCTCGGTATCGGAAGACATAATGCCCATCAGCTCGTACCAGGCGCCGACCAGCGCCTTGCCGAAGGCCGGGTTGTCGGCGAGCGTCTCGGTGTTGACCATCATGATGTCGATGATCTCGCCGGGAATGCCGGAACTGTCGAACACCTTGGTGGCGTTTTCCTCAGCCTCGATTTCCGAAAGCAGGGGATTCCAGGTGACCACGGCCGTCACGTCGGGCGTCGTGTAGGCGGCGATCATGTCCGCGTCCGAGGTGTTGACGACCGTCAGGTCCCTTTCGCTCAGCTCCACCGTGTCGAGGGCGCGGGCAAGCAGGTAGTGCGAGACCGACAACTCGACCAGATTGACGTTCTGGCCCGCAATGTCTTCCAGGCTCGTCTTGTCCTTGAGGATGACGCCATCGTTTCCGTTGGAATAGTCGCCAACGATAAGCGCGGTGGTATCGACACCGCCGCCCGCCGGAACGGACAGCGCATCCATATTGGTCATGGAGCAGCCGTCATATTCACCGGCCGTATATTGGTTGATGGATTCCACGTAGTCGTTGATCTGAATGATCTCGACGGAGATGTCATATTTATCGGCCCATTTTTTCATGATCCCGCTGTCGGAGAGGTAACCCCAGGGCATCCAGCCCACATAGATCGACCAGCAGACCTTGAAATCGGTCTTGACTTCGGCAAGGGCAGGCGAGGCCGAGAGTGGCAGGGTGACGGCCGCGGCAAGGAAAACGGATTTGGCGAGAGTGCGGATCATGGCTGTACGCGTCTCCTTTTTGAGGCTGCTCCCCTGGGCAGCCAGTGAAAGAGGCTTCGCGCACGATCCCGGCAGACGGTTTGCGTGCGCAAACCTGTGCAGTTGTCTCCCGGGCTTTTGTCCCGCCGTGTTACCGGACATATGAGCCGCGCAGGCGGCAATCAGTCCGGCTTGCGCCTCTCGGTCCTGCGTTTTTCAGAAAAACCGGATCCCTAGGCGCGCTGCACACCTCATGTCTGGCAAACGCCGTGCCAATTATCGTCCGATGCTGCCGGAAAGAAAATTACTCCATAAATATCAGTAAGTTATGCTATTTTGTGGTCCCGCACTGACCGAACGCGGGAATGCACAGAACCAGCACCCGCGGTGAATGTGCATAAGGCTTGTCCAAACTGCCTCGTTTTCAATCACGCCGATGAAGCCATCCTCCGGATCACGCAAGACGCATCTTTAACGGCCTGCTAGGGCTGGCTGCCTACCCACCCCACAAGGGCAAGCCGGGAAAAGGCCGGCGTCACCCGTCCAGCTCATCGAGAAAGGCGGAAACCACTTCCATGCAGGCGGCGCGCTCTTCGACATGGGGCATGTGGCTCGATTCCTCGAAAATCGTCCAACGCACATTAGGAATATTGTCGGCAAAGGGCTGCACCACCTTCGGCGTCGCCTCGTCGTGCCGGCCCGAGATCAGGAGGGTCGGTACCGCGATGTTGTGCAGCCGGTCGATGATCGACCAGTCCTTCAAGGATCCGATCACGTGGAATTCGGTCGGCCCGTTCATTGCCTCGTAGACGGTCGAATCCTCGTCCATGATGGCGAGGGTGCGGGCGACCTCCTCGGGAAGCGTCATCAAGCGCCGGCAGGTCGCATCATTCCTGGCGGTCATGAGCACTTTTTTGTGCAGGCGAGCAAATTCGGCACGCAGCTTCCGCCGAGCGGCCAGCAGCGGCTCCATGATCTCTTCGAGATCGGGCATGCCTTCGACGAGCTCGCGAATGCGCTCCTCGAACTTCACCCTTCCCACAACACCGACTGAGGCCGAAGTTGCGCAGAAGACCGAGGATGTCGTTCTCGATGGCGATCGCCTTTCCTTGGAGCAGCTTGCGGGCCGTTAGGAGTGCCCGCCGCCTCTGGCTCGTGAGCGTCTTGAGATGCACCGGGCGGTACAGGTTGATCCGCATCATCTACGCGATGCCGCGCGCATCGTTGCGATCCGTCTTGTTCGGCTGTGCCTTCAGGAACGCTTTCACGTGGCGCGTCTCGATGCAGATGACCGGCAACCCGGCGCTCGCCAGCTTCTCGAACTGCCATTGCGACAATGGCCCAGCCTCAAGACCAACCCGTTCAATATTCAAGGCAGGATCCTTCAGCACGACGACGAGATCGTCGGGATGGCTGACAACCTTCACCTCGCGGCAGATCCTGCCGGATTCATCAACAATGCAAACGGCGGTCTCTTTCACCGCGACATCCGAGACCGATAAAGTGCTTCATGCTGCGCTTCCTTTCCTGATGCTTGTGGGTGTTTGGACAGACCACGTTCTATCATCAGCTCGAAGCGCAGCACGTTCCCGCATCATCGTTGAAGAAGCGGCGCAAGCCGAATACCCCATCTACCCACGGCGCCAGAAGCTTCCACGGCCAAAATCTAACCGTCGTGTTGGGGCCGGAGAAAGCTGCCGATCCGCTTTCGGGGCCACCCCATCAGAATGCGGCCATTCCTGATCCCAACCCGGACATTCGGAGAGTAACCCGGCTCGAGTTTTCTCGCTGAGCCCAATCCGTGATTAACTACCGGCGATTCTCATTCCCTTCGCCTATTTGACCCGATATGTCGCTTTTGGATTTGATTTACCGCCCCTTCGAGACGCTCGTCCGTCCGCTCGATATTCCCTACGCGCCGCTGCCCGCGGCGGGGCCCTTCGCGCTGCTTCTGCATTTTGCGTGGATGTTCCGTGGCGTGCTGGTGGCCATTGCTATCTTCATGATGGCGATCGAAGGGATCAATCTCGCAACGATCTGGGGCATCTCGTTCATTGTCGACGGTGTGAGCGCGAAAGGTGCGGCGGCATTCTTACGCCAGGACTGGCCGACGATGACCGTTCTCGGCGTGCTGGTGTTCCCTGTCATGCCGCTGCTTATCTTCCTCGGCAATACGCTGCGCTCACAGGTGGTGTCCGTTTGCATGCCGGCGGCGATGCAGTGGCAGGGCCACAAGGCGGTCGAACGCCAGGACCTTGCCTTCTTCCATGACCTCTTCGCCGGTCAGGTGGCGTCGCGCATCTCTCAGGTCGCGTCCGCCGTGCAGCAGCAAATCGCCGTCGCCTTCCAGAGCATGCCGTATTTTCTGGTGCAGTTTGTCGGTTCGCTTGTGCTGCTTGCGACGCTTTCCTGGCCGCTGTCAATTCCGGTCTTCGTGTGGATTGCGGCGAATGCCGCCCTTGCGGTGGTGGCGGTGCCGCATTTCTCCGAACGGTCCCGCCATTCGGCCCGCGCGCGCAGCTTAATTGTCGGCGCCATGACCGACCTCTATAGCAACATTCAGGTGGTGAAGCTGTTTGCGGCCGAAGATAGCGAGGCGGGCGCGATGCGCACCGTCATGGGAAAGGCCATTGAGACGCAGCAGCTTGAAAGGCGTATCCACCTGACGACCGACAACAGTGTGGTCCTGCTCAACGTAGTTCTTATCATCGCCAATTTTGCGGTTGGGTTCTGGGGTCTCGTCGCGGGCTTCGTGACCACCGGCCAGTTCGTCGCCTCGATCGCCATCGTTCAGCGGCTCAACGCGAATTCCCGGGCATTTCTGAACATGGGGCAGCAGATATTTCAGGCGGTGGGCACGGTCCGCGACGCGATGCCGGTCGTCACCACTCCTCCGACGATCACTGATGCGCCGGGTGTCAAGCCACTTGCTGTGAAGGTCGGCAAGGTGGAATTCAAGAACATCCGGTTCGAGTACCGGCAGGGACAGGGTGTGATCGAGGACCTGTCGCTGACTGTGTACGCCGGTGAGAAGGTCGGTCTGGTCGGCCGGTCCGGTGCCGGCAAGTCGACACTGGTCGGCCTGCTCCTGCGGTTCTTCGACTTGAAGGACGGTGCGATCTATATCGATGGCCAGGATATCCGCAGCGTGACCCAGGCAAGCCTGAGGGAGAGCATCGGCGTCGTTACCCAGGAGGTGTCGCTGCTGCACCGCTCCGTCGGCGACAATATCCGCTACGGTCGGCCCGACGCCTCGCAGGAAGAGGTAGAACATGCCGCAAAGCTGGCCGAGGCGGACGGCTTCATCGCCGATCTCACGGACAGCGAAGGCCGCACCGGATACGACGCCTTCGTGGGCGACCGTGGGGTGAAGCTTTCCGGCGGGCAGCGCCAGCGCGTTGCGATCGCCCGGGTGCTGCTCAAGGACGCGCCAATCCTCGTTCTCGACGAAGCAACGTCGGCGCTCGATAGCGAAGCCGAGGCGGCGGTTCAGGACAAGCTCGCGCTTTTGATGGAAGGCAAGACGGTGATCGCCATCGCCCACCGCCTGTCGACGATCGCCAGCATGGACCGGATCGTGGTGCTCGACAAAGGCCGCATCGTTGAGGAAGGGACGCCGCCGGAGCTGCTTCAGCGCAACGGTCTTTATGCCCGGCTGTGGAAGCGGCAGACCGGCGGCTACATTGCCGATACCGTCGACGAAGCATGAGGTCCGCCCAAGAACCTCAGGACACTGGTGTTGCAAAAGTCATTTCGACGGGGATGCTGCGCCGAAGGATTCTACCAATGACGGCCCCTCGGCAGTTCCGAGGGGCCGCTACTATATTCAGATCTCGGTTCTTCGGAGAGAGCAAGCGCATCTTCGATGCCCACACCGAGGTACCGGACGGTGTTTTCGATCTGGTGGGCCGAGCAGAACCTGCACTGCCCGCAGATTGCCGGTCGCCTTGTTGGTGCGACGAGGTGAAAACGATTGAGCGAAGTGGGGGCCGGAGCTGCCAGTCCGTTACCAGGGCGGGCAAGCACCAATCCACGGGAAAAGTATCGTGGTCGCCCCCGCTCTTACGCGCCGGTGACGCGCCAGATGACGTCGCCCACATCGTCCGCCATCAACACCGCGCCGTCGGCCGCCAGCGCCACCCCGACAGGGCGGCCATAGGAATACTTCTCGTCCGCCGACAAGAAATCGGTGAGAACTTCGCGCGGCATTCCCACAGGCTTGCCATTCTCGAAGGCGACGAACGCCAGCTTATAGCCCGAGAGCTTGGAGCGGTTCCACGACCCGTGCTGGCCGATGGCCATGCCCGCCGGAAAGCCCGGCAGCGTCCCCTCGGGCAGCCAGCAAAGCCCCAGTGAGGCTGTATGCCCGCCCAGCGCATAATCGGGCTGCAGCGCCGAGGCCACCTTGGCGTCGTCCTGCGGCACCCGATCGTCCACCACCCGGTCCCAATAGCAATAGGGCCAGCCATAAAACCCGCCATCGCTCACCGACGTCAAATAGTCAGGCGGTGTCTCATCGCCCAGCCCGTCGCGCTCATTGACAACCGTCCAGAGCATTCCTTCCTCGGGCTCCCAGGCCATGCCCACAGGGTTGCGCAAGCCACTGGCATAAATGCGGGACTGCCCCGATTCTAGGTCATATTCGTGTATGCAGGCGCGGTTTTCTTCCGCCGCCATGCCCTTTTCGCCGACATTACTCAGTGACCCCACAGCCACATAAAGCTTGGTGCCGTCCTTGCTGGCAATTAGATTACGCGTCCAATGCCCGCCGGGCACCAGATCCATCAGCTTTCTGGCCGGCTTGGTGATTATCGTTGCGCCCGCCTCGTAGGGATAGGCCAGAAGCGCGTCGCTGGCCCCGACATAAAGCGTCTCCCCGACAAGCACGATGCCGAAGGGCTGCCGCACATTCTCGATATAGGCGTAACTTTCCTCAGCCACCCCGTCGCCGTCGGCATCGCGCAGCAGCGTCACGCGGTTGGGGCTATGGCCAGAAGCGCGCGCCCGCTGCATCGTGGCCGACATGGCATGGTCGAACAAAGTGCGTGGATTTCCCGACTCGCCCATCGATTCAGCTACCAGCACATCGCCATTGGGCAGCACATGCATATTGCGCGGATGCACCAGCCCCCGCGCAAAGGCATTGACCTTGAGCCCGGCGGCCGCCGTCGGCTTGTGCTCGCCCTCCCAGCCCTTGGCCGTTGGCATCTTCAACGTTGGTATCTTGCCCTGCGCTTTGGCCACCGGAATGACCGGCGCCGTGCCATAAACCGGCTCCCGCGAACCATCTCTCGAATGACGAATGGCAACGGCGCCTTGGCCGACAAGGGCAACAAAGCGGGCGAATAGGGAAGGCTCGGCCATGTGTCGTCTCTAACAATGAGGGAAAACAAGGAGAGACCAAGACGCTAAAGCCTTTGCGCGGCCAGCACTAGAGGGCGGCGCGAAAAATCACATAAGTGACGGGACAGTAGTTTGGGGCAGGTCTGGGGACGCAACGTCGATATTCGCGTCGGCATCAGCGATGTCCGCTTCTCTATTCGGCGCGTTGAAGTCAAGCGCTTGTCGAGTTTCGGGCCGGAGCAGGCTGACCGCTTCCTACATCTGCGAGGCCAATGGCGGACGTTCGATTGAGGAAGCTGAACCTTGACTGGCCTAACCCGGCTGCCGCTGCTCAGACCGCTCGAACCTCGGCAAGCCGCTTGACTGCGTACTCGTCCTTCCAGCAAACGGCGGCTTCCCACGCGGCCGACGCTTGCGCGGCGATATCATGCGCGGCGCCTTCGAGACCGGCGGCGTTGTAGGGCAGCACCAAGTCAAGGTCGGGGACGTCGACGTGCGACTCGTCCCAGTCGATCAGCGCGACCCGATCTGCGGTCACTCGTACGTTGCTAGGGTTATTGGTGTTGCCGTGAACGACGCATTGCTGACGTCCGATGAGCCGCGCCCACGCTGCTCGGCATCGAGCAACACCCTCAGGCGGCATCGCGGCGAGGTCGATCTTCGTCCCGGTCTCGGCGTGCAGGAGGTCGGTCGACGATCGCCAGCCTGGGCGCTGCGGCCAGCCCTGCGTCAACCGATGCAGCTGGCGGAGAGTCTCGGCCACGCGACGCCGGTCGGCCTCCGTCTCGGGCGGTCCGCCCTCCACGTATGTCATCACCACCAGACCGTCGACGAATAGCCGGCCATCCGTCGTCGGGATCGGCACTGGCACGGTCAGGCCTTCACGATCGAGGTGTTGGAGAAGCTCGGTCTCCCACGCGAGATCAGCATCGCTCCTGGTACCGAGACGACCGACCGCGAAGTGCCCGTCGACGCGTACGCTCCACACGTCGTTGGCAACTCCGCCAGCGAGCGGTTCGATGCAAGCTATGTCTTCACCCCACTGCGCGAGTGCTTCCCATCCCACTGGCGACATCCTCGACCAACCCTGTTGCTGCTCAACTTGTTGCTGCTCAACTTAAGGCGGACGCAAGCCCTGAACAACGCGAGGCGGTTCCCCCCGGTCTGCCTGCGATGTCAGGTTTTGGTGCACCGCGGCGTTGACTTCACCGGCAATGGAGGGGTGAAGCCGCCATGCACGGTTCTGCCAGCCAGGGTCTGCTTGGGATCATACTTGCTGGTTCCAAGGGAATAGTTCCTCATGCTTAAGTCGTGACATTGCGGTCAACTACGCTCGGAGGTGCCATATCGCGTTCCGGCGCTGTAGCACGCCTCCGATGAGAACCGGTAAGGATGTGCGGGTCAGTTGCTGCCGCAGCACTTCTTGTATTTCTTGCCGGATCCGCAGGGGCACGGATCGTTTCGGCCGACCTTGCCGAAGCTGGGTTCTGGTTGTCCTGGTTGACCGGCAGAGTGCTGGGTAAGCCGCCAGGCATTGAGGGTCTCCACCCAGTGCGCAATCAGCTCCGGGGCGTTCTCGGCGAGGTCGTCGGCCTCGGGCTTGGAGAGGCGGCTTTCATTGCGGCTGATCTCGGTGAGGGCAACGAGCCCGGCCAGCGCGATCTGCGTGTCTTCGTCGCTCTCCAGCATCGCCGCCCAGCTAACCGGGCGCAGTTGCATGGCCGCTTCGAAGCCGTCGATCCAGAACTCCCAGAGGATTTCGTCGTGTCGGGGATCGACGTCGAACACCGGGGCGTACCGGCCCCGGTGCAGGTCGTCGGCGGTGGCGTTGTAGTGCTCCATGAGCAGCCCAACCACCTTCTCCAGTTGCCCGGCGTTGTCGAAGACGGGCGCGGCGTCCTCCTCTGTGCCGCCCCATACCATCGGCAGCCACTCGCCGGGCATGATCAGGTCGGGACAGACGAGAATCCCGGCCAGGAAGCCATCGAACTCGCTGATGAGCATCGGATCGCTGTTTTCCGGCAGGCCTGCCAGTTGCTTGTCAAGCAGCTTCAGACGTTGCGGGATGCTCGGCATACGGCTTCCAGTTCCAGAGCAGCAACTCGCCGACGCGGTTGATGGGACGATCAGCGATCCTGGCGAGAACGTCGCGCAGCCAGGCTTCGGGATCAAGCCCCATTCAGCCTGGCCGTTTATGCCGGCCGATCGAGACATCGACGTGAATGGGCGAAGGATGGCGGCTGGGAGCGCGCTCGGGGAGGCTCGAAAAGCGGGGGGTGTCGAAAACGATCCCCCTTCTGTTCAAGGGCGCGGAGGGTGGCTCGTCTCGCCGAGACGGACGAAATTGCGGCGCATCATGACCAAGCCCGCGCCTCCCGTTTCGCGTTGTCGAATGCGACTGGACTGTTCCTGCGGCGACTGGCGGGGACGAGCCGGGCGTGGAAGATGCGGCCGTCGGCTATGAAGTGGGTTCTCACCGGCTCACCTGCTTCGATATAGCGTTCCTCCGTAATGCCCTCGGCGTCACGAAGCGTGGTCACGATATGCTCGCGCTCTGCATGACGGTCCACCCTCTCAACCCAAACCGGTGCGTCCTCGTGCGTGCGACAACAGCGCCCGAGGGTGGGCAGCTTGATCTCAGCGACATTCGATCGGATGATCTCTGGAGAGCTTAGGAGGACGCATGGCGAAGCATCGCATCTATTCTGTCAGCGTGGTGAGCGTCTATCCCCACTATGTCGCGAAAGCGGAAAAAAAGGGACGCACGAAAGCGGAGGTCGATGAAATCATCTGTTGGCTGACGGGTTACAGCCAAGAGAGGCTAGACGATCAGTTGGCGAAGAACGCAAGCTTTGAGGACTTCTTTGCGCAAGCGCCTCAGATGAATCCCTCGCGTTCGCTGATTACAGGAGTGATCTGCGGCCTCCGCGTGGAAGACATCCAAGAACCCATCATGCGGGAAATCCGCTACCTGGACAAACTGATCGACGAACTCGCCAAGGGAAGGACGATGGAGAAAATTCTGCGAAATAGCCAGGTGGATTCCTGAAATCCGCCCATCTGAACGTCGGGCAGCATTATGCGAACAAATACCGGGTGCGTTGACCAGAGCCGGCTCCGGAAAGGAGAAACCTATGACCGAGAATATCGCCGAAAAGACCTGCACGCCCTGCCGCGGCGGCATACCGCCGTTGAGCAAGGACGCAGCCGGCGGATATCTTTCGCAGACACCAGGCTGGGACCTCCAGGATGACGGCCATCTGATCCGCCGCAAGTTCAAGTTCGATGATTTCAAACAGGCGCTGAACTTCGTCGACGCGGTCGGCCGGCTGGCGGAACAGGAGGGGCATCACCCCGACATCTGCATCGGCTGGGGCTATGCGGAGGTCTCGCTGCAGACCCATAAGATCAAGGGTCTGCACGAGAATGATTTCATCCTGGCGGCGAAGATCAACCGCCTGCCGGGGGCATCCTGAGATGCAGGTGAGGCCGGCTTAAGGATGTCGGCTTATCCGCGACCGCGCCGTTCCGAGAATTCGGTTATTCCTATCTGTACGAGGACGCGGATCCGCAGGCCGGACGTTACCCCGGCGGCTATCAACCCTGGCCAGCCGGCGCGCGTCGCCGGGCGGTCGTTGGCGTGGCGTCAGAGTGCTTCACCAGAAGCGGAGACGCTCTCTGCGGACCAGTGACGCATGTAGCCCTCACATACTCGGCGGCAAGCCTTCGCGGCTGTATGTCGCCAGCATCGTGTTATGCATCAACGTCATGATCGTCATCGGCCCAACGCTTCCGGGCACTGGTGTAATGGCCCTTCGAACAGGCGATTTCCTCCTGTGGACCACTTCAGTGGTGGCACACTTCGATGAGGGCCTTCACCCGCTCCGTCTGGCCCAGGATATCCGTGGCGCGGCTCCGGCAGCTGGCCCTATCGTCGCCGGCTTTCTCGATGAGAGCCTCCATGGTCGAGGCAAGTTCGCTGCACCCGCAGGCGGTTGCATGGTCAAAGGCGGATTGGAGCGCTTCGAGGGCCTCCTCAAGCGCGGCAGGACAGGCAAGGGATTCGTCCCGCAGTGCGTATCGCGCGCCATAGAACACCTCCAGCGATGGCAGACAATGGCGATCTGCATAGCTTGGCGAAGGACAGAAAAGTGTCATCGACACAATATAACTTGAATATACAAGTCCAGTTTTAAGACCCTTAAAGATCTGCCGCGCACGAACGGAGACGATGTTCAGAGCAGTTGTTATCACACAATTGTGTTCGCTCATGCCGAAAATCCTTTGGCACATTGTCTCCATTCACTTGAGAGTCTAGTATTCTGTCAGAGTGTGGGCAACACGCTGACGCGGCCTCATAAGGACACGCGCTCATCCTGCCAGGCCGCATGACTGGGAGGAGCACTCATGGAAACTTACGGACCCTACGATCCGACAGTCGACTATGTGCCGGGGCCGGCACCGAGGCCGAAGCACGGACGTGACGGGGAGACTCGCTCGTGGCGACCGCTGCATATGTCGCGGCGCAATTTTCTGCGTGGTGTCGTCTGTTCCGGCGTGGTGATCGGCGGATCGGCCTATCTGTTCTCCGCTACCACGCCCGCGCGGGCCGACACGCGCGCCGTCGAGCGGCTGGTACGCCTCACCGTCAACGGCCGCACCCGCAGCGTGGAGGTGGCGCCGAACGAAACACTCGCGACCACGCTTCGCTACCGCCTCGGGCTGACCGGTACCAAGATCGGTTGCAATCAGGGCGAATGCGGGGCCTGCACAGTGATCGCCGACGGGACCACGATCTATTCCTGCTCGACGCTCACTCACCGTGTCCGCGATAGCGAGATCACGACCGTGGAAGGCATTGTTGGAGAGGACGGCAGGCTGCACCCGGTGCAGCAGGCCTTCATCGAGGAGATCGGCCCGCAATGCGGTTTCTGCACGCCCGGCCAGGTCGTGAGCGCAGTTGCGCTTTTGAACCGGAATCCGAACCCGACGATCGAAGAGGCGCGCCTGGCGATGTCCGGAAACCTCTGCCGGTGCGGTGCCTACGACCACTACCTGCGCGGCGTCATGAAGGCCGCAGAGAGGGTGTGAAGCCATGGCCTACAAGCTTATTGGTAAGAATTTCATTCCGCCCGACATCGAAGCCAAGGTCACCGGCGCGGCCGATTATGCCGAGGATTTCCGCGCCGACGGCATGGCGCATGTCAAGTTCTACGGCTCTCCCATGCCGCATGGCCAGGTCAACAGCATTGACCTGAGCGAGGCGGAAAAGGTTCCGGGATTTCTCGCCGCGCTGCTGCCAGAAGAGGTGAAACAGCCCGACTCGCCGGTCGGCTTTCCGATCCTCACCAGCGAGCCGACCTATTTCGGTCAGCCGATCCTGGCGATCGCGGCCGAGACCGAACAGGCGGCTGCCGACGCCATCGCCGCGGTTCGGGTGGACATGGAACTTCTGCCCTTTGTGACCGACCCACTTGAAAGCCTTCAGCCCGATGGGCCGAACGCGCTCGGCGGCTTGAACGTCGCTGGCCGCGACATCGACGCTCAGGAACTGAAGTGGTCGGGCCGCGAGTTTGCCCTGGCCGGCGAGAATGCCCTGCCTCGCGGCGAAGCGCCCGTGGAATGGAGCTTCGGCGACGTGGAGGCCGGTTTTGCCAATTCCGCCGTCATCGTCGAGGAAAGCTTCGTGCATGCCTCGAACGCCCATCATGCGATGGAGCCCCGCTCCGCTGCGGCCTACTGGGAGGGCGGCAAGTGCCATGTCTGGGGATCCACCCAGTCGACCGCCTTCGCGCAGCCGGGCCTTGCCAACCTGATCGGCATCGAGCTGTCGGATCTGGTCCTGGTTTCGGAGTTCTGCGGTGGCGGCTTCGGCGGCAAGGGCACGACCTACCCGCTGATGGCCCTTCCGGCGGTAGTGTCGCGCAAGCTTAACGGCCGACCGTGCCTGCTGCGCGTCACCCGCAACGAGGAATACAACAACGGCTCTGCCCGCGCCGGCTTCCAGGGCTGGGCGAAGCTCGGCTTCAGCCAGGAAGGGCGCATGCTGGCAGCTGACATCTATGTCGTCCAAGATCTCGGCCCGACCTCGGGCTTTCCGGACTTCAACAATGTCGGGTCTGCCGCCGTCATCGTATTCCAGCCTGAAGCGGCCCGTTTCCGCGCCACGCCGGTGCTGACCAACACAGTGCCCAAGGGTCCGCAGCGCGGTCCTGGCGAAAACCAGGCGGCGAACATGCTGGAACCGCTTCTGGACAAGGCCGCGCGCGAACTTAACATCGACCGGCTTGCGCTCAGGCTCGCCAACGCGCCCGGCGGCGGCGTCGGCGCCAAATACGGTCACGAACAGGGCCCGGTGACCTCCGCCTACCTGAGGGAGGCTCTGGAGATGGGTGCGGAGGCCTTCAACTGGACAGAACGCTCGAAACAATCCGGCATGCGCAACGGCTCCAAGGTGCGCGGCTACGGGATCGGAGAGGCCTATCACACCGCAGGCTCGAGCGGCTTTGACGGGCTGGTGCGCATCACCCCCGACGGGATGCTGCACGTGCACACCGGTGTCGGCAATCTCGGGACCTTCTCCTATGCCTCGACCTCGCGCATCGCCGCGGAGGCCCTCGGCTATGAGTGGGACCACGTCGTGCTGGAGTATGGCGGCACCACTAAGCATGTGCCATGGAATCTCGGCCAGTTCGGGTCCAACACCAACTTCACCATGGCGCGGACGAACTATGTCGCCGCGATGGATGCCGTCCAGAAACTCAAGGAGATCGCAGCCGCCACCCTGGGTGGTAGCGCGGAGGACTACGAGCTGAAGGACGAGCGCGTGGTGAAGACCGACGACGAGAGCGTCGGCATGTCCTTCGCCGAAGCCGCGCAGAGGGCCATCGAGATGGGCGGCCGGTACGACGGTCATGAGATTCCCGACGATATCCACCCGATGACCCAGGCCTCCGCCAGCGCCATCGCCGGTACAGGTCTGATCGGCGTAGCCAAGGACAACCTGCCGAAGGATGCCACGGTTCCGGCTCTGGCGGCCGCATTCATCGAGGTGGATGTCGATGTCGAGACCGGAAAGTACGAGATCCTCGACTATCACTGCGTCGCCGACTGCGGCACGGTCATCCATCCGATGGGGCTGGCCGCGCAGGTGCGCGGCGGTGCGATGATGGGCTTCGGCCTCGCCACGTCGGAGCGGCACGTCTACGACCCGCAATATGGCCGGCCCAACGCCCAGGCGCTCTATCAGGCCAAGCCACCAACCTATCTGGACATGCCCGCGCAGATGAACTGGGCGGCGGTTGACCAGCCCGACACCCAGAGCCCGATGGGCACCAAGGGCATCGGCGAGCCGTTGGAAGGGGCTGCCTCCTCGGCACTGATCTGTGCCATCTCGGATGCGCTTGGCGGACACCTGTTCAACCGGACGCCGGTCGTGACCGACATGATCCTGAATGCTGCCGAAGGGCGGCCGCAGTCCCACAAGCCGCTTGCCACGAACACCGTGTGAGCGAGCGCGGGAGGAGGACATAATGACTGACGTGATGCACAATTTCGAGCTCTTCCAGCCGGCCACGCTGGCGGACGCTCAGGCCATCCTCGGCGATCACGAAGATGCCTGGATCATTGCCGGCGGCATGGACAGCCTCGACTGGTTCAAACACCGGGTGAAGCAACCCTCGGTGGTCGTCGACATCGCCAACATTCCCGACCTGCACGGCATCCGCGAGGAGGACGACGGCGGCCTTTGGATTGGCGCGACGACCACGCTCACCGAGGTGAACGAAAGCGAAGCGGTGCAAAGCCGCTTTCCCGTTCTGGCGCAGGCGGCGCTTCGGGTCGCCTCGCCGCAGATCCGCAACAAGGGAACCATCGGCGGCAATGTCTCGCAAGACACGCGCTGCACCTACTATCGCGACGGTTTTCCCTGCTACAGGGCCGGGGGCAACACCTGTTACGCCAACACGCCCACGGCGATGAACCGCGAGCACGCGCTTTTCGGCGTGAGCCGCTGCGTAGCGGTGACGCCTTCGGATACGGCGATCGCGCTGAGCGCACTGGAAGCGATGTTCATCGTCGAGCGGCACGGAAACCGGCGCGAGGTGGCGGCCGCTGATTTCTTCATTGGCCCCGATATCGACATCACCCGCATGACCATCCTGGAGCCGGGCGACATTCTCGTCGGCATCCGCGTTCCCGGCAAATGGGCCGGATCGCGCCAGTATTTCGAGAAGGTGGCCGACCGTAACACGTGGGATTTCGCGCTCGCCAACATCGCCATGGCGGCGACCGTGGACGCTGGCGCGATCTCGGATATCTCGATGGTCTGCGGTGCTGTGCAATGCACGCCGCGAAGGCTGACCGACGTGGAGAGCCTGGTGCGCGGGGAAACCCCGGGCGAGGAACTGGAAACGCTCATCAAACGCGTGGCGGCGAGGGGCGCAGAACCCCTGAACTTCAACCACTTCAAGGTTCCGCTGATGGAAAACCTCGCCGTGCGTGCGATCCGGTCCTTGGCGTAGGCCATGGAGTTTCTCCGGTATACGCAGGACGCCTTCGGCCAAAGGATGCTCGTCGGTGTGAACTGGGATATCCTGTGGCTTCCGGTCGCGGCTGCCGCCGCCGTGATTGTCCTGCATCTTGTCATAAGGACGCTGCGCCGGGCGGGCTGACCTTCCGCCCGGCTCCACTACTTCCTCGGCAAAATCCAAAGGAACAGAACGCATGAACACTCCGATCCGGCATCAGAGCGTGCGCCACCGCTTTGCCGATCGACTTTTTCACTGGGGGATGGCGGCCTGTGTCATCTTGCTGGGGGCGACCGCCTTCCTGCCGATCCTCGGATACAGGTTCGACTGGGTGCCGCTGCACTGGACCGCCGGTGTGGCGCTGGCACTTTTTGTGCTCTTCCATCTTTTTCGCGTATTCTTCATCCACGGCGTGTGGGAAATGGTCCCGCGGGGCGACGACATTCGCGAAATAGGGCGTGCCACAAGAGGTGCCGGCCGGGAGGCTCTCTCGGAGGCGAAGTACGATGCCTTCCAGAAAGGCTTTCACCTTACCGCGGCCACCACCGTTCTGGTTCTCCTGGCAACGGGTCTCATCATGCTCGCCAAGATCGACACGACTTTCTGGCGGCGCGATCCGTCGATCCTGACCGACTACACCTGGGGGATCATCTACGTCATTCACGCGGCCGCGGCCTTGGTGCTGCTGTTTCTGTTCATCCTTCACGTCTACTTCGCGCTCCTTCCCGAGCACAGGAGCTTTCTTTCCGCCATGATCAGCGGACAGGGGCCAGAAAAAGCTAGAAAGGGCAATTCATGACCGACCGGATGACGCAAGCCGCTGCAATGCGTGACGCCTTCGACCGCATTGAGGAATCCTATGAGTTCATGCTGGCCTATGCCGCCCAGGGCAGGAAGCACGAGATGGTGGAAGGCAGCGGCGAAAGCCAGATCCGCCGCTACCTCAAGCGCTTCAGCGCAGCGCTCGACGATCTTGAAAAGGCGCTAGATCAGGGGCTGGGCTTCCCGGACGGCGCGGCATTCGGCGAACGCTTCCGAACCGACCTATCAGTCGTGCGTTCGGTTCTTGCCATCTTGCTGGCGCAGCCTTCCATCACATCGGACATGATCGACAACACAAACGGCCTGATCGCCATGCGGTCGCTGCTTACAGGCGTCTTCTTCACCGATCAGGCGGTTTTGCCATCGCGCTGAGCATGGAACTGCGGAGCATCGTTGGGAACCTAGGTCATCGCCAGATGCTGCATTCGCGCCACCAAACACACCGCGTGCCGTTCCTGACATGGAAGTATTTGATTCCTGCCCATTCGATGATTGTGCGCGCACCGGTCGGCCTTTGCGAACGCTGGTGATGGAATCGATCGAACTCCTCCTGCAGGAGCAGGCGCTCGGATTTCCCTTCGAAGCGATCGCGGATGATGGTCGCCGCGACCGCCGTTTTCACGTCCTGCGCCAGATACAGGAGCTTGAATTTGTCCCGTGGACTCGAAAAGCGGGTCTTGCCGAACTCCATGCCAAGTGGAGTCGCCGTATGCTCTCGGGCGAGGATGCGCACGTAGTCATCTACACGAACCCGAACGACCAGCCTCTGCAGAATCTGTTGATCGAGCGTCATTGGGCAGCGAAATACGCCGCGGCGGCATCGACAACTTCATCTACGCGATCCTGTTTCAGCAGATCGATAGGTTTGCGTCCACCTAGAACGGGATTGCGGATGCGATTTTCGGGCTTCGGGACCGATCAGTTCGCCGCCGATTTCCATTTCAGCGCGCGCGCCTCGACGAGATTCATAATCAGGCTGCTGGCGTATCCCATCAGGCCAAGCACAACGATTCCCGCGAACATCTTCGTGCTCGCGAAGGCGCGAGAGGTTGCGAGGAGCCATTGCCCCAGTCCTTCGCTGCCGGTCAGCATTTCGCAGACGACCGCAAGGATCAGTGAGACGGTCAGGCTCAGGCGCATGGCCGCCAGAATGTCCGGCATGGCGCTGGGTAGGCTGATTTTCCACAAAACCTTGTGTTTGGGCATGGCGAGGGCTTGGGCAACCTCGATCAGGAGCGGCTCGACGCTTACGATGCCATGTGTAGTGGCCAGCAAAAGCGGCCAAAGCGCACCGAAGGCAATAACGCCAAGGATCATGCCCTCGGAGAGCCCGATCACCGCAATGAATAACGGAATGAGCGACGAGGCAGGCAGGGGCCGCAAGGTTTCCAGCATCGGGGCGACATAAATGCGCAGTTTTTGTGAACTACCAACCAGCGCACCAAGGGAAATGCCAGCAAGACAGGCAAGAAACCAGCCAAAAAACATTCGCCGCAACGTGGCAAGGCTGGCATCGAGAAGCACGCCGTTCTGCATGCCGGTCACCAGTGCGTCAAACGTCTTCTCCGGGAGTGGCAGGAAGATTGGCGGCACCAGGCGCGCACTCGCAACAAAATGCCATAGGCCAATCAGAGCAAGCGCCACTAGAAGCGACAGCGCAAAGGAGGCGATCTGGGTGAAGCGGATCATTCGCTTCCTCCTCCGCCCGGCAGGCTATGCCTGAACAAGCGGTTCTGCGTTGTCAGCAGCACTTGATTGATACCCGCGCCCACCACGCCGGTCCAGATCAGCGTTGCAAGCATCACTTCGGGGCGAAAGCTGATCTGCGCCGCTAGGATCGCCGCGCCAAGGCCGTAGGGGTTTGCCGCCACCTCAACCGTTATGGCGACAATCATCGCGACGCCGGCGGTCAGCCGAAGCGAAACGAACAGTCGTGGCAGGATCGATGGCAGGACGATCTTAGTGGCGGACTGGAGAAGGCTCATCTGCAGCACGGTGGCAACCTCCATTAGGCGCGGCTCAACCTCGCGCACAGCCGCCCGCGCCAGGACCATCGCTGGCCACTGGGTGGTGAAGGCAACGATGGTAATTTCCATCCGCGTGCCAAACCCGAAGACCATCATGGAAAGCGGAATGAGAGCAACCGAGGGGATAAGTCGGACCGACTCTACGCTGATCTGCATGGCACGATCGAACCAGCGCCAAAGCCCGAAGGCCGCACCCAGAAGTGATCCGAGGGTAAAGCCAATGGCAAGGCCGCCAAGTGCTGAAGACAAGGTTTGTGCCGTTTGAAGTGCAAGCGTTCCGTCCGTGACAATACCGAAAAAGCCGAGGATGACCGCATGAGGTGGCGCGAGGGTTTCGCTTGCCGTGGGAAAAGCCAGCATCAGCGCCTCCCAAAGCAGCACCAGCCCCAGCGGGACGGCAAAGGGCCGAAAATCCGGCTTTCGCGCGCTCAATGCTCGCTCCCCTTGACGAAATCGTAGAGTTCGTGGCGCAGGGCGAGGAAGCTCCGGTCTTCCTTGGTGATCAGTTGATCGCGCGGTCGTGGCAGCGGCACATCGAAGATGCGGCCGATGCGCCCGGGGTTGGGCAAGAGACCGATGATGCGATCGGAAAGATAGATTGCCTCCTCAAGATCATGGGTTACGAAATAGATGGTGACGCCGGTGCGGGCCGAAAGGTCGAGCAACTCGTCCTGAAGCGACTGGCGGGTCATTGCGTCCAGCGCGCCGAAAGGTTCGTCCATCAAGAGGACTGCCGGGTCCTGCGCCAGCGCCCGCGCGATTTGCAGGCGCTGCTGCATCCCGCCGGACATTTGCGCCGGATATTTGTCATGATGCCCGGCAAGGCCGGTCAGCGCCAGCAACTCGCTGATCCGCGACCGGCGCTCGGGGCCCGGCACTCCCATGACTTCGAGCGCGAGCGAGACATTTCCCTCGGCGGTGCGCCAGGGCAGCAGCGCCTTGCCATAATCCTGAAAGACAATCGCCGTCTCGCGTCGCGGCCCACGAACGGGCTTTCCCTCGAAGGATACACTTCCCCCGCTTGGCGCAAGAAGGCCGGCAAGCAGGCGCAGAGAGGTCGTCTTGCCGCAGCCCGAAGCGCCAACGATGGAAATCACCTCGCCTTTGAAAACTTCAAAATTGAGCCCCGAGAGAACCGTTTTACTGCCAAAAGAGACATCGACATCAGCCAGGGATATCTGTGCTGGCATGGCAGTGGACATCTGGATGCTCCTCGGGCGATGCCGTCAGTCGTCGGAAAAGACGTGGGAAGTTAGTTTGAGGTGCCTCGCCAGCGCGGCGCATGCGCTGTTCACATCACCCCCCAGAGCAAGTTCAACGAGCACCGCATGTTCCGCGATGGCGCGCTCAGGGTCCATGCCAGACACCACCAGCAAGCGACGGTAGCGGTAGGCCTGATCGTAGAGGCTCGTCTGCATATCCAGAAGCCTGTCTGATCCGCAGCCAGCGACCAGCGCGTAATGGAAGCGGCGATGCGCCTCGTCATAGGCCTCGATGTTTTCAGAAATTGGCCCTTCAAATTGCCGGATCGTTCGCGTGAGCCGATGGTCAGCCGCCACTACATGATCAATCCAGTCCGCGTGTTGGCGCTCCATGGAAAGACGCAACGCTGCTGTCTCAATGGCAATGCGGGCGGTGGTGATATCGGCGAGGTCTTCGCGCGAGATGGTGGCAACGCGAAAGCCGCGATTGCCCTCCACCACCACCATGCCGCGCCGTGTCAGCCGTGAGAGCGCCTCGCGCAGCGGCGTCAAGCCGATGCCGGTTCGCTTGGCAAGGCTCGGCAGGATGAGCCGCTCGCCCGGCGCTAGAACACCCGACAGGATATCGGAGAGCACCATCCCTTCGGCCGTGTCGGCCAGAGTGATGGCGCTTGACGATGTTCTGGCCACTGTCTGGATCACTCTCTTGCCCACTCAGTCGCGGACCATCGCGTCCACGTCGAGTTTGCCTTCGATAAGGCCCTGCTCGTCCATGACATCGATCCACCATGCGATCTGCTCGGGCGTGATTTCAGCGTCAACCACGGGCAGCACGATATCGCTAAGGATTGCCGGCGGCAGTTTCAGATAAGCACCGATCACTGCGCGCGTCTCATCGGGATTATCCCTGACGAATTGCGCACCATCGCGGATTGCCGCGCGGAACGCTTCGACCGCTTCGGGGTTTTCATCGGCCCATGTGGTGGAGACGCCAAAGAACTGCGCCGTCTGACCATCGGGAATGCCTTCGAGAAGATCCCCGATAGGTGTGCCAACACCCGCGTCCTGGATACGGCTATAGAACGGATCGACGGTGACGACCGCATCGATCGTGCCGGCATTCAATATATCCATCTGCACAGGGAATGGGGTTTCCGTGTAGCTGAGAGAATTTATATCGACCCCATGCATCAGCATGATACGCCGGGCCATAATATCAAGCACAGCCGAGATACCGGGCACGCCGACCCGCTTGCCAGCCAGATCCTCAACGCTTTCCACGCCGCTACCAGTGCGGGCTACGATGCCGACCTGCATCGCCTCACGAGACGTTACGGTCATCCCGGCGATTGCCTGAAGATCAAGACCGGCCTGAACTGCCTGAATAAAAACCGTAGGCGTGAAGGTGCCGGATTGCACACTACCCGACATGATTGCCGCCGGCAGCGTTGAATTGACCGGAACCGGAACCAGTTCGACATCAAGGCCATGCGCCTCGAAAATCCCCTTGTCCTTGGCCACATAAAGCGGTGCCGTCACGCCGTTAGGGGTGTAGGCCACCTTCATTTTCATTGCGGCCCAAGCGGGGGCCGCGCTCGCTGTCAGGCCCGCTGCTATGAATGCGATCGTTGCAAAGAATCTCATTGATATTCCACCTGTTATCCGGTCCGGCACGCCTTGTGCCGGTTGAAACCGCAATTACTTCCTGACCATCGCGTTGACGTCGCGGTCGCCTTTGACAAGACCCTGCTGGTCCATGACGTCGATCCACCATGCGTTCTGCTCGGGAGTGATAGGGGAGTAGGCAACAGTCGATTTCGTGGCGACCCAGGCAGGGCCGGCGCTCGCCGTCAGCCCGACGGCGAGCAGCGCGTTGCGCGCAGTGTGACTCATATCGGTCTCCTCCCAGAGTTTGGAGCGCCGACTATAGGGCGGCATCAATCCAGTATCAATATATGAATTGCCGGATCGTATATGTTTTTGATAAGGATGCCGAAACCCACGGTGAAGGCCGAACGTACGGGGGCTGATATGAAAGCGAGAACCCGATGAGACTTGTTGACCTGTCCCGTCCGCTTGAAAACACGCAATATGCCGATCCGCCCGGTCTGGGGCCGAAAATCCAGTATCTTTCGCACCAGGAAACCGCCGATCAGGTGCTTGGCTTCTTCCCCGGAGTCGCGAAGGAGCAGTTGCCCGGCGGCGAAGGATGGGCCGTCGAACTGGTGACACTCTCAACGCACAATGGCACGCACCTTGATGCGCCCTACCACTTTCATTCGACGATGGACGGCGGGCAGCGCGCGATCACCATCGATGAGGTGCCGCTGGAATGGTGCTGGGGACGCGGCGTCAAGCTCGACTTCCGCCATTTCGAAAACGGCTATGTTGCCGGTGCCGACGATATGCGGCGGGAGCTTGATCGCATCGGGCACGAGCTGAAGCCGCTGGACATCGTGCTGGTGAACACCGCCGCCGCCGCGCGCTATGGTGAGCCGGATTATGTGGCCTCCGGCTGCGGCCTGGGCCGCGAGGCAACGCTTTATCTGACCGAGCGGGGCGTGAAGATCACCGGCACCGACGCCTGGAGCTGGGACGCGCCCTTCGTCCACACCGCGCGCAAGGTGACGGAGACGGGGGATGCTTCGCTGATCTGGGAAGGGCACCGGGCCGGAATGGTCAGGGGATACGGCCACATGGAGAAACTGGCCAATCTCGAAGCACTGCCTGGCACGGGCTTTGAGGTGATCTGCTTTCCGGTGAAGGTCAAGGGGGCGAGCGCTGGCTGGTGTCGCCCGGTCGCTGTCATCAGGGACTGAGGGACAAGAAATGAAACTGGCAACGTTCAGAACGACACGAACCGACAAGATCGGAGCGCTTGGCGCGGATGGGAGCCATCTCGTTGATCTTGCGACTGCCGCCGAGGGGCGCGATCAGGGGGCATTCGCCTCGATGCTGGCATTGATCGAAGGGGGCGAGCGGGCTCTTGATCTTGCCCGGTCTGTCGCCGAGCGGGCCGAGGCCAGCGGCGATCATCTGCTGAAGCTCGATAGCGTAGAATTGCGTGCGCCCATCCCCGTGCCGCCCCAGATCCGCGATTTTTCCGTGTTCCCCACCCATATTCGTCAGGCGCCGGTCGGGATGCAGAAGCTCGCGGCGATGCTCGCCGGCAAGCCGATCCCCGACATATCCCCCGCACCAGATGTGCCCGAGGTCTATCGCAAGCGACCCATTTACTACATCACCAACCGCTTCAGCGTCATCGGCCCCGAGCAAGTGGTGAAATGGCCGGAATATTCACAATACCGGGACTTCGAACTGGAACTGGCAGCGGTTCTCTGGAAAACCGGCAAAGAGATCCCGGTGGAGCGCGCGGCCGATCACATTTTCGGCTATACGCTTTACAATGATTTTTCCGCCCGTGACACCCAGCTTTTCGAGATGCAGGGCATGCTGGGGCCCGCAAAGGGCAAGAGTTTCGATCTGGGTAATGCCATGGGGCCCTGCATCGTCACCCGTGACGAAATCGAGAATGTGCGTAATCTCCAAGTTACCGCGCGCATCAATGGCGAGGTCTTCACGACGGACGATTGCTCACAGATGCTGCACGGTTTCGAAGAGATGATCGCCTTCGTCTCGCAGGGCGAAACCCTCTATCCCGGTGAAATATTTGGTTCAGGCACGATCGGCAACGCTTGCGGCCTCGAACATGCCCGCTTTTTTGAGAAGGGCGATGTGGTCGAGATCGAATGTGAACCTGTCGGAGTGCTCAGAAACACCTTTGGGTGAGTGATAGCGGGTCCAGACCCTATAGAGGTGGACCCGCTTGGTGAGACAGTTTGGCGGCCTGGCTAAGGTGGATCGAGTTGACGGCGATACTGTAGGGCGGCAAGAAGATGAGCCAGCCCCGTCGCCCTGCTGACGGCTTCGCCCTTGAGGCTCCTTGGGGGTGGTCCCGGTTTCGTCGGCGAATACCAGCCTATGCAACTCACGCATCCGAAGATTGTGCTTCGGTTGCCACTCGCGGCGTTGTAGGTGCGAAGTGTGCAAAGTCGCGTACTCGAACCCGAACGACGAGTCTCGGTCGGCGTGACCCTGGCTAGCCTCGTCGCACAGGGTAGGGGACGCCAAGGGTCACACAGGAACTGCAAGCGAATGCCGGTATCGGTAGTTGCGAGCCTTGGCGACGACCGAGGCCGACATTCCCGAGCGATCCGTTGCGGTCCTGCCGAGCTTCGAGTTTGCGCAGGAGCTCCGTCAGCATACGCGTGTAGCCGCCGTCCTCGATGGCTTGAACGATCTCCCGCATGGCCTTTCGATTCTTCCCAGTTCGGCGCGGTCGGCTTCTCCGATGGAGCGGCGCTCGCGATTGAGCCGGTTGGTCTCCTCGGCATACGCTTTCGGGCAGGTTGGCGAGCGAGCCGGCGCTGAGGCGAAGAGCCTCCTTAGTTCCTCTCATCGGCTCAACAGGCGGTGAAGCCACCATCGATGGGCAACGATACGCCAGAGATCATCGAGGCGCCGTCGCTCAGCAGGAAGGCGATAGGCGCCGCTATCTCTTCTTCCGTCGCCCAGCGGCCGAGGGGCATCTGCTTCAGGAACGGTTCGCCGATCTCGGGGCGACCCCAGTAGAACGCCGACATCTCGGTCATCACCACCGTGGGATGCACGCCGTTCACCCGAATACCATGAGGCCCGAGCTCCAGCGCCGAAACGCGCGTAATGTTGTCCAGTGCCGCCTTGGACGAGCCATAGGAAATATGGCCCTTCAACGCGACCAGAGAGGCCTGACTGGACACGTTGACGATCGCGCCGCCCTTGCCGAGCCGGATCATCGTGCGTGAGGCGTATTTGGTGACCAGAAGAGCGCCACGGGTGTTGACCGAAATCACCTTGTCGAACACGTCGATATCGGTCTCCATCGGCGTTGCGATCTCGCCGCCGAAACCGCCGCAATTGACCACGCCCCACAGATCCAGGTCGCCTATCGCGTCCCGCACACTGTCCTCGGAAGTCAGATCGAAGGCTACCGTCCGGCAGCCGGTTTCGTCGGCAAGCGCCTTGAGCTTTGTTTCATCGCGGCCGCTGGCGATTACATCGGCGCCCTTGGCGACCAGATGCCTGACCGTTGCCGCTCCGATGCCGCCGGTGGCTCCCGTCAACAGAATGGGGCCTTTGTCGTACGATGCCATCTACGCTCCTCCTCCAGGTGGAATTTGCTAGGTGGGCGAGCTCAACAGGTCGCGGACCTCGCCAAGCACCCGCGGATCGACGGGCTTTTCCGTGTCGATCTCCACGACGGGGCCGATGGCGAAGGGCTTTGCGCGCTTGGTGAGTTCGAACAGTTCATCGGCGTAGGATGCAGGCAGATGCCCCGTGTGCCGGCCGGCAGTCCGGGCACGATAACGCGCGGCGGCGGTTTGCGGGGTCACCCGGCACCAGAGTTCGATCACCCGTTCGATCCGCGCGCACGCGATGTGATCGCGCAGAACGCTTTCGGGCTGAAACCCGTGCCACGCGTCGATCACCGGCACCAGTCCGTCGGGAAAAGCTGCCACCGTATTGAAGATGGCGTGATAGCTGGCCCGGCCCAGCATCCGGTTATGCTCGCGGTCGCCGGTTCCCACATGAACGAAGAGCCCCTCCTTGACCGTATCGAGGCTTAGAGGCACCGCGGCGATGCCCGCGTCATGAAGTGCCTGGGTCAAACGCGCGCTAACGGTCGATTTGCCGCTGGCTGGCACGCCGTTGACGATGATCGCCTGCCTCATGCCGCCGGTCCTCCTTCCGCACCGCGCACCGTTTGAAGAGCGCGAAAACCCGCTCCGATGACGCCCGCGTCGTCGCCCAGCGATGCCGCCTCGACAGGCATTTCGAACCATTTGCTCCGCCGGGGCAACCGTTCGAGCGCACGTGTCATCTCGGCACCAAGCCCGCCGCCGATGAGAACGAGGCGCGGATCAGCCACGGCGACAAGGGATTCGATCGCTCGCCGTAACGGGCTGGCCCACTGGTCGAGCACGACTGCCGCCAAGCGATCCCCCGTCCTGGAACGTGCGAGAAGATCGTCCGCGCGGATTCCTTCAGGCAGACCGGTCTCCGTGATCAGGCGGCCAAGCGCCGTGCCTGAACTGAAAGTTTCGACACAGCCGGTCCGCCCGCAATTGCACCGAGGCCCATCGCTGGCGACGACGATATGCCCGAATTGACCCGAAAAACCGCCCCCATACCACGGGGTGCCGTCCTTCAGCGCCGCGCCGCCGATCCCGGTGCCCACGGTTATCATGAAGATCAGGCCCTGCGCGCCTTCGGGGCGTGCTTGTCCTTCGGCGATCAACGCCATGGTTGCATCGTTCTCGATCCGGCAGGGCAGGCCCGTCCTGCGCGTGATCAGGTCAACCAGATCCAATCCTGCAATATCGAGGTAGCCTGCGGATCTGATCTTGCCCGAGTTGCCGTCCACCCTGCCTGGAATGCCGATACCCACGGCGGTGTCGCCGTCGGTTCGCAGGTCATCCACCAAGCGCAGCAACTGATCCGCAAAACCCTCCCGGTCCTGTCTGACAGGCTCGATGACGCGCTCCAGCAGCTTGCCCGCCTGGCTTATCCGGGCGACGCGGATGCGGGTTCCCCCCACATCCACACCGATGGTCGTTTCAGCCCCGGACCGCATGAGCGTCCAGAATCTTCTGGATCTGGCGAAGTCGATCGCTTGCGATCTGTTCAAGACGTGTTTCATGCGTCTTCGCGTCGAGCGAGATGCAGTCCTTCCACAAGGCACGACCTGCGATCACACCCGATGCCCCGTTGTTCATGGCGGTCTCCACCTGTCCGATAAAGGTTTCGTGGTCGACGCCGGCTGAAAGTACCGCCCAGGGCACGCCGTTGCAAAGCGCGGTGATCCGGCTGCATGCTTCGGCGGTGCCCGGATAAGGCAGTTTGAGAACCTTGGACCCCAGCTCCAGCGAGATGCGGGCGCAATCGACGATGAGATCCGGGAAGGCCTTTGCGTAGTCCGCGTCCGATTCACCGTCAAGCTGGTAGGTCAGGATTTCGACCACCAGCAGCACGTCTTCGCGCGCAAAATCGGCGATGCATTCGCGGATAATCCGGATGTTGACTTCATTGGCATCCGGGCGATCGGGGCGTAGGTACACCATCAGTTTGGCACCGGTGCCGCCTAGCACGCGCACGCGGCGGGCGTTGATACCTGGCACCAGCTTGGAGATCCGATAGCCGTTCGCGTCGGTATCCCAACCCGAGGCATCGAGTCCGATCAGAAGCCCGGTGTCACGGGCAAGAACGCCCTCATCGACGACCTTCGGCACGGCACATACCGCGTCGAGCAGTACGCAGGACGCCTTGTTCGCGAGGTGGCGGACGATGCCGGCCTTGATCACACCCAGGGTGGCCTCGTCGATCTTGGCCTGTGCCTCGGGTGTATCGGCCAGAACCTTGCGCATGCCTCCGCGTTGATCGCAGGCGACGACCATCATCAGACCACTGTCGCCGCAAATCTGCTGATAGCCGCGAAGCTCCGCAGTCGTCATTTTCGTATTCATACGGATGATCCTCTTTCAGAGTCTTGGCATGCCAACGGCCGATACCAAGGGAGATAACTTCCTCAGCACTTCCATTCAACAATAATTTACTGAAATATATTTCAGAAGTGGGCATTGATTTCACCTCCTGATGGCGGGATCCTTGCCGGTGCCTTCCAGATGGTCCAGCATCAGGCGGGCCACTCGTGTGTCGGTCACGAGCGCATTGATCATGCCGGACCGTGCCGCGCCGAGGATGGCGCGGACCTTTTCCTTGCCGATGGCCACGCCGATGCTCAGAGGGATCCGTCGCAACTGATCGCGGCTGATCGCCATGAGATTATCCTGGCCGCGCCACCGGATTTCCTGTCCGTTTTCATCGAAATAGTGCCGTACCACATCGCCCACCACGCGATGGGCGTCGTCGCTCTCGAAAGCGACATCGCGATTACTGGTTGCCCGCTGGAAATCGCCAATACCAAGGATCGCTGCATCGACACTTGACCAGTATTTCAGGATTCGCGCGATGTCGGGATCCTTCTTCAGCACTGCGCGCAGTTCCGCCGAGGCCAGCGAGGGCGCATGGAGAAAGTAGGCGTCGCCCTGCATCCGCTCGGCGGCGGTGCGCACGAACTCGTTGATCTGAAAATGCGAGGCGGTTTCGTGTATTCCTCCCATCGCCGGTACCACAATGACGTCCGGTATCCGGGGAAGCCCAGCGGCGATGACGCTCTGGACTGTGCGCCCCCACCCAATGGCGACGATCGATCCCACCGGCAGTTCAGCATCGCTCAAAAGAGCGCCCACGCTCGACGCCAACACGGCGACCTTGTCGCTTTCAACGACCCGGACGGCGCGCAGCTTCAATGCGGCACAAAGCTGATCGCCGATCTCGTCCGCCTCGTCCAGATCGGCGACATGGATCCGCACGATCCCGTCTTCGCGGGCTTGTGCCAGAAGCCGGGATACCGTTGCGGTCGAGACTCGCATCCGGCGCGAAACCTCCAATTGCGATGCGCCCTCCAGGTAATGTAGCCTTGCAGCTGTGTGCATCAGGCTTCGGTTCAAAAGCCGAGCGCCCCTGGAGCGTCTGGTCATCGTTGCCCTCCATGAAATATATTTCTGGAACTTAATTCTTGCGTCATAACTCGCGGTTGGGCAATATCAAACTCGTCGAACTTATTTGGTTCGCGGCGGGTGATGTTCCCCCGCCATCGATATTCCGGTTCGGAGGAGCCGGTTTCAAAGGGAGGAAATCTTTATGCTAAATCTCATCAGATCGACCGTGTTCGCTGCCGCGCTTGGCGTGGCTGGCGTGGCGCAGGCCCAGGAAGATATAACGATCACGCTCGTTCCGGGCCTGACGACGGATGCCTTCTACATCACAATGAACCGCGGCGCCCAGGCGGCGGCCGAGGCACTTGGTATCACGGTCGATTTCCAGGGCGCGGAAGAATTCGATCCCGTTCTGCAAACGCCGGTTCTCGACGCGGTCATCGCCCGCCAACCCGATGCGATCCTTATCGCGCCGACAGACAGCGTGCAGATGATCGAGCCGCTGCGCCGTGCGAACGATGCCGGCATCCCGGTCATCACCGTGGACACCTTCATCGAAGATGGAAAATATCAGGACGGTGCGGGAGACGGCGACTTCCCGATGTCCTACATCGCGTCGGACAATATTGGCGGCGGTCGGATGGCGGCACGCTTCATGGCCGAGCGGATCGGCGGAAAGGGCAAGGTCTACGTCTCAAACGTGCGTCCGGGCATCTCGACGACCGACCAGCGCGAGGAAGGGTTCAAGGCGGAGATGGCTGAGAACTACCCCGATGTCGAAGTCCTCGAGACCCAGTATAACGAGAACGATGCATCGCTGGCGGCATCGCAGTTCCAGGCCGTTCTGGCCCGCAACCCCGACATCGCGGGTGTGTTCGGTGCGAACCTGTTCTCGGCGCTCGGGGCAGGCAATGGCGTGGATGGCGCGCAGAAGTCCGAAGACGTGACGGTGATCGCCTTCGACGCACCTAAGAGCATCGTCGACAACATCTCGTCCGGCCTCGTCGACGCGGCTATCGCGCAGCATCCGGCGGAGATCGGCTACTATGGCGTGATGACCGCCTATGCCGTTCTGACCGGCCAGTCGGTGCCGACCTCGATCGGGACCGGGTTCACCGTCATCGACGCCGACAACGTGAACGACGAAAACATCGCCAAGTTCATCTATTCCGAATGAGGCCGAATTTGATGTTGGAGAATAATGGGACTTCATTCTTGAAGTCCCTACTCAACGCATGGTCGTGGTTGTTCCTGATCCTCATCCTCGGCTTCTTCGAACTCTATGCGCAGTTGGAAACGGGGGGCACGTTCCTTTTCCGTCTCTACACGCTTCAATCGATTGCCGTCGCTGCGTCGCAGATCCTGCTGCTGGCGCTTGGCCTGACGCTGGTCATCGTGGCGGGTCATATCGATCTTTCCATCGCGTTCACCACCGGGTTCTCCGCTGTCGTCATGGCGCTGGTCATTCGCTTCTTCGGGCCGGAGGGCGGCTGGTTGACGGTGATCCTTGCGCTTGGCGTCGGGCTCCTGGCGGCAATCGTGGTGGGGCTTATCAACGGCTGGCTTGTCGCTTTCATCAGCGTGCCGAGTTTCATCGGCACCCTCGGTACCTACGGTATCGCCCGTGGTGTCGCGCTGATCGTGGCGGGCGGCGCGACCGTGTCGATCCGTAGCGACGAGGCGCGCGAGATCGGCAACGGCATAATTCTGGGCTTCCCGGTCCCGGTATTGGTGGCGGCAGTGGTAGCGATCGTTTTCAGCTACCTGCTGACCCACACGAAGTTCGGCGTGCACACCTATGCTCTCGGCGCAAACAGGGCGTCGGTCGAACGGGCCGGAGTGGACGTCAAGAAGCATCTGGTCATCCTCTTCGTTCTTTCGGCACTCACCGCCGGCATCGGCGGGCTGATCTACACGGGCCGGTTCTCGGCCGGTGCAGCCAATGCGGGCGAGCCGATCCTGCTTTATGCCGTCGCGGCCGTGTTTATCGGCGGCGCATCCCTGACCGGTGGGCAGGGCACGGTGGTCGGCACGGTAATTGGTGCGATCATTATCGCGGTGATCCAGTTCGGCCTCGTCTTCTCCGGCCTGCCGCCCTACTGGCAGTTCGTCGCCGTGGGGCTGGTGATCATCGTCGCCGTGATTGTCGATCAGTCCAGAGACCGGCTGACGGGGGTGAGTTCATGACGGCACTCCTCAGCGCAAAGGGCCTGAAGAAACGGTTCGGAGGTAACGAGGCGGTCAAGGACGTCAGCTTCGACGTCAATGAAGGCGAATGTGTCGTGCTTGCCGGCGACAACGGCGCCGGGAAGTCCACCGTCATCAAGATGATCTCGGGCGTCTACACGCCGACCGAAGGGGAGGTGCACTTCGACGGCGTGCGCCTGACCGGCAAGTCGGCCGAAGCAATTCGGACCGCCGGGATCGAGACGATCTATCAGGATCTGGCCCTGGCGGATAATCTCGATCCTGGACTGAACCTCTATCTGGGACGGGAAAAAACCCGCCGGATTCTTGGGCTGCCGTTCCTTGCGCGGGACGAGATGCGGCGCGACGCGGTCGATGTGCTCCAGAGTCTTGGAATAGTCGTGCCGGACCCGACGGCGCCGGTTCGCGAAATGTCCGGCGGGCAGCGCCAGGCGATCGCCATTGCACGCGCGATCCATTGGCAGGCAAAGCTTGTCATCATGGACGAACCGACGGCGGCGCTGGGCGTGCCCGAGCAGCGCGAGGTTATGGCGCTGATCGAGCGGCTGAAGTTGAAGGGCGTGGGGATCATCCTGATCTCGCACAACCTGCCGGACATCTTCGCCGCCGCCGATCGCATCATCGTGCTCGCCCGTGGCGTCGTCGCCGGAGAACGCCGCCCATCCGAGACGAATGACGAAGAGATCGTGCGGATGATGATGGGCGCCACGTTGTGATGCTTCCTCCCGCATGAGGGCTGGACGCACTCGCGCCTTCGGTCGCCGAAGGCGCGGGGGCTTTTCCGAAGGCATGCTCCGCAGATGTTCGGGGCGTGCCGTGACATTCTGAACAGGCCAACGCTCCCATGACCAAGATTCTGACAGTCGGAGAAATCCTCGTCGAGATAGTCGCTGCCACTAGGGGTGACGGGTTTCGGGAAGTTCAACCGCTGACAGGCCCATATCCTTCCGGCGCACCGGCGATCTTCATCAATCAGGTCGGTCGCCTAGGGTTCGACGCCGCGATTATCGGTCGTGTGGGCGATGACGATTTCGGCCGTCTCAACATCGCGCGGCTGGCGGCAGATGGAATTGATGTCTCCGGGATAGACGTGGCTACGGGCGAGGCGACGGGCTGCGCCTTCGTCCGCTACCGTCCCGATGGATCGCGCGCTTTCGTCTATACGCTCGACGGGAGCGCCACAGCGACGCTGGCTCTGACCGATGCGGGCGAAGCCCTGATGGATAGCTGCGGGCATATCCACATCATGGGCACCGCCCTGTCGGTCCCGGGTATGGCCGGAATTGCGCTTCAGGCCGTCGATCGGGTGAAAGCGCGGGGCGGCACGCTGAGCTTCGACCCGAATATCCGCGCGGAAATGCTGAATAAGCCGGGCCTGCGCGAAAAGCTCGCGGGCCTGATCGACCGCACAGACATCTTTCTGCCTTCAGGGGACGAGATCTTCCACTTCACCGAAGCGACCGACGAAGAGGGGGCAATACACGATCTGCTATCTCGAGGGGTTGGCGAGATCGTGATCAAAAGGGGCGACAAGGGCGCGTCCTACGTCGCCCCCGGCGCACGGTTTGACGTGGCGGCCCATACGGTCGAGGAGCGCGACCCCACCGGGGCCGGCGACTGCTTTGGCGGAACCTTAGTCGCGCTGCGACTGGCAGGCGAGACGCCCGAAACGGCTCTGCGCTATGCCAACGCCGCGGGCGCGCGGGCCGTGACCGAGATCGGGCCGATGGAGGGAGCGTCCACCCGAGCCGAACTTGAAAGGTTTCTGGAAGACGCGGAGGCCCGGCGATGAGCCTGCATCCTCTTTCCGATATCGCTCGCTGGCGCGCGCGTCCCGGCCCATCCGGCCTGCCGTCGGTATGCTCGGCCCATCCGCTGGTGCTGGAAGCGGCGATGCGCGCGACCCTGCCGACCGACCTGCCGCTTCTGATCGAAGCGACCTGCAACCAAGTCAACCAGGATGGCGGCTACACCGGCATGACCCCTGCCGATTTCCGCGCGCGTGTCGAGGACATCGCGCGGGTGGCGGGCTTTCCGGCGGAACGGATCATCCTGGGCGGTGATCACTTGGGTCCAAACCCATGGAAGTCGCTGCCGGCGGCGGAGGCAATGGACAAGGCCGATGTCTTGGTTCGCGCCTATGCCGCCGCGGGATTCACCAAATTGCACCTCGATTGTTCGATGGGTTGCGCGGGGGAGCCGGTGGCGCTCGACAATGCCATGACGGCGCGCAGGGCGGCGCGGCTGGCGGCTGCGGCGGAAGAAGTGGCGCCAGGCGGCGGCATGGCCGCTCCTGTCTATGTCATCGGAACCGAAGTGCCGATCCCCGGCGGCGCGATGGAGGAACTGGGTGCCCTGGAAGTCACCACCGCTGCCGCTGCGACCGAAACGGTATCCGCCCACAGGAAGGTCTTCGAGGAGGCGGGGCTGGATGACGCCTTCACAAGGGTGATCGGTCTGGTCGTTCAGCCAGGTGTCGAGTTCGGCAATCACAACGTGATCGACTATGACCCCGCCGCTGCGCGGGAACTGAGCGCGGTTCTGGGCGATCTGCCCGGTCTGGTGTTCGAGGCGCACTCCACCGACTACCAGACCCGAGAGAACCTAGCCGCGCTGGTCTCCGACGGTTTTGCGATCCTCAAGGTCGGCCCCGGCCTGACCTTTGCGCTGCGCGAGGCGCTTTACGGTCTCGATTCAATCGCGACCGAACTTGTGCCGGAGGGCAGGGATCGGACGCTTCGGCAGGTGATGGAAACGGTCATGCTGGCCGATCCGTCGCATTGGGGGAAATACTACGAGGGCGACGCGGAGGCGCGGCGCCGTCTGCGGCATTTCTCTTACAGCGACCGCATTCGGTATTATTGGCCGAACGCCGAAGCCGAAGCTGCTGTCGCGCGGCTTTTCGATCTTCTGGAAGACCGGGGCATCCCGGAGCCGCTGATCGGCCAATATCTGGGCCGCCTGTTCCCCGCCGTCCGATCTGGCGAGGTTCTTTGCCATGCGCGGCCGCTCGTTTTGGCTTCTATCGAGTCGGTGATGCAGGGCTATATTGCGGCGTCGTTCGGACTCCATCGCGAGACGGGATCGCTCCGTCGAGGCTAGGCGCAATGAGAGCTGACGTGGACCGAGGACTCTCATATCTGGCGTTCTGCGGCACAGTGTTTGAACCAGCGGAACGCGCGAGTTGCGGATATCCCTTTCCGTTTGGATTCCGCCGTTTATACCGTGCCGGCCCGGTGGCTGACGAAATGCTTCTACGCCCTCATTGCGTCTATGTCCGCTCACGTGCGATCGCGCAGATCGTCCTCATCGGTCCGCGTCAGCTCTTATGACAGACGATGATGGCGATCTTTTCAGAGTTCGACCGGGACCACCGCGCAGCCGGCGAGGAAGTGCAAGTTAGGCGCACCGTCGTTCCACCGCAGGTGGAAGTCGCGGGCGCAAGGCGGCGACGATCCACGTCGCGTCCGCGGGCCGGCCGGAAGAGAAAGCGGCCGCTTCAACGCCCGCGGCCGCGGCGCCAAGCTTGTGGCGTCCCTCCCAAGGAAAGCCGCGCTGGAAGCTGTACGAAGAGGGTGTGCGCTATCGCTCGCGCCGGGTGATCGTGAAGGCCCGTGTCGTGAAGCTCAACACGCAGCGCGGTGGCCGCGGGGTTGTGACCAGCGCGAAAGCGGTCGGCGCGCATCTGCACTATCGCGACGCGACGGCGTCGCCAGGGACGGCGAGAAGGGCCGTGTGGCTCTCGAGGACGCTGCCGACGGCAAGGCGGCTCTTTAACCTTGTGGTGCCTTCGGCACTCATCTTAGGCCGGAAGGCTGGTGCGAACGGTTTCCAGCCAGCGCATCGCCGTGGCGCCGTCCTCGATCAGGGGCGCTGAGTTGCGCTCGCCACGGAAGGCGGAGAGCGTTTCCTTTAGAAGCGCATGGTATCCTTTGAAGTCTTCGTTCGCCGCGGCCGTGAAGTTCGGACGCCAGGTCAGGGTGTCCTCGCCATCGATCAGGCTCGCTTCCGGGTTATCGGACTTGAACGGCGGATCGCGATGGTAGGAGACCCCGATTATGTTGTCGATCTCGATGCGGCGGTGATCGCCCATCACCTGCACGAACTCCATGGGCGTGCCGCGGGACTGGACCGTTCCCATGATCAGCGTGCCGATCGCTCCGTTCTCGAACTCCATGGCGATGTGAAGCAGGATCTTGCCCGGCTCCTTTTCTATGACGCGGGGTTCCATCGCCGCGATGGGGCCGACGAGATGGGCCGGAAGATCCATGTAGTGCACGCAATGGTGCAGCAGGAAGTCGGTGTAGTCGGCACTCCCTTTGAAATAGGTGGGCGCCGTCATGTACGAGCCGTAGAAGCCGAGGGGGGAGCCGAAATCCCGGTCGATGACTGTCCTGGCGATCTTGTTGCCGACGGAGAAGCGCTTCATGAAACCGACCACGAGGGGCTTTCCGGCCTTCTCAGAGGCCTCCTGCAGGCGCAGCGCATCCTCATGGGAAGCGCCGGGCGGCTTTTCCATGAAGACGGGCAGACCGCGCTGCAGCGCCGCCCTGCCGATCTCGAGATGGGCGGCGGGGCCGATGGCAAGGCCTATGGCATCGAGCCCGGGATGGGCGAGCAGGTCACGGGCGTCGGAAAAGATCTCGCTCACCCCGTATTGCCGGGCGACGTCCGCCGCGCGGCTTGGATTGATATCGCAGACAGCGGCGATCCGCACGTCCTCACGAACGAGTTGAGGCAAAAGCATTTGCGAGGCGTGGCGCCCGCAGCCAATCCAGCCGATATTCAGCGTCATCTACGATAACATCCCATGGTTATTGCGTTCTTCAAAAAAGCGAGGCTTGCGGAAAGTCTTTCGGTTTCGTCTTCGTGAGGCGGCCGCCATTGGGCGATCGGCACGGCGATGCGGTCGTCGTTGCGGCGGAAGGGTTCGAGCGAGATGGGGCCTGTATAGCCGACGGCATTGAGCGCCCTGGCGACGGCAACCCAGTCCGTTGCGCCCGTGCCGAGGAAGCCGCGATGGTTCTCGTTCGCCTGGAAATGCGCGATGCGGGGACCCGCTTCGACGATCGCTTCGGGAATGCTCGCATCCTCCATGTGCATATGGAACGTGTCGAGCATGAGCCCCATGGACGGCTCGTCGACGAGATCAATGAGCGCTATCCCCTGCCGGGTCGTGCACAGGATGTCGGTCTCGAAACGGTTGAGGGGCTCCACGGCGAGGGTGATGCCTGCCTGTGCGGCGAGCGGGGCGACGGCCTTGAGGCCTTCCACGCACCAGCGCTCGCGTGCAGAACGCAGGTCCTCGTCGACCGGCTGTGGCGGGCGCCCCGCGAAGACAAGAGGATTGCCGTAGAGCGGGCCGCCGACGATGCGCGCGCCGAGTTCATGCGCGCAGTCGATGGCGTATTTCAGGTAATCCCGGCCCTGCTGGCGGCAATTCGCGTCGCTGCTGGTCAGGTTGCGCTCCATGTTGACGCGGGCGGCGAGCACGACGTCAAGGCCGGCCTCGGTGAGCGCCTTGCGCAGTTTTCCGAGTTCGATATCGCCCGGCTCCGGCACAAGCAGTTCGATGAAGTCGTAGCCCAGTTCCTTGAGCCGGCTCAGCCATGGAAAGTGATCTTCGGTGAAGGGGCGGGCGATCTGCATGGATATCAGCCCAACAGGATTGGTCATTGATGCGTTCTCCATGGTTCGGTCAGCCTTTGACGGCGCCCTGGGTGAGGCCCGAGATCAGGCGTTTCTGAATGAGCAGGAAGAGCAGGGTTGCGGGCATGGCGCCCAGGACGCCGCCTGCCGTCAGCAGGCCCCATTCGATCTGGTACTCGCCGATCAGCGTTTGGATGGCGACGGTGATGGTGCGCACGTTGCGGCCGCCGAGCGTCAGCGCGTAGAGGTACTCGTTCCAGGAGGTGATGAAGATGTAGATGCCGGTGGCGATGATACCCGGCAGGATGAGGGGGAGGATCACCTTCCTGAGCGCCCCCAGCCGCGAGCAGCCATCGATCATGGCGGCCTCATCGAGACTCCTGGGAATGGAGTTGATGTAGCTGGTCATCATCCAGACGGAGAATGGGATCGCTACGGTGGCGTTGGCGATGATGAGTGCTGCGTGCGTGTCGAGGAGACCGAGCCGGCGCATGATCACGAATAAGGGCAGAATCAGCAGGACGACGGGAAACATGTTGATGACGAGGAATTTGATCATCAGTACGCGCCGGCCGGGGAAGCGGAAGCGCGAGAATGCGTAGGCCGCGGTAACGCTCAGGCTCAGCCCAAGGACGACCGTTCCGATGGCGACGATGAAGCTGTGCACCATGTTGATGGGGAAGTCCGTGCGGCCCACCAGACGCTCGTAATTCGCCGCGGTCCAGTTCTGCGGATCGAGCGCGACGCCGGTCTGTAGCAGGTGGTCCTGCGGGGTGAAGGAAGTCAGCGCCATCCAGATATACGGACCGAGGGCGAAGAAGACGATCGCCAGGACCGGCAGGTGGGTGCCAAAGATCGAACGGAAGGTGGATTGGCGGCGTACCATCAATCCAGTGTCCTGTTCACGCGGGAGAGATAGACGAGGACGAGCCCGGTCAGCATGAGAGTGAAGATGACCGCAAGCGCCGAGCCGTAGCCGAAGTTCAGGCTGGAGCGGGCTTCGATGAAGGCGTAGAGCGGCAGCGTGTGGGTGGCGTAGCCCGGCCCTCCGCCGGTCATCACGTAGATGACGTCGATGGAGTTGGCGACCCAGATCGTGCGCAACAGGATCGCCGTGCCGAGAACGCCGGCGATGCCGGGCAGCGTGATGTTTCGGAATTGCTGCCAGTTGCTGGCGCCATCGATCGCGGCTGCCTCGTAGTAGCTTTTGGGGATGGATTGCAGGCCCGCCAGGATCATCACAGCAAAGAACGGAAACCCCTGCCAGGTGAGCGTTAGGATGATTGCGTAGAGCGCCGTGTCGGGATCGGCCAGCCAGGGAAAGGAAGACTGCATGATCCCGAGCCGGAAGAGGATGTCGTTCAGCACACCGTAATTGGCGTCATAGATCCAGCGCCACATCAGGGCGATGACGACACTCGGCAGGGCCCAGGGAATGATGATCAGGGCGCGCGCCAGCGGTCGCCAGAAGAAATCGCGGTTGAGCAGAATGGCGGTGATGAGCCCGAGCAGGGCCTGTGCCGGAATGGTGATGCCGATCCACAGCAGGGTGTTCCAGAACGATATCCAGAAAACCTCGTCCTGAAATGCGGCGATGAAGTTGCCGAACCAGATGAACGCACGATCCGCCGGGCGCCAGACAACGTAGTCGTGGAAGCTCAGGAAGATCGCTTCCGCCATGGGCAGGAAGACGATCAGCAAGGTAACCAGCACTGCCGGCGTCAAGAGGACGTAAGGGAATATGGAGAAACCCTCCCGGGATCTCCTGCGGCCGTGCGGTATTGTGCTGGCTGCTGAGGACATGATTGAAACCAATTTGCGGAGGGGCAGCCGGACCATTGCCCGGCTGCTGATGGGCCTTTATTCGGACGTGTAGAGTTCCTCGAACTGACGCATCATCTCTTCGGAGGTGATTTCGCTCAGAAGGGCTCGCTGCATGGCGCGCGGCCAGACATTGTCCACGAAATCCGAGGTCGCGCCCGTTGCCGGAAGGGTCTCTGCGAAGGGCAGAGAGTTCATGGTCGCATCCACGAAGCGCTGCTCGTGGTTTTGCCAGTTCTCCGCATCCGATTTGGTCACGGGCAGCTGGCCGGTCGCTTCGTTGAAGAGCGCATTGTTCTCGCTGGAGGATAGGAAGGAGATCCACTTCCAGGCCGCTTCCTTGTCTTCGGCCGAGGAAAACACAGCCAGGGACTCGTCGCCAAAGGCGGTCCAGCGCCCGCCGCCGCATTCGGGTACCGGTGCTGCGGACACCTTATCGCCAAGCGCCTCGACCATGGCATTGGAGGAGCCTATATGATGGATCGTCATCGCCGTACGGCCCTGCTGAAAGGCGGCGATGGTCTCCTGGAACCCGTCATTCGGAGCCGAAGGCGGGAACACGCCGTGCTCACGGTGCAGGTCGATGACCCACTGATTGGCCTCGATGGCGGTCTCGTTGGTCAAGCCGCCGTCACCGTCGAGCGAAACGGCCTCGTGGGACAATACCAGGCTCGCCCAATGGTCCTGGCCGCCCGGGCCGCCGCGGAAGCCGAAGCCGTAGACGTCGTTATTGCCGTCACCGTTGGTGTCTTGGGTCAGAGTCTTCGCAGCGGTAAGGAAGTCTTCGCAGGTCCGAGGCGGTTCGAGACCGGCCTCCTCGAGCATGTCGGCGCGGTAGTAGAGATAGAGCACCACATATTGCACCGGCAGGTAATACTGGTTGCCGTCCGGGCCCGCATTGACGTCCAGAATGTTGTCGAGCAGGTCGTCCTTGCCGTCCCATTCGGCCAGCCAACTGTCGAGCGGCTCAAGGGCGCCCATTTCGACAAGGCGCGGCTGTGCGAAGAGCTTGACCATGGCGGCATCCGGCGCACCGCCACCGACGATCGCCGTATACAGATTGTCGTAATAGCTGTTCCACGGCACGTTCTCGGCTTCGACGGTAATGTCCGGGTTCTCTTCCTCGAACTTGGCGATGAGCTCATCCATCGGGTTGTCCGGATTGTCGAAGTGGTACCAGAACCGGACGGTCGAATCCGCGTGGGCGAGACCCGCCATCGCCAATACCGACGCCGCCAGCGCCAGGGTTTTCAGGGTTCCTCTCATCATTTCCTCCCTTGGTTTGATAAATATCTGGCTGTTTCGAGCCAGTTTGAGGCCAGAGCAAAGGCTGTGCGCGCCTCCTCAAGCGCCACGGTCATCTGCATAAAGCCGTGCACGACGCCGCGATGCAGGTGGCAAGCGTCGTCACGCCCCAAGGCCTGAGACGTTCGTGCAGGCGGAGTGTGTCGTCCCGAAGCGGGTCGAGTTCGGCTGTGTTGAGATAGAGGGGCGGAAGGGCTGCCAGTTCCTCGTCCGGAGCGTTGAGCGGGGCGGCCAGGGGATCGCTGCGCATGGTGGGATCCGGAGCGTAACGATCCCAGTAGGTCTTCATGCGCTCGGCTGTGAGCCCATAGAGCGGATCCGGCATGCTGTAGGATGGTGTCGTGAAATTGACGCCGTAGACGCCATAAAACAGCATTGCGAAGTCGGGCAGAGGCCCGCTGTCCCGCCGGGCGCTCAGCATGGTCGCCATGCGAGGTTGGCGCCGGCCGAGTCTCCTGAAATGCCGGTCGGGCCCGCTTCGATGCCGCGTTCGGTGTAGGCTGCGTGCGCGGCGCGCCATGCCGCCTTGCGGTCCTCCAGTCCGGCGGGAAAGGGTGCTTCGGGCGAGTGGCGGTAGTAGGGGGACGATCACCGCCATCCGGCACGTCTTCACCAGATATCGGATGGCGCGTTCATGGGTGTGCGGCGAGCCGAACATCCAGCCGCCGCTGTGGAGATAAAGGATGAAGCCGGGCCGGGGATAGAAAGGAACGCGCAGAGTGGCCTTTATCTCGTCGGAGCCCGGGACGGCCGGCAGCGCAATTTCCTCCGCCGTTGCAATTCCCGGCAGTTCGAAGTTCCAGCGGCGGTTGTTCCGCTCGAATTGCGCGCGCGCCTGATTGAGTGGCAGCGTGAAAGGGTCCGGCAGGCCCTCGTCCTGCGCCTTGAGGCGCTCGATGAGGGCTTGCATCTGTGCCGTCGGCTCGGGGAGATGCGCACCCAATGGATCGGCCGGCCCGGTCATGCCTTTTCCTCGTCGGAAGGTTGCTCGAAAAGGGCGGGGCCGAAATCGACGATGGTCGCGACGTGATGGCCGATGGCCCGCACGGCGGCTTCTTCGTCACGGGATTCGAGCGCCTCGATGATCGTCTCGTGACGGCGCGCGGTGACGTTGAGGTCCCGCTGCTCGCCGCTGTGCAGGATCTTGAAGCGCTGGTTGTGCAGAATGCAGCGCGAAAGCAGCGGCTCGACCGCCGGCAGGCCGGCGGCCCGGAATAGAGACATATGAAAACTGCGGTCGAAATCGGCGAGGGCGTATTCGTCCTTCGCGTGGGCGGCTTTGATCATCGCCGCGAGGTAACGGCGCAGCTCCTCAAGCTCCCTGTCGTTGATTCGCCGAACAGCCCGGCAAATGCCGCGCGTTTCGATTCCATGGCGCAGGCGGAACATCTCCACGGCCTCGTCCCTCGTGCAGTCGGACACGCGTGTGCCCCTGTGCCCCATGCGGACCACGAATCCTTCGTCCTGGAGGTTCAGGAGGGCCTCGCGCACCGGCCCCTGGCTGCATCCGAAATATTCGGCGAGTTCCAGTTCTAAGAGAGTCTCCCCCGGCGCGATTTCACCGAGCATGATAGCCCGCTTTATACCCTCAAAGACCTCGGCGCTTTTCGACACCCGCGCGGTCGCCTCACGTCCCTTTTTGCCGATCATGGCAAGTGCCATTGGCCCGCCTATTGTCGCTTGCATCTCATTCCTTTATCATTATCAATAACGATAACGATAAAGCAAGTGCCAATGGAGGGAATGCGGCGCGCATGGCCACGATTGAGCTGAAAGACCTGATCAAGAGCTATGGAGGCGTGGAGGTTATCCATGGCGTGTCGCTTGAGATCGCTGACCACGAATTCATGGTGTTCGTGGGACCGTCGGGCTGTGGCAAGAGCACCTTGCTTCGCATGGTGGCCGGTCTGGAGACAGTCACCGACGGGGAAGTCCTGATTGGCAACAAGCTGATGAACGCGCTCGAGCCGCGCTACCGGGACATCGCCATGGTCTTTCAGGATTATGCGCTTTACCCGCACATGACCGTACGTGAAAACATGGCGTTTGGGCTGAGAATGCGGAAGGCGCCGGATGCGGAGGTCGAGGAAAAGCTGGCTGAGGCGGCGGATATCCTGCAGATCGCGCCGCTTCTCGATCGCAAGCCCGGCCAGCTCTCAGGCGGGCAGCGCCAGCGGGTGGCAATGGGGCGAGCAATCGTCCGGCGGCCTTCAGCCTTTCTCTTCGACGAACCGCTGTCCAACCTGGACGCGAAACTGCGTGTCGACATGCGCACACAGATCAAACGGCTGCATGCGCTTCTAAAAACCACGACCATCTACGTCACGCACGACCAGGTGGAGGCGATGACGCTGGCGGACCGGATCACGGTTCTGCGCAACGGCTATATCGAGCAGGTGGGCACACCCTTCGAGCTTTACGAGCGTCCGGCCAATCTCTTCGTCGCCGAGTTCATCGGCTCGCCGGCCATGAATATGGTCAAGGCCCGCTATGTGGTCGAAGGCGACAAGGCCAAAGCCGTCATCCACGGAGATTTACGCATCGCGCTGCCGCAATATCGGGTGCAGAATGGCGCCGATGTGGTTCTCGGTATCCGCCCCGAGCATCTAGAGCCGTCCCAGTTTCGTGCGCATGGAGACTCGATGACGTTTCCGGCGACGACCAAAATCCTGGAGCCACTGGGGTCGGACGTGATGGCGCTATGCGATCTTGCCGGTGTGGAACTAACGGCACGGCTCACGCCAGGACGGGTATCCCGGACGGGTGAAAGCGTTGACCTGGTGTTCGATACCGCGCATATCCATCTCTTTGAAGCACAAGGCGGGCGGCGAATAGAAGCTCTTGCGTACGAGGCCGTATAGCTCAGAACTTCAAGGCGCTGCAGTTTGGGGGCAAGGCGGGCATAGCCGAGTTCACGGAACTGCGTCGGGTCACGGTCCAGGACGGCCCTCTGCATTTTCCGGTCTGAGCACGAGGAAAACGAAGAACGGACCGGTGAGACTCGACATATAGGACGATGCCGGAGCCAAATACCGCCCGGGCTACTTAAGACTCGTCATCACGAACGAACTCCGTGATCGGCTTCCCGGAAGGAAGTCGCTTACCAAAGCTGCACGTTAGAGATAGCTGCTGTCGCCCACAGCGTCGCTTCTTCGCCGCTCCTACGGCAAATGCAAGCAGACGAGCGGAACGACAACAGATCGTGCCCACTGAGGTGGTGTAGCTGACGGCCTTGGTCGCCGTGCTCTCCGGCAGGGCCGGAATGATCAGCGTGCCACTGCTGGCAGGCTGAATTCGGGAAGATGCCGACGACGACGGTTCGCCGCTTGATCTCGCCATTGAGGCGCTCGATCGGGTTCGTCGAGTGCAGCTTCGCCCGGTGCTCCCCAGGGTGGGATCGAGCGCGGGCGCTTTGACGACGGGCGGATTGCCGTTGTCGAGCATGCCTATGGCGGGCCGTACCTTGCTCGTCGACACCATCCGGGCGTCGGCTATTTCAAGACGATAGGTGAGGCAAACCGGCGCTACTTCGCTAAGGCCTTTTCATGGACCGGAAAAACGCAGCATGTGCGTCTGTCGAATCCGTCCATTCAGGCACGGTTGCATGCGAGCGAGAATAGGAGGGCACTCTGGGTGGTCAACCCGACACGCGAACCCCAACGCGCAACAGTGGAGCTTGCGCACCAGCATGGACCGCTTGTTTTAGGTTGGGAGGGATTGATCGCAGTCGGGAGCGCTGGAGCGTATGTGGTTGCGGGCCCCGCAACCAGCTCGAGCCAGAAACTCCAGTAAACTCAATGGGTTGCTGGGGTTTTTGGCCGCGTTACTCGCCGCAAAACAAACATCAAAAAAATCAATCACTTAGCATTTAGGTTCAAATCAACCCGCAACCAACCACGAACACGCGCTTGGTTGGGCTCTGCCGCTGGAGTGACGGCCCGCGCGCCATCGCCGCATCCGACATCGAGGACATCCAACTGATCGACATCGCCCCAGCAGTCCCTGAAGGAGGCTCTCCTCAAGCCGGTCGGTAATCTGGCCGAGCGGGCTGCTTCGCCAGCGCGCATAGGAGCCGGCGAGAGAAGCGCTGTCCACCAATGCCTTTGGTTCCGCCACGCGCTTCAGGCTGACAATGCGGGTGCCCGCGCGAGCTGCGCGACGACGGTGTCGATCTCTGTATCCGTCGTTTGCCGACCGAGACTAAAACGCACGACGCCCATCCCGACCTTCTCCGGCACAGCCATGGCCGCAAGCACCGGCGAAAGCTCGATCCGCCCCGAATGGCACGCCGAACCGGTCGATGCCGCCACCCCATCGAGCCCCGCGAGCACGTCGGCCCCGATCACGCCGACGAAGGAGACGTTGAGCGTGTTCGGCAGGCGATGCTCAGAAGGGCCGTTCAGCACCACGCGATCGCCGAAGCGGTCCTGCAGCGCGCCCCAGAAGCGATCACGCAGCGCGCGAGCCCGCTCCATCGGCGCCAGGTCCTGCACCAATGCACAGGCCGCGCCCAAACCGGCGGCGAGCAATGCGCTTTCGGTGCCGGCGCGCCTGCCGCCCTCATGGCCGGCGCCGTGAATCAGGGGCTCCAATTCGACACCGCTGCGGACATAGAGCGCTCCGACACCCTTCGGCGCATAGAGCTTATGACCGGCGATCGTGAGCAGGTCGACGCCGAGCGTATCCACTCTGGTCGGGATCTTGCCCACCGATTGCGCCGCGTCTGTGTGAAAACAGGTGCCATGCTCTTGAGCAATGGCGCCGATCTCCTCGATCGGCTGGATCGTGCCGACCTCGTTGTTGGCATGCATGACGCTGATCAGGACGGTGTGCGGAGTAATGGCCCGTTGCACGTCATCGGGTCGACACGGCCCGTCGAGTCCACCGGCAGATAGGTGACCGTCGCGCCGAGCCGCTCGAGAAACCGGCAGGGGGCAAGGACGGCCGGATGCTCGACCGCGGTCGTGATCATGTGATCGCCCTTCTTGCGGAGCGCGAAGAACGTGCCCTTGATCGCCAGGTTGTTGGCTTCACTGCCACCGCTCGTGAACACGATTTCTCCGGGTGCTGAGCCGAGCAACGCGGCGACTTGAGAACGGGCCTGCTCCAACGCGGCCTTGGCCGGCGTGCTCGCCCAATGGCCGCTGGAGGGATTGCCGAAGGCTTCCTCAAGGAACGGCCGCATGGCGTTGGCGACCGCCGGATCGATTGGCGTGCTGGCGTTATAATCGAGATAGATTTTCCGCATAGCTCAGAACACCAGAACCTTGTCGGCGGCGAACGTCGCGTCCCCGAGTTCATCCATGGTGCTGTGCCTGGCGCCATCCATGACATCGTCGTCGGTCATGGCGCGCGCGTCCATGCAGGTGCCGCACAGCAACACGGCGCCTTTCGCGAGCACGCGCTTCGGTATGCGTTCCATGTCGTAATAGCCATCGGGCGTTTTCTGGCCCTTGCGCGCGGCGATCGCCGCATCGGCCATCAGGAACACCGAGACCTCCGCTTCCGGATCTTTCTTGAGCAGCGTATGGGCAAGGCGTAGCGCGTTGTAGCAGCGCTCGGTGCCGTAGGGCGGGTCGTTGAGGATGAACAGGGTCTTCATGCGCGTTTTCTCCGGTTTTGGGCGCAGGGGGTCATTCGCCGAGGGTGCGGCGGCGCTCCTCGAACTCCTCCCTGTCGATTTCGCCGCGCGCGAAGCGCTCCTTGAGGATGTCGAGCGGCGTGCGCGTGGGCGGCGGCTGGTGTGGCGCGGCGGCGGTATTCCCTGGTCCGCCGAGCCAGCGCACGAGGAGAACCGCGACCGCGATCACCAGGGCGAGCACAAGGATCATGAAGATCGGCCCGAAGATCATTCCGAACCATCCGCCGCCCCATCCCATCATGTGCGGTCCCCAGCCATAGCGGTCGAAATCGGGGGATCCTTGTGCCCACGCCGCACTTGGCAGAAGGGCAATGGCGGTGTCTGTGAGGGCTGCAATCGAAAGCGGAATTCGTGTCATGTTCCTGCTCTTTCGGGTGTTGTACCGGGCGGCGGCGACGGACAGATGCTACCGGGCCGGTTCGACTGCGCCGCCTTTCCCCACCGGCCTGCCGTCACGGTTCCACTGCTCCATTCCGCCGCGCAGGACGCTGACATCGCGGAAACCGGCGTCGCCGAGCATCACCGTGGCGGCCGCGGAACGCTTGTCCGTCTTGCACACCACAATGACAGGCCGGTCCCGAAATGCTCTGATCTCGGTCAAACGATCGGGCAGTTCGCCGAGCGGAATGTTGAGCGCGGTGTCGATATGACCGAGGGAGCCTATGAACTCCTCGGGCGAACGGACATCGATGATAGTGACGCCGTCGCCTCCAAGCCTGCGCGCCAGTTCATCCGTTACGATCCACCCGGGTCTTTCGCCGCGTAATCGACGGACCAGCCGTGGCAGGAACGCGATTGCCGCGAGCAGCCCGAGTGCCAGCAGACCGTAACGGATCGCCGAGGCGTCGCCGATAATCGCTTCGCGTCCGGCATGGCCGAGCCAGGTATAGGCAATTGCGCCCGGCGCCATGCAGATGAAGGACGTCATGACATAGGCAGTGAATCGGACGCGCGTGAGACCGAGCGCGTAGTTCGTCAAGTTGAAGGGGAACAGCGGCACGAGCCGCACGAAGGCGACGAAACGCCAGCCCTCAGCTTCCACACCTTCGGTCAGCCGCTTCAGCCGCCCGCCGGTCCGCGCCGCCACCCAATGGCCGGCGAGATAGCGGGCGATGAGGAAGGCAAGGCTCGCCCCGATCGTCGCACCCACCAGATTGAGGAGCGAGCCCCAGACCGGGCCGAACAGGGCGCCGCCCGCCAGCGCAAACAGGGCGCCCGGCAGGAAGGCGACCGTTCCGACAGCAAAGAGAGCGAGATAGGCCAGCGGGGCTAGGAGTCCGAGTCCGGAAAGCCAAGTGTCGAGCGCGGCAAGGTCAAGCCGATCGCGGTTCAACGCCGCCCAGATGATGACCGCCGCCAAACCGGCAAGAAGGACGAGACGCGGAAGAAGGCGCCGGGCGTTCACTGGTCCCCCTTTCTTCTCTCACGGTTGATCGGATAGCCGCTGGCCGGACCGATGAGCGGCTGGATCAACATCCGGTCGAGCCACAGGTCGCGGCGGGCGCGGAATTGCTCGATCCCGATGGTCATGGCCTCGTGGCCCTCCCGCGGCTGCGGCCGGTACGTGCCCAGCAGCCGGTCCCACCAGGGCAGGTTGAAGCCGAAATTGCTGTTCGTCTCACTCGGATGAATCGAGTGGTGAACCCGGTGCATGTCTGGCGTCACCACGATCAGTCGCAGGATGCGGTCGATCGCGGGTGGGATATTGATGTTCGAATGATTGAACATTGAGGTGGCGTTTAGCAGCACCTCGAAGATCAACACCGCGACCGCTGGCGGCCCGAGGGCAGCGACGACCGCGAGCTTGATGCCCATCGACAGCAGGATCTCCACGGGATGGAAACGCAGCCCGGTGGAAACGTCGAATTCTAGGTCGGCGTGATGCATGCGGTGCAGCCTCCACAGGGCCGGCACTGCATGGAGCATTACATGCTGTAGATAGATGGCGAGATCGAGCGCCAACATCGAAACGATGAAGGCGATCCAGGCGGGCGCTTCAAAGACATTGAACAGCCCCCAGCCGCGTTCCTGGGCGATGACGGCGAGCCCGACTGCGACGATGGGGAAGGTAAGCCGCACAAGGAGCGTGTCGACGACAACGATGCCGAGATTATTGCTCCAGCGGATGAGTCGGGGGATTTCCCGTCGGCGGCGCGGTGCTGCCACCTCCCACAGCACCATGGCCAGAAGGATGCCGAGAAACAGCCCCAAGCGGATCAGCGGTTCGTTGGCCAGGATGAGTTCGGTCATTGCGGCGCCTTGCGGGATACGGTACTCTATTTCATATTCAAATGATTATTTGAATGAACTATCGCAGGAACCATGGGAATGTCAATCGGCCCGAAACAGGCGCTTTACGAAGAATTCGCATCGGTCGCCCGCGCGCTCGGGTCGCAGCACCGGCTGGAAATACTGGAACATTTGGCACAGGGCGAACGTGCGGTGGAGACGTTGGCCGAACGCGTCGGCCTGTCGGTTGCCAACACCTCACATCACCTCCAGCAGCTCAGAAGGGCGGGGCTGGCCTCTTCGCGCCGGGACGGCAAATTCGTGCTCTACCGTCTTGCTGACGACGGTGTGCTTGCCCTGGTGGCGGCACTGTCGGGCGTTGCAACGCGCAACCTTGCGGAGGTCGATCGCATCCGGCAGATCTATTTCGATGAACGCGACAGTATGGAGCCCGTCTCGCGCGACGAGTTGCTGGAGAGAACGCGCGATGATCTGGTCACGGTGCTCGATGTTCGCCCGCCCGATGAATTTGCGGTTGGGCATCTGCCAGGCGCCGTCAACATTCCCCTGAGCGAATTGGAAGCGCGGCTCGCCGAGCTCGATTCGGATCACGAGATCGTTGCGTATTGCCGCGGTCCGTGGTGCGTGCTGTCGTTCGAGGCTGTCGCGGCGCTGCGTGCCCGCGGCTTCAAGGTGCGGCGCTTGGAGGACGGTCTGCCCGAATGGCGGGCGGCGGGCCTGCCGGTCGAAGCGGTCGGCTGAGGGGGAACAGGCGGTGAGCTCAACGGATCGGAAGTCGTCCGAATGGCCGATCGTGAACGGCAAGGACCACACCGCAGCCTCGGTATTCCGGCCGGAAGCGCTGCTGCGCGAGGCGCGGCGGCAGAAGGGGCCGCCGCTCGCAGCCGTTCCCGAAGTCTGCATCTTGGATCCCGATGGCGATGTAGCGCGGTACCTGACAAAAACTGGCAACGGGCGAGTCCACGAAGGGTGGGCCTGCTATCACACCGAGTTGCTGACGTTCGATCTCGATGGCGTCGGTGAGACCAGTGTCATCGGGTGCGCCGTCGGTGCGCCCTTCGCGGTGCTCGTGGCCGAACAGCTCATTGCGTCGGGCTGCCGGCTGCTGATCAGCGTTACGTCAGCCGGGCAGATCATCGACAACGGGCCAACGCCCTATTTCGTGCTGATCGACCGCGCCCTGCGCGACGAGGGGACGAGCTATCATTATCATCCGGCGGCCAAATTCGCCGAGGCTCCCGACGCAGGACTACTGGCACGCGTTGAGGTAGCCTCTCGGAGCTTTCGGACATTGCGGCTCATCGCGGCGCCACCTGGACGACGGATGCGCCTTATCGGGAAACAGAGGCCGCGATCGCAACCGCCCGTGCGGCGGGTGTGTTCGCCGTGGAGATGGAAGCCGCCGCGCTCTACGCCTTCGCCACGGCGATGAACCGCTCGGTCATCTGCTTTGCCCATGTGACGAACACCATGGCGCAGACGGAAGGAGATTTCGAAAAGGGTGAGGCGGACGGAACGACCGCCACGCTCGCCGTCGCGGCCGCCACCGCACGCGCTTGGTCGTCGTCAGAATAGGGGTGCGTCCGAGCGGGCTGGCTTGTTGCCCAGAAGGCTGACATCCGGGCATTGCTCGTGTTGTCATCAAATGGCGTTCTCTATCGATGGCCGGTCAGGACCGGTGTGAGTGCGCTGCGGCTTTTTTCGGTAGGTACCTATACAGTCCCCACAGGAGAAGCCCGAAGAGCAGATGGGGCAGGAAGGACGCCACGATCAGTTTCGGGCTGACTGACAGGCCGGCGAGGCCCCATCCGACGATGGGGAAGAACACCGCAAGGATTACAATCCAAAGAACCGCAGCAAGACCCAGCGCGGTCCAGATATCCCGTCGCGAAAAATATCGCACATAGACCACCGACCAGAAGGTCACGTAGACGGTGTGAAACAACAGCCCGACCGGCAAGGGCAAGGTTCGCCCGAGAATTGCCTCAGCGAAGGCGAGCGAAGGCGGCTTAGGGAACGGCGACACGCCCGTGGAAGCGAGTGCGAGCATGACCGCCGCGGTGATGATGGAGACCGCAACGCCGATCCCCACGGCTCGCAACCAGGATCTGCCCTCGGGTTCAACAGCCACGGCCTTCTCCTCGCGGACCCGAGGTTTCAGTGCATCCGCAGCCGCCGCTCCGAGCTGTGTTGATCAGGAACGGTTCGAAGATCGCATCGACGGCGTTGGCCATGCCTCGCGGGGCCTTGATGGTGAGCCTCACGCTCTCTTTTTCTTCCTTTAAGTCGAAGCCGAGAAAGGCGCAGCACTGCCGTTCCCGGCGGACCATCTCGCGGACGCGTTCAGCGTAATCAGGATGGTATGTCAGGACGAGCTGCGGCCCTTCCCGCCGACAGTCCAGCAATGCCGCCTGGTTCAGCTCCGCGATCCAGTCGAGCCGCTCCCTGAATTCGCCCGTCTCCAAGGTGCAGGCGATCACGGCTGCTTCAGAAATTGTTGCATCCATGGCTTCACTCCAGTGGTTGGCCGGGGCGCATCGGGCACGCCTCGGCAGTTGCTAGCGTAAAAATAGGACTTCAAGTAACTTGAAGTTCAAGGGGGTCGTGAGGAGATTGGCCATGCCCGCGTTGAAGATCGGAGACCTTGCCGAGCGTACCGGCACGAACACGCCGACCATCCGCTACTACGAGGAGATCGGGCTGCTGCCGCGCGCCGATCGCCAGGACGGTGGTCAGCGACGCTACGACGACGAGGACGTCAAGCGACTGACCCTGATCCGGCGTTGCCGAGAGTTCGGCTTTTCCATCGAGCAGGTGCGTTCGCTGACGGCGCTTGTCGAGGATCCGAACCGCTCCTGTCTGGAAGCGCGCGACCTGGCGCAAGAGCATCTCATGGCGGTGCGGGCCAAACTGTGCGAACTGAGGGCACTGGAACGGAGCATGGAAAGCTTCATCGCGAGTTGCGAGACGGTCTGTGCCGGCGGTCCGGGCCCGGAATGCACGATTCTGCAAGACCTCGCGAAGCCGACAGTCGGAGCGAAGGCCGCCGCTGCCAGGATGAAGCATGGGAGAAGCCCGCGCCGTGTACGCGGATCCTGATCCGGTTGGTAGGAGCGGTGTATGACAGCAGGCGTCGGCAGTATCGAGGCGGCGAGAAAGGAGGCGTGAGTGGAGCAGGTTCGGGCTAGTCTGGACAAACGGCAGGTCGCGATCTATCTGGGGGCGATCCTCATCGGGGTATTTGCCAGCTTCGGCGTGCCGAACGCAGGCACGCTCGAGGTCGCGATCAACCCGGCGCTGGCGTTCATGCTGTTCGTCACCTTCCTTCAGGTGCCTCTGGCGGAGCTCGGATCGGCGCTGCGCAACACCCGTTTCCTCGGCGCGCTCCTTGCGACCAACTTCCTGGTCATGCCGGTGCTGACGGCGATCCTGGTGCAGTTTCTGCCCGACGAGCCGATGCTGCGGCTGGCAGTCCTGTTCGTGCTACTCACCCCGTGCGTCGACTATGTGGTGACGTTCACCCATCTCAGGCGCGGGGATGCCAGGCTGCTGCTGGCGGCGACGCCGGCGCTCCTGCTGTTGCAGATGGTTCTGCTGCCGGTCTACCTGCGTATGCTGCTCGGCGGTGACGCGTCCGGTCTCGTCCATCCAGAGCCCTTCATCCACGCGTTCCTGTGGCTGATCGCCGTGCCACTGCTGCTTGCCGCGGGCTTGCAGCTCTGGGCGGCCCGAAGCCCAGCCGGCAAGCGCATCTCGACGGCGCTCGGCCTGCTGCCGGTGCCGGCGACGGCCCTTGTCCTTTTCCTCGTCCTGGCGGCCGTCATGCCGCAGATCGGAGATGCTGCGGGCGCGGCGCTGACCGCAGCGCCGATCTACATGGCCTATGCTGTCGTCGCGCCGATGTTCGGTTGGCTCGTCGCGCGTGCCGCCGGCCTCGACGACGGCGGCACGCCGGCCGTGGCATTCAGCGCCGCCACGCGCAATTCGCTCGTAATCCTCCCGCTGGCCTTCGCGGTACCGGGCGGGGTGCCGTTTGTTCCCGCGGTCGTGGTTACTCAGACCATCATCGAACTGGTCAGCGAGCTTGTCTATGTGCGGTGGATACCCCGTCTGCCCTTCAGGCCGTCGGCGTGACTTGGTCCTCAACTGAGGGAGACACATTACTCGTGGTTGCTCGCGCGAGCGGGATTGTCAACGAGACTGGTAGTCCTGGTCGAACGAGACGCCAGGCGACATTACTGCTCGCAGCACCTTCGCCCGTGTCGCGCGATGGCACCCTACACCTTCACGAGCATTGCCGTCACGTACATGAACGCCACGCCGAACGCGGCTCCCGACAGCGCAGGCCACGAGGATAAGGCTGCGACACCGCGCCCGTCCGATTTCATGAGGTAAACGGTGACCTCTACGACAACCTGGAGGATGGCGCCCGCGCCGATCGCAAGCGCCAACGCTGACCATTGCGGCGCATAGGCGAGGCTTCCGATCCAAAGCCCAAGCACAGCCGGGCCGCCGGCGAGCAGCGTCAGGGAGGGGAAGGTCCACAGCGCCGGGCGGACCTTCAGCATCGGTGCCGCGATGCCGATGCCCTCGGTGATGTTGTGGAAAGTGAAGCCGAGCACCAGAAAGGTGCCGAGACCCGCCGCACCCGACGCGAAGGCGGCGCCGATGGCCAGCCCCTCGCCGAGATTGTGCAGGCCGATGCCAAGCGCGATGAATGTCGCAAGTGTCAATCCGGCCGGTGTGCCGTCACGGCGGCCAATTACCATGAGCAGCAGAAAGCTTGCCGCAGCCGCCAGAACCACCATGGCCTGGCCCTGGAAGATAGCGGCCGCCTCACCCGCAAGTTCGAATGCCTCGCCTGCCGCGTCGATCATCAGGAAGGCGAGCAGGCCCACCGTCATGGCGAGAAGGAAATTCATGCCGCCGCGCCCGACGCCTCGCAGCGCCGGATAGAACATCAATCCAATGGCGATGGGCACGATGCCGACGAAGACGCCCAGAAGCGCCTGGCCGCCGAGGCTTGCCGCATTGGCAACCGGCGTCGGCACGGCAACGGCAATCTCATGCTCGAAGGTGGCGCCGGTATTGGTGATGACCTTCACCGCATGTGCCTCGCCGGGAACCCAGGGGTAGGATAGATGGATCCAGGCGGTCTCTCTCCGCGCGAGCGGGCCGGAGGGGCTCTGGGTGAACTGCCAGTAGGCGTCGTCAACCTGCACCTGGGCGATGGTCATCGGTTCCGATCCGCCAGCGCGGACGAGAATGTCGATGCCGTTGGACGACAGAACCGTCCGCTCGAATGTCAGGTTCTCCACCTGCGGCGCGCCGTTGTCGAAGTAGCGCAACGGATCGGCCGCAACGAGCCAGGCAACCGCAAGCGCCAGAACGGCGAGCGGCAGAAGAAGCCAGATGAGGGCTGCGCGGGATCGCGGTGCTTCGACCGGAACTGCCCCGGCCGTAAGCGGACGTGCCTCGTTCATGCCACCGTCTCCCGGACATCGAAGAAGCTCATCCAGCCCAGTTCGGCGAACTCCGACTGGTGTGCGTGGAACATGTAGAGCCCCGGCTCGTGGTCCTTGAAGGAAAACTCGAGAATGCCGCGCTGCGCCTGGCACAGCATGACCGTATCGACCGTGCGAAGCGTCGGTGTCAGCGTCGTGCCGTGGTCGTAGTAGTCGAAGAAATTGGCGTGCAGGTGGAAGGAATTGACCGGATCGAACTCGACGGCGTTGGTGAGGTAGACGCGCACCGGCTTGTCACGCTGTATCGGGATCGGCCGCTTCATATAGGCATGCGCGACCGTGTTGACCGCATAGACTTCGTTCTCGTCGTCGAAATTGGTGTCGAAGCCGTTCATCACCATCGCCAGTTCCTGCCACTCGGCGTTCTCCGGCGTGCCCAGCAGGCGGGAGAGGGCGACTTGCGTGTGCTCGGGGTGAAGCGCGGAATCGGGATCGACCACGAACAGCCCGTAGAGCCCCTTGTGGATGTGCCGCTTCAGGGGCAGCGCGTGGCAGTGGTAAATGTGGCAGCCGAAGGGCCTGGCGTCGAACTCATAGGCGAACTCCTCACCCGGCGCGATCACACCGGCGCCGGGGATTCCGTCCATGCGCGCCGAATGGATGCCGTGGAAGTGGATCGAGTGGGGGTGCGAGCCGTGGTTGCGGAAGACGACCTTCAGCCTCTCGCCCTCGGTCGCCCGCAGTGCCGGGCCCGGCACCCTGCCATTGTAGGTCCAGGCCGGAAACATGATACCGGGTGCGATCTCGATCTCCTTGTCGACGGCCTCGATCTCGAAGGTGCGCAGAACCCGCCCATCGGACAGGCGCGAGGCGGTCCCTCTCTCCCATTCGGTCAGTATGTTCGCCGTATCGAAGCCGTTTCGCTCTTCGTCGACTTCCCCTACGGTCATCATCGCGCCGTGGCTGGAGCCATGGCTGGCACCACTCATCTCGCCGTGCCGGTTGGCGCCGGCATGTTCGGCCCGCGCAGGTTGCCGTGCGGTGCCTGCGGCTGCAATGGCGGATCCACCCGCTGCCGCAATCCCCGCGCCCAAGATGCTGCGCCTGCTCAGTCGTGCTCGAAGCCAATCGGGAATCTCAAGCATCTATGGTTCCTGCAAATGAGAATGAATTGCAATATAGCATTAAACGGGGCGGGCTTCAACAGCGACGCCTCGTCATTCATTTACGGTCCTGAAAAGCACGCACGTCCAGTTTGACCTGGACATGGCCGGCGCCAATCTCGTCCGCAGCGACGAACCGGCGGGATTTGGCATCATATCGTTCGGGAGGAATAGCGTTGTAGTGAACTATCAAGATTTCATCGGCGGTGGGTTCAAAGAACTATAAGTAGCAGATCGGCCAATGGACGACTTCTACAGGACAACAGGACATTAGCTTGTGTGCTGTCTGCAATCCCCGTCCGCCCCAACTGCGGTGGCTATGACAGATCGGATGGACGACTGCTTCGGGGCTGATTCCGTTGCCCATCTGTCTTCCAGAAGATGGGGTATTCGGCTTGAGCCTCATCTTCTGTGAGCGTGGATGGTGGCTATGTTGAAGGTGCTGCGCTTCGAGCTGATGGTAAAACGTGGTCTGCGTGGAGCAGCCACAAGCATCAGAGGGAGAAGCGCAGCATGAAACATTATGCCGGATTGGATATCGCGTTGAAAGAGACCGCGGTCTGCATTGTCGACGAAACAGGTCAGATTTGCCGCGAGTTGAAAGTGCCAAGCCACCCGCAGGATCTGGCGCGAGTGCTCAAGGATCCGGCCTTGCGGCTTGAGCGCATCGGGCTTGAAGCCGGGCCGTTGTCGCAATGGTTGTTCGAAGGCCTGGCCCGGGCCGGCTTGCTAGTGATCTGCATCGAGACCCGCCATACCAAGGCGTTCCTAGCGCCGAGCGCTGCTGACCGCCCGCAAGCTCTTGCAGGAAAAGGCCATTGCCGTTGAGAACGACATCCGCGGCCTGCTGCGCAACTTCGGGCTCAAGGTCGGCCCTGTTGGTGCGGTCAATTTCGAGGCGCGCGTCCGCGAGCTCATCGAAGGCATGCCCGATTTGGTCGAGATCGTTGAGCCGCTGCTGGGGGCGCGCGGCAAGCTGCGGCAGAATTTTGCCGTCCTTCACCGCAAGCTGCTGGCCATCGTCCGTGACGATGCGGTCTGTCGGCGGCTGATGACGATACCCGGCGTCGGTGCGGTGGTGGCGCTGGCCTATACCGCAACGATCGACATCCCGCAGCGGTTCAAGAGCGCGAAGGCGGTCGGGCCAGCGCTGGGATTGACGCCGACACATTGCCTGCTCCCGCTCTGTCGTTTCGCTCTCTCACCTGGGCCGGTCATCCTTCGAGATCAACCCGCGCTCGCTCCGTGTGCGGCTTCCCCGAGCGGCCCCCTGTCATATCCGCACCACATTGACCGAACATTTGGCGTGGCGGACCACCCGGGCGGTGTTCGGACCCAGAAGATAGTCCGATATCTGCGGCCGGTGGGCGCCTATGACGATTTGATCGGCTCCGATCTCCTCGGCGACCTGCAGGATTTGCTCGTAGACCGTTCCGTGGCGCGCGATCGTGTCCACCGACATGCCCTCAGGCGTGGCGTCGCTGACCACCTGGTTCAACCGTCCGAGCGCCTCGCTGACGATCTCCTTGATATCATAGTCGGCCGAACCGCCGGTCTCGCCCCGGATTGCATATCGGTAGTCGAGGCCGGTCATGAGATCGGGCACGACGGTCATCACGGTCAGCCTGGCGTTCGAATTGCGTGCCTGGTCTACGGCCGTGCCGAGCACCTCCATCGACGTTTCGAGGTCGGCAAGGTCGACCGGAACAAGGATGCTGTTGGTCATTGGACGGTCCTCCCGGCAATCAGCGACGTTCGGGGCGTATGTAGAGCCAACCTAGCCACAGCATCAGCAGGACGAGCGCCAGATTGAGCAGAGAGACATCCATGGCCGGATTGATCGACGCGGGCAGTTTCGGCTCGGGCGGCGCCAGCGCCGCAGCCTGCTTCAGCGTCGGGTCGATCAACGTCGTGCCGGGGATCGCCTCGACGAGCGCGGTCACCGCCGAGCCGGGCAGGGGCGACACGGACTCCGCCGCCGCCCCGGGTCCCTGATTGCCCACCATGTCCGAGGTGTCGGGGGCGACGCTTGCCAGCACAACCTGCTCGCCGATGGTGTCGGCGGTAGCGAATTGCCGGGGATAGGTGTTGGAAGGCACCCGAACCTCGCGCAGGAACGGGTAGCGCACGAGATTGGCCTCCTCCTTCCAGCCTTCAAGGGTGCGCAAGGTGAGACCGGCCTGCCCGGCAAGCCCGGCGACCGTCTCGTGCCCGATCGGGGCGACGACGAGGACGGCATCGGCGCCGGCAGCTTCCAACGTCGCGAGCATCGCCTCGGCAGTCTCGGCGTCGGCGGCCTCGATCGTCGCCTCGAGCCCCAGTCCCCTGGCCATCACCGGTCCCAGCCGATTGCTTGCCGAGCCGGACGGGCCGACGACGATCGACCCGATATCCTTGATCGATGTGCGGCTCAGGAGATGCACGATCGACTGGCCGACGGCGGCGACCGCCTCGAAACGTTCGCTGCGGGCAGGCTCTGCGCCCGAAAGATCGAAGAAGGCGTCCGCCTCGACAAGCGCCATGCGCGCCTCTCCGGCGCCGACACGTGCCAACGGATCGTCGCTCGGGACAAGCTCTGTCTCGCGGCCCGTGAAGGCACGGCGTGCCGCCCGCAGGGCCGCGTTGCCGAGACCCGTCTCAGTCAGCAATGGAGAAGCCGATATGGCCAGCGGCGCCTCGTCGGAGACATTCCCGCCCGTTACGAGGCCCATTTCCGCGAGCGCTGCGCGCGCCACGGTTTCGGCCGACCGACCGTCGATGTCGACGCGGCTGTTGAGCGCGGCCATGGTTTCGGCGTCGATCCGCCCGCCCAGTGCTGTAATGGCCTCGCGCATCTCCGGCAGCCGCTCGAGGCTCTCCGTGCGGGCCAGCGGCGCCGCCTGGTAGACGGGGAAGAAGGACAGGTCGTCCTCCAGGAGGACCATGCCGTAGTCGGCGATCTGGCCGTCCGTCGTGTACACTTCGCCGACGTCGGCATCGCCGTCGAGCAGCTTGTCGTAGATGATGCCGCGGTCGTCGAGCGGGACGACGTCCAGCGCGCCGAATTCCATTCCGTAGCGGGCGCTCAGCGGCTGCAGCCCGTCAAGCGGCCGGGTCTGGAAATCGGCCTCGATGCCGAGCGTCAGGTCGCCCGCGATTCCGGCCAGTTCGGAAATGCTGGTCACGCCGAGTTCCTCGGCGCGGTCGGCGCGCATGGCCAGGCCGAAATTGTTGGCGAAGCCGAGACGTGGCAGCCAGGTCAGGCCGAGCGGCGCGTAGAGTTCCTTCACCCTGGCCGTGGCCGCATCGCCGTCCGATAGCGGGTTCTGGCCGATCATCACCAGTCCGGTGCCGTTGTAGTCGGGATAGATGTCCACGTCGCCGCGTTTGAGGGCTTCGAGGATCGATTGTGTGTTTGGATACTCGATCGGCCCGGCGGCAGGGATGCCCTGCTCGCGAATGAGAATCGTGAACATATGGGCCAGGATGTTGCTTTCGCCGAAATTCTTGGAGCCGACGGTGATCGTGTCACGGCTTTCGCTGCAGGCGGCTGCAAACAGGCAGGCCAGCGAGACGAGGATTGCTGACAGGCGGTTGGACATATCCGTTCCTCCCTGTGCCGTCGTCAGGCCCTGGCGCGGCCGACCGTTGTGCCGCGCGCCTCGATCGGTCGCGGACGATCCTTGCGCTCATGGCGTATCTCGCGCAGGAAGCCGACGATCTGGATCAGAAGAATGACCGAGAACGGCAGGGCGCCGGCAATCGCCATCGCCTTGGCCACCGGCACCGACTGGGTGAAGATCGTGCCCACGGTGATGGCAGCGATCAGCGTGCCCCAGACCATCTTGTGGCTGACCGGCGGGTTGAGGTTCCCCTCCGACGTCATCATCGACAGAACGAATGTGCCCGAATCGGCCGATGTCACCAGGAAGATGAAGACCAGGGTCACGGCAAGCGTGTTCAGCACGATCGTGCCGGGGAAGAAGTCGAAGAAGATGAACAGCGCTTTCGAGACATTCTCGAAAACCACGTCGGACAGGCCGCCGGCACCGTAAAGCTCGGTATAGATGCCCGCGCCACCGAAGACGGCAAACCACAGCATCGAGAACAGGGTCGGCACGATGATGACGCCGAAGCAGAATTCACGGATGGTACGGCCGCGCGAGATGCGCGCAACGAAGATGCCGATGAACGGCCCCCAGGCGATCCACCAGATCAGGTAGGTCAGCGTCCAGCCGGTCATCCAGGTGGTCAGCCCCTCATAGGGAAACAAGCGGAAGGACAGCGCGACGATGCGGGTGAAATATTCGCCGATCGTGTTGAGGAAGGTCTCGAAGATGAATGCGGTCGGACCGGCGAACATGACCATGACCATCAACGCGATGGCGATGACCATGTTGAGATTGGACAGGATCTTGATGCCCTTGTCGACGCCGGTAGTCGCCGACAGCATGTAGCAAATATAGAGCACCGCCATGATGCTGAACGACGTAGTCAGCGTTTCCGGAACGCCGTAGGCGAAATTGAGCCCCGAGCGCACCGACAGCGTGCCCATGGCCAGCGATCCGGCCAGGCCGAACACCACGGCGAGCACGCCGAGGATGTCGGCGACATGGCCGATCGCATTGCCCGACGGGCCCGTGAACACCGCCTTGATCGGCGTTGAGATCATCGATTTTTCGCCGCGGCGGAAGGTGAAATAGGCGATCACCATGGCGCACACGCCATAGATCGCCCAGGCGTGCAGACCCCAGTGAAGATTGGTGATGACCATCGCCTCGCGCGCGGCAAGCGCGGTGCCGCCTTCCATTCCTGGGGGCGCCTCGAAATGGTAAACGGGTTCGGCAACGCCCCAGAAGAGAAGGCCCGACCCCATGCCGCCGGCAAACAGCATGGCGATCCACGAGGCGGTCGAGAATTCCGGCTCCTCGTCGTCGCGCCCGAGCCGGATATGGGCATAGGGGCCGAAGGCCAGATAGACGCTGAGCACGAGGAAAGCGGTGCAAATCAGCAGCCAGTACCAGGCCGCGCCGTTAAGCAGGTAATTGGTGAAACCCAGCATGGTGCCGGTCATGCTGTCGGGATCGATCAGGCCCCAGGTGCCGATGATGAGGCAGAACATCATGGAGACCCAAAAGACGACATTCATCTTGCCGCCGGATTGCACGTGTGCTGACATCACAGCCCCTCCTGCTATGAATGGTCGGGCGCAGTGTCCGTCACATACGCTGCCGGCGCAACCCTTGGCCGGTGATTTCCGCGATACACCACAGCAGCCCTGAAGAGCCCGGCGCGGGTCCCTTGCAAATAGCCCCTTTCGAAACGGGCGTTGAAATTGAAAGTCAGGGAACGGCACCTTTGGGTTGGCGGCTCTCGCCAGTCACAGGCTGAAACCGGACCTTCCGGAAACGGCCCCGATTCGGAAATTGATCTCCGGAAAAACCGCATTGGCGCGCGTGCTGGTTCAAGGCGCGGCATTGGGTGGGACGCCGGCAGTCTGGTTGTGCGGTGACTTCCCAGAAAGCCGACACACGGCTACGGCGAGCCGGCAAGCTGCGTATCCAGGCTCTTTTGTTAGGCGGCAAGCGGCCGAAGTGTCTGGATGAGACTTTTCGCGTCGAGCCGAAACCCGTCGTACACGACGCGGCCATCGGGCGCGATCACGACGAACCAGGGGGTTCCACCGGAGCGGTATGCCTCCATTATCGCAGGCACGGCGTCCGCTGAGGCCGGGTCAGCGACAGCATGCCCAAAGGGAACACGCAGTCCATATCGTCGTTGATTTTCCCGTAGACGGTCGAAGGTGTTAACGTCCGAACCCTCGAACACAGTCTGGATGGCTGCCAGGCCAACTCCCTTATCGCGAAGGTCCTCGGCAAGGACCACGAATGTGGGAAAGCCTTGCGCGTGACAACCCGCACACCAATCCTGAAAGAAGTACAGGATATTGAAGCCCGTCCCCAGTTCGGCCAAGGTCAACGGGCCACGCTCATCGCCATCTTCATTGATCCACCGGACGTTCTCCAGCGGCGGGGCCGGCAAGCCCACAATTCCCGGTTCCATGAGTTTCTCCATTCCCGGCTCGCGGCGCTATACCGCGAGCCGCTTGCTTCTAGGCGGCAGCACCTGTCCTGCGCGGCAACACCCAGTTGGGACGTGGAAAATGGCAGGTATATCCCTGCGGATACCGCTCGAGATAGTCCTGGTGTTCGGGCTCTGCCTCCCAGAAATTGCTGACCGGCTCGACTTCGGTGACCACCTTGCCGGGCCACAATCCCGACGCATCGATGTCCGTGATCGTATCCAGCGCAACGGCCTTCTGTTCGTCGCTGGTGAAATAGATCGCCGAGCGGTAGCTCGTGCCTAGATCGTTCCCCTGACGATTGAGCGTCGTCGGATCATGAATCTGGAAAAAGAACTCGAGCAAACGGCGATAGGTGGTCTGCGAGGGATCGAAGATGATCTCGATCGCCTCGGCATGGGTGCCGTGATTGCGATATGTCGCATTCGGCACGTCGCCACCTGTATACCCGACCCGGGTCGAGATCACACCGGGCAGCTTGCGGATGAGATCCTGCATGCCCCAGAAGCAGCCGCCAGCGAGAACAGTGCGTTCAGTCGTCATCAGATGTCCTCCACCTGGTTGAGAAATTCACCGTAACCCTGCTCCACCATCTCGTCGCGTGGCACGAAGCGCAGCGAAGCCGAATTGATGCAGTAACGCAGGCCGCCACGATCGGTCGGTCCGTCCGGGAAAACGTGGCCGAGATGACTGTGGCCATGCGTCGAACGCACTTCCGTCCGGATCATGCCGTGGCTGGTGTCGCGCAGCTCGTTTACGTTTGCGGATTCGATCGGCTTGGCGAAGCTCGGCCATCCGCAGCCCGACTCGTATTTGTCCGACGATGCGAACAGCGGTTCACCTGAGACGATATCGACATAAATGCCGGGTTCCTTGTTGTAGAGAAGCGCCCCGGTTCCAGGCCGCTCGGTCGCACTCTGCTGCGTCACCCGATATTCCTCAGGCGACAGCTTGGCGATCGCAGCTTCCGTTTTCTTGTAGGCAGCCATGGTTTTCTCCTTCGAATTCCTGCGATTGAAGATGGATATTCGATCGGAAGGTGTCCAATACGCCGCAACTATAGTTTCGATGCTACCACCGACATGTGATAGGAATGCTTGTGCGGCGACCGCATCATAGGTCGGCTCTCCCGGAGTTCACAACCACACATAACGCTCGATCAGCACGCGAAGCTGCCGCAGCGCCGCTGCCGTTCCAGATCCCGAAATCGATTGGAATGCGACCGTGCGCGACAGGTCCAGCGTATCGACCGGGCGCAACGTCAATCCCTCTACGATTGCCGAGCGCTCAGGCAGCATGCAAACGCCGGCGCCCGCTGCCACGGCCTGTTGAATCAGATCCTCCCGTTCGGATCTGAGCCGTGGAATCATGATCACCGCACGCTCATGCAGATGGTTTTGCACGCGCGTGCGGAATTCGCACTGAAGCCGATCGAGGTACGGTTGCTCCGACAGGTCCGAAAGAGACACCGAGGCCTGGCTTGCCAAGCTGTGTCCGTGCGCCATCGCCAGTAACAGTCGCTCGCGAAACATTTCGATGGTGGCGATCTTTGAGTTTCCGGCTGCTGGATCCGTGCAGAAGCACCCATCAATTTGGCCGCTGAGGAGCAGCTCCATTCCTTGGTCGCGCGTGATTGGCTGAAGAACCAGTTCGAGCATCGGCATCTGTCGAAGGGCGTGCGTAACGAACCCGGTAATCAGCGCCGGCGCGATGGTATTCACGACGCCCAGCGTCAAAGTCTCGCGGCGACCGCGAACCCGATTGAGGGATATCGCCCGAACCCGCTGCTCACGGTCCGCGATCGCCGTGAATTCGGATCGGATGTCGCGGCCGAGCGCTGTCAGGCGACTATCTTTTCCATCGCGATAGACCAACGTTCCGCCCAGTTCTTGTTCGAGCCGCTGTATCGCGCGGGTGAGCGTGGGCTGAGACACCCCGCTCCGCATGGCTGCTTCGGTGAAGCTGAGGGTGTCCGCCAGGTTCAGGAAATATCGAATCTGGTTGAGTTCCATTGTTCTTCCTTCGTCGCTTCCTCAAGCATCGATTTCAGACCGGGCAAGCGCTGTCGGCCGGAGCAATTGCCGTTGTATGGAAACTATACACGCCAGCTATTGGAAAACTTCGTTCCGCGCTGCCACAACTGAGATCATCAACGAACGCTACGGCTCGCTCCCATGCCCGGCATGAGATGCCGAACGGACGTTCCATCCATGCAACATTTCGACCAAACGGAAAATGACCAAGGAGATAATTATCATGAAAGCAATCGTTGTGACGGACCAGGCTGCGGGAACGGCCGGGATGAAGCTGGTGGAGCGTCCCGAGCCGCAGGCGGCGATAAACGACGTCGTCGTTCAGGTTCATGCGTCGGGATTCGTCCCGACGGAACTGGCGTGGCCCTCGACCTGGACCGATCGCCGCGACAGTGACCGAACACCGTCCATCCCTGGGCACGAGCTGGCCGGAGTGGTCACCGCTCTCGGCTATGGCACGACGGGGCTGTCGGTGGGACAGCGGGTGTTCGGCCTCGCAGACTGGCATCGCGACGGCACGCTCGCGGAGTATGTAGCCATGGAGGCACGCAACCTCGTGCCACTGCCGGGCGACGTCGACTTCACGGTGGGCGCGAGCTTGCCAATCTCGGGCCTGACCGCGTGGCAGGGACTGTTTCAGCACGGCCGCCTTCAGGCGGGGCAGAGCGTCCTCGCGCACGGCGCGGCCGGCGCAGTCGGTTCGATGGTGACGCAGCTCGCACGAGAGGCTGGCGCCTATGTCATCGGCACCGGGCGTGCCGCCGACCGTCAGAAGGCGCTCGACTTCGGCGCAAATGAATTCGTCGACCTCGAGAACGACGCCCTGGAAGACGTCGGCGCAGTCGATCTGGTGTTCGATGTCATCGGCGGCGACATCCAGAAGCGGTCCGCAGCCCTGATTCGGGCCGGCGGAAAGCTGGTGACCGTCGTCGGACCGGCCGAGGCGCGGCCCGCAGATGGCCTGGCGGTCGACTTCGTCGTCGAGTCCGATCGTGCCCAACTGAGTGAGATCGTCCAGCGGGTGCGGGACGGACGACTGCGGACGAACATCGGCAAAGTCTCGACCCTCGACGATGCCGTCGCCACCTTCAACGCGACCGAGCGACGCGCGGGGAAGACGGTTATCCGCGTTCGTCCGTGAGGACTTGGGGGAGAATGAGGGTATTCGCAGTCTCGCACCTGCAACGCATCTGCTTGCCAGATTGGCCCCGCGCGCGGGCCTTGGATGAAGCGCTTCATCCAAGGACCGCGCCGATACGGTCATTTCGGCCTGCTAGGAGCGTCTTATCGTCTGGCCGAACGGCAGTTTCCCGCGATCAGACACCAAAACCGGACAGTCTGGTTTCGCGAAGAGTTTCGGGCGCCGGCAGGCGTACGAAAGTCCCCGAGGAAGGAACCCGCGGGCCACAGGCGATGGCTATGGGGATTTCGATTTTCGGCAGATGTTGGCGATGGCGCGACCGGTGTCGGGAAGTTCTGGGGTGAATGCGGACAGACTGCTTCATTGCGCCTGCACGCGGTGTTGTCGGGACGGTTGGCGGCTGGGCGCGGCTCTGTCGGCGTTGATGATCACCATGGACACGCGTGGATCCGGTGCCGGAGGCTGTGCGCCTACGGCTTGGGACTGGATCATGCCATGCCGGGTCATGGGGCGTTCTCCGGGTTCGGTGTCGTTTTGTCCGGGGGGCCGCGCGGCTGCCTCCATCGTTCGAAGGTCTCGATGATGATCATGCGGCCGCCACAGACCTCGCGCCAAAGATGCGCTCTGCGTAGCTCGATTGTCGAGGGGCGCGGAAATATTGCAACAACATCTCGATTAGCCAGCCGCGCTCCGTGATTTCCTGACATACACAGCAATATCCTGAAATACTCCATCTGAAGGCTGTGTTTAAATCACTGTTACAATTCTTCGATACATAACGGGACGTAAGGGGTTGTGCGGGGATTCACTGTAGCGGGTGTGTAACGCATCGAGCGGAAGCGGATTGACCACTCATGATTATGAAACCAGAGGTCATCGATGCACGATCTTGCTGCGCTGTCGATTGCGGTGATTGGTGGCGGACCGACGGCCGTCGCCTGCTCGAAAGTCTCATCCGATCGCGTAACGCCATCGGCCCCGATGTGCCGCTGGACGTCACCGTTTCCGATGATCAAGAGGGGGCGGCATGATGGAACCGGCAATCCCCGGCCACCTCGTCACCGCGCGCACGCGCCATCCTCGCGTAGGAGCCGACTACGAGCCGCCATACCCGTCTTACGTCGCGCGGCACCGGCCCTCGGTCAAAAGCGTGGTGATGGCCTATTTCGGCTTGCAGTTCCGCCCCGAGAACGCGGCTGCCTCCGTCGCACCGCTTGCAGCCATTGCCGAAGCCTTCGCGGCTGAAAACGGACCCGGCCACTGGGACCGCGCCCGCTGCGACGACGCGGAAGGTTTCATCAACGTCCTCTCCATCGCTTATTGGGACGATCCGGCACGCTTCGAGCCCTGGTTCGCCGCCCGCGGAGCAAATTGGACGGGCGAGGAACCGGCCGGTGAAAGGCTCGGCTTCTTTACCGAAATCCTGAAGCCCGCTGTCGAACGCTACGAGACACTGTTCTCGGCCTCCGACCGGGCAGAGGGCGTGGCGGTGGTCGCCGACGGCATGAGTGGCACCATACGCGAACACGCTTATTGGGGTGGCATGCGCGATCGCATCCCGCTCTCGCAGACCGACGCGATGGACTCCGCAGGCGGGCCGCGCATCTTCGCGGAGGGCGGCCGTCTTCGCGTTATCCCGCATGAGAATATCTGCCTCATCCGCTCCGGCCAGGACTGGACAGACATGGAACCGGAGGAGAGGCGCATGTATCTGGAGGAGGTCGAGCCGGTGCTTAGGGCTGGAATGGACTTCTTGAGCGACGAGGGGCTCTCCTGCGGCTGCTTTGCAAACCGCTACATGCAGGTGATCGACGCTGAAGGCCGGCTGGTCGAGAAATCCTTCGGCATGAGCTGGTGGAAGAGCCTCGCGGCGCTGGAGCGATGGGCCGAATCCCATCCTAGCCATGTCGCGATCTTCGGAGCGGCAATGCAGTACCTGTCCAAGCTTGGGCCGGCCGCCAAACTGCGCCTCTATCACGAGGTAACGGTCGCGACCGCCGATCAGCAGTTTTTCGAGTATAGAAACTGTCACCCAAAAACTGGCCTGCTAAGAACCGAGAGAGGCGTGATCGCGGATCAGGCCACCGCACGGGAGCCAAAATAGAGCCCGCCTAAGGCGGCACCCCGGTGGCGCTTTTTGGGCAGCCTAGTTCATCAAACTGAGGGGTCTTCGATGGACGATCTTGCTTCCCTATCGATCGCAGTAGTAGGGGGTGGGCCGACGGCCGTCGCCTTGCTCGAAAGCCTTATCCACTCGCGCAACACCATCGGGCCCGACGTGTCACTGGAGGTGAGCGTGTTCGATCCCACGTCAAACCCCTGGTGCGGCCGCAGCTTTGCCCCCGATCGACCTGAGGCTCTAACGAATACCTACACGAACACCATGTCGGTTCGTCATTGGCAGCCTGAGCATGTTGGCATCTGGCTCAAGACCCACGGCTACGCTGAGTTCGCAGGCAACAATTTCGCGCCGCGCGCACTCATCGGCCGATATTTCAAGGAATCCGCCCGGCAAGCGGCTTCGATAATGGAAGATTTCACGTTCATTCGCGAGCAGGTCACGGGCTTGACGGTCGTCGACGATCGCGTGCGTGTCTACACACAGAATGGAAGCCATGCCTTCGATTACGCAATCCTGTCCGTTGGCAGTTCGGACAGGTTCGATCCCTACGGATTGGAGGGTCAGGAGAGCTTCTGCATCCGGCCCTATCCCCTGAAGGATGCCCTGGCCGGTGTGGATCTCGACGAACACATAGGGATCATCGGCACCGGACTGACCGCGGTTGATTTGGTCATGGCCTTGAAGGCGGACAAGCATCGCGGCCGCATTACACTCTTCTCCAGAAACGGTCTGCTGCCTGCGGTGCGTCCGCCGTCGCTCAATTACGAACTGCAGCGTTTCACGGTTAAGGCCATCGAGGAGAGGGCCGCTGTCAAGGGCGGGCTCACTTTGGCGGACCTCGTACACCTCGTCCACGAGGAACTCGACCAGGCTTGCACGTCCCCGGAACCAATCAAAGATGAGATTTTTTCGACACGCTACGGGATCGACCGGTTGCGGCATCAGTTGATGCATATCGACGATGGCAGGGTAGCCTATGCAATTTTGATCAAGACGCTCCTGGTCCTCCAGGACGCATGGTATTTCCTTAACCCGGCAGACAAGGCGCGCGTGGCTGGCTTTCGGCACATCTACTGCAGCTTATGCTGTCCCATGCCACGGACTCGTGCGGCACAGATACTCGACCTCGCCGAGGCGGGCCAACTTGAAGTTGTCCGTGGAGTAAGCTCGGTGACCAAGGATGAGGGCGGTCAATTCGTCGCTGTCGCAGCAGACCATCCGCCGTTCCACTTCGACAGGGTTTTCTCCGCCGGTTCCAGCGGGAATGAGCCCGACCGCAAGGCAATCCCACTCGTCGACACCCTGCTGCGGTCTGGAGAGGGGCGTGCCCACCCCTTCGGCGGCCTCGACATCGAACGCACCACCAGTCGGCTCCTGGATGTAAACGGTCGCCCACAGCCGCGCCTCTATGCAGTCGGCACGATGACGAGCGGAGCGTTTCAGGTCCTGAACGGCTACATCGTGCTAATGCGCCGCACTGCCCATATCGCCGACACCATACTCCAGCATCATCAGGAGAGGCGCAATCGCAGTTCAGGTCACCGCGCCGGAGACGTGGTAGAGAACGCCTAGGGTGGTGGCGCCCTGATGACGCTTTCGGGTATCCAAACGGCTCGAGAAAGGCGGCTTGGCGTCGACTCAAGCCATAGCGCCAATGCCGGCTCTCAAGAAATCCAGCGAGTGTCGGTCAGCCAGCGCGGAGCGGCTGTTCCGCGCGTTCGCGTTGAACTTCCTGCTTCCACCCGGTCCAGACGTTCACGCCACACCTTAGGAACGACCGCTGTGCGCCCCCAATTCAGCCGTTCGTACTGTCTATGCCACCGCCCAATAGGCGCCATTGCCGACGGTGAAGCGTAGGTCGCGGTTGCGGAACTTTCGCGACGTTGGCCCAACCGACGCTGCCGCACCCGAGTGGAAGTTCACCCGCGAAACTTCTACGGCAACTCTGCGAGCCGGACCGGGCGTTCCGCCATTACCAGCAAGAGGAACGCCGCGAGGTCTCGCCAGCGAGCAAATCGAGGAACTGCTTCGCATGCTTCGGGCGACGGCTGCGGCTCTTCAATGCGGCTGATCCGAAAACCAGCCGCAGCGACAGCATTGAGGTAGTCGCTGAGCGTCCGCGGAAAGCGCGGCACGGCGAAGGGAGACACTTCCTCTTCTTTGGGGCGATTTCCAAAGCGCCAATGCTCGGTGAATCCGATCCGATCAAAGTAACGCGCCACGCATAATGCGGTCGTGTGTCCTTGCTCATCCTTCTCCCACCGCAGGCCCGGCGTGATGAAGCAAGGATGGAGGATACTGAAAACCAAGAAACCACCGGGGCGCAGCAGCCGATAAGCCTCTCGCATAGCGGCATCAAAGTCGGGACCATCCATCAATGCCATTGTGGAAATGACGGCATCGAACGAGGCGTCGGGAAACCCAGTATCGCCGCTATAACACGACACCTTGTACGTGACGCCGAGGGGGTCTTCCTGCTCAGCCTTGCGCGCGTGATCGATAAATCTCCCGGAAATGTCTATGCCCGTCACCCGTGCACCCATTTTCGCCAGTTGCCGCGTGTTCGTCCCCTCGCCGCACCCGAAGTCTATGACCTTGAGGCCATCTAATGGCGGCACGAATTCTTGAAAGGCAGGGAAAGTGAAGAGGTCACGATAGACGTCGTAACCACTCCGGACATCGCGGGTCCACTGATCTGCGTTCTGGTTCCAACGTGCTGCTACTTCGTCGTGAGATACGTCAGTCATAGAGTTTCCAGGCCTCCCACATCATCCAAAACAGAATTCGTGCAATATCGACGTTGTTTCGTCTGATAACATAAAAGGGTCGTGCCCCGCTGAGTGGTGTAGCTCGGCGGCGACGAAGCCGCTCGCGAGCGCGCTCTCAACAGCGCTGTAGCGAGCGAGCGGTGTAGCGGCGGTCATCGATGTTCTCCGGTAGGGTTGGGTTGCTCACACCAACTTGATTCGAAGGAACCACCGATGACCAACGACATGATGAACCTGCGCACGCTCGTAGAGAAGACCCCTGACGCCGATATCCTGCGCGAGATGATCGGCTTTGCCGCCGAACGGCTGATGGAGATGGAGGTTGGCGCTGCCACCGGCGCTGGCTATCGCGAGAAGAACCCGCTGCGCACGGCTCAGCGCAACGGCTATCGCGACCTGGGAGACACGGGCCGGCACGGTCGAGCTGCGCATCCCCAAGCTCAGGATGGGGTCCTATTTCCCCTCGTTTCTGGAGCCGCGGCGAATGGCCGAGAAGGCGCTGACGGCGGTGATTCAAGAGGCCTATATCCAGGGCATCTCGACGCGCTCGGTCGACGACCTGGTCAAGGCGATGGGCATGAGCGGTGTCTCCAAAAGCCAGGTCAGCCGGCTGTGCGAGGAGATCGACGGCAAGGTGAAGGCTTTCCTCGACCGGCCGATCGAGGGCGACTGGCCGTATCTCTGGGTCGATGCCACCTATCTGAAGGTGCGCCGTGGTGGGCGCATCGTCTCCGTCGCCGTCATCATCGCCGTCGGCGTCAACAGTGATGGCCGCCGCGAGGTGCTCGGCATGGAGGTCGGCACGTCGGAAGCCGAGCCGATCTGGACGGAGTTCCTGCGCAAGCTCACCCGGCGCGGCCTGCGCGGCGTCAAGCTGGTCGTCTCCGACGCTCACGAAGGCATCAAGGCGGCGGTTTCCAAGGTTCTGTGCGCCACCTGGCAACGCTGCAGGGTTCATTTCGCCCGCAACGTGCTCGCCCATGCCGGGAAGAGCGGCCGCCGCGTCGTCTCGGCCTTCATCGCCACCGCCTTCGCCCAGGAGACAGCCGAGGCGGCAAGCCTGCAGTGGCGCGCCGTCGCCGACCAGATCCGCCCGAAGGTGCCGAAGCTCGCCGCCATCATGGACGAGGCCGAGCACGACGTGCTGGCCTACATGAGCTTCCCCAAGGAGCACCGCGTCAAGCTGCACTCGATCAATCCGATCGAGCGGCTCAACGGCGAGATCAAGCGGCGCACCGAGGTCGTCGGCATCTTCCCCAATGACGACGCCATCGTCCGCCTCGTCGGCGCCTTGCTGCTTGAACAGAATGATGAATGGGCCGTGCAGCGGGCCCGATACATGACGCTTGAGACCATCAGCCAGATGAGTGATGATCCGCTCATCAGCCTGCCGGCAGTGGCACGCTGATCATTCCGGCCCTGCCGGAGAGCACGGCGACCAAGGCCGTCAGTTACACCACCTCAGTGGGCACGATCCATAAAAGAGCGCAAACTTAGGAGACGAGTCTGTGGCCAAAGCAGACCCTTCGATACCCTAGAAGTTGACGAATCAGAGCCGTTTCGGCAGCATTGGTTCTGGCGCGGCCTACCGCCGAACCTCCCAAGACCCTCCCCAGCACGGTCTTAAACGGAGGCAAAGGGACTCAGGTCTCAGGTCGCTGTCTTGGTCCGATCGTTTCGGATGTGGTTGCTGGGGAACTCCGTCCGAGACGTGAAAGGCTTATCCGTCAGTGCCTTGATGTGCGCCGAGACGACCGGCTGCGTGATGTTCAGCTTCTGCGCGGGGCGGGCGTCGTCCGCGACGGACATAGAGGTGGTGTCCTCAGGAAACGAGTAGCCCGGCGAACCCGACAGCAAGGCGATCGATTTCCTCACTCCCCGACAGCGCGAGGTGCTCGTGCTCCTGGTCGAGGACCTCTCGAACAAGGAGATCGCGCGCAGGCTCCACCTCGGCGAGGGAACGGTGAAAATCCACATGGCCGCCCTCTTTCGTGGCCTCGGAATGAGGAACCGGCAATCCGCCGCCGCAGCCGGGGCAAGACTGTTGCCGGATCTCAAGAAAGAACAGGATTGATGGTTCTAGTCCGCCTCACGCTCGCCTGACCGGAATCGGAAACTCGCCGCCGGCCAGAAAGGTCGCAGTTTCCCACAGGCAATCCCGTGAAGATTTGTTGGCGTCCCTGCATCTGCCAACCGACATAGACCGTCAGGCCGAATGGATTTGCGGGGCCGGAGAATTCATATATCGCGCGAGAGGCAGGACCGGGGCGCTCGGGCAATTAGCCCTTAATTGACGCTTTTGCAGCAACACTTCGCGACGGAACCGGGCCGGTCTGCAGAACGGAGCTTTTCAGTGCCACGCCACAACAGCCTTTCGCCTGCCATCCGTGCCTGCGGCCGGGGCGTTCTGGTCGCCGCATCCTTTTCGCTCGCGCTCAATCTGCTGATGCTGAGCGTGCCGCTCTACATGATGTCGGTCTATGACCGCGTACTGACAAGCAGGAGCGTTGAGACCCTCCTCATGCTCACGGTCATCGTTGTTGGTGCCCTGGCGGTGGTCGGCGTGCTCGAGGCCGTGCGGCAGCTCGCGCTCACGCGCGCCGGTGCACGGCTGGAAACGGTTCTCGGCGCGCCGATCCTGGCCGCGTCGCTGCAAAGCAGCCGGCGCGCAGGCACCGATATCCAAGGCCTGCGCGACCTCGCCCAGTTGCGCCAGTTCATCGCCTCGCCTCTCGCGAGCGCGCTCTTCGATGTGCCGGTTACGCCGCTCTACCTGGCGCTCGTCTATCTGATACACCCTCAACTCGGCTGGGTCGCGCTCGCGGCAGCTCTGCTAATCCTGCTTGTCGCTGGCATCAATCAGATGCTCACGGAAAATCCGCTCGCGGAGGCTTCCCGGCACGGCGCGGCCGCCTTCCAGAAGGCGCAGGCCCATGCGCGCAATGCGGAGGTGATCCGTGCAATGGGCATGTTTCCGCAAAGTGTGGAATCCTGGGGCGGCGAAAACGCCAGGGCGATGGCCGCTTCCGACAGGGCGGCGCGGCGCAACGCGGTCGCCAACGGCATCAGCCATTTCCTGCGCCTCTTCCTGCAGGTCGCCATCCTCGGCTACGGCGCCTATCTCGTTCTGTCGGACCACAGCTTGAGCGCCGGCATCATCTTTGCCGCCTCGATAATCTCCGCGCGCGCCCTCGCGCCGCTCAATCATGCGATCGGTGGCTGGAAGGCCGTCGCCTCGGCCCGTCAGGCCTGGCGACGCATAGGCACTCTCCTGACGGCCGAGCCTGCGCTGCCGATGGCGCTTCCCGCTCCCGTGGCCACGCTTGCGGCCGAGCAGTTGGTCTTCCAGATCGATGCCGGCACGGAGCCGATCCTGAAGGGGCTTACCTTTGCAATAGAGCCCGGCGAGATTGTCGGCATCATCGGCCCGAGCGGTGCCGGAAAGTCGACGCTTGCGCGGCTGCTCGTCGGGGCAGTATCCCCGACGGGGGGCGTCGTGCGCATCGGCGGAGGCGATCTCGCCAATTGGCAGGCGGAGGCGCTTGGCCCTTTCATCGGCTATGTGCCGCAGGACGTCGAGCTGCTCCCCGGTACGGTAGCCCAGAATATCGCCCGCATGAGTGGCGCGCCGGACCCCGAGAAGGTCGTTGCCGCGGCGCGCCTTGCCAACTGCCACGACCTCATCCAGCGGTTCCCCCAAGGCTACGACACGCTCCTCGGTACGGACGGGCATATGCTTTCGGGTGGCGAGCGCCAGCGCGTGGCACTCGCCCGCGCCTTCTATGGAGATCCGAAAGTGGTCGTGCTCGACGAGCCGAACGCTTCTCTCGACAGCGAGGGCGAGCAGGCACTTATTGCGGCGCTGCACGAGGCGCGTGCGGCCGGTATTACCTGCGTGGTCATCACACAGCGGACCAGCGTCTTGCCGGCGCTGACCAAGATGATGATGCTGCGCGACGGGAAGATCGAGGCTTTCGCCCCGAAGGAAGAGATCCTGCATCGGCAGATCCGCCCGGCGCAGCAGGCTGAGACCGCAGCGCCGCCGCCCGCCGACAACCAGGCACGCGAAATTCCCGCGGTCACCGCGCGGTTCGGCTGAACAAGGCGACGAGGGAGGCAAAAGAGATGGCATGGCATGATGGCGTCAGGACCGGTCTTGCTGGACCGATGGTAGCCGGTCTGATCACGCTGGTGGGCGGCTTCGGTGGCTTTGCCGCTTGGGCTGCGCTTGCGCCGATGTCGGGCGCGGTGATCGCGCCGGCAAAGGTCACCGTCGAAGGCCGCAACAAGATCGTCCAGCATCTGGAGGGCGGTATCGTGAAGGAGATCCTTGCCGGTGACGGGCAGAAAGTCAAGGCGGGGGAACCGGTGCTCGTGCTCGACGGCACGGCGGCGCGATCGGAGGCGGCCCGCCTCAATGCGCAGCTCGCCGCCATAAAAGCGGTCGAGGCACGCACCCTCGCTGAGCGCGACGGTGCTGCCGAGCCAAGCTTTCCCGCCGGGCTTCTCAGTGCTGAGGATGCGGAGACCGTGCGCCTGCTGGACGACCAGCGGGCGGAGTTCCGGGTGCGCCTGCGCAAGCACCAGGCTGAAATCGCTGTTCTCGAGCAGCAGATCGCCGCACTTCGCGAGCAGATCGCCGGCCATGAGCTCCAGGAGGGCGAAACTGCACGGCAGATAGTCTTCCTCGTCGAGGAGCGCCAGGACTTCGAGGCCCTGCTTGCAAAGGGGCTGACCCGCAAGAGCCAAGTGCTGGCGCTGAAGCGGGCCGAAGCCGAGCTGAAGGGTCGGCAGGGGCAGCTTTCGGCAGCGATCGCCGAGGCCAGGCAGTCGATCGCGGAAATCCGCGAGCGCATCGAGCAGGCGCGCTCGGTCCGCATCAGCGAGGCCTCGGCCCAGCTAGCCGAGTTGCGCTTCAAGCGCACGGAAATCCTCGAGAAGCTGCGCACGGCCGAGGATGTGAGCGGACGCCTGATCGTGCGGGCGCCTGCTTCCGGAACGGTCATCAACCTTTCCAAGCACAATACCGGTGCTGTGATCACGCCCGGCCAGGAGCTGATGACCATTGTGCCTGAAGGGGCCAGCCTTCTGGTCGAGGCGCGCGTGAGGCCACAGGATGTCGACGAGGTGCGGATGGGGCAGGAGGCTTGGCTTAACTTTTCGGCCTTCGATGCACGCCAGACGCCGCCTGTCACCGCGCGTGTCGTCTATGTGTCGGCTGATCGTCTGGAGAACGAGCGGACCGGTGAACCCTACTATCTCACACGGCTCAAAATCCGGGCCGATCCGGCCTTGGGCTTCGATCTCTCGCGCATTGGCCCCGGCCATGACGTCGAGGTCTTTATCACGACCGGCGAGCGCACCTTCTTTGAATATCTGGCGGCGCCGCTGACGAAAACCCTCGCCCGCTCGTTCCGCGAAAGTTAACAGATCGGCGGCTTTGCCGCCCAGGCAACACCGACGCTACAGCGTCAACAGCAGAATGGATTGGAAAGCCGATGCCCGCAACGACGACCTACACCTTGAGCGGGGACGCCTATATCGACAGCCTTCTCGGCGGCGTCAAATGGGCGACCCTCGAGCTGACCTACAGCTTCCCCGCCAGTGCCTCTTATTACGGCGCGGGCTACGGCTATGGCGAGCCGGGCGACAATTTCGGGGCCTTGAATGTGGCCCAGCAGACCGCTGCGCGCGCCACCTTCGATCTTTTCTCTTCGGTTTCCAACGTAATCTTTACCGAGATCGCGGAGACCGTCACACAACACGGGGATCTACGGCTTGCCATGTCGGATAAGCCGAGTACTGCCTGGGCTTACTTCCCCACCACGCTCGCCGAGGGCGGTGACATGTGGTTCAACAAGTCCCGGGGCTATTACGACAATTCACAGAAGGGCAACTACGCCTTCACCACCTTCCTGCATGAAGCCGGCCACGCGGTGGGCTTGGAGCACGCGCATGAAGACAACGTCATGCCGGTGGAGCGGGATTCCATGGAATATACCGTGATGAGCTACCGTTCCTATGTCGGAGCCTCGACCACGGGTGGCTACACAAACGAGCAATGGGGGTATGCCCAGTCGCTGATGATGTACGACATCGCCGCGCTGCAGCACCTCTACGGCGCCGACTACAGCACCAATAGCGGCAGTACCGTCTATTCCTGGAGCCCGACCACCGGCGAGATGTTCATCAACGGCACGGGCCAAGGCGCGCCGGGCGCAAATCGCATCTTCCTCACAGTTTGGGACGGTGGCGGAAAGGACACCTATGACTTTTCCAAATATTCAACGGATCTCGCGGTTGACCTGAGGCCAGGCAAATGGACGACTACCTCTTCCGAGCAGCTTGCCAAGCTACACTATGACGGTTCGAAGATTGCTGCCGGGAACATCGCCAACGCGCTGCTCTACGGCAACGATACGCGATCACTGATCGAGAATGCCAAGGGCGGGCCGGGCAACGACAAGATCGTCGGCAACGGCGCAGCAAATAAATTGTGGGGCGGCGCCGGCAACGACGTTCTTTCGGGCGGCAGTGGTGAGGATGTGCTGGTTGGCGGTGCCGGCGCCGACAAGCTCTATGGCGGCGCAGATAACGACACGCTCTACGGTGGCGGCGGCAATGACGCGCTGATCGGCGGTGCCGGAAGAGACCGCCTCTATGGCAGTGCCGGCAAGGACAGCCTCTCCGGCGGCGGCGGCAACGATGTGCTTGTCGGTGGGGCAGGGGCGGACAAGCTCGACGGCGGCACTGGCTTCGACTACGGCAGCTATGCCGGCGCCACAGCTGGCGTGACGGCGCGGCTTAACAAGCCGTCGCTGAACAGCGGCGACGCATTGGGCGACAGCTACGCCTCCATCGAAGGCCTGATCGGCAGCAGCCACGCCGACTTGCTGGTGGGCGATGCGGCGGCCAACCGCATCAATGGCGGTGCCGGCAATGACCGGCTCTACGGTGCTGGCGGCAACGATACGCTGATCGGCGGTCTGGGACATGATCGGCTTTATGGTGGCGGCGGCAATGACAGCCTCTCCGGCGGCGGCGGCAACGATGTGCTTGTCGGTGGGGCAGGGGCGGACAAGCTCGACGGCGGCACTGGCTTCGACTACGGCAGCTATGCCGGCGCCACAGCTGGCGTGACGGCGCGGCTTAACAAGCCATCGCTGAACAGCGGCGACGCATTGGGCGACAGCTACGCCTCCATCGAAGGCCTGATCGGTAGCAGCCACGCCGACTTGCTGGTGGGCGATGCGGCGGCCAACCGCATCAATGGCGGCGCGGGCAACGATCGGCTCTACGGCGGTAGCGGCAATGACCGACTCTACGGTTCCGGCGGCAATGACACCCTGATCGGCGGTGCTGGTTCAGAACTTCTGGTTGGCGGCGCCGGCGCCGATATCTATGTCTTTCGGAAGGAAAGCAACTCGCTGCCCTCCGCCCACGACAGGATCAACGACTTCGTCTCAGGTGGAGATACGATTGACCTGAGGGGCATGGATGCGGACAGCACCGCCAGTGGCAATCAGGCCTTCTCCTTTATCGGGGGGAAGGCATTCACTGGCAAGGCCGGCGAACTCAATTTCGTCAATGGCGTTTTATCAGGCGACACCGATGGCAACAGCACCGCTGACTTTCAGGTCGAGATCCTCAACGTCTCGGTCCTTGTCGACAGCGATTTCCACCTCTGAGGTGGGGGAGCAAAGTCATGGGTGAATGGATCGATTTCGACCGCTGGCCTGAATGTGCCAGCATGGAACGGCCGGGCATCGTGTTCGAAGTTCAGAACGCAGAGGGGCAAACGATGGCGACCGGTTGTGTCGCCCCCCTGCCGCTTCCCTTCGACTGGACATCAGATCCGGTGCGTTTCCGCATCGTCGAGCAGGAAAAGCCGCGTCACTCGGAGCCGCTGCCGCAGCCGGGGTCTCCCCAGTAACAAGCCTGGTCGTGTATGGCTTCCAACAGTTTCGTTGCGTCGATCTCGTCGAGCACAATCCTTTGGACAGCCCATAGGCCGTAAACTCATAAACGGGTGACATGGTTGCGTGTTTTGATTCAAGGCTCCTGGTTGAGAAGGAGCCTTGGGATGCGGCGCCGCCCTTGACCGATTTTGAATGTCGCAGAAGTCTCGCGCGAACGCGATTTTTGCGCCTGACTTTTGCGACAGGGTGTCCCCCGAAATCAGCGCTTCCCTAGTTTCGAATTTCCGCGATATCACCTCTTGATTTAGAGTGCACTCTAAGTTGTAGCTTCCTGTGCGTCGTGACGAAAGAAGGGCGTTCATGAAGATTGGCGAACTGGCGAAGCGTTCGGGACTGTCAGCCCATACCATCCGTTACTATGAGCGGATCGGGCTGCTTCCCCATGCCGACAGGGACCAATCGGGCCAACGTGACTACGACGCATCAATCCTGATCTGGATAGAATTTCTCGACCGTCTCAAAACGACCGGAATGCCTATTCGGGAGATGCTGCGCTACGCGGCTTTGCGGGAGCGCGGCGTCGGCACGGAAGCGGAACGCAGCGCGTTGCTTGAACAGCACCGCGAGCGTGTCCGCGCCCATGTGGTCGAACTGCAAACCTGTCTTCTCGTCCTCGACACCAAGATTGCCGGATATGCCGGCAAGGATCAGAGGATGAAAGACTATGACGCACCAATCCCCCAACGTCGGAAGCCGGCTGGAGCGCGGCAAGCGGGCGCTCGCTGAAATCGACGGCGAGGCAGGCAATAACGTCATTGCCGCTCTGGCCGACATCGCCCCAGACTTCGCAAGCTACCCATTCGAATTTCCATTTGGCGACATTTACAGCCGTCCCGGCCTTGATCTGCGTGCCTGCGAAATCGCCACAATCGCGGCGCTGACCGCGATGGGAACCGCAACCCCGCAATTGAAGGTCCACATAGAAGCGGCCCTGAATGTTGGGCTGACGAAGGACGAAATCACCGAAATCATCATGCAGATGGCGGTTTATGCGGGCTTTCCTGCGGCGCTCAACGGACTGTTCGCGGCCAAGGAAGTATTCACCGCCCGGTTTCCCGCCCAGCAGCAGGGAGCGGCATGATGAACTTTCTTCGCACCTTGACCGCCACCGGCGCTCTCGCACTCGTCGCGATTTCCGGCTTGCCGGTTGCAGCTCCGACCGCTGCATGCGCAAACCCCGCCACACCTGAAAAGCTCTGGGACGGGTTTAGCTCGCCGGTCGGCATGACCTTCGACGCTGCGGGGAACTTATTCGTGGCGGAATGGGGCGCGGGCCGTGTCTCACGCATCGATCCTGCCGGAAATCGCACCACGTTCGCAGATGGGCTTTCCGCCCCTCCGGGCTGACGGTAGGCCCTGATGGCGCGATCTACGTTGCATCCTATTCGCGCGATGAAGTCTATCGCTTCACGCCGGCAGGAGAACGCAGCGTCATGTGACCGGCCTTGTAACGCCGGCCGGGCTTAGTTTCGACAGGTCAGGCCGGCTGCTGATCGCCAACCGCCGCACCAACCAGATCCTCACCGTGACCGGGAATGGCAATCTGGAACCCGTCATCGACGGAGCAAACGCCGGTCGGGGCGGTCCAGACGCCAGACAATGGCTATGTCGTGTCCAACATCGGCGGCGGAGTTACGATCCTGCGCGCGGACGGCGCGCGCATGGAGGCCGGCGAGGAGTTTGGCACGCCCGGCCCCGGCGTAGCAATGACGACAGACGGCCGCGTGTTCGTGGTAGATTATGGCGGAACGACCGTGCGGGAAATTCTGCCGAATGGGCAATCTCGTGCCATCGCGGACGGGCTGCGAAGCCCGGTCGGCTTGGTAGTCGCTCCTGACGGGGCCTCTTTGCTCACCGCCGCTTGGGGCGATGGAACGATCTATCGGATTCCGATCTCAAACTAGGTTGGATGGTCGCAAGCCCCCCCAAAACGTGCGACAATTCTGCGCCGTTATCTACGATAAACGTGATCCATGCCACCAGGTGCCTGCAACGACTACCCCAGGAGGGAACACTCAGACCCATGCCGCGTGTCATAAGAAGCAGAGATCCTCGTCGCTACTTTGACTTGCAGCGATTCATATAACGCGGTAGCGGTGGATGTAATCATTGGTGATTGCTGCCCCTTCGGACCGGAACCTCGATCAACGATATCGCAACCCCATATGAAATCCGGTTTCACGCTCCTGTTGCTCCTTCCCCTCCTGCTCCTCGCAGCTTTCGTGTGGTTGCTGTATGGGAACCAGCCGACGCCCCTGGGCTACAGGACGTCTGTCGCGCTTCACAACTCGGATGTGAACTATCCCATATTTGGCGCAATCGTACCGACGCAGGGAGACAACGGCAGTGCCAATGCGTATTTTGTCGACCTGACGGATGGATCGCGGCGGTTGCTTCGGCGGAATGCCTCCGCGTTTACGGCGTTGAGGGCGGTTCCGAACCGACCAGGCCATTTTCTCGTCGTTCAAAGACGATATAACAAGTACCATCTGATCGACTACGAGGTTGAAACCGGCGTAACCACGAACCTCCATGAGTTCGATTTCGAGATAAGAAGTCCGTTCATGCTCGGGGACCAAGCATACGCCCTGGATCCCACCCACAAGACTACGAAGCAGGCTTTGAATTACGAGGTTGTCTGCGGTGGCAAGATCTTGACGGAGCCGAGGATCAAATCAGCGTTTGACGCGGCCTCAACCAGCCGCTCAGCAGCATTTTTTGGACGGATTGTACAAAGACGTGACAGCTCTATGCTGTCGGGCGTGAGCCAGATGGCGAAATTGTCCTGACGGCGATCCCGCTGCCATTCGATTGGGTCATGGACGTATTTTCCTATCAGGACGAAATTTATGTCGCGCGTTGGAATCGTGCTGAACCCGTGACGCTGCATCGCTTGATCGGGGACCGTGTGGAGCCACATTCGGGTCTTCTTACCGAACGTCTCCGGGCGGCCGATCCAGGTGCAGGCAACATCAGCTGGACTGGGGACGAGGCCGTCGTGATCACAACCGGCGATCGAAAGGAAGGCGTCATCAACATCTCGGTTCGCTATGATAGTGGTCAAGCGCTCAAGTCCTTTTCCATTGATCTTACGGATCCCATGCTCCGTTGAGCCTATACGTTGGGCCAAGCTGCCTGCCATGTACGGCCCGCCTTCCCCAGGCTGCGGTTATAGCGACCGGCAGCTAACCTGGTGCAAAGTCCGAAAGCGGTAGGACCGATCGGCCCCGATCAGGCCGAAAATACACCCGCTCCTCTGGAAACGTCGGCACGTGGGTGCGTATAATGGTTCGGCGAAAGGCCGGCCCTTGCGGAGAGCAGAAGTTCCCACAGGGGTGCAGACTGGGCGGCGAACCCGCTGTCTGTGTCAATAAGGATTTTATCCCGAGCGGGAGACTATGCCGATTAAGCCGCCTAAGCCACGGGACTTTCGATAAGAACGGCCGCGCTCGCTCGGCATAGTCAAAGTGTCCGGCGCCGCGAATGTCTCAGTTGCGTGGAAGCTCGTCATACAGAAGCGATGACCGGAAGGGTCGCTGCATCTCGCCGCTGCCCAGCATTCAGTTCGGTTGCCAACGCGATCTCATCGCCGCCAGCTGCAACTTCCGCCCCCTCGTTTGATAGCTGAAATTCCTGCTGCTTCTGTTTCTCGCGACACACTTCGTCGCAGCACCGACGCAACCATCGACCTCAGGCAGCGAGCGCGTCAAGGATCGGGCATTCCGGCACGTCTTCGCCCGAGCATTGCGCCATGGTCCGGGCCAGGAGCCTTTCGATGCGCCGAAGGTCGGCGATCTTGGCCCTGATTTCCGCCAGATGCGGTTTTGTCCGTTCCTGGATCTCGGCGCAGGTCTGAGCCTTGCGATCGACGAGATCCAGCAGGCCGCGAATCTCATCGATGCCAAAGCCAAGCTCGCGGCTGCGTAGGATGAAGCGCAGGCGCTGAACATGGGTCTCGTCATACAGACGATACCCCTTTGGACTGCGCGGTGGCTCCGGCATGAGGCCGATGTTCTCGTAGTAACGAATGGTCTCGAGGTGGCAGCCGGTTCGCCTGGAAAGCACGCTGCGCTGCAACCCGTTCACGGAAGTGTGTTTCGCCATGGGGCTAGTTCCGTCTTGAGCCTGTAGTTGATACAGGCGTTATGTACCATGCGGATTGGCAACTGTCATGAGGTTTGGATGATGAATGATGCACACGACGCCTCCCTGGATCCGGCGCGCGGGATCGACGGTGGCGAAAGTGCCGTCAGGGGATCCAAACTGGCCGCTGTCGGAGGAATTCTCGGCGCGATTGCAGCATCGAGCTGCTGCGTCTTGCCTTTTGCCCTTTTCATGTTTGGCGTCAGCGGCGCCTGGATCGGTAATCTGACGGCGTTGGAACCTTACCAGCCCTACTTCATCGCGATGACCTTGGCTTTCCTTGGCTACGGCTATTACGCGGTCTATTGGAAGGCAAAGAAAGCCTGCGCCGAGGGCAGCTACTGCGCCACTCCGAGGTCAACCCGGATCGCAAGGATCGGCCTTTGGACCGCTACGGTCCTTGTCACCATCGCCTATGCATTTCCCCGTCTCGCCGTCTACTTCCTCTGATCGGCCCCAACTGGAAGGAGAAGAAAACATGAAGCTTTCCTTCGTTCGCCTCGCGGCCATCACTGTTGCGTCCCTCGCAATGCTCTCGCCTATCACTGGCTATGCTGCAGAAAGAACGGTCACCTTGGGTGTGGAAAATGCGACATGCGCTTTGTGCGCCCCCATCGTGCGTTCCGTGTTGCAGCGGGTGCCGGGCGTTGCAAGCGTGGATGTGGTGGAGAACTACAGCGCGTCGCCGCCAGTAAGCGCCACCGTCGTCTTCGATGATGATGTCACCAATGTTGACGCCCTCATCAACGCCACCACGAACGCCGGATACCCTTCAAGGCTCGCCTTGAACGCTGGCGGTTGAGGCAGCCCATCGACGCGGCCTACATCCCCGTTTTGCGGCCCCCCTTTTCGGCCAAGCCAAGCGCTGCACGCAGTTTCGATGCCGCGGGTGTTTTCTTCGTCGAGGAGTCGCTTGACCCTGTACTTGATACAGGGTGTACCCTTCATGGAATAGGAACCTTGGTGCGGGCGCTCGTTCCCTTGGCGACCCGCAAAAGGAGAAAGGACATGCGAAATCGCGCGAGAATCGCCGTTGCCGCCGCCATACTTGGCGTGGGCGGGCTTGCCATCCTGGCTTTCGCATCGACGGGGTCAGGCCCCTCCGTGCCGACGTCGTCCGGCCAGGCTGTGCTGACACAGGTCGCGGCGTCGGAACGGCTGCAGACCTTTGCCGTTGACAACATGTATTGCGCGTCCTGCCTGTTTATCGTGCGCGGGGCGATCGAACGGGTCGAGGGTGTCAGGTCGGTTACGGTCGACGTTGCCAGCCAGCAGGTCACTGTGGCCTATGACCCGGCCGCTACCACAATCGAGGCCATTGCAGCTGCGCCGACGCAACGGGGATATCCGGCCCGCCCCATAGGGAGCTGAAGCCATGAGCGACAAGTCGCTCTTTGGCCTTGGGTTGGCCGGCATGGTTATTGCGGTCGTGTGCTGCATTGGGCCTGCCCTGTTGATCGCCACCGGCCTTATCAGTGTCTCGGTGCTGACGGGCACGACGATCTACGTGCTAACACCGCTTCTCGTCCTCTTCGTTGCCGTGGTCGGCTACGATCTATGGCGGCGCTGGCCGCCTTCCCATAACGGAAAACACTGAGGGAGTTCCCATGTCTGATTGCTGTGCGCCAAAGGCCAATGGCCGCTATGATCTCGCCGTGATCGGCGCCGGTTCCGCCGGCTTTTCGGCCGCGATCACGGCCGCTGAGCTGGGCGCGCAGGTCGCGCTCGTCGGCCACGGCACGATCGGCGGCACCTGCGTCAATGTCGGCTGCGTGCCGTCAAAGACGATGATCCGCGCCGCCGAGGCGCTGCACGGGGCACGCGCCGCGCATCGTTTCCCTGGCCTTGCCGGCGAGGCCAACGTGGTCGACTGGGCAGGTCTCATCGCGGCCAAGGACGATCTGGTCGCTTTCTTGCGGCAGAAGAAATATGTCGACCTGCTGCCCGAATATAACGGGATTGCCTATCTTGAGGGTCCTGCGCGCCTGAACGGACAGGGCGTATTCGTGAACGGCGCCGCGATCTCGGCCGGCAAGATCATCATAGCGACCGGCTCTTCGCCGGCACTGCCGGATATTCCCGGTATCGCGGACGTACCCTACCTCACCAGCACGACAGCACTCGAACTCAAAACACTGCCGCGCTCGCTGCTGGTGATCGGCGGTGGCTATATCGGCTGCGAACTGGCGCAGATGTTCGCACGTGCCGGGACGGAAGTGATGCTCGTAACCCGCCGTCGCCTGCTGCCGGAAGCCGAGCCGGAAGTCTCAGCGGCCCTGATCGGTTACCTCCGCGATGAAGGGATCACCACAGCGATGGGCCTCGCCTACCGCAGAATCGTGCAGACAGATTACGGAGTGGAGCTCACCGTGGCCGTCGATGGCGAGGAGCAGTTGATCGGTGCCGAACAGGTTCTCGTCACCACCGGGCGGTCGCCAAATACCAGTGACCTCGGCCTTGCCGAGGCAGGTGTCACTCTGGCCGGCAATGGTGGCATTGTGGTCGATGATCGGATGCGCACCTCGAAGCCTGGCGTCTACGCTGCCGGCGACGTCACCGGCCGCGACCAGTTCGTCTACATGGCGGCCTACGGTGCCAAGCTCGCGGCACAAAACGCCCTGAACGGCGACGGCCTCGTCTATGACAACGCGGCCATGCCCTGGGTGACCTTTACCGATCCGCAGGTCGCCGGCGTCGGTTTGACCGAGCAGGCTGCCAAGGCCGCAGGCTTTACGACCAAGACCTCGATCGTCTCGCTCGACCAGGTGCCGCGGGCGCTGGCAGCGCGCGACACGCGCGGGCTCATCAAGCTGGTCGCCGATGCCGGGACCGATCGTCTGCTTGGCGGCCAGATCCTGGCGCCCGAGGGCGCCGACAGCATCCAGACGGTGGTGCTGGCCATCAAGCACGGCATGACGACACGGGAGCTCGGCGAGACGATCTTTCCCTATCTCACCACGGTCGAAGGGCTGAAACTCGCCGCGCAGGGCTTTGGCAAGGACGTGGCGAAGCTGTCCTGCTGCGCCGGATAGGAAGGAAAAATGGAACCTTCGCACGGCTATGGTATCGCAGGGCTGCTGGTAGCCCATATCATGTGCTGCGGCGCACTGGTGCTTGCCGCGACCCGGGCGATCAGTTTTGCCGGCCTCGCCAGTTGGCTTGTCGGTGGCGGCTTCTTCTGGTTTGCCGGTACGGTCCTGGCCGTCATCGGAATCATTCTGTGGCGCCATAGTGCGCAATCGAGCGCCAGCGATGTTCGCCACGGTGCCGTCACGCATCCCCTCCATGGCCAGCATAAATAGGCTTTCGCCAGAACCGGTGGCAGCTTTCATGAACAGAAGGCAGTCCAGCAGTTGCAACGGGCTGAAAGGGCAAAACCATGAGCAATACCAGAAGTTTCGATTTGATCGTGATCGGCGGTGGGACGGGCGGAAACGGTGTCGCCCGGATGGCTGCCAAGGCTGGCTGGTCGGTCGCCAGCATCGACAGCCTGCCCTTCGGCGGCACCTGCGCGTTGCGGGGCTGCGACCCGAAAAAGATGTTGATCGCCGTGACCGAGGGGGTCGAATGGGCCCGCAGCCTCGCCGGCAAGGGGCTGGAATCCCAGACCGCCGTCAACTGGCCGGACATGATCACCTTCAAGCGCACATTCACCGATGCGATGCCCGGCCGCATCGAGGGCGGGTTTGAGAAGGCCGGCATTACCGTGTTGCACGGCGAGGCGCGCTTCACCGGGCGCGACAGGATCGAGGTGAATGGCGAAACCCTGTCGGCACGGCACTTTCATATCGCCACCGGCGCCCGGCCAATGACGCTGAACATCCCCGGCGAGGAATTGCTGGCGACCAGCACCGATTTCCTCGCGTTGCCGGAACGGCCCGACAGGGTGGTGTTCGTTGGCGGCGGATTCATCGCGATGGAATTCGCCCATATCGCAAAGCGTGCGGGCGCGCGCGAAGTGACGGTTCTGGAAATGATGGAGCGGCCGCTGGGGAATTTCGATCCGGACCTGGTCGCGATTCTGTCCGAAGCCACAGCCGATCTCGGCATCGATCTGCGCACGGAGGCCAAGGTTCTGAAGATCGAGAAGAATGGCACAGGTTTCGCGGTCACCTACGAGACGCCGACAGCCGTTGAGACTGTCGGCTGCGATCTGGTGGTTCACGCAACCGGTCGCGTGCCCCATATCGACCATCTCAATCTCGAAGCGGCGGGCGTTGAGTATAGCCGCAAGGGCATCAAGGTCAGCCGCTTCATGCGGACCACCAACCCCGCCATCTTCGCCGCGGGCGATTGTGCGGACAGCGGCCCGAACCTGACTCCCGTCTCAGCCAATGAAGGCCGGATCGCCGGCAAGAACCTGCTTGCCGGCAAGGATGAGCGGGAGGTGAAGTATCCGCCGATCCCAAGCGTCGTCTTCACGCTGCCGCAGATAGCCTCTGTCGGTCTTTTCGAAGCCGCAGCACGCGACAGGGGATTGGATTTCGACACCCATTTCGACAAGACGGCGGGCTGGTACTCGTCACTGCGCGTCGGCGCCAGGCACACCGCCTACAAGGTTCTGGTCGAAAAGGGGACCGGAAAGATCCTGGGCGCGCACCTCATCGGCCCCGGTGCCGAGGAACAGATCAACCTTTTCGCAATGGCGATGACCGCAGGTCTGACCGCGAACAAGATCAAGGGACTCATCTTCGCCTACCCCAGCTTTGCATCCGACATCAGTTCGATGGTCTAGGAAGATTGGATGGGCACTGGCGGACCAATACCAAGGACCCGGCATATGCGCCATAATCGACGTTTTGACGTTGTCGCCCAGGACGCCAGCAAGCTGCTCGGGGCCAATATTTTGGTCGCCAAGGCCGGAGAGATCATTCAGGAAGCGACGCTCGCCACCTGCTTCGGGCTCGGAGTTTACGATCTCGTCGAGACCTTCCATCCCCATCTGACAAAGGCCGCGGAATTGAGACCCGCCGTCATCACCTTCACAAAGGACGTCAAGCAGCTCTCGTGCTGCGCGACGTAGCGAATGTTATGAATGATCTAAATCCCGTCGATTGCGTGCATCCGCTCAAAACGCTCGACGCAACCGGATTCAGGGTTCACGAAACCGCTTATTGCGCGGCCGCCTTCATCTCGGCGGAGTCGCTGCCGTGGGCACGGATTTGCCTCACGCTCGAGGGAGGCTACGAGGCGGATTGGGGCCACACACGGCTCACCTGTGGTCCGGCGTCCCTTATGTTCCAGCCGCCCGCAGAGATTTATGGCGCCCGCGTCTCGGACGCCGGCAGTCTTTGCCTGACAGTCGATATCGATCCAACTGTCGTTGGGGTCGCCGCCGACACCCTGGACTTCGAACGCTTGAATGCTACGCGCCGACTACCGCCCCATTGGCTTGCCTTCCAACTGCGGAGCGAACTGGCGTTGGAAGACGATCTGTCTTCCACATCCATAGCAAACACCCTGTTCGATCTGCTTGGCGAGCTTGGCGGTCGGCCGGGCCTTGAAGTGCGTGATGCCCCACCGTCATGGCTAGCGCGCGTCCAGGAGCAGATCCACGACGAATTTCGCCGCCATCACACGCTCGAGAGCCTGGCGCGGACGGCCGGCGTCCACCACGTGCATCTCGCCCGCGAGTTCCGCCGACGCTTCGGCTGTACGGTCGGCCACTATATCCGCCAGCGGCGGATCGAGTTCGGCTGCCATCGGCTGACGGCTTCGCAGGATTTGCTCTCCGAAATCGCGCTCGACGCCGGCTTTGCGGATCAGAGCCACTTCACCAACACGTTTCGGCGGCTGGTCGGCATGTCGCCGGGTGCCTTCCGCGCTCGCTATTTTGCTCCTCCGCGGCAATTGGCTGCTTAAGCGCTAATCCGCTTCAAGACGGACGCTTCCGTTTGCAGTGAGATGCCGCTGGATGACGACCCGCCGGTCGTTCCGAAAAGGAGACATGTCACCATGACACGCAACGACAAAACGCTTCATGACGATTTGTGGGAGTTGGCAGCGCAATCGCTCCCAGTGTTCTCGCTCACCGAACAGCACGCCGGCATTGTTCTCCTTCGAGAGCTGGCGAAAGGCGAAGCCGTGACCTGCTCTCGGCTGGCGCAGGCGCTCGGCACGACCTTCGGTGCGGCGGAAGCCCTCATGAGGGACTCCGCTCTGCACCCCCTCATCCACACAGACAAGGGAGATCGGATCGTCGGATTCTGGGGGCTCTCGGTAGTGCCGACGCCCCACCAGATCACAGTGAAGGGACGCAAGCTCTGGACGTGGTGTGCGTATGACAGCCTGTTCATCCCGGAACTCCTCGGCGAGACCGCCGAGATCGAGTCGCGCGATCCCGAATCGAACGAACCGATGCGTCTCACCGTGTCGCCCGAAGGTATCATCTCCACGGAGCCGGCCGACATCGTTGTGTCCATGGGACGTCCCGACACGTGGGATCAATCATCGGCGGCGCGCCTCATGGCAACTTCCTGCCATTACATTTTCTTCTTCGTCTCGCGCGCCTCCGGCGAGCGCTGGCAGGCGAAGCACACGGAACCCGCGACCATCCTGCTCTCGCTCGACGCAGCCTTCGATATCGGCAAGCGGTCCAATGCGCATCTGTTCCAGGCCGAGCTGACTCGGCGGCGAAAAGCGATGGCGTAAGTGTCGGCGCCATCCGGATCGGTCCTCGCCGAGATGGATGCGTGTCAGTGATGGAGCTGCCGGCCCTCATTGAGATGACGGAGGATAACCATGAATACTGCCAAAACCGGTCAGTTGCCGAAGCCGTCAGCCGTGGACTGGGCGCGAAGCCCGATCAGCATCGCGATCTGGTGGGTGATCCCAATCGCCGCCGGCGTGCTGACCGATTTCTTGCCGCTTTCGCGGCCGGCGACGGCGCTGGTTTGGGCCGCGGCGCTGGCGTGGATGGGGCTTGGCTGCGTGCTCAATGTCCGGCGCTGCCGCCGCCGGCACTGCTATTTCTCGGGCCCGGTCCTGCTGGCGGGGGCGATCGTCGTTGCCGTCCACGGTTGGGGTTTGGTTCCGCTCGGCCCGAACGGATTGAGCCTGACCCTTTGGACCATCTTCGGGCTCGTGGCGCTTTCCTTCCTGCCTGAACTGGTCTGGGGACGGTATTCGCAGCGATGATCCGCAGGCGACTTCCTCCGAAACGGCGGGAAATCATCGGGCCACGTCAATCCTGCAGGAATCTTCGAAGGACAAGGGTATCTTGACCCTGTAGCGGCTACTGGCGGTACCATCCGGCCCCCAAAAGTAACAGGGGCTAGGGCCACGATGTGACCCATGTGGCGACATCAAGTCCAGAACAAATGGGAAGGCGTTTCTGGCTTGTCTATCTGTCGTCGTCGGCAATTCTCCATGCGTTTTGGGGGAGATTGCCCATTCGCCGCTTTACACTCTCTGGCGCTCAGGATCGCCTCTGCAGATTGTTTCGGATATCGCCCAATGCACGTTGGGCGACATCGCCATTGCCGGAGCAGCCATTCTCGCGGGATGGTGGCTTGCAAGAAGGCCCTTCTGGCCATTTACGCCCGTTTCGCCTTTGTGGTCGCGACCGTTCTGACCGGATTTCTCCTGACTGTGGTGATCGAATGGGTTTCCATTCATGTGTTGGCGCGTTGGAGCTACGACGCAAGAATGCCGGTACTGCCATATGTTAATGTCGGGATTTCTCCGCTGCTGCAGTGGCTGATCGTTCCAATTGTGTCCCTTTGGCTGGCGTTTCGCGCGGAGCTGCCGGGCAGCAGGCCGATAGGGCCGGCCAATCGCTGACACTTTCGCTCGTCTCGTCCTCAAGCTGGTCTCCGGCGTGGTTCGCGGCGCCGGATGCCCGGGGCTCTTCAATCCGATGGCGCAGAAATCTATTCACAGCAATCCCGGCGACAATCGCCATGGCCACGGCCAAGAGGATGTTCATGCTGCCGAACCATCCGATAAGACCGCCCAGGCCCGCGAAGAGGAGAGCCGGAGCGCGATTATTGCTGTTGTGATGCCGGCAAGCGGTTTGTCGCTCATTGCAGCCTCCTGCATCCGACTTGTGTTAAGCATACGCCCGGTAGCAACTACAGACTCAATACTGCATGAGGCGCCCTCATCGCAGGATGGCTGCGCGTCCCAGGAGATAGAGTGGTTTCCCTGCGGTAGTCACAAGGTTGTGATCTCCATTGCCATTGACCATGTAGCGCCTACAGGGCGCAGGCTTTGGTCAATGGGGAAACTCCTCTGCCGCCGCGGTCGATCGTTGAGGAACGCGGCGATGGCATGGACATCATGAAGCAGTACGCGTCCTATTTGACTCCATCCGCACCGCTGTGGCTGCGCCGCCTATGGTGCATCGCCGGCCTCGCTTGGCTAACGGTGATTATCGGGAGCCTGCCGGTTCAGGTATCGCAACCGAATGGCACGCTGCTCAAGGCGGAGATTGTGCGGATGACAGCCTGTGCCGCGTGTCGCTCGCATCCGGCGATTGGCCGACAGGATTTCCTGGAACAGGTGCAAATCAGCCGCATCACCTATGCAAGCGACGACTCTCTGTCGGCGGGTTCCTCATAGAACCGCTCGCTCCGGGAAAATACCCGGCCATTATCTACAATCGCGGCGGCTATGGTGAGTTCGGCGCGCTGGCACCCGACGTGAGGCTGCTGCAATTGGCCGATCTGGCCGCTGAAGGCTACGTCGTCGTGGCGAGCCAGTATCGGGGTACGACGTGGCTGCAGACACAACATTGTGTGCAGATATGAATTTCCAGAGGCGGGCCCGATGCTACTATATGGCTAGGCTTCCATGGAGATCGCCATCTCAGGGATTCATCGATTGTTATTTTCGCATGCACCACCTGTCCGTCCGTCGGAGATCATGCCGCGCGACGTCTACCTCAATCGTCGCGACCTGATCCTCGGAGCGACCGCTGCGGGGCTTTCCGCCGCCATGGCGCCACGGCGCGCGGAGGCGGCGCAGCTTGAAGCCTCGCCCAGTCCGTTGTCGACCGACGAGGAGCCGACCGCGCTCGAACACATCACGAACTACAACAACTACTACGAGTTCGGCACCGGCAAGGAAGACCCGGCGAAAAACGCCCACACCCTCACCACGAAGCCGTGGACTGTGAAGGTGGACGGCCTCGTTTCGCGCCCGGCGGAGTTCGACCTGAACGACCTCCTGAAGCCGGTGACGCTGGAAGAGCGCGTCTACAGGCTGCGTTGTGTCGAGGGATGGTCCATGGTCATCCCGTGGGTCGGTTTCCCGCTGTCGGAAGTGCTCAACCGGGTGGAGCCCCTGGGCAGCGCCAAGTTCGTGGCGTTTGAAACTGTCTTGAGGCCGGAGGAAATGCCGGGCGTGGGGGGATTCTTCCCTGTGCTCGACTGGCCCTATGTGGAAGGCTTAAGGCTCGACGAGGCCATGCATCCCCTCGCCATCCTGGCGGTCGGCCTTTACGGGGAGACGCTGCCTAACCAGAACGGCGCGCCGATCCGGCTCGTCGTGCCGTGGAAATACGGCTTCAAGAGCATCAAGTCCATCGTCAGGATCACGCTCATGGAGGCGCAGCCGCCGACCTCGTGGAACAAGCAGAACCCGCGCGAATACGGCTTCTACTCGAACGTCAATCCGGAGGTGGACCATCCTCGCTGGAGCCAGGCGACGGAATTGCCGATCGGCCAAGGCCTCTTCGCCAAGCGCAAGCCGACGTTGATGTTCAACGGCTATGGAGAGCAGGTGGCCCAGCTCTATGCCGGCATGGATCTCACCAAGTTCTACTGATGCTTCACAGGACCGATGTCGCCAAGAAACTGAGGCCGTCTCCGGCGGTACGGTTCCGGCTGCTGCGCGCCGCCCTCTACTGGGTCGGGTTCGCTCCGGCCGTATGGGTCTTCTATCTGGGCTTCACCAACCAGCTCGGCGCAAATCCGGTCAGGACGCTGGAACAGGAACTCGGCATCTGGACGCTGCGCTTCCTGATCGCCACGCTGACGGTGACGCCGCTGCGCAATCTCACGGGCATCAGCCTTCTGCGCTACCGGCGCACGCTCGGGCTGCTGACCTTTTACTATGCGCTTCTGCATTTCGCGACATACATGTTGATCGACTACCGGCTCGATCTGCAGGCGATCACGGCCGATATCGTCAAGCGCCCCTACATCACCTTCGGCATGCTGGCCCTGGCCATCCTAGTGCCGCTTGCCGTCACCTCGAACGACCGGATGGTGCGGCGCCTGGGAAGCACCTGGACGAAGCTTCACCGCTGGGTCTACCTGGCGGCTACGGCCGCCGCCGTGCACTATCTGCTGGTGGTGAAATCCTGGCCTTTGGAGCCGATCGTTTATTTCGCGATCATCGCCGTGCTTCTTGCCTATCGGCTCGGAAAGCACTTGCGCCGCCGCAGACGCAGGAGGCCTGCTGCGGCGTGAAGCAAGCTAAGAGGACATTCAACCCAACAGGTCTGGCGTGGTCGGGCCGAGGCTGGTTACCAGGATCGGCGTGCCGTTGGTGACACGCTCGTAGAGATCGATCACATCTTGATTGAACATGCGGACGCAGCCCGATGAGACGGACTTGCCGATTGTCCACCATTCTGGTGAACCGTGAATGCGGTAGAGGGTGTCCTTGCCATTCTGGAAGATATAGAGCGCGCGTGCTCCGAGCGGATTGGTGAGGCCCGGGTCCATGCCGCCATTGGCGATGCTGTAGGGTTCAAGCTCGGGCCGGCGGTCGACCATCTCGTCGGGCGGCTTCCAGCGCGGCCAGGCGCGCTTGTACTGGATGACACCGCGATCAGCCCATTCAAAGCCGGCGCGGCCGAGACCGACGCCGTAGCGCATCGCCTTGCCGTTCTCGTGGGTCAGATAGAGAAAGTGATTGGCAGTATCGACCACAATCGTGCCCGGACGCTCGCCGGTCGGATTCGTGACGAGATGCCGAAAATAGACCGGATCGATGCGTTCAAAGGGGATGGCGGGGAGCGGAAATTTTTCCTCGGGCCGCGCCGCGTACATCGCTGCGTAGTAGGAAAGATCGTTTTCAAATCCGGAGACACCACCCTCCGCGACTGGAAACCGGGGAGCGGTCTCTCGCACGAAGGGCTGAGCCATTCGCGTGGTTGAGCAGCCGCCCAGACCAATCAGGGAAGCGGCGGCGCCCAGACGAAGAAAAGTTCGACGGTCGAGAAAATCCGGTCGTGGCATGATGTGCGATTTCATCAGTGGATTTCCTGACTATTTGCTCGCCAGAAATGGACAGGTCGTTCGTCGCTTTGCTGAGCTCGCAATTTGGGGGTTATACGAAGCTCCTCCTCAGCCGATTTTCGTGAGAATGGGGAACTGCTCGAGCAGCCAGAACGAGAACGTCGTCATCGTGCCGGTCATCATCGCAACGCCCATGACGATCATGATCACGCCAGCCGCGATTTGAAGTAGGCGTCCGGTGCGCTTCATGCCCTTCAACCGCTTGGCGAGGCTTTCGGTGAACAGCGCCGACAGTAGGAAGGGAACGCCGAGACCGACCGAATAGATGCTGAGCAATGCGATCCCGTTCGACGCGGTTGAGGATAGCGCGCTGACGGTGAGGATCGTCCCGAGAACCGGTCCGATGCAGGGCGTCCAGCCGAAGCCGAACGCGAGGCCCAGAACATAGGCGCCGAGCGGCCGGCCGCTGGCCAGGCTGCCATGAAAGCGAAACTCGTGCTGAAGCCATGGCAACCGCACCAGGCCAGTCATGAACAGCCCGAAGAGAATGATGATCGCCCCGCCGAGAATGTTGGTTTCGTAGCGATAGGCCAGAAGGAGGCGGCTGATCGCCGTGGCGCTCGCCCCAAGCGCCACGAAGACGGTCGAAAAGCCAAGAACGAACCAGGTGCTTAAAAGCAAGGTGGAAAGCCGGCTGCCGACAGAGCGGTACGGTCCGCCGGCTACGGCGGCATTGCCGGCAACATAGGAGATATAGCCCGGCACGAGGGGGAGAACGCAGGGCGAGAGGAACGAGATCGCGCCCGCCGCAAGCGCCGTCAGAATGCCTATGTTGGAAATCTCGAACACTGGCTCAACCCTCCGGCTTTTCGCGCGCGTCGGCGATGAAGCGCTGCAGCGTGGCGAGGTCGACCAGCCCGCGGATGATTTCGTCACCGACCACGAAGGTCGGAGTGCCGGTGATGCGCAGATCGTTGGCGAGCGCGCGATTGCGCGCGATGGCGTCTGCGACGGCCGGGTCTTCCATGTCCCACTTGATCTGCTCAACGTCGAGGCCGACATCCCCCGCGATGGTCAGGGTGGAACTCTCGCTGACCCGGCCGGGAAAGCCCATCAGGGCGTGATGGAACGCCTCGTATTTTCCCTGTTTGTGGGAGGCAAGCGCCGCCTTCGCGGCGAATTCGGACCCCGACCCCAGGATCGGCCATTCCTTGAACACCAGCTTCAGATTAGGATCGTCTTCGACGGCTTGCTGAATATCGGGGGCCGCCTTGCGGCAATACGGGCAGTTGTAATCGAAGAACTCCACCAGCGCGACGTCGCCTTCCGGATTGCCAGCCGTTGGCGCCGCGGGGTCGTTGAAGATGTCGTCGCTACGCTCCGCGATCAGCGTCTGCAACTCGTTCGCCTCCGCGAGCTGCCGGCGGTCTTCCAGCCGTTGCAGGGCTTCGACAACGATTTCCGGATTTTGCAGCAGATACTGCCGCGCCTGCGCTTCGAAATTGCGTGAGACCGGCCTTTCGGCGTCGAGCAGCCCGGTGGCAAAAAGCAGCGCCAGCCCGGAGAAGAGCATAGCGAGGACTGAAAGAGCGATCGCGGCGGCAAGGCCGGCGGTTGGCTTAGACATGGGGTGGGCTCCGATCAGGAACGAATGGCAAGGCAGCAACGGCTGGCCTTTTGACGTAAGAGTGGCTCATCGCTCTTGCTCCTTCAGCTCAGCAGCCTTGATCCCATGGGAGGCCACTTCTCCAGGGCTTCCGCCCCCTTGTCGAAAAAGGTGTAAGAGAGCGTGATGGTGGTGACCGAAGCCAGGTCCGGATCATCTTCGATCGCCGGATCGACGAAGAAGGTGACGGGAAACTCCTTCGCCTCGCCCGGCATCAGCAGTTGCTCGGTGAAGCAGAAGCACTGGATCTTGTTGAAATAGACCCCCGCTTGGGCCGGCACGACGTTGTAGATGGCCGTGCCGAGAATCGGGCGATTGGTCGGGTTGCGCCCCGAGCAGGCCACCACTCCGGTCTCACCGAGAGCAAGCTCAACCGATTTCGGGGCGTTGAACTCCCATGCCATGTTGGCGGCAACATTGGCGTCAAAGCGGATGGTTGCCCGTCGCTCGGACTGCTTCGTCGGCGCGGCCGCCGCGACCTGGGTTGTTCCACCATAGCCCGTAACCTGGCAGAAAAGGCGATAAAGCGGGACCGCCGCAAAGCTCAAGCCCACCATGCCAAGCACGAGAACAGCAAGCATCGCGGCCGTTCGCCGCTTCCGCCGGGCCGTACGCCCGGGGTCATTCTGGCCAGCTTCGGTAGGAGCAGACGCCGACAGTTGCTGGTTGCTATGCATTCTCTGCCTTCGCCTCACGAACTCAGGGCGGCCCAGTTCTTTCCCCCGTCGGTGCTGGTCAGGATCTTGCTTTCCCCCGTGACGGCGAACATGCGGTCCGGATTGCCGGGATCGAACGCGAGGTGGAGGAGGATTTGCTTTCCGAAACCGTTGGCGATTGGCTGCCAGGCAAGTGCCTGGGCCGGCGCTTTCATCAGGCCTGATCCCAGAACAAACGCGTAGACCATGCCGTCCGGGGCAGTCTCGACCATGCTTGCCGGCCGTCCCTCGGTCCCCGTGGCATTCCACTTCTTGCCACCGTCGAGGCTGACCATCAGCCCGTTCCGGGTCGCGGCATAGACGATGTCCGTATTGATGGCGGATGCGGCGAGATCGAACACGTCGGCAGGTGGAGACCCAGCAATCTCCCAGCTTTTGCCACCGTCCCGACTGACTTGCACCCTACCGTAGAGGCCGTAAATGACGGTGGGATCGGCCGGGCTGACATCCATGGCATGGAAATCGACCGGTCCGTCAGCGCCGCTCGCCAATTGTTCCCAAGTCCTCGCACCGTCTCGTGAAACGATCACGCCCATATTGCCGCCATTGACCGGATGTCCGCTCGCGAAGAACACGTCAGCTTCGCTGGGGTGCGGGGAAAAACCCATGTAGTCGTTGCTATTGTCGGATATCCGCTCCGCCGTGCCGTCCGGCGCGGTGTGCCAGACCCCGTAATGGGTGGCGAGATAGAGGCGCTGCGGGTCGGCCGGATCGACCGCAATTCCATGAATATGGGAGACCTCGGCAAGGGGAACGCGCTCCCCGGCCTGGCTCTGCCAACCGGCGGTGCCACCAGCTATAGCCAGTGCCAGCGTTGCGGCGATGATCAGCGGCTTCATGTGACGTTTCATGCGAAATTCCTCAGTTGGCGGTGTCTTGCACCGTTATTCGATGACGCCGCAGGCAATGCGGCGGGCGGCCGATTCTGAAATGCTTCTCCCACATGGTTGGTCGTACCTTTTCTCTTTCTAAAGCAGCGAGCGGAGGCGCTCCCACAGCGAGGCGGGATCGTCGTGATGGGGGACGTTCGCGTTGGTCAGGCCATTGATGAAGAGAACGAGGTTCGTCGGCTCGAAGCCGAGTCCGTGGAAATTGGCCACCCATTGGCCGTTCTGATCGATGATATGGGTGACCACGCTGTGGGTCTGATAGCTGTCCTCGGTGACGATAAACTTGTGACCGAACTTCTCGGCGAGCTTACGAGTGGTGTCCTCGGGTTTGTCGGGGCCGCTGGTCAGAAAGACCCAATTCGTCGTCGGATCGAGGCCGTGGACCGGGCCATAACCTTCAAGCACCTCCGGCGTATCGCGCTCCGGATCGGTGGTGATCGTGATGAACTGGACCCGATCCTTCATCGGGGTCTCGTTCACCATGTCCTGGATCTCGCCGATCCGGTCGGCATGCAGGGGGCAGACATCCGGGCAGCCGGCATAGATGAAGTGCAAGACAACGACCTTGCCCCGAAGGCCTTCGAGATCGACCGGATTGCCGGTGGCGTCCTGGAGTGCAAATTCCGGCGCGGGTTCGCTTCTGCTTTCGAAATATTTCTCCTTGTCGAAGAGGTCCTGCTGCACGTCCTTGAGCGAGTGCGCGGAGGCAACGGGGGGAGCCAGGGCGACCACGGCAACAACGGCCGCGGTTGCGGCGAACAGGCGTATAAGGGATTTCATGGCGTCCTCCTTGGCCGACAAGGGGAGAGCGGATCGGTAAGTCAACCGACCCGCCTCCCGTTGTGCGGCTACCCCTTGTTGTCGAGCTTCTCGCCTTCCTCGGAAGGCATGTCCTGCATCATGGTCTGCATCATCTTGTTGCAGGTGCTCATCATCTCGTTCATCTGGGACATCATGCCCATCATCGGCATCATCCCCATGCCGCCGCCCTGCATGCCCTCCATCATCTCCTGCATGCCTTGCGACTGATCCGGCTGCCTGGTGTCCGTATCATCCTGTGCAAAGGCGATGGGGACGGCAGCAAGTCCTGCAACGGCGGTCGCGATGGCAATCGCTTTCGACAGTCGGTTCATTGGAACTTCTCCTTTTCCTGTTGATGGTCGGACAAGGGTCCGGCCTCCTCGGGTTGAGCCTCGTAGGAGTCATCAACCGAGTTCGAATTGGCTGGAAGCGGAGCTTCAGAGGCCACTGGCTCCACCGATCCCTCAGCCGATTTGCTTGCAGTCATCGAAACGGCCGTCTCGTCGACCGATTGCGGCTTCGAGCAACAGCTCGCTTCGTCGCTGGTGAGGTTGGAACTGCTCGCGTCGGTGCCGCTTGCGCCGGAGGCGCCAGGCCGCATGCAAAGACCGAGCGCACACATGATGGCGCAGGGCGCGAGCGCGAGCAGAATGGGTGCGACGCCCGCCACCACCAGCCATGGCCAGCCGATCCAGAGTGCAGGGATACCGACTGCGATTGCCGCGACGATCAGGCCGCGTCGGCCGCGCAACTGGTAGCGGATGTAGCGGAATATGTCCGCGCTCAGCGATGTTTCGGATACGGAATTGCTCATGGACGTTTCTCTTTCTTCTCTGGCTGCTGTTATTTTGGTCTCAGGCGAGCCATCAGCCCGCCGCGCCCCCTTTGACGGTCGCGTGCACGCCGAGTTCGACGACCGGGTTCTGCGGGTCGGTGGTGGCGAACTTCACGTTGCGCGCGACGGATCCTTCGACCGGCATCAGCGCCGGCTTGTAGATGACGGTGACGGCCGCCTCTTCACCTGGGTTCAGCACGCCCTTCCAGGCATTGGTCGCCGCGTCGTTGTGCATCGCCATGTTGAATTCCGGGCTCTTGCCGGCCGGCAGGACGATTTCGGCAAAGGTGCACATGCACGAGGTGCGGACCTGGCTGAACTCGATGGGCTCGGTACCGGTATTCTTCAGTCGGAAGTCAGCACGGCCCACGTCCTCGACCGCCAGGACGCCGAGTTCAACCTGTTCGCGGTCGATGGCGAGCGTCGCCTCGGTCGGCGTGATCTGGCCGTAGTCCGCCTGAGACGGTTGTGGTGCCATAGTCCGGTAGGCCGCGAGCGCCACGCCGCCTGCTAGCACCCCGACGACAAGGACGGGCATCATCCAGGTCTTGGCGCTGGCGAATGCCTTCTGCGTAGGATCAGCCTTCTGCATCGTCGTCCTCCATCTTTGTCCAGTGCTGCCCGGCATCGGTGCTGGCGGCGAGGGTGCCGTCCGTTCCCACGGCGTAGGCTTGGTCGGGATTGCCGGCGTCCACGGTCACGATGGCGTCCTCGACAAGATCGGTGACAGGGCTCCAGCTTTGCCCGCCATCCGTGCTCTTGAAGACACCCTGGCGCAGCCCCGCATAGAGAATCTCTGGGTTCGTCGGGTTTACGGCGAGGCTGTAGACCCGGCCCTCGGGCAGACCTTCGTTCGGAAGTTTGTCCCAACCGCAGAAGCAGTCCGGGCTCTTCATCACGCCGGTGTCGAGCCCGGCATAAAGCCAGATGCCGCCCATGCCGGTCGGGCTGTTGACGGAGACGAGGCTGCGGATCTCCTGTTTTTTGGGACCGTCATCGACCCGTTGCCAGGATGTTGCCGCATCCTTGCTGCGGTAAAGGCCGTTGCCCAACACCCAGACATAAAGCGTGTTCGGGTCCTTGCCGTCGATGGTGAATCCTTCCGTGGAGAGCCCGCCAAGACCCGAACTGGCTGCCTCCCACGTCTTGCCGGCATCGGCGCTCTTGATCACGCCGATACCGTGACCGGTCGCATACATCACCTGCGGATCGCTCGGGTCGATCGCGATCGACGTGATGTTTGCCCGCTCTTCGCTTTTCGGAATGCCCTCGATCGCAGTCCAGGATTTTCCGTTGTCGGTGCTCCGATAGATCGGCCGGGCCCCAGGAAGAGTTCCTTCGTCTCGGGATTCACCGCCAATGCGTGAACGTGCCCGCCAAAACGGCTGGGCGCCAACTGGGCCCCTTCCTTGTGGTTGATTTCAGTGCCTGACGCAGCGGGCAGCGGATGCTGTTGCGCTGTTGCCGGGACGACGGCCACAACGGCAGCGGCAGCGGCAAGGACCGGAATGAGCCAAAGTTTGGATGGTTTGTTCATGTTGGATTCCTGTGTTCAATTTGAGTTAGCTCGCCTCGCCGGGCGTCTTCACGAGTTGTTGTTGGATGATGTTGACCAGCTCCGGGCTGTCCCATTCGGCGGGCCCCACCAGACGTCCGGTTTCCAGACCCTCCGGATTGATCAGCAGGGTTGTGGGTATGCCGACCGTATTGAGCCGGTAGGCCGCCTTGCCGGTGGCATCGACATAGATGCCGAGAGCCTTAAGGCTGAGCTCGTCATAGAAGGCCTTGACCTTGGGGAGCCCGTCGCGGTCGATCGAAAGTGGGACGACTTCGAAATCGGAACTGCCGAGCTTTGCCTGGAGCCGGTCGAGTGCCGGCATTTCCTCGCGGCATGGCACGCACCAGGTGGCCCAGATGTTGAGCAGGATCGTTCTGCCGCGGAAAGCCGCCAGGGACATCTCGCGGCCATCTCCATCAACGAAGGAGAGTTCCGATACCGGTTGCGGCGTCTCGTGCAGCACGAAGGAGCTATCGCTGCTCGCGGTCTCCGTAGATACAGCTTGCGGCGCGCTCGATACCGCAGGCTCGTTGGGCTGCCTGATCGCGAAATACTGATAGGCACCAACCGCGACAAGGAACAAGACGGCGCCAATGATGGTGGCAGTCGCCTTACTCTTGGTAGCGCTCTTCATTTCCGGAGCTCCTCGATCAGCGGAGCGAGCTTCGTCCGGTAGACGTCCGGGGTGACGGCACCAACATGCTTGAAGGCAATCCGGCCTTGTTTGTCGACCACGAAGGTCTCCGGAACGCCGTACACGCCCCAATCTATCGACACCCGTCCGTTGAGGTCAGCGCCGGTGCGCGTATACGGATCGCCCATGGTGTTGAGCCATTTTTCCGCGTCACCCGGCCGGTCCTTGTAGTTGATGCCGTGGATGGGTACGGCGCCGGTCCTCTTGAGCTCCATGAAGACCGGGTGCTCTTCCCGACAGGCCGTGCACCAGGACGCAAACACGTTGACGAGCGAGACCTCGCCCTTGAGGTCGGCGCTCGACAGGCCAAGGGTACGCCCCTGGACCGGTGGCAGGCTAAACTCGGGCACCTCCTTGCCGATCAGGGCTGAGGGAATGACCTGAGCGTTGCGGCCCAGACCCCATCCGAGCACGATCGTTAGCCCCGCAAATACGCTTACCGGAAGCATGGCGAGCATGCGGCGACGCCGGAGAGATGGCGCGTCCGTGTCAACCGGCTCCCCCGAAAGGGATGATGGTGCGCTCGCATGGAAGCGAGCCGTTTGAGAATTGGAAGACATCCCATCCTCGCTGATTGGAGTGTTTCCTCACAGGCAAAAGCCTGCGGCGGATACGGTCCAAGAAGGCTGGGCACGCAAAGCGTGCTCACCCGGACCCCGGACGGGAAATCACCTCAGTCGAGCGGTGAGGACCGTCCTAGGCGAGGATGGATGTTTTGGGAGGGAAGGGCTCGGGCGAGCCCTTGAAGCCTGTAATGCGCTCAGTAACGGCCGGATAGACAACGGAATCCAGCCGCGGCAGTGAATTCGCGGCATTGGAGTCGACGGCTTGCATGCAGGTTCCAAAAGCGAAACAGGCCGTCGTGGTCATCGCCTTGTCACCGCCGCCGCAGTCGTTGCAGCCGCTCGGCATCGATTGGTCAACCGACGCCTCAATGGCAGGCTGAAGCATATCGCCGCTCTGTGCGGCAGCCAAAGCCGTTCCGCCCCCGAAAACGAGGAGCAGCAGAGCAGCCAAGAGGCAGCGGACGGTTTTCATCACCTTGGCAATATAGAGAATTGGCGTCCAACTGCCAATCACCACTTCGAGAGACCGATCGTCACAGGCCACATCACGACTTCGGGCCAGTCGAATAATTCCCTCGGCCCTTGACCTTACCACCGCTGGAACCTTGATCTCTTCTTGCGATCAATCGAACAGGAACGACAATCATGACATCCTTGGTCGCATCGGAAAGCAGGAGGCTACCGGCGCATGCCGAGCCCCGCCGGCTAAACATTGCCATCGAAGGCATGAACTGCGGCTCCTGCGTCGGTCGGGTCGAGGGCCATCCAGGCGGTTCCAGGTGTGGTGTCCGTCTCGGTCAATCTGGCGGCCGAACACGCAGACATTGCCTTTTCGGGACCGCCCGATGCGGTGGCCGTCATCCGAGCGATCAACGATGCCGGCTATGAAGTGGGGACGGAAAGCGTCGATCTCTCGATCGAAGGCATGAGCTGCGCCGCATGTGTCAATCGCATCGAGACCTCCTTGAAGGCTGTGCCTGGTGTGACGGACGCTATGGTGAATCTCGCTACGGGAAAGGCCTCTGTCGAAATTGTATCGGATGCCGTTGGCGTTGCGGATCTGGAGACCTCGGTCGAACGGATCGGCTAAGCGGCTCGGCGTGTTGTCCCGGATGAACCCGCCGATCATGAGGCCGGCGCGCGCGAACGTGAAACAAGAAGCCTCGCGCGCTCATTCATGCTTGCCGCGATCTTGAGTGTGCCGGTGGTCGCGCTGGAGATGGGCGCCTATCTGGTCCCCACGATTGAAGCGTTTGTCGTCAATCAAATCGGCCTGCAGGCGAGTTGGTATCTCCAGTTCGTCCTCACCAGCGTGATCCTCTTCGGGCCGGGCTTGCGGTTTTTCCAAAAGGGCTTTCCCGCATGGTCGGCATCGGCCGCGGCGCCGAGATGGGCATTCTGTTCCGCAATGGCGAGGCGCTGCAGACAGTGCGCCAAGCAGAAGTGATCGCGCTCGACAAGACCGGCACGCTGACTAAGGGACGGCCGGAACTCACCGATCTTATCACCGAGAACGGATTTGAGCGCGACGCGGTTCTGGCGCTGGTCGCCGCCGTCGAAACACGGTCGGAACATCCGATCGGCGAGGCGATCGTGGAAGCCGCCAAAGAGTCTGATCTGGCAATTGGCTGTCCCGAATCGTTCGAAGCCATACCGGACTTCGGCGTCAGCGCCACGGTTACCGGTCGCGCGGTTGCCGTCGGGGCCGACCGGCTGATGGCCCGGCTGGAGATCGATACGGAGCGCCTTGCGGGTGTCGTGGAGCGACTCGGCGACGAGGGGAAGTCGCCGCTTTATGCGGCGATCGACGGCAAGCTCGCGGCGATCCTTGCCGTGGCCGACCCGATCAAGCCGACGACGCCCCAGGCGATCGAGGCGCTGCACCGGCTTGGCCTGAAGATCGCGATGATCACCGGCGACAATCGGCGCACGGCGGAGGCCATCGCCAGGCGGCTTGGGATCGATGAGGTCGTGGCTGAGGTGCTTCCGGACGGCAAGGTGGAAGCGCTGCACCGGCTCATGGATAACGGGCGCAAGCTGGCCTTTGTCGGCGACGGCATCAACGACGCGCCGGCGCTGGCCGAAGCCGATGTCGGCATCGCAATCGGCACCGGCACGGACGTGGCGATTGAGAGTGCGGATGTGGTGCTGATGTCGGGCGAACTGACCGGCGTGCCCAACGCGCTCGCGCTGAGCCGCAGCACGCTCAGGAACATCAGGCAGAACCTGTTCTGGGCCTTCGCCTACAACACCTCCCTGATCCCGGTGGCGGCTGGCGTGCTTTATCCGGCCTTCGGCGTCCTGCTCTCGCCCATGCTTGCCGCCGCCGCCATGGCGTTCTCCAGCGTCTTCGTTGTCACCAATGCGCTCCAGCTCAAGACCTTCCGCCCGCCTGTCGTGGCGGGTGCGGACACGGCGTCAAGCGAAGGCGTTCAAGCCGCCGTGGCGACACCTTAAGAGAGGCTGTCATGAACATCGGACAGGCTGCCCAGGATTCGGGCATATCGGCAAAAACCATCCGCTACTACGAAAACACCGGCCTCATCCCGGCTGCTATCCGCACCGGGTCCGGCTATCGGTCATTCAGTGCGAAGGACGTTCACACACTGCGCTTCATCCACCGCGCCCGCCGACTGGGGTTCTCGGTGCACGATATTCGCCAGTTGCTCACCCTTTTGCAGGACAAGAACCGGGCAAGTGCGGACGTCAAGGCGCTCGCCCTGGCTCACATGACAGTGCTCGACCGAAAGCTTGCAGAACTTCAGACCATGCAGCGGACGCTCCAACATCTCATCGCACATTGCGAGGGCGACGAACGCCCGGACTGTCCGATTCTCGACGACTTGGCGGGGGATGGCGCGGAGCGTCTGCGCGACGAGCCCGGCTCACCGCTCCACTGAATGATCTCCTGGTGCGCGCTTCCTGCGGAGAAGCATTGGCCGATCGGACGTGAGAATCAAAACAATGCTGAGGGCGACCGACAGGATGATCGGCGTGAAATACATATGCAGCACGACCCGCCAATCGTGATCCAAAACATGGCACACCAGCCAGAGGAGAGAAAAAATACTGACAAACGCAGCCAGCATGGACAGGATGAACTTGAACAATTGGACACGCATCGAAGGAAGACGACGTAAGGAGCCCTCACTGCCTGAGCGCGTTCACTGTAACAGATCACCAAACGGCATCGGAGGCCGCTTCCGCTCAAGCCGTCTCCGCCACTGAAGGTTTTGAGACGGCTTCCAGATTTTTGATCGGGCTGTCGCGGCGGGTATCATCGGCTTCGCTGAAGGGGAGGAACCAACATGAGAGCAACCGTTTTCGCTGCGGCGGCCCTCGTCGGCTTTCACACGACGTCCGTCGCGCTTGCCGACGGCGACCCAACACGCGGTGCGCAACATTATCGTGCGTGTGTCGCCTGCCACGCGCTGGAACCCGGGCTGCATCTCAGCGGCCCGAGCCTCGGCGATGTCTTCGAGCGGATGGCCGGAAAGGCCGAAGGCTTCGTGCGCTATTCGGACGGGTTGAAGACAGCGGATTTTTCCTGGAACGCGGCCGCGCTCGAAGGCTGGCTGAAGGACCCCGAAGCGATGATCCCAGGCACCTATATGGTGTTCCAGGGAATTGCCGATCCCCGGGCGCGCGCCGATCTCATTGCGTTTCTTGAGGTCGCCGGAAAGCCTGGCGGCGGAGAGAAGGCAGTGGCCAACGGCCTCATCCCGGCGGAATACCTTCGTGCGGGAGCGCCGGAGCCGATCGGCGATGCGTCGCCGGAGACACGTGTTGCCGCCATCCGGCACTGTGGCGACAGCTATTTCATCAAGACAGAAGACGGCCGCGAGACGCCTTACTGGGAAAAGAACATCCGGCTGAAGATTGACAGCGTGGAGACGGGCCCGCCAAAGGGTGTGGCGGTGATCCTTGGCGCCGGCATGGCTGGCGACCGCTTCTCGGTGATCTTCTCCAGCCTCGCCGACCTCAAATCCCTCGTCGAGGAGAAATGCTGACGGGACATCAAGGCGGCTCAATTCCATCCCGTTCTGCTCGACCGACAATGTGAAGGGTAACATTTCGCCGGTTTGCAGCCTTCCCAGCATGTAAACCAGACGACCGAAGCGGGTCGTGAGCCGACTGCCTAGGTCTCTGGCCTCTGTGATGTCTGCGCTGGGGCCGCTTCATGGTTGGCCCGTCGAGGATGGATCAAACTTGCCGCCCCTTGGCCCCTAGAGGGATAGTCCACCGCGAGAAACCGTGCAGGAGGATCGGGGCCGGGCGAGTCGCTGCCCGGCACTGACATTGAGAAATCAAAGTGCATTCAGGAATGCCAGCAGTTTGTCGCCCGGCTTGAAGCGAATGCCTTGTTGCCCCTCCATAGCTGTCACCTTCGCCAACGCCGCCTCCTTCAGCGCGAGATGAGCATGGAGGTAGGTTTGTGTTGTTTGAATCGACTCATGGCCAAGCCAAAGCGCAAATCACCGCCAGGTCGACGCCGACCAATAGCAGTTCCATGGCGGCGCTATGTCGGAGCGTGTGCGGGTGAAACGTGTTTCGAGCGCAGGGAGGGATAGGTCTCCGCTGCGACGTTCACGTACTTGGACAGCATGAACTGCACAGCGTCTGCGCTCATGCGATTTCCATGGACGGTTGGAAAAAGCGCGGTCGCTCCGTGGCGCGGCGGTTCCGTCAGCCACTTCTTGACGGCCTCCCGTGCCAGTTTGGTCAGCGGGGTGCTTCTCTCTTTCCGCCCCTTGCCGACGCATCGAATATGCGCGCCGGCACCGAACTGCACGGCATCCCGAGCAAGGCCAGTGATCTCCGGCAACCTCAAACCCGTCTGCACGGCCACGAGCAACAGCGTGTAGTCGCGACGCCCTGCCCACGTCGTCTTGTCGGGGACGGCGAGGATGGGATGGCCTCGATCTCGGCTCGGCCAAGGAACTCGACTTCCCGGCGGGCGACGCGCTTTGGAGGGATCGCCAGGACACGCTGGATCTGAGTGCTATATGCCGGTTCTTTGAACGCAACGAAACGAAAGAACGTCTTGATCGACGTTAGACACAGGTTGCGCGATCGTGCTCCGATGCTCCGCTCGGTCTCCAGATGCTCGAGGAAGCGAGCGATCAGAGGGGCATCGAGGTCGGCAAGGTTCAACCGCGACGGCGGTCGGCCGAGTTTCTTCGACGCGAAACGAAGAAGGAGCCGAAACGTATCCCTGTAGGAAGCAATCGTGTTGGCGCTGACGTTCCGCTGCTGCATCAGCCGTTGAGTGAAGAACCGCTCGATCAATGACGGAAGGATCGTTGGATTCATGACGTCTCCCCCCATCTGCTCTCCAGCCGATCGGCGGCATGACGCATGAATTCCGGGCACGCTGAAAGGTACCAATACGTGTCGCGAGTGTGGGTATGTCCGAGATAGGTCGACAAGACCGGAAGCATACGGTCAACGTCGTCACCTGCCTCGTACCATCGCAAGAGCGTGTTGACGGCATAGGTGTGTCGAAGGTCATGAATCCTCGGCCTGCGCGTGCCGACCGCTCCACGAAGACCCGCACGCCGCATACTGGTGATGAAGACCAGCTCGATGCGCTGCTTATAGAGGCCCTTGCCGCGTTCGCCGACGAAAAAGCGCTCGCCCAGCCGCCTTGGCGGGCTGGCGTCCCGTCGTTCACAATAATCTTGAAGCACTGCTGCGGTTGTGTGATGAATCGGAACGATCCGCGATTTGCCGAACTTCGACTCCTCGACGGAAATGACCCCGGCATCGAGATCGACATCCGAACGGGTGAGCCGGATTGCCTCTCCGAGCCGCATTCCGGTCACCGCCAGCAGGCCGATGCAGCAATGGAAGGTCCATTGCCCGAAGCCGTTCCTGGAACGCCATCGCTTTATCTCCGAGAGGAGGGCTTCGATCTCCGCTGCGGTGTAGGTATGAGGTTGCGGCCGGTGATGCTGCGGGAACACCCCAGTCGGGGGGATCTCGGTCCGTGGCTCGAGGTCGGCGAGATACCGGGCGAATGTTCGAACCGCCGAGAGCCGGATCGCCCACGTTGCCGGGCCCGCCGAGCTTCCAGCCCATTCGATTGCCAACTTGCCTGTGACTACGGTCGCTTCCCGTCCCTCCATGAATGCGACGAAGTTGCGGAGCTTGCCTTCGTCGTCCTTGAGTTTGAAGCCACGAGCACGCTTTGTCCGGAGGTACGCCTCGAGAAAGTCGTGGAGTTTTGTCATCGGGCGCCCTCCGGCAAGGGAAGGCACAGCAGGCGCAGACGCGGAAGATCCACCTTGGCGTAAATCCGTGTGGTGTCGTGGCTCAAATGCCGGAGGATTTGGCCGATCCAATTTAGAGTGGCGCCGGACCGAACCATATCTGTCGCCAGTGTGTGTCGGAATACATGCGAGCGAACGTTTGCGACCCCGGTAATGCCGGCACGCTTTAAAGCCCTCGTGGCGACCGAAATGATACCGGTTGCGGTGGGAAAACCCACCTTCGGCGTCTCCAGGCGCAGGAAAACCTGCCGAGATGCTGAAGATGGCCGATCATTTACCAGGTAGTCGGTAATCGCGGCACGGACGTCGCACGGCAGGGGTAATACGGACTGCGTTCCCGCCTTGCCAGTGATGGCGATCACGCCGGAGTCCCAATCGATGTCGTCCAGCAAGAGCTTTGAGACCTCGTGGGCGCGCAGTCCCAAGCGAGCCAACAGTAGCAGGATTGCATAGTCGCGACGCCCCGCGGACGTGGTGCGATCACAAGCATCGAGCACGCTCTGCAGTTGTGCAGGCGTTAGGAACTTCGGCAGTGTTGCGCGCCTGCGCCCGCTAATAGCGGGAATGCATGATGACAGGTCTTCATCGAGCAAGCCCTCGGCAAACAGGTATCGCAGGAAGGACCGCAGCCGTGTGAATATGCCTTGCGTTGTTCCTACGCTGCGATCATGGCGGTGTCGCTCAACGTATTTGATGACGTCCTGGCGGGATATCTGCCCCAGGTCGTCCGTACCGTTCCATATCTCCCTGAAAAACGGCAGGGCGTAGTATATACTGGACTCGATCGTGCTGGGCTGAAGCCCACGCTTTCGTCTCAGGTGCTCGCTGAACGAGTTGAGAATCTGCTCGTGTGGATCGGTCAAGGGCGGTCTCTGAACGATGCCAGCTTCACACAGGTCGCCAAGGAACCGCAAAATCGCGGATCGATCTCCGTTTTGAAGCTTGCCAATCTTTCTCCGGTAGCTCAGGAAACTGAAGACCGTCTTGCGAGAAACGTCATTCCCGTCGTGATGATGATCAATGAGCCACCGGGCGTAATCCCCGACCGCCCTTGTGGCTCGGTAGACTGTTTGCGTCCGATAGCCGGAAGCCTGCATCCGAGTGATGTAAGCATCGACATTGTCTCGAAAGTTCCACCCATCAAATCGTTGCCATAGCTGGCGGCTGTAGAGATTAGCTGGGGCGGCAGAAGGCGGAGATCATGGCCCGCTTGGCGGAGGCGCCGGCCGACATACCGGACCGTTCATCCCAACATCGCCAATGTCTACCGGGACAGGGTGGTGACCTTCACCGAGGCCCTGAATGATTCGGATGGCGGTCGGGAGGCGGCCGCCGCACTGCGCTCGCTGATCGGCGAGGTTGTCCTTTGGCCGGGCAGGAAGCGCGGCGAGGTGCATGCCGAGCTGCGCGGCGAGTTGATGGGCATCCTGGACTTCGCCAATCCCGCCAGAGGCGGGAACCCCGGAGAAGTTAGGACAAAGGTCGAAGCCGCCCCCCCCCCCCGCAACCAAGCACACACAAAAAACCTTCTAAACCAATATGTTAGCAGGGTTTTGTTTTGGCCGCGTTGTCCGTCGAAAACAGATATCAACAAAATCAATCGCTTAGTATTTAGGTTCAAATCACCCGCAACCAACCACGCTTGGCACGTACCGGCAGCAATTTCGGGAAAAATCGCACGATCGGCGGCAAATGGCGGAGCATCCGGGATGAAGATGGGCACTATTGCTGCGCCATTGCGCTATTACGGCTTTGATCTCGAAGCGGGTGCGTTCAAACAGGCTGCGGACTCGTGCGATGCGCCAGCAAGATCGAGCCGCTTGCGGGACAGCGCATCAACGGCGCTCCAGCAGTCTGTCCACCCCCTCCTGGACAAGGGCGGGGATCTTTTCGGGATCATCTAGGTAGGCGCTTTCCAACAGGCCGTCTGAAAGGGCGACGAGGAGGGAAGCGGTCACGGAAGGAGCGGGATCGCCGTCCTCTGCGAGGAGTTTCCGCAGGCTATTGTGATACCACACGCGACGCGCATCGATTGCCCGCCGCACCGGGCTGGTCGGGTCTGGGTACTCGGCCGCTGCATTGAGGAATGGACATCCCCGCCAACCACCCGCGACCACGGCCTCGCTGATCCGCCCCATGATAGCAGCGATTGATTCCCGCGGCGGCTGCTTCGGCAGCGTTGCCACTGCCTCCCGCCCGAGCCGGTCCTGCTCTTCGATATAGGCAACGACGAGTTCATCCTTCGACGGAAAGTGCTTATAGAACGTCGCCTTGGCCACGCCAGCTTCCGCGATGATGCGGTCGATGCCCGCGGCATGAATTCCCAACTCATAGAAAAGCCGGGTCGCGGTATCGAGCAAACGACGGCGCGCGGGACTTGCTTCAGGGGAGTTGCGAGGACTGATTTGGTTCACCGCTTGACTCTAACAGACAGGTCTGTATATTGCAATATAGAGACAGACCTGTCTGTGTAGGAGACCGTCATGCGATCTAATGAGACATCGGAAATCGTTCGCCGGTTCAATCAGGCGTTTCTGGAACACGATCCTGCAATCTTCGAAGACCTCATCGCCCCGGACTGCGTCATGGAGACGATCCAGCCGGCACCGGACGGCACGCGATACGAAGGTTACGATGTGAACCTGACGTTCTGGCAGACCATGGCGGTCGACCGCGTCAACTGCTTCGAGGTGGAAGACACCTTCGTGATGGGCGACCGCGCCAATGTTCGCTGGCGCTTCCATTTCGGCGGTGGGGGCTCGCTCCGCGGCGTCAGCCTGATCCGTGTCCGTGACGGTCGGATCGTCGAGGCCTTGGCTTATGCCAAAACACCGGGTCAATCGGCACTCTTGCCTGAGTGACCGCCGAAGCCGCTCCGAACAAGCGGATCAATACCTAGAGGAGAGAAGTACATGATCATCATAGCCGGGCACTCTCGAGCCAGGGATGGAGTTGAACGCGACGCTGCGGTAGCGGCGTTTGCAGACATGGTCGAAAGAGCAAGGAAGCAGGACGGCTGTCTCGACCTGTCGATCAGTGCTGACTCGGTCGATCCGGATCGGATCAACGTCTTCGAGTGCTGGCGCGACCAACAGTCCTTGAACACTTGGCGTAAGATCGCGAAAGGCCCGAGGGTCGCATTGCGGGACGCCCAGGTGAAACTCTATCGCAGCGACAAGGCCGAGAAACCATTCTGAGACCTACGCGACAGGCACTTTTCGGGCGATGCGCCGTCGACCACCCACCCAGGTCGCAGCGCCTCCAGCGTTCGGACCGGCAGTCAGCGGACACCAGCCAATGGCTGCATGACTCAATGAGGTGAGAGGATGAACACCAACAGCGAAGTTACCCGTGAAATCATTGAACGTTTCCATGCCGCCTTCGAGGCGCACCGTGCCGATGAACTCGACGGCCTGATTGGTGAGGGTTGCGTTCTCGAAAATACAGCGCCAGCCCCGGACGGCGCGCGATACGACGGGCGTGAGGCATGCCTCGATTTCTGGAAGGGCATCGCATCCTCCGCGAATCTTGTCTTCGAAGCAGAGGAGATTTGGGCCAGCGAGGATCGCGGGATCATCCGCTGGAAACTCAGCTGGGGCGAGAACGAGACGGAGCGGGTTCGAGGGGTAAACATCATCCGTGTTCGGGGAGGAAAGATCGTTGAAGGTCTGGGATACGTGAAGGGATAGGAGAATGCCTACTACTCGCGGTCTCGCGGGCATTCCGCGGGCTTGAGCCTCCTCCGATGTTACGAGATCCGAGCTCGCCGCTAGCTAAGGGACTTACAGCAGGTCGCAACGCAGACATCAGATTGCCGAGGTTTGCCTGTGGCGAATTGCTGTCGTTCTCAACATCTCCTGAGGGCACCTGACATGAGCACTACTCCTTGCCGCAGCACCACTGGTCTACGCCAATTTCTGAATCTTGAGCAGCAGCGCAATTGGATAGAAGGCAAGACGAACTTGCCTGACGCCGACGAGCGCTCGGAGTCTATGGAACTGCGGTTCAAGTACGTCGCGCGATTTCAGAAGCTGCTTCGTAGCCCGCAAGCACAAGAAGTTCTGAAGATTCTCAGGCTTTACGGCCAAAACTGCATCCCCATCCCACGCAAATCTGAGCGTCACTACTGGTCGGTTTCTTGTCTGCCGTCGACTTCCGACAAGCCGCTTGTCCGCGTTAATGCGAGCTGGATGGAGCTTTTCACGCTCTATGCGGACGGCGAGGGCATCCGTGCAAGATTCCTGGTGCATCTTTCGGATTTCACCACGGACCATTCACCCGCGCAGGGCCATTTGGACGAACCTTTTCTCGAGCACTGCGTCACGACGCCAGAAGACGTCGGCTATTTCTTCCCGCGCGGCGAGGACATTTTCGGCATCAAGGTGCGAGGCGCCCCCTCGATCCACAAATTCCTCGCGACCCGCCACGTGTTGCGCGCCATTCGGACATTCAATCTGACGTACATGAACCGGGGGCGGAACGCCTATCAGGCGAGCCACTGCTACAGCTTGGCGGATTACTTGCTGGAAGGTTGAGTGGCTCTGGGATGCCCACCACCCTTGGCGAGATTGCCGGGCCGAGAGGTATTCGAACCATTTTGTCGTGGTGTTGTCCGCTGTGAGTAGTGAACTCCGCAGGAGTGGATATAAGCAATTTATCGGGGTCAGTTTATTGTTCCGGGTCCATTTCGGTCCCCTCTGCGGCGTCGATGACGGTTGGATCAGCATCCGCAGTGCCTGCGCTGCACCGCCATCTTCATCCAGCAGAAGTGATCAGCCCGCATCAGCATATAGGCACGACCGCCGTCACGCGTGAGTTCGACAGGGCCATTGGCGACCTGCTCTAGCAGGGCTGCGAACTCGCGCGAAGCGCTCAAAATTGCATCGACGTCATAGGTCGTCATGTCGCCTCCCGGGCCGCATCCAAGCTGCAGCAACCCTATAGGCAGACGCCGCCGGTGCGGAGAATAGGTCTACCGTGGTGCGAGTGCGGGATACGTGGCGTGGGAATCGAGGATCAAAGGTCTGATCTCCATTGCACCTTAGTGGGATTTTCATTAAGGAACAATGAGTTAGATCGCGGTCGCGTCGCCCGCCGGCATCACCCACCGCTCGCGGCGGTAGCGCACCACTTCGGCCGACAAAACCAGATCGCGTACCAGGATCGTCTCATACCCTTTGAAGCGCGAGCCCGCAGGAGCGCTCACCGCAACTGGTACGTCGCGGCTCACGCGACCGCCGTCGCGCTTGGCGCCGCGCCGGCGGCGCTTGCCTTTATCACAGGTTGGCTGCGTTGCCTTCTCCATGCCCGACGGCCTGGACGGCTTGATCGGCGGCCGCGGCGGCAGGTTCTTCAACCGCGCGATCTCGTCCTTCAGCGCCTGGTTCTCGCCACGCAGCGCCTGGTTCTCAATCTCGAAGCTCTCAACCCGGCCTTGAAGGCCCTGCACCGCACCGATCAATGCCCCAACCAGCCCGCGGAGTTCCGCGAGCGATAGGCCCTCAAGAGAATCAATCGGTGGTAGCGTCACACAAAGCGTGAATCACAAACCCGAGCGCTTGCAAACCCCCGCCGCCCGGTAATCTGCCCCGGTTACGCGGTCGCGGTAACCGGGGCGGATTTCCGGGCAGTCAGGCTTGAGCGGCTTGCCGAATGAGATGCGGGAGGGGCGGAATCGGCTCTTGTGTGGGTATGCCGAGCCGGTCGCCGAGATAGCGGAAGAACGCGACGTCGAGCTTCATGCAGGTCTTCATCAGGCCGAGCAGGACGTCACGGGCCTGCCTGCCAGCGTCACTGACGGCTCCACCGGAGATCTTGCGCTTGATGACGCAGGTGCGGATGTCGTTTTCCGAGCCGTTTGTGTGGAGCGGGATCTCGGGACGGTCGAGAACGCGCAGCAGTTCGTGCTTGCGGCGATGCAGCCGGGCCAGCAGCCGGTCGAGCATGACGTAGCCGGTTCGTCGTTTAAACAGGCGCTCGAAGCGGGCGCGCAGGGCCGCCGCGCGGCGCCGACATGGGGCGCGAAAAAGGGAGTCCGGCTCATGCGGCAGACCTCGTCCATTGGCCTCACGTACACGATGCCGAGCGAAAGGGCTGCACCTTTGGTTCCAATCACAAGGCGTAGAGGAAACCACAGCGCTTCGCGGCCCGTCGTTCGATGATTCGAGTCTCCTCCTCAAAGCCGTGCTGAGCGGTCAAGGCGCGGGCTTATTACCTGCGGCCATGATTGCTACCGAACTCGAGGAAGGACGTCTCATTCGACTCGCGGACACAGCCCTTCTCGCTGAGTTTGCCCATTATCTCGTCTATCCCGAAGCTAGCCACAGTCGACCGAAGATAGCAACATTCAGATCGTGGATTCTCAAAGAGGCCGCACATTGACGTGGGGTCAGTATACGTTCGGCCGTCGCGTGATGATCTGCGGCCGAGAGAATATAAGGCGAGCGCGTTGCTCCTCGATTTTTCAAACTACTGGAATGTCGAATTCTCGCCCGGTTCCACCCACTCCGGTAGCGATGAACCGTTCGCCCCCCGCCCTTCTACGATCTCCGCGACTTGCGATTGAGGGTCGTGTTGCTCGCCGCATTCCAGTCGATTTTATTCCTCTTCGGGGATTTTCAACAGCACCGTGTCATCGGGGCCGATGGTTCGACCGTCCTGAGTGCGGATGTCGAGGTGGACCGACAAGCCCTTCTCACGACCGACCAGAACTGAATGCTCCTCACCCGGTCCAAAAAGGTGGCGTTCGCCGAATTGCCGCAGCGCAATCATCACCGGAAACAAATCCCGGCCCATCGCGGTCAGCCGATATTCCATGCGCGAGCCGCTGTCACCGGTCGGGAATGCTTCCAGAGGCGCAGCGCCGGATGGCGCTGCGAACGGCACCGCTCGCCCAAATGAAACGCAACGGCAGGGTCGTGCGAGGGGATCAGCATTTGTTTCCCAGCCAGAAATACAGGCTTCGGTGCTCACCCGGCCGGTCACGCTGCTATTTTCCGTTGCGAGCGGCCTTGCGGTCGCTAACGCCTATTTCGCCCACCCGTTGCTTGACGTGATGGCTGACGATCTCGGGCTCACGCGCGCCATCGCGGGCCTGTTCGTCGGAGCGACCCAGTTGGGCTACGCACTCGGCCTGATCCTGCTGGTGCCGCTTGGCGATTTCATCGATCGTCGCAAGCTGATCGTTGGCCAGTCGCTGTTGTCCGTTCTGGCGCTCGGATGCGTGGGACTTTCCTTCACGACGGTGACGTTGCTGGCGTCTATGGCGGCGGTCGGGCTCCTGGCTGTCGTCATGCAAGCCCTCGTCGCGTATGCCGCGATCCTGGCACGGCGCGCAGAACGCGGACAGGTGGTCGGTGTAGTCACGAGCGGTATAGTTCTCGGCATCCTGCCGGCGCGGACTGTTGCCGGAATTCTGACCGATCTTTCAGGGAGGCGAAGCGTCTATCTCCTCTCTGCTGTTCTGACGCTCGTGATTGCCGGGCTCCTCTACAATGCTCTCCCGCACGAAGAGAGGCCAAAGACGAGAATCGCCTACCCGCGTCTGATCGGCTCCTTGCTCACGCTTTTCATCGAGGAGCCCGTGCTGCGCATCCGCGCTGTCATCGCCATGTTGATCTTCGCCAACATCACAACCCTGCTCGCACCCCTCGTGTTACCGCTAACCGCGCCGCCCTTTTCATTATCGCATACCCAGGTCGGGCTCTTCGGCCTCGCCGGCGCTACAGGCGCGCTCGGTGCCGCACGCGCGGGACGGTGGGCCGACCAGGGACATGGGCAGCGCACAACTGGGATTGCGCTCATTCTCATGCTGGTTGCTTGGTTGCCGATCTCGATGCTGTCACACTTGATCGTGTGGCTCATCGTCGGCGTGTTCGTCATCGATTTCGGCTTGCAGGCGACGCATGCCACCAATCAGGGCATGATCTATCGCGAGCGACCCGAAGCACAGAATCGTCTCACCGCCGCTTACATGATCTTCTACTCGATCGGCAGTGCAATCGGTTCCTCGACATCGACAATTGTCTATGCCCACGCCGGCTGGAATGGCGTCTGCCTTATGGGTGCGGGCATCAGCGCCTTAACGCTCGCCTTCTGGGCCTTGACATTGCGGGCAACACCTGCCGCTGCCACACAGAATAGTTGCCGCGGAATAGTTGAGGACGGCCTTGCTGGGGGTGATTTATATCTGCAAACTCCCGGGCCAATTCGCGCGTTATCCACTCGCTGTCGAGCATCAAATCGACTTGATCTCGCCCGGGGGTACACAGTATACCTTCGACGAGCCGCGCTCTCGAGACTGTCAGCGGCACGTGCCGTCGCTTCTCGAAAGAAACAGCTTTCACCTGCTTGGAGCCGGGCGGGTGAAAGACCTGGGGAGAATGACCGTTTCGTCCCGCAGACCAGCCGTTCTGCGCGTTCGTAGTGAACTTCCGCCCTCCACCCAAAGGCAGTTGCTTTGGCTATTTGGCCGGGCGTAGCGCGGGCCCGTGGGCACCGCGGGGAAGCAGCAGCCCCGGCGGTTGCCGGGGGCCTGCCATTGTTCGTCGAGTCGCCGGTTAACGTTCAATTTGGAAGCGCGGGGTGGGCTCGTCGTTCTCGTCGCTGGGGCCAAAACCTTCCGCAGCTGAGAAGCCGGCCGTCTGGCCATTGCCGGCGGGGAAGCCATAGGACCTGCTGGCGCTGCCCACGCTGTCGGTCACGACCATCCTGTCGACGGGGGGGGCGATCTGAAAGCGAGGGGCAGGCTCACTGTTCGCCTCGCTGGGACCGAAGCCCCACGCTGCATCGACCGCAGCTGCGTTGCCGGCACCAAGCACTGCGAGAACAGACGTAAGAATTACAACTTTATACATAGTGACCTCCTGTTGTTTCTGCGGAGGAACCGCGATCAAAACCCTATGCGCGGCGGTGCCTGCGCGCATCGGTACGGCTCCCCAATTTCTTGGTGGTCGCTTCCTAGTTTTCGCGCGCTTACCTAATTTTCGTGGCCCTGTAGCGAATCTGCGGTCGGCAGGAGCCACGGCTCGCCACGCAGGCGTAGGACAACCTCCAGCCGGTTGGCAGCGTGGAATTTGCCAAGCACGGCAGAAACCTGGTGCTCGATCGTGCGCGGGGAGCGCGACAAAAACCGTGCGGCTTCCTTGTTGCTCATGCCTTGAGCGATCAGAGCAAGCACCTGTTGTTCGTGCTGTGTCAGGCCGAGCGGGTGACGGCGGGCGGCCGCGTATGGCCCTCGGCGTATCTTCGGCAACTGATCTGTAATACCCAGACGATGCGCCAGCTTTCGCGCCAGCGTTGCAGCGGGATGCGCATCGATCTCCTCGAATATGGTTACGGCAAGAACCAAGGCCGCCCCGGCATCGACTCCGCTCACTTGCGTCAGAGCAAGCCCTGCCTCATAGGGGAGCCCCAGTCGTGTCCATTCTCGTGCGGCCGCCAACGGATAACCGCGGAGTTCCGCAGATCGTGGTGGAGGAAACCGTGCTGCCCGCGTCCGCAGCGGTTTCGCCATCCCGCATCGCTGCCACCAGACCGCCAGTTCACCCATGTCCCAGGGACGGAAATTGTCGAGATCCATCGCGGCGAGTGCCGTCAGCTGCTCGTGGCTGGCATCGAGGTCTTCGGTAAGCCAAGCGGCTTCCGTCAGTGCAAAGCGGACCGGTATGATCCGCTGAGGCTCGGCGGTTGCCAATCCCTCTTGGAGCGATTGTTGGAGTAACGGCAACCCACGGGGCTCGCCCAGCCGCACGTGCACCCTGCCGAGCACCGTGAGGGCCGGCAAGTGCATCACCATCGGTAGGTGCTCCAGGTTCATGACGCCCTGTGCGATCGTAGCGGCCTCACGAAAACGGCCCTGCTCCATTAGCAACTCCGCCTGCCGACCGAGCAGGTATTGAGCCGCCGAATCGAGGTCATGCCTGGTGCAGAATGCAATTCCTTCGGCCAGCAGCCGCTCGGCCAAAGCGAAGTCCTTTGACACAACCGCGCATTCCGCAAAGTTTGTGTAGGCTCGCGCCGCATCGTCGTGGAGCCCGTGCTCCAGCGCCAGCGCGAGGCTTTCCTCCAGCTTCTCACGCCCGCCCGGGCGGGCGGCGAATAGCAGCGCAGTGCCGACATTGTTTTGGGCGTGGACGCGTGTCTCGATCTCGCCTAATTGGTCGGCCAGCCTGATCGCGCGCGAGCCCCATTTGATCGCTTCGTCGAATCGGTAGTGCAGCATATGCAGTTGAGAGCGTGTGCTGTAGGCCATTGCCAGTTCCGGCCCGGGCGGTTGACTTTCCACTTCACGCACCGCCTGGTCAGCATACTTTTCCGCCTGTTCGCCCTCACCACGGCGCCAATGAAGCCGAGATAGCCAGCGCAGATTGGGACCGACCTTGTCGACCCGTCCAAGTTCTCGCCAGATCGCAATGGCCCGATGACGAGCATCAATGATAGCGTCATAGACGAGGAGCGATAGCCCGGCCTCGTAAGCCCAGTCTTCATAGAGTTGCGCGGCAAGCGGCCGTGGTGCATCATTGACATATTTCAGCGCGGTCGCAAGATGTAGAGCCGCCTCTCGATGTGCGCCCAGACGCGCAGCCTGTGCCGCGGCTTGCGGTGCAAGTTCGAGAACCCGCTCGCTGTCATCGGCTCCGGCAGCGTGGTGGGCCCTGCGTGGGAGCAGAGCGCTCGCCTTGGCATCAGGAAGCGCGGAAAGTGCTGCTTCCACTTTCCCGTGAAGTGACCGCTGGAGGGACGGTGAGAGCCGATTAAGCGTCGCCTGCCTGGCAAGCTCATGGCGGAAGGTCAAGGCGCCCTGACCGTCTCGCCGCAGCAGTCCGCGCGCCACGCATTGGTCAACAACGGCTTCAGCATCGCCACCGAGAAGCGCCCGGATCAGCCACGGCTCCATGCTTCCCGGCACGACGCTCATCATTTCCAGCACCTCGCGCTCCATTGGCGTCAGGCGCGATAGCCGCGACCAGACCGCGTCGCGTATAGAGGCCGGAATGCACGGCGGTGTGGTGTCGCTGCTCGCCAAAAGCTCTGTAACGAAAAAGGGGTTGCCCTCTGTAACGCGATAGAGATCCCCGTCGGAGCGGCCCGCCTGCTCGGCCATTGCCTTAACTGCTTCCGGAGAAAGCGGTTCGAGCAACACGCGGGTCACCGAGGCCGACGGTAGATCGCCGAGCACATGCGTCAGGGAATGATCGGCACCTACTTCATCGCTGCGCAGACTGAGCACCAGCGTAGTTCGCAGCAAGGCGACACGACGACCGAGGTATTTTACGAGGTCGAGGGTCGCATTATCAGCCCAGTGGACGTCCTCAAAGATGAGCACGGTCGTGCCCTTCGCGTTCTGAAGTGCATTCAACAACGCGGGGAAAAGCCGCTCCGGGGCGGCGGCCTGGTCGAGCAATTCTCCGACGCGCTGGTCAAGCGATTGCGCCACATCTTGCACCGGCCCGAGCGGGCGTGGCGTGAAGAGCGCCTCACACCAGCCCCAGAGCACTCGATGATTCTTGCCGACATGCTCCTCGAATTTGCGCAGGAGGGACGTTTTGCCAATACCAGCTTCGCCTTCGACTAGCACAATGCTGCCACGGCCGGCAGCCGCGTTCCGCGCGGCCTCCAGCAAAGCCTCAAGTGGGCCCTCTCTTTCAAACAGCATGACATACCTATCCGAGGCGATCTCCAAGTATAACAGAAAGATTATACCGAAGCGATCATATTTAATGAAATTCATGCTTTTTGTATTGTTAAGAACAAATAGTACGTTATGGAATAAATATCATATTAAATATTCTCATCTCTCGGATATATGAAAAAATTCACAATATGTACCACTTTTGGATTAAACAAAACGCTATCTGGATTTCAAAAGTCTCTGCTGGAGATCGACACAAGCCGCCGTGTGAACGCCAGCCAATGTGAAGAGCCATCAACGTCAGCAAATGTGTAGATGCTATGGGGCGAGCGGCGAGGGCATGGCACTTTCGGCGCTGTTTAACACCACTTGTCGCTTTGCAGATGGGGTGGCTGACGTGCGAACGGCGATGCTCCCAGCTTGGCGGAACCGTGACCGCCATCACCGCGGATGGCGTCCTCGAGCGCCAGCCAGCCGATCACGTCGTCGCCCGGCGAGGCGGGTGCATAGACGCGGCGTTGGAAGAGCGCGGCTGGATCGAAGCCGTCCTGGTGGGAGTTGTCGATCGGCGTAGCCGGATTGAGCGAGGTCAACCGTGCCCTCAGGCTCTCGATGTCCCGGATCAAGGTCGGATCGGACTTAGTCAGAACGATGCGGTCGGCGAAGGCGATCTGCTTGGCGGCTTCGAAATGGTTTTCGATCCAATTCACCCGTGACGATGTCGATGAGGGTGTCTGCATTTCGTCGGCAAGAAGTGCGGCGAGAAAGGGCAGATCACGACAGCCAGCCAGGATTTCGATCTGGCAACAATGTCGGGGCGGACGGCCAGCGCTTCTATCGACTGAAGGGCGACTAGGCCAAGGACCATATGCCTGCCATGATTGTCGTCGCAGCGGTCTGGGGGCCGCACATGCTGAACAGGGTGACGGTGGTAGAGCCGGAAGACGTGGCTATCAGGCTGCCTACGCGAGGGATGGCGTGATCGCAGTCCGGAGGCGAGGGCACATCACGCATAACCCGCCTGAGACATATGCTGGTCGGCAATCTGCGGAGCCTGCAGAAGCAGCGCCTGCTTCAACGGCAGCGCATTTGAGAAAAAGAAGCCTTGCGCAACCGTGCAGCCGAGCGACTGAAGAATCCGGCGATCCACGTCCGTTTCAACGCCCTCTGCCATGACCTCTCTTCCAAGAGCCTGACCAAGGTCGATGACCGACTTGACCAGAGCCTGATCCTCCACCGACGTGGCCAGGTCGCGAACGAACCCTTTGTCGATCTTGATCTTCCGGATTCGCCCGTCCTTGAGCGAAGCGAGAGTGGAAAAGCCAGTACCGAAATCGTCCAGGACGATGAATACGCCTGCATCGGACAATCGCCCCAGCTTTTCGCCCACCCTGTCGTGATCGACGGGAGCCTCCTCGGTGATTTCGATCTCCAGCATGTCGGTTGGAAGGCCTCTGGCCTCCAGTCCGTTCAGGATCATCTCATCGACATTGCCTGCCTCGAGCTCGCGGGGTGACAGATTCATAGCAACGCGGATGTTTTGTCGGCCAGTCGCTATGAGTCCGTCAATCATGGCGCAACAGTTGAGAAAAACAGTCTCTGTCAAAAGCTGGAGCAGTCCGTTTTCGCGCGCAGCGGTGACAATATCGGGCGGAGAAATGGCCCCATGAAGCGGATGGTTCCATCGCAGGAGTGCTTCGAACCCGATGATAGCGTTGGTATCTAGCCGCATGATGGGCTGGAACCATGTACACAGGCTCCCGCTTTTAATGGCGGCTTGCAGATCCCGTTCAATGCACTGTCTCCGCTCGAGTTCACGGTCGAGGTCGTCGTTAAAGAAGCAGAATTCGTTCCTGCCACTGCGCTTGGCCGCATAGAGCGCAACGTCCGCCCGCAGCAGCATTTCCGTCAGCTCAGGGTTCTCAGATAGATATATTCCTATCGATGCGCCGACCTGCACCGAATTCACCATGGGGTGCTGTTTTGCAATCGCGGCAATGATTGTGGACGCCAACTCATCCAAGGGACATGCGATCATGCGTGCGGGAATGAGCAGCACAAACTCGTCTCCGCCGACGCGAGCGAGTGTTGCTCCTCGTGGAGACGCCTCCTCAAGTCTGCGGGCGATTCCTTCAAGCAGGTCGTCGCCGATCTTGTGGCCGTAAGTGTCGTTGACAGCTTTGAAGCCGTCGAGGTCGATCAGCATCGCTACGGATGGCCCATCTGCCCGACCCATGTGCTCGATCGCCTGTTCCAACCCCCGCCTGTTGAGAAGGCCCGTTAGCGGATCATGCACGGCAGACTGTTTTGCCTCGTGCTTGAGGCTGCTTGTCTCGCGAAACCGAGCTTGGCCGACAAGAGAGCTCCGGATAAGCCCGGCGAGAAAGAGCAGGACCGCAAAGGCAAGGACATAATCCTCGAAATTCCCCTTCGCCGCCAGGCATCCGGCCGTGATCAAGAGCGGCGGTGCAATGAAATTGATCGCAACCGAGGCACGAGAGCTGCCGTACGTCACTGCCCCCGCCGATATGCCTGCCAGGATAATCATGTGGAGCGAAGACTGAGAGGAAGTGTATCCGTCAGTCAGTACGGCAAGAAAGGCCCATGCGAATCCCGACAGGAGAGCGAGAATCTCGTAGAGCCGAAGGCGGTTTGAATACCACGTCGAGCCGCTATTGCTGGCCGGAACCCGCGTCCCTCGTTGTTGGGTAAGGGCAAGCGCGATACGCGCGCCGTTGATAGCGTTGACAGCGACAAACCAGATGACGGCAGCAAGGTTGTTGCCGAACAGTAGCTCCACAACCAGGATCAATACCGACAGCACCGTGCTGATCGGCATGGAAATGAAGAGACCAGTCCTCAGATCGGCAAGTTGGTCCCGGAGGATGCCCTCTTCGATGGCGTTCTTTTGTCCGCCGATCACCGATTCCGGACTGGTTTGATCTGATTGCCCCATTACCAGATCGAGGCATAGGCAAATGCGATGAAAATCGTGTTAAGAATTTGTGTGGCTTGTGATGCAATCGGGCAAACCTGGAGCTGAGATTGAAGCCTTGGAGGCCGGGGAATTTCTCGAGAAGAGTGATCGAGACCGCATCGCCCGGGCGCTTGCCCTACCTACGGTCGGACGGCTTCCGTTCTTCCCGAAGGCGTGCCTCTAGAGCACGTCCTTTGAACTCCGAGTCGTAGCGTTGATGACACGGATTGGGTTTTATGATTCACCGTCGCCGTTGCAGGAGATGGCG
>NZ_WQNI01000015.1 GCF_010993735.1 Chelativorans alearensis
CGCGCGCCTGGCCGCCGCGCCGCCGCGCTCCCCGCGGCCGCCGCGACCGCGCCTGCCCTCGCCCGCCTCCGGCATATCCTGGTCCATCGGCACGTTCTGGTTCATCGTTCTCATCCTCGATGCGACGCCCGCTTCGCCCTCGTCCAGGGCAAAACGCTTTCCAGCACATCGTATCCAGCCAAGCGGCGGCAAACGTTCCGCAAGCGCCAGACCGTGTCGCATTGAGAGCGTTGGCAGGTATGGATCGCGGTCGGCGAGGCTATTTGCGGTCGCCGGTCGTCCAGCCGTCGTCGCTTGCCCAGTCGGCGTCGCTGGGCGCTGCCTCGTTCATGCGCGGGTCGAGCCCGCGCTTAAGAAGCTTGACCTCGAGCTCGAGCCGCTGCAGTTCGAGCTGGTAGAGGCGGTCGCAGTCCAGCCGCGGAGGCTTCCTGCCCATCGGCACGACGACCCGGCCATAGGCCGAGAGCGTGCTGGAGTTGTTGTTGAGGCCGCCGCCCACGACGCCCGAATCGAGATAGGCCCCACGCCCTCCCATGGAAGACCGGCATGTGGTGCCGTCGGCCGCCCTGATTTCGTCGAAGCCGTTGGGCATGGCGACGCCCGGCAGGTTCAGCCCCGTCTGGTTCTGGTTGATGATATACTGGCCGCTATCGGCCAATGCGGCGCCCGGCACCGGCAAGCCCGCGAAGAGCACCGCGCTCAGCGCAAGCGACGAGCGATGAAACGTCCGCATATCTGGGCCTTTATCCTGGTTTTCTCGTGTGGAAAGGGAACACTCTCGGCACACACCCTGACGCGCCTTTGGCCCGCACCGTCGAACTTCACCACGACGACCACCGGACGCGAGGCGCGGCTTCCCAGCATGATCCTGCCGGGCGAAACCTTCGCCGCGACCGGGCGGAAGTGCTCGTCGTAGACGCGCACTTCCACCTGGATGCGATGCGGGTAGGGATTGTAGGGGCTGACACGCACGGCGAAGTCATCCGTGAAGCTGGTGATCTCGCCGCGCATCGGTGTCATCGACTGCGCCTGCGCCTGGCTGGCGGCCATAAGCACCGCCAGCACCGCTGCGATGCCCCCTCTCCCACCGCATGCATCCATGGTTCGGTCCTATTCGCAGGTAACCGTGACTTCGGCCGTATAATTGCCCGCGGAGAAGGTCCCGGCCGATTTCGTTGCCGTCAGGTCGACGTCAAGGTTGGTCAGCCCGAGGCCGAGCGGCGAGGTGACCGAGCCGACGACGTCGAGGAGCGAGGTCACGCCGTTGGCGCCGTAGCTCGAAGCGAACGTGACCGAATCATTGCCGCCGGCGGGCGCCGCGACGAACGTGACGGGCGCGCTGGTGGAGACTTCGAAGCCCGCTCCCGTGGTCAGGATCGTGGCGGTGCCGGAAGACCCGCCAGCTTCGGTTGAGCTCAACATCGTGTAGTCGGCGCTTGCCGCCAGCGTACCCGGTGTTCCGATGGTGATGAGGCAGGTCGAAAGGATCAGGCCGTTGAAGATGACCGTCCCATCGACGGCACCGGCCGGCTGGACTGCGATCGCGGTGAGGAATGCGGCGCCGGCAAGCGGATTTACCAGAGGTCTCATCATTGTCTTCTCCATTCAAAGACGATGCTTGCCCCCCGGAAAATATAGCCGTCACCTTGTAGCCGGTCTCCTTAATTAAACCTTAAATTGTAATCTCTTTCACTCTCACGCACCATAAATCAGCTAATTGCATGGATAGTCTCTATGGAGGCTGCACGAAAAATATCTACCTTAGATTGCAAATGCGGCGCCACATCCAGGATCGGCGGGAGCAGGATTTCCAGTCGCTTTCCTTTTGCATCGCGTCGCAATTCGGCTATGGAAGCTTGCGAAAAGCGGATTATGTACGTCCGAACATGCATTTGGTCGAATTGCGCACGGCAGGAGCCAGCGAATGTCCGATGACGAAATCATCCTTTCCGAGCTGCCAGACGACGAGCTCGCGCAGCAGATGCACGACGACCTTTATGACGGGCTGAAGGAAGAGATCGAGGAAGGCACGCGCATTCTCCTCGACCGCGGATGGGCGCCCTACGAGGTGCTGACGCAGGCGCTTGTCGAAGGCATGCGCATCGTCGGCGAGGATTTCCGCGACGGCATCCTCTTCGTGCCGGAGGTGCTGCTATCGGCCAACGCGATGAAGGCCGGCATGAACATCCTGCGCCCGCTCCTCGTGGAGACCGGCGCGCCCAAGCAGGGCAAGATGGTCATCGGCACCGTGAAGGGCGACATCCACGACATCGGCAAGAACCTCGTCGGCATGATGATGGAGGGCGCCGGCTTCGAGGTCATCGACCTTGGTATCAACAATCCCGTGGAGAACTATCTCGACGCCATCGAGAAGCACCAGCCGGACATCATCGGCATGTCGGCGCTTTTGACCACCACCATGCCGTATATGAAGGTGGTCATCGACACGCTGAAGGAAAAAGGCATCCGCGACGACTTGATCGTGCTCGTCGGCGGTGCGCCGCTCAACGAGGAGTTCGGCAAGGCCGTGGGGGCCGACGCCTATTGCCGCGATGCGGCGGTGGCGGTCGAGACGGCCAAGGAGCTGATGAAGCGCAAGCACAACGTGCAGGCGGCGGTGTAGCGTCCGCACGGCTTCCGGATCGAGACGGGAAAGGGACTGATACCAGCGGCCTTTATATTTGATCGCTGGTGGTGCATCGATGTTCAGGCATGGATCCTCGGGTCAAGCCCGAGGACACATGCCGGAACGGTCCAATAGACAAAGCGGTCAAAGCTAAGGGCCGTTGGTATGAGCCCGTCTCAGTCCGTTGCATCCTTGATCGCGTGGCCGGTTTCTTTGATGTCCTTTCCGACCCCGCGTATTGTATTGGCGCAGGCGGAGACCGAAATTGCCAAAAGCGCGGCAAGGACGAGGCGAAGGAGCTTCATGATCGGATATCCTGTTCGCATGCGATGTTTGTGACTGGTATTTCCAGCGGAAAAAGCCAATGCCAACCCACGGCAATACACAACGTGTAACCACTGACAAAGTTCTCGTGATCGCCTGCGGGATGATCGCCCGCGAGGTCATCGCCGTGCGCGAGCGGCTGGGGCTCGACCATCTGGAGCTGACCTGCCTGCCGGCGGAGTTCCACTACCGCCCCAACCGCATTGCGCCCGCCATGGACAAGGCCATCGAGGAAGCCAAGGAAGAAGGCTACCGCCACATCTTCGTCGGCTATGCCGATTGCGGCACGAGCGGCCGGCTCGACCGCGTGTGCGAGAAGCACGGCGTCGAGCGCATTGCCGGGCCGCACTGCTTCGCCTTCTATCAGGGAGTGGAGGCCTTCGCGGAGATCGGCGAGGGTGACATGCTGTCCTTCTACATGACCGATTTCCTGTGCCGGCAGTTCGAGGCGTTTTTCCTGAAGCCGCTGCGCATCGACGAGCATCCGGAGCTGATCGAGGATTATTTCGGCAACTATGAGAAGCTCGTCTATCTGGCGCAGACCGACGATCCGGCGCTGGAGACGGTCGCCCGCGATGCGGCCAAGCTGCTCGGCCTTTCCTACGAGCGCCGCTTCACCGGCTACGGCGACCTGACCACCGCTCTCACCAGTGCGGCAGGCAAGATGCCGGTGGGGTGAATCCCGCCACCACAAAAAGGCTCCAATCGGCGGCTTGTCTGGCATGATGAAGACAATGCCCGCCGGGCCCGCCGGTGCCCTCCTCGCTTCCCTCGCGGCCACCCTCCTCCCGCTCGCAGCGCTTGCGCGCCGGCGGGCGAATTCAAGCTCGACATTCTCGAGTTCGGCCGGTCGCAATAGCTTGCCCCGCCTGTCATGAAGGCTTAACTGCGGCAGAAGAAGATGCTTCCAGACAACACGGCAGGAAAACGGATGTGAAGGCGGAGGGAACGGGTCTGGGCGTTGTGTCGGGACGGGTTGCCGGAGGCCTGCCGCCGCGCCGCCTGTCGACGATCTTCGAGGAGATGGCACGCGAGGCCGAGGGCACGGTGACGGTGGAGCAGCTTCGCCAGGCGCTGGGCGACCGCAGCTTCGCCACGCTTCTCGTGTTCTTCTCCTCCATCAATTTGCTGCCGCTGCCGCCGGGCAGCACGCTGGTGCTGGGCATTCCGCTTATGCTTCTGGCTATCCAGATGGTGTTTGGCCGACGCACGGTCTGGCTGCCGCGCTTCATTCTTCAAAAATCGCTGAGCGCGTCGCAATTCCGCGGTATGAGCGAGCGGCTCATCCCCAGGATCAAATGGGTCGAGCGGCTCATCCGCCCGCGCTACTGGCCCTTCGCACGCGACCACGCAGACCGCTTCATCGGCGTCATCGCCCTTATCCTGGCCATCGCCGTGACCCTGCCGATCCCGCTCGGCAACTGGTTTCCGGCCTTTTCCTGTGCCCTCGTCGGGCTGGCGCTTTCGGAACGCGACGGCGTTCTTCTGGCGGTTGCCGTGGCCAGCGGGACGCTTTCCCTCATCGTCATTGCCGTCGTCATCGGCGCGGCCAGCGTGCTCGCCAGCGCCCTGATGGGATAGCCGCCTTGACGCCCGGCGATGGGCGTCGTTTTTGAAGGCACGCGCGTCGTCTCGCAGCAAGCGGGCTCACGGCGCTTGCGGCAATGCTCCAACTCAAGCAAGGGAACGAAGGCAAATGGCCGATCTGATCGTGGTTTACTGGCGCGACATTCCTGCACAGGTCATCGTCAGGAAGGGACGCAAAACGGCCAAGCGCGAATTACCCCTGCGCTTCACCGAGGCGATCGACATGTGCGCCATGCGCGTCGGCGCGCGCGACACCGACGCCTATCTGGCGGAATGGCGGCGCGGCGCGCCAGAGCCCGTGAGCGACGACCTCGAGGCGGAGGCCGACAAGGCGCTTGCCGCCATCGAACGGGAATTTCCCGACGAACAGCTGAAGGCGCTCGTCAAGGCAGGCGGACATGTCGAAGAATGACAAGCCTTTAACGCGGAAATCCGGCGTCACGCAGGCGTCGCTGGTCAGGAAGGCGCGCGCCCTTCTGGCCTACAAGCCGGCCGACGTCTCGCCCCAGCGCCGCGTGCAGCGGCGCTACACGATGCGGCTGTGGTCGGTGCGCCACGCACGTTTCCTCGAATGGTTCTATGCCCGCTTTGCCAACGTCTTCCTGACGCTGCATCCGGTTTGGAACGCGATAGGCTACCGCCGCGCCGAAAAGCCGGTGAAGTTCGTCGAAAGGCACGTGAAGGGCTTCATGTTCGACTGCCGCATGTGCGGCCAGTGCATCCTTTCCTCCACCGGCATGTCGTGCCCCATGAACTGCCCCAAGCAGCTCAGGAACGGCCCCTGCGGCGGCGTGCGCGCCAACGGCAATTGCGAGGTGGAGCCGGACATGCCCTGCGTCTGGGTCAAGGCATGGGAAGGCGCGCAGAAGATGCGCAACGATGAGGCCATCCTCGCCGTGCAGAAGCCCGTCGACCAGTCGCTACGCGAGACGTCGGCGTGGCTGCGCGTCACCGCAACCGCCGCCGCCGAGCGCGAAAAGGCACGGGAGACCGCATGAGCCGCCCTCGCCAGCCCGACGAGAACCCGCACGGCGTCGACCTGCCGCTCGACCCGCTGCCCGGCCATTCCTCCCGCGGGCGGCTGGAGCGGATCCTCAGACGCGGCGAGTTCGCCGTCACCGCCGAGCTCAACCCGCCCGACAGCGCCAACGCGCAGGACGTCTACGAGCGGGCGGCGGTCTTCGACGGCTGGGTGGACGGCATCAACGCCGTCGATGCCTCCGGCGCCAACTGCCACATGTCCTCGATGGGCATCTGCGCGCTTCTCACCCGCATGGGCTACGCGCCGATCATGCAGATCGCCTGCCGCGACCGCAACCGCATCGCCATCCAGGGCGATGTCCTGGGCGCGGCGGCGATGGGCGTCGGCAACATCCTGTGCCTGACCGGCGACGGCGTGCAGGCGGGGGACCAGCCGGGCGCCAAGCCGGTCTTCGACCTCGATTGCATGTCGCTTCTGGAAACCGTGCGCACCATGCGCGACGATGAAAAGTTCCTCTCCGGCCGCAAGCTCTCGACACCGCCCGCCGTCTTCCTGGGCGCGGCCATCAATCCCTTCGCACCGCCCTACGATTTCCGCCCCTTGCGGCTCGCCAAGAAGATCGCCGCCGGGGCGCAGTTCGTGCAGAGCCAGTACTGCTTCGACGTGCCGATGCTGAGGGAATACATGAAGCGCGTGCGCGACATGGGCCTTACCGAGGAATGCTTCATCCTCGTCGGTGTCGGGCCGCTGGCTTCGGCCAAGACGGCGCGCTGGATCCGCTCCAACGTGCCCGGCGTGCATATTCCAGATTCCGTCGTCGCCCGCCTCGAAGGGGCGGAGAATCAGAAGGAAGAGGGAAAGCGCATGTGCATCGACATCATCAACGAGGTGAAGGAGATCGAGGGCGTTTCCGGCATCCACGTCATGGCCTACCGGCAGGAGGAATACGTGGCGGAGATCGTCCACGAATCGGGCGTCCTGAAAGGCCGCCGCCCATGGACGCGCGAGCCCGGACCGGACGACGCCCTGGTGGCCGAGCGGCTGGACCACATTCTGGAGACGCCGAGCGAGAAGCCGACCGACATGGTGAAGGACGCGGCGGGGTGAACGAGGGAGTGAGTGGTGAGTAGCGAGTAGCGAGTAGCGAATAGGATGCACGTTTCAGCGCCGCCTACCCACCACCTCGCTGCCATGTTCCCTACTCACTACTCTCTATTCACTACTCACTCCCCCCGCTTGAAACCAACGAGATAACGATATAAAGAAGTCTTTATATCCTTTGGAGGACTGTGAATGACCCGCACCATCGTCGCCTCTGCGACCAAGGAAGTCGTCATCGGCTTCGATCAGCCCTTTTGCGTTATCGGCGAGCGCATCAACCCGACCGGCCGCAAGAAACTCGCCGCCGAGATGGTGGCCGGCAATTTCGAGACGGTGAAGAAGGACGCGCTCGACCAGGTCGCCGCCGGCGCCACCATGCTCGACGTGAACGCCGGCGTGACGGCGGTGGACCCGAACGCGACCGAGCCCGATCTTCTCGTCAAGACGCTCGAAATCGTCCAGGGCCTGGTGGACGTGCCGCTCTCCATCGATTCCTCCGTCTCGGCGGCCATCGAGGCGGCGCTGAAGGTGGCCAAGGGCAGGCCGCTGATCAATTCCGTCACCGGCGAGGACGAGAAGCTGGAGGCCATCCTGCCGCTCGTCAAGAAATACGACGTGCCGGTGGTGGCGATCTCCAACGACGAGACCGGCATTTCGGAAGACCCCGACGTACGCTTCGAGGTGGCCAGGAAGATCGTTCAGCGCGCCGCCGACTACGGCATCCCGGCGCACGACATCGTCGTCGACCCGCTGGTGATGCCCATCGGCGCCATGGGTACGGCCGGCAAGCAGGTTTTCGCCCTTCTGCGCCGCTTGCGGGAGGAACTGAAGGTCAACACCACGTGTGGCCTTTCCAACATCTCCTTTGGCCTGCCGCACCGCCACGGCATCAATGCCGGCTTCATCCCCATGGTCATCGGCGCCGGCATGACCAGCGCTATCATGAACCCCTGCCGCCCGCAGGAGATGGAGATGGTGCGCGCGGCCAACGTTTTGAACGGCACCGACCCCAATTGCCACACCTGGATCATGACCTATCGCGATCACCAGCCGGCGGCCTCGGGGAACTCCGGCGCTTCCACGGAGTCTTCTAGCGGAAACGGCAACCACGCGGCCTCCGCCGGCCGCCGCCGCGGCGGCCGCGAGGCGCGCATGGCGCGGACCGGGCGGGGGTAGAAGCCGATCAGGAGGTGATAGTGCTCTTTCGCGCCCCCCTCTGGCCTGCCGGGCATTCGCCCCACGCTTCCGTCGTCATCCCGGAAGCCGGAGCGGAGCGGAGGCTGTCCGGGGCCCATTCCGGCGCGCGGGCAAGTCACGGAATGGATCCCGGCTCGCGGGAGCTACGCTCCCTTGGCCGGGATGACGCGCAAGGCGCGGGGGAGATGCTCGGAGACGCAATGCTTTGCGACCATTCAAGGTCGCTCGCCCCATGAACGCTCCGCCCAACATAACCGACCACCTGGTCCTCTTCATGCCCTCGGGCAAGCGCGGGCGTTTTGCCAAGGGCACGACCATCCTCGATGCCGCGCGCCAGCTCGGCGTCTATGTGGAGAGCGTGTGCGGCGGGCGGGCGACCTGCGGGCGCTGCCAGATCGAGGTGCAGGAAGGCCACTTCGCCAAGCACAAGATCTCCTCCTCCAGGGACAGCATCTCCCCGGTCGGGCCGAAGGAGGCGCGCTATGCCGAAAAGCGCGCGCTGCCCGTAGGCCGGCGCCTCTCCTGCTCGGCGACCATCGAAGGCGATCTCGTCGTTGACGTCCCGCAGGATGCCATCGTCAATGCGCAAGTGGTGCGCAAGGACGCCGACCAGCGGGTGATCGAGCGCTATCCGGCGGTGCAGCTTTGCTATGTCGAGGTGGACGAGCCCGACATGCACAAGCCGCTGGGCGATCTCGACCGCCTGAAGGCGGCGCTCGGAAAGGACTGGGGCTTCAACCGCCTGGAGGCGGACGCGCATCTTCTGAGCCAGGTTCAAGGCATCCTGCGCCAGGGCAAATGGGCCGTCACCGCCGCCGTCCATCACGACGACGAGGGGGACGCGGCGCGCATCATTGCACTGTGGCCGGGGCTGAAGAACGAGGCCTACGGGATCGCCTGCGACATCGGCTCGACCACGATCGCCATGCACATGGTGTCGCTTCTGTCGGGCCGCGTGGTGGCGTCGGCCGGCGCATCGAACCCGCAGATCCGCTTCGGCGAAGATCTGATGAGCCGCGTTTCCTACGTCATGATGAACCCGGACGGCAGGCAGGCCATGACCAAGGCCGTGCGCCAGGAGGTCTCCAAGCTCGTCGACAAGGTGGCGACCGAAGGCGGCGTGGAGCGCATCGACATCCTGGACGCCGTCTTCGTCGGCAACCCGATCATGCATCACCTGTTCCTCGGCATCGACCCGACGGAGCTTGGCGGTGCGCCCTTCGCGCTCGCCGTTTCGGGCGCGGTGAAGGCGCGGGCGAGCGACTTGCGCCTGAACCTCAACCCCGGCGCGCGCCTCTACATGCTGCCCTGCATCGCCGGCCATGTGGGCGCGGACGCGGCCGCCGTCACCTTGTCGGAAGGCCCGCACCGCCAGGACGAGATGATGCTGATCGTCGATGTCGGCACCAATGCCGAGATCGTGCTCGGCAACCGGCAGCGCGTGGTCGCCGCCTCCTCCCCCACCGGCCCCGCCTTCGAGGGCGCGGAGATCTCCTCCGGCCAGCGCGCCGCCCCGGGCGCCATCGAGCGCGTGCGCATCGACCGCGAGACGCTTGAGCCGCGCTTCCGTGTCATCGGCTCCGAACTATGGTCGGACGAGCCGGGGTTCACTGAAGCCGTTCAGGCGACCGGCGTCAGCGGCATCTGCGGCTCCGGCATCATCGAGGTGATCGCCGAGATGTACCTTTCCGGCATCGTCTCCGAGGATGGCGTGATCGACGGCGCGCTGGCCGAAAGGAGCCCGCGCATCTTCTCTGAGGGCCGCACCTTCTCCTACCTGCTCCACGAGGGCGAGCCGCGCATCACCGTGACGCAGAACGACGTGCGCGCGATCCAGCTCGCCAAAGCGGCGCTTTATGCCGGCACCAAGCTTTTGATGGAAAAGCAGGGTGTTGCGACGGTCGACACGATCCGCTTTGCCGGCGCCTTCGGCTCCTTTATCGACCCCACCTACGCCATGACGCTGGGCCTGATCCCGGATTGCGAGCTGGACAAGGTCTCCGCCGTCGGCAACGCCGCCGGCACCGGCGCGCGCATGGCGCTCTTGAACCGCAACCACCGCCGCGAGATCGAGGAGACGGTGCGCAGGATCGAGAAGATCGAAACCGCGCTCGAGCCGAAATTCCAGGAGCACTTCGTCTATGCGATGGCGCTGCCCAACAAGGTGGACCCCTACCCGAAGCTCGGCCGCCAGGTGACCCTGCCGCCGCGTAAGGTGCTTAGCGAAGGTGGGACGGAAGGGCCCCGCCGGCGCCCACGCGAGGAGCGCGAGGCGCGGCGGCGGCGGTAAGAAGAAAACGCCGCCGTCATCCCGGAAGCCGGAGCGACAGCGGAGGCTGTCTGGGACCCATTCTCGCCTCGCTGAAGCTCCGGCGAAGCGGGCCGGAATGTGGCCAGGTCACGGAGTGGGTCCCGGATAGCCGCCTTTCGCTACGCTTAAGGCGACTTCCGGGATGACGCGGATTGACCCGACCTCAACTCATCCCGGATCAGAAGCGCCCCGTCTCGTGGAAAAGCTCGAAGGCGGCGCGGATGTGGTCGGCGGCGGCGCGGACCGGGGCGGAGGCATCGGGCGCCACCGCCATGCCGATCTGATAGTTGCCCATCTCCGGCAGGCCGTCCTTCGACCCGAGTTCCACCAGATCGCCGCCGATGAAGGATTTGGGCAGCGGCGCCACCGCGAGATCGGACAGGATCGCCGCCCTCTGCCCGGCAGTATGCGCGCTCATATAGGCCACGCGATAGCTGCGCCCCTGCTCGCCCAGCACCTCCAGCGCCGCGGAGCGCCAGGCACAGCCCTCTTCCCAGATCGAGACCGGCAGCGGTTCGCGCATATGCGCACAGCCGCCTTTCGCACCCGCCCAGACGATCGGCTCCGTGAGAAGAACCTCGACGCTCGAGTCCATCATCTTGTCCGGGCAGGTCATCAGGATGATGTCGAGCTGGCGGGCGGCCATGCGCTTCCTGAGGTTCCCGCTCTGATCGATCGTCACGTCGACGGCGATGGCCGGGTGGGTTTGCGCGAAGCGCTTCAGGACGCTCGGCAGCACCCGCTCGCCGAAATCGTCCGGCGATCCCAGCCGCACGATGCCGCTGATGTCCGGCATGACGAACTTTGAGACCGCCTCGCGGTTGAGCGCCAGGAGGCGCCGCGCATAGCTGAGAAGCAGGTCTCCATCCGCCGTTAGCGTCACCGAGCGCGCGTCGCGCGTAAAGACCGCGCGCCCGAGGATGTCCTCCAGCTTCTTGATCTGCATGGAGACGGCCGACGGCGTGCGGAAGACGGCGTTGGCCGCGGCGGTAAAGCTGCCGGTCTCGGCGATCGCCACAAAGGTGCGCAGAACATCGAGCTCGAGCAGCGGCAGGGGATGGTTGAGCGGGGCGTTCATCTCTCTTCCTTCAATTTCTCTGAACCAAAGCATCATTTCATTGCGTTTGATTGAACACAAGAAAAGCGGGATAGTCAACACCGAAGCCGCAGAGCGGCAATGACGAGAGGAGCATCCCATGTCTGTTCAAACCGCAGTGAGCAACTATCTGCGCCGTCGGATCGCGCTCTGGGAGCGCCGGCGCACCGACCGTTTCATCCGCAACCTGCCGTTCGAAATCCAGAAGGATATCGGCTGGCCCGACGGCGGAACCCGCCGCGCCCGGTTGCATTCAAAGGACTCGCTTTGGGAGCGGCGCTGGTAGCCCCCTTTTCAAGGCACCGCGGCGGAAGGAAGGAACCATGTTCAACATGTTCAGCCATTACGTCACCGGATACGTGGAAGTGATGCAGCAGCGGCGCACCGAACGCGTCGTCCGCGGCCTTCCCGCATACATCCGGCCCGCACACGCCCGGAAAGAGATTGCCTCGCCGCCGGAAAAGCGCACCGAGAGCACGTTCCCGAGACGCCACGAGGAAAAGGAGGCCTCGTCATGAGGTATCTGAAGGCACTGGTCGATTTCGCCCGCGAGTTCCACGATATCACCGAGCATGCGCGCACCGGCCGCAAGCCGGCGCGGCGCAAGCCCGGTACCGAAAGGCGATGATGCGGCCGGTCCGTGTCGCATTTCCTAACGGCCGCTTCGCATTTCGCGCGGTCGTTGCCCTCGATCGAGCGTAGAAGGCCGGCAAGACGAGCCGCCCCACTCCATCGCCCGCATGTGAAGGCGCTCGGTCTAGAGCCGATACGATCTGATGGAGACGAGCATGAAACTCATTCATTTCCTTCGCGGGGAAAGGCGCGGACAAAGCCGCACACCCCGCGAGCGCCTGAAAAACACCATGCCGGGCGAGACGGGAGCCCTGGCGGCCCTGCGCCTGGGGTTCCTGATCAACTGACAGCCATCCATGCCGGCACACGGCACCGGAAAAAGCGCCGCATCGGCCACCCGCTGCGGCGCTTTGTCTGCCTGCAAAAAATCCTCTCTAAGCGCCCCCGCACTCAATTGACAGACAAGGCTTTTCCAGCGCAGGCTTTCCTGTTAACGACATCGCGTTCGGCGGGTGATGATGCGCAGGAGGCCGGCATGCAGGACGAAAAGCCGTTCAAGAGATCGCTGGTGTTCTTCCTTGTGCCCGACTTCACGATGGTCGCCTTCGCGACCGCGCTGGAGCCGCTGAGGGCCGCGAACCGCATGGCCGGCTACGAGGCCTATGGCTGGCGCCTTGCCAGCGTCGACGGGGGGCCCGTGCGGGCGTCCAACGGGGTGGAGATAGCCGTCGATTCCTCCCTTGCCGACGAGCGGCAGAAGATGACGGGCCGCGACAGGCCCACCATGGTGGTGGTGTGCGGCGGCCTCGGCATCGAGACCTACGTCAACAAGTCGGTCTTCGCCTGGCTGCGCGAGGAGTATAACCGCGGCGTCGCGCTCGGCGGCCTGTGCACCGGCGCCCACGTCCTGGCGGCCGCCGGGCTGCTGGCCAACAAGCGCTGCGCCATCCACTGGGAGAACCTGCCTGGCTTTGCCGAAAAGTTCCCCAAGGCCAATGTCTTCGCCGATCTCTTCGAGATCGACGCCAACATCTACACCTGCGCCGGCGGCACGGCGGCCATGGACATGATGTTCCACCTCATCGGCGAGGACTTCGACGACAACATCGTCAACCGCGTGTGCGAGCAGTTGCTGACGGACCGCGTACGCAGCCCCTCCGACCGCCAGCGCCTGCCGCTGAGGGCCCGCCTCGGCGTGCAGAACTCAAAGGTGCTGACCATCATCGAATTGATGGAGGCCAATCTTTCCGAGCCGCTGTCGCTTGTGGAGGTCGCCGAGGCGGTCGGCCTGTCACGGCGCCAGATCGAGCGCCTGTTCCGCCAGGAGATGGGCCGCTCGCCGGCACGCTATTATCTGGAGATCCGGCTCGACCGGGCCCGGCATCTGCTCATCCAGTCGACGATGCCCGTGGTGGAAGTGGCGGTGGCCTGCGGCTTCGTCTCCGCCTCGCATTTCTCCAAGTGCTACCGCGAACTCTACGCCCGCTCGCCGCAACAGGAGCGCGCCGACCGCAAGCAGCTTATCGCGGCGTAACCCTATGCTATCATTCGAAAACCAGAAAATTGAAGAAACAAAGAGCAGCTGAGCCAACTCGGCCAAGCCGCCAAATTGCCTTGGGAAACGGGACGACTTCTCCATGACGGCCAGCAACCGCATCGTCCTCTCCAGCGACCACGCCGCCATTCAGCTCCGACAGGCCATTGCTGTTCATATCGCGGCGCATGGCTGGGTGGTGGTCGACATCGGACCGACGACGCCGGAGAGCACACACTATCCTAAGCACGGCGAAGCGGCGGCGCGGCTCGTCGCCTCCGGCGATTGCCGGTTTGGCATCATCCTATGCGGCACCGGCCAGGGCATCATGATGGCGGCGAACAAGGTAAAGGGCATCCGTTGCGGCGTCTGCGTCGACACATTTTCAGCCCGCATGATCCGCCAGCACAACGACGCCAACATGCTTTCGATTGGCGTGCGCGTGGTGGGCGAAGGGCTGGCGCTCGATATCGTAGATGCGTTCCTGACCGCCCAGTTCGAGGGCGGCCGGCATGCGGCGCGGGTGGAGATGATTGGGGCACTGGAGGGGTAGCGCCGTTTCTTGCTCAATTCCGGACGGAAAACCGGTTTCCGCTTTTCCCGGAAAGCGAAAGCGCCTCACGGCTCCCGCCAGATCCAGGTGCGGTTCTGCCACATCTTCTCCCCGATCATGCAGTCATAGGACGGGGCCGCTTGCGCCGGGACCACCGGTGGGCGCAGGGAGCGCGGCGTTGTGCCGGCAAGCTCGATCACCAGCTTGCGGCGCACGGCCTCGGGGAAGTGCGACCAGTCGTTGACCGGGATCATGAAAGCCCCTGGCCCGCCGATCACGCACTCGCTGTAATAGACGTCGAGATTCTCCACGTCGTAGGCGGTGGTGAGCCCGTCATTGGTCATCAACGGCAGGCCGTTGATGGTGATGCCGGCCGCAACGAGGTTGTCACGCGCCCCTGCCACCGGCGGGCCCTGGTTGTTGGGCCCGTCGCCGGATATGTCGAGCACGCGGCGCGGGGCCCGGAAGCCGCTTTCGGCGAAAAGGTCGGCGGCGAAGTTCATGGCGCCGGAGATCGAGGTGCGCCGGGCGCTGGTGGGCGGATTGACGTTGAGGCGCTCGGCCACGCGCGCCGCGTCCTCAGCCGAAGCGATGACCGTCCATGGCACGACGACACGGTGGGAAAAATCCCCCGCCCACTCGAAATACGCGATTGCGATGCGGCCGTGCCTGCCTGCCTCGATGGCCTGAAGCACCGTTTCGTTGGTAAGCGCGGCCGCATAACCCTCGCGCTGGATGCTCATCTCGGCCGGCGACATGGACAGCGACACGTCGACGCCCAGCGCAAGTTCGACATCCACCGCTTCCTGTGCATGGGCGCAAACGGGGGCCAGCGCGGCGAGCGCGCCAAAGAGCAGCCTACGCCAATGCCGTCCGGTGATCGACATGGCCCAAGTTTACGTGAAGCGCGGGGCGCGGCAATCCGCTAGAGCAAAATCTCGTTCACTTTTACGAGACGAATGAAAGCCCGCGCCTCAGCCGTCGGCCCTCAGCGCCGAGTTTTCCGGATCGAACGGGCTTTCCGCGATCACGGTCGCCGGGTGGAGTTTGCCCAGGATCTTGATATCGAGCCGTGTCCCCTCGCCCGCGTGTTCCGGCCGCACCATGGCAAGCGCCAGGGATTTTCCCACCCGCCAGCCATAGGCGCCGTGGGTGGCACGGCCGATGAGCTCGCCGTCGCGGTAGATCGCCTCGTTTCCGCGCGCGTCCGCATCCGTGACGTCGTGCACCTCGAGCGTGACGTATTTCCAGTTGAGCCCCTTCTCGCGTTGGGCGACAAGCGCCTCGCGGCCGATGAAATCGCCCTTGTCGGGATGCACGAAACGGTCGAGCCCGCTTTCCCAGGCCGTGTACTCGATGGAAAGCTCGCGCGGGATGAGCCGGTAGCTCTTCTCGACCGCCATCGCCGTCATGGCGCGGATGCCGAACGGCTTGATACCGAATTCTTCGCCGGCCTCCATCACCATGTCGAAGATGGCGTTCTGCATCTCCATCGGATGGTGCAGTTCCCAGCCAAGCTCGCCGACGAAATTGACGCGCAGCGCATGCGCCGTGGCGCGGCCGATGGAAACCTTCTTGCCGGTGAGCCACGGGAAGGCGGCGTTGGAGAGATCGGCGCGGGTGAGCTTCCCGAGCACGTCGCGGCTTTTCGGTCCCGCCAGCACCAGCACGCCCCACTGGGTAGTGATGGGGAACATGCGCACGCTGCCGTCCTCGGGCAGAAGCTTCATCAGCGTGTCGTGATCGTGCGCCTCGTAAGCGCCCGCCGAGACGAGGTAGAAGCCCTGCGGCTGCCGGTAGACGGTGAACTCGGAGCGCACGCCGCCGTGCTTGGTCAAGAGATGGCAAAGCGCGACGCGCCCGTTCTTCTTCGGAATGCGGTTGGCGAAGATGCCGTTCAGCCATGCCTCCGCGCCGGGTCCGCCGACCCAGCACTTGGCGAAGGCCGACATGTCGAGCAGGCCGACGCTCTCGTGGACTTGCCTCACCTCGTTGCCGACATGCTCGAAATAGTTGGAGCGCCGGAACGACCATTTCTCGACGATGCGCCCGTCTTCGAGCGCCGGCGCATGATTGTGCTTCATGAGCACGTCGGCACCGACGCCCAGTTCCTCCTCCGGCACGCGATAGCCCTCAGGGGCAAACCAGTTGGGCCGCTCCCAGCCGTAGACGGAGCCGAAGACAGCGCCAAGTTCCTTCATGCGTGCATAGCTGGGCGTGGTCTTCAAGGGCCGCGCCGCCGCCCGCTCCTCGTCCGGATAGTGCACGGTGAAGACGTTGGCATAGGCCTCCTCGTTCTTCTCCCTGAGATAGCCTTCGGTCGCATAGGGGCCGAAGCGGCGCGGGTCGACGCCCATCATGTCGATGGACGGTTCGCCCTCGACAATCCACTCGGCGAGCTGCCAACCGGCGCCGCCGGCCGCCGTCACGCCGAAGGAGTGCCCCTCGTTGAGCCAGAAGTTCTTGAGCCCCGGTGCCGGCCCGACGATGGGCGAGCCGTCGGGCGTATAGGCGATGGCGCCGTTGTAGATCTTCTTGATGCCCACCTCGCCGAAGGCCGGCACGCGCTCGATCGCCGTCTCCACATGCGGCATGAGGCGGTCGAGGTCTTCCTGGAACAGTTCGTACTCGCTGTCCTGCGACGGGCCGTCGACATAGCAGCAGGGCGCGCCCGCCTCGTAGGGGCCGAGCAAGAGCCCGCCGTTCTCCTCGCGCATGTACCAGGAGGAGTCGCTTTCCCTGAGCACGCCCATCTCCGGCAGGCCCTTTCTCTTGCGCTCGACGATGGCCGGGTGCGGCTCGGTGACGATGTACTGGTGCTCGACCGGGATCACCGGCACGTCGAGCCCCACCATCTGGCCTGTTTTGCGGGCAAAATTGCCGGTCGCCGAGACCACGTGCTCGGCCAGGATGTCACCCTTGTCGGTCTTCACCAGCCATTTGTCGTCCGCCTGGCGCTCGATGGCGGTGACGGCGGTGTTGCGGTAGATGGTGGCACCGAGATCGCGCGCGCCCTTGGCCAGCGCCTGCGTGAGGTCGGCGGGCTGGATGTAGCCGTCGCCCGGATGCTGGATGGCGCCCAGGAGCCCCTCGGTCTCGCACAGCGGCCAGATTTCCTTCACCTGCTCCGGCGTGAGGATATTGACGGGCACGCCGATCGTCTCGGCGATGCCGGCGTAATACATGAATTCGTCCCAACGGTCCTTGGTGCGGGCGAGGCGGATGTTCGAGCACTGGGTGAAGCCGACATTCATGCCGGTCTCGCGCTGAAGCTCCTGGTAGAACTTCACCGAGTATTTGTGGATCTGGCCGACCGAGTAGCTCATGTTGAAGAGCGGCAGGAGGCCCGCGGCATGCCAGGTGGAGCCGGAGGTCAGCTCCTTGCGCTCGACGAGGACGACGTCCGACCAGCCCTTCCTGGCCAGGTGGTAGAGCGTGGAGACGCCGACCACGCCTCCACCGATGACGACTGCGCGTGCCTGGGATTTCATGGTGCCCTTGTCCTGGTGACTTGTCCTGGTGAGTTGAAACCGCAACCCGATCTTCAGAACAGCCAGTATGTCGATGCGGGTCCGTGCGGCAATCGCTTGTTTGCGACACGCCGCAACCGCCCTACGACTTGGGCGCCAGGCCGCGTGGTGGCCATAGGGTGGCGGCAGGTCGCCCCTGTGAAAACCCATGGCGCATTATTTGCCTTGATGGCCCTTGCTGCCCTATAGCTTCCTCACCCGTGGGGAACGAACGGCGGCCTCGATGGCGGAATATTCTGCGCTTTCGCTTCTAAAAAATGCATTGACCGGCAATCGGGACTGGAAGCCGGCCTGGCGCAAGCCGGAGCCGAAGCCGTCCTATGACGTGATCATCATCGGCGGCGGCGGGCATGGCCTGGCGACGGCCTATTACCTTGCCAAGGAGCACGGTATCACCAACGTCGCGGTGCTGGAGAAGGGTTGGCTCGGCTCCGGCAATATCGGCCGCAACACCACCATCGTGCGTTCAAACTATCTGCTGCCCGAATCCGTCCGCTTCTACGATTTCTCGGTGAAGCTGTGGGAAAACCTGTCGCACGAACTGAACTACAACGTGATGTTCTCCCAGCGCGGCATCCTGAACCTCGCCCACTCGCCGTCCCAGGCCGACGACTATATCCGCCGCGGCAACGCCATGTGCCATGGCGGCGGCGACGGGGTGTGGCTGACGCCGGCAGAGATCGCCCGCAAGGTGCCGGGCGTCGACCTTTCACGCTCCGCCCGCTTCCCCGTTATCGGCGGTCTCCTGCAGCCGCGCGCGGGAACGGCCCGGCACGACGCGGTGGCCTGGGGGTATGCGCGGGCCGCGGACCGGCGCGGTGTCGATATCCTCGAGAACTGCGAGGTGACGGGCTTCCTGCGCGACGGCGAGAAGATCGCCGGCGTCGTCACCACGCGCGGCGAAATCCGCGCGAAGAAAGTGGCGGTCGCCGTGGCCGGCAGCACCAGCCGGCTGATGGGGATGGCGGGCATCGACCGGTTCCCCATCGAGAGCCACGTGCTGCAAGCCTTCGTCTCGGAAGCCATAAAGCCCTTCGTCGACTGCGTGGTCACCTTCGGCGGCGGCCATCTCTATATGTCCCAGTCGGACAAGGGCGGCCTCGTCTTCGGCGGCGACCTCGACGGCTACAACTCCTACGCCCAGCGCGGCAACCTGCCGCTGGTGGAAGAAGTGATGGGCGAGATGGTGGCCATGTTCCCCGCCGTCGCGCGCCTGCGCCTCCTGCGCTCCTGGGGCGGCATCATGGACATGTCCATGGACGGTTCGCCCATCATCACTGGAGGGCCGCTGCCCGGCATGTATCTGAATTGCGGCTGGTGCTACGGCGGCTTCAAGGCGACGCCAGCTTCGGGCTTCTCCTTCGCCTGGACCATCGCCAAGGACGAGCCGCACGCCGTCAACGCGCCCTTCACGCTGTCGCGCTTCGAGCGCGGCGCCGTCATCGACGAAAAGGGCCAGGGGCCCACGCCGAAGCTGCATTGAGGAAAAAAGAAGAATGCTGATCCCCTGCCCTCACTGCGGCCCGCGCGATGTCTCGGAATTCTCCTACCAGGGCGATGCCACGCGCACCCGCCCCGACCCCGCTTCCACCGACATGAAGGCCTGGCACGACTACGTCTATAACCGCCCGAACCCGGCCGGCCCGCACCGCGAATACTGGCAGCATGCGGGCGGCTGCCGGGTGCATCTCCTCCTCACACGCGACACGCTGACCCACGAGGTCCAGGCCGTCGCCTTCGCCCGCGCGGGCCTCAACGAGGGTGCCGGTAAGCCATGAGCGCGCGCCGTATCCCGACCGGCGGGCTGATCGACCGCAGCCGCACGGTTCCCTTCACCTTCGACGGCAAGGCCTATACGGGCTTCGCCGGCGACACGCTGGCCGCCGCGCTTCTGGCGAACGGCATCACGCTCATTGGCCGCTCGTTCAAATACCACCGCCCGCGCGGCGTCTTCACCGCCGGCGTGGACGAGCCGAACGCGCTGGTGACAGTCTTCAAGGACGGCGTGCGCGAGCCGAACATCCCGGCCACGCAGATCGAGCTTTACGAGGGCCTCGTGGCGGAGAGCCAGAACCGCTTCCCCTCGCTCGATTACGATATCAGCGCCCTGAACCAGCTCGCCGGGCCGCTCTTCGGCGCCGGCTTCTATTACAAGACCTTCATGGGGCCGGTTGTCGGCCCGCTCAAGGGCACCCGCTTCTGGATGTTCTGCGAGCATTTCATCCGCCGCGCGGCGGGGCTCGGCCGTGCCGGCTACGACAAGGATCCCGCCCGCTACGAGCGCATGAATGCCTTTTGCGACGTGCTCGTGGTGGGTGCCGGGCCCGCGGGGCTGATGGCGGCCGAGGCTGCCGCCAAGGCGGGAAAGCGCGTCATCCTGGCCGAGCAGGAGCCGCGCGCCGGCGGCGCCGCCAACTGGTCTGGCGAGACGATCGGCGGCAAGCCGGCGGCCCTGTGGGCCGAGGCGGCGGCGGAGCGGCTCGCCGCCATGGACAACGTCCGGCTCCTGACGCGCACGGCGGTCTGGGGCTATTACGACGGCAACAATCTGGCCGCGCTCGAGCGCGTTGGTGACCACCTGGCCGCGGCCCCCAAGGGCGCGCCGCGCCACCGGCACTGGTCCATACGCGCGGAGAAGGTGGTGCTCGCAACAGGCAGCTTCGAGCGACCGATTGTCTTTCCGGGCAACGACCGGCCGGGCGTCATGCTTGCTGGCGCGGCCGAGCGTTATGCCAATCAGTTCGGCGTGCTGCCGGGTGAGAAGATCGCCATCTTCACCAACAACGACGGCGCCTACCGCGCCGCCGCGGCGCTGAAGAAAGCGGGCGGCGCCGTGGTCGCCATCCTCGACGTGCGGCCGGAGATTTCAGCCGCGGCGCGGGCGCTTGCCGAGGAAGCGGGCGTTGTGCCGCTTCTTGGCCACGCGGTGGCGGGCACCGCCGGCAAACGGCTTGCGAAAGTGCTGATACAACGCTTCGACGCCGCCACCGGCCGCCTGTCCGGCGACGTGCGGCCCGTCGAAGCCGACTGCCTCGCCGTCTCCGGCGGCTGGTCGCCGGCGATCCATCTGGCAAGCCAGGCCGGCCGCAACCCCGCCTGGGACGACCGGCTCAACGCCTTCCTGCCGCCGCAGCCGACACAGGAATGGACGGGCGCCGGCGCCTTCACCGGGGCGATGAGCACGGCGGAAGCGCTGTCGAGCGGCCGCGACGCGGGCCTGATCGCCGCCGGCAAGAAGGCTTCGCGCGCCAAGCTGCCCGAAGTCGCCGCCCCGCCGCTCGAGGCGGGCCCCGCCCCCGTCTTCGAGATCAAGGCGGAGGGCAAGGCCTTCGTCGACCTGCAGAACGACGTGACGGCCGATGACGTGCGGCTGGCCCACCGCGAGGGCTTCGTCTCCGTCGAGCACCTGAAGCGCTACACCACGCTCGGCATGGCGACCGACCAGGGCAAGACCTCCAACGTGCCCGGATTGGCCATCATGGCCGGCGCGCGCGGCCTGGCTATCCCCGAGGTCGGCACCACCCGCTTCCGCCCGCCCTTCTCGCCTGTCTCCATCGGTTCGCTGGCGGCGGAGAAGCATGGGCATTTCAAGCCCGACCGGCTCACCCCCATGCACGACTGGCATGTGGAGCGCGGCGCGCGCATGATGGAGGTTGGCCTGTGGCACCGGCCGATGGTCTATGGCGAGGCGGGCGAGACGGTCGAGCAGACCTATATCCGCGAGGCCGCCACTGTCCGCGCCTCGGTCGGCATCGTCGACGTTTCCACGCTCGGCAAGATCGCCGTGAAGGGGCCGGACGCGGCGGAATTCCTCGACCGCGTCTACACCAACATGTTCTCGACGCTGGCCGTCGGCAAGGCGCGCTACGGCCTGATGCTGCGTGAGGACGGCATCGCGCTCGACGACGGCACCACCTGGCGGCTCGGCGAGCACGACTTCCTGATGACGACCACCACGGCGAACGCCGGCAAGGTGATGCAGCATCTGGAATATTATCTCGACGTGGTGTGGCCGGACCTGAAGGTGCACCTGGCCTCCGTCACCGACCAATGGGCGGGTGCCGCCGTGGCGGGGCCGAATGCGCGCAAGGTTCTGGAAGCGTGCGTGACGGAAACGGCAGTGGACAACGAGGCCCTGCCCTTCATGGGGATCGTGCATGGCGGGATCGCCGGCGCGCCGGTGATGATCTGCCGCCTCTCCTTCTCCGGGGAGCTCGCCTACGAGGTCTATTGCGGCGCTGGCCACGGCACGCATGTGTGGGAAGCTCTGATGGAGGCTGGCGAGGCTTTCGGCATCACGCCCTACGGCATGGAGGCGCTGGGAACGCTGCGCATCGAGAAGGGCCACGTGACGGGCGCGGAGATCGACGGCCGCACGACGGCGCGCGACCTTTACCTCGACTGGATGCTGTCGAAGAAAAAGCCCTTCATCGGCTCCGCCCTGATGGACCGCGAAGGTCTCATCGATACGAACCGCATCCGCCTTGTCGGCGTCGTCTCGCTGGACGGCCGGCCGCTCGGCGGCGGCGCGCATATCGTGGAAAAGGGCAGCCTCGAAGAACTGGGCGAGAGCATCGGCCACATCACCGCCTTCTGCTATTCGCCGGCGCTTTCGAAATATATCGGCCTGGCGCTGGTCAAGGGCGGCAAGGCACGGCATGGCACGCGCGCCTTCGTCTCCGATGCGCTGCGGAAGCGTTTTGGGCCGGTGGAGATCGTCAGCCACCACTTCTTCGATCCGGAAGGGAGCCGCATGCATGGTTGAGCGCGTCTCTCCCCTGGGCGAGGCCTTCCGGCCCGGCACCTACGGCAATCTGGCCGAAGGCCCCGGCGTGACGCTGACCGAGGCGACGCCCGCCGCGATCGCCGAAGCCTCCGCCTTTCCGGGCAGCACTGAGCCGCTCCTCGCCGCCATCGAGACGGTCACCGGGCTCTCCCTCCCCGCGACGCCGGGCGCCGGCGCCGTGGGCGACGGCGCTGCCGTCTTCGCAATCGGACCGGGGCGCTATCTGGTTTCCGGGGCCGAAGGGCTGAGTGCGAGCCTGCAGGCTGCCGTAGCGCTCGATATCGGCACCGTCACCGACCTTTCCCACGGCCGCGCCGCCCTGCGCATCGCCGGCCCGCGCGCCGAATGGGTGCTTGCCAAACTCTTCGCGCTCGATTTCTCGCCCGCCGCCTTTCCAGTCGGGGAAGGCCGTGCCACCGCTCATCACGACGTCTTTGCCCACATCCAGCGTACAGGCGGCGACCAGTTCGACATCTACGTCTTCCGCTCCTTCGCCCGCGCCTTCTGGCAGGAGCTATGCGCGGCGGCGGAGGAAACGGGCTACGAGGTAGGATAGGGCGCCCACTCCTCGCCCCCACGAAGTGGGAGAGGTGGATCGCGCGGAACGCGAGGCGATGAGGAGGCCGGCTCGGCGGCGCCACTTGCGCGGGTGTTACCCACGACGGGCATCTTGTCGGATCGAAGCAGGAGTGAATGGAAGAGGCGGCGCCGTTGCCCCCTCACCGACCCCGCCATGCGGGGCCACCTCTCCCCCACATTCGTGGGGGCGAGGAGTGGCGCCCTTCATCTCCCCTCGCGCGTCCTCACGCCGCAATCTTCTCGGGAGAGAGAAGCTCAGCCTTCGGCGGCGTCGTCCAGGTCGTCGTCGTCGCCACGGGCCTCGTCGAGGAACTGCTCGGCGATCAGCCCGGCGTTCTGCCGCAGGGTCAGCTCGATCTCGCGCGCAACCTCGGGATTGTCGCGCAGGAACTGCTTGGCATTCTCGCGCCCCTGGCCGAGGCGCTGGGAGTTGTAGGAGAACCAGGCGCCCGATTTTTCAACCGTGCCGGCCTTGATGCCGAGATCGATCAGCTCGCCGGTCTTCGACACGCCTTCGCCATACATGATGTCGAACTCGACCTGCTTGAAGGGCGGGGCCAGCTTGTTCTTGACGACCTTGACGCGGGTCTGGTTGCCGACGGTCTCGTCACGGTCCTTGACCGCGCCGATACGGCGGATGTCGAGGCGCACGGACGCATAGAACTTCAGGGCGTTGCCGCCCGTCGTCGTCTCCGGCGAGCCGAACATGACGCCGATCTTCATGCGGATCTGGTTGATGAAGATCACCATGGTGTTGGAGCGCGAGATGGAGGCCGTCAGCTTTCTGAGCGCCTGGCTCATCAGGCGGGCCTGCATGCCGGGCAGCGAATCGCCCATCTCGCCCTCGATCTCGGCGCGCGGGGTGAGAGCGGCGACGGAATCGACGACGATAACGTCGAGCGCGCCCGAGCGCACCAGCGTGTCGCATATCTCCAGCGCCTGCTCGCCCGTATCGGGCTGCGAGATGAGCAGGTTTTCCAGGTCCACGCCCAGCTTGCGCGCGTAGACGGGGTCGAGCGCATGCTCGGCGTCGATGAAGCCGCAGATGCCGCCCTTCTTCTGTGCCTCGGACACCGTGTGGAGCGCCAGCGTCGTCTTGCCCGAGCTTTCCGGTCCGTAGATCTCGATGATTCGCCCGCGCGGCAAGCCACCGACGCCGAGCGCGATATCGAGGCCAAGCGAGCCGGTGGGGATGGTTTCGATTTCGACCACGCGGTCGTTGGCTCCCAGCCGCATGATCGAGCCCTTGCCGAAGGCCCGCTCGATCTGCGAAAGCGCCGCGTCCAATGCCTTGGATTTATCCACCGACTTTTCCTCTACAAGCCGCAACGAATTCTGAGCCATGATACAACACCCCTCTAACGTCAATGGAAGCCGCGCGGGCCAATTTCCCTATATTTTTGTGTACCTCTTTTGTTCCGACTTGGCAATAGGGATCATGTTTCTGTTTTTAAACGATAATTCCACCTTGTTCTATTTTTGTCCCTACCCCGGAGCGAAAATGCGCAGCGTTTTTGAGGCAAATGAACGCGTTCCTAATGCGAACGGGTCGAATGCAAGCGGGGGAACGCCATGACGCGGCCGCGCCTTCTCGCCGTCGGCGGCGCGCATATCGACCGCAGGGGCCGCGTTGCCGGTGTCCATGTGCCGGAGGCCTCAAACCCCGGCACCATGCGCGAGGAGATCGGCGGCGGTGCCTTCAACGCGGCGCGCGCGGCCGTGCAGCGCGGGGTAGCGGCTTCGCTTCTGTCGCTCAGGGGCGGCGATGCGGCGGGCGAGACGGTGGCCGAGGCGATCGAGGCGGCGGGCATCGAGGACCTTTCGGCAACCTTCCTCGACCGGACGACGCCGAGCTATACGGCCATCCTCACGGAGGCAGGCGACCTCGTTACCGGGCTTGCCGACATGGTGCTCTACGAGCATGGCTTTATAAAGCAGGTTCGCCGATCCAAGGTGCGCGATGCGGCAGCCGGAGCGGATGCGCTCCTCTGCGATGCCAACATGCCGGCGGAGGCGATCGAGCGCCTCCTCGCGCTTGCGGCGGGAAAGCCGGTCCATGCGATCGCCGTCTCGCCGGCCAAGGTGGTTCGGCTGGCGCCGGTCATTTCCTCCCTTTCCTGTCTCTTCATGAACAGGCGGGAAGCCTGCCGCCTGGCGGACATGGCATCGGAGGCGCCGCCGCTCATTGCTGCGAAGGCGCTTGCGGGAATGGGGCTTCAGGCCGGCGTGATCACGGCCGGCGGGGGGCCTGCCCTTTGCTTCCGGCATGGCGAGTTCATCGAGATCGCGCCGCCACCCGTCGATCACGTTGCCGACGTGACGGGCGCGGGAGACGCGCTTGCCGGCGCCACGGTAGCCGCCCTGATGCGCGGGCTTGCATTCGCGGAGGCGGTGCGCGAAGGGATGGCGGCGGCAAAGCTCGCCGTGGAGAGCGAGGACGCAGCGCCACGGATGGACGAGGCGGCCTTCCGCGCCGCGCTCGCCCGCGTGCCGCCGCCAAAGCCCGCCTGACAGGGCATCGAAGCAGGAGAACCCATGCCGCTCACCGCGCATATCGACATCCATCCGCCGGTCGCCGAGGCGCTTGCCGGGGGCCAGGCCGTGGTGGCGCTCGAAAGCACCATCATCACCCACGGCATGCCCTGGCCGCAGAACGACGAAATGGCGGCCGAGGTGGAGGCGATCATCGCCGAAGGAGGCGCCGTGCCGGCCACCATCGCCGTCGTCGACGGGCGGCTGAAGATCGGCCTTTCGGAAAGGGAGCGGCAGGCGCTGGCGCAGCGCAAGGACGCCATGAAACTGTCGCGCGCCGACCTCGCCTTCGCGCTTGCCGAGGGGCGGAGCGGCGGCACGACGGTGGCGGCCACCATGATGGCCGCGCATCTGGCCGGCATCGCCGTCTTCGCGACCGGCGGCATCGGCGGCGTGCACAAGGGGGCGGAGACGAGCTTCGACATGTCGGCGGACCTCGACGAACTGGCGCGCACGCCGGTCATCGTGGTCTCGGCCGGCGCCAAGGCCATCCTCGACGTCCCCAAGACGCTGGAGGTGCTGGAGACACGCGGCGTGCCGGTGGTGGGCTTCGGGACGGACGTGATGCCCGCCTTCTGGTCGCGCGGCTCGTCCCTGCCCGCGCCGCTGCGGCTCGACACAGCGGCGGCGATCGCCCGTTTTCAGAAGACGCGCGAGGCGCTGCGGATCGGCGGCGGCATGCTTGTGGCCAATCCGGTCCCGCAGGAAGACGAGATAGCGGCGGCGGAGATGGAGGGCTTCATCGCCCGCGCTCAGGAAGACGCCGTGGCCGAAGGCGTGACGGGCAAGGCCGTCACGCCTTTTCTGCTCTCCCGCATCCTTGAGATCACCGGCGGACGCAGCCTCAAGACCAACATCGCGCTCGTCAAAAACAATGCGCGCCTTGCGGCGCGCATTGCCCGTGCGCTTGCAGCGCAGGATGAGTGAGGCTGCCGCTAGCCAGCCGTGAGCGGCGCCAGGCGGATTTCCACGCGCCGGTTCTGCTGCCTGCCGTCCGGCGTGTCGTTGGAGGCGACGGGCTGGCTCGGCCCCTGGCCGATGACGGCGAAACGCTGCGGGTTCGTGCCCTGGGCGACGAGATAGTCGGACACCGACTGGGCGCGCTGGCGCGAAAGCTGCATGTTGTGCTCGTAGCTGCCGGTCGAATCGGTGTGGCCGTAAACGTCGACCAGCGTCTGGTTGTAGCGCTTCAGGACCAGCGCCACCGAGTTCAACGTCGGGTAGAAGGCCGGCTGGATGGAGGACGAATCGGTGGCGAAGGTGATGTTGGAGGGCATGTTCAGGATGATGTAGTCGCCCTGCCGCGTCACGCTGACGCCGGTGCCCTGAAGCTGGCCGCGAAGCTGCGCCTCCTGCTGGTCCATATAGGCGCCGATCCCGCCGCCGGCCAGCGCGCCGATACCGGCGCCGATCAGCGCATTGCGCCGGTCGTCGCCGCCGGCAAGCAGGCCCGCGCCGGCACCCGCCAGCGCCCCGAGCGCCGCGCCCCCTGCGGTGTTGGAAATCTTCTGCTGCCCCGTATAGGGGTCGGTGGTGCACGCCGCCGCGAAGCCCGCCACGGCGGCGACCAAAATCACTTTCCTGAACATAAGCTCGTCCTCTCCTGACAAATATCGACCCGCAACCCCGAAAGCGCGGCGAATCCCAATGAACGTCCCCCGGGGGAGCCCTTTTAACACAAATGCGGCGAAATGCGGCAAGGCCCCTATTCGGCCCGGTACAGGAGCCAATTTTTCGTCAGCTTGCCGGAAGAAAGTGTGGAGAAACGGGTAACACGGTCGCGCCCGCCCACCTTGGAGGCATAGAGCGCGCGGTCCGCCTTGGCGTAGAGGTCCTCGGCATCGCCGGCGTCAGTGGCCATGCACAGGCCGAGCGAGATGGTGATGGGGCCGAAGCCGCGCGAGGACGGGCCGATGACGAAATCGGCCTCGCTGATCGCCGCGCGCACGCGTTCGGCCGCCTCCTCCGCCGCCGCTTCCGAAAGCCCGTCGACGACGACGGCGAATTCCTCTCCGCCGGTGCGCGCCACAAAGCTTCCCGCCCCGCTCTTGGTATCGATGAGCTGCGCCACCATCTGCAGGATGCGGTCGCCGACGGGATGGCCGTAGCGGTCGTTGAAAGCCTTGAAACCATCGATGTCCGCCAGGATCAGGGCGTGGAACATGACAGCCCGCCGGTCCGAATAGATGCCGGCCAGCTTGCGGTCGAAGGCGCGGCGGTTCCATATCTTGGTGAGCGGATCGGTATCGGCCAGGCGCTTGTACTGCTCCAGCTTGGATTTCACCTTCTCCAGTTCGACGCTCTTCTCGGCCATCGCCCGGCTGATCTGGCGCCCCTGATCGAGCGTGGTCTGGGTGGCGGTCGCCATGATGCCGACGATCTTCTGCAACAGATCGCTCGAAATCTCCTGCCGGCGGCCAAGGCCGCCGGAGGTCTGGTCCAGGATGAGGCCGAATTTCTCCAGCGACGTCCGCTCGCGGCCGAGGAGACCGAGGATTTCCTCGGCCCGCACGGCGATCTGCTCCTGGGCGTTCTCGACGATCGCCTGGCGGCTGCTCTGGGCGAAGTACCTGCGCGACAATTCGTCGAGGGCGGCCTGCGTGGGCCGGTCGCCGAGCGCGGCGAAGGCGTCGCACATTTCCCGGTTGGAGCCGGTCATCGCCTCGTAGAAGATCTCATAATTGCGCGGCAGGCCAACGACGCCCATGCGGCGCATGGAGGCCGCGATGGTCGTGGCAATGTCGGCCCTGCCCTCCGAAACGATTGCCGTTTGTGACATGCCCTTGCTTCACCTTCCACGAAGTCGTGGCCCCCGCCCGAGGCACGAAGCTGAAATTGCGGCGGCGGCGCAGCCCCGCGCGGCGCCACCCCCGAATGACAATTGGTTCAAATTAGCGCAGCCCATCTAACGCGGAGTTAATCACGGCGCGCCGCCCTCGCTGCCGGATGCCGCATCTTCCACCGGATGGCGGTGGACCCCGCCTTCCTCACACGATCGCTTGATCGCGCCGCGTTCTGCGGCTAGTGGTCTGACCCAAACGGATGGTGCCCATCCGTTTGGAAAGGTCAGCCCACAAGCTATTGGTCTGGTGGGGCGATTTGTCCTGACAGATGGGGACCATCTGTCAGGATCGCACCACCAGACGTTTTCGCGTGCGGACGTGGCGGAATTGGTAGACGCAAGGGACTTAAAATCCCTCGGCTTCGGCCATGCGGGTTCGATCCCCGCCGTCCGCACCACCCTTCGCTCTTCGAGCTTCGGGTGGCAGGCCACACGAAAACGGGCGGCCCGACGGCCGCCCGCTCGCCCCGCCCAAAAGCCCGGAAATCAGCCCGCCAGCTTCGCGGTAATCTCGGCCATCCGCTTGCCCTGGAACTTCGCGCCCTCCAGTTCCTGCTCGGAAGGCATGCGCGAGCCGTCGCTGTTGGTGCTCGTCGTCATACCGTATGGTGAGCCGCCACGCACCGTGTCGTTGCCCGACTGGCCCTGATAAGCGTAGGACAGGGGGACGATGATCATGCCGAGGTGCTGCAGGGGGATCTGCGAGGTCACCACCGTCATCTCCGCGCCGCCGTGCTGGGTGGCGGTGGAGCTCATGATGGTCGCCGTCTTGTTGATCAGCTTGCCCTCCATCCACAGCGGGCCCATCTGATCGATGAAATTCTTCATCTGCGAGGACATGAGGCCGAAGCGCGTCGGTATGCCGAAGATGATGCCGTCATAGTCGGCCACCTCCAGCGGCTCGGCCACCGGCGCTTCCTGGTCGAGCTTGTAGCCGGCGGCCTTGGCCACCTCCTCGGGCACCAGCTCGGGCACGCGCTTGACCGTCACATCGGCGCCTGCCTCGCGCGCACCCGCCGCCGCCGCCCGCGCCATCTGCTCCATGTGGCCCCAGCTCGAATAGTAAAGAACCAAAATCTTCGCCATCGTCATTCTGCTCCTTGGAAATCTCATGGGCGGCGCCGGATGCGGCGCCCATGCCGATTTAAGTGCAGCGGCGGGCAATGGAACGCCATCGTTGGTCGACACAGTGTTCACCGTTTGCCGTCCATTGCCGCGGAAGCGCGATGCGGCTATCTGACGAAGGTTCACGGAGAAGCGCGCGATGAGCGAAATCGTTACGGCGGCAATGGTGGTGATCGGCGACGAGATCCTGTCCGGCCGCACCAAGGACAGGAACATCGGGCATCTGGCCGACATGCTGACGGCCGTCGGCATCGATCTTAAGGAAGTGCGCGTCGTCCCCGACGAACAGGAAGCCATCGTCGAGGCGGTCAATACGCTGCGCGCCCGCAACACCTATGTCTTCACCACGGGCGGCATCGGCCCCACCCACGACGACATCACGGCCGACGCCATCGCCGCCGCCTTCGGCGTGCCCTGCGGCTACGATCCTGAGGCCTACCGTCTTCTGGAAGAGCATTTCGCCAGGCGCGGCATCGAGTTCTCCGAAGCGCGCAAGCGCATGGCGCGCATGCCCGAGGGTGCCGCGCATATCGCCAATCCGATCTCGGTGGCGCCGGGCTTTTCCATTGGCAACGTCTACGTGATGGCGGGTGTGCCGGCCATCTTCCAGGCCATGCTCGACAGCGTGATCCCGGGCCTGAAGACAGGCGCCAAGCTCATCTCCGTCGCCGTCCCCTCGCCGCTGCCCGAGGGCACGATCGGCGGTCCGCTGGGCGACATCCAGAAGGCGCACGGCGAGACCATCATCGGCTCCTATCCGAAATACGAGGACGGCCGGTTCTGGACCGAGATCGTCATCCGCTCCCGCTCGGACGAGGCGCTGAAGGCGGCCAAGAACGCGGTCGAGGAGATGTTGGATACCCTGCTGAAACGAAATTGAGCCGGCGCCGTTGACATAGTGGACTGACCCAAACAGATGGTACCATCTGTTTGGAAAAGTCAGCCCACAAGCTATTAATCTGGTGGGGCGATTTGTCCTGACAGATGGGGACCATCTGTCAGGATCGCACCACTAGGGCAAAGGCGGATGCGGGCGCGCCGGCCATAATGGCGTTCCACATCGCCATCCATGGAGGCCCATATGGTCTACAAGACACTGCTCGTCATCCTGCAAAGCGAGGCCGATACGCCGCGGGTGCTGGATTTCGCCCTCCCCTTCGCCGCGCGCTACAACAGCCACGTCATCGGCCTCCACGCCGAGGCGCTGCCCATTGCCATGGCCAGCCCCATGGGCGGGCCGATCGCGGACTTTACCCTCGATATGGAAGCGGAGGCCGCCGACCGGCATGCCAAGCTGCGTGCCATCTTCGAGGAACGCACACGGGCCGAAGGCCTGGCGGCGGAATGGCGCGGTTATGAAAGCGTTTCAGGCGATTCGGCCGTCTCCGGCATCGAGAGCGCGCGTACCGCCGATCTGGTGATCGTCCAGCAGAACGATCCCGACGCCGACAGCCGCATGGCAGCCGATGTCGAGGCGCTGATCTTCGAAAGCGGCCGCCCCGTCCTGCTCGTCCCGTACACCTTCAAGGGCCGTAGCGTTCCTTTCAGAGAGGTGGTCTTGGCCTGGAACGGCAGCAAAGAGGCCTCCCGCGCCGCCTTCGATGCCCTGCCGCTCATGAAGGAGGCGGGCAAGGTCGAGGTGCTGACCGTCGATGCCCGCGACACGCTGCAGCAGGACGCAGGCCTTGCGGGCGCGGCCATCGCCGCCTCGCTCGCCCGATACGGCCTCGATGTGACGACGCGGGCCGAGCACTCGGCCGGTCTGTCGCATGGCGACGTCATCGCCAACCGGCTCGCCGAAACGGATGCCGATCTCCTGGTCATGGGTGCATTCGGCCGCTCCCGGCTTACCGAATTCGTCTTCGGCGGCGTCACCCGCACCATGCTGCAGTCGATGACGGCGCCGATTCTGATGGCGCGGTAGAAGCCCAACCGTTTGATGGCCGCCCGCTTATCTGCTACCGGCAATGCCGGTAACGATGGAGGCTGCCGATGGACCGCGACATCACCGAAATCGACGGCGCGTGCCACTGCCGTGCCGTGCGCTTCCGTGTCCGGCTGACGGACGGTCTCCACAGCGCTCGCCGCTGCACATGCTCCTATTGCCGCATGCGCGGCGCCGTCGCCGTGACAGCCGGTCTCGACGGCATCGACATCCTTGAGGGCGAAGACGCGCTCAACCTCTATCAGTTCAACACCGGGACGGCGAAACACTACTTCTGCTCGAAGTGCGGCATCTATACCCACCACCAGCGGCGCTCGAACCCCAACGAGTGCGGCGTCAACGTCGCCTGCCTCGACGGGATCAGCCCTTTCGACTTCGACGAGGTGCCGGTAAACGACGGCGTCAACCACCCCTCCGACGGAGGGAAGGACAGCGGCCTCGCCGGCGTCCTCCGGTTCGTCCGCAACGACTAGACGCTTTCCCGGCTGCACGACGATGAACCGTCTTCCAGCGCGCCCTTGCGCTTCACCCCCATTTCCGGCTAATTCCCCCTGCATTCCCGGCGCGGCATGCGCCGCAGCGGAGTGCGCGAGATGTCCCTTCCCGAAAAAGCCTTCCCCGTCTCGTGGGACCAGTTTCACCGCGACGCGCGGGCGCTTGCATGGCGGCTTTCCAGCGTCAACGGCCGCTGGAAGGCGATCGTGTGCATCACCCGCGGCGGGCTGGTGCCGGCGGCGGTGATCTCGCGCGAACTCGGCATCCGCCTGATCGAGACCGTGTGCGTGGCCTCCTACCACGACTATACCGAGCAGGGCGAACTCAACATCCTCAAGGAGATCACGCCGGCGCTCCTGGAAAACGAGGGCGAGGATATCCTCATCGTCGACGACCTGACGGACACCGGCAAGACGGCGGCCATCGTGCGCGCGATGATCCCGAAGGCGCACTTCGCCACCGTCTACGCAAAGCCCAAGGGCCGCCCGCTGGTCGACACCTTCATCACCGAGGTCAGCCAGGATACCTGGATCTATTTTCCCTGGGATCTGGGTTTTTCCTACCAGAAGCCCATTGCGGACGAGCATATCGGCTGACGCCGCCGCAGCCATCGGGACCTCCGGTCGAAGGGGCCTTCCGGCCCCGCTTTTCCTTGTCTGCCTGTCATTGCGACATATCTTCAGGGAAAGATGGTAGACTCTTGAGCGATTCTCGTTGCGGGAAGCGCGCCGGATGGTGAACGGATGATCTTTACCCACGCCGCACGGATCGGCCTTACCGAGCGCCTGCGCCGCCTCTTCGGCGGCAATCCGCCGCGCGTGCAGGCGGCGGCTTTGCCCTGGCGACGGGAGGGCGACCGGATCGAAGTGCTGCTGGTGACGAGCCGGGGCACCGGCCGCTGGGTCCTGCCCAAGGGCTGGCCGGAAGCGGGCGAAAGCCTGGCCGGCACGGCGGCGCGAGAGGCGCGCGAGGAAGCCGGCGTCGAGGGGTCGATGGCGAAGACGGAGATCGGCCGCTACTTCTACGGCAAGGAAATGGAGAGCGGCCTCACCTGGCGCTGCGAGGTTGCCGTCTTCCCGCTCCAGGTGAAGCGGGAGGCCGCGCGCTGGCCGGAAAAGAAGGAGCGCACCCGCCGCTGGGCGACACCGGAAGAGGCCGCGGCCATGGTTAAGGAGCCGGATCTGGCCGGGCTCATCGCCGCTTTCGACGGTCATCCACGGGAAATCGCCGCCTGAATCGCCATTTTCACGGTTAATGTCGTCCCGATACTTGTGCCGGCCTCCCGCTTTGCCTACGCGGTCTGTATCCGTGCAGCGTAAAGGCTGTTCGGGGGAACCATTCGATGCCTGGAGCGCTTTGCGGTAGCAAGACGCCAACGGCCGCTGGAACCTGAGATGGCCTCGACGACCGACAGCACCGCCAGAGTGAGAAAACGCACCCTCGACAAGGACCTGGACAAGCTGGTCCACGTCGAGGAGGCGACGAGCCTTGTCGCGCGCGGCCTCGTGGCGCCGGGGCTCGGCCTTCTCTTCCTGGCGCTGGCCGCCGTCTTCGCCTCCGTCTACGTGATCGGCGAGCCGCGCGCCATCATCATCATCGCCGCTTCCGCCATCGGCGCCTATATGGCGCTCAACATCGGCGCCAACGACGTTGCCAACAACGTCGGTCCCGCCGTCGGCGCCAAGGCGCTGACGCTTACCGGCGCGCTTGTCATCGCCGCCATCTTCGAGACCGCCGGCGCGCTGATCGCCGGCGGCGACGTGGTGAGCACCATCTCCAAGGGCATCATCGCGCCGGACTCCGTGGCAAGCCCGGACATCTTCATCCGTGCGATGATGGCCGCCCTCATCTCGTCCGCCCTTTGGGTGAACCTTGCGACCTGGATCGGCGCACCCGTCTCCACCACCCACTCGGTGGTCGGCGGCGTCATGGGTGCGGGCATCGCCGCGGCCGGCTTTTCCACCGTCCATTGGCCCACCATGGCGCAGATCGCCGCAAGCTGGGTCGTCTCGCCCGTCATGGGTGGCCTTATCGCCGCCCTCTTCCTCGCCTTCGTCAAGACAGCGATCATCTATCAGGACGACAAGATCACCGCCGCGCGCCGCTGGGTGCCGCTGCTGATCGCCATCATGGCGGGCGCCTTTACCGCCTATCTGGCCACCAAGGGGCTGAAGAAGGTGGTGAGCATCGACAATGGCGCGATCGCAGCCCTCGGCATCGGCGCCTTTGCGCTCGTCTGGGTGCTGGCCCGCATCCATGTGCGCCGCGAATCGGAAGGCATGGAGAACCGCAACCAGTCGCTCCGCCGCCTGTTCAAACTGCCGCTGGTCATCTCGGCGGCCCTTCTGTCCTTCGCCCACGGCGCCAACGACGTGGCCAACGCGGTGGGGCCGCTGGCCGCCATCGTCTTCACCGCGGAGGCGGGCGCGGTGACCACCACGGTGACCATTCCGCTGTGGGTTATGGTGATCGGCGCCTTCGGCATTTCGCTTGGCCTTGTGCTGTTCGGGCCGAAGCTCATCCGCATGGTGGGCGAGCAGATCACCAAGCTCAACCCCATGCGTGCCTTCTGCGTGGCGCTGTCGGCGGCGATCACCGTGATCATCGCCTCCGGCCTCGGCCTGCCCATAAGCTCCACCCATACGGCCGTGGGCGCGGTCTTCGGTGTCGGTTTCTTCCGCGAATGGTATACCGCCCGCTCCAAACGCCGCCGCGCCTATCTGGAGCGCAAGGGGCTGAAGGTGAAGAACGTCCGGGCGGCGGGCAGCCCGGCGGGCAGCAAAATCGGACCGTTCCATGTCCTGTTCGAAAACGAGGAGAACGGGGCCGCCGGCATTTCGGGCGAGGAAATCGTCCGCCGCAAGCTGGTGCGCCGGGCGCACGTGCGCACCATCGTCGCCGCCTGGATAACCACAGTACCGGCCGCGGCGGCGCTCGCCGGCGGCATTTTCCTGTTCCTCGACGCGTTCGGGTAGCTAGGGACGGGGCGCATCGAGCGCGCTGGCACGCACTTCCGAAAGGTGGCGCCGAAGCGAAGGCACGCTTATCCGTTGCCGCGCTTCATACGAAGCCGGGCTATGTCAAAGAACCGAGAAGACGGGCGGCCAAAATGCCCGACTCTCCGAACGCGCCGCCCGCCTCACGACGTATCGGGGCTCTCCAGCGCCTCCACGGCCAGCGAATGGGCGTGCACGAGGATCTCGTCGACCTCGCGCACGTTGCGGAGGCGGTAGCCTGTCGGCTCGAAGCGGGCGAGCCGGCCGCCGGGCGGCCGGCCGCCGCGCAGCGGTGCGACGCGGCGCGTAAGCCCCAGATCGCGGCGCGCCTTCCAGCGGGCAAAGCGCATGGCCTGCCCCGGCAGATCGTCGAGGGCGGCTGTGAGCGCCGCCAGCCGCCGGCCAAGGCACGCCGCGCTGACGGGATCCTCGCGCGAGGGCGGCCGCGGCAGGGGCGACGGCTCGATGAGGCCGGGAAACAGGATGCGCGGGACAGCGCGCACAGGCCCATGGCGGCCCCCTTCGGCAAGCCCGGGGCTCAGGGAAAGCCGCAGCGGGTCGAAGAGCGGCAGGCTCAAGGTTCGCGGACGGGCGCTTGCTGCGGCGCGCCTGGCTTCCGCCTTCGCTCTGCGCGCTGCGGCGGACAGGTCGGCGGGCGAGGCCATCACGGCGATGCCGAGGCTGCGCAGGAACGGCGCCGAGGTCGCGGGCCTCTGCCCCTGTTCGCGCGGCGGCGGCAGAGAGACGACCAGGCCCCGCGCGGCCGCGATGACCAGCCGCCGCGCGGCGGCCTCGGCCGGGCGCAGCAGGCTGAGGATGGCGCGCCAGAGATGGCGAGGCAGTGTGCTTTGCAGCTCGCCTTCGGCTGGCGCCTCGCCATCAGGCCCCACGGCCAGCCCGGCCATGGCCACGAGCGAAGCCACGATGCGCTTCAGAGCCACGCGATCTTGCTCGATTGCCGCACTCCCGTCCATCGCCGCCTCCTTTCTTCAAGCGCGGGATTATCGCACGGGTCGGGCGAGGCGTGAAAGGGGTGTAGGAAAATATTCCTGACAGATGCTGACAGGGGCGCGCCACGCGCCGGGGCGAAGGCGCGGTTGCGTGGCGGGATGGGCTGGCGTGGCATGGTGTGGGGCGAGGTGCGGGGGCCCCGCCACGGAGCGGATATCGGCGGGAAGGCCCTCGCCTTCACGAAAAAGCCGGCGATCTCCCCGATATCCACATGCGTGACACACAACATATAGCGGTCACAAAACTTATAAGAAACGAATCCTTGACGGGGGAAAACGAGTCGCCTTTTAATGGCGCCGTGCCTCTTTTTGCGAGGCGCGGCCGGAAAGTCCACTAGTCGGTCAGTTTTCCAATCTGTTGTCGCGTTTGCGCATCCGCCCGTTGTCGCCACGGGCGGAAGGAGGGCGTTTTTTTTCGAGAAAGGCGACGGGGGCGCTGGTGCCGAGGGTGGCGTAAGCAAGCTGTTAATACTATATTTAGTGATTGCAGCGATGCTTGGCACTAAATAATGTGAGAATTCTCCATTCGGAGAACAACCACAGGAAGCGTCAGAATGGACCAGCCGGATTCCCCGGCGGGACCCTTGCCCGGGCGGCAATGCCGAGCGGGCGGGATGGGGATCGGGTGTTGGAGAACCGCCGTGACACGAGGCACGGCGGCATGCGGCGGACACGGCGTCCGCCGGGGCAGATGTGATGAGCATCGCCCCGTGAAGGACGCTATATATAGGAATTGAAGAGGGCTAAGATGCGCATCGAACGTCGGTTCACCAAGGAAGGCCAGTCCCCCTACGCGGAGATCGCCTTCCGCAAGGCCTTGAGCGAGATCAGGAACCCGGACGGCTCCACCGTCTTCCGGCTGGAGAACATCGACGTGCCGGCGCGGTTCTCCCAGGTCGCCAGCGACATCCTGGCGCAGAAGTATTTCCGCAAGGCCGGCGTGCCGGCGCGGCTGAAGAAGGTCGAGGAGAACGACGTCCCCTCCTTCCTGTGGCGCTCGGTGGCCGACGAGGAGGCCCTGGCCGAACTGCCCGAGGAGGAGCGCTACGGCTCCGAGATCGATGCCCGCCAGGTCTTCAACCGGCTGGCCGGCACCTGGACCTACTGGGGCTGGAAGGGCGGCTATTTCGATACGGAGGCCGACGCCCAGGCCTTCATGGACGAGCTTTGCTACATGCTCGCCACCCAGCGCGTGGCGCCCAACTCGCCGCAATGGTTCAACACCGGGCTCCACTGGGCCTACGGCATCGACGGCCCCGGCCAGGGCCATTATTACGTCGACCCCTTTACGGGCAAATTGACGAAGTCGAAGTCGGCCTACGAGCACCCGCAGCCGCATGCCTGCTTCATCCAGTCCGTCGGCGACGACCTCGTCAACGACGGCGGCATCATGGACCTTTGGGTGCGCGAGGCACGGCTTTTCAAGTATGGCTCGGGCACCGGCTCCAACTTCTCGCACCTGCGCGGCGAGGGCGAGCGGCTTTCGGGCGGCGGCAAGTCGTCGGGCTTGATGTCGTTCCTGAAGATCGGCGACCGCGCGGCGGGGGCCATCAAGTCCGGCGGCACGACGCGGCGCGCCGCCAAGATGGTGGTCGTCGACGTCGACCACCCGGATATCGAGGACTACATCGACTGGAAGGTGAAGGAGGAGCAGAAGGTCGCAAGCCTCGTCACCGGCTCCAAGATCGTCAAGAAGCACCTCGAAGCCATCATGAAGGCCTGCGTCAACTGCCAGGGCGACAATGACGACTGCTTCGAGCCGGCCAAGAACCCGGCGCTCAAGCGCGAGGTGAAGGCGGCCAAGAAGAACGCGGTGCCCGAGAACTACATCAAGCGCGTCATCCAGTTCGCGCGCCAGGGCTACACGAAGATGGAGTTCAAGACCTACGACACGGATTGGGATTCGGAAGCCTATCTCACCGTCTCGGGCCAGAACTCCAACAACTCCGTATCGCTGAAGGACGACTTCCTGCGCGCCGTCGAGAACGACGGCGAGTGGACGCTGATCAACCGCATCGACGGCAAGGTGGCCAAGACGCTGAAGGCGCGCGATCTCTGGGAGAAGATCGGCTACGCCGCCTGGGCCTCGGCCGATCCGGGCCTGCACTTCAACACGACGATGAACGACTGGCACACTTCGCCGGCGGCCGGGCCCATCCGCGCGTCGAACCCGTGCTCGGAATACATGTTCCTGGACGACACGGCCTGTAACCTTGCGTCCATGAACTTGCTTCAGTACCGGCAAAAGGACGGGACCATCGACATCGCCGCCTACGAGCACACGGTGCGGCTGTGGACGATGGTGCTGGAAATCTCCGTCATGATGGCGCAGTTCCCGTCGAAGGAGATCGCCAAGCTCTCCTACGAGTACCGTACGCTGGGGCTGGGCTATGCCAATATCGGCGGTCTCTTGATGACCTCCGGCATCCCCTACGATTCGCCCGAGGGCCGCGCCATCTGCGCCAGCCTGACTGCCATCATGACGGGCGTTGCCTATGCGACCAGCGCCGAGATGGCCGGCGAGCTCGGCCCCTTCCCCGACTATGAGCGCAACGCGAAAGCGATGCTGCGCGTCATGCGCAACCATCGCCGCGCCGCCCATGGGGAGACGGGCGGCTACGAGGATCTCGCCGTCAACCCGGTGCCGATCAAGGCGGAAGACTGCCCGCAGGCCGACCTCGTGGAGCATGCCAGGGCCGCCTGGGACCGGGCGCTGGAGCTTGGGCAAAAGCACGGCTACCGCAACGCGCAGGCGACCGTCATCGCGCCGACCGGCACGATCGGCCTCGTCATGGATTGCGACACCACCGGCATCGAGCCCGACTTCGCGCTGGTCAAGTTCAAGAAGCTCGCCGGCGGCGGCTATTTCAAGATCATCAACCGCGCCGTGCCCGAGGCGCTGAGGACGCTCGGCTACTCGGAGGCCCAGATCGCCGAGATCGAGGCCTATGCCGTCGGCCACGGCGACCTGAACCAGGCGCCCGGCATCAACCCGACGACGCTCAAGGCCAAGGGTTTTCCGGACGACAAGATCAAGACGCTGAACGAGGCGCTGAAGTCGGCCTTCGACATCAAGTTCGTCTTCAACCAGTGGACGCTGGGCGCGGACTGGCTGAAGGAGACCTTCGGCTTCACCCAGGAGCAGCTCGACGACTTCTCCTTCGAGGTGCTGCCGGCTGTCGGCTTCTCCAGGCAGGAGATCGAGGCCGCCAACATCCACATCTGCGGCGCCATGACGCTGGAAGGCGCGCCGCACCTGAAGGACGAGCACCTGGCGGTCTTCGACTGCGCCAACCCGTGCGGCAAGATCGGCAAGCGCTTCCTCTCGGTCGAAAGCCACATCCGCATGATGGCGGCCGCGCAGCCCTTCATCTCCGGCGCCATCTCCAAGACCATCAACATGCCCACCGAGGCGACCGTCGACGACTGCAAGGAAGCCTACATGCTTTCCTGGAAGCTGGCGCTGAAGGCCAACGCGCTCTACCGCGACGGCTCCAAGCTCTCGCAGCCGCTCAACGCCTCGCTGCTTGCCGACGACGAGGAGGACGCCGACGACCTGGTGGAGGAGCTGGTCTCCGCCCCCACCGCCGCCCAGGCCGCGCAGGTGACGGAGAAGATCGTCGAGCGCGTCATCGAGCGCGTGGTGCGCGAGCGCGAGAAGCTGCCGAACCGCCGCAAGGGCTACACCCAGAAGGCCGTGGTCGGCGGGCACAAGGTCTATTTGCGCACCGGCGAGTTCGACGACGGGCGCATCGGCGAGATCTTCATCGACATGCACAAGGAAGGCGCCGCCTTCCGCGCCATGATGAACAACTTCGCCATCGCCATCTCGATCGGCCTGCAATACGGCGTGCCGCTCGAGGAATATGTCGACGCCTTCACCTTCACCAAGTTCGAGCCGGCCGGCATCGTCCAGGGCAACGACGCCATCAAGAACGCCACCTCGATCCTCGACTATGTCTTCCGCGAGCTTGCGGTCTCCTATCTCGGCCGCACCGACCTTGCCCATGTGGACACGTCGGACTTCACCAACACGACGCTCGGCCGCGGCATCAGCGAGGGCAAGGCGACCCCCTTCTCCAAGGGGCTCACCCGGGGCGCCGCCCCCTTCAAAGTGGTGGGCAAGACGGAGCCCAAGGGTGAAGCCTCCGGCGGCGCCCCCACGGCGCGCGCGGCCTCCAACGTCCGCGCCATCTCCCCGGGCGGCACGGTGACGGCGCTGAAGCCGGTCGTCGCCGAACTCCGCGAAGAAGCCACCGCCTTCCGCCGCGACTACGAGGAGCGGGCGAAGGAGCTCGCCGAGGAAGCGGCCGGGGACACGAACGCGCTCTTCACCGACGAGGCGGCGGAAGAGGCGGCCGAGGCGAAAAAGGTGGAGACGCACAGGCGGCAACAAGCCATCGCGCAGGGGTATACGGGGAACATGTGCTCGGAGTGCCAGAACTTCACGATGGTGCGGAACGGGACTTGTGAGAAGTGCGATACGTGTGGGGCTACGTCAGGGTGTAGTTGAGCCGGAAACGTGACAGACCAGACCATGGGCCTCCCTATGATGTTCTCGGACATTGCAGGGAGGCTTTTTCTACATGAAGGTCCGCGATATCATTCGCCTGATCGAGCAAGATGGCTGGTATCAGGTTGCAACCAAGGGCAGCCATCGCCAATATAGGCATCACAACAAGGCCGGCCGCGTCACCGTGGCCGGCAAACCATCTGACGATGTCGCGCCCGGCACCTTAAATAGCATCTTGAAACAGGCCGGGCTCAAGGAGCGATGAGATGCGCTATGCCGTGGTTATCGAGAAGGCCGGGAAGAACTATTCCGCCTATGTGCCCGACTTGCCGGGCTGCATTGCCACCGGCGCGACCGTCGCGGAAGTGGAAAACGAAATCCGCGAGGCCATCCGCTTTCACATAGAAGGCTTGCGAGAGGATGGGCTTCCGGTGCCGGATCCCGTGAGTCTGGCGGAGTATGTGGAGGCGTAAATCACGCGCGGAAAAGATGGCTGACAGAACAGACTGGAAGCGCCTTGCCGAAATGACGGACCATGAGGCCAAGGCCAGCGCCCGGTCCGATCCCGACAATCCGCCGCTCGACGCCACCGCCCTATCGGCAATGAAGCGCATGCCGCGCGTTGCGGTCATCCGCCGGGCGCTGCGGCTGACGCAGCAGGAATTTTCCGCCCGCTATCACATCCCGCTCGGCACACTGCGCGACTGGGAACAGGGGCGCTCCGAGCCTGACCAGACGAGCCGCGCGTTTCTGCGCGTCATTGCGATGGAGCCGGAGGCGGCGGCCAGAGCACTGGCGGAGCAAAAGGTGGCGTGACCGTTTGCGACGACTGCCCACGGATGGGCAGTCACCCCGCGCGGCGTGCTCCACCCGCCTTCACAGCCGTCTTGCGCGCCTTCGCCTTCGCCGGCGCCGGCTTCGGCTGCTGTGCTTCCATTTCAAGGCGGGCCTGCCTCAGGCGCTCGGTCTTGGCCTCGCGGCGTGCGGCTTCCGCGTCGATGATCGCGCGGGCGGTGCGGTCGGTGATGTCCGCCTTGGTGGCGGCGTTCGGCCGGGTGGGCCGGAAGAGGGTGTCCTTGGTGATGGCTTGAGTCATGTGGTTCGTCCTTTTCGATGCCTGAAAAGCAAAAAGGCCGGGCGTTGCCCGACCTTTCCTCTCATCTCAAAGACCCGTGCCAGTACATCCGTGGTCACGGATCGAGATGGGTACGCTTTACGCGGCGCGCAGGTTGTCCGCGGCATTCTTGCCCGAGCGGCTGTCCCTGACGACGTCGAAGCTCAGCTTCTGGCCTTCCACGATGGTGCCGAGGCCGGCACGCTCGACGGCGGAGATGTGGACGAAAACGTCCGTTCCGCCATCATCCGGCTGGATGAAGCCAAAGCCTTTGGTGGAATTGAAGAACTTTACGGTTCCGGTGTTCATGACGATTTCCTTTCAATCGGTCACGGCATTTGCTCACCGCGCCTTAAGCACGGCGAACGGTTCAGATCGATTTTGAAGGAAGTTCGTCGAGACGCCCGGAGGCGACAGCAGAGCTTAGCAAGCAAGATCGATAGGGCTTAGATAAGCGCTTTCGGTTTTAAAGCAAGGCGGCTCTTGAAAAATATTCGCCGGGCGGCGTGCGGCGCGCGGCGTTCTCTGCCTGTCGAGACCACGATGCCTTTTCGCTGAAATGGCATCATGATCTCTTTCCTTGTTTGAGCATGATCTTTTGCGAAGACCGATATCCACTTTTCGGGATCATGCTCCAGGAACAGACCCCTCCCCCTCTCCGTTGGGCAGCCAGACCTCGAAACAAGGGAGAACGCCATGCACCATCTTTCCGGCAAGCGCATCGCCGTCCTCGCCACCCACGGCTTCGAGCAGTCCGAACTGGAGGTGCCGCTGAAAAAGCTGCGCGAGGCGGGCGCGGGGGTTCACGTGGTATCGCCGGAGGCGGGCGAGATCAGGGGCTGGGACAAGAAGGACTGGGGAGACACGGTGACGGTCGACAAGACGCTCGAGGAGGCACGCCCCGCCGACTACGACGCTATCGTGCTGCCCGGCGGCCAGATCAACCCCGATCTCCTCCGCGTGGAACCGAAGGCGCTCGATTTCATAAGGAGCTTCTGGACCGACAACAAGATCGTCGGCGCGATCTGCCACGCTCCCTGGCTTTTGGTCGAGACCGGCATCGCCAAGGGCCGCCGCCTGACCTCCTATCACTCCGTCAAGACCGACGTGATCAACGCCGGCGGCAGGTGGGAGGATGCGGACGTCGTCACCGATGAGGGCCTCGTCACCAGTCGCCACCCGGGCGATCTCGACGCCTTCTGCCGCAAGCTTACCGAAGAGATCGCCGAAGGCCGCCACCAGCGCGGCGCGGCTTGAGGGTGGCTGAGGGCGCCTTCGCGCCCGCAGCGCCAGGTTTTCCGTATCCGGGCAGTGCCAGGGTGCGGGCGTGCCGCAGCCCTCAGCCGCTGATGTGCCCGCGCGGCATGCCGTACATCAGCCGTTCGAAGCCGTCGTGGCTGACATGCACCAGTGTGCGGTGGTCGCCGCCCTCGAAGTACACGTCGCCGCTCACCTCCAGCCCCTCGTCGATGACGCAGGGCAGATGGTAGGGCGCGCCGAAGATCGGCACCGCGCCCTCATCGCAGTCGGGGAACAGCGCGGCCGCTTCCTCCTCGCTCGCCAGCTCCACTTTCTCGCCGACGATGTCGCGTACCTTCTTGAGGTCCACCCGGCGCGAGGCGGGAAGGACGGCGAGAATGTAGCTGCTGTCCCATTTCAGCACCACGCCCTTGGCGAGCGCGGTGTTGGGCACATGGCTCACCCGCGCCGTCATCTCGGAATTGCTGGTCTTGTTGTGCTTGGCGATATCGTACGGGACGTGGTTGTCCTTCAGATATTCCTGCATTGTCATCGCGATACCCATGACCTCATCCTTTCCCGGTCACATCGCCGCGCAAGCACGGCGGAAGCGGCCGACGGGAATCGCAGGCAAAGGCGGCATGTGCCGTCCTTTGCGAGACCAGCGCCACGTCAGTCCGCCTGCTGGTCAGTCGAGGGGGAAGGATACACCCGGCAAACGTCCGCGACAAGGAAAGCGGTGGGGTGATTGGCGCCGCGTTAACCTGAGTTCAGGGCCTTGTGCCTGCAACGGCCGCATTGCCGGAAACCGGATGGGGCGGGGAGAGAGGGAGGGGCCTACTGCCCCTCCTCCACGTGATCGGCCCAGCTCTTCACGTCCGTCTCGCCGTTGAGGAAGGGCAGGACCGTGGGGACGATTTCGGGGCCGAAGAAGATGTCGTAATGCGTGCGGTTGGGGATGATGGCCAGCCGGTTCTGCGACATGTTCTCGCGCATCCAGCCGGCATCGCGGAGCCCGCCGCCCAGAAGCTGATAGAACTCGACGATGTGCTCGGGGCGGTACATGTCGCTGTCGCCGAAGACGAGCATCACCGGCATATTCAGCGTCTTCACGTCCTCGGCCCAATTGTAAGGTTTGCGCATGAGCGCGCCCATATTGTCGAGCAGCTTCGGAAACTCCGAGACGTCGGGCGCCACCGCCGCGTAGGACTGGTACATGGGCGTATCCTTCATCATCTCGGCCATCCCGGCGCCCACCTGAGCCTGCTGCGGCAGCATCTCGGGATAGAAGCCTTCCTGGGCAAAGCCGGCCGAGACCAGCGCCAGCCGGCGCACCATCTCAGGGTGCTGGACGGCGAAGCGGAAGCCGGCGCCGCCGCCAAAGGAATAGCCGAGCACGTCGACCTTTTCGTAGCCGAGTTCCTCGATCACCACGGCCAGGTCGTCGCCAATGTCGATCAGGTCGATCTCGCGGTCGCCGAGCTGGGTGCGGCCGTGGCCGTGCAGGTCGACGGCGATGACCTCGCGGCCGGCGGCGAGCGCCGGCAGAACGGGGCCGAACATGTCGAGCGTTCCGAGCCCGCCGTGGAGCAGCAGGAGCGGCTCGCCCTTCCCGTGGATTTCGAAGTAGTAATTGACGCCATTGGCCTCGACATGGCCGCTTCTGGCGGGCTCTGGCTTGGTGGCCTGTGCTTGCATGGTCGTCTTTCCCTCCTCGGCAGTTGCAATGGCGGGCACGGCGGCGAAGGCCGTGGTGGCGATCGTGATGGCGATAAGCGTGTTCTTGATCATTTCGGTCTCCCTCTTCCTCCGGCGTCCGCCGGCTTCAATGCACCGAGGACGAAGGAGGGGGAGGGTTTCCGACATGGGTGGGGGAAAAGGCTATAGGGGCGCCGACCGGTCCCTGACCGGATGCTGCCGCCCTACGGACAGGGATTGCCCACCTTCTGGTGCAGGGCGTCGACCGCCGCCTGCATCTCCTCCGTCCAGGCGACGTCGGCCGAGGCTACCGCTTCCTTGAGCTGGGCCATGGTGGTGGCGCCGATGATGTTGGCGGTCAGGAAGGGCCGGGAAACGACGAAGGCGTTGGCGAAGGTGGCGGGCGTGAGGCCGAAGGAGCGGGCGAGCTCGTTATAGGCGAGGAAGGCTTCCGCCGCCCCCGGCTTCTCGTAGCGCTGCAGCCGGTCGAAAAGCTCCTTGCGCGAGCCCTTGGGCAGCGCGCCGTGGTCGTATTTGCCGGTCAGGTATCCCTGTGCCAGCGGTGAATAGGCAAGGAGGCTCACATCCTCGCGCGCGCAGGCCTCGGCGAGGTTCACCTCGAAGGTGCGGTTGACGAGGTTATAGGCGTTCTGCAGCGAGGCGATGCGCGGGCCGGTGCCCTTCTCCGCCTCGGCGATGAAGCGCATGAGGCCCCACGTGCTCTCGTTCGACAGGCCGAGATGACGGATCTTGCCGGCCTTTACGAGGTCGTCGAAGACGGCCAGCGTCTCTTCGATCGGCGTCTCGCCGGGGTGGCGCTCCGCCTTCCCCGTCACCCGCGTGGGGTTGGAGCCCCAGGGGATCGACCGGTCCGGCCAGTGGATCTGGTAGAGGTCGATGTACTCCGTCTGCAGCCTCTCCAGCGATTTATCGATGGCGTCCATGATGTCGGCGCGCACCAGCTTCGAGGACCGTCCGCCGCGGAACCACGGGTTCGCCGTACGGCCCACCACCTTGGAGGCCAGCACGATCCTGTCGCGGTTGCCGCGCGCCTTCATCCAGGTGCCGATGATGCGCTCCGTCGCCCCTTGCGTCTCCGCCTTGGGCGGAATGGGGTAGAGCTCGGCCGTGTCGAGGAAGTTCACACCCTTCTCGAAGGCGTAGTCCATCTGGGCGTGGCCCTCGGCCTCCGTGTTCTGCTCGCCCCAGGTCATGGTGCCGAGACAGATTTTCGAGACGAGGAGATCGGTGCGGCCAAGGCGGCGCTTTTCCATGGGGCTTCTCCGGTGGTTGAAAGCGGGCGGACGCCCGAGGGAGAGCGCCATTATAAGCGAGCAAACGTGCCGCGCCAACGCCCTGCGGCCGCCCGACCCATCAATCGAACTGCATACTGGCACAACAGAAATTGACTTGTTTGCTTGCCGGAAACCGATAAAAGCGGCTAGTGGTGCGATCCTGACAGATGGTACCCATCTGTCAGGACAAATCGCCCCACCAGCTTAATAGCTTGTGGGCTGACTTTTCCAAACAGATGGATACCATCTGTTTGGGTCAGACCATTAGGGGGCGAATTGCGCCCCATTTTGCCGCGGCACGAACGGCGGCAACCATCCACGGGAAAGTCCGGGTCATGTCTGTGCTGGCTTCCGGCGCGGGAGCGCCGACGGTCAATTCCTGGCTTGCCGAGGCGCGCGCCACGCTGGCGCTCGCCTGGCCGATGGTCATGACCAACCTTGCCCAGACCGCCATGAACGTCACCGACGTCATGATGATGGGGCGCCTGTCGCCGGCCGCGCTCGCCGCCGGCACGCTCGGCCATAATCTTTATTTCCTGCCGGTGATCTTCGGCATCGGCCTTCTGGCGGCCACCTCGCCGATGATGGCGAGCGCGCTCGGGCGCAAGCAGCATTCGCTGCGCGAGGTGCGGCGCACGGCGCGCCAGGGCCTGTGGATGGCGATCGCCGTGTCGCTGCCGGTCTGGCTCTTCCTCTGGCAGTGCGAGGCGATCCTGCTTGCCATGGGCCAGGATCCGGACCTTGCCGCGCTGGCCGCAAGCTACATGCGGGCGCTGCAATGGGCGGTGCTTCCCTTCTTCGGCTACATCGTGCTGCGCTCCTTCATCTCGGCGCTCGAGCGGCCGGGCTGGGCGCTCGTGGTGGCTTTCTTCGCCGTCGGCTTCAATGTCCTCGCCAACTGGTGCCTGATGTTCGGCAATCTGGGCTTTCCCGCCCTCGGCATCGTCGGCGCCGGCATCGCCACGACGCTTTCGAGCCTCCTGTTGTTTTGCGGCCTCGTCGCGGTTGTCTCGCTCGACCGCAATTTCCGGCGCTACCGGCTTTTCGGCCGCTTCTGGCGGCCGGACTGGCCGCGCTTCATGGGGCTTTTGAAGCTCGGCCTGCCGATCGCCGCCATCCTTACCTTCGAGGTGTCGATCTTCAACGCCGCGGCCTTCCTGATGGGCCTCATCGACGCCGTGGCGCTGGCCGCCCATGCCATCGCCATCCAGATCGCCTCGGTCAGCTTCATGGTGCCGCTGGGGCTCAACCAGGCGGTGACGGTGCGCGTCGGCCGCGCCTTCGGGGCGCAGAACGCGCACGCCGTCACCCGCGCCGGCTGGACGGCCTTCGTCATGGGGGTGAGCTTCATGGCGGCGATGGCGCTTCTCATGCTTTCCGCGCCGCGGCTGCTGATCGCCGGGTTCCTCGACCTTCAGGCACCGGAGAACCAGCCGGTCATCGCCATGGCGGTCACCTTCCTGGCGCTTGCCGCGCTGTTCCAGATCGCCGACGGGGCGCAGGCGGTGGCGAGCGGCATGCTGCGCGGGCTGCACGATACCACGGTGCCGATGGTCTATGCCGCCGTCGGCTATTGGGGCATCGGGCTGCCGTTCGGCGTCGTCCTCGCCTTCCCCTTCGGCTATCAGGGCGTCGGCATCTGGCTCGGGTTGTTCACCGGGCTTGCGGTGGTCTCGGTGCTGCTTCTTTCGCGCTGGCTGGGCCGCGCCAAGCTCATGCCTTTTTACGCCTGAAGCGGCCGCGCTTGGCGTCGTCGATCAGCATGTTGGCCACCTGCATGCGGATGATGGCGCGGGCGCGCAAGTGCTCGGGCACGCGGTCGGGATGGTTGCGGAAGGCGAAGTCGCGGCGCAGCCGGTCGAGCTCCTTCGGCTTGGCCCGTTTGCCGAGGCCGAGCTCGCGGGCGATGTCGTCGGGATCGACGGAGGGCTCCGGCTCCACGGCTTTGGCCGCCGGCTTTGCCGGACCCTGATCCGCAAACGTCCGGTAGGCCGCCTCGATCATGTCTTCCGAAAACCTGATCCGGCCGGAGTAAAGTTCCTCGGCGACCGAGAGATAGTCTACCGAAACGAGATGGGCCCGGTCCGGCTCGCGGCCGTGCTCGGCCAGAAGCTCGTCCAGCATATTCGCGAAGTCGCGCGGCGCGCGCGGTGCCATGAGACCTCCATCCCCGCCCGTTGAGGTACCGATCGAGGAGTTGAGGCTAAGCTTCTGGCGTTAAAAAAGGTCTTCCAGCCGCACATTTATTTTAGCCTTTGGAAGACCGCCTGCTCCCGGTTCAAACCTCGGCCGCCCGTGCTATGGTCGACAGGAGCGGACGGATGAAACATGACCCGGAGCAGCATCCATGAAGCCACTTCTCCTTGTCGCGGCCATGGCCTCTTTCTGGCTGGTGCCGGGCCCTCCCCCGACTGCCGCCGAGCCCGCCTATCTGGACGACCGGTCGAGCCCGGAAGCGCTGGTCCGCTCGCTCTACAACGCAATCAACCGCAAGGAATATGCGCGCGCCTACGCCTATTTCTCGACGCCGCCGGCCGAGACGCTGGAGGACTACGCCGCCGGCTACGCGGATACCGAGAGCGTGGAGGTGGTGGCCGGCCTTGCGAGCCGGGAGGGCGCCGCCGGCAGCGTCTACTACGCCCTGCCCGTCGCCATCCTGGCGCAGGACGCGAGCGGTGAGGACCAGGTGTTCGCCGGCTGCTACACGCTGAGGCTCGCCGACCCGCTGGTGCAGACGACGCCCTTCACGCCGCTTCACATCGAGGAGGCGCATCTTTCGCCGGCCGACGGCCCGCCGCGCGATGCCTTGCCGCCCGCCTGTGGCGACGCACCGCCGCAGGAGGAAGGCAATATCCTGTTCGAAGAGGCCAAGAAGATCTTCGCCACGCTCTATGGCGATGAGTGCCGGACGGGCGCCGACGCGCCGGAAGAACCGCAGCACCACGTCATCCCTTACAACTACGCCTACGAAGAAGAGGACACGCCGCCGCACGAGGCCCATATGTTCCGCTTCTTTTGCAACGTCGGCGCCTACAACGAGACCCACGCCTATCTGATGACCGACGGGCGCGGACAGCTCCTGCCGCTGCGCTTTGCCACGCCGGAGCTCGACATACGATATGAGAACGACGACATGGAGGGGGCCGTGGAGGAGATGCGGATCATCGGCTATACGTCCGACGACCTGCTGGTGAACTCGGAATTCGACCCGGACACGCTTGAGATCACCTCCAGCGCCAAGTGGCGCGGTCTGGGCGACGCCTCCGCCTCCGGCATCTGGCTCTTCCGCTCCGGCGTCTTCACGCTGGTGAAATACGAGGCCGACGCTTCCTACGACGGCGAGGTCAATCCGGAACTGCTGGTCGACTACTACAGCACACCGTGAGGGGCACGAAGGGGCGCCGATACCTCTCTAGCGCCTGACCGATAGCATCCAGTTGAGCGTCTCGCGCCAGTCGGTCATGCGGATGGGCGTGCCGTGGGTGCCGGTCTCGAAGCGCACGAAGCGAACGGGATAGCCGGGTGCCGCGGCACCGATCGCGCGATAGAAGGCCTCCTGCCTTTCGATGGGGAAAACCGTGTCGCGGCTGCCGTGGGCGATGAGGAGAGGCACGCGGCGGCGGAAGGCTTCCGATTCGATGAAATCATCGTCCCACATGGAGCCCAACAAGAGAAGGCCGCCGAGCCGCGGCGCCAGCGCCGGGTCGCGGGCAAGCCGCCAGCACAGCGCCCCGCCCATGGAGCCGCAGGCAAGGAAGACCGGCGCTTCCGGGGAGCGCGCGGCGTAGTGAGAGATGAGCGCGGCCACCTTCGCCGCGCCCTTGTCGCCGAAATCGGACACGTCCGGCGACAGATAGAGCCCGCCGTTGCGGCCCATCAGGTTCTTTATGCGGTTGAAATTGCCGCCGAAGGTGAAGTCGTTCACCCCCTGGTGCCGGTTTCCGCCCTGACCATGCAGATAGATGGTGATAATGCGCGGGTGGGCCGGACGGCCAACGGCGAAATGGCGCAGGGGGCCGGCCTTCGTATCGGCGGCGAGGTCTTGCTGCAGGCGGCGGATGTCAGTGCTGACATAGCGGCCCCTGACCTGCCGCTCCGGCACGGCATCGCGCTGGTTGATGTCGCGGAGCTCGCGGTAGTCGATTACGCGGTAGGCGCCGTTGTCGCGGGTCTCGAGGGTTTGGGGGTAGGTGAAGAGCCGGTCCTTGAAGGGGGCGAGTTGGAGGGCTGCGACGGGGGTGGCGAGGAGGATGGAAACGAGGCAGAGGAGAGTTGGGAGGAGACGGCGGCGCAAACGGCCTTCGCCCCCCTCAGCCCCAGGGCTATCGCATATGGGTCCTGAGTCCTTGACGATACCCCCACCCCTCACCCCTCCCCTCAAGGGGGAGGGGGACGATGCCGTGCTCGGCCTGCCTCCCTCCCCCTTGAGGGGAGGGATTGAGGGTGGGGGTCCGGCGAAGCTGAACAAAGACGATAGCGCCACTACCGCCCCTCGAGCACGCCGCCGGCGGCCTGCAGCGCCTCCGGCGTATCCACGTCGAGGCTCGCCGCCGCGCCGAGCTCCACGTCGATCACCTCCAGCGGGGCGCTTTCGATGATGTGGCGTGCGCCGGTGTCGCCTTCCAGGCGCTCGACCTCGGCAAACAGGACGCGCGGCAGGATCACGGGATTGCCGCGCTTTCCGCCGTGGGTGGCGCGCACGATCGCCTGGCCGCCGGCTTTCACGAAGGCTTCGATCAGGCGGTCGAAATCGGCGGTGGTCACCTCCGGCATGTCGGCCAGCGCCACCAGTGCGCCGGCGGCGGATGGGGGAAGCGCGCGGATGCCGGCCTTCAGCGAGCTGGCGAGCCCGGTGGCGAAATCCTCGTTCTTCACCTGCCTGAGGTCGAGGCCGGAAAGCGCCTGCGAGACCGCTTCGGCCTCGTGGCCCAAGACGGCGACCGCGCCGGCCGCCCTGCTCTCCGCCACGCGTTTCGCCGTGCGGCGCACCAGCGTCTCTCCCGCGAAATCGGCAAGTAGCTTGTTCTCCGCGCCCATCCGGCGCGACTGGCCGGCGGCCAGGAGCACCGCCCAAACCTTGGCCGGCGCCGGCTTCGCGGCCACCTCGCGCGGTTGCGGGCGGGTGGGGATTTCCATGAGAAGGCCGCCAACGCCCATGCTGGCGATCTCCTCCGGGCTTACCTGAAGTCCCGCCACGAGGCGGTCGAGCACCCAGTCGAAGCCGTTGAGCTTGGGACTGCGGGCGCAGCCCGGCGCGCCGAGAACCGGTTTACCGTCGAGCGTGCCGACGACGAGCAGGTTGCCGGGATCGACCGGCATGCCGACGCGCGAGACCGTGCCGCCGACGCGGCGGATGGCGGCTGGAATGACGTCATCCTCGTCGCAGACGGCGGAGGCGCCGAAGACGAGGATCATGTCGTTATCGGCAATCTGCGCGCGGATGGCGGCGGCGACGCGCTCCTCCTCGTGCGGCGGCCGGTCCTCGCCGGTCAGCCGGCTTGCCGAGCGGGCAAGGCGGGCCTCGGTGATGCGGGCGGTCTTGTCGAGCACGCTCGGCTTGACGCCCGGCAGGACGCTCTGCACGAGACCGACGCGGTGCGGCGCGAAGGGTTTTACGGAAAAGGCCTCGCGCGCCGCGCAAGCCGTCTCGGCCTGCGCCACCAGGTTTTCCGGCACGGCGAAGGGGATGATCTTCACCGTCGCCACCATCTGCCCCGCCTCGACCGTGGCGAAGGGCTCCAGCGTGGCGATGGTGATGGCCGGGTCTATGCCGTTGATGGCGTCGATGACCGCCCTTTCGACGAGGAAGACACCCGCCTCGGACGCATGCAGGTTCACCCGCCCGGTGGCGGGCGGGCGGGCTTCCACGTGGGCGGCATGAAGGGCGGCGGCGATGCGGTGGGCGGCGGCATCCTCGTCAAGGTCGCCCGCATCGAGGACGGCGGCGATCACCTCGCGCACGCCCGCCTCCCGCAGCATGCGGATATCGTCGGCCGTCAGCCGATGCGCCTTGCGCAGGCGCTTGTCGCCAGCAGCGGTGGCGTGGGCGAGAATGGCGCCCTCCGCCTTTTCGATTGCTACGGGACCGAACCTCACGCCGCCTCGCCTTTCCGTGCTTCGAGCCCGCGCGAGCGCAGGGCTTCGATGATCTCCGCCAGCACCGCGACGGCGATCTCCGGCGGGCTTGCCGCACCGATGGCAAGGCCGATGGGCGCGTGGATGCGCTCGATCGCGGAGGACGGGACACCCGCCGCCGTCAGCCGCTCCACGCGCCTTGCGTGGGTCTTGCGGCTGCCGAGCGCGCCGACATAGAAGCAGCCGGCATCGAGCGCGGCCTTCAGCGCCGGATCGTCGATCTTCGGATCGTGGGTGAGCGCGGCGAGCGCGCAATAGGCGTCGAGCGGGCTCCTTGCCAGCGCCTCCTCCGGCCATTCGGCGTCGAGCCGCACGCCGGAAAAGCGCTCCGGCGAGGCGAAGGCCGTGCGCGGGTCGATGATGTGGACGTCGAAGCCGGCCATGCGCGCCATCGGCGCCAGCGCCTGGCTGATGTGGACGGCGCCGACCATGACGAGCCGCGGCGGCGGCAGGTGCACGTTGAGGAAGAACGTGCGGCCGTCGACTTCCATCGTGGCGGACTTGCCGGAGCGGAACGCCTTCTCCACCGCCTCGCCCAGCGGCCCGGCAACGGGATCGCCCTCGACCACCACCCGGTCGCGCCCGTCGTCGAGGTTGGTGACGAGGAGAGCCGCGCGGCGTTCGCGCCGGCATTGATTGAGTTTTTTCAAGGCATAGGGGTCCATGGCTCAGCCCAGCCGCTCGACATAGACCTTGATGCGGCCGCCGCAGGAGAGGCCGACCTGCCAGGCCGTCTCATCGGCGACGCCGAACTCCAGCATGCGCGGCTTGCCGTCGGAGAGAACGTCGGCGGCTTCCGCCACCACGGCACCCTCGACGCAGCCGCCGGAGACGGAGCCCTCGAAATGCCCCTCCCCGTCGATGATCAGATGGCTGCCCACGGGCCGCGGGGCCGAGCCCCAGGTTTCCACCACGGTGGCGATGGCCACGTCGCGGCCCTCCTTCATCCAGTCCTCGGCGGCCATCAGCGGGTCGAGCGGCTCGCCGCTTTGCGTCTGATCGAGCATCTTTCGCCTCCTGTGAGTGCGGTTGAGAGACCGGGCTGGAAGCAGTGGGAAGGACCGCTCGCCGACATCTCCACACGAAATCCCGGCATGTGCCAGACCCACTCCAATATGGTCACGCGGACAGGCGGTTGCCAAGACCCTCGACGGTCATCGCTCTCATGCGTCCGCGCGGCGGCGGGGTGGAGAGCGCCCGGCACAGGTCCTCCAGCGCTTCCAGCGTGTGGACGGGGCGGAACTCGTCGACGTGCGGCAGCATGGCCCTTACGCCGCGCGCCCTGGCCTCGAAACCCTCGAACCGCAGGAGCGGGTTGAGCCAGATCAAGCGGCGACAGGATTTGTTGAGCCGCTCCATCTCGTGGGAGAGCCTCTCGATATCGTCGCGCTCCAGCCCGTCGGTGATCAGGAGCACCGTTGCCCCCTGCCCGAGCACGCGGCGCGACCACAGACGGTTGAAGGTGAAAAGCGCCTCGCCGATGCGCGTGCCGCCGGACCAGTCCTGCACGGCATTCGCGCATTCGGCCAGCGCCTCGTCGGGGTCGCGGTGGCGCAGCTGGCGCGTCAGGTTGGTGAGCCTGGTGCCGAAGACGAAGGAGTGCACGCGGCGGCGCTTTTCCGTCAGCGCGTGCAGGAAATGCAGGAAGACGCGCGTGTACTGGCTCATGGAGCCGGAGATGTCAGCAAGGACGACGAGCGGCGGGTGCACGCGGCGCGGGCTGCGGAAGCGCGGCAGGATGAGGTCGCCGCCAGTGCGCAAGCCGAAGCGCATCATGGCGCGCGGGTCGATCCGCCCGCCGCGCGGATCGGGACGGAAGCGGCGGGTGGCGACGAGGTCGTGCGGCATGACGAGTGCGGCCATCGCCTGCCGCGCTGCGACAAGCTCCTCCGTCGTCATCTGCGCGAAGTCCTTGTTGCGCAGCACCTCGCTGGCAGACAGCGAGAGGCGCGCGTCAAGTTCGATCTCCTCGTTGCGCGCGAGCGGGTCGCGGCGGTCGTTGCGGAAGGCTTCGCTGGCCCGGGTCTCGCCGGCGCGCGGCTTCTCCTTCTCGGCCCGGTCCGGGGCGACCGGTGAGAGCATGGCCAGCATCTTCTCGATCAATTCGCGCGAGCGCCAGAACAGGCGAAAGGCCTCGTCGAAGACGGCGTGGTCCTCGTGCCGCTTCACGAGAACGGCGTGCAAAGTCCAATAGAAATCCTCGCGCGTGCCGATGCCGGCCGTCAGCACGGCCTCGATGGCGTCGGTGACGGCGCCCGGTCCGACGCGCAGGCCCGCCTTGCGCAGGGCGCGGGCGAAAAAGACGATGTTGTCGGCGAGCCGCCCTTCCGGGTCGGCGCTTTTTCGGCGTTGCTTGCTGCCGGCGGCCATGACCTCAGCCCGCGGCTTCCAGCTCGGCCTTGACCTCGCTCAGGATCTTTGCGCCCTCGCCCTCCTGCAGCCGGGCGATGTCGTCCTGGTATTTGAGCAGAACGCCCAGCGTGTCGGAGACGGTCTCGGGGTCGAGCGCGACCTTGTCGAGTTCGGTGAGCGCGCTCGCCCAGTCGATGGACTCGGCCACGCCCGGCACCTTGAAAAGGTCGATCTCGCGCAGTTTCTGCACGTAGTGGACCACCTCCTCGGAAAGGCGGCGGTTGGCCTCGGGCACCTTGCGGTGGACGATTTCGAGCTCGCGCTCGGCATCGGGATAATCCACCCAGTGATAGAGGCAGCGGCGCTTCAGCGCGTCGTGGATCTCGCGCGTGCGGTTTGTGGTGATGATAACGATGGGCGGCTCGTCGGCGCGGATGGTGCCGAGCTCGGGCACGCTCACCTGGTAGTCGGAGAGGATTTCCAGAAGGAAGGCCTCGAAGGCCTCGTCCGTGCGGTCGAGCTCGTCGATGAGGAAGACGGGGGCAGCGTCAATGCCGCCGGAGAGCGCCTCCAGGACGGGGCGGCGGATCAGGTATTTCTCGGAGAAGACGTTGTGCTCCATGATGTCGCGGTCGGCCGTGCCCGTCGCCTCCTCCATGCGGATCTCGATCATCTGGGCGGCATAGTTCCACTCGTAGACGGCCGAGGACACGTCGAGCCCCTCGTAGCACTGGAGCCGGATGAGGCGGCGGCCGAGGGAGGCGGCCAGCACCTTGGCGATCTCCGTCTTGCCGACGCCCGCCTCGCCCTCCAGGAACAGGGGCCGCTTCATCTTCAGGGCCAGGAAGAGCACGGTGGCGAGCGCCCGGTCGGCCACGTAGTCGCCATTGGCCAGAAGGTCGAGCGTCTCGTCGATCGACTGCGGGATGGGGCGCGGGGTGAGTGCGGACATTGTTTCTCCGGAAGCTTAGAGAACGCGGTAGCCGCGGTCGTGGTAAAGCAGCGGCTCAAGGTTAGCGCCGACGCGCAAGCCTGTCACCTTGCCGAAGTAGACGCGGTGGGTGGCGAAATCCTTGGTGTCGACCACCTGGCAGTCGAACACCGCCATGGCATCGGCAAGCGCAGGCGCACCCGTCGACAGGTTCTCCCACTCGGCGAGCGCGAAGCGCTCGTCTTGCGGCAAGCCGGTAAGGCCGGAGAAGGCGTCGGCCAGCTCCCGGTGCTCGGCGGCCAGCGTGTTGAGCGCGAAGACACCGTTCTTCAGGAAGAGATCGTTGTTGGGGTTCTCGCGGTTCAGGCAGACGAGAACGATGGGCGGGCTGTCGGAAACGGAACAGGCGGCGATGACGGTGACGCCGCGGCGCCCGGCGGCCCCGTCGGTGGTGACGACGTGCACGGCGCCGGCAAAGCGGGCCATCGCGTCACGATAATGCTGCGGTCCTATGTCGTTGGTCTTCAGCACGAAAATTCCCCGTCGCCTCGGTTTACAGATAGGTTGCGGCCAGGCGCATACAAGCGGCCGGCGGGCCGCCTCAATAGCGTGTTGCGCCCGGCCCCGCCACCATTTACCAGTGGCGGAACTTCGGAACCATGCGTGTCAATTGAGGATTTTCGGCCTGTACTCCTTGCGTTCAACCGTGCTTGCCCTTCAACTTTCCGCCCTGGCGGCGGTGGGCCCGGCGCATGCGCAGGAGGTGATCGTCGGCCTTGCGGCGCCGCTGAGCGGCAATTTCGCCACACTGGGCACGCAATGGGCGGAAGGCGCGCGGACGGCGGCAGGGCGCGACGCGGGGGCGCGGCTGGTCGAGGCGGACGATGCCTGCACCAAGGAAGGCGGGGCCGCGGCGGCCCGCGCGCTGGTGGAGGCGGGCGCGGCGATCGTCATCGGCTTTCTGTGCACGCCGGCCGTCGAGGCGGCCATGCCGATCCTGAAGGAAGCTGGCGTTCCGGTCGTCACCCCGGTGCGCACGGGCGGCCTGACCGACCAGAAGGCGCGCACGGGCTGGCCGGTCTACCGGCTCGGCCCCCGCTCCGACGACGAGCGCGAGGCGGTGGCCGACATCCTGACCCGGCGCTGGCGCAACGAATTCTTCGCCATCGTGGACGACGGCACGATCTACGGGCGGGAGCTTGCGGAGAACCTGAGGGCGGCCGCCGGACTGGCGGAGTTGGAGCCGGTCTTCACGGACACGTTCAGACCTCAGCTCGACAACCAGATCGGCCTTGTGGGCCGGCTGCGGCGGGCGGGCGCGACCCATGTCTTCGTCGGCGGCGACCGCAGCGATATCGCCATAATGGCGCGCGATGCCGGGGAACTCGGCTATCAGGTGACCCTGGCGGGCGGCGAGGCGCTCAAGGCCGAGGACGGCTTGGTGCCGCTTGCCGCCGGCGTGCTGATGGTCGGGCTGCCTGAGTGGCATGACCTCGCCTCCCCGCAGATACTTCAGGCGCTGCGGGAGGCGGGCGTCGAGCCGGAGGGCTATGTGCTGCCTGGCTATGCGGCCGTCCAGCTTGCGACGGGTGCCGTACGCGTCGCGGCCGAGGACGACAGGCCGGTCGGGGAGATTTTGAACGATTTCGCCTTCGATACGGCGATCGGGATTGTCCGCTTCGATGAAAAGGGCGATCTGGCGCGCAACATCTACCGGCTTTTCCGCTATGACGGCGAGGAATTCGTGGAGGTCGAATAGATGTTCCGGACCGGGGCCAGGAACCTCATCACCGATGTCGCGGGCCTGAACGTCGGCAACAGCCAGGATGCGCGGCTGAAATCCGGCGTGACCGTGGTTTTGTGCGAGGAGCCGGCGACGGCGGGCGTCAAGGTGCTGGGCGGGGCGCCGGGCACGCGCGAGACGGACCTTCTGGCGCCGCACAACCTCATCGAAAGCGTGGATGCGGTGGTGCTTTCCGGCGGTTCGGCCTTCGGGCTCGATGCCGCCTCCGGCACGCAGGGCGCGCTGCGCGAAATGGGCAGGGGCTTCGAGGTGGGCGGCTTCCGCGTGCCCATCGTGCCGGCGGCGATCCTGTTCGACCTTGCGGGCGGCGGCGACAAGGACTGGGGCCGCTTCCCGCCCTATCGCGAACTTGGCTACGAGGCGACGCAGGCGGCTGCGGCCGACTTCGCGCTCGGCTCGCACGGCGCCGGCACCGGGGCCACGACGGCGGGGCTGAAAGGCGGGCTCGGATCGGCCTCGTGCATGCTGGCGAACGGCGTCACCGTCGGCGCGCTGGTGGCCGTCAACGCCGTCGGCTCCACGACGATCGGCGATACGGCGCATTTCTGGGCGGCGCCCTTCGAGATCGATGCCGAGTTCGGCGGCCTCGGCCTCCCCTCGCCGCTTCCCGGCAACGCGCACGATGTCGCCACCAAGCTCGGCGGAACAAGGCCCGGCGGCAACACCACCATCGGCGTGATCGCCACCGACGCGAAACTCACAAAGGCCGCCGCGCACCGGCTGGCGATCGCCGCCCACGACGGCTTCGCCCGCGCCATCTGGCCGGCGCACACGCCGCTCGACGGCGACCTCGTCTTCGCGCTGGCGACGGGGCGCGGGGGTGTGGAACCGGATATGAGGGAAAGCATCGAGCTCTACGCAGCGGCCGCCGCGACGATGGCGCGCGCCATCGCCCGCGGGGTTTTCGCGGCGGAGAAGGCGGAAGGGGATGTGTTGCCGGTGTGGTCGGAGCGGTGAGGCTGCCTTCCCTTGGGGATAATTGCGAGCGACTGCGCTACCCCCCACTCCGTCTCGGCCTGCGGCCGATCCACCTCTCCCCCGAAACGGGGGAGAGGAAGCGCCGGCCGCGACGCAGGGCTCCCTTCCTCTCCCCCATCGAATGGGGGAGAGGTGGATCGGCCGCAGGCCGAGACGGAGTGGGGGCAGCGCCCCTCGCCCATGGTGGCGGAACAGGATATAGTCGCATTGCGAGAAAGAGAGGGGCTTCTTCCATGCCGACCTTGCGCCTGTTCGCGGCCCTTGCCGTGCTCCTGCTGGCGTTGCCCGCCGCGCGTGCCGGCGATACGGCGACGGTGGAGATCCTCGGTTTCAGTACCGACGGCGGCATTTTCGCCTTCGAGGAGTACGGCATCCAGGACGGTTCTGGATTTCCCTATGCCAACCGCTTCTACATCGACACGGCAAGCGACAGCTTCCTGCCCGGCACGCCGGTCCGCGTGCGCATCGATGACGAGGAAGCGACGCTGGAAACGGTGAGGCAAGAGGCCAAAGATCAAGGCCAGGCGGTGATTTCCGACGCCGAGCTCACCCCCGGCTTTACCGCCGGCTGGAACGCGGTGACGGAGCTTTCGGCCGATCCGCACCGCATGATGGTAAACCCGCGCCCCGTGGTGCCGCCGATCGATGGGGCGCTGGAGTTCCGCCTGGAGGAACTGCACCTTCAACAGCCCGAAAGCTGTGAGGACCTGGGCACGATCATGGGCTTCCGCCTCCTGCGGATCGGCACCGCGCCGGGCGATGAGACCACGACCGTGCACGAGGACGAAACCGTCCCGTCGAGCCGCCGCTGCCCGCTCGGCTACCGGCTGACGGGCGTCCAGACCTATCATCCACAGGGCGGGGCGGCCGTCTTCGCCGTTCTGATCGCCGTCCGCAGTTTCGGCTTCGAGGGGCCGGACCACCGCTTCATCGCGGTCGCGGGACAGCTTTAGGCGTGCAGCACGGCCCTTTCACGCCCGTTTCGGCGGCATATTCCACGAGCCGTGCAGAAGCCGCGCTGCCGCCCATAGGCGCAACAGTGCTCGGCACGGTGCTTTGGAGCCTGATAATGGGCGCAAGCGCTCTCGCCGGGATCGCGCACTGGGCCGATCATTCGCGGGTCGCCATGATCACCCTCACCTTCACCCTTGGTGCCGCGCTCGCCTTCCCGGCCGCCCTCTACGCGGCCTGTCAGGTGGCGCGGCGCTTCGAGACCAGCCGCCGCTTCGCCTGTTTCTTCCTGGCGCTGGGCGTTATGACCGTCGGCCTCACCGCGCTGGTCTTCGCATTCCAATACGTGGCTTCCGTTGCCGCCTGGCATGAGGGGGTAGGTCTCCACGACCTTGCCGACTGGCTCCTTTTTACCACGGCGACCGCACTCTACGAGTTTGCCGTGCTCGGCCTGAGGCTCTATTTTCCTTACGGGCTGTTTGCCCTTTTTGCCTTCGGCCTGTGGTTTGCCGCCCGGTTGCGTTGACACCCTCCGCTCGTCTGCTACACCCCGGATGACTTCCCTTCGAAGAACAGGCAGACGCATGATCCCGCGCTATTCGCGGCCCGATATGGCCGCCATCTGGTCGCCCGAGACGAAGTTCCGCATCTGGTTCGAGATCGAGGCGCACGCGGCCGACGCCATGGCCGAACTCGGCATCGTGCCGAAGGAAGCGGCCAGGACCATCTGGGAGAAGGCGGGCAACGCCACCTTCGACATCGAGCGCATCGACGAGATCGAGCGTGAGACGAAGCACGACGTTATCGCCTTCCTGACGCATCTGGCCGAGATCGTCGGGCCGGAGGCGCGCTTCGTGCACCAGGGCATGACCTCGTCGGACGTGCTCGACACCTGCTTCAACGTGCAGCTCACCAAGGCGAGCGACATCCTCCTTGCCGATCTCGATGCCCTGCTCGCGGCGCTCAAGAAGCGCGCATACGAGCACAAGGACACCGTCACCATCGGCCGCAGCCACGGCATCCATGCCGAGCCTACCACCTTCGGGGTGAAGCTGGCGCAGGCCTATGCCGAGTTCTCCCGCTGCCGCGCGCGGCTGGTGAATGCGCGCGAGGAGATCGCCACCTGCGCCATCTCCGGCGCCATCGGCACCTTCGCCAATATCGATCCCCGCGTGGAAGCGCATGTGGCGGAAAGGATGGGCCTCAAGGTGGAGCCGGTCTCCACCCAGGTCATCCCGCGCGACCGGCATGCGATGTACTTTGCCACCCTCGCCGTCATCGCCTCCTCCATCGAGCGGCTGGCGACCGAGGTGCGGCACCTGCAGCGCACCGAGGTGCTGGAGGCGGAGGAGTATTTCTCGCCGGGGCAGAAAGGCTCCTCGGCCATGCCGCACAAGCGCAACCCGGTGCTCTCGGAAAACCTTACCGGGCTTGCCCGCATGGTGCGCGCCTATGCGGCCCCCGCCATGGAGAATGTGGCGCTCTGGCACGAACGCGACATCTCGCATTCGTCGGTGGAGCGCATGATCGGGCCGGATGCGACGGTGACGCTGGATTTCGCGCTGGCGCGGCTGACGGGGATGATGGAGAAGCTGGTCGTCTACCCGGAAGCGATGGAACGGAACCTCAACCGTTTCCGCGGCCTCGTGCACTCGCAGCGCGTGCTTCTGGCGCTCACCCAGGCCGGCGTCTCCCGCGAGGACGCCTACCGGCTGGTGCAGCGCAACGCCATGAAGGTGTGGGAAGAAGGGGCGGATTTTCTGCAAGAGCTGCTTGGCGACACGGATGTGCGGGCGGCGCTTTCGGAGGACGAGATCCAAGAGAAATTCGACCTCGGGTATCACACGAAGCACGTGGATACGATTTTCAAAAGGGTGTTTGGGGAGGGCTGATTCTTCCGCAAGCTTTCCGGATAGCTCGGCATTTCCACCTAAATGCAGCCCGCTATAGGTCAGCTCGAGGGCACCACCCGCACCACCGTCCCCCACGGGTCTTCCAGCGTACGTTCCTCCTCGGCATCGGCCACCCGCATCGCCACCCATGCAAGGCCGGCGCGCCCGGGATCGCGCCGTTTCGCACCGGGGCTGTGCCAGCTGTTGGCGCCGATGTGGTGGTGGTAGCCGCCCGAAGCGAGGAAGACCGCCTGTGATCCGTAATGGGCCATGGTGTCTAGGCCCAAGGCTTCGTGCCACCATCGCTCGGCCTCCGCCGGCGCGCCGACGCGCAGGTGCACATGGCCGATGACGGCGCCCTCGGGGGCGCCTTGCCAGGCATCGTCGGCGCCTGGCGTCGCAAGAAGGCTTTTAAAATCGAGCGGCAGGGTTTTCATGGCGACCTGGCTGCCGTCCCACTGCCAGCTTTCGCGTGGGCGGTCGGCATAGATCTCGATACCGTTTCCTTCCGGGTCGCTCAGATAGATCGCCTCGCTCACCAGATGGTCGGAGGCGCCCTCGAGCGGGGTTTGCCGTTCGATGGCGCGGCGCGCCCAGCGGGCAAGGTCGGCGCGGGCGGGCAAGAGGAAGGCGGTGTGGAAGAGGCCCGCTTCGCGCGGGTCGTCCGGTGTGGCGGCGGCATCCTCCTCGATCGTCAAGAGCGGCCTTTCGCCGGCGCTAAGCACGATCGTTCCATTGCGCCGCGATTGTTCAAAGAGGCCTACGGTGTCGCGATAGAAGGCGGCCAGCTTGTCCGCGTCGCGTGCCTTGAGACCGATTTCCGCGACGCTGACCGGCGTGGTGGCGGAGAAGGGAAGGTCTTTCATTTCAAACTCCTGGCGCTGCATGCTGAAACACCGCATCATGCAAGCCTGATGGGAGCCGGCCGTCATCACCGCCGGTTCCTGAGGATAATCGGTGTCGTTCGACTATTTGATACCGCCCCGCTTTATGCACAAGCGCTGAACAGCGAACACCGTGTTCACCGATTTCGGCCCAGGCGGTTGCGCCTGTCCGTGAGGGTGGCTACATGCGGCGCCATGAAAGCCAAGGACGCCGACATCCTCATCATCCCCGGATACACCAATTCCGGCCCCGACCACTGGCAGAGCCGCTGGCAGGTGCGGCTGTCGACCGCCCGCCGCGTCGAGCAGGCGGAGTGGAGGAAGCCGGTGTGCGAGGACTGGGTGGCGAGGCTGGCCGAGGCGGTGAACGAGGCGGAGCGGCCGGTGGTGCTGGTTGGCCATTCACTGGGCGTGGCGACGGCGGTGCAGGCCATTCCCCACTTCCGCAAGGCGGTGGCGGGCGCCTTCTTCGTGGCGCCGCCGGAAGTGACGAACCCGAATATCAGGCCGAGGCACCTGATGACCTTCGGGCCCTACCCGCGCGATCCCCTGCCCTTTCCCGCAATCGTGGTGGCCAGCCGCAACGACCATTTCGGCAGTTTCGAGGCGGCCGAGGATATCGCGGCGGCCTGGGGCGCACAGTTTCTGGATGCCGGCAATGCGGGGCATATCAACGCTGAAGCGGGTTTCGGCCCATGGCCCGAAGGCTCGCTCACCTTCGCGCGGTTCTTGTCGCGGCTTTAGGGCGCTGCGTCTGGCTAGAGCTATCCGATGCTTTCTTTCGCCCGCGCGATGAGGTTGTCCGCCCCCTTCGCCAGATAGACCCCTTCGTTGCCGATCGCGAAAAGGCGGTAGCCCATGGCGTGGTAGCGCCCGACGAGGGCCGGATCGACCACGTAGATGGCCGCGTGCTTGCCGGCCGCCCGTGTCTTTTCGGCGATCGTTGCGACCGCCTCCATCATGCCCTCGTGGGCGGGATCGACGGTTTTACCCTCGGTCCAGGCGATGGAGAAATCCGAGGGGCCGAGGAAGATGCCGTCGATGCCATCGACGGCCAGCATATCGTCGATAAGGGAAAGGGCGGCGCGCGTTTCCACCATGGCGAAGGCGACCGTGCGGCGGTCGGCCCCGGCCAGCCAGCCGGCGGCATCAAGCTCGCCGCACCGCTGCATGGCGATGGCCGGCCCCCAGGAGCGCTCGCCGCGTGGCGGGTATTTCATCGCCGCGGCGAAGCGGTGCGCATCCTCAAGCGAGTTCACCATCGGCGCGATGACGGCTTCGGCCCCGAAATCGAGCGCGCGACTTGCCATATCGAAGCGGCCGACCGGCACGCGGACGATGGCGTGGCGGCCGTGGAAGGCCAGAGGCACGATGCCGCGCAGCACGCTGTCCTCGTGATGGCCGCCGTGCTGCATGTCGAGCGTGACCGCGTCGAAGCCGAGGCAGGCGACAGCCTCGACGGTCAGCGCATCGGGGATCGACGACCAGGCCGTGAGAATCCCCTCTCCGGCCTTAAGCCGGTCTGCCAGCGTTGCTGAGCGCATGGGAGCGGCCTATGCGTTCTTGACCTGATCGATCGCCTCGATGAGGAGCTCGCTCATGGTGCGGCGGATCTGATGGTCCGACTGCTGCACGCCGGCGGCGTCGAAATCGCGCCGGACCTTGCGGAAGACGTCTTCCTCGCCGGCTTCCTCGACGTCGGCCTTGATCACCTCGATCGCGTAGGCATCGGCCTCGGCGCCGGTCTTGCCCAGCTTCTCCGCCGCCCACAGGCCGAGCAGCTTGTTGCGGCGCGACATGGCCCTGAACTTCATCTCTTCGTCATGGACGAATTTGCGCTCGAACGTCTCTTCGCGGTCTTTCATGCTGCTCATGCTCTATTTATCCTCCGGCATCGCCCGTGCCGCCATGGCGGCTTTCGGCTGCTAGAATAGCAGGTCGGCACGGACAAACCAGAAGCTTGGTGGCGGGTCAATAGAGCCGTTGATGGCGCTAAATGGCGATTGAGATAGCGGCGCGTTTGCGCTAGACCGCATGAAGCCGTTAAGGCGCACCTCTTTTCGAGCCGGCCATGTGACCAACACCCTGAAAAACCGGCAAATAGCCCAGGAAAAGCCATGAACCGTCGCCGCCGCATCTATGAAGGCAAGGCCAAGATTCTTTATGAAGGGCCGGAGCCCGGTACGCTGATCCAGTTCTTCAAGGACGACGCCACCGCCTTCAACAAGAAAAAGCACGAGATCGTCGACGGCAAGGGTGTGCTCAACAACCGCATCTCCGAGTATATCTTCGAGCATCTGAACCGGATCGGCATCCCCACCCACTTCATCCGCCGGCTCAACATGCGCGAGCAGCTGATCAAGGAAGTGGAGATCATTCCGCTCGAGGTCGTGGTGCGCAATATTGCCGCAGGATCGCTTGCAAAGCGGCTCGGCATCGAGGAAGGCACGGTGCTGCCGCGCTCCATCATCGAGTTCTATTACAAGGCCGATGCGCTGGACGACCCGATGGTCTCCGAAGAGCACATCACGGCCTTCGGCTGGGCGAGCCCCCAGGAGATCGACGACATCATGGCGCTGGCCATCCGCGTCAACGACTTCCTGTCCGGTCTTTTCCTCGGCGTCGGCATCCAGCTCGTCGATTTCAAGATCGAATGCGGGCGGCTGTTCGAGGGCGACATGATGCGCATCGTCGTGGCCGACGAGATTTCACCCGATTCGTGCCGCCTGTGGGACATGGCCACGCAGGACAAGATGGACAAGGACCGCTTCCGCCGCGACATGGGCGGGCTGGTGGAAGCCTACCAGGAGGTGGCGCGCCGGCTCGGCATCATGAACGAGAACGAGCCGTCCAAGCCGAGCGGACCGGTGCTCGTGTCCTCCAAGGATGGCGAGACGCGCCACTGAGGGCGCGTCCGGCACGGAGAGAAGCGAAGTGATCAAGGCACGAATCATCGTCACCCTGAAGAACGGCGTGCTCGACCCGCAGGGCAAGGCCATTGAAGGCGCACTCGGAGGCCTCGGCTTCTCTGGCGTCGGCTCGGTGCGGCAGGGGAAAGTGTTCGACGTCGAATTGCAGGACGGCGACCGCGCGAAAGCGGAAGCCGCACTGAAGGAAATGTGCGAGCGGCTGCTGGCGAATACGGTGATTGAAGATTATAGTATTGCCATTACCTGAAGTTGCGCCGAAGGACTGCAGATGGCGGAAGCTACCAACGAGCTGATGTATGAGCTGCTGAAGCGCATGCAGCATGACTTGACGGAACTCAGGGCAGACGTTTCCGAGGTCAAGACCGAATTGAATGTCATTCGCGGTCATATGATCGGAATCCAGACGGATATCCATAATATCTATGGCATCCTTTCCCGCCACGACGACCGGCTCGACCGCATAGAACGGCGCCTTGAATTGCGCGAAATGGCCGAATCACCACAGAAACCCTACGATCCGAACGCATGAAATCAGCCGTCATCCAGCTTCCCGGCCTCAATCGCGACCGCGATATGATTGCCGCGCTCACCAAGGTTTCCGGCAAGGCGCCGATCACCGTCTGGCAGACCGAGACGGAATTGCCCGATGTCGACCTCATCGTCATTCCCGGCGGCTTCTCCTATGGCGATTACCTGCGTTGTGGGGCGATCGGCGCGCGCATGCCGGTGATGAAGGCGGTGGCGGAGAAGGCGGCGAAAGGCGTGATGGTGATGGGTGTGTGCAACGGCTTTCAGATCCTTCTGGAAGCGGGGTTGCTGCCCGGCGCCCTGATGCGCAACGCTTCGCTGAAATTCGTCTGCCGCGAGGTGAAGTTGGAGGTGGCCAATGCCAACACCGCGTTCACGCGCGGCTATGCGCCGGGTGAGATCATCCGCTGCCCCGTCGCCCATCACGACGGCAACTATTTCGCCGATCCCGACACGCTGGCCCGCCTCGAGGGCGAGGGACAGGTGGTCTTCCGCTACGCCGAGGGCACCAACCCCAACGGCTCCGTCAACGACATCGCCGGCATCATCGGTGAAGGCGGCAATGTGCTGGGCATGATGCCGCATCCTGAAAACCTGATCGAGGCCGCCCATGGCGGCTCCGATGGGCGGGCGCTCTTCGAAGGTCTTTTGGGAAAAGCCGCGTGAGCCGGACGCAAGGGGGCTTGGCTTCCGGCGCGTTGCTGCTCGCCGCCCTTCTGGCCGGCTGCCAGAGCGAGCCGATGGGCGGGCCGCTGGCGCTGCAAATCGAGGCGCATGAGCCGGTTGCGGCGCTCCAGCGGATCAACGAGGCGGGCGCAAGATGCTGGGTCCGCTCGTCGGATGCTGCCTTCAGGGACTTGCATCTCGTGCCCGAGCTTGACACGAGCGCCGGACGTCCGCGCCTTCTTCTGCTCAGGAAGGGCAAGGCCGAAGGCCTGCCGGTGCTGGTGATCGAGGCCGCGGGCTCGCCCGTCACCGTAACGACCTATGGGCCGCTCGCCAGCACGCGCACCGGCGGACGGGTGAACGCGGACATCATGCGCTGGTCGAGCGGAACGCCGGACTGCCGTGGGTAGACCCCTTCGCGGTTAGGCGGGCTTGGCGGAGAAGAGATGTCGTTTCGGCCTCCCGCCTAAAAGCCGATCAGTCCCAGAAAGGCCTGATCCCCTCACGGACTGCATCGGCGCGGGAGATGCCGATGTCCTTGAGTTGTTCGTCGGACAGTTCGAGCAAAGCGCGCCGGCTGCGGCGCTTTTCCATCATGCTCTCCAGCCGTTCGGCTACCGCCACCAAGAGGCGGGCGAGGTGTCTGGCGGCGAGCCCGAAGGACAAGCCGGAGCGCGAACGATGGCGTATTGCACTAATTGTATCCATCACTTCTACTGCCTTTTTGACACCGCAGCCCCACAATTGGGGAGAAAACGGCCCTTCCGCCGCCCTTCCTCGTATTAATTGACTCATTTTCGATGGCAATATAGAGAATTGTCATGATGACAAATTGGCTTCCCAACCTCTCCAGCGGCACCGGGCCGCTCTATCTGCGCCTCGCCGACCAGATCGAAAGCGACATCGAGCGCGGCGTCCTGGCGAAAGGCGCAAAGCTGCCGCCTCAGCGCAACCTCGCCTTCGACTTGCGGGTGACGATCGGCACGGTGAGCCGCGCCTACGCGCTCGCGCGCGAGCGCGGGCTGGTCAGCGGCGAGGTGGGGCGCGGCACCTATGTTCTGGACCATGGGCGAGGCGTGCCTCAGGCCGGGCCGGCGCCGGCGTCGAGCGGGATGGAGGGGACGCGCGAGATGGAGGCGCCGGCCGGAAAGCTGCATTTCGATGCCACGGCCGCACCGGACGTCGGACAGGGCGAAACCGTTGCCGCATTGTCGGCTAGGATCAACCGCGACCACCCCCACGAGGCCGCAAGCTACACGCGGCGCTTTCCCGACCACTGGGCGCAAGCAGGCAGCCGCTGGCTCGCCAGGGGTTCGTTCCGGCCGGCGCCGCATTGCATCGTGCCGACGCTCGGGGCGCACGCCGCTGCCGTCGCCATCATCTCGGCGGTCACCGCGCCGGGCGATCACATCGCCTTCGAGCACCTCACCTATTCGCAGGTGGCGCGCAGCGCCAGCCTCGTTGGCCGGCGCATTGCGCTTATCCGGTCCGACGAACAAGGCATCGTTCCGGAGGATTTCGAGCGGGTGTGCGCGCAGCGGCACCCAAAGATGGTGTTTTCGATGTCTGCGGTGCAGAACCCGACGGTCGCGACGATGCCGGAGGCGCGGCGCATCGCCGTTGCCGAGATCGCCCGCAGATACAATGTGTGGCTGATCGAGGACAATCTCTACGGCGCCCTTACCGACGATCCGGCCCCCCTGCTCGCCGAACTGGCTCCGGAGCGCACTTTCCATGTGGGCGGCCTTTCGAAGTCGGTTGCCGCGGGCGTGCGCGGCGGCTGGGTCGCCTGCCCGCCGAACTACGAGCGCCGCATCCAGGTGGCGCACCGGATGCTGACGGGCGGCCTGCCCTTCATGCTGGCCGAGCTCTCGGCCCAGCTCGTTCTCTCGGGCGAGGCCGACGCGATCCGGGCGCGCTGCGTCAAGGAGAACAATGCGCGGCTTGCGCTGACGCACGATGCGCTTGCCGGCTTCGACCTCAGATCCTGCCCGAACATTCCGTTCGTCTGGCTGGAACTGCCGGAACCGTGGCTGTCCGCCACGTTCAAGAACGCGGCGTCGGAAGAAGGCGTGCTGATCGACGATGCGGACGAGTTCAAGGCGGGGCGGTCGGACCAGGTGTTCCACCACGTCCGCCTCGGCATATCGGCCCCGCGCGGGCGCGAGGAAACGGCCCGCGGCCTCGCCATCGTCCGCCGGCTTCTGGAGCATGGCAGCGCCGGATATGACAGCTACGACTGAAGCGCGGCCGGCTGCCCACGGCTTTTTCGGCCTCTCCCGCGGTTTTTTCGTCAAAGAGCGGTGAAACGTGGCGCAAGGTGCGCTATGAGCCGCCTGTAGCCTCCCGCAATCGATAGCCGCAGATGACCATTCCCAACGCGATTCCCATCACCGACGAACTCGTGGCCGCGCACGGCCTGAAGCCCGAGGAATACCAGCGCATCGTCGCGCTCATTGGCCGCGAGCCGACCTTCACCGAGCTCGGCATCTTCTCGGCCATGTGGAACGAGCACTGCTCCTACAAGAGCTCCAAGAAATGGCTGCGCACGCTGCCGACCTCGGGGCCCCGGGTCATCCAGGGGCCTGGCGAGAATGCCGGCGTGGTGGACATCGGCGACGGGCAGGTGGTCGTCTTCAAGATGGAGAGCCACAACCACCCCTCCTACATCGAGCCCTACCAGGGCGCGGCGACGGGCGTCGGCGGCATCCTGCGCGACGTCTTCACCATGGGCGCCAGGCCCATTGCCGCCATGAACGCGCTGCGCTTCGGCGCACCGGACCATCCGAAGACGCGGCATCTGGTGGCGGGCGTGGTGGCCGGCATCGGCGGCTACGGCAACGCCTTCGGCGTGCCGACGGTCGGGGGCGAAGTGAATTTCGACCCGCGCTACAACGGCAACATCCTCGTCAACGCGTTTGCCGCCGGCATCGCCCGCGGTGATGCCATTTTCTATTCGAAGGCGGAGGGTGTCGGCCTGCCGGTCGTCTATCTCGGCGCCAAGACGGGGCGCGACGGCGTCGGCGGGGCGACGATGGCCTCGGCCGAGTTCGACGCCGACATAGACGAGAAGCGCCCGACGGTGCAGGTGGGCGATCCGTTCACCGAGAAATGCCTGCTGGAGGCCTGCCTGGAGCTGATGGCGACGGGTGCGGTCATCGCTATCCAGGACATGGGAGCGGCGGGGCTCACCTGTTCTGCCGTCGAGATGGGCGCCAAGGGCGACCTCGGCATCGTGCTCGAGCTCGACAAGGTGCCGGTGCGCGAAGAGCGCATGTCTGCCTACGAGATGATGCTGTCGGAAAGCCAGGAGCGCATGCTCATGGTGCTGCGGCCGGAGAAGGAGCCGGAGGCCGAGGCGATCTTCCGCAAATGGGGGCTCGATTTCGCCATTGTCGGGCATACCACCGACGACAAGCGCTTCCGCATCCTTCACCAGGGTGAGGAGGTGGCCAACCTGCCCATCAAGGAGCTGGGCGACGAGGCGCCGGAATACGACCGGCCCTGGGTAGCGCCCAAGGCGCCCTCTCCCCTCGACCCCGCCGACGTGCCGCCGGCCGACATCGCCGAGGCGCTCCTGAAGCTGGTCGGCTCGCCCGATCTTTCCTCTCGCCGCTGGGTGTGGGAGCAGTACGACACGCTGATCCAGGGCAACTCGCTGCAGCTTCCGGGCGGCGATGCCGGCGTGGTGCGCGTCGAAGACCATCCAACGAAGGCGCTCGCCTTCTCGTCCGACGTCACGCCACGCTACTGCGAGGCCGACCCCTATCAAGGCGGCAAGCAGGCGGTGGCCGAATGCTGGCGCAACCTGACGGCGACGGGCGCGGAGCCGCTGGCCGCCACCGACAACCTCAACTTCGGCAATCCGGAGCGGCCGGAGACCATGGGCACCTTCGTGCGCGCCGTCGAAGGCGTGGGCGAAGCCTGCCGGGCGCTCGGCTTCCCGATCGTCTCCGGCAATGTCTCGCTCTACAACGAGACGCTGGGTGAAGCGATCCCGCCGACGCCCACCATCGCCGGGGTCGGCCTCATCCCCGATTGGTCGAAGATGGCGCGCATCGCCTTCGCGCGCGAGGGCGAGACGATCCTTCTTGCCGGCGCGCCGGAAGGCTGGGGCACGCATCTGGGCCAATCCGCCTACCTGCGCGATATCCATGGCCGCGCCGACGGCCCGCCGCCACCCGTGGACCTGGCGCATGAGAAACGCGTGGGTGATTTCGTGCGCGCGGCGATCCGCGCGGGCACCGCCACCGCTGTGCACGACTGCTCCGACGGTGGGCTGGCGGTGGCGTTGGCCGAGATGGCGATGGCTTCAGGCATCGGCGCGCGCATCGAGGTACCTCCAGGCGCCGATCCGGCCGCCTCCTTCTTCGGGGAGGATCAGGGGCGTTATGTGCTGACCGTTGCGGCTTCGCCGCAGGAAATCGACACGCTCCTGGCCGAGGCGCAAAAGGCCGGGGTTCCGCTCACCCGCCTCGGCACGACAGGCGGCGGCGAACTGAAGCTCGGCCAAGCGCGCGCGCTGCCCGTAGCGGCAATCAAGAAAGCCCATGAAGGCTGGTTTCCCAGCTTCATGGAAGGAGAGAATTTGCTATAGCGAGGCGTTCGCCAGCCCGATGTTGTTGCATCGAAGAATTCACAGCCTCCTCGCCCGGCCTCGGGACGACGCGGTTATAGAGGCTGCGGGCAACCATGACGGGAGCGGATTTCCGCTTTATGCGGCCGATCCAAATGTGGCAGAATTGCTTACCGTTTTGGGATGGTGAGATTTGGGAGTAACTCCATGGCAATGAACGCTGGCGACATCGAGCGCCTGATCAGGGAAGCCATTCCCGACGCAAGAGTCACCATCCGCGACCTTGCCGGCGACGGCGACCATTATGCCGCGGAGGTGGTGGCCGAGAGCTTCCGCGGCAAAAGCCGGGTGCAGCAGCACCAGATGGTCTATGACGCGCTCAAGGGCAATATGGGCGGCACCCTGCACGCGCTGGCGCTGCAGACGAGCGTGCCTGAATAGGCGAGCGATGCATAAGTCAGTTTCGGTGCCGAATCAGCAGTGGGTGGAATTTGCCTGACCGCTACAGATGTCGCCCTCGCAGAAGCGGACGTTTCCTTCACGACCTGCAGGCGACCCATCCCCGTGAACCGGCATAGAAAGGCTTCATCCTCTTCGGGAGAAAGGATCGGCAACTGGCCGCCAATAGCCGCCAGCGAACTTCATGGCTCGCCGTCGGCAAATCCGCCCCCTCCGCATTGCACCTGGCCGGATCGTGCAATAGATAATGGTCAGCACAGCTTACGAATGCCGGCCTTGCCCGGCAACGAAAGGACAGGCGATGAGCGGTATCAACGAATTCATCGACAACGAGGTGAAGACGAACGACGTCGTTCTCTTCATGAAGGGCACGCCCGGCTTTCCCCAGTGCGGTTTTTCGGGCCAGGTCGTGCAGATCCTCGACTATCTCGGCGTCGACTATAAGGGCATCAACGTGCTCACCTCGGATGATCTGCGCCAGGGGATCAAGGATTTCTCCAACTGGCCGACCATTCCACAGCTCTATGTGAAGGGCGAGTTCGTCGGTGGGTGCGATATCATCCGCGAGATGTTCCAGGCTGGCGAATTGCAATCGTTCTTCGCCGAAAAGGGCGTGAGCGCGCGCGGCGCCGCTTAGGGAACCGTAAAACCGGCCTCCCCCGCATGGCGTGAAACGCCTTCCGCGGCCGGGCCGGCATTTAAACGTCGTTACGGCGCGTCGGCCGCAGGGCCGACGCGTCTTTTTGCCGTCATCCGATCCCGGCCGTCTTTGACGCCGGCATCGTGCATTCTTGTCGAAACGCGCGCGCCTCCTCCATGCGCGCCGCCGCCGGAGCAGGAACCATGGACGAATCCGCCACCCGGGAAGAGCCGGTCCGATCGCGCGCGACGATCGGCAAGGCCGAGTTCATCGCTCTCGCAGCCGCCCTCATGGCAATGAACGCGATGGCGATCGACATCATGCTGCCGGCACTGCAGCAGATCGGCGGCGCTCTCGGGGTTGCCGACGAAAACAGCCGGCAGTTCGTCATCACTGCCTATATCGTCGGCTTTGGTGGCGCACAGCTCTTCTACGGGCCGATTTCCGACCGTTTCGGGCGGCGCGGGCCGCTGCTCACGGGGCTCGTCATCTACATGTGCGCCGCCCTTGCCGCCGCCTTTGCGCCGAGCTTCGCCGCACTCCTGGCGCTGCGCGTTCTCCAAGGCATCGGCGCCGCCGCCACGCGCGTCATCGCCGTTTCGGCCATCCGCGACATCTTCGGCGGCCGGCAGATGGCGGAAGTTCTATCCATGGTCATGATGGTCTTCATGGTCATCCCGGTGGTGGCGCCCAGCCTCGGCCAGCTCATCATGATCTTCGGCAATTGGCCGGAGATATTCCTGCTCATGGCGGGGCTTGCCCTCGTCGTGGCGCTGTGGGCCTGGCTGCGCCTGCCGGAGACCCTGCCTCAGACAATGCGGCGCCCGCTTTCGCTGCGCTCGGTGGTGCAAGGCTTCGGCTACGTCCTCACCGATCGCATTGCCTTCTGCTACATGCTCGCCGCGACGGCGATCTTCGGGGCGCTGTTCGGCTTCATCAACTCCGCGCAGCAGATCTATGTCGACATCTACGGGCTCGGGACCTGGTTTCCACTGCTCTTTGCCGTCGGCGCGGGCTTAATGGCGCTGTCGTCCTTTACCAATTCGCGCTTCGTTGGCCGTCTTGGCATGCGGCGGTTGTCACACGGCGCACTCGTGACCTTCGTCGCCGTCAACGCGCTGTGGCTGACGCTGTCGCTGATGGGGCCGATATCATTCCCGCTCTTCTTCGTCCTCTTCTCGGCCTCCATGTTCATGTTCGGCTGGATCGGGCCCAACTTCAACTCCATCGCCATGGAGCCGCTGGGGCACGTGGCGGGCACGGCGGCCGCCGTGCTCGGCTTCGTCACCACGCTGGGCGGCGGGCTCCTGGGCGCGATGATCGGCCAGGCCTTCGACGGCACGCTGACGCCGCTCGCCGGCGGCTATTTCACCGTCTCCGTCGTTGCCTTGATACTGGTGCTCATCGGCGAGCGTGGCCGGCTGTTCCGTACGGTCAATCCGCCGGTGTAGCCGCCGTGCCGGCGGCATTCAGAGAGGCGAAGTCGAACAGCTTTCGGTCCAAGAGGTGCGAAGGGCGCGCGTTGGCGAGTGCGCGGATCATGGTGTCCTTGCGGCCGGGCATGCGCTTCTCGATGTCGGCAAGCATGCTCTTCATGGCGTCGCGCTGCAGCCCGTCCTGGCTGCCGCACAGATCGCACGGGATGATGGGGAAGCGCATGGCCTGCGCGAATTTTTCGAGGTCGGCCTCGGCGCAGAAGCTCAACGGACGCAACACCATGACGTCGCCCTCGTCGTTGAGGAGCTTGGGCGGCATGGCGGCAAGCCGCCCGCCATGGAACAGGTTCATGAAGAATGTCTCGAGGATGTCCTCGCGGTGATGGCCGAGGACCAGGGCCGAGCACCCCTCCTCGCGTGCGATGCGGTAGAGATGGCCGCGGCGCAGGCGCGAGCATAAGGAGCAGTAGGTGCGGCTTTCGGGGATCTTGTCCGTTACCACCGAATAGGTGTCCTGGTACTCGATGCGGTGGGGAACGCCGAGGCGGGCGAGGTAGTCCGGCAGGACGTGCTTCGGGAAATTCGGCTGTCCCTGGTCGAGGTTGCAGGCGAGAAGCTCGACCGGCAGGAGACCGCGCCACTTCAGGTCGAGCAGAACGGTCAACAGGCCGTAGGAATCCTTGCCGCCGGACAGCGCCACCAGCCAGCGCGCGCCGGGGGCGGCCATCGAGAACGCCTCGATCGCCTCGCGCGTCTGGCGCAGGAGGCGCTTCCTCAACTTGTTGAACTCCACCGAGGACGGCGCGTCCGCAAACAGCGGATGGCTTGCAGTGTCGGCGGGTATTTCCAGGCCAGGCTGTTGGTGGACGGTCATCATGCCCCCTGCATAGCCTTAGAGCCGCAAAAGAAAAAGGCCGCACATGGCGGCCTTTCCCGAAGCGATGGTTGCCGGGTCAGCGCGAGTAGAACTCGATGACCAGGTTCGGCTCCATGTGGACGGCGTAGGGCACGTCGGCAAGCGCCGGGATGCGGATGTACTTGGCGACCATCTTGTTGTGGTCGGCCTCGACATAATCCGGCACGTCGCGCTCGGCGAGCTGAACCGACTCCAGCACGAGGGCGAGCTGCTTCGACTTCTCGCGCACCTCGATCACGTCGCCCGGCTTGCAGCGGTAGGACGGGATGTTGACGCGGCGACCGTTCACATTGACGTGGCCGTGGTTGACGAACTGGCGCGCGGCGAAGATGGTCGGCACGAACTTGGCGCGGTAGACGACGGCGTCGAGGCGCGATTCCAGAAGACCGATCAGGTTCTCCGTCGTCTCACCCTTGCGGCGGTTCGCCTCGTCATAGATGCGACGGAACTGCTTTTCCGAGATGTCGCCGTAGTGGCCCTTGAGCTTCTGCTTGGCGCGCAGCTGCTGACCGAAGTCGGACAGCTTGCCCTTGCGGCGCTGGCCGTGCTCGCCGGGGCCGTATTCGCGGCGGTTGACCGGCGACTTAGGCCTGCCCCAGACGTTCTCGCCAAGACGGCGATCGAGTTTGTACTTTGCGGATTGGCGTTTGCTCATCGCATTCCCTTTTCAAACAACACACCCGGCACCTCATGCACCGAGCGAAGGAAACGCGCCCTCCTCTGGCCTCCGTTTTCGAGGCCTGACAGGAAACCGCCGCACGCTTGTGGCGATCTCCACGGGACACGTTAAAAGCGCGCGGGCCATCAAGCCAGCGCGCATGGGCGGGGTGATTAAGCGAAGGGCCGCGGAAAGTCAACAGGAACCGCCGCCTTGGCTCCCTTCGCCCCTGTAGCGCGGCCGCAGATCGCTCAATCCAATATCGTAGGCAACGCCATCGGGAACCTCGTCCCAAAATATACGGAGTCTGCGCCGCCGCCATAAAAGCCGCCACCGCGGAAGCAGCCGCCACGGGGCCGCGGCGTCGCACTCGCCCATGATGACCCGGTCCAGCATAGTCATTCTCCATAACACATGCAAAAGCTGAATTGATTTTCTGCAAGCAGCGTGCTGCAATTTATCCAGTTAATCCAATCGAATTGCTCACGGGTAGCATAAGGAGATTTGATCCATGGAACCTCTCCTACTACCGCCTCTGGCCGCGCTTCGCGTCTTCGAGGCGGCAGCCAGGCACGGCAGCTTCACGAAGGCCGGCGAAGAGCTTGGGATGACGCAGGCCGCCGTGAGCTATCAAATCCGCGTGCTGGAGGATCGTGTTGGCGCACCGCTGTTCGTGCGCCGCCCCCGGAAGGTGAGCCTGACCGAGACAGGCCGGAGATTTGCGCCATCGGTCCGGGATGCCTTCGAAAGGATTGTTGCCGCCTACGCTGAGGCGCGCGGCGTCATGGAAGGCAGGTTCACCATCAGCACGGCCCAGACCTTCGCCTCGCATTGGTTGGTGGACAATCTCGATACCTTCCAGACGCTCCACCCCTCCCTCGTGGTGCGGCTCGAGGCGACCCAGCGCGTCGCCGATTTTCAATCCGAGGATGTGGACGTCGCCATCCGCGGCGGCCATGGTCCGTGGCCGGGCCTCGAGCGCCACCTGCTTCTGGAAGCCAATTTCACGCCGATGCTCAGTCCTGAGCTTGCAGCCAGTGTCGGCGGCATCAAAACGCCGGCCGACCTCCTGCGCCTGCCGCTGCTCGACCCTCAAGATCCATGGTGGCGGCTTTGGTTCGAACCGCTCGGCCTTTCCATCGAAGCCTCTTTGAAGGGGCCGAGCGCCAAGCTGGGTGCACAAGGGCTGGTGGCGCGTGCCGCGATGGCCAGACGAGGCGTCGCGATGCTGACACCCGCTCTCTATCGAAGCGAGCTTGCGCATGGGCTGCTGATCCAGCCCTTCGAGCGCATCTGCGCGGATGGGCTCGGCTACTGGCTGGTCTATCCGGAAGGGCGACGCAATGCGCCGAAGGTTCGCGCCTTCCGCGAATGGATCCTGAAGGCCGTCGCCGAGGAGATGGGCGCGCCGGAAGCCTCATCCCGCCGTTCAGGTGACGGCGAAGCCGAAGCCCGTTACCAGCCGGCGTAAGGCCTTGGCGGATTGCCGGAGGTAAAGACGGCGATATCCGGTCCCTCCACCCGGCTCGGCGCCGGCAGTTCCTCGGCGAGTGTCAGCGCGCGGCGGCGATCGCTTCGGAGGTTTCGATCCAGTCCACCGGGTAGGTGCGGGACGGGAAAGAGCATGCCCGACCCGCGCGCGTGATGTTTATTCAGACGGCGCACTGCACACGCACCGTAACGAACGATACGATGTGCCATCCGGCACCGTCCGATCGCAGGTCGCCTTCCAACACATGTTGCGGTAACGCGTCGTGTAGGGTCGTTGTGACAATTTATTTTTAATTTCATGCATAATAAATACGGTATTCTCGCCGAAATCATCGGTAATAATACCTAATTATATTGAATATAGATGAGATATTATGATGAGTGATACTTATAATACCATTGACCCTGACATCCAATTGCACGAACGCATCCTGGATCGCCCGCTGCCGCAGACGAAACAAGGGCTGCAGGGAATGGTGGACTATCTCATCAGCGGCTACTGGAGAGACTGCGGAGATCTGTCCACGACCCGCGGAGACGCCGAGGTAAGAAAAGCCACCGATTACATTGACGGCCATCCTCGCGAGGAAAGAGAATTCACCTATCGCCTGTATGGTTTCTCCGAGGAAAGAGCTAAGCTTGTCGAGACCGCCCTCCAAGCGTGGGAGGATGTAGCCGACATCAGGTTCACAAGGATTCCTGATGACGTGGTTAGCGATAGACCTCCCAATATAACCTTTAGGGGCGATGGAGAGCCTCCTGAGGATGATGCGGGGGCAGCTGACGGCTTTGCCTGGGGAACTGCCAAGATCGACGCCCCCGAGAATTCCGCTGACCGCGATCTTGCGCTGCGAACTCTGACGATGACGGACGACGAGCTTATCGCAGCGGGCCTTCCCGAGGCAGCGATACCGGAGGTGCGGACGACGACCGAAGAAAAGATTCTTAAAGTCTCTAGGGCAAGTGACTTGACAACGATTATGCACGAGATCGGCCATGTGTTGGGATTGGGTCACCCTGGAAACTATAACGGAATCCTGGAAGCAGAAGACGGGAAGTTATTTGAAAACGATTCCTCGCAACTGTCGATAATGTCGTACCACCACAACAGACAAGAGGATTTGTCTCAACTCGTCCCGGTTACACCGCAAATGGCGGATATTCAGGCCATTCAATATCTCTACGGAGCTGCGGAAACCCGAGTCGGAAATACAACATACGGATTCAACATTTCCGAAGACGATTTTCCCAATACGAATGAGATATATGACCTAACCAGGTTCGGCAATCTGATCAGCTTTACTATATACGATTCCGGCGGTACCGATACGCTCGATGTCTCCGGATTTTACGAAGATCAGACCATCGACCTTCGTAGCGGAGCTTTCTCGAGTGTCGGCGGCAGAAAAGACAACATCGGAATCTACACCGATACCGTCATCGAGCACGCCAAAGCAGGCGGCGGCGACGACATCCTTATTGGAAACGAAGCCGACAATTGGCTCTATGGCAACCATGGATCCGACAAGCTCTACGGCCTCGGCGGCAACGATACACTTTTAGGAGACGGCCCTTCCATACCCTGGGTCGGCGGCAAAGACATCCTCGAGGGCGGGGATGGCGACGATCTTCTCTTGGGGATGGCCGGGGACGACGAATTGAACGCCGGTAATGGCGCCGACGCGCTATATGGCTACACCGGCGACGATGTCCTGACAGGCGGTGCAGGCAAGGACATCTTCTTCTTCGAAATGTATGACAATGTCCTTGCGTTGGGCGGTGATGCTGGGATGGACATTGGAATAGGCAATGACACTATTACCGACTTTGAACAAGGATTTGACAAGCTTGTCTTCTACGGAAATGCAGGACCGTCCAGCATGGATGATGTTGATATAGACTACGGAAGAATGGATGGAGTGCATATCAACTATCAGGACAACTGTATCCTCCTGGAAGGATTTCATGGAAGGCTCGACAGCAGCAGTTTCGCCTTTCTCAGCGATTCCGCTTTCGTTGTCTCCCCGGTCATTCTCGTCGGATAAAATGTTGGACACTCATCACCACTGAAGAAGAGGCGGTGCGTCAGCGCCGCCTCTGCTCTACGGCGGGAATCATCTCTCCACCGCCAGGCAATCCCGCACCTCGAACCCGAAACCCGAGACGAGGCGGCGGAGGCTGGCGGGCAGCGTGCCTGAGGTGAAGAAGGCTGTATCCGGCTGCTCTCGCCAGCGCGAAGCCGGCAATTCCTGCGCCAACGCCAGCGCCCGGCGGGCGATCGCTTCGGAGGTGTCGATCCAGTCGACCGGCCAGGGCGCGGTCTTGCGCATGCGGTTGACGAGGAACGGATAGTGCGTGCAGGCGAGCACGACGATGTCGGTACGGCGGTCCTCATGCTCCACGAAACAGGGCTCGATCTCGGCGCGTACCTCGTCCTCATTCACGAAGCCTTCGCGCATGTATTTCTCGGCGAGCAAAGCGAGGCTTTCGCTGCCCACGAGCCGCACATGGCACTTGGCGGCGTATTGGCTGATGAGATCGCGCGTGTATTGCCGCTTCACCGTGCCGGGTGTCGCAAGAACCGAGACGAGGCCCGAGCGGGTGCGCTCGGCGGCGGGCTTTATCGCCGGCACCGTGCCGACGAAGAGCTGGCCGGGATAGGCGGCGCGCAGGTGGGCGATGGCGAGGGTGGAGGCCGTGTTGCAGGCAATCACGATGAGGGAGGGCGAGAAGCGGGCGATGAGACCGCCGAAGAGGTCGACCAGCCGCGCCTTGAGCGCCTCTTCCTCCCAGGCGCCATAGGGGAAGGCCGCGTCGTCGGCGACGTAGACATAGGCGTGCTCCGGCAGAAGCACGCGCGCCTCCTTGACGACCGACAGGCCGCCGATGCCCGAATCGAAGAAGAGGATGGGGCCGCTGTTCGACTGCTCCGGCTTCATGACGAGCGAAACGTACGCGCGAAAGAACTCGGCACGGCAATCATTCCCTCATCCCCCCTTCGGCCTTCTCGGTGTGAACTTCTCCAGCGATGTCAGAACGCCGCGCAGGACCGCCAGCTCTTCCACGGTGAAGCCGGGCCGCGTGAAAAGGGCGCGCAGATTGTCCATCATCTTCGGCTTCTTGTCCTCAGTGCGGAAATAGCCGCGCTCGGAAAGCACCTGGTCGAGATAGGCCATCAGGCTGTTCAGGTGCTCCTTGGTTGCCGGCGTCTGCTGTGGCGGCTCAGGAAGGACCGCCGCCTCCGGCATGGTCTTCATCCACTCATAGGACATGAGGAGGACGGCCTGCGCGATGTTCAACGAAGCGAAGGCGGGATTGACCGGGAAGGTGACGATCTCGTCGGCTATGGCAATTTCCTCGTTGGTGAGGCCCCAACGCTCACGGCCGAACAGAATGCCGGTCTTCTGGCCCTCTTTATGGCGCGCACGCAAATCCGCCGCGGCCTCCACCGGCCCGCGCACCGGCTTGAAGCTGTCGCGCGGGCGCGCGGTGGTCGCGTAGACGAAGTTCAAATCGGCAACCGCCTCCGCCGGGTCGTCATAGACCTTGACGGCGTCGATGACGTGATCGGCGCGGCTGGCCGCCGCCCTCGCCTTCTCGTTCGGCCAGCCGTCGCGCGGGTTGACGAGGCGGAGCTCGCCCAAGCCGAAATTGGCCATTGCGCGCGCCACCATGCCGATATTCTCGCCAAGCTGCGGCTCGACCAGAACGATCGCCGGTCCGTCCGCGAGCATCTCGCGCTGTTTGTCGGTGCCTGCCATGACGTTGCTGTTAGCGGCTTCCTCGGCGATGGTAAAGTGGCGAGACTGCCGCCTTTGCCAAGCGCGCGGCCAATGCTATAGGGGCGCCACTTCCTGCAATCAGGTCTGTCGGCGGCGTGGCCGCCTTTTCTCCGTAAAGAGGTTTGTAAAATGGCGAAAATCAAGGTGGACAATCCCGTCGTCGAACTGGACGGCGACGAGATGACGCGCATCATTTGGCAGTTCATCAAGGACAAGCTGATCCACCCCTATCTCGACATCGACCTGAAATATTTCGACCTCAGCATCGAAGCGCGCGACGCCACCGACGACCAGATCACTGTCGATGCGGCCAACGCCATCAAGGAATATGGCGTCGGCGTGAAATGCGCCACCATCACGCCGGACGAGGCGCGCGTCGAGGAGTTCGGGCTGAAGCGCATGTACCGCTCGCCCAACGGCACCATCCGCAACATCCTGGGCGGCGTGATCTTCCGCGAGCCGATCATCGCCAAGAACGTGCCGCGCCTGGTGCCCGGTTGGACGCAGCCGATCATCGTCGGCCGTCACGCCTTTGGCGACCAGTACCGCGCGACGGATTTCAAATTCCCCGGCAAGGGCAAGCTGACGATCAAATTCGTCGGCGAGGATGGCGAAACGATCGAGCACGAGGTGTTCGACGCGCCCTCCTCCGGTGTGGCGATGGCCATGTACAACCTCGACGATTCGATCCGCGACTTCGCCCGCGCCTCGCTGAACTATGGCCTGATGCGCGGCTATCCGGTGTACCTCTCCACCAAGAACACGATCCTGAAGGCCTATGACGGCCGCTTCAAGGACCTGTTCCAGGAGGTCTACGAGGCGGAATTCGAGGCTGCCTTCAAGGAAAAGAAGATCTGGTACGAGCACCGCCTGATCGACGACATGGTGGCCTCGAGCTTGAAATGGTCGGGCGGCTATGTGTGGGCGTGCAAGAACTATGACGGCGACGTGCAGTCCGACACGGTGGCGCAGGGCTTCGGTTCCCTCGGCCTCATGACATCGGTGCTGATGACGCCGGACGGCAAGACGGTGGAGGCCGAGGCCGCGCACGGAACGGTCACGCGCCACTACCGCCAGCATCAACGCGGCGAAGAGACCTCCACCAACTCCATCGCCTCCATCTTCGCCTGGACCCGGGGCCTTGCCCACCGCGCCAAGCTGGACGACAACGCCGCGCTGAAGAAATTCGCCGAGACGCTGGAGCAGGTTTGTGTCGACACGGTGGAATCGGGATTCATGACCAAGGATCTGGCGCTCCTGATCGGCCCGGACCAGCCGTGGCTGTCGACCACCGGCTTCCTCGACAAGATCGACGAGAACCTGCAGAAGGCGATGGCCTGAGCCTGATTGGTCTTGGACATTGCTAAAAGCGCCGGGACATACCCGGCGCTTTCGTATCCCTGATCATGGGTTGAGTTGGTCGGGCGTAGAAAAGGTCGGCTCGCGGCCGCGCGCCACCTTGTTCCCTACCCCGCCATCGCCGCCTTTACAGCCTCGACAGCCGCAGCGGCGTTTGCGCCGTCCGGTCCGCCGGCCTGGGCCATGTCGGGCCGGCCGCCGCCGCCTTTGCCGCCTATTGCCGCGGAGGCGACGCGCACGAGGTCGATGGCGCTGAAGCGGTCGGTGAGATCGTCTGTGACGCCGACGACGACGCTGGCCTTGCCCTCTTCCGACGTGCCGACGAAGACGACGACGCCGGAGCCGAGCGAGCGCTTGCCCTCGTCGGCCAGCGGCTTCAGGTCCTTCGGCGAGATGCCGTCCACCACGCGGCCCATGAAGCCAACGCCGCCGACGTCCTGCCGGTCGCCGGCGCCCTCGCCGGCCGAGCCACCGCCGAGCGCCAGCTTGCGGCGTGCCTCCGAAAGCTCGCGCTCGAGCTTGCGGCGCTCTTCCACGAGGGTTTCCAGACGCGGAACGACATCCGACGGTGAAACCTTGAGCACGGCGGCGGCCGCCTTCAGCCGACGCTCCTGCTCGTCCAGATGGCGGCGGGCGGCTGCCCCCGTCAGCGCCTCGATGCGGCGCACGCCGGCGGCGACCGCGCCTTCATCGACGATATGCACGAGGCCGATGTCGCCGGTGGCGGCGACATGGGTGCCGCCGCACAGTTCCAGCGAATAGGTCTTGCCGGCCTTCTCGCCATCCATGGCGGTTCCCATGGAGACGACGCGCACCTCGTCGCCGTATTTTTCGCCGAACAGCGCCATGGCGCCCTCGGCGATGGCGTCGTCCACCGCCATCAAACGCGTGACGACCGGCGCGTTCTGCAGCACGATCCCGTTGGCGATGTCCTCGATGTGCGAAAGCTCCTCGCCGGCGATCGGCTTGGGATGCGAGAAGTCGAAGCGCAGCCGGTCCGGGGCGACCAGCGAGCCCTTCTGCGCGACATGGGTGCCCAGCACCTCGCGCAGCGCCTCGTGCACCAGATGGGTTGCCGAATGGTTGGCGCGGATGCGGGTACGGCGCTCGTGGTCGACGCGCAGCGACACCTCCTCGCCGGTCTTGACCGCGCCTTTCGTCACCTTGCCGAAATGCACCAGCAGGCCTTCGCCCTTCTTCTGCGTGTCGTTCACGGCGACGGTGAAGCCTTCGCCCTCGATCACGCCGGTGTCACCCACCTGGCCGCCGGACTCGCCGTAAAAAGGCGTCTGATTGGTGACGATGGCAACATCCTCGCCTTGCCTCGCCTCTTCGACAATCGCACCGTCCTTGACGAGCGCGGCGACGATGCCCTCGGCCTCCTCCGTCTCGTAACCGAGGAAGTCGGTGGCGCCGGCCTTGTCCTTGACCAGGAACCAGACGGCCTCCGCCGCCATATCGCCGGAACCGGCCCAGTTGGCCCGCGCTTCCGCCTTCTGGCGCTCCATGGCGGCGTCGAAGCCGTCGAGATCGACCGAGATGCCGCGCTGGCGCAGCGCATCCTGGGTGAGGTCGAGCGGGAAACCGTAGGTGTCGTAGAGCTTGAAGGCGGTCTCGCCGTCGAGCCGCGCGCCCTCACCCATGCCCTCGGTGGCATCGGACAAGAGATTGAGCCCGCGCGCCAGCGTCTTGCGGAAGCGCGTTTCCTCGAGCTTCAATGTCTCGGCAATCAGCGCTTCGCCGCGGGAAAGCTCCGGATAAGCCTGGCCCATCTCGCGCACAAGTGCGGGCACGAGGCGCCACATCAGCGGCTCCTCGGCGCCCAGAAGCTGCGCGTGGCGCATGGCGCGGCGCATGATGCGGCGCAGCACGTAGCCGCGCCCCTCGTTCGACGGCAGCACGCCGTCCGCGATGAGGAAGCTTACGGCGCGCAGGTGGTCTGCGATGACCTTGTGGCTGGCGTGCTGCCGGCCTTCCGCCGCAACGCCGGTCGCCTCCTCGGAGGCGTGGATGAGCGCCTTGAAGAGGTCGATCTCATAATTGTCATGCACGCCCTGCAACACGGCGGCGACGCGCTCCAGCCCCATGCCCGTGTCGATGGACGGGCGCGGCAGGTCGACGCGCTCTTCCGGCGTGACCTGCTCGAACTGCATGAAGACGAGATTCCAGATCTCGATGAAGCGGTCGCCGTCCTCATCGGGGCTTCCGGGCGGACCGCCGGGGATTTCCTCGCCGTGGTCGTAGAAGATCTCCGAACACGGGCCGCAGGGACCGGTATCGCCCATGGCCCAGAAATTGTCCGAGGTGGGGATGCGGATGATGCGATCGTCTGCAAGACCGGCGATCTTCTTCCAGTGACCGGCCGCCTCGTCGTCGGTGTGATAGACGGTGACGAGAAGGCGCTTCGGATCGAGGCCGAACTCCTTCGTGATCAGGTTCCAGGCAAGTTCGATGGCGACATCCTTGAAATAATCGCCGAAGGAGAAATTGCCCAGCATCTCGAAGAAGGTGTGGTGACGCGCGGTGTAGCCGACATTGTCGAGGTCGTTGTGCTTGCCGCCGGCGCGCACGCATTTCTGGGCGGTGACGGCGCGGCTGTAGGGGCGCGTCTCCAACCCGGTGAAGACGTTCTTGAACTGCACCATCCCGGCGTTGGTGAACATGAGGGTCGGGTCGTTACGCGGCACGAGCGGGCCCGAGGCCACGATCTCGTGCCCGTTCTTTCCAAAATAGTCGAGAAAAGTCGACCGGATGTCGTTGACGCCACTCATGTATTTGCCTTTGCGAGAAGCCCGCGACGCGCGCAGGAAGAGGATCGCTGCCTTTTAGCGCCCGCGCTTGAAGCTGTCCAGAAATCCCGCCGTCGCCTGCACGCCCACATTTCCGGCTGCGCCTCGCGGCCCCGCCGGAAACGAAAGAACCCGGCGCCTGTGCGCCGGGTTCCAAGTGCCGGGAGAAGCGAATGAGATCGAGGAAGCTCTATTCCTGCGTTGCCTCGTCATCGGCGCGCTCGTCGTCCGTCATGGGGTCCATCATGTGCATGCGCATATGCTTGAAGCGCGGGCCGGGTCCGCGATGGCGCATGGCAAAGCGCGGGCCGTCATCCATGCCCCGCATGTGCATGCGGCCGAAGCCGTCGGCGGAACGGCGAAGCTCGTCCTCACTCAATTCACCGTTGTCGTCGCGGTCCAGGAGAGCGAAGCGCTTGCCCTGATGGTTTTCGATCTCGGCAAGCGTGACGGTTCCATCGCCGTCGACGTCGAGGACGCGCGCCATGCGCTCGGCCCTGCGCTCGAACTCGCGCTTCGTGATATAGGCGACCAGCTCTTCCTGGGAGAGGGTGCCGTCGCTATTCGCGTCGGCTGCTTGCAGGGTCTCCAGGCGCTCGCCGCCGAATTCCTCGGCGCTCACCCTTCCGTCGTCGTCCTGATCGAGGCGGCTGAACATCGCACCGCGCATGTTCTCACCGCGCATGTTCTCACCGCGCTTGAGGGTGACGGCGGGCTTGTCGGCCTCTATCTCGCTTTGCGCCAGGGCGGCGGTTCCCGTCATCAGCGAGAAGGCGAGTGTGGGAAGAAGAACCTTGCGAAGCATGCGTCCACTCCTTGGTTTGCCGCTGCAGCGGCTTGGGAATGCACACTTTCTGCCATGCCCAACATTACGGCGTGCTTGCCGGGGCATTACATTTTGGTAAGCCGCCTGCTCGCCTCATCGCACGAAGGAAACAAACTCCTTCAGCGGCGCCCGTTCGCTCCGCAAACGGTTCTCCGGCTTCGAGGTATCCTCATGGCCGAGCGCCATGCCGCACACGACGATCTCCTCCTCGGGGATGTCGAGGATGGGCCGTATGAAGCGGTGGTAGGGCGCAAAGGCGGCTTGCGGGCAGGTGTGCAGGCCCCTCGCCCTCGCGGCGATCATGATCGATTGCAGGAACATGCCGTGGTCGACCCAAGAGCCCTTGTTGAGCCGCCGGTCGATGGTGAAGATCATGCCCACGGGCGCGTCGAAGAAGACGAAATTGCGGTCGTGCTGGGCGCGCATCTTCTCGACCTCGCGCCGGCCGATGCCGAGCAGGCTGTAAAGGGCGTAGCCGACGGCGCGGCGGCGCGACAGATAGGGTTCGAAGAACTTGTCCGGATAGTACTTGTACTCGTCCCACTCGACCTTTTCGGCACGGATGCCGGAAGAAAGGATGGCCTCGGCAAGCCGCGCCTTGGCCTCGCCCGTCGTCACATAGACCTTCCACGGCTGCATGTTGGTGCCTGACGGGGCGCGCGAGGCGACCCTGAGGATGTCGCGGATCGTCTCCTCGTCCACCGGATCGGGCAGAAAGGCGCGCACGGAGCGGCGCGAGGTGATGGCGCCGTCGACGGCGGCTGTATCGCCCAGATCCACTCTCTTCTTCTCGTCCGGTGCAAGCATATCCATCAGCCGCCGCTCTTCATTCCCCGTTCCTGAATGGCGGGCTATAGCGGGCGCGATAGGGGTGCGGCAACCCGCGACGGCGCAATCCCGGCAAAACACTACGCTTTCTCCTATACCCCACCGGCAGCCTTATCGGTTATAGGCAGGCGAGAACCGTTCACAGGATTCCGACACCATGCCCCTACCCTCCAAGCGCATCGCCGGCATCGTTCCTTCAGGCAAGGACGGCTGGGAAGTCCATTTCGCCGCCATGACACGCAAGCAGGCGGGCGAGGACATCCTGATGCTGTCGGTCGGCGACCACGATTTCGACACGCCGGAGGAAACCGTCGCCGCCTGCGTGGAGGCGGTGCGCGCGGGCCATCATCACTACATCCAGCTTCCCGGCCTGCCGCTCCTGCGCGAGGGCCTGGCACGGCTTTCCAGTGAATGCACGGGTGTTGAGACCGCGCCGGAGGAGATCATCGTTACCCAGGGCGGCCAGGGCGCGCTGTTCGCCGCCTGCCAGGGCGTGCTCGACCCCGGCAGCCACGCGATCATCGTCTCACCCTACTACGCCACCTATCCCGGCACCGTGCGCGCGGCCGGCGCGGCGTTCACCGAGGTTGAAACGCGCTCCGAAGACGGTTTCGAGCCGCGCGCGGAGGCCATCGCCGCCGCCGTCCGGCCGGAGACCAGGGCAATCCTCGTCAATTCGCCGAACAACCCCACCGGCGCCGTCTACTCCCGCGCCACGATGGAGGCCATCGCCGAACTCTGCCGGAAGCACGACCTGTGGCTCATCTCCGACGAGGTCTACTGGACCATCCGCGCTGGGCGCGAGCATGTATCGCCGCGCGCCCTTGCGGGCATGAAGGAGCGCACGCTGGTGGTCAACTCGCTGTCGAAGAGCCACGGCATGACCGGCTGGCGCGTCGGCTGGCTCGCCGCGCCGGCCGATATGGTCCGGCATCTCATCAGCCTCAACCTCGTCTCAAGCTACGGCATGGTCGACTTCGTCTCGCGCGCGGCGACGGCGGCGGTCGAGAACGGCCACGGCGTCAAGGAGATCGCCGCCCGCTACGCCGCCCGTCGCGAGGCCTTTCTGGAAGCCATCCGCGGCCTCAACGGCGTCGCGGTGCGCGGCTCGGAAGGCGGCATGTACGTCATGCTCGACATCTCGCGGGTGAACGCCGACTGCGAGGCCTTCGCCTGGGAGTTGCTGGACGCGGAGAAGGTCGCGGTGATGCCGGGCACCAGCTTCGGCGCGGCGGCCGAAGGCCATATCCGCGTCTCCATGTGCCAGGAGGAGCCTGTCTTGCGGGAGGCGGCGGCAAGGCTGCGAAGATTTGTCAGCCGGACCGAAGCGCCTGGAGATCGAAACGCCGCCGAGTGAGGGTTCTCCCCATCCTCGCGGCAAATGGCGCTACCGCCGTCGCAGCCGCCACCAGCGGTCATCGTCGTCCGTATCGATCACGCAGGTGTAGCCGATCGGACAGGACTGCGCATCGCGGGTCTGGACGTAGGCGCGCTCGGCGATGAAGCCGATGGCACAGTAGCGCTCGCTGGCGACATACCGGTCGTAGGTGTAGCGACCGGTGGTCAGCACCGCCGCGCCGTGCTGCCTTATCAGTGTTCTTGCCTGATCGCAGGTAAGCGCGCGGGCGTCTGGACGCCCCTGCGCCTCGGCTGGAGCCGACAGCCCGAAGATGGCGATCAGCCCGAGACCGGCCGCCACCCAATTCGCGCATGCGCCAAACGATTTCATGTCGATGTCCTTCTGCCCTTGCCGAAGCGGCAAAACCTGCCTATCTGGCGTCGAAACGCAAGATGGGGGCGTCAAGTTTCCTGTGCCTCTGCACGCGGCTTCCTTCACAATCGCCCGACCTTAGCCTAGCATGGCCGTGGCCACTCCCAAGGCTTAGTGATTCCACGTCTTTCTCGCGACAATATGGCCGTAAAACCAGCACTTTTGACATCGTTCGATCATTCGGGTCTGAAACCGGAGAACACCGCGATTTTCCTGGACTTCGACGGCACGCTGGCGGAGTTCGCCGAGCATCCGGACGCCGTTTCGGTTCCCTTGCCGACGCGTGAGGTGCTGGGCCGCCTGGAAAAGAGCACGCGTGGTGCGCTCGCCATCGTGACGGGCCGGCCTATCGCCGACATCGACCGCTTCCTCGCGCCGCTCCGCCTGCCGGTCGCCGGCGTCCACGGGCTGGAGCGCCGGGCGGCCGGCGGCAAGCGCACGACGGCGACGGTCGACAGAGCCAAATTTGCCGCCATGGAGGAGAAGCTGCGTGCCTTCACGCTCGCCCATCCCGGCACGATGGTGGAGACCAAGTCGGGCTCGCTCGCCCTGCACTACCGCCGGCGTCCCGAGCTTTCCGAGGCGTGCATGGCGGCGGTGCACGAGGCGGTGGACGGTTTCAAGGGCCTGCACATCCTGCACGGCAAGATGGTCATCGAGGTCAAGAGCGGCAAGGCGACCAAAGCCGACGCGGTGGCCGCCTTCATGGGCGAGACGCCATTTTGCGGGCGCGTGCCGCTTTTCGCCGGCGACGACGTGACCGACGAGGATGCTTTCCGCGAGATCGCCCGCACCGGCGGCATCTCCATCAAGATCGGCCGCGGCTCAACCGTCGCCGCCTTCCGAACCGGCGGCGTCGCCGCCTTTCGCGACTGGCTCGGCCTTCTGGCCGACAGTTTCGATTCCCGCCAATTGACAGCATAGGATTTTTCCCGTGACGACACTCAACCTCGGCGCGATCGGCAATTGCAGCTTCTCCGCGCTCATCGATCCCAAGGGCCGCATCGTCTGGTGCTGCCTGCCCCGTTTCGACGGCGACCCGGTGTTCAACGCGCTCCTGCGGGGCGAGGAAGACCCGAGCGAGGGCCTGTTCTCGATCGAGCTCGAGGACCTTGTGGAAACCGAGCAGAGCTACGAGCCCAACACGGCGGTGCTGACGACGCGGCTGCACGGCGCCTCCGGCTCGCTTGAGATCGTCGACTGTGCGCCGCGCTTCTTCTGGCGCGACCGCATCTTCCGCCCACAGACGCTGGTTCGGCGCGTGCGCCCAATCTCCGGCACGCCGCGCATCTCCATCCGCATGCGCCCCTCCTTCGCCTACGGCACCGTGCGCCCGCAAAGGACACGCGGCTCAAACCACGTGCGCTACGTCGGTCCGGAGATGACGCTGCGGCTTTCGACTGACGCGCCCATCGACTATGTGCTCGACGAGACCTTCTTCAACCTGTCCGCGCCCATCGACCTCATCGTCGGTCCCGACGAGACGATGGAAGGTGGGGTTACCCATGTCGCACGCGATTTCGAGGAGCGCACGGCCAACTATTGGCGCAACTGGGTGAGCAACCTGGCGCTGCCCTACGAGTGGCAGGATGCGGTGATCCGCGCCGCCATCACGCTGAAATTGTGCACTTACGAGCCCACGGGCGCCATCGTCGCCGCCATGACCACCAGCATCCCCGAAGCCCCCGACAGCGGCCGCACCTGGGACTACCGCTTCTGCTGGGTGCGCGACGCCTTCTTCGTGGTGCGCGCGCTCAACAGCCTCGGCACCGTACAGACGATGGAAAACTATTTCCGCTATCTCATGGACCTGGTGGCCGATGCCGACGGCGAGCATCTGCAGCCGGTCTTCGGCCTCGGGCGGGAACGGCATCTGACGGAAAGCATCATCGACCATCTCGCCGGCTACCGCGGCATGGGCCCGGTGCGCCGCGGCAACCAGGCCTACGAGCACTACCAGCACGACGCCTACGGCAATGTCATCCTGGGCGCCACGCAGATATTCTTCGACCGCCGCATCCAGATGAAGCCGACCATCACCGACTTCCGCCTCCTGGAAACCGCCGGCGAGCAGGCCTACAAGGTCTACAACACGCCCGACGCCGGCATGTGGGAACTTCGCTCCCGCTCACGCGTTCACACCTCGTCGAGCCTGATGTGCTGGGCGGCCTGCGACAGGCTCGCGCATATCGCCGCGCGATTGGGTGAGAAGGCGCGTGTCACGTACTGGAGAGAGAGGGCGGACGAGATCAAGGAGCGCATCCTGGCCGAAGCCTGGTCGGAAAAGCGCAAGGCTTTCATGGAGAGCTTCGGCGGCCAGACGCTCGACGCGAGCGTGCTCCTGATGGCCGAGGTAGGCTTCATCGATCCGCAGGATCCGCGCTTCGTCAGCACCGTGGATCAGCTTGAGAAAACCTTGGCGACGGGTCCTTACATGATGCGCTACGAAGCCGCCGACGACTTCGGGAAGCCTGAGGTCTCCTTCAACATCTGCGCCTTCTGGCGCCTCGACGCGCTGGCGCGCATCGGCCGCCGCGAGCAGGCGCGCGAAATCTTCGAAGCGCTCTTGAAGACGCGCAACCCCCTTGGCATGCTGTCCGAAGATACACATCCGGTGACGGGAGAGATGTGGGGCAACTACCCTCAGACCTACTCGATGGTCGGCATCATCAACGGCGCGCGGCGCCTGTCCAAACCGTGGGAGACCGTCGTGTGAACAGGCTCGTCGTCGTCTCCAACCGCGTCGCCGACCTCACGCGCACCGCCCAGTCGGGCGGCTTGGCCGTCGGCCTGGCAGATTCTCTGCGCCAGCGCGGCGGCGTGTGGATGGGTTGGGACGGCCAGACGCTGAAATACGAGGACCAGCCCGAGCCGCGCATCCGCAAGATCGGCACCGTCACCCAGGCGACCATCCCGCTCACCGAGCAGGACTATTCGGAGTATTATCTGGGCTTTGCCAACAGCGTCTTGTGGCCACTGTTTCACTACCGGCTCGATCTTGTTGAATACAAGACGGTTTTCCTCGACGGGTACCGGCGGGTCAATGCGAAGTTCGCTGACGCGCTGATGTCCATCCTTCAACCGGACGACCTCATCTGGATCCACGACTATCACCTCATTCCGCTGGCCGCCGAGCTGCGCCAGCGCGGCTGCACCCAGCGCATCGGCTTCTTCCTGCACATCCCCTTCCCGCCGCCGGAGATCGTCGCCGCCGTGCCGCGCCATCGCTGGTTGGTGGAATGCCTGCTCGAATTCGACGTGATCGGCTTCCAGACCAACACAGATCGCGGCAACCTGCAGCATTATGTCGAGGATCATCTCGGCTGCCGCGTGGAGGCCGACGGCCGCATCAAGATCGGCGAGCGCGAGGTGATTGCCGGCTGCTACCCCATCGGCATCGATGTCGATTCCTTCGTCGAGATGGCCGAGAGGCCGAATGACGAGGTCAATATCGAGACCCAGCGGCGCGAGATCCTGGGGCGCAAGCAGATCATCTGCGTCGACCGCCTGGACTACACCAAGGGTCTGCCGGACCGCCTGCGCGCCTTCGCACGCCTCTTGGAGCTCTATCCCGAGATGCGCAAGACGGTCGCCCTCATGCAGATCGCCACGCCCACCCGGGAGGAGGTGGAGGCCTATATGGATATCCGCACCGAGCTGGAAGCGCTTTCGGGAGCGATCAACGGCCGCTTCGCCGACTTCAACTGGACGCCGGTGCGCTATATCCACGGCATCGTGCCGCGCGACGCGCTTGCCGCCCTCTTCCGCGCCAGCCAAGTGGGTTTCGTCACGCCTCTGCGCGACGGCATGAACCTCGTCGCCAAGGAATACGTCGCCGCCCAGGCAGCGGAGAATCCCGGCGTTCTGGTGCTTTCCAAATTCGCGGGCGCCGCGGAGGAATTGCACGAGGCGCTGATCGTCAATCCCTACGACGTCGACGATATGGCGCGAAACCTGTGCCGCGCGCTCACCATGCCACTGGAGGAACGCCAGGAACGGCAGAAGGCCCTCATGAAGCGGATCTGCAAACACGACGCCAAAGACTGGCTGAACGCTTTCATGGCAGCGCTGGAAAAGGGCGAGACGAAGCGCGCGGCGTAACGGCGTCAGCTCTTCTTGTCGGCCAGCTTCTTCCGCTTCGTCTCAGCAAGCTCTTCCAACTGTTTCTCGCTCATGGATTTTTCCATATCGCGCGATGCGCCCTTGAGCTTGGATTTGGGCATTTCGCCGCGCTTGGCCGCCAAGGCGGCGCCGGCCGCCTTCTGCTGCGCCTTGGACTTTGCAGGCATCGTCGCCTCCTTTGCTGTTCCTGCATAAAGCGGACGACGCGCACAAAGGTTCCAGGTTGCGCCTGAACGTTACGCCTTCAGCATGTCCCATCCCGCGTCGGGCGCAAACCGTACCCCGTGCTTCTCCTCCAGTTGCCGCAGCGCCGCCACAACCTCCTCCACCCCGCGCTTGCGCGCATAATGGAGTGGGCCGCCGCGGAACGGCGCGAAACCGGTGGCGAAGATCATCGCCTCGTCGACCGTCTCCTCGTCCGCCACGACACCTTCGCGCAGGCAGCGCACCAGCGTGTTGAGCATGGGCAACACCAGCCGGTCTGCCATCTCGGCATCGGCCCGCGGCGCCTCCCCGCCGTCTGCCACCTTCACCTCCTCGCCCTTCGGCCTGCCCTTCTCGTCATAGGCATAAAGCCCCTTGCCCGCTTTGCGTCCCGTCTCGCCCGCTTCCACCTTCTTTACCAGCCAGTCCGGCACCTCCGGCATCGGGTCGTTCAGGCGTTCCTTCAGCATGCGCGCCACCTCCAGACAGATGTCGAGACCCACCCGGTCGGCAAGCTCGATCGGTCCCATCGGCATGCCGAAATCCTTCGCCGCCTTGTCGATCGTCTCCTTGGGCACGCCCTCGTCGAACATCGTGAGGGCTTCCACGAGATACGGCGTCAGCACACGGTTGACGAGGAAACCCGGCGCGCTTTTGACCGGCGCCGGCAGGCGGGAAATGGCGCCGCAGAAGGCGCGCGCCCGCGCCAAGGCCTTTTCGTTTGCCTGATCATGGGCGACGACCTCGACAAGCTCCATGCGCGTGACCGGATTGAAGAAATGCAGACCGAGGAACCAGTCGGGGAACGGCAAGCCTTCACGCAGCGTCTCAAGCGGGATGCTGGAGGTGTTGGTAGCGAGAATGGCATCTTTCTTCATGCGCGGCGCAATGGCCTCGAAGACTTTGCGCTTCACCTCCGCTTTCTCCGCCACCGCCTCGATCACCAGATCCGCCTTGGCGATGCCGTCGCCCTCGAAATCCGGCATCAAACGGTCGAGCGCATCGCGCCGGTCGAGGGTGGAATGAAGCCCTTTGTCGTAGAAGGCCGCGGCACGCCCGACAGCGCCGGCGATGGCCTTGGGATCGAGGTCCGTCAGGCTGACGGTGAACCCGCGCGCCGCGCACCAGGCGGCGATGTCGCCACCCATCGTGCCGGCACCGATGACATGTACCCGTCGAATACCGCTTTCCCCCCTGCCGTGCCGCTTCAGCCCCTCGCGCAGGAAAAAGACGCGCATCAGGTTCTGTGCGGTCTCACTGGCGAGAAGCTCGGAGAAGGAGCGTATCTCCGCCTTCTGCATGGCGCGGCTGTCGCCGCCGTGCTCTTCCCACAGGCCGATAAGGCGGTATGGTGCCGGATAGTGCTTCTTCGGCGCCTTCTTCTCAGCCTCCGCGCGCATGCGCTTTGCCGCCATGCGGCGTGCCGCGCCGAAGCCGAACACGCCGCCCTTCAGGCCGGGACGCGAAGGCTTCATTTCGCCCGCCACCGCGGCACGGACGGCGTTCTTCACATGCCGCTCTTCCACCACCGCGTCGACCAGCCCGAGGGCTTTCGCCTTCTTGGTGTGCACGGTGCGGCCCGTCAGCATCATGGTCATCGCCTCAATGGGGTCGATCAGCGCCGGCAGGCGGAAGGTGCCGCCAAGGCCCGGATGCAGGCCGAGCAGGATTTCGGGGAAGCCAAAACTGGCACCGGAGACGGCGATGCGGTGCTTGCAGGCGAGCGCCAGCTCCAGCCCGCCGCCCAGGCAATGGCCGTGGACGACGACGACGGTCGGCATCGGCAAGCCCGCCAGCCGGTCGATGATCTCGTGCGCCCGGCGCATGCGCGCCTCCACCTCGCCCGCATCCCTCACATCTCGAAAGTCGCGGATGTCGGCGCCGGCGATGAAACCGCCCTCCTTGGCCGAGCGGATGACGAGACCCTTAGCGCCCGAGCTCTGCACCTCGGCGAGCACCGTGTCGAGTTCGCTCATCACGGCTTCCGACAACGTGTTGGCGCTCTCCCCGGCCCGGTCGAGCAGGAGCCAGACGATGCCGTCCCCGTCCTTGGCATAGCGCCAATGGGTGAGTGCCTTGTTCCCCTCGCGCGGCCCAAGCTCCATGTTGCGCGGCTCCAGTACCTTCCAGACGCTCTTCGAGACAGCCATCACACCACCTCCACAAGCATGGCACCGCCCTGCCCGCCGCCGATACACTCGGTGGCCATGCCGCGCTTGAGACCGAGGCGCCGCATGGCGTTGACGAGGTGCAGCACGATGCGGTTTCCACTCGTGCCAACGGGATGGCCGAGGCTGATCGCGCCGCCGTCGACGTTGAGCCGGTCGCGGGGGATAGCGCCGTAGGGCGCATCAAGGCCCAGTACCTTGCGGCAGTATTCCTCGTCTTCCCAGGCTGCGAGGCAGGCAAGCACCTGCGCGGCGAAGGCCTCGTTGAGTTCCCAAAGGTCGATATCCTCGCGCGCAAGTCCCCGTCGCTCGGTCAGGGCGGTGCAGCACAATGTCGGCCCGAGCCCCATGATCGAGGGATCGAGGGCCGCCCACTCGCTGTCGACGATGCGCGCCAGCGGCTCAAGCTTATGCTTCTTCACCGCCTCTTCCGACGCCAGCACCACCCAGCTGGCGCCATCGGTGATCTGCGAGGAATTACCGGGTGTGACCTCGCCGTAGGGCTTCTCGAACGCCGGCTTGAGCTTGGCCAGCTTTTCCAGTGACGTGTCGGGACGCACGCCGTCGTCATGGTCGTAAAGCGTGCCGTCGCGGGCGACCGAGGCGATGACCTCACCTTTGAGATGACCCTCCGCCTGCGCCCGTGCCAGCCTCTGATGGCTCTCCAGCGCGTAGGCATCCGCCGCCTCGCGCGCAATGCCGAAGGTATGGCCGATGACCTCCGCCGTCTGGCCCATGCCAAGGTCGGTGACGGGGTCCGTCAGCCCCCGTTCGAGGCCGATGACGGGCTTTGCCATATCCGGCCGGAAGGCGCCGATGGCCGCCGCCCGCTCCCACGGCGTCTTGGCCATCGCGAAGCGGCCGAACCAGGCCGTGGCCTTACTCGACAGCACCAGCGGCGCATACGACAGTGCCTCCGCACCACCGGCAAGGATGAGGTCGGCCTTGCCGGCCTCGATAAGCCGGAAACCGTTGTCGATGGACAGCATGCCCGAGCCGCAGTTGATCTGCACGCTGAACGCCCGCGTGGCCTCGCCCATTCCGAGCCGGAGGGCGGCCACCCGCGCCGGGTTCATCTCGTCGGCGATGACATTCACGCAGCCGAGGATGACGAAATCGAACTCCTCGGCCGCGAAAGGCTGGCGCGCAAGCAGCGGCCGGCCGCATTGCACGGCAAGGTCGACCGGCGTGAATGGGCCGGGCTTGCCGCGCGCCCGCAGAAAGGGCGTGCGCGCGCCGTCGATCAGGTAGACCGGCCGGCCCCGGTCTTGCAGTGCGCCGGAGCGGCCGCGCGTTGTAGGTTTCGCGGTGGATGCGCGGCGCGGGCTTCCGCGCCGTTGGGTTGTTTTTTCCTTGGGTACCTCAGCCATCGCTTGTCCCTGTTCGCCCGTCAGCCACGCCGGAAGGATAAGGGCGTTTGCGGGGTTTGCCCACCGTGCAACGCCGCTGGCGCAACGCCGGGCGACCGAGCATCGTTCCTGTCGCGAATTGTCCGTTAGCTATCACAGCTCTCCCAGGAACCGTAAAAATGTCTTATTGGACCGGTTGGACAAGCCCTGCATACTAGGCTAGGTCATTGCCGGGGCGGGGCTTTTGAGGCCAACCCTGCGCGCGATCACAGGTCGCACCGGCGCGGCGGACGGATATTCGAGAAGGCGGCTCGTTCCGTGTTAGGCCGCCGGGAGGGAATTTGGGGAACCGCACCGCCGAGGCTCGACGCATTCTGCGCCCGTGCACGGCCGCGCTTTGCGCCGTGCTCGTTGCTGTACCCTTTCCGGCGGCAGCGCTGGAGATTTTCGGCCTGCGGCTTTTCGAGCGCCAGGATGCCGGCGAAGAAGAAGACGTCATCGGCACGCCGCAGCCCTACGAGGTGGAGTTCATCGTCGCCGGCGACAGGGACGACATCGAAAAGGCGCTGAAGGGCACCTCGAAGCTGTGGGCCGAGCGGGAGAAGCCGGCGTCGGGTGCGGCCGGCCTCCTCGTCAGGGCGCGTGGCGACTACCGCAGGCTCTTGGATGCACTCTATGCCCAGGCGCGTTATGGCGGCACCATCTCCATCACCATCGACGGCCGCGAGGTCGACGATCTTCAGCCCGACGCCGAATTTGCAAGCCCCGCTAGAGTGCGCATCGCCGTCACTCCCGGTCCCCTCTTCCATTTCGCGGACGCCAGGATCGTCAACCAGGCGCCGCCGGCAAGCAACAGAAAAGACGTGGTAGCCGACCCCGCGCATGAAGGCTTCCGCGCCGGCGAGCCCGCCCCAAGCACCACCATCATCCGTGCCGGACACCTGGCCGTGGAGGCATGGCGGCAGCAGGGCTACGCCAAGTCGGACATTGTCGAACGCCGCATCGTCGCCGCCCATAACACGCAGACCATCAACGCCACGCTCGTCGTCGACCCAGGCGCGCACGCCGTCTTCGGCCCGGTCTCCGTCAGCGGCACGGAGCGCATAGACGCCGCCTTCGTCGCCCGTCAGACGGGAATCACGCCCGGCACCGAGTACGACCCGGACGACCTGAAGAAGGCGAGCGAGCGCCTCACCCGGCTCGAGGTCTTCCGCGCCGCGCGCATCGAGGAGGCCGAGGAGATCGGGCCCGGCGGAAGCCTGCCCATCCAGGTGACCGTGCAGGAACGCCTGCCGCGCCGCTTCGGCGTCGGCGGCTCCTACTCCACCGTCGACGGCTTCGGGCTGGAAGCCTTCTGGCTGCACCGCAACCTGTTTGGCCGCGCCGAGCGCCTGCGCATAGAGGGCAAGGTCGCCGGCATCGGCGAGACCATCGATCCGGCGGAGCTCACCTATCGCGTCGGCGCCACCTTCACCAAGCCCGGCATCTACACGCCTGATACGGATTTCATCGCCTCCGTCTTCGGCGACCGCGAGGTGCTCGACACCTATACGCGCACCGGCGTTTCTGGCGAGATCGGTTTTGCGCACCGTTTCTCGGACGAATTGTCGGCCCGTCTTTTCGCCACAGGTGGTTATGCCCAATTCGAGGACGATTTCGGAACCCGCGACTTTGTTACCGCCGGCTTTCTGGGCGGTATCACCTACGACACGCGCGACAACCCGACCGACGCCACGAGCGGCTTCTTCACCGAGCTCACGCTGGAGCCCTATTACGAGTTCAACTACGGCAACGCCGCCGCCCGCATCATTGCCGAAGCGCGCGCCTATTACAGCATCGATTCGGAGAGCCGCTTCGTCGTGGCCGGCCGCGCCAAGGTGGGGGCGCTGCTCGACCCGCCGGTCATCGAAACGCCGCCGGACAAGCTGTTCTTCGCCGGCGGCGGCGGTTCCGTGCGCGGCTATGCCTACCGCAGCATCGGCGTTGCAGTGCCGGACGGCGTTGCCGGCGGCCGCTCGCTCATCGAAGGCTCGGCCGAACTGCGCGTGCGCGTGACGCAAAATATCGGGGTCGTCGGCTTCGTCGACGCGGGTTATGTTGGCGCCGAGGCCTTCCCCGATTTCTCCGAAGACCTGCGCATCGGCGTCGGCGCGGGCTTGCGCTATCAGACCGGTTTCGGCCCCATCCGGCTCGACGTCGCCGTACCGTTGGATCGGGGACCGGACGACCCAAGCGCAGCTCTTTACGTTGGAATAGGACAGGCGTTTTGACCCGGCTTCTGCTCGCCCTTCTCCTTTTTCTCGCGGCCCTTCCGGCAGCCGCGCAGGATGCTGCGCAAAGCCCGGACGAGGAGCGCTCGCTCTTCCTCTCCTTCATCGAGAACCGGATTTCCACGTCCAATCGCCGCATCCGCATCCGCGGTATCCAGGGCGCCCTTTCCTCCCAAGCTTCCATTGCCGAAATTACCATCGCCGACCGCGAGGGCGTGTGGCTGCGCATAGAAAACGCCTCCATAGAATGGAGCCGCACCGCCCTCATCCTGCGTCAGCGGCTGGAGATCGGGCGGCTTGCCGCCGACTCCATAGAGGTCACCCGCCGCCCGCTGCCCGCCGAAGGCCTGCCGTCGCCCGAGGCACGCTCCTTTGCCGTTCCGGAGCTGCCGATTGCCATCAATCTCGCGCAGCTCGAAGTTCCCAATATCTCCTTCGGCAGGGATGTCTTTGGCCTCGAATCCGTCATATCCACCGAAGGCCGGCTGCGGTTGGAAGGAGGCTCGCTCGACACGGCGCTCGAGATCGAGCGCCTGGACGGCCCCGGCGGACACCTTTCGCTGACGGCGGCTTATGCCAACGACACGGGCGAGCTCAATCTCGACCTGGCGTTGGTGGAACCGCAGAACGGCGTCGTGGCCAACGTGCTCAACATCGAGGGCCGCCCGCCGCTCTCCCTTACGCTGGCCGGCGCCGGCCCGGTGGAGAATCTCGACCTGTCGCTTTCGCTCGCTGCCGCCGGGCAACCCGCCCTTTCCGGCGTGGCCCAATTCCGCGAACAGCAGGAAGGTATCGGCTTCACGGTCGATGTCGGCGGCCCCATCGTCAGGCTGGTCCCTGCCCGCTTCCGCGCCTTCTTCGGCGACGAGACCACACTGCAGGCCTCGGGCGTCGCCAGAAGCGGCGGCGGCCTGTCGCTCGAAACCTTCAGCCTCTCCAGCGCCGCCCTGGAAGTCGAAGCCTCCGCCGAGACGGCGAGCGATGGCTTCCTGACCAGGCTTTCGCTCGATGCCGGCATCGCCGACCCGCAGGGCGAGCGGGTTTTGCTGCCGGTAAGCGGCGGCCAGTCATTCGTCCGCTCGGTAAGGCTGACCGCCAGCTACGGCGAGACGGGCGAGGACTGGCAGGCAGTGCTCGACATCGACGACCTGCAGAGTGGCGGCTTCGCTGCCGGGAACACCAACCTCACCATTGGCGGCGAGGCCGCCAACCTTTCCGAACCCGCCGAGCGCCGGATCACCTTCGACCTGCAGGGCGCGCTGGAGGGCATCGTCGCAGACCGCGCCGACATCGCCGAAGCCCTCGGCCAAACCATCCGGCTCAGCGCCAACGGCGCCTGGCGCGCTGGCCAGCCGCTTTCGCTTGCCGCCGCCCGGCTTGCCGGGCACAGCTTCGCGGCCACGCTGTCCGGTGAAGTCTCCGACCTCGCTTTCCGCGGCGACATCGGCCTGGAGGCGGCAAACATCGCCCCCTTCTCCGGCCTTGCCGGACGGGAGCTCGGCGGCAGCCTCGATCTTTCGGCGAGCGGCGAGGTACGGCCTATCAGCGGCGCCTTCGACCTCACGCTCGACAGCCGGGCGAACGAGCTTCGCATCGGCATCCCCGCCGCCGACGCATTGCTTGGCGGCTTGACCCGCATGACCGGCCGGCTGGGGCGCAGCACGGAGGGCTTCACGGCGGACAACTTCCGCGTCGCAAACGAGCAGATCGAGCTGACGGCGGACGGCACCTTCGCCACCGAAGAGGCCGATTTCCGCTTCAACGGCGCCGTCGCCGATCTCGCGCTTATCAACGACCGTGCCGCGGGCCGCTTGACGGCCAACGGCCGTGCCACGGGCAGCGCCGGCGAACTCGCCCTCTCCCTTCGCGCCCAGGTCCCGAACGGCCGGCTCCTCGACAAGCAGCTCACGGAAGCGGTGATCGGTTTTGAAGGAACGCTTGAGGATCAAGCGCTCTCCGGGCGCATCACGGGCGAGGCCTTCCTCGACGGCATGCGCGCGAACCTGCAAACGGAGGTGGCGCTTGCGGAGGGAGAGCGCCGACTGAGCGGCATCGACTTCACCGCCGGCGGCGCGCGGCTGACGGGCGACGTCGCCCAGGGGAGCGACGGGCTCCTTACCGGTGAACTTGACCTTGATGCCGCCAACATCTCAACCGCTGCCGCCTTATTCCTGACTGAGGCGAGCGGTGCCGCCGAGGCCGCGCTCTCGCTGGAACCGCGGGAGGGCGAGCAGTATCTCGCGCTCAACGCCACGCTGCGCAACATCGTGGCCGAACAGCTGTCGCTGCAAAGCGCCGACATTAAGGCAACTGTCGCCGACCTTTTCGGCGTGCCGGCAGTCGAAGGAACGGTCGCGGCCGCGGACCTTGCCGTCGCCGGCATCGACGTGGCCAGGCTCAACGCCACCGCAGAAACCAGCGGCGGGGCTACCGCCTTTTCAGCTGAGGCAGCACTCGCCAACGGCACGGATATCGCCGCCCGCGGCGGACTTGAGCCGCAGGATGGCGGCTATACGGTCTCGCTCGAAGAAGCCTCTCTCATCCAAGGCGATATATCGGCACGCCTTCTGCGGCCGGCATCGCTCAGCGTCCGCGGCGACACTGTCGCCTTCGAGCCCGTGGAGATCGACGTCGCCGGCGGTCGGGTCACGGCCGAGGGCGAGATCGGCCGGGCGCTCGACGTGGCGCTGTCGCTCGACGCCGTGCCGCTTTCCATCGCCAACACCGTCCGCCCCGACCTGGCGCTCGGCGGAACGCTGAACGGGCAAGCCACCATCTCCGGCACGCGCGAAGCGCCCCAGGCCTCCTTCACGCTCACCGGGCGCAACATCGTCGCCGCAGCCCTTCGCCAGGCCGGCGTCGCCTCGCTCAGCGTCGATGCCACCGGCACGACCCGCAACGAAATCCTGACAGTCGACGCCCAGGTGATGAGCCCCGGAGGCTTGAGGGCCACGCTTGCCGGCGATGTGCCGCTTGGCGAGGGCGCGCTGGCGCTCGATGCCGAGCTTCAGGCCTTTCCTCTCTCGCTTCTCAACGCGCGGATGCCCAACCAGGATCTTGGTGGCACGCTCACCGGCTCGGCCCGCGTGACGGGGAGCCTCGCCGACCCACGGGCCAATTTCGACTTGCGCACCGGCGCCTTCACCGCCCGGGCTCTCGCCGCCTTCGGCGCAGTCCCCCTCAATGTCGCCGCCTCCGGCCGCTTCGCCCAAGGCGTGGTGACGCTCGGCGAGGTGACGGCCACCGGCCCGGCCGGCCTTTCCGTCTCCGCCAACGGCCGCGTCCCGCTCTCAGGAAGCGGGTTGGCCGTGGACGCTCGCGGAAACATCCCTCTGACGCTTGCAAACCGCCTCCTTGCCGACCGTGGCGCGCAGTTGAGGGGGACCGCTATCGTCGAAGCGCATGTCGGCGGCAGCCTCGCCAATCCGGCGATCCGGGGAACGGTGTCGATCGCGGATGCCGCCGCCATCGACCCGATGACCAATCTGCGGCTGAACTCCATCCGCGTTGAGGCCGGCATCAGCGGCGACACCGTTGCCATCCGCTCCGCTTCGGCGGCGTTTGCCGGCGGCGGCACGGTCTCCCTCTCGGGCACGGTCTCGACCAGCGCCGCGGCCGGCTTTCCCGCCGATCTCGCCATCCGCCTCGACGAGGCACGCTATACGGATGGCGAATTGGTGACGGCCACCGCGAGCGCGGCGCTGACGCTCAGTGGGCCGCTCACCCGCGATCCCCTGCTTTCCGGCAACGTCACCTTGAGCCGCGTCGAGATCGCCGTTCCGGAGCATTTCGGCGGCAGCGTTGCCGAGATCGACGTTCAACATGCCGATCCACCGCCGGCGGTACGTCAGACCCTGCACCGGGCGCGCGCCGACGACGGCACGCCCGTGCCCAGCGGCCGGCCGAGCGTGCTGCGCCTGGACGTAACCGTTGACGCGCCGACGCGCATTTTCGTGCGCGGACGCGGGCTCGACGCGGAGCTCGGAGGCTCGGTGCGGCTGACGGGGCCGATTACTTCCGTGCAGCCCATCGGCGGCTTCCAGCTCATCCGCGGGCGGTTGTCCATCCTCGCCCAGCGCATCACCTTCGACGAAGGTACGGTGAGCCTGATAGGCGACCTCGACCCGCAGCTCGACTTCGTCGCCCGCTCGGAGCGTCGTGACATCACGGTCTTCATCACCGTCAGGGGCCGGGTCTCCGACCTTGCGATCCGCTTTTCCTCACAGCCGGAGCTGCCGGAGGACGAGGTGCTGGCGCGCCTCATCTTCAACCGCAGCGTGAACGAGCTGTCGCCCCTGCAGCTTGCCCAGCTTGCCGCGGCGGCGGCCGAGCTTGCCGGTGGCGCCGAGACCTCCCTTCTAGGCTCGCTCAGAGGCGCGACCGGCCTCGACGAACTCGACGTGATCACCGACGGGGATGGCAATGTGGGCGTGCGCGCCGGCCGCTACATCCAGGAAAACGTCTATCTCGGTGTGGAGACCGGCTCCGGCGGCACCACGCGCGGCACCATCAATCTCGACATCACCGAAGACCTGAAGGCACGCGGCGCGGTCGGCACCGATGGCGAGAGCATCGGCATCTTCTACGAGAAAGATTACTGAGATCCCCGCCGCTTAACGCGCGGTGCTCCATCTTCCTGCTTTTCCGCATTATGCGTACGTCAGGTGGTTCCACCTGACTGCAAACGCTGGACAAAAAAATGCCGGCGCAGACGCCGGCACCCGGCACGCAATTGTGGGGTTGGGGGGGCGGGGGGAGTGCGTGCCGTCGACCCCCAAACGCGCAAAGCATGCAAAGGTTCCCCCTGGAGAAAAAAAAAGATCAAAAAAAATCGTGGCACCGTCGACAGGGCGGGAACGGCGGTAAGCCGAAGCGTGGGAACCGCCCTGCCCCCTTACGTGTTCAAGCAACGGGCGGCACCGGAGGCACACAGATGGCCGACGAGGCACTGAGGATTTACCGGCTGATACCGGATGCGGCCGAGACAGACCCCAACTGGGATCTGGCGGAACCGGCGGGGGAAGTGATCGTGCGCGCGCGCTCGGCCGCCGACGCGCGCATTATCGCGGCGGAGGCGGAAGTCGATTTCCTCGACATCCCGGCCAAACCCGGCGACGGCGTATCGACCAGCTTCGCCAGCGCGTTCCGCGACGATAGGCTGTACCGTGTGGTCGAGGACGACAGCGGCACCTTCCCCCGCGCGGGCCCGCGCGGCATCTTGAAGGGTCCTACCCGCCACGACCCGCTCACCCATACGCCCGACGAAGAGGGACGTTAGGAAGCCCTGTCCTTCAGTTCCTCCACACCCTCCTGAGCGGCGCAGTGGGCGCAGCAGAAGATCACACCACCCTTCTCCACGCCATGGCCGACGACACGGCAGCCGCAATGGGAACACAGCGGGGCCAAGGCGTGGATGGCGCACTCGAAACTGTCGAAGATATGGGTCTCGCCAGCCATCTCGACCTTGAAGGCCTTGTCGTACTCGTTTCCGCAAACTTCGCAGCGCGCCATGGCAACCTCCTTCTCATGAACCTTGCGGGGGAAACGGCGCGCAGCGTCAGCGGTTCCCGAGGGGCCGAGACTATGCCAAAAGAAAGGGAAAGATTGGCCCCGAAGGGAGTTTGGTGGGTGATACAGGGCTCGAACCTGTGACCCGCTGATTAAGAGTCAGCTGCTCTACCAACTGAGCTAATCACCCAACCGCGCCGGCAGCCCCACTCTTCCTCGAACCGTCCAGACCGAGGAGAGTCATCGGCAGCCGCCTTGCGAATGCCGGGCTCATTAGCGTGTTTGGCGTGGGCTTGCAAGCCCGTTGAATGCCGGTACGCGGAAAGGCCGTCTGCCCGGCGCGCCGGCCTCGATATGGGGCGCCGGGATGGCAGTTTCAAAGGGAAAGGCTGCCTTCCGCCACTTTCACCGCCGCCCCGCCGATACGCGCCGCCTCGATCGCCCGGCCGGCCACTTCGATCTCCAGCCGGATGCGCGAGGGGCGGCCCATCTCGATACCCTGCTCGATCCAGTGGCGGTGGGTGCCGTCCACCGGCTCGTCATAAATAACCACCGCGCCGGCAAAGGCGGCGGCGGCCGAGCCGGTCGCGGGGTCCTCCGGAATGCCGGCGCCAGGTGCGAACATGCGGGCGTGGAAGGCGCAATCGTGGTTCACCGTCTCGCGGCAATAGACGTAAGGGTCACCCAAGACGGCGCCCCCGCCAGGCGCAAGCTCCTCCCACAGGCCGGCGTCAAGCCGTGCCCTGCCCGCCGCCTTGAGGTTGGCGACCGGCACGCAGACGTACGGCACCCCGGCCGACCAGGCACTGATGACATGGTTCTCGAAGCCGATCTCGTGATGCGAGAGACCCAATGCGGCCGCCACCACCTCGGACGGCACGTCGAAGGCGACAGGCTCTGGAAGCCGCGGCAGGTCGAACTCGGCGAAGGCCGCCCCATTGCCGGTGGAAACCGCGCAGCGCACCGGCCCGACATTCTCCTCGAGAACGACGATCAAGGTGCGCTCGCCACGCCCGATATCGCCCTGCTGCGACAGCGCGATGGCCGCGCCGACGGTGGGATGGCCGGCGAAGGGAAGCTCCTGCCGGGGCGTGAAGATGCGTATGCGCGCCGTGTGTACCGGGTTTTCCGGCGGGCCGACGAAGACCGTCTCCGACAGGTTGAACTCGCCTGCGATCTTCTGCATCGTAGGGTCGTCGAGCCCTTCCGCGTCGAGCACGATGGCGAGCGGGTTCCCCGCAAGCCTCTGCTGCGTGAACACGTCATAGATCTGGTATCGCCGGGCACTCATCGAAGCCACCTTTTGTCCACGCACTTTCCTTCCCATTGGGCAAACCGAACCTGCAAGGACGAAGCGCCACTATAAGCTTTTTCGGCCGGCCTCAGACAAGATCGAGCGTCATCGCCACCGGACAATGATCGGAGGCCTTCGGCCGGTCCCAACCCGTACGCGGAAAACGCTCCACCTCCTGGCCCGGGGGAAAGATGGTACGCCAGGGCTGGCCGGCGCGCACGATGTCGGGCACGGCGCGCGCATTCGCCCGCGCCAATGCCGGCGAAAGCATTAGATAATCGAGCTGGCACAGATGCCGCTCCTCCGGTCCGCGCGTGTGGTAAAGGGTCCAACGGTCCATCTCCGGCCGCCGCTCTACGGCGTTTTCACAGAAGCCGCCCTCCGTCAGCACATTGATGCTGGACTGCGCTTCCCGCGCCGGCTCGAAAGTATAGCCATTGAGGACGTCGCCGCCGACAATGACGCGCTCGCGGTAGTCGTTAAGATCGCCGCAGATCACCCAGCGCTTTTCGCCCGTCTTTCCGGCACCGAAACGCTCCTCGATGATACGGCGCACGGCGGCCGCCTCGGCGATGCGGACGGGCATTGAGGCTTGGCGGCCGTCCTTGCCATTGCGCGGCGGGGCCATGGCCTTGAAATGGACGATGTAGAGCGTCAGGGGTTTCCCGCCGACGCGCACATCCACCTCCAGGCAGTCGCGGCGGAAAATGCGCTCGTGCGGAGCGATGCCGATCGCTTCCAGATCAGGCGTGAAAAGGCCGAAATCCTCGTAAGTGAGATGGGCGTGGGTGGTCGTGCGGACGAATTCGATGGGTTCGCCATGCGCGGTCTCGCGGCGCATCATCACCGCGATGTCGATGCCGCGCATGTCGTTACCGGCGGAGGAGTACTTCTCCTGGTATCCCCTGCCGATCATCTTGAACAGATAGCCGTATTCGAAGGCCTTCAGGGCATCCAGGTTATCGACTTCCTGCAGGCACAATATGTCGGCGTGGGCGGCGGCGATGGCGAGCGCGGTAAGCTGTCGCGTATCGTCCGTATGGGCGATGGCACGCGCCCGCTCCAGCGCCTGATATTCTGCCTCGTCCTTAATCTTGAAGAGCGCCAGCGCCCGGTCCTGATTCAATTCATTTCGGAAACCGGAAAAGTCGAACCGGTTCATAAGGTTCTCGACGTTGAACGTGGCGATCCGGACCGACATGAGCAGCACTTTTGCCCGCTGGACATGGAAAAACAAGGGTCAAAAAACGCAACTTTTGCGTTCATCCAGCGTTCATGGTGATGATGGGATAATGCGTTCATCAGAAAATGACCGGGGGGCGTGGCAGTATCAGGAAGATCGGAGTACCAAATGAGACACATTCTCCCCAGCCTTGTTTTTTCCGGCCTGGTCGCGCTCGGCCTTGCCGTTGCGATGCCGTCGGCAGGGGCCTCGGCCTTTTCGCTAGGTGGGGCGACCGCGAATACGGTGAAGGCCGTCGAGGCAACGGACAGCGGCGGATTGTTCAAGGTCCACGACCGCCGGTACCATCGCGATTGGCGCCGCAGCTACCGCAGCAGCCGCCATTGGCGCCACCGCAGGCCGCGCAGCGGCATCTACTTCGAGTTCGGCACCGGCGGTTTCCGCTACGGGCCGCCGCCCTACTATACGCGTCCGCCGGTCTATGCCCCGCGCTACGTGCGGCCGCGCTACGTGCAGCCGCGTACGGCCTACAGAACCACCTCGGCCCATGTGCAGTGGTGCTATAGCCGCTACCGCTCATACCGGGAGTGGGACAATTCCTTCCAGCCGTATAACGGCCCGCGCAGGACATGCGTCTCGCCCTATATGTATTGATTGGCGATATAAGCACGAAAAAGCGGCGGCGCTGACCCAGTGCCGCCGCTTTTGATTGCAGGAACCGGCTCGCTCAGTTCTTCTGCTTGTCCACCAGCTTGTTCTTGGCGATCCACGGCATCATGCCGCGCAACTTCTCGCCCACCTCCTCGATCTGGTGCGAATCGTTCAAACGCCGCGTCGCCTTGAAGCGGGCCGCGCCCGAGTGCCACTCCTGCATCCACTCGGAGGTGAACCTGCCGGACTGGATGTCGGCGAGGATGCGCTTCATCTCCGCTTTGGTCTCGGCGGTGATGATGCGCGGGCCGGAGACGTATTCACCCCATTCGGCGGTGTTGGAGATCGAGTAGTTCATATTGGCGATGCCGCCCTCGTAGATGAGGTCGACGATCAGCTTCACCTCGTGCAGGCACTCGAAATAGGCCATCTCGGGCGCATAGCCCGCCTCCACCAGCGTCTCGAAGCCAGCGCGGATGAGTTCCACCAGACCGCCGCACAGCACCACCTGCTCGCCGAAAAGATCGGTCTCGCATTCCTCGCGGAAGGTGGTCTCGATGATGCCGGAGCGCCCACCGCCGACGCCGCAGGCATAGGAGAGACCGAGATCGAGCGCGTTGCCGGAGGCATCCTGATGAACGGCCACCAGGCACGGCACGCCGCCGCCCTTCTGATACTCGCCGCGCACCGTGTGGCCCGGCCCCTTGGGTGCGACCATCAAGACGTCGACAGTCTTCTTCGGCTCGATGAGGCCGAAATGCACGTTGAGGCCATGGGCGAAGGCGATGGCCGCCCCGTCGCGAATGTTGGGGGCGATCTCGGCGTTGTAGATGCCGGCCTGCAACTCGTCGGGAGTGGCCATCATCATCAGGTCGGCCCAGCCGGCGGCCTCCGCCACCGTCATCACCTTGAAGCCATCGGCCTCCGCCTTCTTGGCGGTCGCCGAACCGGCGCGCAGTGCCACCGCCACGTCCTTGGCGCCCGAATCCTTGAGGTTCAGCGCATGCGCCCTGCCCTGGCTACCATAGCCGATGATGGCGACCTTCTTCGATTTGATGAGATTGAGATCGGCATCGCGATCGTAATAGACCCGCATTTGTCGTTTCCTTCCTTGTGTCTGCTCAGGCGGTGCCGGCTTCATGCCGTTTCCGCCCTCTCCTTCTGCCGCGCCCCGTAGAGCGCGAAGAACTGCTTCACCGCCCGCTCGGCAAGCGCGGCGATTTTCTCCGGCCGGCGTGCACCCTCCTCGCCGAGCAGCATGCGCACATGGAGGTCGCGCACGATGAGCCCGTAGAGCGTGCGATACGCTTCGTCGGCATCGGTATAATGGATGAAGCCGCGCTTCCTGCCGGCCTCAAGCAACGCACGCGCGCTCTGGTCGACGCGCCGCCGCCCCTGGGCGACGAGAAGCTGGCCGAGCCGGCTTTTCTCGCGACTCGCCTGGCCGATGGCCAGCCGGTTGAGCGCCAGCGATACATCGCCGCCCAGCACCTCGAGCAGGTCCTGCGCAAAGCCGACGAGATGCGCACGAAAACGCTCCCGGTCCATCGGCCCGCCATCGTCGGCAAAGCCGCGCACCTTGCTCGCCTGATAGGCGATCATGGCGGCCATGAGCCCGTCGCGGTCACCGAACCATTTATAGAGGCTTTCCTTTGAGCAGCTCGCCGCCCGTGCCACGCCAGCGGTCGTCAGTGCCCGCTCGCCGCCCGCAACGAGTAATTCCAGCGCACGCTCCAGCACGGCGCGCTGGCGCGGCGTCAGGCGGTCTTGCTCGGCTTCGGTCAATGGGGTGCGCCCTTATCAGTACCGTACGGTACGGTTCTGTCACAGGCAGAGCTTCATTTCAAGTGCACCGGCCGGGATCACATGACCAAAAATCGGCATGATCGAGCAACATCGGCTCGCAAGCACCACCCCCGGCTACAGCGCAAGGTTGCAGGGATTGCCCACCATAAGCCACGGTAAACTATATCAGAATACCATTATTGCGATGGCGACAGAAATAGCCCAACCTACACAAAGGCTGACAATTTGGGGGGCAGCGGACATCCGCGCTCGTGAATCACCTCGGTAAGGATGCGGATGATGGCTAACATTTATCGGTTTTTAGGAGAATTCTCAGAGAGGGCTTCATCCTCGTTTGCGCATAGTTCTACCACCAGTGGCCGGTGCGGAGGGAATGTTGGGAGATATGCTGCGGAACTTTGCACTATGGATGGTTTTCATTGGTTTTTGAAAAAATCAGAATTTCCTGAAATACTGTCTATGTGAACTATGTCTCCCTATACGCACTGGGTTATCCGGTGCTTGAGGGGTTTACGCTGAAGCATTGATGCGTGTGTGCCGGCTCCGTGCGGAGGACCGGTAAAATGCTTGAGCGGCGCAAATCGAGGGGCACCCCGCCACCGGTGACTGCACATTCGAGGGGGCCATCCATGCTTGAACCGACTTCATCCTCCAGCGCAGCGCCACGCACCATGGGCTGTTCTGCCGGCGCTGCGAGGCTTGCAATTGGCTGCGCGATTATATCGGGGCGGCGAGTGGCAGGGAAAAGCCGGCCGGCCAAGAGTCCGAACCCGCAGCACTTCCCTTGGAAATCTGCCTAATCTCTCCGCGTCAAGCGCGTTGCCTGCAGCGTCGATATCTGGAATGCGGGCCAGTTTTGAGTGTTTGCACGCTCTTCTGAAACAAGGGGGCTCCAAAGCATGAATGCAGGCATTTTCGATACCGGACGAACGGCCCATGCAGCAGTTATCCTCGGCGCAACTCTTCCGCCGGCCGCCGATGCTTGACGAGCTTAACGGTCCACCTCCTCGCCGCCCGGGAACGGATCAACCCATGGGCGGCCGCCGGATACTGGACATCATTCCAGAAAACGCCGGTCCGCGGCTGGTTACCACCAAGGGCGCGGTCGCCCACGCCATCCGTCCGCCGGGCTCGCAAACGTTCCTCACCAGGAATCACGTGGCCACGGTGGTGCTGGCGTGCTCGCCCGGGACAACGACGAGGTTCGGTGGCGGCGAACAGCACAGATACGACGCGTACACCGGTGCATTGACAGTCATCCCCGCCGACGTGGAGGTCGAATTGGGCTGGTCGGCGGCCAGGGAGGAACTGCTCGTCGCCTGGAAGCCGGAAAGCCTGCACGAACTCGCGATAAAGGCGCTGGATACGGGAAGCGCCGAGCTCCGGCCGTCCAAGGGAAAGGTCGATCCACAGGCCCTGCATATGGCGGAGCTGCTGAAAGCGGAGCTGGCGCGGGGCGAGCCGCCGAACGAGGCCTACGTCGAGTCCCTCATCATCCTCCTCGGCATTCACGTTCTTCGCAGCTATTCCAGCGTCAGCATGCGTCCGGCACCGCCGAAGGGCGGGTTGTCAGACTACGCCGCCAAACGCGTGCAGGAATATCTGGACGAGCACTTCACCCGTAAGCTGTCGGTGATCGAGCTTGCCGCCGTGTGCGAATTGTCGCCCGGCCATTTCATCCACGCCTTCTCCAAAACCTTCGGCCAGCCGCCGCACCAGTACCTGGTCAACAGGCGCCTGGCCTTCGCCGAAAAGCTGCTCCTCGAAACGAACATGACCATCGCCGAGGTGGCCTATTTGAGCGGCTTTTCCAGCCAGAGCCACCTGACCTCCGCTATGCGGAGCCACAAGCGAATCACGCCAGCAAGGATGCGAAAGCAGCGATAGTCTTTTCAAGCTTTATAAGAATCTTCCGCAGCAAAACACCACACTCGTTTACTATTTCTCCGAGAGAACGGCGAGCTCCATGAGAGCTTTGTGTCCAATTTGCAACATTGCATATGTATGTATAACTATTTTCGGCGTTTTCTGAAAAAACCCGAATTCCCTGAAATACCGCCTCCAAAAACTATGCCCTCCTGACAGTATCGGAATTGTCCGGGTCGGGCAGCTTCTGCCAAAGCATTGATGCTGTGCGTTGGATTCTGAGGGGAATCCAACGCGATGCTTGGGCAGCGCAGGGTTTAATTGCGCAAAGGAGAAATGACCTGCACCTGGACTCTTCGCATACGAGGGGTCGTCCATGCACAAGCTTGTCTTGTTCTTCGCCACAGCACGTCGTGCCGCCTGCTGTAATCGCTTGGCAGGCTCCGATGGGGTGGCAACACGGTGGCCTGAACCCTTGCTCCGGCATGCTCCCCATCTCATGCGGAACACCCTCGCCGGTCTTTTCATTCTGGCGTTTTGGCTTTCTCTCGGCACCACGCAAGAGGCTCGTGCCCAGGCAACTCCCACTGTCGCCTGCACGACGGACGGGGCGATTTTCAACACGGCATACGATGCCTCGACCGGCGGGATGCTCACAACGGGCACGGACGCCAACTGGGACGTCGCCCTGACGACCACGGACGTGACAGGCCCACCGCCAGGAGGTCTGACGTATGCCGACGCCATTGTCGTGGACAATCCGCCTGCCGTCTACACGACCTCGCCCTTTGGCAATGCAAACTGGGTCTCCCATAACGCGACTGCCATCAACCCCACCGCCGGCGATAACTACGACGCCTTCTATCGCTACGAGTTCGACCTCGATCCTGCCGTCGACCCGTCGACGCTGGACCTGCAGATGTCTTTCTTCGCCGATAACTCTGTGTTCGAAGTCTGGGTAAACGGGGTAGCCCAGAACGTCAGTTCGGACTATGGCGCCGATCCCTATTTCTATGCCGGATTCACGGGCGCCAATGGAGCAGACGGCTCCATGACCGGCGCTTGGCAGACGGGCCTCAACACCATCGTCGTCCACATAAAGTCCGGGCCCGGTGCGACGGCGTTCATGGCGCAGATCCAGTCGACCGCGCTCTGTCAGCCGACGCTCACGTTGCAGAAGACCGTCATAAATAACGAAGGCGGCACCGCCACGGCGACCGACTTCACCCTGAGCGCGGATGGCCCGGTGACCATCGAAGGCGTGATGGGGGATCCCGCCGTCACCGATGCTTCGGTCCCGGCGGGCACATACACGCTCAGCGAATCCACCGATGTCCTTGGCTATGCCTCTTCCGAATACAGCTGTTCGGTCGACGGAGGAGCGGCGGTGGACGGCAATTCACTGACGCTGGCCAACGGCGAAAGCGCCGTCTGCACGATCACCAACGACGATTCGCCGTCCTTCGGCTCCTGTACGCCGACCATGTACCTGGCGCAGAACATTCCGACGCAGCTGTTCGTGTTCGACTCCTCGTCGAACCCCTTCATCGTCAATCCGGTGGGGCCGGCCTCGTCGAACCAGTACAACGGCATCGCGATGAACCCCGTGGACAACTACATCTACGGGCTCGAGCTGAACACGACACCGCCACAATTGGCGCGCGTCGGCAGCGACGGCGGCGTGCAGGTGCTCGGCCCGATCGCGGGCTTTCCCAACGGCAGCGTTACCGGTGAGTTCGGTCCGGACGGAACATTCTATTCGGCGACCGCCGGGAGGCTCTATACCGTCGATGTCACGACGCGGACGGCAACTTCCGTCCCGCTGAGCGGGGCCGCCACCCATGGTCCGGACCTCGCCTGGCACAACGGGCTGCTCTACAGCGTCACCGGCACTGGCCTGCTCGTTACCATCGACCCGACGACGGGCTTCGTCGACACGATCGGCAACACCGGCGTGACCCAGAATGTTTTCGGCGGCATGTTCGGGGCCTCCAACGGCGTCTTCGGCAGCAACAACGTTGGCGGCTTCTACCGGTTCGACGTGGCGACGGGTCAGGGGACGCTGATCTCCGATCTGCAGGGCTCCGGCCAGAACGACGGCGCCAAATGCGCCACCACGGCGCTCAGCTTCCCGGCCGATGTCGAGATCGCCAAAGACGACGGCAGCGAGAACTACACGGCGGGTGAGGACGTCGTCTACACGATCGTCGTCTCGAACAACGGCCCGTTCGGCGTGGCGGGCACACGGGTGAGCGACCCGCTTCCCGACGGCATCACCGACGCCACCTGGACCTGCGGCAGCCCGGTGAATGGCGCTGTGTGCAGCGAGGCGAGCGGCACGGGCGCCATCGCCGACGTGCCGGTGAACCTGCCGGCGGATAGCTCCGTCACCTTCACGCTGACCATGACCGTGCCGCTGGACTTCGAGGGTGACCTCGTCAACACGGCGACCGTCACCAACCCGCCCGACGTGCCGGACCCGGATCCGGGCAACGACACGAGCACGGACACGAACACGGTGCCGCTGGTCACAAAGAGCAAGCAGCTGGTGGACGAGAGCGGGGACCTCGACGGCGCTGCCGAGCCGGGCGAGACCCTCACCTACGAGATCACGCTCACCAACGCCACCGACACCGCGCGCGCCAATTACGGGCTGATCGACGACTACGACGACAACCTGACGGTGGTGGATGCCGACGGCGGCAATGACGACGGCGATCTGATCACTTGGACGGGTCTCACCGTCCCGGCGCACGACGGGACGAATCCGGGCGAGCTGGTGCTGACGGTTCAACTGCAGGTCGACGATCCGATCTCCGACGGCGTGACCAGTGTCAGCAATGTCGTCTACGAGCCCGGCGAGATCGTGGACTGCAGGGTCACGCCCGACCAATGCGTCGAGGTTCCGGCTGCCGGGCGGGTCGCACGGCTGAAGGAACTGATCGACGAGGACGGCGCGACGGACGGCGTTGCCGAGCCGGGCGAGACGCTGACCTACCAGATCACGCTCACCAACTACGGCGGCGCGAGGGACAGCTACGCCATCCAGGACCTGCTCGACGACAACACCGTCTTCGCGTCGGCCGACAATGGCGGCGCCCACACGGGCGGCAATCCCGGCGGCGGCGTCGTGGACTGGACGGGGCTTTCCGTGCCTCCCCATGACGGCTCCGCCCCGGGCACCCTGGTGCTGACGGTGGCGGCCGCCGTGGTCGACCCCCTGCCCGAAGGGACCACGGAGATCGCCAACATGATCAAGGAGCCGGGCGAACCGGATCCCGAATGCCCCTCGGACGATTGCGCGGTGGTGCCGTCGCAGGTGACGGGCCTCGAGCTGATCAAGACCGGGGCTTACGAGGATACCGATGAGAACGGCTTTGCCAACCCTGGCGACACGATCCGCTACCGCTTCACGGTGACGAACACGGGCAACGTGCCGCTTGCCGACGTGGTGCCGGAGGATGCCGGCCCCACCTTCGACGGCCAGGCGGGCGGCGGCGAGCTGTCGGCTTTCGATCCGCCCTCGGCGACACTGGAGCCGGACGAGGAGATGGTCTTCGAGGCCACCTACGTCCTGACGCAGGCCGACATCGACAGCGGCTCGGGCGTTGAAGACGGCGTCGAGAACCGGGCGACGGCGATCGGCTACGCCAACGGCGATGAAGTCACCGGCACGCCGGTGGAATCGGAAGGCAGCGGGACGCTCCTGGACCTGCCCTTCGCGGAGAGCGACATCTCGGTGGCCAAGATCGCCAATCTGCGCCAAATCCGGCGCGGCGAGCAGGCGCCGTTCACCATCCGGGTGACCAACCATGCCGGCTCGCGGACGGACGGGATCACGATCACCGACACCATCCCGTCGGGCTTCC
>NZ_WQNI01000016.1 GCF_010993735.1 Chelativorans alearensis
CCGACCTGGCCGCCGCAGCGCGCAGAGCGAGGGCGGGAGCCAGGCGCGCCGCCGCTCCCGCCCGTCCGCGAAGCGTGAGCCTGCCGCTTTTCGACCCGCTGCGGCATCCCCCGAGCCCTGGGCTTGCCGAAGGGGGCCGCGGCCGCCATGGGCCGGCGCGCGCCGTCCCGCGCATCCTGTTTCCCGGCCTCACCGAGCCGTCTCCCCTCCCGCAGCCGCCCTCCCGCGACGATCCGGTAAGCGCCGCGCGTCTTGGCCAGCGGCTGGCGGCACTGGTCGCCGCCCTTGACGATCTGCCGGGGCAGGCCAGGCGCTTTGCCCGCTGGAAGGCGCGCCGCGATCTGGGGCTTGTGCGCCGCACCGCACCGCTGCGCGGCGGCCGGCCGCCCGGCGGACGGCTCTCCCGCTTCGACCCGTCCGCCACTATCCGCCCCCGCAATATCCGCGAGGTCGACGAAATCCTCGTTCATGCCCATTCGCTGGCCGTGGACGCGCTTGCGAGCCCCGATACGTCATGACGCGTGGGCCGCGGACGCGTTCAGAAAGTCGAGCATTCCAACAAGCCAGACGGGGTAAGATCCGGGCGTGGCAAGGATGGAACACGGCCGACCTGCCCACCGAAGCCCGAAGGGCGAAGGTGGGAGGCCAAGGCGGCGACCGCCGCCCGCCCGACTTTTCGGGCGCCCCCGCGGAGGCCAGCGAGCCCGGACTTGTCCGGGGGAGCGCTCGGCCGCACGGCCGCGAGCGAAAGGAACCAACAAGGCGGCGACCGCCGCCCGCCCGACTTTTCGGGCGCCCCCGCGGAGGCCAGCGAGCCCGGACTCGATCCGGGGGAGCGCTCGGCCGTGAGCGAAGGGAAACCAGCGTGGCGAGGATGAAACGCGTCCCTGCCTACCCAAGGCGTGAAGGAGAAGCGATGACCATGAGCCGCATTTACAGCCCCGGCCGGCCGTCCGCGCCGCCTCAGCGCGTCACCCTTTCCAGAAAGCGCTCGACGGCGGCGGTCGCCGCGTCGCCGGGCCGGCCGAGCCGGCTGGCGATGGAGCCATGGGTGTAGCGGCCGCCGTCGAAGACCTCGACGTAGGCGCCGCGGCTTCTCAACAGATTGGCGTAGCCGTTGGTGAGCGCACGGCGGCGCGCGCCGTCGGAGCCCGAATGCAGGAAAAAGTGCGGCGGAAAGCCGGCACTGCGCCTGGCGTAAGTGACAGGCGACCAGCGCACCCAGTTGTCCGGATCGGAGCCGAAGGCGTCGATGTAGGGATAGCCGAGCGAGCCGCGCATGCCGGCATAGGCAACCATGTCGTAAGCCTGGACGTCGTTGGGGATGACGCCCCGCACCTCGCCCACCATGCCGCGCGCCGCCGTCAGCGCCACCAGATGGGCACCGGCCGAATGGCCCATCAGAACGATGCGGTTGGGATCGCCGCCATAGCGGCGGATATTCGTGCGCACCCAGGAAACGGCATCGGCAAGATCGCGCGCCTGGCCGTCGATGGTGGTGGCCGGCACCTTGCGGTAGTCGATGGCGACCAGCAGATAGCCTTTGGCGTTCAGCCATCCGGGCAGGGAATAGACCCTCTTGCGGTCGCCCTTCACCCAGCCGCCGCCATGGGCGTAGATGACAACCGGCTTCAACCCGCTGGACGCCTTGAAGAGGTTCAGTTGCAGGACGCTGGCGCGAACGGGCTCCTCGGCGGGCGTGTGGATATCGAGCTGCAGCCCGCCGCTGTAGACCACGCCGTCGTGCAGCATGGCGCCGCTGGCCGGCAGCGCCAGCGCGAGGAATGTCAGAAAGCCCGTCACGGCCAGCTTCAGCGCCGACCGTCGATTGATCGCGTAAGGCATGGTCCCCCTTTTAATCAATCGGCGTTCATCATGATTTGCGTCCGCAAATTGACACAGGAAAGGCCGCCAGTCATCTTTCCGGCGGAATATTACCTGACATAAACAGAAGTTACCGTAACCGCTACGTGGGGAACGCCGCATGGAACGCCACCGCCTCTGCCTGAAATCCGCAATCCTCGCCGGCGTCCTCGCGGCGGTGAATGCGCCGGCCGCCCTTGCCCTTGAGGCGGAGGATGTCGGCGCGCGCCTGAAAGGGCTGATGACCAAGCAGCAACTCGAATTGACCTATGACGGCGCCAGCATGGACGGCGCCGACGTGATTCTGGAGGGTGTGGCCGTGAAAAGCACGGCCGGCGAGACCGCCGTTCCTATCGGCGACGTGACGCTGCGGAACGTCACCGAGGAGGCGGACGGTGCGCTGCGGGCCGACGCCGTCGACGTGGACGACGTCACGTTCGAGGAGAGCGGCAGGACGTTCAGATTCTCCGGCTTCACCATGACGGGCTTGATCCTGCCCGAAAACGCCGGCTCTAAGGCCATCGACGGCGTGATGCACTATGATCAGGCGGGGCTTGCGCGCCTGGAGATCGAGGGCAAGGACGGGTTCGCCGCCTCCTTCGAGGACATCCGCACCGAGGTCGCCGTCGCCGACGACGACACGATGACGTTCGACGGCGCGATGGGCTCCTTCCTGCTCGACCTACGGTCGGTCAAGGACGGCGCCCGCGCCATCCAGACGCTGAAGGACATGGGCTACGAACGGATCACCGGCAGCGGCAGCGCGACGGGAAGCTGGCGCCCCTCCGACGGGCGGACCACGCTGTCACGCTATGAGGTGACAGCGGACAATGCCGGAACGCTGAGCCTGATGGCGGATTTCGACGGCTATACGCCGGAATTCATCCAGGCGATGGAGGAGATGACAAAGGGTGGGAACGCCGGCGGCGGGGAGAACAACACCGCGCAGGGCATGGCCATGCTCGGCATGATGCAGCAGCTCACCTTCCACGGCCTGACGCTGCGCTTCACGGACGATTCTTTGACCGGCCGGGCGCTCGACTACGCGGCCAAGCAGCAGGGCGGCAAGCCGGAGGACATCATCGCCCAGGCGAAGGCCGTCATCCCGATGCAGCTCACGCCCTATCTCGGCGCCGAGCTGACCCAGAACCTGACCCAGGCCGTCGGCACTTTCCTCGAAAACCCGGAGACCCTGGAAATCAGCGCCAAGCCGGAAAACCCGGTTCCCTTCGCCATGCTGATGGGCGCGGCCATGGGCGCGCCCGAACTGCTCATCAAGCAGATCGGGCTCATGGTCACGGCGAACGAGTAGGGAGGTCGCGCGCCTCAGTCCTTCTTGAGCGGCGCGAGCCTGATATGCAGTTCGCGCAGCTGCTGGGGCGTTGCCTCCGACGGTGCACCCATAAGCAAGTCCTGGGCCTGCTGGTTCATGGGGAACATGGTCACCTCGCGCAGGTTCTTCGCGCCCACCAGAAGCATGACGATGCGGTCGATGCCGGCCGCCATGCCGCCATGCGGCGGCGCGCCGTACTGGAAGGCGCGGTAGAGGCCGCCGAAGCGCTCCTCCACGTCCTGCCTCGAAAAGCCGACGATCTCGAAGGCCTTCACCATCACCTCCGGCAAGTGGTTGCGGATGCCGCCGGAAGCGATCTCGAAGCCGTTGCAGACAAGGTCGTACTGGTAAGCCTTGATCGACAGCGGCTCCTCGCCCTCCAGCGCCTCCAGCCCGCCCTGCGGCATGGTGAAGGGGTTGTGGCCGAAGTCGACGCGCTTCTCGTCCTCGTTCCACTCGAAGAAAGGGAAGTCGACGATCCACGCGAGCTCGAAGCGGTCGCGGTCGACGAGGTCCAGCTCCTCGCCGGCGCGCGTGCGCGCAGCGCCCGCGAAGGCGGCGAACTTCTTCGGGTCGCCGGCAACGAAGAAGCAGGCATCGCCATCCTCGAGCCCGAGCTGGGTGCGGATCGCCTCGGTGCGCTCCGGCCCGATGTTCTTGGCGATCGGCCCGGCGCCCTCAAGCGCCTCGCCCTCCTTGCGCCAGAAGATGTACCCCAGCCCCGGCTGTCCCTCGCCCTGCGCCCACGAGTTCATGCGGTCGCAGAAGGCGCGGGAGCCGCCGGTCTTGGCCGGGATCGCCCACACCTCGGCCTTGGGGTCGTTGGCGAGAATGTTCGCGAAGACCTTGAAGCCGGAACCGCGGAAATGTTCCGACACGTCTTCCATGACGATGGGGTTTCTGAGGTCCGGCTTGTCGGTGCCGTATTTGCGCATGGCCTCGCCGTAGGGGATGCGCCGAAACGTCTCGGTCACCGGCTTGCCATTGGCGAAGGCCTCGAAGACCTCGCGCATCACGGGCTCCATCGTCTGGAACACGTCCTCCTGCTCGACAAAGCTCATCTCCAGATCGAGCTGGTAGAACTCGCCCGGCAGCCGGTCGGCGCGCGGGTCCTCGTCGCGGAAGCAGGGCGCGATCTGGAAATAGCGGTCGAAGCCGGAGACCATGATGAGCTGCTTGTAGATCTGCGGCGCCTGCGGCAGCGCATAGAACTTGCCCTCGTGCAGCCGCGAGGGCACGAGGAAGTCGCGCGCGCCCTCAGGCGAAGAAGCGGTGAGGATCGGCGTCGAGAATTCGGTGAAGCCGGCTTCCGCCATGCGCGCGCGCATGTCGGCGATGATCCTGGTGCGGGCGACGATGTTCCTGTGCAGCGTCTCGCGGCGCAGATCGAGGAAGCGGTATTTCAGCCGGATGTCCTCGGGATAGTCCGGTTCGCCGAAGACCGGCAGCGGCAGCTCGCTTGCCTGGGACAGCACCTCGATCTGGCGCGCGAAGATCTCCACCTCGCCGGTCGGCAGGTTCGGGTTCACCGTCTCTTCCGTGCGTGCCTTCACCTCGCCGTCGACGCGGATCACCCACTCGCCGCGCACCTTCTCGGCGGTGCCGAAGGAGGGCGAATCCGGGTCGGCGACAATCTGCGTGATGCCGTAATGGTCGCGCACATCGATGAAGAGCAGGCCGCCATGATCGCGCACGCGGTGGACCCAGCCGGAAAGGCGGACGGTCTCGCCCACGTCGGATTTTCTCAATTCTGCGCAGGTATGGCTGCGGTAGCGGTGCATTATCTCTGGTCCGTGTCTGAAGGTAACTGTGAACGGGCGCGGGCCGGCCTCGTCAAACCGGCGCGAAAAGCGCATGCGCGTCCCATTTTGTCAAGGCGGGGCGGCGGCGCGGCGAAAACCGGGCGATACAATTTCTTCACATTTCGGGCGGCAACGCCTAAAGAGAGTGCATGGAACTCATCAAAACCCGCAAAGAGCTGGAAACGGCGGTCGCCGCGCTCGAAAAATCCGATTTCATCACCATCGACACCGAATTCATTCGTGAGACCACCTTCTGGCCCGAGCTGTGCCTGATCCAGATGGCGGCGCCCGGTGTGACCGCGATGGTCGACCCGCTGGCCCCGGGGATGGACCTTACGCCCTTCTTCGGCCTGATGGCGAACGAGAAGGTGACAAAGGTCTTCCATGCCGCCAGGCAGGATATCGAGATCATCTACAAGCTCGGCAACCTCATCCCGCATCCCATCTTCGACACGCAGGTGGCGGCGATGGTGTGCGGCTTCGGCGACAGCGTTTCCTACGACCAGCTCGTCTACCGCATCACCGGCGAGCACCTCGACAAGGCCTCACGCTTCACCGACTGGCGCCATCGGCCGCTGTCGCAGAAGCAGCTCGACTATGCGCTGGCCGACGTCACCCACCTCATCCCCGTCTACGAGCACCTCGAGGCCCAGCTGGAGCGTGAAGGCCGCGCCCACTGGCTGAAGGAGGAGATGGGCGTGCTGACGGCGGCGGAAACCTACGATCCGCACCCCGACGACGCCTGGAAGCGGCTGAAGCTGCGCGTGCGCAAGCCAATCGAACTCGCCGTCCTGCAGCATGTGGCGGCCTGGCGCGAGCGCGAGGCGCGCGAGCGTAACGTGCCGCGCGGCCGCGTCTTGAAGGACGACGCCATCTACGAGATCGCCCAGCAGCAGCCGGAGGACGCCGCCGCGCTTGGCCGGCTGAGAAGCACGCCCAAGGGCTGGGAGCGTTCGGCCCCCGCGGCGGGCCTGCTCAAGGCCGTCAACGCCGCCCTCGCCCTGCCCAAGGAAGAGCTGCCGAGGCTGCCCAAGCCCCAGCACGCCCCGGAAGGGGCGGCCGCCGCGGCCGAGCTCATCAAGGTGCTGCTCAAGCTGGTGGCCGAGAAGGAAAGCGTGGCCACCAAGATGCTCGCCTCCAGCGACGACATCGATCGCATCGCTGCCGACGGCGAGAAGGCGCAGGTGCCCGCCCTTTCGGGCTGGCGGCGCGAGGTGTTCGGCGAGGAGGCGCTAAAACTCCTGCGCGGCGAGATCGCCCTCAGATTCGCCAACCGGCGCATCGAGACGTTTTCGCCCGGCGAGCGGGCGGCAGCGGCGGAGTGAGCGGATTCGGCCTCGTGTGCTTCAAATCCCGGAACGCGACTTGAGATAGGAGGCCATTTGTAATACGGTGTATTACAAATGGAGAACGGCTATGTCGAAACCCGCTCTTTCCGATCCGATTACGCTCCGTCTACCGGAGGATGTTCTGACGGCCATCGAACAAATCGCGGAAACCTGCGACCGATCCCGCAGCTGGGTGATGGTGAGAGCCTTAAAGGTGTATCTGGCCGGTGAAGGAGCCGACATTCTCGCCGTGCGGAAAGGCCGAAACGAGGTGGCCAGCGGTGACGTGCACGACATGGACGATGTGCTTCGCGAGATCGACGAGATCATCAGGCGCAAGGTTGCCTGATGAGGGTGCGCCTGTCCGGAAGCGCCCGCACCTATCTTCGAGCAGAAGCAGCCTACCTCAGAAAATATAGCCCGAGAGCGGCGAAGACCTTCCTCGACCGGATGGCCGAGGCACGTAAGAACCTAGCTCGGTTTCCAGAACTTGGCCGTGGAATTGAGAGCCTACCTATTTCCGGCTCTCACCGCCTCGTCGTCGGCGATTATCTCCTTGACTATGATTTGGTCGATGGAGACGTCGTTATCGTTTCCATACGCCACGGCCAGCAGAAGCCGCTGACTCAGGAAACCGACGAAGACTTCGACTACGAGGACGGTGCTTCAAGACCATCCGACCGCGGACCATGAGAGCACCGACCCGAAATGCCTGCTCTCATTTCCCCACATCCAACACCAAATTCAGCCCCGTCACCCTGGCCAGATGCGCCATGCGGCCGTGCGGGCGCTCGCCCATCAGGGCGGCGTGGGAGCGCGGGACCAAGAGGGCGATGGAGCTGTCATCGCGCTTTTCCCACTTGAGCTGCGGGATGATGCCGGGCATCGAGGCCGTGAGCAGATAGACCACGCGCAAAAGCCCGCCCAGGAGCCGCGCCCGCTCCACATAGCGCGGCGTGGCGAGCTTGCGCATCTCCGGCGAAAGCGCGTCGTCGAACAGGCCTTCATGGCGGAAGAGAATGGCAAGCGCGATGAAGGCGCGGCCGGGATGGTCGACGCCGATGAAGGAGCCGTGGGAAATGATGTTGAGCGACTGCGTGCCGCGGTATTCGGGGTGGGCGCGCCAGCCGATGTCGGCCAGAAGGCAGGCCGCGCGGCGGTAGCGCTGCTCCTCCTCCGTTTCCTCGATGCCGAAGGCGGCAAAGGCCGTGCCCGACCACTCGGCGAGTTCGCGCGCATGCGTGACGGAGCGCGAGCGCAGAACGGCCAGTTCCTCGGCCGCCGAGAGCAACGGGTCGGCCTGCCGTTCCTCCTCCCCAAGCAGCGAATGGACAAACCCCTCGCGCACACCGTTCGCCGAGATGACGATCTTCGCCGGCCTGGCCGCGCGAATCACCTCCAGGAGCACGGCAGCGCCGTAGGGCAGCAGCGAACGGCGGTTCTTCGATACCCGCTCGATGCCCTTCATCTTGTCGATGTCGCCCTTGGCGACGCGCTTCAGGAAGGCGGCGTCCTCCTTGGGGTCGACCTCGTAGTGGTGCATCACCGGAAGCGGATAGCCGGTGACGTTCATGTGGAGGCGGGCAAGGTTTCGCCACGTGCCGCCGACACAGTAGAAGGCACGCCCCTCCCCCTTCCCCAGCCATTCGGCGCGTGCAAGCTCGCCGCGGGCGATGCGTGCGGCATCGCTCATCGAGGCGCCGGCCATCTCGCGCAGTTTCAGACCGCCGAGGGGGGTCGTGATCCCCTCTCCCATCGTCTCGCCGCGGACGTCGACGAGTTCGAGGCTGCCGCCGCCGAGATCGCCCATGATGCCGTCGGCATCATGGAAGGCGGCGATAACGCCGAGGGCGGCGTAGCGCGCCTCCTCGCGGCCGGAGAGCACGCGGATCCTGGTGCCCAGGATCCTTTCGGCGCGGTGGATGAAATCCGGCCCATTGGTCGCTTCGCGTGCGGCGGCGGTGGCGAGCACGTGGAGCGATGCGGCGCCCGCCTGCTCGGAGAGCGCGCGGAAACGGCCGAATTCATCGACGGCGCGCGTCACGCCGTCGGGATCGAGCTCGCCTGTCGTCACGATACCGCGGCCGAGGCCCGCCAGCATCTTCTCATTGAACAGCACGGTCGGCGAACGGGCGACGCCCTCGTAGATCACCAGACGAATCGAATTCGAGCCGATATCGATGACCGCAATGGGACGCCGGTTCGGCAACCGGCCCTGGGATACGGCTGCGCCCACCACCGCTAGCCGGCGACGGCCTTCTTGGGCCGCTTGAAGGCGGCGATGCGCTTGGGCGCATGCGACTTCAGCGCGACGCCACGGCCCGACAGGCTGGGATTGGTCATGAAATATTCCTGAGCGTTGAAGGCTTCCTCTCCGTCCTGCGGCGCGATGCGCCGCGAGGTGCCGTCAGGCAATACTTCGAAACTCTGCTGATTGTCCATGATGTTTCCCAGCATGATCTGGCCCAGAACCTGCTCGTGCACGGTCGGGTTGGTGATGGGGACCATGGTCTCGACCCGGCGGTCGAGATTGCGCGGCATGATGTCGGCCGAGGAGATGTAGACGATCGCGTCGTCCGACGGCAGACCGCGGCCGTTGCCGAAGCAGTAGATGCGGCTGTGCTCCAGGAACCGGCCAACGATGGACTTCACCCGGATGTTCTCCGAAAGGCCCGGCACCTGGGGGCGCAGGCAGCAGATGCCGCGCACCACAAGGTCGATCTCGACGCCGGCGCGGCCGGCCTCGTAAAGCGCGTCGATCACCTGCGGGTCGACGAGCGAATTCATCTTCATCCAGATCTGCGCCGGCCGGCCCGCCTTGGCATGCTCGATTTCCGCCTGGACATGCTCGAGGATGCGATTCCTCAAGCTGAACGGAGAGACCGCCAGCTTCATGTCCACATCCGGCTCGGCGTAGCCGGTGATGAAATTGAAGACCTTGGCCACGTCGTGGGCGATCGCCGGATCGACGGTGAAATAGGAAAGGTCGGTGTAGATGCGCGCGGTGATCGGATGGTAGTTGCCGGTGCCCAGATGCACGTAATTGCGCAGGCGCCGGCCCTCGCGGCGCACCACAAGCGACATCTTGGCGTGCGTTTTCAACTCGATGAAACCGAAGACGACCTGTACGCCGGCGCGCTCCAGGTCGCGCGCCCAGCGGATATTCGCCTCCTCGTCGAAGCGGGCCTTCAGCTCCACGAGCGCGGTGACCGACTTGCCCGCTTCCGCCGCGTCGATCAAGGCGCGCACGATGGGGCTGTCGTTGGAGGTGCGGTAGAGCGTCTGCTTGATGGCCACCACTTCCGGGTCCTGCGCGGCCTGGCGCAGGAACTGCACCACGACATCGAAGCTCTCATAGGGATGGTGGACGACGATATCCTTCTCGCGGATGGCCGCGAAACAGTCGCCGCCATGGTCGCGGATACGCTCGGGGAAGCGCGGGTTGTAGGGCGGGAACTTCAGGTCGTCGCGCGGCAGTTTGACGATTTCGGAAATCTGGTTGATGGCGAGCGGCCCGTCGAGCACGCTGATGCGCGAGGACGGCACGCCGAGCTCGGTCGCCACGAAATCGCGCAAGCCCTGGGGCATGGTGCTTTCGAACTCGATACGGATCACCGAACCCCTGCGCCGGCGCTTGAGCGCGCTCTCGAACAGCCGCACGAGGTCCTCCGCCTCCTCCTCCACCTCGATATCGCTGTCGCGGATGATGCGGAAGGTGCCGGAGCCGTTGACCTTATAGCCGGGAAACAATTTGCCGATGGACATCTCGACGATGTCCTCCAGCGCGATGAAGCGCACCGTCTTCGGCCGCTCCGGCAGAGCGACGAAGCGCTGCAGCGTGACCGGCAGGCGCAGAAGCGCCGTCATCCTCTCCTTGTTGCCCAGATGCTGCAGGTCGAGGGCGACCGAAAAGCCGAGATTGGGGATGAAGGGGAAGGGGTGCGCCGGGTCGATGGAAAGCGGGGTGAGCACCGGGTAGATGGCCTCCAGAAAGTGCTCCTCGACCCACTTCCTGTCGTCGCGCGTCAGCGCCTCCGGGCGCACGATCTCGATGCCTTCCTTCCTCATGAGCTCCAGAAGGCCGGCAAGGCTTGCATGCTGGTCCACCTGCAGGCGGCTCACCTCGCGCAGCACGTGCTCGAGCTGCTCTTCCGGCGTGCGCCCGTCGGCACTCCTGGTGGCGATCCCCTCGCGCACCTGGCCGGCGAGCCCGGCCACGCGCACCATGAAGAACTCGTCCAGATTGTCGGCCGAGATCGACAGGAACCGCACGCGCTCAAGGAGCGGGTGGCTGACGTTCTGGGACTCCTCGAGCACCCGCCGGTTGAACTGCAGCCACGAGAACTCGCGGTTGACGAAACGATCGGGGCTCGAGCGCGCAATCTCGTCCGCCGTCCCGGGCTGGGTCGGGAATTCACTCTTGACCGGCTTCAGTTCGTTCATGGCCTGCTCGCTTTTATTGTCCTACCTCCGGGCGGCCCGATCCACCCCATACTACGTCGTGACAGGGTTTTGCGACAGTTTCATATCACGGACTTGCAAAGAAGGTATTTATGCTTCAAACGCACCCGGATAGACGGCGACAGCGGGAGAAAAGAAATGGCGGGCTTTGAGACACCCCATTTCCACAACACGAACGGCTACCGGGCGGTCGAAATCGGCGTCAAGGAGTTCATGTGCGTGGGCGCCAACCCGCCGAACGACCATCCGCATGTCTTTCTCGACATGGGCGACGATGAGGAGCGCATCTGCCCCTACTGTTCGACGCTGTATCACTATAACGCCAAGCTGGAAGCACATGAAACGGTGCCCGAAGGCTGCCTTTTCCGCGAGGAAGCGGTCTAGGGTGTTTCGCGATCGCGATACGGCCGGGCTCGCCCCTCGCCGTTTATCCGATGAACCTCGACAAAAACTCGCCGGCGGCCCGCTATGACCGGCCGCCGCATCGCCATCGCCGGGGCGGGGATCGCCGGGCTGACGGCAGCGCTTTGCTTTGCGGCAAAAGGGTTTTCCGTCGCCGTTTTCGAGCGCGCCGAAACACTTCAGGAAGTGGGCGCGGGCCTGCAGCTTTCGCCCAATGCCACCCGCATCCTCGCCCGCCTCGGCGTGCTGGAGAGCCTCGGCAGGAACGCGGTCCGGCCGCGCGCCATCCTCCTCAAGGATGCAGCAAGGCTTTCCACGCTGGCCGGTGTCACTCTCGGCCAGAAGGCGGAGCGGCGCTGGCAGGCGCCTTATCTGGTCGCCCACCGCGCGGACCTGCAGAAGGCGCTGCTGCAGCGGGTGCGTGACAACCCGGCGATCCGCCTGGAACTGGGCACCAAGGTTCGGGACGCCGCCTTGCGGGACGGCGGAACCGTCGCCACCGTGGCGAAGGCCGGGCAGGCCGGCGAGGTTGCCTGCGACCTGCTCATCGGCGCCGACGGGGTGTGGTCGCAGCTGCGGGCATGCATCGGCGGCCGGCAAAGCCGCTTCACCGGCTTTGCCGCCTTCCGGGCCATCCTGCGCGGAGGCGCGGCGAGCGATCAGGCGGTGGGCACGCTTGCCCCCGACGCCGTCACCGCTTTCCTGGCGCCCGACTTCCACCTCGTCGCCTATCCGGTGAGCGGCGGGGCGGATCTCAATCTGGTGCTGGTGACGCGCAGCGCGGAGATAGGGCGTGGCTGGGCGAACGCCGCCGACATGGCGCACCTTCTGGCGGCAACCCGGCGGGCTGCCCCTGCCCTTTCCGACATTGTCCGGCTGGCCGGGGCCTGGACGGCCTGGCCCATTCACGAGGTGCAGCCCGGAGGGCCGTGGACGAATGCGGGCCTGGCCCTCATCGGCGACGCGGCGCATGCGCTCAGCCCCTACGCCGCCCAGGGCGCAGCCATGGCCATCGAGGATGCAGCGCTCCTGGCGGAGCTGACCGCCGCCGGCGGCGACATGCCGGGCGCGCTCGCCGCCTACGAGCGCCTGCGCAAGCCGCGCCTTGCCCGCGTGGCCCGCCGCGGCGCCTTCAACCGCTTCGTCTGGCATGCCGGCGGGCCGGTCGCGCTGGCCCGCGACGTGGCACTCCGGCTGAAGAGCGAGGAGAGCCTGGCGGCGGATCTCGACTGGCTTTACAGCTATGACGTGGAGGGCGTTTAAGCCGCCCCGCGACTGACGCCCCTAATGCAGGATCTGCGACAGGAACAGCTTGGTGCGCTCGTGCTGCGGGTGGTCGAAGAATTCGGCCGGCGTGTTCTGCTCGACGATCTGGCCCTGGTCCATGAAGATCACCCGGTTGGCCACCTGCCGCGCAAAGCCCATCTCGTGGGTGACGCAGATCATGGTCATGCCCTCCTGGGCAAGGTCCACCATGGTGTCGAGCACCTCCTTGATCATCTCCGGATCGAGCGCCGAGGTCGGCTCGTCGAACAGCATGATGCGCGGGTTCATGCAGAGCGCGCGGGCGATCGCCACGCGCTGCTGCTGGCCGCCGGAGAGCTGGCCGGGATACTTCTTCGCCTGCTCGGGAATCCTGACGCGCTCCAGATAGTGCATGGCGATCTCTTCCGCCTCGCGCTTCGGCGTCTTGCGCACCCAGATGGGGGCGAGCGTGCAGTTCTCCAGGATGGTGAGGTGCGGGAACAGGTTGAAGTGCTGGAACACCATGCCGACCTCGCGCCGCACCTCGTCGATCTTTTTCAGATCGTTGGTGAGCTCGATGCCGTCGACGACGACCCTGCCCTTCTGGTGCTCCTCCAGCCGGTTGATGCAGCGGATCATGGTGGACTTGCCGGAGCCTGAAGGGCCGCACACGACGATACGCTCGCCGCGCATGACCTTCAGATTGATGTCGCGCAGCACATGAAAATCGCCATACCACTTGTGCATGTCGACGATCTCGATCGCCACGTCCGTGTCGGAGATATGAAGTTTCTTCGGATCGATCTTGATCTCCTGCGGGTCGACCACGTTCACGTTCTGCGTTGCCATCGCCTTTTCCCTTGAAGGGCCTTCAAGGCCGTTATCGGTTGTGGCCGGTGTGTAGCCGGCGCTCGGTATAGATAGAATAGCGCGACATGCCGAAGCAGAAGAGCCAATAGACGAATGCCGCGAAGACGAGGCCGGTGGCAGCCGTCGTCGGGGTGATCCAGTTGGGATCGGAAAAGCCGCGCCGCACCGTGCCCAGAAGGTCGGCAAGGCCGATGATGTAGACCAGGCTCGTGTCCTTGAAGAGGCCGATGAAGGTGTTGACGATGCCGGGGATCACCAGTTTGATCGCCTGCGGCATGACCACCAGGCGCATCATCTGCCAATAGCCGAGGCCGAGCGCCTGGGCGCCTTCGTACTGGCCCTTGGGAATGGCCTGCAAACCGCCACGCACCACCTCGGCCATGTAGGCGGCGGAAAACAGCGCCACGCCGATGAGGGCCCGCAGAAGCTGGTTGAAGCTGACCCCTTCCGGCAGGAAAAGCGGGATCATGAAGGCCGACATGAAGAGCACGGTGATCAGCGGCACGCCGCGCCAGAACTCGATGAAGATAATGGAGAACAGGCGCACGGCCGGCAGGTGCGAGCGCCGCCCGAGCGCCAACAGGATGCCGAGCGGCAGCGAGGCGGCGATGCCGGTGAGCGCAACCACCAGCGTCACCAGAAGCCCACCCCACCGATTGGTGGCCACCGGGCTCAAGCCGAAATCGCCGGCAAGCAGCACCACGAGCGCCAGGACGAGGAGCGGCGGGGCGAGCGTGCGCAGAGCCACCGCCCGTCCGTCCTCGCCGGACCACGCCGCAACGAGGCTCGAGGTAATCGACGCCAGCGCCGTCAGGAACGCCAGCAGGGACAGGACCGAGAAGCGGAAGACGAGCAGGTCCATCTGCCCGCTCCAGACGATGTTGGAGGCGAGGAGAAGGACCATCGCCAGCGCAGCAAGCCAGGTCGCCGCCCTCAGGAGCCTGCGCGAAGCGGTGACGTTGGCGGCCGCGAAACTGGCGGACGCAAAGGCGGCCAGCGCGAACAGGAAAGCGATCCAGCCGCCGCCGATGTCGAACTGACCGCCCGTCAAGAGGACGAGGGCGACGAAGGGGAAGGCGACCATCAGAAGAAGCGCGTTCAGCCGCTTTTGCGGCACCGACGGGATCGCCAGCGGCAACGCCAGGGCCACCAGGAGGACGATGACCAGATCAACGCGCCAGCGCTCGCCGAGCGGAAAGAGCCCATACATGAACTGGCCGAGCTTGGCATAGACGAAAGCCCAGCACGCGCCCACCGCCTGGCCTTCCCCTGCCAGGCAGGCTTCCCGGTTGGCGCCGACGAAAACCGCCGACAGGAACGCCCACTGGATCAGGTTCCACGCCGCCCAGATCGAGAAGAGTCCGAGCACCACCGTGAGGGCCGAATCGAGCGGCGTCGCGAAAAGGTTCTTGCGCAGGACGCCGGTGAGGCCGACCTCGCTCGGTGGCGGCGGCAGCGGCTCCTTCTGCTCCTTGGCGACATAGGCTGCAACTTGTTCTTCCACGGCCCGCCTCCTATCGCTCGATCAGCGCCATGCGCGCGTTGAACCAGTTCATGAACGCGGCCACCGCGATGCTCAGGCCCAGATAGACGACCATCCAGATCGCCACCACCTCGACCGACTGCCCGGTCTGGTTGAGCACGGTCGAGCCGACGGCGACCAGCTCTGGATAGCCGACGGCAAGGCCCAGCGAAGAGTTCTTCGTCAGGTTGAGATACTGGCTCGTCAGCGGCGGGATGATGACGCGGAAGGCCTGCGGCACGATGACCAGCCTCAGCGACTGCCTGCGCGTCAACCCTAGTGCCGAAGCCGCCTCAGTCTGCCCCCACGAGACGGCGAGGATGCCGGCGCGCACGATCTCGGCGATGAACGAGGCCGTGTAGAAGGAAAGCGCCAGGAACAGGGCCAGGAATTCGGGCTTCACCTGCAAGCCGCCGACAAGGTTGAAGCGGGTCGCTTCAGGATATTCGAAGACAAAGGGAAAGCCCGTCAGCGCAAAGACGACCAGCGGCAGGCCAAGGATCAAGCCGATACTCGGCAAGAGCGTCGGCCGCTGCTCGCCCGTCCTCATTTGCCGCTGCCTGTTCATCCGGGAAAGGACGATGGCGCCGGCAACGCCGACGACGAAGGCGATCAACGCCAGGACGGCCTCCGGATCGAACCGCATCGCCGGCGTCTGCAGGCCGCGGTTGGAAAGAAAGGCCCCGAACGGCAGATCGATGGCCTGCCGCGGCAGCGGCAGGACGGACAGAACGCCGAAATACCAGAACAGGATGACCAGAAGCGGCGGGACGTTGCGGAAGACCTCGACATAGATCGTGCTCAAGCCGCGCACCAGATAGTTGCGCGACAGGCGGCCGATGCCGACGATAAAGCCGACGATCGTCGCCAGAACGATACCGGAGCCGGCGACGATGATGGTGTTGGTGATGCCGACCAGCAACGCCCGGCCATAGCTCGAGTTGCTGGTGTAGTCGATCGGCACCTGGCCGATGTCGAAGCCCGCCCTCGTCGACAGGAAACCGAGGCCGGAGGCAATGTTGGCCTGTGCGAGGTTGCGCACGGTGTTGTTGATGAGCCATGCGGCGAACGCCAGTATGGCGATGATCATCACGATCTGGATGATCAGCCCGCGTGTCCTGGGGTCGCGCATGAGTGCGACGCGCGGCTCGCGAATGCTTTGGGTGTCAGCCGTCATTTGATCCGCCATAGGCAATGGCGAAGGCCCGGCCGCGGAGACCGGCCCGCCGTTGCTTTGTCAGGCAAGGGAGCCGCGCCTTAGCGGGCGCGGCTCCCCGCTCACCTGATCAGCGGACCGGCGGCGCGTACTGCAGGCCGCCCTTGGTCCACAGCTCGTTCTGGCCGCGCTGGATCCTGAGCGGCGTGTCGGGGCCAACATTACGCTCGAAGATTTCGCCGTAATTGCCGACGGCCTTGATCACGTTGACCATCCAGTCGTTGGACAGGCCGATATCCTGGCCGAAGGTCCCGTCCGTACCGAGGAGACGGCGGATATTCGGATCGTCGGAGTTCACCATCTCATCGACATTGTCCTGGGTCACACCCAGTTCCTCGGCGTTCAGCAAGCCGAAATGCACCCACTTGACGATGTCGAACCACTGCTCGTCGCCCTGGCGGACCACGGGACCCAGCGGCTCCTTGGAGATGATCTCCGGCAGGACGACATGCTCCTCGGGGTTGGCAAGTTCGAGACGCGTGGCGTAGAGGCCCGAGGCATCCGTCGTCAAGACGTCGCAGCGGCCCTGCTCGTAGGCGGCATTGACGTCCGACTGGGACTCGATGACGACCGGGTTGAACTCCATGTTGTTGGCACGGAAGTAGTCGGTCAGGTTCAGCTCGGTCGTCGTGCCGCTCTGCACGCACACGGTGGCGCCGGAGAGCTGCAGCGCCGAGGTCACGTTCAGCTCCTCGCGCACCATGAAGCCCTGGCCGTCGTAGTAGTTGACGCCGGCGAAGTTGAGGCCGAGGGCGGTGTCGCGGTTCATCGTCCAGGTCGTATTGCGCGCCAGGAGATCGACCTCGTTGTTCTGCAGGGCGGGGAAGCGCTGGACCGCGGACAACGGCGAGTACTGCACCTTGCTGCCGTCGCCCTCGAACACGGCGGCTGCCACCGCCTTGCAGTAGTCGACGTCGAGGCCCTGCCATTCACCCTGGTCGTTCTGGGACGCAAAGCCCGGCAGGCCGGTATTGACGCCGCAACGCAGGGCGTCCCTGTTCTTCACGTCGTCGAGCGTGGCTCCGGAGGCCGGAACCGCTGCCAGCGCGATCACGGCCGAGCCGAGCAGTGCCTTGATGGAATTGTTCATGATTATTGACCCTTTTTTTTCGTACAGGGTTCATCCCCTACTGATTTTTGTGCGGAAGCCGGCGCAGGCCGTCTGTCGGGACGACATCGGACGCACGCTTCCTTCTCCCAAGCACGTTTTCCATCGAATGCCATAAATCAGCGCGGGTCAAGAGCCAATGCCGCACGTGCGAGATGCCTGTATCTGTCTGGCAGTCTTGAGAAACCGGCGCGAAGCTTCTATGCCGGACCGGTGCCCGGCGAGGCACGAGGATGGGCGAGGTTTACGGCATGGCGCGAGACGGGCGGAAAGACGGCATCAACACGAGGCTCGCCCATATGGGCAACGATCCGGGCGATTTCTTCGGCTTCGTCAACCCGCCGGTGGTGCATGCCTCGACCGTGCTTTTCCCCGACGCGGCCACCATGGCCTCGCGCAAGCAGAAATACACCTACGGCACGCGCGGCACGCCGACCACCGATGCGCTGGCCAAGGCGATGGACGAACTGGAAGGCTCGGCCGGCACCATCGTCGTGCCTTCGGGGCTCGCCGCCGTCTGCGTGCCGCTCCTGGCGTTTCTTTCGGCGGGCGACCACGCGCTCATCGTCGATTCGGTCTATCACCCTACCCGGCGCTTCGCCGATACGATGCTGAAGCGGCTGGGCGTGGAGATCGAATATTACGATCCACTCATCGGCGCGGAGATCGCGCGGCTGATGAAGCCCAATACGAAGGTCGTCTTCACCGAATCGCCCGGCTCCAACACCTTCGAGATGCAGGATATCCCGGCCATCGCCGCGGCGGCCCGCCAGGGCGGCGCCGTCGTCATGATGGACAACACCTGGGCCACCCCCCTCTTCTTCCGCCCGCTCGACCACGGCGTCGACATCTCCATCCACGCGGCGACCAAGTATCCGGCCGGCCATTCCGACGTCCTGCTCGGCACCGTGTCGGCCAACGAAGCCTGCTTCGAAAGGCTCTATGACACCTTCCTCACCCTCGGCGCCTGCGCCGGCCCGGACGACGTCTACCAGGTGCTGAGGGGCCTGCGCACCATGGGTGTGCGGCTTGCCCGCCACCAGGAGAGCGCGCTTGAGATCGCCCGTTGGCTGGAGGCGCAGGAAGGCGTGGCGCAAGTCCTCCACCCGGCCCTTGAATCACACCCCGGCCACGCGACCTGGAAGCGCGACTTCTCCGGCGCCAGCGGCATCTTCTCGTTCGTGCTCGACGGCGGCGGCGAACGCGAGGCTCATGCCTTCCTCGACGCCCTCGACATTTTCGGCCTCGGCTACTCCTGGGGCGGCTTCGAAAGCCTTGCCGTCCACGTCTTCCTCGGCGACCGGACGGTGGCCAGGGACACCTATGCCGGCCCCGTCATCCGCCTGCAGATCGGGCTGGAGGACGTGGAGGATTTGAAAAGAGATATCGAGAAGGGGTTGCGGGCGGCCCTGAGCGACTGAAGCTCCACAGCTCTTGTCCTGCGGAGCCCCGCGCGAATCAGCATGGCGACCCCGGCAGGGCTCGAACCTGCGACATTCGGTTTAGAAGACCGATGCTCTATCCAGCTGAGCTACGGGGCCGGGCGCGGACGAGACGGGTTCAGTGCGTCCACGGAATTTTGCGGTCATAGCGGAAATTCTCCGCATAGGAAACCTGGCGCCGCTTCGGCGCCTTCGCCTCCTCGAGGCGGAATGGGATGCCGTGTTTCTGCGCATAAGCCACGGCCTCCTCCTTGGTGGCGAAGGTCAGGTGCACCTGGCTCCTGGCGTCAGAGGTGCTGGTGTAGCCCATCAGCGGGTCGATGCGGCGCGGGGATTCGGGCTCGAACTCCAGCACCCAGTGGCCGGTCTTGGCGGTGCCGGACTGCATGGCGGTTCTGGAAGGGCTGTAGATGCGCGCGGACACGTTTGTGACCCTCACTCTCGGTTCTGTTCGTTCCATACCGGCCTTCGCGGGCCGGGGGGTAGTGGTCGGAGCGGCAGGATTCGAACCTGCGACCCTCTGCTCCCAAAGCAGATGCGCTACCAGGCTGCGCTACGCTCCGTGGCGCTGAATTCCCTATAGTCTCACGATGTGCGGAGCAAGTCCCCGGTGCGGCTTTCTTTGAGCTGGAACGCCCGCACACGCGCCTGGCCGGCAAAAAGCCACAGGGCGGCCGCCAGTTCCGCGAGTTCCTCGATGAGCATCGAGTGGCCGCCGATCCAGCCGTTCAGCACACCGCCATGGCCTTCGGCAATGGTCGCGACGGCGACGCATATAAGCGCCAGCAGCGCCTCGAGCCATGGCGCGGCACCGGCGCGGATCACGTCTGCCGCCTTATCCACAAGGCGATGGCGCATGACGATATAGACGACGGCCACACCGATCAGGGCGACAAGGGGGTAGACCACCGGTTTGTACCACAGGTGGTCGGAAGAGAATATCGGCCCGTCATTGGTCATCTGGGTGGGCGGATAGAACACCGCGCCCCAGCTCAGTTCGCGCGCCAGAAGGATAAGCCACAGAGGTGCCGCTGCGCGCCACAGCCATTTCCACTTCCGCTCTTCCGACCGGTGCTGGTAAAGGAGCGCGGCCACCATGCCGACCAGAAGGACGAGCGAGCCCACGTTCTCGACGGGCTGGTTCTCCCAGGCCGTCCAGTTCGGCAATATCTGTGCGAGGGGGTACACCCCCACCGTCGCCAAAACGGCTACGGAGAAGGACAGCCTGAGACAAAACATGGTTTCATCTAGTCGACGGCCGCAGCCCGTTCAAGCGCGCGGCGAGGGAATCAACCGCGAAATCGCATCACCCCGTTTCCATGGCGCCGACGACGTCCGCCGCCAACGCCCGCGTGATGCGCGTCTTGCGCTCGAGCGCGGCGCGGTCGAGGTGTTCCACCACCTGTTGCGCCGCCGACAGCGAGCGCTCGATGCGGCGCACCAGAAACTGCACCACATGCGGCTCCACCGCCACCTGACGGTCGGCGAAGAGCTTCACGATGACGCCGGCCAGAAGCACGTCGTCCGGCTCGTCGATCTCCACCAGCGCCGCCGCCTTGAGGCGCGAGAGAAGGTCGGGCAAGCGCACGCCCCAGGCGGCGGGAAAACGCCGGGCGGTGAGAAGCAGGTGGGTATCGGCACCCTTCACCGTATTGATGAGGTGGAAGAGGCCGGTCTCGTCGCGTGCAGCGCTATCCGCGTCGTCGACGAATACGGGCCCATGCTCGGCCGCGGCAAGGGCCGCGGCGTCGATCTCGCCGGCGGCCACCTGCCGGGCGCCGGAATGAGCGCGCCAGATCGCCGCCAGATGCGACTTGCCCGCCCCCGCCGGCCCCGCCAGCACGGTGACGGGTGACGGCCAGTCGGGCCACCCCTCCACCAGCGCCACGGCGCGCGCGTTGGCCGGCGTGACAACGAGGTCGTCGCGCGAGCGCGCTTCTTCATGCGCAAGGTCGAGCGGCAATTGCCGCGGCGGAGGCCCCTTTCGTGTCATTTGCCGCCGTTCTTCGCATCCGCTTCGGGCGGCTTGTCACCGCTGTAGAGGGGAGAGGCCATGTAGCGTCCCAACGCGAAGCGCACGAGCACGGCGATCGCCGCGGCGGTCGGAACGGCGATCAGAAGCCCGGCGAAGCCGAACAGATAGCTGAACGCGAAAAGCGAGAACATCAGCCACACCGGGTGGAGCCCCACGCTGCGGCCCATCAGCCATGGATGGAGGAGATTACCCTCGATGAACTGTCCTGCGAAGAAGATCGCCGCCACCGCCGCCACCCAATACCAGTCCGGCCAGAACTGCACGACGGCCACCCCCACCGACAGGGCCAGCCCCACCAGCGAGCCGACAAAGGGAATAAAGCTGATGAACCCGGCGAAAAGCCCGATCAGCAGGCCGAAATTGAGGCCCACCGCCGTCAGCCCGGCGGCATAGAGAATGGCGAGGATAAGGCACAGTGTGCCCTGCCCGCGCACGAAGCCGGCAGTCGATGCATTGATGTCGCGAGCGATCTGGCGCACCGTCTCCAGGTGCTCGCGCGGCACCCAGCTGTCCACCTTCTCGATCATGCGGTCCCAGTCGAGCAGCATGTAGAAGGCAACCACTGGCGTGACGACGAAAAGGCTCGCCAGGTTGACCAGCGCCAGGCCGGAGCTCCAGATCGACCTGAAAAGGGTGGCGAGGAAACCGGTGCCTTGCGCCAGAAGCGAGCTCAGCCCCTCCTGTAGGGCCTGCGGATTTACGCCCACCGCCTCCTCGAACCACCCGGGATCGAGGCTCGTGATCAGGGCCTGGAGGCGGGAAAGATAGTCCGGCAAGCGCTCGGCGAACTCGATCAGCTGGTTGCCCAGTACCGGAATGACCACCATCAGCGCCAGCGCGAGCGCAACGACGAAGGCGACCAGGATAACGATGGTCGCGGCCAGCCGCGACAGGCCAATCCGCTGCAACCGGTCGGCCACGGGGTCGAGGAAATAGGCCAGCACCATGCCGGCCAGGAAGGGCAGCAGGATTGAGCTGAAGACATAGAGGAAAAGGACAAGAACGCTTGCGGCGATGAGCCAGAAGACGGCCTGCCGGACGAGCCCACCACTCTCCGGCCCACCACGCTCCGGCCCACCACTCTTGGGCGCCCTGTCAGCCTCGTCCTTGTGGGGTGCCGGTGTCGACATAACCGCCCATGTGCTTGATCCAGGACACGAGATAGGCCGCGCCGGAAGCTGCGGTCAAGAGCCCGCAAAGATAGACCAGGCCATCATAGAAGATACCCAGCGTGAAGGAGAGCGACAGGCTGGCCAGAACCAGCGCGGCAAGCAGCAACTGCGCCAGCGTGTTTGCCTTCGACACGAGGAGCGGCTTCATGGCCACCGGGTTTCCCATGACGGTCGACAGCACCACGCCTCCGACGATCAGCGCATCGCGCGAGACGGCGGCCACCACCAGCCACAGCGGCAGGTGGCCCATATAGCCGAGCACCACGAAGACGCTGACGAGCAACAGCTTGTCGGCGATGGGGTCGAGATAGGCGCCGAGCTCGCTGCGCTGGTCGAACTGGCGGGCGATGAAGCCGTCGACGCCGTCGGAGACGGCCGCGGCGAGGAAGCCGGCGAAGGCCCAGTCCACCTCCTCCGCCAAAAGCGCAAAGACGACCGCCGGCACAAGCAGGAACCGGAAAAGCGTGATGATGTTGGGAATGGTCAAGCCTCTGTCTCCACCGTCTCCCGTCCCGCCGTTCCTCGCGCCTTTCGCGGCATAGATGGCCGGCCGTTCCCGCCGCTTCAAGAGAAAAGAATTGATCCACAGGCAGGTACGCGGGGTATATCTTGCCTGTGCGCCGAACGCCACGCTTCTTGCGGTCGCATGCTGCTTCGTGCCAATAGCCGGGAGAAGTGCCAATGGGGCAATCGATGAGCGACAGGAAGAATGGATTGAGCTACGCCGATGCCGGAGTGGACATCGACGCCGGCAACGCCCTCGTGGAAAGGATCAAGCCGCTGGTGCGCTCCACGCGCCGGGCGGGCGCGGACGGCGAGATCGGCGGCTTCGGCGGCCTGTTCGATCTCAAGGCGGCCGGCTTCTCCGACCCGGTCCTGGTGGCCGCGAATGACGGTGTGGGCACCAAGCTGAAGGTCGCCATCGAGGCGGACAAGCACGATACCGTGGGTATCGATCTCGTCGCCATGTGCGTCAACGATCTCGTCGTGCAGGGCGCGGAGCCGCTTTTCTTCCTCGACTATTTCGCCACCGGCAAGCTCGATCCGGCCCAGGGGGAAGCGATCGTCTCCGGCATTGCCGAGGGGTGCCGCCGCGCAGGCTGCGCGCTGATCGGTGGTGAGACGGCGGAGATGCCGGGCATGTACCGGGACGGCGACTACGACCTTGCCGGCTTTGCCGTGGGCGCTGCCGAGCGCGGCCGGCTTCTGCCGACAGACGACATCGTGGAGGGCGACGTCATCCTCGGCATCGCCTCCTCCGGGCTGCACTCCAACGGCTTCTCGTTGGTGCGCAAGATTGTCGCGCAAAGCGGCCTTTCCTGGGATGCTCCCGCTCCCTTCGACACAGATCGGACGCTCGCCGAAGCCCTTCTGGAGCCGACACGCATCTATGTGAAGCCACTGCTTGAGGCGATCTCCGATACGCACGGCATCAAGGCGCTGGCGCACATCACCGGCGGCGGCTTTCCCGAAAACCTGCCGCGCGTCCTGCCGGAGGTCTACGCGGCGGAAATCGACCTTTCCGCCATCGAGGTGCCGCCGGTTTTCTCGTGGCTGTCGGGCGAAGGCAGGGTGCAGGCGGAGGAGATGCTGCGCACCTTCAATTGCGGTATCGGCATGATTGCCGTCGTGGCGGCGGGCCAGGCCGCGCAGGTGGCCGCAGTTCTGCAGCAGGCGGGCGAGCATGTGGAAACGCTCGGCAGCGTCGTGGCGCGGCGCGAGCGAGGCGTGATCTACCGCAGAGAGCTCGACCTATGACGAAGAAGAAGACGGCGATCCTCATTTCCGGCCGCGGCACCAATATGAGCGCCCTCATCCGCGCCTCCGCCGAGAGCGACTATCCGGCCGAGATCACCGGCGTCGTCAGCGACCAGGCGGACGCGCCGGGGTTGGCCGCCGCCGAGGCTGCCGGCATCCGCGCGGTGGCGGTGCCGCGCACGGAGCACGCCGACAAGGCCGCGCACGAGGCTGCACTGGACGAGGCGCTCGCCGCCCAGGGAGCGGAGATCGTCTGCCTGGCCGGCTTCATGCGGCTTTTGAGCCCCGATCTCGTCGCTCGCTGGCAAGGCAGGATGATCAACATCCATCCCTCGCTCCTGCCGCTCTTCAAAGGATTGTCGAGCCACGCTAAGGCGCTGCAGGCGGGCATGCGCGTCCACGGCTGCACGGTGCACTTCGTCACCGCGGAGACGGATGACGGCCCGATCATCGCCCAGGCAGCGGTGCCGGTGCTTCCCGACGATACGGAAGAGCGGCTTGCCGAGCGTGTCCTGAAGGCGGAGCACCGGCTCTATCCCCTCGCCCTGGCGCTGGTCGCCTCCGGCAAGGCGCGCATGGAAGGCGGCAAGACGGTGTTCTCCGCAGCGGGGGACATCGGCTGGGGCGGACGCGCCAGCCTGCTGGTGCCCTCCTCGGTGGAAGAAGCGGTGAACCTTGAGGACCTGGCGCGGCGCACGCCCTAGGCGGCTTTCATGGTACGGCGAAGCCGGCCGCCATCTCAAATGCGCGCCTTCCTCGGCAGATGGCTCAGGAAGCCGGCGGGGTCGACCTCGTCCCAGCTGCCGTCCAGCGCCTCGTAAATCCGCTCCGGATCGAAGCCCATGTCGCTGATGAGGCGTGGGTCCAGACGAGAGATTGCGACCATCGCCCGGCGCTCCCGGCGATGGAGCCGCATGGCGCGCCAGCCCACCAGCAGCGTGCCGAGAAAATCGTACCTGACGCGTTCCTGGCGGAATTTTTCGGAGATAGCTGTCGTGGACATTTTGCACGCTCCTTCCCAGGCGATTGCACTCCTTCCAGTGCAACCACATACATTGGACCGGTTCAAACCTTGGCTAAGCTGGCTCTTGGACCGGTTCAAATAATATACGCTCCGAAACGCTCGTCAAGCAAAATTTGAACCGGTTCAAGATCTATGCTAAATCAAGAGCTTAGAAACCGGCTGAAAGAGGAAGCATGGCGAAGATCGATTTCGCAAAGGCCCCCACGCTGCACGACGTGGCCAAGGCGGCGGGCGTTTCCAAGGGTACGGCCTCCAACGTCTTCAACAGGCCCGACATCGTGCGCGAGGAAGTTCGCGAGCGGGTTCTAGAAGCAGCAAAATCGATCGGCTATCGCGGCCCGGACCCGAAGGGGCGGATGCTCAGCGCCGGCAAGGTGAACGCCATCGGGGTCGCCACGGTGGAGCCCCTCGCCTACTTCTTCGCAGATCCGTACGCGCGCGTCCTGATGGCGGGCATCACCGAGGCCTGCGACGCCAACGGCACCGGCATTTCGCTGGTCTCGGCGGCGAACGAGGAAGAGCTTGCCTGGAACGTGCACAGCGCGCTTGTCGACGGCTTCATCCTTTTCTGCCTCAAGGGCGCGGACCGGCTGATCGCGCTGTCGCGCGAGCGGCAACTGCCCTTCGTGGCGCTGGATTTCGGCACCAAGGACGATGCCATGTCGGTGGTCAGCATCGACAACATCGAGGGCGCAAGCCGCGCCGCCCGCCATCTGGCCGAACTCGGCCACCGCCGCTTTGCCGTTCTCTCCATGGAGTTCATCGAGGGCAGCTACGGCAGGGCGACGATGGAGCGGGTGAACGCCGCAAGCTATTCGACCTCGCGCGACCGCGTGAGGGGCTATTTCGAAGCGCTGGAGGCGTTCGGCATCGACACGGGCAATGTGCCGATCTTCGAGACGTTGTGCGACAGGGAGACCGTCCACTCGGCGCTGGAGGAGATCTTTGCCTCGCCCTCCCCGCCGACGGCGATCCTCGCGCAATCGGACAGGATCGCATTCTTGGCGCTCGACTGGTTCAAGGCGAAGGGGATCTCCGTGCCTGCCGACGTCTCCATCGTCGGCTTCGACGGCGTGCCGGAAAGCGCCACCTCCACCCCTCCCCTTACGACGATCCGGCAGCCGATTGCCGAAATCGGCCGCCGGGCCGTGCGGGCGATCCTGGACCATGCCGGCGAGACCTGGCGGGAGAAGATCGACACGGAGCTCGTCGTCCGCGGGTCGACGGCGCCGCCGCGGGATTAGAGCAATTCCAGGAAAAGTGGAAGCCGGTTTTCCGTCCGGAATTGTGACAAAACAATGAGTTAGGGAGCCGCCCTCACCCACACCTTGGTGTCGTGAAACGCAGCGCCGCCGTGCGGTGCGATGGCGTCGGCTCCCGTCAGCACGTTGATGCCCTCGCCGCGCTCGTGGGCACCGTTGGGCCAGATGCCTTCGGCGATGACGATGCCGCGGCGCATGCCGTCGAAGAGCTTTGCGTGCAGCACCACCTCGCCACGCTCGTTTCCCACCTCGACGCGGTCGCCCGCGGCGATGCCTAGCCCCGCCGCATCGTCGGGATGCAGCATCAGCTCCGGCCGTCCCTCGCGCTTTTTCGAGCCGGGCGTCTCGGTGAAGCTCGAATTCAGGAAGGTGCGGGCCGGCGAGGTGGCGAGCCGGAAGGGATGCGCAGCATCCGCCGCCTCGATGAAGTCCACATGGTCGGGAAATTCGGGCAGGCGCGCGTAAGGGCCCTGGATACCGATCGATGCCGGCGGGCGCGTCGGTCCGGGCGTGCCTGCCCAATCCGGACGGAAGCGGAACTTGCCGCCCTGGTGGGCGAAGCCGCCGATGAAGTGCGCCGTGTCGAAATCCGGCTGCACATCGGCCCAGCGGTCGTGGCGGAAGCTGTCGAAGGTGCCGAGGCCGCGCCGGCCGAGCATCCAGTCCAGATGCTCGCGCGCCGAAAGGCCGAAGCCCGGCTTGTCCGCGACACCCAGGCGTTTGGCGAGCTCCTCGATGACGAAGAGGTTCGGCCGCGCCTCGCCCGGCGGGTCGATGAGCTTGGGGCCGAGCAGGATGTGCTGATGGCCGCCGCCGCGATAGATGTCGTCATGCTCCAGGAACATGGTGGCCGGCAGCACGACATCGGCGAGCATGGCCGTATCGGTCATGAACTGCTCGTGCACGCACACGAAGAGGTCGTCGCGCAGGAAACCCCGCTTCACGAGCCGCTGCTCGGGCGCCACATTGGCCGGGTTGGTGTTCTGGATCAGCATGGCGGTCACGGGCGGGCCGCCGTGGAGCGCCGCCTTCTCGCCGGTGAGAACGCGGCCGATCTGCGACTGGTCGAGCGCGCGCACGGAAGGATCGCGCAGGGCGTGCCCCTCGATAAGCGACTTGTCGAGGCCGAAGATCGACGAGTTGGAGTGGAAAGCGCCGCCGCCCTCGTATTTCCAGCAGCCGGTGACGGCGGCAATGGAAAGCGCCGCATGCATGTTGACGGCGCCGTTGCGGTTGCGCGTGAAGCCGTAGCCGAGGCGGAAGTAAGTGCGCCTGGTCTCACCCACGAGCCTGGCGAAAACCTCGATCTCGGCCGCCGGCACGCCTGTGATGGCTTCTGCCCATTCGGGCGTGCGGGTGGAAAGATGCGCTTCGAGCCCCTTCGGGTCGTCCGTGTACCGTTCCAGATATGCCCGGTCGGCGAGATTGTCGCGGAAGAGCACGTGCATGACCGCGCAGGCGAGCGCGCCGTCGGTGCCCGGATTGACGACAAGGCCAAGATCGGCCTGCTTCATGGTGGCGTTGTCGTAGACGTCGATGACGACGATCTTCGCCCCGCGTTCCTTGCGCGCCCGGATGGCGTGGGTCATCACGTTGACCTGGGTGGCGACCGCGTTGGTGCCCCAGATGACGACGCAATCGGCCTTGGCCATCTCGCGCGGGTCCGGCCCGCGCAGGTCTCCGGTGCCCATGACGTAGCCGGCCCAGGCGGGGTTTGTGCAGATGGTGCCGAAGAAATCGGAATAGCGCTTGGCGTGGCGCAGGCGATGAATCGAATCGCGCTGCACGAGGCCCATGGTGCCGGCATACTGATAGGGCCAGACAGTCTGGCTGCCGAACCTTTCCTCGGCCTTCAGGAATTCCTCGGCCACGCGGTCGAGCGCGGCGTCCCAGCTCGCCTCGCGCCACGCCCCCTCCCCCTTGGCCCCGGTGCGCACCAGCGGCTTCAAGAGGCGGTCCGGATGATGCACGCGCTCGGCATAGCGCGCCACCTTGGCGCAGATGACGCCGGCGGTGTAGCTGTTGTCCTTGGCGCCGTGCACGCGCTTGACGCGCCCATCGACGATCTCGATATCGAGCGCGCAGGTGGAGGGGCAGTCGTGCGGGCAGGCCGAATGGCCGATGTGGATGTTCGCGTGTGTGTTCATGGGTCGAGACTAGCCGTTTTACGCGCCGGCGCGTAGACCCAGTTCGGCCAAAAATGTTTGCGCCAACCATTCATGCCGTTGATGCCCCTCCCCGCGGGCGCGCGTCATCCTCGCCACGCCCGCTTTCGCGTCTGGCTATTGGGTAAGTGGGAAGCGGGGCGCGTCTTCGGCACCGCACAAGGCGCTCGGAAGCGCCTCAAATAAGGCGCGTCCAACGCGCCCCGCCGGCCGCTGTCCCGACGTCGACCGGTCAAGAGGGTTCCTTTCGCCCTTTCGGGCACCCAGGACGGTCACACGCAGTGAAGCGACCTGAGCCATGGAACCCCCGCGGCTTCTCCGCGCCCTGCACCACCCGCCTTGCGACGGACGTTGCAGGGCTCCGGCCTGCTGCGGGCCCTCATCATGCCTCCGGGTTCCGATCCCGAAGGGGGAGGCTGCCGCCGCCCTCCCGAACACCCGGTGCGCATCCGGTTCCCGCGAGAGCGATGGGGAGGATTGTAAGGGGGCTGGAGGGAGGGGGGATAAAAAGGGCGAAAAAAGTTTGAGAAATTTTGCGATTGTGAATGGGATCAATGGGTTGGCGGATTCCGGCCATTGGATTTTATCCCCGTTTGGAGATTGGCGCCGTTTCCCCCTCACCGACCCCGCTTCGCGGGCCCACCTCTCCCCCACTGTGTGGGGGAGAGGAATCGCCGGCCGCGATGACTGGCGCCACTCCTCTCCCCTGCTTTGCGGGGGAGAGGTGGGCCCGCGAAGCGGGGTCGGTGAGGGGGTAACCGGCGCCTGCTTGACCGAAGGCGCGGCGCCGGCGGTGAAAATTTAACGCTTGGTCGCCGTGATAAAGGGCCTGGCTGGGTGGAGAGCGGAAACCTACCGCGGACGCGCGGAATAGCCGCTTGGCGGACTTTTGCAGTCGTTCGACGAGCCGCCTGTTAATCGAGCGACAACGTCATACCCCTCTTCACCGTTTTGAGCGCGATGAGGCTCTTGTACTTTCGAATGAACGACTGCTGCTCTGCCATCAGCCGGTCAATGAAAGCGTTGTATTCCTCGAGGTCCCGTACGGCGACCAGAAGAACGAAATCCATGTCACCGGTGACATACCAGCAGGACTGCACCTCCGGCGCGCGGTCCACCCATCGATGAAACGTCTCCAGCGTGTGTCGATGCTCGTTCTGGATCTCGAGTTCAACAAGGATGGATTGGGTACGGTCCACGGCTTTCGGGCTGACCACCGCCACAATCTTCTCTATCAGGCCGCTGCGCTTCAGCTTGCCGATGCGGCGCTCGACTGCCGAGGGAGATAAGCCGACCGCATCGGCGATTGCCTTGGCAGGAAGGTCGGCATCTTCTTGCAGGGTTGCCAGTATGGTCCGGTCTATCTCGTCCAATGCGCCCTCCTGGGAAAAACCTCGGATAATCCGCGAGCAATAGAGCCCTTGCGCGGTTTCTCCGCGTCTCTACACGATTATCATTCCGGCATGACGACACAAGCACCTTTGTCTTGCACGAATATCGAAGAGGCCCGCAGCCGGATCGACCCGGTGTTCCTGAACAGCGGGACCTTGTCCTTTGCCGAATCGGGCCTCGATCTGATCGTCAAGGATGAGACCAAAAATCCGATCCGCAGCTTCAAAGGCCGCGGGACGGGCTGGTTCCTCGCCAATCTCGACGATGACAAAGCCCCTCTTGTCACGGCCTCGGCCGGGAACTTCGGTCAGGGACTTGCCTACAACGCCGCGCGGGAGGGAAGACCGCTGGCGGTCTTCGCCAGTGTGCATGCCAACCCGTTGAAGATCGAGGCCATGCGCCGGCTTGGGGCAAAGGTCGTCCTCGACGGAAAGGACTTCGATGCGGCAAAGGAGAGCGCCAAGCTCCATGCTGCCAAACACGATCTCATGTTCGTGGAAGACGGCGCGAGCGCCAGCATCGCCGAGGGCGCAGGCACAATCGCAACGGAGCTTACGGAAAGCAGTCCGGTTATCGATGCCATATTCGTGCCTCTCGGCAACGGCGCACTGGCAGCAGGCATCGGGTGCTGGTTCAAGTCGCGATCACCGCGGACGAAGGTGGTCGCAGTCGCGGCCCGCGGAGCCCCCTGCATGGCGCTGTCATGGAAGGCGCGCAAGGCAACCTCAACACCGGAGGCCCGCACCATCGCCGACGGGATCGCCGTGAGAACGCCTGTGCCGGCAGCGGTTTGCTGGCTTCAGGACGCGATTGACGATGTCGTGCTGGTCGATGATGACCAGATCCTCGCGGCGATGCGCTTTGCCCATGAAAACTGGGGACAGATCGTCGAGCCGGCGGGAGCGGCGGGCCTCGCCGGAATTCTCGCCGGGCGAACGGAACTCCGGACGTGCCGCGTTGCGACCGTGCTCTGCGGGGCCAATTTGACATCCGAGCAGATCAGCAACTGGCTGCCTGCCGCGACGAGCGAGATATGAAATGCCGCTTGGCCACCGACTGGGTGGTCCGGCCTCAGACACCCCCGGCCTGCCGTGCACGGTGAGACAGGGCTCGGCATCGCCGGCCGTTTGTGCTGCCGAAACGCGGCGGCATGAAGCCAGGAAATCGATGGAGCACACGATGGATATTTCCTTGTTGGTTGCAGCGCATCTGTCGGCGGGCAACCAACCGACATTTGACCCTGAAGAATTCGATCTGGCTATGCGCAAAGCCGACGAGCGGCGTGAACGGTGGTTGGAGCGACTGGCCTGGATCAAGCTAGCGATGGCAATGCTGCGCCGCGATCCGGAGCCTTCAACCAAACCGGACATGACCATGCGGATGAACCAGAACATCCGGCCTGCGGTATGAGTGTTGAGCGCCAGGCTTGGCCAGCGGCCGCCTCGATGGCGCTTCAACAAGCGCGCATCGGAACACCTCGCTCGCTGTGAGGACGAGACAAACGAGGGCGCGCGGGCTACAACCTACACGGCGGCATCTTGACCGCCGTGCGCGGGTGGCGGAAACTGCGGCCGGCGCTCACAGAGTCACCATCGGGAGAGATTCGCTCATGGCACGCCTACCGGCCCTTTTCGCAGGCCTTGCCGCTTTCATGGCGGCGGCCATGCCGCTGCTTCCGGCGCAAGCTGCCGACGCTATCGGCATCTACGCCGCGGACGACCCCATCTGCGCGCATCAGAGCGTGCGCGGAGCCATCGTGAACCGCTTCCGCTATCAGGTGATGCATGTGCCGAATCTACCCGATGTCGGCATCGTCGATTTCTATGGCGCGCGGGGGACACGCTATGAGCCGGCAACGGCGAGCAGCCCCATCGAGCGGCGCTACTGCGCGGCGACCGTGCGGCTGACCGACGGGCAGGACAGGCCGATCTGGTATCTGATCGAATACGGCCAGGGCTTTGCCGGCCTCGGCGACAATGTGGAATTCTGCGTCTCCGGCTTCGACCGCTGGAACGTGTACAACGCCGAATGCAGCGTGCTGCGCTAGCGCCGCGGTTGCCTTTCCCGTTGCGCCCCTTCGCGCCCCCCTCTGGCCTGAGCTTGCCGAAGGGGCGCCGACATTTCTCGCAACTGAAATGCTAGGCAGACGCTTTCTCCGCCGGGCAATCACGGCCGCCCTTCTCGCCATCGCGCCCTTCCCCACCTTTTCCGGCGAGCGGGGTGCCGAGCCCGGCGTTTTCGACTTCTACGTCCTGTCGCTTTCCTGGTCGCCCAGCTACTGCGCGGCGGAGGGTGCGGAGGCGAACGAGCGGCAATGCGGCAGTGGGCGGCCCTATGCCTTCGTCGTGCACGGGCTGTGGCCGCAGTACGAGCGCGGCTATCCCGAGTTCTGCCGCGGCCGCCAGCCCGGCCGGGTGCCGGACCGGCTGGTGCGGGACCATCTCGACATCGTGCCGTCAGTGGGGCTGATCGGCCATCAATGGCGCAAGCACGGCTCCTGCTCCGGCCTTGGACATGCCGACTATTTCGCGCTCACGCGCGCGGCGCGCGAACGGGTTTCCGTGCCGGCGGAATTTTCGCGACTCGCGGCGCCGCGCATGGTGGCGCCGGATGCGGTGGAGGAGCTGTTCATCGCCGCCAATCCGGGGATGGAGCCGGAGGGCATCGCGGCCACCTGCGACAGGCGGTATCTGCGCGAGGTGCGCATCTGCATGACGCGGGACCTGCGGTTCCGCGCCTGCCGGGAGGTGGACCGCAAGGCGTGCCGGCTGGACAGGGCGCTTATGCCGCCGGCGCGGGGTGGATAAAAAAAGCCGGGCACGAGGCCCGGCTTTCGTGTCGGCGGTCAAGCCAACGCGTTCTCTTGTCGCAATTCCGGGGCCCGGAATTGCTCTAGAACTGCATACCGATACCGACAAGGACCTTGTGGCTGTTGGCGTCGACATCGTAGCTGGCGCCGCCGACGTCAAAGGTCTCGCTGCCCAGATCCGTGTAGCGGTACTCGAGCCGCCCGAAGGCCTGCTCGGTCAGCTTCACGTCGGCACCGGCACCGGCCGTCCAGCCCCACAGGGTCTGCTTGTCGGAGGAGGCGCCGTCGGACAGTTCGTGACGGCCACCGGCACCGCCGGCAGTGGCGTAGAGCAGGATGTTATCCGTGGCCGCGACGCCGAGGCGGGCACGCAGCGTGCCGTCGACACCGCCTTCCGTATCGAGACCGGCATCGCTACCGTCCATGCCGTTGTAGCCGATGTCACCCTCGACACCGTATACGAAGGTGCCGGACTGCCAGTTCCAGCCGGCAAAGACGTTACCGACGAAGCCGTCGGTGTCGATGTCGGTGGTCACGCCGCCAAGCTCGGCTTCCGTGCTGCCGCCGAAGCCGTAGCCTGCGGCGACACCCGCATAGGGGCCGGCCCAGGTGGCCACTGGCGCCACTTCCATGGGCGCGGCGGGCGGTGCCGGAGGCTGCTCCAGAACCGCGTCAGCGGCAAAGGCCGGGATGGCCGCCGCAGCAAACAGGCCGGCCGCAGCCGTGCCTAGCATCAAACTCTTGACTCTCATCGTGTGAACTCCTTGCCACATCTGCAGTTCGGGGAGGCGGTGTCTGCCGGGAAGTCGGCAAAAACGCCCCGATGTGCCCCAACCGCCTGCCTACACATCCATTTCGTGCGGCCTGCGGTTCCGCCTATGGCGAGGGAAAAAGACGCCAAAGATGGCCGCATGATGGCTTTCGGCGAGGACAGGCTCTTGCGGGTCTTTCGCTGTTGCTGAAAGGACACACAAACGGAACGAGCCCGGCCTCAGGCCGGGCTCGATCGTCCGATCCGCGCTGGAACTAGAAGGAGATGCCGAAGCCGACCAGCATCTTATGCTGCCTGGTGGTGTTGGTGACGGGGATTCCGCCGATATCGAACTTCTCCTTCCCGAAGTCGGTATAGCGGTATTCCAGCTTCGCGAAAGTGCGCTTGGTGAGCTTCACATCGGCACCGGCGCCGGCGGTCCAACCCAGCATGACCTTGGTATCGGAGTTGCCCGCACCATCGTCGTAGCTTCTCGGCTGGACAGCTCCTCCCGCCGTGCCGTAGAGCAGGACGTTGTCGGTGACGGCATAGCCGATGCGCGGGCGCACGGAGGCGGTGTCGAGGGCCCACTTCTTCTTCCCGTTCCGCACGTTCTCGCTTTGCCTGCCAATGCCGACGTCGCCCTCAACGCCGTAGACGAAGTTGCCGGACTGCCAGTTCCAGCCGGCGAAGACGCCGCCGATGAGGCCCTTTTCGTCGTGCTTTCCGGACGCGTTGCCGCTGGTCACTTTCGAATCGCCGGAGAAGGCGTAGCCCACGGTGGCACCGGCATACCCGCCGTTCCAGCCCGACGGCGCGGACACGGCGGGCGGCGCCGGAATGTCGGCCGGGGGCAGGATAACCGCATCCGCAGCATTGGCCGCATTAGCAAAGGCGAGGAGTGCTGCGCATGGAAGCAGCGTACGTACGATCTTCATAAAATCACCCATCGATCAAAGTATTAGTGAAAACTGTCAAACTTCACCAAAAACAGCTCACACGGCGAAGCATAGTGCGATAACGGCTGTGAATGCGGCGGAAGTTCGGCCTTTTGTTATTTGTAAAAACTGTATCATCCCTCGCCATCCACCCTTCCGCTGCCGCGGCAAGGCTGTCTGGAAGGTGCTATAAATACGCGGCGCTACACCATATATAAGCCGCGGAGAACGGGTGAACGGATGCGGCAGACGGATAAGTGCGCCCTCGTGACAGGCGGGGCGAAAAGGATCGGCAGGGCCATCGCGCTCGATCTGGCGGCACACGGCTTCAGGGTCGCGATCCATTGCGCCATGTCCCGCGAGGAAGCCGACCAGTTGGCGGCGGCGATCATAGCCGAGGGCGGCCAGGCGTGCGTGCTGCAGGCAGACCTTGCCGACACGAAGCAGGCCGAGATGCTGGTGGACGAGGCGACGGTGGCGCTGGGATCGGTCGGGCTCGTGGTCAACAATGCCTCCGTCTTCGAGGAGGATTCGGTGACCGACTTCACCGAAGAGGTCTGGGACCGGCACTTCGCCATCCACGTGAAGGCGCCAGCGGTCATCGCCAAGAGCTTCGCGCAGGCACTGCCGCAGGGGGAGGAAGGCTTGATCGTCAACATGATCGACCAGCGCGTCTGGAAGCCGACGCCGCGCTTCTTCAGCTACACGCTGTCGAAATCGGCGCTGTGGACGGCCACGCGCACCATGGCGCAGGCGCTGGCCCCGCGCATCCGCGTCAACGCCATCGGCCCGGGCCCGGCACTGCCCAACGAGCGCCAGGACGAAGAGGATTTCCGGCGCCAGACCAAGGCGCTCATCCTAGAGCGGGGGCCGGAATTGCCGGAATTCGGCGCCACGATCCGCTATCTGTGGGAAACGCCGTCGGTGACGGGACAGATGATCGCGCTCGACGGCGGACAGCATCTGGCCTGGCAAACGCCGGATGTCGCCGGAGTGACCGAATGAGCACATCCGATCTTTCCCCGGAGATGAGCCCCCTGCCCGGCAAGACCGTCGAATGGGACAGCGCGGGTGCCGACAGTGCCGCCGTCGGTGCTGAGGTGATCCAGGCGGTCGTCAAGCGCCTGCCCAACGCGCCGGGCGTCTACCGCATGATGAACGCGGCGGGCGACGTGCTCTACGTCGGCAAGGCGCGCAGCCTGAAGAAACGGGTGACGAACTACGCTCAAGGGCGCGGCCACACGAACCGCATCACGCGCATGATTCGCGAGACGGCGTCGATGGAGTTCGTCGTCACGCGCACCGAGACGGAGGCGCTTCTTCTTGAGGCCAACCTCATCAAGCGCCTGCGCCCGCGCTTCAACGTTCTCCTGCGCGACGACAAGTCGTTTCCCTATATCCTCTTGACCGGCGACCACCCTGCCCCGGGCATCTTCAAGCATCGCGGCGCGCGCTCCAAGAAGGGCGATTATTTCGGCCCCTTCGCCTCGGCCGGCGCGGTGGGGCGGACCATCAACTCGCTGCAGCGGGCTTTCCTCATCCGCACCTGCACGGATTCGGTCTTCGAAAGCCGCACGCGGCCTTGCCTCCTCTACCAGATCAAACGCTGCTCCGGCCCGTGCACGGGCGAGATCAGCGAAGAGGACTATGCGGCGCTGGTGGCGGAGACGAAGGCGTTTCTTTCCGGCCGCTCCAGCAAGGTGAAGGCGGATATCGCCACGGCCATGCAGGAGGCCTCCGAGGCGCTGGACTTCGAGCGGGCGGCGGTCTACCGCGACCGGCTTTCCGCGCTCAGCCACGTGCAAAGCCACCAGGGCATCAACCCGCAAGGCATCGAGGAGGCCGACGTTTTCGCCATCCACCAGGAAGGCGGGCAGAACTGCATCCAGGTCTTCTTCTTCCGGACAGGGCAGAACTGGGGCAACCGCGCCTATTTTCCAAAGGCCGACCCCGCGCTCGGGCCCGGCGAGGTGCTCGGCTCCTTCCTCGCCCAGTTCTACGACGACAAGCCCTGCCCGCGCGCCATCCTCCTGTCGCACACGGTCGAAGACCAGGCGCTCCTGGCCGAGGCGCTGTCGACGCGGGCGGGACGCAAGGTCTCCGTCTCGGTGCCGCAGCGCGGCGAGAAGAAGGACCTTGCCGGGCATGCCCTGCGCAACGCGCGCGAGGCGCTGGGGCGCAGGCTCGCCGAAACCTCGTCGCAGACGCGGCTTCTGGAGGGATTTGCCGAGACCTTCGGGCTGGAGGCCGCGCCGCGGCGCATCGAGGTCTACGACAACTCGCACATCATGGGCGCCAACGCCGTCGGCGCGATGGTCGTGGCGGGCGCCGAAGGCTTCGTGAAGAACCAGTACCGCAAGTTCAACATCCGCTCGACCGAGATCACGCCCGGCGACGACTTCGGCATGATGCGGGAGGTGATGCAGCGGCGCTTCTCCCGGCTTATCAGCGAACAGGGCCTGCCGGGAAACGGCGCCGACGGCGGGGCGGAGGCGGACACCTTCCCCGCCTGGCCGGACGTCATCCTGATCGACGGCGGCAAGGGACAGATGTCGTCCGTGCGGCAGATCCTCGACGATCTCGGCATCGCCGACCTCGTCACGGCGATCGGCATTGCCAAGGGGCCGGACCGGGACGCCGGGCGCGAGCGATTCTTCATGGAAGGAAAGCAGCCCTTCTCGCTGCCGGTGCGCGATCCCGTTCTCTATTTCGTGCAGCGGCTGCGCGACGAGGCGCACCGCTTCGCCATCGGCTCGCACCGGGCGCGGCGCAAGAAGGAGATGGTGAGGAACCCGCTCGACGAGATCGCCGGCATCGGACCGGGGCGCAAACGGACGCTTCTGCACCATTTCGGCACGGCGAAGGCAGTCAGTCGGGCGGGCGTCGAGGACCTGATGGAGGTCGACGGCATCTCCGAATCCATCGCCCGGCTGATCTACAACCACTTCCACGAGGGCAGATAGTGCTTTACCGGCCGAAGGAGCCCATATGTCAGCTTGACCCGCACGCCGCGGCGTCCGATGTGAAAGGCCATCCATGAGCCAGCAAACCATGCAACAGCCGCAAAGCGCCTTCAATCTGCCCAACCTGCTCACCTATGCGCGCATCATGGCGGTGCCGCTGATCGTCCTGTGCTTTTTCCTCGAAGGGCGGCTGCAGTCGAGCGACTTCGCGCGCTGGACGGCGCTCGGCATCTTCCTGGCGGCCAGCATCACCGACTATCTCGACGGGTATCTCGCCCGCACGTGGCAGCAGACCTCGAATATCGGCAAGATGCTGGACCCGATCGCCGACAAGCTCCTGGTGGCCACCTGCCTCCTGCTTCTGGCCGCCGACACGGACCGCACCATCGCCGGATGGACGCTGTGGGCGGCGATCATCATCCTGTGCCGGGAGATCCTCGTCTCCGGATTGCGCGAATATCTGGCCGCGCTCAAGGTGAGCGTTCCGGTGACGCAACTTGCCAAATGGAAGACGACCATCCAGATGCTGGCGATCGGCTTCCTGCTTGCCGGCCCCGCCGGCGACAAGGTGGTGCCCTATACGACCGAGGCCGGCATTGCGCTTCTATGGTTCTCGGCGCTGGTGACGCTTTACACCGGGTACGACTATTTCCGTGCCGGGCTGAAGCATATCATCGAGGAATAACGGCCATGAAACTCGTCTATTTCGCATGGGTGCGCGAGCGCATCGGCCGGGAGACCGAAACGGTGGCCCTGCCGCAAGAGGTGGAGACGGTGGCCGATCTTCTTGCCTGGCTGAAGGGGCGCGGCGACGGCTATGCGGCGGCGCTGGAGTATCCGGAGGTGATCCGCGTCGCCGTCGACCGCGAGCATGTGGAGCACGAGGCCAAGCTGCCGGCCGACGGCGAGGTGGCGCTGTTTCCGCCGATGACGGGAGGCTGACCGTGGCGGAGCATTGCCAGCCCCTCGTGCGCGTTGAGGCCAACGATTTCGACATCGCCGCCGAGATCGACCGGCTGACGGCGGGGCGCCAGGACGTCGGCGCGGTGGTGACCTTCACCGGGCGCTGCCGCGACGAGGGCGGGCGGCTTGCGGCACTCGAACTCGAACACTATCCCGGCATGGCCGAGGCCGAGATCGGCCGCATCGCGGATGAGGCAGCGGAGCGCTGGCCGCTCACCGGGCTCACCGTCATCCACCGCTTCGGCAAGCTCCGGCCGGGCGAGAACATCGTCCTGGTGGTGGCGGCGTCGACGCACCGCAAGGCGGCGCTGGAAGCGGCGGATTTCCTCATGGACTTTCTCAAATCGCGCGCCCCCTTCTGGAAGAAGGAGCATCCGGCGGGTGGCGAGGATGGCAGGTGGGTGGAGGCGAAGGCGCAGGACGAGGAGGCGCTTGGGCGCTGGGGGAAGGTTTGACGGGAGGCGCCGAGGCGCTGCCCTCGTCATCCCGGAAAGCCGAAGGCTTGTCCGGGATGACGCGCGTCGCGTGGGGTGAGGTGGCTGCCTCGTCCGTGGTCCTCGGGTTTAACCCGAGGATGACCCGAGGCCCCATGCCTGAACGGTCAAGCCGGCAAAACGCTCAAATAAAAAGCCGGAGGCGTGCCCCCGGCTTCTTGAATCTTCTCAACCGCTTGCAGCCGAAAGCTGCAGGATCGATTCAGCCGACCAGCTCGACGTCGGAGAACCAGTAGCGGATCTCCTCGGCCGCCGTCTCCGGCGCGTCGGAGCCGTGGACGGAGTTCTCGCCGATGGAATTGGCGAAGAGCTTGCGGATGGTGCCCTCGGCGGCGTCGGCCGGGTTGGTGGCGCCCATGATCTCGCGGTTTTTGGCGATGGCGTTCTCGCCTTCCAGAACCTGCACCACGGTGGGGCCGGAGGACATGAAGGTGCACAGCTCGCCGAAGAAGGGCCGCTCCTTGTGGACGGCGTAGAAACCCTCGGCCTGGCGGCGGCTCATCCACACGCGCTTGGAGGCGACGACCCTCAAGCCCGCATCTTCGAACATCTTGGTGATGGCGCCGGTCAGGTTGCGTGCCGTGGCGTCCGGCTTGATCATGGAGAAGGTGCGTTCAATCGCCATTTCAGGTCCTTGCGTTTGACGGGAAAGAATTGAGATGGCGGGTCTATAGCGGTGCGGAAGGCCCGTGTGAAGAGCGATCACGCCGCGGCAGGCACGCTGCGGCCGAGGCCACTGTGAAGGTCGAGACAGCGGGCGAACCACTCGGCCACCGGATCGTCTGGCGCCAGGAAGGAAAAGGGCGAGGCCACGCGCGCCCATTGCAGGGCGCCGGCGACGATGTAATCGGCAAAGAGCGGGCCGTCGCCGCCGATGAAGGGCTGATGCTCGAAGAGCGTGCGCAGCGGCGCGAGGGACGTGCGGAAGCCTTCGAGCTTCGCCTCGCGGCCGGCCGGCACCTCTTCCAGCGCCTTGCCGAAGCGTGCCTCCCGGCTTTCCCGGAAATAGGCCTGGTCGTCGGCGCCGAGCAGGCCGTGGATATCCGTCAGCGCCGCCTCACCGATGAAGGTGTGGAGTGTGAGCTGCGACCAGCGTTCGACGAAACGCGCCGTCGCCTTGCCCCCTTCCCCGGCGAACAAGGTCGGCCGGTCCGGATAGGCTTCCTCCAGGTAAAGGGCGATGGCGAAGGAGTCCCTCACCACGCGGTCGCCGTCGCGGATGAGGGGCACGGTCTTCGTGGCGCCGTTCTCGATGCCGGCGATCTCGGTGAAGCGGGTGGGAACGGCCTTGAAGGAAAGGCCCTTGTGGGCAAGTGCGAGCGCCACCTTCCAGCAATGCGGGCTGAAGGGGCGGCGCTCGTCGCTTCCAACCAAGTCGTAGAGCAGGATCGTCATTGGCATCTCTCCATTCGGACCCTCGGCTTACCTCGCATCGAGCGAAGGTTCCAATCGCTTTTTTTCGAGGCAAAGATGCATGGAATTGATGGGTGGCGGCGGGAAGGATGCGCTAATCATGGGGCGTTGCAAGAGCAGGCCAAGAGCGGGAAAGCACCATGAAACAACATTTCGAGATGATGGCGGCCTATAGCCGGTGGGCGAACGGCCTTATCTACGAGGCCGCGGCCGGTTTGAGCAAGGAAGATTTTGCGCGCGACGTGGGCGCCTTCTTCAAGTCCATGAAGGGCACGCTCAACCACATTCTGGCGGCCGACCGCATCTGGATGAAGCGCTTCACCGGCAAAGGCGGGGCGCCGGCAAGGCTCGACACGATCCTTCATCCGGCCCTGCCGGCGCTGAGACAGGCGCGCGAGGCGGAGGACGAGCGCATCGCCGACTGGATCGCCGGCCTTGACGAGGACGCGCTGCAAGGGCGGTTCACCTACATGACGATCGTCAACCCGCGCACGATCTCGCAGCGCCTGGCGCCAGCGCTGACGCATTTCTTCAACCATCAGACGCACCATCGCGGCCAGGCGCACATGATCCTGTCGGTGTTGGGGAAGGAGCCGCCGTCGATGGATATCACCTATTTTCATAGGACGCCGGAAGGCAGGGGGTATGCCTGAGGGGTGCTTGGGGGGTCGACGCGACGGGTGCCGCCCATTTAGGCGATTACTCTGCACTTCACCAGCAAGGGGCTTGCAAGTGGCGGCGGCCTCGGCCTAAACCCCGCGGTCATGCTTACGATCAACGACCTTTCATTACGCGTCGCCGGGCGGCTGCTCATCGAGCATGCCTCGCTCACCCTGCCGGCTGGCACCAAAGCGGGGCTTGTGGGCCGCAACGGCACCGGCAAGACGACGCTGTTCCGCGCGGTCACCGGCGAGCTTGCGCCGGAGACGGGCGCGGTGGGCCTGCCGAAGGGAACGCGCATCGGCCAGGTGGCGCAGGAGGCGCCGGGCACGGAAGAGCCGCTGATCGACATCGTGCTGAAGGCGGATACCGAGCGCGAGCGCCTGATGCGCGAGGCGGAAACGGCTGAGGACCCGCACCGCATCGCCGAGATCCATGTGCGGCTTGCCGACATCGACGCCCATTCCGCGGAAGCGCGGGCGGCTTCCATCCTTTCCGGTCTCGGGTTCGATGCCGAGGCGCAGAAGCGGCCGGCCTCCTCCTTCTCCGGTGGCTGGCGCATGCGCGTGGCGCTTGCGGCGGTACTGTTCGCCGAGCCGGACCTGCTGCTCCTCGACGAGCCGACCAACTATCTCGACCTTGAAGGCACGATGTGGCTGGAGAGCTACCTGATGCGCTATCCGCATACGGTGCTTCTCATCAGCCACGACCGCGACCTCTTGAACAATGCCGTTTCCTCGATCGTGCATCTGGAGCACAAGAAGCTCACCTTCTGGCGCGGCGGCTACGACCAGTTCGCCCGGCAGTATACGGAAAAGGCCGAGCTGCAGGAGAAGACGCGCGCCAAGCAGGAAGCGCAGCGCAAGCATATGGAGGCCTTCGTCGAGCGCTTCCGCTACAAGGCCTCGAAGGCGAGGCAAGCGCAGTCGCGGCTCAAGGCGCTGGCGCGCATGCAGCCGATCGGCGCGGCGGTGAACGAGCATGTGCGGCCTTTCCGCTTTCCCAATCCGGCCAAGGCCGTCGCCTCCCCCATCGTCGCCCTCGAGGGCGGGGCGGTCGGCTATGAGCCGGGCAAGCCTGTCCTGAAGAACATGTCGCTGCGCATCGACGAGGACGACCGCATCGCCCTTCTGGGCTCCAACGGCAACGGCAAGTCCACCTTCGCCAAGCTGATCGCCGGCAGGCTCGGCCTCGAAAGGGGCACGATGACGCTGGCGCCGGGGCTGAAGGTGTCGATCTTCGCCCAGCACCAGCTCGATGACCTTCGCCCCGACGAGAACGCGCACCAGCATGTGCGCCGGCTGATGCCGGAGGCGCCGGAGGCCAAGGTCAGGGCGCGCGTTGCGCAGTTCGGCCTGTCGACGGAGAAGATGGACACGCCGGCGCGCGACCTTTCGGGCGGCGAGAAGGCGCGGCTTCTGATGGGGCTTGCCTCCTTCGAGGCGCCGCATCTTTTCATCCTCGACGAGCCGACCAACCACCTCGACATCGACAGCCGCGAGGCGCTGGTCGATGCGCTCAACACCTACGAGGGCGCGGTCATCCTCATCAGCCATGACCGGCACCTGATCGAAGCGTGCGCGGACCGCCTGTGGCTGGTCGGCGATGGCACTGTGCGCCCCTACGAGGGCGACATGGAGGACTACCGCGCGCTGACCACCGGCGGGGCGAGCCGCAACCGCGAGAAGCGCGAGGCGGAAAAGGCTTCGAAAGCCGAGCGCCGGCGCGAAGCGGCAAGACGCCGGGCCGAACTCGAGCCGCTGGCCAAGGAGATCAAGGCGACGGAAGGCCTGATCGAGCGTACGCGCAAGCGCCTCGAAGCCATCGAAGCGCAAATGGCCGATGCCGGCCTCTACGAGCGCGACCCGGGCAAGGCCTCCGCGCTCGCCAAGGAGCGCGCCGAGCTTGCGCGAACGGTGGAGCGGCAGGAGGAGAAATGGCTGGCGCTCTCGGCGGAGTACGAGGGGGAGATGGCGGAATGAGCTCGACCGTCATCGGCTTCGACGCCGACGACACGCTGTGGCAGAACGAGCGCTTTTACCGGCTCACGGAGGCGCGCTTCGCCGAGCTTCTGGGCGATTATGCCGAGCCCGACCATCTTTCAGCGCGGCTTCTTGAGGCTGAGAGGCGCAATCTCGGCAAGTACGGCTTCGGCATCAAGGGCTTTACCCTTTCGATGATCGAAACGGCGATCGAGGTGACCGAGGGGCGCGTGCCGGCGCAGACGATCAAGGGCATTCTGGAGGCGGGGCGCGAGATGCTCGACCACCCGGTCGAGACGCTGCCGCATGCGCGCGAAACGCTGGAGAACCTTGCGGGACGGTACCGCATCGTGCTGATCACCAAGGGCGACCTGTTCGACCAGGAGCGCAAGCTGGCGGCTTCGGGCCTCGGCGACTTCTTCGACGCGGTGGAGATCGTCAGCGACAAGAATCGTGCCGTCTACGAGCGCGTCTTCGCGCAACATGGCGACGGCGCCGGCAAGGCGATGATGGTTGGCAACTCGATGAGATCGGATGTGCTGCCGGTGATCGAGGCTGGGGGATGGGGCGTGTTCGTGCCGCATGAACTGACCTGGGCGCACGAGCACGCGGAGGCGCCGGAAGGGGTGGAGCGCTTTCGGCGGATCGAGCATCTTGGGGAGTTGGAGGGGGTGCTTGGGGAGATTGGGTTGGGACGGTAGGTTCGCTGGTGCTCTTTCGCCGGCAGCCCCCTCACCCCTTCCTCTCCCAGCGCCGGTCCGGGCCCTGCTGCCAGTAGGTGACGGCGTGGCCGGCGGCCTTCATGGCTTTCCAATGGGAGCGGGCGGCGTCGAGTTGGGCCGTATCGTGGCCGTCGAAGAGGAAGACGGCGCGCGCGTAGCCGTCGAGGGAGCCGGGTTCGGCACCGTCGACCAGGAAGCGGATCGTTGCGCCGTTCAGGTTTTCGGGGCCGGTGGTCAGAAGCACCGGCTGCTCGGCCGCATTCGGCTCGCGGTCGGTGCCATGCGGCACGAAGCTGTCGTCGCGGAAGGTCCACAGCCGGGCGTCCATGGCATCGCGGCGCTCCTCGCCGGCCGTCTGGACGGCGACCTTCCACCCCCGCTCCAGGCTCTTCTCCACGAGCGGGGGCAGCGCCTCTTCCAGCGTCGATTCGGTCAGGTGATAGAAGAGGACCTCCACCCTCACCTCTCGTAGTGGTCGGCCACCAGCCGGTCGAGCAGGCGCACGCCGTAGCCCGAGGCCCAGGACTGGTTGATCTCGGAGGATGGCGAGGCCATGGCCGTGCCGGCGACATCGAGATGCGCCCAGGGCGTGCTGTCGACGAAACGCTTCAAGAACTGGGCGGCGGTGATGGAACCGGCGTGGCGCCCGCCGGTGTTCTTCATATCGGCGTTCTTGGTGTCGATGAGCTTGTCGTATTCCTTGCCCATCGGCATGCGCCAGACCTTCTCGCCCGTCACGGTTCCGGCCGCCGTCAGGCGCTCGGCAAGCGCGTCGTCGTTGGAGAACAGGCCGGCATGGCTGTTGCCCAGCGCAACCAGGATGGCGCCGGTCAGCGTCGCCAGATTGACCATGAACTGGGGCTTGAACTCCTCGTTGCAGTACCACAACAGGTCGGCCAGAACGAGGCGGCCCTCGGCGTCGGTGTTGATGATCTCGATCGTCTGGCCGGACATGGAGGTGACGATGTCTCCCGGCCGTTGCGCGTTGCCGTCGGGCATGTTCTCGACGAGGCCGATGATGCCGACGGCGTTCACCTTTGCCTTGCGGGCGGCGAGCGCGTGCATGAGGCCGACGACGGTCGCCGCCCCTGCCATGTCGCCCTTCATGTCCTCCATGCCGGCGGCGGGCTTGATGGAGATGCCGCCGGTGTCGAAGACGACACCCTTGCCGATGAAGGCGACGGGCTTCTGCTTGGCCTTGCCGCCGTTCCAGCGCATGACCGCCATGCGCGGCGGGCGGACAGAGCCTTGCGCCACGCCCAGAAGCGCGCGCATGCCGAGCTTCTTCATCTCCTTCTCGGTGAGGATATCCACCTTGACGTCGAGCTCCTCCAATTCCTTGGCGCGTGCCGCGAACTCCACCGGACCCAAAACGTTGGGCGGCTCGTTGACGAGGTCGCGGGCCAGAAGCACGCCGTCACCCACGGCGGAGGCCTCGGCGAAGGCCTTTTTCGCAGCCGCTGGATCAGCACACTGGATGGTGAACTTCACCGCTTTGTCGGCGGGCTTGGGCGTGCCGTTCTCCTCCTTGCGGGTCTTGTACTTGTCGAAGGTATAAGAGCGCAGCACGATGCCGAGGGCGATCAGCGCCACGTCGCGGGCACTCGCCTCGGCGCCGGCGACCTCCGCGACGACCGTCACTTCCGTTGCGTTCCTGGCGGCGGCCGAAGCGGCGCCGCCGATCTTCAGCCAGGCCTGTTCATCGAGCGCATCCGTCTTGCCGGCGCCGACGGCGGCAAGACGATCGAAATCCGTACCCTGCGGCGCCAGCGCCTCGACGCTTGCCGCCAGCTTGCCGGAGAAATCCGCCGCCGCGAAAACCTTGGGCAGGATGTCGGCCGGGTCGCACGCCCTTGCCGCCTCGCCGAACTTGCCGCCCTCCGGCGCCAATACGATGACGCTGCCTTTCTTGGGCGCAGCGAATTTGGCGAAGGCGACGGTCGGTTTGTCTGTCATGGAGCTTCCTGTCCGGTAGGGTTTGCGGGCTGGCGCGATCTTGGCGGTTTTAAGCGAATTGACAAGGGGGTGGAAAGGGATAAGCCTTTAAACTGTGCCATCAGAGTAGTAGCTTGTGGCTGACTTTTCCAAACAAATGGGTAGCATCTGTTTGGGTCAGACCACTAGTGGTGCGATCCTGACAGATGGTCCCCATCTGTCAGGACAAATCGCCCCGCCAGATTAATAGCTTGTGGGCTGACTTTTCCAAACAGATGGTACCATCTGTTTGGGTCAGACCACCGGAAGTGCGGCAGGGAATCGTTAACCGCGTTCTTTTCCGCTTCGTTAGGCCTGTCCGCGACAGACTGGCATGGGGACAATCTCTGCCGAACCGTTCAAACCGGCGGATCCGCGTTGTACCACCACGGCGTACGGGAGCCGCGCGCCATATAGTGGCCGTCAACACAGGTGACACATCTGCCGATGAAGGTGATCGAGCTCTACATCCTGCGGCGCACGCTATCGATTTTCGCTGCTTCGCTAGCGTGGGTGCTTCTCATCGTGTGGACGACCCAGGTGCTCAACCGCATCGACCTGGTGACGAGCAGCGGGCAGTCGGCTGCGACCTTCTTCGTGGCCGGCGCGCTGACGCTGCCGGCCGTCATCCCCATCGTCATGCCGTTTGCCATCGGCATCGCCGTCGCCCATACGCTGGCGACAATGAACGCGGATTCGGAATTGGTGGTCATCGGCGCCGCCGGGGGCCCGCGCCACACCGTTATCCGGCCGATCCTGCTGATCGCCATCGCCACCAGCATCGCCGCCTTCGCCGTCAACAACACGCTGGAGCCCTATTCGCGCCAGGCGCTGCGCCAGATCCTGGCCAGCGCGAACGCCGACCTGATCTCCACTGTCCTGCAGGAGGGCAGCTTCCAGAAGATGGACGACGGGGTGTTCGTGCAGATCTCCGAGCGCCTGCCGGACGGGCAACTGGGAGGCATCTTCGTCGCTGACACCCGCGAAAAGGGCATGAAGCTGATTTACCACGCACGCCGTGGCCTGACGGTGGAGCGGGAGGGCGGCAGCATTCTCGTCATGCAGGACGGCGAGGTGCACCGGCAATCCGACAACGGCGACGTCTCGGTGATCCGCTTCGAGGCTTACGCGTTCGATCTGTCCCAATTCACCCGTGGTGCCGATACGCCAACGCTTTACCGCAAGGACCGTTATCTCACCTACCTTCTCAACCCGGATCCGAACGACAAGGCCTATGCGACGAACCCGCAAAGCTATCGCGCCGAACTGCACAAGCGGCTTACCGACTGGCTCTATCCCATCGTCTTCGCGCTCATAGGCATCGCCGTGGCGGGCGATGCCCGCTCCTTCCGCGAGGCACGGGTGCATCCCATGATCACCACCCTGGCAATCGGCCTCCTGGTGCGCTGGATGGGCTTTTATGCCAGCAACGAGGCGGAGACGAAGCCGTTCTTCTCCTTCGTCCTTTATGCCGTGCCCCTCGGTATGATCGCCGTGTGCACAGGTTTCATCGCCACCAACCGCATGATGGAGCTGCCGACGAGTTGGACGGAAAAGCTGCACGAGCGTCTCCAGAGCGTTCGTGACGATCTTTCCCGGCGGTTCGGCTGGGCGCGGAGGCGCGCATGATCGGCAAAACGCTCGGCGGCTATTTCTTTCGCCGCTACACAGCCATCACGGTGTGGAACTTCGTCGGCATCGCCGCGCTCGTCTTCATCGTCACCTTTACCGAGATTGCCGGACGGGCGGGCGACCTCGAAGGCTTTTCGGCCCAGTGGGCGCTGGGGCTTGCCGCCTTGCAACTGCCCATCATCATGCAGCAGGTCGTGCCCTTCGTCGGGCTGATCTCGGCAATGGCCACACTCATCAGCCTGAACCGCAAATACGAATTGGTGGTCGCGCGCGCGGCCGGCATCTCCGCCTGGCAGTTCCTGACGCCGATCGCCCTCGGCGCCTTCATCTTCGGCCTGCTTGCGGTGCTCGTCCTGAACCCCATCGCGGCGGCTGGGTTCTCCAGGGCACAGACGGTCGAAGCCGAGGTGCGTGGCGCCAAGACCAGGGCAAATACGGACAACGAGCGTTGGATCAAGCAGCGGACCGAATCAGGCGAGACGGTCATCGGCGCGGATGCCGCCCTCGAAGGCGGTACAGAGCTGGTGCGGCCGGTGTTCTTCATCATGGATCAGGAGGACCGGATCGTCGAAAGGCTGGACGCTCGCCGCGCATGGCTCCGTGACGGCCACTGGGAACTGAACGATGTGACCAGGCGGCGCGACGGGAGCGCCCCGGAGACCCTGGAAACCGTCGATGTACCGACGAACCTGCAGCCCGAGTTCGTCGGCCAGCAGCTCTCACCGCCCGAGGCGGTGTCGGTTTTCGCGCTTCCAGCGAAGATCGAGGTGGCACGCTCTTTTGGTTTACGCGCCAATGCTTTCGCCATGCATTTTCATTCTTTGCTGACGCTGCCTCCCCTCCTCGTGGCCATGACGCTGATCGCGGCGACGGTTTCCATGAGATTTGCACGGATGGGGCAATCGGTGACGGTGATTCTGGGTGGCGTCCTTGCCGGCTTTCTGCTTTATGTCGTTTCGGTTTTGGTCAAGGCGTTTGGCAGCGCCGGATTCGTGCCGCCCTTCGTGGCAGCGTGGGTGCCGGTGGTCGTAGCGATGTTTTTCGGAGTAACCTTCCTGTTGTTCAAGGAGGACGGATAGTGGCGGGGGAAGCGGTGACGGGGGGCCGCAAGGCCTCTCCGACGCGTCGGCGACGCGTCGGATTGGGTGTGGCGCTTGTCGCCCTTATCGCGACTGCTTCCGTCGCCACCGCGCAGGTGGACGGATTCGATAGGAGCGAGTTGCCGCGGGATGCGCAGATGCTGCTGTCCGCCGATACGCTCGTCTACGACAACGACCGCAACACGATCAGTGCCGTGGGCGGCGTCCAGATCGAATATGCCGGCAACCGGCTGGTGGCCCAGCGCGTCACCTACAACCGCGCGACTTCGCGCGTGATCGCCAGCGGCAACGTCGAGATCATCGAGGAAGACGGCAACCGCATCTATGCCGACCGGATCGACGTCACCGACGATTTCAGCGAGGGTTTCGTCAACGCGCTCAGGGTGGAGACGGTCGACGAGACCCATTTCGCCGCGGAAAGCGCGGAGCGTTCGGGAAACAGGCTGACCACCTTCAACAAAGCCGTCTACACCGCATGCGAGCCCTGCGAGGAAAATCCGGACAGGCCGCCGCTGTGGCAGATCAAGGCGCAGAAGATCATCTGGGACGGAGAGGCCAAGACGGTGCGCTTCGAGCGCTCGCGTTTCGAGTTCTTCGGCGTGCCGATCGCCTTCCTACCCTATTTCGAGATCGCCGATCCGACGGTGAAGCGCAAGTCCGGCTTCCTCATGCCCAGCATCAGGGGCGGCAGCGAGTTGGGTGTCGGGCTGAAGGTGCCGTATTACCTGGCGCTGTCGCCGACCTACGATCTCACCGTCGCGGTTACCGGCTATACCAAGCAGGGTTTCCTCGGCGAGGCCGAGTGGCGCCAGCAATTCGACAACGGTCAATACAACCTGAAGATCGCCGGCATCCACCAGAGGAGCCCCGAGGAATGGGGCATCAGCGAGGTCGACCGCCACGAGACCAATCGCGGCATGATCGGCTCCACGGGTCGCTTCGACATCAACCCGCGCTGGGCCTTCGGCTGGGACGTGTTGGCGCAGACGGACAAGAACTTCTCCAAAACCTACGGCATCGAGGGTTTCTCGGACACGGTGCATCGCTCGGAGGTCTATCTGACCGGTCTCAACGACCGCAATTACTTCGATTTGAGGGGCTATCATTTTCAGGTGCAGGAGAGCCGGCTCGACAGCCATTCACTTGCGCGCAACGACAAGCAGCCCTGGGTGGCGCCCAACCTGGACTACTCTTACACCCCCGACGAGCCGGTTGCCGGCGGCGAGTTGAATCTTGATGTCAACGTGCAGGCGCTGCACCGCAGCGACGGCATGTACGGCACCAAGCTGCAGGGGCTGGAAGGCAATTCCGGACGGCTGACGGCGGAGGCCGAGTGGAAGCGCTCCTTCGTGACCAGCATGGGGCTGGTGCTTACGCCGATGCTGCACGCCCGCGGCGACGGCATCTACAGCGACCTGTCGGCCGGCGCCCAGACGGAAGTCGAGGCGTTCGCGATCAACGGCCAACAGACGAACAGCGACATACGCTCCGCCTACTACAGGTCCATGGTGACCGCCGGCCTGGAGGCGCGCTGGCCGATCCTGTTTTCCACCGCCAGCGCCTCGCATGTGCTGGAACCGATGGCGCAGATTTTCGTGCGGCCGGACGAACCCTATAATGGCAGGCTGGGTATCCCAAACGAGGACGCCCAATCGCTCGTCTTCGATGCCTCGACGCTGTTCGAACGCGACAAGTTTTCCGGATACGACCGCATCGAGGGCGGCACCAGGGCTAATCTCGGCATCCGCTATTCGGGCATGTTCGCGGGCGGCTGGACGGCCCACGGCCTGTTCGGCCAGTCCTATCATCTGGGCGGCGTGAACTCCTATGCCTCGCCGGACCTCGTGAACGCCGGCGCCTATTCGGGCCTCGACACGGATGTGTCGGACTACGTCGGCCTGATCGGCTTCACGGCGCCGAACGGTTTCTCCGCTTCCCTGGCGGGGCGTTTCGACGAAGAGACGTTCGAACTGCGCCGCACGGACGTGCGGGCGGGGGCCAGCCTGGGCCCGCTGAGCGTGAATGCGCAATACGCCTTCATCCAGAGCCAGCCACTCTACGGCTTCGATGAAGACCGCCGGGAGATCGGCGGGAGCGCTTCGCTGCGCTTCAACGAAAACTGGCGCGGCTTTGCATCGGCGACCTACGATCTGGAAACCAACGTGCTCGTGAAAAACTCGTTCGGCTTCGCCTATGACGATGAGTGTTTCATCTATACGATGAGCTTCAGCCAGAAACGCAGCCGCAGCACCGACGAGCCGGAGAACACATTTGGTTTCACCGTTGCGCTGCGTACGCTCGGCGAGTTCGGCAGCAGCTCGGGCGCGCTCACGCAGTTTGCGGAATAGAAGGATCGGCGATCCATGCCACGGTTTTGCCTCTCGCGGCGCGTATGGAGGGAAAAGCCGAGTTCGAATGGTCAGTATGTCATGAAGAATAGAGAAAAAACCCCGCTGGCGGGCAGGCCCCGCCTTCTGACGGCGGCGCTCCTGGCGGCGGCATTGTCGGCGGTTGCCATGGCGCCGATGGCCCCCGCGATGGCGGCGGAGATCCGCTATGTCGTCAACGACAAGGCGGTGACGAGCTACGATATCCAGCGCCGGGTCGCGCTTTTGCAGCTGATGCGGCGGAACGGCAACCTGAACGAGCTCGCCGCGCAGGAGATGATCGACCAGGCACTGCGCCAGCAGGAGATAGAGCGGGCGCGGGTTCCGGTCACGGAAGAAATGGTCAACCAGTCCTACGCGGGCTTCGCCTCCTCCAACAACCTTTCGCAGGCGCAGCTGGACCAGATTCTGGCTCAGTCGGGTGTGACGAAGGAACACTTCAAGGAGTTCATGCGCACGCAGATCGGCTGGGGCCGCCTTCTACAGGCGCGCCAGCGCTCCGGGAATTCGCTGACCGAGCAGGACGTGGTGCACAGGATGCTGCAGCAGGGCGGACAGAAGCCGACGGCGACCGAATACATGCTGCAGCGGGTGATCTTCGTCATCCCGTCCGCCGAGCGATCGCAGCTGCTCGCCAAGCGCAAACGGGAGGCACAGGCCATGCGCGACCGCTTCCAGAGCTGCGATACAAGCATTCAGTTCGCCAAGGGGCTGATCGACGTGACCGTGCAGGACATGGGCCGCGTTTTGGCGCCGGAGCTGCCGGCGGAGTGGAAGGAACAGGTGCAGAGCACCAGCCCCGGCAGCGCCACGCCCGTGCGCGAGACGGAACGCGGCGTCGAGTTCATTGGCGTGTGCAGCGCGCGCGAGGTCTCGGACGACCATGTGGCACAGATGGTCTTCCAGAGCGAGGAACAGAGCGACGGAACCGTCCAGCAGCTGTCGGAGGAACTGATGACGGAGCTGCGCGAGAAAGCGCGCATCGCCAAGCGCTGACGGCGCTCAAGGCTGCGGCTGCCTCGTGACCGGACCCGCCCCCTCCCCGCTGGCGCTGACGATCGGCGAGCCCGCCGGTATCGGACCGGAGGTGCTGCTCGGCGCGTGGCTGGCGCGCGAGGCGCAGGGACTGCCGTCCTTCTACGTTCTGGGCGATCCGGCGCTGATCGCGGCGCGGGCGCGGCGGCTGGCGCTCGATGTCCCGCTCGTCGAGGTTTCGCCGGAGGATACGGCGGCGCATTTTGCGACCGCGCTTCCCGTGGTGCCGCTGGAGAACAGGCTGGCCGACACGCCCGGCACGCCATCCGGGGCCAACGCCGCCGGCGTGGTCGAGGCGATCGCGCGCGCCGTGGAGGACACGCTTTCGGGCCGTGCGGCCGCCATCGTCACCTGCCCCATCGCCAAGAAGGCGCTCTACGACGCGGGCTTCCAGTATCCCGGCCATACGGAATATCTCGGCCATCTGGCGGAAGAGGCGACCGGCAGGCCGGCCACCCCTATCATGATGCTGGCGGGGCCGGACCTGCGTACCGTGCCGGTGACGGTGCATCACGCGCTGAACGAGGTGGCGGGAAGCCTGACCCGGCAAGCAATCGAGACAGCGGGCGAGATCGTCGCCCGCGACCTTGCCGAGCGTTTCGGCATCCCCTCCCCGCGGCTTGCCGTCTCCGGCCTCAACCCGCATGCCGGCGAAGGCGGTGCGATGGGCAGAGAGGATATCGACATCATCGCGCCGGCCATCGCGGCCCTGCGCGAGAAGGGCATCGACGCCTTCGGTCCGCTGCCGGCGGACACGATGTTTCACGCGGCGGCACGGAGGAACTACGACGCCGCCCTTTGCATGTATCACGACCAGGCGCTGATCCCGGTGAAGACTCTCGCCTTCGACGATACGGTGAACGTGACGCTGGGCCTGCCCTTCATCCGCACCTCGCCCGACCATGGCACCGCCTTCGACATCGCCGGAAAGGGTATTGCCCGCCCCGACAGCCTGATCGCGGCCATCAAGCTCGCCCGGCGGCTCGCCGACAATGCGGAAAAACGCGCACCATGACGATGGACGGGTTGCCGCCGCTGCGCGACGTCATCCGGCGGCACGGGCTTTTCGCCAAAAAGGCGCTCGGCCAGAACTTCCTCCTCGACCTCAATCTGACGCGCCGCATCGCCCGCACGGCGGGCCGGCTCGAGGATGCGACCGTCATCGAAGTGGGGCCGGGGCCCGGCGGGCTGACGCGGGCGCTCTTAAGCGAGGGGGCCTTGCGCGTGATCGCGATCGAGCGCGATGAACGCTGTATCGCGGCACTGGAGGAGATCGCCGGGCATTATCCCGGCCGTCTGGAGATCGTGGCCGGCGATGCGCTGAAGACGGACTTCGCAGCCCTTGCGGCGGGTGCGGAGCCGGTGAAGATCGTCGCCAACCTGCCCTACAACATCGGCACGGAGCTTCTGATCCGCTGGCTGACGCCGGAGCGCTGGCCCCCGTTCTATGCGTCCATGACGCTGATGTTCCAACGCGAGGTGGCGGAGCGCATCGTCGCGCGGCCGGGCAGCGGCTATTACGGGCGGCTCGGCGTGCTTGCCGGCTGGCGGGGGCAAGCGCGGATCGCCTTCGACGTCCCTCCCCAGGCCTTCACCCCGCCCCCCAAGGTGACGTCGTCGGTGGTGCACATCGTGCCGAACGCCGAGCCGCTGCCGGTCGAGGCGGGAAAGCTGGCGCGGGTGACGGAAGCGGCCTTCGGCCAGCGGCGCAAGATGCTGCGCCAGAGCCTGAAGAGCCTTGGCGGCGAAGCCTTGCTTGCAAAAACTGGGATCGACGGGACGCGGCGGGCGGAGACGCTCGGCGTTGAGGAGTTCGTGGCGCTGGCGCGGCTTTTATAAGGGCGCTTATGCCGGGGGCTGGGCAGGGGCTCGGGTTGAATTTTGATTCTCGGCCCGTTGCTACGGTCGGCAATAGGCGGGGCAGGTCTCAATTGAGCCCGGAGCGGTCGTTCCCCGTAGAGGGTTTCTTCGTCGAGGAATCGGCGGGCGGCGATCCACCCGCCGGATCCTTGTCGATTGGCTAGGCGTCACCCTTGATCCATTGCGGTGTGATCGTGCGAAACTCCGACGGTCCGGCGAGCAGCGCGGCCGTCTCCCGCTCATAGTCCGGATACCAGGGCTGTTTGACGAAATCGCCCGTTCCGGCCTCGTCAGTATAGAGCTGGTAGGCGACGATCGCATCGGGATCGGTGTCGTCGAAGCCGTAGACATAGGCGACCTGGCCACTGGCGCCTTCGATATAGGCGCGCGCATATTTCTCCCAGATGCGCTTCACCTCGTCTCGCTTGCCGGGCTGCGCCTTGTGCCTGATGTACAGTGCTTTCGTGCTCATGATCTTCTCCTCGAACTTCGCGGCGCTTGGCCGCTAATGGCTGGGCTCCATGCCCATGCTCGTGTGACGTTCGAGGGGAGGTGTTTGTGACGCCGTGAGGAAAGAATCGCTGACGGGATATTGTGGCCTCTGATGGGGAGACCGTTCTGGAAAGAACCCGGCGAGGGCATCTGCCCTCGCCACGCCAGTATTCGCCGGCGATCGGCGTGCCACCCGATCCCTCAATGGTCAGTGAATTGATACCTCGCCCACGCCAGCGAGCTTGTCGGGATTGCGCACGATGAAGATGTCGGTGATGCGGTCCGAGCTGTCGAAGGCGAACGAGACCGTGGCAACAACCTTGCCACCTTCCTTCAGCATCAGTCCCCGCGCACCATTGAGCTCGGCGAAGCTCCATTCGTAGGCTGCCCACCATCCGGTCAGCCGCTCTGTCAGGAACGCCAGCACGGCGTCGCCTTCCAGGATGTCGGCCACCGTCGCAACCTTGCCGCCGCCGTCGGCGGTCAGGCGCACGTCGCTGGCAAGCATCGCGACCAGGCCGCCGGGCCGCCCCGTGCGGATGGCATCCTCGAAGGCGGTCAGCAATTCCTCCTGCCGTTCGCGCGTCGGCTGGTATCTCACCTGATCGTCACCGATGCGCGCCTTGGCCCGTGACACTAGCTTGCGGCACGCCGGCTCGCTCATATCCAGCGACGCCGCGATATCGGCATACGACATCTCGAATATCTCGTAGAGCAGATAGGCCGCCCTTTCCTTCGGCGTCAGGCGTTCCAGCATCAGCAAGAAGGCGGTCGAGAGAGACGATGAAAGTTCCATTTGCGCCTCCGCTTCGCTGTCGACAAGCGTGTGGACCGGCTCGGGCAGCCAGTTGCCGACATAGTCCACACGGCTGCGATAGGCGGCGCGAAGCATGTCGATGGCACGACGGGTGCAGGCGGTGGTCAGCCAGGCACCCGGAGAGCTGACGGTGGCTATGTCGGTCTCCTGCCAGCGAAGAAACGTGTCCTGAACCGCATCCTCGGCCTCAGCCCGCGAGCCGAGGATCCGGTAGGCAATACTGAGCAGCCGGGGCCGCGCGTGCTCGAATATCTCGGCTTGTGTCCGCGTCAGATCCTCGGGCATACCTGCCTGCTTCTGCAACCCGCCGGGTCGCTTTGCATTGCGTGTCATCGACAACCTTTATCCCATATTGCGTATGCCCATGCCCTGTTTGACGATCCAACAGATCAGTTTGTGACACCCTCCGATTCTATTTTAACCCTCTGCGCGGAGAATGATGAACGGAACAAAGTTCACCGGTCGGCAAGTGGGCGCCACAGGAGTCCTACGCCGTGGCTTTTCAAGGAAGACTGCTTCACCACCTGATTCTGGCGTTACGGCTTGACCTCGCGACGGTCGGCTATAGGTCGCGTTTTGCCGTAGCGCCGCGCCGAACGAAGGGCAGACAAGGGTCGAAACACGTCCGTGCCAGCCGCCAATCCGAATGTCGCAAAAGTCCGCAATCATGCCATTCCGGCAGGTGAGGTGAAAGCCCACCTACCACCGGCCCCCGGCCTTACTCCCCCTTCTCCTCCAACAGCCCCGCCACAAAATCAAACAGCCCCGGCAGGCGGTCGCGGCGGAGGCGTTCGGCGGTGATGATGGCGCGCACGCTTGCGAAGGCGCGGTTCAGATCGTCGTTGACGATGACGTAGTCGTATTCCCGCCATTGCTCGATCTCGAAGCGGGCGTTCTTCAGCCGCGTCTCGATGACGTTCTGCGGATCCTCGGCGCGGCGCTTCAGTCGAGCCAGAAGCTCCTTCATCGTCGGCGGCAGGACGAAGATGGAGACGACATCGCCGCGCATCTTCTCGCGCAGCTGCGCCGCGCCCTGCCAATCGATGTCGAACAGCATGTCGCGGCCTTCGGCGATCGCCTCCTCGACCGGCTTCTTCGGCGTGCCGTAGAGGTTTCCGTGGACCTCCGCCCACTCGAGGAGATCGTCGTTGTCGCGCAGCATCTCGAAGTCGCGCTGGGACTTGAAATGATAGTGCACGCCCTCGATCTCGCTGCCGCGGCGCGGCCGCGTGGTCACGCTGACCGAGAGCTCGAAGCCCGGCACTTTTTCGAGGATCGTGCGGGCGATGGTGGACTTGCCGGCGCCGGACGGCGACGACAGGACAAGCATCAGGCCCCTGCGGCGGATGCCGTTGGAAGAAAGGTCCGGTTCCATTGCCCGCTACTCCAGATTCTGCACCTGCTCCCGGAACTGGTCGACGACCGCCTTCAATTCGAGGCCGATCGCCGTCACGGAAGCGGCGTTGGATTTGGAGCACAGCGTATTCGATTCGCGGTTAAATTCCTGCGCAAGAAAATCGAGCTTGCGCCCGATCGGCCCGCCAGTGGCGAGAAGCGCACGGGCGGAGGCGACATGGGTCTTCAGCCGGTCGATCTCTTCGCGGATATCGGCCTTGGTGGCGAGGAAGGCCGCTTCCTGGTTGAGGCGGTTCTCGTCGAGGGCGGGCGCGGCATCCATGAGAAGCCGCACCTGCTCTTCGAGGCGGGCGCGGATATTGGCGGGCTCGCGCGAAGTGTCCGCTTCCGCCCGCAGGGTGAGCGCCTCGATTGCGGCGAGGTGGCCTTCGAGGACGACGCCGAGCGATACGCCCTCCTCGCGACGTGCCGCCGCCAGCTCGTCCAGCGCCGTATCCAGCGCCCGCAGGGCGAGCTCGTCGAGCCGTGCGCGGGCCTCTTCGTCGGCGCTGGCATCGGGCATCTCCATGACCCCGCGCAGCGCCAGAAGGCCATCGGCCGTCGCCGGGGCGGCGCCGTGTTCCCGCTCCAGCCGGTGGGCGAGTTTGGCCACCTCGGCTAGGAACGCCTCGTCGACCACGGGGCGACGCAACGCCTCGCCGCGCGTAACGGAAAGGCTCGCCTGTATGTTGCCGCGGGAAAAGCGCTTGCCGACAGCGCCTTTGGCCGCCTGCTCCAGCCGCTCGAAGCCCGGCGGCAGGCGCAGGCGCGCCTCCAGCCCACGGCCGTTGACCGAGCGAAGCTCCCAAGTGACCGCGGCCATCTCGTCGACGAGCCCGGCGCGGGCAAAGCCCGTCATGCTTTGTAGTGCCATCTTCTTCCCCACCGCCTGCGGTGCCTGCCGCGAGCGGCCGCGTCAGTTGCGCTCATCGCCCTCTTGGGCATCGTTCTCGGCGGCCTCCGCCTCGGCCCTCCGTTCGCGCTCGATCTTGCGCCAGCGCGCCACGTTCTCGTTGTGCTCTTCGAGTGTCGTGGCGAAGACGTGTCCGCCCGTGCCGTCGGCGACGAAGTAGAGTTCGTCCGTCTGCGACGGATTGGCCACCGCCTCCAGCGCGGCACGGCCCGGATTGGCAATCGGCGTCGGCGGCAGGCCGTCGACCAGATAGGTGTTGTAGGGCGTTTCCTTGGCAAGGTCGGAGCGGTAGATGGGGCGGTCGGCCGGTTTGCCCTCGCCGCCGAACAGCCCATAGATGACCGTGGGGTCGGATTGCAGGCGCATGCCCCGCTCCAGCCGGTTGAGGAAGGCGGCGGCCACGCGCGAGCGCTCGTCGGCCTGGCCCGTCTCCTTCTCGACGATGGAGGCCAGTGTCACGAATTCGTCGATGTTCTGCAGCGGATGGTTCTCGGCGCGCCTTTCCCAGATGCTCTGGACGAGTTCTTCCTGCTGGGCTCTCAGCTTGGCGATAACCTCCTTGCGCGGCATGCCACGGGTGAAGCGCAGCGTGTCGGCGGCGAGGCTTCCCTCGGGAGGCGTTTCCTCGGGTATCTCGCCCGACAGTTCCTGGGTTGCAGCCACCGCCTTGAACACCTGGGCGACCGTACGCCCCTCGGGGATGGTGAGCGAATAGAGCACGGACTTGCCGCTCTCCAGAAGCTCCATGATCTCGGCCATGGAAGCGCCGGCCTTGATCTCGTATTCGCCGGCCTTGAGGCTAGCGTCGGCGCCATGCACGCGCAGGCCGATGAGGAAGATGCGCTGGTCGCTGATGAGGCCCTGGCGCTCCAGCATCTCGGCGATCTCACGCACGCCGGTATTGGGCCGAATGAGGATCGTCTCGGCCGCCGTCGACGGTCCCGGGCTCTCGAATTCGCGCTTGCCGAGATAGAGGACGACGCCGGTGACGATCACCAGGAAGACGACGGAAGAGACGACGAAATTCAGAAACACGACAAACTGGTTGCGCGACTGGCGCGAGCGCTTGGGCGGAGGTGGCGTTCCCGCCTCGGGGCGCAGCGCCTCGCGCGCCGACCTGGCGGCGAGCGGCCTTGCCGCCTGCTCAGACCTTCTGCCGAAATTGTCCGATTCTTCCGTCATCGCGTCAGCCGTCTCCTCTCCCGCGATCAGCGGATTCATCGCCACAAAGTGAGGCACAATAGCGTCAAATTTCCGGCGTCAAAGCCCCGATCGCACGCGCGATCAGGCTTCGAAGCGCCGGAACACCAGCGAGGCGTTGGTGCCGCCGAAGCCGAAGGAGTTGGACAAGGCCACGTCGATCTTGCGCTTGCGCGGCTTGTGCGGGACGAGATCGATCACCGTCTCGGCTTCCGGGTTGTCGAGATTGATGGTCGGCGGTGCCACACCGTCTCTGATGGCCAGGATCGAAAAGATCGCCTCGGCGGCACCCGCGGCCCCGAGAAGATGCCCGATAGAGGACTTGGTGGACGACATCGACACCTTGCCCGCCGCGTTGCCCATCAGGCGCTCGACCGCCTTGAGCTCGATGGTGTCGGCCATGGTGGAGGTGCCATGGGCGTTGATATAATCGACGTCGGCCGGCGTCAGGCTGGCACGCTTGATCGCCGCGCTCATGCAGCGGAACGCGCCATCGCCGTCCTCGGCGGGTGCCGTGATATGGTAGGCGTCACCCGTCAGGCCGTAGCCGACCACCTCGGCGTAGATCTTGGCGCCGCGCGCCTTGGCGTGCTCCAGTTCCTCGAGCACGACCACGCCGGCACCCTCGCCCATGACGAAACCGTCGCGGTCGCGGTCATAGGGGCGCGAGGCCTTTTCGGGCGTGTCGTTGAAGCGGGTGGAAAGCGCCTTGCAGGCGGAGAAGCCGGCAATCGACAGGCGGGTGACGGGCGATTCGGCGCCGCCGGCCAGCATCACATCGGCATCGCCCAGCATGATGAGGCGCGAGGCGTCGCCGATCGCGTGAGCGCCGGTGGAGCAGGCGGTGACCACGGCGTGGTTCGGCCCCTTCAAGCGATGGCGGATCGACACCTGGCCAGAAACCAGATTGATAATATTGCCGGGAATGAAGAACGGACTGATGCGGCGGGGGCCGCGCTCACGCAGAATGAGTGCGTTTTCGGCGATGCCCTCGATGCCGCCGATGCCGGAGCCGATCATGACGCCGGTGGCGTAGCGGTCGGCTTCGGTTTTCGGTTCCCAGCCCGAATCGGCCAACGCCTGGTCGGCGGCGGCGATGCCGTAGATGATGAAATCGCCGACCTTGCGTTGCTCGCGCGGCTCCAGGAAGGCATCCGGATCGAACGCCCCCTCCCCCTCGCGCGGGATGCTGTTGGCAACTTTGCACGGCAGGTCGTCGACCTCGAACTGGTCGATGCGCCTTGCCGCGCTCTTGCCGGAAAGCAGGCTCTTCCAGCCCAGCTCGGCGCCAAGGCCAAGCGGCGAGAGGAGCCCGATGCCGGTGACGACGACGCGTCTCATTTTTACGGAATGTCCCGCCATTGTGGCAGTTTCAGCCGGGAGCCAGCGCGCCGGCGTCAGGCAGTCGCCTTGTCGATGTACTTCACCGCGTCACCGACGGTGAGAATCGTCTCGGCCGCGTCATCAGGAATTTCGACGCCGAACTCTTCCTCGAAAGCCATCACCAGTTCGACGGTGTCGAGGCTGTCCGCGCCGAGATCGTCGATGAAGCTGGCCTGTTCGATGACCTTTTCGGCGTCGACGCCAAGATGCTCGACAACGATTTTCTTGACGCGTTCTGCAGTATCGCTCATGTGGGAACCCTCGACTTCATGAATTTCCGGTCTTCGTTAGCGGCAGGCTTGCCGCTAATCAAGCTGAAAAGATGACCGGATCAACGGCTTTCTCGCCCTTCACCAGCCGTCCTCGCCTTCTTTGATAGACAGCCAGCCGTACCGCGCGCGCCATATCACGATGCAGGGCAGGCGCCAAGCCGCTCCGTCAGAACCGTTTGATATTCTACTGCGGCGGGCACCTGTCGCGCCGCAGCGAATTCTCAAGCGGTCTCTAGATCATCACCATACCGCCGTTCACATGGATCGTCTGGCCGGTTACGTAGCCGGCTTCCGCGGAAGCCAGATAGACGACCGCGGAGGCGATCTCCCCGCCGGAGCCCATGCGCTTCATGGGAATGACACCCATGATGGCGTCGCGCTGCTTCTCGTTCAGCTTCTCGGTCATGGCCGATTCGATGAAGCCGGGGGCAACGCAGTTGACGGTGACGTTGCGGGTGGCGATCTCCTGGGCCAGCGATTTGGAAAAGCCGATGAGACCGGCCTTGGAGGCGCAGTAGTTGGCCTGGCCGGGGTTGCCGGTGACGCCGACCACGGACGAGATGTTGACGATGCGGCCGAAGCGGCGGCGCATCATGGGGTGGGTCAGCTCGCGCGTGAGGCGGAAGGCGGAGGTAAGGTTGACCTCCAGCACCGCGTCCCAGTCCTCGTCGCTCATGCGCACGAACAGGCCGTCGCGGGTGATGCCGGCATTGTTGACGAGGATGTCGACGCCTTCAAGCTCCGATTCCGCTTTTGCGGCCATGGCCTTGACTTCGTTGCGGTCGGACAGGTTGGCGGGAAATATCCGCGCGCGCTCCCCAAGCTCGCCTGCAAGGCTCTCCAGCTTCTCGACGCGCGTGCCGTGCAGGCCGACGATGGCGCCCTGTGCATGAAGAGCACGGGCAACGGCCTCGCCGATGCCGCCGGATGCTCCGGTGATGAGCGCCTTGCGGCCACTGAGATCGAACATGACCTTGTCCTTCTTCGAATCTGCCCGGGAAATTCCTACCACAACGCTCAGGCGAGCGCCTTGATCGCCGCGTCTATATCCACTGGCGCATTGACCGCGATCGCCTCGATATCCCGGTTGATGCGGCGGGCAAGGCCGGTCAGCACCTTGCCCGAGCCGATCTCGTAGAGCGTGCCGACGCCGTTCCCGCCGAACCACTCCACCGTCTCGCGCCAGCGTACACGGCCCGTGACCTGCTCGACCAGGCGGGCGGCGATCTCGTCGGGATCGCGGAGGGGAGTGACCGTGACATTGGCGAGGACAGGCACGGCAGGGGCGCTCTTGGCCACACCGGCCAGGGCTTCGCGCATGCGCTCGGCGGCAGGCGCCATGAGGGCGGAGTGGAAGGGGGCGGAGACCGGCAGCATGATGGCGCGCCTTGCCCCCCTGTCGGTGGCAAGCCTCGCCGCCTCCTCCACGGCGGGCGCGGCGCCGGAGATGACAAGCTGGCCGCCGCCATTGTCGTTGGCGACCTGGCAGACCGTGCCCTTTCCGGCTTCCACGCAGACCGCCTCGACGTCATCCGTCTCAAGGCCGATGATGGCCGCCATGGCACCCTCGCCCACCGGGACGGCGGCCTGCATGGCGTTGCCGCGGATGCGCAGGAGGCGGGCCGTGTCGGCAAGCGAGAAGGTGCCGGCCGCGCAAAGGGCCGAATATTCGCCCAGCGAATGGCCGGCGACATAGGCGACCTTGTCTTTCAGCGACAGGCCGCCCTTCTCCATCACGCGGATAGCCGCCATGGAGACCGCCATCAGCGCGGGCTGGGCGTTGGCCGTCAGCGTCAATTCGTCCTCCGGCCCTTCCCACATGAGCTTGGAGAGCTTTTGGGCGAGCGCCTCGTCCACCTCGTCGAAGACCGCGCGCGCTTCCGGAAAAGCTTCGGCCAGATCGCGTCCCATGCCGACCGCCTGGCTGCCCTGGCCGGGAAAAGTGAAGGCGATGCTCATTGCCGGCTACTCCCACGTGTTTTGCTTGCCCGTTTGGGGCGCACGTGGTGGCGCAACAGCCAGGCCACGTCAAGCCTTTTGCCGGTGTCCGCGCCGGCGGCGGACACGAGAGGTGGCGGCCGCGCTGATCGGCCTGCCTGTCCTCAAGTGTGCGCAGCTTGCGCTGATCGCCGAGATGAACCCGGCAAACGATTGATTTTGCGGGATTCTGCGGCGGCCGTGTCAGGAAATGTAACCCTCTCCGAAACGCCGGTATGGCAACCGGAGACCAAGTGGCCTATATGAGACCGGCTTTGGCTTTCAGTGCCGTTCGGCGTGCCGCACCGTGGCGCGTATCGAGTGCCGTTCCATTCCCCAGCCATACGGTCTTCCATGCAGCACGCGATCTCCATTTCCAGACTTTCCAAAGTTTACGATTCGGGTCTTGCAGCCCTGCAAGAGGTCGACCTCGACATCCACAACGGCGAGATCCTCGCCCTGCTCGGCCCCAACGGCGCCGGCAAGACGACGCTGATCTCCATCGTCTGCGGCATCGTCAACGCGACCAATGGCAAGGTCAGCGTGCAGGGCCACGACATCATCAGCGAGTTCCGCGCCGCGCGGGAACTCATCGGGCTGGTGCCGCAGGAACTGCACGTGGAGACCTTCGAGACCGTGTGGGACACGGTGAGCTACAGCCGCGGCCTGTTCGGCAAGAAGCCGAAGCCCGAACTCATCGAGCAACTCCTCAGGGACCTCACCCTGTGGGACAAGAAGGACAATAAGATCCTCGAGCTTTCCGGCGGCATGAAGCGGCGAGTCATGATCGCCAAGGCCCTGGCGCACGAGCCGAAGATCCTGTTCCTCGACGAGCCGACGGCGGGCGTCGACGTGGAATTGCGCAAGGACATGTGGCAGCTGGTGCGGCGGCTGCGCGAGGAGGGCGGCGTGACCATCATCCTCACCACCCACTATATCGAGGAGGCGGAGGAAATCGCCGACCGGGTGGGCGTGATCAACAAGGGCCGGCTGATCCTGGTGGAGGAGAAGAACGAGCTGATGCGCAAGCTCGGCAAGAAGCAGCTCACGCTCGAGCTGAACGACGTTCTGGAATCGCTCCCCGAAGCGCTCGGCCGCTACGATCTCGATCTGGAGAACGGCGGCGAGCGCCTCGTCTACCGCTACGACACGCAGGCAGAGCGCACGGGCATCGGCTCGCTGCTTGCCGACCTCAACCGGGCGGGAATCTCGATCAAGGACCTCGACACCGAGCAGAGCTCGCTTGAGGACATCTTCGTCACCCTGGTGGAGGAAACGCGGTGAATTTCGAGGCCGTCAAAGCGATCTATATCTTCGAGATGGCGCGCATGCGGCGCACCCTGCTTCAAAGCGTGGTGTCGCCGGTGCTTTCCACCTCGCTCTATTTCATCGTCTTCGGCGCCGCCATCGGCTCGCGCATCGAGGAGATCAACGGCGTTCCCTACGGCTCCTTCATCGTGCCGGGGCTGATGATGCTGACGCTTCTGCAGAACTCGATCTCCAACGCCTCCTTCGGCATCTATTTCCCGAAATTCGTCGGAACGATCTACGAGGTGCTGTCGGCACCCATCTCCTTCCTCGAAATCGTGCTTGGCTATGTGGGGGCGGCGGCGACCAAGTCGCTCATCCTCGGCACCATCATCCTGGCGACGGCGCATCTCTTCGTGCCCATCGAGATCCGCCATCCCTTCTGGATGCTGTTCTTCCTGGTGGCGACCGCGGTCACCTTCAGCCTGTTCGGCTTCATCATCGGCATCTGGGCCGACAATTTCGAGAAGCTGCAGCTCATTCCGCTGCTCGTTGTCACGCCGCTGGTCTTCCTCGGCGGCTCGTTCTACTCCATCGAGATGCTGCCCGAATTCTGGCAGAAGGTGACGCTCGCCAATCCGGTGCTCTACCTCATCAGCGGCTTCCGCTGGAGCTTCTACGAGACGTCGGACGTGAGCGTGACGGTCAGCATCGCCATGATCTCGCTGTTCCTGGCGCTGTGCCTGGGGCTGGTGTGGTGGATCTTCAAGACGGGGTATCGGCTGAAGGTGTGAGGGATGGAGCCGGCGTGATTGCCGTGATGCCGCCAAGGCTGAAACCGGGCGATACGGTCCGTTTCGTCTCTCCCGCAAGCACGCCTGAGAGGGATCAGATTCTCCGGCGTGCCGAGTTGCTGGAGAGCTGGGGCCTCAAGGTGGAGTTCGGCGCACGCGCCTTTTCCAGCTTCGCCCGTTTCGCTGGCACCGATGAAGAGCGCCTCGCCGACCTCAACGATGCGCTCCGGGACCCCAACGTGCGGGGGATAATTGCTACACGCGGCGGCAAGGGCTCCTACCGGATTGCCGACCGGCTCGACTTCGACGCCGTTCGACGCGATCCGAAGCTGCTCGTCGGCTTCAGCGACATCACCATCCTGCATCTGATGCTTTGGAAGCAGTGTGGGCTGATCGGCGTGCACGGAGCGGTGACCCTTTGGGAGCCCTGCCGCGCCTTTATGCAAAATATCCTAATGGGGTCGGACGACATCGTGATCCAATCCCGCGCGGAGGAGCCGACATCCGCTCTAACGACGGAAGGGCGCGCGCAGGGCCGGCTTATCGGGGGCAATCTTGACATGCTCGCGACGGCCGCGGGCTGGGCATTGCCGAGCCTGAAGGGAGCTATTCTTCTGGTGGAAGCGGTGAACTCCCGTCTGGGTCAGGTCGACCGGCAGTTGACGATGCTCCGCAAGGGCGGCCACTTGGACGGTTTGGCGGCCGTCGCCGTCGGCCGGTTCACAGGCTTCGAGCTTACAGGCGACTTCACGATCATCGATCTGCTACGGGAGCATCTCGATCGACTGGATGTTCCCATTCTCGGTGGATTGCCGTTGGGCCATGACAAGGAGCCACTTGCCACCCTTGTGGGAGCTTCGGCGTTTCTGGACGCTGCGGCTGGAAAGCTTACGGCAACCAGAAGCACAGCAAATTCTCACTGAATGGCGCCGCTTACGACCACGCTATCTTAGGCAGATCAGGTGTGGGAGTTCGGTGGCAACGAGGGACCAGTTCTGCGCCCTGAACCAGACAAATCCGACTGTTCGACAAGCTCTCCATGAAGCTTGGCAGAGCGACGAAGCCGTGCGTTAGGCTCTGGCGGATTGATGAGCGCTTCCGCGAAACGCATCTGGTCTTCGGGCGTCAGACGCGGGACATTCGCCTGCTCCAAGGGTTGGTGTACACCTTTACTGTGCTTCTCCCAAATAGCCATGCGACGCTCCTCATGCGGTATACCCTTGTCATCGAAATCGGCGAACATCGCCCGAGACGAGATGGATAGGCAGACACCTTCGATCTCGTTCAGCTTTGTCATTGCCTCACGTCCGACGATAAACTTGCCAGTTCGGGCATCACGCTTGATAGAACTTCTCTCGGCCATATGCTCACAATATCACGGTTCACTCGCACTGCCAGGCATTCTCACCCGGCCACACCCTTGCATCCAGCCCAAAACCCTGTATATACGCGCCGTCTGCCGGTCCCAGTTGGGGGCTGAACGGAGGGCCGGGTGTTTGTCGCCCGTTGTGAAGGCAAAAGTCTTCCGCCTCCCGTGTCTCCGCTCTCGACCGTCTCCAATACGCGCCTTTCTTCTCCGGCCAAGCCGGCAAGATAGGTCGCTGAGGCTTTAGCCGCTGGGGCCCGACGGACGGAACAGAAGAAAGGCAAGACAATGGCTCTATACGAACATGTGTTTCTTGCCCGGCAGGACCTCTCGCAGCAGCAGGTCGATGCGCTCCTTGAGCAATACAAGGGTGTCATCGAGAACGGCGGAGGCACGATCGGCCGGGTCGAGAACTGGGGACTGAAGTCCCTCGCCTACCGGATCAAGAAGAACCGCAAGGCCTATTTCACGCTCGTGGACATCGACGCGCCGGCAGATGCCGTCAAGGAGATGGAGCGGCAGATGGGACTTTCCGAGGACGTGCTGCGCTTCATGACTGTGCGCGTTGACGCGCACGAGGAAGGCCCGTCGGCGATGATGCAGCGCCGCGACGACCGCGGCCCGCGCCGCGACGACCGTGGCCCGCGCCGTGACGACCGCGGCCCGCGCGGCGACCGCGACGACCGTCCGCGCTTTGATCGCGATGACCGCCCGCGCCAGCCGCGCGAAGCCAGTGAGGGAGGCCAATAATGGTCGACATCAACCAGATCCCGACGCGGCGCCCCTTCCACCGCCGCCGCAAGACCTGCCCGTTCTCCGGCTCGAACGCGCCGAAGATCGACTACAAGGACGTCAAGCTCCTGCAGCGCTACATTTCCGAGCGCGGCAAGATCGTGCCGTCGCGCATCACCGCGGTGAGCCAGAAGAAGCAGCGCGAGCTTGCCAGGGCGATCAAGCGGGCGCGCTTCCTGGGCCTTTTGCCCTACGTGGTGAAGTAAGACCGGCTGCGGGCGCATTTGCGCCCGCAGCCCCTCCCCGCGGCGGGCGCGGATCGAGGGACAGGAAAATCCCGAGTTGGGGCAAGGCCCCTAACTGCCAGAAGGGCAGGACAGCGAACCTGAAGCCGCAAGGCACCCGTTTCCTGACCTGCCTTCCATGCTCAAGCGGCGACTAGCCGCCGAAGCCCAAGCGGCTGATTGCCGCCTGAAGAAGGAAACGGAACGATGGAAATCATTCTCCTGGAACGCATCCCGCGGCTCGGCCAGATGGGCGACGTCGTGAAGGTCAAGGACGGCTTTGCGCGCAACTTCCTGCTGCCGCAGGGCAAGGCGCTGCGCGCCAACGAGGCCAACAGGAAAAAGTTCGAGACGCAGCGCGTCGAGCTCGAGGCGCGCAACCTGGAGCGGAAGAAGGAAGCCGAGGGCGTCGCCGAGAAGCTCGACGGCCAGAGCTTCGTCGTCATCCGCTCGGCCGCCGAGACGGGACAGCTCTACGGCTCCGTCTCGCCGCGCGACATCGTCGAGGTGCTGGACGAGAACGGCTTCAAGATCGGCCGCAACCAGGTCGATCTCAACCAGCCGATCAAGACGATCGGTGTGATGAACGTGGCGATCGCGCTGCACCCCGAGGTCGTCGTGACCATCAGCCTCAACGTTGCCCGCTCGGCCGAGGAGGCGGAGCGCCAGGCGCAGGGCGAGACGCTGGATTCGGCCGAGGCGATCTACGGCGAGGACGTCAACGAGAGCGCCCGGCCGGAGGAGTTCTTCGACCCGGAAGCCGAGTTCGCGGAGCCGGAAGAGGCGGAGGAGACCGCTGCCGAGGAGGCGCCCGCCGGAGGCGAGGAGGAAGAGAAGGCCTGAGCCGGGCCTTCCGTGGGTATGCTTTGAGGGGCCGGGCGGCAACGTCCGGCCCCACACTTTTTGTGAGCCAATATTTCAGGCGAATTGAGCCAATTGTGTCCAGAGGGTCGTCAGCGCCGTATTGGGCGGATTGCGGCGTTTCTCGCGATGTCAGCAGTCTTTTCGCCGTGGGTGCAGGCGAGCCTCGGGAACCCTTTTCAACCGAGGCGCTTGTGATACATAATCGCAACATCCCAGGCTAGCGGGGTGAGTGATGAACCAGTTGCTTGCGAAACTTGCTTCCCGCCTCGTGCGGTCGGGCTCCCTGAGCATCACGGACGCGGACGGCGCGGTGCACCGTTTCGGCGACGGGTCCGGCGAACCGGTGCATATCGTCATCCATTCGAGGAGAGCCGAGCGGGCGATCGCACTCGACCCGATGCTGGCGGTTCCTGAAAGCTATATGGAGGGCGAACTGGATTTCGAGCAGGGCGACGTCCTGGCGCTGCTCAAGCTCAGCTATCAGAACCTGGAGGGCGCCGGCGCTGAGGCGTTCGTCATGAAGCTGGGCGAAGGCGTGCGTTATCTTTTCCGCCGCCTGCACCAGTTCAACCCCGCCAGCCGTTCCAAGCGCAACGTCGCACGCCATTACGACCTCTCGGGCGAGCTCTACCGGATTTTCCTCGACGAGGATATGCAGTACTCCTGCGCCTATTTCCCTGACCCGGACACTTCCCTGGAAGAGGCGCAGCGCGCCAAGAAGCGCCACATCGCCGCCAAGCTGGCGCTGGAGCCGGGCCAGAAGGTGCTCGACATCGGCTCCGGATGGGGCGGGCTGGGGCTCTATCTGGCGCGCCAGTTCGACGTCGACCTCCTCGGCGTCACCCTGTCGGAAGAGCAGCACGCGGTCTCCCGGAAGCGGGCGAAGGAGGAGAAGCTCGACGGCAAGGCGCGCTTCGAGATCGCCGACTACCGGGCGCTTTGCGGACCGTTCGACCGTATCGTCTCGGTCGGCATGTTCGAGCATGTGGGCATCAACCACTACCGCACCTTCTTCGACAAGTGCGCACAGCTCTTGAGCGACGACGGCGTGATGCTCCTGCACACGATCGGCCGCACCTCCGGACCGACGGTCACCAATGCCTTCATCCGCAAGCACATCTTCCCCGGCGGCTACATCCCTTCCCTTTCGGAGGTGATTCCGGCGATCGAGAAGTCCGGCCTCTTGATCACCGATATCGAGGTGCTGAGGCTGCACTATGCGGAGACGCTGAAGAACTGGCGCGAGCGCTTCCTGGCCAATCGCGACAAGGTTCTGGAGATCTATGACGAGCGTTTCGCACGCATGTGGGAATTCTATCTCGCCGGCTCCGAGGCCTCCTTCCGCTGGCAGGATATGGTGGTCTTCCAGATCCAGCTCGCCAAGAAGCGCGAAACGCTGCCGCTGACACGCGATTATATCGGCGAGACGGAGAAGCGGCTGGCCGCCCCCAACGGGCGAAAGACGTTTACCGACGCGGCCGAATAGGAATATTATCCACCCTACGCTGGTGATTCGCTGTCAAGCATGGAAAACGCAGGAATGCGTTTTCCACGGTGCGCGGCGCGATTGCGTGTGGATAGCGGGATGCTTCGGCACAACAGCCTTACGCAGCGGCGCGCAAAGGTCTACGAGAGAACGGTTTTGGGGGCGCCGGATTTGTCCGCTGTTATCCGGCAGCCATAATAGCGACAAACGGAAATCCGATGGCTGAAGCAGTCCGCAAGCTGAACACGGCGGAAACGCCTCTTTATCGCGAGGCACCCAACAATATCGAGGCCGAGCAGGCCCTGCTCGGCGCCATCCTCGTCAACAACGACGCCTTCTACCGCGTTTCGGACTTCCTGAAGTCGACCCATTTCTACGAGCCGCTGCACCGCAAGATATACGAGGTGGCGGGCGAACTCATCCGCATGGGCAAGATGGCCAATCCGGTGACCATCAAGACGTTCCTGCCCGCCGACGAGAAAGTGGGCGAGATGACGGTGCAGCAGTATACCGCGCGGCTCGCCGCGGAGGCCGTCACCGTCATCAACGCCGCCGACTACGGCCGCGCCATCTATGACCTCGCCATCCGCCGGGCGCTGATCACCGTCGGCGAGGACATGGTCAACATCGCCTATGACGCGCCTGTCGATATGGCGCCGGGCGAGCAGATCGAGGATGCGGAGCGGCGGCTGTTCGAGCTTGCCGAGACCGGGCGCTACGACGGCGGTTTCGAAAGCTTCGGCGATGCCACCAAGATCGCCGTCGACATGGCCAACGCCGCCTTCATGCGCGACGGGCATCTGTCCGGCATCGCCACGGGCCTGCGCGACCTCGACCGGCGCATGGGCGGCCTGCAGCCGTCGGACCTCATCATCCTTGCCGGCCGCCCCGGCATGGGCAAGACGTCGCTTGCCACCAATATCGCCTTCAACATCGCCAACGCCTACGAGCCGGCGCCGCAGGCCGACGGCTCCTTCGCCGCGGCCAATGGCGGCGTTGTCGGCTTCTTCTCGCTGGAAATGTCGTCGGAGCAGCTGGCCACCCGCATCATCTCCGAGCAGACGGAAATCCCCTCCTCCAAGATCCGCCGCGGCGAGATCTCCGAGGCCGATTTCGAGAAGCTGGTGGGCTGCGCGCAGATGATGCAGAAGATCCCGCTCTTCATCGACCAGACGGGCGGCATCTCCATCGCCCAGCTCGCCGCGCGCGCAAGGCGGCTGAAGCGCCAGCGCGGGCTCGACGTTCTCGTCATCGACTACGTGCAGCTCATGCAGGGCACCAGTGCCCGCGCCCAGCAGAACCGCGTGCAGGAGATCACCGAGATCACCACCGGGCTGAAGGCGCTCGCCAAGGAGCTCGCCGTGCCGATCCTCGCGCTCTCCCAGCTTTCCCGTCAGGTGGAAAGCCGCGAGGACAAGCGCCCGCAGCTTTCGGACCTGCGCGAATCGGGCTCCATCGAGCAGGACGCCGACGTGGTTCTCTTCGTCTACCGCGAGGAGTATTATCTGGGCAACCGCGAGCCGAAGCCCGGCACGGAAGAGTACATCAAGTGGGAGAGCGAGATGAACGAGGCGCGCGGTAAGGCCGAGGTCATCATCGCCAAGCAGCGCCACGGGCCTACAGGCTCCGTCAATCTCGGCTTCCAGGGCGAGTTCACCCGCTTCTCCGACCTTGCCGAGGATTCCCACCTGCCGGAGCGTTTCGAGTAGAGGTGCCCTATTTGCCCGACATGACCGGCAGCGGGCCAGCGCCGCATCTGGCGGGGGGGCGGCTGACCGTCGATCTTTCCGCGCTGGCGGCGAATTACCGCCTTTTGGCAAAACGCTCGGCGCCGGCGCAGGCGGCCGCCGTGGTGAAGGCCGATGCCTACGGGCTTGGCCTTGGCCCCGTGGCGCGTGCGCTCTGGGCGGCGGGATGCCGGCGCTTCTTCGTGGCGCTGCCGGCGGAGGGCCTGGCGCTGCGCACCGTCCTGCCGGATGCGGAAATCTTCGTCTTCAACGGGCTTTTCGGCCCGGAAGCGGCGGCCGCCTACCGCGAGGGGCGGCTGATCCCGGTTCTCAACGCGCAGAGCGATCTTTCCATCTGGGAAGCCTATGGCTGGGACGACGGCGATACGCCGCGCCCCTGCGCCATCCATGTCGAGACCGGCATGAACCGGCTTGGCCTGGCGCCGGAGCGGGCCCGCACCCTGGCGGAGGAAAACGCGCTGACGAATGCGCTCACCCCGGTCCTGGTGATGAGCCACCTCGCCTGCGCGGACACGCCCGGCCACCCCATGAACCGGCGGCAACTTGAATCCTTTCAGGCACTTCGGGCGCTTTTCCCAGAAACCGAATCAAGCCTTGCCAACTCCGCCGGCATCTTCCTCGGCGGCGACTACCTGTGCGATGTCACACGGCCGGGCATCGCGCTCTACGGCGGGGCGCCGGTCAGCGACGCGGCAAACCCGATGCGGCCGGTCGTGACGGCGGAAGCGCGCGTGGCGCAGGTGAAGCAGGTGCGCGCCGGCGACGCCGCCAGCTACGGCGCCACCCCGCTTCATCGCGACACGATCATCGCCGTCGCCTCCACCGGCTATGCCGACGGCTACCATCGCGCCGCCTCGGGCGGCGGCGTGCCCTTGCGCGATGTGCGCGGCGGCGCCAGCGGCTTCATCCACGGGCACGAGGCGCCGGTCGTCGGCCGGGTGACGATGGACCTCACGCTTTTCGACGTCACCGCGCTCGGGCCGGACGCGGTGGCGGTGGGCGACCACATCGAACTGTTCGGGCCGAACATGCCGATCGATGCCGTGGCGGAGGCGGCCGGGACGGTCGCCTACGAGCTTTTGACGTCGCTGGGGCGGCGGTATCACCGCGAGTATGTGGGGGGTGGGGTGTGAGCCAATCGCTGAACTGCAACGACCTATCCATACGTGCGTCATCCCGGAAGCCGGAGCGAAGCGGAGGCTGTCCGGGACCCATTCCGGAATGTGGAAGAGTCACGGAATGGATCCCGGCTCGCGGGAGCAAAGCTCCCTTGGCCGGGATGACGCGCGCGGAGCGAGAAACAGCAGCCAACCGCACCAGGGCCGCCCACTGATGGCCAAGTCCCGCGTCCAGTTCGTCTGCCAGAACTGCGGCACCGTGCATGCCCGTTGGGCGGGCAAGTGCGATGGCTGCGGCGAGTGGAACACGCTTGTCGAGGAAGGCACCGTCGGCGGCATCGGCGCGGGGCCGCAGTCCCTGCGCAAGGCGCGGGCCGGCCGCGCCGTGGCGCTGACGACGCTTTCCGGCGACATCGAGGACGCGCCGCGCATCGTCACCGGCATCGGCGAACTGGACCGGGCGACGGGCGGCGGCTTCGTGCGCGGCTCGGCGCTTCTGGTGGGCGGCGATCCGGGCATCGGTAAATCCACCCTTTTGACCCAGGCGGCGGCCGCCCTTGCCGCGAGGGGCCACCGCGTCATCTACGTCTCGGGCGAGGAGGCGGTGGCGCAGATCAGGCTCAGGGCACAGCGGCTTGGCGTGGCGGAGACGCCGGTGGAGCTTGCCGCCGAGACCAATGTCGAGGACATCCTGGCCACCATCGGCGACGGCAAGAGGCCCGATCTCGTCATCCTCGATTCCATCCAGACGCTGTGGACCGACCTTGCCGAATCGGCGCCGGGCACGGTGACGCAGGTGCGTGCGTCGGCCCAGGCGATGATCCGCTATGCCAAGTCGACGGGGGCGGCCATCGTGCTCGTCGGCCACGTCACCAAGGAAGGGCAGATCGCCGGCCCGCGCGTGGTCGAGCACATGGTGGACGGCGTTCTTTATTTCGAGGGCGAAGGCGGGCATCACTACCGCATCCTGCGCACGGTGAAGAACCGTTTCGGCCCGACGGACGAGATCGGCGTCTTCGAGATGGGGGACAAGGGCCTGCGCGAGGTGCCGAACCCATCGGAGCTTTTCCTGGGCGAGCGTAGCGCGGCCGCACCCGGTGCCGCCGTCTTCGCCGGCATGGAGGGCACGCGGCCGGTGCTGGTGGAGATCCAGGCGCTCGTCGCCCCCTCCCCGCTCGGCACGCCGCGGCGCGCCGTGGTGGGTTGGGATTCGCCAAGGCTTTCCATGGTGCTGGCGGTGCTCGAAGCCCACTGCGGCGTGCGTTTCGCCACCCATGACGTGTACCTGAACGTGGCCGGTGGCTACCGCATATTCGAACCGGCGGCGGATCTGGCGGTGGCGGCCGCGCTCGTCTCCTCGCTCACCGGGCTTGCCCTGCCCGCCGATTGCGTCTATTTCGGCGAAATCAGCCTCTCGGGCGCCGTCCGCCCGGTCGCGCATGCGGCAAGCCGGCTCAAGGAAGCCGAGAAGCTCGGTTTCGGCCAGGCCGTCATGCCGCCGGGAAACGAAGAGCCCGCTGGCGGCATTTCGGCGCAGGCATGGCGGCCGGAGGGACTTGCGGATCTCGTTGCCCGGATCGCCGGGTCGCGTGCGCCGTGAAGGAGAAAAACCTTGGCGGATTGGCTGGCAGGATACGGGAAGAAGCGGTATTGGGCGTGCTTCCTAAAACGGAGTTGGGTTGACGATGCCAATCACGCTGCTTGACGGAATCCTCGTCGGCTTCACGCTCGTCTCGGCGATGCTGGCCATGGTGCGCGGATTCTCGCGCGAAATCCTGTCCATCGCCTCCTGGGCGATTGCCGCGATTGCCGCCTATTTCTTCTACCCGTTGGTGCTGCCCTATGTGACGCCCTATATAGGCAATGCGATGGTCGCTCTGGTGGCGGCGGCGGCAGGGGTATTCTTTGTCGCGCTCATCATCGTGACGGTGATCACGATGAAGCTGGCCGACTTCATCATCGATTCCAGGGTCGGCGCGCTCGACCGCACGCTGGGCTTCCTGTACGGCGCGGTGCGCGGCATCCTGGTGATGGCGGTGGCGCTTTTGTTCCTGAACTGGCTCCTGGGTGCGAACCCGCCGAGCTGGGTCGCGGAAGCGAAGTCGCGCCCGCTCCTCGAGGGCGTCGGAGTGTGGCTGCAGGACCTGCTGCCCGACGACCCGGAGACATCGATCCTCGACCGCGTGTCGCCCGGCTCGAATGCGGCGGGCGAGGCGGAGACGAACAACTGACGGCCCGGAAGGCCGCCAGAAGGTAAGCAAACCAAGGCACGAGGCGGCCAGCGATGGCGGACGACACAAATTTGCCTTTCATGGGCGAAGCCGACGATCATTTCCACGACGAGTGCGGCGTGTTCGGCATCTTCGGGCGCCAGGACGCGGCGGCCATCGCCACGCTGGGCCTGCACGCCCTGCAACACCGCGGCCAGGAGGCCGCCGGCATCGTCTCCTTCGACGGCACCCAGTTCCATGTCGAGCGGCATATCGGGCTTATCGGCGACACTTTCACCAAACCCACCGTCATCGAGCGGCTGAACGGCTCCCGCGCAATCGGCCACACCCGCTATTCGACCACCGGCGGCTCGGGCCTGCGCAACGTGCAGCCTTTCTTTGCCGAGCTTGCCGAGGGCGGGCTGGCGGTCGCCCATAACGGCAACATCACCAACGCGATGACCGTGCAGCGCCGGCTGCAGAAGCAAGGCTCGATCTTCTCCTCCACGTCCGACACCGAAACCATCATGCACCTGGTGGCGACCAGCAAGGAGCGCGACACCAACGCCCGCTTCATCGACGCGGTGCGCCAGCTGGAAGGCGCCTTCTCGCTGGTGGCGCTGACATCGAAGAAGATGATCGGCTGCCGCGACCCCCTGGGCATCCGCCCGCTGGTGCTGGGCGACCTCGACGGCGCCTCTATCCTGGCCTCGGAGAGCTGCGCGCTCGATATCATCGGCGCCCGCTTCGTCCGCGACCTCGGGCCGGGCGAGATGGTGGTGGTCACCGAACAGGGGATCGAGAGCTTCTTCCCCTTCAAGAAGGCCAAGCAGCGCTTCTGCATCTTCGAATACGTCTATTTCGCGCGGCCCGATTCCTCGGTCGAAGGCCGCAACGTCTACGAGGTGCGCAAAGAGATCGGCGCCGAGCTGGCGCGCGAGAACCCGGTTGAGGCCGACATCGTCGTGCCGGTGCCTGATTCGGGCACGCCGGCGGCCATCGGCTTTGCCCAAGCGGCCGGCCTTCCCTTCGAGCTCGGCATCATCCGCAACCACTATGTGGGCCGCACCTTCATCCAGCCGACCGATTCCATCCGCCACATGGGCGTGAAGCTGAAGCACAACGCCAACCGCCGCCTGATCGAGGGCAAGCGCGTGGTGCTGGTGGACGATTCCATCGTGCGCGGCACGACGAGCCAGAAGATCGTGCAGATGGTGCGCGATGCGGGAGCGACGGAAGTGCACATGCGCATCGCCTCGCCGCCGACGCGCGCTTCCTGCTTCTACGGCGTCGACACGCCGCAGACGGCGAAGCTGCTTGCCTCCCGCATGTCCGTTGAGGAGATGGCGGCGTTCATCCGCGTCGATTCGCTCGGGTTCCTCTCCATCGACGGGCTTTACCGCGCGGTCGGCGAAGCGGCGCGCAACAACGGTGAGCCGCAGTTCTGCGACGCCTGCTTCACCACCGAATACCCGACGGAGCTGACCGACCACCACGGCACCGACAACGTGCGCCAGCTCTCGCTGCTGGCGGCGGGCGGGCAGTAGGCGCCACGCAAGCGGGATCATTCATCCATGACAAACTCCCTCGACCTTTCAGGCCGCATCGCGCTCGTCACCGGCGCCTCGCGCGGCATCGGCTATTTCGTCGCCAGGGAGCTGGCGGCGGCGGGCGCCCATGTGGTCGCCGTGGCGCGCACCGTGGGCGGGCTTGAGGAACTGGACGACGAGATCAAGGCGGGCGGCGGCGAGGCGACGCTGGCGCCGCTGGACCTGGCCGACATGGCCGGCATCGACCGCCTGGGCGGCGCCATCCACGAGCGCTGGGGCAAGCTCGACATCCTGGTGGCCAATGCCGGCATCCTCGGCACCATTTCGCCCATCGGCCATGTGGAGGCGAAGACCTTCGAGAAGGTGATGGCCATCAACGTGACGGCCACCTGGCGGCTGATACGCTCGGTCGACCCGCTTCTGAGGGCCTCCGACGCAGGGCGCGCCATCGTCATGTCGTCGGGTGCCGCCCATTCCGCCCGCGCCTTCTGGGCGCCCTATGCGGCGTCCAAGGCCGCCGTCGAGGTCCTGGTGCGCTCGTGGGCGGACGAGACCAAGAACATGCCGCTCAGGGTCAACTCGGTCAACCCGGGGGCCACGCGCACGGCGATGCGGGCGCAGGCGATGCCCGGCGAGGACCCGCAGACCCTGCCGCATCCGGGCGAAGTGGCGGCGAAAATCCTGCCGCTGGCAAGCCCGGCGCTGACGCAGACCGGGCTCGTCTTCGACGTCCCCAAGGACCGCTTCCTGCACTACCGGATGCCGGAATAGGGCCCTTTCCCCCAAAACGCGATTGACCTTGCCCGGTCTTCGGTTACCCTCGCGCGGAGCGGCCACCAGAAGCCGCGGCAGGGAGAGAGCGCCGTCGGCCATTGTTGCGGTGAATCAAGTCGCGGCTCCAACTTATTGTTTATGTGAAAAATTAGACCGATTGCGGAGACCGGCCTGCGGCTGGGAGGTGCGGAAGAATGACGATAGCCATTGCGCTTGTGGCAGCGATCCTGGCTTTGTGGCTCGCCGCCGCGGTCTATTGCCGAATGCGGCGGGGCATGAGCCTGCACCAGGCGATGCTCTATGCGCCGCTGAAGGTTCTCTTCCGCATCGGCGACGGCGCCATCGCCAGGGCCCGCGCGGCGCAGCCGCCTGTCATCTATGCGGTGTGGCACAGCTCGCGGCTGGAGCCGGCGCTGATGCTCGCCCTCTTGCCGGATGATACGCTGCATATCCTCGATGAGGACTCGGCTGAGGCGTGGTGGCTCGATCCATGGCGGGCGCTGGCGCGCAATATTGTCTTCAACGCGCAGCATGTCTTCGTCAGCCGGCGTCTGGTGCGCCGTTTGAGGGGCGGAGGCCGGCTCGCTGTCTACCTGCCCGACGAGGAGGCGCCCGATCCCAAAGCCTTCCGCCTCTTCCGGGCGATCGCCCGCATCGCCGCAAAGGCGGAGGCGCGCGTGGTGCCGATCCACGTGGAAGGCTCTGAACGGTCGCTCTTCGCGCTGGCGCCGAACGGCGGGCGGCGGCCTCTGCCGCGCCTTTCGGTGGCCACGCTCGAACCCCTGACCATCGCCGAAATGATAGCGCTCGCGCCGACCGAGCCAAAACCGATGGCCGCCAACGCGCTGTTCGGCCGCATGCTGGCGGTCCGCCGCACGGCACCGCAGAAGATGGAAGACCGGGAGATGGCGTAATGTAACGCCCTCAGTCCTCGCCGTCCTTCGCGGCGGCTTCCTCGCGGGTCGCACGGCGCGAATAGGCGCGCACGCTGAAGACGAGGAAGACGAGATAGGCGATGGCCGAGGCCGTCATGGTCTGCCAGGTGTAGCTGGCCAGAAGCAGCGCGTAGAAGACGACGACGAGCATCAGGGGCATCACCAGCTCGCGGCGCACGCGGCTGCCGGAGCTCTTGCCTGAATAGACCGGCAGGCGGCTGATCAGGAGAACCGCGATAGCCAGCGTATAGGCCGAGGCGACAAACGCTACCGCGCGGTCCGGCACGAGGCCGAGAAACCCGAGATAGACCGGTAGCATGACGAGCGCGGCGCCAGCCGGCGCCGGCACGCCGACGAAGTAATCCGCCTGCCAGGCCGGGCGGTCCGCATCGTCGAGCATGACGTTGAAGCGGGCAAGACGCAGCGCGCAGGCGATGGCGAAGAGAAGCGCGGCGATCCAGCCGATGGCCCCTGCCTTGTCGAGCAGGTAGGCGTAGAGCACAAGCGCCGGAGCGACACCGAAATTGACGATGTCGGCCAGCGAATCCATCTGCGCGCCGAACTTCGACGAGGCCTTGAGCATGCGTGCCACGCGCCCGTCCACGGCGTCGAGGAAGGCGGCGAAGAGCACCATGATGACGGCCGTCTCCACCCGCCCCTCGAAGGCAAGGCGAATACCGGAGAGCCCGGCGCAGATGGCCAGCACCGTGATCAGGTTCGGCACCATCAGGCGCAGCGGGATCTCGCGGATGCGCGGCCCCCCGCCGCCATGCGGCTCGAAGGGTGGAAACGGCCCGGCCATCAGGAGACGCGCACGAGCGTTGGCGCTTCCTGGCTGCCGAACTCGGCGATGACCGTCTCGCCGCCGATCGCCGTCTGGCCGACGGCCACGCGCGGCCGGGCGCCTTGCGGCAGGTAGACGTCGACGCGCGAGCCGAAGCGGATGAGGCCGAAGCGCTCGCCGACGGCGATCTCACCCGGCGCCTCGGCCCAGCAGAGGATGCGACGGGCGACGAGGCCGGCGATCTGCACCACGGGGATCGGACCATGCGGGCTTTCGATGACGAGGCTGTTGCGCTCGTTCTCACTACTCGCCTTGTCGAGATCGGCGTTGAGGAAGCGGCCCTTCCGATGCTCGATCAGCGAGATGCGCCCGCGCACGGGGGCGCGGTTGATGTGACAGGAGAAGACGTCCATGAAGATGGAAATCCGCATCATCTCGCCCGCCCCGAGGCCGAGTTCGGCGGGCGGCGTGGCAGGGCCGACGGAGGAGACCGCGCCGTCGGCCGGCGCGATCACCAGCCTGTCGTCAACCGGTGTGACGCGCGCCGGATCGCGGAAGAAATAGGCGCACCAGGCCGTGAGCAGCATGCCGATCCAGAAGAGCGGTTCCCAGATGAGGCCGAGGACGAGGGAGGCCACCGCGAAGCCGGCGATGAAGGGATAGCCCTCGCGATGGATGGGCACGAATGTCTTTCGGATCGTGTCGGTCAAGCTCATCGGTTCTCCGCGCCCCTGGTGGATATCAAATATGGATATCAGGTGCGGATTTCCTATCGGAAAGGCGCGCGGGCTGCAATGTGGGTGGCTTGATCCTGCTTCCCATTGGGCGGTCAGCGGCCCTCGGCGTAACGTTTCAATCGCTTGTCCAGCGTTCCGGTGTGCAATTCGAACATGTGGTTGTCGGCGTCATAGAAGTAGATCGATTGCCCTTCGCCCGGCACGCGCGACCGCCCTTCGCGTACCTCCAGACCGAGCCCGCGAACGCGCTGCAGATAATCCTCGTATTCGTCGTCAGCAATCTTGAACGCCACATGATTGTAGGTCCGCGTTGGAAGCGCTTCACCCTCCATCGTGGCGACCCAAACTGGCGGCTCGCCCCCTCCGATGAGGAAAAAGCGCTCTTTTGACAGGGAGAAGGTTTCCGTGCCGCTATCATAGACCTTTCGTGCATCGAAAACCGTTGTGAGAATTTCCTCCATACGGTCGAGGTCACGGACGATGAACGTCATGTGGCTGAGGCCCTGAACCAACTGTTCCTCCTTTTTCGAGAGTGAGACGTGCCTGGGGAAACAGAAGCTCTCAATGGGAAGGAAGAATGGCAGCAATCGGCCCTAAAGCCGAATTTAACCCGGGCCCTCGCCCCCTCAGTAGCTCGGCACCTTCCTTACCACCACGCCCATCTCGTCGGTCTCGCGGGCACGCCGCAGGCGCTCCTCGGCCTCGCTCGCCTCGCGCTGGCGGTCCCACATCTCGGCGTAGAGGCCGCGCGCGGCGATGAGCCCGTGATGGGTGCCGCGCTCGGCGATGCGGCCGTCCTTCAAGACGATGATCTCGTCGGCGCCGATGACAGTGGAAAGCCGGTGGGCGATGACCAGCGTCGTGCGGCCCCGGCTGACCAGGTCGAGGGCGGCCTGGATCTCCTGCTCGGTGTGGGTGTCGAGCGCCGAGGTCGCCTCGTCGAGGATGAGGATGGGCGGCGCTTTCAGGATGGTGCGGGCGATGGCGACGCGCTGCTTCTCGCCGCCCGAAAGCTTCAGGCCCCGCTCGCCCACCATGGTGTCGTAGCCATGCGGCAGGCCGTCGATGAAATCGGCGATCTGCGCCAGTTCGGCGGCGCGGCGCACCTCCTCTTCCGTAGTGTCGGGACGGCCGTAGCGGATGTTGTAGGCAATCGTGTCGTTGAAGAGCACCGTGTCCTGCGGCACCATGCCGATCGCCGCGCGCAGGCTCGCTTGAGTGACGTCGCGCACGTCCTGGCCGTCGATCAGGACGGCGCCTTCCTGGACGTCGTAGAAGCGGAAGATGAGCCGCGAGATGGTCGACTTGCCGGCTCCCGAGGGGCCCACCACCGCCACCGTCCTGCCGGCGGGGATGTCGAAGCTGATCCCTTTCAGGATCGGCCGGTCCCCGTCATAGGCGAAGGCGACATCGTCGAAGCGCACATGGCCCTGATCGACCGCGAGGGGTGCTGCACCCGGCCGGTCCCGCACCTCGGCGGGAACGTCGAGCAGGTCGAACATCTGCTCGATGTCGGTAAGGCCCTGGCGGATCTCGCGGTAGACGAAGCCGATGAAGTTGAGCGGGATGGACAGCTGCATCAGCATGGCGTTGATGAAGACGAAGTCGCCCACCGTCTGCGTGCCGCGCATCACCTCCCACGCCGACAGCCCCATGGCGGCAGCCATGCCGAGGCCGAAGATGACGCCCTGGCCGAAGTTCAGCCAGCCGAGCGAGGTCCAGGTCTTGGTGGCGGCCTCCTCGTAGCGGCCCATGGAGCGGTCGAAGCGGCCGGCCTCCATCGCCTCGTTGTTGAAGTATTTCACCGTCTCGAAATTGAGCAGCGAATCGATCGCCTTGGTGTTGGCGTCGGTGTCGGACTCGTTCATCTCCCGCCGGATGGTGATGCGCCAGTCGCTCGCCCGCACGGTGAACCAGGTGTAGAGCCACACGGTGACGGCGATGATGGCCACATAGGCCCAGCCATAGGCGACAGCGAAGATGACCGCCGAAAGCGCGAATTCCAGGAGCGTCGGCACCGTGTTCAGGATGGTGAAGCGGACGATGGTGTCGATGCCCTTGGTGCCGCGCTCGATGATGCGCGACAGGCCGCCCGTGCGCCGCTCCAGATGGAAGCGCAGCGACAGCGCGTGCATGTGCACGAAGGTGCGGTAGGCGAGCTGGCGCACGGCGTGCTGGCCGACGCTGGCAAACAGCGCATCGCGAAGCTGGTTGAAGCCGAGCTGGACGACGCGCACCAGATTGTAGGCGACCACCAGCATCAGGGGGCCGGCAAGGATGGCCGGCAGATAGGCGGGTGCCGTGCCCTCGCCCGACAGAACGTCGGTGGCCCATTTGTAGAAATAGGGCACGAGAACGAGGATCACCTTCGCCAGGACAAGGAAGACGGTGGCCATCACCACGCGAAACTTGAGATCCCGCCGGTCCGATGGCCACATATAGGGCCACAGGTTCACAAGCGTGTGGAGCATGGAGCCGGATTCGGCGGAGACGGTTTTTTGGGCCAATGCGTGTTGCCTCAGATTTCCCTGCCGTTCTCGTCCGCCCGCGCGGCGCAGGCATTGAGCAGGCCGCCCACCGCCTCGGAAAGCGCCAGCAGCGCCTTACTGTCCACCGCATAGCGTGAGCGCTGCCCCTGCGGGCTCATGCGCACCAACCCCGCCTCCAAGAGGATTTTCAGATGCTGCGAGACGGTCGACTGGGCAAGCTGCAGCCGGCAGACCACATCCTTGCAGCAGCAATAATCGACGCCCGAGAGATAGCGCAGGATCTCGATGCGCGCGGGATGCGCCAGGGCGAATAGGCCGCGGGAAAGCACATCGGGAGTGCAACAGCCGGAGGCGGGAGGTTCGGAGATTTTTGCCAAGCTGTTCATCGTTCATCGTCGATATACGATGAACAGAGGATTGCCAAGGGGTGTTGTGGTTTTCCTGAAGATCGGGGCGATCAAGGGCCTGCTCCGGTTCTTGGAAACGCCGGCGCCCCTACCCCTCCTCGTCTGGCGCCCTTTCCTCCGGCGAGACGGCCTGGTCGCCGATGGCGCCGAGGTCGGCTTCCTCGCCTTGTTCGGTCCTTTCGGGAAGGGCGAATATCTGCCCCGGCCAGATGCGGTCGGGATCGCGGATCTGGTTCTGGTTGGCGCGGTAGATGGTGGTGTAGCGGATGCCGCGCCCATAGACGCGGCGGGAGATGTGCCACAGCGTGTCGCCGCGGCGGATGATGACCGCGCCGTCGACCGGCTCGAGCGGCAGCGCCATCCCGGCGGTCTCGCCGATGCCCGTATCCTGTCCGCCCTCCCCGGCTCCGGGCGGCGGCCGATCCCCGTCGGCGGCGTCGGCGCTGTCGGACGTGTCGCCGACCGTCCCGGTGTCAGGTATTCCGGCCCTTGCGTCCGGAGCTGCCCTCCTGGCCGGGTCGGGCGCCACGGCGGCGATCTTTTCGCCTTCCTCCCGCTGGAAGGGAACGGCGGCACGGGCGATCACGCTGGCGCCGTCCTCGCCGAGAACGTCGGCGCGCACGATATAGTCGCCCACCGGAAGGTCGCGTTCGGTCTCGACAAGGAAGCTGCCGTCAGGATTGACGGTTGCCTGGCCGAGCAGCACGTCGTTGGCATAAACGCGCACATTGCGGCCGGGCTCGGCCCTGCCGGCCACGAACACCTGCCGCCCGTCGATCTCGACCGCCTCGATGAAGGCCGAGGCGTCGGCCTCGGCCGCCTGCGCGGGCGCATCTTCCAGCGCGGGTGCCTCCGCCGCCTGCGCGTCCTGCCCCTCCTGCGCCGGTGCGGACGTGCCGACCCCTTCGCCCGTACGTGCCTCGGCTTTTGGGGCTTCGGCTGCCGGTCCGCCGCGCTCTTCGGCGGGGGCTTCCTCGCCGGTCGCACCCGCCAACTGCTCCGTCGTCTCTTCGGCTTCGCCAGCGTCCTCGCTGGCGCCAGGCACTGCTGCCTGTTCCCCGGAAGGCGCCTGCGCTTGTGCCGGTTCGCCCTCCGCTTCGGCGCTTTGCCCGGCCTCGGGGGCATCGCCAGCCGGCGCATCGGCGTCCGGCGCGGTGATCAGACGGCTCGGCTGACCCGGCTGCTGTACCAGGGCGACGACCTCCCCGCTGCCGGCGGACGGGATCGACACGATGGCCGTCTCGGCGGAGGTGGCGGCTACTTTGTCGGAAGACGTGGCGCGCAGCACGATGTTGTGCTCTCCCGGTGTCAGCGGCCGATCGAGCACAGCGGCAAAATCACCCGATGGTCCGGCCTCGGTCGTGGCCAGAAGCGTGGAACCGCTAAGGACTTCCACCTCGGCGCCGGGGGCGGCCCTGCCGGCGACGACCATGGAGCCATCGCGCTCGACGCGCAGAACGTCGAACGAGGGAACCACCACATTCTCCGGCTTCGGCGCAGCCGCGTCTTCCTCCGCCTCCTCGGGTGCTCCCGTGCCGGTGGAGGGCCTGTCACCGCGCTGCGACGACGATGCCCCGGCGTCCGCATCTCCAGCGTCGAGCGCGGCTGCCATTTCGCCGTCTTCTCGCGCCGCCGGATCGAATGCGCCGGCAAAATAGGCGGTGCCCACGCCGAAAACGACCATTCCAGCGAGGAAAAGCAGCACCTTGAGCGGAGTAATCGCCATCAAACCCGATCCCTTGGCCCCTATTTTGAGCGGTCTATCCTGTTTTTCCAGGGCCTACAAGGAAAAGCCCGCGGCGGCCGTCCCGGCCAGGAAAACCACTTGCGCGTCATTTCCATCTTGACCCGACTCGGCCGTGCAATCACCAATAAAGGCATGAGCACGATCACATCCGTCTGCGTCTACTGCGGGTCGTCCACGGGCCGCGACGGCAGCTTTATCGAGGCTGGGCGCAAACTCGGCAACGACCTAGCGCGCGCCGGCTTGCGGCTCGTCTATGGCGCCGGCGCCACGGGCATCATGAATGCCGTCGCCACCGGCTGTCTGGAGGAGGGCGGCGCGGTGACAGGCATCATCCCGCGCTTCCTTATCAACAGGGAGGCGCCGGGGTCGTCGCTCGACAGGCTCGACGACCTCATTCTCACCGAGGACATGCACCAGCGCAAGCACCTTATGTTCGACCGTTCGGATGCCTTTGTGGCGCTGCCCGGCGGCATCGGCACGCTGGAGGAGATCGTCGAGATCATGACCTGGGCGCAGCTCGGGCGGCACGAGAAGCCCATCGTCTTTGCCAATTTCGGCGGCTTCTGGGGGCCGATGCTCTCGCTCCTCTCGCACATGAAGGCGGAAGGCTTCATCCATTCGGAAGAGCGGGTGCGGCCGCTGGTCGTCGACCGTGCCGAGGACATCGTGCCGGCGCTGACCCGCACAGGCGCCTATTCGGAAGGCGATCCGGCCATCATCGGCCGCCTCTGACGAAAGCGCGCCCTGAGCATCGGCCACGTGTAGATCACCAGCGCCGCCCAGATGAGGGCGAAGGCGATGGCGCGAACGCCGCCGAAGGGCTCCTTGAAGGCGAAGACGGCGATGAGGAAGATCATGGTCGGCGCGATGTACTGCATGATGCCGATCGTCGAATAGCGCAGGAGCTTGGCCCCGAAAGCATAGAAGATGAGCGGCACCGCCGTGATCGGCCCGCAGGCCAAGAGCAGCCAGGTATCCGCCGCTCCCGCAAGGCGGAAATGCCCCTCCCCCGTCCACTCTCCCCAGGCGATGTAGCCGAGTGCCGGGATGCTGAGGATCAGCACTTCGAGGAAGAACCCCTGGCTGGGGCCGACGGGCAGTGTCTTGCGCAGGAAGCCGTAGGTGGCGAAGGAGAAGGCGAGCACCAGCGACACCCAGGGCAGCCCGCCCGCGTCGACCGTCAGCACGACCACCGCCAGCGCGGCAAGCCCCACCGCGGCCACCTGCATCGCGCTCAGCTTCTCGCGCAGGAAGATCGCCGCCAGCGCGATCGAGACCAGCGGGTTGATATAGTAGCCGAGCGCGGTCTCGACGGCGCGGCCGGCGCCGACGGCCCAGACATAGACGCCCCAGTTCACCGCGATCACCGTTGCCGTCAGCGCCGCCATCGCCAGCGTGCGCGGGGAGCCGAGGGCCCGCCGGATGTCGGCCGTGCGGCGCAGGAGAAGGAGCACGACGCCGGCGATCGGCACCGACCAGACGACGCGATGCGCCACCACCTCGCTCGCCGGAATATGTGCCACCGCCTTCATGAAGAAGGGCAGCATGCCCCACAGGAGATAGGCCGAGAGGGCGAAGAGGAAGCCCCGCAGCGATTCATCGTCGCCGGCGGGCCGGGGAGCCGTGACCGTTTCAACCATATCCTATTCGGCCGCGAGGCCGGCCCTTTCGCGGTTCTTCACCAGCTTGTAGACGATGGAATCCATCAATGCCTGGAAGGAGGCGTCGATGATGTTGTCGGAGACGCCGACCGTCCACCAGCGCGCGCCGGTGGAATCGTGCGATTCGATGAGCACGCGGGTCACCGCCTCCGTGCCGCCGTTCAAGATGCGCACCTTGTAGTCCGCCAGCCCGAGGTCGGCAATCTCGCTCTGATATTTGCCGAGGTCCTTCCTGAGCGCGATGTCGAGCGCGTTGACAGGCCCGTGCCCCTCGGCGACGGAAAGCAGCGTCTCACCGTCGACGGTCACCCGCACGACGGCCTCCGATACGGTCTTCAAATTGCCCATGGCGTCGAAGCGGCGCTCGACCATGCAGCGGAAGCTGTCGACCTTGAAGAACTCCGGCACGCTGCCCAGCGTGCGCCTGGCGAGCAATTCGAAGCTCGCATCCGCGCCCTCGTAGGCATAGCCTATCGCCTCGCGCTCCTTGACGAGCGCGACGAGCGTATCGAGGCGCGGATCGGCCTTGTCGACCTTGACGCCGCGCCGCTTCAGTTCGGCGATGAAGTTGGACTTGCCGCCCTGGTCCGAGACCATGACGCGGCGCGTGTTGCCGACGGCTTCCGGCGGCACGTGCTCGTAGGTCTCCGGCTCCTTGAGGATAGCCGAAGCGTGGATGCCGGCCTTGGTGGCGAAGGCGGAAGCGCCGACATAGGGCGCCTGGCTGTTGGGCGCGCGGTTCAAAAGCTCGTCGAAGGCGTGCGAGAGGCGCGAGATATCCTTAAGCCCCTCGCGCGAAATGCCGGTCTCGAAGCGGTTCGCATAGGCGGGCTTCAGCATGAGCGTGGGGATCAGCGTGATCAGATTGGCGTTGCCGCAGCGCTCGCCGATGCCGTTCAGCGTGCCCTGGACCTGGCGCACCCCCGCCTCCACCGCCGCCAGCGAGTTGGCGACCGCCTGGCCGGTATCGTCATGGGCGTGAATGCCGAGATGGTCACCGGGAATGCCGGTGGCGATCACGGCTCTGACAATGTCGCGGATCTCGCCGGGCTGCGTGCCGCCGTTGGTGTCGCACAGGACCACCCAGCGGCTGCCCGCCTCGTAAGCGGCCCTGGCACAGGCCAGCGCATAGTCCGGGTTGGTCTTGTAGCCGTCGAAGAAGTGTTCGCAATCGACCATCGCCTCCTTGCCGGCGGCGCTTGCGGCCTCGACGGAGGCACGGATCGATTCCAAGTTCTCCTCGTTCGTCGAGCCGAGCGCCAGGCGCACGTGATAGTCCCAGCTCTTGGCGACGAAGCATATGGCATCGCTCCTGGACTGCACGAGGGCCGCAAGGCCGGGGTCGTTAGAAGCCGAAACGCCGGCGCGCTTGGTCATGCCGAAGGCGACGAAGGCCGAACGGCTGGTGCGCTTTTCGGCAAAGAAGGCGGTATCGGTCGGGTTGGCTCCGGGATAGCCGCCCTCGACATAGTCGACGCCGAATCGATCGAGCAGACCGGCGATGGCGATCTTGTCCTCGACGGAAAAATCGACGCCCGGCGTCTGCTGCCCGTCGCGCAGGGTGGTGTCGAAGAGGTAGATGCGTTCTTTTTTCATGTAAGCACCGGCTGCGCGCGTTCCTTGTTCGTCAGTGTCCTTCCGGCGGCCACTGCTTGGTGTCGTGGTCCGGATGCTGATGGTTGGTGTGTCTTATCCTGTCCAGCAGTTCGGGCGGATCGGTCTCCTCGGTGGCGGTGCTCTCCAGCTCAGTGAGTTCGGCAAACCACGGCATCCGCCCCTCGCTGCCGGCCTGCCGCGCCGGCTTCACGCGCTCAGGGCGATCCAGCGAGCCGAGCGCGATGCTGATATGGCTGGTTCCCTCGACATGGCGGAAGGTGAGCGGCGTACCGCAGTCGCGGCAGAAGCCGCGCTCCACCAGGTCCGAGCTTTTGAAGATGGCGATCGTGCCGCGCGTGACCTCAAAATCCTCCATCTCGACGCCGGCGAGCGGCGCGAAATAGGAGCCGAAGGCCTTCTGGCACATGCGGCAATGGCAGATGTGCGGGTTATGCGGCTCCTTGTGCAGCGCATAGCGGACGGCGCCGCACTGGCAGCCGCCGGTGATCGGTTGGACGTTCATTGGCGTTCCTCCGGTGGCCATTTCTCCGTGTCGTGGTCGGGGTGCTGGTAGGAGACGAGGTCGGCGAGATAGCTCTCCGCCGGCGTGTCCTCCATGGTGTCGTGCCCCGGCAAGGTGTGAAGCGTGTCGACGTAGGGCAATTTGCCCTCGATGCCCCACTGGACGACGGGCACGACCTCCTCCGGGTGATCGAAAGCGCCGATGGCGAGCGCCGGCCCGTCCGGCGCTTCGAAAGTAAGCGGCGTGCCGCAGCGCGCGCAGAAGCCGCGTTTGACGTGGTTCGACGACTGGAAGCGGCTTGGCTCACCGCGGGTCCATTGCAGCTTCGCATGGCTCACCGAGACCAGGGGCGCATAGAAGCCGCCGAGGGCCTTCTGGCACATGCGGCAATGGCAGATGGAACCTTCGCCAACCGCGCCTTCGACGCGGAAGCGCACGGCGCCGCACTGACAGCCGCCAGTGTAGAGGGGCTCGTTATCAAGGCTCATGGTTGCCTCTCATGCTTACGCCGGCTGATGACAGACGGCCTCGACATTGTTGCCGTCCGGGTCGAAAACGAAGGCGCCGTAATAGTCCGGGTGATAATGCGGCCTCAGCCCCGGCGCGCCGTTGTCGTGCCCGCCGGCGGCGAGTGCGGCCGCGTGGAACGCATCGACCTCCGCGCGAGAGCGGGCCGTGAAGGCCACATGCTTCGATTCGCCTCCCCCCGCGCCCTCGTGCAGCCAGTAGACCGGCCGCTCGCGGCCATAGCCGCCGATCTTGATGCCGCCCGTATATTCCTCCGGCACCATCATCAAAAGGCTCGCGCCAAGCGGCGCCAACGCCTTGTCGTAAAACGCCCTGGCCCGCTCGAAATCCGCGACCTTGATACCGATATGGTCAATCATCGCTTCGCCTCCTCGCTACGTTCACCGCTTCACCTCCCACCGCGTCCTGCGCTCACCCGTCTCCGGGTCCTTGTAGTCCATGAGCTGAACACCCTGACCCGACAGTTCCTCGCGTATCCGGTCCGCCTCCGCGAAGTTCTTCTCACGGATGAAGGCGAGGCGCTGGGCGATATCGGCTTCCACCGCAGCCGGATCGACCTCGGCGCCTGCTGCCTTGCCGGAAAACCACTCCTCCTCCGTCATTTCCAGGAGCCCGAGCAGCGCCGCACCCGCCTTCAGCCCGGCTTTCGCCCCGTCGCTCCCCTTCGCCGCCTGCGCGCGCAGGTCGTGCAGGACGGCGATGGCTTCGGTGGTGTTCAGGTCGTCGAGCAGGGGGGCGAGCGTGTCGGCGCGGTTGGCGCCGGCCGCGTCGGCGTCGCCCACGGCGCGGTACCAGCCGTCGAGCACGGCTTCGGCCTCCTCCAGCTTGCGCTGGGAGAAGTCGATCGGCTCGCGGTAGTGCGTCATCAGCATGGCAAGCCGCAGCACCTCGCCCGGCCATTTACGGCCGCCGAAATTCTCCGTCGCCAGAAGGTCGTGGATGGTGACGAAGTTTCCCTCCGACTTCGCCATCTTCTTGCCCTCCACCTGCAGGAAGCCGTTGTGCATCCAGTAGTTGGCCATCGCCTCGGTGCCGTGGGCGCAGCGCGACTGGGCGATCTCGTTCTCGTGGTGGGGGAAGATCAAGTCGAGCCCGCCACCGTGGATGTCGAAGACCTCGCCGAGATAAGCGGCGGACATGGCCGAGCACTCGATATGCCAGCCGGGGCGGCCGCGGATGGCCAGCTCTTTGCCGTCGATGGAGAAGGTCGCCTCCCAGCCGGGCTCCTCGACGGACGATTCCTTCCACAGGACGAAATCGGCCGGGTTCTTCTTGTGCGCCTCCACCGCCACGCGGGCGCCGGCCTGCTGGTCTTCCAACTTGCGCTTGGAGAGCGAGCCATAGTCCGGCATGGAGGCCGTGTCGAAAAGGATTTCGCCTTTCGCTTCATAGGCATGGCTGCGGTCGATGAGGCGTTGAATCAGGTCCACCATGTCGGTCTTGCCGTCGGCGCGCGGCAACACGAACTCCGTCGCCCGCGGCTCCACGCTCGGCGGCAGGCAGCCGAGTGCTGCCACATCGGCGTGGAACTGGTCGGCCGTCTTCTCCGTCACCCGGCGGATCGCTTCGTTGAGCGAGAGCCTGCCCGCCTCGATCTCGGCGCCGTAGTCGCGCAGGGCGCGGGCGTTGATCTTGTCGTCGACGTCGGTGATGTTGCGCACATAGGTGACGCTATCCTCGCCGTAGAGATGGCGTAAGAGGCGGAACAGCACGTCGAAGACGATCACCGGCCGCGCATTGCCGATATGGGCGAAGTCGTAGACGGTCGGCCCGCAGACATAGACCCGCACATTGGCGGCATCGAGCGGAATGAAATCCTCCTTCCGCCGCGTCAGCGTGTTGTAGACCCGCAGTCCCTTGAACCCGTCAGACATCTTCGATCCCGTCATTTTGCCCCTCATCTCGCTCCGTCATCTCGAACACTTGCACTTGCACAGCGCAAGCTGAACCCTCGGCCTGCTGGCCTGGGCGTTTTTCGTGTCGGGCAAGAAAAGGCGAAAACGACCGGACCAGCGGGAGGCGCTAGCCGATAATGCAAATGCCGATGGTGGCGAACAGCGTTTTCATGGTCGTCCTTATCGCCTTCACGCCCGCCCTCGTCAAGCACGGAGATTGCCAGTGGTCTGACCCAAACGGATGGTACCCATCCGTTTGGAAAAGTCAGCCCACAAGATTGGTAGGGCATGTGTTGCAACGGCCACACAGTGTGAAGGAACTATTAAGTTTGTTACCGCAATTTTATGAACTGGTCCCCGGCGTAAGGTGTTTAGGGCGCGAAAGACATGAATATGTCGGAATCAGTACCCACCTGCCACCGGAAGGGACGTGTAACCCAGGCAAGAACCATGGCCTCAGACAACGCCAGGCAAGAGAAAGCCGACACCGTGGAACAGATACCCGCGAAGAAGAAGCAACTCGTCGACCAATACCGAAAGGTCGGCCCTGCCGCCATCAACGCCGCGCTTTTGTGCAAGGGCAAGCCGAAGAAGAAGGATGAGCCCAAGCGCCTATACGAAGCGCGCGAGGAGGCTTAGGCCCAACGCGGCCATCACCAGGCCGATCAGGCTGTCGAGCACGCGCCAGGCGCGCGGCCGGGCGAACACCGGCTGCAGGAGCCGGGCGCCGTAGCCAAGCCCGTAGAACCACAGGAAAGACGCCGCCACAGCGCCCGCGGCAAAGCTCGTGCGTGCCGCGCCTCGATAGGCGCCGGACAAGGACCCCACCAGAAGCACCGTGTCGAGATAGACGTGCGGGTTGAGGAAGGTGAAGGCGAGGCAGGTGGCGACAGCCGCCTTCAGCCCCTTCGCCCCGCCTTTCGCCGCGTGCAGCGCATCGGGGTGCAGCGCGCGGCGAAAGGCCATGACGGCATAGGCGAAAAGGAAGACCGCGCCGCCGAGGGTGACCACCGCGATCATGGCCGGCGAGCGGGCCACCAGCGTGCCGAGCCCCGCCACGCCAGCGGCAATCAGTACGGCATCGGAGAGCGAACAGATAAGGCACAGGACGAAGACGTGCTGGCGCAGGAGGCCCTGGCGCAGGATGAAGGCATTCTGCGCGCCGATGGCGATGATCAGCGAGCCGCCGAGGAAAAGACCGGCCAGGAAGGGGGAATAGAGCGCGTCGTCCATGGATGGCGATTTGCCCGAGGCCGAAGGTGCTTGCAACAGGCAGAAGCGGCAAGGCATAGGGCCAGGGGGGCGATGGGGTGCTAGATTATCGAAGAACGCACGGCAGACCTCAAAACAGCCGCAACTGCTCCGCCCGTTCCGCGACCTCCTCCTCCACTACCTCCGGCTCAACCCGTTCCTGCACCTCCGGTCCCGTATTGGCCACCTTGTTCACCTTGCCCGAAACCGGAACCGCCTCGAAGAACCCCTCCTCCACCGGCACCAACAGATCCGCCACATCGCGCGGCTCGCAGCGCACGCAGTCGAGCCAGCGGGAAAAATGCTCCGGCCGGATGACGGCCGGCATGCGGTGGTGGATGCCGGCGAGGTCTCGGCTGGCCGCCGTGGTCAGGATGGCACCGGTGTCGATCTCGCTGCCGCCAGGCTCCGAATAGGTTTCCATCAGGCCAGCAAAGGCGATAAGGCCGCCGGAACGCGGGCGCACCCAGTAGGCCTGCGCGCGCCCCTTGCCGCTGCGCCGCCATTCGTAGAAACCCGACGCCGGCAGCAGCGCGCGGCGATGGCGCATGGCGGCGCGGAAGGCCGCCTTCCCGGCCGCCGTCTCCGAGCGGGCGTTGATGAGAAGCGGCATCTCCTTGGGGCTCTTGGCCCAGGAGGGAATGAAGCCCCAGCGCACGAGAAGCGCCCGCCGGTCCGGCAGGTTGGAGCCTTCAGGGCGCGGCGCGCCGCCGACGACCATCAGGATCGGCTGCGTGGGGGCGATGTTGTAGCGCGGCGGGAAGTCCTCGACGTCGGCGACGCCGAAGAGCGCCTCCACACCCTCCGGCTTGTCCGTCAGCGCAAAGCGTCCGCACATTTCCGTCCTGCCTCCAAGCGGTGCGGTCCTGACGGACGATACCCATCCGTCAAGACAAATCGCCCCCAGACCGATAGCTTGTGGTCAGACCATCAGGCCATGTGGTCCAAGACGGCGTTGCCACGCCGGGGGCCGCGGGTAGGGTAAGGTCATGCGCGGAGGATGCAACGATGGCCGGTGAGGATATCCACGCCGTTTCGGTGGCGGCCATGCGGGATGGCCGCTTTCTGCTGGTCCGGCGCGGGCGCGCCCCCTCGCGCGGGCTGTTTGCCTTTCCCGGCGGGCGCGTGGAGGCCGGCGAGAGCGAGGAGGAAACGGCGCGGCGCGAGCTGCGCGAGGAAACGGGGCTCACAGCGGGTGAAATCGCCCCCCTATGCGAAATGACGATCGACGGTGACGGCGGGCGGCGATACCGGCTCAAGGTCTACCGTGCGCTCCAGCTACGCGGGGCGCCCGCTGCCGGCGACGATGCCGACCATATAGGCTGGTACACGGTCGAGGAGATGCGCGACCTGCCGATCACCGCGAGCACGCTGGCTGTCGCCGAGGAGATGGCCGCCGGCGCCGGGAAATAGCATTTCTCTTGCGTTTCGACCGGTTTCCCGGCGACAAAAGGGCATGAGACCGTCGTCGAAGCCCTTTGCCGCAGCCGCGCTTTTCCTTGCCGCCGCCCTCGCCGCGCCGGCAGCAGCCGTCGAGGCGCCCTACGACCGTCAGCTCATGCGGCTGGCCGAGGTGCTGGGCTCAATCCACTACCTGCGCCGCCTGTGCGGCGAGGAAGACGGCGGCTGGCGCGCACAGATGGAGGCGCTGCTTGAATCGGAAGCGCCGTCCGAAGAGCGCCGGGCCAAGCTGGTGGCAAGCTTCAACCACGGCTACCGCTCCTTCGCCGCGATCTATTCGACCTGCACCGAATCGGCGGTGCAGGCAATCGAGCGCTACATGAGCGAAGGCGAGGCGCTGACGAGCGAGATCGTGCTGCGCTACGGCAATTAGAGTACTCCGCTTCCCGGCCGGCACCCCTTCGCGCCGTCGTCTTCCATTTAACGATTCACCCCTCGTTAACCGCGATGAACAGTGCCCGCACGCCGCCGCATTTGCCGTGGTAGTCCATTATCCGGGACACTATGGGACTCCGGCGCACTCCGACCCAGGATCGGCGCCGACGTGACGGGTGAGGTTGCCATGTACATGACTGTTGCCGACATCGAAGCGCAGATCGAGGAAGAGAAGCGCTCGACCTGCGCCGAATGCCATAGCGCGGCCTGGGCCGAAGGCCTGTGGGCCGGCATCGAGCCGGAGATCATCGCCGAGGCGGCGCTGACGACGGCGTTGAGCGAGCTCGGCAAGAACGGCGGCGAGGACGCGCTCATCTCGCTCCTGGAGCGTATGCGCGAGCGCGTTCTGGCGGGCGATTTCACCCCCCACCGCACCTGCCATTGAGCTTGCCACCGCCTTTGAGTATGTCTGGAGAGGCAGGCTGCTTCTAACAGCCCGTCTTAAATCCGGCGGCCGACAGATGCGCGAAGGTGGCGCCGATGATGACGTTTCTCCCACCGGTCTCCTTCGGCCGGCCATTCGTTGTGGCTCTGGCGGTGGCCGGGCTGGCTGGCCTTGCCGTCGAGGCGCGTGCCCTGAGCGAGGCACTGCCGGCGTATCAATCGGAGCGGGAGGAGCCGGGCATCCCCCTTCCCGATCTGGAGCTGCCGCCTTCCCAGGCGGGCGACCTGCCGATCGACGCCACGCGGCCCGACACGAGCCTTGATGCGGCTCTCCCGGAGGTGATCTACGACGTCGACCGGCTGCCGGAGCCGGCGCGGCGCATGCGCAACCTCATCATCAAGGCCGCCCGCAGCGGCGACCCGGAGAAGCTGAGGCCGCTCCTCGGCACGGGGCCGGAGAGGACCCAGATCTCGCTCGGCGGGATCGAGGGCGACCCGATCGATTTCCTGCGCGAGGTTTCCGGCGACGAGGAGGGCCAGGAGATCCTCGCCATCCTCATCGAAGTGATGAAAGCGGGCTTTGCGCTTCTCGACGCGGGCACGGACCGGGAGCGCTACGTGTGGCCCTATTTCTTCGCCCTGCCGCTGGAAGAGCTGACGCCGGCGCAGCGGGTCGAGCTTTTTACGCTTGTCACAGCCGGCGACTATGAGGAAATGAAGGACTTCGGCGCCTATATCTTCTACCGTGCCGCGATCACGCCGGAAGGGCGCTGGCTGTTCTTTGTCGCAGGTGATTGAGGAGAGGGAGGCAATATGCGCGACGCGACGATCCTCGCCCAGCCGGGCGCACGCGAACTGCCCCAGGCGCACGGGGGCAGCCGCACGCGGCTCGTGCGCCGGGTGGTCCTCTTCCAGGTGAAACTTTTCGCCGACGGCCTGCGCGACTTCGTGATGAGCCCCCTTTCCATCATCGCCGGAGTGCTCGGCATCCTCTTCAGCCGCGACCCCGAAGGCGCATACGATCGCCTCATGCGGTTCGGCCGCGAGACGGACCGGTGGATCAACCTTTTTCGACGCCTATGGCCAGGAACAGGACGGACAGGGCCAGACGCTGGATACCGTCGCCGACGAGATCGAGACGGCCATCCGGCGCGACTATGCCAATGGCGGCATGAGCGCGCGCAGCGCGGACGCGATGCTGGGCCTTGCCCGGCAGTTGCGGCGCCGGCGGTAGCGGTCTTGCCGATAGGCGCGCAGCCGCTTACCTAGACGGGAAGCCGCACTCGACCGGATTCGGGGATCGCCCTGCCCATGCCCACTGCCCAGATTGCCAACCGCGCCGTCGTCCTCGTTGCAGGGCCGGACGCCGAACCCCTTCTGCAGAACATCGTCACCCCCGACCTTTCCGCTCTCGAAGCGGGTGAAGCACGGCCAGGCGCGCTCCTCACCCCGCAGGGGAAGATCCTGTTCGACTTCCTCATCTCGCGCGCCGGAGCGGGTAGCTTCCGGCTCGACTGCCGAAGCGACACTGCGCCGGACTTCCTCAAGCGGCTGATGCTCTACCGGCTTCGGGCGAAGGCGGGGATTTCCCTTGAGGAACAGTCTCTTGTCCATGTTTCGTGGCAAACCGATTCACCAGCTTCCCAAGATGATCCAACGACCGTCACGGACCACCGCTTCCCCGAGCGGGTGATCCGGCATTATGGCGAAGGCGCGCGAGCCGACACGCCCGGGGAGGCGTGGCACCGCCTGCGGGTGATGCATGGTATTGCCGAGAGCGGCAGCGACTATGCGCTCGGAGACGCCTTCCCCCATGACATCCTGTTCGACCAGAACGGCGGCGTCGGCCTCAAGAAGGGCTGCTTCGTCGGCCAGGAGGTGGTCTCGCGCATGCAGCACCGCGGCACGGCGCGGCGGCGCCTGGTGATCGTCCACGGCGAGGCTCCCCTGCCCGCCTCCGGCACCGATTTGACGGCGGACGGTCGAGCGCTGGGCACGCTCGGCACGGTGTGCGGCAGCGACGGCCTGGCGATCCTGCGCGTCGACAAGGCATCAAGCGCCCGCCGGGCCGGGATGCCGATCCTGGCCGGCGATGTCCCCGTCGCGCTCGCCGTGCCGGCCTATGCCGCCTTCACGCTCGACGGCGGCGGCGAGGCGGAGACGGCTTGATGGCACCCCGCCCGGCGGAGCCGCCGCGCGCCTGGCAGCGCATGCTTTCGGGCCGCCGGCTCGACCTTCTGGACCCCTCCCCCCTCGACGTCGAGATCACCGACATTGCCCATGGGCTGGCGCGCGTGGCGCGCTGGAACGGGCAGACGGAGGGCGACCACGCCTTTTCCGTGGCGCAGCACTCGCTGCTGGTCGAGCAGATCTTCCGCCGGCTGAACGGCGATGCCGGCCCCGACTGGGCCATGGCGGCCCTCCTGCACGATGCGCCGGAATACGTCATCGGCGACATGATCTCCCCCTTCAAGGCGACGCTGGGCGGCGACTACAAGTCGGTGGAAAAGCGCCTGCAGCGGGCCATCCACCTGCGCTTCGCCCTGCCGCCAGAGACGCCAACAAGGCTCCTGGCGGAGATCAAGCGCGCCGACCGCATCGCCGCCTTCTTCGAGGCGACAAGGCTCGCCGGCTTCTCCGACCGCGAGGCCGCGCGCTTCTTCGGCCGGCCGCGCGGCTTCTCCGCCGACGCGCTGAGCCTTGCCCCACAGCCCGCCCGGCGCGCGCAAAAAGCCTTCCTCGCCCGCTTCCATGTGATCGAGAAGCTGCGCGCCAAGGCGCCCTAGCACGCCGCTCAACGGTTTATTCACCAATTTCCCCTAGGGCACGGGCAGAGGTCGAACTGCGGCACTACGGGGCGAAAGCCGGTATTGGCATTCCGAACAACCGATATATCCGACCCTGACAAAGCCGCCTAATTTGGTCAGGCTGCGGCTGGGGGCTCGTGTGTCATGGTTGAACGGAGATTTCTCATATGGAAATGGAAACCGCACTCGCACATCTGAGCGAGCTCGCCGTCAGCTATTCCCTCTCGATAGCGGGTGCGATCGTTCTGGTCCTCGCCGGCTTCATCGCCGCCCGCGTTCTGCAGCGTTGGGTGGGAAGCAGCCTCCGCCGCCTCCCCAATTTCGACGAGACGCTGGTGCGGTTCCTTTCGGAGACCGTGCGCTACATCGTGCTTGCGCTGGTGCTGGTTGCGGTGCTGGCGCAGTTTGGCGTGCAGACGGCCAGCATCATCGCCGCGCTCGGTGCGGCGGGCCTGGCCATCGGCCTTGCCCTCCAAGGCACGCTGCAGAACGTTGCCGCCGGCATCATGCTTCTGGCGCTCAGGCCGTTCCGGGTCGGCGAATATGTCGATGCCAGCGGCATTGCCGGCACCGTCGAGGAGGTCGGCCTTTTCGCCACCGAATTGAAGACCGCGGACGGGGTCTACGTCCTGGCGCCCAACAGCCAGCTCTGGAACACGGCCATCACCAACTACTCGCGCAACGCGCTGCGCCGCTTCGATCTGGCGATCGGCATCGGCTATGGCGACGATATCGAAAAGGCGCGGAAGATCCTGATCGACCTCGTGGAGGCGGACGAGCGCGTGGTCTCGGTGCCGGAGCCCGCCACCTTCGTCGCCGGGCTCGGCGACAGCGCGGTGCTGGTGACGGCTCGCTACTGGACGGCCACCGTCGACTTCTGGGATACGCAGTTCGACCTCACCCAGGCGGCGAAGCAGGCCTTCGACGAGAACGGCATCTCCATCCCCTTCCCGCAGCGCGACATTCACTACATCCCCGCGGAAGCGCCGAAGCCGCCCGCAAAGCCGCGCCGCGCGGCGTAGAAACGGCAACGGGTGCTTTCACGGCAAGGGCGGGCGCATAAGCCCGCCTTCTCAACTCATCAAAACTATTGAACGACCAGGCCTCATCAATTCGTTCAAATCATCACAGGCTTCGGCTAGGTTGCACTCTCCACCATCACGAGATTCCCCCATGGCCGAAGCTGCTCCCGCCCGTCCCGCCGCCCCGTCCTTCCCCTGGCTGATCGTCATTTGCGGCTGCCTCATTGCCGCCCTCACCTTCGGGCCCCGTTCGGCCATGGGCTTCTTCCAGCTTCCGATGCTGGAGGAGAAAGGCTGGGACCGCACGACCTTCGGGCTTGCCATGGCCCTCCAGAACCTGCTCTGGGGCATGGGCCAGCCCGTCTTCGGCGCCATCGCCGACCGCTTCGGCACCTGGCGCGTGCTGGCGCTTTCCGGCCTTCTCTACGCGCTCGGCCTGTTCCTGATGGCGACCGCCGAGAGCGAGGCGATGCTGCATATCGGCGGCGGCGTGCTCGTTGGCCTGGGCGTGGCGGCCGGCTCCTTCTCGATCGTTCTGGCCGCCTTTGCCCGCAACGTGCCGGCGGAAAGCCGCAGCCTCGTCTTCGGCATCGGCACGGCGGCGGGCTCGGCCGGCATGTTCCTCTTCGCGCCCATCAGCCAGGGGATGATCGACGCCTATGGCTGGTCCGATACGCTGGTCTATATGTCCATCGCCATGCTGGTCATCCCGGTGCTCGCCATTCCGCTCACCGGCAATTCGAAGAGCGGCAGGGTGCAGCAGGTCGAGTTCGAGCAAACGTTCAGGGCAGCGCTCCGCGAGGCCTGCGCCCATCGCAGCTACGTGCTTCTGGTTTCAGGCTTCTTCGTCTGCGGTTTCCAGGTGGCCTTCATCACCGCGCATTTCCCCGCCTATATCGGCGATATCGGCATCGATGCCCGCTATGCGGTGATCGCGCTGGCACTGATCGGCTTCTTCAACGTCATCGGCTCGCTGGCCTCCGGCTTCATCGGCCAGCGCTACCCGAAGCCCGCTTTCCTGGCGCTGATCTATATCGGACGCTCGATCGCGGTGACCGCCTTCCTCCTCCTGCCGCAGACGCCCACCACCGTGATCGTCTTCGCCATCGTCATGGGGCTCTTGTGGCTGTCGACCGTGCCGCCCACCAACGCGCTCGTCGCCGTCATGTTCGGCACGCGCTATCTCGGCATGCTGGGCGGCATCGTCTTCCTCTCGCACCAGGTCGGCTCGTTCCTGGGCGTGTGGCTCGGCGGCTATCTCTACGACCGGCTCGGCTCCTACGACGCCGTATGGTGGCTCGGCGTCGCACTCGGCATCTTCGCGGCGCTGGTGCATTGGCCGATCCAGGAAAAGCCGGTGGACAGGCCGGCGATGGCGGCCGCCGAATAGCGCGGAAGTCACGCGGCGTCTTCACCCTTCCCCAGACTGCGCCTCAGGGCTGAGAGGAACCCGCTTCGCGCTTCCGGCTCAGTGAGCCCGCGCGGCTCGTAGACATGGCGGTGGAGGAAGAAGCCGGTCAGCGCGAAGGCTTCCCCGAGCGCTTCACCGTCGCAGCCCGTCTCGCCGCCCGCCAGCAGGAACGCCGGCAGCGGCAGAAGCTTGTCGCGCCACGCCTCCCCCGCCTCGCGGCTGGCCGCCCTGCCCGTCTTCGGCGACACATAGGCAAGCTCCTCGCGGCTTCCCGTCAGCGCGCATCGGGAAAGGTCGAGGCCGAAGCCCAGCTCTTCCAGAACGGCAAGCTCGAAGCGGGCGACCAGCGGGCCGGCCACGGCCGCATCGTCGAGATGGGCGGAGACGACACGAAGCGTCTCGAAGAGGCCGGGGTGCGGGTCGCGCTCGGGCAGAAGGCGCAAGTGGGCGGCCAACACCTGGATGCCGTAGACGGCGACAGCCGAATCCAGGAGCCGGGCGGCGTTCAGCTCCACCGGCTCGACCTGAAAGGTGCCCAGATGCTCGTCGAGCCGCGCGCGCCAGGTGATTTCTACCCGGTTGCCCGGCTGCAGGACGGGCTGCATCTTGCGCGAGCGGCCGCCGCGCACGAGGCCGAGATGGCGCCCGTGGGCGGGCGTCATCACCTCCAGGATGGCGCTGGTCTCGCCATGCCGGCGGGTGCCGAGGATGATGCCTTCGTCGTGCCATTCCATGGCAAGGTTGTCGTCCCCTCACTCGGGGAATTCAAGCCCCAGCTCGCGGAAGCGTTCGGGGTCGTCGCCCCAGCCGCCGCGCACCTTGACGAACAGGAACAGGTGCACCTTCTGCTCCAGGATCGCCGCCATCTCCTCGCGCGCGGCCTGGCCGATGGCGCGGATCGAAGCGCCCTTGTGGCCGAGCACGATCTTCTTCTGGCTGTCGCGCTCGACATAGATCACCTGCTCGATGCGCACCGAGCCGTCCTTCCGCTCCTCCCACTTCTCCGTCTCCACATGGGCGGCATAGGGAAGCTCCTGGTGCAGGCGCAGGTAGAGCTTCTCGCGGGTGATCTCGGCGGCAAGCTGGCGCATGGGCAGATCGGAGATCTGGTCTTCGGGGTAATACCACGGCCCCTCTGGCAGCTTTTCGGCCAGATAGGCCATCAGATCGTCACAGCCGTCTCCCGTGAGCGCGGAGATCATGAAGGTGCGCTCGAAATCGGCGCGCTTGTTGGCCTCGTCGGCCAGCGCCAGAAGAGTCTCCCGCTTCACCCGGTCGACCTTGTTGAGGATCAGCACCTTGGGCTGACGGACATTGGCGAGGTTGTCGAGGATGGCTTCGGTATCGCCTCTGATGCCACGCTCGGCATCGACGATCAGCGCGACGACGTCGGCATCCCTGGCGCCTCCCCAGGCGGTCGTCACCATGGCCCGGTCGAGCCTTCGGCGCGGCCGGAAGATGCCGGGCGTATCCACGAACACGATCTGTGCCTGGCCGTGGATGGCGATCCCCCGGATCAGCGCGCGGGTGGTCTGCACCTTATGCGTGACGATGGAAACCTTGGCGCCGACCAGCCGGTTGAGCAGCGTCGACTTTCCGGCATTGGTGGCGCCGATCAGCGCGACGAAGCCGGAACGGGTGGCGGTTCCACCCTCGCCCGGTGAGGAAGCGGGCTCGTTCATGACGCGTCTTCCAGCGGTTCCCAAACGCCCTCGCGCACCAGAACCTCGGTGGCGGCGGCCTGTTCCGCCTCACGCTTGGAGCGGCCGCGGCCCTGCCCTTCCGCATAGCCGGCGATGGCGACGGTGACGGTGAAGACAGGGTCGTGGTCGGGGCCCTCACGGCCCTCGATCTGGTAGGCCGGCGGGGCGCCGGAGACCTGGTGCGCCCACTCCTGGAGCGCGGTCTTGGGGTCGCCGCGCGCCGCGCCCGCCGCCGTCGAGCGTTCGGCCCAGTTGGCGCGGATGAAGCGGCGGGCCGCTTCCAGCCCACTCTCCAGATAGATGGCGGCGATCAGTGACTCCATCACGTCGGCGAGGGCGTTGACCTGCTTGCGCACGGCACGCGAGCGCAGGTCGTTGCCGGTCCGGATCAGCGTTCCGAGATCCAATTCGTCGGCGATCGTAGCGAGCGTGTCGGCGTTGACCAGCCCATTGAAACGCACCGAAAGCTCACCCTCCGGCGCATCCGGAAAAGCCTCGTAAAGCATCTCGGCGATGGTGAGTCCCAGCACCCGGTCACCCAGGAATTCCAGCCGCTGATAGTCGGTGCCAGCCTTGCGGCGCGCGCTCGAATGCGTGAGCGCGCTTTCCAGGAGGCACGCGTTGCGGAAGGCGATGCCGGTGCGCTGTTCCACCGCCTCCACCAGCTGCGCTCCCTTGAGACGCTTGGCTGTCATGACGTTGCCGCTAATTGACCCAGGTGAAGAGGCGCGAGGGGCGGATATCGGTCGGCCACTTCCAGATCTCCAGCGGGCTGACGCCGCCGGCGATGGAGAAGAAGATGATGTTGGCGCGGCCGACGAGGTTCTCCTCCGGCACGAAGCCGACGGAGAAGCGGCTGTCGGTGGAATTGTCGCGGTTGTCGCCCATCATGAAGTAATGCCCCTCGGGCACGACGAATTCGCGCGTATTGTCGCCGACGGAGTTGGGCGAAAGGTCGAGCGTGTCGTAGGAAACGCCGTTGGGCAGCGTCTCGCGGTAGACATCGACGGGCCGTGTCATCTCGGTGATGTCGGGATTGTCGATCTCGCCGACCTTCTCACGCACCACCGCCGCGCCGTTGATGTAGAGCTGGCCCTCGCGCATCTGGATGCGGTCGCCCGGCAGGCCGATCACCCGCTTGATGTAGTCGAGCGAAGGGTTGGGCGGAAACTTGAAGACGACAACGTCGCCACGCTCCGGCTCCGAGCCCCAGATACGCCCGGAAAAGAGGGGCGGCGAGAAGGGAAGCGAGTGGCGCGAGTAACCGTAGGCCCATTTGGTGACGAACAGATAGTCGCCCTCCAGAAGCGTCGGGCGCATGGAACCGGAAGGAATGGAGAAAGGCTGGAAAAGCAGGGTACGGATGACGAGTGCCAGGAGCAGCGCCTGGACAATGACGCTGACGGTCTCGCCAAGACCGCCTGATTTCTTCCGGGATTTGTCGGCCACGCTCATGTCGTCCTCGGTTCAGGGCAGCGGGCCGAACATCTCCGCGGCCCTTTTTGCGCTTCGTCTTATCGGCTCATGCCGCTCACGGCAATGTGCTCACGCACTCGTGTTGCCCTTTGTCACACGTCTGCCACGGCTTCGATGATGACGAAGGCCTGGGCCAGGGGGAAATCGTCGGTGATGGTCAGGTGAACGAGCGCCTTGTGGCCGGGCGGCAGCATGGTCTCGAGCCTGGCCGCCGCGCCGCCGGTCAAATGCATGGTGGGCTTGCCGCCCGGCAAGTTCACCACGCCCATGTCGCGCCAGAAGACGCCGCGCGACAGGCCGGTGCCGAGCGCCTTGGCACAGGCCTCCTTGGCGGCGAAGCGCTTCGCATAGGATGCCGCGCGCAGGCGCCGGCGGTCCGACTTGGCGCGCTCGATCTCGGTGAAGACGCGATGGACGAACCGTTCGCCGTGGCGTTCCAGCGTCTTTTCGATGCGGCGGATGTCTATGAGGTCGCTGCCAAGACCGATAATCATCAAACCTCACCCGCCACCGCATTGGATTGCGCAACCGCGCGCCGGCGCGCCTTTTCGGCCAGGCGCTTGCGCCGCTGCTCGCGGAAGGTGACGGTGCCCCAACGCGTGAGGATGTAGGCGGCAAGGCCTACGGCGAACCCCAAAGGCAGCGAGCCGACCGCCATCGGCTTCAGGAAAGGCTGCCACAGGCTTGAAAACTCCATGTGCCACAAAAGATGGCCGATGTCCCTCGGTCCCATGCCGGTCGGATGGCGGCCGTAGAGGATAAGCTTGCCGAGTTCCAGCGTGGCGCCCCAGATGAAGGGGAAGGTAAGCGGGTTGCCGACGGCGGTGCCGATGGCCGAGGCCACAAGGTTGCCGCCCATCACCCATGCGACGGCTGCCGCGATGACGAAGTGGAACCCGAGGAAGGGGGTGAAGGAGGCGAAGACGCCGGCGGCGATGCCGGCGGCGATCGCATGGGGCGTTGCCCGCAGCCGCAGCGCGCGCTTGGCGAAATATTGGGCCGAGCGCCAGAAAGAGCGCCGGGGCCACACCAGCATCCTTACTCGCTCACTGAGGTCCACGCTTTTCCTTCGTTTGAACAGCATCTTTGTCTATCGCACCCCACGGCCTGCCGGCCAGCACTCCCCGAGCCGAGTATAAGCGGCTGCCGTTAACAGGGTCTTCCACAACACGGCCGACAAGGTTTTTGACCTCCTATGTAATGCCGGATCGTGCGAGGAAAACAGGCAACTTTCCAATAGCGGGAGCTGGCGGCCGAAATGAGGCTCGGCTACCCGTTCACCCGGCGTACGTCGCTCACGCAGGCCGCCTCCTTGAGCTGGGAGACGAGGCGGTTCAGGTGCTTCAGGTCCCAGACCTCGAGGTCGAAGATCATTTCGGTGAAGTCGGGCGCGGTGCGCGCCATCGAGAGCATGTGGATATTGGCGTCGTTGGTGGCGATCACCTGGGCGATGCTGGCAAGCGAACCAGGCTCGTTGATGGCGGTGATCGAAAGGCGCGCGGGGAAGCGCTCCTTCATGTTCTCGTCGATGTCCCAGCGCACGTCGATCCAGCGCTCCGGCTGGTCGTCGAAGGCGGTCAGCGCCGGCGACTGGATGGGATAGATGGTGATGCCGGAGCCCGGCTGCAGGATGCCGACGATGCGGTCGCCGGGCACCGCCCCTTCCGGGGCGAAGCGCACCGGCAGGTCGCCCGACACGCCGCGGATCGGCAGCGCCCCGTTGTCGCCGCCGGCCGCCTCCTTGCCCTTTTCCTTGCGGCCGCGGCGCGAGGAGCGGCCGGGGATCTGGAACAGCATGCCGGCGGCGTTGCGCAGGTTGAACCAGCCTTCCTCGCGCGCCTTCGGGCTCTGGGTGACGCGCTCGTCCTTGTAATCGGGGAAGACCGCGTGGACGACATCCTGCGACGACAGTTCGCCACGCCCGACGGCCGCCAAAACGTCCTCCACGTCCTTGCGGGCGAGCCGGTGCAGCACCGGCTTCAGCGCGTCCTTGGCGTAGGTCTTGCCGGCCCGCTCGAAGGCGCGCTCCAGAATGCGCGCGCCGAGGCCCGAATACTGCTTGCGGATGGCGTTCTTGGTGGCCCGCCTGATGGCCGAGCGCGCCTTGCCGGTGACCACCACCTGTTCCCAGGCCGCGGGCGGAACCTGCGCCTTGGAGCGGATGATCTCGACCTCGTCGCCGTTCTTCAGTTCCGTCATCAGCGGCATGATGCGGCCGTTGACCTTGGCGCCGACGCAGGTATCGCCGACATCGGTATGGACGGCATAGGCGAAGTCGATGGGCGTCGCCCCGCGCGGCAGGGCGATCAGCCTTCCCTTGGGCGTGAAGCAGAACACCTGGTCCTGGAACAGCTCGAGCTTGGTGTTCTCCAGGAAATCCTCCGGGTTGTCGCCCTCCGACAGCGCCTCGATGGTGTGCCTCAGCCAGGCGTAGGCGTTGGTGTCCTTGGATATCCGGTGGCCGGGGCCGTTCGGCTTCGAGCCGAAATCCTTGTAGAGCGAGTGCGCCGCCACCCCGTATTCGGCGATGGTGTTCATCTCGCGCGTGCGGATCTGCAGCTCCACGCGCTGGCGCGACGGTCCGACGATGGTGGTGTGGATGGAGCGGTAGTCGTTCTGCTTCGGCGTCGAGATATAGTCCTTGAAGCGCCCCGGCACCATCGACCAGGTGGAATGAATGGCCCCCAGCGCGCGGTAGCAGTCGTCCACCGTGTCGACGACGACGCGAAAGCCGAAGATATCGGAAAGCTGCTCGAAGGAGAGCGCCTTGGTCTCCATCTTGCGGAACACCGACCACGGCTTCTTCTGGCGGCTCTTCACCGTCGCCTTGATCTTGTATTTCTTGAACAGCTTGGCGAGCGCCTCCTCGATCTCGGAGATGACGCCGCGATTGCGCTCCAGAAGGCCGGCGAGCCTTTCGGTGACCGCATGGAAGGCTTCGGGGTTGATGTAGCGGAAAGCCAGCTCCTCCAATTCCTCCCGCATATCCTGCATGCCCATGCGGCCGGCCAGCGGCGCATAGATCTCCATCGTCTCCTCGGCGATCCTCAGCCTCTTGTGAACCGGCACGTGGTCGAGCGTGCGCATGTTGTGCAGACGGTCGGCGAGCTTGACGAGGAGCACGCGGACGTCCTCGGAGACTGCAAGCAGCAGCTTGCGCAGGTTCTCCGCCTGCGCGGCCTTGGTGGAGACGAGGTCGAGCTTCTTCAGCTTGGTCAGGCCCTCGACGAGGCGGCCGATATCGGGGCCGAAGAGTTCGTCGATCTCGGCGCGGGTGGCCGAGGTGTCCTCGATGGTGTCGTGCAGGAGAGCGACGGCGATGGTCGATTCGTCCAGATGCATGTCGGTGAGGATGGCGGCGACTTCGAGGGGATGCGAGAAATAGGGGTCGCCCGAGGCGCGCTTCTGGTGGCCATGCTTCTGCATGGCGTAGACATAGGCCTTGTTCAGAAGCGCCTCGTTGACGTCAGGCTTGTAGCGCTGCACGCGCTCGACAAGCTGGTACTGACGCATCATGGGCGGCCTCTCCTCATGCACAAAACATGCGCCGCGTCACCCACGCGGCGCATATCGACGTTGCATCGGCAGGATATGCCTGTGCGGGCCGCTGCGAAAGAGCCGCGCGGGCCGCGTCGACGATCAGAAATCGTCGCTCTTCTCCGGGGGGACGAGCCCCTCGATGCCGGCAAGCAGGTCTTCCTCGCTCATGCGATCGAAGGACACGCCCTCCTCTTCCGCCGCCTCGGCTTCCGGCGCGGCCTGGGGCAGGTCGGCGATGACCGGCAGGTCGGCCTCCGGCTCGTCCACCTCCACATGCTTCTGCAGGGAATGGATGAGCGCCTCCTTCAGGTCGCCGGGCGACAGCGTCTCGTCGGCGATCTCGCGCAGCGCCACGACCGGGTTCTTGTCATTGTCGCGGTCGATGGTGATCGGCTCGCCCTGGGAGACCTGGCGCGCCCGATGGGCGGCGAGAAGCACGAGGTCGAAGCGGTTCTCGACCTTGTCGATGCAGTCTTCAACGGTGACACGGGCCATTGTCTGCCCCTTTCATTGCACAAAACTTGCGGGAAAACCTGCGCGGTCCTTAGCTTTTCCGGATGCAAAATACAAGGCTTCCGTGCGGGATGCGACGAGCCGCCACCTCCCTTGCCTTTCATGCGGGGCCTGTCATGCCGGAACGACATCCGCGCAGGCTCGATAATTTTTCACTGACTATAACTAATTTGCATTGGCATGATTACAAGTCCGCACTATGTCACCTTGTATGCTGAACCATTTCGGCGCCGGCTGTGTAATGGCGCCATGAGCTATTCCTGCGCAGCCGATTGCCACGAAGGATATTTGTACCATGTTCGACCCCCGCGAAAAGATCGCTATGTTCATTGACGGTGCGAATCTTTACGCCACGTCACGCGCGCTCGGATTTGACATAGACTACCGCAAGCTGCTCTCCAGCTTTCAGAAACGTGCCTATCTGCTGCGTGCCTATTATTACACGGCCCTGGTGGAGGACCAGGAGTACTCCTCCATCCGTCCGCTCATCGACTGGCTCGACTACAACGGCTACAAGGTGGTGACCAAGCCTGCCAAGGAGTTCACCGATTCCACCGGCCGCCGCAAGATCAAGGGCAACATGGACATCGAGCTGGCGATCGACGCGCTCGAGCTCGCCGACGTGGTGGACCACTACGTGCTGTTCTCCGGCGACGGGGATTTCCGCACGCTGGTCGAGGCTTTGCAGCGCAAGGGCCGCAAGGTGAGCATCGTCTCCACCATCCAGTCGCAGCCGCCGATGATCTCCGACGAGTTGCGCCGGCAGGCCGACAATTACATCGACCTCGCCTCGCTGCAGGGAGAGGTCGGGCGGGACCCGTCCGAACGGCCGATGCGCCGTAGCGAGCCGCACGATTTCGAGCCCAACGAGGCCGAATGAGCCTCTGCGCCGAGCCGCCTCGGGACTGTTCCCATTGCCCGCGCCTCAGCACCTTCATCGCCGGCTGGCGCGAGCGCGAGCCGGCATGGTTCAACGCGCCGGTGCCAACCTTCGCACCGGCCGGCAGCGACGATGACGCGCGGCTCCTCATCGTCGGCCTTGCGCCGGGCCTGCGTGGTGCCAACCGGACCGGCCGCCCCTTCACCGGCGATTTTGCCGGCACGCTTCTCTACGAGACGCTGACCCGTTTCGGCTTCGCGCGCGGCACCTTCGACGCGCGCCCCGACGACGGGCTGGAATTGGTCGACGCCGCCATCACCAACGCCGTGCGCTGCGTGCCGCCGGAGAACAAGCCGGTGGGCGGTGAGATCAATACCTGCCGCAAGCATTATCTCGCCCCGACGATCGAGCGCTTCGCCAATCTCAGGGCGATCGTCACGCTCGGCACCATCGCCCACCAGTCGACGGTGCGCGCGCTCGGCCTCCCCGTCCGCGCCCTCCCCTTCGCCCACGGCGCGAACCAGGACGCCGGCAGCCTCCGCATCTTCTCCAGCTATCACTGCTCAAGGTACAACACGAATACGGGAAGGCTGACGGAGGCGATGTTCGTGGAGGTTTTCGGGAGGGTGCGGGCGTTTTTGAGTGAATAGTGAATAGTGAATAGTGAATAGTGAATAGTGAATAGTGAAGCTTAAGCCGTGATGCAGATTGAATTCAAGTCATAACTGCCGATACTTTACCTATTTCACTACTCACTACTCACTACTCACTATTCACTATTCCCCACCTCACCCCTTCTCCTTCAACAGCCGCGCCTTCTCCCGCGCCCAGTCGCGCTTCTTCTCGGTCTCGCGCTTGTCGTGCAGCTTCTTGCCGCGGGCGAGCGCCATCTGCAGCTTGGCGATGCCGCGCTCGTTGAAATAGAGCTTCAGCGGCACCATGGTCATGCCTTCGCGGTCGACGGCCTGGGCCAGACGGGCGAGTTCCTTCTTGGAAACCAGGAGCTTGCGGCGGCGGCGCGGCTCGTGGTTGAAGCGGTTGCCGGCGAAGTATTCGGGCACATAGGAATTGATGAGCCAGAGTTCGCCGCCCTCCACGGAGGCATAGGACTCCTGGATGTTGGCCTGCCCCTCGCGCAGCGACTTCACCTCCGTGCCGGTCAGGACGAGGCCCGCTTCCAGCGTGTCCATCACTTCATAGGCGAAGCGCGCCTTGCGGTTCTCGGCAACGGTCTTGATGTTGGGGTTCTTGTCTTTGGCCATGGAATGGGAATGCGCGCCGGCGCCGTCAGTTCATCAGCCCGGCGTGCATCATCGCCGCGTCGATCTTCTCGGCCGTCGAGGCCTCCACGGTCACGAGCGGCAAGCGAACGGAATTCTCCACCTTTCCAAGGCGCGACAGCGCGTATTTGGCGCCGCAGAGCCCCGGCTCAATGAACAGCGCCTTGTGCAGCGGCATCAGGCGGTCCTGCAGGTCGAGCGCCCTTTCCTTGTCGCCGTTGAGCGTGGCTTCCTGGAACTCGGAGCATAGCCGCGGCGCCACGTTGGCGGTCACCGAGATCGCGCCGACGCCGCCATGGGCGTTGAAGCCCAACGCAGAAGCGTCCTCGCCGGAAAGCTGGATGAAATCCTTGCCGCAGGTCATGCGCTGCTCCGACACACGCTCCACCTTGCCGGTGGCGTCCTTCACGCCCGCGATGTTTCTGAAATCGGCGGCAAGCCGGCCCATGGTCTCGGGCGTCATGTCTATCACCGAGCGCCCGGGGATATTGTAGATGAGGATCGGCAGCCTGGTGGCACGCGCCACGGCCGCGAAGTGCTCGTAGAGGCCCTTCTGGTTGGGCTTGTTGTAGTAAGGCGTGACGACGAGGACGGCATCCGCTCCCACCTTTTCGGCGTGCTCGACGAAGCCGATCGCCTCGCGCGTCGAATTGGAGCCGGCGCCGGCGATCACGGGAACGCGGCCAGCCGCCGCCTCCACGCATAGCCGCACCACCTCGCGGTGTTCATCATGGGTCAGCGTCGGCGATTCACCTGTCGTGCCGACCGGGACGAGGCCAGTCGTGCCCTCCTCGATCTGCCATTCAACAAACGCGCTGAAAGCGTCTTTATCCAGGCTTCCATCCTGACGGAACGGCGTCACCAGCGCTGTGATGGAACCCCTGAACATTTCCCGAAACTCCTCGATTCTGCTCCCGGCATACCCGCTTCGGCAGGCGGCCGACCGGCGCTTCTACCCGATCATGGAGCGCGGCACCATAGTGTTGCCACGCTAAGCCCGCAAGAACCGCATAGCGAATGGTTATTGGCACAACGCCATCATGCCCGATAACCCTTCTTTAACGCGCTTTTCACTGCCCATGAAATAGGATGGGGTGAATATTTGCGCCTTTGTGGCGATCATTGGGTGGCAGGGTTGTTGAAGACGAAAGCGGCGCTGACGGCGCTGGCACTGGGGCTTTCCGTATCCGGGGTGGGGGCACAGGCCGACAGCCTCCCCGGCGAGGCACCGCTGCCGACGCCGCGTCCCTACGCGCCGCTGGACAAGGCGGCGATGGCCGCCTCGCTTCCCTTCGCCGCCGGCATCCTCAACCCGCAAGGAAACCTAGTGTTATTGAAAGAGGGCCTTCAGGCGCTGTCGAAGGGGGATACCACGGCCGCCAGAAAGGCACGGGAAAGGCTAAAAGAGGGTTCTCTCGACCACGCGATCATGGGCTGGGCCATCGCCCTTTCCAATGCCGGGGGCGTGCGCAGCCGGGAGATCGCCGAGACCGCGAAGGCTCTTTCCAGGTGGCCCGGCATGGCGCGGCTGCGCGCCAACGGCGAGCGCGCGCTCTTCCGTGAGAACCTGCCGGCGAGCGACGTCATCGCCGCCTTCGCCGGCAAGCGCCCCACAACCTTCGAAGGCACGATGGCGCTCGCCCGCGCGCATACCGCCCTCGGCAACCGCGGCGCGGCGCGGGCCGTGCTCTCCCCTTTCTGGCGCAGCGAAAAGCTGGGGCCGAGGCAGGAGGCCGCGCTCCTGAAGGAATTCGGCGGCCTGATACCGGCAGCGGACCACCGCCACCGGATGGAGCGCATGCTGTACGATGACCGCGTGCGCTCGGCCGAGCGAGTGGCGAAACTTGCCGGCGGCGAGGCGCTGACGCGGGCCTGGGCGGCCGTCATCCGCAACCAGCGCGAGGCGGGCAAGCTGCTCGACGCCGTGCCGGAGGGCGAGCGCACGGCCGGCTACGTCTTCGCCAAGGCGCGCTACCTGCGGCGAACGGAGAAGTTCCGCGAGGCCGCACAGGTGATGCGGTCGGCGCCGCGGGATGTTGCAAAGCTGGTCGATCCGGATACCTGGTGGTTCGAACGGCGGGTGCTGTCGCGCGAACTCCTGGACATCGGCGAGGCGAAAACCGCCTACCAGGTCGCCGCCGGCCATGTCGGCGGAAACCGGGCAAGCAGGGCGGACGCGGAATTCCACGCCGGCTGGTACGCGCTGCGCAGCCTCGGCCAGGCGAAGACCGCCGCCCGCCATTTCGCCGGGATCGCCAAGATCGCCGACGGCCCGATTTCTCGCGCCCGCGCCTTTTACTGGCTCGGCCGGGCGGCGGAAGCGGGCGGGCCGGGAGACGCCAAGGACTATTACCGGCAGGCCGCCGCCTACGGCACGGCCTTCTACGGCCAGCTCGCTGCCGCCAAGCTCGACCGCTCCATCCTAGACGCCGCCCATCCGGAGCCGACGGACCTGGAGCGCCGGCGGTTTTCCGGGCGCAGGAGCGTGCAGGCGATCCGGCGGCTCGAGGCAGCCGGCGAGGACCGCTATGCCGGCATCCTCTACCGTGATCTTGCCGAAGACCTTTCGAATACCGGCGAGTTGGCGCTTCTGGCGGCGATGGCGGAAGAGAGCGGCAACCACTACCTGGCGCTGCGCATCGGCAAGGCCGCCGCCGGCCGCGGGCTGGAGATCGGTATGCTGGCGCATCCCGTGGGCGCCATACCGGCAAGCGCCTCCGTCTCGGACGCCGGCAAGGCGCTCGCCTACGCCATCGCGCGGCAGGAGAGCGAGTTCAACACGGGCGCGGTTTCCAGCGCCGGCGCGCGCGGGCTTCTGCAGCTCATGCCGGGGACGGCCAAGGCCATGGCGCGGAAGGCGGGCCTTGCCTACTCCGCCCCCCGGCTCACCACCGACGCCGGCTACAACGCGACGCTCGGCTCGGCCTATCTCAGCGAGCAGCTCGGCCGCTTCGACGGCTCCTATATCCTCACTTTCGTCGGCTACAACGCCGGCCCGCGCCGCGCCGAGGACTGGATGGAACGCTACGGCGACCCGCGCGGCGCACCGCTCGACGAAGTGGTGGACTGGATCGAGCGCATCCCCTTCACCGAAACGCGCACCTATGTGCAGCGCGTGATGGAGAACTACCAGGTCTACAAGATGCGGCTGACCGGCCGCTTCGACATCGAGGAGGATCTGGTGAAGGGACGGTGAGGCGGGGATTTCAGGAAACCGCCTGAAATGCCTGCGCCCCATCGCCATCCGCAAGTATCAGAATATCGCGCGCGAGAGGACTTGCCCTCCACCATATTTCCCATGAAGCTCCACACCTCTTGAAAGACCAACACGGGCGGGAGCGAGGCTTTGCAGGACGGTTTTTCCGACTTCTTCTACACCTCCAGCGATGGGCTGAGGCTCCACGCGCGCGTCTACGGCAAATCGCGGGACGGCAGGCTGCCTGTCGTCTGCCTGCCCGGCCTCACCCGCAACGCCGGCGATTTTCACGCGCTTGCCCTGCTCCTTGCGGGCGATGAGAAGACGCCGCGCCAGGTCATCGCCTTCGATTATCGCGGCCGCGGCCGGTCGGCGTATGACCGCGCCTGGCGCAACTACAATATTGCGACCGAGGCCGCCGACATCTCGGCCGGGCTGACGGTGCTGGGCGTGGAGCATGCCGCCTTCATCGGCACCTCGCGCGGCGGGCTCATCATCATGGCGCTGGCGGCGATGCGGCCGGCGGCGCTGGGGGCCGTGGTGCTGAACGATATCGGCCCGGTCATCGAGGGGGCGGGCTTGGCGCATATCCGCAGCTATCTGGAGAACGCGCCGAAGCCGCAAAGCATCGAGGAGGCCGTCCGCCTGCAGAAGGCGGCGCACGGGCAGGCCTTCTCCGGGCTTTCTAAGGCGGATTGGGAACGCCAGACGCGGGCGCTCTACCGCATCGAGGACGGCCGCCTTACCGCCGACTTCGACCCGCGCCTCGTCAAGACGCTGAGAACGATCGACCTCAGCCTGCCTCTGCCGGCCAACTGGCCGCAATTCGAGGGGCTGGGAGGCGTCCCGCTGCTGGCGATCCGCGGCGCCAACTCGGCGCTGCTTTCGGCCGAGACCCTCGCCGAGATGGCACGCCGGCATCCGCGCCTCGATTCCATCACCGTCGAGGGCCAGGGCCACGCCCCGCTTCTGGAGACCGGCGATCTGCCGCGCCGCATCGGCGCTTTCCTGACGCGCGCTGAAAGGGCGCGGATATAGAAAAACCCGGCGGGCAAGCCCGCCGGGTCCTTTCAAGCTGCTCTTCCAACCGCGATTAGAAGTTGCGATCGAAGCGCAGGAAGCCGTGCCACTGGTCGGGATTGTGCAAGCTGCCCGCCACGCCATCGACGACAAAAGGAACATCGCCATCGAACTTGGTGTAGTTGATGGCCAGCTTGGCGTTGAAGTTCTCGACGATCTCGTAGTCGATGGTAGCGCCAACCTTGATCGCGTCGAGGTCATCCCCGAAGAGCGGGTCGTGCCCGACATTGCCGAAGTACTGCGCACCGATCGAGGCCTTGAGACGCGGGTTGATGTGGTAGCCGACGAGACCGCCAGCGCTCCACTCGGCACCGACACGCGGGTGGTCGTCGAGATCATCCGTGAAACCGTGGCCGATACCGCCGAACGGATCAACCGAGTAGTAGCTGATGCCGCTTTCGTAGGTCGCGATGGCCTCGGCGAAGAAGGCGGTGCCGGGATCGTACGCCACGATCGCCTTGGCGGCCCACTCTTCGGCCGTGGCGTCGTAAGCGCCCCACAGGTTCGCGCTGCCCCAAGCCTGGGAGACACCGACGTTGCCGACCACGTTCGGCGTCCAGTCGTAGGCGTCGTCCACCTCTTCGAGCGCCACCGACACGAACATACCGTTGGCGGTATCGAAGGTGTAGCGGACGAAGTTGACGCGGTCGCCGCCGCCCTGGTCGAACTCACCCGAAAGACCGGCGTCATAGAGCGTGTCGGACACACCCATAGAGAGGCCGCCGAGCGAGAGGATCGCCTGCTGGACTCGAGACGTCGAGGAATTAAGGCCCTGCGAAAGGTGATCCCCCTCGTTGATCCCCGGGATAAAGACCGGATCAGTGCCCGTCGACTGCAGACGCAACTCGATGAAGCCGCCGAGCGTGCCGTATTCGGTCTCCGAGCGGGCGTCGAACGTGACCGTGGCACGGGCAAGCTTATCCCAGCCATCGGCGTCGCCGAAGTCACCGCTCGTGTAGCCCATCTCGTAACGGACATAGCCGCCGATCTTGAGGCAGGTCTCGGTGCCGGGGATGTAGAAGAAGCCGGCGCCGTAGACGTCGCAGACGCGGACATATTCCATCGGCTCCGGCTCGGGAACGAAGATGGCGTCGGCCGCCTGGGCGCCCGTAGCGGCGACCGTGGCGGCCGCGGAGCCAATGAGAAGGCTCTTAATGTTCATTTTCTGACCTCCAGTCAAAAGTTCTAAATACGGGTCTGGGTATTTTGCTGAAGGACAGCTTTCCCTGCCCCATCCCCACGGTACGAAAAAGTTGCGCCCCCGGCGCTCCTTCTTCCAAGCCGACATTACTCACGCCGGGCCGGGGATCAACCGCGATTGCCGCACCTTCGCCGTCACGCACACGCTATCGACGGCACCTGTTGCACAAAAGCCACGATTGAGCGGGCTACGGTAATGGATCGTTAAGGTTACGGGGCGGCTACGGTAGGAAACGCCGGAGATTTTTTCTCTTTTCCACACCGCAGCTCGGCGCGAAAGGGCGAATCGTGCGCATTGAATTCACGTTTGCCGGCGCCCATCTGCGCCTTTATGGCCGGCGCGATTCGTGGCGCGGCCGGACAGTGGAGGAGGCGCCTTGCGCGCTACGGTGTCATTAGTATGCGCGAAGCATGCAAGACATGTTGATTGTGCCGCCGCTTTTCTTTATCCAGCCTTGCCACGGAGAGGTGGCCGAGTGGTCGAAGGCGCTCCCCTGCTAAGGGAGTAGGCCCCAAAAGGGCCTCGTGGGTTCGAATCCCATCCTCTCCGCCAGCCTTCGCCCTGCGGGCTTCGGCTTGCAGGCCACCCGTCTCCCGAAGCCATGGCGAAGGCGGCTGCCAGACCGTTCCGCCGTTCGCGAACGCTCTTTTTCCTCGAGACGCAGTCTTCCCCTGACAGCGCGGAATCTTCATTCCGATTCGCTTTCCAAGCAAAATCAACCACTTCCGCCCTCCGGCCGCGATTCAGACTGGAGGTCAGAAAATGAACATTAAGAGCCTTCTCATTGGCTCCGCGGCCGCCACGGTCGCCGCTACGGGCGCCCAGGCGGCCGACAGCGTCTGCGACGTCTACGGCGCCGGCTTCTTCTACATCCCCGGCACCGAGACCTGCCTCAAGATCGGCGGCTATGTCCGTTACGAGATCGGCTTTGACGAGGACGACGACGGCTGGCGCAAGCTCGCCCGTGGCACGCTGACAGTCGACGCCCGCTCGGAGACCGAGTACGGCACGCTCGGCGGCTTCATCGAGCTGCGCGGCGACGTCAAGAGCGGCAGCGTCGGCAACCCCGACGACAACAACTGGATCCGCGTCCAGCAGGCGATCATCTCGCTCGGCGGCTTCTCCATGGGTCTGTCCGACACGCTGTACGACGCCGCCCTTTCCGGCGAGTTCGACAACGGCGGCGGCGACCGCGTCCACTTCATGCGCTACACCTTCGATGCCGCCAACGGCGTCTTCGTCACGATCGCCCTCGAAGAGGCCGATTACAACGAGGACTACACGCCGAACGTGGTCGGCAACGTCGGCATCGCGCAGGGCTGGGGCAGCTTCAACGTCTGGGGCGCCTACGACGCCACGGCCGAAGAGTGGGCCGCCAAGGCGATCGCCAAGATCAAGGCCACCGAGCAGCTCACGGTTGAGCTCATGGGCACCTACGAGTCCGACGAGAGCTTCTACTCGGTCTCGAAGGACGGCTTCGGTGGCTATGAGTGGACGGCCGGCGGCTACCTGAAGTACGCCGCGACGCCGAAGCTGTCGGTCGGCTTCGGTGGCCAGTACTTCGCCGACGCCCACTTCGATAGTGCCGACAACTACGCCCTCGGCGCTGTGGTCGATTACGAGCTGGTCGAGAACTTCAACACGAAGCTCGCGGTCAACTACTTCGACGGCGACAACTACGACGACGGCCACGTCGGCGGCTTCCTGCGCTTCGACCGCAACTTCTAAGCGGTCAACTCTTGCGCCCGGTGACTTCGGTCACCGGGCGTTGCATCTCCGTTCAATCCCAAGTAAAGCCCTCTTATCGAATATAACCACACATCATATTGTGTGACCGGGGCTGGCGCTAAGGGGGGACTGAATGGTGGTTCAGGGCGAAAAAGGGTGGTCTGTATTTTTCCCGTTGGGGAAGGGTGTAAATGCAGAAGAGCACAGCCATAGCTCATCAAAAAACTTCAGGGCTGGTGCCTTTGAAATAGCGGCTTTTATGGCCGGCAAGGCCAGACGAACGGTTCTATGGCTGCAAGGGATGGAGATGCATCGCATACCGCGGACACGGTCCGTGGCGGCGATAAACTGCTGATAAAGTTTAGTTTCTACAGCAGAGCGTCTCGATCGTTATGCCTCATGATCTGCATGCCGTTGGCAGCAACAATGATGAATGGGTCACGAGCCCGGTAGCCGAGTATTCGGTGACGTTCGGCACCACGCCGTTGCGGGTTGTCGATACGTTCAGCCTCAAGGAACTCTTCGCCAAGTTCGGCGACGTTCTCTGGGAACCCGGACGACACAAATACAACGTCACCTCATTCATCGGCGAACTGGATGAACTGCTGCTAGCCAGGCGCTTCAGCGCCTTCGATCAGGAAACGCTCGACGACCTGATCGGAAAATTACGCTCCCGCGGGAACAGCAACGCGACCATCAACAGAAAGATGGCGGCGCTGAGCAAGTTGCTGCGGAAGGCATATAAGATGGGATGCATCCACAGTCTGCCGGAATTCCGGCGGCAGAAGGAGAGAGCGGGGCGGATCCGTTTCCTCGACATGGAGGAGGAGACGAGGCTGTTCACCGCCATCCGCGCGCGCAGCGAAGACGCCTACAGGCTGTGCATTTTCCTGGTGGACACGGGCTGCAGACTGGGCGAGGCGATCGGGCTGACCTGGAACGACGTGCAGGGCGGGCGCGCCAGCTTCTGGATCACCAAATCCGCGCGCAGCCGCACCGTTCCCATGACCGCCCGCGCGCAACGCGCCGTGAAAATCCCGAAAAACGGGCATAAGGGCCCCTTCGCCATGCTGCAGCAGGCGCCTTTCCGCGCCATCTGGAACGAGGCCAAGGCCGAGGTCGGCCTCGGGACCGACACCCAGGTGGTGCCGCACGTCCTGCGCCACACCTGCGCCTCCCGCCTGGTGCAGGGCGGGATCGACATGCGCCGCGTGCAAATGTGGCTCGGCCACCAGACCCTGCAGATGACAATGCGCTACGCCCACCTGGCGACAAGCGACCTCGACCCCTGCGTCGACGTACTGGAAATGACCTGCCGCAAGCAGGCAAAGAGGGCGGGCGCGGCGGCATAGGGCGAGCGTCTTTGGGGCGCCCGCGCCCTTCGCGCCCCCCTCTGTCCTGCCGGACATCTCCCCCACGAGGTAGGAGATTGCGCCGGCCGCTTGCGCCGGCACCTGTTCTGCGATGTCAGCGATTGGCGAAAGTCGCCGCGGCAGCCAATCTCCCCCCGTGTGGGGGAGATGTCCGGCAGGACAGAGGGGCGCGAAAGGGCACCGGCATCTCCATCCCTTCCAAGTAAGCAACACCCCACCCACTTTGCACCAGGCGCCCGCGGCCTTAAAGAAGACCGACGACACCTTCAAAAGCCGAAACGCCCATGCCCCAGCGCCCTCCCCTCACCCCGCTTGTCGACAGCCTTCCCGCCACCGTGCCCTTCGTCGGACCGGAAACGCAGGAGCGCAATCGCGGGCGGCCCTTCCGCGCCCGGCTCGGCGCCAACGAGAACGGCTTCGGCCCCTCGCCCAAAGTGGTCGAGGCGATGCGGGCGGCCGCGCCCGAGATGTGGAAATATGGCGACCCGGAGAGCCACGACCTCAGGCACACGCTCGCCGCCCTTCACGGCGTGGCACCGGAAAACATCGTTGTCGGCGAAGGCATCGACGGGCTGCTCGGCCTCATCGTGCGGCAGTATGCGGAGCCGGGCACGCCGGTCGTCACCTCGCTCGGCGCCTACCCCACCTTCAACTATCATGTGGCCGGCTTCGGCGCGCGGCTCGTCACCGTACCCTACGAGGACGACCGGGAGAGCCTCAACGGGCTGCTTGAGGCCGTGCGGCGCGAGAAGGCGCGCATCGTCTACCTCTCCAACCCGGACAATCCCATGGGCACCTGGTGGGAAGCGGACGAGATCGCCCGCTTCATCGCAGCGCTCCCCGAGACCACTATGCTGGTGCTCGACGAGGCCTATTGCGAGACCGCGCCCGCCTCCGCCCTGCCGCCGCTCGAGCCGGCGCGGCCCAACGTCCTGCGCATGCGCACCTTCTCCAAGGCCTACGGGCTGGCGGGGCTCAGATGCGGCTATGCGATCGGCGAGGCGGAGGCGATCCGCGCCTTCGACAAGGTGCGCAACCATTTCGGCATGACGCGCATGACGCAGGCGGCCGCCCTTGCCGCACTCAACGACCGGGCGCATCTTGAGTGGGTGGTCGAGGCCGTCGACGCCTGCCGGCAGCGCCTCACGGCGGTCGCCGGCGCGCACGGGCTTGCCGCCCTCCCCTCGGCGACCAATTTCGTCACCATCGACTGCGGCGGCGACGGCGCCTTCGCCATGCGGGTGCTCGAAGCGCTCGGCGCGCGCGACGTCTTCGTGCGAAAGCCCATGGCCCCCGGCCTCGACCGCTGCATCCGCGTCAGCGTCGGCCCGGAGCCCGAGATCACCGTCTTCGAGGCAGAGCTGGGGGCAGCGCTGGAGAAGGCACGGCGAGGCTGACACTTGGAGCCTGACCTAAAAGGCTCCGTCTCTAGAGTATGATCTCCAAAAACGGATACCGGTTTTTGGAAAAGATCATACTAAAACAAATAGTTAGATCATGACGACAATTCAACGAAGCGACATCATGACCTAGGGACTGTTGAGATTCAGGATATGGCTGTGGCGATAGCCCACTCCGCGCCTCATGAATCTCAACACACCTTAGGGCAAGCGCGAATACTGCTGGCGCCTTTCTTTCGGAAAGCCCCATTCGAAGCCGGGGACGATGTTGCGAACAATGGCGAGGAGTGTGAGGAGCGCTGGTATGGCGATGAAGCCTCCCACCGGTCCCCAGAGCCACAGCCAGAACGCCACTGCCAGGAACACCAGGAAGGGATTGAGTGTCATCCGGCGGCCAATCGTCATGGGAGTGACGAACTGAGCCTCGACGGCGTTGAGCGCAAGATAGGCGACCGGCGGCAGGAGGCCGCCTAGAAAGGTGTCGAAGCTCGCAAGTCCTACGCCGAAGAGGATCGCGGCCATCACCGCCGGGCCGATATAGACGATGAAATTCAGGATGCCGGCCAGCGCTCCCCATAGCGGTGCCGAAGGCACGTCCAGGAACCAAAGGGCGATGCCGACGGAAAGACCGAGCATGGCATTGATGAGGGTGATCGCCGCGAGATAGCTGGAGATCAGATCCTCGACATCGCGAAAGATGTGGGCGACGCGCCAGCGCAGCCGCCGGCCGGTGCACAGCTTCAGAGTCACCAGCCGTGTGTCGTGCCGCGTGGCGATGAAGAAGTAGAGGCTGGCGAGAAAGATCAGGACCTGCGCGATCAGTGCCGGTGCCAGGGTGGCCACGTTCTCCATCGCCGAGCCCTCTTCGACCGAGACGGTGACGCCCGAACCGCCCGCTGCGGCGCGGATTTCCTCGCGCACGCTCCTGATGATGGCAAGGGGTTCCGAGAGGCTTGTCAGCTGAAGCTGCAACTTGTTCCAGATCTGCGGCACTTGGCCGGCCCAGGATGCGAGCGGCGTCGCGATCGCGGCACCAAGAGAGCTGACCACCACGATGAAGATGGCCACGGCTGCAGCCGCGGAGAGGCTCGGAGGCACGCCCCGCTTCTCCAACTGCAAGGCGGCAGGGCTCAGCATTAGCCCGATGGTGACGGCAAGCGCGACCGGAGCGAGCAGGAAGCGTCCTGCCTGGAGCGCAACCACGAGGCCGAGGAAGCCAAGGAACAGGATGGCCACCTGCGCGCCACGCGTCAATGCGAGTTCCAGGTTGGATTTCGGCGGCAGGCGTATGACGGGTGGTTCTTTCAGGCCTTTGATGCGCATCAATCGGCTTTCCGGGTGGAAAGCGTATCAACGGGTACGGCGCACGTCAGTTCCTGGGCGGTGCCGAGAACCTTACCCCCCGATCTCGCGTTGGGGGAGTTGCAATGAAACGAGGAGAAGATCATGGCCACGACCCGCGCAAAGGCAACGAATAAGGATGCGGACCCGCAGTCGGGCGCACCGGATCTGACGGCCGACATCCGGCAGTTGCGCGAGGACATCGCAAGGCTCGCCGATGACTTGCGCAAAACCGGAAGCCGGTCCGTGTCGCGGGCGCAGCAGGCAGCCAGGGAAAGTGCGGAAGACCTGCGCGGCAGCGCCGAGGAGTGGCAGGACGACGTGGCCAAGACGGTGCGCGAGAAGCCGTTCACCGCTCTTGCGCTGGCTGTCGGTGTGGGCTGGCTTCTCGCCATGATGACGCGCCGCTAGCGGGCGGGGAGATGTTTTCCCGGTTCATCGCGCTGCTCGCCGCCGGCGAGGCGGCGAACGTCAAACGGCGCGTCAAGGCCGCCGTCGTCGGCTATGTTCTGGTGGCGGCGACGGGACTTCCGGCACTTGCGTTCCTGCTTCTAGCCGCCTATCTCGCCGTCGCCGCCCGCTGGGGCCCGCTCGCGTCGGCGTTGTGGTTCGGCTCGGGCCTCGCCGTGTTGTGCGGCCTCACCTTTGTCGTCTACCGGACCGTTGCCGGGGCTCAGCGGCGCAAGCAGGAGCAAAAGCGGGCGGCGGATGCCGGCCTGCTCATGGGGGCATCGGCTCTGACCGTGCTGCCTGCGCTCCTCGGACGGCGGCGCGGCGCGGCCGCCCTCCTCCTGGCGCTTGCCGGACTGGCGGGCTACGCCGCTTACCGCGAGCATGAACGCGGTGATACAGACGAACCGCATCCGGCTGAGTGAACCTTCAGCGCAGAACCAGTAGGTGCTGCCCATGAATGACAAGCTGCCACCCGAGAAGGCGCGTCAGGGCCGCAAAGGCTTTCCGGGTTGCGGCAGTCGAGCGATGTTCCCGTCACAGAGGATGGCGCGCCGCGCACGCCCGGCGGTGAGGCGACGGCGGAATGAGGATCATGCCGCCTTCCGTAAGATCGCCGCCGCCTGGCGGGCGGGCAGCCGCCGGCGGGGTCACCTCGCTGTCGCGGTCGCGCTCCACTCAGCCAGGCCGCCGGATGCCTTCTTTCGGCCCTAGCCCATATCCTCCTCGCCGCCCGGGCCGAACTGGCGATGCAGGATCTCCACCAGCTCCGCCACCTTGCCCTTGGGCATCGGGCGGAAATCGTTCACCAGCGCCTCGTCGTTCATCACCCAGGCATGCGCCTCGGCCAGTTCGCGCTCGCTGGCGCCGGTGGCGGCAAGCTCGGCCAGAAACGCATTGTCCACCGGTCCCAGGATCCGGTGCACCCCTTCCCTGGTCAGTGCCATGGCGATCTCCCCATTCTGCCTGTTGAACCCGAGGGAAATGCCGTCGATGCCATGTGGTTCCCGAGCTGCCAGGCGAGGCGCGCCCAAGCGCCGCCTTGCCATAATTAAACGTACGTTCTATTAATTAATGCGGAGGAGCATCGGCCATGGCACGCACCGCGGGTTCCGACGGGGAGAAGACCGAGGCTGCCATCCGCGCGGCGGCCCTGCGGCTCATGGCGCGGCACGGTTTCGAGGCGGTGTCCATGCGCCAGCTCGCTGCAGAGGTGGGCGTGCAGGCGGCCGCCCTCTACCGCTATTTCCCCACCAAGGAAGACCTGCTCTACACGCTCATGCGCGCGCATATGGAGGGGCTCATCGCCTCGTGGGAGGCGGCGCGGCCTGCCTCCGGCAATGCCGCCGCGCAGCTTTCCGCGTTCGTGGAAAACCACATCCGCTTCCACGTGGCACGGCGGCACTCCACCCATGTCAGCAACATGGAGCTCAGAAGCCTGTCGCATGAGCGGCTCACGCATATCCTGCGCCTGCGCGGAGCCTACGAGAAGGAGCTGCGGCAGATCCTGCGCTCAGGCGCAGACGCCGGCACCTTCCACATCGAGGATACGGCGCTGACGGCGATGGCGATCATCCAGATGATCACCGGCGTCATCGTCTGGTTCCGGCCGGGCGAGCGCCTTTCCGTCGAGGAGGTGGCCGATACCTATCACACCATGACCCTGCGCCTTGTCGGCGCGCCAGCCTGACGGGAGGACCTTTACAATGTTCACGCAGACACTTTCCTTCGGCCTCGGTGAGGAGATCGAGGCCCTGCGCGACATGGTGCACCGCTTCGCAAAGGAGAAGATCGCCCCGCTGGCGGGGAAAATAGACGAGAGCAATGAATTCCCCGCCCATCTGTGGGCGCAGATGGGGGCGCTCGGCCTCCTCGGCGTCACCGTCGAACCTGAGCATGGCGGCTCGGGGCTCGGCTATCTCGCCCACGTGGTGGCGATGGAGGAGATCTCCAGAGCCTCCGCCTCCGTCGGCCTTTCCTACGGCGCCCACTCCAATCTCTGCGTCAACCAGATCCGCCGCTGGGGCACGCCAGAGCAGAAGGCCAGATACCTGCCGCCCCTGTGCACCGGAAAGACCGTCGGCGCGCTCGCCATGTCGGAGACCGGGGCCGGCTCCGACGTCCTTTCCATGCGCCTTAAGGCCGAGAAGAAGAACGACCGCTTCGTCATCAACGGCTCGAAGATGTGGATCACCAACGGCCCGGAAGCCGGCACGCTGGTGGTCTACGCCAGGACGGACCCGCAGGAAGAGGCCCGCGGCATCACCGCCTTCATCGTGACAAGCGGGATGCCCGGCTTTTCCGTCGCCCAGAAGCTCGACAAGCTCGGCATGCGCGGCTCCAACACGGGCGAGCTCGTCTTCGACAACGTCGAGGTGCCGTTCGACAACGTGCTCGGCGAGGAGGGCCGCGGCGTCGAGGTCCTGATGTCCGGCCTCGACTACGAGCGCGTGGTGCTCGCCGCCGGCCCACTCGGCATCATGGCCGCCGCGCTCGACGTCGCCGTTCCTTACGTGAAGGAGCGCAAGCAGTTCGGCCGGCCGGTCGGCGCCTTCCAGCTCGTCCAGGGCAAGCTTGCCGACATGTACACGGCGCTCAACGCGTCGAGAGCCTATGTCTACGCCGTGGCGGCGGCCTGCGACCGCGGCGAGACCACCCGCAAGGACGCCGCCGGCTGCATCCTCTTTGCTGCGGAGAAAGCCACCCAAACCGCCCTCGACGCCATCCAGCTCCTCGGCGGCAACGGCTACGTCAACGAGTTCCCGACCGGCCGCCTCCTGCGCGACGCCAAGCTCTACGAGATCGGCGCCGGCACGTCCGAGATCAGGCGCTGGCTGATCGGCCGGGAAATCGTCGGAGAAGCGGGCTGATCCGGCGCGCGAAATGCCCTATGCATTAATCCCGCCGCCCACCGCCGAGCACAGGAAGCCATGGCCGTCATAAAATCCCAGCTCTCCCCCGCCTCCGACGCCTTCAAATCGAACGCCGCGCGCATGAAGGCGCTCGTCGCCGAGATGGCCGAGAAAGCCGCAACGATCGAGCGCGGCGGCTCGCAGGAGGCGCGCGCGCGCCACACCGCCCGCGGCAAGCTCCTCCCGCGCGAGCGCCTCGCCCGCCTCCTCGACGTCGGCGCCCCCTTCCTGGAGATTGGCCAGTTCGCCGCCTGGGGCATGTACGAGGGCGACATCGCCTCTGCCGGCATGATCGCCGGCATCGGCCGCGTCGAAGGCCGCGAATGCGTCATCGTCGTCAACGACGCCACGGTGAAGGGCGGCACCTACTATCCGCTGACCGTGAAAAAGCACCTGCGCGCCCAAGAGATCGCGCTCGAAAACAACCTCCCTTGCATCTACCTGGTCGATTCGGGCGGCGCGAACCTGCCCAACCAGGACGAGGTCTTCCCCGACCGCGAACATTTCGGCCGCATCTTCTACAACCAGGCCACCATGTCGGCTTTAAGAATCCCGCAGATCGCCTGCGTCATGGGCTCGTCCACGGCGGGCGGCGCCTATGTGCCGGCGATGAGCGACGAGACCGTCATGGTCAAGGGCCAGGCGACCATCTTCCTCGGCGGCCCGCCGCTCGTCAAAGCCGCCACCGGCGAGGTGGTGACGGCGGAGGAGCTCGGCGGCGCCGAGGTCCACACCCGCCAGTCGGGCGTCGCCGACCACTACGCCCTGAACGACGAGCACGCCCTCGCCATCACCCGCCGCATCGTCAAGAACCTCAACCGCACGAAGACCATAGCCCTGGACCTTGCGCCCCCCGCCCCGCCCCTCTACGACCCGGCCGAGATCTACGGCCTCATCCCGGAAGACACCCGCCAGCCCTACGACGTGCGCGAGGTGATCGCCCGCCTGGTCGACGGCTCGCAGTTCGACGAGTTCAAGCAGAACTACGGCACCACCCTCATCACCGGCTTTGCCCGCCTCTACGGCATCCCCGTCGGCATCCTCGCCAACAACGGCGTCCTCTTCTCAGAATCCGCGCTCAAGGGCGCCCACTTCATCGAGCTCTGCTGCCAGCGCAAGATCCCCCTCGTCTTCCTGCAAAACATCACCGGCTTCATGGTCGGCAAAAAATACGAGGCCGGCGGCATCGCCCGCGACGGCGCCAAGCTCGTCACCGCCGTCGCCACAGCACGCGTCCCCAAGGTCACGGCCATCATCGGCGGCTCCTTCGGCGCCGGCAACTACGGCATGTGCGGCCGCGCCTTCTCCCCGCGCTTCCTGTGGATGTGGCCGAACGCGCGCATCTCCGTGATGGGCGGCGAACAGGCGGCAACGGTGCTCGCCATCGTCAAGCGCGAGGGCATCGAGCGCAAGGGCGGAACGTGGAGCGAGGAGGAGGAAGCCGCGTTCAGGGCGCCGATCCTGGAGAAATACGAGCGCGAGGGGCACCCGCTGTATTCGTCGGCGCGGCTGTGGGACGATGGGATTGTCGATCCGGCGAAGACGCGGGAGGTGTTGGGGTTGAGCCTGTCGGCGGCGTTGAATGCGGAGGTGGAGGAGACGCGGTTTGGGGTGTTTCGGATGTGAGTCTGCTGTCCACCAATATTTTCCGACGGCGTACCCCTAATTTCGTCTTATCAAGATGTTTACGATAATCGTGCAGTTGGAGCACCGACAAGATGGGGTGGGCCATGGCTGACACTACGATCGAATGGACGGACGCAACTTGGAATCCGGTCGCTGGCTGTACGATCATGACCGCCGGCTGCACAAACTGCTACGCAATGCGAATGGCAGCTCGCCTAGAGGCGATGGGCGTTGAGAAATACGCCGGCCTGACTCGAAAGAGCGGTGGTCGAGCAAAGTGGACCGGCAAGATCAGACTCGATCATTCATCCTTAGTATTACCTACTTCTTGGAAGAAACCACGGCGGGTGTTCGTCAACTCCATGTCTGACTTGTTCCATCCGGATGTACCTCTGGATTTCATTAACGCCGTCTGGCTCGTGATGGAGGAGACCCCGCGCCACACTTACCAAATTCTGACCAAGCGCCCAGACCGCATGGCTGAAATCCTTTCGACCTCAGCATTTAAGGTCTTGCCGAATGTGTGGCTCGGTACGAGTGTCGAGGACGGTCGGGTCTTACATCGCCTTGACGAACTGCGTTCGGTGCCGGCGGTAGTTAGGTTCGTATCTTACGAACCGTTAATCGGCTCCGTGGCCGGCGGCGACTTGACCGACATTCACTGGGTGATCGTCGGGGGAGAGAGTGGTCCAAATGCACGACGGATGGACCCTATGTGGATTGATGAAATATTTGATCAATGCACTGATGCTGACGCCGCGTTCTTCTTCAAGCAGTGGGGCGGAAAGAACAAGAAAGCTGCAGGTCGGTTCTATCGGGAGCGACTTTGGGACGATCTACCTTCATTGACAATATAAGAGGCGATGTCAGTCGCTAGCCTGACCGCTGTAGCGCTGGTATTCGAGACGGCGAAGAATAGCGATGCGAGAGGCGCGCCATTTCGATGATGAAGGCGGATCGGATCGAGAACAGCGCCTTTGAATACCGTTTCAAGCCGCTCTTTTACATACGCCTCGATCGCATCCACATCAGTTCGTCGCACTGCCAGCTCCTTCGTTTCAAACATATCGGCTGGCGACGTTTCATGCTGGTACCACCGCTCGCGCCAGTCCGTTGCGCCGAGAACGCGATCTAAACTCGCCTCCTTGCCAGCATCGAGCTTCGTCGGATCATGGGGTGCGTTCCGATAGAGCCCGGACAATGGAAAGAAATACCAGCAATCGAGTGCTCGGGTCTGGGCGATTGCCTCAACCGTTTGCCAGGAAACTTCCATTCCATAGGGGTCGAGGAATATAACCCCCCTGACGCCTCGCCATTCTCCGTGTGACGAACGCCACTTCAAACGCTTGCAAAGTCGCCTAACGCGCTCATTGGCATCGCCGTTCCGCAGTATAATGCGGCGGTCAGGATAGCCGGCAGCCAGCTGTTTGAGTTCAGCGAAGCGATTCGCATCCCGCTCGATTAAGATTATTGCATCGAACGCCGGTTCCGTTTCGATTGCGATCCGCGCCGAACCAGGCGTTGTTACCTCAATCGGCTCGGCAAACTCTGGCCCCAAAAGAGGAAAAGCGGGCTGGACTTCAGTTCGGCTTCCAGAACCGGCAAACGCATCAATATATATACAGGCGAAGCGCTGATTGCGAAGGGCAATCGTGAAAGCCTGAAGATAATCCTGCAAGCAGCGCAGCTTTTTCGTGGTGTCTGGTCCACCAAAGATATGAGCAGCCATTCGCCGGTCGTCCCCCCACAGCCACGTCCGAACCGGTTACAAGTTTTGCTAGAGATTATGCGGCATATCGCCGTCACTGCAATAAGATTTGGGGATAGATGCTTGCTATACGTGATACCAAGCACCGGTTGTCTTTGATGACTCGCGACATCACCCCTACTCCCCATTCACCAACCCCAACACCAGCTGGTGCACGTTCCCGCCCTCGCTCATCTCCACCCGGTCGAACTCCCGGCTCCGCCGCCTCAGCTCCTCCGCCAGCGGCGGCAAGCGGCGCTGCAGTTCGGCGCGGGTCTTCGTGCAGTCGGGGTCGTCGGCCACAGTCAGCCCCACCGACAGGGCCTCGATCTTCTTCGTGATGTCGAGGATGATCTCGCCGTGCACCCGCTCGTGCTTCTCCACCCCGTCGATGAACCGCTCCCACAGCCGGCGCGTTGCGGCCGGCAGGTCGCCGGCCGGCTCCGGCAGGCGGTAGGTGATGACGAGGTTGGGCCTGGCGGCGGCGAGCACGCAGCCGCCGCCCTGCGGCCGGTAATCGCGCCGCCAGGTGAGCTTGTAGTCCGTATAGGCAATGGCGCGGCCGATACCCGCCTTCGGCCCGTTTTCGCCGATCGAGCGGTAGAGCGCGATGCCCGTCTTGCCGGAGATTGCGTAGGTCTCCACCCGCTCGACAGCCCGCCACCCGGGCTGCCCCGCCGCATCGAGCGGGGCCAGCAAGGGCGCGACCAGACAGGCCGCGCCCAGCACAATCCGCAAACCCGCCTTCATCGCGCTCCTCGTCGTCCGCTGCCGCGTCCGAACTGAAAAGGCCAAATTGCCGGCGGGTCAAGTGCGATCGGCCAGGGAGGCCGGGTGAGGCGCGGGCGTCAGCCGTCCACGGTCGCCTCGGCGGCTTCCGGTTCGGCCGCGACGGGGATCTGATCCATCGCCACCAGCCGGTCGGCGCAAAGATCGGCTGCGCCGGAGACCTGCTCTTTCAGGAGGTCGAGCGTTGCCCAGCCGCCCTCGTTGATGAAGTCGTCGCGCTGCCAGGAGCTTGCATCCTTCAGCGCCTGCAGGTTCTGCTGCGCATCGGGGGCGGCGACGAACCGGTCGACGCAAATGGAAGCCACAAGCGCTTCGCGCGCCTCTCGTCCGGCGCCGGCCGCCATCGATGCCGCCGTGCCGCCGGTTACCCATCCTCCCGCGGTGAACCCGACGATCATCGTCAGCACGATCGAGGCCGCGCACGACCAGAGCCACATTGCCTTCGATGGACGGTATTCCTCCCAGCGTTGAAACAGGCTTTTGGATTCTGCCATCGTTCTTCCTTTCGTTTGTCACGAAGCTTAACCGTTCGTAACAATTCGAGACTATAGCATCGCCCCCGCCCTGTGAACCGCCGCCGCCCGTTTTTCCGTCATCCCCACCCCACGCGCGCTGGAAAGGCGGCCGGCGCCCTTCACCTCAGCCGCGATGCCTTGCCCGCGCGGGGATAAAATGTGGCGACAAAGAATCTTTCTTTCCCTCTAACCCATTGTTTTCGCTCACTGCAGAAAAATTTCTCCAACTTTTTCGCGGGAAAATACGCCCCCCTCCCCAGCCTGCCCTTAAAATCCTCCCCATCGCCCTTACGGGAACCGGGTCCGGACCGGGGATCAGGGAGGGCGGCGGAGACCTCCACCTGCGGGCTGCCGGTGCCCGGAGGCGAGAGGGCCCGCGACAGGCCGGCGGTGCCGGAGGCGCTACAGACAGCGTCGCCGGCATTGCGGAGAAGCCGCCAGGCTTCCCGTCCGCCCCGGCTCACCCCCAATCGGGTGCGGCCGGGAAGGGCGGGGGGCCGGGTGACCGGCCGACCGTCGGGACAGCCTCCGGCGGGGCGCGTTGGACGCGCCTAAAAAATAAATAGAGTGGCTCGGACAACGCGCCCCGCTTCCCAACCTCACCTCATGGTGAGCTTGTCGAACCAAATGGCCAGACGGTGAAAACCGGGCGTGGCGAGGATGAAACGCGCCCCTACCTGCCCCTTGCCGCAAGCGGGATGCAGAAGGGCCGCCCCGTCTCCTCGTCTGAGAGCACGCGGCAGTGGATGCCGAACACCTCGGCGATGCTTTGCGCATGGAAGATGCGGGCAACCGGGCCGGCGGCGGCCACGCGGCCCTCCTTCAGGAAGACGATGTCGTCGGCAAAACGCGCAGCGAGGTTCAAATCATGCAGCACCACCACCACCGTCTTGCCCTCCTCGTGGCTCAACCGCCGCACCAGCGACAGCGTGTCGAGCGCGTGGGCGATGTCGAGGTGGTTTGTCGGCTCGTCGAGCAGGATCACCGGGGCCGCCTGGGCGATCACCATGGCAATCCACACGCGCTGCATCTGCCCGCCCGACAGCGTGCCGATGGGGCGGTGGGCAAGGCCCGCAAGGTCCGTGGCGGCAAGGGCGGCCGCAACCGCCTGGCGGTCGGCCGTCCCCTTTCGCGCAAGCCCGCGGCGGTGGGCGTAGCGGCCGAGGTTGACGAGGTCGGCGACGGTCATCTCGTCCGGCGCGCTCGGGCTCTGGCTCAGCATGGCGATCTCGCGCGCCAGCGCCTTCGGCGCCCATCCGGCAAGAGGCTTGCCGTCGAGGAACACGCCCCCCTCGCGCAGCGGCAGCATGGCGCGCATGGCCTTGAGCACGGTCGACTTGCCGCAGCCGTTCGGCCCGCAGAGCGCGGTCACCCGGCCGCGGGCGATGGAAAGATCGAGATCGGAAAAGACCAGCCGCTCGTCATAGCCGGCGGCGGCGGCGCTGAGCTTAAGGGCCTCCTCGTTGCTGCGTGACCGGTCATGCATGGGCGCGGCCCGTCCTGAAAAGGATGAAGAGGAAATAGGGAGCGCCGATGAGCGCGGTGGCCGCCCCCGTCGGCACCTCGAGCGGCGCGAAGGCGAGCCGCACGGCGATATCGGCCAGGACCACCATCGCCGCGCCGGCGAGCGCGCTGGCGGCGATCGCCGGCAGCGCGCGGGCGCCGATGAGAAGGCGCGCGGCATGGGGCGCCACCAGGCCGACGAAGCCGATGGCGCCGACGAAGGAGACGGCCGAGGCTGTCAGCACCACGGCAAGCGCCATCAAAAGCGCCTGCGTGCGCCTGACGGGCAGGCCCGAGGCCTCGGCGCTGTGGTCGTCGAGGAGGAGCTGGTCCATGCGGGCCGTGAGAACGAGGAGCATGGGCAGGACGAGCGCCATCAGGCTTGTCAGCACCGCGACGTCGCTCCAGCGCGCCTCGTGGACGGAGCCGGCAAGCCAGATGGAGGCCTGGCTCGCCCGGTAGACCGGGCCGGCGATCATCAGAAGCGTCACGCCCGCCTTGGCAAGCGCGCCCAGCGCGAAGCCGTGCAGCACCAGGCCCACCGGGCCGCCGCCGGCGCCGCGCGCCAGGACGGCCACCAGCACGGCGAAGACGGCCGCCCCGCAGCTTGCCGCCACCGGCTGCCAGTAGATGCCGACGGTGAGCGCATTGGCGGCATCGCTGAAAAGGAAGAGAAAGCCCACCGCGCCGAGCGCCGCGCCGTCGGAGATGCCGAGAACGGCGGGCGCGGCGAGCGGGTTGCGCGTGGCGCGCTGGAGGAGGAGGCCGGCGAGCGCCAGCGCCATGCCGGCAAGGGCGGAAAGCAGAACGCGCGGGGCCCTCAACCCCCAGACGATCAGCCGGTCCGTCTCCGCCCCCTGCCCCACCAGCGCCGGCAAAAGCCGGTCGAGCGGCATCGAGGAGCTGCCGAGCGCAATGCCGGTGACCGCCGCCGCGACAAGGAGCAGGAGAAGCGCCGCGAGCCTGCCCGCCCGGCCATGCGCCGGCGCGCGCGGTATCTCCGCCACCGCCGTCATGCCGCCGCAAGCCGCGGCCGGCGGCGCAGCAGCGCCAAAAGCACGGGCACGCCGATGATGGCAAGCACGGAGCCGACCGGCACCTCTGTCGGATAGACGACAAAGCGCGAAAGAATATCCGCCAAAAGCGCCAGAGCAGCGCCGGCGAGCATCGAAATGGGGATCAGCGCCACATGCCCGCGCGCGCCCAAGCGCCGGGCCACATGCGGCGCGGCAAGGCCGACAAAGGCCACCGGCCCGGCAATGGCAACGCAAACGCCCGCAAGAAGCGCCGCGCCTGCAACCGCCGTGCTGCGCGCCGCCGCCACCGGCAGGCCCAGCGCAGCCGCGGTGGCGTCGTCGGCGGTCAGAACGTCGAGAGACCGTGCAAAGAAGAGGCTGAGAAGGGCGATCGCGGAGATGACCGTAGCGGCCGGCACGACCGTCCACAATTCCCCATAGCCGAAGGAGCCGGAAAGCCAGAACAGAAGCTCCTCCATCGAGCGCTCCTGCGAGACAAGCACAATCTGCGTCCCCGACATCAAGAGCGCGGCGATGACGAAGCCCGCCAGGAGGAGATGCAGCGGCGCGGCACCGCCGCCGAGGCGCGCCACGCCGTAGACGGTTGCGGCGGCGAGCATGGCGCCGCCGCAGGCGGCAAGCATGACCGGCAGCATGAGCTGCTCGCCGGTGAACGTGACCAGAAGAACGGCGGCGAACGCCCCGCCCGCGTTCACGCCCATCAGCCCCGGCTCGGCCAGCACGTTGCGCGTCGCCGTCTGCATCAAGAGCCCTGACAGCGCCAACCCCGCCCCCACGGCGACGGCGATCAGCGTGCGCGGCAGGCGCAGCGTTGTGACGATCAGCGCCGCCTGGTCCGTTCCGCCCTGCGCCAGCGCACGCCACACCTCCCCCGGCGGCGTAAAGCGGACGCCAAGGTGCAGGCTGGCAAGGGCCAGAAGCGGCAGTGCGAGGAGGAGCGCGAGGGTCGAGCGTGTCATGGGTGGTCTCCGCCCCCGTCGTTTTCATAAGATGATTTGCAAAGTCAACTTCTAACTTGACTCCGCCAGTCAGTATTTGCATCACCGGCCGACCGTTCTCGAAGGGGAAGAAGCGATGCACAAGCTGATGAAACTGGCACTGGCGGCGGTGGCCCTCCTGCTCGTCCCGGCCGCCGCGCAAGCGGCCGAGATAACCCACGCGATGGGAACGACAAAGGTGCCCGACGAGCCGAAGCGCATCGTCGTTTTGACCAACGAGGGAACCGAGGCGCTTCTTTCGCTCGACATCCAGCCGGTTGGCGCGGCCAATTCGTGGACGGGCGACCCATGGTATCCGCACATCGAGGAGCTGGTGGGGGACGCCGCGCCGGTGGGCAAGGAAAGCGCGGTCAACCTGGAGCTCGTGGCGGCGCTTCAGCCCGACCTCATCCTCGGCAACAAGATGCGCCACGAGGCGATCTACCCGCATCTTTCCGCCATCGCGCCGACCGTCTTCTCGGAGCGGCTGCGCGGCGACTGGCGCGAGAACTTCGTGCTTTACGCGGAGGCCGTCGGCAAGGCGGAGGAAGGCGCGCGGCAGCTCGAGGCCTTCGATGCCCATGTGGCCAACGTGCGCGAGAAGCTGGGCGAGAAGACGCAGGAGCGCATCAGCATCGTGCGCATGATGGCGGGCCAGATCCGCATCTACCAGAAGGACAGCTTTTCAGGCTTCCTCCTCGATCAGATCGGCTTTCGCCGGCCGCCAAACCAGGATGTCGATGAATTCGCGCTCCGCGTCGGCAAGGAGAGCATCCCCGACATGGAGGGCGACCGGCTGTTCCATTTCACCTATGAGACGGGCGACGGCGAAGGCGAGAAGGCGACGCGGGAGGTTCTGGGCGATCCGCTCTGGCAGAGCCTTGATGTGGTGAAGGCCGGCAAGGTGCACGCCGTTGACGACGTCATCTGGAATACCGCCGGTGGGATCCTCGCTGCCCACCTCATGCTCGACGACATCGCCCGCATTTACGGTGTGGCGGATTGAGGCTTTATCTTCCCTCCCCACGAATGGGGAGGGAAGAAGGCGGCGCCGCCATCCCCCGCCCAGACCAGTTCATCGTTTCATGAAATCGATGAACTGGCCCAACTCATTGTCTTGTCAGAACTTGCCGACGATGTTCAAGAACGGCCCGCGGTCGTCCAAGGTGAGGTCTCTTAGGTCGTCGGAGAAGCGGCCGAAATTATAGCCGGCGCCGACCTTGAAGTTGTTGCCGACATGCCGGTAAAGGGCGGCAAGCAGGCCGTAGTCGACGGTCTCCACATCCGGCGTGAAGAAGGCACGGCCTTCCAGGAGTGCATCCCACTCCTTCACGATGTGAAGATCGGTGCGCAATATGCCCAGATGTGCAATCGAATCCTGCCAGTCGTCGTCGAGCGTCTTGGAATCGCTGTTGCGATAGCGGATCTGGCCGAAGCGGGCGCCGTATTTGCCGCCGATCGACAGCCAGGGCAGAACGTCGTAAGTCACATCCGCCGAGACGATGTGACTGCGTTGCAGCGGCCCGTTGGTGGCACTGCCGGACAGCAACGACGATATCTGGTCGTTGCCCGGCAGATCGTAGAGGAAGGTATAGCGGACCAACGCGTTGAGGCGGTCGTCGAGAGCCGGCCTGTAGGCATAACCGAGCGAGGCCTCCACGTAGTCACCGTCGTAGAAGACGCCGGCATCCGAGTCGGAGACCACCGCATCGACACTGGCAAGCAACCGGCCGCTCTCGTGATGGCTCCACGTGCCGCCGCTCGACAACAGGTAGGTGTTGCGGTCGCGCGTTTTGTCGTCGGAGCGCTCGAAGCGCGCTTCGCCGCGGATGCGGCCCTTCAAGCCCAACTCCTCGTCGTTGTACCCGGCGGCAAGCGAGACGGCATAGCGGTCGAAGTCGGAGCGCTCCTTCCCTGTGTTGGGGTCGAGGCGGTCGTCCATCACGCGGCCAACCTCGACGCCGCCATCCACGGTCCACATGGCGTCGGGCGTGTAGACCACACCGTAGGTCTGTGCCAGCGAACGGCGGCGACCGAACAGGTCGTAGTTGTTCTCCGCATAAGCGGAGGTGACGTCGTCAATGCGCTTGCGCACGCCGCCGACAATGGAGCCGCGATCCACGCCATCGAGCACGTCGCTGCGGGCGAGGTCGAAGGAGCGGTCCGGGTCGAGGCGGTAGCCGATGTAGTAGTGGTCCTCGACCGTCGGACTGTAGGTAAGGTTGGCAAGGCCGCCGAAGCCGCGGTTGCCGTGGGAGACCTCGCCTTCGACGCCGATCTTCTCGGTCAATCTGACCTGGGCGCCGAGGCCGTAACGGTCATTCTTGTAGATGTCGCCCTCACGCTCCACCGTCGATTGGGCGAAACCGTAATAAAGGTAGTCGGCGTTCTGGCGGTAATCGATGCGGACGCCGGCGTCCATGCGCTTGCCGTGATACCCTCTCTTTCCCGACATGGCGGCCTGCGGCGAGTAAAGCTTGGTGTAGGAAACGCCGAAGGACGCCTTCCAGTAGTTGTCGAACTGCCAGCTTATTGTGAGGTCGCTGTCGCGCTTGTTTTGACCGCCATCGTCTTCCAGTTCGTCGTAGGAAGCACCGATATCGACGTCTCCCGTGATCGGCAGCGAGACGTGCCCGCCCCAGGTACGGCGGTCGTGCCTGATCTGCTCGGTGATGCTGGCGAAGTTGGCATCCTTGGATTCGTAGTAAGCGCCGACCTTGCCGCCGACGCCGAAGCGGTTGAAGTCCGCGAGATCGGCCTGGCCTTCCACCATCCATGCCCTGGCCGAACGGCCACCGGAAGCCGATCTGTCGTCGATGGTCAGACCGCCGTCGGTCGAATAGGTGGAACCGAAGCCAGGGCCTCTCGACTGTGCGATCTCGGCTTCCAGATAGGTCGTGTCGGAGCGGCGCAGCAGGAAATCGGCGCCGATGGCCTGCTGGTCGGCTTCGCCGGTCTTCTCGTTCATGCCGGTGACGCCGATGCGCAGCCGGTCGCCCAGCCAGCGCTGGACGCGGCCGCCGTATACATAGCCGTCCAGATCGCCGGCTTTCGGCTCGTATTCGTATTGAACGATGAGATACTGATTGCTCTCGCCGAGTGCGCCGTCGCGTACCGGGCCAAGGCCCAGCGCACTTGAGGACAGGGGCCGCTTAAGGATGATGACGCCCTGCAGATAGTCGAAGGTGTAGTCCTCGCCATCCTTCAGAAAGCGCCGCTCTATGAGGCGGCCCGTCACCCCGTCACGCGTCTCCACCGAGACCGTTTCGGAGCCGATGGTGATGTCCTGCCGCTTGAGGAAATAGGCGGAGCCGCCGGTGCCCAGGAACTCGTCACGCTGGGGCAGCGTGTCCGGCAAGGCGGCATAAAGGTCCACCCTGCCCTTGCGCTCGCCGAAGGAGGTCGTGCCCTGCGAGCGGTAAACGGCGTTGGCGCCGTAGAGCCCGCGGTCGGAGGAGAGGAACCGCGAACCCTCGATGCGGGTCTTGTAATTGCCCCACATGATGTGACTGTCGCCACGCTCCAGGCGCACATAGAACTTGCCCTGCGTGGGCGCATCCTCGACCGAGGTCGAATCGTCGCCGTAGACCGGGTAGTACTTGTCCGGGTCGATGCGGCGCAAAAGCTCCCGCGCGTCCTTGGCGTCCATGTGGTTGAACAGGCCCCTGATATCGTTTTCACCGGTGTCGGCGGCGGCAGTCAGAAGAAATTTTCCCTTGATCTTGCCCTTCAGATAGAAGGCCAACCGACCCTTCTTGTAGTACTTGTCGTACTCGTCGGCGCGCACGTCCTCGATGCCGGGATCGCCGGTCCGCTTGCCGACGGTGAAATCGGCCAGAGCCACGTAGAACCACTCGCTGTCGGGGATGTTGACGTCCCGACTGAAATAGAGGCCGCCGGCCTTCATCGGGCCGTCGACGGCGATGTCCACCACATGGTCGCCCGGCGGCAGGATGCGCTGGGTGACGAAGGCGCCCTTGGGATCGATCGGGACGGGCTCGTTGAAGACGTGTATGCCATAGCCCTCCGGCACGTTGCGGCCGTAGACAGTGACGGCGCCGCCGTGAATGGGAATGTTGCGGAAGGCGGTGCGGTCCTCGGCAAGGCCCGGCGCCACGGCGTCGCCGGAATCCCGCTGCAGGTCGCTGTCGGTGCGGGCGATCGTCAGTGGCACCGTCTCGTCGAACCGTCCCTCCTCGTCGTAGACGCGCAGCACGTAGCTGTATTCGCCGGCGCCGCCGGCCGGCATGACCCAATCGGCCAGGCTGTTTGGCTGCGTGGGAATGATGTCGATCGGTTTCTTCGAGGGGTTGGGGCCCTGGCGGAAGATGCGGATCTCCGCCCGGCCGATGAAGGCCGGGTAGTTGGTGGTGGAAACGAAGGTGATGGCCTCACCGGCCTTGAATGTGTGGCTGACGGGCACCGTCGACACGTTCAGAAGCGGCTTCTGGTCGAGGCCGTCGAACTTGAGCTGGATATCCACCGCGCTCAGGTCGACATCCGTCTTGCGCTGCCGTTCGACGGAGCGGGCCATGGGATCGACGCCGAAGGCACCCCCGTCCTGGATGGCTCCGGACTCGTCGACGACCTGACCATCAACACTGATCTTGAAGGGGATACCTATCTGATCGGCCAGGGACTCCTGCTCGAGATTTGGCGTGATGGGCAGGCGTCCGACGGCGCTGCGGTCGAGCATCTTGCCGCGCATGAGCGAGGGGCAATCCTCTTCGACGCACTCGGCCTCCATGCCCTCGGTGGCCGCCGCGGCATTCTCGTCGTCCACCAACCAGTCGGCGGCGAAACCCGGCTGACTCACCAACATGACGGCGACGATCGCGCTCGTCGCCCGGAGAAATTGATCGCGTGCATAAGTCATGATGTGGTACCCGCTGTTCTTGCTCGTGTTGATGGTCGGTCCCATTCCGGTGTCTCTAATGCTGGTTTCAGTTTCGATCCGGCAGCAGCGGCCGCTTTCAGGTGTTTGCGGCCAGTGGGCGGCCGACGGCCGCAACTGGCGAACCCGAGCGCCAACCCTCTCCTGTGTGGCTCGGTTTACACATGCGGTGTGGCAGCACCGCCCGACGTATAGAAAGGCGGGATATGATTCCGTCAGTTGCGATGGGGTAGGGATACGGTAAACGCACACTCGCCATTCTGGGGCGTGCGCTTGCGGTGTCGCCGACGTCGACCTGGGCCGGCGGCGGGGGTCACGCCATCCCTATGTTTACTTCATATCCGCCCGTAAGCGCTTCCCGTACTCCGGCCGATCGGCACACGCGCGCGCCGGCGGAGGGAGCGTGGCGCAAGGCCCGCGGGCGGGCTATAAGGGCAGCGGCATCGCCTTGCGCGTTGCCTGAAGCGGAGACGATCCGGGAGGTTGGATGTTCGGAAAAATCCTCATCGCCAATCGCGGCGAAATCGCCGTGCGTGTGATGGAGACGGCGCGTCGTCTGGGCATAGCCACGGTGGCCGTCTATTCGGACGTGGATGCCGGGGCGCTGCACGTCGCCATGGCCGACGAGGCTGTTGCGATCGGCCCTGCGCCAGCGGCGGAGAGCTATCTCGACGGTGCGCGCATCATCGCGGCGGCCAAGGCACGCGGGGCCGAGGCTATCCATCCGGGCTACGGCTTCCTGTCGGAGAACCCGGATTTCGCCGAGGCCGTGGAAGCGGCAGGGCTCGTCTTCATCGGTCCCTCGGCCGAGGCGATCCGCGCCATGGGGCTGAAGGACGCGGCCAAGCGGCTGATGGAGAAGGCCGGCGTGCCGGTGGTACCCGGCTATCACGGCGAGGCACAGGAACTGGTGGTACTGGCCGGGAAGGCGCGCGAGATCGGCTATCCCGTGCTCATCAAGGCGCGCGCCGGCGGCGGCGGCAAGGGCATGCGGCGCGTCGACGAGCCGGAGAAGTTCGCCGAGGCGCTGGCCGCGGCCAAGCGAGAGGCGAAGGCCGCCTTCGGCGACGGGCGCGTGCTTGTGGAAAAGCTGATCGAGAAGCCGCGCCACATCGAGGTACAGGTATTCGGCGATCGGCACGGCAATGTCGTGCATCTTTACGAGCGCGACTGCTCGGCCCAGCGCCGCCACCAGAAGGTGATCGAGGAGGCGCCCGCGCCGGGCATGACCAATGCCATGCGCTTGGCGATGACGGATGCGGCGGTGAAGGCGGCGCGGGCGATCGGCTACAGCGGGGCCGGCACGGTCGAGTTCATCGTCGATGCATCGAAAGGGCTCAGGCCCGACCGCTTCTGGTTCATGGAGATGAACACGCGGCTGCAGGTCGAGCATCCGGTGACGGAGATGACGACGGGCATCGATCTGGTGGAGTGGCAGTTGCGCGTGGCGGCCGGAGAGGCCCTGCCCCGCGCGCAAGCCGCGATCGCCCTTGCCGGCCACGCCGTCGAGGCGCGGATCTACGCCGAGGATGCCGCGCGCGGCTTCCTGCCGGCCACCGGCACGCTGCACCATCTGCGCTTTCCGGCACGTGTCGCGGGGGCGAGCCTGCGCGTCGACACGGGCGTGCGCGAGGGCGATGCCATCTCCCCCCACTACGACCCGATGATCGCCAAGCTGGTGGTGCATGCCGGCGACCGCGCCAGCGCGCTTTCCGCGCTCGCCGCGGCGCTGGAGGAGACGGAGATCGCCGGCTCGACCGTGAACACGGCCTTCCTGGCGCGGCTGGCGCGCGATGAGGCTTTTGCATCCGGCGATGTCGACACGGGGCTCATCGAGCGGCGGCAGGAAGCGCTGACACGCACCGCGGAGCCGGACACCAGGGCCATCGCCGAGGCGGCGCTTGCAGCCTCCGGCGCCGTCCACCGGCCCGAGGCGCCCGAGCCCTTCGAGGCGATCCAGGCCTACGGCCACTTCCACCCGCCGGTGCATCGCAGCACGATCCACCATGGCGAGCGCGCGGTGCCTTATGCCATCACCGGGCTCGGCGACGGGCGCTTCGCCGTGCAGCTCAAAGGGCCGGACGGGGCGGAGGAGACGGTGGTGCTCATGGCGGGCGCAAGCCGGCGGCTCGCTTCATGGCCGGGCCACGTGACGCTCTTTGACGGCGCCGACAGCCATACATTCCGCCTGCACGACCCGCTGGCACTTGCCGAGGAGGCGGCCGTCGGGGGCGACGGCCTGCGCGCGCCGATGCCGGGGCTTGTCAAACTGGTGCGGGCGGCGGCGAAGAAGCCGGTGAAAAAGGGCCAGCCGCTGCTCGTTCTCGAGGCCATGAAGATGGAGCACACCATCGCCGCCCCCCATGACGGCGTCATCGCCGAAATCGCCGCCGAGGGCACGCAGGTGAACGACGGAGCGGTGCTGGTGCGGTTTGAAGAATGAATAGTGAGTAGTGAGTAGTGAATAGAGAGTAGTGGAGCGACCGGCAGGTTCTTCTCTACTCACTACTCACTACTCACTACTCTCCACTCACTTCCCCTCACCTCACTGCATTGTCATCCACTCGCGCGCCTCGCGCAGGGCCCGGGCGATGTCGGCTTTCGACATGTTGGCCGCCAGTTCCGAGCGCATCTCGGCGGCGCGGTCCGATCCCTTGATGGCGGCGATGTTGAGCCATTTGTGGGCGGCCACAAGGTCCATGTCGCAGTCGCGGCCGGTCGCATACATCATGCCGAGCTGAAGCAGAACGTCCGGCTGGGCGTTGCCGCCCGCCGTGGCTGATCCTGTTCCCTGAAAATCGAAACGTGCCATTTTACAAATCCCCGTTTTACACCCTGAGAGCCGCCCGCCTTCTCTTTTCCGAGGCGGTGCTGCGATAGGTCCCGAGGATGGAGGCGAGGATTGAAATCGCCGTTAAACAGCTTGATTAATTTGCAGAAAACAAAGTTCAAACATTCGGTAAAGGGCTGGATTCCGTTAAGGATAGGAACGCCTGAAGCACAAGACTTTCAGCCGCGCGGACGGGAAAAAATGTAACCGACGCGACAACCCTTTCCTAACCATCCGAGAAGGCGCGCTGGAAAAACACCGCCGTCTCCGCTTCCCCATGGGACCCCGTGGAAGCCTGCTTTCAGCATCTTCCACAGACACGCGGAATGCATTACGCTTACGTTCGCGTAACTGGCGGAACCAGAGGCCCGCCAGCGTCAGGGAGGAAAAGACACAATGCGCAGGATGTTCTTTGCGGGCGCGGCATTTCTTGCCGCGATGGGGCCGGCGCTGGCCGATCCGATCGAAGGGAGATGGAAGACCGGCTCGGGCAACACGGCGGAGATTTCCGCCTGCGGTGGCGCCTACTGCATCACGCTGAAGACCGGTCCGCACGCCGGCAAGCAGATCGGCCGCTTCGAGCCGCAGGGCGAGGGCAGCTACGCGGGCACGGTGACGGATCCGAACAAGGACAAGACCTATAAGGGCAAAGGGAGCCTGGAGGGCAATGTCTTCACCATGGGCGGCTGCGTGCTTGGCGGCCTTATCTGCCGCAACGAGGCCTGGTCGCGGATGTAGGGTGAAGGGGGATTACCCCCTCCCCGCCCCGCAGGCCCTCAAGAACCGCCGCACCGTCTCGGCCATGCCGAACTCCAGCGCGTCGGCAGTCAGGCTGTGCCCGATGGAGACTTCCGCCAGCGCCGGGATGCGATCGGCGAGCGCGGGCAGGTTGGCGACGGTAAGATCGTGCCCTGCATTGACGCCGAGGCCGAGCGCGGCCGCCGCGTCTGCCGTTTTCCCAAGCTTTTCCAGTTCCTTGGCGGCCTTCCTCGGATCATCGTATGTGGCGCCGTAAGGGCCGGTGTAAAGCTCGATGCGGTTGGCCCCCGTTGCCTTGGCGGCGATAAGCGCCGCCTCGTCGGCATCGGGATCGCTGAAGAGCGAGACGCGCATGCCGCGCTGCTTGAGCCGGCCGACCATCGGTCTCAGGAGATCGACATCCCGCTTGAAGTTCCAGCCGTGATCGGAAGTTGCCTGCTGGGGATCGTCGGGCACCAGTGTCACTTGGTCCGGTTCAGTTTCCAGAACCAGTTCCAGAAATTCCTCCGTCGGGTAGCCTTCGATATTGAACTCCCGATCGGGAAACTCGTCGTCGATCAGGGCGCGGATTTCCGGCACATCGGAAAAGCGGACGTGGCGCTGGTCGGGCCGCGGGTGCACGGTCAGCCCGTTGGCGCCGGCGGCAAGCGCGATGCGGCCAAGCCCTGTCACGCTCGGCCACGGCAGATCGCGCCGGTTGCGCAGCATGGCGATCGCGTTAAGATTGACGGAGAGCTTGGCCGGCATGGCGAATCCCGTTGCAAGGAGAGCTTTTCTCTCCACCCTATACCGGCTTTCGGCGGAACCGACAGGGCCAATTGCGCTTGTCGGGAGGGACAGGAGAACGGCCCGCGGGCGCGCCGATGAGCGCCCAGGAGACGATGCGATGCTGATCAACGAGACGCCGCCCCATGTGCGCCGCATCGATACCGACCGCGAGGACGCTTATGCCTTCGAGATCACCGGCCACATCACAACCGCCGACGTGGAGAACATGTACGGCCTTTTGGAAGGCGCCTATGAACTGCACGAGCGGATCGACCTGATCGTCACCATCCGCGATTACGAGGGCTTCGACTGGAGTGCGGCGTGGAAGGATCGGGTCATGTTCGGCAAGACCCGCGCGTTCGAGCACATCCGCAAGTGCGCCGTGGTCGGCGGGCCGGGCTGGGTCGGCACCGCGGTCGCTCTCTTCCGGCCGTTCTTCTCCGTGGAGATGAAGCACTTCGAGGCAACGGAGATGGATGCGGCGTGGGCATGGATCGACGCCAACCCGCTTCCCGGCCCGGCTTGAGCCCTACCGCATCGGCCCGAAAACCGGAATCGGTTTTCGGAAAGCACGATGCGTAGATTCAAAGGCTAACGCTGTTGTTTTGTCGCAATTCCGGACGGAAAACCGGCTTCCACTTTTCCTGAAATTGCTCTACCGCACCACCGTCAGCCGCTCCGCCGCGCGCGTGATCGCCGTGTAGAGCCAGCGCTGGCGGGTGTCGCGGAAGGCGAAGCTCTCGTCGAACAGAACGACATCGTCCCATTGCGAGCCCTGCGCCTTGTGCACCGTGAGCGCGTAGCCGAAGTCGAAATCGTCGTAGCGCTTCTTCGTCTGCCAGGGGATTTCGGATTCCGGGTCCTCGAACGCCCCTTTCAGGAGCTTGATCTTGGCCACGCCGCGGTCCGGATCATCCTCCTCGGGCGAGACCAGCAGGTTGATGCCCGGCTTCACCGTCTCGCGCGAGGCCGTCATGACCTTCCACAGCGAGCCGTTCAAAAGCCCCTTGTTGGGGTCGTTCCTCAGGCACACCAGCTTGTCGCCCGCCTGCGGGAGAAGCCCCTCGAAACCCTTCAGTTGGCGCAGGCGCTGGTTATAGCGCCGCCGCGTGCGGTTGATGCCGACCAGCACCTGGTCGGCGGAAAGCACCAGGTCGCTGTTCACGTCGGCTTTCGAGATCACCTTCGCGGTGCCGTAATCGCCATACATGAACTCCCGGCCCTCGCGCACGTCGAGCGCCAGGCGGATGATGGGATTGTCGCGCGCCTGGCGGTGGATCTCGGTCAGGAGATAGTCCGGCTCGTGCTCGGTGAAGAAGCCGCCGCCGGATATGGGCGGAAGCTGGCCGGGGTCGCCCAGAACCAGGATGGGCGTACCGAAGGACATGAGATCGCGGCCCAGTTCCTCGTCCACCATGGAGCATTCGTCGATGACGACGAGCTTGGCGCGCGAGACCGGGCTTTGCCGGTTGAGCGAGAAGGTAGGCGACATGGAAGTCTTGCCCGTCGCCTCATCCTCCACCTGCTCCTCGCCGCGCGGGCGATAGATGAGCGAATGGATGGTGCGCGCGTTCACCGCGCCCTTGGAGCGCAGCACCTGGGCCGCCTTGCCGGTGAAGGCGGCAAACTGCACGCCGCCGTCCACGTGCTCCGCGAAGTAGCGCGCCAGCGTGGTCTTGCCCGTGCCGGCATAGCCGAACAGCCGGAAGAGCTGCGACTGCCCCTCCTTCAGCCAGCGCGATACGGCCTTCAGCGCCTCGTCCTGTTGCGGCGAAAACTCCATCTCCGCCAGAAATCAGATTCTGCCGGGGATGAACAGGCCTTCTTGCTGCCCACTCAGCCGATCTGCAAGAGCGCTGCAAGGATAGCGCGGACTTGCACCAGCACGCTCTCCGGCACGCGCTCGATGAAGCGGAAGCCGCGATGGGCGCGGTGCATCGTTCGTGGCTGATCAGCCATGACCGCACCACGCGTCTTCATCCCCTCCGGCAAGATGACCTTGGTGGGCCACGGTGTCGCGTTTCTTGTAATCGGACAGACGATCGAGCGGGGATAGAGCGTATTGAACTCGCGATCGGTCAGAATAAGAGCCGGGCGCACGCCCTGCTGCTCCGTTCCACGAACGGGATCGAAATCCACCCAGGCGATGTCACCTGCCTCTAAGGAGGTCATCGAGTGTGATCTCGCCTCTGGAATATTCGTCGTCGATAATTTCCTCACCGCGATCCGGACCCCACTCGACCGTTTCCGGGGCGTTTTCCGGTCCGAGTCTCTTCGTTTCCGAGATGATCCACTCCAGCGTGATCTTCTTCGGCTCTTTGGGCTCGATCACGCCCTTGCCGTCCTTGACGGTGAACTCGACGGCCTGGCCCGGCTGCAGGCCAAGCTCGTCAAGCGCCGCCTTGGGAAGGCGGATAGCGGCGCTGTTGCCCCATTTTGCGATGCGAAGTTCGGTCATGGCGTACTCGCAGAATTGTATATCCAAAGTATATACGCCACCCGAGCCCTGGCTTCAAGGAGGCCTACATCCCCTCCGGCCCGCGGTTCATCGCCGCCACGCCGGTACGGCAGACTTCGACGAGGCCGAGCGGCTTCATGATGGAGATGAACTGCTCGATCTTCGACACGCGGCCGGTGATCTCGAAGATGAAATGCTCGGTGTTGGCGTCGATCACCTGGGCGCGGAAGGCGTCGGCGAGCCTCAGCGCCTCCACCCGGTCCTCGCCCTTGCCGCTGACCTTCACCATGGCCAGTTCGCGCTCCAGCGGGCGGTCATGGCCCCGCTCAAAAGCTGTCGACGTCAGGTCCACCACCCGGTGCACCGGCACGATGCGCTCGAGCTGGTGTTTGATCTGTTCCAGAACATGCGGCGTGCCGCGGGTGACGATGGTGATCCGCGAGAGATGCCGCTCGTGCTCGGTTTCGGAGACGGTGAGGCTGTCGATATTGTAGCCGCGGCCGGAGAAGAGGCCGATGACACGGGCCAGAACGCCCGGCTCGTTGTCGACCAGCACGGCAAGCGTCCGCTTTTCGTCCGTCTCGGTTTCCTTGGTGATGAAATAGGCGGAGCCTGTCGGCTTGAGCTGGGCGTTCATGAGGTAAGACTTCCTTGGGCTTTATGGTTCTCGGACCGGTAACAGGCCTGGTACATTGGCGGCGCGCCGTGCAAAGTCGCGATCAAAGCTCAGCAGCGCCTCGCATCCTTGCGCATTGAAGAGATGCAGGGCATCGGCAAAGTCAAATCCCTCTCTATGCGCAACCACTGCTTCCGCGACCTTTGCCTTGTCCTCAAACAAAACGTTCGGCCGCGTAAGAAGTTTGGAAAAGAGGTCGTTGACCGCCGAGCGGGGAAGCTTCAGGCGGCTACGCAAAAGCCACTCGGTTTCAAGCAGAACCGTCTCCAACACCAGCACCTGATTGTCCCTTAAGCACTGTAGCGCTCTTGCGGTCTGGTCCGATCCGTCCTCGACGAGCGCGCGCGCAAGCACGTTTGTGTCAACGGCGAGTGGCGGCATCGAACCTCCGTACCGCCTCGGCGAGCATCGTCTCTTCTATCTTCTCGTCGGTCGGGAATGGACGGTCGATCTTGATCCTGCTTGCAAGGAACTCTTCCCAGGTGGCAGGCGGAAAACGCGGATCGTATTCCTGGACAGGGTGGAGAGTGACCCCACCCTGGCCCGCATCGACCACTTCAAGCTCCGTCCCCTCCTTCCATCCATGCGCGTCGCGCACCGACTTTGGAATGACGACCTGCCCCTTGCTCGACAACTTGACCCGAACATTCATGGCCGCTCTCCAAGTAAGACAGAGGTAAGACTAGCGCTTGCCGGCGTCTCCTGCAACCTCTACACCAGGGCCCTGCCCTTGGCGTCGATGGCATTGGCCACCGCCTCGTCGGTCGCCTCATCCGGCAGGAGCATCTCGTTGTGCGCCTTGCCCGAGGGGATCATGGGAAAGCAATTGGCAAGGTTCGCCACCCGGCAGTCGAAGATCACCGGCTGGTCGGTCTCGATCATCTCCCTGATGGCCTCGTCGAGATCGCCCGGCTTCTCGCAGCGTATGCCCTTGCAGCCATAGGCCTCCGCCAGCTTGACGAAGTCGGGCAGCGCCTCCGTGTAGGAATGCGACAGCCGGTTGCCGTGCAGGAGCTGCTGCCACTGGCGCACCATGCCCATGTACTGGTTGTTGAGGATGAAGATCTTGATCGGCGCCCGATGCTGCACGGCCGAGCTCATCTCCTGCATGGTCATCAGCACCGAGGCATCGCCTGCAATGTCGATCACGAGCGCGTCCGGGTGGGCGATCTGCACGCCGAGCGCGGCCGGCAGGCCATAGCCCATGGTGCCGAGCCCACCCGAGGTCATCCAGCGGTTGGGCTTTTCGAAGCCGAAGTGCTGCGCCGCCCACATCTGGTGCTGACCGACCTCGGTGGTGATGTAGACATCGCGGTCCTTGGTCAACTCGTAGAGCCTCTGGACCGCGTATTGCGGCATGATGACGTCGTGATTGGGCTTGTAGGCCAGTGAATCGCGCGCCCGCCACTTGGCGATCTCACCCCACCAGGGTTTCAGCGCCGCCTTGTCCGCGTGCGCGCTCGCCCGCCACAGGCGCACCATGTCCTCGAGCACCCGCCCCGCGTCGCCGATGATGGGAATGTCGACATGCACGTTCTTGTTGATCGAAGAGGGATCGATGTCGATGTGGATCTTCTTCGAATCGGGCGAGAAGGCGTCGATGCGGCCGGTGATGCGGTCGTCGAAGCGCGCGCCTATGCACACCATCACGTCGCAATCGTGCATGGCCATGTTGGCTTCGAACGTGCCGTGCATTCCCAGCATGCCGAGCCAGTTCTTGCCGGAGGCCGGATAGGCGCCGAGCCCCATCAGGGTGGAGGTGATGGGAAAGCCCGTGAGGTCCACCAGCTCGCGCAAGAGGTGGCTCGCCTCCGGCCCGGCGTTGACCACGCCGCCGCCCGAATAGATGACCGGGCGCCTGGCGGCGGCCATCAGCGCGATGGCCTCCTTGATCTTGTCCTGGTCGCCTTCGATGCGCGGGTTGTAGCTCGTGCGCGGGGCGGTCTGCGGCGGCGTGTAGGTGCCCTTGGCAAACTGGACGTCCTTGGGGATGTCGACCACGACAGGGCCCGGCCGCCCCGTCTGGGCGACGTGGAAGGCCTCGTGAAGGACCGCCGCGAGCTGATTGACGTCGCGCACCAGCCAGTTGTGCTTGGTGCAGGGGCGGGTGATACCCACCGTATCGCATTCCTGGAAGGCGTCGGAGCCGATCAGCGTCGTCGGCACCTGGCCGGTGATGCAGACCAGCGGAATGGAATCCATCAGCGCATCCTGCAACGCGGTGACCGCGTTGGTGGCGCCGGGGCCGGAGGTGACCAGCATGACGCCGGCCTTGCCCGTCGAGCGGGCATAGCCTTCGGCGGCATGCCCTGCTCCCTGCTCGTGGCGCACCAGGATGTGCTGAACCTCTTCCTGCTGGAAAAGCTCATCGTAGATCGGAAGCACGGCGCCGCCCGGATAGCCGAAAATATGCTTGACGCCGTTGTCCCTCAGCGCCTGCACCACCATCTCGGCGCCCGTCATCTCCTGCATGCCCGTTTCCTGCCCCAAGGGCCCCGGCGCTTGTGCGTTCATCGCTTTCGTGTCCCGTCTCGATCCATCGTCTTTTCTGTCGTTCGGCCAATAAAAAAGGCTCCCGGAGGAGCCTCATTTCGCACATGAGCGGCTGTCGCCCGGCGGCTACGCCGCCCTGCCCATGTGCGTTCCTACTACGAGAATGCCTGTCGTCATCATGGCCGCGGACAATAAGGGGCAACCATGCACGGTGTCAACGCATAAAGCGCGGCGTAACTGCCGAGCGCTGAAACTCGCGAAGGCGCGACAGGGTTGACCTTCCAGAAGGGCAGACTTACCAACGCGCTTCCCTCCAAACCCACCCGAAGACATCGCGCTCAATGGAACTGACGACCGAACGTCTCATACTGCGCCCGTGGGAGGATCGCGACCGTGCGGCGATGGCCGCCATCCATGGCGATACGCATGTGCGGCGTTTCTTTCCCAAGGTGCTGACGCCCGAGGAAACGAATACCGACATCGACCTGGCGATCGAGAGGGCGCGGGTCAACGGGTTTCATTTTCAGGCTGCCGAGCTGAAGGACAGCGGCGAATTCATCGGGCTGATCGGGCTGGGGTATGTTCCGGACATCATACGCGCTGCCATCCCCAGCCATCCGCGGGTGGAGATCGGCTGGGTGATAGGGAAGGCGTTCTGGGGACGGGGGCTCGCCCCGGAAGGGGCGCAGGCGTGGCTCAACTACGCGTGGTCCATCGGCCTGCCCGAAGTTGTCGCCTTCACCGCGCGGGTGAACGCTCCGAGCCAGCGGGTGATGCAGAAGATCGGCATGGTGTACGACCCCACAGACGACTATCGGCATCCCAGGATCGCAGAAGGTCACCCCTTGCGCCCGCATGTGGTGTACCGAAAACGGAACCCGGCACTCCAAGGGTAAGGGTTAACCCCGCCTCAACCATCCCCCCTCATCCGGCCTTAACCTTGCCGCGGTAGCTTGGCGTGATCCGAGGGGCATATGGGGCGGGCGAATGTATAGCGACGGCGATGCCATGCAGGGCGAAATGACATCGCGGGAGCGCCGGACCGCGGGCCAGCCGGCCGCCCGCGTGCTGGGGCACGTCGTGCAGTGCGACGGGGCGCGTGCAGTCATCGCCGCCACCATCGGCAAGGACGAGGCGACTATTGCCGGCACCTGGACGGTCGGCAAGCTGATCTCCATCAATCTCGGCACCACGCGCACGGTCGGCCTCATCTACGCCATCGAGCGCCCGCAGCGGCGCTGGGAGGACGAGGGGGGCAATCCCATCATGGTGTGCGTCGAACTGATCGGCGAGGTGCGCGACGGCGACGGTGCGCCTATCTTCGACCGCGGCATCACCGAGTATCCGTACATCGGCGCGCTTGCCCACCGCATCCGCGCGCGCGATCTGCGCGCCATCTACGACCTCGGCGGCCGGCGCTCCGTCACCATCGGCCAGCTCTCGCAGGACAACGCCATCGATGCGTGCCTGGCGGTGGACGAAACGCTCAGCCGCCATTTCGCCTTCGTCGGCACCACGGGCGTCGGCAAGTCGACGGCCGTCTCGCTGCTCCTGCGCAAGACCATCGAGGCGCGACCGGACTTGAGGGTGCTCATCCTCGACCCGCATAACGAGTTCGCCGCCGCCCTTCCCGAACACAGCGTGCGCGTCGACACCGGCTCGCTCGACCTTCCCTTCTGGCTGTTCCGGCTGGAGGAATTCGTCGAGGTGCTTTATCGCGGGCGCGAGCCGGTGATGGAGGAGGTGGAGCTTTTGCGCGACCTGATCGCCAGCGCCAAGCATCTTTACCGCAATTCGGGCGCCGGCGTGCTCAAGCGCGGCGGGGACAGCGGGATCACCGCCGATACGCCGCTCCCCTACCGCATGGCCGATCTTGTGCATGAGATCGACGAGCGGATGGGGCAACTGGAGACGAAGAACGACCGCCCCTACTATCGACAGCTGCGCGCGCGCATCGAAGCGGCGCTGAACGACCCGCGCTACCGCTTCATGTTCTCCTCGCATCTGATCGAGGATTCCATCCACGAGACCATCGGCCGTATCTTCCGCATTCCGAGCGGGGGGCGGCCGGTGACCTGCTTCGAGATGGCGGGCCTGCCGTCGGAGGTGGTGAACTCGGTCTGCTCGGTCCTGGCGCGGCTCGCCTTCGACCTGGCGCTTTGGAGCGAGGGCCGGCTGAAGCTTCTCGTCCTGTGCGAGGAGGCGCACCGCTACATGCCGGCCGACCCCAGGCTCGGCTTTGCGCCGACGCGCCATGCGCTGTCGCGCATCGCCAAGGAGGGGCGCAAATACGGCTGCTATCTGGGGGTCGTCACGCAGCGGCCGGGCGATCTCGACCCGACGGTGCTTTCGCAGTGCTCCACCGTGTTCGCCATGCGGCTTGCCAACGAGCAGGACCAGTCGATCATCCGCTCGGCGATCGCCGATTCCTCGGCCTCCACGCTCGCCTTCCTGTCGGCGATGGGCCAGCGCGAGGCGATCGCCTTCGGCGACGGGGTGGCAACGACCATGCGCATGAAGTTCGAAAAGCTGCCCGACGAGCGCCTGCCCGGGATCAAGGACAAGCTCGGGGACGCCGCGCCGGTATCCGACGGCCGCCAGGTCGACGATGTGGACCTTGTGCGGATCGTCGAGCAGATGCGCAACCCCGGCAAGCGCACCCGCACGACCTCCGGCGTCTTCGGAGCCGGCTCGGTGCGCGAGGTGTCGGGCGAGGAGGGGATTGCCGCTCCCCATAGCCGCTTCACGCGGTAGGGCCACGTGGTCTGACCCAAACAATTGGAATCGCCCTCAGCGTGCGCGCTGGCCGAACAGCACCTTCTTTGCTTCCTCGTCCTCGGCGATGTTGCGGCGGTGCTCCTGGCCGACGGCCAGACCGCGCGCAACCGCGGGGCGGGCCGTGACCGCCTCGAACCAGCGCTTCAGGTTCGGGAAGTCGTTCAAATCCTGCCCCTGGTTCTGGTGCGGCTTGACCCAGCCGATAGAGGCCATGTCGGCGATGGAATAGTCGCCCGCCAGATAGTCGCGGTCGGCCAGACGCTTGTTCATGACGCCGTAGAGGCGGTTCACCTCGTTGGTGTAGCGCTCGATGGCATAGGGCACCTTTTCGGGCGCGTACTGACGGAAATGATGGGCCTGGCCGGCCATCGGCCCGAGCCCGCCCATCTGCCAGAACAGCCACTGGTCGACCTCCACCCGCTGGCGCTCATCCGTGGGATAGAAGCGGCCGAACTTGCGCCCGAGATACTGCAGAATGGCGCCCGATTCGAAAATGGAGATGGGTTTGCCGTCCGGCCCCTCGGGATCGACGATGGCGGGCATCCGGTTGTTGGGCGCGATCTTCAAAAACTCCGGCCGGAACTGCTCGCCACGGCCGATATTGACGTAGTGCACCGCGTAGGGGACCCCGAGCTCCTCCAGCATGATGCTGATTTTCCAGCCGTTTGGCGTCGGCCAATAGTGCAACTCGATGGGGCGGGTCTGTTCGGTCATGGGCATCTCCCTGGTCTACGCCTTTTGACGTAGGGGCAAAGCGCCGGCTGCGCAATTCAAGACCTCGTCAATAATCTTGAACGCACCATGAACGGCCATCTCAGCGGCCATTCAGCCGTGCCGGGGCATTCTCGCGGAAGGATGAAGAGATGCCCCTGGGAAGAGGTGACCAATGCCGAACATGACGACGACAATCGCTCACTTGCGCCGCGCCGCGCCGCGGGCGCTGATCCTTCTGTGCCTTTTGGCGCTGCCCATCGTGGCGGTCGGGCTCGTGCACCACGGCAACGACGGGAAAACCTTTGAAAGCGCGTACCGGGCGCCGGGCGGCGGCGGGCCCGCGGACGGAATGTTTCGCGTCCGGTGAGGCGATCACATCTCGAAACCGCCACGGGAAATACCTATAATGGGTCATGGACAAGCGAATCTATCCTCAACCCATTGAAACCATATCGAGCCCGGAAGCCGTCACCCGGAAAAGCTTCAGCGATGCTGGGAAGGCCGTCGAAGCGCTGAAGGCGATCTACGAGCGCAATACCGCCTTTCTGCGCGAGGCCTTCGCCCAGGTGTCGACCACCGGGGCGAGCGACCACCGCTACCGCGCCTTCTATCCCGAAATCAGTGTTTCCACCTCCTCCTTCGCGCAGATCGACACGCGGCTGGCCTTCGGCCACGTGCCGACGCCGGGCACGTATTCCGCCACCATCACGCGGCCGGATCTTTTCGAGACCTATCTGACGGAACAGCTCGACCTCATCATCCGCAATCACGGCGTCGAGGTGACGGTGGCCGAATCGGAGATGCCCATTCCCCTCCACTTTGCGTTCACCAAGGACACCTATGTGGAGGCGTCCATCCCGGACCGGCTGAAGCGGCCCCTGCGCGACCTTTTCGACGTTCCCGATCTCAGCGCCATGGACGACGACATCGTCAACGGCACCCACGAGACGGCGCCGGGCGAGCCGATGCCGCTGGCCCCCTTCACGGCGCCGCGTATGGACTATTCCCTGCACCGGCTGTCGCACTATACGGCGACGGCGGCGGAGCACTTCCAGAACTTCGTGCTTTTTACGAACTACCAGTTCTATATCGACGAGTTCTGCGCCTTCGCGCGGGAGACGATGGCGGCCGGCGGCGGGGGCTACGAATGCTTCGTGGAACCCGGCAACATCCTCACGCGCGCCGGCGAGACGCCGCCGGAAACCGCGCTTCAGCGCCTGCCGCAGATGCCCGCCTATCACCTGAAGAAGGGCGACCACAGCGGGATCACCATGGTCAATATCGGCGTCGGCCCGTCCAACGCCAAGACCATCACCGACCATATCGCGGTCCTGCGCCCGCATGCCTGGCTGATGCTCGGCCACTGCGCGGGCCTGCGCCATACCCAGGCGCTCGGCGACTACGTTTTGGCGCACGCCTATGTGCGCGAGGACCATGTGCTGGACGACGACCTGCCCGTGTGGGTGCCGCTGCCCGCGCTTGCCGAGGTACAGGTGGCGCTGCAGGAGGCGGTGGCGGAGATCACCGGGCTTTCGGGCTATGAGCTGAAGCGCATCATGCGCACGGGGACTGTCGCCACCATCGACAACCGCAACTGGGAACTGCGCGACCAGCGCGGGCCGGTGCAGCGGCTTTCGCAGTCGCGGGCGATCGCGCTCGACATGGAATCGGCGACGATCGCGGCCAACGGCTACCGCTTTCGCGTGCCCTACGGCACGCTTCTGTGCGTCTCCGACAAGCCGCTGCACGGGGAGTTGAAGCTGCCGGGCATGGCGACGGATTTTTATAAGCGGCAGGTGGCCCAGCACTTGAAGATCGGCATCCGCGCGGTGGAGAAACTGGCCGCCATGCCGCCGGAAAGGCTGCATTCGCGGAAGTTGCGGAGTTTTTCCGAGACGGCGTTTCAATAGGGACGCTCCTGTTCGCGGTGGGCGAGACGGACTGCGCGCGGGGTCGTTGCCACGCCCGCTTTCGCGTCTGGCCATTGAGTAGGTGGGAAGCGGGGCGCGTCTTCGGCACCGTACGAGGCGCTTTGGGGGCGCCTCAAATAAGGCGCGTCCGACGCGCCCCACCGGAGGCTGTCCCGACAGTCGGCCGGTCACTTGGGTTCCATCTTTCCCGGCTGCACCCAATTACGGGGTGGTCTTAGCCAGGCCATGCGAAACCCTAGCGGCTTCTCCGCGGTCTCCGTGGCGCTGTCTCTCACCCAGCACCCCGGCACCGCCGGCCTGTCGCGGGCCCTCTGGCCTGCGGGCACCGGCAGCCCGCAGGAAGAGGTCTCCGCCGCCCTCCCCGTGTCCCCGGTCCGGACCAAGGTTCCCGTGAGGGCGATGGGGAGGATTTTAAGGGCGGGCTGGGCAGGGGGGATAAAATCCCGCGAAAAAGTTGGAGAAATTTTTCGGAAGGGAATGAAAACAATGGGTTGGTGGGAAAAAAGATTCTTTGTTGCCAGGTTTTATCCCCGCGCAAGCATCATCCCGGAAGTCGGAGCGAAGCGGAGACTGTCCGGGACCCATTCCGGAAGGTAGACTGGTCACGGAATGGGTCCCGGACAAGCCTTCGGCTTTCCGGGATGACGCGCGCGGGCGGGCTTCTTGAAATGCCGGAAATGGCGGCGCCCCTTCGCGCCCCCCCTCTGTCCTGAGCTTGTCGAAGGGGCCGGACATCTCCCCCACGAGGGGGGAGATTGTGCTGGCCGCTTGCTCTGGCGCCGGTCATGCACCCGCCAAGCGCCTCCGGCGGCATCGCCCATCCAACACCGCCGACATCGATCGAACATTGCGCGCCATCGGAACCGCCCACACCGTTACTCAAGACGGGTGGATGTTCTGGTTATGGTGGAAGACGTTGTTGGGGTCGTACGTGGTCTTCACGTCCACAAGCCGGTCGTAGACGGTATCGCCGTATGCCTCGCGGACCCGGCCCGGGTCTTCGTCGCCGCCGAGGAAATTGACATAGACGCCTTCGCGGAAGCTGCCGAGGGCGGCGAAGAACTTCCTCGCCCATGCGGTTTCCTGGTCGCCGAAGTCCTCGCCGGGCCGCCACGCGGCGTGGTGGATGATCGCGTGCGAGGCGTGCCGGTTCGCGAACGCCGTCCTGCCCGCGGCTATTCGGCCCACCGCCCCCTTCAGATGGAACATCGCCGTGTACGACCGCGGCGACGAGAACGAGAACGCGCGCGCGGCGATGACGTCGATGATGTCGTCGCTGAGCTCGGGGAGGTGGGATGCCTTCCAATAGTAGTTCCAGCCGTGGAGGACGGTCGAGTCGAGCGCGCTCTGGAGTTCCAGGTACGGCTTGGGCCCGACCAGGTCGTGGAGGGGAGTCCCGCATGCGCGGAGTGGGCGGAGCGCCTGCTCACCGTCCTCCACGGGCCCGGCGTAGCAGGCGCCGACCATCACCACCGGGCGCCAGTGCAGATTCTCGGGGATGACCGGGAGCGGCGGCGCGGTTGTGAACTTCACGATCGTGCCGAGCTCGTCGGGCGCGTCACGGATGAAGTCGCGGTAGAAGCGGAGGACCTCGCCGGCCTCGGCCGCGTCCCAGAGGACTGGTCCGGCGAGGATGGTGGGCCCGACAGGGTGGAGGCGGAATTCGAACGCGGTGACCACGCCGAAGTTGCCGCCGCCGCCTCGCAACGCCCAGAACAGGTCTGGGTGCTCCTCTTCGGACGCCCGCATCAGCTCGCCTTCGGCCGTTACGACATCGGCGGCGAGCAGGTTGTCGACCGTGAGGCCGTGCTTGCGCATCAGCCAGCCGATGCCGCCGCCAAGGGTGAGCCCGGCGACGCCGGTATGGCTCACGATCCCGCCGGTGGTGGCGAGACCATGCGCCTGCGTCTCGCGGTCGACGTCGCCCCACAGCGCACCACCTTGCACCCAGGCCTTGCGGGCAGCGGGATCGACCCGCACGCCCCGCATCGCCGAAAGGTCGATGACGATCCCGTCGTCGCAAACGGCGGTGCCCGCCACGTTGTGGCCTCCGCCCCTTATGGCGATCTCCAGATCGTGGTCGCGGGCGAAACGCACGGCCGCGACCACGTCGGCGGTCCCGATACATTGGGCGATCAGGCGTGGGCGCCGGTCGATGGCGCCGTTCCAGACCGCACGGGCGATGTCGTAGTCGGCGTCACCGGCGCCGATCAGCCGGCCTCGAAAGCCGTCGATCTCCATGACGGTCGGCTTCTTGCTCCCGTGGCCGACTTCCGCGATCAATGAAGTCATCATCGTATCCTCCCTTTTTCCACGGCCACATCGGACTACGGCGGGCGGCGGCGGTATAGTCAAAAATCTGGACTTCAAAGCCGACGGCGGGTGTGGGACACTTGCGGCATGAGGACATACGGCCAATATTGTCCTATCGCCCGCGGCGCCGAGATTTTCGCCGAGCGCTGGACACCGCTGATCATCCGCAATCTGTACCTTGGCTGCGGAAATTTCAGTGAGATACTGGAGGGCGCGCCCGGGCTCTCGCGGACGCTGCTCTCACAGCGGCTGAGGCAGCTCGAGTGGGTCGGTGTCGTCACGTCGGCTCCCAAACCCGGCGGGCGCGGGCACCACTACGAGCTCACGTCGGCGGGCCGCGACCTCTTCACGGTCTGCCAGTCGCTCGGCGAGTGGGGGGCGCATTGGCTCGAGATCGCCCCCCAGCACCTCGACCCCTTTGTGGCCCTGTGGTCGATGTGCAACGCGCTCCGCCGGGACCTGTTGCCGGATCGACGCGTCGTCATCCGCTTCGACTTCACCGGCCGCCCGCGCCGTGAGCGCTACTGGCTGCTCATCGAGCTTGGAGACACCGAGATCTGCAAGACATACCCTGGCTTCGAAGAGGACCTCTACATCACTGCGGAAGCCGAAGCCTTCGTCAAATGGCATGCCGGCCAGCTTACCTGGGCCCAGGCCACCCGCGAGGACCGCATCCAACTCGACGGCGACCTGTCGCTGGCAAGAGCCTTCCCGACCTGGAACGCCCGCAGCATGTTCGCCCACATCAGGCCTGTCTCGCACGCTGCCATACACCCTGCAGGCTGATCTCCGGGATGGCCTCCCGTTGTGGCACCGTACCGCTGTCGAAGTGATGCCGAGATGGGGGCGACGCGCACGGGGAGTGGGGATGGCGCGCGGGTGGGCCTTTTGAAAATGCCGGCGCCCCTTCGCGCTCCCGGCGGTCCTAGAGCGCCGTGCATTCACTTACGTTCATGCAAGGCGCTCTATCTGTTTGTTTCGCCGCATTTGTGCGGACGTCAGGTGATTCCACCTGACTGCAAAATGCTTTAGCCTCGGCCCCGCCTTCGCCGCGTCGGCCCATGGCCATGCCAGCCCGGTGGCCCCTTCAGGAGCAATGACCACAGGGCGTGGTCGGCGGCGCCCGGTGGGCCGGGGATCAGCAGGGTGGTGAGCTTGCGGGAAAGGTCCGGGGTTTCGCCGGTGGGCGGAAAGTCTGCCGGCGGACAGCGCTTCGGCAAGCCGAGTCTCTTGAAAAAAGCTCTATACATGGAGGCAAGGTCGGGCCAAAATTACCGCTAGGCAAACGCGAAGATTTCAGCGCACAGTTGAGGTTTTCTCAACCAGGAGCGGGCGATGCGGCGACTTCCTTCCCTGCGCGGGCTGCAAGCCTTCGAAGCGGTGGCGCGGGCGGGCAATCTGGCGGGTGCCGCGGAAGCGCTGCGCATCACGCCGAGTGCCGTAAGCCACCGGATCCGCGGTCTGGAGGAGGAACTGGGCCTGCAGCTGCTGCGACGGTTGCCGAACGGGCTCAGCCTGACCGAGGCGGGGCGGCGCTATCGGACGGGCGTCGAGGACGCCTTTTCCCGGCTCGCCCAGGCCACGAGCGACCTGCTCGGCCCTGACCTTTCGCGGCCGCTGACGGTGAGCCTCACCTCCGAGGTGGGCATCCGCTGGCTGATGCCGCGGTTCCACCGCTTCCGGGAGCTGCACCCGGACATCGATATCGCTATCCTCAGCACTTACAAGCCGGTGGATTTTTCGGCCGGTGAGGCGGACCTGGCTCTCCGCTGGGGTACGGGGGACTGGCCCGGCCTGCGGGCCGAGCCGGTCTTGCATTTCAGCGTGACGCCTCTTTGCGCGCCGGACCTCAGGCACGAAATAAGCGGCCTTGCGCCAGCCGAGATGGTGGCGGGATGCGTCCTGATAAGGGATATCCACGACAGCTATGACGACTGGGATATCTGGCTGGAAGCGGCCGGTGCCGCTGAGGTCAGGCCCGCGCGGCAGTTGCGGTTCGAGGATTACTCGATGGCGATAAAGGCGGCGATCGACGGACAGGGCGTCGTTCTCGGCTATCTCGGTTATGTCGAGGCCGAGACGAGCGCCGGAGCACTGGTGCAGCCGTTCGACCTGACGGTGCCGGTGAAGAAGGGCTACCATCTCGTCTACCCGGAGGAGCGCCTTTCCGACCCCCGCGTCCGCGCTTTCAGGGACTGGGTGATCTCGGAGAGGGAGCCGGCACTGCGGGAGCGATAAAGGGCGGCTGCCCGCCCCATGGAACCTTGCTACCGCCGCAATCGAGCCGTTACAAACGCCTCATGTCCGACAAACGCCACCGCCTTCCCACTCTCCTTGCCCTTTCGGCGACGCTCCTCACCGTGCCGCTGGTGATGGGGTACTGGGGGACGGTGCACCCGGCTTTCGATTCGCTGGCGCATTTCCGGGTGCATCTGGGGGCGCTGGTGGTGGTTTTGGCGCTGCCTTTGCTTCTTGTTCAAGGCTGGCGAGGCATCGGGCTGACGGCGGCCGTGCTGGGGGGTGCGGCGGTCGCCTCGGTGACGGCGCTGCCGGCGGGGGAAGTGCATGCGGAGGGGGAGATGGGCGCGGCGCGCTATCGGCTGCTGCAGCTCAACCTGCGCTACGACAACCGCACGCCGAGAGAGGTCCTCTCGCTCATCGGCCGCGAGCAGCCGGACGTGGTGACGCTGAACGAGGCCTCGTCCGCGTGGCTGCCGGAACTGGAACTGATCGAGGGCGCCTATCCGCACCGCATCGTCTGCCAGCCGCCCTCGCCCATCGGCGGCGTGGCGATCCTGTCGCGCAGGCCGTTTCTGCACCCGTCCAGGGCGCAATGCTTCGACCGGGGCTCGCTGGCGATCGCCACGGTGAACTTCGGCGGCGCGGCGGTCGATATCGCGGCGATCCATCTTGGCTGGCCGTGGCCGTTCGAGCAGGCATGGCAGATAGACGATGTCGTTCCCGTTCTCGAGCGGCTGTCCTCGTCGGCCATCGCGGTGGGCGACCTCAACGCCGCGCCATGGAGCCTGACGGCGCGGCGCGTGGCGGCGGCGGGCGGGCTGACCTCGGCCGGCAATCTCGGCCCGACATGGCTGGTGCGGTCGGCGCCGGATCTCCTGCGGCGCTTTGCCGGCCTGCCCATAGACAACGTCTTCACGAAGGGCCGCGTGGTGCCGATCGCCACGAGGCGGCTCGAAAGCGTCGGCTCCGACCATCTGCCGGTGCTGCTGGAGTTTGCGGTGAGGCCGGAGAAAGAGGCGGCGGAGGTGATGCAGGCGAGGATTGCGGGGGAGTAGGCGGCGGCCTTCGGCTTTGTCCGTTTGTCTATCGGAACGGATCCATGCCCGAACTGCGACGCGCCACCTGCCCTCACATATTCTGATAGACCGGCCCCTCACCGCCCTGCGGCGGCACCCAGTTGATGTTCCTGTTCGGGTCCTTGATGTCGCAGGTCTTGCAGTGCACGCAGTTCTGGGCGTTGATGACGAAGCGGGCGTCGGGGTTCTCAATGGGGGCGCCGGCGGTGAGGGCGTTGCCGTCGGCATCCACCCATTCATAGACGCCGGCCGGGCAGTAGCGTGCCGAGGGGCCGGCGAAGACGGCGTATTCGGAGGCTTTCTGCAGGTCCATGTCCTTCACCTTGAGGTGCACCGGCTGGTTCTCCTCGTGGTTGGTGTTGGACAGGAACACCGAGGACAGACGATCGAAGGTGAGGACGCCGTCGGGCTTCGGGTAGGCAATGGGCGTGTGCTTTTCGGCGGGCTCCAGGGTCTCCGAATCGGGCTTGCCGTGCCGCAGGGTGCCGAACGGGGAAAAGCCGAACAGGGTGTTGAACCACATGTCGATGCCGCCGACGGCGACGCCGGCATAGGTGCCGAAGCGCGACCACAGCGGCTTGACGTTGCGCACCTTCTTCAGGTCCCTGCCGATGTCGGAGGTGCGCCAGGCTTCCTCGTAGGAGGTGAGCTCGTCATTGGCGCGGCCGGCGGCAACCGCCTCGGCCACGTGCTCGGCGGCCAGCATGCCCGACAGCACCGCGTTGTGCGAACCCTTGATGCGCGGCACGTTGACGAGGCCGGCCGAGCAGCCCATGAGGACGCCGCCCGGAAACGCCATCTTCGGCACGGACTGGAAGCCGCCCTCGGTGATGGCGCGGGCGCCGTAGGAGAGGCGTTTCCCCCCCTCGAAGGTGCCGCGGACGGCCGGGTGCGTCTTGAAGCGCTGGAACTCCTCGAAGGGGGAGAGATAGGGGTTCTTGTAGTTCAGGTGGACGACGAAGCCGACGGCCACCAAGTTGTCGTCGAAATGATAGAGGAAGGAGCCGCCGCCGGTCCTGGCGTCGAGCGGCCAGCCGAAGGAGTGCTGCACCAGGCCGGGCTTGTGGTTCTCCGGCTTCACCTCCCACAGTTCCTTCAGGCCGATGCCGAATTTCTGCGGCTCGCGGCCTTCCGAGAGCTTGTATTTGGCGATCAGCTCCTTGGCGAGCGAGCCGCGCGCGCCCTCGCCGATCAGCACGTATTTGCCAAGAAGCTCCATGCCCGGCTGATAGCCGGGGCCGTGGGTGCCGTCGCGCTCCACGCCCATATCGCCGGTGGCGACGCCGACGACGGCGCCCTCCTCGTTATAGAGCACCTCGGCGGCGGCGAAGCCGGGATAGATCTCGACGCCCAGCGCCTCGGCCTTTTCGGCGAGCCATTTGCAGACATTGCCGAGGGAGACGATGTAGTTGCCGTGGTTGTTCATCAGCGGCGGCATGAGAAGGTTGGGCAGGCGCATGGAGCCCGCCGGCCCCAGAAGCAGGAACTGGTCGTCCGTGACCTTTGTCCTGAAGGGATGACCGGCCTCCTCGCGCCAGCCGGGCAGAAGCCTGTCGATGCCGATGGGGTCGACCACGGCGCCGGAGAGGATGTGGGCGCCGACCTCGCCACCCTTTTCGAGCACGACGACGGAAAGCTCCGGATTGAGCTGCTTCAGCCTGATCGACGCCGCCAGCCCCGCCGGCCCGGCGCCGACGATCACGACATCGAATTCCATGCTCTCGCGTTCGCTCATCCAATCCTCCACGGGTCGCCATGATCGGCTGCCTAGACCGGTTCATCGTTTCACGGAACCGATGAACTGGCCCAACTCCTTGTCTTGTCGCAATTCCGGACGGAAAACCGGTTTCCACTTTTCCTGGAATTGCTTTAGTCCGGCCCGGCTATAGCGCATCGTACCAAGCGGTTAAACCGCTGCGGCCACATGGGAAAGCAATTCCTTGCGCCCGCCGCGGGCACGCCTTCCGATTATTCTTACTCTCACGTAAAAGTAAATAGGTGCGAACGGCGCTTCACCGCTCCGTCCGGAACGTAGCGGCGGGTGCCCGCGCCTCCCACCCTGCCCTCTCGAGCGCTGGAATGCCGTCTTCGGCCGCCGGGTATCCGAGGCAGAGGTAGCCGATGAAGGTCCATGTGCGCGGAACGTCGAGTGCGGCGACGACGTCCGCCGGCTCCAGGATCGAGACCCAGCCGAGGCCGACCCCCTCCGCGCGGGCGACGAGCCAGAGCGTGTAGACCGCCATCACCGCCGAATATTCGATCATCTCCGGCATGGTGCGGCGCCCCAGGCCGTGGCCCTTTCCGGTCGACCGGTCCGCGAAGACCGCCACGTGGCAGGGCGCCTCGTCGAGGCCGGCGAGCTTAAGGCGCGCATAGCGGCCGGCGCGCTCGGACGGCTCCGCGGCAAGGGCCTCGGCGTTGCAGCGCGCGAAGTTCTCCCTGATCCTGGCGCGCCGCTCGTCGCTCGTCACGATGACGAAGCGCCAGGGCTGGCTCAGCCCCACGGACGGCGCAAGGCAAGCCGAATCGAGGAGACGCTCCAGAAGGCCGTCGGGCAGCTGCTCGGGGCGGAAGCGCCGCACGTCGCGGCGCCAGGAGAGAAGGTCCCCGAGCTTTTCCCGGAACGCCGCGTCGAAGGCCGGCGCTTCGACCGGGGGACCGGAATTGAAGGACGCGGCCTTGTTCATCGTTCTGTTCCTTGCATCAGCATCCGGGGCTCTGGCATCCGTTCGTCCGGCAACGCACCGAATAGCTTCGAAACAGCGCGGCGGCAAATCCCCTCTTCTCGACGGGCCAGCAGCGAATTCCAGCCGGGCGCTACGGTTGGGGGCCGTTATGCGGTATAGTCGCCCCATGCCCGCTGGGCGGGCATGGGAGGCACGGCAATGCGAGGCACTGCGCGATGGGCAGCGGCCATCGCCGCGTTTTTTCTGCTGGGCGCAGGCCCGACGGATGACGGGCGCTGGCTTGCCGGCGGCTATTCCTTCTCCGACGAGAACGGCGGCTTCCGCATCCGGGGCATTGCCGGCGGCGGCACCAAGGACGACCCGGTGGTGCTGACGCAGGAGCTTTACTCGGCGAGCTCGGTGGTGCTCGTCATCCGCGCGGTCGCACTGCCCCCGCCGGCCCCTAACGCCGCGCGCCATGCCGGCACGCGGCTTTATCTCAGGCTGGAGACGGTGAATGCGAGCGCGCTTGCCTGGATCGAGTTCGCCTACGAACTGCAGGAAACGCGCGGCCTGCCCAGCACCTATGGCGACGGGCTGTCCTTCGATCAGAGGCAGACGGAAAGGGGCACAATCTCCTCCGACGCATTTTCCGTGCACAACCGGGACTTCGAGCCGCACGACAGGCTTCTGTTCAGCGAAGGCAAGGTCGACCCGGACGAGACGGCATCCTTCTCGTTCCTCGTCACCGACCTGACGCCGGTCGCCACATTCTACCTGGTGCAGGACCCGCGTATTCCCTTTTCGTGAGGAGAGGACGGGGAGCGCCTTTATGTTGACCGCTGGTGGAGTGTCGATGTTCAGGCATAAGGTGTCCAGTGCCGGCGGGCACCGCGGCAGCGGCGGAGGAAGTCTTCTGAAACTCATCTCCCACAATCGGCACAAAAATAAAGTCTCCTTCCCTTTCCGTTGAACTAAAATTCTGAAATCCTCTCAATACATTGTTTTGAATGTTTAACGTGCGCGATCCATATCCGTGATGGTGAAGCAGGAATATTTTCTGCTTGAAAGGCGACCCTTTAAGTTGGCTTTCGCAAAAGAGTATTGCGTCATGGAACGCTTTCTCAGGACAGTGCGCTCAATCGTGAAGGACACGATCATCGTGGCGGCCATCATGGTTGCCTTCATGTCCTTTCTTCGGATGGCGGAGGCGCGGGGGCATGGGCGAGGGTGTGGATACGGCCCTGGTGTTCGTCATCGACGCTTCCTCTTCGATGGATCAAGGGCAGCTGCAGCTGGCACGGGAAAGCCATGCCGAGGCCATCATGTCGCCCGAGGTTCTGGATGCAATCCGATCCGGCCATTTTCGCCGCAGTGCCTTCGCTTTCGTCGAGTTCTCTTCGCAAAGTGCCGCGGTCGTTGAGTGGATGATCATCGACAGTCCGGAGACCGCCGCCACATTCGCATGGCAGATCCTGCACAACGAGCGCGCCAACCTCGGCGAGCTTACCGGTATCGGCGAGGGGCTTGCCAAGGCCCTCGAGCTTATGAACGCGCTGCCGGCCGAGCCGCTTTACCGCGTCATCGATGTCGTTGGCGACGGCAAGCCGAACACCGGGGTCGATCCCGCCCCCGTCCGGGAGCTCATCATCGCGATGGGGGTCACGATCAACGGCATGCCCATGCTCGACAGCACATACGAGGACATCGAAGAGTATTACGCGCGGGAGGTTGTCGGCGGCGCCCGGGCATTTTCCATCCCGCTCGACAAGATACAGCACATGCCGACGCTTCTGCGGCGCAAACTCATCATCGAAATCGGGTGAGACGTGCGCGGGCCCGCGGGGCCACAAGTACACCGGCCTCTCGTGCTCTCCCCTTGCATTGCGCGCGGCGGCGGACGACATTGGCGCCATGATGGCCATCCGCGACCCAGCGCAACTGCGCGACATCCTCTCCTTCTACGCCGATTCCGGCGCCGACGAGGCGCTGGCCGAGGAGGCGCAGGACCGCTTTGCCAAGGCGAAGGAGGCGCCGGCACCCACCGAGGAGAAGAGGCCGGCGCGGGAAGCGCCCCCTGCCCCGCCCCGGCCGGCGGTGCGCGCCGCCGTCCCCGACGAGGCGCAGGCCGCGCGGGC
>NZ_WQNI01000017.1 GCF_010993735.1 Chelativorans alearensis
ACGGCAAGCTCGGCTGGCTCGGCTCGGCGATCCTCGCTGTGGTGCTTGCGGGCGGTGCGGTGCTCATCTTTCAGGTTGGGCTCGACCTACAGCTTCCCACCTTGAACTGGCCGTGGTGATGTGATGTTAGGTGAACTTGCGGCAAATGCCCTCCTCGGCCTTTCGGCGGCCACGACTCTGAATAGCCTATTCTATTGCTTCATCGGCGTAACGCTTGGTACTTTCATCGGTGTTATTCCCGGCATCGGCGCGTTGACAGCCATTTCGCTACTGATCCCTGTCACGTTTCATATCCAGCCCCTGGAAGCGCTGGTGATGCTGGCCGGCATCTATTACGGCACCGCCTATGGCGGCTCGATCGCCTCGATCCTGCTCAGGCTGCCAGGAACCAGCTCCAGCGCCGTGACCTGTATCGACGGCTATCCGATGGCACAGCAGGGACGGGCGGGTGTTGCGCTCTTCATGACCGCCATCGCTTCGTTCATCGGCGCCAGCATCGGCATCATCATCATGATGGCCTTTTCACCGATGCTCGTGCGCGTAGGCCTCACCTTTCGCTCGCCGGAGTATTTCTCGCTTATCGTTATGGCGCTGATCGCCGCTTCTTCGATCTCGACCGGATCACAGGTCAAGGGCATCGCCATGGTCGTGCTCGGGGTGTTCTTCGGGACCGTCGGCGTCGACATCTACTCCGGCTCCAGCCGGTTCACCTTCGGCATTCCGGAACTGTTCAACGGCTTCACGATGGCGGCCCTGGCCATGGGGGCGTTCGGTGTCGCGGAAGTTATCGACAGCTTGCGGAGAACGAAGGCGAACGCAATCGGCGGGGGTCGTATCAGCCTGCGCTCAATGGTCCCGACGCGGGACGATGTACGGCGGTCGTGGCTGCCCATGCTTCGTGGGTCTGCAATAGGATCGTTCTTTGGCGCTCTTCCGGGTACCGGCGCCAACATCGCGTCGTTCCTGTCCTACGCGGTCGAAAGGAAGGTCTCGAACGAGCCCTCCCGCTTCGGCACCGGTGCAGTCGAGGGGATTGCCGCCCCAGAGGCGGCTAACAACGCGGCCGACCAGACCGCCTTCATTCCGACGCTGACCCTTGGCATTCCGGGCAGCAGTACCATGGCGTTGATGCTGGTCGTGCTGCTGATCCACGGCATTACCCCCGGTCCGACAATGATGACAAATCACCCCGACCTGTTCTGGGGCGTGGTGATGAGCTTCTGGATCGGCAACATCATGCTAATAGTTCTCAACGTACCCCTGATCGGGATTTGGGTAAGGGTACTGTCGATCCCATACCACATGCTCTACCCAGCGATCCTCATGTTCGCCTGCATCGGTGTCTACAGCATCAACCACTCTGTCTTCGACGTGGTCACGGTGATCGGCTTCGGCATCCTCGGTTACAGCATGCGGGTGTTGAAGTTCCCGGTGGCGCCATTGCTGATCGGCTTCGTACTCGGGCCGATGACGGAAGAATACTTCCGCCGGGCCATGGTGACGTCACGCGGCGACTTCGCGATCTTCTTCGAACGCCCAATCAGCTTGGTCTTCCTGCTGATCGCTTGCGCACTCCTTGCCTGGAGTATCTGGAGCTCGCTCCGCATTGCACGCGGCGGAGCGGAAAAGAGGCGGGCGGCCGCCTAGGGCTATCCTCATCATCGACGCCCAGACAGCGCCCGAGAGGGGGATTTTAAATCTGCGGGGATACGCCGCCTGTGGTGGGGGCCCACCGGTAAGCGGCGCCGTGCGGAGCAAAGACCCTTAGACTGGGGCGGCCACCGTGTGACGGGGCGCCGGCCTGAGGGGCCGCCCCTAAGTCAGACCCCGAAGCTTCTTGTAGAGATAGGAGGGGGAAACGCCCAGGTGTTCGGCCGCCCGCTTCTCGTTGCCCTTGAAGCGAACGAGCGTGTCGTTGATGAGCTTCATCTCCAACTCGTCGAGCGTGTTCTTCAGGAGGCTCGAGGGCGCATCTGCACGTGATGGCTCGCTCGCACGGCTCTTTTGGGCGGCAGGCGCGGCGTGGTCGCGGAAGTTTTCGACGGTGAGCCGGTTGTTCTCGGCGAAGACGAAGGCCCGCTCGACCGTATGGCGTAACTGGCGCACGTTGCCCGGCCATGACCGTTCTTTCAGGTGGTTGATCACGTCGATATCGATTTCTGGAACGCTGCGGTTGTACTGGACAGCCAGTTCGCCCACGAAATAGTTGAGCAGCAGCGGAATATCTTCCAGCCGTTCGTCGAGGGTCGGCATCATGATCACCACCGGGCTGATCCGGTAGAACAGGTCGAGCCGGAAGCCGCCCTGCTCGACGAAGTCCTCCAAATCACGATTGGTTGCGCTGCAGAGCCGGAAGTCGACGCGCTTCGGCTTCTCGCCACCGACCCGCTCAACCATGCGGTCCTGCAGGACCCTGAGCAGCTTAGACTGCACCTCCAGCGGCATGTCGCCGATCTCATCGAGAAAGATGGTACCCTTGTCTGCCATTTCGAACTTGCCGGCACGGCCCTTGCTGTCGGCGCCCGTGAAGCTGCCGGGCTCGTAACCGAACAGCTCGCTTTCGACCAGTTTCTCGGGCAGCGCGGCGGCATTGACGGTCACAAGCCGTCCGTCCCGTCTGGGGCTGAGGCGGTGGAGGGCCTGCGCGACAAGCTCCTTGCCCGTACCGCTTTCGCCCTGGATCAGGACCGGGATGTCGAGTGGCGCGATCTTGCGTATCTGTTCACGGACCGACTGGATGGCAGGGCTTTGTCCCACGATGGCGTCGAGGATCTTTTCCTCTTGCGCCTCGTTCCGCGTCTTCGCGCGATAGGAGGCGATTTCCTGTTCCAGCTGGTTGATCCGCCGCGACAACGCCTCGACTTGCTGGGGGCCCTTGAACATGATCCGGCCGATGGCCCCGACGATCTTTCCATCATGGCGGATCGGATGGCGCGAAACGATCCTGTCGCGCCCCTTCATGCGATGAACCTGTCCGACTTCTGCGACGCCGGTCCGGACGACGTGATGCAGGCGCGAGTTCTCGATCACGTCGCGCACCTTCTTGCCGATCCCTTCGCCCGGCTGCAGCCCCAAGAACTTCTCGTGCACCGGCGAAATGAACGCCACCCGTGCCTTGTCGTCGACGATCGCCATGGCATCGTAGGGATCGGTCAGAACGTGGTCGATGATGTCATAGGCGAAATCCACGTGGAGCAAGAACTGCAACACGGTGTCAGTCGGCGGTTCCGAAAGCAGGATGAGGTATCCGCCGTCCACTTTCGAGAGCAGGAAGGTATACTGCCTGTCGACCAGAAGGATGGTTCCGAGGCGGCGGGAACTGGCCTCCTCCAGCCATTCCTTGTTCGACACGATTGCCTTCAGGCGCTTGTCGTCCCCTGTGCCCAGGGTCGCCAGGCACTTCCCGTTCGCATCAGCGACGATAAGACCGGTTACGCCAGACGTATTGCCATCGGTGTCGGCCAGTGTCAGATCCTCCCATGCGTATCGATGCAGCTTTGGTGCGGTTGTCCGGCTACCTCGGCTGTCGAAACCTTCTCGCGTCTTGCAGCGTAACGTCCTCTTGCATCGCTGCAAAAGCCTGTTTGCCGCCAACAGTGTCGGAGAATCGTGAGCGGTTCGCAACAAGGTTGTCCGGAGACGGCCATACAAAAACTGTCGTAGTTGGCACGACACTTGCGGCACGACGTTTGCGTGACGGCCGTCACGCGACGACGCAACCTCTACCGCTTCCAGGAGCCGACATGACGCTTCGCAATCGTGCTGCAATTGTCGGAATCGGTGAAAGCGACATAGGGCGCCTGCCTCACATGTCCGGCCTCGGCCTCAACGCCCAGGCGGCCCGACGCGCCATCGCCGATGCGGGCATCAGCCATCGGGACATTGACGGCCTGCTCACAGCCTATTCCTTCACCGAACCGTACTTCATGCTGGGAGCGGTCCTGGCGGAGTACCTCGGCCTGCGTCCGTCATACTGCGGTTCGTTGGTGGTCGGCGGTGCCTCTCCCACGGCCATGCTGCACCATGCGGCGCAAGCGGTCAGCACCGGCGCGGCCCAGGTTGTTCTGGTCTGTGCTGGGGAGAACCGGGCCACCGGCATGTCGAGCGACGACACGCTCCAAGCGTTGTCGGCGGTCGGGCATCCCTATTTCGAGGCGCCCTACGGAGTCGGCATTCCCTCGCTCTACGCCCTTGTCGCGAACGCCTACATGCGCCGCTACGGCACCACACGGGAAGAGATGGCGGCGGTTGCCGTGACCTTCAGGAACCATGCCCTGAAGCACCCCAATGCCCATATGAAGAAGCCGCTGACGATCGAGGATGTCATCGGATCGAAGCCCATTTCCGATCCTCTGTGCATGTACGATTGCTGCCTCATCTCCGACGCCGGTGGTGCCTTTGTCGTCACGACGCCGGAACGTGCCAAGGATCTTGCTGGCACACCGGTCTATCTTGCCGGGATCGGCGAATGTCATACGCACGAACACCTGACCTCGGCGCCCAGCCTGACCGAGTTCGGTGCGACCGAGTCGGGGCGGCGCGCCTATGTGATGGCAGGCCTGGGCCCCTCGGACATGGACCTGGCCATGCTTTACGATTGCTTCACTATAGTCCCGATCATCGAAATGGAGGAGCTCGGTCTCGCGCCACGCGGGGAAGGCGGTGCCTTCTTCGCAAAGGGGCATGCCGCAATCGGCGGCGATCTTCCGGTCAATACGCATGGCGGGATGCTCAGCCACGCCCATGCCGGTGCGGTTGGCGGCCTGATGGCGATCGTGGAGGCCGTACGTCAACTGCGCGGCGAGGCAGGGAAGCGTCAGGTCGCAGGCGCCAGTACCGCGCTCATCCACGGCGAGGGCGGTATCCTCTCGTCGCACTGTACGGCCATTCTGACCGCGTCACCGCGATGAACGGGAAAGGAGCCTGACCGATGTCAAGCAGGGCAATGTATTTCGAAGATTTTACCGAAGGCCAAGTGATTAAGACGCCGCGGCGCACGATTACCTCGACCGATATCGTAAATTTCGCCTGTCTCTCGGGCGATTTCAACGGTGTGCACTCCGACTATGAATACTGCAAGACGACGCCCTTCGGCGAGCCGATCGCCCATGCGCCTCTGATCTATGCCGTCATGGGCGGGCTGCAGTACGCCAGCGGCGTGAACGATGGCACGTTGATCGCCTTGCTCGGGATCGACGAGTGGCGGATGTCGAAACCGGTCAAGCATGGGGATACGGTGCACATGCGCTCCACAGTGATTGCGAAGCGTGAGACCTCGAAGCCGGACCGCGGAATCGTGACCTTCCGGCGCGAGTTCGTCAACCAGCGCGACGAGGCCGTCCAGAGCATGAGGGCGACGTTTATGTATCGCCGGCGTCCGGCGGATTGACGGCCAACCGATCAGCCGTCTGTCAGGAACACGGCCGGCGGGGGAAAGGAAAACAAACTTGGAGCCATGCCCATGAAGGTCCTTGTCCCGGTCAAGCGGGTTATCGACTACAACGTCAAGGTCCGCGTGAAATCGGACGGCAGCGGGGTCGACCTTTCGAACGTGAAGATGTCGATGAACCCGTTCGACGAGATCGCGGTGGAAGAGGCGATCCGGCTGAAGGAAGCGGGTACGGCAGAAGAGGTCGTAGCCGTCAGTATCGGCGTGAAGCAGGCCCAGGAAACCTTGCGCACGGCGCTGGCGATGGGCGCGGACCGGGCGATCCTGGTGGTTGCGACCGAAGACGTTCACCAGGATATCGAGCCGCTGGCGGTGGCAAAGATCCTGAAGGCCGTGATCGCGGAGGAATTGCCCAGCCTGGTGATCGCCGGCAAGCAGGCGATCGACAATGACATGAACGCCACGGGCCAGATGCTGGCCGCACTGCTGGGCTGGAGCCAGGCGACCTTCGCTAGCGAAGTGAAGATCGACGGCGACAGCGCGCTGGTCAGGCGCGAGGTTGATGGCGGGCTGCAGACCATCCGGGTCAAGCTGCCGGCCATCGCCACCGCCGACCTGCGCCTGAATGAGCCGCGCTATGCCAGCCTGCCCAACATCATGAAGGCGAAGAAGAAGCCGCTGGAGGAGAAGACAGCCGCCGATTACGGCATCGACGTTGCGCCGCGGCTCGAAATCGTCAAGACCATCGAGCCGGAGGCGCGCCAAGCGGGTGAGATCGTGCCCGACGTGGACGCGCTGGTGGCTAAGCTGAAAAAGCGGGGGGTCGTCTGATGACCGTTCTTCTGTTTGCCGAAGTGAATTCCGGGAAACTGGCCGCCGACGTCACGGCCAAGGCCTTCACCGTAGCCGGGGCGCTGGGCGAGGTGGCGATCCTCTGCGCAGGAGCCTCGGCGAAAGCGGCGGCCGAGGCGGCGGCGAAACTCGGCCCGGCCAAGGTGCTCTGCGCCGAGCATCCCGACCTCGACCACCGCCTGGCAGAAACCACCGCAGATCTGATCGTGTCGCTGGCGGGCGATTTCAGCCACATCGTGGCCCCGGCCACGACCGACGCCAAGAACATTATGCCGCGGGTGGCGGCGCTCCTGGACGTCATGGTGATTTCGGATATCTCGGGCGTGGTCGATGCCGACACGTTCGAGCGCCCCGTCTATGCCGGCAACGCCATCCAGACGGTGAAATCCTCGGACACGACCAAGGTCATCACCGTGCGCAGCTCGAGCTTCGACGCCGCGCCGATGGACGGCGCGGCCCCGGTCGAAGATGTGGCCGTGCCGGCCGCCTCGGGCCTGAGCGAATGGGCGGAGGACAAGGTGGCCGAAAGCAATCGGCCGGAACTGACCAGCGCGGGCATCGTCGTCTCGGGCGGCCGTGGCGTCGGCTCGGAGGAGGATTTCCAGCTGATCGAGAAGCTCGCCGACAAGCTCGGCGCCGCAGTTGGCGCCAGCCGCGCCGCGGTCGATTCCGGCTTCGCCCCGAATGACTGGCAGGTGGGTCAGACCGGCAAGGTCGTGGCGCCCGATCTCTACATCGCTGTCGGTATCTCGGGCGCGATCCAGCACCTGGCGGGGATGAAGGATTCGAAGATCATCGTCGCCATCAACAAGGACAAAGAGGCGCCCATCTTTCAGGTCGCCGATTACGGCCTCGTCGCCGACCTCTTCGACGCCGTGCCCGAACTCATCGAAAAGTTCTGACAGGTGACACTTCATGCGGCACGGATGGCGCGTTCCCGCTGGCCGTGCCAGCATGACTGACCTTATTCAGCGGAGACAATGGTCTGCCTTATCTGAAGGAACCCGTCCCCGAATACGGCGTGACCCAGAGCATCCAGCCGCGGATTCGCAGGATCGTCGCCCCGAACCCGGGCATCATGACCTATCATGGCACCAACACCTACCTAGTCGGCGCGGGCGATGCGTTCATCGTCCTCGATCCGGGCCCGGCCATCGAAGCGCACGTAGAGGCGATCCTTCTTGCCACGCGTGGCCGTATCCGGGCGATCCTGCTGACCCATTACCACCGAGACCACTGCGGCGCAGTTGATCTGCTTCGTAACGAGGTCCCGGCACCGCTTCTCGCCTTCGCACCTGCCGGCACGCCCGCGGTCGAACCTGATGTAACGCTTGCGGACGGACAGACCGTCTTCGGTCTACAGGTGATCCACACCCCGGGGCACGCTGCCGACCACGTCTGTTTCACCCTTCCCGATGGGATCGTGTTTTCCGGCGATCACGTCATGTCCTGGTCGAGCAGCGTCGTCTCGCCGCCGCTCGGCAACATGGCGGACTACTGCAGTAGCCTGCGGCGGCTGATCAATCGCAACGACAGCCTGTTCCTGCCTGGACACGGACCGCCCTTGCAGGAGCCCGCCGCCTATACGGCAGATCTGCTGCATCACCGGATCGAACGCGAGGAGGCCATACTGAATCTGCTCCGGTCGGGTCCTTGCCTGCCGGCCCGGATTGTCGAGACGCTCTATGCCAAACGCGACCGGCGGCTGCTCGGAGCCGCCGAGCGCAACGTCATGGCGCATCTCCAGAAGTTGGCGGCGGAAGCCCGCGTCGCCGAAGGACCGAGGGGCTGGACCGCCCTGTAGCGCGGCTGAAGGCGAACGGCGGAGGCGGGTCCCCCGGCTACCGGCTCTGGGCCGCCTCACCGTCCCGTGCGCCGGCCGCCTCGTTCCCTGGCAACGGCGCCTCGACGACCTTCCGCTGAAATGACTGGCGAACCGACTGCCACGCGCTCCATAGAAGGAGTGCCGCCGTGATCAGCAGGAACATGAGGCTGACGGGGCGCTCGAAGAAGATCGAGACGTCGCCGGCCGAGATAATCAAGGCGCGTCGGAAATACTCTTCCACCATCGGCCCGAGAACGAAGCCGAGCAGCAGCGGCGCCACCGGGAACCGGATCAGGCGCATGAAATAGCCGAGCAGGCCGAAGGCGATCACCGTGATGACGTCGAACGTCGTCTGGTGAATTGAATAGACGCCAATGCAAGCGAACATCAGGATCGCCGGATAGAGGACGTGGTACGGGATCATCAGGACCCGCACCCAGATCCCGATCAGCGGGACATTGAGGATGAGCAGCATGATGTTCCCGATCCAGAAGCTCATCACCACGCCCCAGAACAGGTCGGGGTGATTAGCCATCATGCTCGGCCCCGGCGTGATGCCGTGGATCATCAGAACCCCGAGCATCAGCGCCATCGTCACGCTTCCCGGAATGCCTAGAGTGAGTGTCGGGATGAAGGCGGTCTGATCGGCGGCGTTGTTGGCTGCCTCGGGGGCGACGATTCCCTCGATCGCACCCTTGCCGAAGCGCGACGGATCGCGCGCGACCTTCCGCTCGATCGCGTAGGACATGAACGAGGCGATGGTCGCACCCGCGCCGGGAAGGGCGCCGACAAAGGAGCCGGTGCTGGAGCCGCGCAATATCGGGAGCCACGACCGTCGCACGTCGTCCCGCGTCGGGACCATCGAGCGCAGGCCGATGCTCTTGCTCGTCAGGGTACCCCCTTTGAATTTCCGCAGGCTGCTGATCACTTCCGCAACGCCGAAAGACCCCATGGCGATCGCCGACATAGTGAACCCTTCAGTCAGTTCGGTGATGCCGAAGGTATAGCGGGACGTGCCCGTGTTGATATCCGTTCCCACGATGCCGAGGAAGATGCCCAGCACAACCATGGCGATGCCCTTGATCTGCGAGTCCGACGTGATCGACGAGGCGGCGACCAGGCCCATCACCATGAGTGAGAAATACTCCGGCGAGTGGAAGGACAGGCCGATCTCAACGAAGAGCGGCGAGAAGACCATCATGATGATAATGCCGATGCTGGCGCCAACGAACGAGGCGATGGCGGTCATGAAGAGCGCGATTCCGGCCCGTCCCTGCTGCGCCATCGGATAGCCGTCGATGCAGGTCACGGCGCTCGATCCGGTCCCCGGCAGCCTGAGCAGGATCGAGGCGATCGAGCCGCCATAGGCGGTGCCGTAATAGATGCCGGCCAGCATCACCAGCGCTTCGAGCGGTTCCAGGTGAAAGGTAATCGGGATCAGCATCGAGATGGTCGCCAGAGCGCCGATGCCGGGGATGACGCCGACGAATGTGCCGAGCGTTACGCCGATGAAGCAATAGAACAGGCTGTTCGGAGCGGTCGCTGCCGAAAGACCCAGGATGGTATAGTCGACCAGGGCTTCGAACATCACATCACCACGGCCAGTTCAAGGTGGGAAGCTGCAGGTCGAGCCCAACCTGAAAGATGAGCACCGCACCGCCCGCAAGCACCACAGCGAGGATCGCCGAGCCGAGCCAGCCGAGCTTGCCGTCGGCGCAGGTGGCGATCAGGGTCAGAACGACGATCGCCGGCACGAGGCCGAAGGGCTCGACCAGCAGAACGAAGGCGAGCATCGCCGTGGTGACCGAGATCAGCGACCTCGGCTCGACCTTGAGCGCCTCGCCCTCCCGGAACAGGGCCGGGATCAGGATGACCGCACCGAGAACCGCGAGGATCACGCCGAGCGCCGCCGGGAACATGCCCGGCCCCATCCGGGACACGGTGCCAAGACTGAGCGTGGTCACCGCGTAATAGGCGATGAAGGCGCCGATCGCGACCAACGCCCCGCCACCGAACATGTCTCCGTAATCCCTGTTCGACACGTTTGCTTCCTCCCTGCTAGGACCAGTGCGAACCGCGCCGTGCGCACCCGTCCGGAGGGAACGCAAACCGCGTGCCATGCGCGGCCGGCCGTGCCTGCACTGGCGTGGTGTGAAGGCCATGCTGTGGCACGCGGTTTGCGTATGAATGCGCCGTGGACAAGGGACCTGGTCGTAGGTTGCTGGCCATGCCTTGCGGGACGGATGCTGGTGAGTCCGGGAGGGGACGCCGGTCGTCTTGCGGCTCAAGGCAGGGACATTCGCAATGCGGTGCAGAGACGATTGAGGCCGAGGCTCCGCCACAGTGACAACATGGGAGTGAGACAGATGAAATCAAGAACAAGGCTCGGCGTATCGCTGGCACTGGCGCTGTCGGCATTGGTGCCGGCCGTCGCCTCCGGCCAAGACTATCCGTCCAAGACGATCACGATTTACACGGCCGCCGCTGAAGGCAACGCCGACGTCACCGCACGGCTGATCGCAACCCATGCGGATCTCGGCCAGCCGGTCGTCGTCGTCAATCAGCCGTCGGTGCTTTCGGCGCAGCAGGTCGCGCAGGCTGATCCAGATGGCTATTCGCTATTGGTGCTGGGCAAGAGCTTCTACCTTGCGCCGATCTTCCAGGCAGATACCCCCTATGACCCGATCGCGCAGTTCGCGCCGATTTCGAAGATCACCAGCACGCCGAACATCATGGTGGTCCACCCCGACCTGCCCGACACGGTGGAAGGCGTCATCGCCAAGGCCAAGGCCGAACCAGGTGCGTTCAACTACGCAACCGGAGCGTCGGGCGGGACGGCCCATCTCGCCGCGGCCCTGCTGCTCGACCTCACCGGTATCGAGATGGAGCGCGTCATCTATCGCGGCGGCGGCCCATCGATGGTCGGTGTCATGAGCAACGAAAGCCAGCTTTCCTTCGGAACGCCGGCGCAGGTCGGTCCGCTTGTCGAGGCCGGCAACCTGAAGGCCATCGCGGTGACGAGCCGCAATCCCTCTTCGGTGGCGCCGGACCTGCCGACCGTCGCAGAAACTGTTCCGGGCTTCCAGATGACCTCGATCCAGGGTTTCTGGACGACGGCGGGCACGCCTCAGCCAATCATCGACAAGCTCAACAAGGAGGTCGAACGGATCCTCAACCTGCCCGAGGTCAAGGACATCCTCCAGAAGATCGGCGCCGATGCGGATCACTCGATGCCGCAGGATTTCGCCGCCGAGATGAAGGAAGACATCGAGACGACCAAACGTCTGATGGCGGGGAACTAAGGTGGCGAACCGGCGGGGGAGCCGCTGTCAGAGGCAGCGCTGAACCGGTCCATGACAAGACTGTCGCCGCCCGACGCGGCGGCGGTTTCGCATTCGGGGCCCCGGCTTTTCCGGTCACCCAAAACGACGGACCAGCCGAATTCAGGAAGCGCGAAATCCCTTGAACGAGAGACTCAGGCACCCGGTTTACGCCCTTACGGCCGTGTTCTTCCTGCTGAACCTGGCGCAGAAGGGCAGCAAGGTCCTTGTCGCCCTGACTGCGCTCGAACTGGGTGCGAATGCCTTCACCGTCGGGTGCCTTGCTGCGACCTATGCGCTCTTTCCTCTGCTGTTGTCGGTCTATAGCGGTCGCATTTCCGATCGCATTGGTGCGGCGAAACCCATCCTTTGGGGGGCGATGGGAATTGCCGCCGCCCTGACGCTTCCTGCCTTGCATCTAAACCTGCTGACACTGATCCTATGTCCGGCCCTGCTTGGGCTGGGCCATATCTTCGCGCATGTCTCGATTCACAACGCCATCGGCTTCGTGAGCTCGTCCGAGCGGCGCTCACGGAGCTATGCCACCCTGTCGCTCGGGTCCTCGGCGGCGGCCTTCTGCGGGCCGCTCATTGTCGGATTGACAATCGACACGGCGGGCAATCGGGCCGGGTTCTTGTTCACGGCCATTTGCGCGGTCTTGATCGCGGTTCCACTCCTTCTGGCATGGCGCCATCTCGACGTGCCGGCAAAGAGCAAGACGGAAGGCACGGGCGGCCGCACGCTTGACCTTCTCGCCCTGCCCGACCTGCGCCGGACGATGCTGATGAGCGGGGTCGCCGTGACCGGGATCGAGCTCTTTTCCTTCTACCTGCCCATCTACGGCAAATCGATCGACCTGTCGGCGACGGTGATCGGGACGATCCTGTCGGCCTATGCCATTGCGGCCGTCCTCGTCCGCTTGGGGATGAGCCTGCTTCTGCGGCGGACAGGCGCAGTCACCGTACTGACCACGTCGCTTTTTGTTGCGTCTCTGTCCTACGCGCTGATTCCGCTGGTCACGAATGCCTGGGTACTTTTCGCGATCGCATTTCTTCTCGGTCTGGGTCTCGGGCTTGCAGGGCCGCTCACCATTTACATGACCTATAACGGTGCGCCGCCCGGACGCTCGGGAGAGGCTTTGGGACTTCGTATTTCGGCCAACAAGGTCATCCAGATCTGCATTCCGCTGATCTTTGGTGGAATCGGCACCGCCTTCGGAGCTTCCCCGGTATTCCTGGCGAATTCAGCGCTCCTGCTGGTTGGCGGGGTGCTGTCGACACTCGGCATCCGCGGTCGCCGGGCCGGGGGTGGACCGTCGCAGATGGAATGAACCGGCCGCACCGGCCGGTAATGACGAGGATCAACCGCCCTCCGCGGCCTGGCGGAGGCCGAGCGAGACCCGATAGCGGGGATCGCCCGTCATCCGGTGGATGCGGTCCAGAACGGAGACGATGATCTCCAGCCCGACATCGCGCGCCCACTCGGCAGGCCCGCGCGGATAGTTGACGCCATGGCGCATCGCCGCATCGATTGCGTCTTCGCTCGCCACACCGGTGAGGATGGCTTCGAAGGCCTCGTTCGCCAACATCGCGAGCGTCCGCATGAGCACTAGGCCGGGCCAGTCGGGCAGCCGTGTTGCAGCAATCCCTTCTGCAGCAAGAGAGGCGGCGAACCGACCGGCCATTTCGGCTGGAACCTCCGATGAGCAGGCGAAACCGAGGCGGCGGGTGACACCAGGAACCATGAGGTCGTGAACGATGACCGGCTTGCCGAGGCGGCGGGCGGTCTCTGCGGTCGTCGTGCCGTCGGTTTCCACGATCACGAGGTCATCGCCAGCATATCCGTCTTCGAGCGAGAACCCAGGCAGGGGAGCTGACTGTGAAGCGTGTTCGGTCGTCGGGAAGGGCGCTACTGCGACCTCGGCATAATTATAGAAGCCTCGCCCCGTCTTTCTCCCCAGCCAGCCGGCATTGACCAGTTCCTGCTGGAGCAGGGAAGGGCGAAAGCGCGGGTCCTGGAAATAGGCATCGAACACGGAGCGCGTCACGGAGAAGTTCACATCATGGCCGATCAGGTCCATGAGCGCGAAGGGGCCCATGCGAAAGCCGCCACCTTCGGTCAAGAGGGCGTCGATCGTGACCGGGTCGGCAACCCCTTCTTCGCAGAGCCTCAGCGCTTCGGCGTAGAAGGGACGCGCGACGCGGTTGACGATAAAGCCCGGTGTGGATCGGGCATAAACTGGGATCTTTCCCCATGCCTCGGCCGTGGCGAAGACCGTTTCGGCGACCTTTGGTGAAGTGGCGAGCCCCGAGACCACCTCGACAAGTTTCATGATCGGCGCCGGGTTGAAAAAGTGCATGCCGACGATCCGGTCCGGCCGCAGGCTGCTGTTGGCAATGGCGGTGACGGAGATCGAGGAGGTGTTGGTCGCCAGGATGCAGCTTTCTGGAACGACTGCTTCGAGGCGGCCGAACAAGCCACGCTTGGTTTCGAGGTCCTCGACGATCGCCTCGATAACGAGGGCCGCCTGCGCGAGCGCGGGCAGATCCCCCGGCGTCTGAATGCGGGCCACGATGTCGGAGACTGTCTGCGCGGTCATCTTTCCGCGCGCAACCAGCATGTCGAGGTCGGCGCCGATCCGGTCGCGCGCCTGTTCGGCGGCCCCATCCACTGCGTCGAACAGAAGGACCTGATGGCCGGCAGCGGCGGCGAGTTGCGCGATGCCCGCACCCATGGTGCCAGCGCCGACGATGCCGATCGTTTCCGAGGGGGGGATTGCAGGCATGGGGCTATTTCTCCGGGCGACCGATTTCGAGAATGACCTTGCCACGTGTTTTTCCCGACCCGATGGCGCGCAGGGCCTCGGCGATTTCGGCCAGCGGCAGAGTGCGGTCGATGTGCGGCGACAGCATCCCCTTCGACCAGAGGTCGAAGATCTCGTGTTGCGCGGCGAACGCAACACCCGGCTCACGGCTGCGATAGTCGGTCCATTGAAGGCCGCTGACGCTGATGTTCTTTACCAGCAGGTATCCCGCGTTGAACGATGGGATCTCGCCCGATGCGAAGCCGACAACGACGTAGCTGCCGTTCCACGCGACTGCGCGGATTGCCGCAGCTGCAAGCGTCCCGCCGACGGGATCAACCACGATGTCTGCGCCGCGCCCGTTTGTGGCCCCTTTCACAGCGGCCGGAAGGCCGTTGCGCAAGTCGGCCATTTTCGCGTCAATGACGACATCCGAGCCGAGGGAACGCGCGAAGGCAACGCCGTCCTCACCCCGAGACGTGGCGATGATCTTTCCGGCGCCAAATGCACGGGCGAGCTGGATCGCCGCCATTCCGACGCCGCCGGACGCGCCGAGGACAAGAACCGTATCGCCAGGCTTCACCTTGGCGCGAATTCTGAGGGAGAAATATGCGGTTTGGTATACCAGTCCGAGGGCCGTGGCGATCTCCGAAGGCACCTCGTCCGGTACCGGCATGCAAAGCGATGCGGGCACCACAACCCGTTCAGCATGTGTTCCGTAGTCAGGAAGGACGAGAACTCTGTCACCACGCGTGACCATGCCGTCCGCCATCGGGCCAAGGGCGATGACGCGGCCGACGCATCCGAAGCCAAGCGTGAACGGTAGTTGCGGCTTCCGCTGGTACCTGCCTTCTATGAGCAGGATATCGGGGAAATTGACCTCGCTGGCCTCGACGGCGACCACGGCTTCACCCTCGCTCGGGACGGGTTCGGGAATGTCCTCGACCGTGATCTGGTCGAAAGGCATGAAGTCCCGGACGATGGCGGCCTTCATCGGTTGGCGCCCTCCCGAGACTTTTCGACGACTGCGGCACGGGCCGGCCAGTAGCCGGCAAGACCGGTCATCTCGTGGAGGGCGTGGCAGATGTCGTGGTGGCGGACAAGCCCACCCCTGACGACGCGCTCGATCGGGCCGTCCGAGTAGCCGAGGCCCATGCAGCAAATCTTGTCCATGTCCGCTGCAGACGCGAGGCCCTCATCGAGAAAGCGCAGGGCGTCGTTGTACTTCGGCCTGACCAGTCGGTCGACGATGCGCCCGGGTTGGTCGCTGCAGACGACGACGTCGAAGCCGGCGACCTCGAAGATCGCGCGGGCGCCGGCGATCGCCTCGTCGGTTGTCGATGCCTGACGGGCCAGTTCGACTAGGTTCGACGGCGGATCGCCCCCGTTGCGATAGCGCGCGAAGCCGACGGCGTTCGACGGTGCGCCGTCATTGACTTCGCCCGTGTGGTGTCCAAGGCACTCCGTGTCGAGTTCCACCAGGACGCAGATCTTCGTCGGATCGGGCGTGTAGTGGCCACCAAGGCAGATCGTGACATCGCCGTCGGCGACCGCCTTTGCAAGAAACAGGTCACCATCCGGGAAGGAGCGGCTGTCGCCAGACCGGGTTAGGCCGAAGGATGGCGCAGCCGACGCCCTCTCGGGCCGAATGCCAGTGAGCAGACCGCAGCCCGACTTGCGCCCGAGCCGGCCGGCGGCGACCATGCGGCGCAGGAGCGGCGGCACGGCGGCGCGCTTGTCCAGCGTGATTGGATGGAACGCTTCGCCCAGGCGGGCCTGAGTATCGAGGCCGATTAGGTCGAGCAGCGTGCAGGGCCCCATCTTGTATCCGAGCGCCGAGGTGATCGCCAGGTCGATATCCTCGGGGAGGCAGAGGCCGGTTTCGATCGCGCGGATGACGTCGTTGTTGAACGGCACGAGCAGCGCATTGAGTACGAAGCCGGGCTTGTCTTGTGTTTCCACCGGAACCTGACTGGCCGCTTCGGTCCACGCCCACGCGGCCTCAAACGTCTCGCTGGAGGTATTCAGACCGCGCGACATCTCAATCAGCTTCATCAGCTGCGCCGGCAGGCAGAAGTGCATGCCGACGACGCGGTCGTCTCGACCGCTGCCGCCGGCGATCTCTGTGATCGAGAGCGTCGAGGTGTTCGATGCGAAGATCGTGCGGTCGTGACAGATGCCGTTGAGTTTGCCGAAAAGCTCCTTCTTGGCTTCGAGGTTCTCGAAGATCGCCTCGATCACCAGATCGCAGTCCGCAAGCGCGTCGAGATCCGAGGTGTCGCGCATCCGGGCGAGCGCGGCGCCGCGTTCCTCTTCGCTCATCCTGCCCCGCTCTACGGATTTGGCGAAGAACTTTCCTGCCTCGACCCGGGACCGGGCGAGACCGTCTTCCGACAGGTCGTAGCAGACGGTTTCGAACCCGCCGCGCGCCGATACCAGCGCGATACCGGCTCCCATCGTCCCTCCGGCCCCGCAGACGCCAACTTTTCTGATCCTGGTCATTTCTCGACAAAGCTCCGTCCAATGAGTTGGCGGTGGATCTGGTTCGTGCCCTCCCAGATCTGGGTGATCTTGGCGTCGCGCATGAGCCGCTCGGCGCGGTAGTCGCGGCAATAGCCGTATCCGCCGTGGAACTGGACGCATTCGGTCGCCATCTTCATCGCCAGATCGCTGGCGCGGAGCTTGGCCAGTGAGGCCTCCATCCCGAAGTCGGCCCTGCCATCGTCGACCAGACCCGCAACGTAGTCGAGCCAGGTTTCGAGCAGCATGAGCTCGCCGGCAAGGTCTGCCAGCGTGAACTGGTTTCCCTGGAACTCCAGGATCTTGCGGCGGCTCTGCACCCGCTCGTTCCCATAGGCGATCATGTCTCGGAAGGCGGCCCGGGCGATACCGCGGGCGTGGGCTGCGACAGAGGGCCGGGACTTGTTGAGCGATGCCAGCAAGATGCGCAGCCCGTCGCCAGGCGCACCGATCAGGTTGTCCATGGGGACGCGCAGGTTGTCGAAGGCGAGCGCGCAGGTGGACGAGCCATTGTGGCCCATCTTCTTTTCCTTGCCTACAATGCTGAACCCAGGCCTGCCTTTTTCGAGGATCAGGACCGAGATCGCCGCTTTCGGATCGTCGATCTCGGCCCATTTCCCGAACACCAGATACAAGTCGGCGACATCGCCATTGGTGATGAATATCTTGCTGCCGTTCACGACGATCTCATCGCCATCCGGGCGGAAGCTTGTCTTCATGCCCGTGGCATCCGATCCAGCGGTCGGTTCAGTTATCGCCAGTGCGCCCAGTCCGCCCTCGGCGATCCGGGGCAAAAGGCGGGCACGCTGCTCGTCCGAGCCGAAATCGATCAGCGGCTTCATCCCGTGGAAATTGGTCGCATAAATGATGCCGGTTGACGCGCAGGCCTCGGACAAGATCGAGACGATTTCGAGATACAGGCGGTAGGATGTCGGCATTCCGCCGAATTCCTCGGGAATGAAGATCGTGTTCAAGCCGAGTTCGTTGATCGCCTTCACGTTCGACCAGGGGAATTCTCCGGTCGCATCGACATGCTCCGCGTTCGGGGCGATGACCCCGCCGGCCATGCGCTGGACCTGGTCGAGGACGGCGCGCTCCTCCTGGCTCCAACTGCGGGTGGCGTGGAATCTGTCCAGCATGTTCATCAGTGGTTAATTCCCTGCGCTCCGTCGATGTAGAGGGTTTCGCCGGTCAGGAACCCGATCTGTTCCGAGAAGATCGAAGCCACTAGCCGGGCGACGTCTTCGGGTCGGCCGGGCGCGCCCACCGGTATGCGGGTCTGCATCCAGGCCTTGACCTTCTCGCGTTCGAGATAGGCCCGGTTGAGGTCGGTCTCGATATATCCGGGGGCGACATTCAGAACACGGATGCCATCCCGCGCCCATTCCACCGCCATGCAACGTGTCATCGCCGCGACCGCAGCCTTCGAGGCGCAATAGGCCAGGTTGTCGGGTACGCCGATCTTGTCAAAGAACGAGCCGATGTTGACGATGGTGCCGCCCTGGCCACGCAGATGCGGGTAGGCCTCGCGGGCGGCGATCATCACCGCCGTCATGTTCAGCGCCATCGTCTTTTCGAATTCGGCGGTCTTCAGCTTGAATATGGGGCCGCCGATATGGACGCCGGCGTTGTTGACCAAACCGGCGATCCGGCCGCGTTTGGCGATTTCGGCAACCGCGCGTTTGATGGCCTGTTCGTCCGTCATGTCGCAGGCGATGCCGTAACCTGCCTTGGCCTCGCCGCTTCGGGACAGGCTGGCCACCACCCAGCCACGTCGGGCCAGTTCGGTGGCGATGGCGGCGCCGATGCCCTTCGAGGCGCCAGTCACGATAACCTGTCCGTCAGCCATCGCGGAACTCCGGTTTGCGCTTCTCCTCGAACGCGCGCATGCCCTCTTCGGCATCCTCCGTACGGTAAGCAAGGGTGGAAAGCTCGGCTTCGGTTTCGAGGCCCGCAGCAAGCGGCAGGTCGGCGGCGCGCTGCACGGCCCGCCGAGCGAACTCCATCACCGGCAGGCTGTAGCGCGTGAAACTCCGCGCGAACTTGGCGCCCGCCTCGCGCAGATCGCCCTCGACCACCTTGTTGACGAGCCCGATGCGCTCGGCCTCATCGGCGGTCACGGCCCGTCCGGTCATGATGATCTCCAGCGCCCGCCCCTCGCCGATCAGGCGGGGAAGGCGCTGGGTGCCACCGTAGCCGGGGATCAGGCCGAGCTTGATTTCCGGTAAGCCGAAGATTGCGGCCGGCGAGGCGAGCCGGAAGGTGCAGGCCAAGGCCAGTTCTGCGCCTCCGCCGAAGGCGTAACCGTTGACCAGCGCAACAGAGGCCATCGGCAGCCGGTCCAGCTTGGCGAAGACCGACTGACCAAGCTCGGCGCCGCGTTTCTGGTCGATGAGCCGCCGTTCGCGCAGTTCCTTGATGTCCGCGCCGGCGCAGAATGCCTTGTCTCCTGCACCTGTAACAAGCAGCGCGCGCACGCCGGGCATGCCGGCAACGGCGTCCAGCGCCTCGCCGATTTCGCGCAGGATGGCAAAGGACAAGGCGTTCAGCGCCTCGGGCCGGTTCAGCGAGAGGACGGCCAGATCGTTCTCGTGGGTTAGCTCGACACTCATCGGTCAAGCCTCCTCGATTACGAAGCGGACCGGTTTCGGGCTGATCTCGCCCGTCTGGACCATCTCGGTCAGCCTGCGCTTGAGGATCTTTCCGCTTGCGGTCAACGGGAACGCGTCGAGGACGATGAACCACTCCGGCATGTCGTACTTGGACAGGCCGTTGCAGTGCAGGTGATCGAGCATCTCGTCGGCATCGACCTTGCCGATGACACCCAGGCAGACCTTCTCGCCAAGTCGCTGGTCAGGCACGCCGAAGGCTGCTGCTTTGGTCACGGCGGGATGGGTCAGCGCGATGGATTCAATCCTTGAGGGATAAATGTTGTGACCGCCGCGGATGATGAGATCCTTGATGCGACCGACGATCCGCAGATTTCCGTTTTCGTCGAGCGAGCCCAGATCGCCGGACAGAAGGTAGCCATGGCTGTTCATCGTGGCCTCCGTCGCGGCCTGGTTAGCGAAATATCCCAACATCATGGCTGCGCCTCGTCCGCCGATGTTTCCGGTGCTGCCGATCGGTAGCTCGTTATCCGGGTTGTCGGGATCCCAGATCTTTACCTCGTAGGCGAGGCCTCCCCGGCCGCAGGTGGAAATCCAGACGTCCTTCGAGTCGCCCGGATGTGTGTACTGGTGTGATGAACACTCCGTCATCCCGTAGATGTTTTGCGGCGCGATACCCTGCTCGATGAAGTCCCGGGCGACGATGTCGGGGATGGGCGCACCCGCCATGTAGAAGGTCTGAACCTGTCCGATCCGGGAGATGCTGCGCGCCTTCTGCTCGTCGAGGATGTCCATCGCGTGGGTCGGAACACCCAGCACATAGGTGGCGCCGGTCTCGACGATCCAGTCAAGCCGGCTGTGACCCGGCGGCGGATCGTCGGTCACGAACTGCCCACCACAGACGAGCCACTGCGCGGCCGCGACCCAGGCGATGTGATGTGATAGGGGGCTGAGCGAGAGGATCACCGACTGTTCCGACAGCCCCCAATCCCGGGCGAGGTCGCGGGCGTTGGCGAGCAGCGTGTTGCACGAGTGCATGACGCATTTCGGCTTTCCGGTCGTGCCGGAGGTGAAGGCTAGGTAGACGATGCTGTCCGGATTGCTGTGCACCACCCGGTCGACGCCGGTGATATGCATCGGGAAGTTGTTCGGAGTGTAGACCTTCTTCAGGAACGGGAGCCTCGCCAGCGTCGCGTCGAAGTCCTGCCGTGCGCGATCGGCCCCCCAGCCGTCTTCCGTGAGCAGGGCCCGGGCGGAAAGCTCGGTCAGAAGCTCGATGATCTCCGCGCAGGTGAAGGTCTTGTGCAGCGAAGGGTTGCAGGCGATGCCCTCGCGCGAGCAGGCAAGGAAGGTGATGACGGCCTCGACCCGGTTTCCCATCCAGATCGCAATTCGGTCGCCGGCGACGATATCCTGTGCGCGCAGATGATCGGCCATCGCGTCAACCCGGGCCTTCAGGGTATGCCAATCCAGATTGGCCCTGCTGTCCCGCAGGGCGGGGGCGTCCGGCCGTTGGTTGGCATGCCGCTCCATCAGGGAATAGAACGTGTCGTCTTTCCAGAGGCCTGCCTCGTAATAGGCTCGACCGGTTGCTGGGTCATGCAGTGTGAGGAACGGTTTCATGGCAATTCTCACCTGTCGAGAAATGACGGTTCATCGGCGCGCTCTCAACTCCGCCAGGACCTGCTCGGTATGTTCGCCGAGGTCCGGCGGGGCAGAGGACGGAATGCTGGTCGCACCGTCGATGTGAAGACCAAGCCCGACCTGCGGTGTCAGGTGGCCCGACCCGTCATCGAGCACGAAGAAGAGACCGCGATCCTGCAGGTTTCGGTCGGAGACGACTTCGTCGATACGGTTGATCGGGCCGGCCGGAACCCGGGCCTTGGCGAAGATGGCCAGCCAGTCGTCGCGGGTCTTGGTCCTAAGGACCCGCTGGATCCGCTCGGCAATCTCCGAACGCGCGTTGCGCCGCTCGGCGTTCGTCACCAGTTGTGGGTGGGTTCCGTAGTCTGGGTCGCCCACGGCCATCCAGAACCGCTTCCAGATCTCGTCGGACCCGAGGCCCAGGTTCATTGGTAGATCCGCGGTCTCGAACGCCTGATAGATCGCGATCACGCTGTCGCGACCGCCGGAACGGGTAGGCACCTCGCCGGAGCCGAGGTAGGACGCGATCCGGCAAGAGAGAAACCTGGTCATGCTTTCGACCAGTGCGACATCTATGAGATGGCCCTTGCCGGTGCGCTGCCTTTCGAACAGTGCGGCGATGACCGCCATGGCCGCATCCTGACCGGCCAGCATGTCCGCCGCCGGAGCGCCGATCTTCTGTGGATCGCCATTGGCTTCTCCGGTGATGTCCATGATGCCGGAATAGCCCTCGGCAATCAGGTCATAGCAGGTCAGGTCCGACCGCGCCCCGGTAAGTCCGAACCCGGTGATCGACGCGAAGACGATGTCTTCCCGCTCTTGCCGCAAGGTCTCGTAGTCGAGCCGCAGTTTCCTCTGGACGGCCGGCGGATGGCTGGTGACGACGACATCGGCCAACCCGACCAGTTGCATCAGTGCGGCGCGGCTGTCGTCGTCATGCACATCGATGGCAACGCTTTTCTTGTTCCGGTTAACGGCGGCGAACCAGAGCGATTGCCCTCTCAGGAAGGGAGGACCCCATTTCCGGGCCTCGTCGCCGGTTGGTCGTTCGATCTTGATGACTTCGGCCCCGAAATCCGACAGGAGCATTGTCGCATAGGGGCCCGCCACCGACGTCGTCAGGTCGACGACGCGAATACCCTTCAGCATACCGAACGCAGTCCCGGCCGAAACGATGGGCAGGCTGCGAAACGGCAAGTGCTGGTCAACTGTCGCATGTTCGGCCTTGGTGCTTGCCATTATCCACCCCGAAAATGTTGTGCCCGTTCAAGAGCAAGATCGGTGCCAAGGCGTCCGGCTCCTCTACGGCCGCGACGGGTGCCATCTGGGTCGAGCATCCCTATCGGACCGGGCCGTCTGCGCAGTCGCCCGCGTTGGCGGAAACGGCCGGTCGGAAGATCGGGAAGGCCGTCGCGTCGAGCAACTTGGCACGCCAATTGCGTCTATCCTCTGGTCCGGCAAGCTCTCGGTAGGCCAAGGGCTGGTTCTGCCAACAAGTGGGGTCGGACAGGACGGGATTTGAGGAATTCCGCCGCCTGAAGGAGGGCAATATGCAGCTTGCGCACGGAGTGTTCGTCCAGCAGAAACAGACGATCTCGATCACGGCCAAGGTCATACAGTCCATTAATCTCTTGCAGTACGGTTGCGACGAGCTTCAGGAATTCATCCGGCATCAGGCCGAAGTGAATCCGCTGATCAAGGTCGAGACGGATGGCGATGAGATCGCCGCGGTGCCCTGCGACGAACTGGCCGACAGGGCCGATGCCGGCGCTGTCGCGGCCGGGCCGGCGAACGAGACGCCGCGGGACGAAGAAAATCCTGGGTGGCGGGAGCGCGGCCTCGGGGCGGGGCGATCGAGCGGCGCCCCGATGGGGAAAGCGAAGTCCGCCGGCAACCTCAATCCCAGCCTGGAGGACTACACTCCTTCGAAGGTTTCGCTGCGCGAGCATCTTCTGATGCAGAACGCGTTAGCGTTCTGCGATCCGGTTGATCTTCTCGTCGGGGCCGAGATCGTCGAGTCCATCGACCAGGACGGGTATATGCGCAGGGACCTCGGGGACGTGGCCGACATGCTGGGCGTCTCGGGGGAGCGTGTTCTTGGGGTGCTGCGCACTATTCAGACCTTCGAGCCGACGGGCGTCGGGGCTCGAGATCTGGCGGAATGCCTGCGGCTGCAACTTGACGAGCAGGGACGGCTGACGCGCGCGATGAGCGCGCTCCTGGACAACCTCGAGCTCTTGGCAAACTGCGAAATCGAGAAGCTCGGCCGCATCTGCAAGGTGGGCAGTGGCGAGATCTTCGAAATGCAGGCCGCAATCCGCAAACTCGATCCGAGACCGGGAAGACAGTACGATTGCGAACTGACTCAGCTGGCGTTGCCGGATGTAGTTGTCGACAGGCGTGCGGATGGAACCTATGTCGTCGAGCTGAACACGTCGCTCATGTCACGGGTCCTCATCGACCGACAGTACTACGCCGAGGTGACGGCGATGCCCCTCGGTCAGCAGGAGACGCGGTACGTCTCTGACTGCCTGAAAAGCGCGCACTGGCTCGAGCGCAACCTCGATAAGCGGGCGCAGACGATCCTCCGCGTGTCCTCGGCGATCGTGGCGCGTCAGCGCGACTTCTTCGAAAAGGGCGTCGAGTTCCTCGTTCCGCTTTCGCTGAAGGACATCGCGACCGAACTCGATATCCACGAGTCGACGGTCTGCCGGGCGACGTCGAACAAGTACATGATGACCCATCGTGGCATGTTCGAATTGAAGTCGTTCTTCATCAACGCGATCTCCGCGAACGGAGGCGGAGACGAGGTGTCGACCGAACGGGTCCGTCACAGGATCAGGCAGTTGATCATAGCCGAGCCGGCGGATGCCATCCTCTCCGATCAGGACATTATGAGGGAACTTCAGGACGAAGGGATCGACATCGCCCGGCGCACTGTCGCGAAGTACCGCGAGATGATGAACATTCCGACCTCGGTCAAACGCAAGCGCCTGAGAAGGGTGGAGGTGCTGCGTTTGGAAGAAGCCAGCGGGGTCGAGGTGGCATAATGGTAGGGGGAGGACCAGTGACAGTTGACAAGAGCTTGGTGAACGGCGATTCCGAGCCATATTGGGCGGCTGCGGCGCTGGGGCGCCTTGTATTCCAGAAGTGCGGGCAATGCTCGACTGTTCAGTTCCCGCCGCGCCATCACTGCGCGACCTGTTGGGGCAGCGACCTCGACTGGATCGAAAGCTCGGGACGGGGGACCGTGGAAAGCTGCACGGTCGTGCGACGTGCGCCCAGCTACGCCTTTGCCGATAAGGTTCCCTATGCGGTGGCTTCGGTGATCGTGGACGAGGGGCCGAGGATGATCGCGTCCGTCGTGGGGGAAGGGGCGCTCGACGTCCGGATCGGGGATGCAGTCTCAGTTGTCTTTGACGCGGACACGGGCCTTCCGCAATTCCGTTGCAATCAGTCTGGGCCGTCGGGCGGTTAGTGGCAGGGACAGGGCATTCGCGCCCAGTCCGGCTGGCACGCGGCTTGCTGTCTTACTGTCGATATCCGGGGCGAAATCGACCGGGTGGAAGCGGGTAATCGCGTGGCCGGATCGCCGGTCAGGCGGTGTGGGTCGCAACAATGACAGGGAGAGAGCAAAATCCTCATGGACACGCCGATCGCCGACACGATCCGGGACAGCGCGCAAGGGCGTCTGACCGACTATGCGATGAACCTGTGCTACGAGAATCTTCCGGCGGACGCCGTCCATGCGGCGAAAGTGCGCCTGATCGACACGCTTGGCGTCTTGATCGGCGGATATTCGGGCGAACCCTGCAAGGTCGCGCGCCGGATCGCCAAGCGGACGCCCCAGGACGAGGGCGGCGCGACCGTCATCGGTTCGCAGCTCCGGACCGCTCCGGACCTCGCGGCGTTCGCCAACGGAACGGCGGCGCGGTATCTCGACATGAACGATACCTACAACTGGCCGAACAGCGCCCATGGGCATCCGAGCGATGTGATCGCGCCGGTTCTGGCGGCTGGGGAGGCCGTCGGCGCTGGCGGGGTTCGGCTCATCGAAGCCATTGTGCTTGCCTACGAGATATTCCTGCGGACCTCGCATATGTTTCAGAGCCACCGCATCTTCGATACTGCGAACCTGACGTGTATCGCCGGCGCGGTGGGCGCGGGTAAGCTTCTGGGGCTCTCGCGGGACGAGATGGCGCAGTGCATCGCCATGGCCGTCGTACCCAATGCGATCCTGAAGCAGGTAAGGCTTGGGAAGCGGTCGATGTACAAGGCTGCCGCTTCGGGACATGGCGCGCGCGCCGGGGTCTTCGCAGCATTGCTCGCCAGGGCGGGGATGGGCGGACCGGATCTTCCGTTCGAGGGCGATGCGGGATGGTGCGAGCACGTAGCCCGAGGGTCCTTCGAGAGGATTCTCTATGGGGGCGAGCAGGGCACACCCTTCAAGATCTGCGATAGCTTGATCAAGCTGCGGCCGGCGAACGCGGGCTCGATTGCCGCCATTCTGGCGGCGGAGACGATAGCGCCCCTGGCCGACGCCAGTGCCGTGCGCCGGATCGTGGTCGAGGTCAGTTTCTACACCAAGCGTGCCGTCGGCAGCGGCGAGGGACCCTGGCATCCCGACACGCGTGAGATCGCCGACCACAGCATCCCTTACCTCGTCGCGCATACGCTGGTGCACGGAACGGTCGGGATCAATTCCTTCGAGAACCATTTCCTGCATGACCCGCGGACCCGGGTTCTCGTGAAGATGACGGAGGTAGACGAGAATCCCGAGTACACCAGGGCCTATGACAACATTCCGGTTCGGGAACTGGCCCGCGTGACGGTGACGACGGCAAACGGCGACACCCTGGTCGGCGAGTCCGGCGGTGCCGGCGACGGGCTGTCGGCTCCGAAGTCCGACGATCAGATCGCCAACAAGTTCCTGGGGCTGACGGCGCCCTATATCGGCGAAGAGAATGGTCGGGCAGCGTTGAACATGCTGTGGAACGCGGAGACCATGTCGGGACTCGCGCCGCTTGTGTCGCGGTTGGTCATTCGCAAGTGATGGCGGTAAGTCGCATTCGGGTTGACCGGTACGCGGCTGTGCCCCGGAATGGAGGTGCTGCGGGTAGGGAGCGTGAAGCCGGATAGCTGCGCGGCTGGCACGCAACTTGCGTTCATCAGGAAGCAAATTCGGATGGCCGAGATGCCGAGGATGAGAACAATGAACAACAAGACAGATGTCGTACCGGATTTCATCGAGAAGGCAGTCCTTTGGGAGAAAGGAAGCGCCTTCGAGGATTTTTCCATTGGGCAGATCTTCGAACACCATTGGGGGCGGACGATCACCGAAGGCGATAACGCGCTCTTCACGACGCTGACGCTTCACTACAACCCCCTCTACTTCAACGCGGAATATGCCAGGGCGCATGGCCATCCTGGCGTGGTGGTTGCACCGATGCTGGTCTTCAACCTCGTGCTCGGACTGACGGTCGAGGAGCTCAGCGAAGGCGGAGGCGCCTTCCTCGGGGCAGACAATCTTACCTTCCACACTTCCGTCTATCCCGGCGACACGCTGACGGCGCGCAGCACGGTCGTCGACATGAGGGAATCCAAGTCTCGGCCCGACCGGGGGATCGTCACCTGGCACACCGAGGGCATCAACCAGCGCGGGGAACTCGTGGTCGACTACCGCCGCGCGAACTTCAAGATCAAGCGGAAAGCCTGACATGGGATACATGACCGAAGAACGGCGAATGATACAGGAACATGCACGCGAATTCGCGATGCGGGAGGTCCTGCCGATCGCCAACAAGCTCGACCCCGAAAAGGGCGACATCCCGATGGAGCTGCGTGAGAAGATGGCCGAACTCGGCTACTTCGGCATCACCATTCCCGAGGAATACGGTGGTCTTGGTCTCGGTTATTTCGAATACTGCCTGGTGGTCGAGGAACTGGCGCGGGCTTGGATGAGCGTCGGCAGCCTCCTGGCGCGCGGCAACAGCCTACCCGGTTGCGAGGTCTGGCCCGAGGATAGGCGGAGGGATTACCTCAGCCGTATGGCGCGTGGTGAGTTCCTGCGCTGCACCGCGATTTCGGAACCTAACGCCGGATCGGATGCGGCGAATATCTCTTGCCGCGCCGTGCGTGACGGGGATTCCTGGTTGATCACCGGTCAGAAATACTGGTGTACCTTCGCCGACGGTGCCGACTGCATCGTCCTCCATGCCCGCACCGACCCGAACGTGGATCCGGAACGACGGCACCGCGGGATAAGTACCTTCATGATCGAGAAGCCGCGCGGCGGATTCCCCGAGGGGTGCGTCGGCAACCCGATCCCGAAGATCGGATACTTCGGATGGCGCACCTATGAGCTGTCCTTCGACAACTGCCGGGTGCCACATGAGAACATGCTCGGCGAGGAGGGGCGGGCGTTCTACAACTTCACGGGTGCGCTCGAGCGCGCGCGGGCCAACACCGCAGCACGGGCCATTGGTCTGGCGCGCGGGGGGCTTGAGGATTCGATCGAGTATTCGCAGCAGCGGGTGCAGTTTGGCCGCCCGATCTCGGACTTCCAGGCGATCCGCTTCAAGATCGCCCAGATGGCCGCCGAGATCGAATCCGCGCGGCAGCTGCTGTACTATGTCTGTGAGGAGATCGACACCGGCCGGCGCTGCGACATGGAAGCGTCGATGGCCAAGTGGTTCGCCACGGAAATGGCCGAGCGTGTCACCAGCGAGGCGATACAGATCCACGGCGGCGCCGGCTACACCACGCATTGCGCTGTGGAGCGCTACTGGCGCGATGCGCGGGTGACAAAGATTTTCGAGGGAACGTCGGAGATCCAGCTGCGAATCATCTCTGACCGACTGCTCGGTGCGGGAGGGAAACGATGAAGTCTTCGCTTACTGGGAACGACAACTATCTTGAGAATTTCCATCCGGGCGCGATCCACAGGCACGCCCGAGGCAAGACGGTCACCGAGCTCGAGAACGTGCAAATCACCAACATGGTGATGAACACGGCACAGTCGCACTTCAATGAAGACATAATGACGCGCGATCCGCGCAAGCATCGTCTCGTCTATGGGGGAGTCACCGCCTCGATCGCCATCGGTCTGGCCGCGGAGGACACGGCGGAGAACGCGTTGGCGGAACTGTCGATGGATAAGATCCGCTTTCCTGCCTCGGTGTTCCACGGCGATACGATCTACGCCTTTACCGAGGTCCTCGCGGTCGAAGACAGCCCCGATCGGCCCGACGCGGGCATCGTGACCTTCCGGCATTGGGGGGTGAACCAGAACCAGATCGTCGTCTTCGAGGGCGAACGCAGAGTGCTGATAAAGCGAGGCAGCCATTGGCAGGACAAGTGACCATGGAGACCGGGGCTGGCGCGCTTGACGGGGTGATAGTCGTCGATCTGACGCAGCACCTGTCCGGGCCCTATTGCACGCAACTGCTCGCGGACCAGGGCGCGACCGTCGTCAAGGTCGAGCCGCCCTCGGGCGACAGCATCCGCCATGCCGGGCCGTTTCATGCCGACGACCCGCTCCAGGCCTATGGTGGGTATTTCCAGAGCGTCAATCGCAACAAGCTCGGGATCGCTGTCGATCTCAAGAATCTGGAGGGCGTCTCCGTCTTCAAGGAGCTCGTCCGCCAGGCCGATGTCGTTGTCGAGAATTACCGGGCGGGCGTGATGGAGCGGCTGGGTCTTTCCTATGACGTGCTGAGGGAGATCAACCCGCGGTTAGTCTATGCAACGGTGCGCGGCTTCGGCGATCCGCGATCGGGACGCAGCCCCTATTCGGACTGGCCGTCCTACGACGTGGTCGCGCAGGCTTTCGGCGGAATCATCGGGATAACCGGCGACGATCCGGAGCATCCGGCAAAGGTCGGCCCCGGTGTCGGCGACATTTTCCCCGGCACTCTGACGACCGTCGGCATCCTCTCGGCGCTTTACCGCGCGCAGAAGACCGGGCAGGGGCAGTTCGTCGATGTCGGCATGGCCGACGCGATCCTCGCGCTTTGCGAACGGATCGTCTATCAGCATTCCTACCAGGGGCGCGTGCCCGCCCAGGAAGGTCGGATTCACCCCGTGTTTTCGCCCTTCGGGATGTTTCCCACCAAGGATGGCTTCGTCACCATCGCCGGCCACCTCGACGCCTCCTGGGCGATCCTGACACGCGAAATGGGGCAGCCGGAACTGGCGTGCGATGCCCGTTTCTGCGACCGTCATGCGCGGGTCAGGAACAACCATCTCGTCTACGAGGTGGTAAGCGCTTGGACCAGCCGGCACACCAAGAAGGAGCTGCTTGGCATTCTGGGCGGAAAGGTTCCCTTCGGCCCAGTCTACAACATCGCGGAAATCTTCGATGACCCGCATTTCAAGGCGCGCAGGATGCTGGTTCCGGTCGAACAGCCGGGCATCGAAGCGAAAGTGGTGATTGCCAACACGCCGATCCACATGAGCGGGACCCCCGGTGGCGTGCGCCACCGCGCGCCGCTGCTAGGAGAACACACCGACGACGTCCTCGGGCGGTTCGGCTTCTCTCCGGCGGAGATCGATACGCTGCGCGAATGCGGAGCGGTGAAATGAGTGCATCATTCACAAACAATGGAAGTTGATATGACCCACCAGCGTCCCATGCGGCTGCGTCGCGTCGAGCTTGCGGTGCCGGCCTCGAACGAAAAGGTAATGGCCAAGGCTGCGGCCAGCGAAGCCGATCTCGTGTTCCTCGACAACGAGGACTCCGTCGCGCCGAGTGCCAAGGTCGAGTCGCGCGAGAAGATCGTCCAGGCCCTGAAGAATCTCGACTGGAGCGGCAAGACCACCTGTGTCCGGATCAACGAGCTTGGCAGCGAATGGGCCCATGAAGACATCATCCACGTGGTCGATAATGCCCATGAGCAGCTGGACCTGATCATGGTTCCCAAGGTCAGGACGCCCAGCGACGTTCTGTTCGTCGACACGCTGCTGACCGGGATCGAGAAGAAGCTGAAGCTGACGAAGACGATCGGCCTTGAGGTCCTCATCGAGGAGGTCGAGGCGATGATCAACGTCGAGGCGATCGCCCGCTGCACGCCGCGGCTCGAGGCACTGATCTTCGGAATGGGCGACTATTCCGCCTCGCAGGGTGTCGACCGCAAGGCCATCGCCGCTGGTGAATATCCCGGCGACCATTGGCATTACCAGCGTAGCAAGATGGTGATCGCCTGCCGCGCGGCGGGGATCGAGGCTGTCGACGGACCGCAGGGCAATTTCCGCGACACCGAGACCTATGCGCGCGAGGCGGCTCGGGCGCGCATCCTGGGCTGCGTCGGCAAATGGGCCATTCACCCGGTACAGATCCCGATCGCGCTCGAGGCGTTCACCCCGCTGCAGGAGGACGTCGACCTGGCCAGGCGCATTGTCGGGACCTTCAAGAAGGCCGAAGCGGAAGGGCAGGGCACGATCGTCATCGACGGCGTCATGTTCGACGCCGCGTCAGTGCGCAGCCGGCAGAACATCGTCGATCGGGCTGACCTGATCGGAATGTAAGCGTGGGGAGAAAGCCATGAAACAGCCTGAATACGAGGTGGTCTGGCCGCTCGGACCGACCGTTGGCATCGAGAAATCGACCGCCGATGGACTGCCGAATCTCAATGGCAAGACCGTCGTCGAAGTGTGGGACGGGGTGTTTCGAGGCGACGAGGTTTTCCCGATCCTGCGGGAGGAGCTTCGCAAGGCCTTCCCGGAGGTGAAGATCGTTCCCTTCGAGACGATGGGAATCCCTTATGGCGACATAAAGCAGTACGTCGCCAAGCTGCCGGATCGCTTGCGGGAACAGGGTGCCGATGCGGTCATCGTCGGGGTCGGCGCCTGTGGCGGCTGCACACCCAAGGTAATGTGGATGAGCATGGCCGCCGAACAGGCCGGCATACCGGCCGTGTCGATCATCGCAACCGGGTTTCTTGCGCAGGCACGCACGTTTGCCCGTGGACTTGGCGGGGAGGACACTCCGCTTGCCGAATATCCCGGCGTGCCCATGGTCGATTCTGCCGAAGCGCTACGGCAGAAGGTCATCTCCACGATCGCCCCGAAGGCGATCGAAGGGCTTTGCAGTCGGGGTGAGACAGGTGATGCGGGTGACGGCGAGCCGAACCGGAGCGACATCGTCTATCGCGGATCGCTTGATGGCGTGCACGAGTTCTTCGAGGAGAAGGAGTGGTCGGACGGTCTGCCGATCATTCCGCCGACCCGGGACAGGGTGGAGGAATTCCTGCGCTTTACCGACCGCGCGCCGGACGAGGTGCTCGGCGTCTGCTATCCAGAGTCGCGTGAGGCCACGGTCTGGAACATCGCGGTCAACGGCGTCATGGCAGGTTGTCGCCCCGAATATATGCCGGTGCTTCTGGCCGTCGTCGAGGCGATGATCGATCCGACCTTCAAGATGGAGCTCGGCGGTACCACGCCCGGGTGGGAGCCGCTCGTCATCATCAATGGCCCGATCGTCAAGGAACTCGATTTCAATTACGGCTCCGGCGTGATGCGGGTCGGGCGGCGTGCGAATACCAGTATCGGGCGTTTCGTGCGCCTCTACATGCGCAACCTGTCCGGACTCCGGATTCATGCGCATGGCGGCGAAGGGGGTGGCACCGATAAGGGAACGATCGGGATGTCGTTCAACATGGTGCTCGCCGAGAACGAGGATGCCGTACGGGATATTGGCTGGCAGCCCTTCAGCGCCGATTGTGGCTTCGAGGCGGGCGAGAACGTTGTGACCGTCCAAAGCTGCATGTCGATGACCCAGCCCGTCTATACCGGCGGCAAGAAGGCGATCGAGCACATGGAGATTATCTTCGACGTGATCGGCGAGGCGATGAAGTACCGTTCCTGGGGTTACATCCGCGACCGGACCGCCTATCCGATGATCGTGATGAGCCCCAGTGTCGCCCGCGCCTTCGCGGAAGACGGCTGGAGCAAGCTCGATATCAAGACCTACCTCTACGAAAAGACGCTGATACCGGCCGGGTTGGCCGAGAGATACGCCCACGCCAACGGCGTCAACCATTACTCGATCAAGGATTATGTCGAGCGGGGTCTCACGCCTAGGGAATACTACGAATCCGATGACCCGAACCGGCTCGTGCGCTGTCTCGTCGAGCCCGAGCAGATCGGCATCGTGATTTCGGGAGATCCCGGGCGAAACCAGACCCGCGGGTATCCGCAGAATTCGAAAATCGGAATCCCGGTCAGCAAGCGAATTGAACTGCCACGGAACTGGGCGTTGCGGGCGGCGTGAAGGGAGGAAGGCAAGGATATGGATCTCGAGCTTGAAGGCAAGACGGCGCTGGTGACCGGAGGAAGCGCCGGGCTGGGCAGGGCGATCGCCGCCGGATTAGCGGGCGAGGGCGTGCGGCTCTGCATCGCCGCCCGCCGCCCGGAGATGCTCGAAGATGCAGCCGGGGAACTCGCTGCCATATCCGGAAAGCGTCCAGTCCTGGTTCAGGCCGACATGATGGAGAAGGGGGCGGCTGTGCGCCTGGCCGAAGAGGCGATCCGCGGCCTCGGCCACGTCGATATCCTGGTGAACTCCGCGGGCGTCGGGCGGCCTGTCAAGCTCGATACGCCGGAAGAGACCTGGGACGAGGTCATCATGATGAACTTCACAAGCCGCCGGCAGCTTATCCAGGCGCTCCTGCCAAGAATGATGGAGCGGGGCTGGGGCCGGATCATCAACATCACGGGGGGATCCGAGCCGACGAAGATCAATGCCGGCTTCTCCGGCAAGGCTGCGCTTCAGGCATGGTGCAAGGGGGTGTCGCGCGAGGTCGGGAAACACGGGATCACGATCAACGCGGTCGCGCCGGGGCGTCTTCTGAGCGAGCAGGCCTATCGCCGGTATACCGAGGAGGAGCGCGCCGCCTTCGCCGCGAAGGAGGTGCCTGTCGGTCGGCTCGGCTATCCCGGGGAACTTGCCAACGTCGCGGTGTTTCTCGCCTCGCCCAAGGCGAGTTATGTCACCGGCGCGGTGGTGCCGGTTGACGGCGGTATGCGTCGCTATGCGTTCTGATAATTCCCCGAAGATCGGCTGTGCGCCGGCAGGCAAGGTGGCGGGCGGCCCATGACCATCCTCATCACGGAAGAAGAGAGCCGCGATCTGATCGCGCTCGATGCCGCGATCCCGGTCATCGAGTCCATGTTTCGCTCGGCGGGCCAGGGTGAGACCGGGAATTCGGAGCGGTTCGAACTGCCGGCCGGGGACGGGTATCTCCTGTTCCGGGCCGGTTCGCTGCAGGCCGAAGGCCGCGTGGGATTCAAGCTGCTGTCGAGCTTCGGCTCCGGTCCCCGGCTCATGTGGAATTTCCTTTATGACACTCGCACGGGCGAGCTTCTGGCCATCGTCCAGTCACGCGCGATCAGCAAGCTCCGAACCGCGGCGGCGAGCGCCGTGGCTGCGAAATACCTGTCCCCGGCGACGGCCAGCGTCGTCGGCATGTACGGGACCGGTCGCCAGGCCGAGGCGCAGCTTGCCGCCATCTGCCGTGTGCGCCCGATCAAAGCGGCCATAGTCTATGGCCGCGATCCGAAACGGAGGACCGAGTTTTGCGGCGCTATGTCGGCACAGCTTGGCATCGATGTCAGCCCGGTCGCCGCGCCGCAGGAGGTGCCTCGGAACGCCGACATCATCGTGACGATCACCAATTCGGAAAAGCCGGTTCTCTCGGCCAACTGGCTTGAACGGCCCTGCCTGATCGTCGCCGTCGGCGCGAACGAATGGTACGAGCGGGAGATCGACGAAACCGTCGTCGCCCGCGCTGCGCTCGTGGTGGTGGACGACAGGGAGGATGCACGCCGGCACTGCGGCGATCTTCTCTATGCCGCGGCCAAAGACGCCTTCCGTTGGAAAGATGTGGTCACGCTTGGCGAGATCGTCGCGGAATCGGTCGAAACGCCGGCCTTCGGCGAGGGGATCATTCTCTTTGAATCGCAGGGGATCGCGCTCGAGGACGTGGCCGTGACCTCGGCCGTCTACGACGCGGCCGTCAATGCCGGGCTTGGCCGGGAGGTGAAGCTTTGAGGCCGCGGGTCACCGTTTTTCCGACAACCGGGAGGAGTGGAAGCTGATGACGACCAGATGGGAAACCACCACGGTCAACGGGTCACCCATGCGTGTCTACCTGGGCATTCCGGATCGCCCGCGGCGCCATCCCGGGATCATCGTCGCCCAGCACGGCTCGGGAGTCGACGCGTTTCTTCAGGACGTTGTGCACCGGCTCCACCGTGAAGGTTACGCCGTCGCGGCGCCCGAGCTGTTCCACCGTCAGCCGGAGGGGCTGGGTCTGACGGAGCGCCTCGTGCTCATGCGGGACGATGACCTCGTCGCCGACATCTCCGCCGCGATCGCGGTGCTGCGCGGGCTCGATCCGCATCTGGGGACTCTTGGCGTTGTCGGGTTCTGCATGGGCGGGCGGGTCTCCTATCTGGCGGCGTGCGCGATCCCCGGGTTCAAGGCTGCGGCGGTCTTCTACGGCGGCAATATCCTCAAGGCGTGGGGAGACGGACCGACAGCGCTGGAGCGCAGCGAAGGACTTGACTGCCCGCTGATTGGATTCTTCGGAGCCGAGGACAAGAACCCCTCGCCGGAAGACGTGAACCTGATCCACCAGGAGCTTGCCCGGCTCGGGAAGTGGCACGAGTTCCACAGCTATCAGGATACCGGACATGCATTCCTCAGCTTCGGAAATCCGGACCGCTACCGGCCGCGCGCTGCCCGCGGAGCCTGGGGCGAATTGCTGGCCTTCTTCGACGACCGTCTTTGGGACGCAGCCTAGGGACCGGGCCCGATGGACAGGATCCAAGAGCATCTTGTCGACCTGGCGCTAGCCGTGAAATTCGATGCGCTTTCCTGCGACGAGATCGCGCTGGCCAAGGCAGGTCTGGTCGCCTGTCTCGGGAACATTGTTACCGCCCTGTCGCACGACGTTTGCCGAACGGCCCACCGGCTGGCGGGTAGGTCGCCGCAGAGATGTGGCGCCGCGCTGATTGGAACGCGGACCGGAACCTCGGTCGAATTGGCTGCCTTCGCCAATGCAACGGCAGCGCTCTGCCTGGAGCCGGGTGACGACGCGGCAAGGCGTCAGGGCGTCATCGTGCCTGCTGTCCTCGCTTCGGCCGAAAGTGCCCAAGCCTCGGGCCGCATGCTGATCGAGGCGCTGGTGGCGGGCGAAAGAACGGCCTGCTGGCTTCAGAAGCGCTACCCGCTCTCGGACGGGTTCTCTCCAGCAAGTTTCGCCAGCATCGGCAGCGCACTCGGTTGCGGCAGGGTTTTCGGTCTGTCGCGGGATCAGCTTGGGCAGGCGGCGTCGCTGGCCGCGATGACATCCGTCTTCCTGCTGGAGACCGAACCAGGGTGCCCGCTGTCCTCACACCAGCCGGCCGGTGCCTACGCAGCCCGCGCCGGAGCCTTCGCGGCGTTGGCCGCCCGCGAGGGGATGACCGGGCCGGCGCGGCCCTTCGAAGGCAAGACCGGATGGGTGGCCGAACTGGCCGGAGAGGCTATCGCCGAGGATCCGGCCGTGGCCGGCATGGAGATCCCGACGGTCGCAAAAGCCCCCGTTGCGGAGAACCTCAAGATCCGGTTCGAGCGGCAGGTCGCCCCCGTTCTGGGCGGACGGAAGGCTGCCGATCTCTGGGACCGGATCTGGTCGGTCGAGGCTCTCCCCGAGGTCTGGATGGTTTTCGACTGCCTTCGCCGTCGGTGTATCGCCGCTGGCCTGAACCGGTCCAGCCCGACCGTGCCGAGCCTTGGAAAAGGACATAGCAGGAGGAGCGTATTGCCCGTGTCAGGATATCCAGACAGACCCATCCGAATAATCGTCCCCGGCTCGAAAGGCGGGCCCGGCAATATCATCGCAGATACGATTGCAGAGAAGCTATCGGCGGCCTTGTCGCAGCCCATCGAGATCGCGCCGGCGAAGAGCCAGACGGCCGGACTGAAGGAGACTGCCGAGGCGCCGCCTGACGGCTATACCCTCGGGATGGGGGGTGGCTCCTTCTTTCTAAGCGCTGCACTTTACAAGTCGCTGCCTTTCGATCCCCGCGCCGACTTCGCCCCGGTCAATCTCGTGGCCGGCATCGCCAATGTCCTCGTCGTGCACCCCTCTGTTCCGGTGCTCACGGTCGCCGAATTCATCGACTACGCCAAGGCGAACCCCGGCGTTCTCAAGTACGGCTCCAGCGGCTACGGAAGCCCTCCGCACATCGCCGGTGCGACCTTCGCCCGGATGGCCGGCATCGATATCGTCCACGTTTCCCACAAAGGTCATGTGGTCGCCGGGAACACCCTGGCAGAGGGAAAGGAACTGCAACTCATGTTCGATGCCGTCCCGACCGCCATGTCCCACATCCGGGCTGGAGAACTGCGTGGCCTTGGCGTCACCACGAGCCGGCGTCTGCCGGCCCTCCCGGACATCCCGACCATCGCGGAAGAGGGCCTGCCGGGTTACGAACTCAACCCGTTCATGGGAATGCTGGCCCCGGCAGGAACGCCGGAGGAGGTGCTGGAGAAGATCGCGGTCGAGGTCGGAAAGATTACGCGGATGCCCGACGTGCGGCAAAAACTGGAGGCCATCGGGATCGAGGCCGTCAGTTCGACCCGCAAGGAGTTCACGTCCTATATGACCGGCCAGTTCGCGACTTGGGCGAAGGCCCTCGAAGCGGCGGGCATCGAGCCTCTGGAGGCGCCCAAGATCGCCTAGCGCTATTCCCGCGCGCCGGTACTTGCCGCCGGCGCGCGTCCCGGCTCAGCCCTGCAGGAGCAGTCCGGACAGAAGCGCGGCGATATCGTCGACGCATTCCAGGTTCCACCACCGCTCGACGGCGTCCCGTGCCTGCCCGTCGGGCAGGATAGGCCCCGCCAACATAAGGAATTTCTTGTTTATCTGCGCGTCGGGTTTCGGCGCCGATAGATCATCGGCATCGCCGCCTGTCTCGGCCACTTCGCACGTGCCGTCGGTCCTGAATACCGTCAGGCGCGCTCTGTGCTCGTGGCGATCCGCGTAGGCCGCGGTGAAATCGGCGCATTCCTCCACCTCAACCTTCTGCATAAGGGACCGCACCCGCTCGTCATGGATCCGGTCTTCGTCGAAGGCGTGCAGGTCGAGCGCCCCGTTCGCAAGGATCGTTGACACGATGAAGGGAGCACTGTGGTCAGCGGTGTCGCGCGAATCCGGCGACCAGCGTTGTGCACCCGTACCGAAGCTCTTCTTCAGCTTGCCGTAGACCTCCAGCACGATGCGATCCACCTGATCCGCTTCGGCGATGGGCGCGAGCTTCTCTGTCGCCATGACGATGGGGTAGGCGGCACCGGGAATGGCGCGCAGCTTGATCCATGTATCGAGCATCCGGAACGGCCGTCCTGCGCCGCCCAGCGTGCCGGTGTCGTAATCACCGTCGGCGACGAGCCGAAGCCATCCAGCCGGTCCGTCGAACGCCCGATCAGACCCCCTGCCGCCCTCGGCGGCAAGCAGGGCGGCAAAGACGGCGGCGCGCGCCTGGTACCCGGCAGCGGTTTCCCGCGTCATCGCGGCAGGCCGGGAGCGGACCTCCTTCAGCACGTTCTCGTTCACGGCGGCCAGCGACAGGCAGGCCGCGATCCGTTTCTCGTCCAGGCCGAGAAGCTTCGCGGCCCCGGCTGCTGCCCCGATCCTGGCGCAATTGGTATTGTCGAAACCGGGATGCTCGAAATAGTCCCGCAGCCAGCAGAAGATCTCATAGGCGATCACGGTCGCCTCGATGAGCGCCTTCCCGCTTGCCTGCGCGTAATCGGCGGTGGTCAGCAGCGGGGGGATGCAGTCGGCCGGGTGCCCGACCTTCCCGTGTCGGTGATAGGCGTCGAGCGTGTCGACCCCGCGCGCCGCGATCGCGTTGGCGAATGCCGCGCGGTCGGGCGCCGCGAGCCTTGCGCATCCGATGACAGACGCGGCAAACGGGCGCCGGGCCTCTCCGGCGAGCCCACGCGCGAGCCGGGCCGCCGCGGAGCCGTGCCCAGCCAGAATGGCTCCCAGCGTGTCGAGGAGGAGAGCCTTGGCCTTGTGGGCGACCTCCGGTGGCAGATCCTCGTAGCGTAGGGCGCGCACATAGCCCGCCAAGCGGTGCAGGGTCCGGTCGCGGCGGTCAGTCATTGTGTCCATGTCGCTTGGCCTCGTCTTGGCTTGGAGTGGGCCATTCAGCCTACTGATCGTCTCTGGTTCTCATGGTTCTGGCGACGCGGCCGCCTCGCCATCCTTCAGATCGAGGAGCAGGTCCGCAATCGGCCGGTCGTCCAGGTCGAGGACCTGGCGGGCGAAGTCACGCCCGGATATCGGATGGCCGGCGAACGAGAAGCAATCCTCCACCTTGGCGATCAGTTCCTCCTCGGAAAGCGAGTCCTTGGCCCCACCGCGAAGCTGGTCGCACATGCGCTCCAACGTACGACCGTCGCGCAGTTTCAACTGCACACGTGCAAAGCGCGGCTTCGGCGGACCGGACTCCTCGCGCACCGCGATCCGCGGCAGGAAGTCCATCAATCTCGGTTCCAGCACCCGTGCCCCGTCAAAGGTGGACAGCCGGACGGCGCCGTCCTCCAACGCGGCCGCCAGCGTGTACTCCATGCTGAACTTTGCCTCGAGACCGGTCGTCGGCGGTCTGACGATGAGGGCGTCGAGTGCGTTGGCGCTGGCCACGACCTCGACGCTCTCGACTGCGGCCAGGTCGAGGCCGTGCTCTTCTCGCAGCGACAGCATGGCGTCGAGCGCGAGATGGATCGCATAGCAACATGGGTATTTCTTAACCTCGATGCCGGTGCGCTCGATCTCCCAGGTGTCGGTGCCCATGTGTTTAAACGCACGGGAAAGATCCTCGCCCGCGCCGTAGAGAGCGGCGTAGCCGGACGGGCCGTCGATGGCATCGGCCGACGCCTCAAAGCCGTCCTGCGCCAGCTTCACAGCCCGGATGGCTGCACGGGCGCATTCTCCGACATGGAAGGACTTCGCCATGGTTCCGAAATTCTGTCGGGTTCCCGCGGCCTGCGCGACCGCAAGTCCCAGGGCGTGTTCTGTCTGCCTTTCAGAAAGCGACAAGAGCGCGCTGCAGCCCGCGACCGCACCGAGTAATCCAAGCGTGGTCGTCGTGTGCCAGCCCTTGGCGTACTGGGATGCGGCCATGACCTTTGACATCCGTGCTGCTACCTCGAAGCCGACCGCATAGGCTTCTGCGAAATCCTTGCCAGTCGCCTCGACCTCGGGTGCCAACGCAAGCAGGGCAGGGACGACGGCAACGCTGATATGGCCCCGCATGGGAGCCATAACGTCGTCGTAGTCGAGCACGTGAGAGGCAATGCCGTTGAGCCAGCCGGCCTGCTCGGGCGGCAGTATGGTTCCGTCGATCCATGAACGTGACCGGCCGCGGTTGGCATCGGCCTGCACGTAGCGCCGCGCGATCCTGACCGCCGGCTCATTGCGCCCCGCGACGGCGACTGCGACCGTGTCCAGCAGCGCCCGGAAGGCCAAGGTGCGGGCGCAGGGCGGAAGCCGGTGTGACGGGCGGGCGGCGAAGGCCGCTATGCGGGACGACGCGTTGACCATGTTCATCCGGCGTCAGGCATGCGATACGGCGGCCGGCCGGCTCTCCGAAAGGCGCCGGTCCCAGTCCCGTGGCAAGCGGACAGGCTTGCTGACCGGCGCGCCCTGGTTGTGGTTGCACATGTAGGCCCGCGATTGATTGCGGTCGGGATCGCCCGCGATGATGAATTCGACGGCATCCGGGGTAAGGAAGAAATCCACGATCCGGTCGGGGTCGTCGGAGTCGAGGTATTTCGCCGGCAGCACACCCTGCTTGACCAGGGTCTTCAGATTGAACTGCCTGTTCCCGGTCGCCTGGCCGAAATGCTCGGCCGTCCCGGCGGTGATCCCGGCGTTATTCCAGAGGTACTGCCGGATATCATCCTTGCTCCATTCCCGTGCGACCACGCTGGCCACCAGCGGGGATAGGACCAGCAGGTAGTGCCCGACGCCATGCTTAAAATCCAGCGGCACCCAGGACGAGAAGGTCCGCACCATGACCTGCATCCAGTCCCGGACATGATCCTCCGGCCGGTCGCCGGAACTGTAGATGGCCGGAGAGATGGCCACGACGCTGCGGACCGTCACGACATTTTCGCCGGCGTCGTAGCCACGATCCTCGGCATGGGTGGGCCACCCGATATCTCGGGCGCTCTCTTCGTCTTCGGCGAGGGCGACGAGGAAACTTTGGCCGATGCTCGCCTTGTCGCCGGCGCCGGGCGGAATGCGGTAGCCGCAGATATTTCGCAGGTAAAGTCGCACGAAACGCCCGATGCTGGAATTGGCGCGGCGGCCGACACGCATCACGCCCTGTCCGGAATGCAGGCCGAGCTGATCGGCGATCGGGCCGCTGACGGTGACCAGCGGCTCCCACCCCGGCGTCGTGCCGCAGGAGTTGATCCGGAAGGTCGGATCGCACATGGCCTCGACGATGGCGACAAGGACCGGCATGTATTCCGGCCGGCATCCGGCCATGACGCCGGTGACGGCGATGCTGTGAATGGTCGCCTCACGGCCCTCAACGGGAACGGTGCCGAACGAGTCGGTCGGCGCCCGGTCGGCGAACGACAAAAACCCGTTCACCCGTTCTGGCGTAGGCGGGACAATAGGCAGCCCGTCGCTCCACAGATTCGCGTCGAAGTGATCCTGCACCTCGTCAAAGCTGCCGGTGAAGACGACGGAACCCGGTTCCGGCTCTGCCGGCTCCACCTGCCGGGAAGCGTCGAGCCGCGCGGTGAAGGCTTCGACCAGCTCCGGGGCGGTCGTCTCGTTTACCTTTTCGGTCACGAGCTCAACACTGTCGACGCTGGGATGGCCGGGATATTCGACGATCTTGAGCGGAAGGCCGAGGCCCCGCGCAACGATCTCCGCCTGCGCTAGGAAACCGGTTGCGACCACCGAAACGGTCGCGATGCCCAGCTTCTCGATCATGGCGGCCACCCGCATGACGGCGGGCGTGCAGCCGCCGCAGGCGCCGATGCCGACGATGGCCGCGTCGCAACCCAATTCCTTCAGCTTCCCCGGCAACGCGTCGATAACGGCCTGTCCCCGTGGGCCGTGGAAGTTTCCGAAGACCGAGTAATCGACGATCTTCACCCCGTGAAAGCGATTCTTCAGATGCTCCCGGAACAGAGGATACATGACTTCGCCACGAAAATTCATATCCCAGAGCTCGCAGATCGTCTTGCCGCTGAGGTCGATGGGCCGGGCTGCGGCGTTGTCGCCAGAGACCGTACGCGGGCTGAGAGGCCAGACAACTTCGTAGCGCGGCTCGCTCGGTCTGCCAGTGCTGTATCCCATATCGATCTCCCTGAGGCCGGCCGCCGGGCGCCGGTCGCTAGGTCTTCATGGACGGCGGCAAGCCGTCATTATGCCCGTTGGCCCGCACTGCGCCAACGTGATCCGGAAGACGCTTTTCGATGAGCGCTGCAAGGCCCTCGCGGAATTCCGGGCTGGACATCGCCAGCACCTGCCCGAAGTCCTCGTATTGCATCATTTCCGTCAGACTGCTTTCGAAGGATCTCAAGATGAGCTGCTTGGCAAGCCCCATCACCTCTGCGGGGCCGTTGGCCAGCTTCTCGGCAAGCGCAATGCCCTCGGCATCGACCTCATCGTCGGGAACGGCCTTCAGCGCCAGCCCAAGCTCGACGACGTCACAGGCGCTCCACTCGGCGTTGGAGAAAAGGAAATTCCGGGTGCGCGACAGTCCGATCATGCGGGGCAGGGTGAACATCGTCAAGCAATCGGGCACGACGCCGAGGCGGAAGAAGCCGGCACTGAACTTCGCGCTTTTCCCAACGATCAGGAGATCCGACATGAGGGCAAGGCCCAGCCCGCCGCCGATGGCCATTCCTCGCACGCCGCAGACAACCGGACGGTTAAGCGCAGTCAGCGGCGGGAAAAGACCCGCCGCATGCTGGAACCGGCGGTGTACCGGCCAAGGGTCAGCCGCCTTGGTCAGCATGCGCAGGTCGCCCCCGGAGCAGAAATTCGCTCCCTTTCCGGTCAGGTAGATTGCCCGGACCGTATGGTCGTCTTCGATGGTCCGGGTGACGTCCCTTAGCGAAAAGCGCATTTCCCTGGTCAGGGAGTTGCTCGCCTGGACATTGTCCAGCCGGACGACCAGGATGCCGCCCCGGCGCTCGGTCTCGAGATGAGGGTAACTGGTGATCATGCCGTTTCCTTCCACAGGCCTTCTGGAACGTATCCCGTGCTGGCACGGCTGCGGTTGCGACCGCCGTCAACAACGAGATCGGCGCCGGTAACATACTGGCCGGCATCCGAGCACAGGAAGACCGCGGCGTTGGCGATGTCGCTGGTCTGACCGAACTTGCCGAGCGGGATCGATCCCAGTTCCAGCGCCTTGCGCCCCTGGTCTTCATAGATGCGCCGGACGCCCTCGGTGTCGCCGATTGCGCCGGGGGCGATGGTGTTGCAGCGGATGCCGTCCCGTCCCCATTCCGCGCTGAGTGTCCGTATCAGTGACATGATCCCGGCCTTCGCCGCACCGGCATGGGCGCATCCCGGCCAGCCCTCGAGCGCCCGGGTGGTTGAGATCGCAAGGAAACGACCGCCGAATCTCGACGCCTTCAGAGCTTCATAGGAGGCGCGGGCGCAGAAGAACGTTCCGTTGAGGTCGATGTCGATGACCACCTTCCACGCGTTCGGCGACATTTCCGCCGCAGGCACGACGAAGTTTCCCGCGGCGTTCGCGACCACGATGTCGAGCGATCCGTAGATCTCGCCGGCGGTCTTCACGGCAGCCTCGACCTCTTCGTATTTGCGCACGTCGCACTTCACGCGGGCGGCCTCGGCGCCAAGACATCTCAACTCCTCCAGGGCGGAGTCCAGCCGTTCGACATTCCGGCTCGCCAGGAGAAGCTTTGCGCCCGCCGCGGCGAGTGCCTTCGCGATCCCAAGGCCAATGCCGCTGCCGCCACCGGTAATGAGCGCCACCCGGCCCGCCAACGCATCTTTGGTATAGGTCATCTTCTTGCTCCCGGTTACTGGATCGCGGCCGACCGACGCCCGCGAAAGGTCGTCGTCAGCCACCGCCATTCAAGCAATAGCTGTGCCAAAGAGGGGGCGTCGTTTCGTGTTCGATGCCATCCTCTTTGGCGTAGGCGCCAGGAGGTCTGCCTAGCGGGCGAAAGGAAGCCGGGCCCAGCTTCGGAAGCTCAGTGGCCGGGCCCAGTCTCGGCAGGTGCAAGGGCGCGTCACGTCGCGTGCCCCCGCCCCGGCAGGGGTCATTTCGCCGCCGTGTTGAACTCTTCGGCGATCTTCTTGCCCCGCTCGATCTCGCTTTTCAGGATAGCGACGACTTCGTCCGGCGTGCTCGCCTCGGCGTCAAGCCCGCGGCCGCGGAAGGTTTTCTGCGCTTCCGGCGAATTCAGGAAATTGACGGCCGCCTGGTTCAGCCTGTTGACGATGTCCTGGGGAACGCCGGCCGGTGCCCAGAGAACCTGCGCGCTAGCGGCTTCGGCATCGGTCACCCCAGCTTCGGTGATGCTCCGCAGATCCGGGACGAGCGGAGAGCGTTCGTTAGCCATGACAGCGAGCATCTCGAGCCGGCCCGAATCCACATGCGGCTGGAGTAGGCCGATGGTTCCGAAGGTGACCATGACCTCGCCGGACACCGCCGCCGTGATCGCCTGGCCGGAACCCTTGTAGGGGATATACCGGATGTCCAGATCGCCGGCGCGCGTCTTGAACAGCTCACCCGCGCGATGGTGTGCCGAGCCCACCTGGCCCGCCGAATAGGTGAGCTTTCCAGGACTCTCCTTTGCATAGGCGATCAGGTCCTCGACCGTTTCGATCCCGAGATCGGTGTTGACGGCAAGAATGCTGGGCGATCCCGCGATCGTCGTGATCGGCTGCAGGTCCCTAAGGGTGTCATAGGTGGCGACATCAGGCTGTAGGAGCGGGAACATCCAAAGGCCGCTGCCGTAGAACAGGAGCGTATAACCGTCGGGTTCCGCCTTGGTCACGGCCTCGATGCCGACGAGGTTGGAGCGGTTCTCGACCACGAACGGCTGCCCCAGTTCCTTCTCCAGCCCCTCTGCGAGCACGCGCGCCGCCCAGTCGCCGCTGCCGCCCGCGGACGGCGCGAAGAGCTGCACAGCCTTAGTCGGGTAATCTTGGGCGTGGCCGGCACCGCCCGCGACGGCCAAGGCGATTGCCGCGAATGTCGCGATAAGTCCGCGACGACCCCAGGTGTTGATGTTGCGGTTCATTTTCATTCCTCCCTGTTCATCGATGTTCACGCCACACCTCTTTGCTACGAATTCACGAGCCGGATTTCGGTGGCCCGGGTGCTGGCGAATGCGCATCAGAATGGGTCGGACAGCATCGTTCGGACTGCACGTGATCTTCCATCTCGACACATCTGCGCGTGCGATCGTTGCCGCAATTCCTGTGCCATGTCGCAAGCCGATGGCGTTTCCGAGAGGGCGTGCAGGGGACAGGCGGCCCTGCCATCAGGCCGATGCGTGGGCAGGTACGACGACCACAGGCATGGCACGGCTATTGCTACGTCCGACCAGGCGGGCTTTGCGCCGCATGAGGGGCGGTCGTTCCGGTCGGTATCGGGACGAAGCGTCGTGTCGGCAACATGCGTGAGGCAGGCACAGCAATGGCGGAGGTTTCATGGGATTCGAGGAGATCACCTATAGCGAGGACGGCCCGATCGGCACGCTCACGCTCAACCGTCCCGGTGACGGAAACATGTTCACGGCCCGCATGTGCCACGAGGTGCGGGATTGTCTAAACGCGGTGCGCCGCGAAACACGGACGAGGGTTATCGTGTTGACCGGAGCCGGCGAGAAGTTCTTCTGCCTTGGCGGCCGCAAGGACGGCATGGAGGATACGCTTCTGTATGCAGGCGTGCTGCCGACGCTCGAGATGTACGAGGCCATCGACCGTCTCCAGAAGCCGGTCATCGCGTCAGTCAATGGCTATGCCGTCGGCGGCGGCAATGTTCTGCAGATGGTCTGCGACATCACGATCGCCAAGGAGAGCGCGATCTTCAGGCAGGTCGGGCCGATGATGGGCAGCTTCGATGCCGGTTATGGAACTTGGTATCTCGAAGACCTGGTCGGCAAGAAGCGCGCCAAGGAGATGTGGTACCGCAACCCGAAACTCTCTGCCGCCGAAGCGCTGGAATGGGGATTGATCAATCACGTGGTGCCGGATGACGAGCTCGAGAGCGCGACCCGCAAGCTGGCGCTCGAAATCGCCGATCGGGGCGCCTTGGCTCTGGCCTCTGTGAAGGCGGCCTTCAATGCGCGTCACGGCGGGGTCTCCGGCCTGTCGCGGATGGCGCACGACCTGCTGCTGCGGACCTATCTCGAGACCGAAGAGCACCACGAGCTGTCAGCCGCCTTCGCCGAGCGGCGCGCACCCGACACGGACAAGTTCGGTCACTGATCCGGGGCCGGGTTGGCACGCATTTTGCGGATTTCAGGACGATCGCCGGCAGGGGTTGACGGACCGGCGGCAAACCACCGAGACGGAGCGCAACAAGGACATGTCTTCTTCTGCCCGACACTTCCGCCTTTTAATCCTGGGCTCCGGGCCGGCAGGTTACACGGCCGCCATCTATGCGGCGCGCGCCGGGCTGGCGCCGGCGCTGATCAGCGGCTGGATGCCAGGCGGGCAGTTGATGATCACGACCGATGTCGAAAACTGGCCGGCCGACGCCAATGCCGTCAACGGACCTGAGCTTATGGCCCGTTTCGCGCAGCATGCCGAGCAACTCGGGACGGAATTGCTCACCGACCAGATCGTGTCGGTTGAGCTGGGCGCCCGACCGTTCCGCCTGATAGGCGAGTTGCAGGAATACACCTGTCACGCGCTGATTGTCGCAACCGGTGCCACCGCGCGCTACCTCGGCCTCGACAAGGAGCAGGAGCTTTTGGGTCGCGGCGTCTCTCCTTGCGCGGTTTGCGACGGCTACCCATTCAAGGGCAAGCGGGTCGCCATGGTCGGTGGAGGCAACACCGCCGTCGAGGAAGCGCTCTACATGAGCAACATCGCCGAGCATGTGACGGTCGTTCACCGCCGCGACCAGTTCCGCGCGGACAAGATCCTCGTCGACCGGCTCTTGGAGAAGGTAGACGAGGGTTCCGTGTCGATCATCTGGGATCACGTGGTCGAGGAAATCCTCAGTGACGACGGCGGCGTGATCGGGATCGCCCTTAAGTCCACCAAGACCGGCATCCGGCAAGAGCGCGAGGTCTCGGCGATGTTCGTCGCCATCGGGCACACGCCCAACACCGGGATCTTTAAGGGCCAGCTTGAGATGGAAAACGGCTATATCGTCACCAAGGGCGGGCGCGCCGGGGGGGCGACCCGCACCAGCATCGACGGCGTCTTCGCCGCGGGCGACGTGCAGGACATGATCTATCGTCAGGCGGTGACGAGCGCGGCCAGCGGCTGCATGGCGGCTCTCGACGCGGAGCGGTATCTGAGCCGGTTCTAGGACCCGAGCAGGGGGCTCTCACGAGCAATGTGTCCGGTTGCGTCTCGCAAAGGCGTCGCCGTACGACAATCACGTGTTTTACGGGGATGAAGCCTTTGGTCCTCCGGTTGGCGCGCGCTGCCTTCGGCGCATTGGGTATGAGCGGCCGGATGCTGCTGTCGTCGGGGAACAGGTTGATGATGACCGCGTTCGGCCATACCGGCAGCAAGCATCTGCTCGGGGCGGTTCGCCATTGGAGGCCGGTACGCAATTTGCCGGGTCGCGGTAGTCGGGCGCGTGCCCCTCTTGTGCAACAGAGCCGTCGACATGGCACAAGATTTGCGCCGCCCTTGCCAGGCTTCACTAGGATAAGGCGATCCTACCGCCATTCGCCGTATGCCCTACGAGAACCGAATGAATCGGGAGCAGGCGCGCAAATTTGCGATCTCCACCCTTCGGTGCACTGGCGAACAAGTAGCAGCCGGCCAATTCGGCGAAGCGTGAAATGAGGCGGGCGTCAACTAGCGCCGCCTATGAAACTGCACTTGAGCTCCGCCCTATGGAGCACCGTGGGAGAATGTGATGCCGCGGTGCAATAGAATGCGGAAAACGGGAGGAACTTCCATGTCAACCAAATCACTAGCTCGCGGTTCATTGTCGTTGTTGCTGTCGTCGCTGGTTCCGGCGGCCGCGCTTATGCTGCCTGTCTCGCCGGCCAAAGGACAAAGCTTCGTCAATCCCGGCAATCCCCCGCCCGACTGCACTAGCATATTTCCCGAACTGGAAAGCGAGCGGGTCTGGCCAGGATACTTGGCACAGTGGGACTCTGGCGAGATCTGTATTCCATTCACGCCTACAGATCATCTGCGACCGGCTGACTACTCTGGCGGCGACTACTACGTCGAGGAATTTACCGACAGCCGGATAGCGGAGAGATGGCAGGAGTGCAAACAAGACCCTGCATGCGCAGAGCGCTACTTGGAAGCTGCGAGGCGATCCACCCGGTTTGTGGAGCGTAAAACCGGTACCGTTGACAGTTTCGGCGCCATTGATCCGGAAGGAGATGTCGATCTGGCCGACATTCGGCGCCCGATCTATTTCGGCGCGGAGCAATTCGCCGAACCCATTGCCGCTGCCGACGCCAGCACTTACATCGTCGAATTCACCGCGCCGCGCGACGGATACGAGCGCGAGCATCTGGGGATGACCGATACGATCAAGCTGCGCGGCTGGTACATCCAAGGCGAAGGCGTCGACGACGGCAATGGGAAGAAGGTCCGCGCGCTCATCGTCGTCAACAATGGCGGCGGTTCCGAAATCACCGCACTCGCGCATCGCTGGTACGAACTCGACGCGGCGACCGGCGGATATATGCCGAGACAGGGCGATCTCGCCAATGAATCCTCGGGCATGGCGCCCTGGCGCTATCACGTCCATGATCTCTACGCCGCCGGGTTCGACGTGCTGTACACGGACCGGCGCGGCAACGGAATCTCCGGCGGTGTTGCGGGCTACAACAACCTGGTCGAGCAGGCGAACGACATCTTTCGCATGATGGAGCAGCTGAACAGCGGCGATGGTCTCCGCATCCTGACGCCGGTGGGCGAAGCGCTGGAAGGCGCGGCGGCCGCCCGCGTGCCGACCGGAGGCGTGAGCCCGTATGAGCTGCCGACGGTGGTGATGGGCTATTCGCGCGGAAACTATGCAGCGCAGTGGTTCATGCACAAGAACTTCGTGGAGAACTGCGATTACGGCCCGGCCGGAAAGACCTGCAAGGAGGCGGTCGGGTTGGCGAATATTCGCGGAGCCATCGTCTATGGCCCGAACGTTGGTAGTCTCGGATATCGTTATGCCGCCGACGGCGAGGACGTTCGTGAGGCCGCACTCCGCCACGAGTTCTATATTGCGCAGCTCCACGACAGCGATGTGCTCGCAAATATCCACAAGTGGCCCGGGCTGCAGATCATCAGGGGCACATTTGACGACGTCGAAGGGTTGGAGGGCTCGCTCTATGGTTATCGGCGGATCACGGGACTGAAAGACATATCGGTCTTCGCTGGCCAGCACGGATTAACGCGCCACCCGCCCGAAATCATGGATCATGTTGGAGAGCGCATGGTGGCGTTCGCTACCGCTGCGGTACTTGGACATGACGAGGTTGATGGCAGCAAGGACCCCGCGGACCTGAAGGAGCTCGTGTTATCGGCGCCGCAGCTCTGGGACATGGGCATAGGAAAAACAAACTGGAAGCCCCTTTGACACTTTGAACGGTCGGCTGCCACTCAATTAAGGACCGCACCTTCGTCCGTCCGGGTGCGCAGAGCATCTGACTGACGAAAGTCGGATGAAAGGCTGGCGCGCGCAAATCCGCGATGGCCAGTAATGAATGCGGGCACCAATTTTAAATCGCACGGAGACAGGAGCTCTGGGTTCCTAGCAAAGCGGAGGGGGGCAGTGCCAAAGTGAAATAGAATGCAAAAAGGGATTAACGCCCGTGTCAATGAATTGTACGCCTTCGAGGAAGGCCGCTTGGTTGTCGCATGCGCGCGTGACAGCGTGCCGCTATGATGGCTAGCGGCTCAGGCGGCCTCGGCGGCCACTGGTTTTTCGCTCTGCTGCTTCCAGGTCTAGGGCAGCAGATCGTGGATGCGATTCTGTGGGTGGACCGGCATGCGGGCGAAGGCGTCAGCGAGCCACGTCTGCGGGTCGACGTCGTTGAGACGCGCCGTCTGGATCCGCGTGATCATGACGGCGGCCCGTTCGGAGCCGGCGAACAGCATGCCCGTCTGCCCAGGGCCGGTCCCAGCAAGGCGCGTTCGGCCGCGTTGTTGCTGAGACAGATCCGACCGTCCTCGGCGAAGCGCGTGAAGTCGCTCCAGCGCTTGAGCAGGTAGTCGATCGGTCCGGCGACGGAGGATGGGGAAACAAAGTCTCCCGCATGCAGAACGCTGATGCAGCGGGCGGCGAGGCCGAGATCTTATGCAGAGGCCGCCTCCCTTCGGGCTGGGTCTTGAGCTGTTGTTCGTCGCAACCGGTGCCACCGCGCGCTACCTCGGGCTCGCCGCGGTTCGGACCGGGTGTGAATCGGCACCGAACGACGACCCTACGCCAAAGGCCCGATAAGGGCCTTGGTTTTGCGAGGGAAGTGAGAACCCCGAGGGGCGCCGTCGGCGCCGGTGCTGGCCCTGGGTAGTGTGCTGCATATTTCCAAGTAATATCATGTATTTGCTGCCAATCCACATGGGGCAACCTTCAGTGCTGATTCACAGGTAGTGAGCAGATAGCATTCTATTCCGCCGCTGAAACGGCTTGAAGTCCAAGCCGCGGCGGCCTCGTCCGGGTCGATGTGATCACGAGATAACTGCTAGCGGCGAACCCAGAAGCGACTTGTCGACCTCGATGCCAAGACCGGCTCCCTTTGGAGCCGAGCCCAAGCCAGCTTCTGACCGTGGCTGGTAGCCTGCGACGTGCTCGTTTGTCCAATCGTTGAAGAACGAGGCGTGCATCAGTGACACCGGCAGGGAGCTGGCGGCCACATGGGCAACGGCGGCGGAAATCACGTCGCCGCCCCACATGTCCTCGATGCAGAAGGTCATGCCGAGGTCCTGCGCCTGGTTGCGCATGGCGACCGCGGCACTGATCCCGCCCACCCGGCCGAGCTTGATGTTGATCGATCCGGCTTTCGCCTCGTATTTGGCCCGATAGAGGTCGGCGGAGGTGACAACGCTCTCGTCCATGATCAGGGGCAGGGGCGTCATCGTTCTAACGATCGCGCAATCGGCCATTTCCCGGCACGGCTGTTCCACATAGAGATCCAGCCCTTCCAAAAGACGCACTGCTATGATCGCATCCTGCAAGTTCCAGCCGCCGTTGGAGTCGGCGATGACGACCATATCGTCGGACGCCGAATCCATGACGGAGCGGCAGCGCGCCGCGTCTTCGTAGGGATCGTTGCCGACCTTGAGCTGGAACCGACGAATGCCCGCGTTTCCGCGGGTCGTCACATACCGTGCCATTTCCTCTGGCGAGGCCAGCGGAACGGCCTCGTAAAGCGGAAAGGTGTCTTGCTGCACACCGCCGAGCAACGCGGCTATGGGGAGGTTGACCGACTTGCCGAACAGGTCCCAGCAAGCGATGTCGATGGCGCTCTTCGCGTTGTTATGCCCCATCAAAACGCCGTTCATCGCACGGCCGATCATGGTGGTGTTGGTGGGATCCTGTCCGATCAGATGCGGTGCCAGCTCCTGGAGCGCAGCGCGGGTGCTGCCGTGGAACGTGGGGAGATACGTTCCCGACAGGGTCGCCGTTTCGCCCCAGCCTTCAAGGCCGGTGTCCGTGAGCACCCTGACCAGGGTCGAGTCCTGATGAGTGGCGGCACGGCCTCCGGACATGACATATTCGCCGTGGGCGTAGGAGAGCTTGTATCCGTAGGCTTCAATGGACTTGATCTTCATGATTTTCGTTCCGGAGATGTTTCGATGTTAGATAGCGGTGAGGGGAAGCGGTCAGCTCAAGCGCCCTTTAGGTTCCGGTATGCGAGCGCTCCGGCTGCCAGATCGGACAGGCCGGTGCCCACGGCCTTGAAGACGGTAATCTCGTCTTCCGACTTGCGGCCGGGAAGGCGCCCGGAGCACAGATCGGACAATGTGCCGACGATGTCGGATTCCTTGATGCGCCCGGCCTTGATCGGACCAATGAGATCACCCGTTTCCCGGAACGCGTCGGTCGAGTCGATATAGACCGAGCCCCTTGCGATACATTCGTCATCGGCCTCGCGCATGTGAGGGGTGAAGCTTCCGATGAGATCAAGATGGGTGCCTGGGGCCAGCCACTCGAACCTGATGAGCGGCTCGGTGGAAAGTGTGGCGCAGGAGATGATGTCCGCCGCGCGGACCGCCTCTTCCAGGTCGTAGGTCACCTGTGCGGCGATGCCTTGGGCGTTGAGCGTGGCCACGAGCTTCTCGCTGGACGTGCGTTCGCGATCCCAAACCGTTATGTCTTCAATATCACGTACGCATTTGAACGCGTAGGGACTGAGCGAGCCGATCCGGCCCGCCCCGACGATCAACAGGCGACGCGCGTCTGCGCGCGCCAGGTAAGAGGCGGCGAGCGCCGCCACGCCGACAGTTCGCCGCCCCGTGATCTGATTGCCGTCGATGAGGGCCAGGTGCTCGCCGGTCGTCCCGTCACACAGCATGTATGTCGAATGCAGACCAGGCAGCCTGCGGGCGGTGTTGCCGGGAAAGATCGTCACGATCTTGACGCCGATCACCCCGCCATTGGTCTGCCAGGAGGGCATGAGCAATAGCGTTGCTTCGGTTCCGTCGGCTTGCGAGATGGAATGGTGGTGTCGCAAAGGCACCTTGGCATCTTGCGCGAAGGCGTCGCGGATAGCGGGGATCAGTTGATCGTACGGCAATGCCGCGGCCGCCTGCTCAGGACCGAATACCGGAATCGTGGCGGAAGCACCCGCTGTTTCGTTGGTCATGAAGTTCAATCTCCTTGTACTACGCGGGTCATCAAACCACGCGCCAGAGAACCGGGGCCGCGGATGAAGACGGTGCCGTAGCCGGTCATCTGGGCGCCGCGTGTGATGACCGGGGGTTGCCTGTCTGTCGACGATTTTCGCCTCCGTCAGGCGCCCCACACCTCTTCGAGCACGCGCAGCCAGTTCAGGCCAAGCACCTTGCGGATATCCTCGGCGCCGTAGCCGCGTCGGTCCAGTTCCTCCGTCAGGGCGGGCAGCTTTTCGGGCGTCTCCATTCCCTGCGGGTAGAAATGGGGCGGACGCGGGTAGCAATCCCCGCCCCAGCTGCCCGTTTCTGCCCATTGATCATAGTCGGCAATGGACTTTTCGTCCGGGCAAATGCCGTTTTGGCCGATGTAATAGTCTATGGCGAGCGCCGCGTGGTCGATGCCGCAGACTTCGACGATTTTGTCAATGTGGTTGGCGAAATCGCCGATGGTCGGCCGTTCGCCCTCTTTGACCAGAAAACCTGGATACCCGGTCACCCCGATCACCCCGCGAGTGTCGGCCACGGCCTTGAGCGTGGCATCGTCAGCGTTGCGGCTGCAGGCATAGACGCTGGAAGCGTTGGTATGGGAGAAGATGATCGGGCCCTCATTGAGTTCAATCGCCTCCATGACCGATCTCTGTCCGGTATGGGACACATCGACGATGATTCGCAGGTCGTTGCAGCGCCGGATCAGGCGGCGGCCGAAAGCACTCAGTCCGGCGTCGCTTTCTTCCAGGGCGCCGTCGGCCACGCGATTGCGGGTGTTGTAGGTCAGTTGCACAATGCCGACCCCGAGCGCCTTGTAGATGTTGAGGAGATTGAGGTCGTCGTCCACCGGATCGGCTCCCTGGAAATGCAGGATCACCGCAGTCTTGCCCTCCGCCTTCGCCGTCCTGATGTCGGCGGCGGTGCGCGCGAGGATCAGGTCGTCCGAGCGGCGGATGTGCTCGAGCCAGGACCCGATCTCCTTCATTGCCGTACCCGAGGGCGACCAGCCGCCGACGGTAGGGGTCACTGCCGTCGCTCCGCCGGCCCGGTAGAGCGGCATCCATTTCTTTTCCATCAGGAGAGGACAGACCAGGTCGACGATGATCGCGTCCTCATGGAGGGCTTTGAGGTCAGGCATAGGGGCTCCGAAATGTTTCTTCTTCGCGGCCGGCCGCGTTTGTTGCCGCATCCTATGCATCCAGATTCATCAATAATAATAAAATATTTTTCCGAGATTCCATAAAACATGTATATAGATTTGTGGGCTACGCACAGGACGATTCCATGACCTTGACCCAGATCAAGACTTTTTACCTGGTCGCCACCATGGGCACCTTCCAGAAGGCGGCAGAAAAGCTCAACACTTCCCAGCCCACCGTTTCGGCGAGGATCGTGGCCCTGGAAAGCTGGTTCGGAACGAGCCTGTTCGATCGGTCGACCCATCGCGCCCAGCTGACCGCACAAGGGCGCGCCTTCCTCGACATCGCGCGCCGGATGCTTGATTTGGAAGCGGCGGCCAGATCGGCCGTGGGCAATGGCGGAGAGCTGCAGGGCGTGGTGCGGATCGGGCTGGCCGATACGCTCGCGCTCTCCTGGGTGCCGCGCTTCATGATGTCGTTGCAGGAGCTTTACTCCGACGTGACGTTTGAATTTCAGGTCGGAGCTTCCCCGGTTCTGCGCGATGAACTCGTGCGTCAGTCGCTGGACATCAGCTTCATGGTCGGGCCGGTGGCGGAGCCTAACGTGGTGTGCGAACGCTTATGCGAGACGCCGGTTTCGCTGACCGCGGCGCCCCGGATGGGCCTTCACGGGCGCAAGCTTGGGATCAAGGAAATCTCGCAGCACCAGATACTCACCTTCCAGCGCCGCAGCCAGACCTATCAAAGCCTGATGCGCGCCTTCGATGCGGCACAGCTCAATGTCCGGATCAGCGGGGTGTCGTCCTTGAGTTTTGCGGTCGCGCTCGCGCTCGAAGGATACGGGATCCTCGCGGTGCCCACTGTGTCTATCGAGCGCGAACTCGAGCAGGGTAAGCTGGAGCTTCTGGACAGCGACCTCACCCCTGAAGCGCCCCAATTTGCGGCCTGCTGGGTTTCGGGCCCTTCGGCCGCGGCATCCCAGACGATTGCCGCTCATGCCAGGGACTTTCTCACCGCCTATGCCTCCGAAAATATGATCAATATATTTGATGGAGTGGAATAATTATTTTTATATTTTTTTATATAGTCGGGTCTGTAGGATGAGGGGCATAAAATTCAGAATAAGGGAACATCACATGAAACCGTATTTCTGTTGCGTCCTCGCGATCGGAACCGCACTGGGCCAGACGCCTTCCCTCGCGCAGGTCTCGCTGGAGATGAGCTCCGAGAACGCCCCCACGATCCTGCATGGCCAAGGTGAGCAGGCATTCGTCCAGCGCGTTGAGGAACTGAGCGGCAATGAAATCGAGATCACGCTGCACCAGAGCGGCTCGCTGGGGCTGAAGGCCGCAGACAACCTCGATGCCGTGGCGGACGGCGTTGTCGATATCGCCAGCACCATCAGCGGTGTCCTTGCCGGTACCGAGCCGATTTTTATGCTCGCCAGCCTTCCTTTCGTCGCTCCCTCCACCGAAGACGCGCGCATGCTCTACCAGGCCACGCGCCCCGAATTCGAAGCCTTCTTTGAGGAAAACGGGCAGATCTTGCTCTATGCCGTGCCGTGGCCGGCCTCGGGGATCTTTGCGGATCACCCCATCGATTCCATTGAAGCGCTCAAGGGGCTCAAGATCCGGACCTATGACGCCAACGCGACCCGCACTCTGATCGAAGCCAAAGCCGCGCCGATCCAGCTCGCCTGGACCGATACGATCCCGATGCTGGCCACCGGTGGCGTCGACGCGGTGCTCACTTCGGCCGAAGGTGGGGTTTCCGCCGAATTCTGGGAGCAGCTCAGCGACTTCACCTCGGTGAACTACGCCATGCCCCTTGAAATCACGCATATGAACAAAGACTCCTTCGAAAGGCTTTCGCCCGAACAGCAGGATGCCCTGCTCGAGGCGGCCCGGATCACCGAAGAAGCGGGATGGGAAGCGGTCGTGAACCGCATGGAAGAGAACTTCGCCAAGCTCGAAGAGTACGGCATGACCGTGACGCGGAGCGCACCGGCAAAGGTTCTGTCCTACCTCGCCGCGGCAGGCTCGTCGGTATTGAACGATTGGAAGGAATCCGCTGACGAGGACGCGCAGGCGGCCCTCGCGGAATATGCGTCCAGAGTCGGGCGCGAATACTAATCGGTCGATTCATGCTTCAAACGCTCGACAAGATAGCGGTAACCCTGGCCAAATTGGCCGGGGTTTTCGCCGCATTATCGCTGGTCGCCATGTTCCTTCACATCGTCTACGAGATGATACTGCGGAACCTGTTCGACACCTCGACCTTCGTGCTGGACGAATTCGTTGGCTACGAGGTCTCGGCGATGATGTTCCTAGGCCTCGGCTGGACCTATCTGCGCGGCGAGCTGCTCAAACTCGACCTGTTTTACGAACGTTTGGGCCCGGGAGGGCAACGCCTTCTGAGAGGGTTCGGTGACATTACCGCCCTCGTCCTAACCCTCTTTCTGCTGGTTCATATCGGGGACACGGTCATCACCACCTATAGTCGCGGAACAGTGAGCGCCAGCATCGCCCGCGTCCCACAATTCTTGCCACAATCGATGGTCTTTATCGGGCTGGTGGTCTTTGCGCTGTGCCTGACCACCCGCCTGATGCTCCGGATTGCCGGGCAGGAGGTGCACTCGTGATGCCGGGTGCCGTCGGGCTGATCTTGCTCCTGACGCTCATCGTTTTGCTGCTTCTCCGGTCCTACATCTTCGTTGCGATTCTACTGGTCTCGATCTTTGGGTTGGCGGTATTCCACGGGTTCACCCTGGACCGGATTGGAGCGACCTTGTCGCGGATCCTGTTCCGCGCCTCCAATTCCTGGGAATTGTCGGCGGTGCCGATGTTCGTCTGGATGGGCGAGATTGCCTTGCGGACGTCGGTCATTCCGCGTCTGTTTCGAGGCTTGTCTCCGCTTGTTCGCGGTCTGCCCGGCGGGCTGATCCACACCAACGTGATCGCCAGCACGCTGTTTGCCGCAGTTTCGGGCTCGTCGGCGGCAACCACCGCGACCGTAGGACGGGTTACGTTGCACGAGCTAGAAGAGCGCGGTTTCGACCGCAAACTGTCCATCGGCTCGCTCGCCGGAGCAGGAACCCTTGGCCTCCTCATTCCACCCTCGGTGATGATGATCATCTATGGGCTTCTGGCCGAGGTCTCTATCCTCAGGCTGTTCGCCGCGGGCCTCATCCCGGGGCTCATGATCGCTGCACTCTATTCGGGCTATCTGATCCTTCGCAGCCCCAAAAACCCCGAGGATGGCTTTATCCCGAGCCAGGGCTACATCCTGCACGCCCTAGGCGATCTTGTTCCCATTGCAGTGCTCATTGTGGCGGTCATCGGCGCGATTTATTCGGGCTGGGCAACGCCGTCCGAGGCTGCCGCGGTCGGCGTGCTGGTCAGCTTCGGGCTGGCGGCCGTCATGGGCGAACTGAATTTTGCCCTGATCCGCGACTCGCTGGCTGCCGCCGTGCCGACAGCGACGATGATCTGCATCATTGTGGTGGCGGCCTCGTTCCTGTCGACGGCAATCGGCTTTCTGCACCTGCCGCAGGATGTGGCGGTCTTCATCGTGGGCCTCGGCCTGTCGCCGCTAGCGCTGCTGCTTGCGTTGGGGATATTCTATCTGCTCTTGGGACTGCTGCTGGATGGAATATCGATTGCAGTCATGACCCTTCCCATCGTGCTGCCGATCGTTCAGCTTGCCGGGATCGACCTGATCTGGTTTGGGGTGTTCCTCATTATTCTGGTCGAACTGGGGCAGATGACGCCTCCGATCGGGTTCAACCTGTTCATCCTTCAGTCCATCACCGGCGTGCCGATGCTTGACGTCGCCAGGGCCGCGATCCCCTTCTTCCTGCTTATGCTGTTTGGTGCGGTGCTAATCATCCTATTCCCGAACCTTGCAATATGGTTGCCAACGCTAATTTTCGGCTAACCACCGCCTCCCTCTCGGCACTTCATAGGCCCGCGCTTTTGCGCGGGCCGATGTGTTTCAAGGTGTTACACCGGATCCATAGGGCAGCTTTATGACTCATAATAACAAGTTTTTTTGTAGAATTCGGTTTACTTAATCAAGAATTATTTTCATCTTGACGTGAATGGAACCCCGTCTCGGGCTGGACCAGAGACGTGACAGGCAATCGCACGAGCCAGACGGCCGCCAACCAGTTCCTGTCGCGGCAGGCGGTCGAACCAGAACAACTTGCCAACAGGGAGGCCTCCATATGAAAGCCCAGCTCTTACTCATCGCCTACGCCTCGGTCGCGGCCTTCGTTGCCACCCCGGCGGCGGCAGAGAACCTTCGTGTCCTTTCGGCGTGGGATCAGAATTTCGTGTTCAACACGACCATGCTCGAACCCCTGCTCGAAAAGATCGAGACCGCCAGCGAAGGCGAAATCACCTTCTCGACCAACGGGCCGGAAGTCGTGCCCACCTTTGAACAATTCGAACCAGTCCAGGCGGGCGCCTTCGACATGCTGTTTGCGCATCCGGGTTATTTCTCGGGTAATGCCGGCGTGGGCGTTACCATCGACGCCATCGACCCCGACCCAACCAAACGCCGCGAAACCGGCGTCTGGGACTATCTCGACGAATACTATCAGAAGCACGGGCTCAAGCTGATCGCCATGCCCCCGCAAGGCACCAATTCGCTTCTTTTTGTTACCAAGGATCCGCTGCCCGAGACCGACACGCCGTTCAAAGGCCTCAAGCTGCGCGCGAACGTAACCTATCACGCCTTGGTCGAGACCTTGGGCGGTGCGCCGGTCCTGATGTCGGGCGGCGAAATCTATCCGGGCCTTCAGGCCGGACTGATTGACGGGGCAGCCTGGAGCGTGGTCGGGGTGACTGACTACAAGCTCAGTGAAGTCGCCGGTTATTGGACCGAGCCGTCCTATGGCCAGACCGGGACCGTGGTCCTCATGAACCTTGATACCTGGGAGGGTCTTTCGGACGAGTCCAAGTCCATCATCGAGCAGGCCGCCATCGAGGTCGAGAATGAGACCACGGAGCTTTACACCGACCTCAACGACCGCGAGCGCGAGCTGATGGAAGAGGCCGGCATGAAGCCGACCTACTACACCGACGCGGTCGCCAGTCAGCTCAACGACCTCTGGGCTGAAGGTGTCTGGGCACTTGGCGACGAGAAGGCCGGCGCGGAATCCGCGGCGTTTCGGTCCTTTGCCGCCTCGAAAGGGATGACCCCGGCGGCAGAATAAGCCAGCGCCTCACGCATAGCGCCGTGCGGGACCCTATCAGGGTCCCGCCGTCCAGAAAGGTCCGCCGATGCCGTTGATCCAGTTCCTCATCCGCGCTCACAGGAACGTGACGGTTGTCGCTTTCGCCGTCGCCGGGGCGGCGCTCGTGCTGTTCACTGCCGTATTCAACATCGAGGTCGCGCGGCGTTATTTCCTTAATGCTCCCTCCACCTGGTCACAGGACGTGATCGCGGTCTGCGCGCTGGCGGTGATCTTCCTGGCCATGCCCTACGTGACGATGAAGCAAGGCCACGTGCGCATCGACATCCTGCTGCGAAAGATGGGACCGGCGGGCGAAAAGGCCGTCACCTCGGTCTCGCTCGTGCTTGCCGTCATCATCCTCGGAGCTGTCGCCTGGATCACCGGGATCGAGGCGCACAAGCAGTTTCTGCGGGGCACACAGACGGCCTCGTCTATCGCCATTCCGAAATGGCCGCTTCTTGCCCTCATGGCCTGGGGGTTCCTGAGCTCGGCGCTTCACGTTCTGAGCCTCCCCTTCGTCCGGGATGACGCGCAATGACCATTGAATGGTATTTTCTTCTGCCTATCGCCCTGGCGATATTAATGACCCTGCTTTTGCTTGGCGTGCCGATCTTCATCGCCTTTCTCTCGCTCAACGTCGTGGGCACCTTGCTCATGATCGGGCCGGCCGGTTACGGGATGCTGGTCAACAGCATTTATTCCAGCGCAAGTTCGCTCAGTCTTGCAGCGATCCCGCTCTTTGTTCTCATGGGAGAAGTCCTGTTCCGGTCTGGCTCGGTCGACGTGCTTTTCGACGCCTTGAGCAAGGTGATGGGGCGGGTGAAGGGACGCCTTTACTATTTCATCATCTCGCTATCGGCCGTCTTTGGCGCGCTCTCGGGCTCGGCCATCGCAGTGACGGCAATGCTTGGCAACACCGCGCTCAAGACCATGCTCCAGCGTGGCTATGACAAGAAGCTATCGGTCTCGATGATTCTCGCAGGCGCGTCTCTGGCCCCGATCATCCCACCCAGCACGATGGCCGTGGTTATCGGCTCGGTCGCCGACGTTTCGATCGCAAAACTTCTGATGGCCGGACTGCTTCCGGGCCTGTTGATGGCGATAATCTTCGCGATTTTCATCGCGTTTTCGGTCCGCGCCAATCCCGATCTAGCTCCCGCTGACGAGGAGGTCGAGCATGTCACGGCCCGGGAAAAGTTGGCGGGCCTGGCGCAGTGCCTGCCTTTCGGGCTGGTCATCTTTTCGGTGATGGGCTTTATCCTGCTCGGCGTTGCCACCGCGACCGAGGCCGCCGCCACCGGCGTGCTCGCCTCGCTGGCCGTTGCCGCCTTTTACGGCAAGCTGCGTCTTAGAATGGTCATTGCGGCAGTGAAGTCGGCCGTCACCGTCACGGCGGTTATGATGGTGGTGATCGTCTCCTCGACGCTCTACACCCAGCTCCTTGCCTTTTCGGGCGCTACCTCCGGCCTGGTTCAGAGCATTACCGATCTGCCGATCAACGGGCTGGTGTTCACGCTGGGTGTGCTCGCGGTGTCCTTCGCGATGTGCATGTTCATCGACCAGATCGCGTACCTTCTGCTCGCCGTGCCGATCTTCCAGCCGATCATGCAATCGTATGGGATCGACCCGGTCTGGTTCTGGATGCTCTTTGCCGTCTTCCTCTCGATTGGATCGAACACACCTCCCTTCGGCTACAACCTGTTCACCCTCAATGCAGTCGCCGACGACGTGAATATCCAAACGATCTTCTCGGCTGCCTGGAAAAGCGTGGGTCTGGTCCTGATCGGGGTTGTCATCATGATGCTTTTCCCCGCGCTCGTGACCTTCATCCCCTCGCTCATCTGAGCCATCGGGCTTTGACCGCACCGTTCGAGCACCGCTCGGGTCTTCTCTGCCCGACGATGCGCCTGTACCACCAAAAGGAGACCTTTCATGTCCCATCCCGTCTATGACGACTCGATCGTGATCGACCTCGTCTCGCCATTGCTCGATCCCGAACAGGACGATATTTCTGATTATTTCCGCATGTACCGCCAGGGCGGCGTGACCGTCGTCGGCCCGACCGTGGCGATCGACCATGATTTCGACGAGACCCTGCGCCTGTTCACGCGCATGTATGAATTCATCCACCGCGACCGCGAAAACCTGATGGTGATCCGCACGGTTGAGGACTTCCGCATCGCCAAGCAGGCCGGCAAGCTCGGTCTCCTGATGCACTTCCAGAATTCGATTCCCATCGGGCTCAAGACTGAGCGCCTGGGCATCCTGCACGCGCTGGGTCTGCGGGTCGTGCAATTGACCTATAACCGGCGCAATCCGGTGGGCGACGGCTGCACTGTGCCCGAGGACGGCGGCTTGACCGATTTCGGGCGCAGGATGATCGCTGCGCTCAACGACCATGGCATTGTCGTCGATCTGTCGCACACATCCCACCGCACGACGCTTGAGGCCATCGAGGCGACCAGAAAGCCGCCGATCTTCTCGCATTCCAATGTGTACGATGTGCTCCCCAATGCGCGGGCCATCAAGCGCGACCAGATCCGCGCGGTGGCCGCAAAGGGCGGGACGGTCGGCCTGGTCGGCTGCGAGTATTTCGTCTCCCGCGAACGCGGCGCAACCGTAGACGATCTCGTACGTCATGCCGATTTCATCGCCGAGGAGGTGGGGACCGATCACATTTCGCTGGGTATCGATCACTACTGGGGCCATGCGCCCCATGCCACGATGGAAGCCCAGCAGGCGATGTACCATCACCAAGTCAGCAGCGGCACATGGGACCCGAAAACCTGGCCGACGCCGCCCTTGAAGCATATCGCGGGGCTCGAGACACCTGAAACCACCCATACGATTGCCGAGGCGCTGGCGCGGGCGAAATACAAGGACGAGGATATCCGCAAGATACTCGGCGAGAACCTGATCCGCGTCTTCGCCGCGAACTGGATCTAAGTAGGGACAAGCCGGGACCCCGGCTTGAACTCTATAGGTCCCTGGCGGCACCATAAGATACCAAGCGGACTTGCGACCCTCCAACTACCAATGTTCGACACGGATAATGTCCAGACGATGAGCGTGTCGAACTCAGCGTTCGCTTGCAGCGCCCGGGTTCCTCAACTGTATCGGTCTGTTTTGGCCGATACAGTTGAGGAACTCAGTCGAATGCGGCGAGGTCGATTGGCTTGTGATTCGCGGGAACGGAGGCCGCGGCCGTCACGCCGGTCTCGGCGTGAGCATCGGGATGAGTTTCAGGATCGGCTGGTCTCGGCTGAGTCCGTCGCATCGGCGGTGCGGGCCTGTACGCAGGAGATGAACCGCCTCAACTGCGAGCAGCGCGCTCAAGTTTTGTTTTCGGAAAACAACCCGCACAAAACACCAATGTAATAAAATCAACAAGTTAGATCCGCAGGTGCAAGTCAGGGGTGTTGACCCTGCAACCATTCGCGATGCCGAGGTCGGGCGCAGAAATGGCTGCATCGGAATACTTCAGCGCAGAGCGGCGGGCACCATGCGCAAAAATGACAGTGGATAATACCATGGTCAGCGCCGCTGAGGTTCAGGGAATGGACCGTATCGGGGCAGCAGCTCACACATGGGAACTGATCGAGATCATGAGGCTTTCCGGGCGCGAGCAAAAAATCCGACCATTCGGTCTCGCGTGTTAATCCCTATTGACAGTATCCAAAATGGATACAAGACTTGCGGTCAATCTTTGACTTGAGGAAGAGGGTTATGGACGCCAACGGTTTGCAGGGGGAATGGCTGGTCGGGGTCGATGTCGGTGGAACCTTCACCGATTTTTCCGCGCGCAATCTCGTGACTGGCCAGGTGCGCATTCATAAGAGGCCGTCCACCCCGGACGATCCGGGCCGTGCTGTGATCGACGGTCTCGCCGAACTGGTCGAGAAGCACGCCATCGACCCTGCGTCGATCACCCGTTTCGCTCATGGCACCACCGTTGCCACCAACGCGCTGCTCCAGCGACGCGGTGCACGGGTCGCCGTCGTGACCACCAGGGGTTTCCGCGATCTGCTCGAGATCGGGCGGCAGATCCGTCCGCACCTCTACGATTTGCAACTCGACAACCCGGCACCGCTGGCCCCGCGTGAGCTGCGGTTCGAGATCGACGAGCGCATCGGATCGCGAGGCGAAGTCGTCAGGCCACTGACCGACGAATCCATTGCCGCGCTCATCGCAGAGTTGCGGGAGCATCCCGAGATCGAGGGTATCGCAGTCTGCCTGCTCTTCTCCTATCTCAACGGCGCTCACGAGGGGAAGCTGGCCGAGGCGCTACGCGCGGCCTTCCCCGATCTGCTGGTTTCGGTCTCGCGCGAGGTGCAGCCGGAGTTTCGCGAATACGAGCGGTTCTCGACCACGCTGATCAACGCCTTCCTCCAGCCTGAGGTCAGCCGTTACATCGATCGTCTGCGCAACAATGTGGGCGATGCCGCGCCAAAAGCAGCCTTCGGCATCTTCCAGTCGAGCGGTGGGCTTATGTCGGCAGCAAAGGCCGCGGATTACCCGGTGCGCACGGCGCTGTCGGGGCCTGCGGCGGGTGCGGTTGGAGCGGCGCGCTCGGCCGCGTTGTCGAAATTCGACGACATCATCACGCTGGACATCGGTGGCACATCGAGCGATGTCTGCCTGATCCGCAACGGGCGCACCTCCATCGCGCGCTCCCGCGACATCTCGGGATTCAGCATCCGTCTGCCCATGGTCGACATCCACACCATCGGTGCGGGGGGTGGCTCCATCGCGACCTTGGCCAATGACGGGCTGATGAAGGTCGGTCCTGAAAGCGCTGGCGCCGTGCCGGGGCCTGCCTGTTACAATCTCGGCGGCACGCTGCCCACGGTCTCGGACGCGAATGCCGTTCTCAACCGACTCCCTCAGGAGTTGGTCGGCGGCGGTTTTTCCCTGCGGCGTGATCTGGCAGTTGATGCGCTAAGACCCATAGCCAACATGCTCGGCATCGGGCTTGAAACCGCCGCAATGGGCATCATCGAAATCGTCAACTCGAACATCGTGCGAGCAATTCGCACCATCTCGGTTGAAAAGGGCTACGATCCACGCAAGTTCGTACTCATGTCCTTTGGCGGGGCAGGGGGACTTCACGCCGCCGAGGTCGCACGTGCACTCGGCATGAAGCAGGTGCTGGTGCCCGAGGCGCCGGGGATCCTCTGTGCCGATGGGCTCATCGCGGCGGACCTACAGGAGGATTTCGTCACAAGTTGTCACCTCAAGCTCGCGGCTGGCGTCGCGGAGCTTGAAGCGGTCGTGCAGGAACTGTTCGTACAAGGACAGGCGTGGCTGAAGACCGAGGCGGTGGACGCGCAGGGCGAACGACTGATGCTGTTCCTGGACATGCGCTATGTCGGCCAGAATTACGAGCTGCCGGTCGAGATCGAGGCAACGGTCGACGCGCAGGGGCGTGTGGCGTTGCCCGATGTCGACGCGCTGGCTCAAGCCTTCTTCGAGACCTATGAGCGCAATTTCGGCCACTACGACCCCGCGGCGCCAGTCGAGATCGTCAACGCTCGCTTGCGCGTGCTGGCGCATCTCAGCCGCAACGATCGTGCACAAGACAAACCCGTGGCCGAGACCGGCAAGGCGAAGACCGTCCAGGTCTGGTTCGGCGAGGGCTACCGCAACACGAAGCTAATCGAACGTGTGGGACTGAAGCCAGGCGACAGCTTCTCCGGTCCCGCCATTGTAACCCAGCTCGACACCACGACCATCGTTCCGCCCGATGCCACGATGCGGATCGACGAGGCCGGCAACATGATCATGGACCTGAATTAATGACTGACCGCACACTGGACCCGATCGCGCTCGAGATTGCCTGGAACGGGCTGAAATCCGTCGCCGACGAATGCTTCATCAGCATCATGCGTACGGCCTTCTCGACCAATGTAAAGGAGCGTCACGACCATTCCACCGCCATTGCCGACGCCACCGGCCGGCTGGTGGTGCAGGCCGAGATGGCGCTGCCCATCCATCTCGCCTCCATGTCGGGCCTGCTGGAAGGGATCGTGCAAAAATATGGTGACACGATTCGACCAGGCGATCTGTTCCTCGCAAACGATCCGCACGTGGCTGGCGGGACGCACCTGCCGGACATCAATATGGCAATGCCGGTTTTCGACGGCGACCGCCTGCTGGGCTTCGTTGCCAACATCATCCACCACGCCGATGTTGGCGGCGCCGCCGTGGGCTCCATGTCGGGGGGGCTCGACGAGATATACAAGGAAGGTCTGCGCATCCCGATCATGCGGCTATATTCCGCTGGGACGCTCAACACGGAACTGATGGAACTGCTGCTTCTGAACATGCGGCTGCCCGACGAGCGCCGGGGCGACCTGAATGCACAGATCTCCGCCTGCCGTCTCGGCGTTTTCCGCTTGGGCGAGATGATTGCGAATCTCGGCAGCGACGTGCTGGCGCAGATATTCGATGAGATCGTCTCGCGCACCGAGATGCGCATGCGCGCCGCCATTGCCAAGCTGCCGGATGGCGAATACCGGTTCGAGGACCTGATGGATGATGACGGCTGCGGCACGCTCGACATAAAGATCGCGCTCAAGATCACCAAGTCGGGCGAAAGCATCTGCTTCGACTTTGACGGTACCGATCCTCAAGTCCCCGGCAATTTCAACATGACCTGGAGCGCCACTCAGGCTGCCGTCTGCTTCGGGCTGAAGGCGCTGCTCGACCCGGAAGTCGCCAACAATCAGGGCATCTTCGATGCCATCGAAATCAAAGCCCCGGCCGGCAGCTTCGTAAACTGCGTCTTTCCTGCGGCGGTGGCGATGCGCGCCAACTCGTGCCAGCGGGTGGTGGATTGCGTCTTTGGGGCGCTGGCCGAGGCGGTGCCGGACAAGGTCGTCGCCGCCACCAACGGCGCTAACACCAGCGCGGTCTTCGCGGGCATCGATCCGCGCACCGGGCAGGCTTACGTCTATCTCGAGACCCTGGGCGGTGGAATGGGCGCGCGGGCCACCCATGACGGCAAGGATGCAGTACAGGTGAACATCACCAACACCTCAAACCTGCCGGTCGAAGCGATTGAACTGGAATACCCCCTGCGAGTCGAGGAATACGCCCTGGTCATCGACAGCAGCGGTGCGGGCAAATATCGCGGCGGGCTGGGGATGCGCCGGGTGATCCGCCCCGTGGGCCACGTCTGCGAGTTCAACGGAGTCGGAGAACGCTTCCGCCACCGGCCCTGGGGACTTTTTGGCGGGTGCGATGGCGCAGCGGGTCGCTTCTACGTTCGCGGTGACGACGGAACCGAAACACAGCTTGCACCCAAGGCCAGCCAGGTGCGCCTTGCCCCCGATGCAGCCGCGGTCATGGAGACACCGGGAGCCGGAGGCTACGGCGATCCTGTAGAGCGCAGCCGTGAAGCTTTCGAAGCCGATCGCGCTTCGGGCAAATTCTCGGAACGCTGGTTGAAGGAAAACTATCCGCAATTTGCGGCGCCCGCACGGGTAGCGGGCTGAGCAGAACGCCGGCACGAAATAAGCCGGAACAAACAATAAGACCAACCGAAGCAATGAAATGGGAGATTGAATTATGACCATTCAGGCAAAGGCAATCGCATTTGCGGCGGGATTCGTCGCGATCGCAACCTCGGCCGTGGCCCAGGAAATCCGCTGGGACATGGCTACCGAGTATGGCGAGAAAACCATGCTCGGCCAGACGCAAAAGGTTTTCTCGGAGAAGGTCGAGGAATTGAGCGGTGGCGAGATCAGCATCACCAACCATTTCGGCGGTTCCATCGGCTACGGTTCGCTGGAACAGTTCGACGCGGTGGGCGACGGTCTTCTGCCTATCGCCAGCACCTCGATCGGACAGGTGGCTGGGATCGAGCCCATCTTCCTGCTGCCATCGCTGCCCTTCCTCGCGGCCGACACCGATGCCTCTCATACCCTCTGGGAGGTGGCGCGTCCGGCCTACGCGGCAGCTTTTGAGCGCAACAACCAGGTGCTGCTATTTGGTGTGCCCTTCACGCCCGCGGGGATCTGGGCCAAGATGCCGGTCACCTCGCTTGAAGATCTTGACAACCTCACCGTGCGCGCCTGGGACGCTTCGGGCACCCGAACGCTCAAGGAGGCCGGCGCCAATGCAGTACAGCTTGGCTGGAGCGATGTAGTACCTCAGTTGGCCTCCGGCGGTATCGAGGCGGTGCTGACCTCGGCCGATGGTGGTGCCAGTGCCAATTTCTGGGAGTTTCTCGACGATTTCACAGCCATCAACTACTCGCAGTCGGTCAACATGATCCATGTGAACCGCGACGAGTGGGAGGCCCTGACCGATGAGCAGCGCGACTGGATCCTGGCGGCCGCCGAATATGCCGAAACCACCGGCTGGGAACAGCTTCGCACTCGTATAGACGAACTCTATACCGAGATGGAAGGTCACGGCATGACCATTACAAAGGAGATCTCGCCGGAATTCGCCGCCGAGCTTCGCGAGGCTGGCGAGGTCGTCTACGCCGACTGGCTTAAAACGGTCGGTGCTGAAGGACAAGAGGTGCTCGACGCATACGCCAAAGCCGCTGCGGAGTGAACCGCCGCCCCCGGGCGACATTCACAGTGTGCTGCTCGGGGACCTTTGGTTCCCTTCCCGATAGCAGGAGGCGTCGATGTTCCAATGGATTGAAATCATGACCGAGCGGCTTGCGGCGTTCGGGAGACTGATTGCGCAGGTGTTGATCGTCTACATGATGCTGCACATCATGCTCGAGATCATGCTGCGCGTCTTCTTCAGGACGTCGACCTACTCAATGAACGAGTTCGTCGGCTACGCACTGGCGGGGATGGTGTTCTTCGGGCTCGCTGAAACCTTCTACCAACGACGCCACGTCCGCGTGAACCTGCTGATCGTCGCACTGCCGCCCCTGGGCCAGAGGATCCTGGACCTGTCTTGCCTCGTGGCGACGGGTCTTGTCATGTCGGGTCTCACATATGTCGTCTGGCTCACCTTTCAACGTAACCTCGAGCGTGGCTCCGTCAGCCCCTCGATCATGGCGGTGCCGACCTGGATAATCGACCTGGTGATCCTCACCGGGCTCGTCCTGTTTCTGTTGCAACTCGTCGTGACCATCATCCGAACCGCGATCTCGGGAATGAAACCCGACGCTACGCCGCTCGAAGGGTAAAGCGTATGGATCCGATCCTCGTTGCCGTCATCACCCTGGGGCTGATCGTCCTGTTTCTGGGCGCAGGCGTCTGGGTCTTTGCCGGGCTTCTGCTGGTCAGTTGCAGCTCGCTTTACTTCCTGCTCGATATGGATCCGATGCGTATCGGGCGGATCATGGCCACGCTTGTCATACGCAGTGCCACATCGGCCGAGGTCGCAGCCATCCCTCTGTTCGTCTGGATGGGCGAACTCCTGCTGCGTACCGATGTCTCGCGCCGCATGTTCGAGGGGCTTTCGCCGATCGTGCATCACTTGCCGGGGCGGCTCTTTCACACCAATGTCCTCGGCTCGGCGCTCTTCGCCGCGATCTGCGGGTCGAGCGCCGCCACCACGGCGACCGTAGGCAAGATTACCGCACATGAGCTGGACCGCCGCGGATACAACCGCTCGCTCAACTACGGATCGTTAGCCGGAGCCGGTAGCTTCGGCCTTCTGATCCCGCCATCGGTCGTTCTGATCGTCTATGGCGTGCTGGCCGAGGTCTCTATCTCACGCTTATTCCTAGCAGGTGTGGTCCCGGGAGTGCTCATCGCCGGTATGTTCTCAGCTTATATTGGGCTGCGCTGCGTCCTCGATAAAAGCCTTGCGCCTTCCGATGGCGTGCCCTCAGCGATAAGCGACATCCTGCGCGGGCTCTGGCTGCTGCTACCGGTTCTGGCGCTCGTGCTGATGGTGCTTGGCTCAATCTACAGCGGGCTTGCCACGCCATCCGAAGCGGGCGCTGTCGGTGTTGGAGCAACTCTGTTGCTGACTCTTGTGACGCGACAGCTCAGCTGGAAGGTAATCCGCGACAGCCTGAGCGCCGCCGTCCACACAAGCTGCATGATAGTGGCAATCCTGATCACCGCGTCGTTCCTGTCGACCGCGATGGCATATTTGCATGTGCCCCAGCAGGTGGCCAGTTACATCGCGCATCTGGAGCTGTCGCCCTACGAGCTGATAGCGGTGCTGGCGGTGTTCTTCATCGTGCTGGGCATGTTCCTCGAGGGCATCTCCATCACAGTGATGTCGCTGCCGATTACCCTGCCGCTGATCACCGCCGCGGGCTTCGATCCGATCTGGTTCGGCATCTTCCTCGTGGTCATGACCGAGCTTGCCCAGATCACCCCGCCAGTGGGCTTCAACCTGTTCATCCTGCAGAATCTCACCACCGTCTCGATCCTGCGGGTGGCGGTCTATGCGGCACCGTTTTTCATGCTCATGTGTCTTGCCGCCGCAATCCTGACCATCTGGCCCGACATCGTGTTGTGGCTACCCTCCTTCCTGTGAACCCTCGCGAGAGCAGCCAATGATCGACCTTTCGGATATCGAAGCCGCAAGCGGACGGCTGCGCGGCCACGCAGTCCCAACACCGCTTTTGGAACTGCGTGTCCTCAACGAGATGGCCGGCGGACGGGTACTGCTCAAGGCCGAGCCGTTGCAGCGCACCGGGTCGTTCAAGTTCCGAGGTGCCTTCAACCGCATCGCCATGATGAGCGATGAGGAGCGTGCGCGCGGGGTCGTCGCTTACTCGGCGGGGAACCATGCGCAAGGCGTAGCCGCCGCAGCCGCGGCGTTCGGCATGACCGCGACGATCGTGATGCCCTCGGATGCGCCCGCCATCAAGATGCGCAACACGCAACGGCTGGGTGCGCGGGTCGTCACCTATGATCGTGTCAACGACGATCGGGAGAAAATCGCCGCTGACATCCAGGCAAAGACCGGCGCGATGCTGGTTCCGCCCTATGACGACGAAGGCGTCATAGCCGGGCAGGGGACGGTGGGGCTCGAGATCGTCGAGCAATGTGCCGCCCTGGATGTGGTGCCTGATGTGCTGACGTGTCCGGCGGGCGGCGGTGGCCTGCTGGCCGGAATAGCGACGGCGATGGCCTCATTGTCGCCTTCCACCTCACTGTACGCAGCCGAGCCCGAGGGCTTTGACGACCTGCGCCGATCGCTCCATGCGGGCGAGCGGGTGAAGAACGTCAAGGGCGCGGTGTCTATCTGCGACGCTATTCTCACGGCAACTCCCGGCAAGCTGACTTTTCCGATCCTGAAGGCGCATCTTGCGGGCGGACTGGTGGTGAGCGACGCGCAGGTGATCTCCGCCGTGAACTTGCTCTTCGATGAGGCGAAGCTCGTGGTCGAACCGGGTGCGGCGGTGGGTCTCGCGGCACTGTTATCGGGAGGGCTGCGACTGCTGGGGCGCTGCGCTGTGGTTGTGCTGAGCGGTGGTAACATGGACCGGACCGTCTTTGCCGAGCGCTTCGCTCGCGCGGATGCGCATCCCGAACCGGTCTGATGCGCGCCTTTCGGGCAGGATTACTTCGACGCGAGGGCGCGTTTCCGTCCGCAGCCGGCCTCTTGAGTTCTCCCCACAGGCTCTTTAGCGTGACGGGAGCACGGCAGTGAAAGAGCGCAGATTCGGCATGGTCGACAAGCGGGTACGTGACGGAAGCAAGGTCTATGAGAGGATTCGAGAGGCCATCCTCCGGCTCGAATTGCGCCCCGGCTCGATCATCGACGAGGCGACGCTCTGCAAGGCGATGGAGGTGTCGCGGACGCCCGTGCGCGAGGCGATCATCCAGCTCATTGCCGACGACCTGGTGATCCGCGATGGACGCAGCGTGCGGGTGGCTCCGCTTGATTTCGACGAGATTCCACGGCTGGGCGAGGCACTGCTGGTCTCGAGCCGGATGATCCACCGGCTCGCGGCATCCAACTGCACCGCCGCCGAATTCATGAAAATCGAAAAGGCGATGAAGGCTTTCGAAAACGGTATCGAACTGGGAGACGGCATGGCACGCTCCGAACTCAACCTGGCGTTCCATCTCGCGATCTCCGAGGCCGCGCACAACCGATATTTCCAGCGCTTCTACGAACACGCGCTGATCGGCAATTTCCGCCTTGCCCGGGCGGCCTTTTCGCAGCACGAGGGGCGCATCCCCGGCAAGCCGCTGGACAAGGACACCGAGGCACATCTTCAGGAAACCTGTCGCCAGCACCGAGAAATGGTAGAGGTGATCCGCAACGGCGATCAGGACCGTTCCGAGGCGCTGGCAATCGAGCATGAAGCGCTGTCGCGCGGGCGACTTCAAAGGCTGCTCTTCTCTGCACCGACCAAACGGGCGTCGGAGGTGCCGAAGCTGACTGCGGGGACCGACGCTGGCTGAGATCAGCCAGCGGCAAAACTCTGTGTAAGCCAGGCGTGGAACTTGCGCGCCGATGGCGTTACCGGGCGTTGCGTATTGAAGGCGGCTACATGGACCAGGGAGGTCCCGGCCCCTTGTCCCGCCGGAGCCGACAGGCGGCCCGCAGCTATCATCGGGTCGGCATGGGTCGAGAACGCCACGGTCAACCCGCCGGAGCCGGCGATGACTTCGAGTGCTGTTGTGGTGTTGTCGACCTTGACCGGCGCGCGCTGTGGCGCCAGTTGCACCGCCATCGCCTTGGCCCAGCGTTCCCAGAGTTGGTGCTTGCCCTGGATATAGACCAGCCGTCGCCTGTTTACCCAGTCTGACAGGCTTTCGCCGGGAGCGGGCAAGGATTCACGCGGAGGGGCGACTAGCACCATACGCTCGCGGCCCAGAGGCGTCATGTCGGGCGTCAGCTGCACCCGATCCACCATGGCGATGCTCAGATCCGCGAGGTCGACGTTCGGATCGGTCCAGATCGTGCTGTTCAGCCGCACCTCGATCTCGGGGTGGCGGGCCTGGAAATCGCTCAGATTGCGCGCCAGCCAGATCGATGCGAAGGAAACCGGCGCGGACACGGTGACCGTGCGCTGCGCCCGAGCCCCTACCAGCCCTTGCGTCGCCGCTTCGAGTACGTCCAGTGCTTCGGCTACGCCGGGGCGGTAGGCCTGACCTACTTCACTCAGTTCGAGTCCGTTGCGGCGCCGGTGAAACAGCGGCCGTCCGAGATGCTGCTCGAGCGCACGAACCCGCTGACTAATCGCCGATTGGGTGCAGTTCAGCTCTTCGGCGGCGCGGCTGAAGCTGAGATGCCGGGCGGCGGCCTCGAAGGCCTGAAGATAAGTGAGGTGAGGCAAAGTTCGCATAATATTCCTCGATCTCTTTTTGAGGTCATTACGAAAACGAGGTCTGGGGGTAAAGTTCCATTTCTTGCAGGCAGGCGCCAGTCCCGGTGAGTTTGCGGTACGCAAACGAGGTCTGCGAATGCCACTTGAACTACTGAAATACGGGCTGCGGCGGGAACATCGATCCTTCCGGGACATCCCGCCCACGCCGGATCTGCGCCGGTCCTACGATGTCGTGATCATCGGCGGCGGGGGGCATGGGCTTGCGGCGGCCTATTACCTGTCGAACTATCACGGCATTCACAACGTCGCGGTGCTGGACAAAGGCTATCTCGCGGGAGGCAACACCGCACGGAACACCACTACGGTGCGCTCGAACTACCTGACCCCGCCGTCCATCGCCTTCTACAAGGAAGGCGTGCAGCTTTTCGAAGACCTGTCCCAGGAACTGGGCTTCAACATCATGTTTTCGCAGCGCGGGCAGCTCACCCTTGCGCATTCCGACGGTGCGATGCGCAGCTTCCGGCTGCGCGCCGAGATGGGCAAGCACATGGGCACCCGAATCGAGGTCGTCGATGCGAAGACAGTGCGCGAGATATGTCCGCATGTGAACCTGGACGAGGGTGGTGCACATGAGGTGCTTGGCGGGCTCTGGCACGAGGACGGCGGCACGGCGCGCCATGACGCGGTGGCCTGGGGCTATGCCAAGCGCGCGGCCGAGAAAGGCGTCGAGATCCATCAGCGCACCGAGGTGACAGGTATGGCGGTCCGCGGCGCCCGCGTGACCGAGGTGCATACGAACCGCGGCACCATCATCGCGGGGCAGGTGCTCCAAGCAGCAGGCGGTCTCAACGGACGCATCGGTGAGATGGCAGGCATTCCGCTGCCCATCCGCTGTTTCCCGTTGCAGGCTATGGTGACCCAGCCGCTGAAGCCGTTTCTCGACATCCTGCTGTCGTCGTCGAACCTGCATACCTACCTCGTGCAGTCCTCGCGCGGGGAGGTGGTGATCGGCGGCGGCACCGACCCCTATCAGCTTGCCTCGACCCGATCGAGCCTGCCGCAGAAGGAGGCGCTGGCCACTGGGGCGCTGCAACTCATCCCTTGCCTGCACAACGTCAAGATCATGCGCCAATGGGCAGGGATCACCGATATCACGCCGGATTTCAGCCCGATCATGGGCGCGACGCCGCTTGACAACTACTGGCTTGACGCGGGCTGGGGCACCTGGGGCTTCAAGGCGACGGCGGTCGCCGGCAAGCGCATGGCCGAAACCATCGCCACGGGCTGCGTTCCCGAGATCCTGCGGCCCTTCACGCTGGAGCGCTTCGAGCGCTTCGAGTTGTTGAACGAAATGGGCGCAACGGCGGCCGGACACTGAGGAGCGAAGTCATGAAAGTGATGACCTGCCCGGTGAACGGGCCCCGAAACATCGCGGAATTCCAATGGCTCGGTCCGGTCCGCGACGATGAGGCGCCCGAAGGGCGCGCGCTGGTGGAGCATCTGTTCTTTGCGCCGAACCCGATGGGCGTGCTGCGCGAATGGTGGCAGCATACGCCGTCCAATACGGTTTTCATCGCCGAACGCCATCTGAATACGGACGAGATCCTCCGCACCTACCTCAAGGGCGCAGGGACCACAAAGGCATCGTGTGCTGAATGACTGAGAGACTTGGCGGCGGCTGGGGAAGCCGCATCGACCGGAGCCAGCGCATCAGCTTCACATTCGAGGGGCGCCGGATTGAAGCGCACCCCGGCGACACAATCGCCAGCGCGCTTGCAGCAAAAGGCGAATGGATTCTGTCGCGCTCCTTCAAGTATCACCGCCCGCGGGGCATTCTGACCATGGCCGGGCAGGATGCGAACACGCTGGTCCAGATCGGCGACGAACCGAACGTGCGCGCGGATATCCGTGCCGTGTCGGACGGTATGGCGGTCATGCCGGTCAATCTGCGTGGCACGCTCCTGCGCGACCGGGGCCGCGTCATCGACCATCTGGGCCGCTTTCTGCCCGTGGGCTTTTACTACCGAACGTTTTTTTCGCCAGGCAAAGGCGCGTGGCTGAAATTCTGGGAACCGATCATCCGGAACTCGGCGGGGCTTGGCACGGTCAGCCTCGCGCCCGCACCGCAGCGATATGTGAAGGAGACGCGCCATTGTGATGTGATGGTCGTGGGTGCTGGACCGGCGGGCCTTTCGGCGGCGCTGGCGGCGGCACGCGCGGGCGCGCAAGTGATGTTAGTCGAGCGCGAGCCAGAGCTGGGCGGCGCGCTGACCTATGCGCGCTTTGCCGAGGATCATGCCGAGGCTGAAGGCATCCTTGCGGACCTGCGTGCACAGATTGACGCCGAGCCGGGTATCGAGGTTCTTTGCGACGCGGTCTGCAACGGCCGGTTCGATGACAATTGGATACCGATCGTCCGGGGCGACCGGTTCATCCGTGTCCGTGCCGCCGAGCTTGTGCTCGCCACTGGCGCGCATGAGCAGCCCTTGGTGTTCCGCAACAATGACCTGCCCGGCGTCATGGTATCCTCCGCCGTGCAGCGGCTTATGCGACACTACGGTGTGCGTCCCGGAGAGCGGGCGGTGGTCTATGCCGGACACCGTGACGGTTATCTCGCCGCCTTCGACCTGCAGGACGCAGGCGTCGAGGTTGCCGCCATCATCGATCCCGAAACGGAGGACCGCGACGGTTTCGATTTGGATCTGGCGCGGCGTGGCCTGACCGTACTTCGCGGGGCCTCCATCATGGAGGCCAGGGGTACAAGGCGCGGACTGCACCTGAAGGCGGTCGATATCCGCCTGAGTTCCGACCGCTTGCGGACCGAGGCGTGCGACCTGCTGGTTGTTGCGGGGGGCTATACTCCCGGCTATCAGCTTGCGCTGCAGGCCGGGGCGCGCCTGTCGTCTGATGCCAGTGGCACCACATTCGCCATCACCGGGCTGCCCGCACATGTTCATATTGCTGGGGCCGCCGATGGGCTTTCGAACCTGATCCGCGTGCTGCGCAGCGGCGAAATCGCCGGGCAGCGGGCCGCCGCCGGGCTGGGGCTGACCCGGCTGCCCGCCGAGACCATCGCCCCCGAAAAAGGCTGGCGCCGCGCTCCGCAGGTGAACTACCACCCCAAGGGTCGCGATTTCGTGGATTTCGACGAGGACCTGCAGGCCAAAGACATCAAGAACGCGGTGGCCGACGGCTACAGCGAACTGGAACTGGTCAAGCGCTATTCCACGGTGGGCATGGGTCCTTCGCAAGGGCGGCACTCGGCGCTGGCCACGGCGCGGATCGTCGCCGGGCAGACCGGCCGGACCCTGGCCGATGTAGGCATAACCACCTCGCGCCCGCCCTTTGGGCCGGAAAAGCTGGGTCTGCTGGCCGACACCACACCCCAACGGTACCGCCACACCGCCCTACAGGGTGAACACCTTGCCGCGGGCGCGCAGATGCAGCCCGTGGGCACATGGTGGCGGCCCTTTCTCTATCGCGGCGGCGAGAGCTTCCGCGACGGCGTCACCCGCGAGATCCGCATAGTGCGCGAGGCGGCTGGGATCCTCGACGTCTCGACCCTGGGCAAGCTGGAATTGCGCGGGCCGTCGGCTGCGGCGTTCCTCGACCGCTTCTACACCATGGCCCACGCGAAACAGCCCGTGGGACGGGTGCGCTATTGCCTGTCGCTGACCGAGTTGGGCTCGGTCATGGATGATGGCGTGGCCTTCCGCATGGCCGAGGACCACTTCTATGTGACCTCGACCACCGGCGCAGTGGACCGGGTCTTTGCCGAGATGATGCTGCAAAAGACCATCTGGGGAATGGATCTGGACATCCAGAACGTTACTCCGGCCTTTGCGGCTATCAATCTCACCGGGCCGAATGCCCGGAAGGTGCTGGAACGGTTGAGCAGCGATATCGATTTTTCGCGCGAGGGCTTCGCTTTCCTCCATGGGCGTGTAGGCACGCTTGCGGGCCTGCCCGTGCGGGTAATGCGGATCGGCTTCACCGGCGAGCTCAGTTACGAGGTGCACTTGCCGCAGTCGCGCGCCGTTGCGCTCTGGCGGGCGTTGCTGGAGGCGGGCGAAGAGCTGGGTCTGCGCCCCTATGGGCTCGAGGCCTCGCGAATCCTGCGGCTCGAAAAGGGGCATATCATCATCGGGCAGGACACCGACGCCCTGACCACGCCGGACGAGCTCGGCATGGGTTGGGCGCTGTCCAAGAAGAAGCCTTTCTACATCGGCAAGCCCGCCGTCGAGATGCGGCGCAGCCTCGGTGACAAGAGGCGGCTCTGCGGCTTCACATTACCGGACGATCTGGTGACGGATGTCGGCGAATCCGCTCTTGTTCTGCGTGACGGCCATCCGGTGGGGCAAGTCACCTCGTTCGGACATTCGCCTTCGCTCGATCGTTGGATCGGTCTGGCCTATGCGGCACCGGAAGATGCGGTGCCGGGCGCTACGCTGCGCATCCGATCCTTCACCGGTCGCGAAGTCGAAGCGCCGGTGGTCCCGCTTCCCTTCTACGACCCGGACAACACACGCCAGGAGCTTTGAATGACCGCTCAGCTTGCCAGTCACCGCCACTGGCCGCTCAACCGGCTGCCCGCACTGACAGGCGCCCTAGAGCCGGGCGCCGACATGGTGTTCGACCTCTCGCCCCTGCCGCGTTTCGGACTACGCGGCTCGGGTACAGCCGCATGGCTGAAGGCGCAGGGTGTCACGCTGCCCGACATCGTGAACAAAGTTGCTGAGAGCGATCGCCTGCGCATCGCGCGACTGGGCCAAGATGAGGCGCTGGTGCTGCCTGCAAGTCCGAGCGACGGCGCAGCTTTGAAGTCCCTGCGCGACGCGTGGGAGGCGGCTGAAGGAGTGAAGGGGTACGATGCCTATCGCGACGAGGGCTGGTGCTGGCTGCGTCTGACCGGCCGGGGCACGCGAGACGCGCTGCCATTGCTCACTGCAGCGGATACGCGCGAACGTGCCTTTCCGGTGGGGAGCGTGCTACAGACGCGTGCTATGCATCTCGATGCCGTGCTCCTGTGCGGGAGCGATGCTACGCAGGTGGACATGTTCTTCGACGTGGCTTCGTCGGATTATGCGGCGGCGTTCCTCGCCGACGTGCTGCCCCGCCACCGCCTTGTCCGCGCCGCGGAATAACGATGAGGGGATGACATTGATGACAGGCATCACAAGGGTCGGCGTGATCGGTACCGGCGCCATCGGGCAGGCGATCCTCGAAGAGTTGCGCTCCAGACCGGATGTCGAGATCGCCTTCGTGCTGGTGCGCGACGCCGGCAAGCGCGGCGATCAAGGATTGGCCGCCGGAATCCTGATCAGCGACGAGAAAGAGGCCTTACGGCGTCCGGTCGACCTGGTGATCGAAGCTGCCATGCCCGAGATCGTGGCGCGGCTGGCCCCGGTGGCGCTGGCTGGCGCGGATTTCTGCGCCTTCAGCAGCACCGCACTTGCGGATCGTGCGAACGAAGACGCCGTTCTGGCGGCTGCGCATGCGAGCGGGAGACGGTTCTACGTGCCGCATGGGGCCGTGCTCGGGCTCGACGGGATCGGGGACGGGCGCGGGCTCATCGAAAGCGTGACGATCACTACGACCAAGAGCGGCAAGAGCCTGGGGGTCGATCCGGATGCCGAAGGGGTTGTCTACGAGGGGTCCGCGCGCGGGGCCTGCCATCGTTTCCCCCGCAACGTGAACGTGCATGCGGCGGTGTCGCTGGCGGGTCTCGGCTTCGATGAAACCGTGAGCCGGATCGTAGCGGTGCCGGGGCAGGCTGAGATGATTCACCAAATCGAAGTGACCGGCCCGGGGCTGAACTGGGATCTGCAAATTTCGTCGCGATCGCTGGGCGGGGTGACGGGAGCCTACACGCCGCACTCGGCCGTAGGGTCGGTCCGGCGCATCCTCGGAGGCGAGGGGATCAGCGTGATCTGAAATCCGCCGCCTTACGGAACATTAGGCCCCGGCACTGCCAGACGGGTTACTCCTCGCGCAGGACCACCCCCGAGGCCATGAAACCGCCATCCACGTTCAGGATGTGCCCGTTGATGTAGGCGGCCTCGTCGCTGGCAAGGAACTGGATGGCCGAGGCGACTTCCTCCGGTTTCGCATAGCGCTTCGCAGGGATCTGGTCCTCCCAGATGGCGCGGTCCTTGGGGCCGTGCACCTGAAGGACCATGGGCGTATCCACCGGCACCGGCGCCACCGCGTTGGCGGTAATGCCCTTGTCCCCCAACTCGTTGGCGAGCAGGCGGGTCAGCATATCGACGCCGCCCTTGGTGCAGGAATAGGCTCCGCGCCCGGTGTTGGCGATCTGGCCGTTGACCGAGCTCACGGTGATGATGCGGCCTTTGCCCTTGGCCTTCATCTGGCGCCCGGCGATCTGGCAGCAGTGGAAGGTGCCGGTGAGGTTCACGTCGAGAATCTTCGTCCAGGTCTCGGGGTCGAAATCGAGGATCCGGCCGGTCTTTACGATGGCGGCGGAAGTCACGAGGATATCCGTCCCGCCGGCCTCGGCGATCTTCGCGAAGGCGGCGTCAAGTGCCGCACGATCGGTCACGTCCACCTGTATGGGGGTCACGTCCCCCAGCGACGACAAGCGCCCGATAGCCGCATCGAGCGACTCCTGCGACCAGTCCATAATGTAAACCTTGGCGCCGGTGCGGGCAAAGCCTGCCGCGGCCGCCTCGCCGATACCGCCGGCACCGCCGGTGATGACCGCGATCTTGCCCGTAAAGTCGTACATGTTTTCTCTCTTCGTTTCAGGTCGAGGCCGCGCCGAGGCACGGTCCATACATTCAGCCAAGCAGCACGCCCGGCGACATGATGCCTGTCGGGTCGATCGCCTGCTTGATCGCGCGCATCAGCGCGATTTCGGCCGGGGGCTGGCGCAGCACCAATTCCTCGACGAGCTTGCGCCCGATGCCATGCTCGGCACTGAAAGACCCGCCCAGATCGGCGACGATGTCGTGGATGCGTTCGAACATGCGGTTCGTGAGTTCCTCCAGGTCATCGATCTTCGGCAGATCCTCCTTGAGGATCATGACGATGAGATGAGAATTGCCGTCACCCAGGTGGCAGACCGTCAGCGGTATCGCGAGGGGGACCATCTCGAGTGCGGCCGGGATGGCGCGTTCAATAAACTCGGGCACCGACTTCACCCGCAGCGCGGGGTCGAAGACGATGCCGTGGCCTGCCTTTTTGTTGGCTTCCGAGAAGGAGTGCCGCCATTTCCACAGATCCTCGCTTTCGCGCAGATTCTGGCAGACAACGGCATCGGTGATCGTCCCGTTCTCGAAAAGCTCGGCCAGACATTCCTGCAGGCCTTCGCGCAATGCTTCCTCTCCGCCGGTGTCGCCCAGTTCGATCAGCACCATCCAGTCGGGCACGTCAGTCGTCGGAAAGCGTAGGCCCGGCACGTGTTTCAATGTCAGCGAAACTTCAGTTCCGGAGACGAGTTCGCAGGCCGTCAGCCGCGTATCAAAGCGGTCGCGGACGGCGCGGAAGACCTCGGTCGCCTGCGCAGGCGAGGAGATGGCAACCAGCGCGTCGGCCCTTGCGGTCATCTTCGTGTGCAGCTTAAGGGCCGCGGCCGTTACGATGCCGAGTGTTCCCTCGCCGCCGATGAAGAGATGCTTCCAGTCGAAGCCACGGTTGTCCTTTCGCAGCCCGTTGAGCCGCGAGATTACCGAGCCATCCGGAAGCACGACCTCGAGCCCGGCCACGAGGTCGCGCATCGGCCCGTAGCGCACGGCGGACACGCCGCCTGAGTTGGTCGACAGCAGCCCGCCGATCTGGGCTGTGCCTTCCGATCCCAGGTGCATCGGGAAAATACGGTCGTGTTTTTCGGCGATCTCGTGCAGATTGGCCAGCACAAGACCGGCCTCGACGACCGCCAGGTTGCTGACCGGATCGATCTCGCGCACGGCATTGAGGCGCCGGGTTGACAGGAGGATGTCTCCTCCGACCTTGCCGGGCACCGAGCCGCCACACAAGCTGGTGTTTCCCCCTTGGACATAGAGAGGAAGGGCGTGCCGGGAACAGTAGGACACGACCTTCGACACCTCCTCGGTACTGGCAGGCATCACGACGCACTCCGCCGTGCCCGTGGACCGGGCGCGCCAGTCCGTCAGGTAACCCGCCATGTCATCGCCGGTCAGGATGCCCTTGGGCCCGACAATCTCCCGCAGAGCGCTGACCGTCCTGTCCGGCGCCAGTGTCTTAGGCATACTCTTTGACGCCCCATTCGACGTTGAATTTCTCGACCAGCGCCGTCACTGCGTCGACCGTGGCCTTGCTCGGCGGTTGCAGCGGCAGACGACCCTCGCCGCAGTCGATGCCGATGAGCTTCATGCCGACTTTCAGTGGCACCGGGTTCGGTTCCATGAAGGCGGTGTCGATCATCGGCCGGGCCAGCTCCATATGCTTGACCAGCTCCGCGATTTGTCCGGTTTTGCCCAACTGGAGCGCATGGTTCCAAAAGCGCGGGAAGAGATTTGCCGCCGCAAGCACCGCGCCGCGAGCGCCCAGCGACGCTTGATAGGTCATGAGCCCTTCCTGACCGCCCAGCAGGCAGAAATTCTCGTTCGTGAGTTCCGCAAGATGCGCGCAGCGGGTCAGATCGGTGTCCGAGAACTTCATGCCGATGATCACGCCCTCCTCGGCGAGCTTGGCCATATGATCGACGCCGATCCTGACGCCGGTGCGACCGGGGATCTCGTAGAAGACGATGGGCATGTCGATCTCGTCGCGGAAGCGGCGAACGTAGTCGGCCATGCCTTGGTCGTGGCCGGTGGCGTAGAAGGGCAGAATCAGCATGACCGCATCGGCACCGGCGGCCTTTGCGTCTTTCGCCACGAGCATGTTGTCCGCATAACCCGGTGACAACAGCCCGGCAATGACCGGGCCGCGACCCTTGGCTGCTTCGACCGAGATCTCGACCACGCGTCGTCGCTCTTCGTTCGACAGCATGGTGTATTCGCCGGTGCCGCCGATGGGCAGGATTCCCTTGGCGCCACCCGCGAAGACGTGGTCGACGATGCGGGGGATCATGCCGTAGTTGACGTCGCCCGATGCCGTGAAGGGTGTGATGGTAGCAGGCAGCATACCCGCAATGTCTTGTGCGGTGGTCATCGGATGCGTTTCCTCAGTTGATGAAGCCGAAAAGGCGGGGAAGGGTGAGAGAGATCGCTGGCACATAGGTGACCAGCATCAGCACGATGAGTGATGCGGCGAGCATCGGCAGACTTGCCTTTATGATGCGCCCCAGTGGTACGCCGCTGACGGCGGATCCCAGATAAAGGGCCATGCCATAGGGCGGTGTCAGCAGGCCGATCATGATGTTCATCGTCATGATTACGCCGAAGTGGACCGGCTCGACGCCGAGAGCGGCGAGAATGGGGGTGAAAAGCGGCGCAAAGAGCAGCATCTGCACTGAGTCTGAGATCCACAGCCCGTTGATCAACAAGAAAAGATTGATCGCCAGTAGAATGATCCAGGGGGCGAGGTCCTGTCCGACGATGAAGCTTTCAAGGATGTCGGGAAGGCGTTCGTTGGCCATAATCCAGCTGATGATCGTGGCGAAGCCGACGATGAGGTAGATCGAGGCTGTCACCCGCGCCGAGCGATCGAGGATCGCCCAGAGTTCTTTGAGCGACAGGTTGCGGTAGGCGAAGACGCCCACCAGCAGCGCGTAGGCCACGGCCACCGCTGCGGCCTCGGTTGCGGTGAAGACGCCGGAGACGATGCCGCCGATGATGATTACCGGCATGAAAAGCGACCAGAATGCATCCACTATGATGCGGAACGCCCTCGCAGCAGTCAGATCGCGGATGGGATTGGCCGGGAAGTTTCTGACACGCGCCATGATGAAGACCACGACCATCAGCCCCAGACCCAGCAGGACGCCGGGCACCGCTCCTGCGAGGAATAGGGCCGCTACGGAGGTATTGGTGAGGCTGGAGAACATGATGAGCGGGATCGAGGGCGGGATTATCGGCCCCTGGATCGCTGAACTGACGGTCAGCGCGGTCGAGAAGTCGCGGTCGTAGCCGTCCTTCTTCATCATCTCGATCTCGACGGGCCCCAGTGCCGCGATGTCGGCCATGGCCGATCCCGAGACGCCGCCGAAGAGCATCGATCCGACCACGTTCACATAGGCAAGTCCGCCGCGCAGCCGCCCGACCAGCAGGCGCGAGAAGCCCAGCAGCCGTTCAGTCATGTTGGTGGCCGACATGATCTCGCCGGCGATGACGAAGAGCGGGATCGACAGCCAGATGAAGACGTCCATGCCGGTGAAGAACTTGTGCACGACGACCGAAAGCATCGAGCTCATGTTCGGTTCGACGAAGAAATAAGAAATGGCGGCGACACCGATGGCGAAGATAACAGGGCTCCCGAGCAGCAGGAGCAGGAGCAGGATACCCACGATGAGGAGGAGAGAGAGGCTCATTCGGCAGTCTCCTGGAGTTCGACGATGTGGGGGGTGATCTCGGCTCCAGTAAGGAATTCCCGAATGGTCACGGCGACGAGCTGAAACACGACCAGGGCGCAGCCAACGGGGATCGAGAGATAGGGCCAGAACCAGGAAATCTGCAGCGCGGCGGTGGTGCGGCGCCATGCGAAATCGGCCTGCAGCCATCCATGATAGGTCATCAGCGAAAACATCGCGATCATGACGACGCGAAACAACGCGTTGCGCCAGACCAGCAGCTTCGCGGGCCAGAGCTTGTCGAGGAAGTCGACGCGAACGAGCTCGTTGTACCGGACAAGTTGCGACGCGGTCAGCATCACGATCCAGATCATCAGGTAGCGAGAGGCTTCTTCGGGCCAGGGCAGCGAGTAATTAAAGCCGAAGCGCAGGGTCACCTGAGTTACCAAAAACAGCACAACGGCGATCAGCAGGATTCGCGCGGTCGTTGACGCTAACCACCCGACGAAGTCTGCGAATTTCAAGATCAGCGTCATGTGCGATCCTCCGCTGGGGCCCGTCCTGCCCCGATGGACGAGGCAGGACAGCGATTGCTACAACAGTGGGGATCAGTTGGACGCGTTCTTGGTACGGACTTCTGCGATGGCCGCGTCGAGCTTGTCGAACCATTTCTGGTCGACCGTTTCCGCCAGAAGCTCACGCACCGGGTCGCGCGTCGCGTCGACAAACTGCTGGAATTCCTCCGGCGTTGGCTGGTATATCTCGACGCCGGCATCGGCGATCTTCTTGAGATCCTGCGATTCCTTCGCCTTCACGATGCCGAGGAAGGCGAGCTTCGCTTCACGTACGGCAGAGTTCAGGACGGCTTTGTCGGCGTCGGAGAGGCTTTGGTAGAAGTCCTCGTTCACCGCGATCAGCGCCACGTTCAGCAGGTGCTTGTCGAGTGTGTAATACTTCTGGACCTCCTGCAGGTTGGCAAGCAGCAGCACATAGGGCGCGTTTTCCTGACCGTCGGCAACGCCGGTCTGAAGCGCGTTGTAAAGCTCCGCCCAGGCGATGGGGGTAGCCGAGGCGCCAAGGGATTCCACGATCTTCAGGTGGATCGGTATCGGCTGCACGCGGATCTTCTGGCCGACCATGTCGGCAGGCGAATGGATCGGCGCCTTGGAACTGGAAAAGTTGCGGAATGCGGAGGGCAGGTAGGCCAGGATGCGGACACCCGATTCCTTGGCAGCGGCATCGGCCAGCTCCTGTCCGAAGGGGCCGTCGAGCACGGCGCGCGCCTCGTCGGTGCTGTTGAAGGTATAGGGCATGTCGAGAATCTGGATCGACGGGAAGAAGCTCGCGAGCTGACCGCTGGCAATGCTGGTAGCCATCTGGATCACTCCGCGCGCGGTTTGCTCGGTGATCGATTCGGTGTCACCCATCTGCTTGTTGGGGAAGACCTGAAGCGTATAGCGTCCGTTCGTGCCGGTCTCGAGTTCGGAACCCAGGACCTGCGTCAGCGCCCAATAGGGATTTTCCAGCAGGTTGCCCTCGGCCTCGGCATGGGCCAGCTTTATGGTCTCCTGCGCCTGGGCGGCGGACGGGCCAAGCGCCAAGGCAGCCGTCATGGCGACAGCGCAGAGACCGTGGCGCGTCTTGCTCAAGATGTTCATGTGCACTCTCCTCTGGTTCGACGTTTGCACAGGGTCAGCCCGGCAAACCTGGGTCGGCGTTTCGCCTTGTCATTCTTGCTCCGGCCGGGCCTGCCCGCCCGGAGATCGTGGTCTTCCAGATGTGTATCCAATTAGGATACTTAACGTTGGTCAAGGATTTTTTTGCGATTACCCGGTCGCCTGCTCGTGTTTGCCGGAGATGGCGCGATTTGCAGCGTCACCGCCCTTCGGCATCGCTGCCGCCTTTAACCCATGCGCTCGGACGCATAGCTTCCTGGGCTCGCGGGGAAGACCACAGTCTTGGTGCCGTTCAGAAAAGCGCGTCTGTGGATATGCGCATGAACCGTGCGGGCAAGCACCTGACACTCCACATCCCGACCGAGGCTGATGTAGTCGTCAGCGCTCTGGGCATGGGTCACGCGCACGGTGTCCTGTTCGATGATCGGCCCTTCATCCAGGTCGGCGGTGACGTAATGCGAAGTTGCCCCGATCAGCTTCACCCCCCGTTCGAATGCTTGCTTGTAGGGGTTCGCGCCCTTGAAAGAGGGCAAGAAGGAATGGTGGATGTTGATGATCCGCCCTGACATCTTCCGGCACATCTCGTCCGACAGGACCTGCATGTAGCGCGCCAGCACGATGAGCTCCGCGCCGGTTTCCTCGACCAACAGCATGATCTGCGCTTCTGCCTGCGGCTTGTTCTCCTTCGAGACCCGAATGCAGTGGAAGGGGATGTCGTGGTTCACCACGACTTTCTGATAATCCATGTGGTTAGAGATGACGGCGACGATCTCGATGGGGAGCGCGCCGATGCGCCAGCGGTAGAGAAGGTCGTTCAGGCAGTGCCCGAAACGGCTGACCATGACGATCACCTTCATCTTTTCGGACGAGTCGTGGAACGCGTAGTCCATCCCGAACGGGTTCGCGACCTCGGCAAAGCCCTTGCGAAGATCGTCGATCCTCGCCCCGGTCTCGCTGCAGAAACCGATACGCATGAAGAAGTTGCCGGTCTCCAAGTCGTCAAATTGGGCGCTGTCGGTGATGTTGCAGCCCTGTTCGGAAAGATATCCGGCGATGGCGGCGACGATGCCCCGGGTCGAGCGGCAGCGGACGGTGAGATATTGATCGGACATGGTCACCGCTCAGGCACGGTATCGTTCGACAAGCGCCGCGAGGCGCTCGACCGCGGAAACCGAGGCTGCGTGATCCTGCGAAAAATTCAGCCGGACACTGCGGGCGGTGTGCGGGCTGAACTCGGTTCCCGGCGTCACAGTCACGCCGGCCTGTTCGCGCAACGCCTTGACCAAATTAGCGGGCGGGATAGTCAACTCAGGCAGCCGGGGGAAGAGGTAGCTGCCCGCGCCGGGCTGGCGGACGGTGCAACCCCCGATGCTACGGAACAGTGCGACAAGTTCGTCGCGGATCGCCTGATGTGCGGCGATGCGGGCGTCTAGCCACCCCTCGGGCTCGTTGAACCACGTCTTCAGAGCCGCCTGCGAATAGCCCGCCGCGCGTAGCGATACGATAGCCTGGAGCTTTTCCATCCGCTCGATCACGGCGGGTGCGCCGAAGGCAACACCAAGGCGGTAGCCACTGAGCGATTCCGTCTTGGACGGCCCCATGATCGTCACGACGTTGTCTGCCGGAATGGCCGGTTGGGCCCGCAGGTGGGTGTAGGTGCTGCCCTCGTAGCGCAGCCGCGAATAGAGCTGGTCGACGATGATCGTCGCGCCAAAACGCGTCGCGAGGTCGGCGATGTCGGCGATTTCACGCGGGGAATAGACCACGCCGCAGGGGTTGTTGGGGTTCGAGAACAGGAACACCCGGGCGCCCGCGCGGAAGGCCTTCTCCAGCTGGTTGAGGTCCAAGCCCGCGCCTGTCTCGGTCTCTGCATAATTCATCTGGACGGGCAGCATCTCGCCCTCGAGGAACTCTACCAGCTTGCGATTGGCGAAGTAGTCGGGCTGCACGATCGCCACCTTGTCGCCCGCGGCCACGGTTGCCGCTACGGCAAGGAACAGCGCGCCCTGCGTGCCGGGCGTGACGATCAGATCCTCGGCGGCGTCGACCGGCGCGCCGGTGAATTCGGCCAGCCGCTCGGCCAGCGGTTCGCGGATGGCCGCGGCGCCGCGATACTCGGTATAGGCCTGAACGCCGCCGGCTTGGACACCCGCGGCAAAAGCCTCGAAGGCGCCCGGCGTCGGTTCATGCGCGTCGACGTCGCCATGTGAGAAATCCACGGGCCGCCCGGGAAGCGGGTCGCCGATCATCCAGTCGCTCCTCGATGCGCGCAGCCGCACCTCCTGTCCGGGGGCGTTGTCGGTCGCCAGTCTCTCAAATTTCCTCTGCACATTCATGATCATATCTTCCAGCCTGTGATGCGGATTGGCAGGGACGCTAGGGGTGCGATGACAGATAAGTAAAACTGGTGTTTGTAATTTCAGATGATAGATATTCTATCTTTATGGACACACGCTTTCTGGAAACCTTTATTACCGTTGCCGAATGCGGCTCGATCGCCGAGGCCGCGCGGCGGTTGAACGTCACACCGGCGGCGCTGGCGCAGCGATTGCGGGTGCTCGAGGACGATCTTGGCCACGCGCTGGTCGAGCGGGCAGGGCGTACGGTTCAGCCCACCGAGGAGGGGCGCGCAATTCTCGCCAGCGCTCGTGTCCTGGTGCAGAATGCACGGGACCTTCGGGCCATCGCCGCGCGGGGCGTGCCCGCTGGGCAGCTTCGGCTGGGAGCAACGGCGACGGCGATGACCGGCATCCTGCCTGGAGCCATCGCCGGATTGAGCGCGCGCTACCCGGAGGTCGAATATCATGTGCGTCCCGGTTCCTCGATCGACCTTTACCAGGCGCTGGTCGATGGCGAGCTTGATGCGGCCTTGCTGGTCAAACCGAAATTCGCGCTGCCCAAGACACTGGACTGGCGGAAGATCCGCGACGAGCCACTGGTCCTGCTGGTGCCCGAGGGCACCGACGTGACGGAACTGCCCCGGATCTTCGCTGAGCACCGTTTCATCCGCTACGACCGAAACCAGTGGGGTGGGCAGATCGTCGACGCCTATCTGCGCGAGAACGGTTTTACGGTGCGCGAGTGGCTGGAGCTCGACGCGCTCGACGTGATCGCTGCAATGGTGGAACGGGGGCTGGGCATCTCGGTCGTGCCGGACTGGGGGCTGCCCTGGCCCGACGTGCCACGGCTCCGGAAGCACCTGCTGAAAAATGGGGAGATCCGCCAGACAGGGGTGCTCTGGCGGCGCACGGGCGCGCGGCTGCCCGCGGTCCGGGCCTTTGTCGAGGCCTGCGCTGCGGCGGTCGGTGGCGACTGACGTGCGGGGTCAGTCCGCCGAAGGTAGCCGCCATGCGGACAGCGTGCCAATCGCCGCTACCAGCTTACGCGCACCGGTGTTCTGACGATGAAATCCAACACTCGGCCCTTACAGCACGTCTTTTGAAGGTTGTGTGCGTCAAGTTCTGCAAAAGGAGCGGCCATGATGCTGGTTAGGCGGCGGCTTTGAGCATGAGCTTTTTGAGCTCCTTGAGATCGTCCATGTTGATGTAGCGATTTGGCTCGAGCTTACGGTGATGATCTTCGGATTCGCGTTCTGAGTGCTGCTGCAACGGCCGCTTCGACACGTTCTGTGGTGATACGGTTTGGCGTCGGCGTTTCGACGGCCATTGTCTGGATCAGATGGGCGCGTGATAACGGGGAACGCTCGGCTCGGCGTCAGGGCAAGCCTTCGTTGTTGCCATGACTGGTGCAATGCCGCCGGTGTGGTCGGTCTCACGCCGGCGGAAGTCGACCGCATGGCGTGGGCTTTTGACCACGAGGACCTGAACGCGGCACTCGTGCTTATCGGCTCTCGCTCTCCGAATAACGCGCCAGGCGCACCATGACGATCATGATCTGATCCGTCATTACCAGCATGATGCGGCGATTTGATTCGCGCATGCATCGATCACAGGGGGCAGGTTGAGCGCCAGGCGGATACTATCGGGGACGAGGCGAGAGCGCGGATCGAAACTAGTTGGCTGCGCACAGCAATGTAGTGCTGTCAGTCCTCGCGCAATATCGGCGCGATGACGCGGTGGCAGCATGGCATGAGCCGCGCGAATACCTCAGCGTCCAGCTCGATGATCCAAGTTTGCCGGAACCAACCTAGGCGGCGCTGTTTGAGGAGGAGGATGCGGCATTCCTGGTGTGGAATAGAAGGAGGGGTGAGAGCTAGGCTCAGGACCTATTAATTCCCTTAGAGATGTGATTCACGGTCTCCGTTGAAGGAGACCGTGATGGGTGATTTGTTTCTGCTGAGCGAGCGCCAGATGGCGCGGATATCGCCGCATTTTCCGCTGTCGCATGGCGTTCCGCGGGTCGATGACCGACGGGTGGTGAGCGGGATCGTCTACGTGATCAGGAACGGTCTGCAATGGAAGGATGCGCCAGCGGGCTATGGCCCGCACAAGACGCTCTACAACCGCTTCATCCGTTGGAGCAGGATGGGTGTGTTCGACCGCATCTTCGCCGGACTTGCCGGCGAAGGGCCGAAGCCCGAGCGCATCATGATCGACGCCACCCATCTGAAGGCCCACCGCACCGCGGCGAGCCTGCTCAAAAAGGGGATGTTCCCCGTCGTATCGGGCGAACAAAAGGCGGGCTGAACTCGAAGCTCCACACCGTTTGCGACGGTGAAGGACGGCCGATCATCCTGCTCCTGTCTGAAGGCCAGATGAGCGACCACAAGGGCGCCCGTCTCGTCCTCGACGCCTTGCCGCCAGCCACTCATCTGATCGCCGATCGCGGCTACGACAGTGCCTGGTTCCGCGAGCAACTCGCAGCCAGGGGCATCGAGCCGTGCATCCCGTCAAGCCGAAGCCGAAAAGTCCCATATGCCTACGACACAACGCTCTACCGCCACCGCCACAAGGTCGAAAACCTGTTCGCCAAGCTCAAGGACTGGAGGCGTATCGCAACCCGCTATGACCGATGCGCCCACACCTTCTTCTCGGCCATCTGCATCGCAGCCGCCGTCATCTTCTGGCTCTGATCAATGAGTCCTGACCCTAGCTGCTAGGCCGAACCTTGATCGTTAAAAACCGTCGGAAGTTGCGAGTAACTTCAGACGGTTTGTTATATTTCGCGGAACTCTGAACCAGTTCTGCTCTGTCCGGATGGCGATAGGAGAAGATCGCCAACGAGGGATGCGCGCTCTAATCGGGAACTGTGGGGGGTAGATGCCAACCCCTGACTTCCGCAAAATACTCTAATATTAGATCGACACAAAACACCCGGATAACCTAAGAGTCGCCCGGCACTAAAACCTACGAGCCGTGCGACGCGATAACCGAACGGCGGCACCGGTCTGATGGCGCCTGGTGCGCGCATCAATCCAGCCATCGTGGCAGCGCCGGCAGGGAAAAACAAGTGCTGCGGGCCATCCTTGTCCAGGACAGCCAACTCAATATCCGCGAAAAAGGCGCGGTGGTGATAGCGTTCCACATGATGGTAAATCCTGGTCGAACGACGCCCTGTACACCTTGATCGGCATCAAGGTCGTATCAGCGATGCAGTGGACCGCGAATTGGTCCGCCGATGAGGACCGCTGATAATCCGCGAGCTCGCTACGGCACTTGTAAAGAGCGCGCTTCGCTCGCTGCTCCCTTCAGTGCTTCTGAGAATGTCTCGAGCACGGGAGGCAGGCTGCCCTCCACGGAGGAGGACACCGAATAGTGCTGGGCGACGTCGGCACCGGCCGTTTGGATAGGCGCGCCAGGAAGCCTCGCGCCACAATATCCGGCGTATGTCTGGAAAGCTACCGTGCCGACGAGAACGCCGCGAAGACAAAAGATTCCTGCGTCGCTCATGGCTTCGACGATGCCGCCGGTGCATCGGCCGGGCACCGTCAGATGGTATCGTACCTGCAGAATCTGACGATATTTGCGATCATCGTGATTCTACGAGCTTGCCCTCTTTCCATTACGCAGCGGCACCCGTAAATTGGAGCGGGCGGTAATGGAGGCTTGAGAAAAGGGCATCTTAGGCGGCGATGTGAATTCCTAGGGGGCTCTGCGCAACCCCGGGGTTCGGTCGTTCGGCAATACGGCTGAGGCAAGGCGGGTATGCAAGACGGGGGCGAGGTCCTGGAACGCGGCGGTTCCGGGGCGGATTGGCGACGGGCCAATCGGCACATCTTCAATGGAATTCCGAAAAGCGCGGGACCGCGCGTGATCACCCTCCGGGGCGGCGCGTTTCACTCCGTTTGTCCGCCGGGATCGTACACATTCAAGGCGCGGGAGCATTTCGTGGGGGTGATGCTGGCGCCTTCGCCCGGAATAAGGGTGTCGCTCGGCGGCGACAAGGTCCACGAATACGACGCCGATGCTGGGATGATTGCGATTAGCCCCGCGAATGTGGAAAGCCACGTGACCTGGTCGTCCACTAAGGAGGGTGTAATCGTGGCGCTCACGCCCGAAAGCCTGCTCGAGCTGGCCGCCCAGGAACTCGATGCGGATAGTGCCGAGCTTCAGCCGCCGCCCTTCGGGACCGTCGATCCCCAGGCGCTGCAATACGCGCAGTTGCTGAAGGCGGAACTGACGCAGCGGGAAATCCCGAACGAGCTCTACGTTGACGCTTTGGTCACGATGTTCGGCGTGCATATCCTTCGCAATTACGCGGGGGTGCAAAAGTTGCCGCCGGCTCCGAAGGGCGGCCTGTCGAACCGCAGCGCCCGGAAGCTAAGGGAGTTCTTAAGCGTAAATTTTGCCAACAAAGTCTCGGTGGCCGAGCTTGCTGCCATCGCCGGCCTTTCGCCCCGCCACTTCATCCAGGTGTTCACGAAGAGCTTCGGCGAGCCACCGCACAAGTATCTCCTCCGACTGCGTCTCGATTTCGCCGAAAACCTCCTCGTCGAAAGTGATCTATCGATCGCGGAAATCGCACATCTGAGCGGGTTCTCAGACCAGAGCCACCTGACGAACATCATGTCGAAATACCGGAACAGGACCCCAAAACAGGTGAGGCTGCAACGGTGATAGGGTGGACTTTTTGGCGGCCTGAGCGTGTGTGGTAAATCGGCCACATGGCCGTCTTGCGGTCCGAGACCGGATTTTCCTCCAAAGATTCAGCAGTTTCCCCAAATACCTGCCGCCGCAAATATGCACACGCTTAACATTGGATAACATTCGAGTGCGCTGTGGGTATGTCCGGCAATCATTTGATGCGACATGTCAAATCTTCCACCGACGATCTACTCGCGGAAATTGAAATCTTTGCTCCAAAGGCCGAGGCGGCTTGGGCTGCCTTACAGCGCCAATACACCAGCCGGATCACCGAAGCGGAGATCGATCATCTCTTTGCCTGTTTCGTGCTTGGGTTGACCTCTCCGGCTTACGCCGAGCGGGAACCGGCCCTTCATTTCGATGTCTGCCGCGCGCTGGCGGCGGTCAAGCTTCCTCCGGAGCGGGTCCACGCTGCCCTCTACACAGTTCCGGAACCCACGCAGCCATGGCTTGCGAGCGCCTATGCGCTGATCGAGAGCCAGGGCGCGAAGATGGGGCGCGCTCTTCAGGAAACCACCTCCAATTTCGAAGATTTAACCGCCGGGGCGGATGCGGCAACAGAGCGCCCGGGCAACCACGAGGGAAACGCAAAATGACCACAGGCATCGAGAGGGAATCCCGTCGCGGATTTGTCGGCAATTGGGTTTCGGCTGGCGGCGACAGCCGCTCGCAGCGCCGCAGGCTGATGGCGGTGCTGCGCATGGCCCACCGTGCGCTCGGCCTCGGCCGCAAAGGTCTGGGGCTCGGCACGCTCGGTACCGGCGGCGCACCCAACCGTGTCATCAGCCTTCTCACTGGGTCCGCGCTCGCCTTGATCGGATCGATTCTGTTCGCCGACCCAGCCTACGCCGAGTACGTCGCCGGGGGCGGAACAACGGCCAATCCCGCCGGGGGCGGGATTGCGATCAGTGGTTCTGCAGGTTGCCCCGCTCAGGCGACAGTCAGCGGCGCTACCAACACTGGTGGCATTGCCATTGGATGCAGCACGGTTTCGAACGGAATTAACTCCACCGCAATCGGTGTTGGCGCCGATGCAATCGGAAACTCCGCTACAGCCATCGGTGTCAATGCGAATGCGAATGGAGTAAGCGCGTCTGCATTCGGCAATAACGCACGCGCTATGGTCACCAGCGCAACCGCGCTCGGCCAAAGTACTGCCGCGAGGGGACTAGGCTCCACCGCGGTCGGCTTCCTCTCTGACGCAGGCGCCCAAAATGCCCTCGCTGTCGGCTCCCAGGCGAACGCGTCCGCGTTGAACTCCATCTATCTTGGCGCGCGCACTTTTGGAGCAGGCGCCAGTGCACAGAGCGCCATCGCCATCGGCACGGATGTGCAGGCATCCGCGACCGACGCCATTGCGATCGGACGCCAAAGCAATGCCTCCGCCAATACGTCGGTTGCGCTCGGTGTCCTGTCCGTTGCGTCAGGGGCCAGCGGCTCCACCGCCGTCGGCGCCAATGCCAACGCCGGTGCGACCAATTCCACGGCCGTGGGTGTGTTCTCCGTCGCTTCCGGCCTGACCTCCTCTGCCTTCGGTCCGGGCGCGGTGGCCTCGGGCGAAAGGGCCACGGCAATCGGACCTAACGCCAATGCGAGTGTGCTGCGCAGCGTCGCAGTTGGAAGTTCTGCGGCGGCGTCCGCATTGGATGCGATTGCCCAAGGCACCAGCGCCAGCGCAAGCGATCAGAATGCCGTAGCTATCGGCTTCCAGACGATCGCATCCGGGTACAACTCCATCTATCTTGGCTCGCGCACTGTTGGAACAGGCGCCAGTGGACAGAGCTCCATCGGCATCGGCACAGATGTGATAGCATCCCAGGCCGACGCCACAGCCATCGGCCGCAGCGCCACTGCAACAGCGATAAATTCGATGGCCCTTGGCCTGAACGCGAACGTATCCGGCGAAGCTTCACTCGCCATCGGCTATAACTCGTCGGTCACCGCCATTAACTCGGTCGCGATCGGTAACAGCGCGACCAGCTCCGGCCAGAGCAACGTCGCCTTGGGCATTAACGCCACCGCCTCGGGATCGGAAGCCGCAACGGCGATCGGGCGCAGTTCCGTGGCGAGCGCGAACAATGCGACGGCTGTCGGCCGCAATGCCGCCGCTTCGGGCGTCAACGCCATAGCCATGGGCACCGGCGCGCAGGCGAGTGGCGAGAACAGCATCAGCATCGGTACCGGCAACGTCGTCAGCGGCGCGAATTCCGCCGCCATCGGCGACCCTTCGATCATCACCGGTTCGGGCTCCTATTCGCTCGGCAATAACAACACGATCAACGCCAACAACGCCTTCATCGTCGGCAGCGGCGTGACGATCCCCGTCGGCCTCGATGGCGCGGTCGTACTCGGCAATGCCTCGACGGTTTCGGCCGCCACGCCCACGCCCAGCGCAGCGATCGCCGGCACCACCTACAATTTCGCGGGCGGCGCGCCTGCCGCAGGCGACGTGGTGAGCGTGGGCTCTGCGACCGCGCCGCGCCAGATCCAGAACGTCGCGGCCGGCCGGATCGACGGCAGCTCGACCGACGCGATCAACGGCTCGCAGCTCTATGCGACCAACCAGGCGGTCGACAGCGTCGCCACTTCCATCAACAACATCAACAACGGCGCGGGCATCAAGTACTTCCACGCCAACTCGGTCCTGCCGGATTCGCAGGCGCTGGGGACGGATTCCGTCGCCATCGGCCCAGGCGCGGTGGCCAACGGCACCGGCGACGTCGCAATCGGCTCCGGCGCGGAGTCGGGCACGACGACGGCAGTGGCGGGCGCGACGGTCGGCGGCACCGCCTATACCTTCGCGGGTGCGACGCCGGCCGGCGCCTTCTCGGTTGGCGCGCTCGGCGCCGAGCGCCAGATCCAGAACGTCGCGGCCGGGCGGCTCTCGAACAGCTCGACCGACGCGGTGAACGGCTCGCAGCTCTTCGCGACCAACCAGCAGGTCACGCAGAACACGACCGACATCACCAATCTCGGCAACACGGTCAACAACATCGCCGGCGACACATCGACGGCCTTTACCGACGCGAATGGCGACGGCATCCGCTATGTGCGCACCAACGACAGGACGCTTCCCGTCAGCGATTCCTCCGCGCAAGGCATCGGTTCCACCGCGGTCGGGTATGACGCGACGGCCATAGCCGACAGTTCGCTGGCGCTTGGCCGTGACAGCCAGGCCAGCATCGTAGGGGGCGTCGCGCTTGGTTCCGGATCGATCGCCGATCGGGCGCTGGCCCCGGCCACCGGCCAGATTCCGGCCGGGGCAACCAACTTCATTGAATACAATACGACCGACAAGACGCTGCTTGGCGCCGTGTCGGTCGGCACGGATACCTCGTACCGGCAGATCACCAATGTCGCGGACGGCACGAATGCCCAGGACGCGGTGACGATCCGCCAGCTCCAGGGCGCCATCGCCTCGGTCGCGGCGACCCCGTCCATGTATTTCCATGCCAATTCGGCGGCTGGCGATTCCCTTGCCGTCGGCGCGGAGTCGATCGCGGTCGGCCCGACGACGGTGGTCAACGGCGACAACGGCATCGGCATCGGCAATGGCGCGATCGTCGACCAGATCGCGCCGGGCGGAACGGCCATCGGCCAGAACGCTCACGTCATGCTGGCCGACGGCATCGCTTTCGGCACGAATTCTCGCTCGGGGGGTATTCAATCCGTCGCCATCGGCGCGGGCGCTCAAAGCGACCACGCCAACAGCGTCGCGCTTGGCGCGGGATCGGCGACGCAGGCCACGGTGGCTACCGCCGGCACGACCATCAACGGTGAGACCTACGATTTCGCCGGCGCCGCTCCGGTTGGCACCGTGAGCGTCGGCGACGCCGGCGCCGAACGGACTATCACCAACGTCGCAGCCGGGCGCATTTCGGCAGACAGCACCGACGCCATCAACGGCTCACAGCTATACGCCACGAACCAAGCGCTCAATGACCTGTCCGTCGAGATCGGCGATGTGGGAAAGATTGCCAACAATGCGGTCACCTATGAGACCGTCACCAACCCCGACGGATCGGTGACGAGGACCAACAATGTGACCCTGCAGGGCGGCGATCCCAGTGCGCCGGTCGTCATCTCGAATGTCGGGGCAGGCGTCGCCAACACCGACGCCGTCAATGTTGCGCAGCTGAACGAGGCCAGGTCCTTGGCCGTCGAGACGGCGAACGACTATACGGACCAGGTCGCTGCAACGACGTTGGATCAGGCCAACGACTATACCGACCAAAAGTTCGATCAATTGAACCAGGAGTACGGCGCAATCCGCGACGAGGCGAGACAGGCCGCTGCCATAGGGCTTGCCGCGGCATCGCTCCGCTACGACGATCGTCCCGGCAAGCTCAGCGTGGCCATGGGGGCAGGCTACTGGCGGAGCGAAGCTGCACTTGCCTTCGGGGCGGGCTATACCAGTGAAAACGGACGTGTCCGCGCGAATCTGTCGGGAACGACGACTGACGGGCACTGGGGCGTCGGCGCGGGTCTCAGCTTCACTCTGAACTGAGGCCGTCATGTTCAGGCACGCGGCCTCTGCCGTCCCGATTGTTATGGCTTGCCTCTTCCTGTCCGGTCCGTATGCGGCCGGGCAGGAGGTGATTTCTGCCGGCTTTCGTATCAAGCCCTCCGAGGTGGCAATACCTCAGGATGTGAAGCTGGGGGATTATCAACGAACCATCAGGCCGTTCGAGAACTGGACGCTGATCTGCGATGAGAACCTGGAAAAACGCCAGCGTATCTGCAACGTAACCCAGGTGATCGAGAATCAGGCTGGACAGTTGGCTTTCAGTTGGTCGCTTGCCGCCACGCAAGAGGGAAAGCCTTACATGATCTTGCGGACAGCACCTGTGGCAAAGACAGACGGTCTGGTCTCGTTCAAATTCGAGGGGCGCGAGGAACCGGTCAAAGTTCAACTGGACGGCTGCAATCAAGTGGTGTGCGTCGGCATGCTGCCGGTCGGCCCCATCATGCGTGAACAGATTTCGAAAAACGCGGCGCCGGCCGTCTCCTATCCCACGACGGATGGGAGGACGGTCAGCGTGACCGCGACCCTCAAGGGCCTTTCTGATGCCGTTGAGGCCATAAATTGATGGAGACACCCTCGATGAATCAACGGTCGATCCACGATCGGATAATGTCCCGGAACCAGGATAAAGATGCCGTTCAGGACGGTGTCGCCGATCGGAGCAGGCCGAGCCGAAGCTGGTTGAGAACGGCGGTCTTCTCGCTGCTCGCAGTTGCCGCCGTCGGCGCTGCCGGCTTCACCGCCATGCGATACGATGTGATTGGGAATTTCGTATCGCAGCCGGCGGTGGCAAAGACCAACGAAGCCAGCCAAACGCTGGCCGATACGCCATTTCTGCAGCACGCCAAGCAGGCCGGTTTGCAATCCTGCTCCACCGTCTTTCCGGTTCTCGGGGAACTGCTGACGAACGGCACGACCTACAGCGTTCAGTCGATCTGGAACAATGAGGCCGCCGACGAGCACGCCGTGCAAGCTCTGGTGGGCATGAACTATGCCGCGGAGGGCTACAGCGGTCCGGCGGCAGGCGTCGTATTCGCCGCGCCTACCGCATCCGCCTGCGAAGGCTCAATGGTCCGCGTGGCACCGTTCGGTGCTGCCTGCGCAGACATTCCGGCCATGCTTCCGGAAGGAAGCAAGCTCGTCAACAATCTCGGGCAGATCGGCATCTATGAACTTGCCAATGGCGGGGGTAACGCGATGCTTCTGCCTGCCGGCAACAGCTGCGTCGTCATTTCCGTGGCCTCGGCGGCCGGAAAATAAGGGAGCGCAAAATGAAACCATGGTCTGCCATTGCAGCGATCGGCATGCTGTTGGTGTGCACAGGGCAGCTCGGCGCGGCCGATCTCCCCACAACGGCTGGGGAAGTACCGGTTCCGCCGCCTCAAGAGGAGCGCGGCATCTGGGCGGCAATTGCCTACTCCGAGGTGGACGAAAAGCACGGCTTCTTTTGGGGCGCCGACAAGCGGCAGGAGGCAATGGACATTGCACTCAAGCACTGCGAGCGGAACGAGGGCAGCGCGTGCGTCGTTGTAAGCGTGTTCCGCAATCATCGTCATTGGGATGACGACGATGAAACCGGGTTTCCCTATCACCACTGCGGCGCGCTCGCCGTGGGCGGGGAGACGACCGGCCGACCTGCCAGTTGGGGTGCAGAGGCGGCACAAACCCGCCGGGAAGCCGAAGATCTCGCGCTACAGACCTGCGAGCAGGCCGGTGAGGAATGCAAAATTCGCGAGTGGGTATGTACATGAGGCTTCGTTCGAGGGCCGCTTCCGCGTGCGGGGCAATCATATTCTCATTGATGTCGCCCGCATCGGCCCAGCAACAGGTGGCGGCACTTCCGAACGGAGCGTCCTCCCTCCGCGAGGTATATCAGGACTGGAGCGTGGCGTGCTCCGTTCAGGAGAACGCGAGGGTCTGTTCGCTCTCGCAGGACCAGGTGCAGCAGAACGGCCACAGGATTCTTGCGGTAGAGATGCAGGGACGCGCGGACGGTTCGGCAACCGCCACCATGCTTCTGCCCTTCGGCATCTTGCTCGATTCCGGCGTGACGCCGCAGATCGACGACCAGCCGCCGTTGCCCCTGCTGCGGTTCAGAACCTGCCTGCCCACAGGGTGTCTTGCCGTGTTTTCGATCGATCCGCCAACGCTCGAGAGGATGAGAGGAGGCACGGTGCTGAAGCTCAATGTCACGACCGCTGCCGAGACCCAGCTGACCTTCCCGGTGTCCCTCAGCGGCCTGACCGCAGCGCTCGATCGCATGGCTGCGTTAAGCGCGCGTTGAAGGGGCATCGGGGCCTTTACGCAGCGGAGCCGCGCGCCCGGTCGGTTCGGGGCGGTCCTGGAAATCCTGCGCCGACGTCCTTAGCTAATGCAGGTCACCGGCCGATGCATCAGCAAGGACTCTTCTCCATGGACATAAACAAGCTTCTCGAAGGCTTTCTGGGCTCCCAAGGGAGTGCGCATCCCTCCAAACCACGGGGGCACTCACCGGTCGATCAGATCCGATCGGGCCTTCCAGGGGGGCTCGCAGGCGGGGCCGCGGCAGGTGGACTGCTCGCGCTCTTGCTTGGCACCAAGGCAGGACGCAAGCTTGGCGGAAAGGCGCTGAAGTATGGTGGTATGGCCGTCGTTGCCGGCCTCGCCTACAAGGCCTATCAGGACTGGAAGCAGAACAAGCCGTCGGGCAACGAGGCCGAGCCGCTCAATCTGCCGAAGCCGCCCGATGGCAGTGGCTTTGACGTCGACCATGATCGGGATCACGCGGGACAGGATTTTCGGCTCGCGCTGATGCGCGCGATGATCTCGGCGGCAAAATCCGACGACCATATCGACCAGGCGGAGCACGGCCACATTCGCGATCAGATCAAGGAAATGGGGTTCGGCGCAGAGGAGAAGGCAGCCATGCTCGACTATTTCTCGGCTCCCGCCGATCCCATCGAAGTGGCGCGGCTTGCTCGAACCGACGCCCAGCGCGCCGAACTCTATCTCGCCTCGGTACTGGCCGTCGATCCGGACACCGCCGAGGAGCGGCGCTATCTCGACGAGCTGGCGCGTCAGCTGGGAATGCCGGACGGGCTGCGCGATCATCTCGATCTCGAGGCGGCTGCGGCCCGGCGACAACTCAGCGCTGCCGAGAGTTCGAGCGAAACGGGGTCAAGTTGACGCGCGTCTTTCAACCACTGTGATGCCCACGGTCGCAACGGGTCAATCTAGCTGCGATCGGAACACGGCCTCTTACTGTGGGCGAAATTCTCACCTGGAACAGGATTCATTCAGTGCTTGAACTGCCCACTGCGGCCGATGTAGCCGATGCAGCCCGTATGATCTCTGGCGTGGCGTTTCGGACGCCGCTTCTAGCCTCACCCGAGCTCGATAGCATTACCGGGGCCAGGGTTTTTCTGAAGCCGGAGACGCTTCAGCGAACCGGCTCCTTCAAGTTCCGTGGCGCCTACAACCGGCTTTCGCGCATTCCCGACGACCGTAAATCGGCCGGCGTCGTCGCGATGTCCTCTGGAAACCACGCGTTGGGCGTTGCCACAGCTGCCAAGCTGCTCGGCATCCGAGCCATCAACCTGATGCCGAAGGACAGCCCCGCGACGAAACGAGAGCGCGCCGCCGCTGCCGGTGCGGAGGTCATTCTGTTCGACCGCGAAAAGGACGACCGTGTTGCCATGGCCCGCGCCATCGCCGAGGAGCGTGGTGCCGTCGTCGTCCCGCCATACGACGACTTCTTCATCATCGCCGGGCAGGGTACGGTCGGTCGCGAGATTGTCGAGGACCTGAACAAGCTGAACCTCACGCCGGACGCGGTTCTCTTTCCGTGTGGAGGCGGTGGGCTGCTCGCGGGGAATTCACTGGCTATCCACGAACAAGCACCGTCAACGAAGCTCTACTCCGTCGAGCCGGAAGGGTTTGACGATCACGCGCGATCGTTCATCGCAGGCGAGCGGCTTGCCAATCGAAAGGCCTCCGGCTCACTTTGCGATGGACTGTTGGCCCCGACGCCAGGCGAACTCACGTTCTCGATCAACAAGCAGCATGTCACGGGGGGATTGGTCGTTTCGGAGGAGGAGGTAAAGCGGGCCGTTGCTTTCGCATTCCGTGAGCTGAAGCTGGTCGTGGAACCATCCGGAGCGGCTGCACTTGCCGCTTTGCTGAACAGGCGCATCGATGTGACGGGCCAAACGGTTGTCGCCGTTCTATCCGGTGGGAATGTCGATCCAGGTCTCTTTGCTAGGCTCCGGACTCATAACCAGTAGCTCACGGTGGCGGCAAGGCATACAGCGGACAGGTAGACATCTGCCCTTCGGTCATAACGGGTTCCGATACGGCGGAAATCCTTTAGCCGCCCAAACATGCGCTCCACGGCATTCCGATCTCGGTAAAGCGCTGGCGAGAAGCCGGGCTTATAGCGGCGGTTCGACTTCGGCGGGATGTTTGGAGCCGCCCCTGCCGCTTCGATCTGTAAACGGATTGCATTGCTGTCGTAGCCCTTGTCACCCTGTACCACGTCAACTTGCGAAGGCAGCATTCCGAGGAGTGATTCTGCCGCCACACAGTCGGGAACATGGCCACCCGTCAGGATAAATCTGATCGGGCGGCAGAGGCGGTCCGTGATTGCGTGGATTTTTGTTGTCAGGCCTCCACGCGAACGCCCGACATCTTGCAACTGCTCCCCCCTTTTCCGCCAGCAGCCGAGCGATGCGCACGAACTGCAGAACTGTCGATGAGCGCTTGGCTTGGCGGCCCTCCTGCGTCAGCCAAGGCGAGGAAGATGTCGCGCCATACTCCTTTTGCGGCCCAGCGTACGAAGCGGTTGTAGAGCGTTTTGCGAGGTCCGTATTCCTGCGGCGCATCTACCCATCGGCATCCGGATTTGAGAACATGCACAATGCCTGAGATCACTCGACGATCATCCACTCTCGGTACGCCGCGCACCTTGTTTGGTAAAAGTGGCTTAAGATCGTGCCCCCAGGCGTGGTGTAGGTGACGGCATTGGTCGCCATGCTCTCCGGCATGGGCCGGACTGATCAGCGTGCCACTGCCGGC
>NZ_WQNI01000018.1 GCF_010993735.1 Chelativorans alearensis
CCCGACGCGCTCGCGGCCGCCGCCGCGCTCGACCACGGCCCCGTCGACCTGCCGGGGCCGACCGGCGAGGCAAACGCCCTGCAGCTCGTCCCGCGCGGCCGCGTCCTTTGCCTGGGCGCGGAGGGTGAGGCGCTCGCCGCGCAGGTGGTGCAGGCGCTCGCTGCGGGCAACGCGGTCCTGGCGGTCGGCGAGGGTGCGAGCGCGCTCCTGCAGCCGCTCATGAAGGAAAACCTGCCGCTTGCGGTCATCGACGGCGCGGTGGCGCCGGAGAGCCTGGAAAACCTGCCGGTCGATCTCGTCGCCGCCACCGGCGACAAGGCGTGGCTTGCCACGCTGAGACGCGCGCTCGCCCGTCGCGAAGGGCCGATCGTGCCGCTGGCGACGGAGACCATCCTTCCCGCCGCCTACGTGCACGAACGGGCCGTCTGCGTCGACACCACGGCAGCGGGCGGCAACGCGAGCCTTCTGGCGGCTGTGTGAGAATTTGGTTCCAGGCGCAGCCTAACCAAGCGCGGCATCCCGCCCTCGTCCTTCGACAGACTCAGGATGAGGGCTGTGTTTTGCGCCCTTACGTCGGCGTTGGGGCTTGCGCCGGCGTCGCCTTGCCTTCACCCTCATCCTGAGCCTGTCGAAGGCACGCACTATGCCCCCTCGACCGCCGTAAACCCTTCAAACACCGGCGGACCCTTATACAGCCCCCTGTTCTGGCCGGCGTTCTTGTGCGCATTGCGAAAATTCTCCGACTTCGTCCACGCCACGAAATCCTCGTGGCTCCGCCAGATCGTGTGCGAGGCGTAGAGCGTGTAGCCTTCCTCGGCATTGCTCGGCCCGCGCAGCAGGCGGAACTCGACGAAGCCGGGCATCTCCTTGAGGCTCGAATCCCGGTTCTTCCATACGTCTTCGAACGCCGCCTCGGAGGCTTCGAGCACCTTGAAGCGGTTCATCGCGATGAACATGCCTGATCCTTTCACTCGCTCTTTGCGCCTGCCTTGGCTTCCGGCACGGGAAACGGCAGCACATTGCCGGAAAGCGCTCCGGCCAGCGCCGGTATCGGGCTGGGCCCAGCCTGCCGGCCAATCTCGGCCATCTTGGGATTTGCTTCAATGGCGGTGCGGTGACGCAGGAGCGCCAGCAGTTCGGGCCTGAGCCCGTCGCCACGCGGAGCGGCCAGTTGGTGGAGCCTTTCGAAGGGAAGCATCGTCGATCCTTGTTCTTAGCGGGTGAAGGCGAGCGGCACCGTGAAGGGCCAGGACGAGCGTCCGGCGCCGTCGGGAATGGCCGGGAAGGGCGCGGCCCGCTGCACGCTCTCAATGGCCGCCTGGTCGAGGATCGGCGAGCCGGAGCTGCGCACGACGCGGATGCCGCTCACCGCCCCGTTGCCGGCGACGGTGAAGGCCACGCCCACCTCGCCGCGCAGCCGCTCGCGCTGCGCGGCACGCGGATAGCGCAGCGCCCGCCGCAGCCTGGAGACGATCTTGCCGGGATAGTTCGAGACGGCGGCGTTGCCGATCGCCGTTGCGCGGGCGGCCGTCCGGCCGCTGTTCGCCCTGGCGCTCTGCCCATCCTCTGAGGAGCCGCGCCTGGCGTCCTGGCTGTCGCGCCCGCCGGAGCCGGCGGAACGTTGCGCCTGTCGCCGCACCGGCGGCTGCACCGCGGCCTGCCTCGTCTCCTTCGGCGGCTCGTAGTCGGGGCGCGGCGTCGGGCGCGGGACGTCCACTATCGCCGTCACCGTCTCCTCGGGCTCGGCGGGCTCGATCTCGGCCGCCTCCGGCTCGGAGGGTTCGGCCTCCTGCGTTTGCGCGTCGGGCGTCGTCTCGGCCTCGGCCGGGACTACGGTCTCGACCGGAGGAACCGCCGTTACGACCGGCGCTTCGACCGCCGTCGTCTCGGTGGGCTCGACCGGTGCGGCCTCCACCGGCGCCTCGGTCACGGGCTCCACCGTCTCGGCCGGCGTTCCCGCCGCCGAAAGATCGGCGAAGGCGTTGCCCGCCATGGCGATCTCGATGCTGGAGCCCCCGGCAATCTCCACCTCCGGCTCGCGCGGCAGCATGAAGACCGCCGCGCCGGCATGGATCACGCCGGAAAGGCCGAGCGCCAGGCCCCATTTCCACGCATTGCCCTTCATTCGGCCGTCCGCTCCGTGACGATGCTGATCTTGCCGGCACCGGCCTGCCGCAGGGCGCCGACGATCTCGATCAGCCTGGTCGCCGGTAATTCGCGGTCGGCCGCCATCTTCACCTCGAGAGCGCCTTCCGCCGCATCCTCCGCCTTGAGCGCATCCACATAGCTCGCCGCGTCCGTCGCCCGCCCGTGGGCGCGCAATTCGCCATCGCGCGTCACGAAAAGCGCGTCCGGGGGCTCGGCGTGTTCGGCCGCCGCCGTCGAGATCAGGTCGACATCGCGCTCGAGCGGCGGCGTCAGGGTGCCGGCGACCAGGAAGAAGATCAGCATCAGGAACACGACGTTGATCAGCGCGATCGTGCTTTCGCGCCGGCGGGCGGGCAGGGGACGGGAAAGACGCAGCATGGCATTCACCTCGCGACGGTAAGGTTGAGGGTCGTCTCGCCCCGGATGCGCTCGATCGCCGTGACGAGCTCCTGTGAGGTCACCTCGCCGCGCACCAGGAGAACGGCGCGCGCGGCGCCTCGTTCCTGCAAACGTTTCAACTCGGCCACGGCCTCGTCGGCGCCTGCCGAAACACCGTTCACCTGCCAGTCGCCGCCGTCGAGGCGGATCAGGACGTCCGGCGCCTCGGCGGCCGTCCCGGCGGAGGCTGCCCCGCCGGTCACCTCCACCTCGGCGAAGCGCACGAAGGTGGAGGACAGCATGAAAAAGAGCAGCAGCAGGAAGATGACGTCGATCAGCTGCGTCAGCGGCAGCGGGCGGCGGCGGGCGGCGGCAAGGTCAATGCGCATGGCCGACCCCCGCGACCGCATCCAGTGCTCCATCCCTCGCCCGCTCCCGCCCGCGGCTTTCAACGCCGTGCGAAAGCACCGCACCGGTCATGGTCTCGATCGCCACGCGCTCGTTTTCCAGCCGCGTCTCGAACCAGGTGAGCACCAGCGAGACGGGCATGGCGACGGCAAGGCCCGTCGCCGTGGTGAGCAGCGCCACCCAGATGCCGCCGGCCAAAAGCGACGGGTCGACCGCGTTGCCCGCCTCCTGGAGCTGGCGGAAGGCCTCGATCATGCCGAGCACCGTGCCGAACAGGCCGAGCAACGGCGCCACCTGGGCGATGGCGTCGAGCGCCCGGAAGCCGCGCTGCAGGTCGTGCAGACGGGTCAGCGCGATGCGGCCCACGTCGTCCTCGATCTCGGCTTTCGGCACGTTCCTGAGGGCGGCAAGGCGCATGCAGGCGGCAAGCGCCGTGCCGGCCGGCGAGCGGTCGCCCTCGAGCGCGCCGCGCGCCTCGCCGTAGCCCTCGTGGAACCAGGCGTGGAGCGCGCGCTCGGCGCGCCCGTGCCGGCCGACGCGCTCGCGCCAGAACTGCACGAGCTTCAGGAGGATGAGCGCCAGCGCGAAGACCGACAGGACGATCAAGAGGGCGACCACGGGGCCGCCCAGCGTCAGGAAGGAGGCGATGGTATCGAACAGTCCGGCGGGCATCTTTGTCTTATCCTTTCGCTGGCTTGTCTGCTTGCTTGAATGTTCAGGTGCCGAAGGCGACGCTGCCGCGCGTTTCGGTCTTGAGTGCGTCCATACAGGCGTTCTCGCCGCCCTCGCAGGCCGTCGCCCCGTTGATAAGGACGCGGCCGAGCCCTTCGCAGTCGATGTCGGGAAGGTCGAACTGGCGCACCTTGGTCTGGCCGTCGGGCAGGTCCTTGAAGTCGAGCACCGTCAGGCGCTCGACCAGCCCGTCCGTGCCGAACAGCGCCACCTCGTAAGCGGCCCGCTCGATGTCCTCGCCCAGCCGGTTGGCGGCGACGAAGGTCAGCCGGCAGCCGCGCTCCGTCGCCTCCGCCCCGTTGAGCTCGAGGGAAAGGGAAGGCGGCTCGCCGCCGCCCTGGGCGCCGGCGGTGAGGGTGCCCGCCGTCAAAAGAAGCGCCATCGAGGATGTCCGTGCAACGCGCCCCATGATCACCACCCGAACTGCTTGGCCAGCGAGACCTTGAAGGTCCGGCCCTTGGCGGGATCGTTGTGGAGGAACTCCTTGTACTGCTTGTCGAAGATGTTATCGACGCCGAGCCCCGCCTCCCAGCCGGCGAACTTCCCGTCGTCCGGCTTCCAGGTCAGGAAGACGTCGTGAACGTCGAAGGACTTGGCGAAGCGGCGCGAGCTGTCGGTCCAGTTTGCCTCCGACGAGCGCCGTGCCCGGTCCTGCGGCGCGGCCACGATGCGCGCCCTCCAGCCGAAGCGCAGGTCGTGCTGGGGTAATTTGCCGCCGAGCGTCAGGGACAGTTCGTGCGGGGCGATGGTGGTCAGATAGTCGTCCGTGTCCCGGTCCTTGCCGACCACATAGGAGTAGCCCGCTTCGGCGAAGACGTGGTCGGCGTCGTAGGCTGCCTCGACCTCGAAGCCGTAGATTTCGGCGCTTTCGATGTTCACATAGCCCGGCACCGGGACGAAGCCCGTCTGCCCGTCGAGCGCCGGGTTGGTGTCGATGAGGTCGTTGACGCGGTTGTAGAAGCCGGTCGTCTTGATCTGCAGGCTGTCGCCCGGCTGCGCCAGATCGTAACCGGAAACGGCGAAGCCGGCTTCGAAATTGTTCGAGCGCTCCTTCTTCAGGTCATAGCTCGGCAGATAGGCCGTGCGCGAGCCGGCGGTCGAGAACACTTCGTCGATCGTCGGAAAGCGCTCGGTGTGCGCGATGGAGCCGAAGATGGCGAAAGTGTCGTTGAAGCGGTAGTGCGCGGCGATCTTGGGCGAGAAGGCGAAGTCTTCCTCCGCCTCGCCGAGGTCGGTCGAATCGTCGGGCGACAGCCGGTGCCAGTCGATGCGCATGCCGGGGATGAGGGTCAGCCGCTCGTTCCAGACGAACTCGTTCTGGACGAACACGCCCGACTTCAGGTCCTCGCCCTCGGGGTGGAAGGTGATGCCCACCGGCGTGCCCGTGAGGTCCACCGCCTCGGCGCTGCGGATCTGATAGGCGGTCTGCCAGCCATAGGTGAGGTAGTTTTCCCAGCCCTCGCCGTGCCATTCGCTGGTGTTCTCGGCGTTGAACTGCCAGGTCTGGTAGCCGTAGTCGGTGTCGCAGAAGAGAGCGCTGGTGGCGCAGGTGAGGAAGGGCGGAACGCCGGAGGCATCCCTCTGCTCCACTGTCGTGTCGGAGAAGGAGGCCGACAGCTTCAGGTCGAGCCAATCGTTGTCCGAGAACGGGTTTTCATAAGAGACGACGGCCGTCTTGTCGATCACGTGGCGGTCGACCGTGCCGAAACCCGACACCGTGCCGCCGGAGACGGATCCGCCCACCTGCGCATAGTCCTGGTCGTCCGCGTCCGAATCCCACTGCTGGTAGGAAAGCCGCAGCGTTCCCTCGTCGCCGACCTTGAACGTGCCCTTGGCAAGGCCCGACCAGGCCTCGAAATCGGAACTGCGGATGGTGGTTCCGTTACCGGTGACATAGGGATCGGCGCGGCGGTAGTTGCCGGTGAGCAGGAACTCGGCGTTCTCGCCCATGCGCTGGGCGAGGATGACCGAGCCGAGCCAGCCATCCTTGTTGGAGTTGTAGCTGCTCTTCAGGCGCAGGGCGCCGTTCTGGCCGTCGGCGATGAAGTCGGAGGCGTCCTTGGTCTCGAACCGGATGACACCGCCCAGCGCGCCCGAGCCGTAGAGCGTGGAGGAGGCGGGACCGCGCAGCACCTCCACCCGCTTGTAGAGCTCCGGCTCGGAGAAGAAGCCGCCCATGCGGTATTGCTCGTAATATTTCGTCACCCCGTCGACGGTGACGATGATGCGGCCCTCCTCGTTGGCCGATTCGGGCGCGCCGATGCCGCGGATGTTGAACGTCTGGCCGAAGACGCGGTCGGAACCGGAGGTGTTGACGCCCGGCACGCGCTTCAGCATCTCGCCCACGGTCATGGGCTGCTCCTCGTCGATGTCTTGCTGGTCGACAACGGTCACCGATTGCGGCGTGTCGATCGCCACCTTCTCGACGCCCGCACCCACCACCAGCCGCTGCAGCGCGGTGACGCCGATCGCGTTGTCGGCGGCCTGTTGTGCCGCAGCACCATGCATTGAAAGAACGGTCATGACAGCCGCCCCGCCGAGCGTCGCCGTCCTGTGTCGAGCCAGTAGCCCCTTCATCTCTTTACCCCTGATGTTCACGCGGCCTGATGCTGGCTCGCCCTGAAATCCAGGCTTGCTGGCGTGCCTTGCCCCCGGCGGGCTAATTTGTTGACTTGATTTGTCCGGTATTGCAGTGTCTATAAAACATGATACTTTCTGTCAACAAATGCTCCGTGCGAAATATTCCGCCGTTGCGGCGGGGCGGGCGGGCGAAGATTTCACGTGACGAGGAGAGAGGGTTCAGACCATGAGAAGCGACATTTCGGCCGACAGGATTCAGCCCGTGCCCGTCCGTCAGGGCGTCGATTTTCGCAATAGCGGCGCAATCCCGGATCGCACCGTCACCAGCGACGACCTTTTCTGCGGCCGCCGCGAGATCGCCATCGAGCATGCCGGATCGTTCTACCGCCTGAAGATCACGCGGCAGGGCAAGTTGATCCTCAACAAGTGACGGTGGCGGACATGACGGTGAAGACGGTTCTTCAGCCCGAGGACATCCGGCGCAAGCGCGCCGAGAACCCGAAGATGCGCGAGCGCGACCTTGCCCGGATCCTGGGCATTTCCGAAGCCGAGCTGGTGGGCGCCCATTGCGGCCACGGTGCAACGCGCATCGCCCCGCGCGTGGCGGATTTTCTCGCCGGCATGCCGGCCGTCGGCAACGTGATGGCGCTGACGCGCAACGAAAGCGCCGTGCACGAGAAGATCGGCGTCTACGAGAATGCGAAGGCAACGGACAAAAGCGCCATCGTGCTCGGCAAGGACATCGATCTGCGGATCTTCCCCTCGCAATGGGCGCACGCCTTCGCGGTGGAGAAGCGGGACGGCAGCGACGTGCGCCACTGCCTGCAGTTCTTCGACCAGGCGGGCGATGCTGCGCACAAGGTGCACTTGCGGCCCGATTCGAATTTCTACGCCTACCAGAACCTTATCGAGGCGCTGGCCTCGGCGGACCAGAGCCCCGATGTGCAGGTGGGGCCCGTCAAGGAAAGCGGGCCGCCGCAAGAGAGCGACGACACGGTGACGCAGACGCTGCGCGAGCGCTGGAGCGCCATGACCGACGTGCACCAGTTCGCCGGCATCCTGCGCACGCTGAAGCTTTCGCGCCGCCAGGCCGTGCGCATGATCGGCGAGGAGTACGCCTGGCGGCTCGACGAAGGGGCGCTGCCGGCGATGATGAGCCATGCCGTGCAGCAGGAAATCCCCATCATGTGCTTCGTCGGCAGCCGCGGCTGCATCCAGATCCATTCCGGCCCGATCGCCAATGTGAAGACGATGGGCCCTTGGCTCAACGTCATGGACCCGACCTTCCACCTGCATCTGAGGCTCGACCACGTGATGGAGGTGTGGTCGGTGCGCAAGCCCAACAGCGACGGCCACGTCACCTCGCTCGAAGCCTACGACGGCAACGGCCGCCTCATCATCCAGTTTTTCGGCAAAAGGCAGGAAGGCGAGGACGAACGCGGCGAATGGCGCTTCCTCATGGAGCACCTGCCGCGCGTGCCGCGGGCGACGGCGGCTTGACGTTATGGGACTCCTTATGGCCGCGCGTCATCCCGGAAGCCAGAGCGAAGCGGAGGCTGTCCGGGACCCATTCCGGAACATGGAAGAGTCACGGAATGGGTCCCAGCTCGCGGTCGCTCTGCTCCCTTGGCCGGGATGACGCGCGGTTGTGGAGCAACGCGTGGAAGAGGGAACAAGGGCTCCGCGGTACCTCCGAGAGGCGATCATTAGGATAAAGGCTATGTTGAAAAATTCCGTTCCCCTCCGCCTACTCGGCGCCCTCATCGCCGCCGCTCTCCTGGCAGCCCCCACCAACGCCGCCGAAGACCTCCCCCAGCCCTTCGAGGACACCTCGCGCCTCGTCTCCATCGGCGGCTCGCTGACGGAGATCGTCTATGCGCTGGGCGAGGAAGAGCGCCTCGTGGCGCGTGATTCGACCGGCACCTTCCCGCCCGAGGCGCAAGACCTGCCCGATGTCGGCTACATGCGCGCCATTTCGCCGGAGGGCGTGCTTTCCGTCACGCCGAGCGCCATCCTGGCGCTGGAAGGCAGCGGCCCGCCCGAGGCCATGGAGGTGCTGGAAAAGGCGAGTGTGCCGCTCGTCGTGGTCCCCGAAACCTTCGACCGCCAAGGCATCCTGCGCAAGATCCGCTTCGTCGGCGCCGCCCTCGGCGCGAGGGAGAAGGCGGACGCGCTTGCCGCCACGGTGGAACGGGACATCGAGACCGCCGAGCGCCTGACGGACGGCGTCGCCGAGCCCAAGCGCGTGCTCTTCATCCTCAGCATGCAGGGCGGGCGCATCATGGCGTCGGGGAAGGGCACCGCCGCCGACGGCATCATCGCCATGGCCGGCGGCGTCAACGCCGTCGACGGGTTCCCCGGCTACAAGCAGGTCTCGGAAGAAGCGGTGGCCGAGGCACGGCCCGACGTCATCCTGATGATGGACCGCGGCGGCGACCACGGGGCCGCCGACGAGGAGCTTTTCAGCCATCCGGCCATCGCGCCGACGCCGGCTGCCCGCGACAGGGCGGTCGTGCGCATGGACGGCGGCTATCTCCTCGGCTTCGGCCCGCGCACCGCCAGCGCCATCCGCGACCTTGCCGCCGCCCTCTACGGCCCGCCGGCGGCGAACTGAGACGAGGACACGCACCGATGGCCCCCTCTCTTGCAAGTTCCAAGGGCTTGGCTTCGCCAAATCCAAGAATTTGCTTCCGAGCTTGTCGACGAACTCCCCCGCCGGCCGTTTCCTCCTTCTTGCCCTCCAACAGGCCTCACCCATGCCAGCCGGGATGATCTCCCTGCGCGGCCTGAGCAGCGCCCCTGTGGGCGACCGCTCGGCGCGGGCGCGGCTGGCGATTGCGCTTCTTGTCGCAATGCTTGTCGTGGTCGCCGCGGTCAGCACCGCCACCGGCGCCTCGGATGCCTCCGTCCTCGGCGTCATCAAAGGCTGGTTCCATACCAGCGAGGAGGCGCTATCGGCGCGCGACCGGCTCATCGTCTATGAAATCCGCCTGCCGCGCGTCGCGCTCGGCATCCTCGTCGGCGCCGCACTCGCCGTCTCCGGGGCTCTCATGCAAGGGCTGTTCCGCAATCCCCTGGCCGATCCGGGCATTGTCGGCGTTTCGGCGGGCGCGGGGCTCGGCGCCATCACCGTCATCGTTCTGGGAAGCACGGTGCTCGGCCCCGTCGTCGCCGTGTTCGGCATCTACGCCCTGCCGCTCGCCGCTTTCGCCGGCGGCCTGGTGACCACGCTAACCCTCTACCGTATCGCCACGCGCCAGGGCCAGACGTCGATTGCCACTATGCTCTTGGCCGGCATCGCGCTCGGCGCGCTTTCCGGCGCCCTGTCGGGCATCCTGGTCTACATCGCCGACGACCGGCAGTTGCGCGATCTCACCTTCTGGGGGCTGGGTTCGCTCGGCGGCGCCACCTGGACCAAGATCTGGGCCGCCGGTCCCATCATCCTTGCAGCGCTCGCCGCCGTTCCCTTCCTCGCCCGTGGCCTCAACGCCCTGGCGCTCGGCGAGGCCTCGGCCCGCCATCTCGGCATCCCCGCCCAGCGCATGAAGAACACCGCCATCCTCGCCGTCGCCGCGGCCACGGGCGCGGCCGTCGCCGTTTCCGGCGGCATCGGCTTCGTCGGCATCGTCGTGCCGCACCTGCTCAGGCTCGTCATCGGCCCCGACCACCGCTACCTGCTGCCGGCCTCGGCACTCCTCGGCGCCAGCCTGCTTCTCCTGGCCGATGCCGTCAGCCGCACCATCGTCGCGCCGGCGGAGCTGCCCATCGGCATCGTCACCGCCGTCTTCGGCGCTCCCTTCTTCCTGTGGGTGCTCCTGCGCCGCCGCGGCATCCTGGACCTCTAGAGCATGATCCCGAAAAGTGGACACCGGTTTTCGGAAAAGATCATGCTAAAACAAAAGGATGGACCATGATGGCGATTCAGCGAAGCGTCATCGTGATCCAGCGGAAAAAACCATGATCGAAGCCCGCAACGTCACCGTCTCCTTCGGCCGCACGCGCATCCTTTCCAGCGTCGGCTTCACCGCCGAGCCTGGCCGCGTGACGGCCATCGTCGGCCCCAACGGCTCGGGCAAGTCGACGCTCGTCAAGGCGCTCTCGGGCGATCTTCCCTATGGCGGCAGCATCACCCTCAACGGCCGCGAACTGGCGCAGATGAAGCCGGTGGAAGCGGCAGCCTTGCGCGCCGTGCTGCCGCAGGCCGTCGCGCTCTCCTTCCCCTATACGGTGCGCGAAGTGGTGCGGCTGGGGCTGATGGGCGGGCGCTCGGGCGCGCTCGCCGGCCAGGACGAGCACCTGCCGGAACGCGCGCTCGCCAAGGTGGACCTCTCCGGCTTCGCTGGCCGCTTCTACCAGGAGCTTTCCGGCGGCGAGCAGCAGCGCGTGCAGCTTGCCCGTGTGCTATGCCAGGTGTGGGCGCCGGTGCTCGAAGGCCGCCCCCGCTACCTCATCCTCGACGAGCCGATCTCCAGCCTCGACATCAAGCACCAGCTTCTCGTCATGAAGATCGCCCGCGAGTTCGCGGCGCGCGGGGGAGGGGTGGTCGCCGTCCTGCACGATTTGAACCTGACCGCCGCCTTCGCCGACCACGTGCTCGTCATGCGCCGCGGCACGAGCGCGGCGGCGGGAGCGCCGGACGCGGTGATGCAGGACGCGCTTCTGTCCGAAGTATTCGACTGCCCCTTGAAGGTCGGCGCTGTGCCGGCAGGGGCGACACCGTTCGTCCTGCCGCAGGCCGTACTGGCCTGAGCGCCCTTTTTGCGCCGCACAATTATTCGTTTGCACTTTCGCCCGTCATGCGCCATATGGGCCCCATAGGCGCATGGGCCGGACCCTCCGGCTTTCTCGCAAAGAGACTGGTTGCGTCTCATTCTCCCTAACGTTCCCTTTGGACCGGCAGGCGGGAAAAGCCCCGGGCGGCAACGCTTCGGGCGCGACAGCGCAGCCGCGCGGAGCACGTCTCCGCCGCCTTGTCGTCCATCCAGAACCCATTTCGGCAGGTTGCGCCCTGCCGCAATCCGATTCGCGCGCCGAACCCCGGCGCCGCTTATGAAAGAGATAAGAATTGACCAATGACAACAACGCGAAGCCGCTTGGCTTCGCACAGCTCGGGATCTCCGGCACACTGCTCGACGCGGCCATTGCCGCCGGCATGTCCACGCCCAAGCCCATCCAGGAAAAAGCCATTCCCGCCTTCCTTGAAGGCCGCGACATCCTGGGCGTCGCCCAGACCGGCTCCGGCAAGACGGCGGCGTTCTCGCTGCCCATCCTGTCGAAGATCATCGGCCTCGGCAACAAGCGCCGGCCGCGCACGGCGCGTGCCCTGGTGCTGGTGCCGACGCGCGAACTCGCGGTGCAGATCGAGAAGGTCGTGCGCGAACTCGCCAAGGGGGCGCATGTCTCCACCGCACTCGTGCTCGGCGGCGTCTCGCGCCGCAGCCAGGTAAAGCGCATGGCGCCCGGCGTCGACGTCCTGATCGCCACGCCCGGCCGCCTGACCGACCTCGTGCGCGAGGGCGAGATCGTGCTTTCCGACACCACCTGGCTCGTCCTCGACGAGGCCGACCGCATGCTCGACATGGGCTTCATCAACGACGTGCGCCGCATCGCCAAGGCGACACACCCCGCGCGCCAGACGGCGCTCTTCTCGGCCACCATGCCGAGCGAGATCGAGAAGCTTTCGGCAAGCCTTCTGCGCGAGCCCGTGCGTGTCGAGATCGCCCGCCAGGGCACCACGGCGGCCGAAATCCGCCAGAGCGTGGTGATGGCGCGCACCAAGCAGAAGCGCAAGGTGCTCTCCGACATGCTGGCCGACGATAAGATGCGCCAGGTGATCGTCTTCGCCCGCACCAAGCACGGCGCCGACCGCGTGACGCGCGATCTTTCGCGCGACGGTTTCGAGGCCGCCGTCATCCACGGCAACAAGTCGCAGAACGCCCGTCAGCGCGCGCTCGACGGCTTCCGCAGCGGTTCGGTGCGCATCCTCGTCGCCACCGACATCGCCGCGCGCGGCATCGACGTGCCGGGCATCAGCCACGTCGTGAACTTCGACCTGCCGGACGAGGCGGAAAGCTACGTCCACCGCATCGGCCGCACCGGCCGAAACGGCGCGACGGGCGAAGCCATCACGCTCTGCGACCCCGCCGAGGCCTCCAAGCTCCGCCAGGTGGAGCGCATCATCCGCATGCGCCTCGACGTGACGCAGGACGTCACGCGCGAGCCCGATCCCGTGCACCGCGATCCCGCGCCGGCCCGTCAGGAGCCCGCCAACGACCGCCCGCGCGCCTTCAAGCCGAAGGGCAACGGCGCCGGCGAGCGGCCGGGTTCCAAGCCTCCACGCCGCAAACGCAACCGCCGCGGCGGACCCAAGAACGGCGCCGTCCGCTTCGGCTCGAAGGCCGCCTGACGCACCTGAGCCGGCGATCGCAACGGTCGCCGGCCTCCCGCCAGGCGCATCGCCGCATTCTGGCCCCCGTCACCGCCCATCCTGGCACAATTGCCTGGCCACTCCCCCTGCGATAGACCTCGAGCCGGCCCGCGCACCGCTTCGCACGCCTGCGCGCAAAAGGGCCGGGAGGAGGAGCATCGATGGCAGGAATTGCCGCGCTGGCGGCGGCTTACGTCCTTTCGCAGTTCTACCGCTCCTTCCTTGCCGTCCTCACCCCCGCGCTGACCGCGGAGCTTGGCGCTACCAAGGCCGATCTCTCCGCCGCCTCTGGCGCCTGGTTCGCCCTCTTCGCGCTGATGCAGTTCGCCGTCGGCGTGTCGCTCGACCGTTACGGCCCGCGCCTGACGGCCGGCATATTGCTTGGCCTTTGCGGAGGCGGCGGCGCCTTCCTCTTCGCCTTCGCAACCCAGCCCTGGATGGTGATCGCCGCCATGGCGCTGATCGGCATGGGCTGCGCGCCCGTGCTCATGGCCTCCGTCTTCATCTTCGCGAAATCCTTTTCGCCGGCCCGGCTGGCGGTCCTCACCTCCTGGATGATGGCCATCGGCACGATGGGCAACGTCGTCGGCGCTTCGCCCCTGGCGGCCGCGGCCGAGGCCTTCGGATGGCGCGAGGTGATGGCGGGGTTGGGCATCATCACGCTCCTCGTGGCCGGCGGGATCCTCCTGATCGTGCGCGACCCGGTACGCGAGGAAGGTGCTGCCGGCAACCCCGGCCTCGGCGGCTATCTCGAACTCATCCGGCTCAGGGCCCTGTGGCCGATCATCCCGCTCGCCGCGCTGAACTACGCCGCCGCCGCCGGCATCCGCGGCCTGTGGGCGGGGCCGTATCTCGCCGACGTCTATGGCGCCGACGCGCTGCTCATCGGCCAGGTCACCCTTTTCATGGCGCTCGCCATGGCCGCCGGCACCTTCATCTACGGCCCGCTCGACACAATCTTCAGAACGCGCAAATGGGTGGCGGCGGCGGGCAATACGCTCGGCGCCGCCGCCGTCGCCTGGCTCGCCGTCTTTCCGCTCGCCGGAGTCGGCGCGGCGACGGTCGCCCTCGTCTTGGTCGGGCTCACCGGCGGCAGCTACGGCGTGATCATGGCCCATGGCCGCGCCTTCATGCCCGCGCATCTGACGGGGCGCGGCGTCACGCTGCTCAATTTCTTTTCCATCGGCGGCGTGGGCCTGATGCAGTTCGCCACCGGCGCCGTCGTCACCGCGTCCACCGTGCCGGCGGAGCCGGCCGTCGCCTACCGCACGCTGTTCGTCTTCTATGCCGGCGTGCTTCTGGCGAGTGTTCTGGTCTATCTTTTTTCGCGCGACGCCCGGCCGGAGCCTATCTCTCGGCCGTCCCCCCGGCCGGCGGAGCGCTGAAACCTTGAGGGAAAATCGTCTTCCCACCGCCGCCCGCGCCGAACCGTATGCCAGCAGGGGGTATGCCGGCGCAAAAACACGCCTTGTCGAGGCTGACGGCGGCTTTTAGGCTTCGCCGGCAAAACGAGGCCGGAAAAACGAGGAATCCCCCATGCAGCCTTCGGTGATCGAAACCATCGGCAACACGCCGCTCATCCGCCTCAAACGCGCCTCCGAGGAAACGGGGTGCGAGATCTACGGCAAGGCCGAGTTCATGAATCCCGGCCAGTCCGTGAAGGACAGGGCAGGGCTCTTCATCATCCGCGACGCGGAGAAGAAGGGCCTGCTTCGGCCCGGCGGCGTCATCGTCGAGGGGACGGCGGGCAACACCGGCATCGGCCTCACCGTGGTCGCCAAGGCGCTCGGCTACCGCACGGTGATCGTCATCCCCGAGACCCAGAGCCAGGAGAAGAAGGACGCGCTGCGCGTCCTCGGCGCCGAATTGATCGAGGTGCCGGCGGTGCCCTACCGCAACCCCAACAACTACGTGAAGGTCTCCGGCCGCCTTGCCGAACAGCTCGCCCGCACCGACCCCAACGGCGCCATCTGGGCCAACCAGTTCGACAATGTCGCCAACCGCGACGGCCACCGGGCGACGACCGCGCAGGAGATCTGGCGCCAGACGGAAGGCAAGGTCGACGGCTTCGCCTCCGCCGTCGGCACCGGCGGCACGCTCGCCGGCGTCGCCGACGGCCTCAGGGAGAAGAAGCCGGGCGTCAAGATCGCGCTCGCCGATCCCATGGGCGCGGCGCTCTACAGCTACTATACGACCGGCGAATTGAAGGCCGAGGGAAGCTCCATCACCGAAGGCATCGGCCAGGGCCGCGTCACCGCCAATCTCACCGGCTTCCGCCCCGACTTCTCCTACCAGATCCCCGACGCCGAGGCGCTGCCCATCGTCTTCGACCTCGTTCAGGAGGAGGGCCTGTGCCTGGGCGGCTCCACCGGCATCAACATCGCCGGCGCCATCCGCCTGGCAAAGGAGATGGGCCCCGGCCACATGATCGTCACCGTGCTCGCCGACTACGGCACGCGCTACCAGTCCAAGCTCTTCAACCCCGTTTTCCTCCGCGAAAAGGGGCTCCCCGTCCCGGACTGGATGGAGAAGGAGGTGGCGATCCCGGTGCCGTACGAGGAGGTGCCGGCGCAGTAAGGTGGATGGAGGGCGCGGTGTGACCCCCTCAAACACGCGTTTGGAAGATCTGGGCAGCCCTTCCGACTCACCTCTCCCCCTCGAAGGGGAGAGGAGTAGGCGCCCGGCACTACGGCCGGCACTCCTCGCCCCCACAAACGGGCGCGTCCACCGGCATTCCGCCACGGCTTGAACGGAAATCGAAAACGCGCCGGTTCCAATATGATTATCGCCGGATTACGGTTCGCCGGACCGTTTCATTGGAGGATGCCGTGGAGCAGATGACGCGCACCGAAGCGCTTTTTCGCGACCAGCCCTATCTCACCTCGACGCAGGCCGCCGTTCTCGGCATAAACGACCGCGGCGGCGTCATCCTCGACCGCACGGTCTTCTACGCCACCTCCGGCGGCCAGCCAGGCGATACGGGCCGCTTTTTGCGCTCCGACGGCTCGAAGATCGCCGTCGCGGCCACCGTGACCGGCCTCACCAAGGACGAGATCATCCATGTGCCGGCGGCGGGCGAGCCGCTGCCCGAGGTGGGCGAAACGCTGAAGCTCGAGCTTGATTGGGACCGCCGCTACCGGCTGATGCGCATGCACACCGCCTGCCATCTCTTGAGCGCCATTTGCCCCTTTCCCATCACCGGCGCCTCGGTGGGGGAGGAGGATTCGCGCCTCGATTTCGACCTGCCGGACGCGGGCTTCACCAAGGAAGGGGTGACGGAAGAGCTGATGGCGCTGGTCGCCGCCGACCATCCCGTCTTCACGCGCTTGATCGACGAGGAGGAACTTGCCGCCAACCCATCGCTGGTGAAATCGAAGAACGTGCGCCCGCCGGTCGGCACCGGCCGCATCCGCCTCGTCTGCATCGGCGAGGGCTCCTCAGTCGACAGCCAGCCCTGCGGCGGCACGCATGTGGGGCGCACGGGCGAGATCGGCGAGATCCACATCGGCAAGATCGAGAAGAAGGGGCGGGAGAACCGCCGCTTCCGCATCCGCTTCGGGCCGTTGCCAGGCAAGTGAGTAGTGATTAGTGAGTAGCGAGTAGAGGTTTGCCGACACGTTGGCTCTAAATCATGTCGGATCCGCATATGGCTGTTTGTTCACTATTCACTACTCACTATTCCCTACTCACTGGTGCCACTCCATATCCCTGGAGAACCACATGAGCCAGAAGAGCCCTTTCATCGTTTCCGCCGACTGGCTGGAAGAACGCCTCCACGAGCCGGGACTGTCGATCCTCGATGGTTCCTGGTATCTGCCTGCGCAAGGGCGCAACGCGCGCGCGGAATACGAAGCGGCCCACATCCCGCGCGCCGTGTTCTTCGATCACGATCTGGTGGTCGATCCCGACTCCGACCTGCCGCACGCCCTGCCGGAACCGCTCACCTTCGAGCGCTTCGCCAGTTCCATGGGCATTTCCGAGCGCGATACCATCGTCGTCTACGACGGTTCGGGTCTCTTCTCCGCTCCGCGCGTGTGGTGGCTGTTCCGGGTGATGGGTGTGGAGGAGGTGTTCGTGCTCGACGGCGGGTTCGACCGCTGGCGCGCGGAAGGCCGCCCGGTGACGAGCGAGCCGACGAAGATCGCGCCCACCGCCTTCCTGCCGCATTTCGACAGGACCCGCGTTGCCCGGCTCGCCGACATGCGGCGGATCGTCGAGGAAGGCAGCGCGCAGGTCGCCGATGCGCGGCCCGCCGGGCGCTTTACGGGCGCGGAGCCGGAGCCGCGCGCCGGCATGCGCTCCGGCCATATGCCGGGCGCGATCAACGTGCCGGCCACATCGCTTTCCGAGGACGGCAGCCTGCTGCCGCCGGGCCGCCTGCGCAAAAGACTGGAGGACGCGGGGCTCGACCTTGAAAAGCCGGTGGTCACCTCCTGCGGATCGGGCGTGACGGCGGCGGTCATCACCTTGGCGCTCGAATCGCTTGGCCACCGCGACAACCGCCTCTACGACGGCTCGTGGAGCGAGTGGGGCGGGCGCGACGACACGCCGGTCGTCGCGGGGTCCGAGTGAACGCCGTCCTCAAGCAGCGCGGCGGCCGCACGCTGCGCGCCACCGTCATCCATCTGGAGATGGCGGCGCCGCCGCGCACCTATCCGGCCATACCCTCGGGGCGGCAGCTTGCGCTCCTGCGCTGCCACGACATGCCGCTTCACTTCTACCGCTACCTATACGACCGCGTGGGCCGCGAATGGCACTGGACGGCGGCGCTGAACCTTTCCGACACGGCGTTGGCCGAGCGTCTTCAAAGCGCGCAGACGGACATCCACGTCCTCAACATGGAGGGATGTCCCGCGGGCTTCTTCGAATTGCGGCTTCTGCAGGGCGAGGAATGCCGGCTGGTGCATTTCGGCCTGATGGCGCATGCCGTCGGCACCGGGCTCGGCCGCTGGTTCCTGGGTGCCGCCATTCGCACCGCCTGGTCGCATGGGCCGCGCCTGGTCTCGGTGGAGACTTGCACGCTCGACCACCCGGCCGCACTCGGGCTCTACCAGAAGATGGGCTTCAGCCCCGTATGGCGACGGGAGGAGACCGTCACCGTGCTCTCTCCCGAGGCGCGGGCGGCGGTGCTTCTGCGCTGATCGCATCGTTCTCGACCGCTCGTGAATCGGGTGGCCGGGCGGCCGGCGATCGCTAGTCTTCTTCTCCTTCGAAAGCTGGAGAAGAACCATGGGCCTCATACGTTTCATCGCCATGCCGACGCGGCAGGCGCGCGCTTTTCAAGGTGGCGGCATCGACGCCTACGGCAACCCGCCGGAGCGCCGCATCTCGGACGGCGACGGCGTTCCCTGCCGCCACTGCCTGCGCCATGTGCCGGCAGGGCGGCCCTACCTGGTGCTCGCCTACCGGCCATTCCCCGACCTCCAGCCCTACGCGGAGACGGGACCGGTCTTCCTGTGCGCGGATGAATGCCCGCAGGCGGAAGAGAGCGACGTGATGCCGGAAATGCTTCGCGCCTCCACGGAATTCCTGCTGCGCGGGTATGGCGCCGACGACCGCATCGTCTACGGCACCGGCGCGGTGACGCCGAAGCAGCACGTCTGCACGCGGTCGCATGAACTCCTGCAGCGGCCAGAGGTCGCCTACCTTCACCTGCGTTCGGCGAAAAACAATTGCTACCAGTGCCGCATCGAACGCGCATAAAAAAATGCCCGCCAGGGGTGGCGGGCAGTTTTTTCGGGAGGAAAGGCGGCAGGCTCAAGCGGCCAGCGCGGCCTTCGGCTCGGCCATCTCGTAGCCCAGCGCCTCGGCCACCGCGCGATTGGTGATGCGGCCCTTGTGGACGTTGAGGCCGCCCCGCAGGTTGGGGTCGTCGGCGAGCGCCTTCAGGCCCCTGTCGGCGAGTTGCAGGCCGTAATGGAGCGTGGCGTTGTTGAGGGCGTGGGCCGAGGTGACGGGGACCGCTCCCGGCATGTTGGCAACGCAGTAGTGGATGATGCCGTCCACCGCGTAGGTGGGGTCGGAATGGGTGGTCGGATGCGAGGTCTCGAAGCAGCCGCCCTGGTCGATGGCGACGTCGACGAGCACGGCGCCGGGTTTCATGCCCGACAGCATCTCGCGGGTGACGAGCTTGGGTGCCGCGGCACCCGGAATGAGCACGGCGCCGACGATCACGTCGGAGGAGAAGCATTCCTCTTCCAGCGCCTCGACGGTGGAATAGCGTGTATGCACGCGCCCGGCAAAGATGTCGTCGAGCTGGCGCAGGCGCGGGATGGAGCGGTCGATGATGGTGACGTCGGCTCCCAGTCCCACCGCCATCTTGGCGGCGTTGAGGCCGACGACGCCGCCGCCGATGATGGCGACCTTGCCCGGCAGGACGCCCGGCACGCCGCCCAGGAGGACGCCGCGCCCGCCATTCGCCTTCTGAAGTGCGGTAGCGCCGGCCTGGATGGCGAGCCGCCCGGCGACCTCGGACATCGGCGCCAGGAGCGGCAGGCCGCCGCGCTCGTCCGTCACCGTCTCATAAGCGATGGCGCTCACGCCCGATGCGACCAGCCCCTTGGTCTGCTCCGGGTCCGGGGCGAGATGCAGATAGGTGTATAGGATCTGGTCCTCGCGCAGCTGCACCCATTCGGAAGCCTGCGGCTCCTTGACCTTCACGATCATGTCCGCCCTGGCAAAAACCTCGTCGGCGGTCTTGGCGATCGCGGCGCCGGCTGCACGGTAAGCATTGTCGTCGGCGCCGATGCCAGCACCGGCGCCCGTCTCCACCAGCACGTCATGGCCATGCGCCACGTATTCGCGCACCGAGCCGGGGGTGAGGCCCACGCGGTACTCGTGGTTCTTGATTTCCTTGGGGCATCCGACGCGCATTTCGAGCGATCTCCAGCATGTGACGGGTTCGATACGCAAAGGTATCGCAAGTAGCCCCGCACGTCCTTGCGAAGTGGTTTGCCTTGTCGGCCCGCTTTCGTTATTTCTTGCGTAAAATATAGGTATCGATGGAGAAAATACGAAGGATGCCGCTCGACAGGATTGATATTGCCATTCTCGACACGCTCCAGCAGGACGGCCGCATTTCCAATGCAGCGCTTGCGGAAAAGGTGGGGCTTTCGCAATCGGCCTGCTCGCGCCGGCTCGACAATCTGGAGAAAACGGGCGTCATACGAGGCTATCACGCCCAGCTTTCCAACGCCGCATTAGGACATCGAATGACGGTGATCGTGCACATCTCGCTCACCGGCCAGTTCGAGAAGACGCTGACCGAGTTCGAGGCGGCGGTGAAGCGCTGCCCCAACATCCTGTCCTGCCACCTGATGTCGGGTGAATACGATTACATCCTGAGGATCGCCGCACGCGACCTGGAGGACTACGAGCGCATCCACAAGGAATGGCTGACGGGGATGCCGCACGTCATCAAGATCAATTCCTCCTTCGCGCTGCGCGAGGTGATCGACCGCACGGCGATCGGCATCCGGCCGGAAATGGCTTGATGTTCGAGCCCTGCTGTCAGTCGGCCGGCAGGCCGGCTATCCCGTCTGGCAGCTTTTGCGGCTGTTTCATGATGATCTCGCGGTGCGGGTAGGGGATCTGGACGCCGTTTTCCTTGAAGGCGTCCCATAGAGCCAGGAACACCTTGCCGCGGATATTGGTCAGTCCCTGCTGTGGATCGCGGATCCAGAACCGCAGCACGAAATCGAGGGACGAATCGCCGAAGCCGGTGAGCCAGCAGACCGGGCGGCGGCTCTCTTCCACACGGCCGACACCCGCTGCGGCCTCGATCGCCAGTTCGATGACCTTGTGCGGGTCGGCGTCATAGGAGACGCCGAATTCCACGTCGAGACGAACCAGCTCGTCCGAGAACGACCAGTTGATCACCCGCTCGGTGATGAAATCCTCGTTGGGAATGAGGTATTCGCGCCCGTCGCGCGTTATCACGGAAACGAAACGCGCCCGCAGTTCGCGGATCCAGCCGAATGTCTCACCGAGCGAGATCGTGTCGCCCGGCTTGATCGACTTGTCGAGCAGGATGATGATGCCGGAAATGAAATTGGAGACCACCTTCTGCAGGCCGAAGCCGAGCCCGAGGCCGACGGCGCCGGAAAAGACGGTAAGGGCGGTAAGGTCGATGCCGACGGTGGAAAGGGCGACGGCGCCGGCGATCAGGATCACGCCGATCTTGGCGACCTTGCCGACCAAGACGCGGATCGATGGCGTAAGGTCCGTCGTCTGCTGCACCCTTTCGTCGAGAAAATTGCCGGCAAGCACTGAGATCCACAGTGCAGCCGCCAGCACCAGCAGCGATTTCAGGACAACCAGTGCCGACAGCCTGAAGTCGCCCAGGGGGAGGGCGAGCGAATCGAGAAGGGCCGCGATCGGCTGGTCGAGGCCGAGGATGACCAGCGCGGCATAGACCCACACCAACCAAGCGACAATGCGCGCGGCGAGCCTGTTGCGGATGACGCGCGACAGAACGGAGGCAGCGATCCAGGCCGCGGAGAGCGACAGCACCACCGCGATCAGCCAGCTGCGGCTCGGCCAGGTGACGGCGCGCATGACCGACAGAGCCAGGAACAGGAGCGCCGCGAAGATGATCCAGTCCGTCTGCTGGATAAGCGCTACCGCGATGCGCATGAAGCCCCGGTGGCCGTGGATCTGGCGTGCCCGGTCCTCCAGCCTCGGCACGACCCTGCGCGACAGGAACTTGGCGCCCGAAAAGACGATCAGGATGATGACAAGCTGATAGGCGAACCAGGGTTCGGTTACCTGGTTGAAACCTTGCTCCAGCAGGCCGAGGAGCGAATTCGCAAGCCCGCCCAGATCGGGAGCCTCAACTGGCTGTTCCATAACCAACCCCTTGCCTTTTGCGCCCCTCGACCGTCGAATACTAAGGTCACCGCCACGGCCCGACAACTGTGGCGGAAGGGGCCCGCTTCGTCACGCTGCCGTCACTCGAATTTGCTGGACTGGGCAGGCATTAGGCGCAACACTTCTTCCTTGTTATCAAGGCCTGCCAGAGAGGGAATTCATGTCCGCGACGCACCATCCCATTTCCCGCCGTTCCTTCCTTGCCGGAGCCGGAGCGACGGGTGCGCTGATCGCTCTTCACCCCTTCTCCGCGCGGGCGGCCGCCAATCAGGCGCACCTGCGCATCATGGAGACGACGGACCTGCACGTGCACGTCTTCCCCTACGACTATTACGCCGACAAGCCCAATGACACGATGGGACTGGCCCGCACGGCGACGATCATGGACCAGATTCGCGCCGAGGCGACCAATGCGATGCTGATCGACAACGGCGATTTTCTCCAGGGCAACCCGATGGGCGACTACGTCGCCTACGAGCGCGGCATGAAGGAGGGCGACGTCCACCCGATCATCAAGGCCATGAACACGCTCGGCTACGACTGCTCCACCCTCGGCAACCACGAATTCAACTACGGCCTCGACTTCATGTTCAAGGTGCTGGCCGGCGCCAATTTCCCGTTCGTCTGCGCCAACCTGACCAAGGGCGGGCTTGCCGCCAACGCGCGCGACGACGAGCTTTTCCTCAAACCCTACATCATCCTCGACAAGACGCTTACGGACGGAGCGGGGGAAGAGCATCCCATCCGCGTCGGTCTCATCGGCTTCGTGCCGCCGCAGATCATGACCTGGGATTCGAGGCACCTCACCGGCAAGGCGATGACGCGCGACATCGTCAGGTCCGCCGAGGCCTGGGTGCCGCAGATGAAGGAGGAGGGCGCGGACATCGTCATCGCGCTTTCGCACTCCGGCGTCGGCCCGGCGCAATACGAGGAGAACCTTGAGAATGCCTCGCTGCTGGTGGCCGGCGTCGATGGCATCGACGCGGTTGTGACCGGTCATAGCCATCTCGATTTTCCGGGATCGAAGTTCGACGGCGTTGAAGGGGTGGACAATGCCAAGGGCCTGATCGGCGGCAAGCCCGGCGTGATGGGCGGCTTCTGGGGCTCGCATCTCGGGCTTATCGACCTGATGCTCGAGCGCGACGGCAATGCCTGGCGGGTCATCGGCTCCACCAGCGAGGCGCGGCCCATCTTCAATCGCGTCGAGCGGGCGGTCGAGCCGACGGTGGAGAGCAAGGCGGACGTGGAAGAGGCGGTGCGCGAAGACCATCAGGCGACGCTCACCTACGTGCGCACGCCCGTCGGCAAGACGTCCGCGCCGCTGCATTCCTATTTCGCGCTCGTTGCCGACGACCCGTCGGTGCAGATCGTCTCGAAGGCGCAAGTCTGGTATATCAAGGACATGCTGAAGGACACGGAGTACAAGGATATTCCCGTGCTTTCGGCGGCCGCCCCCTTCAAGGCGGGCGGGCGCGGCGGTCCCGACTACTATACCGACGTTCCGGCGGGCGACGTGGCCATCAAGCACGTGGCCGACCTCTACCTTTATCCCAACACCGTACAGGCGGTGCTCGTCACCGGGGCGGATGTGAGGGAATGGCTGGAGCGGTCGGCCGGCATCTTCAACCAAGTCGAGCCGGGCAAGGCGGACCAGCCGCTGTTGAACACGGCCTTCCCTTCCTACAATTTCGACGTGATCGACGGTGTGACCTATGCGATCGATCTCAGCCAGCCGTCGCGCTATTCATCGGACGGGGAGCTGATCAATCCCGACGCCCACCGTATAACGGACCTGATGTTCGACGGTGAACCCATTGACCCGGAACAGAAATTCGTCGTCGCCTCCAACAACTACCGCGCCGGCGGCGGCGGCAACTTTCCCGGCATCGGGCCGGACAAGCTGATCTTCGAGGCGCCCGACACCAACCGCGACGTGATCGTGCGCTACATCATCGAAGAAGGCACCATCAACCCGTCAGCCGACGCCAACTGGCGTTTTGCGCCGCTGGAGAACACGTCGGTTCTGTTCGAAACCGGGCCGAAGGGCGCCGAGTTCGCGGCCGACGTGGAAGGGGTTTCGATCGAGCCGGCGGGTGAGGGGCAGGAGGGCTTCGCACTCTACCGCATCGCCCTATGAGCGGTGGGGTGAGCGGCGGGCGCGGCAGCGCGGCACATTGACAACCTCCCCTCCGGCGCACGAGTCCTGCAGGTGAGAAAGCCGGAGGCCGCCCGTGATTCGCCACATCGTTTTTTTCAGTGCCCGAAAGCGCGAGGACGTCGAGCGCATCGCCGAGGAACTGGGTATGCTGGGGCAGATCCCGCATTCGGATTTCTTCGAGATAGGCATCAACCGCAAGGTCGATCAGCTTGGCGGGGAGGTCGACGTGGTGGTCTATGGCGAGTTCCGCGACGAGGCGGCGCTCGCCGCCTACAAGGCGCACCCCATCTATGCCGAGTGCATCACCAAGGTGCGCCCGCTGAGGGAGATGCGGCTGGCCGCGGACTTCGTTTCCAAGGCCGGTGCCGCCGGTTCGGGCGGCCGGAAAGGGCGTTGAAGCGTCCGGCCTGGCGCGGCATGGCAACGCCAGACCGTTCATCTTTTCATGGAACCGATGAGCGGGTCCAACTCTTTAGTTTTGTTGCAATTCCGGACGAAAACCGGTGTCCGCTTTCCCGGAATCGCTCTGGAAACCGTGCAATTCCGGTATTTCAACGTCGGTAAAGGAGAAAATGGCTCCCCGGGCCGGATTCGAACCAGCGACCAACCGGTTAACAGCCGGTTGCTCTACCGCTGAGCTACCGGGGAATGCCTGTGCTCTGGCGCGTGGCTATAGCAAAGAGCTTTCACTTTTGCAAAGCGCCATCGGCGACTTTTTTCCACTATTTTCGAGGGCGGCCTCGCATTCGCCGCTGCATGGCCACATATGGGGGAACGCCGGACGGGCGGCAAGAGGGAACCCGGGCGGGAGGAGGCTGAATGGAATGGACAACGCAAGCCAATGCAACAGCACAACACCTCGCCGCAAGACGCTGACGATGATCGGCGCAGGAAAAAGCGGCCGCACGTCTCCATAGCCGGGCGGCGCCTGCCTATCCCGCATTCCCGTCCGGCGCGGCTCTTGAGCGGCGGTGTGCTGGTCCTGCTCGGCATTTTCGGCTTCCTGCCGGTTCTCGGCTTCTGGATGATCCCCGTGGGCCTGCTTATCCTTTCCTACGACCTGGCCGCTATCAGACGGTGGCGGCGGCGCCTCGAGGTCTGGTGGCACCGGCGAAAGGGAAGGCGGGACTGACGGGCGCCGCGGCCGGATGCGATCACCGTCAACGACAATCGCCTGGCGTGTTCCCATTCTGCCGTCCCGATACTACATGAAGCGCGGGGGAAGGCGCTTGCCGAAGATGCGCAGGAAACCGTCAGTAATCACATATGTCGGCTTGACGCGAATTTCGGCGCCACCTATTGAACCTCCTCGCCGCTCATGGGCGGCATGGCCTCGTGGCGGAGTGGTTACGCAGAGGACTGCAAATCCTTGCACCCCGGTTCGATTCCGGGCGAGGCCTCCAGTTTTGACACCGACGGTGCGGCAGCGGCCCGCACTTTGAGGGGAAAGGGTGCGCGCCCGGCGCGCCGGAGACGGGAACGAGGGTGATGAACGCCGATTTTTCCGTGCAGCGCGCCAAGATGATCGAGGGCCAGCTTCGCACGCGCGACGTGACCAACGTGCCGCTTCTTGAGGCGTTTCGCGAAACGCCCCGCGAGGCCTTCGTGCCCAGCCGGCGCCGCAGTCTTGCCTATATCGACGAGGATTTGGAAGTTTCGGCGGCCACCGAGGGTCAACCGGCGCGCTACCTCATGGAGCCGGCGCAGTTCGCACGGCTGGTGCAGCTTGCCGGCGTGAAGCCATCGGATCTCGTTCTCGATATCGGTTGCGCGACGGGCTACTCGACCGCCATCATCTCCCGGATCTCGAGCTTCGTTGTGGCGCTGGAGTGCGATCCGGCCCTGGCCGAGACCGCCGCCTCCACCCTTGCCGAGCTCGACTGCGTCAACGTTACGGTCGTCACCGGCCCGCTGGAGAAGGGGCACCCGAGCGAAGCGCCCTACGACGTGATCTTCATTGGCGGCGCCGTGGAGACCGTGCCCGACGCGATTCTCGACCAGTTGGGTGAGGGCGGCCGCCTGGTCGCGGTGGTCGGCCACGGCAATGCGGCAAGGGCGCATCTGTTCGTCAAGGAGGACGGGGTATTGTCGTGGCGGGAGGAGTTCAATGCCGCGGTGAAGCCGCTGCCAGGCTTCGAGCGGGAGAAAGGATTTGTTTTTTGAGAGGCGGCGTGTTGCGAATGCGCAACGGATTTGATCGGGCTTATGATGTAACCTCTCGCTCGTAGAACCGGAATCATGCGGCTTGCTCGCGTGCCCGGGGGGTGCTCAAGGCCGCAAAGGCCCAGAAAAACAAGCCGTACGGGCACGAGAGGCCCGTGCGAAGCACAATGTGAGGTTGGTCGTGCCGTTCTTTCGCCGTTGCTTGCTCCCTGTTCTTGCTGTTTCAGCCCTTGTTCTCGCTCCCGTTCCGGCCAGCGCCGAGACAATCGAGGGGGCCCTCGCCAAGGCTTACCAGAACAATTCCAGTCTCAATGCCTCGCGCGCCGGCGTCCGCGTGACGGACGAGGATGTGGCGATTGCCAAATCGGGTTTGCGGCCGCGCATCTCGGCAACCGGCTCCTTGCAACTGAGGAGCACCGATGGCACGGAAATCCGCACCGGTGAGTTCGGCATCAACCTGCAGCAACCGATCTTCGACGGCTTTCAGACGCGCAACAACACCCGCGCGGCGGAAGCCCAGGTGCGCGCCGCCAACGAATCGCTGCGCAACGAGGAATTGAACACCCTGTTCGACGCCGCGAGCGCGTACATGGACGTCATCCGCGACCGTCAGATCTCCGTGTTCAGGGCCCGCAACCTCGAATTTCTGGAAGAGCAGGTGCGCTCGGCGCGCTCGCGTTTCGAAGTGGGCGAGGGCACACGCACCGACGTGGCCCAGGCCGAGGCGAGCCGGCAGGCCGCCCTGGCGCAACTTTCGGCGGCGCGCGCGCAAGTTGACGCGAGTGCGGCGACCTATCGGGAGCTGGTGGGCGAGGAGCCTGGCACGCTGAAGATGCCGAGCCCGCTGACGAGGCTTCTGCCGTCGAGCCTGGAGCAGGCGGTGGGGTTGGCGCTCGCGCAGCATCCGGCCATCGTCGCCAGGCAGCATCAGGTGGACGCGGCGGCTTTCTCGGTGAAGGCGAGGGAAGGCACGCTCCTGCCGAACCTTTCGGCAACGGCGGGTTTGAGCAGGAACTACCAGGATCCGAGCCAGGGACTGGACGGGGACACCACCTCGGACTCCGCCAGCATCGGACTTACGCTGACCGTGCCCATCTATCAGGGCGGCGAGGCCTCGGCGCGGGTCCGCCAGTCGAAGGAATCGCTCGGCCAGGCGCGCATCAACGTCGATGTGACCCGTGACACCGTGCGCCAGGCCATCACATCGGCCTGGACCCAGTACCGGGCGGCGGTCGAGAGCGTGTCGGCCAACCGGGAACTAGTCAATGCCGCGCAGCTCGCACTTAACGGTGTCATCGAGGAGCGGGACGTCGGACAACGCACCACGCTCGATGTGCTGGACGCCCAGGCCGACGTCATCGACGCGCAGATCGATCTCGTGGAGTCCCAGCGGAACGTGGTGGTGGCGAGCTACGCCATCGTTTCGGCCATGGGGCGGCTTTCGCCGAGCCAGCTTGGCCTTCAGGTTGCCACCTATCGGCCGGAAGAGCATTACAACGCCGTCAAGGACAAGTGGTTCGGCCTGCGCACGCCGGACGGGCGGTAATGCGCTCGGGGCAGTCCCGGCAACTCCTGTGTGAAAGAGCCGTAAATCCGCGTTGAGGGATTCTCACCCGCGCAAGCCTTCGTTACCCTTGTGTGGTGATTCGCAAGGACGTTCTGTCCGCGACAGAGCGGTCGGATGATCGGCGGGGGCAGATAAAGTGGCGGAATTATCGGCAATGGCACAGGCAGGCAGTGCGCAGCGTGAACCCTCGATGGAGGAGATACTGGCGTCGATCCGGCGCATCATCGAGGATGGCGAATCCGGACACAAGGACGCCAAGTCCGAGGCGGACGGCAGCCGCGAGGTTGAAGCCTTCCGCGATGAACTGAAGCCGGCCGCCACATCGCAGCCGGAGCCGGTTGCGGAAAAGAAGGTACCGGAAGCGAAGAACGAAACCGGCCGCGCCTTCGAATGGCTGCAACCGGAAAGCCGAGAGCCGGATGCCACCGCGGCGGACAAGACCGGCGGCGAGGAGCCAAAGGCCGCCGCGTTGCGTCCGGTCGATACGTCCGGGGCGTCGCAATCGCCAGTGGGCGAGCCTGTGCGGCAAGCAGCGGCGCCTGCCCCCCAGCCTTCCGGAGACAACCGCCCGGCCATTCTATCGGAAGTGTCCGGCCGCAAGGTCGCGGCCGCCTTCGAGGAGCTCAGCGAGGCCTTCGAGGCAAGCCGCCGCAAGAGCCTTGGCGAGGCCGCCGAGGAAATGCTGCGCCCGATGCTGCAGGAATGGCTCGACAACAATCTGCCGCAGCTGGTGGAAAGGCTGGTGCGCGAAGAGATCGAGCGCGTGGCCCGCGGGGCATAGGACCGGTCATTCCTTCTTCATCCCGGGCTAGCCTTCTGCCTGTTCCCGGTTGTGGGGCGCGGGTAGTCGGCTTTCGGACGATTGCCAGCGCTTCTGCGCTGGTGCTCTGATGCAAACAGGTGGTACTGTCTGCCGAGATCGCACCACTACGGCGCCGTGCGTCCTTTCAGACACTACACAAGGGGCGCTGTAAGCTATTGAAACTGCGCATCGTGCTTTCCGAAACCGATTCCGGCTTTCGGGCCGGTGCCGTAGTCACGGTTGACTTGCCCTGACCCTTCGGCTTTACACCGGGCACATATCAATACGCCGGCAAGCGCGGACATCCCTCATGCTTGAAAAGACCTATGACGCCGCGGGCGTCGAGAAGAAAATCGCCGAACGCTGGGAAGAGGCGGGCGCCTTCGCCGCCGGCGCCGGGGCCGAACCCGGCGCGGAAACCTTCACCATCGTCATCCCGCCGCCCAATGTGACCGGCTCGCTGCACATCGGCCACGCGCTCAACAACACGCTGCAGGACATCATGGTCCGCTTCGAGCGCATGCGCGGCAAGAACGTCTTGTGGCAGCCGGGCATGGATCATGCCGGCATCGCCACGCAGATGGTGGTCGAGCGGCAGCTGATGGAGCGCCAGATAAACCGGCGCAAGCTCGGCCGCGAGAAGTTCATCGAGAAGGTCTGGGAGTGGAAGGAGGAGTCCGGCGGCGCCATCATGAACCAGTTGAAGCGCCTCGGCGCCTCCTGCGACTGGGACCGTGAGCGCTTCACCATGGACGAGGGGCTTTCGAAGGCCGTTCTCGAAGTGTTTGTCACGCTTTACAAGCAGGGGCTCATCTACCGCGACAAGCGGCTGGTCAACTGGGATCCGAAGCTTCTCACGGCGATCTCCGATCTGGAGGTGGAGCAGGTCGAGGTCAATGGCCATCTCTGGCATTTCCGCTACCCGATCGAAGGTATGGCCTTCGACCCCGAGGACCAGAGAACCTATCTCACCGTCGCCACGACGCGGCCCGAGACGATGCTGGGCGACACCGCCGTCGCGGTGAACCCGGACGACGAGCGCTACAAGCACCTGGTCGGCAAGAACGTCATCCTGCCCATCGTCGGGCGGAGGATTCCCATCGTCGCCGACGAATATTCCGACCCGGAAAAGGGCAGCGGTGCGGTGAAGATCACGCCCGCGCACGATTTCAACGATTTCGAGGTCGGCAAGCGGCATCGCCTGCGCGCGATCAATGTCATGACCGCCGAGGCGGCCATCGATATCCTGGAGAACGAGGATTTCCTCGAAGGCCTCGAGCCGACCGGGATGCAGCGCGGCGTGTGGCAGCAGTTGCAGGGGCTCGACCGGTTCGAGGCGCGCAAGCTGATCGTCAGGATCATGGAAGAGGGCGGGCTGGTCGGCAAGATCGAAGACCACGTCCACATGGTGCCGCACGATGAGAAGTCGAAATCGACGATCATCGAGCCGTTTCTCACCGACCAGTGGTACGTCGACGCCAAGACGCTCGCCAAGCCGGCGATCGAATCCGTGCGCGCCGGGCGCACCTCCTTCGTGCCGAAGAACTGGGAGAAAACCTATTTCGAGTGGATGGAAAACATCCAGCCCTGGTGCATCTCGCGTCAGCTCTGGTGGGGACACCGGATTCCGGCCTGGTACGGCCCCGACGGGCAGGTCTTCGTCGAGAAGGACGAAGAGACGGCCCTGGAAGCGGCCATCCAGCACTACATCGCGCTGGAAGGGCCGTGGAAGGCCTGGGTGGAGGAGAAGCTCGAGAATTTCGCCCCCGGCGACATCCTGACCCGCGACGAGGACGTGCTGGATACCTGGTTCTCGTCGGCGCTATGGCCCTTCTCGACGCTCGGCTGGCCGGACAAGGCGCCGGCGCTCAAGACCTATTATCCGACCTCCGTTCTCGTCACCGGGTTCGACATCATCTTCTTCTGGGTCGCCCGGATGATGATGATGAGCCTGCATTTCATGGACGAGGAGCCGTTCCACACGGTCTACGTCCATGCGCTGGTGCGCGACAAGAACGGCGCCAAGATGTCGAAGTCGAAGGGCAACGTCATCGACCCGCTGGAACTGATCGATGAGTACGGCGCCGACGCGCTGCGCTTCACGCTGGCTATCATGGCCGCCCAGGGGCGCGACGTGAAGCTCGACCCGGCGCGGGTGGCAGGCTACCGCAACTTCGGCACCAAGCTGTGGAACGCCACGCGCTTCGCGCAGATGAACGGCGTGGCGCGCGATGCCACGTTCCGGCCGGAGAACGCCAAGCTGGCGATCAATCGCTGGATATTGACGGAGCTGACGAAGGCTGCGGCGGCGGTGACCGACGGCATCACCTCCTACCGGTTCAACGATGCGGCGGGCGCGGCCTACCGTTTCGTCTGGAGCCTGTTCTGCGATTGGTACCTGGAACTGCTCAAGCCCGTCTTTTCCGGCAAGGACGAGGCGGCCAAGGCCGAGGCGCGGGCTTGCGCGGCCTATGTGCTGGACGACATCTACAAGCTTCTCCACCCCATGATGCCCTTCATGACGGAGGAATTGTGGGCGCTGACGGCGGGCGAGGGCGGCCGCAACGACCTCCTGGCCCTGACGCGCTGGCCGCGGCCGGGCTTCGAGGACGACGAGGCGGCAGCCGACATCAACTGGCTGGTCGATCTCGTCTCCGGCATCCGTTCCGTGCGCGCCGAGATGAACGTGCCGCCTGCATCCGTGGCGCCGCTGATCGCCGTCGGTGCGGACGAGACGACGCGGGCGCGTCTTGCCCGCCACGATCCGGCCATCCGGCGGCTGGCGCGTGTCGGCGAGGTGGGCTTTGCCGGGGAAGCGCCGAAAGGTTCGGCACAGATCCTGCTGGGCGAGGCGACCTTCTGCCTGCCGCTCGGCGACCTCATCGACCTTAAGGCCGAGGTTGCGCGGCTGGAGAAGGAAATCGCCAAGATGGCGGGCGAGGTCCAGCGCCTGGAAAAGAAGCTCGGCAATGACAAGTTCGTCGCCAATGCGCCGGAGGAGATCGTCGCCGCCGAGCGCGAGAAGCTGGCCGAGTTCGTCGAGGCCAGGACGCGGCTCGAAGCCGCCCTGGCGCGCGTGCGCGAGGCGGGCTGAGCGCCCGCCAGCGGGCCGGGCCGATTCGCCCCGGCCCCTCCGCGGGGGTCCCGAAAGCGCAAAAGAGGTAGTGCGTAGACCGCCTCTTCCTCCATGGTTCATCTTTTTGGAGGGATGTCACGTTTTTGCAACAGCGGCTTCGACTGCCGGCGTTTGTTGCTGAAAAACGGCCGATTTGCGGCCAAAATGGGCATGGCCTCGCCACGTTTTGCACCGCCGCAGCACCTCTTGTCCGCCAAAATGGGGCTTACGTACAGGTAAAAGCTGGCCTTCTCCCGCTGCGCGACGCGCGAAGTTAATTGTCTGCGATAATAGCCTTGTTATCCTGCCTTCACACGAGCGTTTAAAGGTAAGGGAGGGTCCTCGTAATGCGTTTCAGTCTTTTGGGATATTCGGCTTTGACCGCCGTGCTCATCGCGGGCAGCGCCCAGGCCAACGGGTTTTCGCGCGGCACGGCGGATACGGATATTCTTTATGACGACGGGAATTTCACTTTCCGCGCCGGCGCGATCTATGTCACGCCCAGCCACAAGCTGGAGTCGACCCCAACCGCGGCGCCCAATCCGGCCATTGAGGGGCATAACTATCTTGAAAACTACATCATCCCGACGGGGGCGGTGAAGTTCGGATTCACCGAAAACCTGGCCTGCGCGGGAACCTTCACGACCCCCTATGGCGCGAATTCCAGCTACGATTCGTTTTATGGTCCTTCCGGCAAATTGCTGGAAGAGTTCACGGTCGCGGAATTCGGCGCCACATGTGCCGTCTTCTTGCCCGTCGGGCCTGGGCGCCTCGCCATTCTGGGCGGCGCGTTCATCGAGTCGTTCGATTACACGCTGGAGGCCGAACCGTTGCTCCTTGGCGGAGCTCCGCTGAGTGTCGATCTTGATAGCCGTGCCTATGGCTGGCGAGCGGGCATCGGTTATGAGATTCCCGAATACGCGTTCCGCGCCGAACTCATGTACCGGTCGGGAACGACGCATGACGCCACGGGCAGCGGGGTGTTTATCCATCCGGTGTTTGGTCCTGTCCCGCTTTCGGCGGACGGCAATGGCGAGCTTCCCCAAAGCGTGGAGTTGAAGCTTCAATCGGGCATCGCGCCGGGCTGGCTTGCTTTCGGTTCAGTCAAATGGACGGATTGGTCCGTGAATGAGACGCTGGATCTGTCCGTATCGAACCCCGCCGTTGGAACGATTGATAGTCTCAATCAATATTATTGGGACGACAGCTGGACCATCACCGCCGGCGTCGGTCACGCCTTCACGGAAAAGGTCTCCGGTTCGGTTCTGCTGCAATGGGACCAGGGCGTCAGCACCGGGTTCGACCTGCGTGGAGACAAGTGGATGGTCGCAGCGGGCGCCAGCTTCAAGGATTCGCTTGGCGGCGAGTTGCGCCTCGGGGCCGGCGCCGTCCACCTGGCTTCGGTGGACATCGACGATCCGACCGCGATCAATGCGGGAGCTTCCGCCGATTCCGGCTGGGCCGGCATCTTCTCGGCCTCCTACAAGGTGAAATGGTAATACCGCGGCAGATCCGTTCGATCTGCATCTCGACCCGGCCTTCGTGCCGGGTCTTTTCTTGTGCGGCGAGCGGCCGGAAGTTGCGGCAAATTGCGTCGAAGGGCTTGAAACCGAAGCCGAACTACCGCAGATAGATGGGGTATGTCACCCGGGCCGGGCCCCTCTGGCAGGCAAGGCGTTGCCTGTGATGTCGGACCGATCGACAACGCGCTAACGCGGCGCAACCTTCAACCCAACAAATGACATTGCATGATTGGCTGTGGCCCGGCTTCCTGGCGTTCGTCGCCATTATTCTCTTTGTCGACCTTTTCGTTCTTCACCGCCGGGATCACGTCATCTCGACGTCCGGGGCGTGCCGTACCGTGGGCGCCTATGTGGGACTGGCGATGCTGTTCGCCGCCGGGGTGTTCGCCTTTGCTGGCGCTGACCGGGGAGCCGAGTTCCTTACCGGCTATCTGATCGAGCAGGCGCTTTCCCTCGACAACATCTTCGTCATCGCGCTCATCTTCACCTATTTCAAGGTGCCGGCGGAAGCCCAGTACCGGGTGCTGTTCTATGGCATCGTCGGCGCCATCGTCATGCGGCTGTCGCTCATCGTGCCGGGCGTGAAGCTGGTGGACCAGTTCCACGTGGTGGCCATGGCGCTGGGCGGGCTCCTCATCTTCTCCGGCTTCAAGATGATGACGAGTGGCGACGACATGGTCGACCCCGGCGAAAGCTTCGCCGTCAAGTTGCTCATGCGCACCGGCCGTGTCACGCCGGAATATGACGGGGCGAAGTTCCTCACCCGCCGCAACGGCCTTCTCTACATGACGCCGCTCTTCGTCGTGCTGGTAACGGTCGAGATCACCGACCTCGTCTTCGCTGTGGACTCCATTCCGGCGGTGCTGGCGGTTTCAAACGATGCCTTTATCGTCTTTTCCTCCAATGTCTTCGCCATCCTCGGCCTGCGCGCGCTGTTCTTCGTGCTGTCGGGCATGCTGCGCACCTTCCGCCACCTGAAGACCGGGCTGTCGCTGGTTCTCGTCTTCATCGGCCTGAAGATGCTGTTTGCCCAATATATCGAGATTCCCTCGATGGTGGCGCTCGGCGTGACCGCGCTCATTATCGGCGCCTCGGTGGTGGCCTCCATACTGCATCGCGAGGAGAGCTCCGAGACGGAGCGTTAGCCCGCGTCCTATCTGCCGATCCGCTATCAAAATGTTGCGGATCGGCAACACTTTCTCAAGATGCTATGCGCTAGAACTGTGCGGGGACGATACGTCAATTTCCCGCCATAAACCGGGCGCACCGAAAACATCTCTCGGACCGCGCCATTACGAAAACGCGTGTCAGGAGAAGCCGCAAAGCTGCGGCAAAGGTGAATTATGGACGCTCGAGCGATTTCAAAGGCAAAACTTCCCAGCCGCCACGTGACCGTCGGCCCGGCGCGTGCGCCGCATCGGTCCTACCTCTACGCCATGGGCCTTTCGCCGGAGGAGATCGCACAGCCGCTGGTAGGCGTCGCTACCTGCTGGAACGAAGCCGCTCCGTGCAACATTTCGCTGATGCGCCAGGCGCAGGTGGTCAAGAAGGGCGTGGCCGCCGCCAGGGGCACGCCGCGCGAGTTCACCACCATCACCGTCACCGATGGCATCGCCATGGGCCATCAGGGCATGAAGGCCTCGCTGGTGTCGCGCGACGTCATCGCCGATTCCGTCGAGCTGACCATGCGCGGCCACTGCTACGATGCCCTGGTGGGGCTCGCCGGCTGCGACAAGTCGCTGCCCGGCATGATGATGGCCATGGTGCGGCTCAACGTGCCGTCGGTCTTCATCTACGGCGGCTCCATCCTGCCCGGCACCTTTCGCGGGCGCCAGATCACCGTCCAGGACGTTTTCGAGGCCGTGGGCCAGCATTCGGTCGGGACCATATCCGACGACGACCTTTCCGAGATCGAGCAGGCGGCGTGTCCCTCGGCCGGCTCTTGCGGGGCGCAATTCACCGCCAACACCATGGCGACGGTGGCAGAGGCCATCGGCCTGGCGTTGCCCTATTCCTGCGGCGCGCCGGCGCCTTACGAGATGCGCGACCGCTTCAACTACGCTTCGGGCGAGAAGGTGATGGAGCTGATCGCCAAGCAGATCCGCCCGCGCGACATCGTCACCCGCAAGGCGCTGGAGAACGCGGCGGCCGTGGTCGCCGCCTCGGGCGGCTCGACCAACGGGGCGCTGCACCTGCCGGCCATCGCCCATGAGGCGGGCATCAAGTTCGATCTCTTCGACGTGGCGGAGATCTTCAAGAAGACCCCTTATATCGCCGACCTGAAGCCGGGCGGCAAATATGTCGCCAAGGACATGTTCGAGGCTGGCGGCATCCCGCTTCTGATGAAGACGCTGCTGGATAACGGCTACCTGCACGGCGACTGCATGACGGTGACCGGCCGCACGGTGGCCGAGAACATGGAGCGCGTTCAGTGGAACGACGCGCAGGACGTGGTGTACCCGGCCAACAAGCCCATCAGCCCCACCGGCGGCGTCGTCGGCCTGAAAGGCAATCTGGCGCCCGAGGGGGCCATCGTGAAGGTCGCCGGCATGAAGAACTTGAGGTTCTCCGGTCCGGCGCGCTGCTTCGATTCGGAAGAGGAGTGCTTCGCCGCCGTCAACGAGCGCCGCTACGAGGAAGGCGAAGTGCTGGTGATTCGCTACGAGGGCCCCAAGGGCGGCCCCGGCATGCGCGAGATGCTGGCCACCACCGCCGCCCTCTACGGCCAGGGCATGGGCGACAAGGTGGCGCTGATCACCGACGGTCGCTTCTCAGGCGCCACGCGTGGCTTCTGCATCGGCCATGTGGGGCCGGAGGCCGCCACCGGCGGGCCCATCGGCCTTCTGCGTGATGGCGACGTCATCACCATCGATGCGGTGGAAGGCACGATCGATGTGGCACTCAGCGAGGAAGAGCTTGCCGAGCGCCTGAAGGGCTGGACGCCCCGCGAAACGGACTACCAGTCCGGCGCGATCTGGAAGTACGCGCAGACGGTCGGTTCGGCTCGCTACGGCGCCGTGACCCATCCCGGCGGGGAGAAAGAAACCCACTGCTATGCGGATATCTAAGCAAATCACGGGCGGCTTTGCCGCCGCCGCACTGGTGCTGATGGGCCCCATCGGCCCTGCGCTCGCGCTCGATGAGAACGTGGTGGTGCAGCAGCCGCGCAGCCCTTGGGACGTCTTCCGCTTCGGCTTCTCCGCCTACAAGAGCGGCAAGAAGGAAGAAGCGGTGGAGGCCTACCGCTACGCCGCCGAGAACGGCCAGGTCGGCGCGAGCTGGAAGCTTGCCCGCATGTATGCCGAAGGCGACGGCGTTGCCCGCAACGACTACGAGGCCTTCAAGTTCTTCTCCGAGGTCGCCCAGCAGGATGTGCGGCCCGGCAGCCGTGACGAAAGCTATGTCTCGGACGCGCTGGTGGCCGTCGGCCGGTATCTTAAGACGGGGATTCCCGGTTCGCCCGTCGAGGCCAATCCGGCCGCCGCGCAGCAGTATTTCATGCGTGCGGCCGCTGCATACCGCAACGCATCGGCGCAATACGAGCTCGGCCACATGTTCCTGACCGGCGAGGGCGGGACGCAAAACGTCCAACAGGCCGCACGCTGGCTGCAGCTCTCCGCCGAGAAAGGCCATGCCGGTGCCCAGGCGACCCTCGGCAACCTCCTGTTCCATAGCGGCAAGGTCGTGCGCGGGTTGGCACTGATGACCGCAGCACTGGAGCGGGCGGCACCTGCCGACGTTCCCTGGATCCGCGCCATGCAGGAGGAGGCATTCGCCGTGGCCGCCGAATCCGACCGCCGCACGGCCATCGCGCTGGCCGAGGATTATCTGTCGAACGGGATGGAATAGTGCTGAGGCCCGCCCTCGTGGTTCGACAAGCTCACCATGAGGGCTTCCGTGCGCGCCCAACCTTCAACGTCGAGGCTTGCACGACGGTGATCTGCCTTCGCCCTCATGGTGAGCTTGTCGAACCACGAGGGTGAAGGCACGCGCCTATGTCTTAGAGCAATTCCAGGAAAAGTGGAAACCGGTTTTCCGTCCGGAATTGCGTGAAATCAAAAGGTTAGATCCTTTCATCGTTTCTGTGAAATGATGAAAGGATCTAAATCAGCTCCACCACCACCGGCACGTGGTCCGACGGCTTTTCCCAGGCACGGGTGTGCTTCTGCACGGCGGTTGAAGACAGCCGGTCCGCGGCCTCCGGCGACAGCATCAGGTGGTCGATGCGGATGCCGTTGTTCTTCTGCCAGGCGCCGGCCTGGTAGTCCCAGAAGGTGTAGACGCCCGGCTCGTCGTTGACGGCGCGCAGGGCGTCGGTCATGCCGAGATTGGCAAGCCTGCGGAAGGCCTGCCGGCTTTCCGGCTGGTAGAGTGCGTCGCCGAGCCATGCCTCGGCGTTCTTGGCATCGGCCGGTTCAGGGATGACGTTGTAGTCACCCGCAAGCACCAAAGGCTCCTCCAGCGCCAGCCGCGCCTTTGTCCAGCCTTCGAGCCGTTCCATCCAGCCGAGCTTATAGGCGAATTTCTCGCTGGCGACCGGGTTGCCGTTGGGCAGATAGAGCGAGGCGACCCTGAGGGCGCCCGTCTCGGTGGAGAAGACCCCTTCGATGAAGCGCGCCTGCTCATCCGCGTCGTTGCCCGGAAGGCCACGGTTGACCTCGTCGAAGCGTAGCTTCGACAGGATCGCGACGCCGTTGAAGCCCTTCTGGCCACTGGTTTCCACGTGGTAGCCGAGGGCTTCTATCGGCTCGCGCGGAAACTGCTCGTCGACGGACTTGATCTCCTGCAGGCAGACGATGTCGGGCCCCGCCTCCTGCAGCCAGTGCAAGAGATTGTCGATGCGCGCCTTGACGCCGTTTATGTTCCAGGTGGCGATCTTCATGCAGAGCTTGTTTCTCTTTCAAAAAAACCATGGGTGGTGACATGTGCAACTCTGCGTGATCTTTTCACGTCCGCCAACAAAAAAAGATAACGAAAGGGCGGTTATCAGAGAGGGGTCACACAATGACAGGAGCGACAGTCGACCTGCGTGCAAGCCCGGATGAGCTGCGCGCAAGGCTCAGGAATCCCGATTATACGCCACCGCTTGCGCAGGCTGTGCCGCTTGGCATCCAGCACGTGCTGGCAATGTTCGTCTCCAACGTTACGCCCGCCATCATCGTCGCGGGTGCGGCCGGATTCGGTTTCGGCTCGAACTCCCCCGACTTTCCCAACCTCATCTACATGATCCAGATGTCGATGCTGTTCGCTGGCATTGCCACACTTTTCCAGACGGTCGGACTGGGGCCGGTCGGCGGCCGCCTGCCGATCGTGCAGGGAACGAGCTTCGCATTCCTGCCGGTCATGATACCGATCGTGGCGGGGCAGGGCGTCGCCGCGATGGGAGCGCTGATGGGCGGGGTCGTCATCGGCGGCATTTTCCACTTCCTGCTCGGCACCTTTATCGGCCGGCTGCGCTTTGCATTGCCGCCGCTCGTCACCGGTCTGATCGTACTCATGATCGGCCTCGCGCTGATCAAGGTCGGCATCCAGTATGCCGCGGGCGGCGTGCCGCTGATCGGCACACCGCAGTATGGCAGCCTCGCCAATTGGAGCGTCGCTCTGGTGGTCATCGTCGTCACGCTGCTCCTGAAATTCTTCACCAGGGGCATGTGGTCGATTGCCGCTGTGCTCCTCGGCCTGATTGCCGGCTATCTGGTCGCGCTCGCCATGGGGATGGTGAGCTTCGCCAATGTCGGCAGTGCCGGCTGGGTAGCGGTGCCGGTTCCCTTCAAATGGGGCTTCGACATAACGGCGGCCGCGGTGATCGGCATGTGCTTCATGGCTGTCGTCTCGGCGATCGAGACGGTCGGCGACGTGTCGGGCATCACCAAGGGCGGCGCCGGCCGCGAGGCGACGGAGAAGGAGATCGCGGGCGCGACCTATGCCGACGGCCTCGGCACCTTCGTGGCAGGCATCTTCGGCGGGCTTCCCAACACCTCCTTCAGCCAGAACGTCGGTCTCATCTCCATGACCGGCGTCATGAGCCGCCATGTGGTGACCTATGGCGCGATCTTCCTGATCGCCTGCGGGCTGATCCCCAAGGTCGGCGCGCTGATCTCGACCGTGCCGATCACGGTCTTGGGCGGTGGCGTGATCGTCATGTTCGGCATGGTGGCGGCAGCCGGCGTCAACATGCTTTCGGCGGTCAAGTGGAACCGGCGCAACATGGTGATCTTCGCCGTGTCGTTGTCGGTCGGTCTCGGCCTTCAGCTGGAGCCCGGCGCCCTGCAGCACCTGCCGAAGACGGCACAGATCCTGCTCACTTCGGGCCTGCTGCCATCCGCTTTCCTGGCGATCGTGCTCAACCTCATCCTGCCGGAAGAGGTGGATTAGGAGCCCAAGGATGGAATCGAAAAGGGCCCGCATTGCGGGCCCTTTGCCTGATCAGATGGAGAAGCTGGTGCCGCAGCCGCACGAAGCGACCGCGTTTGGATTCTTGATCTGGAAGGACTGGCCGATGAGGTCGTCGACGAAATCGATGACCGAACCGCCCATATAGACGAGCGACAGGTCGTCGATCAGCACCAATGCGCCGTCCTTCTCGATGGCGACGTCGTCGTCGTTGCGGCTGTCGGCAAGGTCGAACCTGTAGGAGAATCCCGAGCAGCCGCCGCCCTCCACGGACACGCGCAGCCCAATCTTGCCGGGCTCGTCGCCGAGGATCTTGGCGATGCGCTTGGCCGCGGCTTCAGTCAGTTCCACGCCCTTCATGTCGATTTTGGCATCAATGCCCATGGAGATCACCTTGCATTCGCTTATGTCGAATAGGTATGAACGGCGAGGCGGCGAGTCAACAAGCGGCGGATATGGCAAGCCCGGCACATCTTCATGGCATCGGCTTCGGCTACCGGCCGCGCGCGGTCTATGCCTGTGATCCGGCGCTCTCGCGCGGGCGCTTTTGCGAGGAGCCCGAAAGCCCGACGCGCACGCCCTTCCAGCGCGACCGTGACCGCATCATCCATTCCACGGCCTTCCGCAGGCTCAAGCACAAGACGCAGGTCTTCATCGCGCATGAGGGCGATCACTATCGCACGCGGCTTACCCACTCCATCGAGGTGGCGCAGATCGCCAGGGGACTCGCCCGCGCCCTTTGCTGCGACGAGGACCTGGCCGAGGCGGTGGCGCTGGTGCACGATTTCGGCCACACGCCCTTCGGGCATACGGGCGAGGAGGCGCTGAACGACAAGATGGCGCCATGGGGCGGCTTCGACCATAACGCCCAGTCGCTGCGCGTCGTCACCAGGCTGGAGCGCCGCTACGCGGAGTTCGACGGTCTCAATCTGGCGTGGGAGACGCTGGAGGGGCTCGTCAAGCACAATGGGCCGCTGACCGACAGGCAAGGCAATGGCCTCAACGGCCCCGTGCCGCAAGCCATCCGCGACTATTCGGAACTGCAGGACCTCGAACTTTCCCGCTTCGCCAGCGTGGAGGCGCAATGCGCGGCGATTGCCGACGACATAGCCTACAACGCACACGACATCGATGACGGCCTGCGCGCCGGCCTCCTGACGCTCGACATGCTGCGCGGGGTGGACCTGCCGGGGCGGATCCTGCGCGCGGTCGGGGAGCGTTATCCCGACCTTGACCCGGTGCGCACCGGGCACGAGTTGATGCGCCGGCAGATCACGGCCATGGTCGAGGATGTCATCGACACGGCGCGCGAGACCCTCGATGCCTTGCAGCCGCGCTCGGTCGAGGACGTGCGCGACGCCGGGCGGACATTGGTCACCTTCTCACCGGCCATGGCGGTGGAGGAGAAGGCGCTGAAGTCCTTCCTCTACGCAAACCTATACCGCCACCCGGACGTGCTTGAGGTGCGCAGCCGCGCCGACCGCGTCGTGCGCGATCTGTTCGACGCCTATTTCGCCAATCCGCGCGAGATGCCGGAAGGCTGGCGCGAGGGGCTCGACCGGGCAGAGGAGCGCGTCAAGGCGCGCGATGTAGCGGACTTTTTAGCAGGAATGACCGATACCTATGCACTCAAGGAGCACGAGCGCCTGTTTGACCGCACACCCGATTTGCGATAGGGCGCAGGCCACTTGCGGCGGCGCGTGCTGCCGCGCGGTTCTCAATCCGGGACATCGTCCATGAACATCTTTGCCGATTTTTCCGATCGGGTCGTCAAGGCCGTCAACGCGCTGGGGCTTGAGCCGAAGGAGGGCGGGGCGCTCGATCTCTCCCGCGTGGCGGTGGAGCCGCCGCGTGATGCCAGCCACGGGGATCTCGCCACCAATGCAGCGATGGTGCTGTCGAAGGCGGTGGGCGAAAACCCGCGCGCGCTGGGCGAGCGGCTGGCCGCGGTGCTGGCCGAAGACCCCGACGTGATGGAAGCGAGCGTGGCCGGCCCCGGCTTCGTCAATCTGCGCCTCGGCGACGCGTTCTGGCAGGCCCGGCTCGGCGAGATGCTCGATCTTGGTACCGACTACGGCCGCTCGACGGTCGGCACGGGGCACAAGGTGAACGTCGAATATGTCTCGGCCAACCCGACCGGCCCGATGCATGTCGGCCACTGTCGCGGCGCCGTGGTGGGCGACGCGCTGGCCAACCTTCTGGCTTTCGCGGGCTACGACGTCGTCAAGGAATACTACATCAACGACGCTGGTGTGCAGATCGATGCGCTGGGGCGGTCGGTGATGCTGCGCTACCGCGAGGCGCTGGGTGAAGAGATCGACGCCATCCCCGAGGGGCTTTATCCGGGCGATTATCTCAAGCCGGTCGGCAAGGCGCTGGCCGACGAATTCGGCACGAGGCTGCAGTGGATGCCGGAGCCGGAGGCGCTGGAAATCGTCAAGGACCGCACCATCGACGCCATGATGGCGATGATCCGTGAGGATCTCGCCGCCCTCAACGTGCATCATGACGTCTTCTTCTCCGAGCGCTCCCTTCATGCCGGCAATGGCGGCGTGATCCGCTCCGCCGTCAACGACCTGACCATGAAAGGTCATGTCTACAAGGGCAAGCTGCCGCCGCCCAAGGGGCAGTTGCCGGAAGACTGGGAGGACCGGGAGCAGACGTTGTTCCGGTCGACGGAAGTGGGCGACGACATCGACCGGCCGCTGATCAAGTCGGATGGCAGCTTCACCTATTTCGCCGCCGACGTGGCCTACATGAAGGACAAATACGCGCGTGGCTTCGAGCACCTGATCTATGTGCTGGGCGCCGACCACGGCGGTTATGTCAAGCGGCTGGAGGCGCTCGCCCGCGCCATCTCCGACGGCAAGCTGAACCTGACGGTGGTTCTGTGCCAGCTCGTCAAGCTCTACCGCGGCGGCGAGCCGGTGCGCATGTCGAAGCGGGCAGGGGAGTTCGTCACCCTGCGGGACGTCATCGACGAGGTGGGGCGCGACCCCGTGCGCTTCATGATGCTCTACCGCAAGTCCGACGCGCCGCTCGACTTCGACTTCGCCAAGGTGACCGAGCAGTCCAAGGACAATCCGGTTTTCTACGTGCAGTACGCCTCGGCGCGCTGCCACTCGGTCTTCCGCCAGGCGCGCGAGCAGCTTGGCGTCGAGAATTTCGACCGCGCCGCCATGCGCGCGGCACTGCACCTGCTCAAGGACGAGGGCGAAGTCGCGCTCATCCGCAAGCTGGCGGAGTACCCGCGACTCATCGAAAGCGCGGCCCAGGCGCTGGAGCCGCACCGCATCGCATTCTACCTCTACGACCTTGCCAGTCAGTTCCATGCACAGTGGAATCGCGGCACGGAGACAGACGACTTACGTTTTGTTAAGGTTAACCACCCAGAGTTGACCCACGCCAGGCTGGGCTTGGTGCAGGCTGTCTGCGACGTCGTGACGTCAGGGCTGGCGCTCGTGGGTGCGGAGGCGCCGGCGGAGATGCGCTGATCGTGGACAGAGACTGTCACCATTTGCCCACAATGCGCTGGTAGGGCCAACCAAGTATAGTGCGACGTTGCCCGCGTCCGACCGAGTGTGGGAAAAGGCATGGCTGACAGTAATTATTCGAATGCCAGAGGGCCGAGAGATCTGGCGCAAGACGATCCGTTTGCTGAACTGACACGGATCATGGGCCACGACGCGCGTGCCATTCCAAAGTCGGAGCCGGAGCAAGAAGAACCGGCAGACAATCTTACCCTCGAACTAGAGAACGAGTTGCTGGGGGATCTGGCCGACGAGACAGATCAGGCCTATGCAGCCGATACAGCGCTCGATGAGGAGGAGGCCAGCTTCCGGCAGTATGCTCAGGCGCCCGAGCCCGACCTTACGGCCGAGGAGACCGCGGAACCCGACCCCACCCTCGACGACACGTTCGAGAGTGCATTCGACGACGTGTTCGCCGTCGGCGAACCCGCCGCGATCGAGGATAGTGAGGCGGCCGACGATGCCGATGCCGAGCCTGCCGCGTTTGCGGAGGAGGGCGGTGCAGAGGATCGCGCCGGAGATGATCGGTTCATGATCCGCGAAGAGGATCTGGCGACGCTTGATTCCGACTTCGCCATGTATGGTCAGGAGGCCGAGGCCGCAGCAGCCGACGGCGACGAGCCGCCGGCCTCCGAAGAGGCTGAATACGGTGCCCCGCTCGGGAATGACGAGCCTCTGTACGACCATGAGCCCGAGGCCGCGGCAGCCATCGGCGACGAGCCGCAGGCCCCTGAAGAGGCCGAGTACGGTGCCCCGTTCGAGAATGACGAGCCTCCGTACGACCATGAACACAATGCCGCAGCAGCCGTCAGCGACGAGCCGCAGGTCCCTGAAGAGGCTGCCGAATACGGTGCCCCGTTCGGGAATGACGAGCCTCTGTACGGCCATGAGCCCGATGCCGCAGCAGCCATCGGCGACGAGCCGCAGGCTCCTGAAGAGGCCGAGTACGGTGCCTCGTTCGGCGACGACGAGCCTCTGTACGACCATGAACCCGATGCCGCTGCAGCCATCAGCGATGAGCCGCAGGCTCCTGAAGAGGCTGAGTACGGTGCCTCGTTCAGCGATGATGAGCCCTTGTACGACCGCGAGGCCGATGCCGCGGCAGCCATCGGCGACGAGCCGCAGGCTGCTGAAGAGGTCGAATACGGCGCTTCGTTCAGCGATGACGAGCCTGTCCCCGAAGAGCCCGAGTACTTCTCTGCCGCCGATGCGGCCGGAGCGACCTATAGCCAGGCCCCGGAAGACGGCTGGATGGCTGCTTCCACGCGGGCTGAAGACGACGCGGACGTGCCGGCGGATGAACCGCAGGCGGGTAGGGAAGGCGGCGATGTTCTGGGTGAGTGGTCGCCGGAAGCCCTTTTTGCCGGCCTGGGTGATCAGGATTGGCATCAGGGCGGTGAAGGCGATGCGGAGCCGGAGGCCCCGGTAGCCGATCCCATGCCACCGGAGGTCGATACGATCGAGGTGCCCGAAGGCGCCGTCGCCCTGGCCGATAACTTCGATGTGCCCGAGGTTCCCTATCAGAAGGAAGAGGTGAAGGCGGAGCTCGACGAGATCGAGGAGATGCTGGCTGGCGCTTTCGGCGAAGGGAACGACGCGGCCGACGGGCTGGACGATGGGTGGATGGAAACCGCTCCCCGCCCGGCCGAGGCACCGCAGGAGCCCGACGACGATGAGATCGACGACTATCTTGCCGCCGGCATCGGTGCAGGCGTGGGAGCCGGGATTGCCGCCTACGCGGCACAGCAGTCAGGCGAAGACGTTTACGGCCACCCTGTTTCCGCACACGATCGGGGCATGCGGGAGTGGAGCGCGGCTTCCGACGAGTTGAAGCCGGCGCCTGGCGCCGCACCGCCCGTGGCCGAGGGCGGACGCCTCTTCGGTTCACGCGCGGTAATGGCGGCTGCGATCGTCGGCGGTGTCGCCATCTTGGGCGGCGTGACGATGTTCGCGCTCACCTTCAGCGGAGGTGACGCCGAAGAGCCGGCGCTGGTGAAGGCGGACGACACGCCGGTGAAGGTGAAGCCCGAGAATCCGGGCGGCACGACCATCCCCAATCAGGACAACCAGGTCTACAGGCGCGTATCCGGCGAAACCCAGGAGGCCGAGCCAGGGCAGACGCGGCTCGTCTCGACCACCGAGGAGCCGGTCGACCTGCCCGCCGCCGAGCCGCAGACGAGTGACAACGGGGCGGCCAAGCTGGAGGAACGGCTGGAGAATCCCGTCGAGGAGGCTACCGGCGGTAACGAAACGGCGACGCTCACGCCGCGCCGTGTCCGCTCGTTTGTCGTGCAGCCGGACGGCACGATGGTGCCGAACGACGTACCGGAGCCGGTCGAGACGGCGAATGACAACGCCGACAGCGTGGCGAGCGCTGCTGCCGCGAACGATCCCGAGACACTGGCCGCCACGCGAACCGAAGCGACGGATGAGCCATCCGCCGCAAGAGAGGACGCGCAGGCCGCCGCTGGCGACAACACCGTCGAGACCGCCGCTCCGAACGCGGTTTCGGTGCCGCGTTCCGGGCCGATCCCACCTGCGCGGCCGAGCAATATCGCCCCGGCGCAGCAGCAGGCCAACGCGCAGCCCCCCTCCACCAATGCCAACGCGCAGGCGCAGCAGCAGAGCACGCCCACGCAGGTGGCCGCCGCCCCGCCGCAGCCCACGCAGACGGCTGCAGAGCCCGGTTGGTCGGTGCAGATCTCCTCGCAGGCCAGCGTCGAAGGCGCGCAACAATCATACCAGGAACTGGCACAGCGCCACGGCAACCTGCTGCAGGGCAAGGGCGTGAACATCGTCAAGGCCGATATCGAGGGCAAGGGCACCTATTACCGGGTGCGCATTCCATCCTCTTCGAAGGACGAGGCGATCCGGTTGTGCGAACAACTCAAGGCGGCTGGCGGAAGCTGCTTCGTTTCAAAGTAGCCGGGTAGACGCAAGACCTGTGAAACCGCCGCCCTCCGCGGCGGTTTTTGCTTGCATGAACTGCATGGCCGGCTTGCGCCAATGGTCGCCGCCCCGCACTCGGAGGTGCCAATGCCGGCGCTAGCCGCTATGATTCCTGCATGAGCGAATCAAAAGCAATGATCCTGGGCGCTGCCGGCACGCGGCTTGGCGCCGACGAAGCGGCCTTCTACCGCGATGAGCGGCCCTGGGGCTTCATCCTTTTTGCGCGCAATATCGCCGAGGCCGATCAGGTGCGCGATCTGGCGGCGGCGATGCGCGAGAGCGTGGGCAGACCGGACGCGCCCATTTTCGTCGATCAGGAGGGCGGGCGGGTGCAGCGGCTGCGTCCTCCGCTGGCGCCGGACTATCCCCCTGCGGCGGCGCTCGGGGGGCTTTGCGGCCGGGACAAAGCGGCCGGCTTGCGCGCTGCGTGGCTGATGTCGCGCCTTCACGCCTTCGATCTGGCGCGTCTTGACCTTTCGGTCGACTGCCTGCCGGTGCTCGACGTGCCGGTGCCCGGCGCGCACGATGTGATCGGCAAGCGCGCCTATTGCGGCGCGCCGGAAGTGGTGGCCGCGCTCGGCCGCGCGGCAGCGGACGGGCTGTTGGCGGGCGGTGTCCTGCCGGTGATGAAGCACATTCCCGGCCACGGGCGTGCCGGCGCGGATAGCCACCATGCATTGCCGCGCGTCGAGGCGCCGCTCGAGGAGCTGCGCGCGCGCGACTTCGTGCCCTTCAAGGCGCTTTGCGACCTGCCCATGGCGATGACGGCGCATGTGGTGTACACGGCGGTCGACCCGGACAACCCGTCCACCACCTCGGCGCGGGTAATCGCCGATATCATCCGCGGCGAGATCGGCTTCGACGGGCTCTTGATGAGCGACGACGTGTCGATGAACGCGCTTTCTGGGGATTACGGCGCTCGCGCGCAGGCAATCCTTGCGGCCGGTTGCGATGTCGTTCTTCACTGCAACGGCGTGATGGACGAGATGCAGGCCGTCGCCCAACGAACGCCGGAATTGACGGGCAAGGCAAAGGCGCGGGCGGATGCCGCGCTTGGCATGCTCGGCCGGCGCGACGACACGGACGAAGCCGCCGCGCGGGCTGAATTTGCGAGCCTGTTCGAGGCTGCGGCCTAGAGCAATTCCAGGAAAGGTGGAAACCGGCTTTCCGTCCGGAATTGCGACAAAACGGCGAGTTGGGCCCGTTCATCGATTCCATGAAACGATGAACGGCCTAGACGCGGGAAGAAGGAACGGCTGAGAAGTGGCCGAGGCAGCGAAGAAGACGGCGGGGCAGGGGGGAACGGGCAAGCCCATCCCTTTTGATAAGCTGTGGGCGCAGGAGGGCGAGCGCGGCGTCTCCGAGCCGGCGCTGACCGTCGATGTCGAAGGCTTCGAGGGGCCGCTCGACCTGCTTCTGCATCTGGCGCGCAACCAGAAGGTCGATCTGGCGCGCATTTCCGTCCTGGCGCTGGCGGAGCAGTATCTCACCTTCGTCGAGCGGGTGCGGCGTATGCGGCTGGAGCTTGCGGCCGACTATCTGGTGATGGCGGCCTGGCTCGCCTATCTGAAGTCGCGCCTCCTGATCCCCCAGCAGAAAGACGACGAAGAGCCCTCCGGCGAGGAAATGGCCGCGCTGCTGCAGTTCCGCCTGAAGCGGCTGGAGGCCATGCGCGACGCGGCCGCCCGCCTCGTCAACCGCAACCGGCTGGGGCGCGACGTCTTGGCCCGCGGCATGCCCGAGCCGGTGGTCGTTCAGAAAAAGAGCGACTATTCGGCAACCCTCTACGACCTCCTGACCGCCTATGCCGGCCAGCGCCAGCGCCGCGCCATCACCAACGTGCAGATCGCCAAGCGCGGCGTGTGGTCGTTGAAGCAGGCGCGCGACATCCTCACCCGCATGGTCGGCGAACTCTCCGATTGGACCGCGCTCGACCGCTTCCTGATCGCCTATCTGACGCGGCCGGAGGATCGGAAGACGGCGGTTGCCAGCACCTTCGCCGCGAGCCTGGAATTGGTGCGCGAAGGGGCATTGGAAATCCGCCAGCACGAGCCCTTCGCACCGCTCTACATGCGAAACGGGCCCAAGCGGCCGCTAAACAACCGGGAAATGCCATGAACGAGAGCGCGAACGTGGTTCCATTCCGCGCCGAGGACAACGGGTCGGCGGAGGACGCGCGGCAGCGGCCGGCGGGCGGCATCGCCTTCGCCGAGGCCAAGCGCATGGCCGAAGCTTTGGTCTTCGCAAGCGCTGAGCCCGTGCCTTCCAAGGCGCTGGCCGAGCGGCTGCCGGACGGCACCGACATCGCGGCGGTCATGGAGGAACTGAAAAGCGACTATACGCGCCGCGGCGTCAATCTCGTGCGCGTGGACGACTGCTGGGCCTTCCGCACTGCCGGCGACCTCGCGTTCCTGATGAGCCGCCAGTCGACGCAGCAGAAGAAATTATCGCGCGCCGCCCTCGAGATGCTGGCCGTCATCGCCTATCACCAGCCGGTCACGCGCGCCGAGATCGAGGAGATCCGCGGCGTGGAGACCTCCAAGGGCACGCTCGACATCCTTCTGGAGACCGGCTGGGTGCGCATGCGCGGGCGCCGCCGCACGCCCGGCAGGCCCGTCACCTACGGCACGACAACCGATTTTCTCGACCATTTCGGCCTCGAAGAACTGCGCGATCTGCCTGGGCTCGACGAATTGAGGGGGGCGGGGCTGCTTTCTTCCCGCATGCCCACGAACTTCTCCGTGCCGCAGCCGCCGGCCGACGCGGATATGCTCGGCGAGGACGAGGATCCGCTCACCGATATCGACCTTGAAGAGCTCGGCCTGTTGACACCGCGTGTCGAGGGTGATTGACCGCTTCCGGCGCACGGAAAGCGCCGGAAGGATGAGAACGCCATAACGATGAGCGAGACGGACGAAAAGCCGGCGCGGGTGACCGCCGGGGTGACCTTCGCCGCCCGCCTGGCGTTCGAAAAGGTCAGCCACCGCTTCGCGCCGGACCAGATCACACTCGATGACGTGACGCTGACCGCCGAGCCGGGCGAGGTCTTGTGTCTCCTGGGGCCGTCGGGCTCCGGCAAGACGACGCTTCTGCGGATTGCCGCCGGCATCGAGACCCAGAGCTCCGGCCGCGTGCTCCTCAACGACCGGGAGATTGCCGGGCCCAACGTCTTCCTGCCGCCCGAGCAGCGCTCCATCGGCCTCGTCTTCCAGGATTTCGCGCTCTTTCCGCATCTCACCATTCTCGACAACGTGCGCTTTGGCCTCACGGCGCTGTCGCGCGAGGAGGCTAGGAGCGAGGCGATGATCGCGCTCAGGAGGGTAGGGCTGGAGGGCTATGCCGGGGCCTATCCGCATGTGCTTTCGGGCGGCGAGCAGCAGCGCGTGGCGCTCGCCCGGGCGCTTGCCCCGCGCCCCGCGGTGCTTTTGATGGACGAGCCGTTCTCCGGCCTCGATTCCAGGCTCAAGGACACGGTGCGGGCCGAGACGCTCGCCATCCTGCGCCAGAGCCGGGCGACGGCAATCGTGGTGACCCACGATGCGGAAGAGGCAATGCGGCTCGGCGACCGCATCGCGCTCCTGCGGGCCGGGCGGCTGGTGCAGGTGGGAACGGCCGAGGAACTCTACCTGAGGCCGGCCGATCTCTTCGTCGCCGGCTTCTTCTCCGAGCTCAACCTTTTCGAGGCGCGAATGGCGAACGGGGCGGCCGATACGCCGCTCGGCCGGTTTGCCGCGCCGGATCTGGCCGACGGGACGCCGGTGACGGTGGCCATCCGGCTTTCCGGGTTCGAGGTGGGCGAGGAAGGGCAGGGCGTGCCGGCGCGGATCATCTCCAGGCGCTTTCTCGGCGTGGTGATGCTTCTCGAACTGGCGGTCGAGGGGAGCGAGGATCACGTGCGCGCCCGCATCCGCCGCAGCCAGCTCGCACCCGGTGTGCGCGACATATCGCTCAACGTGCGCCCCAGCGACGTTCTAGTGTTTGAAAGACGGCGCGAAAGCGCATAAATCAGAACGACAACTGAACTTCAGGCAAAAGAGATCATAATCATGGGTTCCCTATCGATCTGGCACTGGCTCATCGTGCTTGTGGTGGTTCTGCTCCTGTTCGGCCGCGGCAAGATCCCCGAGCTGATGGGCGACATGGCAAAGGGCATCAAGAGCTTCAAGAAAGGCATGTCCGACGACGAAGCCGAAGAGGCCAAGACCGTCGAGCACCAGGCCAACGAGCCGGTGAAGAACGCCAAGGAAAAGGCGAGCAAGTCCTGACGCTGACCTTGGCGCCAGCCGCCGTATCCTTGGAAACGACCGATGTTTGACTTGGGATGGCCTGAACTTCTTGTCATCGCGATCGTGCTGATCGTCGTCGTCGGGCCGAAGGATCTGCCCGGCGTCCTGCGCGGCTTCGGCCGCACGACGACCAAGCTGCGCGCGATGGCAGGCGACTTCCGCAAGCAGTTCGATGAGGCGCTGCGGGAGGCCGAGCTCGAGGACGTGAAGGGCCTTGTCGACAATGCGCGAAAGCTCGACCCGCGCGGCGAGATCAAGAAGCATCTCAGCCCCCTCGAAAAGGCGGGGCGTGACGTCCGAAGCGGGCTTGACGAGGCGATGAAACCGAAGGCAACTCCGGCGGCTGCCGAGGCGAAGCCCGCCGTGCCGGCGAGCGAGAAGCCTGCACCCGCCGAGCCCACGGTGGCCAAGTCTACTGCGGCCAAGCCCGCCGCGGTCAAGCCCAAGACGGCGAAACGCACCGCCAAGCCTGCGACGAAAGCCACCGCGACGAAGAAGGCGCCGAGCGCCAAACCCACCGCCAGGCGGGCAGAGGCCAAGCCCGCCGCGCGCGGGAAGAAGACAACGGGAACCGCGTCGTGAGCGCCAAAGAAGACGACGATATCGATAAGTCATCAGCGCCGCTGATGGAGCACCTGATCGAGCTGCGCTCGCGTCTCATGTGGGCGATCGCCGCCTTCTTCGTCGCGTTTCTCGTCTGCTTCTTCTTCGCCAAGGGCATTTTCAACCTCCTGGTCATCCCCTTCCAGTGGGCGAGCGAGTGGGCGGGCCTCGATTCGCAGAAGGTCGACCTCATCTACACCGCGCCGCAGGAGTTCTTCTTCACGCAGATCAAGCTCGCCATGTTCGGCGGGCTGGTGCTGGCCTTCCCGGTGATCGCCATGCAGGTCTACAAGTTCGTGGCGCCGGGCCTCTACCGCAACGAAAGGCGGGCCTTCCTGCCCTTCCTCGTCGCCTCGCCCATCCTGTTCCTGATCGGCGGCAGCCTGGTCTATTTCTTCTTCATGCCCATGGTCATGTGGTTCTTCCTGTCCATGCAGCAGGTGGGGCCGGGCAACGAGGTGCAGATTTCGCTTTTGCCGCGCGTTTCCGAATATCTCGGCCTCATCATGACGCTGATCCTGTCCTTCGGCCTGGTCTTCCAGCTGCCCGTGGTCACGACGCTGATGGCGCGGGTGGGGCTCCTGACAGCGCAAGGCCTGGTCGACAAGCGCAAATACGCCATCGTCGCCGCCTTCGTGGTCGCCGCGGTGCTCACCCCGCCCGACCCGGTGAGCCAGATCGGTCTCGCGGTTCCCACCATCCTTCTCTACGAGATCGCCATCTGGAGCGCCCGGATGGTGGAGCGCAGACGCGAGAGGGAAGAGGCGGAAAAAGAGAAGGCCGAAGCCTCGGCCGAGGGCAAGGCCAACCCCGCCGAATAGAAGAGCGCGCTGGCGAGGCGCCCCTCTCTTGCAAATTCTAAGACTTAGCCTTCGGCTAAATCTAAGAATTTGCAAGAGAGGGGGCCGACAACCGTGCCACGCCAGCCCATCCCACCACCCCACCGCACCTTCGCCCGCACCATGCGCGCCGACGCGACCAAGCCCGAAACCCTCCTCTGGCAAGCCCTCCGCAACAAGCAGCTCGAAGGCCTGAAGTTCAAGCGCCAGGTACCGCTTAACGGCACCATCCTCGATTTCGTCTGCTTCGAGGCGCGGCTGATCGTCGAGGTGGACGGTGGCCAGCATGCCGAATCCGCGCCGGATGCCGAACGCGACAGACGCTTCGAGGACGAAGGCTTCAAGACCCTGCGCTTCTGGAACGACGAGGTAGCGAGGAACCTCGACGGCGTATGCCTGACGATCCTGCACGAGGCGCAGGGGCGGCTGGGCGACGGGTAGGCTGGCGAGGCGCCCCCTCTCTTGCAAATTCTAAGACTTGGCATTCGCTAAGCCCAAGAATTTGCTTTCTCCCCCACCAAGGGGGAGATAGGCGCGTTGCACGACCGCCTGTGCCAATCTCCGACGTTGGCGAGTGGCAAGAGCATCGGCGCCGCCGCTATCTCCCCCTTGGTGGGGGAGAAAGCGATTTCTTAGGTTTAGCGAAGCTAAGCCTTAGAAATCGCAAGAGAGGGGGTCCCGCCATCCACCCCCCACACCACCGGCGCACATTCCCGCCCTCGCTCATCTCCACCTGGTCGAACACCCGGCTCCTCTCCTTCAGTTCCTCCGCCAGCGGCGGCAGCCGCCGCTGCATGTCTGTCAGCACCTGTCAGGAATGTTTTCCTATACCCATTCACGCCCCTCCCGACCCGTGCGATAATCCGCCACTTGGACGAAAGGAGGCGGCCATGGACGGAACTGCGGCAATCGAGCGGGATCGCGTGGCGCTGAAGCGCATCGTGGCTTCCCTCGTGGCCATGGCCGGGCTTGCCGTGGGGCCTCATCCCGAGGCGCGGGCCGAGGGCGAGCCGCCAAAGACCCTGCCCCGCCATCTCTGGCGCGCCATCCTCCGCCTGCTGCGCCCGACTGAGGCCGCCGCGCGGCGGCTGGTCATCGCCGCCGCACGCGGTCTCACCGTCTGTCTGCCGCCCCCGCGCAAACAGAGGCCCGCAAGCCCGGCGCCGCTCCTGCGCAGCCTCGGCATCGCCGTGATGGCCTCGCCCGCGGACCTCTCCGCCATAGCGCGCAGAGCGAGGGCGGAAGCCAGGCGCGCCGCCGCCCCCGCCCGTCCGCGAAGCGTGAGCCTGCCGCTCTTCGACCCGCTGCGGCTTTCTCTGAGCCCTGAGCTTGCCGAAGGGGGCCGCGGCCGCCATGGGCCCGCGCACGCCGTCCCGCGCATCCTGTTTCCCGGCCTCATCGAGCCGTCTCCCCTCCCGCGGCCGCCATCGCGCGACGATCCCGTCAGCGCCGCGCGTCTTGGCCAGCGGCTGGCGGCACTCGCCGCCGCCCTTGACGATCTGCCGGGGCAGGCCAGGCGCTTTGCCCGCTGGAAGGCGCGCCGCGATCTGGGGCTTACGCGCCGCACCGCACCGCTGCGCGGCGGCCGGCCGCCCGGCGGCCGGCTGTCCCGCTTCGACCCGTCCGACGTCCGCGACGCCGCAGGCGCGCGAGGACAAAAAGCACCCCGCAACGTCCGCGAGGTCGACGAGATCCTGGCGCACGCCCATTCGCTGGCCCTGTACGCGCTGGAGAGCCCCGATACCTCATGACACGGGCGGCACGGACCGGCTTTCGGCGGAGCATTTCAACAAGCTTGGAGATGGGGTAATCGGCCTTGCCGGTTGCCCATGGAGGCATTGGGTATGGAAAGGAGCAGCTGCGGTGAAACCGATCGCACGCTCCGGATGTCCCCGCGCGCTCATCCGAGTTCGCAGCTCGGAGGGCGCCTCAACGCCCTTGCGTCATCCTCGATTGCGGTTTACCCCCTCTGCGTCTTCTCCGGCGGCACTTGCCGGAAAGAGCGCCAAGGGGCGCTGCCCGACCAGTCACAGGAATCGTTCACGCCATGCTCGACATAAGATGGATTCGCGAGAACCCCGAAGCCCTCGTGCTCGCGCTCAAAAAGCGCGGTCAGGCGGAGGCCGAGGCGCGCTCTACGGTCGAGAAGGTGATCGCCGCCGACGAGGCCCGCCGCACGCACCTCACGAAGCTGCAGGAAGCCCAGGAACGCCGCAACGCCGCCTCCAAGGAGATCGGCAAGGCAATGGGCACGGGCGATCAGGCGCTGGCCGAGAAGCTGAAGGCCGAGGTGGCGGAGCTGAAAAGTTTCGTGCAGGACGGCGAGGCGAAGGAGCGCGAGCTTGACGCAAGCCTGCGCGATCAACTCGCCAGCATCCCCAACGTGCCGCTCGACGACGTGCCGGAGGGCGCGGACGAGAGCGACAATGTCGAAGTGCGCCGCGTCGGAGACCCGAAGCGCGCCAATTCCTCGAAGGAGCACTTCGAGCTAGGCGAAGCGCTGGGGATGATGGATTTCGAGCGCGCCGCGAAGCTCTCGGGGTCGCGTTTCACCATCCTTTCGGGTGGGCTCGCCCGCCTCGAACGCGCCCTCGGCCAGTTCATGCTCGACCTGCACACGACCGAACACGGCTACACGGAGGTGCAGCCGCCGCTTTTGGTGCGCGATGAGGCGATGTTTGGGACCGGGCAGTTACCGAAGTTTAAGGAAGATCTCTTTCCAACGCCTGCGGGCACGTGGCCGGAGAAATACCTATATGAGGCGATCAAGGGGACTCTCGATGCCTTTGACTCAGCACAGACAATTGATCTGGAGCGTGTGAAGCGAGCCACGTCTAGTAGCTGGTCTCATGCGCTTCGTGATCTAAGGAACACAAGGCGCTGGATGATCCCCACCGCCGAAGTCCCCCTCACCAACCTCGTCCGCGAGGAAATCCTCGACGCCGAAAAACTCCCTCTCCGCTACACCGCGCTCACCCCCTGCTTCCGTTCCGAGGCCGGCTCGGCGGGCAAGGATACGCGCGGCATGCTGCGCCAGCATCAGTTCTACAAGGTGGAGCTTGTGTCGATCACCGACGCCGAATCCTCACTCCAGGAGCACGAGCGCATGACCGAATGCGCCGAGACGGTGCTGAAGAAGCTCGGCCTTCCCTTCCGCACCGTCGTCTTGTGCACCGGCGACATGGGCTTCGGCGCTCAGAAGACCTATGACATCGAAGTCTGGCTGCCCGGCCAGAACGCCTACCGCGAAATCTCCTCCTGCTCGGTCTGCGGCGATTTTCAAGCGCGCCGCATGAACGCGCGCTATCGTGCGGCCGGCGGGAAGCAGACGCAGTTCGTCCACACGCTTAACGGCTCGGGCGTGGCGACGGGCCGCGCCCTCATCGCCGTCATGGAAAATTACCAGAACGAGGACGGTAGCATTAGCATTCCTGAAATCCTCCAGCCCTATATGGGAGGGATGACACGGATCGAGGCTGTGAGAGGCTAGCGTTGCGCATTCTTCTGACGAACGACGACGGCATCCACGCCGAAGGGCTCCAAGTGCTGGAGCGCATCGCCCGCACGCTGTCGGACGACGTGTGGGTGGTGGCGCCGGAGACGGACCAGTCGGGCTTCGCGCATTCGCTGTCGCTGTCCGAACCGCTCCGGATACGCAAGATCGACGACCGGCACTATGCGCTGCGCGGCACGCCGACCGATTGCGTCATCATGGGCGTGCGCAAGGTGATGGATGCCCCGCCGGACCTGATCCTGTCTGGTGTCAACAACGGCACCAATCTCGCCGACGACGTCACCTATTCCGGCACCGTCGCGGGCGCCATGGAGGGCACGCTGCTCGGCATCCGCGCGATCGCGCTCAGCCAGGCCTACGATTTCGCCGAGGATATCCGCTATATCCCGTGGGACACGACCGAGGCCGTTGCGCCGCCGCTCCTGAAGAAGCTGGTCGCCACCGATCTGCCCAAGGGCGTGTTCCTCAACGTCAATTTCCCCAACTGTCCGCCCGAGGAGGTGAAGGGCACCATCGTCACCTCCCAGGGCAAGCTCGTGCACGGGCTGTGGATCGACGAGCGCAAGGACGGTAGGGGCTTTCCCTATTACTGGCTGCGTTTCGGCCGCAAGGAGGAGGAAGTGCGCAAGGGAAGCGACCAGGCCGCCGTGCGCGACGGCTATATCTCCGTCACGCCGCTGCATCTCGATCTCACCGCGCACGAGGTGCGCGAACGGCTTTCGAAGGCGCTTGCGTGACGGCAATGGACGACGAACGCGAGGGCTTTGCCGCATTCATGCTGCGCTGCCGTCAACGCGGCATCGCCTCGAACGCGCTTTTTTCGGCGATGGAGGCGACGCCACGCGCCGGCTTCGTGCCCGCCGAATGGCAGAAATGGACGTGGTCGAACCGCACGGTGCCCATCGAGTGCGGCGAGACGCTGGAGGCCTGCGACCTGCAGGCGACCGTGATCGACGCGCTGGAACTCCAGCCGGGCGTGCGCGTCCTGGAGATCGGCACGGGGTCCGGCTATACGGCCGCGGTGATGGCTAAGCTGGCGGAGCGTGTCCTGACCGTCGACCGCTACAAGACGCTGGTCGAACAGGCGCATCTGCGCCACGAGGCATTCGGCCTCGAAAATATCATCGCTCGTCAGGAGGATGGCCTGAACGGCGTCGCCGACGGTCCCTTCGACCGCATCGTCGTATGGGCCGCCTTCGAGGAGCCGCCGCGCCGCTTCGTCGATCTTCTGACCAGCGGGGGTATCATGGTGGCGCCCGTCGGCCCGGCCGAGGATGTGCAGGTGATGGCCAGGTTCCAGAAGATCGGCAGCCGTTTCGAGCGCGCCGACCTCGAACCCGTGCGCCTGCAGCCGCTGATCAAGGGCGTTGCCGAAGCCCTTTAGCGGATTAACCGGCCAGTAACATTAACGCGCTTTAATCATCCCTGTTTCGAGTAACGGGATAAGTGCGGGTAGTATCCATGCGTTTCGGCATCACAGGACAACATCGAAGCACTCTGGCACGAGGCGCGGCTGTCCTCGTGGTGGGTGGTATCGCCGCCGGCTGCACCTCGGGCGCCGCCAGCCTGAACGACGGCCTCGTCACCAATTCCACCAGCAGCAACGCTCCGGTCATGGTGGCCCAGGCGGATCAGCCTTACCCCGGCGATGCGCAGTCCGGCCGGCGGCAGCAGCCCCGTTACGGAAGGATCGTCCGCCCGCAGGTGCCGGTGGGCGGCGCAATGCAGAGCAGCAGCGCGCCGGCAGCACTTCCCAGCCCTTCCTCGCCGGTCTACTCCGCGCCGGCCGCAAGCCAGCCAACCGTGTCTTCCCAGCCGTTGCCCCCGCCGGCAAGCGCGCAGAGCTCCGCGCCCGCCGCCGCCAGCCCGCAGCAGGCGCGCGGCGAGCAGCAGCCCGCTCCCACTCCGCCGCAGCCGGCCAGCCAGGCGGCGGTGCTGCCGCAAGCACCGAAACCGCAGGACAAGAGCCGCGGCCAGACCGGCAACACGTCGCCATTGGCCGGCGGTGCCTACACGGTGGCCTCCGGCGACACGCTCTACGGCATCTCCCGCAAGACCGGCGCCAGCGTTGAAAGCATCAAGCGGGCCAACGGTCTTTCCAGCGGCGTCATTCAGATCGGCCAGAAGCTGACCATTCCATCCGCCGGCGCGACGGTGGCAAATGCGGCGCCGGCGAAGCCTGAGCAGCCGAAGGCGGCCGATCCGGTCACCACGGCCTCTGCATCCCCAGCCAAGAAAGAGCCGGAGAAATCCCAGGTCTCCACCTACACGCCGCCTACCGACGATAAGGCGGCGAAGGAGGACGAATCCACCGAAGTTGCCGCGCTGACGCCCGATTCCACCGGCGTCGGCCGCCTGCGCTGGCCGGTACGCGGCCGCGTCGTCTCGAATTTCAGCGGCGGCAGCAGCGACGGCATCGATATCGCCGTGCCCGAGGGCACCTCCGTGCGGGCGGCGGAAAACGGCGTCGTCATCTATTCCGGCGACGGGCTGAAGGGTTTTGGCAACACCGTCCTGGTGCGCCACGAGGATGGGTTGGTGACCGTCTACGGCCACGCCTCGGGCCTGAAGGTAAAGCGCGGCGACAACGTCAAGCGCGGCCAGGAGATCGCGCTCTCGGGCATGAGCGGCGAGGCCGACAGTCCCAAGCTGCATTTCGAGGTGCGCCAGGGCACCAGCCCGGTCGACCCGATGGGCTATCTCGAATAGGAGGGCGGGGCATGCCGCCCCGTCAGTCCTTGAGGTTCCTTCCCAGCCGGCCGGCCAGGTCCTGGATGAATTGCCAGGCGACACGGCCCGAGCGGCTGCCGCGGGTGGTCGCCCATTCCAGAGCTTCCGCGCGCAGCGCTTCAGCCTCGATCGGCAGCGCGTGGTAATGCGCGTAGCTCTCGATCATGGCGAGATATTCGTCCTGCGAGCATTTGTGGAAGCCGAGCCACAGGCCGAACCGGTCCGACAGGGATACCTTCTCCTCCACCGCTTCGGACGGGTTGATGGCCGTCGAGCGCTCGTTCTCGATCATGTCGCGCGGCAGGAGGTGGCGACGGTTCGATGTGGCATAGAGGATGACGTTGTCCGGGCGTCCCTCCACACCGCCCTCAAGCGCCGCCTTCAGCGATTTGTAAGACGTGTCGTCCCGGTCGAACGACAGGTCGTCGCAGAACAGGATGAAGCGGTGCGCATCCGCCTTCACCAGGGCCATGAGCCTGGGCAGGCCTTCGATGTCCTCGCGGTGGATCTCGATAAGCTTCAGGGGGGCGGCACCCTTCTTCCGCGTCCGGTTGACCTCGGCGTGCACCGCCTTGACCAGCGACGACTTGCCCATGCCGCGCGCACCCCACAGAAGGGCGTTGTTGGCCGGCAGGCCGGCGGCAAAACGCCGCGTGTTGTCGGTGAGGATGTCGCGCACCCGGTCGACGCCGTGCATGAGCGACAGGTCGACGCGGTTGACCTTGCCAACCGGCATCAGCGATCCGCTCTCGGCCTGCCAGACGAAGCAGTCGGCTTCCTCGAAGCGCGGTTCGCTCGTGCGGGCAGGGGCCATGCGGGAGATGACGTCGATCAGCCGGTCCAGCTTCTGGTTCAGCGCTTCGAGGGTCTTTTCGCTCATGATCACTCTTCGAGCCGCGGTCGGTTCACATGTCAGTACCGTACGGTACGGTTCTGTCACAGCCGCCCGTGATTTGCAAGCTTGGCGCCGCGTGACAGCAAAGCGGGGAGAGCGGCCGCGGACAGTTGCAAACGGGGTGCGAACATCTATATTCCCGCGCGAGCTTGACGGGCGGGCATTTCCGGCCCTTTCCGCATTTTCTAGGAGTTTTTCATGCTTGTAACACCGGCTTATGCCCAGGCGGGCGCAGGAGCACCCGACATTTTCGTCAGCATCCTGCCGTTCGTGCTGATTTTCGTGATCATGTATTTCCTTATCATCAGGCCGCAGCGCCAGCAGATGAAGAGGCGCACCGAGATGTTGGCGGCAGTGCGCCGGGGCGACACGGTGGTCACCGGCGGTGGGCTTGTCGGGAAGGTGACCAAGGTCATCGGCGACAACGAGCTCGAGGTGGATCTGGGCGGCGGCGTCAAGGTGACGGCGGTGCGCGCCATGCTCGCCGAGGTGCGGGTCAAGGGCGAGCCGGCGGCACCTGAGAAGACCGCCAAGAAATAGCCCTATTGCAGGCGGAAGGCCGGGCCTGAGCCCGAACGAAAAGAGGCAGCATGTTACATTTCCCGCGCTGGCAGACGTTTCTCATTTGGCTGGCCGTGGCGCTCGGCGTTGCCTACGCTGCCCCGAACATCCTTCCGCAATCCTACTTCTCCCCGCTGCCGGGCTGGGCGCCCTCGCGGCCCATGACGCTGGGGCTCGACCTGCAGGGCGGCTCGCACATCCTGCTGCAGATCGACCGTGGTGAGTTGATCGCCGAGCGTCTGACGAGCACCCGCGACGACGTGCGCCGGCTCCTGCGCGGCGAACGCATCGGCTATACCGGCCTGTCCGCCTCCGGGCGGGCCGTGCAGGTGCGCGTCCGCGATGCAAGCGAGGTGGAAGCGGCCAGAGAGGCGCTGGACGAGTTGGTGCAGCCCGTCGCCTCCGGCCTGTTCGGCTCCGGCACGGTCAGCGAATTGACGATGACGGAACCGGAGCCCGGCCTTCTGCGGCTGGAGCTGACGGAGGAGGGGATCAGCTACCGTCTGGCCACTGCGCTCGAGCAGTCGATCGAAGTGATCGGCCGCCGCGTCAACGAACTGGGCACCACTGAGCCCGTCATTCAGCGCCAGGGCGATGACAGGGTGCTCGTCCAGGTGCCGGGCCTCGACGACCCCGAGCGCCTCAAGGACATCCTCGGCCAAACGGCCAAGATGACGTTCCAGATGGTGGACCAGTCGGTGCCCGTCCAGGAGGCGATCCAGGGCAGGCCGCCGGCCGGCACGACGGTGATGTACTCGATGGACGATCCGCCCGTGCCATACCTCATCGAGGACCGCGTCATCGTTTCGGGCGAGAGCCTCGTCGACGCTCAGGCCACCTTCGACCAGCGCACCAACGAGCCCGTCGTCTCCTTCCGGTTCGACACCAGGGGCGCCACCCGTTTCGGGCAGGCAACCCAGGAGAATGTCGGTCGCCTCTTCGCCATCATCCTCGACGGGCAGGTGATCTCGGCACCGCAGATCCGCGAGCCGATCCTTGGCGGCAGCGGCCAGATATCCGGCAACTTCACTGTCCAGACCGCCAACGACCTTGCCGTGCTTCTACGCGCCGGCGCATTGCCGGCGACGCTCACCGTGATCGAGGAGCGCACGGTGGGCCCCGGGCTCGGGCAGGACTCCATCGATGCCGGCAAGATCGCCTCGATCATCGGCGCGGCGCTTGTCGTCGTTTTCATGATCGCCGCCTACGGGCTGCTCGGCATCTTCGCCGTTGTCGCGCTCGTGGCGAATATCTGCATGATCGTGGCCATCCTCTCCGGCTTGGGCGCGACCCTGACGCTGCCCGGCATTGCCGGCATCGTGCTGACGATGGGGATGGCGGTCGATTCCAATGTGCTCGTCTTCGAGCGCATACGCGAGGAACGGGCGGCCGGCCGGTCGATCATCCAGGCGGTGGATTCCGGCTTCTCGAAGGCGCTGGGTACCATCGTGGATGCCAACGTCACCACGCTGATCGCCGCCGTCATCCTTTTTTATCTCGGCACGGGTCCGGTGCGCGGCTTCGCCGTGACGCTGGCCATCGGTATCGTCACGACCGTTTTCTCCGCCTATACGCTGACGCGCTGGATGGTGGCCGAGTGGGTAAAGCGGCAAAGGCCCAAGGCGCTGCCGCGCATGCCGCTTCAAGTCGTGCCGACGGAGACGAGCGTCGGCTTCATGTGGCTGCGCCGCCTTACCTTCACGTTGTCGGCGGCGGCATCCATCGCCGCGCTCGCGCTCTTCGTCACCGTCGACATGAACTACGGCATAGACTTCAAGGGCGGCTCGAGCATCGAGGTTCAGGCGCACGAGGGCAATGCCGACCTTGCCGATATCCGCAGCCGCCTCTCCGGCCTCAATCTCGGCGAGGTGCAGGTGCAGGAGTTCGGCGACCCGCGCGAGGTGCTGATCCGCGTCCAGGCGCAGGACAGCGGCGAAAATGCCGAGCAGAGCGTCATCACCAAGGTGAGAAGCGAACTTGAGAGCGACTATACCTTCCGCCGCGTCGAGGTGGTGGGGCCGACGGTCTCCGGTGAACTTGCACGTGCCGGCACCATCGCCGTTCTGGTGTCGTTGCTGGCGATCCTGATCTACATCTGGCTGCGCTTCGAGTGGCAGTTCGCCGTGGGCGCGATTTTGGCGACGCTGCACGACGTCATCATGACGATCGGCTTCTTCGTCATCACCGGCATCGAGTTCAACCTCACGAGCATTGCAGCCATCCTGACAATCGTCGGCTATTCGCTGAACGACACGGTGGTGGTCTATGACCGCGTGCGCGAGAATTTGAGGCGCTTCAAGAAGATGCCTCTGCCGCAGTTGCTCGACCTGTCGATGAACCAGATGCTGTCGCGCACGCTCATGACCTCCGTGACGACGCTTCTGGCGCTGGTGGCGCTTTATGCCTTCGGTGGCGAGGTCATCCGCTCCTTCACCGCGGCCATGATCTTCGGCGTCGTCATCGGCACCTACTCGTCGATCTTCATCGCCGGTCCGCTGCTCATTCTGTTCAGGATGCGGCCCTCGGTGGCGGAGCCCGGCCCGAAGGAAGAGAAGAGCGTCGACGAGGTGGCGGCAAAGGGATGAGTGGTGGAATGCAGATCCGCGCGGCCCACTTTCCAGGCCGCGCCGCGATCGATGCCTATGGCAATGGCGGTTTCCGCTTTGCCGAGATGTCGCATCGCGGCTCGATCCTGTGTCTTCCCTCCGGCATTCACGGCTGGTCGGCGGCGGACGCTGCGGCGCTGGGCGAAGAGGATTTCGCCCGGCCGCTGGCGGAGGCCGACGCCATCGAAATCCTGCTGGTGGGAACGGGCAGGACGCTCCTGTCTCTGCCTCCCGCGCTTCGCTTGAGGCTGAAGGGAGCGGGAATGGCCGTCGAGACCATGGCCACCGGGGCGGCGGTGCGCACCTTCAACGTGCTTCTGGCGGAAGAGCGCGCGGTCGCCGCGGCACTGATCGCCGTCGATTGATATGGGCCCGGCCGAAACCGAGGCGCTTGCGATCGTCCGCCAGGCCGATCCCGACCGGTATCTCGCCACCCTTTACGCACCGGCGGCGCGGCGCGGCGCGCTCTTTTCGCTCCACGCCTTCAATGCTGAAATCGCGGCGGTGCGCGACCGCGTCAGCCAGCCGCTTCCCGGCGAGGTGCGCCTGCAGTGGTGGCGCGACGTGCTGGCGGCCGGCGATCCGGAGGCGGCGGGCGGCCACCCTGTAGCGGCCGCTCTTCTCAATACGGTGCGCACCCATCGCCTGCCGGTCGCCGCCTTCCAGAACATGCTGGAAGCGCGCATCTTCGACCTCTACGACGACCCCATGCCGAGCCGTACGGACCTTGAAGGCTATTGCGGCGAGACGGCATCGGCGCTGATCCAGCTCTGCGCTCTCGTGCTCGACGCCGATGCGGCGGAACGGACGGCGGCGCTCGCCGGCCACGCCGGCTGCGCGCAGGCGATCGCCGGCCTTCTGCGGCTCTTACCGATCCACCGCCGCCGCGGGCAGTGCTATATCCCGCTCGACATGCTGCAGGCGGCCGGCATCACGCGTGAGGCGCTGGTTGCCGGCGAAGACCGTGAGGGCGCGGCGCGGGCGGTGGCAGCCATGGCAGCGCTCGGGCGCGAGCATCTGGCGGCTTTCCGCGAGGGCGCGGGAGCGCTGCCCGGCTCGCTCCGCCCGGCCTATCTGCCCGTAGCGCTTGCCGGGGCTTATCTCGGCCGCATCGAAAGCGGTACCGTCGATCCGCTGGAAGACGTTGCCGCCATCTCTCCCCTATACCGCCACTGGCTGCTTTTGAGCCACGCCATGCGCGGCTGGTAGGGAAGGCGCGCCCCATTTCCGCCTCGCTTTTTTGCTTAAGCACTGTTTTCTTTTAATCTTTTGTGGGCGACGGGAGTTTTTGATATGACAGAATTGGCCGATATGAGGGACGCCGACACAGGTTGGCGCGCTGTATTTCTAGAGATGTTGACTGGCGTTCGCGCCGCTACCCTGCGCTTTCCGGTAACGATAATCCTGCTCCTGGCGGCGGCGTTGCAGGCGAATTTGCTGATCGAGGATATCCGTCTTTTCGGCACCGTGGGGGAGGATCTCGTCCTCGGCCTCATGGGCGGGGCGGTGGCGGCGCTGGCTCTGGCGCTGTCGGGCGAGGCGCGCGGGCACTCGGCCGCGACAAGGGGCGTGGCAAGCCTCGTGGCGGGCCTGGCCGCGGCCACCGCCCTCACGCTGCACGAATGGTTTTTGGTGGGGCCGCCCCTTGTAGCGGCCCTTCTCGGCCTCGTGCTGGTGGCGCCCTTCGTGTGGCGCGGCAGCGGTGGCTCCTTCTGGATGTTTTCCGCGCGCGCGGCGTTTGCCGCCTTGCTCGGCCTTCTGGCGCTCCTGCTCCTTGCCGGCGGCATTTCGGCGATCCTGGCAAGCCTCACCTATCTGTTCGGCCTTCCCGTGCCGGACGATCTCTACCAGCATGTCTGGGCCTCCGCCGGCCTTTTCGCCGCCCCGCTTTTCGCGATGGGGCAGTTGCCCGACCGGTTCGACGAGCAACCGGGCGTGGCGGCGAGCGGCTTCATGGACCGCGGCATGCGCGCGCTGGGCGACTTCCTCGCCGCGCCGCTTCTCATCCTCTATGCGGTGATTCTGCACCTTTACGCATTGAGGATCGTCATCACCGGCGAGGTGCCGCAGGGTCAGATCGGCTGGCTCGTACTCGCCTATGGGGTCTGCCTGTTCGGCGCGCTCATTCTGTGCAATCCCTTCTTCGGCCGGGCGCGCGCGCCGACGCGGCTTTTCCTGCGCTTCTGGCCGTTCTGCCTTCCCGTCCCGCTCATCCTTTTATTCTACGCGCTGGCCCTGCGGGTGAATGCGTATGGCGTGACGCCGGAGCGCTATCTGCTCGGCCTTTTCGGCGCGGTGGCGGCGGTCCTGCTCGTCTTGCAACTTTTCCCGCGCCTGCGCGGCGACATCCGTGTGATCGCTGGTGTGCCGGTCGTGGCCCTTATCCTGGCGGGCTTCGGGCCCCAGGGCGCGCTGGGGCTATCGCTCAGGAGCCAGACCACCCGCTTTCTCGAGATCGTCGGGAACCCCCCGGTGGAGGGCGCGCGCCATGAAGAGGCGCTTGGGGCGTTGGCCTTCCTCGAAAGCCAAAAGGCGCTCTCGCGCGTGGCGCCGGAGGGAACGGACATTTCGCCCGACGCAGACAATGCCTATACGGAGACAGCCAAGGCGTGGGGCCTCGACCCCTCGCGCCGCTTTTCAGGCCCACGCGGCTTTTCGTTCGATATCGGGCCCGAGATCGCGGTCTTCACCGTGAAGGGCTTCGACACGATGATCCAGAACGTTAGCGTCTCCGTCGAAAGCAAGTCTCCGGTTTCCGCGCGCTTGCCCTCGGGGCGCGAGGTCTCTTTCACCTTGGAAGAGAATGCGCTTGTCGTGACGGCGGGCGAGGAGACCGTGCGCTTTCCCATCTCCGGGCAGGATATCGAAGGCATGGCGCAGATCGACGGCACCGGCGAGCCGGTGGAGATTCCCGTCGATGCGGATGGCCGCAGGATAATGCTGATGCCGAACTATATTTATGCCGATCTCGGCGATCCGCCGCGACTGACCAGTTTTCAGGGGGCAATCCTGCTGCGGTCGGAGGACTGGCGGTAGGCGGCCTACTCGGCTGCCGCCCTTGCGGCGATCCCCAGCCAGTCGCGGCAGTCGGCAAGCGCGCGTGCGCTCATCGCGCGCTTCTTCGCCAACGTCTTCTCCTTGCCGCGCAAGCGCTTTCCTTCCGTCCTCGGGACCTCGACCGGCGGAAAGAGCCCGAAATTGACGTTCATGGGCTGGAAGGAGCGTTTTCCCGGCTCGTCGTCGGCGAGAATGTGCCCGCCGCTGATATGGCTCACCAGCGCGCCGAAGGCCGTCGTCGGCGGCGGCGGCGAGATGGGATGGCCGAGGCGCTCCGCGGCGGCGAAACGGCCGGCGACGAGCCCCATCGCAGCGCTCTCCACATAGCCTTCGCAGCCGGTGATCTGGCCGGCGAAGCGCAGGCCCGGTCGCGATTTAAGCTGCAATGTGCCGTCGAGCAGCGCCGGAGAGTTGATATAGGTGTTGCGGTGCAAACCGCCGAGACGGGCAAATTCGGCATTCTCCAGCCCGGGGATCAGGCGGAAGACGCGCACCTGCTCGCCATATTTCAGCTTCGTCTGGAAGCCGACCATGTTGTAGAGCGTGCCGAGCGCATTGTCCTGGCGGAGTTGCACGACGGCGTAGGGCTTTTCGTCGGGCTTGTGTGCGTTGGTGAGCCCCATCGGCTTCATCGGCCCATGGCGCAGGGTCTCTAGCCCTCGCTCGGCCATCACCTCGACGGGCAGGCAGCCATCGAAATAGGGCGTGCCTTCCCATTCCTTGAAGGTGGTCTTCTCGCCGTCGAGCAGGGCTTGCACGAATGCCTCGTACTCGGCCTTGTTCATCGGGCAGTTGATGTAGTCCTTGCCGGTGCCGCCGGGGCCGACCTTGTCATAGCGCGACTGGAACCAGCAGACATCCATGTCGATCGTCTCGAAGTGCACGATCGGCGCGATGGCGTCGAAGAAGGCGAGCGCCTCGGCGCCCGTGGCCGCCCGGATGGCTTCGGCAAGGGAAGGCGCGGTGAGGGGGCCGGTGGCGATGATCGCCTGGTCCCATTCGGCGGGCGGCAGCCCGTCCACCTCCTCGCGCACGACCGTAATGAGCGGGTGCGTCTCGATGGCACGGGTGACGGCCTCAGAAAATCCCTCGCGGTCGACCGCGAGGGCGCCGCCGGCGGGCACCTGGCTGGCGTCGCCCGCGCGCATGATCAGCGAGCCGGCTAACCGCATTTCAGCATGCAAGAGGCCGACCGCGTTGGTCTGCGCGTCGTCGGAACGGAAGGAATTGGAGCAGACGAGTTCGGCCAGGCCGTCCGTCTTGTGCGCATCCGTGCCGCGCACGGGGCGCATTTCGTGCAGGATGACGGGCACGCCGGCCTCGGCCGCCTGCCAGGCGGCTTCCGAGCCCGCAAGCCCGCCGCCGATCACGTGAATGGGCGCTTGTGTCATGTCGTCCGAGATAGGGCGAAGACGGTGCGAATGCAACGAGAAGTGCGGTGCGGAAAGGGAGGGAGCGGACAAAAAAACAACACCCGCCGGGGGAGGAGGTCCGGCGGGTGTCGTTTTGGTGACCGGCTATCGGGAGGAGGTGAAGGCCGGTCGCATCCGTCAGGGTCGGGAGGAGGTGACCCTGGCGAAATTCGTGTTCGTTAGAGCGACTTGCGCGCCACGAAGGGGATGTCGCCGCGGGCAATGCCGAGGTCGTTCAGCTCGCGCGAGGAAAGGCGGCTCAGCTCATTAACCGTCTGCCGGTAGCGGCGCCAGTTGCGGTAGTTGCGGATCAGGTTCATCGTCTTGCTCACTTTGTTCGTCTGGTTTGTCCAACCGTCTTGTGAGCAACAGATAGGGGGCTTCGCGCCGCGCCGGAAGAGATAATGTTGCATAGCAGCAATGCGTATTGTGCATTGCATCATAATTGTGCCGCGAGCCCGCCACGATGTACCGTGTGCGTGTGGCTGCGGCGGACGCGGCGCGGGTTGCCGCCCGGCAGCCAAAAAAGCCTGTTTTTCGGGCAATTTCCCTTTGATAGACCAAGGGCAGGTGATATAGAACCCGCGCTTTCGGGAGCGTCGGCTTTCGGAAAGCGGGTGTGGTGGAACTGGTAGACACGCAGGATTTAGGTTCCTGTGGCGCAAGCCGTGGGGGTTCAAGTCCCTCCACCCGCACCAGGCCACCCCGGAAAAGATCTTTCGGCAGGCTGAACGGTGATACGCCGTCGGGCAGCGGCGCTGAATGAACACAAAGGTTTTATGATGCAGGTTAGCGAGACACTCAATTCAGGCCTGAAGCGCGAGATCAAGGTCACCGTGCCGGCCAAGGACATGGAAGCCCGGCTGATGGAACGGCTGGAGGATGCCAAGAACAAGGTGCGGCTGAAGGGCTTCCGCCCCGGCAAGGTGCCGTTGCAGCATCTGCGCCGCATGTATGGCAAGTCCTTCATGGCCGAGGTGGTCAACGAGATTCTGTCCGATTCTTCCAAGTCCATCATCGAGGATCGCGGCGAGAAGCCGGCCATGCAGCCGGAAATCTCCATGACCGAGGACGAGAAGGAGGCGGAGAAGGTTCTTGCCGGCGCCGCCGATTTCGAATTCTCCATGAGCTACGAGATCATTCCGCCGATCGAGATCAAGGACCTTACCGATATCAAGATCACCCGGCCGGTCTACGACGTGCCGGAGGAGGAGGTCGAGGAGCAGGTCAAGCGCGTGGCCGATTCCGTCCGCACCTACGAGCCGAAGGACGGCAAGGCGGAGGAGAACGACAAGGTCACCATCGACTATGCCGGCAAGGTGGACGGTGAATTGTTCGAAGGCGGTTCGGCAACCGACTCGGAACTCGTGATCGGCCACAACCAGTTCATCCCCGGTTTCGAGGAGCAACTCGTCGGGCTGAAGGCGGGCGAGGAGAAGACCATCAAGGTGACGTTCCCCGCCGAATATGCCGCCCAGCACCTGGCCGGCAAGGAGGCCGAGTTCGACATCACCGTCAAGCAGGTGGCCGCGGCCGAAGAGCTGGTAATCGACGACGAGCTGGCGAAGAAGCTGGGCCTGGAATCGGCCGACAAGCTGCGCGAGATCATCCGTGGCCAGCTCGAGAACCAGTTCGGCCAGGTCACCCGGCAGAAGGCCAAGCGCCAGCTTCTCGACGCGCTGGACGAGACCTACAAGTTCGAGGCGCCCTCGAAGCTGGTGGATGCCGAGTTCGACAACATCTGGGGGCAGGTGACCCGCGATCTGGAGCAGGCGAACCGCACCTTCGAGGACGAGGACACCACCGAGGAAGAAGCTCGGGAAGAATACCGCACGCTCGCCGAGCGCCGCGTGCGGCTCGGCCTCGTTCTGGCGCAGATCGGCGAGGAGGCAAAGGTCGAGGTTGCCGAGGACGAGATGCAGCGGGCGCTGATCGAATCGATCCGCCGCTACCCGCAGCACCAGCAGCAGGAAATCTACGATTTCTACCGCCAGAACCCACAGGCGCTGGCCGGCATCCGCGCCCCGTTGTTCGAGGAGAAGGTGGTTGATCACCTGCTCACCAAGATCGACGTCACCGACAAGAAGGTGAGCCGCGAGGAGCTTCTTGCGGACGACGAGGACGAAGCGGAGACGCCGAAGCCGGCAGCCGAGAAAAAGGCTGCGCCGAAGAAGAAGGCGGCGGCCAAGGCGGAGCCTAAGAAGGCCGCGCCAAAGAAAGCGGCGGCCAAGAAAGCGGACGCCGAATAGTCCCGCTTTCCCTCGTCAACCGAGTAACGAAGACAGAAAGGCCCCGGTCATCCGCCGGGGCTTTTTCTTTTCATCTAAAGATATTCGACGATGCGGCGCCCGGCGGAGATGTATTTCAGCGGGTTGACGGCGGTGCCGTTGTGCCGGACCTCGTAGTGCAAGTGCGGGCCGGTGGAGCGGCCGCTGCTACCCGCCTGGCCGAGGGCCGCGCCAGCATTCACCTTATCCCCCGGCCCGACCAGGATCTTGCTCAGATGGGCGTAGCGGGTGGTGATGCCGCCGCCATGGTCGATCTCGACCATGCGCCCGTAGCCACCGTTCCAGCCGGCGGTGACGACGGTGCCGGCGCCGGTGGCTCTGATCGCCGCACCGCGAGGAGCGCGAAAATCGACGCCGGAGTGATGCGCCGGCCGCCGCAGGATGGGGTCGCGCCGCAGGCCGAACCCGCTGGTCACCGCCGCGCCGGGAAGCGGGTTGGCGATGGGGACGCGCCGCGCCGTCCGCTTCAGCTCATCGAGCCGCTGCAGCGCCTCGTCGAGCTCGCGCACTTTCTCCTCGAAGCCGATATTCGCGGCCGGCGCGATCAGCGGCCCGCCGACATCTTCTGCTCCATAACCGTCGGCAACCGAGATGCCCGCCGAACCGAGCGCATCGGCGATCGTCTCGGCGGTCTGGTATGCCTCCTCGGCAAGCGTTTCCACGCGTTCGATCTGCTCCGCTTCGATGTCGCGCAGCGAGCGGTCGATCTCGACGAACATGCGATCGGCCCCTGTGACCTCGGTTTCCTGGTCGATGCCGCGGATCGGCCAGGGGATACGCGATGACGCCACGCCGGCATAGGCCGTCCCGGTGACCATCCCGTCGAGCTGAAGGCCGCCGCCATCGGCGTCGGCGCGGATGTCGGGGCGCGGGGAGGGGACCGGTATCTCCTTCTCGCCGACGATATCTCCGGTGCGCTCCAGAACAGGAACGAGTTGACCGTGGCGCTCGCTCAGCCGCTCCTGGCGTTCGATGAGCTCGCCCACCTTGCGCTGCATGAGCTGCTGGTCCAAGAGCTGCCGGCTGGTGACGCGGTCGACCTGCGTTCTGAGGGCGGAGATCCGGTCCTCATAAGCCTGTTGCAGGCGTGCCTGGCGCGCCATTGTGGAGCCGATAAGGTCGTCTCGCATCACCAGATAGGCTGTCGCTGCAAGATAGCCCGCTGCCGCGACCGTCAGTGCCGTGCCGGCAACCGCCGCCAGCCATGGGCGCACTGTGAAATAACGGATGTCGTCGCCGCGCGCGACGATAATCGTGGTCGGCTTTCTGCGCCCGCGGAATATGTCCGCCCCTTGTGCCCGCTTCACCGGTATGAGGTTCCATTTATCGAGGATTCCGATGAGGCCGATTACACTCCATTAGGGTTAACAAAGGCTTTGCCGGGCGACTTCAAAGAGCCTTCGCCGCCTCCAGCACCGCGTCCACATGGCCCGGTACCTTCACCTTGCGCCAGACCTGCGCAACGCGTCCGTCCGGCGCGATAAGAAAGGTGGTGCGCTCGACACCCATGTACTTGCGGCCATACATGCTTTTCTCGACCCACACGCCGTAGGCCTCCAGCACTTTCTTTTCCGGGTCCGAGACCAGGTCGATCGCCAGCCCGTGCTTCGCCTTGAACTTGTCGTGGCTTTTCTGGCTGTCGGGCGACATGCCGACGATCGCCACGCCGAGCGCGTCGAACTCGGCCTTGCGGGCGGTAAAATCGATCGCCTGGGCGGTGCAGCCGCTGGTGTCGTCCTTGGGGTAGAAGTAAAGAACCACCGGCTTGCCGCGCAGCTCCGACAACCGCAAGCTTCCGCCGCCGTCTCGCGGTAGTTCGAAATCGGGGGCTTCGCTTTCTTTGTCGAGATCGGCCATTTAATCACCTCTCTTTAGCTTTAGGCCGGCATCCGACAAAATATCTGGATTTCCTGTAAGCCGGCCCCCTTGAATCGGGTGCACAGATATAATGGCCTAAGGGGATTCGTCCAACCGAACGGAAACGCATTGACAGGAAGCCGCTTGGAGAACGCAGGACCGGACCACGAGAAGGTGCACTTTCGGCGTGGCGAGATCGCCTCGCTGAAGCGCTTTCCGTCCGCTACCTGCCCATCCTCGCGCCCCCTGCCCAGACAGTGGCGTGCACGCATCCTTGGCTGGGCCGCGATCGCCGTGCTTGCGCTTCCTCTGTTGCTTTTGGTCTTGAGCGGAACGCTTTATCTGGTTGGCGTCGATGCAATCGGCAATGAGCGGCTGCGGGTGGCGGCCGAGCGTGCCATCACCAGAATGGCGGGCTTTGATGCCGATGTAAGGCTCGGGGAGCTGCGTCTGGGGTTGGGCGAAACCAGCCTTTTGGCGCTCGAGGTGCGGGACGCGCGTATTGCAAGGGCCGACACCGATGCGGTGCTCGCCACCGCCGGCACTCTGCGCTTCGGTCTCAAGGCGTGGCCGCTGCTGGATGGCAGGATCGAGGTCGCGCAGGTGGGGCTCACCGATGCCGCGATCTCGCCCGCGGACATGCCCAGGCTGCGGAAAGGAGGTCTGACAGCGCCGGTCATGACGCCGGACGAGGTTTATGCGGCGGTCTTCGGCGCGGTGGAACGGGCGTTCGAGATGACGGAATCCTCCGGTCTCAGCCGCATCAGCCTCGCCAATGTCGGCCTGCGAACGGCGAAAGGGCAGGCTGTTCCCGATTTCCTGATCGAGACGCTCGAGCTACAGCGGGCGGGCGAGGCAGAGATCGTGCTTGAAGGCTCGGCGGTCTACCGCGGCCGCGGCATCGCCTTAAGCGGAAAGGCCGAACGTGACGGGCAGAGCGGTGCGATCACGGCCTTGTCGCTTGACGCCGTCACGTCCGATACCAGCGGCGCGAGCGCGGATGGGCGGGAAGGTGCCTTAGGCGCGCTGGGCGATGCCCGGCTGTCGCTATCGGGGCGCGAAGCCGGAGGCGGGGAGGAGGGCTGGCTGGCTCTCGACACGCGGCTTGAGGATATCGCCGTCAAAATCGACGAAGACACGCTGTCGCTCGACGCGGCCTCGATGCGCGCCGCCTTTGCCGAAGGAGACGAGGCCTTCTCCGTGGTTGCCTCCAAGATCGGGGCAGGGCGGACGCAGGTTAATTTTCAAGGGGCCGTCACTCCTATCACGGTAGCGGGCGGCGAGGCGGCCTACAGGTACGATCTGGTGTCGCGCGAATCGGTGCTCGCGCCCGCCGATTCGCCCGAGCGGGCACTTCCCTTCGCCATGCGCCTTGCCGGCCGGTACGAGCCGGCGGCATCGCGGCTGACCGCGGAGAGGATAGAGGTGCGCACCTTTGACGGAGGGCTGGCGGGGAACGCGGTATTGACGATGCCGGCGGGTGTGTCGCCCGGTATCAGGCTGGCGCTCTATGTCGAGGATATGCCGACGGCGCATGCGAAGCAGTTCTGGCCGTGGTTCGCCGCGAGCGGCGCGCGCAACTGGATGCTGGAGCACGTATTCGGCGGGCGTGTGCGCGACAGCAATCTGCGGCTTAACGTCCCGCCCGGCCGCCTTGGAAACGGTGTGCCGCTGTCGCAGGATGAGGTGGTCGGCCGATTTGCCCTGGAGAACACGCGCTTCGATATTGCTGGCGACATCCCGCCCGTGCGCGACGGTACCGGCTGGGTCGAGTTTCGTGGCACGGATGTGGCGGTAGGCCTGTCGAAGGGCACGATCTACATGCCGAGCGGACGCCTGGTGGAGGCGAGCGGCGGCAGCCTGACGATCGACGCGGCCCACCAGAAGCCGCGTATCAGCAGGCTGGAGATCGATGTCGAGGGCGAGGCGGCCGCCATGGTCGAACTCGCTTCCCACGAGCCCATCGATGCTTCGCGGTTCCACGACATCGCCCCTGGCGATCTCGAGGGAGGGGCGGCGTCCGGGCACATCAGCGCCGATATTCCGCTGCAGGCCGGCATTCCGGCAAAGGATCTCGATTGGCGTGTCGCCCTCGACTACGAGGGCCTGTCGATCGCCAAGCCCTTCGAAGGTCAGGAGGTGACGAAGGCGAACGGCTCGCTTCTGGTGCAGCCGGACAGGGCCGAATTCTCCGCCGAGGCCGAGTTGAACGCGGTTCCGGCGCGCCTGCGCATCGTCGAGCCCCTGGGTGGTTCGCAAGTGGAGCGGGTGCGCCATGTCGAGCTGCAGATGGACGACGCGGCGCGCGACAGGCTCTTCCCCGGCTTGGACGTGCTGGTCTCCGGGCCTTTCGAAATCGTCTATGACGAACAGCCCGACGGGCGCAAGAAGGTCGCCGTTGCGCTCGATACCGCGCGCCTCACCGTGCCGTGGATCGGCTGGCAGAAGGGTGCCGGCATACCGGCCGCCGCCAGCTTCTTTCTCGACGAGAACGGCCCGGAAGGGGACGGCCCGGAAGGGGACAACAAGGTGTCCGAGCTGTCCGAATTTACCCTGGACGGCGAGAGTTTCGCGGTGAGCGGCCATATTCGCCTTGCCGGCGGCAGCTTGCAGGAAGCCCGGTTGGACGGGGTGCGTCTCAACCGCATCGACGACTATGCCGCTACCATTCGGCACACGGGCAGCGGCTATTCCGTGTCTGTGAACGGCCGTTCGTTCGATGCGCGCGGGGTGATCGAACGTGTGCTGGACAATAGAGCGGCAGAGGAGCATGGCGCGGACAGCGGGGCCGGGATCACGGTGGAAGCCTCGCTTGCCAACGTGCAAGGGTTCAATGGCGAAGGTCTGAGCCAGGTGGAAATGGCCTATTCGGCCGAAGCGGCGCAGCCGGAGCGGCTGTCCATCCGCGCCGCTGTGGCCGCGAACGGCGCCGTGCAATTCACGAAAGGCGTGGAGCAGGGGCGCCGCACTGTGCGCGCCTCCTCAAGCAACGCCGGCGCCCTTTTGCGCTTCCTCAATATCTACCAGCATGTGGACGGCGGGCGGCTCAGCCTCGCGCTCTCCGGCGCGAGCGACGACGATCTTTCCGGCCAGTTCGACATTCGCGACTTCTGGGTGGTCAATGAAGAACGGCTGGGGTCGCTCGTCGCTGCCAGCGCGGAGAACCCCAACGGTGAGATGGATGTCTCTCGCGTTCAGTTCGAGTACGGTTCCGCCACGCTCTCCAAGAGGCGGGAGCAGTTGGAGATCAGAGACGGCGTGTTGCGCGGCCCGTTGATCGGCTCGACCTTCCAGGGAACGCTGTACGACCCCAACGACAACACCGCCATCACCGGCACCTTTCTGCCGCTCTATGGAATCAACCGGGTTTTCGGTGAAATTCCCATCATTGGCCAAATCCTCGGCAATGGGCGCAATGGTGGCCTCATCGGCATCACATACCGGCTCACCGGCAAGCTCGATGCTCCGGCGCTGGAGATCAATCCCATCTCCGCCATCGCGCCGGGGATATTCCGCCGCATCTTCGAATTCCGCTGATCGTTTCCCTTCTCCCGCCACGCACGGAAGGCCACTGCCGCACACAGGAAAGGAGGCGCTTCAATAGCGGCGGATGAGGCCCACCAGACGGCCTTGCACCTTCACTCGGTCGGGGCCGAAGATGCGCGTCTCGTAGGCCGGATTCGCCGCCTCCAGCGCGATGGAGGCGCCCTTGCGGCGGAAGCGCTTGAGCGTGGCTTCCTCCTCGTCGACCAATGCGACGACGATCTCGCCGGGATTGGCGGTCTGGGTCTGGCGGACGATGACCGTATCGCCATCGAAGATGCCGGCCTCGATCATCGAATCGCCCTTCACCTCAAGCGCGAAATGCTCACCGCTCGACAGCATGTCGGGAGGCACGCCGATGGAGTGGGTCTGGTGCTGGATGGCCTCGATGGGCACGCCGGCGGCGATCCGCCCCATGACGGGAATGGAGACGACGCCCGATGCATCGTTGTTGCTGGCCAGCGGCTTGGGCGCCGGTGCCGCGCGGCCCTGGCCTCCCTCGATGACGCTGGGTGAGAATTTGCGCGGCCCCCCGAGCCCAGGAGCGATCGAATCAGGCAACCGCAGCACTTCCAGCGCGCGGGCCCTGTTGGGCAGGCGGCGGATGAAGCCGCGCTCCTCGAGCGCGGTGATCAGCCGGTGGATGCCGGACTTCGAGGCCAGATCCAATGCCTCCTTCATCTCGTCGAAGGAGGGCGGTATGCCCGTCTCCTTCAGACGGTCGTGGATGAATAGCAGCAGCTCGTGCTGTTTGCGTGTCAGCATCGGTTCCACCCCGGAATCAGTAAACAAAACCAGAACATAACGTAGACGTTCCAGTTGTGTTCCGCAATAGGAAAATATTGAGGTGTCGGAACCCGTCAGCGCAGCATCAGCACCTGGCAGCGCGCGCCAGCCTCGCTCGGCCCCGCATTCGGCTCGCGGACGATGAGGGCGTTGGCGGCGGCGAGGGTGCTGAGCATGGAGGAATCCTGCAGCTCGAACGGCGTCGCGATCAGCCCGCGCGGGCCGTGGGAGACCGTGGCGCGCACATAGTCCTGCCGCTCGTCATTGGCCTGCATGGGAACGGCCAGCTCCGCCTGGCGCAGGTCCGGCGAAAAGAGCCGGCCGGAAAGCCGGGCGATCATCGGTCGCAGGAAGAGATGCGCGCACACCAGACTGGAGACCGGGTTGCCGGGCAGGCCGAGCACACGCGTTGTTTCAAGCCGGCCGAACATCATCGGCTTGCCGGGCCGTATGGCGACCTTCCAGAAGGAGAGGGCGGCGCCTTCCGCCTCGAGCACCCGGCGCACCAGATCGTGGTCGCCGACCGAGGCGCCGCCGAGCGTGGCGATGATATCGGCGTTTGCGGCGAGCGCCTTGCGAAGAGCGGCGGATATCTTCTCCTCGCTGTCGGGCACGATGCCGAGATCGACAATCCTGGCGCCGTCGCGCCCGGCGAGGGCGGCGGTACCGAAGCCGTTGGAGGCGACGATCTGGTCGGGACCGGGCGCAGTGCCCGGCGGCACGAGTTCGTCGCCGATGGCGATGACCGCGACGAGCGGCCGGCGCACAACGGGGAGGGTGGCATGCCCCGCAGCCGCGGCCAGCGACAGGGCCGCTGGGTCCAGCACCCTACCTTGCTCCAGAACCGGGTCTTCCTCGTCGAAGTCGAGGCCGGCGCGGCGGATGTGCCGCCCGGCAGTCACAGGCTCGATGGCCTCGATGCGACCGTCGGCTAGCCTACGCGCGTTTTCCTGGATGAGAATGGCGTCCGCGCCCTCCGGCACCGGTGCGCCGGTGAAGATGCGCACGGCCTCGCCCGGCTGGAGCGCACCGGCAAAGCGGTGGCCCGCTGCCGATTCGCCGATGACGGAAAGGGTTCTTGGAACCGTCCCGACATCCGCCGCGCGAACGGCATAGCCGTCCATGGCCGAGGCGTTGAAAGGCGGCTGCGTACGCCGCGCCTTCAGCGGCGCGGCGAGTACGCGATCGGCGGCTTCCGTAAGCGCCACCTCCTCGGCGGCGAGGGGGCTGAGGCCGTCGAGGATGCGCTCCAGCGCCTCATCAACCGGAAGCAGAGCCATCGTCCGCCCCTTGCGCGCGCCAGGTGCCGGACCTGCCGCCCGTCTTTTCCTTGAGATGCACCTCGCCGATGACCATGCCTTTGTCCAGCGCCTTGGCCATGTCGTAGATCGTCAGACAGGCGACGGAGACGGCCGTCAGTGCCTCCATCTCCACGCCCGTCTTGCCTGTCACGCGCGCCGTCGCTTCGACGCGCAAGCCGGGCAGTGCCTCATCCGGCGCGATATCGACGGCGATCTTGGTCAGCGCCAGCGGGTGGCAGAGCGGAATGAGGTCGTGCGTTTTCTTCGCCGCCATGATGCCGGCAAGCCGGGCGACGGCGATGACATCGCCTTTCTTGGCGTCTCCGGCCAGGATCGCCCGCAAGGTCTGCGGCGCCATGGTCACGGCACCGGCTGCGACAGCGGTGCGGGCCGTGTCGTCCTTCGCGCCGACATCCACCATCTCCGCCCGTCCGTCGGCGGTAAGATGGGTCAGTCCGCTCTTTTCGTCTCCGGCCATCTCAGCCTGCCGCCTTTACGTCCGTTTCAAGCCCGAGCAGCCTGCGCGTCGCCGCCTCGACATTGTCCTGGCGCATCAGGCTCTCGCCGACGAGGAAGCTTGAGATGCCTGCGTTTGCGAGGCGGCGGCAGTCCTCGTGGGTGAAGATGCCGCTCTCGCCGATGACGATGCGATCCTCCGGCACCTGCGGCGCCAGCGCCTCGCAGGTGGCAAGCGTCGTCTCGAAGGTCCTCAGATTGCGGTTGTTGATGCCGATAAGCGGCGAGGAAAGCCCGAGCGCGCGTTCCAGCTCGACCTCGTCATGCACCTCCAGCAGCGTGTCCATGCCGAGTTTGCCGGCCGTCTCCTCCAGCGCCTTCGCCTCGTCGTCCGTCACACTCGCCATGATGATGAGAATCGCATCGGCTTCCCAGGCCCGCGCCTCGTAGACCTGGTAAGGCTCGAACATGAAGTCCTTGCGCAGGGCAGGGAGCCTCGTCGCCCGCCGCGCCTGGCCGAGGAACTCGGGCGCGCCCTGGAAGGACGGCTTGTCCGTCAACACGGAAAGGCAGGCCGCGCCGCCGCGCTCATAGGCAGCCGCCAGCCGAGGCGGGTCGAAATCGGCGCGGATGAGCCCTTTCGAGGGGCTCGCCTTCTTGACCTCGGCGATAAGCGCCAGGAGGCCGGCAGAATGCTTTGCGCGCAACGCCTCGGCAAAGCCGCGCACGGGGGCGGCCTCGCGCGCCCTTGCCTCAAGCTCGGCCTGGGGCATGGCGGCTTTCGCGGCAGCGATCTCCTCGCGCTTGTAAGCCTCGATCTTGCGCAGAATGTCTGTCATTTACCGGTACGCTCCTGGGGTCATGCTTCCCGGTTCGAGACTTCGACCAGCCTCTCGAGCGCCGCGAGCGCACGGCCGTCGTCCAGCGCTGCTGCCGCAAGCCTCACGCCGTCTCCCAGCGTCTCGGCCTTTCCGGCCACGACCAGGGCACCGCCGGCGTTGAGAAGGGCGATGTCGCGGTAGGCGTTCTTGGCGCCTTCCAGCACGGCGCGCAGGGCTCGTGCATTATGTTCGCCGTCGCCGCCTTTCAGGGCGGCCATCTCGGCGCGCGCCAGGCCTGCCTCCTCGGGGGTCACCTCGAATGTGCGCACGGCGCCATTCTCCAGCGCGGCCACCTGGGTCGTGCCGGCAGTCGTCATCTCGTCGAGCCCGTCTCCGTGCACCACCCAGGCTTTTTCTGCGCCGAGCTTTCTGAGCACATGGGCGATCGGTTCCACCCACTCGGGCGAGAAGACGCCGACGAGCTGGCGTTTCACGCGCGCCGGGTTCGACAGCGGCCCGAGCAGGTTGAAGATGGTGCGCGTGCCGAGCTCTACCCGCGTCGGCCCGACATGGCGCATGGCCGCATGGTGGGCCGGCGCGAACATGAAACCGACACCGGCCTCGGCGATGCAGGCGGCGATCTTCTCCGGCCCGATCTCGATGTCGACGCCGAGGGCCGCGAGGCTGTCGGCCGCGCCCGCGCGTGAGGAAAGCGCCCGGTTGCCGTGCTTGGCCACCGGCACGCCGCAGCCGGCGACGATCAAGGCCGCACAGGTCGAAACATTGTAGGTGCCCGAGGCATCGCCGCCGGTGCCGACGATGTCGATCGCATCCCCGGGGGCTTCGACCGGAAGCATCTTCGCCCGCATGGTGTCGACCGCGCCGCTGATCTCGTCGACCGTTTCCCCGCGCACCCTGAGCGCCATCAGGAAGCCGCCGATCTGGCTCGGCGTGGCCTCGCCGGACATCATGACCTCGAAGGCCTCGCGCGCCTCGGCGAAGCTGAGGGCCGTGCCGCTCGCCACCTTGGCGATATGTTGCTTGAGGTCTGCCATCACCGGCCTCAGAAGCTCAGCGCCTGCTGCAGGGCGGCCTGGTTGACGGTCACCTCATGCTCGGCCTGCAGCCGTGCGACGAGCTGGTCCAGAAGGTCGTTGGAGATGCCCTGGGTGAGACTGTTGGCAACGTCTTCGGGCACCGCGTCGGCGGAGACCGATGCCGGCTCGAACACCTCCGTCACCTGGAAGAGAAATTGCCCCTCGCCGGCCGGATTGGCAAAAGCCCCGGATCCGCCCTCTGGCACGCTGAAGGCGGCGGCAACGCCCGCTCGACCCAGATCCGGGTCGTCCGCTTCGCGTTTCAGCCCGCGCTTGACGACCTTCTCCTGGCCGATCTCGGCGGCGATCTCGTCGAGCGTCTTGCCGCCCTTCAGCGTATCCTGGAGTTCCTTGACGCGCTCTGCAAGCCGCGCCTCGACCTCGGCTTCGGTCCAGTCCTCGACCACCTTTTCGCGCACTTCGGCAAACGAGCGCTCGCGTGCCTGCACGATGTCCTCCACCTCGTAGAAGAGAAAGCCGTTGCTGGGCAGGTCGATGGGCGGGTTCTCCACGCCCTTGTCCGTCTCGAAGGCTTCGCTGAGCAATTGCCGCGATTGGGGAAGGTCCTCGATGACGGTGCCGTCGGGGCGGCGGCCGGAACGGTCGACGGCCTCGACGGTGCGCATCGTCAGCCTCTGCGCGTTCGCCGCCTCCTGCATCGTCTGGCCGGCGGCGCGCGCATCCTCATAGGCATCGTAAGTGTCGAGCACCAGGTTGCTCGCCTCGTCGAGCGCCAGTTCCTGGCGGATTTCGCCGGCCACCTGGTCGAGCGGCGTCACCTTTTCGGGAACGATCTCCGTCACGCGCAGGAGCACCGGTCCAAAGGCGCCTTGGACCACTTCGCTCACCTTGCCTTCCTCAAGCGCGAAGGCGGCTTCGGCCACCGCCTCGTCGGCGACGTCGGCGCGCGTGAAGGTGCCCAGCCTGATGTCCTCGGGGGTCTTGCCCTGCATCTCCACCACGCCCTCGAAGGTCGCACCGGTGCGCATGCTCTCGCGGGCGGCAACGGCATCATCTTCCTCGGAGAAGTTGATCTGCTCGATGGTGCGGCGCTCCGGCGTCGTGTAGCGCACGCGGTTTTTCTCGTAGTAGCCGCGCACCTGCTCGTCGGAAATCGTCGATGGGTCGGCGATATCCTCCGCTTCCAGCTTCACGTAGTTGATCTTGCGGTATTCGGGAGCGGCGTAGTCATCCTTGCGCTCCTCGAACCAACTCTGCAGCTCTTCCTCGTTCGGCTTCTCGATGGGCTCGACGAGGGAGCGGGGGAGGGGCACGTACTCTATCGTCCTGTCCTCGCCCCGGTAGAGCGCGACATTGCGCAGCAGCGCATCGGGCGCCGAGACGCCGCCTGCGACCGCATCGACGATCTGCTGGCGCATGGCGGCGTTCTGCCGGTTCTTCAGGTAGTCTTCCGGCCGCATGCCCGCCTGTCTCAGGACGAACTCGAACTGCTGCCGGTTGAAGCGGCCGTCGGCGCCGCGGAAAGCCGGGTCGGAGGTCGCCAGCTCGGCAAGCTTGTCCTGCGACAACCCAAGGTCCATCTCGCGTGCCGTCTCGTCCAGCACGGCGCCTGCGGCGAGTTGCGCGAGCACCTGCTCGTCGATACCCATCGCCACCGCCTGCTCGCGCGTCAGCCTGGTGCCGAAACGCTGCGAAAGCTCGGCGATCTGGCGGTCGTAGGCCAGCCGGAAATCGAGCGGCGAAACGGACGTACCGCCCGCCGTCAAGACGGCGCCCCCGGCACCGTTCAGGATTTGGCCGGAAATGCCCCACACGGCAAAACTCAGGACCAGGAGGCCGAGCAGAAGCTTCGCAATCCAGGTTGTGGCCGCTTGTCTCAGGCTGTCGAGCATGGTGATCCGCTATAATTCTCTTTTTTCTTGGCGAATGTTGGCAATAGCGCCCTTGAAAGCCACTGTCGATTGCTTTGTAGCGCCTTTTTGGTAGTGAACATCCTTCGACCAGGACACGACAACGAATGGAGGCCCCATGACACCCGCGATCCGTCCGCTCATCGCAGGCAATTGGAAGATGCACGGCACCAGCGCCTCGCTCGGCGAACTGGGGGCCATCGGCGAAGGCTTTGCCGCCGCCGCCGGCGACGGCGCCGAAGGGCTGATCTGCGTGCCGGCGACGCTCCTCTCGCGGGCGAGCGGGGTGCTCGGATCGACACCGGTCTTCCTGGGCGGGCAGGACTGCCACGCTGCCGAGAGCGGCGCCCATACGGGCGACATCGCCGCCGAAATGCTTGCCGACTGCGGTGCCGGCTTTGTGATCGTCGGCCACTCCGAGCGGCGCACGGATCACCGCGAGAGCGATGCAGACGTGGCCGCCAAGGCGCAAGCGGCCTGGCGCGCCGGCCTTGTCGCCGTCATCTGCCTGGGGGAAACGCGGCAGCAGCGCGAGGCGGGCGAGACGCTTGCCGTGCTTTCGCGCCAGGTCGCGGGCTCCGTGCCCGCCGAGGCGACGGCCGAAAACACGGTGATCGCCTACGAGCCCGTATGGGCGATCGGCACGGGGCTGACGCCGACAACCGGGGACGTGGCCGAAGCGCATGCCCATCTGCGCACCGAACTGGAGAAGAAGATCGGTGAAGAGGCAAAACGCACGCGGCTCCTCTACGGCGGTTCGGTAAAGCCCGGCAACGCGCGCGAACTCTTGTCGATCCCCAATGTCGACGGTGCGCTGATCGGTGGCGCCAGCCTCAAGGCAGCCGATTTCCTTGCCATAAGCGAGGCGACGCGCACTGTTTGAGCCTCTGCCCACCGTCTTTTCTTGTAAAGCCGCATGCCACGCCTATCTGTGGTGACGGGGACTTGGAAAAACGGGCAAAGGCGTGTAATGAGCCGCGTCCGCGGGCGCATCGCCCGCTCCGCCTCAGGCGCCGGAAGGAATCATGCAGACCATCGTCATCGTCATCCACTTGCTCACCGTGCTTGCGCTTGTCGGCGTGGTGCTTATGCAGCGTTCGGAGGGTGGAGGGCTTGGCATTGGCGGCGGCTCCGGCTTCATGACGGCGCGCGGGGCGGCCAACGCGCTGACGCGCGCAACGGCGATCCTTGCCGCGGCCTTCTTCGTCACCTCGCTCGGCTTGTCGCTGATCGCGCGCTATCAGGCCCAGCCGACGGATATCTTCGACCGGCTGCCGCAGACGCAGGAGCAGGGTGAGGGCGGCGGCAGCGGCGTTCTCGACCAACTTGGCGGCAGCGGCGCCTCGTCGGAGCCGGCACCGGCGGAAGAGCCGGCCGATTCCGAGCCGCAGGTGCCGACGGGTCAGTAACTACTTAATTTCGAACGGGATTCAGCAACGGATCCCGTCGCCGATTTCGAAATCGCGCGCGGCAGCTTGTCGGTGCGCAGCCAAAAAGTTGCGGGTTTGGGGATTTTGCTCTGGCGGAATCGCCTTCGTCCGGTTAAGCGGTAAGTCCCATGGCGCGATATGTATTCATCACTGGCGGCGTGGTTTCCTCCCTCGGCAAAGGCATTGCGGCAGCGGCCCTCGGCGCGTTGCTGCAGGCGCGCGGTTACCGCGTCCGTATCAGGAAGCTCGACCCCTATCTGAACGTCGATCCCGGCACGATGTCACCGTATCAGCACGGCGAGGTGTTCGTCACCGATGACGGGGCGGAGACCGACCTCGACCTCGGCCATTACGAGCGCTTCACCGGGCGCTCGGCCAACAAGCAGGACAACATCACCACCGGCCGCATCTACCAGAACATCATCGAGAAGGAGCGGCGCGGCGACTATCTGGGCGCCACCGTGCAGGTGATCCCGCACGTCACCGACGAGATCAAGCAGTTCATCCTGGAAGGCAACGACGAGTTCGACTTCGTGCTCTGCGAGATCGGCGGCACGGTGGGCGATATCGAGGCGATGCCGTTCCTGGAGGCGATCCGCCAGCTCGGCAACGAATTGCCGCGCGGCAACGCGGTCTATGTGCATCTGACGCTGATGCCATGGATTCCTGCCGCCGGCGAACTGAAGACCAAGCCCACCCAGCACTCGGTCAAGGAGTTGCGGTCCATCGGCATCGCGCCCGACGTCCTGTTGGTGCGCGCCGACCGCGAAATTCCGGCGGAGGAGCGGCGCAAGCTCTCGCTGTTCTGCAATGTGCGCGAGGAGGCCGTCATCCAGGCGCTCGACGTGGCGCATATCTACGACGTGCCCATGGCCTATCACCGCGAGGGGCTCGACGGCGAAGTGCTCGCCGCCTTCGGCATCGACCCGGCGCCGAAGCCGCGCATGGAGCGCTGGCAGCAGGTCTGCGACCGCATCCACAACCCGGAAGGCGAGGTGACCATCGCCGTTGTCGGCAAGTACACGGACCTCAAGGATGCCTATAAGTCGCTCAACGAGGCGCTCTCCCACGGTGGTATGGCAAACCGCGTGCGCGTCAATCTCGAATGGATCGAATCGGAGATCTTCGAGAAGGAGGATCCGGCGCCCTGGCTGGAAAAGGTGCACGGGATTCTGGTTCCCGGCGGCTTCGGCGAGCGTGGCTCGGAGGGCAAGATCCTGGCCGCCAAATTCGCCCGCGAACGCAAGGTGCCTTATTTCGGCATCTGTTTCGGCATGCAGATGGCCTGCATCGAGGCGGCGCGGTCTCTTGCCGGCATCGAAAAAGCGTCCTCGACCGAGTTCGGCCCGACCGACGAGCCTATCGTCGGCCTGATGACCGAATGGCTGAAGGGCAACATGCTCGAAAAACGTACCGCCGCCGGGGATCTCGGCGGTACGATGCGGCTCGGCGCCTATGACGCGCGTTTGACGCCCGGTTCGAAGATCGCTGAAATCTACGGCTCGGAGGAAATCTCCGAGCGCCACCGTCACCGCTACGAGGTGAATATCGGCTACCGCCAGAAGCTGGAAGAGTGCGGGCTGGTCTTTGCCGGCCTGTCGCCCGATGGCGTGCTGCCGGAGACCGTGGAATATGCCGACCATCCCTGGTTCATCGGCGTGCAATACCACCCCGAGCTCAAGAGCCGGCCCTTCGAGCCGCACCCGCTCTTCGCCTCCTTCATCGCCGCCGCCGTGGAGCAGTCGCGGCTGGTGTGAGTGATCGTCCGACGGCTGGTTGCTTCTTGGAGTTGCAGTTTCAAATCTCCTCACTACCTGTCTGGGTAGTTTTATTTGTCGAATTTTATTGCTGGAGATTTGTATGAAGCTCGACCATTGCGTTCTCCCGACCAAGAGTCTCGCGACGGCGCGGGAACGGCTCACGAGCCTCGGCTTCACCGTAGCGCCGGACGCCGCCCATCCTTTCGGCACGGCCAATTGCTGCGTGTTCTTCCGCGACGATACCTATCTGGAGCCGCTCTCCATTGCCGATGAAGAAGCTGCGCGCGGGGCGATTGCCGCCGGCAACACCTTTGTCCTGCGGGACCGGGAGTTTCGCGAGGCTTGCGGCGAGGAGGGATTCTCCGCCATCGCCCTCGGCACGAGCAACACTGCTGCGGAGCACGCCCGCTTCGTGGGGGAGAGAATCTCCGCAGGGCGACCGCTTTCCTTCTCGCGGCCCTTCGTGGATGCCGGCGGAAACCGCGCGCAGGCCTCTTTCGAACTGGCTTTTGCCGCACCCAGTTCTTGCCCCTCCTTCTTCTTCGCCTGCCAGCGGGTGAACATGCCGGCGGTCGACCGATCCTTGCGGCGGCACGACAATGGCGTTGTCGGTATATCGCGCATTCTCGCAACGGCGGCGGAGCCGAGCGTCGGCGAGGACTTCTTCACCCGGCTCTTCCGCAAGGAGCCTGACGATGGAGCGGGAATTTGGACGCTCTCTCCCGAGCACCCTCAGGGTGGGTCGCCTCCGCATGCGGCCGTTTGGCTCCTAGGGCACGCGGATGCCAGGCACTTCTGTCGCATCGAGGCCGGCGGCGACGATCGCCTGAGGCTCTGCGGCATTGTGTTCCGCACGCCAAGCATCGATGCGATCGCCGAACGGCTGGCCGTTGCGAAAATCGCCCATACCATGCATAGAAACCGGCTTCTGGTGCCACCCGCGCCGGGACAGGGTGCAGTTTTCATCTTCGAGGAGGTTGAAAGCTCCGCTTTTGAGACGTTTTTGGGGTATCTCCTTTTTTTGCCTTGAATGGAGCCTGAAACATGACGCCGAGTCCGCGTGTGAAAGTCGGCAGCGCCGTTTTCGCCAACGACGCCCCGCTGGCGCTGATCGCCGGTCCCTGTCAGCTCGAATCGCGTGATCACGCCTTCGAGATGGCCGGCGCGCTGAAGGAGTTGACACGGAAGCTGGGCATCGGCTTCGTCTACAAGACGAGCTTCGACAAGGCCAACCGCACTTCGCTTTCGGGCAAGCGCGGCGCTGGCCTCGACGCGGCCCTGCCGATCTTCGCCGATCTCAGGCGCGAACTCGACGTGCCGGTGCTGACCGACGTTCACACGGAAGAGCAATGCGGCCTGGTGGCCGATGCCGTGGACGTCCTGCAGATCCCTGCCTTCCTGTGCCGCCAGACCGACCTTCTGATCACTGCTGCCCGGACCGGCCGCGTCGTCAACGTGAAGAAGGGCCAGTTCCTCGCCCCCTGGGACATGAAGAACGTCGTCGCCAAGATCACCGCCTCGGGAAACGCCAATGTGCTGGTGACCGAGCGCGGCACCTCCTTCGGCTACAACACGCTCGTCTCGGACATGCGCGGCCTGCCGCAGATGGCGGAGATGGGCGCGCCGGTGATCTTCGATGCCACACATTCCGTGCAGCAGCCGGGCGGGCAGGGCGGCTCCACCGGCGGCGAGCGGCGCTTCGTCGAGACGCTGGCGCGCGCCGCCGTGGCCGTCGGCGTTGCCGGCGTCTTCATCGAGACCCACCAGGACCCCGACAACGCGCCCTCCGACGGGCCCAACATGGTGCCGCTCGACCAGATGCCGGCGTTGCTGGAGCGCCTGATGGCGTTCGACCGGGTGGCGAAGGGGGATTGACGCGCCGTTATCTCCGCGCGTCATTCCGGCACGTGGACGAGCTGCGGAATAGGTCTCGGACAGCCTCCGCTGCCCTCCGGCTTCCGGGACGCGTGGATGTATACGCATTGCCTTTTTCGCCGCCTGCGATAAGAGGGGCGCATCTGTCTTCACGCCAATCCGAGCCGGAGGAACCAGCCCATGACTGCCATTGTCGACATCGTCGGACGTGAAATCCTCGACAGCCGGGGCAATCCCACCGTTGAGGTGGATGTGGTCCTGGAGGATGGCTCGATGGGCCGCGCGGCGGTGCCTTCCGGTGCCTCCACGGGCGCGCACGAGGCCGTGGAATTGCGGGACGGCGGCCCGCGCTTTCTCGGCAAGGGCGTCGCCGGCGCCGTCGATGCCGTCAACGGCGAAATCTTCGAGGCCATCGGCGGCATGGAGGCGGAGAACCAGATCCATATCGACCGCACCATGATCGAGCTCGACGGCACGCCCAACAAGAGCCGGCTCGGCGCCAACGCCATCCTTGGCGTCTCGCTCGCCGTCGCCAAGGCGGCCGCGGAAGCCTCCGGCCTGCCGCTCTACCGCTATGTCGGCGGCGCTTCGGCGCATGTTCTGCCGGTGCCGATGATGAACATCGTCAACGGCGGCGTGCACGCGGACAATCCCATCGACTTCCAGGAATTCATGGTCATGCCGGTGGGAGCGGAGAGCCTGCGCGAGGCGGTGCGCTGCGGCGCGGAGATCTTCCACACGCTGAAGGCGGGGCTGAAGGCGGCCGGCCACAACACCAATGTGGGCGATGAGGGCGGCTTCGCGCCGGGGCTGAAGAGCGCCCAGGAAGCGCTCGACTTCATCATGACCTCCATCGAGAAGGCCGGCTACAAGCCCGGCGAGGACGTCGCCATCGCCCTCGATTGCGCGGCGACCGAGTTCTTCAAGGACGGCAAGTACGTCTACGAGGGCGAGGGCAAGACGCGCGAGGCCAAGGCGCAGGCCGAGTATCTCGCCAAGCTCGCCGCCGACTATCCCATCATCTCCATCGAGGACGGGATGGCCGAAGACGATTTCGAGGGTTGGAAGATCCTCACCGAGCTTGCCGGCGACAAGGTGCAACTCGTCGGCGACGACCTTTTCGTCACCAACTCCGAGCGGCTCTCCGACGGCATCAAGATGGGCATCGCCAATTCCATCCTCGTCAAGGTCAACCAGATCGGCACCCTGACCGAGACGCTGGACGCGGTTGAGACGGCGCACAAGGCCGCCTATACGGCGGTGATGTCGCACCGCTCGGGCGAGACGGAGGATGCCACCATCGCCGACCTCGCGGTCGCCACCAATTGCGGGCAGATCAAGACCGGCTCGCTCGCCCGGTCCGACCGGCTTGCCAAATACAACCAGCTCATCCGCATCGAAGAGGAGCTGGGCAAGCAGGCGCGCTACGCGGGACGGACGATTTTGCGCGGGTAACGGCGCGGATAACCCTCCATTAAGCAAGATGTGACTACATGCGGCGGAAGGAATTTCGCCGCATGTGGACCCGCCATCACAAACGCCGCAATACAGGCCGGTTGATCGTACCGGCGATCACCGCGCTCGTGCTCACCTATTTCGGCTTTCATGCCTATCAAGGCGACTACGGCCTCAACGGCAAGGAGCGGCTGGAAGGCCGCATCGCCGGACTTGAGGCCAAGCTCGACGCGCTGCACAAGGAGCGCGGGGACCTGGAGGAGCGGGTGAGCCTGCTCAACGACGGTTCGCTGGAAAAGGATATGCTGGACGAGCAGGCGCGGCGGGCGTTGAATCTCGTCCGGGAGAACGAGATCGTCATATTCCGCCCGGCTGACAGCGTGAATTAACCGGTTTCCAGTTAATCCAGAAGAATTTCAATTTTCCCAACAGGTTAGCCGGCATGGCTGCCATGCATAATTTCGCATGGCGGAAGCCTTTCCGTCATGATAGCGTCCAGCCCCGAACTGTTTGCCATGGATGGCTGCTTGGCGTGGACTAGATGCGTGTCCTGCGGCAGTATGGTGTCGCAGGCAGGTCCGATGTCCGTCAAGAGACGCTTTCTAGGGAGTGACAGATGGCGACAGCCGCCAGGAAAACCGCGCCGAAACCTTCGTCGGCAAAATCCCGTAGCCCAGCCAAACCATCATCCACCGCCGGCGGCACACCCGCCGTCAGGACGCCGAAGCCGGAAGAGTTCAAACAAGAGCAGGAGCTTTCGGCCTACCGCGACATGCTCTTGATCCGCCGCTTCGAGGAGAAGGCAGGCCAGCTTTACGGCATGGGCCTGATCGGCGGCTTCTGCCACCTCTATATCGGCCAGGAGGCTGTCGTCGTCGGCATGCAGATGGCGTTGAAGGAGGGCGACCAGGTCATCACCGGCTACCGCGACCACGGCCACATGCTGGCCACCGGCATGGACCCGCGCGGCGTCATGGCGGAGCTGACCGGCCGGCGCGGGGGATACTCCAAGGGCAAGGGCGGCTCCATGCACATGTTCTCCAAGGAGAAGAACTTTTATGGCGGCCACGGCATCGTCGGCGCTCAGGTGCCGCTCGGAACCGGCTTGGCGCTCGCCAACCGCTATCGCGGCAACGACAGCGTCTCGCTCACCTATTTCGGTGACGGCGCGGCCAACCAGGGCCAGGTCTACGAGAGCTTCAACATGGCCTCGCTGTGGAAGCTCCCCGTGGTCTACGTCATCGAGAACAACCGCTATGCCATGGGCACCTCGGTCTCGCGCTCCTCGGCCGAGACCGATTTCTCGCACCGCGGCCTCTCCTTCAAGATTCCTGGCATCCAGGTCGACGGTATGGACGTTCGCGCCGTGAAGGCCGCAGGCGACCTTGCGGTCGACTGGTGCCGCTCCGGCAAGGGGCCGATCATCCTGGAGATGCAGACCTACCGCTACCGCGGCCACTCCATGTCCGACCCGGCAAAGTACCGTTCCAAGGACGAAGTGCAGAAGATGCGCTCCGAGCACGACCCGATCGAGCAGGTGAAGAAACGGCTCCTGGACAAGAAGTGGGCGAGCGAGGACGACTTGAAGGCGGAGGACAAGCGCGTGCGCGAGATCGTCGCCGATGCGGCCGATTTCGCCCAGTCGGATCCCGAGCCGGACGTATCCGAGCTCTATACCGATATCCTGCTCTAAGGGAGGCGCTGCCGATGCCCACGGAAATTCTCATGCCCGCGCTCTCCCCGACCATGGAGGAGGGCAATCTGGCCAAATGGCTGAAGAAGGAAGGCGATGCCGTCGCCCCCGGCGATGTGATCGCCGAGATCGAGACCGACAAGGCGACCATGGAGGTCGAAGCGATCGACGAAGGAAAGATCGGCAGGATCCTCATCGGTGAGGGTACCGAAGGCGTGAAGGTCAACACACCCATCGCCCTGTTGCTCGCCGACGGCGAGAGCGAGGAAGACCTTTCCAAGGCTCCCGTGAGCGCGCCTCCGCCCGCCGCCCAGGCACCGGCGGAAGAGCCGGCGGCGCAGAAGGTGGAGGAGACGCCGAAGCCCGCCGCTGTGCCAAAGGCCGAGGCGCCGGCGCTTCCCGCCGATCCGGACATTCCCGAAGGCACCGAAATGGTGCCCACCACCGTGCGCGAGGCGCTGCGCGATGCCATGGCCGAGGAAATGCGCCGCGACGAGGACGTTTTCGTCATGGGCGAGGAGGTGGCCGAGTATCAGGGCGCCTACAAGGTAACCCAGGGCCTGCTGCAGGAATTCGGCGATAAGCGCGTGGTCGATACGCCCATCACCGAGCACGGCTTTGCCGGCGTCGGCGTCGGCGCGGCGTTCGCGGGGCTCAAGCCCATCGTCGAGTTCATGACCTTCAACTTCGCCATGCAGGCGATGGATCAGATCGTCAATTCGGCGGCCAAGACGCTCTACATGGCCGGCGGCCAGATGGGCGCGCCCATCGTCTTCCGCGGCCCCAACGGTGCGGCCGCCCGCGTCGCCGCCCAGCACAGCCAGGACTACGCCGCCTGGTACGGCCACATCCCCGGCCTCAAGGTGGTGATGCCCTATACGGCGGCCGACGCCAAGGGGCTCTTGAAGGCGGCCATCCGCGACCCCAACCCGGTCATCTTCCTGGAGAACGAAATCCTCTACGGCCAGACCTTCGATGTGCCGAAACTTGATGATTTCGTGCTGCCCATCGGCAAGGCGCGCATTCACAAGGCGGGCAAGGATGCGACCATCGTCTCCTTCGGCATCGGCATGACCTATGCGCTCAAGGCCGAGGAGGAGTTGCGCGGCATGGGCCTTGACGTCGAGATCATCGATCTGCGCACGATCCGGCCGATGGACCTCGATACCGTCATCGAATCGGTGAAGAAGACCAACCGGCTGGTCACCGTCGAGGAGGGCTTTCCGCAATCCTCCGTCGGCGATCATATCGCCGCCCAGGTGATGCAGCGCGCCTTCGACTATCTCGACGCGCCGGTCATCACCGTTGCGGGCAAGGATGTGCCGATGCCCTACGCCGCCAACCTGGAAAAGCTGGCGCTTCCGAGCGTGGCCGAAGTCGTCGAGGCGGTGAAGGCCGTCACCTACCGGGGCTAAGGAGAGGGATCCTATATGCCGATTCAGATCACCATGCCGGCCCTTTCACCCACGATGGAGGAGGGCAACCTCGCCAAGTGGCTGGTCAAGGAGGGGGACAGCGTTTCGTCCGGCGACGTCATCGCCGAGATCGAGACCGACAAGGCGACCATGGAAGTGGAGGCGGTGGATGAAGGGACCGTCGCCAAGATCGTCGTGCCCGAGGGCACGGAAGGCGTGAAGGTGAATGCGCTGATCGCCGTGCTCGCGCAAGAGGGCGAGGACGTGGCCGACGCCGCCAAGGCCGCCGGGAACGGCGGTGCGGGCGCGGCTGCCCCTTCTTCCCCAAGTCCGCAGCCTGCGGAAGCGGCGCAGGAGAGCGGCGGCGAGCGCCCGCCGGTCGGCGAAGAAGGCGCTCGGCCCGCACCGTCTCCGGCCGCTCAGCCGCCCCGCCTCGAAGTGGTCGAAGGGGGGAAGGACGGCCGCGTCTTCTCCTCCCCGCTCGCCCGCCGCATCGCCCGGGAGGCCGGCATCGACCTTGCCGCCGTCGCCGGCTCCGGCCCGCGCGGCCGCGTGGTGAAGGCCAATGTCGAGGCGGCGCTTTCGGGCGGCGCGGTCAAGGCACCCGAGGCGCCGGCCCCCGCGCCCAAACCCATGTCCGACGATCAGGTGCTGAAGCTCTTCGAGGAAGGCTCCTACGAGCTCGTGCCCC
>NZ_WQNI01000019.1 GCF_010993735.1 Chelativorans alearensis
GCAACCCTGAGACGGTCGGGAAACTGGCGCAGGGTCTTGGCATCGGGCGGCGGCAACTCGAGCGCAAATTCCAGTCGGACCTGGGTCTCTCCCCTTCACGGGCGGAGCTTCGGTTGCGCCTCGATGCCACGCGCCGGATGTTGGAGACCACCGTGCGGACCGTGACGCAGGTCGCTCATGCCACCGGGTTCTGCGATGCCTCGCATCTCATCAACACATTCAGGGCCGAGTTGGGCCTAACGCCGTCAGAGTACCGGCGAACGAATATGACCACGTCCATTTCCTCACGACCGCACGTTGCAGAGGTTCTCGTTCCGAGCCCACAAGAAGATCAGACAGAGTAGGATTATGAATTGCTGGATTATCTGACCGCAAAGGAAGCGCTGTTAGACGTGTGACGCGAGCCATTCCTGGCGTTCGAGCGATTCCGCGCTCGCGTGGAGATTTGTTGGCTACCAACGATTCTTGTAGCGTCGGCGGAGTATGGATCCGAGGCGAATGCCTGTATCGGTTGGAGCAAGATGGAGAGAATGAAGATCGGGGACACCTGCGTTGCGGCGGTACAGCCATCCGGTTCCGCCATTTTGGAGGATGGTTTGCCTGCGTTTCACGAGGCGCTGAAGGCAGGGATTACCCACAGCCTCGGGTTTAGCCAGGTTGGCGGGGATCCAGTCTGCTGGCGTGAGAAGGCACTGCCGGTCCTGCGCGAGCTCATCCTGACGCTGCCGGCAGCAAAGGAATTGGCCCCCGAAGTTCTCGAAACGGAAGACCGCGGCACTTATCAGGCCGCGCGCGTAGCTTTCAATGCCAGCGATGAAAGCCGCATCGAGGGGCTTCTTTTAACGCCCCGTGGGCGCGGTCCCTTTCCGGCGGCTCTTTGCCTTCACGATCATGGCTCGCGATTCGACATCGGCAAGGAAAAATGCATCCGGCCGCTGTCCGGCGCCGTATGCAAGGACGCCGCGTCCGACTGGGCGCGACGGTATTTCTCCGGCCGCTTCTATGGCGACACGCTGGCCGAACGTGGATATGTGGTGTTCGCCGCCGATGCGCTTGGCTGGGGCACACGGCAGGGGATCGGGTATGACGGACAGCAGGCACTTGCGTGCAATCTGCTGAATCTTGGCACCTCTCTTGCGGGCCTTGTCTTGCAGGAAGACGTTCGCGCAGCCGAGTTCCTGCAGAGCATGTCCGAGGTCGATCCGACACGGATCGCAGCGATTGGATTCTCCATGGGTGCCTTCCGCGCCTGGCAACTCGCCGCCCTCTCGCCCATTGTGCAGGCTACCGTCGCCGTCTGCTGGATGGCGACAAGCAAGGGCCTTATGGTCCCGGGCAATAATCATGTCCGCGGACAGTCGGCGTTCTACATGACACATCCGGGGCTTGTTCGGTATTTCGACTATCCGGACGTCGCAGCGCTGGCCGCGCCAAGGCCGATGCTGGTCTATGGAGCCCGAGAGGACCACCTGTTTCCGCCCGCCGCCGTCGAGGAGGCCTTTGCCAAGCTTGCCGAGGTCTGGGCCGCCCATGGCACCTCCGACCGGCTTGAGACGCGGTTCTGGCCGGGCGGTCATGTCTTTTCCCGCACCCAGCAGGAGGCGGCGTTCAGATGGCTCGACAGGGTGTTCGCGTGATGCCTCGTCACGGTGTGCGCGTTTCGCGCTTGCCCTTGCGGTGAGTTTTGTTGCAAATCATATAATTACATCAACTTCCCAGACAGATTTTCTGGGCAAACTGATGAGTGAGCAATTGCCGGCAACATCCATGAAGCCCAAGGGGCGAACACTGGTCGGGAACGTACGTGATGCGCTCAAGGCACAAATCGATGGCGGCCGCTACAAACCGGGCGACCGACTTCCGAGCGAGGCACAGCTCACAAAGGAATTCGCCGTTAGCCGGACCGTGGTGCGCGAAGCTATCGCCTCGCTCCGCGCCGACCGCCTGCTGGAGCCGCGACAAGGGGCGGGCGTATTTGTCCTAGAGGCGCCGAAAATCGTCGACCTCCCATTCCAGAACATCGATTTCGTCCGCGTCTCCTCAATGATCGAAATGCTGGAATTGCGAACCGCCGTCGAGGTCGAGGCGGCCGGGCTCGCAGCGCAGCGCAGATCGCCCTCCCAAGAGGAACGCATCGTGGAATGCTACCGGACCATCGCCGCCCTGGCGAAGGAAGGCAAGCCGACGACCGATGCGGATTTTGACTTTCACCTCGCCATCGCGGACGCCACGAACAATCCGAGATTTCGCGAATTCCTTGTCATGATCGGGCCCAGTGTCATCCCACGCCGCGCTTTGGGCACCAGTTCAGCTGACCCAGCGACCACGGGCTATCTCGAGGTGCTCGACAAGGAGCACGAAGAAATCGTCAGCGCGATCCTCGACGGCGACGAGGCGGGCGCCCGAAATGCAATGCTCCGTCACCTGAAGGGCAGCCAGTCACGCTATCGCAGCCTTCTGCGAAGCCCTGGCCAGCCGGATGCTGTGGATTGACGATGGCGGTAGATGGCTCTTTCTTCAGATGACCGAGGGGCAAAATGACAATCCGTGATGCTGCGGACAATAGTGCGAGAGCTGTTTTGCCTAAAGCCGAAACCCTTGTTTCGCGCATCAGCAATGCGCTGCGTCGGGATATCGAGGCGGGCGTCTTCCAGCCGGGCGACCGGCTTCCGAGCGAAAGCGAGCTTACGCGCACCCATGCCGTGAGCCGCAGCGTCGTGCGTGAGGCGATCGCGATCCTGCGGTCTGACGGACTTGTTGAGGCGCGCAAGGGCGCAGGCGTTTTCGCGCTGGCAAGAGACGGGTCCGCGGCCCTCTTCAACGACTTGACGGTGGAGCGGGTTTCCGCGGTAATCGAACTCCTTGAGCTGCGCTCCGCCTGCGAAATCCGGTCGGCGGCGCTGGCGGCGACCCGCCGGTCGGCCGCGCAGATCGAGAATATCCTGCGCTCCCATGAGGAGGTCGGCACTTGTCTGGCCAAGGGCGCGCCGACCCGCGACGCCGACTTCTGCCTGCATCTTGCCATTGCCGAGGCGACCCAGAACCGCCGCTTCCCCGAGTTTCTGCGGCTTGTGCGCCCAGGCATCATCCCGCGCGCGGAGTTGCAGGGCGGCAAGCCGGGGGAGCGCCCGCTCGATTACAACCAGCATCTTCAGGAAGAACACGCCGCTATTGTCGACGCCATAATCGAGGGCAATGCGGAGGCCGCCGCCGAGAGCATGCAGGCTCATCTGCAGGGCAGTCTTCAGCGATACCGATTGCTGCTGCGCTCGCGTACGGCCTCTTGACGGAAACGCCTCGTCCCGATTTGCATCGGGCAGCTCTCAGGCGGATGGCCTTGACAAGCAGCCTATGTGTCATACAGATTTTAATAGACATCATACAAGAACTACGCCGCAGCGCCGACAAAGGGACGGTACATGAATCGACGCAATTTTCCGGTCGTCTCCCCTTCGGAAGGGGTTGAGAGGCGAGTTCTGGCGGAGGCGCCGGAGCTGATGGTGGTCTCCTTTCGCTTCGACGCGGGTGCGGAAGGTGCGATGCATTCTCATCCGCATGTGCAGTCCACATTCGTGGAAAGCGGCCGATTCCGTTTCTTTATCGACGGCGATGCATTCGAGGTAGGAGCGGGCGACAGTTTCGTCATTCCGTCGAATGCCGAGCACGGTTGTGTCTGCCTGGAAAGCGGGCAGCTCATCGACTGCTTCACGCCGCGCCGCGATGACTTCATCTAAAAGAAAACCCATGCTCACCGTCAAAACGCGCCATGCGGTCCACCCTGGACACGCGAAGACGATGGACACCGCCGGATATCCTTTGCGCTCAGCCAGAACCGCGCATTTGTGAAGGGATGACGTACGTGAAGCAGATTCTGGCATATGGCGACAGCCTGACATGGGGGGCCGACCCCGTCACTGCTTTGCGCCACACGTATGAGGATCTTTGGCCGAGCATGCTGGAGGCCGGTCTCAATGGCGCGGCGCGCGTGATCCATGATGGGCTCGGCGGTCGCACCACTTGCTTCGACGATCACGCGGCGCCCTCGTGCCGCAACGCGGTGAAGACACTGCCGGTGGCGCTCGGAAGCCATATGCCGCTCGACCTCGTGATCTTGTTTCTGGGCACAAACGACCTCAAAGCTATCCATGGCGGCGTCGCCATCGGCGCGCAAGCCGGCATGCGGCGGCTGATCCAGATCGTGCGGAGCTATCCCTACAAGCCAGCTAACGCCGTTCCCGAGGTCCTGATTGTTGCGCCGCCGCCCTGCGCCCCATCGCGCAACGGTCCCCCCAATGGTGGGCGGCGGATCGAAGAATCGCTAGCGTTTTCAGGCCTTTACGCAGCTCTTGCTCAGGAAATGGGCTGTGCCTTCTTCGACGCTGGCATGGTGGCACAGGCCTCACCGGAGGACGGAGTTCACCTTGATCGGGAGGCGACACGGGCCATCGGCGGTGCACTTGTCGGTCCAGTTAAGGCAATTCTTGCCAGACATGTTTGAAACAGATTGACTCATCTTGTCATACATGTTTGAAAATCATCCGACCGCATGCGAGCCCGCATGCGGTGCGATTGAGGGAGGATACATGAGACGTTTTCTGGCTTCCGTCGCGCTTTGCGCTCTCGTCTTGGGCTCTGCGCCGCAAATTTCGCTGGCTGAGACACCCGACGACCAGCTCATCGTCGCGATGACTATGAACAACATCCTGACGCTTGACCCCGCCGCCATCACCGGCCGCGAGACGGTTCAGGTGCTCAACAACATTTACGACACGCTCGTCACGCTGAATCCCGACGACCGCAGCCTGCAGCCGGGCATCGCGGATAGCTGGGAGATCGCCGACGACAATATGTCCGTGCACTTCAACCTGCGCAAGGACGTGAGCTTCGCCTCGGGCAATCCGCTGACGGCGGAGGACGTTGCCTGGAGCCTTAAGCGGCTCCTGTCGCTCAACCTGGCGCAGGCTTCCTTCCTCAAGAGCCGCGGCTTCACCGCGGAGAATGCAGACAAACATTTCGTCGTGGAAGATCCGCACACCTTTGTCCTCAACCTGCCCCAGCCTGACGACCCGAAGCTGATCCTGATGCTTCTGGCGCAGAACGGGCCAGGCTCTATCCTCGACAGCAAGCTCGTCATGGAAAACGAGAAGGACGGCGACATGGGCGCGGCTTGGCTCACGCTCAATTCCGCCGGTTCGGGCCCCTACACGCTGACCCAGTGGAACTCGAACGAGTTCGTCATCCTCACCCGCAACGACGCCTATTGGGGCGATGCGCCGGCAATGACGCGCATTCTGCTGCGCCACCTGCCTGAGTCCCAGTCGCAGCGCCTGATGCTCGAACAGGGTGATATCGATGTGGGTTATTCGCTGCAGGCCGCAGATCTGAAGGCGCTTGCGGAGAACCCGGATGTCGAGGTGGAATCCACGCCGGGCGCGGGATTCTACTATCTCGCCGTCTCGATGAAGGACGAGCGCTTCGCCAATCCCAAAGTTCGCGAAGCGCTGCGCTACCTGATCGACTATGAAGGCATTAACGGCGCGATCATGCCTTTCTATGGCGAACTGCATCAGCGCCCTATCAGCTCGGGCGCGCTCGGCCTTCTGCCGGATCCGGGCTACAAGCTTGACGTCGAGAAGGCAAAGCAGCTCCTGACCGAGGCCGGTTATCCGGGCGGCTTCGAGACGACGATCCGCGTGATCTCGGAGCAGCAGTTCATGAACGCAGCAACCGCCATACAGAACACGCTAACCCAGGCCGGAATCAAGGGCGAGATCATCACAGGCTCGGGTGACCAGATCTATGGTGCGATGCGCGAACGCAAGTTCGAACTCCTGGTCGGTCGTGGCGGCGGCGGGCAGCAGCCCCACCCCGATAGCAACCTGCGGGCGCTTGCCTACAACCCCGACAATTCGGACGAGGCAGGTCTCACGAACTACCAGGGCTGGCGGACAAGCTTTTATGACGAGAAGCTGAACGGGATGATCGAGGACGCGCTGCTCGAACGCGACGGAGACGTGCAGAAGGAGAAGTACGCGGCCATCCAGGAACACATGGAAGAGATCGTCATGCCGATCCAGCCGTTCTCCGAGGTTATAGATACTGCGGCGTACCGGTCGGATGTGGAGGGGCTGGTCGTGAACCCCTGGCTCACGCGCTTCGACGAAGTGAACAAGAACCGCTGAGCGGACAGGACGGAAGAGACAAGCGGGCGCGTCGAAAGACGCGGCCGCTCTCTTTTATTCGTCAGACAGGCGGCGGAGTAGCCTGAGGACCGCTTTGCCGGCTGGACCGTTCTGCATGACCCTCGGATCAAGCCCCGAGGACCATGCCAGAACATCGAAGCGCCACTAGCGGTCAAATTAGGGTTGCCGTCAGAGCGCGCGTTCGTATGCCAGCGACGCCGCGATCAGCTCGCGGGCATAGGGATGCGTGGCTCCATTGCCCGAGATGGCCTCGCGGGGCAGAATTTCCGTCACCTCGCCGTGTTGCATCACGGCGAACCGCGCGCACATGTGGTCGACTACGGCCAGATCGTGGCTCACCATTACGTAGGTGAAGCCGCGGTCTTCGCGCAGCTTCTGGAGCAGGTTCAGGATCTCCGCCTGGACCGAGACGTCGAGCGCCGAGGTCGGTTCGTCGAGCAGCAGGACCGTCGGCTCGAGGATCAGCGCTCGCGCAATGGCCACACGTTGGCGCTGGCCGCCGGAAAGCTGATGCGGGAACCGATCGAGGAATGACAGGGGAAGACCGACATCGGTGATTGCCTTGCTCATCCGTGCCTCGCGGTCGCCGAGCTTGTGGATTTTCAAGGGCTCGGAAAGGACGGTGCGCACCGACTGCCGGGGATGGAGCGAGCCGTAGGGATCCTGGAACACCATCTGGATCTCGCGAGACCGGGCAAGGGGGGCGAGATCGCGCACGTTCGTCCCGCCGATGGTGACCTTACCGCTCCAGATGTCGGTGAGCATGGAGATGCATCGCAGCACGGTGGACTTGCCCGAGCCGCTCTCGCCCACGAGGCCGAAGCATTCTCCCGCCTCGACCGAGAATGACACGTCCGGCAAGACCCTGGCCGCGGCAGGCCCGGTCCCGAAGGTGATCGAGAGGTTTCTGATATCCACGCGCTTCATGCCGTCGGCTCCACGGCGTTGATCCAGTCGTCTTTCCGGTCGAGCACGGCAAGCGGCTTCCGGGAACCGCCGATCCGCGGCTGCGCCGCCAACAGACCTCGGGTATAGGGATGCCGGGCGTTGTCGAGTTCGCGCGCTGCCAGGCTTTCGACCATGTGCCCGGAATACATGATCAGCACGCGGTCACAGAAATTGCGCACGAGATTTAAGTCGTGGCTGATCATGATCAGCCCAATGCCGCGCTCGCGCACAAGCCCGTCGAGGATATCGAGTACCTGCAGCCGCACGGTTACGTCGAGCGCCGAGGTCGGTTCGTCGGCGATGACGAGGTCGGGATCGGCAAGCAGCATCATGGCGATCATGAAGCGCTGGCCCATGCCGCCGGAGATCTCGTGCGGATAGAGGTCGTAGACACGCATGGGATCGTTGATCTTCACCGCATCGAGCATGGCGAGCGCCTTCTCGCGTGCTTCGGCCTTGGTGCATCTGAAGTGACGCCGGTAGGCCTCGGCCACCTGGTGGCCCACCCGCTGGATCGGGTTCAGCGAGAACTTGGGGTCCTGCAGGATCATCGACATCCGCTTTCCACGCACATCGAGCATCTGCCTCTCCGAAAGGGACAGGAGGTCCAACTCCTCGAAGCGCATCTTGTCGGCTATGACCTTCGCCGTGGGCAGGAGTTTCAGGAGCGCGCGTCCGATCGTGGACTTGCCGGAACCACTTTCCCCGACGATGCCCAGCCGCTCGCGGCCGAGCGTGAACGACACGTCCTTCACCGCATCGCAGGTGGTGCCATTGTACCGGACTGAAAGGTTCCTTACGTCGAGGATGGAGGTCGCGCTCATCTCTTCACCTTCGGTTCATCTGCTTCGGGTCCAGCGCATCGCGCAGACCGTCGCCCAGAAGGTTGAAGGCAAGGCTGACGGCGAGGATGGCAAGGCCGGGAAAGGTGACGAGCCACCAGCTGTCAATCATGTATCGCCGCCCGGTGGCGATCATCGCGCCCCATTCGGGCAGTGGCGGCTGCGCGCCAAGCCCGAGAAATCCCAGCCCCGCGGCGGTCAGGATCACGGTCGCCATGTTGAGCGTGAGCCGGATCAGCACGGAGGGCAGGCACATTGGCACGATGGAGCGCCAGATGATGCGCGCTGGCGACGCCCCTTGAAGCCGCGCCGCAGCGATATAATCGGCCTGGCGGAAGGTCATCGTCTCGGCGCGGGCGAGCCGCGCTATGGGCGGCCAGGCGGTGAGCGCGATGGCGATGATGGCGTTGTTGAGGCTCGGCCCCAGTGCCGCAACGAAGGCCAACGACAGGATGAGCGAGGGGAAGGACAGAAAGATGTCGGTGATCCGCATCATCACCGTGTCGAACCGCCCGCCGAAATAGCCGGACGTCGTGCCGACCAGTAGCCCAATCGGTCCCACGATTACCGAGACGAGGAAGATGATGGTCAGCGTGATGCGCGAGCCGTACACGAGGCGGCTGAAGATGTCGCGGCCGAGTTCGTCGGTGCCGAAAAGATGCTCGCCGCCTGGCGCCTGGAGCGTATTGCCGAGATTCTGCACATAAGGATCGTGCGTTGCAATGATCGGTGCAATGAGCGCCACCAGAATGAGCAGCGTCAGAACGACCAGTCCGAAGGCCGAGGGCGGGCTGCCCCAAAGGAAGCGCACGATGTTGATCGCCGGGCGGAACGCTGCAGACGCGCGCGACCGGGCTTGCGGTATCTCACTCATCGGGTCCTCGGGTCGAAGATGCGGTAGAGGATGTCTGAGATCAGGTTCAGCGCGATGAAGATGATGCCGACGATCAGCACGCAGGTCATCACTGCGTTCATGTCGCCGATGATAAGGTTGTTCGTCAGGTATTGTCCGAAGCCGGGCCAGGCAAAGACCGTCTCGATCAGCACAGCGCCTTCGAGAAGCGAGCCGTAGGCCAGCGCCACGATCGTCACGAGTTGCACGCGGATGTTGCCGAAGGCGTGGCGCCAGATCGTCTGCGCGTTGGACAGGCCTTTGACCCTCGCGGTGGTGATATATTCCTGGTTGATCTGGTCGAGCATGAAGCTCCGCGTCATGCGGGTGATGTAGGCGGAGGAGGAATAGCCAAGCAGCGAGGCCGGCAGAATCAGGTGGTTGATCGCGGAGCGGAAGATGTCCCATTGTCCGGCCAGCGCGCTGTCGATCAGGAGAAAGCCTGTCTTTTCAGGCACCATGCCAATGTAGAACTGGCTCATCCGGCCGCTGCCGCCAACCCAGCCGAGCTTGGCGTAGAGAATGATGAGGGCGATCATGCCGGTCCAGAAGATCGGCATGGAATGCCCCATCAGGCTGAAGACCCGCACCAGGTGATCTTGCCAACGGTCCTTCTTGACCGCCGCGAGCACGCCCAGCGGCACGCCGAGCCCCGCGCCGATCACGATGGCGAAGGTGGCGAGCTCGATGGTGGCGGGAAGGACATGCAGGATGTCCTCGATGACCGGGCGGCCGGTGCGGATGGAGGTTCCGAAATCGCCCGTCAAAACGTCGCGGAGATAGAAGAGGAACTGCTCCCAGAGCGGCCGGTCGAGGCCAAGCTGCCGGAACACTTGTTCATAGGTCTCGCGGGTTGCGTCTTCACCGACGATGGCGCGCACCGGATCGGCGGGCATCATGCGGCCGATCACGAAAGTCAGCAGCAAAAGGCCGAGCAACGTCACCAGGATCGTGATTGCCTGACGCATAAAGCCGTTCAGCCGATACGTCGTCATCTCTCCTCCCTCACGCAACCGGGCGCTGAACAGGTGCGGCAAATGCTGTCCGACATGTCTGGACGACTTGTCATATAGACATAAACCTGTCAAGCACGCCGATCGGCTCCTTACTCGAGACCTCGAACGCCCGGCGGTCCGCCGGCAGGCGCTCCCGCTCAGCGAACCCGATTGTTCTCGATGACGGCGAAGTCGATGTCCTCACCCAGCCCCGGGCGGTCGGGCACGTAGACGTAGCCGTCCTTGTCCATCGGGTCGGACAGCGATTTCAAGTAGTCGAACCCGTCATCGTATTCGAGGAACGGATGCAGGAGCCCGCGCTCGTACCAGCGGCAGTTTTTGGAGGCGGCAACGACGTGCAAGTTCATCGCTGTGTTGCCGTGCACCTCACATGCCATCCCGAAACATTCGGCCAGACGCATCGTCTTGAGTGCAGGTGTGATGCCGCCCACGTCGTTCACGCCGGTTCTGAGGATGTCGCAGGCGCCCTCCTTGACCCATTCGGCACGGTTCCAGTGCTTTCCGGCAGCGCTTTCCGGGCCGACGACGGGGATGTCGAGATTGTCCGCCAGCCACTTGTAGGAGGACATGGACTGCTCGTCCATCGGCTCCTCGATCCAGTCGAAGCCCAGCTTCTCCAAGCCCCTGCCGAGCGTGAGCGCATCCGTGCGGGAATACCAGTGGAAGGCGTCGATCATCAGCCGGATGTCGGGCCCCACCGCCTCACGCACCGCCGCACAGGCCTTGAGGTCCATCTTCACGTCGGGCGCCCAGCTCACCGGGGGCATCCAGGTGTGCAGCTTGATCCCCTTGTAGCCGCGCTCGACCAGCTTCTCCGCGAAGCGGCCGTAATCCTCGGGCGTGGCAAGCCCCCCTTCGAGCTCGTCGCCGCACATGATCGACCCATAGGCCAGCACCTTGTCGCGGTAGGCGCCAATCAGCTTGTAGACCGGGGTATTGAGCGTACGACCGGCGAGGTCCCACAGCGCACAGTCGACGACGGCCAGCGTGCGGTCGGTCAGTTGCGCGGCCGAGCCCCGCTGCCAGTGGGCCAGCTCCTGCCAGAGCCTCTCGCGGTCGCGGTGATCCTGCCCGAGCAGCACCTTCTTGACGAATTTCTCGATGACGTGCGGACGCACGATCTCGGGGGCGGTAAAGGAGTGGCCTTCATGCCCGTCCTCGGTGCGGACGGTCAACATGGCCTGTTCGACCTGATGGGCCGGCCCCGGGTGAGCATGGCCGGCGCTGTCGGAATGACGCCGGGTGGTAGTCTTAAAGACCCGGACAACGACATCAGTAATGATCACGCGCTTCGTCCTTCTTCACACGCCGCCGACAGGCTGGAGGCCATCGCATCTCAGGCGTTGGCGTCGATGAGGTCCTTGAGGATACGCTCTTCCTCGGCCATGCTGTATGGCAATTGAAGGCGCGGGTCAATAATTCGTATGATAAGTTTGGGAATGCTAACAGACTGGTCGGCAGATCAGGGATTAACAGCCCGCTCCCTTAGGCATCGCCCGGTTCGCGTCCGAACGCGGCTCTGATTTGAAACTTCTCCCGGGAGCGGGCTCCCGCAGTCGTGCGACGAGGGATTAACATGTTAGTGTGTTGACACTAGTATTTCAGATAAGTAGCTTACCCAAATTCAAAGGGTATGATCCACAAATTCAGGGAAACGCGGCGGCATGTCCGAGCCGATTTTTCAGACGGCAGAGGAAGAACTAGCTGCCGCTCTTGAGCCTGGGTCAGTGCTCGTGGGCGACGAGATCCCAGAACGCTACTGGAACGACTGGAGCTCCTTGAGCGCCAGCAAGCCAGCCGTTCTGTTGCGCCCGCGGACCACTGAAGAAGTCTCAGTTGCCATGAATATCTGTCACGCGCGCGGCATCCCCGTCGTACCCCAGGGCGGGCTCACGGGGTTGAGTGGCGGTGCAAGGCCGGTAGAAGGCTGCGTCGCGCTGTCGATGGAGCGCATGAACGGTATTGTCGAGATCGATCCGGCTTCTGCGACCATAACCGTGTGGGCAGGCACACCCTTGCAGAATGTACAAGCTGCGGCGGACGAGTCCGGTTTCTATTTCGCGCTCGACCTTGGCGCGCGTGGCTCCTGCGCTATCGGGGGCAATGTCTCCACCAATGCCGGGGGCAATCGCGTGATCCGCTACGGGATGGCGCGCGACATGGTGCTGGGCATGGAGGTGGTCTTGCCTGACGGCACCATCGTCTCCAATCCCAACAAGATGCTGAAAAACAATTCCGGCTACGATCTGCGCCAGCTTTTCATCGGTTCAGAAGGCACGCTCGGCGTCATCACCAAGCTAGTCCTTCGGCTTTTCCCCAAACCCGCCTGCACCTTCGCCGCGCTGTGCGGCCTACCTGACTACGATGCGGTGCTGCGGCTGCTTTCAGGCGCACGGCGGAAGCTCGGTCCGACCTTGTCGGCCTTCGAAGTCATGTGGCCCGACTATTGGGAGATCGCCACCGGCAAGGTGCCCAATGTGCGTGATCCGCTTTCCGGAAAGCACACCTTTTATGTGCTGGTCGAATCTCAGGGAACGGACGAGAGGCTCGACGGGCAGCGCTTTGAAGCCTTCATGGAGGAGGAATTCGAGGCCGGCTCTATCGCCGACGCGGCGATTTCGCAGTCCATGTCCGACGTGGAAGCCTTCTGGAGGACGCGCGACGCGGCGGCCGACTTCAAGCTCGTGCTTGGCAACCACATGGCTTACGACATCGGCCTGCCGGTCAAGGATATGGACGCCTATGCCAGCCGCTGCCGCGCGCAGCTTGCCAAAGCGCTGCCTGGCTGCATCGCGCTCTTCTACGGCCATATCGGCGACGGCAACATGCATATTGTCTCCTGCGTGCCGGGCGCGGAGAGGCTGGCTTCGGAGGAGATGAACCGGATTGTTTATGGCCTGGTGCGCGATTTCGGCGGCACGATCTCGGCCGAGCATGGGATCGGCCTCACCAAGAAGCCTTATCTGCACGTTTCGCGAACGCCGGAGGAGCTTGAGCTGATGCGACGTGTCAAGAGGGCCCTTGATCCCACCGGCATGCTCAATCCCGGCAAGATCTTGGACATCCAATAGATCCGAGTATGGCGAGGGGAGGAGATATGCGAGCCATCTGGACGTTCCTGGAAAAAAACACCGAGCGCTATCTCGTCGCCGGCATCCTGGGTGTGCTGGTGATCGTGCTGGCGACCCAGGTCGTCATGCGCTACGCGCTGCGCTCGCCCGTCGTCTGGTCGGAGGAACTGGCCCGCTATCTGCTTATCTGGTGCACCTTCATCGGTGTCAGCCTGGCGGTGCGCGAGGCGCGCAACATCTCCGTTGATCTGCTTCCCGTCCTGTTCGGCGCTCGCTCACAGCGCTTCTTCACGATTCTTGCGCACCTTGGCGCCATCGCCTTTTTCGCCCTTACAACCTACTACAGCTTATCGCTGGTGATGCGCATCCGCATGATCGGCCAGGCGTCGCCCGGCCTCGGCATTCAGATGTGGCTCATCTACGCCGCCGTGCCGGTTGGTCTCGGCCTCGCCTCACTGCGTACACTCCAAGCCCTTTGGCTGATGCGGCCCGCCGGCCGTTCGGAAGCGGAGTGAGCCCATGTACGCCGTCTCCGCGCTCGCCTTCTTTCTCATCCTCCTATCGATCACCGTGCCGGTAGCGTTCTCGCTCGGCTTTGCCGCATACCTGCCGGGCTGGCTGGGTGCGCCGGTCAACTCGGGTCAGGTGGTGCGCTCCATCGTCACCGCGCTCGACTCTTTTCCGCTTCTCGCGGTGCCGCTCTTCATCCTGGCAGGCGACATCATGACTCAAGGGGGTATTGCCCGCCGCCTGTTCAATTTCGCCGACGCTGTGCTCGGTCATTTCCGGGGCGGCCTCGCCATGTCGAGTGTGGCAGCCTGCATGCTGTTCGGCGCGATTTCCGGCTCCTCGCCCGCCACAGTCGCGGCGATCGGCTCCATGGCTATCCCGCTGCTCGTTGGGCGCGGATATGATCTGCGCTTTTCCACTGCCTTGATTACCGCAGCTGGCACGCTCGGCGTGATCGTGCCGCCCAGCATTCCCATGATCATCTACGGCATGTCGGCCAGCGCATCGGTGAGCGACCTGTTCGTCGGCGGCATTGTCCCGGCCCTCGTCATAGGCAGCCTATTGATGCTGTATGCGTTCTGGTACGGCCACAAAAACCAGGACGCGATCACCACCGAGGCAGGCAAGGTACCCCTCCTCAAGGCGCTGCGGGAAAGCTTCTGGGCGCTGGTAGCGCCGGTCTTCGTCCTTGGCGGCATCTACACCGGCGCCTTCACGCCGACTGAGGCGGCCGCCATCTCCGTTGTCTATGGCGCCGTTGTCTCGGTCTTCGTCTTCCGTGAATTGACCATCAGGCAACTGATAGCGACCCTGCCCTCGACGGCGCTGACCATCGCGCCCATTCTTATCATCGCTGGCACCGGAGCGGCGCTCGGACGCGTTCTCACACTGCTTCAAGTGCCGACCATGCTGGGCGGCTTCATCGGCGGCATTGTCGACGACAAACTAATCCTGCTGTTGCTCATCAATCTCATTCTTCTGGGCGTCGGCATGGTGATGGAAACGCTGGCGGCTATCATCGTTCTGACCCCCATCTTCCTGCCGATTGTCGCGCCCTATGGTGTCGATCCCATTCATTTCGGCCTGATCATGGTGGTCAATCTGGCAATCGGCTTCGTCACACCGCCAGTCGGCGTCAACATCTACATCGCCAGCGGAATCACAAAGCTGAGCGTCGTGGAAATCTGCAAGGGGCTGGTTGCGCCGCTCCTGCTTCTTCTCATCGGCCTTACGGCAGTCACCTACGTTCCCGAACTGACCTTGTGGTTGCCGTCACTGGCGCGCTGAACCGCGCCCTATATAAAAGGAGGAATCCCATGAAACGACTTTCAATCCTGGTGTCCGCCACATCTGTGGCCGGCTTTCTGGCAGCCATGCCGGCCATGGCCGCCGAATACACCATGATCCTTGCCCATACGCTCTCCGATACGGCTCATCCGCTCTACAAGGCCTTCGAGAAGATCGAAGCCGATATCGAAGAGAAAAGCGGCGGACGCATCGACGTGCAGCATCAAGCTGGTGGCGCGCTAGGCGGCGACCGCGAATTGATGGAGTCGCTGCTTCTGGGCGACGTTCAATTTGTGCCGGTCTCGACCTCAGGCGCCGTACAATTCGTCCCGGAATTCGCCGTGTTCGACATCCCTTACGTCTTTCCGTCCGACACGACCAAGCTGCGCGCCATCCTCAATGACAGCGACTTCACCGGGGAAATCGAAGGAGTTCTGGCTGAGAAAAATCTGAAGTTCGGCGGCTTCTACAATGCCGGCTTCCGCAACCTGACAACCTCGAATGTCGCTGTGCAATCGCCCGAAGACATCGAACAGGAGGGACTGCGCATCCGCGTGATGGAGAACCCATACCACGTGACAATCTGGAAGAGTCTGGGCGGCGCACCAACGCCGATATCGTTCCCTGAGCTTTACGGCGCGCTTCAGCAGGGCGTCGTCGACGGACAGGAAAACCCCTACGGCCATATTCTCTCGCAGCGCTTCTATGAGGTTCAACAATATCTCACCAATACGAACCACATCCTTCTGGCCAATGTGAACCTGATCAACAAGGAGTGGTACGACAGCCTGCCGGGCGATTTGCAGAATGCGATCGATGAGGTCTTGGATGAGGCCGAGGCGTTTCAGTGGGCGTTGCAGGATGAAATGACGTCACAGCAGCGTGCGCAGATCGAGGAGAAACTCAAGGTGATAGACCTTTCGGAAGAGCAATTGGCAGCCTTCCGCGAAAAGACCGCACCGGTGGCCGACATGGTGCGCGAGAACATCGGCGACGACCTCGTCGATTCACTGATGAACGCAGTAAACAACCAGTAGCCGCTTCGACCCGCGCCGCGTCTCCGACTTGCGGCGCGGGCAAGCTCCGATTTGCGGCACGAACGCCGTGTGAACAAACGAAGATTCCGTGATTTCCATATCACGGCAGGAACTTCAAAACGCGATAAGCAGCCGCGTCGTGGCTCATAGATCGGTGCCTTGAGTGAGCCTGCCCATAATCGAATAGACATCCATCTGCTCGTACCTTTGAGGCATCGAGACGTTGATCGCCTCGCGCAGTGTGGTGCCCCACAAGAGCGATGAGTTGGAGCCTCCCGTAATCCCGGCGCGGTCCAGGGTTGAAGGCAGGTCCAGGTATCCGTGCCATAGATATGCAGGAAATGGAGACGGCTATAGGATACATGCCCGGCAAGCTTGCCGATTACCGGAAATATTTAACGGCTCCGGTATGCATGATAAATAACTATTGCAAAATTTACTTGATAAACTTTCCCAGTGTGGGAGTATTGCAAATTATAAGTCAGTAAATATAGTTATATATAATAATAATTATAATAGTGCATTGAGGTTGGTGCCGTATCCTATGGGTATTTTAAATCTGAATTCGGAGCGGAGATAGCCGTCTCCTCAATTCTTTTTCAGCTTAATTTATTGGAGGATGCATATCATGAATGATGCGACAAACGAAACTCTTCCAGGACAAATTGCATCAACAGCGGACACACCCGCAGCAGGATCACCCTCGGGAAGCAAGGCCTTTAATAGGATAGGTATCGGTCTACGCGTTTTCGGTAATCTCCGAGGAGGATTCTACACGTTTCTATCGGCCAAGCGGCTCTTTGACAGCGATCTGACGCCAGAGCAGCGCTCCGCTGCAGGCAGGAACGTCGCGGAATACGGCGCAATATTGGGGATCGGCGCAGCTTCAACCGCCCTTACTGCGAACTATATCTCCGATGGCGTGGAATCAACCAACCACCTCAGCAATATCATCAAAAATCTGAGCCAGAAGGTGGAAGGCGCAGCTTCTACGACGGCAACAATCGCTTCAAAAATGGGAGGCTCGGTTGCAAAGATAGGCTTGGGTATTGCAAAGGCCGCAAAGGGCTTCTTCAGCGTATTCGGATTCCTTGCCGACTTCTATTTCGCGTTCAAAAGCCTTGATGAGGGGTTGCATTCACAGGATCCGGTGGAGCGAGAGAAGAAGCTTACGTCGTACTGGGTCTCCCTGACGTCCGGCTTGATCGGCGCAGGGGGGCTGGCGGCGGGAGCCCTGCTCGGCGCCAGCCTTGCCACACCGATCGGCGTGGTGACCGGGATCGTTGCCCTTGGCTTGTTCGCCTTCAACCAGGCATATTCCGCGTATCAGGATATCAAGCTTGCCGAAAAGGTAATGGACGTCCCCGCCGGACGTTACGTCCTGAACGTCCTCAAAATGCTGTTCGGCGGACGCATGGATTCGGACCTGCAGGAGGCAGTTCTTCAGGCAAAGGCGCAAGCGGCCTATCGCGCCGAGCTCGATCAGGATCTGAGGGCAAAAAACGAAAAGCGCCTGAAAGAGCTTCTTGGAAGCGGCGTAAATGAAATCACCTATAGCGGACAAGATATATCCATGACAAAGGAGGATGTTTATAATGTCGTAGAAGTTAAAATTTCACATATTATTAGAGTATCCAATGTACTTTATAGTGGATATAGCCAAGAGAAGGCAAACGCTGAAGTAGATAAGCTCAATATCCAAAGAGGAGGTGAAAATTTAGTTTTCTTGGCTGAAAAGGATGATCCCATATTTCATTTCTCATCATCCAACGATAAGTCCGACTATTATGATTTATATGACAAGGATTCCTGGAAGGATACCGTTGACACTGCCAAATCTCTGGGTGCTGAGGTAGAATACGAATCTGCCTATATTTGGAATGTTTATCGTTCCGTGAAAGGTTTAGGAGAACTTGGCATCACCATTCTTCCTTTAGATAAACTAAAAACAGGCATTTCGGAGGAAGAAGCTCTTGCGAGCGCGGCAGAGTGGAACAAACGCAATCAGGATTCCACTCTCATTGCCATGCCAGTTAGAACCCAGGACACCGTGCAAGTACCGACCAATAGGCACATCGTAAAAGGTGAAAGCTTCGCCGAGTTCGATCCGACTGGGATCACCAGATTTGAATTGGGCGGTGGCACGGATTGGGCCCGGGGTCACAAACTCCGCCAGAATTGGTTTGAGGTTGAAAGCGGCACGAAATATTTCACCGGCGGAATGGTGAAGGATCATTTTGTGCTGGATGGCACGCCGGCCCCGGATAAACCCAGCAGTTTCGATGGCGGTGAAGGCGCGGATTGGATCGAAATAAATTCGCTCCCTGCCAAGGCTGGCGGCATCGATATCAATCTTGATCGCGAGAATGGCAAGTTGAAGTACCGCGCGGACGGTAAGCTCGTCGCAGATCTAAAGGGTATCGAAAACGCGGTCATCGGTGGGGTAAGCGACGATCACGTCATCGGCAACGAAGCGGCGAATGAGCTGAACAGCGGGGGTGGTCGCGATACGCTTGAAGGTCTAGGCGGCGATGATGTTTTGCATTTCTCTGCCGATGATGGCGTTTTGGCAAAAGGTGGAACCGGCAGCGATGAATACCATCTAGGGCGCAAATCCGCCCAGAGCGCGCCCACGAATGCAACCGTCACGATCGAGGATGCGGACGAAGAGGAGGAGAGCAACACCCTTCATCTCGACTTCTCGCTTGGCGAGGTGGGACGCCCCGAACTGGACGGCAACGATGTTGTTATCAAGCTGGCGAATGACGACGGCTCGTCAACCAGTCTGCGCTTGAAGGATGTGTATGCGGATAACGCGGACGGCACAAAGCGCCTCCAGAGCGCGTTCACCTTCCAGACGAGAGATGGGTTTCTGATCGAGCCCCTGTGGCCAGAGGTGATCCCCACAGGCGGCGGTTTCGATGGCGGCGCGAAAATCCTCTATCTTCCAATGAACGACCGCACCATTCCGGAAGGCACCAAACTTGACGAACTCACGGTTCACTTCACGGAAATCCAAACGGATTCCGGTCCGCGCAAGCAATTGCGTATAGAAGGAGCCGGCAGCGGCGATCGCATACATACGTTGCTGGACAAGTTCAATTTCTACTTCGAGGGCGACGAGCTGTCCGATTTCCTCTACGGCGGCTTTGGCGATGGCGCCCTGCCGAGCGAAGACAACCTGGCGGACAGCACCGGAGGCGTCTTCGAACTGATTCCCGCGCCCCCGGAAGATGCCGCCGAGGAAGACACGGCTGAACAGACCCAGCCTCCAGCCGGCAGCGGGACGGCTGATTCCGCTCGCTCCTATCTGCGCTCCCCGATCAGCCGGCAATACATCGATCTGCAACGGGACGGGAACGATGTCATCGTCCACGACGTGCGTAGCGGCGTGGACAATCCGGCGAGTTTCCGTCTGCAGAATTATATGCTTGGCGAAGAACACTGCCATATCACACTGGTTGACGCCGGCGGTGCCCACTTCGAGATGGGACTGGACAAGGAAGGCGACCCCTACCTTTCGGACGAAGGCACCTTCGGAGAGGGTAGGCATATATGGTATGGAAAGGTAAACTCGCCCAACGAATACATCGCGCCGCAAGCTTGCGTGGAAGCGATAGGCGGTGACCTTGACGATAAACTGACGGCAACCGCCTATTCCGAAGCTGGAGCAATGTTCGGTGACTATCTGGACGGCGGAAAAGGCAATGACACGATCGTCGGCAGCGACGGTGACGACTACCTTATCGGCGGCGATGGCGACGACGTGATCTCCGATACCGGTGGCGACGATTTGATCACCCCGGGAACCGGCGTCGACACGATTGCGTTCGGCCGGAAAGCCTCCGGCCAGAAGATCGTTTCCTTTTCACGCGCTGCCGGCAGCTCGCTGACCGTCAACCTGCCGTTCGATGTGAAGCTGGAAAACTTCACGCGTATAGACGACTCTCTCGCGATAAACGGGGTAGCGCCGGAGTCCCAGGGTGGCAGCGCACTAACGGTGATATTGAAGGACTATTTCGCCGACATCGATGCCGGCGTTCCGCCCGTCACGCTTCGCACGCCTACGGAATACGGACCGGACGACCTGAACGAGAACTACGCCAAGAAGGCGCCTTGCGAACAGTCGCCGGCCGACGAATATGTTCCGATGGCGATCTGGAAGGCGCGGACCGACCAGCTTATGACATCCTTGGCGCTCATGGAGATGAACGCCGATTTTTCAGCGGCTGCGGCGCTGCCCGTGAATACTGCGGGGAATATGCCGCAGTCGATCGCCATCCCGGCAGCCTGAATGACGGTCACACCCGGACGGCCTTTGCGCTTCGGCGCTTGGCGGCGTCCGGGTGTACCCTTCCAGGTTGCCCGCGTGTGCTCTGACGTGATTATCCGTTCTGCTGCCACCACAGATCAGCGTAGTGTCCTTCGCGGCTCAACAAGTCCGCATGTGAGCCTTCCTCGACGATTTCGCCGTGCTCGATCACCACGATCCGATCGCACAGGCGCATGGCGTTGAGGCGGTGCGTGATCATGATGGCCGTCCGATTTCTCAGGATCTCCGGCAGCCGTTCGATGATTGCCGCTTCGGATTCGTAGTCGAGCGCGCTCGTTGCCTCGTCGAAGATGAGGATCGGCGGTTGCGCCGCCAGGGCGCGCGCGATGGCGATGCGCTGGCGCTGGCCGCCCGAAAGCAGGCTGCCACGCTCGCCTACTTCGGTCTCGTATCCGTGCGGCAGGTCATTGACGATAAAGTCGTGCGCACCGGCTAGCTGTGCGGCTTTCATAAGCTGCTCCTCGGTGGCTTGCGGATTGCCGAGTTTGAGGTTCTCAAGAATAGACCCATTAAACAGGAAGCTCTCCTGCAGGACGATGCCCATGTTCTTGCGCAGCGTGGCGGTATCGGCCATGGCGAGGTCGACTCCATCGACGAGCACCTGGCCGCTCTGCGGTACATCGAGCCGCTGGATCAGCTTCGTGATCGTGCTCTTGCCGGAACCGCTGCGACCGGTGATACCGAGCTTCTCCCCGGCAGCGACTTTCAGGCTTAAGCGCCGTAGCACTTCCGGCCCGGCTTCAGTGTAGCGGAACGTGACCTTGCGCAGTTCTATCTCGCCGCGGACCCGGTGAAGGGAAGAGCGCCCCGCGCCCAACGCAGTCTCCGTCTTCTCATCGAGAATGTCGCCGATCCGCTTGAGGGAAACGCCCGTGTGCTGGAAGTCCTGCCATATCTGGGCAAGGCGCAGGATCGGCATGGTGACGTGACTGGCCAGCATGTTGAAGGCCACCAACTGCCCAACCGTAAGGTTGCCGGCGAGCACGTGGTGCACACCGAACCAAAGCAGAAGAGCGCTGGTGACCTTGTGCACCAGATTGATGCTGCCGCCCGCCCAATTGCCGAGCATGGCGGCGCCGAAGGAAGCCTTGAGAAGGGCGGCGAGGCGGTCCTCCCAGTCGCGGGAGAAACGATCCTCGATGGCCAAGCTCTTCACCGTTTCGATGCCCGCGATGGTCTCGGTCAGATATGCGGTGTTGGCGGCCTGACGCTCCAGCTCCCGCTTCATTCGACGGCGCAAGAAGGGGGCGACGACCATCCAGAGAATGAAATAAACGGCGAGAGACCCAAGTACAATCGAGGCGAGATTGACAGCATAGCTGTACATGAGCGCGATAAAGATGCCGACAAAGGCCAAGTCGAGCACCAGCATCAGGGCGGATCCGGTCAGGAAGCTGCGTATATGGTCGAGCTCGCGCACACGGGCGATGATTTCGCCTGCCTGCCTTCTGAGGAAAAAGCCGAGCGGCAGGTGAATGAGGTGGCGGAAAAGCTTTGTCGAGAGCTCTGCGTTTACGCAACTGGCCAGATGCGCATAGATGAGGCCGCGAAAATACTCCATCAACGGGTTGAAGAGCGCGATGCCCAAGAGCCCGATCGCCAGCACCTCCAGGCTTTGCAGCCCGCGGCCGACGAGGACGCGATCGATCACCAGTTCCGATAACTTGGGAGAGGCGAGCGCGAAAAGCTGGAGGGCGACCGCGGCGACGATCACCATGCGAAACCGCGCCACATGCTTTAGTATGGACGGCAGGAACCATCCCAGGCCAAAGGACCTTGTCTCCCCTGCTTCGGGGGCGGCACGCGACAGGAGAATCACGCGCCTGGAGAACCGCAGTGCGAATTCCTCGGGGGAGAGATCAATGTCCTTCCCGTCCAACGGCGAGAGCAGGTGAACGCTTTCTTCTGCTATTGACTGGAGCAGGTAGTAGCGCCCGTGGCCGTCTTCCTGGACGAGCGCTGGCAAAGGCGTAAACCGTAGCCTTTTAAGCGAAACATCGACGGCGCGAGCCCGCAAGCCCAACTGCTTGGCCGCCCGCAGGATGTCCATCTCCTGGAAAAAACCCTGCGCAGGGGCTTGGAGGTGCCAGACCTGCCCCGCGTCAGCAGCGATTCCAAACGCTCGAGCGGCCGTGACTATGGCCTGTAGACCGCTATCCTGGCGAAGGTCCGACCCTGCTTCCGCGCTGCCGGTCCAGGACGTTTCCGCAAGGGTTTCAGCAACCGTGCTCATTTACCGCTCGCGCAATGCATCGTGCTGGTATTCCATCAGCGGGCTCAAGAGATAGTCGATGATACGGCGGCTGCCGGTCTTGATCTCGGCGGTGACTTGCATTCCGGCGGAAAGGGCTACCTCCTTGCTTTTGACGGCAATACTGTCCGCCGACATCCGGATTCGCGCTGGATAGATGAGCCCAAGCTGCTCGTCTGCGATCGAATCGCGCGAGATGTGAAGGACCTCTCCCTTGATCGTCCCATAGCGGGTATAGGGAAAGCTTTCGATCTTCAGCTCCACGACCTGCTCCGCTCGGACGAAGCCGGCATCCTTGTTCAGCACGTTGACTTCGGCTTCGAGGGTGGCGTGATCGGGCACGATCACCATCAATTCCTGGCCCACCGTTACGATGCCGCCCAGCGTGTGTGTCGCCAGTTGTTGAACAACGCCGTCGACGGGGGCTTGGATTGTCAGATGTCGCGATCTTTCCTCCGCCTTGATGAGCTCTTGCCTGAGATCGACCAGCTTTCTGCGCTCCTCGTCGAGTTGCTCCAGGACGTCCCGGCGTCGTTCGGTCCTGCGCTGTAGCTTCTCGGTCTGAAGGGCCTTCCGATCGGTGAGCAGTACGTCGAACTCCGACTTCTTTCCTAGAAGCTCACGCTCCCGGTTGAGCAGAGTTTCTTCCAGCTCCAGGAGCTGCAGGCGCGGAAAGTGACCTTTATCGGTGAGTTCTTTCCGGCTCTCATAGCGTTCGCGCACATTGGCAAGCAGCGCCTGCAACTCGGCGATGTCACGCGTTGCGGCTTGCTGCTGCGCCTCGTTGCGAGCTAGCTTTGCCGCGAAGGTCTCCTCCTCCGCCTGCTGCTCCTGGTAGGCGCCCGTCAGCCGATCGCGCACGATCGCCAGCCTGGTACGAGAGACCTTCTGGGGTGGGTTGAACTTACCCGGAGGATCATCGGTGAGGAGGGCCTCCAACCTCGCTATTTCGAGTGTGGAGAATTCCACCTGCGTGCGCAGGCGCTCCACGTCTGCCCCCGCGGCGGTGGGGTTTAGCTCTATCAGAACATCGCCGCGGGCGACAGGTTGGCCGTTGCCTACGTGTATATTGGCGACCTCACCTGCCTCGGGGGCCTGCACGATTTTGGAGTATTGGCTGATGATGATCTTGCCGGGCGCCGAGGCGATCATGTCAATCCTTCCGAAAATCGCCCACAAGAGCACGAGCGCACACAGGCCAATGATCGCCCATCCGAAGAAACGTCCCACGCGGGATGGCGGACGCTCCAGAATCTCCAGGTAACCCGGCAGGAACTCGAGTTCGAAATCCTTCTTCGGCGGCGACTTCTCTGCCTTGCGCTGCGCTTTCAGCGTTTGCCGGACGATGCCGAGGTGCTGCCGGAGCCATTTGAGCGCCATGCGGTTCACCCCTCCAGTGCCGCAGCGGTCCGCGGCGGCAGCGGATCCGCGTTCGCGTCCGCGAAACCATGCCCAATTGCGTCTGGGTTCAACGGGATCTCGTCTTGCAATCTGCCCGCTTGAAGGCGCCAGAGCCGGGCATAGGCACCACCTTGGGCGAGCAGGTCCTCGTGGCCGCCGCTTTCGATCACACGTCCCTTGTCGATGACGAAGATCCGGTCGCAGGCGCGCACGGTGGAGAGTCGATGTGCGATGATAAGCACCGTCCGGCCGGAGCGGATCGCTTGCATATTGTGCTGCACGATCGCCTGGGAATGCTCGTCGAGCGCGCTGGTCGCCTCGTCGAAAATCAGAATGGCGGGATCCGTGACAAGGGCGCGCGCAATTGCGATGCGCTGCCTCTGTCCTCCGGAAAGCGACGCGCCTCCTTCCGCCAGCACTGTGTCGTAGCCTTCCGGTAGTTCCAGGATGAATTCGTGGGCGCCGGCCGTCTGCGCCGCGTTGACGATTCTCTCAAAAGAAACCGCCGGGTCAGCAAGTGCAATATTGTCCCGGACAGACCGGTTGAAAAGATAATTCTCCTGGAGGACAACACTCATCTGCCGACGCAGCGAAACGGCATTTAGGCGGGCAATATCCAAGCCGTCGAGGAGAACCCGCCCCTCTTCCGGCACGTAGAGCTTCTGGACCAGGCGAGCGATTGTGCTTTTGCCCGAACCGGACGGGCCGACGAGAGCCACTGTGGCGCCCGCGGGAATGTCTAGACTAAAGTCCTTCAAAATGGGCGGCACATCGGGCCTGTAGCGGAACGTGACGTTGTCGATGTGGATGGCTCCCATCGACCTCCGCCCCACCATTTCCTGCTCCGCATATCGCTCCGCGGGCGTATTCAACACGTCGCCAAGGCGCTCGATGGAGACCCTGGCTTGTACATATTTGCGCCAAAGCTCGGCCAGGCGCACAACGGGCTGGCTCACGTGATTGGCCATCATGTTGAAAGCTATCAACTGCCCGATGGACAATTCGAGATCGATCACCATGCGCGCGCCAAACCAAGTGACGAGGACCAACGTGACTTTCTGGATCGCCTGAACCGCGTTGTTTGAAAGCTGCATCAGGCGCTGAACCTCGAAATTCGAGGCGACAAAGGCCTGGGTCTGCCTCTCCCAGCGCCGAGCAAGCTGCGGCTCGAGCGCCAGGGACTTCACGGTTTCCATGCCGTTGAGCGTTTCGTTGAGGAAGGCGCCGTTGATGGCGCCGTCCCGATAGAGCGTCTCGATACGCTGCTGCAGCGGTGGCGTGGTGAGATAGCCGAGAAGGAAGTAGCAGGGGATCGATACGGCGACGGTGGCCGTGAGAAAAGGGGAATAGAGATACATGACGGCGAAGAAGATGCCGGTGAAGGCGAGGTCGATCGCCAGCGTATTGACCGCGCCTGTCAGGAACTCGCGCAAGGTGTCCAGTTCGCGCACGCGCATGACGGTGACGCCCACGCTGCGCGCCTTGAAATAGGATAGGGGCAGGTTCATGAGGTGCCCGAAAAGCCCGGCGCCCAGCCGCGCATCGATGCGCGTGGCCGTTTGCGAGGCCACATATTGGCGCAGGCACTTCAAGCCTACCTCCAGCACCGATACCACAACCAGTACCGCCGCCAGCACGTCCAGGGTGGCCATAGCGCGGTGGACCAGAACCTTGTCCATGACGACTTGAAAAAAGAGGGGAGAAAGAAGCGCCAGCAACTCCATGACGGCGGACGTCGCCAAAACCTCCCACGCAATATTGCGGTAGCGCAGCAACTCGGGAATGAACCAGGTAATATCGAAGGATCGTACGCCGCCGAGCCCGCCCCGTTTGCCGGATATTTCGACGACCTCGCCGCTCCACATCGCCTCCAGTTCGTCAAGGAGGATCAGTTCCGGCCCCGGGCGGTCTTCGCGCTGGATAAGCGCCCTCCCTTGGTCCTTCTTCGCCAGGATCGCCCATCCGCCCCCAGCGGGCCGCCAGGCAATGGGCAGGCTTGCCGCCCTTACCTTGCGTAGATCCCTGCGGCGCCAGCGCGCCCGCAATCCCAGTCGTTTACATAAGAGACGTACAGCTGCCTCCGGACTGAGGTCAACCAGGGACGAAGCAACCGCTTCCGCCTCAACCGGATCGTCGATGCACTGCGTGATAGTGCCTATCGTCAGCACACATGCGAGCAGGGATGCTGTTTGCCCGGAAGGCTGAGTATATCCAAAAATTCTCATGTGATACCAATAACTAGGATACGTTTAATGGTTGAATCTCGTTCGCCACCACATATCCGGGGGAGGCTGAACGAAACTCCGCGCTAAAATAACCTAAGCAAATCTTTGGCACATAGGCGCACTCCGTCACCTGAGTGACGACAACGAGGTAGGGCGCCTCCTCTTTGTTTACATAGACAATCCTTTAGTTTATGTAAACGATCTATGCATGACTTGGCAAGATAGCAGACTGCCAATCCGCACTCGAGCTGGCGATCAACGCGGCGAGAGCGATGGGCAGAAGTAATGCCCGTGGCGCCCTTACGGTTAAATCGCATAGCGGCCAATCAACGAAGACGGTCGCTTACATGGGCCAAAAAACCATTTTTCTGCCTAATTATAGGTATTCATGTTCATTTCCGAATATTATTTGAATGTATTTTAATTGATTTATAAGGATACTGTCCAATGGCTTATCCATCGCCCGTTATCCCCGTCACCAACACCGCTTCTAGCACTGAGCAGAGGCTGTTTTCAAATTCGGATATCGGAACTGCCGTACTCTCTCCCGAACCGTCGATGCGCGCCCCTTTGAGCCGACTAGGAGATGTTTACGCCAACATAGCCAAAACGCGGAGCAAGAAGGTGGCGGCGGCGCAGGTGCAGGAAACCGGCGACGCTCAGACGGCGGCGGCCGACGCGGTGGGCGGGGCCGAGGCGAAGCTCGGAGGGAAGCTGCGCGGTGCGTTCGTGTCCTATATGCGCGAGCAGCTCGACGATAGCGGTCTCAGCGATGACCAAGTGCTCGAGCATATGACCGCATTTCCGAATCCGAACGACAACACGCTGATGCGCCGCCTCGCCGATGCAGCCGGCCTCTATGGCGGCAAGGAAGGCGAAGACGATGTTGCCACGGCCCAGAAGAAGGCACTCGTAAAGCAGCTGTTGCTCTCCCTGACCGACGACATCGATTGGAAGACCGAACTTGCCGCGCCGGCAACCGGCGCCACGAATGGCGTCACCACGGACGGCGAGGTGCTGCATGGCGCCAACGAGATGACGATCGCGCAGGCCGCAGCGGCGGCCAAAGATAGGATCCGCAAAACACTTACGTCAAAGCTTGGCAACTGGGCCGCGCTCATAACGGATGCGCTGACGCCGGTCCTGATCGACGATCCAACGCTGTTCCTACCCGAGGCGCTGGGCAATATCCTCTATGGCAGCCTGGAATGGGCCCAGCTCTGGATCGGCATAGAATATGCCGAAGGCCAATCCCTTGATCCGGAAAAGCTTACCATCGATCAGCTTCACGCGCTTGGCCGGGCGGCCACGACCACCGATCTGGCAACGGACGAGGAGGCAATGGAGGCGCCAGCCGACGGTGAGGCCGAGGCGGCCACCGACACCGCCGAAGACGACGCGGCAGCGGCCGCCTACTCGGTCACCAAGCTTCTCGCCCTGATCGCCCGGGCCAAGGGCAAGCTCGGCGAGATTACCGAGGAGAACCGCACACAGGTGGAAGAGGCGCTGCAATCCGTCGCTCATGAAGTGTTCAACGAGGAGTTCGCGTTTGCCGAGGCCTTCGAGGCAGTCGGCCAGGCGATGCCTACCCGCAAGGAAATCGTCAGGGAGATCCTGAAGGAGCACAAGCTTGACCCTGACGGGAAGAAGACGAACTGGGCCTTCTCGGGGCACCTTTTTTCCAGGTATAGGAGAACGCTCGCCGAGATATATTTGGAACAGGGAAACCTGGATGGTTACGACCTGCCGGACCCTTCGGAGGCATTCGAGGAGCGCTTTGCGACCTACAAATCCGAAGTTTCAGCAGGAATGGAAACCATCCTCAGTCACTTTCTGGACAGCTACGCCAAACACCACAATCTCGACCTGAGCAGCGCCACTATAACATTCTCCCAGCCTCAGCTCGGGGCTTCGATTGGGAAAGTTTTTTGGTCGGATGGTGTCGCTGAATCAAGCGACCGCGTGCTGATCGTTGAGATCGCCATTCCGGGGTCCAGCTCACGCTATGGGTTTTTCTCGCTCTCGGAGCTCGACAAAGGCTTGCAGGATATTCCATCGGGAACATCGATGCCCAAATGGATATCAAACAATATCAGCACGTGCTTCACCGAGGTTAGTACAGATAAGTACAAAGAGCTTATGAGGAAAATTGCGGAAGAGGGCTGCCATTCAAACAATAAACGCAGTAATTTTCTTACAGCTGATCTTTTCAGAGGAAAAAAAGAAGATATTCTTGGGAAGATCAATGAATATTACACAACTCAAATCCAAAAATTTCACGATCATGCCCGCGGAGAGACCGCCAGCGAAGCGATCGGCAATTTCTTCCTCGACCTCATCCCCTTCCGTGCGATGATCGTCGCCATCCAGAAGGGCGACGTGGGGGGCGCGATCTTTAACGGATTGCTCGATGTCTTGTCCTTTATTCCTTTCGTCGGGGAAGGGATCAAGGCCCTTCAGGTTGGGGGCAAAGCCGTTGTGGCCGGCCTGTCCGCCGCACTCAAGACATCGCTCAAACAGGGCCTGAGCAAGGGCATTTCGGCGGGCCTTCACGCCACCGCCTCCTTCGGCCGTGAGTTTGGCGGGCAAATGCTCAGAGCCGCCGTGACCGGCCTGGAAAGTGCCATGCCGATCCCGACGCCCAGCCTTGCCTCCCATATTTCGGTCGCCGGCACGAGGAACACCGCGCGCGTTGCGGAAAATCTTAGAGCCACGCAGCCGGAGCTGGCCAATGCGCTGGAAGAGGTCTCGAAGCGCTCCGGCATCATAGAGATCACCGCTGAAGGCCAACAGAAGCTGGCACCCGGCGTCGAGGTGACCAAGGGCGCGAATGGCGCCGAGACTATCGATTTCGACGCTATCCACCTCCCGCTTGGCGAGGGGAACATCGATCTTGACGATGCCATACTGGCAATCGGGCATACCGACGAGAACCAGATCGTCTTCCTCAAGGAGCATCTCAACGAAGCCGGAGAGAGCTTCTATACGCTGGCTAGCCCACAGACCGGCCTGTCCTATGGCCCGCGCCTCACCGCCGACGAAGCAGACACGCTCTCCTCCAAAGGAAGCAGCGGATCTGAGAGGAAAGCCAAAGACAACTTCGCCGACGCCTCGACCGAAGCTTCGATGCACATGAATACAAGCGGAGCGAAAAACAACTCCTTCCTGGGAAGGCGCGCCTTTAGCAATATCCTCAAAATAAAACTTGAAGCGAAATTCCCAAATTTATTGATAGCTGACACCCCAAAATACGCAAATATAACACCGCACCTTACAGATTTTACATCACGAATTCAAAAGCTTAATGGCGGCCTGTGCGCTTCTTTTGTTGCTAGATGGATTCAATACCTCTGCGACTCCAAAAAAATAATTCAAGATTCGAAATTTGAAGGCAACCTCATAGAAGCTCAAAAAGATTACATGAATAATTTTCGAGGCCTCGCATCAGAAAAATCACTTTTAGAAAGCAGAAATCTGTATGTCTATAAGGAGTTCACTCAAAAAAACCGAAACACAACTCACACAATTATAGATTCTGCCAATAATGGAGATTATATATATTTATGGTTTGGCGGAAAGACAGGGCCAGGCCACGCTGTCGGCTTGGCATTTGGAGACGAGCCAAAATTTTTCGACCCTAACTGGGGCGTCTTTAAATTTGAGAACCGCGATGACCTTGCGAAGTGGGTTCCAGAATACATCCAGGAACACTATAAGAACATCCATCAAATCGGTGCTTTCAGCGTCAAAAAGCGCGCCTGGGGAGACTGACGGAAGCGACAGGTGGGAGCGGCGCATCGTGGGACGGCTTGTTAACGCGCGGCCGGAATCGTCCAGATTGCGCGCTCCGGGTCGAGTTCCGGCCAGCGCATCCCTGGCAGGAGGTCCTTCACATCCGGCATCACTCGCTGTTCGTTGAAGGCGGAGGCGCATCGCCTTCCGACCGCCAAAGCCGGAGAAGCAGAGGACAACGCGGAATACGCGATGGTGATTGGACCGTGAGGGACAGCCGTGGTGGAATTGGTGCCTATTCCGCCTGACTTCCTGGTCGGCCGCCAATGCGACTGCTGAGCAAAGCACTTCTAATGGTCATGGCCATCGCGGCCTACCCCGCGATCGCCTTCGCGGACCCTCGGGATTGGGCCCGCGAAGGCTGGAAGACGGAATTTTCCCGGTCCTCCGTGCCGTTCGACGAGATCATCTCCGGCGGGCCGCCGCGCGACGGCATTCCCTCGATCGACAAACCGAAATTCGTCAAAACCTCTGCAGTGGCGGACATTGCCGATCGCGAGCCGGTCATCCAGTTCGGCCTCGGCGAGCACATCCGGGCCTATCCGCTGCGCGTTTTGACCTGGCACGAGATCGCCAACGATGTGGTCGCCGGTACTCCGGTGGCGGTCACCTATTGCCCGCTCTGCAACGCCGCCATCGTCTTCGACCGCCGCCTGGACGGGCGGGTCCTGGAGTTCGGCACGACAGGCAAGCTTCGGCATTCCGATCTGGTCATGTACGACCGCCAGACCGAAAGCTGGTGGCAGCAGTTCACGGGCGAGGCGATCGTCGGCTCGCTGACGGGAGAGAAGCTCAGGCTTCTGCCATCGCGCATCGTCTCGTTCGGCTCCTTCCGCAAGGCGCACCCGGGCGGCCTCGTTCTCGTCCCGAACGATCCCGGCTTCCGCGACTACGGCCGCAATCCCTATGCGAGCTATGATACTGCCGCGACCCCCTTCCTTTTCAAGGGCGAGCTCCCCGACGACATCCCCGCCATGGCGCATGTCGTGGTGGTCAGGACCGAGCGCGAGCCGATCATCGTCAGCCTCGAAAAGGTCAGGGCCGACGGGTTCGAGAGGAGCGGTTACCGGATCACTTACGAGGCCGGCGTGGCCTCCGCGCTTGACGACGCGACGATAGCCAAGGGACGGGATGTCGGCACCGTGCGGGTGACGAAGGACGGCAGGGACGTGCCGCACGACATCACTTTCGCCTTCGTCGCACACGCGTTTCATCCGGACATCCAAATCGTCGCGCGGTGAAAGCTCCGCTTCCATGACGATCTGCGTAATCGCCGTGAAGCGCGCTTACATTCTCGCATATTCGCGGAGCAATCCTGTCGGTGGAGGGAGAAAGGCGACGATATGGGGGATCAAGATGCAAGCTCATCCATTACGAATCCAACCGTAAGATCTCTATCGGTGATTTACGCGAGGAGATGTCATGCCCTACCTTCCGTCACTTCCGGCCGGCGCAACCTTGCTGGACGTCTTCAAGGAGTTTCCCGATACCAACGCCCCATTGATTGAGTTTCACGAGGCTCTGCTGCGCGGCTCTTCCCCCTTCAGCGAGGCCGAGCGCGAACTGATCGCGGCGTATGTATCGGGTCTCAACCGTTGCCGCTACTGCCGCGGCGTACACACCGCGACCGCGGAGCGGCTAGGCGTGGGGGTTGGTGTGGTCGCAACGCTGGTCGATGACGGCGACCTTTCAGCAGCGCCCGAAAGGATGAGACCCGTCCTTTCCTATGCCGGCAAGCTGACAAGGGCAGCTGACGGGGTGAGCAAGGCCGATGCCGACGCTGTGTTTGCGGCCGGTTGGGACGAGACGGCGCTTTATCAGATCGTGGCACCACAGCTCCCTTCAACTACATGAACCGGCTCGTCGAAGGACTCGGCATCGACCTGGATCCGGCCTATGTGGAATCGGCTTCCAAACGTCTTTCCGAGCGCGGATATCTCCCTCTTCTTCAGTTGATGCGCGGTGCCTGACGAAAATGCTCTGCGCGCCCGAGCGCGACGGTGAGCGTGTCGGCAACATGTGCAGCCAGTGATGCCCGGGTGTACGGGGTGCAACCCAGCATGAAAGGCCTCCCGCGAGTGGCGCAAGGACCGCCTGCGATGGCCGGCCATCGCGAATCCGGTATCCGTAAACGGCATAAGGCAGCCCGGGAGGGAGGGCTGCCTTATGCTGGTCGGAGGCTGGAGGGATCTCCAGTCTGGAGATGCGTACTCAAAGCAGCCGACCGAACCGGGTTGACTCCGCGATACGCGTAAGTATATACTTACCGTTAGTGATGACTTACGCAATGAACGGCTGGGCGGCACTGGCTGACCCGACCCGGCGAACGATCTTCGAGCGGCTGATCGAGCACCCCAGCGCCGTCGGCGAACTGGCCCGTGAACTGCCTGTCAGCCGGCCGGCGGTCTCGCAGCATCTAAAGGTGCTTAAGGACGCCGGTCTGGTCGTCGATAAACGAGCCGGCAAGCAACGCATCTACCAGGTCGACCCCGATGGGCTGGCGGCACTTCGGGCCGAGCTGGACCGCTTCTGGACCAAGACGCTCGCGGCCTACAAGACGGTCGTCGAGCAACCGACGAAAGGAGATCCGATGAATATCGTAGCAGCAGACACATCCGTGCGAGCGTCGATCGTCGTCGAGGCGCCGATCGCGCGCGCGTTCAAGGTGTTCACCGAGGACTTCGGCAGTTTCAAACCCGCCGAACACAACCTGCTCAAAGTCGAGATCGCCGAGACCGTGTTCGAGCCGAAGGTCGGTGGCTTTCTCTACGACCGCGGGGTTGACGGGAGCGTATGCCGCTGGGCGCGGGTATTGGCCTACGACCCGCCCAACAGTGTGCTGCTAAGCTGGAACATCAGCCCTCAGTGGCAGATCGAGAACGACCCGCTGAAAACGAGCGAGTGGGAAGTACGGTTCATCGCCGAAACCCCTCAACGCACCCGGGTCGAGATCGAGCACCGCAACCTCGACCGCCACGGCGAGGGCTGGCAAGGCGTCCGCGAGGGCGTGGCCGGCGATCAGGGCTGGCCGCTCTACCTGCAGCAGTACGCTGACCGGATGGCCGGGGAGCGCTAAGGTTTGCGATCACCACCCGATCGTTGCATCGGCGGCCGGGGCGTTCGCGCCATCGACGGTCCCAACCTTCCCGCCCAGCGCTCTCCAGTCCCGCAAGCTTGAGTAGCTTCGTGGACCTGCTTCGACAGGCTGGCAGGGCCTGGGCCGCGCTTGTAACGGAACAGGCGCGAGCCAAGCGATTTCCTGATGCTACTGATCGGGAAGGAAGCCACCGGCTTTCTCCACTACCTGGCAATGGGAGCAAAAGCGGTGATTGGTGTACCCGCGAGCGAAACCTCAAGCCGATACTCGCGTCGTTCCCCAGGAGCGAGCGCTCCCAGTGGATCATCTCCTTTTTCTGGAAATGGGCTGCTGCACGGCTCGATGGACAGGACACCCGCGTGCTTGCGCAGGTCGTGCCAGACCTGCAGGTGGCCGAGCGTGCGTGTGTCGAAGGCGAAAGTGACAGCAAGGCCTGCCGCACCCGCGTTCGACGTGGACTTGACGACGCAACGCGCCTCGCCCTCCCCTCCGATCGGCCAGGTTCTCGCGGGCATCAGGCCGCCATCGGGGAGCTCCGTCGGCCCCAAGAGGCGGTTGCCGTTCAGCTCGACGGTGCTTCCCGAGGCAATCGCAGGGAAGCCGAGGTTGAAGTGGTAGAGAATGGCTTGTGGCACTTCCTCCGCGCCCAGGTTCTCCACGGTATCCAGAATTCGCATGGACGCGCCGCCGATCGGGGCCTCGATACGGCGCTTGAGCCGTAGGGTCTCGCCCCCATAGCGGCTCTGCACCACTTCGCCTTCGCAGAAAAGCATAGGCTCCACACGCTCCCATTCCTCTCCGTAGGCGGTCAGCCTGGCGGGCGTGAAGGGCAGCCGGCCGTGTAGCGGCTCCCCGTTCATCGGCTGCCGGATGTGATTAAGGCCGCATGTAATCAGGAAGCCGCCGAAGCCCCTGTTGAAGCCACGTCCTCCGTCGCCCTCCGGATTGACGAGCGCGGGTGCGCGGAACCCTGCGGCCGTCTGCCAGGCAAGCTGAACGCCCTGCCACGACAGCGTGCCTATATCCATCGACCGATCGGTCAGGACCCAGAAGTCGAGCCCGCCGCCGGTGGAAAATGAAAGGGCCCGCACGCCGCGTTCCGCGCCTTCATCAAGCACAATCCGTCGCACGCTTGCGACTTGCCGCAGGTCCCCGACGCGCATTCTCAGTGAATCGAGCAGCCGCGAGCTCACTCAGTGACCGCCAGGCGGGATTGGCCGCTGCGAGGCAGATCCAGGCGCGAAAAAGCCTCCGGCGGTGCGTCGTTGGCACGCATGAGGTCGACCATCAGCGCGGCCAGTCTGTCCTCCTGCTCCTTGTCATTCAGCGGCTGCTGCTGGCCCGGGTCCGTCTGCAAATCGTAGAGCCGGGTGCCGGCCTCCAGGAGCGCCCCGGGACCGTAGTTGTTATACATGGGTGAGCGCTCGACCACCGGCACCTTGAGGAGCCGCGCGCCCTTGGTGAAGGAGAAAGGATCGGCAATGCCGGCGTCGGCCAACTCCTCCGGTGTGAAGGGCGCGAAGATGTGTGTCGGCATCAGCGTGTATTGATAGATCTCCTGCCGCGCCAGGTCTTCAGGAAAGCGGTGATAGGTATAGCGGCCGTCGGCGATGTTCACCGCCCCGCCGAAATAGCCGAACAACGCGCCTTCCCGCCGCCGCTCGCCGGCCATCATGGAGGTAAGCGGATAGCCCTCCATTTCCTCTGCCGCCTCGACGCCGAAAAAGCCGAGGAAGGTGGGTGCGAGGTCGATCGATTGCGTCAAGGAGGAGGAGCGCGTTCCCGCGCAATCCGGCCGGCGCGGGTCATGGATGAAGAGCGGGATGTGCGCGACCTCCTCGTAGAGGTTCATGCGGTTCTTAGCCCAAAAGTCGTGCTCGCCGAGCAGGAAGCCGTGGTCCGTGGTCACCACCAAGGCGGTGTCTTTCCACATGTCGTGCCGGTCAAAATAGTCGAGAAGCTCTCCCAGGAGATGATCGCACATGGCAACCACCGCGTAATAGTTGGCGCGCAACTCCTCGCATTCCTCGGGCAGTTCATCGACGCGGCCGTAGCGCGGCCAATCGCGGATCGGCCCCTCCCAGCCGGTGTCGAACGGCTCCTTGAAGCGGCGCGGCGCGTGGAACGGCTCGTGCGGGTCGAAGGTTTCGATCTGCAGCAGCCAGTTGTCGGCGTCGCGGTTCACGTCGAGGAAATCGAAGCCGTGCGCAAAGCACTTGACGGAGGGGAAATCCTTCTCCTCGCGGATGAATTCCCGGTTGACGATATTCTGCGAGAAATACTGCCGCCGCTCGGTCGTGAACTGACGCGCATGATACATTTCGCGCAACCGCTCCCAGTGCGGCTGGACCATCGCCTTCCAGGGGTCGCCCTCCTGCCCGCGCACGAACTCGTAGGAATCGTAGCGGTTATGGTAGGTCGCGCCGCCATCCTCCCAATAGTGGAAATGGTCGGTGACCAAATGACTGTAGACCCCCGCCCCCTTGTGCAGCAGTTCGGGAAAGGCATTGTCGAAGGGCTCCAAGGGCCCCCAACTCCTGTGCAAGAAGGTGAGCCGGCCCGTCAGCATGTCACGCCGCGCCGGCATGCAGGGCAGGCTGCCGACATAATGCTTGTCGAATGTGACGGCGCGCCGGGCGAGGCGGTCGAAATTCGGCGTCGGGACACGCCTTCCCCCATAGGGCGAAAGCATGTGCCGGTTGAGCGAGTCGAAGAGGACGAAGACGACCTTCATTTCACTGTTCCCCGAGATTTTCCGAATGTTCGAATATGGGCGCACCCATCATTTCACCGCCCCTTGGGTCAGCCCCTTGACGATGTAGCGCTGCGCGACGAGAAGCAGCAGCAGCGCCGGAAGGATTGACAGCGCCGCGCTCGCCGCCATTTGCGTGTACTGGATCTCGAAATCCTGGGCGAATTTGGCGATGGCCACCGGGACCGTTGCAGTTTGCTTCATGCTCAGGGTCAGGGCCACGGCAAACTCGTTCCAGGAGAAGACGAAGGTGAGCACCGCCGTCGCCGCCAGGCCGGGCGCAATGATGGGCAGCACCACGTGCCGCAGCAGGATGGGCGTCGTGGCGCCGTCCATCCTGGCGGCCTCCTCCAGCTCCCGCGGCACATCCCGCACGAAGACGCTCATCAGCCACAGCGCCATCGGCAGGTTCAGTGTGGTGTGCGCAAGGATGAGGCCGATGAAGGTGTTGTCGAGCCCGACCGGCCGCGCCATCGCGTACCAGGCGCTGGCGAGCGCCACCGGCGGGATCATATGGAAGATCAGTGTCCAGGCGAGGAATACATGCACGATCCAGCCCGGCCAGCGCATGCGGTGGAGCGACCATGCCGCGAGCGTGGCGACCGCTAGACAGAGCGCGGTGCTGGCAATGCCGACGATCAGCGAGTTGCGGTAGTTGAGCAGGAAATCCGATGTCTTCGAGAACAGGACCTCGGCGAAATTGAACCAGACGGGGCTGAAGAGGAACTCGCCCATGAGCAGCGAGATCTGCGTGCGGAAACCGGCGGCGACCGTCCAGGCGACCGGCGCGATGACGATGGCCGCAGCGGTAACTAGGACGAGGTGGGTAGGCGCGATGCGCCCTTGGCGAGAGACGGGACCGTTCATCATGTCCTCCCGAGGCCGCGGCGGGCCGAAAGGGCGATGACAAGCAGAAGCGAAACGAGGAAGATGACGGCGACGGACATGGCGGAGCCGTAGCCGATGCGGTCTTCGGTGAAGAAGCGCTGGTAAAGCGTGAAGCTGACCACCTCCGTCGCCGTCCCCGGGCCGCCGCTCGTCAGGAGATAGACCTCGTCGAACACCTTGAAGGCCAGCACGAGGCGGAAGGCGAACGTCACGACGATGGTGGGTATCATCAGCGGCAGCGTGATGTAGCGAAACTCCTGCCAGGGCTTCGCGCCGTCCACTTTCGCAGCCTCGAAGATGTCCTGCGGCAGCGATTCGATGCCGGCGAGAAAGAGCAGAAAACAGAACGGCGTCCAGTGCCAGATGTCGACGACGATCACCGACAGGAGGGCTGTCTCGGCGGAGCCCAGCCAGTCGTGCTGCATGACGCCCAGCAGCGCGAGCCCCTGGTTGATGAGCCCGAAATCGTAATTGAGCATCAACTTCCAGATAGCGCCGATGACGATGCCGGGAATGAGGATCGGCAGGATGAAGATCGCCCGGTAGAGGACGCGGCCGCGCGTCACCTTGCTGCACAGGAGCGCAAGCCCGAGCCCCAGCACCATCTGGCCAGCCACGGCGCAGAAGGCGAAGATGAAGGTGTTGACGAGCCCTGCCCTGAACAGCGCGTCGGAGCCGAGCGCACGGTAATGCGACAGGCCCACGAAGCTGCGGGTGGAGTCGCCGCCAGCCCAGGTGATGTCCTGGAAGCTGCTTACGAACAGGTTGGCCAGGGGAAGCACGCTGAGCAACAGCATCAGCGCCAATGCCGGTGAGAACGTCAGCCAGCGCCACAGCCGGTCATCGCCGAACGCGGCGCCGGCCTTGCGCCCGCCTGTCCGGTCTCCCGCCAGTGTGGCGACCGAGGCCGTGCTCATCGTGACTCCCCCTCTCCGCCTCAGAGCGGCTCAATCTGGCTGGTATCGTACTGGTGCTTGTCCATGATGGCGTGGATCTCGTCGGCCATGCCGTTCAGCGACTCGACGGCGGAGATCTCACCGGCGATGGCTCGGTTGAGCCCGAGCTCCAGCACGGCGATCACCTCGCTCGCTTCCGGGAACTGGTAGATATTGACGGCGTGCGGAAGCGCCTGCGCCAGCGGCTTCATCCAGCGGTAGCGGTGCTCGTCGGCGATCGGCTCGTCGTAGACCGCCGCGTGTACGGGGATGCCGCCGGCCTCCGCCGTGGTAAGCTGGGCCTCCTTGGTCTGGAACCAGCGCAGGAACTCGACTGCGGCGCGCTTGCGCTCGTCGGGGACGTTATGGGCGACGCCCGCCAGCCAGTGGCCGAGGCCGGGCGCAGTGGGCAGCTCCGGCAGCGAGGGGGGCGGGGCCCACTCCACCTTGTCGACCACCGCCGACTTGTTGGGATCGTCCATCTGCGACCACGCGGCAATCACCATCATGACGTGGGCTGCCTGACCGGTCACAATGCTTTGAACGACCTCGGCCTGGTCCATTGCCGCCGTCTTGGGATGTCCGGCCTCGCGGGCAAGTCGGATATAGTATTCGAGCGCTTCCCGCCCTTCCGGGCTGTTCAGCGTGACTGTGTAGTCTCCGGACGATTGGTCCCTGAAGATGCCGCCGCCATGGCCGTAGAGATAGGGGTAGAAATCGTAGGCCACGGTGTGCGGGCCGCGCGCGCCGCGCTGGACGATGCCGTAGCGCTGCGGCGGCTCATGGAAGCGGCGCGCATTCTCTTCCAGCTCGGCAAAGGTCGCCGGCGCTTCGAGTCCCGCCTCGGCATAAAGGTCGCCGCGATAATAGAGCATCGGGATATTGGGCTGGACGGGCACCGACATCAGCTTGCCGTCAGCTGTGACGGTCTTCTTTTCAGCGTTGTAGTAGACGGTGTCCCCCAGCGTGTAGACCTTCGGATCGAGCTTGAAGCCCGGATCGATGTCTGTGATGGGTGCGACGAAGCCGCCGGCATACATCTCCGTGAACCAGCCGGAGTTCATGATCAGGATGTCGTACTGGCCCTCGTTCGCGCGCACCGAATTGCGCTGCTTTTCGAGCGAGCCCGCGAAAGGATTGACGTCGAGTTCTACCCGGTTGCCGGTCTCGGATTCGTAACGTTCTACGGTTCTGCGGAAGCTATCGAACCACGGCGACTGGTTGATGACGATGGTGATGGGCGCAACCGTCTGCGCCCACAAAGGCCGCCATGTGGCAGCCGTCGCTGCGGCCGCTCCCATGCCGGCAAGGGCGTGACGTCTGTTGATTCCAGGCAGATTCCTCATGATTTCCTCCCTCACGACGACCTCGTGCTCCGAGAGGAAATTTCCACAAAAGTCCCATTCCCACAAATAACTAACTAGGCCTTATCGATACCGAATCGGAATGATTAGTTGGTGGGTTCCCGCTCGCAGATCGCGACCAGTTCCTCGACAATTGCCTCCGCTGCCGGCGAGAGCCACCCGTCCTTCCGCGTGATGATGCCGGCGCTGCGGAAGGCGTCGAGCTCCGGCACCTTGAGCATGACGAGGTCGACCGCCTCCGGCAGCTTGAGCGTGGTCGACACAGTGAATGTCAGCGCATCGGAAAAGCGGGCCATCTGCAGAAGAAATGCCAAAGAATCGGTCTCGACGACCGCTTTCGGGGGCGGGAGGTCCATGGCCGTGAAAAGGGCCTTAAGTCTTTGGTGAGCCCGCGTGGTCTCCGGCGGCATCGCCCAGGGATATTTCAAGAGCTCCGGGGCAGCGAGATTGCGCCTGCCTGTAAGCTCGTGATCCTTCCGGCAGCACACACCCAGCCGATCGGTGGAGAGCGGCTGCATCCTGAGGTCGCGGGCAGCATCCGAGGCGGGCAGTTCGGCAACAACGAGGTCGACCTCGCCGTGACGCAGGGCCCGCAGCAGCGCATCGTCGAAGCCACCCTCGATTCTGACCCTTATTGATGGATTCTTGGCGGCAGCCTTCGCCACGGCCGCCGGCAAAAGCCGCCTCAGCCAGGCCGGTCCTGCTCCGATCGTCACGGTGCCGACCTTGCCTCCACGGAGCGACTCGATCTCGTTCTTCGCATCGCCGAACTGGACCTTTATGGCTTCCGCATGCCGCAACAGGCTCTGGCCGTAGGGTGTCAGTTCGACCCCACGCGGCATGCGCTCGAACAGCTTCACGCCCAGCTCGAGTTCCAGCGCCCGCACGGTCTTTGTGAGCGTCGGCTGCGCGATCCCCAAGATAGTCGCGGCGAGGGTCATGCTTCTACGTTCCGCGACCGTCAAAAAGTACTCGAGTTGGCGAATATTCATTTGAGTTTAGCGGATTGGAGAACGACCGGATCGGATTGTAGCCCACGCAAGCCAGCAAAGGCCTGCCACTACTGGTAGCGTGTATATCTGGTTTGGAAAAGCTCTGGAAAGTCGGAGGCCTCTTGAGCGCACCGCCCGTCAATCCAAATCGTCCCGTATACAGGCGTTCGCGTGTCCGGGCGCGACTTCGCGCAGTGCCGGAACGGGTCCCGCGCAGGCGTCGAGGGCAAAGGGGCAGCGGGTTCTGAAGACGCATCCCGAGGGCGGGTTGGCCGGACTGGGTATGTCGCCAGTAAGGATCTGCCGCTTTCCCCGGCGTGCCGGGTCGGGCGATGGCACGGCCGACAGCAGCGCCCTCGTATAGGGATGACGCGGATTGGAATAGAGCTCCCGGCTGGGGGCTATTTCCACGATCCGCCCGAGATAGAGCACGATAACCGTGTCGGCGACATATTCGACGACCGCCAGATCATGCGCGATGAAAAGCATCGTCAGTCCGAGCCGCAGCTGCAGGTCGCGCAAAAGGTTGATGATCTGGGCCTGTATCGACACGTCGAGCGCGGACACGGGTTCATCAGCGACGATGAGTTCGGGTTCGAGAACCAGGGCCCGCGCAATGCCGATGCGCTGGCGCTGGCCGCCGGAAAACTCGTGCGCGTAGCGGCTGAAGGCATCGGCCGGCAAATCGACCGCGGCGAGCGCTTTCACCGCCTTCTCGGCGCGCTCGGCCCTGGTGCCGAGGCGCTGGATTTCGAGCCCCTCGGTGAGGATTTCACCGATGGTCATTCGTGGTGACAGGCTGGCGAACGGATCCTGGAAAATGTACTGCACGCGGGCGTGGAGCCGGCGCAACTGCCGGGCCGAGAGCCGCGCGGTCTCGACACCGTCGAAGCGCACGCTGCCTGAGGTCGGTTCGATCAGTTGCGCTACCATACGGCCGATGGTGGTCTTGCCGCTGCCCGATTCACCGACCAGGCCGACCACCCTGCCGCGCGGAACCTCAAACGAGACATCCTCCACGGCCCGCACCACCGGGCCGCGGCCGAATGCGACGGGCGCGAAGTGCTTGGTCAGACGGGTGACGGAAAGCAACGGTTCCTCCGGCATGGTCAGATTTCCTGCCATCGGATGCAGCGGCTCGCGTGGCCCTTCCCCGTGTCGACGAGATCCGGGAATGCGGTGGTGCAGGCGCCGATCGCATGGGGGCAGCGGGGCGCGAACGCACAGCCGGGCGGCAAGTCGACAAGGCTCGGAACGGAGCCGGCGATCGTCTGCAGCGGAGCGCCGGCCTCTTTGAGCGCTGTCGCTTCGCCGAGCTGCGGCACCGAGCGCATAAGGCCCTTGGTATAGGGGTGACGGGGATGGGAAAAGACGCTGCGCACGTTCCCCGCTTCAACGATCGAACCGGCATACATCACCGCAACCCGGTCGGCGATCTCGGCTACAACGCCGAGATTATGGGTCACGAACAGCATCGCCATGCCACGCTCGGCCTGGAGCTTGGCCAGAAGGTCAAGGATCTGAGCCTGGATTGTGACATCGAGCGCCGTGGTCGGCTCGTCGGCGATGAGCAGTGCTGGATTGCAGGCGAGCGCCATGGCGATGGTGGCGCGCTGGCGCATGCCGCCCGATAGCTCGTGCGGGTACTGCCTAACCCGCCGCTGCGGGTCGGGAATACCGACATCGACCAGCAGCCGAGCGGCATCGGCGATGGCTTCACGACGAGACTTTCCCAGATGGATACGGATCGGCTCGGCAATCTGCTCACCGATAGTATAGACCGGGTTGAGGCTTGTCAGCGGCTCCTGGAACACCATTCCGATGTCGTTGCCTCGGATGCAGCGCAGGGTCTCGTTATCGAGGGCCTGCAGTTCGGCCGTCTCGCCGGACTTGCGTCGCAGCATCAAGCGACCCGATGCGATCCGCCCGATCCCTTTGGGCAGAAGCCCGACGATGGAAAGGCTGGTCACCGACTTGCCCGAGCCGGACTCGCCGACGAGCGCCAGGGTTTCTCCGGCCGCGATAGTGAGGTCCAGGTCGCGCACTGCCGCCACCTCGCGGCCGCCGATGCGGAACGTCGTCGTCAGCCCTTTGATCTCGATGACGGGCGGGCCTGCCATCAACTACTCCAGAAGGCCCGCTGCATGCAGGATCACGTCGATGCGCGCGGCTTCTTCGTCGTTGAGCGCACGTTGCGGACGGGGCATGAGATTGGTGTCGATGATCCCGAGGCTGCGCATCGCGGTCTTGAACGCACCGATGCCGGCGGAACCGGCGCTGGTGCGCGGCAGGCTCACCCGGACCATTTCGAACAGACGGCACAGCCTCTCCTGCTCCGCGCGCGCTGCTGCGATGTCCCCCGCTTGGCAAAGATCCCACAAACGTACATAGCCACGCGGATCGACATTGCCGAGGCCGGGCACCACGCCGTGCGCACCCATGCCAAGTGCTCCGTCGACCAGGATTTCCGAACCCGTCATAGCGAAGAAATTGGGATCCGCTGCCATGTCCATCAGCACATACCGGAAATTGCCGTCGTCGCCGCTTGAGTCCTTCAGTCCCGCGATCGCGCCCTCCCGTGCCAATGTCACGGTCGTGGCGCGCTCGAGCTTGGTGCCTACGCAAACCGGAATATCGTAGGCGATGACCGGCACATCCAACGCTTCGCGCACATAGCGGAAGTGGTCGATGATTTCCGGCTGGCTGGTGCGGGTGTAGAATGGAGCGGTCACGACCACCGCATCCACGCCGGCTGCCTGGGCTCTACGCGCGTGCTCGATAACGCGCTCCGTCGTCGGGGCGATGACGCCGGCGAAGATGGGCACCCTGCCCCCGGTTTGCTCGACCGCATGCTCGATGATTTTCACGCGTGTGGCTTCGTCGTGAAAAACCACCTCGCTGGTCGAGCCAAGGACGAACAGGCCGTGCACGCCGGCATCCAGCAGATGGTCGATCGCTTTGGAGAAAGAAACGTAGTCGACTTCGAGCCGTTCGTTGAGCGGCGTGATGACCGGTGGAACGACACCTTTGAACAGAGGCATTTGAGACCTTCTTTTGAAATTCAGTTGAGATCGGCGCGCGGGTTGAAGGCGTCGCGAAGCCCGTCACCCACGAAGTTGATGGCAAGGACCGTCACGACCATGGCCGCGCCGGGGAACATCCACTGCCAGGGATAGCTTTCCAGAACGAGCGTCGAGCGCGCGGAGTTGAGCATGTTGCCCCAACTCGCTTCCGGCGGGGGCACCCCCATGCCGAGGAACGACAAGCCCGCCTCCAGCAGGATGCCGCTGGCGACCTGCAGGGTCGCGTAGACCACCAGGATGTCTATGCTGTTGGGCAGGCCGTGCCGCAGCAACAGGTGCGGTAGGCCCGCCCCCATGCCGCGCGCGGCGACGACGAAATCGCGCTCGCGCAGCTCCAGAAGCCGCGCCCGCACCATGCGCGACAGGACCGGCCAGGAGAGCAGCGAGATGACGATGATGGTGGGAACGATGCCGGTGCCCGCAATCGAAGCAAGCACCAGCAGGAAGATGACGGGCGGCAAGGTCATCGCCAGATCGACCAGCCGCATCGCGACGCTGTCGACGAAGCGGCCTCCGAAGCCGGCCACTGCACCGATGACGAAGCCAATGACCGTCGAAATCGCCATTGAGACCGTCGCCACCAGCAGTGAGATTCGGCCGCCCTGCATAAGGCGCGCCATCACGTCGCGGCCGACCCCGTCGCTGCCGAGCCAGTGGGCCGCCGAAGGGCCCTTGTTCATCGCCAAAAGGTCGATGTCGTTGGGGGCATAGGGCCACCAGAGATCATAGCTGAGGATCGCCAGCACGATCGGGAGCAGGATCGCTACGCCAGCGACCGCGGCTCTGTTGGTTAAAAACCGGTCCACCGCCCGGCGCAGGGGCCCCTTGGGCCGCTCGGCAGCGAAAGCGGGTGCGGACGCGGCCATCTAGCTCACCTTGATGCGCGGATCGACCGCGGCGTAGATGATATCGGTCAACAGGTTGACGATGATCACGCAGGCCCCGGTGAGCAGGGTCGCGCACATGATCACGGGGTAGTCCCTTCTCGTCACGGCGTTGATCATGAGAAGGCCCATGCCAGGCCAGTTGAAGACGCTCTCGATGAAGATGGCGCCGCCGATGGCGATGCCGATGGTCGAGCCGATCAGGGTTATGACGGGCAGAAGCGCATTGCGGACGGCATGCTTGACGATGACCCAGAACTCACGAACGCCCTTGGCGCGAGCCGTCCGCACATAATCCTGGGACAGAACCTCGAGCAAAGACGCCCGCATGTACCGCATGATCATGGCGCTGTGGGCGATCGATAGCAGGCAGGCAGGCAGCACGAGGTGGCTGAGCAGATCGCCGAGGGAAAACGGCGCTCCAGGTGTCAGCATGCCGCCCGAGGGGGCCCAGTCGAGCATGACCGAAAAGCCGTAGAGGCCGAGCAGAGCAGTCAGGAACGCGGGGCTTGAGATGCCGATGAAGGAGAGCACTGAAAGTGAGACGTCCGTGGCCGTGTTCCGGCGTACCGCACTGAGGATGCCGGTGGCTATGCCGACGACGATGGCGATCACCAGCCCGGAGAACATGAGCAGGATCGTCGGGCCGATACGATCGAGCACGAGCGGCAGGACCGGGATGCCACCCCTCTGGATGGAATAGCCGAAATCGCCGCTGAGCGCCGCACGCAGCCAGGCCAGATACTGCACCGGCAGAGGTTGATCGAGACCGAGCCGGACACGCAAGGCGTCGAGATCGGATGCGGACATCGGCACCGACGGGTTGATATAGGCGTCGATCGGGTCGCCCGGCGCCAGCCGCAGCAGGCCGAAGATAAGCACGGTAAGGGCCAGCAGCATGAAGAAGCCGACGGCGACGCGGCGAATGATGTATTGCGACATGCGAAATGATCCCTGCCGTCGCGGCGGACAGGCAGACGATCGCCCGTCCGCCGCTACGACTGCCTAGGTCAGGGGGCGATATCCCAGTTTTCGGGATGCGCCTGGTAGGGCCCGCCGGCAGGAGCCGGCGTCCAATAGAAGTCCTTGAGGTTGGCGGAGGCGACACCATAGCGGCTTGCGACCCACATGGATCCCCATGGCATCTTCTCGTTCATGACCCCGCAGACCTGCTGCCACAGCTCGTTGGATTTGGAGGTGTCGGTTTCCGCCATCGCCGTTTCTATGGCCTCAGTCAGCTCCGGCATATCGATATGCATGATGTTGTTGCCCACCGGCGGCACCTGTGCGGCATTCAGGTTGACGTTCAGGCTCGCCGGGTTGGGGCCGTTTTGCGCGCCGGCGTAGACCAGTGGAAACTGATCCCAGTCCGTGCCGCGAACGATGCCGTTGTAGGTCGGCACGTCCACCGCGCGCGGGGAAACGTTGATGCCGACCTGGGCGAGCATCGCCTGGATCGCCGCCATGACGTTGCCGACCTGCGGGCTGTTGTAATAGGTGAGCCAGGGGATCGTCTCGCCGCCGCTGATCTGGTCCCAGCCGGCCTCGGCCAGAAGGGCCTTTGCCTTCTCCGGGTCGTAGGCGTAGTCGTTGAGACCGCCCGGGACGATCTGAGGCGCCACATAGCCGCAGCTCGCCACCTTCGCGGCTCCGCCATAGAGGCTTTCGATGATCTGATCGCGGTCGATGGCATACATGACCGCCTGGCGCACACGCACATCCTGCCATAGATCGACCTTATGGTTGAAGCCGATGTAGTTGACGACGTAGGAATCGCCCTCGATCACCCGGAAGCCGTCATTGCCCTCGAAGGTTTTCGCATCGTCCGGCTCGACATAGGTGAACTGAATCTCGCCGGCTTTCAGCGCGGCGACCGCAGCAGCCGCGTTGGCGAAATAGCGATTGATCAGGCGGTCGACCTTGGGTCGGCCATTTCGGTAGTCGTCGAAGGCCGCCAGCTCCACATACTGGTCACTGACATACTGGACGAACTTGAAGGGTCCGGTACCGACCGGCTCAGTCGACCACCAGTCGCTATTGGCAAGTTCGGCGGGATCTCTGGAGCCGAGAAGATGCTCGGGCAACATCATCACCTGCGTCAGGATCGCGAGGAAAGCCGCGTTGGGCTTGCCGAGGGTGACCACGGCCGTGCTGTCGTTGGGCGCTTCGACGGAGGCGATGTCGCCTAGCCTGGCGGCAAAGAGGCTGCCACTGTCCGGATTCTTGGCCAACTCCAGTGAGAACTTCACGTCGGCCGAGGTGAAGGGCTCGCCGTCATGCCACTTCGCGTCGGCCAGCTTGAACGTGTATTGCAGACTGTCCTCGCTTATCGAAACATCCGCCGCCAGGGCGCCGACAATTTCGCTGAGATCCGGGTTATAGATGACCAGTGGCTCGTAATAGGTGCTGAGCCAGGTGAAGCCAGCCGTCGCCTGGTGCGGATGGAAATTGCCGGGATAGCCGCCCGGCCCCACGTCGAACCCGCCGGTGATGGTCTTCTCGCTCTGCGCCATCGTCGTCGGGATTGTCAACGCGGTTGACGCCAGCAAAATCCCCGCTGCCGCCACAAGGCGGCCGAAAGTCCGTCGTTGCATAGTCTCCTCCCTGGTTGACTAGTCCTCCCGGCTCGCCACCTGATGGCGGGAGCGGTTCATGGCGATGACCTGCTGAATGCCGCTGTAGTGCGCATCGAGGCGCCGTCGCGCCGCCTCGACATCCCTTGCGGCGATCGCCTCCACGATCTCATGGTGTTCGCGCCAGGTAGCGAGCGGCGTCGGGCTGGCCAGGTTGGCGAAATCGGAGGCCTTGTGGAAGGCCGTCCAGAAGATGTCGATCAGCGTGCTCAGCATCTTGTTGTTCTGGCAGCGGAACAACAGCTGATGGAAAAGCTGGTCTTCCTCGGCGAAACTCTCGCGTTCGGCGCGCTCGCGCATCCGCTCCGTGACCGCGCGCAAGGCAGCCACATCTTCCGCGCTGATCATGGCGATGGTTTTGTCGATCAGACCCGTTTCCAGGACGCGGCGAATTTCGAGCAGTTCCTCCACATCCCGGAGCGATGCCTGCAGTCCATAGGCCAGATTGTCGAGCAACGGTTGAAAGGAGAATTCCTTGACGAATACGCCCACGCCGCGACGGGTCTCGAGAACTCCTACAGATTCCAGGGCTTTGATCGCCTCGCGAACCGAGTTGCGCCCAACGCCGAGCTGCTGGGCGAGAAAGCTTTCGGGCGGCAGCGGATCGCCAGCCTTAAGACCGTTGTCCTCGACATAGCTGCGGAGGCTCTCCTGCACGCTGACGTGCAGGAGCGGCGGCCTCTCCAACGGCTTGATCGGCTTCATCTTGACAGCCTGCCCTTCCAATTTCCCGTTCGCGTCCATTCTACGTGACCCATATCTTGTAGCATAGCGACTTGTAGGATATGTTGCAAGTCAATAGCGGAGGACGCATCGCGATGCATGTGGGATTGATCGGAGTGGGGCACTGGCACGCCCATATGCACGCCAAAGCGGCCGTTTCCGCAGGAGCCCAACTTGGAACGGTATGGGATGCGGACCGGCAGGTCGCCGAGAGCTTCGCGGCGCAGTACGGGATTTCCGCTTCCAATGAGCCTCAAGCGGTCATCGGGCACTCCTCGTTGGTTGTCATCATGGGACGGCCGGATAGTGTGCCGCCACTGGCGGAAATGGCGATTGCCGCCGGCGTGCCGGTGATCCTCGAAAAACCTGCGGCGCCCGATTCAGCCGCCCTTGCAGCCCTTGCAAGATCGGCATCCTCCGCCGGGGTTTTTGTAGCGGTGCCCCTCCCCAACCGCCTCGGGCCGGCCATGCGCGAATACCATCGGCTGGCCACCGAGGCGCGGGCCGGTCCCATCGCCCATGCGCACTTCCGCATTATCAACGGTCCGCCCCAACGTTACCGGGACGACGGTGTGGCTTGGATGCTCGATTTTGCCGTATCCGGTGGCGGCGCCCTGCGCAATTTGGGCATCCATGGTATCGATTGCGCACTCAGCCTCGCCGAGGGCCCTGTGCAGATTGTCTGCGCCCAGATCGGCAAGTCTATCCACCGCGAGGAAGATGTGGAGGATTACGCCCTCATCGTGCTGGTAGACGCCAATGGCGCCGTCTTCACGATAGAGGCGGGATACACCTTCGCCTCTATGCTGCCGGGCGGCGATTTCGAATGGCGCATCGCGACCGCCAACGCCTATTTCATTGACCACGGCGACGCTGCTCTCGCCGTCACATTGGACGACCGGTGTCGCGAACCATTGCCGCCGCTGCCGCCATCCGAACGCTACACCGCCTTCATGATCGACACGATCAACCGCTTGGCCGCGGGCGCCCCTCCCCTTGTCGGGATTTCGGACTACGCCCGCGCCATGGACCTGATCGACCGTGCCTACGAGGAAGCGCTGCCATGATCAACGTCGGCATAATCGGTGCCGGACATTTCGGTGCAGTACACGCTCGTGCGGTCGGGAGACAGGCCGCGGCTCGGGTCCACGCCGTGTGCGGCGGTAATCCCGCACAGGCCGCTGCATTCGCCGCCCTGCATGGCGGCCAGCCGTGCCGCGACTGGCAGGCGCTGCTCGATGACAACTCCGTCGACGCGGTCGTGATCGCTACTCCACATCATCTGCATACCGAGATTGCCGTTGCGGCGATCGAGGCCGGCAAGCATGTCCTACTTGAGAAGCCGATGGCACCGACGTCACGGGATTGCGGCGCTATTGAAGCCGCGGCAAGTCGCTCGGACACAGTCCTGACGATCGGCCACGTGATGCACTTCTTCCGCCCGATCATGGTGGCACGCGATATCCTCGTGAGCGGGCGGCTCGGTCGCCCCGTGACGGGCATGAGCCGCCTCGTCAAGCTATGGATGGAATCCAACCGCCGGCCTTGGCATCTTGACCCGCGGACCGGAGGGGGCATGCTCATGACAGCGGGGATCCATGCCCTCGACCAGCTGGTGTGGCTGATGGATAGCCGAGTTGCTGCCGTCACCGCCCTTGGCGGAGCCTTCTTCCACGATCAGGCCGCCGACGATACCGCCTACCTCGGCCTTCGTTTCGTCGACCGGCGCATCGGCCAGGTCAGCAGCATCGGCTACCGTGATGGCGCCGTTTCTTCCAGCCTGCAGATCGTCTGCGAGGACGGCGTTCTGGACGTCGACCTCAATACCGGTGTGCACGTAGGCCAGGGCACCAAGTGGAGCCCCGTTGCCGATTCCTGGCAGGCCGACGGCATGGACGAGGCTGTGTACAGGGAGTGGACGGACTTTCTTTATGCAATCGAGACCGGCGGACCGCCACCTGTCGACGCGACCTATGGACGGCACATCGTTGAGATCGTCACTGCAGCGTTGACATCAGCCGGCGAGCACCGCGAAATCCTGATCGATGGTTGACAACGTGACCAGCCAATCCGCCCCTCGGAGTGCAGCAGCCGTAGCAAAGTTCGCGCGCCGCGACGGCCGCTGGGGGCGTATCAGGGGCAACTGGGCGACCCTCCTTTTGCCGATCGGCAATGACGATGCAATCGACTTCACCCGGCTTGCCGACGAAATCGACCGCCTTGTCGCCGCTTCGGTGGACGGTATCTATTCCAATGGCACGGCCGGAGAGTTCCACAATCAGACCGAGGCGGAGTTCGACGCCGTCCAGGACCTGTTGGCGTGCCGGTGCTCGGCCGCCGGCATGCCCTTCGTTATCGGCGCCTGCCAGGCGGACGCCCGCCTGTCGCTGGATCGCGTGCGCCGAGCGGCGGCTTTTCGTCCCGAAGGCATCCAGGTGATCCTCCCCGACTGGTGGCCGGTGGTGGCGGAGGAAGCGACCGACTTCCTCATGATGGCAGCGGACGCCGCCGATACCGTACCGCTCATCCTCTACAATCCCCCGCACGCCAAGCATGTCTTCACACCAGCGGAACTCTCACAAATCCTCGAAACCGTGCCGCAGGTGGTAGGCGTCAAGCTCGCCGATGGCGATGCAGAATGGTATGCCGAGGCGAGGCGGATGCTCGACCGCTGGGGTGTCTATGTCCCCGGCCATCACCTCGCAAGCGGCGTCTCGCAGGGTGTCGCCGTCGGGGCATTTTCGAACGTGGCGTGCCTCAATCCGGCCGGCGCGCAACGATGGACATCGCTCATGTCGACGGATCTCCACGCAGCGTGCGATATCGAGACGCGCCTGCGCGCCTTCCTGGATACACACATCGCGCCGTTCGGCCGCGACCACGGATATTCCAACGCCGCCCTCGACAAGCTTCTGGCCGCTGTCGGCAATTGGGCGGATATCGGCACCAGGCTGCGCAGGCCCTATCGCTGGATCGACCCCGAGATCGCCACGCGGCTCCGTCCCGCCGCGCAGGCAGTGATACCTGAGATTATGGCGCCGGACTGAGCAAGGAAGTGTGCCGTGAAACGACCGAACATCCTCATGATCATGACAGACCAGCAGCGCCGCGACACGCTGGGCGCGTACGGGTGCGATTGGATCCCGACACCCAATCTGGATCGCCTGGCGGCCTCGGGAACCGCCTTCACGCGCGCGACCGTCGACAACCCCATCTGCACGCCGTCGCGCGCCAGCATCTTCACCGGAAAGATGGTTCCGGACCATTCCGTCTACCGGGTCCATGACAATCTTCCCGACGACGAAGTGTTGTTCACCGAAAGGCTGCGGCTTGAGGCAGGCTACCGGACGGCGCTGTTTGGGAAGCTGCACGTCAGCAGCCGCCTTGCGGAGGAGCGGCGCCGGCATCCCAATGACGGGTTCGAGATCTATGAATGGTGTCTTGAGCCTTCCGTCGGCATGGACAGCCGTTTCAACGGCTACGTAGCCTGGCTGCGCGCCAATGCGCCGGACTTCCTCGCCACCCTCAAGGCCAACAAACGCGGTGAACTGCATCACCCCGAAGCGGTGCACATGTCCAAATGGGCCGCCGACAGGACGATCGACTTCATCACCGGCGCCGAGGACGATGATCGTCCATTCTTCTGCCTGATGAGCCTGTTCGATCCGCATGACCCCTATCAGGATCATCCCCTGTCGATGCGCCCGCTCATCGATGAAGCCAGGATTCCCGCCCCGATCGCCCGGCGAGCGGCGCCCGACTGCGTGCGGCGCGAGCAGGAGGGCTCCTATCTCGGGCGCTCCGCCGACTTCACCGCCGCGGAGGTGCACCAAATCCGCCTGGGTTACGCGGCCTCGATTGCCTTCGCGGACCAGCAGATCGGACGCGTCCTCGATGCGCTCGACCAGGCCGGGCTCGCTGAAAATACACTGGTGATCTTCATGTCCGACCATGGCGATCAGCTCGGCGACCATGGTCTGTTCGTCAAAGGAGTAGCGCTTTACGAGCCGACGGTCGGCGTTCCGCTCCTCCTGCGCTGGCCCGGACAAGTCCCGTCCGGCGCGCAGTGCGGAGCGCTGGCGCAGGGTCGCGACATCGCGGCGACCTGCCTTGCCGCGGCCGGGCTCGATACCGCCGCACACTGCCCCGACAGCGAGGATCTGGCAGCAATGGCGCAAAGGGGCAAGGCCGCCCGGCAGGCGGCAATCTGTGCCTACCGCAATTCTGGGGTAGACAACCAGGGCCAGTTCTGGGACCCGCCGATGCTATCGACGATGGCGCGCAACGAGCGCTTCAAGCTGGCGCTCTATGCGTCCGACGACAAGACCGAGGTGGAACTGTTCGACCTCGAGTCCGATCCGGGAGAGCAGCACAACATCACCGGGGACGTTGCCTATGCGGATATGGAGCGCTTCCTGATGACGGAGATCGCGCACTTCCTGCAGAAGGAAATCATAGCGCGCCGGCCACGCGCTGGCTCATCGATTCCAGACGTAAGGCAGCGGCTCATGAACAAACTCAAATAGAGAGGCAACTCCTCTCACATGACAAGTGACAGCGCCACCGCCAAGAGCACCAGGAACAGCGTGATTGAGACCACGACCTTGATGTGGCCGGCGCCAAGAGCGAACATCTCCTTGAGCGCGGTCTTGACGCCGAGGGCGGCGATGGCCGTGATCAGGAGCCAGCGCGAGACTTCCGACAGGAAGGCGGCAAGGGCCGCTGGAACGAGGCCGAGGCTGTTGACGACGACCAGCGCCGCGAACAGGAGGACGAAGGACGGCAGGGAGACCTTCGCCCCGCCCTCCCCACGCCGGGCAAAGAGCATGATGGCGATCACCACAAGCGGCAGGAGCGCCACGCGCAGGAGCTTGACGAAGGTAGCCGTGTCGCCCGCCTCGTTGGACACCGCGTAGCCGGCGCCCACCACCTGCGCGACATCGTGGATGGTGGCGCCGATCATCACGCCGATCACGCGATCGCTGAAGCCAAGGGCCGTGAACAGGATCGGATAGGCGATCATGGCGATGGTGGAGAGGCCGGTGACGGCAATGACGGTGAAGAGCGTGTCCTTCTCGCGCTCGGGCCGCTCGGGCAGCACGGCGGAGATGGCAAGCGCGGCCGAGGCGCCGCAGATCGCCACCGCACTGCCGGTCAGCAAGCCAAAGGTCCAATGACGGCCGAAAAGCCGCGCCATCACCACGCCGAAGCCGATGGTGGCGACGACCGAGATGAGCACCAGCGCTATGGGCTCGAAGCCGAGCGCGCCAATCTGCTCGAAGGTGATGCGCGCGCCGAGCAACCCGACACCCAGGCGCAGCAGCGTCCGGGACGAGAAGTCGATACCCGCCGCGCTGCGCGGCTCTCTGGCCATGAAGTGGAACGCCATGCCGAGGAGCAAAGCGAACAGCATGGCCGGCCCGCCATAATGCTCCGACAGGAAATTCGCCGCCACGGCAACGAGCAGCGCGAACAAGACGCCCGGCGCCAGCGCCTTCAGCTTTTCAAGACGGGCTTCGGTCATCGGTGCGGAAAAGAAGCTCATGGGGTTGCACCTGTCAGAATAGATGGCTGGGCTGTGCGGGGAAACGCCGTCCCTTACCGGCCGATCGACCGTATCTGCTTCAGGAGATAATTGTCGACGGCAATACCGTCGCGGACCATCTCCCACTTCAGCGCCTGTCGCCGCCGCCCCGGCAGGCGGGCGCCTTCGGTCTCCTCGATCAGCCGCGCCATCTGCGCAAAACGCACCGTCGCACCGGGGCCGAAGGCTTCCGGATCGATGGCGATGATGGTCTGGCCGGTTCCCGGCGGTGGACCCTTCGCATCGAAGAAGGAGGTGGCATCACAAGCGTAGTTGGTGCCGGTGAGCCCGGCGCACAGCATCTACACCATGATGGCAAGCACGGTGTCCTTGGCCTCGGGCAGCCGTCGGCAGCCACTCCACCGCGAGATCGAGCGCGGGATAGGTGAAGCCATGCGCGGCGGGGGAGAAAGCGATTTCAACATCTTAGTTGGAACGAAGCGGAAGCTAAGTGTTAGAAATCGCAAGAGAGCTCAAATCCTCGATGATTCGAGCCAGCCTGAACATGCAAGGGGGCTTGCCGCCCACTCCGCGCCCATGAATCTCAACGCACCTTAGAGCACGATCTCGAAAAGTGAATGCCGATTTTCGGATAAGATCATGCTAAAACAAAAAGATAGATCGTGATGCCGATTCCACGAAAGGCATCACGATCTGGCTGTCAGAACTTGCCGATGAGGTTGAGGAAGGCGCCCTGATCGTTGAAGGTGAGGTCGCGGAGATCGTCGGAGAAGATGCCGAAATTGTAGCCGACGCCGACTTTGAAATTGTCGCCCACGTGCCGGTACAAGGCGACGAGAGCGCCATAATCGGTGGTGTCGGCCTCGGGCATGTGCATGACGCGTCCTTCGAGAAGAAGGTCCCAGCGCTTCACCACGTGCAGATCGGCCCGCAGGATGCCGAGATGCGCCGATGAACGCTGCCATTCCTCCTCGAAGTCCGTTCCATCTCCGATGCGATAGCGAACCTCGCCGATGCGGAAGCCATACTTACCGCCGACGGTAAGCCACGGCATAAGGTCATAGGCGAGATCGGCCGAGAGGATATGGCTGCGCTGAGCCGGTGCATAGTACTCGTCCGTGGCACTGCTGATCACCTGGTTGTTGCCCGGAAGGTCATAGAGCCAGGTGTATTTGAACAGCGCATTAAGCCGGTCGTTTTCGACCGGACGGTAGGCATAGCCGAGGGAGGCCTCGACATAATCGGTGTTGCGGATGGTGGTCCGCTCCGATTGTGAATCGGAAAGCACGGCATCCACATTGGCAAGCAGCCGCCAGTCGGGGTTGGTCTTCCAGCCAAGTGCGGCAGCCAGCAAGTAGGTGTTCTGGTCGCGCGTTTCCAACTCGGAGCGTTCGATCCGCACCTCGCCGCGTAACCGGGCGTTGATCCCCGCCTCCTCGTCCTTGTAGGCGAGGCTGAGCGAAGGCGCGTAGCGGTCGAAATCCTCGCGCGCCTCGGCATTGCCTGCCGTGTCCTCATAGACCGTGTCGTCGCGTACGCGGCCGATCTCAAGACCGCCATCGACGGTCCACTGGGCGTCGGGCGTGTAGGTTACGCCGTAGGTCTGGGTGAGCGACTTGCGGTGGCCGTAGAGGTCGTAATTGCTTTCCGAATAGGCCGAGACAAAATCGTCGATGCGCCGGCGCAAGCCGGTGACGATCGTCCCTTTATCAGTACCGGAGAGCGCATTTCGGTCCAGATCATAGGCCCGGTCAGGGTCGAGCCTGTAGCCGAAGTAATAGTGGTCGTTCTCCGTCGGGTCGTAGGTGATTGCGGCCAATCCCCCAACGCCGTGCGTGCCATAGGAAACTTCGCCATTGACGCCGATCGTCTCGGTCAGGCGGATTTCCGCGCCGATGCCGGCGCGATCGTTGCGGGCAATGTCACCTGACCGGTCGAGCGTGCCTTGCGCAAAGGCATAGACCAGACGGTCGTCGTCAACGCGGTAGTCGGCGCGCACGCCGGCATCGAGCCGGAAGCCGTTGTAGCCGGACTTGCGACCGCGGCGGGCCGTCGGAGACATGACATCGCTGTAACTGACGCCGAAGGACAGCTTCCAGTGCTGGTCATACTCCCAGCTTACGCTGCCCGTGCCATCCCGCTTCACCTTTCCGTCGCCATCCTTGAGGTCGTCATAGGTGAGCCCGAGTGCGACCCGGTCGCTGAGAGCAAGGTCTGCATGGGCGCCCCAGATGCGCCTGTCGACATCGGTTTCGTCGAAAAGAGTGGCAAAGCCAGCCTCTTTCTCCTCGTAGTAGCCGCCGACCGTTCCCTCGATCCCGGCACCGATCTCGTCAAGGGCAACCTGCCCGCGCACGCGCCAGGCTGTGCCGCTGTCCTTGTCCGCATCGGTTTGGCCGGCACCGCCCCAGGTCAGGCCGCCATCGGTGGAGCGCGACAGGGCAAAGCCCCGTCCCTCGGAGCGTGCGACCTCGGCTTCGAGGAAAGTGCGCTCGGAATGGCGCAACTGCAGGTCGGCGCCGACAGCCTTGTGGTCGGAAAGGTCGGTGCTCTCATTGAGCCCGGTCACGCCGACACGGATGTTCTCATTGAGCCAGTGCTGGGCACGTCCGCCATAGACATAGCCATCCAGATCGCCCGCCACCGGTGTGTACTCATACTGGACCGCGAGGTAGAGCCGCTCGCCGCCGAGCGCCCCATTGCGGACGGGGCTGGTCGTGCCGGTCATGGAAGAAAGTGGCCGACGCAGGATGATGACGCCCTGCATGTAATCGAAGGTGTAGTCTTCGCCATAGCGCAGGGTGCTGCGGGAGATCACCCGGCCGGTAACGGGATCCCGGGTTTCCACCCGCACCGTCTCGGAACCCTCGACGATATCCTGCCGCTTCAGGAAATAAGCCGAGCCGCCGGTGCCGAGGAACTCCTCGCGCGCGGGAAGCGTGTCCGGCTGGGCTGCGTAGAGCGTGACATCTGTGCGCCGCTCGCCGAAGCTGGTGGCCTCCTCGGAACGGTAGACGGCGTTGGCCCCGTAAAGCGCCCGGTCGGAACGCAGGAACTCGGTACCGGTGATCACCGTCTTGTAGTTGCCCCACATGACATGGCTGTCGCCGCGCTCCAGCCGCACATAGAATTTGCCCTTCGTCGGTGCGTCCTCGACCATCGAGGAATCGTCGCCATAGACGGGATAGTAGTCGTCCGGGTCGAGCCGGCGCAGGATGTCGCGGGTATTCTTGCCGTCGAAGTCGTCGAAGATTTGATCGAGATCGTCCTCGCCCGTATCGGCGGCGGCCGTCAGCAGATATTCGCCCTTGATCTTCCCCTTGAGGTAAAAAGCCAGCCTTCCCCTGGTGTAGACCTCGTCATATTCGCCGGGGCGGACCGTCTCTATGTCGTCGTCGCCCATGCGCTTGCCGATGGTGAGATCGGCGAGGCCTACATAGAACCAGTCATTGTCGGGGATGTTGATGTCACGCCTGAAACGCAGGCCGCCCGTCTTCGAAGAACCCTTTACCGCCACGTCGACATCGTGCTCGCCAGGCGGCAGGATGCGGCTCACGACGAAGGCCTGATCAGGGTCGACCGGTATGGTCTCACCCAGGGCCTCAACGGTGTAGCCGGGTGGCACGTGGCGGCCATAGACCGTCACTGCCCCGCCGCGCACGGGAATGTTGCGCAATGCCGTGCGGTCCTCGCCCCAGCCGGGAGCGACAGCTTCTTCCTGCGAGTGTTGCGACAGTTCGCGTATTGAGCGCGCAATGGTGAGTGGGCGGGTTTCGTCATAGCGCCCACGCGCGTCATAGACACGCAGCGTATATATGAAGTCCCGCTCCTTCCCGTCCGTGGGCATGATCCAGTCGGCCGTACCGTTGATGGCCACCGGGACCACTGCCATCGGCCGGCCGTCAGCCGGCTCCTCGTCGGTGAAAATGCGGATCTCCGCTCGCTCGATGAAGGCGGGATAATTGGCCGTGGCGAGGAATGTCACCGTCTCGCCGGGCTTGTAGAGCCGTTCGACCGGCATTGTGGAGACGTTGAGGATCGTCCCCGTCTCCAGCCCGTCGAACTTGACCTGGATGTCGACTGCCGAAAGGTCGACATCGGTCTGCCGCTGCCGGTCTACGGGACGCTCGGCAGCAGCCGCTTCCGGTGGTCCGGAAGCAGCGCTCTTGTCGACGGTCTCGCCGTCGACGCTGATCATGAAGGGAATTGCAGGACGGTCCTGAGCCGTTTCCGCTTCAGTGTTCTCGCCGATTGCGAGACGACCAACCGTGCTGTCGTCGAGTGCCTTTCCGCGAAGCACGGGGGAACAGGCCCCGTCGAGGCAGCTGCCCGCCATCTCCGCTTGTGCCGAATCGGCCTGGGTCAGGGCCAGCACGGCGCCGCCGGCAAGGAGGATTGAACGATGCCAACGCACGAGGGACTGCAGCATGCGAGCGCCTCCTTTTTCCATGTCCGACTTCCCGGCCGTCATTGGTCCATCTCCATGCGAGACTCGATCTCCAGCCGGTATCTGCCTCCGTTGCTTCGCCAGCGCTCGGCGATCACATCCTCGATGTGGTCCATACGGGCCTCCGCCAGCTCCGTGTCAGGCCCGAAGTAACTCAGACGGAGGACCGATCGCTCTTCGGAGAGAACGTGGATCAGCTCGTTCATGCCCTCGGCCCAGGCAGGGTTCAGCGTCGTCTCGCCGGGCACAAAGGCATCCTCTCGCAGGTCGAGCCGGACCACACGGCCGAGCGCCGCCCCGAAGTTGAGCTTGGTCATCTTGCCGGCCGTCAGCCGCACCACGCGCGGGTTCTCCGTCGTCAGGCGGTAGCCCGTGGGCAGCGTGCGCGGATCGAGCTTCATGATGAAGTTGGAGCCGATGCGGCTGTCCGGCAGGTCGGCGCAGGCGACGTGGAAGCGGCCATGCGCGTCGGTGGTCACCAGCCAGCCATTGACCGTGGCCATGCGTACGCCCGCCAGCCCGCGCTCGCCGTCATCCTGGTAGCCGTTCAGGTTTCCATCGTCGAACACCTTGCCGACGATGTCGCCGCAGTCGAACACCGGCTCGGCGAGGATCTCCACCACCGCCGTTGCCACTGGCGTGAGGCGCCGGCCTGAAGGATCTTCAACCATCGCCCGGTTGACGTGCTCGCCCGGACCGGCCGAGCTCAGCGCCAGAAGCCGGAGCTGGATCACAAGCTCATTGCCGCCATCGACCTCGAGGCCAGCAAAGCGGATATTCCGCCCAGCAATCTCCGGCGCCACTTCTACTCCGCCAACCGTCGCCGATCCTTCAACGAAACGGAAACCTGCCGGCATCATGTCGACCACCGTCAGATCCGTCGCCCGCGCTGGAGCGTTGTTGGTCACCCGGATCGTGAACGGCGCCTGCTCGCCCCGGCGAATGGAGCGAAGATTGGCGATCTTGGTGGCCGTCAGCTCAGCCGGTGCAGCGGCTGGCAGGCTGATGATGGATGTCGATGCACCCGAGGTCACAATCCCGTCGAATGTCCGCCCGCGTGCCGTCGCCGAGTTGACGATGCCATCGGAAATGCCAGCCGCGCTGGCTATATCGTCCTCGCTCAGCGTGTAGGTGGCTGTGAAGCTGGCTTCAGCTCCGGGCCGCAGTGTGACGGGCTCCGGCGTGAACCTGGACAGGGACCCGCTCGCGGCCCGGCCATTCAGGGTAGGTCCTTCATCCTCCGGCCAGACATTGGTAACAGTCTGCCCGCCATCGTTTGCGATGGTGAAGCTATAGGTCAGCGTATCGCCGGCGCTGGCATGGCCGTCGCCATCGACGTCGTTGAAGCGCCCGGTTTTCTGGATAACCAGACGGGCCGGATCGGGCGGCACGACCGCCGTATCCGGTGGGCTTTCCAACCTCGCGCCGGCTGGGTTGATGCCCGTGGCCCTTGCCGTGTTCTCCACCGAGCCATTGTCGACCTCGTCCTGGCCCGGCGTGTAGGTGGCCGTGAAGGTGGCGCTCGCTCCCGACGCCAGCGTCTGCGCAGCCGGCGAGACGGACATGCCGGCATTCTGGAGCAGCGGGTCGTCCACGGTTACATCGGTGAGCGTCACATTCCCTGTGTTGGTAACGAGGAACGAGAAAGTGATCGTCTCGCCCTGATCCAGCAGCCCGTCGCCATCGTCATCGTCGAGCGTGCCGGTCTTTTCGATCGAGATCTGCGATGTCTGATCCGGTGGGACGATCGCGCTGTCGGGCGAGCTCTCGACAGGAGGGCCGGAAGGCGGTGTACCTCTGGCTGTCGCCGTGTTCTCCACCGAGCCATTGTCAATGTCGGTCTGCGTCGGCGTGTAGGTTGCAGTGAAGGTTGCTCTTCCGCGCGGCGCCAGCGTCTGTGGCCCCGGCGAGACAGAGACATTCGCATTCCGCAGCAGCGGATCATCGACGGTAACGCTGCTCAGCGTCAGCGTGCCCGTATTGATGACGAGGAAGGAGTAGCCGATCGTCTCACCGGGATCGATCAGACCGTCACCATCGAGGTCGTTGAGCCTGCCGGTCTTTTCGATTGAAAGCGCCGGTGTCTGTTCGGGCGGCACCGTTGCCGTATCCGGCGGGCTCTCCTCCGGCGTGCCGGAAGGCGGCGTTCCGGTGGCCCTCGCCGTGTTCTCCACCGAACCTCTATCGATCTCGTCCTGACTTGGCTCGTAGGTCGCCGTGAAGGTCACCCGGCCGCGCGGCGCCAGCGTCTGAGGGCCTGGCGAGATGGAGACATTGGCACTGCGAAGGAGCGGGTCGTCGACCGTCACATCCGTGAGCGTCACCGTGCCCGTATTGGTAACGAGGAAGGAATAGCTGATGGACTCGCCCGGATCGAGCAGCCCATCGCCATCCGAATCGTTGAGCGTGCCAGTCTTGTCGACGATGAGGGCCGGCGTTTGATCCGGCGGCACGGTCGCGCTGTCGGGCGGGCTCTCCAAAGGCGGACCGGAAGGCGGCACACCCGTGGCGCGCGCCGTGTTAGTGACCGAACCATTGTTGATGTCGTCCTGCGTCGCTGTGTAGGTCGCCGTGAAGGTGAAGCTCGCGCCGGGCGCCAGTGTCTGCGGCTCTTCACCGACTGAAACCATCGGATCGTCGACCGTCACGTCGGTCAGCGTCACTGTGCCCGCATTGGTGACGAGGAACGTGTAGCTGATGGTCTCGCCGAGATCGATCAGCCGGTCGCCGTCCGTATCGTTCAGCGTGCCGGTCTTGTCGATAGTGAGGCCGGCCGTCTGGTCAGGCGGCACCTGCGCCGTGTCCGGTGGGCTCTCCACCTGTATGTTCGAGGGGGTGGTGCCGGTGGCGGTGGCGGTGTTCTCCACCTGGCCCGAGTCGATATCGCCCTGCGTCGGCGCGTAGGTTGCCGTGAAGGTCACGCTGCCGCCTGGCGAAAGGGTCTGCGGGCCGGGCGAGACCGACACCTGGGCATTCCGCAACATCTCGTCGTCGACGGTGACGTCACTCAGCGTCAGCGTGCCCGTATTGGTGACCAGGAAGGAATAGGTGATGGTTTCGCCAAGGTCGATGAAGCCGTCGCCGTCGGTATCATTCAACGTACCGGTCTTGTCGATCGACAGCCCCGGCGTCTGCTCGGGTGGCACGGTCACACTGTCCGGCGGGCTTTCCACCGGCGGGCCGGAGGGCGGCGTGCCCGTGGCTGTTGCCGTGTTCTGCACCGAGCCGCTGTCGATGTCGTCCTGCGTCGGGGTGTAGGTCGCGGTGAAGGTGAAGGTGCCGCGCGGCGCCAGCGTCTGCGGCCCCTGATCGACCGTTACCAGCGCATCGTTCACCGTCACATCGGTGAGCGTCACGTTGCCTGTATTGGTGACAAGGAAGGAGTAGGTGATGCTCTCACCAGAATCGATGAGGCCGTCGCCGTCCGCATCGTTCAGCGTGCCGGTCTTGTCGATCTCTATGGCAGGCGAACTTGCGACCGTCACCGTGTAGTCGGCGCAGTGATCCGCATCCGAACAGCTCGGGCCGGGCGCCGGCGGGGTTCCGTTATTGAAAGGATCGCGGCCACCGCCAACGCTGGCATAGTTGACCTGATCTCCCAAAGCATCGGCGGTAAGCTCAACCGGCAGCTCCAAGCTCACCGTGTTGCCCGGTTGTCCGCTTGCAGCGAGAATCTGGTCCGTTACGCAGGTGACGAGCTGGCCCGAGAACGTGCAGCTCCAGCCATTATTCGTGTGCGTACCGGTCCAGTTTGGAAGAATCCCATCGGGAAGCAGGTCGAGCACGGTCACTTCGGCAGGGGCCACGGACGGCGGATTTCCCGTTGCTACGGGGCCGTTATTGGTGACGGTGAGCTGGTACAGGGCGCCGGCATCATCCACCTGCCAGACATCACTTGCAGCGTTGCTGCCTTTCGTGACAGCCAGGCTCGGAGCGAGAACCGTAAGCGAATGGTCCTCAACCTCGCCGTCGGGCGATGTGCCGGTGGGAACGGCGAGGGAGGCCACATCGTTGGAATAGCGCAGGCGAATGTAGCTGACGCCAGGCGTCAGGGTCTCTGGAATTGTCCATGAGAGGGTGGCGTCGGTGCCGGAGCACTGCGCCTCGGTACGCTCGTCCTGATCGAACGTGCCATTGCGGTCGAAGTCGATCCACGCGGCGACCGTGCCTGTCCCCGTACACAGGATCGTTTCAGACAATTGCTCACCGGTCTGGAGCACGCTGATGGTGTAGTTTTGCGGCCAGGCGTCTTCCTCTGCCGCGTTTTCGCCATCGGCGCCATCGGTGTGCGTGGCTTCCAGTTCGGTGTCCGGGCCGCGGCTGCCCAGATAGTCGTTGTTGGGCGGAGCGAGACCGCCTGGATCATAGCTATTGGTGTTCAGATTGTACTGGTTCCCGTCCTCGGGGATATTGTCCGGCTGGAACTCCATGTCGGCGACGAGGTGCATCACCTCGCCATAGCTTGCGGGCGCGTCGCTGAAATCGGCGTAGGGCGCGAGCAGGCCGATAGCGATCGCCGTATTGCCGCCGCCCTTGATCTCGAAATCCATGCTGACGTTGGGAGAGGGCGCATCGAACGCAAGGAACGTCACCGCCGCAGTGCCGTCGTCGGTGCCAGGGCCGAATCGGATGGTCCTGCCGTCAGTGCTCTTTTGCGCCATGTAGGTCCCGGCGCCAGGATTCTTGCGCATTTCGACGGCGAACCAATGCCCATCTGCCGTGGCCTGGACATACTCGTTGCTAGCACCGGTACTGCCGTTGATCGCCTCCGCATCGGCCATAACCAGGCCTTTCAAGGGGAAGGGATCGCCGCCCAAGGTAGCGGTGCAGCTCACCGTGAAGTTCGAGATTCCGCCCCCTCGCATGATGCCGTTGATGAGTTGGTTGCTCGTGCCGGTGCCGCCAATGTTGTAGAGATCATCCAGGCTATCGCCCGACCAGTCGCCGGGGCGATAGGCGAACAGTTGCTGGTTTCCACCGGGTTGGTGGACGATGTTAAGTAGGGTGCATGTAACATCGAGCGAAACGCCTCCCGCGACCTGAATGCTTGCAGAGGTTGTCGTTCCATTATTAAGCGGCGGTCTGCTGGCGCTGTTGTAGGTGGCGGAGTCACCCCAGGTGAGCCACAGGACCTCGTCTCGATAGTCGCTAGCCCCACCTGTCGCGTATTCGGCAGATAGGGCAGGCCCGGAGGCGATAATCGAACAGAGGGCAAGTAGTCCCGCGGCGCGCCTAGACCAAATCATCGTTTCATGGAATCGATGATTTGGTCTAACTCCTTGTTTTGTCGCAATTCCGGACGGAAAACCGGTTTCCACTTTTCCTGGAATTGCTCTAAGTGTCAGAGAGAAAGCGCACGCGCTGATGCGCGGCGAGACCAAATCCATCATTGGATGTCCCCCAAAGTTCGTTACTAGCCGATGACTGGGGGACGGCTGCACTCGCCGATGCTTTCAATATTACTTAACAATATGCCTACTGCTGCACGCTGCAACACAACTACGAGCAGCGCGCGCCCCCTGCAAACCGGATAGTTCTAGCGCGCCGTAGTCAAAATCTTCTGATTCGGTATTTCAGGATATTCGCATCGTATCGAAAAACGATCATAAACTGCGTCTCGGCCGGTCACGGATGGAAGGCTTGTACACCCCAAACCGCGCTCATCCCCTCATCTGTGCGGGTGTCTTGTGTCTGTACTTCTTCATGCTCGCTGTCAGATGGCTCTGGTTCGAAAACCCGGTCAGAAACGCGATTTCCGCGATCGTCAACTCGCCCTTGATCAGGAAGGCCTCGGCGGCCGCAAGGCGCAACTCGATAAGATACCGGTAGGGCGGCATACCGAACGTTTCTTTAAACGCACGGATGAAATGGACGGGTGAAAGGCCGATCAGCGCCGCAAGTTCACGAATCGACAATTTCCGCGAAAAATGCTCGTGCAAAAAATCGCGAACGAGCTTGGCCTTGGCCGGTGCCAAGCCTCCCCTCGGGCCGGTAGCTCGCCTGCCTGACGCACCATATGTTCGCAGGACATGCGCACCGAAAAGCGTAACGAGAGAATCGATCACCAACTCGTTCGCTCCACCAGGCCGCTGCAATTCCGCCTTCATCTCGCGGGCGATACGCAGCGCCCGCTGATCGACCGTTCCGAAGGCGGGCGGCTGCAGCTCCACGTCTGCGAGATCGAATTCCTGTGCCGCCAGGTCAAGCATGCTCGCTGGCGGGATGCCGACGCAGATGTTTTCCCGTGTGGATTGCCAACTGGCCTGACTGTCCCAATCGGCCGGATTGACGACGATCATGCCCAGCGGCGCATCGTATGTCTGGAACTTGTCGCTGCCGAGACGCGCCGTGATGCCGGACGAGGGCGCAAGCATCACAGCGAAGAAGTGATGCTCGGAGACGAAGGACTGCGTTCCAGGCTCGCGGATAGAGTATACGGCGCCGCCACGATAGGAGATGCACCTTGGGCCCACCCCACTGGGTATCACGTCCAGTATACGATGATCGACATGCTGCTTCAGCATCAATGCGCGGCCCCCCGGCGCAAATTTCCGCTCCGCAAACCGCGTCGGAAAAACAAATAAAAAAAGTAGTCCCTTAGATGATTCGTTGAGCTTATATATTCCTAGATGATGGCGATTGCCAGAACGATAGGTGGGCGGCCTGAGCTATGAACAGGTCGCCCGACTTCCAATGTGATGTGGCACGGACCTAGCAGCGCATCGGCTTGCCGGCACCATGCACCCGAGATAGGCACCAAGCCGCGGCTGGATGAAAGTTCAGCGGCAAGGCCTCCCTTTCACCACCCGCGGCACGGGCTGGACCTTGGGACGTAGTTTAACTTTGGACGCTGTAAGCAGTGACGCCGTGAATTTTCTTGTAGTGCTTATTCATGTATCTTGGCACCCACTCGGCAAGTTCATTGTAATTCTTAAACTCGAAGACACCCCAGTTAGGGTCGAAAAATTCCGATTTCTCATTTCCCAATACCAAGCCAACAGCGTGGCCGTTCCCATCCTCTCCGTCCACGGTCAAATAGATGTAGCGACGGTGTTTAAGGCGGGCAGAATTCAGGACTTCGGAAACTCCACCTGAGCCAGTTTTATGGAATTCGTGGTCAATATGCATTCCTCTGCGCGCCAAAAGCCCTTTATCCGTCCCGGCCGCCTCATAATCCAACTGAAGTTCAGCTAGAAATTTTTTAACTCCTTCCTCGTTAGCAAGCCTTGGCAATAATAAATCAGATTTACTGAAATTTTTCTTCAGCCAAAGGGAAACATAGGCTGCACACACACCTGCAGCAGAACTTTCATATTCCTCAACGTATACATTTGCCTCTTGAATACCTGATGTAAATGATGTAATCTTAGGCCTTATTCCCCTATACCTCGGCGCAGGCGTTTCTTTCGAAAGATTTTCGGGGAAATTATCTGTGTACATCTGTTCCGGAAACAATTTCCCAAGCAGTCCTCCCCTGTTTATATTCCCCTTCATTTCAAAATCTTCCAGCGCTATCGCCTCGCTCGTCCTGGCGGCGAGGGACCCGTGCACAAGCGGAATACCGCTCATCATCAAGCCCAGGCCATTACCGAGAATACCGTCAAAGGCGGCCGCCGCGCCCGCGTCGTCGCCGCGCTGCTTTGCCTCAAAGTAGCTTGCGATGCTGGAGCCTTCGCCCCAGGTTGCATCGGCGGCAAAGAGGACAGAACCGAGTTCCGGCCCGACAGCCGGAAGGAACATGGCGGCAAAGGCCGCATCACGCAGAGCATCGTGCGCCACATTCTCCCAATCGCCCCGCACGGCATCGATCCCCAGATTGACGAAATCGCCGACAATGGGGAACCGGGAGAACGCGGTCCTTGCGAGTTCCAACCGCTTTCGCTTCAAACTCTCCAGATTGTGCAGTTGATCCCCATCCCGGCGGTTCTCGAGCAATTTCCTGAAGTATGCGACCGCCGCATCCAGCTTGCGGGCGGAGCCTCCGCCAAGCTCCTCCACCAACCCCTCCAATGCATCTGGCTTGGCCCGGGAGATCAGCGAGATGTCGCCTGAGCGGAGCAGAATTTTCTCCGCCTCAAGCCTGCGGAAGATAGCGGCGGATTCCTTTATATAATTGTTATAATATACACTGTAACTATCATTCAGATTTCTGACGCTCTGCTCAATCTCATCATTATTTATATCCGCAAAAACGTCCGTAGCGAAAAGATGCTTAATATTTTCATCAAATTTACCGTAATTCCCATCCTCAACCAGCTCCCTTAATTCCTCAATCAATTTTCTTCGATTTGGTTCATTTTGTGCGTAATTCAACCTGGACCTAATGCGATCATCCGCGAGTATGTCGATCCACCTCGCGGTTTCCTGAACTGGCTTTAAATATGCCTCAGAAATGTACCCGTCATTCCCGTCTTCATATACATAAGACGTCCATCGCTTCACCTCATCAGCCAACTTATGGCGGTTCTTCTTGGCGATGCCGAGCCACTTACCCAATTCTTCTGCGGCATATTCGGCCGGGTGCGGCCGGCGGAGCAGAAGCAGCTCCTGCTGAAACTCGATTGTCTTCACTACGTAGTTATAATAGGTCTTGAGCAGTTCTTCGCCTTCCGCCGCAAGAATGGATTGGGCCTCTTCCGGCTTCAGCCGACCGAGAATGATGCCGCGCGCCTTCAGGGACGAACGAGCGGCCTCCAAAAGTGCGTCGGATTTTGAGATATCGCCGCCATTTGCCTTCAGTTCCTGGGTGATGGCGGCGAACTTGGCCTGCATGGTGCGTTTGCCTCCATCCGAAGCCGGGTCGAGGCCTTCCGGCAATGAGGGACCGCCATCCGTCAGCCGGATATCGGCCAGTTCGGCCCTCATCGTAATGTGCTCGATGTTGATGGCCCCCTCACCCTCATCGTCGCAAATATGCTTGATATATGCGCCTGCGAAGGTCTCGGCGGCCTTGCGGATATAGTCCTGCAAGGTGCCGTCAAACGAGCCGGAAACCGGATCGACAACTTTCTCCCAGGCGTACTCGTCGTCTCTGAAGTCTGTGTCGGCGAGCCGGCCGGCGAATGTTATCCCTCCCGTGTGCTGAATCGCGTGCAGAATATTTTCTTCAAGACGCACGTTTTTGAAGGTATAGCGCTGCGATATCTTCTCAGCCAGCTTGGCCGCATGCTTGGATATGGCGTCGTAATCGTCCGTATTGTTCCAAGACTTGCTATGCTCGATGGAGAGGGGCGGCCTTCCCAGATCCGAATCCAGCTCAATGGCATGGCCCTCGGGGATCAGCGCGCGCTCAAGATGGGCTGCAAGTGGCAACTCGGCGCTTATCGTTATGTACTTGAAGTCTGCGATAGACGACTTTTCGTTCACCAGAAGATGGCTTGCTATCTCTACGGCTTCCCTTGCCGCTTGGCGAATAAATCTATCAAGGGTTTCTATGCCCCGCGGGCGCCGCTTTACGTGAATTGGTTCGTGTACGTTTACCCCATTCTGAAGCTGAATCGTGAATTCGATTCCTTTCATACCGATATGCTCAAGAATGACTTTTCGAGCGGCGTCATCGAAGCCATCATACTGCTTGAGTACTTTCTCGGCCCACGGTATAGCAAGCTGGTCCTGGATCTTGGTATGCTGTTCCCGGAGCCTATCCAGCGTGTCCGGGGCCGCGGTATCCGCAGCGCTTGCCTGATAGCTCGTTTCGACCTCGCCGACGGTCACGGCATCCAGGGCCGCGGTCGCCTTGTCGTCAGCGTGCCTTCTCTGCCTGTTCTCGGTTGAGGACGCGCCGGCCGGACCGGGCGATGATGCAGCCTCGTCGGCCGGGCCGCCGATGCCGAAGGCGATCAAATGCTCGGGCGGGAAGTCCGTATATTCGTCTTGCACACGGACATTCGCCAGTTCGGCTCTCATCCCTATATGCTGGATGTTGACGTCGCCTTCGCCTTGGGTCTCTTTGACCTCTGTGATGAAACTTGCGGCAAAGTCTTCAGCCGCCTTACGGACATAGTCCTTCAGGGTTCCATCGAACTGGCCGTATTCGATACGCTTCGTGAAGGAATAATTGTTGGGGTCCAGGTCTGTATCGGCAAGCCAGCCGGAGAACGTGATTCCTCCGGTCTCCTGGATCTTGTACAGAATATCTTCTTCAAGTTTCGCGTTCTCAAATTCGTAGTACTGGCATATCTTATTTGCCAGACTGGCCGCGTGCTCCTTTACGTTTTCGTATTCGTCACTTTCTTTCCAGTCCTTATTGTGCTCGATGACGAGCGGACCGCTGTCCAGATCCAGAGACGCTTGCAGCCGGTGGCCCAGCGGGAGATGTGAACGCTCCACCTGGCTCTCCAACGGCAACTTCGCGCCCACGGCGATATAGTCTACGCGAGTGCCGTTACGTTTCTCTCTAAAGTAATCATTCGCTTTTTCTCCCGCCTGTTTTGCAACACGGGAAATATAACTTTTCAGCGTTTCACCAGGCTTCGGTGTTTCCGATATTCTTACCTCGTGCGGTTCATAGAATTCGTAAATATCTTTGACGATGCCGCGAATCCAGAAGGTGAATGTGAGGCCCTCCGCGCCGCGGATATGGTCGAGGATATCTCGTTTGCCACCTTCGCGGAGGTCTCTGTATCGTTCGATTACCTTCTCGGCCCATGAGGAAGCAGCCTCAGCGATGGCATCAACGTCGGTCGAGGTCACGCCGTCAGACCAGCTTTTCGTCGGATGCCCGTACTCGACCATCGCCGTGGGCAGGGAAAGGGTCAAAGGTTTGTCGGATTCCAAATCCCTACGAACCCGCCCTGGCCGCCCGTTGCCCTCACTGGCAGGCGCTTCTTCCAAGGTATCGGCTGCCGTCTGGGGGAGGGAGCCATGAGCGGCCTGGGGAATGCGGGATGCGGCGGGATTCGCGTCATCTACCGCGGAGGCGGCATATTCCTCTTCCTCGTGGTCGGCCTTGTGCCGTTCTGCAAAGTGCAGCGCCTCGATGTCGTCCAGCTTATGGCCATCTGCAATTTCGTTTAAGAGCGTCTCGGCATTCTCTTCGAACTGCTGTCCCTTTCCGGGCTCTATCGTCAGAGACGTCCTGAGCTTTTCCAGGGTTTCCTTTATCCACTCCCCACGCGCAGTGTTGTTGCCGACAAGGCCGGCTATTGCTCCCACTGCCCATCCAAAGGGCGTGTAGCCCCAGAAGCTGGAATTGATACCCTTCGAAGCAGAACGCCAAAAATTCTCCTTGCCGTCAGGCGACGACAGCTCGATCGACAAAAGCTTTTTGCGATCTTTCTTGGCGATGCCGAGCCATTCGCCCAGCCTTTCGGCCGTACTCTCAGCCAGATGCGGACTCCGGCTGATTTCGCTCCCTTGCGACACCCTTTCAACGATGCCACCCATTTCCTTGAGCATCGTCCCATGGGAATCGGCACCACCTCCCCCATCGTCCCCTCCCCCGACAACACTCGGCAACGTGCTCCGATTGATGGGATCTTCAATGAATAGGCCGCCAATTTTATTGAAATTCGAGGGAATATTAATTGTCATAACAATGCTCTACCATGTATAAATATAACAATATTCTGCATATACGCTAGGTTATTTCAATGGGCATCTTATTGCTTAATTTACATAATGATAACAGCTGCAAAACTTTCGTTTATATAAATATTTTCTCCCCAGGCAGGAACGATCAGCCACGAAACTGTTGCTGCGAGATGATGGTTGCCATGTCGCGAAGCCGAAATTCAGGTTCGAAAGCGGCTTGGCTTCCTTCGAACCGTATCGAGCCGGAGGGTGCTGAAGTGGCTGCCGAGACCTATCGGCGCTCCGTTGAGCTGGCCAGGATTGCGAAGTAGCGCTTGTCGGCGATGTCGCGGGTCTGGCAGTGTCGATCGGCCGGGCTGAGGTGGGTCGGCTGCGGATTGTCGAATATGGGGACTGCGGGCACTCATGAATCAGCGGCAAATCCAGGCATTTCGCCTCGTCATGCGTCACGGCTCCATCACCGCTGCGGCACAGGCTCTCAACGTTTCCCAGCCCGCCGTCAGCCGCCTGATTGCAGATCTTGAACGGAGCGTGGGCTTTCGGCTGTTTCTTCGACAGGGCGGCAAGTCGGAGCCGACCACTGAAGCCCGCGAGTTCATTCAGGAAGTGGAGCGAATGTTCTATGGGCTGGACCGCCTTGGGCAGGCGGCTCGCGAGATCAAGGATCTGCGCCGCGCCACGCTCCACGTAGCAACCATGCCGATGGTGAGCTTCGAGATCGTTCCGAAGGCACTCAAGGGGTTCCTGGCCGAGCGGCACGGGATCAAGGTGACCCACAACGTACACACTTCCGCCCGCATCATCGATATGGTCGCGTCCCACCAGCTCGATCTCGGTGTGGCACAGACCCATATCGAGCGCCGCGATGTCGAGTTCCTGGCCTCTTACCGAACCTATTGCGTCTGCGCCTTGTCGCCGGAGCACCCCTTGAGCGAACGGAAAGTGCTGATGCCGCACGACCTGCGCGGTGAACCCCTGGTGGCGCTCGCCCATCACACCGTGACGGCCAACTACGTCACGCAGAGCTTCGCCGAGGCGAATGTGAATCCCGACATCGCCATCGAAAGCCAACCTTCCTATGCCGCATGTGGCCTGGCGGCGATGGGGGTGGGGATCGCAATCGTCGATCCGATGACGCCTCGCGTATTTCGCGAGAGCCTGAGGGTCGTTCCGTTTGAACCGAAGATTCCGTTCGACTTTCACATCGTCAAACCGGCCGATCTGCCCCTCTCCCGCGCGGCGGACGAATTTCGCGTCCACTTGCTCGAAACGTTGTCGTCCTTCTCCGATATCCATTCATTGACATAACTTTTTTGCATGACATCAGGCTGTATTTGTATTTGATTTTATGGGCTCCAGCCCGGACCATGGGCGTCGAGTGGAACCAGAAAAAAGCCGAGTGTCGGGAGTCTGAACGTGAACATCCGTAAGTTTTTCTTCACCGCTTTGGCGGTCGCGGGTCTCGGTGGCGCGGCCCAGGCCGCCGATTTCAACATCCGTATCCACACGCTGGTGAAGTCGCCGCATCCCTATAACGACATGGCCGCATTCCTGAAGGAAGACATCGAGGCCAAGAGCGGCGACAGGATCGCGGTCAGGATTTTCGATTCCGGACAGCTCGGTCAGGATCCGGCCGTCATCAGCGAGGTCGGCCTCGGCACGATAGACATGATGATCAGCACGACCAGCAATGCGGTGCAGCAGGTGCCGGAATATGCGATCTTCACTATGCCCTATCTCTTTTCCGGCATGGACGATGCTCTTGCCAAGGTCGGCCCTGGAACGCCGGTCGAAGCGCATTTCCAGAAGGTATATGAAGATCGCGGTTTGAACATGAGGCTTCTGGCGCTTGGAGCGTCCGGAACGCGCAACCTGTCGACGGCAGCGACGATGGTCAACGGGCCTGCCGATCTCAAGGGTTTGAAGATGCGCACGCCGCCATCGCCGATGGATTCGGAAACCTGGGCCGCTCTGAGCATGCTCCCGGTCACCGTCGCCTGGGGGGAGCTTTACGCCGCAATGCAGACGGGCGTCGCCGAAGCCATGGAAAGCTCGCTTCCAGGATATACGGGCTCAAAGCTCTACGAAGTGGCTCCCAATCTCGCCCTGACCGGCCATACCATCCAGATCAACCATATCTCCATCTCAGACCGCACATGGGGCAAGCTGCCGGAAGAGCTGCAAAAGGTAGTGCAGGATGCCGCCATCGCGGCCAACGAACTTGGCGTGGAGACGGCGACGCAGTACGACAGCGAACTGGTGGAGACGCTGCAGGCCGAACACGGCGTTAAGGTCACCCGGCCGGACACGGCGGCGTTCGTCGAAATCCTAACACCCATCCAGGCAGATCTGGCCGCGGAGCTAGACCTTGGTGAGGAATACGCGCTTCTGAAGGCGCAGTAGAGGCGAAGCGGCGGCACATGCCGCCGTGCCCCTCCGCACGGAAGCCCCTCACATGTTGACCCGCATCTCCAACGCGATCATCAAGGTCACGGAATTCGGCCTTTGGATCGGGTTCCTGGTCCTTGTCGTGACGGTCGGCCTTCAGGTCGGTGTTCGCAACATCTTCAAGCTGCCGCTGATCTGGACGCTCGATCTGGCGCAGTTGCTCTTTTCCTGGCTGATCTTCATCGGCGCGGCGGTCGCCTTTCGGCGCGGCGCCCACTACATGGTCGACATCTGGCCGGAGGACTGGGCGCGCTTCCGCGCCGTGCTGGACATCATTGCGATCGCAGCAGCCGCCGTCGTCATCTACGTACTGATCGTGCATGGATGGACGCTGGTCGATATCCGCCGCACGAGCACTGTGGCATCGCTCGGCATTTCGCATTCCTGGATGTTTCTGCCGATGCCGCTCAGCGGCGGTCTGATGCTGATCTTCCTCGCCGAAGCTGTCCAGGGCATGTTCCGCAAAGGGCCGCGATGAACCCGCTTCTGATCCTCATTCTGTGCTTTTTCGGGCTCATCGCGCTTCGGGTGAACATCGGCTTCGCGCTGATCGTTTCTTCTGTCTTCGTGATGGTCGTTGAAGACCTGCCGCTGACGTCCGTCGTCAACCAGATGTACTCTGGCATCGACAGCTTTACGCTGCTGGCCGTGCCGTTTTTCATGCTGCTCGGCCGCATCCTCAATGCCGGTTCGATCACCGAGCGTCTTCTGAAAGTGGCCGATGCCACGGTAGGCCATGTGCGCGGCGGGCTCGGCCACGTCAACGTGTTCGTGTCGATGATATTTGCCAGCCTGTCGGGCTCGGCGGCGGCCGATACGGCAAGCGTCGGTTCGATCCTCATTCCGGCGATGAAGAAGGCGGGTTACGATCCGGCCTTCGCCGTGGCGCTTACGGCGGCATCTTCGACGCTCGGCGTCATCATCCCGCCCTCCATCATCCTCATCGTCTATGGCGCTTTCGGCAATGTTTCCATCGGTGCGCTGTTCCTTGGCGGCGTGGTGCCGGGAGTAATGATCGGCCTGTTCATGATGGTCTACACGTATCTTCTCGCCATCCGGCACGGCTACCCGGCCAACCCCTTCCCGGGCGTTCGGATGGTTGGAAGCATCGTTGCACGGGGGGCCGCGCCGCTGCTCATCCCGGTCCTGGTGCTCGGTGGCATTGTCGGCGGTTATTTCACGCCTACGGAGGGTTCCATCGTCGCTGTTGCCTGGGCGCTGTTCCTGACGCTCGCGGTCTATCGCGACATACCCTTGCGCGCCATGCCTCGCCTCCTCACGGACGCCGTCATCGACTTCGCCGTGCCGCTCTTCACCGTGGCCGGCGCCGGCATCTTCGGCTGGCTGATCGCCTATCTGGGGGCGGCCGAGATCGTCGTCGACTTCATCACCGGTGTGACGTCGAACCGTTTCGGCATCATGCTGCTTTTGATCGGCTTCCTGCTTTTGATCGGCACCGTGCTCAACCCGATTTCGGCGACCCTCATCTTCCTGCCGATCATCCAGGCGCTGGGCAACCAGGCAGGCTACGATCCGGTGCACCTCGGCGTGCTCAGCACCATCGTGCTTTCCGTCGGGCTGATCACGCCGCCTTACGGCATTTGCCTGCTGATCGCCTCGCAGATCGGCGAGGTGCGGCTCGGCCGCGCCATGCTCGCCGTCCTGCCGATCTGCGGCCTGACGGTGCTGGTGGCCTGCCTGTCGCTCTGGTTTCCCTCGATCGTGCTCGGGCTGCCCAAGTGGCTCGCGCCGCAATTCTTCTAAGCAAAGGACAAGACCATGCCGCACATCAAGCCAAAGGGTTCGTTCGTCGCACTCGTCACGCCGATGAACAATGACGGATCCATAGATTTCGAAGGCTTCCGCACCCTGCTCAACTGGCATGCGGAGAACGGCACCGAGGCGGTTCTCATCATGGGATCGACCGGCGAGGTCTCGATGCTGTCACCGGATGAGCGCCGCGCCATCATCTCTGAGACGGCGAAGATGAAGCCCGGCAGCATGCTCATGTACTACGGCTGCACCGGCAACAACACCGAAACCACCATCAACTACGTGTGCTATGCCAAGGCAGAGGGCGCCGACGGCGCGATTATCGCGGCGCCCGCCTATATCTGTGCCGATAACGAGGCCATCACCGATTACGTTCTGGAGGTCTGCGACGCGGAGGATTTTCCGATCGGCTTCTACAACAACCCACCGCGCGTGAAGACGGACCTGCACTGGACGAACATTCTCGAGATCGCAAAGCACCCCAACATGGTCGTCCTCAAGGAATCGACCACCCGCGTCGGCCAGGTGGCGCAGGTCTGTGCCGCAAAGCCGGACATGTCCATCATGTGCTGCTGCTCGCCCAATCTCGGTCTCGTCATCCCGACCATGGCGCTTGGCGGGGACGGCACAGCCAACATGACCGGCAACATCATCCCGCGAGAGATGGCCGTCATCTCGAAGAAATGGGAGAATGGTGACGACGCCTTCGCCTGCCGCGAAGCGTGGCTCACAAACCTGCCGATGCTGCACTTTGCGTACTCGGCCATCAATCCAGTCGCCGTCAAGACGCTGATGCGTATGGTCGGTCTTCCCGCCGGACCGCTGCGCAAGCCGCTGAAGCCCATTTCGGGTGCCGCCCTTCAGTCAGGCATCGACGCGGTTCATCGCCTCGGGCTTGAAGATCGCTACGGGTTCAAGCTTGCCCACACGGCCATCGCGGCGGAGTAATCGGCCTTGGGCGCGGTGCGGCGGACAAGCCTTGGCCATTGGGGCGCTTTCGAAGCGACCGTCGAGAATGGCCGTCTCGTTGCCGCGCAGCCCTGGGCCGATGGCGGCGCCAATCCGCAGATGATCGGCGCCTGGCCCGAACTCGTCTATTCCGAAAGCCGTATCGACCGCCCCTATGTGCGCAAGAGCTTCCTCCAGCGTCGCGAAGGTGCCGGCGGCGAGGGGCGCGGCCTCGAAGAGATGGTTCCGGTCGACTGGGATACCGCGCTTTCTTTGGTCGCCGGGCAGCTTCAGCGGGTTTATGCGGAGCACGGTGCGGCTTCGGTGTTCGGCGGGTCCTACGGCTGGTCCAGTGCCGGTCGCTTCCACCATGCGCGCACGCAGGTAAGGCGCTTCCTGGCTGCCACCGGCGGTTTCACCGATCAGGTGGGAAACTACAGTTGGGGGGCCGCGCACGCCATCCTGCCGCATGTCCTGGGCGATGCCGAGGCTGTTTCAAGCGCGGCTACGAGTTGGGAAACGATCGCGCAAGAAAGCGATGTCGTCGTCGCCTTCGGCGGCCTCAATCCGAAGAACTGGCGCGTGACCTCCGGTGGGGCCGGCAATCACCACATGCCCCGCTTCATCGCCAAGGCGCGACGCCGCGGCGTGAAATTCATCGTCGTCTCGCCCCTTGCCAGTGATTGTCCGGAAGGCGTCGATGCCGCGTGGATCGCGCCGCGGCCGAATACCGATACCGCCATAATGCTGGCGCTTGCCCACCAGGCGCTTCTGGAGGGGCGGGCCGATCTGGCCTTCCTCGAACGATATACGCAGGGGCACGAAGCATTCCTCGCTTATATCCGGGGAGCCGACGACGGTACGCCGAAGACCATCGCCTGGGCGTCTCGCATTTCCGGCGTCGAGGAGGCGGCGCTTCTGACGCTCTGGCAAGCCATCCGGCAGGGGCGGGTGATGCTCACCGCCTCGTGGTCGCTGCAGCGCGCCGATCACGGCGAGCAGCCGTTCTGGGCCTTGATCGCGCTTGCGGCGATGCTCGGACAGATCGGCCTGCCCGGCGGCGGGTTCTGTTTCGGCTACGGGTCGCTCAACGGTGTCGGCGCATCGGCGCGCCGCGGCTACGTGCCGGCGATGGAGGTCTTGTCGAACCCCGTAGACAGCTCCGTTCCCGTTGCCTCTTTCGTCGAGGCTTTCCTCAATCCCGGCAAGGAAATCGCCTTCAACGGCCGGAACGTCGTTTTTCCCGATGTCCGGCTGGTCTATTGGGCGGGCGGCAATCCCTTCCACCACGCGCAGGACCTTTTCAAACTGGAAGCTGCCTGGCGCCGTCCGGAGACGGTCATCGTCCACGAACCATGGTGGACACCCACCGCGCGGCGTGCCGATATCGTCCTGCCCGCCACCACCAGCGCGGAGCGCAACGACATCGGCGGTTCCTCGCGCGATCCCTTCGTTTTCGCCATGCCGAAGCTCATCGAACCGGTAGGGGAGGCAAGAGACGATTTCCTGATCTTCCGCGACCTCGCAGACCGGCTCGGCCGCCAAACGGTCTTCGATGAGGGGCTCGATGAGAACGGATGGCTGCGCCGGCTCTGGAGCAAGACCGAGGCGCGCGGTGAAAGGGAGGGGATCGAGGTGCCCTCCTTCGATGCCTTCTGGGATGCCGGTTTCTGGGCAGTGCCCGAGCCCGAAGCGCCCGAGGTGCTTTTTGACGCTTTCCGGCGCGATCCGGACGCCAATCCTCTGAAGACGCCATCCGGGCGCATCGAACTCTTTTCCCGGACGATTGCGGGTTTTGGCTATGCAGACTGTCCGCCACATCCTGCATGGCTCGAGCCGCAAGAGTGGCTTGGAGTTGCGCAGGATGGCGAACTGCATCTGGTAACGAACCAGCCTGAAAAGCGGCTGCACAGCCAGCTTTATCAGACGCGGAGGAAGAACGCGCCTGAGACGGTCGAGATCAACGGGCGGGATGCGGATGCACGCGGGATCCGCGAGGGCGATCTGGTGCGGCTGTGGAACGACAGAGGAGCCTGCCTGGCCGTTGCGCATCTCGGCGGGCACGTCGGTCCTGGCGTTCTCGTCATGCCGACGGGGGCCTGGTTCGAGCCGGACCGACAGCACGATTGGCTGGAGAGCAATGGCAACCCGAATGTCCTGACGGCGGACCGGAGGACGTCGGCGCTCGGCCAGGCCTGCGCGGCACTGAGCGCACTGGTGAGGGTCGAGCCGTACCGGCCGGCCGTGCGATGACAAACGGGAGCTGACCGAATGGATCTGGGTATAGGCGATCGCAGGGCGCTTCTGACAGGCGCCAGCAAGGGCATTGGCAAAGCTTGCGCAATGGCGCTGGCGCGGGAGGGCGTTGCCGTCACCATCGTTGCACGCACGGAAGCGACGCTTCTTGCGACCGCGGAGGAGATACGTGCGGCGACCGGAAGTGAGGTGACACCGGTCGTGGCGGATGTGACGACGCCGACCGGGCGCATGGCCGCGCTTGCCGCATGCCCTGAGCCGGACATACTGCTCAACAATGCCGGTGGCTGTCCGCCCGGCGATTTCCGCAATTGGGGAAGGGACGATTGGATCGCCGCGATCGACCTCATGATGCTGCCGCCCATCGAAATGATGAAGGCGACGGTGGACGGGATGATGGCGCGCGGCTTCGGGCGCATCGTCAACATCGTCTCGCGCAGCGTCAAGATCGCCCAGCCGGAACTCGGCCTGTCGAACGGCGCGCGCTCCGGCCTCGTCGGGTTCACGGCAGGCCTTGCGCGCCAGACCGTGGCGAAGAACGTGACGATCAACAACCTGTTGCCTGGCATCTTCGACAGCGACGCCCAGCGCGAACACATTCGGGGCATGCTCGAGGAGACAGGCAAGAGTTTTGATGACATCTGGCAGGAGCGCGCGCGCTCCAATCCCGCCGGCCGCTATGGGGGGACGGAAGAGATAGGCGCCTATTTCGCCTTTCTCTGCAGCGCGTATGCGGGCTACATCACCGGTCAAAACCTGCTGATCGACGGCGGCAGTTACCCGGGCACCTACTAGGCAAGGCTTCAGCGTCTATGAGAGTTCTGGTCATCGGCGCCGGGATCGTGGGTGTGACCACGGCCTGGTATCTGACGAAGCAGGGTCACGAGGTGACCGTCGTCGAGCGCTGCTCCGGCCCCGCGATGGAGACAAGCTTCGCTAATGCCGGCGGCGTTTGCCCTGGCTTTGTGGGCCCTTGGGCGGCACCGGGGATGCCCTTGAAGGCGCTCAAGTGGATGTTCAAGGAAAGCGCGCCGTTGAAGTTCCGGCCGCGGCTCGATGTGCGCCAGTGGTCTTGGATGTTCCGTTTCCTTCTGAACTGCACGGCGGCGCGTTTCGCCGAAAACAAAGCGCGCATGCAGCTCATGGCCCATTACAGCAAGACCTGTCTCGTCGCGCTGCGGGAGGAGACGGGTATTGCCTATGACAATGCCGCCAATGGCGTCCTGCAGATTTTCGCCACACAGGAGGAGATGGAAGGAGGCGCCCGCGCGGCCGCGGTCCTGGAGCGGCTTGGCATCGCGCATCGCCTCGTCGGCAGGGAAGACGTCAATGCCATCGAACCCGCGCTGAAGACGAGCGCTGCCGAGATCCGTGGCGGACTGCACCTGCCTAATGACGAGACCGGAGACTGCCAGCTTTTCTGCGTTCGGCTTGCGGAGCTCCTTACGGCGCGCGGTTGCGGTTTTCGCTATGGCACTGGCGTCCTGCGGCTCGATCATGCCGCGGGCAGGATTGAAAAGGCCGTCACAACGGCAGGCGACATCAAGGCGGATGCCTATGTTGTCGCCTGTGGCCCATTTGCGCCAGCCCTGCTGCGCACGGTCGGCATCCGGATGCCGGTCTATCCGGTCAAGGGGTATTCGATCACCTGCGAGATCACCGCGCCGGATCAAGCGCCGCAATCCTCGGTGATGGACGAGCACTCCAAGGTGATGATCACGCGGCTCGGAAATCGGCTTCGGGCAGCCGGTGTGGCGGAAATCGCCGGATTCGATCGCAACCTCCGCGAAACTGCGCTCGCGGATATTCGCGAGCGGGCACGGGCGCTTTTCCCCGACGCGGCCGACTATGCGCGAAGCAGCGTCTGGTGCGGTTTCAGGCCGATGACGCCCGACGGCCCGGCCCGCGTCGGGGCAACGGAATTCGGTAATCTCTTCGTCAATGCCGGCCACGGCTCGAATGGCTGGACGCAGGCTTGCGGCACATCCAGCTATCTGGCTGCAATGATCTCAGGACGCCGTCCGGAGATCGATTACTAGGCTATGCGGCCGGATGCGTCACAGTGGGCCTGTTCCTATCCGCCGATCACTCCTGTTATAAGTTGACATAATATATCATCTTTAATAGCAATTTCGCCAGGCAGCCGTGTCTTTGCCGGGCAAGCGACCCAGAACAATCAATTTGCCTTGGTCGCAAGGGGCGCGCCGTGTCTTTTCCTTCGTTGTTCCGTTCGCTCAACTTCGCTCTGATGGCTACGAGCGCGCTGTCCTGGCCAGCATCGCAAGCTGTTGCGCAGGAGACGCCGACGGTTCTTGAACGGCTGGAGGTCGAGGCAGAAAGCGACGATATCCTCGTCCAGGACGGCTATGTCGCTAAGGAAGACAGGATCGGCACCAAGGTCGACACGCCGATTTCCGAGATACCGCAAGCGATCTCGGTAGTGACGCAGGACCAGATCGAGGATCAGAAGCCGCGCACGCTAAACGAAACGCTCGGCTACACCGCGAGCACCAATCCCAACAGCTTCGGCTTCGACAGCCGCTACGATGCCTTTTACCTGCGCGGCTTCCCGGCCTACTACAACGGCCTATTCCGGGACGGCTTGCGCCAGTACAACGGCCCGTCCGCCTGGTTCAAGACCGAGCCTTACGGCATCGAGGGTCTCACGGTGCTCAAGGGCCCCGCTTCCTCGCTCTACGGCGTCAGCGGCCCTGGCGGCATAGTCAACCTGGTGACCAAACGGCCGAAGGACGAGCAGTTCCGCGAAATCGAGTTCCTTGGCGGCACGCACGACCGTTATCAGACAGCCTTCGACCTGTCCGGTCCGGCCAACGAAGAGGGGACCATCCTCTACCGCCTGACCGGCCTCGGCCGGCTCTCCGACACCGAGCTTGCGGGCTATCCGGACGACAAGTTTTACCTCGCACCGGCCATAACGTTGAAGCCCGATGAGGACACGAAGCTGACGGTGCTCGGCGAGATCTCCCGCGCGGTTATCGGCGGGACGGCGTTCTTTTACAATCCCGCCTATGGCGAGGTGTCCAACATCTACGAAGGCGATCCGGCCTGGAACGATTTCACCGGGCTTCAAGGCCGTATCGGCTACGAGTTCGAGCATCGCTTCAACGACCTGCTCGCCGTTCGCCAGAACCTGCGCTTCAACACCGTCGATGCCGATCTGGAATATAGCGGCCACTATCCGACCGGCCCCGACGTACTTGCCCGCTACTGGGGCCACTACAAGGAGGACATGAAGAACTTCGTCGTGGACAACATGGCGCAGTTCGAGTTCGATACCGGATCGGTGAGCCATGTCGCGGTCGCGGGCCTCGACTACGGCTGGTCGGATTACGAAGCCTATAACGGCGTTTCCTACACCTCGGTAGACGATATCGCCGCCATGCCGCTTGCCTTCTCGGGCAGCCAGACGATGCACCAGGTCGGTCTCTACCTGCACGACCAGATGCAGTGGAACGGCTTCACACTTTTTGCCAGCGGCCGCTACGACTGGGTCGAAAGCCGCAGCACCGACTACCAGCTTATGGAAACCGAGCAGAGCGACAAAGAATTCTCCGGCAGGCTCGGCCTGTCCTACCGCACGGAATGGGGCATCATCCCCTATGCGAACTACTCGACCTCGTTCTCGCCGAACCTGGGTCTCGTCTATGACAGCGCGACCGATGAGAGGCGGGTGGCGCGGCCGACCAAGGGCGAGCAGGTGGAAGTCGGCGTCAAGTACGAGATACCCGACTACAACGCGGTGCTCGGCGCGGCATATTTCAACATCGACCAGACGGATGGTGTGGTCTATGACGGCACCTTCGACGAAGGGGGCAATCAGCGCCAACGACAGCTGGACCTCAACGCCCAAGGGCTCGAGTTGGAGGCGACCGCCTCTTTCGACAACGGCTTAAGCCTTATCGCTTCCTACACCTACATGCGCATGAAGATCGAGCGGGGCGCCGCGGGAACGGAGGGCAACGAACTCTCCTCCACCCCCAACCATATCCTGTCGCTGTGGGCGCATTACACGTTTCGGGACGGTCCGGCGGCGGGCCTCGGTCTGGGCGCCGGCGTGCGCTATGTCGGCGAGAGCTACGGCGACGACCTGAACTCGTTCAAGAACGAGGATCGCGTCTTCGTCGACGCGGCACTCTCCTATGACTTCGGTGCGAACAACCCGAAGCTCGAGGGGCTGATGCTGCAGGTCAACGCCAAGAACCTGTTCGACGAGCGCAAGCCCATCTGCACGGCGGGCAACTGCTACTGGGATGAAGGCCGGTCGATCTTCGGCAGCCTGCGTTACCGGTTCTGAGAGGATAACTGCGAATGGGCCGGCCACTCATTCGCCTGCCTGCCGGCGGGCGGTGGCTATGTCAGGCTCGTGGCCGGGAATACCGGGGTGGGCCGGTGGCCCCTCCGCCCCGCTGATGGCGAGCGCGAAGGCGTCGAGAACTGCCGGATGGATCGCTGTGTCCCTCGCCGCCTCGACCGCCTCGGCGGGGGCGCCAGCCAAGCCCTTGTTTACGTGCACCACGGACCAAGACAAGGCAGATCAGATGGATTACAGGTGTGATGTCGGTGTGCCACGGATCCCAGCGACGGCTGGTGCAATCAACGAGACGGTGCGAATGATGATCTCTTCGACTGATTCCACGCTCAGCCCCCGCCGTACGCAAGATGGCACGGTTCCAAACACGCGTTCTGATCGAAATTGACAAACTGCGTGTTGCCGTCGGCTCCCGCGAGCGTGCTTTCAGGGGAGACGCCAACGCATAAATTCTTGCGGAAGAGTCTGCGCTACGTGGAGAAGAGAAACACGTCGTCTCGCACGACTGAATCGGAATACTCGACTGGTGTGCCTTCACCGTCAGTGACGAGCCTTTGGATACGAAGCAGAGGTGCCCCTTCGTCAACCTTGAGATCCGCTGCTTCGCGGCCGGTAGCGGCAATGACGAACACATGCTGGGAAGCTAGAATGAGCGTGTCTGTGTGGTGCGCGCGCACCAGTTCGTAGAGAGAGCGGGTGTGCAACGAATGCATTGGCAATCTGGCGGCGATTGTGTTGGGGATGATCGAGACCTGCCGTATGACCGGCCGGCCCTCCAGGATGCGCACGCGGCAGACTTTCGAGACGGGTTCCGAAAGGGAAAGCCCGAGCACGTGTGCTTCCGTCAGCCTGGCAGGTATTTCCTCGATCGAGAGAAGCCGTGTGGCCGGTAGGAAGCCTGCTTCGCGTGCGGCGGAAGGAAAGTCCGTCAAACGCTGCCTGTCTGGCCGAATGGCTCGGCGCTCAATAAGTGTCCGCCGCCCCTGGCCTTTCGATACGATGCCCTCCTTTTGGATCATCGCAAGAGCCTGACGGATCGTCTTGCGGCTGACCGAGAAATGCGCCGCAAGGTCGGATTCGGAGGGAAGTGCGTCCCCCTTTTTCCAAAAGCCGTTGGAGAGTTCCGCAGCCATTGCCTGCGCGACGCGCATATAGGCTGAACCGGCATTTCCCGCGGTCATTGCGCCTTTCGTCCAACGTTGCGCACAAGAACCGCGGCGATGATGATGAGGCCGGTGAAGATGTCCTGGAGGTAGTTGGGAACGCCGAGGATGGTGAGGCCGTTGGCGACAACGGCGATGATCGCCGCGCCCAGCAACGTGCCCGCCGCGTTGGGCTGGCCGTCGCGAAAAGCCGTCATGCCGAGAAAAACGGCGGCATAGGCTTGAAGCAGAAAGCCATTGCCGCCGGTCGGATGCGCGCTGCCAAGCCGTGCGGTGAGCAGGAGGCCGGCGACGGCGGCAAGCAATGTACACAGGCCAAACGCATAGACGCTGCTCGGCACGATGGGCACGCCGGTGAGCCGTGCAGCCTCGCGGTTGCCGCCGATGGCCTGCATGCGCCGCCCGAGTTCGGTATAGTCGAGGATCAGTGCTGCGAAGATCGTGGCGCCGAGCGCCCAGAGCGTCAGCACCGGCACGGCGGCAAGATAGCCCCGGCCCATGTCCCTGAATGCATCGGGAATGTTGCCGAAGAGGGTGGCGCCGTCGCTGATCCAGAAAGTAATGCCGCCGACGATCGTGCCCATGGCAAGCGTCATGATGAAGCTCGGCATGCGCCAGGTCGCCACCAGAAAACCGCTGATGCAGCCGACAGCGAAGCCCGCCGCAAGCGTGGCAATGATGGTCGGAACGATGCCCCAGCCGGCGCCGAACAAGCTGACGGAGACGATGCCGGCCATCGACACCACCGCACCCACCGAAAGGTCGAACTCCGACAGCGACATCACGAAGGTCGCCCCCAGTGCCACAATGGCCAAAAGCGACATCTGCTGGGTTATGTTGATGAGATTGGAGCTCTTGGCGAACGCCTCCGGTGACAGCACCGAAAACAGGGCGACGATAGCGGCAAGGCCGAACAGCGTTCCGTAGCGGGCGGAAAAATTCACAGGTGTACCTCTCCGGCTAATCGGCTTTCTGGAGATCGCCGTGATCGGGCGCATGGAAGGTCGCATCGAGAACCGATTGCCGGGTGACGGCATCGTTCGGCGCATCGAGCGTGATACGACCGTGCGCCATCACCAGCACGCGGCCCGCCAGCATCAGCAACTCCTCTATGTCGCTCGTCACGAACAGGACAGCACCGCCGCTTTCAGCAAATCGACGGCACATTGCATGAATCTCCGCCTTCGAGCGCACGTCGACGCCGCGTGTCGGCTCGTCGAGCAGAAGAAGCCCCGCTTCATCGCCGAACCAGCGGCCGATCATGATCTTTTGCTGATTGCCTCCCGAGAGCGTGGAAACACGGTCGGAGAGCTTTCCATATTTTACATTGCGGTCGGCAAGAAGCTTGCGGACACCGCGGCGTGCGGCACGCCAGGAAAGTACCGGCAGTTTTGATATTGCGCGATATAGCGACAGGCGCGGCAGCATCGCGTTGTCCAGTACCGAATGGTGCATGACGAGGCCGCAATTGCGCCGGTCTTCGGGAACATAGGCCACACCTGCGGCTATCCGGTCTGCAATACCGGAACAGGGCAGCACCTTTCCGTTGATCTTGATTTCGCCGCGCGCAAGCGAATTGGCGCCCCAGATGGAGGCAAGGAGGCTCGACCGCCCGCTGCCGACGACGCCGTAAAGACCGACGATCTCTCCTTGCGCCACCGTGAGCGCGAGTGGCGGACGGAAAGATGCCGGTGTGAAGCCTGAAAGTTCAAGCAGGGGCGCGCCGATCTTGCCCGGCACAGCGGCCCGTTCGTGCTTCAATTCCTCACCGGCCATCAGGGCCACGATCTGGTCACGCGTCGTGTCTTTCAGATGTCCCTCGCCCACCGTTCGGCCGTTGCGCAGCACCGTGTAGTCGTCGGCCACGGCGAATATCTCGTCGAGCCTGTGCGAGACGAAGATGACGGCGCAGCCATGGTCGGCAAGCCGACGGACGACCCCGCGCAATATCTCGGCTTCGCCTTCGCTGAGTGAGGCCGTGGGCTCGTCGAGTACCAGGATCCGCGCTTCGTCCATGAGCGAACGCAGGATCTCGACGATCTGGCACTTGGCCGTCGATAGCTGGCCGACCGCTATGTCGATGTCGAGGTCCAGCCCGTGCCGGTCGCGCACGGCGGCAAAGCGCGCTCGCATCTCGCGCCACCCGACAAGACCGAATCTGCGCGGATAGCGACGCCCGACGAAGGCATTCTCGTAAGCCGTGAAGCCGGGTACGAGGTTGAGTTCCTGGTGCACGAAACGCAGGCCCGAACCTTCCGCAGCATGCGGGTCGGCGGGTGCATAGGCGCGGCCGGCGATCCGCATCGTGCCGCCGTCGGGCCGATGAACACTCGAAAGGCATTTCAACAGCGTGGATTTGCCGGCGCCGTTTTCTCCAAGAAGCGCATGAACACGCCCGGCGGCGACACGCATCTGCACGCCGTCAAGCGCCATGACGCCGCCGAACCGTTTCGTGAGCCCGTCAATCTGGAGCATCGCGATGGCGGCTATTCGCAATCGGCGCCAAGGCTTTCGCGGTCGACGACCATGGCATCGACGAATATTTCCTTGCCGCTAGGCTGGCCGCCGTCGAACACCGCGCCGATCTCCTCTACCGCCGCCCGCGCAATGCCTGCGAAGTCCTGGCGCACGGTCGCGACCAGATTGGTGCATTGACCGATCAGGTCGACCGCCTGCGGATTGCCGTCGATGCCGGCGATCACGATGTCGGAATCGGGCATGTCGCTCTGCAGCGCCAGAAGCGCGCCGATGGCGGGTTCGTCCCAGGCGGCCCACACGCCGTCGATCTCCTCGCCGTGCTGGCGGATAAAGGTCTCCATGGCCTGGCGCGCATTATCGATCGGGCCCGGCACCTGTACATAATGCTCGGCGATCACCTTGATATTCGAGTTCTCCTCAAGCGCCTTGTCCAACGCGAGTTCGCGCTGGCGCACACCGGGATGCGCAGAGTGGAAGAACTTGACGATGTTGCCCTCGCCGCCGAGTGCCTCGAACAGGTAATCCGACAAGATCGTGCCGAGAGCGAAATTGTCGGTAGTGATGTTGGCGCTGACACCGTCGGCCAGAGCGCCGTCGAGCGCGAAAACGGGAATGCCCTTTTCGGCCGCCGCGGCCACCTGGTCGCCCACCTGGTTGGGATCGACGCTGACCAGAACGATGGCGTCGACGCCGGCGTTCGTCACGTCCTCGATGCGGCTGGCAAGCTGTTGAAAATCGCCGCGCGTATCCACGACATTCACGCTCCAGCCCTTGGCCTCGGAATTGCCTGTGAACGTCTCCACCATGTCGTTGGTGGCAACGGAGCTTAGATAGGGTGTGAGTACCGCGACTTCTTCCGCCCAAGCGCCGGTTACCGCGCCCACTCCAGCAAGCGCCGTCAGCATTGACAGTATCCGTTTCATTTTACCCTCCTTTATTTGGTTCCCGGTCTTTCTCAGCCCTGGCTCAGCCATCCGGCCTGCTTGCGCGCGAAATCCGATGCGGCCAGATAGGTCCGATACCTTCCGTCTGCGCGGTCCGCCCGCTCGGGGCGCGGTGCAATTATTTTGTTGGCGCGCGCGAGCGCACTGTTATCGACCATAATCCCCGTCTTAGGCGCCACTATCCGCAGTACGCCGAGCGCCGTCATCTCCAGGCTATCGTCTGGAATGGAGATCTCTTGCTTCAGCGCATCGGCGAGCATCTGCTGCTGCAATGGGTTACGTGCGGCGCCGCCGATGACCGTCAGCGGCGACGGCGGCAGGCCGGCGTATTCCAGATTATGTCGGACGGCAAAGGCGACGCCTTCCATCACGGCGTAGGCCAGCGCGCCGCTGTCGTGAACGCGGTCGAGACCAAGAAAGGCACCACGCACGCGCTGGTCTTCAAACGGGGCGCGCTCGCCCGATAAATAGGGGAGGAAAAGGGAGGTGGGCGGCGTGTTATCGGCCGGCTGCGCCTCGGCAAGCAAGGCGCCGACCGGTTTTCCTGTCAGTTCGGCCAACCAGTCCATGGCCGCACCCGCCGTCAGAAATGGCGAGATGATGATGGCGTGACCCGGTCGGACAGGGTCCGCGAGCGTATAGATCGTCCGGGGCGGGGCTGCCTGAGACATCGGCAGGGTGGCTGCCACCCAGCCGGTAGTGCCGAGATAGGCATAGGCCGAGCCGGGCCGATCGGCAAAGGCGCCCCAAGTGGCAGCGGCGGCGTCGCCGGTACCATTATAGACGGGTATGCCTGCAGGCAGCCCAAGTTCATTTGCGGGCTCGGGCAGGATCGGCCCGACGACAGCGTCGGCCGGCAATATCTCCGGCAAGACCTCCGCGCCCTGGTCAGCGCATCTCAAAAGCTCACTATCCCAACCGCGCGTGGCCATGTTCATCAGGCCGGTCGTGGAGGCTGTCGTAGGGTCGGTGACAGCGCGTCCTGTCAATCTGAAGGTGACGGCGTCTTTGGCGCCAAAGGCCCAATACACGTCCTTTCCCAGGGCGCTATCCGGAAGGAAGCGGTCGAGACACATCAGCTTCAGGATGGTATGTGCTGGATCGAGGTGGTTTCCGGTGCGCTGCCCATAATCGTCGGGAAGTTGCTCTGAAAGCATGGCGACGGTCGCTTCATCGAGTCGCCGGTCCGAATAGAGCACCGCGTGTCCGAGCGGCAGGCCGTCGGCCGAAAGTGGGATCAGGTTCTGCATGGAGCCGGTAAAGGCTATGGCCGCGACGGCATCCTTGCTCTCGATATCAACGAGCGCCGCCTTCAGCGCGGACCACCATTCTTCGGGGTGCTGTTCCTTAGACCGGTCGGCGCCCGATCGCGTCTGGATCGGGTGCGCGTTCACCGCGCGGATAGTCCCGCCCTCCCCGAACACGACAGCCTTCAAGGCTGACGAGCCTATGTCGATGACCAAAAGATTCTGGTTCAACCCCGTTCCCATACGAACGCTATGATCCCCTCCCGGCGTTCATCGTGCGCGCAATCGCGCTGTGAGACGCTTCGTGTTCTTGTATCGCGCGTTAACCGTGGAGAGCATGCCGCCGGCGGTGGCTTGTCAAGGACAGTCCCACGGTGCTGCGCGATATGCTTCCCAAGAGGGACAAAGTCTTCTCGATTCGGACAAGCTATGGCCGCAGGTATTTGCCGTACCGCGCCGGGCTAGCGCCGGAATAGCACCGGAAGGCGGCAGCGAAACGCCCGGCATTGGCATAGCCAACGCGAGACGCGATATCGCCCACCAGCAGGCCGCTGTGTGCCAGAAGCATGCATGCGTGCTCCATGCGGCGCACGGTCAGATACTCATGCGGCGACACCCCGACGAAGCGTCGCATGCCGGTCGTCAATGTGCGCTGCGACACGCCGAGCCGTGCCGCCAGCGCGCCGATCGTCATTCCAAGCATGGATGGATCGTCGAGCATCGCCTTGAAACGGCGCACATAGTGCGGCAGCGGACCGCTGACGGTGGCGCTCGCCGTTTCGACCGCCGTGCAGGGTATGTGCTCGAAGACCGTTTCAAGCACGGCGTTGACTAGCGGCGTGGGTGACGGCGCGGCATGTGCGGGCGAGGATAACTCCATCTGCTCGGCGACCATCAGGCCGATAAGCCTGGCGATCCGCCGGCCGGCAGGTGCGTCGAGATCGATCTCCGGGGCGAAGATCGGCGTGCAGCGAAGCGGCTTGCCGACATAGCGCCGGTAGGCGCGCTCCACGAAACCGCGCTCCAGGCGCAACATGATCTGTGTTGTGTCGGCGTGCCAGTTGGAACGCACGTAGGAGCCGGGCGACAGGATGAGGCCGCTTCCCCTCCGCGAGGAGACGCGCTGATTGCCGTACAAGACGTCAGCCCCACCTTTTAAGGGGAATTCGAGCATGTAGAAGGTGTCGAACATGCCGGCTTCCACGACGACGTCGGGTCCGTAGCGCAGAAGATTGAGCGAAGTGCCTTCGCCAGTGATGACGTGGTGGCGGAAGTCCAGTGCCGTCTCGCCCTGTGGCATCGTCAGGCTGTGTGGGCGGTAGCGCGCCGAAATCGCGGCTACGGCCTCGGCAACGTGAGAAGTGCGCAATCCCGGCACCTGGCTGAGCCGGTTCGAGGCATCGATGAGATCGGGCACCGTCATCATAGCAGAATAGGCAGGCGAAAAATCCCTGTCCACCGCGCAGAACGAATGCGGGGAGAAGGAACAAGTTGGCCGATGATCGCAAATTCAGGAAACGTGCAGTCCCTTTGGATTCAAGGCCTTTGGATTTTTGGATTCTCCCCTTTGCCTTGTTTGACTTGTTACCTTCGGGCCTGCGCATGATTGCGGTGTTCCACAAAGAGGGCAACGGCCATGACCGCGCAGACCAGACCCAACTCGTTCCGGACGGGTCCAGACGAAGGTGGGATGTTCGGGATCTTCGGCGGCCGCTTTGTCGCCGAGACGCTGATGCCTTTGATCCTGGATCTTGAGGCGCACTGGGCGGCGGCCAGGAACGACCCGGCGTTTGCGGGCGAGCTGGCGCATCTTGGCACGCACTACACGGGCCGGCCCTCGCCGCTCTATTTCGCTGAACGGCTGACCGCGCATCTGGGCGGGGCCAAGGTCTACTTCAAGCGCGACGAGCTGAACCACACGGGCTCGCACAAGATCAACAATTGCCTGGGCCAGATCCTCTTGGCGCAGCGCATGGGCAAGAGGCGCATCATCGCCGAGACGGGGGCGGGTCAGCACGGCGTGGCGACGGCCACGGTGGCCGCCCGCTTCGGCCTGCCCTGCGTCGTCTATATGGGCGCCACCGATGTCGAGCGGCAGGCGCCCAACGTCTTCCGCATGAAGCTTCTGGGGGCCGAGGTGAAGCCGGTGTCGGCCGGCCACGGCACGCTGAAGGACGCCATGAACGAGGCGCTGCGCGACTGGGTGACCAATGTCGAGGACACCTATTACCTGATCGGCACGGCGGCCGGCCCGCACCCCTATCCGGAGATGGTGCGCGACTTCCAGTCGGTGATCGGCACGGAAGTGAAGGAGCAGATCGTGCAGGCCGAGGGGCGGCTGCCGGACCTGCTGGTGGCGGCGGTCGGCGGCGGCTCCAACGCCATCGGCCTGTTCCACCCCTTCCTCGACGACAAGGAGGTAGCCCTCGTCGGCGTGGAAGCCGGCGGCAGGGGGCTTGCCGGCGACGAGCACTGCGCCTCGCTGACGGCCGGCCGGCCCGGCGTGCTGCACGGCAACCGCACCTACCTGCTGCAGACCGCGGACGGGCAGATCAAGGACGGGCACTCCATCTCCGCCGGGCTCGACTATCCCGGCATCGGCCCGGAGCATGCGTGGCTGAAGGAGTCCGGCCGCGTCGACTACGTGCCCATCATGGACCACGAGGCGCTGGAGGCCTTCCAGCTTCTGACGAGGCTCGAGGGCATCATCCCGGCGCTGGAGCCGTCCCACGCGCTGGCCGAGGTCGTCAAGCGCGCGCCGACCATGGCACGCGACAAGATCATCGTCATGAACCTGTGCGGGCGCGGCGACAAGGACGTCTTCTCCGTCGCCAGGCATCTCGACATGGATATCTGACACCAACGGCCATGACGCTGCATTTCGTCGACATATGGGTCAATTGCCCCGACCGGGAGACGGCGGGAAGAATAGCCGATGCCTGCATCGAAAAGCGGCTGGTCGCCTGCGCCAGCATCTTCGCGGCCGTCGAAAGCCGCTATCGCTGGCGGGGGGCGGTGGAGACGGCGCAAGAGGTGCCGCTGCTCTTGAAGACGCGCGCCGAGCATTTCGAGGCCGTGTGCGCGACCGTGCGCCCGCTGCACCCCTACGACACACCGTCCATCGTGGCGACGGCGATCGGCGACATCGATCAGCGCTATGCCGACTGGCTGCGCAAGGAAACAAGGGAGCCGGCATGACCGCCACGCGCATCGACACGCTTTTCGCCAAGCTCAGGCAGGAGAACCGGCCGGCGCTGGTGACCTATTTCATGGGCGGCGACCCGGACTACGCGACCGCGCTGTCGATCATGAAGGCGCTGCCGAAGGCCGGCGCCGACATCATCGAGCTCGGCATGCCGTTCTCCGACCCCATGGCCGACGGCCCGGCCATCCAGGCGGCGGGCCTGCGGGCCCTGAAGGGCGGACAAACGCTGGCCAGGACGCTGCAGATGGCCAAGAGCTTCCGCCAGGAGGACGACCACACGCCGATCGTCATGATGGGCTACTACAACCCCATCTACATCTACGGCGTCGACCGCTTCCTCAAGGATGCGGTGGAAGCCGGCATC
>NZ_WQNI01000002.1 GCF_010993735.1 Chelativorans alearensis
CAAAGGCATCAGCGTCTCGGCGACAAAGCGGCCGCCGAAGATCCCGAACATCCCACCTTCGTCTGGACCCGTCCGGAACGAGTTGGGTTCAACCGGCTTGTTCATGCCGTCTCCTCTGGTCGCGCTTCCCCTGCCGCTTGCACGGCGTGGAAGAAGGCGCGTATCAAATCCGGGTCTTTCTCGCCCGGCGCACGCTCAACGCCGGAAGAAATATCGATGCCGCGCGGTCGGCAGAGCCCGAGGGCCGCGCCGATATTGGCAGCGTTCAGGCCTCCGGAAAGCATGTAATCCACATCGCCGTCAAGAAAAGTCAGAAGACGCCAGTCGAACGGCATGCCGTTGCCGCCGGGAAGCTCCGCGCCCGGTGGAGGCTTGGCGTCGAGCAGGAAGCGGTCGGAGATGCCACGATAGGCGTTGAGACCTTCCAGATCCGCCGCCTCGCGCACGGACACAGCCTTCATGACCGGAAGGCCATAGCGCGCCTTGAGCGCGGCCACGCGTTCCGGGCTTTCCTTGCCATGAAGCTGCAGCATGTCCGGCTCCATGCCCTCGACAACCCGCGCCAGTGTCTCGTCGTCGGTATCCACCGAGACAGCCACAGCCTTCGCCCGGCCGCGCGCCGCCTGCCGCAGGCGTGCGGCCGTCTCCACCGCCACGTTGCGCGGGCTCTTTTCGAAGAAGATGAACCCCAGATGGCTCGCCCCGCCGTCGAGCGCGGCAGCCACCGCTTCCTCCGTCTTCAGGCCGCAGATCTTGATGTCGAGTTCCATAGGGGTGGGAGTGGCATGAAATGGTGGCGGAGTCGAGGGAAGAGCGAATAGGGAGTAGTGAGTGGTCAGTAGTGGTTTTATGGGATGCCGCCCCCTCGGCTATCTCCCGCTACTCTCTACTCACTACTTCACTACTCGCTAAACTGTATCGCCTGCAGCGCTGTCCCGTTCCTTTTCAGCCATGCCTTGCAGCGCTCCGTATCCGGGCAAAGCTCCTCGCACAGCTTCCAGAAGCGGGGGCCGTGGTTCATCTCTTTCAGATGCGCCACCTCGTGCGCCACCAGGTAGTCGATGACCGATGGCGGGGCCATCATGATGCGCCAGGAGAAGGAAAGCGTGCCGTCCGACGTGCACGAGCCCCAGCGGCTTGTCGTGTCGCGGTAGCGGATGGCCTTGGCGCGTCGGCCGACCGTTTCGGTGTGCCTGACTACCAGCATCCCGATGTCGCGCCGCGCCTCCCGTTTAAGGAAGTCGGCCAGCCGGCGCGGCAAGTGCCTGCGGTCGCCCGTCACCACCAGCGCCGGCTGGCCGTCGTGCATGGTCGTCTCAACCGTTCCACGCCGGCTTGGCTCGTGCATGATGAGATGCGGCACACCGCGCAGCGGGATTTTGATGCCCGGCCGCACCAGGGGCTGGTGGGGCAGCTTCTTCAGCCGCTCCTCCAGCCAGCCCTGGTGGCGCGCCAGGAAGCGCTCTACTTCACGAAGCGAAAGACCCGGCGGGATGGTGACACGCAGGCCCGTGCCGCCCGGCGCGATGCGCAGGGTCAGGCGCCGCGCGCGGGCGTTCTCGACGATCCTCAAAGGTACTTCCCGGCCAGCCACCCGGTGGGACCGTTCCACGGGCTGGGTCGAGACCTTCAGAGGAGCTCTCTTGAAAGGGCGGGGCAGCATTCGGGCAGGATAGATGATTCGGGCCGGCAGAAGAGCCGCAAAATCGACGGCTATTCAGGGAACAGAAAACGGCGCCCGGAGGGCGCCGCCTATGGGGCAGGGAAGGTATTTCGAAGGCTGGTCAGCCTTTGCCCTTGGTCTTCCGGTCCTTGGTCTCGGGCTGGCTCGAATCGCGGCTTGCCTTGCGCTCGTTCATGAAACGGTCGAACTCTTCCTGGTCCTTGGCGCGACGCAGCTCGCGCACATATTCGTCGAACTCCTCGCGCATGGCATCGAGCTTGCGGCGTTCTTCGGCCAAACGCTCCAGTTCCTTCTCGCGCCAATCGTCGAAGGCGATGTTGCCCGTGCGGGCGTGGGCGCGGGAGGCGCGGCGGCAGTTGGCGAACATGCCATCGGTAGCGCGATTCACGTCGCGCTTAAACTCGCCCAGCCTGTCGCCCCACAAAATGTAGGCGAGCATGGCGAGACCGAGCGGCCAGAACACCATGAAACCGATCACCATCAGGGCGATCGTCGCCGGCGTCCAGGCCGGGCGTATCAGTGCAGAGTTGGTCATGTCAGCGGTTCCTCATCGGTTGCGAACAAGGGCTGCGGCCGCATGAATCGAGATGGGAAGCGCTTTTCGTCGATTCAAGACATGAAATACCGAAAGGGCCTGCCTATATGAAAAGGCTTGCTATCCGGCCCGCTCCACCAGCGACGCCGCGACGCGCAGCATCAGGCCGATATCCTGCGGCCGGGACAGGCGGTGGTCGCCGTCGCGAACGAGCGACAGGGTTACGTCGTCGGCCGGCAGGTGCTCGACCAGCCGCATGGCGTGGCCGTAGGGCACGTCGGGGTCGGCCATGCCCTGCAGGATGTGCACCGGGCAGTGGGTATTGATGATGCCTTCGAGTACCCGGTTCCTGCGCCCGTCCTCGAACAGCGCCTTGGTGTAGATGTTGGGCTCCGGCGAATACTCCGAAGGCTCCTCGATATAGCCCTGGGTCTCAAGTGCCTGCCGCTGCCGGGCGTTCAGCACCGGCTCCATCAGCTCGATCGTGAAGTCCGGCGCCGGCGCCAGGAGCAGGAGCCCGCCGATGCGCCGGCCTTCGCCGGCCTTCTGCATCTCCTGCACCATCCTGAGCGCGATCCAGGCGCCCATGGAGGAGCCAACGAGGATTTGCGGACCTTCCGTGAACCGGCGGAAGACGGCGAGGCTCTCGGCAAGCCAGCGGGAGATGGTACCATCGGTAAAAGCGCCGCCTGATTCGCCGTGGCCGGAATAATCGTGCCTAGTGGCGGCAAGGCTGTTTTCGCCCGCCCAGGCGTCCAGGGCTTCGGCCTTGGTGCCCATCATGTCGGAGCGGTAGCCGCCGAGCCAGACGAGGCCGGGCGCGCGGCCTTGCCGGTGGCGCACGGCGATCTCGGTACCGTCGACTTCGATGTGGGTCGGTTCGCTCTGGTTCATCCGTGTCCTCCTGTGCAAGGTGTTCTGGCGCGGGCACCGGTTCGGCAAGAGAGAGCATAGAGCAATCAGCCTTCCCGTCGCGCGCTTCCGCGTGATTCTTTTGCTTGGTTATGCTATTGACACACGGCTCGCCAAGCGCACATAGCCATCGGCTCGACGCTACGGGCCGGACCGTTCCGTCAACGACTTGAGGAGAAGAAGACCATTCGCAGACCGTTCAAAGCGCCGCCTACGGTGAAGGAGGGGCCCCGCGCCAATCGTGAAATCCGGGCTCCCCGGGTTCAGCTTATCGATGACGAAGGCAACAACCGGGGCATTATCGCGACCGAGGAAGCCTTGCTGGCGGCCGAAGAGGCCGGGCTCGACCTTGTCGAGGTATCGCCCAATGCCGATCCGCCCGTGTGCAAGATCACCGATCTCGGCAAGCTGAAATACCAGAGCCAGAAAAAGGCCGCGGAAGCCCGCAAGAAACAGAAGACCATCGAGATCAAAGAGATCAAGATGCGGCCCAACATCGACACTCATGATTATGAGACGAAGATGAAGGCCGTGCGCCGGTTCTTCGAGGAGGGCGACAAGGTGAAGCTGACCTTGCGCTTTCGCGGACGTGAGATGGCTCACTTGGAGCTTGGCATGAAGCTCTTGAATCGCGTGCGCGACGAGGTGGAGCCGATCGCCAAGGTTGAGGCCGAGCCGAAGCTCGAAGGCCGTCAGATGATGATGGTGCTCGCCCCGAAATAGCCTAGATGCCGAGTATGCCTTGCGCGGGTTGAAGCATGTTGCTGCCGCGCAAGGCGAAGGGGCGAACCTCAGAATGAGTGGTGAACCGGCAAAGGCGATCGCCGCCTATCAGGCCATGCGGCGCTACGTTCTGGCGTTCCTCATCGGTGTGGTCTGTTTCCTGCTCGTGTTCAGCAGCTCGCTGCAAAGCGAGATGTCGCACGAGCTTCTGGAAGCGTATGGCCTTGCCCTGATACTGGTCGGCATCGGCGGCCGGTTGTGGTCCATCCTCTATATCGGCGGGCGCAAATCCGCGGAGGTCGTCTCCACCGGCCCGTACTCGGTTACGCGCAATCCGCTCTACTTCTTCTCGACGCTTGCTGCGGCCGGGGTTGGGGCGCAGACCGGCAGTTTTGTCGTGACGGCGCTTGCGGCCGGCTTCTGCATGATGGCCTTCCACATCGTCGCCCTGCGTGAGGAGCGTCACTTGAAGGCCGTGCTCGGCGAGCCCTATCGAGCCTATCTGGAAAGCGTGCCCCGCTTCCTTCCCGCCCCCAGGCTTTTCAGGGACCGGGAAGAGGTGACTTTTCGGCCGCGCATCCTCAATCGAACGCTGGTCGACGGCCTTGCCTTTTTTGCCGCGCTTCCCTTCTTCGAGCTGATCGAGCGTGGGCAGGAAATGGGGCTGATCCCGATTCTTTTCCGGCTGTATTGACGGAATCCTTGCGGCTATTGCGTGGGCAGAAACTTGCTGATATGAGGCACGCCTCGTACGAGCCGGCCGGCAGGGCATGCCGTGGCGGCTTTTAATGCTTCCGGACCTTTTGGCCCGGTCAGAACTAGAATGGCGCGTCTGCGCCGATAATCGGAGAAGCAAAATGCCCAAGATGAAGACCAAGTCTTCTGCCAAGAAGCGGTTCAAGGTGACCGCCACCGGCAAGGTGAAGGTGCAGGCCGCGGGCAAGCGCCACGGCATGATCAAGCGTTCCAACAAGTTCATCCGCGATGCGCGGGGCACGATGGTTCTTTCCGATCCCGATACGAAGATCGTGAAGAAGTTCATGCCCTACAGCTTCTGAGTGAACCGGTTTTAAGGAGATCATGTCATGGCCCGCGTGAAGAGGGGCGTTACCGCCCACGCCAAGCACAAGAAGGTCCTGAAGTCCGCCAAGGGCTTCTACGGCCGCCGCAAGAACACCATCCGCACCGCCAAGCAGGCGGTCGAGAAGTCGCTGCAGTACGCCTATCGCGACCGCAAGAACCGCAAGCGCAATTTCCGCGCCTTGTGGGTTCAGCGCATCAACGCCGCCGCCCGCGAGCACGGCCTGACCTACGGCCGCTTCATCGACGGCCTCAACAAGGCTGGCATTGAGATCGACCGCAAGGTGCTGGCCGACATGGCCGTGCACGAGCCGCAGGCCTTCGCCGCGCTCGTTGCCAAGGCCAAGACGGCGCTTGAGTATCTCAAGAACACCACGCCCAATGCTTTTGAAAGCGCTGTCGCCTAAGGTCAGCGCTTCCCGAAGCAGGAACGGAATTTTCGGGAAACCCGCGCTGGCAGTGCTGGCGCGGGTTTTTTCATGATGGCAACGACGAACGAAGATAGTGTCATGGACAATCGCAATCCGCTTCCTACGCCCGGCAAGGGCACGGCCGTCCGGGACGGCGCGCCGGCAACGGCCAAGGCAGGAGTTGAAGGAAGGACGATGAACGATCTGGACCAGCTGGAAAGGACGATTCTCGACGAGATCGCCGGCGCCGGCGACGAGCAGGCGGTGGAGGCCGTGCGTGTCGCGGCCCTCGGCAAGAAAGGGTCGATCTCGGAGAAACTGAAGACGCTGGGCGCCATGCCGCCGGAAGAACGCCAGGTAATGGGCCCGGCCATCAACGGGTTGAAGAACCGCGTCACCGAGGCATTGACCGCCCGCCGCACCGAGTTGCGAGAGGCGGCGATCGCAGAGCGGCTGGAACGTGAGACGGTGGACGTGACGCTGCCCCTCGCCCGCCCGCCGGCAGAGCGCGGCCGCATCCACCCCATCACCCAGGTGGTCGACGAGATCACCGCCATCTTCGGCGATCTCGGCTTCGCCATCGCCGAGGGACCGGACATCGAGACCGACTACTATAACTTCACCGCGCTCAATTTCCCGGAAGGCCATCCGGCGCGCGAGATGCACGACACCTTCTTCCTCGAACCGGACGAGAACGGCGAGCGCAAGCTCCTGCGCACGCACACCTCGCCCGTGCAGATCCGCACTATGGAGGCGCAGAAGCCGCCGATCCGAATCGTCATACCCGGCAAGACCTACCGGGCGGATTCCGATGCCACGCATACGCCGATGTTCCACCAGCTCGAAGGGCTGGTGATCGACAAGACGGCGAACGTCGCCAACATGAAATGGGTGCTGACGGAGTTCTGCAAGGCGTATTTCGAGGTGCCGCAGCTCAACATGCGCTTCCGGCCGAGCTTCTTCCCCTTCACGGAGCCGAGCCTGGAGGTGGATATCCAGTGCGACCGCTCGAAGCCCGGCGAGATACGCTTCGGCGAGGGCAGCGACTGGCTGGAGATCCTCGGCTGCGGCATGGTGCACCCCAACGTGCTGCGCTACGGCGGCCTCGACCCTGACGAATACCAGGGCTTCGCCTGGGGCATGGGCATCGACCGTATCGCCATGCTGAAATACGGCATGCCGGACCTGCGCGCCTTCTTTGACGCCGACGTGCGCTGGCTTCAGCACTACGGCTTCCGCCCGCTCGACCTGCCGACGCTCTTCGGCGGCTTGAGCTCTTGATTTCCAACCAGGCAGGCTGAACGAAGATGAAATTCACACTCTCCTGGCTCAAGGATCACCTCGAGACCGAGGCCACCCTCGACGAGATTGTCGAGACGCTCACCATGATCGGCCTTGAGGTCGAAGAGGTCGATGACAAATCCGCGCTCAAGCCCTTCCTCATCGCCAGGGTGCTGACGGCCGAGAAGCATCCCGATGCGGACAAGCTCAAGGTGCTGACGGTCGATGCCGGCGACGGCAAGCCCGTGCAGGTCGTGTGCGGTGCGCCCAACGCGCGGGCGGGCCTCATCGGTGCCTTCGCCGCGCCCGGCACCTATATCCCGGGCATCGACGTCACCCTTTCGGTAGGGAAGATCCGCGGCGTGGAAAGCCATGGCATGATGTGCTCGGAGCGCGAGCTGCAGCTTTCTGACGAGCACACCGGCATCATCGATCTGCCGGAGGATGCGCCGGTGGGCAAGGCCTTCGCCACGTGGGCGAAGCTCGACGACCCGGTTATCGAGATCGGGCTGACACCGAACCGGCCGGACTGCACCGGCGTTTACGGCATCGCCCGCGATCTGGCCGCCGCGGGCCTCGGGCGCCTGAGGGAGGGCGCGGTCGAGCCCGTTTCAGGCAAGGGCGCCTGCCCGGTGGATGTAAAGATCGAGGCGCCGGATCTCTGCCACGGCTTCGCACTGCGCGCCGTGCGCGGGGTTGCGAACGGCCCCTCGCCCAAATGGATGCAGCAACGGCTGATAGCCGTCGGCCTGCGCCCCATCAACGCGCTGGTCGACATCACAAACTACGTCACCTTCGACCGCGGCCGCCCGCTGCATGTCTTCGACGCCGCCAAGGTGATAGGGGACCTGACCATCCGCCGCGCCAGGGAAGGCGAGACGGTGCTGGCGCTCGACGAGCGCGAATACCGGCTTTCGCCGGAAGTCTGCGTTATCGCCGACGAGAACGGCGTGGAGTCGATCGCCGGCATCATGGGTGGCGAGCATTCGGGCTGTGACGAAAACACGAAGAACGTGCTGATCGAATCGGCCCTGTGGGAGCCGGCGAACATCGCCCGTACCGGCCGGAACTTAAACATCATCACCGATGCACGCTACCGTTTCGAGCGCGGCGTCGATCCCGAGTTCATGGTCGGCGGCATGGAGCTGGCGACGCGGCTGGTGCTCGAAATCTGTGGCGGCGAGGCGTCAGAGGCGCGCGTCGTCGGCTATCAGGGGCATACGCCGAAGACGGTCTCCTTCCCGACCTCCGAGGTGAAGCGGCTTACCGGGCTCGACGTGCCGCGCGCGGAGAGCCTCGCCATCCTTACGCGCCTCGGCTTCACGCCTGAGGGCGATGGCGAAGTCGCGGATGTAACCGTTCCCTCCTGGCGCCCCGACATCGACGGCAAGGCCGACCTCGTGGAAGAGGTCATGCGCATTCACGGCGTCAACGAGATCGCGCCCGAGCCGATGGTCGCGCACGACGCCGTCAGCGGCCGCATCCTCACCACGCTTCAGGTGCGCACGCGCCAGGCCAAGCGGGCGCTCGCCGTGCGCGGCATGATGGAGGCCGTCACCTGGTCGTTCATCCCGGAAGATCACGCCAAGCTCTTCGGCGGCGGGCAAAAGGCGCTCACGCTCGCCAACCCTATCGCCGCCGACATGTCGACCATGCGCCCGTCGCTCCTGCCCAGCCTGGTCGCGGCCGCGCAGCGTAACGCCGACCGCGGCTTTGCCGACGTGGCGCTGTTTGAGGTCTCCGGCGCCTATGAGGGCGACCGTCCGGAAGACCAGCGCCGCGTGGCGGCCGGCATCCGCCGCGGCACCGCGCGGCTCTCGGCCCAAGGCCGCCACTGGGCCGGCAATGCCGCGCCCGTCGGCGTGTTCGAAGCCAAGGCCGACGCGCTTGCCGTGCTCGAAGCCTGCGGCGCCCCGGTGGACAAGCTGCAGATCGAGGCTGGCGGGCCGGAATGGTACCACCCCGGCCGCTCGGGCACGATCAAGCTGGGCCCGAAGATGGTGCTCGGCACCTTCGGCGAGTTCCACCCGAAGACACTGGAGGCGCTCGACGTTTCCGGGCCGCTGTGCGGCTTCGAGGTCTTCGTCGACGTCATCCCCGAGCCGAAGGCGCGGGCAACGCGCACCAAGCCCCGCCTCGACCTTTCCCCCTTCCAGGCGGTCAAGCGCGACTTCGCCTTTGTGGTCGACAGGGCGGTGGAGGCCGGCGCGCTCACCCGCGCCGCGGCCGCTGCCGACAAGAAGCTGATCGCCGACGTCAACGTCTTCGACGTGTTCGAGGGTGAGGCCCTCGGCGCGGACAAGAAGTCCATCGCCATCGAGGTCACCATCCAGCCGGTGGAAAGGACCCTGACGGACGAAGATTTCGAGGCGCTGGCCGGGCGAATCGTGGAGAATGTTGGGAAGCAGACGGGCGGTGTGCTGAGAAGCTGAACATGACGACCGCCACCCGCCGGGGTAGTCTACCGGCGTGAGCAGCGCCATGATCCGCAACACAAAAGACGGCTACGGCCTCCTTGCGATCGCCTTTCATTGGGCGATCGCGGTTCTGATCCTCGGCCAGATCGGTCTCGGTCTCACAATGGTCCGGGTGGCCGATCAGCGCCTCGCCTTCAATCTGATCCAGTGGCACAAGTCGCTCGGTCTCCTGATCCTCGCCCTGATCGTGCTCAGGCTTCTCTGGCGTCTGGCGAACCCGCGGCCCCTGCCGCTCGCCTCGCTGCGGCGCTGGGAGAAGGCGGCGTCGACCGCGGTTCATCGCCTGCTCTATGCCGTCTTCCTCATCCTGCCGCTTTCCGGCTGGGCGCTGGTTTCGGCCTCGGTGCTCGGCATACCGACGCTCGTCTTCGGCCTCCTTGTGTTACCGCATCTGCCGGTCGGTGTCTCGGAAGCGGGAGAAACGTTCTGGCGGCTGCTGCATCGCTCGCTGGCGTACACCGCGATCGCCTTGGTTGCCGTCCATATGCTGGCCGCGCTGCGCCATCACTTCATCCTCAAGGACGGCGTGCTCAGGCGGATGCTCCGGCCGGGGCGGCGCACGGAACCGTGAGTGGACCTTGTTCGCGGCGCATCCGATAGTGCCCGTGAATGGGAATCTTCGGGCATGGGAATATGGAGATGGCGGCGCGCCTTGCCATTGTCGCGGTCCTGCTCGTTCTCGCCGCCCCTCTGCGGGCGGCGGTCCCGTCCCTGTCGGAGGCGGCGGGCCGCTATGCCGTCGTGGCGTCTGGATCGCGTCTCGCGTTCACGGTGGCGGCGGTGGGAGGCCCGGGGATCAGGGGCCGGTTCGCCAGGTTCGACGGAACGATCGACATCCCTGCCGACAGTGTCGATCGCGCGCGTGTGACGATCACCATCTATCCCGACAGCGTGACGACGGGCCAGAAACGCATCGACGATTTCCTCAAATCAGATGCCGTCTTCGACACGGCGAACGAGCAGGCGATTGTCTTCCGTTCGACGCGCGTCCGCCGCACCGGCGATGACACGGCCACCATCGAAGGCAATCTCACCGCCCGCGGCCGCACTTTCGAGGAGACGTTTCACGTCAGGCTTGCCGAGGCGCAACGTGGGAACCTCCGCTTTCACGTTCAGGGCAAGGTCTTCCGTTCCCGCTACGGCATGGATGTCGGAACGCCGATCTATTCCAATGTCGTCGATTTCGATATGGACCTCGCCTCGCAGCGCCGATAGTCTCGCGGCGATTTTTTCGGGAGGCGACATGTTCCGCTGGGGTATTCTGTCGACGGCCAAGATCGGCCGTGAATTCGTCATTCCGCAGCTTCTGGACGCGGAGAACGGCGTGGTCACCGCCATCGCCAGCCGCGACGAGGCGCGGGCCAAGGCCGTTGCCGCGCGCTTCGGCATCCCGCATGCCTTTTCTTCCTATGAGGCGCTGCTCGCCTCGCCGGAGGTCGACGGCGTCTACATTCCGCTGCCTACATCGCAACATGTGGAATGGGCGGTGAAGGCGGCGGACGCCGGCAAGCATGTGCTGGTCGAAAAGCCGCTGGCGCTCAACGCCAACGATATCCGTCAGGTGATCGAGGCGCGCGACCGCAACCGTGTGCTCGTCTGCGAGGCCTTCATGGTTACCTACCATCCGCAGTGGCACAAGGCGCGGGAGCTCGTCGCCGAGGGCGCCATCGGCCGCCTGCGCCACGTGCAGGGCGCCTTCACTTATCACAACGTCGATCCCGACAACATGCGCAACCGGCCGGAGTTGGGCGGCGGCGGCCTGCCCGACATCGGCGTCTATCCGACCGTTGCCACACGCTTCGTCACCGGCTGCGAGCCGCAGCGCATTCAGGCGGTTGTCGAGCGCGACGCGAAATTTGGCACGGATATCTATGCCAGCGTCAAGGCCGACTGCGGCGGCTTCGAGGTGAGCTTCTATGTGTCCACCCAGATGGCGGCGCGACAGGTGATGGTGTTCCACGGCGACAAAGGCTTCATCGAAGTGGAAACCCCGTTCAACTCGCGCGTCTACGGCGATGACCGCGTCATCCTCAACAGCGCCGATCACGGGACCTCGACCGTCTACCGCTACGGTGACATCCGCCAGTACCGCCGCCAGGCGGAGGCCTTCGCCCGCGCGGTCAGCGGAGAGGATGTACCGGTCTTCACGCTGGAGGAGTCGGTGAAGAATCAGAAGGTGATCGACGCCATCTACCGCGCGGCCGCCCATGATGGCTGGGAACGGGTCTAAGGGTCAGGTAGGGGATTCCGCGTGTCCGAACGCGGCAGCGCGTCCATGCGCGCCAGCGTCCGCTCGCACGCGAGGAACAGGTGCCGGCCGATGCGCCCGACGCGGCGCAGACGTTTCGCCCAACTGGGCGCTACCTGGACGGCGTGATAGTGCGTCGCCTCCAGCATGTCGCGGTTGACCTGCGCGGCCTGCTTCCCTCCGCAGTCTTCGCGGCACAAGACGGCCGCGGCGACCTTTTGCATTTTTTCCCACGCCGTCCTATCGAACGGATAGTCGGAGCGTCCGTCGCAGGCGAAGGAGAACTGGCAGCGGTTGCGCCGGTGCGCGTTCTGGTAGACCACGGCGCAGATGCTGCGCGGGTAGACGCGCGAGCGCACCCGGTTGAGGATCACTTGGGCGACGGCGAATTGACCGCTCGTCCGTTCACCCCGCGCCTCGTGATAGATGGCCAACGCCAGGCAGTCACGTGCCAAGCGGTCGCCGAGACGCTGCAGCGTCTCGTGCGGGCGCATCGTTTCCGGGAAGCGCTGCAGGCTCTCTGCTCCGTGCGATACGGTGATAGCGGTTTGGTGGACGATGCCCAAGGCGGGCATCGTCAGGGCAACTGGCGTCGCCATGACGTCTTTCGTCGTCAGTAAAAGCAGGACGCCCCCCAGGAAGCATCCAGTTTTACGCAAAATTGTACATCCTACATATTATTCAACCTATGAGAGCATATGCCGTGACAAGCGTCAACAAATTCTCAACAAGACAACCTTCTGGTGCTGGCTACCCCCGCTCCGCCTCCCAAACGGGACAAACCGCACGCGCTCAAGCGCGTGGAACAGGCACATGCCGCCTTGCGTGACAAAAATGCTGTTCTTATATACGCGGCAACGTCGCGGCTTGCGTGTTTCACCGACCGAAGTATCGCGGCATTTCGTATGAACAGGGGCTGTCGCCTGGAACGCCTGAATGGGTCCTGGCAGTCTGCTTAGCGGAGAGAATAGATGGCAAAAGTAATCGGTATCGATCTCGGAACAACCAATTCCTGCGTCGCCGTGATGGACGGCAAGGACGCCAAGGTTATTGAGAATGCGGAAGGCGCGCGCACCACGCCGTCGATCGTCGCCTTTACCGATTCGGACGAGCGTCTGGTCGGCCAGCCGGCCAAGCGCCAGGCGGTCACCAACCCGGAAAACACCTTCTACGCCATCAAGCGCCTCATTGGCCGCCGCTTCGAGGACCCGACGGTCGAGAAGGACAAGAAGCTGGTCTCCTACAAGATCGTCAAGGCCGACAACGGCGATGCCTGGGTCGAGTCCCAGGGCAAGCAGTATTCCCCCTCGCAGATCTCCGCCATGATCCTTCAGAAGATGAAGGAGACCGCCGAGTCCTATCTCGGCGAGAAGGTGGAGAAAGCGGTTATCACCGTTCCCGCCTACTTCAACGATGCTCAGCGCCAAGCCACCAAGGATGCCGGTAAGATCGCCGGCCTCGACGTGCTCAGGATCATCAACGAGCCGACGGCGGCAGCGCTCGCCTACGGCCTCGACAAGAAGGAAGGCAAGACCATCGCCGTCTACGACCTCGGCGGCGGCACCTTTGACATCTCAATTCTCGAGATCGGCGACGGCGTCTTTGAGGTGAAGTCGACCAACGGCGATACTTTCCTCGGCGGCGAGGACTTCGACATGCGCCTGGTCGGCTACCTCGCCGACGAGTTCAAGAAGGAGCAGGGCATCGACCTGAAGAACGACAAGCTCGCCCTCCAGCGCCTGAAAGAGGCTGCGGAGAAAGCCAAGATCGAGCTGTCGTCCGCTTCGCAGACCGAGATCAACCTGCCATTCATCACCGCCGACCAGACCGGCCCGAAGCACCTGGCGATCAAGCTGACGCGTGCCAAGTTCGAGAGCCTGGTCGAAGACCTGATCAAGCGCACCGTCGATCCCTGCAAGGCCGCGCTCAAGGATGCCGGCCTCAATGCCGGCGAGATCGACGAGGTGGTGCTCGTCGGCGGCATGACACGCATGCCCAAGGTGCAGGAGACGGTGAAGGCCTTCTTCGGCAAGGAGCCGCACAAGGGCGTCAATCCGGACGAGGTGGTCGCCATGGGCGCCGCCATCCAGGCCGGCGTGCTGCAGGGCGACGTCAAGGACGTGCTGCTGCTCGACGTCACCCCGCTGTCGCTCGGCATCGAGACGCTGGGCGGCGTGTTCACGCGCCTCATCGACCGCAACACGACCATCCCCACCAAGAAGAGCCAGGTCTTCTCGACCGCCGAGGACAACCAGTCGGCGGTGACGATCCGCGTCTTCCAGGGCGAGCGCGAGATGGCGGCCGACAACAAGCTGCTCGGCCAGTTCGATCTCGTTGGCATTCCGCCCGCCCCGCGCGGCGTGCCGCAGGTGGAGGTGACCTTCGACATCGACGCCAACGGCATTGTCAATGTGCATGCCAAGGACAAGGGCACCGGCAAGGAGCAGCAGATCCGCATCCAGGCTTCCGGCGGCCTCTCCGACGACGAGATCGAGAAGATGGTCAAGGACGCCGAGGCCAATGCCGAGGCCGACAAGAAGCGCCGCGAGACGGTCGAGGTGAAGAACCAGGCCGAAGCCCTCATCCATTCTTCGGAGAAGTCGCTCAAGGAGTATGGCGACAAGGTTTCCGAGGAAGAGCGCAAGGCCATCGAGAACGCCATCGCCGAGTTGAAGACGGCCACCGAAGGCGACGACGTGGAGGCGATCAAGGCCAAGACCACCGCGCTCGCCGAGGCTTCCATGAAGCTCGGCCAGGCTATGTACGAGGCAAGCCAGGCCGAGGGTTCAGAGGAAGCCTCCGCTGAGGGCGAGGCCAAGTCCAGTGACGATGTCGTCGACGCCGACTTCGAGGAAATAGACGAGGACGACAAGAAGTCGGCCTGACCGGCGTTTATGGAACGACAGGAAGGCCCGGGCGTCGTTGCCCGGGCCCTTTTCTTTTCCGGACTGTCGGCGGCTGACGGCTTCCAAAATCCCGCAGACTATGGCATTCGCACTGCGGAACACCTAAATAGCGGACACCGGCCGGGGACAGTGGTGCCGGACCCAGAAGAACATGCGGGATCTTTAATTCATGAAGGCAGATTTTTACGAGACGCTTAGCGTGTCGAGAAACGCCGACGAAAAGGAACTAAAGAGCGCATTCCGCAAGCTCGCCATGAAGTACCACCCGGACCGTAATCCGGGCGATGCCGAGGCGGAGCATAAGTTCAAGGAAATCAACCTCGCCTACGAGACGCTGCGCGACCCGCAGAAGCGCGCGGCCTACGACCGCTTCGGCCACGCCGCCTTCGAGAACGGTGGTATGGGCGGGCATGGCGGCGGCTTTGGCGGCGGTGGCTTCGCCGATATTTTCGAGGACATTTTCGGAGACATCATGGGTGGCGGGCGCCGCCGCTCCGGCGGCCGCGACCGGGGCGCGGATCTGCGCTACAATATGGAGATCACGCTGGAGGAAGCCTACACCGGCAAGACGGCGCAGATCCACGTGCCAACATCGGTGAGCTGCGATGAATGTTCCGGTTCGGGCGCCAAGCCCGGTTCCTCCCCGGCACAGTGCTCCATGTGCCACGGCGCCGGCCGCGTGCGCGCCGCGCAGGGCTTCTTCTCCATCGAGCGCACCTGTCCGCAGTGCCAGGGCCGCGGCGAGATCATCAAGGACCCCTGCACGAAATGCTCCGGGCAAGGACGCGTCGTCGAGGAGCGCTCGCTTTCCGTCAACATCCCCGCCGGTATCGAGGACGGCACGCGCATCCGCCTCGCCGGCGAGGGCGAGGCGGGATTGCGCGGCGGCCCCACGGGCGATCTCTACATCTTCCTGTCGGTCAAGCCGCACGAATTCTTCCAGCGCGACGGCGCCGACCTCTACTGCAAGGTGCCCATCTCCATGACCACGGCCGCCCTCGGCGGCTCCTTCGAGGTCGCCACCCTCGACGGCACCCAGACCCGCGTGAAAGTGCCCGAGGGCACGCAGAACGGCCGCCAGTTCCGCATGCGGGGCAAGGGCATGCCTGTGCTCAGGCAGCCGCAGGTGGGTGATCTCTATATACAGGTGGCGGTGGAGACACCGCAGAACCTGACGCGCAAACAGCGTGAACTGTTGGAAGAGTTCGAGAAAATCTCCTCCGGCGAGAATAGTCCGCAGTCGACGGGCTTCTTCGCTCGCATGAAGGATTTCCTCGAATCCTTTGGCGAGTGACGGAGCGTCGCCGACGAGACGCCGTGGGGAGTGGGGACGGAGGAAGCTGGAAATGAGCAAAGGCTCGGACGTCCGTAAGGCGATCGCAGATCGATTTGAAGATGAACTGCGATTTTTTCGCGGCTGGATCGATCGGCCGAAAGCCGTCGGTTCCATCGTTCCCACGAGCGGTGTTACGGCGCGGCGGATGGCCTCCGTCATCGACACGGCGTCCGGCCTTCCGGTGCTCGAGGTGGGGCCTGGCACCGGCGTGATCACCCGGGCTATCCTGGCGCGTGGCGTGAAGCCGGAAGATCTCTACGCGGTCGAATATTCACCCGATTTCGTCAAGCATCTGCGCGCCTGCTATCCTCGCGTTCATGTCATCGAGGGTGACGCCTTCAATCTCGACCACACGCTCGGCGCAGACGCCCCGCAGACCTTCGACAGCGTCATCTCGGGCGTGCCGCTGCTCAACTTCCCCATCGAGGCGCGCATCGGCTATCTGGAAGGCCTATTGCGCCGCGTTCCGGCAGGGCGCCCCGTGATTCAGCTCACCTATGGTCCAAGGTCGCCGATTCCGCCCGGCCATGGCGATTATACGGTCGAGCATTTCGACTTCGTCATCCGCAATATCCCGCCGACCCAGCTTTGGGTGTATCGTCGGGCGAAGCATTGACCGGACATCCCCTTTTCGGCTGGCCGAAGTCATAATCTGCCAGACTCATGCGCGAGAGACTTCTTTGTAGGCGTTTCGCCGAGCGTACCTCGCCGCGCTTGAAATACCCCACCGATCGCCTATACCCGAGGCGGTAAAATTGAAACGGTGGGAGCCGTGAATCCAAAAATTCTTGTCTTCGCCGGCTCGATCCGCAGCGGCGCCCTTAGCGGCAAAACCGCCGATGCGGCCGTGAAGGAGCTGGCGCTGCAGGGCGCCGAAGTCACGCGCATCTCGCTTGCCGACTACCCCCTGCCGATCCTCAATCAGGATCTGGAACGGGAAAAGGGCGTACCGGAAAACGCCGTGAAACTGGCCCACATGCTCGCCGCCCATGATGGGCTCTTGATAGCCACTCCCGAATACAACTCCTCGCTGCCGCCTCTGTTGAAGAACACCATCGACTGGATCAGCCGCGTCAAGGCCGATGCGCAAGGCCGCTCCCTCCGCGCCTTCCGCGGCAAACCTGTGGCGCTTTGCTCCTCCTCCGACGGCGGCTATGCCGGCGCGCGCGCGATTATCCACCTGCGCGGTGTGCTCGTGCACTGCCAGGCGGAAGTGATCACACCGCAATGCTCCGTGTCGCGCGCCCAGGAAGCCTTCGACGAGAACGGCGATTTTCTGGAGGAACGGCTGCAGAAGGCGATGGCCAAGGTCTGCCGCACGCTGATCGAGCGGGCACGCATGCTGTCGACGCGGGTGGAGGTGTGACAGCCTTCTATCTCACGCATCCCCAAGTCGAGATAGAACCGGAGCGTCCGGTGCCCGAATGGCGCCTTTCCGGTCGGGGGAGGCAACGGGTCGAAGCCATGCTTGGGAAGACATGGCTGCGCCCGATCAGGCGCATCGTCTCCAGCGCGGAGTTGAAGGCCGTCGAGACGGCTGCGCTGATAGCGGCGCGTCTGGGTGTCGCGATCGAGGTCGACCCGGAGATGGGAGAAAACGATCGCTCGGCGACGGGTTTTCTGCAACCGGATGAATTCGAAGCCGCGGCCGACAGGTTCTTTGGCGAGCCGCAAAAGAGCTGGCGGGGCTGGGAAAGGGCGGTCGACGCTGCCGATCGCATCGAGGCGGCGGTGCGCCGTGCGCTGAACCGCTCAGAGCTTGTGCCCACGCTCCTGGTCGGGCACGGCGCTGTCGGCACGTTGCTCAAATGCCGGATCGGCAGCCGTCGGATCTCCAGACGGGAAGATCAGCCCGCGGGCGGTGGCAGCCTGTTCGCCTTCGGGATTGCCAGCCGCGAATTGTTGTGCGACTGGACGCCGATGGAAACATTCGAGGGGGTGGACCGTGCCGGCTGACAAGATGCGCGACCGTCTGATCGTCGGGCTCGACGTGCCCACACTCGCCGAGGCCGAAAAGGCGGTGGCCGAACTGGGCGACACCGTGGTCTTCTACAAGATCGGCTATCAGCTCGCCTTCGCCGGCGGTTTAGGCTTCGCGCAGGAGCTGGTGCAGTCGGGCAGGCAAGTCTTCCTCGACATGAAGCTCCTCGACATCGACAACACCGTCGCCAAAGGCGTCGAGAATATCGCCCGCATGGGCGTCACCATGCTGACGCTGCACGCCTATCCAAAAGCCATGCGTGCGGCCGTTGCCGCTGCGGAAGGCTCCGGCCTTTGCCTGCTCGGCGTCACGGTGCTCACCTCCATGGACGAACAAGACCTGATCGACGCCGGCTATGAATACGACCCGCACACGCTGGTGCTGCGTCGCGCCGAACAGGTGCGTAACGCTGGCATGGGAGGTGTCGTCTGCTCGGCGGCCGAGGCGCAAGCCGTGCGCGCCATTGTCGGGCCGGAACTGGCGGTCGTCACGCCGGGCATCCGCCCCGCAGGTGCCGCCCATGGCGACCAGAAGCGCGTCATGATGCCGGCCGACGCCATCCGCGCCGGTGCCAGCCATCTCGTCGTCGCCCGCCCGGTTGTTGCCGCCGCCGACCGCAAGGCCGCCGCCGAAGCCATCCTGGCGGAAATGCTCACAGCCGCCTGAAGACCGCGAACCGAGGGGAGAGGAAAATGCCCAAGGCCTACTGGATTGCCCACGTGGATGTGCGCGACCCGGAGCGCTACAAGGACTATGTGGCGACCGCAAAACCCGCCTTCGAGCGCTTCGGCGCCCGGTTTCTGGCGCGCGGCGGAGCCTATGAGGCCATGGAAGGCAAGGGGCGCGGGCGCAACGTGGTGATCGAGTTTCCGTCGATGCAAGCGGCCACGGATTGCTACAATTCCCCCGACTACCAGGCCGCCAAGGCCATCCGCCAGGAGGTGGCGGACGCCGAGATGATCATCGTCGAAGGCTATGAGGGCTGAACCGCGCGCGCGATGAAGGAATACGGATTGCCGGCGGGCTACGCCATCCGCGCCTACCGGCCAGACGATGCGGCCGCGCTGGCGGCGGTGGATGCGCGCGCCTCCATCCTCTTTGCCGAATACGGCTACCCCTCGCTGGCCGAGGGCACATTGACGACGGCGCAGTTCCACGCGCTCGCCGGGGTTTGCGAGACCCTCGTGGCGGCGCATTGCGAAGATGGCCCGGTAGGCTATGCCATCCTCCATCCTGTGGGCGGGTTCCTGCATTTGCGGGAGCTTGCGGTGGATCCCGCCCATGGGCGCCGCGGCATCGGCACGGCGCTGCTTGCCGCAGCAATCGGCAGAAGCCGCGAGGAGGGCCACGAGGGCGTCTCGCTGACGACCTTTCGCGACCTTCCCTTCAATGAGCGTTTCTATGCCGGGCAGGGCTTCGTGGAATGCGCCCTCGATGCCGCTCCCGCCCCCCTTGCCAGGCAATTTCTGGCTGAGTTGCCGCCGGGAATCGCGGCCGAAAGGCGGCTTTTGATGCTGCGCCGCAACATCCCCTAGCTTGAAAGCAGCCTTGAGAGAACATAAGTTTCAGTAACTTAACTGAGGAAACCGTCACCTCTATTGCAATGCATCAAACCTGCGTTAGTTTGAACCATCGTCCATAGCCGCAGCACAAGCCGCCTCGCCGGACAAGCATCGGCGGTAAAGGCCCCGTGTCGGAAAGGTCTGCCTTGTATTACCAGCTTTACGAATTCAACCACGCGGCCCTGCAACCAGCACGGGCCTATGCCCAAGCAGTCCGGCTTCTCTACGCCAATCCGTTCAATCCAGCCTCCAGCACGCCCTGGGGCCGCACGATCGCCGCGGCCGCGGAGGTGTTCGAGCGCACCACCCGCCGCTACGGCAAGCCGGAATTCGGCATCGAGACGACGGTGGTGGACGGCAAGGCGGTTGCCGTTACCGAAGAGGTGGTGTGGTCGCGGCCCTTTTGCCGGCTGATCCGCTTCGTGCGCGACCTGCCGGCCGGCCGCAAGCCGGATGCAAGGCTCCTGATGGTGGCGCCCATGTCCGGCCACTACGCAACGCTGCTGCGCGGCACGGTGGAGGCGATGCTGCCGCATGCCGACGTCTATATCACCGACTGGACCGACGCGCGCATGGTGCCACTCTCGGACGGCCGCTTCGACCTTGACGACTACATCGACTATCTCATCGAGATGTTCCGCGTGCTTGGTCCCGGCGCCCATGTCATGGGCGTGTGCCAGCCTTCCGTGCCGGTGCTTGCGGCAGTGGCGCTGATGGAGGCGCGCGGCGACGGGAATCTGCCGGCAACCATGACGCTGATGGGCGGCCCCATCGACACGCGGAAGAACCCCACCGCCGTCAACCGGCTAGCCGAGGAACACGGCATCGACTGGTTCCGCGAGAACGTCATAATGCAGGTTCCGTGGCCGAACCCCGGTTTCCTGCGCCAGGTTTATCCGGGCTTCCTGCAGCTCTCCGGCTTCATGAGCATGAATCTCGACCGGCACATCACCGCCCATAAGGAGTTCTTCATGCACCTTGTGGAGGGCGACGGCGAACCGGCGGAGAAGCACCGCGACTTCTACGACGAATATCTGGCGGTGATGGATCTGACGGCGGAGTTCTATCTGCAGACCGTCGACACGGTCTTCGTCCGCCATTCACTGCCCAAGGGCGAGATGACGCATCGCGGCGAGCCGGTGGACCCCGCCGCCATACGCTCGGTCGCGCTTTTGACGGTCGAGGGCGAGAACGACGATATCTCCGGCGTCGGACAGACCAAGGCTGCGCAAGACCTCTGCGTCAACATTCCCGACGCCATGCGCAGCCACTATCTGCAACCGGTGGTCGGCCATTATGGCGTCTTCAACGGGTCGCGCTTCAGGGCCGAGATCGCCCCACGCATCGTCGATTTCATCGCCGCCCACGCCACCCCCGCCGCTAAGCAGAAACGGGCGAAAGGCGCGCGCTGAGAGGCTAAGTCCTTCCCGAAGATTCCCGGCGCAGGCGGCTGGGAGATATAAACCATAAGGCACGCTTGACCGATTTTATAATTGACAGCACCCGCCCCGAACCTCTTAACTCTTCATTAAGAAATAACGGGGAGCTCCAAAAAATGGCAGCGAGGCGGGCGGGTGTCAGCACCGCAATGGGAATTTGCATGGTTTTGAGCGGGCTTGGCACCGGCGCAGCGGCTGCCTCCGGCTCGATGGCGACGGGTGGGGCGACATCTCAACCCGTCGGGCATTACGAATTCTGCAAGAAGAGGCCGGGCGAATGTGCTATCCGGCTGCGTGACAACGGCCCGGTCCGCATGACCAGCGCGCTGCGACGAAAGATCGCAAGCGTCAACCTCGCGGTCAACAGATCCGTAAAGGCAATGAACGACCGCGACATCTACGGAAGGGAAGAGGTCTGGACCTATCCGAGCAAAGGCGTCGGCGACTGCGAAGACTACGTGCTGGAGAAGCGCCGGCAGCTACAGCGAGCGGGCATCCCCCTCTCCGACCTGCTGATCACCGTCGTGCGCAAGCGTGACGGCGAGGGCCACGCGGTGCTGACCGTGCGGACGGACCAGGGCGACTTCATTCTCGACAACCTCAAGGACGATGTGAAGTTGTGGAGCCATACCGGTTACCGGTATCTCAAGCGTCAGGCAAGTGACCACACCGGCCGCTGGGTGAGCCTGCGCTCGGGGAACAACCTGCTCGTCGGCGCCGTCCGCAAATAGCTCCACGCGTCTTTTCGCAGAGCCCATTCTCCATTCGCACTCATGCGGCGTGGCGTTTTCCCGCCCGCCGTTCGGGTGACATAGACCAGTTGATCGAATCGATGAGCTGGCCTAACTCATTATTTTATCGCGATTCAATTCTGCGCGGGAAACCGGTTCCCACTTTTCCTGGAATCGCTCCAACCTGCCACTGAAGCGAATTATCGTGCCACCCTCACGCCGCCTGCGCCAGGCGCTCGCCGGCAACGCGGTAGGAGATGGCCTCGGCAAGGTGGATACGGCCGACCGTCGGTTGCCCGTCGAGATCGGCAAGCGTGCGTGCGACCTTGAGCACCCGGTGATAGGCGCGGGCCGACAGCCCCATCTTCTCGCTCGCATCCTGGAGCAGCGAGAGGCCTGCTGCATCGGGCGCTGCGATATCTTCGACAAGGGCGGGTGAGCAGCGCGCGTTTGTCGTCCATCCGGGCAGGCCGAGATTGGCGAAGCGCTCCCGCTGGATATCGCGGGCGCGGGCGACGCGTGCGGCGACGGTGGCGCTGTCCTCTGCCTTGCCAGGCTGGATGAGGTCGCCCGCCGAGACTGCCGGCACGTCGATGCGTAGGTCGATGCGGTCGAGCAGTGGGCCGGATATGCGCGCCTGATATTCGACCTGGCAGCGCGGCCCGCGCGCGCACCGGTGCCCCGGTTCGCCCGCCATGCCGCAGCGGCAAGGGTTCATTGCCGCAACGAGCTGGATCTGTGCCGGATAGCTCACCCGGTGGTTGGCCCGCGCGATGACGCATTCGCCGCTTTCCAGCGGCTGGCGCAGCGAGTTGAGCACCTGCGCCGTGAACTCTGGCAATTCATCGAGAAAGAGCACGCCGTGATGGGCCAGCGACACCTCGCCCGGCCGGGCACGCAGACCGCCGCCGACCATCGCCGCCATGGATGCCGAATGGTGCGGCGCGCGAAAGGGACGCCGGTCGGACAGGCGCCCGTCGGCGAGCTCGCCGGCGATCGAGGCGACCATGGAGACCTCCAGAAGCTCCTTCGGCGACAGCGGCGGCAGGATGGCGGGCAAACGCTGCGCCAGCATGGATTTTCCGGCACCAGGCGGGCCGACCATCAGGAGATTGTGGCCGCCGGCCGCCGCCACCTCCAGCGCCCGCTTGGCGCTCTCCTGGCCCTTGATGTCGGACAGGTCGGGCAACAAGCCGGGCGGCGGCCCCAGGGCCGGCTCCGGCCGGCTCATCACCTGCGTGCCGCGGAAATGGTTGGCCAGTGCGATCAGGCTGCGCGGCGCCAGAATGTCAACATCCGTGCCGGCCCACGCGGCCTCCGGCCCGCAGTCATGCGGGCAGATAAGGCCCTTGCCCATGGCGTTGGCACCGATCGCCGCTGGCAGCACGCCGGCCACCCGCGCCACCGTGCCGTCGAGCGCCAGTTCGCCGAGCACTACATAGTCGCTCAAAGCGTCCGCCGGCACGGCGCCGAGCGCGGCCATCAGGCCGAGGGCGATCGGCAAGTCGTAGTGGCTGCCTTCCTTGGGAAGATCGGCGGGCGCGAGATTGATCGTCACCCGCTTGGGCGGCATGGAGAGGCCCGAAGCATGGAGTGCGGCCTGCACCCGCTCGCGGCTCTCCGCCACGGCCTTGTCGCCCAGCCCGACGATCTGCATGCCCATCTTGCCGGGCGCGACCATCACCTGCACATCGACGGGAACAGCGTCGATCCCCTCGAACGCAATCGTACGCACACGCGAAACCATGCAACCTCCCCCGCCCTCTGGCGCCCCTGTGCCCGGTGGAATGATCAGTTGCGTCACTCAAGCATGGATTGCATGCCGGATCAAGAACATTACGCGAACAAATAGACCGCCCTGGTTGCAAGGCAGGCGGCAGACGGTTGCAGCAGAGGAACGCCGGACCTAGCGCCGTGCCTCTACCGCGTCCCAGAAAAGGGCTGCGATGTCGGCGCCGCCGAACTTCTTCACCTCGCGCACCCCGGTCGGCGAAGTGACGTTGATCTCGGTCAGGAGCCCGCCGATCACGTCGATACCCACCAGCACGAAGCCGCGCTCGCGCAGGGCGGGCCCGATGCGCGCGCAGATCTCACGCTCGCGCTCGGTGATCTCCGTTGGTTCGGCACGGCCGCCGACATGCATGTTGGAGCGCGAATCGTGCTCGGCCGGCACCCGGTTGATGGCGCCTACCGGCTCACCCTCGATCAGGATGATGCGCTTGTCGCCGCCGCGCACCTCCTTCAGATAGCGTTGCACGATGAACGGCTCGCGGAAGGTCTGGGTGAACAGCTCGAGTAGCGAAGCCAGATTGCGGTCGGCCTCCAGCAGATGGAAGATGCCGGCGCCGCCATTGCCGTAGAGCGGCTTGACGATGATGTCGCCGTGCTCGGCGCGGAAGGCGTCCACCTCCGCCGGATCACGGGTGATCAGTGTGTCCGGCATCAGGTCGGCGAATTCGGTGACGAAAATCTTCTCCGGGCTGTTGCGCACCCAGGCGGGATCGTTGACGACCAGTGTCTTCGGATGGATGCGCTCGAGGATATGCGTGGTAGTGATGTAGTGCATGTCGAAGGGCGGGTCCTGGCGCAGAAGCACCACATCCATCTCGGCAAGGTCCGTCCGCAGCGGCTCGCCCAGGCTGAAATGGCTTCCCACCTCTTCGCGCACCATCATCGCTTCCATCGTGGCAAACACCCTGTCGCCGAGCTGCGAAAGCTGGTCGGGCGTGTAATGCCAAAGCTTATGCCCGCGCCGCTGCGCCTCCAGCGCCAGGGCGAAGGTGGTGTCGCCGGCGATCGAGACGGTGGAGATGTGATCCATCTGGAAGGCGACGCTGAGCGGCATGGGCGGAATCTCCGTTTGGGGCTGCTGTGGCGGCAGATGACGGCGCGGGCAGCGCCCTGTCAAGCACTGCCTGCCGGCGTCGGCGGGTAGAGTCGGAAAGCCGAATTCCAAATTGTTATAGCATGATACGTTTCTTAAAGAATTTCACATGCATGTTCCGTCAAAAGGCTCCGGAATAGGAAAAAAGCATGCCGTCCGCCCTGTCTATCGGACAAGCAACCAGGGGACACGGAGAGGATCTCGTCCTCACCGATCCGCTGACCGGGCTCGGCAACACGCACCGTTTCTACGACAAGGTGAATAGGCTCATTGCCGAGCGCGCAGATGATCCGGCGCCGTTTGCCGTCGGCGTGCTCGATCTCGACGGTTTCAAGCCGATCAACGATCTGTTCAGCCGCGCCGCCGGCGATGAGATCCTGCATCAGGTGGCCATGCGCCTGCGCGCGGCGATGGACGAGCATTCCACCGTCACCCGCATCGGCGCCGACGAGTTCGCCTTCCTCTGCCCGATGGTCTTCAGCGAGGACGCGATTGCCGAGAAGGCGAGGATGCTGATCGAGATACTGTCGGCGCCCTACGATGTCGGCCATCGTACAGCGCGCCTTTCGGCATCGGCAGGCTGTTCGCTCTTCTATTCGGAGGAGGACACGACCGACCTTCTCCTTAGCAAGGCGGAGACGGCTCTTTACCAGGCGAAGCGCTCCGGCCGCGGCATCGTGGTGGTCTACACGCGCGAGATGGAAGAGGCGGCCAAGCGTCTCACGCGTATCGAGCAGGCCTTGCGGCGCGCGGTGGCGGCGGGAGAGGTGGAGCCGCACTTCCAGCCCATCATCGATCTCACCACCCGGCGGACCATCGGTTTCGAGACGCTGGCGCGCTGGACCGACCGGGATCTCGGCGTCGTCTCGCCGGCAACGTTTATCCCCATCGCCGAGGAGCGCGGCATCATCGGCCAGCTTTCGCAATTGGTGTTGCGCAAGGCGGTGGAGGCGGCGCGCGACTGGCCGGAAGACCTGTTCCTGTCCTTCAACCTATCGCCGTCGCAACTGGTCGATCACAACACCGGCCTGCATATCCTGGCGATCCTGGAGCGCACGGGCTTCAACCCCCGTCGCCTGGAGGTGGAGATCACCGAAACCGGCCTGATGAGCGATCCGGCGTCGGCCGAGAAGATCGTCAACGACTTGAGGCGCATGGGCATCCGCGTCTCGCTCGACGATTTCGGCACCGGCCAGTCAAGCCTCGGGCGGTTGCGCGACTTCCACTTCGACAAGCTGAAGATCGACCGCGCTTTCGTCTCTTCGATTCTTACCGACCGCCCGTCGGAGCACATCATCCGCGCCATCCTGGCCATGTGCGAGGGGCTCGGCATGGACGTGGTGGCGGAAGGCATCGAGGAGGAAGCGCAGGCGGAACGGCTGGTGGAATTCGGCTGCGCCGGCGGCCAGGGCTATCTCTTCGGCAAGCCCCGCGACGCGGACGAGACGCGGGCCCTCCTGCGCGGCACCGGCGAAAACCAACGCCGGGTCGCACGCTAAAGCAATTCCAGGAAAGTGGGAACCGGTTTTCCGTCCGGAATTGCGACAAAACAACGAGCCAGATCACTTCATCGATTCCACGAAACGATGAAGTGATCTGAAAATCCGCCGGCAGGCCTATTCGGCCGCCTGCCGGGCGAGCGGTGAGGCATTCAGCACATCCGCATCGACATGGGATTCGAATTTCTCGAAATTGTCGATGAACATGCCGACCAGGCGCTCTGCCTGCAAGTCGTAGGCGGCCTTGTCGCTCCAGGTGGAGCGCGGGTCCAGGATGGCGCTGTCGACGCCGGGCACGGCCACCGGCACGGCGAAGCCGAAATTCGGATCAGTGCGGAATTCGGCCTTGCCGAGCGAGCCATCGAGTGCCGCGGCAAGCAGCGTCCGTGTGACCTGGATGGGCATGCGCTTGCCCGTGCCGTAGGCACCGCCCGTCCAGCCGGTATTCACCAGCCAGCAGTCGACGCCGTGGCCGGCGATCAGGTCGCGCAAGAGGTTGCCGTAGGCAGAAGGATGGCGCGGCATGAAAGGAGCGCCGAAGCAGGTGGAGAACGTAGCCTCCGGCTCCTTCACGCCTTTTTCCGTGCCCGCCACCTTGGCCGTGTAGCCGGACAGGAAGTGATACATGGCCTGCGCCGGCGTCAGCCGCGCGATCGGCGGCATGATGCCAAAGGCATCTGCCGTCAGCATGATGACGTTCTTCGGCTGTCCGGCGCGCCCCGTGCCGCTCGCGTTGGGGATGAAGTGCAGTGGATAGGCGGCCCGCGCGTTCTCCGTCAGGCTGCCGTCGTCGAAATCCGGCACGCCGGCCTCGTCGAGCACGACGTTCTCAAGCACCGTACCGAAGCGCCTCGTGGTGGAAAAGATTTCCGGCTCGGCCTCCGCCGACAGACGGATGGTCTTGGCGTAGCACCCGCCTTCGAAGTTGAAGATGCCCTCCTGGCCCCAACCGTGCTCGTCGTCGCCGATCAAGGTGCGCGCCGAATCGGCCGAAAGCGTCGTCTTGCCCGTGCCGGACAGGCCGAAGAACACGGCGACGTCGCCTTCCGGCCCCGTATTGGCCGAGCAATGCATTGGCATGACGCCGCGCGGCGGCAGGATGTGGTTGAGTGCGGTGAAGACCGACTTTTTCATCTCTCCGGCATACGAAGTACCGCCGATGAGCACGATCATGCGGCTCAGGTCCATGGCGATGACGGTCTCGCCACGGCAGCCGTGCCGGGCGGGATCGGCGCGGAAGGACGGAAGGTCGATCACCGTCATCCTCGGCACGAAGCGTGAGAGCGCATCGCGCGCAGGGCGGATGAGCAGGTTGCGGATGAACAGCGAATGCCAGGCATATTCGGTGACGACACGTGTCGGCAGCGCGTTCTCCGGATCCGCGCCGCCCACCAGGTCCTGCACGAAAAGGTCGCGGCCGTCCGCGTGGCGCCGGAAATCCTCGTAAAGCGTTTCGAACTGCTCACGCGAGATGGCGCCGTTGTTGTCCCACCACACGGCATCTTCCGTATCGGCGTCGCGGACTATGAACTTGTCCTTCGGCGAGCGGCCCGTGTGCTGGCCGGTCTCGGCCACGAGCGCGCCATGGGCTGAAAGTCTGGCTTCGCCGCGGCGGATCGCTTCCTCGCAGAGGCGTGCCTCGGTGAGGTTGTAGTAGACGGTGCCTGTCGTCTTCAGGCCGCTGGTTTCGATCCCGCTCAGGGGACCACGGTGACCGGTCTCGTGCATGTTTCGCTACCAAATCTGTTTTGATCGAAGGGCCGGCCAGCAAACCCGGGCGGAGAACCCTTGTCAGCAGCCATCGCACGTCAGAAACAGAAAAATACAGTAATTTCAAATCATTAATCGATTTAAGGATTTTTAGAACGAGTTAAATCGGTTATATGTTCCCCAAACTTCGGGAGAGCGCTCCTGGCTTTTGCCGAAGCCATGTGGCGGCGCCGCATGAAACCGTCGCATGCAGGCGCGTAAAGTGACTCCGCCCGGAGAATGTGCCACATTTTGTACCCAATTTGTCCTGCAACTGCGCGCGGATGCAGCACGAAGGGACATTGCATGATGAGGGAGCCACTGGATATGGCAACAATCGCGCTCGTTGATGACGACCGCAATATTCTCACGTCCGTTTCGATTGCACTGGAATCGGAGGGTTATCGCGTCGAGACCTATACGGACGGTGCCTCGGCACTTGAAGGCCTGAGTGCGCGTCCGCCGTCGCTCGCCATCCTCGACATCAAGATGCCGCGCATGGACGGCATGGAGCTTCTGCGCCGCCTGCGCCAGAAGAGCGATGTGCCGGTAATCTTCCTGACCTCGAAGGACGATGAGATCGACGAGCTGTTCGGCCTCAAGATGGGTGCCGACGATTTCGTGCGCAAACCGTTTTCGCAGCGGCTCCTGGTCGAGCGGGTGCGGGCGGTGCTGCGCCGGGCGAGCGCCCGCGAGGCCGCCGCCAAGGCGCCCGACAAGCAGAGCCGCTCGCTGGAGCGCGGCCATCTCATCATGGACCAGGAGCGCCACACCTGCACCTGGAAAGGCGAGCCGGTGACGCTGACGGTGACCGAGTTCCTCATCCTGCATTCGCTGGCGCAGCGCCCGGGTGTGGTGAAAAGTCGTGACGCGCTGATGGATTCGGCCTATGACGAGCAGGTCTATGTGGACGACCGCACCATCGACAGCCACATCAAGCGGCTGCGCAAGAAGTTCAAGTCGGTCGACGGCGAGTTTGACATGATCGAGACGCTCTACGGCGTCGGCTACCGCTTCCGCGAGGCGTGACGGGCGACGATTACTGAATGGCCATTGAGGTAGGAAACAGGAGAACCAGCGCGACTCAGGGCAGGGTGGAGCGGGCAACGCCCTGGCTGTTGGGCCGGCTCGCAGTGCCGATCCGCCGCATGCTGGGCCACTACATGTTTTCCAGCCTCACGCGCCGTATCCTCATCCTCAATTTCGGTGCCATGACGGTGCTCGTCATCGGCATCCTGTACATCAACCAGTTCCGCGACGCGCTCATCGATGCTCAGATCGAGAGCCTCAGGACCCAGGGCGGCATCATCGCCGGCGCTATCGCCGCATCCGCTACGGTGGAGACGGATTCGATCCTGATCGATCCGGAGAAGCTTCTGGAGCTTCAGGCGGGCGAAAGCATGTCGCCGCGGCCAGACCGCTTCGAGAGCCTGGATTTCCCGATCAACCCGGAACTCGTCGCGCCGCTTCTGCCGCGGCTGATTTCGCCCGAAAAGACCCGCGCCCGCATCTACGATCGCGACGCCAACCTGCTACTCGATTCGCGCCATCTTTATTCACGGGGCCAAATCCTGCGCTACGATCTGCCGGCGATGGATGAGGAGGAGGAAGGTTTCCTCGAATGGCTGCAGAAGCGTCTTACTGCGATCTTCCAGGGCGGCGACCTTCCGCTCGACCGGGAGCAGCCGGGCGGCAGCGGCGTCGCCTACGAGGAGGTGATGGCTGCTTTGACGGGCGGAGAGCCGAAAGCGTTCGTGCGCCGTAGCGAGACGGGCGAGCGCGTCATTTCGGTTGCGGTGCCCATTCAGCGCTTCCGCGCCGTCGTCGGCGTCCTTCAGCTTTCGACCCAGGGCGATGTCGATCGTATCATCGCCGAGGAGCGGCTGTCGATCCTGCGGGTCTTCGGCGTCGCCGCCCTCGTGACGGCGGTGCTATCGCTGCTGTTGGCTTCCACCATCGCCAACCCGCTGCGCCGCCTTTCCGCCGCCGCCATCCGCGTGCGCCGGGGTGTCCGGAACCGCGAGGAGATACCGGATTTCTCGCACCGCCAGGACGAGATCGGCAATCTTTCGGTGGCGCTGCGCGACATGACCAAGGCGCTCTACGCCCGCCTCGACGCCATCGAGAGCTTCGCCGCCGATGTGGCGCACGAACTCAAGAACCCCCTCACCTCGCTCGGCAGCGCCGTCGAGACGCTGCCGCTCGCCAAGGACCAGAACTCGCGCGACCGGCTGATGGAAATCATTCAGCACGACGTGCGCCGGCTCGACCGGCTGATCACCGATATCTCCGACGCCTCGCGGCTGGACGCGGAGATGGTGCGTGAAGACGCCGAGCCGGTCGATCTCGAGCGCTTCGTCGGTGACCTCGTCGCCGGCATCCGCGATGCCGGTAGCCGGCGGAAGCCTGTTGATCTTCAGTTCAAGGTCGAAGGTAAACCGGGGCAGGGCTTCGTCGTGCCGGGCCATGACCTGCGCCTCGGCCAGGTCATCACCAACCTGATCGAGAACGCGCGCTCATTCGTGCCCGAGGATGAGGGGCGCATCACGCTTTCGCTGTCGCGCACCGCCCGGCGCATTGTGCTGACCGTGGATGACAACGGCCCTGGCATCCGTGCCGACGACATCGAGCGCATCTTCGACCGCTTCTATACGGACCGGCCCTCGGGCGAGGCCTTCGGACAGAACTCCGGTCTCGGCCTGTCCATCAGCCGCCAGATCGTCGAAGCGCACGGCGGCACGCTGACCGCCGAGAACATCCCCGGCACCAAGCCCGGCGAGATACGCGGCGCGCGCTTCGTCATCACGCTACCCGCCGAGAGCTGAACGGTGGCCCCGGCCAACCGCCACGGCAGCCTGATTATCGCCGGCGAAAGCGGCGTCCTCGTCACCGGCCGGTCCGGTTCCGGGAAGACCCGGCTGGCGCTGGCGCTCATGGCCTATTGCGCTGCTCGCGGGCGCTTCGCAAGGCTCGTCGCGGATGACCAGGTGTTTCTCTCCGCCACGGCAGGGCGGGTGATCGGCCGTGCGCCGGAGACGATCGGCGGCCTGGTGGAGGCGCGCGGCTTCGGTCCCGCCCGCACGGTGCATGAGCCACGTGCGGTGGTCGATCTGGTGGTGCATCTGGTGGCTACCGAGGCTGCACCGCGCGTTCATGGGGACGAGCAGATGTCGCTGCAAGGCGTCGCGCTGCCATGCCTGGAGCTTGCCGAGCACGATGCCGAAGGCGCGGTTTTCGCCATCGCGGCACGTCTTTCCCTGCCGCCATTCGGCTGAGAAGGGACTTCTAACGTCAAAAAATCCGTCAAAACGTGGCAGTTTTGGGCTTGTCAACGCTTTGTGCGTTGACAAGATAGCGCTCGTATCGTGAGGCAGTCGGGCAACGGTGAACCCGATCGCTGGATAACCGCTGGATGATAGCGGACATTGCGCATCGGGTAAGCCATTTGGACGGAGTGACAGAGTGACAGCCTCGAAGCGCGCAGACAGGGGGCGGACCGCCCGGCGCAATGACCCGGCGCGGTGCCGACGCAAGGCGGGGGCCCGATGATCGGCATCGTCCTTGTCACGCACGGCCGGCTGGCGGAAGAGTTCCGCCATGCGGTTGAGCATGTGGTCGGCCCCCAGGAAAACCTCGAAACGGTCTCTATCGGCGCCGAGGACGACATGGAGCAGCGCCGCCGCGATATTGTCGACGCCGTCAGCCGCGCCGACACGGGCGCCGGCGTCATCATCCTCACCGACATGTTCGGCGGCACGCCGTCGAACCTTGCCATATCGGTCATGGATGCCGGTCGTGTCGAGGTTGTCGCTGGCATGAACCTGCCGATGCTCATCAAGTTGTCCAGCGTGCGCGCTGGTAACGATATGGTGCTGGCACTGGAAGAAGCGCAGACCGCCGGCCGAAAGTATATCAACGTGGCGAGCCAGGTGCTCAACGGCAAATGAGCATCGCACCGACCAAACCCGCCAAGGACGATGTCCTCACGCATGAGTTTGCCATCGTCAACCAGCGCGGCCTGCACGCCCGCGCCTCTGCCAAGTTCGTCCAGCTCGTCGGCAGTTATGATGCCGAGGTGACCGTGGAAAAAGACGGCATCGCCGTCGGCGGCACCTCGATCATGGGTTTGATGATGCTGGCTGCCACGCCCGGCTGCTACATCAGGATAAGCGCGCACGGCCCCGAGGCGGCCGCCGTCATGCATGCCCTGGGAGAGCTGATTGCCAGCCGCTTCGGCGAGGAAAGTTAGAGTACTGTGCGTCCGCACGACATGCACGCATAAAGATTTCTTTATATTTCATTGTCGCCTGCCGCCTGATCTGCTAGTCAGGCCCGAAACCTGCGCCCGTCGTTTTCCGCGGCGTGAAGATCGTTTCGAGCTGGAGCTGAAGCAGATGACAGCCACCGATTATATCGTTGCCGATATTTCCCTTGCCCCGTGGGGCCGCAAGGAGATCGAGATCGCCGAGACAGAAATGCCCGGCCTGATGGCCTGTCGCGAAGAATTCGGCGACAAGCAGCCGTTGAAGGGTGCCCGCATCACCGGCTCGCTCCACATGACCATTCAGACGGCGGTCCTCATCGAGACGCTGAAGGCGCTGGGGGCCGAGGTGCGCTGGGCCTCCTGCAACATCTTCTCCACCCAGGACCATGCGGCTGCCGCCATCGCCGAGACGGGAACGCCGGTCTTTGCGGTCAAGGGCGAGACGCTGGAGGACTACTGGACCTATACGGACCGCATCTTCCAGTGGCCGGACGGCGAGCCCTCCAACATGATCCTCGACGATGGCGGCGACGCCACGATGTACATCCTTCTCGGCGCCCGCGCCGAGGCCGGAGAGGACGTCCTGTCCAATCCCGGCAACGAGGAAGAGGAGATCCTCTTCGCGCAGATCAAGAAGCGCCTGGCCGAGACGCCTGGATTCTTCACCCGCCAGCGGGACGCTATCCGCGGCGTGACGGAGGAGACGACCACAGGCGTCAACCGCCTCTACCAGCTCCAGAAGAAGGGCCTCCTGCCCTTCCCCGCGATCAACGTGAACGATTCCGTCACCAAATCGAAATTCGACAACAAGTATGGCTGCAAGGAGTCGCTGGTCGACGGAATCCGCCGCGCCACAGACGTGATGATGGCCGGCAAGGTGGCTGTCGTCTGCGGTTATGGCGACGTCGGCAAGGGTTGCGCCCAGTCGCTGATTGGCGCTGGCGCCCGCGTCAAGGTCACCGAGGCCGACCCCATCTGCGCCCTGCAGGCGGCGATGGACGGCTTCGAGGTGGTGACGCTGGAGGAAGCTATCCCCACCGCCGACATTATCATCACCGCCACCGGCAACAAGGATGTCATCTCGCTCGACCAGATGCGCCAGATGAAGGACATGACCATCCTTGGCAACATCGGCCATTTCGACAACGAGATTCAGGTCTCTGCCCTGCGCAATTTCAAATGGAACAACATCAAGCCACAGGTCGACATGATCGAATTTCCCGACGGCAAGAGGATCATCCTCCTGTCGGAGGGCCGCCTGCTCAACCTTGGTAATGCCACCGGCCATCCCAGCTTCGTCATGTCCGCCTCCTTCACCAACCAGGTGCTGGCGCAGATCGAGCTATGGGCGCGGCCCGGCCAGTACGAGAACCAGGTCTATGTGCTGCCCAAGCATTTGGATGAGAAGGTGGCGCGCCTGCATCTCGGCAAGCTGGGCGCCAAGCTGACCGAGCTTTCGCCCGAGCAGGCCGCCTATATCGGCGTCAGCCCGCAAGGTCCTTTCAAGCCGGACCACTACAGATACTGATCTATTAAAAGAACAACACAATATATTGGGTGCCGGGCTCTATCTCAGAGCTCGGCATTATTTTTGTCACGCTTCCTTCTTCACCCGGATTCGCTCACCGGGTACAGTGCACTGATTCGAGGGGCGCCGATGTGCCTGCGTTCGGCGCGGATCGGACGGTCTTGGAGATCATGCGGCGGAGAGGAACAAGGCATGCCGGGGCTGGACCCGCTTTGCGGCGGGGCTTCTGGGCATCTGGCCCGTAGGAAAGGATGTGGCTGCGGGATGGGGCGGTTTGCACGCGTGTCGCTGCCGGTTCTTGCCTATACGGCGATGACGGGGAGTGGCGCGGCGGCACAGCAGACGATCAATCTGCCGCTGAGCAGCATTTCGGTCGATACGCTCCAGGTCATCCAGCTTTCCATCTTTGCCGGCGTTATGGGGGCGGCACTTTTGTCGGCCATCTGGCTCATTCGCCAGCGCGCCCGCATCTCCACCGAAAATGCCGAGCTCAGGACGCGGGTCGGTGAGCTTTCCGGCGCCCTGTCGCGCTCCGAAGCCCTTCTCAATCTGAAGGATCAGCGGGTCGTCGTCTGGCCAGGTGACGGCGGTCGCCCTTCCATCGCCGGGGAGCTGCCGGCCGAAACCGGCGCCCCGCGCGAGCGCAGCACATTCCTTGCCTTCGGCCGCTGGCTGATGCCAAAATCCGCCTCCGCGCTCGACCGCGCGGTGGAGGCCTTGCGCGACAAGGGGGCCAGCTTCGACCTCGTGGCAGAGACGAGCGCCGGCGTCCTCATCGAGGTGCAGGGGCGCAAGTCCGCCCTTCATGCGGTCATTCGCTTTTCCTCGCTCTCCGCCGCCCAGGCCGAGCACGCCAGGCTAAAGCTCGCGCACGAGCGCTTGCATGCCGACCACGAAAACATTCTCGGTCTCGTCAACGCACTCGATATGCCTTTCTGGCTGCGTGACGAGGCGGGAAAATTGAAGTGGGTCAACGCCGCCTATGCGCGTTCGGTCGAGGCCAAGGGAGCGGACGCGGCGGTGCGCGACGGACACGAGTTCCTGCCGACATCTGCCCGCGCGGCTCTCGATCAGCACCACCTGCAAGAGGCGGTGTTCAGCGAGGAGCTCTCCACCGTGGTCGGTGGCGACCGGCGCCTGTTCATGGTCACGGACTTCGCCGGCCGCAACGGCAGCGCCGGCCTTGCCCTGGACACCAGCGAGCTTGACGCGCTGCGGCGCGAATATGCGAGCACCGTGCAGAGCCACGCAGACACGCTGGACCAGCTCAACACGGCGGTCGCCATCTTCGATGCCGAGCAGAAGCTGAAGTTCCACAACCAGGCCTTCCAGAAATTGTGGGGCCTCGATGTCGCCTTCCTGGCCGGCGGGCCGGAGAATGCGCTGCTGCTCGACCGCCTGCGCAGCGAAGGCAAGCTGGCGGAGCAGCCCGAATGGCGGCGCTGGAAGGAACAGCTTCTTTCCGCTTATCGGGCGGTGGAACCGCAGGAGTACTGGTGGCACCTGCCCGACGGCCGTACGATCCGCGTCATCGCCAATCCGCAGCCCAAGGGCGGCGTCACCTGGGTGTTCGAGAACCTGACGGAAAAGATCGACCTGGAAAGCCGCTACAACGCTGCCATCCAGGTGCAGAGCGAGACGCTGGACAATCTGGCCGAAGGGGTCGCGGTCTTCGGGCCGGACGGCCGTCTGCGCCTGTCGAATCCCGCCTTCCGCACCCTTTGGGGCATCCCTGAGGAGTTGATGGAGGGCGACACCCATATCTCGGCTCTCAAGGCGGTCTGCGATGCGGTGGCCAAGCCCAGCCCGTGGGATACTTTCGTCGCCGCGGTGACCGGCTTCGACGACGAGCGGCGTGATAGCAACGGCCGTATCGAGCTGACCACCGGCACCATTCTCCACTACGCCATCGTCCATCTGCCCAACGGTCAGGTGATGATGACCTTCGTCGACGTGACCGACAGCGTGAACGTCGAACGCGCTCTGAAGGAGAAGAACGAGGCGCTGGAAAAGGCCGACAAGCTGAAGAACGACTTCGTGCAGCACGTTTCCTACGAACTGCGTTCGCCGCTCACCAACATCATCGGCTTCACCGAGCTCCTGGCGCTGGAGACGACAGGCCCCCTCAGCCAGCGCCAGCGCGAATATGTCGACCATATCGGCTCGTCGTCCTCGCTGCTTCTCACCGTCGTCAACGACATCCTCGATCTCGCCACGGTCGACGCCGGCATCATGGAGCTGGAGATCGGCGAGGTGGAGATTCGCCCGACAGTGAAGGCGGCGGCGGACCTCGTGAGCGAGCGCCTGCGCGAGCACAATATCACTCTGGATATCGAGCTGGACGAAGCGCCCATCGCCTTCCACGCCGATGAGAACCGCGTCCGCCAGATTCTCTACAACCTGTTGAGCAACGCCGCGAACTACGCACCCGAGAAGGGCAATATCACACTGACCGCTCGCCAGAACGGCAAAGGCGTGGAATTCCGCGTCCACGACGACGGCCCAGGCATGTCGCCGGAGGTGTTCGCCGCCATCTTCAGGCGCTTCGAGCCGAGCGGCAAGGGCGGCCGGCGCCGCGGCGCCGGCCTGGGGCTCTCCATCGTCAAGAGCTTCGTAGAGCTACATGGCGGCGAGGTGGAGATCGATACCGGCAAGGGCCGCGGCACGGCTGTCACCTGCCGGTTCCCCCTGGCGCCCACGGGCGTGCGCGCCGCGGCGGAATAAACGGCCTTTATGACCGCGCTCAAGCCCCTCGCGCGCATTCTGCCGGATGAGCAGGCGACCAACCGGCTGGGCGAGGATCTGGCGATCGCTCTCAGGCCCGGCGATGTGGCGGCCCTTCACGGCGACCTCGGCATGGGCAAGACAACGCTTGCCCGCGCTATCATCCGCGCACTTGCCGACGATCCTGCCCTCGACGTGCCGAGCCCCACCTTCACCTTGGCGCAAAGCTACGCTCTGCGTATCCCTGCCCATCATTTCGACTTCTATCGCCTCTCCGCTGCGGAGGAGCTGGAAGAGCTGGGGCTGGCCGAAGCGGTTGCAGAAGGCATAGCGCTGGTGGAGTGGCCCGAGCGTGCGCCCGGTGCCTTCAAGACCTCCATCCGCATCACGCTGCGCGAACGCGGGGAAGGGCGCGAGGTCGAGATCGCCGCACCGGACGAAGCCCGCGCACGCATCGCCCGCTCCCTCGCCATCAGGGAGTTCCTCGACGCTTCGCGCTACGCCGACTCCCGGCGGGCCTTCCTTCTGGGCGACGCCTCCGTTCGCGCCTACGAGACGATCACCACCGCGCGCGGAGAGAGGCTCATCCTCATGGACGCGCCGGAGCGACACGACGAGCCGGTCGTCCGCGATGGTCTGCCCTACAGCCGCATCGCCCGTCTCGCGCAGTCGATAACGGCCTTCGTTGGCGTGGCGAGGGGCCTGCGCGCGGCCGGCTTCTTCACACCGCGCATCCATGCCCAGGACCTCGACCAGGGTCTGCTCCTGATCGAGCATCTGGGCGATGAGCATTTCGTTGCCACCGGCGGCGCCCCCATCCCCGAGCGCTATCTGGCCGCCGCTCGTCTGCTCGCAGCTCTGCACGAGCACGCATGGCCCGAGCGCTTCCCCGTCGCCGAGGGCGTCGACTACGCCCCACCACCCTACGACCGAGCAGCACTCGGCATCGAGACGGAACTCCTGCTCGACTGGTATCTGCCCCATGTGAAGGGCCGCGCGGCGAACCAGGCGGAGAGGCAGGCGTTCGGGCGTCTCTGGTCGGCGCTGTTCACCCGTCTCGAGACAAGCGAGCAGAGCCTGGTGCTGCGCGATTTCCACTCGCCCAACATCATCTGGCGCGAGGGGAAGAAGGGCTTGGCGCGTCTTGGTCTCGTCGACGTCCAGGATGCCGTTTTCGGCCCCGGTGCCTACGACGTCGCCTCGCTCGCGCTCGACGCGCGGGCGGACATTCCCGAGGCGCTGGAGCGCGCGGTGGTGGATGCCTACTGCGACGCCCGCCGTGCCCCTGGCTTCGACCGCGCCGCCTTCGAGGAGGCCTATGCCATCACCGCCGCCCAGCGCAACACCAAGCTGCTCGGCATCTTCGTGCGGCTCGCCCACCGCGACGGTAAGCCTGGCTATCTGCACCACCTGCCGCGCATTCGCACATATCTAAGAAGGGTGCTTGCCCATCCCGCGCTGGAAGAGCTGCGGGCTTTCTATGAGGAGCACGGTTTTCTGGAGGACGAGGCGGAATGAGCGCACGGGTCTTCATCTTCGGCGCCGGCTACTCGGCACAGGCCTTCGCACGGGAGATCACCGGCGAGGCGGAGTTCGTCGGCGGGACCACGCGCAGCGCGAAGAATGCGGCCATCCTCGCAGGAAAGGGCATCGATCCCTTTGTCTATACCGGCGAAGCTCTCGGCAACGGTATCCTTGAAGCTCTGCACACGACGACCCACCTCCTCGTCTCGATCGCGCCGGACGAAAACGGCGACCCGGTTCTCACCGGCCTGCGAGCGGCCGGCGCCGGCGCCATGCCGGCGCTCGAGTGGGTGGGTTATCTCTCCACCGTCGGCGTCTACGGCGACCATGGCGGGGCTTGGGTGGATGAGGAAAGCGAATGCCGGCCAACCTCGCGGCGCTCCAGGTGGCGTCTCGATGCGGAGAAGGCGTGGATGGCGTTTTCCCGGGAGGCGGGGATACCGGTCGCCATCCTGCGGCTTTCGGGCATCTACGGTCCCGGCCGCAACGCCTTCGTCAACCTCGCCGCCGGCACCGCCAGGCGCATCGTCAAGCCCGGCCAGGTCTTCAACCGCATCCACGTGGCCGACATCGCTGGCGCCATGCGCCACCTGATGCAGGCGCCCGCCGGGGGCGTCTACAACGTCACCGACGATGAGCCGGCGCCGCCACAAGACGTCGTCGCCTATGCAGCGCGACTGATGGGCGTCGAGCCGCCGCCGGAAATCGCCTTCGAGGATGCGGATATGAGCCCCATGGCCCGCTCCTTCTATGCCGAGTGCAAGCGCGCTTCGAACCGGAAACTGAAGGAATCCGGCTACCGCCTGCGCTACCCGGATTTCCGCAAGGCGCTGGAGGCGATGTGGGAGGCGGACGCCTGGAAGGGCGAATCTGCCGCAAATATGTTATGATTCGCGGCAAACCTGATTTCATCAGGAGGGGATTAATGCGGCGATCTCGTCTTATCCAGTTCGCCGGCGTTTGTCTGGCGCTGGCGATGACAGCAGCGGTTCCAGCCAAGGCCGAACCGCTTGCGAAGGAACTTTTCGGCGCCAAGACGCTGCCGGCGGTCGCCGCGCCGGCTGCTTACGGCTTCTACTCCAAGGGCTGCTTTGCCGGCGGCATTGCGATTGCCCCCGATGGCCCGCGCTGGCAGGCCATGCGCCTGTCCCGCAACCGGCGCTGGGGCCATCCCGACCTCATCCGCCTGATCGAGCGCCTATCGCGCGAGGCAGCGCAGGATGGCTGGCCGGGGCTCCTGGTGGGCGACATATCGCAGCCGCGCGGCGGCCCGATGCTTTCCGGCCACGCCTCGCACCAGATCGGCCTCGACGCCGATATCTGGTTCACACCCATGCCCAACAAGCGCATGAGCGTTGCCGAGCGCGAGCGCGTGAGCGCGGTCTCCATGCTCAAGGGCGATACGCTCTATGTCGACGACCGCAAGTGGACGCGGGCGCACGAGGCGGTGCTGAGGAGGGCGGCGAGTTATCCGGAGGTCGAGCGGATCCTTGTCCATCCGGGCATCAAGAAGAAGCTGTGCGACACGGTCCAAGGCGATCGTTCTTGGCTGCACAAGATCCGCCCCTTCTGGGGCCATCACTATCACTTCCACGTGCGCATCGGTTGCCCCAAGGGTTCGACGGGCTGCAAGCCGCAGGCCGCCACACCTAGGAGCGAGGGCTGTGACGACAGCCTCGCCTGGTGGTTCACCGAGGAGCCGTGGCGGCCCGCCGAAGGACCGCAGAAGCCGAAAGCACGTGACGTCATGACTATGGCCGCCCTGCCCAATGCCTGCCGTGCGGTGCTCGAAGCGCCGGCGCCGCCGTCCGAGGCGGTGGTGACGCTGGCCGGACCGGAGGGACTGCCGGCGCAAGTCACGCAGAGCGCTCCGGCCCTTGCCGGCGCCGCCAACCCGGCCTCGTTGCTCCTGTCGCTGCAGCCGGCCGACATCCCCCTGCCTTCGCCGCGGCCCTATCGCTAATCCCCCTAAATACCGGCGGGCGGCTTTTCATGGCCGCTCCGCTCGCTTATAGAGCTTCAACCGATTAGATTCCCGGCTTGGTGAGAGACTTGAACCGGCGACGCGTCGCGCTCATCGCGCACGACCAGAAGAAGGACGACATGGTGGCCTTCGCCCGCGATCACCGGGCGTACCTAGCCGCTTGCGAGTTGGTCGCCACGGGCACCACCGGTGGGCGTGTCTCCAAGGCGTGCCCCGATCTGAAGATCAGGTGTCTGAAGAGCGGGCCGCTGGGCGGCGACCAGCAGATAGGTGCAATGATCGCCGAGCGCGGTGTCGACCTGGTGATCTTCTTCGTCGACCCGCTGACGCCGATGCCGCACGATGTCGATGTCAAGGCGCTCATGCGGCTGGCGATCGTGTATGATATTCCCATGGCGCTCAATCGCGCCACCGCGGAAGCCATTTTGGAACAGGAAGGCGCGAGCACGCCCGCGCCAGGAAGATAGTCAGTAGGAACGATGCCTTATCCAAGCGATTCCGACAGGGTGCTCGACTTCCCAATTCTCATCGGCGATATCGGCGGAACCAACGCCCGCTTCGCCATCGTCGTCGATTCCTATGCCGAGCCGAAGGAATTCCCGGTCGTGCAGACGGCCGACTATGCGACATTGGACGAGGCGATCCAGAGCGCCATTCTCGACCAGACCCACCTCCTGCCGCGCTCGGCCGTGCTGGCCGTGGCGGGCCCGGTGGACGGCGACGAGATCGACCTCACCAATTGCGATTGGGTGGTACGGCCACGCCAGATGATGGAGACCATGGGCTTCGGCGATGTCGTCGTGCTCAACGATTTCGAGGCGCAAGCGCTCGCCGTCGTGGCGCTCGGCGAAGAACATCTGGAAAAGATCGGCGGCGGCGAGGCCGAGACCGTCGGCAGCCGTGTCGTGCTGGGGCCGGGCACAGGTCTCGGCGTGGCGGGGCTTGTGCACGGGCACCGCACTTGGATACCCGTGCCCGGCGAGGGTGGGCATGTCGATCTCGGCCCGCGCACGGCCCGCGATAACGAAATCTTCCCACATCTGGAGGCCATCGAGGGGCGCATTTCGGCGGAGCAGATCCTGTGCGGGCGCGGGCTGGTCAATCTCTACCGCGCGATCGCCGGCGCCGACAGCAAGGAGGCCCGGTTTTCAACCCCGGCCGAGATCACCAGCGCCGCGCTCGACCACAGCGACACCATGGCGGTCGAGGCGCTCGATCTTTTCGTCACCTATCTGGGCCGGCTCGCCGGCGACCTCGGGCTCATATTCATGAGCCGCGGCGGCGTTTTCCTGACCGGCGGCATCGCCCAGAAGATCGTGCCGGCGTTGAAGAATGGCAAGTTCCGCGCCGCCTTCGAGGACAAGGCGCCGCACAGCCAGCTCCTGGCCTCCATGCCGGTCTATGTCATCACCCATCCCATGGCCGCGCTCACCGGCCTTGCGGCCTACGCGCGCACACCGGCACGCTTCGGCGTTGAGACGGCGGGCCGTCGCTGGAGGGCGTGACGGCCTGTGCACACGGCTTCCGGCCGGTATTGATGATTGCATGCGCGCGGTCGATGGGGCATAGGCTGCCAGAACCCGAGTGAACCCGGCCCATGGCCGCCGCAGCGACAACGGATGCTCATTGTCCGGCAAGAAAAGCAAGACCGCGCCCGAACCCGGTGAAGTGATCGCCGTCATCCGTCGCGTGCTGGCGGAAAACGGTCGCGACTTCATCCCCCAATACAGTATTGCCGCGCTATGCATGCTGGCGATCGCCGCCACCACCGCCTTCAGCGCCTGGATCATGCGCGACATCATCGATGAAGTCTTCTACCAGCAGCGCTGGGGGCTCGTTTACTGGATCGCGCTGGCGATCATCGTTGCCTTCACGATCCGCGGCTTCGCCACCTATGGGCAGTCGGTGCTCCTGGCACAAGTGGGCAACAACATCGTCGCCCGCTATCAGCGCCGTATGTTCGAACACCTGATGCGGCTCGACATCGGCTTCTTCACCGCCACACGCTCCGGTCAGCTTGCCGCACAGATCAGCCAGAACATCACCGGCATCCGCGATCTCCTCAACCTGACCCTTGCGGCGTTCGCGCGCGATCTGGTCTCCCTCGCCGGCCTGGTGACCGTGATGGTGGTCATGGACCCGCTCTTGTCTCTCGTCGCCTTTGTCGTCGGGCCGCCGCTGGTCTACGCGGTCAACTACCTGATGCGGCGGCTAAGGCGTGTTACGCGGGAGGCCGTGGAGATCAACTCTCGGCTCCTGGGCGCCATGCAGGAATCGGTCCAGGGCATTGCCATCATCAAGGCCTTCACCATGGAGGATGTGCTGGCCGGCAAGCTGGCCGGGTTGATTCGGAACGCGGAAGCGCGCTCCAACAAGATCGCCCGCGTTTCCGAGCGGCTAGCACCCATCACTGAAATTCTGGCAGGCTTCGCCATCGCCGCCGTCCTCGCCTATGCGGGCTGGCGCGCGGCGGCGCATGCGGAGCCGCCCGGCTCCATCTTCGCCTTCATCACCGCATTGCTTCTGGCCTATGACCCAGCGCGCAAGCTGGCGCGCGTGCAAGTGAGCATCGAGCGGGCGTTGGTCAATGCGCGCATGATCTACGAGATTCTCGATCTCGAACCGCAGCAGGGAGACGCGCCCGGCGCCAAGCCGCTCAAGATCGCCGAAGGCAACGTCTCCTTCGACGGTGTACGGTTTTCCTACGCCGAGCACATGCCGGTGCTCCACGGCGTGACCTTCGAAGCGAAGGCCGGCAAGACGACAGCCATCGTCGGCCCCTCTGGTGCAGGCAAGTCGACGCTCTTTGCCCTACTGCAGCGTTTCCACGACCTCGACGGCGGAAAGATCGCCATCGACGGGCAAGACGTTTCGCTGGTCACGAAGCACTCGCTGCGCTCTGCCATCGCCTACGTTTCGCAGCACCCCTATCTCTTCGAGGGGACGATCCGCGACAACATCCGCTACGGCCGGCCCGACGCCACCGACGCCGAGATCGATGAAGCGGCAAAGCTCGCCAACGCGGAAGAATTCATCCTGCGGCAGCCCCAGGGCTACGACACGCTGGTGGGGGAGAGCGGCGCCACCCTTTCGGGCGGCCAGCGGCAGCGCCTGTCGATCGCCCGCGCCATCGTGCGAAATGCGCCTATCCTGCTCCTCGACGAGGCCACCTCTGCGCTCGATAATGAATCGGAGGCCAAGGTGCAGCAGGCGCTCGACCGGGTGATGAAGACGCGCACTACCCTAGTGATCGCGCACCGGCTCTCCACGGTCATCAACGCCGACCAGATCATTGTTTTGGAAGAGGGGAGGCTGGTCGAGCAGGGTACGCACCGCACCCTGGTCCGAAAGCCGCACGGCATTTATGCCCGCTTCTATCGAATGCAGACGGACAAGGCGGATGACCTTCTGGAAGCGGTGCCTGTTGACAGTGGCGGGGCGAAGAGGGCACCTCGAACGAAGGAGATGGAGGAGCGACGCTGATGGGTGACATGGGTCTGGTGGTGGTGGGCGCAGGCGGCCGCATGGGCCAGACGCTGATCCGCGCCGTCCACACGATGGAGGGCGCCTGCCTCGCCGGCGCAATAGAACGCCCCGGATCGCCGCATCTCGGCAAGGACGCGGGCGAGCTTGCCGGCATCGGCATCGTCAATGTCGAGATCAGTGACGATCCGCTGGCTGCCTTCGCCAAGGCCGACGGCGTGCTAGACTTCACGGCGCCGCGGGCGACGGTGGAGTTTGCCGGCTATGCGGCGCAAGCGCGCATCGCTCACATCATCGGCACCACCGGGCTTTCGGGCGAGGATGAAGCGGCGGTCGCGGCGGCGGCCCGCCACGCCACCATCGTCAAGTCGGGCAATATGAGCCTGGGCGTCAACCTGCTCTCGGTACTGGTGCGCCAGGCGGCAAAGGCGCTGGACGCCGCCGATTTCGACATCGAGATTCTGGAGATGCACCACCGCCACAAAGTGGACGCGCCATCGGGCACGGCGCTGCTTTTGGGAGCGGCGGCGGCCGAAGGCCGCGGTGTGGACCTCGCCGACAAGAGCGTGCGCGTGCGCGACGGCCACACGGGCGCGCGCGAGGCCGGCACGATCGGCTTCGCCACTTTGCGCGGCGGCTCGGTGGTGGGTGAGCATTCCGTCATCCTCGCCGGCACGGGCGAACGCATCGTCCTCTCCCATAACGCCGAGGACCGCACTATCTTCGCACGTGGCGCCGTGAAGGCGGCGCTGTGGGCGCGGGAGAAGAAACCGGGGCTCTATTCCATGCTTGACGTCCTCGGCCTCGCCTGATCCTTCACGCCTAGATCTTCATACATTGCAAGGGAGCTACCATGTCCGGAACCCTCGTCCTCGTCCGCCACGGCCAGAGCGAATGGAACCTGAAGAATCTGTTCACCGGCTGGCGCGATCCCGGCCTTTCCGAGAAAGGCCATGAGGAGGCGAAGGACGCCGGCCGCAGGATCAAGGCGCACGGGCTGAAGCCCGACATCGCCTTCACCTCGGTGCTGTCGCGTGCGCAGGTGACCAACGACCATATCCTCGCCGAGCTCGGCCAGGAGGGCCTTGAGACCATCTGCGATCAGGCGCTGAACGAGCGCGACTACGGCGACCTCTCCGGCCTCAACAAGGACGACGCGCGCAAGAAATGGGGCGAGGAGCAGGTGCATATCTGGCGCCGCTCCTATGACGTGCAGCCGCCCGGCGGCGAAAGCCTGCGGGACACCGGTGCCCGCGTGTGGCCCTATTACCTGCACGACATCCAGCCCCATGTGCTGCGCGGCGAGACAGTGCTGGTGAGTGCCCACGGCAACTCGCTGCGCGCGCTCGTCATGGCCCTGGACGGGCTGAGCGGCGAGGAGGTCGTCGCAATGGAGATCGCCACCGGCGTCCCCATCGTCTACCGCCTCAACGCCGATTCCACCGTCGCCTCCAAGGAAATCCTGGAGGATTGAGCGCAGGCGGCGGAGCCGCCGGAGAAAATCGCAGAATCCGCGTTGACACATAAAGCGCCGCCGCTTACATCGGCAGCGCACCTAGCCCAGGTGGCGGAATTGGTAGACGCGCACGGTTCAGGTCCGTGTGCCGCGAGGCGTGGAGGTTCGAGTCCTCTCCTGGGCACCACGCTTCACCCTTACGGGCTACGCGTGGCGCAGCCGCGCGTTGGCCGTTAGAGCGAAGCAGTGTCCGGCGTAGCTGGAGCGAAGCGGAGCGAAGACGGGCCGGACACGCACATGTGGTACGTCCACATCCTCCGCAGCCTACCTTTCCCAGAACAAGAATACACCGGCGCAACTGCAAATCTGAAGCAGCGCATTGCCAATCACAACACAGGCAGGTCCCAGCACACCGCCAAATATGCTCCTTGGCAGCTCATGTGGTATTGTGCCTTCTCCAACAAAATCACTGCACTCGAATTTGAAAATATCTCAAGTCGCATTCAGGCCGAGCATTCGCCAAAAAGAGGCTGATAAAAGAAAATATCTGACGGGTATTTATAGTAATCCGCCCCGACCAAATTCCTCCCTCCCCGTCCTCTCTCTGCCTCATTTGGTCCCTAAGCGCGGCTGAAGATTTAAAGGATTTGGGGGACTACCGAAGCCATGAGAGATTTTCTCGGCCGGCGCGCCGTGCCCGCCCTTGCAGCCACGGCCTGCATCGCCTTCCTTCCAGCCGCGGCCCATGCCCAGTGCGGTAGCGCATCCTGGTATGCGCTGACCTCCAAGACCGCCTCTGGCGAGCGCATGAACCCGGCCGCCATGACGGCCGCCCATCGCAGCCTGCCTTTCGGCACGAACGTCAAGGTGGTGAACCGGAAGAACGGTCGGGCCGTCACCGTGCGCATCAACGACAGAGGCCCGTTCGTGCGCGGGCGTATTCTCGACCTGTCGAAGGCCGCTGCCTCCAAGCTCGGCTTCCTCGGCGCCGGGCACACGCAGGTCTGCCTTGAGGCGGCGAAGTAAGGCTTACAAAAGCACCGGCGGGTCGAACCGACCTTTGACGGGAAGGTCGAGCACGAAGGTCTTGCCGGCGTCCGGATCGGCCTCGCGCGCCGCCTCATCCATTCCCTGGAAGGCCGAGGTGACCGCGAGGCGGTCGGCATTGGGGCCGATGAAGACCGGGCAGGTGGCCTGCCGCGCGGGCAGCGGGATCGATCGGATAAGCTCGCCGCGTGCCGTCCAGGCGTCGAGCCGCCCACCGCCCCAGCGCGCGTTCCACAACGAGCCTTCGGCGTCTATCACTGAGCCGTCGATGCCTCCCGGCATCTCGTTGCCTTCCACGGTCAGCACCGGGTCGTCCACGGGTAGGCCGGTCTCCGGATCGCAGGCAACGCGGTAGAGGCGGTTCTCACGGGTATCGGCGAAATAGCCGATGGCGCCGTCGGGGGAGAAGCAGATCGAGTTGGGGATGGTGATGTGCGAGAAAAGCCGCCGCACCTCACCCTTGAAAAACCAATAGATGGCGCCGGCCTGTTCCTGCGAGGTCTTGCCCATGGTGCCGAACCAGAGCGCGCCGGCGGGGTGCGGGCGGGCGTCGTTGGAACGCATGTCCGGGCGGTCCGCCTCCACCTCGGCCAGCATTTCCAGCGCGCCGGACGCCCTGTCGCGAAGCTGCAGGCCCGTCTCCGTCACCAGGAGCTGGCGTGTCTCGTCCACGCGTGCCAGCGCGCTCGCCATCACCGGCAAGTCGTGCACCTGCGCTTTCCCGCCCGACAGCGGCAGTTCGAGAAGCTTGCGTTCGAGGATATCGAACCAGAAGAGCGTATCGGTATGGGCGTCATAGGCCGGCCCCTCTCCCAGACGACAGGCAGTATCCGAAAGAACCGAAACCGCGACATCGCTCATAGCACTCCTCCATCGACGATAAGTGTCTGCGCGGTGACGGCGCGCGAAAGTCCGGAGGAGAGGAAGAGGCATGGCCCCACCATGTCCTCCGGCTGCAGTGTATCCTTGAGGCATTGCCGCGCGATGTGGTGCTGAAGCCCTTCCTCCGTCACCCACAGCCTCTTCTGCCGTTCCGTGATCACCCAGCCGGGCGCAATCGCGTTGACGCGGATGCCGTGGGGACCAAGCGCGCCGGCAAGCCCCTTGGTCAGGCCCACAATGCCGCCCTTGGCGGCCGAGTAGGCCGGCATCTCACCCTGGTTGATCATATAGGAGATGGAGGTGAAGTTGACGATGGCGCCGCCGCCGGCCGCCTTCATGCCCGGCACCACCGCCTGCACGGCGAAGAACTGCGGGCGCAGGTTGATCGCCTGGTTATTGTCCCAGTAGTCGGGCGTGACGTCCTCAACGCTGTGGCGGTCGTCCCACGCGGCATTGTTGACGAGAACCGAGACCGGCCCATGCGCCTTGGCCGCCTCGGAAACCGCCTTGCGCAGCGCCTCGATGTCGCGCAGGTCGGCATGGAGGAAAAGCGGTCTGCGACCGAGGTCCCCCTCCAGCCGGTCGCAAAGCGCCTGGCTTTCCTCATCGGCGATGTCGATGAAGGCCACCCGCGCACCCTGGCGCAGGAAACCTTCCGTGAGCGCGGCACCGATGCCCGAACCGCCGCCGGTGATCAGCACCGACGCCTCTTCGAGATCGGGAAATCGTTCTGTCGGCATCATGGATGAAGCGGCCCCTTCCGTTGGCGCAAACTTAGACCCGTTCATCGTTTTACGGAATCGATGAACTAGTCTAATTCTTTCGCAATTCCGGACGGAAAAACGGTTTCCACTTTGCCTGGAATTGCTCTAGCCGCACACTACGTCCCGGCTAACGGCAACGGCCAATCCCGGCTCGATTGGCTTCCGCCTCAGGATGCGGAATCCTGCGGGCCAGTGCCGGCCTCGCTGCCTTCCTTCGCGTCTGCGGTCGCCTCGCCGCCCTTCGGCCCTCCCTTGGCAACACCGACCATGGCCGGCCGCAGCACGCGCTCGCCGATCACATAGCCTGTCTGCACCACCTGGACGACCGTGTTGGCCGGCACCTCCGCATTCTGCACCTCGAACATGGCCTGGTGGAAATGCGGGTCGAATTTCTCGCCGTTGGGCTCGATGCGCTTGACCCCGTGGCGCTCCAGCGCCGAGAGCATGGCGCGCTCGGTCATCTCGACGCCTTCGACCAGCGCCTTGAGGCCAGGCTCGGCTGCCTCGCGCGCCTCCGCCGGTACGGCTTCTAGCGCGCGTTGAAGATTGTCCGAGACGTTGAGCATGTCACGCGCGAAGTTGGCGATGCCGAAGCTGCGAGCCTCGGCCACGTCGCGCTGGGTGCGCTTGCGCAGATTGTCCATCTCGGCGGCGAGCCGCAGCGCACGTTCCTTCAATTCCTCGTTCTCCTCGGCCAGGCGCACCAGCACATCCGCCTCGGACACTCCTGCATCGTTGCTCTCGCCTCCGGCGGGCGCCTCATGGGCTGTTTCGGCTGCGCTCGCCTGGTCCCTGGGCTCTGCGTTTTCCGGTGCGTTGTCGTCCTTTGGATGCGTATTCATTGCCTGTCCGTCTTTTTCTCGGAAATCGGGCCGGATATCGAGGTTTGGAGCCGCAAAATCAAGGGGGGAACGGTTCCGTTCAGCCGGGAAGGCCGGCACCGCCGACGGGAAGCGTGCGGACATGCGAATCGAAACCGGCGATCAGCGGACGTGCCTTGCCGATCGCTTCCTGCACTTCGGGCAGTGAGAGCGATGCCTTGTGGCTTTCTTCGTCATCCCACACTTCCGTGATCCAGATCGCATCTTCGTCCGTCTCGTCCCTGGCGACCACATAGCTGAGACAACCGGGCATTTCCGCCGTTGAGGCCAGGAGGATATCGATGAGCGCGTCCCGCTTTTCCGGCTGCGCGCGCATCTTGCCGATCAGACCGAACATTGTCCCTCCCGTGTCATCTCTACCGCAGCATCCGTCCGACGAGCTGCGCCGTATAGTCCACCATCGGCACGATGCGCGCGTAGTTGAGCCGGGTCGGCCCGATGATGCCGAGAGCCCCGATAATGCGCGAGTCCTGGTCGTGATAGGGGGCCACCACCAGCGAGGAGCCGGAGAGCGAGAAGAGCTTGTTCTCCGAGCCGATGAAGATGCGAACGCCGGGCCCTTCCTCGGCCAGCTCCAGAAGCTGGATCAGCCCTTCCTTGGTCTCCAGGTCCTGGAAGAGGTGGCGCAGAAGCTCGATGTCGGCCTGTGCCGTCACGTTCTCCAATAGGTTCGCCCGGCCGCGCACGATCAGCCTGGCCGGAACGTCGCTGTCCTGCCCTGCCCACACCGCAAGCCCCTGTTCGACCAGCGATTGGGATAGCGTGTCGAGCGCGGCGCGTGTCTCCTCCTTCAACCGCTCCATCTCGGCCCGCGCCTCGGCCAGCGTGCGGCCGCGGATGTGGGCGTTCAGGAAATTAGAGGCTTCGGTGAGCTGCGAGGCGGTCACGCCCGGCGGCAGGTCGATGACGCGGTTTTCCACGTCGCCGTTCTGCGAGACGAGCACGGCGAGCGCCTTTCGCGGCTCGAGCTGGATGAACTCGATATGCTTCAGCGGCGTCTCGGCCTTGGCGGCGAGCACGAGGCCGGCACCGCGCGACAGGCCCGAGAGCATCTGGCTTGCCTCGGTCAGCATATGCTCCAGCGACTGGCTCTTGCCCGCTGTCGTCACCTGCGCCTCGATGACCTGGCGTTCCTCTTCCGAAAGGTCGCCGATCTCCATGAAGGCGTCGACGAAGAAGCGCAGGCCCTGCTGGGTGGGCAGCCGCCCGGCGGAGACGTGCGGTGCGTAGATGAGGCCCAGATGCTCCAGGTCGCTCATCACGTTGCGCACGGTGGCCGGTGAGAGCTGTGTCGGCAGGAGGCGCGAAAGATTGCGCGAACCCAGGGGATCGCCCTCGCGCAGATAGGATTCGACGATAAGGCGGAAGATGTCGCGCGAGCGAGCATCGAGCGTCTGCAGTGTTTGGTCCGCGACAGGCTTGGTCATGCGTCGTCTGCCTCCTTGCCGGAATATAAGGGGACGAGAGGGGAACACAACTCCTCTTGACGAGGCATCGGCACGGTTTTCCTTTGCGTCCGCCGGCCTCAAAAGCTACAAGCCGCGCACGATCTGAACCCACCCAACAGCCAGAGGCGCGACACCATGCGACCATCGAAACGGCAATCGGACGAAATGCGCGCCATCAGCTTCGAGCGCGGCATCTCCAAGCACGCCGAAGGCTCGTGCCTCGTCAAGTTTGGCGACACGCAAGTTCTGTGCACGGCAAGCCTGGAGGAGAAGGTGCCGTCCTGGCTGCGCAACTCCGGCAAGGGCTGGGTGACGGCCGAATACGGCATGCTGCCACGCTCGACGGGTGACCGCATGCGTCGCGAGGCGTCCTCCGGCAAGCAGGGCGGACGCACCCTGGAGATCCAGCGCCTCATCGGCCGCAGCCTGCGCTCGGTGGTCGACCTGAAGGCACTGGGCGAGATGCAGATCACGGTGGACTGCGACGTGCTGCAGGCCGATGGCGGCACGCGCACGGCGGCGATCACCGGCGGCTTCGTGGCGCTGCACGACTGCCTGTCCTGGATGCAGGCGCGGCACATGATCTCCGTCGAGCGGGTGCTGAAGGACCACGTGGCCGCCATCTCCTGCGGCATCTACGAAGACACGCCGGTGCTCGACCTCGACTACGCCGAAGATTCGGCGGCGGCGACGGATGCCAATTTCGTCATGACTGGCAAGGGCGGCATCGTTGAGATCCAGGGCACGGCGGAGGGCGAGCCCTTTTCCGAAGAGCAGTTCCAGGCGCTGCTGGCGCTCGCCAAGACGGGTATCTCGCGGCTGGTGGAACTGCAGAAGATGGCGGTTTCCTGAGGGCATTTGGCATGCAACCGGCGGCCATACTCGAAGCGGCGCTCTATGTGAGCGATCTCAGGGAGGCCGAGCGCTTCTACGGCGAAGTGCTGGGCCTGGAGCGCATCGCCAAGGCGGAAGGCCGCCACGTCTTCTTCCGTTGCGGCAACGCCGTGGTGCTTCTGTTCAATCCCGACGCGACCGAGGTGCCGCCGGCGCCTGGCGCACGGCTGCCCGTGCCGCCGCACGGCGCGCGCGGCGAAGGGCATCTCTGCTTCGCCGCCGGCGCCGAGGAGATCGAGGCGTGGAGGGAGCGCCTCGAGGCGGCGGGCATCGCCGTCGAGGCGGATTTCGAGTGGCCGAACGGAGGACGGTCGATCTATTTTCGTGATCCGTTCGGCAATTCGCTCGAATTCGCCGAACCGCGCATCTGGGGGCTTTCTTGAGAGACATCGAAGACAGGCAGTTCGTCCTCGCCAGCCACAACAAGGGAAAGCTGAACGAGTTCGCCGGCCTCCTGGAGCCGTTCGGCTACCATGTGCGCTCGGCTGCCGAGCTCGGCCTGCCGGAACCCGAGGAGACAGGCACGGCCTTCGAGGAGAACGCCTATATCAAGGCCCATGCGGCCGCCAGGGCCACCGGCCTACCCGCCCTTTCCGACGATTCGGGCATGTGCGCCGACGCACTCGGCGGGGCGCCCGGCGTCTACACCGCCGACTGGGCAACCCTGCCGGACGGCGGCCGCGACTTCCGCGTCGCCATGGACAAGGTGGAGAAGCTCCTGCGCGAGAAGGGCGCCATGACGCCCCAGGAGCGCCGCGCGCGCTTCGTCGCCGTGCTGTGCCTGTGTTTCCCCGACGGCGAAGCGGAATACTATCGCGGCGAGGTGGAAGGCCATCTGGTGTGGCCGCCGCGTGGTGACCTTGGCTTCGGCTACGACCCCGTTTTCCAGCCGGACGGCTTCGCCACCACCTTCGGCGAGATGACGGCGCAGGAGAAGCACGGCTGGAAGCCCGGCAAAGCGCACGCGCTGTCGCACCGGGCGCGCGCCTTCCAGAAGTTCGCGCAAGCGCGTCTAGGTGTCTCATGAACGAAGGTCCGAGCTTCGGGGTCTATGTGCATTGGCCCTTCTGCGCGGCCAAGTGCCCCTATTGCGACTTCAACAGCCATGTGCGGCACCGGCCGGTGGACCAGGAGCGCTTCGCCGCCGCGTTTGCGCGCGAGCTTGCGACGATGCGCCAGCGCACCGGCCCCCGCACGGTCTCCAGCATCTTCCTGGGCGGCGGCACCCCCTCGCTGATGGAGCCGAAGACGGTGGGCGCCATCCTCGACAGGATCGCGGCGGAATGGACCGTGCCGCCCGATGTCGAGATCACGCTTGAGGCCAACCCCTCCTCCGTGGAAGCGGAGCGCTTCCGCGGCTACCGCGCGGCGGGCGTCAACCGCGTCTCCCTCGGCGTGCAGGCGCTGAACGACAAGGACCTGCGCTTCCTCGGACGCCTGCACACGGTGGATGACGCGCTCCGGGCCATCCGGCTCGCGCGCGAGACATTCCCGCGCCTTTCCTTCGACCTGATCTACGCCCGGCCGGGGCAGACGGTGGAAGCGTGGACGGCGGAGCTCGAACAGGCCATCGGCCACGCTGCCGACCACCTGTCGCTCTACCAGCTCACCATCGAGGAAGGCACGCCGTTCTTCGCCCTGCACAAGGCAGGCAAGCTTCCCGTGCCCGATGCGGATCTGGCAGCCGACCTATACGAGGCGACGCAGGAGGTGACGGTGGCGCGGGGCCTGCCGGCCTATGAGATATCCAACCACGCCAAGCCGGGCGCTGAAAGCCGTCACAACCTCATCTACTGGCGCTACGGCGAATATGTCGGCGCGGGGCCGGGCGCCCACGGACGCTTCATCGAGGAGGGGCGGCGTGTCGTCACCTTCACAGAGAAGGTGCCGGAGACCTGGCTTGATCTCGTGGAGGCGAAGGGGACGGGTGTCTGCGGCGGCGAAATGCTGACGCGTGAGGAAGAAGCGGACGAGTTCCTGCTGATGGGGCTGCGGCTCGCGGAGGGCATCGATCTTCTGCGCTACGAACAGCTTTCAGGCCATGCATTGGCGCCGGAGAGGGTGACGATCCTGCGCGAGGAAGGCTTGGTGACGCCTCTCGGCAATTCCCGCCTGCGCGCCACGCCGGCCGGCATGGTGGTGCTCGACGCGCTGGTGGCCGATCTGGCCCGTTAAGGGCGCACGGCGCCGTAGTCTCTCAAGCCGCGTTGGAAGCCGGTGCCTCGGCGAGAAACGTGTGGATGGCGGCGGCGTCCTTTGTGCCACGGATTTTTGCGGTTATTTCAGCGTCGCGCAGGACGCGCGCAATCCGCGACAGCGCCTTCAGGTGGTCGGCGCCGGCCCCTTCCGGCGCCAGAAGCAGGAACACCAGGTCCACCGGCATGTCGTCCAGCGCGTCGAAATCCACCGGCGTTTCCAGCCTGGCGAACACGCCGGTGATTTCCTTGATGCCCGGCAGCTTGCCGTGCGGGATGGCGATACCGTTGCCCACGCCGGTGGAGCCCAGCCGCTCGCGCTGCAGGATCGTGTCGAAGATCTCGCGCTCCGAAAGACCGGTCACCGCGGCCGCCTTTTCGGCCAGGAGCTGCAAGACCTGCTTCTTGGAGTTCGCCTTCAAGGCCGGCATGACCGCCGAAACCTCGATCAGATCGCTGAGATCCATTTTTCGCATCCTCTGCTTGGCTCGCGCGCCTCGGCCGATGGCCGTCGGAATGGCTAAGCGCTCGAGACCGCCGAAGGGTCGATCCAGCCGATATTGCCGTCCGCCCGGCGATAGACGATGTTCACCTCGTTGCTTCCCGCATTGCGGAAAACGAAGACCGGGCTGTCCTTCATATCGAGCTCGATGACGGCCGAAGCGACGGTCATGGATTTAAGCGGCAGCCGAGATTCGGCAACCACCGTGGGCGCATAGTCCTCGGGCAGTTCGTCCTCGTCCTCGCCGACCGCTGCCACCACTCGGTAGGTCATGTCGGCCATGCCATCGCCGCTCTGGGCGGCACTGTAGGACTTTAGCTTGCGCTTATAGCGGCGCAGCCGTTTTTCGATGCGCTCGGCCGCGCCGTCGAACGCCAGTTGCGGATCCTTCGCCTCGCCCGTGGCTTGCAGCACAGTGCCGGTGTCGAGGTGGACGGTGCAGTCGGCCGAGAAGCCGGCACCCGATTTCTCGATGGTCACGCGGCCCGAGAAACCGCCGTCGAAATATTTGTCCACCGCCTCGCCAATCCGCTCTTCAATGCGGCTGTGAAAGGCGTCGCCAATGTCCATGTTTTTGCCGGAAATGCGGAGGCTCATGTGAGAAGGGACCTTCCCCTGGTCAGAATTCCAACGATCGAGAGTTTATACCTGTGGACCGCGCATACAAGGTTTCGCGACCGTAAAGTGTAATCCACCCGGTCGCGCCCGTCTTTTCAGCCGCCCGAGGGGAGGAACTCGCATCCACCGCCCCGCCATCTCATGCGGGCGGGCTTCTAGTGGCTTAGCCGGACCTTGTCAATCGACGGGCGCGCCGGTGCGTCTCAGGCACTGAGCGGCCAGGACAGCCTGCCGTCGGCTTCCGCGATCTCCGCGACCACCCGCGCGACACTCGGTCGCTGATAAACGCGCCGGTACCAGGCCGCAAGCGGGGGAAAATCGTCGAGGCGCGGCCCGTCCATCCGCACCGCGTAATGCACTGTCGTGAACATGCCGATATCCGCCGCGGTAAAGGCGCCGCAGAAATAATCCTTCCCGCAAAGCTGCTCCGCCAGCCGCTCGTAGTGGCCGAGGATACCCTTCTCGCCCCGCTGCCCCTCCTCCTGCCGCGCCTTCTGGCGCTCCTCGTCTGCCAGCGGCGGTTCCGTCCGGTAGAGCAGCCGCCGCACGTCGACAAACAGGATCTCGTCGGCGTCCAGCTCGACCAGCCGGCAGCGCGCCTTTCCCTTCGGCTCAGCGGGATAAAGCGGCGGCTCGGGATAGGCCTCCTCGAGATATTCGAGAATGACGGTCGAATCGAAGATCGTCAGATCCCCATCGACAAGCACCGGCACCTGCCCCTTGGGATTGGCGGCGACGACGTCGGGATGCTTCGGCCGATAACCTTCCGTCTGCGTGAACGCCACCTCGACCCGCTCGAAATCGATAGCCTTCTCATAAAGCGCGATCTCGACCTTGCGCGCAAAGAGGCTGAGGGGCCCCGAATAAAGCCGCATACGTTCCTCCCAAGACAACTGCCACGACAGGAACATTATAAGAACATTCGACACGGGGCAACGCGTATTTGGCCAAGCCCCAACGTCTGCTACTGTGAAACAGTGCTCACCTGGCCGCGCTCAACGGGAGGAAGGGTAGTGAAACGCAAATGGCGTCGGCTGGATGAGCCCGGCTTGGAAGCTTTTCATATCGCGCCCGACGCGGACGGCTTTCGCGCCGTCTCGACAGTTGTGCACGCAGGCGGCGCGGCATTCGGTTTGTCTTACGTCTGGCTGCTCGATGCGAGCTGGCGCACACGCCGGCTCGATCTGCGCCTTTCCAGCCCGACGCCGCGGGAGATGACGATCCGGCGTTCTCCCGGTGGCTGGTCGGTCAACGGGCAGGCCCGGCCCGATCTGGCGGCCTGCGATGAGATCGACCTGTCGGCGACGCCATTCTGCAATACGCTGGCAATGCGTTTGCTTCAGGGCCCGGGGGAGTTGACCGCATTATACGTCGATCTCCCTTCGCTGCAGTTGTCACCCTCCCGTCAGCGTTACGCAACGCTCGGCGGGAACCGGTGGCGATATATCGACCTTGGAGTCGCCAAAGGGTTCGAGGCCGATATGAGGGTCGATGAAGATGGCCTCATCGTCGACTATGAGGGCCTGTTCGAGACAATCGACTAGAACCTGGGAAGCGAGCAAGGAAGAGGTGCAGCGATCCACCTCCGCAAGACGGCGGAAACGGCCGCAATAAGGCTCACATCACTCTCAGATCCTCGTAAGACACCATCACATGCTCCCTGAACGCGTGCGATTCCCGTCTGGCAAGGTTTGAGCTATCATCCGATTCGGGCGCGGCCCACGCCTCCCCCCTCCGCTTGGGAAAGTATAAATCATACGGGGCTGCCTTATCATCGAACCGACTGTTCGAGCACCAAGCATAAGGAGGGATTGCGAAGATTGCTCGCAATAGGAGGTTACCGATGAAGCTGTCTGCGCCAATTTACCATTTGAAGCGCAAGGCCAAACTCTTATCCCGCGAAGAAGACATTCCACTCCATGAAGCGCTTAATCGTATAGCCCTCCAGGAGGGCTACAACGATTGGAGTCTCCTTGCGGCGAAACTGTCTGCGTTGAAGCCCGCTGGCAAGTTGTTCGCTCGATTGAAGCCTGGTGACATGGTGCTAGTGGGTGCGCGCCCGGGCCAAGGTAAGACTCTGATGAGCCTCGAACTCGCCGTGGAAACTATGAAATCCGGCAATCGGGCCGTGTTCTTCACGCTGGAGTACACAGAAAAGGACGTTCTGGATCGTTTCCGCGCAATTGGGGCGGCGTACGCGCAATTCGACGGACTGTTCGAATTCGACTGCTCCGACGCGATAAGTGCCGATTACATCATGAAGACGTTGGCATCAGCGCCTCGCGGAACCATGGTGATCGTAGATTATCTGCAGTTGCTCGATCAGAAACGTGAAAATCCCGAATTGGCGGTGCAGGTTCGCTCACTGAAGTCGTTCGCTCGGGATCGCGGACTGATCCTCATCATTATCTCTCAGATTCATCGATCATACGATGCGTCGGGGAAGCCGTGTCCTGGCATTCGGGATGTCCGGCTACCGAACCCGCTGGATTTGCACCTGTTTAACAAGACATGCTTCTTGAACAAAGGTGAAGTCCAGTTCCAGGCAACGAGATAGAGAGGCCATCAGATCCCGCTCCTGTCGTATGCTATCGCCCACGACAGGAGCTGGAACGTCTCCCCATCCAAAGCCGAAGCTCGGACAAGACACCGTCCCGCGTTCGCCCCTCACGCTCCTACCCCCGCCAGCGCCTTCTTCTCCCGCCGTCGCTGCACCGATGAGGGGATGTTCATTCCCTCCCGATATTTCGCCACGGTCCTGCGCGCCACGTCGATGCCGTCCTCGCGCAGGATATCCATGATGGCGTCGTCGGAGAGCACGTTTTTCGCGTCTTCCGCCTCCACCAGCCGGCGGATGCGCTCGCGCACGGCTTCGGCCGAATGCGCCTCGCCGCCGTCGGCGGCGGCAAGCGCGGCGGTGAAGAAATAGCGCAGTTCGAAGAGGCCGCGCGGCGTCATCATGTATTTGTTGGCGGCCACGCGGCTCACCGTCGATTCGTGCATGCCGATCGCCTCGGCCACGTCGCGCAGCTTCAAGGGCCGCAGGTGCCGCACCCCGTGCAACAGGAAGGCGTCCTGCTGGCGCACGATCTCGCTTGCCACCTTGAGGATGGTCCTGGCCCGCTGGTCGAGGCTACGCGCCAGCCAGTTGGCGCTTTGCAGGCAGTCGGTGAGGAAGGCCTTGTCCTCCTTCCCGGCGCGCGCCGAGACGGTGGCGAAATAGGTCTGGTCGACCAGCACTCGCGGCAGCGCTTCCTGGTTCAGCTCCACCGCCCAGCCGCCGTCAGCCGCCGACCGCACGGTCACGTCCGGCACCACCGGGTCCGCCGCGGCCGTCGAAAAAGCGGTGCCCGGCTTCGGGTCGAGCGCGCGGATTTCTCCGAGCATTTCTATAAGGTCCTCCTCGTCCACCCGGCACAGCCGCTTGAGCGCCTGGAAGTCGCGCTTGGCGAGCAGATCGAGATTGGCGAGCAGGCCCTCCATCGCCGGGTCCAGCCGATCGCGCGCCTTGAGTTGCAGCGCCAGGCACTCGGCAAGGCTGCGGGCGAACAAGCCCGCGGGATCGAATGTCTGGCAGGTCGAAAGCACACGCTCCAGAAGCGCAAGCTCGGCGCCGGTGCGCACGGCGATCTCTTCCATATCCGCGGTCAGATAGCCCGCCTCGTCCAGCCCCTCGGCCAGTTCCAGCGCCAGGAGCCGCTCCGCCGGCGCCTCGAAGCAGAAGGCGATCTGCTCGCGCACATGCGCGCGCAGCGTCACCGGTTCAGCCGCAATCGCCTCGAGGTTCCAGTCCCCGCCGCCGGTGAGCCCATTGCCGCCGGCAGAGCGCCACTGGGCCGAAAGGTCGGGGCCGATCGACTCGTGCCGGCCGGGATCGTCGGGAAACAGGTTTTCCAGCGAGCTGTCCAACCGGTCGGCCATGGCTTCGGAGGTGTTCGGCGCGGCCGCTTCCTCCCGCGCCGGCGTCGCCGGCCCCTCTCCATCCTCGCGCGCAAGCAGTGGGTTGCGCTCGATCTCGCCGGCGATGAACTGCTCCAGCTCGACATGCGTCAATTGCAGCAGCCGGATCGACTGCAGCAGTTGCGGCGTCATCACCAGCGACTGGCTCTGCCGTAGATTCAAACTGGGCGAAAGGGCCATTTTACTCTGCTTACTCTACCTGCCCCGGCCTTCCGACAAAATCGCGGGCCCTTCCCGCTGCTCGCGCGATAAAACTGGCCCGGGATTTGCTTGTCAAGAAAAGACGGTGGTGCGCGACGCGGAAAATGCGCCCATGGCGCCCGATTCCGCAGGGTTCAAAAGGTAAAACCCTCGCCAAGGTAGAGCCGCCGCACATCGGCATTGCCGACAATATCCTGCGGTCGCCCGTGGGTAAGAACCTGGCCGGCGTGGATGATATAAGCCCGGTCGATGAGCCCCAGCGTCTCGCGCACGTTGTGGTCGGTGATGAGCACACCGATGCCGCGTCCCGTCAGGTGCCGCACGAGCTCCTGGATGTCGGTCACGGCGATGGGATCGATGCCGGCGAAGGGCTCGTCGAGCAGCATGAAATTCGGCTTGCTGGCCAGCGCCCTGGCAATCTCCAGCCGCCGCCGCTCGCCCCCCGAAAGGGAGACGGAAGGCGCCTTGCGCAGATGGCCGATGCGGAACTCCTCGAGGAGGGCGTCCAGCGTCTTCTCGCGCTCCTTTCGGCTTTTCTCCACCACTTCCAGGATGGCGCGGATGTTCTTCTCCACCGTCAGCCCACGAAAGATCGAGGCCTCCTGTGGCAGGTAGCCGATGCCCAGCCTTGCCCGCCGGTACATGGGCATGGAGGTGACGTCGTGACCGTCGATGTGGATAGTCCCCTGGTCGACCGGCACCAGCCCCGTCACCATATAGAAGCAGGTCGTCTTGCCGGCACCGTTCGGCCCCAGAAGGCCGACGGCCTCGCCGGCGCGCACACCCAGCGACACGCCGCTGACCACTTGCCGGTTCTTGTAGGCCTTGGTCAGGCCGCGCGCGATCAGCGTCCCCTTGTAGCGCTCCAGGCCGTTGTCCTGATGCTGTTCAACCGAGGGTTCGGCGCTTCGGCGCTTGGGGCGTTTGGAAGGTGAGGCGGTCACGAAATACCTATTGCCGGTTCTGCGAGCCAGGGGTGAGCAGCATCCGCACGCGGCCGGTCGATCCTTCTTCCTTGCAGCTTTCCAACGTCGCCTGTCCGGTTGCCATCTGCACCGTCAGCTTACAGCCGACGATCACGTTCTCCCCCTCCGACAGCACCACCTCCTTGCCCGAAAGCACCAGCACCTCGGTCTTCATGTCGAAGGTGCCGCGTTCGCCCGTCGCCACCTGGTTCTCGGATTTGACGTAGACTCCGCCTTCCACCTCCAGCCGATCGATCTGTGCGCTGCCGGTGGTCGCCGAGCCGCCCTGGCGGTCGTAGTAGACCGTCATCCGCGCCGATTTGAGGAGCGTCGGCCCCTGCACGACGGAGACATTGCCGACAAAGATGCCCTTGCTCTCGCTCTCGTCCACCTCGAAGCGGTCGCTTTCGATCTGGATAGGCTCGTCGCCGGAGAGCTTCAGCCCGGTAAGCTGGCCCTGCCCGTCCTGCGCCAGAGCCGCGTTCGCCGCAACGAGCGCCAGGCCCCCGGCCACAAGCAAACTGGAAATCCTATTCATCGCCGCTGCCCTCTCCGTCCCGTCCCTGCGCCGGCCGCACCTTTCCCGGGTCGATCTCCACGCGCACGCGGTTCTCGAATACCAGTTTCTTGCCGCCATTCGAAGCGTGCAGCGCATCGGCGTTGATGCGCATCCCGTCCATTTCGATCTCCACCGGCTTGTCCGTGGTGAGATTGTTGGTGGCGATGTCTATCTCGGCCGATTGCAGCCGTGCAATGAACCCGGAGGTCGTCCTGAACGTGATCTCGGTGTCGAGCGTCAAGAGGTCGTTCGCGCGGTCGAACGTGCCGCGCGCCGCGCTGATCGTCGCCTCGTCGTCGGCGTCGATCGGCAGCGTGGCTCTGATCCCCTCCATCTCGATGGGGCCGTCGGTGGTTCCGATCGCCTGCAGCGCCTTCGCGGCGGTCACCGTGTAGGGCCGGCGCTCCCTGGTGAAGCCGTCGAGCGTGGGATTTTCTATCACGAGGTTGCCGCCTTCGATCGCCGTGGAGCCGAGGCCAATCGTGTTTCCGCCGATAGAGGGAAGGAAAGAATAGCCGACGAATAGCACCGACACCAACACCGCCACAGCCGGAAGCGCGAATTTCAGCATCCGCACCCGGCGCGAGTGGCGCGCGGCGCTGGCAAAGACGTCCGCCCCGCGCTCGGCGCGCCTGACGACGTCCGAATCCCGCGTATGGCGGCCGGCGCGTGCGCCGTTCGTATTGGCCCCCGCCTTGCGGGCGTTGTTCATCTGGTCGCTCCTGCCGGGGGAAAGGGCAGGCTCCCTCATCTCGGCCGCGCGCTGCGTGACCGGCCGTGCCACGGCACCGTCCTTCCTCACGCGCTGCAGTCTCGACATAAGGTCCCTTGCCCGCTCGCCCCACTACGGCGTTACACCGCAATATGGCTATTCTTGGGTTAACGTCAGGTACTTAACCCGCTGCCGTGCAAGGTAAACCTTGGTCGCGGGACACTGAAACCATGTAGCTCATAAGCGCGGCTTCGTCTAAAAGGCAAGCTTGGTGGTGCGATCCCGGCAGATGGTACCCATCTGTCAGGGCAAATCGCCCCACCAGATTAATAGCTTGTGGGCTGACTTCTCCAAACGGATGGGCACCATCTGTTTGGGTCAGACCACGAGAGACCCTCTCACATATTCAGCGAGGCCCCCATGTCCACCCGAGCCGACGATCTGATCGACCGCCGCCGCCTCCGGCGCAAGCTCACCTTCTGGCGCGTGATTGCCTTTCTGGTCATCGCACTGGCGCTCGCCGGCTCCCTACGCTGGCTATTCGCCGAGCGTCTCGCCACGGCGACCGCCCATATCGCCCAGGTTCGCATCGAGGGCACCATCACCGAGGACGACGAGCTTCTTGAGCGGCTCGACCGTATCCGCGAATCCGGAGCCGTGAAGGGCGTCATCCTCACCGTCGATTCGCCCGGCGGCACGACCGCTGGCGGCGAGGCCGTCTTCGAGGAGATCCGCCGCCTGGCCGAGGAGAAGCCGGTCGTCGCCCAGGTGGGCACGCTGGCCGCTTCCGCGGGCTACATGATAGCCAGCGCGGCGGACCATATCGTTGCCCGCCAGTCCTCCATCGTCGGCTCCATCGGCGTTATCGTGCAGATTCCCAACGTCACCGATCTGATGGAAAATGTCGGCGTCACGGTGGAGGAGGTGAAGTCGTCGCCGCTCAAGGCAGAGCCTTCGCCCTTCAACGCGACCACCGAAGAGGAGCGCGCCATGCTGCGCGCCATGGTGCTCGACAGCTACGACTGGTTCATCGGCCTCGTCACCGATCGTCGGCCGCTCTCGCGCGGCGAGGTGACGGCGCTTGCCGACGGTTCGGTGTTCACCGGTCGCCAGGCGCTCGACCGCAAGCTGGTCGATGCGCTCGGCGGTAAGCGCGAGGCCAAGGAATGGCTTGTCGAACGCGGCGTCGACGAGAATCTGGAGATCGTCGAATGGAAGGCGGAGACGTCCGGTGGATCGCTGTTCTTCTCAGAGGCTGCCGGCGCATGGCTGGCCCGGATGCTCGGCGTTCCGCAGCAGGGTGGCATTTTGTCCCTTCTGGGTGCCGAACGCATCTTTCTTGACGGTCTGCTGTCGGTCTGGCAACCTGAAATGACCCACTTGCCGGATTGATATTACAATAAAATTTCCGACATTCCCCTGGCAATCAAAGCGGCGGAAACGAAACCATGATCAAGTCTGAGCTTGTGCAGACCATCGCCAACCGCAACCCCCACCTGTTTCTGCGCGACGTGGAAAACATCGTGAACGCGATCTTCGAGGAGATCACCGACGCCCTGGCGGAGGGTAACCGCGTCGAGTTGCGCGGTTTTGGCGCCTTTTCGGTGAAAAACCGCCCCGCGCGCTCGGGTCGCAACCCGCGCACCGGCGAATCGGTCTATGTCGAGGAAAAGTGGGTTCCCTTCTTCAAGACGGGCAAAGAACTGCGCGAGCGGCTGAACGCGGACGAGTAGCGCCCTTCCTCGTGGAGCGATTTTGACAGATGGGTTCTATCTGTTTGGGTCAGACCACGAGGTACCCATTTCCATGAAAAGGCGGGGATCCGCATGTTCAATCGCATCGTGATCGTGCTGGTATTTGTGCCGCTGGCGATCGTCCTCATCGCGCTCGCCGTGGCCAACCGTGCAAGCACCGCCTTCACGCTCGACCCCTTCAATCCCGGCAATCCTGGCCTGACGGTGGAACTGCCGCTGTTCGTCTATCTCTTTGCCGCGCTCCTTATCGGTATGTTCGTCGGCAGCATCGCGACATGGTTCCGCCAAGGGCGATACCGCCGCATAGCCCGCGAGCGGGCGCAAGAGGTCGAGCAGTTGCGCGCGGCCGAGCGCCGGAAAAGCTCCGCCCTCACTCCCACGGACATCTGATACGTTTCATGCTTACGCTCTCCGCCGCCGACGTCGACAAATGCCTCACCTACGAGGGCCTGGTAGAAACCCTGCGCGAGGCCTTCCGTGCCGGCGCCGTGCAGCCGGTGCGCCACCATCACACCATAGAGCGGCCCCGCGGCAGTGAGAGTACGCTGCTCCTCATGCCTGCCTGGAGCGATTTCGCCGCCGAGGAAGGCGACGGCCATATCGGCGTCAAGATCGTCGCCGTCTCGCCGGACAACAACGCCATCGGAAAGCCCGCCGTCATGGGCGTCTATCTGCTGATGGACGGGAAGACGGGCGAGCCGCAGGCCCTCATCGACGGCCAGCGCCTCACCCTGTGGCGCACCGCCTGCGCTTCAGCGCTCGCCGCCTCCTACCTCGCCCGCCCTAAGGCCGAACGCCTTCTCGTCGTCGGTGCCGGCGCGCTCGCCTCCCATCTCGCCCGCGCGCACAAGAGCCAGCGGCCCATCCGCGAGGTGAAGATCTGGAACCGCACCCCCGCCAACGCCGAGAAGGTGGCCGAGACCCTGCGCGGCGAGGGGATCGACGCCAGCGTTGTGGATGACCTCGACGCGGCTGTCGGCTGGGCGCACATCGTCACCTGCGCCACGCTCTCCACCGTGCCGCTGGTTCGCGGCGCCATGCTCTCCCCCGGCACCCATGTCGACCTCGTCGGCGCCTTCTCCCCCACCATGCGCGAAAGCGACGACGAGGCCCTTTCCCGCGCCTCGGTCTACGTCGACACCCGCGCCGGCGCCACGAAGGAAGCGGGCGATATCGTCCAGGGTATCGCGTCCGGCGCCTTGTCGCCCGACGACATCAAGGCAGACCTCTTCGAGCTCACACGCGGCGAGAAACCCGGCCGCCAGAGCGACGGTGATATCACTCTCTTCAAGTCCGTCGGCGCCGCCATAGAAGACCTCGCCGCCGGCATCGCTGTCTACCGCGCCTCGAAGGACTGACGCTCTCCCTCCCCCTTGAGGCAGGGATTGAGGTTAGGGAGCGCCGGCGAAGTCGAACTAAAGACTCCATATTCGACTACCCCCACCGCCAAGGGGGAGGGGCAACCCGCTTGTTGCACCCCTCGAAGCGCTATGGCAGAAGCGGCTCAGGCTTAATCCCTCACGCTCCGGAGCCCTTGTTGAAGCCTTCGCGGGACAAGAACCGTCACCACCGCCAGCGCACCGAAAGCAGCGAAAGGCAGCCCTTAGCCGCCGCGCGCTCGTCTGGGCGCGGCACTGGCCCGCTCCCCGACGAGCGCCTGCCGCTCATCCTGGAGGTGACGCCTGACGAGAATTACGCGCTTCTCGATTCGGGCGCTGGCCGCAAGCTGGAGCAATACGGCCCCTATCGCATCGTCCGCCCCGAGGGGCAGGCGTTCTGGCAGCCGGCCTGGGATGAAGCGGAGTGGGAAAAGGCCGACGCCGTCTTCACCGGCGACACGGACGAGGAGGGTATGGGTCGCTGGCGCTTTCCCCACACCGCGCTCGGCGAAACCTGGCCCATGCGCCACGACGGCATCGCCTATCTCGGCCGATTCACCTCCTTTCGCCATGTTGGCGTATTCCCGGAGCAGGCCTCCCACTGGGCCCACATGGCAGGCCTCATCGAGGATGCGCGCCGCCCGGTCAAGGTGCTCAACCTCTTCGGCTACACCGGCCTTGCTTCGCTGGTCGCCGCCCGCGCCGGCGCCCAGGTCACCCACGTCGATGCCTCGAAGAAGGCGATAGGCTGGGCGCGCGAGAACCAGGAGATGGCGGGGCTTTCCGACCGCCCGATCCGCTGGATCTGCGAGGATGCGGTGAAGTTCGCCGAGCGCGAGGTGCGCCGCGGCAATGCCTACGACATCGTCCTCCTCGACCCGCCCGCCTACGGCCGCGGCCCCAAGGGCGAGGTCTGGCAGCTTTTCGAGCACCTGCCGGGCCTGGTGGAGACCTGCCGCGCCATCCTCTCGCAAAAGCCGCTCGCCGTGGTGCTGACGGCCTATTCCATCCGCGCCTCCTTCTTCGCCATCCACACGCTGATGCGCGATTCCTTCGCCGGCATGGGCGGCCGCGTCGAATCGGGCGAGCTGGTCATCCGCGAAAAGTCGGCCGGCCGCGCCCTCTCCACCTCGCTCTTCTCGCGCTGGGTGGCCCGATGACCGAGAGGCAGAACCGCGCGCCGGGCCGCGTCAAGGAAGTCACGAGCCTTTCCAATCCGCTGGTCAAGGAGATCAAGGCCCTGGCCTTGAAGAAATTTCGGGACCGCGAGCACGCCTTCATGGCCGAAGGCCTGAAGCTCGTCCTCGATGCGCTCGACGCCGGCTGGACCATCCGCACCCTCGTCTACGCCAAGGCCGGCCGCGGCAACGCCACCATCGAAAAGGCCGCTGCCCGGACGGTCGCCGCCGGCGGCCTCGTGCTGGAGGTTTCCGAGAAGGTGCTTTCCGCCATCACCCGCCGCGACAACCCACAGATGGTCGTCGGCGTCTTCCAGCAGCGCTACCGCCCGCTCGCCGACATCCGCCCCGCGAATGGCGACGTCTGGGTGGCGCTCGACCGCGTGCGCGACCCTGGCAATCTCGGCACCATCGTCCGCACCGTCGATGCCGTGGGTGCCGCAGGCGTCATCCTGGTCGGCGACTGCACGGACCCCTTTTCGCTCGAGACCGTCCGCGCCACCATGGGCTCGCTCTTCTCCGTGCCGCTTTCCCGTGCCGATGAGGACGCCTTCCTTGCCTGGCGCAAGTCCTTTCCCGGCCTGGCGGTCGGCACCCATCTCAAGGGCTCCGTCGACTACCGCACCCTCGACTATGCCTCCGGTCCCGTCCTGCTTCTCATGGGCAACGAGCAGCAGGGCCTGCCCGACCGGCTAGCCGAGACCTGCGACCAGCTCGTGCGCATCCCGCAGGCCGGCCGCGCCGACTCGCTCAATCTGGCCGTCGCCACCGGCGTCATGCTCTACGAGATCCGCCGCGCCGCCCTCCCGTCCACACCGGAGGCCGCCCCATGAAGCCGCGCCAGACTGCCTTCTACGGCGTCCTCCTGTTCGTCGCCATCGCCCTGGACCAGGGGATCAAGATGCTGGTCGAGGCCCGCCTGCCACTGCATGAAAGGCTGGACGTCCTGCCTTTCCTCGCCCTTCTGCATTCGCGCAATACCGGCGTCGCCTTCTCCATGTTCTCCGGCGTCGACGGCCTCTGGCTCAGTCTCGCCGTCCTCGGCGTCATCGTCTTCATCGCCGTACTGGCCGTCCGCACCGAGGCAACGCAGATGTTCGCCCGCCTCGGCTTCGCCCTCATCATCGCCGGCGCGCTGGGAAATCTCATCGACCGGGCGGTGCGCGGCTACGTCGTCGACTACGTCTATTTCCACACCCCCGTCTGGTCTTTCGCCATCTTCAATCTGGCGGACGCCTTCATCACCATCGGTGCCGGCCTCGTCATCCTCGAAGAGGTGCTCGCCTGGCGCCGCGGCAGGAAGGCCGGATGATTCCGGCGAGGGGAGTTCTCCATTGACCTCCCGCCCGCGCCGCCCCACAGTTCACTCGAACCCAGCACGCTCGGAGGAGCCCCATGACCGACCGTTTCGAGGCCGTTCTCATCACCCGCGACGAGGAGAAGAAGCAGTCGGCGGCCTTCGTCGAGATGACTGAGGACGAGCTGATGGAAGGCGACGTCACCGTCGCCGTCGAGGCCACTACGGTCAACTACAAGGACGGCCTCGCCATCACCGGCAAGGCTCCCGTCGTGCGCCGCTTCCCCATGATCCCCGGCGTTGACTTCGCGGGCACGGTCACCCGATCCACCCACGCTGACTGGAAGGAGGGCGACAAGGTTATCCTCAACGGCTGGGGCGTCGGCGAGACCCATTACGGCGCCTACGCAGCCAAGGCCCGCGTCAGCGGTGACTGGCTGGTGCCGCTGCCGGGCGGCATGAGCCCGCGCGAGGCCATGGCCGTGGGCACGGCCGGATACACGGCCATGCTCTGCGTCATGGCGCTGGAGCGCCACGGTATCACTCCCGACCGCGGCCCGGTCATCGTCACGGGCGCGGCCGGCGGCGTCGGCTCGGTCGCCATCGCCCTACTTGCCGGTCTTGGCTACGAGATCGCCGCCTCCACCGGCCGCCCCTCGGAGGAGGCCTATCTGAAGGGCCTCGGCGCCAGCGAGATCATCCCCCGCGAGGAGCTTTCCGGCCCCGCCCGGCCGCTCGGCAAGGAGCGCTGGGCCGGCGGCGTCGACGCCGTCGGCAGCCACACGTTGGCCAACGTCCTGTCCATGACCTGCTACGGCGGCGCCGTCGCCGCCTGCGGTCTGGCACAGGGCATGGACCTGCCGGCAAGCGTGGCTCCCTTCATCCTGCGCGGCGTGTCCCTCCTCGGCGTCGATTCGGTCATGGCGCCGAAGGCGTTGCGGCTGGAAGCCTGGCGCCGCATCGCCGGCGAACTCGACCATGCCAAGCTCGCCGCGCTCTCCAGCACGCTCTCCTTTCACGATCTTCTGGAGGCGGCGAAAAATATCGTCGCCGGCCGGGTGCGCGGCCGGCTGGTCGTGGAAATGTAAACAAAGCCCTGCCGTAATCGCTAAGACTTAAGCGGCCGGCCAAAATCTTCCGTAAGTCCCGCCATATATGGTCGGTCCTCATGATGGCGGGCGTCCGGCGGATATTTGCACGATTGTGGCGCGGCAGCCGGGCAGGTGGCGCCGACGGCGCTCTTTTGTGGTTCGGCCTGACGGCGCTGCTTGTCTGCTTCCTGGCTTATCTCACCGGTGCCGCCCCCCTTCTGATCCTTGCGCTGGCCCTTCTTGGATTGGCGGGCTGTGCCCTGGCGTTGCAGCCCCGGCCCGAGCTTCCATCCGGCCCGCAGGAGGATGCGCAGAAGGCGGCAAGCACGGAAGAGATCGAGGCGCTCGCCGACCGCATGTGGGAGATGCAGGAAAGCGAGCAGCGCTTCCACGGCCTTCTCGACGCTCTGGGCGACCTCGTCGTGCACCGCGACCGCAACGGTCGCATTCTCTACGCCAACAGCGTGTTCGCCGAGTTCATGGAGGTCGAGCCGGCGGCGCTGAAGGGCAAGACGCTGCCCGAACTCGGCGTCGATATCGGCCTGGTGCCCGATGCCGCCTTCTCCGACGGCGAAAGCCTGAGCTCGACCGACGTTCCGATCCACGCCAAGGGCGGTCTGCGCTGGTTCTCCTGGACCGAGCTTTCGCTTCGCGACCGGGACAGCGACACCGTCTCCCACTGGGCGATCGCCCGCGACATCACCGCCCGCAAGCGCGCCGAGGGTGCGCTGGTCAACGCCCGCGAGCGCGCCGAGCAGGCAAGTCTTGCCAAGTCGCGCTTCCTGGCCACGGTCAGCCACGAGATCCGCACGCCGATGAACGGCATCATGGGCATGGCAACGCTGCTCGCCGATACGCGTCTTTCGCCCGAGCAGCGAACCTATCTCGGTGCCATCTCCACCTCCGCCGCCGCGCTCCTGGCGCTCATCGAGGACCTGCTCGACTACTCCAAGATAGAGGCCGGCAAGCTGGAGCTGGAGCCGCAGCGCGTGAACGTGCGCGAACTGGTGGAGAATATCGTCGAGCTCCTGGCCTCGCGCGCTTTCGCCAAGAACATCGGGCTCGGCTGCCACATCGCCCCGGAGGTGCCGGACACCGTCACCGCCGATCCGGGTCGCCTGCGCCAGATCCTGCTCAATTTGCTCGGCAACGCCATCAAATTCACCGAAGAGGGCGGCGTGCTCGTCACCGTGACAGCCGCCATGCATGACGACAAGCCGGCCCTCGCCTTCAAGGTAGACGACACCGGACCGGGCCTCGACAAAGCGACCATCGAGCGCATCTTCCACGAGTTCGAGCAGGCCGACAGCGGCCCCACCCGCCGCCACGGCGGCGCCGGTCTGGGTCTTGCCATCACCAGCCGCCTGGTCGAGGCGATGAATGGCGGCATCGCCGTCGAGAGTGCGCCGGGCGAGGGGGCGGCCTTCACCGTCACGTTGCCCCTGCTCGAGGGCGCCGATGCGCCCACCGCGGCCACCCTTGCCCTCAAGGGCTGGAACGTCGCCATCCTCACGCCCCACGCGGTGGAGGGCGAGGCACTTGCCATGACGGTGCGCGCCCATGGCGGCAAGGCGCGTGTCTTCGACGGAGAAAAGAGCGCAGCAGCGCTCCTGCGCCGGGGCGAGGCAACCTTCGACGCCATTCTCGTCGACGCCTCTCTGGAAAGCGGCAATGTGGACCTGCTCGCCCGGCTGCGCCGCCAAGGCCTCCACGCCGAGCAGGCCCTGACGCTCATCGCGCCCACCGATCGCGGCCGGCTCTCCGCCTTCCGCGCCAATGGCTACGGCGTCTTCCTCGCTCGCCCGGTGCGCGGACGAACGATCCTGCGGCTGCTCCTGAACGGCCGCCCGAGCACCGCCGAGAACGCCGCGGCGGAGCCCGACGCTCCCGGCCGCGGCCCGTCCCCGCGCACCGGTGCGGCGCTCCACGTGCTGGTGGCCGAGGACAACGAGATCAACGCCATGCTGGCGCGCGCCACCCTCACCCGCGCCGGCCACCGCGTCACGCTCGTTTCAAACGGCCGCGCCGCCGTCGACGCGCTCACCCATCCCGCCCGCGACTACGACATCGTGCTCATGGACCTGCATATGCCGGTGCTGGGCGGCCTCGACGCCATCTCTGGCGTCCGCCGCTACGAGGAGGAAACGGGCCTTCCGCCGGTCCCCATCCTCGTGCTTTCGGCGGATGGCCAGGAAAAGACGCGCCACGGCGTTCTCGCCCATGGCGCCAGCGGTTTCGTCACCAAGCCGCTAGATCCGGACAAGCTGCTCGCCGCGCTGGAGGCGTATGCCGCGGCATGACCCGCAAGCACATGTCTTTACGGGCGATTGTAAGCCGGCCACTTTCCTGTCATCGTCCTGTCGCAGCTAGCTTCTATGTCGGCTTCAACGCGACGTGGAGGAGAATCAGTGGTGCAGGGCTTGACACTGAAACCGACCGCCTGTCCCGAAGGTGCTGAGAAACTGACGCTTCTCGAAGACCTCGCAGCCCGAATGTCCGAGGAGGCCGTTCTCGGCCGGATCGGCCCGCTCGAAGTGCGGCTGGCGCGGGACCCTGATGAGATCGCCGCCGCCCAATCCATTCGTTTCCGTGTCTTCTGTCAGGAAATGGGCGCGAAACCGGGCTCGCTGGAAGAGCGCGATGCCGACCGCTTCGACGCCGTCTGCGACCACCTGCTTGTGGTCGACACCTCCCTTCCCGGCACCGGGCGCGACCGCATCGTCGGCACATACCGGCTCCTCACTCAGGAAAACGCCGCCGCCGCCGGCGGCTTCTATTCCGAGGAAGAGTTCGAGCTGAAGGCCCTCGTCGGCCGTCATCCGAAGCGCCGCTTTCTGGAGCTCGGCCGCTCATGCGTTTTGCCGGCTTACCGCTCCAAGCGCACCATCGAGCTCCTGTGGCAGGGCATCTGGGCCTATTGCCGGCAGAGGAACGTCGACGTGATGACCGGCTGCGCCTCCTTCCCCGGCACGGTTCCCGCCGCCCACGCCGAGCCCCTTTCCTTCCTCGCCCATTTCTGCCGGGCCGACGCCCCCTGGTACGTGCGTGCCCGCGCCAGCCGCTACGCTGCCATGGACCTGATGCCGCCCGAGGCGGTGAACGCCAAGGCCGCTCTTGCCGCCATGCCACCCCTTATCAAGGGTTATCTCCGCCTCGGCGCCAAGTTCGGCGACGGTTGCGTCATAGACCACGAGTTTTCAACGACGGACGTGCTGGTCGTCCTGCCCGTAGAGGCGATCTCTGAGCGTTATATCGCCTACTACGGTGCGGAAGCCGAGCGCTTCGCGGTGTAGGCGCTACAGCGCGTCCACCAGCCGCCCAGCGCCGTCGCGGAACGGGTCGACCGTGGGTAGGCCCGTGCGCACCTCGATGTCCTCCAGGCACGTCCTCGCCTCCTGCGGCGAAAGTGCCGCCGTGTTGACCGAAATGCCGATCACCTTCGCCGCCGGATTGACGATGCGTGCCGTCGCCAGTGCCAGGTCGCGCAACGCCTCCAGCGAGGGCAGGGCGTAGTGCGGCAAGCCGCGCAGATGCGTGCGCGTCGGCTCGTGGCACAGCACCAGCGCATCCGGTTGCCCGCCGTGGACGAGCGCCAGCGTCACGCCGGAAAAAGACGGGTGGAAGAGGCTGCCCTGGCCTTCGATCAGGTCCCAGTGATCGGGGTCGTTGTCGGGCGTCAGCCACTCCACTGCGCCGGCCATGAAATCCGCCACCACCGCGTCCAGCGGTATGCCCGAACCGGTAATCAGTATGCCGGTCTGGCCCGTGGCACGGAACGTCGCCTTCATGCCGCGCGCCAGCATCTCGCGCTCCATGGCGAGCGCGGTATACATCTTGCCGATGGAGCAGTCCGTGCCGACGGCCAGGCAACGCTTGCCCCTACGCGGCTTGCCGTCGGCGATGGGAAACGCCTGCTGCGGCACACGCACGTCGAAAAGCTCCGTGCCGGCCTGCCGCGCAGCGTCCACCAGTTCGGGCAAGCCAGTCAGCCGGTTGTGCAGTCCGGAGGCGATATCCATGCCGGCACGGGTGGCGGCGACCAGCGTTTCGATCCAGTTGGGCGCGATGACGCCGCCACGGTTGGCCGCGCCGACCACCAGTGTCCGCGCGCCCGCCGCCCACGCCTCGTCCAGTCCCATGTCGGGCAGGCCAAGATCGGCTTTACAACCGTCGAGCCGCAACTGCCCGAGGCAGAATTGCGGGCGCCAGTCCTTGATGCCCTGCGCCACCTTGGCCGCCAGTTGGTCCGGCGCGTCGCCGAGAAAAAGCAGATAGGGCGTCTTCAACATGGCTTGGCTCCCAGAAAAAAGTCTCTCAGATAGCTGACGGCAGGGCCCGCCGCTGTCAAGAAATCCTGCTTAGGCCGGAAGGCTTTATACGCAAAGGGCGTTGATTGCGCCCGCGTCCACAGGTAACGATGGTTAAGGAACGAAAGGGGAGCACGGTTGGAGGCGGTCAAGCGGGCGATCAGGAGCGCGTTGGAAAAGGGGGACGCGCAGGAAAGGGCCTTCCGGGAGAAGGTCTACCGGCAAGCCTTTGCCGCGCTGGAGCGTTCCTTGCAGTCGCGGCCAGAACTCTCCATCGAAGACGTGCGTCAGCGCCGCGACCGCGTGAAGGCGGTTATCGTCGAGATCGAGAACGAATTCATACCCGCCGTAGCTCCCGCCCCCGCTCCCGCGCCTGGATTTGCCGAGCCGGGGCCCGAGGCGGATTTCGTGCCGCGCGTTGAGCGCGAGGATCGGCTGTCGGCTGCCGAAGAGCCGGCGGACGACATCGCCCCGCCCGGCGGCCCCCTCGCATCCGAGGACGAAATGGAGGGGCGGCGGCGCCGGCCCTTCGCCATGCTTTTCCTGTTTGCCACGCTGATCGCCGCCGTCGGCATCGGCGCGTGGTGGACGCTGCAAAGCGGCATCCTGCAGCCGGCCGAAGAGCGCGGCGCTGGCCTGTCCGCTCCGCCGATTGCCGAGGAGGAGGATTTCGACCCCGGCGACGGCCCGCCCCGGCCGGCGGCCGACACCATTCGGGCGGTCGGCGACTGGATCACCATCTTCTCCCCAGGGGATCCCACCACCGTACGGGCTCAAGGCGGCGCGAGCGCCGAGGTGATGGACGAGGATGAGGGCTTCCTGCGGATCGCCGGCGCGCCGGAGGCGGCCGTGCTCTTCGATGTCGGCCAGGGCGTTCTGGAACGGCTAGCCGGCCGGCGTGTCATCTTCAACATAACCGCAAGTGCCCAGGAAGGGCAGGAGACGCAGATCTCCGTCTCCTGCGATTTCGGGGCGCTGGGCGGTTGCGGCCGCTCGCGCTACCTCGTTGGCCCGTCGCCCACCGAATATCTGCTGGAGACGGAACTGCCCGACCGCCAGCCGGGCGCCGGCGGCACGATCTCCATCGTACCCGACGTCGAAGGTGGGGGACGCACGCTCGACATCTTCTCCTTGCGTGTGGCGACCGCCGACTAGTTCTTTCGTACGGGCCGCTTGCCGGAATCCGGTCATAACCTGGTTGATTCAGCGCAAAGCGCTGCTGTTGCGGCGTGGCATTTTGCCCTTCCGCCGGCGATGGACGCGGCGGGAGCGGGCGATTATGATCCCCAGGCAAACTTGGGAATAACAATATGGACTACGCACGGTTTTTTTCCGAGGCAATCGACCAGTTGCACGCGGAGCGGCGCTATCGCGTATTCGCGGATCTGGAGCGCATTGCGGGCGCCTTTCCGCGCGCCATCTGGCGCGCTGACGGCAAGGCCCGGGAAATCACCGTGTGGTGCTCCAACGACTATCTGGGCATGGGCCAGCACCCGGATGTGATCGCCGCCATGCACGAGGCGGCCGGCCGCATGGGCTCCGGCGCCGGCGGCACGCGCAACATCTCCGGCACGAATCACCCGCTGGTGGAGCTGGAAGCGGAGCTTGCCGACCTGCACGGCAAGGAGGCCGCTCTCGTCTTCACCTCGGGTTTCGTCTCAAACGAGGCCTCCATCTCCACCATCGCACGGCTTCTGCCCGATTGCCTGGTGCTTTCGGACGAGTTGAACCACGCCTCGATGATCGAGGGCGTGCGCCGTTCGGGCGCCGAAAAGAAGATTTTCCGCCACAACGACTTGGCGCATCTGGAAAGCCTGCTTGCCGCTACCCCCCGCGAGCGGGCAAAGCTGATCGTCTTCGAATCGGTCTATTCCATGGACGGCGACATCGCCCCCATCGCCGAGATCGCCGACCTGGCCGAGAAGTACAACGCGATGACCTACATCGACGAAGTGCATGCGGTCGGCATGTATGGCGTCCGCGGCGGGGGCATCACCGAGCGTGACGGTCTCGCCCACCGCATGGACGTGATCGAGGGCACGCTGGCCAAGGCCTTCGGCGTCATCGGCGGCTATATCGCCGGCTCGGCGGCAATCATCGACGCCGTACGCTCATACGCGCCGGGCTTCATCTTCACCACCGCTCTTCCGCCGGCCATCGCCAGTGCCGCCACCGCCTCCATCCGGCATTTGAAGGGTTCAACAGTCGAGCGCGCGGCGCACCAGCGCCAGGCCCAGCGCACCAAGGACGTGCTCAAAGCCGTCGGCCTGCCGGTGATGCCGTCGCAAACGCATATCGTGCCGCTGCTGGTGGGCGATCCGGAGCTGTGCAAGATGGCCAGCGACCGGCTGCTGGAAAAGCACGGCATCTACATCCAGCCGATCAACTATCCCACCGTGCCGCGCGGTACGGAGCGCCTGCGCATCACGCCCTCGCCCTTCCATTCCGACGAACTCATCGACGCGCTGAAGGGCGCGCTCATGGAGACGTGGGAAGCGCTCGGCATCCCCTTCCAGGAGATCGGCCAGGCACCCGCCGCCCAATCCGACCGCGTCATTCCGCTTGTGGTGTCGAAGGCCGGCGGGTAAGTCTACCCCACCGTCCACCTCGCCAGCCGCGCCGCCGCCTCTTCGAGCTGATCCGTCCTGCGGTTGAAGCAGATGCGGAAGAAGCGCTCACCGCCAACGCCGAAAGCCGTTCCAGGCGCCAGCCCGACGCCCGTTTCGTCGACGATCCGGATGGCCGCGCTGCGCGTGTCCTCGATCCCCTCCACGGCGAAGAAAAGGTAGAAGGCGCCTTCCGGTACGGCCAGGCGCACCCGCCCCGTTGCCCTGAGGGCGGTAGATAGCAGATCGCGATTATCGCGCGCCCGCTCGACCTGCCGATCGATGAAGGAATCGCCTTCGTCAAGCGCGGCCACGGCACCGCGCTGCATGAATTCCGCGACGCCGGACGTGGAATACTGCACCAGGTTCTCGAACACCTGGCCGAGCGACGGGTGCACCCGCACCCAGCCGATGCGCCAACCGGTCATGGCCCAGTTCTTGGAGAACGAGTTGACGAAGAGGATGCGGTCGTCGTCGGAAGCGATATCGAACAGGGACGGCGCACGCCGGCCCGAATAGAAGAACTTCGTGTAGATCTCGTCGGCGATGATCCACAACCCGCGCCGCCGCGCCAGATCAAGCAGTGCCTCAAGTGTCGCGCGGTTGGCCGTCCAGCCCGTGGGGTTGGACGGCGTATTGACGAAGAGCGCCCGCGTGCGCGGTGTGATGGCGGCTTCGACACGGCCGGGATCGAGGCTCCAGCCGTTCTCCGAAAAGTCCAGTTGCACCGGCACCGGCCTCCCGCCGGCGATGCCGAGTGCGGCGGGAAAGTTGGGCCAGGCGGGGCTTAGATAGACCACTTCGTCGCCGGCGCCGGCCACCGCCTGCAGCGCAAGCTGGATCGCCTGCATGCCGCCGCCGGTGACGATGAACTCCTCCGGTGCGAAGCTTCGGCCGAACGCCCGCTGGTGGTAGCGTGCCAGCGCCGCGCGTAACTCGGGAACGCCGCCCTGCCAGGTGTAGAAGGTGTCTCCGGCGGCAAGGCTCGCCGTCGCCGCCTCGCGGATGAAGTGCGGCGTCGGCAGGTCGCCCTCCCCCACCCACAGGGGAATGAGCCCCTCGCGGCCGCGAGCATGGTCGACCACGGACACAATGCCGCTCACCGGCGCTGCGCGCGCTTCAGTGCGCAGCATCTCCTTCAGGCTCATGCCTTGTTCCTTTGTGTTGCTACTTCTTTGTTGCCAAAAGGTCGCGGATTTCCGTCAACAGCTGGATGTCCTGCGGCGGTGCGGCCGGCGGCGTCGGCGATTCGGCCTGTTGACGCCGCAGGTTGTTCACCCCCTTGACGATCAGGAAGATGATCCAGGCCAGAATAAGGAAATTGATGACGACGGTGATGAAATTGCCGTAGGCGAAGACGGCGCCCTGCTCGCGCGCCGCCTCCAGCGTGTTCGCCGTGACGCCGGAGGAAAGTGGAATGAAATAGTTCGAGAAATCGAAGCCGCCGAAGATGGCACCGACGATCGGCATGATGATGTCGTCGGTGAGCGAACTGACGATAAGGCCGAAGGCGCCGCCGATGATAACGCCTACGGCAAGGTCCATCACGTTGCCACGTGCAATGAATTCCTTGAATTCGTTGAACATTTCATTTCCCTCCGTTTAACGAAGCAGGCTGGGCAGCGGCCGTTTTCCGCCGCACATGCGCCGCGAGAATAGCAAAAGCGCAGCGCTTGGTAAGTTTCCGCTCTGCGCTTTGCACATCCGGCCTCTCGAGCCCACGGCGAAAGAAGCATTGCGCCGCTGGGCCCGGCTGTGCTTGGCTTCATCATCTTGGGAGGATAAGGGTCCGCCGTGCAAGGGTGGGTCATCGGCATCATCGCCATCGCTTACGTCACGCTGCTTTTCGTGATCGCGAGCCATGGCGACAGACGGGCGGCGATCCGCAATGCCGGATCGCGGCCGTTCATCTATGCGCTGAGCCTGGCCATCTACTGCACCTCGTGGACCTTCTTCGGCTCGGTGGGGCTCGCCTCCGAGCGCGCCTTCGAGTTCCTGGCCATCTATATCGGGCCGGTGCTCGTCTTCCTTTTCGCCAGCCGCCTCATTGCTCGCATCATCCGGCTGGCCAAGAGCGAGAAGATCACCTCCATCGCCGATTTCCTGGCCGCCCGCTACGGCAAGAGCTTCGCCGTCGCCCTTGTCGCCACGCTCATCGCCACCTCGGGCACCATCCCCTATATCGCGCTGCAACTGAAGGCGATCTCCGATTCGGTGAACCTGATGGTGGAGCACTACACCGGCGCACCGCCCAATATCGACCTTGTCATCGGCGACATCTCGCTGATCGTGGCGATGCTCCTGGCGCTCTTCGCCGTCCTGTTCGGCACCCGCCATGCCGACGCCACGGAGCACCAGAACGGGCTGGTCCTCGCCGTGGCAGTGGAATCGATCGTCAAGCTCGCCGCCTTCCTCGCCGTCGGCGTGGCGGTGACCTTCGTGCTGTTCGACGGCCCGGCGGAACTGGCAAGCCGCGTGGCGTCGGAGCCGCAGGTCGCCAGCGCCTTCGCCCATCCCACCTCGCTTGCCACCTGGATCGTCATGACGACGCTGTCGGCCTGCGCCATCGTCATGCTGCCGCGCCAGTTCTACGTCACCATCGTCGAGAACAAGCACCCGGACGAATTGAAGACGGCGGTCTGGCTCTTCCCGCTCTATCTCGTGCTCATCAACCTGTTCGTCATCCCTATCGCCTTCGCCGGCCTGCAGGTGGTGGGCGCACGCACGAACGCCGACCTCTACGTCCTCGCCCTGCCGCTCTTGTCCGGTCACGACATCCTGGCGCTGCTCGCCTTCATCGGCGGCCTGTCGGCGGCGACCGCCATGGTAATCGTCGCCAGCGTGGCTCTGTCGATCATGATCTCCAACGACCTCGTCATCCCGCTCTTCGTGCGGCGGCTTTTGCGGTCCGAAAGCCGGGAGAAGGAGGATTGGTCCACCGTCATCCTCAACATCCGCCGCGCGGCGATCTTCATCATCCTTTTCACGGCCTTCCTCTATTATCGCGAGATCACCACCAACATCCGCCTGGCGGCCATCGGCCTGATCTCGTTCGCGGCCATCGCGCAGTTCGCGCCTGCCTTCTTCGGCGGCCTCATCTGGCGCGGGGCCAACAGCCGCGGCGCCCTCCTCGGCATGGGTGCCGGCTTTGCCGTCTGGGCCTATACGCTGCTCTTCCCGTCGCTGGCGCCGGCCGGAACCGAGATCATCGCCCACGGCCCCTTCGGCATAGAGGCGCTGCGCCCGCAGGCGCTGTTCGGCACGGTCGGCGAGCCGCTGAACCACGGCGTCCTGTGGAGCCTGTCGGTCAACATGCTGTTCTTCATCCTGGGCTCGCTCTCGCGCGCCGCCAAGCCGCAGGAGCGCATCCAGGCGGCGATCTTCGTACCGCGCGACGCCACGCCCATGCCCAGCCTGCGCCGCTTCCGCACGGCGGTCACCGTCAACGACCTCAAGGACACCATCTCGCGGTATCTGGGCGTGGAGCGCACCGAGCGCTCCTTCCTCACCTTCGAGACCGAGCAGGGCACGCCCCTCAACGGCCACGAGCAGGCCAGCATGGCCGTCATCCGCTTTTCCGAGCAGTTGCTCGCCAGTGCCGTCGGCTCCTCCTCGGCAAGGCTCATCCTGTCGCTCCTGTTCCAGCGCAACGACAGTTCCCCGCGCGATGCCATGCGCCTTCTGGACGACGCGTCGATGGCGCTGCAGCACAACCGCGACCTGCTGCAGACCGCACTCGACCAGATGGAGGAGGGGATCACCGTCTTCGACCAGGACTTCCGGCTCACCTGCTGGAACCGGCAATTCCGCACCCTTTTCGACCTGCCCGACGCCATGGGGCAGGTGGGCGTGTCGCTGAGCCGCATCGTCGGCCACCTGATCACCCGCGGCGACTTGGCGCCCGATTCGGAAAGGACGATCCTCGACCGGCTGACCTCCTTCGGCTCGCCCTGGGAGCTCAGGCTGCAGAACAGCGGCCGCATCATGGAGATCCGCTCCAACCTCATGCCGGGCGGCGGCATCGTCGCCACCTATACCGACATCACCGCGCGCGTGGAGGCCGACATGGCGCTGAAACGCGCCAACGAGACGCTGGAGCAGCGGGTGGCAAGCCGCACGGTCGAGTTGGTGCGCGTCAACGAGGAGTTGGCGCAGGCGCAGATGCTGGCAGAGGAAGCCAATCTTTCAAAGACGCGCTTCCTGGCCGGCGCCGGCCACGACATCCTGCAGCCGCTGAATGCGGCGCGTCTCTACTGCGCGCCGCTCAGGGAGAAGCTGGACAGGGAAGACCTGCGCGCCGTCGTCGATAACATCGATTCCTCGCTCGATTCGGTGGAAGCCATCCTGGGCGCGGTGCTCGATATCTCGCGTCTCGACACCGGCGCGCTCAAGCCCGCCGAGACGGTTTTCCGGCTGGACGGACTGCTGCGCCAGGTCGCCACCGACTTCCAACCGCTCGCCGCCGAGAAGGGGTTGCTGCTCACCATCGTCCCTTCTTCCCTCACGGTGAAGACGGACCGCAATCTCTTCCGCCGGCTGGTGCAGAACCTGGTCTCCAACGCCGTCAAATATACGCGCAAGGGCCGCGTCCTGGTGGGCGTGCGGCGGCGTGGGGAATTGGTCGAACTGCAGGTCTGGGACACCGGTATCGGCATTGCCGGCGGCGAGCTCAACGCCGTCTTCCGCGAGTTCACGCGGCTCGACGAGGGCATGCGCGAGGCGCGGGGCCTCGGCCTCGGCCTCTCCATTGTCGATCGCATCGCCCGTGTCCTCAGGCTGGAGATACAGCTCCAGTCCGAGCGTGGGAAAGGCACCCGCTTCTCCGTCATCCTGCCGGTGAGCGCGGCGCCGGCCGATGCACACCCGGAGCCCGCCGCCCCGCAAATCCGCCCGAACGTCATCCTGGCCGGGCTCGACGTCCTGTGCATCGACAACGACGACCGCATCCTCGAAGGTATGCGCCTTCTCCTGGAAGGTTGGGGCTGCCGCGTGCGGACCATCGCCGGCACGTCCGAGTTGGACGAGCGCCGGCCGCCGGAGATGCGGCCGGACATCATTCTGGCCGACTATCATCTCGACGGCGAGGATGGGCTTTCGGCCGTGCGCCGCCTGCGCCACGCCTGGGGCGCGGATATACAGGCCGTGCTCGTCACCGCCGACCGCACGAGCGAGGTGCGCGCGGCGGCCGAGGCGATGGACATCGCCGTTCTGAACAAGCCCGTCAAGCCAGCCGCCCTCCGCGCCCTCCTGACGCGCTACCGCCAGGTGCAGGCGGCGGAGTGATTGGCTTCCCCTGCTTGCCCCTACACCCCCTCCGACAGCGGATCCGTGCCGATGCGTGAAAGAAGGATCACCGCCTGGGTGCGGCTGTCGACGCCCAGCTTCTGCAGGATGGCCGAGACATGCGCCTTGATGGTGGCCTCGGAGACGGAAAGCTCATAGGCGATCTGCTTGTTGAGCAGCCCCTCGGCAAGCATGGCGAGCACCCGCGTCTGCTGGGGGGTGAGCGTCTGCAGGCGGCTGATGAGATCGGAGATCTCAGGATCGCCCTCCTCACCGAGCTCGATCTCCTCGGGCGTGTAGATGCCGCCGTCGAGCACCGTTTTGACGGCGCGACGCATCTCCTCCATGCGTGCGGATTTGGAGATGAAGCCCGAAGCGCCAAGCTCCAGCGCGCGGCGTATGGTCTGCGGGTCGTCATAGGCCGTGACGACGACGATGGGCATCGCCGGGCTGAACCCGCGCAGGGCGACCAGCCCGGAAAGCCCGCTGGCGCCGGGCATCGCCAGGTCCAGAAGCACAAGGTCTATCTCCGGGTCCTTGGCGATCAGCGCCTTGACGCTGTCGAAATCGCCGGCTTCCAGAATGGTGCAATCGGCGCCGAAGCCGGCGAGCGCCTGCTGCAGCGCGCCCCGGAAAAGCGGATGGTCGTCGGCGACCACGAAACGGTAACCCAAGAAACCCTCCCCATTTTCCCGCCAACTTATCGTTTTTTTCACTCGGCAGGATAGCTGCTGATTATGCGGGGATGGCTGCAGTTTTCAAGCGGCATGCACAATTGCCCTTGTTCTGTGGGTCAGCGTGGAACAAAATGGCGGACGCCACATTGCGCCGGGCAAGGCACCGGCACGCGAAAGCAATGGGCTCAACGATGGAAAAGATACGCAATACCGCGCTTATCTGCATCGGCCGCGCTGTGTTGTTCGGCGCGCTGGCCATTTCCCTTATTATGGTGAGCCTGTCGTTCGATCTGGCGCTGGCCTTGTTCGTGGGTGCGGTCCTGACCCTGGCCATGGCCGAAATCCTCATCGTCAAGGCGCTGATCGTGCCCTGGCAGAAGCCCAACCGCACCGAGGTGTGGACCTGCCTGGACAAGGCCGCGCGTCCCGCCGGTGCGCAGGGCAGGGCGGTTTTCACCGGTGTGCTGCGCGAGGTCTACATGGTTTTCGCCCGCAACAGCTACACCATTGCCTGCTCGCTTTTCGCCGCCTCGCTCGTCCTGCGCATCGCCCGCGGTGTTGTGTAGGGCATCGGCCCTTCGCCTTACCGTTTTGCCTGTTGGACCGTTCAGGCATGGATCTTCGGTCAAGCCCGAGGATCCGTGCCTGAACATCGACGCACCACCAGCGGTCAAATATAATGCTGCAAGGCTGCCATCAGGTGCGGTTAGGCGTGGCGGATCCTCCGCCCTCTTCCTGATTTCTATCCTCTTCAAGCCCCTTCACGATATCTATGAAGCGGCGGAAGAAACGCTCCATCAGGCCGAGCGTCTGCTCGAATTCGTCCTCGGTGGGCAGCTTGGACGTTTCCTCGCCCGCGCTCTCTTCCAGGGCCTCGACACGCGCTTCGAGCGCGGAAAGCCTTTCGCGCAGGGTCTCCATCTCGGTTTCGTACGCCTCGCGCTCGTCGGCGGCTACGTTGCAGACAAGCTGGCCTGAGCGTTCGCGGCAGAGCGACATGACGCCGGTTTGGGTATCCATGCGCATATAGCCGCTTTCCGTTTTTTCGAGACGAAAACGCTCCGTTCCCTGCGCGTATGCCTGCGCACCAAGGCCAGCGGGAACCAGCAGAAGAAGCCCTGTTGCGGCGGCGACCGGAACTCGCATTGCTTTACTCCCAGAAGCTCGATTGCTTCTTTTTCGCATAGGCGGCGAATGCGCCGCAAATAGGTTCGTGCAAAAGCGCCATCCGCGACCGCCTGTCCCTTTCGCTCCGCCATCATTGGCATTATAGCGCCCTCATGGCAAAGTTGATCTACAAGATTTGTCCCGCAGCGCTGTGGCGCCAGGCCGAGCGGGACGGCGTTTTCACCGGTGCACCGATCGACCACGCCGACGGCTTTATCCACTTCTCCACCGAAGGCCAGCTGCGTGAGACGGCCGAAAAGCACTTTGCCGGGCAAGACGATCTCGTGCTCGTCGCGGTGGATGAGGCCGTGCTTGGCGAAGCGCTGAGATATGAGATTTCGCGCGGCGGGCAGCCTTTCCCGCATCTTTACGCGCCGTTGGCGCTGGTCGCCGTGCGCTGGGTCAGGCCGCTGCCGCTCGGGCATGACGGCAAGCACCGGTTTCCGCCGCTCGCCGCATGAAGCGCCTTATCGACCTCGCCAGTCGGCCACTGCTGTTCTCGCTCGATCCGGAGCGGGCGCACGGGCTTTCCATCGCGGCGCTGAAGAGCGGTGTTCCCCTGTGCAGCCCGCCGCCCCACTCCGACAGGCTTTCTCTCACGCTGGCGGGCCTCTCCTTCCCCAATCCGCTCGGCATGGCTGCCGGCTACGACAAGAATGCCGAGGTGCCGGACGCGCTCTTGAGGCTCGGCTTCGGCTTCACCGAATGCGGGACCGTGACACCGCGCCCACAGGAGGGCAATCCGAAGCCGCGCATCTTCCGGCTCATCGAGGATCGCGCCGTCATCAACCGGCTCGGCTTCAACAATGACGGCCACGAAAGCGCCCTTGCCCGGCTCCTCGCCCGTGCCCCCCGCGGCGGCATCGTCGGCGTCAATATCGGCGCCAACCGTGACAGCCCCGACCGCGTGGCCGACTATGAGGAGGGCGTGCGCGTCTTCGCCGGGGTGGCCTCCTACCTGACGGTCAACATCTCCTCGCCCAATACGGCCGGCCTGCGCGCGCTGCAGGGCCGCGAGCAGCTTTCCGAGCTCCTGGCCCGCGTCATGGCCGCGCGCGACAGTCGGAACATCGGGCTCGCGCCAAGCACGCCGGTGTTCCTGAAGATCGCCCCGGATCTTTCCGAGGAAGCGTTGGCCGACATCGCGGCGGAGGTGCTGGACAAGCGGGTGGACGGGCTCATCGTCTCCAACACGACGCTGTCGCGCGATGGCGTAACGCACATCGCCGCCAACGAGACGGGCGGGCTTTCCGGCGCGCCGCTTTTCCCTCGCTCCACCATCGTGCTGGCCAAGATGCGCCGGCTCATCGGGCCATGGCTGCCGATCATCGGCGTCGGCGGCGTTCATTCGGCGGAGACGGCGCTGGAGAAGATTCGCGCCGGCGCCGACCTCGTGCAGCTCTATACCGGGATGATCTACGAAGGCCCCGGCCTTGCCGCGCGCATCGTGCGGGACATGGATGCCTACGTGGAGGCTGAGGGTCTCGCTTCCATCGCCGAAATACGCGACAGCCACGTCGACGACTGGGCGGCGCGGCCCCTCGACTGAGGCGCCTACCGCCGAAAGCTCAGAAGCCGCAGGATGAGGAAGGCCGGCACGACGATCATCGCGCCGAGCAGGATATAGCCGAGGAAATTGCCGAGCGCGGCAAAGCCCATGTCCCAGATGCGCAGCACCATATCGCGCAGCGCGTAAAAGATATCCAACGGCGACCAGTGGAATGCGCTCATGACGAAGCCGACGATGAGGGAGATCACCAGCAGTTTCACGATCACGCGCAGCGGGCTGTCGCCCAGGAATCTCGTCAGTGCCGACACGGTTTCACCCTGTTCAAGACGTCGAATGCCGGCCATGCACATATGGATTGTGCACGGCCGGCGCAAGCATGGCGGCAAAATGCGGTGGCAGCCGGATTACAACTAATCCGGCAAGACCGGCATCAGCTCTGGGTCCGGTTTCTCCGCGTGTTCCGGCAGGTCCTTGCCCGAAAGGAACGTGTAGAACATCGGCACCACGAAGAGGGTGAACATCGTTCCGACCAGGATGCCGGTGAAGATCACGAGACCGATGGAGAAGCGCGCCGCCGCGCCGGCGCCCGAGGCGATGATCAGCGGCACCACGCCCAGCGACATGGCGCCCGTCGTCATCAGGATCGGCCTGAGCCGCACGCGCGCCGAGGCGACGATCGCGTCGCGCCGCCGCATCCCATGCCGCTCGCGCTGCTGGTTGGCAAACTCGACGAGCAGGATGCCGTGCTTGGTGATCAGCCCGATAAGCGTGATCAGCCCCACTTGCGTATAGATGTTGAGCGTGCCCAGGCCGAGGTTCAGCGGGATGATCGCGCCGAAGATCGACAGCGGCACCGACATCATGATGATGAGCGGATCGCGGAAACTCTCGAACTGAGCGGCAAGTACGAGATAGATCACCACCACGGCCAGCACGAAGGCGATCAGGATCGTGTTTCCCTGCTCCTGTTCGAGCCGCGACTGTCCGGAATAGTCGATGAAGAAACCGGCCGGCAGGTTCCGCCTGGCGATGTCCTCGATCGTCGCGAGGCCCGTGCCGGTGGTCACGCCGGGGCGCGGAAGGGCGGAGATTGTCGCCGCGTTCAGCTGGTTGAACTGCTCGATGGAGGCGGGCGAGGCGTTGGTGGAGATGTTCACCACCGCCGAAAGCGGCACCATCTCGTCGGTCACGCTGCGCACGAAAAGGTTGCCCAGCCGCTCCGGGTTGTTCCGGTATTCCTGCGGCACCTGCATGATGATGTCGTAGCTTTGCGAATCGCGGTCGAACTGCGCGATGGAGCCGCTGCCGACGAGCAGGCTCAAGGTGTTGGCGATGTCGCGGATCGGCAGGTTCAAGGCCGCCGCGCGGTTGCGGTCGATGGAGACCGTCACCTGCGGCGCGTCGTAGGCAAGCGAGTTCTGCACGACGATGAACCGGCCGGAAGCCTGCGCTTCCTGCTTGATGGTCTCGGCCACTTCATAGACCTGGCTCGGGTCGCCGGTGGCCTGGATCACCAGCGATATCGGCAGTCCGCCGCCGGTGCCCGGCAGTGTCGGCGGCGCGAAGACCAGCGCTTCGACGCCCGTGTTGGCGATGCGGCCCTGGATGTCCTGCTGGATCTCGGCCTGCGAGCGGTCGCGGTCGGCCCAGTCCTTGAAGGCCCAGACGGCGAAGGCCTGGTCGGTGCCGCCGCCGAAGGCGACGGCCGAGAAGCTGGCTCTTAGCTCCGGCAGGTCCGCGGTCGCCCCCATCATCTCGTCGACGTAGCGGGAGGTGTATTCGGATGTCGCGTAGCGCGGCGCGGTGACCAGCGAGAAAAGCGCCCCCTGGTCCTCTTCCGGCGCAAGCTCGCTGGAGGTCTTGAGGAACATGAAGCCCGTCACCGCCACCAGCGCCACGACGATCATCAGCGTCACCGGCCGGTACTTCAGGGAACCCGCGACCAGCCTTTCGTAGCGGTTTTCGACACGCTCGAAGGTCCGGTCGACGAAGGCCTGGAAGCGGCTGGGCTCGCCCGCCCTCAGGATGCGCGCCGCCATCATCGGCGTGATGGTGAGTGCCACGATACCGGAGATGATGACGGAACCGGCGAGCGTCACCGCGAATTCGCGGAAGAGCGCGCCGGTCAGCCCGCCGGTGAAGGCGAGCGGCGCGAAGACGGCGGCAAGCGTTATCGTCATCGCGACGACGGCGGAGGAGATCTCGCGCATGCCGTTGAACGCGGCCTGGATGGCCGACATCCCCTCCTCCTCCATGTGGCGGTGGATGTTCTCCACCACGACGATCGCGTCGTCCACCACCAGGCCGATGGCCAACACCATGGCAAGCAGTGACAAAAGGTTGATCGAATAGCCGAAGGCGAAAAGGACGAAGCAAACGCCGATCAGCGACAGCGGAATGGTGACGATCGGCATCAGCACGGAGCGGAACGAGCCGAGGAAGAGCAGGATGACGAGGATGACGATTGCTACCGCCTCGCCGATGGTCTTGAACACCTCCTCGATGGAGGCGCCGATCTGCTCCGTCGCGTCGTAGACCATGGTGATGGTCATGCCTTCCGGAAGGCTCTCCTGGATGGCCGGCAATTCGTCGATGACCGCGCCCGCCGTGTCGAGCGGGTTGGCCGCCGGCGTCGGGAAGATGCCGATGAAGGTGCCGGGCTCGCCATTGAAGTTGACGATGGTGTCGGTGCTTTCGGCGGCAAGCTCCACACGCGCCACGTCGCGCAATCTCACCACCCCGCCGCTGTCGTCCGATTTCAAAGGCAGGGCGCCGAAGGCCTCCGCGGACTGCAGCGTCGACTGCACGGTGATGGAATAGGCGACCTCCTTGTTCTCGGTCTTGCCCGGCGAGGAGAGGAAGTTGGAGGCATTGATGGCATCGAGCACCTCGCTCGCCGTCATGCCGCGGGCGGCGAGCTTCACCGGGTCGACCCACACCCGCATCGAATACTCGGCGGCACCCAGGATCTGGATTTCCGCCACGCCCTGGATCGTCGAGACACGCGGCCGGATGACGCGCTCGATATATTCGGTCAGCTGCTCGGCCGTCATGTTCGGGTTCTGCATCGCCAGATACATGATGGCGAACTGCTCGCCCGTGCCCTTGACGATGACCGGGTCCTCGGCATCCCCCGGCAGTTCGCCGCGCACGCCCTGGACCTTGGACATCACCTCGGTCAGCGCGATGTCGGGATCGGAGCCGAGCTGCATCTGCACGGTCACCGTGCTGCTCGAGGGGCGGCTCTGGGAGGTGACGTAGTCGATGTTCTCGGTGGTCGAGACGGCGCGGGCGATCGGCGCGCTGATGAAGCCCTGGATCAGGTCCGCGCTGGCGCCCGGATAGGTCGTGGTGATGGTGACCACCGTCTCCTCGACCTCCGGATACTGCCGCACCTGCAGATTGATGAGGCTCTGCAGGCCGAGAAGCAGGATCAGCGCGCCCAGGACTGTGGACAGGACCGGGCGCCGGATGAAGATATCGGAGAAATTCATTTCCCAGTCGCCTCCGCGCTGTCCTGGGCCGTGGCGTCTCCACCGTCGCCATTGCCGTCGGCGACGGTGACCGGCGTCCCGTTGCTCAGCCTGTTCTGCCCTGCCGTCACCACCTGATCGCCGGCTGAAAGGCCCTCCACGATCTCGACCATTTCGCCGCTGCGGCGGCCGGTCTTCACGAACACCTGCCTGACGACGAGCGAAGACTGGTCGGCCCCGTCCTCGCCGTCCTCGGCCGGCCGCACCACATAGGCGTAGTCGCCGTAAAGGCTCGTCACCACTGCCGTCTGCGGCAGCGCCAGCACGTCGCTTTCCTTCGGCAGATCGACCTTCACCTCCGCGAACTGCCCAGGCACCAGCCCGCCGTCGGGATTTGCGACCTCGGCCCGCACGTTGGCCAGGCGCGAACTGGGGTCGATCTTGGGATCGATGCCGCGAATGGCGCCCGTATAGGACAGGTTCTGCTCGTCGGAGCCGAGCCGCACGGGCTGCCCGATCTTCAACAGGCCGAACTCCTGCTCGGGAACAGTGAAATCGACGCGCATGGTGTCGACGTCCTGCAGGGTGGCGACGGTCGTTCCCGGCGTGATGTACTGGCCGAGCACCACCCGCGGGATACCGGCAACGCCGGCAAAGGGAGCCTTGAGCTGCTTCTGGTCGAGGGCTGCTTGCGCCTTCTCGACCTCGGCAGCCGAGGCATCCGCGGAGGCCCGCGACGACTCCACGTTCACCTCCGTGCCGACCTGCCGGCGCTGCAGTTCGAGCGCGCGCTGCAGATTTGTCTGGTCCAGCTTGGCCTGCGCCTGCGCGGCCGCAAGGTCGGCGCGCTGCGTGGCATCGTCGAGCTGCACGAGAACGTCGTCTTTCTCGACCCGATCGTTGGCCTGAAAGCGGATCTCGCTGACGATCCCCGCCACCTCGACCGTAAGGTCGACGCCATTGATGGCGCTCACCGTGCCGATCGCCTCGATGGACGGGGTCCACTCGACGGGTTCCAGGGTGACGGTCGACACCGAGACCGAAGGCACCGGCATGTTGGCGAAGAAGTCCTGGATCATCCTGTCGCGAAACAGATTATAGCCGACCAGGCCGCCGACAACGATAACAAGAAGTACGAATGCGATGAGAAAGCGCTTGATCATGCGGAAAGCCCTTCGATGGACGCTGCCCGCCAAGCCCCGGCGCCCCCCATGCAGCAAACAGGAGGGGAAGTATACGTTCTAGTCTGCTTAATCAAGCAGACCGGTTTAGGAGGTCCGTCAGCACCGGGAGCCAGGCTTGGCCAAAGGCGCTTTCCTTGCGGGGGGAAGGGGCATCGGCACTTAGGCCGCTGAAACCATGGAGCGGGCGATGGGGATCGAACCCACGACATCAAGCTTGGGAAGCTTGCGTTCTACCACTGAACTACACCCGCTTGCGCGCTCATTAAATCGCCATGCCGATGCGGGCTGTCAAGCGGCTTTTCACGGATGGGCAATTGCCCTGGCTTGACGCAAGGCCGCCGTCATACCACTTCTGCGGCATTCTTCATCAACCGACGATGCCGCCCGTGATCCCCCTCAAGCAATTCATCGAGTCCCGCCGTTTCGAGGCGGCCATCACCATCCTCATTGTCCTCAACGCGATCACGTTGGGGCTGGAGACCTCGCAGCGCGCGGTCGAGGCGGCGGGCCCGCTCCTGCTGGCCGTCGACCGCCTCATCCTCGGTATCTTCGTCGTCGAGCTCATGGCAAAGCTCGCCATCTACCGCCTGCGCTTCTTCCGCGATCCCTGGCGCATATTCGATTTCGCCGTGGTCGCGATCGCACTGGTGCCGGCGACGGGCAATCTGTCGGTACTGCGGGCGTTGCGCATCCTGCGGGTGCTGCGCCTGGTCAGCATCGTGCCCTCGCTCAAGCGGGTGGTCGGCGGGCTTATCGCCGCGCTGCCCGGCATGGGCTCGATCATGTTGCTCCTGTCGCTCGTTTACTACGTATTCTCGGTCATGGCGACGAAGCTCTTCGGCGCGGAATTCCCCGACTGGTTCGGCTCCATCGGCGCCTCGGCCTACTCCCTGTTCCAGATCATGACGCTGGAGAGCTGGTCCATGGGCATCGTGCGGCCGGTCATGGAGGTCTTCCCCTGGGCGTGGCTGTTCTTCATCCCCTTCATCGTCTCGACCACCTTCACGGTGCTCAACCTGTTCATCGGCATCATCGTCTCGGCCATGCAGGCCGAGCACGAGGCCGAAGCCACCGCCGAGCGCAACGCGCTGCAGCACGAGCAGGAAGCGATCCTGACCGAGATCAGGGCGCTCCGCGAAGAGGTGCGGGCGCTGCGCGGGGCGAAGCAGTCTTAACGTCGTCATCCCGGAAAGCCGAAGACTTGTCCGGGATGACGACGGTGGGTGGTCCCCACCCGGGTTCTTGTGTTACCCCGCCCGAAAATGCTTCGACAGCTTGAGCGCTTGGCCCTGGTAGTTCGACTTCAGGTCGGTGCCGTAGAGCGTCTTCGGCAGCGCGCTCATCTTTTCATAGACCAGCCGCCCGACGATCTGCCCGTGCTCCAGGATGAACGGCACCTCGTGGCTGCGCACTTCCAGCACGGCGCGGCTGCCCGTGCCGCCGGCGGCGGAGTGGCCGAAGCCGGGGTCGAAAAAGCCGGCATAGTGCACGCGGAACTCCCCCACCAGCGGGTCGAAGGGTGTCATCTCGGCGGCATAGGCCGGCGGCACGTGCACCGCCTCGCGCGAGACGAGGATGTAGAATTCGTCCGGGTCGAGCACGAGGTCCGCCGAGCCGTGATTGTAGAGCGGCTCCCAGAATTCGGGTACGTCGTAGGCGGCCTTGCGATCGACATCGACCAGCCCCGTATGGTGCTTGGCGCGGTAGCCGATAAGATCGCCGCGTCCGCCGCCGAGATCGATGGAAAGCGCGATGCCGCCGCCGGAGATGTTGGGCGTCTCCGAGGCCACCAGCGTCTCGCGCTCGTGCAGCATTGCAAGATCGGCTTCGGTAAGCAGCGCATTGCCGCGGCGGAAGCGTATCTGCGAAAGCCGCGAGCCGGGCCGCACGACGATGGGGAAGGTGCGCGGGCTCACCTCCAGGTAAAGCGGGCCCGCATAGCCGGCGGCGATCTTGTCGAACTCGTGGCCGTTGTCGGTGAGCACGCGGGTGAAGATGTCGAGGCGGCCGGTGGAGCTCTTCGGGTTGGCGGACGCCGAGACGTCCTTCGGCAGGGCGAGGCTTTCCATCAGGGGCACGATGTAGACGCACCCCACCTCCAGAACGGCCCCTTCCTCGAGGCGGAATTCGTGCAGCTTCAGCCGCTCCAGCTTCTCCGCCACCGAATGGCCGGGGCCGGGCAGGAAGCTGGCGCGCACGCGGTAGGCGGCCTCGCCCAGCCTGAGGTCGAGGCTCGCCGGCTGGATCTGGTCGGAATCGAGCGGGCGCTGTGCTGCGAGCGCGCCATCGTCGAACAGCGCGGCGATCTCGGTGTCCGGCAGAATACCCGCGGTGGCCATCGATCCTCCATGGGAAGGCTGATCCGGGACGTTTAGCGCCCCTTGCGATTGACGCAAGGCGTTCCCGCGTCTAAAGAGATTTTATCCCGTGGTGATTTGGCCGGTCGGCTTGCAGCCACGTTAAACAAGTCGCTAAAAGGCCGTGCTCGTTGCTCGACCGGCTTTCGCGGCCGGTTTTTTTTGTTGAGCAGGGACAATGACAGATAAATCCGACGACTGGAAGCCGCAGACCGCCCTCGTGCATGGGGGCACGTTGCGTTCGCAATTCGGCGAGACCTCCGAGGCGATCTACCTCACCCAGGGCTTTCTCTATGAAAGCGCAGAGGCCGCCGAAGCCCGCTTCAAGGGCGAGGAGCCGGGTTTCATCTATTCCCGCTACGCCAATCCCACCGTCGACATGTTCGAGAAGCGCATGTGCGCGCTCGAAGGCGCCGAGGATGCGCGCGCGACGGCTTCCGGCATGGCCGCCGTCTCGGCGGCGCTCTTATGTTCGCTCAAGGCGGGCGACCACGTGGTCGCCGCCCGCGCTCTCTTCGGCTCCTGCCGCTGGGTGGTGGAGACCCTGATGCCCCGCTACGGCATCGAGGCGACGCTGGTCGACGGAGCCTCACTCGCGGCCTGGGAAGGCGCGGTGCGCCCCAACACGAAGCTCTTCTTCCTCGAAAGCCCCACCAACCCGACGCTCGAAGTCTGTGACATCGCCGCTATCGCCAGCCTGGCAAACGGCATCGGCGCCCGCCTCGTCGTCGATAACGTCTTCGCCACGCCGCTCCTGCAGAAGCCGCTGGAGCTCGGCGCGCATGTGGTCGTCTATTCGGCCACCAAGCACATCGACGGCCAGGGCCGCTGCCTCGGCGGGGTCATCCTCTCCGACAAGGAATGGATCGACGAGCACCTGCACGATTATTTCCGCCACACGGGACCCAGCCTCTCGCCCTTCAACGCCTGGACGCTCCTGAAGGGCCTGGAGACGCTGCCCTTGCGCGTGCGCCAGCAGATGGAGAACGCCGCCCGCGCCGCCGACTATCTGGCCGAGCACCCGAAGGTTGCCCGCGTCGTCTACCCCGGCCGCAAGGACCACCCGCAGGCCGATCTCGTGGCGCGCCAGATGAAGGGCGGCTCGACGCTGGTCTGCTTCGACCTCAAGGGCGGCAAGGAAGCCGCCTTCGCCTTCGAGAACGCGCTCCGCATCATCGGCATCTCCAACAACCTCGGCGACGCCAAGAGCCTCATCACCCACCCGGCGACGACCACACACAAGAACCTCGACGACGACGCCCGCGCCCAGGCCGGCATCGGCCCCGGAACCCTGCGCCTCTCACTCGGGCTGGAGGACGTCGAGGACCTGATCAAGGATATCGACCAGGCACTGCAGCGGGCGTAGCTGCTTACCCTGAGCCCAAGGCCCCAACAGTCAAAGCACACACGTTGGAAGCCGCCGCGCCTGCTGGTAAGTCTATCTTCCCGATTCGTGTTGGCGGATACCTCAATGAAGCGCCTTGCCGGTGGAGTGATCCTGTCGTGGGGGTGGCGGCGCCGGCTCGTCGCTCTCCTCGCCGGCGCCGTGGCCTCGCTGGCGCTGGCGCCGGTCGACTTTCAGGCCGCCTGCTTCATCGCCTTTCCCGTTCTCGTCTGGCTGTTGGATGGCGCCGTCGGCACGGGCGGCCGCCTCAGGCAGCTTCTGCCGGCCTTTACCACCGGGTGGTGGTTCGGCTTCGGCTATTTCCTGGCCGGCATGTGGTGGGTTGGCGCCGGGTTCCTCGGCGCGGATGCCGGCCTCGCATGGGCGCTCCCCTTCGCCGTTCTCGGCCTGCCGGCGCTGCTGGCGCTGTTCTACGGCTGCGCCACCCTTCTCGCCCGCCTCCTGTGGAGCGATGGGCTTGGCCGCATCGCCGCGCTGGCCTTCGGCTTCGGCCTCGCCGAATGGCTTCGCACCATCCTCCTTTCGGGTTTCGCATGGAACGCCGTCGGCTACGCGGCGATGCCGGTGCCGCCTCTCATGCAGGCCGCCGAGGTCGTCGGCGTCTTCGGCATCGGTGCGCTAGCCGTGTTCGTCTTCTCCGCCCCCGCCCTTCTGGTCACCGGGCGCCATGCCCACGCCGGCCTTGCCCTCGCCGCCTTTTTTGCAGCAGCAGTTGTCGGCTACGGCTATCTGCGGCTCGCCCTGCTCCCGCCGGCAGAGCCGTTGCTGCAGGTCCGCATCGTCCAGATCGCTGGCGAGCCGGGGGAGCCGTTCGAGGCGGCTTTCGATTCCTTTCTGAAGCTTTCAGGCGCCCCCGGCCCGGACGACGCTCCCGCCCCCCGCCTCATCCTGTGGCCCGAGATGGCCGTTCCCTTCGTGCTGGCCGAGCGGCCGGACCTGCTCGACGCGCTGGGGCAAGCCGCCAGTGAAGAGCAGGTGCTGCTCGTCGGCGCTATGCGCGGGGAATCCGGCGCCGGCACGCGGCGCCTCTACGATTCCGTTATCGCCGTAGACGGCAGCGGCGAGATCGCCGATGCCGCCGACAAGATGCACCTCCTGCCTTTTGCCGACTACCTTCCCTTCGCGCGCCTGTTGTCCATAGCCGGGATCGAAAGACCGTTTCCGGCAGCCGGCTACGCCGCCGGCACCAGGCGCCGGCTATTGCCGGTGGCCGCCGGGATAAAGGCGCTGCCCCTCATCGGCAGCGAGGCGGCCATTCCCGATATCGCGGCGCGCCAGGCGGGCGAAGCCGCGATCATCGTCAATCCGGCCGCTTATGCCGGCTATGCCGGCACGTCCGCCCCCTATCAGCATCTGCGGCAGGCCCAGCTTCGCGCCGTCGAGGCCGGTCTGCCGCTGCTTGCCGCGACGGCCGGCGGCATCTCGGCGGTCATCGATTCCAGTGGCCAGATCATCGATGCCCTCGCCCCACGCGCCCACGGCGCGTTGAACGTGAATGTGCCGGCGCCAAGAGAAAAATTCCTAAATACTGGGCATATCCGAGTGCGTGGGCTGACATTTGTCATGTTTTTCGGCATTCTCTCATTGCTGTTAAGCATACGTGGTCGCTTGAATTGACATTGGGGGTGAGCGCTCCACATATGCGCAGGTACCGTTGTACGCGTTTGCAACCGGGGGGCCATCCCGCAGGTGAGGCGCGAGTTTCGTTGGCTGTGTTCGAGCCGATGCCGAGGGATATATGAATAACAACAAAAAGAAGCCGAATCCGATTGACGTCCATGTCGGAGGCAGGATCCGGCTTCGCCGGAACATGCTAGGCATCAGCCAGGAAAAGCTGGGGGAGAGCTTGGGCATCACGTTCCAGCAGATCCAGAAATACGAGAAGGGCACCAATCGTGTCGGCGCCAGCCGCCTTCAGGCCATCGCCTCCATTTTGAGCGCGCCGATCTCCTTCTTCTTCGAAGGCGCTCCGGGCGAGGATGGCGCCCCGGCATCGGGCCTTGCCGAGGAAGGGTCCGTTTTCGTCACGGACTTCCTCAGCAGCTCCGAAGGCATCCAGCTCAACCGCGCCTTCGTGAAGATCACCGATCCGAAAGTGCGGCGCAAGGTGCTCGATTTGGTAAAGGCTCTCGCGGCCGAGGCCACCAACGACTGATCCGACCAGGCTTCCACGCCAGAGCAATTCCAGGAAAAGTGGAAACCGGTTCTCCGACCGGAATTGCAACTATTCGATAACATGCAGCGCCGTGCGCCCTAAAGGACGTACTGCGCCGTAGGGCGGTATCCAAACGGTGTATTGCTTTGCAGTACGCCCAAATCCATAATTCCTTGACCAATTCTATGGTGATTGGCTAACAAGGTGCCGCCAAACGCCGGCGGGGAGCCGGCCTTTTTTCTCAGAGGGGTTACCCGTGGCGCGCAAAAACTATCTCTTCACAAGTGAATCCGTCTCCGAAGGCCATCCCGACAAGGTCTGCGACCGCATCTCGGACGAGATCGTGGACCTGGTCTATCGCGAGGCGAAGAAGGAAGGCATGGACCCGTGGAAGGTCCGGGTGGCCTGCGAGACGCTGGCGACCACCAACCGCGTGATCATCGCCGGCGAGGTCCGCGTGCCCGAGAGCCTCCTGAAACGCGACAAAGCCGGCGCTATCGTGATGGACAAGAGCGGCAATCCGGCCGTCAACCCCTCAAAGTTCCGCTCTGCCGCGCGCCGCGCCATCCGCTCCATCGGCTACGAGCAGGAAGGCTTCCATTGGAAGACGGCAAAGATCGACGTGCTCCTGCACGGCCAGTCGCCGGACATCGGCCAGGGTGTCGATAGCGCCGCCGACCGGCAGGGCGAAGAAGGGGCCGGCGACCAGGGCATCATGTTCGGCTACGCCTGCCGCGAAACGCCGGACCTCATGCCGGCGCCGATCTACTACGCCCACCGCATCCTCCAACTCCTGGCCGACGCCCGCAAGGCAGGCGAGGGCGACGCCGCCAAGCTTGGCCCAGACGCCAAGAGCCAGGTGACCGTGCGTTACGTCGACGGCAAGCCGGTGGCGGCCACCGAGATCGTCCTTTCCACCCAGCACCTCGATGCGACCTGGGATTCGAAGAAGGTGCGCGAGGTGGTCGAGCCCTATATCCGCGAGGCGCTTTCGGCCGGCGGGCTGGCCATCGACGACGACTGCAACTGGTACATAAACCCCACCGGAAAGTTCGTGATCGGCGGGCCGGACGGCGACGCCGGCCTGACCGGCCGCAAGATCATCGTCGACACCTATGGCGGTGCGGCCGCCCACGGCGGCGGTGCCTTCTCCGGCAAGGACACGACCAAGGTCGACCGTTCGGCGGCTTATGCCGCGCGCTACCTGGCGAAGAACGTGGTGGCCGCCGGCCTTGCCGACCGCTGCGCCATCCAGCTTTCCTACGCCATCGGCGTCGCCCAGCCGCTTTCGGTCTATGTGGACCTCTACGGCACCGGCCGCGTCAGCGAGGAAGAGGTGGAGCTTGCCATCCGCCAGGTCATGGACCTGTCGCCCTCCGGCATCCGCCGCCATCTCGATCTCAACCGGCCGATCTACGCCAAGACAGCGGCCTACGGCCATTTCGGCCGCAAGCCCGGGCGCGACGGCTCCTTCTCCTGGGAGCGGATGGACCTGGTGAAGGCGCTGAAGCAGGCGCTGGCGGCGGCCGCGTGAGTGGAGTAGGAGATTGACGGCTGGAGGCCGTGCGCCCGTTCGGACGCACAAGGGACGCTCTAAGTCTTTGAATCTATGCATCGTGCGGCCCGAAAATCGTTTCTGATTTTCGGGCCGATGCTGTAGGCGAGGGGTCTGCTCGCAATCATCGCGGAACGACAGAACGACACCAAACCGATGACAGCCGACCATCCCGAACGCTCGACGGAAGCCTTCTTCGGCCGCCGTCGGGGAAAACGTCTACGCCCGCAGCAGGAGGCTGCGCTTCACGCGCTCCTGCCGCGCCTCAGGCTCGATCTCGGTTCCCCGGCGCCGGCGGACATCCGCACGCTCTTCACGCGCCCCGTCACCGGCGTGCGGCTGGAGATCGGCTTTGGCGGGGGCGAGCATCTGCTGGGCGAGATAGAGCGCCATCCGGATACGGGCTTCATCGGCGTGGAGCCCTTCGTGAACGGCATGGCCAAGCTGCTTTCGGCGCTTGAGGGAAGGGCGCCGGAGAACCTGAGGGTTTACGACGACGACGCCACCGCACTTCTGGATTGGCTGCCGGCGGCGTCCCTGTCGGGCATCGACCTTCTCTACCCCGACCCGTGGCCGAAGAAGAAACATTGGAAGCGGCGCTTCGTCGGCCCCGTCAATCTCGACCGTTTCGCCCGCGTTATGAAACCGGGCGCAGCCTTCCGCTTCGCCTCCGATATCGACACCTATGTGAACTGGACGCTGCTTCATTGCCGCGCCCATCCTGCCTTCGCCTGGAAGGCGCAAAGCGCCGAAGACTGGCGCCAACCCTACGAAGGATGGCCGGGCACCCGCTACGAGGCGAAAGCCATGCGCGAGGGGCGGACGCCGGCCTATCTCACCTTCGTCCGGGTGTAATGCGGTATCAGCGGCGGCTGATCTGGCGGAACTGCTCAGCGTCGATGCCGAGGCGCGCGAGGTCGGCGGGGCGCGCCGGCCGGCGGTCGCGCACAGCGGCCGAAACCGCGATCGCGCTGCCCACGGTGTCGAAGAATTCGCCAATTCCGGTCATGAAACGTCGGGCACGCATTTTGCTCTCCAATGATTGTGCATTGCAGCAAAGATAGGTGCCCGACTGCAGCAAAAGTAGCGCTATTTCAGCAGTTCTGCCATGCATTTGTGCGGTGCAAAGCGCTCCGGGAGGGGATGGTATTGAAGATGCACCGGCCTTTACCTCGCCAGCGGCTGGCCATGGAGGCCGTTAGTATACCCCATGCACCGCTGTTGCCGGCCCTTTCTTGGGCTGGCAATCTGTTGCGTGAGGAGTTGTAAAGATGACGCGCAACGCATGGTTTTCCGCCACACTCACCGTCGCTCTGACACTGACAGCCGGCATGGCTGCCTCCGACGAACTCTACGACCAGTGCATCCGGCAGTCGGACAACACCGACCCCGCTTGGGCCGAGTGCGGGGGTGACTGGCTGAAGCGCGAGGACGATAGGCTGAACGCGACTTGGAAAAAGGTGTTCGCGCAGACCGATGGTCGGACGAAGGCCGATCTTTTGGCGGAGCAGCGCCTGTGGGTCGCCTACAAGGAAGGTGCCTGCAGGTTCTTCGCCAACGGCGACTGGGGCAGCAAAGGGCGGGTGCTGGACTATGTGGCCTGCCAGGCGGGCGTCATGGCGGCGCGGAGGACGGATCTCGAAGGTTACGAGGCTTACTTCGATTTGGACGGCTAGCAAACCGCACGGCAGCGCTTGAAACCGCCCCCCATCTGAGCTATATGCAATGCAAATTCTTGGTCTCTAAGGCGAAGAGTGGGTCCGGCCGGTCCCGCTCTTTTTTGTTAGCCGCGGGACCGCATTGGAGGCGTGAAACACCGGATGCAGGACGACCGCATCATCCGCGAGAACGGCGCAGAGGCACGCGTGGCCGGTATCGTCATGCCCGTTCTCGATGCGCTGGGCTACAGGCTCGTGCGGGTCAAGCTTTCGGCGCAGGACGGGCTGACGCTGCAGATCATGGCCGAGCGGCCGGACGGTTCGATGACGGTCGAGGATTGCGAGGAGGCGAGCCGCGCCATCTCGCCGGCGCTCGATGTCGAAGATCCGATCGACAGCGCCTATCAACTGGAGATATCCTCGCCCGGTATCGACCGCCCGTTGGTGCGCCGCACCGATTTCGAGGCCGCGGTCGGCCATCTGGCGAAGATCGAGACCTCGGTAATGGTTGGCGGGCGCAAGCGCTTTCGCGGCCAGATCGTCGCCTGCACCCACGGTGCGGTGACAATCGAGCGCGACAAGACGGCCGAGGGCGAGGAGCCGCTGGTGGAGATCCCGCTGGAGGCCGTCGACGAGGCAAAGCTTGTGCTGACGGACGCGCTCGTCCGCGAGGCGCTCAAGAAGGACAAGGAAGAACGGCGGCAGCGCAAGAAGGCGCGCCGCAGCGGCGATGACGCCGAGGAATAGAAGCAGATCGTACGGCCGGCGCCCGAGCGCCGCCCATCCCCAGGGGAGACCAAAATGGCAGTCAGTGCAAACAGGCTGGAGCTCTTGCAGATCGCCGACGCGGTGGCGCGCGAGAAATCCATCGACAAGGAAATCGTGATCGCGGCGATGGCCGATGCGATCCAGAAGGCGGCGCGCTCGCGCTACGGCCAGGAGACCAACATCCGCGCCGACATCAACCCGCAGACCGGCGAGATGAAGCTGCAGCGGCTGATGGAAGTGGTCGAGGAGGTCGAGGAGCCGGCACGCGAAATCCCCCTCTCTCTGGCGCGCGGGCGCAATCCCGATGCCCAGGTGGGCGATTTCATCGCCGAGCAGCTTCCACCCATGGATTTCGGTCGCATCGCCGCCCAGTCCGCAAAGCAGGTGATCGTGCAGAAGGTGCGCGAGGCCGAGCGCGACCGCCAGTACGACGAGTACAAGGACCGCATCGGCGAGATCGTCAACGGCACGGTCAAGCGCGTCGAATACGGCAACGTGATCGTCGACCTCGGCCGAGGCGAGGCCATCATCCGCCGCGACGAACTGATCCCCCGCGAGATCTTCAAATATGGCGACCGCGTGCGCGCCTATGTCTACGACGTGAGGCGCGAGCAGCGCGGCCCGCAGATCTTCCTGTCGCGTACGCACCCGCAGTTCATGGCCAAGCTCTTCACCATGGAAGTGCCGGAGATCTATGACGGCATCATCGAGATCAGGTCGGTGGCGCGCGATCCGGGCAGCCGTGCCAAGATCGCCGTCATCAGCCACGATTCCTCGATCGACCCCGTCGGCGCCTGCGTCGGCATGCGCGGTTCCCGCGTGCAGGCGGTCGTCGGCGAGCTCCAGGGCGAGAAGATCGACATCATCCCCTGGAACGACAACGCCGCCAGCTTCATCGTCAATGCGCTGCAGCCTGCGGAAGTCGCCAAGGTGGTGCTCGACGAGGATGCCGAGCGTATCGAGGTGGTCGTCCCCGACGATCAGCTCTCGCTCGCCATCGGCCGGCGCGGCCAGAACGTGCGGCTTGCCTCGCAGCTCACCGGCTGGGACATCGACATCCTGACCGAGGAAGAGGAGTCGAGCCGCCGTCAGAAGGAGTTCGTCGAGCGCTCGACGCTCTTCATGGACGCCCTCAACGTCGACGAGATGGTCGGCCAGGTGCTGGCCTCGGAAGGCTTCACCAGCGTCGAGGAGCTGGCCTATGTCGAATCTGACGAGATCGCCTCCATCGATGGCTTCGACGAGGACACGGCGGCCGAGATTCAGGCCCGCGCGCGCGAATATCTGGAGCGCATCGAGGCCGAGAACGACGCCAGGCGCAAGGAGCTGGGCGTGGCCGACGAGCTGCGCGAGATCCCCGGCATCACCACCCCGATGATGGTGGCGCTGGGCGAGAGCGAGGATGGCGTGAAGACCGTCGAGGATTTTGCCGGCTACGCCGCGGACGATCTCGTCGGCTGGCGCGAGCGCAAGGATGGCGAGACGAAGTTCTTTCCCGGCGTTTTCTCCAACTTCGACATCTCGCGCGCCGAGGCGGAGCAGATGATCGTCGCCGCCCGGCTGAAGGCGGGCTGGATCACCGAGGAGGATCTGCGCGCCGGCGAAGAGGCGCCCGAGGAAGAGGAAGAAGCCAGCGAGCCGGCGGAAAGCTGAAATGCCCGGTTGCGTGAAGACAGGTCTTGTGGAACGCGATGAACGACCGCACATGTATCGTGACGCGCCAGGCGCGACAGCCGGAAGAACTCATCCGGTTCGTCGCGGGTCCGGACGGCGCGGTCGTGCCCGACCTGAAACGCAATCTGCCGGGGCGCGGCTGCTGGGTCGGCGCTGAGAAAGGCCTCGTCGAGAAGGCAGCGGCGAAGAACCTGTTCTCCCGGGCCCTGAAAGCGCCGGTGACGGTGCCCCCGGATTTGGCCGAAATGGTCGATTCGCTGCTCGCGGCATCCGCTTTGGGCGCGCTCGGCCTTGCGCGCAAGGCCGGAGCCGTGGCATTGGGGGCAACCAAAGTGGAAATGGCGGTGCGCGGCGGCAGTGCTGCCGCGGTGCTGCATGCGGCGGAGGCCTCGGAAGACGGCATCCGCAAGATCATGGCCGCAAGGAAGGCGGTAGCCCGTGCCGGAGGCAGGCAAATGCCGGCATTCAAGCTCTTTTCGGAAGCCGAAATGAGTTTGGCATTAGGGGCGACAAATGTGATACATGCTGCCGTGCTCGACCAGGGGCCGGGCGAGGCAGCGCTGAAACGCGCGAAAACGCTCGCCGTTTTTCGGGGTGTTGCCCCGGAAATTCCGGCGTCGGGTGCGGCAGACGCCGCAGAGGATATGGAATGACTGATACGAAGACCGGTGACGACAAGACGCTGAGCGTCAACACGAAGAAGACGCTGACGCTGAAACGGCCCGGCATGGAGCAGGGCACGGTGCGCCAGAACTTTTCGCATGGGCGCACGAAAGCTGTCGTGGTCGAAACCAAGAAGCGGAAATTCGCGCGGCCGGACGAACAGGCACCGCCGCCTCCGCCGGTAGCGCCCGTTCAGGCCAAGCCCGCCCAGGCGCCTTCCCCGGCGCCCGCCCGTGAGGCGCCGCGCCCGCCGCAGCCTTCGGGTGGCCGCTCCGGCGTCGTCCTGAACGACCTCTCCACCCAGGAGATGGAGGCCCGCCGCAGGGCCCTGCAGGATTCCAAGGTGCGCGAGACCGAGGAGCGCGCGCGTGCGGCCGAGGAGGCCAAGCGCCGCGCCGAGGAAGAAGAGCGCCGGCGTATCGAGCGTGAGGAATCCGCCCGCAGGCAGGCGGAAGAGGAAGAGCGTCTGAAGGCGGAAGCCGAAGCGCGCAAGCGCGCCGAGGAAGAGGCGCGCCGCCGCGCGCCGGCGGAAGCCGCGCCCCAGGTGGTGGAGGAAGAGGAGCCGGTTCGCCCCGGTGCCGGCGCCAAGCGCGGTGCGCCCAAACCCGAAACCCCGGCTCCCCGCCCGGCCAAGCCGCGCGCCGAGGAGCAGCGCCGCCGCGGCAAGCTGACGCTCAACTCCGCGCTTTCGGACGAGGAGACGCGCGCCCGTTCGCTCTCCTCGATGCGTCGCCGGCAGGAGAAGTTCAAGCGCACACAGAGCCAGGAGCCGCGCGAGAAGATCGCCCGCGAAGTGGTGCTGCCCGAGACCATCACCATCCAGGAACTCGCCGGCCGCATGGCCGAGCGCGCAGTGGACGTGGTCAAGTACTTCATGAAGCAGGGCCAGATCATGAAGCCCGGCGACGTGATCGACGCCGACACGGCGGAGCTGGTGGCCGAGGAGTTCGGCCACACGGTGAAGCGCGTGGCCGAATCCGACGTCGAGGAAGGCCTGTTCAACATCGAGGACAAGCCGGAGGACATGGTGTCGCGGCCGCCGGTGGTCACCATCATGGGCCACGTCGACCACGGCAAGACGTCGCTGCTCGATGCCATCCGCAAGGCCAATGTCGTCTCCGGCGAGGCCGGCGGCATCACCCAGCACATCGGCGCCTATCAGGTGGAGCAGGGCGGCCAGACGATCACCTTCATCGATACGCCGGGCCACGCCGCCTTCACCGCCATGCGCGCCCGCGGCGCGCAGGCCACCGACATCGCCGTGCTGGTGGTGGCGGCCGACGACAGCGTGATGCCGCAGACGATCGAATCCATCAACCACGCCAAGGCGGCGGGTGTGCCGATCATCGTGGCGATCAACAAGATCGACAAGCCGGACGCCGATGCGCAGAAAGTGCGCACGGAGCTTCTGCAGCACGAGGTGTTCGTGGAATCCATGGGCGGCGAGGTGCTCGATGTCGAGGTGTCGGCGATCAAGCAGACCAACCTCGACAAGCTTCTCGAGGCGATCCTGCTGCAGGCCGAGCTCCTGGAGATAAAGGCCAACCCCAACCGCACGGCGGAAGGCGTCGTCATCGAGGCCAAGCTCGACCGCGGCCGTGGCTCCGTCGCCACGGTGCTGGTGCAGGCCGGCACGCTCCGCCCAGGCGACATCGTCGTTGCCGGCAACGAGTGGGGCCGCGTGCGCGCGCTGGTCAACGAGCGCGGCGAGCAGTTGAAGGAGGCGCCGCCCTCGACGCCGGTCGAGATCCTCGGCCTCCAGGGCACGCCGCAGGCTGGCGACCGCCTCGCCGTCGTCGATACGGAAGGCCGGGCACGCGAGATCTCCGAATACCGCCAGCGCCTGGCGCGCGAGAAGGCGGTGGCCCGCCAGGCCGGCCAGCGCGGCTCGCTTGAGCAGATGATGTCGCAATTGCAGACGAGCGGGCTCCAGGAGTTCCCGCTCATCATCAAGGGTGACGTGCAGGGCTCCATCGAGGCCATCGTCAACGCGCTGGACAAGCTCGGCACCGACGAGGTGCGCGCCAACATCGTCCATTCGGGCGCCGGCGCCATCACCGAGAGCGACGTGTCCCTGGCCGAGACGTCCGAGGCCGCCATCATCGGCTTCAACGTGCGTGCCAACAAGCAGGCGCGCGACGCCGCCGAGCAGGCGGGCATCGAGATCCGCTACTACAACATCATCTACGACCTCGTGGATGACATCAAAGCGGCCATGTCCGGCCTCCTCTCGCCCGAGCGCCGCGAGACCTTCCTCGGCAATGCCGAGATCCTCGAGGTCTTCAACATCACCAAGGTCGGCAAGGTCGCCGGCTGCCGTGTCACGGAAGGCAAGGTCGAGCGTGGTGCCGGCGTCCGCCTCATCCGCGACAACGTGGTCATCCACGAGGGCAAGCTGAAGACGCTGAAGCGCTTCAAGGACGAAGTCTCGGAAGTGCCGGGCGGCCAGGAATGCGGAATGGCCTTCGAGAACTACGAGGACATCCGCGTCGGCGACGTCATCGAGGCCTACCGCGTCGAGATGGTGACGCGCACGCTGTAAGGGCTGCCTGAAGCCTTCACCCTCTTCCTCGACAGGATTGAGGGTGAAGGCGGGCCCGCCTTACCGCAAGCTTCGGCGCAAACGGATAGGCGCAAGCACCAGCCCTCATGGTGAGCTTGTCGAACCACGAGGGCGGGATGCCGCCACACCCTAACCCTGAACGCATCTCAAAGCCGCCGTGCCAGATCGGCGCAACCCCGTTTCAAGAGGCGCCCCATGCCTTCCTCAGCCCCATCCCAACGCCAGCTTCGTGTCGGCGAGCAGGCACGCCATGCGCTGGCCGAGATCCTGCAGCGCGGCGACGTGCGCGACCCCGAGGTCGAGGGCGCCGTCATCTCGGTCGCCGAAGTGCGCATGTCGCCGGATTTGAAGATCGCCACCGCCTTCGTCTCGCCGCTCGGCGTGGAGGACAAGGAGAAGGTGGTGGCGGCGCTCAACCGCAATGCGCGTTTCATCCGCGGCCGCGCGGCGCCGGCGCTCAGGCAGATGAAATACATGCCCGAATTCCGCTTCCGCCTGGACACCAGCTTCGACAATTTCGAGAAGATCGACAAGCTTTTGAAATCGCCCGAGGTGGCACGGGACCTGGATAATGAAGACCAAGATGACGATGACGAACGCTGACTGTCTGCGCATGAGGGGTATCGGCTGATGGCGCGCCGCGGAAAGAAGAAGGGCCGGCCTCTCTCCGGCTGGCTGGTCCTCGACAAGCCGGTGGGCATGGGCTCCACCGACGCCGTGTCCAAGGTGAAATGGCTGTTCGGGGCGCAGAAGGCGGGGCACGCCGGCACGCTCGACCCGCTGGCCTCGGGCATGCTGCCCATCGCGCTTGGCGAGGCGACGAAGACCGTGCCCTACGTGATGGAAGGCGCCAAGGTCTACCGCTTCACCATCGCCTGGGGCGAGGAGCGCTCGACGGACGACCTTGAAGGCCCCGTCGTCAAATCCTCGGAAAAGCGGCCGACGGAAGAGGAGATCCGCGCCCTCCTGCCGCGCTATACCGGCCTCATCATGCAAACGCCGCCGCAGTTCTCCGCCATCAAGGTGGGTGGCGAGCGCGCCTACGATCTGGCGCGCGAGGGCGGGACGGTGGAGATCGCCGCCCGCGAGGTGGAGGTTGGCAGGCTCGACCTCGTCTCGATCCCCGACGCCGGGCAGGCCGTTCTGGAAATCGAGTGCGGCAAGGGCACCTATGTGCGCAGCATAGCCCGCGACATGGGCCGCGACCTCGGCTGCTTCGGCCATGTGGCCGATCTGCGCCGCACGGAGGTCTTTCCATTCGAGCCGGCGCAACTCGTCACTATGCAGGCGCTCGAGGAGGCAGCGGCGAATGCTGCCAGCGAGGAAGAACGCTTCGCCGCCCTCGACCCGTATCTCATGGACATCGCAGCCGCCCTCGACGGCCTGCCGGAAGTCCCGCTCAGCGACGACGCCGCCACCCGCATCCGCCTCGGCAACCCGGTCATCGTCCGCGGCCGCGACGCCCCGGTCGAAGCACCCGAAGCCTGGGCCAGCGCCCGCGGCCGCCTGATCGCCATCGGCGCCGTCGAAGCCGGCATGTTCAAGCCCAAGCGCGTCTTCGGCCAGTAAACGGCAACGCCTTCGCCGAGGATCCATGCTCGCCTCGCTGAAGCTTCGGCGAAGCGGGCCTGAACGCCGATCACGGGCGCCGTCTGGCCCAATGCTATGATCCAAGGCGGGGATAAATTTCGCCGGTCTTTCCCGACAACCCATTGATCCCAAACAACCTGCAAACTTTTTTCGCGGGAAAATACGCCCCCCTGCCCAGCCCGCCCATAAAATCCTCCCCATCGCCCTCACGGGAACCGTGGTCCGGACCGGGGACACGGGGAGGGCGGCGGAGACCTCTTCCTGCGGGCTGCCGGTGCCCGCAGGCGTGAGGGCCCGCGACAGGCCGGCGGTGCCGGGGTGCTGGGTTTCAGGCAGCGCCACGGAGGCCGCGGAGAAGCCGCTAGGGTTTCGCATGGCCCGGCTAAGACCACCCCGTAATTGGGTGCAGCCGGGAAGCACGGAACCCAAGTGACCGGCCGACTGTCGGGACAGCCTCCGGCGGGGCGCGTTGGAAGCGCCTTAAAAAAAAATTGAGTGGCACGGACAACGCGCCCCGCTTCCCACGTTCTTTGACATAGCCCGGCGGGCAACCCCCGCGCGGCAACGAATAAGCACGTCCTTCGTCAGGAAAGACGCAACGCTCGCGTCTCCCCTCCCAGCAAGAGGGGGAGGGAAGGCGTCTATCGCCACTCGCGAATGTCCACGAAGTGCCCGGCGATCGCCGCCGCTGCCGCCATCGCCGGCGAGACGAGGTGGGTGCGGCCCTTGAAGCCCTGGCGGCCTTCGAAGTTGCGGTTCGAGGTCGAAGCGCAGCGCTCGCCCGGCTTCAGGCGGTCGTCGTTCATGGCGAGGCACATGGAGCAACCGGGCTCTCGCCAGTCGAAGCCGGCCTCGATGAAGATCTTGTCGAGACCTTCCGCCTCCGCCTGCGCCTTCACCAGGCCGGAACCCGGCACGATCATGGCGTCGACATGCTCGTGCACCTTGCGGCCTTCGGCGACCTTCGCCACTTCGCGCAGATCCTCGATGCGGCCGTTGGTGCAGGAGCCGATGAAGACACGGTCGAGCGCGATGTCGGTGATCCTGGTGCCCGGCGTGAGGCCCATATAATCAAGAGCGCGCTTCTTCGACAGGCGCTTGTTCTCGTCGGGGATGAGGTCCGGGTCGGGCACGGCGCCGGTGACCGACACCACGTCCTCGGGCGAGGAGCCCCAGGTGACGATGGGCGGCAGGTTGGCCGCGTCGAGCTTGACGACGCGGTCGAAATGGGCACCTTCGTCGGAGTGCAGCGTCTCCCAATAGGCACGTGCCATGTCCCAGGCTTTGCCTTTGGGCGCGCGGGGGCGGTCCTTGATATAGGCGTAGGTCGTCTCGTCCGGGGCGATCATGCCGGCGCGCGCACCGCCCTCGATGGACATGTTGCAGACCGTCATGCGGCCTTCCATGGAGAGCGCGCGGATCGCCTCGCCGGCATATTCCATCACGTGGCCGGTGCCGCCGGCGGTGCCGATCTCGCCGATGATGGCGAGGATGATGTCCTTGGCCGTCACACCCTCCGGCAGCTTGCCGTCCACCTGGATGAGCATGTTCTTGGCTTTGCGCTGGATGAGCGTCTGGGTGGCCAGCACATGCTCGACCTCGGAGGTGCCGATGCCGTGCGCCAAGGCGCCGAAGGCGCCATGGGTGGAGGTGTGGCTGTCGCCGCAGACGATGGTCATGCCGGGCAGCGTGAAACCCTGCTCGGGCCCGACGATGTGGACGATGCCCTGCCGCTGGTCGGCCTCGTTGTAATATTCGATGCCGAAATCGGCTGCATTCTTGGCCAATGCCTCGACCTGGATGCGGCTTTCCGGGTTCTTGATGCCGAATTTGCGGTCCGGCGAGGTCGGCACATTATGGTCGACCACGGCGAGCGTCTTTTCCGGATGGCGCACGGTGCGCGAGGCCAGGCGCAGGCCTTCGAAGGCCTGCGGGCTGGTGACTTCGTGCACCAGGTGGCGGTCGATATAGAGGAGGCAGGTGCCGTCGTCCTGCCGGTCGACCAGATGGTCGTCGAATACCTTGTCGTAGAGCGTATTGGGTTTGGTCATCGTCTGCTGTTCCTCGAAAGCGGAGAGGGAAGTGCCCGAGGGCGGTGTCTCGTCCGCTCAGGGAAGTCGGCACAAAAGCGCGCCGGAAATGCGCGCGAAAAAGCGGCCCGGCAGGCGCTTCACGTCCTGCAGAACGAAGCTCTTGCAGGATGGATGTGCGAAAATCTCTTCCATGGGCCGCGTCATACCAGCGTTTTGCGCCTTCGGCAATCGGAGGTGCGGATGGATACTTACTTCTCGTCGGGCGGGTTTTTCAAATCGAGCCGTATCTCCAGTTGGCGCATGGCGGCCAGCACCAGAGCGCCGAGCAGGCAGGCGAGCGTTGCGACCAGCCACAGGCCGAGCCCCACCGCCAGCCCGATGGCAGCGGCGAGCCACATGCCGGCGCCCGTGGTCAGCCCGCGCACATGGCCGCGCTTGAAGATGATGAACCCGGCGGCGAGGAAAGCGACACCCGAGGTGATCGCCTCGACGAGGCGGACCGGGTCGGACCGCACGCTCTCGTCCTGGAAAACCGGCATGGATACGATCTCCACCGCAACGATGGCGAACGTGGCCGAGGCGAGGCAGACGAGCATATGGGTCCTCAGGCCTGCCGGGCGGGCGAGCAGCTCCCGCTCGAAGCCCAGAATACCGCCGAGGACAAGGGACAGCGCGAGGCGGACGGCGATCACCTGCCAGGGCAGAGTTGTCTGCGGTACAAATTCCTGAAGGAGCGCGTCCATGCGGCATTGAACGCCCTGCCGGCGGAAGGGGTTCCGGTTCAGGCGGTCTTGCTTCGGCGCAGGCGCCGCTCCAGTGCACGCAGCGCCAGCGACAGGCTGATGGTCAGGAGCAGGTAGATATAGGCTACGATGGAATAGGTCTCGAAGAAGCGAAAGGAGCCGGAGGCGTAGATCTTGCCCATCTGCGTGATGTCGGCCACGCCGAGCACCGAGACCAGCGAAGAGTCTTTCACCATGGCCACGAAGTCGTTGCCGAGCGGCGGCAGGATGGTGCGCAGCGCCTGGGGCATGACGATGAGGCGGAAGCGCTGGAAGCGCGTGAGGCCGAGCGCCTCACCGGCCTCGATCTGCCCTTCGTCCACCGACTGGATGCCGGCGCGGAATATCTCGGCGATGAAGGCGGAATAGCCGATAGTGAGCGCGATGACGGCGCGCCACAGAAGGGAGACGTCGCGCACCTGGAGCGCACCGGTCAGCCCGGCCTCCTGCAGCGGGCCGGTAAGCGCGTTCCAGCCCGCTACGAATGCCGGCACGCCGGCGAAGGCGATCCAGAACAGGAGCACAAGCACCGGCACGCCGCGGATGACCTCGACATAGAAACGCGCCGTCTGGCGCAGCAGCGTCCTCTTCGACAAAGCCATCAGCGCCATCACGAGCCCCAGCGCGGAGGCGAGCGCAAAGCCGGTGACGGTGACGAACACGGTGATGAGGACGCCGCGCGATACGGTGGAGATGACTTGCGTATAGAGATCGCTCGTCGCCACGTAGACGGCGACGCCGACGGCAATCGCCCCGGCGGCGACGAGCCACCAGGGGAACTCCTTATCGGCTGCGGCGGGTCGGGGAGAGGCCATCAGCGGCGACGGTCGGCGCCCCCTTCACCCTTCATGCGTGGTTTCATTCGCCCAGCTTGTAATCGAGGAACCACTTCTTATCGAGCGCGTCGAGTGTGCCGTCGGCCTCGAGCGCGGCGATCGCGGCGTTGATGGGCTCGACGAGATCGGAGCCCTTGGGGAAGATGAAGCCGAAATCCTCCGATCCGAGCGGCTCGCCGATAACCTTCAGGGCGCCGTTTGAAGCTTCGACATAGCCGTTGGCCGCCACACCGTCGGTGAGTACGAGATCGACATCGCCGGCCCTGAGTGCCTGGACCGTCGCCCCGAACGTCTCGAAGAGCTTTATCCGCGGGTTCTGCTCGTTCCCGTCGAGCACGTCGTAGACGGAGACGTAGAAGGGCGTGGTGCCGGGCTGCGCGGCGATCAGCAGATCCTCCTCCGCGGCAAAGCTCTCCGCATCGGTGAAACGCTCCTCGTCGGACCGCACCAGCATACGCATCTCCGAGTGCATGTAAGGGGCGGAGAAGTCGACGCTCTCCTTGCGGTCGTCGCGTATGGTGATGCCGGTCATGCCGATGTCGTACTGCCCGTCGGAAACCGCCTGGATCATCGCCTCCCAGCTGATGTTCTGATAGGCGATCTCGAAATTCAGCCGCTTGGCGATCTCCTCCATGGCGTCGTACTCCCAGCCGACCTGCTGCCCGGTCTTCGGATCGATGAATTGCAGCGGCGGATAGGCGTTTTCGGTCACCACGGTGACACTGCGGCCGCCCAGATCCGGCAGGTCCTGCGCATGGGTGACAGCCGTGGTAGCGAGGATGGTGAGTGTTCCGGCGAGAAACGTGCGAAACGACATGATGGATTTCCCCCTGTGGCTGGCCGTGGATGCGGCCGGATTCGGGACCGCACCATAGAGCATCGGATGAAGAAGGTGGATACCGTTTTGCGCGGCTCACAGGAACCGGCACGCGTAGGCCGCAACAAAAAAGAGCGCCGGACGGCGCTCTTTTTCAAAAACAAGCATGGCTTAGATGAGGCCTACTCGCCCTGCGCTTCGGCGGGAGCTGCCTCCTGGGCGGCGGCTTCCGCTGCCTTGGCCTCGGCTGCTTCCTCCGCCGCCTTCTCGGCAGCCAGCGCCTGCGCCGCGGCGATCTTCTCGGCCTCGATGCGGGCCTTCTCGTCGGCGGCGGCCTGGCGCTCGGCGTCGTTCAGCTTGCGGGCGCGGGCGCCGGTGTTCTCGCTGATGCGGGCCGACTTGCCGCGGCGGTCGCGCAGGTAATAGAGCTTGGCGCGGCGCACCTTGCCGCGGCGCACCACCTCGACCGCCTCGACCAGCGGGGAGTAGACGGGGAAGACGCGCTCCACACCCTCGCCGTAGGAAATCTTGCGCACGGTGAAGTTCTCGTTGAGGCCGGCGCCGGCGCGGGCGATGCACACGCCCTCATAGGCCTGCACACGGGTACGGGTGCCCTCGGTGACGCGCACCTGCACGCGCACGGTGTCACCGGGCGAGAAATCAGGAAGGGTGCGCTGGGCGGCGATCTTCTGGGCCTGCTCGGCCTCGAGCTGACGGATAAGGTCCATCGTCCTGTCCTCTTGTTCTTGGCGACCGCCAGAGCGCTCGTCCCATCGGCAGTCCTTCTTGACCGCCTGAAAGGTGCGCCTCCCAGGGAAGCGCAGGAGCGAATTCGCGTTCTTTAGCTTAAGTTCCGGCCATGGACCCCCATGGCAGCTTCGGTGCGGCGCACATACACCACATCACATGAGGAATCAACAGGCCGAGCGCGGGACGTCAGCCGCCAAGGCCAATGCCGCGTTCTCGATCTTGAGCAAGGTGATCACTTGGTCTTTTCCGCCTTCTGGTGCTCGGCCCACAGGTCGGGCCGCCGCTCCGCGGTCAGTTTCTCCGCCTCGGCGAGCCTCCATTCGGCGATCTTGCGATGGTTGCCGGACAGAAGCACTTCCGGGATTTCGCGGCCCTCGAAGCTTTGCGGCCTCGTATAGTGCGGGTGTTCCAGGAGACCGCTTTCGAAGCTTTCCTCGGTGCCGGAGGTCTCGTTGCCCATGACACCCGGCAGGAGGCGCACCACCGCGTCCAACAGCACCAGGGCGGCAGGCTCGCCGCCGGAGAGGACGTAGTCGCCGATGGAGACCTCCTCCAGGGCGCGCGCCTCGATGAGGCGCTGGTCGACCCCCTCGAAGCGGCCGCAGAGGATGACGGCGCCGGGGCCGGCGGCGAGTTGGCGCACGCGGGCCTGGGTGAGCGGGATGCCGCGCGGGCTCATGAGGAGCTTCGGGCGCGGGTCGCCTTCGGGGGCGGCATGGTCGATGGCGCGGGCCAGCACGTCGGCGCGCATGACCATGCCCGCGCCGCCGCCGGCGGGCGTATCGTCGACGCTGCGGTGCTTGTCAGTGGCAAAGTCGCGGATCTGCACGGCTTCCAGCGACCAGGTGCCGGCGGCCCGGGCGCGGCCGGCGAGTGAAACGGCGAGCGGTCCCGGAAACATTTCGGGATAGAGAGTGAGTACGGTGGCGCGGAAGCTCACCGGTTGCCCCCGGCCGATTTGGGTCCGCGCGGGCGCGCCTTCGGGTCCGGATGTGCATCCTCATCGATCGGCTTCTGGTGGTCGAGGCCGGCGGCGGAGCTATCGAGATGCACGATGCCCTCGGCAACATCCACCTTCGGCACCGCCTCACGGGTGAAAGGGACCATGAGCGTCGGCCCGGCGTCGGGACGGATTTCGAGGATGTCGCTGGCCCCGAAATTATGGATGGCGATCACCTTGCCGATTTCCTCCTGCGTCTCGTCGAAGACGGGCAGGCCCACCAGATCGGCGTGATAAAATTCCTCTTCCTCAAGTTCCTCCGGCAGAACGGAGCGGTCCACGAACAGGGCTTCGCCCGTCAGGGCTTCCGCTGCGTCGCGGTCCGTTACGTCGCCGAAACGAACGATCACGACATCCTTGGCGGGTCGGACGGAGGCGACGGTCAGCGCACGGCCGTCCGCGGTGAAGAGGGGACCGTAGCGGCCGAGCGCCATGGGATCGTCGGTGAAGGGTTTCACGCGCAGCTCACCACGGATGCCATGGGCCGCGCCCACGACGCCGAGCTGGACTGGATTCCTGGGTTTTGTCATATGCCGACGCTCGTCTTATGCGCTCTGCGGATCCGGGTGGCAAATCGCCCCGCCCCGGCAATTCGGCCAGGGAGCAGCGCTCCCGCGATGGCACACGAGCAGGAAAAGGGCCAATCACCGCACGCCATGCCGCCGATAGGTTAGGACTTTGCCAGCTTCGATGCCACCGCCTCGATGCGGTCGGCAAGCTCGGCCAATGTGCCGGTCAGCGTGGCGTCGTTCTTGCCGGCCTTCGAGAGCGCGTCGTCGCGCGTCTTGCGCAGGGTGGCGATCTCGCTCTCCATGCCGTGGACACGCTTCTGCAACTCGGCAAACTCGTCCATCACCATGATGCCGGCCATCACGGTGAGGCGCTGATCGCCGATTTCGCCGAAGGACTCCTTCAGATGTGCCACATAGCGGTCGAACCGCTGGGCGAGGTCGATCAGGTGTTCCTCCTGACCCTCATCGCAGGCCATGCGGTAGGCCTTGCCGTCGATGGTGACCGTTACCTGTGCCATGAGCCTATCGATCCAGGACGGCGCGGATGGTCTCCATGGCCGTCACCAGCCTGCGCGAGACCTCCCGGTTCACCTCAGCCAGGCGTTCCGCGCGCGCTTCGGACTTGTCGATCTCCTGGGCGAGGCGGGTGCGGTCAGCGCCCATGCGCTGCACTTCGGCTTCGGCTTCCGCGTAGTCCTGTTCCTTCTCGATCCGGTTATCGGCAGCAGCTTCCAGCCCCTCTATGGCTTTGCCAAGGCGGCCGATTACTTCTCTGAGTGTGGTATCACCGTTCATTGCAACCCATTCCCAGCCCGCCCGCCTGCGAATTGTGCGCAATCATAAGATTTTACCCTTGAAAGATTACGCGGCGGATGAACCCGGCGTCAACACACTTGGCGGCTATCCCCCGATTTGCTTTTGCTTGTCGAACGGCGGCTGAACTTTCCGGCCTTGCCGCCGTTTATTGACTTGGGCAGCGCACCTGCTATGTGTCGCCTGCTTTCTCGGGCGACACCGCCCAATGCCTGAAAATGCCGGCAGCCGATCAGCGAGCAAAGATGATTTCACGCGAAAAACACGACCGGATGGCGAACGCGATCCGCTTTTTGTCCATGGACGCCGTCGAAAAGGCGAAGTCCGGCCATCCCGGCCTGCCGATGGGTGCGGCGGATATCGCCACGGTGCTCTTTACGCGCTTCATGACGCACGACCCGAAGAACCCGCACTGGGCGGACCGCGACCGTTTCGTGCTGTCGGCGGGCCATGGGTCGATGCTGCTCTACTCGTTGCTTTACCTGCTCGGCTACGAAGACATCACCATCGACGAGATCAAGAATTTCCGCCAGCTCGGCTCGCGCACGGCCGGCCATCCCGAATATGGCGAGGCAGCGGGCATCGAGACGACCACCGGGCCGCTCGGCCAGGGCTTTGCCAATGCGGTGGGCATGGCGCTTGCCGAACGGCTGCTCAACGCCCGTTTCGGCGACGACCTCGTGGACCACTACACCTATGCGCTCGTGGGCGACGGGTGCCTGATGGAAGGCATCAGTCAGGAGGCGCTGGCGCTTGCCGGGCATCTGAGGCTCAGCAAGCTGATCGTGCTGTTCGACGACAACCAGATTTCCATCGATGGGCCGGTCTCGCTTGCCGATTCCACCGACCAGTGCGCGCGTTTCGAGGCGTCGGGCTGGAACACGATGCGGGTGGACGGGCACGACCCGGACGCCATCACAGCTGCCATCGAAGAGGCGCGCGGGTCCGACCGGCCAACGATGATCGCCTTCCGGACCACCATCGGCTGGGGTGCGCCGACCAAGGCGGGCACCAACAAGGCGCACGGCTCGCCGCTGGGTGCCGACGAGATCGCCAAGACGCGTGAGGCGCTCGGCTGGGACGCCGACCCCTTCGTCGTGCCATCGGATATCCTGGACGATTGGCGGCTTGCAGGCCTGCGCTCGGCCAAGGAGCGCAAGGCGTGGGAGACGCGGCTGGCGGCAACGGATGCGGAGACGCGCGGCGAGTTCGAGCGGCGCATGCGCGGCGACCTGCCGGAGGCGCTGCCATCGGCGATCGCCGAGTACAAGAAGAAGCTGGCGCGGGAAAACCCCAAGGTTGCCACGCGCAACGCCTCGGAGATGGCGCTCGATGTCATCAATGACTGCGTGGTGGAGACCATTGGCGGGTCGGCGGACCTGACCGGCTCCAACAATACCAAGACAAGCCAGACGGTGGATGTGACGCCGGGCGACTATTCCGGCCGCTATATCCGTTACGGCATCCGTGAGCATGGCATGGCGGCGGCGATGAACGGCATTGCGCTGCATGGCGGCCTCATTCCTTATGGCGGCACGTTCCTCACCTTTTCCGACTATGCGCGGCCGGCCATGCGGCTTGCCTCGCTGATGGGCATCCGCACCATCTTCGTCATGACGCACGATTCCATCGGGCTGGGCGAGGATGGGCCGACGCACCAGCCGGTGGAGCATCTGGCGGCGCTCAGGGCGATCCCGAACCACCGCGTCTTCCGCCCGGCCGACCCGGTGGAGACCGTCGAATGCTGGCAGCTTGCCCTCGAATCGAAGAAGGCGCCCTCCACCCTGGCACTGACGCGGCAGAAGCTGGAGCCGGTGCGCCACGAGTACCGGGAGGAGAACCTGTGCGCGCGCGGTGCCTATGAGCTCTTGCCCGCCGGCGACGAGGCGAAGGTGACGCTTTTCGCCAGCGGTTCGGAAGTCGAGATCGCGGTCGCCGCGAAGGCGCTTCTGGAAGAGCGAGGGCACCCGACGCGCGTCGTCTCGGTGCCTTGCTTCGAGCTGTTCGAGGCGCAGGACGAAGATTATCGCGAGGCGATCATCGGCAAGGCGCCGGTGCGCGTCGCCGTGGAGGCCGGCATCCGCCAAGGCTGGGATCGTTTCATCGGCTCCGACGGCGCCTTCATCGGCATGACCGGCTTCGGCGCCAGTGCGCCGGCGCCGGATCTCTACAAGCATTTCGGGATTACGGCAGAGGCCGTAGTGGCGGCGGCGGAAGCACGCTTAGCCACCACTTAAGAATTTTTAAGGCGCGACGCTGGACCACACTTTGGTGTCGGCAAAGCCTGTTATTCTGTGTCGGGCGTCGCTATTAAGCGGCGTCTTCCCGCCGTGCCTTTGGGCACGCATCACGTTCGCCGGAGGTAGTTCATGACCGTTAAAGTAGCCGTCAACGGATTTGGCCGCATCGGCCGCAACATCGTGCGCGCCATCTATGAGTCCGGCCGCAAGGATATCGACATCGTCGCCGTCAACGATCTCGGTCCGGTGGAGACCAATGCGCATCTTCTGCGCTATGACAGCGTGCACGGCCGTTTCCCCGGCGATGTGAAGGTTGAGGGCGATACGATCGTTGTCGGCTCCGACTCCTTCAAGGTGCTGGCCGAGCGGGATCCCACGAAGCTGCCGTGGAAGGATCTCGATATCGACATCGTGCTCGAATGCACGGGCATCTTCACCTCCAAGGAAAAGGCTTCCGCGCATCTGACGGCCGGTGCCAAGCGCGTGCTCGTCTCCGCACCCTCGGACGGCGCAGACCTCACGGTGGTCTACGGTGTCAACCACGACAAGATCACCGCCGAGCACCGCGTTATTTCCAACGCCTCCTGCACCACCAACTGCCTGGCCCCGGTCGCCAAGGTGCTGAACGATGCCTTCGGCATCGAGAGGGGTTTCATGACCACGATCCATGCCTATACGGGCGACCAGCCGACGCTGGATACCATGCACAAGGATCTCTACCGCGCCCGCGCGGCGGCCATGTCCATGATCCCCACGTCCACGGGTGCGGCCCGTGCCGTGGGCCTGGTGCTGCCGGAACTCAACGGCAAGCTCGACGGCGTATCGATCCGCGTGCCGACGCCCAACGTCTCCGTCATCGACTTCAAGTTCGTGCCGAAGAAGAAGGTGACGGTCGAAGAGGTGAACCAGGCGCTGGTGGCGGCGACCAAGGATGGGCCGCTCAAGGGCATTCTCGCCTATACGGACGAGAAGCTGGTCTCCGTGGACCTCAACCATAACGACGCTTCCTCGACCTTTGCACTCGATCAGACCAAGGTGATCGAGGGCGAATTGGTCAGGGTGATGTCCTGGTACGACAACGAGTGGGGCTTCTCCAACCGTATGGCCGACACGGCGGTGGCCTTCGGCAAGACGATCGGCTGATTAAGCCTTCTTTCCGGTTTTCTGCCATAACGCCCGGCCAAGCGGCCGGGCGTTTTTCTTTGGCTCTTGCCTATACTGCCCATTCACCGCAATTTGGCCTCGAATCGCATTTCAGAGAGGGTAATGGATCAAGGCATCTACCTGATAACGCTCATCGGCACCGCACTAGTGCTGTTTGCTGCGTTCTCCAGCCTGATCGCCTTTCGCTTCGGCGCGCCATTGCTGCTCGTCTTCCTCGGCATTGGCCTTGCCGCGGGCACGGACGGGCTGGGGCTCGACTTCGACAACGCCTCGGTGGCTTTTTTCATCGGCTCGCTGGCGCTGGCGGTGATCCTGTTCGATTCCGGTTTCGGCACGTCCTTCGCCAGCTTTCGCGCCGCGGCACTCCCCGCCATCATCCTTGCCACGTTCGGCGTTCTCTTGACGGCGGGGCTGGTGGGGGTTGCCACCCACTACGTGGTGGGCTTCGATTGGCTGGAATCCTTCCTGCTCGGCGCCGCCGTCGCCTCCACCGACGCGGCCGCCGTCTTCTTCCTGCTGCGCGTCGGCAATATCTTCGTGCGCGACCGCGTGCGCTCGACCCTGGAGGTGGAGTCGGGATCGAACGACCCGATGGCGATCTTCCTCACCCTTTCCCTCGTCAGCCTGATCGCCGCCGGCGCGCCGCTGGAGCCGGGCCAGCTTGCCGGCGACGTGGCGCTCGGCTTCCTGCTGCAGATGGGCATTGGGCTTGCCGCCGGGCTTGCCGGCGGCTACCTGATCGTGCGGCTGGTCATGCGGCTCAAGCTCGAGCAGGGGCTCGTGCCCATCTTCGTGCTCGCGCTGTCGCTCCTGGTCTTCGCCCTTACCGGCGCGCTCGGCGGCTCCGGGTTTCTCGCCGTCTACGTGGCGGGGCTCGTGGCCGGCAATGCGCAGATGCGCTCGACGGGGATGCTGAAGCGGTTCCAGGATGGGGTGACGTGGCTGGCGCAGATCATCATGTTCCTGGTGCTGGGGCTTTTCGCCACACCCTCGCAGTTCGCCGAGATCGCGCTGCCGGCGCTGTTCATCGGGCTGTTCCTCATCTTCATCGCCCGGCCGGTGGCCGTCGCGCTGTGCCTAGCGCCGTTCCGCTTCTCGCGCGCCGAGACGGCCTTCATCTCATGGGTGGGGCTGCGTGGCGCCGTCTCCATCCTGCTCGCCATCACGCCGCTCATCGATGAGCTGGAAGGCGGCCGCAGCCTGTTCAACATCGTCTTCATCATCGTGCTCGTTTCGCTGCTGGTGCAAGGCTGGAGCGTCGGGCCACTCGCCCACCGGCTCGGGCTGGTCGTGCCGACACGCACCGGGCCGGTGGACAAGGTGGAGCTGGAACTGCCGGGCTCGGCGCATCACGAGCTCTTGGCCTATCGCGTCGTCGCCGGCAGCCCGGTCGAACGCGGTGAGCGCATCCCCCGCTGGGCGCGTCCCTCTCTCGTGGTGCGCGACGGTCGCTCGATGGGCTTTCACTATGCCGGCAGGCTGCAGGCGGGCGACCGCATCTATATCTTCGTGCCCGACCGCTATCCCAGACTGCTCGACCGGCTTTTCGCAAGTCCGGCGAGGGTGGATCCGGAGGATGCTGAGTTCTTCGGCGCCTTCGCGGTGGACCCGGAGCGCCCCGCCGCCGACATCGAGGCCGCCTATGCACTCGGCCTCGATGCGGAGGATCAGGCGCTTTCCATCGCCGAATTCGTGCGCAAACGGTTGGGCGGACGGGCGGAGTATGGCGACCGCGTGCCACTCGGCAGTATCGAGTTGATCGTGCGCGAGGTGAACGAGGAAGGCCGTATCGTCGGCATCGGGCTGTCCGTCGACCCGCCCGCGCAGCCCGCCAAGGTGCCGGTCTTTATGAGCGTCGGCGAGGCGGCGGAGCGGCTTTGGGTATTCTTCCGGCGCTGGTGGAAAGACCGGCGCCGGCGCGCGCCGACGGAGACGGCCGAGCTGCCGGACGAGTGATAGCGGTCTTGCCTCGCGCGCCGTGGCCTGTATGTTCGCCAGCGCAATCACCACATTTCGAGGCAGCAGATCGATGGCCGACTTCAGAACCCTGGACGACCTCAAGGATATCGCCGGCAAGCGCGTGCTTGTGCGTGTCGACTTGAATGTGCCGATGAAGGAAGGCGCGGTGACCGATGCGACGCGCATCGAGCGGATCGCCCCGACCATCATCGGGCTTTCCGACCGCGGGGCAAAGGTCATCCTGCTCGCTCATTTCGGGCGGCCGAAGGGGAAACCGGCCGCGGAGTTCTCGCTCAAACCGGTGGCCAACGCCGTTGAAGCCACGCTCGACCGTCGCATCTATTTTACCGCCGACTGCGTGGGCGAGGCCGCCAAGGAGGCCGTAGACGAGATGAGCGATGGCGACATCCTGCTTCTCGAGAACACGCGCTTTCACCCCGGCGAGGAGAAGAACGACACGGACTTCGCCAAGGCGCTCGCAGAGAACGGCGATATCTATGTGAACGACGCCTTCTCCGCCGCCCACCGCGCGCATGCTTCCACTGAAGGCCTTGCGCATCTCCTGCCGGCCTATGCCGGGCGTACCATGCAAGCGGAACTGGAGGCGCTGGAGAAGGGGCTGGGCCAGCCGAAGCGGCCGGTGCTGGCGATCGTCGGCGGCGCCAAGGTCTCCACCAAGATCGACCTGCTCCTGAACCTTGTAAAGAAGGTGGACGGGCTGGTGATCGGCGGCGGCATGGCCAATACCTTCCTCGCCGCGCGCGGCACGAAGGTCGGCAAATCGCTGTGCGAGCATGATCTCGCCGAAACGGCCAAGCAGATCATGATCGACGCGGCCACCGCCGGCTGTGCGCTTATCCTGCCGGTGGATGCAGTGGTGGCGAAGAAGTTCGAGGCGGGGGCGGAGAGCGAGGTGGTCGACGTGTCCGCCGTGCCCGAGGATGCGATGATCCTCGATGTCGGGCCGAAGAGCATCGAAGCGGTCAACGAATGGCTCGACCGGGCCGACACTGTGGTGTGGAACGGGCCGTTGGGCGCATTCGAGATCAAACCGTTCGACAAGGCGACCGTGGCCGCCGCGCGCCATGCGGCGGAGCGCACGCGCGAGGGGCTTCTCGTTTCAGTCGCCGGAGGCGGAGATACGGTGGCCGCCCTCAATCAGGCTGGCGTGGCCGACGATTTCACCTATGTGTCGACGGCAGGCGGCGCTTTCCTGGAGTGGATGGAGGGCAAGATGCTGCCCGGTGTGGCGGCGCTATCGAAATAAGGCAAAGTTTCTTTTTATTTCAATCGATTAGGGGACTTCGACCCGCATTCCGTTTTGTCCTTTCATCTGGTAACGGCTTCTAGAGCGTGTATAGGAGGCATGGAAGATGAGCGAACGGCTTGAAGACATCGCCGCCAGGATGACAGCTGGCGGCAAGGGTATTCTGGCGGCGGACGAAAGCACAGGAACCATCAAGAAGCGTCTCGATTCGATCGGTGTGGAATCCACCGCCGAGACGCGCCGCGACTATCGGGAAATGCTGTTTTCCGCCGAAGAGGCGATGAGGAACCACATCTCCGGCGTCATCCTCTATGACGAGACGGTCCGCCAGCAGGCGAGGGACGGGACGCCGCTGGTGGAGATCATCGCCAGCTCGGGCGCTGTCCCCGGCATCAAGGTGGACAAGGGCGCGAAGCCTCTGGCGGGGCTCCCGGACGAGAAGATCACCGAGGGGCTGGACGGCTTGCGCGAGCGGCTTGCCGAATACTACGAACTCGGCGCGCGCTTCGCCAAGTGGCGAGGCGTCATCGCCATTTCCGACGATTTGCCGATATGGGGCGCGGTGAAGCAGAACGCCCAGGCATTGGCGCGCTATGCGGCGCTTTGCCAGGAGGCGGGGATCGTGCCTATCGTCGAGCCGGAAGTGCTGATGGACGGGGCGCCCGGCGACCATTCCATCGACCGCTGCTACACGGTCACCGAATGGGTGCTGAAGACGGTGTTCCAGGAGCTCTACGACGCCCGCGTCTCGCTGGAAGGCATGGTGCTGAAGCCGAACATGGTCATCGACGGCAAGAACGCCCGCAAGGCGAGCCGCGAGGAAGTGGCAGAGAAGACGGTGCGTTGCCTGAAGGCCACCGTGCCGGCGGCCGTGCCCGGCATCGCGTTTCTCTCCGGCGGCCAGTCGGACGAGGAGGCGACGGCGCACCTGTCCGCCATGAACGCCGGATACGACGTGCCATGGACGCTGACCTTCTCCTATGGCCGTGCGCTGCAGGCGGCGGCGCTGAAGGCTTGGGGCGGCAGGCAGGAGAACGTCGCCGCCGGTCAGCGCGCCTTCGCCCACCGCGCAAAGATGAACGGGCTTGCCGCACGCGGCGATTGGAAAGAAGAGCTGGAGAAGGCTGCCTGAGCCAAGTCGCGCTCAGCCGCGGCCGTGGCTGAGCGCGACTGTGAGCATGATGGCGGCGAGCGCCACGATGGCGAGCTTCCAGAAATCGCTGCGTTTTTTCAGGCCGGGAAGGCCGAGCGGCCGGATGATATGCAGGATCATCATGGCCACGATCAGAAGCGAGAGGATTTTTGTCATCGGGCGCCCGGCACTGGGTGAAGGTTCGCCCTTGTGCCCTCCTTTCGACCGCCGTGTCAAAAGCGGTTGCCGCGCTCAACGCTTCACCAGAAGCAGCTTGACCTGGCGCCGGCGGCGCCGCAGGTTCCGGCCGAATGAAACGATCGAGGTGAGACCATGGCACTGGACGGAAAGACGGCAATCGTGACGGGCGCTGCCGGCGGCATCGGCTATGCCATCGCCGAGCGCTTCCTGCGCGAGGGTGTGCGGGTGGTGATCGCGGATGTCGACGCCGAGAAGGGCGCCAAGGCGATCAAGGATCTGGAGAAGCTCGGCGAGGTCGATTTCGTCAAGACAGACGTGGGGAAGAGCCTCGACGTGCACAATCTCGTCGCCTCGACCATCGATTCGCTGGGCGATATCGATATCCTGGTCAACAATGCCGGCGTCGTGCACGGTGCGGATTTCCTCGATCTCAAGGAAGAGGACTTCGACCGGGTGTTGCGGATAAACCTGAAAGGCGCCTTCCTGGTGGGCCAAGCGGTCGCCCGCTATATGGTCGACAAGGTAAAAGGTGGTGGGGCGCCCGGTGTCGTCATCAATATGTCGTCGGTCAATGCTGTCTTCGCCATTGCCAACCAGGTGCCTTATTCCGTCTCCAAGGGCGGCATGAACCAGCTCACCAAGGTCATGGCGCTGTCGCTCGCCCCGCACGGCATCCGCGTCAACGCCATCGGGCCAGGCTCCATTATGACGGAGATGCTGGCAAGCGTGAATGCCGACCCGGCGGCTCGCGACCGTATCCTCTCCCGCACGCCCCTGGGGCGCATCGGCGATCCGCGGGAAATCGCCTCCATCGCCGCGTTCCTCGCCTCCGACGATGCCAGCTACATAACCGGCCAGACCATCTACGCCGACGGTGGGCGGCTGCCGCTCAACTACACAGTCGAGGTGCAGCCGCAGGAGTAGGCGACCCTGCAAGGCTCCTGACAAAACGCTGGCAGTACGGCCGTGCGATACTCCTCCGGCAATCACGTTGGAGGATGAGAGGCCATGACCGCTACACGCTATTCGATCTCGCGCACCGTTCACCGCTGGGCCAGCGCCTATCAGAGGCGCAGGCGCCGCAAGCTCACCGAACGGATCATGAACGACTTGCCGCCCAGCCTGCAGAGGGATATCGGTTGGCAACCGTCGGGGCCGACGCGGCAGCGCTGAACCCCGTCGAGCCGAAGAGGAGGGTGCCATGGAACAGTCGAAGACAGTCGGTCTCGTTTTCATCGAGAACTTCGCCGATTGGGAATTTGGCCTCCTGGCTGCTTCCGCTGTCGAGTGGTTCGGCGCACGCGCCGTCGCGCTTACGCCCGAAGCAGGCTCCGTGCGCTCCATCGCCGGCTTCCAGCTTGCCGGCGAGCGTGGGTTGGCGCCGCAGGAGAATAAGGATCTCGACGCCGTGGCGCTGATCGGTTCGGACAACTGGGCGTCTCCGGATGCGCCTGACGTGACGCCGCTTCTCAAGGCGGTCGCCGGGCGCGGCGGGGTCGTCGGCGGCATATGCGCCGGCACGCTGGGGCTGGCGCGCGCCGGCCTTTTCGAGGGCCGGCACCACACCAGCAACGGCCGCGAATGGATCGACAGGCACGCGCCGGGCTATGCAGGCGCGGAAGCCTATCAGGACGTGCCGCACGCGGTGAGTGACGGCAGTATCGTCAGTGCGCCGGGTTCGGCACCCGGCACCTTCGCCGCCATCTTCCTGGAGGCGCTTTTTCCCGAACGCGCCGAGACGGTTGGCGAGATGCGCAAGCTGTTCGCGCGCGAGCACGCCGCGGCCTGATCGCGTCATCCTTATCCCGCCCGCTGACAGGCTCCTGACGGGATGTTGTCAGGAGGGGTGTGCCACTCTGGCGGCATACCGAAGAGGAGAGATCGATGACACCGTTTTTGCCCGCCCACGCGGCCGTTTGGTTTGAAATCCCGGTGAGCGATATAGGCCGCGCCAGAGAGTTCTATGGCGCAGTGCTTCAAAACGAGCTGACGGACATGGAAGGGCCAAACCCGATGGCTCGTTTCGCGGCAAAGGAGGAAAACTCCGTCGCTGGCCATCTTTACCCCGGAAAACCTGCTTCCGAGGGCACCGGCATCACCATCCATCTGGCCGTTTCCGCGCCTCTGGAAGAAGCCATGGAGCGGGTGACGGCGAATGGCGGCAAGGTAGTTTCCCCCGTCGTCACTATTCCTGCGGGCCGTTTCGTGTATTGTCTCGATCCGGACGGCAATAGCTTCGGGCTGTTTACGTAAGGAGCGGCCTTCATGCGGCGTGCGGACCGGCTCTTTCAGATCGTTCAACATTTGCGCGGCGGACGGCTTGTGACGGCGCGTCTTCTCTCGGAGCGGCTAGAGGTCTCCGAGCGCACCATCTACCGCGACATTGCCGACCTGCAGTCGACGGGCGTGCCCATCGACGGCGAGGCCGGCGTCGGCTACCTGATGCGCGAAGGCTTCGAGCTGCCGCCGCTGATGTTCACGCGCGATGAGATCGTGGCGCTGGTGGCCGGCGCGCGCATGGTGCGCGCCTTCGGCGGCGCTGCCATGGCGCGCGCGGCAGAGGAAGCACTGATCAAGATCAGCACAGTGCTACCGGAAAACGAGCGGGAGCGCATTTCGCGCACCGAGATCCACACACCCAACTGGGTGATCAGCGACGCCGAGCGCCAGGCCATCGATGCGCTGGAGCACGCGGTGGAGAGCCGGCGCGTACTTCGCCTCGACTACCGCGACGAGGCTGGGCGCATGAGCCAGCGCGACGTGCGGCCGCTCGGCCTGTGGTTCTGGGGCAAGGTATGGACGCTGGTCGGCTGGTGCGAGCTGCGGGACGATTTCCGTGCTTTCCGCATCGACCGCATCGTCGTCATGCAAGAGGCCGGGCGCGGCTTCAAGCCGGAGCGCGGCAAGCAGCTCGGGGATTTTTATCGGCAACTGGAGCTGCGCGAATGCTCAGGCAACGGGCATGCGTGAAGCATGCCCTTCCTTCCGCAAGGGCAAGGAAGCGGTTAGCCCCGCTTCCTTGCCGCGAGCGTCCTCAACCGCAGAGCATTGAGGCGGATGAAGCCTTCGGCGTCCTTTTGATCGTAGGCGCCGCGGTCGTCCTCGAAGGTCACCAGGGCGTCGGAATAGAGCGACTTGTCGGACTTGCGGCCGGTGACGATGACGTTGCCCTTGTACAGCTTCAGCCGCACCTCGCCCTCGACGTCTTCCTGGCTCTTGTCGATCGCCGCCTGCAGCATCTCGCGCTCGGGTGAGAACCAGAAGCCGTTGTAGATGAGTTCCGCATAGCGCGGCATCAGCTCATCCTTGAGGTGCGCCGCACCCCGGTCGAGGGTGATCGATTCCATGGCGCGGTGGGCGGCAAGAAGGATCGTGCCCCCCGGCGTCTCGTAGACTCCGCGCGACTTCATGCCGACGAAGCGGTTCTCCACTAGGTCTATGCGGCCGATGCCGTTGTCGCGGCCGAGATCGTTGAGGGCGGCGAGCAACGTGGCCGGCGACATGGCTTTCCCGTTGAGCGCGACCGGATCACCGAACTTGAACCGCAGCGTGATCTCCATGACCTTGTCCGGTGCCTCCATGGGCGAGATGGTGCGCTGGTGGACGAATTCCGGGGGTTCGCTCCACGGATCCTCCAGCACCTTGCCCTCCGACGATGAGTGCAGGAGGTTGGCGTCGACCGAGAATGGGGCCTCGCCCTTTTTGTCCTTCGGCACCGGAATCTGGTGCTGCTCGGCGAAATTCATGAGGTCGGTGCGCGACTTGAACGCCCAGTCGCGCCAGGGCGCGATGACCTTGATGTCGGGGTTCAACGCGTAGGCTGAAAGCTCGTAGCGTACCTGGTCGTTGCCCTTGCCGGTTGAGCCATGGGCGACCGCATCGGCGCCGGTCTCGGCGGCAATCTCGACAAGGTGCTTGGCGATCAACGGCCGCGCGATCGAGGTGCCGAGCAGGTAGATGCCTTCATAGACCGCGTTGGCGCGAAACATCGGGAAGACGAAGTCGCGGACGAACTCTTCGCGAACGTCTACAATCCGGATGTCCTTGATGCCGAGCATCTCGGCCTTCTTGCGCGCCGGCTCAAGCTCGTCGCCCTGGCCGAGATCGGCGGTGAAGGTTACGACCTCCGCGCCGAGCTCCGTTTGCAACCATTTGAGGATGATGGAGGTGTCGAGGCCGCCCGAATAGGCCAGAACGACCTTCTTTACGTCTGTGTGCTTCGCCATGGTCTTTTCCGGTGATTGGGATGCCCGGCGCGCCCTGGGCCGGTTTGCGCGGGCACTATTATCAGGAAAAGACAAAGGGGCAAGCCGCCCCCGCAAGAGCGACCTTTCCGCGAACCCACGATTGGAGGCTGCAGGCGCGGCCGCGCCGCCTACTGGCAGTTCTGGATCGAATCGAGCGCTGCCGTCATGCCCAGAAGCGAGAAGGTGTAGCGGGTGTCGTTGCCGCGGCCGGACTTTGCCGCCACCGTCATGTCGGAGCCGGACTTCATGGCGGCGATGAGCTGTGGTTCCTCCGCGGCGTTCTCCAGCCACGCCGACTTTTCCTGCGTGAACATGCTGAACGACCGGCCGCCCACCGTCACCGTGACCTTCGAGCCTTCCTGGAGACTATAACCGGCGATGAATTGCGGTTCGTAGGCGACGTTCTGGCCCGGCTTCTGGCTGACGAAGAAGAAGATGTCGCCGTGATCCAGGCTTGACGGTTCCTTCTGCTTCGGCACGCTCATCACATAGCAGACCTTACCGTTACCAGACTGGTAGCTATAGGTGCCCCAGTCGCGGTGCTGCCCGACGGCTGTCGCCTGCGCGAAGGCCGGTCCTGCGGCCGCGACCGCGCAAAACAGAAAGAGCGACGAAAAAATCCCACGCATTGTCCCTGACCGTATCTTTGTCTGCCGTGTGTTTGTAAAGCACATCAGAGGCTTACGCCCGATGGCTTCATTTTTATTTAATCTGGGTTACCAAAGAGTGAAGCTGCATGAAATATCGCCCACCTCTTCTCAAAAGAGTTCACCGAGCGATCCTGCCGGCCGCTTCACACCCCACGTAGAAGTTTGAATCGGATGAAAAAGGCGAGAGTTTGACCCCGGCAGCGCGGCGTCGGATGCCCGCCGTCCTTCATTCGGCATCTTCGAGGGCGCGCTTGGCAGCCAGCCGGTGGGCGGGGGTGATGTGCGAGCGCACGGCGCCGAGCGCTGCTGCCAGAACAGCCATATCATCCGTGAAGCCGAAACCGGCGAGGAAGTCGGGCACCATGTCGAGGGGCAAGACGAAATAAGCGAGTGCGGCGAGCAGGATGCCGCGCACGCGCGGCGGCGTTTCGCGGTCAAGCGCGCAATAGTAGCCGGCGATCACATCTTCCATGAACGGCACCTGGCGGGCCGCTTTCTTGGCAGTGCGCCAAAATTTACGGCGAACATCCTCTTCGCGGCTGCGCTCGTCGGCGCTGCCGGGAACAAGGATCTCGCCGATTTTCACGTCGTCCATGACTGTCGCTCCTTGCCGGGATGATGTGGGAAGGCCGGCGCCCGGATGCAATGCCATATGGGGCCGGCTATCGGGCGGCGAAGGCGTTCATCCTCTTCGCCAGCTTGACGTCCAGCTCGGTCAGGCCGCCGGCGTCGTGGGTGGTGAGGATGACGTCGACGGTCTTGTAGACGTTCGACCACTCGGGATGATGGTCGAGCTTCTCGGCGGCCAGCGCTGCCCGCGTCATGAAGCCGAAGGCTTCGTTGAAATTGGCGAAGACGAAGCGCCGCTTAATGGCCGCGCCGTCGCGCGCGAGGCTCCAGCCTTCGAGTTCCGCCAGTGCCTCTTCCACCTGCTTGTTCCCGAGTTTCTCCCTTGCCATGAAACCTCTCCGTGCTATCGCGTAGTGGCATGAAGGATAATACACCTCGCGCCGGCGAACAGGCCCGCACAGCCATCCTTTTCGTTTGCCTCGGCAATATTTGCCGTTCGCCGCTGGCGGAAGGCATCTTTCGTGCCGTCGTTTCCGAGCGTGGCCTGGAGCATGCTTTCCATCTCGATTCGGCCGGCACCGGCGCCTGGCACGCGGGCTCGCCGCCGGATCCACGGTCGGTGGCTACCGCGCGCCGCTTCGGCCTCGACATTTCCGGGCAAAGGGCGCGCCAGGTGGAGCCCGAGGATTTTTCCCGCTTCGATATCATACTGGCCATGGACCGCGCCAACGTCGGCGCGCTGCGCCAGCGGGCGCCGAAGGAGGCGCATGAGCGCATCCATCTATTCCTCGACTATGCGCTCGGCAGGCCGGAGGAAATACCGGATCCCTATTACGGCGGGGATGACGGCTTCGCCGCAGTCTACCGCACGATCCGCGAAGCTTCCGATGCGCTGGTGGCGAGGCTTGCCGAGCGCGACGGCTCCGCCCGCATCAGCGGCCAGGCTTCCTCGACGATATAGGGTCCGCCGCCGACCGAATCGCGCGCCGACATCAGGACGAAACGCCCGACCCGGAACGGCACCGTAGCGAAATTGCCCCGCGCCGACAGATAGGCAGCGACTTCGTGGGGGCTCGTGCTTTTCAGCCGTGCGAGCGTTACATGCGGTGTGAACTTGCGCGGATCCGGGGCGAGGCCGAGCCGCTGGCAGATGCGCTCGATTTCGCCTTGCAAGGCATAGAGGTCCGGCGAAGCGGCTACACCCGCCCATACCGCGTGCGGCTTCTTCTGGCCGAAGGCGCCGACGCCGGAAAGCGTGAGCGAGAAGGCCGGCCGCCGCACCCGGTCGAGGGCGTTGGCGACCTCGTCGGCCACGTGGCCTTCGACATCGCCGATGAAACGCAGGGTGAGGTGGTAGTTCTCGACATCGACCCACCGGGCTCCCGGCAGGCCGCCGCGCAGAAGCGAAAGGGACAGCGCCGCATCGCGCGGAATCTCGAGGGCGGTGAAAAGTCGCGGCATGGCAACCTCCTCGAATCTCTATGTCTATCGTCAGCGAATCATCGATTGAGCACCGGGGCAAGCGCTTTCTGGCGCCTGCGGCTCACATCTTGGGCTTTTCCCCTTCGACGAGGGCCTCGACACGGGGGAGTATGCGCTCCACCATCAGGTCCACACCCTTTGCGTTGGGATGCATACCGTCCTCGAGCAGCAGCGAGCCGTTGGCCGCTACGCCGTCAAGGAAGAACGGGACCAGCGGCAGGTCGTGTTTTTCCGCCAGTCGCGGGTAGATGGCGTTGAACGCCTCTTGGTAGTCCGGCCCCAGATTAGGCGCGGCGTACATGCCGACGAGCAGCACGTCGATGCCGCGCTGGCGAAGCCGGGTAACGATCTCGTCCAGGTTTTTTTCCGTGGCGGCAGGGGAGAGACCGCGCAGCATGTCGTTGGCGCCGAGCTCCAGGATCACAAGGTCCGTACCTTCGGGGACCGACCAGTCGAGCCGTGACAGGCCGCCGCTGGTGGTATCGCCGGAGACGCCGGCATTCGCCACGGTGACGTCGTTGCCGTTGTCACGCATCGCGGTCTCCAGCTTCTCCGGAAAGGCTTCTCCCGGTGCCAGTTGGTAACCGGCCATCAAACTATCGCCGAAGCCGACGATGTCGAAGGCCTCGGCCCACGCCGGCCGCGCACCGGGCATCAGCAGAAGGACGAGGATGAGCGCCGATGACATTTTCGTGAGCGACACGATAGCACCGGAAATCTTGTCCAAAGGTTTGAATAGCATGAAACTCAACCCATATCTGCCGAAGCCGCGCCCGCGACATCTCTCATATAGGACGCCCCGCCCGTGACCAAACCCGTCATCGATCTGGATAACGTTTCCCTGACGCTCGGTGAGGGTGCATCCTCCGTCCACGTGCTCAAGGGCGTCAGCCTGGCAGTCGAACATGGCCAATCCACGGCCATTGTCGGCCCTTCCGGCTCCGGCAAGTCGACATTGCTGATGGTGATCGCCGGGCTGGAGAAGGTGGACAGCGGCACGGTGCGCGTTGCCGACCGGACGCTCAACGGCTTGAGCGAGGATGCGGTTGCAGCCTTCCGCGGCCGCACCATCGGCATCGTCTTCCAGTCTTTTCACCTCATCCCCAACATGACGGCGCTGGAGAACGTCGCCGTCCCGCTGGAACTCGCCGGCCATGACGATCCCTTCGGTCTCGCCGAGAAGGAGCTTGAAGCGGTGGGGCTGAAGGACCGTTTGACCCACTATCCGGGCGAGCTTTCCGGCGGTGAGCAACAGCGCGTGGCGATTGCCCGCGCGCTGGCGCCGGAGCCGGCCATCATGATTGCAGATGAGCCCACGGGCAATCTTGACCAGGCGACGGGGCGGCAGATCGTCGATCTGTTGTTCGAGACGGCGCGCGAGCGCGGCACGACACTGGCACTGGTGACCCACGATCCCGCACTCGCCGCGCGCTGCGACCGGCAGGTGGCGATGCGCTCCGGCCGGATCGAGGAGGCCGCGCCCGAACCCGCTTCGGCCGGCTGAGGCGCCCCCATGTTTCGCTCCGACGCCACGGCCATCGACGGGAAAACGGACAGCCTCTCCGCCGGGCGCGCCGAGAGGCGTGGCGGGGCCGGGCCTCAACTGGCGATGCGCTTCGCCCTGCGCGAGATGCGCGGTGGGCTTTCCGGCTTTTTCATCTTTCTTGCCTGTATTGCGCTGGGAGTGGCGGCTATCGGCGGGGTAAACTCCGTCGCTCGCGCCATCAGCGCGGGTGTCGCCTCGCAGGGCCAGGAATTGCTCGGCGCCGACATCCGCTTCGAGCTCAACCAGCGCCGCGTCGACGCGGCCGAACACGCCTGGCTGGCGGGTCTCGGGCGGCTTGCCGAAAGCGCCAATATGCGCTCCATGGCCCGTCTTACCGATGGTTCCGATCAGGCGCTGGTCGAGGTGAAGGCGGTGGACGAGGCCTATCCGCTCTACGGGGCGCTTGTCACCGAGCCAGCACTTTCCCACGATGCGCTCTTCGGCCTCGCGGATGGCGCCTACGGCGCGGCCGCGCCTTCGCTTCTTTTCGACCGGCTGGGGCTTTCCATCGGTGACCGGCTGATGCTCGGCGGGCAGGCGTTCGAGCTGCGCGCCGAGCTTGTCACCGAGCCGGATGCCGTTTCCGATGGCTTCGGCTTCGCTCCACGCCTGATGGTCTCGCTGGAGGGGCTCGGTGCCGCCGGTCTCGTGCAGCCCGGCAGCCTGGTGGAGCACGCCTACAAGCTGCGCCTTGACGGCAATCCCGGCAATGCGGAGTTGCGCGCCCTGCGCGAGGAGGCGAGCGAGCGCTTCCCCGAGGCGGGGTGGAGCGTCCGTACGCGGCTTAACGCTGCCCCGTCGCTGTCGGCCAATGTCGAGCGCTTCTCACAGTTCCTCACCCTTGTCGGGCTGACCGCGCTGGTGGTCGGGGGCGTCGGCGTGGCCAACGCGGTGCGCGCCTATCTCGACGGAAAACGCGCCGTCATCGCTACCTTCAAGAGCCTCGGCGCGTCGGGCGGCTTCGTTTTCTCGGTTTATCTCATGCAGGTCCTCATCATCGCCCTGATGGGGATCGGCGCCGGCCTGGTGCTCGCCGCGCTGATGCCTTTTGCGGCGGGTGCTGCGCTTGCCTCGGTCCTGCCGGTGCCGAGCGAGGGCGGCATCTATCCTTCCGCGCTCGGGCTTGCCGCGCTGTTCGGCGTGCTGACGACGCTTGCCTTTGCACTGCTGCCGCTCGGCCGGGCGCGCGACGTGCCGGCGACGGCGCTGTTCCGCGAGATGGGGATCGACGCCAAGGGCTGGCCGCGTCTCTTCTACGTGGTGCTGGCAGTTGCTATCGCTGCGATACTTGCCCTTCTCGCCATCCTTTATTCCGAGGAGCGGCGCATCGCCGCGATTTTCGTCGCCGCCGCCATTGCCGCCTTCCTGGTGCTGCGCGGCGTGGGCTGGGCGGTGCAGGCCGTCGCCCGCCGCGCCCCACGCGTGCGCTCGACCGCCCTCAGGCTTGCTGTCGGCAATATCCATCGTCCCGGTGCGCTGACGCCGTCGGTCGTGCTGGCGCTCGGCCTCGGCCTCACCCTCATCGCCACCCTTACGCTGATCGACGGCAATCTGAGGCGGCAGATCGCCGGCAACCTGCCGGAGGTGGCGCCGAACTTTTTCTTCGTCGATATCCAGGCGGACCAGGTGGAGGATTTCGCTTCGCTGGTCGAGGCGCAGGCGCCGGACGGCAAGCTCATCCGCGTGCCGATGCTGCGCGGGCGCATCATCGCGCTCAACGACGTCAGTGTGCGCGACATCGAGGTGCCGCCGGAAGGCGGCTGGGTGCTTCGCGGCGACCGCGGCATCACCTACTCCGACAACAAGCCGGAAAACGCCACGCTGACGCAGGGCGAATGGTGGCCGGCCGGCTATGAAGGAGAGCCGCTCGTCTCGTTCACCGCGGAGGAGGGCGCCGCGCTCGGCCTGCGGCTCGGCGACACCCTGACGGTGAATGTGCTCGGCCGCAATGTCACCGCGCGCATTGCCAGCTTCCGCCAGGTGGAGTGGGAGACGCTGGCCATGAACTTCGTCATGGTCTTCTCTCCCAACACCTTTACGGGCGCGCCCCACGCCTGGCTGGCGACGCTGACCGACGCCAGCGCCACGAGTGCCGACGAATCGCGCCTTCTGAACGCCGTCACGCGCAGCTTTCCCACCATCACCACTGTTCGCGTGAAGGATGCGCTTGACGTTGTGAACCGGCTCGTCGGGCAACTTGCCACCGCCATAAGGGCGGCGGCGGCGGTGGCGCTCATCGCTTCGGTGCTCGTTCTCTCCGGAGCACTCGCGGCGGGCAACCGCGCCCGCGTGCACGACGCTGTGGTTCTGAAGACGCTGGGGGCGACGCGGCGTACGCTGATTGCCGCCTTCGCGCTGGAATACCTCCTGATCGGCCTTGCCACAGCACTCTTCGCGCTGGCCGCCGGCGGTGTGGCGGCCTGGTATGTGGTGACCCGCATCATGACGCTTCCCTGGAGCTTCCTGCCAGAGGTGGCGTTGTCGACCGTCGTCATTGCCTTGGTGTTGACGGTTGGCTTCGGGCTCGTCGGCACATGGCGCGTGCTCGGCCACAAGGCTGCGCCGGTGTTGCGGAACCTGTGAGATAGAAAGGGGTCGGCCTTCTGCAGCGTGCGCTTTTCCGCTGCTGAAGGTCTTGCTCTTGTCGCGAACAGACATCATATTTGAACGACGCATGCTGGACTCCCGCCAGCGGCGAGCGGCTGTGTGGCCGACACCCGACGGGAGAGTAGCGAGAAAGAGGAAACAATGGCTGACCTTCGCAATTACCAGGCCCGCGTGGCGACCGGCGCACGCGCGGACGCGGCCATCGACGAGGGCCTGCGCGCCTATATGATCCGGGTTTACAACCTCATGGCTCTCGGGCTGGGCATCACCGGTCTTGCGGCATGGGGCACCGCACAAATGGCGATGACGAACCCGGCGTTCGCACAGGTGATGTATGGAAGTCCGCTGCGCTGGGTGGTCATGCTCGCTCCGCTAGGCCTCGTTTTCTTCCTGAGTGCGCGCATCCACAAGATGAGCGTATCTGCGGCACAGACGAGCTTCTGGGTCTTCGCGGCCCTCATGGGCCTTTCGTTGTCATCGATCTTCCTCGTCTTCACCGGCGAGAGCATCGTGCGGACTTTCTTCATCACGGCCGCCTCCTTCGGCGCGCTGTCGCTGTGGGGCTACACGACGAAGCGTGATCTTTCCGGCATGGGCTCCTTCCTCTTCATGGGGCTCGTCGGCATCATCATCGCCATGATCGTCAATATCTTCTTGGCATCTTCGGCACTGCAGTTCGCCATCTCGGTGATCGGCGTGCTGATCTTTGCGGGTCTGACGGCCTACGACACGCAGCAGATCAAGGAAATGTATTACGAGGGCGACGACCAGCTTGTGGCCGGCCGCAAGGCCATCATGGGCGCGCTCAGGCTCTACCTCGATTTCATCAACCTGTTCATGTTCCTGCTGCAGTTCCTCGGCAATCGCGAGTAACGGATAGAACTGGAACGATCAAGAAAAGGCGGCTTTCGAGCCGCCTTTTCTTTTGCCCGGTATCCTGCCATGAAGATGGAAACCACACCGAACGAACCGCCGATGACCGCTATCACCATTCGCCCTTCGGTATCCGCCGACATTCCCGCCATCACACAGATCTACGCCCACGCCGTTGAAAGCGGCACGGCGAGCTACGAGCTGGAGCCGCCGGGAGAGGAGGAGATGGCCTCGCGGCACGAGGCGCTGGTCTCCCGCGGCTATCCCTATCTGGTGGCAGAGGTGGAAGGACGGGTGCTCGGCTATGCCTATGCCGGGCCGTTTCGTCCGCGCCGCGCCTATCGCTTCATGGTCGAGGATTCCGTCTATATCGCGCCGCAGGCACAGGGACGCGGCATCGGCCGGCAGTTGGTAAAGGCGCTGATCGAGGAATGCCGGAAACTGGGTTTCAGGCAGATTGCCGCCGTCATCGGCGACGGCTCACCGGAGAGCGCATCCGTACGGCTGCATGAGGCCCTTGGCTTCCGCCATGCCGGCGTTCTGGAAGGCAGCGGCTACAAACATGGCCGCTGGCTGGACACAGTCTTCATGCAGCTCGAACTCAACGGCGGCGCGACAAGACCGCCGGATGCTGAATCTCTACCCGAGAGGCTGTTCCGAGAAGGGCGTTAGATCGCATCATCGATTCCGTGAAACGATGATCCGATCAACCTTGGCTGGCCGCATTCCGGAGGGAAGCCGGTTTCCACTTTTCCTGGAATTGCTCCAGGTATCGCTCACGCCCGCACGAGTTTGAGCTTGCGGTCGAACACCGTCAGCACTCGGCTCAACTCATGTCCGCGTTTCAGAATGGCGCCGGTGGTGGCGATGACACTGTAGGCACCCTGTTTGCGGGCGAGTTTGGGTGTTTTGACGATCTGGAACAGCGGCACCTCGCTGGTGCGGCGGAAGACGGAGAATACCGCTCTGTCTCTCAGGTGGTCGATGGCGTAATCACGCCACTCGCCGGTGGCCACCATCTGCCCGTAGAGGCGCAGTATCTGGTCCAGCTCGCGACGCTCGAAGGTCACCGGCAGTTCAAGCCGTGCCCGCCGCGCCTCGCTGAGCCGGACGAGAACTCCGGAATCGTCGCCGTCCTCCCCGGCGCTTGCAAAGTCAGTCATGTTCAGTTCGCACCCTCATGACGGTTTATGACAAGAAAGTTGGCGCGCCGCGCCGGGAAATGCAACCCCGTTTGCCCGGGATGGTGCGCCATCTTTCTTTCACGAACACAAAACGCCCTGTCGGATTTGGTGATCGTCTGCCTTATTCTCGCCGTCTTCTTTCCAAGCTCCCGCCTGATTTTGAAGCCAGCATTCCTGTGTTGCCTGAGACGGTTCGATCCGGAGGCGGCGCCGTACCCCAAGCCCCCCCGCCCACGGTGTCGTAGCCGGATCGAACCAACTCTGGTGCTCTTGCGCCAATCTCGCAAAGGCAACGATCCCGAACTGGATCAGCGCCGGTACAGGCTAGCGCCGTACCGGCGTTTTTTCCTTGCAGGAACGTGTGGGCGATTACCAGCTTTCGGCGGCATCTGCGGCACCCAAAATTGCGCCGGGCCGCCCTTCGGCATCGAAGGTTTGAAGCAGCACCGCGCAGCGGCCGCCATTCTTCATGATCTCGCTCTTCGGCAACTCGAGGCGCATGGAACGTCCGTGCCACATGCCGATGGTCTGGAAGCTGGTGACGATGTTGCGGTAGTCGATCGATTGCCCGCGGTTCTCGCCGCCGCCGATCGAAACCACTTGACGTGGCTGGTAGTAGACGATGACGATGTGCGCGTCGGCCGGGGCCGCTTTCGCCGCGGTGCCGACATCGACAAAGACGCTCCCGTCGCTGGAGGAGATGTCGACATCGACACTCAGCGCCGCGGCATCTTCCGATCCCTTGTCGATAGCTGCATAAACATCCTTACGGTGCGAGCCGACGATATCCCGCCGCCCGTTGACAACTGCCTGCGGGGTGTAGACCGAGCGGTCGAACGTCTCTCCGTAGGCGCGCTGCCGGGCGGTATTTTCCGGTGTGGCCAGTTCGTCCTTCCAGCCAAGATAGTCCCAATAGTCGACGTGGTAGGCAAGCGCCACCACATCATCCCGCTCAGCCAGCTCCGCCAGCAGCGCGTCCGCAGGCGGGCAAGAGCTGCAGCCCTGGCTGGTGAAAAGCTCGACCACTCCCGCAGGCCTCTCCGCAGCCTGCACGTGGAACGGCGCTATAAGCGCCAGAAGGAGGATGATCAGCTTCATCGCGCTCACATGGATGCGCGCGGGAGAGGTTCGCATATCCTTTTCGCCTGTCGGTCCGTGTCTACCCCAGTCGCACGGCAAGGTGCCGGCTCCGCCGTCTTTCAGCATTCATGCAGCGTAGCGGCTGCCGGGCTTCCTTGGGAAGTCACGTTGCGGTGAGGCTCTGGTGCTTCAGCCTAGCTCGGCGATCACCGGTACGTGATCGGAAGGGCGCTCCCAGCTGCGCGCCTCGCGCAGGACCTCGATGCGCCGCAGCGCCGGCGCGAGGTTGGCGGAGGCCCAGATATGATCGAGCCGTCGTCCGCGGTCGGATTGGTCCCAGTCCTTGGCGCGGTAGCTCCACCAGGTAAAGAGCTTTTCCTCCGGCGGGACATGCGTGCGCACGAGGTCGATCCAGCCTCCCTTGTCACGCAGATTGTCCAGCCCCTCGGTCTCAACCGGCGTGTGGCTCACGACGTTCAGGAGTTGCTTGTGTGACCACACGTCCGTCTCCAGCGGGGCGATATTGAGGTCGCCTACCAGAACCGTCGCCGTATCGGCGTCCTCGGCGGGGCGCACCGCGTGCATTTCCTCGATGAAGTCGAGCTTGTGGCGGAACTTGGTGTTGATCTCAGGGTCCGGCTCGTCGCCGCCAGCCGGGACGTAGAAATTGTGCAAGAGGATGCGCCTTCCCTCCACATCCAGCATGGTCGAGACGTGCCGGCTGTCAACGATGCCGCAGAAGCCGCGCTTTTCCACTAGCCGCATGGGCCGGCGCGAGATTGTCGCCACGCCGTGATAGCCCTTCTGGCCATGGATCTCGATGTGCCCGTAACCGAGCTTGCGGAAGGCGGCCAGCGGGAACTGGTCGTCCGGGCACTTGGTCTCCTGCAGGCACAGGACGTCCGGCTGCTGTTCTTCCAGAAAGCGCTGCACCAGCGGCAGGCGCAGGCGAACGGAATTGATGTTCCAGGTGGCGATCTTGAGGGGCATTCGGCGCTCGGCTTGCAGCTTCTTCGGACAGAGCGGCAATAGCGCAATTCCAGGAAAAGTGGAAACCGGTTTTCCCTCCGAAATTGCGACAAGCAAAAGCCTAGATCGGATAATCGATTCCCTGAACCGATGATCCGGTCTAGCGCGCCGGACGAGCCGATGGCAAGCGCGGTGCTGTCATCAACGGCCGCGGTTCAGCTCGTTGACACGGCGGTAATCGATCTCAAACACGCTGGGATCGAAGGTGACGCCCGCTTGCACGTTATAGATCATCACCGTCGTATCCTTGCCCTGGGCATCGGTGATGGTCCACTGGCGCAGCTCGTAGGAACCGGCATCGAACATCATGGTGATGGTCGAGCTGCCGAACAACTTCCGGTCGGCCAGCCTGATGGTCGTCAGATCCTCGTCCTCCTGGACGCTCTGCACCTTTTCGCCGGAAAGATCGATACGCTCGTCGAGGAGCAGCTTTAAAGGCGTTTGCGACAGCGGATAGACGTCCGCGGTGTTCATCCTCTTGTTCCGTACCACCACGGTTGTTCCGTCGGAGACAACCCGAAAACCAGCCGAACCCTCATAGTCGAAGCGGAGCTTTCCAGGCCGCTCGATGTAGAACTTGCCGCCGGTCTGTTCGCCACGGGGACCGAACTGCACGAATTCGCCGGTCATCGTACGCACGCTGGAGAAATGCGCGGCTATGCGCTCGGCTGAATCCGCCGCTGCCTGCGCCGCGCCGGCCGTCAGAACACCCAGGGCAAGAGCGAGGAGGGCGGCCAAGGGGCGAGACCTCGGGCGGGGGGCGGCGGTGTTGCGCTTGGCTGGAATGGCCATGCTTTCTGCACTCCGAAACGATTTGTCATTTGACGAGACGCTATCGCCTCAACTGGGCCGAAATTGGGCTCCGGGCCTGAACGTCCCGGCGTCGCGCGCAGCCTTCGGCTCTCAGACGTCCTCTTCTTCCGTCGGCACGAGGATCTCGCGCTTGCCGGCGTGGTTGGCCGGGCCGACGATGCCTTCCTGCTCCATACGCTCGATGATGGAGGCGGCGCGGTTGTAGCCGATGCCCAACCGCCGCTGGATATAGCTCGTCGAAGCCTTGCCGTCGCGCAGGACCACGGCGACCGCCTGGTCGTACGGGTCTTCCGAATCGCCCAGATTGCCGACATCGCCACCGCTGCCCCCGGGGGGATCGTCGCCGTCGTCTTCCGTCACGGCATCAAGATAGTCCGGCGCGCCCTGGGTTTTCAGATGTGCGACGATCTGCTCCACTTCCGTGTCCGAGACGAAGGGGCCGTGCACGCGCTGGATGCGCCCGCCACCGGCCATATAGAGCATATCACCCATGCCCAGGAGCTGCTCAGCGCCCTGCTCACCCAGGATGGTGCGACTGTCGATCTTGGAGGTGACCTGGAAGGAGATGCGGGTCGGGAAATTGGCCTTGATGGTGCCCGTGATCACGTCGACCGACGGGCGCTGGGTGGCCATGATGACGTGGATGCCGGCAGCGCGCGCCATCTGCGCCAGGCGCTGCACCGCGCCCTCGATATCCTTGCCGGCGACCATCATGAGATCCGCCATCTCGTCGATGATGACGACGATGAAGGGCATCGGGTCCAGATCCAGGTCCTCGGTCTCGTAGATCGCCTCGCCGGTCTCGCGGTCGAACCCGGTCTGCACCGTGCGGGTGATCGTCTGGCCCTTCTTCTGGGCCTGGGCGACGCGCTGGTTGAAACCCTCGATGTTGCGCACGCCCACCTTGGACATCTTGCGGTAGCGGTCCTCCATCTCCCGCACTGTCCATTTCAGCGCCACCACCGCCTTCTTCGGGTCGGTGACGACGGGGGTGAGAAGATGCGGGATGCCGTCATAGACGGAAAGCTCGAGCATCTTCGGGTCGATCATGATCAGGCGGCATTCCTCCGGCGTCATGCGGTAGAGCAGCGACAGGATCATCGTGTTGATGGCGACCGACTTGCCCGAGCCGGTGGTACCGGCGACGAGCAGGTGCGGCATCTTGGCGAGGTCGGCGATCACGGCGCTGCCGTTGATGGTCTTGCCCAGGCCTAGCGCCAGCTTCGTCTTGGTGGTCTCGAACTCGCGACTGGCCAGAAGCTCGCGCAGGAACACCATCTCGCGGGTCGCGTTGGGCAATTCGATGCCGATGGCGTTGCGCCCAGGCACCACGGCAACGCGCGCGGCGATCGCGCTCATCGAGCGGGCGATGTCATCGGCAAGGCCGATAACGCGCGAGGACTTGATGCCCGGTGCAGGTTCCAGCTCGTAGAGCGTGACGACGGGGCCGGGCCGGACATGGATGATCTCACCCTTGACGCCGAAATCTTCCAGGACCCCTTCCAGAAGCCGCGCATTCTGCTCCAGCGCTTCCTTGGAGAGGGTCGCGTCCTTGGCCGCGGCCTTGGGTTCGGCCAGAAGATGCAGGGCGGGAAGCGTGAACTCGCCAGAATCGAGAAACGAGGGCTGTGCCTCGCGGCGCACGCGCGCGCCGGGTGCCGGGCGGGGCGCGGGGTTGCCCACGCGCGCCGCGGGCTGCTGCGCTGACGGGCCTGTCGGCTCGGGCGCGATGGAAAGACCGTCGAACGGTTCGGCGCCGAAGCCGCCAGCGTCGAAATCGGGCTCGATGCGCGCATCGTCCATCGCTGCCGGCTTGGGCATCGGAGTGTCGAACTCCGGCGCCAGGGGGTCGACATGCACGGCAAAGCGGCGACGCCAGAAGGCGCGCACCGACAGCCACCAGTGCACAAGCACACCGAGCGCGACGAAGCCGCCATCCTCCTCGTCTTCGTCGATGTCGTCGAAGGTGTCGACCTCCGGCTCGGCGGCGGGTGCGGGGGGCGCGGAGCGGCCGAAGATGCCGGCGCCGTAAAGGGTCAGCCATACGGCGGGCGCGGCGAGCAGCCCCGCCACCACGATGCCGAACCAGCCCTGCGGATAAGCACCGCTGAGCATGGCGGGGGCGGCCAGAACCACATCGCCGAAAACGCCGCCGAGCCCGGTGGGCAGCGGCCACGTCTCCGGCGGAGTCATGCAGCCGGCCACGCCGGCAGCCAACACGCTGCCGCCAAACCAGGCGGCGGAGCGTCGCCAGGGCCTGTCGATGCCGCGCGCAGCAAAGAGGAAGATGCCCCAGAAGACAGCCGGCACGAGGCCCGCCACCGACGCGAGGCCGAAAAACTGCATGGCGATGTCGGAGTAGACCGCGCCAGGATAGCCCATGGCGTTGGTCACCGGGTTATCAGTCGCATAGCTGAAGCTCGGATCGGCGACGTTCCACGTGGCAAGGCTCGCCAGGCAGAAGGCAACGAGCGCCAACGTCAACAGCCCAAGCCCGCGCGCCGCTTGCCTCCGTAAGAAGCCGTGCACCCCGAAACCGCCGTCATGCATGGCAAACGCCGCGGAAGAACCGGAACTCATTCGCATTTCCCCGTCCACAGTCATAGATGACGCGCTCGCGCGCGCTCCGACACCGGGCCTAACCTAGACGGGGGAAGGTTAAGGCTGCATTAACCATGGGAGTGGCGAGGAAATGGGAGAATACAGGAGCAAGGCAGCGGGGTGGCACTCCGACCGCCTTACAGTCTTGGTCCCCTAAAAAAATGAGGCCCGGCTTGCGCCGGGCCTTGTGGCATCTCGGGAAGGAAGATGCAGCCGGAACTACGTGGTGTAGTGGTAGGCCGCCTCGCCGTGCGAGGTGAGGTCGAGACCCTGGGTCTCGGCTTCTGGCGTTGGGCGCAGGCCGACGATAGCATCGACGACCTTGTAGAGGATCGCCGAGATGATGCCGCACCACAGGACGGTCACGAGGACGGCGACAAACTGCACCCACACCTGCGAGGCGATGGAGAAGTCCTCGCCACCCGTACCGCCGAGCCACGGCGCGGTGAAGATGCCCGTGCCGAGCGCGCCGACGATGCCGCCGATGCCGTGGATGCCGAACACATCCAGGCTGTCGTCATAGCCAAACTTGTTCTTCACGACCGCCACGAAGAAGTAGCAGACGGCGCTGGCAATCGCGCCGAGCACGATGGCGCCGACCGGGCCAACCGTGCCGCACGCCGGCGTGACTGCAACCAGACCCGCCACCAGACCCGAGACTGCGCCCAGCATGGAAGCTTTGCCGCGATGCAGCGCCTCGATCACGCTCCAGCCGACAATCGCGCCTGCCGTCGCCGTGAAAGTGTTGATCATCGCAAGCGCCGCGCCGCCATTGGCTTCCAGATTGGAGCCGGCATTGAAGCCGAACCAGCCGACCCACAGGATCGAGCCGCCCACCATGGTGAGCGTCATGGAGTGCGGGGCCAGGATCTCTTTGCCATAGCCGTTGCGCCTGCCGACCAGGATGCAGCCGACCAGGGCCGCGATGCCCGCATTGATGTGGACGACCGTGCCGCCGGCGAAATCGAGCGCGCCAAGGTTGAAGAGATAGCCGCTGCCGTCCCACACCATGTGTGCGATCGGGAAATAGACGAAGGTCACCCACAAGATGGTGAACAGCATCACCGCCGAGAACTTGATGCGTTCGGCGAAGGCACCGACGATCAGCGCCGGCGTGATGACGGCGAAGGTCATCTGGAAGACGATGAACACATATTCGGGGATGACCACGCCGTCGGTGAAGGTGGCCGCCTCCGAATCAGCGGTGACACCGGCCAGGAACAGCTTGCCGAATCCGCCCCAGAACGGGCTGGTGCCGCCGCCGAAGGCGAAGGAGTAGCCCCACAGCACCCACACGACCATCACCACGGCGGCGATCATGGTGCACTGCATGAGGACGGAAAGCGCGTTCTTGGTGCGCACGAGGCCGCCATAGAATAGTGCCAGGCCCGGCATGGTCATGAAGAGCACGAGCAGGCTTGCCGTCATCATCCAGGCAACGTCGCCCTTGTCCATGACGGTTGCCGCTTCGGCAGCTTCCTCGGCCGCCTCCTGCGCCAAAGCCGGCAGGGCCGCAAAGGCTGCCAGTGCAAGCGCGCCCGCCCCGGACGCGCATCTTGCGAAAGCGTTGTTCGGAAATCTCATTTTACTCTCCCTGAAAAGGCCGGAGTCGCTCACAGCGCGTCGGCGTCGGTCTCGCCGGTGCGGATGCGCACGGCTTTCTCGATGTTGTGGACGAAGATCTTGCCGTCGCCGATCTGGCCGGTCTTGGCGGCGGTCGTGATGGCATCGACGGCCTTGTCGGCCGTATCGTCGTCCACCGCCACCTCCACCTTGACCTTCGGCAGGAAGCTCACCGCATATTCGGCGCCGCGATAGATTTCCGTGTGCCCCTTCTGCCGCCCGTAGCCCTTAACCTCGGTGACGGTCAGCCCCTGAATGCCAAGCTCGGTCAGCGCTTCACGCACCGCCTCCAGCTTGAACGGCTTTATGATTGCCATGACGAGTTTCATCAGGTTTCACCCCTGCCTCTGCGGATGGACCGCGTTGCATGTGCCGCCGACGCGCCAAAAGGCAGCCGACAGTGGCAAAGGTGATTCAAGTGCCGTGCCAATTGCGTGACATCGCACTCAAACCTCTTAAATCGTTGAGGAAAATCGGCCGTGACAGAAGCGGCAGGTGGTCTATTCACAGAGGAGCAGGTCAAAAACTAGGCAAAAACTCAAAATTGCCTATTTTTTGCGCAGACGCACGAGTCCCTCTTGGGCCACGGAAGCGATAAGCGTGCCTTCACGCGAGTAGATGCTGCCGCGAGAAAACCCCCGGGCGCCACCCGAAGAAGGACTGTCCTGGGTGTAGAGCAGCCAATCGTCGAGCGGATGCGGCCGGTGGAACCACATAGCATGATCGAGACTGGCCATCTGCAGCTCGGGATCGAAGACCGAACGTCCGTGAGCGAAGGTGGAGGTGTCGAGCAACGTCATGTCGGACAGATAGGCGAGCACTGCCGCCTGGATGGCGCGGTCCTCGGGCACCGGGCCCGTCGCCCGCAGCCACACATCCTGGAAGGGCGGCAGCTTATCGTGCGTCGTGTAGTGCTTAATATGGACGGGGCGGATCTCCACCGGGCGCTCGCGCTCCCAATAGCGGCGGATGTTTTCCGGCACTTGGTCGCCGAAGGTTGCGAGGAACTCCCGCTGCGGGCGCAGCGTCTCTGGCGCGGGAACCTCTTCCGGCATCGGCAGTTGATGCTCCAGCCCCGCCTCGTCGACCTGGAAGGAGGCGGAAAGCGAGAAGATGGCATGGCCATGCTGGATGGCGACGACGCGTCTTGTGGCGAAACTGCCGCCGTCGCGGATCCGGTCCACCTCGTATATGATGGGCACTGCCGGGTCCCCCGGACGCATGAAATAGCAATGCAGGGAATGCACGTGGCGGTTCTCGGCCACGGTGCGCTGCGCGGCAACCAGTGCTTGGCCGATCACCTGCCCGCCGAATACACGCTGCCAGCCCACTTGCGGGCTGCGACCGCGAAACAGGTTGTGTTCGAGCGCCTCGAGATTAAGTATGTCGAGGAGCGCCTGCATGGCCGACGACATGTGGACTGGACCCCTCTGGTAGCGTTGCGGTAGCGGTGACAAACCGAAGGGCGAGGCGCAAGTCAAGGCAGCAATGTACCACGGAGGAAAACCCATGGCCGGCAAAAACAAGGGCGAGCGCTTCTCCGACCGCCTCGATGTGGTGATTGCAGGTGCCGGCTATGTGGGGCTGGCTATCGCCGTTTCGCTCGTCCAGGCGCGGCCGGGCTTGAAGGTACTGGTCGTCGATGCCGCGCCCGAGGGCGTTTGGCAGCGTGACGGCCGTGCCTCGGCCATAGCGGCGGCGGCGGCGCGCATGCTGCGCCGGCTCGGCTGCTGGGATGAGATCGCGCCGGAAGCCCAGCCGATCGTCGATATGGTCATCACCGATTCGCGCACGTCCGATCCGGTGCGCCCGGTCTTCCTGACCTTCGGCGGCGAGGCCGCGCCCGGTGAACCCTTCGCTCATATGGTCATGAACCGCGATCTTACCGGTGCGCTGCGCCGACGCGCCGGTGAGTTGGGGGTCGATATCGTGCAGGGTGTGGCGGTCGAGGGGTTTGAGACGGAGCCGGCCGAAATCGTTATTCGCCTTGGGGACGGCGCCGGGCTGCGCACGCGTCTTCTGATCGCCGCCGACGGGGTGAAATCGCGCCTGCGCAACATGGCCGGCATCCGCACGCTGAACTGGGAATACGGCCAGTCGGGCATCGTCTGTACCGTTGCGCACGAGCGTCCGCACGAGGGCCGCGCGGAAGAGCATTTCCTGCCCGCCGGCCCCTTCGCCACGCTGCCGCTCAAGGGCAACCGCTCCTCCATCGTGTGGACCGAGCGCACGAAGGACGCCGAGCGGCTGGTGGCCGAAGACGATCTCGTCTTCGAGCATGAACTCGAGCAACGCTTCGGCCTCAAGCTCGGTGAGATCCGGGTCGAGGGGCCGCGCCGCGCGTGGCCTCTGGGCCTGACTCTGGCGCGCGACTTCGTGCGCCCGCGTTTTGCACTTGCCGGCGATGCCGCCCACGGCATCCACCCCATTGCCGGCCAGGGCCTCAATCTCGGCTTCAGAGACGCCGCCGCGCTTGCGCAGGTGGTGGTTGAAGCGGACAGGCTGGGCGAAGACATCGGGGCGCTCGACGTGCTGCAGCGATACGAACGCTGGCGCCGCTTCGATACGGTGCAGATGGGGGTGACGACGGACGTGCTGAACCGCCTTTTCTCCAACGATATCGCGCCGCTCAGGGCGGTGCGCGACATCGGTCTGGGTCTGGTGGACCGCATGCCCGGCATGAAGAGCTTTTTCGTCCGCCAGGCCTCCGGCCTGTCCGGTTCCGCGCCGCGCCTGCTCCAGGGCGAGGCAATCTGAGCGCAAACACAAGGAGACGAAGGATGAAGCGTCACGCGAATGCCATCTGGAAGGGATCGCTTACCGAAGGCTCCGGCAGGCTCGACACCCAGAGCCAGGCCATCGGCGACCTGCCGATCAGCTTCAAGGCCCGCTTTGAGGACGAGACCGGAAAGGCCGGCACCAACCCGGAGGAGCTGATCGCCGCGGCACATGCGAGTTGCATCGCCATGCAGCTTGCCCATATGCTGGCCGAGAACGGCACGCCCCCCGAGACGCTTTATTCCAAGGCCGAGGTCGACCTGCAGCCGGCCGAGGGCGGCGGCTTCGAGATCCGCTCGAGCGCCATCACGATGATCGGCAAAGTGCCGGGGATGGAGGAAGACAAATTCAAGGAGATCGCCGCCAAGGCGAAGGAAATCTGCCCGGTATCCAAGGCGCTCGGGGCCATCGACATCACCCTTGAGGCGAAGTTTGCCTGAACTCGGCACCTACAGCGCCGTGCGTTCTTTCGGACGCACAAAGGGCGCTGTAGCGTATTGAATCCACGCATCGTGCTTTCCGAAAATCGATTCCGATTTTCGGGCCGATGCTGAGCGACAGTTTTGCGATGGTTTCTTGCCGCGAACGCAATGGTCGGTCGCGGCAAGGCTTTATTTCGCAACCAAAAATCCGCCGACAGGCCTACATTTATATGCAGACGAGTCGTTCCGGAGGAATGCCATGCTGCATGTTCGTGAACCGAGGACGCTGAAGAAGCCCGCCGGCAAGTCCACACTGTCCATCTCCGACATCACAGCGGATGCCGCCCTCCTTCCCGCATACGACAGTCACGAGCGCATCTGGCTTGGCCGTGACGATGAAAGCGGGCTTACCGCCATCGTTGCCATCCACAATACCGTGCTGGGCCCGGCGCTCGGCGGCACGCGTGTCTGGCCGCACGAAAGCTTCGAGGCCGGGCTCACGGACGCGCTGCGCTTGTCACGCGGCATGACCTACAAATCCGCCATCGCCGGCACGCCCTTCGGCGGCGGCAAGGCGGTCATCATCGCCGATCCCAAGACGGAGAAAACGCCGTCTCTGCTGTCGTCCTATGCGGATATGCTGGCAGCGCTCGAGGGCCAGTTCTTCACGGCCGAGGATGTCGGCCTCACACTGGCGGACGCGGATTTCCTGCGTACGCGCGCGCCCAACGTGGTCGGCACCAAGAGCGGCAGCGGCAATCCTTCGCCTGTGACGGCGTATGGCGTCTTTCTCGGCATCAAGGCGGCGCTCAAGCACCGCCGGGGCACCGAGAGCCTGAAGGGGGTAGACATCGCCGTGCAGGGCCTCGGCTCCGTCGGCTGGTCGCTGTGTGAGGATCTGCACGAAGAGGGCGCCGCACTGATCGTTACCGATATCGACACAGCGCGCGTCGAAGAGGCAAAGAGAGCGTTCGGTGCGGCGGCGCTGGCGCCCGACTCCATCCTCTCCGCCGAAGCGGATATCTTCGCCCCCTGTGCGCTGGGCGGTGTGATCTCGCGCGAGACGATCCCTTTACTGAAGGCCGAGATCGTCGCCGGCTCTGCTAACAACCAGCTTGTCCGGCATGAGGACGCCCGGCTCTTGATGGAGAGCGGCATCCTCTACGCCCCGGATTACGTCATCAATGCGGGCGGTCTTATCAACGTAGCCGCCGAACTGGCGCCCGGTGGCTACAATCGTGCCGCGGCGATGGCCAAGGTTGCGCAGATCCCGAAAACACTGAGCGATATCTTCACCCGCGCACAGGCGCAGGGACGGCCGACCAACGATGTCGCCGCCGAGATCGCCATGGAGCGTATAAGAACCGCCGCCGCCGCATAACCCTACTTCGCCTGGACAGCCTTTTCGGTGATGGTGTCGAGTGCCTTCGCCATAGCGTCCAGCGCCTCATCGGCGCCAGAAATGCCGTAACGCTCCTGCAACGCTTCGGGCGAGAGATAGCCAACGCGCGTCTGCCCCCCGTCGTCCCATACGAGCACGCGGATGGGCAGATCGAAGGCGGCTTCCGGCGCGGCCTGCATGATGGGCGTGCCGACTTGCGGGTTGCCGAAGATCAGGACGGTGGCCGGTGCGAGCTCCAGTAGGCCTGATGATCGATGCGGGCGACCAGCGTTGCAGGGCTGTTGTCGATGATTGTTTCAAGACGATCGGCGGTGATGCTCACATCGTGCGGACTGTCCAGCACGATCCACCCCTCGGCGGCTTGGGCGACAGCGGCACCGGCCAAGAGGGCCGCGGCGGCAAGTATGGTGCGCATGTGAAACTCCCTCCGGTCATGACACGCCCCATGCCCACGCCGCAACGGCGTACGCTACTTTGCGATGCCGCGTAAAGCTGTCTCTCCCCACACCTCTTGCAAGCGCCGGTCGCGCCCGCAGCCTTCGCGGTAGCCGTTGTAGGCGTTCGCCTTGGTGACGAAACCGAAGCGCGTGAGGACGCGCTCATCGCTTCGATAATAGTTTTGATGATAGTCCTCCGCCGGCCAGAAGGCCGGCGCGGGCACGATCGGCGTTGCCACGGGCTGGCCCAGCTCGGTCTCAGCCGCTTGCTTGGCTTCCTCCGCCGCCTTTTTCTGCGCATCGTCGAGCACGTAGATCGCCGTGGTGTAGCCGTGACCGCGGTCGCAGAACTGGCCACCGGCGTCGGTGGGATCGACGGAATGGAAGAAGACATCCAGAAGATGCTCGTAGCTTACCTGGCTGTCGTCATACTCAATCTCCACCGCCTCGCGATGGCCGCCGGATTCATAATTGCGGTAGCTGGGATTTTCCGTCTTGCCGCCAGTATAGCCGGAGACGGTGGAAAGCACCCCCTGAACCTTGTCGAAGTCCGCTTCGACGCACCAGAAGCAGCCACCGGCAAAGATGGCTGTCTTCGTTTCCGCCGTGGCGGGATTGGCTAGGGACGCAGCGAGGAAAAGCGCAGCTGCAGCAGCAATTCGGATCATGACAGGTTTCCCCTTTTTCAGGGCGAGACCTACTCCACCGGGCGGCGATTGCAAATTCAATCCGCTACACGCTTGCGTGAGCAGCAAGTCAGACCCGCCGCTCCACCATCATCTTCTTGATCTCGGCAATCGCCTTGGCCGGATTCAGCCCCTTGGGGCAGGCCTGCGTGCAGTTCATGATGGTGTGGCAGCGGTAGAGCCGGAAAGGGTCTTCCAGGTTATCGAGCCGCTCGCCCGTGGCCTCGTCGCGCGAATCGATGAGCCAGCGGTAGGCCTGCAGCAGCACCGCCGGACCCAGGTAGCGCTCGCCGTTCCACCAGTAGCTGGGGCACGAGGTCTGGCAGCAGAAGCACAGGATGCACTCGTAGAGCCCGTCGAGCTTGGCCCGGTCCTCGTGGCTTTGAAGCCACTCCTTGGCCGGCTCCGGCGTCACCGTCTGCAGCCACGGCTCGATGGAGGAAAGCTGAGCATAGGGCACGGAGAGGTCCGGCACCAGGTCCTTCACCACCGCCATATGCGGCAGCGGGTAGACCTTCACCGCGTCGTTGATCTCGTCCATGCCCTTGGTGCAGGCGAGCGTGTTGGCGCCGTCGATGTTCATCGCGCACGAACCGCAGATGCCCTCGCGGCAGGAGCGGCGGAAGGTGAGCGTCGGATCGATCTTGTTCTTGATCCAGATGAGCGCGTCGAGCACCATCGGCCCGCAATCGTCCATGTCGACATAGTAGGTGTCGACGCGCGGGTTTTCGGTATCATCCGGCGACCAGCGGTAGACCCGATACTGGCGCAGATTGGTCGCGCCTTCGGGCTTCGGCCAGACTTTGCCCTCTTTGACCTTGGAGTTCTTGGGAAGCGTGATTTCAACCATGTTTTCCTCGGGTCAGTAAACCCGCGCCTTGGGCGCGATCTTCGCTGGGTCGATGCCGCCGTTCTCCGGCTTCAGCATCGGCTCGGTGTGGACCGGGCGGTAGTCGAGGCTGACCTTGCCGGCCTCGTCCACCCAGGAAAGCGTGTGCTTGCGCCAGTTCTTGTCGTCGCGTTCGGAAAAATCCTCTCGAGCGTGGGCGCCGCGGCTTTCCTTACGCGCCTCGGCCGAATAGACCGTTGTGACGGCGTTCGCCATCAGGTTTTCGAGCTCAAGCGTTTCCATCAGGTCCGAATTCCAGATCATCGAGCGGTCGTGGACCTTGATGTCCGAAAGCTCCTCCCACACGGCAGAGATGCGCTTGCAGCCTTGCTCCAGCGTCTCTTGCGTGCGGAAGACGGCGGCTTCCTCCTGCATGGCGCGCTGCATCTTCTCGCGGAGTGCCGCCGTCGGCGTGCCGCCGTTGGCATGGCGCAGCTTGTCGAAGCGGTCCATGATCTTTTCGCAGGCGGTATCGTTGACCGGGGGTACCTTCGAAACGCGGTCGACCACCTTGCCGGCACGGATGGCCGCCGCGCGGCCGAAGACGACGAGGTCGATGAGGGAGTTGGAGCCGAGCCGGTTGGCACCGTGGACGGAGGCGCAGGCGGCCTCACCGACGGCCATCAGGCCGGGGGCGACGGCGTCCGGGTTGTCCTTGGTCGGGTTCAGCACCTCGCCCCAGTAGTTGGTGGGGATGCCGCCCATATTGTAGTGCACGGTCGGCAGCACGGGGATGGGCTCGCGGGTGACGTCGACGCCGGCGAAGATGCGCGCCGATTCGGCGATGCCGGGCAGGCGCTCGTGGATCACCGCCGGGTCGAGATGGTCGAGATGCAGGAAGATGTGGTCCTTCTCCTTGCCGACGCCCCGGCCTTCGCGGATTTCCACCGTCATGCAGCGTGAGACGACGTCGCGCGAGGCGAGATCCTTGGCCGACGGTGCATAGCGCTCCATGAAGCGCTCGCCCTCGGAATTGACGAGATAGCCGCCCTCGCCGCGCACGCCCTCGGTGATAAGGCAGCCCGCGCCGTAGATGCCCGTCGGGTGGAACTGCACGAACTCCATGTCCTGCAAGGGAAGGCCGGCGCGCGCGATCATGGCGTTGCCGTCGCCGGTGCAGGTGTGCGCCGAGGTGCAGGAGAAATAAGTGCGGCCGTAGCCGCCGGTGGCCAGCACCACCATCTTGGCGGCGAAGCGGTGGATGGTGCCATCTTCCAGGTTCCAGGCGACCACGCCGGTGCAGGCGCCGTCGGTCATGATGAGGTCGAGCGCGAAATACTCGACGAAGAACTGTGCGTGGTTCTTCACCGACTGGCCGTAGAGGGTATGAAGGATCGCGTGGCCGGTGCGGTCGGCGGCGGCGCAGGTGCGCTGCACGGGCGGGCCGTCGCCGAAATTCTGCATGTGGCCACCGAAGGGGCGCTGGTAGATCTTGCCTTCCTCGGTGCGGGAGAAAGGCACGCCGTAATGCTCTAGCTCGTAGACGGCGGCCGGCGCCTCGCGCGCGAGATACTCCATGGCGTCCACGTCGCCTAGCCAGTCGGAGCCCTTCACCGTGTCGTAGAGGTGCCACTGCCAGTGGTCCGGCCCCATATTCTTGAGCGAGGCGGCGATGCCGCCCTGGGCGGCCACCGTGTGCGAGCGGGTGGGGAAAACCTTGGTGATGCAGGCGGTCTTCAGGCCCTGCTCGGCCATGCCCAGGGTGGCGCGCAGACCGGCGCCGCCGGCACCCACCACCACCACGTCGAAGGCGTGGTCGACAAACTCGTAGGCCGCGCCGGCCTTCTTCTCAGTTGCGTCAGCCATGTGGGAATCAGGCTCCGAAAGCGATTTTCAGGAGGGCGTAGAGCGCCGCGGCGCCAACGACGAGGGGGAAGAAGGTGTTGAGCACGATGAGGACGATCTTCGCGCCCTCGCCGTGAACATAGTCCTCGATGATGACCTGCATGCCGAGCCGCATGTGATAGAGCACCGAGAGCAGGGCGAAGACGATGATGAGCGCCACTGCCGGCTGGGCGAGTGCGGCGCGCACTTCTTCGTAAGGCGCGCCGCTGTAGGCAACGACGAAGCCGATGAAGAACAGGACGAGCGGCAGGTTGGCGATCGCTGTCAGGCGTTGGCGCCAGAAATGATCCGTGCCTTCCTTGGCCGAGCCGAGGCCGCGGACGCGGTTCAAGGGTGTGCGCATATCGGCCATCTCAGAACCCTCCCCTGAAAGCATAGCCGACGATCCAGACAAGGAGCGTCAGTACGACCGAGCCGATCAAGTTGGCGGTCGCAATGCGCGACGACGTCTGCTTGCCCAGCCCATGACCGGTATCCCAGATGAGATGGCGAATGCCGCCCAGCATGTGGTGCAGCAGCGCCCAAGTGTAGCCGAAGAGCACGAGCCGGCCGAGGAAAGAGCCGAACAGACCGTTGACGAAGTCGAACTGTTCCTTAGAGCCGGCCGCAGCCATCAGCCAGACGGCGAAGAGCACCATGCCGAAATAGAGCGCCCCACCGGTGATGCGGTGCAGGATCGACATCAGCATGGTGGGTGTGAAGCGGTAGATTTGCAGATGCGGCGAGACAGGCCTCGCCCGGGTGGCTGTGGATTTGCTCATGGCTTCCCCGTTTCATCGCCGAAGGAACCATGGCGCATCAGGCAGCAACTGCCAGGCCGCCCCAAGCCTCCGGCACGAGGCTTTCTAATGCGCTTTTCGCAGTGCGTCAAAGCCGCAGAGATGCCGGAGGGTGCTTGAATCGATTGAAGCTTCTGGTCGCGCCTCAGTTTGAAGCTTGTCGACCCTCGCCGGGCAACTGGGGCTGCCAGATGAAGCCCCTCCGGAGGGCCAGCCTGTCGCCGGGCCCGTGCACCGCCGCGAACAGGAGGCCAGCGACGAAGATAAAGTGATCGACAAAGAAGCCGAATTTCATCGGATCATCGCTCCATTGCGACGGACCGTAGAAGGCAAAGCCCAGGAACAGCACGTAGGCGGCCGCAATGAGCGCGGCTTCGGAGAAGAACACACCGGTCAGAAAGGCAACAACAAGGGCAACCTCAAAAAAGGCGGCGATCCATGCAAGCAGCAGCGGAACGGGGAAGCCTATCGACGCTATTTGGGCCGCTGTCTCCTCCATCCCGGCAAACTTGAAGCCCGCGGCCATGGCAAAGGCGCCCGCGAAAATTAGCCTTGCGATGATAATTGCAATGGTCTTGCTCATTTGATTTCCCTCCTCCTCTCAAAATCACAATGCAAGCAGAGGACGTATGAGGGGCGCTTATTCCGACACCGCGCAGCCCATGCTAGCATCCCGCCGTCGGTATGCTTTGAGCGTGGCCGATGAAATCGCGCAAAGCGCCTCTGCGCTCACTCACTTTTCGTCGAAGCGAATCACATGGCTGGTCCAATCGGCCGGCGCGGCGACCTGGCCGTAGAGTCTGCGGCCTTCGGACGGCTCGCGCGGCGCGTTCAGCACCATCCTCGCCCATCCCCGATCTTCCGCCTGATCCCCCACCACGTCGATCAGTGCCTTGGCGATGCCCTTTCCGCGATGTTCATGATGCACATAGACGTGCTCCAAGAGCCCGTAGCGCATGCCGGAGACGGGGTCGGGCAGATCGTAGAAGACGGCGAAGGCCACCAGTGCCCCGTCCATGCGCGCCCCGACGATCTCCGCCACCCGGTCCTGCAACAACGTTTCGGCGTAGAACTCGTCCGGTCGGCGCGGTGCGCCGCGCTTCAGCGACTGGGTGTAAGCGGCAAGAAGCGGCGCCAGCGCATGCGCATCCTTCAGCCGCAGCGGTGCGATGTCGATCCTTTGATCCTCGCTCATGCCATTCAGACCCTTCTCCCGATCCCCAATCATTCGACGAAATTAACCACGTCTGTCAACGGTGGGGGACGAGGGCGCCAGCCGGCGTGACAACGGTTAAGAAAGCGTTAATCTTGCCGGCAAGGAGGCTGCGACAATGAAGGAGCGTTGCCCCATGTCTTTAAGCCGACTCTTGGTCCCCACCGCGCTTGCGGTGTTCCTGGCGGCGGCCACGCCCGCTTTCGCCGGCGGCGAGAATATCTATGCCGACAGTTTCGGCAACCTCGTCGTCCACAGTCCTGCCGGCTACAAGCGCATCGTCGTCGGCAAGGGATATCTGGCCGGGGACCTGGCCTATGGCGGCCATGGCGAGCCCAAGGTTGTCTATCTCGAAGAAGATCGCGGCGCACTATACCTGCGCAAGCGCGAAAGCTGCCGCTACGGCGCGCTTCTGCATGGGCGCAGCTACATGTACGGCCTGCCGGACAATGTCGTCCCGGTGCCGACGGTCTCCTGTCGCTAGATTAGCATGAGCGAGCGCCTCGCCCGAGCCATGAACGCCGTGCTGTACGATGAGCAGGCGCGACCCCATGGGCGCTTCGATGAGCGGGTGCCGACGCGCTGGCTCCTCATCGCCCTCGTTCTGGGCGTCGCCGTCCTTTTCGGCATGGGTCTGCGCGAGATCGTCGACGGGAACGGGGGCTTCGGGCTGCGCGAGACTTTGTCGCCGGAACGTCTCTGGCCGGTTCCCGGGCGGATGGAGGATACGGATCAAAGCCGCCTGCCGCCTGCCGGTCCGCGCCAGCCCGCCATCGCCGACAGGGAGATGTTGCGCCGGCCGATGTCCTTCGTGTTCGCCGCCGACGGAACGCTGCGGGCGACCGGCAGTATTGAGCCGGGTGCGGTAGGAAGGCTTGAAGAGGAACTCGATATGCGCGGCGCGGCTGTTCGGCGGGTCAGCCTCAATTCGCCAGGTGGCGCGCTTGACGATGCCGTCGCCATGGCGCGCATGTTGCGCGCGCGTGGTATTGCCACGGTGGTGGAGGACGGGGCTATCTGCGCCTCCTCCTGTCCGCTGGTGATGGCCGGCGGGGTAGAACGCACGGTCGGGCGGCGCGCCCTTGTCGGCCTGCATCAGTTCTACATCGCCGGCGATACGATCAGCGATCCGGCCCGGGCCATGGCCGACGCGCAGATGACGACGGCGCGCGTATCCCGCCTCCTCGGCAGGATGGGCGTCGATCCGGCTCTCTGGCTGCATGCGCTCGATACGCTGCCGGGCGCGCTCTACTATCTCAGCGCAGAGGAAATGCGGCGCTACCGCCTCGTCACCTCCCCGGAGAGCATGGTGCAGGGATAGAGGCCGGGATGCGGAACCGCACCCTGCCGTGAGCGTTGGAGAGGAACCTTCGAGGAACTCTCCCATGGCCGACACGAAACTGCTCACCGACCACAACGACATCCGCGAATGGGCCGCCGCGCGCGCCGGCCAACCGGCTCTGAGCGATCCCACGCCCGGCATGGCGGAGAGCGAGCCGATCCTCTCGTTCGCCTTCGGCCAGCGCGCCTATCAGGATACCGACGAAGGCGCGGACCGGCCCGGAGGCGTGCAGCCTGTCGAATGGGACGAGTGGTTCCGCCTCTTCGAGGAGAGGCGGCTGGCGCTCGTGGTGAGCCGGGACGTGCCCGGCCAGCGCGAAGAGTTCCACGAATTCGTGCGCAGGCCGTGATGGCTTACTTGGACAGCCGCGAGGCGACGGTGCCGATGCGTGTCAGCATGGCTTGCAGGTTGGCGGCGATGCGGCGGTGGAGCTTGACCGCGGTTTCCGGAAATTCCTCCAGGATGCGGCGGAACATCGAGCGGCTCAGGCGAATCACCTTCACATCCGTCTGGGCGACAGCGCCGGTGAGGCGCTCGCTCTCGGCGATCAGCGCCAGTTCCCCAAGCATTGCACCGGGGCCGTGGACGGAGATGATCTCGCGCCTGTCGCCCTGCTGATGGTAAAGAGCCACCTGTCCTGAGGCCACAACGAAGGCGCAGTCGGCGGGGGCACCTTCCGCATAGAGCTTATGGCCGGCGGCGAGCGAGATGGTCTCGGCGCCGAAAGCCATGAGGCGCAACTGTTCGTGCGTGAAGCCCTCAAAGAGTCCCACGCCGGACAGAACGCGAATATCATCGTCCAGCGCCATGCGGTCGTCGTCCCCGCTCGTTCCCAGCTGCTACTGGCGCCCCCAAACACCGAATCTCAAGGAACGAGTTTGTATCCGCCGCTTTCTGTCACAAGAATTTCAGCTTTGGAAGGATCGCGTTCAATCTTTTGCCGTAGCCGGTAGACATGGGTCTCCAGTGTGTGTGTGGTGACACCTGAATTATAGCCCCAGACTTCTTCCAAAAGAACGTCCCGCGTCACCACCTTCTGCTCGGCGCGGTACAGGTATTTTATGATAGCGGCTTCTTTTTCCGTCAGGCGGATCTTGCCGCCGCGCTCGTCGAGCAGCAGCTTCTGACCCGGCTTGAAGGTGTAGGGCCCGACGGTGAACTTGGCGTCCTCGCTCTGCTCATGCTGGCGCATCTGTGCCCGGATGCGCGCCAAAAGCACAGCGAAGCGGAAGGGCTTGGTGACATAATCGTTGGCGCCAGCTTCCAGCCCGAGGATCGTATCGGAATCGGTGTCCTGTGCCGTCAGCATGATGATCGGTGCACGATAGCCGCCCTTGCGCAGCAGCTTGACCGCCTCACGACCGTCCATGTCCGGCAGGCCGACATCCATGATGGTGAGATCGACCATCGAGTTGCGCGCGGCGTGGATACCGTTGGCGGCCGTCGCCTCCTGGAGGAGATCGAACTCCTCGTAAAGCGCCAGCTGCTCGACGAGCGTGGCCCGCAGATCCTCGTCGTCGTCAACGATCAGGATGGTTCGTGGCGTCATATGTCAATCCGTTGATTTGTAAAGCCGATACCATTGACCCCGCCCATTTTTTCGCCGAACGTTCCATTTATGCGCAACAAGGCCGACAAGAAAGACCATAGCGGCTATTTGTTCGATAAGACAATTATATCGCAGAATTGCGGCTGGGACAGCGGGTTGCGCAAAGGGCGGCGAAAAGCCCCCGTCATTGCCGTGCGAGCGCGGCCCGGGAACCCCACACAAGGGCTCCTTTCCATCAACGGCCGTGTCTTTGCATGTGCACTCGGGCGCGGCAGCATCAGCGCGGCGAAGCGTGAAGGCGACGGCGCGACGCCGCTGGCCACGCTGCGTCCGCTGGGCATCTTCTATCGATCCGACCGACGGCCCTCCGCCATCACCCGCACATCGCTGAAGACGGCCCCGATCCGTGCCGATACCGGCTGGTGCGACGCGCCAGGCGACCCGAACTACAACCGTCCAGTGCGCCTGCCCTACCAAGCCTCGCATGAAGAAATGCTGCGCAGCGACGGGCTCTACGACGTGTGTATCGTACTCGACTGGAACATGCGGCCGCGCCGCCGCGGGCGCGGCAGCGCCATCTTTCTTCATATGGCCAGGCCGGGCCTGAAGCCTACGGAGGGCTGCATCGCCGTCCCTCCGCATACGATGGCCAGGCTCCTGCCGCTCCTGTCGCGGCGGACACGGCTCGTGGTGCAGCGTTAGATGTCCCGCCACTTCCTGCCGAACGTGGATCGCGTCATCAATATTACGCCGCATCGGTATTACATCTGTGCGCGGGAAAGGGCGGCTCTTTACCGTCCGCAGCAATCGTGGGATCGTCGGCCCGGCATCAGGGGCATATGATAGCGGTAACTACCGAGGGAGAGGGAAATCCGCATGACGGCCAAGGCAAAGCTCATAAAATCCTCGAAACCCCGTTTGGCCGACGTGAAGGCGCCCGACGCGGAGCGCCTGCGTGAACTCCTGATCTCCCGTGCTCCGGCGGAGGACCTGGAAAGCTATGACCGTGCCGCGCTCGACCGTTCCGTCGAACTTGTGCTGACGGCGCTGAAGAAGCATCGGCCGGGCAAAAGTGTGGTCGAGGTAGAGGCGTCACCGGGGATCGAGCGTGCGGGCCGCAACGTCACGACGGTCACGCTCATCAACGACAACATGCCCTTTCTGTTCGATTCGGTGCTAGGCGAGGTCACCGAGTCGGCGGGAGAGCCGGCGCTTCTGCTGCACCCGGTGCTTCTGGTGCGCCACGGCGAAGACGGAATCAGCGAGATTCTCGGTGATGCGGCGGCCAAGGCGGCGCGCAACGCAGACCAGGTCAGCGTTATCCACGTCCACCTGCCCAGGCTGTCGCCAGACCAGTGCACGGCGCTGAAAGCGCGGCTTGCCCACATCCTCGCCCAGGTGCGGGCAGCGGTCAGCGATTGGAAGCCGATGCTGGCCCGCCTCGACCAGGAGATCACGCAACTGCGTTATGCGCCGGTGCCGCTTGATGCCGAGGCGGTGACCGAGGCGATCGCCTTTCTCGAGTGGCTGCGCGACGACAATTTCACCTTTCTCGGCATGCGGGAGTTTCGCTACACGGGTGGCGAGAAGAGCGGCACGCTGGAGCGCGCGCACAAGAAGGGCCTCGGCATTCTGGCCGATCCCGACGTGCTGGTGCTCAGGCGCGGTTCGGAGGCCGTCTCCACCACGCCGGAAATCCGCGCCTTCCTGCACGGGCCGGAACCGCTGATCGTCACAAAGGCGAATGCCAAGTCGACGGTGCATCGCCGTGCCTATCTCGATTATGTCGGGGTGAAGACGTTCAGCGACGACGGCAAGCTGACGGGCGAGTTGCGGATCGTCGGCCTGTTCACCTCGACTGCCTATACGCGCTCGGTGATGAAGATTCCCTATCTGCGCTCCAAGGCCGAGGCGGTGATTGCCCGCTCCGGCTTCGCGCCGACGGACCATTCCGGCAAGGCGCTCACCAATGTTCTGGAATCCTACCCGCGCGACGAGCTTTTCCAAATCGGTGTGCCGCGGCTGCGCAAGCATGCGGAGGCTATTCTGGGCCTCGGCGATCGGCCGCGCGTACGCGTTCTCTACCGCATCGACCAGTTCGACCGCTTCGTCTCCGTCATCGTCTTCGTGCCGCGCGACCGCTACGATTCTCGTGTGCGCATGGAGATCGGCGAATATCTGAAGACGTCCTTCGATGGGCGCCTGTCAGCCTACTATCCGGCGTTTCCGGAAGGCTCGCTGGCGCGCGTCCACTTCATCATCGGGCGCTCGGGCGGCAGGACGCCGCGCATAGAGACGGAGAAGCTGGAGGCCGGCATCCGCGACATCGTGCGCACCTGGGACGATGCACTGCGCGAGGCTGTGGAGGATGCGGGCGCGGACGATACCATTGCGGCTGCAGCCGCCGGCTTTCCCGAGAGCTACCGCAACAGCTTTAAACCGGCGACCGCCCTTGTCGACGCCGGGCGTATCTTGGGCCTCTCCTCCGCCAACCCCATCGCCATCGACTTCCACCGCCATGGCGACCAGAAGCCGGACCAGGCAGCGCTGAAGATCTACCATTTCGGCACACCCGTGGCGCTCAGCCGGCGCGTGCCTCTCCTCGAAAACATGGGCTTCCGGGTCATCAGCGAGCGTACTTTCGAAATCGGCGGAGAGGGCGAGGGCCATGTCTTCCTGCACGACATGGAGCTGGAGAGCGCTTTCGACAACGCCATCGACCTGACCGACAATGGCGCCCTCTTCGAGGAGCTGTTCCTCGCCGTCTGGCACCAGGAATACGACAACGACAATTTCAACGCGCTGGCCCAGACGGCGCGGTTGAGGGCCTCCGAGATCGCCGTGCTGCGTGCCTACAGCCGCTTCCTGCACCAGGCGAACATCCCGCAGAGTCAGGGCTTCATCGCCGGCACGCTGAACCGTTATCCGCAGATCGCCGACAAGCTCTTCCGCCTGTTCGTCACCCGTTTCGATCCTCGGCGCGGGGGAGGCGATGCCGCCGAAGCGCGGGAGCGGGACATGGAGGAAGAGATCGAAAGTGCGCTCGACGGCGTGCCGAGCCTCGATGACGACACCATCATCCGCCGCATCCTCAACCTCGTCAAATCGACCCTGCGCACCAATTTCTTTGCCGGGCGCGCCCTGCCGGGCAAGCGTTCGCTGGCGCTCAAGTTCGATTCACAGGCGGTCGAGGGTCTGCCGCAGCCGCGCCCCTGGCGCGAGATCTTCGTCTACGGGCCGGAGGTCGAGGGCGTGCATCTGCGCTTCGGCCCGGTGGCGCGCGGCGGCCTGCGCTGGTCCGACCGGGCGCAGGACTACCGCACGGAGGTGCTTGGCCTGGTCAAGGCGCAGCAGGTGAAGAACGGCGTCATCGTGCCGGTCGGCGCCAAGGGCGGCTTCTACCCCCGGCAGCTGCCCTCCGGCGGCAGCCGCCAGGAGGTTTTCGAGGCGGGGCGGCAGGCCTATATCAATTTTGTTTCCAGTCTGCTCTCCATCACCGACAATCTGGAAGGCGACCAGGTGGCGCCGCCCGAGGCCGTCGTGCGCCACGATCGCGACGACCCCTATTTCGTGGTCGCCGCCGACAAGGGCACCGCCACCTTCTCCGACACGGCCAACGAGATCAGCCAGGCGCACGGCTTCTGGCTCGACGATGCCTTCGCCTCCGGCGGCTCGGCCGGCTATGACCATAAGAAGATGGGGATTACCGCGCGCGGCGCCTGGGAAGCGGTGAAGCGGCACTTCCGTGAGATGAACCGCGACATCCAGAAGGAGCCCTTCACGGTGGTCGGCGTCGGCGACATGTCCGGCGACGTGTTCGGCAACGGCATGCTTCTGTCGCCCGCCATCCGGCTCATCGCGGCTTTCGATCATCGCGATATCTTCATCGATCCCGATCCTGATACGGCGGATTCCTATGCCGAACGCAAGCGGCTGTTCGAAATGGGCCGGTCGAGCTGGCAGGACTACGACAAGTCCAAGCTTTCCAAAGGCGGCGTCATCGTCTCGCGTACGCAGAAGCAGATCGAGCTCAGCCGCGAGGCGGCAGCCGCCATCGGTCTGGAGGGCACGACGGGCTCTCCGGCGGAGATCATGCGCGCCATCCTGAAAGCGCCGGTCGACCTTCTATGGTTCGGCGGCATCGGCACCTATGTGCGCGCGTCGGCCGAATCGAACGCCGACGCCGGCGACCGCGCCAACGACACCATCCGCATCACGGCGCGGGAAGTGGGCGCCAAGGTGATCGGCGAGGGTGCCAATCTCGGCGTCACCCAGCGCGGGCGCATCGAGTTCAACCTCGCCGGCGGGCGCTGCAACTCGGATGCCATCGACAATTCCGGCGGCGTCAACTCCTCCGACCTGGAGGTCAACATCAAGATCGCGCTGGCCGGCGCCATGCGCTCCGGCTCGCTGGTGCGTCCGGCCCGCGACAAGCTGCTTTCGGCGATGACGGAGGAGGTGGCCGGCCTGGTGCTGGACAACAATTACCGGCAGACGCTGGCTATCTCGCTGGTCGAGCAGCGCGGCCTTTCCGACCTGCCGCACCAGGCACGCATGATGACGGTCTTCGAGAACGAGGGGCATCTCGACCGGGCGGTCGAGTTCCTGCCCGGCCCGCAGGCCACTTCCGAGCGCGAGAGCCGCGGCGAGCCGCTGACGAGGGCGGAGATCGGCGTGCTGCTCGCCTATGCCAAGATCGTGCTGTTCGACCAGCTTGTGGCAAGCGGGGTTCCGGACGAGCCGCATTTCGAGACGGACCTGTTCGCCTATTTCCCCGACAGGATGCGGCAGAAATACGCCACCGAGATCCGCGGTCATCGGCTGCGCCGGGAGATCATCGCCACCGAGCTTGCCAATGACGTGATCGACCGGGGCGGGCCGACTTTCATCACACGCCTGCAGGATATGACGGGCCGGCCGGCGCACGAGATCGTCGCGGCCTATGCCGTGGTACGCGACGGCTTTGGGCTGCGCGCGCTGCAAGCGGCCATCGACGCGCTGGACACCAAGATCGACGGCCATGTTCAGCTCGCGCTTTACCAGCGGGTCTGGCGGCTGATCGTCGCCGCCACGGCCTGGCAATTGAAGAACGGCGCCGGCGAGGCTGAGGTAGGCAGCCGCATCGAGCGGCTTTCCGCGGCGCGCAAGACGCTGGAGCCGAAGCTCGGGCGCGTGCTGCCCGCCTTTCTCGGCGAGCGGATCGCCTCTGAGACGGCACGGTTCAAGGCGGAAGGCGCGCCTTCGTCGCTGGGCGAACGCCTCGCCTTCCTCGACGTTTCCGAATTGGTGCCCGACATCGCGCTTGCGGCGGACACGGCGGGCGCGGAGCTTGCCAAGGCGGCGAGCGCCTTCTTCACCGTCACCGAAGCCTTCCGTGTCGGCCGTATCGAGACAGCGGCGCACTCCATCACGCCGTCCGATTATTACGACGGGCTGGCGCTTGCCCGCGCTATCGATACGATCGATGCGGCACGGCGTAGCATCACCATCGCCGCACTCGGCACCCACCGCGATGCCGACAACCCGGCCGCGCAGTGGGTAAGCGCTGGCGGTGAACGGGTGGGGCGCGTACGCGAGAGCCTGCAGACGCTGACGGATGCCGGTGAGATCACCGTTTCGCGGCTGACCGTCGCCGCGGGTCTTCTGGCGGACTTGACCGCTTGAGTGGGACAGGGGCGACCATGGAAGGGGCGGTCACGCGGGCCAGCCGCGGCGGCATCTGGGGCTGGATGTTCTTCGACTGGGCGCAGCAGCCCTTTCACACGCTCATCGTCACCTTCGTCTTCGCGCCTTATTTCGCTTCCGCCGTAGCGCCCGACGCGGCGCGCGGTCAGGAGCTGTGGGGGCTGGCGACCGGTATCGGCGGGCTGATGATCGCCTTTTCCTCGCCGGTGCTCGGCGCCATTGCCGACGCATCGGGACCGCGCAAGCCCTGGATACTCGGCTTTTCCATAATCGGTGTTGTGGCCTGCACCGGGCTCTGGTTGGCAACGCCGGGTATGGAGAACCTGTGGCCGGTCCTCGTGCTTGTGTCGGTCGCCGTCTTCGGCATGGAGTTCGCCGCAGTTTTCAACAATGCGATGATGCCCGGCCTCGTGCCGCGCGCCGAGCTCGGCCGGCTGTCCGGCTCGGCCTGGGGGCTGGGCTATCTGGGCGGGTTGGTCTCGCTCGTGCTGGTGCTCGGCTTCATGGCCGCCTCGCCGGACAGCGGGCGTACGCTTCTGGGCGTCGAGCCCGTTTTCGGCCTCGACGCGGAAACACGGCAAGGCGATCGGGCGGCGGGCCCCTTCACCGCACTGTGGTACGTCGTCTTCGTTCTGCCGATGTTCCTGTTCACGCCCGACCAGCCGCGCCGCAGCGCGACAGGCGCCGTGCGGAAGGGGCTGCGCCAGCTCGGCATGACGCTTCGCCGTCTGCCGTCGGAGCGCAGCTATTTCAGCTTCCTTGCCTCGTCCATGTTCTACCGAGACGCTCTCAACGCCCTTTACGCCTTCGGCGGCATCTACGCCGCCGGCGTGCTCGGCCTGTCCATCGTGCAGATCGGCCTGTTTGGTATCCTGGCGAACGTCACGGGCGCTCTTGGAGCCTGGATTGGCGGGCGTATGGACCAGGCATACGGGCCGAAGCCGGTGGTCAGCATCTCGATCCTGACCTTGAGCCTCTGCTGCCTGCTGGTCATCTCCACCACCAGAAGCGAAGTCCTGTTCGTGCCACTCGGCACGGCGGGTTCGCAGCTTCCCGTTACCCTGTTCTTCATCGCCGGCGCGTTCATCGGCGCAGCCGGTGGCGCCATTCAAGCCGCCTCGCGCACGCTCCTGGTCGATCAGGCGCCGCGGGCGCAGGTGACCGAGGCTTTCGGGCTTTATGCGCTCTCCGGCAAGGCGACCACCTTCATCGGCCCGCTATCGGTGGCCGCAGCGACGGCCTACTTCTCCAGCGGCGCGTTCTCCCCTGAAGACGCGCAACGGCTGGGGGTGACACCGATCCTGGTGCTTTTTGTTCTGGGCCTGGTGCTCCTGCCCTTCGTGAGAAGCAGTCGGGACGCGACGGCCGCCTAGCGCCCTAATGCCGAAAATGCCGCATCCCCGTGAAAACCATGGCGATGCCGTGCTCATCGGCTGCCGCGACCACTTCCTCGTCGCGCATGGAGCCGCCGGGCTGGATGACGGCGGTCGCGCCGGCCTCCACCGCCGACAAAAGCCCGTCGGCGAAGGGGAAGAAGGCGTCCGAGGCCACCACGGACCCTTTGGTCAGCAGTTGGCCGCCAGCGGCCTCGGCTGCGTCCTCGGCTTTCCGCGCCGCGATGCGGGCCGAATCGACGCGGCTCATCTGACCGGCGCCTATGCCCACCGTGGCAAGACCCCTCGCGTAAACGATGGCATTCGACTTCACGTGCTTTGCGACGCGGAAGGCGAACCTCAGGTCCGCCATCTCCTTCTCGCTGGGTGCGCGCTTCGTCACCACCTTCAGTTCCAGGTCGTCGACGGCGCCGCTGTCGCGGGTCTGCACGAGCAGGCCGCCGGCGACGGTCTTGGCGCTGAGTCCCGGCTGGCGGGGATCGGCCACGCCGCCGGTCAGGAGCAGACGCAGGTTCTTCTTCGCGGCGATCACGGCTATCGCCTCCTCGCTGGCATCCGGCGCGATGATGACCTCTGTAAAGATCCTGGCGATCTCTTCAGCCGCCTCGGCGTCGAGCGTCCGATTCAGCGCGACGATGCCGCCGAAGGCGGAGACGGGATCGCAAGCGAGCGCCTTGCGGTAGGCCTCGGCGAGCGAGGCGCCTTCGGCAACGCCGCAGGGGTTGGCGTGCTTGATGATGGCGACGGCGGCGCCCCTGTCGGGGTCGAATTCCGAGACCAGCTCGAAAGCGGCGTCGGTGTCGTTGATATTGTTGTAGGAGAGCTGCTTGCCCTGCACTTGGCGCGCCGTGGCTACACCCGGCCGCTGCTCGCCCGTGACGTAGAAACCCGCCTCCTGATGCGGGTTCTCGCCGTAGCGCATCACCTGTTTCAGGCGCCCGCCGAAAGCGCGCCATTCCGGCGTGGGGACGGAAAGGGTCTCGGCAAACCATTGCGAGATTGCCGCATCGTAGGCGGCGGTCCGGGCATAGGCCTTGGCCGCCAGCTCCTGGCGTAGACGATAGGGCAGCGCACCGTCGTTCTCACCGAGCGCCGCCAGCACCTTTTCATAATCCGCCGGGTCAGTGACAACGGCGACATAGGCGTGGTTCTTCGCTGCCGCGCGCAGCATCGCCGGGCCGCCGATATCGATGTTCTCGACCGTGGCGGCGTAATTGCCACCGCCGAAGCGGACGTCCTCGAAGGGGTAGAGATTGATGACCACGAGGTCGATCGGCTGGATCGCGTGCGCCTCCATCGCCGCCTTGTGCTCCGCGTCGTCGCGGATGCCGAGAAGGCCGCCGTGAACGGACGGATGCAGGGTCTTGACCCGCCCGTCCATGATCTCCGGAAAGCCCGTCAGATCGGAGACGTCGCGCACGACAAGGCCCTCCTTGGACAAGGCCGCCGCCGTACCGCCCGTCGAGACTAGCTCGACGCTTCTGTCCGCCAGTGCGCGGGCGAAGTCGGCGATGCCCGTCTTGTCGGAAACGGAGATCAGCGCCCGGCGGACGGGCACGATGTCGGGCGCGGGGATGTTCTTGGCGGAAACGGTCATTGACGTGCTTTCTTCCGTGGGCAGGCCGCTGGACTAGCACAGAGAACGCTCAAATCAAGCCGCCGCTGGGTCGCAGTGTCAATTCCGCTCCGCGATGCTGTGGGTGCGTAGGAATTGCCAGCGCACTTCCGGCAGCTCCGGTGCGGAGAAATGCAGCACGATCTGTCGGCTGCGGCAGGGGCCGGCGACGGCGGCGAAGAAAATCGACTCCTCCACCACGGGCTCCACGTCATCGCAGGAGAACACCCAGGTATCCGTGCCTTCGCCAGCAAGGATGAGCAGGCCCTGATCGTCGCGGTAGAGCTCGATGTCCGGGTGGATGTGAAAACGCACGGCGACGGCGCAGGGTTGTCCGGCCGAATAGCCGTTGGCTGCCTGGAATCGATCGAGCCCCTCAAGAAGCGCGCCGTCCTGCGAGAGCGCCAGCTCGCGCTCGTGCAACAGACCGAAGCGCTGCACATAGCCGTCGTGACTGGCGGCGAATGCCTGCGTGTCGGGCGTGTCCGTGCGCCGGCGCTCCACCTTGCGCGGGCCGCTGATGAGCGGCGTGCCGATCCAGTCGTCCCAGCCGCTCGACAGCGCGAAACGCGCCTGGGAGGTGTCGTCCAGCGTTGCCGTGGAGTGCGCCGCGGTGGCTCGGGCCAGCGGCCGAAAGGCCTCGGCGCCGAAGCTGTCGACGCCGCAATTGACGATGAACTGGTGCCGCCCCGACGACATCTCGAAGGAAAGGCAGCCGGCATGGGCGTGGTTGGAAAGCTCCGGCGGCGGGGGTGCGGCGGTGTCGGCGATCGCCGTCGTCGTCCCCATGGCCAGCCGCTCGTAGCCCGAATAGGGCGCCTGGGAGAGCGGCGCACCGCCCGTATCGTCATGGCGCAGGATGGCCGCCACGCGGTCGTGGATGGTCACGCCCATGCCGTTGAAGCGGGCAAGACTGCCGTCGCGGTGGCGGAAGAAGCGCAGGGCCGGCAGCATGCGCTCCACGGCGCCGACCAGCGCGTCGGGAGGCGATTCGGCCTGGTTCGCATAGGTCTGACGCAACGGCAGGAGGTCGGCCAGAAGCTCCATGACGGCGCGCGGGTTGCGCGAGATATGGCCGCCGTCGGGCAGGATCTGCCAGTCGAGCTCGATGCCCAGATTGCGCGTGGCGGAGCGGAGGGCGGAGACCGGCGCGGGGAGCGACAGGGCGGCGAAGGCGAGTGCCACACGGGCACGCAGTTTTTCTTCGCCGTCCGGCATCTCCGGCGCCATGGAGCGCAGATAGCGCACCTGGATGGCGAGCACCTTCAGGAACTGGCGATAGAAGGCCAGATCCGCCCCTTGCAGCACGACGGCCGAATGCTGCAGCCAGGCGATGATGCGCCGCGCGGTGATGGAGGGGGCCCAGGCGAGACCCGTGATGCGCCGGCCGTGGAGCCCGATCCAGTCGGCAACCAGGGCGCGAGCGTTGGCGGCGGCAAGCTCGGACTGGGCGGCGTTGAGATGACGCAGCCAGCGGAAGTCGTGCAGGCTCTCCAGCCAGGCCTGGTTGCGGACCTGCAGATGAAACGGCGACTGGCCGCCCGTTTCCACCAGTTGGCCGGAAAGCAGGAACCGCCCATGATAGATCTCGCGGGCGATCTCCGGGTCGGCCAGCCGCAGGTCCGGCGGCGCGATCAACACGCGTTCGGGCGTGCGCCCCGTATAGCGCCAACGATAGGCTGGCCCAGCGCGCAACCGCCGGCGAAGCCGCCGCCAGCCCTCACGCATCGCCAGGTTCCACAATAGCGGACTATAGCCGCCGGCCATCGTCAACGAACGCACCTATTCCTCGAAATACCTCCCGCCCCCATCAAGAGTCTAAGTGATTCAACGGTTTGTGCGAAGGAGAAATGTTACTACCTCAAACGCCGTAGGCGCGCGGCGAAAAAGCCGTCAACATTGTCGAGGCCATCCCGTCCGGCAGGTGTCGTGCGCAGCCAGCCCTCCGGCGTGATGAAATGCTCCGCGCCCGGCAATTCTTCGGGTCCGATCCGGTCGAGCACTACATCGTTTCTTTGCTCGATGAGGCCTGCCACCAGCGCCTCGCCTTCGGCGGGATCGAGGGAGCAATTGGAGAAGACGACCGTGCCGCCCGGACGGACGAAGGAAAGTGCACGCTCGAGAAGCCGTTTCTGCAAATCCGCCAGTTTGGCGATGTCCGCGGGCGTCTTGGTCCAGACGACGTCGGGATGGCGGCGCACGGTGCCGGTGGAAGAGCAGGGCGCATCGAGCAGCACCGCGTCGAAAAGCCGTTCCGGCTGCCATGTCAGAATATCGGCTTCGACGATACCTGCCTCAAGCCTGAGCCGCTCCAGATTGGTCCTCAGCCGTTTCAGGCGATTTGCGGACTGATCCACCGCCGTCACACGGGCGCCCGCGAGGGCGAGTTGGGCGGTCTTGCCGCCTGGGGCGGCGCAAAGGTCTGCCACGGCATCCCCCGCGACAGCGCCCAGGAGCCGTGCCGGCAGGCTGGCGGCGGCATCCTGTACCCACCAGGCGCCTTCCGCATATCCAGGAAGTTCCGGCACCGGCGCCGCCAGCCGCTCGAGGCGTACCGAGCCGTTGGGCAGCACGCGCCCGCCCAGCCGCTCGGCCCAAAGGTCGGGCTCGGATTTGACGGTGAAGTCCACCGGCGGCTCCAGCCGGTGTGCCTTGACGATCGCGTCCGCCTGCTCGGCGCCATAGGCGGCGGCCAAGCGCTCGGCGAACCATGCGGGGGCATCGCTGGCCTCCGACAGCGCGCGCGGCAGCGCTTCCTCCTTGTGGCGGGCGATGTTGCGCAAGATCCCGTTCACCAGTCCCGAAAAGCGTGCCGTGCGTGGGTCGGCGCCGGCCTGGGTCACGGCAAGGTCGACGGCGGCGCTGTCCGGCACGTCGAGGAACAGGATTTGCGCCGCGCCGACATGCAGGATGTGCGACAGGGCATGGGCGCCCGCCGGCAGAGGGCGTTGCAGCCGCTCGCTTACCAGTTTCTCTATGGTGCAGCGATGGCGCAGCGCGCTTGCCAGGATGGCGCGGGTGAGCGCGCGGTCACGCGGCTCAAGGGCAAGGAACTGCGGGTGGCCGTGCTCGCCGTCGGTCAGCGCGTCGAGCGGCGTGCGGGCGTCGATCACCGCGCCAAGCAGCTTGGCGGCGGTGCGGCGGGCGGCAAGGCCGGGCTTGTCCTCGCCCACCCGCGGTCCCGGGCGCTTTCCTTGCGGTGTCTTGCGCGAAAGAGACGCTTTGGCGGCCTTCACGACCACGGGCCCTTGCGGCCACCGGAGCTGCGGCCCCATGGGCCAGCCGCGGAGCCGCCGCCCCAGGGTCCGCCGGCACCGGGCTCTTCGTAGGGCATCTCACTTCCAAGTCCCGCTTCCTGTGCCATCGCCTGCAGGGCGGCGATGCGGTTTTCCGTGGCGGGATGGGTGGAGAAGAGGTTGTCCATCCTTTGCCCGGAGAGCGGGTTGATGATGAACATGTGCGCGGTGGCCGGGTTGCGCTCGGCATCCTGGTTGACAATCTGTTGCGCGCCGCGCGCGATCTTGCCGAGTGCCGAGGCCAGCCACAGCGGCTGGCCGCAGATCTCCGCGCCGCGCCGGTCGGCGGCGTATTCGCGTGTGCGGCTGATCGCCATCTGCACCAGCATCGCCGCCAGCGGCGCCACGATGATGGCGACAAGCACACCGATGAAGCCGAACGGATTGTTGTTGTTGCGGCCACCGCCGAAGAAGAGCGCGAAATTGCCCAGCATCGAGATCGCACCGGCCAGCGTGGCGGTGATCGTCATTGTCAGCGTGTCGCGGTTCTGCACGTGCGCCAGCTCATGCGCCATGACGCCGGCCACCTCCTCCGGGGACAGGCGGCTCAAAAGACCCGTCGTCGCCGCGACCGCGGCATTCTGCGGATTGCGGCCGGTGGCGAAGGCGTTGGGCTGCGGGTTGTCGATAACATAGACGCGCGGCATGGGCAGGCCGGCATTCGCGGCAAGGCCGCGGACAATGCGGTAGAACTCCGGTGCCGTGCGCTCGTCCACCTCTTTCGCATGGTGCATCCTGAGCACCATCTTGTCGGCGTTCCAGTAGCCGAAAAGGTTCATGCCGGCGGCGATGACGAAGGCGATCGCCATGCCGCCCGTCCCGCCGACGAGATAGCCGACGCCCATGAAGAGCGCCGTCATGAACGCCAGAAGCATTGCCGTGCGAATCATGTTCATGCCAGTGGCTCCGTTCGCCGCCCGACCGGCCAAGGCAGGTAAGGGCGCATGCATCCATTCCGCCGCGGTTTTACGGCGGCGATCCTTTCGCCTATATGATGGGAAGACAACGATGCATATTCAACAAATGTGCCTTCGGGCGCGACGGAATGAAGCCTGTGAGTGAAGACACGAACAAGACCGCGAGATCCCGTGAACTGCCGCCCGCCGCCGAGCGTGCGCTGAAGGAGGCGGAGGAGCGGCGCCGGCAGCAGGCGGAGCGTGAAATGCAGGCGCCACGCGAGATCGGTGGCCGGAAGGGACTTGATCCCGCCCGCTACGGCGACTGGGAAGTCAAAGGCATCGCCAGCGATTTTTGAGCCGTCTGGGGCTCCGCCCAGACCAGGTCATCGTTTCATGGAATCGATGACCTGGTCCAACTCCTTGTTTTGCCGCAGTTCCGGATGGAAAACGGTTTCCGCTTTTCCTGGAAATGCCTACCCGACGAAGGCGCGCTCCACCACGAAATCGGCGGGTTCGGCGTTGGAGCCTTCCTTGAGGCCGGCCTTTTCAACAAGCGCCTTCACATCCTTGAGCATGTTCATGGAGCCGCAGATCATCACGCGGTCCTCTGCCCGGTCGAAGGGCTTCGTGCCAAGCGCCTCGAAGAGCTCGCCGTTCTCGATCAGCGTCGTGATGCGGCCCATGCGCGGCGAGGCCTCACGCGTGGTGGAGGTGAAGTGGAAGAGCCGGCCCTCGGTCAGCTCGCCGATCAGCGGGTCCTCGCGCGTGGCGGCGATCAGTTCCTCGCCGTATTTCAGCTCCGCCAGATCGCGGCAGGTGTGGGTGAGGATGATCTCTCCGAACTTGTCGTAGGTCTCGGGATCGCGGATGAGGCTGGCGAAGGGCGCGATGCCGGTGCCCGTCGAGATCATGTAGAGGCGCTTTCCCGGCGTCAGCGCGTCGTTGACCAGCGTGCCCGTCGACTTCTGCCGCATCAGCACCGTGTCACCCGGCTGGATCTTCTGCAAGTGCTGGGTAAGCGGCCCGTCCGGCACCTTGATGGAGAAGAACTCCACCTCCTCGTCCCAGCTGGGGCTGGCGATGGAATAAGCGCGGAAGACGGGTTTCTCCGCGTTCGGCAGGCCGATCATGACGAACTCGCCGGAGCGGAAGCGGAAGCTCTGCGGCCGCGTGATGCGGAAGGAGAATAGCCGGTCCGTGTAGTGCTTCACCGAAACCACGCGCTCGGCATAGACGCCGGCGGGAATCGGGAACTCCAGCGCCTGAACGGCTTCGGTGTTGCGCAGGGCGGCAGTGTTCATGGACTGATCCTTTGTCCGTCGCGGTTCCAGCCTGTCTTGCGAGCACGCTCTTGCTTCACAAGATTATTAGTATACAAATGATTTTAGGGTCAAGCTCCTAGTGGAAAAGACCTATTCCAAAACGCCGCCTGGAAAAAGGTTTTGCATTCCGGATTTTCAGCATGAGTGAGAAAAGCGGCGCAGAATCGGGCCATGTCGTAGCAGGCATCGATGTCGGAGGCACCTTCACCGACCTTCTGCTGGTCGATGGGCGTGGGGGCGGCTCGGCCCGCGTCGCTGTCGCCAAGACACCAACGACGACTGAGAACCAGGCCCACGGCGTGGTGAACGCGCTTCATCAGGCCGGCGTGCCGGCGGCCGAGATCGGCCTCATCGTGCACGGCACGACGACCACCACCAACGCCGTGCTGGAGCGCCGGCTGGCGGCGACGGGCATGATCACCACGAGGGGTTTTCGCGACGTGATCGAGCTTGGGCGCCGCACCCGGCCGCAAGCCTATGGTATGACCGGCACCTTCACGCCCATCATCCCGCGCAATCTGCGGCTGGAAGTGGCAGAGCGCATGGATGCCTCGGGCCGGGTGCTGGAGCTGCTCGACGAAGAGGGCTTGCGCGCTGCGCTGCGCCAGTTGCTCGATGCCGGCTGCGTCTCCCTCGTCATCCATTTCCTGCATGCTTATGCCAATCCGGCGCACGAGCTGCGCGCGGCCGAGATCGCACGCGAGGTCTGGCCGAACGACCACATCACCACCGGCCATTCGCTCCTGTCGGAGGCGCGGGAATTCGAGCGTGGCGTGACGGCGGCCGTCAATGCGGCGGTGCAGCCGATCCTGGAACGCTATGTCGCTCGGTTGTCGGACGAACTGAAGATGCTCGGCTATCGGCGCGATTTCCTCGTCATGAACGGCAATGGCGGCATGATCTCGGCCGCGCATGTGGCACGCGAGGCGGCGAAGACGGTGATGTCCGGCCCCGCTTCCGGCGTCATGGCCGCCGCCTATACGGCGCGGCGGGCGGGGGTCGAGAACCTGATCACCTACGACATGGGCGGCACGTCGACAGACGTGGCGCTGGTGCGCGGCGGGCAGGCGGCGGTCTCCAACGAGATCGAGATCGAGTATGCCATGCCCATCCACGTGCCCATGGTCGACGTGCACACGGTGGGCGCGGGCGGTGGCTCCATCGCCAGGGTCAACGATGCGGGGCTGATAGAGGTCGGCCCCGAGAGCGCGGGTGCGGTACCGGGGCCGATCTGCTACGGCCGTGGCGGGATGGAGCCCACGATCTCGGACGCCAACCTGCTGCTCGGCCGGCTGAACCCGCGAAAGCTGCTGTCGGTGGACAGCCCGGTGTCGGTCGACGACGTGAAGGGGGTCTTCGCAGAGAAGCTCGGCCGGCATATGGGCCTCGACGCGGTGGAGGCGGCGGGCGCGGTGTTGAGGCTCGCCAACATCAAGATGGCGGGCGCCATCCGCATGGTCTCGCTCGGCAAGGGGCACGATCCGCGCGACTTCGCCCTCTTCGCCTTCGGCGGCGCCGGGCCGTTGCACGCTTCGGCGCTTGCCCGCGAGCTCGGCATCCCGCGCGTCATGGTGCCGGCACGGCCAGGCATCACCAATGCACTCGGCTGCGTGGTGGCCGATCTCAGGCATGACTTCGTCAACACGGTGAACCGGCCGGTGGCCGACGTCGATCTCGATCTGGTGCGCGGGGTGCTCGAGGCGCAGCGGGCGGAGGGCGAGGCGTTGATCGCCGGGGAGACCGTGCGGCCGGAGCGTATGGAGTATGCTCATTCCGCCGATATGCAGTTCGTCGGCCAGACGCATCTCCTGAACGTGCCGCTGCCCGGCCCCGGGGTGGACCGCGAGACGCTGCAGGCGCTCTTCGAGGAAGCCTACTTCGCCCGCTTCAAGGTGCGGCTGCCGGAAATCCGCGCCAATCTGGTGAACCTCAACACGTCCGTCATCGGCGTCCGGCCCGAGATCGATCTCGCCACACTGATCGACCCCGCCGGCCGCATGCAGCGGCTGGAGGAGGCGCTGCTGGAGAGGCGGCCGGTCTGGTTCGACGACGCCTGGCACGACACGCCCGTCTACGGCCGCGGAAAGCTGCCGCTCGACGCCGTCATCGAGGGACCGGCTATCCTGGAGCAGCTCGATACGACGACGGTGATCGAGCCCGGCGACCGGGTAACGATGGATGACGACGGGAATATTATCATCGCGGTGAGGAGCGTGTGACGATGACGGGCAGGCGCGCGACCAAGCTGGATGCCATCACCCTTTCCGTCATCCAGGCGGCGTTGCAGCAGGTTTGCGACGAGATGGACCTGGTATTCTCCCGCGCCGCCTTCTCTCCCGTCATCGCCGAGGCCAACGACCGCTCCGACGGGATCTATTCGGCCGAAGACGGTTCGCTGATCGCGCAGGGGGCGGGCGGGCTGCCGGTCTTCGTCGGCGTCATGCAATATTCGACCGGCACGCTGATCGAGCGCATTCGCGAGGGCGTGACGGCGCCGCCCGAGCCGGGCGACATCTACATCGTCAACGATCCCTATCTGGGCGGCACGCATCTCATGGATGTGCGGTTCGCCATGCCCGTGTGGCGCGGCGGTGAAATCTATTGCTGGCTCTCCAACACGGGGCACTGGCCGGATATCGGCGGGGCGGTGCCGGGAGGCTTCTCGGCCTCGGCCACGGCGGTGGAGCAGGAGGGGCTGCGCCTGCCGCCCGTAAAGCTCTTCAAGAAGGGCGTGCTCGACCCCGAGATATACGCCATCATCTCATCCAACATCCGCGTGGCGGACCAGCGCATCGGCGACATCCGCGCGCAGGCCGCGGCGCTCGAAGTGGGTGCCGAGCGGCTGGGGGAAGTGCTGGACCGTTACGGGGACGAAACGGTGCGCATGGCGATTGCCGAACTGCGCTTAAGGGCGGCGGCGCAGATGCGGGCGCGCATCACCGAAATTCCCGACGGGATCTATCGCGGCGAAGCGTATGTGGACTCGGACGGGGTGGTGAATGCGCCGCTGACGATCGCGCTAGCGGTCGAAAAGAAGGGCGATGCGCTGACCTTCGATTTCTCCGGTTCCAGCCCGCCCTGCACCGGGCCGATGAACAGCGTGCTGGCGACGACGCTCTCCTCGGTCTACCTCGCCATGCGGCACATCTTTCCCGAGGTGCCGCTTTCCGCCGGCGCCTTCGATCCGCTCCTCGTCAAGCGGCCGGAGGGCACCTTCCTCGATGCCCGCTATCCGCGCCCCGTCTCCGGCTGCGCGGCGGAGGTCTCGCAGCGCATCGCGGAAGCCGTCTTTTCCGCCATGGTGAAGGCGCTGCCCGACGAGGTGACGGCCGCGCCCGCCGGCTCCAGCGGCAATTTCGCGCTGGGCGGGCACGATCCCGCGCGCGGGCGCGACTTCGTGATGTACCAGATCTCCGGCGGCGGCTATGGCGGCAACGCCCGTCACGACGGGCTTTCCAACGGCTGCTCCACCATCGGCATTTCCAAGTCGCCGCCCATCGAGGTGATGGAGCAGGCCTTTCCCGTGCTCTACCGGCACTACGCGCTGCGCGAGGGCTCGGGCGGGGCCGGACGCCAGCGCGGCGGATTCGGGCTTGCCTACGAGGTAGAGCTCCTGCGCGGGGAGGCGCGTGCTTCCTTCGTCATGGACCATGGCCGTACCGGGCCGCTAGGCGCGCTCGGCGGAGCCGACGGGGCGGTGAACACGGTGACGGTCTGGCGCGACGGCAAGGCACACGTGCCGCCGCATTTGTCGAAGGAGCAGGACATTCCTCTCCATGCCGGCGACCGCGTGTCCGTCGGCACGCCGGGCGGCGGCGGGTATGGCGATCCGTTCGAGCGCAAACCGGAGCTGGTGTTGCGGGATGTGGCGCTGGGGTACTACACGGCGAGCCAAGCCGAAGCGCTGTTCGGCGTGGTGCTGAGCACCGACGGCAGCGCCATCGACGAGGCGGCGACGGCGCGGCGGCGGGGCTAACCAGTTCATCGTCTCATGGAATCGATGATTCTGGTATAATTCGTTGTTTTCTCGCAATTCCGAACGGAAAACCGGTTCCCACTTTTCCTGGAGTTGCTCTAGCTGCCCTTAAGGCACACCTATCCGTTGCCGCGCGGGGTTTGCCCGCCGGGCTATGTCAAGGAACGTGGGAAGCGGGGCGCGTTGTCCGTGCCACTCAATTTTTTTTTAAGGCGCGTCCAACGCGCCCCGCCGGAGGCTGTCCCGACGGTCGGCCGGTCACTTGGGTTCCATCTTTCCCGGCTGCACCCAATTACGGGGTGGTCTTAGCCGGGCCATACGAAACCCTAGCGGCTTCTCCGCGGTCTCCGTGGCGCTGTCTCTCACCCAGCACCCCGGCACCGCCGGCCTGTCGCGGGCCCTCACGCCTGCGGGCACCGGCAGCCCGCAGGAAGAGGTCTCCGCCGCCCTCCCCGTGTCCCCGGTCCGGACCAAGGTTCCCGTGAGGGCGATGGGGAGGATTTTAAGGGCCGGCTAGGGAGGGGGGCGTATTTTTTCGCGAAAAAGTTGGAGAAATTTTTCCGAAGTGAATGAAAACAATGGCTTGTCGGGAAGGAAAGGTTCTTTGTCGCCGCATTTTATCCCCGCGCAGGGGAGGCATCGCCGGCTGAGGTGAGGGGCGCCCGCATTCCGTGACTCGTCCACCTTCCGGAATGGGTCCCGGACAGTCTCCGCTTCGCTCCGACTTCCGGGATGACGCCCGCGGGTGGGCTTCTTTTGAAATGTTGAAATGCCGGCGCCCCTTCGCGCCCCCTTGTCCTGCCGGACATCTCCCCACACGGGGGAGATTGGCTGTCGCGGCTGTTTTCGCCAATCGCGAATATTGCAGGAGGCCGGCGCTGGGTTGTTCTTCGTCTTGCTTTCAAACGAAAAATGGCGGGCCGAGGCCCGCCATTTGTCTTTGCGCGCGATCGAGTGGCCGTCAGCCCTCGGTCTTCTCGCTCTCGGCGGCCTCCGCAACCGCCTCGGCGGGAGCTTCGGCAGCGGCAGGCTCCTCGGCCGGCGTCTCGGCGGCGGCCTCGGCTTCGGCGGCAGCGGCCTTCGCCTCCTCCTCGGCCTGCTTCGCGGCGGCGAGGCGCTCCTGCGCCTTCTTGCCGGGCTCGGCCTTGTTCGGGTTGTTGCGCTCGGGACGCTTGGCAAGGCCCGCCTGGTCGAGGAAGCGGAGCACGCGGTCGGTCGGCAGGGCGCCGTTGTCGAGCCAATGCTTGATGCGCTCCTCGTTGAGCTTCACGCGCTCGGCGTCCTTGGGCAGCGTCGGGTTCCAGGAGCCGAGCTGCTCGATGAAGCGGCCGTCGCGCGGTGCGCGCACGTCGGCCACGACGACGTGGTAGTAGGGGCGTTTCTTGGAGCCCGCGCGGGCCAGTCGGATTTTCAGTGCCATTGTTCTTCCTTTCGATGATGGCGATCAGGCCGGCACGGCGTGCCGGAAACACAAGCGCGGCTCGCCGCGCAGGGTGGTGGGCGGCAGGGGTGTCGCCCCCAGCCTTTCGACTACCGCCTGGGACGGCAGGTTCTCGGGATGGACGAAGCTCATGAGCGGCGGCAGGCCAAGAAGGTCGTCCTTCCGCCAGCCGCGCAAGACCAGTCGCTCGCTTTCAAGCACGGGTGTCATATCTGCGCCTCGCCCTTTTCCGGTGCACCGTTGCCGTGCTCCTCGGCGATCGCCTCGTGATGGCGGATGACCTCGCGGATGATGAAGTTCAGGAACTTTTCCGCAAAATCGGGGTCGAGTTGCGCTTCGTCCGCCAGCCGGCGCAGCCGGGCGATCTGCGCCTGCTCGCGCGCCGGGTCGGCCGGCGGCAGGCCGTGAGTCGCCTTCAGGACGCCGACCGCCTTGGTGCAGCGGAAGCGCTCGGCGAGCATGTGGAGGAGGGCGGCGTCGATATTGTCGATCGACGCACGCAGCTCCAGGAGCTGCGCCTTGGCAAAATCCTTCTCCGCGTTCATCCCCTCCCCCTATTTCTTCCTCGGCAGGCCCGGCAGGCCTGGCAAGCCGCCACCGCCGCCTCCGGGGAGGCCCGGTAACCCCTTGGGTAACCCTTGCGGAAGGCCGCCGGCACCACCCATCTGTTGCTGCAGCGCCTCGAGCTCTTTCGGGTCCATCTTGGAGAGGTCCGGCATTCCGCCCCCCATGCCGCCAAGGCCCATCTTCTGCGCCATGCCGCCCATCATCCCGCGCATCATGCCGCCCTTTTTGCCCTTGCCGCCCATGGCCTTCATCATGTCGGCCATCTGGCGATGCATCTTAAGGAGCTTGTTGATCTGCGCGGCGTCGGTGCCGGAGCCGGCGGCGATGCGCTTCTTGCGGCTGTGCTTGAGGAGTTCTGGGTTGGCCCTCTCCTTGGGCGTCATCGACTGGATGATGGCGATCTGGCGGCCGAACATCTTGTCGTCGAGGCCGGCGGCGGCGAGCTGATCCTTCATCTTGCCCATGCCCGGCATCATGCCCATGATGCCGCCCATGCCGCCCATTTTCTGCATTTGCGCGAGCTGATCGGCGAGGTCGTTCAGGTCGAACTTGCCGGCCTGCATCTTTTTCGCCATCGCCGCGGCTTTTTCCTGGTCGATGGTCTCTGCCGCCTTCTCGACCAGGGAGACGATGTCGCCCATGCCGAGGATGCGGTCGGCGATGCGCTTGGGATGGAACTCCTCCAGCGCGTCCATCTTCTCGCCGACGCCGATGAGCTTGATCGGCTTGCCGGTGACGGCGCGCATGGAAAGGGCAGCGCCGCCGCGGCCGTCGCCGTCCATGCGAGTCAAGACAAGGCCGGTGATGCCGACCCGCTCGTCGAAGCTTTTCGCCAGGTTCACCGCGTCCTGGCCGGTGAGCGAATCGGCGACCAGCAGGATCTCGTGCGGGTTCGACGTGCGCTTGATGTCGGCCATCTCGACCATCAGCGGCTCATCGATATGGGTGCGGCCGGCGGTGTCGAGGATGACGACGTCGTGGCCGCCGAGCTTGGCCGCCTGCACGGCGCGCCTGGCGATGTCGACGGGGGTCTGATTGGCGACGATGGGGAGCGTGGCGACCGAGACCTGCTCTCCGATCTGGCGCAGCTGCTCCTGGGCGGCGGGGCGGCGCGTGTCGAGCGAGGCCATGAGCACTTTCTTGCCCTGGCGCTCGGTCAGCCGCTTGGCGATCTTTCCGGTGGTGGTCGTCTTACCGGAGCCCTGCAGACCGACCATCATGACGACGACGGGGGCCGGCGCGTTGAGATCGATTGTCTCGCCCTCGGCGCCCAGCATCTCGACCAGTTCGTCGTGGACGATCTTGACGACCATCTGGCCGGGCTTGACGGACTTCAGCACCTCAGCGCCGACGGCCTTCTCGCGCACGCGGTCAGTGAAGGAACGCACCACGTCGAGCGCCACGTCGGCCTCGATCAGCGCCCGGCGCACCTCGCGCAGCGCAGCCGCGACGTCGGCCTCCGACAGGGCGCCGCGCCCGGTCAGGCCGTTCAGGATTGCGCCGAGGCGTTCCTGCAGGTTCTCAAACATCAGCGTTCCTCTTGTCTCGCATCGTCAGACACGAGAGGTAATGCATCCGCGGCCGGGGTTAAACCTCGCGCAAAGCCGAAAAGCACCCGGGGGCGCATCGCGCTGCCGGGTGTTGACCTCCGGGATCGGCCCTTGGAAGGGCGCCCCGGTCGGCTGCTCGGAGTTTGCACTCGTCGCGGAAAGTCGGCGCTTCTAGACAGGAAATAGCGGCGAGTGTCAAGCGGCGGCATGGGATGCCGCAGGGCAAACGCATGAAAACCTGGGCCTACGGCGCCCCTTCGCGTCTACTTTCCCCAATCACCAGCGCAGGCAGCCGGCGCCGTCGGGAGGGCGGCGCCGGGTGGGGGGTGGTCAGGGCATCACGTAGACGACGCGGCGGGTCTCCGGCTCGACGAGGACCGGCTGGCCGTTCACGTAGACGTAGTGGTACTCGTAGCCCGGTACATCGTAGACATCGATCGCCTCGGGCAAGCCTGCGCCGATGCTCACTTCGCCTTCCAGATAGACCGGCTCGACGCGGTTGCGCTCGACATAGGTGATGACCTCGGGCGGCGGTGGGACGGTTTCGACCGCGATCGAACCCGTCACGCTTCTCTCATAGGTGGTAAGCGGCACCGCCTCCGGTGGGCTTTCAACGATGATGCTCTCCGCACCGCTATCGTAACCGGTCGCCAGGTAGCCCGAATAGGCCCAGCCTTCGACGCCGGCATGGTTGATCGAGCACCAGCTGCCACCTTCGTCGCAGCCGTTGATGACGACCTCTTCCGAGGCGCGGATGACATCGACGACCGGGTACTCCGGGCCGGGGCCGCTGCGAAGGTTGAGGTCGGCCGTTGCCGTTGCCGTCTCAACCTGGGCCGCTGCGACGCCCGCGAGCGAAAGCAGCCCCGCTGCCGCTACCGTGCCTTTCAAGATGAGTGACTTCATTTCCGGTCTCCTCACTAGCCTACTCACCAATATGAACTGGAACCGGCGCATTTGGTTCCCGGCGAGCGGCCGCCCCACCTGGGGCAGCCGGCATCAAAGGTGACAACACCATGAATCGCTGGCACAATTCGGCGATTCTATTTTTTACGAGGTACATAAAAATGATTCTGGGGTGGAGGGGGGATTGGCTCGCCGCGACCTTGGTTGTCTCGTTTCTCGTCGCTGGGCCCGCGTTCGCGGGAACATGCGGCAACGGTGCGAACGGTTTCGAAGGCTGGAAAGCGCAATTCATGCAGGAGGCGTCGGCGCGTGGCGTCGGTCCGAGGGCGCTCGATGCGCTTGCGCGGACGCGCTATGCCTCGAAGACGATCGCGGCCGACCGCGGGCAGAAGAGCTTCAAGCTGTCGCTCGACAGCTTCATGCGGAAGCGCGGCGCCAACGCCATCATCTCACGCGGCAGGAGCATGAAGCAAAGGCATGCCGGCCTGCTTTCGGCGATCGAGAGCCGTTACGGCGTTCCGCCGGGGCCGTTGCTTGCCATCTGGGGCATGGAGACCGGGTTCGGCGGTTTTCTCGGCAACCAGAACATCCTTTCTGCCGTCGCCACACTTGCCTATGACTGCCGCCGCTCCGAGTTTTTCACCGGCCATCTCTATGCGGCGCTGGTGCTGGTGGAACGTGGCATTTTGAGCCCTTCGGACGTGGGCGCCGCCCATGGCGAGATCGGGCAGACGCAGTTTCTGCCCGGCAACGCGCTGAATTACGGCGTCGACGGCGACGGCAACGGCCGCATCGACATGATCGGCTCTACGGCCGACGCGCTTGCCTCCACGGCAAACTTCCTGCGTGCCCACGGATGGCAGCCGGGCGCCGGCTATCAGCCTGGCGAGGTCAATTTCCGCGCCTTGCAAGGCTGGAATGCGGCCAGCGTCTATCAGCAGGCCATCGCCATCATGGGCAAGGCGATCGACGGCTGAGCCTCAAATGAAAAGGGCCGCCCCATGGGGACGGCCCTCCGTGTCTTCGTTCCCGGCGCGGCCAGCGACACGACACCGTGGCGCCTTTGCCGCGCGTCATGCGCTTAGCCGAGAGGCTGCTCCCGGAAAAGGCAATCCGCCGAGGCCACGCTGGAACTGAATTCACTCGACATTGGATCACCTCCTTTCGCTTCGTTGAACACCGGCCCAATGTGGACGGTGCGGCGGCATCGTGCAAGGGGAGCGCCGGCTTTTCTTGTTCCGGCAGGGAATGGGTTGCTGAGGAGGCATGCCGCCAGCGGTGACAGGACCGCCGGCGGCGAGTTGCCTACGCCTTCTTGTTCTGCCGGTTCTCGACCAGGTCTTCCACGACGGCCGGATCGGCGAGGGTCGAGGTGTCGCCGAGGGCCTTGAAGTCGTCCTCGGCGATCTTGCGCAGGATGCGGCGCATGATCTTGCCGGAGCGCGTCTTGGGCAGGCTCGGGGCGAACTGGATCTTGTCTGGGGTGGCGATGGGGCCGATCTCGCCGCGTACATGGGCGACAAGCTCCTTCAGGAGCGTGTCGGAGCTCTTCTCCCCGTTCATCAGGGTTACGTAGCAATAGATGCCCTGGCCCTTGATATCGTGCGGATAGCCGACGACGGCGGCTTCCGAGACCTTGGGATGGGCGACGAGGGCCGATTCCACCTCGGCCGTGCCCATGCGGTGACCGGAGACGTTGAGCACGTCGTCGACGCGGCCGGTGATCCAGTAATAGCCGTCGTCGTCGCGGCGGCAGCCGTCGCCGGTGAAATATTTCCCCTTGTAGGTGGAGAAATAGGTCTGCACGAAGCGGTCATGGTCGCCATAGACCGTGCGCATCTGGCCGGGCCAGGAATCGAGGATGCACAGGTTGCCGCTGGCCGCGCCCTCCAGCACCTTGCCGTCACCGTCGACGAGCTCTGGCCGGACGCCGAAGAAGGGCTTCGTGGCGGAGCCCGCCTTCAGGTCGATGGCGCCGGGAAGCGGCGTGATCAGGATGCCGCCGGTCTCGGTCTGCCACCAGGTGTCGACGATCGGCACCTTCTTGTCGCCGACGACGTTGTAGTACCACTCCCAGGCTTCCGGATTGATCGGCTCGCCTACCGTGCCGAGGATGCGCAGGGACTTGCGGGAGGTCTTTTTCACGAAATCGTCGCCGGCGCCCATCAGGGCGCGGATGGCCGTGGGGGCAGTGTAGAAGATGTCGACCTGGTGCTTGTCCACCACCTCCCAGAAACGCGAGGCGTCGGGGTAGTTGGGCACGCCCTCGAACATCAGCGTGGTGGCGCCGTTGGCGAGCGGGCCGTAGACGATGTAGCTGTGGCCGGTCACCCAGCCGACATCGGCCGTGCACCAGAAGACGTCGCCGTCGTGGTAGTCAAAGATGTACTGGTGCGTCATGGAGACATAGACGAGGTAGCCGCCGGTGGTGTGCAGGACGCCCTTCGGCTTGCCGGTGGAGCCCGAGGTGTAGAGGATGAAGAGCGGGTCCTCGGCCTTCATCCTCTCAGGCTTGCAGTCGGGCTTCGCCGCGCGCGTCTCCTCGTGGTACCAGAGGTCGCGGCCGTCCACCCAGCCGATCTTGGCGCCGGTGCGGCGGACCACCAGCACGTGGCGTACCTTGGCGCCCGCCTTTTCGGCGATGGCAATGGCTTTGTCGGTGTTCTCCTTCAGGGGGATCGCCTTGCCGCCGCGCAGACCCTGGTCTGCGGTGATCACGAAATCCGATTTGCAGTCCTCGATGCGGCCGGCCAGCGCATCGGGCGAGAAGCCGCCGAAGACGACGGAATGGATGGCGCCGATGCGGGCGCAGGCGAGCATGGCGTAAGTGGCTTCGGGGATCATCGGCATGTAGATGGTCACCCGGTCGCCCTTCTTGACGCCCTTCGACTTCAGGACGTTGGCGAGCCGGCACACGTGCCCGTAGAGCTCGTTGTAGGTGATCTTCTTGTCGTCGTAAGGGTTGTCGCCCTCCCAGATGATGGCGGTCTGGTCGCCGCGCTTCTTCAAGTGCCGGTCGATGCAGTTGTAGGCGACGTTGGTGACGCCGTCCTCGAACCATTTGATCGACACCTTGCCCTTGAAAGAGGTGTTCTTGACCTTCGTGTAGGGCTTGAACCAGTCGATGCGCTTGCCGTGCTTGCCCCAGAACTTATCCGGATTCTTGATGCTGTCCTTGTACCATTTCTCGTAGGTGCCGCTGTCGATCAGCGCGCGCTTCTTCCAGGCCGGCTTGACGCGATGAACATGCACTTCGGACATTTTTCCTCCTCCAGATGGCATTTGCCGGACGGACGTGCCGGCTTGGGACGCGAGGGCCCCTCGCTTCGCGCGCATTATTACCATTCTGCTGGCGGCGACAACATTAGACAATGGAAGGTCGCGCCAAAGCTGTCAGCAGCCGTCGAGGCATGCTGCTAACATTTTGTAATTCAAGGAACTTTCGGAGGCCATTGAGCATTTTCCGACTGGACGGTCAAGCCGCCGGAGGACAAGATCACGAGGTGTGGGAATCACAGGGCAGGGCCATCATGCGTGAAACCAGAGAGACAGAACTGATGCTGAAGGGCTACGGGCTGACCACGGCAGAGGTGCTCTACCACCTCCCCGACCATCCGCACCTTCTGCAAACCTTCGTCTGGCAGCAATACGACATCGCGCCGAAATTCCCCGCGCTGCGCAAATTCCTCGCCTTCTGGCAGGACTCCATCGACGGGCCGCTGCACTCGGTCACCTACACCCACCGCCGCCTCGTCACGCCGAGCGAATGGCGCAACGTCACGGGAGAGCTGGTGTTGCACTGACGTGGCCGCGACGGCGGTAAGGTCCTAGTGGTGCGATCCTGACAGATGGTACCCATCTGTCAGGACAAATCGCCCCATCGGATCAACAGCTTGTGGGCTGACTTTTCCAAACAGATGGGTACCATCTGTTTGGGTCAGACCACTAGACGACTGGGGGATTGAGGCGGGCAAAGCCTTCCTGGCGCCGATAAGGGAAGTATGGGTAGGGCACCGTGACGCCGCTCGCCTCGTCGAGCCTGGCCATCTGGTCCGGTGCCAGGTTCCATCCCACGGCGCCGAGGTTCTGGCGCAACTGCTCCTCATTGCGTGCACCGACGATGATGGAGGAGACCGTCGGGCGCTGGGCCAGCCAGTTCAGCGCCACCTGGGGGACGGTCTTGCCGATCTCTCCAGCGACTTCCTCCAGGGCCTCGACCACCCGGAAAAGATGCTCGTCCTCCACCGGAGGGCCGAACTTGGCCGTATCGTGCAGGCGGCTTCCCGCAGGCAATGGCGCGCCGCGGCGGATCTTGCCGGTGAGGCGACCCCAGCCAAGCGGGCTCCAGACAAGGGCGCCGACGCCCTGGTCGAGACCGAGCGGCATCAGCTCCCATTCGTAGTCGCGGCCGATCAGCGAATAGTAGACCTGATGCGCGACGTAGCGCGGCCAGCCGTGCCTTTCCGCCACGGAAAGCGACTTCATCAACTGCCAACCGGAGAAATTGGACACGCCGACATAGCGCAGCTTGCCGGCGCGAACGAGGACGTCGAGGGTGGCCAGCACCTCCTCGACGGGCGTGCCGGCATCGAAGGCGTGAAGCTGCAGGAGGTCGATATAGTCCGTGCCGAGGCGGCGCAGCGCGTCCTCCACCGCGCGGACGAGGCGCGAGCGGGAGGAGCCGGCATCGTTCGGCCCGTCGCCCATGGGCAGCGTCGTCTTGGTGGAGATCAGCACGTCGCTGCGGCGTCCCTCGATCGCTTTGCCGAGCACCTCTTCGGAGGCGCCGTTCGAATAGACGTCGGCAGTGTCGAAGAGCGTGACGCCGGCATCCAGGCAGATGTCAAGGAGGCGGCGCGCTTCGGCCGCATCGGTGGTGCCCCAGGCACCAAAGAGGGGGCCGGTGCCGCCGAACGTTCCGGTACCGAAACCAAGCAGGGGAACCTTGAGACCGGATGTGCCGAGATGTCGATATTCCATGATGTTTCTCCGTGTTTACGAGTGGTTGGAGGAAGGGTTCAGGCGCAGCCGCGGGGCACCAGTGCCGCGGCACGTTCCAGGCGTATGCTGGCAAGGGCGACGCCCAGCGCGGCGATGGGCACAAGTCCCGCCACCAGCGGTAGTGCGGCGAGGCCCGGCCCGTGATCGATGACGAGACCCCCGAGCCAGGCGCCGGTGGCATTGCCGAGATTGAAGGCGGCGATGTTGAAGCTGGAGGCGAGGCCCTGACCGGCACCCTCTGCCTTCTCCAGCACCCACATCTGCAGGGGCGGGACAGTGGAAAAGGCGGCAGCGCCGAAGAGGCCTATGGCGAGGACGGCGAGCAGGCGGTCGTTCACCGCGAATCCGAGCAGGAAGAGGGCGGCGGCAAGGGCGAGGAGCGTACCCAGGACCGCCGGCACCAGCCTCAAGTCTGCGAGCCGCCCGCCGAGCAGGTTTCCGGCGATGAGGCCGACACCGAAGACGAGCAGGATGGGCGACACCGCGGTCTCGGGAAAGCCGGTGACCTGCGTGAGGATCGGCGCGATGTAGGTGAAGGCGGCGAACACGCCGACCCAGCTCAAGACGGTCGTCAGCAGGCCAAGCCACACCTGCGGACGAGCCAGAACGGCAAGACCGTTTCCGGCGCTGTCGCTTGCTTCGGCCTTTTCCTCGCGCGGCACCAGCAGGGCGATCACGGCAATAGCGGCAAGCCCGATGAGGGTGACCGCCCAGAACGTGGCACGCCAACCGAAGGCCTGACCGAGCCAGGTGCCGAAGGGCACGCCGAGAATATTGGCGACGGTCAGGCCGGTGAACATGATGGCGATGGCCGAGGCCTTGCGGCGCGGCGCGACAAGGCCGGTCGCCACCACGGAGCCGATGCCGAAGAAGGAGGCGTGCGCGAAAGCGGTCAGCACGCGGGCGGCCATAAGCGTCCAGTAGTCAGGGGCGAGCGCGCAGGCGAGGTTGCCGAGGGTGAAGACGACCATCAGCGCCATGAGCAGCGTCTTGCGCGGCCAGCGGCCGGTCAGCGCGCCGAGCAGTGGTGCGCCGGCCACGACTCCGAGTGCATAGCCGGTGATGAGCAATCCCGCCGCGGAAATCGAAACGCCGAGATCGGCGCTGACCTCCAGAAGCAGGCCCATGATGACGAACTCGGTAACGCCGATGCCGAAGGCGCCGGCGGTAAGAGCGTAGAGTGCAAGTGGCATGCGGTGATCCCCTCACTTGAACGGCGAAGCCGCGCCGCACCGGCGGCGCACGTGGTGGGAACGTAGATGGACGTGCGGCGATTGGTGATGTAGACCGCCGGAAGGAAAATGATTTGTGATATGAGTTCACAAATGACTCAAAGCGAAACCAACCGGCTGCGAGAGATCGAGGTGTTCGTGCAGGTGGTGGAGGCGCAGGGCTTTTCCGCGGCGGCACGGCGCCTGCGGATGACGCCGTCGGCCGTCAGCAAGCTGATCGCGCGGCTCGAAGAGCGGCTTGGCGTATCGCTCGTCCGGCGCTCCACGCGACGCCTGCAGGTGACGCCGGAAGGCGCGGCTTTCTACGAGGCCGGCATGCGCATTCTGAGCGAGGTCGCGGCGGCGGAACGGGAGGCGGCGGCAGGGGCAGCGCCGCGTGGGCGCCTGCGCGTCAACAGCAACGTCCCCTTCGGGCATCACTGGCTGATCCCCCTCCTGCCGAAGTTTCAGACGCTTTATCCAGACGTGGCGGTCGACATCGCTTTGACGGACCGTGTGGTCGACCTGATCGAGGAGCGGGCTGATCTGGCCATCCGCACCGGGCCGCTGAAGGCGCCCAACCTGATCGCGCGCAAGCTCATTCAGACCCCAATGTCCGTCGTGGCGGCACCATCCTATCTCCATGCGCACGGGACGCCTCGGAAGCCTGCCGACCTTGAGAGGCACAGGCTGCTGGGGTTCTGCTTTTCGCGCATTTTCGAGGGCTGGCCTTTCCTCGACGAGGAGGGGAGGCCGATCGTCGTCCAGCCGAGCGGCGGCTCGTTGATCAGCGATGGCGAGGCCATGCGTCTTGCCGCGCTCGCCGGAGCCGGAATCGCGCGCCTGGCCCATTGGCACCTACGGGCCGATATCGAGGCCGGACGGCTGGTGCCGCTTCTGGAGGACTACAATCCGGGCGACGAGGAAACCTTCTATGCCGTCTATGTCGGCCATGGACGGTATCTGCCGGCGCGGGTGCGGGCGTTCCTGGACTTCCTGGTGGAAGAGATCAATCTCGATTGAGGCGTTTTGGACGCAAGCGGCATTTTAGCCGACGATGTGTGCCAGCACCGCAAAGGCGAGCATGCCGAATGCCACCGCCGCGAGCGGGAGCAGTATCTCCACCGTCGCGATATAGCCCTTGACCGGCTTGTCGGCGACGTCGACGTAGGTTTTCGCCCAGCGCTCGAAGCTGTCTCTTTTTGCCGGGCGTGCCGAGGGATGTTGCCTCCGGAGGCGGCCGGCTGTCGAAGCAAGGCCGACGCAGAATGCGAGGAATGCCGTTACGACGAACAGCAGATAATCGGTATATTCCCGCCCCGAGAAACCGTACCAAACGGCCAGCACGTAAAGCGCCGTCAAACCGACGACTGCGCGGTAAACGCCGGGGTGAAGGCCGGTGGTGCGTCTGTTTGAAACACGTTTCATCGTGTCCTCCTTGGCCAAGGCCAGGAAGCCCACACGCCGGATAGCTTGTGGGCTAACCGGCCGATGACAAGAATCTGGGACTGCGGCGCCCGGCGTGCATGGGACAGAGTGACGCGAAACGCTGCTATCTTTTGACGCGGCTGCCGAAGATGGCCGTGCCGACACGGACGGCGGTGGCCCCGAAGGCGATCGCCGTCTCGTAGTCGGCCGACATGCCCATTGAGAGCTTTTCGACACCGGCCTCGCAGGCGAGGTTTTCCAGCAATGCGAAATGGGGGCCGGGGTTCTCGTCGATGGGTGGGATGCACATCAGGCCCTCGATTTCCAGGCCGTGCACATTGCGGCAGCGGGCGACGAAGGCTGCGGTCTCGCGTGGGTCTATGCCGGCCTTCTGCTCCTCGAGGCCGGTGTTGACCTGGACATAGAGGCGCGGGTGGCGGCCTTGCCTGGCCGTCTCGGAGGCGAGGGTGGCGGCGATCTTTTCGCGGTCGACCGTCTCGATCACGTCGAACAGAGCCACGGCCTCCCTGGCCTTGTTGGACTGCAAGGGGCCGATCAGGTGCAACTCGATGTCGGGGAAAGCCTCCTTGAGAGCCGGCCATTTGCTTAAAGCTTCCTGCACGCGGTTTTCGCCGAAGACGCGCTGGCCGGCCTCGATCGCCGGGCGAATCCGCTCGACGGGGAAGGTTTTCGACACGGCGACGAGCGTCACGTCTTCCGGCGGGCGGGAGGCGGCGCGGGCGGCCTCGGCTATTTTTTCGCGGACGGTGCGGAGGTTGTGAGCGGCGTCGGTCATGGTGGATTCAGAAAGGTCTTCGGGTCTCGTCGCGGGCGGGAACGACCAGTGGTGCGATCCTGACAGATGGTCCCCATCTGCCAGGACAAATCGCCCCACCAGATTAATAGCTTGTGGGCTGACTTCTCCAAACAGACGGGTACCATCTGTTTGGGTCAGACCACTAGCCGGAGTTGACGGTTGTCGCAAACCGTGGTGAAGGTCCGCCGGAAAATTCTCGTCTCTTACTTACGTGAAATACCTGGCATGGCAACCGAACGTTACAATCCGCGCGCATCCGAACCCCGCTGGCAGAAAGCGTGGGAGGAGGCGCGCCTGTTCGAAGCCTCCAACGAGGACGAGCGGCCGACCTACTACGTGCTCGAGATGTTTCCCTACCCATCGGGGCGCATCCATATCGGGCACACGCGCAACTACACGATGGGCGACGTGGTGGCGCGCTACAAGCGGGCAAAGGGCTTCAGCGTGCTGCATCCGATGGGGTGGGACGCCTTCGGCATGCCGGCGGAGAACGCGGCCATACAGAACAAGGTCCATCCCAAGGAATGGACTTACCAGAACATCGCGGCGATGCGCGGCCAGCTCAAGATGATGGGCCTTTCGCTCGACTGGAGCCGCGAGTTCGCCACGTGCGACGTGGACTACTACCACCGCCAGCAGATGCTGTTCCTCGACTTCCACGAGAAGGGGCTGGTGACGCGGAAGACCTCGAAGGTGAACTGGGACCCCGTGGACCAGACGGTGCTCGCCAACGAGCAGGTGATCGACGGGCGCGGCTGGCGCTCCGGCGCCGAGGTGGAGCAGCGCGAGCTGGCGCAGTGGTTCTTCAAGATCACCGACTATTCGGAAGACCTGCTTCAGGCGATCGACGGGCTCGACGAATGGCCGGAGAAGGTGCGGCTGATGCAGCGCAACTGGATCGGCCGGTCCGAGGGGCTGTCGATCCGCTGGGCGCTGGTCGAGGAGACCGCGCCTAAGAGCGAAAAGGAGCTGGAGGTCTATACGACGCGGCCGGACACCATCTTCGGCGCCTCCTTCATGGCCATTGCACCCGACCATCCGCTGGCGAAGAAGGCGGCCGAGGGGAACGCGGAGCTGGCGGCCTTCATCGAGGAATGCCGGCGCATCGGCACGTCGGCCGCCGCCCTGGAGACGGCGGAGAAGAAGGGTTTCGATACGGGTATCAAGGTGCGCCACCCGTTCGACCCGAAATGGACGCTGCCGGTCTATGTGGCCAATTTCGTGCTGATGGAATATGGCACGGGCGCCATCTTCGGCTGTCCGTCGGGCGATCAGCGCGACCTCGACTTCGCCAACAAATACGGCCTGCCGGTTATCCCGGTGGTGATGCCGGAAGGGGCCGACCCGGCGACCTTCCAGATCACCGAGGAATCCTATTCGGACGACGGCGTGATGCTCAATTCGCGCTTCCTCGACGGCATGACGAACGATCAGGCCTTCGAGGAGGTGGCGAAGCGGCTGGAAAAGGAGATGCTGGACGGCCGGCCCGTGGGGACGCGCGAGGTGAACTTCCGCCTGCGCGACTGGGGCGTCTCGCGTCAGCGCTATTGGGGCTGCCCAATCCCCATGATCCATTGCGATGCCTGCGGCGTGGTGCCGGTGCCGAAGGCGGACCTGCCCGTCAGGTTGCCGGACGATGTGGACTTCGACCGGCCGGGCAATCCGCTCGACCGGCATCCCACCTGGCGGCACGTCAAATGCCCGAAATGCAGGGCGGATGCGCGGCGCGAGACGGACACGATGGACACCTTCGTCGATTCGTCCTGGTATTTCATCCGCTTCGCCTCGCCGCACGCGCAGACGCCGACCGAGCGCGAGGCGGTGAACCGGTGGCTGCCGGTGGACCAGTATATCGGCGGCATCGAGCACGCCATCCTGCATCTGCTCTATTCGCGCTTCTTCACCCGCGCCATGCGGGCGACCGGGCACCTTGACCTGGACGAGCCGTTCAAGGGCCTGTTCACGCAAGGAATGGTAGTGCACGAGACCTATCGCGCGGCGGACGGGCGCTGGCTGGCGCCGGGCGAGGTGCGTCTCGAAGGGACGGGCGAAGGGCGCAAGGCCATCGAGATCGCCACCGGCGACGAGGTGGCGATCGGCTCGCTGGAAAAGATGTCGAAGTCGAAGAAGAACACGGTAAGCCCGGAGGACATTACCGAGTCCTTCGGCGCCGACACGGCGCGCTGGTTCATGCTGTCCGATTCGCCGCCCGACCGCGACGTGGAATGGACGGACGAAGGGGCGGCGGGCGCGCACCGCTTCGTGCAGCGCGTGTGGCGGCTGGTGAACGAGGCGGCGCCTGCCGTTGCGGATGCTTCGCCGCGTGCGGCGAAGACAGGGGAGGCCGCCGCTATCTCCAAGCCGGCGCACAAGGCGCTGAAGGCGGTTGGCGAGGATATCGAGCGGCTGGCCTTCAACCGCGCGATCGCCCGCATACACGAATTGGTCAACGAGCTTCAGGCGCCGTTCTCCGGCCTGGGCGGGGCCGACGGCGATGCCCGCGCGGCGGCCCGGGAGGCAGTGGAGATCCTGATCCACCTGGTTGCGCCCTTCATGCCGCATCTGGCGGAGGAGTGCTGGGCGAGGATCGGCGGAAACAGCCTGGTCGCCGCCGGCGCCTGGCCCGACTACGATGCCGATCTCGTTGTGGACAACGACATCGTGCTGCCGGTGCAGATCAACGGCAAGAAGCGTGGGGATTTGACAATCGCCCGCGACGCGGATCAAGCTGCCGTCGAAAAAGCGGTCCTCGGGCTCGATTTCGTGCAGAAGGCGCTGGGCGGCGCCGCTCCGCGCAAGGTGATCGTGGTTCCGCAACGAATCGTCAACGTCGTCGCCTGAGGGGTAAGCCCGTGAACGCCACCATCCGCGCTCTGGCCCTGGCCGGCTCAGGCCTCCTGCTGATGATCGCCGCCGGCTGCACGGTGCGGCCGATGCTGGCCGAGTATACACCCGGCACGGCGGGGCAGGAGGCGGTCGCGGAGCTCAACTCCATTTCCGTGGCGCCTGTCTCCACGCGTTTTGCCCAACAGGTGCGCAATCATCTCGTTTTCCTGCTTCATGGCGGGGCCAGCGAGCCGGCGAAGCCCGAATACAAGCTCGACCTCACGGTAGCCCGCGGCGTCGGCTCGTCCGTGCAGATCCAGCGCGGAAGCGAGAACGAACCGACCGCCGGCACAGTCACCCTGACGGGGCGATACCGCATCACCGACAGTGTGACCGGCAAGGAGGTGGGCAACGGAACGCAACGTGTGAACGCCTTCTTCGACCGTCCGCCCCAGGAATTCGCCGTGCTGCGCGCCCAGCGCGACGCGGAGGACCGGGCCGCGCGGGAGTTGGCGGAATTTATCCACCTTGCCGTGGCCCAGGATCTGGCAAGGCTGGACGTGCGCTAGGCGGGCTGTGCTATGATGCCATCATGGCTTCAGGAAACCACATCATGTCCGCTTGTAATCGGTAGGGTCGTCATTGCGTCGTCATAGTTTTCGGTGAAACAGCCGCTAACGGAGTGCTTCGCTTATGGATTTTCACACGACGCTCATGTCGGTCGCCGGAGTGCTGGGAAATCGTGTGCTCAAGCGTGACGCGCTCGCCGCAAAAGAGGCTCCGCATATCGTCGACCAGCTCATTGCGGAGCGCACCACCCATCTTTCACGGCATCCCCTGTGGCCGGTGGCGCGGCCGCTGCTCTACCGCTACTTCCATTACCGGCAGGCGCTGGCCATGGCCGACGAGATCGCCGAGCTTTCCGGCTGGGACGCTTTCACCTATATCAGCACGTTGCTTTCGCTGAATGTCTCCGCCCATGGCACGGAGAACATCCCGGCGACGGGCGGGTTCATCCTAGCGCCGACGCACCCCACGGGCATTGCAGACGGCATCGCCGTCTTCGACCTGATGAAAGAGCGGCGGCCGGATCTGGCCATCTTCGCCAATCGAGATGCATTGCGCGTCAATCCGCGCTTCCGCGATCTTATTATCCCGGTGGAATGGCGCCCTGGCGTGAAATCCCACGCCAAGAGCCGCGATACGCTGGAGATGACGGCGAAGTCCTTCGCCGAGGCCAAGGCCATCGTGCTGTTTCCGGCCGGTCGCATCGCCTATTGGAACGAGGACAAGCTGACCGAGCGGCCCTGGCAGCCCTCGGTGGTGGCGCTGGCGCGGCGGTACGAGGTGCCGGTAATCCCGGTCAACATCACGGCACGCAATTCGGGCCTGTTCTATCTCTTGTCCAAATACTCGGCGGAGCTGCGCGACATGACGCTGTTCCACGAGCTTCTGAACAAGAAGGGCCGCGATTTTCACATGACCATCGGCAAGCCGATCGCACCGGATCTGCTGGATGGCGAGCCGGCGGATGTCGCCGCGGCGCTTCAGGCGCATGCGCTTACCCGGCTGGCGGAGAACCCGGCGGTGGAATTTGGCGCCGGTTGTCAGCCGAGCGCAGCCTGATCTATAGCGCGTCATTCGGGAAGCCGGAGCGAAACAGATGCTGTCCGGAACCCATTCCGGAACGCAGATGTCACGGAATGGATCCCGGACAAGCCTTCGGCTTTCCGGGATGACGACCTGCGAGAGAAGCCTTTACCCGATCTTCTGCCCGGTCTTTGCCCAGTCGGCGAGGAAGGCTTCCAGTCCCTTGTCGGTGAGCGGGTGCTTGACCAGGGCCTTCAGCACCGACGGCGGGACCGTCGCGACGTCGGCGCCGATGAGGGCGGCCTGCTTGACGTGGTTCATGGTGCGGATGGAGGCGGCGAGGATTTCCGTGTCGAAATCGTAGTTGTCGTAGATGGTACGGATCTCCGAGATCAGCTCCATGCCGTCGATGCCCGTATCGTCCAGCCGGCCGATGAAGGGCGAGATGAAGGTGGCGCCGGCTTTGGCGGCAAGCAGTGCCTGGTTGGCCGAGAAGCACAGCGTGACGTTGACCTTGCGGCCGCTGCCGGTCAGCGCCTTGCAGGCCTTCAGGCCGTCCATCGTGAGCGGCACCTTGATGCAGATGTTGTCGGCGATCTCCGACAGGATGTCGGCCTCGCGCATCATCTCCTCGAATTCCACCGCCGTCACCTCGGCCGAGACAGGGCCGTCGACGATGTCGCAGATCTCCTTGGTGACCTCGAGAATGGGGCGGCCGGACTTCATGATCAGCGACGGGTTGGTGGTCACCCCGTCGAGAAGCCCGGTCTCGCTGAGCTCGCGGATTTCGTTGACGTCGGCTGTGTCGACGAAGAACTTCATGTCTGTCTCCTTAGCTTGCTTGGCCGGGCCAGCGACGGCAGGCCGCCGCATCTCATCTATGCTCGGCCTTGCTCTAATCCAAGAATCCGGCAAGGTCACGCCTGATGAAACGAGATTCGTTCCAAAAGCGCGTGATTCCCGTCATGGTGCCCATGCCGGCGGAGCGGCCCTACTCCTATGCCGTACCCGACGGCGCGAGGGTGGAGCCGGGGGCGATCCTGCGCGTGCCGCTTGGCCCGCGCGAGGTGGCGGGCGTGGCATGGGACGGCGACGGCGAGCCGGTTGCGGCGAAGAAGCTGCGCGCGATATCGGAGGTCTTCGATTGCCCGGCCGTGCCGGCGGACATGCGCCGCTTCATCGATTGGGTGGCCGACTACACGCTGTCGCCCCCGGGCATGGTGGCGCGTATGGTGCTGCGCGCGCCGGGCGCCTTCGACCCGGAGCCGCCGACCGAGGGGCTGCGCCTGACGGCGAACCGGCCCGACCGCATGACGGCGGCGCGCGAGCGCGTGCTCGGCTGCGTGGCCGACGGCCAGGCGTGGACGCGCTCAGGCCTGGCGCATGCGGCCGGCGTGTCGATGAGCGTCGTCGACGGGCTTGCCGCGCAGGGCGTGTTCGAGAAGGTTGAGATCCCGCCGCGGCCGGTGGTGGCCGCGCCGGACCCCGATTTCGGACGCGCGGCACTCACCCCGGACCAGAGCGAGGCCGCAAGCCGGGTGCGCGAAAAGGCGGCGGCTGAGCACTTCAGCGTGACGCTGATCGACGGGGTGACGGGTTCGGGCAAGACCGAGGTCTATTTCGAGGCCGTGGCGGCGGCGCTTGCGAGGGGGAAGCAGGTGCTTATCCTCCTGCCGGAGATCGCGCTGACGCAGGCTTTTCTCGAACGTTTTCACGACCGCTTTGGCGCCAAGCCGGCAGAATGGCACTCCGACATCGCCCCGAGGAAGCGGGAGCGCGTGTGGCGGCAGGTGGCCGAGGGGCAGGTGCGCGTGGTGGCGGGCGCACGCTCGGCGCTCTTCCTGCCGTTTAAGGAACTCGGGCTGATCGTCGTCGACGAGGAGCACGACCCGGCCTACAAGCAGGAGGATAGGGTTTTCTACAACGCCCGCGATATGAGCGTGGTGCGTGGGCATCTGGGCAATTTTCCCGTGGTTTTGGCCTCGGCCACGCCATCGCTCGAAAGCCGGGTGAACGCCGACCAGGGGCGCTACGAGCGTATCCTTCTGCCGGCTCGCTTCGCGGATGCGGCGCTGCCGGAGCTTCGCGCCGTCGACATGCGCAAGGCGCCGCCGGCGCGCGGCGGATTCTTGTCGCCGGTGCTCATCGAAGCGATGGCGCAGACAATCGAGCGCAAGGAACAGGCGCTGCTCTTCCTCAACCGCCGAGGCTATGCGCCGCTGACGCTCTGCCGCGTGTGCGGGCACCGCTTCCAGTGCCCCAACTGTTCGAGCTGGCTGGTGGAGCATCGCTTCCGCCGTCAGCTTGTCTGCCACCATTGCGGCTATCACGAACAGCAGCCGGAGGCCTGCCCCGAATGCGGTACGCTCGACCATCTGGCGGCCTGCGGCCCCGGCGTCGAGCGCATCGCGGAGGAAGTGGACCGGCACTTCCCCGAGGCGCGCACGATCGTCCTGTCGTCGGACCTGATGGGCGGTGTAAAACGGCTCCGGCTGGAGCTGGAGGCCATCGCCGAGGGCGAGGCCGACATCGTGGTGGGCACGCAGCTGGTCGCCAAGGGGCACAATTTTCCGTTGATGACGCTGGTCGGTGTGGTGGACGCCGATCTGGGGCTTGCCAACGGCGACCCGCGGGCGGCCGAGCGTACCTTTCAGCTCTTGAGCCAGGTTACGGGCCGGGCCGGCCGCTTCGGCAAGAAGAGCACCGGCCTTCTGCAGACTTACCAGCCGGAGCACCCGGTGATGCAGGCGCTGGTCTCCGGCGATGCCGAGACCTTCTATGAACGCGAGATCGCCGAGCGCGAGCGCGCCGGTCTGCCGCCTTTCGGCCGGCTGGCAGCGCTGATCGTCAGCGCCGCCACGCGGGTGGAGGCCGAAAGCCATGCCCGCGCCCTGCGCCGGTCAGCCCCCGCAGCCAGCGAGATCGAGGTTCTGGGCCCGGCGGAGGCGCCGCTGGCGCTGGTCGCCGGGCGGCACCGCTTCCGGCTCCTGGTACAGGGACCGCGGCGCGCCGACCTGCAGGCGTATCTGCGCCGGCTAATCGCGGCGGCACCGCGACCGCGCGGTTCGGTGCGAGTGCAGGTGGATATCGATCCGCAGAGTTTTTTATAACCGCAGCGTACGGCATGTTGGCGGCGGCATCCGAACCGGCTAAGGCGTCAACGGCGCAGATGGAGGGCACATCCAATGGATTTCGCATTTCCCTGGCCCTACAGCCAGGGCGAATGGCTGGCTTGGGGGGCTGCCGTCTTCACGGCTCTTCTCGGCCTTGTCGCAATGTTTGCTCCGCGGCTCAGCCTGCGGGCGCTGAGGCTGCGTGCGGTGGAGCGTCATCCCGAGGCGCTGTCGGAATCGCGTTCTCTGCTGGGCGGCTTTTATGTCGGTATCGGCCTGTCGGCGATCCTGTTCGCGCAGCCGCTGATCTACATGACGTTGGGGATTGCCTGGGCGCTGGCCGCTTTCGGGCGGATCGTCTCCATGATGTCGGATAGGGGCGGTACGCTTTTCAACTGGATCGCTCTTCTCGTCATGTTGGCGCTGGCCGCGCTGCCGCTGGCTTTCGCGCTCGGTTTCATTCGCTGATCAGGCCTTCCCGCGCGCGCCTGCGTGCATGCGACAAAGGTGCCGCCACTCCTTGGGCGCGCGCGTGTTGCGAGTCCCGTAAGCCTGTGCTAGACGGCAAACGGCTTTCGACCGGGGGACGGCGGCGCCCGTTCCCTCGGGTTGAGAAACTATCAACAAGGTCAGAGATTTAGCCCGAGTCTCGCACTCCAGCGTCAAATCTCGTGACCCCCAAGCTGCGGGAAGAGGCCATTTGGTGGCACAGTCTGGCTCGATGATCTCCGGGGTGGCGGGACGCTATGCGCTTTCGCTGTTCGAACTGGCGCAGGAATCGAACGCGATTCCGCAGGTCGAAGAGGACCTCGGCCGTTTCGAGGCCATGCTGGAGGGAAGTGAAGACCTTCAGCGGCTGATCAAAAGCCCCGTCTTTTCCGCCGACGAGCAGTTCAAGGCTGTCGACGCCGTTCTCACCAGGACGAAGATCGGCGGGCTGGTCGGCAATTTCCTGCGTGTCGTGGCCAAGAACCGGCGGCTGTTCGCAGTGCCGCAGATGATCCGCGGCTTCCGCAAGGTGGCGGCCGAGGCGCGCGGCGAGGCGGCTGCCGAGGTGGCTTCGGCGCATGCGCTGAGCGCTGCGCAGGAGCGGGGGCTGAAGGCTGCGCTCAAACAGGTCGCCGGCAAGGAAGTTACCGTAAAGGTTACGGTCGATCCCTCGCTGCTCGGCGGCCTTGTCGTGAAGCTCGGCTCACGCCAGATCGATACATCGCTCAAAACAAAACTCAATTCGCTTAAGCTTGCACTGAAAGAGGTCGGCTGATGGATATCCGCGCGGCGGAAATTTCCGCAATTCTCAAGGACCAGATCAAGAATTTCGGCAAGGAGGCCGAGGTTTCCGAGGTCGGCCAGGTGCTCTCCGTCGGTGACGGCATCGCCCGCGTCTACGGCCTGGACAACGTGCAGGCCGGCGAGATGGTGGAGTTTCCCGGCGGCATCCGCGGCATGGCGCTCAACCTCGAGGTCGACAATGTCGGCGTCGTGATCTTCGGCTCCGACCGCGACATCAAGGAAGGCGACACGGTCAAGCGCACCGGCGCCATCGTCGACGTGCCGGTGGGGCCCGGCCTTCTCGGCCGCGTGGTCGACGCGCTCGGCAACCCGATCGACGGCAAGGGCCCGATCAAGGCTGCAGAGCGCCGCCGTGTCGATGTGAAGGCGCCGGGCATCATCCCCCGCAAGTCGGTGCATGAGCCGATGTCGACGGGCCTGAAGGCCATCGACGCGCTGATCCCGATCGGCCGCGGCCAGCGCGAGCTCATCATCGGCGACCGCCAGACCGGCAAGACCGCCATCCTGCTCGACACCTTCCTCAACCAGAAGCCGCTCAACGAGGGCGACGACGAGAGCCAGAAGCTCTACTGCGTCTATGTCGCCGTCGGCCAGAAGCGCTCGACCGTCGCGCAGTTCGTGAAGGTGCTCGAAGAGCGCGGCGCGCTGGACTATTCCATCATCGTCGCCGCCACGGCTTCCGACCCTGCGCCGATGCAGTTCCTGGCGCCGTTCGCCGGCTGCGCCATGGGCGAATATTTCCGCGACAACGGCAAGCACGCGGTGATCGGCTATGACGACCTGTCCAAGCAGGCCGTCGCCTACCGCCAGATGTCGCTGCTTCTGCGCCGCCCGCCGGGCCGCGAGGCCTATCCGGGCGACGTGTTCTACCTGCACTCGCGGCTTCTCGAGCGCGCGGCGAAGATGAACGAGGACAACGGCGCGGGTTCGCTTACCGCGCTCCCCATCATCGAGACGCAGGCCAACGACGTGTCGGCCTATATCCCGACCAACGTCATCTCCATCACCGACGGGCAGATCTTCCTGGAGACGAACCTGTTCTTCCAGGGCATCCGGCCGGCCGTGAATGTCGGCCTGTCGGTGTCCCGCGTGGGCTCGGCAGCGCAGGTCAAGGCGATGAAGCAGGTGGCCGGCTCGATCAAGGGCGAGCTGGCGCAGTACCGCGAGATGGCGGCCTTCGCCCAGTTCGGCTCGGACCTCGACGCGGCCACGCAGCGCATGCTCAACCGCGGCGCGCGCCTGACGGAACTCCTGAAGCAGCCGCAGTTCTCGCCGCTCAAGACCGAAGAGCAGGTGGTGGTGATCTTCTCCGGCGTGCAGGGCTATCTCGACAAGCTGGCACTCGGCGACGTGACGCGCTTCGAGCAGGCGCTGCTTGCGCATATGCGTTCCGAGGGCAAGGAGATCCTCGACGCGATCCGCAAGGAGAAGGCGCTTTCGGACGAGCTGCGCGACAAGCTCAAGGCCGAGATCGACGCCTTCGCCAAGAACTTCGCCTGAGGCTGAAAGGCAGCGAAGCGTGAGCACCGCAACCCAACCAGGCTACGGAGCGTCGCTTTCTCTCGCCGATGCACGGCGGATTGCGGACGCGGCCAGCCAGACGGCGCTTGCAAAGGGCATGCCGTCGGTGATTGCGGTGGTCGATGTCGGCGGGCATCTCGTGCTTCAGGAAAGGCTCGACGACACGCAGTTCGGCAGCATCCGCGTGGCGGAGGCCAAGGCGCGCTCGGCGGTGGCGTTCAAGCGTCCGACAAAGGTTTTCGAGGAAAGCCTGGCGCACACGCCTCGCATCCTTGCGTTGGATGAAGCAATGCCTGTGGATGGCGGCTTTCCGCTCATCGTGGGTGGAGAGATCGTCGGCGGCATCGGCGCGGCGGGAGCGACACCGGACGAGGGCGCGGAAATCGCGCTGGCCGGCGTAAACGCATTGACTTCGGCGGCAGCCGGTAAGGACTAGGGTATTCGAATGGCTTCACTGAAAGACCTTCGCAACCGGATCGCCTCCGTCAAGGCGACGCAGAAGATCACCAAGGCGATGCAGATGGTCGCCGCGGCGAAGCTGCGTCGTGCCCAGGAGGCGGCCGAGGCCGCGCGCCCTTACGCCACGCGCATGGGCGTGGTGCTCGCCAATGTGACGAGCACCGTCTCGGGCACGGATGCGCCGCCGCTGATGGCCGGCACCGGCAAGGACGACACCCACCTTCTGGTCGTGGCGACCGCGGAGCGCGGGCTTTGCGGCGGCTTCAACAGCCAGATCGCCAAGCTGGCGCGCGAGCATGCGCGCGAATTAATCGCCAACGGCAAGCAGGTGAAGATCCTCACCGTCGGCAAGAAGGGTTTCGATATCCTGCGCCGCGACTTCAGCGAGCTCATCATCGACCGCGTGGAGCTTCGCGAGGTCAAGCAGATCGGCTTCGCCAACGCCGACGCCATTGCCAGGAAGGTGATCGGGCTGTTCGACGAGGGCCAGTTCGACGTCTGCACGCTGTTCTATTCCGAGTTCAAGTCGGTCATCAGCCAGGTGCCGACGGCACTGCAGATCATCCCCGCCGCCGTTTCGGTGGACGAGGAAGCGGAGGAGGTCGCCGGCGGGGCGGTCTATGAATACGAGCCGGAAGCGGCGGCGATCCTGGCGGACCTCATCCCGCGCAATATTGCCGTGCAGGTGTTCCGCGCGCTGCTCGAGAACGCTGCAGGCGAGATGGGCGCCAAGATGACAGCGATGGACAATGCGACGCGCAATGCGGGCGACATGATCGACAAGCTGTCGATCACCTACAACCGCCAGCGCCAGGCGCAGATCACCAAGGAACTGATCGAAATCATTTCGGGCGCGGAAGCGCTCTAGCGGATCGAAGAGGTAGAAACCAATGGCAAAAGCAGCGACCCCGAAGCGGGCACCGGCAGGTACGGCCAAGACCACAGAGGCGGCCAAGCCGGCCGCGAAGACCGTCAGGAAGGCGCCCGCCAAGGCCGCCGCGGCGAATACGAAGGCGCCTGCCAGGGCGGCCGCCGCGAAGACGCCTGCCGCCCGCGCCAAGGCTTCCGGCCCGGCCGGCATCGTCCGCCAGGTCATCGGCGCCGTTGTCGACGTGCAGTTCGAGGATAACCTGCCGGCGATCCTGAACGCGCTGGAGACCGACAATCAGGGTAACCGGCTGGTGCTCGAAGTGGCCCAGCACCTGGGCGAAAACACCGTTCGCTGCATCGCCATGGACGGTACTGAAGGGCTCGTGCGCGGCCAGAAGGTGTTCGATACGGGCGATTCGATCTCGGTTCCCGTCGGGCCGCAGATGCTCGGCCGCATCATCAACGTGATCGGCGAGCCGACCGACGAGGCCGGCCCGATCGAGGCGACGGAAATGCGCGGCATCCACCAGCCGGCGCCGACCTATGTCGAGCAATCGACGGAGGCCGAGATCCTGGTCACCGGCATCAAGGTGCTCGATCTTCTGGCGCCATACGCCAAGGGCGGCAAGATCGGCCTGTTCGGCGGCGCGGGCGTCGGCAAGACGGTTCTCATCCAGGAGCTGATCAACAACGTGGCGAAGGCCCATGGCGGTTACTCGGTGTTCGCCGGCGTCGGCGAGCGCACGCGCGAGGGCAACGACCTCTATCACGAGTTCATCGATTCGGGCGTCAACAAGGCCGGCGGCGGCGAGGGCTCCAAGGCCGCGCTCGTCTACGGCCAGATGAACGAGCCGCCCGGCGCCCGCGCGCGCGTCGGCCTCACCGGCCTGACGGTGGCGGAGTATTTCCGCGACCAGGGCCAGGACGTGCTGTTCTTCGTCGACAACATCTTCCGCTTCACGCAGGCGGGCTCCGAAGTGTCGGCGCTTCTCGGCCGCATTCCCTCGGCCGTGGGCTACCAGCCGACGCTTGCCACCGACATGGGCGCGCTGCAGGAGCGCATCACGACGACGACCACCGGCTCGATCACCTCGGTGCAGGCGATCTACGTGCCCGCCGACGACCTGACCGACCCGGCGCCGGCCACCTCGTTCGCCCACCTGGACGCGACGACGGTGCTCAACCGCGCCATCTCGGAAAAGGGCATCTACCCGGCGGTCGACCCGCTCGACTCCACCTCGCGCATGCTCGACCCGATGATCGTCGGCGAAGAGCACTACCAGGTGGCGCGCGACGTGCAGCAGACGCTGCAGCGCTACAAGTCGCTGCAGGACATCATCGCCATCCTGGGCATGGACGAGCTTTCCGAAGAGGACAAGCTGACGGTGGCGCGCGCCCGCAAGATCGAGCGCTTCCTGTCGCAGCCCTTCTTCGTGGCCGAGGTGTTCACCGGTTCGCCGGGCAAGCTGGTGGACCTTGCCGACACGATCAAGGGCTTCAAGGGCTTGGTCGCCGGCGAGTACGACCACCTGCCGGAAGCGGCGTTCTACATGGTCGGCACGATCGAGGACGCGATCGAGAAGGCCGAGCGGCTGGCCGCCGAGGCCGCCTGACGCGCAGGCTGAACATTGAATAGCGGCCGAAGGCGGAACCCGCCTCGGCCGAACCTCACTCGGTAGGACGTCATGGCTCAAGCTTTCAAATTCGAACTGGTCTCGCCCGAGCGGTTGCTCGTTTCCGAGGACGTCGAGTATGTCGTTATTCCCGGTACGGAAGGCGAGATGACCGTAATGGCCAACCACGCTCCGACCATGACCAACATCAAGCCGGGCGTGATCACCGTTGCGCGCGAGGGCAGGGAAGACCGTTATGTCGTCTTCGGCGGCTTTGCGGACGTTCTGCCCGATGGCTGTACGCTGCTGGCGGAATCGGCGATGCATGTCGATGACATCGACCGTGAGGATGTTGCGCGCCGTATCCAGGAAGCGCGAGAGGACGTCGAAGACGCCAAGGACGACGAGGCGCGTACGAAGGCGGAGGAATTCCTCGCCCAGCTCACCACGCTGGAACGTGCGATACTGCCGGCGTGAGGCCGATTGCACGGAAGTTGAAAGGGCCGGCCGTTGCGCCGGCCTTTTTCTTTTTCCGGCTGTTTCTGCCGATTGCGAAACAAAACGCCCTAGATGCTGGTTGGTGCGGAGGGCTGCACCGCACCTGAATGTACAGGGCAGCGACACCGAGCAAGGAGAGACGATATGCGAGTGACGGCCACGGCCATACTGGCGGCGCTGCTGCCGCTTTCTCACGCTTCTGCGCAGGAGAACGGGAAGAGCCTTTCAGCCAACATGATCGATCCCGAAGAGCGGGAGGTCGGCACGGTGACGTTCAACGAAACGGCCTCGGGGATGGTGCACATCGTCGTCGAGATGACGGACCTGCCTCCCGGCCCGCATGGCTTCCACGTCCATGAAACGGGCACGTGCAACGTCGGGGATGGCTTCGCATCGGCGGGCGGCCATTACGCCGGCGACAGGGAGCACGGCGTCTTGAGCGAAGGAGGACCGCATCCGGGCGATCTGCCCAATGTGAATGTCGGACAGGACGGCGTCTTGAGGGTGGAGTTCTTCACCGACCGGGTGTCGGTAAGCGAAGACGGTGAAAACCCGCTACAGGACGATGACGGTTCGGCCGTCGTGGTGCACGCCGATCCAGACGACTACGGCAGCCAGCCTTCCGGCGAGGCGGGGGACCGGATTGCCTGCGGGGTGATCGAGTAATTAAGGCTCCGGGCGTCAAGGCCAGCCGCACCTATAAAACAAGAAAGCCGCCGGGGGCCGGCGGCTTTCTTTCTGGATCCGTGCTGTGAGCTAGGCGGCGAGATCGCGCAGCACGTAGTGCAGGATGCCGCCGTTCTTGAAGTACTCGAGCTCGTCCAGCGTATCGATGCGGCACAGCACCGGAACGTCCTTCACCGTGCCGTCGGCATAGGTGATCCTGGCGGTGAGCGTGACGCGGGGTTGGATGTTGTCCAGCCCTTCGATGCTGACGGTCTCGTCGCCCTTCAGCCCCAGCTCCTGCCAGCTCGTCTCCTCGGCGAAGACGAAGGGGATGACGCCCATGCCGACGAGGTTCGAGCGGTGGATGCGCTCGAAGGACTGGGCGATGACGGCGCGCACGCCGAGCAGGTTGGTGCCCTTGGCCGCCCAGTCGCGCGAGGAGCCGTTGCCGTATTCCACGCCGGCGAAGATGACCAGCGGCACGCCTTCGGCCTTGTAGCGCATGGCGGCGTCGTAGATCGACATCTCTTCCTTCGAGGGATAGTGGAACGTGTAGCCGCCCTCGGTGCCGTTTTCGCCCAGCATATGGTTGCGGATGCGGATGTTGGCGAAGGTGCCGCGCATCATCACCTCATGATTGCCGCGCCGCGTGCCGTACTGGTTGAAGTCGGCGACACCGACGCCGTGGTCCATGAGGTACTTGCCGGCGGGCGACTGCGCCTTGATGGAGCCGGCCGGTGAGATGTGATCGGTGGTGATCTTGTCACCGAACAGCCCCAGGACGCGCGCGCCCTTGATGTCGCCGGACGGCTTCGGCGCCGGCGCCATGCCCTCGAAGTAGGGCGGGTTCTGGACGTAGGTCGAATCCGAGTCCCAGGCGTAAGTCTGGCCCGTCGGCGCCTTGACCTCGCGCCACAATTCGTCGCCTTTGAAGACGTCAGCGTATTTGGAGGCGAAGAGCTCGCGGGTGACGTGCTTCGTGATGAAGTCGTTCACCTCCTGGCTGGTGGGCCAGATGTCCTTCAGGTAGACTGGCTGGCCGTCCTTGTCCTCGCCGATGGGCTCCGTGGTCAGGTCCCTGGTCACCGAGCCGGCGAGCGCGTAGGCGACGACCAGCGGCGGAGAAGCGAGGTAGTTCGCCTGCACGTCAGGCGACACACGGCCCTCGAAGTTGCGGTTGCCGGAAAGCACCGAGGCGACGATCAGGCCCTTGTCGTTTATCACCTTGGAGATCGGCTCGAGAAGCGGGCCGGAATTGCCGATGCAGGTGGTGCAGCCGAAGCCAACAAGGTTGAAGCCGAGCTGGTCCAACTCCTTCTGAAGGCCGGATTTTTCCAGATACTCGGCCACCACCTGGCTGCCGGGGGCGAGTGAAGTCTTCACCCACGGCTTCTGCTTGAGGCCCAGCCGGTTGGCGTTGCGGGCGAGAAGGCCGGCGGCGATCAGCACGCTCGGGTTCGAGGTGTTGGTGCACGAGGTGATGGCGGCGATCGCCACGTCGCCGTGGGCGATGTCGATGTCCATGCCCTCGACCGGGTAGCGCTTCGTAGTGTCTCCGGACTTCTTGTATTCCTTCGCCAGCGCTTCCTCGAAGCCGGAGGCGATGCTGCCCAGCGGAATGCGGCCCTCGGGGCGCTTCGGGCCGGCCATGGAAGGCACGACATCGCCGAGGTCTAGCTGCAGCATGTCGGTGAAGACAGGCTCCGGGGCGTCCGCGTCGCGCCACATGCCTTGTGCCTTGGAATAGGCTTCCACGAGGGCAATGCGGTCCTCATCGCGGCCGGAGGTGCGCAGATATTTCAGCGTCTCCTCGTCGGTGGGGAAGAAGCCGCAGGTGGCGCCGTATTCCGGCGACATGTTGCCGATGGTGGCGCGGTCGGCCAGTGTCATGTTGTTGAGGCCGGGGCCGAAGAACTCGACGAACTTGCCGACGACCCCCTTCTGGCGCAGCATCTGCGTGACGGTGAGCACTAGGTCTGTCGCCGTCACGCCCTCATTGAGCTTGCCGGTGAGCTTGAAGCCGATGACCTCGGGAAGCAGCATGGAGACCGGCTGGCCGAGCATGGCCGCTTCCGCCTCGATGCCGCCGACGCCCCAGCCGAGAACGCCGAGGCCGTTGATCATCGTGGTGTGCGAATCGGTGCCGACGCAGGTGTCGGGATAGGCGACCGTCTCGCCGTCTTCGTCCTTCGTCCACACGACCTGGCCGAGATATTCCAGGTTCACCTGGTGGCAGATGCCGGTGCCGGGAGGCACGACACGGAAGTTCTTGAATGCCTGCTGGCCCCATTTCAGGAAGCGGTAACGCTCGCCGTTGCGCTTGTACTCCAGCTCGACATTGCGCTTGAAGGCCTTTGGCGTGCCGAACTCGTCGACGATGACCGAGTGGTCGATGACGAGGTCGACCGGCACCAGCGGGTTGATCTTCTCCGGATCTCCGCCGAGTGCGGCCATGGCGTCGCGCATGGCGGCAAGGTCGACCACCGCCGGGACGCCGGTGAAGTCCTGCATCAGGACGCGGGCCGGCGAATAGGCGACCTCGACGCCGGCCGTGCCCCTATCCTCGAGCCACTTTGCCACGGCCTGGATGCTTTCCTTGGTGACCGAGCGCCCGTCCTCGCGGCGCAGCAGGTTCTCCAGAAGCACCTTCATGGAGAAGGGAAGCCGGGAGATGCCGGAAAGCCCGTTCTTCTCCGCCTCCTTGAGGTCGAAATAGGTGTATTCCTTATCGCCAACCTTGAGGCTGCGGCGGCATTTGTAACTGTCGAGGGAAGAAATAGACACGAGCGATCCTATCCTAGTCTGTTCATCCGAAACGGGAACGGACTCCTGAGGCGACAGGCGCGTAGGTGCGGGTGCGATCATTTCCGCTGTCCGCTCCCCTGCGTCCCGGCCGGTCAAGGCGGCGCGCGCGCGGGTATCGGCACAAAGTGACACGCCGACCGCTGGCGTGGTTGTCCGGGATATAGAGAATTTCGTAGAAGAGTTCCATACCGAGTTTCGTGAAACTTTCCCGTTGTCGATTTCCAAGGACATCCATTGCCGGACGGACAAAAAACAATGCGGCTCGCCGCCGAGGCGCTGAGCGGCGAGCGTGGGGGAGAGGTCATATTCTCCGACACTTCGTTCGCGGTTGCGAGCGGCGAAGCTTTGCTGGTGAAGGGACCGAATGGAGCCGGCAAAACAACGCTACTGCGCATCCTCGCCGGGCTGTTGCGGCCTGCGGCGGGGCGGCTGGCGCTGACTGGAGGCGGGGAGCAATGGCCGGATATCAGGGCCGCCTGCCACTATCTGGGGCACTTCAACGCGATGAAGACCGCGCTGACCGTGGAAGAGAACCTGGTTTTCTGGCAGCGCTTCCTCGGGCAGGCGCAGACGACGGTATCGGAGGCGCTGGAGACGGTGGGGCTCGAGGATATCGGGTATCTGCCGTTCGGCTATCTCTCCACCGGGCAGCGGCGGCGGGCGGCGATCGCGCGGCTCTTGGTTTCGCATCGGCCGGTGTGGCTCTTGGATGAGCCGACGGCGGGCCTCGACCGGGCGTCGGAGGGGCGGTTTGCGGAACTGATGCGGGGGCATCTTCGGGAAGGGGGGATGATCGTGGCGGCGACGCATTTGCCGCTGGGGCTCGAGGGGGCTAGGGAGTTGGCGATGGGGGCTCGGCGCGACGGGCATGATGCCCCTATTCGGAGCACCCCCTGATGCTCGCCCTCTACGTCCGTGAAGTCAGGCTCGGCATCCGTGCCGGCAGCGGCGCCTTGACGGGCGTGCTCTTTTTCCTCGCCGTCGTCGCCGTCATCCCCTTCGGCGTTGGGCCGGACCTCAATCTGCTCGCCCGCATCGGCCCGGCGATCCTTTGGATCGGCGCTTTGCTGGCGAGCCTCCTGGGGCTGGAGCGGCTGTTTCAGGCGGACCGCGAGGACGGTTCGCTCGACCTCATGCTTATCGCCGACGGGCGGCACATGCTGGCGCTGACCGTGTTCGTCAAATGCCTGGCGCACTGGACGGCGAACGTGTTGCCGCTGGTGGCGGTGGCGCCGCTGCTCGGCCTGTTCATGAACATGCCGCCGGCGGGCCTTGCCGCGGCGACGCTGACGCTTCTCGTCGGCACGCCGGCCATCACCTTCATCGGCGCCGTGGGGGCGGCGCTGGTGGTGGCGCTGCCGCGCGGCGGGCTGCTCGTTTCCGTGCTGATCCTGCCGCTCTCGATCCCTGTCCTCATCTTCGGCGTGGCGGCGAGCCGGGGGGCGGTGGCCGAGCCCGATCCGTTTCTGCCGGCCTTCCTCATCCTCCTCGCGCTGACCCTCTTCTTCGCCGTCATCGGCCCAGCGGCGGCAGCACTGGCCCTACGCAACGCCGACTGACGGGCACGAAAATGTGAGACGCGCGGCCCGCTGCGGCAATGTGGATGAATTGCTAGGGACGGTCTGGCGGTCTATTTACGACAGGATGAGTGAAACGGCCAATCTGACGGCGCGGCTGACCGCGCTCGCCAACCCGACGCGCTTCCTGGCGCTTGCGGGCAGCCTCTTGCCGTGGCTGGGAGGAGCGGCGGTGCTGGTGCTTGTCGTTGGCCTCGGCATGGCCTTTGCCGCGCCCGAGGACTACCAGCAGGGTATCACGGTGCGCATCATGTATATCCACGTGCCCTTCGCGTGGCTTGCCATGTTCTGCTACACGCTGATGGCGGCCTCGGCGCTCGGCACGCTGGTGTGGCGGCATCCGCTGGCCGATGTCGCGCTCAAGGCGGCCGCGCCCATCGGCGCTGTCTTCACGGCGCTGGCGCTCGTTACCGGCTCCATCTGGGGCAAGCCCATGTGGGGCACGTGGTGGGTGTGGGACGCGCGGCTGACGTCGGTGTTTGTGCTGTTTCTCATGTATCTTGGCATCATTGCGCTGACGCGGGCTTTGGACGACCAGAGCCGGGCAGCGCGCGCCGCGGCGATCCTCACGCTGGTCGGCTTCATCAACATCCCGATCATCAAGTTCTCGGTCGATTGGTGGAACACGTTGCACCAGCCGGCCTCCGTGTTCCGGCTCGACGGGCCGACCATCCACCCGAGCCTCTTGTGGCCGCTCCTGATCTCGGCCGTGGGCTTCACGCTTCTGTTCCTGGCGCTGCATCTCATGGCGATGCGTGCCGAGATTTGGCGGCGCAGGGTGAGCGCCATGCGGCGCATGTCGGCGCGGGCGGCGGAAGGCAAGCTCGCGGAGGGGCGGGCGTCATGATGCATATGGCCTATGTCGTGGCGGCCTACGCCATCTCGGCTTTCGCGATCGGCGGGCTGGCGGCGTGGATCCTGCTCGATCAGAAAGCGCAGAAGCGAGCGCTCAGGGAACTGGAAGAGCGCGGCGTTCGCCGACGCTCGGCCAGGACGGAGGCAGCCGGATGACGACGGACCAGGAACGCGTGCAGAAGCCGCGCCGGCTCACCCTCTTCTTGCTCCTCTTGCCGCTTGTGGTTTTTCTGGCGCTGTCGGCGGTGTTCCTGGCGCAGCTCTTCTCCGGCCGCGACACTTCCGTCGTGCCTTCCGCGCTCATCGGCCAGCCGGTGCCGCAGACGGAGCTGCCGCCGCTCGAGGGCATGGACCTGCCGGGCCTTTCGCCGGCCGATTTCCAGGGCAATGTGACGCTGGTGAACGTGTGGGGCTCCTGGTGCCTGCCGTGCCGCGACGAGCACCCCTTCCTGATGCAGCTGGGCGAGGACGAGCGCATTCGGCTCGTCGGCCTCAACTACAAGGACAGGGCGGAGAACGCCCGCCGCTTCCTCGGCGAGCTCGGCAACCCGTTCGATGCCATCGGCGTCGACCAGAGCGGCCGGGCGGCGATCGAGTGGGGTGTCTACGGCGTGCCGGAAACATTCCTTGTCGGCCCCGATGGGACGATACGCTACAAGCATGTGGGCCCCTTCACGCCGCGCAGTCTCAAGAACGATCTGATGCCCGAAGTGGAGAAGGCGCTGGCCGAGACGGCGGGGTGACAGCCGGGCGGAAGCTTTAGACCAGTTCATCGTTTCACGGAATCGATGAACTGGTCTAACTGTTTGTTTTGCCGCAATTCCGGACGGAAAACCGGTTTCCACTTTTCCTGGAATTGCTCTAGCGGGGAGGGGATCGTGACGCTCAGCGGGAAGATCGAAGAGCACTTCCTGAAACAGGCGGACGGCAGCGAAACGCTAGGCTCTCCCTTCACCGCGCGGCTGTGCCGCCTGCTGTCGGGCCTCCTGGACGAAGGCACCGAGGCGGGCCGCCGCGTCGCCGCCTGGCCGGGAAAGCCGCGCGACGATGCGGTCGCGCTGCGGCTTGCCGGGGCGCTGCATGCGCTTGTGCTTTCAGGCGCCGATCCGGCGCTTGCCGCCGCCTATCCGCCCAACCGGGTAACGGACGAGGCGCTGCGCAAGGCGTTGGCGGCGGCAATCGCCCGGCACGATACGCGGCTTGCGCAAGGGCTCGATTCGCCGCCGCAGACCAACGAGATCGCCCGGGCGGCGATGCTTCTGCCTGGCTTTCTCGCCATCGGCCGCGAGACGGGCATGCCGCTTGCCATCCGCGAGATCGGGTCGAGCGCCGGGCTCAACCTTCTCTTCGATCGCTTTCACTATCGCTATGGCGAGGCTTGCTGGGGCGACGAGGCTTCGCCCGTGAAGCTGACGGCGGAGGCACGCGGCAAGGCGCCTCCATTGGGCGGCTTCCTCGACATCGCCTCGCGAAAGGGCAGCGACGTGGCACCCATCGACGTTACGGATGCCGAGGAGGGATTGCGGCTGAAGTCTTACGTCTGGCCCGACCAGACGGCGCGGCTCGAGCGGCTGGAAGCGGCGCTCGCGCTGGCGCGGGAGACGCCTTTCAGCATCGAGAAGGCGGACGCCGCCGATTTCATCGCCGCGGAGCTTGCCGTAAGAGGCGATGACGCGGTCTTCGTGCTATTCCACTCGATCATGTGGCAGTACCTGCCTTACGAGAAGCGCCGACATATCGAGACCCTGCTCGACGAGGCGGGCAATGCGCCGGGCTCCACCCCGCTCGCCTGGCTGAGAATGGAGCCGGTCTCGGGCGACACCGGCTTTGCCCGGCTACGGCTTACCCTGTGGCCTTCGGGAGTGACACGTGACCTTGCCCGTTGCGACTTTCACGGACGCTGGATCGAGTGGCTGGGTGGGTGAGGCTTACGCCGCACCTGCCATCTTCTGCTTCTCGAAACGCTTGCGCTCGTGGGGGTCGAGATAGAGCTTGCGCAGGCGGATGGACTTCGGCGTCACCTCCACCAGCTCGTCCTCCTGGATCCAGGAAAGCGCGCGCTCCAGCGTCATGCGGATGGGCGGGGTGAGTTTCACCGCCTCGTCTTTGCCGGCGGCGCGCACGTTGGAAAGCTTCTTGCCCTTAAGGACGTTCACTTCCAGGTCGTTGTCTCTCGAGTGGATACCGATGATCATGCCCTGGTAGACCTTCACGCCCGGGTCGATGACCATCGGGCCGCGGTCTTCCAGGTTCCAGAGCGCGAAGGCGACCGCCTCGCCCGAATCGTTCGAAATCAGCACGCCGTTGACGCGGCCGCCGATCTCGCCCTTGTAGGGCTGGTATTCGTGGAACAGGCGGTTCATGACCGCCGTGCCGCGCGTGTCGGTCAGAAGCTCCGACTGGTAGCCGATGAGGCCACGGGTGGGCGCGTGGAAGACGAGGCGCTGGCGGTCGCCACCCGAGGGGCGGAGCTCCACCATCTCGGCCTTACGCTCCGACATCTTCTGCACGACGATGCCGGCGTGCTCCTCGTCGACGTCGACGACGACTTCCTCGATAGGCTCCAGAAGCTGGCCGCTGTCGTCCTTCGTCATGACGACGCGCGGGCGCGAGACGGCAAGCTCGAAACCCTCGCGGCGCATGGTCTCGATGAGGACGGCAAGCTGCAACTCGCCGCGGCCGGAGACGAAGAAGGAGTCCTTGTCGGCCGATTCCTCGATCTTCAGCGCCACATTGCCTTCCGCCTCCTTCAGGAGACGGTCACGGATGACGCGGCTCGTCACCTTGTCGCCCTCGGTGCCGGCAAGCGGCGAATCGTTGACGAGGAAGCTCATCGTCACCGTTGGCGGATCGATGGGCTGGGCCTCCATGGGTTGCGCCACGGAGGGGTCGCAGAAGGTGTCGGCCACGGTGCCCTTGGACAAGCCGGCGATGGCGACGATGTCGCCTGCCTGTGCTTCGTCGATGGGCTGGCGCTCGAGGCCACGGAAGGCGAGGATTTTCGAGATGCGGCCCTGTTCGAGGAGGCTGCCGTCGCCGGCGAGCACCTTGACTGCCTGATTCGGTTTCACCGAGCCGGAGGCGATGCGCCCGGTAATGATGCGGCCGAGAAAGGGGTTGGCTTCCAGAATGGTGCCGATCATGCGGAAGGGGCCATCTTCCACCTTCGGCTCCGGAACGTGCTTCAGCACCAGGTCGAACAGCGGCGCGAGCCCCTCGTCCTTCGGGCCCGCCGGATCATAGTTCATCCAGCCGTCGCGCCCGGAGCCATAGAGGATCGGGAAATCGAGCTGCTCGTCGGTGGCGTCGAGGGCGGCGAAGAGGTCGAAGACCTCATTGATCACCTCGTCGGCGCGCGCGTCCGGCCGGTCGATCTTGTTGACGGCGACGATGGGCTTCAACCCCACCTTCAGCGCCTTGCCGACGACGAACTTGGTCTGCGGCATCGGCCCTTCGGCTGCGTCCACCAGGAGCACCGCGCCGTCCACCATGTTGAGGATGCGCTCCACCTCGCCGCCGAAGTCGGCGTGGCCGGGCGTGTCGACGATGTTGATGCGCACGTCCTTCCAGACCACGGAGGTGGCCTTGGCGAGGATGGTGATGCCGCGCTCCTTCTCCAGGTCGTTGGAGTCCATGGCGCGCTCGTCAACGCGCTGGTTGTCGCGCAGGGAGCCCGACTGCTTCAGGAGCGCGTCGACAAGGGTGGTCTTCCCATGATCGACATGGGCGATGATCGCAATATTGCGGAGTTTCATTGGTTCTCTTCGGGGTCGTCGGACGCGGCTTCAGGCGCGGCCGTATCTTCGTTGGCCGCGCTCATACAGGTTTTTTCGCAATTGCGAAAGGGAGGTGCCGATGGAGTGCCGCTTTAATATAGGTACTCTCGGTCGGCGTATGGAGTGCCACGCCTTGCGAATTATGGCCTACCTGACGATCCTTTCCGGAGGGTAGGAAGGCGGGGGGACCCCGTATCGACCGCCGTCTCCATCATCGGTGAGCATTCCGTTATCGTAGATCACTTCGTTGCCATCGTCGAACATGCCTTTAGGGGTGGGGCACTGGTCGTTCATGCAAGCATGACGCTCTCCGCCGGAAATGCATCCAGAAAGTGCAAGACATGCCAGCCCGAACAGGGCAGGTGAGATATATTTCTCGATCAAACGATTCTATCCAATAATTATGTTGTATAAATTAATATTAATTCTAGATATACCATATTCTATGCAGAAAATGGCAAACATAAGTCATGGCGACGCTTCAAAGCGTTTCGCCACGGTCGATCAGGCAGTATATTCGACCTTCAAATGTCGCGTCCAAGCGCGTTTAGTGGAAATTTGAGATAGCGCCGCCCGTTCCCTTCCGGTTCCGGCAGCCGCCCGCCATTCATATTCACCTGCAGCGCGTGGAGGATGAGCCTCGGCATGGGGAGTGTCCTGTCACGCGCATGGCGCACACGAACGAATTCCTCCGTCGTTCGGCATCTTGAAATATGGATGTTCTGCGCCTTCTGCTCGGCCACGGTGCTTTCCCAGCGCGGCTCACGCTCACCGGGCTGATAGTCGTGGCCGGTGAAGAGGCGCGTTTGGTCCGGAAGCGAGAGGATTTCCTGGATCGAGAGCCAAAGCCGCTCGGCGCTGCCGCCGGGGAAATCCGCGCGCGCCGTGCCGCTATCGGGCATGAAGAGCGTATCGTGCACGAACGCGGCATCACCGATGACATAGGTGATGGAGGCGAGCGTATGGCCAGGGGAGAAGAGCACCTTCGCCGGGATTTCCCCCACACGGAAGCTCTCCCCTGCCGCGAAAAGCTTGTCCCATTGCGAACCGTCGGTGGGGAAGTCCGGCCAGTTGTAAATCGCTTTCCAGAGCTTCTGTACTTCGACCACCTTTGCGCCGATGGCTGTGGGCGCGCCGGTCTTTCGTTTCAGATAATCCGCCGCGGAGAAATGATCGGCGTGGGGATGGGTGTCGAGAATCCACTCGACGGTGAGGCCCTGCTTATCGATGAATGCCAGAATTCCATCGGCGCTGCGTGTGGCCGTGGCGCCGGATTTTTCGTCGAAGTCGAGCACCGGATCGATGATCGCGCATCTGCTTGTCACAGGATCGGCCGCGACATATTGCAGGGAAGAGGTGTACTCCTCGAAAAACGCTGTCACTTCGAGCGCCGAACAATCCTGCATCGCTATCTCCGTCACGCCGTGTCTTGTGGCAACGGCGTGTAGTTAGCGAGGAAACCGCCAAGATGCAATTTCCATAAATGCATTAGGAATGAGACGATTTTTCTAAGCTACAAGGATGTGGCGATCGGTTTCTTCCATCCTTTGCGGAGACCCGCATGACGGCCTAGACGAGCCCTTTCTTCTCCATCATCGCCTCCGGGCTCGGCAGCCGGCCACGGAAGGCTTTGTAGAGGTCTTCCGGGTCGGCCGAGCCACCGGCGGAATAGATGTGGCGGCGGAGTTTTTCGGCGGCCTCCCGGTCGAACGGGTCGCTGGCCTCCTCGAAGGCGCGGAAGGCATCGGCGTCCAACACCTCTGACCACATGTACGAGTAATACCCGGCCGAATAGCCGTCGCCGGAGAAGACGTGCAGGAAGTGCGGCGTGCGGTGGCGCATGGGGATGGCGGCGGGCTTTTCGAGCTTTTCCAGCGTCTCCGCCTCGAAGCGCAGCGGGTCCTCCGGCGCCTCTTCCCGCGCGTGGAAGGCCATGTCGACCAGTGCGGAGGCGGTGAACTCAACCGTGGCGAAGCCGGAACCGAAATTGCGTGCGGCGCGCATCTTTTCCAGAAGCTCTTGCGGCATGGGTTCGCCGGTCTCCACATGGCGGGCGTGCCTTGAGAGCACCTCCGGCACGGTGAACCAGTGCTCGAAAAGCTGCGAGGGGAGCTCGACAAAATCGCGGGCGACGGCGGTGCCCGATATGGAGGGCCAGGTAACGTCGCTCAGCAGGCCATGGAGGGCGTGGCCGAACTCGTGGAACAGCGTACGCGCGTCGTCTACGGACAGGAGCGCCGGCTTGCCCTTGGGCGGCTTGGCGAAGTTCATCACGTTGTAGACGATGGGCTTTTGGCCGCGGCCCAGCCTGAAGCCGGACTGGAGGGCGCTCATCCAGGCACCGGAGCGTTTGGAAGGGCGGTTGAAATAGTCGGCGAGGAAGACGCCGCGCGTCGTCCCGTCGCCGTTCTTCACAGTAAAAGTCCGCACGTCCTCGTGCCATGCGGCTATACCCTTCTGCTCCTCGAAGGTGAGGCCGAAGAGGCGGTGGGCGACGTCGAAGGCGGCGGCGATAACGTTTTCGAGCGCCAGATAGGGCTCCAGCGCGCCCTCGTCGAAGGCGAAACGCTCGCCGCGCAGCTTCTCGGCGTAGTAGCGCCAGTCCCAGGGGGCGATGGCGTGGTTGTGGCCTTCGGCGGCAGCAATGCGCTGCAGCTCCTTCTCGTCCTCGGCCGCCTTTTCGCGCGCCTTCTTCCAGACGGGCTCAAGGAGCTCCATCACGGCGTCCGGCGTCTTGGCCATCGTGTCGTCAAGCTTGTAGGCGGCGTAGTTCTGGTAGCCGAGCAGCCGCGCCTTCTCGGCGCGCAGCCGAAGCGTATCGCGCACGATGCCGGCGTTGTTCGCCTCGCCCCCGTTCTCGCCGCGGCGGATGAAGGCCTGAAGCACCGTCTCGCGCAGGTCGCGGCGGGCGGAGGCGGCAAGGAAGGGCTCGGCGAGGGAGCGCGACAGGGTGACGGCGTAGCGGCCGGGCTCTCCACGGGATTCGGCTGCCTCCGCCATGGCGCTTCTTAGCGAGGCGGGCAGGCCGGCGAGGTCGCTCTCGTCCAGGAATAGCGCCCACTTGCTCTCGTCGGCCAGCACGTTCTGGCCGAAGCGGGCGCCGAGGGCGGCCAGCTCCTCGTTGATCTCGGCAAGGCGCGTCTTGCCTTCCGCGTCGAGCCTGGCGCCGCCGCGGACGAATCGCTTCCACGTCTTTTCCAGAACGCGGTCCGTCTCCTTGTCGAGGCCGAGGGTTTCGCGCGCCGCGTAGAGCGTGTCGAGGCGCTGAAACAGCGCCTCGTTCATGGTGATGCGGGAATAGTGACGCGCCATGCGGGGCGAGATCTCGCGCTCCAGCTTCTGGATCGTCTCGTTCGTATGTGCGCCGGCGCGGCACCAGAAGACGGCCGAGACGCGCGACAGCGGCTCGCCGGAAAGCTCGAGCGCGGCAAGCGTGTTGTCGATGGTCGGCGCTTCGCCATTTTCGGCGATGGCGGCGATCTCCATCTCGTGGGCGGCAAGGGCGGCGTCGAAGGCCGATGAGAGCGTGCTTTCATCGATGCGGCCGAACTCAGGCAGGCCGAGCGGCCCGTTCCACACGGTGAGCGGATGTGTCGCAAGATCGACGGCAGAGGGGGCAGGAGCCATGGGAAACCCTTGAAACGAATCAGGAAAGGGAGGCGCCGGAACAGCAGACCGTACCCGATGTAGAACTGGCGGGCCCGCTGCGCAACACTTGAACTTGACTCCGTCAGGCACGCGCTTACATTCGCATTTAATAAGCAACACTTACTATTTTGCGAGCCATCTCGCGGAGAGAGACTTTTTGAGCCCTCGATTCGATCCTGATTCCTTCGGCTTTCTCGTTACCGATCTGGCGCGCCTGATACGGGCGGAGATGGACCGGTGCATCGAGGCGGCGGGCATCGGCGTGACGCCGGGCGAGGCGCGCACGCTCGTCTATGCCGCGCGCTTCGGTGAGGTTCGCCAGAACGTCTTGGCCGAGCGCATGGGGTTGGAGGCGATGACGCTGAGCGCCTATCTCGACCGGCTCGAGGAACGGGGGCTGGTCAAGCGCGTGCCGGACCCCTCCGACCGCCGCGCCAAGCTGGTGCGCCTGACGGAAAAGGCCGACGGCGCGCTGGAGGCGGTCCGGCGTGTGGGGCTGAAGGTGCGTTCCCGCGCGCGCGGGAACTTAAGCGAGGCGGAATGGTCCGTCCTCCAGGAACTCTTGAAGGCGGTGCGCGGCAACTTCACCGGCGGCGCGTGAACGTGGCGGCGCGGGCCGCGCCGGAGGCAAGCGAAAACGAATGAACATCCAGAGCAATGCCATCTCCATGGCGGCGCCGATCATGAGCGAGCGCCGCGTCAGCATGATCGGCGCCATGCTCGTGGCCGTGGGGCCGGTCTCCATGGCGCTCTACACGCCCGCCATGCCGCAGATCGTCGAGGCGTTCGGCAGCACCGAGGCCGCCGTGAAGATGACGCTGTCGCTCTATTTCGCCGGCTTTGCCGTCTCGCAGCTCTTCTGCGGTCCGCTTTCGGACGGGTTCGGGCGCAAGCCTGTCACCTTTGCCTTCATGGGCATCTATGCGCTGGCAAGCCTGTTAGCGGTGCTGGCTCCGAGCGTGGAAGTGCTGATCGCCGCGCGTTTTCTGCAGGGGTTCGGCGCCGCCGTCGGCGTGGCCGTGGCGCGGGCGGTGGTGCGCGATCTCTTCACGCATGAGCAGTCCGCCCGCATCATGAACCTGATGGGCATCATCCTCGCGATCGGCCCTGCCTTGTCGCCGACGATCGGCGGGCTGACGATGGAGCTTGCCGGGTGGCACGCCATCTTCCTGATCATGCTGGCAGCCGGTTTCGTCATCGTGCTCGTCGTGCGGTTCTGGATGCGCGAGACGGTGAGCCGGGATCTCTCGCGCATCAGTCCGCGCGGGCTCATGCGGGCCTATGGAACGTTGCTCAAGAGCCCTTATTTCATGACGTCCAGCATGGTCATCGCGGGCAGCGTCGGCGCCTTGTACACCCAAGCGACGGTGCTGCCTTTCATCCTCATGGGCCGCGTCGGGCTCTCCCCGTCGGAGTTTGGCGTCGGCATGCTGATGCAGTCGGGCATGTTCTTCGTCGGCTCGCTCACGGTGCGTTTCCTCATGCGCCGCGTCAGCGCCTACCGTCTGGTGCCCGTCGGCCTCGGCTTTATCGCGATCGGCGGCACGTTGCTCGCCTATCTGCTCAACGCCGCGCCGCCCACCTTTCTGAGCGTGATGGGCCCCGTGGGCTTCTATGCCATCGGCATTTCCTTCGTCATGCCGGCGATGATGACCGCGTCGCTGGCGCCCTTCCCGCATATCGCCGGCGCGGCGGCGGCCCTGGCTGGGTTCATGCAGATGGGCGGCGGGCTCGTGGGCGGGTCGATTGCCGCTCTTATCGGCGAGCCGGTCTTCGCCATTAGTGTGGTCGTGCCGACGATGGGCGCCATGGCGATTGTGGCATGGCTTCTTTGGCGGCGCCTGCCGGAGCCGGCGCAGGCATCCGTGGTTCCCGTCGTGCCCGGTTAAGGATCAGCCGAGGTCGGGGCGGGCGAAATCGCCGGTTTTGGGGTCCATTACCCAGAGTTCGCCGGTCTGGATGTCGAACCAGGCGCCGTGCAGGGTGAGGCGGCCCTTGTCCTCGAGGATCTTTACGCAGGGGAAGGTGCGCAGGTTGGCCACCTGATAGCGGATGGAGATGCGCTCCAGCGCGGTCTGGCGCTCCGCCGCCGTCATCATGGTGTTGCCGGAGACGGCCTCGGCGGCGGGCGCGACGAGGCCCATCCACTTGCCGATGAAGTCGCCCGGCGACAGCGGCTCGGGTGACGGGTTGAGCGCGGCGCCGATACCGCCGCAGCGGCCGTGCCCCATCACGACGATGTGCTTCACCTTGAGGCTCTGCACGGCGAATTCGAGGGCGGCGGAGGTGCCGTGGAGGCGGTCGTCAGGCGCGTAGGGCGGCACGAGGTTGGCGACGTTGCGCACCACGAAGAGCTCACCGGGACCGGCGTCGAAGACAGTCTCGGGAGCGGCGCGCGAATCGCAGCAGGCGATCACCATTGTGTCCGGCGACTGCCCGTCGCGCGCCAGAGACTGATAGCGGGCGCTTTCGGTGGGATAGCGCCGAGACATGAAATTGCGATATCCGGCCAGGAGCCGCTCAGGCAGGTGTATCATGGATACCGCAAATAGCCGGGAGGAGCGCGGTTCGCAAGGCTGTAAGCGCTATCTAGGCACGCTGGTGGTCTGACCGAAGCAGATAGTACCATCCTATCAGGATCGCACCACTAGGCCCCGCGGGGCAGCGGAACGGGGCGCATCTGCGCGGTCGCAGTGGGCCTGGAAAGGCTTTTGGCATCGGTCTCCAGCATGAGTTCGTCGGCGCCGCGCTCGGCTGTGCGCGCCAGCGCTTCGAATACCGCCGCAGTGGTGCGGCGGAGCGCTTCCGCCGGTGATGCGCCGCGCAACAGCCAAGCCAGAAGCAGCGCCGCCGTCAGGTCGCCCGGCCCCTTGGCGGGATCCTCTATGGCGGGATGCTCGGCCAGATACGCTTCCCCGGACATGAGGAGCAGGTTGGCTATGCTGTTTTTTGCCGAACCGGGCGCCGAGGTCACCAGCATGGCGGGTGGGGCGGCGCGAAGTGCGGCGTCGGCGAGTGCCTCGAGCGTTTCCAGCTTTTCACCGGCGAGCCAGGCCAATTCGTAGCGGTTGGGCGTGGCGATGTCGGCGAGTGGCAGGAGGTCCTCCCGCATGGCCGCGGCGACGGCTTTCGGCACGTAAAGCCCGCCGATGTCACCGATGATGGGATCGCAGAGGTAGAGCGCCTCGGGGTTTTTCGCCTTTACCCGACGCACCAGCGAGGCAACCGCCGGGGCCTGCGCGGCCTCGCCAAGATAGCCAGAGAGCACCGCGGCGACCTCGCCCAACCAGGGCGCCTCCTCCAGATCGCGCATGAAGGCGGCGAAATCGGCAGCCGGCGGCACGATGCGCGTCGCCGGTCCGTGGCCGGGATGCCAGGGCAGCATGACCGTCGGCACCGCCCACACGGGATGCCCCAGCGTCTCCAGCGCGAAGACGGAGGCGCGATTTCCCACCGAGCCGCGCGCTACGTGGCTCGATATGACGACGACTGCGCGCCGGCGGGGGACGCCGTCCATCGTCTCCGTCACGATGCGCCGCCCGCCAGATACGACCACAGCCAGATGATGAGAGCGAGCGCAAAGAGCACTCCCAGGACACGGCCGATGCGCCGGCCCCACAGCTCCGTCCAGTCCTCGCTTTGCGCTTCCGATGCGGTGAGATGGTCGCGCGCTCTAGAGGCCATGCGCATGAAGAGGTCCGATTCCCGGTCGACGCGCTCCAGGATGCGGCGAGACTCCTCCTGTGCCTGCTCGTCGCGGCGCTTGTCGCCCATCCGCCTGTCGGTCCGTTTCTTGTCGGTCATTCCCTTGCCAGGCGAATAGCATTATTCTCCGCCTCGGTCGATTTTCGATTCGAGGATTTTTCATGCCGAACTCATTGACCCTGGCGACCTTGGCGCCGAAGAGCTTTCGTGTCTTTCTCTTGCTTCTCCTCACGCTGCCCTTCCTTTCTGCCTGCGGGTTCAACACCATCCCCACACGGGAGGAGCAGGCGAAGGCGGCGTGGAGCGAGGTCCTGAACCAGTATCAGCGCCGCACGGACCTGATCCCCAATCTGGTGGAGACGGTGAAGGGCTATGCCAGCCACGAGCGCGAGGTGCTCGAAGGGGTGGTGGAAGCGCGCGCCAAAGCGACACAGGTGCAGATAACGCCGGACATGCTGACCGACCCGGAGGCGTTCCGTGTCTTCCAGGAAAACCAGGCGCAGCTGACCGGGGCGCTGTCGCGGCTGCTCGCGGTGGTGGAGAACTATCCGGACCTGAAGGCGAACCAGAATTTCCTGGCGCTCCAGGCGCAGCTCGAAGGCACGGAAAACCGCATCGCGGTGGCCCGGCGCGACTATATCGAGGCGGTGCGGCTCTACAACACCTCGCTCCGGACGCTGCCGTCGCTCTTGTGGGCGAAGTTCTGGTTCACCGACGCCGAGCCGATGCAGAGCTTCACGATCTCCGAAGAGAATATGCAGGTGCCCGAAGTCGATTTCGGCAATGGCGGCTAGACCAGTTCATCGTTTCATGGAACCGATGAACTGGTCTAACTCATTGTTTTGTCGCAATTCCGGACGGAAAACCGATTTCCACTTTTCCTGGAATTGCTTTAGCCTGACGGGATATTACCGCATGGCGGGACGGGGTGTTTTCGCCTGGGTTTGCGCAGGCCTGCTTCTGTTTGCCGTGTCCGCGCTCGCGGCCGAACTGCCCCTGCTCACAGGCCGCGTGGTGGACAATGCCGGCCTGCTCGACGCCGGGGCCGAGGCGGGGCTCACGGAAAAGCTCGCGGCCTTCGAGGCAAAGTCGTCGGACCAGATCGTGGTTGCTACCATCGAAAGTCTCGACGGCGAAGCCATCGAGCCCTACGCCAACCGCCTGTTCCGCGCCTGGGGCCTGGGGCAGGCCGGCGAGGACAATGGCGTGCTGCTTCTGGTGGCGCTCAACGACCGCAGGATGCGCATCGAGGTGGGCTACGGGCTGGAAGGGACGCTGACGGACCTGCATGCCAAGCTCATCATCGAGAACACAATGGTTCCGGCCTTCCGAGCGGGGGATTATGCCGGCGGCATTGCCGGCGCCGTCGACGATATCGTCACCGTGCTCGAAGGCAATGCCGCCGAGCTGGAAGCCCGCGCCCGGCGCGCCGCGGAGGAGAACGCGGAGCCCATCTGGCCGGTGGTTCTGTTCTTCATCGTGTGGAGCACCATCTTCTTCGGCGGCTTCGCCTTCGCGTTTCTGCCGCAGTTTTTTGGCCGCAAGATCGGCCCCAGGCGCTATCGTTGGCTGGGCATGGAGTTCGACTACACCTCTCGCGGCGGGCGCGGTGGACGCAGCGGCTCGTCTGGCTGGTCGTCGGGCAGCAGCGGCGGGTTTTCCGGCGGCGGCGGCTCGTCGGGCGGCGGCGGCGCTTCAGGGAGCTGGTGAGACCGATGGCGGACGAAAACATCTTCACCGATGAAGAGCGGAAACGTGTTGCCGATGCGATCGGGCGAGCGGAGAGCCGGACTTCCGGCGAGATCTATTGCGTCCTGGCGCGCGCGAGCGACAGCTATTTCTATCCCGCCGCCTTTTTCGTCGCCCTGTCGATCCTGGTCGTCAGCCTGCTGGCGGCTTTCGCTCTGCATTACTGGTGGGTGAGCATCGCGCCCGCGATGCTGGTTGCCGCCGAGCTTGCGGCGCTGGGCGCCGCGCTCCTGGTGCTGAGGGCGTTTCCGGACTGGCGCATATGTTTCGTTCCGCGAGGGCTGCGCTATCGGCGTGCCCACGGGGAGGCCCTGCGTCAGTTTTTCGCCCACAATATCCACATGACCCGCGAGCGGACGGGTGTTCTGATCTTCGTCTCACTGGCCGAGCATTATGCCGAGGTGATGGCCGACGCGGGTATCAATGCGCGGGTGCCGCAGGAGCGCTGGAACGAAACCGTGGCGAAGCTCACGGGGGCCGCGGCGCGCGGTGTGCTCGCCGAAGGCTTTGCCGAGGCGGTGGAGATCGTCGGTGCCGAGCTTGCTGCCCACTTTCCCGCGGGCGACGAAAACCCCAACGAGATCGACAATCACCTGGTCGAAATCTGACGGGCTTAACCCCAATTGAGGACCTTCGTCCGTCTTGCCGGGGCGGGTGACGGCGTTTATGGTTAATCGATCATGACGACGCTTTCGATCGACATCAGACGGGCGGATCCGCAGGATGCCGAGGCCATCGCTGCGGTGCACGACCGCGCCTGGCGCGGCGCCTATGCCGGCATCATCCCGCATCGCGCGCTCAACGCGATGATCGGGCGCCGCGGGCCGCGCTGGTGGGCCAATGCCATACGCCGCTCGGCCACGGTGCTGGTGATGGAGGTCGGCGGCGAGGTGGCCGGCTATGCCACGCTGGGGCGCAACCGGGCGCGTGAGCTCAAGCAGGGGGGTGAGATTTACGAGCTTTATCTCAGTCCCGAATATCAGGGCATCGGAATGGGACGGCGCCTCTTCCAGGCGGCGCGCGACATGCTTACCGCCCACGGCTTCAAGGGTCTGGTCGTCTGGGCGCTGGAGGAGAACAGCGGCGCGCTGTCCTTCTACGAAGGCGCGGGCGGGCGCGATGCGGCGGAAGGTGTCGAGGTGTTTGGCAGCAAGGCCCTGCGCAAGATCGCCTTCGTGTGGGATTAACGGGCAGAAACCATCCGTGTTGATTCGCCATCTTGCCTGACCGGGCAAGAGCCGCTAGGCACGCCGCAGCATCAACAACACCGGAAGACCCAATGCGTATCGAGGCCATCTCCATCGGCGACAACCCGCCCGAGGATGTGAACGTCATCGTCGAAGTGCCGGTCGGTGGGCAGCCGATCAAGTATGAGATGGACAAGAAGGCCGGCACGCTCGTGGTTGACCGCTTCCTCTACACGCCGATGACCTATCCGGGAAATTATGGCTTCGTGCCTCATACGCTTTCCGACGACGGCGACCCGATCGACGTTCTGGTGTGCAACACGCGTGAGCTCGTTCCTGGCTGTGTCATCAATGTGCGGCCGATCGGCGTTCTGGTGATGGAGGACAATTCCGGCCAGGACGAGAAGATCATCGCCGTACCGTCGCCGCATCTCACCCGCCGCTATGAGAACGTGACGAATTTCACCGACCTGCCGGAGATCACGCTGCAGCAGATCCAACACTTTTTCGAGCACTACAAGGATCTGGAGCCCGGCAAGTGGGTGAAGATCGGCGACTGGATGGACGCCGCCGCCGCCCGCCGCCTTATCACAGAGGCGATCGAGCGGGCGAAGGGTACGGCGGCGTAGACCTTATCTCAGCGGGTTAGACCCGGCATGGGAACGCTGCCGGCGATGACCGTTGGCTGATCGGTGCCGCACTCGAAGTCGCGCGCCCGAGCGTCGGCGATGCGTCTCGCCTCCTCGTTGGCATCTTCCTTGCCGGTGGCGACGACATAGCCCACGGAGCAGCCTTCCCACGTGCCGATCTGGGCGACTTTCTCGACGACCAGCACCTCGATCTGCTTTTCCGGATCGTCCGCGTCGGCGACCGACCAGCGGTGAATGGTGGCGAAGGGGATTTCACGCCCGCCTTCCTTGACGATACGCCACTCTATGCTGGGGCCGGCGCTGTTGAAGCCGGAGAAGGATTCCCAGGCCGGCGCCAAATGGCCGGACGGCGGAAAGCCGTAGAAGAGGGATTCGCGCGCATCACTGTAATAGATGAGGACGGGATAGCCCTTGTAGCCTGAACAGACGAGATCGCTCCAGTGCTCACCCTCCCCATTGCCGCCGGCGAAGGGGCTACAGTTCTCCTCGGGCTTGAGTTCGGTATAGGCGCTGTCAATATTCGAGGCCTGCGCGCCGCTGGACAATAAAGTGGAAAAGACAATTATAAGTAAATATTTCATGGTGTTACCTCTACCTAAAGTGGTAGTATCTTTTACCGCAGATCCATCGCGAAGGCTATACTTTTTCTTGTCGGGCGCTCAGCAGCCGTTGGGCGAGGGCCTGCGGATCGCCTGCGATATACAGGGTTTTCAGCCGCGAGGTAGCACCAGTGACAAGCGACACGTCGCGCGTTGGCATGCCCAGCCATTTCGCCAGCAGCTTTTCCAGCGCCTTATTGGCCTTGCCGTCCTCCGGCACGGCGCGTACGCGCGCCTTCAGATGGCAACGCCCGTCCGCCGTCTCCGCCACCCCTTCGACTGCGTCCTTGGAGGACTTTGGCGTCAGCCGCACGGAAACTTCCACCCCCTCTGCCGTGAGGCGGAAGAAGGACGGCGGCTGGGTGTCCATCGTCAGAGGATCGCCGGGGCCACTGTCGTGAGAATGAACTGGCGGAGGAAGAAGATGATGAGGAGAAGGATGATCGGCGAGATGTCGATGCCGCCCAAATCCGGCATGACATTGCGGATCGGCCTCAGCGCCGGCTCCGTCACCCGGAACAGGAAATTGCTGAACATGCCCACGAACTGGTTGCGCGGGTTGACCACGTTGAACGCGTAGAGCCAAGAAAACACCACCGCGGCGATGATGAACCACCAGTAGATGTCGAGCGCCATGACGATGGTTTGGATGAGCGCGAGCATGCCGATCTCCCAAAGGTTTTGCGACATGTAGCCACTGGGGCGCGGCGCGGCAAGTCCCGTGCCCTTGCCGCAATCCAATGCTTGACAGGTATAGTGCCCAGGACCTAAATGCGCCCCGTTCCGATGGAACGGGGCTGTAGCTCAGATGGGAGAGCGCATCGTTCGCAATGATGAGGTCAGGGGTTCGATTCCCCTCAGCTCCACCACCCTTCGCTCTTCGAGCTTCGGGTGGCAGGCCACCCGGAGGCCGTTAGACGAAGGAGTGTCCTCCTTGGCCTTGGCGTAGGAAGACTGGTTCAAGTCCTCTCCGAGAAGGTGATATAGGCGAAGCAATGCCCGGCGTGGCTGCAGCGAAGCGGAAGCGAAGGCGGGCCGCCGAAGCTGCCTGGAACTGAATATCCCCCGCAGCTTCGACCGACGTTTCCACACTATTTTCCGAATCAGGTCATTCCCAGCGCCGCCTTGTAGAGGTCGATCATCGCCTCTTCCTCCTGGCGCTCGGACTGGTCCTTCTTGCGCAGACGGACGATGGTGCGCACGGCCTTGGTGTCGAAGCCGGTTCCCTTCATCTCGGCGTAGACTTCCTTGATGTCGTCGGCGATCGTCTTTTTCTCCTCCTCGAGCCGCTCGATGCGTTCGATGAAGGCACGCAGCTGCCCGGCGGCAACGGTCTGCGCGGTTTCGGTGGTGATGTCGTCGGCCATGGTTCACTCCGGCTGAAGGGGGATGACGCCCGCGACTCGGGGCGCACCTACTGGAAAGGATGCCGGCTCGATGCCTTAGCCGGTGGCCGAGGTCAAGACGCTTGCGCTTGCTGAGGCCGATGGTGTGCCGGTGGTGTGGACGTCAATGGTCGCCGGGGCGGCTTTTCTCGAAGGCGGCCTTTTGCGTGTCGCTCGCCTCTTTCTGGTATTTTTCCCGCCATTCGGCATAGGGCATGCCGTAGACGATTTCGCGTGATTCGTCCTTGGACAGTGGGAGGCCGGCTTCCTCGGCCGCTTCGCGGTACCAGTTGGAGAGGCAGTTGCGGCAGAAGCCGGCGAGGTTCATCAGGTCGATGTTCTGCACGTCCGTGCGCTCACGCAGATGCGCCACCAACCGGCGAAAGGCGGCGGCCTCCAGGTCTCGCTTCTGCTCTCGCGAAAGATCGGTCATGATAGCCTCATTGTTTCACAAAGTACCGGTGCGCGAGCCGGCCATCCTCACTTTGTGGATATCGGGCCGGGCGTTGATGGCGTCAAGGATCGGCGCCAGACGCTCCGCCCATTCCGCCGCTCCCGCCTCGGCGACGACCAGGTCCTGACGCAGCTCGACGAGCGCGTGGGCGAAGCCGTTGGCCGTGCAATGGCGGAACATGGTGTCGCCGCGCAGCGCCCCGTCATAGGGCTCGTTGTCGCCCACCACTAGGCCCGGTTCGTCTTTCAGCGCCTCAAGGAGCGGGCGCACCGCGCGGTCATCCCTGTCCCACAGGATGCCGACGTGCCAGGGCCGCTCCCGCCCCTGCATGAAGGGCGTGAATGAGTGAATGGAGATGACCAGCGGCGGCGCCCCGGAAGTCCTCGCCACGGAGGCGATAAGGGCGGCCACCGCGTCGTGATAGGGCGTGTAGAAGCCGTCCAGCCGCTTCTGCCGCTCTCCTTCCGAGATTGGGTAATTCCCCGGCACCACGGTGCCGTCATAGAGCTGTCTTATCAGCGTCGGATCGTCGGGGCCGCGGTTGGGATCGATGAGGAGCCGCGAGAAGCGTGCCATGATGGCGGGCGCGCCGGTCAGCGCGGCCAGCTTCCGCGTTACCGTCTCGACGCCGATGTCGTAGGCGATGTGGCGTTCGAACTCGGCCGCCGGCAACCCGAGATCGCCGTATTCGTCGGGCAGGGCGTTGAAGGCGTGGTCGGCCAGAAGCACGAGGCCTTTGCTGCGGTCGCCGTCAATGAGTTCGAACGGGGCAAAGAGGGAGCTGCGTGTCATGCGGGACCGGAGAAATGTATCGGTGGGTGGCTCGTCTTCCCATGAAGTGCGTCGGCATGCAATGCCGCGCACCCGGCCTTCCATGTGCGTTGACACGGGCATTGAGTTTGCGGAAAAGGGGAGCCATGTCGATTTCTCTTTACCGAGCCTGATCATGCCGTTCGCGGGGCCGCATACGATGTTTCGGGTGGGTGCTCTGGTGCTGGCCGTGGCGGCGGGCTTCCTGCTTGCCGGGGCGGCGCCGGCGAAGGCCGATCTGCGCATCTGCAACGCCACGCAGAACCTGGTCGGCGTGGCCATCGGATATCGCGCCAGCACGGGCTGGATAAGTGAAGGCTGGTGGCATATAGAGGCGTCGAGCTGCAAGACCCTGATCGAGGGTCCCTTGGAGTCTCGCTACTACTATCTTTATGCCGAGGATGCCACGCGCGGCGGTCGCTGGGAGGGGGCGATCCAAATGTGCGTGGACGACAAGGAATTCAAGGTTACCGGCGTCAACGATTGCCTCACGCGCGGTTATCAGCGTGCTGGTTTCCAGGAATACGATACGGGCGAACAGGAGAACTGGATGGTGCAGCTTACCGACGGCCCCGCAACCGACGGCTCGGCCGTGACGGGAGCCGGCAATCCATGAGGCGAAGCCGCAAGGTCAAGATTCTGGCCACGCTTGGCCCCGCTTCCTCCGACGAGGAGATGATCGCCAAGCTCTATGAAGCGGGGGCGGACGTCTTCCGCATCAATATGAGCCATACCGACCATGCGAGCATGCGCGCGCTGGTCGCGCGCATACGTGAGGTGGAGAAGGGGATCGGCCGGCCGATCGGCATCCTTGCCGACCTTCAGGGGCCGAAGCTGCGCGTCGGCACTTTCGCGGAAAAAAGCGTTACGCTTAAGGTCGGCCAGACGTTCACGCTCGACGCCGATCCCACACCGGGCGACACGAGCCGCGTGCACCTGCCGCATCCGGAAATCCTGCAGGCGGTCGAGCCTGGTCACCGCCTGCTCATCGACGACGGGCGCCTGCAACTCAAGGCCGAGAAGAGCGATGGGCGCTCGATCCTGTGCCGGGTCGTCGCCGGCAACACCATCTCCGACCGCAAGGGCGTCAGCCTGCCCGACACGGACCTGCCGCTCGGCGCGCTGACGGACAAGGACCGCAAAGACCTCGATGCCATCCTGACGACTGGGGTGGACTGGATCGCGCTGTCGTTCATCCAGCGGCCGGAGGATCTGGCCGAGGTGCGCAAGATTGTGCGCGGGCGTTCCGCGCTCATGGCCAAGATCGAGAAGCCGCAGGCTGTGAAGCGCCTGCCCGAGATCATCGAGCTTTCCGACGCGCTGATGGTGGCGCGCGGCGATCTCGGCGTGGAAATGCCGCTGGAGACCGTACCAGGCATCCAGAAGCAGATCACCCGCGCCTGCCGCCGCGCCGGCAAGCCGGTGGTCGTGGCCACGCAGATGCTGGAATCCATGATCACCGCGCCGGTGCCCACGCGCGCGGAAGTGTCCGACGTGGCGACCGCCGTCTTCGAGGGGGCGGACGCCGTCATGCTTTCGGCCGAATCGGCGGCGGGGAAATACCCGGTGGAAGCGGTAGCGACCATGAACTCCATCGCCCAACAGGTCGAGCGCGACCCCACCTACGACAGCATCATCAATGCCCAGCGTGGCGAGCCGGAGGCGACGGGCGCCGACGCTATCTCGCTTGCCTCCCGGCAGATCGCCGAGACGCTGAAGCTGTCAGCCATCATCACCTACACGGCGTCGGGCACGACAGGCCTGCGCGCGGCCCGTGAACGGCCCTACGTGCCCATCATCGCGCTGTCGCCGGTGGTGGAGACGGCGCGGCGCCTAAGCCTCGTCTGGGGTACCCACTGCGTGGTTTCGGAGGATGCGACGGACCTCGACGACATGGTCGACCGCGCCTGCCGCATCGCCTATGAGGAGCAGTTCGCCAAGCCCGGCGACCGGGTCATCATCACCGCCGGTGTGCCGCTCAGGACGCCGGGTTCCACCAACATGCTGCGGATCGCCTATATCGGCTCGGACGGGCTCGGCGGGTTGTAAGGGGACGGGCGGTCAGAGCCGCTCGTCGCTCTGTTCCTCGACAAGCCGAATGAGTGCGCGCTGGGCGCTGCGCTGCATGGGGTAGATGTCCAGCATGCGGCGGTAAACCTCGAGCGCCTGCTCCTCGCGGCCCGTCGCCCGCAATATGCCGGCCAAGCCGCTGAGCGCGCCGAAATGGCGCGGCTCGATCGTCAACGTGCGCGACAGGTCGACCATGGCGCGGCTATAGTCGTTCATCATTAAGTGAACCAGCGCGCGGCTGTTCCAGCCTTCCACGTATTCGGGATAAAGGGTGGTCGTCTCGTCGAGTAGGTCGAGGGCTACGTGGTATTTCTCATCGGCTGCGGCGTTGCGTGCCCATTCGATGAGGAGGTCCGCCGTGGCGCCGCCGGAAGCCAGCCATTCCTCGCGGATGCGCTCGGCGATGCGGCGGGCAGCGACCTCATTGCGCTCCTGTTTCAGATCGGCGAATAGCTGGTCCAGTCGGCTCGCTTCGGCTTCGGAGGAGGAGGCTGTCGCATTCCGCGTCTCGGCGGCTACCGCCGGCAAGACCAGCAGCGAGAAGGAAAGAAAGCCGGACAGGATAAATCTGCGCATAGGGCAAGTTTATCTGCCCCGGCGCCGGGAGAAAAGTGAAATCCGCGTAAGTGGCCGGTAAGCCGATCAGCCCTGGCGGGCTTTGAAGCGCGGATTCGACTTGTTGATGATGTAGATGCGGCCCTTGCGGCGAACCAGGCGGTTCTCGCGGTGGCGGCCCTTCAGCGCTTTAAGCGAATTCTTGATCTTCATGGTCTTGCCCGTCGCGGGACCCTGGGGGCCCGAAAGAGTGATGGCCTTACGGCCCGAAACAAAAGACGCGCCTTCCCGGCGCGCCGCAATTCGAGTGCGGACATAGACGAGGAAACGCCGTCGTGTCAACCTTTCTGGAGGCTGGCGCTTCCACCCGCCGGGTTATGCCGAAGTTCGCCATCGAGGGGAAGGAGGCGGGTGTAGTGACCCATCTTGCGGCCAGGCCTGGCCTCGGCCTTGCCGTAGAGATGCAACATGACGTCCGGCTCGGCCAAGAGCGCGGTCGCCTGCTCCTGCTCGGCGCCCAGGAGGTTTGTCATGACACAGTCGGCGTGGCGGGTGGTGCTGCCCAGCGGCAGGCCAGCAACGGCGCGGATGTGCTGCTCGAACTGGGAAACGAGGCAGGCCGCCTCGGTCCAATGGCCGGAATTGTGCACCCGGGGCGCGAACTCGTTGGCTATCAGCGTGCCGTTCGCCATCACGAAGAACTCCACGCCGATGACCCCCACATAGCCGAGCGCGGACAGGATAGTGAAGGCGGCCTCCCGTGCCGTCTCCGCCGTGGTGGGCGAGATCGCCGCCGGCACGGTGGAACGGAAGAGGATACCGTCGCGGTGGACGTTCTCGGCCGGGTCGTAGGCCACCATGGAGCCGTCCGCCGCGCGTGCGGCGATCACGGAAATTTCGCGCTCGAAGGCCATGAGGCCCTCCAGAACGAGGGGGACGCCGCCCATGTGCGCGAAGCAGCCCTTCACTTCCTCGCGCGTTGCGGAGCGAAACACACGCTGCCCCTTGCCGTCATAGCCCATGCGCCGCGTCTTCAGGACGCCCCGGCCGCCAAAGCGGGCAAGGGCGCGCGCCAGCTCTTCGTCGTTATCCACAGATGCGAAAGGCGCTGTGGATACTCCCGCGGAGTTCAGGAATATTTTTTCCGCCAGACGGTCCTGCGCGGCTTCCAGCGCTTCGGGGGGCGGATAAACGGGAAGTTGCTCGTTTAGCGAACGGACGGCCGATACCGGCACGTTCTCGAACTCGTAGGTCACCACGTCGCTGACGCTAGCGAACCGTTCCAAAGCCTTTCCGTTGTCGAAGGGGGCGGAGATATGCAGGCCCGTCACCTCCGCGGCCGGGCAGTTCCGGTCCGGCTCGAGGACGGCCGTGTGATAGCCTAGCCTGGCCGCCGCCATGGCGAGCATGCGGCCAAGCTGGCCGCCGCCGACGATGCCGATGGTCGCGCCTGGCGCAAGCGCCTTTGTCATTGTCCCGCCGCTGGTCGTTCGGCCACCTTTTGCGACTGGGCGGCGCGCCAGGCGTCGAGCCGGCCGGCCAGCGCCGTGTCGGAGAGGGCGAGGACGGCGGCCGCCAGAAGGGCCGCATTCACCGCGCCGGCGCGGCCGATGGCCAGGGTGCCGACGGGAATGCCGGCGGGCATTTGCACGATGGAAAGAAGCGAATCCTGGCCTGAAAGGGCGCGTGATTCGACCGGGACGCCGAAGACCGGCAGCGGCGTCAGCGCCGCTGTCATGCCCGGGAGGTGGGCGGCCCCGCCGGCCCCGGCGATGATGACGCGGAAGCCTTCCGCCTTGGCGCCTTTGGCGAAGGCATAGAGCCTGTCGGGCGTGCGGTGGGCGGAGACGATGCGCACATCGTGGCCGACCTCAAGCGCCTCCAGCGTTTCGGCGGCATGACGCATGGTCTCCCAGTCGGACTGGCTACCCATGATGATGGCGACATCGGGCCGCTGGCTGCTCATGAAGATATTCCACTCTGCTTCACGAACCCGCTGTAGCCAATAGCGCCCCATGCCGCAAGCCGGCCTTTGGCGCCGCGCCTCCGTTCGGGCGCACAAACCTGAAAATCGATGCCTAGGCGATGATGTCGGGGATGATGCGGTCTTCCAGCTGCTGCAGGCGATCCTTCAGCGCCAGTTTCTTTTTCTTCATGCGCTGGATTTGCAGGGGGTCGCAGCCCGATGCGATCATCGCGTTGATGGCGGCGTCAAAATCTGCGTGGTCCTGCTTCAAACGGGCGAATTCGAGGCGAATCTCGGCCTGTTCCTGTTCCGACATGTTCACTATCTGCCTGGTCTCCGGCGCAGGATACCGGCCCGCACGCGAATTACGCGCGGACACCGGCGCTTTAGGCCGTTCCCGGATCGAGAACAACGTTTTCATACCACATTTCAGGTCGGCGATAAATGCTACCGTTAGGCATTCGACAATGATGCAGGACGATGGCAAACTGTCATCATGCCGTCATGGAAGAGGGCGGGGTAATGTTCCAGGCGGCTACGAGGAACTCAATGGAGACCCACCATGTCGCTTGAATCCCATCTTGCAGAGCTGCAGCGTAAGCACGGCGATCTTCAGCGCGAGATCGACGACGCCTTGATGCATCCTTCCGTGGATGAACTCGAAATCGCAAAGCTCAAGAGACGCAAGCTGGCCATCAAGGACGAGATGCAGAAAATCAAGACGAAACAGACTCGGCACTGACCTTGTCGGGTCGTCGTTCACGGGATCGATGATCCGATCCAACCCCTTGCCTTGACGCAGTTCCGGGCGGAAACGCGGTTTCCGCTTCTTGGAATTGCTCGATGAGGGGCTGTTTGCGAGCTCCGCCGATAGCCGGTGGGGCGCTTCCGCGCGCCTGTGCTATTCGGCGCTCTCGGTTTCCGCCTCCTCGGTATCGGCGCGCGGATCGAGCATGACCGTCTGCGGCGTGACCGCCCGCTCCGCCGGCAGGGTCTTGAACGCTTCCCTCTCTTCGAGAGGCACCGGGGCGCGGCGCGAGATACGCAAAGCCGCATAGAGGGCGACGCCGAGATGCGCGGTCGCCGTGACCAGGAAGAGGCTTTCCGGGCGCAGCCACTGCATTGTGACGCCGGCGATCACCGGGCCGGCCATGGTGCCGATACCGTAAAGCAGAAGCAGGCCGCTCGATACTTTCGCAAATCCCGTCGGCGGTGCATGGTCATTGGCATGCGCCACGACCAGGGAATAGAGCGTATAGGCAAGCAGGCCGTAGAATGCGGTCATGGCGATGACGACGCCGCCCGTTCGCGGGGCGGTGAGGAAAACGGCCAGGCCGACAAGGGCAGAGCCGAAGGCGCCGCCGGCCAGTACGAAACGGCGATCCGTATGGTCAGACAGCCGCCCCGTGGGCATCTGTGCGACCGCACCGGCGAGGACGGCAATGCTCATCATCAAGGCGATCTCCAGGGTGGAGATGCCGATCTCGGCGCCATAGACAGCGCCCAGCGTGCCCCAGGCACCATTCGCCATGCCGATCAACAGACAGCCGACAAAGGCGACCGGCGAGTTGGCGTATAGACCCTTGAGATCAATCGAGACGTCGGCGAGCGGCGCTGGGGTGATGGCGGTGGAGACGGCTGTCGGCAGCAGCGCCAGGCAGAAGAGAATGCCAGTGGCCATGAACAGGATGCTGGTCGACACGTCGCCCAGTGTCACCACCATCTGTCCGGCCATGATGGAGGCGTGGGTGACCATCATATAGAGCCCGAAGACGGTGCCACGCGTTGCGTTGGTGGAGCGCTCGTTGAGCCAGCTTTCGATGACCATGAAGGCGCCGGCCATGGTGAACCCTGTGAAGGCGCGCAGCACCAGCCAGCCGGCCACATTTATCCACATGCCGGAAAGCAGAGCTACGATGGCGCCCGTGGCGGCGAAGGCGCTGAAGGCGCGCACATGCCCGACACGGCGCACCAGCCGCGGGGCGATGAAGCAACCGGCGATGAAGCCGCTGGCCCAGGCAGTGCCCAGAAGACCGAGCGAAGTGGTGGAGAAGCCCTCGATTGCACCGCGCAACGGAAGCAGGAGGCCGTAGAGACCGGAGGCGGCCAGAAGGAACGCCGTGCCGCAAAGCAGGGCGACGATGGATCCGAAGGATGAAAGCATGAAGCGAATCCGCCTTTGTGCCGGCCCTGGGTCGTGTGGATGGTTACGGTTGCGCCGATGAAGGTCGGCGCCCGAATTCAAGGGACTCGTTTATGGCGGCGCGCATCACTCGCGCCGAAACAGGGCTTCCGCCGCCGCCTTGGTGGTATCCTTGGCCTGAAGCTCTTCCTCCAACCGGGCGATCTCCTCGCCCAGCATGGCGATCGTCCGCTTCAGTTCCTCCACCGAAAACGTCGAGATATCCTGACCGATGGTGTATGCTGGCCGGCTTACCGGGATATTCTCCTCCACCATGCCTATTTCCCAATCCGTTGCCACAATGCACGGTCACAATACATAAACGATGCCCCCGCCGGCAATTCTTGCCAGCGGCGGCAGTTTACGAATCAATAAAACCTGATTCCAGAAGAAGGCTCAAACATGGCGCGGCAAGACGATCTCCCCGATACAATGACAGCGATCGCGATCACCGAGCACGGGGGGCCCATGGTGCTGAAGCCGGAGGAATGGCCCGTGCCGAAACCGGCTGGGGGCGAGATCCTGATCAAGGTCAAGGCGGCGGGCGTGAACCGGCCGGACGTTGCCCAGCGCAAAGGCGTCTACCCGCCGCCGCCGGGCGCTTCGGATCTGCCGGGGCTGGAGGTGGCGGGCGAGGTGGCGGCCGTCGGCGAGGATGTGAAGCGCTGGCGCGTCGGCGACCAGGTCGCCGCGCTCACGCCGGGTGGCGGTTATGCGCAGTATTGCACGGTGCACGAAACGAACGCGCTGCCCATCCCACATGGTTTTACCTTTACCGAGGCGGCGGCGCTGCCGGAGACTTTCTTCACCGTCTGGCACAATGTATTCGAGCGCGGCGCGCTGAAGGCGGGCGAGACGCTGCTGGTGCACGGCGGCTCTTCCGGCATCGGCACGACGGCCATCCAGTTGGCGGCGGCCTTCGGCGCCACGGTGATCGCCACCGCTGGCTCGTCCGAAAAATGCGCGGCCTGCGCGGCGCTGGGGGCGGCGCGTGCAATCAACTACCGCGAGGAGGACTTCGTGCTGGCGGTCAAGGAAGCGACGGAAGGGCGCGGTGCCGACGTCATCCTCGACATGGTGGGCGGCGATTACATCGACCGCAACTACGACGCCGCGGCGATGGATGGCCGCATCGTGGAGATTGCCTTCTTAAGCGGAGCGAAGGCGAAGGCCGATTTCTCGAAGCTGATGGTCAAGCGGCTGACGCATACCGGCTCGCTCATGCGTCCGCGCCCGGTGGCGTTCAAGGGGCGCATCGCCACCGAGTTGGAGGCCCATGTCTGGCCGCTGCTCGCCGCACGCAAGGTGGCGCCGGTGATGGACATGATCTTTCCGCTCAAGGAGGCCTGGCGCGCGCACGAGCGTATGGAGGAGGGTGCGCATATCGGCAAGATCGTGCTCGATGTGGCGTGAAGAAAAAAGCCCCGGCGCGAGGGCCGGGGCAGTTGCGCGTAAGGCGATTCACTGAAGCTCAGTTCACCGCATCGAGCCGGCCGAGTCGCACGAAGACGGTCTCGCCGGACGAATCATCAACCCCGTCATTGTCGGTGACGAAATAAGCCTCGCCGGCGGCATCGATGGCGAAGCCCTCGATCTTGTCGACAACGTAGCCGTTCGTCGCGGTTTGCAAGTCGCCGACAAGGTCGCGCACCAGGGTCTTGTCCACCACCGGCAACTCGCTGCCGACAGGTGCCGGCTGGAAATCGTCCAGGGACACGCCGTAGAGCCGCTTGATCTTGGCTGAGGTGCCGATCTGATTGTCGCGCTCGACGATGTAGAGCGTGCCGTCGTGGGCGGTGATCTCGGACAGGCCAACCCAGCCCTTTTTGCCGGCATCCAGCGGATAGCGCACCGCCGACCACTCTTCGGTGGACGGCTTGTAGGTGATGAGCTTCACCTGGCCCTTCGGATCGTCCTTCCACTCGCGCTGGATGGCCATGACGAGCATCCGCTCATCGCCTTCGCCGACGAGCGTGACGCCCTCGAAGCCGAAGCGAATCTCATTGGCCAGAAGCTCAGCGGGAAGTGCGATCTCCTGCTTGATCACGCCGTCTGCATCGACATGGTAGAGCGCATGCGGGATGAGCCGGTCGGTACGCCCCTCCGAGGCGAGCCAGAAGCCGCCTTCTCCATCGGCCGCTATGCCTTCCAGATCGAGCTTCTGCGCCGGCATGCCGCCGCGGGTCACAACGATCTTGCGCGTGATCTCGGCCGGCGTCTTGGTCGCGTCGACGACGAAGATGGCGGGTTCGGCGCTGAAGAAGGAGTCGGAAACCGCGTAGAGCCGGCCGGCCTGCGCTGGGTCGGCGGCAAGCCCCGAGAGTGCGCCCCAACCGACGGGCTGGCCCTCCTGCATGACTGATCGGATCATCGGGTAGGCGGGTGCCCCTTCGGCAAGCTCGTAGACCATCACGTGCGAGCGAGCGCCACCATCCTCCACCAGGTCCGTTTCATTGGCCGTCACGAGAAGATTGCGCCCGGGGATCGCCAGCACGCCTTCCGGGCCGACGCCGGAGGGCAGAACCTGGACGAACTCCGGCGCTTCGCCCGTGTCGCGGTATACCGCCACCAGCGAGGCGCGCTCCAGCGCTACGAAGAAGTAGCGCTCGTTGCCATAGGTCGCAGCTTCCATGCCCTCGGGCTCCGCGCCCTTGGCATCGGAGCGCTTGTCGGGGTAGTGCCCGACAAGGGCTGCCTGATGCTCGAGATCGGCGCCGGAATCGTAGAGCACGTCGCCCATTTTTGAGAAGATGGTGAAGCTACGCGAGCCGCCTTCATAGTCGCCTTCGTTGGCGACGACGAGTCGCTCGTCGTCGAGCCATTTTACTGCATCCGGCTCGCGAAGAAGGTTGCTGGCAGATTGGTCGAAGCGAAGTGCGCGGTCGTCCAGCAGGTCGACATTCTCGACACTTGTGCCGCCGGCGGAGAAGTGGGCGACGACCTCGCCGCTCTCCGCCGAGGCGATGGCGATGTGGTTATTCTCCTGCAGCGTGACGGCGATCTCACCCGCCTCGTTGAAGTCCACGAACTCGGGCTCCGGGTCTTCCGGAGCGGTCTCGGTAAGGCCGGTAAGGTCCACGGTCTTGGCGCCGTCGCAATCCGGCGCGCCGTCGGTGAGGGAGAATATTTGCAAAGTGCCGGCGGGCATCTGCGGGATGACACCGTCGTCCAGATCCTCGTCCCGCTCGTTCTCGATCGCCACGGCGAGGAAGCGCTTGTCCTTGCTGACGGCAACGGAGTCCGGCTGGCCGGCAAGCTCACAGGAGGCTTCGGCCGTCTTTCCGGCGATGTCGATGAGAAGCAGATTGCCCGACGGATTGACGAAGCTCTCGGAGGTGTTGATCCCGGCGATGGCCTTTCCGCCGACCACTGCAACCGAGGTCGGTTCGCCCTCCACCTTGATGATGCCGCCGGCCTTGGGAGCCTTCGGGTCGGTGATATCGACAAATCCGATCGCGCCCAAGGGGCTGTCGGAGTAGATCAGCGTGTTGCCATCATCGCTCGCCGCGATGATCTCCGACGAGGTCTCGCTTTCCGCGTCCATATCGGCCGGCAGGTTGTGAGCCACCGGGAAGGTGGCGATGCGGTTGAAGGCCATGTCGGCGAAGGCAGGCATCGCCGTCGTTGCCGAAAGCGCGGCCGCGAGCGCGCAGAAAAACGAATGTCGTCCCATCCCCATCTCCCTCTTCGATTGGAAATCGCTTATTGGAAGAGGAGGATTGCAGGCGCGTGACAGAAAGGTGACGGCACGGTGACGAGAGCTGTGCATAGCGCGCCGCGATGCGCCTTGCCTCACTCGGCGAATGCAACTATATAGCCTGTGAATTCCCAAATCGGTGGCGCCGCCCACCGCCCGCGCCAGGGACGCGGGCGAGGATAGGATATTTTTGCAATGGCCAATACGCTTCTCATGCCTAAGGCGACCGCCGTCTGGCTGGTGGACAACACGGCGCTGACTTTCGAGCAGATCGCCGAGTTCTGCAAACTCCACCCGCTCGAGGTGAGCGCGATTGCCGACGGCGATGCCGCACAGGGCATCAAGGGCATGGACCCGGTGATGACGGGACAGCTGACGCGCGACGAGATCGCCCGCGGCGAAGCCAATCCGAATCACCAGCTCAAGCTCTCCGAGCCGAAGGTGCGGGTGCCGGAGACCAAGCGCAAGGGGCCGCGCTACACGCCGCTTTCCAAGCGGCAGGACCGGCCCAACGCCATTTTATGGCTGGTGCGCAACCATCCCGAACTCAAGGACGCGCAGATTTCACGTCTCGTCGGCACCACCAAGTCGACCATCGAGCAGATCCGTAACCGCACCCACTGGAACTCGGCCAACCTGGTGCCGATGGACCCGGTGACGCTGGGCCTGTGCTCGCAGATCGACCTCGACCTGGAAGTCCAGCGGGCCGAGCGCTACGCGCCGCCGGCTGCTCCTGCCGGCGATACGCTGCTGCCGGCATCCGAGACCGAGGGCCTGCCCGTCGAAGGGGAGAGAGGTGAGGCGCCGGAGGAGGAAAAGGAACTCGACGCCGACGCTGTGTTCGCCAAGCTTTCCTCGCTCAAGTCGAGCGATGAGGAAAAGGAAGAATAAGCCGCGGTCAGCCGCAGGCGCTCTTCCGCTTGCCGCCGGAATAGGTGCGCACCAGCGCGCGCCCCAGCAGGTGGTCGGCCACCCCTTCGCCCTCCTGCGTCGTCACATCGGCGAGGACGCGGCCGTAATATTTGTCGCCGCCGATGTTGCGGATTTGCACCGTGGCGCCACCGATCAGACGTTCGAGGGCGCTGCGCGATGTTTTCCCCGCAATCTTCTCCCTTTCGCAACGGCTTCTGATCTCTGGCGCGTCGACACCGCGCAGGCGCACGCTTACCGTGACCGTTTGCCCCGGCCAGACATGCGCCTCGGCCACGAAAGTGTCGCCGTCGATGACACGCACCACACGCGCCTCCACAGGACCGGGAAAGAGGTCGCCGGCGATGGCTAGGGTGTCGCCAAATGCGACGAGGACAACGGCCAGTAGTGCGTGAAAAAGTGGCTGAGGCAACATGAAAGAGAATATATTCCTATCTTCGCCGTAGAGCAAGCTGGAAGGGTGCTTGTTCGACCTTGTTTCGGCGGCCGCGCTCGGCCTATCGTGCGGCGAGTAGAAACCCTTTATGAGGCGCAAGCGACATGGCCGAGACATTCGTCATCGCACAGGGCGGCGGGCCGACAGCCGTCATCAACCAGACGGTGGTCGGAGCGACGCTCGAAGCGCGCAGGCGGTTTCCCGGCTCAACGGTGCTGGGCGCTCTGCACGGGGTGCGCGGGGTGCGGGACGGGCGCTTCGTCACCCTGTCCGACCTTGAGGAGGATGAGCTGAGGGCGGTGGCGGCGACGCCCAGCGCCGCGCTCGGCAGCACACGAGACAAGCCGGACGCTGCCTATTGCGAGGCTATCTTGAAGGGTTTGCAGCAGGCGGGAGCGGACGCCTTCATCTATATCGGCGGCAATGATACGGCCGGCACGCAAGGCATCCTCTCGGAAGCCGCTGGCGGGCGCATCGCCTGCGTTCATGCGCCGAAGACCATCGACAACGACCTGGTGGAGAACGATCACACGCCGGGCTTCATCTCCGCGGCCGAATTCGTGGCCGGCGCCTTCCTGAGTGTCGATCTCGACTTCCGGGCGCTGCCTGGCATCTATGTCGGCATCGTCATGGGCCGGCATGCGGGCTTCCTCACTGCGTCGGCGGCTGCCTGGTCGCTTGACGAGGATAGCGGGCCGCATCTCGTCTATGCGCCCGAGCGGGCTTTCGAGCGGGCGCGCTTCATTGAAGACGTGCGGAGCACCCTTGGCCGCCACGGCCGGTGCATCGTCGCCATGTCGGAAGGCGTGGCTGCCGCGGATGGGCGGTCGCTGGTGGAGACGCTGGTGCCGCCGGAGCTGCAGGAGCGCGATCCGCACGGCAACATCCGCCTTTCCGGCACCGACCTTGGCCAGGCGATCGAGCGTATCCTTGCCGAGGACCTCACCGGCACGCGCGCCCGCGTCGACACTTTCGGCTATCTGCCGCGCGGCAATGTCGCAACGATCAACGAAACGGATGCACGCGAGGCTTATGCGGCGGGCGCCTTCGCCGTGGAAGCGGCGGAAAAGGGCGGCGGCTCCGTGGCGCTGCAGTTCGACGGGGAAAGGACCGTCTGCCGGCACGTGCCCCTCGAGGCCGTGGCCGGCAAGACGCGGCATATGCCGGCGGACTTCCTGTACGCGGACGAGAACAGGGTTTCCGGGGCTTGCCTCGACTATCTTCGTCGGCTCATTCCACGCAAGTATGCGGTGGCGAAGCCGTTTGCGTGATATTCGCGGCTGTCCCGGTTATCGGCGCCGGTCGTCTGTACGGGACGGCGGCGTCCCGACCAACGGCGCCAAGCCCAACGGCGCAAGGGTGGTGTAAACGCGCGGGCGGCGTCCGAGCTGCTGGTAGCGGATATCCGTCAGCAACGAGTCGACGAAAGTGCGAACGATTTTCATGTCATCCTCCAATAGGTATGGGGGCCGAGAGTTCTTTCGTGGAGGAAGATAGTGAAATCGGCGCTGCATGCCAGCGACATCGACTCAATACAACTTGACAGAAATTCAAGTCTCGACGGCAAGCTCGTGCAGCCAGCGCTCTGTTCGGCGGGCCGCGGCGGTGGGCGTTACGCCGTTGGGCCGGCACAGGTAGTAGGCGGCACCGCTGGGGTCAGCTGCGCCGAATGGCGCGACCAGCGTTCCGTTCGCCAGGCGATCCTCGATGAAGAGCCGGCGGCCGATCGCCAGTCCCAGTCCCCGCTCGGCGACCCGCAGGGCCTCCTCCTGGCCTTCGATCTCGAAGGTGGCGGCGGGCGTGAGCGTGGATAGCCCGCGCGCCCGGCTCCACTCCTCCCACTCGTCGGGTGAGCGGGTGTTGACGATGAGGCGCGCACGGCTGACGGCGGCATGCGGGTCCTCGTCCTCACGCACCGTCAGATAGCCGGGGGCGGCGACGGGGAAAGCGGTTTCGTGGAGCAGAAATTCGGATGCGACGCCGGGCCACGTGCCCTTGCCGTGGCGTATGGCGAGATCGATCTGGTTGCGCCTGAGGTCGAGCACGCGGGTCGTCGTGACCAGTTGCAGTTCGATGTCCGGATATGCCCGCTCGAAGGCGCTGAGATGGGGGATGAGCCAGGTCGCGGCGAGGGAAGCGGGCAGAGTGAGCCGCACGACCCTGCGCCCCGACCCGCCCAGCAGGGCGTCGGTCGCCGTCTGGATCTGGCGGATCGCCGGGTCGATCGCCTCCAGATAGCGCTGCCCGGCCGGCGTCAGCCGCGCACCGCTGCCGGTGCGCTCGAAAAGCGCCACATGGAGGTATTCCTCAAGGCGCCGCACCTGATGGCTGATGGCGGATTCGGTGATGCCGAGCGCCTCGGCGGCGTCGCGGAAGCGATCGTAGCTGGCGGCGGCATGGAAGGCACGCAGCGCGGCGAAGGGGGGCAGGCGGGGACGCTCCGGAGGCATCGGGAGAGGATGACAGCGGGTTGAACGGATTTCAAGGCGGGGCAGGAGAACGGCGGGTGCCTTTGAGAGCACCGAATCTTAAACGAACAGCGTCCTCTCCTGCTCCACAATTTCGCCGATGAACGCGGCCACCGCCTGGATGCGGCGGGTTGGGCGCATGGATTCGTGGTAGACGAGCCAGTAGCTGCGGCGGATCGGCTCTGTGAAGGGCACCGGCACGAGGTCCCGATAGGCGCGGGCGATGAAGGTGTGCAGGATGCCGATGCCGGCGCCCGCGCGCACCGCCTCCACCTGGCCCATGGCCGAAGAGACGGCGAAGGCGGCGCTCCATTCCTCGGAAATTTCCGCCGCGTAGTCGAGCGTCGGGCTGATGACGAGATCCGGCACGTAGCCGACGAGATGGTGGGCGGAGAGAGCCTCGGCGCTCTCGGGGAGGCCGTGTTCGGCCGCGTAAGCGGTGGAGGCGTAGAGGCCGAGCGTGTAGTCGACCAGCTTGCTGGCGACGAGGCGGCCTTCGGTGGGGCGGTCGACGGTGATGGCGATGTCGGCTTCGCGCCGCGACAGCGAGAAGGAGCGCGGTACCGGCACAAGCTGGATGGCAAGGTCCGGATGGATCGCTGTCAGCCGGCCGAGCCGCGGGGCCAGGAAGGCGACGCCGAAACCGTCCGGCGCGCCGATGCGCACGGTGCCCGAAATCTCCTCGCCCTCGCCGGCGAGTTCGGCGCGGACGGAGATCGTGTCCGCCTCCATGCGCTCGGCGACGGCGAGCAGGCGCTCGCCGGCCGGCGTCAATTCGCTGCCGGTGGTGAGGCGGTGGAAGAGTTTTGCGCCGACGGCTTCCTCCAGCGCGGCGATTCGGCGCGAAACGGTGGCGTGGTTGAGGTCGAGCCGTCTGGCAGCGCCCAGGATCTGGCCGGCGCGGGCCACCGCCAGGAAAATGCGTATGTCATCCCAATTCACCAACACCTCCGATGCGATTTTCCGCACGGCATTTTCTAGCAGTGCTGTAATTTATGCACAACGGATGCGATTTTCCTCGCGTTGCATTCGATCTCCGGAAGCGGGACAATCGCGTCCATCAGCAATGCAGGGAGAGACTCTCATGGAGGACATCGGTCATTTCATCGGCGGCAAGCGCGTCGCAGGTACGAGCGGCCGCTCGCAGAATGTCATGCAGCCCATGGACGGCACGGTGCGCGGCAGGGTGGCGCTCGCGTCAGCCGCGGAAGTGCGCCAGGCGGTGGAAAACGCCAAGGCCGCGCAGCCCGAATGGGCGGCCACTAACCCGCAGCGCCGGGTGCGCGTGCTCATGAAGTTCCTTGAGCTGGTGCACAAGGAGTACGATTCGCTTGCCGAGCTTCTGGCGCGCGAGCACGGCAAGACGATCCCCGACGCCAAGGGTGACATCCAGCGCGGGCTGGAAGTGGTTGAGGTGTGCATCGGCGCGCCGCACATGATGAAGGGCGAATACACGGAAGGCGCGGGGCGCGGCATCGACGTCTATTCGATGCGCCAACCGCTCGGCGTGGTCGCGGGTATCACGCCGTTCAACTTCCCGGCCATGATCCCGCTGTGGAAGATCGCCCCGGCGCTCGCCTGCGGCAACGCCTATGTGCTGAAGCCGTCGGAGCGCGATCCGAGCGTGCCGTTGCGGATTGCCGAGCTCTTCCTTGAGGCTGGGCTGCCGGCGGGCGTGCTCAACGTCGTCAACGGCGACAAGGAGGCGGTCGACGCCCTCCTCGACGACCCGGACATCAAGGCGGTCGGCTTCGTCGGGTCGACGCCGATTGCGCAGTACATCTACGGCCGGGCCACCGCCAATGGCAAGCGCGCGCAGTGCTTCGGCGGGGCGAAGAACCACCTCATCGTCATGCCCGACGCCGACATGGACCAGACGGTCGACGCGCTGATCGGCGCCGGCTACGGGTCGGCGGGCGAGCGCTGCATGGCGGTCTCCGTGGCCGTACCCGTAGGCAAGGAGACGGCGGATCGGCTGGTTGAAAAGCTCATTCCGCGCGTTGAAAGCCTGAAGGTCGGCCCCTCCACGGATGCCTCCGCCGATTTCGGTCCGCTGGTGACGAAGGAAGCGCTGGAGCGCGTGAAGGGCTATGTCGACCTCGGCGTTAAGGAAGGCGCGAAACTCGTCGTCGACGGCCGCGGCTTCACCATGCAGGGCTACGAGGACGGCTACTACATGGGCGGCTGCCTGTTCGACGAGGTGACGCCCGACATGCGCATCTACAAGGAGGAGATATTCGGTCCAGTCCTCTCCATCGTGCGCGCCAACACCTACGAAGAGGCGCTTGCACTGCCGAACGACCACGAATACGGCAACGGCGTCGCCATCTTCACCCGCGACGGGGATGCCGCGCGCGACTTCGCGGCGCGCGTCGAGGTCGGCATGGTGGGCGTCAACGTGCCGATCCCGGTGCCGATCGCCTATTACACCTTCGGCGGCTGGAAGGCCTCGGCCTTCGGCGACCTCAACCAGCACGGGCCCGACGCCTTCCGCTTCTACACGAAGACCAAGACGGTCACCTCACGCTGGCCTTCGGGCGTGAAGGATGGAGCGGAGTTCGTCATCCCGACAATGCGCTGAACGGGCGTTTCATCCCCGCCGGCACAACTGACGCTCGCGCGGAGTTTACCGCCCGCCCCTTGCTGGGGCGGGCGCAAGTATCCATGTCTTCAACAAGGGGCGACGGCCCCGCCGGAACACCGGAAAAAGCAAGGAGCGAAACGGTGGTCGACGAACAGTTGCGCTCACGGGTTCCGGCAAGCTGAGGGCGGCGACGCGCCTCCGTTTGCCGGAACTGACGGCAAAGGAGGTGCCCCATGGCACGCAATATCTCGAAACTCGTTCTGGCGGCGCTGATTGCCGGAACCGCGACAGTGGCCGCCGCACAGCCGCTGCGCTGCGGCCAGCGCGGCAATATGGTGGAATTCCTGGGCGAACGCTTCCAGGAGCGGCAGCACGGCTATGGCGTGGTCGGCAACAAAGCGATTGTCGAGCTTTTCCTTTCCCCTAAAGGCTCTTGGACGATCCTGATGACCGGGCCCGACCGGCAAACCTGCATCGTCGCCGCGGGGGACGGTTGGGAAGACGTTCCCACGGTCGCCGGCCACGATGTGACGTGGCGAGCGCCGGACTGACAGGCGGCCGGCGGGTTTAGCGTAGTGCGGTCCTGTTCTGGTGATCGTCATGGAACGGCCTGCGCCTTTCTCAGTTAACAATCGAGAGACGCGCTGCGGCGCGCAACACCAGAACGCCTCCGCGAGCGGCATGCGGTGCCCGCGCGGCGGCAGGAGGTAGAGATATGAGAAAGGCCATGAAAGCCGGCTTAGGTTTGACGGCGCTGGCTGGCGTCGTGCTCTTTACCGGCGCGCAGCAGGCGACCAGCCAGGGAAATGTTTGCGCACCGCGCAACGAATTGGTCTCGCAGCTCGGTTTTCAGTTCGATGAAAACCAGAAAGCGCTCGGTCAGGTCGGCGCGCAGGTGGTCATGGAGGTATTCGCCTCCGAAAAGGGCAGTTGGACGATCCTCACCACCGATGTCAACGGACAGAGCTGCATCGTTGCGGCTGGCGAAGGGTGGGACGACACCTATGCACGCAACGCCGGCCAGGGCGTGTAAGTCATCGGTCCCGGTACTTATAGCCGCGCTGTTGTCTCCGCATGCTTCCTGAGGAGGCGCATCAGCGCGTCGGCTTCGCGGCCGGCCTCTTTCTCGTCGCCGTCGAGGATGGCGCGGATGATGCGGACATGCTGCTCGGCCGCGTGGGCGAGCCCCGTGTCGGCCTGATAGCGGAACCAGAAGCGACGGCTGTGGGTCTGCAGTGGGGCGGCCACGCGCGCGGCGAACGCGTTGTCGGCCGCCGCCGCCATTGCCTCGTCCAGTTCCTTGTCCGCTTCAAGAAAGACGAGGATGCTACCGGTGACGACGGCCTTTTGCATGCTGACCGCCGCCTCGCGGAAGCGAACTGCCGTGTCCTCCGTTGCGAAGCGCGCGGCTGCGCGCGCCAGAACCACCTCCACCCCACGCCGCGCCTCGATGACCTTCAGCCAGTCGCTGGCGTTCAGCGGCGTGATGGTCAGGCCGGCGCGCGGGCGCACCTCCATCAGCCCTTCCCAAGCCAGGCGCTGGATGGCTTCGCGCACGGGGGTGCGGCCCAGCCCCAGGCGCTCAATCAGGGCGCCCTCGGTGGTGACCGAGCCGGGCGGCAGCTCCAATGTGACCACCATGCGCTCCAAGGCGCGATAGGCTTTCCCGGTTGCGCGCTCGTTCGACTGATCTTTCAATCCAACCGCCATGATCCTTCCGTTGATATATTGCTAATATATCAGGAGGCCTGCTCCATTGACAGGAGGTTTCTCCCGCGTAATATATCACTAATATATCAGACGGAGATCCGTATCAATGTGGAGTGGTGTATTACCCGCGGTCACGACCAAATTCACGTCCGAGGATGCGCTCGATCACAGGGAAATGGAGCGCTGCTTCGGACTTTTGATGGATGCCGGTTGCGATGGGCTCATCGTCGCCGGCTCACTCGGCGAAGGGCCGATGCTCAGCCATGAGGAGAAGCTGCAGGTCCTGAAGACAGCGCAAGGCGTGGCCAGCGGGAAGCCGGTGCTCATGACGGTCAACGAAGCAGCCACGCGCGATGGCGCCGAGCTTGCCCGGCGTGCCGCGGCCGCAGGCGCCGACGGGCTGATGATCGTGCCGAGCCCCATCTATCATACGAACGATCGCGAGACGGTGGCCACGCTCAAGGCTGTTGCCGCAGCTGGCGGCCTGCCGGTTATGATCTACTCCAACCGCATCGCATACCGGGTCGACGTGACGGTGCCGGTTATGGAGGCGCTGGCCGGTGACGAGCTGTTCGTCGCCGTCAAGGAATCCTGCGACGACATCCGTCGCACGACCGACATCATCAACGCCTTCGGCGACCGTTTCGCGGTACTGACCGGCGTCGACAACCTCGCCTTCGAGGCGCTGGCGGCGGGCGCGGTCGGCTGGGTGGCGGGGCTCGTCACCGCCTTCCCGCGCGAGACGGTGGCCATCTACAAGCTGATGAAGGCGGGGCGGATCGACGAGGCGCGGACGATCTACCGCTGGTTCCGGCCGCTGCTCGACCTCGACGTTTCCACCTATCTGGTGCAGAACATCAAGCTGGCGGAGGCGATCGAGATCGGCTCCAACGAGCGGGTGCGCATGCCGCGCCAGCCGCTCGAGGGGGCGCGGCGGGCGCAGGTGGAAAAGACCGTCCGTGCGGCGATTGCCAGTCGGCCCGAGTTGCCGGCGGTGTAGCTGGAGAGGCGAGCGTGGTGGGGCGGAGCACGGTCAAGGACGCGCAGGTCGTTGTCATCGGCGGCGGCATCATCGGCATTGCCGTGGCCGCCTATCTGGCCGAGGCGGGGCGCGATGTGCTGGTGCTCGACCGCTCCGGCATCTGCGAGGAGACGAGTGCCGGCAATGCCGGGGCGCTGGCCTTTTCGGATGTGCTGCCTCTTGCGCACAAGAACATGCTCGCACAGGTGCCGCGTTGGCTGGCCGATCCACTGGGGCCGCTCTCCATCCCGCCCGCCTATCTGCCGAAGTTGCTGCCTTGGCTGTGGCGCTTCATGCGCGCCGGAAGGCCGTCGACGTTCGAGGAGGCTGTTTCGGCGCAGGTGGCGATGATGACGCTTGCCGAGCGCGAATGGTCGGGGCTGATGACCCGCTCCAGCACCGGCCACATGTTGCGCGAGGACGGTTCGCTGGAGCTTTACGAGAGTGAAGCCGAGTTTCGCGCGGCACAGGAAGGGTGGAAGTTGCGCCGACGCTACCACATTCCTTTCCGGCACCTGGAACGGGACGAGATCGCCGAATGCCAGCCGGGCCTCTCGGACCGCTTCGTGCGTGGTACATTCGCGCCCGGCTGGAAGACAGTGTCCGACCCGCAGCGGCTGGGCCAGGCCGTCTGGGCCCATGCAGAACGCCACGGTGCCCGCTTCATGCCGGCCACCGTGGTCTCAGCCAAGACCGAGGGAGAGGGCGTTGCCGTCAGCCTTGCCGGCGGCAAGAAGCTGGCCTGCGAGAAACTGGTGATCGCCGCCGGCGCGTGGTCGCGGCCCTTCGCCGCCGCCTTCGGTGATCGTGTGCCGCTGGAGACGGAGCGCGGCTACAACACAACCTTGCCGGCCGGCGCCTTCGATGTGAAAAGGCAGCTCATCTTCTCCAGCCATGGCTTTGTCGTCACGCCGCTCGACAGCGGCCTGCGCATCGGCGGAGCGGTGGAACTCGGTGGGCTGAAGCGGCCGCCCAACTTTTCGCGCTCGCGCGCCATGCTGGAAAAAGCCGCCCGGTTTCTGCCGGGCCTGAAGACCGAGGGCGGCCGGCAGTGGATGGGCTACCGGCCGTCGATGCCGGATTCGCTGCCCGTCATCGACAGGGCGCGGAACGAGCCGCGCGTCCTCTACGCCTTCGGGCACGGCCACCTGGGGCTGACGCAGGCGGCGGCAACGGGCCGCTTGATCCGCGACCTCGTGCTGGAGCAATCTGCGTCGATCGACCTTCGCCCGTTCAGAGCGGGCCGTTTCAGAGGAGATGGCTGAGCGGTGGCACGGCATTCCTTCTTCTGTATAGACGGACATACCTGCGGTAATCCGGTGCGGCTGGTGGCCGGCGGAGGCCCGCAGCTTTCGGGCGACAGCATGATCGAGCGGCGCGCGCACTTCATGGCCGAGTACGACTGGATCCGCACGGGGCTGATGTTCGAGCCGCGCGGCCACGACGTGATGTCCGGCTCCATTCTCTACCCGCCGACGCGGGAGGACTGCGACGTGGCGGTGCTCTACATCGAGACAAGCGGATGCCTGCCGATGTGCGGCCACGGCACCATCGGCACCGTCACTTTCGCCATCGAGCATGGGCTGGTGAAGCCGAGGACGCCGGGCATCCTCAGGCTTGACACCCCGGCCGGGCTGGTGGTGGCGGAGTACCGGCAGGAGGGCGCGCATGTGGAGGAGGTGCGCATCACCAACGTACCGGCATTTCTCCATGCGACGGACCTCGAGGTGGAGTGCCCGGATCTCGGCACCCTCAAGGTCGATGTCGCCTATGGCGGCAACTTCTACGCCATCGTCGATGCCCAGGAAAACTTCCGCGATATCGCTGACCACACTGCCTCGGACCTCGTGCGCTGGAGCCCGGTGCTGCGCGAGCGGCTCAACGAGGCTTACGAGTTCGTGCATCCCGAAGAGCCCTCGATCCAGGGCCTCAGTCACATCTTGTGGACGGGCGCGTCGACGCAGGACGGGGCACATGCCCGCAACGCCGTCTTCTACGGCGAGAAAGCTATCGACCGCTCGCCCTGCGGCACCGGCACCTCGGCGCGGATGGCGCAACTCCACGCCAAGGGCCGGCTCAAGGCGGGAGAACCCTTCGTACACGAATCCATCATCGGCTCACTCTTCAACGGCCGCATCGAAAGGCAAGTGGAGGTGGCGGGGCGAAAGGCGGTGGTGCCTTCCATTGGCGGCTGGGCGCGCATGACGGGTCTCAACACAATCTTCATCGACGATCGCGACCCTTTTGCGCATGGCTTCACAGTGCGCTAGCCGAAGAAAGCCGTTGTCGGATGGTGCGCGAAGGCGCAAGAATGTGGCACTCACGCCATTTTTATCGGAGAATCCTTCGAAAGAATCTGAAAAATCTGGCGCTCAAGGCAAGGACATTGCACAGTGCCGGTGTTAGCTTCCGCGCCGACATGCCCTTCTGCGGGGTGGCACGGGAGAATATAAGGTCGACGGGACACGCTGGGCGCTCTAGTTTCGGCAACCTGAACGGCTAGGGGAATAACAACAAGGAATGCGTCCTGGCGGCGACATTCCAGGGAGTACCGCAAGATATGGAATATTTTGTCCAGCAGCTTATCAACGGGCTGACGCTGGGTTCCATCTATGGCCTGATCGCCATCGGCTATACGATGGTCTACGGCATCATCGGCATGATCAACTTCGCCCATGGCGACATCTTCATGATCGGCGCGTTCATCTCGCTGGCCGTGTTCCTGTTGCTGACTTCGGTGCTGGGCTTCGCCTTTCTGCCGGTCGTGCTGTTGATCGTGCTCATCGTCGCCATGCTATTCACCTCCGCCTGGGGGTGGACGGTGGAGCGATTGGCCTACCGGCCCTTGCGCGGTTCCTTCCGCCTGGCGCCGCTGATCACCGCCATCGGCATGTCCATCGTGCTGCAGAATTTCGTGCAGATCACCCAAGGCGCGCGCGTCAAGCCCCTGCCGCCGCAGATCCGGGGCGGCATCACGGTTATGCAGGGTTCCACCGAGGCCGGCACCATCGTCGTGCAGCTCTCCTACATGCAGATGATCATCATCGTCACCACGCTGGTGCTGATGACGGCCTTCACGCTGTTGATCGCTCGCACCTCGCTTGGCCGTGCGCAGAGGGCATGCGAGCAGGACCGCAAGATGGCGGCGCTGCTCGGCGTCAACGTCGACCGCACCATCTCCCTCACCTTCGTCATGGGGGCCGCGCTTGCCGCGGTGGCGGGGCTGATGTTCCTGCTGCTCTACGGCGTGATCGACTTCTATATCGGCTTCCTCGCCGGCGTTAAGGCATTCACGGCGGCCGTGCTCGGCGGCATCGGCTCGCTGCCCGGCGCCATGCTGGGCGGGCTGCTGATCGGCCTCATCGAGGTGTTCTGGTCGGGCTATTTCACGGTGGAGTACAAGGACGTGGCGGCGTTCTCCATCCTCGCCATCGTGCTGATCTTCCTGCCCTCCGGCCTGCTTGGCAAACCCGAAGTGGAGAAGGTGTGATGGCAAGCTCCACGACGGGAGTGAAGGTGTCGGGAAAAAAGCCCGCGGGCGACCAGGCCGAGACGCCGAGCCGCGGCCGTGCGCCGAGCCCGGCGGGGCCGGGCGGCGGCGGCAGGTTCCAGGGCTCGCTTCGCGACGCGGCCACGGCGGCTTTCGTCGCCGGCGTGCTCGGCTTCTTCTTCATCGGCCTGCGGACGGACATCGCGCCAGGCGGGCTCGACATCAAGGCGCGCTGGACCGCCTGGATCGTGTCCATCCTCGTGGTTTTCGCGGGCCGGCTGGCGCTCAACCTCTTCGTCTTCAAGGCGGAACGCCCGGTCACGCTGGGGCTGGGAGCGCAGCTCTCCAGCGTCGGCGAGACGCTGCCGGGGCTCAGCAAATGGCTGGTGCGCTTGCTCCTGGTCTTCGCCCTGGTGCTGCCCTTCTTCCTCATGACGGTCTTCCCGAGCAAGCAACGCCAGTTCATCGATCTCGCCATCCTCATCATGACCTACATCATGCTCGGCTGGGGACTGAACATCGTGGTGGGGCTCGCCGGGCTGCTGGACCTCGGCTATGTCGCCTTCTATGCAGTCGGCGCCTATTCCTTCGCCCTGCTCTCGCAATATTTCGATTTCGGTTTCTGGATGGCGCTGCCGTTGGCGGGGCTGCTCGCCGCGTTCTGGGGCATCATTCTCGGCTTTCCGGTGCTACGCCTGCGCGGCGACTATCTGGCGATCGTCACGCTCGCCTTCGGCGAGATCATCCGCATCGTGCTCCTGAACTGGTATCAGTTCACCAACGGGCCGGACGGTATCTCGGGCATCCCAAAGCCAACTCTCTTCGGGTTGGAGTTTTCGCGCGGCGAGGATGGTTTTGCGGCATTCTTCGGTCTCGAATATGCGCCGATTCACCGTTTCATCTATCTCTACTACATCATCCTCGCCTTGGCGTTGATCACCAACGTGGTGACCATCCGGCTCAGAAAGCTGCCCATCGGGCGCGCCTGGGAAGCATTGCGCGAGGATGAGATCGCTTGCCGGTCGCTGGGCATCAACACCCGCAACACGAAGCTTACCGCATTCGCCATCGGCGCCATGTTCGGCGGCTTCGCGGGATCGTTCTTCGCCACACGGCAGGGCTTCATCTCACCGGAAAGCTTCACCTTCATCGAATCGGCGATGATCCTCGCCATCGTGGTTCTGGGCGGGCTGGGCTCGCAGATCGGCGTGGTCATCGCTTCCGTTGCCATGATCGGCGGCATCGAGATGCTGCGCAACCTGGGTTTCCTGACGCAGATATTCGGGCCCGGCTTCGACCCGGTCCAGTATCGCATGCTGATCTTCGGCTTGGCGATGGTGCTCATCATGGTGTGGAAGCCGCGCGGGCTGGTTTCGACGCGCGAGCCCACGGCGGTGCTCAAGGAGAAGAAGCTGATCGGCGCTGACGCGGTTGCACAGGGTGAGGGTCACTGATGGTTCCGGCGACTGAGAAGAACGCACCCGCGGGCGCCGCAGCGCGGAATTGGGAGCACGATCCGGTCCTGTCGGTCGAGCATCTGACCATGCGCTTCGGCGGGCTGGTGGCTGTCGGCGATCTGTCCTTCGATGTGGGGCGCGGCGACATCACCGCCCTCATCGGGCCGAACGGCGCCGGCAAGACGACAGTGTTCAACTGCGTGACTGGCTTCTACAAGCCGACCGAGGGGCGCATCATCATGCGCCACGGCCCGGGCCGGCAGGAAAGCACGGTGGACGCGGTGACGGCCAGCGGGCTCAGATGGAAGAAGGAGAGCGGCTCCGGCGTCTTCCTGCTCGAGCGCATGCCCGACCACGAAATCTCGTACAAGGCCAAGGTTGCCCGCACATTCCAGAATATCCGGCTGTTCGGCGGCATGACGCTTTTGGAGAACCTTCTGGTAGCGCAGCACAATCCGCTGGTGATCGCCTCCGGCTTTACCTTCGGCGGCATTTTCGGGCTGCCCAGCTACCAAAGGGCCGAGCGGGCAGCCATCGACAGGGCCGTCTACTGGCTGGAGCGCACGCATCTGATCGACCGTGCCGACGACCCTGCGGCCGACCTGCCCTACGGTGCGCAACGGCGGCTGGAGATCGCCCGGGCCATGTGCACCGGGCCGGAGCTCCTGTGCCTGGACGAGCCGGCGGCGGGGTTGAACCCGCGCGAATCGGCCGAACTCAACGCGTTGCTCAAGTTTATCTGCGAGGAACACAAGACCTCGGTGCTCCTGATCGAGCATGACATGGGCGTGGTGATGGAGATCTCCGACCACATCGTGGTGCTCGACTATGGCGTAAAGATCTCCGACGGCGACGCGGAAACGGTGCGTACCGACCCCAACGTCATCGCCGCCTATCTCGGTGTCGAGGAAGAGGAGGAGATCGACATTCCGGAAGTGCTGGAAGACGTGGCGGAAACGGTCGGCGACCCTAGCGCGATCGACCTCAAGTCGAAGGGTGGTTCATCCAAGCCGAAATCCCGCGCAAAACGCGGCAACGGCAAGGGAGGCAAGGCATGAGGGCGGCGGCGGAACCCTTGCTTTCGGTGCGCGGCGTCGAGACCTATTACGGCAATATCATTGCGCTGAGGGGCGTGGATCTGGAGGTGAGCCGCGGCGAGATTGTTACCATGATCGGCGCCAATGGCGCCGGCAAGTCGACGCTGATGATGACGATTTGCGGCGATCCAAAGCCCCGCAGCGGCCAGATCCTCTATGACGGCACGGACATTACCGCCATGCCGACGCACGAGATCATGCAGCTCGGCATCGCCCAGTCGCCCGAGGGCCGGCGCATCTTCCCACGCATGACGGTGATGGAAAACCTGCAGATGGGGGCCTCGCTGGTTGATCCCAACCACTTCGAGGACGATCTGAAGCGCGTCTCCGAGCTTTTCCCGCGCCTCAAGGAACGGCTGCATCAGCGCGGCGGCACGCTTTCGGGCGGCGAACAGCAGATGCTGGCGATCGCGCGCGCCTTGATGGGGCGGCCGAAGCTCTTGCTCCTCGACGAGCCGTCGCTTGGGCTGGCGCCGCTGATCGTCAAGCAGATCTTCGAAACGATTCGTGAGCTCAACGAAAATGAGGGGCTTACGGTATTCCTGGTCGAGCAGAACGCCTTCCATGCGCTTAAGCTTGCCCATCGCGGCTATGTCATGGTCAACGGTAACATCACCATGAGCGGCACGGGCGCCGAACTGCTCAAGCGCGAGGAAGTGCGCGCGGCCTACCTCGAAGGCGGGAGGCACTGATGGAAAACGAGAACGCACTCCTGTGGGAAGTCACCTTCTGGGAGTTCCTGTTCGTCACGGTTATGCTAGCCGGCAGCGCGGCCTATCTGACGGGGCGCGCCATCGCTCGGGCTTGGCAGCCCAACCTGCAACTCGCCTTCTACATCGTTCTTCTGGCCGGAGCGACGCGCTTCATCCACTTCGCCCTTTTTGGCGGCACGCTGCTGACGGTGCATTATTATATCGTCGATCTCATCGTGCTCCTCGGCATCGCCTTCATCGGCAAGCGGATCGCGCGCGCCCGACAGATGTCCACGCAGTATAGTTTCTCCTACACGCGTAGCGGCTTGCTTGGCTGGAGAGCCAGGAGCTGACGAGATTGATGATTAACCGGCGGAAACCCTTTATTTCAACTCGAAATTGGGATTTGATGCCGGTTAAGCGGGTAGACCCCGCATCGGCTGAACCGGAAAGCCGAACACCATTTCCGGAAAGCTGTGGGAACCTCTGGTGTTTTTCAAGGGAGAAGTCATGAAGAAGGCTCTTTTGGCTGGCGCTGCGCTCAGCCTGGTGATGACCGGATCCGCCTGGGCAGAAATCGTCATCGCGACCGCAGGCCCGATGACGGGTCAGTACGCCTCCTTCGGCGCGCAGATGAAAGCCGGCGCCGAACAGGCCGTCGCCGATATCAACGCAGCCGGCGGCGTCAACGGTGAGATGTTGAGGCTGGAAGTGGGCGACGATGCCTGCGACCCGAAACAGGCGGTCGCGGTGGCAAACCAGTTCGCCGGCTCGGGGGTCACCTTCGTAGCCGGGCACTTCTGTTCCGGCTCGTCGATCCCGGCGTCGAACGTCTATGCCGACGAGGGCATCCTCCAGATCTCGCCCGCCTCCACGAACCCGGCCTTCACGGACGAGCGTCCGGGGCCCGGCGTCTACCGCGTCTGCGGCCGTGACGACCAGCAGGGCGCTGTCGCGGGCCAGTTCCTTGTCGAGAATTTCCCCGACAAGAAGGTGGCATTCGTCCACGACAAGACGGCCTACGGCAAGGGTCTTGCCGACGCCACCATGGCGGCTTACGAGGCGGCCGGCGGCTCGCCGGCTCTCTACGAGGCTTACACGGCCGGCGAGAAGGACTACACCGCCCTCGTCTCCAAGCTGAAGCAGGAAGGCATTGGCGTCCTGTATGTCGGCGGCTACCACACCGAAGCCGGCCTGATGGCGCGTCAGATGCGCGAGCAGGGCATGGACACCATCCTGGTCTCGGGTGACGCACTGGTGACCGACGAGTACTGGGCCATCACCGGTGAGGCCGGCGAAGGCACGCTGATGACCTTCTCGCCCGATCCGCGCAAGAACGAGGTCGCCAAGCCGGTCGTCGACGCGCTTCTTGCCGCGGGCAAGACGGCCGAGGGCTACGCGCTCTACACCTATGCGGCTATCCAGGCCTGGGCGCAGGCGGTCGAGACGGCCGGTTCTACGGATTATGATGCGGTCGTGGAGGCGCTGGATGCCGGCAAGTTCGAAACGGTGCTCGGCGAGCTCGAGTTCGACGACAAGGGCGACGTGACGCTGCCCGGCTACGTCTTCTATGAGTGGAAGGACGGCGAGTACGACTACCTCGAACAGTAAGCCGCAAGGCTAAAGACTGTTATGGCGGCCCGGCATTTCTCATGCCGGGCCTTTTTTGTTTTCGGCGTTCCGCGCGCCGCTCGATCGCCCGGTGTCGAGAAGGTTTGCACTGCAGCAACACGCGCGCTAATCATTGACCCGACCAAGGGACCCAGGCATCTTCCGCGTATGCTGCGCAGCTTTGCCATGAGCTAACGATGCGTATTGCATAGCGGCCGCCCTGGCCCTGCCCTGCCAGCCGGAGCATGCCAGTGCAGATCAAGAAACTCCTCGTCGCCAACCGTTCCGAAATCGCCATCCGCGTCTTCCGCGCCGCCAACGAGTTGGGTATCCGAACGGTCGCCATATGGGCGGAGGAGGACAAATATTCGCTGCATCGCTTCAAGGCGGACGAATCCTATCAGGTGGGCCGCGGCCCGCACCTGGAGCACGATATGGGGCCGATCGAGAGCTATCTCTCGATCGATGAGGTGATCCGCGTCGCCAAGCTGTCCGGCGCAGATGCCATCCACCCCGGCTACGGCCTGCTCTCCGAAAGTCCGGAATTCGCCGAGGCATGCGTTGCGAACGGCATCGTCTTCATCGGCCCCAAGCCGGAGACCATGCGCCGGCTCGGCAACAAGGTGGCCGCCCGCAACCTTGCGATGGAGGCGGGCGTGCCAGTTGTGCCGGCGACAGAGCCGCTGCCGGACGATCTGGACGCGGTGGCGAAGATGGCGGGCGAGATCGGCTTTCCCGTCATGCTCAAGGCATCCTGGGGCGGCGGCGGGCGCGGCATGCGCGTCATCCGCTCGAAAGCCGACCTCAAGCGCGAAGTGATGGAGGCCAAGCGCGAGGCCAAGGCCGCCTTCGGCAAGGACGAGGTGTATCTGGAAAAGCTCGTTGAGCGCGCCCGCCATGTCGAGGTGCAGGTCCTGGGCGATACCCACGGCAACGCCGTGCACCTTTACGAGCGCGACTGTTCCATCCAGCGGCGCAACCAGAAGGTCGTGGAGCGCGCGCCGGCGCCCTATCTCGATGAGAAACAGCGGGCGGAGCTGTGCGGCTACGCACTGAAGATCGCCGAGGCGACCGACTATGTTGGCGCCGGCACGGTCGAGTTCCTGATGGATGCCGATACCGGCGCCTTCTACTTCATCGAGGTCAACCCGCGCATCCAGGTCGAGCACACAGTGACCGAGGAGGTGACCGGGATCGACATCGTCAAGGCGCAGATCCGCATCCTCGAAGGCGAGCGCATCGGCAATCCGCGCTCCGGCGTGCCGGCGCAGGCCGACATCAAGCTCAACGGCCACGCCCTGCAATGCCGCATCACGACCGAGGATCCGGAACAGAATTTCATCCCCGACTACGGCCGTATCACCGCCTACCGCGGGGCGACCGGCTTCGGCATACGGCTTGACGGCGGCACGGCCTATTCGGGCGCGGTCATCACCCGCTTCTATGATCCGCTGCTCGAGAAGGTGACAGCCTGGGCGCCGACATCGGACGAGGTGATCCTGCGCATGGACCGGGCGCTGCGCGAGTTCCGCATCCGCGGCGTTGCCACCAACCTCACCTTCCTCGAGGCCATCATCAGCCACAAGCAGTTCCGTGACGCCACCTACACGACGCGCTTCATTGACGAGACGCCGGAACTCTTCACCCAGGTCAAACGCCAGGATCGAGCGACGAAGCTCCTGAACTACCTGGCCGACGTGACGGTGAACGGGCACCCCGAAGCGCGCGACCGGCCACGGCCGAACCCGGAGGCCGCCGCGCCGCGCGTGCCTTACGTCGATGCGGCGATCCCCGACGGCACCAAGCAGCGCCTTGACCGGCTGGGGCCGGAAGGCTTCGCCAAATGGATGCGCGAGGAGACGCGCGTGCTGGTGACCGACACCACCATGCGCGACGGGCATCAGTCGCTTCTGGCGACGCGGATGCGCACCTTCGACATCGCCGCCATCGCCGGGGTCTATGCGCGCGCGCTGCCGCAGCTCCTGTCACTGGAGTGCTGGGGCGGTGCGACCTTCGATGTTGCCATGCGCTTCCTCACGGAGGACCCGTGGGAGCGGCTAAACCGTGTGCGCGAAGCAGCGCCGAACCTGCTTTTGCAGATGCTTCTGCGCGGGGCGAACGGCGTCGGCTACACCAACTACCCCGACAACGTGGTACGGTATTTCGTGCGCCAGGCGGCAAAGGGCGGCATCGACCTGTTCCGAGTGTTCGACTGTCTCAACTGGGTGGAGAACATGCGCGTGGCGATGGACGCCGTGCGCGAAGAGGACAAGCTGTGCGAGGCCGCCATCTGCTATACGGGCGACATCCTCGACCCCGACCGGGCCAAGTACGACCTGAAATACTATGTGGCCCTCGCCAAGGAACTGGAGGCGGCGGGGGCCCATATCATCGCCATCAAGGATATGGCCGGGCTCCTGAAGCCTTCCGCCGCGCGGGTGCTCTTCAAGGCGCTGCGCGAAGAGACAGAGTTGCCGCTCCATTTCCACACCCACGATACCTCCGGCATCTCCGCCGCCACGGTGCTGGCGGCGGTGGAGAGCGGTGTGGATGCAGTGGACGCGGCAATCGATGCGTTGTCCGGCAACACCTCGCAACCCTGTCTCGGCTCCATCGTCGAGGCGCTGAAGGGGGACGAGCGCGACACCGGCCTCGACCGCGAATGGGTGCGCCGCATCTCGTTCTACTGGGAGGCCGTGCGCAACCAGTACGCCGCCTTCGAGAGCGACCTCAAGGGGCCGGCCTCCGAGGTCTATCTGCACGAGATGCCGGGCGGCCAGTTCACCAACCTGAAGGAGCAGGCGCGTTCGCTGGGGCTGGAAACGCGCTGGCACGAGGTGGCGCGCGCCTATCACGACGTCAACATGATGTTCGGCGACATCGTCAAGGTCACGCCGTCCTCCAAGGTGGTGGGCGATATGGCGCTGATGATGGTGAGCCAGGACCTCGCCATCGCCGATGTCGAAAACCCGGCCAAGGACATCGCCTTCCCGGATTCGGTCGTCTCCATGCTGCGCGGCGATCTGGGACAGTCGCCCGGCGGCTGGCCGAAGGCGCTGCAGAAGAAGGCGCTGAAGGGCGAGAAGCCGATCACCGTCAGGCCCGGCTCGCTGCTTGAGCCGGCCGATCTCGAGGCCGATCGCAAGGAACTGGAGGAAAAGCTCGGCCGCGAGGCGAGCGACTTCGAGTTCGCCGCCTGGCTGATGTATCCCAAGGTTTTCCTCGACTTCGCGACGGCGACCGAGACCTACGGCCCCGTCAGCGTGCTGCCGACGCCGATCTACTTCTACGGTATGGCGCAGGAAGACGAGATCTTCGTCGACATCGAGCGCGGCAAGACGCTGGTCATCCGTTGCCTCGCCGTTGGCGAGCCGGACGAAAAGGGCATGGTGACCGTCTTCTTCGAGCTGAACGGCCAGCCGCGCCGGGTCAAGGTGCCGGACCGGCTGCACGGTGCCTCCGCGCTCGCCGTGCGGCGCAAGGCGGAGGCCGGCAACGAGGCGCATGTCGGCGCACCCATGCCCGGCGTCGTGTCGTCCGTCACCGTCAATACTGGCCAGGAGGTGAAGGCGGGCGACGTGCTTCTTTCCATCGAGGCGATGAAGATGGAGACCGCGATCCACGCCGAGCGCAACGGCACGATCTCCGAGGTGCTGGTGAAGGCCGGTGACCAGATCGACGCCAAGGATCTGCTCGTGGTCCTGCAGAATGGCTGAACTGGTATTAGACGAGGGGTGTTAAATCGATTTAACCCAGCCGTGCCGACGTCTGATTGATTGACCGTTGGTGGTGCGTCGATGTTCAGGCTGGATCCTCGGGTCAAGCCCGCAAACGATCGATATAAAGAGCCATTGGTACACCTCCCTTTCCGAGGTCAGCTACGGATATCGACATGTCACAAGAGAACGCGCTCTCCGGCCGCTGGGCCGTTGCCACCTTTTTCTTCGTCAACGGCTTCATGGTCGGCAGCTGGGCACCGCAGATCCCGCTGCTTGTCGCACGCTTCTCGCTGAGTGAGACGGTGCTTGGCCTGCTTATCCTCATCTTCGGCCTCGGGGCTGTCGTGGCGATGCCGATGTGCGGCTGGCTCATCAGTCGCCACGGCTCGCGCGCGGTGGCGCGGGTGTCCGGCGTCTTGTGCGCCTGCTCGCTTCTTGCCATAGCCGCGGCACCGGGCATGCCGACGCTGATCGCGGCACTTGTCGCCTTCGGCGGCCTTTTGGGCGGCATGGATGTCGCCATGAACTCCAATGCGGTGGTCGTGGAGCGCCGGCTGCAGCGCGCCATAATGTCCTCCTCGCATGGCTTCTGGAGCCTCGGCGGTTTTGTCGGCGCGGGTGTGGGTGGCGTCTTGGCCGAGCAATGGGGGCATCTGGCGCATGCCGGCGCCGTCACCGTCTTTGCGCTCGTGCTAGTGTTGGCCGCTATGCCGAAGCTCATCGTCGAGCGCAAGCCTGCGGCGACGGGCGGCGGCCAGCTGAGCGGCTTCCCGCGCAATCCGCTCGTCTATCTGACCGGCATCGTCGCCTTGTTCTCGATGGCGCCGGAGGGGGCCGTCCTCGATTGGGCGGCTCTTTACCTGCGCCAGGAGATGGGCGCCGGCCTGGCTACGGCGAGCCTCGCGTTCACTGCATTTTCCGGGGCGATGGCCCTGATGCGCTTCCTCGGCGACGGCGTGCGTAATCGACTTGGTGCAGTAACAACGATGCGGCTCTCGGGTATCGTCGCCGCATTCGGCATGCTGGGGGCGGGGCTCGCGTCCTCGCCGGCCGCTGCCACGGTGGCCTTCGCGTTGGCCGGGCTGGGGATTGCCAATATGGTGCCCATCGCCTTCTCTGCGGCAGGCAACCAGCCCGGCATTTCGTCGGCCGCCGGCATGAGCGTGGCCACCACGATCGGCTATTCCGGCATGCTCGCCGCGCCCTCCATCGTCGGCTTCGTGGCCGAGCGGACGGGCTTTACACCGGTATTCATCGGCTTTGCCGTACTTCTGGGCGTGGTGCTTTTGATGTCGAACCTGGTGCGGTCGGCGGACGACATCGCGGAGCAGCCGGAGCCTTCGGCCAGCGCTTCCGGGTGATCACGCCCCCTGCTTGCGCCTGAAACACCTCATGGGGTTGGGATGGAAGCGCAGCCCGCCCCTTCCGGGTGAGAATGGACGGGCTGTTTGCCGTTGCGTCATATCCTGCCCATCAAGGCCAGGATGAGAACCACCAAAAGAATAACGCCCACAATGCCGGAGGGGCCATAGCCCCAACCGCTCGAATAGGGCCATGTCGGTATCGCGCCGAGCAGGATCAATATCAATATGATGATGAGGATGGTTCCGAGTGACATCGCATTGTTCCTGTCTTTTGTGACATAACTGCGGAACAACGCTTTGCCGGCACGGCGGGTTCCCCGCCGTGCCGGCGCCGGCTTTATTCGGCGGCCTTGGGGAAGGCCGTAACGGGTGCATCCTCTTCGGGTCTCCCCGCGTCCTCACCCTCCTGGCGGCGACGACGGAAGAGGCGGGCAAGCAGGCTGCGGCGCTTCTCACCCGCCGGCCGTGCCTCGCGGGTGAACACCATCAGCGCCGCTGGCGTGACGATCAGCGTCAACACCGTGGCAAAGCTCAGGCCGTAGACGATGGCTCCCGACAGCGAGATCCACCATTGGGTGGACGGGGCGCCGAAGGTGACCTCCCGGTCTGCCAGCTCCAGCCCGAGGGCGAAGGCGATCGGCAATACGCCGAGGATGGCCGAAATCGCTGTCAGAAGCACCGGGCGGGCACGCTCACGGCAGGTCTGGATGATGGCGTCATACTTCTTCATGCCCTCATCACGCAGCCTGTCGTAGGTGTCGATAAGGACAATGTTGTTGTTCACCACGACGCCCGCGAGCGCGATCACGCCGATGCCCGACATGACGATGCCGAAGGTCTGGCCGGTGATCAGAAGGCCAAGGAAGACGCCGATCGTCGCCATAACCACCGTCATCAGCACCAGCAGGACGCTGGTGAACTTGTTGAACTGGGCGAGCAGCACCACGAAGATGAGGAAGATCGCCGCGCCGAACGCCTTCGACAGGAAGGCCGCGGCCTCGTCGCTCTCCTCGCTCGAGCCGGCGAGCTTCCAGCGCGTGGCGCCGAAGTCCATACCGTTGAGCTCCGAGATCACCTGTTGCTGTACCGCCGCTTCCTGATAACCGCTGGCGATGTTGGCGGTGACGGTGATCGTGCGCTGGGCGTCGATGCGGTTCAGGATGCCGCTGCTCCGCTCCGGTTCGCGGGTAACGAAGTTGGAAATCGGCACCGGCCCCTGCGCAGTCTCGATGCGAAGCTGGTCCAGCGTCGACAGCGTACGCCGGTCCTCCGGCAGACGCAGGCGGATGTCCACCGCATCGTCGACGCCGGCGGGGCGGTACTCCGATAGCTTCAGGCCGTTGGTCACGAGCTGCACCACGTTGCCGACCGCGGTGGGGCTGACGCCGTACTGGGCGGCCTTGGGCCGGTCGACGCGGATGGCCCAGTCGATGCCCGGCGGGGGAAGGCCGTCAGCAATATCGATGACGCCGTCGATCCCCCTCAGCATTTCGGCGACGGCTGCCGCCTGGTCGTTGAGCCCCTCGGGATTCGCAGCGGAAAGCTGCACCTGGATGGGCTGGCCCGTGGGCGGGCCGGCATCGGGCACGCGCACCTCGACCTCGACGCCAGGCATGCTGGCCATCTCGGTGCGCAGATCGTTCAGAATCTCGCCCGCCGGCTTGCGCTCGCGCCAGTCTACGAACTCGTACTGTAGGACGCCGATCACATCCTCGTCGATGTCCTCGCCGCCGCCGCGCGTCTGGCCGACGCGGGTGTAGACGGTTTCGATGCCCGGCCAGCCGACCAGCTTCTCCTCGGCCGGCCGCACCAGCCGGTCCATCTCCTCGAGCGAGAGATTGCCGCGCGCATGCACGTACATCAGGCCGTATTCGGGCTCGACATCGGGGAAGAACTCGACGCCGGCGCCGTATTGCGTATAGGCGACCTGCACGCCGACCAGGAGGGCGACCGTCAAGAGAAGCACGGTCTTGGGGAAGCGAAGGGCCTGCCGCACGAAACGGATGTACCAGCCATCCGGCGGCGGCTCTTCATGCACGTGCGCCTTGGCGAAGAGCGCGCCCAATGTGGGCGTGAATATGAGCGCGTAGATCATCGACGCGGCCAGCGTGACGATCAGCGTGATCGGCAGATACTTCATGAATTCGCCGACGATGCCCGGCCAGAACAACAGCGGCGAGAAGGCGGCGATGCGGGTCATGGTGGCGGCGATCACCGGGCCGGCCATGCGCTTGGCGGCGAGCTCGAAGGCCTGCGCCTTCGGCATCCCTTCCGTCATGCGCCGCTCGGCGAACTCAGTGACGATGATGGCGTCGTCCACCAGCATGCCGACGGCCAGGATGAGGCTGAACAGCACCACCATGTTGACCGTATAGCCGCCCAGGGAGAGCGCAAAGATGCCCATCAGGAAGGACGCAGGCACGGCCAGGCCGATGAGCAGCGAGGCGCGGCCCGACAGCGTGTAGAGGACGATGATGAAGACCAGGATAATGGCGATCAGCACGTGGTTCTGCAGATCGTCCAGCATGTCGCGGATGAACACCGACTTGTCCTGGCTGTAGGACACGTGCACGCCCTCGGGCATGGTCTGGACGAATTCCTCCGACACCTTTTTCACGGCGTCGACGGTGTCGACCAGGTTGGATCCGACGCGCTTCTTCACCTCGATGGCGATGGCCTTCCGGCCGTCGAGGCGTGTGATGGTCTCCGCGTCGGTGAAGGTGGAGCGGATGGTGGCCAGATCGCGGGCTCGCACCACCGCGTCCCTGGTCGCCACGACCGGCAGGTTAGCGATGTCTTCGACATTCTCGATGAGCGAAGGCACCTTGACGGCGTAGCGGCCCTCACCGCCTTCCAGCGCGCCGGCGGCGACCAGGCTATTGGAGGCGTTGACGGCGTTGATGAGCTGGTCGAGCTGCAGCCCGTAGGAAGACAGCTTGACAGGGTCGATGACGATTTCCGCCAATTCGTCGCGCGCGCCCTGCAGCGAGCCTTCCAGAACGCCCGGGATCTCCTCGATGCGGTCGCGCAAGTTGCGCGCGGCGGTCGTCAGAGCACGTTCGGGAAGTTCGCCCGAGAGCGTGACGACAAGAACGGGGAATTCCGAAACGTTGACTTCGTTTACGGAAGGCTCATCGGCGCCGGAAGGTAGATCGCGCTCGGCGTCCGACACTTTGGCGCGCACATCCTCGATCGCGTTGGAGAAGTCGTAGCCAGCCTGGAACTCGACCAGCACGTAGCCGCCGCCCTCATAGGCGGCCGAGCGCATTTCCTTGACGCCCTCCAGGCCCTTGAGCGCGGTCTCCACCGGCCGCAGCAGCAACCGCTCCGAATCCTCGGGCGAAATGCCCTGGTAGCTCAGGCTGACATAGATGACCGGGATCGGAACGTCCGGCTCGGCTTCCTTGGGGATGTCCACATAGGCTATCGCGCCGGCGACAACGAAGAACAGCAATATGGACAGCGTGAGCCGCGCATTGCGTATGGCAAGTCGAACAATATCCATCGATCGGTGTCCCCGTCGCGCGCGCTACTGCTGCATCGCTTTCTGCATGGCAGGGTTGCCGGCAAGGCTACGAAGCGTGCTTTCATCGACCTCTTCGGCGTTCACGGTCTCTCCGTCCGTCACCAGGTCCTGACCGGCGACGATGATGCGGGCATCCGAAGGTATGCCGGCCAGGTAGAGGGCCTGTGGTGTGTCGTCGACGATGTCGATGGGATAGAAATCCACCTTCCCAGCAGGATCCACCGCGCGCACGCCCAGTTCACCGTTTGCGTTCAGTGTGACGACCGAGCGCGGCAAGGCCACGGTCTCCACCCTCTGCGCCAGGATGTTGATCTCCGCCGTCATGCCGGCGGGAATGCGGCCGTCCGGATTGTCGATCGCCACCTCGATGCGATAGGTGCGGGTCTGAGGCGAGGCGGCACGGCGCATATGCCGTATTGTGCCGCGCAGCGTCTCGCCGTTGACAAGGCGCACCTCCGCTTCGTCGCCGGTCTGGATGTTGCCGAGATTGCGCTCGCTGACCTCACCGACGGCGAGGATGGGGTCGAGCTTCAGCAGCGTGACTGCCTCGGCGCCTTGCATCAGAGAACTGCCCTCCTCCGTATGCACCTGGTCGATGACACCCGAGAAGGGCGCGCGCACGGTCACGCGGTCGAGATCGGCCTCGGCCGTTTCCAGTGCCGAGCGGGCGTTGGCAAGGGCGGAACGGGCTTCGTCGAGCCGCAGGGTGGCGATGTTGCCGCTCTGGGCCAACCGCTCGGCGGCAGCGGCCTCTGCTTCACGCTGGACCAGCGTCTGGCGCGCGGATTCCACGGCTGCTCTCTTGCCCTCCGTTTCGAGCCGCAGCACAAGGTCGCCCTCCTTGACGACGGCACCCTCGGAGAAGGGAAGCTCCTCGACAATACCGGCCGCGCGCGCGGCCAGGACCGACTGCTTGTCCGCCTCTGTCTGCCCGGAGATGCGGATGGTACGCGCATGCTCGAGCCGCGGCGGCACCGCCACTTGGACCGTCTTGAGAACGGTCGGACGTTCCGTCTCGGCTTCGGCGGTTCTGGCGGCCTCGGCTTCCTGGCTCGCACTACCAACGGAGGAAAATTTTCCTGTCGCAATCCAGGCAGCGGTTGCGACGAGAACGACGACAGCCGCAACCTTGTGGAACTTTATCTTTGGCATGACGATTTCCAGTCTGCTGGACCCCTGCCGAACGCAACAAAATTTGATCCCATATGGGGTCGGCGGGTGGACGGTTCAATCTTACCGCAGGATACGACTTATCCCCTTACAGCGGTCTTGCGTTGCAAAAAAGCCGCACGGTCCACCACTCCTGACAACAGGCTGTCACCATGGTTGCGGTCGTGCTTTCCCGAGAATGCCCCGCGCTAGCACAAAGGGGGCATTTCGAGCAGCGACACATTGACAAATTGCGTAATTTTGTCAACAACCAATTGCACGATGGTAGTGAGCACTCCAAGAACAATAGAAAACAGCGGGGCGGATGATCCGAGACGGGCGCGTATCCTTGAAGCTGCAATGCAGGTTTTCCTCGCCTACGGCTTCTCGCGCACGACGATGGACGATATTGCGCGCGCCGTGGAGATTTCGCGGCCGGCGCTCTACCTTCTTTTCCGCAACAAAGCGGACATCTTCCGCGCCGTCGGCGAGACGATGCTCGCGCGTTCGCGCGAGGGTGCCTCCGCGGTGCTGTTCGAGGAGGGGCCGCTCGACGCACGCCTGATGGCGGCGCTCGATCGGGCGCTTTTCCAGCTGTTCCGCATGATCGAGCATTCGCCGCACGGCGACGAGCTCATCGACGTGAACCACAACATCGCCTCGGACATGGTCGCCGGCTGGCGGCAAGGTATGGTCGACTGCTTCGCCAGGGCAATCGGGGAAGAGGCGCAACGGCGCGGAGTGCGGCTGGAGGAGCGTGGGCTGTCCGCGCAATCGCTCGCGGAGATGCTGTTCGATGTGCTGGAGGGGCTGAAGGCCCGCGGCCTGTGCGGCACGCACGCCGAGGAGTCGGCGCGTCGGTTCGTCACGCTGATCGATTTGGCGCTGAAGGAGAATAGCTTCTAGAGCAATTCCAGGAAAAGTGGGAACCGGTTTTCCGTCCGGAATTGCTACAAGACAACGAGTTGCACCAGTACATCGATTCCGTGAAACGATGAACTGGTGTAGGTGTGCTACCGCGCGGTCCAGCCGCCGTCGACCGAAAGCGTGGTGCCGGTGATCAGCGCGGCGTTGTCGGAGCACAGGAAGACGGCGGCGGCGCCGATCTGCTCGACGGTGGCGAACTCGCGGATCGGCTGCCGCGCCAGCATCACCTCGCGCACCACCGTTTCGCGGTCCATGTTATGCGCAGCCATCTGGTCGGGGATCTGCGCCTCCACCAGCGGCGTGAGCACATAGCCCGGGCAGATGGCGTTGCAGGTCACATGATCGTCGGCCACCTCCAGCGCCACCGTCTTCGTCAGCCCGACCACGCCGTGCTTGGCGGCGATATAGGCCGATTTGAAAGGCGAGGCGCGCAGGCCGTGGGCAGACGAGATGTTGACGATGCGCCCCTTGCCCTGACGCTTCATGTGCGGCACGGCGGCGGCGATGGTGTGGAAGGCGGAGGACAGGTTGATGGCGATGATCGCGTCCCACTTTTCCGTCGGAAACGTCTCCACGGCCTCCACATGCTGGATGCCGGCATTGTTGATGAGGATATCGACCGTGCCGAAGCGCTCTACGGTCACCTCAACAAGCCGGCGGCACTCTTCCCCCTTGGACATGTCGGCCTGGATATAAGCCGCCGTCACACCGTACTCACGGGCGATGCCGTCGGCCAGCGCGTGATCTTCCTCCGCGTCGGTGAAGGAGTTGACGACCACGTTGCAACCATCGGCGGCCAGCGCGCGTGCGATGCCCAGCCCGATGCCCGAGGTCGAGCCGGTGACGATGGCGGTTCTTGCCTTGCTCACGTGAGATGCCTCCTTGCCTGACGGTCGGGACCATATTGCAATGCATCGTCACTTGCCAAGCGGTCGCGGCGCTTCACCGGGGCAGGGCAAGGGATGGTGACGGTGTATAGTGAATGGCGGGACTTCCTTAGCTGGCGAGGTTGCCGAACCACCTCTACTCACCACTCACTCCTGCACCCCCGCGATCTCCATTGCCGCATGGAGCAGCAAATTCGTCCCCGCCTCTATATCGGCCCAGTCCGTTCTCTCCTCCGGCGCATGGCTGATGCCACCGACGGACGGCACGAAGATCAGGCCTGCGCGCGTGATCCCCGCCATCGTCTGCGCGTCGTGGCCGGCGCCACTCGGCATCAGGGGGGCGTCGAGGCCGAGGCGTTTGGCGGCGCGCTGGCATGCGGCGACGATCTCTGGGTGGCAGGGGGAGGGGGCGAGCCAGCTTGTCTCCTCGATCGAGAAGGAAAGACCGTGCTTCTTCGCCGCGGCCTCAATGCGCGCCTTCGCACCTTCCGCCAAGGCCCGCATCACCGTCTCGTCCATGTCGCGGGCGACCAGCGAGAACTCCGCATGGCCGGGCACCGTGTGCGGGAAGTTGGGCTCCACCGCCACCTTGCCGATGGTCACGCGGCTCGTCTCGCTGCCGCGCTCGGCGATCAGCTCGGGGATGCCGTGGGCGAAGTCGGCCAGTCCCATGAACGCGTCGCGGCGCATGTCCATGGGAGTGGTGCCGGAATGGTTCGCCTCGCCGGCAAGGCGGACCGTCCAGTTGAAGACGCCGGAAATGCCGGTGACGATGCCAGCCGGCTTCCCCGCTGCCTCCAGCATCGGGCCTTGCTCCACGTGCAGTTCCAGGAAGGCGGCGATGGAGCCTTCCGGCCGTTTCGCCTTCAGCGCTTCATAGGGCTCCAGCCCCTGCCTGCGCATGGCGTCGAAGAGCCGCGTGCCGCCGTCGTCATGCGCCGTCTCCAGCCATTCGCGCGTCACCTGCCCGGCAAGCGCCTGGGCGCCGAACATGCCGCCGAAGCGGCCTTCCTCCTCGGCCGTGGCGATCACCTCCACGGGCCGTGTCGGCGTCAGGCCGGCCTCTTTCATGGCGCGCACGCATTCGAGCGCGGCAATGACACCCAGCGCACCGTCGAGCATGCCGCCGTCGGGCACGCTGTCGAGATGCGAGCCGAGCATGACCGCGGGCCCGTCGCCCACTTCCCAACGGCCCGAAAGATTGCCCGCGCCGTCCATGGAAACGGCGAGCCCGGCCCCCTCCATCAGCTTCGCAACGAAACGCCGTCCCTCCATGTCCGCATCGGAAAAGCTGACCCGGTCGATGCCGCCCGTCGCCGGGTTGCGACCGATACCGCCAAGGGCTTCAAGGTCGCGGCGCAGGCGCTGGGGGTCGATGCGCGGTGGGCGGGCGGTCTCGCTGGTCATGATCGATGCCTAGCCATGGCTAAAATTTGGGCAAGGAGAGGTGGATTCAGGCCTTGCGTATTTATCATGATAAATTACGATCTCAATCGATAATAATGTTCCAAGAGAAATGTGGAGGTTGTCATGACAGGGTTTTCGCGCGTGCTCAAAGGCGCGCTCGCAGGGCTGGCCATGGCGGGCTTCGCCGCGGGCGGTCTCCAGCCGGCCGAGGCGCAGACGCCCCCCAACGTGCTGATAGTCGGCCAGATCGCCGAGCCGAAGTCGCTCGATCCGCACGCGGTGACAGCTGTCAACGACTTCCGCATCCTGATGAACGTCTATGACGGCCTCGTGCGCTATAGCGATGGCACGCTGGAGGTGGAGCCGGCGTTGGCGACAAGCTGGGAAATTTCCGAAGATGGCCTGACCTATACGTTCAAGCTGCGCGAGGGCGTGACCTTCCATGACGGCTCGCCCTTCAACGCGGAAGCGGTGAAGTTCAATTTCGGGCGCTTCCTGAAGGAAGACCATCCCTATCACGACACCGGCCCGTTCCCGCTCGCCTTCTTCTTCTCGGCGGTCGAGGAAGTGACGGCGGAAGACGAGCACACGGTCGTCTTCACGCTCAACGAGCCCTATGCGCCGTTCCTCTCCAACCTCGCCTACCCGATGGGGCTGATCGTCTCGCCGGCGGCGGTGGAGGAGCATGGCAAGGATTTCGGCCGCAATCCCTCCGGCACAGGGCCTTTCAAATTTGCTGAATGGGAAAGCAACTCGCGCGTGGTGGTAGAGCGCAACGCGGACTACTGGGACGGCGCGCCGCCGCTTGAAGCCATCGTCTTCCGTCCCATCACCGATGCCAACACGCGCGTCGCCGAGATGCTTTCGGGCGGCCTCGACCTGATGGTCGAGGTGCCGCCGGACAATGTGGCGCAGTTCGCCGACGATCCGGCCTTCGCCGTCTCTGAGCAGGCGGGACCGCATGTCTGGTTCCTTATCCTCAACATGAAAGAGGAGCCGTTCAAGGAAAAGGCCGCGCGACAGGCGGTGAACCACGCCATCAACAAGCAGGCCCTGGTGGAGAACGTGCTGCAGGGTACGGCCGAGATCGCCGCCGGCCCGACGCCGCCGGCCTTCGCCTGGGCCTACAACGAGGCCCTGGAGCCCTATCCTTACGATCCGGAGAAGGCGAAGCAGCTTCTTGAAGAGGCCGGCTATGACGGCGAGGAGGTGGTCTTCTACGTCACGGAAGGCGGCTCGGGCATGCTCGATCCCGTCGCCATGGGCACGGCCATCCAGGCCGACCTCGCCGCCGTCGGCATGAATGTGAAGATCGAGACCTACGAGTGGAACACGTTCCTCGGCGAGGTGAACCCGGGCCTCGAAGGCAAGGCGGACATGGCCGAGATGGCGTGGATGACCAACGATCCGGACACGCTGCCCTATCTGACGCTGCGCACGGATGCTTTTCCGGACAAGGGCGGCTTCAACTCCGGCTACTACTCCAATCCGGAAGTCGACACCATCCTCCAGCAGGCGCGCCAGGCCACCGAGCCGGAAGAGCGCGCCGCGCTCTACCAGCAGATGCAGGAGATTGTCCACGAGGACGCGCCCTGGGCCTTCATCGCCAATTGGAAGCAGAATGCTGTCGCAAAGGCCGAAGTGCAGAACTTCAAGCTGCAGCCGTCCTTCTTCCTTATCCTGAGGGATGTGGCGAAACAGTAGTTTTGCGAGAGTTTGATGCTGCCCGTGACCAGCCCCTTCGCGCCCCCCTCTGGCCTGCCGGCCATCTCCCCCACAAGGGGGGAGATCAGGGGCGGTGATGTTGGCGCCCTCTTAATAAATACAGGCGCCAAGTCTGACGACGGCATAATCTCCCCCCTTGTGGGGGAGATGGCCGGCAGGCCAGAGGGGGGCGCGAAGGGGCGGAGGCTGAGGAAAGCCAAGCTTGGCGTCACTTTTCCCGTTGCCCCTTGGGGGCACGTCTGATGCTCGCCTATTTCCTCAAGCGCCTTCTAATGGCCGTGCCGGTGCTGTTCGGCCTGACGGTCATCGTCTTTCTTATCATGGCGATGATCCCTGGCGACCCGGCGACGGCCATCCTGGGCGCCTACGCGACGCCGGAAAATGTCGAGCGGATCAACCGGCAGCTCGGCCTCGACCGCAGCCTGCCGGAGCAATATTTCATCTGGCTCGGCAACCTCCTGCAGGGCGATTTCGGCCGCTCCTATTCGCTCAACCGGCCGGTCATCGATGAGGTGCTGGAGCGTTTCAACGCAACGCTCATCCTCGCCGGCGCTTCCCTTGTCCTGTGCACCGTCTTCGGCCTTGTCGCCGGCATCGTCTCGGCCGTGCGCCAGTTCAGCTGGACGGACCGCATCGTCACCTTCTTCGTCCTCGTCGGCATCTCGATGCCTTCCTTCTGGCTGGGGCTCATCCTGATCCTCGTCTTCGCCGTCAACCTGCGTTGGCTGCCGCCGTCCGGCATGTATGCGATCTATGGCGGCGGCGGGCCGCTCGACCTGTTGTTGCATCTGGCGCTGCCGGCGATCACGCTGGCCGTGGTGGCGACGGGGGTGATCGCCAGGCTCACGCGCGCGGCCATGCTCGAAGTCCTGCGCCAGGATTATATCCGCACCGCCCGCGCCAAGGGCCTGTCGGAGCGCAGGGTGATCTATCGCCACGCCTTCAAGGCGGCGCTCGTCGGCGTTATTCCGGTTATCGGCATCCAGGCCGGCTTCGTGCTCGGCGGGGCGGTCTATATCGAGACCGTGTTCCAGTGGCCGGGCATCGGCCGCATGCTGGTACAGGCGATCTCCACCCGCGATCTGCTTCTGGTGCAGGGCGGTGTATTGGTGGTGGCCGCCAGCTACGTGCTGTTCAACCTCCTCGCCGACATGGTTCAGCACATGCTTGATCCGAGGCTGAAGACATGAGCACGGCCACTGACACCGCAAAACCCGTCGAGCCGATGAGGAAGAGCGGGCGGCCGAGCTTTTTCGCGCTCCTGGTGGCGAACCGCCTGGCCGCCTTCGGCCTCGGCCTCCTGGTGGTGATCGCGCTCGCCGCCCTCCTCACGCCGTTTCTGCCCTTGCAACCGCCCGACATCACAAATCCGGCCAACCGCCTTCTTCGTCCGCTCACGGAAGGCCACCTCCTGGGCACGGATCAGTTGGGCCGCGACCTTCTTTCCCGTCTCATGTGGGGCGCGCGCGTCTCCATCGCCGTCGGCCTGTCGGCGACGCTGGTGGCGGCGGTCGTCGGCTCGGCCATCGGCCTCGTCGCCGGCTATGCGGGCGGGCGCACGGACAATTTCATGATGCGCGGCATCGACATGCTGATGGCCTTCCCCTACATCCTGCTCGCGCTGGCCATCGTCGCCGTGCTCGGCCCGGGCCTGATGAACGCGCTCTATGCCATCGCCGTCGTCAACATCCCCTTCTTCGCCCGCAACATCCGCGGCGTCACGCTGTCACTCGCCCATCGCGAGTTCGTCGACGCGGCAAGGCTTTCGGGCAAGGGGCATCTGCGCATCCTCCTCTCCGAAGTGCTGCCGAATGTGCTGCCCGTCATCGTCATCACCATGTCGACCACCGTCGGCTGGATGATCCTGGAGACGGCGGGGCTCTCCTTCCTCGGCCTCGGCGCACAGCCGCCACAGGCCGATCTCGGCTCCATGCTGGGTGAGGGGCGCAAGCTTCTGTTCACCGCGCCGCACGTTTCCATCGTGCCGGGCCTGATGATCTTCGCCCTCGTCATGAGCATCAATCTCGTCGGCGACGGCATCCGCGACGTGCTCGACCCGCGGCTCAAGTCCGGCGCGCTCAGCCGTCCCGCCGCGGCGACGGCGGTGAAGCGCGAGGGCGTGCCGGCGATGCCGGATGCGCCCGCGAAAGCAGCGCTCGACGTGCGCGACCTCAGGACTGAGTTCCGCGTCGGCGGCGATGTCTACAAGGCCGTCGGCGGGGTGAGCTTCCAGCTCAGGGAACGCGAGTGTCTCGGTCTGGTGGGCGAATCGGGCTCCGGCAAGTCCGTCACCGCCATGTCGCTCCTCGGCCTCGTGCCGACGCCGCCCGGGCGCATTGCCGGCGGCCGCGTCCTCTACCAGGGCCGCGACCTCCTGGAGGCTTCCGAAGCCGACTTGCGCAAACTGCGCGGTGGTGCCTTCGCCTATGTCTTCCAGGACCCGCTGTCGACGCTGCATCCGCTCTTCACCGTGGGCGACCAGGTGACGGAGGCTATCCGTGCCCACCAGCCGCTCTCCTATCGCGAGGCGTGGAAGCGGGCGGTGGCGCTTCTTAAGATGGTGCGTATCCCCAACGCCGCCGAGCGCGCGGGGTCCTATCCGCACGAACTGTCCGGCGGCATGCGTCAGCGCGTGTCGATCGCCATGGCGCTCGCCAACGACGCGGAGATCCTGATCGCCGACGAGCCAACGACCGCGCTCGACGTCACGGTGCAGGCGCAGATCCTGAAGCTCATGGACGCGCTGCAGGACGACAAGGGTGCCGCCCTCCTCTTCATCACCCACGATTTCGGCGTGGTCTCGGAAATCTGCGACCGCGTGGCGGTGATGTATGCGGGCCGCATCGTCGAGACCGGGCCGACGGATGAGGTGCTCAACGCACCCGCCCATCCCTATACGCGCAAGTTGATCGACTGCGTTCCGGTGCTGGGCGAGCCGGAACGGCGGCTCGACGCGATCTCCGGTCTGCCGCCGGCGGTCAACCGCCTGCCCGAAGGCTGCGCCTTCGCCGAGCGCTGCCCCTATGCCGAGGCGGCTTGCCGGGAGGGCGAGATCGCGCTGGAGAGCCTCGCGCCGGAGCGCGCCGTGCGCTGCATCAAGCCGCTGAAACCGGAACAGTCGGAGGCTGCGCAATGAGCGAGACGGTTCTGGCGGTGGAAGGCCTGACACGCATATTCGGCGGCGGGCGCACGCTTCTCGGCAAGAAGAAGCCGCAGGTGCACGCCGTGCAGGGGGTTGATCTATCCCTGAATGAAGGCGAGACGCTGGGCATTGTCGGCGAATCGGGTTGCGGCAAGTCCACGCTGGCGCGCATGCTCGTCGGCCTCGACGCGCCGACCGAAGGGACCATCCGCCTGAAAGGCGAGGATGTGACGGCGCTCGCCAAGAGCTCACCGCGCGGGCTTGCCCGCAGCATCCAGTACGTCTTCCAGGACCCGGTCTCTTCGCTCAACCCGCGCAAGACCATCCGCCGCATCCTCGAAGCGCCGATGAAGCATCTGCTCGGCATAGTGTCCGAAAGGCGCCGTGAGCGCCTTGCCGAGCTGATGGACGCGGTGAGCCTCAGGGCCGAGTTCCTCGACCGCTACCCGCACGAGTTCTCCGGCGGCCAGGCGCAGCGCATCGGCATCGCCCGCGCGCTCGCGGCGGAGCCGGAAATCCTGGTGCTCGACGAGCCTGTCTCGGCGCTGGACGTCTCGGTGCAGGCGCAGGTATTGAACCTGCTCGATAGTCTCAAGTCGCGCTTCGGCCTGACCTATGTCTTCATAAGCCATGATCTGTCGGTGGTGGAGAGTGTCTCCGACCGGGTGGCGGTGATGTATTTCGGGCGCATCGTGGAAGAGGCCACAGCAAGGGAACTCTTCGCCCGGCCGCGACACCCCTATACGAAGCTCCTGTTCAACTCCGCCCCGGTGCCGGGCAAGAAGGGGCTGAGGGGCGAAGAAGGCCTCGCCGAGCTCCCCGATCCCTACAACCCCCCGCCCGGTTGCGCCTTCGCGCCCCGCTGCCCGCGCGCCGATGCAACCTGCCGCGAAACCCGTCCGCCGCTCGAAGCCAGGGAAAAAGGGCGCCGGGCCGCTTGCTTCCACCCGTTGAAGGACACGGCGCTGGAGACAGCAGGATGACGGGCATGGCTGAAAAGGGCAGGGCGCGACCGCCGCGCGGGCCGAAGCGGCCGGCCGTCATCTCCGACGAGATCAAGGATTGGATCGTCACGCAGAACCTCAAGCCCGGCGATCGGCTGCCCCAGGAAAAGGCGCTGATCGAGCGCTTCCGCGCCTCCAAGGGCACCATGCGCGAGGCGCTGCGCTCGCTGGAGGCGCAAGGGCTGGTGACCACCCGCACGGGGCCGGGCGGCGGCATCTTCGTCGCCGCGCTCGAAGACACGCGGGCGATGGAGCTTCTTGCCAACTACTTCTTCTTCCGCCAACCCTCCATTGCCGACATCTACACGGTGCGCTGCCAATTGGAGCCGGAGCTTGCGGCTAGTCTCGTCGGCCGCTTGGCCGAGGAGGACTACCAGCGGCTGGAAGAGACCATGCGTGTCTACGACCATCCGGCGGAGACGGTGGGCGAGGAATATCAGCAGCGCATGGCCGAACTCGACTTCCACGCCGTGCTGGCGGAGCTGTGTCCCAACCCGGTGCTCGGCTTCATGTGTGGCTTCCTGCAGAATCTATTACGCAACCTCACCGTCTGCCGCCGCATCTACGACCGCCCCAACCCGGCGCTGCGCGAGACCGGGCTTTCCTACCAGACACGGCTGATCGCGGCGCTGAAGGCCGGAGACGGCGAAAGCGTGCGTTCCATCATGTACAAGCATATGCTGAGCGCCTGGCGCTACATGGAAGCGTGCGAAGCGGAGATGAAGACGGATTTCCTGCGGTTGGGGAGGTAGCTGGGATAAGGGCGGGATGGCGGTGAGTGCCTTCACCCTCGTGGTTCGACAGGCTCACCACGAGGGCGGGATGCAGGCCAATCCCAACCTGTCACGCTTTAACTGGCGACCATCGGCACCATTGACATTCGCGCGCGGTTTCGCCACCTCACGGACAACAGGTTGAAAACGGGGCAGGTCGATGACCGCCGAAACCATTTCCGGGTACTTCTCTTCCCCCTTTCCCCGCCGGGCTTCCGTCGGGGTCGATGTCGGCGGCGTCATGGTCGGCGGCGATGCCCCCGTGGTCGTGCAATCCATGACCAACACCGACACGGCGGATGTGGATGCCACGGTGGCGCAGGTCGCCGCGCTTCATCGCGCCGGCTCGCAGATCGTACGCATCACGGTGGACCGCGACGAGGCGGCCGGCGCCGTGCCGAGGATCCGCGAGCGGCTGGAGCGGCTCGGCCATAACGTGCCGCTGGTCGGCGATTTCCACTATATCGGCCACAAGCTTCTGGCCGATCATCCCGCCTGCGCCGAGGCGCTGGCGAAATACCGCATCAACCCCGGCAATGTCGGTTTCCGGGAAAAGAAGGACCGCCAGTTCGCAGCGATCGTCGAGACGGCGATCCGGCACGACAAGCCGGTCAGAATCGGCGTCAACTGGGGCTCGCTCGACCAGGAGCTTCTGACGCGCCTGATGGACGAGAATCAGGCCAAGGGCTCGCCGCTCACCGCCCAGGAGGTGACGCGCGAGGCCATCGTGCAGTCCGCGCTCCTTTCAGCAGAGCTGGCTGAGGAGATCGGCCTGCCGAGACACCGCATCATCCTGTCGGCCAAGGTGAGCCAGGTGCAGGATTTGATCGCTGTCTATACGGAGCTGGCGCGGCGCTCCGACCATGCGCTTCATCTCGGCCTCACCGAGGCCGGCATGGACACCAAGGGCATCGTCGCCTCGTCGGCGGCCATGGGCATCCTGCTTCAGCAGGGTATCGGCGACACGATCCGCATTTCGCTGACGCCGGAACCTGGCGGCGACCGCACGCGCGAGGTGCGGGTGGCGCAGGAGCTTCTGCAGACCATGGGCTTCCGGCAGTTCGTGCCGGTGGTGGCGGCGTGTCCCGGCTGCGGGCGCACCACCTCCACCGTGTTCCAGGAGCTGGCGCAGAAGATCGAGGCGGACATCCGCAAGAACATGCCGGTTTGGCGGGAAAAATACCCGGGCGTCGAAGCGCTCCAGGTCGCCGTCATGGGCTGCATCGTCAACGGACCGGGCGAATCCAAGCACGCCGATATCGGCATTTCGCTGCCGGGCACCGGCGAGACACCCGCCGCCCCCGTCTTCATCGACGGAAAGAAAGCCGCCACGCTGCGCGGGGCGACCATCGCCGCCGATTTCGAGAAGATGGTGGCCGACTACATCGAGCGCCGCTTCGGGCGTGGAAGCGCGGTGGAAGCGGCGGAATAGGCGGCTGGGCCGGCCAAGCCTCATCCGGGATCGAGCAGACGCGGGCCGGGGCCGGCTTCGCCGAGTTCGTCGTGCGGGTTGCGCAGCGGGCAGGTGTCGACGGAGAGGCAGCCGCAGCCGATGCACTCGTCGAGACTGTCGCGCAGCCGCGTGAGCTTCTGGATGCGGGCGTCGAGATCAGCGCGCCAATGTTCCGAAAGCTTGCGCCAGTCGGCGGCGGTCGGCGTGCGTGCCTCGGGGAGCGTCTTCAGCGCGTCGCCGATGGTGGCGAGCGGCACGCCCAGCCGCTGCGCCACCTTTATCACCGCGACCCGCCGCAGGACATCGCGGCCGTATCGGCGTTGGTTGCCGCCGGTGCGGTGGCTGGTGATCAGCCCCTTGGCTTCGTAGAAGTGCAACGCCGAGACAGCGACGCCGCTGCGCCGCGCCACTTCGCCGACGCCAAGTTCGCGACGCGGGATTCGCGCATCATGCCCCATTCAGCGGCTCCTTTTAAATAAACCTCAACTAGACTTGAGGGCGAAGCGCCGGCGGGTCAAGACGCGTGGACGAGAACACCGTTTTCCCGCGCACCCGGCCGCCATCTTCACCATCGTTAATCGCCGCTTAAGCGGTATGCTCGATCTTTAGGGGAACGGGGAAAGCGGATTGGGGCACCGTCGATGTCAACTGTGGTAACGCGTCGCTACATGCGCGGGCGAATGGTCGCCGTGTTGGTCGGGTTCGTTCTGGCCGTCATCCTGGGTACCGGTGTGGTGCTCTGGCAGATGGAGAGGGCCAAGGACCAGGTTCGCTTTGGCGCCCTGCTGAACTATATGGCCGATGCCACGGGGGACGTGCTCTACAACGCCCTGCGGCTGGAGCATGCAAGCGCGCACAGTGAGGCTGCCCATCCGGCAGGCGACCATCAATACGGCCCCCAGCCGGCAGGAGATGTCGGCGAAGCAGAGCTTCTGGAGACGGCACGGACGGACCTGAGTGCGGCGCTGGCACGTCTGGAAAAGGGCTACACCGCTATGGAGATGGCAGCCAGCGGTGACATCGCCATGCTGGAAAGCCGCCGCATCACCATGGACGACGGCACCGGCCTCGCAGGAGAGGAGCTGGCGGACCCGCTTATCGACAGCGTTGACGGGACGGCGGTTCCCGAAGCGGTACGCAGGGTCTGGGATGGCGGGCCGGACCGGGCTTCACTGAAGCAAGAGCTCGACAGCGTGATGACGCTGGCCAACCGGCTGGACATTTTTCGCGACTATTCCGTCCCCGCCGCACGCCGGGTCTTCGCCGAGCTGCAGGTGCTGGCAAACCAGAAGGTAAGGCCGCACATCAGTGCCGTCTCCAAGGCGCTGCACGAGGAGACGGTCTCGACCTACGGCGCGCTTGAGTTCACCCTCGTGCTCGCCGCCTTCTCGATGGTCCTGGCGACGCTGCTGGTCGGCGTGCGCGTCTTCCTTCCCATGATCCGGCGCATCCACGACGCCCATCAGGAGTTGCACGATGCCAACGTGTCGCTGGCGGCCGAAAAGATGCGGGCGCAATCGGCCGACAGGACGAAGTCCGAGTTCCTGGCCAATATGAGCCACGAGATCAGAACGCCGATGAACGGCGTCATGGGCATGGCGGAGTTGCTGGCACGGACCGAGCTCGACCAGCGCCAGTCCATGTTCGTGGATGTCATCGTCAAGTCGGGCGCGGCGCTTCTGACCATCATCAACGACATCCTCGACTTCTCCAAGATCGACGCCGGGCAATTGACGCTGGAGCCGGCGCCCTTCCGTCTCGGCGAGGCGATCGAGGACGTGGCGACGCTGGTCTCCCCGCGTGTTGCTGAGAAGGACCTGGAGCTGATCGTGCGCATCGACCCGGAGCTTCCGCTCTCCTTCGTCGGCGACATTGGCCGCTTTCGCCAGATCGCCACGAACCTCGTCGGCAACGCCGTGAAGTTCACCGAGCGCGGCCACGTTCTGGTGGACGTCTCGGGCACGGTGAACGGCGGGAAGGCGGAGATCACGGTTCGCGTGGAGGACACCGGCCCCGGCATACCCGAAGACAAGCTCCAGACGGTGTTCGAAAAGTTCGCCCAGGTCGATTCCTCCTCCACCCGCCGGCACGAGGGCACCGGCCTCGGCCTGGCGATCGCCTCGCGCCTCATCGACCTGATGGGCGGCACCATGGGCGTGGACAGCAAACCGGGAAAGGGCTCCGTCTTCTGGTTCACCCTGACGCTCGACATCGATCTTGCCGACGTCAAGCCGCGCCCCGTCCCCATCGACGTTTCGGGCGCCCGGGTGCTGGCCATCGACGACAATCCCATCAACCGCGACATCCTTATCGAGCAGATGAGGAGCTGGGGCTTCGACTGCGCGGCCGTCGAAAGCGGCGAACTGGGCCTTGCCTTCCTGCGCCGCTCGGCCGAGCTGGGCGCCGGCGTGGACTGCATCATCCTCGACTATCAGATGCCGGAGATGAACGGCGCCGATGTGGCTCGCCGGCTCAAGGCGGACCCGGCGAGCGCGGCCATTCCGATCGTGCTTCTGACCTCCGTCGACCAGGCCGAAACCGGCCGGCTGGTGGCCGAAGGCCATATCGCCGCGCAACTGAACAAGCCCGCCCGCTCGTCGGCACTTCTGGAGACCATCATTGCGGCCATGCAGGCCGCCCAGACAAGCGAGCCGGGCACGCCGCCGCCGCACCCGCTTCCCCGGCCGCGCCTTGTCAGCCCCGTCGAGCCGGCAGCGCGGCCGCAACGGCCTTCCCCGGCGCCGCTCGACGTGCTGGTCGCCGAGGACAACGAGGTGAACCAGCTCGTCTTCAGCCAGGTGCTCGATCAACTCGGCCTCAACTACCGGATTGCCAGCAACGGCAAGACAGCCGTAAAGATGCACCGCGCCCTCAAGCCGCGCATCGTCTTGATGGACGTCTCCATGCCGGAGATGAACGGCCTCGAGGCGACGGCGGCGATCCGCGAGGCGGAGAACGGCCTGAAGCATCGCACGCCGATCATCGGCATCACCGCGCATGCGCTGACCGGCGATCGCGAGAAGTGCCTGGAGGCGGGCATGGACGACTATCTGTCGAAGCCGATCTCGCCGCAGAAGCTCTCGGCCAAGATCGCGCAATGGCGGCAGCGGGAGGAAGAGTTGGTGAGCGCGTAGGAGGTGCGCCTCACCGCTCTCGCTCGGCGACGAAGCGCGCTGCTTGGCACAGCACGGCCGCCTTTTCGCCAAAGGGTTGCAGCAGCTCCTCGGCTTGCGCGACGAGGCCCGAAAGCTGCCGGCGCGCCCAGTCCTCGCCGTTGAGGCCGGCCAGCGTCGCCTTGCCGGCCGCCGCGTCCTTGCCCGTGGCCTTGCCCATGGCTTCCGGGCTCGCCGTCAGGTCGAGAAGGTCGTCGGCAAGCTGGAAGGCGAGGCCGACGGCCGCACCAAAGGCGGAAAGCCGCTCGCGGTCGATCTCGTTCGCGCCGCCGATCACCGCACCCGCCTCGCAGGCGAAGCGGATGAGGGCGCCGGTCTTCATCGCCTGCAGTTCGACGATGCCTTCCTCGCCGGGCGGCTCGTGCTCGGCGGCGAGGTCGAGCGCCTGGCCTCCAGCCATGCCGCCGGCGCCCGCCGCCTGCGCCAGCCGCGCCACGAGGTCGAGCTTGGTCGCGGCGGGCAGTTCCGTCTCTTCGCCGGCGATGATGTCGAAGGCGTAGGTCAACAGGCTGTCGCCGGCGAGGATCGCCGTCGCCTCGTCGAAGGCGCGATGCACCGTCGGCTGGCCGCGGCGCAGATCGTCGTCGTCCATGGCCGGCAGGTCGTCGTGGACGAGCGAATAGCAGTGCACGCACTCGAGCGCGGCGGCCACCCGCAGCGCCGCCTCGCCCCCGGCGTCGAAGAGGCGGGCGCTTTCGACAAGCAGGAAGGGTCTCAGCCTTTTTCCGCCGTTCAGCACGCCGTGCCGCATGGCCGCCATCAGGCGCGCCGGCCGCACGATCTCTCCTTCGCGCGGGCGCGCGTCGAGCAGGCGGCGCAGCAAGGCCTCCACGGCTTCTGCGTTGAGCGCAAGCAGGGCTTCGAAGGGGGGTGACGCGTCTTCCATGGCGGGAGCGATGGCGCTATTCGTCGCCGTGGTCAAGGGCGAGGCGCCCATTCCCCGTTGCCAGCCTCATCCGCGGCCGGTATTCGAAGGCGGGAAGCCGATTGGGAGAAGAACTTGCCGGCGCCGATGGTGAAAGGGGAAAGACGGCCGGCTGGCGGGCGCCGGCGGAAGCGGTCGCGCGAGCGCCGGTGGGGCAGGACGTGGTTGCGCCGACTCATCGCCGTTCTCGTCATCCTCGCGCTGCTGCCGTTCGGCCTCACGCTCCTTTACCGTGTTTCGTGGGTGCACCCGGTGTCGACCCTGATGCTGGCCGACTTGGCGACGCTGCAGGGCTATGACCGCCGCTGGGTATCGCTCGATGATATGGGTACCGCCGCCGCGTACGCCGTCATGATGTCGGAGGACGGGCAGTTCTGCGCCCATTCCGGTGTCGATTGGGGGGCGCTCAATACGGTCGTCAGCGATGCGCTTTCCGGCGAGCGCCCGCGCGGGGCCTCGACGATCCCCATGCAGACGGTGAAGAACCTTTTCCTCTGGTCCGGCCGCTCCTACGTGCGCAAGGTCATGGAGGCGCCGCTGGCGCTCTACTTCGATGCGGTAGTGCCGAAGTGGCGCATCATGGAGATCTATCTCAACATCGCTGAATGGGGGCCGAACATCTACGGTGTGGAGGCAGCTTCCCAATACCATTTCGGCCGCCCCGCCAGGGACCTTTCGGCGCGGCAGGCGGCGCTTCTGGCGGTCACTCTGCCCAATCCCGTCGGGCGCAACCCGGCAAGACCGTCGGCGGGGTTGGGCCGGCTGGCCTCCATCATCGAAAGGCGCGCTGCAAGGGCCGGCGCCTATGTCGGCTGTCTCGACTGAGCGCGGCGGAGGTACGGTATGGTAAAACGCGGCTCCTCCATCGGCTTCTTCGGCATTTTCGGGCGCTCGGAGGACATGCGCCGGCTGGACGAGGCGCTGCGGGATGCGGGCCTCCACCCTGCCCAGGTACCCGAGGGCGTGAAACTTGCAGCCGTCGGCTTGATGACGAGCGAAGAGACGCCGGAGCCGCCTCCCGCGGCCTATCCTTCCGTGGGCGAGCTGATGGCCTTCTGTGCGCTCGGCGGCGAACTCTTCGCCCACGAAAACGGCGAGGTGCGTCTCGCCGCGGTGACGCGGCGCATGGAGACGGCTCTGGAGGCGGGGGAGGGCCGGGATGCCGAAATCGTCCTTCTCATGCTGCACGCGAAGCTCATCCATCCGGCGCTGGTCGACCGCTACGACATACGCGCCGAGAGCGAGGGTTGAGCCGTTCTGCTCGGCGCCGGCGCAAAAAATCGCCGCGCCCCACTGGCCAAAGGGCCGATTGCCGTGTATAGGCGGCGCGAATTCCAAATTGCCCGGCCGCATTGCAAGGCCCCTGGACGAGCGGGGCCACAAGAGCGGTTGACTGAATAGCGGAGAGCACAATGGCTGTACCTAAAAGAAAGACGTCGCCGTCGAAGCGTGGCATGCGCCGCGCGGCCGATGCGCTCAAGAAGCCAACCTATGTCGAGGACAAGGATTCGGGCGAGCTGCGCCGCCCGCATCACATAGACCTGAAGACGGGCATGTATCGTGGCCGTCAGGTACTGGAACCGAAAGAAGCATAAGCTTTTCGGATCTCAGGCAACATGTGGAAGGGCCGGCCTAGTGCCGGCCTTTCCCTTTTTTGGCGGCGGGTTAACGCGGGTTAATCTTTCGACCCCCTTCGGGGTCAATCCTTCGACATCGAGTCGATCTTGCGCTGCATGGCCGCTACCTGCTCGCGCAGCTCCTTCAGATCGCCCGCCTCGCCGGCCTCCTCGCGCTGGCCGTTGGAGCCGCCGGGTGGCGTCGGCGAGAACATGCGCATGGCCTGCTGGAACATCTCGATGTTGCGCCGCGCCTGCTCCTCGATCACCTTCATGGGCGCGTTCATCTGCATCATGTCGCCCATCGGCGTCTTGCCGAAGGCCTGCGTCATCTGTTCGCGCAGGCGCTCTTGCTCCTTGGCGAAGGCCAGCATGGACTGCTCCAGGAAGCTCGGCACCACCATCTGCATCTGATCGCCGTAAAACGAGATGAGCTGGCGCAGGAACGAGATGGGCAGCATGTTCTGCCCGTTCTTGTCGTTCTCCAGTTCAAAGATGATCTGGGTCAGGACAGAATGCGTGATGTCATCGCCCGTCTTGGCATCCTGCACCACGAAATCCTCGTCGCGCTTGACCATCTCGGCCAAGTCCTCCAACGTCACGTAAGTGCTGGTGCCGGTGTTGTAGAGACGGCGGTTGGCATATTTCTTGATAACCACCGGATCATCTTTTCCAGGCATTCGCAGACCTCCCCCTGCGCGACTTCACAGCGGATCCTCACGGCTCCGCTTGGAAGCAGGATATGCGAAAGAGTGCGGCAATTGAAAGCGGTTTTCGCTGCAAGCGCGAACGCAATTTCGCGCGCGCCGCATTTTCACCGGTCGTGAAGGCAGCGTGCGCTTGACGCGCTGCGGAATGAACGCAACAAAAGAGTTATGCAGTGATCATCGCCAAGTAGGGAGTGAGCCATGCCGTCTTCCAACACCATCGTCGTCGCCAGTGCGGCGCGCACGCCCGTGGGCGCGTTCAGCGGGTCCTTCGCCCAAACGCCCGCGCACGAGCTCGGCGCCGTGGTCATCCGCTCCCTCCTTGAGCGTGCGAAGGTTGAGGGAGGGGAGGTCGACGAGGTCATCCTCGGCCAGGTGCTGACGGCCGGCCAGGGCCAGAACCCGGCACGCCAGGCCGCAATCGCCGCCGGCCTGCCCAGGGAGACGACGGCCTGGGGCATCAACCAGGTGTGCGGCTCCGGCCTCCGCGCGGTCGCCATCGGCATGCAGCAGATCGCCTGTGGCGACGCGAGCGTCATCGTCGCCGGCGGCCAGGAGTCCATGTCGCTGTCGCCGCACTGCGCGCACCTGCGCGGCGGCGTGAAGATGGGCGACTACGCCATGATCGACACCATGATACGCGACGGCCTGTGGGACGCCTTCAACGGCTACCATATGGGGATCACCGCCGAGAACGTCGCCCGCGCTTTCCAGATCACCCGTGAAGAGCAGGACGCCTTCGCGCTTGCCTCGCAGAACAAGGCCGAGGCCGCCCAGAAGGCGGGCCGCTTCAAGGACGAGATCGCGGCCGTCACCATCAAGACCCGCAAGGGCGACATCGTCGTCGAGGACGACGAGTATATCCGTCACGGCGCCACGCTCGAGAACATGCAGAAGCTGCGCCCCGCCTTCGACAAGGAAGGCACCGTGACCGCCGCCAACGCATCCGGCATCAATGACGGCGCGGCCGGCGCCGTCCTGATGAGCGAGGAGGAGGCCGTCCGCCGCGGCATCGAGCCCCTGGCACGCATCGCTTCCTGGGCGACCGCCGGCGTCGACCCGGCGGTGATGGGCACCGGCCCTATCCCCGCTTCCCGCCGGGCGCTGGAGAAGGCCGGCTGGCGCGTCGAGGATCTCGATCTGGTGGAGACCAACGAGGCATTCGCCGCGCAGGCCTGCGCGGTCAACAAGGACATGGGCTGGAATCCGGAGATCGTGAACGTCAACGGCGGCGCCATCGCCATCGGCCACCCCATCGGCGCCTCCGGCGCCCGCGTGCTCAACACGCTTCTCCACGAGATGCGCCGCCGTGGCGCGAAGAAGGGCCTTGCCACGCTGTGCATCGGAGGAGGCATGGGCGTGGCGATGTGCGTGGAGCGGTAAAGGAGAGTGAATAGGGAGTAGGGCAACCCCTACTTCCTATCTCATTCGTGACTAAGGGAGGAGACACATGTCCAGAACGGCACTCGTGACTGGCGGCACCCGCGGCATCGGTGCGGCCATTTCGGTGGGACTGAAAGAGGCGGGCTACAACGTCGCTGCAAATTATGCCGGCAACGAAGAGGCGGCAAAGCGTTTTACCGAGGAGACGGGCATTCCCGCTTTTCGGTGGTCGGTGGCCGATTACGGGGCTTGCGCGGCCGGCATCGCCCAGGTGGAGGCGGAGCTGGGCCCCGTCGACGTGCTGGTCAACAATGCCGGCATCACCCGCGACGCCATGTTCCACAAGATGACGCCCGAGCAATGGCGCGAGGTCATCGATACCAATCTCTCCGGCGTCTTCAACATGACGCACCCCCTGTGGTCCGGTATGCGCGAACGCCAGTTCGGCCGTGTCATCACCATCTCCTCCATCAACGGCCAGAAGGGCCAGATGGGCCAGGCGAACTATTCGGCCGCCAAGGCCGGCGATCTCGGCTTCACCAAAGCGCTGGCGCAGGAGGGCGCGCGCGCCGGCATCACCGTCAACGCTATCTGCCCCGGCTACATCGCCACGGACATGGTGATGGCCGTGCCGGAGGCGGTGCGCGAGAAGATTGTCGCCCAGATCCCTGTTGGCCGGCTGGGCGAGGCGGCGGAGATCGCCCGCTGCGTGGTCTTCCTCGCTTCCGACGAGGCCGGCTTCATCACCGGCTCGACGCTGACGGCCAATGGCGGGCAGTACATCGCCTGAAAAGGCGCATGTGCCCCATAACGAGACGAAACTGTTAACAGCCCCACGGGCCCGCCTGTGGGAATCCTGTGGAGCGTCGGTCGACAAGCTGTTGAAGACACAACATCTTGTGTGGAACGAAAGGGGAATATTCTCCGATCGCTGATTCGTCGCCGTTTCGTTCCGGGTTTGGCCGGAACGTTAACGGCGCGCCGTTCCGGGGGCACGAAGCCGTTAACGAAGGCTTTGGAAACATTAATGAAATCTGAAGCTTCGCTACAGTGGCACCGCACCGGCATCGAACGGGAGGACAAAAGTTAACGCGCGGCAGCGGAATCGTGCGGAGCGCTGGAACAGCGATTCACGATGTGGCTGTGAGCGACGCCTGGAGTGCCATATATTGTGGTGTACAAACAGAGAACATCGACAGGTCGGTGATTCGTCGCCGATTCGTTCCAGACTCGTTCCAAAGATTAACCGGGAGCGTTTTTTGCCTTTCGTTCCCCCGGTCACTTCCTATATGTCTGCGGCGGTAGCGGGGGCTTTGCGCTTCCGCACCACGCATGCGAGATCAGGCTGCGGATGAACATTCAGCCAAAGTACAGCGAACCTGCCGTCCTCGACGGGCGCGGCGTGACGGCGGTTCTGGGACCCACCAACACCGGCAAGACGCACCTGGCCATCGAGCGGATGGTGGCGCACGAGTCCGGCCTCATCGGCCTGCCGCTGCGCCTGTTGGCGCGCGAGGTCTACGGCCGCGTGGCGGGCCGCGTTGGTGAGCGGAACGTGGCGCTGATCACTGGCGAAGAGAAGATCGTGCCGCCTGGCGCGCGCTACTCCGTGTGCACGGTGGAGGCGATGCCGCGCCAGACAGACGCCGCTTTCGTCGCCATCGACGAGGTGCAGCTTGCCGGCGATCTGGAGCGCGGCCACATCTTCACCGACCGCATCCTCCACCTGCGCGGCCGGCAGGAGACCCTGCTTCTGGGCGCGGCCACCATGCGCGGCATTCTGGAGAGGCTCCTAAGAGGCATCTCTGTCGTCACACGCCCACGCATGTCGGTGCTCACCTACGCGGGCACGAAGAAGATCACGCGCCTGCCGCGCCGCTCCGCCGTCGTCGCCTTCTCGGCAGACGAGGTCTATGCCATCGGCGAGCTTATCCGCCGACAGCGCGGCGGTGCGGCCATCGTGCTGGGCGCGCTTTCCCCGCGCACGCGCAATGCCCAGGTCGCGCTCTACCAGTCGGGCGACGTCGATTACCTCGTCGCCACCGACGCCATCGGCATGGGGCTCAACCTCGACGTCGACCATGTGGCCTTCGCCCAGAACCGCAAGTTCGACGGTTTCCAGAACCGCGACCTCTCAGCGGCAGAACTCGCGCAGATCGCCGGCCGCGCCGGCCGCCACGTGCGCGACGGCACCTTCGGCGTCACCGGCAGAGTGGACCCGTTCGCGGACGCCCTGGTCGAGCGCATAGAGACGCACCAGTTCGAGCCGGTGAAGATGCTGCAGTGGCGCTCGGCCGACGTCGATCTCTCCAGCATCGACGCGCTGAAGGCCTCGCTCGAGGCCGCGCCGCCGGCCGAGGGCCTGACGCGGGCGCTGCCGGCGGCGGATTTGCGCGTGCTCGATCACCTGTCGAAGGATGAGAGCATCTGTGCGCTTGCCGCCAGGCGCAACGAGGTGGCGCTTCTGTGGGATGCCTGCGCATTGCCCGATTACCGCAAGATCGCGCCTGCCCAGCATGCGGAGCTGGTCGGCGCCATCTTCACGGATCTGGCCCGCAGCGGCCATGTGGACGAGGACTATCTGGCCGACCAGGTGCGCCGTGCCTCGTCTACCGAGGGCGAAATCGACGCGCTGTCGGCGCGAATTGCCCAGATTCGCACCTGGACCTTCGTTTCTCACCGTCCTGGCTGGTTGTCCGATCCGACACACTGGCAGGAAAAAACACGCGAGATCGAGGACAGGCTGTCGGATGCCCTGCATGAACGATTGACGAAACGTTTCGTTGACCGCAGGACTTCCGTGCTCATGAAGCGCTTGAGAGAGAATGCAATGCCCGAAGCAGAAATCAGCCCCGCCGGCGATGTCCTGGTCGAAGGCCACCACGTGGGCGAGATGCAGGGATTCCGCTTCACCGCCGACAAAAGCGCGGAGGGCGAGGACGCCCGCGCTGTCAAGACGGCTGCACAGAAGGCGCTCGCCGCAGAATTCGAGACCCGTGCCGAGCGCTTCGCCACGGCACCCAACGGCGACCTGGCGCTAGACTCCGACGGGAACCTGCGCTGGCTCGGCGCGCCGGTGGCCACATTGGCAGCGGGTGATGACGCCTTGAGGCCGCGCGTGATACTGCTCGCCGACGAGCAGCTCACCGGGCCGGCGCGCGACAAGGTGGCGGCGCGCGCCGAGCGCTACGTCAATTTCCAGATCGAAAGCCAGCTCAAGCCTCTCCTCGACCTGAAGAATGCCGAGACGCTGAGCGGCATCGCACGCGGGCTTGCGTTCCAGTTGGCAGAGAATTTCGGCCTTTTGAACCGCCGCGACGTGGCCGAGGAGGTGCGCTCGCTCGATCAGGAGGCGCGGGCGGCGCTGAGAAGGCTCGGCGTGCGCTTCGGCGCCTACCACGTCTTCGTGCCCGCCCTCATCAAGCCGGGGCCGGCCGGGCTCTCGACGCTTCTGTGGGCGCTCAAGAACGATGCAAGGGACAAGCCCGGCTACGGAGACGTGGTGGGGGCGCTTGCCGCCGGCCGCACCTCCATCGTCACCGAGCCCGGCTTCGAACGCGCCTTCTACCGCCTTGCCGGCTTCCGCAATCTCGGCCGCCGGGCCGTGCGCGTCGACATCCTGGAGCGGCTGGCCGATCTCATCCGCCCGGCGGTCAACTGGAGACCGGGCACCGGCAAACGGCCCGACGGCGCCTATGACAGCGGCGCCTTCGTCGTCACTCCCGCCATGATGTCGATTCTGGGCGCGACTGCCGAGGACATGGAAGCCATCCTCAAGGGGCTCGGTTATCGCGGCGATGCAAAGCCGGCTGAAGAGGTGACGGCAAGGCTCGAAACGCTGGATCGGAGCGCCGAGGCCGAGGCGGCGGCAAAGGAAGCGGCTGCGGCGCCTGCCGAGGAAAAGCGGGCGGAGGAAATGCCGGCCGAGAGCGGGAAAGAGACTGCCGCGGAAGAACCGGCGGAGGGCGAGGGCGAGACCGCTGCTCGCAGCCTCGCCGCTGAATTGCAGCCGACGACGGAGACGCCTTCGTCGGATGGCTCCACTCCCGAGAGCGAGGCCGTGGCCGCGCAACCGGAGCAGGCCGTCGCGTCGGCCGGTGAGGCGGAAGGCCTCGCCAGCAACGAGGGACCTGCACAGCCTGTGGAGGTCGAAGCTGCCGAAGAAGCCGGTTCCGGCGAAGCATCCGCCGGTGCGGACGCCGAGGAAGCGCCGAAGCCCGTCATCGTCTGGCGGCAGGCGCGCACCGAGCGGCGCCACCCTCCGCGCGGTCGCGACAGGCAGGACGGCGACCGTCAGGCGCGCGGCAAGAGCCACCCGCGCCACGCCGACGAGGGCCAGCGCAAGGCGCCGCGCAAGGGTAAGGACGGCCAGCGAAAAGGCCCGCCCGGCAACCGGCCGCCACGCGGCGACCGCCCGGCGAAGGTCGATCCCGATTCGCCCTTCGCCAAGCTCGCGGCCCTCAGGGACCAACTCACCAAGTAGGGACCGCGCCACCCGTGACCGCCGAAGGACGCCAGCGCATCGACAAGTGGCTGTTCTTTGCGCGTGTGGTCAAGTCGCGCTCGCTCGCCGCAAGGCTTGCGCAGGCGGGCCGCGTGCGCGTCAACCGCAACAAGATCGACCAGGCCTCCTACCAGGTGCGGCCGGGCGACGTGTTGACCATCACGCTCGACCGCCGCATCCTGGTCTACCGCATCCTCGATGCCGGTGAGCGGCGCGGGCCTGCGGCCGAAGCCCGCCTTCTCTACGAAGACCTCACGCCGCCCGCCCCGCCGGCGGCGAGCCCTGCGCTGCAGCCGCTGCGTGAACGCGGCGCCGGCCGTCCGACGAAGAAGGAAAGGCGGGAGCTTGATGATTGGAAGGGCGAGGGGTGAGTGATGGAGCACAGCGGTTGCCGCTTGGTGCCTTGCCTGCCGCCTTCCACGCACCGGGAAAAGCTGTTCCCCCGCGACCTTCGGCTGGGGAATGGCTACCCTTGCCACGGCCCTATAAAGGGTCTACCTCACGCGCCGACGCCATAGACGACCCGAGAGCCCGAAATGACCTACGTCGTGACCGACAACTGCATCAAGTGCAAGTATATGGATTGCATAGAGGTGTGCCCGGTCGATTGCTTCTACGAGGGCGAGAACATGCTCGTCATCCACCCGGACGAGTGCATCGACTGCGGTGTGTGCGAGCCCGAGTGCCCCGCCGAGGCGATCAAGCCCGACACCGAGCCGGGACTCGACAAGTGGCTGCAGATCAATACCGAGTATGCCGACAAATGGCCCAACATCACGGCCAAGAAAGAGCCGCCGGCAGACGCCGAGGAGTTCGACGGCGTCGAAGGCAAGTTCGAGAAATACTTCTCGCCCGAGCCCGGTGAAGGCGATTGAAAACGGGCCGCGCGGCCGCAATCAGCGCCGCGTCACCATGTCGCAAGCAGAGGACCGGCTGGGGATCGCCCACCGGCTGCGACTGTGCATATGCAGCAAATAGTTGATTCTTTCAGCTTTTTGTGTTACTTTTTTTCGACATGCCGGTGACAATACGTCTTTTGATGGCGCAGACGAAATAATCACTGAAAGGTGGGGTTTCACATCCGGGCCAAGGCAACTTGGCCATGGCGACGTGCGTGAGCCGCAACAGGGCCGCCCGGAAACCATCTCCTCCAGCGCTTTTCAATTGCGAACCGGCCTTCAGCACGGGCGGGCGCGGGCGTACTCCGCCCCATCGAGAACAGGAGTGTTTAAGCGTATGGCAAACCAGCAGAAGAAGTCGGCACAGCGGCAGGGGTTCAAGACGGGTGAATACATCGTCTACCCCGCGCACGGGGTCGGACAGATCGTAACGATCGAGGACCAGGAGGTGGCCGGGCACAAGCTGGAGCTGTTCGTGATCGATTTCCAGAAGGACAAGATGCGCCTCAAGGTGCCGGTCGCCAAGGCAACCTCCATCGGCATGCGCAAGCTTTCGGAGACGGATTACGTGGACCGTGCGCTCAAGGTCGTGCAGGGCCGTGCCCGCGTCAAGCGCACCATGTGGTCGCGCCGGGCGCAGGAGTATGATGCCAAGATCAATTCGGGCGACTTGATCTCCATCTCCGAGGTGGTGCGCGACCTCTACCGCGCCGAGAACCAGCCGGAGCAGTCCTATTCCGAGCGTCAGCTCTACGAGGCCGCGCTCGATCGCATGGCGCGCGAGATCGCTGCCGTCAACCGCGTCTCGGAGACCGAAGCCGTCCGCCTGATCGAGGTGAACCTCGCCAAGGGTCCGCGCCGTGGCGCCAAGGCCGACAACGAGGAGACGGAGAAGGAAGAGGCTGCGTAAGCTTCTCTCCGGGGAGCGTCCTTTGCGCGTCCGGATGGGCGCGCGGCGCTCTCAAGCCGATTTTAGTTCCGGGCCCGGCCGCCTTGCGGTCGGGCCTTTTGTTTTCCGGCTACTTTTGGCAGGCAGAGGGCTGAATCTCGACGCCGGGCTCGTCGCATAAAGCTTGAAACCGCGTATCCCTTCTCGGGGGAACGGCAGTTCACTTCACAATCACTGTTTCGTGCCGGTGGAACTTTTGGCCTCCACTTGGGTTATTCTATCCGAACTTAACCGGGTGGGCCGGGTGCGGGAATCGGCTATTGCAGCCGGCCATCATCGCAGACCGCAGGAGCGCTTGGGATGCAGCAGAGCGCTGGGCGAAGGCTCGTCAAGGCAGCCATGAAGGCGCCTTACTTGGCGCGCGAGGAAGAGCACGCGCTTGCCGTCCGATGGAAGGAATGCCAGGACCAGAAAGCGCTTCACCGCATGACCATTGCGCATATGCGGCTCGTCATCGCGATGGCAAGCCGTTTCCGCAATTTCGGCCTGTCGATGAGCGATCTCATCCAGGAAGGGCATGTCGGCCTGCTCGAGGCGGCCGCACGCTTCGACCCGGCGCGTGAGGTGCGCTTCTCCACCTACGCCACCTGGTGGATCCGCGCCTCCATGCAGGACTATATCCTGCGCAACTGGTCCATCGTACGGGGCGGCACGAGTTCTGCCCAGAAGGCGCTGTTCTTCAACCTTCGGCGGCTGAGAGCCAAGCTGCAAAAAGCCGGCGGCGCCACGCCGCCCGAGGAGATCTACCGCGAGGTAGCGCTGGCGCTGCGGGTTTCGGAGGACGACGTGGCGCTGATGGACGCGCGGCTGGCCGGCTCCGATACATCGCTCAACGCGCCGCTGAAAAGTGATAACGATCTCGCCTCCGAACGCATCGAGTTCCTGATCTGCGACGACCCATCACCCGACGAACTGGCGCGCGAGACGATCGACGGCGAGCGTCGTGTGCAATGGCTCAACCAGGCGCTGGAGACACTCAACGGGCGCGAACTGACGATCCTGCGTGAAAGGCGGCTTTCGGAGGAGGGCGCCACGCTGGAGGCGCTGGGCGCCACGCTCGGCATCTCCAAGGAGCGCGTGCGCCAGATCGAATCGCGCGCCCTGGAAAAGCTGCGCACCGCATTGGTGAAACGGCACCCCGAGATCGCCGCGCAGGCCGGTTGAGACACCGCGTAGATACAAGAATATGGAGCGTCCTTGCGTCGCGTTCGAACGGACGCACGGCGCTCTATCTACCTATCGATCCGTGACGATCTTCACCTTGTCGCCGACCGACAGGGCCGAACCGGGGCCGAGCCCGTTGAGCAGGCGGAACAGCTCCAGCTTGCGGTCGACACCCCTCATCCTGTTGGCAAATGTGGCCACGGTGTCGCCGGCTCCCACCGTCTCCACGCGGATCCTCAGCGGTTTGAGCGCGGCGATCTCCGCCTTGTCCAGCACGCGGAAGCTGTCGGCGATGGTACGCGCCACGGCGTCCAGCCGGTTGCTGTCCAGCGGCGCGACGGTCAACAGGCGGTAGACTTGCTCGCCGACGCGGATCACCGTCACGTCGAACTGCCATTCGTTCGTATAGGCACGCGCGGTGGCGGCCTCGCGACCGTTGATGCTGGTCTCGCGTATGGAACTCGGGTCCAGCCCGCTCAGCCAGTCGCCCTGCAGGTAGTCCTTCAGTGTGGTGTCGCGAGAGACCGTTGTGCCGTCGAAGCGGAAGGCAAGGTCGTCCGGGCCCTTGGCCGTCACCTCACCGGTGGAATTGTCGATCACGAATCCTTCGGGTACCGAAAGGGCGACGCCGAGGGTGGGGTGCAGGAAGTCGCGCCCGCGTACGTAGCCCTCGTCCGGCTTGTCGCCGTACACCATGCCGTCGATGCCTTGGAGATAGGCCTCACGGTCGCGGGCACCGGTGCCCGGCGCGCCGAACTGCCGTGCATGCTCCTGCGCCAGCTCGATGCGCCGTGGCGTGTTCGGGTGGCTAGCCAGGAAATCGAGCGAGGATTCTCCGGTGCCGCTGACGTCGCGGAAACTCTGATAGGCGTCCATGGAGCGGAGGAAGCGCGACGCCGCATAGGGGTCGTAGCCGGCGCGGCCGATGGAGCGGATGCCGATCTTGTCGGCCTCCAGCTCCTGGTTGCGGGAGAACTGGGCGAGCAGCAGCTTGCCGCGCAGGGCGGCGGCTCGGGCGTTGACGTCAGAGCTCACCACCTCGTCGACCACGCGATTCGTAAGGTTCGCCTCCGCTTCCCTTTTCTGGCGCTCCAGCCCGTGGTTGGCTGTTACATGCGCCATCTCGTGTGCCAGAACGGCGGCCACCTCGGCTGAATCGCTGGCTAGCGCCAGGAGCCCGCGCGACACGTAAAGATAGCCGCCGGGAAGCGCGAAAGCATTGATATTGGGCGAGTCCAGAATGGCGATGCGGTAGGCCTGGGAGGGGTTGTCCGGGTCCAGCGTCAGCTTGCCCACCACCCGCGCAAGTGTGCGCTCCAGCTTGGGGTCGGAATACTCACCGCCGTAGGTCTGCAGGATCTTCGGGTGCTGCCGGCGGGCGATGTTGGCCAGCCGGTCGCCGCGTGTCACCGTGTCGACGGTGATCGGATTGGAGGAAGGAACGAAGCCTGCCTCGGTGAACTCCATCGCCTGGCACCCGCCCAGCCCCGCCGTCAGGAGCCCGGCAAAAAGTGCCCGGCGCAGGGGGGTGCCCCGCGTGCGGCCCGTCGCCGTTCTCGTTATCTTCCGGTGAAGCAGCGCAATATCCTTTCGACAGCTCGTTCGGCGGTGTGCCGCCTCCTTGCGGACCTAGCCACAGTCTTCCGTCGAAGACAAGAATCAGCACGTAGGGGGTTTCGCCTGTGACGGTAAATAATGGCAAATTCGGGCTGGGCAATGGCTTCCGCCTATTGCGGCGCCTTTCGTGTGCCCAGATAGCGGTCAAAGGCCGCCGGTCCTCTTCTGCCTGAAAGGAAATCCATCGTCGCCCCCACACCGGCGATGGCGCCGTTTTCCAAGAAGACCAGCGTCTTCGACAGGCGCTCGGCGTCGCGCGGGTCGTGGGTGGCCATGAGGATCGTCATCGCCTGCTCGCGGTGGAGCGCGGCGATCAGGTCCAGCATCTCGTCGCGCAGCGCCGGGCCCAGCGAGGCGAAGGGCTCGTCGAGCAAAAGCACCGGCCGCTCGCGTACCAGCACCCGCGCCAGCGCCACGCGCTGCCGCTCACCGCCGGAAAGCGCATGCGGCAGCCGCTCTTCCTTGCCGGCAAGCCCGGTGCGGGCGAGCGCGTCCGTGACCGCCATCTGGTCGACACTGGAAAGGCGCAAGCCCGCCGAGCGGCCGAGCCCGACATTCTGCGCCACGGTGAGGTGGGCGAAGAGGTTGTTTTCCTGGAACACCATCGAGACCGGGCGCCGGTGCGGCGGCAGGTGGGTCACGTCTTCGCCGCCGATCAGCACTCGGCCGGCATCGGGCGCCTCGAACCCGGCGATCAGGTTCAAAAGCGTCGACTTGCCGGAACCGCTCGGCCCCATCAGCGCCACGATGTCCGAGGCACCGATCTTGAGGTCGAAGCGCATCGCCGCCCCGCCGGAATAGGCGAAGCGCAGGCCCTCCAGCCGGATGGCGGCGCCGCCGGGATCGTCATGCCGCGTCATCCCCTTCCCTTACCCCAGCGCGTGGCGGCGAACATCAGCCCCAGGCATAAAAGCCCCAGGAAAAGTGCGATGCCGGCGGCATCCGCGGTGCGGTAGCTGCCCATGCGCTGCAACAGCAGATAAGGCAGCGTCTGCACCCGGTCGCTGCCGAACAGCGCGATGACGCCGAGGTCTCCGAGCGACAGCGCCATGGCGAAGGCGAAGGCAGTTGCGGCCGGCTTCCTGAGCGCCGGCCAGTCGACGAGGCGAAGCCGGTTCCAGCCGGAAATGCCGAGCGCTGCGCACAGTTTCTCATGCCGTGCGCTCGCCGCGTCGTAGGCGGGCCGCACGGCGCGCATGGCAAAGGGCATCGCCATGACGGCGTTCACCGTCACCACCATCACCGGCGCGAAGGCGAAGACGTCGCCGAAATGCCGCAGCAGGACGAACCAGCCGGCACCGATGACGATCGGCGGCACGATCAGCACCATCGCCGCGCCGGTGTCGCTCATGCGCTCGAGGAGACCCGGCACCGGGGCCGCGCGGGCAAGCTCCAGCGCGCGGCGCGCCATCACCAGCGATAGGGACAGAAGCAGGCACAGAAGGGCGGCGAGGGCGGAAAGCACGAGGCTCGTCGCCGTCGCCGATAGCACGGCGTTCTCGCCGGCGAGGCGCCCGAGGTCGGCCTGCAACCCGGCAATCACCGTCGCCGCCATCGGCCCCGCCACGAAGGCGAGCGCCAGGAGGATGATGGCGGCGTTGAAGCCTTTTTCCCCGCGTCCGGGAAACAGCGCCCGGCGCGGCGCCACGGGCAGGCTCGCATCGCCCGTCATGGCGGCGCCCAGGCGGGCCAGCGCCAGCACGATCGCCCCCGTCAGCGCCACCTGCACCAGCGTCAGCGCAATGGCCCGCGCAGGGTCGAAATCGAAGCGCAGCGCCTGGTAGATCGCCACTTCGAGCGTCGTCGCCCGCGGCCCGCCGCCAAGCGTCAGAACGATGGTGAAGGAGGTGGCGCACAGCATGAAGACGAGCCCCGCCACGCCGGGAAGGGCAGCGCGCAGGACCGGCCACTCTATGAAGCGGAAGGAGGAAAAAGCGCCCATACCGAGCTGTGCGGAAAGCCGCCACTGGTCCGCCGGCACGTTTTCAAGCGCGGCCAGGAAGAGGCGCGCGGCAAGAGGCAGATTGAAGAAGACATGGGCGACCAGAATGCCGGAAAGCCCGTAGATGCCCGGCCAGCGCTCTTCCGACAGAGCGGAGAACAGCGGTGCGAAATAGCCGGCCCGCCCGTAGAGCGCCAAAACGCCGAGGGCGGCGACGATGGCCGGCAGTGCCAGCGGCACGGCGAAAAGCTGCAGGATGAGGCCGCGCCCGAAGAAGCGCGGGTGGCGTGCCAGCGCCCGCGCCACGAGGATCGCCGGGGCAACCGAAAGCAGCGTCGAGAGTGCCGCCTGCCACAGCGTGAAGCGGGCCACCCGTACGAGATAAGGATCGAAGGCCGAAAGCGCGCTCCGCCAAGCCGTCAGCGCTTCCTGCCCGAGCCCGAAAAAGGCCCCTCCGATGAGAAGGCCGATCACCGCCAGCGCCAGCACGCCGGCGGCAACGCGGCCCTGTCCCTGTCGCCGTGCCGTCACCGGCTCATCACGGACAGCCACTCATCGACCCAGGCCTTGCGGTTTTCCGCCACCTCTTGCGGGGAGAAGAGCAGCGTCTCGGCCGGCTCCACCAGTTCATCGAAGGCCGGGTTCAACGGCTTGGAGGTCTCTCCCACCGGGAACATCCAGTTGGTCTCGGGAATGGCGTCCTGGAAGCCGGGGCCGGTCATGAAGGTGAGGAATTCTTCGGCAAGCGGATTGTCCGCTCCCTTCACCGTCTTCGCCGCTACCTCCACTTGCAGATAGTGCCCCTCCTCGAAGGCCGCGGCCGCATAGCGTTGGGTCCCCTCGGCGATCCGGTGATAGGCGGGCGAGGTGGTGTAGGACAGCACCATCGGCACCTCGCCGCCGGTGAACAGCCCGTAGGATTCGCTCCAGCCCGGCGTCACCGTCAGTACCTTGTCCTTCAGCTTCGCCCAGGCGTCGGCCGCCTCGTTCCCATACACCGCTTTTACCCACAAGAGCAGGCCGAGCCCCGGCGTGGAGGTGCGCGGGTCCTGGATGGCGATCTTCAGGTCGTCGTCCGCCTCCACCAGCGCCTTCAGGCTCTGCGGCGGGCTGTCGAGGGCTTCCGTGTCGTAGACGAAGGCGAAATAGCCATAGTCGTAAGGCACGAAGACGTCGTCGGAAAAGCCGTCCGGCACCTCGACCCTGGAAAGATCGATGTCGTGCGGTGCGAACAGCCCCGTCTCCTTCGCCTCATGGGTCAGATTGGTGTCGAGCCCGAGCACGATATCGGCCTGCGTGTCCGCGCCTTCGAGCCGCACCCGGTTGAGCAACGCCACTCCGTCGGCCACCGAAACGAACGCGAGGTCGCAGCCGCATACCGCCTCGAACGCCTTCTCCACCACCGGGCCGGGGCCCCAGTCGGCGGTGAAGCTTTCATAGGTGTAGACGGTGAGCTTTTCCTGGGATCGCGCGCCGCCAGCGGCAACCAGGCCCAATGCGCATATCGCGCTTGCAACAATCCAGCGCATCAGCGCCTCCTCTCTTTCGTTCCAGGGGAATGAGGCGCCTTGCAATCGCAGCGTCTAATCCCTCCGCCGGTGCAAACCGGATCAGGTTCAGCGGGTTGGCACATGCCTCTCAGCCGGTCGGCAGCCGGCACCCCGTTAGAGCGAACGGGAAGATAGAGCGGGGTGGTGTGGAGCGCAAGTGGACACGCCGCTTCCGCTTCCCCCGCCCGCCGTGCTAATGCCCGCGTCCATGAGCCGATTTGCCATCCTGCTTGGCGGCGAGCTTCGCCGCACGCCTGAACTCGACGCCCAGATTGCCGGGGCTCGCGTCATCGCCGCCGATTCCGGCATGCGCCATGCCGAGACGCTTCGTATCACCCCGGAACTGTGGACGGGAGATTTCGATTCGGTATCCGACGGGCTGAGCGAGGCGTTCGCGCACGTGCCGCGCGAGGTCCACCCTAGAGACAAGGACAAGACGGACGGCGACATCGCCATCGAGGCGGCGCTCGGCCTCGGCGCCACCTCGCTGGTGCTCGTCGGCGCCTTCGGCGGGGCACGCCCCGACCACGGCTACCTGCACCTTACCCAAGCGGTGCGGCTTGCCGAGGCTGGCGTGCCGACACTACTCACCAGCGGCGCGCAGGAAGGGCAGCCGCTCACCACCGGCCACCGTCACAGTTTCGACTATGCCGAGGGAACGCTGTTCAGCATTCTCGCGTTCACCGCGCTTTCGGGCCTCACCGTCGAGGGGGCGAAATGGCCGCTCGACGCGGTGGGGGTTCCCTTCGGCTCCTCACTGACGCTCTCAAACGAGGTGCACGGCCAGCTTGCCGTCACGCTGCGCAAGGGCCGGGCGCTGATCATCGTTCATCTCCACGGGCCGGAAAAGGGCTGACATGGCGCCGCCGCTTCTGAAGCTCGATGATATCCACCTCACATTCGGCGGCACGCCGCTGCTTGCCGGCGCCTCGCTGATGGTGGGGCCGGGCGAGCGCATCGCCCTTGTCGGGCGTAACGGCTCGGGCAAATCCACTCTCTTGAAGATCGCGGCCGACCTCGTGGAGGCGCAATCGGGCGAGGTGTTCCGGCAGCCAACGGCCACCATGCGCTATCTGCCGCAGGCGCCGGACTGGCAGGGCTTTTCCACCGTTCGCGCTTATGTCGAGGCGGGGCTGGGGCCGGCCGACGATATAAACCGCGTGGCGCTGGTGCTGGGCAAGCTGGGGCTGACGGGGGAGGAGGAGCCGGCTTCGCTCTCCGGCGGCGAGGCGCGGCGGGCCGCACTCGCCAAGGTTCTCGCACCGCAGCCTGACCTGTTACTTCTCGATGAGCCGACGAACCACCTCGACCTCGCCACCATCGAATGGCTGGAGGAAGAGCTTTCCCGCTCCTCTTCGGCGCTGGTCATGATCTCCCACGACCGCCGCTTCCTGGAGCGCGTCAGCCGCGCCACGGTGTGGCTCGACCGCGGCACGACTCGGCGGCTCGACAAGGGCTTCGCCCATTTCGAGGATTGGCGCGACAAGCTCCTGGAGGAGGAAGAGCGCGACCAGCAGAAGCTCGGCCGGCAGATCGCCCGTGAGGAGCACTGGCTGCGCTACGGGGTGACAGCCCGGCGCAAGCGCAACGTGCGCCGTCTCTCCGAGCTTCAGGACATGCGCGCCCGCCACCGCTCCCATCGCGGGCCGGAGGGCACCGCAGTCATGACGGCGAGCGATGCTGCGGAATCGGGCAAGCTCGTCATCGAGGCCAAGGGGATCGAGAAGCGCTTCGGCGACCTCACCGTGGTACGCGACTTCTCCACCCGCATCCTGCGCGGCGACCGGGTGGGTCTCGTCGGTCCCAACGGGGCGGGCAAGACGACCTTGCTCAAGATGCTGATCGGCGTCACCGCGCCCGATGCTGGCTCGCTGCGTCTCGGCGCCAACCTGGAGGTCGCTACCCTAGACCAGAACCGCGCCGCCCTCGATCCGAACGAGACGCTGGCCCACTTCCTTACCGACGGGCGCGGCGACAGCGTGGTGGTCAACGGGCAAGAGCGGCACGTCGTCTCCTACATGCAGGACTTCCTCTTCAAGCCCGAGCAGATGCGCACGCCCGTGCGCGAGCTTTCCGGCGGTGAGAAGGCGCGGCTGGTGCTGGCGCGGCTCCTTTCCCGACCGGCCAACCTTCTGGTCCTCGACGAGCCCACCAACGACCTCGACATGGAGACGCTCGACCTCCTGCAGGAACTGGTGGAAGGCTTCCCCGGCACCGTCATCCTGGTCAGTCACGACCGCGACTTCCTCGACCGCACCGTCACCACCACCATCGCGCCGGAAGGCGATGGGCGGTGGACGGAGTATGCGGGCGGATATTCCGACATGATGGCGCAGCGCAAGGGTGTCGGGCTGGCCGGCCGCAAGGCGCGCCCGCCCGAGCAGGCGGGCAAACCGGCCGTGCCGCGCCGGGAGCCGAAGCCGGGGACGAAAAAACTGTCCTACAAGCAGAAATTCGCCCTGGAGACCCTGCCTTCGAGGATCGAGGCGCTCGGTGCAGAGATCGGCGGGCTGGAGGAAAAGCTCGCCGACCCCACGCTCTATGCCCGCAACGCGGCCGCTTTTTCACAGCTCACGAAGGAACTCGATGAAAAGCGGGGCGAGCGTGAGCGGCTGGAGGAGGAGTGGCTGGAACTCGAGATGCTGCGCGAGGAGATGGAAGGTGGATAAAGACAGGCTTTCTGCCGGAGCCGCCTGTGCTATCTTGCCCGCCTCCAGCCGCAGTGTGTCTCATGCCCACCGCCGTCGTCAGATCGACCATCTCGCTGTCTATCGCGCTTTCGCTCTTCCTCGCGGCAAGTGCCCGCGCACAGGAGCCGGATCGGCTCTACAGTGCTGCGACCATCATCACCGGCACGCTGGCAGCGGAGAGACAGCGCGGCTTTGCAGCCTGCCTGGAAGAGGTGCTGGCAAAAGTCTCCGGCGACACCAGCCTTGCCGGCTCACCCGAGGCGGCGGAACTTGGCAAGCGGGCGGCGGAGTTCGTCGAGACCTATTCGCTGCGCGACCGCATGGCGGGCATTCCGGTGCACGACGAGCAGGGGACGCGTGAGCGGCCGCACGTCCTCGAGGTGGACTTTTCGCCGGCAAAGATCGATGAGGCGCTCGACGCGCTGGGCCGCGCGCCATGGACGGAGCGGCCGGTCATCACACTTCTCATCGGTATCGACAACGGCGCGCGGCGGTTCGTGCTGGCGCGTGATTCCGCCCGTGGCACCGGCCAGCGGGAGGCGCTTTCGGAGATTGCAGGGCGCCTCGGGCTGAAGGCAAAGCTGCCGGGCGAGGCGATGCTTGCGGCAGTGCCGATCGACCACGCATCATTGGGCGCGACGAGGATCGACGGGCTGGAGACCGTGCGCGAAGCGCTCGGCGGCGAGGTCGTTTTGAGCGGGATGCTGGCGTGGGACGAGACGGCTTTTCGCTGGACATCGACCTGGCAGCTCGTCTCGGAGAACGGGGCGGAAGCGTGGGAGGCCACCGGCGTTTCCTTCGATGCCGTCTTCCGGGAGGCATTGGCCGGGGCGATGCGGATCCTGTCGAGCGAGAGCCGGAGATAGCAAGGCACTCTTCACCCGATGCTAACCCCAAGGGGTGACAGTGCCTGCCTGACGGCGGGGCCATCGCCCCTGAGATTTAGCCTCGGGTGAAGAATGAGCGAAGAATTTCTCGTTTCGGCAAAGCCCGACCTGCAAAGGGCGCGCGCTGCGTGGCTGACCGCACTCAGCCAAGAGCGGCGGCTGGCGCGGCTGACAGTGGAAGCTTATGAGCGGGACACGCGGCAGCTTCTGCAGTTTCTCACCGGCCATTGCGGCGGCGCGCCGGGGATAGCCGAGATCGCCGACCTGCGGCCGGCGGACCTGCGCGCTTTCCTGGCCTCGCGGCGCACCGGCGGCGCCGGCGCGCGCACGCTCGGCCGGGGGCTTGCCGGCATCCGCTCGCTGCTGCGCTATCTGGAGCGGCGCGGGCTGGTGAATGCGGCGGGTGCGGGAGCGCTTCGCGCGCCACGGGCGCCGAAGGGCCTGCCGAAGCCGCTGACGGCGGCCGACGCGCGGCGCGTCGCCTCCGGCGAGGGGCAGCTTGCAGAGGAGCCATGGGTCGCCGCGCGCAATGCCGCCGTGCTGGCGTTGCTCTACGGCGCGGGCTTGCGCATCGGCGAAGCGCTTGCCCTTAGGGGCGGAGACATCGCGACGGCCGGAGACAGCACGCTGCGCGTGACGGGCAAGGGCGGTAAGACCCGGGTGGTGCCGGTGCTGCCTGTCGTCTTCCAGGCCATTGCCGAATACCGCCGGCTCTGCCCTTATCATCTCAGCGCCGAGGCGCCGCTTTTCCGCGGAGCGCGGGGCGGAGCCCTGCAGCCGGCCATCATCCAGCGCGAGATGAAGAAGATGCGCTCGGCACTCAACCTGCCGGAGACGGCAACGCCGCATGCGCTCCGCCACTCCTTCGCTACCCATCTGCTTGGCCGCGGCGGCGACCTGCGCGCCATCCAGGAGCTTTTGGGCCACGCCAGCCTGTCGACGACGCAGGTCTACACGGCAGTCGATACCTCGCGGCTCCTGGAGATCTACGACAATGCGCATCCGCGTGCGTGAAGAGCGCAATTTGCATGGCCGGCTTAACTGTTTTGCCGTTTTCGTGCGGTAACAACGAACCCATGAACCGAACCCGTGCTATCGCCGACCGCGTTGCCGCCCTTTCCCTGAGCCTCGTGGCGGCGGTCAATCTCCTGTTCGTACTGTTCTTCGCGGCGGTGCTGGTTCTTGTCAGCGGGCGCGCCCGCGCCGAGGAGGTGGCCTGTGAGGGCACCAATCTCGTCGAAGCGCTTTCCGAGCGCGATCCGGCGCGTTTGCGGCGGATGCGGGAGGAGGCCGCGGCCACGCCCAACGGCCAGGGGCTATTGTGGCGTGTCGAGGGGAGGGACGGCCCACCCTCCTTCCTATTCGGCACAATGCACATGACGGACCCGCGAGTGGTGGCGATGCCGGCCGCAGCGCAAGCCGCCTTCGCCGCGGCGGATACCGTCGCCATCGAGACCACGGACCTGCTCGATGAGAAGGCGTTGATGGCGGCTCTGGCGGAAACGCCGGAGCTGATGATGTTCCCACCCGGAGAGGCGCTGACCGACCATCTGACGCCCGAAGAGCAGGAGCGGCTTCGCACCGCTCTCCAAACCTACGGCGTGCCGCTCCAGAGCGTCGTCAAGCTGAAGCCGTGGATGCTTCTCTCGCTCGTCGCGCAACCGGCCTGCGAGGTCGAGCGGCAGGAGGCGGGCGCGGTGGTGCTCGACGACAAGCTTGCACGAGACGCGAGGGCGGCGGGCAAGCGGCTTGTCGGCCTCGAAACGGCGAGAGAGCAGTTTTCGGCCATAGCCTCGCTGCCGATGGAGATGCATATCGAGGGGCTTATCAGCACGATCGACCTGGGCGAGAACGTGGATGACGTCACCGAAACCATGATCGGGCTCTATCTCGACGGCGAGATCGGCATGGTCCTGCCGGCGATCACGAGCCTGCTGCCGCAAGGCGCACAGTTCGCAGCCGGCTCCGCGGCCTTCGAGGAGAAACTGATCAAGGCCCGCAACAGGGTCATGGCCGAGCGAGCCATTCCCCTGCTCGAAGAGGGCGGAGCCTTCATCGCCGTCGGCGCGCTGCACCTGCCGGGCGAGACAGGGCTTGTCGCGCTGCTGCGCGAGGAAGGCTACACGGTCAGCCGCGCCGACTAACGCATCGGCTCGAAAATCGGAATCGATTTTCGAGAAGCACGATGCGTAGATTCAATCACCTACAGCGTCCTTTGTGCGTCCTAAAGGACGCACAGTGCTGTAAGGTCGGCGCGCTTCCAATCAGGAATGGATCGGCTTGTCGAAGGTGGCGAGCGCGGCCTCCTTGACCGCTTCCGACATGGTCGGGTGGGCATGGCAGGTGCGGGCGAGATCCTCGGACGAGCCGCCGAACTCCATCAGCACCGCCGCCTCGTGGATCATCTCTCCGGCGCCGAAGCCGACGATATGCGCGCCGAGCACGCGGTCGGTCTTCTTGTCGGCGAGGATCTTCACGAAACCGTCCGTGTGCAGCATCGAGCGGGCGCGGCCGTTGGCGCTGAAGGGGAACTTGCCGGCGTTGTATTCCACGCCTGCCTTCTTCAATTCCTCCTCCGTCTTGCCGACGGAGGCGATCTCGGGGCTCGTATAGACGACGCCGGGGATGACGTCGTAGTTCACATGGCCGGCCTGGCCGGCGATGATCTCGGCAACGGCGACGCCCTCATCCTCGGCCTTGTGGGCGAGCATCGGACCGGCGATCACGTCGCCGATGGCGTAGATGCCCTCGACATTGGTGCGCAAGTGCCCATCGGTCTTCACGCGGCCGCGCTCGTCCACCTCAACGCCCGCTTCCTCCAGCCCCAGCCCGTCGGTGAAGGGCCTGCGGCCGGTGGCCACCAGCACGACGGCGGCCTCGACGGTTTGTGACGCATCGCCGTTGGTCGGCTCGAAGGTCACCTTGGCGCCCTTGCCGGCCTTGGAGACGTCCGTCACCTTGGCGCCCAAGTGGAAGGTGAAGCCCTGCTTGATGAGCATGCGCTGGAACTGCTTGGCCACCTCGCCGTCCATGCCGGCGAGGAGGGTGTCGAGATATTCGACGACCGTCACCTTGGCGCCCAGCCGCGCCCACACCGAGCCCAACTCCAGCCCGATGACGCCGCCGCCGACCACCACCATGGTCTCCGGCACCTTGGTCAGCTCCAGCGCGCCGGTGGAGGAGACGATCACCTTCTCGTCGAACTTGACATCGACGCCGGGAATGCCGGCGACGTCCGAGCCGGTGGCGATGACGATGTTCTTCGTCTCGACCGTCTCTTCCTTGCCGTCCTCGCCGGCGACCACCACCTTGCCGGCGGCGGCGATCCTGCCGGTGCCGCGGAAGACGTCGATCTTGTTCTTCTTCATCAGGAAGTCGAGGCCCTTGACGTTCTGCTCGACCGTCTTGTCCTTGTGGGCCAGCATCTTTTTCAGGTCGAATTTCGGCTTGCCGACGTCGATGCCGAGGTCGGCAAAGGAATGCCCTGCCTCGGCGAACATCTCGGTGGCATGCAGCAGCGCCTTCGACGGGATGCAGCCGACATTGACGCAGGTGCCGCCATGGTTCGGCCGCTTCTCCACCACTGCCGTCTTCAGGCCGAGTTGGGCTGCCTTGATGGCGCAGACATAGCCTCCAGGGCCGGTTCCGATCACGACGACGTCGTAGGTGGTGGGCATCGTTCTCTCCGTTTGGGGTGGAAGGCGGCGTGTGGGTTCGGTGAGGATTATCGGTCGGCGAAGGCGAGGCGCAGGCCAAAGCCGGCAAAGGCGGCGGCCGTCGCGCGCCGCATCCACTTCATCACCGTCTCGCTTCTCAAGACCTTCTCGCCGACAAGGGCGGCGAAGCCGCCATAGACGAGGAAGACGGCAAAGGTCATGGCCATGAAGACGGCGCCGAGGATGAGCATCTGGCTGACCGAGCCGGCGGCGGGATCGATGAACTGCGGTAGGAAGGCGAGGAAGAAGAGGGACAGCTTCGGGTTAAGAATATTGATCAGGAAGCCGGTCCTGACGATCGCCATCGCGGCCAGCGGCCGGCGTTCGCCGGCATTGATCCTGAGCGGGCCCGCTTCCTTCAGGGTCTGCCAGGCGAGATAGAGAAGATAAGCGACGCCGGCGAGCTTGATCGCCTGGAACAGCAGCGCACTCGTGTGGAGAAGGGCGGCAAGGCCGACAACGGAAGCGAAAAGGGCCGGCAGGATGCCGAGCGTGCAGCCGAAGGCAGCAGCGAAGCTCGCCCTGCGTCCGTTAGCAAGGCCGGTGGCGACGGTGTAGACGACGCCGGTGCCGGGGATGAGGATGACGATCAGGGAGGTGACGAGGAACTCGATGCTCATCGGCGGGACTCCGGGGAGGAGGGGTGGGACGGTCGGCTATCCGGAAAGGTCGACGCCCCTTCGCGTGACACAGAATCGTCGTCTCCGGACATGAGCAAGTCCCCCTGACCCTTCCTTATCCTAAAGATCGAGCACCAGCCGCTCCGGGTCCTCCAGCACCTCCTTGACGCGCACGAGGAAAGTCACCGCTTCCTTGCCGTCGACGATGCGGTGATCGTAGGAGAGCGCCAGGTACATCATCGGGCGGATCTTGATCTCGCCGCCGACGACCATCGGCCGCTCCTGTATCTTGTGCATGCCGAGGATGCCCGACTGCGGGGCGTTCAGGATCGGTGTCGACATGAGCGAGCCGTAGACGCCGCCATTGGAGATGGTGAAGGTGCCGCCCTGCATCTCGGCCATCGACAATTTGCCGTCGCGGGCGGCCGCGCCCAGCCGGCCGATCTCCTTCTCGACCTCGGCGATCCCCATGCGGTCGGCATCGCGCACGACCGGAACGACAAGGCCGCGCTCGGTGCCGACGGCGACGCCGATGTGGCAGAAATTCTTGTAGATGATGTCGGTGCCGTCGATCTCGGCGTTCACCGCCGGGATCTCATGCAGCGCGTGGCACACCGCCTTCGTGAAGAAGCCCATGAAGCCCAGCTTTACGCCGTGTCTCTTCTCGAACAGGTCCTTGTACTTCTTGCGCAGGTCCATCACTGCCGTCATGTCCACCTCGTTGAAGGTGGTGAGCATGGCAGCCGTCTGCTGCGCCTCCTTGAGCCTGCGGGCGATTGTCTGGCGCAGGCGCGTCATCTTCACGCGCTCCTCGCGCGCCTCATCTTCGGCCGGCGCGGGCGCACGGGCGACCTTCGGCGCCTCGGCGGGCTCGCTGGGCGCGGCACGGCCGCGCTGCTCCATCGCTGCCAAAACGTCGCCCTTGAGCACCTGGCCGTCCTTGCCGGAGCCGGCCACCTCGGAGGCCTTCAGCCCCTGCTCCTTCAACAGCTTGGCGGCGGAGGGCGCGGGCGGACGGGCCGTTTCCCTGGCGCCGGTCTCGTTTTCGGCGGGCGCTGCCGCTGCCTCGCCGCTTTCCCTCTTCACGGCGGTGCTGTCTGCCACGCTTTCCTCGATGCGGGCAAGAAGGGCGCCGACCTGAACCTCGTCGCCCGTCTTCACCATAAGCTCGCGCAGCACGCCGGTGACAGGCGCCATGATCTCCTGAGCGGCCTTGTCGGTCTCCAGCTCCAGGATGGCCTCGTCGGCCTTCACCACGTCGCCGACCTTCTTGTATATCTCGCCGACCTCGGCCTCGGTGACGGATTCGCCGGCCGAAGGCACATTGACCTCGACGATCTTGCCGCCCGCGCCGGCCGGTCCTTCGACTTTCTCCGCTTTCACCTGTCCCTCTTCCTTTTCCTTCTTCGCGGGCTTTTCCGCAGGCTTCTCGGCGCCGGCAGCCTTGCCGTCGGCGATGGCACCCAGAAGTGCGCCGACCTCCACCGTTTCGCCTTCCTTGACGGCGACCTCCTCGAGTGTGCCGGCGGCGGGCGCGGGGACCTCGACGGTCACCTTGTCGGTCTCCAATTCGACGATCGGCTCATCGATCTTGATGGCGTCGCCGACATTCTTGAACCAGCGGCCGATGGTCGCCTCGGTGACGGATTCGCCCAGTGTGGGAACGCGGATTTCGGTGGCCATGGATCTGTTTCCGTTGGTTCTGTTCGATCGGTTGCTAGATCGTGATGCCTCTTCGTGGAATCGGTATCACGATCTATCTATTTGTTTCAGCATGACCTTATCCGAAAACCGGTATCCACTTTTCGGGGTCATGCCCTAGCTGCCTAACGCGTCCTCCAGGAAGGCCGCAAGTTGCTCCATGTGTTTCGACATGAGCCCCGTCGCCGGCGAGGCGGAGGCCGGGCGGCCGGTGTAGCGCACGCGCTGGCGTTTGGCCTCGATGTGCTGCAGCACCCATTCCAGATACGGGTCGATGAAGGACCAGGCGCCCATGTTCTTGGGCTCCTCCTGGCACCAGACCATCTCCGCATTGCGGAAACGCGACAACTCGGTGATCAGCGCCTTCGCCGGGAAGGGGTAGAGCTGCTCGACACGCAACAGGTAGACGTCGTTGATGCCGCGCTTCTCGCGCTCCTCGTAGAGGTCGTAATAGACCTTGCCGGAGCACATGACGACGCGGCGGATCTTCGAATCCTTGACGAGCTTGATCTCCTTGTCGAGATACTGCGCATCGTCCCACAGGAGCCGGTGGAAGGAGCTCTCGCCGGACATCTCCGGCAGGGTGGAAACCGCCCGCTTGTGGCGCAGGAGCGACTTCGGCGTCATCAGGATGAGCGGCTTGCGGAAGTCGCGCTTCAACTGCCGGCGCAGGATGTGGAAGTAGTTTGCCGGCGTGGTGACGTTCGCCACCTGCATGTTGTCCTCGGCGCACATCTGCAGGAAACGCTCCAGGCGCGCGGAGGAGTGCTCCGGCCCCTGGCCCTCGTAGCCGTGTGGCAGGAGGCAGACAAGGCCCGACATCCTGAGCCACTTGCGCTCGCCGGACGAGACGAACTGGTCGAAGACGACCTGGGCGCCGTTGGCGAAGTCGCCGAACTGGGCTTCCCAGAGCGTCAGCGCGCGCGGCTCTGCCAGCGAGTAGCCATATTCGAAGCCGAGCACGGCCTCCTCCGAGAGCATCGAGTTGATGACCTCGTAGTAGGACTGCTGGGGCCCCAGATTGTTGAGCGGGATGAAGCGGCTCTCGTCGCGCTGATCGTAAAGCACTGAGTGGCGCTGGGAAAAGGTGCCGCGCTCGGAATCCTGGCCGGACAGGCGCACCGGATTGCCCTCCAGAAGAATTGAGCCGAAGGCGAGCGCTTCGGCCGTTGCCCAATCGATGCCTTCGCCCGACTCCATCATCTTCCTGCGGTTGTCGAGGAAGCGCTGGGCAGTGCGGTGGACCTCGAAACCCTCGGGTACCTCGGTCAGCTTCTTGCCGATTTCCTTCAGGGTCTTCACCGGAACGGCAGTCTTGCCGCGGCGCTGCTCGTCCTCGTTGTCGGCTTTTCTCAAGCCGGACCAGGCGCCGTCCAGCCAGTCGGCCTTGTTGGGCCTGTAGGATTGGCCGGCCTCGAACTCGGCTTCCAATTGGGCGCGCCAATCCGCCTTCATCCGCTCGATCTCGTCTTCGGTGACGAGGCCCTCGTCCAAGAGCTTCTTGGAATAGATCGCGCCGGTCGTCGGGTGCTTGCGGATCTCGCGATACATGATCGGCTGCGTGAATGCCGGCTCGTCGGCCTCGTTGTGGCCGTAGCGGCGGTAGCAGAACATGTCGATGACGACAGGCTTGTGGAACTGCATGCGGAACTCGGTCGCCACCTTTGCCGCATAGACGACCGCCTCCGGGTCGTCGCCGTTTACGTGGAAGATCGGCGCTTCGACCATCTTCGCCACATCCGAGGGATAGGGCGAGGAGCGCGAGAAGCGCGGATTGGTGGTGAAGCCGATCTGGTTGTTGATGATGAAATGCACCGTACCGGCGACGCGGTGCCCTTTGAGGCCGGAAAGGCCGAAGCACTCGGCCACCACGCCCTGCCCGGCGAAGGCGGCGTCGCCGTGCAGCAGCAGCGGCATGACACGGGCGCGCTCGGGCAGCGGCACGACCTCCTCGCGCGTGCGGCCATAGACCTGGTCCTGCTTGGCGCGCGCCTTGCCCATGACGACCGGGTTGACGATCTCCAGATGCGAGGGGTTGGCCGTCAGCGACAGGTGCACCGTGTTGCCGTCGAACTCGCGGTCGGAGGAGGCACCGAGGTGGTATTTCACATCGCCGGAGCCCTCCACGTCGTCAGGGGTGAAGGAGCCGCCCTTGAACTCGTGGAAGATGGCGCGGTGCGGTTTGGCGAGGACCTGGCTGAGCACATTGAGGCGGCCGCGATGGGCCATGCCGAGCACGATCTCCTTCAGGCCTAATTGGCCGCCGCGCTTGATGATCTGCTCGAGCGCCGGGATCAGCGCTTCGCCGCCATCGAGGCCGAAGCGCTTGGTTCCCTTGTATTTCACATCGATGAACTGCTCGAAGCCTTCCGCCTCGATCAGCTTCTGCAGGATGGCCTTCTTGCCGTTGGCGGTGAAGTCCACCCCTTTGTCCGGCCCCTCGATGCGCTCCTGGATCCAGGCTTTCTCCTCGGGGTTGGAGATGTGCATGAACTCGACGCCCAGCGTCGAGCAATAGGTGCGCTTGAGGATCGCCAGCATGTCGCGGATGGTGGCGGTCTCGAGCCCGAGAACGTTGTCGATGAAGATGGGGCGGTCGAAATCGCCCTCGGTGAAGCCGTAGGCCTCGGGCGAGAGCTCGTTATAGTCCTCCAGCGGCTTGGCGATGCCGAGGGGGTCCAGGTCGGCGTGCAGATGCCCGCGCATGCGGTAGGCACGGATCATCATGATGGCGCGGACGGAATCTCGTGTGGCGCGCTGCACCTCGGCTTCCGTCATCGCGGCGCCTATCTTGGCCGCCTTTTCCCTTATCTTGTTGTCGAAATGGCTCTCCAGCGGCCCCCAGTCGCCGTCAAAGGCCGAGACCAGCTCGCCGTTGGCGGTGATCGGCCAGCCCTTCTTCTTCCACGAGGCGCCGGCGGCGGCCTTCTTCACGTCCGCCGCGCTGTCCTTGAGTTGGCTGAAATAGGCCCGCCAGTCCTCATTGACCGAAGCCGGATCGGCCTCGTAGTCGGCGTAGAGTTCCTCGATATAGGCGGCGTTGCCGCCGTAGAGGAAGGATGTGAGGGAGAATTCGTCGTTGGCCTGATCTTGCCGTGCCATCTGTCTTAACCGGGTTTTTCGCCGGTCTCCTGTTTTATAGTGAGTAGTGAGTAGGGAATAGTGAGTGGTAGCTCTTCGCCCGCTCACGTCGCTCATTCACTACTCTCTACTCACTATTCCCTACTCACTCACTTACCCTCGGATCGCCTCGACCAGGGTTTTTCCAAGGCGCGCGGGCGAGGGCGAGACCCTGATGCCGGCGCGCTCCATGGCTTCGATCTTGTCTTCGGCGCCGCCCTTGCCGCCGGAGATCACCGCGCCGGCGTGGCCCATGGTGCGTCCGGGAGGGGCAGTGCGGCCGGCAATGAAGCCGGCCATCGGCTTCTTGCGGCCCTTCTTCGCCTCGTCCAGGATGAACTGCGCTGCATCCTCTTCCGCCGAGCCGCCGATCTCGCCGATCATGACGATGGATTCCGTCGCCTCGTCGGCCAGGAACATCTCCAAAACGTCGATGAACTCCGTGCCCTTTACGGGGTCGCCGCCGATGCCGACGGCCGTCGTCTGGCCGAGCCCCTCGTTGGTGGTCTGGAACACGGCCTCATAGGTAAGCGTGCCCGAGCGCGATACAACGCCCACCGAGCCCTTCTTGAAGATGTTGCCCGGCATGATGCCGATCTTGCATTCGTCGGGGGTCAAGACACCCGGGCAGTTCGGCCCGATCAGGCGGGAGTTCGACTTGTCGAGCCGCGCCTTGACCTTGACCATGTCCATCACGGGAATGCCTTCGGTGATGCAGACGATGAGCGGGATTTCCGCCTCGATCGCCTCGACGATGGCCGCGGCCGCGCCTGCCGGCGGCACGTAGATCACGGAAGCGTTCGCCCCCGTCTTCTCCTTGCCCTCGGCCACGGAGGCGAAGATCGGCAGCTGCGCGCCGCTTTCGACCGAGCCCCAGGTCTCGCCGCCCTTCTTCGGGTGGACGCCGCCCACCATCTTCGTGCCGTTATAGGCAAGCGCCTGCTCGGTATGGAAGGTGCCGGTCTTGCCGGTGAGGCCCTGGACGAGAACCCTGGTGTCTTTGTTGACGAGGATGGACATTCTTTCTCCTAAAGCCGCTTTAACTCGGTGACAGTCAAATCACTCTCGGCGTTGCCCGTGTTGAGGGTCGTGGCAGGCTCGAACATGAGGACGACGGGCTCGGGGGTGAGCGAGCGGGGGCGATGCTCGACAGTCTTCGGCACGACGACGAACTCGCCCTCGCCCAGTTCGACGGAGCCGTCGCGGAAGTCGATGGCGATGCGGCCGCGCAGCACGAGGAAGGCCTCGTCCTCGTTGTCGTGGGCGTGCCAGTCGAACACCTCGCCGAACTTGGCAATCTTGACCTGCGAATCGTTCACGTCGCCTGCGATATGGGGATCGAAGACCTTGTGAATCTGCCGGTCGGCGGCGTTCAAGAGATTGATCTTTCGGGGTGGCATCGGGCTCGTTCTTCTGCGATGGCTATCACTGTTCGAGAAACGGGTTCACGGCTCGGACGGACCCGTAAATCTGATTGTGGTTGAGGTCTTCGGTGTAGAAAACGGGCGCACCAAGCCGCTCCGCCGCGCCGAGCAGCGCGGCGTCGTAGTATTTGAGCTGGTACCTTCTGGCCATGCGAAGCCCAGCGGCGACATAGGCCTGATCGACTGGCACGAACGGAAGCTGCCCGAGAAATGCCAACCATTGGTCCACCACACCGTCATTGGCGAGAGACTTGCGGCGCGCGACGTTGGCAAACTCGGCAAGCGTCTGACCCGACACCCCGAAAAGCGTCCCGAGAACGAGGTCATGTGCGATGTCGTGACGAAGCGGATCAAGTGTCCTCTCCGAAGCCGCGTAGAGGAGGACGTTCGAGTCGAGAAAGCATTCGATCCTCTCGTTCGGCATAGATCTCGTCCCGGTTCCACTCATAGGCAGGCCCTAAATCGAGAGGCCTTTCTTCCATCAGCCGTCGCATGCCTTCCTTCGCCCACGCGATCCGATCTTCCTGCTCGACCTCGTGGGCAAGCAGGCCGCGGACCATCGCGTTGAGCGTGGTCTTCCGCTTCTCGGCGAGCTTGCGGGCCTGCTCGAGCAGTGTCTCGTCAATGGCCAGCGTCACGTTCTTCATCGCAACCTCCACATAATCGCACAGTCTTAATATGTGTGATTATGTGTAAAATCTCAACTCCCGACCGCCGCAACGATCTTCTTCGCCGCGTCGTCGAGATCGTCGGCGGGGATGACGTTCAGCCCGCTCTCCGAGATGATCTTCTTGCCGAGCGCGACATTGGTGCCCTCGAGCCGCACGACCAGCGGCACCTTCAGGCCCACTTCCTTCACAGCGGCGATGACACCCTCGGCGATCACGTCGCAGCGCATGATGCCGCCGAAGATGTTGACGAGGATGCCCTTCACGTTCGGGTCGGCGGTGATGATCTTGAAGGCGGCCGTCACCTTCTCCTTCGAAGCGCCCCCGCCGACGTCGAGGAAGTTGGCGGGCTCTGCGCCGTAGAGCTTGATGATGTCCATGGTCGCCATGGCAAGGCCGGCGCCGTTCACCATGCATCCGATATTGCCGTCGAGCGCCACATAGGCGAGGTCGTATTTGGAGGCCTCGATCTCCTTCTCGTCCTCCTCCGTCGTGTCGCGCAGCGCGACCACGTCCTCGTGGCGGAAGAGGGCGTTGTTGTCGAAGGAGACCTTGGCGTCGAGCACGCGCAGGCGGCCGTTCTCCATGACGATCAGCGGGTTCACCTCCAGAAGGCTCATGTCCTTCTCGGTGAAGGCCTTGTAGAGGATGGGGAACAGCGTCTCGCCGTCCTTCGCCGCATCGCCTTCGAGCTTCAGTGCGGCGTTGAGCTTGGCGATATCCTCCGCCGTCACGCCCTTTTCCGGATCGATGGCCAGCGTCAGGATCTTTTCCGGCGTCTCCTCGGCCACCGCCTCGATGTCCATGCCGCCCTCGGTGGAGACGACGAAGGCCGGGCGGCCGACCGTGCGGTCGATCAGGATGGAGAGGTAAAGCTCGCGGTCGATGTCGGCGCCGTCCTCGATATAGAGGCGGTTCACCTGCTTGCCCTCGGGGCCGGTCTGCTTGGTGACCAGCGTGTTGCCGAGCATTTCGCCGGTGTGGGCAACCACTTCCTCGACGCTCCTGGCAAGCCGCACGCCGCCCTTGGCGTCGGGGCCGAGCTCCTTGAACTTGCCCTTGCCGCGCCCGCCGGCGTGGATCTGGCTCTTCACGACGTAGAGCGGCCCGGGCAGTTTTCCGGCTGCTGCCTCCGCCTCTTCCCGCTTGAAGACCGGAACGCCCTCGGCGACGGGGGCGCCGTAGCCCTTGAGCAGCTGCTTGGCCTGGTATTCGTGGATGTTCATGGGCCGGGTCCTACTTCTTCAGGTTGGGCGCGATCTCCGCGCAGGCCTCGCACAGGCCGGCAACGGCTCCGACCGAGCTTTCGAACATCTTCTGCTCGGCCTTGTTGAGGTCGATCTCGATGACACGCTCGATGCCGTCGGCGCCGATCACTGCCGGCACGCCGACATAGAGGTCCTTGACGCCGTACTGGCCGGAAAGGTGGGCCGCACAGGGCAGGACGCGCTTCTTGTCCTTCAGGTAGCTCTCGGCCATGGCGATGGCCGCGGACGCGGGAGCGTAATAGGCCGAGCCCGACTTCAGAAGGCCGACGATCTCTGCCCCGCCGTCGCGCGTGCGCTGGACGATCTCATCGATCTTCTCCTTCGAGGTCCAGCCCATCTTGACGAGGTCGGGGATGGGGATGCCGGCGACGGTGGAGTAGCGCGTCAGCGGCACCATCGAATCCCCGTGGCCGCCCAGCACGAAGGCCGTTACATCCTCCACGGAGACCTTGAATTCCTCGGCGAGGAAATGGCGGAAGCGGGCGGAGTCGAGCACGCCGGCCATGCCGACGACATGGCTCTTCGGCAGGCCGGAGAATTTCTGCAGCGCCCAGACCATGGCGTCGAGCGGGTTGGTGATGCAGATGACGAAGGCTTTCGGCGCGTATTTCCTGATGCCGGCGCCCACCTGCTCCATCACTTTCAGGTTGATGCCGAGAAGGTCGTCGCGGCTCATGCCCGGCTTGCGCGGCACGCCGGCGGTGACGATGCACACGTCGGCCCCCTCGATCGCCGCGTAGTCGTTGGCGCCGAGATACTTGGCGTCGAAACCTTCGACCGGGGAGGACTCGGCGATGTCGAGCGCCTTGCCCTGCGGGATGCCTTCGGCGATATCGAACAGGACGACATCCCCCAGTTCCTTCAGGCCCGCCAGATGGGCGAGCGTGCCGCCGATCATGCCGGAGCCGATGAGAGCGATCTTATCGCGAGCCATGTGGTGAAAATCCCCTATTCCATTTGGACGCGCCGGGAGTGTGGAAATCCGGCAATTACAGGGTTTCGGGCTGGACGAGGCGAAGCCCGAGGATCTCGATTGGCATAGTTGGTCACGGAAAGAAATTCAACCGATTATTTTCGCCTCTATGTTTTCAATCGGTTAGATGCGTTTGGATTTACGTAAACGTCAATAATTCTCCCGCTCAGGCGACGGAAGCCGCTGCCCGAGCGCCTTTTTCCACCCAGTCGCGGCTCTGCATTTCCGTGAGACGCGAGGCGGTGCGCGAGAACTCGAAAGCCTCCGTGCCGGAGGGTGCGCTGTAAAGCTCGTCGGGGGCCGCTTCCGCCGAGAGGAAGAGGCGGACGCGGCTGTCGTAAAGGGTGTCGATAAGCAGGATGAAACGCTTTGCCTCGTTGCGCTGCGCTGGCGCCATCACCGGCACGCGGTCGATGAAGAGCGTATCGAAGCGGTCGGCGATGGCGAGGAAGTCGCGGGCACCCAGCGGTTGCTGGCAAAGGTCGGCGAAGGTGAAGCGGGCGGCCCGCCCGGCGGCGCGCGGGACCCTCACCTTGCGGCCCTTCACGGCCAGTTCCTCCGCATGTTCCTCGCGTCCGTCCGTCGCCGTCTCCCACGCCTCGTCCATCATGCGCTCCGTCTCGGCGTTCAGCGGGGTCATATATATCGGCAGGCGGTTGAGCTTTTCCAGCCGGTAATCCGTCGCAGCATTGAGGTGCAGAACCAAGGTGTGGCGCTTCAGGATGTCGATGAAGGGCTCGAACAGGCCGCGGTTCAGGCCGTCGCGGTAGAGGTCCTCCGGTGCCACGTTGGATGTGGCGACCAGCACGACACCCTTGGCGAAAAGGGCGGAGAAGAGGCGCGAAAGGATCATGGCGTCGGCGATGTCCGTCACCGAGAACTCGTCGAAGCAAAGGACCCAGGCTTGCTTGGCGAGGTCTGCGGCAACCGGGGGGATCGGGTCCGTCTCGCGCGCCTCGCCGTTCTTCAGGGCCTCGCGGTGGCGGGCGATGCGGTCGTGCACATCGGCCATGAAGTCGTTGAAATGGGCGCGCCGCTTGCCACGCACGGGGAGGAGCTCGAAGAAGAGGTCCATGAGCATGGTCTTGCCGCGCCCCACGCCGCCGTGGATATAGAGCCCGGTGACGGGGCCGTTCTTGCGGCGTTTGGCGAAGAGCCAGCCGAGCGCGCTCGACTTGCGGGCCAGCCGCCGCTCCTCGATGCGGTCGATCAGCCGGTCGAGCGCGGCCGTCACCTTCTCCTGCGCGGCATCGCGGGTGGCCACGCCGGTTTCCACCATATGGGCGTAGCGCTGCGCGACGGTGGGGTGCGTCACAAGACCGTCGCGCAGGGACATGGGCGTTACCGGAAAGAGGCTGACAGGTTCATGGAAATGGCGGGGCGCGGCCGCGCCCCGTCTGCGGTTTAGCGGGAAAGCGAGACGGGCATGCCGGTCGTTGTCTGGCCGTCGAGGCGTTCGCCGCCGCTCGAATAAAGGCGCGCGATGGTGTCGCCGGCATCGTTGTATATCTCGAGCTGCTTTCCTGCGAGATCCCAACCACGCATATCGGCGAGCGCCCCCGAACAGCCGCGCGTGCCGCCGCGGGAAGCGTTGCCGTATTTGGTGAGCGTCAGGAACATCTGGCAGCTGGAGCCGCCCGAGTTGACCGACCAGGAGCCGAGCAGGCTGTTTTTGTCGATCGCGGGTGCCGCCGCTGCTGCTGCCGCTTGCGCTTCAGGATCGAGCGCTGCGACGTCGGTCCCCGTCTGGTTGGGTGCGGCGGGGAATGCGCCGGCGCTTGGCGCGGTGGGTGGGGGAAGCTGGCTCCCGATCACCGTGCCCGAAGGCGCGGGCGGCAACGGCGCCGGCGACTGCGGCGAGCCGAAGCGGCTGGACTGGCAGCCTGCCAAGCCAAGCGCCAACAGCGAGATGGCGAGAATTCCGGTTTTCGAGTGTAGCATCCCTCTCTCCGTTTTGGGCCGACCGTTTTGGGCCGAACGTCCGCGCCCTCGATCGCACTCCTGTTTGCGCTCAATCGTGGCGAAGATTGGAAATTATCACACACCGTCATGGTTAAGAACCGGTTTCCGTAGAGAAATTACCCGCTGTGCACGCACTGCGTGTGCCGAAAAGGCGGGGAACCGGCTGCGGGAGATCGCGTTATTGCAAGACGTTCGTTCTTGCGAAGGCCATTTCCATGCTCAAATGGATACTCATTCTTCTTATCGTCGCTGCCATAGCGAGCCTTCTCGGCCTCAACAGTATTGCCGGCGCGGCTATGAACGTGGCAAAAATCCTCATCCTCCTCGTCCTTGTCCTGTTCCTGCTCGCCGTCCTCGGCATCATCGCCATAGCCTGAACTGGTCTAACCCGTTGTTTTGTCACAATTCCGGGCGTAAAACCGATCCCACATGTCCCGGAGTTGCTCCAAGACCCTGCGTGTCTGGTAATTTGCGGCGCCATCCGCCATATAGGCGCCAAACCCCGGCGGGATCGGAACCCATGGCGGAACTGGCACAATTCGCAAAGATGAACGGGCTCGGCAACGAAATCATCGTTGCCGACATGCGCGGGCGCGCAGATCGCGTGCTGCCAGCCGCAGCCGTTGCGCTCGCCGCCGATCCGGCAACCCGTTTCGACCAGATCATGGCCATCCACGACCCGAAGGCGCCGGGCACCGACTATTATGTCGAGATCATCAATTCCGATGGCAGCATGGCGCAGGCCTGCGGCAACGGCATGCGCTGCGTCGTCCAGGCGCTTTCCGCCGAGACCGAGCGGAGCCGCTTCACCTTCGAAACGGTCGCCGGCGTGCTCGACGCAGAGGAGCATACGGATGGGCTGATCTCCGTCGATATGGGCCGGCCGCGCTTCGGCTGGCAGGAGATACCGCTGGCCGAAGAGTTCCGCGACACGCGCATGATCGAATTGCAGGTGGGGCCGATCGACGCGCCGGTGCTGCATTCGCCTTCCGTCGTATCGATGGGCAATCCGCATGCGGTCTTCTGGGTGGACGGCGATGTGAACGCCTACGACCTGGAACGCTTCGGCCCGCTTCTCGAGCATCATCCGATGTTTCCCGAGCGTGCCAACATCACCATCGCCCACGTGACGGCGCGGGATGCCGTGACCATCCGCACCTGGGAGCGTGGCGCGGGGCTGACGCGGGCCTGCGGCTCCGCTGCCTGTGCGGTGGCCGTCGCGGCGGCGCGCACGGGGCGCACGGGACGGCAGGTCACGGTCACAGTTCCGGGCGGGCCGCTCGACATCCTCTGGCGCGGAGACGACCACGTGGTCATGACCGGGCCGGCGGAATGGGAGTTTTCCGGCCGCTTCGACCCGGCAACGGGCGAATGGGAACGCGAGAGGGAAGGGGCGGCCTGATGGCGGTGGATGTCGTCACCTTCGGCTGCCGGCTCAACGCCTACGAGTCCGAGGTCATCAAGCGCGAGGCCGGCGCGGCGGGGCTCGGAAGCCTCGACGGCGGCGCCGTCGTCATCAACACCTGCGCTGTGACGGCGGAGGCCGTGCGCCAGGCGCGGCAGGCGATCCGCAAGGCCAGACGCGAGAACCCGGAGGCCCGTATCATCGTCACCGGATGCGCGGCGCAGACGGAGCCGACCACCTTCGGCAAAATGGAAGAGGTGGACCTCGTTCTCGGCAACGAGGAGAAGCTGCAACGCCATAGCTATCGCGCGCTGCCGGATTTCGGCGTCAACCGGTTCGAAAAGGTGCGCGTCAACGACATCATGGAGGTGCGCGCGACCGCCTCGCACATGGTGGACGCCATCGAGGGGCGGGCGCGCGCCTTCGTGCAGGTGCAGAACGGCTGCGACCACCGCTGCACCTTCTGCATCATCCCATACGGGCGCGGCAATTCCCGCTCCGTGCCCATGGGCGCGGTGGTGGACCAGGTGAAGCGCCTGGTCGACAACGGTTATACCGAGGTGGTGCTGACGGGTGTGGACCTGACGAGCTATGGTGCGGACCTGCCCGGCAGCCCACGGCTCGGCCGGTTGACCCGGGCGATCCTGCGGTATGTACCGGAATTGAAGCGGCTCAGGCTTTCCTCCATCGACTCCATCGAGGCGGACGCCGACCTTATGGCGGCGCTCGCCGAGGAGGAGCGGCTCATGCCGCATCTGCATCTGTCGCTGCAGGCGGGCGACGACATGATCCTGAAGCGCATGAAGCGGCGGCATCTGAGGGCCGATTCCATCCGTTTCTGCGATGAGGTGCGTCGGCTCAGGCCCGACGCTGTCTTCGGCGCGGACATCATCGCCGGCTTCCCGACCGAGACGGAGGCGATGTTCCAGAACTCGCTCAGGATCGTCGAGGAATGCGGGCTCACACATCTGCACGTCTTCCCCTTCTCGCCGCGCGAGGGCACACCGGCGGCGCGTATGCCGCTACTGCCGCACGCGGTGGTGAAGGAGCGCGCGGCACGGCTGCGGGCGGCGGGCGACGGGGCGTACCGGTCGCACCTTATGGCGCTCGAGGGCACGCGGCAGCGCGTTCTCGTTGAGCGTAAGGGCCTCGGCCGCACGGAAGGCTTCACCCTTGCCGCCATAAAGGCCGGCAAGCCCGGCGAGATCGTCGACGCCTTTATCACGGGACACGACGGCGCGCGGCTGACGGCAGTTCCCGCGGAACGGGCAGCGGCTTGAGAGCGTAAGGAATTCATGGCGTTCGGTTTCATCAAAAAGGTCTTCTCCTTCGGCAAGAAGACGGTCGAGGAACGGTCGGCGGAGGGGGAGACCCCGGCCACCGAGCCGAGGCCGGAAACCGTTCCGGAGCCGGAGCCCAGGCCCGAAAAGCCCGCCGACGTGCCCCCGGCGCCGGAGCCGCCGGAAACACCGGGCGAGCCGGAGCCCACACCCGTTCCGGTGCCCGACGAACCGGCCGAGCCGCAGCCCGAAATCCCGGAGCCCTCGCCCGAGGTCCCGCAGGAGGTGCCCGAGCCGCCGCGAGAAGTTCCCGAACCCGCCCCGGAGCCGCCGCCCACGCCGGCGCCCGAGGTCCCCGCTACGCCCGAGCCGACACCCCCTTCCCCGCCCCCGGCGGCAACGCCTCCGTTGACCGGGGAAGAGGCAACGCCTCCCTTGACCGGGGAAAAGGAGCCGGCCGAGGCTCTTCCAGAGCCAGAGCCAGAGCCAGAGCCAGAGCCAGAGCCAGAGCCAGAGCCAGAGCCAGAGCCAGAGCCAGAGCCAGAGCCAGAGCCAGCGATGCGGGAAGCAATGCCTGACGCTTCACCTCATCCTGAGCCTGTCGAAGGGCGAGGTGAAGCGCGCGCCGACATAGGCGATTTGCAAGGCGCCAAGGTCACCGTCGCCAAATCCGTCGAGCACACGCAGGAAGCGGCCCACGCCGAACTTGCGCCGGCGCCGCGCAAGCCATGGTTCCAGCGGCTGCGCGAAGGCTTGTCGCGCTCCTCGAAGGAGTTGCGCGAAAACATTGCCGGCATCTTCCTCAAGCGCAAGCTCGACGAGGACACGCTGCAGGACCTGGAGGACGTCCTATTACGCGCCGATCTGGGGCTGGAGACGGCGATGCGCGTGACGGACGCGCTGTCGGTCGGCCGCTATGGCAAGGACATCTCAGGCGCGGAAGTGCAGGCGGTGATGGCCGAGGAGATCGAGAAGGTGCTCGACCCGGTGGCGGTGCCGCTGGAGCTCGATCTCGGCCACAAGCCGCACGTGATCCTCGTCGTCGGCGTCAACGGCACCGGCAAGACGACCACCATCGGCAAGCTGGCGGCCAAGCTCAGGGAAGGCGGCCTGTCGGTGACGCTGGCGGCGGGCGATACGTTCCGCGCGGCGGCGATCGAGCAGCTCAAGATCTGGGGTGAGCGGACGAATTCGCCCGTGGTCGCCTCCAAGCTCGGAGCGGATGCGGCAGGGCTTGCTTGGGATGCCTACGAGCAGGCCAAGCAGGCGGGCAGCGACGTGCTCATCATCGACACGGCCGGCCGGCTGCAGAACAAGGCCGAGCTTATGGCGGAACTGGAAAAGATCGTCCGCGTGCTCGGCAAGCACGATGCGGAAGCGCCGCACACGGTGCTGCAGACGCTGGACGCGACAACAGGGCAGAACGCCCTTAATCAGGTCGAAATCTTCCGCAATGTTGCGGGGGTCAACGGGCTGGTCATGACCAAGCTCGACGGCACGGCGCGCGGCGGCATCCTCGTCGCCATCGCGGCAAAGCACAAGCTGCCTGTCTACTTCATCGGCGTCGGCGAACAGGTCGACGATCTGGAACCTTTTTCGGCGAGCGATTTCGCAAAAGCGATCGCGGGAGTTGCCTGAGTGACTGACAAAACCATATTCGAACGCGATCCCTCCGACCCCGAGCGCAAGGCGATCAACCCGCTCCTCAAGCTGGTGCTGGAGCTTGGGCCGCTCATGGTCTTCTTCTTCGCCAATGCGCGCGGCGAGTGGCTGGCGGAGCGTTTTCCCGCGCTGGGCAGCCTCGGCGGGCCGCTGTTCATCGCCACGGCGCTCTTCATGGTGGCGACGGCGCTCGCGCTCAGCGCCTCCTGGCTCCTCACGCGCACGCTGCCCATCATGCCGCTGATTTCGGGCGTCGTCGTCTTCGTCTTCGGCGCGCTGACGCTCTACCTGCACAGCGAGATCTTCATCAAGATGAAGCCGACCATCGTCAATACGCTGTTCGCCGCGGTGCTTCTCGGCGGGCTCGCCTTCGGCAAGTCGCTGCTCGGCTACGTCTTCGATTCGGCCTTCAAGCTGGATGCGGAAGGCTGGCGCAAGCTGACGCTGCGCTGGGGGCTGTTCTTCATCTTCCTGGCCGTCGCCAACGAGGTCGTGTGGCGGTCCTTCTCCACCGATGCCTGGGTGGCCTTCAAGGTGTGGGGCATCATGCCCATCACCCTCATCTTCACCATGAGCCAGATGCCGCTTATCATGCGGCATTCGGTGGAAGAGAAGCAGCCGGGCGAGTAAGCGCTTAAGCGCTCTCCTTCTCCCGCCTCGCGGCGGCGATGGCGCCGTCGAGCTTGCTGTAGAACCGCACATGGGGCGGGCGCACGCCGTGGGTGCGCAAGAGGTGGCGGATCGCCGGGCTGGCGCCGACGAGATAGACGGTGGCGCCCTGGCCGCGCGCCTTGCGGGCGAAGCCTTCGATTGTCGCGGCGGCCGTGGAGTCCAGAACGCTGACGGCGGCGATGTCGATGACATAGGCTTGGGGTTGGCCGCCGATGCGGTCGAGAGCTGCGGCGACGCTTGCGGCGGCGCCGAAGAAGAAGGCGCCCGAGATGCGGTAGACGACGATGTCGTCGTCGGTGGCGATCTCCGCCGCATAGGGCACCTCGCCGTTGTCGGCGCGATCCGCCTGCGTGATGGCGTTCGCCCGGTCGACCTCGACCGCCTGCGACATGCGGTGCAGGAAGAGCAGCGCCCCCAGGCCGAAGCCGACGAGTATGCCCTCGGTGAGGTCGCGGAAGACGACGAGCAGGAAGGTCACCATCAGCACGACGGCATCGCCGCGCGCGCCGCGCAGGAGAGCGGCGAACTGGTGCTTCTCCGCCATGTTCCAGGCGACGATCACGAGGATCGCGGCGAGCGCTGCAAGCGGGATGAAGCTCGCCAGCGGTGCTGCCGCAAGCATGAAGACGAGCAGGAAAGCCGAGTGCAGCATGCCGGAAACGGGCCCGCGCGCGCCGGCGCGGATATTGGCCGCCGTGCGGGCGATGGTGCCGGTGACGCAGAACCCGCCGAAGAGGGCGGCGGCGACATTGGCGGTGCCTTGGGCCACTAATTCGCAGTTGGAGCGATGGCGGCGCCCGCTCATGGAATCGGCAACGACGGCCGAAAGCAGGCTTTCGATGCCGCCCAGAAGCGCGAAGGAGAGGGCGGCCGGCAGGACGGCGGTGATCTTCTCCATCGTCAGCTCCGGCAGGTGCGGCAGGGGCAGCGTCTGCGGGATGCCGCCGAAGCGCGTACCGATGGTCTCCACCGGCAGGTCGAGCAGCCAGGCGGCAAGGGTGGCGAGCGCGACCGCGATCAGAAAGCCCGGCCAGTGAGGCCGGTAGCGGCGCAGGACAAGGATGGTGAGGACGGCAAGCACGGAGAGCGCCACGGCGGAGACGCTGACGGTCGGCAGTGCGGCACCGAGCGCCTGAAGCTTGGGAACGAACGGCCCCGGCTCCGGGCCAATGAGCGAAAGGCCCAGGAAGTCCTTGATCTGGCTGGCAAGGATGATGACGGCGATGCCGGAGGTGAAGCCGACGGTAACCGGGTAGGGCACGTATTTGATAAAGGTGCCGAGCCTCAGGAAACCGATGGCGAGAAGGATGAGGCCGGACAGGAAGGTGGCGAGGATCAGCCCGTCCACGCCGTGCGCCTGCACGGTGGCGAGCACGAGGACGATGAAGGCGCCGGCCGGACCGCCGATCTGAAAACGGCTGCCGCCAAGCGCAGAGACGAAGAAGCCGCCGACGATGGCCGTATAGAGCCCGCGCTCCGGCGAGACGCCCGAGGCGATGGCGATCGCCATGGAAAGCGGCAGGGCGATGATGGCAACGGTGAGGCCGGCCAGCGCATCGGCCTTGAATGCCGCAAGGCCGTAGCCTTCGCGGAAGACGGTGACAAGCTTTGGCGTGAAGAGTTCGATGAAGCCGGGTTCACGCGTGCGGGCAAGCATCCCTTTTATCCCATATGGGCAGCGGGCCATTTAGGCGGCGGATCATGGCGCCTGCCCTGCGGCCGTTGTTGCATGTTCCTCGTCAGCCGGCCTTGCCCTTCACCGTCGCTTCCTTGAAGCGCACGCCGCGCCCGCTGCCGGTGCTTGGTGCGTTTTCGCCGATCAGCTCGATGCCGGCGGCATCGAGCGCCTCGACAACCTTGGAAAGCGTATCGACCACGCCGCGCACATTGCCCTCGCTCGCCTCCATCCTCTGGATGGTGGGGAGCGAGACGCCGGAAAGCTCGGCAAGCCGCTTCTGGTCGATGCCCAAAAGGGCACGCGCCGCGCGCATCTGTGCTGCCGTGATCATGGACGCTCCGTCTGACGGAATGTCATATACGATAGATGAATGATGATGTCTAGAACATCAGTATTGATGCCTGCACCCTGCTTTTCCGCGTGGAGACCTAAACCCCGAACCAGCCGATGATGCCGCCCATCAGCAGCGCCACGCCCAGCCAATGGCCCGCATCGATAAGGGTGAGGTCCCAGCCGAAGCCCTGGTAGCGGTGGTTGACGGCGATGATCGTCGCCATGAAGCCGAGCCAGATGAAGGCGCCGGAGATCACGCCGTTCCACAAGGTCACCTGGCCCGTGCCCAGATGGCCGATGACACCGGCCAGAACCCAGGCTATGATCAGCTCGGCGGCGAAGGACGTGATGAAGGGCACCGGGCTCATCTTCATCTCTTCCGGCTTCAGCCGCGCAGCCTTCATCCACGGCTTGCCGAGCGCCATATAGTAGACCGCGCCGAAGGCGAAGGCGGCGACGGCCGCCACGAGGATCGCCAGATAGTTCATTCCGCCGAAATCCATAGGACCCCTCCGCGTTTTCATGCACGGCGGGATTGAACGCCCGCGCGCTTATAGCGTCAAGTGAAGCGCCAGACCGTGGTGCGCTTGACCTCTGCATCCTCCAGCGCCCGGGTGACCGGAACGGAGTAGCTGGCGAGGGGCTGCATGCGTGCCTTCGGCAGGTAGGCGCGGCCCGGATCGCCCACGAGGACGGTGGTGCCCCCCGCGGTAAGATGCGTGAACCAGGGGGCGAGTATTTCGGCAAGGGTGCGGTCGTAGAAGACGTCTCCGGCAGTAAGCACCGCGCATCCAGGATCGCTGCCGATGGCTTCGTCGGCGGTCAGATCGAAGGCAACGCCGTTTGCCGCCATGTTGAGCCGGCAGGCGGTTGCGCAGAAGGGGTCGGTGTCGGCGGCCGTCACGCGCGCCGCACCCGCCTTGCAGGCGGCGATGGCGACGAGGCCGGAGCCGGTGGCGAAGTCGAATACGGTGCGGCCACGCACGGTCTCGGGATGGTCGAGCAGATAGCGGGCAAGCCCCTGGCCGCCGGCCCAGGCGAAGGCCCAGAAGGGCGGCGGCAGGCCGATCGCCTCAAGCTCCTCCTCCGTGCGCTGCCACAGGTCGTGCGCCTCGTCGGCAAGGTGGAGCCGGATTTCCGGCACATGCGGCGGGGCGCGGAGCGTGGTATTGGCGCGGATGAAGGCTTCCGCACCCTCAGGTGTCAGCTTTCGGGTCACGGCGCCTTTTCGAGGCCGCCCATGCGGCAGACCTCCTGCCATTCCGCCGCGCTCACGGGCTGCACGGAAAGGCGCGAATTGTTGACCAGCACCATGTCCTTGAGCTTCGGGTTGGCCTTGACGTCGGCAAGGGTGACGGGCTTCGGCACGTCGCGGACGGCGCGGATGTCCACGCACTCCCAGGCGGGGTCGTCGGCGGTGGAGTCGGGATGGGCCGGTGCGATCACCTCGGCGATGCCGACGACGGCCTTCTCTTTGCCCGAGTGATAGAAGAAGCCGAGGTCGCCGACCTTCATGGCCCGCATGTTGCTGCGCGCCTGGAAGTTGCGCACCCCGTCCCACTCCTGGCCCTCCTCGCCCTTCTTCTTCTGCATCTCCCACGACCAGGTGTCGGGTTCGGATTTGAACAGCCAATAGGCCATCACGCGTTCTCCGGTTTGTTGAAGACCCAGTTCCAGGGGCGAATTTCAACGGATTCGAAGAGGCCGGCAAGAGCATAAGGGTCGGCCTTGGCGATCGCCTCCGCCGCAGCGCCGTCCTCCGCCTCGATGGCCACCATGCTGCCACAGGGTTTTCCCTCGCCGTCCAGGAAGGGGCCGGCGAACTTCAGCGTGCCCTCGGCATTAAGCTTGTCCAGATAGGCGACATGCTCGGGGCGCGTGTCCATGCGGACATTGAGATGGCCGGGCTTGTCGCTGCAATGGATGATGTAGATCATTGGGCGGTTCCTTTCGGTTAGTGAGTAGTGAGTAGTGAATAGTGAATAGTGTTTGGTATAATTAATATTCAAAACTATCTTCTACTCACTACTCACTACTCACTACTCACTACTCACTACTCACTACTCACTACTCACACTTCTCTCTTCAACGGTCGCGCAAGCAGCGCCTGCATGGCCGCCTCCACGGTCATCCGGCCTTCGAGTATTTCCGTCACGCTCCCGACGATGGGCGCCTCCAGCCCGCGTTCGCGCACAATCCTGGCAGCGATGCCGGCGGTGAAGATGCCCTCGGCAAGCGGCAGCCCCTCCACGCTTTCACCCCGCCCCAGCGCCAGGCCGTAGGCAAAGTTGCGCGACTGGGCCGAGCTACAGGTGAGGATCAGGTCGCCAAGGCCCGACAGGCCCATCAGCGTCTCGGGCTCGGCACCGAAGGCGGCGCCGATGCGCCTCAGTTCCACGAAGCCGCGGGTAACGATCGCGGCAACGGCGCTGGCGCCGAGGCCGGCGCCGCTGGTTGCGCCGGCGGCGATGGCGAGCACATTCTTCAGCGCCCCGCCGATCTCCACGCCGGTAAGATCGGCGCTGGAATAGCAGCGCAGGTTGGGGGCGGAGAGGCGGGCGGCAAGTTCCGCCGCCAGCGCGCCGTCATGGGCGGCGACGGTCACGGCCGTCGGCAGGCCGGCCGCCACGTCGGCGGCGAAGCTGGGGCCGGAAAGCGCGGCGAGCGGGTTCGCCGGCAGCACCTGGCGGGCGACCTCGGACATCAGCCGCCCGGTCTCGCGCTCGATGCCCTTGGCGCACAGCACCACCGGCACGTCCGGCGCGAGCGCATCGCGGGCGGCGCCGAGCACGGCGCGCAAGGTCTGCGCCGGCGTGGCGGCAAGCACGCAGTGCACGCCGTCGAGGACGGCGGCAACGTCGCTCAGGGCGGCGAGCTTTGGGTCGAGCTTCACGCCCGGCAAGTAGCGGCCGTTCGTATGCGTGTGGTTGATCTCGTGGGCAACCTCGGTGTCGCGTGCCCACAGCGTTGCCTTGTGGCCGGCGCGGCGCGCGGTGAGCGCGAGGGCCGTGCCCCAGGCGCCGGCGCCGAGAACGGCGATGTTCCACGTCTCGCTCATGCCTTGGCTCCTCGCTTGCCGGCGCCGAAAAGCGGCTGCGATGCAGTGTCGAGCGGCCAGCGCGGGCGGGGGGCGAAGGCGAGAGCGCCTTCTTCCGGCAGCCCCGCTTCCAGCCGCTCCAGCCCGGCCCAGGCGATCATCGCGGCATTGTCGCCGCACAGGTTCAGCGGCGGCGCCACGAGGCGGAAGCCTTCGCGCTCGCACAGGGTTTCCAGCGCCTTGCGGATGGCCGCGTTGGCGGCCACGCCGCCGGCCACCACCAGCGCGGGCCGCTGCGGCCTCGGGTGCGCTTTGCGGAAGCGCTTGAGGCTCAGCGCTACCCGGTCGGCAAGGATTTCCGTGACGGCGAGTTGGAAGGAGGCGCAGATGTCGGCGATGTCGGCCGCAGACAGCGGCGCGCGTTCCGTGGCGGCGCGGCGCACGGCGGTCTTGAGGCCGGAGAAGGAGAAATCGGGCCGCGCCTCGCCCTTGAGCGGCCTTGGGAAGGCGAAGCGCTTCTGATCGCCCCCCAGCGCCGCCTTCTCGACACTGGGGCCGCCGGGATAGGGCAGGCTCAAGAGCTTGGCCGTCTTGTCGAACGCCTCGCCCAGCGCGTCGTCGATGGTGCTCGCCCAGCGCTCGTAGCGACCAAGACCCGCCACGTGGACGATCTGCGTATGGCCGCCGGAGACGAGCAGCAGGAGGTAGGGAAAATCGAGCCGGTCGGTCAGGCGCGCCGTCAGGGCGTGGCCTTCGAGGTGATTGATGGGCAGGAGCGGCTTGCCGGTGGCCGCGGCGATTGCCTTGGCCGTGGTGAGGCCGACGATCAGCCCGCCGATCAAGCCGGGGCCGGCGGTGGCCGCAACGGCGTCGACGTCGCCGAGCGCAAGGCCGGCTTCTGCAAGGGCGGCGTCTATGACGCCGTCAAGCGCCTCGACATGGGCGCGGGCGGCGATCTCCGGCACCACGCCGCCGAAGGCCGCGTGCGCCTCGATCTGGCTCAAGACGACGTTGGACAGGATCGAAGGCCGGCCGTCGTTTGAACGCGCGACGACGGCGGCGGCGGTCTCGTCGCAACTCGTCTCGATGCCCAGAACGCGCGTCATTCGGTCCAGCCTGCCTTTGTTGCCGATGCGGGCGATCCCCGATAGGTAGGGGAAGTATCCGCGTTCACGAGATGCGGTTAGCACGGACATGACGGCATGCAAACGGATGTGGTGAGGATTGGAACGCGCGGCAGCGCCCTGGCGCTGGCCCAGGCGGCGGAAACGCGGGCGCGGTTGATGGCGGCGCACGGGCTGCCGGAGGGCGCGTTCGAGATCGTCGTCATCCGCACCTCGGGCGACCGTATCCAGGACCGGCCCTTGTCCGAGGCTGGCGGCAAGGGGCTTTTCACCAAGGAGATCGAGGAGGCGCTGATTGACGGGCGCATCGATCTTGCCGTGCATTCCTCCAAGGATATGCCGACCCTCCTGCCGGAGGGGCTGGAGATTTCCGCCTTCCTGGAGCGTGAGGACGTGCGCGACGCCTTCATCGGCCGGCGGGTGAAGCGGCTCGAGGACCTGCCGCGGGGAGCCAAGCTCGGCACCTCCTCGCTGCGCCGCCAGGCGCTGGCGCTGAGGCTGAGGCCCGACCTCGACGTCGGCATCTTCCGCGGCAACGTGCAGACGCGGCTCAGGAAGCTGGAAGAGGGCGTTGCCGAGGGCACGCTCCTGGCGCTCGCCGGGCTGAAGCGGCTGAAGCTGGAGCATGTGGCGAGCGCCGTCATGGATCCCGCCACCTTTCCGCCGGCGCTGGGGCAGGGGGCGATCTGCATCGAGAGCCGCATCGGCGATGGGCGCATCCTGCCGCTGGTGAAGGCGATCCACCACGAGGCGACGGGGTTCGCCCTTATCTGCGAGCGGGCCTTCCTCGCCACGCTCGACGGCTCCTGCCGCACGCCGATCGCCGGGCTGGCAAAGGTTAAGGGCGGCAGGGTCGGCTTCACCGGCATGATCCTGACACCGGACGGGCGCGAGGCGCATGAGATCGCCGGCGAGGGCGAGGTAGCGGATGCGGCGAAGGTCGGCGCCGAGGCGGGCGCGCGCATCCGCGAGAAGGCGGGGAGCCACTTTTTCCAGGGCTGGGAATGAGGGATGCGGTGTGTCCTCGTCACACGGCCTGAGCCCGGCGCCTCGCGCACGGCGGCTCGGTTGAAGGCGCTGGGCTTCGCGCCGGTTGTCCTGCCGCTGACGAAGATAGAACCCTTAAGGCCAAGCGCGCCGCCGGCGGCCGGGCAATCGAATGCGGTGGCGATCTCCAGCGCCAATGCCGTGCGCCACGCACCGGCCGATCTTCTGCGGAAGATCGCGGACCTGCCCACTTATGCGGTTGGCGAGAGGACTGGGGCGGCGGCGCGGGAAGCGGGGCTCACGGTCACGGACGCCGGCGCCGGGGATGCGGAAAAGCTCGTTCAGCGCATCGCCGGCGGCGTGGAGCCCGGCGGCCGCGTGCTCGTCCTCGCCGGGCGGGTGCGCCGCGGGACGCTGGAGCGAGGGCTTTCTGAAGCCGGATTTGCGGTCGAGGTCGTCGAGACCTACGACACGCTGCCGCTCCCGCCGTCGCCGGGGGAGATCGATGCGGCGTTTGGCAGCGCCCCCATCGATGCGGTGCTTTTCTACTCCGCCGCGGCGGCGGAGGCGTTTGGGCGTCTCGTCGAGCCTGCCGCCGCGGGATTGTCCGAAGGCGCTGTCTTTATTGCCATTTCCGCGCGCGTCGCAGAGCGCCTGCCCGCGGCCTCGCGGGGCCGGGTATCCATTGCAGCGGAACCGACCGAGGAGGCGATGTTTTCCCTGATCGAGGCAGGAATGTAATGCCGGCCTCTTCTCATGCCCTTTCCGTGTGCTAGGGAAGGTGCTGCGCCGCACAAGCGGACAAGAACTGGAACTGCCAGCGGAGCTGCCTGATGGCCAAGACACCGAGGACGCGCCACTCCAGAACCAAGCGGGAGGCGGTGACGATCGATCTCGAAGCCGACGAAGTGAAGCGCGAATCGGAAGAAGCCGGGGGCGCAGCCGAGCCCGCCCAGGAGCCAGCCGAAGAAGGCAAGGCTGAGGCGGCGGCGGAAAACGTAGAATCCTGGTTCTCGGACAGGCAAGAGGGCGATGTCGCCGGCGCCGCGGACGAAGCCCCGATGGGCGAAGCGGATGCCGCCGAGACGGCCGACGCCGGCGCGTGGGACGAACCCGTTTCCGAGCCCCCGCCCGCCGGGCAACGCCCGGGCGGTGGGGCCGGCCGCGCGCTGGCGGCGGGTGTAGCCGGCGGCGTCATCGCGCTGGTCCTTGCCGGTGGCCTGCAATGGGCGAACGTGCTGCCCGTTCCGGGCGCGCCCGAGGATATCCGGGATCCGGCCGTGGACGGCCTCCGTCAGGACGTCGAGGCGATGCGCGGCGAGATCGCGCGGCTGCGCGAGGCGGCCTCGGCGGGCCCATCCGACGATACGGTGGAAGAGGCGCTGGCCGAGCCGCGCCGGCAGATCGCCGAGCTTCGCGAGACGGTGTCTTCGCTGCAGGAAAGCGTCTCCTCGGGCGGGGCGGGCGAGGCAGCCGGCCTCCAAGCGCTCGATACGCGCCTCTCCGGCCTGGAAAGCCAGTTGGCAAGCCTTTCCGAAACGGCCGGGCAGGCGGGTGCCGGCGATGCATCGGCCGAACGGCTGGAGGCTCTTCAATCGGCCGTCGAGGATGTCCGCGAGGCGGCCTCCGCCAACGCACAGCGGCTCGATGCGCTCACCGGCGACCTGCAAGCGCTCTCCGAAAAGGTGGCGAGCCAGGACGAGGGGCCGCGGCTGGCGCTGGTGGTCGCGGCATCGGCGTTGCGCTCGGCGGTGGAGCGGGGCGAGCCCTTCGCCGGCGAACTGGAGACCTATTCCGCCCTGGCGCCCAATGCGCCCGAGCTCGAGCCGCTGCGGCAATATGCCGACGCGGGCATCCCCACCCGCGCTGCGCTTGCCGAGGAGGCGCCGGCCGCGGCTTCGCGCATCGCCGCGGTGGCATCCGCCCCGCCCGCGGAGGCCGGCTTCTTCGATCGGCTGATGGCGAGCGCGCGCTCTGCCGTTACGGTGCGCCCCGTGGGCGAGGTCGAGGGCGATACGCCGGAGGCCATCGCCGCGCGCATGGAAGCCGCCGTCGTTAAGGGCGACTACGCCGAAGCGCTCGCCGAATACGAGACCCTGCCGCCCGAGGCGCAGGGGGCCGCAAGCGGCTTCGCCGAGAGGCTGCGCGCCAGACAGGCGGCGGACCGGATCCTCGAACAGGCGCTTTCCGATGCGCTGAAGCCGGCCTGAGGAAGGGCGCTCATGTTTCGCATTCTTTTCTTTCTCGTCGTCGTCTTCCTGCTCGGCCTCGGCTTTGCCTGGCTGGCCGAGCGGCCGGGCGACCTGGTGATCACCTTCGGCGGATATCGCTACGAGGTGACGCTGATGGTGGCGGCGGTGCTGGTGGTGGCGGTCGTTGCCGTGGTGATGATCGTGTGGTGGCTGGTCCGCAGCATCTGGAACAGCCCCTACGCGGTGGCGCGCTACTTTCGCGTGCGCCGGCGCGACCGGGGCTACCAGGCGCTTTCCACCGGCATGATCGCCGCCGGCGCCGGCGACGGCGGCCTCGCCCAGCGCATGGGCAAGCAGGCGGCCAAGCTGATCTCCTCGGACCAGGAGCCGCTCATCCACCTGCTCGACGCGCAAGCGGCCCTGCTCGAAGGCGACCATGAGGCGGCGCGAAAGAAATTCGCCGCCATGGCGGACGACCCGGAGACGCGCCTTCTGGGGCTGCGCGGGCTTTATCTGGAGGCAGAGCGGCTGGGCGAGCGGGAGGCGGCCCGCCACTATGCCGCGCGGGCGGCCACCCAGGCGCCGCAGCTCGGCTGGGCGGTGAAAGCCACGCTCGAAGCCAAGACCGAGGAGGGCGACTGGCCGGGCGCGCTGGCGCTCGTCGAGGCGCAGAAGGCCGCGCACAAGGCCGACCGCGAAAAGCAGGCGCGCCGCCGCGCCGTCCTTCTCACCGCGCAAGCGATGGAGCAGCTCAGCACCGACCCCACCGCGGCGCGCGCGGCGGCGCTGGAGGCCAACCGCCTGCAGCCGGATTTCGTGCCGGCGGCGGTGACGGCGGCGCGCGCCCTGTTCCGGGAAAACGACCTGCGCCGCGGCTCGAAGGTGCTGGAAGCGGTGTGGAAACAAGAGCCGCACCCCGAGGTGGCGGACCTTTACGTGCACGCGCGGCCGGGCGATTCCACGCACGACCGGCTGGCGCGGGCGAAGCGGCTCTCGCGGCTGAAGCCGAACCATGTGGAATCGGAACTGGTGGTGGCGCGTGCCGCGCTCGATGCCGGCGAGTTCAAGGAGGCACGCGCCGCGGCCGAGGCTGCCGTGCGCATCGCCCCGCGCGAGGGCGCCTTCCTGCTTCTGGCCGATATCGAGGAGGCGGAGACCGGCGACCAGGGCCGCGTGCGCCATTGGCTCGCCAAGGCCGTGCGCGCCCCGCGCGATCCGGCCTGGGTGGCCGACGGCGTCGTGTCCGAACGCTGGGCACCCGCCTCGCCGGTGACCGGGCAATTGGACGCCTTCGCGTGGCGTGTCCCGGTGGAGCGGCTGGGCCAGGTGGTGGAAGGTGAAGAGGCGCTCGCGGCGCTGCCGGCCTTGGCCGCACGGCCTGCCGAGGCCGAGGCCGTCGTGACGGTCGATGCCGAGCCCGTTCCTTCCCCGCCGGCCGAAGAGGAGGCGCCGGCCAAGCCGGATGACGCGCCGCGTGTGCCGGAGAAAGCGGTCCCGCCTGCCGATGGAAGCGGCGAGGGCGGCGAAAGACCGGCGGTGCCGGACGAGCCCACCGAGGAACGGCCGCCGATCCCCGATGATCCCGGTGTAGAACCGGACGAGGCAAAGCCGAACGGGTCTTCCCGTTTCCGGCTGTTTTGATGAGCGGGCCGGGACGGTTGGGAACCTTGGCGATCATTTTTTCTTTATCAGCCATGGCAAGCGCAAAAAACGCGCTTGTGCGGCCTGCCGCCTGTCCGCAACATATCCACGATGAGTCCATAGGAATTCGATGTTCGACCGTATCCTCTCCTTTCTGAAAGACCTGCCGGCAGGCGGCGATACCTCGCGGCACCTCGACGCGGACGACCCGCGCGTGGCCGCCGCCGCCCTGCTCATCCACGTGATGGCGGCCGACGGCGAGCGCAGCGCGGACGAGCAGGCGCGGCTGAAGAAGACGCTGTCACAGGCCTATCACCTGCACGGCGCGGAGCTTAAGGCGCTGATGAAGGCCGGCGAGGAGGCCGAGGCCGATGCGGTCGATCTCTACACCTTCACCAGTGTCCTGAAGCGGCATCTCGACGAGGATGCACGGGCCGAGTTCATCCGGCTGATGTGGGAGATCGTCTTCGCCGACGGTGAGATGCACGAACTGGAGGACAACCTCGTCTGGCGCGTGGCCGAGTTGATCGGCGTCGATACGCGTACACGCGTCAACATGCGCCAGCGCGTGCAGAAAACGGAAGATGGGGAAGGGGACGAGTAGCCGCGAAGATGGCCAGGGGGACCGATAAGAAAATCCTGATCGTGCTGCATCAGGAGATGTCGAGCCCTGGCCGGGTCGGCCAGCTTCTGCAGCGCAACGGCTTCACGCTCGATATCCGCCGCCCGCCCCTGGGCGATCCCCTGCCCGAGACCCTTGCCGAGCACGAGGGCGCCGTCATCTTCGGCGGGCCGATGAGCGCCAACGACCATGACGACTTCGTGCGGCGCGAGACGGAATGGCTTTCCGTGCCGCTCAAGGAGGAGAAGCCCTTTCTCGGCATCTGCCTCGGCGCGCAGATGCTCGTCAACCACCTGGGCGGGCAGGTGAAGAGCCACGACGATGGCCTGGTGGAGATCGGCTGGTATCCGCTCAAGGCCACCGAGGAGGGGCGGCGGCTCACGCACTGGCCGGAGATGGTCTACCAGTTCCACCGCGAAGGTTTCTCGCTGCCCGCAGGCGCCTCCCTTCTGGCCACCGCCGACCACTATCCCAACCAGGCCTTCCGCTACGGCCGCAACGCCTGGGGCATTCAGTTCCACGCCGAGCTGACGCGGGCGATGATGCAGCGCTGGGTGGTGCACGGTGCACACCGCTTCGTGCTGCCCGGCGCCCAGCAGGGCCGCGACCATCTGGGCGGCCGCCTCATCTGGGACACGCACCTGAAGCAATGGCTGGTCGGCTTCCTCGACCTCGTCTTCGGCTGCGGGGCGGAAGAGCGCGTGACGGCGGGGGATGAAGCAGAGGCGCAAAAGCCCGCCGGGCGGCGCCAGGTCGGCCGGCGGGGCGTGGCGTAGACCCAACTGCGGGTTATTGTGCCCAAAACCTCACTTCCGCGTTACGGCGGCTCACGCTATTCTGAAGATCCTGGGATGGAGATTTTGTAGCATGGCGAAGCTTGTCTTCGGAATGAACCAGTCCTTGGACGGCTACGTCGACCACATGGCGTTTGCGCCAGGCCCCACGCTCTTCCGCCACTTCATAGAGCAGGCGCGTGAGCAGACCGGCAGCGTGTATGGTCGCCGCTTGTACGAGGTCATGCGTTATTGGGACGAGGATCATCCCGAGTGGGACGCGGAGGAACGCGACTTCGCGGCGGCGTGGCGGGAGCAACACAAGTGGGTCGTGTCGCGCTCGTTGAAGTCGGTCGGAGCCAACGCCACACTTGTCTCGGATGACGTGGAGGCGGTGATACGCAGGCTCAAGGCCCAACGCGTCGGGGAGATTCAAGTCGGCGGACCAGACCTGGCGCGAAGCCTGACCGAACTTGGTCTCGTTGACGAGTATCGAATCTACCTCCACCCCGTGGTGCTTGGTCGCGGCAAGCCATTCTTCGCCGGTCCCCGGCCGCCGCTCCGCCTTGTGGCCAGCGATCTGATGGGCGAAGACGTGATCAGGTTGACCTACGTTCCCGCTTAATCCCGCAACCCGCCCGCGCGGGGTAGGGATGACGCGCGTGGCGGCGGCACCCTTCACCTCAGCCGGCGATGCCTCGCCTGCGCGGGGATAAATTTCCGCACCCTCAAAAAACATTCGTTCCAAAACAATCGCTTATCATTTTTTTGCTCCCCCCAACCGCGCATTTTATCCCCGCTGCCCAAGCCGCCCTTATCCTGTGCCCGTCCCTCCCGCGGGAACGTGGATCGCGACGGCGGTCTCGCGGGGAGGGGCCGGCGCCTCCGGCGGGCCGCTAGCGTGGCGGCCGGCCCGGGGAGGCTCCGCCCAAGGGTTCCCCTGCCGCCACTACGGGCGGCGCGTGCCGGACGGTGCACTTTAAAAGGGAGCCGGGGAGACGGGGGCGCGGAGCGCCCTGTCGTGGAAGGCTCAAAGCCTTCCGGATCCGGCTTCGTGGAAGCGGAACGGGCGGAGACTTAAGAACGCCGGACGGGCGGCCCGAGGGTCGCGAAAAAAAATTGACTGGCGACACGAAGGCCGCCCGTCTTCCCGGTTCTTTGACATAGCCCGGCTTCGGATGAAGCGCGGCAACGGATAGGCACGTCCTTCGCCAGGAAAGGCGGGGCGCTCGCGGATCCCCTCCCCATCCTGAACTTGTTGAAGGGGAGTGGAGCCGCCATCGCCGCGCCCTCCCCAATTCACAACGCCGATTGCAACCGCCTGCCACTGGCGCGGCCCCTGCGTCCGGCCTATATTGCGTCTGCGGTCTGCGCCTCGCGACAGGAAATCATATCCCCGGGGCCTTATCGATCCTTAAGGGAGCTGTCCCTGGCCTCGCTCGTGGGCTTGGCTATACGGCGCCCACCTACTTTGTAGGTTCCCGGGATCGACATTCCATCGGTTGCGTGGATCGCATCTTTTCCCTTCTCCCCTGTCGCCCTCCTTCGCCTGCATGTCGTCTCTCGGCCTTCCCGCCGAGCGAACGGCCCCCTATTGTCCCGGGCGTTGAGAGGATCGGCGGATGGCAGTGACGGCACGTGAGACGAAGAGGGTGTTGAGGGGCGAGGCGCTGGCGCGGCGCGATGCGCTCGATCCAAGGTGGCGGGTCGAGGCTTCGCTCGGCTTTGCCGCGTGGGTGGAGGAGATTGCGCCAAGGCCTGGAGCGGTGGTGTCCGGCTTCTGGCCCATGCGCTCGGAGGTCGATGTGCGGCCGCTGATGGCGGCGCTCGCCGACAGGGGCGCGCGGCTCTGCCTGCCGGCGATCCTCGACAAGACCACCATCGTCTTCCGCGAATTGGTGCGCGGGGCGCCGCTCATCGACATGGGCTTCGGCACACGAGGGCCGGGCGAGGAAGCGGCGGTGCTGGAGCCGGAATTGATGCTGGTGCCGCTGGCCGCCTTCGACAGGCGCGGCCACCGCATCGGCTACGGCGCGGGCTATTACGACCGGGCGATCGCGCGCATCAAGGAGAACGGCGCGGCGCCGCGCCTCATCGGCATCGCCTTCGACTGCCAGGAGGTGGCCCGGGTGCCGGACGAGACGCATGACGTCGTCATTCCGGAAATCCTCACCGAAAGCGGCTTGCGCCGCTTCCCCCCATCCCTGTAAGAGCGGGCAATGCGACTTCTTTTCCTTGGCGACATGGTCGGGCGCACCGGCCGCACAGCGGTTTGGCAAAAACTGCCCGGCATGATCTCCGACTTCAACCTCGATTTCGTGGTTGTGAACGGCGAGAACGCGGCGGGCGGCTTCGGTATCACCGAGGAGATCTTCCGCGAAACGCTCAATGCCGGCGCCGATGTGGTGACCACGGGCAACCATGTCTGGGACCAGCGCGAGGCACTGAGCTTCGCCCCCTACGAAGAGCGTTTCTTAAGGCCGGCCAACTTCCCCAAGGGCACGCCGGGCCGGGGCTCCGGGCTTTTCATCGCCAGGAACGGCGCCCGCGTGCTGGTGGCAAACATCATGGGCCGCGTCTTCATGCATCCCGATCTGGACGACCCCTTCCGCGCCGCCGAGGAGGAGCTTGCCGCATGCCCGCTCGGCGAGCAGGCGGACGCCGTGCTGATTGATTTTCACGCCGAGGCGACGTCGGAGAAGATGTGCTTCGGCCATTTCGTCGATGGGCGGGCGAGCGCGGTGATCGGCACCCACACGCATCAGCCGACGGCCGACCATCAGATCCTCAATGGCGGCACGGCCTACATCTCCGACGCCGGCATGTGCGGCGACTACGATTCCTCGCTGGGGATGGAAAAGGAGGAGCCGCTCAACCGCTTCATCGCCAAGGTGCCCAAGGGGCGCTTCGAGGCGGCGACGGGGCCTGCGACGCTGTGCGGCGTCGGCCTGGAAATCTCCGACCGTACGGGGCTTGCGGAAAAGATTGCGCCGCTCAGGCTGGGCCCGAGGCTGGAGGAGACGATCCCCGCTTTCTGGCGTTGACGGCTGTGGGAGGCGGCCCTACCTGTGCGAGGCTTTTGCCTTTTCATCAAGAAGGACGGTTGCCGCCATGGACTGGCTCATTTCCCACTTCGCATTCATGTCAAATCCCGAGGCCTGGGTCGCGCTGGCGACCCTCGTCGTCCTGGAGATCGTCCTCGGCATCGACAACCTGATCTTCATCTCCATTCTCACCAACAAGCTGCCTGAGGAGCGCCAGGCGTTCGCCCGCCGGCTGGGCATCAGTGCGGCGCTTATCCTGAGGCTGGCGCTGCTTGCCACCATCTCCTACATCGTCCAGCTCACCACGCCGCTGTTCACGCTTTTCGACCACGGCTTTTCCTGGCGCGACCTCATCCTGATCGCCGGCGGGCTGTTCCTTGTCTGGAAAGCGACGAAGGAAATCCACCACTCGGTGGACCCGGGGGATCCGAAGGAAAACATGATGGGCGGCGCGGTGACGATGTCGATAGGCGGGGCGATTGTGCAGATATTGCTGCTCGACCTCGTCTTCTCCATCGATTCCATCATCACCGCCGTCGGCATGACCGACGAGATCGCCATCATGTTCATCGCCGTCATCAGTGCGGTGACGGTAATGCTGCTGGCCGCCGAACCGCTGTCGCGCTTCATTGCCGCCAACCCGACGGTCGTCATGCTGGCGCTCGGCTTCCTTCTGATGATCGGCATGACGCTGATCGCCGACGGCTTCGGCTTCCACGTGCCCAAGGGCTATATCTACGTCGCCATGGGCTTCTCGGCGATGGTCGAGGCGCTCAACATGCTGGCGCGGCGCAAGCGTGTGCGCCAGAAGGCCATGCGGGAGGAAGAGGCGTGAGACCTACACCCCTTCGAGCACGATAATTGTCGGCCGGCGCGGCAGCGTCGTCAGCGAGACGGTGAGCGAGCGTGAATCGCGGAAGTCGAGGTCGAAGCCCTCGCCCATGCGCCGGGTGAAGGCGTCGAGCGGCGTGGCGTGGCGGTGCATCGGCAGTATGACCGACGACGACAGCCGCCGGGCGATCTCGCTCATGCCGTCGAGCGACATGGTGAGCCCGCCGTCCACCGGCACCATCACCACGTCGAGCCGGCCAATCGCCGCATAGTGGGAGTCTTCAAGGCGATGGTGCAGGTGGCCCAGATGGCCGATGCACAGGCCGGCCACCTCGAAGATGAAGATCGAGTTGCCGTCTTTTTCCATCACGCCGAAGCGGTTGATATCGGTCGTCACGTTGCGGATGTAGACGTCGTCGACCAGCAGGGAATGTTCGATCGGCCCGCCATCCGGGTTCCAGCCCTGGAGCACGTGCTCGATCGCCGGATCGGGAGCGGACGTGAAATGGGTGGAGTGCGCCTTGTTCATGGTGACCACGCGCGGCGTGGGGCGCGTGCCGTAGGCGCCGGAAAAGTCCGTGGCGATCCTCACGCCGGCCGGCGTTTCGATGACATATGTGGAATGGCCGGCATAGGTGATCGACACCTCCTCGCCGGCTGCCGGCTGGAGGCTGACGAAGGTCACATTGGGCAGTGCCTCGGCCATGGCGAGGCAGGTGCTGGGCCGCGTCTCCTGCGCATGGGCGGTAAGCGGCATCAGCAGAAAGGCGAACATGGAGGCAATCAGGCGGAAGGCGGACATCGGCATCTCCCGGGATCGACAAGGCCGGCATCCTAACCGATGATAGCGCCTCCCGCCACGGAGGGCGCCGTAACCATTGCGTGAGGACGCTCGCCGTTGCGCCTTCTGGACGTTGCCGGCCAATTTCACTATAAGGCCGCCAATCCGTGAAAGCGCAGGAATATTCCGACGAAGGAGCCCCATGGCCGGCCATTCCCAGTTCAAGAACATCATGCACCGCAAAGGCCGCCAGGACGCGGCCAAGTCGAAGGTCTTTTCCAAGCTGGCGCGCGAAATCACCGTCGCCGCCAAGTCCGGCTTGCCCGACCCGGACATGAACCCGCGTCTGCGGCTTGCCGTGCAGAACGCCAAGGCCCAGTCCATGCCCAAGGACAATATCGAACGGGCCATCAAGAAAGCCACGGGCGGCGACGCGGAGAACTACGAGGAAGTGCGCTACGAGGGCTATGGGCCCGGCGGCGTGGCCGTGATCGTCGAGGCGCTTACCGACAACCGCAACCGCACCGCCTCCAACGTGCGCGCCGCCTTCACCAAGGCCGGCGGGTCATTGGGGGAGACCGGCTCGGTGTCCTTCATGTTCGACCGGGTGGGCGAGATCGTCTATCCGGCGAAGGCCGGCGACGCCGACAAGGTGATGGAAGCGGCGATCGAGGCCGGCGCCGAGGACGTGCAGTCGGACGACAACGGCCATGTGATCACCTGCGTATTCGAGGATATCGGCGAGGTGACCACGGCACTGGAAAAGGCGCTCGGCGAGGCGGAATCAATAAAGGCGGTGTGGCGGCCGCAGACCGGCACACCGGTGGACGAGGATCGCGCGCAGTCCGTGTTGAGGCTTATCGCCGCGCTTGAGGACGACGACGACGTGCAGAACGTCTACGCCAACTTCGAGGTCGACGACGAGACCCTCGCCAAACTGAGCGCAGCCTGAGGAGATGGGCATGACCGATCACCGCGTGACCATCGCCTATTGCTCCCAGTGCCACTGGCTGCTGCGCGCCGGCTGGATGGCACAGGAACTCCTATCCACCTTCTCCACGGAATTGGCTGAGGTGACGCTGAAGCCCGGCACCGGCGGCATCTTCGAAGTCCATTGCGACGGCGAACTCATCTGGGAGCGCAAGCGCGACGGCGGCTTTCCCGACGCGGCCGAACTCAAGCGGCGCGTGCGCGATCTGATCGATCCCGAACGCGACATGGGGCATCTAGACAAAGAGCGCCCCGCGGCCGGATAACAAAAAGCCCGCCGTTAGGCGGGCTTTTTCGTTTTCCGTCCGTGAAGGCAGGGCTTAGATACCCAGGCCCTCGTAGCGCTTCTTGAAGCGGGAGACGCGGCCACCGCGGTCCACCAGCGTCTGCGCGCCGCCGGTCCAGGCGGGGTGCGTGGTGGGGTCGATGTCGAGGTGCAGCGTGTCGCCCTCCTTGCCCCAGGTCGAGCGCGTCTCGAATTCGGTGCCGTCCGTCATGACGACCTTGATCATGTGGTAGTTGGGATGAATGTCGGTTTTCATCGGTCTGTCCTGAATCTGCGTCCGCATCTAGGCGCTGCACTTGCGCTGCGGCAATCTCGCCCATGCTGAAAACTTGAAGCCGCGGCCATTGACCGCTACGGCTTCGAAAAGGTTCGCGTGCCTATACATCAGGCGCCCGATGGACACAAGGCCGGCACCGTTCGAATCTTCGACGGGGGCCGGAGGGGCATGTCATGGCAGAGATCAGTGCGGGATCGGACGGGAAGGCGAGGCGCTCGCTCCATCCGCTCTGGCGCCTGGCGCCGTATGTGGGCCGCTACCGCGGTCTCGTCGTCGGCGCCTGCCTGTTCCTGCTTCTGGCGGCGGCCGCCACGCTGACGCTGCCACTCGCTGTCCGGCGGATGATCGACCACGGTTTTTCGGAAGCCGACAGCACCTTCATCGCCAACTATTTCTCCATGCTGATTGTCGTGGCCGCCGTCCTGGCGGTGGCATCGGCCTGCCGGTACTATTTCGTCGTTACGCTCGGCGAGCGGGTGGTGGCCGATCTGAGGCGCGATGTCTTTGCCCATGTCACGCGCCTTTCACCGGCTTTCTTCGACCGCGCGCAGTCGGGGGAGATCGTGTCGCGGCTGACGGCCGATGCCACGCAGATCAAATCCGCCGTCGGCGCAACCGCCTCGCTGGCGCTGCGCAACACCATCATGGGGCTGGGTGCAGTGGCGATGATGGCGATCACGAGCCCGCGCCTTTCGCTGCTGGTTGTCGTTGCCATCCCTTTCATCGTCCTGCCGCTTGTCGCTTTCGGCCGCTCGGTCCGGCGGCGAGCGAGGCGCGCGCAGGACACGCTGGCGGAGGCGACGGCCTATGCGAGCGAGCAGATCGGCGCCGTGCGGGTGCTGCAGGCATTCACCAGCGAGAAAAGCGTGAGGGCGCGCTTCGGCGCGGCGGTGGAGGCGGCGTTCGCGGCGGCGCGCTCCTCCATCTTCGCGCGCTCCTTCCTTACCTTCTTCGCCATCTTCACCACCTTCACCTCCGTGGTCGCGGTGCTGTGGGTCGGCTCGCATGACGTCCTTGCCGGCACCATGACCGCCGGCACGCTCGGCCAGTTCCTGCTCTATGCGGTGCTGGCGGCCGGGTCGCTGGGCGCCTTGTCTGAGGTGTGGGGCGAGCTTTCACAGGCGGCGGGCGCTGCCGAGCGCATGGGCGAGCTGCTGGACGAGGAGCCGGCGATTGCCGCGCCGGAGGCGCCTGTCGCCATGCCGTCGCCGCCGCGCGGTGCCGTCTCCTTCCGCAATGTGGACTTTTCCTACCCTTCCCGGCCGGAGCGCTCGGCATTGCACGGGCTGTCTTTCGATGTCGCGCCAGGCGAGACGGTGGCCATCGTCGGACCGTCCGGCGCGGGCAAGAGCACGATCTTCTCGCTGCTTCTGCGCTATTACGACCCGGTCGAAGGTCAGGTGCTGGTCGACGGCATCGACATAAGGACGGCGGATCCGCAAGCGGTGCGCGGGCGGCTCGCCATCGTGCCGCAGGACGTGACGGTGTTCGCCGAGAGCGCGGCGGAAAACATCGCCTTCGGCCGGCCGGGCGCGAGCCGGGAGGAGGTGGAGGCGGCGGCACGGGCAGCGCTCGCGCACGATTTCATCGTGGCGCTTGAAGACGGCTACGATACGCAGGTGGGCGAGCGTGGGGTGATGCTGTCGGGCGGGCAACGCCAGCGGCTGGCGATCGCCCGGGCCATTCTGCGCGATGCGCCGATCCTGCTTCTCGACGAGGCGACCTCGGCGCTCGACGCCGAAAGCGAGACACTGGTGCAAAAGGCGCTGGAGGGGCTGATGGAGGGGCGGACCACCATCGTCGTCGCGCACCGGCTGGCGACGATCCTGAAAGCCGACCGCATCCTGGTGATGACGGATGGAAAGATCGTAGAGGAAGGCACGCACGCCGAGCTGGTCGGCCGGGGCGGGATCTATGCACGGCTTGCAAGCCTGCAGTTCGAAGCGGGTGCGGATGTCTTCAAGGGCGCGGCGGAGTAGCGCCTACAGCGCCTTCGCGGCATGCCGGCCGGCGTTGCGGCCCGAGAAGAGACAGCCACCGAGGAAGGTTCCTTCCAGCGCGTTATAGCCGTGGTAACCGCCGCCGCCGAAACCTGAAGCCTCGCCCACGGCATAGAGGCCAGGCACCGGCTCGCCTTGAGCATCCAGCGCCTGCGCGTCGAGGTTCGTGTGCAGCCCGCCCAGCGTCTTCCGCGTCAGGATGTGGAGCTTCACGGCGATCAGCGGGCCGTTTCGCGGGTCGAGGATCCTGTGCGGCTTGGCGGTGCGGATGAGACGGTCGCCCAGATAGGCGCGGGCGCCGCGGATGGCGATGATCTGCGCATCCTTGGCGAACGGGTTTTCGAGTTGGCGGTCACGGGCGGAGATCTGTGCCTCGATGTGGGCATAGTCGAGCAGGCCGTCGCCGGCAAGCGCGTTCATCGCCGCCACCAGGTCGCGAAGATTGTCACGGACGATGAAATCCTCGCCCTTTTCCTTGAAAGCCTCGACGGGCGGCGGCGCGCCCTTGCCGCGGCGGCTTTTCAGCACCTGGAGCCAGCTCTTGGAGGTCAGGTCCGGGTTCTGCTCGGAGCCCGAAAGCGCGAACTCCTTCTCGATGATCTTCTGGGTCAGCACGAACCAGGAATAATCGTAGCCGGTCGAAAGAATGTGCCGCAGCGTGGACAGTGTGTCGAAGCCGGGGAGACAGGGGGCGGGCAGGCGGTTGCCGCGGGCGTCGAACCATAGGGAGGAGGGGCCGGGCAGGATGCGGATGCCGTGGCCCGGCCAGATGGACGACCAGTTCTTGACGCCTTCCGTATAGTGCCACATGCGGTCGGTGTTGACGGTGGCCGCTCCCGCCTTTCTGGCGATCTCGATCATCCTGCCGTCGACGTGATGGGGTACGCCGGAGACCATGGATTTGGGCGGCGGGCCCAGGCGGTCCGTGGGCCAGTTCTTGCGCACCAGATCGAGGTTGCCGCCGATGCCGCCGGAAGCGACGATGACGACGGGCGCCTTGAAGGCGAAATCACTGATGACGGTGCGGCCGGATTTCTCGCCGCGCTTCACGGTGGAGGGTTCGAGGATATCGCCGGCGACACCCGTTATCGCGCCCTTCGCCTTCATGAGCCGGGTCGCCCGGTGGCGGAACTTCAGCGTGACCAATCCTTGCCCGACATGCGCGCGCACCCGCCGCTCGAACGGTTCCACAACGCCGGGGCCGGTGCCCCAGGTGATGTGGAAGCGGGGGACGGAGTTGCCGTGGCCGTGAGCCTGCGCCCCACCGCGCTCGGCCCATCCCACGACGGGGAACCAGCGCATGCCCATTTTATGGAGCCAGGAGCGCATCTCGCCGGCGGCGAAGTCGACGAAGGCTTCGGCGACCGTTCTCGGCCAGCGGTCCTCCTCGCGATCGTAGCCGGCGGAGCCCATCCAGTCCTGAAGCGCCAGCTCCCGGCTGTCGCGGATGCGCATGCGCCGCTGCTCGGGACTGTCGACCATGAAGAGCCCGCCGAGCGACCAGAAGGCCTGGCCGCCCAGAGAATTCTCGCCTTCCTGCTCGAGAATGAGGACGCGCTTGCCGGCGTCCGCCAGCTCCGCCGCTGCCGTCAGACCGGCAAGCCCGCTCCCGATGACGATTGCGTCGGCATCGTCGGCCATGATTCCCCCTCCGTTTCGGCCAGATTAATTGGAGCCGTTGGAAAGGGGAAGCGGCTCACTTTTCTGTCAGCTTCAGCTCGATACGGCGGTTCCTGGCACGCGCTTCCTGCGTGTCGGCGGCATCGAGCGGCTGGAACTCGCCGAAGCCGGCGGCGACCAGCCGGTCCGACGGCACGCCGTTCTCGATCAGGAATTTCACGACGGCTGTGGCGCGCGCCGTGGAAAGCTCCCAGTTGTCGCGATAGCGCCCGGTGCCGGACAGCGGCACGTTGTCCGTGTGGCCGTCGACGCGCAGCACCCAGTCGATCTCCGGCGGGATCTCCTTTTGCAGGTCGAGGATGGCGCCGGCGAGTTTCTGCATCTCCTCCTGGCCGTTTTCGTTGATCTCCGTGGCGCCGGATGCGAACAGCACCTCCGACTGGAAGACGAAGCGGTCGCCGACGATGCGGATGTTCTCGCGGTCGGAGAGGATCTCGCGCAGGCGGCCGAAGAAGTCGGAGCGGTAACGGTTCAGTTCCTGCACGCGCTGAGCCAGCGCCACGTTGAGCCTGCGGCCGAGATCGGCGATCTTGGCCTTGGCTTCGACATCGCGCTGCTCGGATACGTCGAGCGCGGCTTCGAGGGCGCCGATCTGCTGGCGCAGCGCGGAGATCTGCTGGTTCAGGAGCTCCACCTGGGAAAGGGCGCGCTGGCTGACCTGGCGCTCTTCTTCGAGCTCGCCGGTGAGCGTGCCGATCTGCTGCTGGGCCGCCTCGCTGCGGCCGGTGTCGCTCGCCAGAAGCTGCTCGAGGCGCGACTGCTCGGCCTCGGCATCGGCCAGCGAGGCGCGCAGGCTGGCAAGCTGGTCCTCGGCATCCTGGAAATTGGCCTGCTCCAGCGCAAGGAGCTGCGTCAGCTCGTTCACCTGTGCGTTGAGACGGTCGAGAACGGCGTCCCGGCTGGTGATCTCCTGGCTGAGGAAAAACTGCGCCAACACGAACACTGACAGCAGGAACATGATGGCAAGCAGCAGCGTGGCCATGGCGTCAACGAAGCCAGGCCAGTAGTCGACTGCTCTCTCACGGCGACGCGCGCGTGCCAGCGCCATCAGTTATTTTCCCGTTTCTTCAAGGAGGCGGCGATCTTGTCGAGCGTTTCGCGCAGCGCCTTCTGATCCTCGGCCTGCGCCTCCACCCAGTCGCGCATCATCTGCTGCTCCTGGCGCATGTTCTTCACCAGGCCGGAAATGCCCGAGGCGAGCGAGGCCATGGCGGCGGCGGTGCGCGGGTTGCTGCCCCCCGTCTCCTGCACGGCGCGCAACTTTTCCGCCAGTGCGCGCAGCTCTTCCGACGAGCCGTTCTTGGCGCTCTCGGTAAGGTCGGAGCTCAAATCGGTGACGGTGGACAGCCAGTTCTCGAGTTCGGTGTAGAAGCGGTTCTGGGCGCGGCCGGCCTGCAGATCCAGAAAGCCGAGGACGAGCGAGCCAGAGAGGCCGAAGAGCGAGGACGAGAAGGCCGTTCCCATGCCGCCCAGCGGCGCCGACAGCCCCGCCTTCAGCGAATCGAGGATGTCGTTGGCATCGCCCGAGCCCGGATCGAGCGACTGGATCGTGTCGCCGATGGAGCTGATGGTCTGCAACAGGCCCCAGAATGTGCCGAGCAGGCCGAGGAAGACGAGCAGGCCGATCAGATAACGCGAGATGTCGCGGCTCTCGTCGAGGCGGGTGGCGATGGAATCGAGGATGGAGCGCATGGAGCTGGTGGACAGCGCCATGGCGGAAGAGCGGCTCAACAGCGCCTTCATGGGGGCGAGGAGAACCGGCTCCGTCGCTTCGGTTCCGGCCAGGAACGAGTTGATCCAGCGTACCTCGCGAAACAGCCTGATGACTTGCGCGAAGGCCAGCAGGATGCCGACCGCGAGCACGCCGAGAATGAGCCCGTTAAGTCCCGGGTTGCTTTGGAACGCTGAAGAGATCTGGCGATAGAGGATTGCCGCCACGAAGCCGGCGATCGCCAGGAAGATCAGCATCGAATAGAGGAAAACATGAGGGCTGGAAAGGCTTCGCGGATCGTATCTCTCCTCGGCGGTGAGACCGTCCGTTCCCAACGATTTCAGCAAGGCCATATGTCCCTCGAGTTCGTTAGGCCGTGTGGGCGGATCGTGTTGCGGGCACGGAGCGCTGCCCGGCATGAGTGTAGCCTACATCGCCCGCTCCGGGGGCACCAAGTACAATCCATCGCCCGACCTCCGCCTGAGACTGGCCGAGACTCTAAACGGAATTGTGACGAAATTGAAATAAGCCTTATTACCTTCTTCTGCCGAGAAAACGTACACGCGGCCAACCAGCGAGGGCAAGTTCCATGGCGAAAGTGCTCGTCACCGGCGCTTCCGGCTTCATCGGCCGCCATCTCGTGCCGCTGCTGGCGGCGCGGGGCCATGAGGTCGTGGAGGCGGGCAGGCGCCCGCGCACGGGGGCGGAGCGCTTCTTCGCGGTTGGCGGGATCGGCGCGGCGACCGACTGGCAGGCGGTGCTTGCCGGGGTCGAGGCGGTTATCCACCTTGCCGGGGTGGCGCATCGGGAGGATGCGCGCGAGGCAGAGTATTTCGCGGTCAACGACGCGGGGACGGCGCGGCTTATCGAGGCGTGCGCGGCTGCCGGCGTGCGCGCGGTCGTTTTTATCAGCAGCATTGCCGCGCGCGAGGGCGTCAACGCCTATGGGCTTTCGAAACAGGCCGGCGAGGGGCACGTGCGGCGTTTTGCCGGGGCGAAGGGCAAGGCCGGGATCGCGCTGCGCCCGCCGCTCGTCTACGGACACGAGGCGCCGGGCAACTGGGGACGCCTGCAACGCCTCGCGGCCTCGGGCGCGCCTTTGCCCTTCGGGCTGGTCGCCAACCGCCGCTCCCTGTGCTCGGTGGGAAACCTTTGTGACGCGATCGCCGTTGCGGCGGAGGCGGGGCTGCGCGGTATCGGCAGCGGGGCCTACGAAGTCGCGGACCGGGAGCAGGTATCGCTCCGCGAGATACTCGCGCTGCTCAGGACGGGGATGGGACGGCCAAGACGGCTCTTGCCCGTTCCCCCAAGCCTCTTGCGGCTGGCCGGGCATCTGACCGGCAGGCAGAAGATGATGGCGGCGCTGCTGGACGATCTGACGCTCGATCCGTCCGATTTCATGCGGGTTTTTGCATGGAGCCCGCCCGAGATGGCGCAGGATGCGATTGTGCGGTGCGGGCAGGATTATGTGAAGCAGTCCCGGCGCGCGGCGTCCCGCCCTCGTGGTTCGACAAGCTCACCTTGAGGGCTGTGTTTGCGCTCTTCCTCTACAGGCAGAATCAGCGAACCGGCTTCGCGAGAGCCTTGAGAAGGCTGCGGTGGATGGTTTCGTTGCCGGCGACGATGGAGCCGGTGCCGAACATGTCCTGGCCACCTTTCCTGTCGGTGACGAAGCCGCCGGCCTCGCGCACCATCAGGATGCCCGCCGCTGTGTCCCAGGGCTGCAGCGCGTCTTCCCAGAAGCCGTCCATGCGGCCGGCTGCGACATAGGCAAGGTCGAGCGCGGCCGCGCCCATGCGGCGGATGCCGGCCGTTTCGGCCATCACGTTGCGCAGGTCGAGGAGCGCCTGGCCGTGGTGGCCGCGGCCGAGATGGGGGATGCCCGTGCCGACCACCGTGTCGGACAACCGGGTGCGCGCGGCCACGCGCATGCGCCGGTCGTTGAAGAAGGCGCCGCCGCCGCGCTCGGCGGTGTAGAGCTCGTCCATGGCCGGGTTGTAGATGACGCCGGCGACGAGCTGGCCCTGCCGTTCGAGCGCGATGGACACGGCGAAGATTGGGATGCCGTGCAGGAAATTCGTGGTGCCGTCGAGCGGGTCGACCAGCCAGCGGTGCTGGGCGTCCTTGCCTTCCACCACGCCGCGTTCCTCCATGAGGAAGGCATAGTCGGGGCGGGCGCGCGAAAGCTCGGCGTGGACGATCTCCTCGGCGCGACGGTCGGCCTGGCTGACGTAGTCTCCGGGGCCCTTGAGCGAGACCTGCAGGTTCTGCACCTCGCCGAAATCGCGCGCCAGCGAGCGCCCGGCCTTCATGGCGGCTTGAACCATGACGTTTATGATGGCCGAACGCGGCATGGAGAATGTCCCTGGAGTCGTGTTGTAAGACGCGCCGTCAGTCGGCGCGGCGTATATAGGTGATGTCGTTGGTGTCGACGACGATCTTCTCACCGGAGGTGACGAACGGCGGCACCATGACGCGGATGCCGTTTTCCATGACCGCCGGCTTGTAGGAGGACGCCGCCGTCTGGCCCTTGACCACGGGGTCCGCCTCGACCACTTGCAGCGTCACCTGGTCTGGCAGCGAAATGCCGATCGGCTTTTCCTGATAGAGCTCCACCGTCACGGTCATGCCATCCTGCAGGAAGGCGGCGCGGTCGCCGACGAAATCCTTCTGCAGCTCAAGCTGCTCATAGGTCTCCGTATCCATGAAGACCAGCGCCTCGCCCTGCTCGTAAAGATAGGAGAAGTCCTTCTGCTCCAGCCGCACCTTCTCGACCGTCTCGGCGGCGCGGAAGCGCTCGTTGAGCTTGGTGCCGTCAATGAGGTTCTTGAGCTCGACCTGGTTGTATGCGCCGCCCTTGCCGGGCTTGACCGCATTCGTCTTCACCGCGACCCACAGGCCGCCATTGTGCTCAATGACGTTTCCGGGACGGATTTCGTTGCCGTTGATCTTCATCGTGACCTGTCCTGATACGTGTCCGCGTCGCATGGGCGCGAGCCGGCGCCTCCAAGACCACAAAACACATAACTAAGCAAGACGGGCGGGAAGGGAACAGGTGGGTGCGGTAGCGCAGCAGGGCAAAGCGCCCCTCGCGGCCGTACTGCCTTATCGCAGCCTGTTGGCGCGCTCCAGGGCGGCCTTCAGCTGCTCGTTTGTCAGGCCGTCCATGAAATCCTCCATCTCGCGGTCCACGAGGCCAGCGCGGCGCGCCAGGATGTACCAGGCGGCGGCCTCCACAGGGTCCGCCTCGACGCCGACGCCGGCGCGATAGAGCTTGGCGACGCGGTTCTGGGCGGCGACGTTGCCGCCGTCGGCGGCGCGCTTCAGCCACGCAAAGCCCTCCTCGGGCTTCGCCTCCCCGCCGCGGCCCTCGACGAGCCATGTGCCGAGGTCAAGCTGTGCGGTGTCATAGTTCTGGCGCGCGGCCCGCAGCAGCCAGCGCCGCGCCGCGGCCGCGTCCTCCGGCTGACCGCCGACGCCGTTGGCATGCACCTGTGCCATCGCATATTGCGCGTCGGGCAAACCTGCCTTGGCGGCACGCTCGTACCAGTCGACCGCCTCCTCCATGGAAGCGCCCTCGTCGGTCAACATCTGCGCGAGGTTGAACTGGGCGAGCGGCTTTCCGGCCTCAGCCGCGCTCCGCATCAAGGTGTAGGCTTTTTCCCGATCTTCCTTCACCAGGCGGCCGTCTATGAGCATGAGCGCGTATTGCATCTGTGCCTCGGGGTCGCCCTGTTCCGCCGCTTTGCCATACCACCTGGCCGCTTCCTCGGCGTTGCGGGCGACGCCCAGGCCGCGGGCGTAGATCTCCGCCATCAGCGTCTGCGCGGCGGAATTGCCTGCTTCGGCGCGGGGGCGGGCGAGCTCCAGGGCGGTGAGATAGTGCCCGCGCTGGAAGGCGCCGAAGGCAAGATCCGGCACCTTGCCGAAGCGCTTGGGGTCAACCTCGCCGGGCGAGGGCTCCTGGAGGCCCGGTCTGGCCTGCGTGTCCGTGCCGCCATCCTCCTGCGCCCACGCAGCCTGGCGGCCCGTGGCAAGCGCAAGCAAGAGGATCGAGAGGCAGGACTTTGCGGCTTCGTTCATGTCACCTGTCTTCGAATACGGGCGCGTGCCGATCGAGCAGCCTGTTGGCTTCCGCCACCATGCACGCCGGGTCCGCATCCGGCGCGAAGACAGCGGTGCCGAGGGCGACGAATTCCGCGCCGGTTTCGGCCACCGCCTGCACGGATTGGATGTCGGCGCCGGCCATCACAATACAGGGTAGCTCGATCATCTGCGACCACCAGGCGCCAAGCGTGAGATTGCGCGGATGGGGCTCCGGCTTCAAATCGTAGCCGAAGCGGCCGAAGAAGATGTAGTCGGGCTGCGTTTCGCCAAGTTCCAATGCGTCATCGCGGGTCTTTGCGCCGCCGCAGCCGATCGTCATCCGGTCCTGATATTTGCGGACGGCATCCGCCAGCTCCGACTTCGAGCCCTCGACATGGATGCCGTCGGCCTGGACGCGGGCGGCGGTGCGCGGCTCTCCGGCGATGATAACGGCGACGCCGCGCGCCTGGGCGAGCGGGGTCAGCCGTTCGGCGCGGGCCTGGAAGGCCGCTTCGTCGGCGCCGTAGTCGGGCAGGATGAGCGAGGCGACGTCGCCGGCCGACAGCGCGGCCTCGAGGCGGGCCGCATCGTCCGCGCCGGCCGGCGGGGCGATGAGCACGATGCGGCAGCGGTTGGGCGTTTCCACTTCACTCATGGCGTACCGATATCGCTTTCCGGTATTGGCGGGCAGCCGGTTCTGCCCGCCGTTTTTGGTTTGATTGGGGCATAGCGAAGGGGCGGTAAGCCCACAAGAGAAATCGGAAACTTCGCCGCCGCCCCTCGTCAAGCGGCGGGAATGAGTCTATGCCGCTACCTCACAATCGACGTCTCGACATGGCTCCCATTCTCAGCGATCCGCTTTTCTATCTGGCCGCGATCCCGGCCGTCATCCTGGTCGGCCTGTCCAAGGGCGGGTTCGGCGGGGCGATGGCGCTGCTCGGCGTGCCGCTGATCGCGCTGGTGGTGCCGCCGGTGCAGGCGGCGGCCATCCTGCTGCCGATCCTCATCGTCATGGATATCGTCTCGCTATGGGCCTGGCGCGGCTTCTTCGACCGACGGCTGCTCGCCATCATGCTGCCCGGCGCGCTTATCGGCATCACCGTCGGCTGGCTGACGGCGGCTGTCGTCACCGAGGGGCACGTGCGGCTCATCGTCGGCATCGTCACCTTCCTCTTCTTCCTGCGCTGGGCGGTTGAAAAGGTGCGCCGCAGCGAGCGTGTCGCCGGTCACAACCCTGCGAAGGGCTTCTTCTGGGGCACAGTCTCCGGCTTCACCAGCTTCGTGGCCCACGCGGGCGGCCCGCCTTACCAGGTCTATGCCCTGCCGCTGAAGCAGGACCCGAAGCTCTATACCGGCACGAGCGTCATCTTCTTCGCCATCGTCAACGCGGTGAAGCTGATCCCCTACTTCGCGCTCGGCCAGTTCGACACCACCAACCTGACCGCCTCGCTGATCCTCGTGCCGCTGGCGCCGCTCGCCACGCTCGCCGGCGTGTGGGTCGTCAAGCGCATGAAGCCGCAGGTCTTCTATCCCTTCATGTATACGATGGTGCTGATCGTTTCGCTCAAGCTCATCCACGACGGCACTACAAGCCTTTGGGGCTGGTGAGGCCGCATCTCCTGTCCTAAGAATGGAGGAAAAACCTGGGAGGGAAAAACGTGAGCGACAATCCTTACGCACAGAATCTCGACAGGAACCCCGCCAATCACCAGCCGCTGACGCCGCTGACGCTGATGGAGCGGGCAGCACGGGTCTTTCCCGACCATCCGGCCATCATCCATGGCAAGACCCGGCGCACGTATGGTGAATTCTGGCAGCGCTCGCGGCAGCTCGCCTCTGCCCTTGCCCGCCAGGGCATCGGCAAGGGCGATACGGTCTCGGCGATGCTGTCCAACACGCCGCCCATGCTGGAGGCGCATTTCGGCGTGCCGATGACGAAGGCCGTGCTGCATTCGATCAACACGCGCCTCGACGCAGCCGTCATCGCCTTCCAGCTCGACCACGCCGACAGCAAAGTGGTGATCGTCGACCGCGAGTTTTCCGGCGTCATGAAGGAGGCGCTGGCCAAGGCCAAGGTAAAGCCGCTGGTGATCGACTACGACGACCCGGACTATCCCGCCGACGCGCCCCATCCCAAGGGCGAGCCGATCGGCAGCGTCGAGTACGAAGCCTTCGTTGCCTCCGGCGACCACGATTTTGCCTGGGCGATGCCGGATGACGAGTGGGACGCCATCTCCCTCAACTATACCTCGGGCACGACGGGCAATCCCAAGGGCGTCGTCTACCATCATCGCGGGGCGGCGCTGATGGCCTTTGCCAACACGGTCCATGCCGGCTTCGGGCGGCACCCGGTCTATCTGTGGACGCTGCCCATGTTCCACTGCAACGGCTGGTGCTTTCCCTGGACGCTGGCGATCCAGGTCGGCACCCATGTGTGCCTGCGCTGGGTGCGGGCGAAGGCCATGTACGACGCCATCGCCGACCATGGCGTGACGCATCTGTGCGGGGCGCCGGTCGTCATGGGTACGCTGGTCAACGCCGAGGAGGCGGACCGCCGCGACTTCCCGCAGACCGTCATCTTCAACACGGCCGCCGCGCCGCCGCCCGAATCGGTTCTGGCGGCGATGGCGGACGCCGGCTTTATCGTCAATCACCTCTACGGGCTGACGGAAACCTACGGCCCGGCGGTGGTGAACGAGTGGAAGACGGCGTGGGACGGCCTCGACGGGCCGGAGCAGGCGACGCGTAAGGCGCGGCAGGGCGTGCGCTATGCGACGCTGGAGGGGCTGACGGTGATGGATCCCGAGACCATGGAGCCCGTCCCACCGGACGGCGAGACGCTGGGCGAGGTGATGTTCCGCGGTAACATCGTCATGAAGGGATACCTGAAAAACAAGAAGGCGACGGACGAGGCCTTCGCCGGCGGCTGGTTCCATTCCGGCGATCTCGGCGTGCTGCACCCCGACGGCTACATCCAGCTCAAGGATCGTTCCAAGGACATCATCATCTCCGGCGGCGAAAACATCTCCTCCATCGAGGTGGAGGACGCGCTCTACAAGCATCCGGCCATTGCCGCCTGTGGCGTGGTGGCGCGCGCCGACGACAAATGGGGCGAGACGCCGGTGGCTTTCGTCGAATTGAAGCCGGGGAAGGAGGCAAGCGCGGAGGAGATCATCGACCATTGCCGGCGGCTGCTCGCTTCGTTCAAGTGCCCGCGCCACGTGTTTTTTGTGGAAATCCCGAAGACGTCGACCGGGAAAATCCAGAAGTTCAAGCTGCGCGATCTGGCAAAGACGATGTGAGGATAAGGGACATTTGCCCGCGGTTTTTAATCGAGAATCTACAACTTCATTAACTCCCTGTTAAGCTTTACGGGTGTTTACTGTGTTTATCCAGTGATCTGGATTCTTACCGAGTGGCTGGAGCCATTCTGTTTGACGCCTCCCTGTTAAACTCCTGAGAGCCGCAACCGCGGCTCTTTTTTTGTTTCAGTCATCGCTATTTTCGCCGGAATCGGCCGTTAACGCTTTATTAAGCGAGGGCTTGCGTTCAGGCTTTTCAAGGCGCATTTTCAGCTCTCAAGAAGGCAATAAAGATGGACATGCGCCGGATCGGGCGCGTTGGGATTGGGGCGTGATACGCATGATCACGGGCAGTACGGGCAGCGCCAACATGGTGAAGTTGGCCGAGAGGCGGGTTTTCTCCCATTCGTTCAAGCCGCTCTACAACGAGGGCATGGGGCTGGTCGAAGAGGCGGCCGAATATCTCGATGGCGATGGGCGCCTGGCCGCCAAGGAGCTGCCGCGGGCCGCGGCAGGGCTCTATGCGGCCGAATCGATGCGTCTGACGACGCGGCTCATGCAGCTTGCCTCGTGGCTACTGCTGCAAAGGGCTGCCAACTCCGGTGAGATGACGCGGGAGCAGGTGGCGGTCGAGAAGGCAAAGGTTCGGCTCGACACCGCCTCCGTCAACGAGGATGCGCCGGGCTGGGCCGAGTTGCCCGAGGCATTCCGCAGCTTGGTGCGGCGCTCGCTGCGGCTGGAAGCGCTGGTGCGGCGCATGGATGAGGAAATCTACGGTCCGGAAGCGGAGCGGGCTTTCGAGGAGCCGTTAACAGTCAACCCCGTTTCCGACCAGATCACCCTTCTGCAAACCGCCTTCGGGCGCGGTTGAGTCGATCCTCAGGCGGCAAGGGCGCTTATTGCCGCCCTGCCCACGCCGTCTGCTGTGCGATTTTTCTTCCCATTGTTCCTGTTCTCCGCGTTGGCTGATGGCAATAGGTCTGGCGGCGGCTATGGTAGTGCCATGGCAGGCGCGATTCGCATTATTGGCATTGATCCGGGGCTGAGGCGCACCGGTTGGGCAATCATCGAGACGCTGGGCAATTCGCTGCGTTTCGTGGCGGCGGGCACCGTGCGTTCGGATGAGAAAACCGATCTCGCCACGCGGCTGTGCCAGCTTCACGACGGCCTTTCCGGCATATTGCATGCGCACATGCCGGAGGAGGCTGCGGTGGAGGCGACCTTTGTCAACAAGGACGCGGCCGCAACACTGAAGCTCGGTCAGGCGCGTGGCATCGCCATGCTGGTGCCGGCACGCGCCGGCCTGCGGGTGGCCGAGTATGCGCCGAATGCGGTCAAGAAGGCGGTGATCGGCGTTGGCCACGGCGACAAGAAGCAGATCCACATGATGGTGAAGGTGCTGATGCCGAAAGCGCAGTTCGATACCGACGACGCGGCGGACGCTATCGCGATCGCCATCTGCCACGCCCATCACCGGCAGTCGGTCGCCTACCGCCTGGCGCTGGAAACGGTGAAATGATCGGCAAGCTGAAGGGCATCGTCGACGAGATCGGCGAGGATCACTGCATCGTCGACGTCGGCGGCGTGGGCTACATGGCCTATTGCCCTGCGCGCACGCTTGCGGGGCTGGACGGCGTCGGCACGGCGGTGACGCTGTTCATCGAGACCTATGTGCGCGAGGACATGATCCGCCTCTACGGCTTCCGCACGGCGCTGGAGCGCGAGTGGTTCCGCCTGCTGCAGAACAACGTGCAGGGTGTGGGGGCGAAGGTGGCGCTGTCGGTACTGTCGACGCTGTCGGCGGCGGAACTTGCCAACGCCATCGCCCTCAAGGACGTCGCGATGGTGGCGCGGGCGCCGGGCGTCGGCCGCAAGGTGGCCGAGCGCATCGTCACGGAACTGAAGAGCAAGGCGCCGGCCTACGCGGGCGAGGCCACGGGAACCATCGGGCTGAAGCAGGAGCTGGGAGAGGGCGTGGCGGCGGCGCCCGTCTCCGACGCGGTCTCGGCGCTCGCCAATCTCGGCTATTCGCGCGACGTGGCGGCGAACGCAGTGGCCGCGGCGCTGAAGGCGGCCGGCGAGGGCGCGGAGGCGGGTACGCTGATCCGGCTGGGGCTGAGGGAACTGGCGCGGTAGAGGTGCGCATGGAATTCCTTGCAAACGGGCCTATTCTTACTATTCTATAAAGTAAGGAAATCTCCATGGTGTAAGGAAATGGGAATCGAATCGAAACTGACCTCGAAGTGTCAGACCACGATCCCGGCGGAAGTCAGGGAGTTCCTGAAGATCGGGGCAGGTGACAGGATTGGCTACGAGTTCGTTGAAGGCAAGGTTGTGCTCGTTCCGAAAAACCGGAGCGCGCTTGATCTTGCTGGTGCTCTATACGTTCCCGGCCGCAAGCCTGTGTCGATCGAGGAGATGAACGAGGCGATTGCAGACGCGGCTGCCGAGAAGTACGAGCGCTCACGTGCTCGGCGTTGACACGAGCATTATCGTCCGGCTTCTGACACGCGATGATGCACGCCAGTATGAAGCTGTGGTCGGGTTGATAAAGAACAACAAGAGCCGCGGCGCGCTGTTCGTCAATCCGGTGGTCGTCGCTGAAACGATCTGGGTGTTGGAGCGCGTGTACAAAACGGATCGGGAAATAGGACGCAAGTTGCTGTCGGAACTCCTTGAAACTGTCGAGTTCGTCGTTCCTGCTTCCATGCATCTGGAGGGTTGGAGCGAATGGTTCCAGTCGCGTCACCAGGACTTTTCCGATGTGCTTATCGCCGGCATCAATCGTGACAATGGCTGCTCTGCCACGGTGACTTTCGACCGCGAGGCAGCAAAATCCGTCCCCGGCATGGAGCTTCTTTCATGAGCGAGGCCGACCGCCTCATCTCCTCCGACAAGCGCGGCGAGGATGTCGACACCACCATGCGGCCGCAGACGCTCGAGGAGTTCGTCGGGCAGAGGGCGGCGCGGGCGAACCTCAAGGTGTTCGTGGAGGCGGCGCGCGGGCGTGGCGAGGCGCTGGACCATGTGCTCTTCGTCGGGCCACCGGGGCTCGGCAAGACGACGCTGGCGCAGATCATGGCGCGCGAACTCGGCGTCAACTTCCGCGCGACGTCGGGCCCGGTGATCGCCAAGGCGGGCGATCTGGCGGCGCTGCTCACCAATCTGGAAGAGCGCGACGTGCTCTTCATCGACGAGATCCATCGGCTCAACCCGGCGGTGGAGGAAATCCTTTATCCGGCGATGGAGGACTACCAGCTCGACCTCATCATCGGCGAGGGGCCGGCGGCGCGCTCGGTGAAGATCGATCTTGCGAAGTTCACCCTGGTGGCGGCGACGACGCGGCTCGGGTTGCTGACTACACCGTTACGCGACCGTTTCGGCATTCCCGTGCGTTTGGAGTTCTATACGGTGGAGGAGCTGCAGGCGATCGTCACCCGCGGGGCGCGCATTCTCGGCCTGCCTTTGACGGAGGACGGGTCGGAAGAGATTGCCCGGCGCGCCCGCGGCACGCCGCGCATCGCCGGCAGGCTCCTGCGCCGGGTGCGCGACTTCGCCTCCGTCGCGGGTGCGGAGAAGGTGACGCGCAAGGTGGCCGACGAGGCGTTGTCGCGGCTGGAAGTCGATGCGCTCGGCCTTGACCAGCTCGACCGGCGCTACCTCACCATGATCGTCGAGAACTTCGGCGGCGGGCCTGTCGGCATCGACACCATCGCGGCAGGTCTTTCCGAGCCGCGCGATGCCATCGAAGACATCATCGAACCTTATCTCATCCAGCAGGGCTTCATCCAGCGTACGCCGCGCGGACGCGTGCTGGCGGCGCGGGCGTGGAAACATCTGGGGCTGACGGCGCCGAAGGAGCTGACACAGGCGCAGATTAGCCTGTTCCAGGAGGAGGAATAGCAGTCCTTGTCCGACGTCGACCGCAACGACGCGCTGATCGCCGGCCTCAGCGGCCAGCTTACGCCCGAGGGCCATCGCCTGCAGGCGCGCGTCTATTTCGCCGATACGGATTTCACCGGCGTCGTCTACCACGCGCGCTATCTCGAGTTCCTGGAGCGTGGGCGCTCGGATTTCCTGCGTCTGGCCGGTGTCCACCACACCGAGCTTGCCGACGGCAAGCATGGGGAGCGGCTTTCCTGGGTGGTGCGGCGCATGGATATCGAGTTCCGCCAGCCCGCCCGCATCGATGACATCGTGATCGTGGATACGCGGGTGGAGCGGATTTCGGGTGCGCGAATCTTCATGGCGCAGCAGCTTTCGCGCGATGGCGAGCTCTTGGTGGAGGCGCGGGTGGAGGCAGCGATCATCGGCGTTTCGGGAAAGCCGCGGCGCTTTCCCAAGGAGTGGGCGGCAGCTTTTCTGCGCCGTCCAGAGTAAGGTGAGGGTGCACAGGCCTTTGAATAATTACGATTTCCGACAATTATCGGTCTATTCGTAATACACCGTTAACCATGACTCCCCATATGATCTAGGCATAACCAGCGGCACGCGCGCCTTCCTTTGACCAAAATTTCCCGGAAAAAGGCGCGAATGAAAGCTCGCGGGGGGCGCTGCGGCTTCATTGGGTGACGCGGCCACGCGGGCGGGACGGATCGGCACAGATGCTGCCCAGATTTTACGAGGATGTTTGTCCATGGAAAGTGTAGCGCTCACCGCGCCGGGTGGGGATTTGTCCATCTGGGCGCTGTTCTGGCAGGCAGGATGGGTCGTCAAGCTGGTGATGATCGGCCTTCTCGGCGCCTCCATCTGGACCTGGGCTATCATCGTCGACAAAACGGTTGCCTATGCGCGCATGCGTGTCGCGCTCAACCGCTTCGAGCAGGTGTTCTGGTCCGGGCAGTCGCTGGAGGAGCTCTACCGCTCGCTGTCGGAGCGCAAGACGGCGGGCATGGGGTCGATCTTTGTGGCCGCCATGCGCGAGTGGAAGAAGAGCTTCGAGAAGGGCGCGCGCTCGCCGCTCGGCCTGCAGACGCGTGTCGACAAGGCGATGGACCTGGCGCTGACGCGCGAGATGGAGCGCCTCGAAGGCAAGCTCGGCTTCCTCGCTTCGATTGGCTCCTCGGCACCCTTCATCGGCTTGTTCGGCACGGTGGTGGGCATCATGACCTCTTTCCAGGCCATCGCCGGCTCCAAATCCACCAACCTTGCCGTGGTGGCGCCGGGTATCGCCGAGGCACTGCTGGCCACCGCCATGGGGCTTCTGGCGGCCATTCCCGCGGTCATCGCCTACAACAAGCTGACATCCGACGCCGGCAAGCTGGCCTCCAGGATGGAAGGCTTCGCCGATGAGTTCTCCGCCATACTGTCGCGGCAAATCGATGAGAAAGCTGCGCCGAAGCAAAGGGCAGAGGAGTACGCCTGATGGCCATGTCGGTTTCCTCGGTCCACGCGGGCGGAAACGGGCGCAGGCGCCGCGGGCGCCGGCACGCTCTGATGTCGGAAATCAACGTCACGCCCTTCGTCGACGTGATGCTGGTGCTGCTCATCATCTTCATGGTGGCCGCTCCGCTCCTGACAGTTGGCGTGCCCATCGACCTGCCCGAGACACAAGCCAGGGCGTTGAATTCCGAAACGACGCCGATCACCATATCGGTCAACAACGAGGGGCTGATCTATCTCCAGGAAACGGAGATCCCGATCGACGAGGTGGTGCCGAAGCTGGAGGCCATCGCCCAGGCCGGTTATGAGGAGCGCATCTATGTGCGCGGCGACAAGTCCGCGGATTACGGCACGGTGATGCGGGTGATGGCGCGCATCTCGGCCGCCGGCTTCCGCAATCTCGGCCTCGTCACCTTGCAGGAACAGGACAGCTGATCTTCATGAAGACCGGTCTCGTCACATCGGTCACGATGCACGCGGTGCTTCTCGGCTTCGGGATATTCTCGTTGTCGGCGCCGCGCGCCTATGAAGTGGCCGATGTCGAGGCGCTGCCGGTCGACATCGTTCCTGTCGACAGCTTCTCACAGGTTCAGGAAGGCGACAAAAAGGCGCCGTTGGAGCAGAAGCCTACTCCGACGCCGACCCAGCGTCCCGACCCGGTGGAGAACGCGCAGAAGGTGGGCGAGGCGGATACGGACCAGAAGACGCCGCCCACGCCGGAGGTGACGCCGAAACCGGTGGAGCGGACGGCTGAAGCGGCTCCGGCCCCCGAGCCCCAGCCCAAGCCCGTGGAGAGACCCGTCGAGGAGACGCAGCAGGCAAAGGCCGAAGACGTGCCCGCGCCGGCCACCGAGCGCGAGCCGGAGCCGCAGCCTCGACAGGAAGTCACGCCGGAGCCGGCCGAGGAGCCCCTGGTGGCGGAGAATGCGGAAGACGAAAGCGTGAGCCTGCCCCAGTCGGCTCCCGTGCCGCAGGCGCGCCCGCAGCCGCCGAAGGCGCAGACGGCCAAGGCGCCGGAACGCAAGGAGACGGAGAAGCCGACGGCGAGCGAGCAGGCGAGGAACGAGGAGAAGGACGACGAGCTGTTCGATCAGGTTGCCGCGCTCCTGAACAAGGAGCAGGCTTCCGGCGGCGGTGCCAAGCGCTCCACGGAAGAAGCCGCGCTCGGGGGCGAGCGCACGACTGCCGGCGAGACGCTGACGCAGAGCGAGGAGGACGCCATTCGCAGGAAAATGGAGCAATGCTGGCAGGTGCCGGCGGGCGCCATGGGCCTGGAGGGCGTGAGGATTTCGATCCAGTTCCGGCTGGACCCAAGCGGTGCGGTTGAAGGCAACCCAGAGATCGTTTCCAGCGTCAGCTCGAGCGTGGAGCGCGCAGTAGCCGACTCGGCACGGCGTGCTATCCTGCGGTGCCAGCCCTACAACCTGCCCGCCGAAAAATACAACGCCTGGGCCGAGATGAAAATGAATTTCGACCCCACGGATATGTTCTGACGCAAGCCCGTACCGGGCGCCTACCCGAGAATTCAAGAGGCATGAGCTGATGCGGAAATTCGTGAAAACGACCCTCGCCATTGTGGCGCTCGTCGCAGGCATTGCCGCGCTGGCGGTTGTCCCGGCGCGGGCGCTGGTCGAAATCGACATCAACAAAGGCGTCGTCGAGCCGGTGCCGATCGCCATCACCGATTTTCTGTCGGGCGATGCGATGGGTGTCGAGATCGCTGGTGTGATTTCCGCCGATCTCCGGCGCTCGGGTCTCTTCGCGCCGATCGAGAAGAATGCCTTCATCGAGAAAATATCCAACCCCGACGTGACGCCGCGCTTCGAGGACTGGAGGGTCATCAACGCACAGGCTGTGGTGACGGGACGCGTGACGCAGGAGCCGGACGGGCGGCTGCGCGTGGAGTTCCGTGTGTGGGACACCTTCGCCGGCCGGCAGCTCTCAGGCGAGCAGCTCTTCGCCAACCAGGAAAACTGGCGCCGCGTCGCGCACATCATCGCCGACACGATCTACGAGCAGTTCACCGGCGAGAAGGGCTATTTCGACAGCCGCATCGTCTATGTCAGCGAGTCGGGGCCGCGGGACAACCGCGTCAAGCGGCTTGCCATCATGGACCAGGACGGCGCCAGGCACGAATATCTCTCCGACGGCCGCTCGATCGTGCTGACACCGCGCTTTTCGCCGCAGCGTCAGGAAATCACCTACATGTCCTACGAGAGCGGCAATCCGCAGGTTTATCTGCTGCAGCTCGAAACCGGCCAGCGCGAGCTGGTGGGCAACTTCCCGGGCATGACCTTTGCGCCGCGCTTCTCGCCCAACGGCGACAAGGTCATCATGAGCCTGCTGCGCGAGGACGGCAATTCCAATATCTACACGATGGACCTGAGGACGCGGAACACAGCGCGGCTCACCGACACCAATGCCATCGACACCTCGCCCTCCTATTCGCCGGACGGCAGCCAGGTGGTCTTCACCTCCGACCGGGGCGGGCGGGCGCAGATTTACGTCATGGGTGCCGACGGCTCGAACCAGCGCCGCATCTCCTTCGGCGACGGCGCCTACTCGACGCCAGTCTGGTCGCCACGCGGCGATCTCATCGCCTTTACAAAGCAGAGCGGCGGGAACTTCCAGATCGGCGTGATGCGCACCGACGGCTCGGGCGAACGGATCATCTCGTCGGGCTTCCTGCAGGAGGGGCCGACGTGGTCGCCCAACGGCCGGGTCATCATGTTCTTCCGCCAGGATGCCGGCGCGGTTGGGCCGAAGCTCTATTCCATCGACCTCACAGGCCGCAACGAGCAGCCGGTGGCGACACCGAATTTCGGCTCCGACCCGGCGTGGTCTCCACTGCTGAAATGATTTCCGCCGCCTTTCAGCCGCATTTGCCACTACCGTCCGAATCACGGTTTCTGTAATGTGGTGCGGGCGGGATAAAGCGAAAGCAACGAAGCGTTAACCTCGTTTTTTGAACGTGCGTTAACCGCGCCATGGTTACTAGGTGTTGAAGAAATCCACTCAAATGCCAAGGAGTGACGGCAATGCGCCGTATCGCAGCCCTGACTAGAAATCCCGTTGCCATCGCCCTTTTCGCAGCCCTTGCGGTTGCCGGATGCCGGTCCCAGCAGCAGGTTCCCAACACGGCGGCCGAACTCGGCCTGGGGGGCGCGGGGTCGGCAACGCCGGGCTCCACGCAGGAGTTCACAGTCAGCGTCGGCGACCGCATCTTCTTCGATACGGATTCCTCCGTCATTCGTTCCGACGCGCAGGCCACGCTTACCCGTCAGGCACAGTGGCTGAACAAGTACCCGTCCTACTCCATCACCATGGAAGGCCACGCCGACGAGCGCGGCACGCGTGAATACAACCTGGCGCTGGGCGCCCGCCGCGCCGCTGCCGCGCGGGACTTCCTGGTGTCGCAGGGCGTACCGGCGAATCGCATCCGCACGATCTCCTACGGCAAGGAGCGGCCGGTTGCCGTCTGTGACGACATCTCCTGCTGGTCGCAGAACCGGCGCGCCGTCACGGTGTTGGGCGGGGCGGGAAGCTGACGCCCGAGCGAGAGCGGTTCCTGAGGGCGGCAAACGATGCCGCCCTTCTTGCATTGCGCGGCAATCAAAATTTGGCCGAAGTCTCACGGCCTGATAAAGGGAAGGCGGTGGCGGCTGCCGCCGTATTTATCACTTCCTTTTCAAGAGCGAGACAGGAATGCTGTTCCGAACATATTTGAGCGGTCTGGCCGTTGTAGCCTTCTCCCTCGCCGCCACGGTGGGGAGCGGCGAAGCGGGGTTCCAGCCGCGTCTGCCCGATACCCCCACTATCGGCCAAGAAAGCCGGCATGGGGCACCCGTTATCTTGGCCCAGGCGAGCGACCCGCGCCTTATCGCCCTCGAGGAAGAGGTGCGGCGGCTGAACGGCCGGGTGGAGGAATTGAACTTCCAACTCCTGGAGACGCAGGACCAGCTGCGCCGCATGCAGGAAGACAACGAGTTTCGTTTCCAAGAGCTGGAGGGCAAGCGCTCCGAGGCGACGGGCGCCGAACCGGTTCAGAGGGCTGAACGTCCCGCAGTCCCCTCCAGCGACCCGGCCACGGGCACGGCCAGCACGGCGGATACCACCGCCCCGACGCACGGGGAGCCGCCGCGTACGCTCGGCACCATCACCCTCGACGAGGACGGCAATCTCGTCTCCAGCGGCACCGGCGGGCCGGTGGATCTCTTGCAGGGCGGCCAGGGGGCCGGCAACGGTGGCTCCGTCATTGCCGCCGTACCGCCCTCCGACGATCCGGATGAGATTTACCGCAACGCCTACGAGTTCGTTCTTTCCGGCGATTATGGTACGGCGGAGGCCGGCTTCCGCCAGTATCTTGAGCGCTTTCCCGACGGGCAGCACGCCGCCGACGCCAGTTTCTGGCTGGGCGAAGCGCTCTTGGGGCAGGACCGCCACCGCGAGGCGGCGGAGGTCTTCCTGCAGGCCAACCGCGACCATCCCAACGCCGGCAAGGCGCCGGAGATGCTCCTGAAGCTCGGTGTCTCTCTTGCTGCACTCGACCAGATCGACGTCGCCTGCGCGACCTTCACCGAGATCGGCCAGCGCTACCCACAGGCCTCTGACGCGCTTAGGGAGCGGGTCAGGCGGGAACAGGCTACCGCCGGTTGCTGAGCCAGGTGTCCCCGCTCGCGGCGGCTCCTCTTCTTTCCGCGATCGATCTTGCCGGGCGCAGATGCGTGATCGCGGCAGTTTCGGGCGGCGGCGATTCGCTTGCCCTTCTTCTCCTTCTCCGCGACTATCTGAAACGCGCGCAAAGCGGACCATCGCTTCTGGCCGTGACCGTAGATCATGGCCTGCGCGCCGAGGCGGCCGAGGAAGCGCGTTCGGTCGGCAGGCTGTGCGCGGCGCACGGCATCGCGCACCGTGTTCTTCGATGGGAGGGGCCGAAGCCGGCGACAGGGCTTTCGGCCGCGGCGCGGGAAGCCCGGCTGCAGCTTCTGGCGGGGGCGGCGGGTGCGGCCGACAGCGACCTCGTATTGACCGGCCACACGGCGGACGACCAAGCCGAGACGCTGGCCATGCGGCTGAAGCGCGGAGGCGGGCGAGGGATCGCCGGCATCCCCCCGGCGACGCTCTACGATGGCCGCGTCTGGTTCGTCCGGCCGCTTCTTAAGGTGCGCCGAAGCGCGCTGCGCGGCTTTCTTGAGGCGCGAGGCATCGGCTGGGTCGATGACCCGAGCAACAGGGACCGACGGTTCGAGCGGGCGCGCGTGCGCCAGGCGCTGGGTGAGGAGGATATCGATCGGCTAACCGGCCAGGCGCGGGAAGCGGCCCTCGCACGGGAGGATGCGGGGAAAAGGGCCGCCACTCTTATCGCCGGCGCGGCGCGGCTCGGAGCGCCGGGTCTCCTTTATCTACCGCATTCGGCGCTGCAGGAGGCGGAGAGGGGCGCCGCCATCTACACACTCCGCATCCTGCTGGCCGTTGCCGGCGGCACGCCGCATCTGCCCGACGAGGCGCGCACCGCCGCTATCCTGGCACGTGCGGGAGACGAGGGCTTTCGCGCCACTCTGTCGCGGGCGGTGATCGCTGTCAGGCGTGGGCGTCTCTATATATACCGGGAGAGGCGCAATCTGCCGCGGCTGGCATTAGCCGACGGCATGATCTGGGACGGGCGATACCGCGTCATGGTGCGTGGCGAGCGAAAGGATCTGGCGCTTGCTCCGTTCGGCGCCGAGAATGCTCGGGAAGCCGAGGTTGCCGATGTGGACGCGCCCGCAGGCCTCGTGCGGTCGGCCCTTGCGGCCGAACCGGCGCTTTGGCGCGATGGGCGGTGTCTCGGCCGTGCGAGCGAAGGAGCGGTGGTGTCCCTGCGGCCGGTGGCGGGGCCGTGGGCGCGGCTTTTGCCCTCGTTCGACCTTGTTCCGGCGCGGGCGGTTGCCGGGGTGATCGGTGGTGCGACTATTCCGCCCTTGCCATGGCGCGGCCACAAAGAGGAGAACAGATAACCATATCGGTTAGGATACCGGCGCAATAGTGGGCTTGCGCTTGGCAACGTTGCGCACGCTCCCTATGTTAGTTGAAACCAGTGCTTGGATGATGCCGGCCTCGGCGCACTTACAGGACGCACATGAATCCGAATTACAGAAACTTTGCGCTGTGGGCGATCATCGCCGTTCTGCTCATCGCGCTGTTCAACCTCTTCCAGGCGCCCCAGCAGCGGGGGGCGACGCGCGACATCGCCTATTCGGAGTTCCTCCAGGAATTGTCGAACGGCCGCGTTGAGAGCGTAACGATCACCGGGGACCGCATCACCGGCACCTACACGGACAACCAGACGCCTTTCCAGACCTATTCGCCGGGAGATGCGAGCCTCGTGCAGCGGCTGGAAGACCGTGGCGTGACCATCAATGCACGGCCGGAATCGGACGGCTCCAACTCAATACTGGGCTACTTCATCTCCTGGCTGCCGATGATCCTCATCCTGGCCGTGTGGATATTCTTCATGCGGCAGATGCAATCTGGCTCCGGCCGCGCCATGGGCTTCGGTAAGTCGAAGGCGAAGCTTCTGACCGAGGCACATGGCCGCGTCACCTTCCAGGATGTGGCGGGTGTCGATGAGGCCAAGGAAGACCTTGAGGAGATCGTCGAATTCCTGCGCGACCCGCAGAAGTTCCAGCGGCTCGGCGGCAAGATCCCGCGCGGCGTGCTGCTCGTCGGTCCTCCGGGAACGGGTAAGACGCTGCTCGCCCGCTCCGTCGCGGGTGAGGCGAATGTGCCCTTCTTCACCATTTCGGGCTCCGACTTCGTCGAGATGTTCGTCGGTGTCGGCGCTTCCCGCGTGCGCGACATGTTCGAGCAGGCCAAGAAGAACGCGCCCTGCATCATCTTCATCGACGAGATCGACGCGGTCGGCCGCCATCGTGGCGCTGGCCTCGGCGGCGGCAATGACGAGCGCGAGCAGACGCTGAACCAGCTGCTGGTCGAGATGGACGGCTTCGAGGCCAACGAAGGCATCATCCTGATCGCCGCCACCAACCGGCCCGACGTGCTCGATCCGGCGCTCCTGCGCCCCGGTCGGTTCGACCGGCAGGTCGTGGTTCCGAATCCGGACATCGCCGGCCGCGAGAAGATCCTCAAGGTCCACGTGCGCAACGTGCCTCTCGCGCCCAACGTCGACCTCAAGGTGGTGGCGCGCGGCACGCCGGGCTTCTCCGGCGCCGATCTCGCCAACCTGGTCAACGAGGCCGCTCTGATGGCGGCGCGCCGCAACAAGCGCCTCGTCACCATGGCCGAGTTCGAGGACGCCAAGGACAAGGTGATGATGGGCGCGGAGCGGCGCTCGCACGCCATGACCCAGGAGGAGAAGGAGCTGACCGCTTTCCACGAAGCGGGGCACGCAGTGGTGGCGCTCAACACGCCATCCTCCGACCCGGTGCACAAGGCGACCATCATTCCGCGTGGGCGGGCGCTCGGCATGGTCATGCAGTTGCCCGAGGGCGACCGCTACTCCATGAGCTATAAGTGGATGATCTCGCGGCTCGCCACCATGATGGGCGGGCGCGTGGCCGAGGAGATCAAGTTCGGCAAGGAGAACATCACCTCGGGTGCGGCCTCCGACATCGAGCAGGCGACCAAGCTCGCGCGCGCCATGGTCACGCAGTGGGGCTTTTCCGACAAGCTTGGCCAGGTCGCCTATGGCGAGAACCAGGAGGAGGTGTTCCTGGGCCACTCGGTCGCGCGCCAGCAGAATATGTCGCAGGAGACGCAGCAGAAGATCGACCAGGAGGTTCGCCGGCTCATCGACGAGGCCTATGACACAGCGCGCGAGATCCTGACCAAGAAGAAGAAGGAATGGATCGCTGTTGCCGAGGGGCTGCTCGAATACGAGACGCTGTCGGGCGACGAAATCCGTGCCATCCTCCGCGGCGAGAAGCCCGCGCGCGACCTCGGCGACGATACACCGCCGTCGCGCGGCTCCACCGTGCCCAAGGCGGGCGCGCGCAAGGAGAACAAGAAGGGCGGCGAAGAGCCCGACGCTGGGATGGAGCCACAGCCGCAAGGGTAGGACCCCTCGCAAAGGACAGACACAAAACTGCGGGGCCTGGCGCCCCGCAGTTTTGTTACCGCGCCCTCTCTCCCCCGTATCAAGCTTGTTTACATACCGTTAATCATAGTGGGCAAGCGCCTGTTCATATAGATCGATTACGATTTCTGACATAAAGTGATGCGCATAAGCACCCAAACCTGTGGCAAATGAAGATGGGGACCGCAGTTTTGCGACAAACTTCCAAATCGGTGCGGGCAAAAAAAGATATGACGAAGAGATATTTCGGGACCGACGGCATCCGCGGTCGGGCCAATCGATTTCCCATGACCGCCGAGGTGGCCATGAAGGTGGGTATGGCCGCCGGCCTTACCTTCCAGAACGGCAACCATCGCCATCGCGTGGTGCTCGGTAAGGACACACGCCTTTCGGGCTATATGATCGAGAACGCGCTCGTCTCCGGCTTCTGCGCGGCGGGCATGGACGTGTTCCTTCTGGGGCCGATCCCGACGCCGGCGGTGGCCATGCTTGTGCGCTCGCTGCGCGCCGATATCGGCGTCATGATCTCGGCCTCGCACAATCCGTTCGAGGACAACGGCATCAAGCTGTTCGGGCCCGACGGCTACAAGCTTTCCGACAAGATCGAAGGCCACATCGAGGCGATGCTCGACAAGGACATCGAGCTGGCGCTGGCCGATGCCGAGATGCTCGGCCGGGCCAAGCGTGTCGACGGCGTGCATGATCGCTATATCGAGTTCGCCAAGCGCACGCTGCCGCGGGCGATGTCGCTTTCGGGCCTCAGGATCGTCGTCGACTGTGCCAACGGTGCGGCCTACAAGGTGGCGCCCGCCGCCCTCTGGGAACTGGGGGCGGAGGTGGTGTCCATCCACGTCGACCCGGACGGCCTCAACATCAACCGAGATTGCGGCTCTACCAGCCCCTTGAGCCTTGCCAAGAAGGTGCACGAGGTGCGTGCCGACATCGGCATCGCACTCGACGGCGATGCCGACCGGGTGGTGATCGTCGACGAGAACGGCACTGTGGTCGACGGTGACCAGATCATGGCGTTGATCGCGCAGTCCTGGCATGAGAGCGAGCGGCTGGCCGGCGGCGGCATCGCCGCCACGGTGATGTCCAATCTCGGCCTGGAGCGCTTTTTAAAGGGCCGTGGGCTCGATCTGCACCGCACCAAGGTGGGTGACCGCTACGTGGTGGAGCACATGCGTGCCAATGGGCTCAACGTGGGCGGCGAACAATCCGGCCACGTCATCCTTTCCGACTTCGCCACCTCGGGCGACGGGCTGGTCACCGCGCTGCAGGTTTTGGCCTGCATCAAGCGCGAGAACCGGCCGGCCAGCGAGGTGTGCCGCAAGTTCGAGCCGGTGCCGCAGGTCTTGAAGAATGTGCGCATCAGCGGCGGCAAGCCGCTTGAACGGGCGCCCGTCAAGGCTGTGATCGCCGAGGCGCAGTCACGGCTCGGCGAGAGCGGCCGCCTCGTCATCCGCCCCTCCGGCACCGAACCGCTCATCCGCGTGATGGCCGAGGGCGACGACCCGGACCTGGTCCACGCCGTGGTCGACGATATCATCGATGCCATCGGCGATGCTCGGACGGCGGCCTAGATTTATCGATCTTCGGCCTGCCGGAGCAACAGCCGGCTTAAGTCTCAGAGGGCTCACCCAGAGCAAGCATAACGCGATCGCCGCAGGAAACTGCGCGTTAGGGTTAAGTGCGGCTTAACTTTTTTGCTTCAATCTTCGCCATGACTCAACCAAGCGGGGCGCCAAACCGTGTAGCCGTCGCATTTCTTGGGGATGGGGAAGATGCTGAAGACGATGAAGCCGGCTGTCGCGGCTGCCGCGTTTGCCTTTGCCACCGGCGCCTACGCAGCCGACATCTATGAACCGCCGGTGGTGGAGACGCCGCCGCCGCAGTTCGTTGAAAAGCAGGTGGCCGCGGGCGGCTGGTATCTGCGTGGGGATATCAACTATCATTGGTCGGAGTTGCGCGACGCCGAATTCATCACTTACGGGCCGCCGCCCGGCACGAACGGTTTCACCAGCGACGACCTCGACGGTGCCATGTCGCTGGGTGCCGGCGTCGGCTATCAGATAACGCCTTATCTGCGCACCGACTTCACGGCGGACTACTGGTTCGAGTCGGACTTCCGCGGCTCGACGAGCGGTACCTGCCTCGACGGGGATCCCTGCACCTCATCGGACTCCAGTTCCTACGAGGCGCTTCTCCTGATGGCCAATGCCTATGTGGACCTCGGCACCTATCACGGTGTGACGCCCTATGTCGGCGCGGGCATCGGTGGCGCCTATGTGAAATGGGACGACCTGACGAACATCACCGAGGATGGCGAATTCGTGCACAAGGGGGGCAAAGACTGGCGCTTTGCATGGTCGCTGATGGCGGGTGCTTCATACTGCCTAACCGAGAACCTGCAGCTTGACGCCGGATACCGTTTCACCCGCATCGAGGGCGGTCGCATGTTCGAGGAGTTCTCGCCCGGCGGCGTCAGCATCGGTGCTGGCCCAGGCTTCGACGACGGCTTCAACGTGCACGAGGCGCGCGCCGGCCTGCGCTATTCTTTCGGCGGCAACACGAACTGCGCCGTGCCGCAGATGGTGGCCTACGACCCGCCGCCCTACGAGCCGCCAGTCTACAAGTAATACGTCTTCCACCGCTCTTGTCGGCCGCCCGGCTTTCCGCCGGGCGGCATTTTTTGTGTCGCTCGCACTATCGCATCGGCCCCGAAAATCGGAACCGATTTTCGAAAAGACACGATGCATGGAATTGGAGCGTCCGCTCTTCCCGTTCACCCGCTGTTATCCTTAACCATGGCTTAACCGAAATGGTTAACACTGCTTCTCGACTGGCGGCGGGGGCGAGTAAATGCTCCGGCGCACTTCGGGGAGCAGGTCACTATGTATAGGTTTTCCAGTAGTCTGATTCTGGTCGTCACGGGTGCCGCGCTGGCACCGGCGACGTCCGCCGGTGCGGCCGATTACGACCCACCCATCGTCATCGAGGAAGCGCCGCAATACGTGCCGGTGGAGTTCGGCTCGGGGTGGTACTTGCGCGGCGACGTTACCTACAGCGCCAACGATTCGGTCTATGACTTCAGCCTCTTCGGCGAGGAGGCGGACAACAATCGTTTTGGAGGCAGCATCGGCGTCGGCTATCACTTCACCGACATGCTGCGGGCGGACGTCAATCTCGCCTATATCGGGGACGACAGCTTCGACTATGACGACGGGGTCAATTTCGTGTCGGGTGAGAACCGGGTCCTGGGCGCGATCGTCAACGGCTACGTCGACCTCGGCACCTTTGTCGGCATCACCCCTTATGTCGGTGCCGGCGCTGGTCTCGTCTTTTCCAAGCACGATCTGGAGGTCGATTCACCGCTGCTGAATACTCCTCCCTCTCCACCGGATCGGCAATACGAGTTCGCCTATACCCTCAACGCGGGCGTCAACTACCAGGTGACGAAAAACATGTCGCTGGATGTGGGGTATCAGTATCTGAACTCGCCGAGCCTTGAATATCTCGACGTGTCCTCCAATACCATCGAGGACGGCGTGGACTATCACCAAGTCAAGGTCGGACTGCGCTACGATCTCTGGTAAGCCCGGCAACGGCCCAAAGTTTCCGCGGTGGCGGGCCCGACGGCCCGCCATGCGCTGTTCTGTCTCGGGAAGAACATGCTTGACGCGGCGGCCCTGACAGCATAACCCCCTCCGTGGGCCACCCCTCCCCACCGAGGGGCGAGCTATCTGGAAGGGTAGAATATCATGAGCACATTCCCCAAGCCGGGCATCCGTCCGGCCAATCCCAATTTCTCGTCAGGACCTTGCGCAAAGCGCCCCGGCTGGACGCCCGAGGCGTTGAAGGATGCCGCGCTCGGACGCTCCCACCGTGCCAAGATCGGCAAGGAAAAGCTGGGGCGGGCCATCGAGCTTACGCGTGAAGTTCTCAAAGTTCCCGCAGACTACCGCATCGGCATCGTGCCGGCGTCGGACACCGGCGCCGTCGAGATGGCGCTTTGGTCGCTCCTGGGCGAACGCGGCGTCGACATGGTTGCCTGGGAATCCTTCGGCTCCGGCTGGGTGACGGATGTCGTCAAGCAGCTCAAGCTCGGCGACGTGCGCCGCATCGAGGCGGACTACGGCGACCTGCCTGATCTGGCACAGATCGATTTCGGCCGCGACGTGGTCTTCACCTGGAACGGCACGACCTCCGGCGTGTGTGTGCCGAACGGCGACTTCATCCCTGCCGACCGCAAGGGATTGACCATTTGCGATGCCACGTCCGCTGCTTTCGCGCAGCGGCTCGATTTTTCGAAGCTCGATGTCGTCACCTTCTCCTGGCAGAAAGTGCTGGGCGGCGAGGCGGCGCACGGCATCCTTATCCTCAGCCCCCGCGCGGTCGAGCGGCTGGAAAATTATACTCCCGCCTGGCCATTGCCGAAGATATTCCGCCTCACCAAGGGCGGCAAGCTGATCGAGGGCGTCTTCAAGGGCGAAACCATCAACACGCCCTCCATGCTGTGCGTGGAAGACTATCTCGACGCGCTTTCCTGGGCGCAGTCGGTGGGCGGGCTCGACGCGCTGATTGCCCGTGCCGATGCCAACTTCGCCGTCATCGACCGGTTCGTCGAAAAGAGCGATTGGCTCGCGCATCTGGCGCGGGATCCGGCCACGCGCTCCAACACCTCCGTGTGCCTGTCGATCGTCGACGAGACGGTGGCGCGGCTCGATGCCGACGCCAGGGCGGCCTTCGCCAAGGGCATGGTATCCCGGCTCGACAAGGAGGGCGTGGCCTACGACATCGGCCACTATCGCGACGCGCCTCCGGGCCTCAGGATCTGGGCCGGCGCGACCGTCGAGACCTCCGATCTCGAAGCGCTGATGCCTTGGCTCGACTGGGCATTCCAGGAGCAGAAGGCGGCGCTGCAGAGCGCCTGAAACCGTCCGGCGCCGGCGCCGGCGCTGATCCTTCCCATCGCATTCGCTTAATTAGGAGCCCCTGAAATGGCACCTCGCGTTCTCGTTTCCGACAAGCTTTCGCCCACGGCCGTCGACATCTTCAGGCAGCACGGCATTGAGGTCGATTACCAGCCGGATCTCGGCAAGGACAAGGAAAAGCTTCTCTCCGTCATCGATCAGTACGATGGCCTGGCCATCCGCTCGGCCACCAAAGTGACGGAGAAGCTGATCAATGCCGCGGCCAACCTGAAGGTTGTGGGCCGCGCCGGCATCGGCGTCGACAACGTCGATATCCCCGCCGCCTCGCGCCGCGGCATCATCGTCATGAACACACCCTTCGGCAACTCCATCACCACGGCGGAGCACGCGATTGCCATGCTCTTCGCGGTGGCGCGGCAGATCCCCGAAGCCAACGCCTCCACCCATGAAGGCAAGTGGGAGAAGAACCGCTTCATGGGTGTCGAGATCACCGGCAAGACGCTGGGCGTGATCGGCTGCGGCAACATCGGTTCGGTGGTGGCTATGCGCGCCATCGGGCTGAAGATGCATGTTGTGGCGTTCGACCCGTTCCTCTCTACTCAGCGGGCGGAGGAGCTGGGCGTGGAGAAGGTGGAGCTGGACGAGCTGTTTGCCCGCGCCGACTTCATCACGCTGCACACGCCGCTGACCGACAAGACACGGGGCATCATCAGCGCCGCGGCGATCGCCAAGATGAAGGACGGGGTGCGCATCATCAATTGCGCGCGCGGCGGCCTGATCGTCGAGGCCGATCTGGTCGCGGCACTGAAATCCGGCAAGGTGGCGGGCGCCGGCGTCGACGTGTTCGAGAACGAGCCGGCCACGGAAAACCCGCTGTTCAACCTGCCTAACGTGGTGTGCACGCCGCATCTCGGCGCCTCGACCAGCGAGGCGCAGGAGAATGTCGCCCTGCAGGTGGCCGAGCAGATGTCGGACTACCTCATAAAGGGCGCTGTCGCCAATGCCATCAACATGCCCTCGATCAGCGCCGAGGAGGCGCCGCGGTTAAAGCCCTTCATCAAGCTGGCGGAGGTGATGGGCGCATTCGTCGGCCAGGTGACGGAGGAGGCGATCCGCGAGGTGGAGGTCGTCTTCGACGGCTCCACCGCCGCCATGAACACGCGCGCCCTCATCAGCGCCGCACTGGCGGGCCTCATCCGGCCTCAGGTCTCCGACGTCAACATGGTCTCGGCGCCCGTCATGGCGAAGGAGCGCGGCGTCATCCTGTCGGAGGTCAAGCGCGACAAGTCGGGCGTCTTCGACGGCTACATCAAGCTGACGGTCAAGACATCGGCCAAGACGCGTTCGATCGCCGGCACGGTCTTCTCCGATGGCAAGCCGCGCTTCATCCAGATCAAGGGCATCAATCTCGATGCCGAGGTGGGCGAGCACATGCTTTACACCACCAATTACGACACGCCCGGCATCATCGGCCTGCTCGGCACCATCTGTGCCAAGCACGGGGTGAACATCGCCAACTTCCAGCTCGGCCGCAATCGGCCAGGGGGCGACGCGATCGCGCTCTTGTATCTCGACGCGCCGTTCCCGGAGAATGTGCTTCAGGAATTGCGGGCGAACGACTCCATTATCTCGGCCAAACCGTTGCATTTCGACGTGAGTGCGTAAGGCTGGTGCGTAACGAAGGCGCGGTTCCATCCCGCGCCTTCGAGGTCACGACCCGTCGACCGGAGCCCGCACGCGCGGCGGAGCGCCCATCGCTTTGCGGCCGCTATATTCGGCGAGCCCTATGCCGCAGAAGACGAGCGCTATCGCGAAGGCGTGGTATGGGTAAAAATCCTCTCCCAGGATGAGGATCGACAGCAGCGTGCCGAATATCGGCACGAGGTTGACGAACAGGCCGGCGCGGTTGCCGCCGATGAGTTCGTTGCCACGGATATAGAAGACCTGGGCGAGGACCGAGGGCATTGCCGCAGTGTAAAGCACGATCATCCAGCCGCGCAGATCCGGCAGGATGAGGCTGCCGGCCGCGTATTCCCAGGTGAGGAAGGGGATTGAGCTCAACAGGGCCGACGTCGCAAGTACGGTGATCATGCTCAGCCAGTGGATGTCGGGCTTGAAGCGCAGGCATACGGTGTAGATGCCGTAGAACAGGACGGCGAGCAGCATCAGAAGATCGCCGATATTGATGTCGAGCTCGGCAAGCCGCGACAGGTCGCTGTGGCTCGCGGTCAGCGAAATGCCGACAAGGGAAAGCGCGAAGCCGACGAGCTGCAGTCTTGTCGCCCTCACCCGGAAGAGGCAGAAATTCAAAACGATGATGACCATCGGGATGGCCGCCTGCTCGATCGAGACATTGACCGCCGACGTGAAGGTGAGGGCGCTGTAGAAGGTGGCGTTGAAGCAGGTGAAGCCGAGCGTGCCGAGCATGACCAGAAGCGGCAGGTTGCTCCTGATCTGCGGCCAGTCGCGCCCGAGCGGCTTCCAGGCCAGCGGCAGGAGAATGGCAAGCGCCACGATCCAGCGCAGGAAGGTCAGGGCGAAAGGCGAGACGTGGCCGACCGCCAGCTTTCCCGCAACCGCATTGCCGCCCCAGAAGAGCGTCGTGAAGAGGAGGATGACGTAGGCCTTGTTGTGCATCGGGGTCTTCCGGGCGGGCTTCGAGGCGGTAGGAGGCAATAGCCGGTTCGATGCGCCTCGTAAATCGAACGCCACAAAGAAAACCGGCGGGAGGCGGGCGGCACGGCTGAAAGGGAGTCGCATCGCCAGACGCATGACGGTATAGAGCCTGTGGTTTTTCACGAGCAGCCGGGCGCTTCGCGCAAAACCGGCAAGAAGGGTGCACTGATGGCGAATGTTGTGGTCGTCGGCTCGCAGTGGGGCGACGAGGGAAAGGGCAAGATTGTCGACTGGCTGTCGGAGCGCGCCGACGTGGTGGTGCGCTTCCAGGGCGGGCACAATGCCGGCCACACACTGGTGATCGACGGGGTGAGCTACAAGCTCTCGCTTCTTCCCTCCGGTGTGGTGCGCCAGGGCAAGCTGTCGGTCATCGGCAACGGCGTCGTTTTCGACCCGCATGCTTTCGTGGCCGAGGTCGAGCGCCTTGCGCAGCAGGGCGTGGCCGTGTCGCCTGCGAGCCTGAAGATCGCCGAGAACACGGCGCTGATCCTGTCGCTGCACCGCGAGCTTGACGCCTTCCGCGAGGACGCGGCCTCCAACTCGGGCACCAAGATCGGCACGACGCGGCGCGGCATCGGGCCGGCATATGAGGATAAGGTCGGCCGCCGGGCAATCCGCGTCATGGACCTTGCCAACATGGAAACGCTGCCGGCCAAGGTCGACCGGCTTCTCACCCACCACAACGCGTTGCGCCGGGGGCTGGGCCACGCGGAAGTTTCGCACGCGGCCATCATGGAAGAGCTTTCCTCGGTGGCCGACCGCATCCTGCCGTATGTCGACCGTGTATGGAAAATCCTCGACGATGCGCGCCGCTCGGGCAACCGCATCCTGTTCGAGGGTGCGCAGGGCACGCTGCTCGACATCGACCACGGCACCTATCCTTTCGTCACCTCGTCCAACACGGTGGCAGGCCAGGCGGCCACGGGCTCGGGGCTGGGGCCGAACGCCGTCGACTATGTCCTGGGTATCACCAAAGCTTATACGACCCGGGTCGGCGAAGGCCCGTTCCCCACCGAGCAGGACAACGAGATCGGCGATTTCCTGGGCACGCAGGGCAACGAGTTCGGCACGGTGACGGGGCGCAAGCGGCGCTGCGGCTGGTTCGATGCGGTGCTCGTGCGCCAGGCGGTGGTGGCGAACGGCATGAGCGGCATCGCGCTCACCAAGCTCGACGTGCTCGACGGACTTGACGAGGTCAAGGTGTGCACGGGGTACAGGCTCGATGGGCAGACGATCGATTATCTGCCGGCCGGACAGGGCGCGCAGGCGCGGCTGCAGCCGATATATGAGACGCTCGAAGGCTGGAAGGAGACGACGCGCGGCGCCCGCAGCTGGAACGACCTGCCGGCCCAGGCGGTGAAGTATGTGCGCCACATCGAGGAGCTGATCGGCGCTCCCGTGGCGCTGCTGTCGACCAGCCCGGAACGCGAGGATGCGATCCTGGTGACGGATCCCTTTCAGGACTAGCTCGGAGCGGATGGCCTAACGCTTTGAATCTACGAGCTGATCTTTTAGAAGGCGATTCCATTGTTTGAGGCCATGCTGTAGAGTCACCACAATTTCATGCATGTTGCGGGTGATACTCGGACAGTGAGAGGGTAGGAGCGGACAGTTTAGGCATGGCGGATTTTGCTGCGGTTTTGCGCAAGACGATCGGTGCGCTGAAAGATAATACCCCCGCAACGCGGGCGAAAGTCTACGACAAGGCACGCGCCACCATCGACGCAAAGCTGGCCGCGGTCTCGCCGCCGCCTTCGCCACAGCTTGTCGAACGCCAGAAGAAGCTGCTGGAAGACGCCATCAGCACTGTCGAGGCTGAGTACGCGGAGCCTGCCGCGCCGCCGGAAGACGATCTTGACAGCGTCATGGCGGAGCTGAGCACCCCGTTCGGGCTGCGCCCTTACCCCGATGCCGACGAGGCGGAAGCCGAGCCGACCGCAGAGACAGCAGTGCAAGGCTCTGACGAGACAGCCGTAACGGACGCCGGCGACCTCGCAGAGCCACTAGAGGCGGACGATGAGGCGCATCACCAAACGTCCGAATGGCCGGGGATCGGTGCATCGGATGTGCCCGTGGAAGGGCCGGAATCCGGCGAGGATGACGATATAAACCTTCCCGGCGATCAGCCTGACCGCCGACGTCGCGGCGCGGGCGGATGGGTCGCGCTGCTTCTCATCGTGGTTTTGCTCGGCGCGGCAGCAGCCGGCGCATGGCTTTATCGCGACGACGTGGCACAACTCGCCGGATTCCAGAGCTTCGACCAGATGATGGCGCGGGACACCGCCACCACACCGCCCGAGGAGGTGGAAGAGGAGCCGGACGAAACCACGCAGGCGGGCAATCAAGAAGAGAGTTCGGCACCGGCGGGCGCCGAGCAGCCGCCCAAGTTCACCCAGCGCCTGACGCCGGACGGTCGGGAAGTCGACCCGGGCCCCGCCGAAGGCCAGCCGGGTGTGGGGGAGGGCACCTCCGTTGCGGAGGCCACGCAAAGCGGTACCGCGCCGGGCGAAGGCGGCGGCAGCGGCGAGCCGGAAGGTGAAGCCTCCCTCCCCGTGGGGCAGAGGGCGATCTTCTACGAGGAGCGCACGAACGCGTCGCAAGGCTCTGCCGACAGCGGCGCGGTGGTATGGTCGATCGTCGAGGAGTCGCCCGGCAACAATCTCCCGCCGGAGCCGGCCATCCGTGGCGAGGCGACCGTCCCGGACAAGGGACTGCAGCTCAAGATGACCATCCGGCGCAACGTCGATCAGTCCTTGCCGGCAAGCCACATCATGGAGCTCATCTTCCTGACGCCCGACGACTTTCAAGGCGGCGGCATCGACAATGTGCTGCGGGTGGCCATGAAGCGGTCGGAGCAGGATACGGGCAGCCCGCTTCTCGGCATTCCGGCGAGGATCGCCCCGGGCTTCTTCCTCGTGGCGCTGAGCGACAACAGGGCGGATGTCGAGACCAACACGCTGCTCATGCGGCGGCAGAGCTGGATCGACATTCCGATCGTCTATACGTCCGGCCGCCGCGCCCTCATCACGTTGGAAAAGGGCGTGCCCGGCGACCGGATATTCAGTGAGGCACTGGAAGCCTGGCAAAGGGCGTCGAGCGGGTAAGGATCCGCCTTTCCCCTCTGCCTTGCGGGAGAGAATCAGACGGCGGCGCCTTCGCCCTGAGCGGTGCGCGGGGGCTGCGCCTGTTTCCTTGCCGAAGCCTTCACCGCTTCCTGGACCTTCTCGAATGCGCGAACCTCGATCTGGCGCACGCGCTCGCGGCTGATGTCGAACTCGCCGGAAAGCTCCTCCAGCGTCAGCGGTTCGTCGGACAGCCGGCGTGCCTCGAAGATTCGGCGCTCGCGGTCGTTCAGGATGCCCATCGCGTCGCCCAGCATGCGACGGCGGGATTCAAGCTCGTCCTGCTCGACCAGCATCTCTTCCTGGCTGTCGTGCTCGTCCACCAGCCAGTCCTGCCATTCGCCGGACTCGCCCTCGGTGGCGCGGATGGGCGCATTGAGCGAGGCATCGCCGGAAAGGCGGCGGTTCATGGAAACCACTTCCTCCTCGCTCACGTTTAGCCGGGTGGCGATCTCGGACACCTGCTCGGGGTTGAGGTCGCCCTCGTCGAGCGCCTGGATCTTGCCCTTCACCTTGCGCAGGTTGAAGAACAGGCGCTTCTGGTTGGCCGTGGTGCCCATCTTCACGAGGCTCCACGAGCGCAGGATGTATTCCTGGATCGAGGCCTTGATCCACCACATGGCGTACGTGGCCAGGCGGAAGCCGCGCTCCGGCTCAAACTTCTTCACGGCCTGCATCAGGCCGACATTGCCTTCGGAGATCACCTCGCCGATAGGCAGGCCGTAGCCACGGTAGCCCATGGCAATCTTCGCCACGAGCCGCAAATGGCTGGTGACCAGCCTGTGCGCAGCGCTGGTATCGTCATGCTCGCGATAACGCTTCGCAAGCATGTACTCCTCCTCCGGCTGCAGCATGGGAAAGCGGCGGATTTCCTCGAGGTAACGGGTAAGACCACCCTCGCCCGAAACGATGCTTGGTAGTGTCTGGGCCATTTATAGCACCCTCCTCATCTTCAACGTCCCCTAACCGAGGCGGACGGAAAGCACGGCCGCATCAGCGCGCACCGCGCCATATGGTATATAGGAACAAATTCCGAAAGGCAAAAGCGTCCGGTAACAGTCAACAAACCGTGACCGACCGTGAACAGCGATACTACGCCTGCTTCCGGCTATAAACGAGCGAAACGTGTCATCAGTTCCACTATATCGGCCGGAATCGGCACCTCAAATCGCATTATAGCGCCAGTCTCAGGATGACGGAAGGCCAATAGGCGCGCGTGCAGCGCCTGGCGCGGAAATGTCGCAACCATGTCCGCCAGCGGTTGCGGCAGGCGCTTCGCCTTGGTGCGGAAGGCACGGCCATAGGCGGGGTCACCGATGAGCGGATGGCCGATATGCGCCATATGCACGCGGATCTGATGCGTGCGGCCGGTCTCCAACCGGCATTCCACGAGGGCGGCGATCTCGTCGTTCGGCTGGCCGTACCGCTCAAGCACGGTGTAATGGGTGACGGCGAGACGGGCGTCGGTGCGGCCCTCCGGCACCACGGCGCGCAGGGTCCGGTCGCGGGTGGAGCGGCCGAGCGGGGCATCGACGGTGCCGGAAAGGCGCTTCGGCACCCCCCACACCAGCGCCACATAGGCGCGTTCCAGATCGCCGGTGCGGCCGTGGTCGGCAAAGGCTTCCGCCAGCGCCCGGTGGGCGCGGTCCGTCTTCGCCACCACCATGACGCCGCTCGTCTCGCGGTCCAGCCGGTGCACGATGCCGGGCCGGCGCACCCCACCGATGCCCGACAGCGTGTCGCCGCAATGGTGGATGAGCGCATTCACCAGCGTGCCGGTCCAGTTTCCCGGGCCGGGATGCACTACCAGGCCAGCAGGCTTGTCGATGACGATGAGCGCATCGTCCTCGTAGAGAACGGTAAGGGGAATGGCTTCGCCCTCGGGCTCCGGCGCCTCGGCTTCGGGCAACACGATCCGGTAGTGTTCGCCGGCGGAAACCTTGCGCTTCGGCTCCGTAACGGCGGCGCCCTCGAGCGTCACCGCCCCGGCGCGGATGAGCGCCTGCACGCGGCTGCGCGAGATATCCGGCGCAAGGGCGGCGGCAAGCCATTGGTCGAGCCGCTTGCCCGCCGCCGCTTCATCCGCCGCAAGCTCTTTCAATTCCGTGCCGGCTTCGCTATCAGGGTCGCTCATTTTCCGACACATCCTGCGATTGGGCACCCATGGCCGGACCGGCAGCGCCGCACCATACCGACGAAGACAAGCCGCTGGACCCGGCGGCGGAGCGCGTGCGCCGCAAGCTCGTGCGTTTCATGGGCATCAATCTCGCCATCCTCTTTGTGGCGGTTATGGCGGTGGTGCTGGCCCTTGTCTACAGGTCCATGACGCCGCAGCGTGACGATGCGGCGCTTACGCAAGCGCCATTCTCCGCCGATGCGCTGTCGGGCGATATCCGCCTGCCGGCGGGATCGCGTATCGTTTCGCACGCGGCATCGGGCAGCCGGCTGACACTGCATCTCCAGCTTGCCGAGGGCGGCGAGGCGATCGTCGTCTACGACATGGCTGAGGGGCGGACGATCGGCCGCTTCGAGATCGGCTACGAGACGCCATGAACCCCGGAGCGAAGCGCCGCATCGCGCTGACGACGCTTGTCGTGCGCGACTACGACGAGGCGATCGCCTGGTACCGCGAAAAGCTCGGCTTTGAGGTCGCCGAAGATACGCCGCTCGGGCAGAGCAAGCGCTGGGTGGTGATGGGGCCGCAGGGCGCTGACGGCACCTGCCTGCTCCTTGCCAAGGCGGACGGCCCGGCCCAGGAGACGGCCATCGGCGGGCAGACAGGCGGCAGGGTTTTCCTCTTTCTCCACACGGACGACTTCTGGCGCGACTACCGCGCCATGCAGGCGCACGGCGTTATCTTCCGCGAAGAGCCGCGCCAGGAAAACTACGGCACCGTGGCAGTTTTCGCCGACCTTTACGGCAACCTTTGGGACCTTATCGAGCCAAGAGTTACGAATGTTTGAGGCAGCGCCATCGCGCCTGTTGCATTTGCCGGCAATCACGACTATATCGCGGCCTTCACCCGGACGCTCCCATCGTCTAGCGGTCTAGGACGCCGCCCTCTCACGGCGGAAACAGGGGTTCGATTCCCCTTGGGAGTGCCAATGAAATCAATCACTTATTTGATTTTTGCCCTGGCGCATCGAATATCCGTCGAATAAACGCTCACGGATTTCCGTGAACGCACATAGTTGTCCAACCGGAACCGCGTCATGGGCGCCCTAAGCGCTTTTGTTTCTTCCTGGTGACCCGGCGCCGCTTCGCCCTCAGCTTCGCCAGCACCATGTTGGCAGCTTTGCTCTCTGGCTCTGCTGGCTTTCGGGACGACCTGAAAATCGCATCGAGTTGTCCCGGACTGATCAGGATCGCTTTATTGACTTCGAAGAACATCCCTTTGGCCAGAGCGCGTTTGCGAATATCTGCCGGCGAAATAGGGGCGCCAGCCTCGGCGAGCCGTTCCGACCAATATTCGGCCGGACGGGCTGCCGCCAAGACGTCTGGATACGGCAGCACTTGGGTTCGGTCGAGCAGCATCACCACCCGCTCAGTTGCGTCCTTCTCCTCAAACACCTCTTTCAAGTAGCGCAGACCGGCCTCGATCATTACCGTTGCGTCGACGAGAGCATAGGCCACGCCGATCTCGCGCTCGGTCTTGCGCAAGGCGAGGATGCCGCGGCGCACACTCAGGTCCAGTTGGTCGAGATCTGCCCTCATTGCCGTTCCTCCGTCGGCCTCTACGACATGAATGGTGCCTGGCCGCCGAGGCAACCAGGCACCCGCTCCGTGGCAGGATAACGCTACTCAGGTTGAAACAAAGACCTCACGCACGACACTTTTTGCTCCGTCCCTGCCCAGGGTCGATTCCAGAAAACATACGGCGCCGACGATCTGGGCGATGGCTTCGCGAACAGCTTCGCTTTGACCGCGGTCGTCGCGCGCCTGCAGGTGGCCAGCCATCGCCTCGCGCGACAGCGCCATGTTCAGGTCGTTATCAAGGTTTTGGTGCATCATCAGGCCATCTCCATCTCAAGCTGCTTGGTGTCACCACCGGTGAGCACCGGTGGGGTGGTTGCGGGAACGGCAAAGCAGGCGCCGTCATCACGCTCTGCACGGTCAAATGCGTCCCGAACAAACGGATCGCAGATCAGGTTCGAGAGACGCCGCGGGGTGTAGCGATCCACCATCCGTAAGGCGCCATCGATGTCGTTGCGACCGAGCCGCTCTGCTACCTCGTGCAGCGCGTCGGGCGACGGGTCGTTCGCAATGAAAAACAGGAAGGCGCGCCGGGCGCTGGTGCTCAGGTGTCCGATGGGGCTCATGGTCGAATCCTCATTGACCGATATTGATAACATTGTTACTAAAACATATTACCTGCCAATGCAAGAGAAATAGTAACACGGTTACCAAAAATGAACGCAGTGCAATGCCGCATGGCGCGGGCCGCGCTGGGCCTCGGAGTGCGGGAGCTGGCGAAGATTGCAGACGTGTCGCCGAATACGGTTGCACGTCTCGAGCGGGGGGAGGACATGCGCGAGAGCACGGTCGACACGATCCGCACGGCGTTGGAGGCGGCCGGCGTGGAGTTCATCGCTGAGAATGGCGGTGGTGCCGGCGTGTGCCTACGTTCCGCTAAAGATTGACCATGCACCCCGGTTACTGCACATTGCCTTCGGGTTTGGGAGAGGCAACATGCAAATGCGATCGATCATTGCGGCCGCGGTATTAGCCGGCTTTTTTACACTGCCGCAAGCATCCGCTCAGCAGACGACGGCAGAGTGGAGCACTGAGAGCTTCGAAGAGGAACTGCAGCAAGCACTTGGTGAGAGAGCGGACGGCGTGGACGTTCCTTACGCGTTTGTCGCTAGCGTCTCGGAAGATATTCAGAAGGCCGTCGCTACGATCGCTGACGCCACAGATTACATTGCGGAGAAACTCTGCGGCCGACGCTCAAGGCCTACAAAGCTCACCCTCCACCTAACGGCGGGATTTGATCTCGTATTCTCGGGCGAGACGGGCTCGCAAGTTGAATGGGACCTCGAGACGGTCTGCCCGCGCATGGAGCAATAGGCCGACGGCCGCCGGCGTCGTGAATCCTTGGAAAGGAGATGCAATGCCCTGGTGGGTGAGCCCATGGGTGGGTATCAGTGCCTTGGCCATCGGGGTCCTGCTCAGCTTAAGACCGGTTTTCCTTCTCGTCGAACGTGTAGCATCAGGGGGGATAACTCCGGGCGTAGCAACACTTCTGGGCGCTCTCATCGGGTTTTCAGCAGTCGCATGGCAAGCTCGCGTCGGATTCCGAAATCTGATCCGCTCGCAGACCAGCCAATCAGAACTCGATCGCAAAGCACGCGAACATGAAGCTGAACTTGTCAGGAGAGAGAAGGAAAGCGATCGAAGACACGAGAGAATTACGCTAGCAGGCGCACTAAGCGGAGAACTCGGTGCCGCATACTCAAGGCTGGCCAACGGCAGGAGTATTCTTCGACTGCAGGCATCTGCCTACAAGGCCATGGGCAATTCAATCCCACCTTTGCCAATCGATATGAACGCGATCTTCCCCAAGTTCGAGCCGAAGGTGTTCAACCAAAACATCGGCGGCTTAGGGCTCTTGGGACCGTCGACGGCTTCCGACGTGGTGGAAGTATATCAGGTGCTTTTTTGGGACCGGTCCGCGCCGCCTTCGACAGCTCTTGCCGGCAAGCAACTCGCTTCCATAGTTGAGATGCAGATCAAGGTGATCGATCAATGGCTCCTTGATTGCTACCACGTCAATCAGCGTCTGCTTTCGGTTTTTGGGAGCATCGCGGATCCCGGGCCCCTTATCATGGCCAGGCAGAAGCGTGAGGAACCGCATATCGACAACACGCACTAATTCGGCATCGCCCATTGCCCTCATCGTCGCCCGCCCCTTGAGAGAGGAACAGGATTGACCGGCCGCCCCGGTTGCGCCACCTTGCCCTCGGGTTAGGGAGGGCATCATGAGAACAATAGTCACCGCAGCCGCTATCCTGGCGGCAGGCAGCGCCATCGCAGCGCCTGATGCGTGCATCCAGATCGACAGTGATCTCGATCGCCTCGCCTGCTACGACAGGGAAGCCGGCCGCACGCCAAAGCAGGAAATACTTCCGACGCCCGCGGGCAAGTGGTCGGTCCGCAAGGAGACCTCGAAGCTCACTGACCAGACCAACGTCTTTTTGACGGTCGCGTCAGAGGAAACGGTCAACTGCGGCTGGAACAGTGGCGACAAGATCCGGCTCTACGTCCGATGCATGGAGAATTCCACGTCGCTGATTTTTCAGACCGGCTGCCACATGACTTCTAGCGATTATAACGACTATGGCCACATCACCTATCGCCTGGACGATGAGAAAGCACGCACGGTCAGCGGTGACGAGTCGACGAACAACCGCTCGCTCGGCCTTTGGTCTGGAGGGCGCTCGATCCCGGTGATCAAGCAGATGTTCGGCAAATCGCAAATGATCGTGCGCATGACGCCCTATAGCGAAAGCCCGTTCACTGCGACGTTCAATATCGCCGGGCTGGATGAGGCGATCACGCCGCTAAGACAAGCATGTAGCTGGTAAGAAGAACATGGATGCGCGCGTCATTGCGATCATGGTGGTAGCCGGGTTGGGTGCTGTCGCCTTCTTTACGACTGGCCAGGAGCCGGCCGAGACGGCCGCGCCGATCGTAGACGACTGCGACCGGATCAGGGCCTTCGTCGCCTCGCAGACGTTCGTCAAGCGCGAGATGAAGGTGCCGGCGACCGCCGAGTTCCCCTACATCTCGTCCGAGGGCGTATCGGTGACCGAGCTTGGCGATTGCCGGTTCACCGTCAAGGCTTATGTCGACGCCGAAAACAGCTTTGGGGCGAAGCTCAGAACGCCATACTCCATGGACATCAGATTTAATCGGGCCGACGAAATCTGGTCAGCATCAAATATAACTCATTGATTGATGGGCTGGACTGCCGCGCACAAAATCTCCTTGCGACCAACACCAACATGGCTATCTTGCCGACGATGACGAAGCAGCGCACTGATCACGATAACCTCCCGCTCGGTGTGGGTTCCTACACCGCGCCCGAAGCTGCTCGCCTTCTTCACACCTCACCTCTCAATGTGAGGCGCTGGCTATCTGGTTACAAATTTCGACGTCACGGCGAAGAGCGCAATATGCCACCGCTGTGGCAGTCACAGCTTTCGATGATCGGTGATCACCTCGAAATCGGCTTCCGGGATCTCATCGAGTTGCGTTTCGTGAAGGCATTCGTCGATGCCGGCGTCGGTCTTCTGGCCATCAGAAATTGCCTAGAATACGCTCGCGTGTGCGTGCAGGATGAGCGCCCTTTCTCAACTCGGCGATTTCAAACGGACGGCCGCACCATCTTCCTCGAGAGCATAGAGCGCTCGGGTGAGGCCAAGGTGCTGGATCTGAAGAAGCGCCAATACGTATTTCGCCACGTCCTCGAGCGAACCTTCAAAGATCTCGACATCGAGAACGACGCCGTGGCGCGGTGGCGACCGTTCGATGGCAAGCAGTCGATCGTGATCGATCCTCAGCGCGCGTTCGGTCAGCCCATTGCCGCGCAATACGGCATCCCGACGATCGCGCTTGCTGACGCTGTAGAAGCAGAAGGCACGGTCGAACGGGTGGCTCGCCTTTATGACGTTTCAGCGTCAGTCGTCCGTGACGCCGTGAAATTCGAAAAGCGTCTGAGAGCCGCGTGAAGGTCCTCGTTGACGAGAACATGTCGCCGGCCATCGCTCGCTCACTTGACGCCCTATTTTCTGGGGAGCACGTCGTTGTTCACATCAGGGACAAGTTCGGAACTGGTGTAAAAGACGTGGATTGGATCGGGCGCCTGAGTGCGGAAGGCCGCTGGATCGTCGTCTCGGGCGATCGACGCATAACACGCAACAGAGCGGAGTATCTGGCTTTTCGCAGCTCGCGCCTGGTGGGCTTCTTCTTGGCAAAAGGCCTCTACAAATCGCCGGTTATTAGGCAGATGGAACGGCTTCTCGCGCTCTGGCCGGTAATTGAACAGCAATCGTCTCTGGTTGCCGGCGGGGCTCTTTTCGAGCTCCCAATGAAGAGCACCAGAATCAAGCAGCTCAAGGTTTAGGCGGTGCCAATAGACTGTGCAGAACCGCGAGGACAGCGCCGCGGTGCCGAGCCCGTACAGGTGAGGCGCGCGAGGCCGCTTAGGCTCTCGCACCGAAGAGCGCATCGAATAGCGCCGGCGTGAGCGGTCGAGATTGAACCTGCGGTGCCGTTGATGCCGGTTTATCGTCACCACCACCGAAGCAGGCCTTCAACATGTCGATGCGACCATCGTAGGCCACGCGGATCGCGTTCATGTCGGCGCCCAGGGCGGTCTCAGGGCTCCACCCGAGCCAGCCCATGGCGATCCCGGCCATCTCGTCGCAGAGCTCGGCGAGCGTGATGCTCTCGGTGGGCACGCCTGCATCGTCCTCAGCGCCCTTTCCGGTGGGTGGAGTGCCACCGCTGGCGACGATGACCAGGAATCGCGTCACGGGCCCTACAAGCGCCTCCATGCCGGTGCGCCATGCCTCATCGCGCACCTGGTCGATATCCGTGCGGCCAAGCCCGAGCGCCAGGACGCGCACCAGCGTCTCGAAGTCGTAGCGGCCGACGGCCTCGACCATCGGCATGATGCCGCCATCCTCTCGAGCCACGGCCAGACCAGCCCGTAGGGTCGGCCGGAGGACCACCTCGCGGCCGTCGAGCCTGATCGGCACATCGCCGGCGCCGAGATGAGGCTTATGGCTGTTTATCGGCATCAGCAAACGGATCGATCATCTCGCCGATCTTGTCTGGCCACCGCTTCACGATGCGGGAAAGGATGCCAGAGTGCGTCACGGTCACTTCCTCAATGAACATGCCGACACAGTATCCCTTCTCGCATGCATCGGCGCTGTCGCCGGGCAACCCAATGAAATGCGGCGTCTCCCGCTGCGCCTGCATGAGCCGGTGAAGACCTTCTAAGCGGATTGTGCCTTCGACAGGCACTCCATTGGCCTCAACACGGTCACGATCTGGAATCGGTGCCATGTAGATTGCTGGTGTCGGCTCCAGCTTGTCTCGGCATTCTTCCCAGCTATCCATGTGGAAGCTGTAGCTCTCGAAGCGCTCGCGGCTTTCAGACCACCCGCAAACAGCTAACTCTGCAATGCCATGGCGGTCAGGGTAGAATTGGTGGAAACGGTCACACTCTGTGTCCGCTTGCTCCGGTAGGATCGTCACCAACTCATCGAATGAAGCCCACGTGGACCGATGATTCATATTGAGTTGGAGAAGCATATTCGCCGTGCCCCGCACCACCATAGCGCACGTCAGGTGAGGTAACACGAGCGTTTTGCTCATCATGCCAGTGACGGCGAAATCGTCGAGGCCGCGATAGCTGGCACCGTCTGAAAGAATGATGATCTGCTCTTCCATGCGCGCCGTGAGAAATGCACTCATCGCAACACGTCTCCCCATCCGCCGGATTGCCCTACCATGACACTTGGGTCTTCCAGCGCAGGTACCAGGCCCCCTCCAGCAAAGCCAGGCAAGCCATTGTTGACCGCCTCCAGCAAAGATCGGATCCCCGGCTTTCGCACCTCCGAAGCGCGTACGACATACTCACCAGCATGAACGATACCTGCTGGCTGGTTCTTGCCGCCGGGCCCGGTGTATCCGCCCTGCGCATAGAGGCCGCCCCCGGGAACTGGCGGGAAATTGTCGACCCCCGCGCCACCGCCGCCACCAATGCCGAGCAGGCGGCCAAGGAAGCCGAGAATACCGCCGCCTGCGCCGTTGGCCTTGAAGAGTGCATCGATGAGCTGGTCTTCGATCTTGCCGATGATCTTGTCGAGCACGCTGAGCGCAATATCGCCCATCTCCTGCCAGGACAGCTTGCCGTCCTCGAGCGCGGACCTCAGATCGCTCATGGCGCCTTTTAGAAGATCCTGGTGGAAGCGCATTTCCTCCTGGGCCTTCGCCTGCTCTTCGGCGAGCCGGGCAGCTTCTGCTCCGGCTAGGGCATACTGCTCCGCCAGCGCTCTCACCTCCTCGCGAAGCTGTGGCGTGATGGCTTTGCCGTCCTCCTGGGCGGCCGTGAGCAAGTCGAACTCGGTTCGGGCCTTCTCGACCGCGTAACCGAAATCATCGATCAGCGGATTAAGGGTGCGTTGGGTCTCGGTCTCCAAAACGAGCGCGGCCGTCGAATTTGCGACGCTCTGAGCAAGACGCTCGTATCCGTCGGCGCGCTGGCCGGTCTTTTTCTTGCCGTCCTCATCTCCGTCTTCAGGCAGCTCATAGTCCGAAAGCGACACCTGCTTTTTCGCTGTCTTGCGCCGCTTTCCGCCGCGTGTCGAAGGGCCGGAGCTGTCGAAATAGGACGCCGCAAGCAGATCCTCCAGACGAAGGATCTCTGCCTCGATCTCGTCGTTGCCGAAGCCAAGCTCCTTTGCAACGTCGGTCATATTTCCGGCTTCATCGCGCAGCTGCTGGATGCGCTCCATCAGCGCGTCACGGCCAGTCGCCGGCGGCGTCTCAGGTGCCAGGAACTCGCTGATGGCAGTTGCGATCTCATCATTGAAGCTGAAACGCGAGAGGAACCCAAATGTGGCGCGGGCCTTGTCGTCCAATTCTCCCAGCTTGGAGATGAAGTCACCGATCGGGCCGTTGGCGACGCGGACCAATGCGTCGCCGAAGATCTTCACAGCGTCGGCGAGACGGCCGATTGCGCGGCCGGTTTTGCCGCTGGCATCAGTCGTATCGTCAAGCTTGCCCGCGGAGTCGACGAGGACGTTCTGCAGGCGCACCATGTGCTGAGAGACGGTCATCTCAGCTCCAGCGAGACGGTCCTGCAGCGCGCCGGCACCCGCCTCAAATGCTCGGAAGAATGCCTCCGAGCTCACCTTGCCGTCGACGACGAGCTTGCGCAGCGCTGCTACGGACCCGCCGGCCTCCTCTAGGCCCGCGGCGGCAGCCTGGGCGATCGTCGGCGCCCCCTCCAATATCGAATTAAACTCCTCCGCCCGCACCGTCCCGGAACCGAGCGCCTGGCCCAGCTGCAGTAGGGCGCCAGATGCCGCGGTCGCGTCAGTGCCGGCGACGCGCAGTGCGAGGGATACGTTGTCCGTGAAGCGCAGAAGCTCTTGCGACGTGACGCCGAGCTCCTTCTGCTGCAGCGCGGCGCGACTGTATAGCTGCGTCAGGGTCTCGATCGGCGCCGCGTTCTTTTGCGCGCTCTCGAAAAGCTGATCGTAAACAGCGGCCAGTTCAGCGCCGGACAGGCCGGCGACTTTCAACGCGTTGGAAATGCGGGTCGATGTGTCGATAAGCTCCTTGGCCTTCTGTACCGTGAATCCCGCGACTAGGGCGCCGGCAGCAGTTCTGGCGAAGCCGGCCATGGCCATACGAGCCTGTCCGGCCGCGGCCGTGACGCCGCGCAGGTGCCGCTGGCTGGCCACCACGGCGCCGTTCATGGCGGCGATCTCGGTCGTGGTGCCCCGGAAGTGCCGGGACGCGCTGCGGTCAAATACGCCGGCCTCCCGGCGCGCTTGCTCAAGCCCGCGCTGGAACGGTATCAGCTCGACATCGATGCGTACGGCGACGGCGCCAGCGAGTTCCATCAGGCAGCCTTCTCATCTGCAGGCTTGCTCCGGCGACCGCCGCTGGCCAGCAGCCCCAGAAACCTGACCGTTGGAACCAACAGCTCGGTAATGCCGGTGGCGAATATCCGGCGCGGGAGCGCCTCGCGCTCGGCCTCGGCCAGATCGGCGCCGGCGGCGATTGCGAAGGCGATGGCATCTGTATCGAAACGCTGCACGCGGTCGACCGCGTTCAGAATGCCGCCGAACGCCTGGCTGACCTTGCTCATTGCCTTCGGGCTCGGCGTTAGGGTCAGCTCCTCCTCGCCGATTTTGATCTTAACGGTTTCAACTTCGTTCATGATTGACCTCTTTCAGGATGGGCGCCAACCGTCTTAGCCAAGATACGCGAGACGCAGGTGGATGGAGTATTGCATCGGCGTTGCGCCGGATGATGCGTATCCGGTGCACGAAAACTGGATAGGCGTGCCCTCCTTCACGGGGAGAGTGAAATCGGCCTCGCTGGTCGAACCCGACATATTCTCGTCATCTCCCGGGATCGAGGTTGTCACCGGTTCACCTGTGTCGTCATCGACATAGGTGAACGTGATGGCCGGTAGCGTGGCCGATGTCGTTGCTTCCTGCGCATACACTGTGACAACTGTTATGCGATACAAGCCGCCCTTCCCGGCAGGGACCGCATACAGCGTCGTTGTGGGAATATCGGCAGCCAGCGCCGTTGCGTCATAATTCGCAGTGGCGCCCTCGCCAGGGTAAGGCGTGCCGTCCTCATTGAGGAAGCCCGGCGCCATGAGTGGCCGGTAAAATTTATCGACGCCCATATTTGTTCACCTCAGAGGGATTGAAAGGGAGGGGCGACGACGAAGCCGCCGCCCGTGGACTTCCGATGGAGAAAGTGCCGCCGGGCCATTCACCACGGCCCAGCGGCTTGTCGAACCCGTCAGCGTTCGGGCCTTGCAATCGCGCGGCAAAGGAGAGCGCCGCCACTGCTTTTCGGTGTTATTGCGGGCACCGCCGAATGGCCCGCCCCGGTGCTCGATGAGAACCCGAGGGCCTCGCGCCAAGGTGAGGTCGCCTAACCGAAACCTGGCAGCGAAGATCTGCATCAGACGAACCCCTGAGCCTTCTTGACGCGGATCTGGTTCGTGTAGAGCTGCGGGTTCTCTGCGATGACCCGCGCGTAGGCCTTCTCAAAGGTCTCGCCATCCTGCTGCGCTTTGCGCACCAGCTCGTCGATCAGATCGTCCACTTTGCTGATTTCGTGCAAGGCACGCGCGATAGGATCAGCCGCCCTCGCGGCGGCTTCCGCGGTCTCTTGCCTCTCCATCCTCTTCTGCACGGCTTTCGCCGGATCCTCGGCGAGGTGTTCGCGGTAGAGCTGGCGCCCCTCGTCGGTTTCCAGGACCTCTGTGTAGGCCTTGGCGAATGGAACGCTGCGCTTATCGGCGTGAGCCTTCGCGAGCGTCTCCAGCTTCTCCTCCGCCGACGCTGAGCCATCAGCCTTCGCGATGCTGACCACCGCACCCTTGACGGCCGGCCGGACGCCCTGCGAGAGAATGCTGATCTCGTCGACCTCCAGTCCGGATAGGCGGTTCTTGCCGCCCATGGTGCGCTTGAAAATTTCCTGCGGATCCATCCTTAGAACTCCTGCCTCTGTGCCCGGCCGCCGATCGACAGGGCGTGTCCGACCTCGCCAGCCTTCACGCGGGCCCAAGCATCGGGATCTTCGATCTCCAGCCCGACGAGCCAGGCTGACTTTCCTTCGGGGCGAGAGACGCCCATTGCGTCGGCAATTTCCTTCGTGAGGGGCCACGAGGCGACAAGGCGTCCGACGCCGGCGCCCTCATGATCGATCTTCACGATAGCGCCACGCTTGACCGCCTGAACGGCTGCGTCCTCGAGCTCGGCATCGCCGACGACGTCACCTTGGCTGTCCACTTCATCGGCAATGAGCGCGATGCCGTACAGGCGTTGGCGATCGTCGTCGCGTTTGAGGATGGTGCGCATCAGGCGGCCACCTCCTTGGCATCTTCTGAAGAGGCGATGGCGCCCCCGAAGAGCTCCTGGCGGTGGGCATCGCTTTTCGCGAGCGGGTGCCGATGCGCGCCGTCGACGTGTTTAAGTACGTCGTACCGCCCGAGGCCGGCCGCCCAAAGAGCGGACATTACACGTGAAGGACGCTGCAGCGCGCCGATGTAGCCGTCGTACAAAACGCGGGTGCCACGGAGCTCGCTGATCAGAGCAGCGCGCTTCTCCAAGATCTCCACCAGTTGCATTGCCACTACATCGAACTCTACGGCGGCAGCCTCGATCGCCTTGGAGATACGTTTCGCCTCTTTGTCGCGGGCGAGTTGATCCTTCTCGGCCGCAATGCGATCTGCTTCGGCCTTTCGCTTTTCGGCCTCCTCCAGCGCAAGGGCCAGAGTGTCGGCCTCGTCGCGCACCGCACTCTCTTCCGCCGCTATCTTGGCAACAGCAGCACTGGCCTTCTCATCACCGCCAAAGGCGCCCAAGGCATGCGGCCGGCGCTTCTCGCGAAGCTCTGCCAGGCGGTCGGCCGTGCTGGCGATCTTCGCGCGGATCTCGTCGATCATCTTGGTGAAATCGGCCATCTGCTTCTCCTTCTCCGGGACAGGCGCGTCTCAAGACGGGCAGGCTTCATCATGCTGCTTTCTGGTGGACCGCCTGCGGATGCGAAACGGGCGAAGCATTCTCCCGCCGTTCCGCAGCCCGTAGGAGGATTTCGAGCTCTTCTTCGGTGAGGTCCGAGAGGTCTGGAGCAACTCTCTTGGTCTCGATCGGTCCTCCGTCAGGACCAGTGTTCTCGACGCGGCGCGTGTACCCGCGATCCTTGGCTTTGGTCTCCAGGTACCAGCGGACGGTTGGCATATCTCCGTCGCGTATCGCCTGGATCAGCTTGGTCTCTGCAAGATCTTTGATCTCCTCGTCGATCTCATTTGCGATCTGAGCCAAGGTCGGGTGACGCTGAAGGAAGCGATAGAGCGTAGCGCGATGACACTTCAGCATCCGCGCAGCGATGGTCTTGATCCCGCCGGCTGCACGCAGCGCTTCCTCGGCGCGTCTCACAGTTAACCGGGGCTTTCGTGACATTTCACCTCCCAAATTCTGCGACATCTGCGACATTCATGCGCGCGCGATAGCTGGCAGCTAGTGCAACATGAAAACGAAAATCGGCCCTTATCTGCTGCTCTGCGTCCGCTATAATTGACTGATATGCGACGTATAGCATGATCGTCGCACTAACACACTGATTTTATTAGTTCATTAGTGTTCGCCGGTGTCCATGTTCCCGCCTTAAGACGGCGTAATCCTGTTCGACCAGAAAAATGATCACGAATGGGCTGTTCGAGCCTTGCGGCGGCCGCGTCCGTGATGAGTCGGCGCATCGAGGCGCCCCTGACGGTCTGGTTCTTTTCCTGACGACCATTTGATGGAGGGGTTCCATCATCGGTCTCAAAACCCTTGCCCGATAGGCACTTGAGCGACGGTAGAGGTTTCACCTCGTCAGTATCCCGTCAGGAACCCATCAAGAAAACAGGATGCTGGCTGCACCCCCCTTCCAAGGCCGCGGTCGAGATCAGCGCGGAAGATCTCCATCTGCACGGCGTCGAAGAACTCCAGAAGCTGACGGTCGATCTCATCTTCGGAAAGGCCGATGCTCGATAAATGCCGCTGCTCGGATGCTATGATGCTGCGCCAGTAGGCAGTCGCGCCGCTGCCGTGCTTCATGTCGAGGGTGCGGGCAACGTGTTTCACCGTGGCAACACGCCTGGCGAGCGGAAACCCGAGGACTTGTGCTTTCAAATCAAGTTCAAGCTGCATTGAGACGCTCCCCGAGTTGAGACCGGAGCCGAGACGCTCGTTGAAAATCATCGCCGCTGAGACTTCCGTTCTCGATTTCGTCGAGCCACTCCAGCCACTGCCGAGCCTGGTCGTCGTTCAGGCCGTTCTTTATTAATCGCTCGATCAACCCAAGGTTAGAACCAATGCTCCTGCTAGGTGCCCGCTCATAAGCCCTTTTTCCCGCCGTAGGAGTCGCTTCTGCGGGATGTTTTGATTCCGTTTCTACGGGATTTATTACAGTTTCACTGAATATATTGTCCGAGTTATCTATCTGTTTTTTTTGTGAATTTTGATTTGGCTTGTTACCTATTGGGACGGCCTCTGGGGCAGGCTTGTTACCTATTGCTTCGCCGAGAGTAGCGAAATTGCTACCTATCCCGGGCTTATAGGTAGCAGATTTGTTACCTGTCGCGGCCTTGGTCGAGGCGAGATACTCACCGTCAAACTTGATGTATTTGATCCGGTACGTGCGCGTTCGACGGTTGATTGGATGTCGGCCGGCCTCGACATATCCACACTCGACGAGCCGGGCCAGCGATCTTGAGAGGCTCTTTTCGTGGCATCCAACAAGGGCTGCCAGACGTGTGTGAGAGGCGAAACAACCGATGCCGTTCGCCCCCAGACGGTCATGGGCGGAGACCGCCATTAGGACCCTAAAATCCTCTCCCGACAGCCGCTTGTCGCCCATCGCACGCGCCGGTAGAGGCGCGTAGATTGGCTTGTCGATCATTGCCCTACATCTCCGTAGGCCAGCTCGGCTACGCGTCGGGCGACCGGCCCGGACAGGCTGGGAAATCGGCGACGAATGCATATGGCTTGCAGGTCGGCGACGTTCGAGCTACTTTCGTGCTTGGAAACGCCACCCGCTTTTCCTATCTTTTGAGAGCCCGTCGCCTTGCCCGCGACGGGTTTTCGCTTTTCCGGGCATCTCATGCGGCGCGCTCCCGGCGAAGGTTCGCCTCACGGATTGCTTCGATTGCCTCGGATACCGACAGGCCAAATTGCTCCCTGATGTGAGGCACGATCGGTCGGTCGATTTGCTTGTGAGGTGGCAGCGCGAGCCATTCTGCAGCAGCGTCGATCGCGGCGCTATGCTCATGCTCTGGCGGGGTGAGGATGCTCATGCCGCCTCCCGAACGGGCAGCGACTTCAGGAAGTCGGCCAGATCTTCCGTCAAGATGACGGTGCGTCGGCCGAACTTGCGGGCTTTGAGCTGGCCGGTCTTGATGGCCTCGAAAATCTTCGTGCGTCCGATGCCGCTGTTTGCCACGGCATCATCGATCGTCATTCCGATCTGCTGGGTATCCATTGTTTAGCTCCGATTGAACGCGCGGTAATTCGCGCTGGTACGGAGCGAAGATCGCGAATGCCGGGATGCGGAAAAAGGTGTCCGCCGAAACTCAGGACAGGGGTTTCCGGACGTCCCGTTTTGCTGGACGTCCCGTTTTGCCCATCTGCGGAACATGAGCCGCCGGCAGCGTAAGTCCGAACAGAACGCCCGTCGCAGGCCACTCTGCGCGCGGCACGTGAGGTTGCCATCCGGCCCACGGAGCAATGAAGCCGCGCGACAGGTAGGCGGAACTTGCAGATGGAGATCGAGTCCCGTCCCACAACACGAGCCTGTGTCGAAGGAACATGGCCTCGGTCATGAAAGCACCGGCATCAGCAACGCCATCATAGCCTCGAGCCGGATCGGCCAGAAAGCTGGAGCCGCGAATCTCCCACGCGCCCCATAGATGCAGTACCGATGCAAAGCGGTTGAGGTTGTCCCGAAACGTAGCGCGCGTCCCACGGTCGCCGCGCAATGAGGCATCGTCGATTGCGATCTTGACCGCAGCTTCCCATGAGGCGCGCTCGGGGTGCGAACAGATGAGCGCCCACAGGAACTTCACGATCCTGCCGACTTCGGCACCCTGGCGCTGGCGCTCATCAATGTCCTTCGGCGCCGCCGCACAATTAAGCGCGTCGAGGTGTTCGATCTGCTCTGTCGCGTTGAAGGTGTATCCCGCTCGAAGATAGTCCTGCAGCGGCCGGCGGGCGAGCAGGTGAGCCGCGTAAGCTTTGGCCGCCACCAGGTCATCAGGGAATGTCATCACCGCGCGGATTGACGATCCGAGATCTCCAAAGAAAATCGGCAACACGAGTGCCTCGTGAACGTTGGTCGACGTCCATGGCATCACGCACCGCTCCTCAACTGCACAATTTTCGCGCTGTCCTCCTGCGGCACTAAGGGAACGATCGCCGCCCGCGCCATTTCTTCCAGCCCGGTTGTGATCCATTTCGAATAATGACGCTCGATCATCGCCGTCGACGTGTCATGCAGCGCGGCCACGAGGCGGATAGGGAGATTCGCACGGATGCCCTTCACGATGCTGGAATGCCGAAGCGCATAGGGAATGACGTCGGGCATTTCGGCCCGCGCCCGAATGCCATGCCAAGGCCGCACAAGCTCGCTCGGGCTCTGCCATGGACCGCGACCAGCCCTCTGCCAATTGCCGACGCTTCCCGGCTCCTGCTTATGGCGCCAACGTTCCAAGAGAGGGTCATCATTGGCACGTCCAGTCACCACCGGCTGCAACGTATCGAGCACATCCTTACCGACCGGCGTCGGAACGCTCCCACGCTTGCCGCCCTTCCCCTTGCGGCTCACCGGCACCATGAGGCGCCCCTGTGCCCGCTGGACGTCTCCCACCTTCATGCGCACGATTTGGCTGAAGCGGGCGCCCGTGGCGGCCAACACCACGACGAGCCGGAGGAGATCGCCATCCCATTCCTGCTCGGCATCGATATCCTGCGCCGCGCTTATCAGGCGCCCCACCTGCGCATCCGTGAGTATCTGGTTGTCGCGGGCTCGCGGCTCGGCCTCGTCAGCATCGACCGCGACCGCCTTCAAGCCATGCCGGATGATCTCCGGTAGGGTCGGCTCCAGACGGTCCCTATGAGCCCCATAGGCCGCGTTCAATGCTGCTTTCAAGTCGTTGATGGTCCGCTGCACCGCGCTCGCCTTCAATGTCTCAGGCAAGCCCGCACGCCATTTGAGCAAGTCTTTCTCTTTCAATGCGTGGAGCGCCACATCGGCCAGGAGTGCGGCAGGAACAGCTTTTTGCTTGCCGCGGGCCTCTTGGCCCAAGACGTAGCGCGCAAGCCGCTGATGCGCGTCAGAGCGAACCGGCCGGCCTTTTCTTCGGCTCTCACGGGCATCGCGTTCAGCGATATAGGTCTCGACAGCGAAGCGAACCGTGAGAGGGGGCCCGTCGGCCGTGGCCTTTGCCTCTTGGCGGGCTCGTTCAACTATTTGACGCGCCTCCTTTTCAGCCTGGGAATATGTGAGCAGGCCTTCGGTCGGCTTGTCGTTCACGTCGTTGGCGGGACCGATGGCCGCCTGCCGGTAAGCCGCGCCGCTGAGATGGTTCCGCCAACGTGCGAACCAGACACCACCGCGGACACCCTTTCGATAATAGATCGCGGACTCCGCATCGAGCCGGCGAGCGTGCTCACCCTTCCCAAGCTTCGACCGCGCGTTCGCCGTCGTGATTTGAGCTTCCTGCAGAACCTTCGCCATGTACCGTTCCTAAAATACGTCGCATATTCGCCGAATAAGACTGCGGCGTACGTCACTGAACGATATAGGATGAAATCCTTGTATTGCAAGGACTTTGGCGAATTAAGGCGAACGAAAGGGCGTCGAATATGCCGCTGTCCACACCCTCTCACGGCGGAAACAGGGGTTCGATTCCCCTTGGGAGTGCCATTTTCCCGAAATAGCTGTCGTTCGGTTGCCGGTGCACAACCGCAAGCCCTCGCGCGCGCTCCATGCACGTCGCGTTAGCCCGCTATTAAGCTTAGTCAATCGTTAATGCTTAGCGGTCATCCTTGGAAACTCGGGGGCGTTGCGAGAGGACGAGCTTTGGGGGTGAAGGGCACAAACCTGGAGTCCGCGTCCGGACAGGGGCGTGAGGATCGTGACGCGTCTGCCGCGGCGCTGGAGCAGTGGAAGCTCGCCCAGGCGGTGCTCGACGGCCTTCCGAGCCCGATTTTCGTCAAGGACGCGAATCTCGACTTCGTGCTGGTGAACAAGGCGTTCGCCAAGCTGTTTGATGCCGAGCCGCGCGACATGATCGGCAAGAAGGGCGGTGACTACGTGCAGCCCGCCGATGCCGCCCTGTTCGAGGAGACCGAGCGGCGTGTGCTGGAGACCGGCGAGGACTATCAGGCGCAGGAGGACTTTGCGTTCCGGGGTATCGGCGGCAGCCGTCTCGTGCGCAAGAACCGGGTCCGGCTTCCAAGCGGCAAGGACTACGTGGCCTGCACGATCTTCGACGTGTCGGACCTCAAGCAGCGCGAGGTCGACGCGGAGGAGGCGCGCGCGCGGCTCGCCCATGTGCTGGAAACGCTACCGGCCGGCGTCGTCATCTACGATCGGGACGACCGCTTCGTGCTCGCCAACCAGAAGATCCACGATGCGCTTCCCGCCATGGTGCCGGCCATGCAGCCGGGCAAGCCGCTGCGCGAGGCGGTGGAACTGGCGCACAAGGCGGGTTATTTCCGCGACAGCGGCGACCCGGAGCTCGACCGCCTTTACGATAGCGATCCGGAAGCCTGGATCGACCGTTACACAAAGCTCTATCGGGATAAATCGCGCATCGTCGAGCGGCGCAATCCCGACGGCCGCTGGTTCAAGGTGTTCGATACACGGAGCGAGGACGGCACCTTTGTCGGCGTTCGCGTGGACATCACCGAGATCAAGGAGCGCGAACGCGAGCTCAGGGAGAGCATGCGCGAGAACGAGGTCTTCCGGAACCTCATCGACAACGTTCCCGTCGCCATCTATGCGAAGCGCCCGGACCTCAGGCTGATGTACGTCAACAAGGGGTGGTCGGATCTGGTCGGTGTGCCGCGGGAGGAGGCGATCGGCAAGACCGACGTGGAACTCTTCGGCCCCAGCGGCGAAGCCTTCATGGAAGGAGACCTTGCCGTCCTGCGGACGGGGGAACGCCAGGTGGTGGAGGAAACGCACACGCTGGAGGACGGCACGGCGCGCCACCAGATCGCCCGCAAGGATGCGCTGGTCGCCTCCGACGGGTCGCTTTACCTGATCGGCTCGACCACCGACATCACCGAAATGAAGCGCCGCGAGGAGGAATTGCGTGTCGCCCAGGAGAAGGCCGTCCTGGCCGACCGGGCGAAGTCGGAGTTCCTGGCCAATATGAGCCATGAGATCCGCACGCCGATGAACGGCGTGCTCGGCATGGCGGAGCTTCTGGCAAAGACAGGGGTCACGCCGAAGCAGAAGACCTTCATCGACATCATCGCCAAATCCGGCAGTGCCCTGCTCACCATCATCAACGACATCCTGGATTTCTCCAAGATCGACGCAGGTCAGCTCGTGCTCGACCCGCAGCCCTTCAAACTGGCCGAAGCCGTGGAGGACGTCGCCACGCTGATTTCCTCGGGCGCCAGGGAGAAGGACCTGGAGATGATCGTGCGCGTCGACCCGGATTTGCCGGAGACTTTCGTCGGCGATGCGGGGCGCATTCGGCAGATCGTCACCAACCTCCTGGGCAACGCTGTCAAATTCACCGACCACGGGTATGTCCTCGTGGATGTCGCCGGCGAGACGGCGGACGGCCACACGCGGATCAAGGTGGAAGTCACCGACAGCGGCATCGGCATTCCGAAAGAAAAACTCGACCTCATCTTCGACAAGTTCAGCCAGGCCGACACCTCCTCGACCCGGCGGCATGAAGGCACGGGCCTCGGCCTTGCCATCACCTCGCGCTTGGTGGATCTGATGGGCGGCGAGATCGGTGTCGAGAGCGAGGAAGGCAGGGGCTCCACCTTCTGGTTCACCCTGACGCTGCCGAACGCCGAAAACGATGCCGAAACCAAGGTCGCCCCGCGCGACGTGACGGGTGCGCGGGTTCTGGTGGTCGACGACAATGCCATCAATCGCACGATCCTCGCCGAGCAGATGGCCCATTGGGGCTTCGACGCCTGTGCGGCGGAAAGCGGCGAGGAGGGCCTGAAAGTGCTCCGGGCAGCGGCCCGCCTCGGCGTGCAGGTGGACTGCGCGGTGGTCGACTACCAGATGCCGGGCATGACCGGCATCGACATGGCGCGCGCCATACGCGCCAACGAAGAGATCGCACGGATACCCCTGATCTTCCTAAGCTCCGTCGACCAATCCTTGTCGACCGCCACTGCGCGCGAACTTGCCATCGATGCGCAACTTGTCAAGCCGGCGCGGGCAGCGAGCCTGCTGGAGACGATGGTGCACACGATCCAGAAGCACCGCGTCGACGAGCCCGAGGGCGCCGGTGGGGCGGAAGGGGGACCGCAATCCGCTTCGCCCGTCATCCTGCGCACGGCTGGTGACCGTGAGGCGGTGCATGGCGTCGACATCCTGGTGGCGGAGGACAATGAGGTGAACCAGCTCGTCTTCACGCAGATTCTGAGCGAAAGCGGGCTTCGCTTCGAGATCGTCGACAATGGCCGCCTGGCGGTCGAGGCCTACCGCAGGCTCAACCCGCGGCTCGTGCTGATGGACGTCTCAATGCCGGAGATGAACGGGTTGGAGGCGACGAAGGAGATCCGCCGCCTGGAGACAGAGGGCGGGCGGCATGCGCCAATCATCGGTGTAACCGCCCACGCGCAAAAGGGCGACCGCGAGCGTTGCCTGGAAGCGGGGATGGACGATTATCTGTCGAAGCCGATCAGCCCGAAGACCCTGCTCGAGAAGATCGGCCGCTGGGCGTCGGGGAAGCGGTCCGCCAACCCCGCGCTCGCCTGAACCCCCATCCGAAGCGCGCCGCGTGGCGGGCTGAAAAAGCGGCGCATTTGCTCTAAAAGTGTCGTTGCGCGAATCTTAACCGCACCGACACGAAACTGTCATCCAACTGTTACATAGGGCCGCTATGCGACTCCCCGTCGCTTTAGAAAAAGGCGTCACGTCGAATTCCGAACAGGGAGAAGCCCTCATGAAGAAACTCATCCTTACGGCATCGGCGACGGCAATTGCCGCGTCGTTGTCCGTCGGCGCCGCCGCGGCGCGCGACCAGATTCAGATCGCCGGTTCGTCGACGGTTCTTCCCTATGCGTCGATCGTCGCCGAAGCCTTTGGCGAGAACTTCGAGTATCCGACGCCGGTCGTGGAATCCGGCGGCTCGGGTGCCGGCCGCAAGAAGCTTTGTGAGGGCGTCGGTGAGAACACCATCGACATCGCCAACTCTTCCTCGCGCATCAAGCAGTCCGATATCGACAATTGTGCTGCCAACGGCGTGACGGAGATCCAGGAAGTCCGCATCGGCTATGACGGTATCGTCTTCGCCTCGGACATCAATGGCCCCGAGTACGCCTTCACGCCGGCCGATTGGCACAACGCCCTGGCGGCCAAGGTGCTCAAGGACGGCGAGCTGGTCGACAATCCCTACAAGAAGTGGAGCGAGATCCGCTCCGACCTGCCGGATCAGGAAATTCTCGCCTTCATCCCGGGCACCAAGCACGGCACCCGCGAAGTGTTCGACGAGAAGGTGATCATCGACGGTTGCGAAGAAAACGGCACCATGGAAGCGCTCGCCGCCGCCAACGGCGGTGACGAGGACGCAGCCGAAGAGGCCTGCATGGCGCTGCGCACGGATGGCGTATCGATCGATATCGACGGCGACTACACCGAGACGCTGGCCCGCGTCGACGCCAACAAGAACGGCATTGGCGTGTTCGGTCTGTCCTTCTACCAGAACAATACCGACAAGCTGCAGGTCGCCACGATGGGCGGCATTGCTCCGTCGGTCGAGACGATTGCATCCGGCGAATATCCGGTTTCCCGTCCACTGTACTTCTACGTGAAGAATGCGCATCTGGACGTGATCCCGGGTATGCAGGAATACATCGAGTTCTTCGTCTCCGACGAGATTGCCGGCCCCGATGGCCCGCTGGCGGCCTACGGCCTCGTCTCCGATCCGGAACTCGCCGAGACCCAGGAAAAGGTCCAGAACCGTACCCCGATGGGTCCGCTGGAGTAATCCTTGGCATGAACGTGGGCGGTGCTGTTGCGGCGCCGCCCATATTTTCGATCGAGGCGGACGTGGTATGACCCCAGGCGTACTCATAATCATCGTACTGGTGCTCACCGTGGCCGGCTATGTTCTCGGCCGGCGGCGTGCGCTGGCCCTGGCCAAGCGGGACGGTGCGCGTCTTCATTCGCTGCCCGGCTACTATGGTCAGTCCGTCGCCTTGTTCGCGGCGGTTCCGGCCCTGCTGCTTTTGGCCGCGTGGCTGTTTCTGCAGCCGCTTCTTATCGAAAACCAGGTCAGTACCCAGATTCCGAACAGTGCGATCCCTGAAGGCGGTGCGCGAAGCCTCGTCATGGCGGACGTCCGCCGCATCGCCGACGGTCTGGATCGCCTCGTCGAGGCTGGAAGCCTTGGCGAAGACGATCTGGCGACGATGCGCGCCGATTTCTCCGATATCCGCGGCCGCCTCGCCAGTATCGGCGTCGCGCTCGGCTCCAATGTCTCACCGGCCGTGTTCCAGGCCGCCAAGTCCTATCGCAGCCTCAACGGGACGGGTTCGCTGCTGAGAAATACGGCGGTTATCGGCGTAAGCCTGGGCCTCGGCTTCTTGGCCTGGAGGCGGGTCCGGCCGTCGATGCGCGCCCGCAACACCAGCGAAACGTTCATTCGCGCCTTGTTGATGGGATCTTCTCTCATCGCCATCCTGACGACGTTCGGAATTGTCGGTTCGCTGCTTTTTGAAACGATCCACTTCTTCCGAATGTATCCGGCCGGCGAGTTCTTCTTGTCGACGGTGTGGAACCCGCAGTTCCGCGGTGGTTCCACTCTCGGCATCCTTCCGCTGCTATGGGGCACTTTCTACGTTTCGTTCGTCGCCCTTCTGCTGGCCGTGCCGATTGGCCTGATGGTGGCGGTCTACCTGGCAGAATATTCGAGCAAGACGCTTCGCAGTTTCGCCAAGCCCGCCATCGAGGTTCTTGCCGGCATTCCGACCATCGTGTACGGGCTTTTCGCCCTTATCACCGTCGGACCTTTGTTACGGGACTGGATCGCGCAGCCTCTCGGGCTGGGAAGCTCGTCGTCGTCGGTCATGACCGCTGGCCTCGTCATGGGCATCATGCTGATACCGTTCGTCTCCTCGCTCTCCGACGACATTATCAATGCAGTGCCGCAAGCGATGCGCGAAGGTTCCTACGGTCTTGGGGCTACACAGTCCGAGACCGTCAGGAAAGTGATCATGCCGGCCGCCCTCCCCGGTATCGTTGGCGCTGTCCTGCTCGCCGCGAGCCGTGCCATCGGGGAGACCATGATCGTCGTCATGGGCGCCGGTGCGGCCGCACGCCTTGGTCTCAATCCCTTTGAAGCCATGACCACGGTGACGGTGAAGATCGTCAGCCAGTTGACTGGCGACACCGAGTTCGCCAGTCCCGAGACGCTGGTTGCCTTTGCGCTCGGCCTGACACTCTTTGTCTTCACGCTCGGTCTCAACATCCTAGCGCTTTACATCGTCCGCAGATACCGGGAGCAGTACGAATGACCGATCTGACAGCAACGCCCGATGGTGCTGCCGTCGGCTCGAAGAGCGGATCGCTTTTCGAACGTGGTGCGCGTACACGGCGCCGCCATGCCGCGGAGAGAAGGTTCCGGATGATCGGCCTGGCGGCGGTCATCTTCGCTATCCTGGCGCTGGTTGGCCTCTTGGGATCGATTCTTTCGAACGGCCTCTCGTCCTTCCGGCAGACCTATGTCGTACTCGACGTCTATCTTGATCCCGCCAAACTGGACAAGACAGGCGATCGCGATCCGGCGGAACTGCAGAAACTCACCACGTTTTCCTATGCGCCGCTCCTCAAAACCGCCATGGAAACGCTGATCGAAGAGAAGGGCATCAGCGTCGACGGTGCCAGCAGCAAGGACGTAGACGCGATCATTTCGAAGGAGGCTGCGGCGACGCTCAGGCACTTCGTGCTTGCGAATCCGTCCAGCATCGGGGAGACGGTCAAATTCGACCTTCTCGCCAGCGGACGTATCGACGGGTACTACAAGGGCCGGGTCACGATGGAGACGGCGGAGCTTGACCGCAACGTCTCGCCCCAGCAACTGATGCTGGCCGACGAGCTGAAGGCGGCCGGTGCGTTGACGACCCGGTTCAATCTGAGCTTCTTTACAGCGCCGGACGCTTCCGACACGCGGCCCGAGGCGGCGGGCCTGGGCGTTGCCATCCTCGGCTCGATCTACATGATGCTGGTCGTTCTGGTGTTGTCGCTGCCGATCGCTGTCGCGGCCTCGATCTACCTGGAAGAGTTCGCGCCCAAGAACAGGCTGACCGACATCATCGAGGTCAATATCTCGAATCTCGCGGCTGTTCCGTCGATCGTCTTCGGTATCCTCGGGCTGGCGGTCTTCATCAATTTCGCGGGATTGCCCCAATCCGCGCCGATCGTGGGCGGGTTGGTCCTCACGCTGATGACGCTACCCACCATCATCATCGCGACCCGCGCGGCCTTGAAGGCCGTGCCACCTTCAATTCGCGAAGCGGCGCTGGGCGTCGGTGCGTCGAAGATGCAAGCGACTTTCCATCACGTGCTGCCTCTTGCAGTGCCCGGCATCCTGACCGGCACGATCATTGGGCTTGCCCAGGCGCTCGGCGAAACCGCGCCGCTGCTGCTCATCGGTATGGTGGCTTTTGTGCGCGAGTTCCCGGCGGCACCGCCGGGAGGCTTCTTCGACCCCGCGTCTGCCCTGCCGGTTCAGGTGTACAACTGGACGCAGCGCGGCGATCCTGCATTCGTCGAGCGGGCCTCCGGCGCGATTATCGTCCTACTGGTCTTTCTTGTCATCATGAACGGCCTCGCCATAGTCTTGCGTCGGCGCTTCGAACGCCGCTGGTAATGGAGCAAGGGGACATGAATATGTTGACCGAAGCAGCTGTCGAACGGAAACTCGATACCATGGACGAACAGCCTGCCATCAAGATGCGGGGCGAGAACGTCACCGTCCATTACGGTGATACGCAAGCGCTGTTCGACGTCAATCTGGATGTACCGGAGAAGCAGGTTATTGCGCTGATCGGGCCATCCGGCTGCGGCAAGTCGACGTTTCTTCGCTGCCTCAACCGCATGAACGACACGATCGACATCTGCCGGGTCGGCGGCAAGATCACGCTCGACGATGAGAATATCTACGATCCGAGGATCGACGTCGTGGAACTTCGCGCTCGCGTCGGCATGGTGTTCCAGAAGCCCAACCCGTTCCCGAAATCGATCTTCGAGAATGTCGCCTACGGTCCGCGCATCCACGGCCTTGCCAGCGCCAAGAGCGATCTCGACGGCATCGTCGAGACCAGCCTGCAGAAGGCGGGTCTGTGGAACGAGGTGAAGGACCGGCTGCACGCGCCGGGCACCGGGCTTTCGGGCGGCCAGCAGCAGCGCTTGTGCATCGCCCGCGCCATCGCGGTGTCGCCCGAGGTGATCCTCATGGACGAGCCGTGCTCGGCGCTCGATCCGATCGCCACAGCCAAGATCGAGGAACTGATCGACGAATTGCGCGAGAACTACACCATCGTCATCGTTACCCACTCCATGCAGCAGGCCGCCCGCGTGTCGCAGCGCACGGCCATGTTCCACCTCGGCAACCTTGTGGAAGAGGGGCCGACGGACAAGATGTTCACCAACCCGGAAGAAAAGCGCACCCAGGACTACATCACCGGCCGGTTCGGCTGATCGATCGTCCGCGCCGCGGCATCAGAAGGAGCAGTTTCCATGGCCGAGCACATCGTCGCCTCCTTTGACGAGGAACTCGAGCATATCGACCGGCTGTTGCGCGACATGGGCGAATTGGCCGGCTCCATGACCCAGGCGGCGACCCGGGCGCTGCTCACCTCCGACAACGCGCTGGCGCAGCGCGTCGTCTCCGACGACACCATCATGGACGCCAAGCAGACCGAGCTCGATGAACGGGCCATCACGCTGATCGCCAAACGCCAGCCGATGGCGCAGGACCTGCGTGCCGTCGTCGGCGCCATCCGCATGGCCTCCGACCTCGAGCGCATCGGCGACCTGGCTAAGAACATCGCCAAGCGCGTCGGCGCGGTCGGCCAGAGTGCAACGCCGCGCAAGCTGTCGCACTCGATCGACACCATGGCCTCGATGGTGCTCGCCCAGGTCAACGCGGTGGTCGACCGCTATGTGGCGCGCAAGGCGCCCGAGCTTATGTCGCTACGCGACGAGGATGAGAAGATCGACATCCACTACACATCGGTGTTCCGCGAGCTCCTCACCTACATGATGGAAGACCCGCGCAACATCACCGCCTGCACGCATCTCCTGTTCTGCGCCAAGAACCTGGAACGGGTGGGCGATCACGTGACCAACATCGCCGAGAATGCGTACTATATCCTCACCGGCGAACAGCTTCCCGTGCAGCGGCCAAAGCTGGACGAGACGCAGATGACGGCCGAATCGTAGGCGGGACAGAGGGCGTGCGCATGATCGCTCCAAAAATCATGGTGGTGGAGGACGACGAGCCGCTTTGCGTGCTGCTGCGTTACAACCTCGAGGCCGAGGGCTACCAGGTCGAGGTGGTCAACCGCGGCGACGAGGCGGAGATGCGGCTGCAGGAGAACGTGCCCGATCTCCTCGTGCTCGACTGGATGGTGCCGGCCATCTCCGGCATCGAATTGTGCCGGCGGCTCAGGATGCGGGCCGAAACGGAGCGTCTGCCCATCATCATGCTGACAGCGCGCGGCGAGGAGGGCGACCGCGTACGCGGGCTTTCCACCGGCGCGGACGACTATCTCGTCAAACCGTTCTCGACGCCCGAGTTCGTCGCCCGGGTGCGGGCGCTGCTGCGCCGTGCCAAGCCGGAGGTGCTGTCGACGGTGCTCAAGGTGGGCGACATCGTGCTCGACCGCGAGGCGCACCGCGTCTACCGCCGCAAGAACGAAATCCGCCTCGGGCCGACGGAATTCCGCCTCCTCGAATTCATGATGCAGCACCCTGGCCGCGTCTTCTCGCGCAGCCAGCTTCTCGACAATGTGTGGGGCGAGACGATCTATATCGACGAGCGCACCGTCGATGTGCATGTCGGCCGCCTGCGCAAGGCGGTGAACCAGGGCCGCATGCCCGACGTCATCCGCACGATACGCGGCGCGGGATACGCAATCAGGGAATCGTAAGATTCGGTGATGCCGGTCTATCCCCGGTCTGACCGCGTTTAAAAGAGGTCCTTGCGCTTGCGGATTTCCGCGAACACCGCCTCATCCGAAGCCTCTTCCATGCCGAGATTGCGGCGGATCACCGGGTCGTGCCAGCGCAGGAAGGGGTTGGTCGCCATTTCATCGGCCAATGTGGTCGGCAGCGTCGGCTTGCCTTCGCTCCTCAGTGCCTCGATGCGCTTGGCCCGCTCCTTCAGCGCCGAGTTCGTGGGATCGACCGTCAGCGCGAAGCGCGCGTTGGCCTTCGTGTATTCGTGCCCGCAATAGATCACCGTTTCGAGCGGTAGCGCCGCAAGCTTCTTCAGCGAGCTCAGCATCACCGGCGGCTTGGCCTCGAACAGCCGCCCGCAACCGAGCGCGAACAGCGTGTCGGCGGTAAAGGCGATGCCCGCGTCGGCGAAGTGATAGGAGATGTGGCCGGCGGTATGTCCCGGCGTCTCGATCACCTGCGCCTCCTGCCGGCCGACGCGCACCGTGTCGCCCTCCTTCACCCGCCGGTCGATGCCGGGAATCTTGTCGGCCTCCGCCGCCGGCCCGACGATGGCGAGCTTGAAGCGCTCCTTCAGCGCCAGGTTGGCGGCCACGTGGTCGCCGTGGTGATGGGTGGTCAGGATCATAGTGGGCGTCCAGCCCGTGCGCTCGACCGCTTCGAGGATCGGCCGCTCCTCCGGCGCGTCGATCAGCGCTGTCTCGCCGGTCTCGCTATCGCGGGCGAGGATGCCGAAGTTGTCGCTGCGGCACATGAACTGTTCGATTTCGAGTGTCATGAGAGGCCTCCGTGAACCGAACGATAGGGCGGCGAAGGTGGTTTGTCACCCGCGACAAGGCACCTTGCGGTCGCCATCGGCGATGCTTACCGTCTTTTCCATGAATGCGGACATCGTCGATCTCAGAGCTTTCTACGCCAGCCTGCTCGGGCGGCTGGCGGAGCGCTCCATTGCCATGGCGCTTTCCTCGATCTGGACCAAGTTGCCGGAGGAGCGGCTCGTCGGCCTCGGCTACACGGTGCCCTGGCTCGACCGCTTCGGCTCCGACGCCGAACGCGTCTTCGCTTTCATGCCGGCGCGCCAGGGCGCCGTGCGTTGGCCGCCAGGCAAGCCGTCGGCCACCGCGCTCGTCTTCGAGGAAGAGCTGCCGCTGTCTGATTCTTCGGTGGATCGCATACTTCTCGTTCACGCACTGGAGCACGCGGAAAATCCGGAACAGACGCTCATGGAGATATGGCGCGTTCTGGCGCCGGGCGGCCGTCTCGTCATCGTCGTGCCCAACCGGCGCGGCCTGTGGGCCCGTTTCGAGCATACACCCTTCGGCACGGGCCGGCCCTATTCGCGTGCCCAGCTCGTGGAGGCGCTGCGCGGAGCCAATTTCACGCCCGGTGCCTGGGCCGATACGCTGCACTTCCCGCCGGCCCGCCGGCGGTGGGTCATGCGTCTGCACGGCTGGCTGGAGCGCGCCGGCCAGCGCTTCTGGCCGCTCTTTGCCGGCGTCCTGGTGGTGGAGGCGGAAAAGCGCCTCTACCAGGGCCTGCCGGCCATGACGCGCCGCTCGCGCCGCGCGCTGGTGCCGGTGCTGACCCCGCAGGGCGTGGCAGGTTTCGGCTCGGGCGCTGCAATGCGCGACCATTGAGGAAAAGAGGTGGATACGGCGGCTTGGAAGACGCCTTCTCGGCAGGAACGCCGCCCGATCAGCAAGGTACCCGCACAGTTCACGACATGACGGGTTGCGCGTTCTCGCCGATCTTCTCCATCTCGTAGGGTGTGGTCTGGTAGACCTGATTGATCCAGTTGCCAAAGAGCAGGTGGGCATGCGAGCGCCAGCGGTTGAGCGGCGGGCGGGCCGGATCGTCCTTGGGGAAATATTCGTGCGGCACCTCGATCGGCACGCCGGCGGCTACGTCGCGGTCATACTCCTCCTTGAGAGAGGTGGAGTCGTATTCGATATGGTTGAACATATAGAGCCGGTTGCCGGTCTTTTCTGCCACCATGCAAGGGCCGGTTTCGTCCGATTCCATAAGCACCTCCAGGCCTGAACCGGCGGGAATGTCGGTGCCGCGAACTTCCGTCCATCGCGAGACGGGAATCGCGAAGTCGTCCGAGAAGCCGGCAAGATAGGGCGAGGCGGGTGCGTTGTTGCGGTGGCGGAAGACGCCGAAGGCCTTCTTCTCCAATGTGTGCTTGGGAATGCGGTGGAAGTGCCAGGCAGCGGCCATCGCCCCCCAGCAGATGAAGAAAGGGGAATGGACGTGGGTCGTCGTCCAATCGAAGATGCGCGTCAGTTCATCCCAGTACGTGACTTCCTCGAAGGCCAGAAGCTCCACCGGCGCGCCGGTGACGATGAAGCCGTCGAATTTGCGATCCGCCACCTCTTCCCACGTCTGGTAGAAGGCAATGAGGTGGTCCTCCGGCGTGTTCTTGGCCTTGTGGTTGCCGATGCGCACCAGCGTCAGCTCCACCTGAAGGGGCGACGCGCCGATCAGCCGGGCGAGCTGGGTCTCCGTGCGGATCTTGTTGGGCATGAGGTTCAGGAGCCCGATCTGCAGCGGACGGATGTCCTGACGCAGCGCCGTCTCTTCGCCCATCACGGACACACCCTCGCGTGCGAGCACGTCACGGGCGGGAAGCTGGTCGGGAATCTTTATCGGCATGGCGCAGGCTCCAAATAAAAAGACCGGCGGCGAAATCGCGGCCGGTCTCAGCGGAATTTGCATCCTCGGCCTTTTAGCGACTTGTTTTACGTGGCTGCAAGCCGACCGGCCAAATCACCACGGAATGGCGCCTTTTAAGCCGGACAACCCTTTGCGTCAATGCGGTTAATGGACTAAAGCAGGCGGCTTCGATTATTTGGAACCATCCGATGAGCCCGCTCGACCGTCCGCAGCCCAAACCCGGCATCCTGGATATCGCCCCTTACGTTCCCGGCCGCGAAGACGCACCGGGCGTGGCAAAGGTTTGGAAGCTCTCCTCCAACGAGACGCCGCTTGGCCCTTCGCCGGCCGCGCTCGAGGCTATTCGGGCGGCAAGCCGCCACGTGGAGCTCTATCCCGACGGCTCCGCGGCAAAGCTGCGCGAGGCGATCGCCGAGGCGCACGGTCTCAATCCGGCGAATATCCTGTGTGCCAACGGTTCGGACGAGCTTCTGGGCCTGCTCGCCCAGACCTACCTGAAACCCGGCGACGAGGGCCTCTTCTCCGAGCACGGCTTTCTCGTCTACCGTATCCAGATCCTCGCCGCGGGCGCCACGCCGGTGGCGGCGAAGGAGACGGATGAGCGCGCCGACGTCGACGCTCTTCTGGCGGCCGTGACGGAGCGCACGAAGATCGTCTACCTTGCCAATCCCAACAACCCCACCGGCACGTATCTGCCCGTGGACGAGGTGCGCCGACTGCGCGCCGGCTTGCCGAAGCATGTGCTCCTGGTGCTCGATGCGGCTTACGCGGAATATGTGCGCCGCAACGATTACGAGGCCGGTATCGAGCTGGTGTCCTCGTCCGACAACGTCGTCATGACGCGCACGTTCTCCAAGATCCACGGTCTGGCGGGCCTGCGCATCGGCTGGATGTACGCGCCGGCGCATGTGATCGACGCGGTGAACCGCGTGCGCGGGCCGTTCAACGTCAATGCGCTTGCCATCGAGGCGGGTGCGGCCGCCATCCGCGACAAGGCGCATGTGGAGCAAGCCATCGCCCACAACGAGACGTGGCGCACTTGGCTGACGGAGGAATTGACCGGGCTTGGCCTCAGAGTGACGCCCAGCGTCGGCAATTTCCTGCTCGTCCACTTTGCCGAAAACGGCAGCAAGACGGCGGCGGAGGCGGATGCCTTCCTCACCGCCCGCGGCTTCGTCCTGCGCCGCGTGACCGCCTATGGCTTCCCCAATGCCCTGCGCATGACGGTAGGGCCGGAAGAAGCCAATCGCGGTGTCGTTTCGGCGCTCACCGAATTCCTGAACGGTTAAGACTGTGCCTGAGCCTCTCTTTCAAAAAATCGCCCTCGTCGGCATCGGCCTCATCGGCTCCTCGCTCGCCCGCGTCATCCGCCGCGAAGGGCTGGCGGGCCGGCTCAGCATCGCCACCCGCCGCGCCGAAACGCTCGCCCGCGCCCGCGAGCTCGGCCTTGGTGACGATTACTTCCTGGATGCCGCCGAAGCGGTCCGCGACGCCGACCTGGTGATCGTCTCCGTGCCCGTGGGTGCCTCGGGCACCGTGGCCGCAGAGATCGCCGGGGGCTTGAAGCCCGGCGCCATCGTCACCGACGCCGGCTCGACGAAGACCTCGGTCATCCGTGAGATGACGTCCTTTATCCCGGAGAACGTCCACTTCATCCCCGGCCACCCCATCGCGGGCACGGAGCATTCGGGCCCCGATGCGGGTTTCGCAGAGCTTTTCGAGGAGCGCTGGTGCATCCTCACGCCGCTGCCCGGCACCGATGCAGAGGCGCAAGCGAACCTCACCCGCTTCTGGGAAGCCTGCGGCTCGCGCGTTGACACGATGGACCCGGAGCACCACGACATGGTGCTGGCCATCGTCTCCCACCTGCCGCACATCATCGCCTACAACATCGTCGGCACTGCGGACGACCTGGAGACGGTGACGAAATCCGAGGTCATCAAGTATTCAGCCTCCGGCTTCCGCGACTTTACCCGTCTCGCCGCCTCCGACCCCACCATGTGGCGCGATGTGTGCCTGCACAACCGCGATGCCATCCTGGAGATGCTGGCGCGGTTTTCGGAGGACCTCTCGGCCCTGCAGCGCGCCATCCGCTGGGGCGACGGCGACAAGCTGTTCGACCTTTTTACCCGCACCCGCGACATCCGCCGCTCAATCATCGAAGCCGGCCAGGAGATCGACGTACCGGACTTCGGCCGCCACGTGCTCGCCCACCCGCCGAAACCGGAATCCGAGAGCGCGTAGGTTTACCGACCGCCGCGCCCTCAATTTGCAACTGTAATGCTAGAGCGGCGGAATTCTGCCGAGCGGGATGAAGCCCGCGAAGACGCGGCCGCGTGTGATGCGGAGTTGAAGCGGCGCGTCGCCGAGGCCGCTGAAGGCGGCGGCCGCGGTGGTGATCTCGTCGCGCGCATCGGGAAAGATCTCGGCAAGAAACCGCCCCACCGCGGCGGGATCGTCCACGCGGACCGCAAGATCGGCGTCGATCAGGCCGTTCGAGCCGATCGCCACCGGCCCCGAAAGCGCAAAGCCGGCCTTCTCGCCGGCGATACCCACCGTCAGCTCCTGGATCGTGCCCGACTGCCCTCGCAAATCCGGTGAAGAATCGGCAAGCAGGGACAGGCCGTCGTTGAGGGTCATGCGCATCCTGCCGTCAAGCGGGGGCAAGCCGGGTGTCAGCTGTTCGTCGAGCGCAAGCGCGCTGAAGCTCGCCGCCGCTTCCAGATCCTCCCCCAGCGGCCGCGCATGGAACTGCACGGCCTCGGCCGTGGCGAGCGGCGCATCGGCGCCTTCCTCGTAGGAAAGCACCATCTGCCTGCCTTCGGCGGAAAGGCGCTCGGGCAAAGGGCGGGCGAGGCGGGTGCTGGCGCGCAGGTTCTCCCAGCGCGCCTCCAGCGCCGCGGCGAAAGGCAGCCTGATCGTCGCCGGCCCGTCCAGTTCGCCGACGATGCGGAAAGGCTGATAGACCTGCGCGGCGGAACGCAAGGCGCCGGCGCGCACGGAGATCCCGCCTCTGCCGTTCTCGTAGTACACGCTGCGGCAGAACAGGCCGATGCGGAAGGGATAGCCCCTTGCCTCGGGCTCCTCGCAGAAGGCACGCACACCGTTGCCATTGAACGCCGCGAGGGTCGCCGCCGTCCGTTGCTCGAGCATGTGCGCCAGATAGAACCACGCGGCCGTATAGGCGAAAACGGCGATCGCGATGGCTGCCGCCAGTAAAATCATGCGGCGGCCAAAGCGTGATTCCGTTCCCGTCCTTGACGCCATTGCCATCCTCCCGCTACCCGGAGTGTCACCGGCCCCCCATGGGCGAAGCAGACATCAGGTGGAAATGGACGATTTTTGGGTGTTTGGCTACGGGTCGCTGATATGGCGGCCCGGTTTTGCCCATGTTGAAACCAGGAAAGCGCGGCTCTTCGGTTATCGCCGGGCGCTGTGCGTGCATTCGCATGTGCATCGCGGTACGCCGGACCGGCCAGGCCTCGTGCTCGGGCTCGACCGCGGGGGCTCCTGCCTCGGCATGGTCTTCCGTGTGCCGGGCGAACTGTCCGGCGAGGTGATCGCCTATCTGCGCGAGCGTGAACTGGTGACGAACGTCTATCTGGAACGCCACCTGCCCGTGCGGCTTCACGATGGGCCTGTGGTCAAGGCGCTCACCTACGTCGTCGATCGCGCCCACCCGCAATATGCCGGCCGCCTCGACGCCGAGCACGCCGCGCAGAGGGTCTACGGCGCCGTCGGCCAGTCCGGCCGCAACGAGGAATACGTGATCAACACCGTCGAGCATCTGAAGGCGCTCGGCATCCGCGACCACTGGCTGGAAACGGTGGCCGCGCAGATCACGCGATAGCTCCCTCGGTCTCAGTCCTTCGTCAATGCGCCTTCGGTCTTCACGCCGAGCTCCGCAAGCCTTCGTCGTGCCGTCTCCGGCAGGGGCGGGGGGGTGGGGCCCCCAGCCGCCTCCACCAGAAGCGCGTCACACGCCGCCTCGGTCTCGCGGATCAGGCGCTCCTGAAAGGCCTCGCGCGAGAGGCCGGGTTCGATGGCCGGCAGGAAACGGGCGCGGATGGTGCCGGGGTAGCGCAGGAATTTGCGCCGCGGCCAGTGGAGGCCCGCCACATGCGCGACCGGCACCACAGGCACATTGAGCTGCTTGTAAAGCTCGACGATGCCGTATTTGTAGTCGGGCTCCGCGCCCGGTGCCCGTCGCGTGCCTTCGGGATAGATGATGAGCTGGCGGTTGTCCTTGAGGCGCTCGCGAGCGATCTTGACGGCCTGTCTGAGCGCCTTCGAGCGGCTGCCGCGGTCGATCGGGATCATGCGCATCTTGGCCACGTACCAGCCGAACAGCGGGATCCACATCAATTCCCTCTTCAGGATGTAGAGCGCATCGGGGATGTAGGGCAGGAAGGCGATGGTGTCCCAGAACGACTGGTGCTTGGGCGCGACGATGCACGGGCCGTCGGGCAGGTTCTCCAGGCCCAGGAACTCCGCATGCGCGCCGGCCAGCACCTTGTGCAGCCACAGGCTGGAGGCAGCCCACACCTTGGGCACGAACCAGGCCTTCTTGCGCGGCAGCAGGAAATAGAGCGGCGTCCAGACAATCATCTGGACGATCAGGTTCAGATAGAATGCGACGTTGAACGCCAGGGAGCGGACGATGAGCATACGTGGATTCCAGACCGAAGGCGCATAGCACCCGTTGGCCGTTGGTTACCCCAAGCGCGCCGATTGGCAAAGCCTGCAAAGGGGAGAATGAAAAAAGACCGTCTATTTCCGCACAATGGTGCGCATGTCCTGAACGCGCTCGTCGTCCAGGGAGGATGCGGGGTGCGGGGTTGGCACGAGACCGCGCGTCAGCGCGGCCACGTATTTGGCGTATTCGATGACGAGAACGCGCAAAGCGTCGGGATTGGCGAGCCAGGCGTTGCCGGAAAGCGGGGTGTTGACCACCGGATAGGGCTGCAGATCGGCCTCCGGCAGAATGCGGCGCATCTCCAGGAGGCTGCGCGGCATGTGGTAGTTGTTGGTCACGACGATGATGCTGCCATAGGTGTTGGCGCTCGCCCATTTGGCGCTTTCCTCGGCATTGCCGATGGTATTCAGCGCGACCCGATCGATATCGATGCAGCAGTTGAAAAGGTTGCTGTCGCCGCCTGTGGCAAGCCGGAGATCGTCGCGCCGGGCCACGGGATTGACGCCGCTGATGAGCAGGCGCTTGCCCTTGCCCGCCTTCAGGAGGTGGAGCCCGGTATCGATGCGCGACTGGCCGCCGGTGAGGACGACGATGCCGTCCGCCGTCCGCAACTCGGGTGGCGCCTTAAGGTTCGCCACATGATCGAGGAAGAGGGCAAAGCCGAGCACGAAGGCAAACGCACAGGCGGCAAGGGCTGCCATGCCCGCGCGCAGCAGCAACCGCCCACGGCGACGCTGCGAATCAGCCCTGGCCGACATGCCCGCAATCTCGCTCATATCGCATGGTTAATGTCCAAATGCGGCGAGGGATAGTCCTCGCCGGGCACCAGAAATAAAAAGATTCAAGCCGCGCTCACGTCTCGATCCGCTTCAGATGAGCCATGACGGTGACATGCGAGGTCGCCGCCGTCAGCACCGCGATCAGTATCACGACCAGCGCTACGCCGAGATAACCGGACGTACCGATGGCGAAATTGCCGAACAGCGCCGCCGTCTGGTCGCCCTCCGGCGTGGCGACGTTGCGCGAGGACCACCAGGAAAACAGTACGAAGACGATGATGGCGGCCGCCCCCCCGGCGGCCGCGCCGCGCGATCCGGCCAGAAGGAAGTGCCGGCGGAACTCCCGCGCGATGAACGGCGCCTCCGCTCCCACGAAATGCATGACCTCGATGACGTGGCCGTTGCCCGCCATGGCGCCGCGCGTGGCGAAGATCACCGTCAGCGCCGTCGCCGAAAGCATGAGCGCCAGGACGGCCATGCCGATTGTCACCGTGGTGCGCGCCATGGCCACCAGCCGGTCCACCCATGTGCGGTGATCGTCGAGCGCGGCGTTCGGCACGGCCTCCGCCAACTCGGCGCGCATGGCCGCAAAGTCCGGCCGCTCCACAGGATCGATGGTGACGATGACGAGCCTGGGCACCGGCAGTTCGTCGATGTCGAGCCCCGGCCCCAGCCACGGCTCGAGCAGGCGCGTCGTCGCCTCCCGGCTGACGATATTGGCGCCGCGCACGCCGCGATGGCCGGCGGCGATGTCGCGCGCGTCGGCAAGCGCGGCTTCCATATCCAGCCCGTCCGCCGGCTTGATCTGGATCGTCGCCTCGCGCGCGATCTGCGTCTGCCATGTGGCGGCGGTGTCGCGCACCAGGGTCACCGCACCCAGCGTCAGGCACGAAAGGAAGGTCATGATGGCAACGACGAGGATCATCGCGCGCGCGGCGATGTTGTCGGGCGGCACGATGGGCGTCTGCTTGCGCGCCAGGGTCCTGGCGGCCTGCTGGCGAACGCCGGCGCTGACCTTGTCCTTCAGCTTGACGGCGGGATGCAGCGCCTTCGCGGCTTTGGCCTTAGTCATAGATATCCAGCCTTCCGCCCGAAAGCACCATGCGCCGCGCCTCCACCTGTTCCATCAGGCCGATGTCGTGTGTGGCGATGACGACGGCGGTTCCCATCCGGTTGAGCTCGATCAAAAGGCGCAGTAGCCTGCGGGCAAGCTGCGGGTCCACGTTGCCCGTCGGCTCGTCGGCAAGCAGGATGCGCGGCTGCTCGATGAGGGCGCGGGCAATGGCGGCGCGCTGCTTTTCGCCGCCCGAAAGCACCGGCGGCAGCACGTGCATGCGGTCGCCCAATCCGACCCATTTCAGAAGCTCGACCACGTCGCCGCGATAGCTCGCTTCCTCGCGCCCGCGCACGCGCAGCGGCAGCGCGACGTTCTCATAGGTCGTCATGTGGTCGAGCAGCCGGAAATCCTGGAAGACCACGCCGATGCGCCGGCGCAGGAGCGGCAGCTCCTGCCGCGTCACGCGCGAGCGGTCCTTGCCGAAGATGGTGATGAGGCCGCGTGTCGGCTTGAGCGACATGAAGAGGAGGCGCAGAAGCGTCGTCTTGCCTGTTCCCGACGGCCCGCTCAGGAACTGGAACGAACGCTCGGGCAGATGGAAGGAGACGTCGCGGAGCACCTCCGGACCCATCCCGTATCTGAGGCCTACATTCTCGAAACGAATCACGTGGGGCGACCTGCGTGCTGGGCGTGGAGCGGACAAGCCTCCGCCGGTGCGAACCCGACCTTCGAGGCGCATGGTAAACCGATGGTTAACATGACCACGAAAACCGCAAAAATGGCGAAGCATTAACCATTTTGATTTAGCCAAGAACGGCCGGCGACGAAAGAACGGTTCTGCCCCGAATGCCCGAAAAACGAAGTCGAGCGCCCGTTTCGGGCGAAATCATCGTCGAGGGGGAGCCCGCTGCCGCAGGCTTCGGGCCGCCTGATGCCGTCTCCAGCCCGTTTATCGATATCCTCGAGGCCGAATACGAGACGCTGGCTCCGCAAGGAAGGATGCTGCAGGCTGCTGGCGCGGCGACGGCGGCAACAGCGCCTCCTTCGGGCCTCGACATGCTGCGCGGTGGCGCAAGCCACACTTCGGAACGAGGCCTTTCGCTCGGCAATCCGGCCTTTTGGGCATTCGGCCTTCTCGCCGTGGCCGGCGCTTTCTGGGTCTCCGGTGGCCATGCTGCGCTCGACCGTGTGTCGCCGGCGTGGGCGCAAGGCTCCGCCTCCGCCTTGCGCATCGCCGGGTTGGAAAGCCGCATGGAGCGCTCCGGCGGAAGAGCCCTTTTGCTGATCGACGGGGAGGCGGTCAATAAAGGCGGCGAGACCGAACGCCTGCCCGACCTGTCCATCAACGTGCTGGACATGGCGGGCCGCACGACCCACTATTTCCTGGGGACAAGCGGCAAGCATCTGGCGGCCGGCGAACGCTTCGCCTTCTCCAGCCGGCTTGCCGCTCCTAAGGATGGCGTGAAGTCGGTCTCGGTGACGTTCAGGGAGTAGCGCCAACAATGCCTGTTGTACGCGGTAAGGAAATCGAAGTTCTTTTCTCCGCCTCGGCGATCGCGCGGCGCAACCTGGAGCTCGCCAAGGAGGTCGCCTCGCGCGACTATCATGACCTGCTGGTCGTTTCCGTGCTGAAAGGCTCCTTCATCTTCGCCGCCGATCTCATCCGCGCCATGCACGATGCGGGTATCTCGCCTGAGGTCGAGTTCATCATGATCTCCAGCTACGGGGCGGGCACCACGAGCGGCGAGATCAAGGTCCTGCGCGACATCGACAACGATGTGAAGGGCCGCGATATCCTCCTGATCGACGACATCCTGGAGTCCGGCAAGACGCTCAAATACACGCGCGACCTGATGCTGTCGCGCGGCGCCAAGTCCGTTTCCATCGCTGTCCTGCTCGACAAGCACTCGCGCCGCCAGGCGAGCCTGGATGCCGATTTCGTGGGTTTCGAATGCCCCGACTATTTCGTCGTCGGCTACGGGATGGACGTTGCGCATGCCTTCCGCGAGCTTCCTTTCGTCGGCGTGGTGAAAGGCGACGCGTGAACCTTTTCGGTCGGTAGTCGTTCAGCGAACTGTTAAGGATTGATGGCGACAATCGCGGCATGGCTAGACTGCTGATCGTTGAGGACGACCTCTCCGTCCGCTCCTTCACCGCCCGGGCGCTCACCGCTGCCGGCCATTCGGTCGAGACGGCGGAAGACGGGGTGGAAGGGCTTCAAAAGATAGAGGCGGCGGCAGGCGGGTTCGACCTGGTGCTGTCCGACATCCGCATGCCGGCGATGGACGGCATAGAGATGGCGCGCGCCGCGGCGAGCGCCTTTCCCAGCCTTCGCCTCCTCCTGATGACTGGGTTCGCCGACCAGCGCGAGCGTGCTGCCGAGCTGGAGGGCACCGTGAAAGGCGTGGTCAACAAGCCCTTTACGCTGGCCGAGATCCGCAACCGCGTGGGCGAGGCGCTGGCTGCGTAGAAACGGCTTTCCCGAAAAATACCATCGCGGCGCTGTAGCCACGCCGCTACCAATCGAAATCCGGAAAGGAATGCCGGCCGCATGGAGAGCTGAAATGACAAGGGGACGGGTCGAGGCTTTTTCCGACGGGGTTCTGGCCATCGTCATCACAATCATGGTGCTGGAGATGAAGGTGCCCCATGGCGCCGACTGGGCAGCCGTCCTCCCGCTGTGGCCGGTCTTCCTGTCCTATATCCTGTCCTTCGCCCATGTCGGCATCTATTGGAACAACCATCATCACATGTTCCATGCCGTCAAGCGTGTCGACGGCCCGGTGCTGTGGGCCAATCTGCACCTCCTGTTCTGGCTGTCGCTCATGCCGTTCGCGACCGGCTGGATGGGAGAGAATCATTTCGCGCCGCTGCCTGTCGCCCTGTACGGTGGCGTGCTCATCATGGCGGCCGTCGCCTATTTCATCCTGGTGCACACTCTCCTGCGCCTGCATGGGGGCGACACGGCCTTCGCCAAGGCGATCGGCAGCGATTTCAAAGGCAAGGTCTCGGTCGTCATCTATGCCGCCGCCATTCCGCTTGCCTTCGTCACCGAGTGGCTCGCCTTGGCCTTTTACGTCGCCGTTGCCGTGATGTGGTTCATCCCCGACCGCCGCTTCGAACGCGTCCCGATGGAGCGCTAGAGCAATTCCAGGAAAAGTGGGAACCGGTTTTCCGTCCGGAATAGCGTAAAATCAAAAGGTTAGATCATTTCATCGTTTCCGTGAAACGGTGAAATGATCTGAAAAAAGCGAAGCGCGGCCGGAGGCCGGCCGCGCCTTTTTCGTGTCGCCGATCGGACGTTTTCAGAAGTCCATACCGGCACCGGCGTGCGCGGGCGGCGCGGCTTCCTTCTTCGGCCGCTCGGCCACCATCGCCTCGGTGGTAATCAGGAGGCCGGCAACCGAGGCCGCGTCCTGCAGTGCCGTGCGCACCACCTTCAGCGGGTCGACGATGCCCATGGCGTAGAGGTCGCCATAGTCGCCGGTCTGCGCGTTCCAGCCATAGCCGAAGTCGTCCTTCTCGCGCAGCCGGCCGACGATGATGGAGCCTTCGGCTCCCGAATTCTCGGCGATCTGACGAACCGGCGCCTCGATGGCGCGGCGCACGATGTTGACGCCCACCTGCTGGTCGTGGTTCTCAACCGTGAGGCCGTCCAGGGCCTTGACGGCGCGTAAGAGCGCCACGCCGCCGCCGGGCAGAAGGCCTTCCTCCACCGCCGCACGGGTGGCATGCATGGCGTCGTCGACGCGGTCCTTGCGCTCCTTCACCTCCACTTCGGTCGAGCCGCCGACGCGGATGACGGCGACGCCGCCGGCAAGCTTCGCCAGCCGCTCCTGCAGCTTCTCGCGGTCGTAGTCGGAGGTGGTCTCCTCGATCTGCGCCTTGATCTGGTTGATGCGGCCCTCGATCTCGGCCTTCGAGCCGGCGCCGTCGACGATGGTGGTGTTTTCCTTCTCCACCAGCACCCTCTTGGCCCGGCCCAGCATCTCCAGCGTCACGTTCTCCAGCTTGATGCCGAGGTCCTCCGAGATGGCGGTGCCGCCGGTGAGGATGGCGATGTCCTGCAGCATCGCCTTGCGGCGGTCGCCGAAGCCCGGCGCCTTGACGGCGGCAACCTTCAGGCCGCCGCGCAGCTTGTTGACGACGAGGGTGGCCAGCGCTTCGCCCTCCACGTCCTCGGCGATGATGAGCAGGGGCTTGGACGACTGCACGACGCTTTCGAGCACCGGCAGCATGGCCTGCAGGTTCGACAGCTTCTTCTCGTGGATCAGCACGTAAGGCTCTTCGAGCTCGACGCGCATCTTGTCCTGGTCGGTGATGAAGTAGGGGGAGAGATAGCCGCGGTCGAACTGCATGCCCTCGACCACTTCGAGCTCCGTCTCGGCGGTCTTGGCCTCCTCGACCGTGATCACGCCCTCGTTGCCCACCTTCTCCATCGCCTGGGCAAGGAAGCTGCCGATCTCCCGGTCGCCATTGGCCGAGATGGTGCCCACCTGGGCGATCTCGTCGTTGCGGGTGACCTGACGGGCGTTCCTCTTCAATTCTTCCACCACCGCGGCGACGGCCCGATCGACACCGCGTTTCAGGTCCATCGGGTTCATGCCGGCGGCAACCGCCTTGGCGCCCTCCTGCACGATCGACTGGGCAAGAACGGTGGCGGTGGTGGTGCCGTCGCCGGCCGTGTCGCTGGTCTTGGACGCGATCTCGCGCACCATCTGCGCGCCCATGTTCTCGAACTTGTCCTCGAGCTCGATTTCCTTGGCGACGGTTACGCCGTCCTTGGTGATGCGCGGCGCGCCGAACGACTTGTCGAGAACGACGTTGCGGCCCTTGGGCCCGAGCGTCACCTTCACCGCATTGGCGAGGATATCGACGCCTTTGAGCATGCGCTCGCGCGCGTCAGCGTGGAATCTTACATCTTTGGCAGCCATTTCAATACTCCTCGATGGGCAGCATCAACGACCGTACGGGCGCGCTCAGGCGGCCCTTTTTGTCGAGGCCGCGGCCTCTATGATGCCGAGCACGTCGCTCTCCTTCATGATGAGAAGGTCTTCGCCCTTGAGGCGAATTTCCGTGCCCGACCACTTGCCGAAGAGAATGCGGTCGCCGACCTTCACCTCCAGCGGCACGAGCTCGCCGTTGTCGGCGCGCGCACCGGGCCCGACGGCCAGCACCTCGCCTTCCTGCGGCTTTTCCTTCGCGGTATCGGGAATGATGACCCCTCCCGCCGTTTTCTCCTCCGCTTCTATGCGGCGGACGACCAAGCGGTCATGCAAGGGACGGAACTTCATGTCTTCCTCCTAAAGACAATGAGTGAAGCACCTCCCGCGCCGGCCTCCCCGGCGCGGCACGCGGCCCGTTGCGGCACCGCGCGAAGAAAATTTGGTCGCAAAAAAGTTCCCGTTCAAGAGGCGGAAAGGGAAAAATTAGCACTCATCGTATGAGAGTGCCAAAAAACCGTTGGGGTATGCACGGCACGCCGGCCGCCAAGCGCCCTCACTGCATATCGAGCAGCCGCTCCAGGTATTCGCGCTCCAGCTCGGGGCTCAGCGCATCGCCCAGCCGGCGGCGGATGGCTTCGAGGATCTCGCGCGCGCGCTGCGTGTCGATCTCGTCCGGTACGTCGACGGAATCGCCGAAGTCCGGCCCGGTCGTCGCGCGCGGACGGCCCAGCGGGTCCCTTCCTGCCCTGTCCTGGCGGCCGCCCTGCTGGCCTTCGCCCTGCTGGCCGCGCATGGCCTGCTGCATCTGGTTCATCATATCCTGCGCGCCGCGCCGCAGCGCCTCCAGCGCGCGGCCCTGTTCGCCGACAGCACGCTCGCCCTGACCTTCGCCGAGTGCGCCTTCGGCTCCCTCCATCGCCTCGCCGGCCTCGCCGAAACCCTCGCCGGGCTGGATGCCCAGGCCTTCGAGCCCCTCCATCAGGCTTTGCAGGTCGCCCCGCAGGCCGCCCTGTCCCTCCTGCAGGCCTCGCAGCGCCTCGGCAAGCTCTTCAGGCGACATGCCTTGACCTTGCTGGCCCTGGCCCCCCTGACCTTGCTGGCCCTGTTGCCCCTGTTGCCCCTGTTGCCCTTGTTGCCCTTGCTGGCCGCGCTGCTGCTGGTCGAGGCGGAAGGTCTCGTTCATCATCTCCTGCTGGCGGCGCATGATCTCGCCCAGCCGGTCCATCTGCTGGCGCATCTCGGACTGCTGCCCGCCGCCCTGGCCCTGCTGCGACCTGCCTGCCTGCAGGTTGTTCATCATGTTCTCGAGCTGCGAGAGAAGGTCCTGCGCCTGGTCGCGGGCGCCCGACTTGGCGAGTTCCTCGATCTGGTCGAGCATGCGCTCCAGGTCGCTCTGCCGCATGGTTTCGCCGTCCTGGCTCTCGGCGAAATCCTGGTTCTGCATGGCGCGCTCGGCGAACTCGCGCAGGAACTCCTGCATCGCCGTGCGCAATTCGTCCATCAGCCGCTCGATTTCCTCGTCGCTCGCCCCCTCCTCGAGGGCCTGCCGGAGCGCCTCCTGGGCCTGGCGCAGGCGCCGCTCGGCGGCGGTCAGGTCGCCGTCCTCGATGATCAGCGCGATCTCCCAAAGTTCGTCCACCACCGCACGCAGCGTCTCATCCCTGTCGGCGGCTCCAAGGCGCGAGCGCGCGGCAGAAATCAGCAGGAAATGCGAGGGCTCGTCGAACGTCTCCTCCGGCCACATGATGAGGGCATCCATGAGCGCCAGGACGCGGGGCTGCTCTTTCCTGTTCAGCGCCAGAATGCGCCGCTGCTCGATCAGCGCCTGGGCCAGCGGGTTGGTGAAAGGCCGTTGCGGCAGGACGAAGGTCCTGGTCTCGCTCTCGCCCGTCTGCTCGGCCGCGTCCCTGGCCGAAAGCGTCAGGTCTACCGGAAGCCCCGCCCACGGGTGCTCCCTCAGGTCGCGCGAGGTCTTGGCCGCCGCCCCATCCCGGTTGCCGCGGCGCGGCAAGGAGAGCGGCATTTCCGGCGCCTCGTAGAGCGGCTGTGCATCGGGGTTCGGCTCGGGCAGTGCGAACAGCGCCTCGGCACCCACGGCGCCGTAGTCGTCCTCGATCTCGTAGGCCAACTCCAGCGTCCCGTTCACCGCGCGCCTGGGCTCCTCTGTGAAGCGGATCTCGGGCGGCGTGTCGGGCACCACCGAGAATTGCCAGCGCTCCACCTCGCGTCCACCATCGGCAAGGCTGACGGTGCCTGCACCGCTAAGCGTCTTGGAAAAACGCAGCGCCCCGCCCGCCGGGTCCGCTCCTCCTTCTGGCTCGATCGCCCGCTCCGCGCCGCCCGCGTCGATGAAGGACAGCGCCTCTTCGCCCGAACCGCCGCTCACACGCACGGCCACGATGCTGTTCTGCGGCACGGCGAAGTCCCGCCGCTCGCGATTGGCGTCGGCGGTCAGGTAAATGGGTGCGCGTCCCGTATAGGGCGGCGGGGTGACCCAGGCATCGACGCGTGCCGGCGCGACGTCCGTCCGCGCCGGCGGCTGGAACGCGTCGGCGATGCGCCCACCATAGGGGCCCGTCGAATAGGCAAGTGCAGTGACGAACAGCAGCGCGGCGACAGCGCGCAATCCCCAAGGGTCGCGCTCGGGAACCGACGTTTGCGGCAGATCGCCGTGCAGGCGCGAGAGCCGCTCGGCCATCCGCTTCTGGTGCTCGCGCCACAGCGCGGAGGCAAAGGCGTCCCCATCGCCGCTGCCGGCCAGCCGGTCGGACTGTACGGAGACCGGCGCATGCTCAAGCAGGTTCGCCCGCTCTATGCGGCGGTCGATCTGGCTCGCCACAGGCATGCGAAACAGCCTGAGCGGCAACAGAGAGGCAAGCGCGGCAATCGCCAGCAGCGCCAGCAGGCCGAGCCGTACCCAATCCGGCAGGAAGCGGAAGACGCCGAACCACGCAAGGCTCAGGAACAGGCTCGTCACCACCACGAAAGGCAGGACGAGCGGCCACAGGCGTTCGACCAGGATCGCGCCGCGCACCACCGCGCGCGTCCGTGCAAGCCGGGCGAGAAGCCCGGACATTGGGCGATCAATGAAGCGGTGCTCGGCCATCATGCGTCCAGACTGCCGGGCGCGCGGCCCGATGCGGCACGCCCTGCTTCCCTAGGATAACATCAAACGCGGCGAAGGCGAGGCGATACGGGCAAAAGATGCCTGCACGCGTCTTCACGACCGCGTCATCCTTGTCCTCGAATACTGTTACTTGCGGTCGACCGCGCCGACGTCAAGAAGCGGCGAGGCGTCGATGGTGCCGGCATTCAGCATGGCACCCACCTTTTCCAGCGCCGCCACGACCATCGCCTGCTCCCAGTCGGGCAGCGCCTCGAACTGTTTGGAGAACGTGCGCTGCAGCGGGTCCGGCGCTGCCTTGAGCATTTCCAGGCCAGCCTCCGTCGGCGCCACCCAGACGACGCGTCGGTCCTGCTCGCCGCGCGTGCGCGTCACCAGCCCCCGCGCCTCCAGCTTGTCGACCAGCGCCGTCGCCGTCGCCTGGCCGACGCCGGCTCTTGCGGCGATATCCTTCGGCGTAATGCGCCCTGCGGCAGCGACAATCTCCAGAACGATGAGCTGCGGCGTCGTCAGCCCGGTCGCGCGCGCCAGGGTTCGGGCATTGAGCTCCGTCGCCCGCAGGATGCGCCTGAGCGCGATGAGGCTGGTCTGGGTGCGGTTTTCCATGGGGTAGCTTCGTCAGAGAGAGATAACCCTTTGATAGCAGAAAAAAAATGCTTTGATTAGCGAATGAATTTTCGCCGCAAAATCAGACAGAAAGCGCGCTTTTTGTAGGCATCTGCCCAAAAATTGTGCCGTCACCGGTTGAAATATCATTCGTCAATCGTAATATCCGGCCCGCTCAGGAGAAGAGACCATGCATACCGGAAACATCGAACTTGTTCGAAAACGATCTGGTCGGATCGCCTTTCGCACCCCCCGCACCGAGGATGGCACCGCCGTCTGGCGCCTCATCAGATCCTGCGACCCCCTCGACGAAAATTCCCTCTACTGCAACCTGCTCCAGTGCGACCATTTCAGCGACACCTGCATGGTCGCCGAGCGCGTGGCCGACGGCGCCATCGTCGGCTGGGTTTCCGGCTATCTGCTGCCGGACGACCCGTCTTTACTCTTCATCTGGCAGGTCGCCGTAGACGAAAGCGCTCAGGGTGAGGGTATTGCCAAGCGAATGCTCAAAGCTCTCCTTTCCCGCGCGGCCTGTGCGGACGTACGCGGCCTCAAGACCACCATCACATCCGACAACGCGGCAAGCTGGGCCCTCTTTAATTCCTTCGCCCGCAGCCAGGGCACGGAGCTGAAGAGCGAGCCCTATTTCCGCAAGGATGCCCATTTCGACGGGGAGCACGCCACCGAGCACATGGTGACGATCGCGCTGCCCGAGGAGGCGCGCAACGCGGCCTGATGGGCGCGATGCAACGCCTCCGAGACATTCAACCCGAAGGAAATATCATGACGACCGTACGAACGGACGACAAAGCTATCTTTGAACGGCGCGAGTCCGCCGCGCGCAGCTATTGCCGCAGCTTCCCCGTCGTGTTCGAGAAGGCGCGGGGCGCCACACTCACCGGCAGCGACGGCCGCGACTACATCGACTTCCTCGCCGGCTGCTCGTCGCTCAACTACGGGCATAACGACCCCGACATGAAGGCCGCCCTCCTCGACTATATCGCCGGCGACGGCGTGGCGCACGGCCTCGACATGCACACCAGCGCCAAGGCAGCTTTCCTCGAGGCCTTCGAGCGCATCATCCTGGCCCCGCGCGGCATGGACCATCGCATGATGTTCATGGGCCCGACGGGCGCCAACGCCGTCGAGGCGGCGCTGAAGCTCGCCCGTAAGGTGACGGGCCGCACCAATGTCGTCGCCTTCACCAACGGCTTCCACGGCGTCACGCTCGGTGCGCTCGCCGCCACCGGCAACGGCTATCACCGCGGCGGCGCCGGCGTTCCGCTGACGGGCGTCACGCGCATGCCGTTCGAGGGCGCGATGGGCAAGGACATCGACACCGCCGATTTCCTGAACCGCATGCTCTCCGAGCCGTCCAGCGGCATCGAGCCGCCGGCGGCGATCATCCTGGAAACCGTGCAGGGGGAGGGCGGTCTGAACGCCGCCTCCCGCGAGTGGGTGCGCCGCGTCGCCGAGATCGCCCGCGCCCACGGCGCGCTCTTCATCGTCGACGACATCCAGGCGGGCTGCGGCCGCACCGGCCCCTTCTTCTCCTTCGAGGAGATGGGGGTGAAGCCGGATATCGTCACCATGGCGAAGTCGCTGTCGGGTTTCGGCCTGCCTTTCGCCGCACTGCTGGTGAAGCCGGATTACGATGTGTTCGGCCCGGCCGAGCACAACGGCACCTTCCGCGGCAACAACCATGCCTTCGTCACCGCGCGCGTGGCGCTGGAGAAGTTCTGGGAGGAAGGCGGCTTTCAGGAGACGGTGACGAAGCGCGCCGCCTACCTGGAATCGCGGCTCGCGAAAATCGCCGAACGCCTGCCCGCCGCCCGTCTGAAAGGCCGCGGCATGATGCTCGGCATCGACGTCGGCTCCGGCAAGCTGGCGGAAGAGATCTGCGCCCGCTGCTTCGAGAACGGCCTCGTCATCGAGACCTCGGGCGCCCACGACGAGGTGGTCAAGGTCCTGGCGCCGCTGACCATCGATGAGAAGACCTTTGCCCGCGGCCTTGACATCCTCGAAGAGGCCGTGAGCGAAGTTGCCCAGTCCACCAGAATTGCAGCGGAGTGAACGTCGATGATCGTGCGTGACCTGAACGAGGCCAAGAACACAGAGCGCCATGTCTTCTCGGAGGGCTGGGACAGCGTGCGGCTGCTCTTGAAGTCCGACGGCATGGGTTTCTCTTTCCACATCACCACCATCTACGCCGGCGCCGAGCTTGAGATGCACTACAAGAACCATCTCGAAAGCGTCTACTGCGTCGACGGCACCGGCTCCATCGAGGACTGCGCCACCGGCAAGGTCCACCGGATAAAGCCGGGCGTGGTCTACGCCCTCGACAAGAACGACAAGCACATTCTCCGCGCCGACGCGGACAAGCCCATGATCATGGCCTGTGTCTTCAACCCGCCCGTAACGGGCACCGAAGTTCACAAGGACGATGGCTCCTACGCACTGGAGGCCGAGTCGGCGTGAGGTGAAGCCACGCCGGCAGAAACCAAAAGAAGAAGGAGAAAAAGATGTCTGCAATCACTCATCCCGCCGACCGACGACAGGATCCCTACCCGAGCCGCCTGCCGGAAGAGCGCTGGCTGCCGCGGCAGGACAAGACTGTCTGGAGCCAGTGGCGCCCCGACGCGCCCCTGACGGCTCAGCAGGCCGACCAGTTCGACCGCGACGGTTTCCTGGTGCTCAAGGACCTCTTCACCGAAGACGAGGTGAAGGCGCTGATGGCCGAATCGGCCGCTCTGCGCGGTGGCGAGCGTGAATTGATGGACGGCAGCATCATCACGGAGCCGGGTTCCGACGAGGTGCGCACGGTCTTCAAGCTGCCCGAGCAGAGCCCGCTCTTCAACCGGCTGGCGCGTGACCGCCGCATCGCCGGCATCGCCAGCTTCCTGCTCGGCGACGAGGTCTACGTCCATCAGTCGCGGCTCAACTACAAGCCGGGCTTCACCGGCAAAGAGTTCTACTGGCACTCCGACTTCGAGACCTGGCACGCCGAGGACGGCATGCCGCGCATGCGCGCCGTCTCCGCGTCGCTTCTCCTCACGGACAACGACGCGCTCAACGGCCCGCTCATGCTGATGCCCGGCTCGCACAAGCATTTCGTCGCCTGTGCCGGCGAAACGCCGGAGGACAACCACAAGGCCTCGCTGAAGAAGCAAGAGGTGGGCGTGCCCTCGCACGAGGCGCTGACCAAGCTGGCGTCCGAGCACGGCATCCATGCTGCCACCGGCAAGGCGGGCACGCTGGTTCTGTTCGACTGCAACACGATGCACGGCTCGAACGGCAACATAACCCCCTTCTCCCGTTCGAACGCCTTCTTCGTGTTCAACGCCATGTCCAACCAGCTAGAGGAGCCCTTCGGCGCCAAGAAGCCGCGGCCTGATTTCCTGGCCGAGCGCGGCGAGGCCAAGGCCATCGAGATCGCTTCCGGCAAGCTGGTTTAGAGCAATTCCAGGAAAATCGGAGACCGGTTTTCCGTCCGGAATTGAGAAAAAACAAAGAGTTAGATCAGTTCATCGATTTCATGAAACGATGAACGGGTCTGGGAGAAAACGGCTCAAGCCATGACACAATTAGCGGAAGAGGAGCACGCCGCGGCGGATCGCGGCGTGCCGGCAAATGCGCCCCGTAGCCATACCGTCGAGAAGATCGGCGGGACCTCCATGAGCCGGGCGCGCGAGTTGCTCGACACCATCCTGATCGGCGCGCGCAAGGGCGAGGCGCTCTATCACCGCGTCTTCGTGGTCTCCGCCTTCGGCGGCATCACGGACAAGCTGCTCGAACACAAGAAGTCGGGCAAGGCCGGCGTCTACGCGCAGTTTGCCCATGCCGACAACGAGCATGGATGGATGGAGGCGCTGGGCGAGGTCAGCCGCGCCATGCACGACATCAACGCGGGGATGTTCGATCATGCCGACGACCGGAAGGCCGCCGACGATTTCGTGCGCGAGCGCATCGACGGTGCGCGCCGCTGCCTGATCGATCTGCAGCGCCTGTGCTCCTACGGGCATTTCCAGCTCGTCGAGCACATGCAGACGATCCGTGAAATGCTGTCGGCCCTGGGCGAGGCGCATTCGGCCAGCAACCTGACCCTGCTTTTGCGCCGCCACGGCGTCAATGCGTGCCTTATTGACCTGACGGGATGGCGCGAGGAGGCCCAGCCAAGCCTCGACGAGCGCATCGAAGCGGCCTTCGCAGAGGTGGATCTTGCGCGCGAATTGCCCATCGTCACCGGCTATGCCCAGTGCCGCGAGGGCCTGATGCGCGAGTTCGACCGCGGCTATTCCGAGGTCACCTTCGCCACCATCGCAGCGCTCACCGGTGCCCGCGAGGCGATCATCCACAAGGAGTTCCACCTCTCCAGCGCCGATCCGCGCCTGGTCGGGGCGCAGAACGTGCGCAAGATCGGCCGCACCAACTACGACGTTGCCGACCAGCTCTCGAACATGGGCATGGAGGCGATCCACCCGAAGGCGGCGAAGAAGCTGCGCCAGGCGGGCGTTCCCTTGCGCGTCGCCAACGCCTTCGAGCCGCACGACCCCGGCACGCTGATCGACGCCGAGTCTGCGGACAGGCCCGGCGTGGAGATGGTCACGGGACTGCCAGTCACCACGCTGGAGCTGTTCGAGCAGGATATGGTGGGCGTGAAGGGCTACGACGCGGCCATCCTCGACGTGCTGACTCGCCACCGGGTGCGCATCGTCTCGAAGGTGTCCAACGCAAACTCGATCGTCCACCACATCCAGGCGCCGCTGAAGACCGTTCGCCGTGTCGAGCGGGACCTGACGGAGCGCTATCCCTCCGCCCGCGTCACCACCCGCCGTGCCGGCATGGTGTCGGTCATCGGGCGCGACCTGAAGGGCCTCAACGTCATGCTCAAGGGGCTGACGGCGCTCTGTGAGGCCGGCATCGAGCCAATCTCGGCACAGGAGACGGGCCGCGGCGTCGACGTGCAGTTCGTGGTGGCGAGCGAAAGCCGGGAGGAAGCGGTGAAGACGCTGCACCGGGCCTTCGTCGAGGCCGGCGAGAGCCCGCGCCTGGCAAAGGCGGCCTGACGTTTCTCCGGCTTACCGCGCCAAAACGTCCTGCCACTCGGGATGCCGGCGGAACTGGGCCGCTGCGAAGGGGCAGAGCGGCCTGATCTTCACACCGTCCTTGCGCGCCGCCTCCACCGCATGCGCCACCAGCCCTTCGCCGACGCCTTGCCCCCGAAAGGGCGTCGGAACCTCCGTATGATCAATGATGATCTGGCTCGTGCCAATCCTGGTGAAGGTCATCTCCGCCTTCTCCCCGTCGGCGGCATAGACATAGCGGCCCTTTCCACCCAGATCCTCAAGATGGATACGCGACGGATCGAATGTCATTCGCCGGCCTCCCGCACGGCTTCGCCCGCGTAGGGAGCGAGGAAGCGCCTGGCGGCCGCCGGCTCCTCCGGCCGCACCTCGTGCCCACCCTCGTGCCACACGATCTCGCTCTCGGCGCCGGCGGCGCCCAGATGCGCCATCAGCCGCTCGGTGAGCGTCGGGGGGCAGATAGGGTCCCTGCGGCCTGCCGTCAGCAGCAGCCGGGTCTTGAACGTTTCAGCGCCGATGCGCGGCTGGAAGGGGATAAGCGGATGCATCAGCACCGCGGCATCGAACAACGCCGGATCGGCGAAGATGACCGAGGCAAGGATGTTGGCACCGTTGGAGTAGCCGAGGCCGAGGACGGCGCTCGGCTCCTGCGCCGCCACATGGGCGCGCACGAAACCCGCCATCTTCCCCGTCGCACGCGCAAGGTCGTCCATATCATAGACACCCTCGCCCGTGCGCCGGAAGAAGCGCGCCGCGCCTTCTTCGTCGACGTCGCCGCGCGGGGCGACGATGCCGGCGCCCGGCAACACCGTTTCGGCCATCGACAGAAGCTGGCGCTCATTGCCGCCCGTGCCGTGAAAGAGGAAGAGCAGCGGCCGGCCCGGCCCAGTGGGTGCGCTGTAATGCTGGTAGGCGTCGGCGGACATCGCTCTACTCTCCGATACGCGGCAGTTGGCTTTCCAGAAGGGGCCTGAGATGGGCATGCTGGCGCGGCAGCTTCAGCGCCTCGCCCAGATGCTCCACGTCCTCGTCGCGCGCAAAGCCCGGATCGTCGGTGGCGATCTCGAACAGCACGCCGCCCGGCGCCCGGAAGTAGATGGAGAGGAAATAGTCGCGGTCGATCACCGGCGTAACGCTGAACCGCTCCTTCACCAGCGCCTCGCGCACCGCCAGTTGCGCGGTGCTGTCGGGTACCGCGAAGGCGATGTGATGTACGGAGCCCGCCCCCTGGCGCGCCGCCCCCGCCATCCGGTCCGTCTCCAGATCGATGATATCGGCGCCGTTCCCGCCGGCGCGCACCATGCGGCGCAGGTTTCCTTCCTCCATGGCATTCTTGAAGCCCATCAGCTCCAGAAGTGCGCTTGTCCCTCCGCTGTCGTTAAGCGTCAGCGATGCGGAGTGGAAGCCGCGGATCGCGTGTTCGGCGGGAACGCCGGCGCCGGTCCAGGGCTGGCGGGCATCCTCTGCCACTTCCACCAGCGCGAAGCCGTCGCCGTCCGCACCGTCGAAATAAAGACGCTCTTCATCGAAGCGTGAGGCGCGCCGCAGCCCGCTCACCGCTTTGGCGTTGAGATGCTTCTCCCAGAAGTCGAGGCTGCCTTCGGGAACCGAAAAAACGGTGGTGCCGACCTCGCCCGCCCCGCGCGTGCCGCGAACGATGTTGGGGAAGGGAAAATATGTCAGCACCGTGCCCGGCTGGCCGATGCCGTTGGCATAGTAGAGGTGGTAGACATCCGGCGCGTCGAAATTCACCGTCTTCTTGACGCGGCGCAGCCCGAGCACCCTGGTGGCGAAGTTGTCGGTCCCCGCGGCGTCCTTCGCCATGGAGGTGATGTGATGAATGCCTTCGATGGTGTCGAGCATGATGCCGCTCCTTCGGTTGGATGGGTCCGCACGGCCCATATGGCGCGGCGCGGCCCGGCGCGGAAGGCGTCTGTCCGGATAAGGACTGTCTCCCTGCCGGCGACAGTGTCGACCTTTCCGCCGCTCGCGCCAAGAGATAATAAAGGCCCCGCGCCGGCAGGCGGCGCGGGGCCTCGTCTTGCGGCCGCAGGCGCGACCTCTAGCCTTACTGCATCTGCATGCGCATCTCGTCGCGCCGCTCAGCATACGTCGCTTCGTCGTATTCCGGCTGCGCCTCGAGTTCCTGCTGGGTGAACTCGGTGTAGAGATAAAGATCGCCGCCCTCGTCGGTCATGAAGGCCAGGTTGTCCATGCCGATGGCAACCTTCTTCTCACCGATCTCGAGGAACCCGCCGACATCGACGATCACCGCATCCACCTCGCCTTCCGGCGTCAGGACGACATCGCCGATCTCGCCGACGTTCTCCTCGTTGGCGCCGAAGACCGTGGTGCCGGTCAGGTTCTCCGCGCTGAGCTGTCCGGGCTCAGCCTCCTGCAGCTGGCTGCGATCGATGGCGCCGGTGCGGGTCGGGTCGGTCTTGTCCGCCTGACGTTCCTCCGTCATCGCTGCAGTGTCCTCGGCGGGACGGTCCTGGCGGTCCTCGGCCATGGTGGTCTCGCCTTCGCCGGCTTGGTCGTCAGGCGGGGCGGGGGCCTCGGCCGTGGTATCGCCCGTACCCATTGCGCCCTCGGCACCCTCGTCCGGTGCCGGCGCCGCGGCCAGGTCTTCTGCCGTGGCGGGCTTGGTCTCGGCGACGTCCGCATCGGCCGGCATCGGGCGATAGGCCGACCTGTCGAATTCGGGCTGCGCCCTCAGCGCGTCTGCCGTCGTCTCGACCACGAGCCAACGCTCACCGTCCTGCTGCTCCGACCACTGGGCGAGGTCGTATTCGAGCGCGACTTCCTTCTGGCCGATGCCGAGAAAGCCGCCGACGCCGACAACGATGGCTTCGACGTTGCCCTCCTTGTCGATCACGAGGTCGCGGACGGAACCGATATTCTCGGCGTCCTCGCCGGTGCCGTTGTAGACGGCCTCACCGATGATGTTGGATGCCAGATTGCCTTCCGCGCGGATCGTCATATCCACCGGCTGCTGATCCGTCGTGGTCGGATCGGCGGTGGGTGCCGTTGTCTGAGCGACCGCGCCGGTTGCAACCAGCGTAGCGATCGCGGTGGTCGCCAAAAGTTTGCGGATCATGATAAATCTCCATGTGCAGTTTTCTGTTTTCTGTACATGGCCGCGGAGTCGACCGACCTGATGCGCGGCCACTCCTCGTTTAAACGTCCATGCGCTCGAAACAGTTCCGCGACCGCCGACCATCGTTGCAGCGGTCTGCTCCCCGATTGCCCGCCGCCGCGAAATTCTCAAACGATCTTTCAGGCGACGTTCGTCACGTTGGTCGTGGAACTGGGACCGAAATCGCTTTCCCCCTCGATCCCGAGGATCTCCTGAAGCCGGGCCCGTGCACGGCTGACGCGGCTTTTGATCGTGCCCACCGCGCAGCCGCAGATCTCCGCGGCTTCCTCGTAGGAGAAGCCGGAAGCGCCGACGAGGATGATCGCCTCGCGCTGGTCTTCCGGCAGCAGTTCCAGCGCCTTGCGGAAATCGGTCAGGTCGGTCGAGCCCTCCTGGCTCGGATGCACGGAAAGCTGTGCCGTCATCGTCCCGTCCGTGTCCTCCACCTCACGCTTGCGCTTGCGCATTTGCGAGTAGAACTCGTTGCGCAGGATGGTGAACAGCCAGGCCTTCAAGTTCGTGCCGGCCTGGAAGCTGTCCTGCTTGTCCCATGCCTTGACCAGCGTTTCCTGGACAAGGTCGTCCGCCCGATCGGCGTTCTTCGCAAGCGAGACCGCGAAGGCCCGTAACACCGGCACCGCCGCCAACAAGCCGTTGCGGAAACTCGGTGATGGGGACATGCTCAATCCTCTTTCACCGCTGACTGAGGCTGTTCCTTCCCATCGAGTTCGCTTAACAACTGGCTGAAGCGGTCTGGAACCTCCTCCGAAATCAAGTCGGCATAATACTGCCGGAGCTTGCGGCCTATCTCCGAGTTGGGCCCCAGAGGGTCGGAACCAGAGCGTCGTTCCCCGGAATCTCGTTTCATTTCAGTCTTCTGATACTTCATGCCCATTCAACGCCCGTTTGGCACCCCGGTTCCGTACTGTCTTTCCGATCATGCATGTTGCCTGCGGTTACGCAAATTCGGACGGGAACGTCATGGAGACGAATTTGTTCCACCGCGGCGGGAACTTTTTAATGGCACCGGCGTTGAGGCCAGTCGTTCAGAATTTAGCTTCCATTCATCGAGGGAGACGAATTCAGCATGAGTTTGTCAGCGAAAATTGCCCCGCATTTGCCCTATCTGCGGAGGTTCTCCCGTGCCGTCTCCGGGTCGCAGACCAGCGGCGATGCGTTGGTCGCGGCGACCTTGGAGGCGTTGATCGCCGACACGTCGATCTTTCCCAAGGCCTCGAACGATCGCATTGCGCTGTTCAAGCTTTTCGCCAGGCTTTTCGGAACCCTCAAGATCCAGATGCCCGAGGCGCGGCCCACTTCCGCGTGGGAAGAGCGCGCCATCACAAATTTGTCCGCCCTCTCGCCACGGCCGCGACAGGCTTTCCTGCTGGTGGCGGTCGAGGGGTTTGGCACGGAGGAGGCCGCGGAGATCCTGGATGTGGAGGTGGGGCGCCTGAACGCACTTCTGAAGGAGGCAAGCGACGAGATTTCGCGTCAGGTGGCGACCGATATCCTGATCATCGAAGACGAGCCGCTGATCGCCATGGATATCGAGGAGTTGGTCGAAAGCCTCGGCCACCGCGCCGTCGGCACGGCGCGCACCCACCGCGAAGCGGTCGAACTCTTCCGAAAGACGAGGCCAGGCATGGTGCTGGCCGACATTCAGCTCGCCGACGGCAGCTCGGGCATCGACGCGGTCAACGAAATTCTGGAGGCCAACCCGATTCCCGTCATCTTCATCACCGCTTTCCCCGAGCGGCTTCTGACCGGGGAGCGGCCGGAGCCGGCCTTTCTCGTCACCAAGCCCTTCAATCCCGACATGGTGAAGGCGCTTATCAGCCAGGCACTGTTCTTCGGTCAGCAGGCAAAGGCGGCCGCGTAACCGGGCGGCCTCACGCGGCTACCTGCAGCGCACCGGGTCCCGGCACGGCACCGGGCGGGCATTTGCCGAGGATGATCATGCCCAGCACGTCGTCCTCGGTCACGTCGCCGGGGCGTGCCGTGCCGACCACTTGTCCGTTCTTCATCACCACCACCCGGTCCGCGAGGTCGAAGACGTCGTGGATGTCGTGGCTGATGAGGAAGATGCCGATGCCTTCCTGCTTGAGCTGACGTACGAGATCGGAGACCTGCGCCGTCTCCTGCGGCCCAAGTGCCGCCGTCGGCTCGTCCATGATGAGGATGCGTGCGTCGAAGTAGATGGCGCGGGCGATCGCCACCGACTGCCGCTGTCCGCCCGAAAGCCGGCTCACCGGCTCCTTGAAGCGCTGAAAGCGCGGGTTGAGCCGGCCCATCACCTTGCGCGTTTCCGATTCCATCGCCACGTCGTCGAGCGTCCCCCAGGAGGTCCTCAACTCGCGCCCGAGGAATAGGTTGGCGGCGGCGTCCACATTGTCGGCCAGCGCCAGCGTCTGATAGATGGTCTCGATGCCGTATTTCTTGGCGTCGCGCGGGTTGGCGATGTGCGCTTCCTCGCCGTTGACGTGGATCGTGCCCGCATCGCGCTTGTAGGCGCCCGACAGGATCTTGATGAGCGTCGATTTGCCGGCGCCGTTGTGCCCGACGAGCGCGACCACCTCGCCCGCGTGAAGGTCGACCGAGACGTCCTCGACGGCATGGATGCCGCCGAAGGCAATGGAGATGTTCTTCATCTCGACGAGCGGTGTGTTGTCTGCCATCGCGCCCTCCCTTACTGCGTGCGCTTGCGGTAGATCGTGTCGAGCCAGACGGCGACGACCAGAACCGCGCCGACAACGATGTTCTGCAGCGGCGTGTCGACGCCGAGCAGGATCATGCCGGTGGCGAGCGATTGCATCAGCACCGCGCCGATCATGGCGCCGGCGACAGTGCCCACGCCTCCACCGAGCGACGTGCCACCGATGACGGCGGCGGCGATCACCAGGAGCTCGTCGAGCGTTCCCTGCGCGTTGGTCGCCGCGTTGAGCCGCGCCGTCGATATGGCTGCGGCGATCGATGCAAGCACGCCCATGAGGATGAAGATCTTCATCACCACCCAGCGGGTGTTGATGCCGGCAAGCTCGGCCGCCTCTGGGTTGCCGCCGATGGCGAAGACATAGCGGCCGAAGCGCGTGCGTGTGGCCAGGAACGTCATGACGATGCCGACGCCGATGGCGATCAGCACCGGAATGGCGATGCCGTGCGCGATGAACAGCCCGCCTTCGGGAACGGGAATATTGTTCGCCTCGGCATAGCGCCGCGCGATGGCCGAGGGCAGCGGGTAGGCATTGGCCACCGCGACGGCGCCGAGGATGAGTGCGCAGCCGACGGTGCCCAGAAAGCCCTCCGCCCACAGCGGACGCAGGGGAAACTTGAACTTGCGCCTTTGCCTGCGCCCCTGGATCAGCATGAGAACGAGCGCCGCACAGGCAACGATGCCGATGATCCAGCTCCAGGTGGCACCGATCGAACCGCCGGGCCCACCGCCCATGAGGCGGAAGGTGGTGTCCATGGGGGCGATGGTGCGGCCGCTGGTGACCCACCACGCCGCGCCGCGCCACACAAGCAGCCCGCCCAGCGTGACGATGAAAGCCGGGACGCCGAGAAAGGCGATGATATAGCCGTGCAGTGCGCCGATGAGTGCGCCCACCAGGATGCCCACACCGAGCGCGATGATCCAGATGGCCGGATGGCCGAAATCCAGGAAGTCCGGCAGGAACGACACCTGGGTGACGGCCATGATCATGCCGACGAAGCCGAGAAGCGAGCCAACCGAAAGGTCGATGTTGCGCGTCACGATGACGAGCACCATGCCGGTGGCCATGGTGGCGACCGAGGCGGATTGGACCGAAAGGTTCCACAGATTGCGCGGCGTGAGGAAAAGGCCGCCGGAAAGCAGGTGAAAGCCGAGCCAGACGATCAGCAGCGCTCCCAGCATGCCAAGCATGCGCGTGTCGAGTTCAGTCGCCTTGAGAAACCGCGCCACTACGCCGTCTGGCGTCGCCGAGGCGCCCTGCGACGTCGACGCGTGGGACGTTGCATCCGCCATTCCGATCCTCCCTCACGGCCCCACCATACACCGCGCGGGGCTGATTATGAAAACGCCGCAGTCCGGTACGGACCGCGGCGTCTCGATTTTCTACGTGGCGCGTTAGCCGCAGACGTCGGCCGTGCCGGGCTGGACGCCCTGGCAGACGACATCCTTCGTCACCCAGCCGGCGTCGATGACGACGTTGAGGTTGTCCCGCGTGATCGGCACCGGCGCCAGGAAGACGGCATTCATCTCTACGCCGTTCGGGCCGTCGGACCACTTCACCGCGTTCTCGACATCTTCCATCGCCGTGCCCTCGGCAAGCTGGTTGGCGATCTTGGCCGCTTCCGTGCCGAGGTCGCGCGCGTCCTTCCACACCGAGACGGTCTGCGTGCCCAGCGCGACGCGGTTGAGCGCGGCATGGTCGCCGTCCTGGCCGGAGACCGGCACGGCACCGGCAAGGCCCTGCGCCTCGAGCGCAGCGACGACACCGCCCGCCGTGCCGTCGTTGGATGCCACGACCGCGTCCACCTCATTGTTGTTGGCGGTCAGGATCTGCTCCATGTTGCGCTGCGCGTTGGCGGGCAGCCAGCCGTCCGTATAGGCCTCGCCGACATTCTTGATCGCGCCGGAATCGATCGCTTCCTTGAGCACCTCCATCTGCCCCTCGAACAGGAAATCCGCGTTCGGATCGGCCGAGGAGCCCTTGATGAAGGCATAGTTGCCTTCCGGCTGCGCCTCGAACACCGCACGCGCCTGCATGCGGCCCACTTCCTTGTTGTCGAAGGTCAGGTAGAAGGCGTCGGCGTTCTCGATGAGCCGGTCATAGCCGACCACCGGAATGCCCTCGTTGACGGCATTTTCCACTGCCGGGCCGATGGCCGAGGAGTCCTGCGCCAGGATGATGAGCGCGTTCGCACCCTGGGAGATGAGCGATTCCACGTCGGTGAGCTGCTTGGCGGCCGAGGACTGCGCGTCGGCGGAGATGTAGCTGTTGCCATCCGCCTCGATCTGCGCCTTCATGGCGGCCTCGTCGGTTTTCCAGCGCTCTTCCTGGAAGTTGGACCAGGAAACGCCTATCACCTTGCCTTCGGCCAGCGCGGCCGTCGACAGCGACAACGAAAATGCGAGGCCCGCCAGGACGGCGGTCGTCATATTCTTCATGATTTCCTCCCAGGTGCCCGGAAAGGGCACGACAATTCTATTGCCTGTAACAAAGCCCCATTTTTTCGAGCTTCGAAAAAAAGAATGACTCACGTTTTCACCCGTGTCAATATGGCATTTCAGTCTGCCGGCGCGGGAGGAAATGCCGGTGCGGCCAAGGGAGGATGCGGATTGACGACCGGAATCCGCCATGACGAGATGCGCAAGCGCAATCGCGCGCTGGTGATCGCCGCCGTGCGGCGGGCCGACCAGCCGTCGCGCACGGAGATCGCCCGTCTGACGGGGCTTAGCCATTCCACCATCTCGGCCATCGCCTCCGACCTCATCGAGGAAGGCATCATGCGCGAGATCGGGCAGGGCGAGGCGGCGCCCGCCCGGCGCGGTCGCCCGCAGGTGGCGCTGGGGCTCGACCCCGAGGCCGCCACCGTCGTCTGTCTCCACCTGTCCTTCAACAGCCTGTCGGCGGTGCTGGTCGACTATTGCGGCCGCGTGATCGATACCAAAGCGCACCGCCTGTCGACGCTGACGCTCAGTCGGCAGGCGCTTCTGGACGCAGCGGTCTCCGCCGTGCGCGAGATCGCCTGCGGCCGCGAAGGCTTCCTGCGCATCGCCTTCGCCGTGCAGGGCATCACCGACGCCGCCGGCCGTCAGATGCTGTGGTCGCCGATCACCCCGCACAGCGACATCGCCTTCGGCCCGGAGCTGGAGGCGGCGTTCGGCGTCCCGGTGACGGTGCAGAACGATTGCAACATGATCGCCGCCGCGCTGCGCTGGCGCAATCCGGAACGCTACCGCGACAATTTCATCGCCCTCCTCCTGTCGCAAGGCATCGGCATGGGCCTGATGCTGAACGGGCAATTGTTCACCGGCACCCATTCATCCGCCGGCGAATTCGGCCACATGATCCACAGGCCCGATGGTGCCCTATGCCGTTGCGGGCGCCGGGGCTGCATCGAGGCCTATGCGGGCAACTACGCCATCTGGCGCAAGGCGCACGGCAAGAGCGCCATGGAAAAGCCGATCGCCGACATCAAGGCCGGCGAGATGGAGGCGCTGGCGGCAATGGCGCGCCGGGGGGACGGCCCGGCACGCCAGGCATTCCGCGAGGCGGCCGAGGCGATCGGCATCGGCATCGGCAGCCTCTTCGCTCTGATCGACCCCGCGCCCGTCGCCATGGTCGGCCAGGGCACGGCGGCCTTCGACATCCTGGAGCCGGAGATCCGTGCCGCGCTCGCCCAGACGGCCGGCGGCCAGCACGCCGAGGACGTTTCGTTCGAGACATGGCCCGACGAGGTGCCCTTCATTCAGCAAGGCTGCGCCATGACGGCGCTGACCGGCCTCGACTGGGAAGTTTTCGGCCCCGGCCTCCGCCCCGGCGCGGGCGGCAGAAAGCCCGAAGACGGGAGGGTCGTGGCATGAAGCGGGTCGGCCGTGTCCCGGCTCTCGCCGCGGCAGTCCTGATCGCCGCCGCAAGCGCGGCCGCGGAGCCGTGGCACGAGGGCGTGATATCGCGGCACGTGGACCAGGACGCCTTGTCCGGCACGCTCGACAAGGCGGCGCTCGAGGCTCTGCGCAAGCGCGGTGAAGAACTCTTCGTCGGCCACTTCACCCCCGCCGACGGCGTCGGCAGGCCGTTTGCCACCCAGGCCATCGTTCCGACCAAGCGCAAGCGTCCGCCCGAAAACGCCTTCTTCCGCTCCGCCGGCCTCGACGCCAACGCCTGCGCTGGCTGCCACAACCTGCCGGCCACCGGCGGTGCCGGCGATTTCGTCACCAACGTCTTCGTCTCGGAAGGCTTCGAAAGCGCCGATTTCGACAGCCTCGACCCGCAATTCTCCAACGAGCGGGGCACCAACCATCTCTTCGGCGCCGGCCTGATCGAGCTCTTGGCGCGTGAGATGACGGCGGATCTGCAGCGCATCCGCCGCGAGGCGCTGGTGAAGGCGCGCGGCGCGGGCAGCGCCGTCACGGCAAGGCTTGCGAGCAAAGGCGTCGATTTCGGCGCCATCGTCGCCGCGCCAGACGGCATGCTGGACCTTTCCGCCGTTGAAGGCGTCGATCACGACCTCGTCATCCGCCCCTTCAGCCAGAAAGGCGTGATGACCTCGCTGCGCCAGTTCACCGTCAACGCCCTCAACCATCACCACGGCATGCAGGCGAGCGAGCGCTTCGGCCTGCGCTGGACCGGCGAACCCGACCACGACGGCGACGGCGTGGAGGACGAGGTGAGCGCGGGCGACGTCTCGGCCCTCGTCGCTTGGCAGGCCGGCCTTGAGCCGCCGCTCGAGCGTGCGCCCGAGGACCCCGCATGGCAGGCGGCCGCCAGAAAGGGCAGCGCCGTCTTCGACACACTCGGCTGCACCGAGTGCCACCGCCGCTCCCTGCCGCTCCAATCGCTCTCCTTCGCCGACCCCGGCCCGCTCGACATGGCCGGCACGCTGCGCGGGAGCGAGCTTGCCGAGCCGGCCGTCTACGACCTCGCCCTCCTCGACTGGGCACGCGGCCTGCCGCGCAACGGGGAGGGCGCGGTGCTCGTGCCGCTCTTCGGCGACCTGAAGCGCCACACGATCGCCGATCAGGAGGTCGCCGCCCTCGGCAACGAGCTCCTCGCCCAGCGCTTCGTGGAGCGCAACGTCTTCATGACCGCCGAATTATGGGGCACCGGCTCGACCGGCCCCTACGGCCACCGCAACGACCTGCCGACGCTCGACGAAGTGATCCGCGCCCATGGCGGCGAAGGCCGCGCGGCGCGCGACCGCTATGTGGAAGCGGCGGAAGAGGAGCGCGGTGCGCTGATCGCATTTTTGCGGACGCTGGTGATTGGGCAGTGATGGATTTGCTCTTGGATAGATACGGCCGCATGGAGAAGGGGCGCTGCCTCCTCATCGCCCTTTCCCTTTTCATCGCCACCCCCGCCGCCGCCGGCCCCCTCAACGACATCCCCGCCATGCACGAGGAGGCCCTTGCCGCCGGCATCGAGCACGCCTATCGCGGCCCGTGGGAATATTTCGTCGGCGGAGGCGCCGCCTCCTTCGATTGCAACGGCGACCGGCGGCCCGATCTCTTCCTCGCCGGCGGCAAGGACCCCGCCAGGCTCTACGTCAACGAAACCACGGCCGGCGGTCCCCTGCGCTTTGCGGCGCGCGACACGGGGCTGAGCCAGCGCACCCTTGAAAAGGTGCTGGGCGCCTATCCGCTCGACATCGACAATGACGGCCATCTCGACCTCGCGCTCCTCAGGCTGGGCGAGAACGTGCTCCTGAAAGGCGGCCCGGACTGCACCTTCAGGCAAGCGAACGCGCTTTTCGCCTTTGACGGCGGCAACGCCTGGACCACCGCCTTCTCCGCGAGCTGGGAGGAGGGCAACGCCTTCCCGACGCTGGCCTTCGGCAATTATGTCGACCGTTCCGCCCCCGGCTCGCCCTGGGGCACCTGCCACGACAACGCCCTCTACCGCCCGGAGGCGGGCGAGGGCGGGCCGCGCTATGCCGAAAGACGCCCGCTCAGCCCCGGCTACTGCGCCCTCTCCATGCTCTTTACCGACTGGAACCGCTCCGGCACGCCCGATTTGAGGATCACCAACGACCGGCACTATTACCGCGGCGGCGAGGAGCAGCTCTGGCACATCGAAACCGGCCGCGCGCCCCGCCTCTTCAGCCGCTCGGAAGGCTGGCGCCACCTCACGATCTGGGGCATGGGCATCGCCGAAGGCGACCTTAACAGCGACGGCTATCCCGAATACGCGCTCACTTCCATGGGTGACACCAAGCTGCAGATGCTGGACGAGGAGGCCGAGGAAGACCGCCCCATCTACACCGACATCGCCTACGACCGCGGCGCCACGGCGCATCGCCCCTATATCGGCGAGGACCTGAAGCCCTCCACCGGCTGGCACGCCGAGTTCGCTGACTTCAACAACGACGGCCTGCTCGATCTCTTCATCGCCAAGGGCAATGTCGAGCAGATGCCGGATTTCGCGGCGGTCGATCCCGACAATCTGCTTCTCGGCCAGTGGGACGGCCGCTTCGCGGAGGCCGGCGCCGAAGCGGGCATCGGGTTGCCGACCAAGGGGCGCGGCGCCATCGTCGACGATTTCAACATGGACGGCATGCTGGACCTCCTGGTCGTCAATCGGGAAGAAAACGTCTCGCTCTTCCGCAATCTCGGCGCCAGGGCAATTCCAGGAAAAGCGGGAACCGGTTTTCCGCCCGGAACTGCGGCAAAGCAAAGGGCCGAAGCCGGGCCCACGCCCATGGGCAATTTCGTCGCCGTCGAACTCGCCCAGAAGGGCCCCAACGCAAATGCCGTCGGCGCGCTGATCGCCGTCAAATACGGCACGCGCACCGCCAACCGCACGGTGCAGGTGGGCGGCGGCCATGCTTCCGGCCATTCAGGCTTCGTGCATGCCGGCGTCGGCACCGCCGAGCGCGCCGAGATCCGCGTCAAATGGCCGGACGGCGAGTGGAGCCCGCCCTACCGCGTCTTCGCCAACAACTTCGTGCGCATCGAACGCGGTGCGGCGGAGGCGCGCTACTGGTATCCGGCGGAGTAGAGGGGTCTGTTTCTAGGTTGGCCAAAGGGAGATGCCTTCGCCCCTTCATGTGGATGGAGTCTTTAGTTCGGCTTCGCCGGACCCCCACCCTCAATCCCTCCCCTCAAGGGTGAGGGAGGCTTTGGCGCCTGGCACCAACATTGAAGCCAATCGCGCGACGCTGACGTCCCCCTCCCCCTTGAGGGGAGGGATTGAGGGTGGGGGTATAACGCCAGCCAGACCGCATGCACTTTCCCGCGCTCTTCAAGTGCACTGTAATACTAGGTTGGCCAAAGGCATCTCCCAACTCTCGATCCCGCGTATGCGCAGGACACCACCCCAACCTCAAGCCGCCGCATCACCCGGAACTGCCGGCTTGCGCCGCCGCAGCATGTTCTTGGCCGCCAACGCCGCCCCGCCGGTGATCAGCAGGCACGCGGCGAGGATGTTGATCGTCGGCTCCGCCCTGCCGGCGGCGATGAGGATCAGCGTCGACAGGAGCGGCGCTGCATAGCTCGCGGCCCCCAGCACCTGGATGTTACCGTGCTTGACGCCATAGTCCCAGGCATAGAATGCCGCCCCCACGGGAAGCAGGCCGAGGCCCAGAACGGCGAGCCATTCGCCGGCGCCCGCCGGCCACACCGTCTCTTCCAGGGCCAGGTGGCAAAGGGCGGAGAGGATCGCCGTGGCGGCGCAGAACCAGGTGACGATGCCGGTCGGCACGGCCTGGAAGCGGCGCGACAGGAGCGAATAGCCGGACCAGAAGAGCGCGCAGCCGCCGGCCGCCGCGTAGCCGAGCGCATAGCGGCCGTCGAGCGTGAGGCCACCTCCCTTGGTGACGATGAGGAAGGTGCCGAGAAGGCCGAGAAGCGCCCCGGCCACGTGGTGCCAGCCGAGCCGCTCCCCCGGCATCAGGGCCGAACCAAGCACGATGAGCAGCGGCCACAGATAGGCGATCAGGCTCGCCTCCACGGCCGGCGCGTTGCGCAGCGCGGTGAAGTAGAGGAAGTGATAGCCGAAGAGGCCGCCGATGCCGATGAGCCAGACGACCGGAGGAACGGCCTCGCGCCGGCGGAAGGCGGGCGACAGAAGCTGCGCGAGGCCACCGATCGCCGTGCCGACGGTGAAGGACAGCGCCGAAAGCTGGAAGGGCGGCACCTTGCCCGAGGCCGCGGTGAAGAGCGCCAGCAGCGCCCACATGGCAACAGCCGAAAAGCCGATCAAGGTGGCGCGCGCCATTTCCCCTCCTTCGCAACCACCCTCACATGGGACGCGCCCTGATGTGCACGGTTCCGATCTTCGTGGCAATGGTCGCCTCGACCGGAGAGTAAAGGTCGCGGCCCTCCACCGCTTCGAAGCCCACCAGAATCCGCGACCTGTCGCGCAGATAAGCGATGGAGGAGTGGCCCTTGCGGTAGCCGGCGACGGGCACGAAGCGCGCCCGGCAGGTAACAGCGGCGCGGGAGAAGGTCTCGCCTTCCGCCGCCGGCTGCAATACGAGGTCGGCGCGCGTCTCGCCGTCATAGACCTTGACCGTGCGCCGGCAGACCTCGGCCGCGTTCGATACGGGCAGAAGCAGCGCCGACAGCGGGTCGGCGACATCGGCCAGATGCTCGCGCGCCACCGGCACCCAGTCCTTGCCGCGCTTCTTGCGCTCGGGCCGGTTCTCCGTCTCGGCCACGCTCCCGTTGGCGAAGCGGATGGCCGTCTTCTTCGTTTTCCTCCCGCTCTTGTAGTCGAGCGTATATTCCTTCGGCTGGCTGGCGCTTTCGCCCATCCATCCGTTCACGCTCACCGTGCCGTCCGTGCGGTCGAAGATGCGGGCGATGCCGGCGCTGGCAAAGCGGCCGGCGATGGCAAACCCCCGGCCTTCGAAGCGGCTTTCCAGCACGGCGCGGCCGATCGGCAGCCCAAAGAGCGAGACGCTGTACTGCACGCGGTAGGACTCTCGCGCCGCCGAAAGCGGGCTGGCGATGCTTGCAAGCATGATGGCGGCAACGAGTGTGCGCGCGCGAAGCCTGGCCATTTCCTCATCTCCGCACCGGCGGCCTCCCCGCCAAGCCCCTCTCCCTTAGGCAAAAGCGGCAAATGGGGCGGATATGTGGAAGGAGCAGCGACAAGGGCCGCGAGATCGCCTCGACAATGCCCCACTCCCACGCCCTTCAGGCTTCGGTGGACGGGTCGCAGCGCCACCACTCAGGGTTGGAAGGGCGGCGGGCGCCCTTCACCTCAGCCGGCAATGCCTCGCCTGCGCGGGGATAAATTTCCGCCCCTTCAAAAAAACATTCGTTCCAAAACAATCGCTTATCATTTTTTTGCGCCGCCCAACCGCGCATTTTACCCCCGCTGCCCACGCCGCCCTTATCCTGTGCCCGTTCCTCCCGCGGGAACGTGGATCGCGACGGCGGTCTCGCGGGGAGGGGCCGGCGCCTCCGGCGGGCCGCTAACGTGGCGGCCGGCCCGGGGAGGCTCCGCCCAAGGGTTCCCCTGCCGCCACTACGGGCGGCGCGTGCCGGACGGTGCACTTTAAAAGGGAGCCGGGGAGACGGGGGCGCGGAGCGCCCTGTCGTGGAAGGCTCAAAGCCTTCCGGATCCGGCTTCGTGGAAGCGGAACGGGCGGAGACTTAAGAACGCCGGACGGGCGGCCGAGAGGTCGCTGAAAAAATTTAGACTGGCGACACCTTGGCCGCCCGTCTTCCCACCACCCTTCCCGAAGGGTGGGTTCTTTGAAATGGCCAGACGGTGAAAACCGGGCGTGGCAACGATGCCGCGCGTCCCCGAGACCCCGAGCTTGACCGGCAAGGCAAATGTCTTTATGGGGACGGCGACTTTCCACGAGGCCGCCTGAAACTTTCCGCGCGCCGTCCTTTCGGGTGCGGCAAGGGGTCATGGCCCGAAAGATAAAGGTAGAAAAATGTCCCGCGCATGTGAACTGACCGGTAAGGCCGTGTTGAGCGGCAACAATGTAAGCCACGCCAACAACCGGAGCCGCCGCCGCTTCCTGCCGAACCTGTGCGACGTCACGCTGATGTCGGAGGCGCTCGGCCAGAACTACCGGCTGCGCGTTTCGGCCAATGCGCTGCGCACGGTCGAGCATCGCGGCGGGCTCGATGCCTTCCTCATGAAGGCGAAGTCGAACGAGCTTTCCCAGCGGGCGCGCCTCTTGAAGAAGCAGGTCGCCAAGAAGCTGGCAGAGCAGGCGGAAGCCTGAGCCACCCGATCCGGGGCGGGAGCGTTTCCCGCCCACTGGTTCCATCACCCAGGATAAAAAAATGACGCGCATCCTTGCAGTCTGGCCCTTCGTGGCCGCCATGGCGATCGTCGTCGCCGCCTCGAACTTCCTCGTTCAGTTCCCCTTTTCCTATCTCGGCCTCGGCGAACTCCTCACCTGGGGTGCGTTCACCTATCCGATCGCCTTCCTCATCAACGACCTGACCAACCGCCGCTTCGGGCCGGACGCCGCGCGCCGCGTGGTGATGGTGGGTTTCGTGCTGGCGATGGCGCTCTCGGTGCTGCTCGCCAGCCCGCGCATCGCGCTCGCCTCGGGCTCGGCCTTCCTCCTCGCGCAGCTTCTGGACGTCGCCATCTTCGACCGGCTGCGGAAAAGCGCCTGGTGGCAGGCGCCGCTGATCTCGACGCTGATCGGCTCTGCGCTCGACACCGTGCTGTTCTTCTCGCTGGCCTTCGCCGCTGCCTTCTCCTTCCTCGACACGGGATTAGGCTTGGAAGACGGTTCGCTCGCCTTCCCGGTTCCGCTCTTCGGTTCCGGCATGGATGTGCCGCTGTGGGTGTCGCTGGCGCTGGGCGATCTCGGGGTGAAGCTTCTGGTGGGTCTAGCCATGCTCATCCCCTACGGCGCCCTGATCACCGTGCTCAGGCCGGCAGAGGCGGTGCGGTAAAAACTACGCCCTCTCCAGATTGTCCTTGAAGACGGCCGGAGGCGCCGGCTCGTGCTCGAGGATGAGGTCGGCCCCTTTCTCGCCCACCATGATGGCCGAGGCATTGGTGTTGGAAGAGGGGATGCGCGGCATGACCGAGGCATCGCACACGCGCAGGCCCTCCACCCCGCGCACCTTCAACTCCGGCGTCACGACGGCGGTCTCGCCCGTGCCCATGCGGCAGGTGCCGACGGGGTGATGATCGGTCTTTGCCGTGCGGCAGGCGTAGTCGAAGAGCGCTTCGTCGCTGTCGGCGCCGGGGCAGGGCAGCACCTCGCGGGCAACGAAGCGCCGCAGCGCCTTCTGCCGCATGATCTGGCGCGCCAGCCGTAACCCGCGGAACGCCATCTCCCGGTCGTGGGGGTCGCTCCAGTAGTTGGGGTCGATCAGCGGGCTATCGGCGGGGTCGGCGCTCTTCAGGCGCACCGTGCCGCGCGAGCGGGGGCGCAGGAAAGCGGAGTTGAGCGTGACGCCGGGGTTCTTCAGCTTCTCCACGCCCGCCTCGATGCCCGAGCCAAGCCCGAGGTGGAACTGGATGTCCGGATGGGCGGCGGTCGGGTCGGCGTACCAGAAGCCGCCGGTCTCGAAGAGGCTGGACGCGGCAGGGCCCTTCTTGAGCAGGATATACTGCAGGCCGGCCCAGACCGTCCGGTGCAGCTTGGCATAGTTGTCGTAGGTGTGGTCGCCGGTGCATTCGGCGATGACGAAGAGGTCGAGGTGATCCTGCAGGTTGGCGCCGACGCCCGTCAGGTCGTGGAGCGGCAGAATGCCGACGGATTTCAAGTGGTCGGCGGGGCCGATGCCCGACTGCATCAGAAGCTTCGGTGAGCCGATGGCGCCGGCCGAGACGATCACCTCGCGCTCCGCCCTCAGGACGACCGGCGCCGCGCCCGGCCTTTCGACCAGCTCGACCCCCACCGCGCGGCCATTCTCGACGACGATACGCGTCACCATGGCGGCGGTTTTCACCGCCAGGTTCGGCCGGTCGCGGGCGGGCTTGAGATAGGCGACGGCGGCGGAGGAGCGGCGGGCCCCGCGCTGGGTGAGCTGGTAGTAGCCGACACCTTCCTGGCGCGCGCCGTTGAAGTCCGGGTTGAAGGGGATGCCGAGTTCCTGCGCGGCGCGGAAATAGGCCTCGCAGATGGGCAGCGGCGCGATGGGATTGGAGACACCCAGCGGGCCGTCCCCTCCGTGATAGTCGTTGGCGAAGCGCTCGTTGGCCTCGGCCCGCTTGAAATAGGGTAGCACCTCGCGATAGCTCCACCCGGCGCAGCCTTCCTCGCTGACCCAGGCGTCGTAGTCGGCCGGGTTGCCGCGGGTGTAGATCTGCGCGTTGATGGACGAGCCGCCGCCGACCACCTTGGCCTGCGTATAGCGCAGCACGCGATCGCCCAGATGCTTTTGCGGCACGGTCGACCAGCCCCAGCTGGCGATGCCCTTGGTCATCCTGGCGAAACCCGCCGGCATGTGGATCAGCGGATGCCAGTCGCGCCCGCCCGCCTCGATCAGGAGGACGGAGTTCGCCGGATCCTCGCTCAGCCTGCTGGCAAGCACGCAACCTGCGGAGCCGGCGCCGACGATGATGAAGTCCGTCATTCCTTCCTCGTTCGCATCATAGCCGGGCGAGCGACAGCGCGCCGTCCAGGTTGACGATCGTGCCGGTGGCAAAGCCGAAGCGGCCGGTCGCCAGCCCCGCCACCGCGCAGCCCACATCCTCCGGCTCCCCCCAGCGCCGCGCCGGCACCAGGCCATCGGCGATCAGCCTGTCGTACTTACCGGCCACACCGGCGGTCATACCGGTACGGATGATGCCGGGGCGTACCTCGAACACGGCGATGCCCTCGTCGGCGAGGCGCAGGGCGAGGTTCTTGGTCCACATGGCAAGCCCCGCCTTGGACATGCAGTAGTCGGCGCGCTCCGGCGAGGCCATTTCGGCGCTGACGGAGGTGATGTTGACGATGGTTCGCGGGTGCCCGGCAGGGGCGGCGAGCATCGCCTTGACGACGGCCTGCGTGAGAAAGACCGTGCCGCGCAGGTTGACCGCCATCACGCGGTCGAAATTCTCGGGCTTCAGATCGAGCAGGTCGCCACGCGTCGGCGCGGCGATTCCGGCATTGTTGACGAGGCAGTCGATACGGCCGAAGGCGCCAAGCGCGGCCTCGACGAGCTTCGGATGGTCGGCAAGGTCGGAAATGTCGGCCCGATGGAACGCGAAGCCGGCGCCGCAAGCCTCCATCGCCGCACGCACCTCGGCAACGCCCTCCTCGCGCACGTCCGTCACCACGAGATCGAAGCCCTCGGCGGCAAGCGCCTCGGCCACGGCACGGCCGATACCGCGCAAGGCCCCGGTGACGATGGCGGCAGGGCGGCTCATGACAGCTCCTCGCCGCGGATGTGATCGGCCACGCGCAGCGCCTGTGCGGCGACGGTGAGCGCGGGGTTGACGGCGGCGGATGTGGGCAGGAAGCCGGCGTCCACCACGAAGAGGTTGCGGTGATCGTAGGAGCGGCAGAAGGGGTCGAGCGGGGCTTCCGCCGGGTCCACACCCATGCGCACGGTTCCGCACTGGTGCGACGGCGTGCGCTTGTCGAAGGGGCGCGAGAGCACGATGGGATAGCCGGAAGCGCGGCAGATTTCGCGCATGCGCCTGGTGAGGCGCTTCAGGGAGCCGAGGTTAGTGCGGCGCCATCGGAGGACGATGTCGGCGCCGTCCACCATGACGCGACTCTCCGGGTCCGGCAGGTCCTCGGTCATCAGGTACCAGTCGACCGAGCGGCCGGCGATGAAGTCCGCCGCCGGGCCGGGCAGGAAGCGCACGTTGGGGCGCAGGATGTCGCCGGAGATCTTGCCGAGAAGCTGGACGTTGCCGAGCGGCCTGCCGCCGTTGCCGTCTGTGAGGTAGAAATCGTTGAAGCCGAGGGTCTTCTGGTAGACCGCGTCGTTCTTCCGCCACGGGTCGATGGCGAGCATCGCCGCGCTGTTGTGGTTCATGAAGTTGCGGCCGACCTGGCCGGAACTGTTGGCAAGTCCGCCATTCTCGCCCGAGCGCAGAAGGAGTGCGGCCGAGTTCACCGCACCGGCCGACAGGATCACCAGCTTGGGGCTCACGCTCTTCTGTTCGTTGCCCTGGCGATAGTGCACGCGGGCGATGGATTTGCCGTCGGCCGCCGCTTCCAGCCGCTCCACCTTCGCTTCCGTCTCCAGGCGGATGTCGGCGTCCTCGAGTGCGGCGGCCAATGCGCAGGTCTCCGCGTCCATCTTGCCGCGCCCGGCGTTGGGGAAGGCGTCCCACGGTGTTCCGGCGCGGCTGAGCCAGGCTTCGTGGTCGACGCCGAGCGGCAGGGAGGCAGGGTGGAGGCCCTGCGCCTTGAGCTTCTCGCGCACGCTGGCGATGGCCGGCTCGTCCGGCACCGGCGGAAAGGGGTAGGGGGCGGAGTGAAAGGGCTCCGTCGGGTCCTCGCCGAGCGCGCCACGCACGTTGAAGAGCGCCTCGGCCTTGGTGTACCAGGGCTCCAGCTCTTCGTAAGGAAAGGGCCAGGCGGGCGAGACGCCGCCGAAATGCTCGATCTCGGAGAAATCCTCACGCCGGAAACGGATCAGCACGGCGCCGTAGAATTTCGAGTTGCCGCCGACATAGTAGTAGTTGCCGGGGTTGAAGGGCGCACGGCCGGCCTCGCGCCACATCTCCTGCGGCCGATAGTGGCCGGCGCCGAAGATGGCCTTCGCATCGATGCATTCGGGCGTATCGGCAAGCCGCCCGCCGCGCTCCAGGATGAGGATCGAGGCGCCGGAGTGGGCGAGCCCGGCGGCCACCGTGGCGCCGCCTATGCCTGAGCCGATGATGACGATGTCCGGACTTTTCCGCATCAGCTCAAAGAATCCGGCTCTCTGTCTCCGGGTCGAAGAAGACGCTCTTGGAGAGGTTGAAGGCGAGTGGCGCGGTGGTGCCCGGTGCGATGTTGGCGTCAGCGCGCAGGCGGGCGATGACGCCCTTGCCGCCCAGATGCGTGACGGCGAAGGTGTCGGAGCCGGCCGGCTCGACCACCTCGATGAAGCAATCGGCATGGGCGAGGCTGACAGCGTTGCGGTCGGCGCCTTCGGGGTCGGTCAGCGCCTCCGGGCGCACGCCGAAGATCACGTCGCGCCCCTTGTAGGCGACAAGCCCCGCCGGCGGGTGGGCGAGCGGCAGGCTGATGGGGGGTGCGGCGCCGCGCTCCAGGTCGAGCGCCAGGCCGGCCGAGCCGTTGGTGATCTTAGCGGGGATAAGGTTCATCGCTGGCGAACCCATGAAGTCGGCGACGAAGGTGTTGACCGGGTTGTTGTAGATCTCGGCAGGCGTGCCGAACTGCTGCAGAACGCCGTCCTTCAGGACGGCGATCTTGGAGGCGAGCGTCATCGCCTCGATCTGGTCGTGGGTGACGTAGACGATGGTCGTGCCCATGCGCTGGTGCAGACGCTTGATCTCCGTGCGCATGTCGACGCGCAGCTTGGCGTCGAGGTTGGAGAGCGGCTCGTCGAACAGGAAGACCTGCGGGTCGCGCACCAGCGCCCGGCCCATGGCGACGCGCTGGCGCTGGCCGCCCGAAAGCTGGCTCGGCTTGCGGGAAAGCAGGGGGCCGATCTGCAGCGTCTCCGCCACGCGGGCAATCGCCGCTTCGCGCTCGGCCTTGGGTACGCCCCGGATTTCCATGCCGAAGCCGATGTTCTGCGCCACGGTCATGTTGGGGTAGAGCGCGTAGGACTGGAAGACCATGGCAATGTCGCGCTTCGACGGGTGCAGCTCGTTGACCCGCCGCCCGCCGATGCGGATTTCGCCGGCGGTGATCGGCTCCAGCCCGGCGATGGTGTTGAGCAGGGTCGACTTGCCGCAGCCCGACGGCCCGACGAGCACCAGGAAACCGCCTTCCTCGATCTCCAGATTGATGCGCTTCAGCACTTCGACATTGCCGAAGGATTTTTCAAGGTCGATGATCTGAAGAAAGGACATTGGCCTACCCCTTGACCGCGCCGGCCATCAGCCCGCGCACGAAATAGCGGCCGGAGACGATGTAGACGATCAGCGTCGGCAGCGCCGCCATGATCGCGCCGGCGAAGTGGACGTTGTACTCCTTCACGCCCGTGGAGGAGGAGACGAGGTTGTTGAGCGCCACCGTCACGGGAATGGAATCGACGCCGGCGAAGGACGCCCCGAACAGGAAATCGTTCCAGATGTTGGTGAACTGCCAGATGACGGTGACGACGATGATCGGGCCCGAGGAGGGCAGCAGGATGCGGCGGAAGATCTGGAAGAAGCTGGCGCCGTCGATCTGCGCCGCGCGTACGAGCTCGCTCGGGAAGGCCGCGTAGTAGTTGCGGAAGAAGAGCGTGGTGAAGCCGAGGCCGTAGACGACGTGCACCAGAACGAGACCGGGGATGGTGCCGGCCAGGCCGAGCAAGCCCAGCATGCGCGCCATCGGGATAAGCACGATCTGGAACGGGATGAAGCAGGCGAGCAGCATCACCCCGAAGACGACGCCGGCGCCGCGGAAGGTCCATTTGGTGAGCACATAGCCGTTCAGCGCGCCGAGCACGGTGGAGATGAAGACGGCTGGAACCACCATGAGGATCGAGTTCATGAAATAGGGTTTGAGCCCCGTCGGCTGCACGCCGATCTGCGCCGTCGACCAAGCTTTGAGCCATGGCTCGACGGTGGTGGCCAGCGGCAGGGACAGCATGTCGCCCTGGCGGATCTCGCCCAGCGGCTTCAACGAGTTGACCAGCATCACGTAGAGCGGCAGCAGATAGTAGACCGCGAACAGGATGAGCGCGGTGTAGATGAGTGCGCGGGCGAGCCGGTTCGGCGCGAGGGTGGAGGGCGTGCGCGAAGCGGCAAGCGGCGTTTCGGTGGCTGCCGTCGTCATCGCCGTGCCCCCGCCCGCAGCTCGGAATAGAGATAGGGGATAATGATCGAGAAGATCATGATCATCATGATGATGGCCGACGAGGCGCCGATGCCCATGAGGTTGCGCGTGAAGGTGTAGGAATACATGAAGGTGGCCGGCAGCTCGGTTGCCTGGCCCGGTCCGCCGCCGGTGAGCGCGATGACGAGGTCGTAGGCCTTGATGGCGAGGTGGGCGAGCACGACGAAGGCCGACAGGAAGACAGGCCGCATCAAGGGGATGATGATGCGGCGGTAGGTGGTGAAGGTCGAGGCACCGTCGATTTGCGCCGCCTTGATGATGTCGGGGTCGACGCCGCGCAGGCCGGCCAGGAACATGGCCATGACGAAGCCGGAGGATTGCCACACCGCAGCGATCACCACCGTATAGATCGCCATCCGCCGGTCCTTGATCCAGTCGAAGGCGAAGCTCTCCCAGCCCCATTGGTGCATGGTGTGTTCGATGCCGATGCCGGGGTCGAGGAACCACTTCCACGCCGTGCCCGTGACGATGAAGGAGAGCGCCATCGGATAGAGATAGATGGGCCTGAGCACGCCCTCGGCGCGGATTTTCTGGTCGAGCAGGATGGCGACGAGCAGGCCGAGAACGGTGCAGATGACGATGTAGAGCGTGCCGAAGATCGCCAGGTTGGTGATGGCGCGCCACCAGTGCGGCAGCTTCCAGAGGCGCTCGTAATTTTCGAAACCGACCCAGTTGTAGGAGGGCAGGATGCGCGAATCGGTGAAGGAGAGGTAGCCCGTATAGGCGATGAAGCCATATACGAACAAAAGGATGAGGAAGAAGCTGGGGCTCAAGACCAGCTTGGGGATGTAATCCTGCAGGCGTTCCTTCACCAAGAAACTCCCTTTTCGGGTGGGGGCGCCGGCCGTTTTCGGGTGCAGCCTAGGCCGTTTTCAGGTGTGGCCAGCGGGGGCGCAGGTGGCGCCCCCGACCGGCGTGGTGCCTACTTGACGGCTTCCACCGCGGCGGCGAGCTCGGCCGGTGCGTCGTCGGTCGAGATGTCGCCGTTGAAGTGCTGGGTGATGACGTCGTACATGGCGTTCTTCACGGCGGCAGGATTGGCGTGGCCGTGGGCCATGGAGCCGTAGAGCGCGCCGTTGGTGTTGGCCTCCGCCAAATCCGCCATGCCCTTCTTGCCGCAGTCGTCGAACTCCTCGTTGGGGACGTCGGTGCGCGCGGGCACGGAGCCCTTGACCGTATTGAAGGCGATCTGGAAGCCGGGGTCCATGATCGCCGAGGCCATCATGAGCTGCGCTTCGCGCTGCTCCTCGCCGACCTGGAACATGACGAACTGGTCGGAATTGAAGGTCACCGCTCCTTGCGTGCCGGGGAAGCGGATGCACACGAAATCCTCGCCCGGAGTCTGGTCGGCGTTGAGGAACTCGCCCTTGGCCCAGTCGCCCATCATCTGCATGCCGGCCTCGCCCTCGATCACCATCGAGGATGCAAGGTTCCAGTCGCGGCCGGAGAAGTTGTCGTCGACATAGGAGCGCAGCTTCTCCATGCGGGCGAAGGCTTCGCCCATCTTCTCGCCGCCGAGCGCTTCGGGATCGAGGTCGATCATCGACGCCTTGTAGAAATCCGTGCCGAGCGAGAGAACGACCGCGTCGAAGATCGTCGCGTCCTGCCATGCCTGGCCGCCATGGCCGAGCGGCGTGATGCCGTTCTCCTGCATCTTGTCTAGGACAGCGATCAGCTCGTCCCAGGTCTCCGGCGCCTTGCCGCCGGCGGCATCCAGCGCTTCCTTGTTGATCCACACCCAGTTGGTGGAGTGGACGTTCACGGGAGCGGCGATCCAGGTGTCCTCATATTTGGAGAACTGCTTCAAGGCGTCGGGGACGACCTCTTCCCAGCCCTCCTCGCTGGCGATCTGGTTGAGGTCCGCGACGACGCCCTGTTGTGCCCAGTCGAGAATGTCGAAGCCCAGCATCTGCACCGCCGTTGGCGCGTTGCCGGCCGTGACGCGGGCGCGCAGGGCCGTCATCGCCTGCTCGCCGCCGCCGCCGGCAACCGGCATATCCGCCCAGGTGACGCCCTTGGATTCCAGGTCCTTCTTGAGCACGTCGAGGGCGGCGGCTTCGCCACCCGAGGTCCACCAGTGCAGCACCTCGACACGGCCGACGTCCTGGGCGTAGGCCGCAGCGCCGACGCTTGAGGCAAGCATTGTTCCGATCAGAAGTTTGCGCAACATATCGTTTCCTCCCTAGTTGCAGCATTCTCCGGCGCGGGGGCGCCGGAAATTCCACAGCCTGCCGGGCACCTTTGGCGGGTCCGGCTGTCGGCTGATCCTGTGGTCCGTTCCTCCCTTCGTGCGGTCGCCCTCCTGTGCGACCTTGCCCTCATTTCCGACCGAAGGCGGGCGTCCGCTTGTCGCGGAAGGCGGCCACACCGGCGCGCAGATCACCCGTCATGGCGACGAAGCCGCTGGCGAGCACGTCCGCCGCTGCATCGTCGTCACCTTCGGCAATGGCTATCATCGCCTTCGTCGTCTCCGTGGCCAGCGGCCCGCGCGCGGCGATAACGGCCGCCCAGGCACGCGCCTCCTCCAGTCCCTGTCCGGTCTCGGCCAGCCGGTCGACGATGCCCAACGCGAATGCGGCCTCCGCCGTCAGCACCTCGCCGCCGATGGCCATGCGGCGCACTGCCTGGGCGCCGAAGCGGCGCACCGCGCGCTGCGTGCCCGACCATCCCGGCACCACGCCGATCCCCGTTTCGGGGAAGCCGATCTTGGCATGCTTCTCGGCCACCCGAAAGTCCGCCGCGGCCGCAAGCTCCAGCCCGCCGCCCAGTGCGTGGCCGGAAAGGACGGCGATGGTGGGCTGGCGCAGGCGGGCCAGGCGGTCGAAGACGCGGTTGCCGAGGCGGATCCATTTCGTCTGGAAGTCGGCCGCGCTCAAGGCGGACCAGGCATCGACGTCGCCGCCGGCGCAGAAGCCTTTGCCCTTACCGCAGATAAGCACGACGCGGACCTTTTCGGCCGCCTCGATCTCGTCCAGGCGGCGGGCGAGTGCTTCAAGCGTCGGGATATCGAGTGCGTTGAACTTCTCCGGCCGGTAAAGCGTGACGATGCCGAGATGGCCGTCGGTCTCCAGCCGCACGAGCGTATCAGACACGGGCGCCTCCGTTGAGTTCCAGGCCCATGGGGCCTTCGCCATAGAGAATGGCGGGAGACGTTTTGAGGCCGTCGGCGACGCGCAGCGGGATATCAGCCTGCGCCAGCACGTCGCGCTCCAGGTCGATGCCGGGGGCGAGTTCGGTGACCAGAAGGCCGTCGGACGTCAGTTTCATAACGCAACGTTCCGTTACATAGGTGATGCCCTGCCCTTGCTCGACAGCGCGGCGGCCGGAGAAGGAGACCTGCTCGACCTTCTCGACAATCTTGTTGACCTTGCCTTCCTGGTCGATGGCGATGCCGCCGTTGTTCAGCGACAGCTTGGCACCGGCCTTGAAGAAGCCGGAGAAGACGATCTTCCTCGCCCGCGCCGTAATGTCCACGAAGCCGCCGGCGCCGGCCGTCACATGCGGGCGGGCTGCGAGCCTGGAGACGTTGACGGAGCCCTCCCGGTCGATCTCGAGGAAGGAGAGCAGCGAGGCGTCGAAGCCGCCAGCCTGGAAATAGGTGAACTGCTGGGGCGAGGGCATGATGGCCTCGGCGTTGGAGGCGCAACCGAATTTGAAGTCGAGGAGCGGAACGCCGCCCACCGCACCCTGCTCGATGACCCAGGTCACCTTGCCGTGCTGGCCTTCCTCGAGGAGGATGCGCGGCACGTTGGCGGAGATGCCGAAGCCGATATTGACCGCCATGCCCTCGGCAAGCTCCATGGCGACGCGCCGGGCGATCGCCTTCTGCACGCTCATCCCGGGCGTGGAGAAGGAGGAGAGGGGGCGGAAGATTTCGCCGGAGATCGCCGGGTCGTAGGGCGTCTGCGTCGTCTGCAGCTGGTCCGGCGCCACCACGATGCGGTCGACAAGCACACCCGGCACGCGCACGTTGTGCGGCCTCAAGGTGCCGTTCTCGACGACGCGCTTGACCTGGGCGATCACCACGCCGCCATTGTTGCGGGCGGCGAGCGCCTGGTCGAGCGCGCCGAGATAGGCACCCTCGTGCTCGTAGGTGAGGTTGCCGCGTTCGTCGGCCGTGGTGGCGCGGATGATGGCAACGTCCGGGGCGATGGCGCGGAAGTAGAGCCAGTCCTCGCCGTCGAAGGAGACGCGGGCAACGATGGGCTCGCTGGCCGCCACGTTCATGGCGCAGCCCTCGTTTTCCGGATCGACGAAAGTGCCGAGGCCGACCTTGGTCAAGACGCCCGGCCGCTTGGCGGCCGCTTCCCGGTGCATGTCGAAGAGGATGCCGGAGGGCACGTTGTAGGCCGCCACTTCGTTGGCGCCGATCATCTTCCAGATTTCCGGCGGTTCGGCGGAGGAGGGGCCGGAAGGGTAGGAGCCGCAGAGCGTCTTCTTCAGGAGACCGGGCTTCGCCAGATGGTCGATGCCCTTGATGCCGTACATGTCGCCGGCGGCGATGGGGTGCAGCGTGGTGATGGCGCGGGGGTGCCCCTCGCGCTCGAAGCGGGCGCCGATGGCGGCGAGCACGGCGTCGGGACAGCCGAGCCCCGAGGAGGAAGAGACGGAGACGACCGCGCCGTCGCGGATCATCTCCGCCGCGTGCGCCGCTGTGACCTCTTTCTTCACGCGCGCGCCTCCAGCTTTGGATCGATGGCGACGGTCCTGCCGGTGCGGGCGGCTTCGAGTGCCGCTTCGGCGATCGCCAGCGACCAGACGCCGTCTTCGCCCGTGGCCGACGGCGTTCCCTCGCCGCGGATAGCGGCGTGGAACTGGCGTAGCGAGCGCGTGTAGAGGTCTTCCCGGTCGAAGCTGAGTTCCTCCTCACCTTCGGCCGTGCGAAGAACGACGCTGCCCACCGGCTTCTGGGTCATCACGTCGCGGGCGATCAGGGAGCCCTCGGTGCCGTGCACTTCGAAGCCGGTGCCGGCATGCTTCACCGTGAATGCGTCGTGCGTCTGGGCGATGAGGCCGGAGGAGAACGTCATCACCGTCATCACCCCGTCCTCCAGCCCGCCGGCGGCCATGCCGGCGGATTGCGTAACGGCGGCGACCTGCGCCGGGTCGTCGCCGAGCACGAAACGCAGCGTGTCGGCGTCGTGCACCGTGATGTCGAGCACCACGCCGCCGCCGGCCTCCGGCCGCGTGATGCGCCAGCCTTGCAGGTGCTCCGGCAGATAGACGGCATGGAAGACACGGGCGGCGAGCGGACGGCCGATCCGGCCTTTTTTGATCGCCTCGCGCATGGCGCGGTGGGCGCCGGCGTTGCGCAGGTGATGGTTGGTGCCCATGACGACGCCGGCCGCCCGGCAGGCCTCGACCATCGTGCGTGCGTCAGTGCTGGTGAGCGCCAGCGGCTTTTCGCACAGCACATGCTTGCCGGCCTTGGCGGCGGCGAGCGTCTGTTCAAGATGCAGTTCGTTGGTGGTGGAGATGTAGACAGCATCGATATCGGAAGCCAGAAGGGCGTCGAGATCGTTGAAGTGACGGGGGATATCGTTCTCCCTCGCATACGCCTCGGCGCGCTCCGCGCTCGAACTCATCACGGCGACGACCTCGCCGTCCGGCTGGCGGCGGATGGCGCTTATCATGAACTGCCGCGCGATCGTGCTGGCGCCGATCAGGCCCCATTTCACCGTCATGCCGTCCTCCTCGCTTCCGTAATGTCTGGGCCGCAGCTGTCGCGCACGATCAGGCTGATGGCACCGATGTGACTTTCTGCGTCGGTGGTGCCGGCGCGGATCATGTTGAGCATCGTGTGCGCTGCGCGTTCGCCGAGCCCGGCGGTATCGACGGCGACGCTGGTGAGCGCGGGCATGTAGTGCTGGGCCTCGGCCACATCGTCGAAGCCGACGATGGCAAAATCGCTGCCGGGCTCCAGGCCGCGCTTGCGCAGGCCGGTCATGGCGCCGAAGGCGACGGCGTCGTTGAAGCATACGGCCGCCGTCGGCGCGGGGCTGAAGGCAAGCGCCGTATCGATCGCGCTCATGCCGCCTTTGCGGTTTGTATCGCCCTGGATGACCAGTGTCTCGTCCGCCACGATGCCGTGCGCGGCAAGCGCCTCGCGATAGCCGCCGACGCGTTCGTGATAGACCACCATATCCGGGAAGCCGCCCAGGAAGGCGATGCGGCGGTGGCCCTTGCTGATGAGGTGTCTCGTGGCGAGGAAGGCGCCCCGGGGGTTGTCGGGCACCACCACCGGGATGCGGCTGCCGGACAAGCGGCGCATGGTGAAGATCACCGGTATGCCGGCCGAGCGGATATGTTCGAAAGCGTCCGGCGACGTGCCGTGGGCGGGTGAGACGATGAGGCCGGCCACACCCTGCTCCAGCAGCGATTTCAGAACCTCGCCCTGGCGCACGGGGCTCTCCGCCGTGTTGGCGATGAAGGGCACGATGCCGGCCGACTGGAAGACCCGTTCCATGCCGACGGCGAGCTCGGCGAAGAAGGGGTTGGTGAGGTCGTTGATGACCATGCCCACCACGTTGGAGTGGGCCTTTCTCAGATTGGCGGCGCCGCGGTTGTAGACGTAGCCGACCTCTTCGATGGCCTTCCTGACCCGCGACGCGGTCTCCGGCCGGATCAGCGCGCTGCCCTGCAGGACCAGCGACACGGTCGACTTGGAAACGCCGGCCTTGCTGGCGATGTCGAGGATCGTCGCCTTGCCGCGACTGGCCATGTTCCTCCCCGGAGCAGTGGTTCTATTTGGAACGTTCTAATTCACGGAAGTGCTTGACGTCAACAGGGCTTTTCACGCTGCCGGTGACGCGTCATCAGCAGTTAAAGCCGTTACCGAAGAAAAATAGACCGTTCCAATTCCTCTCGCGCACAAGCATCGGAGCCGCCACTTATGCATGGCGCCGGATCCTCGCCTATTCCCCGTGCAGCCGGAATTCCAGATAGAGGTTGCGCTGCAGTATCGAGTGGTTGTCGTCGGACAGGAGCGAGACCATGAGGGCGCCATCGGGGCGGCGCCAGACGTCCAGCGCCTCCATGTTGTCGATCTGGTAGCTCATATCGGCTTCAAGCAGCACCGGGCCGTCGGCCACGCCGCCGGGGCGGATGCTCGCGGCGGAAATACGCCGTAGGCGCATGGCGACGCCCGACGCCATGGAAAAGCGTCGCTCCAGGAGGAGCAGGTCGCCGTCGGGCAGGAAAGCGCCGTCGGTGATGTCGTAGTTGTCGCTGCGGGCAACGGTGAAGACGCCTTTCAGCGGGCCTTCGAGGATGGCGGCGAAGACGTTGCCGCGCGTGTCGATGCTGCGCTCGGTAACGGCCACGCGGGCGCCGGCCAAGGCGCTGTCCTCTGGCGCGGGGGCGATCGTCTCGAAGCCGCGGTTCATGCGCAGTTCGTAGGCGGGAACGAGGAAATCCACCTCGCCGGTGGCCGCGCCCATGGCCCCGGGCGTGAGGCGGAACTCGGCGATGCGGTGGGCGCGCTCGAAGCCGACCGTCACGCGATCGCCTTCAACGGCGATGGCCTCGGCGTCGGTGGTCCACTTTTCCCCGCTGACATTGCCGTCGAGGTCCTGGATAGACTCCATGGTGAAGGTGCCGATACCATCCGGGCGGCCTCCGGCATCGTGCGAGAGCGCACCGAAGAACCAGAGGCCGGTGTCGGCGACGCCGACGAACCGCCTGCCCGCATCCAGGAAGCGGAAGGAGGAGAGGCCGCCGAAGGCGCGGCTGCGCGACGTCATCTCCAGTCCGCCGATGAACTCCAGCGGCCCGAAACGGGTCTCGCTGGAGCCGATGCGAAACTCGGCGATAGGACGGGCTATGATCTCATAGGCTTGAGGTACTTCCTCGGCCCATGTGCCGGAAGGGCAGAGGGTGGCAAAAGAAACGAGAAGCGCGCAAAACCCGGAAGGAAGGCGTCGGCGCACGGAGCGTCAGCCCGCGCGCCGCAAGCGGCCGGCCTGGCCGCGGCGAAAGCTTTCCTCCTCGAAGAGGGAGGCGAGCTGCTCCGTCATGGCGCCGGCGAGTTCCTCCGCATCGACGATGGTGACGGCGCGACGGTAGTAGCGCGTCACGTCGTGGCCGATGCCGATGGCAAGCAGTTCCACGGGCGAGCGCGTCTCGATGAGGTCGATGATCCCGCGCAGGTGGCGCTCCAGATAGTTGCCGGGATTGACGGACAGCGTGGAATCGTCGACCGGGGCGCCGTCGGAGATCATCATCAGGATCCGGCGCTGCTCGGGGCGGGCGATCAGGCGCCGATGCGCCCACAAAAGCGCCTCGCCGTCGATGTTCTCCTTCAGGAGCCCCTCGCGCATCATCAGGCCGAGATTGCGCCGGGCGCGGCGCCAGGGCGTGTCCGCGCTCTTGTAGATGATGTGGCGCAGGTCATTGAGGCGGCCGGGGTTGGCGGGCTTGCCCTCCTTCAGCCATTTCTCGCGTGCCTGCCCGCCCTTCCAGGCCCGCGTGGTGAAACCCAGGATCTCCACGCGCACGCCGCAGCGCTCCAGCGTGCGGGCGAGGATGTCGGCGCAGGTGGCGGCCACCGAGATGGGCCGGCCGCGCATGGAGCCGGAGTTGTCGAGCAGGAGCGTCACCACCGTGTCACGGAAATTGGTGTCGCGCTCCTGCTTGAAGGAGAGCGGCTGCATGGGATCGATGATGAGACGGGGGAGGCGGGCTGTGTCGAGCACGCCTTCCTCCAGGTCGAAATCCCAGGAGCGGTTCTGCTGCGCCATCAGGCGCCGCTGCAGACGGTTCGCCAGCCGCCCGACGACGCCCTGCAGGTTGGCAAGCTGCTTGTCGAGGAAGGCGCGCAGTCGGTCCAGCTCCTCCTCGTCGCACAGGTCCTCGGCGTTCACCACCTCGTCGAACTCGGTCGTGTAGAGGCGGTAGTCGATCTCGCTCGCGGCCTGATCGAAGGGGCTTTCGGGGCGCCTTGCCTCGCCCGGCGTCTCGGTGTCGAGGTCCTCCTGCTCGGAAACGTCTTCCGCCGTGGTCGCGGCGGCATCATTCTCGCCCGCTTCGTTCTCATCGCTGGCGGCATCGGCCTCGTCCGCCTGGCTGCGGTCGCCTTCGGATTCGTCCTCGCCGCCTTCCTCAGAGGATTCTTCGCCTTTGGGCTGGTCGCTGTCCTCTTCGCTTTCCTCGCCCTGCTTGTCCTCCTCGAGATCCTCGCCCATGTCCATAGAGCCCAGGAGCTCGCGCACGGTACGGGCGAAGGCGTCCTGGTCCTCGATGTTGGGCAGGAGGGCATTTAGGTCGGTGCCTGCCTTCTCCTCCACCCAGTCGCGCCATAGTTCGACGACCCGCTCCCCGCTCTTGGGCGCGGCGCGGCCCGTCAGTTTCTCGCGCACCATCAGCGCAATGGCTTCCTCGAGCGGTGCATCGGCCCTCTCGCGCACCTCGGCGAGGTTGGCGCGGGCGAACTTCTCCTCCAGCATGGCGGCGATGTTGTCGGACACGCCTTGCATGGAACGGGCGCCGATCGCTTCCACGCGCGCCTGCTCCACGGCGTCGAAGATGGCGCGCGCCTGCTGGCCATGGGGCGCCAGGCGGTTGTGCAGGCGCACGTCGTGGCAGGCGTGGCGCAGGGCCATGGAATCGCCCAGACCGCGGGTAACGTGCAGCGCTTCGGGCGTCGGCTTCTTCGGCGGTTCGGGCAGGCGGACATGGTTGCCGGCGATGCCCGGCCTGTCCTTCGTGAAGCCCACCTCCAACTCGTGATCGCCGGCGATCGCGCGCACGCAGGCCGTCACCGCGCGCTTGAACGGGTCGAGCGGCGCTTCCTGGGGCTGGCCTGGCTTGCGGTTCGTTTGGCTCAAGGACGTATTCTCCGACCGCTCAGCGGGAGCGGCCATCCACCTGTTTGATGTCCAGGGCGTCGAGGTCGACGCCCTCAAGGCAGCGCACGTTGACCGCCGTCATCTTCGTGCCATCCGGCATGGCGGCGCGGGCAAAGGATTCCATGCCACAGACCGCGCAGAAGAGGTGCTGGATCTTCTCGGTGTAGAAGCGGTACTCGGTCAGGCTGTCTTCACCCCTTTTAAGCTCGAAATTCTCGGCCGGCGTGAACGCGAGGATGCTGCCGCGCCGCGTGCAGTAGGAGCAATTGCAGGTGACCGGGCTCGACAGGTCGACGTCGACGTGGAAGTGCACCGCGCCGCAATGGCAACCGCCTTCGTAGGGCATCTCCTTCTCCTAGCTCAGCACCACGTTGGCCGCCGATTCCGGCAACTCCTCGCCGAAGGCGCGCTGATAGAACTCCGCCACGACGGCGCGCTCCAATTCGTCGCACTTGTTCAAGAAGGTCAGCCGGAAGGCAAAGCCGACATCGCCGAAGATCTCGGCGTTCTCGGCCCACATGATGACCGTGCGCGGGCTCATGACCGTGGAAAGATCGCCGTTCATGAAGGCCGAGCGCGTCATGTCGGCCACGCGCACCATGCGGCCGACGATTTCGCGGCCCTTCTCGTTCTGGTAGTGCTTGGCCTTGGCCTGGACGATGGCCACCTCGTCGTCATGCGGCAGGTAGTTGAGCGTGGTGACGATGGACCAGCGGTCCATCTGCGCCTGGTTGATCTGCTGTGTGCCGTGGTAGAGCCCGGTGGTATCACCCAGGCCCACCGTGTTGGCCGTGGCGAAGAGGCGGAAGGCCGGGTGCGGGCGGATGACGCGGCTCTGGTCGAGCAGCGTCAGGCGGCCCGAGGATTCCAGCACGCGCTGGATGACGAACATCACGTCCGGACGCCCGGCGTCATATTCGTCGAAGACCAGCGCCACGTTGTGCTGGTAGGCCCAAGGCAGGATGCCGTCGCGGAACTCGGTGACCTGCTTGCCTTCCTTGACCACGATGGCGTCCTTGCCGACGAGGTCGATGCGGCTCACGTGGCTGTCGAGGTTGATGCGTACGCAGGGCCAGTTGAGGCGCGCCGCCACCTGCTCGATATGCGTGGACTTGCCGGTGCCGTGGTAGCCCGCCACCATGACGCGGCGGTTGTAGGCGAAGCCGGCCAGGATGGCGAGCGTCGTCTGCCTGTCGAACAGATAGTCGGGGTCGATGTCCGGCACATGGGCATCCGCCACGGAATAGGCAGGCACCACCATGTTGGCATCGAAGCCGAATGTTTCCCTCACCGAGGCGGTCGTGTCGGGCAGGTTGGCGATATCGCGGTCGATCTTGTTCATCATACCTCCAGCGTGCAGCGGACCCCTGTCCGCGCCGCTCGTCGTTTAAACCGTGGCCTCTTAGACCAGTTTATCGTTTCGTGGAATCGATGAACTGGTCTAGCTCTTGCAATTCCGGATGGAAAACCGGTTTCCACTTTTCCTGGAATTGCTCTAGCAGAGACCGGGGTTAACAGAAACCCGCTTGCTTCAGGAGCCTGTAGGCCTGAAGGACGTCGCGCAGGCGGGCCTCCGAGCCCCGGTCACCGCCATTCGCATCGGGATGGTGGCGTTTCACCAGGGTTTTATAGCGTGCCTTGATGTCGACGCCAGTCGCTTTGGCGTCCAGGCCCAGCGTTTCCAGCGCCTTGGCCTCAAGGGGCTTGAGGCGCTTTTCGACCGGCCTGCGCGCCTCGGCCTGCGCATCGCCGAACAGGTTGAAGGGGTCGCCCAGGCGCCGGTAATAGGCGGCGTGGCCGGAGCGGAAAGGGGCGAAATCGGGCGCCGCCTGGCCCTTGCCGACAGAGCCGACCTTCCAGGTGGGCCGATGGCCGGTCATCGCCTCCTTCTGGAACCGGGCGATCTCCGAGTCCTTGAGGCCGGAAAAATAATTGTAGCTCTTGTTGTATTGCCGCACATGCTCGAAGCAGAAACGGAAATACTCGCCCTCCTTGTGCCGGCCCACGGGTGCGCGGTGCAGGCCCGGCTGATCGCAGCCGTCCCACTGGCAGCGCGGCGCATGCGCGTCGGCCTCCGCCTTGGTGTCGGGGCGGATGCGGATTTTCTCGAAATATTTCGAGTTCAGTTTCATACCTGACCTGAAGACAGCAAATCAGTAGGGATTATGGCGGATGGCCACCACGAAACAAGAATTGACATTTCGCAGGGAATGGACCTAGGCCAAAGACTCGTGCCGGGGGACATGCCCCATATGGTGTCAGGAGACCGTATTGTCCATACAATCCGCCATCGAAGCCAAGCTCACAAAAGCCTTTTCGCCCGAGCGCCTGGCGGTCGTCAACGAAAGCCACCTGCATGCCGGCCATCACCACACGGCGGGTGGCCATGAGGAGACCTTCGATGGTTCGGGCGAGACGCATTTCCGTGTGCGCATCGTCAGCCAAGCCTTCGCCGGCATGAGCCGGGTCGAGCGGCACCGGGCGGTGAACGACGTGCTGGCCGAGGAACTCGAGGGCGGCGTACACGCGCTGGCGATCGAGCCGGCGGCACCCGGCGAGGCGACGCGGTGGTGATTTAGTCTAACCGGCGCGCCAGTTCGCACCCTTCGGCCGGCGCTTATTCGCTTTTCCCCGCGGCCGTCTCCTCCACCGCCGGCCTGATGCGCAGCCGGGTGATGCGGTTCTTCTCCCGCTTCATGACGATGAAGCGCTTGCCGAAGAAGGTGAAGGCCTGTTTTTCTTCCGGGATGGTCTGGGTCTCGTGGATGACGAGGCCGGCGATTGTGGTGGCCTCCTCGTCCGGAAGGTTCCAATCGAGCGCGCGGTTCAAGTCGCGGATGGGCACTGAGCCTTCCACGACGATGGAGCCGTCGGCCTCCTGCTTGACGCCCTGCATCTCGACGTCGTGCTCGTCGGCGATGTCGCCGACGATCTCCTCGATGATGTCCTCCAGCGTCACCAGCCCTTCCACCTCGCCATATTCGTCGACGACGATGGCGATGTGCGCCTTGCGGCGCAAGAAAGCGTTGAGCTGGTCCTGCAGCGTCGTCGTGTCGGGCACGAACCACGGCTTCGAGGCGATCTTCATGACGTCGATCTTGCTGGCGTCGTTATCGGCGTCATGGAGGGCGCGCAGGAGATCCTTGGTGTGCACCACACCGACGATGTTCTCCGTCGTGCCGTGCCAGAGAGGGAGGCGTGTATAGGGGCTCTTCAGGATCTCGTGCACCACGGTCTCCGGCGGGTCCTCGGCATTGATGGAGCGCATGTTGGTGCGGTGGATCATGACGTCGGAGACTTCCAGCTCGTGCAGGTCGAGCAGACCGCCGACGCGGTCGCGGTCCTGCTTCACCACCGCGCCCTCGCGGTGCAGCACCTCCACCGTGCCGCGCAGTTCCTCATGGGCCGACAACGCGAAGGTGTCGCGTGAAAGATTGATGCCGAAGATGGATAGTATGACGCGCACGATGGCATTCACCACCGACGACAGGGCGCCGAACAGGAGAACCGTCAGGCGCGCGAAGGGCGAGACGAAGAGGGCGAACCGCTCGGGCATTGCCAGCGCCCAGGATTTCGGCAGGATCTCGGCGAAGATAACGAGCAACACCGTCATGACGAGGGTGGCGTAGAGGACGCCCGCCTCGCCGAACAGGCTCAGGAACAGGCTGGTGGCCAGAGCGGAGGCGAAGATGTTGACGAGGTTGTTGCCGATGAGCAGGGCGCCCACCAGCCGATTGCGCCGCTCGATGAGCGTGCTGACCAGACCGGCGCGTTTGTCGCCATTGCGCTCCAGCGTGTGCAGCCGGGCACGGGAGACGGCGGTCATACCGGTCTCGGTGCCGGAGAACAGAAAGGACAGGAAGATCAGCGCCAGAATGGCACCGCCGGTGATCAGCATCTCGGCCGTCATTGCGTTTGACACTCCCTTAGGAACGCGAGCACCTGCGATGTCGGCACATCCTTGGCGATGAAGGACCGGCCGACACCGTGCGTGAGAATGAAGGTCAGCGCGCCGCGCGAGACCTTCTTGTCCTGCGCGATATAGGAAAGCAGCGCTTCCGCGCCAGGAAGGGCGCCGGAGATATGCTCCAGCCGCGTCGGCAGGCCGACATCGCGCAAATGCGCCTCCACGCGGTCGGCGTCGTCGGGGCTGGCGAGATTCATGCGGGCGGAGAAGCGGTGCGCCAGCACCATGCCGATGGCCACGCCCTCGCCATGCACCAAGCGCGCGCTGTCGTAACCGGTAGCGGCCTCGAGCGCATGGCCGAAGGTGTGGCCGAGATTGAGCAGCGCGCGCTCGCCGCTCTCGCGCTCGTCGCGCTCGACGATCTCGGCCTTGGCACGGCAGGACCGGGCGATGGCTTCGGTACGCGCCGCGCTGCCGGAAAAGACATCGCGCCAGTTCGCCTCCAGCCAGGCGAAGAAATCCGGGCGGTCGATCAGCCCGTATTTCGCCATCTCGGCGTAGCCTGCACGGAGTTCGCGCCCAGGCAGCGTGTCGAGGGTGGCGGTGTCGGCGAGCACCAGCCTCGGCTGGTGGATGACGCCGACGAGATTTTTCCCACGGCCCGTGTTGATGCCGGTCTTGCCGCCGACAGAGGAATCCACCTGTGCCAGCAGGGAGGTCGGCACCTGCACGAAGTTCATGCCGCGGCGCACGATGCCGGCGGCGAAGCCCGCCAAATCGCCCATCACACCGCCGCCGAGCGCGATTACCGCATCCCGCCGCTCCAGCCGAGCGCCGAGAATTGCGTCCACCGTCTCCTGAAGGGCATCGAAGCTCTTGCTGCGCTCACCGGGAGGGAGGGTGATGGCGGTGCTTTCGATGCCCGCCGCCTCCAGCCCTTCCTGCAGCGGCTCGAGGTGGAGGGCGGCGACGTTCTCGTCCGTCACGACGGCCGCGCGCGCGCCGGGCAGGCGGGCGGCGATCTCCGCGCCGGCGCGAGCCAAGAGGCCGGCGCCGATGAGGATGTCATAAGCGCGTTCGCCAAGGCCGACGGAAACGGTGGCCGGTTCTTCGGTGCGCTGGTTCATGGTGCAGGTTTCCTCACCTCTCGCCCCTCCGCCAGGAAGCGGGCGAGGCTGGTCATCACTTCCGCGGCGATCACCTCTTTCGGCTCGTCGCGCGAGCGCACGGTAACGTCCGCCTCTTCATAGACCGGATAGCGAACCTCCATAAGGCGCTGCATGACCGCGCGCGGGTCTTCGGCCTGAAGAAGCGGCCGGTTCTGGCGCTTGGCCACCCGCTGCATCAGCGTGTCGAGGTCGGCCTTCAGCCACACGGAAACGCCGCGGCGGGCAATCGCCTGGCGGGTTGCGGCGCTCATGAAGGCGCCACCGCCGGTAGACAGCACCTGCGGCCCCTCCTTCAGGAGGCGCGCGATCACCCGGCGCTCCAGCGCGCGAAACTCCTCTTCACCGTAAGCGGCGAAGAGATCGGGGATCGTCATGCGCGAAACGTCCTCGATTTCGTGGTCGCTGTCGATGAAAGGCAAACCCAGTGTCGCCGCCACCTTGCGTCCGATCACGGTCTTGCCGGCGCCCATCAGCCCGACGAAGACGACCGTGCGCCGCCCAAGCCGGTTGAGCAGGGCCGGGATGTTCGCCACGTCTTGATTGTCGGTCGCCGTCATGCCGCAGGTTTCGACATCAAAAGACATATCGCGTCAAGCGTTTACGATGCCGGCGGCGGCTTGCCTTGTCCGGCCGCGCGTTCCATAACCTTGAGGAACCAACGCCTCGACGGGAGCGACATGCCGACCCTTTTCCGGCTCTTGACGGTGATCGCCATCCTCGCCGGCCTCTTCTACGGCGCCATGTTCGCGCTTGCCACGCTGGTGGAGCCGAACAGGGTCGAGATGACCGTGGACGTGCCGGCGGAACGGCTTCTTACCGAGTGAGCGAAACGATGGCGAGCGGCGCGAAGATCGAGGCATTCCTGGAGATGATGGCCGCCGAGCGTGGGGCGAGCGACAACACGCTCGCCTCCTACCGCCGCGACCTGGAGGACGCGGACGCTTTTCTGGAGGCGGCGGAGAGCGGGCTTGCGGGCGCCAGCCCGGCAGGCATCCGCGCTTATCTCGGTGACATGGCCGGGCGCGGCTTCGCGGCCACGACCCAGGCGCGCAAGCTCTCGGCGCTGCGCCAGTTCTTCAAGTTCCTCTATGCCGAAGGTCTGCGCGGCGACGACCCGACAGGCGTGCTCGACAGCCCGAAGAAGGGGCGGCCGCTGCCGAAGACGCTGAGTGAGGCGGAGACGGGGCTGCTTCTGGAGCGCGCCGCGCAAGAAGCGCGGGCAGCAGTCGAAGGCTCGCCCGAGCGTATCGCCGCGCAACGCCTGTCGACGCTCCTGGAGGTGCTCTACGCGTCGGGCCTGCGTGTCTCGGAGCTTGTCAGCCTGCCGGTCACGGTGGCGTTGCGCGACGAGCGCTTCTTCACCGTGCGCGGCAAGGGCGGCAAGGAGCGCATCGTGCCGCTGTCGGGCAAGGCGCGAGCCGCGGTGGCGCTGTGGCTTGCCGAGCGCGCCAGGCACCCGACGCTGGCGGAGAGCCCCTGGCTCTTCCCCGCCGCTTCGGAGCGCGGCCATCTGCCACGGCAGGTGTTCGCCCGCGAGCTCAAAGGTCTTGCCGCGCGCGCAGGCATCGCCAGCGCCAAGGTCTCGCCGCACGTGCTGCGCCACGCCTTCGCCAGCCATCTCCTGCAGAACGGGGCAGACTTGCGCGCGGTGCAGCAGCTTCTCGGCCATTCGGATATTTCGACGACGCAAATCTACACGCATGTGCTGGAAAAGCGGCTGCAAGAACTGGTACAAAAACACCATCCGCTTGCCGACTAGGCTTATGGTCGCTATGTGAAGCCATCAATCGCGGGCCCTTCTATCCTTTCAGTGCCCTGAACCGCGTGTCTCGTGTCGATTTGGCGGGTTAATGTATAACTATCTCGATTTCGAAAAACCGGTCGCCGATCTCGAAGGCAAAATCCTCGAACTGAAGACGTTGAGCGAAGGCGGCGAGGCCGTCGACGTTGCCGAGGAGATCGCACGGCTGGAGAAGCGCTCGAAGGATGCGTTGCGTGACATCTACAAGACGCTGACGCCGTGGCAGAAGGCGCAGGTCGCCCGCCACCCCGACCGGCCGCATTGTATGGACTATGTGCGTGAGCTTTTCACCGATTTCACGCCACTGGCCGGCGACCGTGCCTTTGGCGAGGACCAGGCGATCGTCACCGGCTTTGCCCGCTTCAAGGGCCAGGCGATCGCCCTGATCGGCCAGGAAAAGGGCAACGATACGCAAAGCCGGCTCAAGCACAATTTCGGCATGGCAAGGCCCGAAGGCTACCGCAAGGCGGTGCGCGTGATGGATCTGGCCGACCGCTTCGGCATCCCCGTCATCACCCTGGTGGATACGGCCGGCGCCTATCCGGGCATCGGTGCCGAGGAGCGGGGGCAGGCCGAGGCCATCGCCCGTTCCACCTCTAAATGTCTCGCCCTCCAGGTGCCGAACCTCTCCGTCATCATCGGCGAGGGCGGCTCGGGCGGGGCCATCGCCATCGCCACCGCCAACCAGGTCTACATGCTGGAGCACTCCATCTATTCGGTGATCTCGCCGGAAGGGGCGGCGTCAATCCTGTGGCACGATTCCACGCGTGCCAAGGACGCGGCGACGAACATGAAGATCACCGCCCAGGACCTCTTGCAGCTCAAGATCATCGACGGCATCGTGCCTGAGCCCGTGGGTGGCGCGCACCGTGCGCCCGATACTGTGATCGCGGCCGCCGGGGAGACTATCGATAAGGGCTTCAAGGAACTCGCCGAGGGCGGCTCCGACTACCGCGAGCACCGCAGGGAAAAGTTCCTCGCCATCGGCCGCAACCTGTAATCGTCGTCACCGTTATGCCGCGGGACTGCCATAATCTTGCCTTGCCAGCGACTTCAATGGTAGGCGATAAACATCAATTCGCACGTTACCGGTAATGATTTGTCAAGCCTAACGGGTCTTTAGTTGTGGGGTAAAAGCCCGCTCCTGCCGCCTGGAGGGGGATTGGCAGTCAAATAGAGACGTTGCATGAAGAGCCGCATCGCACGCGCTGCCCTGCTGACCGTCGGCCTCGCGCTCGCGGGATGCAGCGGCGAATCGCTGGAAGACATTGCGCCCAAAGCCGAGCGCCAGCTCCCGGCCGCCATCGTTCAGACCATGAAAGCGAAGGGGATCAGCAAGGGCGCCCCGATCATGATGCGCATCTTTAAAGAGGAAGGTGTGCTTGAGGTCTGGAAGCAGAAGCAGAACGGCCGCTACGACCTCGTCACCAGCTACGACATCTGCAAATGGTCGGGCAAGCTTGGGCCGAAATACACCGAGGGCGACCGGCAGGCGCCGGAGGGCTTCTACGGGGTGCGCCCGCAGCAGATGAACCCGCGGTCGAGCTACCACCTGTCCTTCAACATCGGCTTCCCCAATATCTATGACCGCGCCAACGGCCGCACGGGGCAGCACCTGATGGTGCACGGCGCCTGCTCGTCCGCCGGCTGCTATTCCATGACCGACGAGCAGGTGGAAGAGATCTATGCCTTCGCGCGCGATGCCTTTCGCGGCGGCCAGCAGGCGTTCCAGCTTCAGGCCTTTCCCTTCCGCATGACGCCGGAGAACATGGCGCGCTACCGCAATGATCCGAATTATCCGTACTGGACCATGCTGAAGGAAGGCTACGACCACTTCGAGATCACCAAGCAGCCGCCGCGGGTGGATGTGTGCGAGAGGCGCTATGTCTTCAACCGCATCCCGGCGGAGGGCGAGAGCTTTGTGGCGACGGAGGCTTGTCCGCCCTCCACGCAGCCCGATAGCCTGATGGCCGCCTACAAGAAATACAAGGCGCAGCAGGACGTCGCCTTCGCCGAAGCGGTTAAGAAGAAGGCCAAGCCGGAGCCGAACCCTTCGATCCTCGGGCACGAGGAAGCGCTTTTGGTGGCTGATTGGACCCGGCGGCGGGCGAGGGGCGAAAAGGTCTCGCCCGAGCCGCCGTCGTTGGCGTCGGTAAATGTCGCCGCGAGTGAAAAGCCGGAGAACGAGGCCCCGGCGCCCGTATCCGCCTATGCTTCCGCCTCCACCGGGGCGCGGGAAGCGCAGGCCGAGGTAGGCGTACCGCCGCTGACCACCGGCTCGCTGCCCGCGCCGACACCGAACCCTAAGGGCGCGCCCGCGCCGGCTCAGAAGGCGGAATCTTCGCCGCAGTCACCCATAAGCCGCTTCTTGAACATCTTCAGCAAATGACGCCATGAATCTCGTACGCGATGCGGCTGAGGTTTACGATCTCAAGGGGCTCAACTGCCCCCTGCCGGTCCTGAAGGCGCGCAAGCGGCTTGCCGGCATGAAGCCTGGCGCATGCCTTTGGCTGGAGACGACGGATCCGCTGGCGGCGATCGATATCCCCGCCTTCTGCGCCGAGCAAAAGCACCGCCTCGTGGAAACACGGGTTGTACCGGGTGGCCACCGCTTCCTCATCGAGCGAGGCGCTGGCTAGCGAACCGATTTTCGGAAAGCACGGATGCGTAAAATCCAATAACCTACAGCGTCTTTCGTGCGTTCAGGCGCGGAAGCCGGGGATCGCCAGGGGATTGTGCTCCAGGGCTGTGCGGTCGGGCGTGTCGACCGCCGCCTGGCCCGCGAAGGCGGCGAAGATGCGGCGAACATAGTCGACATCGAGCGCGTGTCCGATGACGACGATACGCGTGCCGCGCCCGCTGTCGGGCCAGCGGGAGAGCCTTTCCGGCGCGTGCAGGAGCCTTTGCGCGCCCTGGACGAGGAGCGGGCGCGAAGGCTCCTCTATCGTCTCCACCAGCCCCTTGATGCGCAGGATGTGCTCGCCCTGCTGCGTGGCGAGCAGATCGAGGAAATTCTCGACCGCCGCTTGCGGCAGGGGGCGGTCGTGGGTGAGCGACACGGACTGGAAGCGCCCCTCGTGGTGCCCGTGATCGTGCGGGTGGTCATGGTCGTGGTGCGCGGCCGGCGGCGGTGCCGTGCGAGGGCCTGCGTCTCTCTCGAACATGGCCGCCGAGCCCGCCTCGGGCGCGCGGGCGTCGAGGATTTCCGCGTTCGGGTTGAGTGCGGCCATATGGCGGATGAGCGCCTGCCGGTCCTTGTCCGGAGCGAGATCGCCCTTGGTGAGGAGCAGGCGGTCGGCCACGACGACCTGGCTCAGCGCTTCTTCATGGGCGTCGAGCGTGGCCGCGCCGTTCACCGCGTCGACCACCGTCACCACGCTCCCGACGCTGTAGGTCCGCGACAGCTCGGGATGGGCCATCACCGCCTGCAGCACGGGCACGGGATCGGCAAGGCCGGTGGTCTCCACCACCACGCGGCGCAGTTTTTGCGCGCGCCCGGCAAGCGCTGCCAGCGTGTCGACCAGCGCCCCGCGCACCGTGCAGCACAGGCAACCGTCGCCAAGCTCGATAACGCCGTCGGAGGCCTGCTCGACGAGCAGGTGGTCGATGGAAATCTCGCCGAACTCGTTGACGATCACGGCGGTGTCGGCGAGTGCAGGGTCCTTCAGCAGCCGGTTGATGAGCGTCGTCTTGCCGGCGCCGAGGAAGCCGGTGACGATGTCGAGGACTATCGGCTGGCCTCCCATGCTCAGTCGCCCTGGTCCACAACAGCCGACTGCGGCGGGTAGGCGGGACGCGGGGTCGGTATCGGCACATTGGCGTAGCGGGGTGTCTTCGATTCCGGCCCATCGGCGCCGCCGAGGCCGACGGCAACAAGCCGGGGCTCACGCGTCATCTCCCGTACATAGGGCGAATCGATGACGAGGCGGCCCTCGTCGTCACGCATTTTCACGCGCTTTGCCACCGCCTCCTGCGAGCAAATTTCTGGCCGCATGTCGGTGGCGGTATTGCTGTCGGGCGAGGATGGGCGCAGGCTTGCCAGCGCCGGCGCGGCAAAGCCTCGCGCCTTGAAGCCCTGCGCCAGAAGCTCCGCTGCCTTCTCCGCCCGCTCCACCTGCGATTGCGCGCCCAGCACGATGGCGGCGAGGGTGCGCCGGCCGCGCGTCGCGGTGGCGACAAGGTTGAAGCCGGAGGCGCAGACGTAGCCCGTCTTCATGCCGTCGGCACCTTCGAAGCGGCCGATCAGGAAGTTGTAGTTGGGCATGACCTTCTTGCCGGCGCGCAGGCCCTCGATGGAGAAGTATGCCGCGTACTGCGGAAACTCGGTGCGGATCGCCCGCACCAAGAGGGCCAGATCGCGTGCCGTCGTGTATTGCTGCGTGGAATGCAGCCCGTGGGCATTGACGAAATGCGTCCCCGTCATGCCCAGGCGCTGTGCCTCCGCATTCATACGGGCGGCGAACGCGCTTTCCGAACCGCCGACATTCTCGGCGATTGCCGTGGCCACGTCGTTGGCCGATTTGACCATGATGATCTTCAGCGCGTTGTCGAGGGTAAGAACCGAGCCCGGCGGATAGCCCATCTTGCTGGGCGGCTCCTTGGCGGCGCTCTGCGTCATGCGCACGGGCGAATCGAACTGCATTTCGCCGGCCTCGACAGCGCGGAAGGCCACATAGGCCGTCATCAGCTTGGTAAGCGAGGCCGGATACCAACGCTTGAAGGCGTCCTCCGCGGCCAGCACGCGCCCGCTATCCACCTCCATGAGAACATGGGGGCCGGCAATGGCGGCCGCGCCCGGCAGCGACAGAAAAATTGCCGCTGCCGCGGTGAACGCTCTGCCGCTCCGCCAAAACCGTATTGCGTATCCCGATTTCATGTATTGCCTGTGTGCTGCCGATATCCGTAAGATGGCCGGGTCAAAAGCCTGCCCTGCCCACCCCTTTCAAGCTCGCGGCCGCTGCCATATCTAGCGCACATGTCGCCACGATGGCAAAGGGCGGGTCAGCGGCATTGTCCCGCAGCCGGCGGGATCCCGCAAGCGAAGGAACACACTTTATGCCCATCGTGAATCGTTCAGCCGAACTTCATGACGAGATCACGGCGTGGCGCCGCGAATTACACAGAAAACCGGAAATTCTGTTCGATGTTCACGAAACGGCGTCCTTCGTGCGCGCGAAGTTGGAGGCTTTCGGCTGCGACGAGGTGGTCACCGGCCTCGGACGGACCGGCGTGGTGGGGATCATCCGCGGCAGCCGCGGCACGGGACCGACGATCGGCCTGCGCGCCGATATGGATGCGCTGCCGATCGAGGAGGAGACCGGCGCCCATTATCGCTCGACGGTGCCTGGCCGGATGCATGCCTGCGGCCATGACGGGCACACCTCCATGCTCCTGGGCGCAGCCAAGTATCTCACCGAGACGCGTAACTTCGCGGGCACCGTGGCTGTCATCTTCCAGCCGGCGGAAGAGGGCGGGGGTGGCGGCCGCGAGATGGTGAAAGACGGCATGATGGAGCGCTTCGGGATCGAACGCGTGTTCGGCATGCACAACCTGCCCGGCCTGCCGGTGGGGCACTTCGCCATTCGCCCCGGCCCCATCATGGCGGCGACGGCGGAATTCGTCATCGAGGTGCAGGGCAAGGGCGGTCATGCGGCGATGCCGCACAAGACGGTGGATTCCATCGTCGTCGCCGGGCAGATGGTCGGCGCGCTGCAGACGATCGCCGCGCGCTCCGCCGATCCGCTGGAATCGATCGTCGTTTCGGTGACCAAGATCCACGGTGGCGATTCCCACAACATCATTCCCGACAGGGTGCGGATGGAAGGCACGGTGCGCACCTTGAAGAAGGAGATGAATGTGCTCGCCGAGGAGCGCCTGCGTGCCCTGTGCACCGGCATCGCCGAGGCGCACGGGGCCAGCGTCACGGTGGCCTATCAGTCGAATTACCCGGTCACCTTCAACCACGCCGAGGAGACGGAATTCGCGGCGCAAGTGGCGCGCGAGGTGGCGGGAGACACCAACGTGGAGACCGGCATCGCCCCCCTGATGGGCGGTGAGGATTTTTCCTACATGCTGGAAGCGCGCCCCGGTGCCTTCATTTTCGTTGGCAACGGCGACGGCGCCTATCTGCACAACCCGCGCTACGACTTCAACGACGAGGCCATACCGTACGGCGTAAGCTACTGGGTGCGGCTGGCGGAAACGGCACTGCCGGGCTAATTCCATTTCGGCTTGGCGAAGCCGCCGCGACGCGTTATGAGTGTGCCCGTTTCCGGTCCCGTAGCTCAGCAGGATAGAGCATCAGATTCCTAATCTGAGGGTCGCTGGTTCGAATCCAGCCGGGATCGCCAACAAAATTCGGTCCGCACAGGACACACGGGTTACACTTCATTTTGGACACAACGCTTTTGCCCCGAAGGGGTTTTGAAGTGATCGAGGAGGCCACCAATCGGGCGGCGAACGGCGAACGGTCCGTGATCGCCGGAATCCGTCTCAGCCACCCTGAAAGGATCCTGTTCAAGGAACAGGGCGTCACGAAGCGCGATCTCGCCGCCTATATGGAGCGGGCATCGGCGCACATGTTGCCTTACCTCAAGGACAGGCTCATCAGCCTGGTGCGTTGCCCTCAGGGCAGGGCAAGGCAGTGCTTCTTCCAACGTCATGGCAGCGCCGGCATGCCGCGGCAGTTCCGCAGCCTCAACGTGCATCAGAAGAAGGGCGGCGAAAGAGAGTATCTTTACATCAGGGATGCGGCCGGGCTCGTCGCGGCCGCGCAGATCGGTGTCCTCGAGCTCCACATCTGGGGCTCGCGGGTGGACGATATCGAGCGGCCGGACAGGCTCGTTTTCGACCTCGATCCGGACCCCACGGTCAGTTTCGAGAAGGTCAAGGAAGCGGCGGTGCACATGCACGACATCCTTGAGACGCTCGGCCTTTCGAGCTTTCCCCTGCTCACCGGCGGCAAGGGCATTCACGTCGTGTGCCCGCTCGTGCGCCGCTATCGATGGCCGACGATAAAAGCTTTCGCCAAGGCGCTGGCCGAGCGCATGGCCGAAGACGATCCGGGGCGTTATGTCGCAACCATGAGTAAGGCAAAGCGCAAGGGACGCATCTTCATCGACTATCTCCGCAACGAGCGCGGCGCTTCGGCGATCGCACCTTTTTCGCCGCGTGCCAGAAAAGGCGCCCCGCTCGCCTGGCCCGTCGACTGGGACGAACTGGGTTCGATCGACGCCGCGGACGTGTTCCGCCTTGGAAAGGCCGATCCGCAGGCGGTTTCCGCCTGGAGGAGCTATGGCCGCCGGCAAGGGCTCAAGGCGGCCACATTGCGCGCACTCGGCGTGCGGGCGGAAGAGGTGCTGAAGCCGAATTTCGACCCCTAACCCAGGCGACATTCGTTTTCGGGCGCCTGTCCCGGGCGGTCCGATCATGGCGGAGATTAGGCGGCTATTCATATTCTATGACAGAACGTCTCTGAATTTTATGAAGTCTGCCTCAACCTTTTCCAACTCATCGCATTCAAAGGGTTTCCCGGAGCGCCTATCGCGGCTTCCGCGCACTTCCCATTAACCAAGCAGGATGTTCATGCAGCGTCGTTCTTTCATCGTTTCCGGTGCCCGCTTTCTGTTGGGCGCTTCGGCGGCTCTCAGCAGTTCGGCCGTCTTTGCCCAGGAGCAGGCGGAGGCGCCGCGCGCGGGAGACGGAGCAGCCGGCGAGAGCGCAGCCTTTTCGTTCGAGCAACTCAGCGCGGCCATGAAGCAGCGCGCCGGCGAGAGCTACGAGGCGCCGGAAGGCACGCTGCCCGACGTCATCACGGAGCTCACCTACGATCAGCACCGCGCCATCCGCTTCCGTCCGGAAGAGGCGCTGTGGCGCGGCGAGGCGCCGTTCGAGCTCCAGGCGTTCCATCCTGGCTGGCTCTTCAAGCAGCCGGTGAGGATTCATGTGGTCGAGAACGGCCGCGCCTCGGCGATCCATATCGACAGCAGCATGTTCGAGTACCGCAAGCCGCTGAATGCGGAAGATTTCGCCGGCCTCGAACTGCCGGGTGTCGCCGGTTACCGGCTGCACTATCCGCTCAACGATCCGCAGGTGATGGACGAGCTGGTTGCCTTCCTTGGCGCCAGTTATTTCCGTGCGCTCGGCCGGGGCAACGTCTACGGGCTCTCGGCGCGCGGCCTCGCCGTCAACACGGCGACGAGCGAGGGCGAGGAGTTTCCCCGCTTCACTGATTTCTGGATCGAGAAACCGACCCGCGAAAGCGCCGAGGTCACGGTCTACGCCGCGCTCGACAGCGAGAGCGTGACCGGCGCCTATGCCTTCAAGATCACCCCCGGGCGGAACACCGTGATGGACGTCACGGCGCGGCTTTACATCCGCAGCGACGTTAAGCGTTTGGGTATTGCACCCATGACCTCCATGTTCCTCTTCGCCGAGAACAACAAGAGCGCTTTCGACGATTTCCGTGGCCAGGTGCACGACAGCGACGGGCTGAAGATCGTCCGCGCCAGCGGCGAGGAATTGTGGCGAACCCTCAACAACCCGCACGAACTGGCGAATTCGTTCTTCTCCGAGACGAGCCCGAAGGCCTTTGGCCTGTTCCAGCGCGACCGCGTATTCGACCACTATCAGGATGCCGGCGCTGGCTATGAGCGCCGGCCTTCGCTGCTGGTCGAGCCCGTGGGCGACTGGGGCAAAGGCACGATCAACCTCGTCGAATTGCCGACGGAGCTGGAGATCAACGACAACATCGTCGCCTTCTGGATCCCGGAAGGCGAGGTGAAGGCGGGCCAGGAGCTCGAGTTCCGCTACCGCCTCACATGGGGTGCCATCGAGGAGCCAAGTGAAGCGCTGGCGCGGGTCTCCGCCCTCAGGACGGGCATCGGCGGCGTGTCGGGTGTCGAGAACTCGCAGACGCTGCGCAAGTTCGTGGTCGATTTCGAGGGCGAGGCGCTGCGGAACCTTTCTGCCGATGAAGACGTTGAAGCGAGCATTTCCGTCAGCCGTGCAGAGGTTGTCCATACAACAGTATCGCGGGTCGAAGCCAACGGTGCGTGGCGCATGGTGATCGATCTGGAGCCGGACGGCGATGCGCCGGTGGAACTGAGCGCTTCGCTGCATTTGGGCGAGCGCAAGTTGTCGGAAACGTGGGTGTATCAGTGGAGAGAAAATGATGGGCGTTCCTGAGGGAAAAAGCCGCGTGCATCACCTTGTCGAGGAAAGCGGCCTGCCGGCCGCCCCGATGGCGATGCCGGAGCAGACACTCGTTCGACAGCGCCGCGGCTTGCTCCTGCGGCCGCTGATGCAGTGGTTTGCGCTGCGCTAAGCCAGCCTTACTGGCTCCAACGGATAACAATGCATGGTCACGCTCCGGCGCATTCTCTCCCTTTCGTTCGCTGCCACGATGGCGGCGATCGCCAGTTTTCTGGCGGCGGGCTATTTCTACGCCGACGGCGTGCAGTGGCTCGACCCGGCGCGCGTCGTGCTTCTGGCGATCAGCACCGCCTGGCTCGCCTGGGGAGCGGGGCTGGCTCTTAACGGCCTTCTTTCGGCACGTGGAAAAAGAATGCCGGACGCTCCCCCCCAGACGGCGCCGACGGTAAGAACAGCGGTGCTCGTTCCCGTCTATAACGAGGATCCGGCCAAGAGCTTCTCTCACGTGGCGGCGATGACCGGAAGCCTCGACCGCCTCGGCTTCGGCGGGCAATTCGACTTCGCCATCCTTTCCGACACCAACGACCTGCGGATTGCCCGCCAGGAGGAATTCTGGTTCGACCGGCTGAAGGGGGAGGTGGGCGAGGCCTGCCGGGTGTTCTATCGCCGCCGGGAGTCCAATCCCGGCAAGAAGGCCGGCAACATCGCCGATTTCATCAAGACCTCCGGCGCGCTCTACGACTACCTCATCATCCTCGACGCCGACAGCCTGATGGAAGGCGCCACGATGGTGGAGATGGTGCGGCGCATGGAGGCGGAGCCGGACCTCGGCCTCCTGCAGACGCTGCCCAAGGTTGTCCATGCGCGGTCTTTCTTCGGCCGCGCGATCCAATTCTCCGCCTCCTATTATTCACCCGTCTATGCGGGCGGGCTGGCGATGCTGCAAGGCAGGGAAGGGCCGTTCTGGGGGCATAACGCCATCGCGCGCACGCGCGCCTTCGCCGGCAGCTGCGGCCTGCCGGAGCTGCCGGGCAGGCCTCCCTTTGGCGGCCATATTCTGAGCCACGACTATGTCGAGGCAGCGCTTCTCGCGCGCAACGGCTGGAAGGTGCGTCTCGACCCGGATCTCAGGGGCTCCTTCGAGGAAGGGCCGGACAATGTGATCGACTTCGCCAAGCGTGACCGGCGCTGGTGCCAGGGAAACCTGCAGCACAGCCGCCTCCTCGCCGCTCCCGGCTTGAAGGCCTGGAACCGCTTTGTCTTCATCCAGGGCATCATGGCCTATGTGGCTGCCCCCCTTTGGGCGCTGTTCCTGGTTGCCAGCATCGTCGCACCGGCGATGAAGGTGATCCCGGACTATTTCCCCGTGCCGGGCCTGTTGCCGGTGTTCCCGCGCGTCGAACAGGCCAACGCACTGGCCCTTATGACGGGCGTCGTCGGCCTTTTGATCGGGCCGAAGCTCCTCATTCTCCTCGACGGCGCGGTGACCGGGCGCAACCGCCGTTTCGGCGGCTCGCTCCGCTGTTTCTTCAGCGTCATGGTCGAGGTCGCGTGCACGAGCCTGCTTGCCCCGGTGATGATGATGTTTCAGTCGCGCGCCGTGATTCAGGTGCTGGCCGGTCTGGACGCGGGATGGCCGGCGGCCAACCGCGAGGCGGATCGGGTAAGCCTCGGCGAAGCATGGGCGGCGAGCTGGTGGATCGTCGTGGCGGGCTCGCTGACAATCGGCGCCGCCTATCGGCTGGCGCCGGACTACCTGCCCTATGTCATGCTGGTGACGGGACCGCAGCTTCTGGCGCCGCTTCTCATCAGCGGCACATCTTTCGCGGCCGCCGGGCTTGGCCGGCGGTTCGGCCTCTTCGCCACCATCGAGGAGCGGGTACCCGCCTCGGTGATGCGCTTGCAGGAAGGCATTCTTTTGCGTTGGCGCAGCGACGTGGCGGCAGAGGCAGGCGAGGCTGTGGCCAGACCTATACAGCCGCTGCGTGACACCCATACGCCGGCCGGGGCGGGGAGAACTTAGTGAGCACATCCATTCCGCCGGCCGTTGGGGGCCGGGATCATCGCCTGGACGTCTTCCGCGGCCTGGCCTTGCTGACGATCTTCGTCAATCACGTGCCAGGCAACATCTACGAGGCGCTGACGTCGCGCAATTTCGGCTTCTCCGACGCGGCCGAGGCATTCGTGCTGATGTCTGGTATTGCCGTGGGGCTTGCCTATGCGCGCGGCTTCAGGTCCGGCGACCTCGGCAAAGCTCTCCTGCGGGTATGGCGGCGGGCCGGCACGATCTATGTCACGCATATCGTCACCACCGTGTTCGCCATCGCCATCGTCGCCGGCGGCATCCTGTTCCTGGACACGGCGGAGCTGGTGGAGAAGTTCAACTTCACCCGCCTTCTCGACCGCCCGCTTTCGGCGATGGTCGGCGTGCCGACGCTCGGCCACCAGCTCGGCTATTTCAACATCCTGCCGCTCTATTTCATGCTGCTGGTCGTCTCGCCGCTTTACATCATGATCGGGCTGAGGGACCGCTGGGCGATGATCGGCCTTGCCGCCCTGATTTGGCTTGCGGCGGGGACGTTCCGGCTGAACCTGCCCAACTACCCCAACCCCGGCGGCTGGTTCTTCAATCCGCTGTCCTGGCAGCTCATCTACGCCATCGGCATTGCCGCTGGCCTGTCGGCAAGCGAGGGGCGCAAGCTGGTCCCGTTCAACCGCAGGCTGTTTTACGCCGCCGCAATCTTCCTCGCCTTCGCGCTGATGTGGATAAAGCTGCGCATGGGTGCCTTACCGGGCCGGCAACATCTGCCCTTCTTCATCGCCGGCTTCGACAAGACGTTCCTTTCCCTGCCACGCCTGCTGCACACCTTGGCGCTGGCCTACGTATTGACGAACCTTGCAGCGGTGTCGCGCCTTCTGGCGGAGCCGGCCTTCCGGCCCGTCGCGCTCATGGGTCAGAACGGCCTTGCGGTTTTCGCAACGGGCTCCGTTCTATCGATCGCGCTGCAGGTTCTGCGCGCGCGCTTCGAGACGACGGTTCTGGAGGATACCGCGCTGATCCTTGGCGGCATCCTCCTGCAATATGCGGTTGCCCGGTTCCTTTCGGAGACATCGGAAAAGAAGAGGCGTACAGCCGCTTTGCCTGATCTGCCCCTCGCAGCGGCGGTTCAAAGCCAGTCTGGCATCGAATCCAAGCCGATGAGCGCCTCATAGGTCAAGCGCGGGCGCACCACGTGGAAGTGGTCGTCCTTGACCAGAACTTCCGGCACCAGGAGGCGTGAATTGTAGGTGCTTGCCTGCACCGCGCCATAGGCGCCCGCCGTGGCGATGGCGATCAGGTCGCCAGACCGCATCGCCGGCAGGTCGCGGTCCAGCGCCAGGAAGTCGCCCGTTTCGCACACGGGCCCCACCACGTCCGCCGTTATGCGCGGAGCGTCCACCGCCGGCTCACGCACCGGGCGGATGGTGTGATAGGCGTCGTAGAGCGTCGGGCGGATGAGGTCGTTCATCGCCGCGTCGACGATGAGGAAGTTCTTCGCGTCGCCCTCCTTCACGTACAGGACCTGCGAGACGAGGACACCGGCATTGCCGGCGATCAGCCGGCCCGGCTCCAGAAACACCTTCACGCCCAGCCGCGTCACATGCTTGCGCACGATCTCGGCGTAGGCTTGAGGCAGCGGCGGCGGCTCGTTGTCCTCGCGGTAGGGCACGCCGAGCCCGCCGCCGAGGTCCACGTGCTCGATGGCGTGGCCATCTTCCCGCAGCGTCTCCGTCAGCTCCGTCAGAAGCGCGAAGGCGTCGTCGAAAGGCTGCAGCTCGGTGATCTGGCTGCCGATATGCATGTCGATGCCGGTGACTTCGAGGCCGGGCAGCTCGGCGGCGCGCCGATAGGCGGCACGGGCATCCTTCCACGGAATGCCGAACTTGTTCTCCGCCTTGCCGGTGGAGATCTTCCGATGCGTCCTGGCGTCTACGTCCGGGTTGATGCGCAGCGAGACAGGGGCCGTCAGGCCCAGCGCCTGGGCGCGGGTGGAAAGAAGCTCCAGTTCGGGCATGGACTCGACATTGAAGCAGAGAATGCCGGCGACAAGCGCGAAATCCATCTCGCGCGCCGTCTTGCCGATGCCGGAGAAGAGGATTCTCTGCGCCGGGATGTCGGCGGCGAGCGCACGGCGCAGCTCGCCCTCGGACACCACGTCTGCGCCGGCGCCAAGGCCGCCCAGCGTCTTCACCACGGCCTGGTTCGAGTTGGCCTTCATGGCGTAGCAGATAAGCGAATCGAGGCCGGAAAGCGCTTCTTCGAAGACGCGATAGTGGCGCGTCAGCGTGGCGGTGGAATAGCAATAGAAGGGGGTGCCGACCGCTGCCGCGATCTCCGGCAACGGCACGTCCTCGGCATGCAGGATGCCGTCATGATACTGAAAGTGGTTCACGGGCTAAATCAGTCCATCGAGAATGAACGGCCGCTCCCTGACTGGCCTCTTCGGCTCCGGCGGCAGAGGCTCGTCGTTGCGTTCGGCCTCTTTGCGCGCTTCGACGGCGGCCTCGTAGGGCGTGTCGAGCGGCGCCTTGCGGCCGCAGGCGGCAAGGCCGAGCGCCAGGCCGAGCACGAGAAGGGTGAGCGTTCCGCGGGCCGTCATGTATCGTCCGTTCTCTTCAAGCAAACAAAGGTGCGGGGGTTTTAACGCCTTTTCGCCGCCGTTGCATCCGGTTTCGGGGCATCCCGTTTCAAGCGTTTCCTCCAGGCGCGGATCTGCCGGCGCACCTCGGCTGGTGCCGTGCCGCCGTAGGAGGTGCGGCTTTTGACCGAGTTCGTCACCGACAGGACCGAGTAGACCCCGTCGGTGATCGCCGGATGGATCGCCTTGAGATCGTCGAGCGGCAGCCTCTCCAGCCCGCATTTCCGTTCTTCCGCCAGCGCCACGGCGCGGCCGGTCACGTGATGGGCCTCGCGGAAGGGCAGGCCCGCCTCGCGCACCAGCCAGTCGGCGAGGTCCGTGGCGGTGGAGAAGCCGCTTCCGGCCGCCTTCCGCATCGCCCGGCCGTCGACCTCCAGGTCACCCACCATGCCGGTCATGGCGGCGAGCATCAGGTCGAGCGTCTCGGCGGCGTCGAAGACGGCCTCCTTGTCCTCCTGCATGTCCTTGGAATAGGCGAGCGGCAGGCCCTTCATCACGGTCAGGAGTCCGACCAGTCCGCCGTTGATGCGGCCGGTCTTGGCGCGTATCAGTTCGGCGGCGTCCGGGTTCTTCTTCTGCGGCATGATGGAGGAGCCGGTTGAGAAGGCGTCGGAGAGCCGCACGAAGCCGAATTGCGGCGTCGACCATATGACGATCTCTTCGGCAAGCCGCGAAAGATGCGTGGCGCAGATGGCGGCGACGGACAGGAACTCCAGCGCGAAATCGCGGTCCGAGACCGTGTCGATGGAGTTGCGCGTCGGCTCGCGGAATCCGAGTGCCTTGGCCGTCATGTGCCGGTCGACGGGAAAGCCGGTGCCGGCGAGTGCTGCTGCGCCCAGCGGGCATTCGTCCAGCCGCAGAATCGCGTCGCGCACGCGTGAGCGGTCGCGGCCGAACATCTCCACATAGGCCATCAGGTGGTGGCCGAAGGTGACGGGCTGGGCCGTCTGCAAATGGGTGAAGCCGGGCATCACCGTCGCCACGTGCTCCTCGGCGCGGGCAAGGAACGCTTCCAGAAGTCCACCGAGCGCGGCATCGACGCGCTGCAACTCCTCCTTCACCCACAGGCGGAAGTCGAGCGCCACCTGGTCGTTGCGCGAGCGCGCGGTGTGCAGCCGTCCGGCGGCCGGCCCGATCAGTTCGGCAAGCCGCGCCTCCACATTCATGTGGATGTCCTCCAGCTTGGCGGAGAATTCGAACGTGCCGGCCTCGATCTCTGACAGGATCGTGTTCAGTCCGTGAGCGATCTTTCGTTCGTCTTCGGCCGAGATTATGCCAGTTTCGACCAACATGGCGGCGTGTGCCAGGCTGCCGCGGATGTCCTGGGCGTAAAGCTTCTTGTCGAAGCCGATGGACGCGTTGATGGCTTCCATCACGGCGTCGGGGCCTGAGGCAAAACGTCCGCCCCACATGCGGTTGCTGGCTTTATTTTCGCTCATTGTGATAACCGGGCTTGGAGTGGTGTTTTAGGAATGGCGGACACTATGCGGAACCTTCCAGCGCTTCGCCTGATCGCAATCGCTGCGGTGGCGGGCGTCGTCGCCGGGGCCATCGCCGTATACGTGATGGGCGGGGCCGATGGCAACAACGCCGCTGGCGGGAGCGAACAGACGGCCTGCGCCGCCAAGACCGAAGAGGCGGCGGCGCTCGAACCTGTCATCACTGGCGACGTGGCGGCGCTGCTGCCGGCCGATCCGTCCCAGCCCTTGAGCGACCTCGCCTTCAACGGCCCCAACGGCGAGGCGATGACGGTCGCCGACTTCGCCGGCAAGGCGCTGCTCGTCAATCTGTGGGCCACCTGGTGCGTTCCCTGCCGCGAGGAGATGCCGGCCCTTGACGCGCTGCAGCGGGAAATGGGCTCCGACCGCTTCGAAGTGGTGGCCGTGAACATCGACCGCGGCGGCGACGAGAAGCCGAAGGCCTTTCTTGAAGAGATCGGCATCGGCTCGCTCGACTACTACCGCGACGAATCGCTCGCTATCTTCAACGACCTGAAGCGACGCGGGCTGGCGCTTGGCCTGCCGGTGACCCTCCTCATCGATGAGGAAGGCTGCCTGCTTGCCCACATGAACGGGCCGGCCGAATGGGCGGGCGAGGACGCCAAACGGTTGGTTGTGGCTGTCGTGGGGGAAGAGCGCTGACCCTACAGACGGGCGCCCGGCATCAGAATTTCAGCTTGAAGCTGGCCGTCACTTTCTGCTGCGGGACGAACTCGGCCATGCCCGAGGATACCGAATACTCGCCCTTGAGAGTGGCGCTGTCGCTGATCGCCCAGTTGAGCCCGGTGCGGGCGGTGAGCCTGCCTGATTGGCCGCGCGACGAGGCTATCACGTGGCTGTCGCCCGTCTCCTCATCCAGCGACGTGACGACAGCGCGCGACGTCCTCCTCGCTGCCCGCGATACTTCCAGGACGGCGTGCGGCGTCAGCTTCCCGACATTGGCGGTCACCGTTGTTTCTCCGCGCACACCAAGCGTAAGCTCGAGCGAAGCGATCGATCGCGACTGGCTGAGGCGGGCTCCGTCGCCCTTCTCCCGATAGTTGCCCAAGCGCGTGTGCAAGAGCTTTGCCTGCCCGTAGGAGCGGACGCGAACCCGATCGCGCTCGAAGCGACGGCTGTAGCGCGCCTGACCGTAGAACTGGTTTGCCGCACGGCGGCCCGTTGCGGACTGCCCGGCGGCGCCGTAGTTGCCCGAGAATTCGCTGCGGGAAGCGCCGAGCGCGACATCCAGAAAAGTATCTCTCGAGGTCGTCAGGCTGCCATAGAGCGTGTTGGACAGGTAGTAGGTCCCCAGCGAACCGTCGGCACCGAACGGTATCCTGTCGAAGGCCGCGCCGACGGCATTTCCCACCAGAAGGCGCGGGCCAAGGCGCATGTCGGCGCCGAACGTGAGACCGTTTGTGTAAAGTGCTGCAAGGCGCGGGTTCTCGGCGCGCGCGCTGTCGAGCGTCACGTTGCCGCCAAGCCAGGCCGCACGGCGCCGCGTGCGGCGCGCCTTTTCCGGTGCGAGAAGGTGCTTGGTCTCGAAGGCGGCGCCCTTCTTCTTCGATCCACCGGCGAACCGCATCGCCAGCGAGCTCGCATTGACGTTTCTGCCGTCAAGGCGCGGGCCGCGCGTGCCCTCAAGACGGTTGCGGACCAATTCGAGCTGCCGGTTGGCGCTCGCAATGCTCTTGCCCCTCTGTCGGGAAAGCGCGGCAAGGGTGTCGGAAAGGGCGATCACCGTGCCGTCCTCGGCCGCCGCCGGCGGACCCGCCGCCAGCGCAAATATCGCAACCAATCCGGTAGCGCTCAGCCGCCTGAGCATCAGAGATCGAAACATAGCCCCGCCGCCCGCAAGAAAGCGTACAGCTCACTCAAACCTGCACCCAGCCATTCAACTAATCGCAATCGAGATTTATCACAATCAGTAACGCACCGTTTCGTCCATAAATTTTGCGTGATTGTTGGCAAGTGTTGTTTATCTGCCATAGTCGGGGCAGGCTTGCGGGGACGATCGGAGGGTCTCCGTCGAATTTCTCCGACGGAACACAGTCGCGAGGCCGGCCATTCTGCTTGGAGCCCGCGATAAGAGGCACACGGACGGAAGGCTGCGCCATGGATCTCCGCACATTTCGCCGCGATTACGTCACCGCACCAATCTTCAAGTGGGCTTCGAGCATCATGCCGCCCATCTCCGAGACGGAGCGCGAGGCGATCGATGCCGGCACCGTGTGGTGGGACGGGGAGCTGTTCTCCGGCAACCCGGACTGGAACACGCTTCTGGCCACTCCGAGGGCAAGGCTGTCGGAGGAGGAGCAAGCCTTCATGGACGGGGAGGTGCGCGAACTCTGCGCGCTCGTCGACGACTGGACGCTGAACTGGCGCGACCGGGACCTTGCCAAATCCGCCTGGGATTTCATGCGCAAGAAGAAGTTCTTCGGCATGATCATCCCGAAGGACTATGGCGGGCTCGGCTTTTCCAACACGGCGCATTCGGAGGTGGTGCGCATGGTCTCTTCGGCCAGCGTGGTGGCGGGCGTTACCGTGATGGTGCCCAATTCGCTGGGGCCGGGCGAGCTTCTCATGCATTTCGGGACGGATGCGCAGCGCAACTACTGGCTGCCGCGGCTCGCCGACGGCCGCGAGATCCCCTGCTTCGGCCTCACCTCGCCCGACGCCGGCTCGGATGCCGCGGCGATGGCCGATACCGGCGTGGTCGAATACGGCACCTGGAAGGGGAAAAAGGTGCTCGGCGTGCGCCTCAACTTCCACAAGCGCTACATCACGCTCGGCCCCATCGCCACGGTTATGGGGCTTGCCTTCAAGATGCGCGACCCTGAAAACCATCTGGGCCGGGGAGAGGAACTGGGCATCACCGTAGCGCTCTTGCCCACCGATACAAGAGGCGTCAGCCACGGCGAGCGGCACATCCCGCTCTTCACCTTCTTCCAGAACGGGCCGCTCTACGGCAAGGACGTGTTCGTGCCGCTGGACCACATCCTGGGCGGGGAAGAGCAGATCGGCCAGGGCTGGACCATGTTGATGACCGCTCTTGCCGCCGGGCGCAGCATCTCGCTGCCGTCGCAATCGGCGGCGTCCGCCGCCATGAGCGCACGTGCCACGGGCGCCTATGCGCGGGTGCGCAGCCAGTTCAACGTGCCCATCGGCCTGTTCGAGGGCGTGCAGGAGCCGCTCGCCGAGATCGCCGGCAACACCTATCTCATCGACGCGGCGCGGCGGCTGACGGTGGCCGCCCTCGACCAGGGGCACAGGCCGTCGGTCCTCTCGGCGATCATGAAGTACCACGCCACGGAGCGCATGCGCCGCTCGCTGGAGCATGCCATGGATATCCACGGCGGCAAGGGCATCATCGACGGCCCGCGCAATTACCTCGCCAGCGGCTACCGCTCGGTGCCCATCGGCATCACCGTCGAGGGGGCGAACATCCTCACCCGCAGCCTGATGATCTTCGGCCAGGGCGCGGTGCGCTCGCACCCCTTCATGCTCAAGGAGATGCTGGCGCTTTCGAACGAGGACAAGGCGGAAGGGCTCGAAGCCTTCGACCGCGCCTTCTGGGCGCATTTCGGGCATGTCGCGAGGACCAAGTGGCGGGCCATCGTGCGCGGCTGGTCGGGCGGGCTGATCGGCCCGGCGCCCGACGGTGCCGCCATGCCGCGTCACTGGAAGAGGCTGTCGCGCTATGCCGCCGCCTTCGCGCTCCTCACCGATGTCGCGCTCCTGACCCTGGGCGGCGCCCTGAAGCGCAAGGAGCTGATCTCGGCGCGGCTTGGCGACATCCTGGCCGAGCTTTATCTGCTCGGCGCCGTCCTCAAGCGGTTCGAGGACGAGGGCCGGCAGGAGGAAGATCGGCCGCTCGTCGACTATCTGATGCGCCAGGGCGAAAGCCGCATCGGCGCGGCCTTCAAGGGCGTGCTGGACAATCTGCCGGCGCGTTGGGCTGCCTGGTCCGTGCGCGTTGTCACCTTTCCCATGGGGGTGCCGGAGCCCGTCCCCTCCGACCGGCTGATCGCGCAGGTGGCGGACATCCTCATGAAGCCCTCAGCCCAGCGCGACCGGCTGACACCGGACCTCTACCTCGGCGCCGGCCATGCCGAGCACCCCATCAAGGACCTCGAGGAAGCTTTCCAGCTCGTCACGGAGGCCGCACCCATCGAGAAGAAGCTGCGCGACGGCAAGGTGCCGGACCCGCAGGCGGCCCACGTAAAGGGCATCATCACCGCCACCGAACTCGCCCTCCTCGCCAAGGTGAAGGAGGCTGTGGACAAGGTGGTCGCGGTGGACGCCTTCCCCATGGAGGAGATCTCCCCCATCGCCGATCAGCACAGGAAGGCAAAGAAGACCAGCGCCCGCCCTCGCCGCCAGAAGCAGCCGGCGCAATAGGCCTCCGCCAGCGGCCATCGAGGCCCCCGTTAAACCCATTCTTCATGCTTTTCTGAGAAAAGGGGGGATTGTCGGGGGACAGGTCAAATGCGTTTGCTTGCCTCATTGCGGGGAATGTCCGCGCGCGGCCGCATTAAGCTCACCTACTGGACGATTCTCGGTACAGCGGGCTGTATCGTCGTCGCGGTCAGCATCAACTATACTTTGTTCCTGTCCTTTGACGAGGCAGTGCGGAAGCGGGCCGTCCTCTCCGCCGTCGTGATCACAATTCTGCTGGCAGCGCCGCTGTTCTTCTACCTGACGCTCAAGCTGCGCGAACTGGCCATTGTCAATTACAAGCTGGCCGACGCGGCGGCGACGGACTTCCTGACGCGCTGCCTCAATCGCGGCTCCTTCTCCGCGCGCGTCGAGAAGTGGCTGGCCGACGGCGGCGATGACGAGGCTGTCGCAGGGGCGCTCCTGGTGATCGACGCCGACCACTTCAAGAAGATCAACGACCGCTTCGGGCACTACGAAGGCGATATGGCGCTGAAGGCGATCGCTCACGCGATCCGCTCCGCCGTGCGCAAGACCGATCTGGTGGGCCGGCTCGGCGGGGAGGAGTTCGGCGTCTTCCTGCCGGGGGCGACCGAGCGCGGGGCGGCAAGTGTTGCCGAGCGCATCCGCCAGAGGGTCAATCGCGTGGCCTTTCGCCCCGGCGGCGAGATCTGCCCGCTCTCGGTCAGCGTGGGATGTGCCGCCTTCACGCGCAGGGTCGGCTTCAGCGAGCTCTTCCGCGTTGCCGACGAGCGCCTTTACGAAGCCAAGAGCGCCGGCCGCAACCGCATCATGCTGACGCGCATCGAGGTGGACCAGCCGCCGGCCCTGGCGCTGCATTAGTGCAATTCCAGGAAAAGTTGGTACCGGTTTTCCGTCCGAAATTGCGACAAAACAAGGAGTTAGACAAGTTCATCGATTCCATGACGATGAACTGGTCTAGCGCGTCGGAACGGGCGGGTCCTCGCGGTAGTCGTAGAAGCCGCGGCCCGATTTACGGCCGAGCCATCCCGCCTCGACATATTTCACCAAGAGCGGGCAGGGGCGGTATTTGGAATCGGCCAGCCCCTCGTAGAGCACCTGCATGATGGACAGGCACGTGTCGAGGCCGATGAAATCGGCAAGCTGCAGCGGGCCCATCGGATGGTTGGCACCGAGCTTCATGGCCGTGTCGATCGCTTCCACCGAGCCTACGCCCTCGTAGAGCGTGTAGATGGCCTCGTTGATCATCGGCAACAGGATGCGGTTGACGATGAAGGCCGGGAAATCCTCCGCCACCGTGATGGTCTTGTCGAGGCTTTCGACGAAGGCACGGGCGGTGTCGAAGGTCAGGTCCTCGGTGGCGATGCCGCGCACCAGCTCCACCAGCTTCATCACCGGCACCGGGTTCATGAAATGGATGCCGATGAAGCGCTCGGCGCGGTCGGTCTGCGAGGCCAGCCGCGTGATGGAGATGGAGGAGGTATTGGTGGCGACCAGCGCCTCCGGATTGAGGATCGGGCAGAGCTGGGCGAATATCTTGCGCTTGATCGTCTCGTCTTCCGTCGCTGCCTCGATAACGAGATCGCAGTCCGCCAGATCCTCCAGCGCGTTCGCCGGCGCGATGCGGCCGAGCGCCTTCTGCCTTTCCTTGTCCTCGAGCTTCTCGGAGGAGACCTGGCGCGCCATGTTGCCGCTGATGGTGGCGATGCCCGCCTCGATGCGCTCCGGCGAAATGTCGTAAAGCTTTACGCGGTAGCCGGCCAGCGCGCTTACATGGGCGATGCCGCTGCCCATCTGGCCGGCGCCGACGATACCCACCGTCTCGATCTTGCCCGTCATGTCACCGATCCTGCCGCGGGGTGCGTGTCGCCCCCGCGCATGTTCTTGTTGCAGTGCAACCTACAGCATCGGCCCGAAAATCGGAATCGATTTTTCGGAAGGCACGATGCGTAGATTCAAAAACTTAGAGCGCCCTTGTGTAGCATCCGAACGGACACCGGACACTCCAAAAGGGCGGGGGAGCCGTGTCTACCCCGCCCTTCGCAAATTGTGCACGCGCCTTGAGGAATGTCAAAGCGCCTTTTCGAGCTCCGGCAGGACGTCGAAGAGATCGGCCACCAGCCCGTAGTCGGCGACCTGGAAGATGGGTGCCTCCTCGTCCTTGTTGATGGCGACGATGACCTTGGAATCCTTCATGCCGGCCAGATGCTGGATGGCACCGGAGATGCCGCAGGCGATGTAGAGATCGGGCGCCACCACCTTGCCCGTCTGGCCCACCTGCCAATCGTTCGGCGCATATCCCGCGTCGACCGCCGCGCGCGAGGCGCCGACCGCGGCTCCCAGCTTGTCGGCTACCGGCAGGATCACCTCCTCGAACTTTTCCGCCGAACCGAGCGCCCGCCCGCCGGAGATGATGATCTTCGCGGAAGTGAGCTCGGGCCGGTCGGTTTCCTCGATCTTGTTCTCGATGAAAGCGGAAAGGCCGGGGTCTTCGGCGGCATTCACCGTCTCGACCGGAGCCGAGCCGCCTTCACCCGCCGCCTGGAAGGAGGCGGTGCGCACGGTGACGACGCGCTTGGCGTCGGTCGCTTCCACCGTCTGAATGGCATTGCCGGCATAGGTGGGGCGCTTGAAGGTCTTCTCGTCCACCACCTCGATAACGTCGGAGACCTGCATCACGTCGAGGAGTGCTGCAACGCGCGGCATCACGTTCTTGCCTGTCGTCGTGGCCGGCGCAATCAGCGTGTCGTAGCCGTCGGCCAGCGAAAGCACGGTAGCGGCCAGCGGCTCGGCCAGGCGTTCGGCGAGCGTGTCGCTCTCGGCCAGGAGCACCTTGCGCACGCCGGAGAGCTTGGCTGCGGCCTCGGCCGCCGCCTTGGCGCCTTGGCCTGCAACCAGCACGTCGATGTCGGAGCCGATCTTCGCCGCCGCCGAAAGCGCCTTGGCCGTCTGCTCGGAGAGGGAGTGGTTGTCGTGTTCGGCGATGAGGAGAATTGCCATCTCGTCGTTTCCTTCCCTAGAGCATGATCCCGAAAAGTGGATACCGGTTTTCGGAAAAGATCATGCTAAAACAAATAGTTAGATCATGATGACGATTCAACGAAGCGGCATCATGATCTAGAGCACGCCGGCTTCGTTCTTCAGCTTGTCGACCAGCTCGGCCACCGAGCCAACCTTGATGCCCGCCTTGCGGCCAGCCGGCTCTTCGGTCTTCAGAACCTTGAGGCGCGTCTTCACCTCGACGCCGTAATCCGCCGGGCTCTTCTCGTCGAGCGGCTTCTTCTTGGCTTTCATGATGTTGGGCAGCGAGGCGTAGCGCGGCTGGTTCAACCTCAGGTCCGTCGTCACGATGGCCGGCAGCTTGAGTTCCACCACCTGCAGGCCACCGTCGACCTCGCGCGTCACCGTCGCCTTCTCGCCGTCGATCGCCACGTTTGAGGCGAAGGTGCCCTGGGCCCAGCCGAGAAGGGCTGCCAGCATCTGCCCCGTCTGGTTGGAATCATCGTCGATCGCCTGCTTGCCGAGGATGATAAGGCCCGGCTTCTCCTCACCGGCCACGCCCTTGAGTATCTTCGCCACGTCGAGCGGCTCGACAGCCAGGTCGGTCTTCACCAGGATAGCGCGGTCCGCACCCATGGCGAGCGCCGTGCGCAGCGTCTCCTGCGCCTGCGCCGGGCCGATGGAGACGGCCACGATCTCTTCGGCCTTGCCGGTCTCCTTGAGGCGGATCGCCTCTTCCACCGCGATCTCGTCGAACGGGTTCATCGCCATCTTGACGTTGGCGAGCTCGACACCGGAGCCGTCGGCTTTAACGCGCGGCTTCACATTCGCGTCGATCACCCGCTTCACCGGAACAAGGACCTTCATGCGCATTCACCTTTCTCAACTCCGCAACCCGGCGCTGGATAGCAGCGCCAAGCCCGGTCCGATGGCTGATTTCCGCCATGTTCGGGGCAAAACGGGACAGCTCGGTCGTTCCCCGAAGGCGTGGCTTTGCCGGAAGCCGCCGAACCGTAGTGAGGCCTGACGTACACGTCAATACGGACGAGGCGAATAGGGAATGGTGAGTAGTCGGTAGTGAGAAAGAGATCGCGGCGCGGCGGAAAAATCGGACTCACTTATTCGAGCTCCACCGCGTCCGGCGGTACGATACGCCGGTCGAGGAGCGGCACGCCGCGCCGGCGCATGACGATGACGAGGACGGCGCCGGCCAGGATGCCGCCAATATGGGCCGCCCAGGAAACCTGGTTCTCGCGGTCGACCACGAACATGAAGAACTGCGTGCCGATCCACAATGCCAGCGCCAGGAAGGCCGGTACCCGCAGCGGAATACGGGCAAAAGCGAGCACCCACAACTTCACCTTTGGGTGCAGTATCAGATAGGCGGCAATGACGCCCGCCACCGCGCCCGAGGCGCCGATAAGCGGTGCCTGGGACTCGGGCATCACCATGCCGTGAAGGGCCGCGCCCGCGATGGCGCAGGCAAGATAGAAGATGAGGTAGCGGAAATGGCCCAGCGCATCCTCGACATTGTCGCCGAACACCCACAGGAACAGCATGTTGCCGCCCAGATGCATGATGTCGCCGTGCAGGAAGGCATAGGTGACGTAGGTTAGCGGTGCCGGCACCAGCTCGAGCTCCGGCGGCAGCATCGCCAGATCGTAGGCGACGGAGGGGATGTAGCCGAGGCCGAGGGCGGCCGCTTGCGCGAAACCGGCACCGCCGACCGTCGTCGTCAGCCAGGCGAGCACGTTGAGGGCGATGATGCCGAGCGTGACGTACTGGCGGTCGATATGCCTCAGCCGGTTGGCGTCGTGGAGCGGTATGAACATCGGCCTTGCCCCGGGCCGATCGGCCCGCTCTCTTCAGCGATTCTGCCCGGGCACCCATAGCACGTCGCGCGCGCCGTTGTCATTGACGGCACGGGCGGCGACGAAGAGAAGGTCGGAGACGCGGTTTATGTAGCCGATCGCTTCCACGCTCACCGTCTCGCCCGGCGTGTGGCTCAACTCCACCATCAGCCTCTCTGCGCGCCGCGCGACGGTGCGGGCAAGATGCAGTGCCGCGGAAGCCGGCGTGCCGCCCGGCAGCACGAAGGAGGTGAGGGGCGAGAGGTTGGCGTTCAGCGCATCGATGTCGCGCTCAACGCGCTCCACCTGCGCGGCGACGATGCGCAGCGGCTCATGCGCGGGCTTTTTGCCGGTCTCGGGCGTAGCAAGGTCGGCGCCGAGATCGAACAGGTCGTTCTGCACGCGCATCAGCATGGCGTCGATCTCGGGATGCGCTTGCGCGGTGTGGATGCGCGCCATGCCGATGCAGGCACTGGCCTCGTCCACCGTGCCGTATGCGGCCACGCGCAGATCGCATTTAAGCCGGCGCCCGCCCGCCGCGAGGCCGGTCGTGCCGTCGTCGCCCTTGCGGGTGTAGATCTTGTTCAGCTTCACCATGGCTCAACCCTGCGACTGGGCGTACCACATTGCCAGGACGATCAGCACGATGGCAACGAACTGGAGCGCCACGCGTGCTTGCATCAGCTTGTTCGAGGTATTTCCCGAGCCGCCGCGCATCATGTTGATGAGGCCGCGGACGAGCACGAAGACGACCGCGACCATGACAACGACGATCAGGATGTTGAAGGCGGTGGACATGGGCTCCTGCTTTTGTTGCGGGGCTGGCTCAGCCCTGGGTGGCGAGAATGCGGTAAAGGGCCGAAGCGGGCATGAGCCGCTTCAGGGTTGCACCGATCTTCGCCGGCAAGGTTACGACATAATGCGGCCGGGGGCGCGGGTGAAGAAGCGCATGGCGCAAAACCTTGTGGACGGCCTCCGGCCCGAGCTTCAGGCGCGATTTGCCGCCGCCGCCGCGCAGGCGCTGAAGCTGGGCCTGATAGGCTTCGCGGTGGACTGAGTTCTCGACATCGATGTTGCGCTCGAACCAGTAAAGGCCGTTGATGGCGATCTTCGAGCGGATCGGGCCAGGCTCGATGAGGGAGACATGAACGCCCGAGCCCTCAAGCTCGGCGCGCATGCACAGCATCAGCCCCTCCAGCGCGTGCTTGGAGGCCGCGTAGGCGCCGCGATAGGTGACCGGCACGAGGCCGAGGATCGACGAGCAGTGGACGATGCGGCCGTGCCCCTGGGCGCGCATTGCCGGCACGATGCGGCGCGTCAGGTCGTGCCAGCCGAAGAAGTTCGCCTCGAACTGCTCGCGCAAAGCCGCCACCGGCAGGTCCTCCACCGCGCCTGCCTGTGCGTAGGCGCCGTTGTTGAACAGCGCGTCGAGCCCGCCGCCGGCGCGGGCAAGCACCTCATCGGCCAGCGCGGCGATGGAGGCGGGCTCCCGATAGTCGAGATAGAAGGCCTCGATGCCGGCGTCTTGCAACGCCGCCAGATCTTCCGCCTTGCGCGCCGTGGCAAAGACGCGCCACCCCTCGCGCTTGAGCGCCCGGGCGCAATAAGCGCCGATACCGGAAGAGGCGCCGGTGAGAAGGATGGTCTTGCTCTTGTTCATCGGGGTGTTGTTTCGCTGTGGTGGTTGATTGCCTATAAGGACACTGGTTCGCATGGTAGTGCGGGAAGTGTTCAGGTGGAATTAGCCGTCTTGGAAATACCGGCGCCCCTTCGCGCGCTCCTCTCCGTCTGGCCAAGGCGGGATAAATCAGGGAAAGCGGGAATGGTCGAGGGCTCATCGTGCATGGATTGACAGCGCTCAGACAAATCGTGGGCGACGCCTTCGGTCATTTCAATTCCGACGACGGCTGGGCAATGGCCAGCCACCTGGCGATAAGCGCCATCATGGCGCTGTTTCCGTTCATGATCTTTGCCGTGGCGCTGGCAAGCTTCCTTGGTGCGGGCATCTATGCCGACAGGGTGGTGCACCTCATCTTCGAGACGCTGCCGGAGGAAGTCGCCGGGCCGATCGGCGCGGAAGTGGAACACGTGCTGAAAGTACGGCGGGGCGGTATTTTGACCTTCGGCGTTGCCGGCGCCGCCTTCTTCGCCTCGAACGGCGTCGAAGCGCTCAGGCTCTCGCTCAACCGGGCCTACCGCGTCGACGAACAGCGCTCCTTCATTTGGCTCAGGGTGCAGAGCCTTGGTTTCGTATTGATTGCCACGGCGGGCTTCCTGACGGTCAGCCTGCTTCTGGTGGTCGCGCCCGTGGCCGCCGAGTTGGCGGCCCAGCACCTGGAATGGATCGAGCCCTATCTCGGCACGATCAACCTGTGGCGCTATGTGATTGCGGTGGTGGTGCTCGTGGCGGCGCTGGCCTCCATCCATCTGTGGCTCCCGGGGGGCAAGCGGACGCTGACGGACATCATGCCCGGCATCGTCTTCACGCTCATCGGGTGGATTGCCGGCTCCGGCCTTTTTGCGGCCTATCTCGCGCGTTTCAACAGCTATGCCAGCACCTATGCAGGCCTTGCCTCTATCATGATCGCCGTCGTCTTCCTCTACATCGTCTCGGCGATCTTCATCCTGGGCGGCGAGATCAACGCTGCCATCATGCGCTACCGCGGGCGGCGGACGGTGGCCGACTGACCCGTGGCAAGCGCCACGCCAAGCGTGGTGACGGCCATGCCGGCGATCTGCAGCGGCGTCAGGGTCTCTCCGAACAGCGCCCAGGCCATCACCGCCGTGACCGCCGGCACGAGGTAGAAGAGCGAGGCGACGCGCGCCACCGCCCCGTTGCGGATCAAGACCATCAAGAGGAGGATCGCGCCCAGCGAAAGCACCAGCACCAGCCACGCCATGGCGAACAAGAGCTCGCCCGTGAGCACGAATTGCTGGTCTTCCAGCAGCAGCGAGGCGAGGAAGACGATCAGCCAACCGCCGAGATACTGGCACAGGGTCGCCGTGACGAGATCGGCGTTGGCGACGAAGCGCTTCTGCCATACGGTGCCGGCGCTCATGGCGATGACGGCGACAAGCCCGGCGCCGACCGTCGCCGCCGTGACGCCGCCGGCGGCCTCTCCGAGCTTCGGCGAAAGCACGATGGCGACACCCACAAGCCCGACGCCGAGCCCCAGCCAGAGCCGCCGGTCCACCGTCTCGCCGGCAAAAGCCCCGGCCATCGCCGCCGTCAGCAGCGGCTGCAGCCCGACGATGAGGCCGGCCAGGCCCGCTGGCAGGCCGTTGCGGACGGCCCAGAACACCCCGCCCAGATAGACGCCGTGCATGAGCATGCCGGCGATGCCGGCGTGGAAGGCCGTGCGCGGGGCGAGCTTTCGCGCCTTCATCACCGGCACGAGCAGCAGCAGGAGCGCGAAGCTCAGCGCAAAGCGCACCCACAGGAAAGTGAAGGGCTCGGCCCATGGCATGGCGTAGCGCGCGCCGATGAAGCCAGTGGCCCAGAGCAGGACGAAAAGCGCGGGAATGGCTTTGGCGGCGTCGGCCATGGATGATCCGGGGGAGGTTGTTGAACGGGCGTTCTCTGCGCTTTTCGGTGCCGCAAGGAAAGCGAAAGTTTTGCGTCCTATTGTCAATGGTGCTGAAGTTCGGGAGCGCTGGCCCAAAGGGCCGGCGGGGCGCCATGCTGATGAGGCTCGATGCGAGCTGGCTCATCTTCGCCATCGTCACGGTGGCGTTGCTTTCCTACCTGTTTTCCATCGGCCTCAATGCCCTTTTGCGCGACGACGGCTTCGGCGTGCTCGGCAATGGGGCGATCGTCGTCCTCGGCTTCTTCGGCGCCATTCAGGGCGCGAACATGTACGGCATCCGCTTCGGCAGCCTGCTGGACGCCGTGCTTGCCGGCGTGGCGGGTGCGTTCGCACTCTTCCTGCTGCTGGTACTGGCAAAGCTGGCCTTGAACCGGCTTCTGTAGGCTCCTAATCCCGCTCGAGCCCCACCATCCGCGCGATATCCCCCGGCGTGGCGCCGGCCGCGCGCAAGGCGGCGATCCCGGTGTCGCCGTGACTCTTGGAGAGCTTGCGCCCATCCTCGTCGAGAATGAGCGCGTGATGGTGATAGAAAGGCACCGGCAGGCCAAGCAACTCCTGCAGCAGCCGATGAACCGCCGTCGCGTGGAAGAGGTCGCGCCCGCGCACCACGTGGGTGATGCCCTGCAACGCATCGTCGACCACCACCGACAGGTGATAGCTCGCCGGCATCTCCTTGCGGGCGATCACCACATCGCCCCAGACCTCCGGCCGCGCCGGCACACTGCCCGTCTCGCCGTAAGGCCCGCTGCCGCTCTCCTCCCAGAAAAGCGGCCTGCCCCAATGCGCCATGGCTGCCTTCATGTCGAGCCGCCAGGCGAAGGGCTCTCCCCCCTCCATGCGCCGCCGCCGCTCGGCCGCCGGCCGCTTCCTGTCGACCGGCGGGAAGTGCGGCGCCCCGTCGGGATCACGCGGCCAGGGCGCACCGTCCGCCTCCGCATCGGCGATATAGGCACGTGCCTCGCCCCGGCTCATGAAGGAGGGGTAGACGATCTCCGCCTCCACAAGGCGTTCCAGCGCCTCCGCGTAGTCGTCGAAATGCTTTGACTGGCGGCGCACCGGCGTCTTCCATTCGAGCCCCAGCCAGGCCAAGTCGCGGTAGATCTGTTCTTCCAACTCCGGGGTGCAGCGGGTGATGTCGATGTCCTCGATGCGCAGGAGGAAACGGCCCCCCGCCTCGCGGGCCATGGCGAAGTTCAGGAGGGCCGAATAGGCGTGGCCCAGATGCAGGGCGCCGTTGGGGCTCGGGGCGAAGCGGAAGACAGGAGTTGTCATGAACCGCGCAGGAAACGGATTGTGGTGGCCATCCCGGCATTGCTAGGCTCCGCCCGGAAAAACCGCAAGGACCGAGGATATGCAGCGCATCGAAACGCCGGAGGACATCGCCCGCGGGCTCGATGCACTGGTCGCCGCCGACCGCAGGCTGGGCGCGGTGCGCGGGGCGGCGGGCACCGTTCCCTTGAGGCGCAGCCCGCCTGGCTTCCACAGCCTTGCCTCGGTCATCGTCTCCCAGCAGGTCTCAAGAGCCAGCGCCGACGCCATTTTTGGCCGGCTATGCAACCTCATAGCGCCGCTGACGCCGGAGCTTCTCCTTTCCGCCGGCGAACCGGCGCTCGTGGAGGCTGGCCTCTCGCGCGCCAAGCAGCGGGCACTGGTGGCGCTCTCCAACGCGCTTGCCAGCGGCCTTCTGGACCTTGAACGCCTCGGCGCGCTGCCCGCCGACGAGGCGATCGCAGCCATGACCGCGGTTCCCGGCATCGGCCCGTGGACGGCCCAGGTCTACCTTCTGGTGGCAGCTGGCCACGCCGATATCTTCCCTGCGGGCGACGTCGCCCTGCAAAGCGCCGCGGCGCATGCGCTGGCGCTTGATTCGCGCCCGGACGGCAAGAATCTCGCACTGATGGCCGAATCATGGAGCCCCTGGCGCTCCGTCGCGGCCCGGCTCTTCTGGGCCTACTATCGCGAAATGAAGGGCCGGGAAGCAGCTCCGGCGGCATGAAGTCCTGAAAAATCAGCGGTTTCGCATATTTGCTGCATTGCGGCATCGAATAACAGCTTCACATTCCTGTCATCACCTGCTTACAGTATCCGCACCGATCGATCTGCCTGGAGAAGGAGTTCAGGGAACGTGACGATCGCTGTATCGCCGGACGGCATGCCCGCTCTGGTGTTGAATGCGGACTATCGCCCGCTCAGCTACTACCCCCTGTCGCTATGGTCGTGGCAGGACGCCATCAAGGCTGTGTTCCTCGACCGGGTGAATATCGTCGCCGAATACGAGCACGCGGTGTCCTCGCCTTCCTTCTCCATGAAGATTCCCAGTGTCGTCAGCCTCAAGACCTATGTGAAGCCGTCGCGCTATCCCGCCTTCACGCGCTTTAACGTGTTCCTGCGCGACCGCTTCCAGTGCCAGTATTGCGGGGCAAGGGAGGATCTCACCTTCGACCACGTGGTGCCCCGCCGCTCCGGCGGCGTCACCTCGTGGGAGAACGTGGTCGCCGCCTGCTCGCCCTGCAACCTGAAGAAGGGCGGGTTGATGCCGGAAAGGGCGAAGATGTGGCCGCAACAAAAACCGTTCCGGCCGACAGTGCACGATCTGCATAACAATGGGCGGCTTTTCCCGCCCAATTATTTGCACGAAAGCTGGATGGACTTTCTCTACTGGGACGTCGAGCTGGAGCCGTAAGGGCGCTTTGTTTGTTCGCAATTCCGGACGGAAAACCGATTCCCACTTTTCCTGGAATTGCTCAGCGCTTCAAGGCGCTGCGCAGGGCCACCGCGGCCAGGATGGCGCTCGCCACCACGTTCCAGCCGGCGAAAGAGAGGCCCAGGAAGCGCCCCGCCGCCTGATCGCAGGCGGGCGGGACGACGGCGTTGAGCTGGTCGAGCAAGCTGCCCGAGCCGCTGGAAGGCGCGACCACGCCGCAGTCGGACGGGCCTTGCCACCAGCTCCATTCCACGCCCGCGTGGTAGACGCCTAGTCCCAGCCCCCACAACATCAGGAGCCCGCCTGCCAGCAGCAGGCCGCGCGTAACGAGCGCCGGCCAGCGCATGGTAGCCGAGATGAGGGCCACCAGCATCAGGGGCACGCCGATGTAATAGGGCGTGCGCTGTTCCAGGCACAGCTTGCAAGGAATGAAGCCGCCCAGATGCTCGAAGCCGAGCGCCGTGCCCACCGTCGCGGCCATGGCAAGCGCCAGGAAGCCGGAGGTGATCGTCTGCAGTCTGCCGGTGGGGGCGGTAAGGGTCATGTCAACCTCAGAAGACGTAGCGCACAGCCGCGAAGCCGCCGATGAGCAAAACCATGAACAGGGTGAAAAGAAGGCCGAGATTCTTTTCGATGAAGACACGGATCGGCGGGCCGAAATGATAGAGCAGCCAGGAGACGAGGAAGAAGCGCAGGCTGCGCCCGACGATGGAGACGGCGATGAAGACTGGCAGGTTCAGCCCCGTGGCGCCGGAGAAGATGGTCAGCACCTTATAGGGAAAGGGCGTGACGGCGGCGAAGAGGACGCCCCAGCCGCCCCAGCGGTTATACCATTCGGCGATGCGCTCAAACGCATCTTCCTGGCCGTAAAAACGCAGGATCGGCTCACCCAGGGTCTCGTAGAGGAAAGCGCCGATGGCATAGCCGAGCAGGGCACCAGCCACCGAGGCGAGCGTGCAGATGAAGGCGTAACGCAGCCATTTCGTCCGCTCCGCCAGCACCATGGGAATGAGCAGCACGTCCGGCGGAATGGGAAAGACCGAACTTTCGACGAAGGAAACGCCGGCCAGCCCTTTTTCCGCATGCCGCGTCGCCGCCAGCGACATGGTGAAGTCGTAAAGTCTACGAAGCATGGAGCATCCTTGGATAGCGCCGCCTTATCTAGCGAGCCGGGCGGAGCAGCGCAACGCTCCAACTGCCGCAGGCAAAACGGAGACATCGAGGCATCTGCATCCATCCACACCCATTCCAACAGTTGACGTGACCGTGCTTGACCGTATAGTCCGCGCCTGCCCATATCGGGTATTGGCCCCTGTGGCGGAATTGGTAGACGCGACCGACTCAAAATCGGTTTCCGCAAGGAGTGCTGGTTCGAGTCCGGCCAGGGGCACCACGCTTCTCTCTCATCGCGCTTCGGATACGCGTGCTTCCCGGTTGGCCGCGCCGCCAATCGGAGAGGGCAGACCGGAACCATAGCGCCGTTCATTCCCATTTACCGTTATCCCCAAGCGTAAATGCCGACGGGGGAAAACGGCGGATAAATCCATATCCTTATTTCAAGATAGCTGGAGCCGCACCTCAGGCTGGAGACGCGTAAGTTTTCTTCCTGAGAGGCGTCAAGATGTGCAAAGAGGCGTTAGGTTCTCTATTATCTTTTACGAATAACCGTATAAGTTCTGGCGTTGAAGTCCCGATCCGCGGGAAAGTCGGGCAAAATCCTGCCAAGCACTCACGGCTTCTGCTGAACTCAACGGCGCTGGCGCTGTGGCCCTTGAGTCGTTCGGGCGTGGCCTGTGCAATCGTGGCGGCTTCCGCTGCGGCACCGATGCAGGCGCACGCGGCAGACTACTCCGTCTCGAACGAGGCGCAGCTGCGTGCCGCGATTGCCGCAGCCAACGCGAATGTCGATGCAGCCGACACGATCACGCTCCTGAACGACATCGTGGTTTCCGATCCAACGCCTTTCCCGGCGTTTGCCAACCCGGTGACGATCGATAGCGGAAGCTTCACACTCAAGGTGGCCGACTCCCTGGGCGGTGCCGACGGTGCAAGCCTGTCGTCCCTGGGCGGCCCGCTCATCATCGGCGGCGCATTCCAGGGGGGCAACGTCGATAGTACAACCAGCACCGATGCCGGCGGCATCGGTCTTTCGATGACGAATGGCTCGGTCGACAATGGCGGGACCGTGACCGGCGGAACGGGCGGGGGGAACACTGGCCTCGATACGATTTCCGGTGCCGGCGGGGTCGGCATGTCGCTTACCGATTCGGACCTCGTCAACCGCGGCGCGATCGTCGGAGGCGCCAGCGGCGATATCGACGTCGAAAACACAAGCAGTCCCACCCTCGGTGTAGCGGTGGCCACCGGCGGGGTGGGGCTTGCCATGTCCGGCGGCTCGCTTAACAACCAGGGCACGATCACCGGCGGGCTCGGTGGCAGCGTCAGCAACATACCGGCGGGGGGAGGAGACAATCTCTTTGCCGGCCGAGGCGGTGTCGGCGCCTCGCTCACCGGCGGCAGTCACGTCAACAGCGGCACCATCATCGGCGGCTTGGGTGGTTTCGGCGCCAATGCGGGTGGTTCAGCCCACGGCGCTGGTGGAGACGGGCTGCAACTCACCGACGCAACAATCACCAATGACGGAGATATTCTCGGGGCGGACGGACGCGTCGGGGGCGGTACAAGCGATACTGGCGGCAGCGCAGGCGGCGCCGGCATCATGGCAACGAACAGCACGATCATCAATAACGACACCATCCGCGGCGGTGTTAGCGGCACTGGCGGCTCCGGCGCGGGTGTATACGGCACCGACCTGACGATTATCAACAAGGGCACAATCTCCACCGGAACCGGAGCGGCGAACCCGGTTGCCATCAATCTTGGGGGGGCAGCCAATGTGCTCGAGCTGCACGGCGGATCAACGATCCTCGGCCGCGTTTATGCCTTGAGCGGCAGCGACACTCTCAGATTGGGCGGCGATACGGACGACAGCTTCAATGCTGGAGACATCGGCGGCACCTTCCCAAACCCGCTGAGCCAATACAACCGCTTCGAGCACTACCAGAAGACCGGCGACAGTACCTGGACACTGTCGGGAACAACCAACGTCGTCACCCCCTGGCAACTGCTCGGCGGCATCCTGTCCGTGTCGAGCAACACGAACCTGGGCGGCGCGGCCGGCGGGCTCACCTTCGACGGCGGCATCCTGCAGGTGACGGGAACGGATTTCGCGGCGACAACCCGCGCGATCACCTGGGGCGCCGCGGGAGGCGGCTTCGACATCGCCGATCCGGATCACGTGTTCACCCTCGACCAGAGCCTAAGCGGCGGCGGCCCGCTGGAGAAGCTCGGCGCCGGCACACTGTTGCTGGTCGGCGAAAACAACTATACCGGCGGCACGACGATTTCGGCGGGCATTCTGCAGCTCGGCGATGGCGGCACGGCAGGTTCGATTGTGGGCGACGTGGCAAATGAAGGCACGCTTGCCTTCAACCGCTCCGACAATGTGTCCTTCAGCGGTGTGATTTCCGGCACGGGGACGGTGGAGCAGATCGGCGAAGGAACCACGATCCTCACCGGTGAAAACACCTATACCGGGGGCACTACGATCGCCGCCGGCACGCTGCAGCTTGGCGACGGCGGAACGTTGGGCTCGATTGTCGGCGATGTGGCGAATGAAGGCACGCTTGCCTTCAACCGCTCCGACAGCATGACTTTCGGCGGTGTGATTTCCGGTAGCGGCACGATGGAGCAGATCGGCGAAGGGACCACGATCCTCACCGGTGAAAGCACCTACACCGGGGGCACCACCATCGCCGCCGGCACGCTGCAGCTCGGCGATGGCGGAACGTCGGGCTCGATTGTCGGCGATGTGGCGAATGAAGGCACGCTTGCCTTCAACCGCTCCGACAGCATCACCTTCGAAGGCGTGATCTCGGGCAGCGGTGCCGTCAGGCAGATCGGCATGGGAAAGACGATCCTTACCGCGGACAGCTCGGCCTTCGATGGTGCCACGCGGGTGGAGGAGGGCACGCTGCAGGTGGACGGCAGTCTCTGCGGCGCACTCGTGGTGGCTTCCGGTGGTCGGCTGCAGGGTACGGGCACCGTCTGTGACACCACCGGCCTTACCGGCGGCACAATAGCCCCCGGAAACCTGATCGGCACGCTCACCGTGGATGGCGACTATATCGGCGATGGCGACATCCTGGAGATCGAAGTCACCCTGGGTGGCGACGATTCCCCGAGCGACCTGCTTGTGGTGACCGGCGATACTTCGGGCAGCACCGATGTCCAGGTTATCAATCTCGGCGGCACGGGCGCGCCGACGGTGGAGGGTATCAAGATCGTCGATGTCGACGGTGCGTCCAACGGCATTTTCAGCCTTCTCGGCGATTACGAGTTCGAAGGGCAGCAAGCCGTCGTCGGCGGGGCGTATCTCTATATGCTTCATCAGCACGGCGTCAGCTCACCCACCGACGGCGACTGGTATCTTCGGTCGAGCCTGGTCGAGCCAGAGCCCGAACCAGAACCAGAACCAGAACCAGAGCCAGAGCCTGAACCCGAGCCGGAGCCAGAACCTGAACCTGAACCGGAGCCGGAACCAGAACCGGAGCCGGAGCCGGAACCAGAACCGGAGCCCGAGCCGGAACCAGAACCGGAACCTGAGCCGGAGCCCGAGCCCGAGCCAGAGCCACAACCCGAACCAGAACCTGAACCCGAACCCCGCTATCAGGCCGGCGTGCCCCTCTATGAGGCCTATGCCGGTACGTTGCAGGCGCTCAACACGCCAGGCACGCGTCAGCAGCGCGTCGGCAACCGCTCATGGGCAGGTGCGGGGGCGGCTCAAAACGGCACGAAGGCTGATCGCCTGATCGAAGGGAACGGGACCTGGGCGCGGGTTCAGGCCTCTCACGCCAACTACGAGCCGGCTTTTTCCACGAGCGGTACCGATTATGATCTGTCAACCGTGAAGCTGCAGGCCGGGGTTGACATTCCGCTGGTCGAGCGAGACCAGGGCGTGCTCATCGGCGGGATCACCGTCCACTACGGCTCGATTTCGGCCGATGTCGCTTCCTTGTACGGCAGCGGCACCATAAAGACCGCGGGCTATGGCGTGGGCGGCACCCTCACCTGGTATGGGGAAGACGGCTTCTATCTGGATGGGGTGGCGGAGGTCACCTGGTACGACAGCGACATCCACTCCAGTACAGCCCGTCGCACCCTGGCCAGCGGCAACAAAGGTTTCGGTTACGCCGTTGGGCTTGAGGGCGGCAAGCGCATCGCGCTCAGTCGAGGCTGGTCGCTCACCCCGCAAGCCCAACTCGTCTACTCTTCTGTCGATTTCGACGATTTTGTCGATCCGTTCGGCGCCCACGTGTCCCTGGACCGAAGTGAGAGTGTCCTGGGGCGCCTGAGCCTCTCGGTGGACCATGAGAGCGGCTGGGAGGACCGGGCCGGGCGGAAGAGCCGGGCGCATTTCTACGGCATCGCCAATCTCACCCACGACTTTGCCGAGGAGAGCCGGGTGGACGTTGCGGGAACCGGCTTCTCAAGCAGGAATCAGGCGCTGTGGGGCGGAGTGGCGGTCGGCGGCTCGCTCAGTTTCGCCGACAATAAGTACGCCCTTTATGGCGAAGCACAGGCGAAAACCAGCCTCCGGGACTTCGGAGACAGCCATGTCCTGAGCGGCACGGTGGGCTTCAAGATAAGGTGGTAATGGAGCCCGGCGGGCGCTCTGGGGGCGCTCGCCGGCTTCCGCATCGGATGGCGTCCTAACCCTTGCGGCGGGCGCGCCTGGTGGTCGCCTCGTCGTCCGGCAGATCGGCCTGCCGCTTAATCGGCAATGGAAAGGGGTCGGCTTGCTGGCTTTTCGGGGGCAGGAGAACACTCCATTCGTCGTCAGCCGTGACCTCACCCGTCTCGAGGAGTTGAATGATTTCGTCGGCTTCGTGCTCGGCCATCCCGTCATAGGGCTGGCCTGCGATCATGACGACGCGGCCGGTCCTGATCTCATAGACCTCCCACAGATCTTCGTCTTCGAGACGTTTTTCGTATCTGTTCGCCATAGATGTGCAACAAATAGAGCAGCTTTTGCCTGCGACAATGGCCATTTTGCGTGCGAAATGGTCTGCGCCTCGAACGGGACGAGAACAAGGCGGCCATGTTTGAAGCCTGTATAGCGTGGCTGCAATCCCTCGGCGCCTTATACAAAAGAGGTAGGCCGCCGGACGCGGAAACACGAGCAGATGCCCGGGAACGCCGGCTTTCGGAGCCGCGTTTTAAGGCGTTGTTAAATGTGATCCGACCGCTCGCATTGTGATCGTCATCCAAATGCCCGAAGCTATACGAGAAACGTTGATTCGGGGGTGGCGGCTGGGAATGCATGACGGATCAACCGGCGCCTGGCCCTTGCCGAGAAGCTGCTCCTCGAAACGGACATGACCACCGCCGAGGTGGCCTATCTAAGCGGCTTTTCCAGCCAGCGCCACCTGACCTCCGCCATGCGGAGCCATAAGCGAATCACGCCAGCAAGGATGCGAAAGCAGCGATAGTCTTTTCAAGCTTTATAAGAATCTTCCGAAGCGGTATACCGCTCTCGTTTACTATTTCTCCGAGAGAAATGGCGAGTTCCACGGGGCTTTGTGTCCGATCTGCAACATTGCATATGTATGTATAACTATTTTCGGCGTTTTCTGAAAAAACCCAAATTCCCTGAAATACCGCCCTCAAAAACTATGCCCTCCTGACAGTATCGGAATTGTCCGGGTCGGGCAGCTTCTGCCAAAGCATTGATGCTGTGCGTTGGATTCTGAGGGGAATCCATCGCGATGCTTGGGCAGCGCAGAATTGACTGCGCAAAGGAGAGACGACTCGCGCCTGGATTGTTCGCATACGAGGGGCGTCCATGCAAAAGTCGTTTTTCAACGCTGCCGTCGCGCGTCGTGTTGTCATGACATCCGCAGGTGCCGCAGCGAAGCTCGCCACGACGCAGTTTTTTTCTCTGGCAACATTGACGCTGACCGCAATCTCAGCGTTCACGGCGAGCGCCGTGGCGGACCCGGGCACGCCAGGCGTGCCGCAGGCCCCAATCACCATCTACACGGAAAATCTCCAGAACCGACCGGGGCCGGACCCGATCGTCCAGCTCGACGCCTATACGGGCATCACGGGACAGACATACACCGCCCATCCGAACTGGCTGACCGGTTGCAACGGCTGGATCGCATCCGCGAACCAGTCGACGACCGCCGCCGAGCCGGTTACCGACTGCGCCAATGGTACGGCGTTTGGCGAACAGTTCTGGAACAGGGCACAGCAGCTCTCCTGGGCGCTCGGTCTCTATGGCGGCCAGAGCGAGGCGGCCGCGCGGGACAATTATGCCGTCTCCGCCTATACCTCGAACTCTCCGGGCGCTGGTCTCGTGGAGTTCGAGACGGCGACGAACATCGCGTTCCCGGCCGACAATCGGTTTGTTTCGTTCAGCGTCGATGTCGCTGCCATCAACTGCGGCGTGTCCGCGCCGTTGTTGCAGTTCTCGCTGGTGGACGATGCGAACACCGCTATCCCGGCCGGGTCGCAGATCAATGCTTGTACGAGTTCGACGACCGTTAACGTTCCCGCATTAGGCGTCCAAGGCGCCGTAACAGCCAACACCGGCACCTACTCATCGAACGGCGCCGTGCTGATCAGCGGCGCCTCGGTCGGTGTGCGCATGGTCAACAACAACGGTAGTGGCGGAGGCAACGACCACGCTTTCGACAATATCAGCATCCTCGATGCTACGCCGCAATTGGACAAGGAATTCGCCCCGACCAATCTGGCGGTCGGAGCGGCAACGACCCTGACGTTCACCATCACCAACACGAGCGAGTTGGGTGCAAAGAACGGGTGGTCGTTCACCGATGCTCTCCCGGCGGGCCTAACGGTGGCGTCGGACGAGATAAGCACAACTTGCCCTTCGGGTGTCGTTACAGCGCCCGCCGGTGGATCGACCATAGACGTCTCGGGAGATCTTACCGCCGGAATGGCGTCCTGTACGGCCACCGTACCCGTTACCGCGACTTCCGCCGGGACCTATACCAACGACGCGTCGAACATCACGTCTTCTGTCGGGATAAACCCGCCCGGCAGCAGCTCGGTCACGTTTGGCACTCAACAGAACTTCACGTGCACCGCGACCATGTATCTCGGAGTGGATGTCGGTGCGGGGTCGCAACTCGTCAGCGTCGATACCAGCACCAACCCGTTCGCCTTTCCTCCCATCGGCTCGCCATACCCGCCCTTCTATAACGCCATGGGGTATGACCTTGTCAGCAACTATATCTACGCCACACGGTGGGACACCGCCACCAGCAGGTATCGCCTGCTGCGCATCGGCAGCGACGGCTCCGTCAGCGATCAAGGTCCCATCGTTGGGGGTGGGATCAATTTCGGGCCGGGCATCGCCTCGGCCGTGGTCGGCGCGGACGGTTATTTTTACCTCAAGAGCAACGTGGCCGCTCCGCTAGACAGGATGTGGCGGGTCGATCTGAGCACCCGAACGGCGACCGTGATCATGCTCAGCCAGGCAATCCCTTCCTCGGACCTTGCGTGGCACAACGGCCTTATTTATTCCCATGACCACACCGACGGCAATTTCTACTCGGTTGATCCCAGCACGGGCGTTGTGAACATCATCGGGGCTTCGGGCATTGTCGGCGACGCCTTCGGAGGACTGATCAGCGCCAGCAACGGCGTTTTCGGCCGTGCCAATAGTAACGGAGGGTTCTACCGGTTCGACGTCACGACGGGTGTGGCGACGCTGATCTCCGATGCGCCGCTTGGTACCGGTGACGGCGCCAAATGCCCGACGACCGCAGTCACGCTCCCGGCCGATACGCAGATCACCAAGACCGACGGCAGCGACACCTACACGCCCGGCACAGACGTGGTCTACACGATCGTCGTCAGCAACGACGGCCCCTTCGGCATCCAGAACGCGCAGGTGAGCGACCCGCTGCCCGCCGGCATTACGCAGGCGAGCTGGACTTGCGGCAGCCCGACGAACGGCGGCATCTGCGGGGCGGCGAGCGGTACGGGGGGGATCTCGGACCAGGTCAACCTGCCTGCCGGCGCGTCGGTCACCTACACGCTGACCATGACGGTACCCGATGATTTCGCCGTCGATCTGGTCAACATCGCCACGGTCACCAATCCGTCGGACGTGCCCGACCCCGATACGAGCACGAACACGTCGACCGACACCAATGAGCGGGCCAATCCTGCCATGACCATCGAGAAGACCGGCACGCTGAACGATCTCGACGGCGACTGGCTCATCGATCTCGGTGAGACGATCAACTACTCGTTCCTCGTCACCAACACCGGCAACGTGGCGTTGACCGACGTCACCGTGAACGATCCCCTGGTCACGGTCGACCAGGATCCCCAGACGCTGGCGCCGGGCGGCAGCTTCACCTTCACCGCCACCTACACGCCGACGCAAGCCGACATCGACAACGGCTCGGTGGAGAACACCGCGAGTGGCACCGGCACCGACCCTGGCGGCAACACCTATGAAAGCCCGCCGGACAGCGCGACGGTACCGCCGGACCAGGCGCCCGCGCTGACCATCGAGAAGGCGGGCACGCTCAATGATCTCGACGGCGACGATCTGCTCGATCCGGGCGAGACGATCAGCTTCTCGTTCCTCGTCACCAACACCGGCACGGTGACGCAGGCGAACGTCACGGTGAACGACCCGATGGTCACCGTCGACCAGGGCCCACAGACCTTGGCACCGGGTGAGAGCTTCACCTTCACCGCCACCTATACCCCGACGCAGGCCGACATCGACAACGGCTCGGTCACCAACACGGCGAGCGGGACCGGCACGGACCCGAATGGCGGCACCACCGAAAGCCCGCCGGACACGGTGACGGTGCCGCCGGACCAGACCCCGGGCATGACCATTGTCAAGACCGGCACGCTGAACGACCTCGACGGCGACGGCCTGCTCGATCCGGGCGAGACGATCGGCTATTCCTTCCTCGTCCGCAACACCGGCAATGTCACGCTGACCGACGTCACGGTGAACGACCCACTGGTCGCCGTCGACCAGGGGCCGCAGACGCTGGCGCCGGGCGGCAGCTTCACCTTCACCGCCACCTATACCCCGACGCAGGCCGACATCGACAACGGCTCGGTGGAGAACACGGCGACCGGTACGGGCACGGACCCGAATGGCGGCACCACCGAAAGCCCACCGGACACGGTGACGGTGCCGCCGGATCAGACGCCGGGCATGACCATCGAGAAGACGGGCGCGCTCAACGATCTCGACGGCGACGGCCTGCTCGATCCGGGCGAGACGATCGGCTATTCCTTCCTGGTCACCAACACCGGCAACGTCACGATGACCGACGTGACGGTGAACGATCCGCTGGTGACGATCGACCAGGACCCGCAGACGCTGGCTCCCGGCACCTCCTTCACCTTCACGGCGACCTATACGCCGACGCAGGCCGACATCGACAACGGCTCGGTGGAGAACACCGCGACCGGCACTGGCACCGATCCCAGCGGCAACACGACTGAAAGCCCGCCCGATACGGTGACGGTGCCGCCGGACCAGGCCTCCGGCATGACCATCGAGAAGACGGGCACGCTGAACGACACCAACGGCAACGGGCTAATCGATTTCGGCGAGACGATCAGCTACTCGTTCCTCGTCACCAACATCGGCAACGTGACACTGACCGATGTGACGGTGAACGATCCGCTGGCGCCGGTGGATCAGGACCCGCAGACGCTGGCTCCCGGCGCCTCCTTCACCTTCACGGCGGCCTATACTCCGACGCAGGCCGACATCGACAACGGCTCGGTCGTCAACACGGCCACGGCCACCGCTACCGGCCCCACCGGCACCACCAGGGAGAGCCCGCCGGACACGGTGACGATCCCGCCGCTGCCGGCCAGCCTTCTGGCCGAAAAGACCGGCGCCTTCAACGATGTCGATGGTGACGGTCACGCGAGCATCGGCGACACGCTGACCTATACGGTCAAGGTGACCAATGATGGCGGACAGACCGTCACGAATGTCTGGCCGGTGGACGCCGGGCCGACATTCAACGGCAGGCCCGGCACCAACACGCTGTCTCAATTCCAGCCGTCGGCGGTGACGCTTGCCCCCGGTGCCTCGCAGACCTTCACGGCGACCTATGTCCTCTCCCAAGGCGACATCGACAATGCCGCGGGGATCACCGACAGCGTCGAGAATTCGGCGACGGCCCGGGGAGAGGCAAACGGTGGCGAAGTTTCGTCCGACCCGTCAACGTCCACCATCACCACGCCGGTAGCCGTGGCCTCGGATGTGAGCGTCGCCAAGATTGCCGGACTGCGCCAAATCCGGCGTGGCGAGAGAGCCCCGTTCACGATCCGGATCACCAACCACGCCAACCGCGATGTCGGGTCCATAACCGTAACGGATACTCTCCCATCGGGCTTCCGCTATGTGGAGGGCTCGGCGACTGTCGACGGAGTGGCGGCAACGCCGGTCGTCAACGGCCTGCGGGTGATTTTCGAGGACATCGCCCTGGGTCCGAACGCCGAAGTGGAGATCCGTCTGCGGATGCTGGCCTTGAGCTCGGCGGGCCCTGGCGAGCATGTGAACCGGGCCAAGGCGACGGACGCGAGCGGGACCGTGTTGGCGCCGGAGGCGCGGGCGGTCGTGGAGATCCTGG
>NZ_WQNI01000020.1 GCF_010993735.1 Chelativorans alearensis
CCGACGGCGTCGTCGTCGGCACCGCCATCGTCAACGCCATCGCCAATGTCCTCGGCCAAGACGGCAAAACAACCGCAGACCCCGCCGAGGCCGTCTCGACACTCGTCAGAGGGCTGGCACAGGGCGTCAAAGAGGCGCGACTTACAGCCGCCGAACAATGAACGCATTCTTGCCGGACAAAAGTGCTGTCCGGGACGGAAACGGAAAGGGCTAGCCCATGAACTGGATCACCAATTATGTGCGGCCGAAGATCAGCTCCATGCTCGGCCGCCGCGATATGCCGGAGAACCTCTGGATCAAGGATCCCGAGACGGGCGAGATGGTCTTCCACAAGGACCTGGAAGAGAACCAGTGGGTCATCCCCTCCTCCGGCCACCATATGAAGATCAGCGGGCGCGAGCGGCTGAAATTCTTCTTCGACGACGGTGCCTACGAGACGATGGGGAACCCCAAGGCGCCAGTCGATCCGCTGAAGTTCCGCGACGAGCGACGTTACAGCGACCGCCTGCGTGACGCCAAGGCGAAGACCAACCTCGAGGACGCGGTGCTGAACGCCGTCGGTCACATCGAGGGCCAGGAGGTGCTGGCCACGGTGCAGGACTTCGCCTTCATCGGCGGCTCGCTCGGCATGGCGGCGGGCGAGGCCATCATCCGCGGCTTTGAGACGGCTGTCGAACGGCGGCTGCCGCTGGTGCTGTTCGCCGCTTCCGGCGGTGCACGTATGCAGGAGGGCATCTTCTCGCTGATGCAGCTGCCGCGCACGACGGTTGCCGTCGACCGGCTGAAGGAAGCAGGGCTTCCCTATATCGTCGTTCTCACCAACCCTACCACCGGCGGCGTGACCGCCTCCTATGCCATGCTGGGTGACATCCACATCGCCGAGCCAGGGGCGCTGATCGGCTTCGCCGGACCGCGCGTGATCGAACAGACGATCCGCGAGAAGCTGCCCGAGGGCTTCCAGCGCTCCGAGTATCTGATGGAGCACGGTATGGTGGACATGGTGGTCTCCAGGCTGGAGATGAAGGCCACGGTGGCGCGACTCATCAAGATCCTGCTCAAGACGCACGAAGAAACCGAAAGCGCGCCTGCGGTGCTGCCGGCACCGGCCGAAGCGGAGCTTGCCGAAGCGTCCGAGCAAACCTGATCGTGCCATCCTGCCTCGCCTTTAAGGGCAACCCATGACCGTGGATACCGCCGAGCACGCCATCGAGAGGCTGATGTCGCTCCATCCGAAGGGCTTCGACCTGGCGCTGGAGCGCATCGAGCGGCTGCTTCAACGTCTGGGCAACCCGCACGAGAAGCTGCCGCCGGTCATCCACATCGCCGGCACGAACGGCAAGGGTTCGGCCGCCGCCTTCGCGCGCGCGCTTATCGAAGCCTCCGGCAAGACCGCGCACGTCCACACCTCCCCCCACCTGGTGAACTGGCACGAGCGCTACCGCCTCGCCGCCCCCGGCGGAGGGCGGCTGGTGGAGGATGCGGTGCTGGCCGAGGCGGTAGAGCGGGTGGCGGAGGCCAATAGTGGCGAGCAGATCACGGTCTTCGAGATCCTAACCGCGGTCATGTTCGTGCTCTTTTCCGAGCATCCCGCGGATGCGGCCATCGTCGAGGTCGGGCTCGGCGGGCGCTTCGATGCCACCAACGTCATCGCGCACCCCGCCGTCAGCCTCATCATGCCGGTCTCGCTCGATCATGAGGCCTACCTGGGCGACCGGGTGGAGCTGATCGCGGCGGAGAAGGCCGGCATCATCAAGGCCGGCTCGCCAGTCGTCATCGGCCAGCAGGAGTGGGACGCGGCGCGCGACGTGCTGGTGGAGACGGCGGAGCGGCTCGACTGTCCGCTCAAGATCTACGGGCAGGATTTCATCGCCGTGGAAGAGAACGGCCGCATGGTCTATCAGGATGAAGACGGCCTCTTCGATCTGCCGCTGCCGCGCCTTGCCGGCCGCCATCAGATCGCCAACGCAGCGGCGGCTATCGCCGCGATCAGGGCCGCCGGCTTCACCGTCGGTCACCGCACGGCCGAGCGCGCCATGTCCACCGTCTCATGGCCGGGACGCCTGCAGAGGCTGCCCGAGGGCCGGCTCTCGACGATCGCTCCAGAGGGCACGGAAATCTGGATCGACGGCGGGCACAACCCCGGCGCCGGGGCAGTGATCGCCGAGGCCCTGGCGGAAGCGGAGGAGAAGCGGCCGCGGCCGCTCTTCCTCGTAGCCGGTATGCTCAACACCAAGAACCAGACCGGCTATTTTCGCGCCTTCGAGGGCATGGCGCGGCATGTCTATACCGTGCCTGTGGAAAGCAGCGACGCCGGCACGCCCAACAGCGAGCTCGCCGCCCGCGCCAACACCGCCGGCCTTTCGGCGGAGCCGGTGAACTCGGTCTCCAATGCCCTGAAGCTGCTGGCCGACACGTGGGACGGCGAGGTGCCGCCGCGCATCCTGATCTGCGGTTCGCTCTATCTCGTCGGCGAGGTCTTGGCGGAGAACGGCACGCCGCCGGATTGAGAGGCAGTAGAGAGAGGTAGCCCGCTTCAAAGAGAAAGCCCGGCTTTCACCGGGCTTTCTGTATACTCGAATACCGCTCAGGCCGGTTATGCAACCGCGCCGCCGATCCACGCCGACAGCACGGTCTTCGGCGCGGCACCGACCTTCATGTCGGCCACTTCACCGTTCTTGAACAGCATCAGCGTGGGAATGGAGCGCACGCCGTACTGCGCGGCCAGTTCGGGGTTCTCGTCGATGTTGAGCTTGGCGACCTTGATCTTGCCGCCCAGCTCGGCCGAGATCTCCTCGAGGGCGGGGGAGATCATCTTGCAGGGGCCGCACCATTCCGCCCAGAAATCCACCACCACAGGCTCGCTCGCCTGCAGCACGTCGGCCTGAAAATTGCTGTTGTCTACGGTGACGGTGGCCATCAGCCTCTCCTTGTCTCGGCAAGTGTCGCCCCGACATGTGGGGCCGGGCGGGGAAGGGTTCAAGCACCCTTTTCTCACGCTCTCGTGAGTCGGGCAAGGGCGGCGGCCATGTCCGACTCGCTCACGGGGAGAAGGCGCGGAACCTCGGTGAAAAGCAGCGCGGCGGAGACATGGCGGCCCGGATAAAGCGGCTTCAAGAGCTCCGCGTAGAGCGCAAGCTGGGCCACATAGGGCAGTGGCACCTCGGCAAGAGCGGCGGGTGCAGGACGGTTGGTCTTGTAGTCGACGATGAGCACCGCCTCCTCCGTCACGGCCAAGCGGTCGACCTTGCCGGCGACGGCGCGGCGCGCTCCGCCGATGGTCAATTCACCCATCACGGAGACCTCGGCCCGTGAGGCCGGGGCGAAAAGCGGCGAGAAACGGGCGTCCCGCAGGATCGCCAGGACGGAGTCGAGGGCGCCTTCCGTCTCTCCCTCGGGCCAGCCGGCGCCGGCCCGCTCCAGATAGCGGCGGGCTGCCGTTTCGCGCTCGGGGGGCGGCAGATTGGGTAGGACCTGCAGCAAGCGATGCACCGCATTGCCCCGCTCCAGGGCAAGGCCCGGCCTATCCGAGCCGTCGAGGACGGGTGAACGCAGCGAGGGGGTTATCTCAAAGCCGCCGTCGATCAACGCGGCGGCACCCGACGGCGACAGCGGGCGCGGCAGTGAGGGCGGGGGCGGCAACGGCTGTCTCATTTCCGGCGGCAAGGGCTCGACCGTCGTTTCGGGCGCGGCCACGGCCTCCGCCGGCCCCGCCTCGGAAAGCGGCGTGACGCGAAAGCGCAGCACGGGCGCGCAATCCTTCGGATCGTCCCGTTCCTCGGTCTCCGCCTGGCCGGCGAAGGCATCGCGCACGAGCGTCTGCCAGGTGGAGGGAGCGGGCCGCGCGCCATGATAGCCGCAGACGATCAGCCGGTCCTCGGCTCGCGTCATGCCGACATAGAGCAGACGGCGGTACTCGTCCTCCGCCTTCTCCCGCGCGTCCGCCTCGAAGCGGCGGGCAAGCGAATTGGAAAGATCCTTGCCCTGACGCCACAGATAACCGGTGACCGGCCGGGCCTCCCGCATCGGGAAAGGCATGAGTATCGGCAGGTGGCTGTTGCTGACCGGCGCGCTGCCGGGGTCTACGAGAAAGACCACCGGTGCCTCCAGCCCCTTGGCCGCGTGCACGGTCATGATACGGATTTCGTCGCGCGACTGGTCCATCTCGCGCTTGATCTCGGGGGCGGCGCCCTCCAGCGTCTCCAAAAGCGCCTCCAGGCCGACCAGGCCCGTCTTCTCGCCCGTCAGACAGAAGGAAAGGAACTCGTCGAGGATATCGTGTGCCTCGTGCCCCAGCCGGGCGACGAAGCGGCTGCGGGCGCCTTCGCGCTCGGGCGTGCCGGCGAGCACGCCGGCATAGAACTCGAAGACCGGCTTGAAGGCGGCTTGCGCCTGCCAGTCAACCAGCGTCTCGAGGACCGCTCCCAGCGCGCCATCGACCTTCGCCTTCTCGCGCAGCGCCGCGAACAGGGAGACACCGTCGGCGCGCGGCCAGGCGAGGTGGAACAGCGCCTCCTCGTCGAGCCCGAAGAGCGGGCTCTTGAGCACCGCCGCCAGCGATAGGTCGTCGTGGGGCTGCAGGAGAAAGCGGCCGAGCGCCGTCAGATCCTTGACGGCGATATGGGCCGTTAGGCGCAGGCGGTCGGCGCCGGCCACGGAGATGTAACGATTCTTCAGGCTGCGCGACAGCGCATGGACGAAGCGGTCGCGCTTCCTGACCAGGACCATGATGTCGCCCGGCCGCAGGCGCCGGCCCTGCCCTTCCAGGATCTCGCCGTCCTTCAGCCAGCGCTCGATCTTGTCGGCGATCACCTCGGCAAGCCTTGCTGCGGGGGCAGAGGCATGATCGACGGCCAGCGTCCAATCGTCCGGCTCCTCCACGACCTCCGGACTCAGCGGAGACCAGACCTCCACATAGCCGGGCGCGTTCTCGCGGACGGCCTCATGCTCGATCAGCTCGGGATCGCGGGTGAGGCCGCGGCGCGCCTCCTCGCGGGAAAACACCAGGTCGACCGCGCGCAGCACGTCGTAGGTGGAGCGGAAGGAGCGCTTCAGCCGCACCTTCGCAAAGCGCCCGCCGCCTTGCGGGACGCGCTTGTCGAAGGCGGCGCCGCTCTCGGCGAAGGCGGCAGGTTCGGCACCCTGGAAAGAGTAGATCGACTGCTTCTCGTCGCCGACGGCAAAGATCGTGCGCTCCACGCCTGCACGTGATCCTTCGCCGGCAAAGAACTCTTCCGCGAGTTGCCGCACGATCTGCCATTGAGGCGGGCTCGTGTCCTGCGCCTCGTCGATCAGGATATGGTCGATGCCACGGTCGAGCTTGTACTGCACCCAGGGGCCTACGTCCTGGCGGGCGAGAAGCCGCATGGTGCGCATGATGAGGTCGCTGAAATCGAGGAAGCCGCGCGCCCGCTTCAGCCGCTCGTAGCGGGAGATCAGCGCATCGGCGATGCCGAGTGCAGCGCTTGTCGCCTCCAGCATACGGTAGAGCGCCAGCCGGTCGGCGGCCTTCTGCAGGAAGGCCGCCGCCTCAAGATAGCGCTCGTAGAGGCCGGGTAAGCGGTCCTTCAGCGCCGCCCTGAAGGTGCCCTCTCCGTAAGGGTCGCCGCCCGTCTTGAGGAAGCCTTCGGCAAGCAGTTCCAGCCGGCGCACGGGGTCGACCTCCGCAAAGCCCAGCGAGGCGGTGGGGACGATGTTTTTCAGCACCGCGCGCGCGTGGGTCTCCTCGGCGGCGGCGACAAAGCGGCCATATTCCGCCGGATCGAAGCCGGGCACCGGCCAGGCCGAGGCGGCAAGGTTTTCGGCGGTCTCACCTTCGGTAAAGCCGAACTCGGCGAGAAGCTCAGGCAGGCAGGAGACACCGTCGGTTATGGCATCGATGAAAAGGCGCAGTTCCTCGCGTTTCGCCACAATCTCGGTGAGCAGCCGCTGCAGACCGCTCTCGCCGCTGCGCTCCAATACCTGCGCGAAAGCCTCCGTCATCGGGCCATCACCCACGGCGGCGACGGCGGTCAGAAGGTCGCGCCGCGCCTCGCCGAACAACGCTTCTTCCATCTGCGCGTCCAAGAGCTCGAAGTGGCCGGCGATGTTCGCCTCCAGAGGGAACTGGTGCAGGATCGCCTCGCAGAAGGCGTGGATGGTCTGGATCTTCAGGCCGCCCGGCGTTTCCAGCGCACGTGCGAAGAGCTGGCGCGCGCGGCGCAGCTTTTCGGATCCCGGACTGCGGCCTTCGAGGCTGGCGATCTCCTCGGCAAGCTTCTCGTCCGGCAGCAAGCTCCAGCCGGCGAGCTTTTCGAACACCCGGTTGGCCATATTGGCGGCGGCGGCGCGCGTATAGGTAAGGCAGAGGATCTTCGATGGGTCCGTACCCTTCAGGAGAAGGCGGATGACGCGGCTTGCCAGCACATGCGTCTTGCCCGAGCCGGCATGGGCCGACACCCAGGCCGAGAGCGCCGGGTCCGAGGCGAGCGCCTGGTTCTTCAGCGTATCCTCGGGGATGCGGAGAGGCCTCTTCATTCGGCCTCCTCTTCGCCCGTGTCACCCCCCGCCGACCACTCCAGGACACGCGCCAGATGGTCGTAGTCGCCCTCCATGTCGCCTTCCTTGAAGGGCAGCGCGCGGGAAAGATAGCCGGCTTCCAGGGAGTCGTAATAGGCGAGCAGCCGTTCGAGCCGTTGCCAGGCCTCTTCCGCGAGCGCTGGTCCCGTCTTCTGGCTGTCCTTGATTTCCAGGATCGATTCGGGCTCCACCGCGCCGTTCGCCTTCAGCCGCACATAGCATAATTCGTCAGGAGCGGGGTTGCCCAGCCCGGTAAAGGCGCCGCGGCTCAAAAGAGCGGCCTCCAAGGCTAGCTGCGGGGCGAGCAGGCGGTGCGCCTGCACCTTGGAAGGATTGGAGCCGGTCTTGTAATCGATGATATCGGCACGGTTGCCGGAGCGCGTGTCGATGCGATCAGCGCGGCCGGCAAGCAGCTTGCCGGTGGCACCGACTTCGAGCGGTTCGGCGCGGATTTCGGCGTGGCGAGCGACGACACCCTCGGCGCGCTCATGCTCCCAGAGGATGACGTTGTGCGCCGTGCGCTCGAAGCGCGGCCACCATACTGCCTCGACATCGGCGGGAAGGCCGGCCTCGGCAAAGAGCGCCCGGCCAGTGGCAAGCAGATTGTCCAGCGCATCGGCGCCGCAGGGGTCGGCGCCAGACTGGATAAATGCCTGCAAGATGTCGTGGAACAGCGTACCGCGCTCTGCCGCGCCCGGATCGCGGATCAGCGGGTCGAGGGGGGAGAGGCCTAGTATGCGCTTCGCGTAGACGGCGTAGGGATCGCGGCGCAGCGTCTCGATCTCGGTGACGGAGAAACGCTGCGGCCGCGCTTCCAGTGGCGGCTTGGGGCATGGGCGCGGCACAAACGGCTCATCCATGCTGGTTTCCAGCGCGTGCGCCCAGTCGATAAAGCGGCGGCCGCGCGCCTTGGTGGCGTCCGTCTCCGCCGGGCCGGCGCAGGCGGCAAGCCGCTGCAGCCAGCGCGAGGCGACAGCGGGCGCATCGCCAGCGCGGGCCGAGCGGGAAAGCACGACCTCGGGCGCGCCCAGCGCCATCATGAAATCGTGCGCGGCAAGGCCGATGCGCCGCTCCGGCGGCTCGAGCGAAAGCTCGGCCTTCATGAGGCGCGACATGAAACGGTCGGAAGCCGGCACCTGCGGCCACGTGCCCTCGTTAAGCCCGCCCAGCACCAGAGTGTCGACGCTCTGCAGGCGCGCCTCCAGCGTGCCCCAGATGGCGACGCGATGGTCGGCGCCGTGCGCCGGCTTCACCACCTGGCCGGCGATGAGCGCGGCAAAGACGTCCGGCCACTCCGCAAGCGCCACCTCCAGCGCCGAGTGGCTGTCGACCAATTCGCGTAGGAACCGCGCCAGCGCTTCGCCCGCTTCGCCGCCATAAAGCGTGGCCAGGCTGCCGTCGGTATCGCGGGCCAGCGCCTCCAGCGCCAGGACCGAAGCGCGCACTGCTGCGGCGAGGCCGACAGAGCGCTCGCCCCGCAACGCGGTGAGCGGCGTCAGCGCCTTTTCGAGCGCCACCAGAACCTCGCGCGCCTCGGTGAGGTTCCGCTTGGTCAGCCGGCCGAACCAGAAAGGCTTGCGCGCGTCGGCGAGGGCAGCGTGACGCGTGTCGAACAGGGCGGAAAGCGTGGCGACGTCTGGCCGCCCCGTCCCACCGCGCAGCGCCACCAGCTCGATCAGCTCCGCCGCGCCGCGCACCTGTTGACGCGGAATGCCGAGCTGCAAGAGCGGATGTTTCAGGAGACCGATGATCGCCACCGGTTCACCGGGCCGGCACACGGCCTCCAGCATGAGCCGCATCAGTGTGGCCGGCACGCTGTCGGCAAGCGGGCTGCCGCCCGAATCGTCGGCCTCGATGCCGAAACGGCGCAGCTCCGCCGCCACCCGCCGCGCCAGCGCCCGATCGGGCGTGACAAGCGCGGCCGTCTTCCGTTCATGGGCGACGGCTTGGCGCAGCGCCACGGCGACGGCGAGCGCCTCCTCGCGCTCGTTTGCCGCCTCGACCAGGCTAACGCCGGCCAACGCGCCGTCGCGCAAGGCCCGGTCGACGCTCTCTCTGTTGCCGGCCCACAGCTCGGTTGTCTCCGCCGGCCGCAACGCCTCGCTCATCAGCCGGCGCCGCGCGGCCAGCGCGGGCGGCGGCGCGGCAAGTTCGGCCACGTCGGCGCGGGCGATGCCGATGCCGCCGGTGAGCTTCTTCAGGCCGAATTGTGGATGGCCGCAGGCCGCGGGCTCCTCGCTCGCGCCCACCGCCTGCCAGGAGGGCTCGTCAAGATAACGGTCAAGACCGGGCAGAACCACGGCGCCGTTATCGAGGCGGGCGATCGTTGCGAGCAGCCGAGCCGTGGCGGGTATCGAGCCGGTGGAGCCGGCGGCGATCACAGGGCCGCTCCCGGGATTGCGCTTCAGCCTCGCGGCTTCAGCCGCCAGCATGGCGTTCCGGTGGGCGGCAGGGTTCGAGCGGTTGCGCTCGGCCAGCAGGTCCGGCCACGCGGCGGTGACGATGTCCAGGAAATCGAGAGTGACCTGCCACCAGCCGGCAAGCTCCTCCGGCACCAGATCCGCGAGCTTTGTCCAGTCGGCTTCCTCGGTCTCGATCTCGTCCATCAGGGCGGCAAGGTCGCGGGCGAGCCACAGGCTGTCGCTCAGCGAAGCCGGCACGACCACGCCTTCTTCGAAGAGCGCGGCGACATGCGCCGGCACACGCGCCTTCCAAGCCCGCACCAGCGGCGCGAGCAGCAGGACGCGCTCGAGCCCGCCGATGGGCGGCGCATGGTCGAGGACGGCGGCCCCGCCCTCGCCTTCGAGATCGGCAAGATCGGCCTCGAACTCGCCGAGGGGGCGGATAACAGGCAGGATGGCGGAGCGGCCGCCGAGCCGCTCGACCAGCACACTCCTCAGTTCCCGCGCCGCGCGGCGGGTGGGCAGGTAGATTGTCGCCTCGGCGAGCGCCAGCGGATCGCCGTCGTGGCGAAAGCCCGGCACCAGCGCACCGGACAAAAGCGCCTCGGCAAGCGCCGGCAGGAAGGGCACGCCAGGCGGGATGGAGAAGACGCGCGGCGTTGTGCGCGCCGCGGTCACGGGGCCGCGCCGAGCCGCCGCAGCGCCGCCTCCGCGGGAGCGATCGCCCCGGGCGTGCCGACGGTGATCCAGTGGCCGTCGAGGGGCAGGCCGAAGAACCGGCCCGAAGCGGCGGCTTGGTCGAACTGCATGTTGAGGGAATGCGGGCCGGCGGGAGCGCCGGCGAACAGGCGCGGATGGACGATGAAGGCGCCGGCATAGATAAAGCCGCCCTCCCCGTTGCGCGCGCGTTTCAGCCGCCCTTCCTCATCCATGGTGAAATCCACCTTGCCCGTATGGCCCGTGGCGGATGCCGGATCCGCTAGGAGCATGAGTATATCCATGCGGGCGACGTCCCATGCAAGGGCAAGGCGCCCAAGGTTCGGCTCGCTCCGGTCGATCCAGAACGTGTCCGCGTTGAGGACGAGGAAGGGCTCCATCCCCAGAAGGGGAAGCGCCTTGACGACGCCGCCACCCGAATCGAGCAGCATGTCGCGTTCATCCGAGATCGTTATCCGGGGGGCGGTGCGCCGGCCAAGATGGGCGGTCATCAAATCCGGCAGGTGGTGGATATTGACCACCGCCTCCGCCACGCCCGCCCGTTGCAGCGCGTCGAGCCCCCAGTCGATCAGCGGCTTTCCGGCGACGGGCACGAGCGGCTTCGGCGTCGTTTCCGTCAACGGCCGCATGCGCGTGCCGAGGCCGGCGGCGAGCATCATGGCCTTCTGCGGCATTCTCCCGTTCAATGGATGGCTTCCCGCTTTTGCGCGAGGGCATCGGCCCATTCCGCCATCACCTCGCCGTCGGTCTCGTCCGCCTGTTCTTGCCGCGTCAGCGCCACGAAGGCTTGCCGGTCCATGAGCCGCGAGAGCGCCCAGACGGCCACCCCGCGCACCAGCGGCGAATCGTCGCGAAGCAACCGCTCGCACGCGGGCACGAGCCCCGCATCGCCGGAATTGCCAGCGGCGATCAGCACGTTGCGGATGAAGCGGTCGCGGCCGATACGCTTGATCGGCGAGCCGGAGAAGAAGGCGCGGAAGGCGGCGTCATCGAGTTCCAGCAGGCCCTCGAGCCGCGGTGCCTTCAGGTCATCGCGTGCCTTCAGCTTGGCCTCGGAGGCGGTGCGCGCGAACTTGTTCCACGGGCAGACGGCCAGGCAGTCGTCGCAGCCATAGATGCGGTTGCCCATCTTTTCGCGGAATTCGCGCGGAATCGGCCCCTTGTGCTCGATGGTGAGGTAAGAGATGCAGCGCCGCGCGTCGAGCTGGTAGGGCGCGGGGAAGGCGTCGGTCGGGCAGATGTCGAGGCAGGCGCGGCACGAGCCGCAATGGTCACGCTCCGGCGCGTCGGGCGGGATCTCGGCAGTCGTGAAGATGGAGCCGAGAAAGAGCCAGGAACCAAGCTCGCGGCTCACCAGGTTGGTGTGCTTGCCCTGCCAGCCGAGCCCCGCCGCCTCCGCAAGCGGCTTTTCCATCACCGGCGCGGTATCGACGAACACCTTCACATCCGCGTGGCATCTGGCGGCGAGTTTGCCGGCGATCTCTTTCAGCCGCCCCTTGACGACGTCGTGATAGTCGCGGTTCTGCGCATAGACGGAGATCGCTGCCCTGTCCTTGCGTTCCAGAAGCGGCAGGGGGTCTTCCTCCGGGCCGTAGTTCATGCCCAGCATGATGACGGAGCGCACCTCCGGCCAGAGCGTCCGCGGGCGGGCACGGCGCATGGCCGTCTCCTCCATCCATGCCATCGAACCGTGGCGACCCTCGCGTAGGAAATGTGCCAGCCGCGCGGAAGCCATGGGCGTGGCGTCGGGCGCCGTCACCGCCACCGCGTCGAAGCCTGCCGCACGCGCCTCCTTCTCGATGAACGCGCGCAGCCGCTCCGGATGGGCTCGCGCCGCGCGCATCAGAAATCCAGGTCCGCGTAATGGGAGGCGGGTGATAGCCCACGCACGCGGTCGCTCAGGAGGGAACGGAAGGAGGGCCGTGACTTCATGCGGCTATACCAGTCGCGCGCCGCCGGGTACTCGCGCCACTCGATCTCGCCGAGATAATCGAGGGTCGAGAGCGCGGCAGCCGCCGCCACGTCCGCGTAGGAAAGGCGCGGGCCGGCCAGCCAGTCACGCGTGGCGGCCAGCCAGTTGGTGTATTTCAGGTGCTGGCGCACGTTTGCCCGCGCCGCGCGTATGGCGGCGGAATCGGGCGCCCCGCCCCCCTCGCCGCCCATCAGCGGCTTCAGCGCCCGCTCGCGCACCAGATGCCGCGTCACGTCGCCTTCGGTCTTGACCAGGTACCAGTCGACGAGGCGGCGGATTTCCGCCCGGGCGATGGAATCCTCGGCCATCAGCCGTTTCTCGCGCTTGAAGGCGCCGCGCGTCTCGTCGAGGTACTCGCCGATCACCGTCGCGCCGACGATGACATGGTCGCCTTCCGCCAGGAGCACGGGGATCGTGCCGGCCGGGTTGAGCGACAAAAACTCCTTGCGCCGCGCCCAGGGGCGCTCCTCGATCAGGGCGAGCTCCTCGCCATATTCGCCGAAAGCCAAACGGACGAAACGGCAGGAGGCATAAAGCGGATGGTGAAACAGGGTCAGCATGGCTGCACGTGATACATGAATGCTCTGGTCATTTCGTGGCCGCGACGGTATTCCTCAGGCGGTCTGATTCCCGAGTTCTCCGCCGAGCTATACGGGCAGACGCCGGGCCTGACAAGCAAACCCAGCCAAGGAGAAAGCGTGCCGGACCAGACCATCGCGGAAGCCCTCCTGCTCGGCGTTCTGGAGGGGTTGACCGAGTTCATTCCCGTCTCTTCCACGGGGCATATTCTGTTGGCGGGCCATTTCCTCGGCTTCAAATCGACCGGCAAGGCCTTCGAGATATTGATCCAGCTCGGCGCCGTCCTGGCGGTTCTGAGCGTTTATGCCGCGCGCCTGTGGAAGATGGCTCTGGATTTACCGCGCGACTCGGCGACCCGGCGCTTCTTTCTCGGCATTCTCGTGGCCTTCCTGCCGGCTGCCGTCATCGGTGTGCTCGCCTACACAGTCATCAAGACCGTGCTCTTCGAGACGCCAATGCTGATCTGCGTCATGCTTATCCTTGGGGGCATCGTGCTTCTTTGGGTCGACCGCTGGGTCAAGGCGCCGCGTTACGACGACATCACCCGCTTCCCGCTGCCCATGTACTTCAAGATAGGCCTGTTCCAGTGCCTGTCCATGATTCCAGGCACCTCGCGTTCGGGCGCGACGATCGTCGGCGGGCTCATCCTGGGCGCTGACAAACGCGCGGCGGCGGAGTTCTCCTTCTTCCTCGCCATGCCCACCATGGCTGGCGCCTTCGCCTACGATCTCTACAAGAATTACAACGTGCTCACCGCCGCCGACGTGGAGATCATCGTCGTCGGCTTCATCGCCGCCTTCATCGCCGGGGTGATCGTTGTGCGTTCGCTGCTCGGCTTTGTTTCCCGGCGCGGCTATGCACTGTTCGGCTGGTGGCGGATCCTCGTCGGAGTGCTAGGCCTTACGGCGCTTTTCCTGCTGGGATAAGGCGTTCTCCTTCCATGCAGGGATGGCGTCTTGCGGGGCGGCTTCAAATGTGATTTTTTCACTCCACAATTAGTGAGGTGAATAAGGTTTTGTCCGCCGCACCCACAAACCTGCTCCGGAGGATTTCGATGAAGTTGACGATTGCTTTTGCCACGGCCGGCATGGCCGTTTCCGCCGCCCATGCCGCCGAGCCCTCGGCCGTTCTGACCACCTATGCCGACATTGCGCTCGCCGGCTACGAGGACAGCCTGGAGACTGCGCGCTCCCTGCAAGGCGCGGTGGATGCGCTGATTGCCGATCCTTCCGAGCAGACACTGGCTGCCGCCCGCGAGGCCTGGCTGGCGTCCCGCGCGCCCTACCAGCAGACGGAGGCTTACCGCTTCGGCAACGCTATCGTCGATGAGTGGGAAGGTCGGGTAAACGCCTGGCCGCTGGACGAGGGGCTGATCGACTATGTCGACGCCAGCTACGGCACCGAGTCCGACGAAAACAGCTTCTACACGGTCAACGTCATCGCCAACGACGAGGTGAGCGCTTCCGGCAAGACTGTCGATGCTTCGCAGATCACGCCCGACCTCATCCAGTCCCTGCACGAGTTGGGCGGCATCGAGGCCAATGTCGCCACCGGCTATCACGCCATCGAGTTCCTCTTGTGGGGGCAGGACCTGAACGGCACGGGACCTGGCGCCGGCAACCGCCCCTATACGGATTTCGACGCGGAGAACTGCACCGGCGGCAACTGCGAGCGTCGCGCGCAATATCTCAAGGCGGCGGCGGACCTGCTGGTTGCCGACCTGGAAGAGATGGTGGCCAACTGGAAGGAAGGCGGCGAGGGGCGAACGGTACTCAGCGAAGGCGAGCCGGAAACAGGGCTGACGGCCATGCTGACCGGCCTCGGCTCACTCTCCTACGGTGAGCTTGCTGGCGAGCGCATGAAGCTCGGGCTGCTCCTGAACGATCCGGAGGAGGAGCACGACTGCTTCTCCGACAATACCCACAACAGCCACTATTACGACGTTCTCGGTATCAACAACGTCTATTTCGGCCGCTACGAGCGGACCGGCGGCGAGACGGTGGAAGGGCCTAGCCTGGCTGAGCTGGTGCGCGAGGCGGATCCGGCCCTTGCCGACGAGATGGAAGCCAAGCTCACCACCACGCTTCAAGCCGCCGAGGCGCTTAAAGACCGTGCCGAGACTGTCGAGGCCTATGACCAGATGATCGGCGAAGGCAACGCGGAAGGGAACGCCGCCGTGCAGGCGCTTATCGACGGCCTCGTCGACCAGACCCGCTCCATCGAGCGCGTCATCGCGGCGCTTGACCTTTCCGGCGTGACGATCGAAGGATCCGACAGCCTGGACGATCCCAACGCGGTCTTCCAGTAAGATTGACGAGCCGTCGCGCAAAGTGTGTGGCGGCTTTTTCTACGTGCCGGTGTGATGCGTTTGTCTCTTCGCTTTTATTCGACCCTGGCGGCGGCGGGCTTGCTCGCCGCCTTTGCCGTTCAGGCGCGCGCCCCCGCGCCGCGGGATGATCTGAGCGGGGCCGACCGGGCGCGGGTCGAAAAGGTCGTTCGCCCGGCAACGGCATTCGACAAGGCCGAGCCCTTCGAGCGCATGCAGGCGGGGGCGGCCACCTCCACGAAGCGCATCAACGCCGATGCATTCTCCCACCCCTCGGCCAATCTGGAGTTCGAGGGTGAGCAGCGGTTCCTGCTCGGCAACGGGCTGTTCCGCAAGGAATGGGTGTCGTCGCCGTCCTCCACCCAGGCCTCCGACGGCCTCGGCCCGCTGTTCAACGCGCGGGCCTGCCAGTCCTGCCACATCAAGGACGGGCGCGGCCACGCTCCCGCGCATGCCGAGGATTCCGCCGTCTCGCTCTTGGTGCGCCTTTCCGTGCCGCCCGGCGAGGAGCAGGAAGAGGCCATCCGCGCCGGCAATCTTTCCAGCGCCCCCGAACCCGTCTATGGCGGCCAGCTGCAGGATTTCGCCGTGGCGGGCCTGCCCGCCGAAGGCCGCTTGCGCATCGATTACGAGGAAATCCCCGTCAGGCTCAACGGCGGGGAGACGGTGAGGCTGCGCAAGCCGACGATTACCGTCGACAACCCTGGCTATGGCCCGCTTCACCCGGACACCATGCTGTCGGCGCGCGTCGCCCCGCCGATGATCGGCCTCGGCCTCCTGGAGGCCATTGACGAGGGCGACATCCTCTCTCGCGAGGACCCCGAGGATGTGGACGGTGACGGCATCTCCGGCCGCGCCCGCCGGGTGCGCGACGAAACGGGCAAATGGCGCCTTGGCCGCTTTGGCTGGAAAGGCAACGCGGCAAGCGTGAAGCAGCAGGCGGCGGATGCATTCTCCGGCGACATGGGCCTTTCCACGCCGCTGGTGCCGGACCACTGGGGCGAGTGCACGGCGGCGCAAAAGCCCTGCCGCAGACTGCCTCACGGCGCACAGCCGCACCTCGGCGAGGGGGAAGTGCCGGCGGAGCTTCTGGAACTCGTGGCCTTCTATTCCCAAAACCTCGCCGTCCCCGCCCGCCGGGAGGTGGAGGACGGCCAGGTTCTTGCCGGGAAAAGGGTGTTCTACGAGATGGGCTGCGCCGGCTGCCACACGCCGAAATACGTTACGCGGCGCGATGCGGCGGTGCCGGCACTCGCCTTCCAGCTCATCTGGCCCTATACCGACCTTCTCCTGCACGACATGGGCGAGGGCCTCGCCGACTACCGGCCGGAAGGCACGGCCACCGGCTACGAGTGGCGCACGCCGGCTCTTTGGGGCATCGGCCTTGCCAAGACCGTCAGCGGCGAGGCCGGGTTCCTGCACGACGGCCGCGCCCGCACGCTGCTGGAAGCCGTATTGTGGCACGGCGGCGAGGCGGAGGCGGCACGCCAGAAGGTGGTGGAGATGGAGAAATCCGACCGCGACAACCTCATCCGCTTCCTGGAGTCGCTGTGATGCTGAGGAACGCGCTTCTTTGCCTCGCCCTTGCCTGCTGCTTGCCGGCGCATGCGCAGGATGCGGCGCAAACCGTTCCGCCCGACATCGGCCAGCGCGTGGCGGAGCGCTACGTCGCACCGAGCCTTGCCGCCTTTTCCGGCGTGACCGGGCGCCTCGACGGCAAGATGGGAGAGCTTTGCGCGGCTCCCGGCGACGAGGCTCTGGAAGAAGCGCGCGCCACCTTTGCCGATACGGTGCGAGCCTGGGGGCCGGTCTCCATGTTCCGCTTCGGGCCGTTGGTCGAGGAGAACCGCTTCGAGCACCTGTTCTTCTGGCCCGACATGCGCGGCGTCACCCTGCGCCAGGTGCAGGGCGTGCTGGCGGACAAGGACGAGAGCGCCGCGGCCGCCGCGAGCCTGAAGGAGAAGAGCGTGGCCCTGCAGGGCCTGCCGGCGCTGGAGTTCGTGCTTTTCGGCTCTGGTGCAGAAGAGCTTGCGGGCGCCGACGGTGCCTTCCGTTGCCGCTATGGCACGGCGATCGCCACAAACCTGACCGGGCGCGCCGCGGAGCTCACGCAGGCTTGGGCGCCGGACGCGCCGTTCCATTCCGATTTCACGCGACCCGCCGCCGGCAACGCGCTCTACCGCTCGCCGGGCGAGGTGGCCGGCGAGGTCGTCAAAGCGCTGACGACGGGGCTGCAGTTCGCCCGCAACGCCGAGCTTCTGCCCGCTCTCGGCGCAAATCCCGACAAAGCCAACGGCAAACGCACGCCGCTCTGGCGCTCCAACCTGACCTTTGACCTTGTCGGCACGCAGATCGAGGGCATGATGGGGCTGGTCAACGCGGCGGACTTCAAGACGCACCTCGACGCAGCGGGCGGCGCCATCGTCGATTCCGTGCTCTTTGACCTGGAGCACGCCCTCGGGGCGCTGGAAGAGGTGGGGACACCGGCCGAAACGGCCTTCACCGAGGCGGAGGACCGCGGCCGTATCTCCTATGCCGGCGTCGCCCTGGAGGGCGCCGACCACACGATAAGCGAGCAGCTCTCGGCTGCCATCGGACTGACGATGGGTTTCAATGCGCTCGACGGCGATTGATCGCAGGACGTTCCTCATGCTTGCCGGCGGAGCCGCGCTCGCGCCGACGTGGGCGGACGCCGCCGAGGAGGCGCTCTTCCTCGGCGCCAGGCTCAACAGGGGCCGCTTCGAGGCCGCCGTCATCGACGAAATGGGCCGCGACCGGCTGGTGCTGCCGCTCGAGGCGCGCGGCCACTCCTTCGCCATCGATCCGCCGCGCCGCCGCGCCGTGGCCTTCGCCCGCTCGCCCGGCCGCTTCGCCGTCGCTTTCGACGTGGACGGCAGGGACGAGCCGGTGGCGATCACCGCCGCGGCAGACCGCCATTTCCACGGCCATGGCGTCTTCACGCCCGACGGCAGGCTGATGCTCGCCACCGAGAACGACTTCGAAGCGGGGCGCGGTGTCGTCGGCATCTACGACGCAACGGACCGCTTCTGCCGCATCGGCGAGTTCCCGAGCGACGGTATCGGTCCGCACGAGGCCGTGCCTCTGCGCGACGGCCGCACCATCTGCGTGGCCAATGGCGGCATTCTCACCCATCCGGACTACGGCCGAGCCAAGCTCAACCTCGCCACCATGGCGCCCAGCCTCGCCTACATCGACGCCGCCTCCGGTGAGGTGGTGGAGAAGGCGGCGCTGGCGCCGGAGCTCAGCCGACTCTCGATCCGTCACATGGCGCTGGACGCGGCCGGCCATGTCTGGTTCGGCTGCCAGTACGAAGGCGCGGCCACGGATCGCCCGCCGCTGGTCGGCCGCCACAGGCGCGGCCGCGAGGTCGAGCTCTTTCCCGGCCCCCGGGAGGTTCTGCACGCCATGCAGAACTATGTCGGCTCCGTTGCAGTGGACGCCTCCGGCACGGTGCTCGCCACCTCCAGCCCGCGCGGCGGCCTCATCGCCTTCTGGGATACCGAAAGCGGTCGGTGCCTGGGTCGCCAAACGCTGGCCGATGGCTGCGGCGTCGCCCCTTCCGCGCGGGGAAGGGTGCTTGCCACCAGCGGGCGCGGCGCGGTGGTGAACGCGGGGCCGGAGACGGAAAGGGTCCTCACTGAGGCGGGCGGCGGGGCACCTGCGTGGGACAACCATCTGCGTCGGATGTAAGGGTTGGGGGGATACGGCGAACGGATGACGGCGCGCAGCACCTACACCAACCGGCGATACCCCGTCGGCATTCCATAAAGCGGCTCGATCCGCCGTATCGCCTCGCCAAGCGGCTCTCGCGATACCGTCATCGTATGGCCGTTGGCATGGATGACATGTGCACCGTCGGTCATGATTGCCACGTGCCCGCGCCAGAAGACGAGGTCGCCGCGTTTCAATCCCTTCTCCGGATCGAGCGCCGCACCGATCCCCTCCGCCTGCATGTCCGTGTCGCGTGGCACGTTTCGCCCCGCCATAAGCATGGGAAGCTGCACCAGCCCCGAGCAATCGATGCCGAAGCCGCTCGTCCCGCCCCACAGATAAGGCGTATGCAGAAACTGTTCCGCTACCGAAACGAAATCCTCGGCATGCCGCTCGATGGGGCGCAGGTGCCGGGCGATCATCGCCTCACCCGAGGCGAGTAGCGCGTAGCGTGTTCCGCGTTTCTCCACCTCGCCAGTGACCGCCAGCCGCGCCCCCATGCTGTGGACGGTCGTCATCGGCGCCTTCAGCTCGGGCTCGGGGTAGACGAAGCTGCGCGGCACGCAGACCACGTGGGTCAGTGCGGCGAGGGGCCGGCCGGCCGCCGCCTCGTCCACATAGCCCACATAGCCGTCGCGCGCCGCCTGCACCCAGGCCCAGCCATCCTTCCGCTCGAACACCTGGATCGCCTCGCCGTGAAGAAGCTGCGTGTCGATCCCGGCGCCCACGTCCGGCGCCGAATGAAGATCCGCCACGGGCGCGGCGATCACGGCCGGCTCTCCGGCGACGAAGCGTTCCGCCTCCACGCGCCCCGTCAGCCGCTTGTCGGCGAGGTCGGGCCGGAAAGCATTGAGGCGGCGGTCGAGGGTGCTCATAGGGGAAGCTCCGCCGCGTTGGCCACCACCACGTCACCGATGCGCTCGACGAACAGCGCGCCTTCCACCGTGCGCCGGATGAGAACGTTGCGCCGATCGCGCTCGTCTCGATGGCGCGCAAGGAGCTTCATCGCGCCCATCGTGTCGAGCGCCCGCGTGATCACCGGTTTCGTCACCTTCAGCTTCTCCGCCAGCCCGCGCACCGTATGCGGGGGCGGATCGAGATAAACGGTGAGCAGGATCGCCATCTGCCGCTCCGTCAGGTCCGGCATGTCATCGCGCACCTCGGCAAGGCATACCTGCTGCCAAAGCCTGAGCGCCTGAAGGGGCCGCAGCGCGACCATCGAACCCTCTGCAATCGTTTCGGTTCCGTATCATTACGCCGATTGCCGGTGTTCGCAAAGGGATCATGCGCCGTAACGCTCCTTCAGCACGCGTTCGATGGCGCGAATCCCCTGCGCCTCGCCACCCACCGGGGAGACGGGTTTCTCGTTCGGGTTCCAGCCGTAGATATCGAAATGCGCCCAGGCGGAAGCCTTCTCGACGAAGCGCTCGAGAAAAAGCGCAGCGGTGATCGAACCGGCAAAGCCGTCGGAGGTGATATTGTTCGTGTCGGCCACCTTGGAGCGCAGCTTGTCCTTGTAGGGCTGCCACAGCGGCATGCGCCAAAGGGGATCGGCGACCGTTTCGGCTGCCTCGGAAAGCCTGGCCGCCAGCGCTTCGTCATGGGTGTAGAACGGCGGCAGGTCGGGGCCGAGGGCGACGCGCGCGGCCCCCGTCAGCGTCGCCATGTCGATCATGAGCTCCGGCGCCTCTTCGTCGGCCAAGGCGAGCGCATCGGCCAGCACCAGCCGGCCCTCGGCGTCGGTATTGCCGACTTCCACCGTCACGCCCTTGCGGCTCGTCAGGATGTCGCCGGGGCGGAAGGCATTGCCGGCAATGGCGTTCTCCACCGCCGGGATCAGAACGCGCAAACGCACCGGCAGCTTCTCCGCCATGATCATGGAGGCGAGACCCAGCACGTTGGCCGCGCCGCCCATATCCTTCTTCATGAGCAGCATGCCGCTGGCCGGCTTGATGTCGAGCCCGCCGGTATCGAAGCACACGCCCTTGCCGACCAGCGTCACCTTTGGCGCCGCCTCGGCCCCCCAGCCAAGGTCGATGAGGCGCGGGGCTTGCGCGCCGGCGCGACCGACGGCGTGGATCATCGGCAAGCTCTGCGCAAGAAGCGCTTCGCCCGCGGTTACCCGTATCTCGGCCCCATGCTTTTCCGCCAGTTCGCGCGCGGCCTCTTCCAGCGCTTCCGGCCCCATGTCGTTCGCCGGCGTGTTGATGAGGTCGCGGGCAAGGAAGGTGCCTTCGGCCTGCCGTTCGACGGCGGCTAGATCGGCCCCCTCCGGCGCGGCGAAACTGATTTCCGGCGTCGGCTTCTTGCCATAGCGGGTGAAGGCATAGCTGCCGAGCTTGAGCGCGAGGGCTGCCAAATCCGGGTCCTCCGGCGGTACGGCGAAGTGCCAGGTGCCCTGCGGCAGGGCGCGCGCCAGCTTGCCGAGGCCGAAGGGGGCCTTGCCGACACCGAAGAAGGCGCCGCCAAGCGCTCCATCGTCCCCCGGAATCGTGAGCAGCGCCCCCTCCGCGCCCTGAAAGCCGTTCGCCCGCGCCCAGGCACAGGCCCTCGCATCGGCCCCCGTCTCCTCCAGCGCATCTCCGGATGCCAGATAGACGGGAAGGGAGGCAGTGTCCTTGCGAGCGGTCAGAGTGAGCGGCATGGCGGTTCTTTCCTTAAGGATTAACGCTCCGTTAGGGTTAACAGAATACTTCTCGGCGAGGGAAGCCCGCAAAGGGCTGTCCGGTAAATTGGCGTAGGGGGCGCGCGCGCATGTTCACCCACAGTTCGGGTCGCGAAAGATCGTGCGGCGGCAGGCTCGCCGTCACTGCGGCGATGCTGCTTTTGGCGGCCGCGGTTGCCGGCTGCGCCAGCCAGAACCGCAAGGTCGGCGTCATGACCACCGGCTCCGTCGCCGGCGGCGAACGGTCCGTCGTGGCCTCGATGTCCGGCCCCGAGCTCGACAACGCCGCCGCCAACCTCGGCAAGGCCTACACCCAGAACCCCAAGGACAAGCCGGTGGCGCTGCGCTACGCCAGCATCCTGCAGATGAGCGGGCGCACCGATCAGTCGCTCGCCGTCATGCGCAAGCTGGCGATCGACTATCCGAAGGACCGCGAGGTGCTTGCTGCCTACGGCAAGGCCCTCGCCGCCGCCGGAGAGCTGGAGCCGGCGCTGGATGCCGTCCGCCGCGCGCAGACGCCGGAATACCCCGATTGGCGCCTGTTGTCGGCCGAAGGGGCGATCCTCGACCAGCTCGGCGAGCCCGACCAGGCCCGCGCGCTCTATCGCCGCGCCCTGGATATCGAGCCCGGCGAGCCCTCCGTTCTTTCCAATCTCGGTATGTCCTACCTGCTCGCAGGCGACCTGAAGACAGCCGAGGCGCACATGCGCCAAGCTGCCGCCGCGCCCGGCGCCGACAGTCGCGTGCGCCAGAACCTCGCCCTCGTCATCGGCCTGCAGGGCCGCTTTACTGAGGCCGAAAAGATCGCCCGCCAGGAGCTTTTGCCTCAGCAGGCGGAAGCCAACGTAGGCTATCTGCGCGCAATGCTCGCCCAGAGTGACAGCTGGACGCAGATTGCCAGGGAGGACGGCGCGCGCGGCAACTGAGAGGATGATCCTCCAAATCAATTGCCAGCGGCTGTGGAAAGACCGTCGCGGCACACCCTAGCCTTTGAACCGCCCTGTGGCGGCTGCTATTTCTTAGGCTCCGTGACCTTCAATGCTGACCTGCACGTCCATTTGAAATATTCCCGCGCCACCAGCCGGGACCTCGATATCGAGCATCTTGCCTGGTGGGCGGCGCGCAAGGGGATTGGTGTGGTCGGCACCGGGGATTGCGTGCATCCGGCCTGAACAGGATGAGAAGGCGCGGGCCGAGGAGCGGCGCCTGTTCTACGTCGCCATGACGCGGGCCATGGACAGGCTGTTCCTCACCCGCTCGGCCGAGCGGTTCTTGCGCGGCGCGATGCACGCGCTGCCGCCTTCGCCCTTCTGGGTTATATCGCCGACAATCTGACGGCAAGCCATGCGACCGCAAAGCGGAAGCCGCGGGCGCGGCAGCTCAACCTGTTCTGAAGCTCGGCTGCTCTACTGCATGCCGGGGTTTCTCGGCTTGGGTAGCGCTGTACCCCACCCTCAATCCCTCCCCACAAGGGGAGGGAAGCTTCTTTCGTGCCCGGCGCCAACGTTGAAGCCAGTCGCACGACGCTGACGTCCCCCTCCCCCTGTGGAGAGGGATTGAGGGTGGGAGGCGCTTATATCAAGGCTGACAAATGCAACTGTAGAGCTAGAAAAACCGCCAGGCGATGGCGAGCAGCGTCAGGGCGATGACCCACAGCGCAAGGCGGCCAGAGCGCGTGTGGCGGGCTTCGGCGCGGCCGATGGCCTCCGAGGTTTCCGCGTCGAAGCGCAGGCCGTGCTCGGCCATGGCTTCGATCTCGCGCGACAGGCGCTCGGTGCGAGCGGCCAGTTCCGGCGCCTGGCGGGCAAGTGCCGTAAGCGCGGTGAGGCCGTCGCGGGCGTCGGTGATGAGGCCGCGCGGCCCCAGATTGGCGGCGATCCAGCTCGATACCACGGGCTCCGAGGCCTTCCACATGTTGAAATGCGGGTCGAGCGTGCGCGCCACGCCCTCGACCACCACCATCGTCTTCTGCAAAAGCAGGAGTTCCGGCCTGGTCTGCATGTCGAAGAGCTCGGTCACTTCGAACAAGAGGGTGAGCAGACGGGCCATGGAGATGGTCTCGGCCGGCTGCCCATGGATCGGCTCGCCGATGGCGCGCAGCGCCTGGGCGAAGGCGGAGATGTTGTGGTGGGAGGGCACATAGCCAGCTTCGAAATGCACCTCCGCCACGCGGCGGAAGTCGCGCGTGATGAAGCCATAGAGGATCTCGGCCAGGAAGCGGCGCTCCTTGCGGCGGATGCGCCCCATGATGCCGAAATCGACGGCGACGATGGTGCCGTCCGCCTCCACGAACAGGTTTCCGGGGTGCATGTCGGCATGGAAGAAACCGTCGCGCAGGGTGTGCCGCAGGAAGGACTGGATGAGGGTGACGGCGATCCCCTCGAGGTCGTGCCCGGCGGCGCGCAGCGCCTCGATGTTGGACATCTTGATGCCGTCGATCCATTCCAGCGTCAGCACGTCACGGCCCGTGCGCCGCCAGTCGACCCAAGGCACCCGGAAGCCCGGATCGTCCTTGGAATATTCGTGCATCTCGGAGATGGCGGCGGCTTCCAGCCTTAAGTCCATCTCGATCTTTGTGGTCTGGGCGAGCGTCTCCGTCACCTCCACCGGGCGCAGGCGGCGGGCGGCGGCGATATAGCGCTCCTGCAGGCGGGCGGCCAGGAAATAGCTTTCCAGGTCGTTGAAGAAACGGCGGCGCACGCCGGGCCGGATGATCTTGACGGCGACCGGCTGCATCTCGCCTTCGTGCATGATCTTTGCCCGATGCACCTGGGCGATTGAGGCGGCCGCCACCGGAATGCCAAAGTCCGTGTAGAGCGCCTCCACGGAGACGCCGAGCGAGGCCTCGACGGCGGCGCGCGCCTGGGCTTCGGGAAAGGTCTCCATACGGTCCTGGAGGCTTGCCAGGTCGAAGGCCATGTCGTGACCGACCACGTCGGGCCTGGTGGCGAGGAACTGCCCAAGCTTCACATAGGAGGGGCCGAGGCGGTCGACGGCGATTGCCAGGCGCTCGGGTCGGTCGCGCGTGCCCGCGCGGCGCCGCGAGATGAGCTTCGCCACGCGCCAGCCGAAGCGTGGCATGCCCTCGAGCTGGTCTCCGGGAAGGGCGGCCACCACGCCCTCGCGCAAGAGAATCCAGCCCGCGCGGACGAGGCGGAGGTATGCACCAAGCGTGCTCATGGGCGCTTCAGATCTTCCAGCCGGAGTGCAGCGCGGCGATACCGCCGGAATAATCGCGCCAGGCGACGCGAGAGAAACCGGCCTCGCGCATCATCGCTGCGAAATTCTCCTGATTGGGGAATTTGCGGATCGATTCGACGAGATAGCGGTAGGGCTCGCCGTCGCCGGTGACCACCTGGCCGATGCGCGGAATGGCATGGAAAGACCAGGCGTCGTAGACCTTGTCGAGCAATGGCATGCCGACATCGGAGAACTCCAGGCACAGAAAACGGCCACCCGGCTTGAGCACGCGGAATGCCTCTGACAGCGCCTTGCCGATCTGCGGCACGTTGCGGATACCGAAGGCGATCGTATAGGCGTCGAAGGAGGAGGCGGGGAAAGGTAGCTCCTCGGCATTGGCCTCGACGAAGGTAAGATTGGCGCCGATGCCGCGCTTCTCCGCCCGCTCGCGGCCGACCGCCAACATGGAGCCGTTGATGTCGAGCACCGTCACGTCCGCCTGGCCGCCGGAGGCTTCGACGATGCGGAAAGCGATGTCGCCCGTGCCGCCGGCCACGTCCAGTGCCTTGAAGGCCCGCCGCTTCGGCGGGGACAGCCAAGCCACCATCGCGTCCTTCCACACGCGGTGCAGGCCGGCCGACATGACGTCGTTCATCAGGTCGTAGCGGTTGGCGACGCGGTGAAACACCGCATCGACGAGGCCCTGTTTCTCCCCCTCGCCGACCTGCCGGAAACCGAAAGCGGTCTCCATCCCGCCCGAGGCCGTGGTACGCTCCTGCGACATCGCTCTCTCTTAAAAAAACGGCGCGACCATAGCCGATCGCTCGGGCCGACGCCATTCATGAATAGAGCGAAGTAGAGACGCGCTGCTGCAAAGGCAAGAGCGGGGCTTGAAGCCCCGCTCCTAGCGTGCGGAAAATCAGGCGCTCGGCTGCTTCGTTTTCCTGAGGTAGGGCAGGATGGTCTCGAAGGCGCCAAAGCGCTTGATGGCGTCCTCGTTGGAAACGGCGGCGGTGATGATCACGTCCTCGCCGAGCTTCCAGTTGGCGGGCGTGGCCACCTGGTGCTTGGCCGTGAGCTGGATCGAATCGATAGCGCGCAGGATCTCGTCGAAATTGCGCCCCGTCGTCATCGGGTAGGTCAACACCAGCTTGATCTGCTTGTCCGGACCGATCACGTAGACCGAGCGCACGGTGGCGTTGTCGGCCGGCGTGCGGCCCTGCGACGAATCGCCGGCGTCCGCCGGCAGCATGTCGTAGAGCTTGGCCACCTTGAGGTCCTTGTCGCCGATCAGCGGATAGTCGACGTTAAAGCCGGTGGCCTTCTGGATGTCCGCCTTCCAGCGGTCGTGATCCTCCACCGGATCGACAGAGATGCCGATGATCTTGGCGTTGCGCTTCTTGAACTCGCCTTCCAGACCCGCCATCGTGCCGAGTTCCGTGGTGCAGACGGGCGTGAAGTTCTTCGGATGGCTGAAGAGCACGGCCCAGCCGTCGCCGATCCACTCGTGGAAGTTGATCGTGCCGTGGGTGGTTTCCGCCGTGAAGTCAGGTGCGGTGTCGTTGATGCGAAGGCCCATGAGTGTCTCTCCCTGCTTGAAAGCTGTTCTTACAAGATACGCGCCGTCCATTGCGGTATTGAGCATCAGAATGGGCGAGAAACGGCAGCGTCGGGAAAATTATACCACAAGGCCGGCAAAACGAGGGATGCGCTTTCACAAAGGGAGATTATGCCCCGGCCCCACGGCGCGTGCTGAAGGGGGGCCGTATGGCGGTGCAGACGGGGATGACGGCGAAGAGTGCCGGCCATGGGGCGCGCGATGCAACTTATTTTTGTAGACGGCGGAATTATGCTGCGAAGCGCGCGCCCGCATGGCTAACCTGAGATGCTACTCGTGTACGCACGACACAGGCACTGAACGATGCAATTTACGGCAATTTTCCGGGAGCACAGCCAGGCACCGGAGATTTTCAACAACTTTTGCGTGCATTCCGTCAGAGGCTTCCCCTCACGCCGCCTTCGCCTTGCCGCCCACCTGGTAATCCTTCACCGCCTTGAACGTGATCGCCTTCCAGCGCTCGGCCTCGTAGTTGAGGCCGAACTCGTGCGGGGCGAGGAAGACCGGGTCTTCGTCGAGGTCGCGGGCGATGTCGCCGCGGTGGGCGGTGATGAAGCGCTCGAGCTCGGCGCGGTCGCCGGCGGATATCCAGCGGCAAACGGAAAAGCGCGCCGTCTCGAAATCGACCGGCAGGGCGTATTCGTTGTTCAGCCGCTCCTTGAGCACGTCGAGCTGCAAGGCGCCGACAACGCCGACGATGGCCGGCGAGCCATCTTCCGGCGTGAAGAGCTGCACCACGCCCTCCTCGGCCATCTGCCGCAGGGCTTCCTTCAGCTTCTTTGCCTTCATGGCGTCGGAGAGCCGCACGCGGCGCAGGATCTCCGGTGCGAAATTCGGCACGCCGCGGAAGACGAGTTCCTCGCCCTCGGTCAGCGTATCGCCGATCCTGAGCGTACCGTGGTTGGGGATGCCGACCACGTCGCCGGCGAACGCCTCGTCGGCCGTGATGCGGTTCTTGGCGAAGAAGAACTGCGGCGCCGACAGGCTGATCGGCTTTCCGGTGCGTATCAGCTTCGCCTTCATGCCGCGCTCCAGCCGGCCCGAGCACACGCGCACGAAGGCGATGCGGTCGCGGTGGTTGGGGTCCATGTTGGCCTGGATTTTGAAGACGAACGAGGTCATCTTCTCCTCCGTCGCCTCGACCTTGCGCGAAGCCGCCGCCTGGGCGCGCGGCTGCGGGCCGATGGCGCCCAGCGCCTCGATCAGGTCGCGCACGCCGTTGTTCCTGAGCGCAGAGCCAAAATAGACCGGCGTCAGGTGCCCCTCGCGGAACGCCTGGAGATCGAAGGGCCGGCAGGCCTCCCTGGCCAGCAGCATCTCCTCGACGAAGGCCTCGCGCTCATGCTCTGGCAGGAGGCCGGACACGGCCTCGGCCTCAGGCCCGTTGACGGCAACCGGCGTCGCATCCTCGTCGGAATGGCGGATGGTGTTGTCCGCCAGGTGATAGGTGCCGGAAAAGCTCCTGCCTCGGCCGATGGGCCAGGTGACGGGGGCGGTGTCGAGCGCCAGCTTTTCCTCGATCTCGTCGAGGATCTCGAAGGGGTCGCGGCTTTCCCGGTCGAGCTTGTTGACGAAGGTGACGATGGGGATGTCGCGCAGGCGGCAGACCTCGAAAAGCTTCAGCGTGCGCGGCTCGATGCCCTTGGCCGCGTCGATCACCATGACGGCCGAATCGACCGCCGTCAGCGTGCGGTAGGTATCGTCGGCGAAGTCCTCGTGTCCCGGCGTGTCGAGCAGGTTGAAGACGTGGTCGCCATATTCGAAGGTCATCACCGAGGTGACGACGGAGATGCCACGCTCGCGCTCGATCTTCATCCAGTCCGAGCGCGTCTGCACGCGGTTCTTCTTCGCCTTCACCTCACCGGCAAGCTGAATGGCGCCGCCGAACAGAAGCAGCTTCTCGGTAAGCGTGGTCTTGCCCGCGTCCGGGTGGGAGATGATCGCAAATGTGCGGCGGCGCGCCACCGCGTCGGCTAAACGTGCTGACATATTCCGGAAGTCCTTTTGATGCGCGGGCTCTTACAGCATTTCACCGACGAGCGAAAGCTTCGATACCGACGAGGGCCGGGCGGCCTCCTTGCCGGCCATGCCGCTGTCGCCGGCCAGGCCGCTGCCCGAAAGGCGTTGGAAAACCCGCTTCGCCGGCGAGCGGCGAATTGACGCTTGCCGGTTGCGGCGGCAGATAGAGACATGGCCAACGCACCCTCTTCCATGCCGGTCATCGGCCCTATCCTCGGCGTCGTACGCCTGCCGCATGCCGAAGGCCTGCCGCCGCCGGCTTACGAATCCGCCGGCGCAGCGGGCATGGACCTGCGTGCCGCTGTGCCCGAGGACCGGCAGATCATCCTACTGCCGGGCAAGCGCGCACTGGTTCCGACGGGCTTCATCCTCGAGATTCCCGAAGGCTTCGAGGGGCAGGTGCGGCCGCGCTCGGGGCTGGCGTTGCGTCACGGCATCACGTGCCTCAATACGCCGGGCACCATCGATTCGGACTATCGCGGCGAGCTTCAAATCCTGCTCGTCAATCTGGGCGATGAGGATTTCGCCGTCACGCGCGGCATGCGCATCGCCCAGCTCATCATCGCGCCGGTCACCCGCGCGGCGGTCGAGGAGCGTGGCAGCGCCGGCGAGACGGCGCGCGGGGCGGGCGGTTTCGGCTCCACCGGCACGGCCTGAGAGGCTTTGTCAGCAGCGCGCCATCTGGCCCTTGACATCGGCGCGGCCAGCAGCACCTCTTCGCCGAAACGAATGTCATCGGGAGAGGCAAGAACCATGGCTGACATCGGCTCCACTTTCCGGGCGCTTCACGAGGCCGAAGGCGCCTTCATCATCCCCAACCCATGGGACATCGGCACGGCCAAGCTCCTTGCCGCGATGGGCTTCAAGGCACTGGCGACGACCAGCGCCGGCTATGCCTTCTCGCGCGGCCTGCCCGACGGCGGCGTTCCTTTCCAAGAAAGGATGGAGCATTGCATGGAGATCGTCGCCGCCACGCCGCTTCCGGTCTCCGCCGACCTGGAGCACGGCAAGGGCGACAGCCCCGACAGCGCGGCCGAAACCGTCTTCGCGGCCGAGGCGGCCGGGCTCGCCGGCTGTTCGATTGAAGATTCCACCGGCGATCCGGAAAACCCCATCTACGATTTCCAGCTTGCCGTGGAGCGAATGGCAGCAGCGGCGGAGGCGGCACGCGCCCTGCGGCGCGATTTCGTCTTCACCGCGCGGGCGGAGAACTTTCTCTGGGATCGGCCGGACCTCGACGACACCATTGCCCGCCTGCAGGCTTTCGAGAAGGCGGGAGCGGACGTGCTCTACGCGCCGGGGCTCTCCGACATCGAGCAGGTGCGCACCGTCTGCCAGGCAGTCAGCAAGCCGGTGAATGTGCTGGCCACGGCCGCCTTCTCCGTCCCAGCGCTTTCCGAGGCCGGCGCCAAGCGCATATCGCTCGGCTCCAAGCTCACCACCCTCGCCTTCGGCGCCGTGGAGCGTGCGGCGCAGGAGATGCTGGCCAAAGGCACCTTCACCTATGCCCGCGAGATTATGCCTTTCGCGCAACTGCAGGGCATGTTCTCACAAGCTGATTGAGGCGGCGGCGCTTCCGCCTTCCCCGAAAGTCGCGTCCGGCACCCGTTTCCCAACGGCGCGCTTGCCGCTATTGTGCGGCCGCCGGCGCGATTTTTATTGGCATCGTGCCGCGATGAGCTACATTCCGCCTCCTTCCGTGCCGGAAGGGCGCGCAGACAACAAGCATCCAAGCGGAGGAGAAAAATGCTTCACATGAAAGGGAAATTCCTGGCTGCCGGCGCCATAGCGCTCGGGCTTGGGCTCAATGCGACCGCAGCGAACGCACAGGAATTCATCAATGTGCTGACCGGCGGCACGTCCGGCGTCTACTATCCGCTGGGTGTCGCGCTGTCGAAGATCTATGGCGATAACATCGAGGGCGTGCGCACGCAGGTGCAATCCACCAAGGCGTCCGTGGAAAACCTCAACCTCCTGCAGCAGGGCCGCGGCGAGATCGCATTCGCGCTGGGTGATTCCGTCAAGTCCGCCTGGGAAGGCGACGAGGAAGCAGGTTTCCCGCAAAAGCTCGACAAGCTGCGCGGCATCGCCGCCATTTATCCGAACTACATCCAGATCGTCGCCTCGCAGGAATCCGGCATCAAGAATTTCGAGGACCTGAAAGGCGAGAGCCTTTCAGTCGGCGCGCCGAAGTCCGGCACCGAGCTCAATGCAAGGCGCATCTTCGAAGCCATGGGCATGAGCTATGAGGACCTGTCGCAGACCGAATACCTGCCCTTCGGCGATTCCGTCGAGCTCATCAAGAACCGTCAGCTCGACGCCACGCTGCAGTCTGCGGGCCTCGGCGTCGCCTCCATCAAGGACCTGGCGCTCTCCATACCGGTGACAATGGTCGCCGTGCCGGAGGAAGTGGCTGAAAGCCTCGGCGCACCATTCCTTTCGGCGACGATCCCCGCCGGCACCTATGAAGGCCAGGACGAGGATGTGGCGACGCTGGCGATCACCAACATCCTGGTCACCCATTCGGACGTTTCGGACGACGTGGCCTACGAGATGACCAAGCAGCTCTTCGAGAACCTGGACGGGATGGTGGCCGCGCACGCCGCCGCCAGGGCGATCTCGGCGGAGAATGGCCCGCAGGGCGTTCCCGTTCCCCTGCATCCGGGAGCCGAGCGCTACTACAAGGAACAGGGTCTGCTTTAGGCCGGTCGACCGAAGCAACCTCCCCTCCCCGTACGGGGAGGGGAACCGGGCAAGTGGGCGCAACCCCACACAACTCTGCTTTGATGGCCGCCGGGAGATGCGAGGCCGTGACAGGTATTCAGATTGGGAGACGTAATGAGCAGGTCCGAGATTGACGTGACTGCCAGCCTGCCGGCTACTGAGCTTCAGGATCCCACGCACGCCGACTTCCGCCCGACGCTCGAGGGGCGACTACTCATGTGGATCGCCGTCGTCTTCTCGCTCTACCAGATCGCCACCGCCGCGCATCTCGTCAGCCTGCCCAGCCAAATCGTGCGCGCCTTCCATGTTGGCTTTCTGATGCTGCTGGTCTTCCCGCTGATCGCCTCCTCGCGCGACGCGGGCCGTCTCGTGAAGGCCGGGGCCTGGGCGCTGGCGCTCGCCGGTGTCGCGGTCGCCGTCTACCAGTTCGTCGAATATAGGCCGCTGCTCCTGCGCGCCGGCGATCCGTTGCCGCTCGATATCTTCTTCGGCATCGTCGCGCTTTTCACGGTCTTTGCTGCGGCCTACGTTCTGATGGGGCCGGCGCTCCCCATCATTTCCGGCGTCTTTCTCGCCTATTGCCTGTTCGGCGAGTATCTGCCGGCGCCGCTCAACCACCGCGGCTACGATTTCTCCCAGGTCATCGACCATATGGCCTACGGCACCGAGGGCATCTACGGCATCCCCGTCTACGTCTCGGCCACCTACATCTTCCTCTTCATCCTCTTCGGCTCGTTCCTCGAACGGGCGGGCATGATCAAGCTCTTCACGGACGTCTCGCTCGGCCTCGTCGGCCACGCGCGCGGAGGTCCCGCCAAGGTGTCGGTGATTTCCTCCGGCCTCATGGGTACGATCTCCGGCTCGGGGGTGGCCAACGTGGTCACCACCGGCCAGTTCACGATCCCCCTGATGAAACGCTTCGGCTACCGCGCCGCCTTCGCCGGAGGCGTGGAATCCACCGCCTCCATGGGCGGACAGCTCATGCCGCCGGTCATGGGCGCCGTCGCCTTCATCATGGCCGAGACACTGGGCATCGAATATTACGAAGTGGTCAAGGCAGCCATCATCCCGGCGCTGCTCTACTTCGGCTCCGCCTTCTGGATGGTGCATCTGGAGGCGGGAAAGTTCGGCCTGCACGGCCTGCCGAAGGCGGAACTGCCGTCGGCGGCGCGCGCCTTGCGCGAGCGCTGGTATCTGATGCTGCCGCTCGCCGTGCTCGTCTATCTGCTGTTCACCGGCTATACGCCACTCTTCGCTGGCACCATCGGCCTTTCGCTGACCGTTCTGCTGATCCTCGGCGGCACCGCCGCTCTCGGCCTGCCAAGCCAGGTCTTGCGGGTGATCTTCTGGATCGGGCTCGGCCTCGTCGCAGCGAGCTTCTTCCGCTACGGCATCAACGCTATCCTGATCGCTGCCCTCGTGCTCATTGCCGCCAACATCTTCGTCGAGGGTGGGCGCAAGACGCTCGACGTCTGCCGCGCTTCGCTCGCCGAGGGCGCCAAGACGGCGCTGCCGGTCGGCATCGCCTGCGCCGTCGTCGGCATCATCATCGGCACCATGACGCTGACGGGCGCGGCCAACACCTTCGGCCAGTTCATCGTCGCCGTCGGCGAGACGAGCCTGTTCCTGTCGCTCGTGCTCACCATGATCACCTGCATCATTCTCGGCATGGGCATCCCGACGATCCCGAACTACATCATCACCTCGTCCATCGCCGGCCCGGCGCTGCTGGCGCTCGGCGTGCCGCTGCTCGTCAGCCATATGTTCGTCTTCTATTTCGGGATTCTCGCCGATCTCACGCCGCCCGTGGCACTTGCCTGCTTCGCCGCTGGCCCGATCGCCCGCGAGAGCGGGTTGAAGATCTCCATGGAGGCGATCAAGATCGCCGCCGCTGGCTTCGTCATCCCCTTCATGGCGGTCTATACGCCCGCCCTCATGCTGCAGGACGGCGGGCCGCTGGCGGAAAGCGTCGGCTATGCGCCGGCTGTCGCCTATATCGTTATCAAGACGAGCCTCGCCATCGCGCTGTGGGGCGCCGCCGTCATCGGCTATCTGCGCCGGCCGCTCGCCATGTGGGAGCGCCTTCTGGCGACAGTAGCCGCCTTCACGCTGATTGCCGCGCTGCCGATCACCGACGAGATCGGCTTCGCGCTCTGCGCCCTCTTCTTCGGTATCAACTTCTTCCTGAAGCGCCCGGCGCCAGTGGAGCCCGCCCGGCGCAAGGCAGGCGATGCGGCCGAATGAGCCTGTGCGTGATCGCCGGCGGCGAGACGGCGGTCGTCGCCGCCACCCTCTTCACACTCTCCTGGACCCACTCGGTGGAGAAGGTGGAATGGCGCGAGACGTGGCAGGTGCTGCCGTCGGGCCTGCAGATCGTTGAAGCGCGGGTGAAAGGCTCGGGCGCCGGCATGGAGCCGCCGCCGGATGCGCGTTTCGAGGATGGATGGTGGGTCTATGCGCCGGCGCTCGGCCCCCTGCCGGAAGTGCGCCTTGCCGCCTCCGGCGCCACGGGAAGCGCTTGGCGTCTGTGCGCCGGCGGGGCGTGCCGCGATGTGGGCGCCGAGCCCGGCGCCCCGGTCGTACTCGAGCCCTGCTCCTGAACCCGTCTGAGCAATTCCAGGAAAGTGGAAACCGGTTTTCCGTCCGGAATTGCGACAAAGCCAAGTTAGTTCATCGATGCCATGAAACGATGAACGGATCTAAGCGCGCGCCGAGGGGCCGTCGTCGCGCCGGGCGCTCGCCGGCCCCGGCCCGCGCATATAGTGGCGCTCCGGATGATAGCGCGGCGCAAAGGCATTACGGATCGCCTTTACGCAACTGACCAATAGCTTAACCAACCCCATGATCCCGTACCTAACACGTCTCGGGCGTCCCTTCGTTCGCACCGTAGCGTCCGTGCGTGAACACTCGGTGAATTCACGCCCGGATCAAGCCACCTGTCCATGGCGGAAAAGGGGATTTATCTTGGCAGCCCCGTGGCACGGATCTTTCCTTCGCATCTGTGGCTGAAAAGCCACAGCTCGCTCCCCCAAGGGATCAGCCGCGCAGCATCATCTCGAATTCGCGCCGCCCCATCGGGGTGAAGCGGATGACGCGGCTATCCTTCTCCCGCCGTGCCCAACCCCTGGTCAGGATGCATTCCAGCATCGCCGCGCCCAGGCCGCCGGCCAAATGCGACCGGCGCACGCTCCAGTCGAGGCAGGTGCGGCAGACGGGCCGCCGCTTGCGGCCCATGGTATCGAGATCGATACCGAGGCCGGCGAAATATGAAGCGCCGGCGCTGCTCATCTCCGCCCGCTCGCCATCGACCCGGATCAGCCCACGCCCAACGAAGCTGTCGAGCATGGCCACCCCCATCTCCCCAGCCAGATGATCGTAGCAGACGCGCGCATCGCGCATCGCTTTGTCGCGCGGGCCGGGCAGCACGCGCTTCGGCCCGAGTGTGGCCGCAACACCCATAATATTTTCCAGCATCGCCGCCACGCGGTGGTCGGCCAGCGCGTAATAGCGGTGCCGGCCCTGCCGCGCCACGCTGACGAGCCCTCCATCGGAAAGCTTGGCCAGATGGGCGCTCGCGGTGGGGAGCGCCACCCCCGCCTCCAGCGCCAGCTCGCTGGCCGTCAGCGCCGTGCCGCCCATGAGGGCTGCCAGCATGTTGGCGCGCGCCGGGTCGCCCACCAGACTGCCGATCTGCGCAAGGTCCGTTCCTGCTTTCATACTTCGATCATAAGCAAACTATCTTCGCGCGACAACTGCTATCACTCCCCCTCAAAGGAGTGAGCATGCAGAACATTAGCACCCACCGGCGAGACCGCCCTGCAGCTTGGTGCAAAGCCCTGCGCTGCCTGGCAGTCGCCCCGCTCGCCATGGTGCTTCGCCTCGAAGAGCGCCGGCGCCAGCGCCTGCACCTTTCCGAGCTTGACGACCATCTCCTGGCCGACATCGGCCTTACGCGCGAGGACGTGCGCCACGAATGCGCGAACCCGCCCTGGCGCTAGCCGGCGGTCATTCTGCCATTGCCAGGGGGATAGACATTTCGATCGCAACCGAACCATGAAGGACCTGGACACCACATGCCGATTACCTGTTTCATCCGCTACGAGATCGATCCGTTCAAGCGCGAGGCCTTCGAGCAATACGCCCGCAACTGGGGCGAGGCGATCCCGCGCGCGGGCGCTGACCTCATCGGTTATTTCGCGCCGCACGAAGGCTCCGCCACGACCGCCTACGGCATCTATACGATCGACAGCCTCGCCGCCTACGAGGCCTACCGCGCCCGGCTCGCCGCCGACCCGCTGGGGCGCGAGAATTACGAATTCGCGTGGCGCGAGCGTTTCATCCTGAAGGAGGACCGCATCTTCCTGAAGCTCGCCTCCGCGCCCCACGGCGCGCCCCTATCCGGCCAGGCCGGCGCTTGACGGACGCTTTGCGCCGGAAGATCATCGGCGAGGCGTCGCCTCCGGAAGGCAAGAACGATGCGCTGGCAATGGTCGGAAAAGAGTGTTCTCGGGATCGCCGTCGCCCTGGTGGCGGTGCTGTTCGCCATCGGATGGCTGACGCGCGAGGACCCTTCCGACGATCCCTATCTGCGCGTCATGGGCGGGGGCTTCATGTTCAATTACCGCGAAGCAGAGATCTTCTACGGCTTCACAGCGCAGGTGATGCGTCCACTCGCCAACGGGTCGGTCATCGAAGCAACCTTCGAGGATCCCGCCGGCGGCCCGCCGCACGTGGTTTCGGAACGGGTGAGCACAATGACCGACCGCTACTCCCTGCGCTCGCCGCCGGTCCGCAACATCGAGGCGGGAAAGCCCTATCAGGTGGCCATCAAGGTCTACGACCGCGAGCGCAAGGCGCTTCTGTGGGAAGCGGAGCACAGCTACAAAAGCCAGATCAGCGATCGCATGATGCCGCAGAAGCCCCTCACCATCGGCCCCGGCTACCACCCTAACCCGGAATTGAGAAGTGAGGCGCCGGGCGCGGCTGGTGAATAGCGGCAGGGACGACGACTTTCAGCGATAAGGCCGTCTCCCGCGGAAGAAGCCGACTTCTTAAAAGAAATCAGTGGCTGAAAGTTGGATGGTGGAGCCAAGGGGAGTCGAACCCCTGACCTCTTGAATGCCATTCAAGCGCTCTCCCAACTGAGCTATGGCCCCACACTTCGGCTCCTGCGAGCCGCCGCCGTTTCCGGCGAAGAGGTCTTCGGCGATCGCTCGCCGTCGTCGTGCTCGCGGCTTCTAAACCTGCCCGGCCGCAGAATCAAGCCCCGCGAGCATATGGCCGGACAAGACGCCGTACGGGCGTCCCAAGCTTATCTTTCCTCGTCGTCTTCCCCGACGCCGATGATGCCCTTGACGTCATCATCTTCCTCTTCCTCTTCCTCAAGGAAGGTGTCGTCTCCATCGGTGTCGATGTCGACATCCTCGTCGTCGTCGATATCCGGCAGGTCGGTGTCGCCGCCCTTCGTCTCTTCGTCGGCATCCTCCAGCGAGACGATCTCGGGGCTCTCTTCGCCGAGTTCCTTGTCCTCCACGTCCTCTTCTTCGTCGGCCAGGATTTCCGCTTCCGATTCGAAATAGCTGCGCGGATAGGATTGACCCGTATAGGGCGAAACCACCGGATCCCTGTTCAGATCGTAGAACTTGCGGCCCGTCTCCGGGCAGATGCGTTTGGTGCCGAGTTGGGGTTTAGCCACCGTATTGCCTCATCGTCTCTTAAGGGCTGGGCCCGGCCCCCGGCGTCCTCGGGCGTGCCGAAACCGGGAGGATCCTCTGCCAAGAATTTTCGGACCCCATAACCACAGATCGCACGCCTGTCAAAGCCTATTGAAACGGCGAGCGCAACTGGATTCGACGTCAGAGCGAAACACCCGGCGCGACGGGGGATGACCACGCTTTGCCTGCGTGCTAGAGGCTCTGCCATCCGCCGGACCGAGAGACAACGCCATGACAGACATTCCGCGCCCCCGCACCGCGACCAGCCGCAAATCTTCCGCGCTTTCGGGCCGCGGGCGCGTGCCGGGCGACAAATCGATCTCGCACCGCGCTTTCATGCTCGGCGGGCTCGCCTCGGGCGAGACACGCGTCACCGGCCTCCTGGAAGGCGAGGATGTACTGCGCACCGGCGAGGCCATGAAGGCGATGGGGGCCGGCATCGAGCGCCAGGGCGCGGCCTGGATCATCCAGGGCACGGGCAACGGCTGCCTGCTGGAGCCGGAAGGCCCGCTCGACTTCGGCAATGCCGGCACCGGCGTGCGGCTGACCATCGGCCTTGTCGGCACCTACGACATGACGACGCGGTTTACCGGCGACGCCTCGCTCTCCCGGCGGCCCATGGGGCGGGTGCTCGACCCGCTGCGACAGATGGGCACGCAAGTGGTGGAAGCGCAGGAAGGCGACCGGCTGCCGATCACGCTGCACGGACCGAAACATGCCGCGCCGATCGCCTATCGCGTGCCGATGCCGTCCGCCCAAGTGAAATCGGCGGTGCTTCTGGCCGGGCTCAACACGCCGGGCGTCACCACTGTCGTCGAGCCGGTGATGACGCGCGACCATACAGAAAAGATGCTTCTCGGCTTCGGTGCCGCACTCGAGGTGGAAACGGATGCCGAAGGCGTCCGCCACATCCGGCTCGAAGGCCAGGGCGTGCTCAAGGGGCAGGAGATCGCGGTTCCCGGCGATCCGTCGTCGGCCGCCTTCCCTCTGGTGGCCGCGCTGATCGTGCCGGGTTCGGACGTCGTCATCGAAAACGTGCTGATGAACCCGACGCGCACCGGGCTCATCCTCACCCTGCAGGAGATGGGCGCCGACATCGAACCCATAAACCGCCGTGCCTCCGGCGGCGAGGAGGTGGCGGACCTGCGCGTGCGCTCATCGCATCTCAAGGGAGTGGCGGTGCCGGCCGAGCGCGCGCCCTTCATGATCGACGAATACCCGGTGCTGGCGGTGGCCGCCAGCTTCGCCGAGGGCGAGACGCTGATGCAGGGATTGGAGGAGCTGCGGGTGAAAGAGTCCGACCGTCTTGCCGCCGTCGCCGCCGGCCTCAAGGCAAACGGTGTCGACTGCACGGAGGGCGAGGCCACGCTCGCCGTGCGCGGCCGGCCCGAGGGCAAGGGGCTGGGTGGCGGCACCGTCGAAACCCACCTCGACCACCGCATCGCCATGAGCTTCCTCGTCATGGGGCTCGCCACGGAAGAGCCCGTGACCATCGACGACCAGGCCATGATCGCCACCAGCTTCCCCGAATTCGTGGAGCTGATGCGCGGGCTGGGAGCAGAGATCGAGGCCGCGGAGGAGAAGGCGTGAGGCAGGAAGGCCTCATCATCGCCATCGACGGCCCCGCCGCCTCGGGCAAGGGGACGCTGGCGCGCAGGCTTGCTGCCCATTACGGCCTCAACCATTTCGACACCGGCCTTTCCTACCGTGCGGTGGCGAAGGCGCTCCTCGATGCCGGACAGCCGCTCGACGATGCCGCGGCGGCGGAGACGGCGGCCCGCGCGCTCGATCTCGGCACGCTCGACCGCGCGGCCTTGTCGGCCCACGGCGTCGGCGAGGCGGCATCCACCGTAGCCGTCATGCCGGCGGTGCGCCGGGCGCTGGTGGAGAAACAGCGCGCTTTTGCCGAAACGCCGCCCGGCGCCGTTCTCGACGGCCGCGACATCGGCACCGTGGTCTGCCCGGATGCCGACCTGAAGCTCTACGTGACGGCGACGGCGGACGTGCGCGCCAAGCGTCGCTGGCAGGAGATCGTGAACGCTGGCGGCGACACCGACTATGCCACCGTGCTGGCCGACGTCGAGCGGCGCGACGCCCGCGACATGGGCCGCGCCGACAGCCCGCTCAAGCCCGCGGACGATGCGCACTTGCTTGATACGAGCGAAATGGATATAGAAACCGCGTTTCTCGCCGCCACCCGGCTGATAGATGAGGTGCTGGCGAAGAAGAAGACGATCTGAAGCAAAGGGGCGCTTCGTGGCTTTCCAGGGGGAAGCGGCAAAGCGCATTTTTGCGTTGGATGGATAACCGGCCTGCGCGCGTTCCCATGCGCCGGATTTGCCGCCCCGAGGGGCGGCTTTGAGCTTGGACAAAGCTCGGATGCGCGGCAGGCCTGACGCAACACGAACCCACCGGCGCCGCCTCGATAAGGGGCATTTTCAGGAGCATCAATGTCACAATTCAATCCGTCTCGCGACGATTTCGCAAGCCTTCTCGAAGAATCCTTTTCCGAGCGCGACACCAGCGAAGGCGCGGTCGTCAAGGGCATCGTCACGGCCATCGAAAAAGACATGGCCATCATCGACGTCGGCCTGAAGGTCGAAGGCCGGGTGCCGCTCAAGGAGTTCGGCGCCAAGGCGAAGGATGGCCAGCTCAATGTCGGTGACGAGGTCGAGGTCTATGTCGAGCGCATCGAGAACGCACTGGGCGAGGCCATGCTGTCGCGCGAGAAGGCTCGCCGCGAGGAAAGCTGGGTCAAGCTAGAAGAGAAGTTCAACAACGGCGAGCGCGTCGAGGGCGTCATCTTCAACCAGGTCAAGGGCGGCTTCACCGTCGATCTCGACGGCGCCGTGGCCTTCCTGCCCCGTTCGCAGGTGGACATCCGCCCGATCCGCGACGTCTCGCCGCTGATGCACACACCGCAGCCCTTCGAGATCCTCAAGATGGACAAGCGCCGCGGCAACATCGTCGTCTCGCGCCGCACCGTGCTCGAGGAAAGCCGCGCCGAGCAGCGTTCGGAAATCGTGCAGAACCTCGAGGAGGGCCAGGTGGTCGAGGGTATGGTCAAGAACATCACCGACTACGGTGCGTTCGTGGACCTCGGTGGCATCGACGGCCTGCTGCATGTCACCGACATGGCATGGCGCCGCGTCAACCATCCGACCGAGATCCTCAACATCGGTCAGACGGTGAAGGTGCAGATCATTCGCATCAATCAGGAGACGCACCGCATCTCGCTCGGCATGAAGCAGCTTGAGGCGGACCCGTGGGAAGGCATCGGCGGGAAATACCCGCTGGGCAAGAAGGTGCAGGGCCGCGTCACCAACATCACCGACTACGGCGCCTTCGTGGAGCTGGAGCCGGGCATCGAGGGCCTCATCCACGTCTCCGAGATGTCCTGGACCAAGAAGAACGTGCACCCCGGCAAGATCCTGTCCACTACGCAGGAGGTCGAAGTCGTCGTGCTCGAGGTCGATCCGGTCAAGCGCCGCATCTCTCTCGGTCTCAAGCAGACGCTGGAGAACCCGTGGGAGGCCTTCGCCCGCACCCATCCGGCCGGCACGGTCGTCGAGGGCGAGGTCAAGAACAAGACCGAGTTCGGTCTGTTCATCGGCCTGGAAGGCGACGTGGACGGAATGGTCCACCTCTCCGACCTCGACTGGACGCGTCCCGGCGAGCAGGTGATCGAGGAGTACAACCGCGGCGACGTGGTGCAGGCGCAAGTTCTCGACGTCGACGTCGAGAAGGAGCGCATCTCGCTCGGCATCAAGCAGCTCGGCCGTGATGCCGTGGGCGAAGCGGCGGCTTCCGGCGAACTGCGCAAGGGCGCCGTCGTCACCTGCGAGGTCACCGGCGTCAAGGACGGCGGCCTGGAAGTGCGCCTGGTCGACCACGACCTGGAATCGTTCATCAAGCGCTCCGACCTTTCCCGCGACCGCGGCGAGCAGCGCCCCGAGCGCTTCGCCGTGGGCCAGAAGGTCGATGCCCGCGTGACGGTGTTCGACAAGAAGACGCGCCGGATCAACGTCTCCATCAAGGCGCTGGAAATCGCCGAAGAGAAGGAGGCGGTGGCCCAGTTCGGCTCGACTGACTCCGGCGCCTCGCTCGGCGACATCTTGGGCGCCGCGCTGAAGAAGCAGGGCGGCAAGGAGGAGTAGCCCTCCGCGCCATCCGCGATACCAAAAAGAGCCCCGCGCGCCTCAGGTCGCGGGGCTTTTCTTTTGGCTGGCACTCACCAATGCGGCGGCTTGGTTACCGGCACGTCAGGTGCGGTCTGCTCCTCCAGCGCCAGGAAACGCTCCGTCAGCCGATCGAGCTTCTTGCGCAGCCGTTCGGTCTCGGCCCACTGTTCGTTGATCTGCCCCGACAGCTCCTCGATCGTCTTTTCCTGCTCGGCGACCAGGATCTCGAGTCTTTCCAGCCGCTTGTCGTCCATGATTTCCGTCTCCGCTTGCAGCTTGAGAATTGACAATTCCCCTGGCCTTTGTCGAGTGTAAGCTGGCGTCGGTTGGCACGCGCAAGGCGGCGTGATACGTCTTTGACCAAACGATAAAAAATGGGGAACAGCGGGGCCCGTATGGCGGAAGCTGCAATCGAACTCAAGGGCATCAGCAAGAACTTCGGTTCCGTGCGCGCCAACCGCGACATCGACCTGAAGATCGCGCCCGGCACCATCCACGGCATCATCGGCGAGAACGGCGCCGGCAAGTCAACGCTGATGTCGATCCTCTACGGCTTTTACCAAGCCGACCGAGGAGAGATCTTCGTCAATGGCGAGCGTGCCGTCATCCATGCCTCCAGCGACGCCATCGCCCGCGGCATCGGCATGGTGCATCAGCACTTCATGCTGGTGCACAATTTCACTGTGCTGGAGAACGTCATCCTCGGGGCGGAAGGAGAGCCGCTTCTGAAGACCTCCATCGCCAAGGCGCGTTCGGAGCTGGAGCGGCTGGAGCGCGACTACGGGCTGGAGGTCGATCCCGACGCGGTGATCGAGGACCTGCCGGTGGGCCTGCAGCAGCGGGTGGAGATCCTCAAGGCGCTCTTCCGCGGCGCCGATATCCTCATCCTCGACGAGCCCACAGGTGTGCTGACGCCTGCCGAGGCCGAGCATCTCTTCCGCATCTTGCGTCAGCTCAAGGACGAGGGGAAGACCATCGTCCTCATCACGCACAAGCTGCGCGAGATCATGGCCGTCACCGACAACGTCTCGGTCATGCGCCAGGGCGCGCTTGTCGCCACGCGGAAGACGGAGGAGACCACGGTGGAGGAGCTGGCCGAGCTGATGGTCGGCCGCCGCGTGCTCCTGCGCGTCGAGAAGGGTGACGCCCACCCGGGCGACTTCGTCCTGTCGGTCAAGAACCTGACCGTGGAGGACATGCGCGGCGTGAAAATGGTCGACGACGTTTCCCTCGGCGTGCGCGCCGGCGAGATCGTCGGCATCGCCGGAGTGGCCGGCAACGGCCAGACCGAGCTTCTGGAAACCATCACCGGCATGCGCAAGGCCGTATCCGGCACCGTCACCCTGGACGGCGCGCCGGTGGAGCTTACGGGGGAGGCCGACCCGACGGACCTGCGCCGGCGCGGCATGGCGCACGTGCCGGAGGACCGGCACAACATGGGCCTGGTGCTGCCCTTCGAGGAGAATGAGAACGCCATCCTCGGCTACCACTGGCAGGATAAATACGTGAACGGCCCCTTCCTCGACATCGAGGCGATCCGCCGCGATGCGCAGGAGAAGATCGAGAAATACGACATCCGCCCCACCGACGCCCGGCTCAAGACCGCCAATTTCTCCGGCGGCAACCAGCAGAAGATCGTGCTCGCGCGCGAGATGGAGCAGGACCCGAAGGTGCTGATCGTCGGCCAGCCGACGCGCGGCGTCGACGTGGGAGCCATCGAGTTCATCCATAAGCGCCTCATAGACATGCGCGACCAGGGCAAGGCGGTCCTCCTCGTTTCGGTCGAGCTCGACGAGATCCGCTCGCTTTCCGACCGCATCCTGGTCATGTTCGCCGGCCGCATCGTCGGCGAGCGCGGGCCGGACGCAACGGAAGGCGAACTCGGGCTCCTGATGGCCGGCGTGGAAGAGAAGGAGGCGGCCGAGTGAGCGCGCCCTATGCAAAGCTGCCCGCATGGGCCGACTACGGGTTGATCCCGCTCATCAACCTCACGGTTGCGTTCATCGTCGCAGGTTTGGTCGTGCTGCTCATTGGCGAGAACCCGCTGCGGGCGGCCGTCATCCTCGTCGACGGGGCGATCGGGCGTGGGCAGGCGATCGCTTATACGCTCTATTATGCGACGAGCTTCATCTTCACCGGGCTTGCGGTCGCCGTCGCCTTTCACTGCAGCCTCTTCAACATCGGCGGCGAGGGCCAGGCCTATGTCGGCGGGCTGGGTGTGGCGCTCGTCTGCCTCACCTTCGACAGCGTGCTCCCGTGGTGGCTCACCTTTCCGCTCGCCATCCTGGGCGCGGCGCTGTTCGGTGCCGCGTGGGCCTTTATTCCCGCCTATTTCCAGGCCAAGCGCGGCTCGCACATCGTCATCACCACCATCATGTTCAACTTCATCGCCGCCAGCCTGATGGTCTATCTGCTGGTCGAGGTGTTGAAACCCGCGGGAAGTCAGGCGCCGCAAACGCGCACCTTCCTGGAGGGCGGGCAGTTGCCCAAACTCAACTGGATGCTGGAGGCGATGGGGTTTGCGGTGCGCTCGGCGCCCTTGAACGTGTCCTTCCTGCTGGCCCTTGTCGCCGCCGTCCTGGTCTGGGTGCTGATCTGGCGCACGCGGCTCGGCTACGAGATCCGCATGCGCGGCTATAGCCCCAAGGCGGCGCGCTATGCCGGTGTGAGCGAGGTGCGCGTCATCATCGTCACCATGCTGATCTCGGGAGCGCTCGCCGGCATGATGGCGCTCAACCCGGTGATGGGCGACCAGAACCGCCTGCAGATAGACTTCGTCACCGGCGCGGGCTTCGTCGGCATCGCCGTGGCGCTGATGGGCCGCTCGCATCCGGCCGGCATCGTGCCGGCGGCCATACTGTTCGGCATGCTCTACCAGGGCGGCGCCGAGCTCGCCTTCGAGATGCCGGGCATCTCGCGCGACATGATCGTCATCATCCAGGGCCTGGTGATCCTCTTCGCCGGCGCGCTCGAGCACATGTTCCGACCCAGCTTGCAGGCGCTGTTCGCCAGTTTCAGCCCGCAAGCGGTGGGGGCTGAAGCAAAGCAGGGGGAGGGCGCCTGATGGACCTGTTCAACACGCTCGTCCTCCTTCTGGATTCCACCGTGCGGCTTTCCGTGCCGCTGCTTTTCGCCGCTCTCGCCGGCCTCTATTCGGAACGCTCGGGCGTCTTCGACATCGGCCTCGAGGGCAAGATGCTGGCGGGCGCTTTTGCGGCCGGCGCTGCGGCCGCCGTTTCGGGCTCCGCGTGGGTTGGGCTCATGGCGGCGGTGCTGGTCTCCGTCTTCATGGCCCTTGTGCACGGCTTCGCCTCCATCACACACCGCGGCAACCAGATCGTGTCGGGCGTGGCGATCAACTTCATCGCCGCCGGTTCCACCATCATCCTCGGCCAGGCCTGGTTCAGCCAGGGCGGCCGCACGCCGCTCGTCGGTGCGGCCGGCCGCTTCGGCGCCATCCACCTGCCCTTCGCCGATGCGCTGAGCGGCGTGCCGGTTCTGGGGCCGCTTTATTCGCAGCTTCTGTCCGGCCATTCGCTGCTCGTCTATCTGGCCTTCCTGCTGGTGCCGTTCACCTGGTGGGTGCTGTTCCGTACGCGCTTCGGGCTGCGGCTGCGCGCGGTGGGTGAGAACCCGGCAGCGGTGGACACGGCGGGTATCTCCGTCCAATGGCTGCGCTACCGCGCCGTCATCTGCACCGGCGTGCTGACCGGCCTTGCCGGCACCTATCTGGCGCTGGCGCAGAACGCCGGCTTCGTGAAGGACATGACGGCCGGCCGCGGCTTCATCGCGCTCGCCGCCCTCATCTTCGCCAAATGGCGGCCGGTGCCGGTGATGTTCGCCTGCCTGCTGTTCGGCTTCCTGGACGCCTTTTCCATCCGCATCCAGGGCACGCCGCTGCCGCTTATCGGCCGCGTGCCGGTGCAGTTCATGCAGGCGCTGCCCTATATCCTCACCGTTGTGCTTCTGGCCGGGTTCATCGGCCGGGCCATCCCGCCGCGTGCCGGCGGCGTGCCTTATGTGAAGGAGCGTTGATGAACGCGAGAGAGCTTTTCAAGTCCGCAAAGGCGGCGATGGGCCGGGCCTATGCGCCCTATTCCCGCTTTCCCGTCGGCGCGGCGCTCCGCACCGAAACGGGCGCGGTGCATGCCGGCTGCAACATCGAGAACGCCTCCTATCCCGAAGGCTGGTGCGCGGAGACGACGGCGCTCGGCCACATGATCATGGCCGGCGGCGGCAAGGTGGCGGAGATCGCCGTAGTGGCGGAGAAGATGCCGAAGATCATGCCCTGCGGCGGCTGCCGCCAGCGCCTGTCGGAGTTCGTGACGGCGGACGCCAAGCTGCACCTGTGCGACCTGGACGGCGTGGTGGAGACGGTGCCCTTCTCGGCCGTCTTTCCGCGCGCATTCGGTCTGGAGGCGAACAGGTGAAGGAAGCGGTAGACCTTCTGACGAAACGCCTCAGCGGGCGCACTCCACGGCTGGCGCTGGTGCTCGGCTCCGGCCTCGGCGGCCTTGTGGACGCGGTGGCGGATGCCGTCCGCATCCCCTACGCAGAACTGCCTGGTTTCCCGCAAAGCGGCGTGACCGGCCACGCCGGCACGCTCGTCGCCGGCAACCTGGCCGGAAGGCCGGTGCTCGTGCTGGCCGGCCGCGCCCATTACTACGAACACGGCGATGCCGCCGCCATGCGCCCGGCGCTGGAGGTGCTGGCCGGCATCGGCATCACCTCCCTCATCCTCACCAATGCCGCCGGCTCGTTGAAGGCGGAGATGCCACCGGGCTCGGTGATGCTGATCGAGGACCACATCAACTTTTCCGGCGCCAGTCCGCTGATCGGGGAAAGCACCGACCGCAGCTTCGTCGGCATGAGCGAGGCCTATGACCTGGGCCTGCGGACGGCGCTCGAGCAGGCGGCCGGCAAGGCCGGAGTGACACTTCACAAGGGCGTCTACATGTGGTTCTCGGGCCCCAACTTCGAGACCCCGGCGGAAATTCGCATGGCGCGGACGCTGGGCGCCGACGCCGTCGGCATGTCGACCGTGCCGGAGGTAATCCTGGCGCGCTTCCTCGGCCTCAGGGTTGCGGCCTGCTCCGTCGTCACCAACCTTGCCGCCGGCATGGCGGCGGGGGAACTGTCGCACGAGGAAACCAAGGACATGGCCCCGGTGGGCGGGGAGAAGTTGGCAAAGCTCCTCGCTCAGTTCCTGCGCGACGGCCCTGCCGAGCTTTGACCATGCCGCTGCCGCAGGAGATCATCCGCAAGAAGCGCGACGGTGCGGTGCTCTCGGCGGCGGAGATCGGCGATTTCGCGGCAGGCCTTGCCAAAGGGAGCTGGAGCGAAGGGCAGATCGCCGCGCTCGGCATGGCGATCTTCCTCAAGGGCATGAGCCGCGAGGAGACCGTCGCGCTGACGCTTTCCATGCGCGCCACGGGCGAAGTGCTCGACTGGTCCTCGCTCTCCGGCCCCATCACGGACAAGCACTCCACCGGCGGCGTCGGCGATAACGTCTCCCTCATGCTCGCACCCATCGTCGCCGCCTGCGGCGCCTATGTGCCGATGATCTCCGGCCGCGGCCTTGGGCACACGGGCGGAACGCTCGATAAGATGGATGCCATTCCCGGCTATAGGAGCCAGCCGGACCGGGCGCTGTTCGCCAAGGCCGTGCGCGAGGCCGGCAGCGCCATCATCGGCCAGACGGGGGATCTGGCACCGGCCGACCGCCGCTTCTATGCCGTGCGCGACGTCACCGGCACGGTGGAGTCCATCCCGCTGATCACCGCTTCCATCCTGTCGAAGAAGCTGGCGGCAGGGCTGCAGTCGCTGGTGCTCGACGTGAAATCCGGCAACGGCGCCTTCATGGCGAGCGGCCGCGAGGCGCGCAGGCTCGCCGAAAGCCTGGTGCAGGTCGCCGAGGGTGCCGGGCTCTCCGCCAGCGCGCTGATCACCGACATGAATGAGCCGCTGGCCTCGTGCGCCGGCAATGCCATCGAGGTCCTGAACGCGGTGGATTTCCTCACCGGCAAGAGGCGCGACCGGCGCCTCGAAGAGGTCACCCTGGCGCTTTCCGCCGAAATGCTGCTTTCGGCCGGCATCGCCACCTCCACGCGCGAAGCCTACGACCGCACGCGCATGGCACTCGACAGCGGCAGCGCGGCGGAGCGGTTCGGCCGGATGGTGCGGGTGCTGGGTGGCCCCGCCGATTTCGTCGAGAACGTCCGCAAACACCTGCCGGAGGCGCCGGAGCAGATGGTGGTGAAGGCGGACCGCGAAGGTTTCGTCGGCCGCATCGATACGCGCGGCCTCGGCATCGCCGTGGTCGAGCTCGGCGGCGGCCGGCGCACGCCGGAAGACGCGATCGACCACGCGGTGGGCCTCGATGGCATCGCGCCGGCAGGCAGCGCCGTGCGGCGCGGCGAGGCGCTGGCGACCATCCATGCCCGCACGAAAGCCGATGCGGGGCAGGCGGCCAAGGCCGTATCGAACGCCTTCGAGATCGTCGAGGAGCGGCCGCGCCGCCGTCCGGCGATCCTGCGGAAGGTGACCGCGGACGGGTAAACTCTACTGCTCCAGGAGCAGTGCGCCGTTCTCCATCTCGAAGCGGGAGAGCCGGTTAAGGAAGCTCATGCCCACCAGCGTGCCGCTCAAGGCTTCGTCCTTAAGTACCACTGCCTGCACATCCTCGACGAAAATGCGGCCGATCTGCAGGTTCCCGATGGCCGCGGCCGCCGCGGCGGTCGTGCCGTTCGCGGTGTCGACCCGGTGGCGGAAATCGGACTGCGAAAGCTTCAGGCCGATGCGCCGGGCGGTCGATTCATTGATGGCGACGAAGGTCGCCCCCGTGTCCACCACCGCATGGATCGTGCGGCCGTTGAGCTTGAACTCAGCCGCGTAGTGGCCGCGGCCATCGGAAGGGATACGCACCTTCCTGCCCGAAAGCGGCTCGGCACGTTTGACGGGAGCGGCGGTACGCCGCACTGCCTCCCGTGGCGTCTCTTCCTCCAGCACCCGGCGCAGCATCCCGCCGAAAGCCTGCGGGTTCTGCTGATAGATGGCCGGGATCGCGGCGAAAATTCCCGCGACGGCCCCCAGTAGGATGAAATTACGCAGCATCGGCATTGTCCGTTTCCGGAAATGCACGCTGGCAGTACGGCCTCACCGCCGGCTTAACGCCGGCAGGGAGATGGCGGTGTGGTTAGCGGAAGGTAAAGGGCTATTTTGTTCCATACATGCGGTCGCCGGCATCCCCAAGGCCCGGCACGATGTAGCCCTTCTCGTTCAGCCGCTCGTCGATGGAAGCGGTGAAAACCGGCACATCCGGATGCGCGGTACGGAAGTGCTCGATGCCCTCGGGGGCGGCGAGAAGGCAGAGGAAGCGCAGGTTGGTGGCCCCGCGGGCCTTGAGCTTGTCGACCGCCGCCACGGCGGAGTTGGCCGTCGCCAGCATCGGGTCGACAACGATGACCAGGCGGTTTTCCAGGTCGCTCGGCGCCTTGAAGAAATATTCCACGGCCTCCAGCGTCTCGTGGTCGCGGTAAAGCCCGACATGGGCGACGCGGGCAGCCGGCACCAGGTCCAGCATGCCGTCGAGCAGGCCGTTGCCCGCGCGCAGCACCGAGGCGAAGACCAGCTTCTTGCCCTCCAGCGTCGGCGCTTCCATGGTCGTCAGCGGCGTTTCTATGGTGCGCGTGGTCAGTTCCAGGTCGCGCGTCACCTCGTAGCACAGAAGCAGCGAAATCTCGCGTAGGAGCCGACGGAAGCTGGCGGTCGACGTCTTCTGGTCACGCATGATTGTCAGCTTGTGCTGGACAAGCGGGTGGTCGACGACGGTCACGCCCTGCATATCACTACTCCACGAGTTCTTGATCCGCCGGCAATACTAGCGCCGGCGCGGCAAACGGCATACCGCGGCGCGGCGCCGGCCACAATTTTTCGCCGTGCCGGAACGCTAGCATGTATGGGCATACAGTTGCAGGAAATGTCTCCGCCCCTTCACGCCTCCTTCAACGGAGGGCAGAGGGGCAACAACCCTTAGCTTTGACCGTTTTGTCTATTGGACCGATCAGCCATGGATTTCTCGGATCAAGCCCGAGGATCCATGGCTGATCGTCGACGCACCACCAGCGGTCAAACATAAAGGCCGCTGGTGCTAAGCAGCCTTGCGCATCTCGCGCTCGATCTTCGATCGCAGCTTCTTGCCTTCTCCCTCCAGGAGGGCCGCGGCTTGGCTGAGGCATGCCTTGCGCAGCGTCTTTTCCCGGGCGGCGAGAAGCTTGCGGAAGGTGCGGACGGCCTCGGGTGCCGCGATCTCCGCCTCCTCCTGGTCGAGCATGTGGTACATGGCGCAGATGTCGTTCAGTTCGCCCAGCTTCTCGGCCAGCCGGTCGGCGCGGCGACGGTGCGCCGGCGTTCGGCCGGGCCACATATGGCCGAGCAGGTTCAAATGCATCCAGTGATATTTCAGTGCCTTGCGCAGCTCGTGAAAATCCTCGGCCCCGCCGCCCTTCCTCGCCATCTTCAGCGCCCTGCGCGCCTTGGCCACCATGGCGCGGGCGCCGCGGGCCAGAAGCCGGGCGCCTTCCTGCCTTGTGCGGGGAAGGGCGAGCGCCTCCAGCGCCGCCTGCGCTTCGGCAAGGGAGGCGAGCGCGGCCGGCACGGCTTCCCGCTCCGCATGTTCGCGCACGATGCGGTCGCGGCGGTTCTCCAAATAGGTCCGGATGACCGCCAGATCGGCGGTGGCCCTGGCGCCGGGGCCGGTGGTAAAGCGATCCAGCGTTTCGACCAGCGCATCGGCGTCGCGCGCCGCCGACAGGCTGCGCGCCATATCGCGGAATCGCCGGTTCTCGCGCGTGTGGAAGTCTTCATCGCCCTCGCGCACCAGCTTGATAAGCCCGCGCAGCCTTTTCAGCCGCTTGCGCGCGCCGTGCAGGGAGCGCTGGCGCCCTTCCGGTGCCTCCCGCAGCAGTGCGGCGATGGTGGCTATTTCGTCGCCGGCAATTCGCCGGACCTCCGCATCGACGGGGAGAGCCGGATCGAAGCAATAACTCATTCGGTACACTCCGGCAGACCGTTCACGGCGAGCGAGGCGTTATAGTATGCCGGCTCGCCGGTTATTTCCAGACCGAGCCAGGGCGGCAAATCGTCGTCCGCCACCGTGTCCGCCGTCTCGAGTTCGGCGATGACGAGCCCGGAAAGCGAGCCGGCAAACACATCCACCTCGTAGAGGTAGTCACGGTAGCGGACGAGATGTCGCGCTTTCTCGATAATTCTGCCGCAGGCGAAGGCTTCCATCTGCCGGACATCGGTGAGGGGAATGGGATATTCATACTCATCCCGCACCCGTGCATGGGCGCCCAACTTGAGTGCCAGCGTGGCACGCCCCTTCTTGAGGCGCACGCGCAGGGAGCGGTCCGGCCCGACAAAGAGATAGAACTGGCGGATGGCAAGAACCTCCGCGGCCTCATCGCGCCAAGCCTCGCTCGCGACCAGGAATTTGCGCTCGGTTTCCTTGGCCATCTGTCCTCCTGAGCGCATAGAAGCGCGCCGCGCCCGGCGACGCAAGGGCCGGTCCGATACACGGTTGACATTAATCAATCGATTGATTAAAAACACCTCATGACCAGACAAGAACTCGACATCAAGGAAAGGGCGGCCCGCCTCACCAGCGCCGAACGCACGCGCGAAGCGCTGATCCGCGCGGGGCTGCGGCTTTTCGGCGAAAAGGGCTTCGAGGCCGCCTCGACGCGTGAGCTCGCCGCCGCGGCAGGCGCCAACATCGGCTCCATCGCCTATCATTTCGGCGGCAAGGAAGGCCTGCACGGGGCTTGTGCGGACTATATCGTCGGCATGATCTCCAGTGTTGCCGAGGATACGCTGGGCGACGTGGCCGCGCCGCTATCCTATCCGGCCTCGCCAAGGCAGGCGCGGGCCATGCTGAGCCAGGCACTGCAGGCCATGGTGGGCTTTATTGTCCAACGGCCGGAGGCAGGCGAGATCGTGCAGTTCATCCTGCGCGAGCTGACGCATCCAACGACCGCTCTCGACACGATCTATGCCGGCATCTTCGAGCCCCTGCACAAGCGGCTGTGCGGCCTCTGGGAGGCCGCCACCGGAGAGCCTGCCGAAAGCGAGCGCACCAGGATCACCGTCTTCACGCTGATCGGGCAGGTGGTCTATTTCCGCATCGGTCGCGAAGCCGTGAAACGCCGCATGGGCTGGAGCGACATCGGCGAGCGCGAGGCCGCCGCGGTGGTGAGCGTGGCCATCGACAATCTTTCCGCCATTCTGGACGCACGGGGGCGCAGAAAATCATGAGCATGCTTTGCGCAATACCTTTTGCCGCCGCGCTCATTTCCGCGTGCGCCGCGCCGGGGCCGCTGGCCGTGGGCTATGTGGAGGGCGAATACGTGCTTCTGGCGCCGACCGAGGTGGGCCAGGTGCGCTCCATTGCCACGCGCCGAGGCGCGCGGGTGGAGGGGGGCGAGACCGTGGCGCGGATGGAGCAGACAGACGCCAAGATCGCCGTCGCCCAGGCCGAGGCCGCGCTGGCCGAGGCGGAGGCGCAGCTGGCCAATCTGAAGCAGGGAAAACGGCCCGAGGAGATCGCCGTTCTGGAAGCGACGCTTGCCTCCGCCAATGCACAGGTTGCAGAGGCCGAACGCGTGTTGACCCGCACGGAAGACCTCTTCAGGCGTGGTATCGCCACGCAGGCCGAGCTCGACAAGGCACGCACCGAGGCCGAGCTTGCGCAGGCACGCGTCGGCGAGGCGGAGGCGAACCTGGCGGTCGCCCGCCTGCCCGCCCGCGCGCAGGAGATCGACGCCGCCGAAAAGCGCTGGGAGCAGGCGAAGGCCTCGCTGAATGAGGCGCACTGGCGACTGTCCGAACGTGAGATCAAGGCGCCGGCCGCCGGCCGCGTCGACGACATCGTGCGCAACCCCGGCGACGTGGCCGGCCCCTCCGCCCCCGTCATCTCCATGCTGCCGGACGGCGCGGTGAAGCTGAAGCTCTACGTGCCGGAGCCTTCCTTCTCCACCGTCGAGGTAGGCTCGCTGCTCGCCGTCAGTTGTGACGGTTGCCCGGAAGGCCTCAGGGCACGCATCTCCTACGTCTCGCCGGACCCGGAGTTCACACCGCCGGTGATCTATTCGCTGGAGACGCGGCAGAAGCTCGTCTTCCTCGTCGAGGCCAAGCCGGAAGGAGACGGGGCGGAGCGGCTGCAGCCGGGGCAGATCGTGGACGTGGCGATAAGTGAGTAGTGAGTAGTGAGTAGTGAGTAGAAAATAGTGAAGCGCCCCGGAACTGTTGCCCCCCAACCACTACTCACTACTCACTACTCACTATCCAACTATTCACTTCTTACCACTCACTGGAGTTCCGACGATGCAGCACGCCATCGACGTCCATGACCTCGTCAAGAGCTTCGGCGACAAGACCGTCGTCGATCACGTGTCCATGACGGTGGATACGGGCGAGATCGTCGGCTTTCTCGGCCCCAACGGTTCCGGCAAGACGACCACCATCCGCCTGATGTGCGGGCTTCTGACGGCGGATGAGGGCCACGGCCAGGTGCTCGGTTACGATCTCAGGACCGAGCCTTTGAAGATCAAGCGCGAGGTCGGGTATATGACCCAGCGCTTCTCCTTCTACGAAGACCTGACGATCGCCGAGAACCTCGCCTTCGTTGCCAGGCTCTACAATATGAAGCCGGCTAATGAGCATGTGAATCAAACACTTGAGGACCTAGGCCTGACGACGCGGCGCAATCAGCTTGCCGGCACGCTGTCGGGCGGCTGGAAGCAGCGCCTGGCGCTGGCGGCCTGCATCATGCACAAGCCGAGGCTCCTGCTGCTCGACGAGCCGACGGCGGGCGTCGACCCCAAGGCCCGGCGCGACTTCTGGGATGAGATACACCGCCTGGCGGCCGACGGGCTGACGGTGCTCGTTTCCACCCATTACATGGACGAGGCCGAGCGCTGCCACCGCATTTCATACATCTCCTACGGCAAGATGCTGGCCAGCGGCACGGTCGCCGAGGTCGTGCGCGACGCCGGGCTGACGACATTCGTGGTCGAAGGGCCGCGCCTCGAACGCATGGCGCGAGAGATCGAAAGGCTGCCGGGCGTGGAGCAGGTGGCGCCTTTCGGCGCGACGCTGCACGTGGTGGGCTCCGATGTCGAGGCGCTGGGCGCGGCGCTGGAGGAGATCGGCAGCCGCCCCGGCGTGACGGTGGCGCGCGGCGAAACCAGCTTGGAGGACGTCTTCATCCAGTTCATGGGCGATGCGACGGACAACATGTCATGAAGCGGTTCTTCTCCCCCGGCCGGCTGGCAGCGCTGCTCTTGAAGGAGTTTATCCAGATGCGGCGCGACCGCATCACCTTCGCCATGATGCTGGGCGTCCCGCTGATGCAGCTTGTCTTGTTCGGCTACGCCATCAACAACGACCCCAAATACCTGCCAGCCGCGCTGGTGACCACCAGCCAGGACCACTACACCCGCGCCATGGTCTCGGCCTTGGAACTCACCGACTACTATCGCTTCAACCACGTGGTGGGGAGCGCGGCAGAGGCGGAAGCGCTGATGGAGAGTGGCGCGGTGGCCTTCATCGTCACCATTCCCGCCGATTTCTCGCGAAAGGTAGATCGCGGGGAGCAGGCGCAGATACTCATCGAAGCCGACGCCACGGACCCGTCGGTCGCCAGCGGCGCGATCTCGACGCTCGGCACCGTGGCAAGCCAGGCACTGACGCGCGAGCGCGGCATCACGCCCGCCGAGGCGGAAGCCGGCGGCGGGCTCGATGTGGTTGTCCACCGCCGCTACAACCCCGAGGGCCTCTCGCAGTACAATATCGTGCCGGGCCTGCTTGGGGTCATCCTGCAGATGACCATGGTCATGATGACCTCCATCGCGCTGACCCGCGAGCAGGAGCGCGGCACCATGGAAAACCTGCTCGCCATGCCGGCGAGCCCGCTGGAGATCATGCTGGGCAAGATCCTGCCCTATTTCGCGGTCGGCGCCGTGCAGGTGGCGGTGGTGCTCACCACGGCCGGCCTTCTGTTCGGCATCCCCTTCGTCGGCGGCATGTCGCTGCTCTTGTTCGCCGTGTTCATCTTCGTCATGGCGCTGGTGCTTCTCGGCTACACCATCTCCACCATCGCCAGGACGCAGATGCAGGCCATGCAGCTCACCTTCTTCTTCTTCCTGCCGTCGCTCCTGCTTTCCGGCTTCATGTTCCCCTTTCGCGGCATGCCGCAATGGGCGCAGTGGCTCGGCGAGACCTTTCCGCTCACCCATTTCCTGCGCGTCATCCGCGCCGTAATGCTCAAGGGTGCCGACCTGCCGGCCGTGGCCTTCGAGACCGGCATCCTGGCGCTCTTCATCCTCATCTACGCTGCAATCGCGCTGATGCGCTTCAGGAGGACACTGGATTGATGCGGCTCAAGATAGAATATGACGCGGACACCGACGCTGCCTATGTCCACTTCACGGCCGCACCCGTCGTCGCAAGCGCGGAAATCTCGCAAGGGATCGTGCTCGACTACGACGAAGCCGGTCATATCGCCGGCATGGAGGTGCTGGGCGCAAGCGCCCACCTGCCGCCAACGCTCCTGAGGCGTCGGCATCTGCGCTCCGTTCGTGTCTTGCATCCTTAATGGGGGCATCCTTGATGGAGCATCCTTGACGGGCCGCCGCTTCGGTCTTAGTTTAGAATAATTCTAAACTAACTGGATTCCCCGCCTCATGTTCAACCGCCTCTTCGGCTTCAACCGCCGCGCCTTTTCCTCACTCTTGGAGCAGGAGGTGCTGGCACTGGCGATCTCGTCCGAGGAGGACGACGCGCGCATCTATCGCGCCTATGCCGACGGGCTTGCCGACGATTATCCCCATTCCGCGGCGATGTTCGAGGATATGGCGGAAGAGGAAGACCGGCACCGCGCTTCCCTGATCGAATTGCACCGCCAGCGCTTTGGCGAGCGCATCCCCTTGATCCGCCGCGAGCACGTGCGCGGCTACTATCAGCGCCGGCCGGACTGGCTGGTGCGGCCGCTGGGCCTTGAGAATGTACGCGCCCAGGCCGCGCTCATGGAGGAGGAGGCGCAGCGCTTCTACATCGAGGCCGCCAAGCGCACGGAGGACGCCGCCACCCGCAAGCTCCTGGGGGACCTCGCAGCCGCCGAAGAGAAGCACGAATCGCTGGCCGAGCACCTTTCGGAAAAACATCTCGGCGCCGAGGCGCGGGATGAGGAGGCGCGCACCGAGCGGCGCCAGTTCATCCTCACCTACGTACAGCCGGGGTTGGCCGGGCTGATGGACGGCTCCGTCTCCACGCTCGCCCCCATCTTCGCCGCCGCGTTTGCCACCGGCGACACGTGGCAGACCTTCCTCGTTGGGCTAGCCGCCTCCATTGGCGCCGGCATTTCCATGGGCTTCACCGAAGTCGCCTCGGACGACGGCGTGATCTCCGGGCGCGGCTCGCCCGTCAAGCGCGGCCTCACAACCGGCATCATGACGACGCTGGGCGGCCTCGGCCACGCGCTCCCCTACCTCATCCCGGATTTCTGGACCGCGACGACCATCGCCATCATCGTCGTCTTCTTCGAGCTGTGGGCGATCGCCTTCATCCAGAACCGCTACATGGAAACACCCTGGAGCCGCGCCACCTTTCAGGTGGTGCTCGGCGGCGCGCTGGTGTTCGCGGCCGGCATGCTGATCGGCAATGCGTAATTCCCTCCCCCTTGAGGGGCAGGCGGGCTATCGCATGTGAGTTATTTTGCTCGCCGGACCCCCACCCTCAATCCCTCCCCTCAAGGGGGAGGGAGGCAGGCCGAGCAAGGCGTCGTCCCCCTCCCCCTTGAGGGGAGGGGTTAGGGGTGGGGGTTCCGGCGAAGCCGAACAAAGACTCAAGAGGAGGGAGCGCGCCTACACGTCCAGATTGGCCACCGACAGCGCATTCTCCTGGATGAACTCGCGGCGCGGCTCCACCTCGTCGCCCATGAGGCGCGAGAAGAGGGAGTCGGCGTCCGTCGCATCGGTCACCTTGACCTGCAGGAGCGAGCGGGCGTTGGGGTCGAGCGTGGTCTCCCAGAGCTGCTCGGAGTTCATCTCGCCCAGCCCCTTGTAGCGCTGCATGGTCAGCCCCTTGCGGCCGGTGGCGAAGATGGCCTCGAGCAGCGCCATCGGCCCGGAGATGACCTCGGACTTGTCGCTGCGCCTTAGGACGGGCGGTTTTCCGTACACCTCCTGCAAACGCCCCGTATAGCGATCGATGGCGCGCGCATCGGCCGAGCCGACGAGGGCGGCGTCGAGGATGATGACGTCACGCACGCCGCGCACGGTGCGCTCGAAGAGATAACCGCCGGCACCCTCGTTGGACGGGTTGAGCCGGCCCTGCCAGCCGCGCTCGGTCTCTTCCGAGATGATGTCGAGGCGGCGCGCCACGTAAGCAGCCGCCTCTGTTGCGCGGGCCGGATCGGCAAGCACCGCGGCGTTCAGCGCGCCGGCGATGGCCGCCTGCTCGACCACGGCGCGGTCGTAGCGGGTATGCAGGCCGTTGATGAGCCCGCGCACGGCGCGCGCATCCTCCACCACCTGCTTCAGGTCGTCGCCCGCGCGCACCTCGCCGTTGACAAGTTCGAGCGAAGCTTCCTGCAGGCCGGTGTCGACCAGGAACTCCTCGAAGGCCGCCTCGTCCTTGACGTACTGCACCGATTTGCCGCGCGTGATCTTATAAAGCGGCGGCTGGGCGATATAGAGATGCCCGCGCTCGATCAATTCCGGCATCTGCCGGAAGAAGAAGGTGAGGAGAAGCGTGCGGATATGGGCGCCGTCGACGTCGGCGTCCGTCATGATGATGATCTTGTGGTAGCGCAGCTTCTCCGGGTTGAACTCGTCCTTGCCGATGCCCGTGCCGAGCGCGGTGATCAGCGTGCCGATCATGTCCGACGACAGCATGCGGTCGAAGCGCGCGCGCTCCACGTTTAGGATCTTGCCCCTGAGTGGCAGGATCGCCTGGTTCTTGCGCGAGCGTCCGCTCTTGGCGGAGCCGCCGGCCGAATCACCCTCGACAATGAAGATTTCGGACTTCGCCGGATCGCGCTCCTGGCAGTCGGCCAGCTTGCCGGGCAGCGAGGTGATGTCGAGAACACCCTTTCGGCGTGTCAATTCCCGCGCCTTGCGCGCCGCCTCGCGCGCGGCGGCTGCCTCCACCACCTTGCCGACCAGCACCTTGGCTTCCGACGGATGCTCCTCAAGCCAGGTGCCGAGCGCCTCGTTGACGAGGCTTTCCACCACGGGGCGCACCTCGGATGAGACCAGCTTGTCCTTGGTCTGCGAGGAAAATTTCGGATCCGGAACCTTTACGGAGAGAACCGCCGTCAGCCCCTCGCGGCAGTCGTCGCCGGTCAGCGAGACCTTTTCCTTCTTCGTCAAGCCGGACACCTCGGCGTAGCTGGTGACCTGCCGCGTCAGCGCGCCGCGGAAGCCGGCCATGTGCGTGCCGCCGTCGCGCTGAGGGATGTTGTTGGTGAAGGCCAGCACGTTCTCGTGGTAGGAATCGTTCCACCACATGGCCACCTCGACGGTGATGCCGTCGCGCTCGCCGGCAATCGCGATGGGATCGGCAATCAGCGGCTTCTTGGCCCGGTCGAGATATTTGACGAACTCCTCGATGCCACCCTCGTAGAGGAACACCTGTTCCTTCACGTCGGCATGGCGGCGGTCGGTCAGAAGGATGCGCACGCCGGAGTTCAGGAAGGCCAGCTCGCGCAGGCGGTGCTCCAGCGTGCCGTAGTCGAACTCCACCATGGTGAAGGTCTCGGTCGAGGGCAGGAAGCTCACTTCCGTGCCCGTCTCCTTGCCAGCATCGCCGGTGACGGCCAGCGGTGCATCGGCCACGCCGTGGGTGAAGCTCATCTCGTGGGTCTTGCCCTGGCGGCGGATTTTTAATTTCAGCCAGCTCGACAACGCATTGACGACGGAGACGCCGACGCCGTGCAGGCCGCCGGAAACCTTGTAGGAGTTCTGGTCGAATTTACCGCCCGCGTGCAGCTGCGTCATGATGACCTCGGCCGCCGAGACACCCTCGCCGGTATGCATATCGGTCGGAATGCCGCGGCCGTTGTCGGTCACCGTGCAGGAGCCGTCGGGGTTGAGCGCCACCGTCACCAGCGTCGCATGGCCTGCCAACGCCTCGTCGATGGCGTTGTCCACCACCTCGTAGACCATGTGGTGCAGGCCGGAGCCGTCGTCCGTATCGCCGATATACATGCCGGGGCGCTTGCGGACGGCATCCAAACCTTTGAGAACCTTGATGGATTCGGCGCCGTATTCGGCCGGTTCGCCGGGGATTGTTTCGGGCGTGTCGCTCATCAAATGCTTTCGTTAAGGGAGCGCCATCGAAGGCGCTTGGAGATGCCGCGAATCAACGGCTGTTATCGCCTAAGATATAGGCGTTTCAATGGATTTTTCCAAGTTTTGCCGGCCGACGAGGCTGGGGATGAAAAGCTGCGCTCGCGGGCCTTTGCCTTTGGCGGAAAAGGCGATTATGAAGCGCGGTAACAAGGATATAGCAAGAGACCGAGGCACCATGGCCACCATCAGCCAGAGACCTAAGCTCGTCACCGTGTTCGGCGGCTCCGGATTTGTCGGCCGCCACGTGGTGCAGGCGCTGACGCGGCGCGGCTACAGGGTGCGGGTCGCCTGCCGCAATCCGCACGCGGCGGTGCACGTGCAGCCGCTCGGCAATATGGGCCAGGTGCACACGATACAGGCCAACCTGCGCTACCGCTGGTCGGTCGACCGCGCCGTGGACGGTGCGGATCACGTCATCAATCTCGTCGGCATCCTCTACGAATCCGGCCGCCAGCGCTTCGACGCGGTGCAGAACTTCGGCGCCCGCGCGGTGGCGGAGGCTGCGCGTGCCGCCGGTGCCGGCCTCACCCAGGCCTCGGCCATCGGTGCCGACCTCAACTCGCCGGCAGCCTATGGCCGCACCAAGGCCGAGGGCGAGCAGGCGGTGCTGGAGACCGTGAAGAATGCCAATATCATCCGCCCCTCCATCATCTTCGGGCCGGAAGACTCCTTCTTCAACCGGTTCGCCAACATGGCGCGCTTCTCGCCTTTCCTGCCGCTCATCGGCGGCGGGCATACGAAATTCCAGCTCGTCTATGTGGGCGATGTGGCGGAAGCCTATGCGCGGGCCGTCGACGGGGCGCTCGAGCCGGGCGCTACCTATGAGCTGGGCGGGCCGCAGGTGCTGACGTTCCGCGAGTGCATGGAAGAGATGCTGGAGGTCATCAACCGCAAGCGGCTTCTCGTCTCCATCCCGTGGCCGATCGCCCGCCTGCAGGGCCGCATCCTCGGCATGCTGCCGAAGCCGCTGATCACGCTCGATCAGGTGCGCATGCTCGAAATGGACAACGTGGTCTCGGAAGAGGCCAGAGAGCGCGGGCATACGCTGGAAGGTCTCGGCATCGCCCGGCATTCCATCCAGGCCATCCTGCCCACCTATCTGTGGACCTACCGGCCGGCCGGTCAGTTCACCCTGCCGCAGGCCTGAGGCGGGGGATTGGACACGCTGGCCAGCCTCCTGCCGGAGGGTCTCGGCGCCGCGGCGGGGCTCGTTCTCGTCATTGCCAGCTTCTTCACCTCGGCGCTGACCGCCGTCTTCGGGATCGGCGGCGGGGTTGCGATGCTGGCGCTGCTCGGCCTCTTCATCCCCGTCGCAGCCCTCATCCCCGTGCATGGACTGGTCCAGCTCGGCTCGAACACCGGGCGGGCTTGGCACCAGCGGGCACATATCGTGCGCGGCATTGCGGCACCCTTTATCGCGGGAAGCGTGGTGGGTGCCGTCGTCGGCACCTTTTTCGTCGTTCAGCTTCCCGATGCCGTGCTGAAGCTTGCGCTCGGCCTCTTCGTGATAACCGTCACCTGGGCGAAGATACCGGGCGCGGCCAGGATCGGCCGCGCGGGGCTTGTGGCGGGCAGTGCGCTGCTGGCGCTCCTGAGCATGTTCTTCGGCGCCACGGGGCCGCTGTTTGCCGCCGCCTTCTCGCAGATCATCACCGACGACCGCAAGGCGCTGATCGCCACCCAGGCGGCCGGTATGACGATCCAGCACGCTCTCAAAGTGGTGGCCTTCTCGGTCGCCGGCTTCGCCTTCGCGCAGTGGCTGCCCTTCATCGTCGTGATGATCGCCTCGGGCTACCTCGGCACCCTTTACGGCACCCGGCTCCTGGAGAAGTTCCCCGAGGAAAGCTTCCGCCGCTGGTTCCGCATCGGCCTCACCTTGCTGGCGCTGGACCTCGTGCGGCGGGGAATAACGGGGCTTATCCCACCCCTTTGATGGGATTCCCGGGCGCTCAGCCGAATTCGCGCACGGCGACGACGGCGTTGGTGCCGCCGAAGGCGAAGCCATTGCTGATGGCGGCGCGCACGGGGCGCCGTCGCGGCTCGTTGGGGGTCACGTCGAGATCGCATTCGGGATCCGGCGCGCTGTAGTTGGCGGTCGGCGGCACGAGGCCCTCGCGCACGGCGTTGACGCAGGCGATCAGCTCGATCGCGCCGGACGCGCCGAGGCAGTGGCCATGCATGGATTTGGTCGAGGAGACGGAGAGCTTTTGCGCGTGGGCGCCGAAGACGCGCTTGATCGCTTCGGTTTCCAGCCGGTCATTGGCCTTCGTTCCGGTGCCGTGAGCGTTGATGTAATCGACCTCTTCCGCTGCCAGCTCTGCCTCGGCAAGGCACGCCTGCATCGCCCGCATCGGCCCTTCGACGGTCGGCGCGACGATATCGGAAGCGTCGGCCGACATGCCGACGCCGGCGAGTTCGGCGAGGATCGGCGCACCCCGCGCCCGCGCGTGGTCAAGCGTCTCCAGAACGACGATGCCGGCGCCTTCGCCAAGCACCAGCCCCTTCCGGCCGTCCGCGAAGGGCCGGCAGGTGTCCGGCGCCAATACGCGCAGGGCCTCCCACCCTTTCATGACGCCATAGACCAGCGGCGCATCCGCACCGCCGGCCAGCATGACGTCGGCGCGGCCGAGGCGAAGCTGGTCCACCGCCGCGGCGATGGCATGATTGGAGGACGCACAGGCAGAGGTGACGCCGAAGACGGGCCCGGTAAGCCCATGCACCATCGACACCTGGCCGGCCGCTGCGCCCGGCATGACGCGCGGCACGGTGAAGATGTCGGTGCGGCTTTTACCCTCCAGCAGGATGGCGCGGTAGCTCGCCTCGATGGAATGCCAGCCGCACACGCCGACACCGACGACAGCGCCGACGCGATGAGCGTTCCCGCCATCGACCGTCAGCGTCGACTGCGCAAGAGCTTCTTTCGCGGCGATAACCGCCAGCAGGCTGAAGCGGTCCATGGTCACTAGGCGCTTGTGCTCGATGCCGTGCTCCGGCAGCGCCTTGATCTCGGCGCCGATCTTGATCTTCACCTCGTACAGGTCGGCCTTCTCTATCGGGCCTATCGCCGCACGCCCCTTGCGCATCGATTGCCATATGGCGCCGGCATCCGTGCCCAGCGAGCAGATGCCGCCGAGCCCGGTTATGACGATGCGCGGCATTGGCATGATCAGGATTTGGTAGCCACCAGCGCCCGCACGGCCGCCACGATATCGCTTACCGTGCTGAGGTTCTCCCAGGCATCGGCCGTGTTCATGTCGACCTCGATGCCGAACTCCTCCTCCAGATCGAAGATGATCTCCGTCAACTCCAGCGAATGGATGCCGAGGTCATTGAGCGGGGTGGCAAGGGTGATGCCGGAGGTATCGCCCTCGGCATGAGCCTTGATCTTGGCGAGAATGCTCTCGCCCAAGGCGTCCCGTTGCTGCTGGTCCGACACGTCCATTGGGTCTCCCCTCCAAGGGTTTAGACGTCACCCGCCCCTCTCACGCGAATCGGTGAGGGGATTCAGTCTTCGCCCTTCTGCCGAATAAGACCCCAATCCAGGCGGAGCGACAAGCCCCTATCGCTCGGGTCCATTAACGAAGATGGTTACGACGTCATTGTCGCCGAATTCCACCGCGACAATGTCGCGTAGCATGATCGAGCGTGAATCGACAGCGTGGTAGAACATCGCGCTGCCTTCGATCGATTCCTGCAGCGCCACTATATCTTCCCTGCGCTCGTCGATCGCCTCGCCAATCGGCCCGTTCGCCGTATCCTCGGGCAGGAACACGATCTCGAGCGTGTTAAGGTTGAAGGCCTTGCGCACGCTCTCGGCGCTCGCAAGCGTGTTGTCGATCGCCGCCACGACGCGTTCGGCTTGCTCCTCGTTCGCCGCTTCCTCCGTTTTCACGTCGGAACCGACGATGGCGTCGATTGATTCTTCGCTCTCGAGGCCCTGGGCAAGCAGCGGCGGATTGGCGAGCGGCGCGATCAGGAACATCAGCGCCACCAGGAACGGCAGTGCCCTTTCCAAGGGTGTCGCAGAGGCCGCGGGACCGGCTATTTCCATAACATGCATCAATTCGCTCCTTGCTGTTCAACGGCTAGCGCTCAAACCCGCAACGCTTCGCATATGGGCTGCGTTCCACCACATGCAAAGGGCAGGCCTTGATCCCATTCCACCGATCACAAGACCATGTCAGCCTTGCGGCGCCGGCTCATCACCCGGTCGGCATTCGGCAGGTCGTTCGTCTCCACCCAGCGACGGGCGGCCTCGGCGGCGCGGCCATGGCCATGCCAGCGGGCGAGGAGACGGCGTTCGAGCTCGGCGCGCGGCACGTCCAGATAGACCGTAAAATCGAACAGCCCCGTCAGTTCCGCCCATGGCCGCTCGTCGAGCAGCAGATAGTTCCCCTCCACCAGGATTATGCGCGTATCCGCCTCGACAACCGCCGCGGCAGCGCGCGAAAGCTCCATGTTACGGTCGAAGAGCGGAATGGCAACCTCCGGCTCGCACGCCCGGATGCGCTTCAGGAGCGCGTGAAGGCCGGCGAAATCGAACGTTTCCGGCGCCCCCTTGCGGCTGGCAAGGCCGCGCGCCTTCAAAACCGCGTTGTCATAGTGAAAGCCGTCCATCGGCACCACGGCCGCCGTCGCACCACGCTTGTGAAGCGCCTCGGCGACGGTGGCGGCCAGGGTGGACTTGCCCGATCCCGGCGGCCCAGCGATGGCGACCATGAGGCGCGGCGTGGCTTCCGCGCGCGCCAGGATAGCGTCTATGAGGCTGGCGTTGTCCATGCCGCCGGGCCGCTCAGGCGCCTAGCCACTTCGGATAGTCGGAGACGAGCAGGCGGTATGGCTCCTCGTCCTCCTCGATCTCGGAAAAGCGATCGATGGGCTCGGCGAAGATGTTGTCGGTGAGGTCGTCGTTGACCGTCGAGACCTCGCCGATGAGGACATCCGAGCCCTCGCCCCAGAACTCGTGCCACACGCCTGGCAGCAGCGTCACGCTCTCGCCGGGGGAAAGACGCAGGATCCCGCCGGCATCGAAGTGGCGGACGATACCGTCCGTGGGGACTGAAACAGGTGCTTTCCTGTCGATCGTGCCGTCCGCTTCGGATGCGTAGAGCTGGATGCACAGCGTGCCGCCGCCGCGATTGATGATGTCCTCGGCCTTCACCACGTGGCGGTGCATGGGCGAGATCTGGTCGCGCCGGGAGATCATGATCTTTTCCGCGTAAAGCATGCCGCGCCCCTCCTTAAGGGCCGCCGCGTCGCCGTTGCGCACGGTGAAGAGGAAAAGGCCCTTGTTGGTAAAATCGCCGACGCCGTAGTCGGTGATATCCCAGCCGAGCCTGGCGTCGACGATGCCGCCGATCTCGGCGCGGCGCGCCTTCATGTCGTCCGGCGTCCAGTCGGCGAAGGGCGGCAGGGCGTAGCCGAAAGAGCGAATGAAGCCGGCGCCCTCGCGCAGGATGTCGTTGACCCTGGACCGTTTCATCGCAAACTCCTCCTCGCGCGGATATCGACTGTCGATGCGCGTGGTACAGGAAGCGGGCGCTGCCGCCAAGCCCACGCGCATGGAGCACCCTCGGCCTCAGAAGGCCTTGAAGGTCAGCGTGGTGAGCGAGCGGACGATGCCGGGCGTATCGGCGATGTTCTCGTTGATGAATTTGCCGATGTCCACGCCGTCCTCGATATAGACCTTGAGCAGGAGGTCGTACTCGCCGCTGGTGGAATAGAGCTCGGAGGCGATTTCGCGCCTGTAGAGCTCGTCGGCCACCGCGTAAGTCTTGCCTGGCTCGCAACGCAACTGAACGAAGACGGGTCTCATGATGTCCTTCCGACGGGCTTGGCTCCTCGAGTGAAGCGAAAGTCGGCCTATCCCGCGGCTCTGTCAACCGGTCCAATCCGCTGTTGGCACGGCACGGTGCGGCCTTTGCAACGTGCACTTTCTGAAGCATAGTCCCGGCCATGGCCGAAGCAGTGCAAAACAAGGATTACGAGGAAAGGCTGCGCCGCGCCGGGGTGCGAATCACCCGGCCGCGGCAGGTTATCCTGCGCATCCTCTCGGAGACGGAGGATCACCCGGACGCGATGGAGATCTTCAATCGCGCCGCGCAGGTCGACCCCAGCATCTCGCTGTCGACCGTCTACCGCACGATGAAGCTTCTGGAGGAGATGGGGGCGATCCACCGCCATGCCTTCGAGGGCGGGCGCTCGCGCTTCGAGCAGGCGGGCGGCGGCCATCACGACCACCTCATCGACATCGACACCGGCGACGTGATCGAATTCCATTCCCGCAAGATCGAGGCGCTGCAGGACGAGATCGCCCGCTCGCTCGGCTACGAGATCGTGCACCACAGGCTGGAGCTCTACGGCAGGAAGCGGCGCCGGCGGTGATGAATTTCAAGAGATAAGCCAACCAGGAAAAGCGCCCGTCTGGCGCTAGGGACGGACATAGTCAATGAGTAAAGCAGATATCGGCCTGATCGGCCTTGGAGTGATGGGCGCGAATCTGGCGCTCAACATCGCGGAGAAGGGCTTCAAGGTCGCCGTCTTCAATCGCACGACATCGCGTACCCACGCCTTCGTCGAGGAGGCTGGGCCGCTGGCGGAAAATATCGTCCCCTGCGAGACGCTCGAAGCGCTGGCCGACGCAATCGCCCTGCCGCGGCCGATCATCCTCATGGTTCAGGCGGGCGAGGCCGTGGACCAGCAGATCGACGCGCTGAAGCCCCTGCTTGCCCGTAACGACATCATCATCGATGCCGGCAATGCCAATTTCCGCGACACGCGGCGGCGCATGGCGGCGTTGGCGGAGGGCGGGCCGCAATTCGTCGGCATGGGTGTCTCCGGCGGCGAGGAGGGCGCGCGCCACGGGCCGTCGATCATGGTGGGCGGCGAGGAGCAGTCCTACCGGCGCATCGAGCCCATCCTTCAGGCCATTGCCGCCCGCTACGAGGACGAGGCTTGCCAAGCCTGGCTCGGCACGGATGGAGCGGGACATTTCGTCAAGACCATCCACAACGGCATCGAATATGCCGATATGCAGATGATCGCCGAGATTTACGGCATCCTGCGCGACGGGCACGGTCTGTCGGCGGGCGAGATCGCGCCGATCTTCGCCAAATGGAACGAGGGCCGCCTCAACTCCTATCTCATCGAGATCACGGCGGCGGTGCTTGCGGCGGACGATCCGGCGACCGGCCAGCCGATGGTGGACATGATCCTCGACCGCGCCGGCCAGAAGGGCACGGGGCGCTGGTCGGCCATCGAGGCGCAGACGCTGGGGATTCCGGCAACGGCCATCGAGGCGGCGGTCGCCGCGCGCAGCCTTTCGGCCTTGAAAGAGGAGCGCGAGGCGGCGGAAAAGCGCTTCGGCACGCCCGCTCCCGCCGCCGGGCCGGCGAGCGAGGAGGCGCTGGCCATCCTCGAGCAAGCGCTTTTCGCCGGCAAGATCGTCGCCTATGCGCAAGGGTTTTCCGTCATGGCCGCAGCCTCGCGCGAGTTTGGCTGGAACCTGCCGCTCGGCACGGTGGCGCGCATCTGGCGCGCCGGCTGCATCATCCGCTCGCAGTTCCTAGGCGAGATGGCGGCCGCCTTCGACGAGGCGCGGGAGATCGAGAACCTTCTGGTGACGCCTGCCTTCGCGCCGCTGATCGAGGCCGCGCACCCCCATCTGCGACGCGTTGTCGCGCGAAGCGCAGAGGCCGGGCTTCCCGTGCCCGCGCTGTCGGCGGCGCTTGCCCATTTCGACACGTTCCGCCGCGCCCGCGGCACGGCAAACCTCATCCAGGCCCAGCGCGACTTCTTCGGCGCCCATGGCTTCGAGCGGGTGGACAGCGAAGGCAGCCACCACGGAAATTGGCACGGAATGTAGCCGTAGAGCAATTCCAGGAAAAGTGGAAACCGGTTTTCCGTCCGGAATTGCGGTAAGGCAAAGAGTTAGGCCAGGTCATCGATTCTGTGAAACGATGAACTGGTCTAGAGACAAAAGTGCCGCCGTGGCGGAGGGGAAGCCACGGCGGCCTTTTCAGTATTGGGCGGCAGCCCGGAGAGGGGGGTTAGGCTGCCGCTTTTTATGTCCGGTTCAGGCGGGGGACGGGCCTTTCCCGGACTTTTTTCGGCGGAATATTGCCGATACAGGAATATGTTGTGCGCCAAAATGGCTATTCAAGGGCGATAAGGTTACACATTCGTAATATTTCCGTTACCTCATGAGGCTTGGCGTCACCATTTGGCGGCAGGGAGTGTTCCCCGCGTGCCTTTGCCATGGACAGAAGAAACACGCCGCGCTACCCGTTCACCCATGAAAAAAGGCGATCATCTCTTCCTGGTCGACGGTTCGGGCTATATTTTCCGGGCCTATCACGCTCTTCCGCCGCTGACGCGCAAGTCCGACGGGCTGCCGGTCGGCGCCGTCTCGGGCTTCTGCAACATGCTGTGGAAGCTGTTGCGCGATGCCCGCAACACGGATGTTGGGGTCACGCCGACCCATTTCGCCGTCATTTTCGATTATTCCTCCAAAACCTTCCGCAACGAAATCTATCCCGAATACAAGGCCAACCGCTCCGAGCCGCCGGAAGATCTCATTCCGCAATTCGGCCTCATCCGCGAGGCCACCCGCGCCTTCGACCTGCCCTGCATCGAGATGGAGGGTTTTGAGGCGGACGATCTCATCGCCACCTATGCGCGGCTCGCCGTGGAAGCCGGCGGCGATGCCACCATCGTCTCCTCGGACAAGGACCTGATGCAACTCGTGGGGCCGTGCGTTTCCATGTACGACCCCATGAAGGACCGCGAGATCCGCGTTCCGGAAGTGATCGAGAAGTGGGGCGTGCCGCCGGAAAAGATGATCGATCTGCAGGCGTTGGCCGGTGATTCGATCGACAACGTGCCCGGCGTTCCCGGCATCGGGGCGAAGACGGCCGCCCAGCTTCTGGAAGAATATGGCGACCTCGACACGCTGCTTTCCCGCGCCGGCGAGATCAAGCAGAACAAGCGCCGCGAAAACCTCATCGAATTCGCCGAGAAAGCGCGGATTTCACGCGAATTGGTGCGCCTCAGGAACGATGTGCCCGTCGAGGACGGCGTCGATAGGCTGATGCTCAATCCGCCGGACGGGCCGAAGCTGATTGCCTTTTTGAAGGCGATGGAGTTCTCCTCGCTGACACGGCGGGTGGCGGAGGCCACCGGGGCGGACGCCGCCGAGATCGAGCCCGCCGCCCTGGAAGTGGAAGCGGTGGCGACCCACGGGCCGGATCTGACGGTACCCGCCTCCGGCACCGAAGAGCCCGACGCGGAGGGCGAGGTGGCGCCCGACCGGACGGACGGGGCCGATACGCCCGAGAAGCTGGCGAAGAAACTGGCGGAAGCGGCGGCGGCCGAACCCATCGACCACTCCGGCTATGTCTGTATCCGCGACCTGGAAACGCTCAATCATTGGGTGGAGGAAGCGCGCGAGGCGGGGCTTGTCGCCTTCGACACGGAGACCACCTCGCTCGACCCAATGCAGGCGGTGCTGTGCGGGTTTTCGCTCGCCACCGCGCCCGGCCGCGCGGCCTACGTGCCGCTGTCGCACAGAAACGGCGCCGACGACCTTCTGGGCGGCGGGCTCATCGACGGGCAGATCGAGGAGGAAGCGGCGCTTGCCGTCATCCGGCCGCTCTTGCAGGACCCCTCGGTCATAAAGATCGGCCAGAACCTCAAATACGACTGGCTCCTCCTCTTCCGGCTCGGCATCGAGATCGTCCCCTACGACGATACGATGCTCATCTCCTACGTGCTCGAGGCGGGCACCCAGGCGCACGGCATGGACGCGCTGTCGGAGCGCTGGCTCGGCCACACGCCGCTTTCCTACAAGGAGTTGACGGGTTCCGGCCGGGCGCGCGTGACCTTCGATATGGTGGATGTCGAGCGCGCCACCATCTACGCCGCCGAGGACGCCGACGTGACGCTCAGGTTGTGGAAGGTGCTGAAGCCCCAGCTTGCGGCCAAGGGCCTGGTCTCGGTCTACGAGCGGCTGGAGCGGCCGATGATCTCGGTCGTCGGGCGCATGGAGCATCGCGGCATCACCGTCGATCGGCAGATCCTGTCGCGCATGTCCGGCGATTTCGCGCAGACGACGGCGGCGATGGAGGAGGAGATCTACGCGCTCGCAGGCGGCCGCTTCACCATCGGCTCGCCAAAGCAGCTCGGCGAGATCCTGTTCGGGAGAATGGGCCTGCCGGGCGGCGGGAAGACCAAGTCCGGCCAATGGTCGACCTCCGCCCAGGTATTGGAGGAGCTCGCCACGGCCGGCCACGAATTGCCGCGCAAGATCGTCGACTGGCGCCAGGTCACCAAGCTGAAATCCACCTATACGGACGCGCTGCCGGGCTACATCCACCCCGAGACCGGCCGCGTGCACACCTCCTATTCGCTTGCCTCCACCAGCACGGGGCGGCTTTCCTCCTCCGAGCCCAACCTGCAGAACATTCCGGTGCGCACGGCCGAGGGCCGCAAGATCCGCACCGCCTTCGTGGCACCGGAAGGCCGCAAGCTGATCTCGGCCGATTACAGCCAGATCGAGCTCAGGGTGCTCGCCCACGTGGCCGATATCCCGCAGCTGAAACAGGCCTTCGCCGACGGGCTGGACATCCATGCCATGACGGCCTCGGAGATGTTCGGGGTGCCTGTGGAGGGGATGCCCGGCGAGGTGCGCCGGCGCGCCAAGGCCATCAATTTCGGCATCATCTACGGCATCTCGGCCTTCGGGCTTGCCAACCAGCTCGCCATCCCGCGTGAGGAGGCAGGCGCCTATATCAAGCGCTATTTCGAGCGCTTTCCCGGCATCAAGGACTATATGGAGCGCACGAAGGCCTTCTGCCGCGACAAGGGCTATGTGGAGACCGTCTTCGGCCGCCGCGCCCACTATCCCGAAATCCGCTCCTCAAACCCCTCCGTCCGCGCCTTCAACGAGCGCGCGGCCATCAACGCCCCCATCCAGGGCTCGGCCGCCGACATCATCCGCCGCGCCATGATGCGCATGGATGCCGCCCTCGCCGATAACGGGCTGGGCGACGTCCAGATGCTCCTGCAGGTGCACGACGAGCTGATCTTCGAAGCGCCGGAGGAGGCCGTGGAGCGCGCCATCCCCGTCATCCGCACGGTGATGGAAGGCGCCGCTTGGCCCGCCCGCGCACTTTCCGTGCCGCTGAAGGTGGACGCGCGGGCGGCGGACAACTGGGAAGAGGCGCATTGAGATGTGCCGCCTCACCGCGCGGCGCAGGCTCAAGCCTCAGGCCGCGTCCTTCCACTTGATCGAGCAGCCCATCGACGGGATCTGCTCTTTCGGCCCCTTCCCCGTCTCGGCCACCTGGACCATCGCCTCGTAGAGATCGCGCCTCAGGTCTGGCGCTGCCGGCCCGGTGCGTGCGGCGTCGAGCCGGCCGCGGTACTGCAGCTTCAAGTCCTTGTTGAAGCCGAAGAAATCCGGCGTGCAGACCGCGTCATAGGCGCGCGCCACGCTCTGATCCTCATCATAAAGATAGGGGAAGGGAAAGCCGTGCTCGCGCGCGAACACCGCCATCTTGTCGAAGGAATCCTCGGGATATGTCGCGGCGTCGTTCGCGCTGATGGCGACGAAGCCGATGCCCTGCGCCTTAAGGTCCTTGGCATCGCGCACGACGCGGGGAATCGCTGCTTTCACATAGGGGCAGTGGTTGCAGATAAAGACGACCACCAATCCGTTCGGGCCGGCCTCATCGAAGATGCGGTGGGTTTGACCATCGGTCCCCGGCAACGTGGCGTCGACCGCCGACCAGCCGAAATCGCAAACAGGTGGAACAGCTGCCATTGTCTTTTCCTCCGTCTGTCTGTCTGCCGCCACGGCGGGCAAGGGCCGGTCGTCAGCCGCCTGCCGCCTTCCTGATGGCGGCGATGTTTTGCGCGTAGGCGGCCTCCCCGCCCTTGAAGACGGCGGAGCCGGCCACCAGCACGTTGGCGCCGGCCTCGACCACCGCGCCCGCCGTCTCCGCGGAAATGCCGCCGTCCACCTCGATGTCGATCGGCCTGTCGCCGGCCATGGCGCGGACGCGGCGGACCTTTTCAACCACGGACGGGATGAAGGCCTGGCCGCCGAAACCCGGATTAACCGTCATCAGAAGGACGAGATCAACCTCGTCCAGCACATATTCGATCACACTTTCCGGCGTCGACGGGTTGAGCGACACGCCGGCCTTCCTGCCGAGCCCGCGGATGGTCTGCAGCGAGCGGTGGAGATGCGGGCCGGCCTCGGCATGCACGGTGATGACGTCGCAGCCCGCCTCGGCGAAGGCGGCGAGATAGGGATCGGCCGGGGCGATCATCAGATGGCAGTCGAACACCTTTTTCGTGCGGTCCCGGATCGCCTTGACCACCGGCGGGCCGAAGGTGATGTTGGGCACGAAGTGGCCGTCCATGACGTCGAGATGGATCCAGTCCGCCCCGGCAGTGGCCACCGCCTCCACCTCCTCGCCAAGGCGCGAGAAGTCGGAAGAGAGGATCGAAGGGGCGATGGTGAGTGGCCGTCTGGCGGGCATGGGCGTTCCTCTGGTCGGCGGGAAGGCGCGTTACCGATGTAAGGCACAACACCGCTCTAACTTCTGGGCCCAGCCTTGTCGACCCGTCTCATAGTCGTGTGACCATGCGATGCGAGGAGGGGTGCACCATGCGCACCAGCGTGATGGGGCGCTCGCCCAGCCAGGTGATGCGCTCACCCACGAAGACCGGCTCTCCCTCGCGCAGCTGCATCACCGCCGCCTCCTCCGCGCTCGCGGCTGCGGCGCGGAAGGTGAACTCGGCATCGGTGAAGGGAGCGTGCTCCACCAGCCATTCATTGGGGCTGACGCCCGCGAAGTCGGCCTCGCGCGCCGCCGCAACGACATCGGGATTGATCCAGCGATCCTCGAACTGGTAGGGCACGCGGTCTGCCAGATGCAGGCAGCGGACATGGACCAGCGATGCCGTCGCCTCGAGGCCGAGCCGCGCCCGCACGATCTCCGGCGGGGCCGCCTCCCCGCGGCTCAGGAGGCGGTACTGATACTCCGCCCCCCGCGCCTCGATCTCCTGGCGCACCAGGGGGATGACGAAGCGCGCCTCGCGCACGGGATGCAGCGCCACGCGCGTGCCGGCGCGGCGGCGGCGTTCCACCAGCCCGGCACGGGCAAGCTCCTGCAAGGCGCGGTTGACGGTGGCGCGCGCGGCGCCGAACTCGCGCGCCAGCACCTCCTCGCCGGGGATGAGGGCGCCCGGCAGCCACAGCCTTTCGGCGATGCGCCGGGCCATCTCGTCTCGGATGGCGCGGAAGGACGAGCGCGCCCCGGTCAAAGGTCCGCCACCAGCGTCTCGAGCGTGGCGGCATAGCGCCCCGCGATCGCCTCGCGGGCGACATGGCGGCCGGCGCGCACCACATGGCGCCCCGCCGACCAGAGGTCCGTCACCGCGTCGTTGCCGCCGGCGAAGACCCAGCCGTCGAGGACGGCATCGCCATGCCCCACGCCCGCGAACGCGGCGGGATCGAGCGCCACCAGATCCGCCCATTTGCCGGCTTCCAAAGCGCCCGTATCCCGGCCGAGCGCCTGTGCGCCGCCGGCAAGCGCGGCATCATGGAGCGCTCGCCCGCAGGAGCCGCCCGCCTCCGCCAGCACGGCGCGCGCCCGGTGCTTCAGCCGCTGCGAATATTCGAACTGGCGCAGTTCCTCCGCCACCGAGATGCGGACGTTGGAATCGCTGCCGATACCGAGCCGCCCGCCGGCCTGCCGGAAGGCGGGAGCGTTGAAGATGCCATCGCCCAGATTGGCCTCGGTAATGGGGCACAGCCCGGCAACCGCGCCGGAGCGCGCAAGGCGCTCCGTCTCCACCGCGTTCATGTGCGTGGCATGGATAAGGCACCAGCGCTTGTCCACCGTCACCTCACCGAGCAGATACTCGACCGGCCGGGCGCCATGCGCGGCCAGGATCTCCTCGATTTCCGGCTCCTGCTCGGCAATGTGCATGTGGAAGGGCGTATCCGGCCGCAGGGCCATGGCCGCGCGTATGTCCGCAATGCCGGCGCCGCGCAAGGAGTGGGCGGCCGCGCCGAGCACCTGATCGCCGGGAAGCCTCGCCATATGCTCCCCCGCCCGCGCCATGAGGCTCTCAAAGGCCGCCGGATCGTTGCCAAAGCGCAGTTGCCCACCGGCGAGCGGACGGCGGTCCGCCCCGCCATGGCGGTAGAGCACGGGCAGAAGCGTCAGCCCGATGCCCGTTTGCCCCGCCGCAGCGGCAATGCGGCCGGAAAGCTCGGCGATATCGGCATACGGCGCCCCGCCCGCCCGGTGGTGCACATAATGAAACTCGGCGACGGCACAAAAGCCCGCTTCGAGCATTTCCATGAAAGCGAAGGCGGCGATAGCCTCCACATCGTCGGGCGAAAGCCGGTCTAGGAAGCGGTACATGACCTTGCGCCACGTCCAGAAGCTGTCGCGGCCCTCCTGGCCGCGGCGCTCGGCAAGCCCCGCCATGGCGCGTTGGAAGGTGTGGCTGTGCAGGTTGGAAAGCGCCGGCAGGAGCACCGGCACGACGTCGGCCGCGGCCGGCTCGGTGCCCGGCACGACCGAGACGATGCGGCCGTCGCCGCCGATCGTCACGCGCACATCGTCCCGCCAGCCTTGGGGCGTCAGCGCGGTTCGGGCGAAAATCTCTTGCATGCGGCGGCGGTCCGGAGCTAGAAATCAATTTGTATAGACATAACCATATCAAGTCTAGACAAAGCGGCAGGTCTCCTCAACGATGAAGCGCACGGTTTTCACCGAAACAAGGCTCGCCTGCATGGTGCCCGGCGGCGCACCCTACGGGCTCGTGGAGGATGCGGCAATCGCCGTCGAGGATGGCCGCATCGTCTGGGCCGGGCCGCGCGCGGCGCTGCCCGGCGACTGGGCGGGCGCAGAGCGGACGAAGCTCGGCGGGCGCCTGACGACCCCCGCCCTCATCGATTGCCACACCCACCTCATTCACGGCGGCGACCGCGCCCGTGAGTTCGAGATGCGCCTTCAGGGCGCGACCTACGAGGAGATCGCCCGCGCCGGCGGCGGCATCGTCTCCACGGTCGCCGCCACGCGGCACATGGACGAGGAGGCGCTCGCAGCCTCCGCCCTGCCGCGGCTCGACGCGTTGATGGCGGAAGGGGTCGCGACGGTGGAGGTGAAGTCCGGCTACGGCCTGTCCATCGAGGACGAATTGAAGATGCTGCGCGCCGCGCGCCGGCTGGCCGCGATGCGCCGGGTACGAGTGAAGACCAGCTATCTCGCCGCCCACGCCGTACCGCCGGAATATCGGGGCCGCGCCAGCGCCTATATCGAAGAGGTCGTGCTGCCCGGCATGGAGGCCGCGCACGCCGAAGGGCTGGCGGACGCCGTCGACGGCTTTTGCGAAGGCATCGCCTTCTCGCCCGAAGAGATCGCCGGCGTCTTCGACAAGGCACAAGCACTCGGCCTGCCGGTGAAGCTCCACGCCGAGCAGCTCTCCAATCTCGGCGGTGCCAGGCTCGCCACCCGCTACCATGCGCTTTCGGCCGACCATCTGGAATATCTGGACGAAGAGGGTATCGCCGCCATGGCACGGAGCGGCACCGTCGCCGTGCTCCTCCCCGGCGCCTTCTACACCCTGCGCGAAAAGCAGGCGCCCCCCGTCGCCGGCCTGCGCGCGGCCGGCGTACGAATAGCGGTCGCCACCGACTGCAACCCCGGCTCCTCGCCGCTCTCCTCGCTGCTTCTGGCAATGAACATGGCCTCCACCCTTTTCCGCCTCACCCCGGAGGAGGCATTGGCCGGCACCACCCGCGAAGCCGCCCACGCGCTCGGCCTCGGGCAGGAGATCGGCACCATCGAACCGGGAAAACGCGCCGAGATCGCCGTTTGGGACGTCGAGCACCCGGCCGAACTTTCCTATCGCATCGGCTTCAACCCGCTGCATCGGCTCATTCGTGGAGATGGTGCATGACCTCCGAGTCCTTATTCGGCCCCCCACATCTCACCCCTCCCCACAAGGGGGAGAGGAGCGTCGACGCCTCAGAATCCCCCTCCCCCTTGTGGGGAGGGGTAAGGGGTGGGGGTTCCGGAGAAGCCGGCAAAAATAACTTGTACGCGATAACCTCGCTCCGGACAGGAAGGGTTGGCCCCACGTCTCCGTCCACCGAAGCCCGAAGGGCGAAGGTGGAAGCCGGGTCGGTGAGGGGGTCTTCAGCGCCAACCACAGCCAACGGAGCGGCATCGCAATGACGCTCACCCTCACCCCGGGCGCCGTCTCGATCCACGCGCTGGAGCGTATCTGGCGGGAAAAGCTGCCGCTGCGCCTCGCCCCCTCCTGCCATCCGGCCATCGAGGCTTCGGCAAGGCGCATCGCCGAGATCGCCGGCGGTAAGGCCGCCGTCTACGGCGTCAACACCGGCTTCGGCAAGCTCGCCAGCGTGCGCATCCCGACCGAAGACGTGGCGAGGCTCCAGCGCAACCTCATCCTCTCCCACTGCTGCGGCGTCGGCGCTCCTTTGGGCGAGGATGTCGTGCGCCTCGTCATGGCGCTGAAATTGATGTCGCTTGGCCGCGGCGCCTCGGGCGTGCGCATGGAGATCGTCCGGCTCCTGGAGGAGATGCCGGCGCGCGGCGTCATCCCCGTCATCCCCGAAAAAGGCTCTGTCGGCGCCTCCGGCGATCTCGCCCCGCTCGCCCACCTGGCGGCAGCGATGATCGGCGAGGGCGAAGCCTGGTATGACGGTGAAAGATTGCCGGCTAATAAGGCGCTGGAAAAGGCCGGGCTTTCCCCGGTCGTGCTTGCCGCCAAGGAGGGGCTGGCGCTCATCAACGGCACGCAGGTCTCCACCGCGCTGGCGCTTGCAGGCCTCTTCCGCGCCCATCGCGCCGCCCGCTCGGCGCTGATCACCGGCGCGCTGTCGACCGACGCGGCCATGGGCTCCTCCGCCCCCTTCCATCCGGAGATCCACGCCCTGCGCGGGCACGGTGGCCAGATCGACACGGCGGCCGCCCTTTGGAAATTGCTCGACGGTTCGGAAATCCGCGAGAGCCACCGCGAGGGCGACGAGCGCGTGCAGGACCCTTACTGCATCCGCTGCCAACCCCAGGTCGACGGCGCCTGCCTCGACATCCTGCGCCAGGCCGCGCGCACGCTGACCGTTGAGGCCAATGCGGTGACGGACAATCCGCTCGTGCTGTCGGACGGCCAGGTGGTCTCGGGCGGCAACTTCCACGCCGAGCCGGTGGCGCTCGCGGCCGATCAGATCGCGCTCGCCATTTGCGAGATCGGCGCCATCGCCCAGCGCCGCATCGCTCTTCTGGTCGATCCCGCGCTTTCCTTCGGCCTGCCGGCCTTCCTCGCCAGGCAGCCCGGGCTCAACTCCGGCCTGATGATCGCCGAGGTCACCTCGGCCGCCCTGATGTCGGAAAACAAGCAGATGGCGCATCCGGCCTCGGTCGATTCCACCCCCACCTCGGCCAATCAGGAGGACCACGTCTCCATGGCCTGCCACGGCGCGAGGCGGCTTCTGACGATGACGGAAAACCTCTTCGGCATCGTCGGCATCGAGGCGGTGACGGCGGCGCAGGGCATCGACCTGCGCGCCCCGTTGAAGACCAGCGCGGAGCTTCAGAAAGCCCACGCCGCCATCCGCGCCGCCGTGCCGGGCCTCGAAGCAGACCGCTTCATGGCGCCCGACCTCGAAGCGGCCATCGCGCTGGTGCGCTCAGGGGGGCTCAATGCCAGTGTTGCGCCGGGCATATTGCCGGAGTTGAGGAGCGAGCCGTGAAACCCGTCGAAGTCGTGCAGGGAACATCGCCCATCATCCTCGGTCTGCCCCACACGGGCACCAGCGTGCCGGAGGAAATCCAAGCACTGCTGAACGAGGAAGGGCAAAAACTGCGCGACACCGACTGGCACGTCCACGATCTCTATCGGGACCTCCTCCCGAACGTGACCACCGTACGCGCCACCTTCCATCGCTACGTCATAGACGCCAACCGCGACCCTTCCGGCGCGAGCCTCTATCCGGGGCAGAACACCACCGGCCTCGTGCCGCTCACCGATTTCGACAACCAGCCCCTCTGGAGGGAAGGCGCGGAGCCCGATGACGCCGAGATCCAGGCGCGGCTCACCGCCTTTCACCGCCCCTACCACGCGGCGCTCGAAGCCGAGATCGCCCGCGTCAAGGCGCTCCATGGCGTCGCCATCCTCTACGACTGCCACTCGATCCGCTCCCACTGCCCGTTCCTCTTCGACGGCACGCTGCCGGACTTCAACATCGGCACCGACAACGGCGCGACCTGTGCGCTGGAGGTCGAAGCGGAGGTGGCAGAAGTCTGCATCGGCGCGGAGGCTTATTCCAGCGTCCTCAACGGCCGCTTCCGCGGCGGCTGGACGACGCGGCACTACGGACAGCCGCACGAAGGCGTCCACGCCATCCAGATGGAGCTTGCCCAGTCGGCCTACCTCGCAAGCGAGAGCGAGCCCTTCGCCTATGACGAGACGAAAGCCCGCCGCCTGCGCCCGCATCTGCGCGCCATTCTGGAGCGGCTCGAGGCGATTGCGCATTCCCTGAAGGAGGACACCGAGCGATGACCGACCCGCGCCACAACATCCGCCAGGTGAAAGCGCCGCGCGGCCTGGAACTAAACGCCAAAAGCTGGCTCACGGAAGCGCCGCTGCGCATGCTGATGAACAATCTCGACGCCGAGGTGGCGGAAAACCCGAACGAGCTTGTCGTGTACGGCGGCATCGGCCGCGCCGCCCGCACATGGGACGATTTCGACCGCATCGTTTCCACGCTTAAAACCCTCGAGGAGGACGAGACCCTGCTTGTCCAGTCCGGCAAGCCGGTCGGCGTCTTCCGCACCCATATAGACGCCCCGCGCGTGCTGATCGCCAATTCCAACCTCGTGCCGCACTGGGCCAACTGGGACCATTTCAACAAGCTCGACCGCGCCGGCCTGATGATGTACGGCCAGATGACCGCCGGCTCGTGGATCTATATCGGCACCCAAGGAATCGTGCAGGGCACCTACGAGACCTTTGCCGAGGCCGGGCGCCAGCACTATGGCGGCGACCTCAAGGGCAAATGGATCCTCACCGCCGGGCTCGGCGGCATGGGCGGCGCGCAGCCGCTCGCCGCCGTCATGGCCGGCGCCTGTTGCCTCGCCGTCGAGTGCGAGGAGAGCCGCATCGATTTCCGCCTGCGCACCCGCTACCTCGACGAGAAGGCGACCAGCCTCGACGAAGCGCTCGCCATCATCGAGCGCTGGACGAGCGCCGGCGAGGCGAAGTCGGTGGGCCTCCTCGGCAACGCGGCCGAGATCGTGCCCGAACTCGTGCGCCGCGGGGTGAGGCCCGACATCGTCACCGACCAGACATCGGCGCACGATCCCCTCAACGGCTACCTGCCGAAGGGCTGGTCGCTGGCCGAATGGCGCCAGAAGCGCGAGAGCGATCCCAAGGCCGTCGAGAAAGCCGCCCGCGCCTCGATGCGCGAGCACGTCGAGGCTATGGTCGCCTTCTGGAACCAGGGCGTCCCCACCGTCGACTACGGCAACAACATCCGCCAGGTAGCGCAGGACGAGGGCTTCGAGAACGCCTTCGCCTTCCCCGGCTTCGTGCCGGCCTATATCCGGCCGCTCTTCTGCCGTGGCGTCGGCCCTTTCCGGTGGGCCGCCCTTTCCGGCGACCCCGAGGACATCTACCGCACCGACGAGAAAGTGAAGGAACTTTTGCCGGATAACGACCACCTTCACCGCTGGCTCGACATGGCGCGCGACCACATCGCCTTCCAGGGTCTTCCGGCCCGCATCTGCTGGGTGGGTCTCGGCGACCGCCACCGCCTCGGCCTCGCCTTCAACGAGATGGTGGCCAGCGGCGAATTGAAGGCGCCGGTCGTCATCGGCCGCGATCACCTGGACTCCGGTTCCGTCGCCTCGCCCAACCGCGAAACCGAAGCCATGAAGGACGGTTCCGACGCCGTTTCCGACTGGCCGCTGCTCAATGCACTCCTCAACTGCGCCTCCGGCGCCACCTGGGTGTCGCTGCACCATGGCGGCGGCGTCGGCATGGGCTTCTCCCAGCACGCCGGCATGGTGATCTGCGCCGATGGCACGGAGGCCGCGGCCAAGCGCATCGAACGCGTCTTGTGGAACGACCCCGCGACCGGCGTTATGCGCCACGCCGACGCGGGCTACGAAGAGGCGCTCGACTGCGCACGCGAGAAAGGCCTGCGCCTGCCGGCAATCCTCGGAAACTGAACGGGCGCCAGTCCGCCTGGTGGCCCACCTGGTGGATTGTAACGAAACCGACACACAGCCGACATCGCAGCTTCATGCGCGGGCGTTAGGCGATTCCCCAACAAGGACGAAAACGTCCAACGGGGATTTGCCATGCTCGAAATTCGCGGCGTCACGCGCCAGTTCGGCAAGACCGTTGCCGTCGACGGCATCGATGTCGAGATCGGCGAGGGCCAGATGGTCGGCGTCATCGGCCGCTCCGGTGCCGGCAAGTCGACACTTCTGCGCATGATCAACCGGCTCATCGACCCGAGCGAGGGGTCGATCGCCTTCCAGGGTGTCGAGGTTTCGGCGCTCAAGGGCACAGCCCTCAGGCGCTGGCAGCGCGACTGCGCCATGATCTTCCAGCAGTTCAACCTCGTGCCGCGCCTCGACGTTCTGACCAATGTGCTCCTCGGCCGGCTCAACCACCGCCCGACGGCGCTCAACCTGCTCAACCTTTATTCGCGCGAGGAGCGCATCCAGGCGATCGCCGCGCTCGAGCGGCTCGACATCGCCCACACGGCCCTGCAGCAGGCCGGCACGCTTTCCGGCGGCCAGCAGCAGCGGGTGGCCATCGCCCGCGCGCTCATGCAGGAGCCGAAAGTGATCCTGGCCGACGAGCCAATCGCCTCCCTCGACCCGCTCAATGCCAAGGTGGTGATGGATTCCCTTGCCGATATCAACGCCCGCGAGGGCATCACCGTCATCACCAACCTGCACACGCTGGACACCGCCCGCCACTATTCGACGCGCATCATCGGCATGGCCGGGGGCGCCGTCGTCTTCGACGGTGCGCCCGAAGCGCTGACGGCGGAAGCCGTGCAGCGGATCTACGGAGCGGATGGCGGCGAGGCCGTTTCCGAAACCATCACCTCGACCAGCATCCAGACACCGGCCGAGCCGTATCACGGGCGCTTACTCGAGCCCGCCCTCGCCGACTAGCGCGAGGCGTCCCACCCACGTAACGGGCCGCAACGACAAAACCATAGCGCCGGCGCGCCGGCACGAAACAGGAGAGACGGACATGTTGAAGCAAGCTTTGATGGCCGCCGCCGCCTTTACGGCACTTATGGCCGGCGCGGCCCAGGCCGAGGACCTCAAGGAGTTCCGCATCGGCATCCTCGGCGGCGAGAACGAGGCCGACCGCATGCGCAACTTCCAGTGCATGGTGGACAAGCTGCCGGAAGTTCTGGGCGTCGAGAAGGTCTCGCTGTTCCCGGCTTCCGACTATGACGGCGTCGTCCAGGGCCTCCTCGGCGGCACGCTGGACTATGCCGAGCTCGGCGCCTCGGCCTATGCCAAGGTCTATCTGGAAGACCCCGAGGCCGTCGACCCGATCCTGACCACCGTACAGACCGACGGCTCGACCGGCTATCATTCGGTGATGGTGGCGCGCGAAGATTCGGGCATCCGCACGCTGGAAGACCTGAAGGGCAAGAAGCTCGGCTTCGCCGATCCCGACTCCACCTCCGGCTATCTCGTTCCGGCGGTGACGCTGCCGCAGGCGATCGGTTCGACCATCGACGACTATTTCTCCGAGACCGGCTTCGGCGGCGGCCACGAGAACCTGGTGCTCGAGGTGGTCAAAGGCACCTTCGACGCCGGCACCACCTGGGCGTCCGGCGTCGGCGATTTCTCCGAAGGCTACACCTCCGGCAATCTGCACAAGATGGTCGAGAAGGGCATCCTCGACATGGACGACCTGGTGGAAATCTGGAAGTCGCCGCTCATCCCCAACGGCCCCATCGTCGTGCGCACCTCCATGAACGAGGACATGAAGGAAACCTTCAAGACCTTCATGATGGAGCTCCCCGAGAGCGACCCCGAATGCTTCTCCGCCATCCAGGGCGGCGACTTCACGGGCTATACCGAGGTGACGCCGGCCTTCTACCAGCCCATCATCGACGCCCGCCGTTCGCAGATCGGGTCGTAGCTCCCGCCTTTGGAAAGCGCCGCCCCCTTGAGCGGCGCTTTCCGCATCCCGGTCCCCTCCCATGAGCACCACCACCCACGGCCCCGCCCTGTCGCCGGCGGCCCAGTCGATCGAGCGGCACTGGCAGGAGATGGCGGCGCGGCGCCGGCTCTACACCATCGGCGGCATCGTCTTCCTGGTGCTGGCCATGGGCGGCTCTCTGTGGTTCGCCAACGCGTCCAACGCCGGCAAGTTCTTCGACCGGCTGCCCTATTTCTTCGATTTTGTCGGCCAGCTCATGCCGCGCGACGGCTGGGAAGTCTGGCGGGCGCTCTTCGACCTGCCCTCCCCCTATGACGACGGCAGCCTGAAATACAACTACCCGGAAGGCCGGGTGTACCTCACCGAAACCCTCTACCTGCCGGAATATTTCTACAAGATGCTGGAGACGATCAATATCGCCCTGGTGGCGACGCTGGTCGGCTTCGGGCTGGGTTTCGTCCTGTGTTTCCTCGCCGCCGCCAATCTCACGACGCGGCGCTGGCTGCGTTTCTTCGTGCGCCGCTTCATGGAGGTGCTGCGCGCCTTCCCCGAGATCGTCATCGCCGGCTTCTTCCTGGCCATCCTGTCGATCGGCGCTGTGCCGGCCATCATCGCGGTGGCGATCCATACCATCGGCGCGCTCGGCAAGATGTTCTTCGAGGTGGTGGAGAACGCCGACATGCGGCCGGAGGAGGGCCTGAGGGCGGCGGGCGCCAACTGGGTCGAGCGCGTGTGGTTCGCCATCGTGCCGCAGGTGATGCCAAACTTCCTGAGCTACGCGCTCTTGCGGCTGGAGATCAACGTGCGCGCCTCGACCATCATCGGCGCCGTTGGCGGCGGCGGCATCGGCGAGACGCTGCGCCTTTCCATCAGCCAGACGCACGAAGCCAAGACGCTGGCGATCGTCCTCCTGCTGTTTTCGACCATCGTCGCCGTCGACCAGTTCTCTGCCTGGCTCAGGCGGCGCCTCGTCGGCGACCAGGCCTTCGAATTCGGGCGCGGAGGCTGACATGGCCCATCTCGACACCGCACAAACCCGGGAGCTGATCGCCCGCCATCCGCAGGTCTTCGCCGGCTCCATGAGGAAGCGGGTGACCGGATGGCTCGTCGCCCTCGGCATCGTCTTCTACTTCGTCTTTGCCTGGTCGTTCTTCTCCATCGGTCAGGTCGTCACCAATGCCAACTGGAATATCGCCGGCGGCTATCTGGCGGATTGGGTTTCCTACGAGGTGCGTCCCGATATCGAGTATCGCGACGGTTATCTGAAGGTCTCCTTCCCGCGCTTTTCGCCGCTCGGCGAGAACCCCGATCCGGACTGGCTGACGAGGCGGAGCGAGACCGTCGAAATCCGCGCCGAAAGCGGAAATGCCGAGGCCGGCGCCACCCCCAGTGCCGGGTTCCTGGGCAGCCTTCCCGAGGCCAACGCCAAGGGCGGCAGCGGCAACTTCCTCGGTCCGGTCGGCGACGCGGCCGAAAGCGCTGCAGCCGTGGGGGATATCCCGAATGCCCCGGCGCCGCAGACGACGCGGCGCGAGGAAGCGGTGGTGGAAGCCAGCGTCCGCTTCTCCCCGCAAAGCCATGTCGACGTCGCGCCTGGTCTGGTGAGCGTCACCCGCGGCGATGAGACGCTCGTGCTCGACATCGCCGGCGGTGAGCGCGTCGAGCCGCGAGGCGCCCTGCCGGCCTGGGCCTTCCAGCGCGAGCCGGGTGCAAAGGTGATTGTCCGCTTCGGTTTCGCCGGCCGGGCGGAGATCGAGGGCGACGAGGTGAAGATCCGCCGTCGCTTCCTCGGCTGGGAGAACTTTTTCTTCGACACGCGCTCGCCCTTCTGGGGCCTTTCGGCCGGCGAGGTCGCCAAGATCGTCCTCTTCGGCGAGCGGCTCAACCCGCAAAAGTCCAACGCCGCGCTCGCCTTCGACAATTTCCTCAACAATGCCGACTGGCAGCACGGCGACGTGTGGCTGAAGCTCCTGCAGACGATCGTCATGGCCTTCGCCGGTACGGTTCTGGCGACGCTCATCGCCTTTCCCCTTTCCTTCGCCGCCGCGCGCAACATCTATCCGAGCCGCGCCGCCAACTTCCTCTTCAAACGCTTCTTCGACTTCCTGCGCTCCGTCGACATGCTTATCTGGGCGCTGTTCTTCACTCGCGCCTTCGGGCCGGGCCCGCTCGCCGGCATCTCGGCAATCTTCTTCACCGACACCGGCACCTTCGGAAAGCTCTATTCCGAAGCGCTGGAGAACATCGACGACAAGCAGCGCGAGGGCGTGCGCTCCGTCGGCGCCTCGCCCTCGGCCGTGCAGCGCTACGGCGTCCTGCCGCAGGTCCTGCCGGTCTTCCTCAGCCAGTCGCTCTATTTCTGGGAATCGAACACGCGCTCGGCCACCATCATCGGCGCCGTCGGCGCCGGCGGCATCGGCCTGAAACTATGGGAGGCCATGCGCACCAACTCAGACTGGGAGAACGTCGCCTACATGGTGCTCCTGATCCTCCTCGTCGTCTTCGTCTTCGACACCATCTCAAGCACCCTCCGCCACCGCCTCATGTGGGCGAAGAACCGGTAAAGGTGAAGGCTGCGGCATCGTTATCCCCTTGCGATTTTCAAGGGGCGCGACCGTCGGATATGCCGGCGCCGGACCCCCTCACCGACCCGCTTCCAAACGGGGATAAAATCCAACGGCCGGAATCCGCCAACCCATTGATCCCATTCACAATCGCAAAATTTCTCAAACTTTTTTCGCCCTTTTTATCCCCCCTCCCTCTACTGCCCATAAAATCCTCCCCATCGCTCTCGCGGGAACCGGATGCGCACCGGGTGTTCGGGAGGGCGGCGGCAGCCTCCCCCTTCGGGATCGGAACCCGACCCGAAAGGGCGAAAGGAACCCTCTTGACCGGTCGACGTCGGGACAGCGGCCGGCGGGGCGCGTTGGACGCGCCTTATTTGAGGCGCTCCCGAGCGCCTTGTGCGGTGCCGAAGACGCGCCCCGCTTCCCACCCAATAGCCAGACGCGAAAGCGGGCGTGGCAACGATGGCGCGCGCCCGCCGTCACCATCCTACTGAGCGAATCCGCAAAGGAGAGCGTTGACGACCATGAACCCGAATCCGCGGCCAGCCCCCATTGATTGCCCCGCCGGTTTGCGCGACTATCGCCCCCCTTTCGCCGGGGCTTCGTTATTCTGTCATGCAAATCGCCTATTGCGTCGCGATCTGCGAGGATTGATACCCATGCGCTACGCAATCTACTTCACACCCGACAAGGACGACCCGCTGGGCCGCGTCGCCGAGCGCTGGCTGGGGCGCAGCGTCTTTGGCCGTCAGGTGCCGGCGCCGGTGGCCGTCGACACCTTTTCCGCGGCCGAGATCGCCTTTCACACCGCCGCACCGCGCCGCTACGGCTTCCACGCGACGCTTAAAGCCCCCTTCCGCCTGGCCGAGGGCAAGAGCGAGGGAGAGCTTGTCGCCACCCTCGAAAAGTTCGCCGCCGAGCGCGAGCCGGTCGTCCTAGAGCGCGTTGCTGCACGGCGGCTCGGCGGCTTCTTCGCCGTCGTGCCGGCAACGCCCTCGCCCGAACTCGACCGGCTGGCGGGCGAGGTGGTGGAGGCGTTCGAGCCTTTCCGCGCTCCGCTGTCGCCGGAGGAGATCGAGCGCCGCAACCCCGAGAATTTGACTCCCGAGCAGCTAAAAAATCTCCACAAATGGGGATATCCTTACGTCTTCGATGCGTTCCGCTTCCACATGACGTTGACGGGACGGGTGCCGGAGGCGGAAGCCGCGCGCATGGAGCGGGCGATCGACGCCTTCTTCGGCCCGCTGCTTCTGGAGCCGCTGGAGCTTTCGTCGCTGGCGCTCTTCGCCGAGCCGGAGGTGGGCGCCCCGTTCCACATCAAGTCCTTCCACGCCATCGGCGGCGCGAGGGAGAGGAAATCTGCCTGAATGACGCATGAAACGATCCTGAGGAATGCCCGCATCGTGCTCGACGACGAGGTTGTCGAGGGCAGTGTCGTGCTCCGTGACGGCCGCATTGCCGACATCGCGCCCGGCCCGGCGCGGGTGGGCGACGACCTGGAAGGCGATTTCCTCATCCCAGGCCTCGTGGAGCTGCACACGGACCATCTGGAAGGGCACTACGCGCCGCGGCCCAAGGTGCGGTGGAACCCTCTCGCCGCCGTTCTCGCCCATGACGCACAGGTCGCCTCCTCCGGCATCACCACCGTGTTCGACGCGCTGCGCATCGGCCTCGATGAGGAAGGCGACGTGGACGCGGAAGGCATGCGCAGCCTTGCCGATGCCATCGAAGAGAGCCTCGCTGCGGATCGGCTGCGCGCCGAGCATTTCCTGCATCTGCGCTGCGAGGTCTCGGCGTCCGACTGTCTTTCCGCCTTCTCGCTCTTTAAGGACGACCGCCACGTCAAGCTCGCCTCGCTGATGGATCACTCGCCGGGCCAGCGTCAGTTCACCAATCTCGATGCCTACGCGGCTTACTACAAGGTGAAGATGAAGCTCGACGACGAGGCGTTCCGCCGCTTCTGCGACAAGCGCACGGACGAGTCGCGCCGTAACGCCGCGCCCAACCGGCGGGCGATCTCGGCCGCCTGCAAGGAGCGCGGCATCATTCTCGCCAGCCACGACGACGCCACGCCCGAGCATGTCGGCGAGGCAGCACAGGACGGCGTGCGCGTGGCCGAGTTTCCGACCACGGCGGCGGCGGCAAGGGCCTCCAAGGAGGCGGGGATGGCCGTGCTCATGGGCGCGCCCAATCTGGTGCGCGGCGGCTCCCATTCCGGCAATGTGTCGGCGCAGGAATTGGCCGAGGGCGGCGATCTCGACATTCTGTCCTCCGATTATATCCCCTTCAGCCTGATCCAGGCTGCCTTCTCCCTGAGCGAATTGGTCGACGGCATCAGCCTGCCGCAGGCCGTCGCCAAGGTATCGAAGATCCCGGCCGAGGCCGTCGGGCTCACCGACCGCGGCGTCATCGAGCCGGGCCGGCGGGCGGACCTCGTGCGCGTGCGGCTCGACGGCGGCATTCCCGTGGTGCGCACCGTATGGCGCGCGGGGCGGCGCGTGGCGTGATGGTTTCGGCGAGCATCGAGCGCGCGCAGGCGCAGGAGCCCTTTCCCGTCCGCCAGGGCGTGTTCGTCGCCGTGGCCGGCCCCTCCGGCGCCGGCAAGGATTCGGTGATGGACTACGCCAGACAAAGGCTTGGGCCGCTTGCCGGCGAGATTGTCTTCGCGCGGCGCATCATCACGCGGCCCATGGACGCCGGCGGCGAGGATCACGACACGCTGGACGAGACCGCCTTCGAGCGGGCACGAGCGGCGGGGCGCTTCGCCTTGAGCTGGCGGGCCAACGGCCTGAGCTATGCGCTGCCGGCGGAGATCGACGGGACGATGCGCAGCGGCGGCGTCGCCGTGGCCAACGTCTCGCGCGCCGTCATCCCGGCGCTCGAGGAACGCTACGCCCATGTCCTCCCCGTCATCGTGACCGCGCCGCCCGAGGTGCTGGCCGATAGGCTTTCGCGGCGCGGGAGGGAGACGCGTGAGGAGGTGCTGGCGCGGCTGGCGCGCGGCGCGGACAGCGAACTCAAGGTCGAGGACGCAACTGTCATTGACAATTCGGGGCCGTTGGAAGCCGCCGGAGAACGTTTCCTGACAGTGCTGCGCAAGGCGGCTGCGTGGAGTGACGTCTGTGATATGGTCTGATCCGTTTTTCGAAGGATCGGACCACGCATGGTGCTCAAAGCGGAACTGCATTGCCACATCGAAGGCGCGGCCCTCCCCACGCTCGTCGAGAGCCAGGCGAAGAAATATGGCGTGGATGTCTCCGCCTTCATCCACGACGGCGCCTATCACTGGCACGACTTTTCGAGCTTCCTCGCCGCCTATGACGCCGCCGCAAACCTCTTCCGCAGCGAAGAGGACTACGCGGCGCTCGCCGAGACCTATCTGACGGGCCTGGCGAGCGAAGGCGCCGTCTACTCCGAATTCTTCACCTCGCCCGACCACGCCGAACGCGCCGGCCTCTCACCTCAGGCCTATACGGAAGGGCTCGCCCAAGGCATCGCCCGCGCCAAGGCGAAGACCGGCATTGAAGGGCGCATCGTCGTCACCGGCGTACGCCATTTCGGCCCGGCCGCGGTGGAGAAGGCGGCGCGCTTCGCGGCCACCTGCGGCCACCCCCTGGTGACAGGCTTCGGCATGGCCGGCGACGAGCGCTCCGGCCATCCGCGCGATTTTGTCCGTGCCTTCGATATCGCCCGGGAGGCGGGGCTGGGAATCACCGTGCATGCAGGCGAGTTCGGCGGCGCGGACAGTGTCGAGGCGGCGCTCGACCATTTTTCGCCTGCGCGCATCGGCCACGGCGTCCGCGCCGTCGAAAAGCCGGATCTGGTGCGCCGCATCGCCGAGGAAGGCGTGGTGCTGGAGGTGTGCCCTGTGTCGAACGTGGTGCTCGGCGTCTTCCCGGGCTTTGCGCACCATCCCTTCCCGCAACTCTACGCCGCCGGCTGCCGTCTCACGCTCAATTCCGATGACCCGCCGCATTTCCACACCGGTATCGGGCGTGAATATGCGGTCGCTTCGGAGCATTTCGGTCTCGATGAAACCGCGCTGACAGCGGTGACGCGCACCGCGCTCGAAGCCGCTTTCGTGGACGAGGAGACGCGGCGCGCGCTGCTTCTCCGGCTTGCCGCAGCGGAGGCAGCGCGGGCCGTGGCTGAATAAAGATAAACCACCCGGTTGACTATTGCGCAAGGCGCGCTATCCTCAACCACATGGTTGAACAATCTGCCACACTCGACGCCGTGTTCCACGCGCTGTCCGATTCCACCCGCCGCGCCATGCTGCGGGAACTGGCGGGCGGCGAGCAAAGCGTGGGCGCGCTGGCCGCGCCCTTCGCCATGTCGCTGGCCGGCGCCTCGAAGCACGTGAAGGTGCTGGAGCAGGCCGGCCTCGTGCGCCGCCGCATAGCCGGCCGCATCCATTACTGCCGGCTGGAGGCCGAGCGACTGGCGGAAGCGGAAGCCTGGCTGCGCTACTACGAGCGCTTCTGGACGAAGCGCCTCGACACGCTGGAGGCGCTGCTCAAGGCGGAGGACGAAACGGCCGAACGGACCACACCGCATGGAGGCCGAAAATGATTCAGAGCCGGACAGTTACGCTCACGGTGAAACGCCACTTTGACCAAAGCCCGGATCGCGTCTTTGATGCCTGGCTTGATCCAGAGAGGGCGCGCCGATGGCTGTTTGCTACCGAATCCGGCGACATGATTCGTGCCGAGATCGATGGACGTGTCGGCGGCGGCTTCACTTTCACCGAGCGCCGCGACGGCGAGGATGTCGAGCACGTTGGGGAGTATCTGACAATCGAAAGGCCGAAACGGCTGGTCTTCACCCTCGCCGTGCCAAAATTCTCCCCTGACGCCGACACCGTAACCATCGACCTTACAGAGCACGGTGGCGGCACCGAGCTCACCTTGACCCACCAGTTCGGCGCTTCCAACGCCGATTGGGAGGAGCCGACCCGGGAAGGCTGGACGATGATCTTCGACAATCTGGCGAAGCAACTCGACGCTTGGGAGAAAGAGGGATGAAACCTTTGAAAGATGACGCCTACGGCGTCGCAACAGCCCCCGATACGGTGCGCTTCGAGCGGCTTCTGCCGGGGCCCGTGGAGCGCATATGGGCCTATCTCACCGAGTCCGACAAGCGCCGGCAGTGGCTCGCCGGCGGCGAGATGGAGCTGAAGGTCGGCGGGCGGGCCGACTTTCTGTTCAAGCATTCCGAATTCACGGACGAACCGGCACCGGAGAAATATGCCGAAATGAATGCAAAGGGATACCCTTCGCAGCACCGTGTCACCGAGATCGACCCACCCCGCCTGCTCGCCATGACATGGCCAGGCGAGGACGACTGCGAAAGCGAGGTCGTCTTCGAACTCTTCCCCGAGGGCGAGGAGGTGTTGCTGGTGATCACCCACAGAAGGCTCGCCGACCGCGGCGAGATGAGCAACGTCGCCGGCGGCTGGCATGCGCATCTGGGCGTCCTCGCCACGGTGCTCGAAGGCGGCAGGGCCAAACGCTTCTGGTCGCGCATCCCGGAGCTGGAAGCGGAGTATCAGAGGCGGTTTGCCGAGAATTGAAGCACGAGAGGGAGCAAGGCGATGATCCGATGCAACCTTTCGTCCGTGCTGGTACACGATCAGCAGAGGGCGGAGGATTTCTATGTCGGCAAACTCGGCTTCGCGAAGAAGCAGGATTTCCCGGCCGGCGGAGCGCGTTGGCTGACGGTGATCGCGGCGGACGGCTCGGGCGCCGAGCTGGCATTGGAGCCTTCGGGCTACGAGTTCGCGCGCGCATACCAGAAGGCCCTCTATGACAGGGGAATCCCCCTCACCTCACTCGGCTGCGACGATGTGCAGGCAGAGTACGAGCGGCTGACGGAACTCGGCGTGCAATTCCGGGGAGAGCCGCAGAAGCATGCGGATTTTCCGACCACTGCCGTTTTCGAGGACGGCTGCGGCAACCTGATCATGCTGCATGAGGCGTAATTGTGCGAACTATTGCGGCCTTCACGCTGCCTTACCCGACGGCAAGGAGGATGAAACGATGAGACCGAAATTCGAGGGCGGTCGGAACATCGCCATGAAAGTGCCGCCGCACCAGTATGAGGAAACGGTGCGGTTTTACCGGGATGTACTTGGCTTCGACCAGATCGAGGAGCTTTTGCCGGCGGTCGGCTTCCGCTTTGGTGCCAACCAGCTGTGGATCGACCGCGTGCCGGGCATGAGCCAGGCCGAATTGTGGCTGGAGGTGGTGACGGACGACACGCGGGCCGCGGCGGAGCATTTTGAGCAGGCGGGAGGCGTGCGCCGCGACGAAATCGAAACTTTGGGGGAGGGGTTCGACGGCTTCTGGATATCCAGTCCGGCCTCGATCATCCACCTCGTCGACGGCAAGGCCGGCTCCTGGTGATCAGTCACGCCGGAGGAGGACGTTGGGCGTGTCGCGGTAGCTGGCGTGGGCGACAACGCGAAAGCCGAGTTTTCCCGCAAGCTTGAGCGAACGCTCGTTGGCGGGATTGATGATACAGGTGAATGCCTTGGCGGGAAATCTGGCGTCGCACCAGTCGATGATGGCCCCCATCGCTTCCCGCGCAAAGCCGCGGCCGTGCCATTCGGGCAGCAGGACCCACCCTGCCTCCAGCGTGCCGTGGATGGCGGGCCGGATGTCACGGCAACGCTCCTGCACGCCGGCTTCTCCCATCAGTCTGCCGGTGCTCTTGTCCTCGATGACCCAGAAACCGAAGCCGAAGATCGCCCATATGCCGCGGTGGCGCAGGATTGCATCCCACGCCTGCTCCCGGCTGAGTGCGCCGGCCCCGCGGTTGATATAGCGGACGACCTCGGGATCGCACCACATGGCGTGGTAGGCATCGAGATCGTCCGGTCGATGCTCACGCAGGATGAGGCGCTCGGTTTCGAGCACCGGCACGCCGCTCAAGGCTTCCGCTCCCCGCCAAGCATACTGGCGATCAGCACCGCCAGCCGCTCCGCCACGTCTTCCTTGGACATTTCCGGCCACTCCTCCACGTCCTCGCCGCTGACGAGATGGACCCGGTTGCGTTCGCCGCCCATGACACCGGAGGAGCCAATACCGCTGTCGTGCGAGACGTCGTTGGCGATTATGATGTCGGCGCCCTTCTTCGCCAGCTTGGCGCGGGCGTTCTCCACCACGTTCTCGGTCTCCGCGGCAAAACCGACGACGAGGCGGGGGCGCTTTTCATGGTGGCCGACGGCGGCCAGGATGTCCGGATTTTCCGTAAGGGCTAGCGCCGGCGCATCCTTGCCCTTCTGCTTCTTGATCTTTTCCGCTGTTTCGGCCTGCGGCCGCCAGTCCGCCACGGCGGCGACGAAGATGCCGGCGTCGGCGGGCAGAAGCGTCTCCACCGCTTCGTGCATCTGGCGGGCACTTTCCACGTGGACGGTCTTCACACCTTGCGGGTCGGCGATCGAGACAGGGCCGGAGACCAGATGCACGTCGGCGCCGAGCTTCGCCAGGGCGGCTGCGATCGCATGGCCCTGCCGGCCGGAGGAGCGGTTGGCGATGTAGCGCACCGGGTCGATGGCCTCATGCGTCGGCCCGGAAGTGACGAGGATCTTGCGCCCGGCAAGCGGCCTGGGCCCGGCTGCCAGCATGTCCTCGATCGCCGCGACGATCTCCAGCGGCTCGGCCATTCGCCCCTCGCCAGCCTCGCCGCCTTCGGCCATCTCGCCGCTGTTCGGCCCAATGAGGCGGATGCCGTCGCGGGACAACGTCTCGCGGTTGCGCTTGGTGGCCGGGTGCGCCCACATCTTCGGGTTCATCGCCGGCGCCATCAGCACCGGCTTATCGGTGGCCAGAAGCACCGTCGACGCAAGGTCGTTGGCAAGGCCCGTGGCAAGCTTGGCCATCAGGTCGGCCGTGGCCGGCGCCACCACGATGAGATCGGCCTCGCGCGACAGGCGAATGTGTCCGACATCGTGCTCGTCCTGACGGTCGAAGAGGTCGGTGTAAACGTGGTCGGCCGACAGCGCGCCGACGGAGAGCGGCGTGATGAACTCCTGCGAGGCCTTCGTCATGACGCAGCGCACCGCGGCCCCCCGCTCACGCAGGCGGCGGATGAGGTCGAGGCATTTGTAGGCTGCAATGCCGCCGCCGATGACGAGGAGCATGCGCTTACCGGATAGAGACATTAGTCCTCCTAGTGGTCTGACCCAAACAGATGGTACCCATCTGTTTGGCGGCGGTCACACGGCAGCTTCGCCATCCGCGGGGATGAAACGGTTTGTCTTCGCCAGGTGTCGTCTGCATCGCCACGGCGCCCTCCTTCCGCCGGACTATAGGCTTGGCCCGAAACGCCCGCAACGCGCGCAGAAGCGTGCTGCACGAGATGTCACCCGTCTCCCCAGCATGAAATGCAGCCTATGTGTCCAGAACACTGACAGCCCTGCTTCGCTAAAGCCTCGGAAGGCATCCTGCTTCGCATGACAGGCACTGCCAATCCTGCCAAGTTCGGAGAGCAGTGAGGATGGCGGAGAGAGAGGGATTCGAACCCTCGATACGGTTTCCCGTATACACGCGTTCCAGGCGTGCGCCTTCAACCACTCGGCCACCTCTCCGCGAACGGCGTTTGTCGCATGGCGACGTGCCGCTCCGGGGCTCATCTAGTCGAATTGATTGTGAATGCCAAGATGTCCGGCGGGCTTTTCTCCCGCCCTGCGCGCGCCTCGAATGCGTGCGGCAATTGCCAATCGCGCTCCATGCGCCTATCTCACGGGTAATCAGTGCCGCTGCCGGGTCTCGCCATGCGTTTCGTGCTCCGCCTGCTTTCGATGTTCGCTCTTGCGGTCGCCGTCATCATGGCCGTGATCGACGCTACGCGTTCGATTGCCGCCGGCGAATGGGTGCTGACACCGCTTGGCCAGAGTTGGCAGGCCACCTCGCCCGATACGTACAGTCTCGCTCAGGACACCATTGAGCGCTACACTGTGCCGGTGCTGTGGGAGCCGGTGGCGGTCTCCATTCTGGCGTTGCCGGGATGGGTGGTTTTCGCTCTCCTGGCGTTTCTCTTCTATGCGATCGGCCATCGCCGGCACCGGCAGGATATGTTTTCCTCCGCTGCGCGGTGAGGCCGAGGAGGCTTCTCATGATCTTTCATACCTTTGAAACGAAGCTGAAGATGCCGGCGCCGGAAGAGGCGCTGCCCGGACGGGCAGAGCCCATCCCCACTGCCGACAGACATTTCGTCAACGGCAGGCCGCTTAAAGGCCCTTATCCGGAAGGCACGGAGAAGGTGTTGTTCGGCATGGGCTGCTTCTGGGGCGCGGAGAGGCTTTTCTGGCAGGTGGAGGGCGTGTGGGTGACAGCAGCCGGCTATGCTGGCGGCCTTACGCCGAACCCGACCTATCGCGAGACGACGACGGGGCTGACCGGCCATACCGAGGTGGTACTGGTCGTCTACGACCCGCAAATCGTCTCCTTCGCCGCCCTTTTGAAGCTGTTCTGGGAAAGCCACGACCCGACCCAGGGCATGCGCCAAGGCAACGATGTCGGCACCACCTACCGCTCGGCGATCTATGCCAGCACGCAGGCGCAGCTGGCGCAGGCACGCGCCTCGCGCGACACCTATGCGGAGGCGCTGAAAGTGTCCGGCGCCGGCGCCATCACCACCGAGATCGCCGCCGCGCCCGCGTTTTACTTCGCCGAGGCCGAGCATCAGCAATATCTGGCGAAGAATCCCGGCGGTTATTGCGGCCTCCAGGGCACGGGCGTCACCTGCCCGGTGGCGGGCGGCGCGGCCGCCTGAGAATGGCGTTTTTGCCGGCGCCGCCCGTCACTGCAGCCGATTTCCGCACTGCCAATTTTCCACGTGAAATTTCGCGTTACCCGTGCAAGAGTGCGCGCGAGCAGGAGGAAAATCCTGCCGCGGGCGGCACGTCCGCCCAATGTCAGAGAAACCGACAGGGTGTGGATCACATGAAGCGTATCGTTCTCGGCCTTTTGGCCGCAACCGCCATGACCGCGACGGCTGTGGCCCAGGAGGAAGTCGCTCCGGCCCTCCTCTTCGATCTGGGCGGCAAGTTCGACAAGTCGTTCAACGAGATGGCCTATATGGGCGCGGAGCAGTTCAAGGAAGAGACCGGCATCGAATATGCCGAGTTCGAAATCTCCAACGACGCCCAGCGCGAGCAGGCGCTTCGCCGCTTCGCCGAGCGCGGCCGCAACCCGATCGTGATGGCTGGCTTCACATGGGTGGAGTACCTCAACAAGGTAGCGCCCGACTATCCCGACGTCAGCTTTGCCATCATCGACGACAGCGTCGACCAGCCGAACGTGCGCTCCATCGTCTTCAAGGAGCAGGAAGGCTCCTATCTCGTCGGCATGCTTGCCGCGATGGCGTCCGAGACCGGGACCGTCGGCTTCGTCGGCGGCATGCAGGTACCGCTCATCGGCAAGTTCGAGTGCGGGTATGTGGGCGGCGTGAAGGCGGCCAATCCGGACGCCAAGGTCATCCGCAACTACACCGGCGATACGCCGGCGGCCTGGAACGATCCGACCAAGGGCGGCGAGATCACCCGCACGCAAATCGACCAGGGCGCGGATGTGGTCTATCATGCGGCCGGCGGCACCGGCGTTGGCGTTCTGCAGGCGGCGGCGGATGCCGGCAAGCTTGGCATCGGTGTCGATGCCAACCAGAACTATCTGCATCCCGGCCACGTGCTCACCTCGATGCTGAAGCGCGTCGATGTGGCCGTCTACTCCTCATTCATGGATGCGATGAACGGCGAGTTCACCTACGGCGTCCAGAATGTCGGGCTGGCCGAAGACGCGGTCGGATATGCGCTTGACGAACACAACGCGGAACTGATCACCGACGAGATGGAGGCCGCGGTGGAAGAGGCCAAAGCCAACATCATCTCGGGCGAGGTCGAGGTTCACAACTTCCTTGAAGACAATAGCTGCCCCTACTGGTAAGGCAGGTTTTCCGACAGCGGAAAGGGGCCGTCCGCGGCCCTTTTTCATGTCCGAAGAGCCCTCCTGATCTGGGGGACCCGAGACAGGATAAGACAACGAGGAGCTTTTCATCCATGCCCGACGTCGCGCCCGTGCTCGACCGCCTCGATGCCTCGATCGATGAAAGCCTGGAGCGCCTGTTCGCTCTGCTGACGATCCAGTCCATCTCCACGGATCCGGCCTTCGCGCCGGAATGCCGCAAGGCGGCCGTGTGGCTGGTGGAGGACCTGCGCTCGATCGGCTTTGCGGCGAACCTGCGCGAGACGGCAGGCCACCCGATGGTGGTCGCCCATCATGAGGGCGAGGGCCCGCACGTGCTTTTCTACGGCCACTACGACGTGCAGCCGGTGGACCCGCTGGCGCTGTGGGAAAGCGAGCCCTTCGCCCCGGCGCTGAAGGAAGCGGAGCCGGGCAGGAAGGTCATCGCCGCGCGCGGCTCCTCCGACGACAAGGGCCAACTCATGACCTTCGTCGAGGCCTGCCGCGCCTATAAGGCCGTGCATGGCAAGCTGCCCTGCAGGATCTCGATCCTGTTCGAGGGTGAGGAGGAATCGGGCTCGCCGTCGCTAAAACCCTTCCTGGAAGCCAATGCCGAGGAACTGAAGGCGGATTTCGCGCTGGTCTGCGACACCGCCATGTGGGACCGCGAGACGCCGGCCATCTGCGTCGGCTTGCGCGGCCTCGTCGGCGAGGAGGTAACGGTGAAGGCGGCGAACCGGGACCTGCATTCGGGCTTCTTCGGCGGCATCGCGGCCAACCCCATCCGCATTTTGGCAAAAGCGCTGGCCGACCTGCATGACGAGAGCGGCCGTGTCACCATCCCCGGTTTCTACGAAGGCGTGGAGGAGACGCCGGCCGACGTGCTGAAAAGCTGGGAGGAGCTGGGCCGCACGGCCGAAAGCCTGCTCGGCCCCATCGGCCTTTCCGAGCCTGCCGGCGAGAAAGGCCGTTCGGCGCTGGAGCTCACCTGGGCGCGGCCGACGGCTGAGTGCAACGGCATTATCGGCGGCTACACGGGCGAGGGGTTCAAGACCGTGATCCCGGCTGAGGCCTCTGCCAAGATATCCTTCCGTCTCGTGCACAGGCAGGATCCGGACAAGATCCGCGAGGCCTTCCGTACATTCGTGCGCGAGCGCATACCGGCGGACTGCTCGGTCGAGTTCGCGCCTCACGGCGGCGCGCCGGCGATCCAGCTTTCCTACGATTCGCCGCTGGTGAAGACGGCCGAGGGTGCGCTTACCGAGGAATGGGGCAAGCCTGCCGTTTCCATCGCGATGGGCGGCTCCATCCCTATCGTCGGCGACTTCCAGCGGCTTCTGGGCATGGACTCGCTGCTCGTCGGCTTCGGCCTGCCCGACGACCGCATCCACTCGCCCAACGAGAAATACGAACTCTCCTCCTTCCACAAGGGGCAGCGTTCCTGGGCGCGGATTCTCGCCGCGCTGGCGAACGGAAAGCAGCAATGACAATCAGATTTCACCAACACGACCTGCCGGACCTCGCCCGCTACGATGTCGAGGCGGTGGCCATCGACACGGAGACGCTGGGGCTGAAGCCCCGCCGCGACCGGCTCTGCGTTGTCCAGCTTTCGCCGGGCGACGGCACGGCCGACGTGGTGCAGATCGCCGCCGGGCAGAAGCGGGCGCCCAACCTCGTTGCCCTTCTGCGCAACCGGCGGATCACCAAGCTCTTCCACTACGGCCGTTTCGACCTCGCCGTGCTCTACCACACCTTCGGCACCATGCCGCAGCCGGTCTTCTGCACCAAGATCGCCTCGCGGCTGACACGCACCTATACGGACCGGCACGGGCTCAAGGACATCTGCTCGGAACTGCTCGGGGTCGGCCTGTCGAAGCAGCAGCAATCCTCGGACTGGGCGGCGGAAAAGCTCTCGCCCGAGCAACTCGAATACGCGGCATCGGACGTGCTTTATCTCCACCGCCTGCGCGACGTTCTCGCCGAACGCTTGAAGCGCGAGAACCGCACGCGCGAGGCCGAAGCCTGCTTCAAGTTCCTGCCGACCCGGGCGAAGCTGGACCTGATGGGTTGGGACGAAGAAGACATCTTCGCCCATAGCTGAGGGGCGAGAGGCGCCTTTCTCTTCCTGAAAAAAGAAGGTGGCTTTCCTCGTATATCGCTGCATATATAACCGTTTACACAAAAACTACTGTCGTTAAGGTATCGTCAAGTATTCGCCGCTTAGGGCTGGGCAATCGCTCCCCTGAGAGGTTTTCATGCGTCGCTTTTCCCCCGATACCTTGACCTCCCGGATTACCGTGGCGATCTCTCTCCTGGCCGCGTTGGCGGCCGCCCTCTTTATCGGCTTCGCCTTTCTCGCCGCGTTCAAGGCCGACGAAGCAGCCCTCGCCAAACAGAAGATCCTCGTGCGGCAAGGCCTTTCGGCATTGACGACCGCGGTGTCGCGCGAGCAGGAGAGCGTCAGCGTCTGGGACGAAGCGGTGGTGCGGACGGCCGCCCGCGACCGGCTCTGGCTTGCGGAAAACCTGGCGAGCTGGATGCACCGCTTCTTCGACCACGACCGCAGCTACGTCGTCGATTCCCGCGATAATCTCATCTTTGCAGCGCGCGCGGGCAAGGCCGTGGAACCGCCAACCTTCCTGAAGGACGAGGAAGCCGCCCGGGAGGTGATTGCGCACGTGCGGGCGCGGCTCAAGAACCGGCCCGGCGAGGATGGCGGCGAAGCCGTAATGCCGCGCTTCCAGATCGATGGCAGCGATGTTCGCGAGATCGACGGCAGGCCAGCCGTTGTCAGCGCCCGGCCTCTCCTTCCCCATTCCGAAGAGGTCAGCGTGTCCGAGGGCGAGGAGTATATCTTCGTCGCCGTGAAGTTTCTGGACGGACCGGCGAAGGAGGAGGTTGCCCATCACTCCCTGATCTCCGGCCTTCACTACGTTCCCGCGCAAAACGTCATTCCGCCGCCAGCGAATGTGCCCATCACATGGCGCAACGGGCATCGGATCGGCTATTTCATCTGGGATGCGGACCGTCCAGGCAACACGCTTATCCGTCAGGTCGCACCGTGGGGCGCTTTTGCGCTCGTCATTGCGCTTGCGGTAGGGGGCTGGCAGGCACGCGGCCTGCGCCGCGCCTCAAGTGAACTGCATGCCAGCGAGGCGCGGGCGCGGCACCTCGCCTACCACGATACGCTCACGGCGTTGCCCAACCGCGCCCTCTTCGAAGAGCGTCTGGACGCGATCCTGCGCCGAGGCCGGCAAGGAGACGGCGAGGCAGCGCTGCTCTTTCTCGACCTCGACCGCTTCAAGAACGTCAACGACACGCTAGGCCATCGCGCCGGCGACCAGCTCATGCGCGAGGCGGCGTCCAGATTGCGGGAGACGGTGGGGAACGCGGGCACGGTTGCGCGCGTGGGAGGCGACGAGTTCGCCATCGTCATCGCATCCGACCGCGCTCATGAGACGGCCGGCGCCGTGTCGGAGCGCCTGCTGACGGCACTTACAGCCCCTTTTCATCTGGGAGAGGATATCGTGCATGTGGGCGTCAGCATCGGCGTTGCCACAGCACCGGCCGCCGCCACTTGCCGAGAAGAACTCCTGCGCAAGGCGGACATCGCCCTCTACGAAGCCAAGAAGCGTGGCCGGGGCCGCTATCAGCTCTTCTCCGACACGATGGACGACATCGTGAAGCAGCGTCAATTGGTGGAAGCGGATTTGCGCAAGGCGCTGGCGAGCGGCGGCGAGCTCGAACTCGTCTACCAGCCTCTCCATTCGGCCGAAGGCGTGCTTACCGGCGTGGAGGCGCTGCTGCGCTGGAACCATCCCGTGCACAAGTCGATCTCGTCGTCTTTCCTGATCACCATCGCCGAGGAGCGCGGGCTCATCGTGCAGATCGGGGACTGGGCGCTTGGCGAGGCCTGCCGTACGGCCGCACGCATTCCCGTACCATGGATCGCCGTCAATGTTTCACCCGTCCAGCTCCGCGACAGAAACTTCGCCAACCGTTGCCTCGGCATCATCGCACAGCACAACATCGACCCGCGGCGCATCCAGGTCGAGATCACGGAAGCCGTCGTCATCGATGATCCGGAAATCGCCGGCGCCACGCTGCGCAAGCTGCGCGCGGCGGGTGTTCGCGTGGCGCTCGACGATTTCGGCACCGGTTATTCATCGATGAGCTATCTGCGGGACTATCCGCTCGACCGGCTGAAGATCGACCGCTTCTTCGTGCACGCGCTTTGCGAGGGCGCGGAGGGGCGCGCTATCGTCGCGGCGGTGATCGATATGGCCCGCGCCCTGAAGCTCGAGGTCACGGCCGAGGGCGTCGAGACTGCCGAGCAGCACGCGATGCTCAGGGACATGGGCTGCAACGAGATGCAGGGCTATCTTTTCTCGTGGCCGGTCAGCGCAGCCGTCCTTGCCGAGCGCTTCTTCCCCGTCGATTCCGAGCGGCGCGCGTAGAGCAGCGCCACGCAATTCCGGGCCGATACTGCGGCTCCTATTCGGCCGCCATCCGCGCCGGCGCACCGACTTCGTCCTGCCGCTCGATCCGCGCCCACGCCGGCCGCTCGAAGAGGAAACGGCCGTAACCCGACCACTGCACGAGACCGTAGAGCACCACCGGCCCAACCACGCCCGCAAGTGTAACGAGAAGCGCGACGAGCCCGACATCGGCCACCAGCCCCGTCCTCAGGAGAAGGACGCGGGTTGCCGCCATGGGCAGGAAGAAGGCGAGATAGACGACGATCGAATGCGCCCCCAGCCAAGTGAGCCAGTGCATCGGCCTGAGCAGCGAGAACAGCGCCGCCAAGCCGACGATGACGGCGGCACCCGCCAGCCCCAGTAAGAGCGAGACGGCCGGCAGCTCCGAATATCCTCCGGTAGCGCCGGAATTGCCGAGATCGGGCTGCAGCCAAGCCGACAGCGCGGCGGGCGCCGGCGTGAAGACGAGAAGCCCATGAAGCAGCGCCCAGGCAAGGCAGAACGCAAGGAAAACGCCGGGCCGCGCGCGCACCCAGGCGGCGAAAGCGAAGACATGGGACGCGAAAGCGTAGCCGACGAAGAGATAGACGTAACGGCCGCAGAACTCGTCGATGACGATCGAGCCCGTATGGATGGGGAGCGCCTCCAACAGTGCCGCTCCGGCGAAGACGAGCCACACGGGAAGCGCCTTGACGAGCCGCGTGAAGACGAAGAAGACCGGCAGAAGATAGATGAACCAGAGCGTGCCGAACGGTTCGACATAGGCCGTGACATAGGCGCCGAGCGCCTGGCCCCAGCCCTCTTCCAATGCGATCGCCGGGGCTTTGAAGGCGAACTGGATTGTCAGCCACAGCACATAGAAATACGCGAAATGCACCACCCGGCGGTCGAGAAAGCGCCGCCAGGGGCGGTCGATGACGAGGCCCAGGAACAAGCCGGAGATGAGGAAGAAATCGGGCATGCGGAAGGGGCGGGCGAAAGCCACCACCCAATGCATGAAGCCTTCGCGCCCCGCCGCCAGTTCCACGCCCAGCGTCGAATGCATCATGACGACCATGATGATGCATAGGCCCTTGGCGGCGTCGACCCAATCGACGCGCGACCGTTCGGGCATATCGGTTGGTTCCTGCAATGCCGCGTCTCCCGCCATCCTTTCGCGCATGATAGCGCACGCGGCCATCGGAACGGTTAAGCGCCCGGCGCGGCTGAAAAGAGGCTTAACGGCCCCTTAAATACCCGCAGCTAGCGTGCATCGCAGCATGAGCCGCACTGACGGCGGCGGACCGAGGATGAAGAACACATGGCCAGGCGCAAGGGAAAACGGCGGATAGAGCCGACATTCAGCGCCCCCGCCTCAAAGCGCGGGCGCGCGCCCTCGGTCAGCCGATCCGACCGCGTGTTGCCGTCCGCACGTCGAAAGACGAAGCGGAGATCCTCCCGGCGGCGCACCGGGCGCGCCCGGCGGCGCGGTTTCTTCGGCTTTCTGCGCGGCTTCGTCTACTGGTCGCTGGTGCTGGTCCTGTGGGCGGGCATCGCCGGTGCGGCGATCGCCGCCTACTACGGCGCGCAGATGCCGAGCGCCACCACCTGGACCATCCCGGATCGACCGCCCAACGTGAAGATCGTTTCCGCCGAAGGCAGGCTTATCGGCAATCGCGGCATGACGGGCGGCGAAGCGGTCGGACTGCATGAGATGTCGCCCTATGTGCCGCAGGCCGTCATCGCCATCGAGGACAGGCGCTTCTACTCCCATTGGGGCGTCGATCCCATCGGGCTTGCCCGCGCCATGGTGGAAAACCTCATGCAGCGGCGCCTCACCCAGGGCGGCTCCACCATCACCCAGCAGCTGGCCAAGAACCTCTTCCTGGAACCCGACCGCACCATAAAGCGCAAGGTGCAGGAGGTGCTGCTGGCCCTGTGGCTGGAGCAAAAACATTCGAAGAGCCAGATCCTGGAGATGTATCTCAACCGCGTCTACTTCGGCTCCGGTGCCTACGGCGTGGAGGCAGCCTCGCGGCGCTATTTCAACAAACCCGCCCATGATGTCACGCTCGCGGAAGCTGCTCTTCTGGCGGGCCTCCTGAAGGCGCCTTCGCGATTGTCGCCGGCGCGCGACCCGCAGGCCGCTGAAGAGCGCGCCCAGGTGGTGCTTTCCGCCATGCGCGAGCAGGGCATGATCGGCGACAGCCAGCTCACCGCCGCCATCAGCGCCCCGGCCACCCGCGCCGCCGCCTACTGGACAGGCTCGCAGCACTACGCCGCCGACCGCGTGATGGAGGAACTGCCGGATCTCATCGGCAATATCGAGGAAGACGTCGTCGTTCATACCACGGTCGATCTCGGCCTGCAGAAACTGGCGGAAACATCCATCCGCCAGCTGATAGACGAGAAGGGCAAGGAGCTTGCGGTGAGCCAGGGCGCGCTCGTCTCGATCGACGGCTCAGGCGCCGTGCGCGCCATGGTCGGCGGCTACGACTATGCCCACAGCCAGTTCGACCGTGCATCGGAAGCGCGCCGTCAGCCCGGCTCCGCGTTCAAGCCCTTCGTCTATATGGCCGCTCTCGAACAGGGCCGCACGCCGCAAAGCGTACGCAACGACGCGCCCGTGAAGATCGGCAAATGGACGCCGTCCAACTACAAGGATAAGTATTACGGCCGCGTCACGCTGGCTGAGGCGCTGGCCCGCTCGCTCAACTCGGTGGCCGCCCAACTCGCCATGGAAGTGGGGCCGGGGGCCGCGGTCGAGGTCGCCCACCGCATGGGCGTCGAATCGAAGCTGACGGCTAATGCCTCCATTGCGCTGGGCACTTCGGAGGTGACCCCCTTGGAGCTGACGGCGGCTTACGTGCCCTTCGCTAATGGCGGCTATCGGCCCGAGGTGCATTTTATCAGCCGGGTGACCACCACGTCCGGCGCATTGCTCTACGAGCACAAGACGGGAAGCCCGCCCCGCGTGGCAAGCCCTGAGATCGTCGGCATGATGAATGCCATGATGGCCGGCACGATTGAATACGGCAGCGGGAGGGCCGCTGCCTTCGGCTGGCCCGCCGCCGGGAAGACAGGCACTACGCAAGGCTCGCGCGATGCCTGGTTCGTCGGCTACACCTCCAATCTGGTCACCGGCGTATGGTTCGGCAACGACGACGCACGTGCGACCAAGGCGACCGGCAGCTCCCTGCCCGCACTTGCCTGGCGCGATTTCATGGCCGCCGCCCACAAGGGCGTGTCCGTTGCCGCCTTGCCGGGAAACTGGCGTCCGGGCCAGCCGGCCAAGCAGCCCGTCCCGCAGCGTGCGGTCGCCGACACCAATGCGCCTCCGACCGTCCCGTCTTCCGCCGGCGGCCGCCCGGTTCCGCCCGCCGATGTGGGAGGACCACGCGAGAGGCGCCAGCTCTCCATCCTCGACATCATCCTCGGCAACTGAGCGCGCTCGCAAGACGACTATCGCATTCGCCGCGCACAGCCATTACATAGGCGGGATCTTCATGGAGAACGCGGTGAGCGACATCGACGACAGAAAGACGCTGGTGCTGACGGGCGCAAGCCGCGGCATCGGCCACGCGACCGTCAAGCGCTTCTCGCGCGAGGGCTGGCGCGTCATCACCTGCTCCAGGCAGCCTTTCGCGGAGGATTGCCCTTGGCCCGCGGGGCCCGAGGACCATATCCAGCTCGATTTGTCCGATCAGGAAGGTGTGGGGATCGCCATCGGCGAGATCCGCCACCGGCTCGCCGCCAATGGCGGCCGGCTTGACGCGCTGGTCAACAACGCCGCCATCTCGCCCAAGCTGGAGGGCGGTAAGCGCATGAATTCGATAGACACGCCCATGCATGTCTGGCGCGATGTCTTTCAGGTGAACTTCTTCGCGCCCATCATGCTGGCGCGCGGCCTTTTCAAGGAGCTTTCCACGGCGCAAGGCTCCATCGTCAACGTCACCTCCATCGTCGGCAGCCGCGTGCACCCCTTCGCCGGCACCGCCTACGCCACCTCGAAGGCCGCGCTCGTCGCGCTGACGCGCGAGATGGCGGCCGACTTCGGCCCGCACGGCATCCGCGTCAACGCCATCGCACCGGGCGAGATCGAGACGTCGATCCTGTCGCCTGGCACCGACAAGCTGGTGGAGACGATCCCGCTGCGGCGCCTCGGCCAGACGGCAGAGGTGGCCGACACGATCTTCTTCCTTTGCTCCGGCAGCGCGTCCTACGTGACGGGAGCCGAGATCCATATCAACGGCGGACAGCACGTTTGAGACCGCTTTTCCTCCCGCAAGAGGAGGGAAACGGGCAACCGAACCTCATTCCTTCGTCAGAACCCGCTCGATCTCCCACACTGCGTGCTTGGTCAGCGTCTTCGGCACCTCACCTGCCACCCGGTCGCTCACCTCTTTGTGCAGCGACTTGCGAAGGGCGCCCAGCACCAGGGGCGGGGCGACGAGGATGATCTTCTTGAACCGTCCGCGATGGGCGAGGCGATAAAGCCTGTCGGCGATCTCCTCGGCGAAGCGCTCCTTTTCGATGCGGTGCCAGTCGGTCTCGTCGAAGCCGCTCTTGTGTACGGTCGCCGCGTCGAAATACCGGCCTGGCGCGTCCGTGCCCTGCTGGCGGGTGGGCGGGTTCTTCTCGTGCATCTCGCGCACCACCTCCAGATTGGGATAGAGAGGGTTCCCCTCATTGCGCATGAACAGTGCCTTCTCTCCATCCGCCACCAAAAGCCAGATATCGTGCTCGAGCCGGATTCGCGCCATTTCTCCCTCCTTCGATAACGGCAGCTTGACCTCAGGGGAAACGCGGGGCAAGAGGCCATGTTCCCCACAACGCAACGGCGCGGGGTGGGATGAATTTTCCGCAGCAACGGCGTGAAGCGCAAAAGCGATTGCCCGGGCAATCCCTGGGCGCGAGTGCGTTTCTTCTGAAAATGGCCGTGCGCGGGCACAATCCGGTCCACTGTTAGGAGAACCGTGCACCCATGTCTTTCGAGACGGCAAAGCTAAACGCATTCCCCGTTTTCATGCGCGTCGATGGCCGGCGCGTCGTGATCGTCGGCGGCGGCGAGGAAGCGCTCGCCAAGGCACGGCTGATGGCGCAGTCGAGCGCGGCGGTCGTCATCGTTGCCGAGGCACCCGAGCCTGCCCTTGCCGAATGGGCAGCCTCGGCCGGTGCCGAGCTCCTGCGCGTCTCCTATGAGGCAGCTCTTCTCGACGGCGCCACGCTTGTTTTCGCCGCGACCGGGGACGAAACCGCGGATCGCGCCGTCGTCACGGACGCGCGCGCCCGCTCCATCCCCGCCAACGCGGTGGACCGTCCGGAGTTGTGCGATTTCTTCACGCCGGCGCTGGTCAATCGCGCCCCGGTGGCTATCGCCGTCGGCACGGAAGGCGCGGGGCCCGTATTGGCGCAGATGATCCGCGCCCGCATCGACCGCATGCTCTCCCCCTCGCTGGGCCGGCTCGCCACCCTTGCCGCCTCCTATCGTGAGGCGGTGGAGCGGCGGGTGGCCAGGGGCGTTGCCCGCCGCCGCTTCTGGAAGGCATTCTTCACCGGCAGTCCGGCGCGTGCCGTCGAGGCGGGGGACGCGCACCGCGCCGCCTGGGCTACCGAAAAGCTTCTGCAGAACCAGGGCGTCGAGCCGGGCCATGTCGCGCTGGTGGGCGCGGGACCGGGCGCGGAAGATCTTCTGACCCTGCGCGCCCAACGCCTCTTGATGGAGGCGGACGTCATCGTGCACGACGCGCTGGTGCCCGAAGCCGTCATCGCCATGGGCCGGCGCGACGCCGAGCGCATCGCCGCAGGCAAGCGCAAGGGCTGCCATTCCAAGACGCAGGAAGAGATCAACGACCTCTTGGTGCGGCTTGCCCGGCAGGGAAAGCGCGTCGTGCGGCTGAAGTCGGGCGATCCGCTGGTGTTCGGCCGGGCCGGCGAGGAAATGGCGGCACTGCGCGATGCCGACGTCCTCTACGAGGTCGTGCCGGGCATCACCGCCGCACTTGCCGCCGCGGCCGATTTCGAGCTGCCGCTGACTTTGCGCGGCGTCGCCTCTTCCCTCGTCTTCACCACCGGGCACGACCTGAAGGGCGCGGCGCTGCCTGACTGGGCGAAGCTTGCCATCGATGGCGCCACGGTCGCTGTCTACATGGGCCGCTCGACCGCCGCCGAGGTGGCCGGCCGCCTGCAGGAGGCCGGGCTTTCACCGGATACGGCTGTCGCCGTGGTGGAAAACGCCAGCCTCGGTGCCCGCCGCCTGTTCCACGGCACGTTGTCCGACCTGCCGGCGCTGGCCGACCGCACGGACCTGACCGGTCCTGTGCTCACCGTTATCGGAGATGCCGTCGCCGGCGCCAATTTCGCGCGATCCGAGCCGCTTGCCGCACATGCTCACATCCGCGCAAACGAGGAGAGCAAGGGATGAAGCTTCTGACGGCAAACCGGCTGATCGACGGCGAAGTCGTCTGGCTGGCGGCTGACGGCCACTGGGCCGAGGACATCACCGAAGCCGAGATCGCCCGTGACGAGGAAGCCATCGAACGCCTGGAACGAACCGGCCGCGAGGCGGCCGCGCGGAACGAGGTCGTCGACGTCAACCTCATCGACGTCGAGTTCGTCGACGGCGCCATCCGCCCCATCCGCCTGCGCGAGCGCATCCGCGCCGCCGGGCCCTCCATCCATCCCGATCTTGGCAAGCAGGCGCGCCGCGGCGTGCTCGCGCCGGTCTGAAGAACATCAGGGAAGATCATGTATCGCTACGACGAGTTCGACCACGCCTTCGTCAAAGCCCGCGTTGCCGAGTTCGGCGACCAGGTGGGACGGCGGCTTTCCGGTGAGCTTACGGAAGACCAGTTCAAGCCGCTCAGGCTGATGAACGGCGTCTACCTGCAGCTCCACGCATACATGCTGCGGATCGCCATCCCCTACGGCACGTTGTCATCGCGCCAGATGCGCATGCTGGCCCATATCGCCCGCACCTACGACAAGGGCTACGGTCACTTCACCACGCGCCAGAACCTGCAGTTCCACTGGCCGGCGCTCAAGGATATCCCGCAGATCCTGGAGGACCTCGCCACCGTCGAGATGCACGCCATCCAGACCAGCGGCAACTGCATCCGCAACGTCACGGCCGACCACTTCGCCGGCGCGGCCGCCGACGAGGTGGCCGACCCGCGCCCTTATGCCGAGATCCTGCGGCAATGGTCGTCGTTGCACCCGGAATTCTCCTATCTCCCGCGCAAGTTCAAGATCGCGGTGACGGGGGCGGAGCGCGACCGCGCGGCGGTCCAGGTGCACGACATCGGCCTGCACCTCAGGAAGGATGCCTCGGGCCGGCTTGGCTTCACGGTCTATGTCGGCGGCGGGCTCGGCCGCACGCCCATGATCGGCAAGAAAATTCGCGACTTCCTGCCGGAGGAAGACCTCCTGTCATACACCACCGCTATCCTGCGCGTGTACAACCTCCATGGCCGCCGCGACAACAAGTACAAGGCGCGGATCAAGATCCTGGTGCACGAGACCGGCACCGAGGAACTGGCCGCCCAGGTGGAGAAGGAATTCGAGGCGCTGAAGGAAAGCGAACTGAAGCTGCCGGAGGCCGACATCCAGGCCATCGACGCCTATTTCGCGCCGCCCGCCCTGCCCGCCCGCCCGGAAGGCGATGCGGCGCTTAAGGCTGCGACGGCCGCCGACGGCGGCTTTGCCGACTGGGTGCGACGCAACCTCAACACGCACAAGAACCCTGACTACGCCTCCGTCACGATCTCTCTGAAGGGCATCGGCGAGGTGCCGGGGGACGCTTCGGCCGACCAGATGGACGCCGTGGCCGATCTCGCCGAGCGCTACGGGTTCGACGAAATCCGCGTCAGCCACGAGCAGAACCTCATCCTGCCGCACGTTGCACGCGCCGACCTCAGGGCGGTGTTCGACCGGCTGGTGGAGATCGGCCTTGCCACCTCCAACGCCGGGCTCGTCACCGACATTATCGCCTGCCCGGGCCTCGACTACTGCGCGCTCGCCAACGCCCGCTCCATTCCGGTGGCCCAGCAGATCTCCACCCGCTTCGCGAGCCAAGCGCGGCAGGAGGAAATCGGCGATCTCAAGATCAAGATTTCCGGCTGCATCAACGCCTGCGGCCACCACCATGTCGGCCATATCGGCATTCTCGGCGTCGAGAAGAAGGGGGCCGAGCTCTACCAGGTCACGCTAGGCGGCTCCGGCGACGAGAACACGTCGATCGGCGAGATCGTCGGCCGCGGCTTCGGGCCGGATGAGATCGTCGACGCGGTGGACACCATCGTCGAGACTTATCTGGCGCATCGCCAGGACAAGGATGAACCCTTCCTCGCCGCTTATCGCCGGCTTGGTTCCGCACCTTTCAAGGAGGCTCTTTATGGGCGCGAAGCCAAGGCTGCTTGAGCGCGAGATGGAGGCGCTGGAAGTCGCGGCTTCGCTTGAAGCGCGTTTCGGCCGTCTCGACGCCGAGGCGATCATCGAGGTCGCCGTCGAGCGCTTCCGCGATGCTGGCGGGATCGCCACCGTCTCCTCGTTCGGAGCGGATTCGGCGGCCCTGCTGCACATGATCGCACGTCTCGACAACAGCCTTCCCGTGCTATTCCTCGACACGGGTCAGCATTTCGGAGAGACGCTGGAATACCGCGATCAGCTGGCGGACGATCTGGGCCTGAAAAACCTGCGCATCCTGCACCCCCGATCCGAGACGCTCGCCGCAACGGACCCGGATGGCATCCTGCACAAGTCGAACACGGACCTGTGCTGCGAGATCCGCAAGGTGGAGCCGATGGCGCGCGCGGTCGAGCCCTATGCCGCATGGTTCACCGGCCGCAAGCGCCACCAGGCCGACACGCGCGCCGAGATGCCGGTATTCGAGGCTGTCGGTCCGCGCATCCGTATCAACCCGCTCGCGCGCTGGACCACCGCCGACCAGGCCGCCTATATGCGTGCCCACGACCTTCGGGAAAACCCGCTGGTCGCCTACGGCTACCTGTCCATCGGCTGCTTCCCCTGCACCGAGCCGGTGAAGCCCGGCGAGGACGACCGCAGCGGCCGCTGGGCCGGCACCGCCAAGACCGAGTGCGGCATCCACCTGCCGGGGTTCGAGGCCCTGACCTCCTCCGCCGCTTAGGAACGTGACCATGAATGCAAGTGAAACGGTAGCTATGGCGAGGCTGTGGACCGAGAATGGGTTCCGCGACGACGATTGGAAGCGCGCCGAGGAAGCCGATGTGCTGCCGGGCGAGGGCAAGCTGATCCTGGCGCTCGAGGCTTTCCTGGCGCTCGATGAGGCGGCGAGGGAAGAGGCCCTCCCCCGGCTCGGCGTGGAGGTGCTGCCGGGAGAAACGGTGGATCTCCTCCTGCCCTTCCTCGACCGCCTGCCGCTGGTTGCTTTGGCCTTTCCGGCTTTCAATGATGGGCGTAGCTATTCCAAGGCGGAGCTCCTGCGCTCTCGCCATGGTTACCGCGGAGAGTTGCGCGCCACGGGCGACGTGTTGATCGACCAGATCCCGCATATGCTGCGCTGCGGCTTCTCAAGCTTCGAGGTGATGAACCAAACCGCCCTTGCCCGTCTCGAAGCTGGCCAGCGCGGCGGTATTCCGCTCTACTACCAGCCTACCGCCACCGCCTCTCGCCCCGGCAAATACGCCTGGCGCCGGCTGGCTGGCTGAGCTCAACCCCGTTAAATCCGCCCCTTTCGCATTATATTATGCCGCAAGGGGTGCATCCGGCGTGAATATAGGTATAATTCGCGCCTCTCCGAGTCGTCCGTTCCGGCGGCTTTAGATGCCGCCATCGCGCCCGCTCCCGGCGCCGATTGGATTCGACCCTCGAAACGCCAACCGAAAGAAGGAAGAACATTGCAGGTTATTGTCCGCGACAACAATGTCGACCAAGCCCTCAAAGTGCTAAAGAAGAAGATGCAGCGCGAGGGTGTTTTCCGCGAGATGAAGGCTCGCCGCTCCTACGAGAAGCCGTCGGAAAAGCGTGCTCGTCAGCGCGCCGAAGCCATCCGCCGCGCCCGTAAGCTGGCGCGCAAGCAGGCTCAGCGCGAAGGTCTTCTGCCCGCCAAGAAGAAGCGCGCCGCTTAAGGCACCGTGCACTGCAGCGGCAGCCTCCAGCCTATTGCTGCTGACGAAAATTTCCTTGCTTGACAGGCTAACGCTTGCTGGGCTTCCGCCCGGCAGCGGAGCGCTTGCCTCGGCGCTTTGGCTCTTTATCGCCGGCCTCTGCCCGATGCAGCTTGCCGAGGAGTTGCAGGAGCAACGTCGGTAGCTCCCGATCCAGTTCGAAGCCCGGCAGATGGCGGAGAAACCGCAGATTTTCGACGGTATGAATCTGTTGGCGGATCTGTCTTGCCGCCTGCGATACATCGGCGCTCTTGTTGTTGCTCCGAGGCATCCGTGTCCTCTTGCATCCTTCTTCCAGCTGGAGGGTAACACCGGCTGGCGAAAATCGTTCCGAAACAACGGGGTAAGCCGGGAAATGCTTTCGGCTAAGGTTAAAATTAGCTAAAATCCGACCGATCAGCGTGCAATTGCCCCACCGATCGCGCACTCTCCCCTTGCATCAACTTTTAGTTAATTACGCTTGTAACAGGTCTGTTAACCGTAATTTGACGTTTCCAACACCATTGTTCCCCTGGGCAGCGGATTATCCGCGTGGATGGGGCGAGCAATGAACAAATCCCGCATCGTCATATTGGGGGTGGCCGTCGTCGCGGCCATTGGCGCGGGTTATATGGCCAAGAACCTGACGGCCCCGACACAACAGGTGGTTGTCGATACGGCGCCCGAGCCGCAAATCGATCTTGTCGACGTCATGGTGACTGCTCAGGACGTGCCGATGGGCGAGATGCTGGGCAGTGCCGTGCGCTGGCAGGCTTGGCCGACAGACGCCTTGAATGACAATTTCATCACCCGTGCCGAAGAACCGGACGCCGTGGAGAATCTGCGCAACTCCGTCGCGCGGCTGAACCTCTTTGCGGGCGAGCCCGTCAGGCGCAGCAGGCTGATCGGCGAAGGCCAGAGCTTCATGGCGGCGATCCTGCCGCCGGGGAAGCGGGCCGTGGCAACCCAGATCGCCGCCGACACCTCGGCCGGCGGCTTCATCCTGCCCAACGACCGCGTCGACGTCATCATGACGCGACGTTCCGAGGAAGCGTCGGCCGCAGGCGGTTTCGTAACCGAAACGATCCTTGAGAACATTCGGGTTCTGGCAATCGATCAGACCATCCAGGAGGATGAGGAGGGGCGCCGCGTCAAGGTCGGCGAGACGGCCACGCTCGAGCTCTCGCCCGAGCAAGCGGAGGTCATCACCGTCGCCCAGCAGATGGCGGACCGCCTTACCCTGGCGTTGCGCTCCGTCGCCGATGCCAACGAGGACATTGGCGACAACGGGCTTTACCTCGTCAACGGGCTTGGCCGGGGCAACACCGTGCGCCTGATAAAGTCGGGCGAGGTGTCCGTCGTAGGTACCCGCAGATGAGCAGGAGCGAGAACATGCCTATCAGCATCGACCGGCGGGCCACGAAAGGCGGCGTCCGGCTGTCCGCCGTCCTTGCAACGCTCGCCTGTACGATGTTGTCCGCCGCGATGCCCGCGTTCATTTCCGCCGCGGCTGCGCAGGCCACGGTCGGTATCGACGGCACGCGCGCCACACAGCGCGTCAAGCTCGGCCTCAACAAATCTCTGGTCGTCGACCTGCCGCGCGACGCCTACGACATCCTTGTCGCCAACCCGGCCGTAGCCGACGCCATCACCCGCACGGCGCGGCGAATCTATCTGTTCGGCAAGCAGGTGGGGGAGACGAACATCTTCGTCTTCGGGCCGAGCGGCGAGCAGATCGCCAGCCTCGACGTCGCCGTCGAGCGCGATGTCGCCGGCCTCGAAGACTATCTGAAGCGCTTCATCCCCAATTCCGACATCACCGTCGAGCTCATCAATGACAACGTGGTGCTCACCGGAACGGTGGAGACACCGCTCGATGCCTCGCGCGCCGCACAGCTTGCGCAAATCTTCGTCACCGGCGGCGAGGCGACCACCGGTCAGTATTCCCAGACCGCCGCCGCACCAACGGATGGTGGCGGCGTGGCCATCAGCAATCCGGATCTCTTCGGGCGCCAGCAGAGTCAGATCGTCAACATGTTGCAGATCGTCGGCGAGGATCAGGTGACGCTGAAGGTCACCGTCGCCGAGGTCAGCCGCTCGGTGATGAAGCAACTCGGCGTGAACATGATCGGCTCCGGCAATGTCGACGGGATAAGCTGGGGCGCCATCAGCGAAAACTCCTACGGGCTCGGCAAGCCCCTTTCTTCGTCAGGCCTGTCGCTCGCCGGATCGACGCTCGCCGGTTATCTCAATGCCATGGAGCAGTCGGGCGTCATGAAGACGCTTGCGGAGCCGACACTTACGGCGGTTTCCGGCGAAAAGGCCACGTTCAGGGTAGGCGGGGAATTCAACATCGTGACGGGACGGTCGAGCGCCGTCTCCGAAGAGAACCAGGACGGCCAACTAACCTACGACATAGAGCGCCTGGAATATGGCATCGGTCTCGAATTCCAGCCGACCGTCCTTTCGCCGGGCCGCATCAGCCTGAAGATGAGGACCTCCGTCTCCGAGCCGACCACCCAGGGATCGGCGACGCTTGAAGGTTCGGTGTCTCGACGGCTGCCGGGAATGACCATGATTTCCATCCGCAAGCGCCTCGCCGACACCACGGTCGAGCTTCCTTCCGGCGGCTCAATGATGATCGCCGGGCTCGTGCAGGACGATGTGCGACAAGCCATCAACGGCCTGCCTGGCCTTTCCAAGCTGCCTGTTCTCGGCACGCTCTTCCGCAGCCGCGATTTCGTACGCAACGAGACGGAGCTGGTCATCATCGTGACGCCTTATCTGGCGCGGCCGACGGCGCGCACGGCACTTGCCAAGCCGGACGACAATTTCAACCCGCCCAGCGATGGCGCGGGCATCTTTCTCGGCCGCGTGAACCGCGTCTACGGGACCATGAAGACGAACCTGCCGGACGGCCGCTACCACGGTGTCGTCGGCTACATCTACAAGTGACGGGAGGCGGGCTGCCATGTTCGATTTGCGGGTGAGAAGGGGCCTCTTGCCGCTGGTCGCCATCGCCGTGGCGGGCGTGCTCTCCGGCTGCGCCAAGCGCGATTCCGTCGTCGTGGGCGCGGTGCCGGACGACTACCGCACGAGGCACCCCATCGTGATCGAGGAAAAGAACGAGGTGCTGGATCTTCCCGTCGGCGCCTCCTCCCACCGCATGACCTGGCAGCAGAAGGCGGCGCTTGGAGGGTTCCTCGACCGCTACGAGGACAGTGGCGGCGCCGTGGTGACGATGCTGATCCCTGAGGGCGCGGCCAATTCCGCCGCTGCACTCAGCGTCTCAAACGACTTTGCGGCCCTTCTGCACAGATACGGCGTGCCGAAGGGGCATGTTCAAATCCTGGCTTACCAAGCGGGGCCGAGCGAGACGCCGCCGATCCGCCTCGCCTATCCGGTGGTAAAGGCCACCGTCGGCCCATGCGGACGTTGGCCGGAGGACCTGATGGACACCACGGAGAACCGAAACTACGCCAACTTCGGCTGCTCCTACCAAAACAACCTGGCCGCCCAGGTGGCCAATCCGGCCGATTTCCTCGGCCCTCGCAAGACGACGCCGATCGATGCGGAAAACAGGGATTCGGCCATCGGCGACTACAAGGCGCGCGAGGTGGACGACCATTTCCGGACGCAATCGGAAATCGACTACTAATCGCCTAATCGAGGGCACATGGATATGAGCAGCCTAGCCTACGAAACAAGCCATCCGGAAACGACTGCGGCCGAAACCGACGCGGCGCTGCAGTCTCTGCGCCCGGTGCCGCGCATCTCCATCCAGGCCTTCTGCGAAACAGAGGCCGTGGCGAACCCAATCGAGCGCGCCGGCGAGGACCGGCGCATGGCCAAGGCCCACCTCAAGGTGCATATGGGCGGCCTTTCCACGGCGGTCGAGTTCTACCAGACAGCGGCCACGCCCAACCTGATCATCCTGGAATCGCGGGGCGAACCCAAGGACCTTCTGGCCTCGCTCACGGAGCTGGCAGAGGTTTGCGACGCGAGCACCAAGGTGGTGATCGTCGGCCACTACAACGACGTATGGCTCTATCGCGAGCTCACCCGTGCCGGCATCTCCGAATATGTCGTGGCGCCCATCTCCATGGCCGACATCGTCAGTGTCATCGCCGGCATCTTCGTCGATCCGGAGGCAGAGCCGGTCGGCCGTTCGATCGCCTTCGTCGGCGCCAAGGGTGGTGTCGGCTCCTCCACGCTGGCGCACAATCTGGCCTGGACCATGTCGGCGCTGTTCGAGGGCGAGGTCGTCGTCGCCGACCTGGACCTGCCCTTCGGCACGGCCAACATCAATTTCGACCAGGATCCGGCGCAGGGGATCGCCGAGGCTGTCTTCTCGCCCGAAAGGATCGACGAGGTTTATCTCGACCGTCTTCTGGCACAGTGTGCCGAGCGCCTGTCGTTGCTCGCGGCTCCCTCGACGCTGGACCGCACCTACGATTTCGATGCTGAAGCCTTCGCCCAAATCATCGACACGGCGCAGCGCACGGCTCCGCTGGTGGTTCTCGACGTGCCGCATCTGTGGACGAGCTGGTCGCAGACCACGCTGGCGCGCGCCGATGAGGTGGTCATCACCGCAACGCCGGAGCTGGCCAACCTGCGCAACACAAAGAACCTTGTCGACACTTTAGCCAAGCTACGCCCCAACGACGGGCCGCCAAAGCTCGTCATCAATCAGGCGAACGTGCCGAAGCGGCCGGAGATCAGCACCGACGATTTCGCCGAGCCGCTCGGCATCGCGCCGATGGGCGTCATTCCGTTCGAGCCGCAGCTCTTCGGCAACGCCGCCAACAACGGGCGCATGCTGGGTGAAATGGACCACAATCACCCCATCGTGCAGACGATGAACGACATCGCCTACATCCTCACCGGCCGGCGCGAAATCAAGGTGAAGAAGAAGTCCGGCCTTGCAGGGTTGCTCGACCGCCTGCACCTGAAGACGTAAAGCAAAACGGCAAGAAGGCACATGTTCGGCAAGAGAAGCTCCAACAGCACGGTCGGCGGATCGAGGGGACCGGTGGCGCCGGTTCCGCCCTCCCGTCCCGCCGAGGATGGCGACGCGCTGCTTGCGCCGGAGCGCCCTGAGCCGTCGGCCGCCGTGGTTACCACCGGCATCGATGGGTTTGCGAAATCCTCGCCTGGGCCGATGCAGCCTGCTGCGGCGCCGGCGCCGCGCGCGCCGATGGCGCGCAGCGAAAGCTACTACGATACAAAAAGCCAGGTCTTCTCCGCACTGATCGACACCATCGACCTGTCGCAGCTTGCCAAGCTCGATGCCGACAGCGCGCGCGAGGAAATCCGTGATATCGTCAACGATATCATCGCCATCAAGAACTTCGCGATGTCGATCTCCGAGCAAGAGGAACTGCTCGAAGACATCTGCAACGACGTGCTCGGCTTCGGCCCGCTGGAGCCCCTTCTGGCGCGCGACGAGATCGCCGACATCATGGTGAACGGCGCCAGGAAGGTCTATATCGAGGTGGACGGCAAGGTCGAGCAGACCAACGTCCGCTTCCGTGACAACCAGCAGCTCTTGAACATCTGCCAGCGCATCGTCAGCCAGGTGGGCCGGCGTGTCGACGAGTCGAGCCCCATCTGCGATGCGCGCCTGCCCGACGGGTCGCGTGTCAACGTCATCGCCCCGCCGCTGGCCATAGACGGCGCTTCGCTCACCATCCGCAAGTTCAAGAAGGACAAGCTGACGCTCGACCAGCTCGTCCGCTACGGCGCCATCTCACCGGAGGGGGCGGAGGTCCTGAAGATTATGGGCCGCGTACGCTGCAATATCGTCATCTCCGGAGGCACGGGCTCGGGCAAGACGACGCTTCTGAACTGCCTTACCAACTATATCGACCGCGACGAGCGCATCATTACCTGCGAGGATTCGGCCGAGCTGCAGCTGCAGCAGCCGCACGTGGTGCGGCTGGAGACCCGCCCGCCCAACCTGGAAGGCGAGGGCGAAGTGACCATGCGCGACCTCGTCAGGAACTGTCTGCGCATGCGTCCCGAGCGCATCATCGTCGGTGAGGTGCGCGGGCCGGAGGTGTTCGATCTCCTGCAGGCGATGAACACCGGCCATGACGGCTCGATGGGCACCATCCACGCCAACAGCCCGCGCGAATGCTTGAACCGCATGGAATCCATGGTGGCGATGGGCGGCTTTTCCCTGCCGCAAAAGACAGTGCGAGAGATCATCGTCGGCTCCGTCGACGTCATCATCCAGGCTGCGCGCCTGCGCGATGGCTCGCGCCGCATCACCCACATCACGGAAGTGGTGGGCATGGAAGGCGATGTCGTCATCACCCAGGATCTCGTTCTCTACGACATGACGGGCGAGGATCCGGCCGGCCGCATTCATGGCCAGCACATATCCACCGGCATCGGACGGCCCGCCTTCTGGGATCGCGCCCGCTATTACGGCGAGGAAACGCGCCTGGCCGCCGCCCTGGAAGCGATGGAAAAGGCGGCCAGCTGATGTTCGGCCTGAACATCGCCACCCTCGCCTTCATCGCGCTCGCCACCTTCAGCGCCGGCGCGGTCGCCTATGCGCTGATGTTCACCGCCATCTCCAACGAGAAGAAAGCCGGCCGCAGGCTGGAATCGGTAAAGAAGGCGGAGACCGATCGCGGCGCGGTCAGAGTTTCGCGCGACCGCTTGGCCGAGGCCGCGAAGCGGCGCAAGTCGGTCCAGGATTCGCTCAAGGATCTGGAGAACAAGCAGAAGAACCGCGACCGCTACACCACGCGGCCGCCCATGAAGACCCGGTTGCGGCAGGCGGGCCTGGAGATGAGCATCGAGCGGTTTTACCTCCTGTCTGCCGTCAGCGGACTGCTTCTCACATTCGTTGTGTTTCTGTTCGGCGCGCCGATGCTCGCGCTGCCCGGCGCTCTTCTGGTCGGCGCCCTTGGCCTGCCCCGGTGGATCGTCGCCTTCATACGCAAGCGCCGGGTCAAGGCGTTTCTGGCCGAGTTTCCCAACGCACTCGATGTCATCGTGCGCGCGGTCAAGTCGGGCCTGCCGCTCAACGACGCGGTGCGCATGATCGCCGCCGAGGCCCAGGAGCCGGTGCGCACCGAGTTCCGCCGCATCGTCGAATCCCAGCAGCTTGGCCTGCCCATGGCGGAAGCCACCATGCGCATGACCGAGACCATGCCCTGCCCCGAGGCGGGCTTCTTCGGCATCGTCATTCAGATTCAGAGCCAGGCCGGCGGCAATCTGTCGGAGGCGCTGGGCAATCTCTCGCGCGTCCTGCGCGACCGCAAGAAGATGAAGGCCAAGGTGCGGGCGCTTTCCATGGAAGCCAAGGCCTCCGCCGTCATCATCGGTGCCTTGCCCATCATCGTCGCCTTTCTCGTCTATCTTACGAGCCCCGGCTACATCATGCCGCTGTTCACCACCAGTACCGGCCACCTGATCCTCGGCGTCTCGGCACTGTGGATGAGCATCGGCATCTTCGTGATGCGCCAGATGATGAATTTCGAGGTGTAAGCGATGGCGGACAATGTCGTCGGCGCGATCACCGACCCCAGCTTCCTGATCGCTCTGCTGGTTTCCATCGCCGTGTTCGCTACCGTGTTCACGCTGCTGCCCGTGACGGGCGGCGACAATCTGCGCTCACGCATGAAGTCCGTGGCGCTGGAGCGCGAGGAACTGAGGGCCAGGCAGCGCGCACGACTGGCCGCCGAGGCCGAGGCCAAGCGGCGGGGCGGCTTGCGCCAGACCGATACATCCTCCATGCGCAGCATCGTCGACCGCCTGGACCTGCGCCGCGCCCTTGCCGACGAGGCGACGCTCGCCAAACTCCGAACGGCGGGCTTTCGCGGCCAAAACCCGCTGACGAAGTTCCTTTTCTTCCGCCTCATGTTGCCCTTCGTCGGCGTGGCGCTCGCCGCCTTCTATGTCTTCGTTCTGGGCGCGCTTGCCGAGCAGCCGCTTTTCATCAAGGTCTTCGCGTGCATCCTGGCCGCCTATGCCGGCTTCTACGCGCCAGTGCTCTATGTCTCGAACAAGGCGTCGAAGCGCAAGCAATCCATTCAGATGGCCTGGCCGGACGCGCTGGACCTCCTCCTGATCTGTGTGGAGTCCGGCATGTCGGTGGAGGCTGCCTTCCACCGCGTATCCCATGAGATCGGCGCCCAATCGGTGGCGCTAGCTGAGGAATTCGTACTCACCAACGCCGAGCTCTCGTTCCTGCAGGAACGCCGGCAGGCCTATGAGAACCTCGCCGCCCGCACGGGGCTGGAATCGGTGAAGAGTGTCTCACAGGCACTCATCCAGGCCGAGCGCTATGGCACGCCCGTGGGCCACGCACTGCGCGTGCTCGCTGAAGAGAGCCGTGAGGCGCGCATGAATGCCGCGGAAAAGAAGGCCGCTGCCCTGCCGCCCAAGCTGACGGTGCCGATGATCCTGTTCTTCCTGCCGGTCCTCTTCGCCATCATTCTGGGCCCTGCCGCCATCCAGCTTTCCCAGAACGGGCTCGTCAATTAGGCCCTTCGGACCGCTGCTCAGCCTGGGTCGTGCGCGGTGCAATCCGCGCAATCGCCGCTGATCTCGATGGTGGTCTTGGCCGGCTTGAAGCGATGGGCGCGCACCCACTCACCCAACCTCTCCTCCACTGCTGTATCGGAGAATTCGTCCACCTTTCCGCATGTCCGGCAGATGGCGAAGGCGGTCATCTCGTGCCTGTGTCCGTGGGGTTGGCAGCAGGCAACGAAGGCATTGATGCTCTCCAAACGGTGGACAAGACCGAACTCCTGCAATTTTCCGAGCGCGCGGTAGACCTGCAGCGGCGCGCGAAAGCCATCGTCGCGCAGCCTGTCGAGGATGGTGTAGGCGCTGAGTGGCGCTTCCGCCTTGTCCAGGGTTTTGAGCACCAGGGTCTGGTTCTTCGTCAGGTCGGGATGGGATGTCATGAAGTCTCACCCGTTTCGCCGGTGCCGCGCCGTTCCGGCAGCCGCACAAGGCTTAAGAGAAAGAGGACGAGCGCCACGACCACGATCGACGGCCCCGACGGCGTATCGAAATTGAGCGAAGCCGACAGCCCGCCGGCCACCGCCATTACGCCGGCCAGCGAGGCGGCGATCGCCATGCCCTCGGGCGTGGTGGCGAAGCGGCGGCCGGCCGCCGCCGGTATGATGAGCAGCGAGGTGATCAGAAGGATGCCGACGATCTTCATAGCGATAGCGATGACAGCGGCCATCAGGAGCATGAAGACGAAGCGCGCACGCTCCGGCCGCAGGCCCTCGGCCTCGGCGATCTCGGTGTTGACGGTGGCCGCCAGGAGCGGCCGCCACAGCCAGACGAGCACGCCGAGCACCAGAGCCCCGCCGCCATAGATCATAGCTATGTCGAAGCGCGAGACGGCCAGGATATCGCCGAAGAGGAAGCCCATGAGATCGATCCTGATCCAGCTCATGAAAGCGACCATGACCAGCCCCAGCGCCAGCGTGGAGTGGGAAAGGATGCCGAGCAGCGCGTCCGTCGATAGGGCACCCTGCCGCTGCAGGAAAAGGAGCGCCACCGAGGCGAGCGTGGCGACGATGAAGACGCCAGCCATCAGGTTGATCTGGAACAGGAAGGCGAGCGCGACGCCGAGCAGGGCGGAATGAGCCATTGTGTCGCCGAAATAGGCCATGCGCCGCCACACGACGAAACAGCCGAGCGGCCCCACCGTCAGCGCCAAGCCGATGCCGGCCACCATCGCGCGCGTGAAGAAGTCATCCAGCATCGTGCTTTTCCTTCGCCTCCTCCGGATGATCGTGCGCGCGATGCTCGGTGACCGTGCCGTCGGCCAGGCGCACGCGCCCGTCAGGCAGGTGCGTGTGATCGTGATGGTGGTGGTAGATCGCCAAGGTGTCGCCCGCGCGCGCACCGAACAGCCGCACATATTCCGGGCTTTTCAACACGTTCTCCGGTGTTCCGCGGCAGCACACGTGGCCGTTCAGACAGATGACCGTATCCGTCTCGGCCATCACCACATGCAGGTCGTGGGAGATCAGAAGGATGCCGCATCCAGTACGGTCGCGGATTTCGCGGATGAGTTGGTAAAGCGCGATTTCACCGGAGAAATCCACCCCTTGCACCGGCTCGTCGAGCACCAGAAGATCCGGCTTACGCACGAGCGCACGAGCCAACAGCGCGCGCTGGAACTCGCCACCGGACAGCGTCTGCACCGCGGCGCCCGCCAGGTGCGCGATCCCCGCCGCCTTCAGCGCATCTTCCATCTCGCCGCGCTCCAGCGGCCCTGTAAGCCGCATCAGCCGCTCGACGCTGAGCGGCAGCGTCCAGTCGATCGTCACCTTCTGCGGCACATAGCCGACCCTGAGCGCCGGCGCGCGCCGCACAGTGCCTTCGTCCGGCGCAGTGACGCCGATGGCGGCTTTCACAGTCGTGCTCTTGCCGGAGCCGTTCGGACCGATAAGGGTGACAATCTCGCCGCGACGAACGGTGAGGTCCACCCCGCGCACGAGCCAGCGCCCGCCGCGACGAACGCCGGCATTCCTCATCTCGACCAGCGGCTCGGCGTCTCCGGCGGTAGATTGCAGCATTTCTTTTCCCGCACCTTCTTGCCAATGCATATGGCACACGTTATAGCGTTACGCAATCGGAATGTAATACCATAACATTTCCAAATCTCTTTCAAAGACTGCACAATGAGGGAAACCTGGATGATGAAGAAATCCCGCCTGCTCCTTCTCGCATCGGCGCTTGCCACTGTGCTCGCGGCTGCCCATGCCAACGCGGCCGACGGCGTCGTCGCTTCCGTCAAGCCAGTGCATTCGCTGGTCGCCGCGGTGATGCAGAGCATCGGCGAGCCGCAGCTTCTGGTCAAGGGCGCCGGCTCCCCTCACACCTATACCATGCGCCCCTCTGAGGCCGGCACGCTGGAGGACGCGAAGGTCGTTTTCTGGGTCGGCCCCGGCCTGGAGACTTTTTTGGAAAAGCCACTGGAATCGCTTGCCGGCGACGCCATGACGGTCAAACTCTCCGAGGTGCCCGGCCTCACCCTGCTCGAGCCGCGCGAAGGCGGCGCCTTTGAGGCGCATGACGATCACGAGGAGCATGCGGCGGAAGAGGACCACGACGAAGAGCATGGGGAGATGCATGACGAGGAGGGGGAAGAGCACGAGGACCATGCCCATGAGGGGGAGGAGCATGACCATGCCCATGAGGAAGCGGACATGCATCTGTGGCTCGACCCGGAGAACGCGCGCGCAATGGTAAGGCGGATCGCCGACGCTCTTTCGCAGGCCGATCCGGACAACAAGACGGCCTATGAAGAGAACGCCGCCGCGCTCGACGCCCGCTTCGATACGCTGATCGCGGAGACGAACGAGAAACTCGCGACCGTGCGCGGAAAGCCTTTTGTCGTCTTCCACGACGCTTATCAGTATTACGAGCGGCGGTTCGACATCCCTGCCGCCGGCTCCATCACAGTGAATCCCGATGCGCAGCCTGGCGCTCGCCGTATCGGCGAGATCCACGACAAGATCGCCGAATTGGACGCTGCCTGCGTCTTCAGCGAACCGCAGTTCGAGCCGAAGGTGGTTCAGGTAGTGGCCGAGGGCACCGATGCCCGTTCCGGTGTGCTCGATCCGCTCGGCGCCGATATCGAGGATGGTCCCGAGCTCTACTTCACACTGATCGACAACATGACGACGGCACTCGCGAACTGCCTCTCCGGCGGAGAATGATACTTCGGGGTGATCCTGCAGCGACTTTCCGCTGCAGGATCAATTGATTAGTGGCGTGACAGCCAGGCGTCGATTTCTCGCTCGGCCTCTTCCTTGGCCTTGCCGTAGCGTTCCTGGATGCGGCCAGCCAGCTCGTGGCGGTTGCCCTTGACGACGTCGAGATCGTCATTGGTGAGCTTGCCCCACTGTTGCTGCGCCTTGCCCTTGAATTGCTCCCAGTTCCCTTCGATCTGATCCCAGTTCATGGCTTTACTCCTCTGTCGGTGACATCCCGTCCCCAACATCGTGACGTGGTCCATGTTCCAGACGGCACCATCGCGATTGCACGTCCGCCCCCCAGGGCTTAGCTATATCGGCAGATGGGAACGCCGATGGACACCGCGACCGCCTCCTTCCGCCCGCCAGCGCCGAGCCCGCGGCAGAAGCCGCCCTCGACGCTTCAGATGATGCGCATCGTCTACCGCAATCCGCTGGAGCTGTGGGGAGAGCCTTCCTACAACGAACCGTGGATCTCGATCAGCGGCGGCATCGGCGGGCCGCTCCTGATCGCCAACGATCCCGGCCTCATTCGCCACATCCTTGTAGACAACGCGAAGAACTACAAGATGGCGCGCGTGCGCCAAAAGATCCTCCGGCCCATCCTGCGTGACGGGCTGCTCACCGCAGAGGGCGAAGTGTGGCGGCGCTCGCGCAAGGCCATGGCCCCGGTCTTCACCCCACGTCATATCGCCGGCTTTGCAAGGCCCATGTTGAAGGAGGCCGAGGCGTTCGCCGCGCGCTACGAGGAGCGGATCGGCGGCACGACCGACGTCTCGCGCGACATGACCATGCTCACCTTCGACATACTCGCCGAGACTCTGTTCTCCGGCGAGATCGCCGGCGAGCCGGACAGCTTTGCCCATCAGGTCGACCGTCTGTTCGAGACCATGGGCCGTGTCGATCCGCTCGACCTTCTCGGCGCCCCCGACTGGCTGCCGCGCGTCACCCGGATCCTCGGCCGCAACTCGCTCGCCTTCTTCCGCGACATCGTCGCCCGCACTATGGAAATGCGAAAGGAGAAGCTGGCGCGGAAGGACGAGGCCCCTGAAGACTTCCTGACCCTCCTGCTCCGCGCCGAAGGCCCGGACGGCCTCGCCCGCCAGGAGATCGAAGATAACATCATCACCTTCATCGGCGCCGGTCACGAGACCACGGCACGGGCGCTCGGCTGGACACTCTATTGCCTTGCCAACCTGCCGGAGGAACGGGCCCGCATAGAGGCCGAGATCGACGCGGTACTCGCCTCGGAGCCGGACCCGGTGAAATGGCTGGACCTGATGCCGCTCGCGCGTGCCGCCTTCGAGGAGGCCATGCGGCTTTACCCGCCGGCCCCCTCCATCAACCGCGAGGCCATCCACGGCGACACCTATGCGGATCTGGAGATTCCGAAAGGTATGCAGGTGCTCGTCATGCCGTGGACGGTGCACCGCCATCGCAAGCTGTGGGACGACCCGGAGGCGTACCGTCCCTCGCGCTTCCACCCCGAAAACCGCGAGCAGATCGGCCGTTTCCAGTATCTCCCTTTCGGCGCCGGCCCGCGCGTATGCATCGGTGCCACCTTCGCCATGCAGGAAGCGGTCATCGCCATGGCTGTCCTGATGTCACGTTACCGCTTCGACCTTCTGCCCGAGACCAAACCCTGGCCGGTGCAGAAGCTCACCACCCAACCCCAGGGCGGCCTGCCCATGAAGGTGAGCCGCCGTTAGCTAGTCGCCCGTCAAACCATCGCGAAGACGCGCGCCGGCCCGCCCGAACCACCCCGGACCTTCGGCGCACCGACGACCAACGTCGCGCCGCTGGCGGGTAGGGACTCCAGATTGGCGATGCATTCCAAACCCCAGCGCCCGGACGGCAGCCAGCTATAATGCACCGCGAAATCGGGTGAGGGACCATGGTCGAGCGACAGCGTGTCGACGGCCATACCTCTGGCACCGGTCTCTTCCATCAGCATCTCTGCCGCTTCGATGTGAAAGCCGGGGAAATGCATCGTCTTGCCGTCGTCTCCGACGTTGCGGAACTTGTCGCTTGATACATGCGCGCCCCAGCCCGACAGCATGGCCACACAGGCTCCGTCGGGAATTTCGCCATTGGCAGAGACCCAAGCCTCGATGTCCTCGGGTGTCACCTGCGCGTCCGGGTCCGCCGACGCCTTCTCGCGGATATCGATAACGGCGAGCGGGCAGACCAGATCGCCCACCGGAATTTCCGCCACGGACAGCCCATCCTCCGAGAAATGCAGCGGCGCATCCACGTGAGTCCCCGTATGCTCGTTGAGGCGCCACTCGTTGATGTTGAACTTGTGATCCGCGTAGTTGAACTTCTGATCGACGAAGAACTGCTGTTCTCCGAAGTAGGTGGGAAAGCCCTCGTGCAGCTCATGGGTCATGTCTTCCACCCTACTCGCGCTTTGCGCGAGCAAAGGGTTCGGTGTGGACACCACCGCGGCGGCGGCGCCTGCGGCGGCGGACGCGCGGAAGAAATCACGACGGCTGAGCATGCGCGATTTAACGCTCTCGGTGACGCAATGATGGCACATGACGCTCACTCCCCTGCTGGCTGATTGAGGGGAAACAGAATGCGCCTGCGTAAAATCCCATGCAAGGACCGAGGTGGCTAGCCGCTTGTGTAGATGTTCTCCACGTGCACCGGCCAGCGGCGCGGCAGCACCGCTACCAGATCGTAGCGTAGGTTGAGGCGGGCATAGTGCGGCTGGCGGGCAAGCCAAAGGCTTGCGGCGGCGTCGATCCGCCGTTGCGCCGTATATCCCACCGCCTCCATCGCCTGCTCCAGCGTCGGCCGCGCCTTCACCTCGACGATGGCGACAAGATTGCCGCGCCGCGCGATCAGATCGATCTCGCCCAGCGGGGTACGAAAGCGCCGGGCGACGATGCGATACCCCTTCAGAACCAGGGCAAGCGCGGCCAGCCACTCGCCGCGGTGGCCCTTGCGGTAGGCCCGCTGCCGCTTCTTCAGCCCGTCAGTTCCCACCCCGCCCCTCCTTCAGCTCCAGAAGCCGCTGGTAGAGCTCGGACTTCCTTCCGCCGGTCATACGGGCGGCCTCGCCTGCCGCCTTCGCTGCCGGCATTTCGGCAGCAAGCGCCAGAAGCAGCCGATCCGTCTCCTCGGCATCCGCCGGTCCCGCCTCGCCGGGCGGCGCCACGCAGACCACCACTTCGCCCTTCGGCGCTCCGGCTTCCGCATAGTGCGCGGCAAGGGCATCCAGTGTCCCCCGCCGTACCTCCTCGAATGCCTTGGTCAGTTCGCGCGCCACCGCCGCCTGGCGCTTGCCGAGCACCCTCTCCATGGCCTCCAGGCTTGCGGCCAGCCGGCGCGGCGATTCGAAAAACACCAGCGTCGCCGGTACGGCCGCAAGGGCTTCGAGCCGATTCTCGCGCTGTTTTGTCTTGGTCGGAAGAAATCCGGCAAACAAAAATGAGTCCGTTGCCAGCCCGGAGGCCGTAAGCGCTGCCAGAACAGCCGAAGGTCCGGGCAGCGGCACAACCCGCAGCCCCTTTTCCTGCGCCGCTTGCACCAATCGGAAACCGGGATCGGAGACGAGCGGCGTACCAGCGTCGCTGGCGAGCGCCACGCTCTTTCCCTCCTCGATTGCCGCAATCAGCCGAGGCGCGGCCTCGGCCTCATTATGCTCGTGATAGGCTGTCATGCGCCGGCGGATACCGTAGCGCTGGAGCAGCACCCGTGTTACCCGCGTGTCCTCGCAGGCCAGCATATCGGCGCCGGCAAGCGTTTCCAGCGCGCGCAGCGTGATGTCGGAGAGGTTGCCGATCGGGGTGGCGACGAGATAGAGCGCCGGCTGAAGCGGCGGAGCGGCAATCTCCGCTCCGCCGACAATGAAACTCTTCGGTTTTTCCGCTTCTCTAGGCTTCACGCCCACCCGTCCTTGCGCGTCGGCTTTCCCATGCCAAATTCTTTGGCATGGCCGCCCGACGGTTGCAAACGCACTACGGCGTGATAGCCGTCAGGCCCTCTGCGTTACAGGGAGCTGGGCGGGAGAGCCGCGGTCGGCCGCTTAGTGCAGGCTGACCGGCTGCAGGTCGTTCTCAAACGCTCCGGCAAGCGCGGCGTCGCGGGCGTCGGCCAGGAGGATGGGCTGTCCGTTGGCGGCGAACAGGGCCCACAGCTTGGTGCCCGGCGCCATATCCGGCACGCCCGGGAACTTGCCCCTCAGGTCCTCGGCGTCCATCTCGCGCATGTAGGCGACCGCGCCTTCGCCGATATGGGCCAGCTGCTGCTGGGTCACGGTGATCTTGCGTTCGTTCTCAGTCATGTCAGCCTCCTATTTTGCGGGCCGTCCATAGTGGCCCAACCCGCCAAGAGCCTCTTGGTTGCGTCGAAAACGCAGCTTCGCGGCCGTCAGTCCTTCACCGAAATGTCTATTTTCTGCACCAGCCGTTCCGGCTGGGGCCTGTCGAGATCGATGGCCAGAAGTCCGTTTTTGAGCTCCGCGTTCAGGACCCGCATGCCGTCGGCCAAGACGAAGACACGCTGGAACTGGCGCGCGGCGATGCCACGGTGCAGATATTCGCGCTCGACATCATCGTTCTGGCGACCACGCACGACGAGCTGGTTTTCCTCGGTCGTGACCTCCAGATCCTGCTCGGCAAAGCCGGCTACCGCCAGCGTGATGCGCAGGCGCTCGCTCCGCCCTTCTGAATTGCGAATACGCTCAATATTGTACGGGGGATAGCTGTCGCCCGACTTGGCGATCCGCTCGAGCGTCTTTTCCATACTGTCGAACCCCAAAAGAAGCGGGTTCGAGAAAGGCGTCATGCGCGTCATCTGTTCCTGTCCTCAAAGAGCGACGTGGACAAGCAAAAACCCGAATGGCGTTTCTGCCCGTGGCCTTGATATGGTTGGTTACTTTTGCGGATTCAAGAAGGATTGGAGAACCCGTGCGGCAGGCGCGAAAGATCATCATCGACACGGATCCCGGCCAGGACGATGCCGTGGCCATCCTGCTGGCGCTGGCAAGCCCGGAGCTCGACGTGCTTGGGATAACGGCGGTGGCCGGCAACGTGCCGCTGGCGCTGACGGAGAAGAACGCGCGCAAGGTGTGCGAATTGGCCGGCCGGCCGGAGACGAAGGTCTATGCCGGAGCCATCCGCCCCATGGTGCGCGAACTGGTTACCGCCGAGGAGGTGCACGGCAAGACAGGGCTCGATGGGCCGGATCTGCCGGAGCCGCAAATGCCGCTGATGGAAGCGCACGCGGTCGACTTTCTCGTCGAGACCCTGATGGAGCACGAGGCCGGCGAGATCACCCTGTGCACGCTGGGGCCGCTCACAAACGTCGCACTGGCGCTGGTGCGCGAACCGAAGATCGCACCGCGCATCAAGGAGATCGTCATGATGGGCGGCGGCTTCTTCGAGGGCGGCAATGTCACGCCGACGGCCGAGTTCAACATCTATGTCGATCCGCACGCGGCCGACGTCGTTTTCCGCTCCGGCATTCCCATCGTCATGATGCCGCTCGACGTCACCCACCAGGCGCTGACGATGCAAAAGCGCGTTGCCGCCATCCGCAATCTCGGCACGCGAGTAGGCGTCGCCACGGCTGAAATGCTCGAATTCTTCGAGCGCTTCGACGAGGAGAAATACGGTTCCGACGGTGGACCGCTGCACGATCCTTGTGTGGTCGCCTATCTGCTCGAACCCAGTCTCTTCAAAGGGCGCACATGCAATGTGAGCGTCGAGACGGGCTCGGAGCTGACCATGGGCATGACGGTGATCGACTGGTGGGGCGTGACCCAGCGGCCGAAGAACGCCCTCGTCATGCGCCACATCGACCACGACGGCTTCTTCACTATGCTGACGGAGCGGCTGGGGCGGCTTTAGACCAATGCATCGTTTCATAGAATCGATGCATTGGTCTAACTCCTTGTTTTGTCGCAATTCCGGACGGAAAACCGGCGTCCATTTTTCCTGGAATTGCTCTAGCGGCCTATCTTGCCCGTGCAAAGGCGAGCCACAAGCCGCCGCCGATGAGGAAGGTGCCGCCAATGCGCCCGATGCGGCGCATGGCATTCGCGCCGAGCCTGCGGCCGATGCTGCCGGAGGCGATGGCGTAGCTGCCGTCGGAAAGCAGGGAGAATGCGAGCGCGGTGCCGCCGAGCACGGCGATCTGCAGCACGTGATTGCCTGCCGGATCTATGAATTGCGGCAGCAGGGCGCCGAAGAAGAGGAGTTGCTTGGGATTGCCGAGCGAAACGAGGAGCCCCTGCAGGAAAAAGCCGCGCCGCGGCTTCGCCGCCGCCGCACTGCCGGCTGGCTCGCCGCTCGCGCGGATCATCTTCCAGCCGATCCAGCACAGATAGGCCGCACCAGCCAGTTTGACCCAGGTGAACCAGTGGCCGGCCAGCTCGATGAGCGACGTCAATCCAACGCCGGCGACGGTGATCATGACCGTAAGGCCGGCCAAGGTGCCGGCGACGTTGAGAAGGCCTGCGCCGACGCCATGGCGCATGCCGTTGGCAACGATCAGCATGTTCGTCGGGCCGGGGACAACGGTGGCGACGAGACAGACGACGACATAGGCGGTGTAGGTTTCGAGCGACATTGCGGCGCCTCCCTCTACTGCTCAGGATGCATAGCGGCGAGATCTTGTCCAGCTTACTGGGCCGCTGCCGCATCCACGTCGGCGCGGATGGGAATGGCCGGTTGGGCGCCGGGCTCCAGGCAGGCGAGAGCGCCGGCAACGGCAGCACGGCGCAATGCGTCCTTGAGCGCCAGTCCGTCGGCAAGGCCCGCCGCCAGATAGCCGCAGAAGGTGTCGCCCGCGCCCACCGTATCGACGGGGGCGATGGAAAGGGTGGGGACGCGGAGAAAGTCTTCCGGTGTGGCCGCCACGACGCCGTCCTTGCCAAGGGTTACAACGATTGTGCGGCCCGTATCCTTGGCGAAGGCGCGCATCCGCGCCTCCCGGTCCTCGCCTTCGAGCGCCAGCGCTTCGGCGTAAAGGTCGAATTCCGTCTCATTGGCGATGACGTAGTCGGCGAGCGCGAGGAAACCCGCCGCTTCGGCATGGAAGGGAGCGGTGTTGAGGAGCGAGACCGCGCCGGCCGCGCGCGCGGCCTCGAGGGCGGCTTTCACGGTTTCAAGGGGCACTTCATGCTGCAGGAGAACGAATTCGCCGGGCCGGAAAGCAGCCTGCTCCACGTCTTGCGGCAGGACCTGCCCATTGGCGCCGGGTATGACGGCGATCATGTTCTCACCGTCGCCGCCAACCAGGATGACTGCCGTGCCCGTGGCGGTATCGCGTTCCTTCACCGCCGAGAGGTCGACGCCGGCCTCCTTGAGAAGCGCCACGGCCTCGCCGGCGAAGGCATCGCTGCCCACCGCGCCAACCATGCGCACAGGGGCGCCGGCGCGGCGGGCGGCGAGCGCCTGGTTCGCCCCCTTGCCGCCGGGCGCGGTGGAGAAGTCGTCTCCCGGCACGGTTTCGCCGGGTCCGGGCAGCCTTTCCACACGGGCGATGAGATCGAGATTGATGGAACCGACGATGGTGATCACGCTTGAGCCTCCGGCAACTGGTGCGCCGGAAGCTAGCCGCTTTGCCGCGAAGGTCAATCTCCGTTCACGCGATCGCCTGAAGCTGGCAGGCCTCCCAACCGAGGATGGCGCGCTTGCGCGTCAGGCCCCAGTGATAGCCGGTCAGCGCACCGGACTTGCCGAGCGCCCGGTGGCAGGGCACGACGAAGGATAGAGGGTTGGCCCCGACGGCGGCCCCCACGGCGCGCGAGGCGCTGGGACGGCCGATTTCAGTGGCGATATCGGAATAGGCGCGGGCCCGGCCCATGGGGATCTTCAACAGCGCCTCCCACACGCGCACCTGGAAATCAGTGCCTATCAGGACGACACGCAACGGCTCCTCCGCGCGCCAGCGCGCCGGGTCGAAGACACGGGCGGCATAGGGCGCGGTGGCGGAGAGATCCTCCACGTAGGCGGCGTTCGGCCAGCGGGCGCTCATGTCCTTGAAGGCAGCCTGCTCCTCGCCGGGGTCGGCGAAGGCGAGGCCGGCCAGGCCACGGTCCGTCACCATGACGAGAGCCAGGCCGAAGGGGGAGAGGTGGTAGCCGTAGCGGATGACCAATCCCTCGCCGCGCGCCTTGTATTCGCCCGGTGAGATGGCCTCGTGGGTGACGAACAGGTCGTGCAGGCGGGCCGGGCCGGACATGCCCAGCTCCAGCGAAGCCTCCAGAAGCGGCATACCGTCGTCGAGCAGGCGGCGGGCGTGGTCGAGGGTGACGGCCTGCAGGAAGGTTTTTGGGGAAAGCCCCGCCCAGCGGGTGAAGAGCTTCTGCAGACCCGTCGGTGTCTCGCCGACATCGGCGGCCAGCGCCTCCAGCGAGGGTTGGTTACGGTAATCGAGGCTGATCTTCTCGACGACCCGGCAACGACCTCATAGTCGTTGCCGGCCGGCGTGATGTCGCGCTCAAGAATGGCAAGTTCTGCGTTCATGGCATCTACTCCTTGAACGCCAATATGTGAGGAAGGCATGCGCGACACCACCCGATTCTTGCCTGCTTAACGGCCCTTTGCCGTGGCAAGGGCGTGGCTGAAGGCCTGGGCGAAGCTCTCGCGCTCATCAGGGTTCAGGAAACTGCCCAGAAGCACGCGCTTCTCCCGCGCCTCGACGGCCATGCCGGTGATGCCGATCTCGGTGTGCCTCTGTACTCTGAAGCGGGCCCAAAAGGGATTGAAGCTGTGCTCCTCGGAGCGGCCGGAAGGCAGCACCTTGCGGATGTCGAGGCTCACCCGCGACAAGGACACTTCCTCGCGCGCACGGGCAGCGCGATAGTTGACGCGGAAGGCGATGTAGAGGGCAAGGACGTCAAGGCCGAAGAAGCCGAAGACAGGCCAGGCGCCGGCGCTCAGGAAAAGTGCTCCGACAGTGAGCCAGATGAGGAAGAGGGCGGCCATCAGAACGGCGAACCCCGTGCGGCCCAGCGAACGGTGGGGAACGAGGAGTGCCTTGAAGAAAGGCTGATCGGCGGCATTCTTTTCGTCCATCATTCGAATTATAGAGGCAGGATGCAAAAGCCCAAGCCCGAAAATACCGCGCCCGCGAAGCCGAAGGCATCCCGCAAGACCACAAGCAAGAAGGCGCTCACCGCCTACAGCCCGCAGCAAATCGAGGAGATATTCCGCCGCTTCCGTGTACAGCGGCCGGAGCCGAAGGGGGAACTGGAGCACGTGAACCCATTCACGCTGCTGGTCGCCGTGGTGCTATCGGCACAGGCGACGGACGTCGGGGTGAACAAGGCGACGCGGCCGCTCTTCAAGATCGCCGACACGCCGGAGAAGATGCTGACGCTCGGCGAAGAGAAGCTGGGCGGCTATATCCGCACCATCGGGCTGTGGCGCAACAAGGCGAAGAACGTGATCGCGCTTTGCGAGGCGCTGATCCGCGACCACAGCGGCGAGGTGCCGGGCGACCGCGAGGCGCTGACGAAACTGCCTGGCGTGGGGCGCAAGACGGCCAATGTGGTGCTCAACATGGCCTTCGGCCAGCCGACCATGGCGGTCGACACGCACATCTTCCGCATCGCCAACCGCATCGAACTGGCGCCGGGGAAAACACCGGAAGAGGTGGAGCGGAACCTGCTCTCAGTCATCCCGGATCAATTCCTGCGCCACGCCCATCATTGGCTGATCCTCCACGGGCGCTATGTCTGCAAGGCGCGCAAGCCCGACTGCCCAGCCTGCATCATTGCCGATATCTGCAAGGCGCCGGAAAAGACGACCGACGTGCCGGCGCCGCTGGTGCCGATCGAGGCGAGGCGGGAGGCGGAGAAGGTTTAACTCACGCCGCGCGCCATCATGGCGGCAAAGATGGGGATGAGGGCGAAGACGGCCACTTCCAACTTGAGAAAGCGGCGTGTGGCGGCGATCTCGGCATCCGGAACGGTGTACCCCTCGCCCGCGCGCACCCATTTGAGGATGCGCATGGTGGGTTTGACAGAAAGGATGCCGACGGCGGCAAAGGCGGCCATCTTGGCCCAGAAGGCGCCGCTGGCGAGGTAATATTCCCAGCCCTTCAGCCCGAAGACGACGCGGCAGACGCCCACCACGATGATGGCGAGTGCCGTCATGCCGTACATGCGGTCGATATGGGCAAGCACCTTCAGATCGCGGCCCGAAAGCCCGGTGCGCACCAGCACGAATTCTCCGGCGAGCACGCCGGCAAGCAGAAAGACGAAGAGGTGGTGCAAGATGGCGAGCAGAAGGTCTGTCAGCATGCTTCCCCCTTTTGCCGGCAGGCGTTCGATGACGTCGAAAGGAACAGGCGAATGCCGCGCGCAGTCATGCATCCTTTCGATTGCGCCACAAGACCGGATTTGCCAATCTTCGCGCCATGACCCTGCGACGTCCATCCAACCCGATGCCCGACGACGTGCGGGCCGAGCTGGAAAAAAGAGGCCTCATGGCGGCCTACGAGGCGCGGCCGCCCTACCAGCGCAACGACTATCTTGGCTGGATCGCCCGCGCCAGGCGGCCGGAGACACGGCAAAAGCGGCTTGACCAGATGCTGGACGAATTGGAACGCGGGGGCGCCTACATGCGCATGCGGTGGAACGGCTAGCGTTCAGGCCGTAGTCTCCCGCGCCGAGATCATCTTGTGCAGATGCACCATCATGGCCGCTGCGAAAAGCGGCGTCAGCAGGTTGAGGAGCGGCACTGCGAGGAAGGCGGCGATGACGAAGCCAGCGAGGAAGATGGTGCCGGCGTGGTGGCGGCGGAGCCGCTTCGCCTCGGCCTCGCTGCGGAAGCGCATTGCGGCGAACTCGAAGAACTCGCGGCCAAGCAGATAGGCGTTGACGACGAGGAAAATGACGATGTTCACCCCCGGCACCAGCAGGAGCAGAAGCGCGGCAAGGTTGGCCAGAACGACGACGCCGAAAAATTTAAGCGACAGCCAGACGGCGGGCACCAGGGGCACCGCCTCGCCCGGCGGATCCTGGGGGTAGCTCACCGTCTCCACCGCCTCGGCGACATCGTCGAGGAAGAGGCCGGCAACGACCGCCGTGATCGGCGCGATGAGGAGCGCCAGGGCGAGCGCCAGGCCGATACCCGCCGTCACCGCCGCCAGCACGCCTAGCCAACCCGCCCAGGCCGGCAGGCCCGGCAGCAGCGCGTCGAGCCAGGGCATGGCGTAGACCTCGAACAATTCCTTGAACGCGAGCCACAGGCCGGCCAGGAGGAGGAGCGTGAGGCCGAGCGACTTGAAAAACGCGCCGCGGAAGGCAGGTGTGAAAAGCTGGCTGGCGGCAGCGCGCGCGGCATCGAAAATCATGGAGAAGCCTTCATCGAAACGCGAGGTGAACCCGCGAGATAGGCGGCGACAGCGGCCGGTGCAAGCGTACATGGAATATGCACCGGTCTTGCAAATCCCGGTCGAGACGGTAAACCCGCCGAAACCTCCCGCCGTTCCGGCCTGTCTTTTCGGAGATTTAAATGAGTTCGTTCGACGTTTTGTGCATCGGCAATGCCATCGTGGACATCATTGCCCGGTGCGACGAGCGGTTTTTGACCGAGAACGGCATCATCAGGGGCGCCATGAACCTGATCGACGTCGAGCGCTCGGCCCTGCTCTACGAGCGCATGGGGCCAGCCATCGAGACATCGGGGGGAAGCGCCGGCAACACGGCGGCGGGCGTGGCGGGGCTGGGCGGCCGGGCGGCGTTCTTCGGCAAGGTTTCGAGCGACCAGCTTGGCGAGATCTATACGCACGATATCCGCGCCCAGGGCGTGGCCTTCGACACGCGGCCGCTTCCGGGCCACCCGCCGACGGCGCGCTCCATGATCTTCGTCACGCCGGACGGCGAGCGCTCCATGAACACCTATCTCGGCGCCTGCCTCGAACTGGGGCCGGAGGACGTGGAGGAGGACAAGGCGAAGGGCGCCAAGGTCAGCTACTTCGAGGGCTATCTGTGGGACCCGCCGCGCGCCAAGGAGGCGATCCGCATGACGGCCGAAATCGCCCATGCGGCCGGCCGCGAGATGGCCATGTCGCTATCCGATCCGTTCTGCGTCGATCGGTACCGCGATGAGTTTCTGGAGCTGATGCGCTCGGGCACGGTGAACATCGTCTTCGCCAACGAGCATGAGCTGATGTCGCTCTATCAGACGTCCTCCTTCGAGACGGCGCTGGAGGCCATCCGGAGCGATTGCCGGCTGGCCATCGTCACGCGCTCGGAGCGCGGCTCGATCGCCATGACGCGGGAAGAGAATGTGGCGGTGGATGCGGTGCCGGTGGACAACGTGGTGGATACCACCGGGGCGGGGGATCTCTACGCCGCCGGTTTCCTGTTCGGCTACACCCGCGGGCGCAGCATTGCCGACTGCGCCCGGCTCGGCTCGTTGGCGGCGGCACTGGTGATCCAGCAAATCGGACCACGCCTGCAAGTGAACCTGAAGGAGAAGGCGCAGGAGGCGGGACTGCTTTAGCGCTGGAACGAGGACGCAAGGACAATGGCCGAAGGCGGTCTCACCATTCAGCCGGGGGTCTATGTCGCCGAGGACGAGTTGGAGGAGCAGTTCATCCGCTCCTCGGGGCCTGGCGGGCAGAACGTCAACAAGGTGGCGACGGCGGTACAGCTGCGCTTCGATGCCGCCCATGCGCGCCACCTGCCGGAGCGCGTGCGGCTGCGGGCGCTGAAGCTTGCGGGGAGCCGAGCGACCAAGGAAGGCCACATCGTCATCGAGGCGGGGCGCTACCGCACGCAGGAGCAGAACCGTGCCGATGCGCGGGCGCGCCTTACCGAACTCCTGAAAAAGGCCGCCGAGCCGCCGCCCAAGCCGCGCAAGAAGACGAAACCCTCGAAAGGCGCGGTCGAGCGGCGGCTGAAGGCGAAGGCGGGACGAGCGCAGGTGAAGAAGATGCGCGGCAAGATTCCACCGGAATGAACCACGCTGCCAACCCGGCGTTTACCATCGGACGTTTTGCGATTGAAATATTCGTCGGTTACACATCTCATGGGGGTGCAATTCGAACGGAGAGATTCCCATGGGCATTTTCGACTTCGTGAAATCAGTCGGCACCAAGCTGGGCATGGTCGACGAGGACCCACCGGCGGCGGACGCGGTGAAAAAGGAACTCGATTCGCACAAGCTCGGCACCGACAAGGTGGATGTGGAACTACAGGGCGACAAGGTGGTGCTGAAGGGCGAGGTGAAAGATCAGTCGGCGTTCGAGAAGGCGGTGATCGCCGTCGGCAACACGCTTGGTATCTCCAAGGTGGAGGCCACCGAATTGAAGGTGGGCGGCACGGCGGCCAAGGATCCTGTCTTCTACACGGTAAAGAAGGGCGACAACCTTTGGAAGATCGCCGAAGCGCAGTATGGTAAAGGCAACGGCGCCAAGCACACGGTCATCTTCGAAGCCAACACGCCGATGCTCAAGCACCCCGACAAGATCTACCCCGGCCAGGTGCTGCGCATTCCCGAACTTTAAGAAGGCGCCCGCGGGCACCATATTGGCACCGGTATGACTTGCCTTGGCGCGGCTTTTGCGGTCTGCGCCGAGGCGCGCTTTGAGAGAGGCCATGCTCGTTCTTCCAAGCGGCGTGCGGCATTTCCCCGGGTTCCTCGACGGACACGAGCAGGAAGCGCTCATCGCCGACATCCGCGCCGTGGTGACCGCAGCCCCCCTCTACGTGCCGGCCATGCCCAAGACCGGCAAGCCGATGAGCGTGCGCATGACCAATTGCGGGCCTCTCGGCTGGGTGACGGACAAGGAGCGCGGCTACCGTTACCAGGACACCCACCCCGTGACCGGCAAGCCGTGGCCGCCGATGCCTGAGCGCCTCACCGCCCTGTGGGAGGCGGTGGCGGCGTACCCGCATCCGCCCGAGGCTTGCCTGGTCAACCACTACACGGACACGGCGAAGATGGGCCTGCACCAGGACCGCGACGAGAAGGATTTCGCGGCTCCCGTCGTCTCGGTCTCGCTGGGGAATGCCTGCCTGTTCCGCGTCGGCGGCACCAGCCGCTCCGACAAGACGGTCTCCTTCCGGCTGGAAAGCGGCGACGTGGTGGTGCTCGGCGGCGAGGGGCGGCTTTGCTACCACGGGGTGGACAGGATTTATCCCGATACCTCGCCGCTTCTGAAGAACGGCGGGCGCATCAACCTCACTCTGCGACGCGTCAATCCACCTACAGCTTCCTGAGCGCTACTTCCTCGACCAGATGGTTCGTCCCCTTGCGCAGGATCAAGTCGGCGCGCGGGCGGGTGGGCAGGATGTTCTCGCGCAGGTTCTTCAGGTTGATGTTCGCCCAGAGCTGCTCGGCGATCGCGTGGGCCGAATTCGCCGCCAGCTTGGAGTAGCGGTGGAAGAAGGACTGCGGGTCCTGGAATGCCGTCTCGCGCAGGCGCATGAAGCGGTCGACATACCACTGGTGGATCAGCTCTTCCGGGGCGTCGATATAGATCGAGAAATCGAAGAAATCGGACACGAACGGCACCGCCTTGCCGTCTTCCGGCAGGTCGCGTGTCTGCAGGACGTTGATGCCCTCGAAGATGAGGATGTCCGGGCGGTCGATGGTGACGAACTCGCCGGGCAGGACGTCGTAGGTGAAGTGCGAGTAAAGCGGCGCCCGCACGTTGGGCAGGCCCGCCTTGATGGCCGACAAGAACCGCAGGATGGCGCGGATGTCGTAGCTTTCGGGAAAGCCCTTGCGGTCCATCAGGTTCTCGCGCCGCAAGGTCTCGTTGGGATAGAGAAAGCCGTCGGTCGTCACCAGGTCGACCTTGGGGCTCGAAGGCCAGCGGGCGAGGAGCTCCTTCAACACGCGCGCGGTCGTCGATTTGCCCACGGCGACCGAACCGGCGATGCCGATGACGAAAGGCGCCTTTACCGCGTCGTCGGCATCGAAGAAGACCTGGCGCTGGCGAAACAGAAGCTGGTTGGCCTCCACATGCGCCGAAAGCAGCCGCGACATGGAGAGGTAGACGCGCCGCACCTCCTCCAGATCCACCGGGTCGTTGAGGGAGCGCAGGCGCCGCACCTCGTCTTCCGTCAGGGTGAGCGGCGTGTCATCGCGGAAGGCCGCCCATTCCTCTGCGGTGAAGATGCGGTAGGGAGAGTAGCGTTCGCCCGATACAAGCTGATCCATCAGAGCCGTTTCCGTTCCAAGGGCAAGGTCAGCCACGCCGCTTGTCCGACGATCTTACGCGTGCGGCCTTCTCGGCCACACCGGAGCGCCCGGTGCGGCTTTCAAGCTCCGCCATCACCTCGTCCAGCGGAATGCCGGCGAGGGCAAGCACGACGAGCCAATGATACAGAAGATCCGCACTTTCCGAAACGATCGCCTTGCGATTGCCGGAGACGGCGGCGATGACCGTTTCCACCGCCTCCTCGCCGAGCTTCTGCGCCGCCTTCTCCATGCCGCCTTCAAGGAGGCGCGCCGTCCAGGAATCCGGATCGCCCGAGCGGGCGCGCTCGGCGATGATGGCCTCGAGGGAAGAAATATCGAACCGGCTCATGCGCGCGCCTCCTGGTCTGCAGGGTCGAGCCGCATGGGGATTCCCGCATCGGCCATGTGCTGCTTTGCCTGGCCGATCGTATAGGTTCCAAAATGGAAGATCGAGGCCGCGAGCACGGCCGTCGCGTGACCGTCGCGGATACCTTCGACCAGGTGATCCAGCGTGCCGACGCCGCCCGAGGCGATCACCGGCGCGCGCACGGCATCGGCGATCGTGCGTGTCAGCGCGACGTCGTAACCGGCCTTGGTGCCGTCGCGGTCCATCGAGGTGAGCAGGATTTCGCCGGCGCCCAGCGCCACCACGCGCTCGGCAAAGGCGACGGCATCGATGCCGGTGGCGTTGCGCCCGCCATGGGTGAAGATTTCCCAGCGATCCGCCTCCCCTTCGGCCGACACCCTCTTGGCGTCGATGGCGACGACGATGCACTGGTTGCCGAACTTGTCGGCAGCGCGGGCGACGAATTCGGGATCGTTCACCGCGGCGGTGTTGATCGACACCTTGTCGGCGCCGGCCAGAAGCAATTTGCGAATGTCGGCAACCTGCCGCACGCCGCCACCCACGGTCAGCGGCATGAAGCACTCTTCCGCCGTGCGCGCCACCACGTCGAAGATGGTCTCGCGGTTCTCATGGCTCGCCGTGATGTCGAGGAAGCACAGCTCGTCGGCGCCGGCCGCATCATAGGCCTTCGCCGCCTCCACCGGATCGCCGGCATCGACGAGATCGACGAAGTTGATGCCCTTGACGACGCGGCCGTCCTTCACGTCGAGGCAGGGGATGACACGAGCCTTGAGGGTCATGCGCGCGCCTCCCGCAACACCTTCAGCGCTTCCTTCGGATCGATGCGCCCATCGTACAGCGCCCTCCCGGAGATGGCGCCTTCCAGCTTTGCCGCGTCGGGGCGCGTCATGCGCTCTATGTCGGCCATGGAGGCGAGGCCGCCCGAGGCGATGACGGGGATGGAGACGGCGTCGGCGAGTGCGATGGTGGCGTCCCAATTGATGCCGGCCAGCACGCCGTCGCGGTCGATATCGGTGTAGACGATAGCGGCCACGCCTGCGCCCTCGAAACGCCTTGCAAGTTCGGTAGCCGAAAGATCCGACGTCTCGGCCCAGCCTTCCACCGCCACCTTGCCGCCGCGGGCGTCGATGCCGACGGCGATCCTGCCGGGGAACTTTTCGCACGCCTCGCGCACCAGCGCCGGGTCGCGCACGGCCACCGTGCCGAGGATGACGCGGGCGAGGCCCTTGTCGAGCCAGGCTTCGATCTGGGCGAGCGAGCGGATACCGCCGCCGAGCTGAACCGGGTTCTTCGTGGCGCGCAGGATGGCCTCGACGGCAGCGCCGTTGCGGCTTTCGCCGGCGAAGGCGCCGTTCAAATCGACCACGTGCAGCCACTCGAACCCCGCGTCCTCGAAGGCCTTCGCCTGGGCCGCCGGGTCGGCATTGTAGACCGTCGCCTCGCTCATCTCGCCGAGCTTCAGCCGCACGCACTCGCCGTCCTTAAGATCGATGGCGGGGAAAAGAATCACGGCTGCCACCTGAGGAAATTGGCAATGAGGGCAAGACCCAGGGTCTGGCTCTTTTCGGGGTGGAACTGGGTGCCGGCGAGGTTGTCTCGGGCGACGGCGGCGGTGACTTCGCCGCCATAATCCGCCACGGCCAGCACGTCCTCGGGGCGCGTTGCGTCGAGGTGGTAGGAGTGTACGAAATAGGCGTGCAGGCCGTCCGGGCCCGTGCGGATGCCGGTAAAGAGCGGGTGGGGCCGGGTTACGCGGATCGTGTTCCAGCCGATCTGCGGGATCTTCAATGTCGGGTCGGCGGGCGTCATCTCCTTCACGTCGCCGGAGATCCAGCCGAAGCCCTGCGTCACTGTCTTTTCCAGGCCGCGGTCGGACATCAGCTGCATGCCGACGCATATGCCGAGGAAGGGGCGTGCCTTCGCGATAGCGACTTCCTCGACGGCCTCGGTCATCCCCGGCACCGCGTCGAGGCCGGCGCGGCAGTCGGCATAGGCGCCGACGCCGGGCAGCACGATGCGGTCCGCCGTCCGCACGCGCGCGGCGTCGGCGGTCAGCTCGATCTCGGCGGCGATGCCGGCCTCGCGCGCGGCGCGCTCGAAGGCCTTTGTGGCCGAGCGCAGATTGCCGGAGCCGTAGTCGATGATGGCGACGCGCATGCTCAACCTCCGCGCGGATAGTCGAGAAGGTCGAAGGAGGAGCCCTTGGCCGGGCCGGCGTGAGGCGGGGCCTTGACGGCGAGCGGCGCGGCGGGCGGGGCAGCCTCCGAAGCGTAGCGCATCTCGGCCTCGTTGTGGCTCCCCGCCTCCACGACGCCCCACAGGGTCCAGCCGCGCCTGCCTAAGGCAGCGACGCGCAAGGACCGCGCCTCCAGCCCAATGAGGGCGGACAGGAGCAGCGAGAGGCCGAGCGAGAGCGCCGCGTATCCCGGCTGAGCTCCCAGTGCGCCCAATATCAGGCCGAGTGCCAGCGCGGCCAGCGCCTCCAGCCACATGCGGTGCCACAGGAACCAGAAGAACGGCATGAAGAAGGCCAGGAAGGAGAAGCCGTCACGCACGACAACGGCCTTCTCCGCCTTTTCCTGCGATGCGCCGCCGGGCTCCAGAACGAGATAAGTTGCCATCGCCCGACCTCAGCCCTTGAGCGTGCCCTTGGTGGAGGGCACGGCCTCCGGCTGGCGCGGATCGGCCTCGCACGCCGCGCGCAGCACCCGCGCCACCGCCTTGAAACAGGTCTCGGCGATGTGGTGGCTGTTGGCGCCGTAGTGGTTCGTCACGTGCAGGGTGATGCCGGCGTTCTGGGAAAGCGCCTGGAAGAACTCGCGCACCAGCTCGGTGTCGAAGGTGCCGATCTTGGGCGAGGGGAAAGCCACCTGCCAGACGAGAAAGGGTCTGCCGGAAACGTCCACCGCCGCGCGCGTCAGCGTCTCGTCCATGGCGAGGTCCAGCGAGGCGTAGCGCGTGATGCCGCGCCGCTCGCCAAGGGCGGCGGCGATGGCCTGACCGATGGCGATGCCGCAATCCTCCACCGTGTGGTGGTCGTCGATGTGCAGGTCGCCCTTCGCCTTCACCGTCAGGTCGAGGAGGGAATGGCGCGAAAGCTGCTCCAGCATATGGTCGAAGAAGCCGACGCCGGTGGCGACGTCGAAACGGCCCTCGCCGTCGAGGTCGACGGTCACGGCGATCTCGGTCTCGTTCGTCTTGCGGCCGATCTCCGCCCGGCGCGGTTTGCTGGCAGCCATGGGTTGTTTCCTTCGCGAAGTCAGAAGGCCAGCCTTCTAGCAGCATGTCCGGGGGAACGCCAGACGGACGGCTGCCGTCCCGGCAGCGGAGATGGACTAGCGGCCATTGTGTTTGCTCCTTCGGGTTCCTCCTGCCCTTCGACAGGCTCAGGGTGAGGGCGGGCGCGCACCATCGTTGCCACGCCCGGCTCTTACACCGTCTGGCCATTGAGTAAGTGGGAAGCGGGGCGCGTCTTCGGCACCGCACAAGGCGCTTGGGAGCGCCTCAAATAAGGCGCGTCCGACGCGCCCCACCGGAGGCTGTCCCGACGGTTGGCCGGTCACTTGGGTTCCATCTTTCCCGGCTGCACCCAATTACGGGGTGGTCTTAGCCGGGCCATGCGAAACCCTAGCGGCTTCTCCGCGGTCGCCTGGCACCGTCTCTCACCCGGTGCCCGGCTTTTCCGTGATGCTGTCTCATACCCAGCACCCCCGG
>NZ_WQNI01000021.1 GCF_010993735.1 Chelativorans alearensis
CTCTTGAAAAACGCCCTCACGGGCCACAGGAGCTGGACGCCGCAATGGCCCGAAAGTCAACCGAAAGCCGAATACGACGTCGTCATCGCCGGCGCCGGCGAGCTCGGCTTCGAGGTGAATGTGCCGGTCCGCCATGGCCGCACGCTGTGGGAAAGCTCTGGGCGGCCGGGCAGCAATATGACTTGCGCCTACGGCACCGAGACCATGCACGTGCTCAGGGTCCGGCGACCCTCACTTCGCCCAGGCGGTCGATATCGCGCGGGCGGCCGAGCGTCAGCAGTTCGGCCTCGATATGTGGCGCTCCTTCACGCCGCATATGATCGCGCTCCTTAAAACCGGCTGCGCCGAACTGGCCGCAGAATGAACCGACCACGCGAACAGGAACTCAAGATGCTCAACACTATGGCCAGTGCTCCGATCTCCGACACCGCCATCGCCGAAGCGATGGCTCACGAACTCGATCGCCAGCGGAACCAGATCGAGCTGATCGCCTCGGAGAACATCGTTTCGAGCGATGTTCTGGCGGCACAGGGTTCGGTTCTGACCAACAAATATGCCGAAGGGTACCCCGGTCGCCGTTACTATGGCGGCTGCGAGCATGTGGATGTTGTCGAAGCGATCGCGATTGACCGGCTCAAACAACTCTTCGGCGCCGAATATGCCAACGTTCAGCCGCATTCGGGTGCGCAGGCTAATCAGGCCGTCTTTCTGGCACTGCTGCAGCCGGGCGACCGGATCATGGGCATGTCGCTTGCCCATGGCGGGCACCTGACCCATGGATCTCCGGTCACAATGTCGGGCAAGTGGTTCGATGTGGTCTCATACGAAGTAGACGAGAAAACCCACCTCATCGACATGGAACAGGTGCGCAAGGTTGCAGTGGAGAACAAGCCGAAGCTGATCGTCGCCGGAGCCTCGGCCTATCCGCGCCGGATCGACTTTGCGGCCTTCCGCGCGATCGCCGACGAGGTCGGGGCGTATCTGATGGTCGATATGGCGCATTATGCCGGGCTGGTCGCGGCCGGCGAATATCCCAACCCGGTGCCACACGCCCATGTCGTGACCTCGACCACGCACAAGACCCTGCGCGGACCCCGTGGCGGATTCATCCTGACCAATGACGAGGCGCTGGCGAAGAAGCTCAACTCTGCGGTGTTCCCGGGCAACCAGGGTGGCCCGCTCATGCACGTGATCGCAGCCAAGGCGGTGGCCTTCGGCGAGGCGCTTCAGCCCGCGTTCAAGGACTATGCGAAGCAGGTCGTGGAGAATGCGCGTGCGCTTTCGGAGGCCCTCCAGAAAGGGGGTGTCGGTATCGTCTCTGGTGGAACCGACTGCCACATGGTTCTGGTCGACCTGCGACCCAAGGGCGTGACCGGCAAGGCCGCCGAAGCAGCATTGGAGCGGGTGGGCCTGACCTGCAACAAGAATGCGATTCCCTTTGACCCGGAAAAGCCCTTTATCACCTCGGGCATCCGTCTCGGCACCTCTGCGGGCACGACACGCGGCTTCGGGCAGGCCGAATTCCGCAGGATCGGTGAGCTGATCCTGAAAGTGATCGACGCGCTTGCGGCAGATGCCGGCGACAATACCTGGATAGAGGCCGAAGTCCGGGCAGAGGTGCGCGCGCTCTGTGCCGCGCATCCCATCTACGCTTCCTGATATCCATGTTCCTGTCGGTCTTCGACATCTTCAAAATCGGCATCGGGCCCTCGTCGTCACATACGATGGGCCCGATGACGGCGGCGGCGCGCTTTCTCGACGATCTGCGCGGCGCGGCCGACAAGAGTCCCGGTGCAGGGAGGTTGGCCCGCGTGACGGCAACGCTCCACGGTTCATTAGCGTTCACCGGCAAGGGGCATGCCACCGACCGCGCAGTGATCCTCGGGCTTTGTGGGCTGCTGCCCGACACACTCGACCCCGACAGGGCAGAGTCGCTGGAGGCCGAGGTTCGGCGAACACGCCAGATCACGCCCGAGGGGCTGGGCGTCTTGAAGTTCGATCCCGAAACCGATCTCGTTTTCGACTACGGTCCACCACTCGAAGGCCATGCGAACGGGCTTGTGTTGCGAGCGTTCGATACCAGGGACAATCCCTATCACACCGAGACCTACTATTCGGTCGGGGGTGGCTTCGTGCTGACCGAAGGCGAACTGCGCCGCAAGAACGAGAACGCGGCTTCGCTTCACGACGAAAAGCAGGGGCGCGATTATCCCTATCCGTTCGGGACGGCCAGGGAGATGCTGGCCATGGGCGCTACTTCGGGCAAGACGATCGCCCAAATGAAACGCGCCAACGAGATGATCGCGCATGGCGCCGATCTCGATGCGAAGATCGACCGCATTTGGCAGGCGATGGACGACTGCATCGAGCGCGGCCTGGCGCAGGAGGGTATCCTGCCGGGTGGGCTCAAGGTGCGACGCCGGGCAAAGGCGATTCATGAAAAACTGTTGGCTGAGCGGGGCCATAACTCGGCCCAGCCGCATCAGGCGAACGATTGGCTGAGTGTCTATGCCATGGCTGTGAACGAGGAAAATGCGGCCGGCGGGCGTGTCGTGACCTCGCCGACGAATGGCGCTGCCGGGGTTGTGCCGGCGGTGCTGCGCTACTACCGGGATCACTGTGTCGGGGGCGGGGCGCATGGCATCGGCGACTTCCTTTTGGTTGCAGCCGCCATTGGCGGTCTCATCAAGCATAACGCGTCCATTTCGGGCGCGGAGGTGGGATGTCAGGGCGAGGTTGGTTCCGCCTCAGCGATGGCGGCTGCGGGGCTGTGCGCGGCGCTTGGCGGCAGCAACGAACAGGTCGAAAACGCGGCCGAAATCGCGTTGGAACATCACCTGGGCATGACCTGCGATCCGGCGGCAGGCCTGGTACAGGTTCCCTGTATCGAACGAAACGCCCTTGGTGCGATCAAGGCCGTCTCGGCAGCCAGCCTGGCGCTGCGCGGCGACGGCCAGCACTTCATGCCGCTCGACAACTGCGTGCGCGTGATGCTTGAGACCGGGCGCGACATGAGCCTGAAATACAAGGAAACCTCGACCGGGGGGATTGCAGTCAATCTGCCCGAGTGCTGATCGCTCTAGTCGAATTTTGAACCGCCTCGACCGGCGGCGTATGAGGAAGACAGCACTTCGGTTATGGGACAGGCAAGTGGGCGCCTTGAAGGCGAAGCCCGTTCAGGCGCCCGCGGCAAGCGTTTCGAGTGCACGCATCCGGTTGAGCGCGCCGATGGGCCGGCCGTTCTCCGCCGAAACGGGGATCATCTCGGGGCCGGAGATGAGCAACCGCGCAATTTCGGAAATCGTTGCATTTGCCGATACGCCTGCACCGCCAGTCGCATCTACGGACGATTCCATCAAGGAGGAAACCCGCACCACCCGTGCGGGCGATACCTTGGCGACAAAGCGCTTCACATAGTCGGTGGCCGGCTGCATCACCAGTTCTTCCGGGGTGCCGATCTGGACGATGCGCCCGCCCTCCATGATCGCGATGCGATCCGCCAGGCGGATCGCTTCGTCAAGGTCATGGGTGACAAAGACCACGGTGCGAGTCTGGGTCTTCTGCAAGCGCAACACCTCTGTCTGCAGATCGGCGCGGATCAGCGGGTCCAGCGCTGAGAACGGCTCATCCAGGAACCAGAACTCCGGATCCGTGGCCAACGAGCGGGCGATGCCGACCCGCTGTTGCTGGCCGCCCGACAGCTCTGCCGGGAACCGTGCCTCGCGACCGCTCAAGCCCACGGTCTCGACGAGCTCCAATGCGCGGGCTTTGGCCTTGTCGCGTGCCACGCCCTGCACTTCCAGTGGAAAGGCAATATTGCTCAGTACCGTCCGATTCGGCAGCAGCGCGAAATGCTGGAACACCATTCCCATCCGCGTGCGCCTAAGCTTCACCAGCTCCTTGTCCGCAAGCGTCATAATATCGCGATCACCGTAGAAAACGCGGCCTTCAGTGGACTCGGTCAGTCGTGTCAGACAACGCAGAAGCGTTGACTTCCCCGATCCGGAAAGCCCCATGATTACGAAGACCTCGCCTTGAGCGATCTGAAATGTGGCGTCCTGAACGGCGCCCACGAGGCCGTCTTTGGCCAATGCCTCGGGGCTGCGTGCAGAGAGCGGTCGCCGGGCGAAAAGCGTTTTCTGTTGACCAAACACTTTCCATACGCCCTCGGCGCTGAGCGCGATTGGGCGGGTCAGCGCGCTGTCACCGGATGCCGCGGCTTTAGCGTCAAGCATGGATGTCTCCTTCGTGTCGCGCGGCGCGGGCCGCGGCGGATTTCAAGAGCGTATCGGCAATCAGCGCGATGCAGGCCACGCAAAGGCCGGCCACGATCCCCGGCCCGACCTCGCCACGGGTCAGTGAGGTATACACCTCCTGTCCCAGCTCTCGGGTGCCGACCAGCGCCGCGATCACCAACATCGACAAGGCCATCATCACCGTCTGGTTCACCCCCAGAAGCAGGGTGGGCATGGCTGACGGCAACCGGACGAAACGGAACGTTTGCCAAGGCGTGCAGCCGGACATGGCCGCCGCCTCGACCCGTTCCGAAGGAACATGCTTCATGCCGGCCATGCCGTACCGCACTGCGGGAGCAACGGCATAGGACACGACGGCGATCAGTGCCGAAAAATCCCCGTTGCGGAACAGCATGACAGCCGGCAGCAGATAGACCAGCGTTGGCAGCGTCTGCAACGTATCCAACACCAGTTGCACGGGCTGATGGAATCGCGGGCGGGACGATACCCAGATCCCGAACGGCAGCCCGATTGCCAGGGCGATCGCCACCGCCAGAGTGGTCAGATAGACCGACACCATCGCCGGCTCCCAATAGCCGGTCAGCGCGATGAACAGAAGCAGTGCCATCACTGTCAGTGCCGCGCGCTTTCCGCCAAGCGCGTAGCCCGCGAAGCAGACCAGGAGCCCGATCAAGGTCCAGGGTGTCGCCAGAAGCAGGTCGCGGAACGGGTTCATCACCTTCAGCAGCATCGCCGTGCGGATCGCGTCGAGCGGATCATAGAACTCCCGGTTGATGAAGCTTACGGCCCCGTTCCAGAACGGGGCCGTCGTCAACGTCAGGTCCTTCGGCCACAATCCCAGCGACGGGATGACGAAACTGAACAGCGTGAAGATGATCAGCAATGCGAGCGCCAGTACGGTATCCCGACGCCGCCAAAGCCCCACGGCTTGGGTCGATTGGTTGTGCGCCGCCGCCTGCGTCAGCCGATCCAGAACGACCGCCAGTGCAACGATGCCCATACCGGCCTCGAAGCCAGCGCCGAAATCCAGACGGCGCAGCGCCCGAAGGACATCGTAGCCGAGACCGCCGGCGCCGATCATCGAGGCGATGATGACCATGTTCAGCGTCATCATGACGACCTGGTTCAACCCGATGGCGAGCCGCGGAACGGCGACGGGCAACTCAACCTTCCACAGGGTTTGCGCGCGGCTGCAGCCGGTCATCCGGGCGAGTTCGAGCGTTTCCTGCGGAACAGAGCGAAGAGCGAGAACGGTCGCGTGCACCATGGGGGGCAGCGCGTAGACCACCGTGGCGAAGAGGGCGGCGCTGGGCCCGTACCCGAACAGCAGGAGCGTCGGCAGCAGGTAGGAAAAGATCGGCACGGTCTGCATGACGTTCATGACCGCCCGGACGAATGCTTCAGTCCGCGGTGAACGATAGGCCCGAATGCCGATGGCAAGCCCCAGGACGAGCGCCGTCACGACGCAGAGCAGAACCGAGGCCAAGGTGGTCATGGCTAAAACCCAAAGACCGAATAAAGCCAGATAAAGCCCCGACACCAGCGTCAGAAGCATCAGTCCGCGACCGGACAGGCGCAGGGCCACCAGCGCGACTGCAAGCGTCACCCCCAGCCAACTGAGTGGCGGTGCCGCCTGCACCTTGTTGAAACCGGCCCCCGTCACCCAGCCTTCGGCGAGCACGATCTTGAGCCAGTCGATCGGCGCCTCCGCTGCCGCGGCCAGAGCGCGCGTGACATCCGCAAATGTCACCCCGCCGACCCCGGCATCGCGCGCCAGCCAGTTCAGCCCCTCGCCAACCCAGTCCGAAACGGGCAGAATCGCCCAGTTTGGCACGCTGGTGAGGACTGCCGGGAAGAAGGGTGCAGCGAATATAACGGCAATCAGGACTGGAAGTGCGATCCAGTCGCCGATTGAACGCGCCCGCACCTGTTCCTTGAGAAAAGTATCAGCCATTGCGGCGCTCCGGCCGGGACCGTCATTGACGATCCCGGCGCGTTCAGGTCACTTTTCAGCGCAGGCCGCCCAGCCGCGCCACTTGGCTTCGTTTTCCTTTGCCCATTCCATGGCGACCTCCTCTACGCCGCGGCCTTCGACATCGACCTCGTAGACCAGCGCTCCAACCTCATCGCCATCCATGGTGAAGTTGCGCACGATGTCATAGGCACACGGCCAGATCTCTTCGCCTTCCGCCCAAGCCATTTTCTTGATCCAGCCCTCGGGCTTGCCGCAATCGTATTTGGCGTCGGGGTTCACGCCCCAGGACGCGTCCTCGTAGCAAGCGGGCTCATATTTCGGGAAATCCACGAATTTGCCGTCATAGACCGACGGAGCCCAATGCGGCTTATAGACCCACAGTATGATTGGCGCTTTGCGCTCATATGCGGCCCGAAGCTCGGCAAACATCGCCGCGTCGGTGCCCGAATGGACCACCTCGAACGGCAGACCCAACGCCTCGACCCGCTCCTCATCGAAGCCGCCCCAACTGACGGGGCCGCTCAGGTACCGCCCCTTCGGCGCGGTTTCCGGCGCGGCGAAGGCCTCGGCACACTCCCTGAGGGCCTTCCAGTCGGGCAGGCCGGGGCATTGCTCTTCCATATAGGAAGGATACCACCAGTCCTCCTTGGCCTGCGGCCCCAACTCGCCCATATCCAGCACCTTGCCGGTCGCGACCGAGGCAGTGAAGGCGGCATCCTGGGTGGTCTGCCACGTTTCCAACGCAATGGTCAGATCCCCGGATTCGAATCCGGGGTACCGGGCACTGTCATCAGCGATGACTTTCTCGACATCATACCCGTATGTGGACAGGATGATGTTCAGGATTTCGGTATTGATGAGCATCGATGACCAATCGGCCATCATCAGCTTGATCGTCTGGTCCGATTCCGGTTCGAAAGCGCTCGCGGGGGTGACTATCCCGACGCTCAGAGCGGCAACTGCGGTGATGAGTGTTTTCTTCATGTTCGCCTCTGTGTTGAAGGTTGGCCTTTTCAGCCTTTGTTATTGGGCTGGCTTTTTCAGCCTTTCGCGTACCAGCCATTGTCGACGTAGAGTGCTGCCCCGTTGACAAAGCTGGCCTCATCCGAGGCCAACCACAGTGCTGCCGCAGCGACCTCCTCCGGCTCGCAGAGCCGGCCTTGCACGGCGTTCAAATCGGCCTCGTTCCAGTTCTGGCCAAGCCCGTCCAGCTCATCGATCTCGCGCAGACCATGCGCAGTCTTGACGAAACCCGGACAAACCGCATTGGCGCGAATGCCGTGATCCCGGTATTCGATTGCGATGGAGCGGGCCAGTTGCAGCACCGCGCCCTTGGTCATGCAGTAGAGGCTTTCCAGACCGAAGCCCTTCTCCCCACCGATCGACGACGTGATGACCACCGAGCCGCCACCATGTTTCAACATATGCGAAACAACTTCACGGCAAACGACAAAGGCTGAACGCACGTTGATGTTCATCAACCGATCGTAGTCTTCGTCGCTACTTTCGTGCAGGGGTTTTACGATGATCGTGCCGGCATGGCTGAACAGCGTGTCGACGCGCCCCCAAGCGCGCACGATTTTGTCCAAGGCATCACAGACCGAACCGGTGTCAGACACGTCGGTCTCGAAGAACAGCGCCTGTCCACCCGCTGTCTCGATCTCGTCGGCCACCTCGCGGCCGCTGTCGGCCTGGATGTCGAGGACCGCGACCCGAGCGCCCGCTTCTGCGAACAGGCACGCAGCAGCACGACCGATGCCGCCTGCTCCACCGGTGATTATCGCGGTGCGGCCCTCAAGGCGCCCAGCGACAATGGGCTTTCTCGAGACACGCTGAGCAACATTCATCGGGTTCCCCAAAATCGCATTGGTATAATGGTCTAGTTTGAAGACCATTACATCGCCGCGAATTTGTCAAGGCCCATCTGCTTCAGAGCAGCAACAGCGTGCAGATCAGGCTGCGGCTTTACCCATTCGACGGACGGCGTCCCATAGAAGCCTATGCAGATCAGCCATCGCCGCCTCTGCTTCGTCCACGTCCTCGGAATTCAGCGCAGCAAGTAGACGCTCGAACTCGCCCAAAGCGACGGTCCCTGTTTTCGACGTCGACGGTGTGTCGTAGGGCAGGAAAAGCTCGGCCAACCCGTCCTCGATTGCCCGTGCAAGCAACGGGTTTTGGGTGGCATCCCCCAACGCGAGCAGGAACAGAGCTTCAGCCTGCTTCCGGTGCGGCGCGGTTCGCGCGGCGTGCATCATGGCGACGGCCTCGCGCATCCGCTTCATCTCGGCCGGACCGCGCCGCGTGCATGCAAGTCGGGCCGCCGCCATCTGGTTCACGGTCAGAAACTCGACGACCCGCATCGTCTTAGCGGGGGCCCGCAACATCCGGCGGCGCGCCAATTCGCACAGCCGGTCTTCGTCAGTGACAAAAGCCCCGCCCTGCGCGCCGCGCCGCACAGTTATATACTCATCCGTCTCAAGAACACGCAGCGCCTCGCGGAGGGTGACGCGGCTGATCCCGAACCGATCGGACAGCTGCCGTTCGGCTGGCAATTTCTCGGCGGGCAGCAGCAGACCGGCGTGGATCTGGCGGCGCAACAAGTCAACCGCAAGCCCATAAGCCGCCCGCGGCTCTACCGGGCGCAAGCCCCACAGCATTGGTCAAACCGCCGTAAAAGTGTTGTCCACGAAGATCTCGGCTCCGTTCACGAAGCTGGATGCATCGGAGGCGAGGAACAGTGCAACCTCCGCAATCTCCTCGGGCTCGCAGATCCGCCCCTGCATGACGTTGACGTCGTTTTCAGAGGCGAAGACGCCGTAGCGGCGTAGCTGCTCGATCTCATGCTCACCGTGCTGTGTCCGCACAAAGCTGGGACAGATCAGGTTCGACCGGATGCCTTGATCGCGATATTCCACCGCAAGCGCACGCGCCAGTTGATGCATCGCCGATTTCGATGCGCAATAGAGCGTCTCCAGATGGGTGGCGGCACGCACCCCGGTGGTGGAGGTGAACACCAGCACTCCTTTCCCGCGCTCCAGCATCTCTGGCAGGACGAGCCGGCACATGAGAAAGGCCGATTTGGCATTGTTGTCCATCATCTCATCCCACTCCTCCAGCGTGAATTCGAGGAATGGTTTCACGATGATGATGCCGGCATGGTTGAACAGCACATCGACCCTGCCAAAGGCATCCACCGTTGCCCTATAGGCCCTTTCTGCCTGGTCCGGTAGGGAGACATCCGAGCATACAAAACGCACGTCCAAGCTTCGCTCGGTCAGTGCCTGCACCAGCGCCTCGCCAGATTCGGGATCACGATCTGCTATCATAACTTGCGCGCCCTCTTCGGCGAAAAGAGCGGCGCTGGCGGCGCCGGCGCCTTTAGCGCCGCCAGTAACCAGAACAGTGCGTCCAAGGAGTCTCTTCATGGATCAAAATCTATACCATTGGATTCCCAAAATCCAGTGCTGCAACTGCGGAGGCATGGCCGCGACTTTGCCGCGTGTCTGCTGGCGAACGGCACAACATCCGCATCATTCCGGTGATTACCCCGGCACTGCGCGATGATGGCCGGCGGTGGGGGCAAGTGATGTCTAAAATCTGCGCCACCAACCTGAAAGACAAAGAAATATCGATCGGTGGGATCGCAATGTATCTGCCCGAATGCCGATCGCCTCAACGGCACGGCTTGGGCGGTGCGATTGACTTCGGAGCCGTCTGAGTCCTTACCCTTGCCCACAGTTTGGCTTGGTCAACAATGAGTGCGACTAGAAGGTGCTCGAATTCACTCTTCAGGGTTTCGATCCGGGGCTTTCGCGTCGAAGATTTTACTGGGAAAGTACTTGTTATGAAGTTGCTTTCTGAACCAAGTGAAATTTTTCGGTACTCGACAATCTATGACTGAACAACGCAACCGAATGCATGATCGTATGTGTTCGGGCTTCAAGGTCGACGATACGATCACTTCCGTCTCCAGCGGCGGCGCCTAGGAGCGCATAAGCTTCACCTTATGCCCGAATGATGAATATTCTCGTTTGTGTGCCAGCCGTCTTGCCCCAATGATTGCGGTATTGGGCAGCCTAGACTGCCCCAATAATATTCAGATCAAAGAGGGAACTCATGGTGAAGCTGTCCAACATTTGCGCATTCTCACTTGCTGCCGCGATGCTTGTCCCGTTGCCGGCGTATGCCAGCGATAAGGAATACAAGCTCGTACTGACCAGTGAGGCTGGTGATCGCGACTCCGTTCTTGGCAAGGCTATGCAGAACTGGGCCTCAATGATCGAGGAGAACTCTGACGGGCGCATCAAGGTCAATGTATTTTATCAGGGCGAGTTGGGTGGCCAGCAAGAGCTGTTCGACCAGCTCGTCAAGGGCAACGTCCACATGATGATCACATGGCCGCAGACGTCCTACGACCAGCGGATCGGTGTGAACTACATCCCGTATCTCGTTCTGGGATGGGAGGACGCGACGGAAGCGTTCGGCCAGGACGGCTGGGTGCGCGAGGTGCTCGATCCGATCTATCAGGATATTGGCCTCAAGTATTTCGGCCCGTTCCCGGAAGGCTTCGGTGGTATCGCCACCAAGGGCCGCTACGCCACCAGCTTTGAAGAGGCGCAGGGCCTGAAGGTGCGGTCGCAACCGATCTTCCCTCTGCCGCAGACCGTTCAGGCGATGGGTTTCCAGGCAGTGCCGATCGACTGGGCTGAAGTGTATACGTCGATCCAGACCGGCGTCGTGGATGGCGATTCATCGAACGTCATCTACTGGGACTACGAGTATTTCCGCGACCAGCTCGACTATTTCGTTCAGTCGTCGCACAATTTCTCGTCCTACTCACTTCTGATGAACAGTGCGACCTGGGAAGAGATGGACGAAGAAGACCGCGGAATCATCGAATCCGCTGCCGTCGCCGTGATGGACCAACAGTTCAAGGACGCCAAGGCGGAAGACGACAAATGGATCGCCGCGGCACAGGAAGCCGGCATGGAATACATCGTTCCGACCCCCGAGCAGAAGGCTGCCTGGGTTGAGCGTGTCCGTGCCGAAGTCTGGCCGCAGGCGGAGGAGGCCCTCGGCAAGGAAATCATGGACGTGGTGCGCGCCAACGCATCGGTCCCTGAATAAGTCCGCGAAAAACTGACTTGTCGGGCCGCGTTCTGCGCGGCTCGCCTCAGGCCGCCGGAACGACTCCGGTGGCCCCGGCGAGTGCTCGGCACTCTTGGAAAGCCCCTGATTCAAAGGCAGAAGAACCGCGATCGACCCCGGTTGATCTCACCGGCTGTCAAAAATCGAGGCGGCGATCATTCTGGGACAGGTTGTGCCTAGCGCGGCCCGTCTTTGAAGCAGGGAGGCTTCAGAAATGCTGAAAACAGTCGATGCGCTACTTGTGCGCATAATCCATCCGATCTTGATCGTGATCGGGCTGGCCGTCGCGCTTATGCTGGTCGTCGGCATCCTTACGCGGATGATCGGGGCACCTCTTTTCGGTCTCGAAGAGATCATGCTGCTAGCCGTCATGTGGTTCTACATGCTGGGCGCAGCGCTGGCATCGCGTGAACGCTCGCACCTGTCAGCCGACTTTGTGCGCGTTATTTCGAAAAACCCGAAAGTCTGGCGCGTTGCGGCCTTGTTTTCCACCGCGGTTTCGCTGGGTATCGCGGTGCTGTTCAGCACCTGGGCGTGGGCTCTGTTCTCCTTTGGTCTGGAGCGTGGCCAGTCCACGCCGGTCTTCGGGATTCCCTGGTGGATCTCGCAGTCCAGTCTCTTCTTCGCTTCGGTGCTGTTCATCATCTATCTAGTGCGGGACCTGCTCCACGAGATCCGCGGCGAAGAATGGCAGTCGGGCGATCCTGCGGCAGAAGTGGAGTAATCTGAAATGGGTGCACTTATCGCAATTGTCGCTGTCGTGGTCCTGATGATGATCGGGGTTCCGGTCGTATTTTCCTTCGCCGCCATGACGCTCATCCTGTCGATCGCCTATGACGTCGACATCTCGTCGCTGATGACCACGGGCTTCTGGTCGGTGAACTCGGTGATTCTGGTCGCACTGCCACTTTTCGTGATGACCGGCTACCTGATGCAATCCGGCGGGATCGCCCGGCGCCTGGTAGAATTCGTCGAGGCACTGGTCGGGCGTTCGCGTGTCGGCATGGGCACCTCAATGGTCGTGACCTGCGGCATATTCGGTGCCATCTCAGGTACCGCCTCGGCCGCTGTGGCTTCCGTCGGGTCCATCATGATCGGCCCGATGGAGAAACACGGCTATGCGCGGGGGTATACGAGCGCACTTTTGGGTGTTTCCTCGCTCCTGGGTCTGTTGATCCCGCCTTCGATCACCATGATCCTCTATGCGGTCGTGACCCGACAATCGGTCGCAGCCTGCTTTCTGGCGACCGTCGGTCCGGGCATCTTGCTGATGATCGCGCTTGCGTTGTTCAACCGGCTGCATGTCAACCGGAAGCTGGGTGGGGATACCAAAAAAGCTCCGTGGGGGCAGCGCCTTTCTGAAACCGCTTCGACCGGCTGGCGGGCTATACCCGCACTAATGCTGCCGGTTGTTATCCTGGGCGGGATCTATGGGGGGTATGCCACGCCGACCGAGGCGGCGGCCATTTCCGTGGCGCTCGCTATCCCGATCGGTTTGTTTATCTACCGGGAACAGACCTTGCGAGGGATCGGCGAAGCGGTGATCCATGCCGCGACCACCACCGGGGTCATCATGATCATCCTGGTCTTCTCGTTCGTCGCCAGCCGGATTCTCACCCTCGAGCGCGTACCTCAGGAACTGACCGATCTCCTGCTTAGTACCTTTTCGAGCCCGATCCTCATTCTGTTGGTGGTGAACATCTTTCTGGTCGCCATGGGCATGATCATGGACGATGTCAGCGTGATCGCCATCATCAGCCCTCTGATGGTGCCGGTCATGGCCGAGATTGGCGTCGACCCGATCCACTTTGCAGCGATCATCGGGACCAGCATTGTGATCGGGGCGAACAGCCCCCCGATGGCCCCAATCCTGTTCATGGCCTGTCGTGTCGGCAGGGTCGGGATGTCGGAAGTGATCACGCCCGCGTTCTATTTCATGGCCTTGGCGGCATTTCCCGTAATGCTTGTCACGACCTATTGGTCGCCGCTGGCGCTGTTCCTGCCGCGGCTCCTTGGGTTCATGCCGTAGAGGCAAGTTCAATAGCGCGCGCCCGCGGCGCGGGCGCGCGCAGCTATCACCGGGAGGCTCTGAGCGCGCTTCCGGGCTCCGACACAACATGGCGAATGGAAGTACGCAATGGCATTCAGGTTCACGCTTGAAGGGATCTACACACCTGTCGTAACGCCGTTCGACAACGACGGCGCCTTCGATCTCGACGCGCTGGCCGATGTGGTCGATCATCTGGTCGAGAAGGGCGTCCACGGGATAATCTCCGGCGGATCGACGGCTGAGAATTACACCCAGACCGTCGATGAACGGCTTGAACTGGCGCGGTTCATCAAGGACCGCCTGAATGGTCGCTTGCCGTTGATCGTGGGCACGGGCGCCATGCGGACGCCGGATTCCGTCGCACTGGCCAAAGGTGCGCGCGACATGGGCGCCGACGCCATCTTGCTGGGCACGCCGCCTTATTCGGTTCCGACCGAACGCGAGAATGCGCTGAATGCGCTCGCCATCGACCGCGCCGCCGACCTGCCGATCATCCTTTACAACTATCCCGGTCGCATGGGCGTGCATATGGGTGAGGAGTTTCTCGATCGCGTCTGCCGCTCGCGCAACGTCATCGGGATTAAGGAAAGCTCGGGCGATATCAACCGGGTTCACCTGCTGGCCCGCGATTATCCGCATATCCAGATGTCCTGCGGGATGGACGATCAGGCACTGGAATTCTTCGCCTGGGGCGCGCGCAGCTGGATCTGCGCAGGCTCCAACTTCCTGCCTGAGGAGCATGTCCTTCTTTACGAGACCTGTGCCGTGCATGGCGATTTCGCCAAAGGGCGCCGGATCATGTCGGCAATGATGCCGCTGATGCGCGTCCTCGAACAGGGCGGCAAGTTCATTCAGTGTGTAAAGCACGGAACGGAAATGGCAGGCTTGCGGGCCGGGCCGATGCGCCCGCCGCTGCGCGGTCTCAACAAGGATGACAAGCGGGAGCTTGAGCAGGTCGTCCGGACCCTCAAAACCACGATTGCGGCCATCAAGGCGGAGAACTGATCCATGAGCGAGCTTCTGACGCGCGAAGAATACGAGGCTATCGCAGCCAACCTGACCCTGCCGGTGAACGCGTTCATCGATGGCAGCTTCCGCCCGGCAAAATCCGGCAAGACCTTCGAGACGGTGAACCCGGCGACCGGCGTGAAGCTTGCGGATGTGGCGGCCTGCGATGCGCAGGACGTGGATTTCGCCGTTTCCAAGGCGCGCGAAGCGTTTGACGATGGCCGTTGGTCGAAACTGCATCCCGCAGAGCGCAAGGAGGTGCTGATCCGGCTTTGCAAGCTGATGACCCGCAACCGCCATGAATTGGCGGTGATGGAAAGCCTGGACAGCGGCAAGACCATCTACGACTGCGAGACCGTGGACGTGCCCGAGACGATCCACTGCATCAAGTGGCATGCGGAACTGATCGACAAGATCTATGACCAGGTGGCCCCCGCTTCGGACAATCATATCGCGATGGTCGTGCGCGAACCCGTCGGCGTCGTCGGGCTTGTCCTGCCGTGGAACTTCCCGCTTTTGATGATGGCCTGGAAGATCGGCCCTGCGCTGGCCGCGGGCTGTTCGCTGGTGATCAAGCCCGCGGGGGAAACCAGTCTGACCGCCCTGCGGATTGCCGAACTGGCCCATGAAGCGGGCGTCCCAGCGGGCGTGCTGAACATCGTGACCGGCAGCGGCTCTGCCGTGGGCGAGCCTCTGGGCAAGCACCCGGATGTGGACATGGTGTCCTTCACCGGTTCGACGGCAACGGGGCGGCGGTTCCTGCACTATTCGGCGGACAGCAATCTCAAGGAAGTCGTGCTGGAAATGGGGGGCAAGAATCCCTGCATCGTGATGGACGATGCGGAGTACCTCGACTCCGTGGCCGAGCACGTGGTCAACGGCGCCTTCTGGAACATGGGCGAAAACTGCTCTGCCGCCGCGCGCCTGATCGTTCACGAGGACATTAAGGACGATCTTCTGGAACGTGTGAAAGCCGCCGCCCGGCAATGGAATGTCGGTTCGCCGCTGGATCCCTCCGTGCGGGTCGGCGCCCTGGTTTCCAAGTCGCATTTCGACAAGGTCTGCAGCTATCTTGGGCTGGCCAAAAAAAGCCAGATCATCCTGGGTGGCAAGGATATCGACGGTGCCTTCGTCGAGCCCACGATCGTCGACGTGGGCAGCAACGACGATACGCTGGCCCGTGAAGAGATCTTCGGCCCGATCCTGTCGGTCATCACCGTGTCGAGCTTTGACGAAGCCATCGCGGTGGCCAATGACACGGAATACGGTCTGGCGGCCTCGATCTTTACCGCCAACGCGCGTCGTGCGATCCGTGGGGCACGCGCGCTTCGCGCCGGAACGGTGACGGTCAACAGCTTTGGCGAAGGTGATATCTCTACGCCCTTCGGTGGCTACAAGCAGTCCGGCTTTGGCGGGCGCGATAATTCGATCCACGCTCACGACCAATACACCCAACTCAAGACCATCTGGATCGACCTTGGCGATCCATCGGATTCCAAGGTGGAGTGATGGCGCGGATCGGTTTCCTTGGAACCGGAGAGATCGCTTCGGCGATGATTCAAACCATCGCCGGGGCAGGGCACGACATCGTCGTCTCTTTCCGCAACGAGCGTGTTTCGGCGGAACTGCAGGCGAGGTATCCCGGGCTCCGCCGGGCGGCGAACCAGACTGTCGTGGACGAAAGCGATATCGTGGTGCTCTGCCTGCTGGCCGACACCGCCCGCAAGGAACTGTCAAACCTGGCGTTCGGCGAAGGCAAGACGGTCATTTCCGTCATGGCTGGAGTGCCAATCGCCGAGCTTGAGCGGCTTTGCGCGCCGGTCACCGAAATCTGCGTTGCCATTCCGCTACCACCGATGCCCTTGGGCGGCACGCCATTGGCCGTGTTTCCGGATAATGCTCGTCTCAACGAGGTATTCGGCCCTCATGTGAGCATCCACGCTTGCGCCTCGGAAGTCGTGCTTAGTGCGCATTTTGCGGCGACGGGCGTGCTGCTGCCCTTGCTTGATCAGATGGAGGTCGCTGCAAATTGGCTGTCGGCCTTCACCGGTGATCGTGCCGAAGCCGCGAACTATTTGGCAGGGCTGATCGGCGCCTATTGCAAGTTGCTGACGCAAGGGACCGGAACCGATCTTGCACAACTGCGCGCCGGACTGGGCACCGAGGGTGGTTTGAACCAGGCCTTGAGCAGGGCACTGGCGGATAACGGGACGCTTGCCGCCCTCGAGGCTGGTCTCGACAGCCTTCGGGAAAGACTTCGACTGCCCTCGAAAGAACAATAATGCAGCGCGAATACGTGGCGAAGAGGCTGCCTAAACTTGCCGGCCGTGCTGCCTGGAGCGCAATTCTTGGCGCACTGCCCGCGGCGCGACCATTGCAAGGAAATGTAACGGCCGACTTTACGGTAATCGGAGCGGGCTTTGCAGGACTATCTGCGGCGCGGCGACTCGTTCAGTTGAACCCGGGGGCGAAGGTTGTCGTCCTCGATGCTGCTCGCGTCGGCGAGGGGGGCACCGGGCGCAATTCCGGGTTCATGATCGACCTGCCGCACAACCTGGCTTCGCAAAATTATGCCGGTGCGAATGAAGGTCTGGATAGAAGCCTTATCTCCCTGAATCGGATGGCGATCGAGTTCGCTCGTGAGGCGGTGCAGGATTATGGAATAGATGCCAATTATTTCGATCCGGCAGGCAAGATCAACGGCGCCGCGACGGAGAGCAGCCAGGCGCAGAATAAGTCTTATGGTGCTCATTTGCAGAGGCTGGGCGAGCGCTATGAGGTGCTGGACGAACAGGCGATGTTGGAGGTGACCGGCAGCCGATACTATTTGTCGGGACTCTATACGCCAGGGACCGTCATGCTCCAACCTGCCGGTTACGTTCGAGGTTGGGCCCAGGGCCTGTCCCGTGAGGTGGCTATCCATGAAGAGAGCCCGGTTACTGCCTTTTGCCGGCAGGGGGCAAGCTGGCGTGTCGAAACTTCCGGTGGAGCTGTTTCGACCGACAAGATAATCCTTGCCAACAACGGCCACATCGAGAGTTTCGGCATTTCGCGCGGCCGCCTCATGCACATTTTCCTCTTTGCCAGTATGACCGAGGAACTGAGTGAAGACGCGCTGCGCCGCCTCGGCGGGCAACCGAGATGGGGCATCACTCCGTCAGACCCGATGGGAGCTACGATCCGTCGGACCGACACGGGTCAAGGCGGCAATCGAATTGCCATCCGGACATGCGCCGAATTCCGCCCCGACATGGAAAGCACCGAGTACAAAATGCGTCGCGCCGCGAAGATCATGCGCAGAAAATTCGATGAACGTTTCCCCCAAATCCGTGACGTCAGAATGGAATACGCCTGGTCGGGTCAGTTGTGCCTGTCTCGGAACGACGTATCCGTGACGGGTGAGATCGACAGCAGCGTCTACGCTGCCTGTTGCCAGAACGGCCTGGGAACGACCCGCGGGACGCTGACTGGCATCGCCGCGGCGGAGTGCGCCAGCGGCAAAAGTTCCGTCATCACCGAGTTCTTTGCTGGACAAGCGAAACCGTCACTTCTCCCCCCTGCGCCATTGGCGAAATTGGGCGCGACGGCGTATCTCAACTGGAAGGGATGGCGGGCAAGAAGGGAATGATGCGCATAGGCGCGTTAATTTGACCAACCGCCGGTTCGGACGCGCTTGTTGCATTCAGCAAGAATGTTTAACTTGAGCCATGCTGCCCAAACGTCGATATCTTCCATCACTCGGATCGTTCGCCACTTTTGAAGTGGCGGCGAAGCATCTGAGCTTTACCATGGCGGGTGCTGAACTCAATGTCACGCAGGCGGCAATCAGCCAACAGATCCGCGGTCTTGAAAAGGCTCTTGGCGCCAGCCTGTTCGTACGGAAGCACAACAGTCTCGAACTGACGCCCGCGGGCGAAGGCCTGCTGAGAGCCGTCAGTCAGGGGCTCGACAATATCTGCGACGGCATTGAGGCGATCTTGGCGCCGTCCGATGTCGCAGTGATTACCTGCTCAGGCACCAACGCGGCCGTCGCCTGCTGGCTGAAGCCCTTTGTTGACCGGTTTCGAGTTGACAATCCAGACGTGAGGTTCGTGCTGTTGGCTTCGGACGAGGACGATGCGTTGCGGAACTTCGACGAAGTTGACGTATCCTTGATCTGCGGCAATGAGCGCTGCGATGTGGGCGAAAGGCTTTATTATCTCTTCCCGGAAACGGTCGAGCCGATGTGCAGTCCTGAATATTTGAAGAAGCATGGCCCTTTCGATGATCCGAACAGCCTTGGGTATGCACATCTTCTTGAATTGCACCGCACACATTGGACCGCCAACGCAATTGGCTGGCAAGCAGCCACCTGGGAGGACTGGTTTCGTGCGATGGGTATCGCAATTCCGCCCTTCCTGCCTTCCCTGGTCAGCAACAATTATCCGCTGCTGCTGGACGCTGCTGTAAAAGGCGAGGGGGTCATTCTCGGCTGGCATCATCTTGTCGCAGCGGAACTTGAGGCGGGGAGGCTATGCCGCCTCTTTGAAAACCCGCTTCAGGTGGATCGCGGCTATTACCTCAAGCTGAACTCTGCATCGCAGGGCAAGCCCCATGTCCTTCAGTTTATCGAATTCGTCTTGTCTGGTCTTGTGGGCGCTAGTCAAGCCCCGCCCCAGCGCTCGCTCACGGGGAAAGTGGCGTAGTCCGATAACCTACGGGTCGGATCGTGTTGCCGATCCGGTCGGATTTTGTGGAGCTCTTAATTGGCTCAAAGGTTACGACACATGCGGGGAGATTTCCGAGAACTGCACCGTGATATTCGCAGGTTTTCGAGTCTATTATGGTCGCGAAGGTGCGCATGATCTTGCGGGTAAGTTCCTTTTTTCTCTGAAGAGCTAGGAAACAACTCGATGGGCATTCAGCCCCCCTTCCGTTTCATTGGCCAGGTATCGGCCACGCGATAACCGCCCGGCCACGGGTCACTCGGGTCCAGCATATGTTGATGTGTGCCGGTGACCCAGGCACGACCGCTGATCTGCGGGCGGATGGCGGCAAGGTCGCCGACCTTCGCGGTGCCAAGGATCTTGCCGTGGAACTCCGATCCGATGATGGAGACGCCGGTGAAACGGTCGCCGACCGCCATTTCCCCTCTGGCATGGAGAAGCGCCATGCGCGCCGACACTGCCGTCCCGGTCGGGGACCGGTCGAGCTTGCCGGGCTGAATCGACACGACCGATTTCGCCTTCAGGCCATTGTCATCACGTTCGATCGCGCCGGCAAAGAGGCAGAACGAATGGTGCCGCCAGTCGGGGCGATCGGGGTGAAAGAATGCCAGTTGTTCATTGGCAGCATTGGTAATGCGTACCCCAAGCACGGCAAGCTCGCGCGCCTCGTCGGTTTGCAGCCCAAGCCCGAGGGAGGGCGCATCGACCACGACGAAGCTGTCGCCGCCGTAGGCCGTGTCCACCGTGATCGTACCTAGGCCCTCGACCTCAAGCGGAACGCTGGTCTTGCTGGCGAATGCGGGCACGTTCTCTACCGTAATACGTTCCGCTTTCCCGCCCGCACAGTCGGCTCGCACGCGCACCAGGCCACCGGGCGCCTCCAGCACCATTTCGGTCACCGGTTCCTGCATGGGTATGATGCCGGTATCGAGCAGCACCGTTGAGACGCAAATCGAATTTGAGCCGGACATCGGCGGTGTATCTTCCGGCTCCATGATGATCCAGGCGGCCTGTGCCTCTGGGTGCTTGGGCGGAACTAGGAGGTTGACGTGGCGGAAAACGCCACCGCGCGGTTCATTGAGTACGAAATTGCGAAGAGTTTGGTCCTCCGCGATCCATTTGCGCTGCTCCCAGACCGAATCGCCCGGCGGGGGCGCGACGCCACCCACGATCACATCACCGACTTCACCTTCCGCATGGCAGGAGACGACATGGATTACCTTGGTTGTGCGCATTCAGCTGCCTTGGCGTACGTTGGAGGGGTAGGGGATCGTGCCTCGCGAGATTCTGGATGCCTGCCGAAACGGTGACGCGGAACGCGCCGGGTCTATGATCATATCATGAATGCCTGTCAATCGCTGCATAAGCCCCAGCAGCGCGAACAATCGTAGATGATGGGCTTAATAAATACACAGACCCGATCTGTTCCCGATGGCGGAGTTCGAGTGATGCGCATGGCCGGCAGCCAGGCGCCATATTTTGCGGGATGCGCTGTATGACACGCAAACATGCGGACTTTGGCAAGGTCGGCCAGAACGCCTGGTTTCATTTCTGTAGTCAATCGGCTGAACTGATCATAATATAGCATTATTGCTATTAACAAGGGCGGAATTAGCAATTTACATGTTGTTTCTCTCTTGCCATTGGTCGTGCCACCGCCGATCCACGTGTGGCTTTGTCGGCTCTGCAAGAGATAGCCACGGTCCGTGAGATGGATTGCTGACAGATTCCAGGGTCATATCAGTCCTGAAACTAGCTTGGAGGCAGAGCAAATGAGCCAGCCTACGCTCGTCTTGGTTCCTGGCCTCTTGTGCGACAGCTTCGCTTGGCACAAGCAAGCCGAAGTTTTTGACAAGGACATGCCAGTCAGCATTGCCGACGTCAGCGCCGGCCTTTCCATTACGGGCATGGCCGAAGACATTTTGTTCAGGCATCCTGGTGCGCTGTGGGTGGCGGGGCATTCCATGGGTGCACGCATCGCGCTCGAAATGGTGAGATTGTCGCCTGAACGCGTTGCGAAGCTCGCCCTGATCGATACTGGCATTCATCCCCGCCGCAAGGGCGAGGAGATTAAGCGGCAGGAAATGGTCGATCTCGCCCACAGTGAGGGCATGTCGGCACTGGCGGTGCGCTGGCTCCCGCCCATGGTGGACGAGGCCCACCATGGCGACCAAGTGCTGATGGGCGGGCTGACGGAGATGGTGCTGCGCGCTAATCCCGAACAGCACGAGCGCCAGATTGAGGCATTGCTCGGGCGGCCGGACGCCGCGGCCTATCTGGGTACAATCACCTGCCCCGTGCTGCTGGCGGTGGGGCGTTACGACAAGTGGAGCCCGGTCGCGCAACACGAGGAAATGCTGGCGCTTCTGCCCGATGCGCGTCTGGTGATCATTGAAGACGCCGGCCATTTCGCGCCGCTGGAACAGCCTGAGGCGGTGACCGCGGCCATGGGCATGTGGATGGCAGGCTGGCAAAAGGAGGACAAGATGCCGGATACGTCGGAGGTCGACAAGCAGGCTCTGCCCGAGACGCCCTTGTTCGATCGCGAGGCTAACCTCAGGGGCTACCGCATGAACAAGATGGCGATGGATCTTGGCCGTGCGGAGAACCGCGAAGCCTTCAAGGCCGACGAGGACGCCTATCTCGGCCGCTATGGTCTTTCTGACGAGGAAAAGGCCGCCGTAAAGGCGCGCGACTGGCACGAAATGGTGCGCCTCGGCGGCAATCTGTTCTTCATCCTGAAAATCTCGGCCATCGACCCGACGCCCATGTCTCGTATTGGCGCGGCACAGGCCGGCATGGACCACGACGCCTTCTTGGCGCAGCGTTTGGGAAAGGTCTGACAAATGGCCAAGATCATCGGCGGCGTTGGCACGAGCCACGTCCCCTCCATCGGCGTCGCGCTCGACAGGGGCATGGCGGACACGCCGGACTGGAAGCCGTTTTTTGACGGCTATATTCCTGGCCAAGAGTGGATGAAGCAAGCCAAGCCGGACATCGCGGTGGTGGTCTTCAACGACCACGGCAATTCTTTCTTCCTCGACCGGGTTCCGACCTTTGCCGTCGGCGTGGCCGAAAGCTACAGGCCCGTCGACGAGGGGTGGGGCCCGCGTTCCATTCCCGAATTTGCGGGCGCAGCGGACCTCTCTTGGCATTTCGTTGACAAGCTGGTCGAGAGACACTTTGATCCGCTCGTTTGCCGCGAGATCGAGGTCGACCATGGCCTACAGGTCCCGATAGAGTTGTTCTTCGGCCGCCCGGACAAGTGGCCGGTCAAGGTCGTGCCGATCTGGGTGAACACCATCCAGTACCCGATCCCGACGCCGCTGCGCTGCTGGGAAATGGGCAAGGTGCTGCGCGAGGCGATCGAGTGCTTCCCGGGCGACGAGCGTGTGGTAATAATGGGTACTGGCGGTCTGTCCCACCAATTGCAGGGTAGCCGCGCGGGCTTCATCAACCGTGCAGCAGATGAGGCTTGGCTCGAAGGTATCGCCAACGACTACGAGAAATACCGCGACATGTCGCGGGAGGACTATGTCGAGCAGTTCGGCTCGGAAGGTGCGGAGTTGATCATGTGGCTCGTCATGCGCGCGGCCATGGATCCGAAGGTCGATTTGAAACACAAGCATTACTATGCGCCGGCTTCGTTGACCGGTGCCGGCATGGTGGTGCTGGAGAATCGAGCCTAGGAACGACGGTGTATTTCCTGATGATCTGCCGGCACAATCCGGGCTCCCAGGCGGAGAAGAAAGCGCAGCAAGAACACAGCACCGAGCCTATGTGGCATCGGGCGGCAACAGTGCGGCCAGGGTCCTGACCGGTAGCGCCCTGACCGAGGCGGACGGGGAAACCGATATCGGCAATTTCGGCATTTTCGAAGCGGCGGGCGAAGCCGAGCTGCGAGCCGTCCTCCATGCCGATCCGTTTACTATGGCCGACATTGTCGACAGTGTCGATATCGTCCGCTTGCCCGACCGTTTCAGGCGCACCGTATCCAGCCACTGTCAAGCTGAAGGGAGCGATACGAGCTGCTGCCCAGTCTGTGCTTATCGCAGTTTGCCCGACATGAGACGTACCCATAGAATGCACGCTCCGGAAGTGGGGCAAGCAGGGTGATTGTGAAGAACCGTGTCAGGATCAGACAGCTGCGCGTTTTCCTTGAAGTTGCGCGGCAGGGGGGCGTTGTACGAGCGGCCGAAACATTGCATTTGACGCAGTCGGCAGTCTCCAGAACAATTGGTGAACTGGAGCGAGTTGTTGGGTTGCCGCTGTTCGACCGCAGCCAACGCGGTTCCAAGCTAACGGAGGCCGGGCAGCTTCTGCAGCGGCATGTCACTTCGGGTTTGGCGCAGATTGATATGGGCGTTGCGATGGCCGGCAACCGCTCCAACTCCACCGAAATTGTGAAGGCAGGAGCTCTGCCGACTGTTGCGGGAGCGACTTTCGCCCGTGTGGTGCGCGATTTTAAACAGCGTTTCCCCCAGACCACTGTGCACGTTGCAAGTGGGACCAACGCGGAACTGCTCTCGAAACTACGGCGTGGAGATGTGCATTTCGTGTACGGCCGCCTCGCTGCGGCAGAAGCCATGAGGGGGCTGGCGTTCGAGCACTTGTATTCCGAGGAAATCGCCTTTGTTGCCGCCCCTGGCCACGCGCTTTTTGAACTGGAACATGTCGAACTGGCTGACCTGGGTGACCACAGCGTGGTCTTGCATCAGGCGGATACGATCATCCGGAATGAAATCGACCGTTTTCTACTTGAACATGGGATTACCGGGTTTGGTGATGTCGTTGAAACCAATCTTATCGAACTCGCGCGTGCTCTTGTGGTCGAAAACGGTTTTGTCTGGATCGTGCCGGTGGGTGTCATCAGATCGGATCTCGAACGCGGAGACCTGCGGCGCCTGAATATTTTTGCCCCTGAGCTTCAGGGGCCAATAGGAATCAGTACCGATCCCGCTATTCCGCGAAGCGCGGCATGCGAGACGTTGATCAACGATATCCGTGTGGCGGCAAAGGCATAGGCTAGTGCCCGTCAGCCAGTCCGGCCCCGTTCGGGCGGAGCGACGTCGGCAAAATATAGCAATTTTGCTATGTTTTGCCGCAAGTTTAGCAATTTACATATCAAGAATTCTCCTGTCAGTTTCTCGTTTAAATCATCAAAGGGAGGAGAAGATGATTTCTCGTTTTCTGGCTGTGGCGGCCATCACAGTGGGGCTGTCTGGTGCCGCTTCCGCACAGACGATCTCGATCGGGACAAACCCGCAAGGCTCTCTGGCCTATGCGACAGGCGCGGCGGTGTCCAAGGTTGCCATCGAGGAGGGCGGCATTCGGATGCGCGTTGTGCCGCAGGGCGGGCCGAACGTGGTCGTTCCGCTGGTGAACAATGGAGAACTGGAGTTCTCCATTGCCAATGGTGTTGCCGCCGCCTTTGCATACACAGGCCAGGGTGAGTTCAGCAGCCCAAACGAAAACATCCGGATGGTCGCGGTATTGTTCGATCTTTACAGCGGCTTCATCGTGCCCAAGGACAGTGACATCCACACCTTGCAGGACCTTCAGGGCAAGCGGGTTGCGTCCGATTTTCTCACGCAGGTGGCAGTTCAGATCAACGCCGAGGCTACGCTGAACACCGTCGGCATGAGTTATGACGACGTACAAAGGGTGCCTGTGCCGGACGGTGTGCGTGGCGTCGAGGACCTGGAGGCGGGCAATGTGGATGCCACGTTCTTCTCCTTGTCATCCGGACGTACCAAGCAGGCGGATGCGGCTTTGGGTGGCATTCGCATCCTGCCGGTAGAAAAGTCGGAGGAGGCAAACGCCAAGATCGAGGACATATCGCCGGGAGCATGGGTTGCCGAGGTCAAACCTGGCCCGAATTTTCCCGGCATAACTGAGCCGCAGGGTGCGTACACCACGCCTTTCGTCATTCTCGCCGGCGCAGATGTGCCGGAGGAGGTGGTCTACAATCTGGTCAAGGCGCTTCACGCCAACAAAAAAGCTCTGGTGGCCGCGAACGGGGCATTCAACGGGTTCGATCCGGGTGCGATGCACACCGATGTCGGGGTTCCTTTCCACCCCGGCGCAGAACAATTCTACACCGAAGCCGACCTGTGAAACGTTCGGCGTCTGCCGGATAAGAAAACTTCGCGCATCGGCCCGAAAACTGGCATCTGTTTTCGGAAAGCACGATGCGCAGATTCAAAAGTTTCAGCGTCCTTTGTCCGCCCTGTTGGGAAGCACGGCGCTGCAAGAATGCATTCCAGGGAGGAATGACATGTCCAGGCTCGAAGCTTCAACGGCGGACAGCACAGAACATATCGAGCAAGACAACCCAAAAATTGTTCTGGCCGGCAAGATCATCGGCTCGGCTCTGGTGCTGCTCTCGCTGGCGAATGCACTCGATCTTTATCGCGCCTTTGGGCTCGTGTTGATCAACGAGCAGTTGCTGGCCGTCATCCTTGGTCTGGGGCTTGCGACAGTCTTCATCCTGCAGCCATTCAAGCAGCACACGGCGAAGACGCGTTTGCCCTGGTATGACATCGTGGCGGCGATACTGGCGTTCGGCGCCTGCACCTATGTGGCGGTGAATTATGTCGGCATTGTCGCGACCCTGTTTGACAAGCCGTTTAGCTCCGTGGCTGCTGCCACCATCATCGTGGTTTCGGTCGCCGAATGCTTGCGGCGCACCGCGGGAACTATGCTCTTTGGCTTCGTTCTGCTCTTCCTGGTCTTCGGCCTCGTTGGGCACCTTGTCCCTGGGCACTTTCAGGGGCGCCAGGTCGCCATGGACCGGCTGCTGATCTATCTCGGCATGGACTCAAACGGGATTATCGGATTGCCGATCGGCGTAGTGGTATCGATCGTCGTGCCCTTCATCTTCTTTGGCAACCTGCTCAACGCATCGGGCGGCGCTAACTTCTTCACCGAGATTTCGGCGGCGCTGATGGGCAAATATCGCGGTGGGTCCGCCAAGATCGCTATTGTCGCGTCATCTCTGTTCGGCTCGATCTCGGGCAGCGCGGTAGCCAATGTCGTCTCGACCGGCGTGATTACCATTCCAATGATGAAAAGGAGCGGCTATCCGCCGGAGCGGGCAGCGGCTATCGAGGCTGTGGCCTCTACGGGTGGCCAACTCATGCCACCGATGATGGGCGCGGCTGCCTTCCTGATGGCCGAATTCCTGCAGGTGCCGTACACGGATATCATTCTCGCGGCTCTCATCCCGGCGATCCTTTACTACGTGTCGCTGTTTATCCAGGCGGACCTATACGCGGCCAAGGAAGACATACGTTCGGTTGACGAGATGAAATACAATGCGCTCGAGGTGCTCTCAAAGGGCTGGCTCTATATTTCGCCCTTCGTGGTGATCATTGCCGGACTGTTCACCTTGAACCTGCAGCCGCAGACCGCTGCAATGTATGCGATAGGTTTGATCATACCGATTGCGCTGGTATTCGGCTATCGCGGCGTGCGTATGCCCTGGACACGGCTTGTCGAGGCGGTTGGCGATACCGGCGTTGCCGTCACCCAGTTGCTCATGGTCTCAGCCATGGCGGGCGTGGTGATCGGCGTGCTCAATATCACTGGTCTCGGCTTTGCGTTGACCCAGGCGATCATCGAGCTCTCCGGGGGTAACCTCACGGTCATTCTGCTGCTTTCCGGTGCCATCTCGATCGTATTGGGCATGGGTATGCCCACGGTGGGTGTGTATCTGCTGCTCGCGACACTTGTTGCGCCTTCGATGGTGGAAGCAGGCGTACCCCCCATCGCAGCGCATATGTTCGCGTTCTATTTCGGCATCCTGTCGATGATTACTCCTCCCGTTGCCGCCGCGGCATTTGCCGGTGCAACGATAGCAAAGGCGGATTTCGTCAAAACCGGATTTGCTGCGGTGGTCTTCGGGTGGCCGGCCTATGTGGTGCCTTTCATCTTCGCCTTGTCGCCCGAGATGCTCTGGCAAGGTACGCCACTGGAGATCGCCAGGATTTTCGTACTCTCTGTTGCCGGCGTGTGGCTCGTTTCGGCAGGCTGGATCGGCTTCTTTGGCGGAACGCTGAGCGCCGTATGGCGCTTGGCATTCATTCTGGCGGGTGCCGGTTGCTTTGTACCAGGATCTGCCATTCCCGGCGGTCATCTCATCGACTCGGCCGGCATCGCAACCGGCATTGCGCTCGTTGCCGCGCGCCTTGTTCTCAGCCGTACAAAGGTGGTCAATGCTTAAGCGTCCGAATTTCATCCTTTTCATTACCGATCAGCACCGGGCTGATTTTCTGGGATGTTATGGCCACCCGGTGCTCAAAACCCCGAATATCGACAGGCTGGCGGACACCGGTATCAGGTTCGATAAGTTCTATGTGACGAGCCCGGTCTGCATGCCAAACAGGGCTAGCCTTATGACCTGCCGCATGCCTTCAAGCCATGGCGTAAGGGCCAACGGCATTCCTCTGGAACGGCGCAATGTAACCTTCGTCGAGGTGCTCAAGGCTGCCGGATACGAGACCGTGCTGATCGGCAAGAGCCATTTGCAGAACTTCAGCGGCAGGCCATCGATGATCGAGCCACCGGTGACACGGCCGGATCATTTCCGGGCCGACAGGCCGCTCGATCAGTCGGTGCGCACTGAGTATCAGGACCCGTTCTTTCGTGTGGAAGAGCCTGACTTTTGGGATGGACCACAGCCAAAGGTTCCAACGCCATTCTATGGTTTCGACCATGTGGAGTTGGTGACCGGTCACGGGGATGCGGCAGGCGGCGACTATGTGCAGTGGCTGGCGGAGCGCGATGCGGATGCGGCATCGAAGATCGGCGTCAAGAACCAGCTGCCGCACGACTATTCCTGCCCGCAGGCCGTGCGCACGGCGGTGGCGCCGGAGCACTACTCGACCACTTACATCGCCGAGCGGGCGGCAAAATGGATCGAAGATCGCAAGGACAGCGACAAGCCCTTCTTTCTGATGGTGTCCTGGCCAGACCCGCACCATCCGTTCAATCCGCCGGGTAAATACTGGGACATGTACAAGCCCGAGGAAATGGCGTTACCCGCGGCCTTTGCCGCCAATGATTGGACGCCGCCCTTCCACGTGGCGGCGGCGATCCGGGAGCGCGAGGAAGGGCGGGCAAACCTTGCGGGCATGAGTACGGTCGCATGCTCGGCGCGCGAGGCGTTGGAGGCCCGCGCATTGACTTGCGGCTTGATCGCAATGATTGACGACGCTCTGGGCACGGTTGTCTCCAGTCTCGACCGGACGGGCAGGGCGGACGATACGGTGAAGATATTCACCTCCGACCATGGCGATCATCTGGGCGACCACAGGCTGCTTTTCAAAGGTGCAGAGCAGTACGAACAGATCACCAGGGTTCCATTTATCTGGTCGGATCCGGAGGGGAAGGCGGGCGAGCAAACCGGTGCCATTGGCCAGACACTCGACATCGGCACGACGATACTCGAGCGCGCCATGGTTGAGGCACCGGTCGGCATGCAAGGCATCAAGCTGCCAGTTGCGGGCGGGGAGGGACGCCGGGCCGCACTTATTCAATATGACCACCAGAAGACCGACCCCGCTTTCGGACCACAGCCGAGAGTCCATACCCTCCATGACGGCCGTTGGCGGCTTTCGCTCTATCACGGATCCGATTTTGGGGAGCTCTACGACCTCGAGGCGGACCCGGAGGAGCTAAGCAATCTGTTCGATAACCCTGCCGCCACCTGCGAGAAGGTTCGGCTGATGGAAATGCTGGCGCGAGCGGAGATCGCAGTGGTTGACCGGGCGCCGGGGCCGACCGGACAGGCCTAGCAAACCGACCAGATATCGAAAGCAGGTCTTCTGTGAAGAAAGGCGCATGACAGTTCGAGGGAGGAGAGTTACATGTCTATCAATCGCAAGTCCTACGCCAAAGGCCGCGCAGGTAGCGGAGCTTCATTGAAAGCGGTCCCAAGACTGTCGCGGCGCTTGGTTTTGACCGGGGCCTCGACGATTGCGGCGGCCACCCTGACGTCCGGCCTGGCAGCTCCTGCCGTCGCCCAGACAAGCCGGAAGACGTTCGTTCTGGTGCATGGTGCCTGGCATGGGGGCTGGTGCTGGAAATACGTTCGCGACATCCTCGAGGCGAAGGGACACCGCGTGTACACGCCGACAATGACGGGCCTTGCGGAGTATTCGCATATGCTCAGTGCGGACGTCGACATGGATACGCACATCCAGGATATCACCAACCTGTTCTGGTGGGAGGACCTCAACGACGTCACCCTCGTTGCCCATTCTTATGCCGGTTGGGTCTGTTCGGGCGCCCTTGAGAACGTTGAAAAGCAGGTATCCTCGCTGGTCATGGTAGACGCATTTCTTCCGGTGGATGGGACAAGCGCCTATGACACCAACATACCCCAGCAACAAGCGAAGCTTGACGAGTTGCGTGCAGCAGGCCTCATAGCGAGGCCTCCAATTCCGGCGGAAGCCTTCAGGGTAAAAACGCAAGCGAATATCGATTGGGTCAACGCCAAGATGACTCCTCAGCCAATGAATGCTGTTTTCACAAAGATCCAACTTACCGGCGCGCGCGAGCGGATAGGTAAGAAGTTGTTTGTACGGGCTCTCGGCTTTCCGCAGCCTGCGTTCGCCAAGAACTACGAAGACACCAAGGCCGATCCGACCTGGAATACCTATGGGGTGCCGGAGGATCAGTCTGGACACGACATTATGGTTGATGCACCTGAACTGCTCTCTAAATTGGTCGAGCAGGCGGCTGCCTAATCGCGACTAAGGAGGGTGGTGCGCATCACGCACCGCCCCCACGCTTGTCATCCCACGTACCCCGCTCGATCAGCCATGCCGCCGTGCCCTTTATCCCGCCGAATGGAAAGACATGAAGCTGCTGGATCGCCGAAGCGGGATTGGAGCGCGCATAGGCCTCAATAGGCTCTACCACCTCGTCGGGCGAGAAGCCACCCATAAGCGTAGCAAGGGAGCCGCTGCGCTTTTTGAGGAAGGATACAGAGTTCCCCACGCCGCATATTGCAGCATACTTGACCATTGTCGTCAGTTTGGCCGGACCAGCGACCCCGATATGGACGGGCAAATCGATGCCATGCGCCGACAGGCCACCCGCCCATTCGGCGAACTTTCTCCCATCGAAGCCAAACTGTGTCACGATACGCATTCGCGCGCCGGTGCGCTCGCCAAAATCCCGCTTGAGTTTGAGTATATCGATGGCTTCTGCCTCGGAGAAATCCGGGCTGCCCTCTGGATGGCCTGCAATGGCGATGTCGCTGATGCCGTATTTGTCGAACATTCCCGTTTCGAGCAAATCTATCGACCCGGCAAACGGCCCGGCGGGCTTGTCAACTCCCCCGCCTACAATGAGAACGTCGCGCACACCGGCCTCCTCGGCCATTGTCCTGACGTGGTTCTCGAAGGCCACGGGATCGAAAATGCGGCGGACGGCGATGTGCGGGACAGGCTTATAGCCCAGATCGCGCACCCTTCTGGTCGCCATGACCTGCGTAAAACGCTCGTTCTTGCCAATATCGGTGACATAGACCCGGACACCTGGCGGGAACAGGCCCGGCAGGTCGGCGAACTCCACGGCTTGTCGGGGCGACATCTCAATGGAGGCTGCGAGCCTGGTCGATCCCGCGTCCCGGTCGACAGTCGGTGTGGCAGCGTTGGACAGAGAGAATAATGTCATGAGAACACCACCGTCTTGCGCCCGTTGATCAGGACGCGATCTTCAAGGTGCAGCGCCACGGCGCGCGCGAGAACGCGACGTTCGATATCCCGTCTCTTTCGGACGAGATCGTCGGCCTATCGGCGTGGGTGACGTGTTCGACGTCCTGCGCGATGATCGGTCCCTCGTCGAGGTCTGCGGTGACGTAATGTGCCGTCGCGCCGATGGTCTTGACCCCGCGTTCGTGAGCTTGGTGATAGGGCTTCGCACCCTTGAAACCGGGCAGGAACGAATGGTGGATGTTGATGCAGCGGCCTGAAAGATAGGCCGAAAACTCATCGGACAGAATTTGCATGTACCGGGCCAGAACGATCAGTTCGGCCCCGGTTTCCTCGATCACTGCTTTGACCTGACTTTCCTGCTCAAACTTCGTTTCTTTGGTGATTGCGAGGTGATGATATGGAATCGCCATATGCATGGTGACACGGAGCGCAGAACTGGGATGGTTGGAGACGATGCCGACGCATTCCATGTTCAATTCGCCAATGCGCGTCCGGTAAAGCAGATCGCCCATGCAGTGATCGAATTTGGATACAAGGATCAGAACTGCGCGCTTGCGGCGACTTGGCCGCAATGCCCACTCCAGACCGAAATTGGACACTTCGTTCAAGAAACCGGCCTGGAAGGCGTCGACGCCCTGGTTCATCGTAAAGGCGACGCGCATGAAGAAGTTTCCGGTTTCCCGGTCGTCGAATTGCTGCGCCTCGTAAATATCCCCGCCATTCTCTGCAAGGCGGCCGGCTACGGCGGCGACGATGCCCGCCCGGTTCCTGCACTTCAGGGTCAGAATATATTGCGACATGACTCCCTTCCTCCCACGAAACGTCGTGATACTTCCGTCCTCCCACCCAGATCGGTACGAGGCGCAAGAAGCTGACGCCGGCGCGGGTATTTCAGGATCGGCTGAGCATCCCGTATCACGGTGGATAAGGGTGCCGCTTATGCTTGATCCGAAAATTCTGAACTAAAATGATTATATCAATGGGGCCGAACCGGCCTATATTTTCTCCCCGGGGGCTGAGGACAGAGAATCGCGCAAAATGCCCGTAAATATTTCTAGGATCTCGCTTGAACTTTCCGTTCGCTTCAGCGTGAGCCCGATCGGGATTTCGGAGTCGGGCAGATCGACATTGATCTTCTTGAGACTTGGCGGAAGGTTCGCGATATGCTGATCACTGTAGCTCAGGAGCCCGATCGAGTTGCTGTTGATGATGACTTGCTCCGCGTTGCTGAACGACAGGATTTCACACGTCTGGGCGGGAGGGACCGCGCCCACGGACTCGAACAGCCTCCCGAAGTAGGATCGTACCGGTGTACCGTGGGGCGCCACGATCCACTTTTCATTCTGCAGGTCGGAAATTGTCAGCAGGCGCGCGTGGCAGGGGTGAGCTTGCCGAGCAACGAGCGTGAAGCGCTCGTTGTAAAGGAAGATTTCCTCGAGTTCGGGGAAGGGGGTGGGAGAGCGCAGTATCCCGATCATACAATCGAGCTCGCCCCGCCGAAGGGCCTCAGTCAGCATGTTGTAGCTTCCCGGCACCGCGATCAGGCGCAGATGCGGGTAGCGGTTGGTAAGGTAACCAAAAGCCCGTGCCACCAGATCCTGCCCCGAGAATGGCAGCATGCCGACCGCCAGCCTTCCGATCAGACCGCGCCTGGGCTCCAAATTGATAGTGTTCAGGGACAGCTCCTGCAATAACTCGCCCCGAAGTGTGGCGAGCCTCCGCGCCTGAGGGCTCGCTTGCAACCCGCTGCGCCGTCGCTCGAACAACGGCTGCCGGCAATAATCCGAGATGGCCGAGAGTGACCGACTGATGGCTGGTTGGGTCATTCCCAGATGGACTGAGGCTGCCGATGCGCTCCCGAAACGTATCACCGCCGAAACGGCGTCGAGATGATGCCAGCGCAGGAAGTGCGTCAGATTTGGCCTTGAATTGCTAATAGCCTCGATGTCCGCTTCTGCCCTCGCAATGAGCTTGAGAGCGGCAGAACATCGCGGCAGGATCGTATCGCCCCAAACGGTCGGCTCGGTACCGCTCCAGCCCCTTTGAAAGAGCGTTACGCCAAGCAGGTTCTCGGCCGATGCAACCGTCCGAGAGACCACGGGCTGACTCATGTTGAGGACGCGTGAAGCTTCATCGAACCCTTGCGCTATTGCTACCGCCTCGATCACTCTGGCTTGCTTGAGGCTAAGTCGGCCCTGCATGTTCATGTTCTTGGTATAATCAAAATGGCTTAGATTATTCAATAACTACATAAGCGATGACGGCCGCCCAATGTTAAGTGAGGAGGAACACGACCAACAGGGAGGACGGGCGGAATGGCCGACAAGAACCTGCAAGAGAAAATCGATCGGATTGGCAATCCATCACATATGTTGCAGAATTCGCCGGTGGGGCCGTACGTGTTTCCCATTGCGCCGCAATATACAAACTGGATGGAGGAGGTGCGCGCATGGCGCCATGGCGCAGTACTGCTTAATCAATCCTATCACATGACCGATTTGTACGTGCGGGGCCCAGATGCCATCAAGTTCATGTCCTATGTCGGCGTCAACAGCTTCGCTAATTTCGGCCGCGATAAAGCCAAGCAGTTGGTCTGCGTCAACCATGACGGTTACGTCATAGGCGACGGCATCATATTCGGTCTCGAAGATGATGAAATCCTCTATGTCGGGCGCCCGCCTCTCGCGCACTGGATGAAGTTTCAAGCCGAGATCGGCGACTTTGATGTCGAGACCGAGCTGGACATCCGGTCAGTCGAAAACCCCGACAAGCCCCGCAGGCTCTACCGCTACGAGGTGCAGGGGCCACTTGCGCTCGACATCCTCAACGAGGTCAATGAGGGCGGTCCGCTGACCACCAAGTTTTTCAACATGGGAGAAATCACCATAGCGGGCTGCAAGGCGCGGACACTGAGTCACGGCATGGGTGGCGCGAAAGGTCTGGAACTGTGGGGGCCATACGAAGACGGAACGAAGGTTTATGACCGCCTGCTCGAAGTCGGGGAAAAGTATGGCCTGCTTCGTGCCGGCGCGCGGTCCTATTCGTGCGCGGCCATGGAATCTGGATGGATTCCATCTCCATTGCCGGCCATCTATTCGGGCGAAAAGATGCGTCCCTACCGCGAATGGTTGCCGGCCAACGGTTTTGAAGCCACCTGCTCGGTCGGAGGAAGTTTCCAGCCCGATAATGTCGAGGACTTCTACCTCACGCCATGGGATCTCGACTACGGGCGGGTGGTGAAGTTCGACCACGACTTCATCGGGCGCGAGGCGCTTGAGAAGATGGAAGGCGAAGTGCATCGCACCAAGGTGACGCTTGTTTGGAGCAAGGAAGATGTCCTCAAGATTTTTGCCGGCATGATGGAGGAGTTTCCCGGTCCCAAGCTGATGGAACTGCCTGCTGGCCACTATGCGGCGCATCCTTATGATCAGGTCTTGTTGGACAACGAACTGGTGGGTTTGTCGACCTACCCGGTGTATTCGGCCAACGAGCGGGCGTGGATCTCCCTCGCCATGGTGCGCGGCGCTCTGGCCGAACGGGGAACGAGACTTTCCGTCCTTTGGGGTGAGGCTGATGGCGGCACGAAGAAGCCGCATGTCGAAAGGCACTGTCAGATGGAGGTGGGGGCCGAGGTATACCCGTGGCCGATTCATGAGGCTGCACGGGTCGAATATCGGGCGCAGCGCTGAGGGGCGGGCCGGTTTACCGCCTCGCTTTCGCGACTGAAGCGCCCTCGATCTGCGCCCCGCTTTCGGCGTCGAACATGGCCACTATCACATGCCGAACCGGGCGCCCGGTGGAGCGCCCTCGTGCATCTTAGCCTCCGAATGATAACGCGGATGGTCGCGCCACACCAAAGCAGCCGGCACCACTCCGAGGTAAACCTCGAGGCCCGCCGTTCTCTTATGGTTTCATGCATCCACGGCGTCAGCGCTGCCTGGGCCGAACGCGATCTCGACGGCGGCCGCCGCAAGAACGGCCAGAAGCTGTTTCGCCGAGTTTATGGCGACCTTCCCGCCTCCTTCATTGTCTCACCGTGAGCTTTGCGCGTCTGAGCAGCAGCGAGTTGCCGACGACCGACAGCGAACTGGTGGTCATGGCGATCACGCCGATCATGGGATGCAGCAGTCCAAGCGCAGCGATGGGGATGGCGGCGACGTTGTAGAACCAGGCCCAGAACAGGTTCTGCAGGATCTTGCGGAAGGTCGCCTTGGAGAGGCGGATCGCTTCCACGGCCTTGGTGAGCTCGCCGCTGACCAGCGTAACATCCGCCGCCTCGATTGCGACGTCCGCGCCGGCGCCGATGGCGATGCCCACATTCGCTTGCTTGAGTGCCGGCGCATCGTTGATGCCGTCGCCCACCATGGCGACCCGTTCGCCATACCGCGCCTGCAGGCGGCGTATCTCGTCGACCTTGCCCTCTGGCAGCACGCCGGCCAGAACCTCGTCGATGCCCACTTGGGCGGCCACGTATCTAGCGGTGCGCTCGTTGTCGCCGGTGATCATCACCGTGCGGATGCCGAGGGCGTGGAACGCGGCGATTGCGGCCTTCGAATCCTCCTTGATGGTGTCGGCCACGGCGACGATGCCGGCGGCCCGCTTGCCGATGGCGACCAGCATGGCCGTCTTGCCCTCGCTTTCGAGCGCGGTCAGCCGGGCATCCAATTCGTCAAGGGAAATGCCGTTCTCGGCAAGGAGCCGGCGGCTTCCGACCCGAATGCGCTCGCCCTCGACCATGCCTTCGACGCCGCGGGCGGTGATCGCCGTGAAGCGTTCGACCTTCGGCACCTCCTGCCCGCGATCGCCCGCGCCGGCCACGATAGCCTGTCCAAGCGGATGTTCGGAGCCGGCCTCGACCGCCGCGGCAGCCAAAAGCACGTGCTCCTCTGCAAAGCCGTCGGCCGCCACCACGTCGGTGAGCGCCGGCTTGCCGGCGGTGATGGTACCCGTCTTGTCGAGCACGACCGCTCTGATGTTCTTCAGCGTCTGGATCGCCTCGCCGGAGCGGATGAGGATGCCGTGTTCGGCGCCCAGCCCGGAACTCACCATGATTGCCGTGGGCGTAGCCAGACCAAGCGCGCAGGGGCAGGCGATGACCAGGACGGCGACGGCGGCAAGGATGCCGGCCATCAGCGGCGTCAGGTCGGGATTGACCCACGGCAGGAATGCCGCACCCCAGGACAGGATCGGCCGCAACTCTTCCCCGAACAAAAGCCACATGAGGAAGCTTGCAAGGCTGACCAGGATCACAGCGGGCACAAACTTGCCGGTCAGCCAATCGGCGAACTCCTGGATCGGCACCTTGGAGCCCTGCGCTTGTTCGACGAGGCGGATGACCTGCGAAAGAAAGGTCTCGGCGCCGACGCGGGTGGCGCGCACCCTGAGGAGACCCTCCTTGTTGATGGTGGCGCCGATGACGAATTCGCCGGGGCTGCGCTCCACCGGCATCGATTCACCGGTGGCGATCGACTCGTCAAGATGGCTTACTCCCTCGACGATCTCGCCGTCGGTCGGTACCTTGGCGCCGGGGCGCACCACCATGATATCGCCCACCTCGAGCTCTGCGACGGGCACCTCGACCTCCCGGCCGTCGCGCATCACGCTCGCCGTCTTGGCGCCCAATTTGACAAGCCGCTTGATCGCCTGGCTGGCGCGGCCTTTGGCGCGGGTCTCCAGATAGCGGCCGATCAGGTGGAAGGTCATGATGGTGGAGGCCATCTCGATGAAGGAGGTCATCGGATAGAAGAAGCCGACGAGCCCGATCAGGTAGGGCGGCAGGCTGCCCATCGAGATCAGCACGTCCATGTTGGCGGTGCGGTTGGTGAGCGAGCGCCAAGCGGACCGATGGGTCATGAAGCCGCCATAGAGGAACACCACCGGGAAGGCGAGGATCGCGACGAAGGCCAGGTAGCCCGGCACCGGCGCGAAGAACATGTGCACCGCCATCAGCACCATGATGAGCGTCGTGGGCACTGCGGCGATCCAGAGCCGTTTCCAGGCTTGGGCGAGGTAGCGGCCCTCGATGTCCTCTTCTGCCGCGCGCTCCCTGGCCGAGGGCCTTGCCTCTTCGGTTGCCGCAACGTCGTAGCCGCTGCGCGCGACCGCGCTTTTGATCTGCCCGACATCGACCGCGCGGGGGTCGAAGCGCACTGCCACGCGATGGTTGGCGATGTTCGTGTCGACCTCCACAATTCCCGGCAGGCGCTTGATGGAAGTCGAGACGATGCCGGCGCAATGGTCGCTGCCCATGCCAGGCACGACGAGCGTGGCTTCCCGTTGTGTAGCGGCTTCCGGCTCCGAAATGCCGGCCACGTCGTAGCCGGCATGCTCGATGGTGGCTTTCAGGGCGGCGATGTTCGTGGACTCGGCATCGAAATGCACCGTCACCTTATGTCCGGCCAGGTTTGTTTCCACGGACCGGACGGCCTTTATGCGCTTCAGAGATGTGGAGATGATGCCTGCGCAGTGATCGCTACTCATTCCGGGTACCGTGAACCCCACAAGCTGCTCGCCTTCCCAACTCGGCGTCGTGCCGGCAGAGTGCCGGGCTTCCTTTGTGGGGATATTCTCGATCAACGCGTTCATCGGCCAAGCCCTCCCAGCAAAGCCCAGGCCATCACCACGGGGCAGCCGATCACGAGAGCGGCGATCAAGGCCGTCCACCACGTGAGTCCGAACAGCCAGATGAGCGCGGCGATGGCGATCAGGCCCACGGCCAGACAGAGCCAGAACAAGCTGAAGCGAGGACCTTGTTCGCGACTGTACTCGTTACCGGGTAGGGTACGGGGTTCAGACGGATGTGAAACATCGAGCATGAGAGGAGCCTCCTTCAAAGATCATCCTGTCGCCTGTTCAAGCGGGCGGCGAAATAGTTGAACAGGGGAACGAAGACGAGCGCTGCGTACCAGCCGTAGAAGAAGCTCCACGCAAGACCGAGCAGGAAGCTCGGGCAGTTGAGCCACGTGAAGCCCGGCAGAAGCATCGGTAGTAACTGGTGCATGTCCGCGTCGGATACGACAACGCCGCAGAGCACGCAGAGTGTGTAGGTGGTCACGATGACGAATCCCAGACTCATCCCGAGGGCGGGCAGGGGGAGCCTGGGAGAAATTGGCCTGGCAATACTTTCCACGGTCGAGAGCAGCATCGCGAACCTCGAACTGCGCTGTGGCGAGAATTTAACTCGTGCAAGGTCGCGCGGACTTTGATCTCTCTCAATTCCACCGGGGTCCGATGCGCCTAAGCTTCCATTTGATCTTTCATTCGCAGCGGCCAGGACGGGTAACCCATCCCAGGTAGGGAACGCATGGACAAGCAGACGCGCTTCAATCTCTGGTATATTTTGGCGGCGTTCCTGATCTTTACCGTCCTTCAGCTGCTGTGGTCGCAAGCCAGCCATGTGACCACCGTTCCCTACAGCGAATTCGAGTCCCTTCTGAAGGACGGCCGGATCAGCGAGGTGGTCATCACCTCCCAGCAAGTCCAGGGCGCATTGAAGGACGCACCGGAAGGCCAGCCGCAGCACGTGGTCGCGACCCGGGTTGATCCGGCCTTGGCCTCGCGCCTTGATCAGTACGGCGTGCCGTTTTCCGCTGCTATCGAGTCAACGTTCCTGCGTGATCTCCTCTCCTGGATGATCCCTATTGCCCTGTTCTTTGGCATCTGGATGTTCGTCTTTCGCCGCATCGCCGAAAGGCAGGGGCTCGGCGGCATGATGTCGATCGGCAAGAGCAAGGCGAAGGTTTATGTCGAGACGGACATAAAGGTGAGCTTCAACGACGTCGCCGGTGTGGATGAAGCCAAGGGCGAGTTGCAGGAGATCGTCGACTTTCTGAAGGATCCCCCTCGCCACAGCCGGCTCGGCGCGCGCATGCCCAAGGGTATCCTGCTCGTCGGGCCGCCGGGAACGGGCAAAACCCTGCTTGCACGCGCCGTGGCAGGGGAGGCGGGTGTGCCGTTTTTTTCCATCGGGGGCTCGGAATTCGTCGAGTTGTTCGTCGGTGTGGGAGCCGCTCGGGTGCGCGACCTCTTCGAGCAGGCGCGCAAGGCTGCGCCGGCCATCATCTTCATCGACGAGCTTGATGCTCTCGGCAGGGCGCGTGGTGCCTTTCCATGGGGCGGCGGCCATGACGAGAAGGAGCAGACGCTCAATCAGCTGCTCTCGGAGATGGACGGCTTCGATCCACGGGAGGGCGTGATCCTGCTTGCCGCGACGAACCGCCCGGAAATCCTGGATCCCGCGCTGCTGCGTGCCGGGCGCTTCGACCGGCAGGTCCTGGTCGACCGCCCCGACAAGATCGGACGGGCGCAAATCCTGCGTGTGCACGCGAACAAGATCAGCCTGGCGCCGGACGCCGACCTCGATCAGATCGCCGCGATGACCCCAGGATTCAGCGGCGCCGACCTCGCCAATCTCGTCAACGAAGCGACGCTGCTGGCGACGCGGAGGGGAGGCGAGTCGGTCACGATGGCCGACTTTACGCGTGCGATCGAGCGCATCGTCGCTGGGCTGGAGAAGAAGAGCAGGATTCTCAATCCGCACGAACGCGAGGTCGTCGCCTATCATGAACTCGGCCATGCCTTCGTCGCCATGGCTCTGCCCGGCAGCGACGCGGTACACAAGGTGTCGATCATACCGCGCGGCGTTGGTGCGCTGGGCTACACGATCCAGAGGCCGACCGAGGATCGCTATCTGATGACGCGGAAGGAACTGGAAGACAGGATGGCGGTATTGCTCGGCGGCCGGGCCGCCGAGAACATCGTGTTCGGCGAGGTATCCACCGGTGCTGCCGATGATCTGGTAAAGGCGACGGACATCGCCCGGAGCATGGTGACCCGTTTCGGCATGGCCGAAGGTCTCGGCCCGATCGCCTATGAGGATGAGCCCAACCGTTTTCTGGGCACCGCCCCGATGCCGGGAATGCTCGAGCGGCGATACAGCGAGAGCACCACCCAGCGGATCGACGATGCCGTGCGTGACCTTGTTAACGCGGCGTTGGAAAGAGCAGCCTCGCTCCTGAAAGAGCGGCGGGAACTGCTGGACAAAGTGGCGAAGGCTCTGCTGGCCCGCGAGACGTTGACCGGTGAGGAACTGAAGGCGTTCTTCAGCGATGCGGAAGACGGTGCTGGGAGATCAGCGGTGAGCAGTACCCAAAGCGCGGCATGATCCGCATTGCCCGGGCTTTTGGCTCACCGTGTGATTTGCCGGGCGGATGGCCGCGCGTCCGGCTGCATGAAGAGATGCTACTCGCCGCAAGTGACGTGAGTTGGTGAGTCATGCGTATGCTCGACCGCAAGCTCTTGCGTGATATCAGGCGGCTGTGGGCACAGGCGCTGGCGATCTCGCTTGTCATCGCTGGCGGGGTCACTGCTGTCCTCATGGCGGTGGGCTCCTACCAATCACTCGACGAGACCCGTCGAGCCTATTACGAGCGCTATCAATTCGCCGACGTCTTCGCCTCCGTCCGCCGCGCGCCGAAGTCGCTTGTCGGACGCATTGCCGAGATTCCCGGCGTGGTCGCGGTGGAGGCGCGTATCGCCAAGCTGGCGCTGCTCGATGTTCCCGGTATGCGCGAGCCGGCCACCGGCCAGTTCATCTCCTTGCCCGAGAACCGCGAGCCGCTCCTGAACAGGCTTTACCTGCGGCTCGGCCGGATGCCGGAACCCGACAGAGCCGAGGAGGTGGTCGTCAGCGAGAGCTTCGCCAAGGCTCACGACTTTGCGCTCGGTTCGCGCTTCTCGGCAATCCTGAATGGCCGCAAGCGTCCCCTGACGGTTGTCGGCATCGCCTTGTCGCCCGAGTTCGTCTACACGATCGGGCCCGGAGACATCATGCCCGACGACCGCCGCTTCGGCATCATCTGGATGTCGGAACGGGCGCTTGCCAGCGTCTACGACCTGGAAGGTGCCTTCTCCTCGGTCACCCTCAAGCTGCTGCCGTATGCCTCGGAGCCGGAAGTCATCGACCGTCTCGACGCTATTCTTGACCGCTATGGCGGAACGGGAGCGCACGGGCGCAGGGACCAGACCTCGCACGCCTTTCTCGACCACTCGCTCGACATGCTGGGCAACATGAGCCGCACCCTGCCACCCGTGTTCCTTCTCGTCGCGGCCTTCCTCGTCAACCTCACGCTCAGCCGCCTGGTTGCGCTCGAGCGCGAGCAGGTGGGGCTCCTGAAAGCGGTGGGCTACGACAATCCGGCCATCACGGGCCACTATTTGAAGTTCGTCATCGCGATCAGCCTAGTCGGTATCGCTATCGGCAGTGCCGCCGGAACCTGGCTCGGGGGTTATGTGACGAGTCTTCTCGCGGAGTATTACCGTTTTCCGTTCCTCCTCTTCATCAGGAGTCCCGATCTCTACGCCCTGGCCGCGGGCCTGAGCTTTGTTGCGGCGATGCTTGGCGCCGTGCGCGCCCTGCGAGAGATCATCGGCTTATCGCCTGCCGTCGCCATGCAACCACCGGCTCCGCCGCGGTTCCGCCGCCTGCTGCCGCGCGGCTTTGCCCTTAAAGGCATGCTGCCTCAGCCGGTCGTGATGACGCTGCGCAACATCACTCGCCATCCGGTACGCTCCGCCATGACGACGCTCGGCATGGCGCTGGCCACGGGCATCCTCATCGTATCGCTTTTCCTCAACGGTGCGATGGAGCAGCTTGTCGACGTGACGTATTTCATGGCCGACCGCCAAGACGCGACAGTGAGCTTCGTGGAGAAGCGGCCGCAGAAAGCCGTCTTCGACATGGCACGCCTGCCGGGCATTCTGGCCGTCGAGCCCTATCGGGGGGTGCCGATCCGTATCCGCAATGGGCATGTGGAACGCCGGGTGATGCTCAGCGGGCGGCCACGCGACGCCGATCTCAGCCGCATCATCGACGTCGACCTGCGCCCCGTCGTGCTGCCGGAAGTTGGCCTGGCGATCTCCGATTGGCTTGCCGGCATTCTCGATGCGGGTGTGGGCGATCTGGTCGAGATCGATCTGCTTGAAGGGAGCCGCAGGACCGTGTCTCTTCCCGTCGCGGCGCGGGTCGAGGACTATTTCGGTATCAACGCCATGATGGACGCCGAGGCGCTCGCGCGGCTGATACGCGAGGCACCCGCTGTCAGTAGTGTTCATATCAGTTTTGACGAGAGCATGCTCGATGCTCTCTACGACGTGCTCAGGCGCATGCCGAGCGTCAGCGGTATGGCGCTGCAACGCGTCTCTCTGGCCAACTTCCGCGAAGCCTTGGCCGTCATCGTCACGACAATGGCCAGCATCTATATCGGCCTTGCCTCGATCATTGCGTTCGGCGTCGTCTACAATAGCGCGCGGATTTCACTATCGGAGCGGGCACGCGAACTCGCCAGTCTGCGGGTGCTCGGCTTCCACCGTGCTGAGGTCTTCCGACTGCTGTTTTTCGAACTCGCGCTCCTCACCCTGATTGCCCAGCTTCCGGGCTGGGTCATCGGCTACGGCTTGGCTTGGCTCATCAACACCGAAATGTCCGGCGAATTGATGCGCACGCCACTGATCGTTGAGCCTTTGAGCTACGTGCTTGCCAGCGCAATCGTTATCGCCGCCGCCGTGCTGTCCGCGCTCGTCGTCCGCGAGCGTATCAACCGGCTCGACCTTGTCGCTGTCCTCAAAACGAGGGACTGAACCATGCGCCGCATCTGGATGAGACGAACGGCAGGACTCCTGATAGCCGCGGCAGCTGTTGCCGGTGCTGTTTGGTTCGCCTGGCCCCAACCCATACTGGTCGACCTTGCGCCTATCGTCAGAGCTCCGATGGAAGTAACGATCGAGGGCGAAGGCAGAACGCGTGTGCGTGAGGTCTACACCGTTTCCGCTCCCATTGCGGGGAAGGTTCTGAGGACGCCCCGTCATGTGGGCGACGAGGCCGTCGCGGATGAAACGGTCGTCGCCGTGATGCAAGCGACGGCGCCAGGATTTCTCGACATGCGCTCGCGTGAGGAGCTTCGGGCCGCGCTCGCCGCTGCCGAGTCAGCTGTAGAGTTGGCCGAACATGAGATGCATAGGATCGAAAGGGGTCTCGAATTCGCACGGGATGAGCTTCAAAGGGCCGAGGCGCTTGCGCGTCGCAATGTTGTTTCCACCCAGGCAATGGAGAAGGCGCAAGTCGATGTCGAGACGACCGAGCACGCCCTCGCCAGCGCCAAGGCCCAACTTGCGGTGCGACGCAGCGAAAGGGCGAGCCTCGCGGCACGGTTGATCGAGCCCGGAAGCAAAACGGTTTCTCGGGACACGGCGTGGGGGATCCAGCTTCGCGCGCCCGTATCTGGTCGCGTCCTTACCATCCGCCAGGAGAGCGAGGCCGTTGTCCAGCCGGGTACACCGTTGATCGACATTGGCGATCCGCGCGATCTCGAGGTCGTGGTCGACTTGCTCTCGAGCGAGGCCGCTCGGATCGAGCCCGGTTCGGCTGCGCGCATCGACGGCTGGGGCGGAGCGCCGCTCCAGGGCAAGGTCAGACGCGTCGACCCGGCAGGCTTCACCAAGGTCTCCGCCCTCGGCATCGAGGAACAGCGGGTAAGCAGTATCATCGACCTGATCGATCCGCCGGAAGCGTGGGCGCGGCTCGGGCACGATTTCCGGGTGATCGTCAATATCACCGTCTGGAGTTCCGAGAATGCGCTCACCGTGCCCATGGCTGCTCTCTTCCGCCGTGGAGACGTCTGGGCGGTGTACGTCGTCCGAGATGGGCGCGCGCGAAGCACCACTGTTGAGATCGGACGACGCGCCGATCGAATGGCGGAGGTTCTCGCCGGCCTGTCGCCCGGTGAACAGGTGATCCTGCATCCAAGTGATCGAATTGCCGACGGTGCGGCCGTGGCCGCGCGCAGGATCCAGTGAACGCTGCGGGCAATGGTTTTGTGCCGTCGGGCGCGGTGTCGGAGCATTCCGGGCGAGGAGTGACCGCCAAGGAAGATCTGCTTTAGCGGGGGCGACAGCCAGAGGCAGAACAGAGTTGGTCCCTGCAGGGAATTGATTCTTGTCAATGAAATCCTGTGCCAAACGCGCTCTGATACCAAGACCGGGCACAAGAGTTCGATCGATCTGCCGGATTCCAACCTGCGGGGTGATGGCGGTTTTTGAGAAGATCGAGGTAGCTTTCATGGCAACGGTTCGACAAATCCTTGACATCAAAGGCCACGACGTCTTCGCCGTCCATCCCGACGACACCGTGTTCGACGCGTTGCGACTTATGGACAAGAAGAACATCGGCGCGGTTGTGGTGAAGGATGGCGACGATCTTGCCGGTGTGTTCACCGAACGGCATTACGCGCGAAAGGTGTTTTTGAAAGGCAGGTCTTCGCCCCAAACGCCCATTCGTGATGTGATGGAAACCAAAGTAATCCATGTGGGGCCGAACGAGACCGCAGAGGCCTGCTTGGCGCTGATGAGCAGGAAGAAAATAAGACATCTGCCCGTGCTGCATGATGGTCAGGTCGTAGGGGTTATCTCGATCGGCGATCTCATGCGGAGCATCATCGCCGAGCACAAATTCGACATCGACCAACTGGTAGGGTACGTCCGGGGCTGACGCTGGCCCGTGTTCTGGTTGTGATCCACCAGGCCCTCGGAGCGAGTTTTTGCGCACATTTGAGGCGCACACGAAACTCGGGGCACGGCATGGGATATCGGCTGCAGTCCCGCATCTTTGGACTTGCGCGCACCCGGCCAAGAGGCGACAACGGATCGATCATGTCATCGGTCCCATCAGACAATCAGGAAACCCGCTACACACGATTGCAGATCGCGTTGCATTGGGTTGTGGGTGCTCCTGGTCATCGAGCAATGGTACACCTCGGCGGCAATACCGCGGACGCACAATCCGCTTCTGCCGCCTTCCACCTCCGACTTGTTTCTGCACACCGTTCACAACTATGGCGGGCTCTTGATCGCAGCGCTGGTTTTGATACGGATCGGCCTTCGATGGCTGAAACCTCGCCCGCCTGAAACGCCGGGTTGGCGAGAACGGGTCTCGCACCTTGTCCACTGGGTGCTTTATCTTTCACTGCTTGGTCAGGCGACGGCGGGGTTTGCAGCAGCCTACATTTGGGCACCGGCAGGCCGGATCCACATCCTGTTCTGGAACGTCACCCTCGTGCCGGTCGGCATCCACATCACAGCTGCTGCTTATCATATGTTTCGTCGTGACGGGATCGCGGGGCGCATGATCGTCTGGCCTGGTCGATGAACCTCACGGCCACCTTCGGGGTTTACCAGCGCGACCGCATCGCCCTTGGCAGGCGCTATCTGAGACTTCGGAGCGCCTTAACGATGAGCCCTGTCACATCGATCCCGTTGGAAGAGTGGGGCACGCTATTGGTGGTCACGACGGTGGATGCCGTCGCATTCAGTTCCTGAAACGCCGCCTCCGAGAAAAGCGCGTGCACAGCGATGCAGACGGGCGCGCACAGTCCTTGCCCAGCCAAGCGGTGTGCCGTCTCGACCATCGTGCGCCCGGTCGAGACGATGTCGTCGATCAGCACGGGCGTGCGGTCGGAGAAGCTGCGCAGATCAGGGACCTCGATATCGACGTTACGGTCTCCTCGGCGCGTCTTCCTGAGCACCTGATGCGGTGCGCCGACCGATGTTGCGACTTCCGAGACCCATTGCTCACTTTCGACGTCGGGGCCAATCAGGAGAGGGTCCCGCACATGGGTTCTGATCCAGCCGGCAAGCAGCGGTGCGGCATGAAGGCTGTATGCCGGGATCGTGTAGATCTCGCCGAGACTCTGATACCGGTGCAAATGAGGATCGACGGTCACCAGCCAGTCGATGAGGGGTGAGAGAATCCGGGCAAATGTCGCAGATGTGAGAGCCTCGCCGGGAGCAAACCGGCGGTCCTGGCGCATGTAGGAGAGATAAGGCGCAACCAGGCCCACGCTCGAGGCGTCCATTTGTTTGATCGTTTCGGCCGCAAAGGCAAGTCGGAGGAACTTGTCGTCGGGACGATGCAGCGTGCAGATCAGCGCGACGGATCGCCCCGCCGGGTTGCTGGCGATACGGAGATAGGTTTCGCCGTCGGGGAATGAACGCGTTTCCATAAGGCCCAGTTCGGCGTCCAGTGCCCTCGCGAGACTTTCGGCCATCGCCTCATTTCCGGGAAGAGCAAAGACCATGGCGGGCATCATAAGAACACCCCCAGCAGAGGGTTGTTGTGGCATTGCCACCCTTGCACGGAGCTCATGGCATCCTCCTTCTTGGCGATGAACTCAATTTTCAATCGCAAAGATCTGTCCGAGTTCGGCCGCGTATTCCAAGGCGTATTGGAGCTCCCCGCGCGTCTCCGCGTGGACCGTGCAAAGCGGCTGGCCCACAGACACCTGCTCACCCACGCCGATCTGCAACTCCACGCCCGAGGCCTTCGATTCCGGTGCACCGGCGAGCTTGGCCAACCTTGCGATCCGGCGATTGTCGATCGACCGCAAGACGCCCGACGCGCGGGCCAGAAGTGGAGCGTGGTGTCGGGCTTCCGGTGGCGTTCGCATCCCGCCTTGCGCCTCGCAGATACGCTGGAATTTCGCCCAGGCGTGGCCTTTGGCGATAGTCTGGACGGCAAGGGAAAAGCCTTCTCCAGCCGGTGCCTTGCCGCCCAACTCAAGCAGCGCGCCGGCGAGCCTGCAGGCGCGCTGGGAAAGGTCGGCGGGAGCCTTGCGGGACTGCTGCAGCACCGCAAGCACGTCGCGGGCTTCGAGTGCCGGTCCGATACCGCGCCCGACTGGTTGGGTCCCATCCGTGAAGACAATTCTCGTCTCAAGGCCGAAAGCTCGGGCGACGGCGGCCAGCCGGCCGGCAAGGGCTTCCGCCGCTTCCTGGCTGCGGACCTTCGCCGTCGGTCCGACCGGCAGGTCCAACACCAGATGCGAGGAACCCGCCGCAACCTTTTTGGACATCACCGACGCCACAAGCTGGCCTTCGGAATCGAGATCGAGAGCCCGCTCCACGCGGATCAGCACATCGTCCGCCGGGCTGAGGCGGACCGCGCCGCCCCAGACGATGCAACCCGATTCCAGCTCCACGACCCGGCGGATTTCCTGCACGCTAAGATTGACCGGGGCCAGCGTTTCCATCGTATCGGCCGTGCCTGCCGGGGATGTGATGGCGCGGGACGAGGTCTTGGGTATCGTCAGGCCGTGCGCCGCCACGATCGCCACCACGATGGGCGTGGTGCGGTTTCCAGGCAGGCCGCCGACGCAGTGCTTGTCGAGAATGAGGTCCTTCGCCCATTCCAGCCTGTCGCCGATTTCGACCATGGATCGGGTCAGCGCGATCGTCTCCCTCTCGTCGAGCGGAAAGGCCGAAACGCCCGCGATGAAGGCCGAAAGCTGGATGTCGGAATACCGCCTCCCAGCGATGTCCGACAGGACGGCGCTGAAGTCACTGTCTTTCAGGCGGTTGCCGAAGAGCCTCCCCCGGACGCGGCCGAAGGATTCGACCGGCTCCGGGTGATGCAGCGTTACCGCAGCACCGTCGACCGCGCCGAGCCGCTCCCAGGCGGGCTCCGACAGCCCCACTTCATCCATCTCCAGGAGGTCGGAGGACACCTGGTACAGTGTGGCCATGACTTCTCGATCACCAGACCGCACAAGCACCCTTGAATGGGCGGACAACCCCTCCGACCGGCACACATCGCAGTCTGTGCGCATGAAGACGATCGCCTCGTCATGCGTATAGATGCCTATGCGGCGAGCCCTCAGGAGCGCAGGCACGGGACGAGGCGAATTGACGACCGAGTGCTCTTCCGTCATGCCAACTCCACCTTCTCCAGATGCTCTGGAACGTGACACGACCATCCGAGCTCTTCCTCGATCCGCTTGCGAAGCTCGTCGGAGGCGATCGGTTCGCCGTGGGAGATAAACGTTGTGCGCGGTGGCTTCTCAAACTTCTTGAGCCACGCCATGATCTCGTCAGCGTCGGCATGGGCCGACAGCATTGCCAGGTTCCCCACTTCCGCACGCACGGGGAAATATTCACCGTGGATCTTGATTTTGTCGACTCCCGCCGTCATCGCAGCGCCCCGTGTGCCTGCGGCTTGAAATCCGCTGAACAGGATCGCGTTGCGCGGGTCCGGAGCATAGCGTTTGAGGTGATGAAGAACGCGGCCACCCGTCGCCATTCCGCTCGCCGAGATGATCACTTTCGGCGTCGGGTTCGCGGTGAGCGCCTTCGAAGCTTCGACGTCGCGCACATATTCGGCGATGTCGCAGGCGCCCCGGCACTCGCCGGCCGAAAGCCGGTGATCGTCGAGATGGCTGCACAGGAGACCGCTGGCGTTTATCGCCATGGGGCTGTCGAGGAAGACCGGGACCTTCGGCAGGCGGCCCGACGAGATCAACTGCTCCAGATGATAGAGAAGAGTCTGTGCGCGGCCCACAGCAAAGGCAGGGATGATAACGGTGCCGCCCCTGCCGATCGTGTGGCTGACAATTTCCGCCAACGCCTCCTGAACATCCTGTCTGTCGTGCAGCCTGTTGCCGTAGGTTGACTCCACCACCAGATAGTCCGCCTCGGGGACTGGCTCCGGATCGACCATCATCGGGTCGTTCAACCGGCCCAGGTCACCGGAGAAGACCACCTTCTTTCCAGCCCAGCCGCACTCGATCGACGCGGCGCCGAGGATGTGCCCGGCGCGCCTCAGCCGCACGGACAGGCCGGCTTGCAGCACGAGGTTCTGATGGAAGGGCACCGGATCGATGTGCGGCAGCACGGCTTCGGCGTCTTTTGCAGTGTAGAGAGGCAGCGCCGGCTTGTGTTTGGAAAATCGATGGCGGTTGGCGAACTCGGCATCCTTCTCCTGCAGGAAGCCACTGTCCGGCAGCAGGATTCGACACAGCTCCATGGTCGCATGGGAGGTGTGGATCCTGCCGCTGAAGCCGTCCCGCACCAGGGCCGGAAGGTATCCGGAATGATCGATATGGGCGTGGGTCAGAAGCACGGCCTCGATGGAGGCGGGTTCGACCGGAAAGTGCGCCCAGTTGCGCAGGCGCAGCTGCTTGAGTCCCTGGAAGAGGCCACAGTCGACGAGAATCCGCCGGCCTTGATGCTCGAGGAGGAAGCGCGAGCCGGTAACCGTGCTGACGCCGCCGAGGAAAGAAAGCGACAGACTCATGATGACCTCCTTGCAGTTGCCCCACCCGGCAGGGCACTGCCGTACGATCCGTGCTGTTTCAAGCGCCTCCGCGCGTTCGCCGCCGCGCTACATCATCCCCATCGGCGCTGGGGCAAGCAGTCGGTCAGCCTTCTGTTTCTGTCCTTCGTCCAGCGTTGCGTAGAAGGGCTTGAGAGCGGCCTTGATCTGCCGCAGTGCCTGGAGGCGGGCGGAAAGCGCCTTCTCGTGGATCTCGATCCGCTCCAGAGCAGTCACGCCTGCTGCGCCAGCGCCCATCATCCCGCCCTGCATGCTTGGCATCATGTCCTTCATGCTGTCGGCACCCGCCCGAATGGTTTCCGCCAACGGCTCCCACAGCGGCTGCTGATCGTCGGTCACCTTCAGCTCCGCCTTGAGGAAGGCGATCCGTCCTTCGACGTGATCGGGGGACATCATCGGGCCTGTCTGTCCCATCTGCCCCATCATGGGCCCGTTGCCGGCCGACATCACGCCCATCATCATCTGCATCATGTCGGGAGACATCATTCCCGGCATCATGCCGCCGGGCATGGCCTGCTGCTGGGCAGGCAGTGGGGCGGGCGCGGGTGCCGCCTCGTCAGGATGATGCGCTTCCTCGGCAAAGGAGATCGGCACCGCAAGCAGAAGGGCGCCGGCGAGGATTGCGGTTCTAATCCGTTTCATTTCGGTTCTCCTGTATCGAGCCCGGCGGCGGGCGGCGCCGCGGCGCCGGGCGGCTCCTACTTTCAGCCGATGTAGCGGACGGATGTCATCATGCCGGCCGCCATGTGGTAAAGGTGGTGGCAGTGGAATGCCCACTCGCCGGGGTTGGTGGCTTCGAAAGCGATGGTCAGCGCCCGCCGCGGTGGCAGCCAGACCGTGTCACGCACGGCGCCATCAAGCCTGCGGCCGTCGATCTCGACGACTTGGAAGTGATGTCCGTGAAGATGCATCGGGTGACCCATCATGCTGTCGTTGCGCATGGCGATCTCGACGCGCTCGCCGGTGCCCACCTCGAGGACGTCGTGTGACCCCCAGGTGCGACCGTTCAGCGTCCAGCTGTAACCTTCCATGGTGCCGCCGAGGACCACCTCCTTGCGCCGGGCCGCCTCTGCCGGGGTGAGGGGCGCGGCAGCACGCAGGCCCGTCTCGAACGCGAGATCGAGCGCGTCGGCGGCCGCATCCCCGGTTGGGGCGATGCGCTTCACCGTGCCCTCAGCCGTTACCAGCATGAACCCGGTGCGTTCGGCCGCGCCTTCGCGCAGGGCAAGGATCGGCCATGCCCCGCCCTCGCGCGGGATGCGCAGGCGAATGTCGATCCTCTGTCCCATCCCGAGCGGGAAGCGGCGGCCCATCACGGGAGAAACCGGATTGCCGTCGACGGCGATCGCCTCGCCCTCCAGTTCCCCGGTGTCGATCCAGAAGGCCGTCGCCGTCGCACCGTTGATCAGCCGCAGCCGGACCGTGCCATTGCGCTCGACGCGGAAGACCTCCGGATCGTCGAGGGTGCGGTCGTTGGCGAGATAGGCGTCATACTCGACATCGTTCACATCCATCGCCATTCCATGGCCGCTCATGCTGCCGTGGCCGCCATGCCCGCCGCCCATGCCGGTATTCCCGGTGAGACCGGCAAGCAGTTCCTCCGGTGACCTGAAGCTGAAATCGTGGAACAGAACGACGACCGGCTGCTCGTCGAGCGAGGCCTCGGCGGGATCGTGGACGATCAGCGGCGCCGCAAGAAGTTGCTGTTCCTGCAGCGTGTGGGCATGCATCCAGTGCGTTCCGGGCGTGGTGAGCGGGAAGCGGTAGTCATAGGCCTCGCCAGACGCGAGCAGCGGCTGCGGCAGGTCGGGCACACCGTCCTGGCCGTAAGGCGGCGTCAGCCCATGCCAGTGGATGAGGGTCGGCTGATCGAGGGCGTTCTCCAGGCGGGCGGCGAAATCTCCTCCGGCTTCGACGGTGACGCCATGGGTGCCGTCCGGCTGCATAAGCCCCATGACGGTCGCGGCACGCCCGCCCACCTCGATCACGCGGCTCTGCGCGCGGAGAAGGATGGGGCTTGACGCAACGGCGCGCCCCTGGCCCGGAAGCGGCGAGGGGAAGGTGCCGGCGGCAAGGGCCGCAGCTGTGGACGCCAGGAACTGGCGGCGTGAGATCATGTGCATGTGATGGCTCTCTGGTTCGATGCGCGGCCGCTCGGGCCGCCGATGCGACGAAGCGCGAACCGGACAAGGCACGCGCTCAAGCGTGCGCGGAGAGCCTAGGAGGGCGAAGCTGTCGCTCCAGCATGGATGCTGTGAGCGTGTGCGCTGGATCGCTACGGCGTTCAGGCGAAGCGTCAGTCATCGGAAGAGTGTAGCCCGGCACGAGAACACAGATCGTGCAGGTCGCCGACGAGGGACAGCAGATATCGCAATCCGTTTTCGCGCCTTCACCGTTACATGGTACGATGTCCATCTGGCTGGCAATTGTTGTTTGGCTATGCGGTTGCATGTCGGCATGACGGTGAACGCTGGCAAACGACAACGCGGAAATCGCCATTAGCAGCACAAGCAGCAGCGTAAGCCAACGAGCGGCGGCGCTGCGTTCCAACCTGGCGCATCTGCGCGCCGATCGTGCTGATGGCTGCAATGTCAGCATCCTTTCAAACTGCAAAATATATACGGCAGCTATGACAATCGTCCTTTGTCCTGGATCAAGAATCTCATGGAAATAGCCAAGGCGTGTCGATTTTTCGGGTTTCTGCAACTTGCACCGTAGTGGGCGCGAATGCGGATGGCTGAGACAGATCGACTTGAGCCGTTCATTGCGCACCAGATCAATGATACTATTGGCGCTACTTTGATGTCCACTTCCTGAGTTGGAGGTAGTGTCTCAGTTTGTTTGCTCGCTACAAGAAAAGGCGTTCTGCCCTCCGAATCTTCCCGGTCGATGAAAAATCTTAGAAGCCCCCATTCGACGGCCGTCGCCACGGCGAAGGCGGAGCAGCCGGCGCGTGAATAGTCTCAGCTCGGAGCCGAAGGCGGTGCAAGCGAGGCCATATCGACGCCGAGAAAATATGGCCACACAAGGATCGCGACAATGCCCTGCCAGAACGAAAGGTCGCTGTAACCGATCGTGAACAGCCATCCGCCAATCCACAGCAGTCCGATCCCACCGTGCTGCTCGATTTTGATCTTCTCATCGGCCATTCCAGTAATCCTCCTTGCCTCGCCCGTCTCTGTCTCAAGCCGGCTGCCCCATCAATATACCTGGTCACCGCAGAGACTGTCCCTCCTGCCATTGGCGATTGCGGAGAACAGCGCCGCTGCAATGCCGCATGCGCGAGAAGTCGGATACTCTCTCGGAGAGTGGGAGATCATCATTCGTCTCGTTCAAATGAACAGGCGGGGGATCATCTAGAAGCACCTGTCACCTTGTATCCGAGATCGGCCGGTGAAGCTTCCGGGCCACCAAGGTCCGATTGCGCTCCGGTCGGCAGACAGGCTCGTCCCAGTCATGAGGGCTCCCCGCTTGCGACATTCTCGCCAGCCAACGTCTCCATAATAAAGGATGCGATAGCCTGCCAGACCTCTTCGTCGTGATCGACAAGGAGATGGCCGCCTTGGGGATACAGGAGCAACCTGCCGTCGGGGACGCTCGCCGCCACATGGCGTGCAGAGGCTGCGGTGCCGTAAAGGTCGTCCTCGGCGCTGACGGCCAGCACGGGACAGGCGATTTTGTCCAATTCCATCGGCGGTGGATCGCCGGCCGTGCGCGAGTCGAACAATAAACCCTCGGCCCGGCGGCTCACCGGCAGGATGTGGTTGAGGACATCGCGAACGCGCGCCTGCTCCTTTTGGCCGGCGGCGTGAACCAGCGCCGGTTCCGTGGCGAGGACGAGCCGGGTCATTGCATCCGGAGAAAGCTGGATGGCGCTCCAGAAAAGGAAGTCGGAGCGCAACGCGGTCATCATGATGGTTTCCGCGAAACGGCTTTCGGCCGCCGACTCGTTCGGCCGCCGGTCGGGCGCATAGGACGCGGGCACGAGAAGCACCAGCGCTAGGCAGCGCTCGGGATGCCGGATCGCGAATTGCATTGCCGACAGCGCGCCTGCCGAGCCACCGAAAACGACTACTCTCTCAATATCCAGATGGTCCAGCAGATCGACATAGGCATCCGCCTGCTGCACTAGCGTAAAGCCCTCGGGAGCCGGCGTGCGCAGGTAGCCGAAGCGCGACGGAGCGATCAACCGGAAGCCGTGGTCGGCGAGGGGGCCAACAAACTCCAGCCCCTGATCGAAACCGCCGCCGCTGCCGTGGATAGCAAGGACCGGATAGCCGCTACCGACGGAGCCGTATTCCATGGCCCCGAAACGCGTCTCGACCATCTGGCTTCGCCCCTCCAGGCGGGCCTCGAGCTCTTTCATGTCCCAAGCGAACAGGAACCAGACCGCTGCGGTGGACGCCGCCAGAACAATCATGAGGATTAGGAGCAAGCCGCGCATAACGTGTGACCCTTACGGAAAAACGGCCTGTGGCTGCTCGCCTGAACGTCCATGGCATGCTCCCAAGGTTTGGCTGCTACATCCTACGTCTCCGCTCGCCGAGTCCATTGATCTGGCTCAAGCTCGACGCGAAGCCGGGCCGACATGCGTCTGTGAAGCCTTGATGGAAATCAACGTAAGACCGCGGAACCATTGATACGCACAGGTGGCAGTTGTTCTGCCAAGGGAGGCGCAGATGCCCGCCAAGGTTCGAAACGCCGCCATCGGAGCGTTTGCCCTCTATATCGTCTGGACTGCCGCAACGTGGTTTCTCGAGGGGCGCATCCATACACTGCTGAGGCCGGAGGCCGTGGTCGATCGGCTCGTCTATGTCGTGGTCGCCAATCTTGCGATCGGCGTTGTAGGCGCGCTTCTCGTACTGAGGTTCGTTATCTCCTCCGGCGGCGCGAACCGGGAGCATACGGGTTTCGGTCGGCGCTCGCCCTCGATTTCGTGGATCGTGGCAGGTATGGCCCTTGGGCTCGCCCTCTACTTCGTCCAGGGAGCGCCTTCCATGAACCCGATCGTGATCCTCAATGCCTATGCCCAGGTGTTGGCCGTTTCCGCCGCCGAGGTGATCGTGTGCTGGGCATTGGTGGGCGGTGTCCTCAAGGGCGCTTTTGGAAGCTCCCGCTGGGTCTCAGCGGCAGGTGCTGCGGTGGTGGCAAGCCTGCTCTTCGGCCTTTACCACTTCGCCCACAGTCCTCCGTTCGACACGATCGGCATGGTCGTGCTGCTGACCGTTGTGGGCCTCCTGACGAGCGCTTTCTTCTTCGCCTCGCGAGACGTCTACGCCACCATAATCTTCCACAATTTCCTGGGTGTCTATGGGGTTGTCCAGGCGCTTGCCGCCGCCGACAAGCTCGTCGGTTTTGCAGCACCGCAGGTGCCACTTCTTGCCACCGCAGGCGTCGCGCTCCTGATCCTGGTCGCCGCCGACATGCTGATTGTCCGCCGGCCGCGACTGCCGCAGGCTGGCGCTCTTCAGTGAGGGGCCGGTCAATCATTGCCGAAAGGAGGCTCCGTGATTTCGCGCCGATCCGCCCTGATAGCCATGGGAACGGTCGCCCTTGCCGGAGGAGGCGCTCTCATGCTGGGCCGGGGACCTGATTACGAAGACCTTACCGTCGCACTTTGGTCCCACCGGGATCCGGCCGCGTTTATGGGCTTGGTTCACTACGCCACGCTCGCCGCCAACAGCCACAATGCTCAGGCCTGGCGATTCCGGCAGACCGCCGAGGGAGTAGCGATCCTGCCCGATATGGGGCGTGCCCTGCCGGCGGCCGATTCCGATCACCACCACCTTTACGCCTCACTGGGTTGCGCGGCCGAGAACCTGATGTTGGCGGCGGGCGCTACGGGGCGATCCTCCGCGATGGAATTTGCCACCGACGGTGATGGACGCATCGAGATCGCGCTTGGACAAACTGGAAGCCGCGACGTGCTGTTCGACGCGATCCTTGAACGCCAGTGCACACGGTCGGACTATGACGGCCGCCCGGTGCCCGGCTCCGACCTCGGCGCAATGCAAGCCGCCGCGCGCGTTCCGGGGTGCGAGGTGGTCCTGATCGAAGACCGCGTGAAGATCGAACAGATCCTGGAGCTTGTCCTGGCCGCAAACACGGCCCAGGTGTCGGATCCCGCCTTTGTTGCGGAGCTGAAATCTTGGTTGCGCTTCAATGCCCGCGCGGCGATTGAGACTGGCGACGGGCTCTATTCCGGCTGCTCGGGAAGCCCGTCGCTGCCCACCTTCCTTGGCCGTATCATGTTCGGTGCCTTCTTCAAACCCGATGCGGAGAACGACCGTTATGCAAGACAGGTGCGGTCGAGCAGCGGGATTGCAGTGATCGTTTCGGAGCACGACGACCGGGCGCACTGGGTCCAAGCGGGGCGCGGCTACCAGCGATTTGCTCTTAAGGCAGCCGCGCTCGGCATCAGGCACGCGCATGTGAACCAGCCCGTCGAGGTGCCTTCCGTCCGCCGGGAGCTGCAGTCCCTTCTCGGGCTGGGAGACCGCCGGCCCGACCTCGTGCTGCGGTTCGGCCATGCCGAGCCTATGCCGCGCTCGCTGCGACGTCCCGTCCGGACGGTGATCGCGGCATGAGGGCGATCCGTCTCGGCGCGTTTTACTTCGCGGCTGTTTTTGCCGTCGGCTTTGCTCTCGGCACGATCCGCTCGCTGGCTTTGGTTCCGCGGCTAGGTGAACTCGGCGCCGTGGCGGTCGAGTTGCCGGTGATCCTTATCGCCGCATGGATCATCTGCGGTTGGCTGATCGGCGGCCAGAGGCTATCGCCATCCGAAGCTGCAGGCACGGGCGGCGTGGCCTTCGTGCTGCTGATGCTGGCCGAAGCCGCGGTCTCGGTGGGGCTCTCGGGCCGTGCGGTCACCGCGCATCTGGCGCTCTATGCAGAGCCCGCCCATCTGCTCGGCCTTGCCGGGCAGATCGCTTTTGCATCTTTTCCCTTGATACGCCACTGACTGTCCGTCGTCCATGCGACGGCCTCGGGCGCGCACCCGAGAACGTCCGTTGTTGTACACTACAACGGATTTTGCCGCTTCCAGAGGAACAACGCCATAAGGGCGAGGCAGGTGAAGCCGGTTATCAGGCCGAATCCGAGCACATAATTGTAAAGGTACCCGATCTCGAAAGCACCGTAGTCGAGCGTTCCCCAGATTGCGCCGATCACTGCGCCGAGAAGTGCGCCGAGCACGAAGGCGGCAATGAGGCGGCGCGGTTTCGAAGACATGCCAGGCTCCTTCCTTTCGCTCCCGCTTCCGATCCCCTCACTCCATGACTGTCACGGCATGGGCTTCCACCTTGGACCATTTCTCCAGCACGTCGATGGCGGATGCCTGCGGCAGCGCCTCGCCCTGCAGTTCGGGCGGGACAAGCCAGCCCGGATCGACGCCCTCCATATTGGGCAGCTCGTGAGCGATTCCCTTGTGGCAGTCGATGCAGGTGGCCTCGCCGGACAAGAGATAGCGCGTGTGGATCTCGGCCGCGCGCGGTGTCTGGCGGGAAAGGTCCATCGCCACCTCGGAATGGCAGTTGCGGCATTCCAGGCTGTCGTTCGCCTTCAGCCTCGCCCATTCGTGCTGGGCGAGCTCCAGTCGCTTGTCTAGGAACTTGCGACGTGTGTTGATGGTGCCGAAGATCTTGCCCCACACCTCCTTGGAGGCCTGCATCTTGCGGGCGATCTTGTCGGTCCATTCGTGTGGCACGTGGCAGTCGGGACAAGAGGCGCGCACGCCGGAGCGGTTCGAGAAATGCACCGTGCGCGTCAGCTCCTCGTAGACGTTCGCTTCCATCTCGTGGCAGGAGATGCAGAACTCCTCCGTATTGGTGGCCTCGAGCGCGGTGTTGAAGGCGCCCCAGAAGATCACCCCGCCGAGGAAACCGCCGAGCGTCAGGAAGCCGAGACTCAATGTGGCAGCGGGCCGGCTTATCTGCGTCCATGCCCAGGGAACGAGCCGCCTGATCCTCTCCATCGCCTATTCGTCCCCCGCATGCTCGACACCGGGCTCGCTCATGTCGGTGAAGGTATTGTCGATGAGCGGGGGCGTGTTGGCCTGGGGCACGTGGCAGGCGGTGCAGAAATAGCGTCGCGGCGAGACGTCGGCCAGCATCTGGCCCTGCCGGTTCATATAATGGGTGATGCTGATCATCGGCGCGCCGGAGCCCTGCACGAACTCCCGCTTGTGGCAGGAGAGGCAGCGGTTGGCGTTGACCGAGAGCTGATAGCCTTCGATGGAATGCGGGATGACCGGCGGCTGCTCCGGATAGGCGCGCATCTGGCGGATGTCGTCGACCACCCAACGCGGGATGGGATCGGCCGGCACGTTCTCCATGGGCGGGGTGGGGCCGGTCAACTCCGCCGCCATCTGGGCGAGTGCGGCCGTGCCCGTGACGAGGAGCAAGGCGAGGGCGGTCGGCGCGAGCCTGCGCCGCGCTGTCAGGCGATGGGTTCGATTTTCACGGCGCATTTCTTGAAATCCGTCTGCTTGGAGATGGGATCGGTGGCGTCGAGCGTGACCTTGTTGATGAGCTGGCTGGCGTCGAACCAGGGCACGAAGACCACGCCGCGCGGCATGCGGTTGCGCCCGCGCGTCTCCAGCCGGCTTCTGATCTCGCCGCGCCTGGAGATCACGCGGATTTCCATGCCCTGGTTCAGGCCTTTCCGGCGGGCATCGTCCGCATTCATGAAGCACACGGCGCCCGGGAAGGCGCGATAGAGCTCCGGCACGCGCATGGTCATCGAGCCGGAATGCCAGTGCTCCAGCACCCGGCCGGTGACGAGCCAGAGATCGTACTCCTCGTCGGGAGATTCCGCCGGCGGCTCGTAGGGCACGGCGAGGATGACAGCGCGGCCGTCCGGCCGGCCGTAGAACTTCACCCCCTCGCCGGGCTCAACATAGGGGTCGTAGCCCTCGCGATAGCGCCAGCGCGTCTCCTCGCCATCGACCACCGGCCAGCGCAGGCCGCGCTCGTTGTGATAGACGTCGTAGGGCGCGAGGTCGTGTCCGTGGCCGCGGCCGAACTCGGCATACTCTTCGAACAGGCCCTTCTGGATGTAGAAGCCGAAATCCCGCGCCTCGTCGTTGGGGTAGTCCGGGTCGATACCGTCGACGGAGAACCGGTCGACCTTGCCGTTGCGGAAGATGACGTCGAACAGGGTGCGCCCGCGATAGTCGGGGTTGGCGGCCAGGATCTCCTCCGGCCACACCTCGTCGGTGGTGAAGCGCTTGGAGAACTCGGCGAGTTGCCACAGATCCGAACGCGCCTAGCCAGGCGCCTGCACGAGCTGATGCCAGACATGGGTGCGCCGCTCGGCATTGCCGTAAGCGCCCTCCTTCTCCACCCACATGGCTGCCGGCAGGATTAGATTCGCCGCCATGGCGGTCACCGTGGGGTAGGCGTCGGAAACGACGATGAAGTTTTCAGGATTGCGGTAGCCGGGATAGGTCTCCTGGCTGTTGTTGGGCGCGGCCTGCAAATTGTTGTTGACCTGGATCCAGTAGAAGTTGAGCAGACCGTCCTTCAACATCCGGTCCTGCTGGACGGCGTGGTAGCCCGGCACCTCGGGGATGATGCCGTGCGGGATGCGCCAGATCTCCTCCGCGTGATGGCGGTGGTCCGGGTTCGTCACCACCGTGTCGGCCGGCAGCCGGTGGGCAAAGGTGCCCACCTCGCGCGCCGTTCCGCAAGCCGACGGCTGGCCCGTCAGCGAGAAGGGGCTGTTGCCGGGCTCCGATATCTTCCCGGTGAGAAGGTGGATGTTGTAGACCATGTGGTTGGCCCAGACCCCGCGCACATGCTGGTTGAAGCCCATGGTCCAAAGCGACATGACCTTGATCTCGGGGTTGGCGTAGAGCTCCGCCAGTTCCTCCAGGAAAGCCGGCTCCACTCCGGTGATCTCGACGGTCCGCTCCAGCGTGTATTGGCCCACGAACTCCCGGAACTCCTCGAAGGTCATGGGGTCCATGCGCCCTGGATCGCCGGCCCCGGCCGCCTCCTGCCCGAGGATGTGCTCGGCCCTCAGCCCGTAGCCTATGTCGACCGCGCCGCGCATGAAGGTGGTGTGCCGGTTCACGAACTCCTCGTTCACGCGGCCCGTCTCGATGATGTGCCTGGCGATGTAGTTGAGGATCGCCAGATCCGTGCCGGGCCTGAAGATGATCGGGATGTCGGCGAGGTCCATCGAGCGGTGGGTGAAGGTTGAAAGTACGGCGCAGCGCACATGCGGGTGCCCGAGCCGCCGATCGGCCACGCGGGTCCACAGGATCGGGTGCATCTCCGCCATGTTGGAGCCGCACAGCACGAAGGCGTCGGCATGCTCGAAATCGTCGTAGCATCCCATCGGCTCGTCGCTGCCAAAGGTGCGGATGAAGGCGGTCGCAGCCGACGCCATGCAGTGGCGGGCGTTGGGGTCGAGATTGTTGGAGCGCAGCCCCGCGCGCATCAGCTTGGTGGCCGCATAGCCTTCGAAAATCGTCCACTGGCCGGAGCCGAACATGCCGACGGCCGTGGGTCCCTTCTCGCGCAGCACCTGCCTGCACTTCTCGGCCATCACGTCGAAGGCCTCGTCCCAGGAGACGGGCTCGAACTCGCCCTCCTTGTCGAAGACGCCATTCCTCTTGCGCATCAAGGGCGTCGTCAGCCGGTCCTCGCCATACATGATCTTCGACAGGAAATAGCCCTTGACGCAGTTGAGGCCGCGGTTGACCTCGGCCTGCATGTCGCCATGGGTGGCGACCACCTGGCCGTCCTTCACGCCCACCATCACGCCGCATCCCGTTCCGCAGAAGCGGCAGGGCGCTTTCGACCACTTTATGTCCAGCGCGCCGACGCCGCCGGGCACCGGCTGTGCGGAAGCGGGCAGGGCGACGCCGGCGGTGGCGGCGGCGATGGCCGCGGCCTGCGTCTTGATGAGTTCGCGCCGGGTGAGTTCAGCCGTCATGTTGGGTTCTCCTGAAGTTCCTCGGCATGTTCGAAGACCATGTTTGCTGAAACGACGTGGTCAAAAAGCGCGATCCGTGAGAGCGTATCGCCGAGCGCCTGAGTACTGCCACCCTCGATGGTGATGACGATCTTGCCGTTCTCGCAGGCGTGCACCTCCACTCCTGCCATGGCCTCGATCCGGGCACGAACGGCGTCCACGGCGTGCGGCAGCACGGCCACGACGGCGCTGGAAACATGGTAGGGCGCCTCAGCCATGCGCAACCTCCGGATGAAGAACAGCCGCGATGGCTTGCGCCGGACAGCCCGCGATACAGGCGCCGCATCCGGTGCACGTCTCCTCGTCGATCTCGGGAAGGAAAGGGCCCCCGATGCGCGGACGCAAGCGGATCGCATCCTCGGGGCAGAGGTCGCGGCAGGCCATGCAGGAGATGCCCGATCGCGCAAGACAGGTGCCGGCAATCCGGATCACGTGGTCGAATGCCGCCAGCGCATCACCGAAGAGCGCCTCGGGGCAAGCCTCCGCACAAGCGCCGCAGAAGGTGCATTCGCCGGCGGAAAAGTCGATCGCGGGCGTGCCTTCGCAGAGCGAGATGATCCCCGTCGGGCAGGCTTCCGCGCAGGCGCCACAGGCGGTGCAGTCACCGACACGCTTCGGGGCGAGCCCGGGCGGCCGGATCGCCGCCCATTTTTCTCCTCGCCCACCGCGCAGAAAGGCGCGCCTGGAAAGTGCCTGCCCACCCATCGCCGCTCAGCCTCCCGGCGGGCCGGGCGGACCGAAGAGGATCTGCCACATCCAGACGAGAAAGCCGTAGCCGCCGACGACGCCGACCGCCACCAGGGGCCAGATCCCAAATGCGAGCACCAGGAAGGTGACAAGCTCACGCCGGCGTGTATCCCGCCGTTCCGGCTTCTCGGACTCTGTGGAAACTCCTGCCATGGCCGCCCCTTCGACTGGAAACGCAGTTAGGTACCCCGCTTACAGAAAGCCTATAGCCGGGGAACGTATTTTCAAGTCCCGCGTCCGCACGGTGCAGCGTCTCAAGATGTATGATTGTCGTGAGAGAGGTATGTACCTTGTCGTAAGACCGGCGCTGCATTGCCGATAGAGGCCGCTTCTGAATTTTGATGTTATGACGCGCAATCCGCTTTGATCTGCTCCACAATTTGTGCCGTCGGCGTCGGACTGATGTTCGGTTCTTTGCTGATGGGTGCACTCCTTGCTCTTGCCACCTGGCAGGTCTTCCCGGCCACTGCCGCGCGCTAAGAAGCCTTCCTGCACGGACGTTTTGTGAAGGCCTATCGGCTCTACGACCCGCACGCCGCTGTTTTGGCCCAACCTGCGCCTTTTGCGTAGATGATGCGAACGCCACCTTTTCGCCGCAGACGCTGCTCGATGGGCTTTATTTCCTCGCCGTCTTGCCAGCGGTGGAACTCATTGAACAGCTTCATGCCGCTGGCTACCTGCCGTCCTTCTTGATCCTCTACTGACGGAACATGGCAAGCTTTGCCCGCACTGGATTCGAAACACGCTACCGACAGGCTCCAGCCCGCCCAGCATCCGCTCAGTCAGCTGATGGGTGCATCCGAGACAGCCGGTACAGCGTCAGACCCATGAGTGTCGTCACAGACGCTGCGGTGAGGAAAGCGACCGAGTTGGCCAGAAGTTCAGCCAATTGAGCGATCCGGGCGGCGAAGAGGTAGCCCATTGCGACGTAGAAGCCGACCCAGATCGTCTCCCCCACCGTGTCCCAAAAGGTGAACCGCATCCAGTTCATGCGCGTGGCGCCGGCAAGCAGGTTCACGTAGGGCCCCAGCGGGCTCATCAGCCAGGTGCTGAAGAATACACCGGCGGCGCCCCACCGATCCATGAAACGCCGGGCACGCCCGAGGGCTGCAGCCCTCTTCCGGTCCTTCATCATTCTTCGCGTCAGTGTCGCACCACCAATGCGCCCGATGTTGAACCCCGTCTGGTCGCCCAGTACAGCGCCAATCAGCGCTGCGCCGAGCACTGAGGCGCCGTCCAAATCGCCGGAAGCCACGAAGGCACCACCTGCAAGCATGACGAAGGCAGTCGGGACAGGTACGCCGAGACAGGAGAAGTATGCGCTGAGGAGGATCACGGCGACGCCGTAGCTCGCGACCATCGCGAACATGGTCTCAGTCACCGGAAGAACTCCGATAGGCGCGGATCGATGCGTAGAGGGTCTCCGCCACTTCGTCGATGCTGCTGCCGCTTTCGGCGGCGACCTCGGCTACCGTCAGCCGCCGCTTGCTGCCAATTTCGACGTCAAGGGCGTCAGCGAGGACCTCGGGCGGCACGTCCCATGACCGGGCGACATACCGCATTGGCATCCAGCCTTCGATCGCCTGTTCGTGGTGGGCGGGATCGGCCCAGTACAGGGTGAAGACGACGGTGCGCACCAGAAAAAGGCCCGTCAGAGCCAGGCCGAGGGCGAAGCCGATGAACAGGATGCGATGGGCGCGCCAAACATCAACGATACGCAAAACGAACTCCCTTTGCTGGAAATCGCCGCCGTGCGGGTGGCGGTACGCGGTACACGCGAGAGCAGGTCCTGCATCTCTCGCCGCGCATGGCCTTCGGCGAAGCTCTCGAGAAAGGTGCCGCCCGAATACATCACCGCGACGACCGCCGCGGCCAGCGTTTCGCCAAACGTGAATCTGTTCCATTTGACAAGGCTTTCCGCCTGAAAACCTGCCCATGGATCGGCGTTCTCGGCCTTGATGCCGGTCAATCGGGGTGCCGTGCGTGGCGCGAGGCAACTGTAGCACGGGCTCGGCGTCTTCGACCGCATCTTCGCCGGGCTCGGCTGCGAAGGGCCGAAACCCGAGCGCATCATGATCGACGCCATGCATCTGAAGGCCCACCGCACCGCGGCGAGCCTGCCCAAAAGGGGATGTTCCCCGTCGTATCGGGCTGACAAATGTGGGCTGAGCTCGAAGCTCCACAGCATTTGCGACGGTGAAGGACGGCCGATCATTCTGCTCCTGCCGGAAGGCCAGCTGGCTGCGCCGACAGGAGATGATTGTGGACCGGAAAAGCTTGCCGAGTTTGTCACTCCGGGCACAGCGCGCGCAGAATCCGGCGGATTGGTTCGTTTACAGGAAGTCGGCGTAAGGTGTTCCGTTGCATTCCGAGAATCGCGCAGACGCTCGTTCGCGCGTCCTTGAAGACGACGGCAGCACCTGCCAGGGTCCTGCATCGCGCGCCCCCATGGGCGCGCAGCCATCGAGTGGCAGCGCAGCGGCAGGCTGGCTCCGCTCAAAGGATCAATGTCTTCGCCAGTTCCGCCCCACTGCCGTCATTCGCACCATCGGAATTCCGTCACGTGCTCCGGCGGCTCGAGGCCGGCGAGGTTGCGCGGGTCGGGTTCGGGTCTTCCAACCCCACGGGTGACGGGGATGACGCCAGCCCATATTGGCAGTGCGTAATCCTCCTCGTCGTCCACCGGTCCGCCGCTGCGGACCTTCGCGCTGCCCTCGGCGATCTTCAGCGACAGAAGCGTGGTCGCCTTCAATTCCTGCGGCTGCATCGGCCTGAGCGCTGCTGCGCGCCCTGGCCAGAGGCCCTCGATGAAGGCGGTGAGCCGGGCCTCCTTCTGGTTCTCCAGCACCGGCTCCGCCCGGCCGAACAGCATGACGGCCCGCGAGTTCACCGAATGGTGGAATCCCGAGCGCGCCATGACGAAGCCGTCGAGGATCGCGACCGTGAGGCAGACCTCCTGCCCCCGGCTTTGGCGGATCGCACGACTGGCGGAAGAGCCGTGCCAGTAGACGTGGTCACCTTCCCGCCATTGCAGCGTCGGCGTCACATAGGGCTTCCCATCGATCACATAGCCCACCGAGCACATCGGTTGGGCATCGAGAATGGCATTGATTGTGGCCCGGTCAAAGGTGCCGCGCTGGTGGAGGCGGCGCAGACGGCTGCGCTCGGTCACGGAAAGAACTTCTGTCATGTTGGTCTCGTTTGGCTTGCTGGCCTGACTCTTTCGCGATATTGGCAGGAACAAAATGGCCAATTTTCAAAAATATGAGCAGGCCAATCTTCAGGCCGCCCTCTTCGCGCTCACGCTCGAACGCGGCGCGGCGCATCCGCTGCATGTGCAGCTCGCAGGCGCGCTGCGCGCACTCATCCTGAGCGGGCGGGCGGCCCCGGGCATGCGCCTGCCGCCGAGCCGGCAGCTCGCACAGGAGCTGTCCGTGTCGCGCGCCACGGCCCAGTCCGCACTCGACCAACTCATCGCCGAGGGCTATCTGCAAGGGCGCCGGGGCGCCGGCACCTTCGTTGCCGAAGACCTGCCCCATCTCGCCCCGCCGTCTGCCAGCCCCACGGCCGGCCCTGCGCCGCAGGGCCCGCGTGAGGCGCGCCCGTTTCACCCGGGTGTGCCCGAGATGCATGCGTTTCCCCATGCGGCCTGGGCCCGCCATCTCGAGGCCGCTTGGCGCAACCCGCATCCAGACCTCCTGAAGCTGCCCGATCCTTTCGGCTGGGTCCCGCTCAGGGCGGCCATCGCTGCCCATCTCGGTGCCTGGCGCAACCTTCGTTGCTCCGCCGGTCAGGTCGTCATTACCTCCAGTGCCGCCGAGACCTTCGGCCTCATCGCGCACCTCTTCCGCCCCGGCCAAGCCGTGCATGTGGAGGACCCGTGCTATGGCCCCATGCGCGACAGGCTGGAGGCGGCGGGCCTCGTCTGCATGCCTGTACGTGTCGATTCCGACGGCTTCGACCCAGATCTCCTCGCGTGCGAGGCCGTCTGTGCCGTCGTTACCCCATCGCGGCAATACCCGCTCGGGATGACGTTGCCCGTGGCGCGCCGGCTTGCCCTGCTCGAATGGGCGGGCCGGAACGAGGCGCTGGTGATCGAGGACGACTATGACAGCGAATTCCGCTTCACCGGCCAGCCGTTGCCGGCGCTTGCGAGCCTCGACGGGGGCGGGCGGACGATCTATGTCGGCAGCTTCTCGAAGCTTCTCTCGCCCGCCCTGCGGTTGAGCTATATGGTGGTGCCGCCGGCGCTCATCGCGCGGCTGCGGGGGGCGATCGGGTCGGCGGGCACTCAGGCCTCGCTGATACCGCAGCCTGCCCTCGCCCGCCTCATGGAGAGCGGCGAGTTTGCCACCCATCTGCGCCGCATGCGCCGCCTCTACGCCGGCCGGCAGCGGGCGCTGCTCGACGCGATTGCCAGCGATCTGCAAGGATGGCTCGTGCCCTACGCCGAGCCATCCGGGATGCACATCCTGTGCGATTCCGGCCCGCGACTGGCGGGCCGCTTGGACAGCGAAGTCGCCGTCGGCGCCCACCGCGCCGGCCTCACCCTCAGGCCGCTCTCCGGCTATCCGCAAGCCGCTCCGCGGCGGCAGGGTTTCGTTCTCGGCTATGCCGCCTTCGACGAACCTACGCTGCGGGCCGGCGTTCGGCGGCTCCGCAGAGTCCTCGAGGCGTTTGGCTTCGCGAAATAGCGCTTCGCGCCGGGCTGTTCCCCTGTCGCCGGTGCGTCCCGGCGAATGCTCGAGCAGCTCGGTGCGGACGTTCCGCTCGAGTTGGTTGGCTAGAGCACGTCCGTTGAACTCCGAGTCGTAGCGTTGATGACACGGATTGGGTTTTATGATTCACCGTCGCCGTTGCAGGAGATGGCG
>NZ_WQNI01000022.1 GCF_010993735.1 Chelativorans alearensis
CGCGGCCGGCTGCACGGAAGGCGCAACCGCCTCCCGGCGCGGCGGCCGCGGCAGCGCGGCGGGCTCGGCTTCGCGGGCGCCGATCCGCGGCTCGACCACAAGGTCGCTCGGGCCGCCGATCAGAATCAGGTGCTCTACGTCGTCGCGGCGCACCAGCACCAGCCGCCGCTGGCTGTCGACCGCCGTCGCATCGACCACGGCAAGGCGCGGCAGCCTGTTGCGCCCGCCGGCGACGAAGGTGCCGGAGGCGCGGCTGCGCGCCATGCGCACGACGATGAGGACGACCGCGAGCAGGATGAGTGCGGCAAGGGTCCACAATATCGCCGTGGCATAGTTTTCCCCCGCCAGACCTGCCAGCCATTCGCCCATGATCGCACTCCATGCCAAGTTTCCGTCAGGGAAGCCAAACTAGGCGTCGAGATGCAGCCCGGCAAGGTTGAATCGGCCACCCGCCGGGATCGTCGAGACCCTGCCCGTTACCGTTGCCGACCTTGCGCATGCCTCTGGCCCTGATATATGGCGGGGGACCATGGGGCCGCTTGCAGTCGGCGCGACGGGCAGGAAACGGATGGCCAAAATCAGTGGCGGCGAAATAGACACGGCACCCATCATCGACCAGGGCGCGCGCCCCGGCGTGATTACGCGGCTCATCATCTTCATCCTCGTTTTGACCGGATCGGCGCTGGTCTTCGCGCTTTTCCAGGAAAGGCTCGGCGAGGGTTTTCTCCTTGGCGTCCTCGGTGTCATGGCCATGATCGGGGTGGGCTATCTGTTCGCCAGCGCAATCGGCTTTATCCAGATAGCCCCGCGTTCCACCGGGGATGAGCTGTCCCGCTCCTTCATCGATTCCATGGCCGAGGGCCTGCTGGTCACCAACACCAGGGGCAACATCCTCTATGCCAACCGCGCCTATGCCGCGCTCACCGGCGCCACTTCGGCCACCGATGTGAAGACCGTCGAGGCGCTTTTGTCCGACAATCCGGAAGCCGCGCCCGTGATCGAGCGGCTGGCGGCAGGCTTGCGCGACGGGTTGCCGGGCGACGGCGAATTTCGTCTTTCCCGGCCGATCCGCCCCGGCGGCGAACCCGGCGCCCGCTGGTACCGCGCCTGGGCGCGCGTCTTCAAGGTGCCTGGCCACCGCAAACCGCTATCTGCCTGGCTTCTTACCGACATTTCCGACGAGCGCGCCGAGCAGGAGCGCTTCTTCCTCGACCTGCAGAAGGCGATCGACCATCTAGACCATGCGCCGGCTGGCTTCTTTGCCGCGGACGCCGACGGCCGCCTCACCTACCTCAATGCCACACTGGCCGAATGGTTGGGCATCGACCTGGCCAATTTCGTGCCCGGTGCCTTGAGCCTGCCCGACATCGTCGCCGGCGACGGCATGGCGCTCATCCAGGCCGTCAAGGCTGAGCACGGCACGACACGCAACGCCGTCATCGATCTCGATCTCGCCACCGTGCGCGGCGAGGCGCTGCCCGTGCGCTTCATGCACCGGGTGACGGCCACCCGCGAGGGGTTGCCCGGTCCCACCCGCACCATTGTGCTCAACCGCACGCTCGGCGAGGACGCCTCGGCCGATCTGCGCGCCTCCGAGGTGCGCTTCACCCGCTTCTTCAATTCCACCCCCATGGCGATCGCCAGCGTCGACCATGACGGCCGCATCCTGCGCACCAACGCGCCCTTCCTGTCGCTATTCTCCAGCGCCGTCGACCGCGACGCCGTCGACCGGCGCATCCGCCTCGATACCGTCATGCACGACCGCGACCGCGAGGCGTTCGCCATGGCGCTGGAAAAGGCCAAGCAGCGCCAGGCCGACATCGCCCCCATCGACACGGTGCTGCCCGGCGACGAGGAGCGCCACATGCGCTTCTACGTCAACGCCGTGGCCGACCCGGGCGGTGGAGAGGGGGCGGAGGAGGCGGCCATCGTCTACGCCGTGGAGACCACCGAGCAGAAGGCGCTCGAGGCGCAGATGGCGCAAAGCCAGAAGATGCAGGCCGTCGGCCAGCTCGCCGGCGGCATCGCGCACGACTTCAACAACGTGCTCACCGCCATCATCATGGCGTCCGACCTGCTTTTGACGAACCACCGCCCGTCCGACCCGTCCTTTCCGGACATCATGAACATCAAGCAGAACGCCAACCGCGCCGCCTCGCTTGTGCGCCAGTTGCTCGCGTTCTCGCGCCGCCAGACCCTGCGTCCCGAGGTCCTGAACCTCACCGACGTGCTGGCGGACCTGCGCATGCTGCTCTCACGCCTTGTCGGCAACGACATCAAGCTCGACATCGAGCACGGCCGCGACCTGTGGCCGGTGAAGGCCGATATCGGCCAGTTCGAGCAGGTGGTGGTGAACCTTGCCGTCAACGCCCGCGACGCCATGCCCGACGGCGGCACGCTCACCGTGCGCACGCGCAACGTCCCCGCCGAGGAGTGCTCCGGCTTTGCTTATCGCGCGCTGGCGCCGGCCGACTATGTGGTGGTCGAGGTGGAGGACACCGGCACCGGTATTCCGCCGGAAGCGCAGAAGAAGATATTCGAGCCTTTCTTCACCACCAAGGAGGTGGGGAAGGGCACGGGGCTGGGCCTGTCGATGGTCTACGGCATCGTCAAGCAGACGGGCGGCTTCATCTTCTGCGATTCGGAAGTCGGCAGGGGAACGACGTTCCACATCTTCCTGCCACGGCATGTACCGGGTGCAGCCGAGGTTGAGGCCGCGCGGTCTGCGTTGGCCAACGGCGTGGCCGAGGCGGCCCATAGAGCCAAGCAGGAGACCCGCGACCTTTCCGGCTCCGCGCGCGTGCTCCTGGTGGAGGACGAGGATGCCGTGCGCATGGGCAGCGTGCGCGCGCTCTCCTCACGCGGCTATGAGGTGCACGAGGCAAGCTCGGGCACGGAGGCCCTGGAGATCTTCAACGAACTCGACGGCAAGATCGATATCGTCGTCTCCGACGTCGTCATGCCGGAGATGGACGGACCGACGCTTCTGGGCGAATTGCGCAAGGTCCAGCCCGACATCAAGTTCATCTTCGTCTCCGGCTATGCCGAAGACGCCTTCGCCAAGAACCTGCCTTCCGACGCCATCTTTGGCTTCCTGCCAAAACCGTTTTCGCTCAAGCAGTTGGCGACGGTTGTGAAGGAGATGCTGGAGGGGGAGGGGTAAGACGCGCGGAACTCGCCTGGCCGCACGCCAGCTCCACGCCCCAGGCAACCCGCTTCAAACCGTCACCGGCCGCCGCACGCGTTCTTCGCTGCCGAATATCTCCAGATACCGCTTTATCGCCTGCGGATCGCCGGTCGCTTTCTCCGGATTGTCCGAAAGCTTTACGGCTGGCCTTCCGTTCGCCTCGCTCACCTTGCAAACCATGGAAATGGCCTTGAGGCTGTCGATCTCCTTCGGCGCGCAGTCCTCGAAGTCGTTGGTAAGGTTGGTGCCCCAGCCGAACGCCATGCGCACGCGGCCCTTGAAATGGCGGTGCGTCCGCTCGATGGTGTCGACGTCCAGCCCATCGGAAAAGATCAGGAGCTTCTCGCGCGGGTCCTGGCCGCGCTCCTTCCACCACGAGATGATGCGTTCGCCGCCCTCGATGGGCGGCGCGCTGTCTGGGCGAAAGCCGGTCCAGCCGGCCACCCAGTCGGGTGCCGCGCGCAGGAAGGCTTCGGTGCCAAAGGTGTCCGGCAGAACGATCAGGAGGTTGCCGCCGTAATAGCTCTGCCAGTCCTCGAGCACCCGGTAGGGCGCAGCCTTCAGGTCTTCTTCCGTATCGGTCAGCGCCGCCAGCACCATGGGCAATTCGTGCGCGTTGGTGCCCAGCGCCTCAAGGTCCGTATCCATTGCCAGAAGCACGTTGGAGGTGCCGGTAAATGCCTCGCCGATGCCCTCCTTCAACGCTTCCACGCACCAGCGCTGCCACAGGAAGGAGTGGCGCCGCCTGGTGCCGAAATCGGAGATGCGGATATCGGGATACCGCTTCAGCCGCTCCACTTTCGACCATACCTTGGCCTTGGCGCGGGCATAGAGCACGTCGAGCGCGAAGGGGCCGAGCGAGCGCATGGCGGCGCGCGAGCGCAATTCGTTGATGATGGCGAGCGCCGGGATCTCCCACATGGTGGTTTCCACCCAGCGCCCGTGGAAGTGCAGCTCGAACTGGCCGTTGTGGCGCCGAAGCTCGTATTCGGGGAGGCGGAAATCGGCGAGCCAGGCGAGGAAATCGGGCTGGAAGATCTGCTTGCGGCCATAGAAAGTGTTGCCGGCGAGCCAGATCATCTCCTTTTTCGTGAAGCGGATGGTGCGCGCATGGTCGAGCTGCTCGCGCAATTCCCCCTCGTCGATCTCGGCCGCAAGCTGCACCCGCTTGTTGCGGTTCATCAACGAGAAGGTGGCGTTCACGTCCGGGTAGAGGCCGCGGATCATCTGCAGCATCAAGAGCTTGTAGAAATCCGTGTCCAAAAGGCTGCGGCAGATCGGGTCGAGCTTCCAGGTGTGGTTGTAGACCCGGCGCGCGAGGTCGGTCTTCGTCATGCTAGCCATTATATCGCCACCGTCCGCTCCGCGTGATCTGCCCGGAACCCACACCGCCGGGGCGAAAATGTCAATGACACGCGGCGGCAGGGAATGCTTTTGTGCCGCAATGGAACGATCAAGAAGGTACAGGCGTTATGTCGCCACGAGTCCAGGAATCATGTTAGGCTTTACTAATAAAAGATTAACCATGCCGGAGGAGACTGATCCTGGGAGGAACAACCTCTTGAGGAATGGCCATGAACGGCTCACTCTCGCCCCTCCTGTCCCGCGGCTTTGCCGCAACGCTGCTGCTGCCCCTAACGCTTCCCGCCGTATCCGGTTCTAGCTTCGCGCACCAAGCCAAGTCCGGCTGGGCATATCCCTACGCCTGTTGCTCCAACCAGGACTGCCGCGAGATACCGGCCAAACTGGTGTCGGAACGGCCTGAGGGCTATGTCATCAACCCGACCGGCGAGGTGGTTGCCTATACCGACCGGCGCATAAAGCAATCGCCCGACGGGGTCTATCACTGGTGCTCCGTCGCCGGTGAGGACACCTCGCGCACCATCTGCCTTTTCGTGCCGCCGAAGCTTTTCTAGAGCAATTCCAGGAAAAGTGAGCACCGGTTTTCCGTCTGGAATTGTGTAAAATCAAAAGGTTAGTTCATTTCACCGTTTCTATAAAACGGCGAAACGATCCAGAGCGGGCGGTACGGCGCACCGCACGTCAGGCGTCATCCTGCGGCAGGCCTGCCGCGCCATTGCTTATGACGCCGAAATCCTGCGATTTCGTGCCCGCCGCCACTTTGAGGAATCCTCCCGACAGCAAGCCCCGCCGCAACAACTCCCGCACCGCCGCGGCTCTGCTTGGCATGCGCTTTTCGAATCTGAAATCTTCCAGCGCCTGTAGCTCTTCAAGGCTCAGCATGATTTGCAGGCGTTCCGGTCGCTCGAGTGCAGACAAGGCTCACCTCCATCAGAAATGGTCGTTGTCGCTGATAAGGGAGCGAAGTATGCGGGGACACCGATCAGTTAGTCAAGAACGCGTAATGAGTAATTGGCGTCGTGACAGCCTCATGCTTGATCGAAGCATTGGACTTAATCTACTAACTTATTGAAAATAAAATACAAAATAATTGCGCAAAATGCCATATAGTCCTATTCTGTCCGATGCTCATCACAGATGCGGCGGGCAGCGGGAAGATCATGGCCAGGCGGTTTTCGGACGAGCTACTGTTGGAACTTCACTCGGCGGTGAAACGTGCATTACGTCGCGAAGGCACGGTCAACGTACCGGCCGTTGCCTCGGAGATAAGGGACCGCCATGCGGTTGAGGATATCAGCCTGGCAGAAATCGAAGCGCAGGTGATGGCGACGGCGCTGGCGATGGGCGCCGCAATCTTCTTTCAAGCCCCTGTGGGCACAACAAGAAAGAGGCGTGCCAAGCCCGGGCGGGCACGACCGCTCAAATCCGCCCCCCCGAAAAACCAAGCTTAAAGCGGGATGTTGTCGTGCTTCTTCCAGGGATTGCTCAAATCCTTATCGCGCAGCATGCGTAGCGCGCGCGCCACGCGGCGGCGCGTCGAATGGGGCATGATCACCTCGTCCACATAGCCGCGCTCGGCGGCCACGAAGGGCGAGAGAAACCGGTCCTCGTACATCTTCGTATGCGCGGCGATCTTCTCGGCATCGTCGATGTCCTTGCGGAAAATGATCTCGACCGCGCCCTTGGCCCCCATCACGGCGATCTGCGCTGTCGGCCAGGCATAATTGATGTCGCCGCGCAGATGCTTCGAAGCCATCACGTCATAGGCCCCGCCGAATGCCTTGCGCGTGATCACCGTCACCTTCGGCACCGTCGCCTCGCCATAGGCGAACAGGAGCTTCGCCCCGTGCTTGATGAGCCCGCCATATTCCTGGCCGGTGCCCGGCAGGAAGCCCGGAACGTCGACGAAGGTGACCAGCGGAATGCTGAAACAATCGCAGAAGCGCACAAAGCGCGCCGCCTTGCGTGAAGCATCGGCATCGAGCACGCCTGCAAGCACCGTGGGCTGGTTGGCGACAAAGCCGACGGTACGCCCTTCCACGCGCCCGAACCCGGTGACGATGTTTTTCGCAAACCCCTCCTGGATCTCGAAAAAATCGCCTTCGTCCGCCGTCTTCAGGATCAGCTCCCGGATATCGTAGGGCTTGTTGGCATTAGCCGGCACGAGCCGGTCCAGCGAATAGTCGGGCTCCTCGACATCGTCGTGAAAGTCGATCTCGGGGATTTCGCTCGTGTTGGAGGCGGGCAGGAAATCGACCAGCCTGCGCATCTGCAAGAGCGCTTCGATGTCGTTGTCGTAGGCGCCGTCGGCGATGGAGGACTTGGTGGTGTGGATATGCGCCCCGCCTAGCTCTTCCGCCGTCACCGTTTCGTTGGTGACAGTCTTCACCACATCCGGTCCCGTCACGAACATATAGGAGGTGCCGCGCACCATGAAAATGAAGTCCGTCATGGCCGGCGAATAGACGTCGCCGCCCGCGCACGGCCCCATGATGACGGAAATTTGTGGAATGACGCCGGAGGCCAAAACATTGCGTTGGAATATCTCGGCATAACCGCCGAGAGCCGCGACGCCCTCCTGGATGCGCGCACCTCCGGCATCGTAGAAGCCGACGATCGGCGCCCGGTTCTTCAGCGCCATATCCTGGATCTTCATCACCTTTTCGGCATGCGCCTGCGACAGCGAACCGCCGAAGACGGTGAAATCCTTGGCGAAGACGAAGACGGTCCGGCCGTTCACGGTGCCCCAGCCGGTAACCACCCCGTCGCTGTAGAACTTCGTCTTCTCCATTCCGAAGTCGGTGGAGCGATGCTCGACGAACATGTCGAACTCCTCGAAGGAGTCCTCATCGAGAAAGACTTCCAGTCGCTCGCGAGCCGTCAGCTTGCCCTTCGCATGCTGGTGGTCGACACGCTTCTTGCCGCCGCCGGCGCGAGCGGCCTCGCGCCGCCGCTCAAGCTCCTTGAGAACCTCTTTCATGCTCCTCCCTCGGAGTAAGGCAGTAAGAGCTGGCGAAACTGCCACCGCCTCGTTGCCTTACTGCCTATTCCACTACTGCTTCATTTCACGCACTCACCACGCGCCGGTGTTCTCCATCGACGCCCACGGCTCGGCCTTCGCCTTCGCCTCTCCCTTCTGCAGAAGCTCGATGGAGATGCCGTCGGGCGAGCGCACGAATGCCATGCGGCCGTCGCGCGGCGGGCGGTTGATCGTCACTCCGCCGTCCATCAGGCGCTGGCAGGTGTCGTAGATATCGTCCACCTCATAGGCGAGGTGGCCGAAATTGCGTCCGCCCTGGTAATTCTCCGGATCCCAGTTGTAGGTGAGTTCCACAAGCGGCGCCTGGGTTCGCTCGGCCAGATCCATATCGTCGGGAGCGGCCAGGAAGACGAGCGTGTAGCGGCCCTTCTCGTTCTCCGAGCGCCGCTTTTCCACCAGTCCGAGCTTGTTGCAGTAGAAATCGAGGGATTCGTCGATGTCGCGGACGCGGACCATGGTGTGCAGATAGCGCATTCTTCAATTCCCTTCCTGTCTGACAGGGGCCGAACATAGGGCGCGGGCGGCGCGCCGGGCAATGGCCAAATGATGAAGCAGCCGTTTATGGCACGATCACAACGGGCCGCTCTTATACCCGGGTGCTGTTGAAAATCCCCGCGCAGGTCTTGCTAAGGCGTGAACAACCGATGCTATCCTCCTCGGACAGAATCAGTCCAGCGGACTTGAGGGAAGGCAAAGCGCATGGAGGATAATTCCTCGACGACACGAGGGCTTGCCGGTAAGGAAAGGGCCCGGGGGGCGGGCAATTCTGAAGAAACGTCGGACCTCATCGAGGTGTCCGGCGCAATCAAGTGGTTCGATGTGGCCAAGGGATTCGGCTTCATCCTGCCCGACGGCCCGAATATAGGCGACGTGCTCCTGCATGTGTCCTGCCTCAGGCGCGACGGTTTCCAGACCGCGCTCAGCGGCGCGCGGGTCGTCTGTCTGGCCCGCCAGGGGGAAAGGGGCCTCCAGGCCTTCCAGATCCTGTCCATGGACACCTCGACCGCCGTTCATCCGGCCGAGGACCAAGCCCAGCGCACCCATGTCACGGTGACACCCGAAAGCGGGCTGGAGCGGGCCCTGGTGAAGTGGTTCAACCGCACGAAAGGCTTCGGCTTCCTCACGCGCGGGGAGGGAACGGAGGACATTTTCATCCATATGGAGACCCTGCGCCGCTATGGCATCACCGAGTTGCGCCCCGGCCAGGTGGTGCTCGTGCGGTACGGGCGCGGCGAGAAAGGCCTTATGGCCGCCGAAGTTCATCCGGATATGGGCACGTTGCCGGTCGCCCACTAGTGGTCTGCCCCAAACAGATGGTACCCATCTGTCTGGAGAAGTCAGCCCACAAGCTATTAATCTGGTGGGGCGACTTGTCCTGACAGATGGTTACCATCTGTCAGGATCGCACCACTAAGCCGGCTGCCCCTGCCCGGAGGTTTCCATGCGTTACATCCTGTCGTTTCTCCTGGTGCTCGCGTTTCACCTCGGTGCCGCGCAGGCACAGGAGCCGATGCTGCTTCCCGTCCACCCGGATCCGCTGGTGGCCGAGACGGCGAACGGCGAGAAGCGTTTTGCCGTCGAAGTTGCCGACACCGACGAAAAGCGCGCCCGCGGCCTGATGTTCCGCCAGTCCATGAGCGACGACCACGGCATGCTCTTCGTCTTCGAGAGAAGCCGCCAGCTTGGCTTCTGGATGCAGAACACGCCCATGCCGCTCGACCTCCTCTTCATAGGCGAGGACGGCAAGGTGAGGGCGGTCGAAGAGGGCGTGCCGTTCTCGACCGACAGCATCGCGCCACGGGTCGCCGCGCAGTTTGTGCTTGAACTGAAAGCGGGAACCGCGCAGAAAGCCGGGATTGAGATCGGCGATCGTCTCCGCCACCCGCTCATAGACGCGGTCGCTGGCGACGGCTGAGGCGGCAAGGGCTTTGCGGGGCGCATGCAGTTCTTCTCCCACGACGGCTTCGACATCGGCTTCATCGACGAGGGGGAGGGCGATCCCGTCCTTCTCATCCACGGCTTCGCATCCACCCATTTCGTCAACTGGGTCGCGACCGGTTGGGTGAAGACCCTGCGCGAGGCCGGCTACCGCGTCGCCGCCTTCGACAACCGCGGCCACGGCCGCTCCACCAAAAGCCACGACCGGGAAGCTTACACGCCGGAAAAGATGGCATCCGACGCTGCGGCGCTGCTCGATCATCTCGGCATCGCCCGTGCCCACGTCATGGGCTATTCGATGGGCGCCCGCATCGCCGCCTTCCTGGCTCTCGCCAACCCAGAGCGCGTTGCCACCGTCGTTTTCGGGGGCCTGGGCATCGGCATGATCGAGGGCGTCGGCGAGTGGGACGTCATCGCCGAGGCGCTGCTCGCCGAAGACCCCGCCACCATCCCCCACGAGCGTGGCCGCATGTTCCGCGCCTTCGCCGACCAGACGGAGAGCGACCGTAGGGCGCTCGCCGCCTGCATATCCACCTCGCGCACGCTCCTTACCCCGGACGATGTCGCGAAGATCGCCCAGCCCGCGCTCGTCGCCGTCGGCACCAGGGACGACATCGCCGGGGCGCCCGAGCCGCTCGCCGAAATGCTCCCCCGCGGCGAGGCCTTCGCCATCGAGCGCCGCGACCATATGCTGTCGGTTGGCGATCGCACCTTCAAGGCGCGGGTTCTCGATTTCCTGAAGGAACATCCCTTGTGAGCGCTCCGCGGGAGATCGCCTTCACCGGCGCCGAGGATAACCGCCTCGCCGCCACGCTGTGGGACGGCGGCGGCCATCCGGTCATCTTCCTGCACGGCGGTGGCCAGACACGGCGAGCATGGGACGCCACTGCCCGCAGCATAGCCGAACGCGGCATGCGGGCGATCACCGTCGACCAGCGCGGCCACGGCGAAAGCGCCTGGGTGACGAGCGGCAACTACACTTTCGCCCATTTCGCTCAAGACATGGCCGCTGTTGCCCGCCAGGTGGCCGAACGTTTCCATGCGCGCCCCTCCGCCGTCGGCGCCTCGCTCGGCGGACTGGCCTCGCTCGCCGCCCAGACCGACGATGAAAACCTTCTTGAATCCCTCGTCCTGGTCGACATCACCCCGCGCATGGACCCGGAAGGCGTCGCTCGTATCCAGGGCTTCATGGGCGCCCGCATGGAGGAGGGGTTTTCGAGCCTGGAAGAAGCCGCCGACGCCATCGCCGCCTATCTGCCGCATCGCCGCCGGCCAGGTTCGCTCTCGGGCCTGCGCAAGAACCTGCGCCTCGACGCCGACGGCCGCTACCGCTGGCACTGGGATCCGGCCTTCATCAAGGGTGTGCAGAACATCAACGTCGGCTCTGCGGCACTGATGCAGGCGCTTTTCGACGCGCTGCCCCGCCTCATGCTTCCTGTCCTTCTCGTGCGCGGCGTCCAGTCGGAGCTCGTCCACGAGGCCTATGCCCGCGAATTCGTTGAGCGCACGCCTTCCGCCTCCTATGTCGATGTCGGTGGCGCCGGCCATATGGTCGCCGGCGACCGCAACGACGTCTTCTCCCGCGCCGTCCTCGACTTCCTCACCGGCGACAAGGCGGCTTGAGCCGGTGATCAATTCTCCTTGACCAATGTTCAAGCATTTTGCGGTTCAATCGGCCGCACTTGTGCCTTATGTTGGCCAGCCTGAAAGCACCCGCAGCAGGGGAGAAATCTCATGACGGTCAGAAACGCCGTACGCACCGATGCGCCACAGCACGTCGACCCCATCTGGTCCGAGGTCCGCGCCGAGGCGAAAGCCGCCGTCGACAACGATCCCCTGTTGGCCGCATTCCTCTATGCCACGGTGCTCAATCACGCCACGCTGGAGGACGCCGTCATCCACCGGGTCGCAGAGCGGCTCGACCATCCGGACCTCGGCGCCGACCTCATCCGCCAGACCTTCCAGTCCATGTGGGAGGACGAGCCGGACTGGAGCGCGGTCGTGCGCGTCGACATCCAGGCCTATTATGACCGCGACCCAGCCTGCGACCGCTTCATCATGCCAGTGCTCTATTTCAAGGGTTTCCACGCCATCCAGACGCACCGTCTCGCCCACTGGCTGTGGCGGAAGGGGCGCCGCGACTTCGCGCTCTACCTGCAAAGCCGCTCCTCCGCCGTCTTCCAGACGGACATCAACCCGGCGGCGAAGATCGGCAAGGGCATCTTCCTCGACCATGCGACGGGGCTTGTCGTCGGAGAAACCGCGGAGGTCGAGGACAACGTCTCTATCCTGCAGGGTGTGACCCTCGGCGGCACTGGCAAGGAGATGGGCGACCGCCATCCAAAGATCCGCCACGGCGTTCTGATCGGCGCCGGCGCCAAGATCCTCGGCAACATCGAGATCGGCCATTGCACGAAGGTCGCCGCCGGCTCGGTCGTGGTCAAGCCCGTGCCGCCCAACAAGACCGTCGCCGGCGTGCCCGCGCGCATCATCGGCGAAGCCGGCTGCGAAGAGCCGTCGCGCGCCATGGACCAGCTCTTGCGGCAGGAATAGGCAGCCCTTCGGGCGATCCTTTCGGCTTCCCCTTTACCGCTTTAAGGGTTTACAGTCGCGTCGCCGCCATGCCAGAAGCGCGGGCGTCCACCCGAACAGCCAGCGGAGAAGTTTGTTGAAGCCGGAAGAGATCAGAAAGCTCGACGCCTATTTCAAGCGCACCTTCAATAACCCGACCTTGAGCGTCAAGGCGCGCCCTCGCAAGGAGGATTCCTGCGAGCTTTATGTCGGCGACGAGTTTCTCGGCATCATTTTCCGGGACGAGGATGAGGGCGAGCTGTCCTACAATTTCTCGATGGCCATTCTCGACATCGACCTGGAGTAGAGGCGGCCGGCGCTGCCTTTAGTCGCCCGTCTGCAACAACGCTTCCGCCTTCGCCAGCACCGCCTTGTCCAGCCTCCGCCACTCGCCCAGCAGCACTTCGGGAAAGCGATAGACAAGGCTGAGACCGTCACCGAAATTGATGTCCCTCTCGCAAGGCGCCAGCGACTGCGTGGCCATCGCGCCGGAGAGGCACCGGGCCACGAACGGCGCCTCCGGCTCCCGCGCGCCGACAACGAGAACCTCGTCCACGAACCCTGCTTCTTCCTTGAAGCCATGGAGCTTGAGGCCGGCCGGTCCGTTCCGCGCGCCGGGCGTGAGAAGGTGGCGGTAGATCGGCTCCAGCCGCCCGCTCATGTCACGCGAGAAGGCACGCGGCTCGAACGATACGAAGACGATCGACCGCCTCTCGCTCGCATGGTTGAAATCGTCCTCGGCCGCAAGCGCATAGCCTTCCATCTCGGGCCAGCGCAGGTAAAGGTCGAGCCGGCTCTGGACACCGTCCCTGCGCATCCGTTCGAAGCGGATGGTATTCTCCGGCACGAGGAAGACATTGTTGCCGACGACGATCTCACGCTCCTGCCGGGAAACGGTATGGCCACCCGGCGCAATAGTGCGGCCCAGCCACTTTCCGCCAACCCCGATGGCCAACGAGAGGAGCGCGAGCGCCAGGAGGGCGTAAAGCAGGCGGGAGAGCGGGGCCGCGCGGCGCGGCGCAATGTCGGCGAAGCCGGGAAACGTTGATGACCGAACCTGCAAAAGGAACCTCCTGAAGAAACGTGAAAACCATTGCGGAGTTACGGTAAACGACAGGTAAAGAAGACTGCCGCTTACCTTCCCTGCGGGCTTGCAGGAAACGCTGAGCCGGCCTTATCCTCCCGCCGCCCCCCACAGGAGACCCGCGCCCCATGCCGATCTACGCGCTCGATGGAAAAAGCCCCGAATTCACGGACGAGCAAAGCGGCTGGGTGGCGCCCGATGCGAAGCTCATCGGCCAGCTTCACATCGGCCGCAATGTGGGCATCTGGTTCGGCGCCGTGCTGCGCGGCGACAACGAGCCGATCCTCATCGGCGATGACACGAACGTGCAGGAGCACACGGTCATGCACACGGATATGGGCTTTCCGCTTACCGTCGGGCGCGGCTGCACCATCGGCCACAGGGCCATCCTGCACGGCTGCACCATCGGCGACAACACGTTGATCGGCATGGGCGCCATCGTGCTCAACGGGGCGCGGATCGGCAACGACTGTCTCGTCGGCGCCGGCGCGCTGGTGACCGAAGGCAAGATCTTCCCCGATCGTTCGCTGATCGTCGGTGCGCCGGCAAGGGCCGTGCGCGAGATCGACGACGAAACGGCGGCCATGCTGCGCGCCTCCGCCGCCCACTACGTCGAAAACGCCAGGCGCTTCCGCCGCGGTCTTACTCCCGCCTGATCCGTCCACCTTATCAAAAAAGCGGAGCCGGCCCCGGGGAGGGCCGGCTCCTAACCCGGTCGTTGGGGACGGGGAGGTGGGGACTCGACCGGGTTTCCCTGATGTTCAGCGGTTGGACGAAACGCTGCCGACGGCCACGGCGCGCCCGTCATGAATGGAGATCCACTGGCCCGCATGGCGCGGCGACTGGCGCTTCAGATATTGATAGTCGGTTTCCGACCAGGCGAGGACGCGCGGCTCCAGATTGTCGAGAATGAAGTCGCCCATGTCCGTGGCGACCGTGAGAACCGCGTGGCCGTCACCGTTCGGCTGGCGCACCACCGTGATGAGCAGGTTGGCCGCCGGCACGCCCGCTTCCATGAGGAGCCGGCGCTTTTCCAGCACGTAGTCCTCGCAATCCCCATAAAGGTCGGGATAGGACCAATGCTCCTCAATGCCCCACAGTTCCATGTCGGTACGCGGGACGACTGAGCCGTTGACCGCATTGTTGACCTCGATCAGCGTTGCCCACAGCGCACGCGTCAGTTCCACCGGTGCGGCATTGAACGCCGTACGGCTGCACTCCGCCGGCTGCCGCTGACAGAATTCATAATGGCCGACCGGCTGCGTAGCCCGCCCACCGATGGGCATGACGTCGGAAGCTGCCTCGGCGCCGCCCGTCAGAGAAGCAAGCAACACCGCCGCGACCGCCAGAAGCGGAACCCGTTTTGTCGTTACCATTGTTCGTCTCCCCGTTCGGAGAGACAATGGCAGGTTCCGATTTATTCCGCGCAAAGACTGGAAGTATAAATAAGTTCAAATTTTCATTTTTGCGGTAACGTTCAAAGTATAAAATCAAAGCAATTATTTATACCGGACGTTAAGCATGAACGTCCGTCTGCCCTCCGTGATTGGGAGAAGGAAGGAGAGGGTTTTTCGAGAGACCGCGACGGTGCGACCGCGCGGAACGGGTATGAACTGAGCTTGCTCTGCTGACCGAAACCGGCGGAAATCCTCAGTTCGAGAATTTGGCCTTGAGCGCGTTCTGCTCCTGGACGACGGCGAACTCGATAGCGATGCCGTCGTCGAAGTGGCGCACTACCCGGCTGCGCATGGCGGCGAGGAAGACCTCCGCGCCGATCTCCGGCTTGACCTCGATCTCGAGCGCCGCACCCGATAAAGAAAGATCGACGATGCGGCACGAATGCTCGCTCCCGTCGGGGAGGCGCAAGGCGTTGATCGGATTGCGCGGTGTGATGCGCTCGTGCCGGCGGTCTTCCGGCAAATCCAGCTCGTGCCTGTTGGCAAGCCAGGTAAGCTGCGCGGCGAGCTTGTCGCGCTTCCTCTCCGAGGCCGTGATGGTCATCGCGAAGCCGTCGTCCAGAAGGCGCGTGATGCGGCCTTCAATGCGGCCGATATGGTCGAGATAGGCGACCACCCGCTCACCCGGGCGGCCGGACCGCTCGGCGATCAGTGCCGCATTGCCCGGCGACATCTCTGTGACCCGGCAGGGATACTCGGAGCGGTCCTGCAGCATATAGCGGCCGTAAACCGTCACTTTCACGCGCTGAAAGTCTCTTCTTTCGGCACCTGGGGAGATCGGGTTTGTCGCCGCGGGCATCGTCATCGCTTTCGCCTTTCCGGCCGCCCGAGAGGCAAGTCGGCCGATAACGCCAAAGACGCTATGCCTTAAGTGTTAATAACGGGTAAGGCGGGCGGGCAGCGCCGTACGTGGTTTAGAGCACACGAAGGACGCAAGAGGATTTAAGTCTACACATCGTGCTTTCCGCCCTGAAAGACCACGAGGTGGCGGATGCGCCGCCCACCGTCGTCCAACCGTGACGACAACGCGTCGCCTTCGGGCGATAGCGGGGGAACCGGCACCGAGGGCCTGTTCTTCAATAGCCGCGGCTCATGGTCGGGGTCGGTCAGGCGAAAGCTTTCGACGCGGTTTTCGATGATCGGGTCGGCGCCCAGCCAGAACGGGCTCATCAGCGGCTGCACTGCGCCCAGCGCGCGCACGCTCTGGCGGCCGCCCTCGAGCGGCAGGACGATGAGCTCGAAACTGTTGATACGGCCATCACGGCTCAAGCCCTCGAAGGCGATCAGGGCCACCGCCTTTTCATCCAGCGCATGGCGCACGAGGCGGTCGACCGCCGGCTGGTCCCTTTCGCTCCATAGCGAGACGAAGGAATATCCCTTGAGCTCCTTGCCGTAGGTCGCGCACAGCCGCGTACCGGCGAGGCGGAAGACCGGTGTGGCGCGCGCGTCGCGTTCCAGAATGAATGTATCGGGCAGGAGCGCCTTGATGTCGGCCGGCTCTATTTCGCTGCGCCGTGGGGCGGGGCGGTTGCCGCGCAGCCTGTTCCAATATTGGAACAGCGCCATCGATCCGTCCTGGTTCATGCCTACCGGTCCATCTTGAAGTTTCGTTCCTGTCCCAAAGGAGGACAGGAGCAGCGCTCCGATCCCCTACATGGCTCAAGATGCAGGTGCCATGCCAGCCTTGAGACGGGTTGTGCACGGGAAGGATTTATTAGGGTTAACAAATAGTTGACGCCGCGGAAGCCGGGAGGAAGGACGCCGGGAAAGCCGAAAAGAGGAATAAGTGGCACGCCGCTTGCAACGCATATCGCGGGTGGGGACTCGGCCGGGAGCCGTCCAGCGGAAACGTTGGGCGGCTTCTGTTTTCCGCTCATCTCTGTTACCGCACATTCGAACCCATTTACCGAAGCGGGACGCATGGACGACGGCACCAAGCCCATCGACGCCGAAACGGAGGACCGGCAAGAGCCGCGCCGCCGCGAGCCGATCTTCAACCTGGCCGCGGTCGTAACCGCGCTCATCGGTATCTGCATCGCCATCCATCTCGTTCGGGCCTTCGTGCTTACCCAGCAGGAGGACCTGCTCGTAGTCGTGCGTTTCGCCTTCCTGCCGCTGCGCTACACGGGCGGCTATCCGCTCGATGTCTATGCGCTCGTCAGCCCGTTCACCTACGCCTTCCTGCACGGCGGCGTAGCGCATCTGGCGGTCAACATGATCTGGCTCGCCGCCTTCGGCTCACCGCTGGCCAACCGCATCGGCACGGTGCGCTTCCTGCTCTTGTGGGGTGCGACGGCGCTTGCCGCCGTCTTCCTGCATTTCCTCCTCCACCCTTACGACGCGGCCCCTCTGGTCGGCGCGTCGGGGGCGGTGTCGGGCATGATGGGGGCCGCGGCGCGATTCGCCTTTCGCATCGACCGCAGTGCCGGAAGGCCTGGCTTCCTTGGACCCGTCCTGCCGCTCTCGCTGGTGTTACGCTCGCGCATGACGGTGGTCTTCCTGGCGGTCTGGTTCGCGGTCAACCTGATCGTCGGTCTCGGCTCGGGCACCGGCGGCGCGCCGCGAATCGCCTGGGAGGCGCATATCGGCGGCTTTCTTGTCGGATTCTTCGCCATCGGCCTTTTCGACCGTCGTGCGGTGGGATGATCCTGGCTCTTGCAAACTGCGTCAGGTCGTCGCAACATCCTTTCCCGCAGGAGTCTTTTGGGGCGTGGGCTGCTGCTGCAAGAGGAGGATGCCCATGACGGTGAAAGCCATTTTGGACAGTAAGGGCCGCGATGTTGTGACCATCGCCGCCGATAAGACGCTGGGCGAGGCCGCTGCCTTGCTTGCCGATCGCGGCATCGGCGCGATCGTGGTCAAGTCCGGCGACGACCGCATCAGCGGCATTCTTTCCGAACGCGACATCGTGCGCGTCATCGCCGGTGAGGGCCCGGGCGCTCTGAAAAAGCCCGTATCGGCGGTGATGACGGCGCGCGTCAAGGTCTGCCGCGAGGATCACACGGTTACCGAAGTGATGCAGATCATGACCGAGGGGCGCTTCCGCCATCTGCCGGTGGAAAAGGACGGCCGGCTTGCCGGCATTGTCTCCATCGGCGACGTGGTGAAGCGCCGCATCCAGGAGGTCGAGCGCGAGGCGGAGGAGATCCGCACCTACATCGCCACAGCCTGAAGGTTGGAGACCGCCATTGCGGCGGTCTCCCTGCGTTCAACGATTGTTCAACTCGGCACGCACGAGCTCCAGCCCACGCCGCGTGATGCGGTAGGGGCCGCCATTCGCGGAGGCGATGGCGCGCTTGCGCTTGATCTTGCGGAAAAGCACGAGATCGAGACCGGGGAAACACCACCCGTCGCGGGTGATACAGTCGAGCGTGACGATGCGGCCTTTCTCGTTCTTTTCGATGTCGATACGGCCACCCTGCGCCAATATGTGAAGGATGCGCTGTTCCGCGCGGGAGATGTCCATTTTTCAGAGATCCTGGGAAAACCTGCAGGCGCCAACGCGCCAGCAACAATCGCCGCGCCGCGAACGGCACGGGGTTCAAGGTTTTCGCGCCCTGGCCCGTTCAGGCACAGGGCGTCAGCAGGTCTCCAGATTGGTAGACATCAAAACTCCGTATGCGGGGAGGTCCCATAGCGCAGGAGACGGCTGAAATAAAGCCTCCGCTTGCCTCGCACATGGTATTGGTCTAGCGAAGGCCGTGTATCTTCAAAAGCATCATTGGTGCCTATAAAGATACATCCTTCACCCCTTCGCAAACTGACTTCACGGCCCATGACCATCATCGACACGCGCACGCCTGACCCCAAGCGCTTCATTCCCGGAGCAACCGGCGATTGGGAAATCATCGTTGGCATGGAGATCCACGCCCAGGTGACCTCGCGCGCCAAGCTCTTCTCCGGCGCATCGACGGCTTTCGGCGCGGAGCCCAATTCCAACGTCAGCCTCGTCGATGCGGCTATGCCCGGCATGCTGCCCGTCATCAACGAGGAGTGCGTGAAGCAGGCGATCCGCACCGGCCTGGGCTTGAAGGCGCAGATCAAGCACCGCTCGGTCTTCGACCGCAAGAACTACTTTTATCCGGACCTGCCGCAGGGCTACCAGATCTCCCAGTACAAGCAGCCCATCGTCGGCGAGGGGATCGTCATCGTCTCCGTCGGCCCGGCCAAGGACGGCAGCTTCGAGGAGATCGAGGTGGGCATCGAGCGCCTGCACCTGGAGCAGGATGCGGGAAAGTCCCTGCACGACCAGCACCCGACCATGTCGTATGTCGATTTGAACCGCTCCGGCGTGGCGCTGATGGAGATCGTCTCGAAACCGGACATCCGCTCCGCCGACGAGGCCAAGGCCTTCCTCACCAAGCTCAGAACCATCCTGCGCTACCTCGGCACCTGCGACGGCAACATGGACGAGGGCTCCATGCGCGCCGACGTCAACGTCTCCGTGCGCCGCCCGGGCGAGCCCTTCGGCACGCGCTGCGAGATCAAGAACGTCAACTCCATCCGCTTCGTCGGCCAGGCCATCGAATCGGAGGCCCGGCGCCAGATCGCCATTCTCGAGGACGGCGGCAGCATCGACCAGGAAACCCGGCTCTTCGATCCCGGAAAGGGCGAGACCCGCTCCATGCGCTCCAAGGAAGAGGCGCACGACTACCGCTATTTCCCCGACCCGGACCTTGTGCCACTTGAGTTCGACCAGGCCTACGTGGACGCGCTCGTCGCCGGGCTGCCGGAGCTGCCGGACGAGAAGAAGGCGCGCTTCATCGAAAGCTTCGGCCTGTCCGAATACGATGCATCCGTCCTCGTCTCGGAAAAGGCCGTCGCCGACTATTTCGAGAAGGTGGCCGCGGGGCGCGACGGCAAGGCCGCGGCGAACTGGGTTATCAACGACCTCTTGGGCGCCTTGAACAAGGCCGGCAAAGGCATTGAAGAGACACCGGTTTCGCCGGATCAGCTCGGCGCCGTCATCGACTTGATCAAGGACGGCACCATCTCAGGCAAGATCGCCAAGGATCTGTTCGAGATCGTCTGGAACGAGGGCGGCGACCCGAATGCCATCGTCGAAGAGCGCGGCATGAAACAGGTCACCGACACCGGCGCCATCGAAAAGGCCGTCGACGAGGTGATCGCTGCCAACCCCGACAAGGTGGAGCAGGCCAAGGCCAAGCCGTCGCTGGCCGGCTGGTTCGTCGGCCAGGTGATGAAGGCCACCGGCGGCAAGGCCAACCCGCAGGCCGTGAATGCGCTGGTGAAGGCGAAGCTAGGCATCGAAGAGTAGGGCGGCGAAACCGCGCGAGGGCCTTGCCTTCGTCCCGCTTCGCCGCCATAAGGCGGACATCCGGCCATCACCCGCGCTGCCCACGAGGAGAGCGATGAAAAAATTTCTGCTTCAGTTCTTCACCTGGTGGAACGGTGCGACGCTGAACACGCGCTTCCACACCTGGCGCAAGGGCAGCCGCGTGGGCGAGGACGAGTTCGGAAACGTCTACTACGAGGGCGGTACCGATTCGGAAGGCCGCACACGCCGCTGGGTGATCTACAACGGCTATTCGGAAGCCTCCATCGTGCCGCCCGGCTGGCACGGCTGGCTGCACCACAAGGTGGACACGGCGCCGGTAGCCGAGAACTACGCCCCGCGCGAATGGCAGAAGCCGCATCTGCCGAACCTGACCGGCACGCCGGCCGCCTACCGGCCGCGCGGCTCGGTGCTGACCAAGGAGGAGCGGCCGCGCGTCACCGGCGACTACGACGCCTGGACGCCGGGCGGCTGAACCTGTTTTCTCGCCACATTTGCGCAATAGGCCCAATGGCGATTTTACGAAAGCCGAAGCGGAACCGCTTGAGGGTGGGGTCGAGAAGAATGATGCGAGCGCGTTGGTTGTCGCCTACTGGACTTGCAGTTGCCGTCTGCGCCCTTGCCGGGCTTGCCGGCGAGGCGCAGGCGGAGCGGATCAAGAATCCCGTCGCCGAGTTCTCCGGCATAGACAAGATCACCGGCCGCATCATCAGCTTCGACGTCTATATGGACGAAACGGTGCAGTTCGGCGCCCTGCAGGTCACGCCGCGCGTGTGCTACAGTTCGCCGGAGACGGAGGAGCCGAAGACGGATGCCTTCGTCGAGGTGGACGAGATCACCCTCGACCGCCAAATCCAGCGCATCTTCAGCGGCTGGATGTTCGCCGAGAGCCCGGGGCTGAATGCGGTGGAGCATGCCGTCTACGACGTCTGGCTGAAGGCCTGCAAGCGGGAATCAGACGTGCCGCCGCCCGAGACGAATTGAGGACTGTCGAGGCTCGTGGCGAGGCGGCCGATCATGCGTGCTTCCGCAGCCAGTCCGTCCCGTATCAAAACGCCACATCCCCCTCCAGCGCCTCCGCCAGGAGGCGTTCGTAGTGTCGGCGGGGTAGGTCGACGGCGCCGAAGCGTTTCAGGTGCGGCGTGGTGAACTGGGTGTCGAGGAGCACGAAGCCGCGCGCGTTCAGCCGGTCCACGAGGTGTACGAGGCAGACCTTGGAGGCGTTGGCCTCCCGCGAGAACATGCTCTCACCGAAGAAGGCGCGCCCCAGGGTCACGCCGTAGAGACCGCCGGAAAGCCGCCCCTCGCGCCAGGCCTCGACCGTGTGGCAATGCCCGCGCTCGAAGAGCGCGGTGTAGGCCTCGCGGATAGGTGCGTTGATCCAGGTATCCTGCCGGTCCGCGCTGGGCTCCGCGCAAGCCGCGATGACGCCCGAAAAGTCAAAATCGTACCGGATTTCATAAGGTTCCTGGCGCATGACCTTCTTCAGGCTGCGCGGTACATGGAACTTGTCGAGCGGGATCACCCCGCGCGTTTCCGGCCGAACCCAGAAGACCTCCGGATCGTCGGCATGCTCGGCCATGGGGAAGACGCCCGTCGCGTAGGCGCGCAGGAGCAAATCCGGAGGGATGCGATAGCCGGGCGCGAAGGGGCGCGTCATCGCGCCACCACCCGTTCGCTACTTGTGGTCGGCCGCGTGGTCGGCCAGGTAGTTCTCCAGCCAGTGAATATCATAGTCGCCATTCGCCACATCGACGTTGCCAACGAGCTCCTGGAAGAGGGGCAACGTCGAATTGATGCCGTCAACGACGAATTCGTCAAGCGCGCGGCGCAGCCGCATCATGCATTCGACGCGATTGCGCCCGTGCACGATCAATTTGCCGATGAGGCTGTCGTAGTAGGGCGGGATGCGATAGCCGGAATAGACGCCTGAATCGACGCGCACGCCGAGCCCGCCGGGCGTGTGGAAATGGGAGATTGTGCCGGGTGAGGGGACGAAGGTCCTCGGGTCCTCGGCATTGATGCGGCATTCGATCGCGTGGCCGAAGAAGCGCACCTCGTCCTGCGTGGCCGACAGGCCGCCGCCGGAAGCGACGCGGATCTGCTCGTGCACCAGATCGATGCCCGTGATGGCTTCCGTCACCGGATGCTCCACCTGCAGGCGGGTGTTCATCTCGATGAAGTAGAATTCGCCGTTTTCGTAGAGAAACTCCACCGTCCCGGCGCCCGAATAGCCGAGATCGGCGATCGCCTTCGACACGATAGAGCCGATGCGCGTGCGCTCTTCGGCATTGAGCGCCGGCGAGTGCGCTTCCTCCCACACCTTCTGGTGGCGGCGCTGCAGCGAGCAGTCGCGCTCGCCCAGATGGATGGCCTTGCCGGCGCCGTCGCCCATCACCTGCACCTCGATATGGCGCGGCTTCTCCAGATATTTCTCTATGTAGACCGCGTCGTCGCCGAAGGCGGCACCCGCCTCCGAGCGCGCCGTTGACAGGGCCTCGGAAAGGTCCGCCTCCGAGCGGGCGACCTTCATGCCGCGCCCGCCGCCGCCGGCCGACGCCTTGATGAGGACGGGATAGCCGATCTCGGCGGCGATCTTCTTGGCCGCGCGGTCCTCGCGCACCGCACCTTCCGAGCCCGGAACGACGGGAATACCCAGCCGTTTGGCTGTCCGCTTGGCCTCGATCTTGTCGCCCATCAGGCGGATATGCTCGGCCGACGGGCCGATGAACGTGATGTTGTGGGCGGCCAGGATCTCGGCGAACTTGGCGTTTTCCGAAAGGAAGCCGTAGCCGGGGTGAATAGCGTCGGCGCCCGTGACCTCACAGGCCGCCACGATCTGATGGATGTTCAGATAGCTGTCGCGTGAAGCGGGTGGGCCGATGCACACGCTTTCGTCGGCCAGCCGCACATGCATGGCCTCGGCGTCGGCGGTGGAATGGACGGCGACCGTCTGGATGCCGAGTTCCTTGGCCGCCCGCAGGACCCGAAGCGCGATTTCGCCACGGTTGGCGATGAGTATCTTCTGGAACATTGCGCGGGGCGCCCCTGAACGATTATTCGACGACAACCAGAGGCTCCCCGTATTCCACCGGCTGGGCGTCCTCGAAAAGGATCGCCGTCACCGTGCCGGCACGGGGCGAGGGGATCTGGTTCATCGTCTTCATGGCCTCGATGATGAGCAGAGTCTGGCCCTTCTCGACCTGCTGGCCAACCTCCACGAAGGGATTGGCGCCGGGAGCCGAGGAGCGGTAGGCAGTGCCGACCATGGGCGAGGGGACGGCGTTCTTGGAGATGTCGGGAGCCTGAGAGGAGGGCACCTCCTCTTTGACGGCGGGTGCCTGTGCGGCGGCGGGCGGAAGGGCCACTGTGGCCGGTGCCGCGGGGGATTGGCGTGACACGCGGATGCGCAGATCGCCTTCCTCCACCTCGATCTCGGTCAGACGGGTCTCGTCAAGGATGCTCGCCAGGTCGCGGATAAGCTGCTGGTCGACTCCGGGTTTCTTCATTGACATATCTCTTTTCGTCCTGCCTTGCCGCACCTTCGGAGACCTATAAGCGCGCCGCCAGCGCCTCAAGCGCCAGCGTGTAGCCCATGGGGCCGAGGCCGCATATCATGCCGACTGCTACCGGCGCTATCATTGATTGGTGTCGAAAGGGTTCACGAGCGTGAATGTTCGACAGGTGAACCTCGATAACGGGAAGGGGATCGACAGCACGGATCGCGTCGTGAAGGGCAATTGAGGTGTGGCCATAGGCGCCCGGATTGATGACGATGCCGGCGGCCTCCTTTTCACCTGCCTCCTGTATCCAGTCGACGAGGGCACCCTCGTGGTTCGACTGGCGGAACTCAATCAGAAGGTCCAGCACAGCGGCCCGCTTTCGGCAATCGGCCTCGATATCGGACAGCGTCTTGCCGCCATAAATGCCCGGCTCCCGTTTGCCGAGCATGTTCAGGTTCGGCCCGTTGAGAATATAGATCGTCTTTGCCATCACGTTTCCCCCGGCATGTGTATGCCGCCGCCCTCTATAGTCGGCTTAAGCCACGCCGGAAAGACCGCAAGCCGCTTCTGCGGCTGTCCACAAAGGGAAGGCGGTCGTTGCGGTACCGGGGTTATTGCCGCGCGGTTTCGATCTTCTCGCTCAGCACCTCCCCGCCAAGCGCGCCGAACACGACCTCCTGGCCGACGACATAGGAAGGCGTGCCGGTGATCTGAAGCTTGTTGGCGAGTTCGTAGGTGGTGTTGAAGGCCTCGACGATCTCGGGGTTTTTCATCTCCTCGCGCAGCGCCGCCTCGTCCGCGCCGAGTTCGAGCGCGATCTTCATCGCGCTTTCTTCCGTCGCGCGGCCGCTGCTGCCCAGCAGCCGGGTATGGAACTCTCCATATTTCTCCGGCATCAGCGCCCGGAAGGCCATGGAGACCACGTGCGCCTTTTGCGAGTCCGGCCCCAGAATGGGGAATTCCTTGAGCACGAAGCGCAGGTTGCCGTCCTTCTCCACGAGCGTCTCCATGTCGCTCAGCGCCCGCTTGCAGAAGCCGCAGTTGTAATCGAAGAATTCGACGACCGTGACATCGCCCTCGGGGTTGCCGACAACGCCGTCATGGGGGCTGTTGAAGATCTGGTCCGAGGCTTCGGCGAGTACCTTCTGGCTGTTCGCCGCCTGCTCCCGGCGCTGCTTCTCCTCCAGCGCCGCCTGTACTTCGTACATGATCTCCGGGTTGGAGAGCAGGTATTCGCGCACGATGCCCTCGATCTCGGACCGGGAAAAGCCAGCCTGGGGATTCTCCTCTGCCCGCGCCGCGTCCAGCGCCAACCCGGAAGCCGCAAGGGCCGACAGTGCGGCGGCGAAAACAGTCTTTCTCATGGAACGTTCCTTCGCGGGCTGTTCGAGGGGGCGGTGCGGGCGGAGAAGGTCAAACGCTCACCTTTCGCCGGTTGCACGGTAATCGATGATATCCTGGGCGCGCAGCCAGTCCGGCGAGCCGCGTTGCAGCTTCATCTGCGCGCGCGCGGCAAAGATCTTGGCCTCGCGGTAATTGCCGGCATGGAAGTTCCCTTCGGCCGAGGCAAGCTCCGCCGCGCCGATATCGCCCGTCTGGCCGTAGGCCTGGGCGAGGAAGCGGTAGCCGTTGACGTATTCGGGTTCGCGCGACAGCCCTGCCTTCAGCTGGGTGGCGGCCTGGCGCATCAAGTCGGGCTCGCCCGTGGCCAACAGCGCCTGGCCGTAGCCCACCTGCAGAAGACCGGACGGCGAGGGAGACAGGTTGATGGCCCTGGCATACGCGTTGGCCGCCTCGCGCGGCTGGTTCGCCTTGATGAGGATTTCGCCGCGCAGCTCATGGAAATAGGAATTGCCGGGCTGGGCGGCGATCAGGCGGTCGATCTTGGTAAGGGCATCGCGCGGGTTGCCGTTTAGGAAGCTCGATGTGGCCTCCGCATAAAGCATCGGCAGGCCGCGCGGGTCGTTGCGGAAAAGCCGCGGCGCCGCATTCGGGCCGGCGGTGTAGGCGGCGATCTTCGCCCGCATCAGGTTGTGGCGCAGGGTGACGGCAGGGGGATCCGCACGGTCGCGGTAGCGGCTTTGCTCGACCAGTGTCTGCAGGTTCGCGATGCGGTCGCGCGGCATGGGGTGGCTGATCTGGTAAGGATCGACGTTGACGCCCGAAAGCGCCAGGTTACCGGCCATCCGTTCGAAGGTCTTCAGCATGCCGCGGCCCGACTGTCCCGTCGCCTCCAGGTAGTCGAGAGCGGAGCGGTCGGCGGTGGCCTCCTCGGTGCGCTGGTAGCCCATGAGGCTGCGGCGGGCCGCTTCCGCGCCGCCGAGTGCAAGCCCGGTGCCGGCCTGCGCCAGGCCGCCGGCGTCGCTCGCCGCTCCGGCCACCCCGGCGCCGACGCCCAGGAGAGCGGCGACCACGGCCATCGTCTGGGCGCGGGCGATCTGCTCGCGCAGCCGATGCTGGTGTCCGCCGGCTATGTGGCCGGCCTCGTGGGCGATCACGCCGATGATCTCGTTGGGCGTCTCCGCCGCCAGCAGCGCACCCGTGTGAATGAAGATGCGCCGCCCGGCGACGAAGGCGTTGAAGTTGTGGTCGTTGACCAGGACGATCTCGATGCCCGAACCGCTGAGCCCCGCCGCCTGAAGGATCGGTGCGGCATATTCGGCCACCAGCGCCTCGATCTCCGCGTCGCGCACGATAGGCACATTGCGCTGCGCATAGGCTGCCGACGTTGCCGCCAGAAAGCCGGCAATGGCAAGCGAGGCGGTAACGACCCGGAAGAAACGAACGAGGCTGGACGTGGTCGACATGGCGGGGACTGGTAATCGAGCTTCGTGGCAAGGAAAAGGCGCAAAAAGCGCAATCAAGCGCTTGTGATTCCGTGATACGACGGCATCCGCTCATCCACCCGGCGGCCGATGAGGCGAACCGTCACCGGAAGACACCATACGCGATCGGCGGAAACAAAACAGCCAGGGTTTTATCCCTGGCTGCCTCATCTGCAGGCGCCTGTCGGTCTGCCCCAAACGGATGGTGCCCATCTGTTTGGGAAAGTCAGCCCACAAGCTATTGATCCGGTGGGGCGATTTTCCCTGACGGATGGTACCATCCGTCAGGATCGCACCACTAGAAGAAGCTCCTGCGCTGCCACCACCCCGTCTTGCGGGGCGCGTCCTTACCCGTCTCTTCCGTCGAGGATACCACCGGCTCCTGGCTCTCCTCGGATGGCTCGGCGGCCTTGCGGCGGGAACGGCGGGGTTTCTTGGCCGGTTCCTCGGCATCGACCTGGCCGTTGGCCTCGGGAGCCGCTGCGGCGGTATCCGCCTGCGGGGTAGGTTCGGCAGCCGGTACCGTCTCCGCTTCGTCCTCCACCTTCTGCTTGGTGCGACGCTGGCGCGGCTTCTTGGCAGGCTTCTCCTCGGCCACCGCCTCGCTTACCTCGGCTTGTGGGGAAGCCGCGGCGGCGACGGCGCTGGGCTCAACTTCCACGGGTTCGGCAGCGGTTTCGGCCGGTGCTGTGTCGGCTTCCTCGGCCGCCGCTTCACCGGGTTCCTGCGCTTCGCGGCGGCGGCGTCCGCCTCGTTTGCCGCGGTGCCGCTTCTTGCGCTCCCCTTCGCCGTCCTCGTCCGTCGGCTCTTGCACCGCGCCATCCGGAGTTTCCTCCGGCTCCGCGCTTGTGCTCGCCTCCGCAGCTGTCTCGGCAGCCGGCTGTTCACCGCCGCGGTCGCGGCCGCCACGCCGCCGGCGCCTGCGTTTGCGCTTGCGCGCCGGCGCATCGCCTTCCTCGCTGGCGGCGGAGGGCTGTTCTTCGGCCTCTTCGGGCTCCTCGCTCTCCTCCTCCAAGTCCACGTCCTCAGGCTCCAGAACTGGAGGCTGCACAACGTTCAGGTCCGGCAGGATCGGGCGCGTGGCGGTCTGTCCCTTGACGATCGCGTAGTGCTGGCCGCCCAGTTCCTCATCGGTCTCGACGGTGATCGTTACGCCGAAGCGGTTTTCCAGCTCGATCAGGTTGGAACGCTTGTGGTTGAGAAGGTAGAGCGCCGTGGAAGAGGGCGTGCGCACGGTGATGTCGTTGCGCGCGTCCTTCAGGAGATACTCCTCGATGGAGCGCACCACCAGAAGCGCGACCGAGGATTCGGATCGCACATGGCCGGTGCCGCCGCAGTGCGGGCAGGGCTGCATGGTGCTTTCCAGCACGCTGGCCCGGATGCGCTGGCGCGACATTTCCAGGAGGCCGAAATGGGAGATTCGGCCCACCTGAATGCGGGCGCGGTCGTTCTTCAGGCACTCCTTGAGGCGTTTTTCCACCGCGCGGTTGTTGCGGTTCTCCTCCATGTCGATGAAGTCGATGACGATGAGGCCCGCAAGGTCGCGCAGGCGCAGCTGGCGCGCCACCTCTTCGGCGGCTTCCAGATTCGTCTGCAGCGCGGTGTCTTCGATGGAGTGCTCCTTGGTGGAGCGGCCCGAGTTGACGTCGATGGCGACCAGCGCTTCGGTCTGGTTGATGATGACGTAGCCACCGGATTTCAGCGTCACCTGGGGCTGCAGCATCTTGTCGAGCTGCCCCTCGATGCCGTTGCGGGCGAAGATGGGGATTGTGTCGCGATAGGGCTGCACCACCTTGGCGTGGCTCGGCATCAGCATGCGCATGAAGTCCTTGGCCTCGCGATAGCCCTCCTCGCCGGAAACCAGGATCTCGTCGATGTCCTTGTTATAAAGGTCGCGCACGGAGCGCTTGATGAGGCTTCCCTCCTCGTAGACGAGGGCAGGGGCGATGGACTCCAGCGTCAGGCTGCGCACCTTTTCCCAAAGGCGCATGAGATAGTCGTAATCGCGCTTGACCTCCGCCTTGGTGCGGTTGGCGCCGGCGGTGCGCAGGATGACGCCCATGCCCTCCGGCACCTCGAGGTTCTTCACCACGTCCTTCAGCCGCTTGCGGTCCTGCGCATTAGTGATCTTGCGCGAGATACCGCCGCCGCGTGCCGTATTGGGCATCAGCACCGAATAGCGGCCGGCCAGCGACAGATAGGTGGTGAGTGCCGCTCCCTTGTTGCCGCGCTCTTCCTTGACCACCTGCACCAGCAATATCTGCCGCCGCTTGATGACTTCCTGGATCTTGTAATTCCGGCGCACCGGGCGCCGGCGGTTCTGCGCCTCGTCGATCGCGTCCTCGGCGCCGACCGTGTCGACCTCCTCGTCTTCGTTCGCTTCGTCGTGGCCGTTGGTGGACGGCGGCACCTCTTCCGAGATCGCTTCGCCCTGCACGGCTTCGGCCTGGGCCGGAACGTCGGCGGCAGCTTCCACTTCTTCCGCTGAGGCAGGCCCATTGTCCTGCGCCTCCGCCTTGGTGCCGCGACGGCCACTGCGGCGGCGTTTCTTGCCGCGACCGCTGGAAGCCTGCGCTTCCTTTTCCTCGGCTTCGTCGTCGGCCTTGGCCTCGTCGGCCTCCGCCTTCAGCAGCGCCTGCCGGTCAGCAACCGGAATCTGGTAGTAGTCGGGATGTATCTCGCTGAAAGCGAGGAAGCCGTGGCGGTTTCCGCCATATTCAACGAACGCGGCCTGAAGTGAGGGTTCGACGCGGGTCACCCGCGCCAGATAGATATTTCCTCGAAGCTGCTTCTTGTCCTGTGATTCGAAATCGAACTCTTCGATACGGCTACCGCGTACGACGACGACGCGCGTTTCCTCCTGATGGGAGGCGTCGATCAGCATCTTGTTGTTGGGCATAAAGTCTTGTCTCCCCGGCACGATCCGGTTGCCGGGCGGGAGGGTAATGCCTTGGTGCCGCGCCGCATCGGATTGTCATGCCGGATAATTTGAGGGCTGCCGGCCCTGGCCTCGAAGCGACAGGAAGCCCGGCCGCCGCATCCTCGCTGCGGGAGATTCGGGGACAATTCCTGAGTGCGCTTAAAGCCATCGCTTTGCCTGGCAGCACCGTTTCAACCAGGGTCCGACTATCGGACCCGCTACTTTGCTCTGTTTCAAGAGCCGGCGCAGGATCTCGTCCCGGCCGTTTTCCTCACGTTAAGGGTTTCGGCATCGCCGCAAACACCTTGAAGAAATCCTTTTGAACCATCGCCTTCGCCCGCGTCGCGTCGGCTTCCGAAGCATTTGCCGGGAGCCCGCGCCTCCAGTGCCAGACGGCATCCGGAGACAAGCACTGTGACGGTTCAATGCCGCTTTTATGATTTGACACGAACCATGGCAACCCTGATTCCTTCGTCGGAAGATCATGCCGACGTTGCCTTGAAGCGGTCGAAAGGTTGGGGTAACCGCGCCCTGGCAACCGCGATCAAGGGCAGGAGTGCGCGTGTCGAACCGGCAGAACGCAGGGCGGATCGGATGGCTCCGCTTCCCGTCATATAAGGGCGGCGGGGCCAAGTTGCCACCTATGTGGCTGCTGATGCGCCTCGCGCTGGCGCTTTTCGCCGCCTTTGCGCTGGCCGATTCGGCGGCGGCAGAGGAAGATCAGCAGCCCTTCAGCGCCTACGACTACAAGATGGCGGGCGACCAGCAGCGCACGCGCGTCGTGATGCACTTCGACCGCAAGCCGGACGTCAACTGGTTCCTCCTGCGCGCCCCGCACCGGCTTGTTGTCGACCTGCCGGAGACGAAATTCGCCATCGACGAGGCCGAGCTTGCCCCGCGCGGCCTCGTGGCCAAAGTGCGCTACGGCAAGATGGCCGACGGTCACTCGCGCATGATCTTCACTCTGGAAGGCCCGTTCCTGCTCGACAATCTCGCCGTGCTCGAGAACGAAACCTCGCATGGCTACCGGCTTATCGTCGACCTTGTCTCGGCGTCGGAGAAAGCCTTCGAGACGGCGATGCGCGAGCGAATCACCGCCGCACCCGATGCCGGTACGGCCGCCGGCACACCCAGACCGCGAGGTGACGACGACCGCTTCACCGTTGCTATCGACCCGGGGCACGGCGGCATCGACGCCGGCGCCAACGGCGCCAACGGCACCCTGGAGAAAACGATCACGCTGGCCTTCGGCCTGGAGCTCAAGAACAAGCTGGAGGAGACGGGGGAGTACAACGTCGTTTTAACGCGCGACACGGACATCTTCCTGCGCCTCGACGAGCGGGTGCGCATTGCCCGCGAGAACGATGCCGATCTCCTGATTTCCATCCACGCCGATTCGATCCGGCTGCGCGGCTTCGGCGGCGCCACCGTCTACACCCTGTCGGACAAGGCCTCGGATGCGGAAGCGGCGGCAACGGCGGCGCGCGAGAATTTTTCGGACGCGCTCGCCGGCATCGTCGTGAAGGAGGAAAAGGACGACGTTACCGACATCCTCGCCGACCTCATTCGGCGCGAGACGCATGCTTTCTCCATACACTTCGCCCGCTCGCTGATCGGAGAGCTGACGGACACGGTCAACCTGGTCAACAATCCGTTGCGTTCGGCCGGGTTCCGCGTCCTGCGCGCACCGGACGTGCCTTCGGTGCTCCTGGAGCTCGGTTATCTGACCAATCCGAAGGAAGAAGAGCAGATGCGCGACGCGGACTGGCGCGCCAGGGCTGCGGCCAACATCGTCGACGCGGTCGCCGTCTTTGCCGCGGTCAAAGCCAATGCGGGAGGGTAGCGGACGCGGCGCAAGCGTGGCAAAGACACCACGCCGGCTGCTTTTTTGCCGAGAACCGGCGTTTTGATTTTGCAGTCGCCTAATTTTACCCACAAGAGGTGGGCAGAAACGAGAAAATGGTGATATTTTTCCTCTCCGAAACAGTGGCGCTGTCATTGCAGGGGTGGAGGTGTTTGGGTCGGACCAATTCGGCCACACTGGAGCGGGCATGGTACGTCTTCTAGGATATTTCTTCGGCATCGGCGTGGTTCTGGCGCTGCTGGCGGCGGCCGGCGTCGCCATCTACGTGGGCGACATCACCAAGGACCTTCCCGACTACGAGGTGCTGGCGCGTTACGAGCCGCCGGTCACGACGCGGATCCATTCGTCCGACGGCGCGCTGATGGCGGAGTTTGCCCGTGAGCGGCGCCTTTATCTGCCCATCCAGGCCGTTCCCGACCGGGTGAAGGCGGCCTTCCTTTCGGCCGAGGACAAGAATTTCTACACGCATCCCGGCATCGACCCGATCGGCCTTACGCGCGCCATCGCCACCAATATCCAGAATATCGGCTCGGGGCGGCGCCCCGTCGGCGCCTCGACCATCACCCAGCAGGTGGCCAAGAATTTCCTTCTGACGTCGGACCAGACCGTCGAGCGCAAGATCCGCGAGATGATTCTCGCTTTCCGCATCGAGCAAGCGTACTCCAAGGACCGTATTTTCGAGCTTTATCTGAACGAGATATTCCTCGGCCTCGGCTCCTATGGCATCGCCGGCGCCGCGCTCACCTACTACGACAAGTCGGTCAGCGAGCTGACCATTGCCGAGGCGGCCTATCTCGCCGCGCTGCCCAAGGGACCATCCAACTATCACCCCTTCCGCCACACGGAGCGCGCCATCGAGCGCCGGAACTGGGTGATCGACCAGATGCGGGAGAACGGCTACATCACCGCCGAGGAGGCGGAGAAAGCCAAGGCAACGGACCTTGACGTCAAGCCGCGCCAGCGCGGCAGCTATCTCTTCGCCGCTGACTACTTCACCGAAGAAGTGCGGCGCGAGATCATCGCTCGATACGGCGAGGACGCGCTCTACGAGGGAGGCCTTTCCGTACGCACGACGCTCGACCCCGAGCTCCAGCTTTATGCGCGCAAGGCGCTGCAGAACGGCCTTATGCGTTACGACACGCTGCGCGGCTTCCGCGGCCCGGTCGACCATATCGACATCTCCGGCGACTGGGGCGCGCCCCTGGGCGAGATGAAATCGCTGAGCGACGTCCCCGAATGGCGCCTGGCCGTGGTGCTCGAGGCTTCCGACAGCGCGGTAACGGTTGGCCTGAAGCCGGGCCGCGAGGTTTCCGGCGCACTCTCCAAGGAGCGCGAGACCGCCATGATCGCGCTCGAGGACATGACGTGGGCGCTGCGCCACGTGGTGGACGGCACGCGGGTCAAGGCGAATTCGCCGGCCGAAGTGTTGCAACCCGGCGATGTCGTCTATGTCGAGCCGAAGGGCGGGGACGAGCCGGGCTGGAACCTGCGGCAGGTCCCGGAGATCGGCGGCGCGGTTGTTGCAATGGATCCGCATACCGGCCGCGTGCTGGCCTTGGCCGGCGGCTTCTCCTTCGCGGCATCGGAGTTCAATCGCGCCACCCAGGCGCAGCGCCAGCCGGGCTCCGCCTTCAAGCCGATCATCTATGCCGCCGCGCTCGACAATGGCTATACGCCGGCCTCGGTGGTGCTCGACGCGCCGATCACCATCCAGATCGGCAACGAGGTCTGGGAACCGAAGAACTACGGCGGCAAGTTCGCCGGGCCGTCGACCCTGCGCGCTGGCATCGAGCGCTCGCGCAACCTGATGACGGTGCGGCTGGCCAATGACATGGGCATGGGCCTGGTGGCCGAATATGCCGAGCGCTTCGGCCTCTACGATAAGATGCCGCAGCATCTGGCCATGTCGCTCGGCTCCGGCGAGACCACGGTGATGCGTATGGTCTCGGCCTATGCGGTGATGGCCAACGGCGGCAAATATATCGAGCCGTCGCTGATCGACCGCATTCAGGACCGTTACGGCAAGACCGTCTACCAGCATGACCGCCGCGAGTGCGACGGCTGCGATGCCGAGACGTGGGACGGGCAGGCCGAGCCGGAACTTGCCGACAACCGCGAGCAGGTGCTCGATCCCATGACGGCCTACCAGATCACCTCCATGATGGAAGGCGTGGTCACGCGCGGCACGGCGACGACCGTCTCCGAGCTCGGCTACCCCATGGCCGGCAAGACCGGCACCACCAATGACGAGAAGGACGCCTGGTTCATCGGCTTCACTCCCGATCTCGTGGTCGGCGTCTTCATGGGCTACGACAACCCCACCCCGATGGGCAAGGGCTCGACCGGCGGCGGCTTGGCCGCGCCGATCTTCAAGGAGTTCATGGCCTCCGCGCTCAAGGATGCCCGCAAGGTGGAATTCCGCGTTCCCGAAGGCATGAAGCTCATTCCCATCGACCGCAAGACCGGCATGCGCGCCCAGGCCGGCCAACCGGGCGTCATCATGGAAGCCTTCAAGCCGGGCACCGGTCCCGCCGATACCTACTGGGTGATCGACATGGAAGGCATGGGCGGCCCCGCCAGAACCACGTCTCCCCAGGCCAACCGCGCCATCAACACAGGGGCGGGCGGGCTCTTCTGACAGAAAGACCGTGAGATTGCACGGCGGCGCCAGGCGGCGGTACGTTCGAAGCGTGCTGCCGGCGGCGCTTTACAGGCCGCGTCCGCGCCCATAAGTTCCGCCGCGATTCAAAGATCACTTCCAGGAAAGAAGAAACATGCGTACCGAAACGGCAAATCTGGTCGACGAAATCAGGCAGGCCATAAGCCTGCTGAGGAGGTATCTTTGACTGGGACGAGGCGGTAAAGAGGCTCGACTATCTCAACACGCGCGCCGAGGAAGCCGACCTGTGGAACGATCCGCAGGAAGCCCAGAAGCTGATGCGCGAACGCCAGTCCCTAGAAGAAAACATCAACGCTATCAATGGGTTGTCGCAATCGCTTGACGACAATATCGAGCTGATTGAGCTCGGCGAGGAAGAGGGCGACCAGGCGATCGTTGAAGAAGCGGAAACGGCCATCCGCTCGCTGCGCGGGGAAATCTCGGCGCGGCAGATGGAGACGCTTCTTTCCGGCGAGGCGGACGGCAACGACACCTATCTGGAAGTGCATGCCGGCGCCGGCGGCACGGAAAGCCAGGACTGGGCGTCGATGCTTCTGCGCATGTACACGCGCTGGGCTGAGCGCCGGAAAATGAAGGTCGAGGTCCTGGAGGTCCACGGGGGCGAGGAAGCGGGTATCAAGTCCGCCACCATCCTGGTGAAGGGCCGCAATGCCTATGGCTGGCTGAAGACGGAATCGGGTGTGCACCGCCTGGTGCGCATCTCGCCCTTCGACAGCAACGCCCGCCGCCACACCTCCTTCGCCAGCGTGTGGGTCTATCCGATGATCGACGAATCGATCGAGATCGACGTTTCCGAATCCGACGTACGCATCGACACCTACCGCGCCTCGGGCGCCGGCGGGCAGCATGTCAACACCACCGATTCGGCCGTCCGCATCACACACCTGCCTACCGGCATCGTGGTGCAGTGCCAGAAGGAGCGCTCGCAGCACAAGAACCGGGCCACCGCCTGGGATATGCTGCGCGCGCGCCTTTACGAGGAGGAGTTGAAAAGGCGCGAGGAGGCAGCGAGCGCCACCGAGGCTTCCAAGAGCGAGATCGGCTGGGGCCACCAGATCCGCTCTTATGTGCTGCAGCCCTACCAACTCGTGAAGGACCTGCGCACCGGCACGGAAAGCACCAATCCGCAGGAGGTGCTCGATGGCGACCTCGACGGGTTCATGAAAGCTTCGCTGTCCCAGCGCGTCAGCGGCGAAGCCGGGGAGATCGCCGACCTTGAATAGCTCTAGCGATGAAGGCATGAAACCATAATTGCTTTTGGATGATGCGGGCAACGCGGTAGCGCTGTATAGAGCCGGATAACGGCCGATGGCGGGGCATCAAGGACACAAACGCGTCCGCAAGAGGAGGCGGGGAAGAAATGTGTGGAATCGTTGGCATCGTGGGGCACACGCCGGTCGCGCCCCTGATCGTTGATGCGCTGAAGCGGCTGGAATATCGCGGCTACGATTCGGCGGGCGTAGCGACCATAGAGGACGGCCGGCTCGACCGCAGGCGGGCGGAAGGCAAGCTGGTCAACCTGGAGAAGCTGCTTCACGGGGAGCCGCTCGGCGGCCTGATCGGCATCGGCCACACGCGCTGGGCCACCCATGGCGTTCCCAACGAGACCAACGCCCACCCGCATTTCTCCGAGGACGTCGCGATCGTCCACAACGGCATCATCGAGAATTTCGCCGAATTGCGCGCTGAGCTCGAGGCCGAAGGCTTTCACTTCACCTCCCAGACCGACACGGAGGTAGTCGCACACCTGGTAGCGCGCGAGATGCGGCGGGGAGGCAGCCCGCAAGAGGCCGCCTTTGCCGCCTTGAAGCGTCTTAATGGCGCCTTTGCTCTCGCCATCATGTTCCGCGGCGATGAGGATCTGATTGTCGGCGCGCGCAACGGCCCGCCGCTGGCCGTCGGTCATGGCGAGGGCGAGATGTATCTCGGCTCCGATGCCATAGCACTCGCGCCTTTCACCGATTCCATCACCTATCTGGAAGACGGCGACTGGGTGGTGGTGCGGCGCTCCGGCATGGAAATCTTCGACATGTCCGGCAGCAAGGTCGAACGCCTGCGCCAGCAGTCGATCGGCACAAACCTTCTGGTCGACAAGGGCAACCACCGCCACTTCATGGAGAAGGAAATCCATGAGCAGCCGGAGGTGATCGCGCACACGCTGGCGCATTACCTGGATTTCGCCGGTGGCGGGGTAAAGGCCTTCGACACGCCCATCGACTTCGCCAGGATCGACCGTCTGGCCATCTCGGCCTGCGGCACGGCTTATCTCGCCGGTCTCGTCGGCAAATACTGGTTCGAGCGCTACGCGCGCCTGCCGGTGGACATCGACATCGCCTCCGAGTTCCGCTACCGCGAAATGCCGCTGTCGAAAGCGAGTGCGGCGCTTTTTGTCTCTCAGTCGGGCGAAACCGCCGACACGCTGGCCTCGCTGCGCTATTGCCGGAAGGAGGGCGTGCCGATCGCGACGATCGTCAATGTGCGCGATTCCACCATGGCGCGCGAGAGCGACGGTATTTTCCCGACCCTTGCCGGGCCGGAGATCGGCGTCGCCTCGACCAAGGCCTTCACCTGCCAGCTTTCCATCTTCGCCGCCCTTGCCGTGCGTGCGGGGCTGGAGCGGGGAACGCTTTCGCCGGAGGGGGCCGGGAGCCTCATACGTGCGCTGTCGGAAACGCCGCGCTACGCCGCGCAGGCGCTCAAGCTCGAAGACCGTGTCGAGAAGGTGGCGCGCGAGCTCTCGCAGGTGCGCCATGTGCTTTATCTCGGCCGCGATACCAACTACCCGTTGGCCATGGAGGGGGCACTGAAGCTCAAGGAGCTCTCCTACATCCACGCCGAAGGCTATGCGGCGGGCGAACTGAAGCACGGGCCGATCGCCCTTATCGACAAGCAGATGCCGGTGATCGTCGTCGCTCCGTGCGACCGCATCTTCGAGAAGACGGTTTCCAATATGCAGGAGGTGGCCGCGCGTGGCGGGCGCATCGTCCTGATCACGGACGAGGAGGGGGCGGCCCGCGCCTCCCTCGACAGTTTTGAGACCATCATCATGCCGACGGTGCCGGAGCTTATCGCGCCGATCGTCTATGCGCTGCCCGTGCAGATGCTGGCCTACCACACTGCCGTCGCCATGGGCACGGATGTCGACCAGCCGCGCAACCTTGCCAAGTCGGTGACCGTGGAGTAGGTAGCGCAATCCGTCTGGACGAACGTAGTCTTCCTCGGCTAGTCTTCGCCAGTGCCGCGCCTTCCTTTCCAATCACTCGTCGTTCGAGGTCCTGCCCGGTGATTACCCGCGTGCGCAACTATTTTTTGACGGGCTTCGTCGTCACCGCGCCGCTGGCGATCACGGCGTATCTCGCCTGGTCCTTCGTCGGCTGGGTGGATTCCTGGGTGAAGCCTCTTATCCCCGCCCGCTACAATCCCGACAACTATCTGCCCTTTGCCGTGCCGGGCTTCGGGCTGGTTGTCGCCTTGGCGCTCATCACGCTGGTCGGTTTCCTGACCGCCAACATCATCGGCCGCACCATCGTCTCCTACGGAGAATATTTCCTCGGCCGAATGCCGCTCGTGCGCAACATCTACCGGGCGTTGAAGCAGATCCTGGAAACGGTGTTTTCCGAGCGCGCCCAGACCTTCAAGAAGGTCGGCCTCGTCGAATATCCGCGCAAGGGTCTATGGGCGCTGGTGTTCGTCGCAACGGAGGCGCGCGGCGAGGTGCGGCACCTCACCAATGGCGACGACAGCCCGACCATCGCCGTTTTCCTGCCGACGACGCCCAATCCCACCTCCGGCTATCTTCTCTACGTGCCGAAGGACGACATCATCGAATTGGAGATGTCGGTTGAGGACGGCGCGAAGCTGGTGATCTCGGCCGGTCTCGTCGCCCCCGAATACCAGGCGCAGACCAAGGCGCTGGCCGAGGAGGCGCTGGCCGCTCAGCCGGCACGCAAGAGGCGCACCGCCTCGTCCTTGCCGAAAAGATAGAGCAGCACCCGCAGCGCCTTGCCGCGCTCTGAATCCAGCTCCGGATCGCGCGAAAGCACCAGCCGCGCATCGTCGCGCGCTGTCGCCAGAAGCTCGGCATGAAACTCCAGCCGCGCCACCTGGAAACCTGGGGAGCCAGACTGCCGGGTGCCCAGAAGGTCGCCTTCGCCGCGCAACCGCAGATCTTCCTCGGCAATGAGAAAGCCGTCCTCCGTCTCCCGCAGGATGGCGAGCCGGCGCTTTGCGGTTTCGCTGAGCGGCGGCTTGTAGAGGAGCACGCAGGAGGACGGCTTTTCACCGCGCCCGACGCGGCCGCGCAGCTGATGAAGCTGTGCGAGGCCAAAGCGTTCGGCGTGCTCGATGACGATGATGGTGGCGTCGGGCACGTCGACACCCACCTCGACCACCGTGGTGCCGACGAGAATGCGCGTGTCGCCTTCCTTGAAGGCGCGCATGGCCTCGTCCTTCTCACGCGCTCCCAAGCGGCCGTGGACGAGGCCGATCGCCTCGCCAAAGGCGCGCTTCAGGGCCGTGAAGCGGTCCTCGGCGGAAGTGAGCTCCACAGCCTCGGACTCTTCCACCAACGGGCATATCCAATAGACCTTCTGACCCTCCGCGATGGCGCTCCGCAATCGCTCGATGAGTTCGTCCAGCCGGTCCGTCGGCATGGTAACCGTGCGGATGGGTTTGCGGCCGGCGGGTTTTTCCGTGAGGCGGGAGACGTCCATGTCGCCGAAGGCCGAAAGAACCAGCGTGCGCGGGATGGGGGTCGCCGTCATCACCAGCATGTCCGGCGCGTCTCCCTTGGCGCTGATGGCGAGCCGCTGGTGGACGCCGAAGCGGTGCTGCTCGTCGATCACCACCAATACGAGGTCGCGGAAGTGCACCGTTTCCTGGAACAGCGCATGCGTGCCGACGACGAAGGCGATCTCGCCCGAGGCAAGGCCGTCGAGCACGGCCTGCCTCTCGCGGCCCTTCTCGCGGCCGGTCAGGAGCGCGGCCTTCAGCCCCGCCGCCTCGGCCAGCGGCGTGATGGTCGCAAAATGCTGGCGGGCGAGCAGCTCCGTCGGCGCCATCAGCGCCGACTGGCCGCCGGCCTCGGCCGCCCGCGCCATGGCGATGAGGGCGACCACGGTCTTGCCGGCGCCGACGTCGCCCTGAAGCAGACGCAGCATGCGCTGCTCGCGCGCCAGATCGGCATGGATGTCGGCGACGGCCTGTTCCTGGGACGGGGTGAGCGTATAGGGCAGGGCAGCCTTGATGCGCGCGGTGATCGCCCCGTCGCCGGTGAGCGGCCTGCCGGCGAGCTTGTGCGTGCGCGCACGCACAAGCGCCAGCGAGAGCTGGCTGGCCAGGAACTCGTCGTAGGCGATGCGGCGCCAGGGCGCGCCCTCGGGCGAGATGTCGTCGATGCGTTGCGGGTTGTGCAGGGTCTCCAGCGCCGCACCGAGCGAGGGCAGGCCGAGGCGCTCCCGCAGCGACGGGTCCTGCCATTCCGGTAGGTCCGGCAGGCGGGCAAGCGCTCTGCCAATGGCGCGGCGCAAGACCTTGGCCGACAGTCCCGCCGTGAGCGGGTAGACCGGCTCCAGCGGCGGCAGGGCCTCGGCCTCCGCCACCGGCACGATATAATCCGGGTGGACCATGGAAGGCCGGCCGTTGAACCATTCCATGCGGCCGGAGACCAACACCTCCGCCCCTACAGGAAGCTGCCGCTCCAGATAGGCCTGGTGAGCGTGGAAGAAGGTGAGGGCGATCTCTCCCGTGTCGTCGAAGGCGAAGACGCGGTAGGGCACGTTCTTCTTGCCGCGCGGGGCGGGCTGATGGCGATCGACCGTGAGCGCCAGCGTGACAACCGCCCCCTGCGGCGCAAGAGCAACGCCCGGCCTGTTCGTGCGGTCGATGAGCGAATGCGGCAATACGAACAACAGGTCGCCGACGCGCAACGGGCGCGAGGTAAGATCGGCCGGCACGACATTGGCGATGAGGCCGGCGACCTTGTCGCCGACCCCTTCAAGGCTCGTTGCCGGCGCAAACAGCGGATCGAGAAGCGAGGGGCGCATGAATGTCAGCTTATGGAACAAAAGGAGCCGCGCAAGGCTGACAGCGCCGTTGTCACACGCTATATGCGCCTCGCAGACCGAAAGGCACGACGATGACCGGAACCACCCGCTCCAGCGCCGACCTCGAGCCACGCAGGCGCCGCGCGCTCGTTCGCGCATGGCGGCGCGGCATGCGCGAGATGGACCTGGTGCTGGGCGGCTTCGCCGACCGGCACATCGGCGCGCTGTCGGACGCCGAGCTTGAGGCGTTCGAGGCGCTTCTGGAGGTTCCGGACAATACGCTTCTCACCTGGGTGACGGGGGAGAAGACCGTGCCCACGCCTTACGACACCGACCTTTTCGCGCGGCTGCGTGCCTCCTGCGCGGTCCCGCCCACCACCTGATACGGCGCGAACAATGACAGACCTGATCGATCCCATCGGCGTTGCCCGCGGCCGAAACGGTCCCGTGACCGTCGACGGCGTTGCCGATGGCTTTGAAGCTTTCGCGCTGGCGCGGATTTCGGCCGAGATCGCGCCTGAAGGGCCGCTCGTCTTCGTGCTGCGCGACGGGCAGCGCTTGCCGGCGGTCGCCGAGGCGCTGCGCTTTGCCGCCCCCGGCCTGCCGCTTCTCGAGCTGCCGGCCTGGGACTGCCTGCCCTATGACCGCGTCTCGCCAGGCACGGACACCGCCGCGCGCCGGCTCGATGCGCTGGCGGCCATGGCCGCGCTCAGGCAAAAGCCGCACCGCGCCGTGGTGCTGGTCAGCGCCAACGCGCTTCTGCAGCGCATGCCGCCGGCCGAGCACATTAAGGCGCAGGGGCTTCGCGCCAGGCCCGGCAACCAGGTGGACATGGAAGTGCTGATCGGGCAGCTCGAAAAGGGCGGCTTCGAGCGTGTGCCGACGGTACGCGATGTCGGCCAGTTTGCCGTGCGCGGCGGCATCCTCGATCTCTTCGCGCCGGGCTGGGAGGAGGCGCTCAGGCTCGATTTCTTCGGCGATACGCTGGAATCGGTACGCGCCTTCGACGTGGCGAGCCAGCGCACCACGGGGCAGCGGGGCGGCATGTCGCTGCAGGCGATGAGCGAGGTGACGCTGACGCCGGAGACCATCAGCCGCTTCCGCCGCAACTATATCGAGGCCTTCGGCGCGCCCTCGCGCGACGACGCGCTTTATGCCGCCGTTTCGGAAGGCCGGCGCTTTGCCGGGATGGAGCACTGGCTGCCGCTCTTCCACGACCGGCTGGAGACCCTGTTCGACTATCTGCCGGAGGCGCCGGTCGTCTTCGACCATCTGGCGAAGGAGGCGCTCGGCGAGCGCCATGCGCTGATCCTCGACCACTACGAGGCGCGCCTGCGGCAGGCCTCGGGGGAGCGACTTGGCGAGGCGGTGCCCTATAAGCCGGTGGAGCCGCAACGGCTCTACCTCGACACGGAGGAGGTGGCGCAGGCGGCAGAAGCGCGCGGCCTTATCCGCCTCACCCCGTTTGCCAGCCCGGATGAGGGAAGCGGGATCGTCAAGCATGCGGGCTCGCATGCCGGACACAACTTCGCCGAGGAGCGCGCCGACCCCAACGCCAATGTGTTCGACCATGTGGTCAAGCACATCGGCGGCCTGAGGGCAGGGGGCAGGCATGTGCTGATCGCCGGCTGGAGCGAGGGCTCGGCGGAGCGGCTCGGCCAGATCCTCGCCGAGCACGGGCTGGGCAATGTGGTCCGCGTCGACAACCTGAACGGGCTCGCCGGGCTGCGCGAGGGGCAGGCGGGGCTTGGCGTCCTGCCGTTGGAGACGGGCTTCGAGACGCAGCGCTTCGCCGTCGTCGCCGAGCAAGACATTCTGGGTGACCGCCTCGTGCGGCGCTCCACCCGCCGCAAGAAGGCGGCCGACTTCATCTCCGAGGTCAACGCGCTTTCGGCGGGCGACATCGTCGTCCACGCCGACCACGGCATCGGCCGCTTCATCGGCCTCAGAACCATAGAGGCGGCAGGCGCCCCGCACGAGTGCCTGGAACTGCGCTATGCGGGCGAGGACCGGCTGTTCCTGCCGGTGGAGAACATCGAGCTTCTGTCGCGCTATGGCTCCGACGCGGCCGAAACGGTGCTCGACAAGCTGGGCGGTGTCGCCTGGCAGTCGCGCAAGGCGAAGCTCAAGAAGCGCCTGCTGGAGATGGCGGGCCAGCTCATCCAGCTTGCCGCCGAGCGGCAGATGCGGCCGGGCGCCAAACTCCTGCCGCCCGACGGGCTTTACGGCGAGTTCGCCGCCCGTTTCCCCTATGACGAGACCGACGATCAGCAGGGCGCCATCGATGCCATCCTGGAGGACCTGAGCGCCGGACGGCCGATGGACCGGCTGGTGTGCGGCGATGTCGGCTTCGGCAAGACCGAGGTGGCGCTGCGGGCGGCGTTCATCGCCGCGATGGAGGGGTTCCAGGTGGCCGTGGTGGTGCCGACGACGCTTTTGGCGCGCCAGCACCACAAGACCTTCCGCGAACGCTTCGCCGGGCTGCCGGTGCGCGTGCGGCAGGCCTCGCGGCTGGTCGGCTCGAAGGAGCTGGCGGAGACCAAGAAGGGCATTGCCGACGGCACGGTGGACATCGTCGTGGGCACGCACGCGCTGCTCGGCGCCTCGGTCGGCTTCAAGAACCTCGGCCTTCTCATCATCGACGAGGAGCAGCATTTCGGCGTCAAGCACAAGGAGCGGCTGAAGGAGCTGAAGTCGGACGTGCATGTGCTGACGCTGTCGGCAACGCCCATCCCGCGCACCCTGCAGCTCGCGTTGACGGGGGTGCGCGAACTCTCGCTGATCGCCACACCGCCGGTCGACCGCATGGCCGTGCGCACCTTCATCTCGCCCTTCGACCCGCTGGTCATCCGCGAGACGCTTTTGCGCGAACGCTATCGCGGCGGGCAGAGCTTCTACGTGGTGCCGCGCATTTCCGACCTTGCGGAGGTGCGCGAGTTCCTGGCCGCCGAGGTGCCGGAACTGAAGGTGGCGACCGCCCATGGCCAGCTTGCGCCGGGCGAGCTCGACGACATCATGAACGCCTTCTACGACGGGCAGTACGACGTGCTGCTGTCGACCACCATCGTCGAATCCGGGCTCGACATCCCGACCGCCAACACGCTGATCGTTCACCGTTCCGACATGTTCGGCCTGGCGCAGCTCTATCAGCTTCGCGGCCGCGTCGGCCGCTCCAAGGTGCGCGCCTATGCGCTGTTCACGCTGCCGGCCAACAAGACCCTGACGCCGACGGCCGAACGGCGGCTGAAGGTGCTTCAGTCGCTCGACACGCTGGGCGCCGGTTTCCAGCTTGCCAGCCACGACCTCGACATCCGCGGCGCCGGCAACCTTCTGGGCGAGGAGCAGTCGGGGCACATCAAGGAGGTGGGCTACGAGCTCTACCAGCAGATGCTGGAGGAAGCGGTGGCCGAACTACGCGGCACGGGCGAGGCGGCCGACACCGGCTGGTCGCCGCAGATCACCGTTGGGACAGCGGTCATGATCCCCGAACACTACGTGCCCGACCTGCAGCTTCGCCTCGGGCTCTACCGGCGGCTCGGCGAACTGGAGACGCCGGAGGAGATCGACGGTTTTGGCGCCGAGCTGATCGACCGCTTCGGTCCGCTGCCCGAAGAGGTGCAGCACCTCCTGAAGATCGTCTTCATCAAGGCGCTGTGCCGGCGCGCCAATGTGGAGAAGCTCGATGCCGGGCCGAAGGGCGTGGTCATCGCCTTCCGCAACCAGAATTTCGCCGAGCCGACCGAACTGGTGCGCTTCATCGGCGAGCAGGGGCAGCTAGCCAAGATCCGGCCGGACCAGAGCGTGCTCTTCGTGCGCGACTGGCCGACGGCAGCAAAGCGGCTCGCCGGGGCGGCGACGATCATGACGCAGCTCGTGCGACTGGCGGAGAAGAAGGCGGCTTGAGCATCCCTTTCCCTCCCTCTTGCTGGGAGGGGAGGCGCGAGCGTTACGCCTTTCCTGACGAAGGACGTGCTTATCCGTTGCCGCGCGGGGTTTGCCCGCCGGGCTATGTCAAAGAACGTGGGAAGCGGGGCGCGTTGTCCGAGCCACTCAATTTTTTTTTAAGGCGCGTCCAACGCGCCCCGCCGGAGGCTGTCCCGACGGTCGGCCGGTCACTTGGGCTCCCGTTCTTCCCGGCTGCACCCAATTACGGGGTGGTCTTAGCCGGGCCGAACAAAAGCCCTAGCGGCTTCTCCGCAATGCCGGCAACGCAGGCTCTCGCCCAACGCTCCCGGCACCGCCGGCCTTTCGCGGGCCCTCTGGCCTGCGGGCACCGGTGCACCGCAGGGCGAGGTCTCCGCCGCCCTCCCGAACACCCGGTGCGCATCCGGTTCCCGCAAGAGCGATGGGGAGGATTGTAAGGGCAGGCTGGGGAGGGGGGCGTATTTTTCCGCGAAAAAAGTTTGCAGGTTGTTTGGAATCAATGGGTTGTCGGGAAAAATGGTCGAAATTTATCCCCGCCATGCCTCAATCCAGAAGGACGAGCACAAGGCTCACGAGGCCGAAAACCGCTCCCATGGCGCCCAGGATGACGGACCAGAGTGCCAGCCATGCGGGAATCCAGACGGCCGGGCTATTCGAATCGAGATACCACCGAAACTGTCCCAGCTTTCCGGCCCTTGCCAGCGAGAATTCATAGGTTTGATCGAACATGACGCCGAGGTCGAGGCGTGTGTCGAGATCCATCTCGATGACGTTCTCGTCCTCCGCGCCCAGGACCGACACGTAGCAGGAATAGCCGTTCGCCGACAGTTTGGCGACGTCGTGGCGGCCTATGCCATTGCGGTGTTTCCTGTGAACGCGAACGACATCTCGCGCCGTATCGGGCAGACGCGCCTTGGCGACCCGCAGTTCGACCGTGCCCATCTATCCCTGCTTCCCGCTCAGCTTCATGGACCGTAGGTAGCTGGCATGCCGAAACAATGCAACCCTGCGTAGCTGGCGATGCTGGCGGACGCTCGCCTTAGCTTTCCCCCGCATCCAGCTCACCGCGCGCCTTGGCTTCGGAAACCTTGCCGATCGCGTCGGCCAGCGTATCCGGCGGCTGTGCGCCCATGAGGGCGTAGCGGCCTTCGAGGAGGAAGCAGGGGACGCCGGTTACGCCCATGCGGGAGGCGGTAGCGATCTCGGATTCGACTTCCGCGCGGTCGGCGGGGGTGGGGAGCAGTGTTTCCACCAGCGCGGCGTCCATGCCCGCCTGGCGCGCGGCCTCCAAAAGCACCGCGTGATCGCCGACATTGGCTCCTTCCTCGAAATAGAGCCGGAAGAGCTGGCGCACGAGGCGGTTCTGCACATCCTCGCCGGCGGTCGCCGCCCAGCGGATGAGGCGGTGGGCGTCGAGCGTGTTGGGCGAGACCTTTATCGCCTCGAAGTCAAAGGCGATGCCGGCCGCCGCGCCGATTTCCCTCAGGCGGTCGTGCATGGCCTCGATGCGGGCCGGATCGCCGAATTTGTTGATGAGGTAATCCTGGCGGTCGCGGCCTTCGGGCGGGATGGTCGGGTCGAGCTGATAGGGGCGCCAGCGGATCGATACGCTGATGCCTTCCAGCCGATCGAGCGCGGCTTGCAGATTGCGCTGGCCGACATAACACCACGGGCAGACGACGTCGGAGACGACGTCGACGGCGATAGCACTCGTCTCACTCATATTCCTCGGCCTATTCCGGTTTGCGCCACCAGGCGAAGAGGTCGTAGCCATTGTTTGGCGCCGTTTCGGGATGTTCCAGATAGTTCCAGTAGGCGATCCACTTGTCGGTGTAGTGCTGCATGGGCACCATATAGGCGCCGGAAATGAGCAGGCGATCAAGGGCGCGTACGGCGGCGATATAGGTTTCCTCGTCGCCCGCGTTCAGCATGGCCTTGATCATCGCATCCACCGCCGGATCGGCGACGCCGGCCAGATTGAACGAACCTTCGGCATCGGCAGAGGACGAGCCCCAGCGGCCGATCTGCTCGATACCCGGCGACAGCGAGCCGGAAAAGCCGACGGGGGCGATGATCATGTCGAAATCGAAGGTCTGCTTGCGCTGCTGGATCTGCGAATCATCGAGCATGCGCAGCGATACGCCGATGCCCAGCCGGCCGAGCGTGCGCTGGAACACGGCGGCGAAGCGCTCCTGCTCGGCGGAGACGATGAGGATTTCAAAGGAAAGCGGCGCGCCGTCCGCATTCCTCAGGACGCCGCCTTCCAGCCTGTGGCCGGCTTCCTGCAGCATGGCGAGCGCTTGGCGCATCGTATCGCGGTCGATCCCGGCGGCATCGTCCGCGCCCTTGCCGTAGGTGCCGTCCATCACCGCCGGCAAGACCTTGTCGGCATAGGGTTCGAGCAGGTCCTTCTCGAGGCCGTTCGCCGGATTGCCCAGGGCCGAAAGCTGCGAGCCCTGCCAGAAGCTCAGCGTGCGCCGATACTCGCCGTCGAACATGTTGGTGTTGACCCAGCCGAAATCGTAGAGCATCGACAGCGCCCGCCGGACGGTGGGGTCGGCGAATTTCTCGCGCCGCGTGTTGAAGACGAAGCCGGTGACGACCGGCGGGATCCTCGTTTCGAAGGACTTGACGACGACATCGCCCTCGGCGGCGGCGGGAAAGTCGAAATCGCGGTCGATCCGGCTTGGTTCGAGGCCGGTATACTGGGCACCGGCATAGGCCGAGCACAGCCCTTTCTTGAAGGCCTCGAACTGGGCGTTGCCGTTGAGGAAATAATCGATGTTGATGCGGTCGTAATTGGCGAAGCCGCGCATGGACGGCACGTCCTCGCCCCAATAGTCGGGGTTGCGCTGAAAGACGATGCGCTCGCCGGGCTTTACCGTTTCGATGGTGTAGGGGCCGCTGCCGATCACCGGCTCGAGGGTCGCCTGGTCGAAGGTCTCGCGGTCGAAGGCATGCGCCGGGACGACCGGCGTCAGGGCGACGATGAGCGGAAACTCGCGGTCGGCTTCTTCGTTGAAGGTGAAGCGCACGCTGCGCTCGCCCGTCTTCTCGATCTTCTCGATGCGGTCCATGCGGTCGCTGTAGGGCGGGCGGCCCTTTTCGGCGAAGGTCTCGTAGGTGAAGATCACGTCCTCCGGCCTCACCGGCTGGCCGTCGGACCATTTGGCATCGGGGTCGAGATGAAATTCCGCATAGGTGCGCTCGTCGTCCATCTCGACGGACTCGGCCAGGAGCCCGTAGAGCGAGAAGGGTTCGGCGTCGCTGCGGCGCATCAGCGGCTCGAAGACGAGATTGCCGAAGATGGAATCGATGACGCCGCGCGCCGTGGTGCGCATGCTCTTCAAGATGAAGGGGTTGAGATTGTCGAAGGAGCCGACCACGCAATAGGTGATCGCGCCGCCCCTCGGCGCTTGCGGATTGGCATAGGGAAAATGCGTGAAATCGGCCGGAAGCGCCGGCTCGCCGTTCATGGCGATGCCGTGGGCGGGGGCCTCCTCGGCATGCGCGGCACCGCTGAGCGCCAGGACGGTGACGAGCGCCGGGATCAGATTTGCGCGAAACATCGTCAAAACCTCGTTCTGGGAATATGGATCGACTCGATTGCCGGAGCCGGCGCATCCTCGCGCCGAGGATGCCGTTTGTCCACGCCGGTAAGCGGATTTCGCCGATGATATCGCCAATGATATCGATTGCAGCGAAGCCGTAGCACTGGATTCGCCGTCACAGGCGTTGTAACAGGCGGGCAGGCCTTGCTGTCGCCGCATTCGGCCAACAGTTACGGTAACCAGCGCAGCCCGACGGCTGTAAATTCGAAAGGAACGGGAAAACGATGATGAGCCTGAAAGCGAGAGCGAGCTGCTTGGCGGCCGCTTTTTCCGGTACGCTCGGTCTGGCCGCCGTCGGCTACGGCAGTGCCGCATTCGCCCAGCAGGAGCCGCCCCAGGGCTGGTTCAAGGCCTGCACCAAGCAGGAGGAAGTGGATGTCTGCAACGTGCAGTTCATGCTGCGGGCGAATTCCGGCCAGCTTCTGACGAGCGTGAACCTGATCGAGGTCACGGGAAAGGTGAACCGGCGCGTGCTGCAGATCGCCGTGCCGACGGGCCGTCTCGTCCCGCCCGGCGTCGGCCTTCAGATCGACAACGGCAACACACAGAAGGTCGACTACGCCATTTGCGTGCCGGACCGCTGCGTGGCCGAGGCCCAGCTGACCGACGAAATGGTCAATTCCTTCAAGCGCGGTTCCGAATTGACCCTGACCTCCGTCAACTTCCAGAACCAACCGAACCCGGTCAAGGTGACCCTGCAGGGCTTCACCGGAGCCTATGACGGCGAACCGCTGGAGCAGAGCGACCTCGACGAGCGGCAAAAGAAGCTCGAAGAGTTCGTCAGCAAGAACAACGAGGAGTTCGCCGAGAGGCTCAAGCAAGCCCAGGAGAACGCCAAGCAGCAGTCGCAGTAGGCTGCGGCTTTGCCGAACGGAAAACAGGGCCCTTGCGGCCCTGTTTTTGTTTGTTTTCTGGGTGCTGGCGCCGACGCGAGCCTAATGATGCTGCCGGGTGCGTGGCTCGTAGCGGCCGTCGGCGGTCTCGACGAAGAGCTCGGCAAGCTGGGGATGGCGGACCGGCTCGCCCGACTCGTCTTCGAGGAGATTCTGCTCGGAGACGTAGGCGACGTATTCCGTCTCCTCGTTCTCGGCGAGGAGATGGTAGAAGGGCTGGTTCCTGGCCGGCCGCACCTCGGCGGGAATGGCTTCGTACCACTCCTCGGTGTTGGCGAATTCCGGGTCGACGTCGAAGATGACGCCGCGAAAGGGAAATAGCCGGTGGCGGACCACCTGGCCTATTGAAAACTTCGCTGTCTTTATGTTCTGCATTTCATTCAGCCTTTGCCCCTATGTGGCGCAGCTTCAGGCACAATTCAATCCCGTACCCGTTTCCGGGGCCGCACCGCACCGATAGGCGGAAAAAAAGGGGCTTCCATGGCGCATGTTGCTGGTCTCGTCCTGCCGTTTTTCGGCCTGATCTTCATCGGCTATGTTGCCGCCAGGCTCATCCGCCAGCCGATCGAGGCGCTGGGATGGATGAATATCTTCGTCGTCTACGTGGCCTTGCCGGCGCTTTTCTTCCAGCTGATCGCCGAGACGCCGGTCGAGCGCCTCACCGAGTGGCGGTACGTTGCCGGCGTGGTGCTGGCCACCTATGCGGTTTTTTCCATCATGTTCCTCGTATCGGTTGCCGTGAGCCGCGGGGCGATCGCGGAGGGCACGATCAAGGGGCTTGCGGCCTCCTACGGCAATATCGGCTATATGGGGCCGGGCCTGGTGCTGCTGGCCTTCGGGCCGGAGGCGGCCGTGCCGGTGGCGCTCATCTTTTCCTTCGAGAATATCGTTCACTTCACCGTCGCGCCGATGATGATGGCGATCGCCGGCGGCCGGAAGGAGAGTATGCGCAAGCTCGTCCTCGGCGTGATCAGGAGCATCGTGCTGCATCCCTTCATTCTCGCCACCGCGGCAGGTGTCGCGGCGGCGTTCTTCGATTTTCAAGCGCCGCTGCCGCTCGATCGCCTGCTTGGGTATCTGGCGGGCGCGGCGGCACCTTGCGCATTGTTTGCGATGGGCGTGACGCTGGCCCTGAGGCCGATCCGCCGCGTGCCGCGCGAGCTCGGCGCCATCAGCCTTCTGAAGCTCGTCGTTCATCCGCTGCTTTGCTATGTCCTGCTCAGTCTCATCGGCGATTTCCCGGAGACCTGGCTCTACACCGCCGTCCTCATGGCCGCGCTGCCGACGGCGACCAATGTCTACGTCATCGCCCAGCATTACGGCGTGTGGGTGGAGCGCGCCTCGGCGAGCGTGCTCATAACGACTGCGCTTTCGGTGCTCACCGTTACCGGCCTGCTTTACGCGATCACCAACGGCTATATTCCGCCCGACCTTTTTCCGTAGCCTCGTGGTGCGATCCTAGGCGCGGCGCCCCGCCGACAGAAGCGCGGAAAAGCCGCTGCCGGGGCGCATGCCCTCGCGCATGAAGAAGCCGCGCAGGAAGGGCGCGCTGCCGAGGAGGCCGAGGCCGGCGCTTCTGGCAAGCTGCGCGGGAATGAGGGAGGAGAGCAGCGAGGCGTTGAAGAGGTTGACGGCGCTCGAGCGCGCCAGGATATCGGGGCGGCGGCGCATGTCGTAGAGGGCGAGGGCCGCCGTCGCGCCGGGATCGTCCGGATGCGTCTTCACCACCGCGGCAAGGTCCATGACGTCGCGGATGCCGAGATTGAGGCCTTGCGCGGTGATCGGCGGGAAGACGTGGGCGGCCTCGCCGACAAGGGCGATGCGCCTTGCGGCAAAGCGCGCCGGCAGGGCGGAGGAGAGGGGATAGACCTGGCGGCCGGGCTCCACCGTCACCTTGCCGAGGAAGGACTGCAGGCGCGCCTCCAGGCGCACGGACAGCGCCGCCTCGTCGAGGGCCGCCAGTTCCTCGGCCTCTTCGGGCCGCGTCACCCAGACGAGGCTCGAGCGGAAGCCGCCGGGGAGCGGCACCTGCGTGCACGGGCCGTGCTCGGTGTGGAGCTCGGTCGAGGTGAATTCGTGGTGCCGCGCGTGGCCGAAATTGAGCACAAGCGCGCTCTGCGGCAGACGCCGCGTGTGGGCGGAGATGCCGGCGGCCGCGCGGGCGGGGGAGTTGCGCCCATCGGCGGCGACGGCAAGCGCGGCATCGACCCTCGTTCCGTCGGCGAGCCGCGCGGAGACGAATTGCGGACCGGGCCGCCATTCCTCCACCAGGCTCTCGTGCCAGGAGATGCGGGCATCGCCGCGCGCCGCATCGGCCAGCGCCGCGTTGAGACGGGCGTTGGGGATGTTGAGGCCGAACGCCTCCTCGCCGATCTCGGCGGCGCGGAAGGTGACGGTCGGGCTGCGGATCAGCCTTTGCGTGGCGTCGACCACGCGCATGGTGGAAAGGGGGGCGGCCTCTTCGCGCAGCATATCGCCGAGGCCGAGCCCCTCAAGGAACTCCACCGCCGGACGCATCAGCGCCGTCGTGCGCTGGTCGGTCAGAACGGGCGGCGGGCCCGCCAGCACCACGCGCCGGTCGAGCGCGGCAAGCGCCAGGGCCGCGGCAAGGCCCGCCGGCCCGGTGCCCGCCACAAGTATCGTCCCGTCCCGATTGTCGTTCGCATCCTTGCTCAACAGGGGCTTTCCTCTCGATGATCCGTCCGCACATATAGGACAGGCGCGGGAAGACGATCAACGTGCGAAGGCGCCGCAGCCATTGCGACCGTGACACTTGGTTTTCCACACGGTTTGCCGGCATGATACTGCATATGGCGGGGCGAGCCGTGTTAATGCGTTTGCCAGACGGCGAAACTTGCGCCGGAAAGGGGCAGAGGATGACCGGGCAAGGTTTTGCCATTCAGGGACGGTCGGCGAGGGCGACGCGCACATGCGCTCGCCCGGATGGGCGCCGGCCATGAAGAAGCCCGCCATAAGGAAGAAGGTAACGGCGCCGCAGGCGAAGGCTTTTTCCGTCCATCTTCTGACCGCCTCCGGCTCGTTCCTCGCCTTCCTGTCGCTGGTGGCGGCGAGCGAGGAGCGCTGGACGGCGATGTTCTGGTGGCTGGGGCTGGCGCTTCTGATCGACGGCATCGACGGGCCGATCGCCCGCAAGCTCGAGGTCAAGGACGTGCTGCCGACCTGGTCCGGCGACATGCTGGACAACATCATCGACTACGTGACCTACGTCCTCATCCCGGCCTTCGCGCTCTACCAGAGCGGCTTCATGGGCGAGGGGCTTTCCTTCCTGTCGGCGGCCATCATCGTCGTGTCGAGCGCCATCTACTATGCCGACACGGGCATCAAGACGACGGAGAACTTCTTCAAGGGCTTTCCCGTCGTCTGGAACATGATCGTCTTCACCCTGTTCGTCATCGGAACCGGCGAATATCTTTCCTTTGCGGTGGTGGTGGTGTCGGCGGTGCTGACCTTCGTGCCGATCCACTTCCTGCATCCGGTGCGGGTGCGGCGGCTCAGAACGCTGAACCTCGGCATCTTCCTGGGCTGGTGCGCCTTCGGCGCCGCCGCCCTGTTGCAGGACATGCAGGCCACCCTCATCGTGAAGGTCGGGATCGGACTGACGGGCATCTATCTCTACATTATCGGCGCGGTGATGCAGGCAATGCCGCAGCTTGGAAAAAAGGAGGCTTGACGATGGCCAAGGCAATCCGTGTGCATGAGACGGGCGGGCCGCAGGTTCTGCGCTTCGAGGACTATGATCCGGGAAAACCGGGCGCCGGCGAGGTGCTGATCGAGCACGAGGCGATCGGCCTCAACTTCATCGACATCTATTTCCGCACCGGGCTCTACAAGGCGGAAACGCCCTTCGTTCCGGGCGGTGAAGGGGCGGGCGTGGTGATCGAGACGGGCGAGGGCGTCGACGATCTGAAGCCGGGAGACCGCGTCGCCTACTTAACGAGGGGCGGCGCGTATGCGCAGTGGCGGCTGATGCCGGCCGACCGGCTGGTGCGCGTGCCCGACGGCATCTCCGACGAGCAGGCGGCGGCAATGATGCTGAAGGGCATGACGGCCTGGTATCTCCTGCGCCGCACCTACAAGGTTGAGGCCGGCGACACGATCCTCTACCACGCGGCGGCCGGCGGCGTCGGGCTCCTCCTTGGCCAGTGGGCCAAGCATCTGGGCGCAAGGGTCATCGGCACGGCGAGCTCGGATGAAAAAGCGGAGCTTGCGCGCGCCCACGGCTTCGACCATGTGATCGATTATACGAAAGAGGATTTCGTGGCGGCCGTGCGGGAGATCACCGATGGGCGCATGTGCGACGTCGTCTACGATTCGGTCGGCAAGGACACGTTTCCGGCCTCCCTCGACTGCCTGAGGCCGCTCGGCATGTTCGTCAGCTTCGGCCAGTCCTCCGGCCCCATTCCCCCTTTCGACATCGCTCTTTTAGGCCAGAAAGGCTCGCTCTTCGCCACGCGGCCAAGCATCTTCAACTACGTCGCGGCAAGGAAGGATCTTGAGGATGCGGCCAGCGAGCTGTTCTCGGTCGTCGGCTCGGGCGCGGTGAAGGTGACGATCAACCAGCACTACAAGCTGTCGGAGGCGGCGCGGGCGCATGAAGACCTGGAGGGGCGGCGCACGACGGGCGCGAGCGTGCTTGTACCTTAGGGGAGGGAGGGCGCTTGGCGCCAGCAGCGTTGCGGCCGCAAGCGACGCTGTAAGGTGTGGAAAAACTTGAAGCTGTTTCAATCGGGGCACGCCTATTGCAACGCAATCTTGCGCGCCTACGATGGCTGTGGGAACTAAGAACAAAATAATGAACGGCTGAATGGGAGGTGTTGTGTCGGCAACACGCGAGAACCGGGCCGGCAACCTGCTCGACGTCCGGGGTCTGACGAAGCTCTTCGGCTCGCTGAAGGCGTGCGACGGTATCGATCTGACGATCGACCGCGGCGAGATTCACGCGCTTCTGGGCGAGAACGGGGCCGGCAAGTCCACCTTCGTGAAAATGCTGTTCGGCGCGCTGGAACCTGCCGCGGGCACCATCCGGTGGAAGGGCGAAGAGGTGAGGATCGCCAGCCCGGGCGACGCGCGCAAGCTCGGCATCGGCATGGTATTCCAGCACTTTTCGCTGTTCGACGCCCTGACGGCGGCGGAGAACATCATGCTGTCGCTGGACGATCCGGCGCCCGCGGGCGCCGTGGCGGCCCGTGCGCGCGCGCTTTCGGAGGCCTATGGCCTGCCGCTCGATCCGAACGCGCATGTCGGCGATCTTTCCGTCGGCGAGCGGCAGCGCATCGAGATCATCCGCTGCCTCCTGCAGAACCCGGAGCTCATCATCCTCGACGAGCCGACGTCGGTGCTGACGCCGCAGGAGGCGGACAGGCTGTTCGACACGCTTGCGAGGCTGAAGGCCGAGGGGCGCTCCATCCTCTACATCTCGCACCGGCTCGAGGAGGTGAAGCGCATCTGCGACCGGGCGACGGTGCTGCGCCAGGGCCGGGTGATCGCCCACTGCGACCCGCGCGGCGAGACCGCCTCCTCGCTGGCGCGCATGATGGTGGGCGACGAGGTGCAGGCTGTCGTGCGCGAGAAGCCTTCGGCTGCGCGCGAGGCGCTCCTGGAAGTGCGGGCACTGAGCCGCAAGGCCGGCCATCCCTTTGCCGTCTCGCTTTCCGATATCGATCTTGCCGTGCATGCGGGAGAGGTGCTCGGGATCGCCGGCGTGGCCGGCAATGGGCAGGGCGAGTTCTTCGAGGCCGTTTCCGGCGAGGTGCTGCAGGAAAAGGCCGACGCCGTGCGCATCCGCGGCAAGGATGCCGGAAGGCAGGATATTTCCGGCCGCCGGCTGATGGGAGCGGCCTTCGTGCCGGAGGAGCGCCTCGGCCATGCCGCCGCCCCGCTGATGACGCTTTCCCAGAACCTCCTGCTCTCGCGCTGCCGCACGGACGCCCGCGCCTTCCTGTCGCGCCTGGGCGTCATTCGACAAGGCGCGGTGGCCAAGGCCGCCAAGCGCATCGCCGATGCGATGGATGTGCGCAAGGCCGGCGAGGACCCGGAGGCGGCAGCGCTTTCGGGCGGCAACCTGCAGAAATTCGTCATCGGGCGCGAGCTCGACCGCGCGCCCATGGTCATGGTCGTCAACCAGCCGACATGGGGGGTGGACGCAGGTGCGGCGGCGCGCATCCGCCAGGCGCTCATCGACTTGGCGAAGGGCGGCTCGGCGGTGCTCGTCATCAGCCAGGACCTCGATGAACTGTTCGAGATCTGCGATGCCATCGCCGTCATGCATCACGGGCGGCTTTCGGCGCCCATCCCGATAAGCGAGGCGACCTACGAAAAGGTGGGGCTGCTGATGGGCGGCGCAAGGCCCGAAGCCGCCGAGCCGGTGCTGGAGGCGGTGTGATGCGCGTCGAGCTCGTCAAGCGGCCGCAGCGGTCGGCGCTCTTCAGCGCGCTTTCGCCCTTCATCGCGCTGCTTCTCACGCTTTTGGCCGGCGCCGTCATGTTCCTGTTCCTCGGCAAGAATCCGGCCGATGCGCTGTACTATTTCTTCATCGAGCCGCTTCTGGAGACGTGGTCGCTGCACGAGCTGGCGGTCAAGGCGGCGCCGCTGATCCTGATCGGGGTGGGGCTTTCCATCTGCTACCTCTCCAACAACTGGAACATCGGCGCGGAGGGCCAGTTCATCATCGGCGCCATCGCCGGCTCCATCCTGCCGGTCGCATTTCCCGGCTTCCAATCGCCGATCGTGCTGCCGTTGATGCTCGTGATGGGGATCGTCGGCGGTGCCGCCTATGCCGGCATACCGGCATGGCTCAAGGCACGCTTCGGCACCAACGAGATCCTCACCAGCCTGATGCTGGTCTATGTGGCGCAGCTTTTCCTCGACTGGCTGGTGCGCGGGCCCTGGCGCAACCCGGAAGGCTTCAACTTTCCCGAGACGCGCAATTTCCACGCTTACGCCATCCTGCCGGAGATCTGGCCGGCCTCGGGCCGGGCCCACTGGGGCTTCGTCTTCGCGATCCTCGCGGCGCTCGTGCTGTGGTTCGTCCTGTCGCGCACGCTGAAGGGGTTCGAGGTGAAGCTGATCGGCCAGAGCCCGCGGGCAGGGCGGTTTGCCGGCTTCTCGCGGTCGCGCATGATCATCTTCGCCTTCCTGGTCTCCGGCGCGCTCGCCGGGCTTGCCGGCATCAGCGAGGTTTCCGGCGCCATCGGCCAGCTGCGGCCGGCGATCTCGCCGGGCTACGGCTTCACGGCGATCATCGTCGCCTTCCTGGGGCGGCTGAACCCGCTCGGCATCATCGCGGCCGGCCTTGTGCTGGCGCTGTCCTATCTGGGCGGCGAGGCGGCGCAGATCTCCATCGGCGTGTCCGACAAGGTGGCGCGCGCCTTCCAGGGTATGCTTTTATTCTTCGTGCTCGCCTGCGACACGCTCATCCACTATCGCATCCGCGTTTCCCGCCGCCTGGTGGCGAAGCCGATAGAGGCGCCGGCCGGCCATGCTTGAATCGATCCTGATCACCATCGCGACAGCCGCCACACCGCTTCTCATCGCCGCCATGGGCGAACTGGTCGTGGAACGCTCCGGCGTGCTCAATCTCGGTGTCGAGGGCATGATGATCATGGGCGCGATCACCGGTTTTGCGGTGGCGCTCACCACCGGCTCGGTCTGGCTCGGCGTGTTCGCGGCCATCCTGGTGGGGGCGGCCTTCGCGCTCATCTTCGGCTTCCTCACGCTTTCGCTCGTCACCAACCAGGTGGCGACAGGCCTGGCGCTGACGCTGTTCGGCCTCGGATTGTCGGGCATGCTGGGGGAGGGTTTCGTCGGCCGGCCGGGCTTGCGGCTCGGCCGCATCGACATCCCCTTCCTTTCCGATCTGCCGTTCGTCGGGCGGCTCCTTTTCGGCCAGGACCCGCTTTTTTATGTCTCCCTTCTCCTGACGGCGGCGGTCGCCTATTTCCTCTTCGCAACGCGCGCCGGGCTGATGCTGCGGGCGGTCGGCGACAACCATACGTCGGCCCATGCGCAGGGCATCAACGTCGTCGCCGTGCGCTATCTGGCGGTGATGTTCGGCGGGGCGTGCGCGGGGCTTGCCGGCGCCTACCTATCGCTCGTCTATACGCCGCAGTGGGTGGAGAACATGACCGCGGGGCGCGGCTGGATCGCGCTGGCGCTGGTGGTTTTCGCCTCGTGGCGGCCGTGGCGGGTGGTGGCGGGCGCCTATCTTTTCGGCGGCGTGACCATCGGCCAGCTGCATGCCCAGGCGCTGGGCGTGGCCATCCCATCGCAGCTATTATCTTCGCTTCCCTATCTGGCGACGATTGCCGTTCTTGTCATAATCTCACGCAACCGGAGACTGACCATGATGAACACGCCGGCATCGCTGGGGCGCCCATTCGTGCCGGAACGCTAGAAACAGGCAACAGGAAGAGGACAAACGGAATGAGAACGAAAACGACATTTCTGGCACTGACGGCCGCCGCCGCGCTTGGGCTTGCGGCCGCCGGCACGGCCGAGGCGCAGGACGACCCGACGAAGGCCTGCTGGATCTATGTCGGGCCGATCGGCGATTTCGGCTGGAGCTACCAGCATCACCAGGGCCTGCTGCAGGTCGAGGAGGAGCTGGGAGACGCGGTCGAGACGGCATATCTTGAAAGCGTGCCGGAGGGCGCGGACGCGGAGCGCGCCATCGAGCGCTTCGCGCGCTCGGGCTGCGACATCATCTTCACCACCTCCTTCGGCTACATGGACCCCACCAACAAGGTGGCGGCGAAGTTTCCCGATGTGAAGTTCGAGCATGCGACCGGCTACAAGCGCGAGCACCCGAACGTCGCCACCTATAATTCGCGCTTCCACGAGGGCCGCTACATCCAGGGCGTGATCGCCGCCAAGATGTCGGAGGCGGGCGTTGCCGGCTACATCGGCTCCTTCCCGATCCCCGAGGTGGTGATGGGCATCAACGCCTTCGTGCTGGGCGCGCAGTCGGTGAACCCGGACTTCAAGGTGAAGGTGGTGTGGGCCAACACCTGGTTCGACCCCGGCAAGGAAGCCGACGCCGCCAAGGCGCTGATCGACCAGGGCGTCGACATCATGACCCAGCACACCGATTCCACCGCGCCGATGCAGGTGGCCGCCGAGCGCGGCATCAAGGCCTTCGGCCAGGCCTCCGACATGATCGAGTTCGGGCCGGAGACGCAGCTGACGGCGATCGTCGACGACTGGGGCCCGTATTACGTGGAGCGCGTGAAGGCGGTGCGTGAGGGAACCTGGGAGCAGATCGACATCTGGGCCGGCCTTGCCGAAGGCCACGTCGTGATGGCGCCCTACACCAACATGCCCGACGACGTGAAGGCGCTGGCCGAAGAAACCGAGGAAAAGATCCGCTCCGGCGAATTCGACCCCTTCACCGGCCCCATCAACAAGCAGGACGGCACGCCCTGGCTCGCCGAAGGCGAGGTCGCCGACGACGGCACGCTGCTCGGCATGAACTTCTATGTCGAGGGCGTGGACGACCAGTTGCCGAACTGACGGCTGGCGGCAGAGAATGATAGGGAAGGGCGGTCCCGCGGGGCCGCCCTTTTTGTGTATGAGTCAACCCGCGCGGGTGGGCGGATGGGTATGACATCCTCCTGACAGATAGTTGTCAGGAGCGCTTTGATAGGATGCAGTCATCCAACAACGGAGAGGAAGATGCTCAAATTCTACCACGCGCCATGGTCCCGCTCATCCACCGTCTTCTGGCTGCTCGAGGAACTGGGGGTCGACTACGAGATGGAACTGGTCGATATCCGCGGCGAGGGCGGCGCTCCCGAGGAATACAGGAAAATCCAGCCCAACAAGAAGGTCCCGGCGATCGCGCATGACGGCACCGTTGTCACGGAGCGGGCGGCGATCACCATCTATCTGGGCGATGCGTTCCCCGAGAAGGGCCTTGCGCCGGCCGTGGGCGATCCGGACCGCGCAGCCTATCTCAGCACGCTCGTCTACCACGACGCGGTGTTCGATCCCGTCGTCTGCGCCAAGGTGCATGGGCTCTCCTATGTCAGCAACGACTATCCGTTCGGGCTCTACGACGACATGGTGGCCAATCTGGAGCGCAAGCTCTCGAACCAGCCGTGGGCGGCGGGCGAGCGCTTCACGCTGGCCGACGTGATCCTCGGCGGCGGCATCAACTACGTCATGAACATGCTGAAGGCGCTGCCTGAGCGGCCGGTCTTTAAGGACTATGTCGCCCGGACGACGGACCGGCCGGCTTTTAAGGCGAGCGCCGAGAGGGACGCGGCGATGGCGGCGCAGATCCCGTTCTTCCAGAAGATGATGGCGGGCGGTAAAGCGTAAGCCTCGGCGCCCTCAGTCACGCTTCCTGACCACGACCGGGTGATAGATCACCGTCGGCCGCTGCCAAAGGTCCATCTCGATCCTCCGCGCCCGCCACTCGGCCCTGCGGTCGAGGTCGATGCGCTGCAGGCATTCGGCGAAAGCGTCGGTGCCGGAGGTAAAGCCATAGGAGCGGCACTTCGCCTCGTCGGCGGCGCGCCGCTCTTCAGGCGTCAGGGTGGCGCATCCCGAAAGGAGCAAAAGGGCGCCAAAGGCGAGCACGAACCGCGAATACATCCATAACACTCCGACAATAACCGGAGCCCGTGCCATGCCACCGCAACGGGGCGCATTTTAGGCAGGTTTCACGGCCGCTCTATACGGCAGAGCGGCCGTCACCGGCAGCCGAAAAGCATAAGGTGACGGCGCAGTTGCCCGCCGTTCCCGGGACTTTTATTCGATGATGTGGACGATCTCCCGGGTCTGCGGTTCTACGAGGATCGTCCGGTTGTCCACGACGACGTAGCGATATTCCACTTCAGCTTCCGGAACCTCCAAGGGATAGAGTTCGACGGTTTCCGGCAGCGTGGCGCCCACCTCTATCGTCACGTCGGGCGGGGGTGCGACGGGCTGCACCTCCTGGGTCGTCACATACTCACGGATTACCGTCTCCTGCTCCGGCGAAATCACGACGCTCTGCGCCGATGCAGCACCGGCACCCGCTGCGAACAGGAGGCCGGATAGAGCGATGGTTGTCAGCGTTTTCATATCTGCTTGTCTCCGTTGTGCTAGTGACAGCCCAAACTTTTGAGTTCGGAACTCGTTCCCGCCAGTGGAACGGAACACGCAGAGCTTCAGCGGCCTCGACAGAGATTCAAGCGAGAGCCAATCAGGTGCGATAGACATAAATGGCGGGCCGAGAACGACAAAACGGAGAACTACGTCTACGCCATACCCCTCCTAAATAGAGCGGCAGGCGAATAGCAATACATGGTGTTTGCGGACGGGCAGCTTTCGGATTGGCTTCAATAAACTGGCAATCAGATGTCGCAGAATTCGCCGTTATCCCCCGACTTGCGCGCCTGATTTTTGCGATGGAAGTTACCTTTCAGAGGCTGCCGGTTTGTCGCGAATGTCAGGATTTCTGTGACGCCATAAAGCGACAAACAACCCCTTGACTTAGAGCGCGCTCTAACCCCTAGCCTTGGATGCGTCGTGACGAAAGAAGGGCGTTCATGAAGATTGGCGAACTGGCGAAGCGTTCGGGACTGTCAGCCCATACCATCCGTTACTATGAATCGACCGTCTCAAAACGACCGGAATGCCTATTCGGGAGATGCTGCGCTACGCGGCTTTGCGGGAGCGCGGCGTCGGCACGGAAGCGGAGCGCAGCGCGTTGCTCGAACAACACCGCGAGCGTGTCCGCGCGCATGTGGCCAAACTGCAAGCCTGCCTTCTCGTCCTCGACACCAAGATTGCCGGCTATGCCGGCGAGGAACAGAGGATGAAAGAGTATGACGCATCAATCCCCGAACGCAGGCGAAAGCCGGCTGGAACGCGGCAAGCGAGCGCTCGCTGAAATCGACGGCGAGGCCGGCGACAACGTCATTGCCGCTCTGGCCGACATCGCACCCGATTTCGCGCGTTACGTGTTCGAATTTCCATTTGGCGATATCTATAGCCGCCCCGGCCTCGATCTGCGCGCCCGCGAAATCGCCACAATCGCGGCGCTGACCGCCATGGGAACCGCAACCCCGCAACTAAAGGTCCATATAGAGGCGGGCTTGAATGTCGGGCTGACCAAGGACGAAATCACCGAAACCATCATGCAGATGGCTGTCTATGCGGGTTTTCCTGCGGCGCTCAACGGGCTGTTCGCCGCCAAGGAAGTCTTCGCCGCCCGGTTCCTTGTCCAGCAGGAGCAAGCGGTATGATGAACACCCTCCGATCCTTGACTGCTGCCGGTGCTCTTGCCCTCGCCGTGATTCCTGCTTCCCCGATCATGGGGCCGACTGCCGCATACGCGAACCCGGCCGCGCCAGAAAAGCTATGGGAAGGCTTCAGCTCTCCGGTCGGCATGGCTTTCGACGGTGCGGGCAACCTGTTCGTGGCGGAATGGGGTGCGGGCCGCGTCTCGCGCATCGACCCTGCCGGGAATCGCACCACCTTCGCGGATGGACTTTCCGGCCCTTCCGGGCTGACGATCGGCACTGATGGCACGATCTACGTCGCCTCTTATTCCCGCGATGAAATCTATCGCTTCACGCCGGCCGGCGAGCGCAGCGTGCATGTGACCGGCCTTGCGACGCCGGCCGGGTTGAGCTTCGACAGGTCCGGCCGGTTGCTGATCGCCAACCGCCGCACCAACCAGATTCTCACTGTGAACGGGAGCGGCGGTCTGGAACCCGTCATTGACGGCTTGCGAACGCCGGTCGGAGCGGTCCAGACACCGGACAACGGCTATGTTGTTTCCAACATCGGCGGTGGGGTCACGATTCTGCGTCCGGACGGTTCGCGCATCGAGGCCGGCGAAGCGTTCGGCACACCTGGCCCTGGCGTGGCGACGACGAAGGACGGCCGTGTGTTCGTGGTGGATTATGGCGGAACAACAGTGCGGGAAATCCTGCCGGACGGCCAGTCCCGGGCTGTTGCGGATGGGCTGCGAAGCCCGGTCGGCTTGGTGGTCGCCCCTGACGAAGCATCCTTGCTCACCGCCGCATGGGGCGATGGAGCGATCTATCGGATTCCGCTTCCAAAATAGAAGGCAATTGTCGCGAAAATCCCGATTAAAACGACACTTCTGCGCCTGACTTCTGCGATGGTTATGGTCCATGACGACAGCCACCTGCAAGGGCCGTACGCCGCCTTTGTTGCGCTGAAACAGTTGGTAACCCCGACCAAGATATATCGGGCTGCAGCGTAGAATCGACGGTTTGCTATGCCGCTTGGTGGGCGTGCGGTGGTCGGCGGCAGTATCGCGCCGTGGAGGGCCACGGCGGCAATTGGCGGAGGGAGTGGGATTCGAACCCACGGTGACATCGCTGCCACGCCGGTTTTCAAGACCGGTGCCTTAAACCGCTCGGCCATCCCTCCGGTGCGTTTCGTGTAGGCGTGAATTTGCGTTATTTCAAGCGCCGGCAGGCGTGCGGGGCGTGTTGGTATCGGGAGAGGTATATGTCATACTTATTTTTGCCGTTTTCCTGCCACATGTGATTCACATCTCGCTAATGATTTCTTGCGCATGAGTGGGGTTACCTGCGGTAGGGGCATGCGTGGTTTTGGCCGGTGGTTTGGCCGGCGTGAAAGCGGTTGAACGTAAAAAAGCAAATAATTGCCGGGGGAAGGCATTTATGGGACTACGAAATAAGCGGGCAGGGGCGCCGGTGCATTGGGGAACGGTCAGCGTTGGCGCGCTGGCGTTGCTCGTCTCGGCCTGTAGCAGCCAGACGCCGAAGGTTGCGCTCAAGGACACCGGCAGCAGCAAGGAATATTTCGCCGAATCGGAATATGGCGTGAAGGCAAGTCCGCGCGTGGCCTTTGGCGAAAGCGGCCTGAAGCGCGGCGGCGGACGTTATCACGTCGGCAAGCCCTACAGCGTGAAGGGCAAGTGGTACCGCCCCAAGGAAGAGCCCGATTACGTCGCCCAGGGCGCGGCCTCCTGGTACGGCGAGGCGTTCCACGGCCGGCTGACCGCTAACGGCGAAATCTACGACATGACCAATCTGACGGCGGCGCACCCGACCATGCCGCTGCCGAGCTACGCCCGCGTCACCAACCTGAAGAACGGCAGTTCCCTCCTCGTGCGCGTCAACGACCGCGGCCCCTTCGCCGGCGGTCGCGTCATCGACCTGTCGAAGCGGGCGGCCGAAATGCTGGACTACAAGCATTCGGGCGTGGCCAAGGTGCGCGTGGAATATGTTGGCCCGGCACCGCTGCACGGCCAGGACGACAGCTACCTGATGGCCTCGTACCGGCCGGGCGGTCGGGCGCCCGATCCTTCGGATGGCCTGCCTTCCGGCGTGATGATCGCCATGAACGGGCCGACGCCCTCGCAGCCGGTGCCCGATGCAATAACTGCCTTTGCCAGCCAGCCGGCGCTGGCCGCGACGGCGCGCGGCATCGAACTGCCCTCCGTCGGGCCGATCGTTCCGGACAGGCCGCACGCCGCGCCCGGACTGCCCGCCACCGAGGCGCTCGCGCTTCTGTCCTATGCGGACCAGCGGGTGCAGGCCGCCTCGCAGGCTTTCGACGCCATCCTCGAGCCCGAGCTCGACGGAGAAGCGCTCGCGGCATGGTGGGCGCGCAAGGAAGGGGATCGGCCGCAGGAGACCGCCGTCGTCAACCTCGGCACCTGGGCTTCGCGCCGTGAGGCGGAGGGCGTGGTCGATGCGCTTTCGGAGCATGGGCGGATCCGCGTCGAAGAGGCGGAGAGGGAGGGAGCCACGTTCTACGCGCTCTCGCTGGTGCCCGGCGGCGATGCCGATCTGAACGAGGTCCTCCGCGCCGCGTGGGCGGCGGGGGCCGTCGATGCCTTTACCGTCCGCGACTGACCGCTTGCCAAGCCGATCGCCGCCTCTCCACCGCCGGTACGGTTGGATCGGCAGTCCATCGCGCCTATAAGCCCATAGGGGGAGCGTTAAACCAGTTCGGTGATCTGGTTTAACTCCTTGTTTTGTCGCAATTCCGGACGGAAAACCGGTTCCCACTTTTCCTGGAATTGCTCTAACGCGTTGATTGGCGCAATTCTTGACGGAAAGCCGGTTTCCACTTCCTGGAATTGCTTGCTGGCGAGGGTCGACTGGCGGGAGGATGACGTGTTTCGATCGGTCGCGACGGCAGCAGCGTTGCTTCTTGCCATCCTTGTGCTTGCGGGGACCGTGAAGGCGGAGACCTTCGAATCCAAGGCGCCCCGGGCCTTCATGGTCGATGCCGAGACGGGTGCCGTCCTTTATTCGAGGAATGCCGACGAGCCTTTTCCGCCTGCCTCGCTGGCCAAGCTGATGACGATGGAAACCGTCTTCGACGCGCTGAAGAACGGGCGGCTTGCGCTCGATGAAACGTTCTTCGTCAGCGAATATGCCTGGCGCACCGGCGGCGCGCCCTCGCGTACGGCGACGATGTTCGCCGCCGTGAAATCCTCGGTGCCGCTGGAAGCCTTGATCAAGGGCGCCATCGTGCAGTCGGCCAACGATGCCTGCATCATCATCGCCGAGGGCATGGCGGGGTCGGAGGAGAATTTCGCCGCGGCGATGACGAAACGGGCACGCGCCATCGGCCTTCAAGAATCGACCTTCGTCAACGCGACCGGCCTGCCGGCCGAGGGCCAAAAGGTGACGGCGCGCGAGATGACGCTGCTGGCGCGGCACCTGTGGCGCGAATATCCCGAATACTACCGATATTTCTCGCAACCCGACTTCGAGTGGAACGGCATCTTCCAGCGCAACCGCAACCCGCTCCTGCCGCTGGAGATCGGCGCCGACGGGCTGGGGACCGGCTTCACGGAAGCATCCGGCTACGCCATCACCGCCTCGGCGGCGCGCCAGCGGCGGCGTGTGTTCGTCACGCTCGGCGGGCTGACGAGCGAGGACGAGCGGGTGGAGGAGGCGCGCAAGATCATCGACTGGGGCATGCGCGCCTTCGCAAAGCGCCCCCTTTTCGCCGCCGGAGAGGCCATTGGCGAGGTGCGTGTGTATGGCGGCGAGAAAAGCCGCCTGGCGGTGCGCGCGGCCGAGAGCCTCCCCGTCCTCGTGCCGCTCGGCGAGCCCGAGCGCCTGTCGGCGCGCATCGTCTATCAGGGGCCGGTGCCGGCGCCGGTCGAGGAGGGGGCCGAGGTCGGGACGTTGCAGATATGGCTCGACGACACGCTGAGCCAGGAGGCGCCGCTCTATGCCGCCGAATCGGTGGCGGAAGGGACGCTCACCCAACGGGCTGTCGGCGCGGTGGGCGAGCTTCTGCTCGGCTGGACGCGGTGACTTCGGTCCCGCGAGGTGTGGCACAGGGCAACGATTAACGCAGCGCCAATCACCCCACTCCGTCTTGCTTCGCAAGCCACCTCTCCCCCTGCCCGGGGGAGAGGAAGGGCGCCAGGTCGGCGTTTCCTCTCCCCCGTCGAGCGGGGGAGAGGTGGATCGGCCGAAGGCCGAGACGGAGTGGGGGTCGAAGCGACCTCTGTTAAACCGAATTCGTTGCCAGGCAACGACGCGTTGCGTTTCCGCTTTTCGCATGGTTTCAACAGAAAGTTGGACCTTCAACTTTTGGGTGACTATGAAGGGCCGACAAAGCCGATGCAGGACGGGAAGCGATTGCCGCGCGGGTTCTTCATAACGTTCGAGGGGGGTGAGGGTGCGGGCAAGTCCACGCATATCCGGCTCCTTGCCGAGCATCTCGCGCAGGAGGGCCGCGAAGTGCTGGTGACGCGCGAGCCGGGCGGGTCTCCCGGGGCGGAGGCCGTGCGCCACGTGCTCTTGTCGGGCGCGGCGGAGCCCTTCGGGCCGACGCTGGAGGCGATCCTCTTCGCCGCCGCGCGGCTCGACCATGTGGAGCAGGTCATCCGGCCGGGTATCGCCCGCGGCGCCGTCGTGCTTTGCGACCGCTTCGTCGATTCCTCGCGCGTCTATCAGGGCGTGACCGGCGGGCTCGATGCCGATTTCATGGCGACGCTGGAGCGCGTGACGGTAAACGGGGTGATGCCGGACCTGACGATCATCCTCGATATCGACCCGGAGGAGGGCCTGCGCCGCGCAACGGAGCGGCGGGGCGGGGAGGGCGCCGACCGGTTCGAGAAGGAGACCCTGCAGATTCACCGCCGGCGGCGCAAGGCCTTCCTCGATATCGCCAAGAAGGAGCCGCAACGCTGCGTCGTCATCGACGCGTCGGCGCCGCGCGCGGAGGTCGCCGCGGCCGTGGCACGGGCGGTCGACAAGGCGATGCCGAAGGAGACGAGAGACGAGGCGAAGCGCGAGGCAGGCGATGTTTGAGCGCACGGCACCGGAACAGCACGATACGCTGCCGGATATCCCGGAGCCGGCCGAAAACCCGTTGCTTATCGGCCACGAGGAAGCGCGCGCCATGCTCGCCGGCGCCCATCGCGCGGGCAAGCTGCACCATGCGCTGCTTCTTGCCGGGCCGCGCGGGACGGGCAAGGCGACGCTCGCCTTCCATCTGGCGCACCACCTCTTCACCCACCCGAAGAGCGAAGAGGCGCCGGCAAGCTTCGGGGAAGCGGACGCGGGCTCTCAGGCATTTCGGCTTGCGGCGCAGGGGGCGCATCCGGGCCTCCTGCATCTGACGCGGCCCTACGGGGAGCGGGAGAAGAAGTTCAAGACCGTGATCACGGTGGACGAGATCCGCCGCGTCAGCCGTTTCCTTTCCATGACGGCGTCGGACGGGGGCTACCGCGTCGTCATCGTCGATCCGGCCGACGACATGAACATCAGCGCCGCCAACGCGCTTTTGAAGAACCTGGAGGAGCCGCCGGCGCGCACGCTGTTCGTGCTGATCGCCCATTCGCCCGGCCGGCTCTTGCCGACCATCCGCTCGCGCTGCCAGGTCATAAAACTTCAGCCTTTGGGGGCGGGGGCGCTCGAGGAACTCCTGCTGCGCCTCGGCGTGCACCTGCCCGAGAGCGCGGAGGAAAGGCGCCTGCTCGTCGAGCGCGCCGGCGGCAGCGTGCGCAACGCCATCCTGCTCACCCAGTTCGGCGGGCTGGAGATCGCGCAAGCCATCGAGAAGGTTGCCGGCGGGCGCCGTTTCGACGTCACGGAGACCTACCGGCTGGCCGAGGCGGTGACGGCGAGGGACGCACAGGTGCAGTTCGACATCTTCAACCGCGCGGTGCTTGGCCGCGTGGCCTCCGCCGCGGCGAGGGCGGCGGAAGCCGGCAACGTGGAACAGGCAGCGCGGCTGGCGGCCTCCTGGGAGGAGATGGCAGAGACGGTGCGGCAGGCGGAGATCTTCAATCTCGAGCGCAAGCAGCACGTTGTGGGCCTGATGCGGCGGCTTCACGAGGCCGAACGCGACATGCCCGCCAACTGAAGCGCTTCCATGCATGGCGTTCGCCGCCGCGATGCGCTATCTGGGCGCGAGCGAATATCGATCCTGGATATCTTCCCATATGACGCGTGAGACTTTCTACATAACGACGGCGATTTCCTATCCCAACGGCAGCCCGCATATCGGCCATGCCTACGAGCTGATCGCGACGGACGCGCTGGCGCGCTTCCAGCGCTGCGACGGCAAGGACGTCATGTTCCTCACCGGCACCGACGAGCACGGCATCAAGATGCTGCAGACGGCACGCAAGGAGGGCATTTCGGCGCGCGAGCTGGCGAACCGCAACACGCCGGAATTCCAGCGCATGGCGAAGGCGCTGAACGCCTCCAACGACGACTTCATCCGTACGACGGAAGAGCGCCACAAGGCGGCCAGCCAGGCGATCTGGAAGGCCATGGCAGATAATGGCGACATCTATCTCGGCAGCTACTCCGGCTGGTACTCGGTGCGCGACGAGGCCTATTACGGCGAGGAAGAGACGGAGGTGCGCGAGGACGGCGTGCGCTACGGCCCGCAGGGGACGCCGGTGGAGTGGGTCGAGGAGGAAAGCTATTTCTTCCGGCTCTCGGCCTATCAGGAGCCGCTCCTGAAGCTCTACGAGGAGAATCCAGGCTTCATCGGCCCGGTCGAGCGGAAGAACGAGATCGCAAGCTTCGTGCGCTCCGGCCTGCGCGACCTTTCCATCTCGCGCACCACCTTCGACTGGGGCGTGCCGGTGCCGGGCGACGAAAGGCACGTGATGTATGTGTGGGTCGACGCGCTGACCAACTACATCACCGCCGCCGGCTACCCCGACCAAGAGGCCGAGCGCTGGCGCTACTGGCCGGCCGACGTGCACGTGATCGGCAAGGACATCACGCGCTTCCACGCCATCTACTGGCCGGCCTTCCTGATGTCGGCAGGCGTGCCGCTGCCCAAGCGCATCTTCAGCCACGGCTTCCTGTTCAACCGCGGGGAGAAGATGTCGAAGTCGGTCGGCAACGTCATCGACCCCTTCGCGCTCATCGAGCATTACGGGCTCGACCAGGTGCGCTATTTCTTCCTGCGCGAGGTGCCCTTCGGCCAGGACGGCAGCTACAGCCACGACGCCATCGTCAACCGCACCAATGCGGACCTTGCCAACGACCTCGGCAATCTGGCGCAGCGCTCGCTGTCGATGATCGCCAAGAATTGCGACGGCAAGGTGCCGGAGCGGGGCGTGCTGGCCGAGGCCGACGCGGCCATCCTCGACCGGGCGGAGAAAGCGCTTGAGACAGCCCGCGAGGCGATGGGCCGGCAGGCGATCCACGCCGCACTCGCGGCCGTGTTCGAGGTAGTGGCGGAGGCGAACCGTTATTTCGCCGGCCAGGAACCCTGGGCGCTGCGCAAGAGCGACCCGGCGCGCATGGAGACGGTGCTCTACACCACCGCGGAGGTGCTGCGCCGCGTGGGCATCCTGTGCCAGCCCTACATTCCGTCCTCGGCGGAAAAGCTTCTCGACCTTCTCGCAGTGCCGGCGGACAAGCGTCTCTTCGCCGACATCGGGGAAGCTGGCGCGCTCCAGCCCGGAACGCCGCTGCCGGCGCCGCAGCCGGTCTTCCCGCGCTATGTGGCGGCCGAGGACAAGGGGCAGGGGGCCTAGCGCCATGCTGATCGACAGCCATTGCCATCTCGACTTTCCCGATTTCGAAGCGGAGAGGGACGAGGTCGTGGCGCGCGCCGGGGTGGCGGGGGTGGACCTGATGGTCACCATCTCCACGCGCGTGGCGAAATTCGACGGCGTCAAGGCCATCGCCGAGCGCTACGACAATGTCTTCTGCACCGTCGGCACGCACCCGCACAACGCGGGTGAGGAAACCGACGTGACGGCGGACCAGCTCGTGGCGCTTTCCGAGCATCCGAAGGTGGTGGGTATCGGCGAAGCGGGCCTCGATTACTTTTACGACAAGGCGCCGCGCGATCTGCAGGCCAAGGGCTTCCGCACCCACATCGAGGCGGCGCGGCGCACCGGGCTGCCGCTCGTCATCCATGCGCGCGAGGCCGACGACGACATCGCGGCTATCCTCAGGGACGAGGCAGGGAAGGGGGCCTTCCCCTTCATCCTGCACTGCTTCTCCTCCGGGCCGGCCCTGGCGCGCACGGGCGTTGCGCTGGGCGGTTATGTCTCCTTCTCCGGCATCCTGACGTTCAAGAAGTCCGAAGCCCTGCGCGAGATCGCCAGAAGCATGCCGCGCGACCGGCTCCTGGTGGAGACGGATGCGCCGTATCTGGCGCCGGTGCCTTATCGCGGAAAGCGCAACGAGCCGGCCTATGTGGCGCACACGGCGGCGGTGCTGGCCGAGACGGCCGGCGTTTCCGCTGACGAGATGGCGGCACTGACGACGGAGAATTTCTTCCGTCTCTTCGCCAAGGTGCCGCGCCCGGCCGGGAAAGGCGCGTAGCCTTGGGGGACCGGCTGCGGCTCACCATTCTCGGCTGTGCGTCCTCACCCGGCGTGCCGCGGATCAACGGCGACTGGGGCGCCTGCGATCCCGCGAACCCGCGCAACCGGCGTTTGCGGGCCGCCGCCCTGGTGGAGCGCATCAAGCCGGACGGGCGCGCCACGCGCATCGCCATTGACACTGGGCCGGACTTCCGCGAGCAGATGATCGCAGCAAAGGTGCCGCGCCTCGACGGTGTCGTCTACAGCCACCCGCACGCCGACCATATCCACGGCATCGACGACCTGCGCGGCTATGTGCAGGTGCAGGGGCACCGGATCGACATCCATGCCGACGAGCCGACCATGGAGCGCCTGCGCGGCGCCTTCGCCTATTGCTTCGAGACACCGGCAGGGAGCAGCTATCCGCCGATCGTGACGCCGCACCTAATCCGCCACGAGGAGCCTTTCACGATCGCCGGCGAGGGCGGAGCGCTGACCTTCACGCCGCTGCCGCAGATCCACGGCGATATCCGCTCGCTCGGCTTCCGCGTTGGTCCGTTCGCCTATTGTTCCGATGTGAGCGGCTACCCGCCGGAGACCGTGCCGCTGCTGGCCGACCTTGAGGTGCTGGTGATCGATGCGCTGCAGCACCGGCCACACCCCAGTCACTTTTCCCTCGGGCAAGCGCTGGAATGGATCGAGCGGCTGAAGCCGAAGCGCGCCATCCTGACACACATGCATACCCCGCTCGACTACGAGGCCGTGCGGCGAGAGGCGCCGGACCACGTGGAACCGGCGTATGATGGGATGGTGGTTGAGACGGATATTTCAGACGATTGAAATAACGAGGTTTTTTGGATGTCGAAGAGCGTCAACCGGGTGGCTGCCGCGGCGGCGGAAGCCGGCCTTGAGATCGAAATCAAGCGCATGGGAGAATCGACCCGCACGGCCCAGGAAGCGGCAACGCAATGCGGCTGTGCGGTCGATCAGATCGTCAAGTCGCTGATCTTTGCCGGCGAGACGTCCGGAAAACTCTATCTGTTCCTGGTATCCGGCGGCCATCAGCTCGATCTGGGAAAAGCCGGCCGGCTTGCCGGCGAGAACCTGACGCGCGCCGATCCGCGCAAGGTGCGCGAGGAAACCGGCTTTGCCATCGGCGGCGTTTCGCCGCTCGGCCATCCGGCGAGCGTGCGTCGCTATGCCGATGAGACGCTGCTGGGCTTCACGACGGTCTGGGCGGCGGCCGGAGCGCACGACGCCGTCTTTGCGGCTGAGCCGAAGGCACTGATGGCCGCCGCGCAAGCCGAGGTGGCCGATATCGTGGCGTGACGAGGCGCTTCCTTTGGCTTGATCCGGGGACCGATCAACACCACCGCAGCGCTCAATCCCAGCACCGCTGGCTTAGCACGCTGGTTCCATAATCTATCTTATGCGATCTCTATATGTACTGGGGGCACATTCTATCCCGAACTGCAACAAAGGCGCTAAGTTGCCTGTTTTTCGGGAGCGACGTTTTGAGCCGTACTTTTTCGCATTTGAAGGCCGGCTGGTCACCGCGGACAAGCTGGTTCACTGTGCTGTTCAAGAACAATGACCGGCAGTCCAAACCGATCATGGACCAGCTTATCAACGTGCTCGGCCCCCTGCCCAGGCATGCCCGGCAAAGTCTGACATTCGACAGAGGTTTTGAATTCGTCTCCTGGCGGCGACTGAAGCAGGGCATGGGAACGGACGCCTGGTTCTGCGACCCGTCAGCGCCCTGGCAGAAAGGCACCGTTGAGAACATGAACCGGAGGGGCCGGCGCTATCTGCCCAGAGACACTGCTGTCTTGTCGATCACGGACGAATCGATACGGTCTCTGATCGATCAGTTGAACGGTACGCCGAGAAAATGCCTGGGTTTTCAAACACCTGCTGAAGTGTTCCGGCGTGAAGTAATCAAATGACGGCTTTAAGCCCGTTGTGACGCGAAACTAAGAGCAGGCAGTCTTGGCTTCGTCCCAACAACAGGCGCAAAATACCTTGAACCCCGCCTTTTCAAACCAACGATCAGCGTCTTGACCGTTCAGTTCGACGAGCGCTTCCTCGCAGACGCTGCACCAAGCATCGGGCCGCGCTGTATCTTCCTCGTTTCCAAAGAAGAACCCGACTTTCGGGCTATCACTATCAACGGCATACGCTATGTGCTGGCATACCAATCCGATACCTTGAGTGCCATGTGCGGTGCAGTTTACTTTTTGCATTTTTAAACCTTCTCCACTAGGCCCGCATCAATACAAGAAAAGCAGTCAAACGTCAGCTTCGTCCGCACAGCAGACCTTTCAACACAGCATCGCCATCCGCCCCCGGACAGGCTTAGCAACCCCGACCAGCACGCCTGACCGGAGGCTGACCTCCCTGCCCTGTCGCTGTTTCTAAGTGGTTGTTGCATTTACATTAGAAGTCACAGGGCCCTAATCGCGCGTGGTGAGTTTGCTTGCTCTCGCTCGCGCACTTCGTGGCGGAATGCAGAAGACCTTCGGATAAGTGCCTGCCACGACCATCCCGGATTGGGCGGCGTAAAGCAAACCCTCACGGAAGCAGCCGGCGAGATCGGGCCTCGGATCGGGGGCGTAGAAGCCGTGAATTGCGGTGCTTCGCTGGCAGTCGGGTGCGGAGACAGCCAAGGCACAAACCAACACAAGAACATCCACCGACGCGCCTCCCTTCTCACGCAGTAACTCAGTGGCCGGCGCGCCAGAAGAAACGCGCCTGCAGTAAAACGATCGACAGAACGGCCCCCTCATCTACCCGAGAGGAAGAATATCTCATGGCTTGGCTGCTTGCGCACCTCGCCAATTTGGCGGAGCTTTATTTGAAACATACGCCACTTAGCTCAATCTGCGACCGCGCGCCCCATCCGAGAGGACACTCGGTGCTCGCTCTTCCCGCGCGACCACGGGCCTGTCACGCTCACCGTGCGATAATCGAACCGCTTGAGAATGCGGCCGATGCGCGCTACGGCTTCGCCGCCAGTGAACGGAGCCGCCGCCCATGAAGCCGTCCAAGGACATCGCCCGCCTGATCGAGATCATGGCCGCGCTGCGCGACCCGGAGACGGGTTGCCCGTGGGACGTGAAGCAGGATTTCTCGACCATCGCGCCCTACACGATCGAGGAAGCCTACGAGGTTCTCGACGCGATCCAGCGCGGCGACATGCACGATCTGCGCGAGGAGCTGGGCGACCTTCTGCTTCAGGTGGTTTTTCATGCGCGGATGGCCGAGGAAGCCGGCACCTTCGATTTCGGCGATGTGGTCGAGGCGATCACCACTAAGATGATCCGCCGCCACCCGCATGTCTTCGGCGACGAGGACGCACGCGAGGCAGGCATGGCCAAGGGCATGTGGGAAAAGATCAAGGCGGAGGAGAAGGCGGAGCGCCGGGCGGCGCGCAACGGCGCTGGCGACGAGAGCGCGGGCTATCTCGACGATGTGACGGTCGCCCTGCCCGCGCTGACGCGCGCCCTGAAGCTGCAGGAGAAAGCCGCCCGCGTCGGCTTCGACTGGGGTGCGCCGCGGCCGATCCTCGACAAGATCGAGGAGGAGATCGGCGAACTGCGCGAGGCCATGGACGAAGGGCGGCGCGAGGCGGTGGCGGAGGAATTCGGCGACCTCCTGTTCGCGCTAGTCAATCTCGGGCGCCATATGGGGCTCGATCCGGAGGCGGCGCTGCGTGGCACCAACGAAAAGTTCCGCCACCGCTTCCACGCCGTGGAACGGGGGCTGGAGGCGGATGGAAAGACGCTCGGCGCGGCTTCACTGGAGGAGATGGAGGGACTTTGGCAGCGCGCGAAGAGAAGAAGGTAGCGCATTAAAACCCCTACCCTACCCCTTGTTATTACTAGATAATCTCCGCCTTATCTCGTCGCGCGCCGCATCGGTGGCGCGGAGGCGGATGGTGATGCTGCCGTCTTCGTGATTCTCGCGGCCGGTGACCTCGCCGTGCCGGTACACCCAATCCATAAGCGCCATCTGGTCCGGTGAAAGGGTGACGGACGTCTCTGCGACACGGCCGGCAACACGTTCCTCGATCAGCGCCATGAGGTCGTCGATCCCCTCCCCGGTCACGGCGGAGACGGCGACCGGGGGCGTTTTGTTGGCCTCGTCCCTCAAAAGCCGTTCGCGGTCGCTTTCGCTGAGGCGGTCGATCTTGTTCCACACCTCGATGATGTGGCTGGTATCGGCGGCATCGACGCCGAGGCTTGCCAGAACGTCCTCCACATCGGTGGCGTGGGCGGCAGTGTCGGGGTCCGAGATGTCGCGCAGGTGGATGACGAGATCGGCCTCCACCACCTCTTCGAGCGTGGCGCGGAAAGCGGCGACGAGGTGGGTCGGCAGGTCGGAGATGAAGCCGACCGTGTCGGACAGGATGACGACCGTGCCGTGCGGGAACCGCACGCGCCTCAGCGTCGGGTCGAGCGTGGCGAACAGCATATCCTCGGCCATGACGGAGGCGCCCGTCAGCCGGTTGAAGAGCGTCGACTTGCCGGCATTGGTGTAGCCGACGATGGCGACCACCGGGAACGGCACCTTGCGGCGCTTGGCCCGGTGCAGGTCGCGCGTGCGCCGCACGGTCTCCAGTTCCCGCTTGATGCGGATGATGCGCTCCTGCAGAAGCCTGCGGTCGGCCTCGATCTGCGTCTCGCCGGGGCCGCCCATGAAGCCGCCGCCGCCGCGCTGGCGCTCAAGGTGCGTCCAGCTTCTGACGAGCCGGCCGCGCTGATATTCGAGGTGCGCGAGATCGACCTGCAGCCGGCCTTCCTTGGTGCGGGCGCGGCGGCCGAAGATTTCCAGGATAAGGCCGGTGCGGTCGAGCACCTTGGCCTTGAGCTCACGCTCGAGATTGCGCTGCTGCACGGGGGAAAGCTGGTGGTCGACGACGACCAGCTCGGCCTCGCTCTCGGCGACGATGCCGGCGAGCGCGCTCACCTTGCCGGCGCCGATCAGCGTCGCCGGGCGCGGCGCCGAGACGGGAAACGTTTCGCTGTGGACAATTTCGAGGTCGATCGCCTCGGCAAGGCCCACCGCTTCTTCAAGCCTTGCCTGCGGCGACAGGGACATGCGCGCACGCGCACCCCCCTCCTCGCCCTGTGTGCGCGCGGAGGTCAGCACCGGCGTTACGACGACGGCCTTCGTGATCTCGCCGGCGAGCGCGCCGTCATCAGCGCGCGGATCGTCGGCAGCCTTGGGTTTATCTGCCAATCAGCCTTCCCGACTGTTTTCCTCGGCATCGAACAATTGCACCGGCTGGCTCGGCATGATCGTGGAGATGGCATGCTTGTAGACGAGCTGCGAGTGGCCGTCGCGGCGCAGAAGAACACAGAAATTGTCGAATGAGGTCACCACGCCGGTCAATTTCACGCCATTGATCAGGAAGATCGTCAGCGGGTTCTTGCTCTTGCGAACGGTGTTCAGGAACAGGTCCTGCAGATTTTGCGAACGTTCCGCCATTGTTCTTTTCTTTCACCATCCCCTGCGCATTGCGCGGCAGTAGCGCAAATGTCACCCCGCCCTGTCAAGCGCGACGACTGCCCTCCTGCCACGCTCCCGCCAGCACCGTTATTCTTGAGCCGACTGCCCGAGTGGTTAACAGGCAGGACTTTTTTCCGCAACGTCAAAAAACGAGTGCCGCAGAGACAGGGTGAGCGAGCCGGGGTGGCCGTTGGCCACCGGTCGGCCATCGATCTCCACAACCGGCATGACAACGGTGGAAGCGGCTGTGATGAATGCCTCGCGCGCCGATTGCGCCTCCTCCACGGAAAACGCCCTTTCCTCGACCGCAAGGCCCATTTTTGCGGCCAAGTCAAGCACGGTCGCCCGTGTGATGCCGCGCAGTATGCCGAAATCGGCCGGCCGTGTCACCAACTTGCCGTCGGCCGTGATAATCCAGGCATTGGTGGCTGCCCCCTCCTTCACCATGCCGTCGGTGTCGAGGAACCAGGCTTCGGCCGCACCCGCCTCGCGCGCCTTCTGCCGCGCCAGCACATTGGGCAAGAGGCCCACCGTCTTGATGTCGACGCGCTCCCATCGGTTTTCCGGCACGGTGATGACTTTGACGCCCTTTTCCGCGCGCCTGGCAGCCGCCTTCGGGTCGAGGCGCTTGGCGGTCACGACGACAGCCGGTCTCGTGCCGGGCGCCGGGAAGACGTGATCGCGCGGGGCCACGCCGCGGGTGACCTGGAGATAGACCAGCCCGTTCTCGACGCCGTTGCGGCGGATCACCTCGCGCATGACGATCTCCAGCGCGCTGCGATGCATCGGCCACTCGATGGATAGTTCGGAGAGCGAGCGGCCGAGCCGGTCGAGATGGCGGGTCATGTCGATGATGTAACCGCGCGCCACCTCGCAGACCTCGTAGACACCGTCGGCGAACTGGTAGCCCCGGTCCTCGATATGCACTCCAGCCTCGGCATGGCGGACGTAGCGGCCGTTCACATAGGCAATGCGCGGCATCTTTTCTCCCTCGGCGACATCAGTCTTGGAAACCGTTGATATCGCTCCAATCGAAGAAGGGAAAGCGGTTTGAACGTCTTCGTCAAAGGCCGGCGCTCCCGCCGCCGCATACGACGAACGGAACGCCTTCGGGGCGGTACACGAAAGGCACCCTTGCCTATCCGATGTACAATGGATATACATATACTGGATGCCTACATAAACAGCGTCACAAACATATCCAATACGAAACTGTATAGTTTTAAAAATAATTGAACGGCAAAAAGCGGTAAGATTCGATTTGAAAGTCACGGTATTCGGCACCGGCTATGTTGGTCTGGTCCAGGCAGCGGTGCTCGCAGAGGCTGGTTTCGACGTTGTTTGCGTCGATGTCGACGCCGATAGGATCGAGCGTCTGAGGCAGGGGCGTGTCCCGATATACGAGCCTGGGCTCGATCCCCTGGTGAAGGAGAATTGCGCCAGGGGCAGGCTGTGCTTCACAACCGATGCCGCCGAGGGTGTCAGGCATGGTCTCGTGCAGCTCATCGCGGTTGGGACACCTCCCAGGGAGGACGGTTCGGTAGACCTCAAACAGGTCTTTTCCGCTGCCGAAACCGTCGCCGTGCACATGGAGGCTCACCGCGTCATCGCCATCAAGTCGACCGTGCCCGTCGGCACCGCGGACCTTGTCGCCGAGAGGATCAGGAAGACAATCGCAGTACGCGGACGCAGCACGTTGACCTTCGACGTCGCCTCCAACCCGGAGTTCCTCAAGGAGGGCTCCGCCGTAGCCGATTGCAGGAAGCCGGACCGCATCGTCATCGGTGCCTCCAGCAAGGCCGCGGAGGAAACGCTGCGCAAGCTGTACGCGCCATATAACCGAAACCACGAAAAGATCGTGGTCATGGACGTGCGCAGCGCCGAGATGACGAAGTATGCCGCAAACTGCATGCTGGCAACGAAGATCAGTTTCATGAACGAAATGGCGAACCTGGCTGAAGCCGTCGGGGCCGACATCGAGAAGGTGCGCCTTGGCATCGGCAGCGATCCCCGTATCGGCTATCACTTCATCTATCCGGGTGCCGGCTATGGGGGTTCGTGCTTCCCCAAAGATGTGCGCGCGATGATCGCAGCCGCCGCCGATCTCGGTCTGGAGGCCGACGTTCTCAAGGCTGTCGACGACCGGAACAGGCGGCAGAAGGAGGTCCTCGTCCACAAGATCATGAAGCATTTCGCCGGCGATATCGGGGGCAAGACCTTCGCTCTCTGGGGATTGGCCTTCAAACCGGACACGGACGACATGCGAGAGGCGCCGTCGCGGGCCATCATGGAGGCGCTTTGGCAGGCCGGTGCAAAGGTTCGGGCCTACGATCCCGCCGCAATGCCGGAGTGCCGCCGCATCTACGGCGAGCGCCCCGATCTCGTTTTGGCCGACAGTTGCGCGACGGCGTTACACGGGGCGGACGCGCTCGTGATCGCCACCGAGTGGAAGGCATTCATGGCGCCCGATTTCGGCGCGATTAAAGCGGCGCTTTCCACCCGGACCATTTTTGACGGCAGGAATCTCTATGATCCGGAGGTCGTCGCGGGGCATGGCATTCAATACTACTGCATTGGCCGTCCCGTCGCCGCTCCTTCTGACGCCGCCGCCGTGACAGCCATCCCCCGAACGGTTGGAAAACGAGGATCCGTCCGTCGTTTAGCCCGTATCCAGAATACGAATGAGCTGCAATAATTTGTATACATAAGTATCAAAACAAGACGGTAAACCAGCCCCGGTTCGACCGCCAAAACAGCGTTGTTTATGGAATAGCGAGAGGCCGGAGCTCTTCGTGGACGGCCCCGCACCGCATTAAAGCGATGGTGCTTATTCAAATGGAATCCGGACTGATCTCTATCGTCATTCCCTGCAAGAACGAGGCTGCGAACCTGCCTCCCCTGCTCGATGAAATTGAAGTCGCCATGATGGGGCGCAGGTTCGAAGTCGTCGTGGTGGACGACGGCTCCACCGACAATACGTGCGAGGTGCTTTCCACGGAAGCGCAGGTGCGCAAGTGCACGGTTCGGCATATCCGCCATGACCGCTCCGCCGGCAAGAGCCTTGCCCTGCGTTCAGGGGCGTTTGCCGCGCGCGGCGGCATCGTCGTGATGATTGACGGCGACGGCCAGAACGATCCGCAGTACATTCTGCCGCTGATCGATGCGCTGCTCGCGGGCGGTCCGAGCACCGGCATTGCGGCCGGACAGCGCCTGAAGCGGCAAGACGGCGCGCTCAAGCGGTGGGCATCGCGCTTTGCCAACTGGCTTCGCAACGGGATACTGAAAGACGACACGCGCGATACCGCGTGCGGAATGAAGGCCATCGGCACCGAGCTTCTGCGGAAGCTGCCCTTTTTCGAGGGCAGCCACCGTTTCCTGCCGGCACTCGTGATCCAGGAAGGCTACGGCGTGGTTCACCACGACGTCGTGGATCGCCCACGCCTTCATGGCACCTCGCACTATGGCATTCTCGACCGTGGGTATAAGGGCACGCTGGACCTGATGGGGGTCTGGTGGCTGCGTAGCCGGCGAAAAAACATGCCCAAGGTGGAGGAAATCGTCCATGGCTGACGTCCTCCAAAGCCTTGCCGAGTGGCTGCGAAGCGTTTTCATCCAGCAATTCGACGGCTGGGTTCTGCTGGGGTTTTGCGCCCAGTTCCTGTTCACGATGCGGTTTCTCGTCCAATGGCTCGCTTCGGAGCGGTCGGGACGAAGCGTTATACCGGTTGCCTTCTGGTTCTTTTCCCTCGGGGGCGGGGCGCTGCTGTTTATCTACGCCGTGCAACGGCATGATCCCGTCTTCATAGCCGGCCAAGGAATGGGCCTTTTCATCTACACCCGCAACCTCTGGCTGATCGCCCGAGAGCGCAAGGCAGCGCTCTCCGAAACTGGCTGAGTAAGCTGCTTACCCGCCAGGAGGAACGCCATTGAAGCGCGCCCTGTTTCTTACCCTGATTGTTCTCGCGATCACGGTTCCCGGCATCACCACCCTTCCCCCGATCGACCGCGACGAAAGCCGTTACGTTCAAGCATCGAAGCAGATGGTGGAAAGCGGCGACTATATCGATATCCGCTTCCAGGACGAGGCACGATACAAAAAGCCGATCGGTATCTATTGGCTTCAGGCCACCGCGGTAAAGACTATCTTCGGCGGTGCGCAGGCGCCGATATGGGTCTACCGCCTGGTATCGATTTCAGGTGCCGTCGCTGCAACGCTGGCGGTTTTCTGGACGGGTACCCGCCTCTTCGGCAGGACGGCGGGCCTGGCCGCGGGGCTGGTGCTATCGGCCATTCTCGGTGTCGCTTTCGAAGCGCGCATCGCCAAGACCGACGCCATGTTGCTTGCCTTTTCGATTGTCGCGCAGGGTGCGCTGGCGCAGATTTACGTGGCGGCGCGCAATAGCTCACCCGTCCGCCCTGCCCTTTCATGGCTTTTCTGGATCGCGCTAGGGTTCGGAATTCTGATCAAGGGGCCGATTACACCGCTACTGAGCGCCCTCACCGTCGCCACGCTTTGCTTCCTGGACAAGGATCGGCGCTGGCTGCGTGAGTTGCGGTCGGCGCGTGGCCTTGTGATTGCGATGCTCATTACCATGCCGTGGCTTGTCGCAATCAGTTCGAAGAGCGGCGGGGCCTTCTGGCACGAATCGGTAGGCAACGATCTTCTCGGCAAGGTGGTAAGCGGGCAGGAATCGCACGGCGCGCCTCCCGGATATTACATACTGACCTATGCGCTTTACGTCTGGCCCTTCGGCCCGCTGATGCTCGCGGCGGGGATTGCCGCCCTCAAACACCTGCGATCCGACCCGCGCCTGCTATTCCTCTTCAGCTGGTATGTCCCGTTCTGGCTGTTCTTCGAACTGCTGCCGACAAAACTGCCGCACTACGTTCTACCGGTTTATCCGGCGCTGGCGCTGGTGGCTGGATGGGCAGTGGCTGAAACGGCGTCTATTTCCAGCGTGCCAACCAGGCGCTGGGAAACGTGGCTCTACTGGCTCTCGGTTGCCGGAGCGGCTGTTGTCAGCATTGGCTTGTCGGCACTGGCGGTGGCCGGGCCCCTCTATCTTGGCGGGGGAGTGCAGCCGGCTGGCATCGTGGTCGCGGTGGCCGTGTTTGCCGCCGCCTACTTCGCCCTACCCGGGCGCGAGGGCGCCGATCTGCGCCGCATGGGAAGCGCGGTCGTGGCGGCGGGCATAGCCTACGGTCTCCTCTTCACGATGGTGGTCCCCTCCTTGGAGACCATTTGGTTGACGCCACGTATCGCTGCTGCCGTCAAGGTCAACAAACCCTGCACCAACTCCCGCCTCGCTTCAGCGGGATACCACGAGCCGAGCCTGGTTTTCCTGGTTGGCACGAAAACGCTTCTCACGGACGTCGAGGGAGCGGCAGACCACCTTCTCTCGGATCCCGTGTGCGCTCTTGCACTGGTACCGGCTTCCGAGGCTGCACGGCTTGCCGAGCGCGCAAGCGCGGGAGGAAAGAGCATCGTTCCGGTTGCGCTGATCGAAGGCGTAAATTACTCGAAGGGGAAAAGGCTCTCGCTGCGCCTGTTCAGGATCGAGGACAGGAGCGGCGTCAGAAAAACTCCAGGCTGACGCGGAAGAGCTGCTCGACCTGGCGCACCGCACTCTCCAGCGCGAAGATGACGACCCGGTCCTTGGGCTTGATGCGCAGTGAACCGCTCGGCTTGAGGACCGCGCCGTCGCGATAGACGGCACCGATGCGCATCCCGTCCGGCAGTTCCTGCTCGCTGAGCGGCGGGCCGACCAGCGGCGAGGTCTCCAGGGCCTCGGCCTCGAGGATCTCGGCTGCCCCCTTCTGGACGTTGTGGACGGCACGGATGCGGCCGCGGCGCACGTGCTGCAGAACCTTTGAGATGGTCACGGCGCGCGGGTTCACATGGGCATCGATGCCCAGCGTCTTGGCGAATTCGTGATAGGTGGGGTTGTTGATGAGCACCAGGTTCGACTTGCAGCCCAGCCGCTTGGCGATCACGCTCGAAAGGATGTTGACCTGATCGTCGTTGGTGAGAGCCACCATCAGGTCTGCATGGTCGATGTCGGCCTCCAGAAGCAGCTTCTGCTCGAGTGCACTGCCGTTGAGCACAACCGTGCGGCGCAAATCGTCGGCGATGGCGACGGCGCGATCGCGGTTGCTCTCGATGATCTTCACCTTGGTGCGGCTGCGCTTGCGTTCCAGCGAACGGGCGACGTAGCGGCCGATATTGCCGCCGCCGGCAATGACGATGCGGGTGGCCTCGGCCTCCTCATGCCCGAACAGGCCCAACGTGCGGCGCACCTGGTCCTTGGTGGTGACGACATAGGCCATGTCGCCGGCAATGAGCTGGTCGCCGGAATGGGGAACGAAAAGGTTGCCGTTGCGCGACACGCCCACCACGGTGGACGGCAGATCGGGGAAAAGCTCGGTCAGCTGCGCCAGCGGCGTGTTGATGACCGGGCACTCCTCCTGGCATTCGATCGCCACCATGGCCACGCGCCCGTCGGCGAAGGCCACCACGTCGGTGGCGCCGGGAAGAGCGATGCGCCTGAGCACCATTTCGCCCACCTCGAGCTCCGGCGAGATGATGACGTCGATCGGCAGGTGATCGCGCGAGAAAAGGTCCATGTAGTGGGACTGCAGATAGGACTGCGAGCGGATGCGCGCGACCTTGGTGGGCACGTTGAAGAGCGAGTGGGCAACCTGGCAGGCCACCATGTTGACCTCGTCGTAGAGCGTGACGGCGATGATCATGTCGGCCTGCTGGGCGCCGGCGGCCTCCAAGACCTCCGGATGCGCGCCGTGGCCGACGAAGCCGCGCACATCGAGCGCGTCGCGCACGCCGCGGATGAGCTCGGCCGAGGTGTCGATGACCGAGACGTCGTTTTGCTCCGCCGCCAGCCGCTCGGCAATGCCATAGCCGACCTGGCCGGCGCCGCAGATGATGACCTTCATGGGTTCGATCTCTCAGTGTGGGTAGGGAATAGTGAGTAGTGAATAGTGGCTGGCGGTCAACCGCCCCGTGAGCGCGCCCGTCCTCTATGTTCACCACATCCTACTCACTACTCACTATTCCCTACTCACTCTTTCATACCCCAAGCGACTTCAGCTTCCTGTGCAGCGCCGAGCGTTCCATGCCGATGAACTCGGCCGTGCGCGAGATGTTGCCGCCGAATCGGTTGATCTGCGCCAGAAGGTACTCCTTCTCGAAGAGTTCGCGCGCCTCGCGCAGCGGCAGCGCCATGATATGCTGGTCGCCTTGTGTCGGCACACGCGGCATGACGTCGCCGATCTCGGCGGGCAACAGGTCGGCGGTGATCGGCGTATCGCCGTCGTCGCCGCGCGTCAGGATCAGAAGCCGCTCGACGTTGTTGCGCAGTTGGCGAACATTGCCCGGCCAGTCGTGCGCCTGCAGAACGGCCAGCGCGTCCTCGCCGAGGCGGCGCGGCTTGATGCCCACCTGGGCGACGATCTGCTGCATGAAATGCTCGATCAGGACCGGGATGTCCTCGCGCCGCTCCGACAGCGGTGGAACGGCGACCGGCACAACGGCCAGTCGGTGGTAGAGATCCTCGCGGAAGCGGCCCTCGGCGATCATGGCCTCCAGGTTCCGCGCCGTGGAAGAGATGATGCGTACGTCGACCTTGACCCGCTTGGCGCCGCCTACCCGCTCGAACTGCTGGTCCACCAGAACGCGCAGGATCTTGGCTTGCGTCTCGCTCGGCATGTCGGCGACTTCGTCGAGGAAGAGCGTGCCGCGATGGGCCTCCTCCAGGGCGCCCACCTTGCGCTCGCTGCCGTTCGATTCAGTGCCGAACAGCTCGATCTCCATGCGCTCGGGCGTGATCGAGGCGGCGTTCACGGAGACGAAGGGACCGGTGCTGCGGCTGGAAACGGCATGGATGGCACGCGCGGCCAGCTCCTTGCCGGAGCCCGACGGGCCGATCAGCATGATGCGGCTGTTGCTGGGGGCGATGCGCTCGATCGTCTGACGCAGGTGGTTGATCGCCGGCGAGTTGCCGACGAGGTCGAAGCTCTCGCCGCTGCGCTTCTTCAGGTCCAGGACCTCGCGCTTGAGCTTGGAGGTCTCCAGCGCCCGCTCGCAAATGAGGATCAGCCGGTCGGCCTTGAAGGGCTTTTCGATGAAATCGTAGGCGCCGCGCTTGATGGCCGACACCGCCGTCTCGATGGTGCCGTGGCCGGAGATCATCACCACGGGCAAATCGGGATGCATCTCCTTGATCTTGTCGAGCAGCGCCAGCCCGTCGAGGGTGGAGCCCTGCAACCAGATATCGAGCAGCACCAGCCGCGGCACGCGCTCGGTGATGGCCGCCAAGGCGCCGTCGCTGTCGCCGGCGGTGCGCGCCTCGTGCCCCTCATCGCTCAAGATGCCGGCGACAAGCTCGCGGATATCTTCCTCGTCGTCGATGACCAGTATGTCAGACGCCATTATCGACCTTTTCCGTCTCTCCAGCAGAATTGCCCGCCCCTTCCCCGGAAACGCCGCCGGCCGGTGCACCCGGCAGGATCATGCGGATCATCGCCCCTACACCACCATGGAAGTTCGCCGGTGCGTCGTTGAGCTCCAGCCGCCCCCCATGGTCTTCGATTATCTTCTTGACGATGGCAAGGCCAAGGCCTGTGCCTTTCTCGCGCGTCGTCATGTACGGCTCGAGCAGCCGCTGGCGGTTTTCCCGCGGCAGGCCCTTGCCGTTGTCGATAACCGCCACCTCGATGGTCTTGCCCACCTGCCGTGCAATTATGCGGATCACACCCTGGCGCTCGCCGTCCTCGCGGATCGCAGCGTCGATGGCCTCCGAGGCGTTCTTGATGACGTTGCCGAAGGCCTGGCTCATCAGGCGCGTGTCGAAACGGCCGATCAAAGGCTTCTCGCCCAGCGCCCGTTCGACCCTGATGTCGGAGCGGCTGACCTCGACCAGGAAGGATGCCTCGCGCAGCGGCTCGCGCAGATCGAGCCGCTGGATGTCGGGCTTGGGCATGCGCGCGAAGGTGGAGAATTCGTCAACCATGCGGCCGATGTCGCCCACCTGGCGGATGATCGTGTCCGTGCACTGGTCGAAGACCTCGCGATCCTCGGTGATGACCTTGCCATATCGCCGGCGGATGCGCTCGGCCGAAAGCTGGATCGGCGTGAGCGGGTTCTTGATCTCATGGGCGATGCGCCGGGCAACATCGGCCCACGCCGAAGAGCGCTGCGCCTGCACGAGGTCGGTGATGTCGTCGACGGTGACGACGTAGGAGCGCTCGTCCGTCTCGCCGACGCTTTCCTCGGTGGTGATCTGAACGTTGAACGTGCGCTCGGCGCCGGCGCGGTAGAAGGTGAGCTGGTGGCGATAGACCTGGCGGCCGGACGTCCGCCCCATCTCGAACACGCGGCCGATCTGCGGCAGGACGGCGGAGAGGTTCTGGCCCACGGCCCGGTCGGTGGAAATGGCCAGCATGGTTTCGGCCGAGCGGTTGACCATGGAGACCGTGCCCCGGGCGTCGACGCCTATAATACCCGCCGTGACGCCCGAAAGCACCGCCTCCGTGAAGCGGCGGCGCTCGTCGATGACGTCGCGCGCGGAGATGAGCTCGTCGCGCTGGGTCTTGAGCTGCAGGGTCATCTTGTTGAAGGTGTCCCCCAGCGAGGCAACGTCACCGTCCGAGGGGCGGACGGGCACCGCCACGTCGAGATTGCCGGTCGAGACCGCGCCCGCCGCGCCGATAAGCTGACGGATCGGCCGCACCAGCCGGTCGGCCACGGCGATACCCGTCCAGATTGCCGCCAGCACGATGGCCAGCGTGACGACGAGGTAGAGCAGCGCGAAGGCAACCTGGGTGTTGATGCGATTCTCCTCCAGCGAGCGGTACTCGCCGGTGTTCTCCGCAACGATGCGCTGCGCCTTGATGACCTGGGGGTCGAGCTCGCGCAGGGCGTAGAGATAGACGTCGGGAATCTCGCGCAGCTTGACGATTGCCGCGATCAGGTTGCCCGGCGGCAGGTCGAACAGCACCGGCCGCCCTTCGGCCGCCCGCTGCAGGGCGCCGTCGGGCGGAGCGGGAATCTCGATCGGCTCGGGCATGTCCGCGCCCATGATGACCTCCTCGTCCTCCCGCATGAGAACCGCGTGGGCAAGGCCGCGGACCACCGCCTGCTGGGTGAGGCGCTGGCGGAAGCCGGTCCGGTCGAGATTGTAGAGGGAGCGGAGACGGTCGAGGTCGATCGCCATGGAGAGTGTCGTGCCCTGCAGATTACGGGCGTGATCGGACACGTAGGCGTCGGCGATGGACAGGGACGACTGCACGATGACGCGGGTCCGCAATTCGAACCAGCGGTCGAGGCCGACATCGAGCGTGATGGAGGCGACGATGGCGACGAGGATCGCCGGTATCGCCGCAACAAGCGAGAACATGGCGACGATGCGCACATGCAGCCTGGACGCCGCCTTGCCGCCCTTGCGCGCCGTATAGATGCGATGCGCCTCACGACCGATCAGCGCGAGAAGCAGGAGGACGAATGCGGCGTTGATGCCGATCAGCGCCAGCGTGGTGCCGGCATCGGGCGTGAACGGGGTAAGCCCCAGGAGAACGGCAAACGAGATGGCCGCCGTCACCAGCGCACCCGCGGCCGCCAGAATGCCCGGCAGCGCCATCAGGCGGCGGCCGTCATTCGGCGCGGAACGGTAAACCGGTTCTCCGGCCATGGCAGATGCCTGCGTACTCATCGATGCTCAACTCGGTGGCGCCAATGCCCAACGATCCAATTGCGTTGCAGGTATGCAACGCAATGTGGCGACTTTGCAACGCCTACCTTCTCCAGGCCGAAGAAGGAAAACTAACTGGGGACGACTTCGCCCGGCGGCTGCTTCGAGGCGCGGTACACGTCGACCCCCAATTCGCGTATCTTCTTGCGAAGCGTGTTGCGGTTCAAGCCCAAGAGTTCGGCGGCGCGAATCTGGTTCCCTTGCGTCGCCGCGAGTGCCGCCAGGATCAACGGATACTCCACCTCGGCCACGATCCGATGGTAAAGACCCGGCGGCGGCAGCGCCGCGCCGAAGCCGCGGAAGTGACGCTGCAGATACTGCTCGACCGCCTGGCCAAGCGGCAGGTCCTCGGGCAGTCCCTCGCCCTGGCGCGGACCCTCCGCGACCGCGGCGCCGCGCAGCTCGTTGAGGATGATTTCCTCGGAGATCTCGTCCTGCGGGTAGAGCGCGGCCAGCCGGCGCACGAGGTTTTCCAGTTCCCGCACGTTGCCCGGCCAGGCATATTGCATCATCGCGTCGAGCCCGCCCCTGGCGATGCGCTTGGCGTGCAAGCCCTCCTTTTCGGCCTGGCCGAAGAAATGACGCACCAGATCGGGGATGTCCTCGGCCCGCTCGCGCAGCGGCGGCAGGCGCAGCGGCACGACGTTGAGCCGGTAGAACAAATCCTCGCGGAACAGGCCCTGGTTGATGAGGGCGCGCAGATCCTTGTTGGTGGCGGCGACGATGCGCACGTCGGTCTTGATCGGCGTGCGCCCGCCGACGGTGGTGTATTCGCCCTGCTGGAGAACGCGAAGCAGCCGCGTCTGCGCCTCCATGGGCATATCGCCGATCTCGTCGAGGAACAGCGTGCCGCCCTCGGCCTGCTCGAAGCGGCCCGAGGAGCGCTGCTGGGCGCCGGTGAAAGCGCCCTTTTCGTGGCCGAAGAGTTCCGATTCGATCAGGTCGCGCGGGATCGCCGCCATGTTGATGGCCACGAAGGGCCCGTTGCGGCGGCGGCCGAACTCGTGCAGCGCACGCGCCACCAGCTCCTTGCCGGTGCCCGATTCGCCGCTGATCATGACGGTCAAATCCGTCTGCATCATGCGGGCGAGCATGCGATAGATGTCCTGCATGGCCGGCGAGCGGCCGATGAGCGGCATGGAATCGGGCGCATCGTTGGCACGGTTGTCGGCAGGCCGGCCCTTCGGCTCGGCAAGCGCCCGGCCGACGATGCTGAGAAGCTCCGTCAGGTCGAAGGGCTTCGGCAGATACTCGTAGGCGCCGACCTCGGAAGCGCGGATCGCGGTCATGAAGGTGTTCTGCGCGCTCATGACGATAACCGGCAGGTCGGGCCTGGTCTTGCGGATGCGCGGCAGCATGTCGAAGGCGTTCTCGTCCGGCATCACCACGTCGGTGATGACGAGATCGCCCTCGCCCGCCGACACCCAGCGCCACAGCGTGGCGGCGTTCGAGGTCACGCGGACGTGGTGACCAACGCGCGACAGTGCCTGGTTCAGGACGGTGCGGATGGCCGCGTCGTCGTCGGCCACCAGAATGCTGCCTTGTACGCTCATGCCTTCGATCCCGTTTTCTGCCGTCCGCCCCGTTCGCCGGCCTCTGCGCGCCAGGCCGGCATGAGGATGCGGAAGGTGGTGCCGCGCGAGGAGGAATCGCACTCGATGACGCCGCCATGGGCGCCGACGATCTTGGCCACCAGCGCCAGCCCGAGGCCGGAGCCGTTCTGCTTGGTGGTGATGAAGGGGTCGAAGATGATCGACCGGATGTCTTCGGAAACCCCAGGGCCGTTGTCGTGGACGCAGAACTCCATCGGCAACGACACGCGCTCGCGCGTGCCGGGCACGGAAAAGCGGATGCCGGGGCGAAAGGCGGTGGAAAGCTTTATCTCGCCGCCGCTTGTGTTTCCAATGGCTTCCGCCGCGTTCTTGATAAGGTTCAGGAAGACCTGGACAAGCTGGTCGCGGTTGGCCAGGACCGGCGGCAGCGAGGGGTCGTAGTCCTCGACGATGGATATATGGCGGGCAAACCCGTTCTGGGCGAGCGCCTTCACATGATCGAGGATGACATGGATGTTGGCCGGCTCGCGGTTCACCGGCCGCTCGTCGGAAAAGACCTCCATGCGGTCGACCAGGGCGACGATCCGGTCCGTTTCCTCGGTGATCAGGCGGGCAAGCGCCCGGTCCTCGTCGGAGACCACGTTTTCCAGAAGCTGTGCCGCACCGCGGATGCCCGACAGCGGGTTCTTGATCTCATGCGCGAGCATCGCCGCAAGCCCCGTCACCGAGCGGGCCGCACCCCGGTGGGTCATCTGTCGGTCGATCTTTTCCGCCATCGAGCGTTCCTGGAACATGATGACGACGAAGCCCGGCAACTCCGAGACCGGGGCGACGTAGATGTCGACGATCTTGTCCGAGCCGAGGCGCGGCGAGGAGATATCGACGCGGTACTCGTTGACCGGCGCGCGGCGCTCGCGCACCTGGTCCACCAAGGTCAGGAGCGGACTGCCGAAGGGCACGAAGTCGGAGAGCCGGTTGCGCGCCAGCATCGTCGCGCTCAGGCGGAAGAAGTCTTCGGCCTCGGCGTTGACGAATGGGATGAAGCCGTCGTCGTCGACCATGACGACGGGATGGCCGATGGCGTTGATCGCCAATTGCGCCACGTTCACGATGCTGCTGTCGGACAAGATATCGGCGCTCATGCGACCATCCTTTGAGGAGACGCGGGTCTTTGCGGAAATGCAGACATTTGCGAAGCGGCGGGCCCGGCGAACGCAACCGCCAGGTGGCTGAGCACCTTGGCCGGCTCCGTTTCCGTCATGATCGCCGGCCGCAGCATCGCCGCGGCATCGCCGCCGTGGCGCTCCAGGTACCAGCCCAGATGCTTGCGGGCGTGGCGCACGCCCTGCGCAATCCCGTAATGGGCGAGCATGTCTTCGTAGTGCGCGGCCACATAGCCGGCCATTTCGGCCGCATCGCGCGGAACGCCCGGGGCTTGCGCGCCGGCCGCGAAGTGGGCGAGCGCACCGGCCGTCCACGGTGCGCCGTAATGCGCCCTGCCGATCATGACGGCGTCTGCCCCGGACTGCGCCAGCATGGCGGCCGCCTCGGCCGGTCCCTCGCCGTCGCCGTTGGCGACGACCGGGATCGAGACCGCCTGCCCGACGCGCGCGATCGCCCGCCAATCCGCCCTGCCCTTATAGAACTGGCAGCGCGTGCGCCCGTGGACGGTCACCATGGCGATACCCGCTTCTTCGGCATGCCGGGCGATGACGGGTGCATTGAGGCAATCCTCGTCCCAGCCGAGGCGCATCTTCAGCGTCACCGGTACGGGTACCGCCTTCACCACGGCTTCGATCAGCGACAATGCGTGGTCGGGCTCGCGCATCAGCGCCGAGCCCGAATAGCCGCCCGTCACCTTCTTGGCCGGACACCCCATGTTGATATCGACGATGTCGGCACCCTCGTCCACGGCAATGCGCGCCGCTTCCGCCATCCAGTGCGCTTCGCGGCCGGCGATCTGCACCATGTGCACCTCGATCTCCGGCCGGCGGCGGATGCGGCGGGCACTCTCCGCCCTGCCCTTCGCCAATTCGCCGCTGGCCACCATCTCGGAGACGACGAGACCTGCGCCATGACGATGCGCGCGCAGACGGAACGGCAAATCCGTGACACCCGACATGGGCGCCAGGAAGACCCGGTTGCGCAGCGTTACCGCTCCGACACGCAGAGGACATGCAAGCATTTCTACAGGATTTTTGCTCAAAAAGCATGCACCTTTGTTCTTTGCCTAATTCTTAGCCACAAACCGCTCGGTGCGCAACGGGTTTGGCAGCGCCTTAGCAGAAATCCGTTGGCATTTCACGATTGCCGTGATTATCCCTCCCGCATGAACGCGCTTCTTGAACAGGGCAAGGCAGCGGCCAAGCGTCGGATTGCCGCGGTGATCGTCGCCGCGGGCCGTGGCGAGCGTGCCGGGCAGAACGGCAACGGGCCGAAGCAATACCGCCCCATCGGCGGCAAGTCGGTGATCCGGTACACGCTGGAAACCTTTGCCGCGCACGAGCGGATCGACACCATCGCCGTGGCGATCCACCCCGAGGACAGCACGCTGTTCGCGGCCGCCTGCGAGGGCATCGACGGCGACATCCGCGCTATTCCCGGCGGCCCTTCACGGCAGGAATCGACGCGCCTTGCGCTTGCCGCCCTCGCCGAAGTCGAGCCGGACATCGTCCTGATCCACGACGGCGTGCGGCCTTTTATCGACGGCGCCCTCATCGACCGCGTCATCGACGCCGTGGCCGACGGTACGGGCGCGCTTCCGGCCGTCGCCATTTCCGATACGCTGAAGCGCAGCGGCGCCGACATGCTGGTTAAGGGCACGGTGCCGCGGGCCGACCTCTTCGCCGCGCAGACGCCGCAAGGCTTCTCCTTCCCGACGATCCTTGCCGCCCACGAGAAGGCGCTCAAGGAAGGGCGTCTCGATTTCACCGACGATGCGGCGATCGCCGAATGGGCCGGCATTCCGGTGCGGCTCGTGGAAGGTTCGCCCGACAACACGAAGCTCACCTGGGCGCGCGACATGGCGCTTGCCGACCAGCGGCTGAGCGCGATGCGGATGCCGGACGTGCGCACGGGAAACGGCTATGACGTGCACGCTTTCGGCAAGGGCGACCGCGTGTGGCTCTGCGGCGTGGAGATCGCCCATGAGAAGGCGCTGCAGGGACACTCCGACGCCGATGTCGGCCTGCATGCGCTCACCGATGCGCTGCTTGCCACCTGCGGCGCCGGCGACATCGGCACCCATTTCCCGCCTTCCGACCCGCAATGGAAGGGCGCGCGCTCGCGCCTCTTCGTCGAGCATGCGGTGAAGCTTGTGCGGGGGCGCGGCGGGCGCATCGCCAATGCCGATATCACGCTGATCTGCGAGGCGCCGCGCGTCGGGCCGCACCGGGAAGCGATGGTGGCGGAACTTTCCGACATGCTGCGGATTGCGCCCGAGCGCGTTTCCGTCAAGGCGACGACCAACGAGAAGCTGGGCTTCCTCGGCCGCGAGGAGGGCATCGCCGCCATTGCGACGGCGACAGTCGTCTACCCCGACTTTCTGCCGGAGTGAGGCTTTCATGAGCGACGTCGAGATGCTGGCGAGAAGGGTGCTGCAGGCTTGCGAGGAGCGCGGCTTGATGATCGCCACGGCCGAATCCTGCACCGGCGGCATGATCGCCGCCGCCATCACCGATCTCGCCGGTGCCTCGAACGTGCTGGAGCGCGGCTTCGTCACCTATTCCAACGAAGCGAAAGTGGAGATGCTGGGAGTTTCGCCGCAGACGCTGGGGGCCCACGGGGCGGTGTCGGAAGAGACGGCGCTGGAGATGGCGGCCGGCGCGCTGGCCCATTCGCGCGCCGACATTACCGTCTCGGTGACCGGCATCGCGGGGCCTGGCGGCGGCACGGCGCAGAAGCCGGTCGGCCTCGTCTGGTTCGGCCTCGCCGTGAAAGGAAAGGAGCCGCGCGCGCAAAAGCGGCAGTTCACCAGCGGCGAACGCGCGCAGGTGCGCCGCGACAGCGTGGCGACGGCGCTCGGCCTCGTGCTGGAAGCGGTTTACGCGGACGGCCCGTAGACGGCGTCCGCCCGCCGCTCGAAGGCTTCGGAAAACATGCGGAAGGCGCGGTCGAACATGGCGCCCATCAGCATGCCGAGCATGCGGCTCTTGAACTCGTATTCGATGAAGAAGTGCACGTCCGTCTGGCTTTCGCCCGCCGGATCGAAGCGCCAGCGGTTCTGCAGGAAGCGGAACGGGCCGTCGATATAACGCACGTCGATAATGCGTTCCCCCGGTTTCAGGACCACCTGGCTGGTGAAGGTCTCGCGGATGGCCTTGTAGCCCACCGTCATGTCGGCCAAGAGGATCGTCACGCCGTCGCGCTCCTTGCGCGAGCGCACGTTAAGCGCCTCGCACATGGGCACGAATTGCGGATAGGCCTCGATGTCCGCCACCAGGGCGAACATCTGCTCGGGCGGGTGGTTCACCCGGCGGACCGTCTCGTGTTTGGGCATCGGAAGCTTTACGCCGTCCTGGCCGCCGAAAGCCGCGCCTCACGCGCCGCCCTGAGGCGGGTGAAGTCGTCGCCGGCATGGTGCGAGGAGCGCGTCAGCGGGCTCGAGGAAACCATCAGGAAGCCTTTGGTGTAGGCGATGGTCTCGTAGGACTTGAATTCCTCGGGCGTGACGAACTTCTTCACCGGATGGTGCTTGCGCGTCGGCTGCAGGTACTGGCCGATGGTGATGAAATCGACATCCGCCGAGCGCAGGTCGTCCATGAGCTGCTGCACCTCGTTGCGCTCCTCGCCGAGCCCCACCATGATGCCGGACTTGGTGAAGATCGACGGGTCCAGCTCCTTCACCCGCTGCAGGAGGCGGATGGAGTGGAAATAGCGGGCGCCGGGGCGCACGGTGAGGTACTTCGACGGCACGGTCTCCAGATTGTGGTTGAAAACGTCGGGCCTTGCCGCAACGACGCCCTCCAAGGCGCCGTCCTTGCGCAGGAAATCGGGGGTGAGGATCTCGATGGTCGTTTCCGGCGAGGTCTCGCGTATGGCGTGGATGACGTCGACGAAATGCTGCGCGCCGCCGTCCTTCAGGTCATCCCGGTCGACCGAGGTGACCACCACGTGGGTCAACCCCATTTCGCGCACGGCCCTGGCGACATTTGCCGGCTCATTCGGGTCGAGCGGGCCGGGAATGCCGGTCGCCACGTTGCAGAAGGCGCAGGCACGGGTGCAGATCTCGCCCATGATCATGAAGGTGGCGTGCTTCTTGTCCCAGCACTCGCCGATATTGGGGCAGCCGGCCTCCTCGCAAACCGTGACGAGGTTGTTCGACTTCACGATCTCGCGCGTTTCCAGATAGCCCTTCGAGGTGGGCGCCTTGACGCGGATCCACTCGGGCTTCCTGAGCACCTCCTGATCGGGCCGGTGCGCCTTTTCCGGATGGCGCGGGCGCGGCTTCGCGGAGACGGTGTCGAGAACGGTAACCATCATTTCCTCTGCTTCTTCAATTCGCCGGCCTGATTGCGCTTTTTACACATATAGAGATTACGGCGGGCGGCAAAAGCCCGCCTGCCTCTCGGCAGGCGGGCATGTCGATGATCGGCTCATCGCCCTCCGCGAATCAGCCGATAAAGCCAGATCAGGAGGCAGGCGCCGATAACGGCGACGACGAGCTGGCCGATGATGCCGCCGAAGGTGGCACCCATGAGTGCAATCAAAATCGCGTTGAGGACGACAGCGCCGACCACACCGAGGATGATGTTAAGCAGAAGGCCGTGCCCTGCGGCCTTCATGATATTCTCGGCGAGCCAACCGGCTATGCCGCCGATGATAATCGTCAAAATCCAACCTACACCCTCCATTCGAAGTCTCCTGCTTTGGTTGCGGATCGGTACAAACTATACGCCACAATCCTGCACCGGTTACCGCCGGCACAAGGCACTTCAAGCGTTCAGCGTCCGACCGTAGGCGTCGAGAACGCTCTCTTTCATCATCTCTGAAAGCGTGGGATGTGGGAAGATGGTGTGCATAAGTTCCTCTTCCGTGGTTTCCAGGTTCATGGCGATGACGAAACCCTGGATGAGCTCCGTCACCTCGGCGCCGATCATGTGCGCGCCCAGAAGCTCGCCGGTTTTCTTGTCGAGGATCGTCTTGACGAAGCCCTGGTCTTCGCCGAGCGCAATGGCCTTGCCGTTGGCGGCGAACTGGAAGCGGCCGACGCGGATGTCGCGGCCTTCTTCCTTGGCCTTCTCTTCCGTCAGCCCGACGGAGGCGACCTGCGGCTGGCAATAGGTGCAGCCGGGAACCCGGTTCTTGTCGAGCGCGTGCACGCCGGGCTGGCCTGCGATCTTCTCCACGCAGACGACGCCCTCATGCTCGGCCTTGTGGGCGAGCATGGGCGGGCCGGCGACATCGCCGATGGCGTAAATGCCGGGAACGTTGGTGCGTCCGTAGCCGTCGACGACGATGGTGCCGCGCTCGGTCTTCACGCCGGCAGCTTCAAGGCCGAGGTTCTCGATATTGCCCTGCACGCCGACGGCGGAGATGAGGCGCTCGGCGGCGATCTTCTCTACCTTGCCGTCTTTCATCTCGACATGGGCCGTTACCTTGCCGGACCCCTTCTCCACTTTCGTGACCTTGGCCTCGACATGGAACTTTATGCCCTGCTTCTCGAGCTGCCGCTTGGCGAACTTGGAGATTTCCGCGTCCTCCACGGGCAGGATCTGCGGCAGGAGCTCGATCACCGTCACGTCCGAGCCCATGGTGCGGTAGAAGCTGGCAAACTCGATGCCGATGGCGCCCGAACCCATGACGATGAGCGATTTCGGGATTTCCTTCGGCACCATCGCCTCGAAATAGGTCCAGATCTCCTTGCCGTCGGGCTCGATGCCCGGCAGGACGCGCGGGCGCGCACCGGTGGCAAGGATGATGTGTTTTGCCTTGTACGTTCCCTCGCCCAGCGTGGCCTTCGGGGCTGCCGGCTGCGGCTCCATCGGCTTCTTCGCCGGCTTGGAAACGACGACTTCGCCCGGCTGCGAACCCGCGGAAGCCTTGGCGATCTTCGCCTCTCCCCAGATGACGTCGACCTTGTTCTTCTTCATGAGGAAGCCCACACCGCCGTTGAGCCGGGTGGAGACCTTGCGCGAGCGGTCGACGACGGCGGCCGCATCCACGGAAACCTTGCCGTCCACCTTCAGCCCGTAATCCTTGGCATTTTCGACATAGTGCAGGATTTCGGCAGAGCGCAGGAGCGCCTTGGTGGGGATGCAGCCCCAATTAAGGCAGATACCGCCCAGATGCTCGCGCTCCACGATGGCCGTCTTGAATCCGAGTTGCGCCGAGCGCACGGCCGTGACGTAGCCGCCCGGACCGGAGCCTATGATGATGACGTCGTAGGTTTCAGCCACGGCTCAATTTCTCCTTCATTCAAATCACGCGCCCGGCGCGATTGCCGGTTTTCAAGTATTGCTGGCGGCACGCAGGCCGAAGGCCACCAGCAGCAGGAAAACGCCATTCGACAAGAGTTCGATGGCCAAGAGGATGCCGAGCACGGCGGAGGCCGACCACGGCATGTCGGCGAGGATCATGCCGCCCAGCACCAGGGACAGGAGACCCGAGACGAACACCCAGACCCAGCCGGAGATGGGCCTCAACGCATAGGCGTACATCAGCTTCACGACGCCCAGGACGATGAAGATGATGGCGACCAGAACCGTGAGCGAGATGATGCCTTCCATCGGCCGGAAGAGCAGCGAGAGGCCGATGGCAAGCGCCAGCGCTCCGAGCAGCAGCGACCACAGGAAGATCGGCCAGCTGCCGCGACGCAGCCTGAAGGCCTGGACGACCTGCAGCACCCCGAACAGCATGAACACCCATGCGGCCAAAAGAGCCGCCGTCATGGTCGCGGCGAACGGATTGGCGAGCGCAACGATGCCGCCGATGAGCGAGATGGCGCCGAGAATGGCAAGCCACACCCATGAAGACCTCAACTGTCTATGCTCGACGGAATTGGCCATTGTCATCCCTCCTTGATCAAAGGCCGAGTAATCGGCGGACCGCCGGTTCCAGCCCGTCGCCGATGGCGCGGGTGTTCCCGGCGTCCAGATGCACGCCGTCCAGAGACGTCGTGCGGGCGACCGAGCCGGCATCGAAGAAGGCACAGCCGGTGTCCTCGGCAAGCTGCGCGTAGAGCGGGGCCAGCTTCTTCGATTCGGCGATACCGCCCTCGAACATGGCGGCGAAGTCGGCATTGTCCGTGTCACAGAGCGGCGGCGGCGCGACGAGCAGGATGGCCGGCGCCTTCCCGTCGAAGGGATAGTCGTGGTGGCGGATAATGTCGATGAGCCGCCTCATGCCCTGCTTGGCGCCGACGGCGCGGCCGCAGATCACCGGCTTCATGTCGTTCGTACCGAGCATGATGATGACGAGGTCGAGCGGTGCGTGGGTGGACAGAAGCGTGGGCAGGATGCGCGCACCGTTCCGGTCGGCGCCGGCGAGCCAGTCGTCATAAGCCGTTGTGCGGCCGCCAAGCCCTTCGGGGATCACCCGCGCCGCCTCGCCCAGGCGGGCCTGAAGCGCGGACGGCCAGCGGTCCTCGTAGGCGTGCCGGCCCTCGGCCTCCGCGTTGTGGCCGTAGGTGAGGGAATCGCCGTAGCAGAGGATGGTTTTCATGGGCGTGGCCTCCGCGAGTCCCCTCCCCCTTGTGGGGAGGAGTGAGGGGTGAGGTTGGCCGCGACGAGTGCGAAACGGCCCGTCGCGCTTCTGCAAAGCTTCGGTGCATTCGCCTTTGCCTTCGCCGAGGCGACTTTCTCCGGTGGCTTATTCCACGGCATATCCCCCTCCAGTGATGTCGGCACGCGATCGCGCCCACCCCCACCCGACCCGCCGGCAAGCCGGCGGGCCCACCCTCCCCGCAAGGGGAAGGGATTGGCGTCACACCAGCATGCCAAACGGCTTCTCCACCAGCCGCTTGAAGGCGGAGAGCAGCTCGGCGCCGAGTGCCCCGTCCACCGCCCGGTGGTCCGTCGACAGCGTCGCCGACATGATCGTGGCGGCCTTGATCTCGCCGTTCTTGA
>NZ_WQNI01000023.1 GCF_010993735.1 Chelativorans alearensis
AGGCTGCGCAGGAGCGGCGCCGGGCTCACGGGCCTCTGTTTGCGCGGGGGCGGCAGACAGACGGTGAGACCGCGCGCGGCGGCGATGACCAGCCGCCGCGCAGCGGCCTCCGTCGGGCGCAGCAGGCTGAGGATGGCGCGCCAGAGATGGCGGGGCAGGGTCTTTCGAGGCTCGCCCTCGGCCCGCGCCTCAGGATGAGGGCCCACGGCCGGCCCGGCCATGGCCACGAGCGAAGCGACGATGCGCTTCAGCGCCAGGCGATCTTGCTCGATTGCCGCACTCTCGTCCATGGCCTTCTCCTTTCTTCAGGCGGGATTATCGCACGGGTCGGGAGGGGCGTGAATGGAGATAGGAAAACATTCCTGACAATTGCTGACAGGCATGCAACACCCGCCGGGACATTTCCCGCCGCTCCCGCGCCGGTCTCAGACCAGCTCCACGTCCACCACCCCCGGCACGGCGCGCATGGCGGCGGCGAGTTGGGGGGAGATGCGGTAGCGGTCGGGCAGGCCGATCTCGACCTCGCCCTGCCCGCCTTCCTTGATGACGATGAGGCTTACCTGGCCCTCGCCGCGGCCCTTGAGCTGCGAGGAGATGGCACTGAGGGGGGCGGCGTCGCGCAGGTAGACGCGCAGCGCCTTCTGCATGCGGCTTGCCTCTTCTTCCAGCGACTGGACGGTCTGGATGCGCAGGTTCACGCCCTCCGGGCGGTCCTCGGCGGAGACCATGATGACGACCGAACTGCCCGGCTCCAGGAGGTCGCGGTACTGGTGGAGGGTTTCGGAGAAGAGCACGGCCTCGTACTGGCCGGTGGCGTCGGAGAACTGGACGATGCCCATCTTGTTGCCGGTGCGGGTCTTGCGCTCCTGCCTGGTCGTCACCGTGCCGGCGAGGCGGCCGGCGGTGGCGCCGTGCTTGACGGCGGCCTGGAAGGCGGACCAGCTCTGCACCCGCATCTTCTCGAGCGTCGGCAGATAGTCGTCCAGCGGATGGGCGGAGAGATAGCAGCCGACCACCTGGAACTCGCGGTGCAGCTTATCGGCCGGCAGCCAGGGCTCGCAGGCCGGCAGATGAAGCTTCTGCGGCTCCATCGCGGCGAGGCCGAAGATATCCCCCTGCCCCATCGCCGCGTCCTCGGCCGCCCGCGCCGCCATGCCCATCAGACGGTCGACGCCGGCGAACAGCGCGGCGCGGTCGTGGCCGAAACAGTCGAAGGCGCCGGCGCAAATGAGGCTTTCCAGGACGCGCTTGCCGACGATGCGGGGATCGACGCGGGCGCAGAAATCCTCGAGGCTTTCGAAGGGTTTTTCGTTACGCTTCAGGGCGATGTGCTCCACGGCGGCGTCGCCGACGCCCTTGATGGCGGCAAGCGAATAGTAGATGCGGTTCTCGCCCACCTCGAAATCGCGGTAGCTGGTCAAGACCGAGGGAAGCACCACCTCGATGCCGAGGCGCATGGCGTCGCGCCGGAAATCGTTGAGCTTATCGGAGTTGGCCATGTCGTAAGTCATGGACGCGGCCAGGAACTCGACGGGGTAATGCGCCTTCAGAAAGGCCGTCTGGTAGGAGACGATGGCGTAGGCGGCGGCGTGCGACTTGTTGAAGCCGTAGTCGGCGAACTTGGCGAGAAGATCGAAGATGAAATCGGCCTGCGGCTTCTCCAGCCCGCGCTCGACGGCGCCCTCGACGAAGCGCACGCGCTGCTGGTCCATCTCCGAGCGGATCTTCTTGCCCATGGCGCGGCGCAGGAGGTCGGCTTCGCCGAGGGAGTAGCCGGAAAGCTCCTGGGCGATCTGCATCACCTGCTCCTGGTAGACGATGACGCCTTGCGTCTCGGCCACCAGGTGGTCGATCTTCGGGTGGATGGAGGCGGTCTCCTCCTCGCCGTGCTTGCGGGCGTTGTAGGTGGGGATGTTCTCCATCGGGCCGGGGCGATAAAGCGCCACCAGGGCGATGATGTCCTCTATGCGGTCGGGCTTCATGCCGATCAGCGCCTTGCGCATGCCCGCGCTTTCAACCTGGAAGACGCCGACCGTCTCGCCGCGCGACAGCATGGCGTAGGTTTCCGCATCGTCGAGCGGGATCTTCGACAGGTCGATCTCGATGCCGCGGCGGCGGATGAGCTTTACCGCCTTTTCGAGCACCGTGAGCGTCTTCAGGCCGAGGAAGTCGAACTTGACGAGGCCCGCGTCCTCGACCTTCTTCATGTTGAACTGGGTGACCGGCATGTCGGAGCGCGGGTCGCGGTACATGGGCACCAGCTCCCAGAGCGGCCGGTCGCCGATGACGATGCCGGCGGCGTGGGTGGAAGCGTGGCGATAGAGGCCTTCGAGCTTTTGGGCGATCTCGAGCAACTGGCCGACGATCGGCTCCTTCTCCACCTCCTCGGCGAAGCGTGGCTCGTCCTCGATGGCCTTGCCGAGCGGCGTCGGGTTGGCCGGGTTGGAGGGCACCATCTTGCACAGGCGGTCGACCTGGCCGTAGGGCATTTGTAGGACGCGACCGACGTCGCGGAGGACGGCACGGGCCTGCAGCGTTCCGAAGGTGATGATCTGGGCCACCTGGTCGCGGCCGTATTTCTCCTGCACGTAGCGGATCACCTCGTCGCGGCGGTCCTGGCAGAAGTCGATGTCGAAGTCGGGCATCGACACGCGGTCGGGGTTCAGGAAGCGCTCGAAGAGCAGGGAGAAGCGAAGCGGGTCGACGTCGGTGATGGTGAGCGCGTAGGCGACGAGGGAGCCGGCGCCCGAACCGCGGCCGGGGCCGACGGGGATGTCTTGCCCCTTGGCCCACTTGATGAAGTCGGCAACGATGAGGAAGTAGCCGGGATACTTCATGCGCTCGATGATGCCGAGCTCGTGTTCCAGGCGCTCGACATATTCCTCGCGGGCGTGGCCTTCGGCCAGCCCTTGCGTGGCGAGCCGCATCTTAAGGCCTTCGCGCGCCTGGCGGCGCAGCTCGTCGGCCTCCGCCTTCAGCGCGGCCTCTGCATCCTCGGTGTCGCCGCCGGCGAAGCGTGGCAGGATGGGGTCGCGGGTCTTCGGGTAGTAGGAGCAGCGCAGCGCGATCTCGACCGTGTTGTCGACCGCTTCGGGCAGATCGGCGAAGAGCCTTGCCATCTCGGCCTGGCTCTTCAGGTGATTGTCGGGCGTCAAGCGACGGCGGTCGTCCATGGCGATGACGGCGCCCTCGGCAATGGCGATCAGCGCGTCGTGGGCCTCGAAATCGTCGCGCGCGGGGAAGAAGGCCTCGTTGGTGGCGACCAGCGGCAGGTCGTGCCGAAAGGCGAGTTCGACGGTCGCCGCTTCAAGCGCGCGGTCGTAGCCTTCGAGGCGCTCCAACTCGACATAGAGCCGGTCGCCATAGGTCTCCTTCAGGAAGGAAAGGCGCGCCTCGGCCACCTCCGGGCGCTCGGCCTTGAACGCCGCGCCCACCGGGCCGCGCGGGCCGCCGGTGAGGCAGATGATGCCGTCGCTATGCTCGGCAAGCCATGCGGCGGCCACATGGACGGCGGTGCCCGCCTCGTTGTCGAGATAGGCGCGGCTGACGAGGCGGACGAGGTTCGTGTAGCCGGTTTCGTTCGCAGCGATCAGCACCAGCGGCTCGTATTCGGCGACGGCCTTGCGGCCGTTCGCGCGCCGCGCCTCGCTGAGCGCATCCTCGAAGGCGACGGCGAGCTGGCAGCCGACGATCGGCTGCACGCCCTCCTTCACCGCCTTCTGGGCGAACTCCAGGGCGCCGAAGAGGTTGTTGGTGTCGGTGACGGCGATGGCCGGCGCCTCGTCGTAGACGGCATGGCCGATGATCTTGCCCAGCGGCAGGGCGCCTTCGAGCAGCGAATAGGCCGAATGCACGCGCAGATGGATGAACGGACGCGCCGGCCGCCTCTTCTCACGCTCCGCCTCCAGCAGGATCGGGTCGCGCTGTCGCCTGTCGGTTGCCATTTTTTACCGCATTCACGTTGGAGGATTCGCAGGCGGTATTGTTCAGCAACACACCCGCCCGGTAAAGGGCGGCCGTGCCATGCGCACGGGTTTTCACGCCGGAAGCGGCGTAAGGAGGCTGCCTATTGCGCGGGGCAGCTCCCGTGGGTGCGTGACGATCTCGGCGGCGCCGGCGTCCGTCAGCTCGGTGCGTTCGCCGAAGCCCCACAGGACGCCGATCGCCGGGAGGGCGTTGGCCTTTGCGCCGACGATGTCGTGGGAGCGGTCGCCGATCATGACGGTGCGGGTGGGGTCGACCGGCTCGACATCGAGGATGTGGCGGATCAGGTCGGCCTTGTTGGAATTGGTGCCGTCGAGGGCGGAGCCGTGCACGGCGTCGAAGAAGCGGGCGAGATCGAAGTGGGCGAGGATGTCGCCGGTGTAGGTTTCCACCTTGGAGGTGGCGACGGAGAGGAAGAAGCCGGCGTCCACGCAGCGCGCCAGCGCATCGGGAATGCCGGGGATGACCTCGTTCTCGAACTTGCCGACTTCGCCGTAGCGCTGCCGGTAGTGGCCGACGGCCTCCCATACGAGAGCTTCGTCGGCGGTCTCAAGGAGCCTTGCGAAGGTGTCCTGGATGGGCGGGCCGATGCAGGCGCGCAGGTCCTCGGCGGCGGGGGCGGTGCGGCCCATCTTCTCCATCACGTGGCGCAGAGAGCCGGTGATGCCGACGAACGGGTCCGTCAGCGTCCCGTCGAGGTCGAACAGGACCGCCGGGCGTTCTTGTCGGGATTCCATGTCAGGCAAACTCCATGATGACGGCATCGACGGCGAGGCTGTCGCCGGGGGCGGCGTTGACCGAGGCGACGGTGCAGTCGCGCTCGGCGCGCAGCACGTTTTCCATCTTCATCGCCTCGACGACGGCCAGGATCTCCCCCGCCTTCACCTCCTGGCCCTCGCTGACGGCGATGGAGACGACGAGGCCGGGCATCGGGCAAAGAAGCATTTTCGAGGTGTCGGGCGCCTTGCGCACGGGCATCAGACGGTCGAGCTCGGCAATGCGCGGCGGCATGACATGCACTGTGGCCGCCACGCCCTGCCAGGAAAGCCGGACGCCACCCCGCACCGGACGCACCTGGACGGCAACCTCGCGTCCACCGATGCTGCCGCGCCAGATGGGCTCGCCCGGCCGCCAGGAGGAGAGGACATCGAGGATTGCCCCCTCCCCGATACTCACCTTCAGCGCCGTCGGGACGGCGATGGCGCCTTCCGCAATGGCAACGGGCACATAGTCGCCCACACCAAGCCGCACCATCCACTCGCGCCTGGCCTTCTCGGAGTGGGGGCCGGAATGGGGGCGGAAGCGGCCGGGCAGCCGGTCTAGCCGGTCGCGGCGCAGGAGCTCCACCGCCAGCGCGACCGCACACAGGACCGCGCGCTCGTCCTTCGACGGCGGGGGCGGCGCGAAGCCTTGCGGATATTCCTCGGCGATGAAGCCGGTGGAAAGCCGCCCCTCGCGCCAGCGCGGATGGCGCATGATGGCGGCGAGAAACGGGATGTTGTGCTCGATCCCGTCGATCACGAAGCGGTCGAGCGCGTCGGACATGGCGTCGATCGCGGCCAGCCGGTCCGGCGCCCATGTGACGAGCTTGGCGATCATCGGGTCGTAGAACATGGAGATCTCCAGGCCTTCGGCGACGCCCGTGTCGTTGCGCACGACGATATCGCCCCGCCGCTCCCCCTCAGGCGGGCGGTAGCGCGCGAGGCGGCCGATGGAGGGCAGGAAGTTGCGCACCGGGTCTTCCGCGTAGAGCCGGCTTTCGACGGCCCAGCCGTTGAGCTTCACCTCGCCTTGCGCGATACGCAGCTTTTCGCCGGCGGCGATGCGGATCATCTCCTCCACGAGATCGATGCCGGTGACGAGCTCGGTCACCGGATGCTCGACCTGGAGGCGCGTGTTCATCTCCAGGAAGTAGAAATTGCGGTCCTTGTCGACGATGAACTCGACGGTGCCGGCGCCCTGGTAGTCGACGGCCTTCGCCAACGCCACGGCCTCGGCGCCCATCGCCTGGCGCGTCTCCTCGTCGAGAAAGGGCGACGGCGCCTCCTCGATGATCTTCTGGTTGCGCCGCTGGATGGAGCACTCGCGCTCGCCGAGATGGATTGAGTGGCCGAACGCATCGCCCAGGACCTGGATCTCGATGTGGCGCGGCTCCTCGATGAATTTTTCGATGAAGATGCGGTCGTCGCCGAAGGAGCTTGCGGCTTCCGACCTGGCGCGCGCGAAGCCGTCGCGCGCTTCCTGCTCGTTAAAGGCGATGCGCATGCCCTTGCCGCCGCCGCCGGCAGACGCCTTGAGCATCACCGGGTAGCCGACGCCGGCGGCGATCTTCGCCGCGTGGTCGGCGTCCTCGATCAGCCCCATGAAGCCGGGGACCGTGGAGACGCCGGCCTCCGCGGCTATTTTCTTGGATGTGATCTTGTCGCCCATGGCGCGGATCGCCTTGGGCTTCGGGCCGATGAAGACGAACCCCGCCGCCTCCAGCGTCTCGCAGAAATCGGCGTTCTCCGACAGGAAGCCGTAGCCCGGATGCACGGCTTCGGCCCCCGTCTCACAGCAGGCGGCGAGAATGCGCTCGGTGGAGAGATAGCTTTGGCTGGCCGCCGCCGGGCCGATGGCCACCGCCTCGTCCGCCATCTCCACGTGCACCGCGTCGGCATCTGCCTCCGAATAGACGGCAACGGTGGCGAGGCCCATCCTTTGCGCCGTCCTCATGACGCGGCAGGCGATCTCCCCCCGGTTGGCGATCAGTATCTTCTTGAACATGCGGACGTTTCCCCCGGCAATCTTTTCCTTGTATGAGGTTGTGCGGGAGGGCTCAAGGCATGGCTCGCCGAAGCCTGTGGGCCGTGGCGCGGCTTGCGCGGCTGTGCGATTCCTGAAAAACGTTCGGCCAAGCGTGGTGTTCTTTTGAGGTCGGGATTGCCTGCAATCTATGTCGATGCCGATGCCTGCCCGGTGAAGGCGGAGGTGGCGCGTGTGGCGGAGCGGCACGGCGTTGCCGTGGTCTTCGTCTCCAATGGCGGCCTGCGCCCCTCGCGCGACCCCATGGTCCGCCACGTGGTGGTGCCGGGCAAGGCCGACGCGGCGGACGACTGGATCACTGAGAACGCCGCCGCCGGCGATATCGGGATCACCGCCGATGTGCCGCTGGCCGCCCGGCTGGTGGAGAAGGGCCTGCAGGTGCTCGGACCGACGGGCCGCGCCTTCACGCGGCAGACCATCGGCATGGACGTTGCCATGCGCAACCTGAAGCAGGATCTGCGCGAGGCGGGCGAGATCAAAGGCTATAATGCCGGCTTCACGGCAAGGGACCGCTCGGCCTTCCTGCAGGCGCTGGATCTGGCCGTGCGGCGGGCGCTGAAACGTTGAGCACCGGCGTGATTGTCGTGCATCTGACTTCAGGATCTAGGCGCATATTGTTGATATAAATCGCCTTTTTATGTTCGCGGAAGAATTTGCCGCGCCCGGTTGTTATCGCCGGCTGCCTCCTTCATGCTTGAAGCCTCCTCGCCCGCATCCCCTGCGGCATGATCCAGTTCACAAATAGGAGGACCGTCCCGGTGTCCGACACCGCACATATCTATTCCGATACCCGCGACCTCGACACGATGGGTGGGCGCCTGTCGCGCGCTCGCGATGCCGCCGGCCTCACGGTGGCCGAACTCGCCCGCCGCCTCGGCGTGAAGACGTCGACCATCCAGGCGTGGGAGACCGACCGTTCGCAACCGCGCGCCAACCGGCTGGCCATGCTGGCGGGCGTCCTCAATGTCAGCCTCTCCTGGCTCCTGCACGGCATCGGCACCTCGCCTGCGGACGAGAGCCGGTCGGAGCTGGTGCAGGCGGTTGCCGCGAATCTCAAGCGCCTGCGCCGCCTGCATGCCGAATCGGCCCGCGTCATCACGCAGATCGAGGAAGACCTGACGCGGGCTTTGTCCGGCCCAGCGGCCGAGAAATGACATGGTGTTTCGCCGGAAACCGCTGAATGCATTGGATTCCGGGGCCGAAAGCACTTATATGGGATACACGCATCCCCAGCCAACGCGGCGACGATGAGCAAGCAGACAGCGGTCAGGCTTCCCGACGAAACCTATGAACGGTTGCGGGCGCTTTCGGAAAGAACGGGCCGCACGGCGGCCTACTACATACGCGAGGCCATCGAGCAGCATATAGAGGATATGGAAGATATCTATCTGGCCGAGCAGGCGCTGGAGCGCCTGAGACGCGGTGAAAGCCGAACCTACACGCTCGAGGAAGTGGAGCGTGAGCTTGGCTTGGACGATTGAGGTCGATGACGCGGCACTGAGACAACTCAAGAAGCTAGGGCGGGCCGAGGCAAGGCGCATACACAATTTCCTGCGTGACCGGATCGGTAAACTCGATGACCCGCGGCAACTAGGGCGTCCCATGCAGGGCTCCAAGTTCGGTAGTTTCTGGCGCTATCACGTGGGTGATTACCGGATCATCTGCGATATCCAGATCATCGGCTCGTGGTGCTCGTCCTGCAGATCGGGCATCGCCGGGATGTTTATCGGTAGAATCTGTTCGCAGCCGGGCGAGAGAGTTCTGTTCTGCACAGCTATGCTGACGCCGCCGATCCCAGCACGTGACAAGGCGCCACGCTTGCGCTAGGTATAGCGTCGTCGAGGGCCAATGGCCCTGCCAGTCTGCGGGAGAGAGCAGCGCGTTGCTGCCGCCGAAGGGGAAATCGCCCGAAATCTCTCAGGCATAAAGAACCGTAGACGGGTCAGACACTCTGGAAAGTCGGGGCATATGCGCCCCGCGCCGAAGGTGTAAGCGTTGCCGACAGAGTTCCGGCCGCGCGAGTCTCTCAGGCTTCCGACAGAGGGGCACGGACATGCCGCGCGAGCGGCATGCGTGCAGCTTTGGAGGAACGATGAGCGCCGGCGATACCCAGAAGCACCTGCCGCTTGAAGCGATGCATGAAGAAGCCGGAGCGCGCTTCGGCGCCTTTGCCGGCTGGCATATGCCGCTCACCTATCCCACGGGCGTGATGAAGGAGCACCTTCACACGCGGGAGAAGGCGGGGCTGTTCGACATCTCGCACATGCAGCTTTTTGCGGTCGAGGGCGCCGAGGCGGCCGCCTTCCTGTCGCGTGCCTGCCCGCTGGATGCGGCGGGGCTTGGCGAGGGCAAGTCGAAATACACGGTGCTCCTCAACGAGGAGGCCGGCATCATCGACGACCTGATCGTCACCCGCCTTGACGCCGAGCGCTTCATGGTGGTGGCGAACGCCGGCAACGCGGCGAAGGACGAAGCGCATCTCAACGCGGTTGCCGAGGGTTTCGATGTGACGGTGACGCCGCTCGAGCGTGTGTTCCTGGCGCTGCAGGGGCCCGAGGCGGAGGGCGTTCTCATCGGTGCGGGGCTGGATTTGAGCGACCTCACCTTCATGACCGCCGCCGAGCCGCGCCAGGACTGGTTCGCCACCCGTTCGGGCTATACGGGCGAGGACGGGTTCGAGATCGCGCTGCCGCTCGGGGAGGCGCAGGCCTTTGCCGAAAAGATCCTCGCCGACGAGCGCGCCCAATGGATCGGCCTTGCGGCGCGCGACAGCCTGCGGCTGGAAGCCGGGCTCTGCCTTCACGGACAGGACATCGACGAGACGACAGACCCGGCGAGCGCGGCGATCCTGTGGGCGATCCCGAAGCGCCTGCGCGAGGAAGGCGGCTTTATCGGCGCCGACGCCCTGCGCCGCATCATCGCCGAGGGCGCGAAGGAAAGGCGCGTCGGGCTGAAGCCCGAGGGGCGCCAACCCGTACGCTCCGGCGTGCCGCTTATGAACGAGGAAGGGAGAACTGTCGGCCGCGTGACGTCCGGCGGTTTCGGCCCCTCGGCCGGCCATCCCGTCGCCATGGGCTATGTGGCAACGGCCCTCACCGATGCCGGGACACCGCTTCTTGCCGAGGTGCGCGGAAACCGCGTGCCTGTTCACGTCCATCCCCTGCCCTTCACGCCGCATCGCTACCGCAAAGGATAACAGGTATGAGCAAGACCTATTTCACCGAAGACCACGAATGGATCCGCGTCGAGGGCGGCACGGCCACGGTCGGCATCACGCCTTACGCACAGGAGCAGCTTGGCGACCTGGTGTTCGTGGAACTGCCGGAGGCGGGCAAGGCGCTTGCCAAGGGCGAGACGGCGGTGGTGGTCGAATCGGTGAAGGCCGCTTCGGACGTCTACGCGCCCGCCGATGGCGAGGTGGCGGAGGTCAACGAGGCGCTTTCCAGCGATCCCTCCCTCGTCAACACCGCGCCGATGGGCGACGGCTGGCTGTGGAAGATGACGCTTTCCGACGAAAGCCAGCTCGACGGCCTGATGGACGAGGCCGCCTACAAGAAAAGCGTGGCCTAGAGCGATGAGGGTGATTCAAGAGCCACGATCACCGCTCTATCCTTTTGTTTTTGCGCTCGATTTTTCCGAAAACCGGTTCCCACTTTTCGGATCTCGCTCTTAGGAACATATATGTCCGAGATGATACAACCTTTCTTTGCCCGCCACATCGGCCCGCGCGAGGACGAGACGAAGTCCATGCTGGCCGCCCTCGGCGTGCCTTCCGTGGCGACACTGATTGCCCAGGCGGTGCCGAAGTCGATCCGCCTCGACCGGCCGCTCGCCCTGCCGGGTGCGGCGAGCGAGGCCGAGGCGCTGGCCGAGCTTTCCGCGCATATGCGCGAGAACAGGGTGCTGAAGAGCTTCATCGGCACCGGCTATCACGGCTGTCACGTGCCGCCCGTCATCCAGCGCAACATGTTCGAGAACCCCGCCTGGTATACCGCCTACACGCCCTACCAGTCGGAGATCAGCCAGGGGCGGCTGGAGATGCTGTTCCACTTCCAGACGCTGGTGACGGAGCTGACGGGCCTGCCGGTCGCCTCGGCTTCGCTGCTCGACGAGGCTTCCGCCGTGGCCGAGGCCGTCGGCATCGCCTGGCGCCACCACCGCGGCAAGCGCAACAAGGTCTCGATCGCCGGGGCGCTCAACCCGCAGACCCGCGACGTGGTGGAAACCCGAGCCGAGCCGCTCGGCCTTGAGATCGGCAACGGCACGGTGGACGAGGAAACCTCAGCGCTGATCGTGCCGTGGGCGGACACCTACGGCGTCTATGAGGACCATTCGGCCATCATCGCCGAGGCCAGGGAGAAGGACGTCATCGTCGTCTTCGTCGCCGATCCGCTGGGCCTCGTCATGAGCGATACGCCGGCGGCACTCGGTGCCGAGATCGCCGTCGGCTCCATGCAGCGCTTCGGCGTTCCGATGGGTTTCGGCGGGCCGCACGCGGCCTATTGCGCCGTCTCCGACCGGCTGACGCGGCTGATGCCGGGGCGGTTGGTCGGCCAGTCGACGGACGCCCACGGGCGCCCCGGCTACCGGCTGGCCCTGCAGACGCGTGAGCAGCACATCCGCCGCGACAAGGCGACCTCCAACATCTGCACCGCGCAGGCGCTTCTCGCCAACATGGCGGCGGCCTATGCCATCTGGCATGGACCGGAGGGGCTGAAGGCGGTGGCAGGGCATGTCCACGGCCTGGCTTCGCGGCTTCATGCCGGGCTCAAAGCATCCGACGTAATGGTTTCAGGTGAAAGGGTTTTCGACACCGTAACGGTTACCGCAAAGGGCAAGGCCGAGGCGATCGCGGCGGAGGCGGAGAAAGGCGGCCGGCTGCTGCGGGTGATCGACGCGGACCGGCTGGGCATCACCTTCGACGAGACCTCGACCGAGGCCGATCTCAAGGCGGTTGCCGCGCTCTTCGGCGCGTCCGTAGCAGATAAGGCGGAGGCCATCGCGCCTGCCGCGCCGCGCGGCAAGACGTTTCTCACGCAGCCGGTTTTCCACGAGAACCGCTCGGAAACGCAGATGATGCGCTTCCTGCGGCGGCTGGCCGACAAGGACCTGGCGCTCGACCGGGCGATGATCCCGCTCGGCTCCTGCACCATGAAGCTGAACGCGGCCGCCGAGATGATGCCGGTGAGCTGGCCGGAGGTGGCGGGGCTGCACCCCTTTGCGCCCGAGAGCCTTACCGCGGGCTACCGGCGCATGATCGGGGAACTGGAAGGCTGGCTTGGCGAGATCACCGGCTTCGACGCCGTCTCGCTGCAGCCCAACGCCGGCAGCCAGGGCGAATATGCCGGGCTCCTGGCCATCCGCCGCTACCATGGCGAACGGGGCGAAGGGGGGCGCGACGTCTGCCTCATCCCCTCCTCCGCCCATGGCACCAACCCGGCTTCCGCCTCGATGGCCGGCATGCGGGTCGTCGTCGTGCGCTGCACGGAGAACGGCGACATCGACGTGGAGGATCTGAAGGCCAAGGCGCAAGAGCACGCCGAAAAGCTGGCCGCGCTGATGATCACCTACCCCTCCACCCATGGCGTGTTCGAGGAAGGCGTGCGCGACATGTGTGCGCTGGTCCATGAGCATGGCGGGCAGGTCTATCTCGACGGGGCCAACCTCAACGCGCTGGTGGGCCTTGCAAGGCCGGGGGATCTGGGTGCCGACGTCTGCCACATGAACCTGCACAAGACCTTCTGCATCCCGCACGGCGGCGGCGGCCCGGGCATCGGCCCCATCGGCGTGAAGGCGCATCTGCGGCCCTACCTGCCGGGGCACGCGGCGCTGGGCACCGGAAACGCGGTGGCGGCCGCGCCCTTCGGCAGCGCCTCGATCCTGCCGATCACCTGGATGTATATCCGCATGATGGGCGCCGACGGGCTGAAGCGGGCGACGGATATGGCGATCCTTGCCGCCAACTACGTGGCAGAGCGGCTGAAGGCGCACTACCCCGTGCTCTACAAGGGCCGCAACGGCCGCGTGGCGCATGAATGCATCCTCGATACGCGCGTCCTGAAGGAGCGCGCCGGCATCACGGTCGAGGATATCGCCAAGCGCCTCATCGATTACGGCTTCCACGCGCCCACCATGTCGTGGCCGGTGGCAGGCACGCTGATGGTGGAGCCGACGGAATCGGAACCCAAGAGCGAGCTCGACCGCTTCTGCGAGGCGATGATCGCCATCGCCAGGGAAGCGGCCCGCGTGGAAAAGGGCGAATGGCCGAAGGAGGACAACCCGCTCGTCAACGCCCCGCACACGGCAAGGGAATTGATGGCGGATCGCTGGACGCATCCCTATTCGCGCGCGGAAGCCGCGTTCCCCTCGGGCGGCATGGACGCAGCGTCCAAGTACTGGCCGCCCGTCAGCCGTGTCGACAACGTGGCCGGCGACCGCAACCTGGTGTGCGCCTGCCCGCCCATGGAGGCGCTGGCGAGCTGAGGCCTTTCGCGTCAGGAGAAATGGCAGGAGCCTGCAGCAGCCGTCTATGCAGGTCACGGCCGGCCATGGCACGATGGCTGGCCGGGCGCATCCCGTTGACGGCGTTTCGAATATGGCGCCCGATCCGCTTTTTAGAAGGAGTGGGTCCCATGGCCTATGACGAACAGCTTGCCGCCCGCATGCGCGGCGCGTTGGAAGGCCTGCAAGGGCTCTCGGAAAAACGCATGATGGGCGGCATCTGCTTCATGCTCGACGGCAACATGATCGGCGGTGCCGACCACACCAAGGCGGGCGAAGGCCGCTTCATGTTTCGCGTCGGCAAGGACAACCAGGCGACCGCCCTTGCCCGCCCCGGCGCGCAGCCGATGGAGATGGGCGGAAAGCGCATGAGCGGCTTCATCTTCGTCGACGCGGAGGCTTGCGACGATTATGCGCTGAAGGCGTGGGTTTCGCTGGCGCTCGGTTTCGTCGGCACCCTGCCGGCGAAGTAAGGCGGGGGCGTGGAGATGGATGGAGGTGGATTCTCGCATTTTCCGGGAGAGGCGCTGGATTTCCTGACCGCCTTGCGCGCCAACAACGATCGTGACTGGTTTGCCGAGAACAAGGCCGTCTACGAGCGCGCGGTGAAGGCTCCCGCCGAGGACTTCTGCCGTGCCGTGACCGGACGGCTGGAGGAGATGACCGGACTGCCGCACCGCCCGAAGATCTTCCGTATCCACAGGGACGTGCGCTTCTCCAGGGACAAAACGCCCTACAACGCGCATTTGCACATCTCCTTCACGGCTGAAACAGGCAGTACATCGCAGCCCGGATGGTATTTCGGCCTGGAGCCGGAGCGGCTGACGGCGGGAACCGGCGTGTTCGAGCTTCACAAAGGCGACCTCGACGCCTTTCGCGCCCGCGTGGCGGGAAAGGACGGGGAGAGGCTTGCGCGGTTGATCGGGAATCTGCCGGCCGACGTCCGGGTCAGCAAGCCGGAGTTGAAACGCGTGCCGCAGCCCTATGCCGCCGACCATCCTCGCGCGGATCTCCTGCGCCGCAAATCGCTGACCGGCTGGATGGACTTCGCCAACCCACGCGAGGCCTGCGAAAACGGTTTTATGGACCGCTGCTTCGACGCTTTCGTCCGTCTGAGGCCGCTTTTCGACTGGTTGAGTGCCGCTGCGCGTCAGCCTGGCCGGTGAAGGAATGATGTAGCGATTTACATCACTTCCCGGTGATGGTATTCATTCCATCATGCGCGCGAAACCCGTGGTCAACCGTCGCCTTGTGATGTCGGATGCATCCTTCATCGAGATGGTTGCATGGAAGGTGCCCACACCGTTGAGAGGCAGCCGGCACGATTACAAGTACCGCTTTGCTTACGTTGTGGAGGGCGCCTGCATCCTCCGCTACGATAATGAGGCCGGCAAGGGAGATCACAGGCATATCGGCGCGCAGGAACTTCCCTACACTTTCACTAGCTTCGACAGGTTGGTGAAAGATTTTCTGGACGATGTGGAGAGACTGAAGACATGAACACATTGACCGTCCGCATCGAAAGCTTGGAGTCCACCGCGGCGGCGGTTGCCCGCGCCATGCAGAGCGGTAAGGCCGAACCTTCGGCAGGCCTCAGCTTCACGAGCTATGAAACTCTTCACCGCGTGCTTGCGCCGAAGCGCCTCGAGATCGTGCGCGCCATGGCCGGCAAGGGGGTACTCACCCATCGCGCGGTCGCCCGCCTGGTGCGGCGGGATTTCAAGGCGGTGCATACCGACCTCACCGCCCTGATCCAAGCCGGCATCGTCGAGCGCGTTGAAGACGGCGTCGTCTTCCCCTATGACACGATCCATGTCGAGTTCGACATTCACGCGCATGCGGCCTGATCGGCCCTCCTCTTATCGAACGGAACCGGAACGGCCTTCGCTTCGCCATGAAATCCGTGGCAAGATCGGCGGTGATTCGCTGGGTCAGGAAAGTACATACCGAATGGACGATACCAACGATCTTTTTGCCGGGCTCACCTCGAACGCCGAACGCGTGAAGCAGCCGGAAGCGCCGGCGGCGGCGCAACGCAGGGCGCCGCGCGCGGCCGCGCCGCGGGACACCGGCGAAGGCTACAACGCGGCCGATATCGAGGTTCTGGAGGGGCTGGAGCCGGTGCGCAGGCGGCCGGGCATGTATATCGGCGGCACGGACGACAAGGCGCTGCATCACCTCTTCGCCGAGGTCATCGACAACTCCATGGACGAGGCGGTGGCCGGCCACGCCACTTTCATCGAGGTGGAGGTGGGCGCCGACGGCTTCCTCACCGTCACCGATAACGGCCGCGGCATCCCCGTCGACCCGCATCCGAAGTTCAAGGACAAGTCGGCGCTCGAAGTCATCATGACGACGCTGCATGCCGGCGGCAAATTCGATTCCAAGGTCTACGAGACCTCGGGCGGCCTGCACGGCGTCGGCGTATCGGTGGTCAACGCGCTCTCCGAGACGCTGGAGGTGGAGGTGGCGCGAGGCCGCAAGCTTTATCGCCAGCGCTTTTCGCGCGGGGCACCGCTAGGCAAGCTGGAGGCGCTTGGAGAGGCGCCCAACCGGCGTGGCACACGCGTGCGCTTCAAGCCGGACGAGCAGATTTTCGGGGCCGGCGCGAAGTTCCAGCCCGCCCGTCTCTACCGCATGGCCCGCTCCAAGGCCTATCTCTTCGGCGGCGTGGAAATCCGCTGGGTCTGCGCCCCTTCCCTGCTGGGCGAGAAGGACGAGACACCGGAAAAGGCCAGCTTCCACTTCCCCGGCGGGCTCAAGGACTTTCTTGCCGCCTCGCTCGACGGCGAGTTCCAGGTCACGCGCGAAGCCTTTTCCGGACGCAGCGAGAAGCGGGGCGGGCATGGGGCGGTGGAATGGGCCGTCACCTGGTATGGGGGCGACGCCTTCCTGAACTCCTACTGCAACACCATTCCGACGCCCGAGGGCGGCACGCACGAACTGGGCTTCCGCTCCGCTCTCCTGAAGGGCCTGCGCGGCTATGCCGAGCTCACCGGCAACAAGCGCGCTTCGATCGTCACCGCCGAGGACGTGATGATCTCGGCCGCCGGCATGCTGTCGGTCTTCGTGCGCGAGCCGGAATTCGTCGGCCAGACCAAGGACAAGCTGGCCACGGCCGCCGCCATGCGCATGGTCGAGAACGCGGTGCGCGACCCCTTCGACCATTGGCTGGCCGACAACCCGCAGGAAGCCTCCAAGCTGCTCGACTGGGTGATCGCGCGGGCCGACGAGCGCCTCAAGCGCCGGCAGGAGCGCGAGGTGAGCCGCAAGAGCGCGGTGCGCAAGCTGCGCCTGCCCGGCAAGCTCGCCGATTGCACGGTGGGCGCGGCAGCGGGCGCCGAGATCTTCATCGTCGAGGGCGATTCGGCCGGCGGGTCGGCCAAGCAGGCGCGCAACCGTGCCACCCAGGCCGTGCTGCCGCTGCGCGGCAAGATCCTGAACGTGGCCAGCGCCGGCCATGGCAAGCTTGCCGCCAACCAGCAGATTTCCGACCTCATCCAGGCGCTCGGCTGCGGCACGCGCTCGAAATACCGCGAGGACGACCTGCGCTACGAGCGCGTCATCATCATGACCGACGCGGACGTCGACGGCGCCCACATCGCCTCGCTTCTGATCACCTTCTTCTATCAGGAGATGCCCCAGCTCATCGAGGGGGGGCACCTGTTCCTGGCCGTGCCGCCGCTCTACAAGATCAGCCAGGGCGGCAAGACCATGTATGCACGCGACGACGCGCACAAGGAGGAGCTGCTGCGCGAAGAGTTCACCGGCCGCGGCAAGGTGGAGATCGGCCGCTTCAAGGGGCTGGGCGAGATGATGCCGAAGCAGCTCAAGGACACCACCATGGACCCCGCCTTGCGCATGCTGCTGCGCATCGACGTGCTGGACAGCGTGGAGGCGACGAAGATGGCCATCGACGCGCTGATGGGAACGAAGCCCGAGGCACGCTTCCGCTTTATCCAGGATAACGCGGAGTTCGTGGAAGAGCTGGATATTTAGGGTTCTGTTTTCAGGCCTAAAACGGAAATGCGGGCACCCATTTCCGTTTGGCCGAACCGCAGTGCTACGCCGCGGCCAGCGCAAGCGCTTGCAGGCGGGCGTTTTCGCGCAGGACGTCGAGGTGGATGCGCTTCAGGAGGGTGGCAAGGGCGGTGCGGTCGGCTTCGGTTCCCGCCATCGACGTTTCCAGCGCCTTCAGCATGTGCCAGGAAACCTCCTGCGGCCCTGCCGTGCGCTTGCCGCCCGCCACCTCGCGCCAGATCTGCAGCGCCGTGAGGATCGGTGCGTGGGCGGCCGGCTTCAGGCCGGCGCCGGAAAGCAGAGCGGTAAGCGCGGTGCTGCGGGCGCGGGACAGGAGCGCCTGCACGCGGGGGCTGCTCTGGCCCGCCAGCGCGACCAGTGCGGCGCCGAAGAAATCCACCTTGCCGTGCGCCACCGTGCGCACCAGGAAGCCCGAGGTGAGGTCGCCGCGCAGGCGCAGATGTTCAACCAGGGCGGCGTGTTCGCGGGGTTCGGTGCGGTCGATGAGGGTGATCGAGGCGCGGATGCAGGCTTCGCGTGCCAGCTTTTCGGCGCGCGCGGCGCCCATCAGCGCCTGGACCAGGGGGGCGGCCGAGAGCGCCTCGCCCACCCGCACGACAAGCATATGCCGGCAATCGGGCGGCAGGCGCCGGTCGGCGGCAAGGGCGGCGCGCAGGGCCGCGCTGCCGCCGTGGCGCTCGATCATGCGGCGGAAGCTGACGGCGGCGATCTCCGCGCCGTCGTTCTCCACCAGCGCCGTGCAGGCCTCGGCCGTGCCGACCTCGGCGAGCGCGGCCGAAAGCGCCATGGAGACCTGCGGCCGGCAGGCCAGAAGACGCTGAATTTCAGCTTCGCCCGTCGCCGCGCGGTCGACGAGATCGCTATCGGAAAGAAGCGGCGAGCGCACGAGGATGGGAGCGGCGACCTCGGGCTGGTCGTCGGCAAGCGCGGCGACCACCTGGGCGGGCGCGTGGCGGCTCAGCGAAAGCGTTTCGGAAAGCGCCAGCCGCACCTTGGCCGACGGGTCGTCCAGAAGCAGTGTCAAGGCGGCCTCGGCCGCCATACGGTTGTCGAAGGAAAGGTCGTTCTGGATATAGGCGCGCGCCAGCGCGGCCGCCGCCTCCGCCCGCTCGGAGACCTTCGCCGTCTCGACCCATTTCAGGAAATGCCGGATTGTATTCAACTGCCTGCCCCCGCCTGGAGATCAGGCTAGCGGCAATTCGTATAGGAATGGTTTACCATAATGCGCGCCTTGCCGGGCCGCGCGCCGGCGCCTATCAAAAGCATGTCGGAAGCCGGGAGAAGCAGAGATGGCGGGACTTTATCTGGAAGATTTCACGCCCGGGCACATCTTCAGGCATACGCTGCGCAAGACGGTCACGGAGAGCGACAACGTGCTCTTCTCCGTCATGACGCTGAACCCGCAGCCGCTGCACATCGACTTCGACTTCGCGGAGAAGACCGAGTGGGGGAAACCGCTCGTCAATTCGCTCTTCACGCTCGGGCTGATGATCGGCATTTCCGTACACGACACCACGCTCGGCACGACCATCGCCAATCTGGGGATGACGGAGACCACCTTCCCGCACCCCCTCTTCCACGGCGATACCGTGCGCGTGGAGACGGAGGTGAAAAGCGTGCGCGCATCGAAGTCGAAGAGCGACCGCGGCATCGTCGAATTCGAGCACCGCGCCTATAACCAGAACGACGTGCTGGTGGCCCGCTGCCTGCGCCAGGCGATGATCGTCAAGAGACCGGCGGAGGGCAGGTCCTGATGCGCTCGCTGCTGTTCGTTCCGGGCGATTCGGAAAGGAAGCTGGAAAAGGCGCTTTCGGTGGGCGCGGACGTGCTTATCCTCGATCTGGAGGATTCGGTGGCGCCGGGGCGCAAAGAGGCGGCGCGGCGGATAACGGCCGAATTCCTTGGCGCAAACGGGGACGCCCCTGCCCTCCTTTATGTGCGTGTGAACGCCCTGACGACGGGGCTGGCGGACGACGACCTTGCCGCCGTCATGCCGGCGCGGCCGGCCGGCATCATGCTGCCCAAGGCGGAGGGCGGGCAGGACGTGACGCGGCTTGCGGTGAAGCTGCGCGTTCACGAGGCGGAAAACGGCATCGAGGACGGAGCGACCGCCATCCTGCCCCTCGTCACGGAAACGGCTATGGCTGTCTTCGCGGCCGGCACCTATGCCGGCGCCAGCGCGCGCCTTTGCGGCCTCACCTGGGGGGCGGAGGATCTTTCGGCCGAGGTCGGCGCGCGAACGGCACGCGACGACGAGGGGCGCTTCACCGGTGTCTTCGCGCTCGCCCGCGCCACGGCGCTGCTCGGCGCGAGTGCGGCGGGCGTGCCCGCGGTCGACACGGTCTTCCCGAATTTCCGCGACGAGGCGGGGTTCACCCGGGAATGCCTTGAGGCAGAGCGCGACGGGTTTACCGCCAAGATGGCGATCCACCCGGCGCAGGTGCCGATCATCAACGAGGCTTTCACGCCGTCCAAGGAAGCGGTTGCGCAGGCGCGCCGGATCGTCGCCGCCCTGGAAGAGGCTGGCGAGGCGGGCGTCGTGAGCATCGACGGCGAGATGGTCGACCGGCCGCATCTCATCCGTGCCGAGCGCATCCTGGAGCGGGCGCGGCTGGCCGGGCGTGGCTGACAGCTAAAAGTGGTGCGGGCGCCCCTGCCCGTCTTGTCATCTCCTTATCGTGCGACTTCTGCTATCCTGCCGCCTCGCGCCGGCTACAGCGCCGTGCGTCCTTTAGGGCGCTGCAGAAGGACGCTGTAGGTTATTGATCGACGCATCGTGCTTTCCGAAAATCGATGCCGACTTTCGGGCCGATGCTGGATGGCAGGAGGGCGGTATGAACCTGAAACGGCTGAGCATCGGCACCTTCAATCTCTACAACCTCAACGAACCGGGCCTGCCCATCTACACGGACGCCGATGGCTGGTCGGACGAGCAGTACGAGCGCAAGATCGACTGGACGCAGCGCACGCTCCGCCAGTTGCGGCCGGATGTCTTCGGGTTTCAGGAGCTTTGGCACGCGGGCTCGATCACCCGGGCGCTGGAGGCCGCGGGGCTGACCGACGACTACGACCTCTTGGCGCCCGAAAATGCCGACGGCACCCGCATCGTCTGCGCGGCGATCGTCCGCAAGGGGCTTGTGGCGGGGGAAGCGGAGTGGATCGAGGCATTCCCCGAAAAGCTGGTCCTCAGAAGTTCGGGCGACGACCCGCAGACGCCGGCGATCGGCGTCAACATCGACAGCTTCTCGCGGCCTGTCCTGCACTTCCGCATCAGCCCGCGCGAGGACCACGAGCCCGTGCATGTCTATGTCTGCCACCTGAAATCGAAGGCGCCGACGAAGGTGTTCCGCGAGGACTGGTTCAACGCCGATCAGGAAACCTACAAGAAGCACCAGATAAACCTGGGGGCGGCGATCTCCACTATCCGGCGCACGGCGGAAGCCACGGCCCTGCGCTTCATGCTGACGGAGCAAATGAAGGGCACGCGCACGCCGGTGATCGTTCTGGGCGACATCAACGACGGGCAGCAGAGCAACACGGCGAACATCCTGACCGAGCAGCCGCGCTATCTCGTCGGCGATTCCATGGGCGGCGGCGACGTCAGCCTCTACACCGCGCAGACGCTGCAGGAATACCGCAGCACGCGCGACGTCTATTACACCCACATCCACCAGGAGATGATGGAGTCGCTCGACCATATCCTCGTCAGCGAGGAATTTTACGACAACAGCAGGCGGCGCCTGTGGATGTTCGACGGGATGACGGTCAACAACGACCATCTTCATTTCGACGATCACAAGGAGAGCGGCACCAACGACCACGGCGTCGTCTGTGCCACGTTCAAGCACAGGCCGATCAAGGCCGAGGCGCGGGAGATCGCGGAGGACGTGGGCTGAGGGTGTTCTGCTCGGAAGAAAGCGTCCGTTCCCAAAACGCGGAACGCTCTACCCCTCCTTCCAGCGCGGGCGGCGCATGGCGAAGGTTTCGGTCACGGCCGCGTAGTCCATGTAGCCGAGGCGGGCGAGGTTCTGGGCCTTGGTGACGTCGAAGAGGCCGTCGGTGAGCATGGCGTCGTCGATGTGAACGCCCACCACCTCGCCCGTGACCACGAACACGCCGGCGTGGTTTCCCTGAAGATCGTGCGGCTCCAGCACCTCCGTCACCTTGCATTCGAGAACGGCCGGGGCCTCGGCGACGCGCGGACAGGATATAAACCGGCAGGGGGCGGGTGTGAGCCCGGCGAGCTCGAATTCATCGATGCCGGGAGGCGCGTCGATGGCGGTCTCGTTCATCTTCCCGGCCAGAGCGAGGCTCACCAGATTGACGGCGAACTCGCCCGTCTGGCGGGCGATCGAGGCGCTGTCCTTCTCGCCCTCGGAGGAGAACCAGACGAGGTGCGGGTTCGAGGAGAAGGCGTTGAAGAAGGAATAGGGCGCCAGGTTCGGCCCGCCGTCCGGCCGGCGGGTGGAAATCCAGCCGATGGGCCTCGGCGCAACGATGGCCTTGAAGGGATCGTGCGGCAGGCCGTGGCCGTTGCGCGGTTCGTAGAACATGTCTTCAGCCTTCAAAGGGGCCTGCATAGTCGCCGACAAGGCCGGCAATGTCGGGGCGCGGCCGGTCCGGCGTGCCGCCGGGATGGCGGCCGATATGGACGAAACCCACAACGCGCTCATGGGGCCCGAGGCCAAGGATGCGGCGGCCGTCCTCGACGTTGGAATACCAGTTGGTGATCATGTTGGCGTGATAGCCGAGCGCGCCCGCCGCATGGATGAGGTTCATGGCCGCCATGCCGCCGGACAGGAACATCTCCCACTCGGGGATCTTGGGGCTCTCCTTGGGGCTGGAGACGACGCCGATCACCAGCGGCGCGCGGGAAAAGCGTGTCAGCTCCTGCGTGCGCCGTGCCTCGTTCAGCGGTCCCTCGCGCGCCTCCGCCAGGTTTGCCAGCATCTGCCCTACCCTTTCGCGCGCCTCGCCACGATAGAGGATGAAGCGCCAGGGCGTGAGCATCCCGTGGTCGGGAACCCGCGTGGCGACCTTGAGCATTGTCTCCACCTCGCCGTCGGAGGGCGCCGGGCCGGTAAGCTCGTGAATGGGCGGGGAACGGCGGGCGAGCATGAAGTCGATGACCTGCTGGTTCAAAAGTGAGGCTCCTTTTTGGGTGGGGACGCGGCGGAAGCAGCGGGCACATTGGCACCGGAGCCTTGAAATTGCCACCGCGTTGGGCTTCAAAGCAAGTCATGAGGTTTTTTGCCGGGCGATTCATCACAATTGTTGCAGCATCCCTTGCCGGGACGGCGGCCGTCGCCCAGGACGGCGCGTTTCCCGTGGAGGATATTGAGGTGCCGGGCCTGAGCAAATATGCGGCGCCGCAACGGACAGAGCCGCTGGCGCTGGCCGAGACCGGAGAGGTGACCGTTTCGGCGCAATTGATGGAGGGGGCCGAGGACATCCCGCGCGGCCTCGTCTGGCGCGTGTTCTCGCCGGAGCCGGGACAGGACGGCACGCTGCCGCTGGTGGCGACCGCCCAGGGAGGGACGAGCACCTTCATGCTGCCGCCCGGCGGCTATCTCGTGCACGCCGCCTACGGCCGCGCCGGCGCGACGAAGCGCATCACCGTCGGCGACCAGCCAAAAAGCGAGCGCCTGGTGCTCGACGCGGGCGGGTTGAAGCTCGACGCGGTGCTTTCCGGCGGGGTGCGCATTCCGCCCAAGAAGCTGCGCTTCTCCGTCTATGAGCACGAGCCGAACGCGACGGGCGAGCGCTCGCTCATCGTGCCCAATGTGCAGCCGAACGCCGTGGTGCGGCTCAACGCCGGCACCTATCACATCGTCTCCAACTACGGCGTCATCAACGCCGTCATCCGCGCCGACATCCGCGTGGAGGCGGGCGAACTGACGGAAGCGACGGTGGAGCACCGCGCAGCGCAGCTTACCATGAAGCTGGTGCGCGAGCCGGGCGGCGAGGCGATCGCCGACACGGCGTGGTCCATCCTCTCGGAGACCGGCGAAATCATCGCCGAGACGGTCGGTGCCTTCGCCTCCATGGTGTTGGCGGAGGGCGAATATACGATCGTGGCGAAAAACCGCGACCGCATCTACCAGCGCGATTTCACCGTGACGCCCGGCCGCAACCAGGATGTCGAGCTTTTGCCCGAAGACCTGGTGGAGCAGGTGAGCGAAATCACGGAATAGGCCGCCACGCCAGACCGCATGATCTTATCCGAAAACCGGCATCCACTTTTCGGGATCATGCTCTAATCGCGCAGCGGCCATCGGTTCAGCTCTTCGCGCGGCGGATATCCGGCGGCGTCGCTTCATCGGCGAGGCTCGCGACGGCCTCCTCGAGCGGCAGCGAGGTCTGGTCGCGGCTGCCCAGCCGGCGGACGTTCACCGTGCCCTCCTCCGCCTCGCGCTTGCCGCAAACGAGAATGACCGGCACCTTGGCGAGCGAATGTTCGCGCACCTTGTAGTTGATCTTCTCGTTGCGCAGGTCCGTTTCCACGACGAGCCCAGCACCCTTGAGCCGGCGCGCCACCTGCTGGGCATAGTCGTCGGCGTCCGAGGTGATGGTGGCGACCACCACCTGCAGCGGCGCGAACCACAGCGGAAAATGGCCGGCGAAGTTTTCCATCAGGATGCCCAGGAAACGCTCCATCGAGCCGCAGATGGCGCGGTGGATCATCACCGGCTGCTTCTTCTCCGAATCGGAATCGATGTAGAAGGCGCCGAAACGCTCCGGCAGGTTGAAATCCACCTGCGTGGTGCCGCACTGCCAGTCGCGCCCGATAGCGTCCTTCAGCGTGTACTCGAACTTGGGACCGTAGAAGGTGCCCTCGCCCTCGTTGATGCCGGCCTTGATGCGGCCGCCCGATTCGGCCTCCATCTTCGCAAGCGCCCGCTTCAGGATGTCTTCGGCGTGGTCCCACATGGCGTCGGTGCCGACGCGCTTTTCCGGCCGGGTCGCAAGCTTGACCACGACCTGCTCGAAGCCGAAGTCCTCGTAGACCGACATCATCAGATCGTTGATCTTGAGGATCTCCGCCTCGAGCTGCTCCTCGGTGCAGAAGACGTGCGCGTCGTCCTGGGTGAAGCCGCGCACGCGCATCAGCCCGTGCAGCGCGCCGGACGGCTCGTAGCGATGGACGGCGCCGAATTCGGCAAGCCGGATCGGCAGATCGCGGTAGGATTTGAGCCCGTGCTTGAAGATCTGCACGTGGCCGGGGCAGTTCATCGGCTTCAATGCAAAGACGCGCTGGTCCTCCGCCTCCTCGTCGGCGCACTGGACGGCGAACATGTTCTCCTTGTACCAGCCCCAGTGGCCCGAGGTCTGCCACAGCGCGTGGTCGAGCACCTGCGGCGCGTTGACCTCCTCATACTCGCCATCGAGCCGGCGGCGCATGTAGGAGACGAGGTTCTGGAACATGCGCCAGCCCTTGGAATGCCAGAAGACGACGCCCGGCCCCTCCTCCTGGAAGTGGAACAGGTCCATCTCGCGGCCAAGCCGGCGGTGGTCGCGCTTTTCCGCTTCCTCCAGCATGTGGAGATACTGGTCCAGCTGCTCCTGGCTCGCCCAGGCCGTGCCGTAGATGCGGGTGAGCATGGCGTTGTCGGAATCGCCGCGCCAATAGGCGCCGGCCACCTTCATCAGCTTGAAGGCATTGCCGATCTGCCCGGTCGAGGCCATGTGCGGGCCGCGGCACAGGTCGAACCACGCCCCTTGAGCGTAGACCTTCAGGTCCTCGCCCTCAGGGATCGCGTCGATGAGCTCGACCTTGTACATCTCCCCCTTCTCGCGGAAGACCTCTTTCGCCTTCTCCCGCGACCAGACCTCCTTGGTGAAGGGTTCGTTGCGGCCGATGATCTCGCGCATCTTCTTCTCGATCGCCGGCAGGTCGTCCGGCGTGAATGGCTCGTTGCGGGCGAAATCGTAGTAGAAGCCGTTCTCGATCACCGGGCCGATGGTGACCTGCGTGCCGGGATAAAGTTCCTGAACGGCCTCGGCCATCACATGGGCGGCGTCGTGGCGGATAAGCTCCAGCGCGCGCGGGTCGTCGCGGGTGACGATCTCGATCCGCCCGCCCTGCCCCACCGGGTCTGCCAGATCGCGCAGCTCGCCATCGAGCGTGTAGGCAACCGCCTTCTTGGCCAGCGATCTGGAGATCGATTCGGCAAGCTCGGCGCCGGTGATGGCGGCGTCGTATTCTCGGGATGAACCATCGGGAAAAACAAGGGGAATGGCGTGAGCCATGATCATGTCCTTTCTATCCAGTCCCGCATACGAGCGCGGGTGGTGTGGTCTATGGTCGGCGATGGCCGCGGGCATGCTCGGCATGCGAGCGGGCACGCGCGCTACATAATAGCAGAGCCGGCGCACGTAAAGGCTACGCTGCGCCGGCTCTCGATGCTTTGGAATTCAGGGTGGAAACCCGAAAGGCCTAGCTGTTGTCCTCGGTCGGCGCGTCCGGCCCGTTTTTCTTGATCGAGTCGATCGCGTTCTGCGCGCTCGCCTTGGAGGTGTATCCTTCCGTCGCGAAGATCACCTCGCTGTTGTATTTGAAGCGCACACGAAATTCGCCAGCCTTGTCCTTATAAATTTCGAACTTATGAGCCATGTCGGTCAATCCCTCTCCTAAGCTGCTCAACTCAACGAGTCGTAACTTGCCAGCAGCAGGCGAGCGTAACAAGAAGAAGATGGTCGTTTAACCAGGTATCGAGCTTAATCGCTCCGCGGCCTTGCCGACACGCGCCAGAAGCGCCAGGGCGTGTACCAGTGCAAATCCGCTTCCAGCGCCTCGGGCACGGGATCGATCCCGTGGGTGCCGCCTGGGCCGCAACGCATGAAGCGAAAAAGGCCCATCCAGCCGCCGGACCAAAGCCCGTGGCGGGCGATCGCCTCATAGGCGTATTCCGAGCAGGTGGGAAAATGGCGGCAGGAATTGCCGACGAAACCCGACAGGGTGAGCTGGTAGAAGCGCACGAGAGCCGTGCCGAACACGCGCCCGGGCGTTTTCGGCCAGGGGCCCCGCCAGTTGCGGGACAGTCTTGCAGGTGGCGCAGTCAACGCTACGCGGCCTTCTCCGCTCGCTTCTTCTCGATCTGGTCTATGCAGTCGACCACCGCGTCGAAGGTCAGCATGGTGGAGGCGTGGCGGGCCTTGTAGTCGCGCACGGGCTCCAGGTATTTGAGGTCGGCAAAGCGGCCGTCGGGCGGCGGGCCGTTCTCTTTCAGCATGCGCCGCATGGTCTCGCGCACGGCCCTCAATTCCTCGGCGCTGGCGCCGACGACGTTCCGCGCCATGATGGAGGAGGATGCCTGACCGAGCGCGCAGGCACGCACCTCGTGGGCGAAGTCGCTCACCACGCCGTCGGCCATCTTCAGGTCGACCGTCACCGTGGAGCCGCACAGCCTCGAATGAGCGGTGGCGCTTGCATCCGGCTCCGCCAAACGGCCGATACGGCCGATATTGCCGGCAAAGCCAAGAATTTTCGCGTTATAGACGTCGTCGATCATGAATTTCCGCCTGAGGGCGCAGACCAGGCATGGCTTGTCGCGCATATGCCTTTCATTCGCGCCCCGAACAAACTATATAATGATCGTATCCGGTTGAGGGCAAGAAGGGGTAAAGATGCTCTGCCCACCGGTGCCGCGAGCCGCTTTCGGGCGGGACTGTATACAGTTCCCAGAAAACCCGCGAAGGCTGTGAACCGTTCAACTCGTCCCTGCGTGACAGGGACTACGGGAGACGCCTCGTCATGGACGCAATTATCAAAAGCTTCCCGCCCCGTCCCGAATCGGACGTCGAGCAGGCCGCGAAGCACTATCTGGACAAGCCCGTTACCGACCGGCCGAGCCGCGAGGAGGCGGAGGCCGCCGTGCGCACGCTTCTGCGCTGGGCGGGCGACAACCCCGAGCGCGAGGGGCTGAAGGAGACGCCCGAGCGCGTGGTGAAGGCCTATCAAGAGCTGTTCTCCGGCTATGACCGGTCTCCCGTCGAGGAACTCGGCCGCACCTTCGAGGAGGTTGCCGGCTTCGACGACATGGTGCTTCTGAAGAATATCTCCTTCCACTCCCATTGCGAGCACCACATGGTGCCGGTCATCGGCAAGGCCCATGTCGCCTACCTGCCCAAGGGCAAGGTGGTCGGCCTGTCGAAGATCGCCCGCGTGGTCGACATCTACGCCCGCCGCCTGCAGACGCAGGAGGCCATGACGGCGCAGATCGCCACGGCGATCCAGGATGTGCTCAAGCCGCGCGGTGTGGCCCTGATGATCGAGGCGGAGCACATGTGCATGTCCATGCGCGGCATCCAGAAGCAGGGCTCGACGACACTCACCTCCACCTTCACCGGCGTCTTCAAGGAAAAGCCGGAAGAGCAGGCGCGGTTCGTCACGCTGGTCCGCGACAGCCGGAACGGCTGATCCATGCCGGGAATCACTTTTTCACCACCCTCCTCCGACAAAGGTGAACTCGAAGAAGGCGCGGCGTTCACGCCGCGTTTCGATGCCGATGGGCTGATAACGGCCGTCGTCACAGATGCCGGCGACGGCGGGTTGCTCATGGTCGCGCATATGAATGCGGAGGCGCTCTCCAAAACGCTTGAGACCGGCATTGCCCACTACTGGTCGCGCTCGCGCCGCACTTTGTGGAAGAAGGGCGAGACGTCGGGCAACGTCCAGTACGTCGAAAGTGTAAGCACCGATTGCGACCAGGATGCCGTGCACCTCATCGTGCGGGTCGCCGGCGATGGTGCAACCTGTCACACCGGACGGCGTTCTTGCTTCTACAGGAGTGTGAGTCTGGATCGCGATCGTCCCGTCCTCGTAGCAAAAAGTTGATGCTACTCATCCAACTGGCGGGGTGGCTTCGAATCGCAGCCGTGCTCATATTCATAAATTAGATACGACCCTGCGCCAGTATGGGGCCGGGACGAGGAGATGACGATGCTCGATCGCATACAGCATCGCGCGAAGCAGGAAGGGCTGGAGCCGGCCGCGCCGCCACCGCTTGCTTCGACGCCCGTGCCGCAGCCCGAGAAGCTGCCGTCGATCGCGCTCGCGCTGGGCGGGGGTGCGGCGCGCGGCTGGGCCCATATCGGCGTCTTGAGGGCGCTGGACGAGGCGGCCATCCCCATCGGCATGATCGCCGGCACATCCATCGGCGCGCTCGTCGGCGGCTGCTATCTGGCCGGCAAGCTGGACGAATTGGAGGAATTCGCCCGCTCCCTGACGCGCCGGCGCATCTTCGGCCTGCTCGACCTCAGTTTCGGCGGCAGCGGCCTGTTCGGCGGCATGAAGCTGACCAGCCGCATGGAAGAGCACCTGAAGGACGTGACCTTCACCGAATTGGTGAGACCCTTCGTGTGCGTGGCGGCGGAAATCCGCACCGGCCACGAGGTGTGGCTGTCCAACGGCTCGCTGATCACCGCCATGCGCGCCTCCTACGCGCTGCCCGGCGTGTTCGAGCCGGTGGTCTGCAACGGCCGCGTTCTGGTCGACGGCGCGCTGGTGAACCCGGTGCCGGTGTCGGTATGCCGCGCGTATGAGCAGCCGCTGGTGGTGGCCGTCAACCTGCACTACGACCTTTTCGGCCGCGCCGCGGTCATCAAGCATTCGGCCGACCTGCCGGATATGGAAGACAAGCAGCTGAACGGCAGGAAGACGCCGCTGGTGGTGGACAAGGGGCCGCGCCAGCGTGAGTCGCGCCTGGGGATCACCGGCGTCATGGTCGAGGCGTTCAATATCATCCAGGACCGCATCTCGCGGGCCCGCATGGCCGGCGACCCGCCCGACATGTCGCTGCAGCCCAAGCTCGGCCATATCGGGCTTACCGAGTTCTACCGCGCGGACGAGGCCATCAAGCTGGGCTATGACGCAACGAAGGCGCAGCTTCCGGAGCTGCAGCGGGTCTTGAGCGTGCTTGCCTAGGCCAGATCATCGTTTCTGAAATCAATCTCCGGCCGCATCGGTGATGCGGAACTGCACGGAGCGCGAGCCGTTCCAGTGATTGGCGGCGAGCGAGCCGGCGACGTGGATCGTGGCGCCCCGGCGCGAAAGCAGGAACTCACCCAGCCCGCTCTCGGCGGCGCGGAAGGCGATGGCCTGCAGCCGCGCGCCTGAATGGGTGCGCAGGTCGGCGCGCACATGGCCGTTGCCGACGACACTGGCATCGGCAAGGCGGTGGCGCGGCAGCGCCAGTATCGGCGCGGGATGGCCCGAGCCGTAGGGCCCGGCGGCCTCGAGCGTGTCGAGAAGCGCGAAGGTGGCGCCCTCGGCCGAAAGTGCGGCGTCGATGCGCAGGCTCTCGGCGGCGCGCAGCGCCGTCACGGCCGATCCCGCCTTTTCCTCGAAGAAGGCGCGCAGGCGCCCGAGATTCTTGCGCTCGACGGTGATGCCGGCGGCCATGGCGTGCCCGCCGCCTTTCACCAGAAGCCCTTCGCAGACCGCCTCGCGCACCAGCTTGCCTAGATCGAAGCCGGGGATCGAGCGGCCGGAGCCGGTGCCCGTGCGATTGCCGTCGAAGGCGATGGCGAAGGTGGGGCGGCGGGCGTGGTCCTTCAGCCGCGAGGCGATCAGGCCGACGATGCCGGCGTGCCAGCCTTCGCTCGCCGTCACCAGCACGGCCGGCCCGTCGCCGGCCGCCAGCTCCGCGTCGGCCTCGGCGCGCGCCTCGGCCAGCATGGCCACCTCCATCGCCTGGCGCTCCTGGTTCAGCCGGTCGAGGGTGGCGGCGATCGTCTCCGCCTCGCTAGGATCGGATGTCGCCAGAAGATTGCTGCCGAGCGCGGCATTGCCGATCCGCCCGCCGGCATTGATGCGCGGGCCGATGAGGAAGCCGAAGTGATAGGGATTGAGCGGCTCGCCGATGCGCGCGAGACGGGCGAGCGCGGCAAGCCCCGGCGTCTGCATCTGTCTTGCCGCCGCCAGGCCCTTGACGACGAAGGCGCGGTTGACGCCGATGAGCGGCACCACGTCGCAGACGGTCGCCAGCGCCACGAGATCGAGCAGCATGAGCAGATCGAAGGGCGGCGTGGCGGGCAGCTTCTCCCGCAGGATGCGGCTCGTGCGCACCAGCGTCAGGAAGACGACACCGGCCGCGCACAGATGCCCCTGACCGGAAAGATCGTCCTCGCGGTTGGGGTTGACGACGGGCACCCCATCGGGAAGCGCCCCGCCCACCTGGTGGTGATCCAGCACCACGACGTCGGCCCCCGCCTCTTCTGCCGCGGCGATGGCCTCGGCGCTGTTGGTGCCGCAGTCGACGGTGACGATGAGCCTGGCGCGCCCGGCAAGCTCGCGCATGGCCGACGGATTGGGGCCGTAGCCTTCGAAGATGCGGTCGGGGATGTAGATCTCGGCTTCAACGCCGTAATGGGCGAGGAAGCGCTTCATCATGGCCGAGGAGGCAGCGCCGTCGACGTCGTAATCGCCGAAGATCGCCACGCGCTCGCGCCGCCTTGCCGCCTCGGCAATGCGCGCTGCCGCCTTTTCCATGTCGGTCAGGGATGCCGGATCGGGCAGGAGGTCGCGGATGGAGGGGGTGAGAAAGGACGCCGCCTCGTCAAGACCCACGCCGCGCCCCGCCAGAACGCGGGCGACGATCTCCGGCATTCCATGGCTTTGCGCCATGCCGAGCGCCAGGTTCTCGCCACGCGCATCCAGCCGATGCTCCCACGAGACCCCGCGCGCCGACTTCCTGACGTCGAGAAAATACCGCCTTTCGCCGCTCAACCCTTATCTCCCGTCCTTGAAAGGACGATAGAGGGATGGTGGCCGCGATGAAAGGATCATGACGCCGCGAGCGGCGGCATCTGGGCTTTCGTCCACGAAATCCCCAGAGGAATTGTGTCCGCTCCGCCTGACACTCCCTTAGAACTTATCCAAGTCCTGGTGTTGCGCCTTGATCTCGCGCACCGTGCGGGAGGAGGAGCGCATGACGATGGTGTGGGTGTCGATCGACCCGCGGCCGAACTTCACGCCCGCAAGCATGTTGCCGTCCGTCACCCCGGTGGCGGCGAAGAGGACATCGCCGCTTGCCATCTCGTCCATACGGTAGACCTTCTTTGGGTCGGCAATGCCCATCTTGGCGGCGCGCGCCAGCTTCTCCTCCGTGTTGAGCTGCAGGCGCCCCTGCATCTGGCCGCCGATGCAGCGCAAGGCGGCGGCGGCCAGGACGCCCTCGGGCGCACCACCGATGCCCATGTAGATGTCGATGCCGGTCTCGTCCGGATCGGTCGTGTGGATGACACCTGCGACGTCGCCGTCGCCGATCAGGCGGATCGCCGCGCCCGTCGCCCGCACGGCCTCGACGAGGCGCGCATGGCGCGGGCGGTCGAGGATGCAGGCGGTGATCTCGGAGACGGGCACGCCCTTGGCCTTGGCGAGGTTCTCGATGTTTTCGACCGCCGGCGCGTCGAGATCGACGATGCCTTCGGGATAGCCGGGGCCGATGGCGATCTTCTCCATGTAGACGTCGGGCGCGTAGAGCAGGCTGCCACGCTCGGCGATGGCGATGACGGCCAGCGCGTTGGGCAGGTTCTTGGCGCAGATGGTGGTGCCTTCGAGCGGATCGAGCGCGATGTCGACCGCCGGCCCCTCGCCGACACCCACCTCCTCGCCGATATAGAGCATCGGCGCCTCGTCGCGCTCGCCCTCGCCGATGACCACAGTGCCGGAGATCGGCAGGCGGTTCAGCTCCGTGCGCATGGCATCGACGGCCGCCTGGTCGGCCGCCTTCTCATCGCCACGCCCGCGCAGCCTTGCCGCGGCCACAGCCGCGCGCTCGGTGACGCGGACAAGCTCGAGCGTTAGGATCCGGTCGAGACCGGTCTGCGGGTTTTTCGGCATGAAGGTCATCCCTGTACTCCGGAAAAGGCGCGGCTGGGGCGCGGGTCGCGGATGTTCATCCACCCCTTGTGGCAAAGAGACGGAGGGACGGCAAGAGCCGTCCTGCCCTTCTACTAACTTGAATCGATTGAATAAATGTGACGCGCTGTCTTCGTTTCCGGCGAAACGGACCGGCAAGGACACGATTGAACAATTGTAGTTTATAGATTACAGAACCATATATGGCGGTGCTGAAGCAAACGGAGACGTTCAGAAAGTGGAGAGAGCGTCTCAAGGACCGCCGGGCACGTACACTGATCGCGTCACGGCTGGACCGGCTTGCCTATGGTCACACCGGAGACGTTTCTCCCGTGGGAAACGGCGTTAGCGAACTGCGCATCCACTATGGCCCCGGCTACCGCATCTACTTCACACAGCGTGGGGACCAAATCATCGTCCTCTTGTGTGATGGCGACAAGAGCACACAGACCAAGGACATAAAGGCAGCCAAGCGACCGGCGGCCGAATGGAGCGAACAAGATGGCTGAAAAACTGACAACCTATGATCCCGCCGAGGATTTGGATTCAGAGGAGGCGATCGCCACCTTCATGGCTGCAGCCTTCGAGACCCATGATGCGGGATATATCGCTCACGCCCTCGGGGTTGCCGCACGCGCAAAGGGCATGACCGAAATCGCGAGGGAAACGGGACTTTCCCGGGAACAGCTCTATCGTTCATTCAGCGCGCGCGGCAATCCGACCTTGAAAACCACGCTCGCCGTCATGCGCGCGCTCGGCGTCGACGTGACCGCCAAGCCGCACGTTTGATGCGCAAGGGTTATGGGCGGCTTTCGTGCGCTTTCTCCGCAGCTTTAATGCGGATCTCGTATTCTTCGCGCATTTCGCCCATCTTCATAAATTCTCTGAGTTCAAGCCGCCCGCTCGATCCGTATCACTTGCGGCTTGGTCGTCAGGTGGCCGTCCCTGGTGATGCCCTCGACGGCCTTGCGGACGGAGGCTTCCATGGTCTCGTGGGTGACGAGGATCACGGTCTTGTGCGCCTCCTCGCTCGGATCGCCGTGCTGGACGATGGATTCGAGCGAGATGTCGTTGTCGGCCATGCGCCTGGCGATGGCGGCGAAGACGCCGGTGCGGTCGTGCACCGTCAGGCGGATGAAGTAGCCGCCGGCATGGGCGCGCATGCGGGCGCGCTTATAGGGCGCCAGTTCCTTGGCAGGCCAGCCGAAGACAGGGCCGTGCTGGAACCCGGGCCGGCTCTTGGCGATGTCGGCGATATCGCCGATGACGGCGGACGCCGTGGCATCGCCCCCGGCGCCGGGGCCGGACAGGAGAAGCTCGCCCAGCATGTCGGTCTCGATGGCTACCGCGTTGGTGACGCCGTGCACCTGGGCGATGACGGAGCTTACCGGCACCATGGTCGGGTGCACGCGCTGCTCTATGCCGCTGTCGGTCTTCTGCGCGACGCCCAGGAGCTTGATGCGGTAGCCGAGCTCGGCGGCCGCGCGGATGTCGGCCTGGGTGATGTTGGAGATGCCCTCCATGTAGATGTCGTCGGCGGAAATGCGGCAGCCGAAGGCGAGGCTCGTCAGGATGGAGAGCTTGTGGGCGGTGTCGTGGCCTTCGATGTCGAAGGTGGGGTCGGCCTCGGCATAGCCGAGCCTCTGCGCGTCCTTCAGGCAGTCCTCGAAGCTCAGGCCCTCGGCTTCCATGCGGGTGAGGATGTAGTTGCAGGTGCCGTTCATGATGCCGAAGACGCGGCTGACATGGTTGCCGGCCAGCGCCTCGCGCATGGTCTTGATGACGGGGATGCCGCCGGCCACCGCCGCCTCATAGTTGAGCAGCACGCCCTTCTTCTCGGCGATCGCGGCGAGTGCGACGCCGTGCTTGGAAAGCAACGCTTTGTTGGCCGTCACCACGTGGCGGCCGGCCTCAAGGGCAGCGCGCACCGAATCGAGCGCGATACCGTCCTCGCCGCCGATCAACTCGACGAACACCTCGATCTCGGAGGAGCGGGCCAGTGCAACCGGGTCATCGAACCATTGCGCATTGCCAAGGTCGATGCCGCGGTCGCGGGTGCGGTCGCGCGCCGACACGGCGACCGGGGCGATCTGGCGGCCGCACTGGCGGGTGAGCTCCGACGCCTTGTTCTGGAGCATGCGAACGACACTGGCACCCACGGTGCCCAGACCGGCAATTCCTACGCGCAAGGCTTCGGCCATATCGGGCGTGTTCCTCCGATTGTCTTTTCAGGTGTGGATAAGGGTTAGCGCCTTGCGGCGAGCGGGATGACGTTGTCGAGCGTCTTCTCGGCGCTCACCAGGAAGCGCTTGATCGAGCGCGCGGCCTGGCGGATGCGGTGCTCGTTCTCCACCAGCGCGATGCGCACGTAGTCGTCGCCGTGCTCGCCGAAGCCGACACCTGGGGCGACGGCGACGTCCGCCTTCTCGACCAGGAGCTTGGAGAACTCCAGCGAGCCGAGCGGCCGGAAAGGCTCGGGGATCGGCGCCCAGGCGAACATGGTGGCCGGCGGCGGCGGCACGTGCCAGCCGGCACGGCCGAAGGCCTCCACCAGCACGTCGCGGCGGCGGTGGTAGACGCTGCGCACCTCCTCGATCTCCGCGCCGTCGGAGTTGAGCGCGGCGGCGGCAGCCACCTGGATGGGCGTGAAGGCGCCGTAGTCGAGATAGGATTTGACGCGTGCGAGAGCGGCGACCAGCCGCTCGTTGCCAACGGCGAAGCCCATGCGCCAGCCGGGCATGGAGAAGGTCTTCGACATGGAGGTGAATTCGACCGCCACGTCCATCGCTCCCGGCACTTCGAGCACGGAGGGCGGCGGGTTGCCGTCGAAATAGATCTCCGCGTAGGCGAGGTCGGAAAGGATGATGATGTCGTTCTTGCGCGCGAAGGCGACGACGTCCTTGTAGAAGTCGAGCGAAGCCACGCAAGCGGTTGGATTGGATGGGTAATTCAGGATCAATGCCAGGGGCTTGGGGATCGAGTGACGCACCGCCCGCTCGAGCGCGGGAATGAAGCCGTCGTCGGGCTCGGCCTGCATTGAGCGGATGACGCCGCCGGACATGATGAAGCCGAACGCGTGGATCGGATAGGTCGGGTTGGGGCACATGACGACGTCGCCCGGCGCGGTGATGGCCTGCGCCATGTTGGCGAAGCCCTCCTTGGAGCCGAGCGTGGCGACGACCTGCGTCTCCGGATCGAGCTTGACGCCGAAGCGGCGCGCGTAATAGGCGGCCTGCGCCCGGCGGAGACCCGGGATGCCGCGGGAGGCCGAATAGCGGTGCGTGCGCGGATCGCGCACCACGTCGCACAGCTTGTCGACGATCGCCTGCGGGGTCGGAAGGTCCGGATTGCCCATGCCAAGGTCGACGATATCGGCGCCGAGGGAGCGGGCGCTGGCCTTCAGCCGGTTGACCTGCTCGAACACGTAGGGCGGCAGCCTGCGGACCTTGTGAAACTCTTCCATGGTACCTTTTCCGGTGAAGATGTACCCCGCGCCTATACACCTGTTCGCGGGGGCGGTCGATAGGTTGTGCCGTGCAAGCAGGGCCGCAGTGTGGCCTTCAGACCGTTTGAAAATTCGCTGCGGCCTATTGCACGGTTTCGATCCCTTCCAGCGCGCGTTCGCCGTGGGAGCGGCCGAGGCGGCGTAGCCGCTCGGCCTCTAAGAGGGCTCGGGTCGAATCCTCTCCCGCCGCATGTCTTTCGCGCAGGGTGGTGAGTTCCTCCACGAGCTGCCGCTGTTCGTCCGCCTCGAACTGCGGCGACGCCCTCTCGACGGGGACGTTCAAATTGGGATAGCCGTCGGGCTGGGTCGGGCGCGAGGGTGCGGCATCGGCCTGCGCGGTCGCGACAGGTTGCGAGACCGGTGCCGGCGCGACGTCCTGGAGGGAAAGCGAGGAACAGGAGCCGGGCACTGCGAGAAGCGGCAGCACAAGGAGGCTCGTGCGCAGACAGGAGGAAGGCGGGCTGCCAATTTTCATATTGTTTTTCCGATCATCCGCTACGCTAAGTGCTAATATGGCAATAAGGCGTTCAGAGGAGGTCAAGCCTGAAGAATGATGCAGTCCGGCAATCAGAACAAGCGGGAAACGGACGGCGGCACATCGCTCGAGTCCTATATGGTGAGAGACCCGGAGCGCTTTGCGCTTAACCTCGCCCGCGCGCTGGAGGAGGCCGGCAAGGCCGCCGCCGCCTGGTCACAGCCGCGCGAGGCCGGGGAAAAGCGCGATACGATGGCCGAGCCGCTGGCCGACATGGTCAAGACCTTCTCCAAGCTGACCGAGTACTGGATGTCGGACCCCGCCCGGGCACTGGAGGCGCAGACGCGGCTGTTCTCCAGCTACATGGGCATATGGGCGAACTCCATCCGCCGCATGAGCGGCGAGCCGGCAGAGGGCGAGCGGATCGAGCCGGAGGCCGGCGACAAGCGCTTCCAGGACCCGGACTGGGCGAGGAACGCCTTCTTCGACTTCCTGAAGCAAGCCTATCTGGTGACCACGCGCTGGGCGTCGGACCTTGTTGAGAACGCCGAGGGGCTGGACGAGCAGTCGCGCCACAAGGCGCGATTCTATATGCGCCAAGTGAGCGAGGCGCTCTCGCCGACGAACTTCCTCATGACCAACCCGCAGCTCCTGCGCGAGACCTTCGAATCGGACGGCGAGAACCTGGTGCGCGGCATGCGCATGCTGGCCGAGGACATTGCCGCCGGAAAGGGCGAACTGAGATTGCGCCAGTCGGACTATTCCAAGTTCGAGCTCGGCCGCAACCTGGCGACGACGCCCGGCAAGGTGGTGGCACGCAGCGACCTGGCCGAGATCATCCAATATGCGCCGGCAACGACGCAAGTGCTGCGGCGGCCGCTCATGATCGTGCCGCCGTGGATCAACAAGTTCTACGTGCTCGACCTCAACCCGGACCGCTCCTTCATCCGCTGGGCGGTGGAAAAGGGCCACACGGTCTTCGTCGTCTCCTGGGTGAACCCGGACGAGCGCCACGGCACCAAGGGCTGGGACGAATATTTCCGAGAGGGGATCGAATTCGGTCTCAAGACGATCGCCGAGCGGACTGGGGAAGAAAAGGTCAATGTTCTGGGCTATTGCGTCGGCGGCACGCTGCTCGCCGCAAGCCTCGCCCTGATGGCGCAGGAGAAGGACGAGCGCATCGCCTCGGCCACCTTCCTCACCACGCAGGTCGACTTTACCTATGCAGGGGACCTCAAGGTCTTCGCCGACGAGGAGCAGGTGGAGGCCATCGACCGGGCCATGAAGGAGAAGGGCTATCTGGAAGGCAGCCGCATGGCCACCGCCTTCAACATGCTCAGGGCGCGGGATCTGATCTGGCCCTATGTGGTCAACAACTATCTGCGCGGGAAAGACCCCCTGCCCTTCGACCTCCTCTACTGGAACGCCGATTCGACGCGCATGGCCGCCGCCAACCATTCCTACTACCTGCGCAACTGCTATCTGGAGAACAACCTGGCCAAGGGCCGGGCAACGCTCTGCGGCAAGCGGCTTTCGCTCGCCGACATCAAAGTGCCGATCTATAACCTTGCGACGATCGAGGATCACATCGCGCCGGCGAAGTCGGTATTCACCGGCAGCCGGCTGTTCGGCGGGCCGGTCGAGTTCGTGCTGGCCGGCTCCGGCCACATCGCCGGCGTCGTCAACCCGCCGGGCCTCAACAAATACCAGTACTGGACCGGCGGGACGGCCGGGGAAAGCCTGGAGAAATGGCTGGAGACGGCGCGGACCGCCGCCGGCTCCTGGTGGCCCCACTGGCAGGAATGGATCGAGAAGCTCGACGACACGCGCCTGCCGGCCCGCAAGCTCGACCGGCGCAAGAAGATGCTGGGCGAGGCGCCGGGCGACTATGTGCGGGTGCGGGTGTGACGGCGGGGGGCAGGTGTTCGCCACGCCGGCCCGATCGTCATTCAGCATAACGTGTTGCAAAAGGGGCACTATTTCGCTACCACTCGCATATTGTCAGGGTGCGTCGGGGGAGTTTGAGCGACGCGTGCGGCTCTTGGGTCCGCAGAACCGCTTGCCGGAGAGGAAGGCTTTTTGATTGCCAGTGATCCGGCTTCGGCTGGAAAAAATAAATTTGGCGATTCGGTGAGGTGGCGCGCTCTGGGGGTGGTGATCGCCTGTGCGCTTGCGGCTTCGTGCTCGGCATCCTCCGATGCGCCTTTCGGCCTGGCCCCCGGCTCCTACGAAACATCATCCGGCGAAACATCATCCGGCGAAGACGGCGTCAGCCCGCTGCAGGCGGCCATGGAAGCGAGCACGGCAGCCGTGCGCCCCTCGCCGCGGCCGGGAACTAAGGCCGCGGCCAAGGATGAAGCGGAAACGGCGGCGGCGGCCGAAGCGGAAGCTCAACCTGAAGAGCAGCAGGCGGCGAAAGAAGGGACGGGCGAGCAGCCGGAGGTAACCGAGGCCGAGGAGACGCCCGGCGAGCCGCAGCGGGAAGAACAGGTGGCCGAAGCTAAAACGCCGGCGGCAACCGAGGACGATACGGCCGCCAAGAGGCGTGGCTTCCTCTCCGCCTTCTTCTCGCCCGCCGAGGCGGCACCGGCCAAGAAGAGCCCGATCGCCGCGGCGATGGCGCAAAGTGAGGAAAAAGCCGCTGCCGAGACGGCCAAGGCCGATGAGCCGGACGCGAAGGAAGAAAAGCCGATCGTCAACCTTGCCTCCAACACCGAGGCAACCCCCATGCGCGCCTCGTTCAGCATGGACGCGCTGCCTGGCGTGCGCGAGGGCGAAGAGCTTTTCGAGATCGTCCGCAAATCCAATATCGACGACACCAGCGACCTCGATCTCTATGAACGGGTAGGCACCTACGAGGTGGCCTCGGCCGCGGGACTTGCCCGCCTGGCGCCGAACGGGCTTCTGAAGCAGCGCGAGAGCGTGGACGTCTCCTGCTTCAAGCCGGCGCTGATGCGCATGCTGAGGACCATCGAGAGCCATTACGGCAAGCGCGTCCTCGTCACCTCCGGCTACCGCAGCCGGGAGTACAACAGGCGCGTGCGCGGGGCGCGCAATTCCATGCACATGTATTGCGCGGCCGCCGACATCCAGGTCGAGGGCGTCAGCAAGTGGGAGCTGGCGCGCTTCACACGCGCGCTGCCGGGCCGCGGCGGCGTGGGCACCTATTGCCACACAACGTCGGTTCACGTGGACGTCGGGCCGGAGCGCGACTGGAACTGGAAGTGCCGGGGCAAGAAGTAGGCAGCTGGGCTCAAGCTTTTGGGTGGCGGTCACGATCACCACGCCGCCCGGCCGCAGCCCGCAGAATTGCTCTAAGCCGCTGATTTTCTGGAAAAACAGAAACCATGGCACGCCCAACGGGACTCGAACCCGTGTTTCCGCCGTGAAAGGGCGGCGTCCTAGACCGCTAGACGATGGGCGCAGGCAAGACGAGGCGCCTTATAGAGAGCTTCGCCCGCTCCGGCAAGCCGTGTTCTTGGGCATCCGGGGACTTTTTCACTCCAGGCGCGATATGCGTTCAGGCCTCATAGGGATGGAGCGGCTCGCCCAGAACGCGGTCCACGGCCCCGGCTGCAATTCCGGACGGAAAGCCGGTTTCCACGTAATCGCCGCCGAGGCGCGCGGGCACTCGACGCGGCCGGCATGGGCCGTTATGAAACCCCGTGTTATGCGGGTCGCGATTGCGGCCGTGATCCACTCGATACCGCCGGACGGTCGCTGGCCCATGAACTTCCCCTCCCCCCTGATCGAGGCGCGTCTGGTGCGGCGCTACAAGCGCTTCCTGGCGGACGTCACGCTGGCCGACGGCACGGCGCTTACCGTGGCCGTGCCCAACACCGGCTCCATGCTCGGCCTGACCGATCCCGGCTCGCGCATCCTGCTTTCGAAATCCGCCAACCCGAAGCGCAAATACGCGCATACGCTGGAGGTGGTGGAGGCGGACGGCACGCTGGTGGGCATCAACACCGGCCTGCCCAACAAGCTGGCGGTCGAGGCTATCGGCGCCGGGCTGATCGACGACCTTGGCACCTATCCCGTCATCCGGCCCGAGCAGCGCTACGGCGAGCGCTCGCGCATCGACTTCCTCCTGGAGCATCCCGAGCGCCCACCGGCCTATGTGGAGGTGAAGAACGTCCATTTCATGCGCGAGGAGGGGCTGGCGGAGTTTCCCGACACGGCGACGGCGCGCGGCACGCGGCATCTGGCGGAGTTGGCGGCGATGCGGGCGGCCGGCGCCCGCGCGATCATGGTTTATGTGGTGCAGCGGGGCGACTGCCACCGCTTCCGCCTGTGCGACGACCTCGACCCCGCTTATGCGGCCGCATTCGCCATGGCGCATAGCGCCGGGGTCGAAGCATTCGTGATCGGGTGCCGCGTCAGCGCGGAGGCGATCGTGCCCGATCGTCTGCTTGAGATGGAAGCCCTTGGATCGGTTCATCGTTTCACGGAATCGATGACCTGATCCAGCTCGGCGTTTTTTCGCGATTCCGGACGGAAACCGGTATCCACTTTTCAGGATGCAGTGACGCCGCGCGTCAGGCCGTGGCGGGGGTGAAAACCGATATCGCCTTGGGGTGGACCTTGAAATGCGCCGGCGTCGCGGTGACGATCTCGCCGTCGGCGTTCACCGGCAGCGGCTTCTTCGTCTCGATGTCGAACTCCACGCAGCGCGCCGTGCGCACCTCCTGCCAGGCGCCATGCCTGCCGGAGCGGAAGGAGCGCAGCATCAGCGCCAGCTTCCACAGGTTGGACATCTCCAGGCTGTAGAGGTCGAGATGGCCATCATCGATTTCCGCCGTCTCCTCCACCACGTTGCCGCCGCCATAATGCCGGCCGTTGCCGACGGCTATCTGGTAGGTTTCGACCTCGGTCATCATGCCCTTCTCGGTGATCCGGGCACGGAAGCGGGAGGCTTTCGTCAACACCCTGATCGCCGCAAGCGCATAGCCCAGACGGCCGAAGTGCCGCTTGAGCGCCGGGTCGAGGCCCTCGGCAAGCTCGGTACTGAGGCCGATGCTGGCGACGTTGAAGAAGGCATGGCCGTTGACCGTGCCGACGTCGATCGGGCGCGCATGGCCCTCGGCGATGACATCGGCCGCCCTTAACAGGTCCAGGGGGATTTCCAGCGTACGGGCAAGATCGTTGGCCGTGCCCATGGGGATGATGCCCATTGGCAGGCCGCTTTCCATGGCGGCCATCGCCGCCGAGGATACGGAGCCGTCGCCGCCGCACACGATCACGAGATCGGCCATGGCGCGCAGGCGCACGATGTCGCGGGCGATCTCGGGCAGCGCTTCGAAAGGCTCGACCGTCACCGCCAGCCCACCGGTTTGAAGCCGCCCGATGACCGGATCGACCGATTCCCGCCCGCGCCTTGCCTTGGCGTTGACAAGCAGAAGTGCGCGCCGGGTGGTGATCTTCTTCTTCATCGGGAAACTCTGTGGCAGGTTCAGGTGGCGCAGATAGGATCCCTAGCCGGCGATTTCGACGGCCTTGGGGCGTGCTTGAGCAGGTTCCTCCATTAAATCTTCGTAACAAGGTGAGGCCCCCTCACCCAAAGCCGGTGCCGGGGTTGAAGCTTTCGTGATAGGGTGCCACATCATTGCGGACGCGATCGCGGCCGATCGCCTGATCGAGATGGAAGCTGATGGTCACTTACCTTGACGCCGACGCGGCACCCCTGCGCAACACCGGCCAGATTCGCCTCTACGGCGAAGAGGGCTTCGAAGGCATGCGCAAGGCATGCCAGCTCACCGCCCGCTGCCTCGACGCGCTCGCCGATATCGTCGAGCCGGGGGTGACGACGGACGCACTCGACCGTTTCATCTTCGAATACGGCATGGACCACGGCGCCATTCCCGCCACGCTCAACTACCGCGGCTACACGAAATCCTCCTGCACGTCGGTCAACCACGTGGTCTGCCACGGCATCCCCGACGCCAAGCCGCTCAAGGAAGGCGATATCGTCAATATCGACGTGACCTATGTGCTCGACGGCTGGCACGGTGATTCCAGCCGCATGTACCCGGTCGGCCGGATCAAGCGTGCCGCCGAGCGGCTTCTGGAGGTCACGCACGAGTGCCTGATGCGCGGCGTGGCGGCGGTGAAGCCGGGCGCGCGCACCGGCGCCATAGGCGCTGCCATCCAGTCCTACGCGGAGAGCCAGCGCTGCTCGGTGGTGCGCGACTTCTGCGGTCATGGCGTCGGGCGGCTCTTCCACGACGCCCCCAACATCCTGCACTACGGCAGCCCCAACGAGGGGGTGGAGATGCGGCCCGGCATGATCTTCACCATCGAGCCGATGATCAACCTTGGCCGGCCGCATGTGAAAGTGCTGTCGGACGGCTGGACGGCGGTCACCCGCGACCGCTCGCTTTCGGCGCAATACGAGCATTCGGTCGGCGTCACCGAAAACGGCTGCGAGATCTTCACGTTGTCGCCGACAGGGCTGGACCGGCCGGGCCTCGCCTCGTAGACTTCTGCCCGAGGGACCGGGGCAAAGGCGGCGATCATGGGGGAAGACGAACGGGGTTTCTTCGGCGAGGGCGCGTTTCAGCCCGCGGGGAAAGAGGCGAAGGCGGGCAAGGCGGCCGGGCAGAAAAAGCACTATGAGGGCCACCGCGAGCGCTTGCGTCAGCGCTTCGCCGAGGCCGGCAGCGACGCGCTATCGGACTACGAGCTTCTGGAGATGATGCTGTTCCGCTCGGTGCCGCGCGCCGACACCAAGGGGCCGGCCAAGGCGCTTCTCGAACGGTTCGGCTCGATCGGCGAGGTTTTGGGCGCGCCCGAGCACCGCCTGAAGGAAGTCTCCGGCATCGGCGAGGCGGCGGCGCGCGACCTGAAGCTGATCGCCGCCCTCACCCAGCGCATGCTTCGCGCCGAGGTGCGCGGCAGGGAGGTGCTTTCCTCCTGGGCACAGGTGCTCGACTATTGCCGCGCGGCCATGGCCTACGAGGCCCGCGAGGAATTCCGCATCCTCTTCCTCGACAAGAAGAACGTGCTCATCCGCGATGAGCGCCAGCAGACAGGCACGGTCGACCACACGCCGGTCTATCCGCGCGAGGTGGTGCGCCGGGCGCTGGAGCTTTCCGCCAGCGCCATCATCCTCGTCCACAACCACCCCTCCGGCGATCCGACGCCCTCGCGTGCCGACATCGAGATGACGCGGACGATCATCGCCACGGCCGAGCCGCTGGGAATCACCGTTCATGACCACATCATCATCGGCAAGGACGGGCATGCCAGCATGAAGGGGCTGCAGTTGATATGAGTGAATAGTGAATAGTGAATGGTGAATGGTGAATGGTGAATGGTGAATGGTGAATGGTGCGGAATTACCACGTCGAGAGAGACTTACTACTATTCACTATTCACTATTCACCAGATTCACTATTCCGCCGCAACGACCAGCGCCGCATCCACGATCCCCCTGATCTCCGCCCGGCAGGAGCCGCAGTTGGTGCCGGCTTGCAGGGCCTCGCCGACGGCCGCCACGCTGGTGCAGCCGGCGCGGGCGGCGGCGGCGATCTGGTTGGTACCGACGCCGAAGCAGGAGCAGACGATGGCGCCGGGGTCCGGCCGGTCGGCCCCTGCCCTGCCGGCGATGACGCGGTAACGGGAGCGCGGGTCGGGGTGCGGCTCGCCGAGCTGCTCGACGGCGAAGCCGCGCGAGGCGGCGACCGGCGTCCTTGAGAGGTAGAGGGCACCGAGGAGCCGTTCGCCGTCGAAGGCGGCCAGGCGGTGGCTGCCCTGGCGCGCGTCGTGATAGGCGATGATCTCCACGCCGTTCTGGGCAAGGGCCAGGAGCCGGCGCAGGAGGGCCTCGGGTGCCTCCAGCGGCTTGCCATCGGCAAGCTCCAGGCGCCAGCCGCCCTTGCTGCGCGCCAGCGCCCAGTAGTCCAGCCCGTCGGTGGCGGGGCACGAGGCGGAGACGGCGAAGCCGTAGTATTCGGCTTTAAAGCGATTGAGGCGGACGGCGACGTTTTTCGAGGCGGGCTGGCCGGAATGAGGGTCGGTGACCGGCGGCACCAGCGCGTCGACGCGGCCCCTGGCGGAAAACTGGTCGGTCCAGTGCATGGGCACGAAGACGGAGCCCCGGCGCTGCCTCGACGAGACGAGCGCGCGCACGAGGACGGCGCCGTGGCGGCTTGCCACCCGCACCAGCTCGGCCTCGCGGATGGAAAGGCGCGCGGCGTCTTCGGGGTGAAGCTCGGCATAGGGCTCGGCCATGTGGCCGGAAAGCCGGGCGCTCTTGGCCGTACGGGTCATCGTATGCCAGTGGTCGCGCACGCGGCCGGTGTTGAGGATCATGGGGTGGTCGGCGTCAGTCACCCGTCGTGCCTGCGGCGCAACGGCGATGAAGCGGGCGCGGCGGTCGGGGGTGTAGAAGTTGCCGTTGGCGAAGAAGCGCGAGGTAACCCCCTCTGCCCTGCCGGGCATCTCCCCCTCAAGGGACGGGGCTATCGCATATGAGTCATCTTTGCCGGCTTCGCCGGAACCCCCACCCTCAATCCCTCCCCTCAAGGGGGAGGGAGGCAGGCCGAGCCCTCCATCGTCCCCCTCCCCCTTGAGGGGAGGGGTGAGGGGTGGGGGTCCGATCAAGGACTCAGAACCCACACGCGATGCGCTTCCCTCCATTTCTGCGACGTCTGTGATTGGCGAAGGTCGTAGCGACGGCCCATCTCCCCCTTTGAGGGGGAGATGCCCGGCAGGGGTGGTAGCGACGGGCGCCGGCCATTGAAACGGTTTCAACCCCTCATAGTCCGCCGCGTCCACCCCCGCATAAGCGCCGATGTCGAAATCGCGCGCGCCTTCGTTCTCATGGGCCGAAAGCGCGGCGTGTTCGCGGAAGATCTCGGCGGGGCTTGAATAATCGAAAGCCTCCGCAAACCCCATGCGCCTCGCCACCTCCACAATCTGCCACCAATCCGGCCGCGTTTCGCCCGGCGGCGGCAGGAAGGCGCGCTGGCGGGAGATGCGGCGCTCGGAGTTCGTCACCGTGCCGTCCTTCTCGCCCCAGCCCGTGGACGGCAGCTTCACATGGGCGTGGCGCAGCGTATCGGTCTCGTCCGCGATATCGGAGACGACGAGGAAGGGGCAGGCCTTCAGTGCCGCTTCCACGGCGTCCGCGTCGGGCAGCGAATCTGCGGGGTTGGTGGCCATGATCCACAGCGCCTTGATGCGCCCATCGGCCACGGCCTTGAACATTTCCACCGCCTTGAGGCCGGGCTTTTCCGCCATGTGCGGGGCGCGCCAGAAGCGCTGCACCAGGTCGCGGTGAAAGCCGTTCTCGAGGTCCATATGGGCGGCCAGCATGTTGGCGAGCCCGCCGACCTCGCGCCCGCCCATGGCGTTGGGCTGCCCGGTGACGGAGAACGGGCCCATGCCCGGACGACCGATGCGGCCGGTGGCCAGATGGCAGTTGAGGATGGCGTTCACCTTGTCCGTGCCGGAAGCGGACTGGTTGACGCCCTGGCTGTAGACGGTGACGGTGCGCTCGCGTTCGATGAAGAGCCGGTAGAACGTTTCGATCTCGGACGGCGGCAGGCCGGTGGAGGCGGCTACTTCGTCTATCGTCAGATGCCCGGCAGCGGTCAATGCCTGGTTGAAGCCGGTAGTGTGCTTTTCGACGTAATCTCCTCGAACAACGCCCTTTTCTGCGATGTAGCGCAGCAGGCCGGCGAAGAGCGCCACGTCGCCGTCCGGTGCGATTGCCAGATGCTGATCGGCGATGTCGGCGGTCATGGTGCGGCGCGGGTCGATGAGCACCACCTTCATCTCCGGCCGCTTTTCCTTGGCGGCGGCCAGCCGCTGGTAGAGCACGGGATGGCACCAGGCGAGGTTGGAGCCGGTGAGCACGACGAGGTCGGCCAGTTCCAGGTCCTCGTAGGTTCCCGGCACCGTGTCGGAACCGAAGGCGCGGCGATGGCCGGCGACCGAGGAGGCCATGCACAGGCGGGAGTTGGTGTCGATATTGGCCGAGCCGACAAAACCCTTCATCAGCTTGTTGGCGACGTAGTAGTCCTCCGTGAGAAGCTGGCCGGAAACGTAGAAGGCGACGGAATCGGGGCCGTGCTCGGCGATCGCCGCCGCGAATTTCCGCGCCACGAGGTCGAGGGCGGCGTTCCAGCCGGCGCGGCGGCCGCCGATCTCCGGGTAAAGCAGCCGCTCCTCGAGGCCGACGGTTTCGGCAAGGGCAGAGCCCTTCGAGCAGAGCCGGCCGAGATTGGCCGGGTGATCGGGATCGCCCTTGATCGATACCGAGCCGTCGGGCTGGGGAGCCGCCAAGACGCCGCAGCCGACCCCGCAATACGGACAAGTCGTTCTCGTGGGGAGGCCGGCTGCCTGCGTCATCGCGCCGTCCTATTCCGCCGGAACGCGGGCGGGAGCGACCATGTCGCCGGTCGGTGCGGCGCGTTTGGCACCGGTGCGGGCGTGGGTGGAGTAGAGCGTCAAGCCGACGAATGCCAGGCCACCCACGAGGTTGCCGACCACCGTCGGGATCTCGTTCCACAGCAGATAGTCCATGATCGAGAAATTGCCGCCGAGCATGAGGCCCGAGGGGAACAGGAACATGTTCACGATGGAGTGCTCGAAGCCCATGTAGAAGAACAGCATGATGGGCATCCACATGCCGATGACCTTGCCCGAGACCGAGGTCGACATCATCGCCGCCACGACACCGGTCGAGACCATCCAGTTGCACAAGACCCCGCGGATGAAGAGGGTGAGCATGCCGGCTGCGCCGTACGCCGCGTAGCCCACCGTGCGGCCCTCGCCGATGGTGCCGATCTTCTGGCCGACGACGTTCGGCTCCGTCGTGAAGCCGTAGGTGAAGGTGATCGCCATCATCAGGGCGACAAGCAGCGCGCCGGCGAAGTTGCCGACAAAAACGAGGCTCCAGTTGCGCATGACACCACTGAGCGTCACGCCCGGGCGCTTGTCGATCAGCGCGAGGGGCACGAGGGTGAAGACGCCCGTCAGAAGGTCGAAGCCCAGGAGGTAGAGCAGGCAGAAGCCCACCGGGAAGAGGATGGCGCCCGCCAGCGGCTCTCCGGTCTGGACGGAGATGGTGATGGCGAAGGCGGCGGCGAGCGCCAGGATGGCGCCGGCCATAAAGGCGCGGATCAGGGTATCGCGCGTCGACATGAAGACCTTCGCCTCGCCGGCATCGATCATCTTGGTGACGAATTCCGTGGGTACGACATAGGCCATTGTCGGTCTCCTGGGTTGAATGGAGGTGGGATGCCGGCAGCGCGGGGATCGGGCGGGCGCCCTACTCTGCCGCGATCGCCAGCATCATCGTTGCGTCCATGAAAATGCGGCTCCCGTCGCGCTTCAGCGCGAAGGTGCGCACGGCACCTTCGTCGGCGCCCTGGGCAAGGCCGGTTTCCAGCGAAAACACCCAGTTGTGCAGCGGGCACGTGACTTCCGCACCGTGCACGATGCCCTGGCTCAAGGGGCCGCCCCTGTGCGGGCAGCGGTCCTCGATGGCGTAGACGTCGTCGGTGGCGGTGCGGAAGACGGCGATCCGCCCGATGGGTGTGTTGACGCAGCGCGCGCCGCGCTGCGGGATGTCGTCGAGCTTGCCGATCTCGATCCAGTCACTCATTCCGCTCACTCCGCTGCCTGTGGGAAGCCCAGTTCGGCCATGGGCTTGAACTCGTGCTTGTCCTTGCCCGAGACGCGCTCGGACCAGGGGTCCACCTGGGCGAATTTCTGGGAGAAGACGAAGCGGTCGAAATAGGCCTTGCGCTTGTCGGCGTCCTCCATGATCTGGCGGCGGACCTCCTCGATGCCGACGCGCTTGGCCCATTTGTAGATGCGCTCCAGATAGCGTCCCTGCTCGCGGTACATCTGGACGAGCGCCACGATATGCTCCAACGCCTCGTCTTCCGACCTGACGAGGCCCAGCACCTCTGTGCCCTTGATGTCGAGGCCGGCCGCCCCCGCGAAGTGGATCTCGAAGCCCGAATCCACGCAGATGACGCCGACGTCCTTGCAGGTGGCCTCGGCGCAGTTGCGCGGACAGCCGGAGACGGCCATCTTCACCTTGGCCGGCGTCCACGAGCCCCACATGAATTTTTCGATGCGGATGCCGAGGCCCGTCGAATCCTGCGTGCCGAAGCGGCACCAGTCGGAGCCGACGCAGGTCTTCACCGTTCTGAGGCCCTTCGCATAGGCGTGGCCCGAGACGAAGCCGGCCTTGCCGAGATCGGCCCAGACGGCCGGCAGATCCTCCTTCTGGATGCCCAGCATATCGATGCGCTGGCCGCCGGTGACCTTGACGGTGGGGATGTTGAACTTGTCGACCACGTCGGCGATGGCGCGCAGCTCCTTCGAACTCGTCACCCCGCCCCACATGCGCGGGACCACCGAGTACGTACCGTCCTTCTGGATGTTGGCGTGCACGCGCTCGTTGACGAAGCGCGACTGGTAGTCGTCGGCATATTCGTCCGGCCAGTCGGCCACGAGGTAGTAGTTGAGCGCGGGGCGGCACTTGGCGCAGCCACAGGAGGTCTTCCATTCCAGCTCCTGCATGACGGCGGGGATGGTCTTCAGCCCCTTCGCCTTGATGAGGCGGCGCACGTCGTCATGGCCAAGTTCCGTGCAGCCGCACATGGGCTGCACCGCGGCCGGGTTGTAGGTGTCCCCCAGGGTGAGCCGCATCAGCTGCTCGACAAGCCCGGTGCAGGTGCCGCAGGAATTGGAGGCCTTGGTATGGGCGCGCACGGCGTCGAGCGTGGTCAGGCCCTTCTCGGTGATCGTGCCGACGATCTTTCCCTTGCACACGCCGTTGCAGCCGCAGATCTCCGCATCATCCGGCAAGGCTGCAACGGCCGCCATAGGGTCCAGCTGACCCCCTCCCTGATAGGCCTGGCCGAAAATGAGGGTGTCGCGCATCTCGGCGACGTCGATGCCCTTCTTGAGCATGTCGAAGAACCAGGAGCCGTCGGCCGTCTCGCCGTAAAGGACGGCGCCGAGGATGCGGTTCTCCTTCAGGACCAGGCGCTTGTAGATGCCCGCGCTGGCGTCGCGCAGCACGATCTCCTCGCGGTCGTCGCCATCGGCGAAGTCGCCGGCGGAATAAAGGTTGACGCCGGTCACCTTGAGCTGCGTCGCCGTCTCCACGGGGCGGAAGGCGGCGTCCTGCTTGACAAGCGTCCTGGCCGCCACCTTGGCCATGTCGTAGAGAGGCGCGACGAGGCCGTAGCAGATGTTCTCGTGCTCCACGCATTCGCCGATGGCCAGGATGTCGGGGTCGGAGGAGACCATCTGGTCGTTGACGACGATGCCGCGCTCCACATAGAGCCCGGCATCGACGGCGATGCGGGTCTCCGGCCGGATGCCGACGGCCATGACGACGATGTCGGCGGGGTAGATCGTGCCGTCTTCAAGGAGCACGGCTTCGGCATGGCTGTCGCCGAGCACGGCCTTGGTCTGCGCCTTGCAGTGGATCTTTATCCCCCTGCCCTCCAGTTCCTTCTGCAGGAGATAGCCGGCGGCGGGGTCGAGCTGGCGCTCCATGAGGTGGCCCATCAGGTGGAGCACCACCACCTCCATGCCGCGCGAGCGCAAGGCGGCGGCCGCCTCCAGGCCCAGGAGGCCGCCGCCGATGACCACCGCCCTTGCATTCGGCTTCCCGGCCACTGCCACCATGGCGTTGACGTCGTCGAGGTCGCGGAAGGCCATGACGCCGGGCAGGTCCCTGCCGGCGACGGGGATGATGAAGGGGGCGGAGCCGGTGGCGACCACCAGCTTGTCGTAGGGCGTCTCGCGATCGCCGGAGACGATGAGCTTGGCCTTGCGGTCGATCCTCGTCACGGTCTCGCCGAAGCGGCAGTCGACGTTGTTGGCCGCGTACCAGTCCGCATCGTGGGTGACGATCTCCTCATAGGTCTTTTCGCCTGCCAGCACCGGGGAGAGCATGATGCGGTTGTAGTTGCCGCGCGGCTCGGCACCGAAGAGGGTTACGTCGAAGGCGCCCGGATCGGCCTCGAACAGGTGCTCGAGCATGCGCCCGGAGGCCATTCCGGCGCCGACGACGACGAGTTTCTGGGTCATGAGGGTCGTTTTCCTTTCTCAGCCGGCTTTCAGGCCGGCTGCATCTGGGTAGCCCGCTCCATCCGGCGGATGGCGAGGTGCATCCAGGCGAGCGACACGGCAATGATGACAAACAGCGCCATGAAGCAGCTCGTCCACAGGCCGGTGAGGTCGTTGAGGTAGCCGAACAAAAGCGGCAGGATGAAACCGCCGAGACCGCCGATCATGCCGACGAGACCGCCCACCGCGCCGACATTTTGCGGATAGTAGACGGGGATGTGCTTGTAGACGGCGGCCTTGCCGAGGCTCATGAAGAAGCCGAGCACGAAGATGAGGACGACGAAACCCCAGGGGCCGATCTCGAAATGGAAGGTCTTGGGGCCGTCGATGCCCTGCACCATGTAGTCGGCAGCCGGGATCGACAGGAGAGCCGTGCACACGGCAGAGACGGCGAAGGTCCAGTACATGACCGTGCGCGCGCCCGCCTTGTCCGACAGCGCGCCACCATAGGCGCGGAAGATGGAAGCGGGGATGGAATAGGCGGCGCCGATCATGCCGGCGGTCTTGATGTCGAAGCCGTAGGCGCCGATCAGGTAGCGCGGCAGCCACAGGGCAAGCGCGACGAAGGCGCCGAAGACGAAGAAGTAGTAGAGCGCGAAGCGCCAGACTTGCAGGTTTCTGAGCGGCTCGAACTCCGAGGCGAGGCTGCGGCGGCGGAGCTGGCCGGCGCGCTGGGCGCGGATCACCGGATCGTCGCCTGTGGTGAACCAGAAGACCACGGCCATCACGAGCAGCGCCAGGGCCCAGACCTGCGCGACGGCCGCCCAGCCCCAGGCGATGAGCACGAAGGGGGCGAGGAACTTGGTCACCGCAGCGCCCACGTTGCCGACGCCGAAGATGCCGAGCGCGGTGCCCTGCTTCTGCGCCGGATAGAAGCGCGAGACATAGGCGACGCCGACGGCGAAGGAGCCGCCCGCGATGCCGACCCCAAGGGCCGCGACAAGCATCATCGTGTAGGTGTGGGCGAAGGAGAGCAGGAAGGTGGCAAGGGCCGAGGCCAGCATGGTGGCGGTGTAGACGAGGCGGCCGCCGTAGCGGTCGGTCCAGATGCCGAGCATCATGCGCACGAGCGAACCGGTGAGGATCGGCGTGCCGACGAGCAGGCCGAACTCAGTCTCGGAGAGCCCCAGATCGTCCTTGATGCGCACGCCGATGATGGAAAAGATCGTCCACACGGCAAAGCAGACCGTGAAGGCGACGGTGGACATGGTAAGGGCGCGGGTGGGCGTGGTGTCTTCAATTGGTGCGGCTGGCGTTGATGCGGTCATCGGCTGTTCCAATCCAACTGGTCGTGCCTCTGCTGAGGTTTTTGTTGCTGCAAAAAGAAAAGCTGCCGGCCAGCAATCGCCTGCCCGCGGTCACGGCGGCGATCTCTGATCGGCAGCTTTGCCTCAGCGCCCTTCATTGGACGCTTGTTTTTGGTGTCCCCTCTGGACCCGCTTTAGCTATGCACGAGGCGTGCCAACTTGGGGGCGGAAATGAAAATCGTCTGTTTTCAATGGGTTGCTTTGTCGATCCGTGTACAGCGTTTCGCTGGTGCCGCAAGCGGTGGTGAATAATGCTGCAGCGCAGCGATCAAATATTAGGCATGGGCGCAGGGTGCCCATGAATTAGGCGAAGCCCTTTTTGCTCAACCATTTTTGTAGCTGCGGCCTGTTCAGGCATGGATCCTCGGGTCAAGCCCGAGGCCCCATGCCTGAGCATTGACGCGGCGCCAGCGGTCAACGATCAGTCCCCAGCGCCAGCAGACCTCTGCCCGTAGATGTAGCTGTCCAGTTCCGCCGGGTCGAACACCGCCCCGTCGAAGAAGCCGTCGGGACCGAGGATCAGCCGGCCAGAGGTTGCGCCGACGGGTGTCGGGGCCGTCAACGCGCCCTCCACCTTCATGCTGGCGGCGGGCAGTGCGGCGCCGAGCGGGCCGAGGGCGGCGCGGTAGATGTCGGGGCGGAAGGAGGCCCGCGCCTTCTCCGCGTTCGCCTCGCCGTGAGGGACCTGCCCCCAGCGGACCATCTGCGAATAGAACCACAGCGCATGGCTCTGCCAGGGGAAGGTCGCCGCCTTCTCGACGGCCAAGAAGAAATCGGCGAAGCGGTGGATGCCGCCACCCGTCTCCAGCCGCCCATCGAGCGCGCCGAGGAGGAGCTTTGCCGGCTGGCCGAGATAGGCTTCGCCGGAGAGGATCGCCGCCAGTTCCTCGTGGTTCTCCGCCTCGCCGCACCAGGCGGCGGCGCGGTAGAGAGCGCGCAACAGGCGGGCGAGCGTATCGCTGTGCGCTTCGGCCCAGTCGGCGCGCACGCCAAGCACCTTTTCCGGGCTCGACCGCCAGATGGCCGCCTTGATCGTGGCGATGCGGGCGTGGCCGGCCGCCACGGCGACGCTGTTCCACGGCTCGCCGACGCAGAAGCCGTCGATGCGGCCGGCGGCCATGGCGTCTGCCGTCAGCGGCGGCGGCACCACGGTGATCTCGACGTCGCGCTCGGGATCGATGCCGCAGGCGGCGAGCCAGTAGCGCAGCTCGAAATTGTGCCCGGAATGGGGGTGGACGACGCCGAAGCGCAGCCTGCCGCTCCCCTGCCCTTGCCGGTCTTCGATCACCTTCCTGAGCGCCGCTCCCACCGCCGCAGGGTCGTCCGGACCTTTGGCACCGGCCTCCTCCATCGCCTGCCACAGGGCGTTGCTGACGGTGACGGCGTTGCCGCCGAGACCGAGCGCCAGCGGGGCTATGAGGTCGAGGCGCATCGGCGTCAAGCCGAGATTGGCGGCGATCGGCATGGGCGCCAGCATGTGCGCCACCTCGAAATGGCCGACGGCGATGCGGTCGCGGATGCTGGCCCAGGAGGTCTCGCGCACCAGCGTCAGGTCGATACCCTCGCTCGCTGCAAAACCCTTCTCGCGCGCCGCCACCAGGATGGCGCTGTCGGTGAGCGGCAGGAACCCGGCGGTGATGTGGTGTTCGCTCATTACGCGCCTCACTCGTCGAGCAGCCCGGAGGCCAGGATCAGGCTCTGGGCGATTTCCGATATCTTGCGGTTCTGGTTCATCGCCGCACGGCGGAGCAGCGTGTAGGCCTCCTCCTCGGAGATCCCCTTTGAGCGCATGAGGATGCCCTTGGCGCGGTCGACCAGCTTGCGGTTTTCGAGCGCGCTCTTGGCCTCCTCCAGTTCGCGCGCGAGCTTCGAATAGGCGTTGAAGCGGCTGATGGCCATGTCGACGATGGGCTTGACGCGCTCTTGCCTCAGCCCGTCCACCACATAGGCCGAAACGCCGGCATCCACCGCCGCCTCGATGGCGCTCTGGTCGGACTGGTCGACGAACATGGCGATCGGCCGCCTGACGGCGCGCGACAGGTTGAACATGTTCTCCAGCATGTCGCGGTTGGGGTTTTCCAGGTCGATGACGATGACGTCTGGCTCAATCTCGGCGATGCGCTGGGCGATGCCGTTCACGTCGTGCACGACGGTGACGTGCTCATGCCCGGCCTCGCGCAGCCCAGCCTCGATGATGGCGGCACGCAAGGTGTTTTCGTCTATGACCAGGACGGAGAGCGAACGGGGCGACATGCCTCTATTTTGCGCATGCACAATGATTGTGCAATGCCGAAAATTGGGTGTTTGCGTTCCGGGGGCGTCTTCGTCAGATCGTCATCCCGGACAGTCTCCGCCCTTGCGGGCTCCGGCTTCCGGGATGACGCGCGTTGGGGCGGCGGGAAATATCTCGGCGCGTGGCGCATGCCTGTCAGCATCTGTCAGGAATGTTTTCCTATTCCCATTCACGCCCCTCCCGACCCGTGCGATAATCCCCGCGCCTGACGAAAGGAGGCAGCGATGGACGGGAGTGCGGCAATCGAGCGGGATCGCGAGGCGCTGAAGCGCATCGTCGCTTCCCTCGTGGCCATGGCCGGGCCGGCCGTGGGCCCTCATCCCGAGGCGCGGGCCGAAGGCGAGCCGCGAAAGACCCTGCCCCGCCATCTCTGGCGCGCCATCCTCCGCCTGCTGCGCCCGGCCGAGGCCGCCGCGCGGCGGCTGGTCATCGCCGCCGCGCGCGGCCTAGTCGTCTCCCTGCCGCCCCCGCGCAAGCCGAGGCCCGCAAG
>NZ_WQNI01000024.1 GCF_010993735.1 Chelativorans alearensis
GCGCTGGGGCGAACGGCGCCGCGCCTATCCCTTGAACATCGAGACACGTGTGGAGGCGGGGCAATGAGAACCTTTGCGACAGCCATGATCCTCGCCAGAGCAATTCCAGGAACAGTGGAAACCGGTTTTCCGTCCGCAAGTGCGACAACGATGAACTGGTCGAGGACGGCCCGAACGGACGGGCGGCGGTTGCGGCTTGCCGCCGGCACGGCGCTGGCCGGTATCCTTTTGGCGGCCGGGCCGGCGATCGCCCAGGACGCGGCCCAAGACAACGGGGCGGCCGGCAAGGTGCTTGCCGACAGCTCGGCCCCCACACTGCCGGTGGGTGAGAACACGGAAGCGGCGACGGCCGCCGACCGGCCGTCCATCCCCTTCATGATCAGCGTCGACGGCGAGACCGTCGACAAGAGCAGCGAGGCGCTGGCGCCGGGCGATCCTGAGCTTGCCGAAGGGGCCGAAGGGGCGGCCCGGCCGGTGGACCGGCAGCGGCAGACGGATCTTGCGCTGTCGGCGGTCGACATCCAGGTGAAGTTCGACGGGCTGGAGGCGGAGCCGCTGCTCAACGTGTCGACCGTGCCGACACCGCCAACTACCCGGCCTTCATCGAGCGGGCCGAGATCCGCATCTTCGAGGACGGGGCGCGCGATCCCCGGCCCCTGGCGGTCATCCCCGTCGCCGTCAACGGCACGGCCGACTGGGTCATGCCGCCGGCCGAAGAGGCCGACTTCGCCTATGTGCTGCGCGTCTACGACGCGGCGGGCCGCTATGACGAGACCGTGCCGCTGACGCTGGCCCGCACGGACCGCGACCTGCCGCGCCACACGGCTCAAGAAGCCGTGGCGCCGGGCTGGGGCGAGGACCGCACGGCCCTGCGCAACATCCCGGTCCATGGCGGCGCGGTGACGGTCCATGGCCGCCACGTGCCGCCCGGCTATGCCGTCGAGGTTTTGGGCGAGACGGTTCCCGTCGATCCGGACCAGGCCTTCCTCGTGCAACGCATCCTGCCGGCCGGCGACCACGCGGTCGATGTCGCCGTCAAGGGAGCGTCGAAGACCGGCGGCCTTGCCTTCACCCGCGACATCACCATCCCCGACAACGACTGGTTCTACGTGGCGCTGGCCGACCTCACCGTCGGCAAGCGCATGGGCGACGACAACATCGAGGTGGCGCGCCCGGGCGAATACGACGAGGTCTACACCCGGGGCCGGCTGGCCTTCTATCTGAAGGGCAAGATCAAGGGCAAATATCTCCTGACGGCGGCCGCCGACACCGGCGAGGACGACCTCGAGGACCTGTGGCGCGACCTCGACAGCCAGGACCCGCGGCGCCTCCTGCGCCGCCTCGACCCGGACGACTACTATCCCGTCTACGGCGACGATTCGACGTTTGTCGAGGACGCCCCCACCAACGGCAAGTTCTACGTGCGGCTGGAGCGCGGCGACAGCCACGTCATGTGGGGCAACTACAAGACGGCCATCACCGGCACCGAGTTCCTGCGCTCCGAGCGGGCGCTTTACGGCGCCAACGCCGTCTACCGCTCGGAGGCCGCGACGTCCTTCGGCGAACGCCGCACCGAGGCGACGGTCTATGCCGCCCAGCCCGACACGCTGCCGGCGCGCGAGGCCTTCCTGGGCACCGGCGGCTCGGCCTATTTCCTCAAGCGCCAGGACATCGTCGAAGGCTCCGAGACGGTGACCGTGGAGACCCGCGACGCGGTGACCGGCCGCATCCTTGCCCGCCAGACCCTTGCCTATGGCGAGGACTACTCCTTCGACTACATGCAAGGGGTGATCATCCTGCGCCGGCCGCTGACCTCGATGACCGGCACCGCCGGCCCGGTGCGCGACGGGGCGCTGGGCGGCAACAAGCTCTATCTGACCGTGCAGTACGAGTTCGAGCCGCTGGCCAGCGACGTCGACGGCTATGTCTATGGCGGGCGCGCCCAGCACTGGCTGAACGACAAAATCCGCGTCGGCGTCACCGGCATGGACGAAAGCACCGGCCTGGCCGACCAGAGGGCCTTCGGCGCCGACATCGCGCTGCGCCATTCCGAGCGCACCTATCTGTCGGCCGAGTTCGCCCGCTCCGAGGGCCCCGGCTTCAGCCTGTCGGAATCGAGCGACGGCGGGCTGACCTGGGACGGCCGCGCCCTGGAGGATGCGCCCGACAGCAAGGCCTCGGCCTGGCGCGTCGAGGGCCAGGCCGCGCTCGACGAGCTCGGCGCTAGCGTCAAGGGCACGGTGGGCGGCTATTACGAGAAGAAGGAGGCCGGCTTTTCCAGCCTCTTCGACCGCGCCACCGTCGACCGCCGCATCTGGGGCGCCCATGCCGACGTCGACCTCACCGAGGCCCTCGCCCTCACCCTTGCCTATGATGACCTGGAGGACGGCGACGGCCAGGTCAAGCGCGACGGCACCGGCAGCGTCAGCTGGCAGTTCGACCAGCACTGGAAGCTGTCCTTCGGCGTCACCTATTCCGAGATCATGTCGCCGCGCGCCATTGCCGCCGGCAAGTCCGGCTATGACGGCTCGCGCCTCGACGCCGGCGTGCGCGTCGATTACCGGCTCGACGACGACCGGCTGGTCTACGCCTTCGCCCAAGGGACAGTCGACCGCAGCGGCGACATCGACCGCAACGACCGCGGCGGCGTCGGCGCCCAGTGGCAGCTCACCGACCGGGTCGGCATGACCGGCGAGGTCTCCTACGGCACCCACGGGCTGGGGGCGCTGGCCGGCCTCACCTACGACCCGACCGCCGACGAGCACTATTACATCGGCTACAAGCTCGACCCGGACCGCGCCTTCGACCTCGACAACAACCGCGACCTCTTCGGCACCGACCGCGGCGCCATCGTCATCGGCATGCGCCGGCGCATGGCGGACCTGGCGTCCGCCTATTCGGAAAGCTCCTACGACATGTACGGCAAGCGCCGCTCGCTCACCCAGACCTACGGCGTCGTCTACACCCCCGACGCCCAGTGGACCGTCGACGGCGGCCTGGAGATCGGCCGCGTGCGCGACGACACGGTCGACGAGGCCGGCACCGAGCGCGAGGACTTCGACCGCTACGCCCCCTCGCTCAGCCTCGCCTACAAGGACGAGGAGCGCGGCATCAACGCGCGCCTGCGCGGCGAGGTGCGCATCGAGCGCTCCGACGCGGACACGCGCGACCAGAACACCTATCTCTTCGCCGCCGGCTTAAGCTGGAAGACCAGCCCCGACTGGCGCCTCATCGCCAACATCGACGCCGTCCTGTCGGATTCGAAATCCACGGAGACCTCCTTCGCCGACACCGACTATGTCGAGGCCTCCCTCGGTTATGCCTTCCGCCCGGTCGACAACGACCGCCTCAACGCGCTGTTCAAATACACCTGGCTCTACGACCTGCCGGGCAACAACCAGGTCATCTCGGGCGCCACCGGCGATGCCTACGCCCCGGCCCAGCGCAGCCACATCCTCTCCGTCGACGCCATCTACGACCTCACCCCGTGGCTGTCGATCGGCGGCAAATACGGCTTCCGCACCGGCCAGGTGAAGTACCGCACCAGCGACGGCGCCGGCACCGCCTTCGTCGACGAATGGCAAAAGTCCTCCGCCCATCTCGGCATCCTGCGCGCCGACCTGCACCTCGTGAAGAAATGGGACCTCCTCCTCGAGGGCCGCGTCCTGCACATGCCCGAGGCCGACACCACCGACTACGGGGCGCTCGCCGCCCTCTACCGCCACGTCGGCAGCAACTTCAAGGTCGGCCTCGGCTACAACTTCGGCCGCTTCTCCGACGACCTCAGGGACCTCACCCTCGACGACCAGGGAATCTTCCTCAACCTCGTCGGAAAATTCTGACTGACCGCAAACTCAACCCCGCCGCTCCGAAAGGACGGCGGGGACCTTTTTGCAGGATCACAGAATGACAGCGCTGACCGCAACAGGGGCAGACCTAGGGGTTCGTCTATGTTCAGGCATGGATTACCGGGCCAAGCAGAACGGCCAAGGCCAACGGCCGTTGGTTCCGCCGGCAATCACCGCCGCACCAGCCGCCGCACCCGGTTGCGCAGGATGCGTATGGCGTTGCGTGTCTCGCGGTGGAAGTGGATCTGCCCCGCCGCCTGATGGGCGAGCTTTTCGCTGCCGGGCGTCAACCCCACGATGAAGGTGCCGATGGCGCGGCGCTCCGACCATAGGCGGCTCATCACCGGGTGGTCCGGCACCGCGCAGGAATCGGTGGCGGCGATGTTGGGGTCTTCGAGGTGGTTCCTGGTGACCTCGATCATCAGGAGCGTGCCCGGCGAAAACGCCGCATAATCTTCGTCGAAGGCGGTCTTCCAGGTGTAGGCGAGGCCGGATTCGACGAAGACGACGACACAGGCGATGGGTCGCCCGTCGAGCGTCAGCGTGTGTATTCGGCAGTGGTCGCGCTCGGCCAGCTTATCCACGGCCTCGCGCGCGAAGGCGGCGCGGTAGCGGTCGATGACCATGGCCGTGCGTGTGCGCCCCTTCCAGCCGGAAGCCTCCAGCGTTAGGAAGGTTTCGATGCCTTGGCGGATTTCCTCGGGTTGCCGGGCGACGTGGTGTTCAAGCTGTCCCTGTTCGGTCAGCCGCCGCTTCAGGCGGCGGAACTCGCGGTGGTGGTGCGCACTGAGGCTCTGCCGCAGGTAGGCTTCGCCGTCGAGACCGCTGTCGAGGAATGGGCGCTCGGCCTCGCCGGCCGTCACCAGCGGCAGGTTGCAGGCCTCGGCGACCGTGCGAAGCGTTGCCGCGAAGGGGCCGTCGAGGCGCGTTTCGGGCAGTACGAAGACCTTCGGCAGCTTGAGATGCGGCCGCGCTAGCATGGCGAAGAAGTCCTCGAGCACGCCCACCGGGTCGTCACAGTCGACCAGCGGTGTGCCGAGCGGGCCGAAAGGGTTCGACCAGGTGCGCATCACCGTTGCGCCGATGGGGATGGCCGGCCGCTCGATAGAGAAAGGCACCAGCAGGCGCAGGCGGCTTTTCTCCTCGTCGCCGTCGCGGATGATGGCGAGCCGCACCTCGCGGTCCTCCAGTCGCGGCATGGCCGGCGCCAGGAAACGCGGATTGAAGAAGACGTTCGGTTCTATGGCGCGGGCGGCGAGGTGGTCGAGCTCCTCGACCAGCTCGAAGCCCGCCGAGGCGGAGTAGACGGCGAGCTTGCGGGTGGGACGGGTGGAGGAGAAGAGCTCCATGTCGGCGCTCTCTGCCGCCTTCCCCAGCCCGGCGAACTCGCCGATCATGGCGCCCGAGGCGGAGCCGCCGACTTCCTCTATGAGCGGTGTAGCAGCCATTACAAGGCCTCCTTCTTCGGCATCGCAGGCAGGATCGCCATCACGATGCCGAGCTTGCGCCAGACTGTGAACGACAGAACCAAAGCCTCGAAGAGCATGGCGACGGCGGTGGCGATCGCCGCCCCCCAAAGGCCGAGGACAGGGATCAGCATGATATTGAGCCCGATATTGATCGCCAGTGTCACCGCGTAGACGGCGGCACAGGCGTTCTGATGGCCGCTCATCGTCAGCAGGCTTTCGGCCGGCCCCACCGCCGAGCGGGCGACGAGGGCGCCCACCAAAAGGAAGAGAAGCGGGTAGCCAGCATCGAAGCCGGGGCCGAACAGCATGAGGATCGGCTTGCCGAGGACGAGCACGACCAGCCCCATGGCGAGCGAGGGCCAGAAGGTCCAGGAAACGGTCTCGCGGGCGAAGCGGGCAAGCGCCGCCGTCTCGCCGCCGTGGATATAGGCGGCGTAGCGCTGGGCGACGCCCGCCTTGACGGCGAAGTAGACGAAATGGACGAGAGAGAGCGTCTTCATTGCCGCGTAGTAGACCGCGACATCGGTGGGCGGCATGAAGCGGCCGATCATCAGGACGTCGGCGTTGGTGAGCAGGAAGAAGAAGCCCTCCACCAGGAAGATGGGCAGAGACACGGCCGCCCACTGGCGCGGCAGGAAGCGTGGCTTTGCGGGCGGCACGCTCCGGTCGGCGCGCCTGGCGACGACGGTGAGCTGGACGATCGTGGTGATGTAGGTGGCAAGGATGGCGGCGATCACCGCGCTCGTGGCATCCGGCACGTATCCGGCCATGTGCGCGCCCCAGAGGAACAGGAGGATGAGCAGCGGGCGGATGAAATAGGCCGGCGCCATGGCCCAAAGTGCCCAGGAATGGGCCCTCGCCAATCCCTCGAGCTGATCGCCCAGCGCGATCATCGGCAGGCAGACAAGGCCCAGATAGAAGGGCACGACGTAGTAGCTCTCGATGGATGGCTCGAGGAGCCAGATGCCCAGCGAGCCCAGGGCCGCGCAGGCGCTGGAAAAGACGAGCACGAACAGGCGGCTGCCGAAAAGGATGCCGCGCAGCTCCGCCAGTTGCCCCTTGGTCCGGTATTCGGGGACGAAGCGGATGATGGAGGTGTGAAGGCCGAGACAGGAGACGCTGCCGAGGATGATCATCGTCACCCAGACGAGGACGAAGATGCCGTATTCGAAGCCCCCCATGTAGCGGGCGAGCAGTACCTGGCTAAGGAAGGCGATGGCGGCGTTGACGATGCGCGCGGCAAAGACGATCAGCGACATGCGTCCAGCTTGGCCGCGCGCGTCGGCCGAGTGCATCAGCGTATCGAAGCGCGCCGCCCACGGCAGGGCGCGCGCGGCCAGCCGCTCCGGCAGGAGACGTTCGGCCGTCGTTGCCGCTGAAAAGCGCACGCTCAACTCTCCGCTTCTCCGTTTTTCAGCCTGTTCCTTAGGGCAAAAGTCTTTAAGAGCAGGTTGCGAAAGGTTGCGGAGAAAAACCATGATCGAGGAGAGCGAACGCCGGCGCATGCTGCGTGCGCATTCCATAGGGTCGAAGATGATCGCCTATCTCGAGGAGATCGGCATCGAACGGCTGTCGGACCTGGTGGGCGCAGACGCCGAGACGATCGCCATGCGCATCGACATCGCGCTGGGCCGCAAGCACATGAACCACATGGGCGTGGAGGCGATCGGAAATTTGATCGCGCTGTCGGAGAGGGAGGAGGGAGAGGCCGGGTTGCGCTGAGCTTCCTGCGAAGAAGCCGGCTATGGGTGGTGGTGAATAGACATCCAGAAGGAAATTCCTAGGCGCGCTACCATGTTATTGAGCCGCGCGAGGGCAAACGCGCACCCTCGACCGTGGCACCCAGATCGACGACGATAGGGGGCACCGGCGGTCTCACGGGTCAGAGCTTTTGAAGAGCGGGCTCAAGGGACGCAAGGGATCAAGCAGGTTGGTGATGATCCCCGTCTGATAGACATGGTAAAGCTCGTAGCCGCTGACCCAAAATTCCCCGGGACCGCCGATGTATCTTTTGAGCAGAGACAGGAAGACCTTCGAAACTCCTGCATCGGCCAGCAAGGAAAGGAAATACTCGGTTTCCCGCGGCAGCGGCAGATCAGCGAAGGCACGGCACACACCGTGGAAGAGCCATGAACTTGATCCACCTGCTATTCTCGTTTCGCCTTGAACGAACGCCAAGACACAGGAAGAAAGGCACCTAGACCCGTGGCGGACGTAGGTTGTGAGATCGACCTCACCGCGAATGGATTGAAGAAAAGTCGCTACCCTTTCCGCATAGGAGAGCTCTCCACCCGGACTGTCCAAATCGAGGATGAGACGATCATAGCCGTCAAGGCCATCGCGAAGGCGATCGAGTTCCTCCATCATGGGCGGTGCGATTGGGCCAAGGACAAGGATGACCAAAGTTCCGGCGTCAAGCGATGGATTCTCGTTTGCGGTAATGACGCGAATCTCGGTCTGCCCACATTCGGCGGCCGCCCCGTATGCGCGTGCCCAGTCAATTCCAATCAACAGAAGAACGAAGGCAATTTTGGCAAAGGACGGATAGATTCGACGTATCACTGGTCCTGTTCCCGCTCGCCCCGAATCCAACTGCTCTTCGTCTGCCAAGGCCCTGCTCGGCAAGCAATATTGCTGCCGCGATACGGGTCGTCTTCATGATCACCTCCCCAAGAAGCAATCGACAACAGCAATTAACAACATTTTCATTACTTAGCTCCGATCGGAGGCATAGGTAATTGACGCATATCAATACTCGCCTTCTTCTATGCCCTCCTCAAAGGCAGTGGTCGGCAGGCCACCAAGCATGCCGGTTAGGCTTGACCCGCATCAAAGCAGAACCGTTTAGCGGCGGTACACTACCTGCAAATTTCCAGGCTAATCCACTCCGGCGTGGGGTTAAATGGTACTAATCGCGCAAATACTACTAATCATAATTGCAACAATGGCATATTCCGGTGTTGCCGCCGCCTGCTCCGATACGAACTTCGCGAACGCGGTGGAAAATGCAGGGTTGGAGTCACTGCCGCGCGAGCGTGAGCTGGAATGCCTTTCGGCAGCAGAGAACGACGCGGAGATGGCGCGCGGCGTGGCGGCGGCCGTGGCTGTTCTTACAAATTCAACCGAGTTCGGGGACTACTTCAAAGCCCTGATCTCATCGAGCGGTGTGTCCGTCTGCCAGGATCCTCTCTCTTTCGCGTGCCGCGGCTACTTCGAGCCGGAAGGAAATATCATCGCCGTGGCGCCCGGACTGACGGAGGGGCAAAAGGTCATAATCCTGGCACACGAGCTGAGACATCTTGATCAGCACGAGCGGGGATACCCCCTCTCTCTAAAATACGATCTTCGTGAATATGTGCGCCAGACCTTTGCTCTGGAAGCCGACGCTCAGGCCTTTGCCGTCCTGGTCGCCTGGTCACTTCGGGAATACGGAAACGACGAACCTTGGACGGCTGCCGTAGGTTTCGAGGAATTCAGCGACATCGCGAAGGTCTTCGAGGAGGCTGTTCGGGCAGAAAATTCGCCGGGCGAGGTGATGCGCCTTACGTTCAAGAGCTGGTACAGCAGTCCCTGGCGACTGGAGAAATACTGTCTCTCCGCGGCCGGCGATTACTTGGATCAGCTTGAAGTGCGGAAGGCCATAGGGCGATACGAGGAGCTTCCGCCGGACCGTTTCAATACGCTGTGCGAAATGCCAGATAGCAGCAATTACGGTTGCGATTCCACCGTCGAGATAGCGCGGAAGGTCACCTTCCCCTGCATCCCGCCGACTTGACGCTGGAAATCCACGGTCGGTGTCTCCGTCCTTCTCAACAGACTGGCCAACACGCCGCTAACACGATTTGCACAGGCAGCGGTTCGCCTCTTTTCATCGAGCGGCCAGGGGCGTTGATTGCATAGCCCGGAAACCTGTTTCGCGAGCTATGTCAACGTTAGAAGAGAATGAAGGGTCGTCATCGACATCTTCGAGCCAGATAGAGGCTCCCTGCGCCAGGGCGTTGCCACAGGCCGAGCCGTCATTCGCCGTTAAAACCGCGAAATGGTCTAGAAGCGGCTTACGAAAATTGCGCTGTGCGCCGGTTCGCCGCGAAGGCTGTCGGTCGCCTCCCACCAGTCGCCCAGGGCGTCGATCAGCGGCACGAGTCTGTGGCCGGCCGGGGTCAGATCGTATTCGACGCGCAGCGGGTAGCCCTCGAACTCGGTGCGCTGGAGGATGCCGGCATCCTCCAGTTTACGCAGCTCCAGGGCGAGCATCTTGTGCGAGATGGTGGGGTTGTCCCTGCGCAAGTCGCTGAAGCGTTTGGTGCCCTCTTTCAGATAGTAGATCAGAAGAGTAGGCCAGCGGCCGCTGAGCACCTGCATCACTTCTTCGATGGGACAGCGGGAGACGAGATCTTTCATCGCGGCGGCTCGTGGTTACGAAAAAGTGCGTAATTTACTTCCCCGAACGGGTGGCTAGGGTCCGGTTCCGCTGCGCAGCGTGATCATCGGAAATCACGGAGAACAAGATCATGGAACCTATCCTACTCTACGGCTTCCCGCTGGGAAGTTCCATGGGGCTCGTCGCTGCGCTCGAATGGCTGGGCAGGCCCTACCGGCTGTGCCGGGTCGATATGCTGGGCGAGATGCGCGATCCGTCCTATGCCCGGATAAATGCACGGCATGAGACGCCGGCATTCATCACCGACGAAGGGCAAATCCTGACGGAAACCATGGCGATTGCAGCCTGGCTCGAAGCAAGGGACACCGAGCGGCGCATAAGCTTCGATCCGCTGACGCGGGACGCCGAGCGGATGCACCAGTTGATGGCCTTCGTGAACACCGGTTTCACCGGCGCGTTCAGCCCTCTTTGGGTTGCGATGGAAATGGAGGCGCCGGACCCGGCAATGCAGTCGGCCTTGCGGAAGTGGGGCCGGGAAGCCGTCACCGAACGGCACGACAAGCTCGAAGAGATGATCGAGGCAAGCGCCTTCCTGCTCGGAGACCGGCCGACCTTGGCCGACGCCTTGCTCATCGGCGTGGCGCGCTGGCTCGACTTCCATAATGTCGCCGAAAAAGAACGGTGGCCGAAGCTTGCGGCCCTGCGCCAGCGGCTCGAAGCCGATCCCGCCGTCGTCTACGCCTCCGATCTGGAGGACGGCAAGGCGAACCCGGGAAGCGGGGCGTGCGTCGGCCATGTCGATCTGGCGGAGGTGATCCAACGCTTCGGCAAGTAGCGCCGAGGAGAGCGGGCCGCGGGAAGCGCCGCCCTACGCAAACGCCCCGTGGCAGTGCTTGTACTTCTTGCCCGAGCCGCAGGGGCAGGGTTCGTTGCGGCCGACCTTGCCCCAGCTGGCGGGGTCGTTCGGATCGCGTTCCTCGGCCGGGACAACGCGGGTTTCCAGGCGTGGCAGGGTCATCGTGTCGCCCTCGAACTCGTCCTCGCCGGTCGTGCCGTCGACGTGGTGGGCTTCCATGGCGGGCGTCTGCGGCGGCGGGGCGTCGGCGGCCTCGCGCACCAGCTCCACGCGCATGAGCTGCGCCGTCACCGCCTGGCGCAGATTGCCGAGCATGGCCTGGAAGAGCTCGAAGGCTTCGGTCTTGTACTCGTTGAGCGGGTCGCGCTGGGCATAGCCGCGGAAGCCGACCACCGAACGCAGGTGGTCGAGGTTGACCAGATGCTCGCGCCACAAATGGTCGAGCGTCTGCAAGAGGATCGACTTCTCGACATAGGTCATGATGTCGGGGCCGAAGCGCTCGGCGCGGTCGGCGGCCGCCTTGTCGGCGGCTTCGGTGATGCGGGCGCGGATGTCGTCCTCGGCGATCCCCTCCTCCTGCACCCACTCCTCGATGGGCAGGTCGAGGTTGAGGCTCGTCGCCACGCCTTCCTTCAGGCCCTTGGCGTCCCACTGCTCGGCATAGGCCTTTTCCGGGATGTGGCGGACGACCAGGTCGTCGATGACGTCCTCGCGCATCTCGGCGACGGTCTCGCCGAGGTTCTCGCCGTCCATCAGCTCGATGCGTTGCTCGAAGACCACCTTGCGCTGGTCGTTCATCACGTCGTCGAACTTGAGCAAGTTCTTGCGGATGTCGAAGTTGCGCGCCTCGACCTTCTTCTGCGCTTTCTCCAGAGCCTTGTTGATCCAGGGGTGGACGATCGCCTCGTCTTCCTTCAGGCCGAGCTTCTGCAGCATGCCGTCCATGCGGTCGGAGCCGAAGATGCGCATCAGGTCGTCCTGGAGCGACAGGTAGAACTTGGAGCGGCCGGGGTCCCCCTGGCGGCCGGAGCGGCCGCGCAGCTGGTTGTCGATGCGGCGGCTCTCGTGGCGCTCGGTGGCAAGCACGTAGAGCCCGCCGGCGGCGATCGCCTTGTCCTTGAGCTTCTGCACGTCCTCGCGGATGGCCTTTTCCTTGGCCTCGCGCGCCGCGCCGGGCTCCATGTCGCCCAGTTCCTCGGCAATGCGCATGTCCGGGTTGCCGCCGAGCTGGATGTCGGTGCCGCGGCCGGCCATGTTGGTGGCGATGGTGATGGCGCCGGGTTTGCCTGCCTGGGCGACGATGAAGGCTTCGCGCTCGTGGTGGCGGGCGTTCAGGACCTCGATATCCTTGATGCCCTCCTTGCGCAGGCGCTCGGCCAGGAACTCGGACTTCTCGATGGAGGTGGTGCCGACGAGGATGGGCTGGCCCTTCTCCCGCGCGTCCTTGATCTCCTTGACGATGGCCCGGAACTTCTCCTCCACCGTGCGGTAGACCTCGTCGTCCTCGTCGAGACGCAGGATCGGCAGGTTGGTGGGGATTTCGGCGACGTCGAGGCCGTAGATGTTGCCGAACTCCTCCGCTTCCGTCGCCGCCGTGCCGGTCATGCCGGCGAGCTTGTCGTACATGCGGAAGTAGTTCTGGAAGGTGATGGAGGCGAGCGTCTGGTTCTCCGGCTGGATCTTGACGTGCTCCTTGGCCTCCAGCGCCTGGTGCAGGCCTTCCGAATAGCGCCGTCCCGGCATCATGCGGCCGGTGAACTCGTCGATGATGATGAGCTCGTCGTTGCGGACGATGTAGTCCTTGTCGCGCTGGAAGAGCTTGTGCGCCTTCAAGGCGTTGTTGAGGTGGTGGACGATGGCGACGTTCTCCACGTCGTAGAGGGATTCCCCCTTGAAGAGGTCCGCTTCGCGCAGCATCGTCTCCACATTCTCGGTGCCTTCCTCGGTGAAGGTGGCGGTGCGCTGCTTCTCGTCGACCTCGTAATCGCCTTCGTCCAGCTTCAGGATAAAGGCGTCGATGGTGTTGTAGAGCTCGGAGCGGTCGTCCAGCGGGCCGGAGATGATGAGCGGGGTGCGCGCCTCGTCAACGAGGATGGAGTCCACCTCGTCGACGATGGCGAAGTTGTGGCCGCGCTGCACCATCTGCGCGCGCTCGTATTTCATGTTGTCGCGCAGATAGTCGAAGCCGAGCTCGTTGTTGGTGGCGTAGGTGACGTCGCTGGCGTAGGCGGCGCGGCGCTCGTCGTCCGACATGCCGTGCACGATGACGCCCGTGGTCAATCCCAGGAAGTTGTAAAGCTTGCCCATCCACTCCGCGTCGCGGCGGGCGAGATAGTCGTTGACGGTGACGACGTGGACGCCCTTGCCGGTCAGCGCGTTGAGATAGACGGGCAGGGTGGCGACCAGCGTCTTGCCTTCGCCGGTCTTCATCTCGGCGATCGAGCCCTCGTGAAGCACCATGCCGCCGACGAGCTGAACGTCGAAGGGACGCAGGCCCAGCGCCCGGTGCGCAGCCTCGCGCACGACGGCGAAGGCGGGCACCAGAAGGTCCTCCAGTTCAGCGCCGTCCGCCAGTTGCTTGCGGAATTCCTCGGTCTTGCCGCGCAGCGCCTCGTCGGACAGCGCCCGCATCTCCTCTTCCAAAGCGCCGATCGCTTCGACGCGGGGCTGCATGCCCTTGATGCGGCGCTCATTCGCTGAGCCGAAAATCTTGCGGGCAATGCCGCCGAGACTGACCATCATTGGTCCTTTCAATTCTCGATATGCCGACAATCGATGTCGGCCCACTCCGCCAGTTTCAAGCCAGAGCCGAAGGCAGCAGGAAACGCGTCCGGTATTGGGTTCTGGACGCAAGGTCGAAGGAGAGATAAGAGGGGCCACCTGCGATGTCAACTTTGCGCGAAACCTGCGTCAGACCGCAAAATTCCGCCATATTTCTGGATGGTTTGGGTGCACTGCCCCATCTGTCCGGTAAACACCCCTAAGCCTACGACTGGAGAGTTTCTCAATGCATCATTCCTTCCGCCGTTTTCTCCTAGCGCGCGCCGGTGCGGTGGCTTTGATCGCCGTCATAGGCAGCGCCCCCTCCATGGCGCAGGAAGGCGAGGTGGTTGCCACGCTCAACGGCGAGCCCATCACCGAAACCGATCTGGCACTGGCGGAACAGGAGCTCGATTCGCAATTCAGCCAATTGCCCGAAGATCAGCGCCGTGCCGCCGCTCTTTCGGCCGTCATCGACGTGCGGCTGTTCGCCTCGGAGGCGGAGAAGCAGGAGATCGACCAGGGCGAGGATTTCCAGCGCCGTATCGCTTTCCTGCGCGAGCGGGCGCTCCACAGCGCCTTCATCGACCGGAACGTCGTCGAGCCCATCACCGACGACGAGGTGCGTGCCCGCTACGACGAGGAGGTGGCGAAGCTGACGCCGCCGGAGGAGGTGAACGCCCGCCACATCCTGGTCGAGAGCGAGGAAGAGGCGAAGGCCGTGATCAAGCAGCTCGACGAGGGCGGCGACTTCGCGGCGATCGCCGAAGAGAAGTCCAAGGACGGCTCGGCCAACAACGGAGGCGACCTCGGCTATTTCTCGAAGGGCCGCATGGTGCCGGAATTCGAGGAGGCGGCCTTCGCGATGGAGCCGGGCAGCTACACGAAAGAGCCGGTCAAGACCCAATTCGGCTGGCACGTCATCAAGGTGGAAGACAAGCGCACCCAGGAGCCGCCGGCGCTTGAGCAGGTGCAGAGCCAGATCCGCTCGCTCGTCATCCGGGACAAGTACATCGACGCGGTTTCCTCCCTGCGCAATGCGGCCGAGGTTGACATCCCGAACGAGGAGTTGAAGACCTCCGTCGACAAGCTCTTCCGCCAGCAGACGGGTCAGCAGGAGGAAGGCGGCGAGGCGGCCGAATAGGCCGGGCCTTTCCCGCACATCCCTCTCGATACATCGCCAGCGGCCCCGGTTTTTCCGGGGCCGTTTGCTTCCAAGGCGTGTATCTATCCGCCTGCAGGCTTCAAGACCCCGCGCACCAGCGAGCGCACGACCGCGCGAAGCTCGTCGCTGTTGATCTGCAGCCGGTTCTGAATGAGCCGCATCCAGGCGAAGGAAAGCACCAGCTCCGCGGCGACGAGCGGCTCGGCGTCGGGAACGAGGTCGCCCCGCCGGCGTGCCCGTTCGAATACCTCGGCGATCTGGGCGCATCTCTCCCTCGCATAGTCCGCCACTGCGTCCGATGTCGCCTCGTCTGCCTGCGCCTCGGCCAATATCGAACGGAAGAACTTGGCGTATGGGGTGTGGTGCCAGTATCTGAACAGACTGGAGAGGAAGAGAAGAAGATCCTTCTCCAGGTCTCCGGTATCGTGGTGCGTGAACTCGCGCTTGTGCAGGTGGTAGACAGCGAGCAGGAGGACCCCCTTGCTCGGCCACCAGCGGTAGATGGTGGGTTTTCCCGCCCGTGCCCTGCGCGCCACCGCCTCGATGGAAAACCCGGCATAGCCGGCCTCCTGCAGCACCTCATGGGCGGCCTGAAGGATCGCCTTCTCCGTTTCCGGGTTGCGGCGGGCGCCGATAGAGCGACGCTGAGGTTCCTCGACCTTTTCCATCCGGTTCTCGCGTTTTTCTTTGAGGGTAGCATAGCATCTTGACGAAACGAAACGGCTCGTTTTATATATAACGGAACGTTCCGTTTCTATTGGAGTCATACCCATGAGCCCCCAAGCTTCCGCTGCCGCCGCGCAGCCCACCGCCACCCGCTTTTCGCGCCGCCGCTTCGCCGTACTTCTCGTTTTCGGGGTCTATCCCCTGATCACGGGCCTTCTCTACCTGATCTTCCCGCTTACGGAGGGGTGGGTTCTATGGCAGCGCACGATGGTGATCGTGCCCATCATGGTGGTCTCGATGATCTGGGGACTGATCCCCTTCGTTCAGCGCACCTTCCGCGGCTTCCTCAACCCGCCGGTGGGGTAGCACATGGAGATGCTAGCGCCCTTTCGCGCCCCCCTTCGACAAGCTCAGGACAGAGGGGCGCGCGACAGGGCGCCGGCGTCTCCAGAAGCGGTTTCAGCTTGCGTCGGCCGGCTCTATAGGGCAGACGAAGGCGCGAATAGGTCCGTGTCTGCCTCCGGAAAATGCTCATGTCCGAAGCCGTCTCGCCGCTGGCGCCGAAACGTTATCCCGAGATGCCGGTCGTCGAGGGCGTGCGCGTCGCCACCGCCGAGGCCGGCATCAAGTACAAGGGCCGGAAGGACCTGATGGTCATGGTGTTCGACGAGGGCACCGAGGTCGCCGGCGTCTTCACACGCTCCAGATGCCCGTCCGCGCCGGTCGAATTCTGCCGCCGCAACCTGCCTGGCGGCCGGGCACGCATTCTGGTGGTCAATTCGGGCAACGCCAATGCCTTCACCGGCCGCAAGGGCCACGACGCCACGGCGATGACGGCCGAAGCGGCGGCAAAGGCAGTCGGGGCGGACGAGGGTGAAGTGTTCCTTGCCTCCACCGGCGTGATCGGCGAGCCGCTCGCAGCGGGCGGCTTCGCGCATCTGCTGGGCGATCTCGTGGGGCGCGCGGCGCCCGACGGCTGGGCGGCGGCGGCGGGCGCCATCATGACCACGGATACCTATCCGAAGTTCGTGACGGCGACGGTGCGGCTGGGCGAGGCCGACGTGGTCATCAACGGGATCGCCAAGGGAGCAGGCATGATCGCGCCGGACATGGCGACCATGCTCTCCTTCCTCGCCACCGACGCGCCGATCGCCGCGCCCGTGCTGCAGGAGTTGCTGTCCAGGGGGACGGAGAAGACGTTCAACGCGGTGACGGTCGACAGCGATACCTCGACCAGCGACACGCTGATGCTGTTCGCCACGGCGAAGGCGGCGGCGCGCGGGGCGCCGTGGATCACGGATGCGAAGGATCCGGCTCTCGCGCCCTTCCGCCGGGCGCTGGGACAGGTCCTGAAGCAGCTTGCGCTTCAGGTTGTGCGCGACGGGGAGGGCGCGCGCAAGCAGGTGGAGGTGACGGTGACGGGGGCGAAATCGGCGCGCTCGGCCAAACGCATCGCCCTTTCGATCGCCAATTCGCCGCTGGTCAAGACGGCGATCGCCGGCGAGGACGCCAATTGGGGCCGCGTGGTGATGGCCGTCGGCAAGGCCGGTGAGCCGGCGGAGCGGGATTTGCTGGCCATCTGGTTCGGCGACATCCGCGTGGCGCACGAGGGCGAGCGCGACCCGGATTATTCCGAGGAACAGGCATCGGCCTACATGAAACGCGACGAGATCGCCATCCGCGTCGATCTGGGCCTTGGACGCGGCAAGGCGACGGTGTGGACGTGTGACCTCACCAAGGAGTATGTCGCTATCAACGGCGACTACAGGAGTTGACGAGCGCGGTGGGGCAGCGGGCGACCGAAGAACTGGCAACCATCCGCCGTTTCGAGGGCGCGGGTTTCCGCGCCTGGCCGGCAACGTCGGTTCACTACGACCGGACGTGGGCCGTGCGGCTGACGGCCAGCCACCCGGCGCGGCGGCTCAACTCGATCAATCCGCTCGATCCGGGGGACGACCGCGATCTCGATGAGCGCATCGAGCAGGCGGCGCGCCGCTTCGAGGCCTACGGCCGGCCGCTCACTTTCCGCATCTCGCCGCTTTCCGCGCCGGCTATCTCAAGGCATCTGGACGCGCGAGGGTGGATCGCCGCCGGGCAATCGCTGGTCATGCGCCTGCCGCTAGACGAGGGCACCGTCGGCGAGGCGATGCACCAGATCCCCCTCAAGGACCTGAACCGCTTCGTCTCCGCCGCCTTCCAGGTGCACGGCTACGAGGCGGAGCTTAGACCGGGCTTCACCGAGGTGGTCAGTTCCATCAAGCCTGAAGCCGGCCTGTTCATCCTCGAGCAGGATGAAGCGCCGGTGGCAACCTTAATCTGCGTGCATGACGGGGTGCTTGCCGGGCTCTTCGAGGTGGCCACGGTGGAGGCCCAGCGCGGCAAGGGGTTCGGCCGGCGCATGCTTCTTTCAGCCCTCAAGTGGGCGCATCTGCGCGGCGCGGCGGAAGCCTGGCTGCAGGTGGAGGCGGACAACCCGGCGGCACTCGGGCTCTACCGTTCGCTCGGCTTCACCGAAGTCTACCGCTATCACTACCGGCAGCCGGCCAGCGGGGCGTGAGACGATGGCGGCGGTGAAACCGATCCTTCTCGTAGCGGCCTGCGCGCTTGTCGACGCCGACGGTCGCGTGCTCATTGCCCAACGACCGGAAGGCAAGGCGATGGCCGGCCTTTGGGAGTTTCCCGGCGGCAAGGTGGAAGCGGGCGAGACGCCGGAGGAGACGGTGGTGCGCGAGCTCAACGAGGAGCTCGGCGTCGAGACCAACATCGCCTGCCTGGCACCGCTCACCTTCGCCAGCCATGCTTATGCGGATTTCCACCTGCTCATGCCGCTTTACGTGTGCCGGCGCTTCTGGGGGATACCGGAGCCGCGCGAAGTGCAGGCCCTCAAGTGGGTGCGCCCGCAGCGCCTGCGCGATTTTCCCATGCCGCCCGCCGACGAGCCGCTCATCCCCTTCCTGATCGACCTCTTATAGGGGAGGGGTGGTGACGGCATGCCCGTCATTTCCATTCGCTGATTTCGCTATTCGCTCCTCCTTTGCGAAAAAGCAAAAGAGCCGCACGGAGCGTTAATCGTTCCTTTAGCGAAAAATGAGAACTTTCCTTATCGGCGGCAGTGCCCGCCGTTGCGAAGGCCGGCAATGCCGGGGGGATTATGGATTCCATGAGCGAAGGGCCACAGGGTGGCCGCGAGAACTGGGTGCGCGTGAGCAATGTCGGGATGGGCATGCTGCGGGTTGTGCTGCTTTTCGGCTCGGTTGCAATAGCGCTGGCGCTCATCCTCACCCCCCTTCTGGAGCGGCAGACGCGCGATTCCGCGCTCTTCAGCCCCACCGTCGACCGCATGACGACGGGAACCGTGGACAACAGGGGCGGCGCCTATACGGTGCGCCGCAGCGTGCTGCAGCACTCGCCGCAGGCCGTCTGCATCATCCGCGCCGACGGCACGAGACGCGGCGCGTGCTGAAAGCCTCTCTTTGGGGTTGAGGATTCTTTTGTGGGTTAAGGATTCTTAACGTCTCCATGCAAGTGTCGGCGCGAGTCAAGGGCGAGGCCGGCAATGCTCAAAAAATTCCTGGCAAGCAAAGACGGAACGATCGCGGTCGAATACGCGCTGATCGCGGGCATCCTGGTGCTGGCGATCGTTACCGGCGTCGCCGAGCTCGGCCGGTACATGGCCGCAACCTACGACCATGTTGCCGACGAGGTGACGGCCGCCACCAACTGAGCGGCACCGCCGTTATCCGGCCTTGCCGTCCTTCCCGCCCGACAGCACGCTTTTCAGCGACACCTTGGCGCTGCCCGGCTTGAGCGGCTTTTGCTGCGAGGCGTGCGGGGCCCAGCCCGAAAGCCAGACGATGTTGAAGGTGGCGCGGATGCGCCCGTCGGGATCGGCAAAGCGCTCCTGGTAGATTTCCGCCGCGCGCAGGAAGAGCCGCCGCGTCGCCGATTTCCGGCTGCGCTCTACAAGTGCGTTGGCCGCACCCATGGCGCGCAGGTCGCGCATCAGGTCGAACATGGTGGCGTAGCGCACCGTCACCGTCTCGAGGTCGGCGACGGGCAGCGCGAAGCCGGCGCGCTGCAGAAGAGCGCCGGCGTCCCGCACGTCGGCGAAGGGGCTGACGCGCGGTGCGGCCCCGCCGCTCACCTCCGTCTCGGCCTGCAACAGGCTCTGCCGCAACTCGCCCAAGGTACCCGCCCCCGCCATGGCGGCGAGGAAGAGGCCGTCGGGCCTGAGCGCGCGGCGGATCTGCAGGAGCAGGCCGGGGATATCGTTCACCTCGTGCAGCGTCATCAGCGAGACGGCGAGATCGAGGCTTTCGGCTTCCAGCGGAACCGTCTCCGGCGCCGCGACAACGCCCCCCTCATCGCCCGAGAGCAGGCGCTCATCGGCCTCCACACGCAGGACATTGCCAGCCTTCCCGCTTGCCTTCATCGCCTCGGCGGCGTCCGGGGTAAGGCAGAAGATGGCGGCCGCGCGCGCGAAATGCCGCTCCACGGTCGCCAGCCGCTCCCCCAGATCCTCCGCCGCGCGCCGCATGAGGAACAGCGCACCCTCATCGCCGCCTTCCAGCGCGCGGCGCTTACGGGCAAGCAGGAGTTCCGTGTCGAAAACCGTGTCCATCTTCGTCCGTGTTCGTTCCAGCGTGCGCAATGGCACAAAACTGCTATGGTGGCAAAGGTGGGTGGGATTTGCTGGCAGGCAAGCATGGGGCTCTTTCGGCAGGCAGGCGAGATGGCGCGGGTGTGGCCGGCACGCCTCCTGTTTCCGCCGGTATGCCTGGGCTGCCGCAATCTGGTCGCCGCGCCCGGCACGCTGTGCGCGGAATGCTGGCCAGGGATGCGGTTTCTGGAAAGGCCCTGGTGCCAGGTGATGGGCACGCCCTTCGGCTACGACATGGGCGAAGGCTTTCTTTCCGCGGAGGCCATCGCCGATCCGCCGCCTTTCGCCCGCGCCCGGGCGGCGGTCGCCTATGACGGCGTGGCGCGGCGCCTGGTGCAGGGGCTGAAATTCTCGGACCGCCCGGACCTTGCGCCCTGGATGGCGCGGTGGATGCTGCGCGCCGCCAGCGAGCTGGTCGAGGCTGGGGCGGTGGTGGTGCCGGTGCCGCTCCACCGGCGGCGCTTCTTCATGCGCCGCTTCAACCAGTCGGCCGAGCTTGCCCGCGCCTTCGCCCGGCTTGCCGGGCTCGACTATCTCCCCTCCGCGCTTGTCCGCCGCCGTATCACGCGGCAGCAGGTGGGCCTCGGCGCGCGCGAGCGCGAGGCCAATGTGCGCGGGGCCTTCGCCGTGCCGCCGCAGGGCGCGTTGGCGCTCAAGGGGCGGCGGGTGATCCTTGTCGACGACGTCTATACCACCGGAGCCACCGTCTCGGCGGCGACACGGGCCTTGAAGCGTGCGGGCGTGCGCCATGTCGACGTGCTGACCTTCGCGCGGGTCCTCCCGGGAGACTTTGCGTCGGCCGAGGCGGGGTCATATATAGGCGTCGAAGGATGACGGACGACAACATGGCGAATGTGACCATCTATACCCGCATGGGCTGCGGCTACTGCGCCGCCGCGAAGCGGCTTCTGGACAGGAAAGGCGTCGGCTATACCGAGCGGGACGCCAGCTTCTCCCTGGAATTGCGCCAGGAGATGATGCGCCGCGCCCACGGGCGCTCCACCTTCCCGCAGATTTTCATCGGCGACATCCATGTCGGCGGGTCGGACGAACTTCACGCGCTCGAATATGGCGGGAAGCTCGATTTCCTGCTCGAGGCGCAGGGCGTGGCGAGGGCCGGCGCATGAGCACGGTGCGCGTCGCGGCATTGCAAATGCGCTCGGGCATGGAGGTCGAGGGCAACGTGGCGGCCTTCGAGGCGCTGGTGCGCGAGGCCGCCGGCAGGGGTGCCGTCTATGTGCAGAGCCCGGAGATGACCGGCATCCTCGTGCGCGACCGCCAGACGCTGTTCGAGCGCATCCGGCCGGTCGGGGAAAATCCGCTGGTGCAGCAAGCGCGTGCTCTTGCCCGCGAGTTGTCGCTCTTCCTCCATGTCGGCTCGACGGCTATCCCGCTCGACGGCGGCAAGGTGGCCAACCGTGCCTTCCTGTTCGGCCCGGACGGGGCGCTGATCACCACCTACGACAAGATCCACATGTTCGACGTCGATCTCGACAAGGGCGAGAGCTGGCGCGAATCGGCAACCTACGCGCCTGGCGGAGAGACGGTGGTGGCCACGCTCCCCTTCGCCCGGCTTGGCCTTTCCGTCTGCTACGATTTGCGCTTCCCGCAGCTCTTCCGCGCCCAGGCGCTCGCCGGCGCCGAGGTGCTGACGGTGCCCGCCGCCTTCACCCGCCAAACGGGCGAGGCGCACTGGCATGTGCTCACCCGCGCCCGCGCCATCGAGAACGGGGCCTGGCTGATTGCCGCCGCGCAAGGCGGGCGGCACGAGGATGGCCGCGAGACCTACGGCCATTCGCTGATCGTCGATCCGTGGGGCCGCGTCGTCGCCGAGGCCGGCCATGACGAGCCGGCCGTGATCGTCGCCGACATCGCGCCGGGCGCGGTGGCCGAGGCGCGGGCGAAGATCCCCAACCTGAAGAACGCGCGGGACTTCGCCGTGGCGGAGGCGGCCTACGGGCAGGAAAGGGCCGCGTCATGATCCGGTTCGAGCTCACATGCGAGAAGGAGCACGCGTTCGACGCGTGGTTCCGCAACGGCGAGGATTTCGAGGCGCAGAAGAGCCGCAAGCTCGTCTCCTGCCCCCATTGCGGCTCGCACGAGGTGGAAAAAGCGCTGATGGCGCCGGCGGTCTCGAAGGGAACGAAGAAGCCGCAGATGGCGCTCGGCATGACCGAAGAGCAGAAGAAGGCGCTGGCCCAACTCAAGGCACTCTCGGAGAAGGTCCGCGAGAACGCCGACTATGTGGGCGGCAAGTTCGCCGAGGAGGCGCGCAAGATCCACTTCGGCGAGGTAGAGGCGCGGGGGATTTACGGCGAGGCGACACCGGAGGAGGCGAAGGGGCTCGCCGAAGACGGCGTGGAGTTCATGCCGCTGCCGGTGTTTCCGGAGGACCGGAATTGAGAAGAATATAACGATTTCAAATGCATATAGATAACAGCATTTCTGTTGCCCGCGCGCAGCCTCACGAATTTCCACTGGTGATGAAGCTTCTCAAGGATGCGGCGGACTGGCTTCATTCAAGGAAGATTAACCAGTGGCAATTTCTCCGGGAAGGGGGTGAGGACGAGGAAATCCGTGCGGGAGTCCTTTCCGGAAAAACATATCTGGCGCGGCAAGGCCGCGAGATCGTGGGTACATTCACTCTCTACAGCCTGCAGAGCGAGTGGGACGCCTACATCTGGGGCGAGCGTTCCGACGACGCGGTCTATCTGCACAGACTCGCCGTGGTCCGGGATGGAAGAGGCCAGGGCATCGGCGGGAAGCTCATCTCTTGGGTCCAGGACGAGTGCCGAAATAGGGGCAATGCCTTCCTCCGATTGGACTGCATAGCAAGGAACGAGCGACTGAACAGGTACTACCTGCACCAGGGGTTCGTGTCGCTCGGCATCAGCCGTGATCACTCGATGTATCAGAAGAGCCTGGCTGTCGCGAAGGAAGGATGAGCGAGCGCCGGAGGACGGCGCGGTCACCTTTCCAGCCGCGTCTTGAGCCCCGCCGGTGCGGCGTTGCGCCAGGCCATCTGCAGCGCGCTTTCGAGCGTCGCCTGATCGGCCTGCGAGAGCCGCACCTGCGTCCACCCCTTCCGCCCACAGCCGCCCTTGACGGGCGCAAAGACGGCCGGCTCGCTCGCCACCACCATCTGCTGTTCCTCGGGCGTCAGCTTCACCACCGCTGTCTCCTCGGAAGGCAGGGTGGCGAAGATGCGGTCCTTCACGCGGAAGTCGGCCTTGCCGAAGTGAAATTTCTCCTCCGCCTCGGGAAGGCCGAGCGCCAGGTTGCGCAGGTCCGCGGCGTTCATGGCTTCCCCTCCGTTGCGACGTCGAGGAGGATAGCATGAATGGCGGTGAATTCAGCTCAGGTCTTCGGCTTTCGGCTTCTCGGCAAGCACCATGTAGTTCACATCCATGTCGCGCGAGCGCTGCCAGCGGTCGGCGAGGGGGTTGTAGATGACGCCCGTGCGGTCCCTCATGACGAGACCGGCGGCGGTCAGCGCGCGCTCCATCTCCTCCGGGCGCACCAGCCTGCCGTATTGATGCGTGCCGCGCGGCAGCCAGCGCAGCACGTATTCCGCACCGATGATGGCAAGACCCAGCGCCTTCAGGGTGCGGTTGATGGTGGCGACGAACATAATGCCGCCGGGCTTGAGCATCTCGGCGCATTTGCCGATGAAGAACTCGACGTCGGCCACATGCTCGACCACTTCCATATTGAGGATGACGTCGAATTTTTCGCCCTGATCGGCCAGCGCTTCGGCGGTCTCGGCGCGATAGTCCACGCTCACGCCGCTTGTCCCGGCATGCAGCCTGGCGATCTCGATATTGGTATGGGAAGCGTCGGCGCCGATGACTTCGGCGCCAAGGCGCGCCATGGGCTCGCACAGAAGGCCGCCACCGCAGCCGATGTCAAGAAAGCGCAGCTTTTCAAAGGGATGGGCGGCACGCGGGTCGCGGCCGAAATGGGCGGCCACGTGATCGCGGATATAGGCGAGCCGCACCGGGTTGAACTTGTGCAGCGGGCGGAACTTGCCATTCGGATTCCACCACTCCGCGGCAAGCGCTGAAAAGCGCTCGACTTCGCCGGCGTCGATGGTCGTGCGTCGGGCTTCTGGCATAGGCGCGTCTCCTCTCGCGAAGCCATCAAGTCGGGCGGTGGGGGCGCGATGTCAACCCTGTGCGCCCGTGTCCGGTGAAATTGATCCTCATCGAGGCCGCCAACGCCCGCTTGCGACCCCTGCGCCATCATCGCGGCTCGCTTGCGGAAGTCATCGCCATTGGATATTGAGGGCGCGCCGTTTTGGCGGCAAGAAGCATGTCATTTTCCCGGGGGGCGTTGCCCGCCCACTCCGCAGCGACGAAGGCACCTTTCGCACATGGCGCGCATCGTGATGAAATTCGGCGGGACGTCCGTCGCCGACATCGCCCGCATCCACAATGTGGCGCGCCATGTCAAACGCGAGGTGGACGCGGGTCACGAGGTGGCGGTCGTCGTCTCGGCCATGGCCGGCAAGACGAACGAGCTGGTAAGCTGGGCGCGGGAGATGCCAAGGGCGGCCGGAGACAACTCGCCCTTTTTCGACGCGCGTGAATACGACACCATCCTCGCCTCCGGCGAGCAGGTGACGAGCGGGCTGCTCGCCATCGCGCTGCAGTCGATCGGCGTGGATGCGCGCTCCTGGCAGGGCTGGCAGATCCCCATCCGCACGTCGAATGCGCACGGCGCGGCGCGCATTCTGGAGATCGACGGCAGCGAGATCGTGCGCCGCATGGGGCTGGGGCAGGTGGCGGTGGTCACGGGCTTCCAGGGCCTTGCGCCGGATAACCGCGTCGCCACCCTGGGGCGCGGCGGGTCCGACACCAGCGCCGTGGCGGTGGCGGCGGCGCTCAAGGCCGACCGTTGCGATATCTATACCGACGTCGACGGCGTCTATACGACAGACCCGCGCATCGAGCCCAAGGCACGGCGGCTTTCCAGGATATCGTTCGAGGAGATGCTCGAACTGGCCTCGCAGGGCGCCAAGGTGCTGCAGGTACGCTCGGTGGAATTGGCTATGGTGCACGGGGTCAGAACCTTCGTAAGATCGTCATTCGAGGATCCCGATGCACCGGGCATGGGCGATTTCGACAACCCGCCCGGCACGCTCATTTGCGACGAGGATGAAATCGTGGAACAGCAGGTCGTTACCGGCATCGCCTACGCCAAGGACGAGGCGCAGATCTCGCTGCGCCGGGTGGCCGACCGGCCGGGGGTCTCCGCCGGCATCTTCGGGCCGTTGGCCGAGGCCAACATCAATGTCGACATGATCGTGCAGAACGTGTCCGAGGACGGCTCTAAGACGGATATGACCTTTACCGTGCCCACCGGCGACCTTGAGAAGGCGGTGAGCGTCCTGGAAAACGTGAAGGACAGCATCGGTTTCGACGCCATCCAGTCGGAAGCCGGTCTCGTCAAGGTGTCGGTGATCGGCATCGGCATGCGCAGCCATGCGGGCGTCGCGGCCACCGCCTTCAAGGCCTTGGCGGAGAAGGGCATCAATATCCGCGCGATCACCACATCGGAGATAAAAATCTCCATCCTGATCGACGGCGCCTATGCCGAATTGGCGGTGCGGACTTTGCATTCCGTCTACGGTCTCGATAAGCAATAAAGACATATGTCTTGAACCATGTCCCGGGTGCTGCCAAACCGGCAGTGCCGGGTGGGGTTTTGGAGCGAGGTGTGATGCGAGAGACTGCCGCAGGCCCGCGCGTATTGCTGAGACGCCTCCGCGAGATGATGGCGGAGGCGATGGAGCCGCAGGAGCGGCTCGACCGGATCGTGCGCGAAATCGCCCAGAACATGGTGGCGGAGGTCTGTTCGCTCTATATCCTGCGCGCCGATTCCATCCTCGAACTCTACGCCACGGAAGGCCTGAACCCGACGGCGGTTCACTTGGCGCAGTTGCGCCTCGGCCAGGGTCTTGTCGGCTCCATCGCCGCCAGCGCGCGGCCGCTCAACCTTTCCGACGCGCAGAAGCACCCCGCCTTCGCCTATCTGCCGGAGACGGGGGAGGAGGCCTACCATTCCTTCCTCGGCGTGCCGGTGCTGCGTGCCGGCCGCACGCTCGGCGTGCTCGTCGTTCAGAATCGCACCCAGCGCCACTACCGCGAGGACGAGGAGGAGGCGTTGGAGACGGTGGCCATGGTCATCGCCGAGATGATCGCCACCGGGGATCTGGCGCGGCTGACGCGGCCGGGCATCGAGCTTGACCTCAGCCGCTCGGTGAGCATGAAGGGCCTGCCCTTCAACGAAGGCGTGGGGCTCGGCCATGTGGTGCTGCACGAGCCGCGCATCGTCGTCACCAATCTCTTCAACGAAGACAGCGACCAGGAGATGGAGCGGCTGGATGCCGCGCTCTCCTCGCTCAGGCTCTCCATCGACGACATGCTGTCGCGGCGCGACGTCGCCTTCGAGGGCGAGCACCGGGCCGTTCTCGAGGCCTACCGTATGTTCGCCAATGACCGCGGCTGGGTGCGCAGGCTGGAAGAGGCCGTGCGCAACGGCCTGACCGCGGAAGCGGCGGTGGAGAAGGTGCAGAGCGACATGCGCGCGCGGATGCTGCACATGACCGACCCTTACCTGCGCGAACGCATGAGCGATTTCGACGATCTCGCCAACCGGCTCCTGCGCCAGCTCATGGGGCGTGGTCCGGACGCGCTGGCCGAGGCCGTGCCGAAGGACGCGATCCTCGTCGCCCGCTCGATGGGCGCGGCGGAACTGCTCGACTATCCGCGCGAACGCCTGCGCGGGCTGGTGCTGGAGGACGGGGCGCCGACCAGCCATATCGTCATCGTCGCGCGTGCCATCGGCGTGCCGACGGTGGGGCAGGTCAAGGGCGCGGTCTCCATGTCGGAGAATGGCGATGCCGTCATCGTCGACGGCGAGGACGGGCAGGTGCACCTGCGCCCGCAGGCCGATATCGAGACAGCCTATGCGGAAAAGGTGCGCTTCCGGGCGCGGCGGCAGAAGCTCTACCGCGAGCTGCGCGACAAACCCTCGCAGACCAAGGACGGAGTGCCGGTCGAGCTTTTGATGAATGCCGGGCTTGCCGTCGACCTGCCGCAGCTCGCCCAGTCGGGCGCGGCCGGCATCGGGCTCTTCCGTACAGAGCTGCAGTTCATGGTGGCGTCCACTTTCCCGCGCGTGGAGGCGCAGGAGGGGCTTTATCGAGAGGTGCTGGACGCCGCGGCCGGCAAGCCCGTCACCTTCCGCACCATCGACATCGGCGGCGACAAGGTGCTGCCGTATTTCAAAGGGGCGCAGCACGAGGAGAACCCGGCGCTCGGCTGGCGCGCCATCCGGCTCACGCTCGACCGGCCGGCGCTTCTGCGCACACAGGTTCGCGCGCTCCTGAAGGCGGCGGGCGGGCGCGAGCTGAAGCTGATGCTGCCCATGGTGACGGAGGTGGACGAAATCCGCCAGGCCCGCGCCATCATCGACCGCGAGGTGCGGCACCTCTCGCGCTTCGCCCACCACCTGCCGACAAGCCTCAAGCTCGGCGCGATGATCGAGGTGCCCTCCCTCCTGTGGCAGCTGGAGGAGCTGATGCAGGCGGTGGATTTCGTCTCGGTTGGCTCGAACGACCTGTTCCAGTTCGTCACCGCCACCGACCGCGGCAACACGCGCATCGCCGAGCGCTTCGATCCGCTTGGCGTGCCTTTCCTGCGGCTGTTGCGGCAGATCGCCCAGGCGGGACAGGCCGCGCACACGCCGGTGACGCTGTGCGGGGAACTGGCGGGGCGGCCCATATCGGCCATGGCGCTCCTGGGGATCGGCTACCGCTCGATCTCCATGGCGCCGGCGTCCATCGGTCCGGTCAAGGCGATGGTGTGCGAGTTGCCGCTCGAGGCGCTGATGGAGCGGATGGAAGAGGCTCTTGCCAATCACGGTGCGAAGACCGATATCCGGGCCGAATTGACCGCGTTCGCCCGCGAACACGATATTCCTCTTTGAGTGCAAGACCCAACCGATGACCGAACTGCCGCGCGACCGTATGGACCAGGTGCTGAAGCGTTTCGAGCTTCTCGAAACGCAGATGGCGGCCGGGCCGTCGCCGGAAGCCTATGTGAAGCTCGCCTCCGAATATGCCGAGCTGCAGGAGGTCGCGGCCGCCATCCGCGCCCTGAGGAGCGCCGAAGCCGAACTCGACGATCTCGAAGCGATGATCGCCGACAAGGCGACCGAACCGGAGATGCGCGAACTGGCCGAGGCCGACCGCGAGGAGGTGGCGGAGAAGGTGGAGGAACTGCGGCAGAAGCTGCAGGTTCTCCTGATGCCCAAGGACGAGGCGGACGAGAAGAACGCCATCCTGGAAATCCGCGCCGGCACGGGCGGCGACGAAGCGGCGCTTTTTGCCGGCGATCTCTTCCGCATGTACGAGCGCTACGCCGCCGAACGCGGCTGGCGCGTGGAGGTGGTCTCGGCCAGCGAGGGCGAGGCCGGCGGCTATAAGGAGATCATCGCCACGGTCTCCGGGCGCGGGGTGTTTTCGCGATTGAAGTTCGAATCGGGCGTGCACCGGGTACAGCGCGTGCCGGCGACGGAGGCGCAGGGCCGCATCCATACGTCGGCCGCCACGGTAGCCGTGCTGCCGGAGGCGGAGGAGGTGGACGTGGAGGTGCGGCCGGAGGACATCCGCATCGACACGATGCGTGCCTCGGGCGCCGGCGGCCAGCACGTCAATACGACCGATTCGGCCGTGCGTATCACCCACATCCCCACCGGCATCGTGGTTGTGCAGGCGGAGAAGTCGCAGCATCAGAACCGTGCCCGCGCCATGCAGATCCTGCGTGCCCGGCTGTTCGACGCCGAGCGCACGAAGGCAGCCGACGAACGCTCGGAAGCGCGGCGGCTGCAGGTGGGCACCGGAGACCGATCCGAGCGCATCCGCACCTACAACTTCCCGCAAGGGCGGCTCACCGACCACCGCATCAACCTGACGCTCTACAAGCTCGACAGGGTGATGGAGGGTGAACTGGACGAGGTGGTCGACGCGCTGATCGCCGACCATCATTCAAAGCTGCTTGCCGAAGCCGGAGCGGATGGCTGAGAGCAAGGAAATCGCGCTCGAAGCGACGCTCGGCACCTTGTTGAAGGCTGTCCGGCGGCGGCTTGCCGAATGCGGGATCGAGGCCGCCGATCTCGAAGCCCGCCTTCTGGTGGAGCATTTCACCGGCACGAGGCGCAGCGATGCGATCAGCGACCCCGACCGGCCGGTCACGCGGCAGGCGGCAGGCGGGATCGAGGCGGCGCTGGTGCGCCGCTGTGCGGGCGAACCGGTGTACCGCATTTTAGGGTTTCGCGAATTCTACGGGCTGACGCTCAAGCTTTCGCGAGAGACGCTGGAGCCGCGCCCGGATACGGAGACGCTGGTGGAACTGGCGCTTCCGGAAGCGCGGCGGATCGCGGCGGCGCGCGGGCGCTGCCGCATCCTAGACCTCGGCACGGGAACCGGGGCGATCGCGCTGGCGCTTTTGAGCATGGTGCCCGAGGCGGAGGCGGTGGGCGTCGATATTTCCGAGGAAGCCCTTGCAACGGCGCAGGCCAATGCCGATATAAACGGGCAAGGGGCGCGCTTCGCCGCGCTAAGGTCCAACTGGTTGACGGATGTCGACGGCATGTTCGACCTGATCGTCTCCAATCCGCCCTATATACCGACGGCCGATCTGGAGACGCTTTCGCGCGAGGTGCGCGAACACGATCCGCGAGCCGCGCTGGACGGCGGGGCGGACGGACTTGATTTCTACAGATCGATTGCCGCCGGTGCGCATCGCCACCTCAACAGCGAAGGCGCCGTCGCGGTGGAGACGGGATACAACCAGAAATCCGCCGTGGAGGCTATTTTCGCCGAGAATGGGTATCGCACCGTCAGGACGGCGCGCGATCTGGGCGGGCGCGACAGGGCCATGTTGTTCATGCCCGCGCGCTCTTGATGAGGGTTAGAAAAAAGACTTGGCAAGGTGTGGGAATGTCGTTAGGTTCCGCCGTGCCGGATGAGACGAAGCAGGCAGTGCCGTTTTCGATTCGGTTCCCGCGGACAGACTGCCTTTTTGCGTTATCGACGCATGTGCTTCGTGCGGGGATCATCGGGCAAGTGAACACGAAGCGGACCAGGATGGCCCTCGCGCCTATCGAGGTGCGGCACATCGCCAGGGGAAATTGTGAGGCGGACGGCCTTGGTGCCCGTTTTCTCCGCAATCAATACACGAATCGATAGTTGGCTCAAACGAAGAGAATGGAATGAGGCCACAACAGCAGAACAGGCGTATGCGCGGACGCGGCAACAACAACAACCGCAAGGGGCCGAACCCGCTCACCCGCAGCTACGAAAGCAATGGTCCGGATGTGAAGATCCGCGGCACGGCGCAGCAGGTTGCCGATAAATACACGACCCTGGCGCGCGATGCGCAGAGCTCCGGCGATCGGGTGATGGCCGAGAACTACCTGCAGCATGCCGAGCACTACAACCGGCTCATCGCCGCTGCCCAGGCGCAGCTACAGCCGCAGCAGAACACGCGTGACTATCGTGACGATGACGACGACCGTGAGGATCGCGACGAGCAGGAGCATAGCCGCTCCGAGGCGCAGCCGCGTCAGCGCCAGCGTGTCGAGGACGGCTACGGCCCGCAGCCGGTGATAGACGGTATCCCCGCCGAGGTGGCGCTGGACCGGCAGAATGCCGGCACCAGCAATACTGGCACAAACGGTGCGAAATCCAACGGCCATGCCGATGCCAGCGGAGAGGATGCCGCGCCGAAGCAGACCGAAGCGGCCGGCGATGAGGCCGCGGAAGCGCCGAAGCCGGCAAAGCGTCCGCGCCGGCCCCGCAAGAAGGCATCGGACACTCCGACAGCCGAAGCAGGCGAGAGCCAGCCTGCCGATGAGGCCACCGCGGAGGGCTGAGCAATTCCAGGAAAAGTGGAAACCGATTTCCGTCCGGAATTGCGACAAAACAAGGAGTTAGACCAAATCATCGATTCCACGAAACGATGAAGTGGTCTAAGCGCGGGGTTGCTAATTTACGACGTTTGAAGCGGCGGGCATTGCCCGCCGCTTTGCGTTCGTGCATTCATCTTGTGCGGCCGGTCGATTGCTCCCATATCTCGAACAGTTGGGCCTGCCGTGAACACGGCGTTGATTTCGATCATCGCCGGAGGGGGTCCGTCACATTAGCCTGCCTGACGCCGCAAAGCGGGTCGGCGGGGAGATGGAGACGCGAATGGACATTGAGAAATATTCCGAGCGGGTGCGTGGCTTCATACAGTCGGCCCAGACGCTCGCTCTTTCGAAGAATCACCAGCAGTTCACGCCCGAGCACATCCTGAAGGTGCTGGTCGACGACGAGGAAGGCCTTGCCGCCTCGCTCATCGAGCGCGCCGGCGGGCGCGTGCGCGACGTCAAGCTTGCCGTGGAGGCGGCGCTCGAGGCGATGCCGAAGGTCGAGGGTGGCAGCGGCCAGCTTTACCTGGCGCAACCGCTCGCCAAGGTGCTCGCCACGGCGGAGGAAGTGGCCAAGAAAGCGGGCGACAGCTTCGTCACGGTCGAGCGGCTTCTGACGGCGCTCGCCATCGAGAAATCCGCCAAGACCGCCGATATCCTCACCAAGGCAGGCGTCACGCCGACGGCGCTCAATAAGGTCATCAACGAGATCCGCAAGGGGCGCACCGCCGATTCGGCGAGCGCCGAGCAGGGCTATGACGCGCTGAAGAAATACGCGCGCGACCTTACGGCCGAGGCGCGGGCCGGCAAGCTGGACCCGGTGATCGGCCGCGACGACGAAATCCGCCGCACCATCCAGGTGCTCTCCCGGCGCACCAAGAACAATCCGGTGCTGATCGGCGAGCCGGGTGTCGGCAAGACGGCCATCGCCGAGGGCCTGGCGCTCAGGATCGTCGATGGCGATGTACCCGAATCGCTGAAGGACAAGCACCTCATGGCGCTCGACATGGGCGCCTTGATCGCCGGTGCGAAATATCGCGGCGAGTTCGAGGAGCGGCTGAAGGCCGTTCTTTCGGAGATCCAGGCGGCCTCCGGCGGCATCATCCTGTTCATCGACGAGATGCACACGCTGGTCGGCGCCGGCAAGGCCGACGGCGCCATGGACGCCTCGAACCTGCTCAAGCCGGCGCTGGCGCGCGGCGAACTGCACTGCGTGGGCGCCACCACGCTTGATGAGTACCGCAAGCATGTGGAGAAGGATGCCGCCCTTGCCCGCCGGTTCCAGCCCGTCTTCGTGGACGAGCCGACGGTGGAGGATACCGTCTCCATCCTGCGCGGGCTGAAGGAGAAGTACGAGCAGCACCACAAGGTGCGGATCTCCGACTCGGCGCTTGTTGCCGCGGCCAATCTTTCCAACCGCTACATCACCGATCGCTTCCTGCCCGACAAGGCCATCGACCTTGTGGACGAGGCGGCCTCTCGATTGAGGATGCAGGTCGATTCGAAGCCCGAGGAGCTGGACGAGGTCGACCGGCGCATCATGCAGCTCAAGATCGAGCGCGAGGCGCTCAGGGTGGAGAAGGACGAGGCCTCCAAGGACCGGCTGCAGAAGCTGGAGAAGGAGCTTGCCGGGCTCGAGGAAGAGTCGGCCCGGCTGACGAACACATGGGCATCGGAGAAGGACAAGCTCGGCCTTGCCGCCGACCTCAAGCGGCAACTCGACGAGGCCCGCAACGAGCTCGCCATCGCCCAGCGAAAGGGCGAGTTCCAGCGCGCGGGCGAACTGGCCTATGGCCGTATCCCGGAGCTCGAGAAGAAGCTCATCGAGGCGGAGGCGCAGGACGGTTCCGGCTCCATGGTCGAGGAAACGGTGACACCGGACCACGTGGCGCACATCGTTTCACGCTGGACCGGCATTCCTGTCGACAAGATGCTCCAGGGCGAGCGCGAGAAGCTCTTGCGCATGGAGGACGAGCTTGCCAAGCGGGTCGTCGGCCAGGGCGAGGCGGTGCAGGCCGTCTCCAAGGCGGTGCGTCGCGCGCGTGCCGGCCTGCAGGATCCGAACAGGCCGATGGGCTCCTTCATGTTCCTCGGCCCCACGGGCGTCGGCAAGACGGAGCTCACCAAGGCGCTGGCCAACTTCCTGTTCGACGACGAGCAGGCGATGGTGCGCGTCGACATGTCGGAGTTCATGGAGAAGCATTCCGTGGCGCGGCTCATCGGCGCGCCTCCCGGCTATGTCGGATACGAGGAAGGCGGCGTGCTGACCGAGGCGGTGCGGCGCCGGCCGTATCAGGTGATCCTGTTCGACGAGATCGAGAAGGCGCATCCGGACGTCTTCAACGTGCTCTTGCAGGTGCTTGATGACGGGCGGCTGACCGACGGCCAAGGCCGTACGGTCGACTTCCGCAATACGCTCATCATCATGACGTCGAATCTGGGCGCCGAGTTCCTCGTCAACCTCGCCGAGGGTGAGGATGTCGACAAGGTGCGCGACGAGGTGATGGCCTTGGTCCAATCCCGCTTCCGGCCGGAATTCTACAACCGCATCGACGAGGTGATCCTGTTCCACCGTCTGCGCCGGCAGGATATGGGCGAGATCGTGCAAATCCAGCTCAAGCGGCTGGAGCGGCTTCTGGTCGACCGCAAGATCACGCTGGACCTGGATCAGGAGGCCGTCGACTGGCTGGCGGGCAAGGGCTACGATCCGGCCTATGGCGCGCGGCCCCTGAAGAGGGTCATGCAGAAGGAGCTGCAGGACCCGCTTGCCGAGAAGATCCTGATGGGGGAGATCTTCGACGGCTCGACCGTCAAGGTCACCGCGGGGTCCGACCGGCTGATCTTCCGGTCGAAGAAGGGCGCTGCCACGGAGGGAGAGACGGAAGCGGCGGCATAACTGCGTGCCCTCACCCTCGTGGTTCGACAAGCTCACCATGAGGATGAGGGCAAGGCGGCGCCGGTGCAAGCCGCTGGCGTTGACGGGGGAGCGCAAACACGAGCCCTCATCCTGAGCCTGTCGAAGGGCGAGGGCGGGTTGCAAGGCGCGAATCGAAAGCGTGTTTGATAAGCCGCGGTAGGGGAAGGGGACGCAATGACGCTCGACGACTACAACGCCTTCTGCGCCTCCCTTCCCCATACCACGCATGTGGTGCAATGGGGCGGCGCACATGTCTGGAAGGTGGGCGGCAAGGTCTTCGCCATCGGCGGGTGGAGCAACGGCGAGATGCTGGCCGTCACCTTCAAGTGCTCAGACCTTGCCTACGACATCCTCAGGGAGCAGCCGGGCCTGCGCCCCGCACCCTATCTCGCTTCCCGCGGCATGAAATGGATCCAGCGCCTGACGGCGGAGATCATGGATGACGCCGCGCTGAAGGAGTATCTCGGCGAGAGCCACCGGCTGGTGGCGGCTGGGCTGCCGAAGAAGATGCAAAGGGAACTTGGGTTGGCCAAACCCTGACAATCCGCCAAAGGGCCGACCCCCGACAGGGCGGGTGCAATTCCCGCCACCGCGGTTATAATAATCACTCCGGGCGTCCAGCGTGGGCGGCGCTCAATGGCCGATCCCGTCAGGCGCCCGGACGAGCCAGTGCAGGCCGGGGAAGGGGACGCTGCCGCCTGTGCGGCGTGGGAAGGGGCTGCCGAGCTGCGACGAGCTCGTCGTTTCCATGCCGAACGCAGGAAGGCGCGCCCATGTCGGAACTTCTCCAACCCTCCATCAGCCATCACACACGCCGATACGCCAAGGCCGTATTGAACCCGCTGCTTGGCATGTTTCGTCCGGGAAACGTCGCCATGTTTCATGTCGGGCGCGTTGGTAGCACCGTGCTTGTCGGTATGCTGCAGCAGCACCGACGCATCTATTGGGCTGGCGAGGTGTTTCAGAAGGAACACAACCGCTACATGAAAGCCGTCGGGGCCGGCGGCTATTCTCTTCCAGAGGATCCGTTGAAGGACCTGCGGGCGGAAATGCGCGAGGCGCGCAATCGGATGTTCGGCTTCGAGATGAAGTTTCTCGACGAGCATCATCTCAAGGTGATCGGCGTTGATCTGGAGCGCTACGTGGACACGCTGTCCGAGCTCGGATTCGACCGCTATGTCGTACTCAAGAGGAAGAACATCCTGCGCCGGCTGATTTCCGGCGTCGTCCTGCGCGATACCGGCCAGTTTCACATTCGTGCGGACCAGAAGCGGCAGAAGAGACGCTTCCATCTCGACCTGCACAGGATTCCGCTCGGCGCCAGATATCTCGACCTGGTCGATGCGATCCGCATGATCGAAGAGGGGCACGAGCATCTCGACCGGCTCCTGGCAGGCAAGCAGGTCTGCCAACTCAATTACGAGGATCACATCAGCGATGACCCGTTCGTCGCCTACCGCAAGGTGGTGGCGTTCATGGGGCTGGAGCCCGGAAAGCCGGAGATCCTTCTCCGCAAGACCAACCCCGATCCGCTTGAAGACATGATCGAGAACTATGACGAACTGCAGGCAATGATCGGGAAGACGCCTTACCGATGGATGCTCGAGAGCGCATGAGGGGGGATCGCTGTTTGCGACGAAGCGATCCGTCGACGGTGCAGGCCACCCTCACGCGGCCTTTCCTGTTCGGCTATCGACAGCTGCGGCCAATATCTCTTCCATCTGGGTGATCTGGCGCGCGCGATCGAGTTGAGGGCGTTCGGCGTAACGCGCTGCGGCCCGGGAGAGGGTTTCATAGAGGGTCGAATCCTCCCAAAGGGAACGCAGCGCCGCGGCCCATTCCGGCAGTTCCGCCTGCGGCGGCAGGAGGATGCCGCCCGGCCCGACGGCCTCACCTAGCCCGCCAACCTCCGTGGCGAGAACGGGGATGCCGCTGTAATGGGCTTCGGAGGCAATGCGTCCCCAGGTCTCCTCCCATCGGCTGGGAACCAGAACGACGCGGGCCCGCCCGTAGTGTTCGCGCATGTCGCCCGTCCGCGAATGCAGCGTGACGTTGCCAAGTTCCGCGATGCTTTGCACGAGCGCCGAGCGCTGGTCCTCCGACAGCGTCCAGCTTTCGACGAAGTCGAAGGGGATATCGGGGCATGCCCGCGCCAGCGCGAGGGCGAGATCGACCCCCTTCGCGGGATGGGGGTTCACGAACAGGACCCGTTCGCGGCGCGAATCGACTTTGTAGCGTTCGGGCTGGAAAAGCGGATTTATGACCGTCGAGGAAATTCCATAGGCGTCCCGGTAGCGGTCAGCGGTGAACTGCGAGTTGGCAAGGAAGACGGCGTCGCCGAAATCCTCGATCGGCTCCCCATGATCCTCGAACTCGACATTGTGAAGATAGATGACGGTCGGCAGACCCACTTCCCGGAAGGCCCGGGCAACGCGCAGGACCTTGCCGGATTGCGCCACGACGACATCGGGCGCCGCCGAACGCGCCACGTCCGCCGCCCCTTCCCAGGCGAACCAGGAACGGTAGACGGGATAGCCCTGGCTGTGGTCGCAGACGGCCTTGCGCCGCGACAGCTTCATCATCACCCGTCCGCGCGCGCCGATCCAGCCGTCGCGCGTCAGCCCGGCCAGGACGCTGGTTTCGTGGCCGCGCGCAAGAAGCTCCCGCGCCATTTCGTGGGTGTTCGACTGGCTGCCGCCGGCGATCTGCGGGAGATAAGGGTGCGCGCTCGCGAATACGATTTTCAAAACGGTGCTCGCTTAGCGGGTTAGGGTTGCGGAACGGGTGCCTGGGTCTTGAACGTGCGATAGTGGGCCGGAACGCGACGGCAGGTCTTTGGAAAGTGCAGCCAGAACGAGGGCAGTTCCCGTGAGATCCTTAGAGCGGCGTCAAGGGTGACAAGCGGCCTGTAGCGCAGGTTTCTGAGGCACAGAAACACCAGGTGGTCGCGCGTTTCCTGCGCTTCCTGCTCGCTCAGCCCCCTTTGCGTCGAATCGAGATCGAATATGGTCAGGAGCTTGTCCCTGAAGACAAGCCCGTCGATCAGGCGGTTGGGCGCGTGGACCGAGTCCCACGCAAGCGCCTCCCGGTAAACCGACACGCCCCGCCCGCGCGATCCCATGACAGCCGTGGAATAGCTGACCCTCTTGGACTGCTTTGCGAGCGTGATCCAGAAAAGCTGATCCTCACCAGTACGGCGCAGCCTCACATCGAAGCGCACATCGCGGTGGGGCGGAAACCTGTAGACGACATTGGACGTGTGCGGGATGCAGTGAACCAGAAACTCGTTGAACGCTTGGTGCCCCGATATGGATCGCGACTCCGGTTCCGCGCCGACACGCACATCGTGGTTCCTCGTCATGTACTCGAAATAGGAGAACGACGTGACGCCGTCATGCATGCTATTGGCGAAATAAAAGTCCGCTCCGTCGGCAAGCGCAGCGACCGCGTGACGGAGATGGCCGGGAAACCACTCGTCGTCGGAATCGAGAAAGGCCACGTAGTCCGTCTCCGCCGGATCCAGATGGTCGAGCGCCGTATTCCGCGCCGCCCCCGGTCCGCCGTTTCCCCGGTTCAGCACGACGATGCTGTACGGGGCGGGCGGATCGAGATCGTCAAGCTCCCCTTGCGGGGGAAGCGGCGACTCGTCGTCGACGATGACGATATTCACATCGATGCCGTCCGGCAGGTCCTGCGCGATCACCGAATCGACCGAACGCCGCAAAATGCCCGGTTCCCTTTGGAAATAGGGGATGACGACGGCAATCCTGATGCTCATGGCCTGTGCTCCATGACGGAAGCGCGTGATCGGAGAAATTCCTCAACGGCCTGGTTTGCACGCTCGCATGCCTCGTTGATGCGATCGTCGCGGCTCAGTTGTGGCTCGCGTCGGCTCAGCTTTCTCAAGTGCCGTGCGGCAAGGAGGATCAAAGCCTTGTTCGCCGGCTTGGCGAGCGCGCTCTGGCCGATTTGCCTCGCGCGGCCTCCATAGTACCGCTGGCCCTTCGTCGCGCTGACATAGGCTTCAAGCAGGCTCGATGGCTGGAGGGGATGTGGGCTCAGGTCCAGTTCGAGGGAGTCCGCCCAATCCGACCATTTGGCCGCATTCGCGGCATGTATCGGGCGGACCGCAAGCCAGGGCGTCCTCAAGGCATCGGCGACGATGGCGCCATGCATGGCCTCGGTGATCAGCATGCGCGCACCGCGGATCTTGCCGATGATCTCTTCCACATCGTCGCGGGGATCGATCAGGCGAATGCCCGCCTCCGCGCAGGCTTCCGGCCAATGGCCTCGCGCAAAGCTGTGAAAGTGCGGCATGAAGGCGACGCCGAGGTCTTCCCCTGCCGGCGGCAAGTCGAGTTTGCGGAGAAGGATGGCGCTGTCGCAGATGCCCTTGGAAGGCGGCAGGTCAAGCCGCGCCGCCGTTCGCGGGCCGCGCACGAATATCACATCCCACGTGCCGTCGTGGACGTCGGGTGCCGGTGCGTAGCCCCCATATCCCGACCCGAGAACGTATTTGCGCGCTTCCTTCGGATAATCCTCCCAGAGGATCGAGCCGATGCCGAGAAACAATTCGCTGGCGTCCTCGTCGAGGAAGCCCTGTGGCAAAAGCCGCGGCCACATATAGGTGTTCAGTTCGTCGCCGAAATTGGGCACGTTGCCCTTGAAGTAGGTGAGCTTCATGCCGATACCGCCCTTCGCTTCAGCACGACATCGCGCATCTGAAATATCCGGCGGCTGTCGAGAGCGGCGAGCACCGCGCAATAGATTACCGCGCCGGACAAGACCTCGCCGGCAAGACGCAGATATGCCGTATCCTCATTCATGTATTGCCGCAGGGCAAGCACGCCGACCAGCATCGCCAGGCACGCGAGCGCGGGGGAGAGGAAGGGTCGCAGGTAGGTCCAGGGGCCGATCTTCAGTATTTTCAGAACCATCCACACGGCGGCCGGCCACATGAGGAAGTTCTGCACGGCAAGGGCGAAGACCAGGGCGGAAACGCCGAACCGGTAGAAGGCCACGATCACCAGCGCCGTCACGGCCTGCTTCGCCGCCATATAGTAGAACCACCAGTTCGGATTCCCCTGGCTGTTGATGAGCGATGCCTGGAGGACACCGATACAGCTCAGCAACCCGATGACGCAGAAGCTGCGGACGGCGGGCACCGCTTCGATCCAGTGCGCGCCGAAGAGCACCGCGATGAGGTCATTGGCGACGACGGCCAGCCCGACGAACACGGGAAACGAAAGCGCGGCCGAAGCGAAGGTCGCGAATAGGTATGCCTCCTTCAGCTTCTCGTGCTCGCTCTGCAGGGAGGCGAGCAGCGAATAGGAAACGGCGTTCAGCGCCCCGGCGACAAAATCGTTCAAGAGCTGGAATATCCGCCGCGCGAAGCTGAATATGCCGAGCGCCGTCGTGCCCAGAAGCATGCCGATCAGGATCTGGTCCAGCCTCATCATGCGCAGGATCCTGTGGCCCGATGCGAACATGCCGTAGTGGGCGAGTTCGCGCAGCGCACGCCATTCGAAGCGCAGGCCGGGCCGCCAGTTGACCGACAGGAGCGTGCCCACGCATATGGCGGCCGACGAGGCGACTTGCGACAGGGCCAGCGCCCAAAGCCCGTATCCCAAGGCCAGCAGGCCAAGACAGACGGCCCCTGAAATCAGCGAGGCGATCATCGTGCGCATGGCCATCTTGCTGAACGCCATGGCACGCGAAAGAAGCGCATTCGGCACGACGACGGCAAGGTCGAAGACGACGCGCAAGCCTATGACCGGCAGAAGCGCCTTGAGGCCGGCCTCGCCCATGAAGCCGGCGAGCGCCGGGGCGGCCAGCACGAGCACCGCATAGATGGCCAGCGCGACGAGCACACAGAGCCAGAATACCGAATCGAGATGCCGCCGCCCCAGATCCTCGCGCTGAACGAGGGCCTGGCCGAAGCCCGCCGGGGCGACGGCACTCGCCAGCATGGCGATGCTTGTCGCCAGCGCGACCAGACCGAACTCCCCGGGTGTGAGGAAGCGCGAGGTGACGGTGAACACACCCGCGGCGACCGCCGCCGGCGCAAAGCCACTCAGGGCCGACCAGAAGACGCCGTGAAGGGCAGCGCGTGCACGACCGCTGCGCAGACGGCCGTAGACGATCTCCTCTTCCTGCTCAAGACTCTTTTCGCTACGATCCAGCAAGCTCAGTTCCTTCAGCGGCTCGCTGCCCATCGGCAGCCGATTGTTCCTAGAACCAGATGAGATTAGGTCGGGTCATCGACCGCGCGTCATCCCGGAAAGCCGAGGGCTTGTCCGGGATCCATTCCGTGACATCGACGTTCCGGCCCGCTTCGCCGGAGCATCCGTGAGGCGAGAATGGGTTCCGGACAGCCTCCGCTTCGCTGCGGCTTTCCGGGATGACGCGCGGTGGATGACCTGGGTTGAATTCATCCCGCTCCAGGCTCGCCAAGTTCGGTGAAAGCCACGCGGTTGACCTCCAGTGTAGCCCTTTGTCCGGGATTTTCTAAGGCGCCGATGCGCCAAACATTTGCCAACTTCCGTTCCGGCCAACCACCGCCCGCTCTCAAACGGACGCAGGTCTCGACGCCATAATGCTGCAGCGCAACATACGATGCCACCGAACGGACGGTCAAGCAACTGCAAAATTTAATCCTGGATCAATCGTGAAGCTGATTAGAATTTACTGAGAATTGTGTCACATCGACTTCATAATTTGAGCAACTTTTGTGTAACACATGTATAAACCGTGAGGAATATCCTCAATTCACTGGGAAGCCGTTCACGATTCGTGAACGATAGAGCCGCTCTCACTCGCCTTGCAGCAGGCGATGAAGCCGATGCGGGGTGCGTCCCGTCAGGCGCCGGCTCTCGCGGACGAGGTGCGCCTGGTCGGCGTAGCCCGCCTCGGCCGCCAGGATGGCCGTGGAACTGTTCGCCTGGCGCGAAAGTCGCAAAAAGCGCTGATAGCGAAGGATGCGGTCAAGCGTCTTCGGGCCATAGCCGAAGCACTCTTCGAAGCGCCGGCGCAACGTCCTCTCGCTCATCTCGAGCGCGCGCATCAACCACGGGACGAGAGGCGCGCCGGGCGGCGGACCGCGCTCGACCAGGCGATAGGCCGCCTGCATGGGAACGTCCGTCTCGCGAGAAGCCATCTCCTCCGCCACCACCTCTTCGAGCGAAGAGGCCAGATCTTCGAGATTGTCGCCAACGCGCACGCGGCTGGCGAGGCGCCGGGCCCGCGCTCCCCACAAGTCGTCGAGCGACAGCCTCTGGCCGACAAGCTCGACAAGCGGCACGCCGAGCCATGCCGCCGCCGTGGCGGGATGGAAGCGGAAGCCGATCACAACCTCGTCCGCGGCCAGGACCTCGGTTTGCGGTTCCTTGTCGGGGCCGGCAACTCGGAAGCACCCCCCGATCCACTGCAGATCGATTGTCGCATCCGGCATGACGACGATCGGCGGTGCGCCCTCAGGGTCCATTCGGTGCACCCACGTCGCGGCAAAGCTCCCGCGAAGCCGCGCCGCAGCTGCACGTTCGCAAAATGAACCCGTTGCCTGCGCTGGGACGGGATCGCTCATCTCGCTCCTCTTGGCACTGCCGGCGCGGCGGGTTAGCGGTGATGCCCCGGCCATCGCTCGTCCGGACAGTATAGAGGACCGGAGCCGGCAAGTCTGCACAATCGACAACGTCTACCGATCGGGAACGGTTGCAAGAACAGCCGCTTTCTTCAAGCCGGAAGGAAGGGAGCAGGGTAAAGAATTCGGGTTAACAGTGGTTGCGTCGACCCCCACTCCGACCGCTTCGCGGCCACCTCTCCCCCCGCTCGACGGGGGGGAGAGGAAACGCCGGCCGCAACGCTGGCACCCTTCCTCTCCCCAGGCAGGAGGAGAGGTGGCTTACGAAGCAAGACGGAGTGGGGGTGATTGGCGCGGCGTTAACCTGAGTTCGCAGCCTGGAAGGGGCAGGTGAATGATCCTATGAGGTGCTTGCTATCGGCAGCCGTCGCGCGGCTGTCCGAGGTCGGTGCAGCCGGCGCTTCGATGGCCGTTTTGTTCAATCCAGCAAGCGACTCGCGTGCTCTCATCTCGGCGTCCAACTTCACACCGAGAGGTATGCATCATGAGCAACGACAACGACCAGCGGATCGACTATGTCGAATTCACCGTGAAGGACATTCGGCGCTCACGCGATTTCTACGGAAACGCTTTCGGCTGGACCTTCACAGACTATGGCCCGGAATATTGCGAGTTCAACGACGGGCGACTGTCGGGTGGCTTCACCACGCTAGGCTCCGTGCGGTCGGGAGGCGGCCCGCTCGTCATTCTCTATGCGGATGATCTGCCGGCAACGGTCAAGCGTGTCGAAGAAGCGGGCGGCAAGATCGTTAGGCCGATCTATGGTTTCCCGGGCGGCCAGCGCTTCCATTTCGCGGATCCGGACGGTTACGAACTCGCGGTCTACACCGAACAAGGCGGCGCGGAATGACCGCGTTCCTCCACCACCTTGGATTGGTTTTGCTCGGCGGCGTCTTTTTCTGGGTCGGCGTCGAGCATTTCCTCAGGTTCCGGGTGATAGCGGCGTCCCTGGCCGAGCGGGGTTTCCCCGCTCCCAGGCCTCTGCTGGCGGCCGGGTCGGTGCTGGAGATCGTAGCCGGCTTTTGCCTCGCAACGGGCATCGGTGCGGCCTATGCCGCCGCGGCGTTGGCCGTATTCACGATTGCCGCCACCGCCATGGCGCTCAACTTCTGGCGCTACACCGGCGACGAGCGAGCAGCCCTTCGTTCCGGTTTCACGATCAACGTCGCTGTCCTCGGCGGCTTGATCGTCGCCGCGACAGCTGGTTTGCAATGACCGCGCCGGTTCGCGATCGCTCCCTCAAGCGCGGCCAACCCAAGATGAGCTTGCCGAAGGATGGGGAGGAATTGAGGGTGGGGTCTCAACGACACATGCCCCCATCTCACTGGACCGACGTAGCACCCAACATGCCGGTCGGTGAGGGGGTAACCGGCGCCAGCCTTGCCGCGGGGATAAAATCGGCAGTCGGACTCCGCCAACCCATCCATCCCCGCTCCCACGCCCCTCAGGCTTCGAAGGGTCGCGGTGCCCCTCAGGGCGTCATCGCCACCCCACCAGCGTGCGTCATCCCGGAAAGCCGAAGGCTTGTCCGGGACCCATTCCGTGACCAGTCCACCTTCCGGAATGGGTCCCGGACAGTCTCCGCTCCGCTCCGACTTCCGGGATGACGCGCGTTGGAAGGGCGGCGGGCACCCTTCACCTCAGCCGGCAATGCCTCGCCTGCGCGGGGATAAATTTCCGCTCCCTCATAAAAAACATTCGTTCCAAAACAATCGCTTATCATTTTTTTGCTCCGCCCAACCGTGCATTTTATCCCCGCTGCCCAAGCCGCCCCTATCATGCTCCCCGTCCCTCCCGCGGGAACGTGGATCGCGACGGCGGTCTCGCGGGGAGGGGCCGGCGCCTCCGGCGGGCCGCTAACGTGGCGGCCGGCCCGGGGAGGCTCCGCCCAAGGGTTCCCCTGCCGCCACTACGGGCGGCGCGTGCCGGACGGTGCACTTTAAAAGGGAGCCGGGGAGACGGGGGCGCGGAGCGCCCTGTCGTGGAAGGCTCAAAGCCTTCCGGATCCGGCTTCGTGGAAGCGGAACGGGCGGAGACTTAAGAACGCCGGACGGGCGGCCGAGAGGTCGCTGAAAAAATTTAGACTGGCGACATTTTGGCCGCCCGTCTTCCCACCACCTCGAGGGAGCCTTCCCGAAGGGTGGGTTCTTTGAAATGGCCAGACGGTGAAAACCGGGCGTGGCAACGATGAAACGCGCCTGCCTTCACCCTGAGCTTGTCGAAGGGTGAGCCTGTCGAAAAGGAGCATCGATGATGGTATCACAGTTCATGACCGAGATAGTGCAGGGTTGGCCATTTTCATGTCTCGTTCATGTATTAGGCGGCACCCTAAGCTAGCGATGAGTGCGATTCGTATAAGCGCCGGCAGTCATAAGGTGCCGGTGGGGAGCGGGACGTGTTGAAGAGATATTCCTTGGCCTTGCTGCCCGGTCTTCTGACGGCCGCGCCTGCCCTGCAGGCGGAAGAGGCGCCGCGTTTGCCGGAGGGCGTACAGCTTGCCCAAGCCTACGATTTCGATGTCTATATCGACCAGTATGGGCGTGAGGTCGTGGTCGACCCGATCACGGGCCGCGTGGTCGAAATCCGCGCGCCTCTTCTCGGGCGGGCACCGCCCCCACCACCGCCGCCGCAGTATCAGCGCCGCGAGATGCGCTCCCGCGAACTCGGCCGGCGCGAATATGATTTCACCGATCCAAGGGATGTCGAGCGGTTCCATCGCGACCGCGAGGCGGCGATCAGCGAAGGGGTCGATCCTTACGACCCCTATGGCGAGCGCGGCTATCGCAGGCCGCGCTATGACGAGCCTTATATCGATCCGCGCTACGGCGAATACGAGGAAGCGCCCTCGGTAGAGGAGGGCTACGGCTCCGGTGCGCTGGTGGAGCGTGAAGCCCCGAGTGTGTGGCGCGCGCCTCTCGATTCGCCCTCCGGCCGCAGCGGGGCGCTGGCGGCGGTGCCGCCAGGCGACGGGCGCGAGCAGCTGCGTCCCGGCCGGGGCGAGGGGCTCGAGATCACCGTGCCGGGCGCGCGCGGCGCCAGCGAGGAGGTGGCGAAGTACCAGGTGCTCCTCGACCGCGCCGGTGCTTCGCCGGGGGTTATCGACGGGCGCATGGGCGATAACGTCAATAAGGCCATCAGCGCCTATCACGAGATCACCGGCCAGCGGTTGAGGACGTATGACAAGGAGTGGATCGCGGCCGAGCTGGAGAAGACCGGCGGGCCGGCTTTCGCCGAATACACGATCACCGCGGAGGATGCGGCCGGGCCCTACATCGCCTCCGTGCCGGAGGACTACGGCGAGAAGGCTACCCTCGAACGGTTGAGCTATACACGTGTTGCCGAGATGCTGGCCGAGCGCTTCCACATGGACGAGAAGTATCTCATCGAGCTCAATCCGGGCGCCAACTTCAATCGTCCCGGCACGGTCATCAAGGTGGTCAATCCCGGCAAGCCGGCGACGTACGACGTTGCGCGGATCGTCGCCGACAAGGACCGCAAGCAGGTTCGGGCCTACGATGCGCGAGGCCAGCTCGTCGCTGCCTATCCCGCCACCATCGGCTCGACCGATACGCCGTCTCCCACGGGTTCCCACGAAGTGGAGCGCGTCGCTTTCGATCCCGATTACACCTACAATCCGAAGAAAAACTTCAAGCAGGGTAACAACGAGCGCGTGCTGACCATCCCGCCGGGGCCGAACGGTCCGGTGGGCTCAATCTGGATCGCGCTGTCGAAACCGACCTACGGCATCCACGGCACGCCCGAGCCCTCGAAGATCGGCAAGACCTACAGCCACGGCTGTGTGCGTCTGACCAACTGGGATGCTCAGGAGCTCGCCAAGCGGGTGAAGCCGGGCGTGAGGGTGGAATTCGCGGAGTAGGACGCCGCGAGCCTTCAGTCGGCCACTCTGGCAAGGACCGGCAGCGGCTTGGTGAAGGAGTCCTGCAGGAGATCGTCGATGCGCTCGCGCTCGCGCTCGAAAGCGGCGAGTGTTTCGCCTTCGAGGGTGTGGCTGTCGGGCAGGCGCACGCGCATCGGGTCGACCTTGCGGTCGTTGACAATCAGCTCGTAGTGCAGGTGGTTGCCCTTCGCCAGGCCGGTAGCGCCGACATAACCGATGATCTGCCCCTGGCGAACCGTGGCGCCGGGGACGACGCCCTTGGCGATGCCGCTCTGGTGGTTGTACGAGGTGCGGTAGCCGTTGGCGTGGCGGATGATCGTCTGGCGTCCGTAGCCTGCCGACCATCCGGCCTTCTCGACCACACCGTCACCGGAAGCGATGATGGGCGTGCCGCTCGGAGCAGCCCAGTCGACGCCCGTGTGCATGCGCGAATAGCCGAGGATGGGGTGCCGGCGCATGCCGAAGGCGGAGGTGAAGCGGCCATTGGGCACGGGGTTGCGCAGCAGGAACGGCCGCGCGCTGCGGCCTTCGCGATCGAAATAATCCGTGCCGCCGCCGGGGAGCTCGAACAGGTAATAGGTCCGCGTCTTGCCTCCAAAGGTGGCCGAGACGTAGAGAAGCTCGGAATTTTCCGAAGCGCTTCCGTCTTCGTTGGGTTGTGAGAAGAAAACCTCGACCTGGTCAGAGAGGGAAAGGCGCGACTGATAGTCGACGTCGGCCGCCAGAAGACGGATGAGTCGCCGCGCCAACGGCTTGGTGAGACCGTAGGAATAAGCAGCGTTGTATATCCCGTCATACACGCGCGGCAGATCGGCACGGGATACCGGCAGCTGGGGGCCGTCGTCGAGCGCGGCCAGAAGTTCCCTTCCCGATTTCGGTTCTTCCGCCGGGACGAACTGGCCCCTGTCGTCCAGGGCGATGGTCACGAGATGCTGCCTGCCGTTATAGACGCTCGTGCGCACCACTTCGCTGGTCTCATCCCCAGCTTCGATACCGACGCGCAGTAGCGTACCGGCCTTGAGCGCATTCGTGTTGAGCAGCTTGGCGATCGCCTCGGCCATGCCCGAAACATCCTCGCCCTCGTAGCCGGCATCGCGGAAGGCATCGATGATCGGTTTATCTTCCGCGAAGGAGATGATGTCTTCGGCAAATCCGATCGAAGGTCCGTCGGGGGTGTTGCGCGGCGCAACCGAGACGTTTTCCTGGACGATACGGGCGCCGAAGTTGGAAAGCGCCTGAGTGGCGAGCGATTCACCGAACCGCTGCGGGTCTATATAATGCAGAGCCGCCACCTGGACGTCGCCTTCCGTGAGAATGGCGCTGGTCGTGCGCACCACCTGCTCGACCTCCTCGGCCGTCAGGTCGCTGTTCTCGTCGAAGGAGGCTGTCTGCAACGGAAAGGGAAGCGTGCGCAGGCTCACCTCGCTTTCCACTTTCGCCCCATAGATAAGGCCGGTGCGGGCGGCGCTGGCCGCGCCATCCTCGGCAAAGACGGAAAGCGGATCGAAGGGCGGGTAGTCCTTGCTGGTGGTGTGGCCGGCGGCAAGCGCCATCCTGACATGGACGAAAGGCAAAGTGCGCACGACGTCGCGGTCGCCTTCCTTCAGCACCGTCGACACCTCCATCAAGCGGCGGTCGCTCGGTTTGGCCAGCGCGCGCGAGGGAATGAGCCGGGCGGTCTTGGCCGCTTCGCCCGACCCCTCGGCCATATCCTCGAGGAGCACAATCTCCGGCGGCGTGGCAAGCTGCTCGCGTCCGTCAAGAGCCGCGGAGAGCGCAACGCCCATGAGCACAGTCGATGTCAGGCCGGTCAGGAAGGTGCCGACGAGCCAGCGCGCCGATATTTCACGGCGGTCGGGGGGGCCGCTGCGTCCATCCGCTATCAGCGGCGGCTGGTCATCGAGGGAAGGTCTCGCGCTTGCCTCTTCCAACGTCGTTTCCCGCTCCCATTGATCCGGCCGCACTCGCCGGCGGCTCCGATCCGTGCAAGAAGTCATGCCCGGCAGAGTCGGCCAAGTCAATGCACAGGCACCGCACCGGCGCGCCTGGCAAATGTCCGTGGTCGCAAAACGTCCCCCAATCAGTCGTACTGGAAATGAGCTTACGACACACTCATATAACACGACGTAGGCAGGGAATTGGGCCCCAATGTGTCCTTCCACAAGCCGGATGTCGGTGCCTGTCTCCGCAGGGCGGTGACGGGCAAACTGAGCGTCGCAAAAAATTCAAAAAACTTCACATTTGGCGTTGACAGTTTGGAATAGCGGCGGGTATATACGCGGCACAACGAGGGCGGCGGCGCCGCTGGCGACAGAGA
>NZ_WQNI01000025.1 GCF_010993735.1 Chelativorans alearensis
ACGAGCTGATCGCCGTGCTGGCGGCCGAGCAGTCGGTGCTGCGCCTGTCCTACATCGACGCCGGCACCGGGGCGGCGCTCGCCAGGGAACGCGTGCGGCACATGAAGGCGCTGATCGCCGCGCGCTGGGGCGAACGGCGCCGCGCCTATCCCTTGAACATCGAGACACGTGTGGAGGCGGGGCAATGAGAACCTTTGCGACAGCCATGACGACCAGGCGACTTCCTCAACGTCGTCGGCAGACCGCAACTCCTCGCCGGATGCGGCGAGGAGCAGCCGCTTAGGCGAACCGCCAGTACAGGACGGTTCCATTTCAGCAGTCGCATCCCCTTCTTGTTCCGGCTTAAATCTGTCAGCCACGTCTAAGCATTCATGCGACTTTTCGAGAGCGGGCGGTACGCTCCCGCCTCTGCGCGAATTGCTGGTCGGCGAGCACGCCGATCAGGATCACGGAGCCCATCACAGCGAAATTGAGCGAGCTCGGGATCCCTAGCAGGTTGACAAGGTTCTGCAGGACCTGAAGCAGAATAGTGCCGAGTACGACCCCCAGAATGGAGCCTTCTCCGCCTCGCAGCGAGCAGCCGCCGAGCACCGCGGCCGCGATGGCATACAGCTCGTAAAAATTGCCGTGCGAGGAGGGCGAAATCGAGCGGGTATACATGGCGATGAAGATGGCGGCGACCGCCGTCAGCCCGCAGCAGATCACATAGGCGGTCACCGTCGTGCGCTGCGTGTCAATGCCGCTGTAGCGCGCCGCCTCTTCGTTCCTCCCGACAGCGAAGAGACGGCGCCCGAAGACCGAGCGGTGCAGCACGACCGCCATAATGCTCGCGAGAATGGCGAACATGACGAGGCTGTGCGGGACGCCGTAGAAGCGGCCGGCGGTCAGCCATTCGAGCCACGGAAAACTTGCGCCGAAAGGAAATCCCGCAGTGGCGTCGTCGGTATAGTAACGGGCGACGCCGCGGTAGACGAGCAGGCCGCAAAGGGTGACCACGAAGGGCTGCAGCCCCATTCGCGTGACGAGAAAGCCGTGGACGAGCCCCATCAGGCAGCCGAGCGCGATGACGACGATCATCGCCGCGCCCCAAGGTATGACGTTGCCGGCGACAAGATCGAGGAAGACAACGCCGAGCAGGGCAACGATAGAGCCCACCGAAAGCTCGATGCCGCCCGAGATGATGACAAAGGCCTGCCCGAGGGCGAAGATGCCGAAAAGCCCGATCAGGTTCGCCGTATTCGACAGGTTTACCGGCGACAAAAAACGCGGGTTGATGACCGCTACCACGGTTCCGATGACGAGAATGAGGACCAGAAGCCCCAGATCCTTGCGATTCATTGCGAAGCCCCCAAGCCTCGGTTCAACACCCGACCGACCGCCAAGGAGAGAATGTTCTCCTCGCTGAAACAGTTACGGCTCAAAATGCCGGATATCGCACCGTCATGCATGACCGCGATGCGGTCGCTGACACCGATCACCTCCTCCATGTCGCTGGAGATCATCAGTATGGCCGCACCATTATCGGCAAGCGCTCGCATCAACGCATAGATCTCGTGCTTGGCGCCGACATCGATGCCGCGCGTCGGCTCGTCGAAAATGAGCACGCGCGGCGCCATCGACAGCCATTTGGCCAGCACCACTTTCTGCTGGTTGCCGCCCGACAGAGAGGCGGCCGGGACGTTCGTGTCCGAACACCTGATCGCCAGGCGGTTCTTCCATTTCCGGGCAAGCCTCGTTTCCGCAGCAGCGTCCAACAGACCGTGCGAGACGACGGCAGGCAGATTGGCAAGGCTCGCATTCTTTGCGACTGAGAAGTCGAGCACGAGACCGGAGCGTTTGCGATCCTCCGGCACCAAGTAAAGCCCGAGGGCGATGGCTGCGGCCGGCCTGTCTATAGCAACGGTCTTACCGCCGATGCGGATTTCGCCGGCAAGCGGCGGTTCGATACCGAACACGGCGCGTGCAAGCTCGGTACGGCCCGAGCCGACGAGACCCGCCAGGCCCAGAATCTCTCCCTGCCGGACATCCAGAGAAACGCTGCGTGCGGGCCGATAGGCAGTGCGCAACCCGATCAATTCCAGCATCTTGTCGCCGGCAGGCCCTGCAGGCGGTCGATAGAGCATTTTCAGTTCGCGCCCGATCATGTGGCGGATCATTATTTCCGGCTCGATCATTTCGTGGTCCAGTTCGGCGACGATGCGCCCGTCCCGCAGCACGATCACACGGTCTGCGCAGCGTTTCACCTCGCCCAGCCGGTGCGAGATGAAGATGACGCCGACACCATTTGCCTTCAGCCTGGCGATGACGCGGAGGAGACGCTCGGTCTCGGTGACGGTAAGACTGGAGGTCGGCTCGTCGAGGATAAGGATAAGCGCATTGAGCGAGAGTGCCTTGGCGATTTCGACCAGCTGCCTTTGCGCCAGTGTCAGATCAGCGACCAGCATATCAGGACCAAAATCAGCGCCAAGCTGGACAAGGAGCGGCTCCGCAAGCTTCCGAAGGCGCTTGCGATCCACCAAGCACAATGGACCTCCCGTCAAAGGTTCGCGGCCGATCATGATGTTGGCCGCCACCGACAGGTTCTCGAACAGGTTCAATTCCTGATGGACAAATGCGATGCCGCCCTTGATCGCGTCGGGAACCGTAAGACTCGGCCTTTCATCCCCATGAAGGCGGATCGTGCCCGAACTCGGCATAGTCACCCCGCCCAGTATATTCATAAGCGTGGACTTGCCCGCGCCGTTCTCGCCGATAAGGCCTACCACCTCGCCCGCCGAGACGGAGAGGTCGACCTCCCGAAGCGCGGTCACGCCGGGATAGTGCTTGGTCACGCGGCTGAGCGAGAAGAGCGTTTCAGCCGTGGAAGAATTTTGCGGCCGCCATTGCATCGAAGCATATCCGATGGAGAGAGCAGGGCCGGCGGGGAGGTCTCGCCGGCCCGCTCCAATGAGGCTTCAGCCGCCGATGCGGGCCTTCAACTCAGCCTCAAAGGTATCGACATTCGACTTGTCGATGATCTTCGTCGGAACGATCACCAGCTTGTCCTCCGGGATCATCGACTTATCGCCCTCGAGAAAGGCAGCCATCAGCTTCATGCCCTGATATCCCCATTCATAGGGCTGTTGAACAACCGTTCCAGCAATCGTCCCCTCGCGCACGCCGCCCAGTGTGATCGGATCTTCGTCGAAGGCGACGACGGTGATCTCCCCAAGCTTGCCGGCTTCCTTCAGCACCTCGTAGATCCGCGGCGGGTTGTAGGAATAGAAGCCGACCATGCAGTCGATACCGGGATTGGCAGCGAGCGCGTCCTCGACGTTGCGTTTGGCGCGCGTCATGTCGATGTCGTCGCCGCGCACGTCGATCAACTCGACCTTGGAGCCGGCGATCGCCTCCTTCATGCCCTCGATGCGCTCGCGCGCATTGTCGGCGCCCGGAAGCCCGACGAAGCCAATGCACTTGCCGCCTTCCGGCAGCGCCTTCAGGGCGATTTCGCCGGCCTGCCGGCCAGCATCGGTGTTGGACGATCCGATGTAGGCGATGCGGTTGGTGTCGGGCGCGTCGCTGTCTGTCGTGAAGAGCGGCACGTCGCCGCCAATGCGGTTGAGCGCATCGGTCGAGGTCTTCGGATCGACGGCGCTCACCATGATGGCGGAAATGCCGGCGGCGACCAGGTCCTCCATGAGGCGTTGCTGGACGGCGGCGGCCGCCTGCTCGGGATATTTGAACTGAAGGCTGTAGTCCGGGAGTTCCTCCTGCGCCTTCTTGACCCCTGCTTCGGCGAGCTTCCAGAAGTCGGATGCGCCGTTTACGACAAATGCGAGCGCCTTCTTGTCCTGTGCGGGCGCGCCGGTGGACAGAAGCGCGGAAGCGAGAAGGAATGCCGAAGCGACTATTTTCAGTTTCATGGTCTTTTCCTCCAAGTATTTGTTTCTTTTCGTTGCAAAACATAAGGCCCTCGCCGGCGCGACACGACGGCGTTACGGTTCACGGCCGCGTCCTACGCGGCCGTACGTCGGTGCTGGTGCGGCCTTCCTATTGCGCGATGCAGATGTCGACGTTCTCCTGCGTGCACTCGTCAAGTCCGGTATAAATGACCGACTCGACTGCCTTGCCCTCGATCAGGTCGAGCATGACTGAAGGCGCGCGATAACCCATCTCGAACGGTCGCTGGCCGACCTGCACATGGCTCCTGCCGGCCTTGAGTGCCTCGATCTGCGGCGGCAGCGTGTCGCCGGCCACGATGATCAGTTCCTTGGCCTCGAGCTTGTCCATCACCTGATCCGTGACCTGGGCATAAGCCTGCGGTGCGAACTGCGCCCAACCGCCCTCGAGCACGAAGGCATCAAGGTCGGGGTTGGCGGTGAAGGTGTCGGCCATCTGCTGGTTAGCGAGGTCGACTTGGTCGTTGGTGAAGACTGGACAGCCCTCGATTTCCGTCCAGCCGTTCTGGCCAGTGAGCCGCTCGATCCCCTTTTCGCCGGCCAGCGTGTCGCGGGTGCCGGCTGCACGCGCGTTGATGTTGTCCGCCGCAACATTGCCGAGCTGCAGGCAGATGCTCCCACCGTCGGGCTTCAGCTCTTGCAGGTATTCGGCGAATTTCACGCCCATCAGGTAATTGTCGGTGCCGAGATAGGTCTTGCGCAGGCTCGCGTCGTCCTGCGACAGGTCGGCGTCGATGGTCATAACCGGTATGCTCGGCGCTTTCTCCCGCAACAGCTTCGCCATCAGCGGAGCGTTCGACGGTGAGATCGCGATCGCCGCCACGTCGGGGCGCGTCAGCAAATCATCCACGATCTGCACTTCGCCCGTTTCGTCGGCGCTGGAGGCCGGGCCGGTGTAGAAGCATTTGTATCCGGAATTCGCGTTCTCGTTGTTCCATTTCTGGCAACCAAGATTGATCTGCTCGAAGAATGGGTTGTCGAGCCCCTTCACAACGATGGCGAGCGTCTTTTCCTGAGCCAGGGCGGTTCCGCCGAGAAAGCCCACGAGGGCTGCGGCCAGAAGGCCTATCTTGATCCTTTTCACCACTTCCTCCCTTCATAGATGCGCTTGTTGCGCAGCGCTCGCGGCCATGCTTGCGGCCGCCTTCTTCAGCCCAGGTACTGGGCTTTTCTCGGCCCCTTCCGCCGAGTACGTCCAAACGGATCCGAATGGTATTTCGAGATTATGGGACGCGCGCCAATTGAACTTCGCCTTGGCGTTGTCGTTGCCTATCCAACTGCTGAGACAGAGGGGCCGCACGCGGCGCTTCAGGCGAGTTGGACCGCTCGCCTGTCCGACCCTACCCCTCGTTCCGATGACCAGAACGCGCATGCGTTTAACTCCTCCCGAGCCAAAGATAGACAGAGCATTCGATCTCCGTCAACATATTGTCTGATAAAACATATAATATGGTCTTTTCAGACTATTGACCAGAGGCACACTCCGGCCGCACATTGCGGTCAGGCCGGGAGGGAAAAATGAGTGTTCTGAGGCTGGAATGGATTTCCAAGCATTTTGGAGCCATTCAGGCGCTGGAAGAGGTATCGCTGTCGCTCGAACCTGGCGAGGTGCTCGGCCTTATGGGCGATAACGGTGCCGGCAAGTCGACGCTGGTGAAGATCATCGCGGGCAATTACCGACCCTCGGATGGACGCATCTATATCGGCGACGTGCAGAAGGATTTCCATCACCCGATCGAGGCGCGCGAGAGCGGGATCGAGATCGTCTATCAGGACCTTGCGCTCTGCGACAATCTGACGGCCGCGACGAATGTCTTCCTCGGCCGCGAGCTAACCCGCTCCTTTGGGCCGTTTCGTGTCATGGATTTCGGTTCCATGAATGCCGCTGCGGCAAAGCTGTTCAAGGAGCTCAAATCGGAGACGCGGCCAAAGGATTTAGTAAGGGATATGTCCGGCGGCCAGCGGCAAGCCGTGGCGATTGCCCGCACACGGCTCGCATCGGCCAAGATCGTGCTGATGGACGAACCAACGGCCGCTATCTCCGTGCGCCAGGTGGCAGAGGTCCTCAATCTCATACGGGAACTGAAGCACCAGCAGATCGCGGTGATCCTGATCAGCCACCGCATGCCGGATGTCTTCGCGGTCGCCGACCGTATCACCGTTTTGAGACGCGGACGGAAGGTGGCCGACAAGCCGGTGTCGGAGACGACGCCGGAAGAGGTGACCGGCCTGATCACAGGTGCAATCCAGGCGGCGTGAGGAACCCATGACGAGCGAGGACAAACCGAAGGAATTCGCCAGCCTTGACGATGCGATCGACTGGCAGACACATTCGTACTTCTCGCGCATCCTCAACAAGCAGTCGTTTTGGGTGTTCATTGCCGCGGCGATCGCCTGCCTCGCCCTTGCGATCGTAACCGACACGTTCGCCACGCCGCAAAACCTCTTCAACGTCACCCGCAACTTCGCCTTCGTTGCGATCGTTGCGCTCGGCATGACGGTCGTCATCATCTCCGGCGGCATCGACCTCTCCGTGGGATCAACGCTGTGCCTTTCCGCGATGGTGCTCGCTATCCTTATGAATGCCGGCAACCCTCTATGGTTGTCGGCGCTTGCGGCGATCGCCTCTGCGCTCCTGGTCGGACTGGTCAATGGTTTGCTGATCGCCTATCTGCGCATCCCACCTTTCGTCGTCACGCTCGGCATGCTGTCGCTCGCCCGGAGCGCGGCCATGGTGCTGTCAAACAATAAGATGGTTTTCCAGTTCGGCCCGGACGAAAAACTTCTGTTCTGGCTTGGCGGAGGATCGAGCTTCGGGATCGCCCATCCGGTCATCGCGCTGGTATTGCTCGCGCTGCTGACCGGCTTCATGCTGAAATGGACCCGCTGGGGCACACACGTCTTCGCAATCGGCAGCAACGAAAGAGCCGCGGGTCTCACAGGCATTAACGTGCTTGGCCTGAAGGTAAGTGTCTACATGTGCTCGGCCTTCTTCGCAGGCGTGGCAGGCGTTCTTGAGGCGGGATGGCTCGGCGGCGTCACCACGAATCTCGGCCAGTCGATGGAGCTCAGCGTAATCGCTGCGTCGGTAATTGGAGGCGCTAATCTGATGGGGGGTGCCGGTACGGTGTTCGGGTCGGTCGTTGGCGCGGCGCTCATCGAGGTGATACGCAATAGTCTGATTCTGTTGGGCATCAGCACATTCTGGCAGGGGGCTTTCGTGGGCAGCTTCATCATACTGGCGGTAGCGTTCGACCGCCTGCGGGCTTTGCGCGATGAGTCAAGATGAACGGAGTACGGCTAGGTGAAACCGATGGAACCAGGCAGCAATGACACTCAATAAGGAACAGAACCAAGTGAGGACAGGCACGGAATCGCGGACAGAGCCTCTGCCTCAGTTGTCGAGATTTGCAGGGTCCAGCGTGCACGCGGCCATTGCGAACGAGATCGGGCTGCGGATCGTGCGCGGCGACTATCCGCCTGGCACGGTCCTGCCGAATGAGGCGAAATGGTCCGAAACCTTCAACGTAGGCCGCTCGGCCGTGCGCGAGGCGATCAAGATGCTAATGGCCAAGGGCCTGCTCAGCTCGCGGCCCAAGGTTGGTAGCCGGGTCGAACCGCGCGAGCGTTGGAACCTGCTCGATCGAGATGTGCTGTCCTGGTACGCGATGTCACCTGACCGCGAGAAGTTCCTCGCGACGGTTCAGGAGTTTCGGCATATCGTAGAGCCTGAAGCTGCGGCGCTTGCGGCCGCCCGCAGGACGGACGAGCAGATGGACGAGATCAGCAGGGCCTGCCACGATATGGGCACCGCCACCACCCTGAGGGCCCGTACCGCAGCGGACACTCGCTTCCACATGGCGATATTGCGGGCCGCCGGCAACGACCTCCTCGTTCCTCTTGGAGTGCTAATCGAGTCCGGCTTGGAATCGCTCTTCGTCTACGTCACGCGGGAGGTGAACGACCTTCGTCACGCACAGCAGCTTCACGAAGAGATCGAGCGACAGATCAGGCTTCAAAAGCCCGACAGGGCCCGCGCCGCTGTCACCAAACTGCTGGCGAACACGGATGAAATCATCGTGGGAGCTGGGCGATCGGCCGTAGCCGCAAGTGAATGAACTTTCGGCAGCAATATCAGCGGCTAGATGAGACGGCGTCAGGTGCTCATGTGCTGCTACCTCACAAATGTATCTCAGTCTTGGCCGGTGCCCCCCGCAACCCAGCCGCTCGTTGATGGCTGAGGTCGCCGAGGCCGAGAAGGCGTGGCCGCACAGCTCTGCGGTGATCGCCTGACCTTCCTGGTCGACACGCCTTGCAATACCCCTCCGCCAAGTGGGAACCAGCGCCCGCTTCGAACGCTGGTAGCGCTCGAACAGCTCGGTCGAGAAGCGCCCGGCGCGGTCTTGCCGGTGAGAGCGATAATTTCCACTTCGCCGCCTATGGTGGTGCGCAATGGGGAGCGCTCGGCCTTCGCGCCGGTGTTGCCTGCGCCTGGCATGATATCGAAACGCGACGGTCAATCGCCTTTCCAGGGTTTTCGGACCAGGCCGAAGCCGCTTATGATGCCGGCACCGCGCAGGTCTTCGGCGAGTTCGGCTACCGGATCGATCACGGTGGCTTCGCTTTCGAAGCCTTCGCCAATGCCGCCTATGTGAGCCACGACACCGACGGCTTTGCCGAAGACGGCGGTACGGCCGCGCTCACCGGCGCAGGCGGCAGCACCGACACAAGCTTCACTACGCTCGGCGTGCGGGCTGCTAGCGAATTTGTGCTAGGCCGCATGAAGGCTGCGATGCGCGGCATGATCGGCTGGCGGCATGCCTTTGGTGACGTGGTCCCGCTATCGACGCACGCCTTTGCGGGAGGCGAGGCCGTCGCCGGAACTCCGATCGGCGAAGATGCACTTGTTCTTGAAGCCGGGTTCGATGTCAGCCTTTCGCGAAACGCGTCGCTCGACATTTCGTATTCCGGCCAGATCGCTAGCGAGGCGCATGACCGCGGCTTCAGAGCAGATTTGACGCTGAAGTTCTGATCTCCCAGGACAGGCAGAGCGGCCGAGCCAGGGCCTTGCCGACAAGGCCTCAGAAGCCTTTTACAAGAATGATGCCACAAGAACCGAGATAACAAGCGCAGTCGCAAAACACAGGTTTACAAAACGGCCGACAGCCGCACTCCGTATCCGAGTTGCAAGTTTGGAGCCAACCGCAAGCCACAGGATATTCACAAATACGATCGTTGCCAGAAGCAATAAAGCTTTCGCAAACTGGTCCAAGGCATTGTTTGTCGGCCACAAGGAATATCGCGACAGGACCGCAGCCACGGCGAAGTAAGCTTTCGGATTGGACAGGGACAAGGCCATCCCCGCGTGCCAGCGTGGGGGATGAGTGGGCATTGTCACACCTGTGCCCAATGCAGGTGCAGTGGCGATCTTGTACGCCAGAAGAGTCAGATAGGCGGTCGCGGCAACGGTCACGACCGGAGCGATCCGAGGGATGGAAAGGATTGTTACCCAAAATCCCGACCCGATTAGGATCACGACACCAACCATGCCAAGGTTCAGGCCGACCATGTAGGACAGCACCTTTCGCGCTCCGAAAGCTGCCCCGAGTGCGGCCAGACTTACCGTATTCGGACCGGGGCTACCGACCAGAGCAAATGATGCAAGAAGAAAAGATGCCATGCTATCCATCCGGACCTCCAATTCAGTCTTGGATTTGCCCAGGCGGACGGCATCAATTACTGCGCTCCCCGATGGTCACCCATCTTATCCCGCCAGTCACGCAGATTATTCCGCGAAGCTTAGGGTCAATCTGCTCAGCACGCAAGCTGACCGAACCGACGAAGCAATTCAGATATTTAGTGTTCCTTGGTCGGATTCTTGCCGCTAGCTGCTTGATAGGGCCGGCTTCTAAGTAAGAAAGCTTACTTAGTTTTGGAGGCAACATGACGAGAAAATCCGATGCGGGAGAGATGCTCCGCGCCGCGGCATAAACCGTGGCTTATCGCGACGGGGTCGGAAACCTCACGCTGGCCACCGTCGTTGGGTGCGGCAACAGCTACCTCAGGAGCACGGGACCCTCCGACCGAACAGCCTCCGTTTTGCATCGCCTGCCAGTTCCTCGAGCGCATTCCGCTTCTCAGCGCCCGAGAGCAGTAAGCCAATGCCCAAAACTCTCCATGTCATCCGGTGTGTCCACGCCGCTATACGCGCTGTGTTCAGCCGCTGCATGCTCGCGTGCTTCGCGTGGGCTGTAGCCGAATTCGAGCTTGAATGCGCGGCTAAAGTTGGCCGGCGTATCGAAGCCAGCAGCTTCCGCAATCTCAAAAACACGCTGGTTGTTGGCTGGATCGCTGAGTGAGGCATGCGCCGCCAGTAGCCGTTTTCTTCTTATATAATGCAGGACTCCACCGCTGGGCTCGAACAGCTGGTATAGCCGTGTACGGGAAATGCCGAGCTCCTGGCACAGACTCTCGGGCGTAAGGTCGGGTGAAGCCAGGTGCTGCCGGATGTAACGCCGCGCCCGCTCCATGAGGCCCATGCCGTGCTGTTCCGTTACATGCTTATGCTTGACCGAAGTCAGGCTCATGGCCACCATATCGCGCAGCGCGCTAACAATTCCGGGAAGATCCTCCGCCACAAGGCTGCTCAGCGAGGTCTCCACACTGCTAATATAATCGTCAAGCAGATGAGCAAGGTTGCCTGACAGGATCGAATTGTTGGCAGCATCGAGAATTGCCGCCGAGTCGCCGAAGAGATCGCGGGGAAGGTAGACGATAACCGCTTCCGCATCGGTGATACGGCCCCAAAAGGGGTGCCCAAGCGTTCGGAACACCGCCTTGCCCGGCTCGTTCCGCGCTACATAGCCGTCCACCTCCGTCCAACTACGTCCGCTACGCAGTATGCTGATGTAGCAATGATCGACGGGGCTGGCACGCAGCTTGGCTACCGATCGCCGATAGCTATGTGCGGGCACGCGCTGCTGCACAATGAGCGCGCTACCCAGGTTCCACGCGACGTGATCGGCGGGAAAGCCGTCCGCGAGTGTCTTATCGTCAGGCAGCCGATATTCGGCGACCGTCTCCATATAGGATTGCCACGCGCTGAACTGCTGCTTTCTCGGCAAATCCCGCGTGGAGAACTCCAGCGGCTTCAAAATGGGGGGGCCGCGTATCGCGGGGGTGTCCCGGACCGCCTGCTCGTCTCGCGGCCAACGGCGTCGCTCCGGCCTTGGTTTCGGCGTGGAGGAATCGGCTTCTTCGATCTTCCCCCCAGGGGTTCGAGAGTCCCACCCGCCATTCATCTGTTACCTGAGCCTCCCTCGTGGCTGTCGGTTCTCAGAGTGTCGGATATCAATCGTCCATAACGATCGGTGATGCACTTTGTTCCACATCGGAAGGCAAGTCAGATGAGCTGCCGAACCCTGCTCGCGGATGCGGAAAAATGTACGCTGCGATAAATTCGCGGATTCTGAGGTAATGACAGGCCTTTCCCAAGAGCATATTTTATCACCAAGGCTTGGGAGATAATCAGTTTTTAGTAATCCTAGCATGGGCACACATATCTCCCGTAAAATGACTATTACTATATAAGCATAACTCGATGAAGGGTAGAGCGCACTCTCCCTTCACCAGATGCTTATCGCCCGGCGGGGGCAAAATATCATGCGTGAACGTGCGGTACTGCAGCGAATTCTTGTGACCGGCGGTGCCGGTTTTCTTGGTTCACATTTGTGTGAAGCTCTTCTGCGCTCCGGCCATCATGTGATCTGCCTCGATGATTTCTCCACAGGTCTGCGCCGGAACATCGAGCATTTGGCAGACACTGAACACTTCAGCTTCATCGAGCATGACATAGTCACGCCTATCGACTTTGACGTCGATCAGATATTCAACCTCGCCTGCCCAGCTTCGCCTCCGCACTACCAAGCGAACCCGATACATACGACGAAAACGAGTGTGCTGGGTTCGCTGAACCTTCTCGAGCTCGCACGCCGCCACAATGCACGCATTCTCCAGGCCTCGACCTCCGAGGTTTATGGCGATCCTAATGTGCATCCGCAGGTCGAGAGCTACTGGGGTAATGTGAATCCCTTCGGTCCCCGTGCCTGCTATGACGAAGGCAAACGGTGCGCCGAGACGCTCTTCTTTGACTACCACCAGAGCCACGGCGTAGCGGTAAAGATCGCGCGTATCTTCAACACCTATGGACCACGCATGCGGCCCGACGATGGCCGTGTCGTTTCCAATTTCATCGTCCAGGCGCTGAAAGGGGATGACATCACCATCTACGGCGACGGTAGCCAGACTCGTTCCTTCTGCTTCGTGGACGACCTGATTGACGGCTTCCTATGCCTCATGGCCTCGCCGGCTTCTTTCACGGGGCCTGTAAACCTCGGCAATCCTTGCGAATTCACCATTGGCGAGTTGGCTGAACAAGTGATTGAACTCACCGGATCGACGTCGAGGATCGTGCATCGTCCTCTACCGATCGACGACCCCCGCCAGCGCCGCCCCGACATCTCGATGGCCATGCGGAAGCTAGATTGGCAGCCGCGCGTGACGCTCTTCGAAGGCCTCGGCAAGACGATCCGCCATTTCGATCGCCTGTTGGCAGATATCGATCCCATACTTACCGAGGTCGCATGATGTCGGCGGATCGAATCCTCGTTACCGGCGGCGCCGGCTTCATCGGAAGCCATACCGCAAAGCTGCTCAGCGCCAGCGGCATAGAACCCGTCGTCTACGACAACCTGTCGACCGGAAACCGCTCCTCGGTGCGCTGGGGCCCGTTCATCCATGGCGACATCCTGGATACCGCCTTACTTGCCCGAACAATTGCGCGCTATAAGCCGGCAGCGGTCATCCACTTCGCGGCCTGCGCCCATGTAGGTGAATCGGTCGAGCAGCCGGCCAAATACTACCGAAACAATATCACTGGAACCCAATCACTGCTCGACGCCTGCCTCCAGAGCGGACTCAGCAGTATTATCTTCTCCTCAAGCTGCGCAACGTATGGGGTGCCAGCGCATCTTCCCATCGTCGAAGGCGCGCCGCAGATACCGATCAATCCCTACGGTCGCACAAAACTGATCGCCGAGCACATGCTGCGCGATTATGCGGCCGCCTATGGCCTGCGCTACGTGGCTCTTCGCTATTTCAACGCCTGCGGAGCCGACCCCGAGGGCGAAATCGGCGAATGGCATGATCCGGAGACGCATCTGATCCCGCGGGCCCTGATGGCCGCGTCGGGTGCAATCCCGTTCCTTGAGGTCTTCGGCGACGACTACGAAACCACGGATGGAACCTGCGTTCGCGACTATATTCATGTCTGCGACCTGGCGCAGGCCCACGTCCTTGCCTACAAACACCTGGCGGCAGGAGGCTGCGACCTGACCGTCAATGTAGGCACTGGCCGCGGCACGTCAATTCGCGAGATCCTTGCCGCGATCAGCCGCGTTACCGGCCTCGAGGTGCCCATCCGCATGTACCCGCGGCGGGCGGGCGATCCGCCGGCACTCTACGCCGACCCGAGTTTGGCGCGTACGACAATCGGCTTCTCTGCCGAACACTCCGACCTCGATACGATCATGCGTACGGCCGCGCCCTTCTTCGGACTGGAGGTACGGTCACAATGAACGTTACCTCCAGGAGCGCTGACAAATCCGCGGACGCGGGCGCCGCGCCGCTGCTGGTCTCCGTTTTCACCAGATACCGGAAGATCGAATATCTGATGGGCGGGGCGATCTGGGCTGCCGCCCTCGTCTATTTCTGGGCGTGGTGGCTGAAGCCCGAGCATCACTTTAGTGTGGCTGGCTCGGTTCTGGTCACCGGGGTGCTCGCCTGGGTAACACTTCTGCCCGCCTATTTTCTGGTGATCTTCTATCGCGGCCGAAAGCCGAACGGCCCGCTGCGTCTCCCGGCGGGCAGCCGTATCGCCATGGTTGTCACCAAGGCGCCGGCCGAACCCTTCCCCGTGGTGGCGCAGACGCTGAAGGCGATGCTCGCCCAGGAGGTGCCACACGACACCTGGCTGGCGGACGAAGACCCCTCCCCAGAAACGCTCGCTTGGTGTCGCAGGCACGGCGTGTTCGTCAGCACCCGCAAGGGACGGCTTGACTATCATCGCGCCAGCTGGCCACGGCGCACACGCTGCAAGGAGGGCAATCTCGCCTTCTTCTATGACCACTACGGCTACAAGCGCTACGATTTCGTCGCGCAGCTCGACGCCGATCACGTGCCCGAGCCCGGTTATCTCTTTGAGATGCTGCGGCCTTTTGCGGACCCTGGCGTCGGCTATGTCTCCGCACCCAGCATATGCGACCGCAATGCGCATGAAAGCTGGTCCGCGCGCGGCAGGCTCTACGCAGAAGCAAGCATGCACGGCTCGCTTCAGGCTGGGTACAATGGCGGTCTCGCTCCGCTATGTATCGGCTCGCACTACGCCGTGCGCACCGAGGCGTTGCAGCAGATCGGCGGCCTCGGTCCGGAGCTTGCCGAAGACCACTCCACGACTCTGATCATGAACGCTCATGGCTGGCGTGGCGTGCACGCACTGGACGCGATCGCCCATGGCGACGGGCCGCGCACCTTTGCCGATCTCGTAACCCAGGAATTCCAGTGGTCGCGCAGCCTGGTCACGATACTGCTGCAGTATTCACCCAAGCATGTGGGCAATCTGCCGCCGCGCCTGAAATTCCAGTTCCTGTTCTCGCAGCTCTGGTATCCCTTGTTCTCGCTCTTCATGGCGCTGATGTTTGCAATGCCTATCATCGCGCTGCTGCGCGGCGAGATTTTCGTCGGCGTCACCTATCCTGCCTTCCTCGCCCATTTCGCGCCTCTGTCGATCGTCCTGATTCTGACGGCCTATCGCTGGCGCGCGGGCGGCACGTTCCGTCCGGTCGATGCCAACGTACTAAGCTGGGAGGCGATGCTCTTCCTCCTGGCGCGCTGGCCCTGGGCGCTTGCAGGTTGTGCGGCGGCCATTCGCGATTGGCTCACCGGCTCTTTCGTCGATTTCCGCGTCACACCCAAGGGTACCTCCGAAGTGGATACGCTGCCGATACGGGTGCTCGCTCCCTACGGCGTGCTCTCGCTTGCCTCGATATTGCCTGTGCTGGCCGTGGAGAACGCCGGTGATACGCGCGGCTTTTATCTTTTCGCCATCGTCAATGCAGCGCTCTACGCGATCCTCCTGCTGGTGATTGTAACCCGACACGCCCGCGAGAACGATGTCAGAGTGCAGGCCCGCCTCTATCGGCCCGCCCTGGCGGCAAGCCTCCTCGCTCTCTTCGTGTTGCCGGGGGTCGCCACAGCCGAGCGCGGGAAACAGGGGCTCGAAGCGCTCTCGTGGGGAGCGGGCAATTTCTACCTCTTCGAAAATCGCTATTCGGTCGCTGGCGCCGGCATAGGCCAGCCGGGGCTACGCAGGACCGTCTTCAACCCGGGATGGCGGCGCCCAAGAACAACACACTGAAACGAAGAAAGGGCGCTCTGCGCAGGAACCCATGAAAGTAGCAGTTATCGGAATCGGATATGTCGGCCTGGTCAGCGGCACCTGCTTTGCTGAATGGGGCAACGAGGTGGTCTGCGTCGATAAGCATGCGGAGAAGATCTTAGGCCTCCAGCAAGGCAAGCTGCCGATCTATGAGCCCGGATTGGACGAGCTCGTGGAGCGCAACTACGCCGAGGGCCGGCTGTCTTTCACCAGCGACATCGCAAAGGCGGTGAAGGACGCAGTCGCCGTGTTCGTTGCGGTGGGCACACCTCCGCGGCCTGGCCGCGGAGATGCCGATCTCTCCTTCGTTTACATGGCGGCCAGGGAAATAGCGCCCCTGCTCGCGGAAAACGCTGTGGTCGTGGTGAAATCCACCGTTCCGGTCGGCACCGGTGATGCGGTTGAAAAAATCATCGCGACCAAGCGCCGCCGTGGCACCTTCTCTGTGGCTTCCAACCCGGAGTTCCTCAGAGAAGGAGTCGCCATTGGCGACTTCCTCAAACCTGATCGCGTGGTGATCGGCGTTGCCGACGAGCGTGCTCGCGAGGTTCTGATGGAAATCTATGGCGCGCCGCTGGCGAAAGTCGATGCGCCCATCGTAGTGGTACAGCGGCGCACCTCAGAACTTATCAAATACGCCTCCAACGCCTTCCTGGCAACGAAGATCACCTTCATCAACGAGCTTGCCGATCTTTGCGAGCAGGTGGGCTCCGATGTTGGCGAACTTGCGTTGGGCGTGGGGCTCGATAAGCGTATCGGTACCAGCTTTCTCAATGCGGGCCCGGGTTACGGCGGCTCCTGTTTCCCCAAGGATACACTGGCGCTCCTGCGGACTGCACAGGATCATGGTGTGGCCCTACGCATCGTCCAGGAAGCGGTGAGCGTCAACGAAGCACGCAAGCGCAAGATGGCGCTCAAGGTGATAGATGCCGTCGGAGGCGATGTCGACGGGCTCACCATTGCTGTCCTTGGTCTCACCTTCAAGCCCGACACCGACGATATGCGCGAGGCGCCCTCCGTGCCGCTGATCGAGACGTTGCAACGCTTCGGCGCCGTTGTGCGCGCGCATGACCCGGTCGGTATGGATAATGCCGCGCAGCTGCTGGAGAATGTTGAACTCCTTGAAGATCCTTATGAATGCGCGCGTGAGGCCGATGCCGTTGTCATCGTCACCGAGTGGAACAGCATCCAGCATCTCGACCTTGTCCGCCTGCGCCGGATGATGCGCTCACCGATTCTGGTCGACCTGCGCGGTGCGTTTAAGGCGGGCCGAGCGGAAGCGGCGGGCTTCTACGTCTGCGCCGTCGGCCGCCCCGCTACACGTCCGGTCAAACTCGCACCAGACCTTTTCGACACCAGATACCGCCTGCCCGGCGCGAACGCGCCGAGCGGACGGGGTATCCTCGGAGGAAGATATGACCACTAAGCAAGCCATCACAAGCGTTCGCCGCCCTTCGCTGCCTGCGTTGCGGCCGGCCGGCAAACCTCGAAGTGAAGCCTCACCCCCAGCAGACGACGAACGACGTTGAGAGGAAGATGGAGGACTAAGATGAACAGGACATCGAAAGCCGCAGCCTTCTCGACTGCGATCATATTGGCATCGGGAGTCCTGCTCGCGGCCAACAGCCCGCGCGGTATTCCTAATGCGAACTCGACTACGGCTGGCACCCCGTCCGACAAACGGCCGGTCATTACCCCGCTGTCGATCACCTTCGGCGCCTATGATCCTCATGGGGATTTTGGCGACGATCCCAATTCGAATATCGAGCATCTCTTCCTCCCGTGGGAGGACGTGGACCTTTCCACACTCGTCATCGCAGACGAATACGCCTTGGCGCGCGGCCGCTCGCTCCTCATCAGCGTGGAGCCGTGGTCTTGGGACCGCGACTGGCGGGTGACCTCGCAAGAGCTCTACCGCGGCATTGTGAGTGGCCGCTATGACGCCAATGCGGCAGAGGTCTGCTCGGAGGTGGCAGACCTCAAGAGCCCCGTTACCATCCGTTTCGCACAGGAAATGGACGAGGAGGACAACCAGTTCACCTGGGCGCAATGGTCCGGCCCCGAGTATATCAGGGCTTATCGGCGCTTCGTGGCCGAGTGCCGCAAGCACTTGACGAACGCCGAGTTTATGTGGTCGCCAAAGGGCAATAGGGATCTTCAGGACTACTATCCCGGCGACGATGTCGTGGATGTGATCGGCCTGTCCGTCTTCGGCTATCAGCCCTATGACCAGGAGAAGACCGGCCGCGACCAGACGTTCGCGGAGCGTCTGGCGCCCGGCTACAACCTTGTCAAGGACTATGGGAAAGCGATCGTAGTCGCTGAACTGGGCTATGAGGGTGACGAGGCCTACGTCCGCCAATGGGCGGAGGCAGTCACCAAGCGTCACGCCGAATTCCCGGAACTCACGGCCGTTGTCTACTTCAATGACCACGAGGTCTATCCGTGGCCGGACGATTTCGGTCTCCCCAATTGGCGAGTTGTCGAGGGATCGACCAACTGATGCACAACAAATCGGAACAGAGGAGTACACCCATGCCTCGTACGGCACTCTTGGCAGCTGCCGTTGTCGCCGGGCTCGCGGCCAGCGCTTTCGGTATCGCGGCGGCCTCGGCCAATCCCAACGAAGCCCGTTTGGCACGGCCGCTCACAAGTAACGAAGTCTACCAGATCTATGCCAACCGCTCGTGGATTTGGAAGGAAGGCGCCGGTTTTTTCGCCGTGAAAAAGCGTGAATTCAGTGCCTGGTCCCACGAAGGAGGGGCGCCCTCTTACGGCGTTGGCCGCTGGTTTATCACATCCCCTGGGAAGCTCTGTTTCAGGGCAGAATGGCGCGCGATGGACGGTTCCGCTCCAGCGGTAACCTGTTTCAGTCACCGTGAAAAAGACGGTGTCATCTACCAGAAACGCGAGCCGGATGGCGAATGGTACGTCTTCAGGCAGATGCCTGCCAGGATGAGCGACGAATACGCCAAGCTGCGCCGTGGCGACTATGTCGTCACCCGCATGCGCCGGATCGAAGCAAGGCTTGGTAACCGCTGAAGCCCTTTGCCCATCCATTCCGTGGAGCCTGACGCATCACCGACGGTCACCGGGGGAAGACGGCCGGTAAGTGTTGCCTTCTCCCGCCCCTTGCCGCTTCACCACTGAGCAGAGCGCGTGAAGCACGTGGACGTACGTCCGAAACCGCTCGGCGTGCAAATATACGGCGCATTGCCGAGGTATTGGCTGCTTGCCAGCTTGACGGTGATCTGCGTATTGGGCGCTTTGGCCTTCACCGCTTTCTTCGCGATCGGCTTCTCGACCGATGCCGGATATGCATATGCTCTAACGGAGTGGAATGAAAGCGTGGTCGCCTCGTCGGAGCCCAGCATGGAGCATCCGGCCATGGGGGCAAGCAAAAATGCAGCCCCCACAATAGACAGTATACGGTTATACAATACATCATAACTTTTATATGTACAGCGCCTCCTATCTGTATGACTCATCATAAACCGCCATCTTTACTTCTTGTTGTTCAGGATTGATGCCTCTTATCCATTAAATATCTGCTCAAGAAATCCCAAAGGAACGACATTTCCCCTGAAAAGGTTCACTAACGGTGTCGCTTTGAAACTCGCCGTGAGAACAATTGCACGCCTGGGACATTGATGCGCAGTGGGATCGGTCGAGGGAGGCGGGCGATCTTGCTGTTGTTGGGCGTTCTTGCAAAAAACCTTCGTCAATAACTCTTGATCTGACGAACCTGGAGTTCCTAAATTCTTCCGGAATTGACCTTTTGGCAAAATTCACCATCGAGACGCGAAAGCATTCCGAAACAAAGCTCGTGGTGCGGGCTTTCCGTGGCAATCTAAGTCCCTGCGCAATCTTCAAAAACTGCATCCAGATTTAACGCTGATTATGGCCTGATCATTGGTCAGCGAAAACCTGAACGCGACATTGTGCGCAGATGTGCTCTGCCCTGGTCGTGCGCGCTGCGGGCACGACACGTCCTGCTGGGCCGGCGCCCTTGATTATCGGCGCATCTGTGGACGGGCAAAGCCACGTGATCCCAAAAACGTAGTTACAGAACGGCTGAAGCACATCGTGCCGCCAATAATCGACCCGGAATTACATGCACATCAACCCGCTTTACCCAGAGCAAACCTCAACCCACTGAGTACTTTCCTGAGGAAAGCGCGAAAGATTTTGGGTGCGACCAACCATCTCGAATTCAATTTATGTACGTTGCGATAACTTTTAGTACGCGGTGCTAACGCCCTTTTCCGCTTCATTGGGTAAGAATTGCATGAAGATTGGATTTGGTAAGGGCGCTTACGTCATGTGGTGCCTTCTCTGAGCCAATACTTGCTATCAGGGCACCGCCAGGGCCGGTGGGGATATCCACCATCAGTGCCGTCAAAGGCGTGGAGACACAGGATTGTTCGCGCGCGATGCCCATAAAATCCGCGAGAAGAGAGGCGGGCTTCGACATGAACACAGCGGCTCTTAATTTTGAAGAACATTCACGTTTTGGTGCCTGTCAAGAAAGGCGGACGGCCGAAACGGAATTGTACGCTGGCGCAAAATCCGCAGACGAGCAGGCGGGATGCCTTCTGCTCATAGAAAGCACGAGGCTCAAGCGCGAATGCCTGAGGCAGGCACTGGCCAGCCACCCACTTGGCATGGACGTCGTTGCAGTTGGCTCGATCGAAGAATGGAGAGATGAAGAAGATGTCCGTCCTTCGCCGAGGGCAATACTCCTGAATATTGGCGAGCAGGATGTGATGGAAAATAGCGTCGCCGAGCAGATCAGAGAACTTTCCGCCGGCTTCCGCTTCATTCCGGTCGTTGTCCTAGCCGATAGCGATAACCTAGAGCAGATATTGAGGGCGCTCGAAAATGGTGCACGCGGCTACATACCGACATCGGTCGACATCAACGTCTGTATCGAAGCAGTCGCGCTGGCCATGTCAGGCGGAACGTTTATTCCTGCCAGCAGCGTGCTGGCCATGCGTCACCTGATCGATGACAGGGTACAAAGAACACAGCATTTGTACGCGATGTTCACGCTCCGCGAGGCGGAGGTCGTCGAAGCACTTCGGCGCGGCAAGCAAAACAAAATCATCGCCTACGAGCTCAAAATGTGCGAAAGCACCGTCAAGGTTCATATTCGCAACATCATGAAAAAGCTCAAGGCAACGAACCGGACAGAGGTCGCCTACAAGCTCAGTGAGCTCTTTCCCTGCTGAAGGCTGCTGGTGGATGGAGGATCCTTCGCGGAAATGACCGTATGTGTTCTTACAGGACGTTAGGCACTCGGCTGTTTAGGCACATAGGTTGCGCAGCGCGTCCGGCTTCATGATCTCGACCATCCGCGCGCCTTGAAGACGGATATAACCCTTCTCACGGAACTTCGAGAAGACGCGCGACACGGTCTCGATGGTAAGCCCGAGATAGTCTCCGATGTCGGTACGTGACATGGCAAGCTCGATTTGCGGCAGACCGCCCTGACGGTCAACCAAGTCGAGCAGGAAGGCGGCAACGCGCTCCGGGGCATTTTGCCGGCCGATGACCAAGAGATGCTCCTGGGCACGCACCAGCGCAAGCAGAGCCACCGGAAGGATCTCGCGTGATAAATCGGCGCCGATGGGCAGGCGGTAGACGCGGACCGCCGAGTTGCAGATCGCTTCCGCGAAGAAATGATGCCGCCCGTCCGCTTCAAAGCCGAAAACCTCTCCGGCGACGTGAAAAGCACTGATCTGACGGCGACCGTCCGCCAGGAGGCGGTAGATGCGCACTGCGCCGAACTCCACCTGGTAGAGTGCAGTCGCCGGCTCCCCCTGCCCGTAGATTTCTTTGTTCGGCTGACAGAAGACAACCTGATGCGGTTGTGACGGCGCAAAGGCCGCAGGTGACTGATCCGCCACATAACCGCGCCGCATGGCGAGGGAGATTTCCGGACGGACGCTTTTCGAGGGCTGGAGGGCGTTATGAGCAAACATCTGGGTTCTCCGACTTCCTATCGGAGGATGAATGGCCCGGAATGGCCGGGGAATAAATTCGGTTATGTCCTTACGGGAAACTACTTAGGATGCGGTCCCGAGCCAGTCATGCCCCAAGGCCCCGCGCACGGCATCGATGAGCGTCCGGCCAAGGAGCGGCTTCTCCACCAGGCGTATCCCACTTCCCTCCACCATATCCTGCCGGCGGTCGACCAGTAGGATAACCGGCTTGCCCAATGCAACCATCTCTGCCGGGACACCGCTTCTACGCGTATTGGAGCAGTCGATCACGACGCAATCATAGCCCGTCAGCGGCGCCTCTGGCGACGGCAGTCGCTCCACCGCATGCACCTCGCACCCTTCTGCTTCAAGGACAAAGCGCAGGGACTGCCGAAAGGCGGAGTCTGACGCAACGATGAGTATATTGGCATCGACAGGCAATTTTCAGATTCTCTTTGAGCGGCGTCAACACGCCATGGGTCAGCCTTCGCAACCAAAGGCAGCGACCGCCTTGCGCTGGATCAAGTCGCCCTGGAAAAGCGGCCCTCAGGCTATTCGTCGCTGGCTGCAAGGACCATCCGTACAAGCTCGGGCAGGTTTTTGGCGTTCATCTTGGCCATGACATTCGCTCGATGGACCTCCACCGTGCGCGGGCTGATGTCGAGGTCGTACGCGATGGTCTTGTTCGGCAGACCAGCAACGATCCCTGCCATTACCTGCCGTTCGCGCTCGGTGAGCTGATCGAGCCTCTGCCGGATCGCGGCGACATTGTCGCTATCCCGCGGCCGCTTCTCAAGCTCGGCAACCGCACGGCCGACTGCCTCCAAAAGAACGTCGTCCTCAAATGGCTTCTCGATGAAATCCAGAGCGCCCGCTTTCATCGCCTCCACCGCCATCGGGACGTCGCCATGACCGGTGATGACGATCGCCGGCAGCATCGCATCCTCCTCGTGCAGCCGTCGCAAAAGTTCGACGCCGCTGAGGTCCGGCATGCGCAAGTCCGTGATGAGGCAGGCGTTGCGCAGGTCCTTCGCGACCGCCAGGAATGCAGTCGCCGATTCGTGCACGCGCACTGCGTAGCCGGAGATGGTCAGGAGAAAGGCCAGCGACTTTCTGACCGGCTCTTCGTCGTCGACAACATGGACCACGACATCATTTGCCATTCTGCAACTCCTGCTCCTTGACGGCCGGCAACGTGAAACGAAACGTAGCGCCGCCTTTCGCGTTGCGCTGCATCATCAACTCGCCCCCGTGGGCTTCAACAATCCGCTTCGAGATGGACAGGCCTATCCCCATACCGCCGGGCTTTGTGGTGATGAACGGCTTGAAGAGCTGCGCAGCCACCTCCTCTGGCACGCCGGAGCCAGTGTCCGAGACCTCTACCATGGCCCCGTCTCCGTCGCCGGGCGAGGTTCTGACCACCAGCTCGCGAAGCTCGCTTTCCTTCATCGCGTCCATGGCGTTACGCATCAGATTGATGAGAACCTGCTGGATCTGAACGCGGTCCACCATGACCTTTGTCGGGCCTGTCTTGAAATCGAACACCGTTCGCACGCCCATTTCCCGTGCGCCGACCAGAGCCAGCGCTCCAGCCTCCTCGATGAGCTTATGGATGTCTTCCGGTTGCTTTTCGGTTTCGCCCCGGGTGACGAATTCGCGCAGGTGACGGATAATCTGCCCGGCGCGCAGCGACTGGCGCGCCGTCTCCTCCAGTGCCTCGCGCATACGCGAAGACAGCGCGTCGTCCATGTTGTTCAGGAGCCGATTGCAGCCCTGGACATAGTTGGCAATGGCCGAAAGCGGCTGGTTCAGCTCGTGCGCCAGCGTCGAGGCCATCTCGCCCAGCTCGTTGAGCCGCGCAAGGCGAGCGAGCTCCGCCTGGATTTCCTCCAGCCTCGCTTCCGATTCGGCTCTTTCCGTGAGATCGCGGATGAAACCGGTGAAGAAGGTCTCACCGCCACTCTCCATCTCGCCCACGGCGAGCTTCATTGGAAACGTCGAGCCATCCTTTCGCCGCCCGACGACAACGCGGTCGATACCGATGATCCGCCGCTCGCCGGTCGTCAGATATCGTTGGATATAGCCGTCGTGATCGCCCCGATAAGGCTCCGGCATCAGGAGACGTACATTCTGCCCCACCACCTCGGCCTCGGAATATCCGAACTGGCGGACGGCGGCGCGGTTGAACGAGATCATCGTGCCACCCCTGTCGATGACGACCGTGGCATCCGGGACCGTATCGAGAATGGAGCGCAGATGCGCCTCGCGGGAGTCGAGTTGCTTTTGGGCGCCGTGGACCGCTTTCCTGACCTCGCGATATCCCGCGCCGACGAATGCCAACACCGCAGAAAGCAAGAGGGACAAAGCGATGGCGGCGGCATTGGAACCGGACGTGGCTGTAAACGCACTTGCCAGAAGAAGTGTGGTAGCGAGCGCCAGCGCCACAAGCCCTGCTATCCTCCCGGCAAAAATGGCAGCGCCGAGCACCGCCAATGGCAGGAGCAGCAGGAGCCACATCTCGTCCATTCCGTTGAAAATCACTTGCCGCCCCGAGAATAGAGCCCGTAATGCCACACGCCCTCCACTGTAAGTCGGCTGACGAGGATAGCCAATGGCGGGACATGCGACCCACCACCGCGCTGCCACCTGAAGCAAGACGGGAAATCAGGGAGTCTTTCCGCCAAGCGCGCATCCGGTCGAGCTATTTGCGGCGCCGCATCACCTTTTCCAGGAAGCCCTTGACCAGGGCCGGCATCATCCCGAACCATAGCAAGAACACAAAAACCAGGTGTTCGGCCTCGAGGATCGCCTCCTTCGCCGGCACGAGCCCCTCAGGCACTGCTCCGTGCAGGAAGTCCTCCTGGCTCCGCAGCAGGGGAAAGTCGATCCGGGCAAGATCGATCCGTGTCACCTTGTGGCCCGCCGCCTCCGCTCCCTCGGCATAGGCGTTGGCGAGGCCCGGCAGAAACGGCGGGGTCGGCGTCGGGATATCCCTGAATAATGGCGATGCGGCTGTTCACGGTGTATCCACGATCCGCACTTGGTAGGTATGCATCGTGCCGCCGCTGCGGATCGATACGTATTCGCCGGGCACGAAGCGCTCATCGCCAAAGCGGAATCCGGCCTCGTCATCCTCCTCGCCTTCCGCGTAGTCGAAATACCATTGCCCGCCGGGCTTGCGGCGCAGCCGCCCGATAAGGTCCTCATGGCCGGAGCGGAAGCGGCGCACGCGGCAAGCCGCTTGGTGGCTTTTCCATTCCGCCGGATCGAGACGGCCTTCAGCATCGAGCGGAACCAGGAGGTCGTAGCCGTCCGTCCGGTCGCCAAGGGGATGGCCTTTTTCCCGCGCGAGTTCGAGCCGCACGTGGTGAAATTTGGTGGTCGGTTTGGCAGTGGTGGTATCCATGATGCTTCTCCTGCTCGTACGTCATCGGCAATAGCCCTTTCGGCGCACGCGGCTTTGACTGAGATCAAGCCGCGCGTTGCCCGCGATCGCCTGCGGCACGGCAGCACCACGCATTTGATCCGCGTCAACGCGCCGCCGCGTGAGCGCTGGCAACCTTCAAAACAGAGATGAAGCGCGGGATCGCGCGAAAGGAAGACAATTATGACCAGCCGACCCAAATGTGTTCTCGTCGGGCTTGCGGCCCGCGAGGCTTTCGCTGCCAGCCCTGCTCTGACCTATGCCATCGCGCTCGCAAGACACCACGGCGCTTGCCTGACGGTCTGCGTCCTTCCGCCTGCCTTTTATGTGCCGGTCACCAGGACGGGCGGTTCCGCCTCCGCAATACTAAGGAGCGAAATCGAGCGCCTGGAGGAGACAACGCGCCAGACGGCGCGCAGCGCAGCGGAACTCGTCGGCAAGGCCGGCGTCTCGTGCATCGCCGAGCACACGCTCTCGCCCTTGGAGCCTCGCACGGACCGTCTCGTGCGGCTGGCGCGGGTGAACGACGTGGCCATTCTGGACGCCGCCGAGGCGGGCAACGACCTCCAGAAGACCGCGATCGAAGACGTGCTCTTCGACAGTGGCCGTCCGGTGCTGATTGTGCCGCCGGTCGGTGGAAACGCCATCCCCCGGCGCTTGGCAATCGCCTGGGACGGGAGCGCCCGATCGGCTCGATCCGTGGCCGACGCCATGCCGTTTCTTCAGGATGCGGAAACCGCCTTCGTGGTCACTGTTACGGACGAGAAGGATCTTTCGCGGATGGCTCCAGGCGCCGACCTTGCCACGCACCTTCTCCAGCACGGTGTCGGCGAGCCGAGGCTGGAGACTCTTGCAGCCATCAATGGGGATGCAGCGGCAAGACTGCGTAAATTCGTCAAGGATGAGTCCATTGAGATGCTGGTTATGGGCGCCTTCGTCCATTCGCGTTTCCGCCAGGCGATCCTTGGCGGCGTCACACGCTCCCTCCTCGACGACGTGCCGGTTCCGCTCTTCATGGCGCATTGAGCGTGACCAGCGTGCCGGCACCACGTTCCAGGCCATGAGGTCTTTGACGGCTCGGCGCCCGGATCGATGATGGTGCGGTTCTATACCGCCGCGGAGTGACGAGCCGTTCCGCCTGCTAGGTACCGGTCAAAGTGGGCGGCGACGGAGCGCACCAAGGGTCGAGCCTCCTCGGGCACGACAAAATATTCACCGTGGCGATCGAGCATGCGGCCTCCCTCTTCCACCACATAGGCCACCGCCTCCTGCAGGATATCCCGGCCGTGGGTGCCGAACCGTAGTATGGCCTCCCTGCCGGAAAAGGCGAAGTCGCACATGAGCCGCTCGATAACCCAGCCGCGTGCCAGATCCTCGTCCGTAAATGCAACACCGCGTGTGGTGGCCAGGTGCCCCGTGCGCACCAGGCGCTGGTAGCTGCTGGTGGCGGTTATATTCTGCACGTAACCCTGGCGCAGCCTTGAGATCGACGACGGCCCGAGACCGATCAGCGTCCGGCACTCGTCATCCGTATAGCCCTGGAAATTACGGTGAAGCCGGCCTTCTCGTGCGGCGGCGGCAAGAGAATCGGCAGGTTTGGCGAAATGGTCGAGGCCGATCGCCTGATAGCCCGCCTCGGTGATCAGGCGACCGGCAAGCCGCTGTTGGGCGAAGCGCTCTTGCGGTCCCGGCAGATACGCCTCGTCGATCATCGTCTGGTGCTTCTTGAACCACGGCACATGCGCGTACCCGAAGAGCGCGATCCGGTCCGGTGACAGGAGGAGCGCCTGTCGAATTGTGTCTTCCAGGCTTGCCACCGTCTGGTGCGGCAGGCCGTAAAGCAGATCCAGATTGAGCGAGTGCACGCCCCGTGCGCGCATGCCGTCCGCGACCGCCTTCGTCTGCGCAAAGCTCTGTTCGCGGTTGATCGCCTTCTGCACCTCCGGCGCGAAGTCCTGCACACCGAGGCTCGCCCGTGTCATGCCGATCGTGGCGAAGACGTCGTACCGCCCCTCGTCCATGTCGTTGGGATCAAGCTCGACACTTATTTCGACGCCCGCTCGGAAATCGAACGCGCGGCGCAATGCCGCATCCAGCGCGAGGATATCTTCCGGCCTGAGGATAGTGGGCGACCCGCCGCCGAAATGCACCGCACGCACCTTCGCATGGCCTACGAGACCACCTATGGTGGCGATTTCCCGATGCAGCCCTTCCAGGAAGGCCGCCACCGGCTCATAGCGCCGCGTCATCTTGGTGTGGCAGGCGCAGAACCAGCAGAGCCGATCACAGAAAGGAATATGGACATAGAGCGAGATGTCCTCTTCCTCTCCGATCTCGCCCAGCCACTCCCGAAACATTTCGGCATCGACGCCGCGATGGAAATGAGGAGCGGTGGGATAGCTTGTGTAGCGCGGCACCGATTCGGCAAGCCGCGCCACCGCGCCCGCCGGCATCGTTCCACTCATCTGCCCGCCTGCCCGTTGCATGGCTACTCCTCTGCCTTCGAGGAGCCAATTGCCTGCGAGCGGGCCGGCCGGCCTTGACGCAGATCAAAGCACCCGATCGCGCCTTCCGGAATGGGTGACAGGCACCGGTGCCCGCTTGAGGACCGGCGCGAACACCTACCGGGGAAGCACAATGAAATATGGCACCGAGATCGTGGTCCTTGCGCTGGCGGCGTTCGCTGCGCTTGTTGCCGCGGCAATGGCACAGGACGTCCCCTTTCAGCAGCACATGTGGGTCCTCTTTTTCGTGCTCCTAGGCACGGTGGTCGTGCTGATGCGCAACACCACCTTCGCGCCGCGGCGGGCTGCCGCCATCCCGCTTAGACCAGACGCAAGCGCCTATATGGATGGCCCGGTGCGCTACGGCTCGGTGGCAACCATGTTCTGGGGCGTAGTGGGCTTTCTGGTGGGCGTCGTTGTGGCGCTGCAGCTTGCCTATCCGGACCTCAATATCGAGCCGTGGTTCAACTTCGGCCGCATGCGCCCGCTGCACACCTCGGCGGTCGTCTTCGCCTTCGGCGGCAACGCGCTCATCGCCACCTCGTTCTATGTGGTCCAACGCACCTGTCGAGCCCGGCTCTTCGGCGGCAATCTCGCCTGGTTTGTCTTCTGGGGTTACCAGCTCTTCATCGTCATGGCGGCCACCGGCTATCTGCTCGGCATCACCCAAAGCCGCGAATATGCCGAGCCGGAATGGTACGTCGACCTGTGGCTGACAATCGTCTGGGTGGCCTATCTCGTGGTGTTCCTCGGCACCATCGTCCGCCGCAAGGAACCGCACATCTACGTCGCCAACTGGTTCTACCTCTCCTTCATCGTCACCATTGCGATGCTGCATGTGGTGAACAATCTGGCGATGCCCGTCTCCATCTTCGGCTCGAAAAGCTATTCGCTCTTCGCTGGTGTGCAAGATGCGCTCACCCAGTGGTGGTACGGCCACAATGCCGTTGGCTTCTTCCTGACGGCCGGCTTCCTCGGCATGATGTACTATTTCGTGCCCAAGCAGGTGAACCGGCCGGTCTATTCCTACCGACTGTCGATCATCCACTTCTGGGCATTGATCTTCCTCTACATCTGGGCCGGCCCTCATCACCTGCACTACACCGCACTGCCCGACTGGGCGCAGACGCTCGGCATGGTCTTCTCCGTCATGCTGTGGATGCCTTCGTGGGGCGGCATGATCAACGGCCTGATGACGCTGTCGGGCGCCTGGGATAAGCTTCGCACTGATCCTATCGTCCGCATGATGGTGCTCGCCATCGCCTTCTACGGTATGTCGACCTTCGAAGGGCCGATGATGTCCATCAAGGTCGTCAATTCGCTTTCGCACTACACGGACTGGACAATCGGCCACGTACACTCGGGCGCACTCGGCTGGGTCGGCATGATCACCTTCGGTGCCGTCTACTTCATGGTTCCGAAACTGTGGGGGCGCGAACGGCTCTATTCGCTGCGCCTCGTCACCTGGCACTTCTGGCTCGCCACGCTCGGCATCGTCGTCTACGCCGCCGTCATGTGGGTCTCAGGCATCCAGCAGGGCCTGATGTGGCGCGAATACGACGATCAGGGCTTCCTCGTCTATTCCTTCGCGGAAACCGTGGCAGCAATGTACCCGTACTACGTGGTGCGCGCCGTCGGCGGCCTGCTGTTCCTCTCGGGCGCTCTCGTGATGGCCTACAACATCACCATGACCATCCTCGGCTACGAGCGCGAGGAGGAGCCGATCGGCGGACAGCTTGCCAGCCCTGAATCCGTACTCAAGCCCGCCGAATAAGGATCTGCAAAATGGCTTTGATGGACAAACACGCGATCCTGGAGCGCAACGCGACCTTGCTGCTCGCGGGCTCCTTCCTGGTGGTCACCATCGGCGGTATCGTCGAGATCGCGCCGCTCTTCTACCTCGAGAACACGATCGAGAAGGTGGAGGGGATGCGGCCGTACTCGCCGCTGGAGCTCGCCGGCCGCAACATCTACGTGCGCGAGGGCTGCTACACCTGCCACAGCCAGATGATCCGTCCCTTCCGCGACGAGGTGGAGCGCTACGGCAACTACAGCCTGGCCGCTGAATCCATGTACGACCACCCCTTCCAATGGGGCTCGAAGCGAACGGGCCCAGACCTGGCACGCGTCGGCGCGCGCTACTCCAACGAATGGCACGTCCAGCACCTGATCGAGCCGCGCTCGGTGGTGCCGGAATCGGTCATGCCGAGCTATGCCTTCCTCAAGGATACACGGCTCGACGTGCGCAATTTCTCCACGCAACTCGTCGCCAACCGACGCGTCGGCGTTCCTTACACAGACGAGATGATCGCAAATGCCAGCGCCGACTTGCATGCGCAGGCCGACCCCAACGCCGACACCTCGGGCGTGGAAGAGCGCTACCCGAAGGCAGTACTCGGCGATTTCGATGGCGACCCGCAGGCGCTCACCGAGATGGATGCACTCGTCGCCTATCTGCAAATGCTCGGCACCCTGGTCGACTTCTCGACCTATGACGATGCTGCAGGCTACCGTTGAGGAGACCGCACGATGGACTACCACGTGATGCGCGAGTTCGCCGATAGTTGGGGCCTGCTCTTCATGATGATTTTCTTCCTTGGCGCTGTCCTCTTCGTTTTCCGCCCCGGTGCGAAAAAACAGGCCGAGGAGGCTGCCCGCATTCCGCTGAAGGACGACTGCAATGAGTGACACGGAGAAAAATATCGACAAGATTTCCGGCGTCGCGACCACCGGCCATGAGTGGGACGGCATCAGGGAACTCGACAATCCGATGCCCCGTTGGTGGGTGTGGACCTTCTATGCCACCATCATCTGGTCGATCGGCTACACGGTCGCCTATCCGGCATGGCCGCTCATCTCGTCCGCGACCAGCGGCCTTCTCGGCTATTCCAGCCGGCAGGAGCTTGCCGCAACCTTGGATCGCGTGGCTGCGGATCAGGCCGATCTGCGGGCAGCGGTCGGCGAGAAGCCGCTTGAGGAGATCCTTGCCGACGAAACGCTGCGCCGTTTCGCCGCTTCGGCGGGTGCCGCCGCCTTCAATGTGAACTGCTCCCAATGCCACGGTTCAGGCGCCGAAGGTTCCGCGGGCTATCCGAACCTCAACGACGACGACTGGCTCTGGGGCGGCGACATCGAAGCGATCTACCAGACCATCGCCCACGGCGTGCGTTTCACCGGCGACGCCGAGACGCGCTTCTCCGAAATGCCGCCTTTCGGCGACCTGCTCTCCGCGCAGGAAACACAGCAGATAGCGGCCTATGTGGCCTCGCTCACCGGCGACCCGTCTGACGACGCAAGTGCTACCGCCGGTGCGTCGCTCTTCGCCGATAATTGCGCCGCCTGTCATGGCGAAGACGGAACGGGAGACCAGACCTTCGGTGCACCGAACCTGGCCGATGCGATCTGGTTCTATGGTGCGACGGAGGCGGATATTGCCACTCAAATCCGCAAACCCAGGCATGGCGTGATGCCGGGTTGGCAGGCACGGTTGGGTAAGACCACCGTGAAGCAACTCTCGGTCTACGTGCATTCGCTTGGGGGAGCCGAGTAGCGCGTAGCACAGCCGGGAGAGGACTGCCGGGAGCGGAACGGTGAGCTCTTGATTTCGATCAAGGCCCGAAGCGCCCCGGCAGTCCAATACCTCGCTCATGCTGAACCAGACCGAAATCGAACGTCTCGAGGCGGAAGCCGTCAACTCGGCCAAAGTGCGCCAGCCGCTTTACGCGCCACGCAAGAAGATTTTTCCCAAACGAGCCGTCGGCCGTTTCCGGAGCTTCAAGTGGCTCGTCATGATCATCACCCTAGGCATTTACTACCTGACGCCCTGGATCAGATGGGACCGCGGCCCCTACGCGCCGGACCAGGCAGTGCTGGTGGACCTGGCGAACCGGCGTTTCTACTTATTCTTCATTGAAATCTGGCCGCAAGAGTTCTTCTACGTCGCCGGCCTTCTCGTCATGGCCGGCATCGGCCTCTTCCTCATCACTTCCACGGTCGGCCGCGCATGGTGCGGCTATACCTGCCCACAGACCGTGTGGGTCGACCTCTTCCTCGTGGTCGAGCGCGCCATCGAAGGCGACCGCAACGCCCGCATCAAGCTCGACACCGCCCCATGGTCTCTCGACAAGGTGCTTAAACGCGTCCTGAAACACAGCATCTGGCTGGTGATAGGGGTGGCGACGGGGGGCGCCTGGATCTTCTATTTCGCCGACGCTCCAACGCTGTTCGTGGACCTTTTCACAGGCCAGGCCGCACCTGTCGCCTACATGACCGTCGCCGTGCTCACCGCCACGACATACGTCTTCGGCGGTATGATGCGCGAACAGGTCTGCACCTACATGTGCCCCTGGCCGCGCATCCAGGCGGCCATGCTCGATGAGAACTCGCTCACCGTCACCTATAACGACTGGCGCGGCGAGCCGCGCTCGCGCCACGCCAAGAAGGCGCTTGCCGCGGGTGCCACCGTTGGCGATTGCGTGGACTGCAACGCCTGCGTGGCCGTCTGCCCCATGGGTATAGACATCCGCGACGGCCAACAGCTCGAATGTATCACCTGTGCGCTGTGCATCGACGCCTGCGATGCCGTCATGGACAAGCTGGGCCGCGAGCGCGGTCTGATCTCCTACGCCACGCTTTCCGACTACAATGCCAACATGGCGCTGGCGACGGCAGGCGGGACGCAAGCCATCGATCCGGCGCGTGTGCGCCGGGACGGCGGACGGCTCTCCGACAAGGTCACGGAGTTTCATTGGCAGAAGATCTTCCGGCCGCGCACTTTCGTCTATTTCGCCGCCTTCTCGCTTGCGGGCCTCGTGATGCTCTATTCCCTCCTTACACGCGACCGGCTGGAGGTGAATGTGCTGCACGACCGCAACCCGCAGTTCGTGATGCTGTCGGACGGCGCGATCCGCAACGGCTATACGGTGAAGCTGCTCAACATGGTGCCGGAGCCGCGCATCATCACGCTCAGCCTCGAAGGTCTGCCAGGCGCCACCATGCATGCCGTCGGCGTCGACCTACCGGAAGGCCGCTCGCTGGACGTGGCGCTCGATCCGGACCGGCTGAAGGAACTGCGCATCTTCGTGCGCCAGCCCGCCGATTACGTCGAGGAACAGGACAACCGGTTCACCTTCGTGGTCGAGGACAAGGCAAGCAGCGAAAACGCCGCCTATCGCGCCAAATTCATGACACCCGAGGACGGAAGACGATGAGCAAGGCATCATCCACCCCCCGCGAGTTCACCGGACGGCATATGCTGTTCCTGATGCTGGCCTTCTTTGGCGTCATCATCGGCGTGAACGTCACAATGGCGGTTCTGGCGAACTCGAGCTGGACCGGCTTTGTCGTCAAGAACTCCTATGTTGCCAGTCAGCAGTTCAATGAGCGGGCGGCCGAAGGCCGTGCCCAGACAGCCCTCGGTTGGGAGGGCGAACTGAAGGTGGCCGATGGTGCAATCAGCTACCGCCTGCGCGACGCCGGGGGCGGCACCGTCCGGCTCGACGGCGTGACTATCAACATGCACCGCCCGGTGACCGCCGACGAGGATACGTTGCTTAAGCTCGATCCCGTGGGAGACGGCGCTTTCGCAGCACGGCACGGACCGGGTGACGGCACATGGGTAGTCAGGATCGAGGCGGAGGCCGGGCTCGACCACCCCTACCGGGACGTGCGCCGCGTCACTATCCGTGACGGAGCACTCAGATGAGCTGCTGCGCGCCCGGCGCGGAAAGCGCGCTCGACCTTGCTAAGGCGGCCGGCCCCGCGCCCGACGAAATCCGCCTCGCCAGCCGCGCACTCGGCGATGGCCTGATGCAGACGCACCTTGCCGTCCCCGGCGTTCATTGCGGCGGCTGCATCCAGGCCATCGAAAGCGCACTCGGAAAGCTCGACGGGGTCGTCCACGCGCGCGTCAACCTTTCCACGAAACGCGTGAGCGTTAAATGGCGCGGGGAGGCCTTGCCGCCGATCGCCAAGACACTCAACCGGCTCGGCTACGCAGCACATCTCTTCGAGGCCGACGTCGGCAAGGACGAGACGCTGTCGGAACTGATCCGCGCCGTAGCGGTAGCGGGCTTTGCTGCGGGAAACATCATGCTTCTGTCGGTCTCCGTCTGGTCCGGAGCGGACGAAACCACGCGCGACCTGTTCCACTGGATCTCCGCGCTGATCGCCATTCCCGCCCTTGCCTATGCCGGCCGCATCTATTTCCGCTCCGCTTGGAATGCGCTCGGCCACGGACGCATGAACATGGACGTGCCGATCGCCCTCGGCGTGTCGCTCGCCTACGGCATGAGCCTCTACGAGACGATCCATCACGGGCAGCACGCCTATTTCGACGCTTCCGTCTCACTGCTCTTCTTCCTGCTCATCGGCCGGACGCTCGACCATGTGATGCGCCAGCGTGCGCGTACTGCAGTGACGGGCCTCGCCCGGCTCGCACCGCGCGGGGCGATGGTCGTGCGAGAGGACGGTAGCCGCGATTACCTCCCACTTGGCGAGATCGCCCCTGGCATGCGGCTCCTCATCGCCGCCGGCGAGCGCATCCCGGTGGATGGCATCGTGAGGGGCGGCATCTCTGACATCGACTGCTCGATGGCGTCGGGCGAAAGCGCGCCGCAGGTGGCGGAACCGGGCGCCTCGGTTCGAGCCGGCATGCTCAACCTCACCCAGCCGATCACTATCGAGGCGCTGGCGGCAGCGAAGGACTCTTTCCTTGCCGAGATGATGCGGCTGATGGAGGCGGCGGAAGGCGGTCGCGCCCGCTATCGCCGGCTCGCGGACCGCGCTTCCGCACTCTACTCGCCCGTCGTGCATCTGACGGCCCTTCTCGCATTCGCGGGCTGGATGCTGGCCACCGGCGACTGGCATCGCGCCATCACCATCGCCATCGCCGTCCTCATCATCACCTGCCCCTGCGCGCTGGGCCTTGCGGTACCCATCGTCCAGGTAGTCGCTGCGCGGCGACTGTTCGAGAGCGGCATCATGGTCAAGGACGGCTCGGCGTTGGAGCGGCTCGCCGAGATCGACATGGCCGTGTTCGACAAGACGGGCACGCTGACCACGGGACCGGCCAAGCTCCAAAACGCCGACGAGATCGACGGCGAGGCACTGGCTCTGGCCGGCGCCATCGCCGGCCATTCGCGCCATCCCCTGTCGCAGGCCCTCGCGGCGGCGGGTCGCCGGGATGGTGGAGCCCCCCGTTTCGATCACGTCGAGGAAGTCCCCGGCTGTGGCATAAAGGCCAAGGCCGGCGCCGTCACGTGGCGGCTCGGCCGCGCGCAATGGGCGCTCGGACGCAAGGGGGCGGAGGGTACGGTGCTTGCGCGCGATGGTGTGCAGGTTGCCACCTTCCTCTTCGCCGACCAACTGCGGACTGGTGCGGAGGAGGCCGTGGGCCGGCTAGAGGTCGACGGCATTCCGGTCGAGATCATGTCCGGCGACAGCGAGAGCAAGGTAGCCCTCACGGCGAGGCGACTGGGCGTGGAACATTATCGTTCCGGCGTCCTCCCCGGAGAGAAGGCCGAGCGCATAGCAGTGCTCGCGGCCGACGGCCACAAGGCGCTGATGGTGGGCGACGGTCTCAACGATGCGCCGGCGCTGGCTGCCTCCCACGTCTCGATGGCACCGGCGACCGCCGCCGACATCGGCCGCAACGCAGCCGACTTCGTCTTCCTGCGCGAAAGCCTGACGGCCGTCCCCGTGGCCCTGGACGTCGCCCGCCGCTCGGGGCGGCTCATCCGGCAGAATTTCGCGCTTGCCATCGGCTACAATGCGCTGGCCGTCCCCATTGCCGTCTTCGGCTATGTCACACCGCTCGTGGCGGCAGTGGCGATGTCGGTCTCCTCGCTCCTGGTCATTGGCAATGCCCTGAGGCTCGACGGCGCGCGACAGGCTGCGGCGAAGCCGGAGGAAGCGTTTTCTGGCGCACGTGCGGAGGCAGCATGACCAACCTTGCGTTTCTCATCCCCGTTGCACTGTTCCTCGGTGCTCTGGGACTCGGCACCTTTCTATGGACGCTCAGGAGCGGGCAATACGACGACCTCGACGGAGCGGCCGAGCGCGTGCTGTTTGATGCCCCGGAGGGAGATCAGCCGGAGACAGGTCAGAGACATGTCGGCTGACCGCCTCTCCGCCCGAGAGATAGGTGACGTTTTGTACCGGACACATGGGCAACACTTTTGGCTTTTGGCCGGAGGTGTTGATGCCGTGGAGAGAGAGTTCGGTGATGGAGGAACGTCTTCGTTTTGTCGCCCGCCTTCCGGAGGGGGAAGGCATGAGCGGGGTTTGCCGGGAGTTCGGGGGCTCGCGCAAGATCGGCTAAAAGATCTTCAACCGGTACAGGCAAGAGGGGCTTGAGGCGCTTTGCGATCGTTCGCGCCGGCTGGTCAGATATGCCAATCAGTTGCCCGAGCAGGTCGAGCGGCTGATCATCGAGACCTTTGTACGGCTGTTCAAGGATCGCGGCCAGCCCTCGGCGATCAGGAGCGATAACGGTTTGCCCTTTGCCTCGCCCAACGGCCTCCACAATCTGTCCAAGCTGTCGGTGTTCTGGCTCAGGCTCGCCATCGCCATCGAGCGCAACAGGCCCGGCAACCCGCAGCAGAACGGACGGCACGAGAGGGTGCACCGGACCTTGAAGCAGGAGACGGCCCGGCCGCCGGGCGTGAACGCCCTCGGTCAGAGGCTCGGAGTGAAGGAGGTGGACGACGGCATTTGGATCGTGAACTTCATGCAGTACGATCAGGGATATATCGACCTGGAGCAGAGAAGCTTGCAAACCATCGACAACCCGTTCGGCACGAGGTTGTCACCCATGTCTCCGGGTCGTACACAGGAAAGTTTGGTTGCGGGGGCAGGATTTGAACCTGCGACCTTCAGGTTATGAGCCTGACGAGCTACCGGGCTGCTCCACCCCGCGTCGCGATAGGC
>NZ_WQNI01000026.1 GCF_010993735.1 Chelativorans alearensis
CGGCGGCCGCGAGCGCGTCGGGCCAGCGGCCCCGCGACAGGCGCCGAAGGGTGGCAATGCGGTCGGCGCGGCGCGCCCAGTTGCCCTTCCTTGGGTCTGGCATACGCGCGGCCAGCGTTTCGGCATCGACCGGGCTTGCCGCCGGCGCGCCGGCCGCCCCCTTCCCGCGGCGGAAGCGGCGCAGGTAGAGCGGCCCGCCGGCCTTCGGCCCGGTGCCCGAGAGGCCCTCGCCGCCGAAGGGCTGTGAGCCGACGACGGCGCCGATCTGGTTGCGGTTGACGTAGATATTGCCGACGTGGATGCTGTCCACCACCTCCTGCACCCGCGCGTCGATGCGCGTGTGCAATCCGAAGGTCAGCCCGTAACCCCTTGCATTGACGTTCGAAATCACCTTCGCCAGATCCTCGGCCTCGAAGGTCGCCACGTGCAGGACCGGGCCGAACACCTCGCGCTCCATCTCCTCGATGCCGGAGACCTTGAAGGCGCTGGGGGCAACGAAGCGCCCGCCCGCCGGCGGTTCGATACGGGCGATCAGGCGGCCTTCCTTCTCCATCTTCTCGCAGTAGCCGGCGATGCCGGAAAGCGCCTCGTCGTCGATGACGGGCCCGACATCGGTCGAAACCTGCCACGGATTGCCGACCGACAGCGCCTCCATGGCGCCCTTGAGCATGCCGACGATGCGCTTTTCCACGTCCTTCTGCACGTAGAGGACACGCAGCGCGGAACAGCGCTGGCCGGCGCTCTGGAAGGCGGAAGCGACGATGTCGCGCACCGCCTGCTCGGGCAATGCCGTCGAATCGACAATCATCGCGTTGAGCCCGCCGGTCTCGGCGATCAGCATGGCATCGGGCGATGCCGTCTCGGCAAGCTGCCGCTCGATCAGGCGGGCGACCTCCACCGAACCCGTGAAACAGACGCCGGCAATGCGCGGGTCGGCCGTCAGCGGCGCGCCGACGGACGGCCCATCGCCCGGCAGAAGCTGCAGCACATCCTGAGGGATGCCCGCCTCGTGCATCAGCGCCGCCGCGCGCGCGGCGATCAGGCAGGTCTGCTCGGCCGGTTTGGCGACGATCGCGTTGCCGGTGACGAGCGCGGCGGCGATCTGCCCGGTGAAGATGGCAAGCGGGAAGTTCCACGGCGAGATGCAGACGATGACGCCGCGCGCCTCCGTCCCCTCCTCCGCCTGCGATGCGCCGTTGGCGTAGTAGCGCAGGAAGTCGACGGCCTCGCGCACCTCGGCGATGCCGTCGGCCAGCGACTTGCCGGCCTCGCGCGCGGCGAGCGCGAAGAACTCTCCGGCGTGGGCCTCGTAGAGATCGGCGATGCGGCGCAGGATCGCCGCCCGTTCCTTGACGGGCGTGGCGGCCCAAGCGGGTTGCGCGGCAAGGGCGATCTTCACCGCCTCCCGCGCCTCTTCGGCCGAGGCATCGACGACCGTGCCGACCGTCTCGTCCATACGCGCCGGGTTGAGGACGGTACGGGCCTCGCCCCCGTCGTGCGCACGCGTCATCGGCCGCGCCTCCCAGCGGTGGGGGCTGAGGAAGGGACGCCGCGCCTCCTCGATATCGGCGAGCGTTTCCGGGTCCGTCAGGTCCCAGCCCTTCGAATTCCGCCGCTGCGGGCCGAAGATCGCGAGCGGCGCGGGAATGGCGGGGTTGGCGGCCCTGCCGTTGGCCGCGACGGCCGTGAAGGGGTCGCGGGCGATCTCGTCGGCGCTTACCTCCTCGTCGACGATCTGGTGCACGAAGGAGGAGTTGGCGCCGTTTTCCAGAAGCCGCCGCACCAGATAGGCCAGGAGGTCCTCATGCGCGCCCACCGGCGCGTAGACGCGGCAGCGTGTGCCCTCGCGCCGCCGCACGATCTCGTGCAGCGCTTCGCCCATGCCGTGCAGCCGCTGGAACTCGAAGGCCTGCTTGTCTTCGGCCATGGCAAGGACGGCGGCCACCGTGTGGGCATTGTGCGTGGCGAATTGCGGATAGACGCGGTCGGTCATGGAAAGGAGCTTGCGGGCGCAGGCGATGTAGGAGACGTCCGTGTTCACCTTGCGTGTGAAGACGGGATAGCCTTCGAGCCCCATCACCTGGGCGCGCTTGATCTCCGTATCCCAGTAGGCGCCCTTGACCAGCCGCACCATGATCTTGCGGTCGAGCTTCCGGGCCAGCGCGTAGAGCCAGTCAAGCACGAAGGGCGCGCGCTGGCTGTAGGCCTGAACGACGACGCCGAAGCCGTCCCATCCTTCAAGGGAGGGATCGGCAAGGACGCGCTCGATCACGTCGAGCGACAGGTCGAGCCGATCCGCCTCCTCGGCGTCGACGTTGAGCCCCATGCCCGCCGCGCGCGCCGCCTGGGCGAGAAGCAGGAGCCGCTCCGCCATCACCGGCAGCACCTTTTTGCCTTGCGTTGCCTCATAGCGCGGGTGAAGCGCCGAGAGCTTTACCGAGATGCCCGGATTGGCGCGGATATCACCGCTTTTCGCTTCGCCCCGAAGGGCCGCGATCGCCTGCCGGTAGGCCTCGAAATAGCGCAGGGCATCGGCCTGCGTCCGCGCCGCCTCGCCCAGCATGTCGTAGGAATAGGTGTAGCCCTTGTCCGTGTTGGCGCGGCCGCGCTTGACGGCCTCACGAATAGTGCGGCCGAGCACGAACTGCTCGCCCATCTCGCGCATGGCCGCCGCCACCGCGGTGCGGATGACCGGCTCGCCGAGCCTTCTCACCATGGCGCGCAGCGTCGCCTCCACGCCATCGCCCCTCTCGTCCAGCACGCGGCCGGTGAGCACCAGCGCCCAGGTGGAGGCGTTGACGAAGATGGAGGCGGAGGAGCCGGAGTGCGCCGACCAGTCGTGCGGGGCGATCTTGTCGCGGATGAGATCGTCCACCGTCTCCGCGTCGGGCACGCGCAGAAGCGCCTCGGCCAGGCACATCAGCGCCACGCCCTCGGCCGTGGAGAGCCCGTATTCGGACAGGAAGGCTTCCATCAGATGCAGGTCGGAACGCGCCCTGACCGCCCGCACAAGCTCCGCCGCCTGCGCGGAGATCGCCTCGCGCCGCGCCTCGGACAGCGCCGCCGTCCCGACGAGCCCCGCAAGCGTGCGGTCCTCGTCGGCGAGATACTGCGCGCGGATCGCCCCGCGCAGAACGTCGAGATCTGATGCGAGCATCGTTTATTCCCCTGTGCTTCTTCGGCCCCTGTGCTTCTTCGGCCAGCGGTTTTTCGGACTCATAACATATGGTGTTTCCCCGCCATGGTCTGAAATAAGGATATTGCCAGGCGAAAATGACTATTATAAGCCGAGTTCATCTTATGATCGAACTGGAAAAACAGATGTCTTCAGACCGTTTGGACCGCATCGACCGCAACATCCTCGGCGCCCTGTCGCAGGACGGCCGGCTTTCGATGGCTGAACTGGCAAGGCGTGTCGGCCTTTCCAAGACGCCGGTGCTCGCGCGCCTCAAGCGGCTGGAGAAGGACGGTGTCATCCGCGGCTACGCGGCCATCGTCGACCGCGAGCGCATGGGCGAAGGCCATGTCGCCTTCGTCCAGGTCACGCTTTCCGACACGCGCTCGACGGCGCTCGCTGACTTCAACCGCGCCGTTCTGGCCGTGCCCGAGATCGACCAGTGCCACATGATCGCGGCGAGTTTCGACTATCTTCTGAAGGTGCGCACGAAGGATATCCAGGCCTACCGCCGCGTGCTGGGCGAGAAGATTTCCAGCCTGCCCCACGTCTCGCATACCTCGACATTCGTGGCGATGGAGACGGTCAGGGAGTAGCTATCGCCGGTAGATTTCGCGCCGGTTACCGACCCGCACGATCAGAATCCGCACCGCGTCGTCTTCGATATGGGCAATCACGCGATAATCGCCGACGCGATATTTCCAGAATGAACCCAAATCCGGCCCTTTGAGCGCTGCGCCGATCGCACGGGGATCATCCAATTTCGCAACGCGCTCATGAAGGAAGCGCAGAATCCGCCGCGCCGCCTCGTGCCCCAGCTTGCCAAGCTCGCGCTCGGCGGCCTTGTGAAACTCAATCCTCCACGCCATAGCGCGCCATCAGGGCGGAAAGCGGCACGGTTTCGCCATCCTCCCTGCGCAATTCCTCCAGGCGCTGAGCAGCCAGATGGAGATCCTCGAGGTCGTCCAGATATTCAAGGATGGCTTCACGCGCGTAAAAGCTCTTGCTGCGCCCTGTACGCTTGGCTAGCGCGTCAAGCCGCGCCTCGATTTCCGGAGGAAGCCTCAAAGCCAGCATGGTCGTACTCCCGGTTGCTATACAAATATAGCATGCCCTCGCCATAGCACCAACTTGCATGCGTGGCGACGACACCACGCCCATTTGCCCCACCCATGGAACGTGCTATGCGCGACGCGGTTTTCGAACGAGGGAAAGCGTATGGAAAAGGGCGGTATCGCGTCGGTGGGTGAGTGCATGCTGGAGCTTTCCGGCGGCAGCGGCGGCAATTGGCGCATGGGGCATGCCGGCGACACCTTCAACACGCTGTGGGCCATGCGCGCACTGACGCCGGAAACGATCGCGGCCGACTATGTCAGCGCCTTCGGCGACGACCCCTTCTCCGCCGACCAGAGGAATTTCTTTGCCGATCATGGCATCGGCACCGCGGCGAGCCCGGTCATTCCGGGAAAGCGTCCCGGCCTTTATGCCATCACGCTCGACGGCGCCGAGCGCTCCTTCACCTACTGGCGCGCCGATTCGGCGGCGAGGTGCCTGGCGGACGATCCGCTTGCATTAGAAAAGAGCCTGGAAAAACGGGCGCTTGTCTATTTTTCCGGAATCACTTTGGCAATTCTCGAGGAGCCGGCGCGAAAGACGCTGATCGCGGCACTGGAAACGGCGCGTAAGGACGGCAGCCGCATCGCCTTCGACCCCAACTACCGGCCGCGCCTGTGGGCCTCGCCCGAGGCAGCGCGAGCGGCGATCGATGCCGCGCTTGCCGTCTGCGACATCGCGCTGCCCACCTTTCCCGACGAGGCGGAACTATACGGCGACAAGGACCCGCAGGCGACAGCGCGGCGGTTGGCGGAGGCCGGCGTGGGCGAGGCCGCGATCAAGAACGGGGCGGAGCCGACATTGCTCTCGGCCGGCGGCGGCGCGGTCTTAATCCCCGCCGTCGCGGTGGCCGATCCGGTCGACACCACCGGCGCCGGCGATTCCTTCAACGGCGCCTATCTTGCCGCAAGGGTTGCGGGCCTCGCGCCGGAGACGGCCGCCCGCCGCGCCCACAAGGTGGCGGCGGCGGTGATCCAGGTGCACGGGGCCCTGGCGCCGTTTTCCGTGCTGCGCGAAGCGTTCGCCGAGGCGTGAGGGCTACAGCCCCAGCCCTCCGATGCAGACATATTTGGTGTCGAGATAGTCCTCGATGCCCTGGTGGCCGCCCTCCTTGCCGAGGCCGGACTCCTTCAGGCCGCCGAACGGCGCCTCGACCGTGGTGATGATGCCCTCATTGACGCCGATGAGGCCGTATCTCAGTCCCTCCATCACGCGGAAGGCGCGGCCGAGATCGGCCGTGTAGAAATAGCAGGCAAGGCCGAACGCGGTATCGTTGGCGAGCCTGACGGCCTCTTCCTCGTCATTGAAGCGGAAGATGGGCGAGACGGGGCCGAAGATCTCCTCCTGCATGAAGCGCATTTCGGGCGATGCCTCGGCGATCACCGTCGGCTCGAAGAAGGTGCCGCCGAGCGCATGCCGCTTGCCGCCGGCCACCACCTTGCCGCCCTTCTCGGCGGCGTCGGCGACCAGTTCCTCGACCTTCTCGACCGCCTTCTCGTCGATCAGCGGCCCCTGCTGCGTGCCCTCTTCGAGGCCGGAGCCCACCTTGAGCCTTTCGGTCGCCTCGACCAGCTTTTCCACGAAACGGTCGTAGACGCCCTCCTGCACGAAGAAGCGATTAGTGCACACGCAGGTCTGGCCGGAGTTGCGGTATTTCGCCGCCACCGCGCCTTCGACCGCACGCTCCACGTCAGCATCGTCGAAGACGAGGAAAGGCGCGTTGCCGCCAAGTTCCATCGATACCTTCTTGACGGTACCGGCGGACTTCCGGATGAGGGTCTTGCCGACCTCGGTGGAGCCGGTGAAGGTGATCTTGCGCACCAGCGGGTTTTCCGTCAGTTCGTCGCCGATCTCGGAGGCAGAGCCGGTGACGATGTTGACGACACCCGCCGGAAAGCCCGCCTCCTCGGCGAGCACGCCCCAGGCGAGCCCGGAATAGGGCGTCTGCGAGGCCGGCTTGGCGACCGCCGTGCAGCCGGCGGCGAGCGCCGGGCCAAGCTTGCGCGCCAGCATGGAGGAAGGAAAATTCCACGGCGTTATGGCGCCGATCACGCCGACCGGCTCTTTTGTGACGAGGATGCGCCGGTCCGCCCAGGGCGAAGGCACGACGTCGCCGTAGGTCCGCCGGCCCTCCTCGGCGTACCACAGCACATAGGCAGCCGACATGCCGACCTCGCCGCGCGCCTCGGCCAGCGGCTTGCCCTGCTCCATGACCAGAAGCTCGGCCAGCGCCTCCTGGTTGTCCATGATGGCATCGTGCAGTTTGCGCAGGAGCTTGGCGCGGTCGTTGGCCGAGGTCTTCTTCCAGGAGTGGAAGGCTTCCTCGGCGGCCTCGATAGCGCGCCGGGTCTCAGTGCGGCCGCATTTCGGCACCGTGCCGATCGTCTGCCGCGTGGCGGGATTGACCACATCGATCATGGCACCCGAATCCGCTCCGACCCATGAGCCTCCGATGAAATTCGCCTCGCGCATGAAATGGCTTGTCTTCTTGAGCATTCTTCCTCCTTCGCGCCGGCGGGCGCGGTTGGCTTTTCGGGGTCGTCCAGAAAACTGGTGCAATTCCCGGGCTGCGGCAAGGACCTGTCCGCGCTGGCCGGCTGGGCCACGCTCGAAAGCGCAAAAGCGCCGTCAGCCGAACATCCACTCCGCCACCGATAGCCAGAAAACCATGGTGAGAACAGCCGAGGCGGTGCCGATGCTCATGGCGTTCGCCGACAGCGCCTGGCCCGTGCCGAAGCGCATGGCGATAAGATAGGGATTGACGCCGGACGGCAGCGAGGCGGCGGCCACCACCACCTTCGCACTCATCGGCGGCAGGCCCGTCAGCTTGGCCATGGCGAGCGCCAGGCCCGGCATCACGAAAAGCTTCAGCGCCGCCACGGCGAGCGCCGGACGCACATTGCCGGTGATGCCGTAGCGCCTGAGCCCCAGCCCCATGGCGAACAGCGCCACCGGACCTGCGACATCGGCCAGCGCATCTACCAGCCGTGTCATCAGCGACGGCATTTCCATTCCCGAAATGCGCCACAGAAGCCCAGCGGCGATGCCGACGATGAGGGGGCTCGACACCATGCTGCGCGCAAAGTCGCGCACCGCGCCGGCGATCCCTCGCGGCGCCCCCGCCCCGCCCAGCCAGCCGAACAGGATGATGGTGGTGCCGATCATGACCGGCAGATGGATGGAGACGATGAGCGACAGGACCTCGAAACCTTCCTGCCCGTAGACGCCGAGCATGAAGGGAATGCCGAGGAGCACCAGGTTGGAAAAGCTCGCCGCCAACCCGCCGACGACGGCGGCGCGGTTGTCGCGGCCAAAGACGTGAATCACCGCAAGCAACCCGATGAGCCAGGTTATGGCGACGGCGGTGAAATAGGACACCCAGAGGCTCACCGGCAGGCTGCCGCCGAAATCTGCGCCGGCCATGGTCCTGAAAAGCAGGAGCGGCACGGCCACCGAGACGGCGAAATCCGATAGGGCCTCGCCGGTCTCCTGCTTGAGCAGCCCGAACAAGCCGCTGGCATAACCGAGCGCGACAAGTGAGAAGACGAAAGCGATTGTTTCGACGAGGGGGGACATCGGCACCGGCTTTATGGGACCGGGTAAGGAACGGCAAGCAGGCGCGCCAGGAATACACAGTTGAAAAACCCGTGATTGCTTACCGGCGCGCCATCCTCCTATATGGTAAGACAACTTCGGAGGAATGCATGTTTCGTGCCGCCATCGCTTTTCTGATGCTTCTGGCGGTGGCAACCGCGCAGGCGACGGAAGCGGCTTGGGCGCTGTTGCGGAACGGCGGCCAGGTGGTGCTCGTCAACCATGCCCATGCGCCCGGCAGCGGCGACCCTGCGAATTTCGACCTGGAGAACTGCGCCACCCAACGCAATCTCTCCGAGCAGGGACGCCAGCAGGCGCGCGGGATGGGCGCGCTCTTCTACGCCCGCGCCGCCCCCATCGGAATGGTGCTGACCAGCCGCTACTGCCGTGCCCGCGATACCGCCGACATCGCCTTCCGCGACAGCCCGATCGAAACGTTCGACGCGCTGGACGAACTGGCGCGCGACCCGGAAGTGGCAGACGAGCAGATACGGGCCACCTTGCAGCGCATACTCGACTACAGCGGCTCGGAAAATCTCGTCATGGTGACGCACGAAGCCAACATCGAGGCGATCGCCAATGTCCGGCCGCGGCAGGGCGAGGCGGTCGTTCTGTCACGCTCGGACGATGGGGTCCGTGTCGCAGCCCGTCTTACCTTCGACTAACATCCGCCCGGATTGAGCGCGACTGCCCTTTTCCTGCCGTTAAAAACCGATTAGACAGCCGGCGCACACTTAGAGAACCGAATCCCCCACACCGAGGGAACCCGCAGTGACGACGACATTTGACAAGGTTGCCGACATCATCGCCGAAACGAGCGAGATCGACCGCGACAAGATTACCCTTGAAAGCCATACCATCGACGATCTCGGCATCGACAGCCTGGACTTCCTGGACATCGTCTTCGCGATCGACAAGGAGTTCGGCATCAAGGTGCCGCTGGAACAATGGACGCAGGAGGTCAATGACGGAAGGGTTGCGACCGAGGAATATTTCGTCATGAAGAACCTGTGCTCCAAGATCGACGGCCTGGTGGCCGCCAAGGCCGCCTGAGCACGCACCGACACCAAAACCGCAGCGAGGCGACATGAACCCGAAGGACGTGGTCATCACCGGGATCGGCGTCGTCTCGTCGCTGGGCCTGGGTGTCGACGCGCACTGGCAGGCGCTGACGGGCGCCGCGCCGAAGCCCGTTCTCGATGGAGAGCGCTTCGCTCCCTATACGGTCCACCCGCTGCCCGAGATCGACTGGAGCACGCAGATCCCCAAGCGCGGCGACCAGCGCCAGATGGAGACCTGGCAGCGCCTCGGCACCTATACGGCGGGGCTCGCACTGGACGACGCCGGCATGAAGGACGACGAGGCGCTGTGCGCCTCCATGGACATGGTTGTGGCCGCCGGCGGCGGCGAGCGCGACGTGAACGTCGACCAGGACATCCTCGACACATCGCTCACCCGCAACGATCATGACGTGCTTTTGAACGAGAAGCTGACGACGGAGCTGAGGCCCACCCTGTTCCTGGCCCAGCTTTCCAATCTTCTGGCCGGCAACATCTCCATCGTCCACAAGGTCACCGGTTCCTCACGCACATTCATGGGCGAAGAGGGCGCCGGCGTCTCGGCGATCGAGACGGCAGCCGCGCGCATCCGCTCGGGCCAGTCGAGCCACCTTCTGGTGGGCGCTGCGTTCCAGACAGAGCATCCCGACATGCTTCTCGCCTACGAGCTTGGCCGCCACCTGCAGCGCGGCGGCTGGTCTCCGCTCTGGCAGCGAAGCCCGGAGGAAGGCGGTGGCGTCATCACCGGCTCGGGCGCGGCCTTCCTGGTGCTGGAATCGCGCGAACACGCGCAGAAGCGCGGCCGCACCGCATACGCCGCCGTCGGCCCCGTCGCCTCCGGCCGGGCGCGGCGCGGCGGCGATGGCCTGCAGGACGCGCTGGAGGAGATGGTGGGCAGACTGCTCGGCGGCGATGCGCCTATGCTGGCGATCTCCGGCGCCTCCGGCGCGCACGCGGTGACGAAGGCCGAAAAAGCCGCGCTCGATGCCCGTGGACATGTCACGGCGCGCGGCTTCTCCTCGCTCACCGGGCACATGAAGGAGGCGCAGTTCCCCTTCGCCGTGGCGCTTGCCGCGCTCGCCGTTCATCACGGAAAGGCCTATCCTGCGTTCGCGGAGAGCGAACGTCCCTTCGAAGCCGCCCCCTCGGCCGCGTTGGCAACGGCGGTCGGCTACAACTGCTTCGAGGGCATGGGGCTCGTGGTCAAGGCCTGAGGAAGATAGGGGCCTGAGGAAGATAGTGGCCTGAGGAAGATAGGGGCCTGAGAGATAAGGGGCTGAGGAAGGAAGCATGAAGACAACCGACAGCTTCGGAAGGCCGCTCGTCGCCGTCACCGGCATGGGCGTGGTCACCTCGCTCGGCCGGGGAAAGGACGAAAACTGGACGGCGCTGACAAGCGGGCGTTCGGGTATCCACCCCATCACCCGCTTTCCCACCAGCCACCTGGCCACGACCATCGCCGGCACCGTCGACTTCCTGCCCGAAAGCCGGCGTGGGGCAAGCCCCCTCACTTACGCGCTTGCGGACCTGGCGGCAGAAGAGGCGGTGGGCGAAGCCGGCCTTCCTGCCGCCGATTTCGGCGGACCGCTCTTCCTCGCCGCACCGCCGGTCGAGATTGACTGGCATCACCGGCTGCGCCTTTACGCGCAGTCGCAACGCGCGGGCGACTGGCGCAGCCTGATCGAGGCGGCGCGCGAGGCCAATGAGGCGGAGCTTTTCGACGAGAGCCAGTTCGCCACCATCGCCGACCGGATAGCGGAGAAATACGGAACGCGCGGCCTGCCGATCACGCTTTCGACGGCCTGCGCCTCCGGCGCCACGGCCATCCAGCTCGGTATCGAGGCGATCCGCCGTGGCGAGTGCGACCGGGCGCTGGCCATCGGCTCCGATGGGTCGGCGACGGCCGAGGCGCTCATCCGCTTCTCGCTGCTTTCGGCGCTGACGACCCAGAACGAGGTGCCGGAGAAGGCGTCGAAGCCCTTTTCCAAGGACCGCAGCGGCTTCGTGCTTGCCGAGGGCTCGGGCGCGATGGTGCTCGAATCGCTGGAAGGTGCCATCGCCCGCGGCGCGGAGATCCTCGGCATCATGCGCGGCTGCGGCGAGAAGGCGGACGACTTCCACCGCACGCGCTCCAAGCCGGACGGATCGCCCGCCATCGCCGCCGTGCGCGCCGCCCTTTCCGACGCCGGCATGTCGGAGGACGAGATCGAGTACATCAACGCCCACGGCACCTCGACGCCGGAGAACGACAAGATGGAGCACCTGTCGCTGTCGACCGTCTTCGGGGTGCGCATGCCGACCGTACCGATCTCCTCCAACAAGTCGATGATCGGCCACACGCTCTCGGCGGCAGGCGCGGTGGAGGCCGTTTTCTCGATCATGACCATGCGCGAGGGCGTCATTCCGCCCACCATCAACTACGAGAACCCGGACCCGGCAATCGAGCTGGACGTCGTGCCGAACGTGAAGCGCGATGCCGATGTGGCAACAGTATTGTCCAACTCCTTCGGCTTCGGCGGCCAGAATACGTGTCTGGTGATGGCGCGGGAGGCGGGGTGAAGGGGGGAATAGTGAATAGTGAATAGTGAATAGTGAATAGTGAATAAAGGGCACTGCACGGACATATTCGTCAAGACGAAACACCAGGAACTTACCATTAACTACTCACTACTCACTACCCCACCAATAGCCGAGACACCGACCCATGCGCGCACTGCAACTCATTGCCGATCGCCAGCTCGAAATTGCCGACGTCCCGCCGCCTCCTCCGCCCGGCCAGGGCGAGGTGACGGTGCGGGTTGGCGCCGTTGCGCTCAACCATATCGACGTGTGGGGCTGGCGCGGAATGGCATTTGCCAAGCGCAAGCTGCCGCTGGTGGTGGGGGCGGAGGCTTCCGGTACCGTTGACGCCGTTGGCGCCGGCGTCGGCAATCTCCTGCCCGGCCAGCTCGTCTCCATCTACGGCGCGCGCACCTGTGGCCTGTGCCGCCCGTGCCGCGAGGGGCGCGACAATCTGTGCGAGAACGTCGGCGGCGTGCACGGCTTCCATCTCGACGGCTTTGCCCAGGAGAAGATCAACCTGCCGGCCCGCCTGCTCGTCCCCGCCCCGCCGGGCGTCGACGAGATCGGCGCCGCCGTCGCCCCCGTCACCTTCGGCACGGTCGAGCACATGCTCTTCGACAACGCCAAATTGGAGCCGGGCGAGACCATCCTGGTGCACGCCGGCGGCTCCGGCATCGGCTCGGCGGCCATCCAGCTCGCCAAGCGCATGGGCTGCACCGTCATCACCACCGTCGGCTCGGATGAGAAGATCGAGAAGGCGAAGGCGCTGGGCGCCGACCACGTCATCAATTACCGCGAGGACCGCTTCGAGGGCGCAGTGCGCAAGATCACCAGAAAGCGCGGCGTGGATGTGGTGTTCGAACATGTCGGCGCTGACACCTGGGCGGGCTCCATGCTGTCGCTAAGGCGCGGCGGCCGCATCGTCACCTGTGGCTCCACCTCGGGCGTTTCGACGAATATGAACCTGATGCAGCTCTTCCAGCAGCAGTTGAAGATCTTCGGCTCCTTCGGCTGCCGCATGGAGAACATGGCCGATGCCATGCAGAAGATGGCCGCCGGCCTCGTCGCGCCGGTCGTCGACACGGTGGTGGGCTTCGAGGACATCGAAACCGCGCTGAAGCGCATGGAAGGCCGCGACGTCTTCGGCAAGATCGTCCTGCGCGTTCAGTAGCGCCGCCGCATGAATCGCCTCCTCGTCAAATTCGGCCGCCACCTTCAGACCGCTGAGCACTGGCTGACGGCGCAGATATCGCTCGCCGTCCTCTCCATCCTGCGCCACCTGCCGCCCGACAAGGCGCTGAATTTCGCCGAGCGCGTTGCCCGCAGGGTCGGCCCCCTGGTCGGCCGTCATCGCCTGGCGCTCGACAATTTGCGCAGGGCCTATCCGCAAAAGCCGCAAGCCGAGATCGAGGCCATCGCCTCCGACATGTGGGCCAACATGGCCCGCCTCGCCGTCGAATACGTGTTTCTCGACAAGCTGTTCGACTTCGACCCGGAAAGCGAGAGGCCCGGCCGCGTCGAGGTTACGGGCATAGAGATATTCAAGCGCGTGCGCGAGGAGAAGCGGCCGCACATCTTCTTCACCGGCCACCTCGGCAATTTCGAGTTCCTGCCGATCGCAGCGGCGACCTTCGGCCTTAAGGTCACCTCTCTCTTCCGCCCGCCGAACAACCCTTATATCGCCGACTATATCCACGGCACCCGCACCACCTCCATGGGCGGCCTCCTGCCCTCGCGGGCGGGCGCGGCGCTGCAGCTTGCCCGCGTGCTCGAGAACGACGGCAATATCGGCGTGCTGGTCGACCAGAAATTCAGGCGCGGCGTGCGCACCCGCTTCTTCGGCCGCGAATGCGAGACGAGCCCGCTCGTGCCCAAGCTGGCGCGCCAGTACGACTGCGACGTCTACCCCGCCCATTGCATCCGCCTGCCCGGCGGCCGCTTCCGCCTCGAGGTGGGCGAGAAGCTCGAACTGCCGCGCGATGAAAGCGGCACCATCGACGTCGAGCGCATGGCGCAGCAGTTGAACGACGTCGTGGAGGAATGGGTGCGCGCCGACCCCGGCCAGTGGATGTGGTTCCACCGCCGCTGGGAGGTCAGCCGCAAGCGGCGCTGAGGCCATCTCTCAGGCCGTTCCGCAGAAGCCGGCTGCGATATTTGCAAGGCTCATGCGTGGCTCAGTGGAAGCGGCCGCGGGCGGAGTCGGGGGAAGACCTGCCTGCCATCTTGCCAAGCTGGCCGATTCCCGTCTCTATGCCGCAATGAATGAAAGATTGTTCCGCGCTGTCGACGAGCGTGTCGAAGAACTCGTCGCGCTTACCGTCGACCTGATCCGCTTTCCCACCGTCAACCCGCCGGGCGAGGCCTACACGCCTTGCGCGGAGTATATCGGCCGGCGGCTTTCCGCGCGCGGCTTCGAGGTCCGGCTCATCCGCGGCGAAGGCGCGCCTGGCGACAGCGACCGCTACCCGCGCACCAACGTGGTGGCGCACCGCGAGGGGCGGAGCCCCGGCCCCACCGTCCACTTCAACTCGCACATAGACGTTGTCGAGGCCGGCGAGGGCTGGACGGTCGATCCCTTCGCCGGCGTGGTGCGCGAGGGCAAGGTGTTCGGCCGCGGCGCTTGCGACATGAAGGGAGGGCTCGCCGCCTCCATCATCGCGGTGGAGGCCTTTCTCGCCGTGAACCCGGATTTTCCCGGCGCCATCGAGATCTCCGGCACGGCGGACGAGGAATCGGGCGGCTACGGCGGCGTGGCGCATCTGGCCAAGCAAGGTTTCTTCTCAAAACCCCGCGTCGACCACGTCATCATTCCCGAACCGCTCAACAAGGACCGCATCTGCCTCGGCCATCGCGGGGTGTGGTGGGCGGAGATCGAGACGGCCGGCTCCATCGCCCATGGCTCCATGCCTTTCCTCGGCGATTCGGCGATCCGCCACATGGGGGCGGTGCTCAGCGCGTTCGAGGAGGAGTTGTTTCCGGCCCTCGAGGCCAAGGAGACGCACATGCCGGTGGTGCCGGAGGGGGCGCGCCGCTCGACGATGAACATCAACTCCATCCATGGCGGGCAGACGGAGGATTTCTTCCCAGGCCTGCCGTCGCCCAACGTCGCCGATTCCTGCCGCCTCGTCATCGACCGCCGCTTCCTCATCGAGGAGGACATCGGCCAAGTGAAGGGCGAGGTGGTGGCGATACTGGAGCGGCTGAAGCGCGAGCGGCCGCGCTTTGACTACAAGATCCGCGACCTGATGGAGGTGCTGCCCCTGATGACGGAGCGCGACGCGCCGGTGCCCAACGCGCTCGCAGGGGCCATCCGCGAAGTCTTCGGCAAGGAGCCGGAATACGTGATCTCGCCCGGCACCTACGACCAGAAACACGTCGCCCGCTTCGGCCACCTGCACGACTGCGTGGCCTACGGCCCCGGCATCCTCGACCTGGCGCATCGCCCGGACGAATGGGTGGGCATCGATGATATGGTCGAATCGGCCAAGGTGATGGCCGCAGGCCTCGATGCACTGCTGCGCGGCGTTGCGTAAGGGCGATTTACTCACCACCGGATTCGCGCTTCAATCGCGCCAAGAAATGGGAGATACGGCATGAAGACTTTTGCAACGATGCTCGGCGCGGCGGCGGTTTTCCTTGTGTCCGGGTCAGCCGCCTTGAGCGCGCGCACGGACCTCGTTGTCGGCGTCGTGCTTGAACCGCCGCATCTCGACCCCACCGCGGGCGCGGCCGCGGCCATCGACGAGATCGTCTATGCCAACGTCTTCGAGGGCCTCACCCGCATCGGTCCCAGCGGCGAGGTCGAGCCGGCACTTGCCGAAAGCTGGAAGGTCTCCGAGGACGGGCTGACCTACACCTTCAAGCTTCGCGAGGGGGTGACCTTCCACGACGGCACCACCTTCGAGGCCGAGGACGTGAAATTCTCCCTCGACCGCGCGCGGGCCGAGGATTCGACGAACGCGCAAAAGGTGCTCTTCTCGGCCATCGAGAGCGTCGAGGCTGTCGATCCTACGACCGTCAGGATCACGCTCGGGCACCCGCAGGGCGCCCTTCCCTATAACCTTGGCTGGGGCGACGCCGTGATCGTGGCGCCCGAATCGGCCGACGCCAACAAGGAAAAGCCCGTCGGCACCGGCCCCTTCAAGTTCGACAACTGGGCCAAGGGCTCGTCCGTCACCATCTCGAAATACGCCGACTACTGGGGCGAGCCGGTGGCGCTGGAAAAGGCCGAGTTCCGCTTCATTCCCGATGCCGCGGCCGCCGTGCCCGCGCTCCTGTCCGGCGACGTGCACACCTTCCCCAACCTGCAGGCGGGCGATGCCCTGCCGCAGATCGAGGCCGATCCGCGCTTCGAGGTGGTGATCGGCGCCACCGAGGGCGAGACGATCCTGGCCACCAACAACGGCAAGGCGCCGTTCGACAATCTCATGGTGCGCCAGGCCATCGCCCACGCGCTTGACCGCGACGAGATCATCCTCGGTGCATCGGCCGGCAACGGCGTGCCCATCGGCTCCCACTTCTCGCCCGCCAACGCGGCCTATATCGACCTGACCGACACCTATCCCCACAACGTGGAGAAGGCGAAGGCGCTGCTGGCCGAGGCCGGCTATCCGGACGGCTTCTCCGCCACCTTGAAGCTGCCGCCACCGCCTTATGCACGAGAAGGCGGCGAGATCGTCGCCTCGCAGCTACGCGAGATCGGCATAGAGCTTGAGATCATCCCCGTGGAATGGGCGCAGTGGCTGGAGCAGGTCTTCACCAACAAGGACTACGACCTGACCATCGTCTCCCATACCGAGCCCAACGACATCAACATCTACGCCCGCGAGGGATACTACTTCAACTACGACAACCCCGCCTTCGATGCGGTGATGGAAGAACTCGGCGCGACGTCCGACCCGGCCAAGCGCAAGGAGCTCTTCGGAACGGCCCAGCGCATCCTTGCCGAGGATGCGGTGAACGGCTTCCTCTTCCAGTTGCCGAAGACGGGGGTGTGGGATGCCAAGCTGGAAGGCATGTGGGAGAACACGCCCGTGCAGGCGAACGACCTGACGAAGGTGCGGTGGGTGGAGTGATTTTCGAGGAGTTTTGCGGAAATTCATGTGAAGCTTCGTCTACATGCAATTTCACGGGCATCCCAGGCTGATGAGAAGGCATAGGTGGCCTGTTCGGTTGAACTCTTCCTCAGCCTGTAGCGCCATTGGTGATGGCGCGGGTTCCCCCACTCCGTCTCGGCCTGCGGCCGATCCACCTCTCCCCCACTTGACCTGGGGGAGAGGAAGGGCGCCCTTCATCCCGGCCGGCGCTTCCTCTCCCCCGTTTTCGGGGGAGAGGTGGATCGCGCGGAACGCGCGAGACGGAGTGGGGGATTGTGCACCCCTATCCCATAGGTGCCCTTCGATCGGCTTTCCCATTCTTCAGGAAGGCCACCCATGACCGCCTACCTCGCCAAGCGCCTCGCCATCGGCCTCGCCACTCTCTTCGTCGCCTCCCTCGTCGTCTTCTTCGTCCTGGAGATCCTCCCCGGCGATCCGGCGCGCATCATGCTCGGCATGAACGCCAGCCCCGAGGCGCTCACAGCGCTGCGCACAGAGATGGGTCTCGACCGCCCGCTGGCCCTGCGCTACCTCGACTGGCTCACCGGCATGGCGACGGGCGATTTCGGCCGCTCCTACACCTATTCCTCGCCGGTTATCGAACTTGTCGCCGAGCGCGTGGCGGTCTCCCTGCCGCTCGCTGTGATGGCGTTGTCGCTGTCGACGGCCATCGCCATCCCCGTCGGCATCTTCGCCGCCGCCCGCCGCGGGCGCCTCTCCGACACGCTCGCCATGGGTGCTGCGCAGGTGGGCGTCGCCATCCCCAATTTCTGGTTTGCGATGCTGCTCGTCTACGTCTTTGCCGTCGGCTTCCGCCTGCTGCCGGCGGGCGGCTTTCCCGGCTGGGGCGAGGGCTGGGGCGGGCTTTGGCAGGGGTTCAAGGCGTTGCTCCTGCCGGCCGTCTCACTCGCCCTGCCGCAGGCGGCCATCCTTGCCCGCGTCACCCGCTCGGCCATGCTGGAAGTGCTGGGCGAAGACTATATCCGCACCGCCCGCGCCAAGGGCCTGCCGCGACGCGCCGTCCTGTGGCGGCACGCGCTGCGCAATGCGCTGATCCCGGTGCTGACCATCCTCGGTCTGCAATTCGCCTTCCTGCTCGCCGGCACCATTATCATCGAGAACGTGTTCTACCTGCCGGGCCTCGGAAGGCTCATCTTCCAGGCCATCAGCCAGCGCGACCTGATCGTCGTGGAAGGCGTGGTGATGCTGCTGGTGGCCAGCATCATCCTCGTCAACCTCCTCGTCGACGTCTGCTACGCCGTCGCCGATCCGCGCCTGAGGACCGGCCGATGAGCCTCGATCCCGTCTTCACCCCGGCGCCAGAGCGCCATGTGCTGATGAAGGCGCTCGCCAACCGCTCCTTCCTCATCGGCCTTGTCATCACCGCGGTGATCGCGCTCATGGCGCTCGTCTCCTTCTTCTGGACGCCTCACGACATCACGCGATTGGAGGTTGCCGCCCGCATGCAGGGCCTGTCCCCGGCCCACCCCTTCGGCACCGACCATATGGGCCGCGACATCCTGTCGATGATCATGATCGGCGCGCGCAACTCCATCGCCGTCGCCGTCGTCGCCGTCGGTATCGGCATGGGGCTTGGCGTACCGCTCGGCACGTGGGCGGCGGCGCGCGGCGGCTGGGCGGACGAGGCGCTGATGCGCGTCAACGACGTGGTCTTCGCCTTTCCCGCCCTTTTAACGGCGGTGATGATCACCGCCATCTTCGGCCCCGGCGCCGTCAACGCCATCATCGCCATCGGCATCTTCAACGTGCCCGTCTTCGCCCGCATCGCCCGCGCCAGCGCGCTTTCGCTGTGGCCGCGCGAGTTCATCCTGGCCGCCCGCGCCTCCGGCAAGGGCAAGGCGCTGATCACCATCGAGCACATCCTGCCCAACATCGTCAGCCTGCTGCTCGTCCAGGGCACGATCCAGTTCGCCCTCGGCATCCTGGCCGAGGCGGGGCTTTCCTATCTCGGCCTTGGCGCACAGCCGCCCATGCCCTCATGGGGGCGCATGCTGTTCGAGGCGCAGACGCGCATGGCCATCGCCCCGCATCTGGCCCTCTTTCCGGGGCTCGCCATCGTCGTCACCGTGCTCGGCCTCAACCTTCTGGGCGACGGCCTGCGCGACGTGCTCGACCCGAGGCTGAGGCGCGAGCGATGAGCCTCTTGGAGATAGAGAACCTGTCGCTGACGATCGGCGAGGCGCCGATCCTCAAGGATATCGACCTTTCCATCGCCGCCGGCGAGGTGATGGGGCTGGTAGGCGAATCGGGCTCCGGAAAGTCGATGACCGCGCTGACGGTGATGAAGCTCCTGCCGCATGCCGCGCGCGCCAGGGGACGTGTCGTCTTCGACGGCATCGACATCCTCGCGGCCCCGGAAGCCGCCATGTGCCGGCTGCGCGGCGACGATATCGGCATGGTCTTCCAGGAGCCCATGACGGCGCTCAACCCCGTGAAGACGATCGGCGAGCAGGTGGCCGAGGGGATCCGCTGGCACACCGGCGCCAACCGCCCGGACGCCGAAGCGCGCGCCCGCGCCATGCTGGAACGCGTCGGGCTGCCGGAAAAGCAGTTTCCCCTGACGCGCTATCCGCACGAACTGTCGGGCGGGCAGCGCCAGCGCGTGGTCATCGCCATCGCCTGCGCGCTGAAGCCCAAGCTCCTGATCGCCGACGAGCCGACGACGGCGCTCGACGTGGTGCTACAGGCGCAGATCCTCGATCTTCTGCGCGACCTGGTCGATGAAAACCGCATGAGCCTGCTTCTCATCTCGCACGATCTGGCGGTGGTGGCTGAGATGGCCGACCGCACCACGATCATGCGCCACGGCCAGGTGATGGAAGCCGGCGAGACGGCGCGCACGCTGACCGAAAAGGTGCATCCCTATACGCGCCGGCTTGCCGAAGCCTCCACCCACGTGCCGGCACGCGCGAGGCCCGCCGACAGCGGCGCGGGGGAGGCGCTTCTGAACGTGGAGGGCGTGACGCGCGACTACCCCATCCGCCGTGCGTCGCTCTTTTCAAGGCAGCAAACCTTCCGCGCCGTCGACGACGTCTCCTTCTCGCTGGCGCGGGGCCAGTCCATGGCGCTGGTCGGCCGCTCGGGCTGCGGCAAGTCCACCCTCGCCCGCATGATCCTGGCGCTCGACCGGCCGACCGGAGGCTCCATACGCTTCGAGGGAGAGGCGCTGGAGGATAAGACAGAGGGTGAGCTGCGCTCGGCCCGCCGACACATGCAGGTGGTCTTCCAGGACCCGTACGGCTCCTTCAACCCGCGTCACAGGGTGGAGCGCCTGGTGGCCGAGCCGCTGCACTTGCTGGACGAGAAGCCGGATCGCGCGCGCCGGCGCGAACTGGTGGCCGAGGCTCTGGATGAGGTCGGGCTTTCGGCTGCCGACATGGAAAAATATCCGCACGAGTTCTCCGGCGGCCAGCGCCAGCGCATCTCCATCGCCCGTGCCGTCATCACCAGGCCGAAGCTGATCGTCGCCGACGAGCCGGTCTCGGCGCTGGACGTGTCGATCCGCGCACAGATCCTCGATCTCTTCGCCGACCTCAACCGGCGGCTCAGGGTGGCCTATCTCTTCATCACCCACGACCTGACGGTCGCCCGCGCCATCACCGACCGGGTGATGGTGATGCATGAGGGAAAGATCGTGGAAGAAGGCGACACCCACGCGGTGTTCGACCGGCCGGAGACGGAAGCGGCCAAGGCGCTCGTCGCCGCCGCGCCCGACCTTGATCGGGCGCTGAGAATGCGGTCGGCGCGGGTTTCCGGCCCCTGAGGGGACGGACCTACCGCACGTCCCCTTCATCGAGGCCGAGGATCTCCGCTGCCCGCGCGCGCAGGCGCTCTTCGTGCAGGGTCAGCGTGTCGCCCTTGAGTGCGGCGGCAAGCAGCATGCGGGCGAGCAGCACGCGCTCATCCTTCGGCCGTGCGCGGAGCACCGCACCGGCCCGCGCTGCGCCCTTCGCGCCGAAGGGCTGGAGCACCGGCAGGAATGCCTCGAACGTCGGCGCGTCAATGCTGAAGGCGCGCTCGGCCACGCGCTGCAGGGCATCGCGCGCGGACGGCGTCATCTCGCCGTCGTTCAGCACCAGGCGCAGTAATAGCAGGACGTCTCCGGCAAGCTCCGTCGGAGATGCCGGGCGGGGCCCGACGGGGCCTTCGGTCTTGGTCGGCATATCCACGGCCATTATTCGGCATCCCCAGTCCATGCAAGGCGGCAGGCGAGCCCGCCTCGCCGACAGAGGCCCTTGCGTGCGAAAGTCCCTTCTTTCCCTTGCAGAGCAATATTGCCAAATGTTTGACGCCGCCCGGCGCACTGCCCGTTCATGCGGTTTCCGAACGCAGGCCGCCCGACCGAGCGAGGGAAAACAGCGCATCGCAGTCGAGATGGGTTTCCAGGTGATCGGCGATCGCGTCGAGCGCGGCCTCCACCCCGGCGCGGTAGTCCGTGCCGCCGCCGACGACCCCGAACGCCTCGAGGAAGCGGGCGCGAAAGGCGTCGGAACCGAAGAGCCCATGCAGATAGGTGCCGTAGACCTTGCCGTCGGGAGAGGTTGCGCCGTCGGCGCGGCCGTCGATCTCGGCCACCGGGCGCAGGCAATCGGCGCCTTCAGTGCGGCCGAGATGGATTTCGTAGCCGGTGAGCGGCACGTCGTGGTGGAGTGAGCGGGCGTGCACGTTGCGCACGGACTTCTCCGGCTCCATGACGGTTTCCACGTCGAGATGGCCGAGGCCCTCGACCGCTCCCGCGCCGCCCTCCAGCCCGTGCGGATCGCTCACCCGCCGGCCCAGCATCTGGTAGCCGCCGCACAGGCCGACAATGCGGCCGCCGCGCCGCCGGTGGGCGGCAAGATCGCTGTCCCAGCCGTTTTGCCGGAATGCGGCAAGGTCTGCGATCGTCGATTTGGAGCCGGGGATGACGACGAGCCCGGCATCGGCCGGCAGCCGGCTTCCCGGCGGCACGAACACCACCTCCACCTGCGGCTCGGCGCGCAGCGGGTCGAGATCGTCGAAATTGGCGATGCGCGGCAGCATGGGCACGGCCACCTTGAGCGGCTTCGCACTGCCGCCGGCAAGCCGCTCCAGCACCACCGAATCCTCCGACGGCAGCCTCGCCGCCTCGGAAAGCCACGGCACCGTGCCGAAGGAGCGCCAGCCGGTGAAGCGGTCGATCGCCGCGATGCCCTCGTCGAAGAGCGAGACGTCGCCGCGAAACTTGTTGATGATGTAGCCGGCCACCATGCGCCGGTCCTCTTCCGCCAGGATGAGATGCGTGCCGGCTATGGCGGCGATCACGCCGCCGCGGTCGATGTCTCCGACCAGCACCACCGGCACGTTCGCCCTTCTCGCAAAGCCCATATTGGCGATGTCGCGGTCGCGCAGGTTGATCTCGGCCGGCGAGCCGGCACCCTCGACGATGACGAGATCGGCGCCCTCGCCCACATACGCCCAGGAGTCCATGACCGCATCCATCAGCCGGCCCTTGAGCGCCTGGTAGTCGCGCGCGGCCGCCCTGCCGGCCACCCTGCCCTGCACGACGATTTGCGAGCCGATGTCGCTCTGCGGCTTCAGGAGCACCGGGTTCATGTGCACGGTCGGCGGCACACCGCAGGCGAGAGCCTGCAGCCATTGCGCACGGCCGATCTCGCCCTCGCCCGCCTCGCCGGGAATGGCCGCGACGGCGGCGTTGTTGGACATGTTCTGCGGCTTGAAGGGGCGCACCTTCAGGCCGCGATTGCGCGCCGCCCGGCAGAGGCCGGCGACAAGCACCGTCTTGCCGACGTCGGAACCGGTACCCTGCAGCATGATGGCGTGGGCCATGGGCCATCCTCCCGTTGCGCGCGCCCTCCAATGCACTAAACTTCACTGAAAGAAAAGAAAGGCCGGGAGGACACGATGGAGGCCATCGCCGAGAGTGGCAGCGGGCAGTTCACGCTCAACGCCGACCAGCGCGCCATCCGCGAGATGACGCGGAGCTTTGCCGCCGACCACGTGGCCCCTTTCGCGCTCGACTGGGACCGTGAGCGGCATTTTCCCCTGAACGTCATCCGCCAGACGGGGCCGCTCGGCTTCGGCGGCATCTATTGCGCGGAGGATGTCGGCGGCTCCGGCCTCAAGCGGCTCGACGCAGTGCTGATCTTCGAGGCGCTGGCGGCCGCCTGCCCCGGCTTCTCCTCCTTCATCTCCATCCACAACATGGCCGCCTGGATGATCGACACCTTCGGCAGCGAGGTACAGCGCAAGCGCCTTCTGCCGAAGCTCACCTCTATGAAGTGGCTGGCGAGCTACTGCTTGACGGAGCCCGGCTCCGGCTCCGATGCCGCTGCACTCAGGACGAAGGCGGTGAAATCGGGCGGCGACTACGTGCTGAACGGCGCCAAGCAGTTCATCTCCGGTGCCGGCGAGACCGAGCTCTACGTCACCATGGTACGCACCGGCGAGGATGGGCCGAAGGGCGTGTCCGCCCTTGTGGTGCCGGCCGACGCGCCGGGCCTTTCCTTCGGACCTTTGGAAAAGAAGATGGGCTGGCACATGCAGCCCACACGGCAGGTGATCTTCGAGGATTGCAAGGTGCCGGCGGAAAACCTGCTGGCGAACGAGGGCGACGGCTTTCGCATCGCCATGGCCGGGCTTGACGGCGGCAGGCTCAACATCGCTGCCTGCTCGCTGGGCGGTGCCCAGGCCGCGCACGAGAAGGCGCAGGCCTATACGGCCGCGCGCGAGGCCTTCGGCAAGACCATCAACCGCTTCCAGGCGCTGCAGTTCAAGCTGGCGGACATGGAAACGAACCTTTCCGCCGCCCGCGTGCTGCTCTACACCGCCGCCGCCAAGCTGGACGCCAGGGCGCCCGACGCCTCCAAATGGTCGGCCATGGCCAAACGCTTCGTCACAGACACCTGCTTCGACGTCGCCAACGACGCGCTGCAGCTTCACGGCGGCTACGGCTACCTGCACGACTACGGGCTGGAAAAGCTGGTGCGGGACCTGCGCGTGCACCAGATCCTGGAAGGCACGAATGAGATCATGCGCGTGATCATTGCGCGGCATCTGGTGGGGAAGGAATAGAAGATAGTGAATAGTGAATAGTGAATAGTGAATAGTGAATAGAAAGTATAATAGGGTTTTTGATTATCAATAACAATTCTAAAATTTCTACTCGCTACTCGCTACTCACTATTCACTATTCACTACTCACTACTCACTAATCCACCATTCCCCACCCGCGGAGGAGCATCCACATGACCACCATCGCATTCATCGGCCTTGGCAACATGGGCAACCCCATGGCCGCGAACCTCGTCAAGGCCGGGCACAAGGTGCGCGGCTTCGACCTTGTGGCGGAGAACCTGGAGAAGGCCGCCGGGAACGGCGTCGACGTGGCGGCGAGTGCGGCGGAGACACTGGAAGGGGCGGAGGTCGCCATCACCATGCTGCCGGCCGGCAAGCATGTGCTGTCGGTCTATGAGGACATCGCGCCGAAGGCGGCGAAGGGCATGCTGTTCATCGATTCTTCGACCATCGATGTCGAATCGGCGCGCAAGGCGCATGCCATCGCCGGCGAGCGCGGGCTCTTGTCCATCGATGCGCCGGTCTCCGGCGGTGTCGGCGGTGCGCAGGCGGGCACACTCACCTTCATGGCCGGCGGCGGCGAGGCTGCCTTCGCCAAGGCCGAGCCTATACTCCAGCCGATGGCCGGCCGCATCGTCCATTGCGGCGAGGCGGGCGCCGGACAGGCGGCGAAGATTTGCAACAACATGATCCTCGGCATTTCGATGATCGGCGTCGGCGAGGCCTTCGTGCTGGCGGAGAAGCTGGGCCTGTCGCACCAGGCGCTGTTCGACGTCGCCTCCACCGCTTCCGGCCAATGCTGGTCGCTCACTTCCTACTGCCCGGTGCCCGGCCCCGTGCCGGCCTCGCCCGCCAACCGCGACTACCAGCCGGGCTTTGCGGCAAGCCTGATGCTGAAGGACCTGCGCCTTGCCCAGGAAGCCGCCCAAGCCTCGGGCGCGGCGACGCCGCTGGGCGCGGAGGCGGCACAGCTTTATGCCCTGTTCGAGGCCATGGGCAACGGCGGCAAGGATTTTTCCGGCATCATAAACTTCCTGCGCGGAAACCGGGATGAGCGGAAACCGCGTCAAAAAATGCCACGTTAAGGATTGCGCAAGCACTTGCTAACCTCCCGGTAACGATGTCGGTCTAGAACAAAGGAAGGCGGACATCACAGGCACCGCCCCGGCTCCGGAAAGGGTCTCGCGTACCGGAGCGGACCGCCTTCGCAAGCGTAACTGTACCCGTGAGGGCGCCTGTCGAGTTACATAAAACCGCGTTTCTCCAGTCGGAGGGCGCGGTTTTTTGCTGTTCGCGGCAGTGCCCACGTCTTGTCGGAATACGTCATTCAGATGTCGCTTCTCTTGCGCTTTCGGTCGCCGTTTCGTTGTCGGTGCTCCATGCGAGGCGTCATGATGCCGGCCAGCGCAACGCACAGCGAGGCATCCCATGACCATCCCGGACACAGCCGCCGAGGCACACCCGGAGGGCGGCCGCACGCGGCGTGGCGGCCGTGCGGCAAAGCGGGACAGCATGGCCGACGCCTTCGACCAGCCTCCCTTCCGCCAGCTGACCGTTCCCTTCCCGCCGACGGGTCTCCTGTCCGAGGACGAGCTGGAATCGATCCACCTCGCCTCGCTTAAGGTGTTGAAGGAAATCGGCATCGAGGTGCTGCACGACGAGGCGCGCGCCATCATGCGCCGCCATGGCGCCGATGTGCGCGAGGATACGCACCGGGTGCATTTCGACAGCGACATGGTGCTGGAGTTCATCGCCCATTGCCCGTCCGAGTTTACCGTCCATGCGCGCAATCCGGCGCACGACCTGCGCATGGGCGGCAACAACATCATATTCGCGCAGATCGGCTCCGCGCCCAACTGCTCCGACACGGATAGCGGGCGGCGGCCGGGGAACCAGGCCGACTTCCGCAATTTCGTGAAGCTCGCCCAGATGCACAACATCGTCCACTGCCTGGGCGGCTACCCGGTGGAGCCGATCGACATCCACGCCGGCATCAGGCATCTGGAATGCCTGCGCGACATCACCACGCTGACCGACAAGACCTTTCACATCTATTCGCTGGGCAGGGAGCGCAACCAGGACGGCATCGAGATCGCCCGCATCGCCCGCGGCGTGAGTGCCGAGCAGCTTCGCGACGAGCCCTCCTGCTTCACCGTCATCAACACCAACTCGCCGCTGAAGCTCGACATCCCGATGCTGGAGGGCGTCATCCAGATGGCGACCCACGGCCAGGTGGTCATCGTCACGCCATTCACGCTGGCGGGCGCCATGGCGCCCATCACCGTCGCCGGGGCCCTGGTGCAACAGAACGCCGAGGCGCTCGCCGCCCTCGCCTTTTCGCAGATGGTGAGGAAGGGCGCGCCCGTCGGCTATGGCGGCTTCACCTCCAATGTCGACATGCGCTCCGGCGCGCCTGCCTTCGGCACGCCCGAATCCATGAAAGCGCAGCTTATCGGCGGCCAGCTCGCCCGCCGTTACGGCATCCCCTACCGCAGCTCCAATGTCTGCGCGGCCAATACGGTCGACGCGCAGGCGGCCTACGAGAGCGTCTTTTCGCTGTGGGGCTGCATCCACGGCGGTGCCAACCTCGTCAAGCACGCGGCCGGCTGGCTAGAGGGCGGGCTGTGCTGCTCCTACGAAAAAATGATGCTCGACTTCGACCTCCTGCAGATGGTGGCGGAGTTCCTCACCCCGCTCGACCTGTCGGAGGATGCGCTTGGCGTGGAGGCCATCCGCGAGGTAGGCCCGGGCGGCCATTTCTTCGGCTCCCCACACACCCAGGCGCGCTACAAGACCGCCTTCTACTCACCGATCATCTCCGACTGGCGCAACTACGAGACCTGGGCGCAGGCCGGTAGCCCGACGGCCATCGAGCATGCCAACCGGCTGTGGAAGGAGCGGCTGGCCACCTACGAGGCGCCACCGATGGACGAGGCGATCCGCGAGGAGCTGGACGCGTTCGTGGAGCGACGAATCCGCGAGGGCGGGGCGCCGACGGATTTTTAGTGGAACCCATGGAAAGCGAAGCGCCCCTTCAAGCTCTTGAATCACTTCCCGCATATACGGAAATAACCCCATGAAATCCCATGCAAAAGCAGTTGTCATCGGCGGCGGCGTGGTGGGCTGCTCGGTGCTTTACCACCTCGCCCGCGCCGGCTGGGCGGATGTGCTTCTGATCGAGCGCTCGGAGCTGACATCCGGCTCGTCCTGGCATGCGGCCGGCGGCTTCCATACGTTGAACGGCGATCCGAACGTGGCGAAGCTGCAGGCTTACACCGTACAGCTCTATCGCGAGATCGAGGAACTCTCCGGCCAGTCCTGCGGGCTGCACCTGACGGGCGGCGTGATGATGGCCGATAGCCCGGAGCGCATGGATTTCCTGCGCCTGGCACACGCCAAGGGGCGGTATCTGGGCATGGAGACGGAGCTGATCACCCCGTCGGAAGCCAAGGCCATGTTCCCGCTCATGGACGAGACCAACTTCGTCGGCGCCATGTGGGACCCGGTGGAGGGCCATCTCGACCCCTCCGGCACCACCCACGCCTATGCGCGCGCAGCGCGCAAGCTGGGGGCGGAGATCGAATTGAGGAACCGGGTGGTGGAGCTGACGCAGGAGGCTGACGGCACCTGGAACGTGGTCACCGAGAAAGGCACGGTGAAGGCCGAGCACGTGGTCAATTGCGGGGGCTTATGGGCGCGCGAGGTGGGGCGCATGGTCGGGCTGGAACTGCCGCTGCTCGCCATGGAGCACATGTATCTGTTGACCGAGCCGATGCCGGAGGTTGAAGAATTCAACCGCGCCACGGGGCGCGAGATGGTCGGCGTCATCGACTTCAAGGGCGAGATCTACACGCGGCAGGAGCGGAACGGCATCCTGCTCGGCACCTATGAGAAGGCCGCCAAGCCCTGGTCGGAACATGAGACGCCGTGGGACTTCGGCCACGAGCTTTTACAGCCGGACATCGACCGCATCTCTCCCTCGCTGGAGGTCGGCTTCCGCCATTTCCCGGCGCTTGAGAACGCCGGCATCAAGCAGGTTATCAACGGCCCCTTCACCTTTGCGCCGGACGGCAACCCGCTGGTTGGGCCGGTGCAGGGACTGACGAATTTCTGGTGTGCCTGCGCCGTCATGGCCGGCTTCTCCCAAGGCGGCGGCGTGGGGCTGGCGCTTTCCAACTGGATGGTGAACGGCGATCCGGGCTTCGACGTCTGGGGCATGGATGTCGCCCGTTTCGGCGAGTGGGCAACGCTGCGCTACACCAACGCCAAGGTGCGCGAGAACTATTCGCGGCGCTTCTCCATCCGCTTCCCCAACGAGGAGCTGCCGGCCGCGCGGCCGGCACAGACGACGCCGCTCTACGACGTGATGGTGCGCGACAACAACGCCGTGATGGGCGATTCGTGGGGCCTGGAGACGCCGCTCTGGTTCGCGCCGAAAGGCACGGAGCCGAAGGATATCGTCTCCTTCCACCGCTCCAACGATTTCGAGCATGTGGGGGGCGAGGTGCGCGCGGTGAGGAACGGCGTCGGCGTCACCGAGATCGCCAATTTCGCCAAATACGCGGTCTCGGGGCCGGGTGCGGCCGCCTTCCTCGACCGGCTGATGACCAACCGCATGCCGAAGACGGGCCGCATCGTACTGTCGCCGATGCTCAACGAGTTCGGCAAGCTGATCGGCGATTTCACCATCGCGCGGGCCGGCGAGGAGCGCTTCATGGTGTGGGGCTCGTCGGCCGCGCAGGTCTACCACATGCGCTGGTTCGAGAAGCACCTGCCGAAGGATGGCCCAAGGGACAGCGAAGTGAGGATCCACCGCTTCGACCAGACGCTGGTGGGGCTGTCCATCGCCGGGCCGAAATCGCGGGAGGTGCTGGAAAAGCTTGTCGACACGGATGTCTCGAGGGGCGCCTTCCGTTTCATGGACTTCCGCGAGATGGCGGTGGCCGGCGCGCCCTCTATGGTCAATCGCCTCACCTATACCGGCGACCTCGGCTACGAGATATGGATGCCGCCAGCCTACCAGCGGCGTGTTTATGAAGGCATCAAAGAGGCAGGCGCCGAGTTCGGCATTGTAGATTTCGGCATGCGGGCGCTTCTGTCCATGCGGCTTGAGAAGAATTTCCCCACCTGGTTCCGCGAGCTACGCCCCATCTATGGGCCCTTCGAAGGGGCGATGGAGCGCTTCGTCAAGCTGGAGAAGAACGATTTCATCGGCTACGAGGCGGCGGCAAGGGAGAAGGCAAAGGGGCCGAGGCTGCGCCGTGTCTCCTTCATCGTCGAGGCGCTGGATGCCGACGTGATGGGTGATGAGCCGATCTGGGCGAAGGTGGGCAAGAAGGATTTTGGCACTGTGGAGAAGCCGCACGGCTTCGGAGCGCCGCGCTTTACGGCCGGCGGCGCGGCCGTGCAAAGAAGCGAGGGTGGCGGCGCGAGCCGCGAGGACCCGGCGCACATCCGCGGCATCGCAGACGGCGAATGGCGCGTCGTCGGGTGGGTGACGTCCGGCGGCTATGCGCACTTCGTGGAAAAATCCATGGCTCAGGGCTATCTGCCGGCGGAACTGGCGGAAGACGAGAGCGAGGGCCTGTTCGAGATCGAGATCCTCGGCCAGCGCCGCCCGGCCCGCATCAATCTTCTGCCGCCGTTCGATCCGGAAGGGGAGCGGATGCGGGGGTAGGTCCCCCTTCAAGCGGGGGTGCGGAGACCGAGCGCGCGCTGGAAAACTGCCAGATGCTCCCGTGCGGTCGCTCTGCTCGTAATGAACGGCAAACCCTTCCGCCGCGCCGTCCAGCCGGCGACCACAAGGCCGGCGGATGCTGGCCTGAAGCGCCGGATGAGCGTCAGGGTCCGGCAGTCGACGGCGCAGGCGTCCGCCCTGCCCTCGGCCACCGCCAATGCCGAGGCACCGTGAGAACCCGTCGCAATTCTCTCCGCAAACAGGGAAAAGCCCTCGCCCATCGCCTCCAGATCGCGCCGCAGGGCGATGAAACCGGACATGGAGTTGGGCTCGTTATAGGCAAAGCGCTTGCCGCGCAGCGTCTCGAGTGGGATGGAGGCGCGTCCGCCGGCGGGCGCGGCGATGGCCGGCGCATCGCCGCGCCGCATCAGGATGGCGCTCGAATAGAGCGCCCCTTCCCCGCCCTCATAGGCCGAATAGTCCGGCTGGCCGACCACCTGCACATGGGCTTCAAGCCCGGCCTCCATCGGTCCCCAGCAGGTTTGCGCCAGGAGGAGACGTGGATGCCGCCACAATGTCGCAAGATCGAGCTCCTCCGGGGCCAGCCTCGCCGGGTCCGGCGCGATCCGCCGGCCCACGGCGTCCCGTATGCCGCCCGTAACCGCCGGCAGGTCGGCGTTGCGGCGGGCGAGCCGGAGAGGTGCGGCGATGCCTTCCGTCCGCAGGGCATCGCAAAGCCGCGCCCATTCGGTATCGGTCTCAGCCCGCATCTCGGGCCAGTCGTACATCGGCAGGGCGGCAACGAGACTGCTCATGATGTGCCTTATCGGCCGTCGGCGCCGGATAAGGCAAGGCCGGCACCTATTCGTTCGCCGGCCTTGCCGGCACAGGCACGGTGCCCGCCTCTGTCAGCGAATGGCTGCGGGCGCGCGGGCGGAAGGCGCGCGGTGCATGCGGCTCGCGCTGCAGGGCCGGGTGCGGCACGGGCTCCTTGGCGCGGAAGGCGAAGTCCCTCAGAAGCGCGAGATAGTTCGGATAGGCGTAGCCGCCGTTCATGGCCAGCCACTCCGCGCGCCTTTCCCGGTAGAGCGCGGGCAGCCGGTACCACGGAACGGTGGGCCGCTTGTGATGCACGAGATGCAGGTTGTTGTTGAGGAAGAGGAGTGACAGCGGCGAGCGCTCGACGATGATGGTGCGCCCATCCGGCCGCTCCGACCACTGGTGCTCGGCGAAGGTGCGCACGGAGATGAGCGACTGGCCAAGCCACGCCGGCACCAGGACGTAGAGCCATAACGGCATGCCGAAGCCTTGGGACACGATCGGCAGGACGATGGCAAGGCCCACGGCGTGCAGCGCCCAAGCCGTGCGCACGCCCCGGTCGCCCGCCGCGATCAGCTTCGCGTCCGAGGCGAAGAAGGCGGCGTTCATGATGAGCGGACCGAGGACGAAGCGGCCGATCATCGTGTTGTTGATCTTGAGGATGAGCTTGATCGCCTCCGGCAGTTCCTCGTACCGCCATAGCGCCCGGTAATAGCTCTCCGGATCCTCGAACGGGTCGGTGAGCCGCTCGTCGGCGTGGTGGCGCAGGTGCAATGCCTTGAAGCGGCGATAGGGATAGACGAGGCCGATGGGCAGGCCCACCAGCGCCTCGTTGACAGCCGAGTTGCGTGTCGGGTGGCCGTGCAGGCACTCGTGCATGAGCGAGGATTGCAGGGCGATCGTCACGGTAAGCGCGGCAAGCGCCGTCAGCGGCCAGTCGGGCCACAAGAAGATGCCGGCCGCTCCCCAGGCGGCATAGCAAAGCAGAATCAAGGCAATAGTCGGCCATTCAATCGCCGGAGGGCCGCGCCGGCTCTTGGTCTTGGGTTTCATTGCTGTCCTGGTCTGCGGTGCCAAACCCCATGCCCGGCGCCGCGTCCGATTCCTGACAGATAGATGTCAGGAGAGACTGGAAGCCGCAATGCGAGAATGCGCACAAAGCGATGCTTATCGGAAGCATCTACCCCAATTGTTGACTTAAGTGAACAAATGCGGAAGATTTACCAGATTCCGCCATCGAATCCGGCAGGAGCCCAATGGAAAAGATCATCGACAAGCGCGACCTGTCCGGAACATTCCGCGAGCGGCTGAAAGTGCTCATGTCGCGCTCGGGCCTCAACCAATCCGCCTTCGCTGCTGCCGTCGGCATCGACCGCTCGGCGCTGTCGCAGCTTCTCGCCGGCAGCTCCACGCGCCTGCCGCGCGCCGAGACGCTGATGAACATCGCCGCCCGGCATCAGGTATCGCTCGACTGGCTTCTGGGCCTCAGCCAGGACGAGGGGATTACCGGTGAATTGCGCGAGAACATGGAGATCGCGCAAGCCGAGGGCGGCTTCGACAGCACGCTTCTGGCCAAATGGCACGCCGAGGCGGTGGGCACCAAGATCCGCTACGTACCGTCGGGCATCCCCGACCTTCTGAGAAGCGAGGAGGTGATCTATTTCGAGGCCGATGCCGCCAAGACAAGCCGTGAGGCCCAGCGCGACGAGGCGCAGTACCGGGTGGACTACAACCGGCGGCCGGAGACCGACATGGAGGTGTGCATGCCGCGCCAGACGCTGGAGCTTTTCGCCAGCGGCCTTGGCCGATGGCACGGCTTGCCGCGGGACGTGCGCGCCGCGCAGCTTGCGCATATGGCAACCCTGATCGACGATCTCTACCCGACCTTCCGCCTGTTCCTCTTCGACTGGCGCGAGCGCTTCTCCGCCCCCTACACGATCTTCGGGCCCTATCGCGCCGCGATCTACATGGGCGGCATGTATCTGGTTCTGAACGCCCGCCAGACCATCACCACGCTGACGCGCCACTTCGACGGCCTCATCCGCATCGCCGAGGTGAACGCGCATGAAACGGCGGCGTTTGTGCGAAGCCTGAAGCCGGACTGACGGGAGCCTCGCAATGCTGAACCGGCATGCCTGAGGCCGGGATGATGTCTCCCGCTTGCGGGTGCGGCGGCAACTTTTCTCCACGCATCCGCTCAGCCTCCATTGACCCCATATAAAGACTTCTTTATATCCTTATTCAATCTCCTAAACGTGCTGAGCGCAGTTATAGAAGGCGCCCCCAATGCAAAACCCCATCGATGCGCTGATTGCCGAAAAGGGCGTGCTGCTCGCCGACGGCGCGACAGGCACCAATCTCTTCGATATGGGGCTGGAATCGGGCGAAGCGCCGGAGCTTTGGAACGAGTCCGCGCCTGAGAAGGTGGAGGCCCTGCACCAGGGCTTCGTCGATGCCGGCGCCGACATCATCCTCACCAATTCCTTCGGCGGTACCCGCCACCGGCTGAAGCTGCACCACGCCCAGGACCGGGTGTTCGAATTGAACAGGCGGGCGGCCGAGATCGCCTGCCGGGTGGCCGCAAAAGCCGGGCGGCGCGTCATCGTCGCCGGCTCCGTCGGCCCCACGGGCGAGCTTCTGGTGCCGCTCGGCGCGCTCACTTACGAGGAGGCGGTCGAAGCCTTCGCCGAGCAGATCGAAGGGCTGAAGGCGGGCGGCGCCGAGGTGGCCTGGATCGAGACCATGTCGGCGCCGGACGAGATCCGCGCCGCGGCGGAAGCTGCCATCCGCGCCGGCCTGCCCTACACCTATACCGGCTCCTTCGACACAGCCGGACGCACCATGATGGGTCTGGCCCCGAAGGACATCCACGGTGTGGCCGAGGTGCTACCGGTAAAACCGGTTGCCGTCGGCGCTAATTGCGGCGTCGGCGCACCGGACATCCTCGCCGCCCTCCTCGACATGTCGGAGGCGCGGCCCGACAGCACCATCGTGATCAAGGGCAATTGCGGCATTCCCGAATTCCGCGGCACGGATATCCACTATTCCGGCACGCCGGAGCTGATGGCCGACTATGTACGGCTGGCGGTCGACGGCGGCGCCAAGATCGTCGGCGGCTGCTGCGGCACCTCTTTCCAGCACCTGGCGGCCATGCGCAAGGCGCTCGACGAACACAAGAAGGCCGCCGTCCGCCCCACCATCGCCGACATCGAGGCGCGCGTCGGCCCGATGCGCAACAAGGGCGCCGCCCAGAGCGGCGCAGGAAGCGCTCCCGCCGGCCGGCGGGAACGGCGGCGGGCGCGGAGCTGAGCGGCGGGCCCACGGAACATCGCCGCGCCACCAGCGGTCGACATAGGCCGCCGCTACTTACAGGTCGTTCAACTCGTCGCGCGCCTTCTTCAATATCTCGAGCGCCTTCTTCGCCTGTTCCGTGCTCATCTCGCCGCTGCGCACCTTACCGAAGAGCGTATGGCGTAGAGACCTGAAGGCTTCGCCGAGCGCGATGCCCTGCATGTCGGTCGAGACTTCGTCGAGCTGCGCATTGATGCGCTCAAGCTCGTCGTTGTGTTCCTTCAGGAAGGCACGGCCCTGCTTCGTGATCGTGAAGAGGCGCTTGTTTCCCTCCGTCTTGGAAGAAACGAGGTCGGCCTCCTCCAGCATCTGAAGCATCGGATAGATCGCCCCGGGGCTCGGGCTGTAGGCGCCCTGGAAGCGGGCTTCCAGCGCCTTGATGATGTCGTAGCCATGGCGCGGCTCTTCCGCGATCAGGCCAAGGACGACGAGGCGCAAGGCGCCCGAATCGAACACCCGCCTGCCGCCTCCGCCGAACGGTCCGCCGCGATGGCGGCCGAACGAACCGCCCCTGCCGCCCTTGAAGCCGCCGTGATGGCCGCGCGATGCCGCAAGAGCCCAGGCGTCCCGGCATCGACGGTGTCGGTGTCCATGCATACCGTGCATGAGATTTCTCCTAAGTTATGCCTAACATGCGCTATATCTAGCAAACGATATATCTTTTGCAAGAGGCATCTCTGAGAAAATTTCGGGGAAGATGGACCCAATTTTCCGCCCGCAATTACGACGAATATCGACAGCCCTTAGCTTTTAACCGCTGGTGGCGCGTCGATGTTCAGGCATGGATCCTCGGGTCAAGCCCGAGGATGACGAAGGTTGAGAGGTGCGCGACAAAACGCCGACGTTGGCAACTGGTGGAAACACTCCCACCGTCGTCATCCTCGGGCTTGACCCGAGGATCCATGCCTGAACCGCTCCAAGAGGCACCCAGGCAGGTCCAACTGACCTCTTTGTCAGGAAAGCCGCGTTCTCATGTAAACGCGTCCGGCATCGATTCCTTGCGCCTGGCGATGAAGTCCTGAAGAGCCTCGTCGATGCCTTCGTCCAGCGGCGGCGCCTGGTAGGATTCCAGCCAGCTTCTGGCGAGCTGGTTGGCGCGCTGGGCCGCCGTCTTCTCGCCCTCCGCCGCCCATTGTTCGTAGGAATTGTTGTCGGCGATGGACGAGCGGTAGAAGGCGGTCTGGAAGTTGGCCTGGGTGTGGGCGCAGCCGAGATAGTGACTGCCGGGGCCCACCTCGCGGATGGCGTCCATCGCCTGGCCGTTCTCCGACAGGTCGATCGGCTCGCACAGGCGCTGCTGCATGCCGAGCTGGTCTATGTCCATCATGAATTTCTCGTAGGACGAGACGAGCCCGCCCTCCAGCCAGCCAGCCGCGTGCAGCACGAAGTTCGTGCCCGCAAGGATGGTCGAATTCAGCGTGTTGGCGCTCTCGTAGGCGGCTTGCGCGTCCGCCACCTTGGAGGCCGTCAGCGAGCCGCCGGTGCGGAACGGAAGCCCAAGCCGGCGGGCGAGCTGGGCCGCGCCGTAGGACACCAGCGAGGGTTCGGGCGTGCCGAAGGTGGGGGCGCCGGACTGCATGGAGATCGAGGAGGCGAAGGTGCCGAACAGCACCGGCGCGCCCGGCCGCACGAGCTGCGTGAAGGCGGCGCCCGCCATGACCTCGGCAAGGACCTGGGTCAGCGTGCCGACCACCGTCACCGGGCTCATGGCGCCGGCCAGGATGAAGGGCGTGACGATGCAGGCCTGGTTGGCGCGGGCATAGGCCTTGGCCGCGCCCAGCATGGTCTCGTCGAAGACCATGGGCGAATTGGCGTTGATGAGGTTGATGACGACCGTATTGTTCTCGACGAAATCCTCGCCGAACAGGATCCTCGCCATCGCCACCGTGTCCTCGGCGCGGTCGGGCGCCGTGACCGAGCCCATGAAGGGCTTGTCGGAAAAGCGCATGTGCGCGTAGACCATGTCGAGGTGACGCTTGTTGACCGGCACGTCCACCGGCTCGCACACCGTGCCGCCCGAATGGTGGATGGACGGCGCCATATAGGCGAGCTTCACCAGATTGCGGAAATCTTCCAGCGTGGCGTAGCGGCGGGTGCCGTCGAGGTCGCGCACGAAGGGCGGGCCGTAGACCGGGGCAAAGACCGTGGTGTCGCCGCCGATCTCGACCGAGCGCTCGGGGTTGCGGGCGTGCTGCGTGAAGGAGGCGGGCGCTGTCTTCAGGAGTTCGCGGCAAAGCCCCTTGGGGAAGTGGATACGGTCGCCCCGCACGTCGGCGCCGGCTTCTTTCCACAAGGCGAGCGCCTCCGCGTCGTCGCGGAATTCGATGCCGATCTCCTCCAGCACCGTATCGGTGTTGGCTTCGATGAGGGCCAGCGCCTCCTCGTCCAGCACCTCGTATGGCGGCCGGACGCGCCGGATATAGGTGAGCTGCTGGCCGGGGCCGCCGCCACTGCGCGCCGCGCGCCTGGCCGCCGCGCCGCCGCGCTCCCCGCG
>NZ_WQNI01000027.1 GCF_010993735.1 Chelativorans alearensis
GCACTCCTCGACCAGTTCACTCCCGCAGAATGCGCAAACTACTTCAGGGCTGCTGGATATGACCCGGATTAAGCCGGACGTGCTCTAGTTCGGGCGGAAGAGGCCGATGCGGCGATCTCGGAGCTTGCGCGAGAGCCGCAGGGCTTGCTTCGCGTCACCCTGCCGAACCTCTACGGTCAACTGCGGGTGGCACCCCTTCTGCCGGAATTCATGCGGCGCTATCCCAGGCTCAAGCTGGAATTGTCCTTCGACGACCGTTATGTCGACCTCGTCGCACGGCGCGCCGATGTGGGCGTGCGGATCGGCAATCTGCAAACCGGTGACTATGTCGCGCGCAAGCTTGCGCCCAACACGCGGTTCCTCTGTGCTTCTTCCGACTATCTGCACCGGTTCGGTCGTCCGACGGAGATCGCCGATTTGAGTCGTCACGCCTGCTTGCATTTCAGCCCGCTCATGGAAGAAAGCCGCTGGCGACTTTCGCATAACGGCCGCAAGCTTGAGGTGCCGATCGACCCGGTACTGCGTGCAGACAATGCGGAAGCGCTGCGCCAGGCCGCGCTCGGCGGGCAGGGCATCGCACTTCTGGCGGATTTCCTCGTTGAGGAGGATATCAAGGCTGGCCGTCTCGTGCAGGTACTGCCCGAATGGATAATTGCCGAGAGCTGGGTTTTCGCGGTCTACCCCCACGCCCGGTTCCTACCGATGAAGACGCGCGTCTTCGTAGACTTCCTGGCGGAGAATATCGGCTGACAGACAATCGCGGCGCCTGCCAGCTTGGCGATAGGCCTATAAGTGATGGGATCGCCGTTATTCCCGCAAAACTGTCAGGCGCTCTGCGTTGGGCAAGACTGACAATTCCATGAGAAAGAGCAGTTGCTCATTCGGCAGGAAGTGCTGCATCGCCTCGACAACCGAAGCCGCTCCGGCGTCGGGGTTGCTCCAGTCGGCCTCCAGGACTGCCGTCTCGAACCTGTCGAGATAGGTGTCCTGCCATGCCAGAAAGCCTGGTGTCACCGGCGCGCCATGGCCGATGTAAAGGACCATATCCTCTGGCAACTCATCCTGCAGCAATGTGATCGCGCGCGCCCATTCGGGGTTGTGGTTGTCGGCCATATACGCATGCATCAGACCGTAGGCGATGTCGCCGACAAAGGCTTGCGGCCGTTCGCCCTCATGGATGAAGATGCTGTCGTGGTGGGATTCGGCCGGCCCGATGTCGCGGACCGTAAAGCGCAGTCCCGGCCCGAAATCCAGCAACTCGCCGTCGGCGACGCTCTGGTTGGCAAAGATGCGGTTCTGCGGCCATTCATCGCCGAACATCCCACTCAGCAGTTCGTTCTTCTGAACATCGTCACGGCGGGCGACGTCATTGACGCCGGAGACCGCGACGATGGGCACGTCAAGCCCCTCGGTAACATTGCCCAGTCCGGCATAGTGGTCTGGATGCGGGTGGGTCAGCAGGACTGCTCGCAGCGGCTTGCCGAGTTCGTCGACCTCGGCGCGAAGGGCTTTGGAGGCTGTGACGGTGAGCGTCGAATCGACGACGACCAGACCGTCTTGTCCCTCGATGATATAGGCATTGACGGGGAACGGCACCCCCTGCTCGAAGCGATGGATGGTCGTTTCCGATCCTTGATCGGCGGCAGCTTGTGCCGCACCCGTCAGCGCGGTTCCGTTTGTCGCGCCGAGCGTTGCCGCAGCCATGCTTTTAGCGAAAGTCCTGCGCGATATCTTGTTCGTGTGTTTCCCTGTGGAGCTCATGGGAGGTGTCTCCTCGGTGTGCGAAGCGGCTGGCGCTGGTTGGGAGAATAGCGTCTTTGCGATTTTAAAGGTGCTGGTTCATCCAGGCCGAAACATACGCCACCGCCTGATCCACGAGCAGCGGGCTGTCATACAGCTCGATGTGATTTGTGGTTTCGATCCACTCGATGCGCTTTTCGCCGCCAAGACGCTCGAACGCCTTTGCCGCGTTTTCGGGGCGGCAGAAGAGGTCCCTCGTGCCGTGAACGATCAGCACGGGCGTTTGCGATATCAGATCGGCGCCCAGCATCGCATCGAAGCCGGCGAGATTGTAACCGGACAGCCTCGTTATCTCGTTCCTCCAATGGGGGCTGTATGAGCGCGGCGTTCCATAATAGTCGAAAGGCTCCTGGCCGGGCATGCCTGCGGCCTCACCCGCAACATCGCTGACGGCCTTGATGCGACTCGGCGTTCCTTCGGCAATCAGTCTGAGTTCGTCGGCATACCCCTTGAGCCATTCGCTCTTCTGCTGCGCGGCCTCAGACGATTCTGGGCGGGCATCGAGATAAGCGGCGGCGACCGTGGCGAGAGCCTTCACCCGGCGGTCGAAGGCCGCAAAGCGCAGGGCATATGAACCACCCAGACAGATGCCCACGGCGCCGATGCGGTCCGGATCCACCTCCGGGCGATCCTGAAGCCAACTCACCGCCGCGGCGAGATCGTCGAGCTTCTTCTGCGGCTCCTCGTGCTGGCGGATGCTTCCGCCGCTCTCGCCGAAATTGCGGTGATCGAAGGCAAGCGTAACGAAACCCATCTCGGCGAGCCGCTGCGCATACACGCCGGTCACCTGCTCCTTGACGCCCGTATAGGGCCCGGTGAAGACGAGCCCCGGCCGGGCGCCTTGTTCGGCGCCACCGTCCGGCGGAAAGAGATGGCCCACGACGGTCTCGCCGGCGACATCAAAGGAGATGACTTCCATATCCAACGCTCCATGAACACTTGTCGGGCATGCTAATGTGGGCAAGGTTATTTATGAATGGCATTCAATTCTATTTCATCTATTGAAGATATCAATGAAGCCGGAGCATTCTGGTGAAACACCGTCAGATCGACCTCAATCTGTTGCGCGTCTTCGATGTTCTCATGGAGGAGCGCAGCGTGTCGCGTGCCGCCTCCCGGCTAGGCCTCACCCAGTCAAGCACCAGCAACGCGCTCGATCGTCTGCGCCGCTCTCTCGGCGACCGTATCCTCGAACGCGAGGGCAATGGCATGGTCCCGACGCGCGCCGCGATCGAACTGTGGCCGCACGTGCAATCGGCGATCCGTCAAATCGACCTGGGGCTGGAGGCTCTCGCGCGCTTCAACCCTTCAAGGCTGCGCGCCACCTTCAGCATTGGGATAGACGAATACAGCCTCACCCTGATGGGGGCGGGGCTCATGGCAGCTCTGAAGGACAAGGCGCCCCATGTGAAGCTGGCATTTCTTCCAGCGACGCCGCAGCAGAACGCCGAAGAGCTCTTCGCCGGCGCGCTTGACCTGATCATAGGGCCGGTATGGCAGGCCTTTCCAGGATTGGAGCGTGCCGTGTTGCTGCATGAGACCTTTGTCGGTCTCGCCGATGCCGGTCATCCCCTGTTTCGTACCGCAAAGGATGGTTCCGGTCCAAGCGTGGAAGACTATGTCCGCTTTCCGCACCTTCTCGTATCACAACGTGGTTTGGTGCGCGGCAATGTCGATGCCGGCCTGCACAAGATCGGCTACCGCCGCAAAGTGGCGGTGACCATCCCTTCCTACGCTAGCGCGCCGGCTTTCCTCACGGGCTCGGAACTCATCCTGAATTTGGGCCGCCGGCTCGCCGGAAAGGTCGCAGCCTCGGCTGGGCTTAAAATCTTCGCCCTGCCTCTGGATGTTCCCGGCTTCGACATCGCCGCGCTCTGGCATCCCCGAAACACCGCGTCCAAGTCGCACAACTGGCTGCGCGGGCAAATGCGCGAGGTCTGCTCACGGCTCTAGGCTCAGGTCGCGCCTGCTCGACCCCGCCCACATCATCGCGGATCGCCCGGGCCGCGCGCCCAGGCTCATTCCCAATCCGCGTAGACTGCTTTCAAGCGTTCGATCTCTTCCTCCGTCCACCCTTCCGGCGCCGTCACCGCTATCCACGCGTCGATGTAGTCTTCAGGCGCATAACGGTGACCGTAACCAAGCGGAACCTTTACCGCCGCTGCCATATCGACTGTCAACTGAAGCAGCGTTACGATCGGATACCAGCGCAGATGACGCGAGACGTCGGGGCCGCGCGGGGGGTTCATCCACTCCGGCTCCCGGTAGAGCGCCTCGGAATCGAAGAACGTCACTGGATCGCTGGCATATTGCAGATAGACAAGACGGATCGGCCCCCAACGCGCGCCCGGCTTCTTCAGCGTGTTCCACTGGTTCGTGAAACGTATGACGGATCCGTCTCTGAATTGCGGTAGCCATGCCGGCGAGCGCGGATTGCGGTCCTCGGTGATGTTTTGCCACCGTTCACTCGCAAAGGGTGGACCACTCCACAACGCGCCATGGAACGGGTCCCCCACGACATCATAGATGTCGGTCGACAACTGCGAGTTCAGTGCGCCGAGGCTCAATCCGTATAGATACAGCTTCGGACGATCGTTCCTGGGCAGTTGCGTCCAAAAGTCGTAGACCTTGTCGAATAGGAGATGAGCTGTTTCCGCGCCATAGTCGGGTTCGACCAACAAGGACAACCAACTGGCCAGGTAGGAATACTGAACCGCGACGCTCGCGACGTCGCCGCGATGGAGGTATTCGAGGGGGTTGATGGCGCTCTCGTCGACCATACCCGTTCCACTCGGGGTGATTACGACGAGCACGGAGCGTTCGAACGCACCGACCCGTTTGAGTTCGTGCAGCGCCAGTTCCGCGCGCTCCTCGACAGTGTCTGCTGAATTCAGTCCAACATATACGCGTATCGGGTCGAGCGCCTTTTCGCCGAGGAATTCACTTAGTCTCCCGCGTCTCGGACCCCAGGAGACGAACTGGCGGCCTGCCCGCCCCAAATTGTCCCAGTCGATGAGAGATTCCTCGCTTCCTGTCCTGAGGGGGTTGATCGGCGCCACTACATCGCTCTCCACTAGGGCATCGAATTTCTGGTAGGAAGCATCTGCCGCGCGCATGCCGTATTTGATGAGAACTCCGTCAGCCAGCGACCAGAACAACGCGACTGCCGCCGCCACGCTTAAGGCGTTCGAAACGCGCCTTGGTATGTGGTGTCTGAGCCAGCTGGAAAATAGCAGGGCAGTCAGCCGAAAAAGCTGTCCCAGGACATAGAGTACGGTGAACGTGACTATGGCGATGGCGCCAACCCTGAAGGGATGGGCGCTGTCGACCGGTTCAAGCTCCATCAGTTCCCGGATCGAATTCTGCCATCCGGACGTGCGCCACAGAAAGACAAGTGCGATTGCTACGCAGATCACCGCGGCGATGAGCTTGATGATCGGCTCTTCACGCTCGCCAGGTTCTGGAAGCTCAAGATATGCCCAGAGCCAGTGTCCGAAAACGCCGATGCCGTAGCCGGCTGCGAGCGAAACCCCCGAAAGCACGCCCTGCATCAAGTAAGTGCGCGGGATCAGGCTGGGAGTCAGCGAGGCGGCAAAAAACAGCGTGGCAACTAGAAGGCCTGGGACCGAGAACAGCTTTTCCAGCTTCACGATCCAATAGAGGGTCGTTGTGCCGTATCTGGTGACGTTCCACTGTTGATAATCGTATTTCATGGCGAGGTCTGGTCAAACTGCCGCCCCCAGGTACTTTACGATGGGGCGCATCGTGCCATTTTCAATCCCGACGTAAGCACGCGGGCGCTTGGCGAACGTTTGAAATTCAAGCGTTCTTGGCATGATGGCCGTACGTGAGACGGCTCATTTTGTGCCGGGTTGACCTTGGATATGGCTTTGCACGCCGTGGTGGAGCGCAAATACCGCTTGAGCGGTAAGGTCGGCGCTGACCCGCAAGCTGAGAGGGGAGGTGCTATGCCGAGGCGCGGCGGACAAGCCGCCAAGGAACGTCGAAGAGCGTGGGAGCGACTCCCTTCGCCCCGGTGATCAATGCGATCAGATGATCGGCCAAGGGCTTGAAGTTGGTCGTTTCGGGACCGATCGTCGTCAGCGGCGGATGGCTGAACTCGCCTTCCTCCACATTGCCGCAGCCGATAACGGCAATATCGTCGGGGACGGACAAGCCGGCCTCCTCGAAGGCGTGAAGCGCGGTCACGGCCGCCAAGTCAGACTCGGCGAAAAGCGCTGTCGGCCGCTCTTCGAGCGCAAGCAGCGTGTTGGCATGGGTGAAGGCGGCCTTGCGCCCTTCCGCGCCGCGCACAAGCAGCTCCTGCCGGAAAGGCAGGTTTCGCTCTTGAAGAAACTGGTAGTAGGCGGCCACGCGGCTTCCCTCGGCCACCCCATCGTGCAGCATGTAGGCGATGCGGCGATGGCCGGTGTCATGCAGGTAGGCCAACGCCGTCGATACCGCCCTGGCCGTATGCTGGCGGACGACCGAGAAGCTCGCCGGCTCGATTGACGGATGGAAGATGACGGCAGGCCGCCCGGCCGCCGCAAGCCGTACCGCGAACTGCGAGATTTCAGCTTCGGAAAGATGCTGCCAGTCAGCAATCAGGCCGTCGGCAAGGCCGCTTTCGACCTCGCTCACGATCCTGCCGACCCGCTCCGCCGAATCGCCCGCGGCGATGATGGTGGAGAAGCCGTGCATGGCGACGGCAGACTGAACATCCTGAGCGATGCGGTCGCTGAATGGCACGCCCAGCCGGGGCAGGAGCAGGCAGATGCGCTCCGCCTGCTGCCGGCGAAGCTGGCGGGCCGTCCGGTTCTGCACGTAATTGAGCTCGTTGACCGCCTCCAGGATGCGCTGGCGCGCCTCCTTGCCGACGAACTTCAGACGCGCGCTGTCGCCACTCAGTAGATAGGAGACGGCCGCCGTCGAGACTCCGGCGCGACGCGCGACGTCGGCCATGGTCGGCGCCTTCTTCCGATCGATATTGCTCTCGCCCATTCAAAAAGCCCGCGATCATCCTCCGCTCACGAGCTCTTCATGCCAATTTTTGTGCTCGACGGGAAGGATGGCAGGTTTCGCCTCGCCCGCTTGCCGCATATAGAAGACGATGCGGTCTCGCAGCCAGGCGCGGGTGGTGGCGTGTTCCGGCGAGGCGATGAGGTTCTTCAGCTCGTTCGGGTCTTCCTCGAGGTCGTAAAGCCGCGCCTCGGCATAAATATCGCTGTCCGCATCGTGCCAGCCATCCTTTCCGGGCGCCTCGATCTCGTATTTCCACCGCCTGGTGCGCAAGGCGCGGCCGACATGATGCTCACTGATTTGGACGAAGATCTCGTCGGACGGCAACTCGTCGCCTCGTAGAGCGGGAAGGATCGAGCGGCCCTGCATTGCCTCCGGTACGCTGAGGCCGGCGGCGTCGAGCAAGGTCGGGGCCAGATCGATGAGGCTTGCGAACCCATCGAAGGCCCCAACATCGTCAAAGCCCGGTCCGTGGAAAAGCGTGGGCACACGGATCGAAGCCTCGTGGCAGGAGCGTTTGTACTCGTTGTTTCGCGTCTTGAAGTGGCAACCATGATCGGACGTGAAGAGGATGATCGTGTCATTCAGCAGATTCAAACTGAACAGCGCCTCCACTAGCCGCCCGAATGCCTCGTCGAGCCTCGCCACCATGCCGAGATAGCCTGGAAAATGCGCGGCGGTCGTGCCGCCCAGTGCGGCGAGATCTCCGGGGATGGCCAGCTTTCTGCGGATCCTCTCCTCATAACCAAGCGGCGCCGGGTAGTTGTCGGTCTGGTTCTGGTGATGCGGCTCCAGGAAAGACAGGAACAGGAAAAACGGCTCCTCGCCCTTGGACGCGATATAGCGGATCGCGGCGTCCGTCAGCGCATCGACCCGGTAGCCCGGAAGCTTCACCGGCATGCCGTCATTGTCGTGTACGATGGTGTCGAACGGCCCCGACGTAAACTCCAAAATATTCGAGGCAAGCCAGTAGCGATAGCCGCCGCGCTCTTCCTGGGTCACTGGTTCGGCCGAGCCCAGATGCCACTTGCCGATATACGCGGTGTCGTAGCCGGCTGCGCCGAAATGGTGCGCCAGCGTCGGCTCGCCCTTGGGCAGTGGGATGTTGTTGCGGTAGCAGCCGGTGACAGTTGGATACTTTCCTGTCTGAAAGACGGAGCGGGCCGGTCCGCAGACGGGCTGGCAGGTGAAGGAATTCGCCACGAAGGTCCCGGTTTCGGCTAGACGGTCGAAATTCGGCGTCAGGTCGAGCGGATTGCCATGCGCACCGATAGTGTCCCAGCGCTGCTGGTCAGTAAAGAAGACGACGACGTTCGGCCGGCGGGATGTCATGGGCTGCATTGGCTCCGGTTATTTTATGCCCGCGAGCATGACGCTGCGAACGAAGTAGCGCTGGGTGAAGAGAAACAGGAGCAGGCTGGGGACGAAGAGGATGACCCCGCCCGCAGCCGTCATGTTCCACTGGGTGAAGAATTCCTGGTTGAAGAGCGTGAGCCCGGTCGTGATCGGCCGCATCTCGGTGGTGCTGACGGCGACGAGCGGCCACAGAAACTCGTTCCACTGGAAGATGAAGGTGAGAAGCGCCAGCGTGGCCAGCGCCGGGCGCACCTGCGGCAGCACTATGCGCCAGTATATGCCGAGCTCGGAGCAGCCGTCGATGCGCGCGGCGTCGAGAAGGTCGTTGGGAATAGGCCGGATGAACTGTCGCATCAGGAAGATGCCGTACGCGCTCATGGCGAAGGGCACGATGAGCCCCTGATAGGTGTTCAGCCAACCCATGCGCGCAGTCAGGATGTAGAGTGGGATCATGCGGATGAAGAAGGGGATCATCAGCGTCGACAGAACCGCCACGAACATGAAGCGCTTGCCGGGAAAGTCCATCTTGGCGAAGACATAGCCGACAAGCGGATCGAAGATCAGGTGCAGAGCGGTGATGCCGCCGGCGATGATGATGCTGTTGAGGGTGAAGCGGGCGAAGGGCGCCTTCTGCCAAATGTCGATGTAGTTGGAGAACTGCAACGTCTCGGGAATGAGCGTCGGCACGCCACTGAAGATGTCTGCATCGCTCTGCAGCGAAAGCGAAAGCATGTAGAGGAAGGGAAAAACGCACATCGCCACACCAAGCATCAGGATGGCGTAGCTGAAGAGCATTCTCGTCCACGTCATTTCGGCCCTCAATAGCTGACGTCGCGATTAAGCAGCCGAAACTGGACGAAGGTGATGCCCAGGATCAGCAGGAACATAAGGAAGGAGAGGGCCGAGGCATAGCCGATGTTGAGCTCGAAGAAGGCGGCCTCGAAGACGTGCAGGCTGAACAGCCTCGTCGCGTCTGCCGGCCCGCCATTGGTGATCAGATAGGCGGGGGCGATCTCCTGGAGCTGGCCGATCATGCTTACGACTGCGATGAAGAGCGTGGTCGGGGTGAGCAGCGGCCAGGTCACGTAGCGGAACTGCTGCGCGGGGCCTGCGCCATCGATGGCGGCGGCCTCGTAGAAATCCGACGGGATCGACTGCAGCGCGGCCAGATAGATCAGCATCGCATAGCCGACATCCTTCCACACGGTGATTGCGATGATGACGGGAAGCGCGGCCGAGCTGTCGTTAAGCCAGTTCTGGGTCGGCATGCCGAAGTTCGCAAGAACGCCGTTCAAGATGCCCGTGTAGGGATCGAGGATCGCTTGCCAGATGAGCGCGACGATGACGAAGGAGATGATGTAGGGGAAGAAGATGACGGCGCGGATGGCCGTGCGGCCGGGCAGACGCTGATTGAGAAGCAGCGCCAGGCCGAGACCGATAGCGATGCTTGCCGCTGTCACACCGATCGCATAGGTGAGCGTGGCGAAAACGGACTGCCGCACCCGCGCATCCTGCAGCGCAGTCACATAATTGTCGAAACCTGCGAAGCGGCTCTCACCGATCAGCGGCTGTCCGCTGAAAAGACTGGCCCAGAATTCCAGGCCGATCGGATAGAAGAAATAGACGGTGAAGTAGATGATCGCCGGAGACAGAAGAGAATAGGCGATGAGCGTCTGTTGCACGCGCCGGCTCAGGCGGCGGGTACGGAAGAAGGAGCGGGCACCGGAGCCGATGCCGGTGCTCGCAGCCGCGCCCATGCTTCCGTCTGCCGCCATCCTTAATTGCTCGCCAGAATAGCGTTGGCTTCCTTCGCAAATCGAGGCATGGCCTCGGCCGCCGGCACCTGGTTGTAGATGATCTCCTCGATCACGCTGCGCAGGAGCTTGTCGATGCGCGCGTGCTTGCCCGTCAGGCGTAGCTCGGCCGCCACATCGTGCGCATAGGGCAGGCATTTGCCGAAGCTGCCGATGACTGGGTCGGCCTGGACTTCGGCATTCTCGACCCAGGATTTGCGCGGCATGGTCATGCCTGCTTCCTTGGTCACTGCGATTTCCGTTTCAAGTGCGACGAGGCGCTTCAGAAGCTCCCAGGCCTGGTCCGGATGTTCGGCGTCCCTGGGGATCATCAGGCTCACGCCGCCGGCGAAGGTCGCCTGCTCCTTATGATTCAGCGATGGCGCTACGGCCCAGTTGAGGTCCGGATTGCCGGTGCGGATCGGCTTTACGTCCCACGGGCCGGTGATGATCATCGCCGCACGGTTGGCGGTGAAGAGCTTCTGCGGCCCTTCATAGTCGGAACCCGCGACGGGAGTGGTCGCGGCCTTGTCCTTCTGGATCAGGTCGGCGAGGAACTGGATCGCCTCGATCGCCTCGGGGCTGTCGAGATTCACCGTGTTGGTTTCAGGATCGTAATAGGTGACCCCGTTCTGAAGAAACCAAGACCAATAGTAGCCGATGCTCGGATTGGGAGCGAAGCCGAAGCGGCCGCCGCCCGTCGTGGCGATCGCTACCTCGCGGAATTCCTCCCAGGTCGCCGGCGGCGCGTCGAACCCCGCCTCCTTCAGCATGTCGACATTATAGACCAGGGTGCCGCAGGTGAGGTGGATCTGCACCCCGAAATACTGGTCATCAAGCATGTTGCGCTCTACGGCACGAACCTGCCAGTCCTCCGGAAAGCCCATCGCCTCGCCGTCCTTGGCAACGAAGTCGTTGAGCGGCAATAGAAGACCCTGCTGACCGAACTCCTGCACCCAGCCGCCAGGTTCGGCCACCAAGTCCGGCGGATTCTTGGCCGCGAGATCGGCGATCAGCTTGGTGCGCATGTCCGGCCACTGGAAGCGTTCCCAACGCACCTCCCAGCCTGGGTGATCAGCCTCGAAACGCTCGATCACCTCGGCATAGGCCTGATAGGCGTGGCCCGCGTTCCAATAAAGCGTCAGCGTTTCAGCACCCGCTCCCGTCGAAAGCAGCGCGCCCAAACCCGTACCGATAAAAAGCTTAGCTCTCCTCCACCAGCTCATCTTTTCCTCCCAGAGCGATTATGGCCATCCTCCATGGCCCATGTTATTAATCGATTAATATAGATGGGAGTCAATAGCACGTTTCGAAAACCTTTGTGAGGACCGGAAACAGCGCGCCGACGACTGCCCCGCAGCGCCCGCTGCCACCTCCCACCTAGGCTGGAAAGGTGGTGGGACTTGACATGCAAGATATGCATGAAATATGTACATAAATAGGAAACATATAATACAGGTTTTGCGAATGTGAGAGGCGATTTTATGTCGACGCGCGGCGCAGAGGCGGAAGAGGTAGGGGCGGCTGGCCTGGTGAGTTCGGCCATACAGGCCATCACCCAGCATATCCGCACCGAGGGGCTTGGTCCCGGCGATCTCCTGCCGAGCGAAGCGGACATGACGCGCAGGCTCAACGTCTCGCGAACCGTCGTACGGGAAGCTTTCCGTTCGCTTTCGGCCTTGCGGCTGATCGACATGAGTGCGGGTCGTCGCGCCAGCGTTGCCAAGTTGGACATGGGCGCCATGGCGATGGTGATCGAGCACGGCGTTACCACGGAACAGATCACCGTCCAGCAGGTCTATGACGTGCGCCGCACCATCGAGATGCGCACCGTCGCACTTGCCGCGCTGCGGCGCACGGACGAGGAAGCTGCTGAAATCGCCAAGCGCGCCCGGCTGATGCGGAAAAACTACCGGACGCCGGAAGTCGTGATGGAGCACGACATCGCGTTCCACGAGGCGGTCGCCCGGGCGTCGCACAATCCTGTCTTCCAGTTGATCGTCACTGGTTTCAGCGGCGTCACCCGGCGCACCTGGTTCATCGGCTGGCGGACACGCCCTTCCGACGAGGAGCAGCTTTCAATAATCAAGGGCCATGAGGAGATCGCCGAGGCTATCGCCAAGGGCGATCCGCGCCTGGCGGCCAGCCATATGGCAGAGCACTTCGACAACAGCGTCAAGGCGCTGATCGAAGCTGGTATCGCGTAGGACCAATCATGAAGATCAGCGCTATAGAAACCGTCCGCATCGAAGAACGTCCCAATCTTCTTTGGGTAAATGTCCACACGGATGAAGGGATCACCGGGCTTGGCGAGACATTCTATCTCTCTCGGACGGTGGAGGAGTATCTGCACGAATATGTCGCTCCGCGTGTCATCGGGCGCGACCCGCTCCAGATCGATTTGCTTGCGTCTGATCTCGTTGGTTATCTCGGCTTCCGCTCCAGCGGCGTCGAGACGCGGGGTAATTCCGCCTTCGACATCGCGCTTTGGGATATCCTCGGAAAGGTGACCGGACAGCCGATCGCCCAGCTTCTGGGTGGTTTCAGCCGCCACGAGATCCGCACCTACAACACGTGCGCCGGCACCGAGTACATCAAAGAAGCCAAGGGGCAGACGACGGCGAATTACGGGCTCGCCGGGGGGGCCGATTATGACGATCTGAACGGCTTCCTGCATCGCGCCGACGAATTGGCCCAGGAACTGCTGGAAGACGGCATCACGGCGATGAAAATCTGGCCGTTCGATCATGCGGCCGAGAAGACCCGTGGCCAGGATATCTCTGCCGCCGATCTGAAAGCGGCGCTTGAACCCTTCGAGAAAATCCGCAAGGCAGTGGGTGATCGGATCGATATCATGGTCGAGTTCCACTCCATGTGGCAATTGCTGCCGGCCATGCGGATCGCCAAGGCACTGGAACCTTACGGCACCTACTGGCACGAAGATCCGATCCGCATGGATTCGCTTGCCGACCTGAAACGGTATGCAGCGGCGAGCCCCGCGCCTATTTCGGCCTCGGAAACCCTCGGCAGCCGCTGGGCCTTCCGCGATCTCCTGGAGACCGGTGCCGCCGGCGTCGTCATGCTGGATATTTCCTGGTGCGGCGGGCTTTCGGAAGCGCGCAAGATCGCCGCGATGGCGGAAGCCTGGAAACTGCCGATCGCACCGCATGACTGCACTGGCCCGGTCGTACTCGCCGCCTCGACGCATCTTTCGCTCAACGCGCCCAACGCCCTGATTCAGGAAAGCGTCCGGGCATTCTATCGCACCTGGTACCGCGATCTGGTGACAGCGCTTCCAGAGGTGGCGAACGGCATGATCACAGTCCCGCCGGGCGCCGGACTTGGCCTCGAACTCAATCCTGAACTGGACCGCGCCTACACGGTAAGTCGCCGGGTTTCCGACGCTGCCAGGATCTAGGACTTCAATGGGAGGAACCGAAGAAGCTTGCCGCAGTGCTCTTTCTCGGATGCGCATTGCTCGCATCCCCTGCGAATGCGAGGGCTGAGTAACTGAAGCTCGTCTTCACGCATCACTCGTCCGCATCGAACACGTTCTGGCAGGCGGTCAAGAAGGGCTCCGACGATGCCTGCGCCGCCGCTCCGACCGGGAGAAGGCATGGCCAGGAGCATGACGCTGGCATGGCGCTCGATTCTTTCTGCAGTTAGTGAGAAATAGGTCAAAATCTCGTCGCCTGCACTTCGATGATCACAGTCTGCCCGAACTCTTCAGCTGCCCTCTTCCCTCCGAGGAGGGCGACAGGGCGAGGCTCGTCTGGAACAGGCGGCGAGAGAATAACCCAGCACAAGACGGGTCGAACAGGAGCTGGAGCAACATCGCCGATGTTATGACAAGTCCGGTAGAAATTCACCTGGATGAGCCCAATTAGGCTTCCGCCGAAGGTAAAAGGGCTCTGTCGTCGGGGGGCGCAAGGCACGGCCATGCATAATGCTGATTGCTCAAAGCACTCCTTCAATAAAGTATAGCGCGGTTTGTTAGGATAATGTTTTCCTATAAGCTCATTTAATTACCAACCTTTGGCTGCTCATAGGCTCCGACGTGGAACAGGGGACCGAGCTTGATCTTGAATCGACGGCTGCACTTTTACCACGATGCCTGTCGATAGACCTCGAGGTACAGCCGTCAACCGGCAAGATGGTCTCGTTTGCTGCTGTAAGGGGCGCCTCACGCGAAGCATTCGTGTTTCATCGAGGCCGCTTGACGGACGCACTGCTCCAACTGGACGATTTCGCAGAGACGGCGGGGTTCCTGCTCGGCCACAACATCCTCGCCTTCGACCTCCCGCACCTGGAAGCGGCGGCCAATGATCTGAGGCTCCTGCGGAAGCCGGCGATCGACACCTTATGGCTGAACCCTCTGGCGTTTCCAAAGAATCCCTATCATCACCTCGTCAAGCACTACCAGGATGGCCGGCTGCAGGGGGGCCATCTCAGCGATCCCGAACTCGATGCATGCCTCGTCCTGGATCTCGTGCAGGATCAGGCTACGGCCCTCGGCGCGCTCGACAGGCGCAACCCGGATCTCGCCGTCGCATTTCACTGGCTGACGACCACGGGCGCGCATGGGGAGGGATTCGATGCCTTTTTTCGCGCCGTGCGTCGGCAGGAGCGGCCAAAGGCACACAGCGCGACAAGCGCGGTCGACCGGCTTCTGGAGGGAGTTGCGTGCATTCATCAGGTGCCAACTCTCTTCGCATTCCATGAAACGCCCGGCTGGCCGCTCGCCTATGCCCTGGCCTGGATTTCGGTATCGGGTGGCGATTCCGTCATGCCGCCGTGGGTGCGGCATCAATTTCCCGCGGCGAGCGAAATCGTCCGAAGGCTGAGGGACACGCCATGCTCCGACCAAGCGTGTGCCTGGTGTCGCACGCAGAACGACCCGCAAGGCCAGCTCTCCAAATGGTTTGGCTTTCCCGGATTCCGTCCCGAGCCGAAGGACGAGGACGGCCGTCCGCTCCAGGAGAAGATCGTCGAAGCCGCCATCGAGGGTCAGAGCGTGCTCGGCATATTGCCGACAGGCACCGGCAAGTCCATCTGCTATCAGCTGCCCGCACTCGCCAAATTCGACAAGATCGGCGCCCTCACCGTGGTCATCTCTCCTTTGGTGGCTCTCATGACCGATCAGGTTGAGGGCCTGCGTCGGCAGGGAATCTCGTCCTGCGTCGCCATCAACGGACTTCTGTCCCTGCCGGAGCGGTCCGAGGCTCTCGACCGGGTGCGTCTCGGCGACGCCGCCATCCTGCTGATCTCGCCTGAGCAACTGCGTAACCCCTCCGTGCGCACCATCCTGAAGCAGCGCGAGATCGGCTATTGGGTGATCGATGAAGCGCACTGCCTTTCAAAATGGGGCCAGGATTTCCGCCCGGACTACCGCTACATCTCGCGATTCATTCGCGAGTACAGCGGCGACGGCCAGCTCGCCCCGCTCGTCTGCCTGACGGCGACGGCAAAACCCAGCGTGGTCCGCGATATCCTGGATCACTTCCAGAGCCGCCTCGGGGTCGAGCTTCGACTGATCAACGGCGGCGCCTTCCGCGACAACCTGGCCTTTGAGGTGATCGAGACGACCCAGCCGCGAAAGAACGGCGAGATCCTGGCGCTTCTTCAGAACGGATTGCATCCGGGCAACAGTTCCGGGGCCATCGTCTACTGTTCGACACGCAACGGCACGGAATCGGTCGCAGGCTTTCTCCGTGGCGTGGGCCTGCCCGCCGAACATTTCCACGCCGGCTTGAAGCCGGAAAGGAAGAAGGAGGTGCAGGAGCGCTTCCAGCGGGGAGAGCTGCGGGTCATCGCCGCCACCAACGCCTTCGGCATGGGGATCGACAAGCCGGACATCCGCCTCGTCATCCATGCCGATATTCCAGGCTCGCTGGAGAACTATGTGCAGGAAGCCGGCCGCGCGGGGCGGGACCGAAGGCCCGCCCGCTGCATCCTTCTCTTCTGCGGCGACGACATCGAGCGGCAATTCAGGCTGAGCGCGTATGCCCGGCTCACCAAGCGCGAGATCTCGGCCATCCTTCGCGCGCTTCGCCGGCTCGACTCGCGGACGAAGCGAACCGGCGGCGTCGTGGCGACGCCCGGCGAAATCGTCAGGCAAGAACTCGACCGCGAGTTCACGCGCGACAGCGCGACGGACGACACGCGCGTGAAGACGGCTGTTGCCTGGCTGGAAGAGTCGGCACTTTTGTATCGCGACGAAAACCGGGTCCGCGTGTTCCCATCCTGCCTCAAGGTGCCGAGCCTTGCCGCGGCGCAGGCGATCCTGGACCGCGCCGACCTCACGCCGGGCTACCGCTCGGCCCTCGTGAAGCTCGTTCAGCGGCTCATCGAGGCCGACCCCGATCAGGGCATCAGCACCGACGACCTGAGCGGAGCGTCCGGGCTGACAGGCCACGCGCTGAACAAGGCCCTCGCCGATCTCGAGCATCTCGGCATCGCCTCCAACGACACGAACATCACGGTCTTCCTGCATCTGGGCGTGGCGAACGGCTCGAGGCAGCGTCTGACCGCCGCCTGCGCGCTCGAGAAGGACCTGATAGACCGGCTCCGGGAATCGATGCCCGACACCGATACCCACGAGCGCTCCGTCCTGAACCTGAAAGCGGCCTGCCAGGAGCTGCGTGACCTAGGACATGCGTCCGTACGTCCCGATGTCGTGGAGCGCATCGTTCGCGGGCTCGCGCGCGATGGTCGCGACGAGAGCAAAGGCATCGGCAGCCTGGCCGTGCGCAAGCGGGACCGGGACCATCTTTCGATTGCCCTGCAGCGCGAATGGGGTGCACTCGCGCAGACGGCCGAGATTCGCCGAGCCGCATGCAACACCCTTCTGGCTTTCCTCGAGAGCCAAGCTGAGAAGGGTGCCCGGGGGAACGACATCCAGGTGGAGGCGACCCTCGGGGCCTTGACGGGAGCGTTGTCGGGCGATCTGGAGATCCGTGCTCACGTCCAGCATCTCTCCAAGCTGCTCAACAGGTCGCTTCTGTGGCTTCACGAGCAGGAGGTGCTGATCCTGGGCAGGGGCCTGACCGTTTTTCGCCCGGCGATCACGGTCAAGCTGGAGCCTGGATCGCGCTCCTTCAATCGGCCGGACTTCGAACCGCTGCGGATGCACTACGACGAGCAGACGCTCCAGATTCACATCATGGCCGAATATGCCCGGCAGGGCCTCGCCTCGATGGAACGGGCGCAGGCGCTCGTCGAGGACTATTTCACGCTCGAGCGCCAGGGCTTTCTCGACCGCTGGCTCGCCTCCCGAAGTGCCGAGCTGCGGCGGCAGACCAGTCCCGACTCCTGGCGTGCGATCGTCGAGAACCTGCGCAATCCGGTCCAGGCGCGCATCGTGGCCGACGACCGGGAGCTGACCAACGTGCTGGTCCTGGCCGGTCCCGGCTCGGGCAAGACGCGGGTTCTCGTCCACCGGATCGCCTATCTGGTTCGGGTCCGGCGCGAAAACCCGCGTGGAATCCTGTCACTCGCCTACAATCGCCATGCCGCAGTCGAGATCCGCACCCGCCTCGCTGAGCTCATCGGCGAGGATGCACGCGGGGTGACCGTCTGTACCTGCCACGGGCTCGCCATGCGCTTGGTTGGGGCCAGCTTTGCGGGCCGGATAGACCGGATGGACACGGCACGTTTCGATCAGGTGATGCATGAAGCCATCGCACTCCTGAAAGGCGAAGGGCTTTCGCGGGAAGAGGCCGAAGCGCAGCGCGAGACGCTGTTGGAAGGCTACCGGTGGATCCTCGTCGACGAATATCAGGACATCGGCGCGGAGGAGTATGCCCTCATTTCGGCCGTTGCCGGCCGGTCGATCGAGGACACCGACGCCCGCCTCAGCCTGTTCGCGGTGGGCGACGACGACCAGAACATCTATGCCTTTGCCGGTGCCTCGGTGGAGTTCATCCGGCGCTTCGAGGCGGATTACGACGCCCGCGCGAGCCATCTGATCGAAAACTACCGCTCCACCGCCAACATCATCCGGGCGGCCAACCTGGTGATCTCACCGGCGGCCGAACGCATGAAGGCCGGGCACGACATCGTCATCGACCGAAGCCGCCGGAATGCTAGAGAAGGAGGTCTGCTGGAAAAGCTCGATCCGATCGGGCGTGGACGCGTGCAGATCCTGCATGGCGGCGGGGACCGCTACGCTCAGGCAGTCCATGCCGTTGACGAACTGCAGCGGATCGCCGGCCTCACGCCGGACTGGGACTGGAGCAAGGCCGCGGTCATCGCGCGGGAGTGGTCGTTCCTCATGCCCGTCCGCAGCCATTGCGAGGCTCAGGGCATTCCGGTCCAGGCCGCAAGCGACGAACTGCCGAATTTCTGGCGCCTGCGGGAAACGCAGGCTCTGATCACCTGGCTGAAGGAGCGTTCAGCAGCGACGGTGAGCGTGGAGGTCATCACCGATTGGCTGGATCAGCGCGGATCGGACGGCTGGTGGACCACGCTCCGCGATGCCTGTGGTGAACTTGAGATCGAAGTTGGCGACGGCGAGATCTTCGTCAAAGATATTCTCGAGTGGCTGGCAGAATGGGGGCGCGAGCTCCGGCGAAAGCAGACAGGGCTCCTGCTGCTTTCCGCCCATCGGGCGAAAGGCCTAGAGTTCGACCATGTGGTCGTCCTCGACGGAAATTGGAACCGCAGATCTGGGACGGAAGACGCCGACGCGGCGCGCCGCCTCTATTATGTGGCGATGACGCGGGCAAAGCTGGGCCTGACGCTGATGTGCCACGATCTCGCCCGGCATCCGATCCTTACGTCCGTGCACGACCGAGCATTCCTGACCCGAGGCTCGGCAGCAGGGGCTCCCGACACATCCCGGTGCCACAACCACTACCAGACACTCGACATGAGCCAGATCGATCTGTCCTTCGCCGGTCGCCTTAAGACGGGACACCCGAGTTTGGCAGCCATCCGGCGGCTTCGTGTTGGCGACGAAGTCAAGCTCGATCGGGCGGGGAACCGATGGTTGTTACTGGATCGGGAGGGCAATACGGTCTCTCGTCTCTCCCAGAGCTACAAGCCACCGGAACAGGCGGTTTTCGCCAGGGGCCAAGTTGTGGCCGTCACCGTCCGCCGCCGCGAGGATTCCGACGCACAATACCACGCGACCCTTCTCCAGGATCAGTGGGAGGTCGTCGTTCCCGAACTGGTCTTCGAGAAATGAATGAGCGATTCGACGGGGCCATTGATCTGGCATGGAGACGGTGTGACGAAGGTCTATCCCGGGAGAATATTCATTGTAGGGACTTTGGGACATTGAATTCCACACGGCGAGTGTAGTTCTTATCCTGCGGGTATCCCTGCTGGCGGGCGCCATTCCCTCCTGAACTTTCCTGGGAATCTCGGCGGGTTCGAAGTTGGTTCCAGCCACGCTCGTCAGCAACTGATATCATCGTATAAGCACCTCCCGCAGGGCAACCGCTACGAGAACGAAACCTGCGACCGCTTCGACCGTCCGCGTGAAGGCGGCGATGAGCCTAGGTCGCGTCTCCAGCAGCCGCGTCACCTGTTGACGGAAAAACACGGCGGTCACTGCGACAAGAGATAGTGTCGCCGCCACGCCCGCCATCATGGCAACGGCAAAGGCGATGCCCGCCTCAGGCACCCCGCGCGCGACCGCGAAGGTCATCACGAACGTCGTCAGCGGACACGGGATCAGTCCCGCCATGAAGCCCACAGCGGCTCCCTCTCGAGCACCGTGAACATGGTTTGCGCGCCTCAACGCCCGCCATAGCATCCACAGGCCGATGACACCGAGGAGGCCGCGGCTTAAGTCCTCGAGCAACGGTGCCCGGCCGACACTTCCGAGCGCAATCGACACCAGGGGAAGAGATAGCAGCACGATCAGGACGGCCATGCTCACATGCGTGAAAGACAGCGCCAGCGAAACCATCAGGCTGCGCGCCATTCCCGTGGACGATCCCGCGAGGTAGGTGGCAAGCACCGACTTGCTGTGTCCCGGGGTCATGGCGTGGACGGCGCCGAACACGATGCCCATCGGCAGGAAGGCGCCGAGCGCAGCCCAGCTGCCGCCGCTGGCAAACGCGCCTATACGGTCGGCGAACGTCAGATAGATCTCGCGTTGGACCTCAATAACCCATTGCAGCATACAGACCCAATCGTCACTCCTTACAGGTCATGGCTCGCGCGGCCATTGCGGATGCAGATCGTCGATGACAAAGGCGTGAGCATGGCGACGCTCCCCGCGCCGCGATCCTTCCGCCCAATGCGGATCGTCCTGGGCAAGGCCGGGATGCCGGTGCTCGACGACTTCCGGTTCGGAAGCCGGCCACACGAGGGCTGCTGTCACGAGGGCGGCGGCCGCGATCGCGGCCAGGACCAGGAACGTCGCGGTGAGCCCGACAGAGGCGCCGAGCCATCCGGCCAGCGGATAGGTGACGAGCCAGCAGGCATGTGACAGCGCGAACTGTGCCGCGAACAAGGCGGGCCGGTCTTCAGCATGCGAGGAACGCCGCAGCAACCGGCCCGACGGCGTCTGGGCCGCAGAATAGCCGAGGCCGATAACGAACCAGAGCAGCAGAAGGACCTGGTAGCCCGAGACGACGGCCCCTGCCACGAGACCGAGCGCCATGAGCAGCACGCCTGCCAGCATCGCCACACGGTCGGGTATGACTTCGAGCAGCCTTGGCAGGGCGAGTGCGGCGACCATCGACCCGCCGCCGAACGCCGCCAGCGCCAGCGCGGTCGCGCGCTGAGACAGGGCGAACTCGCCCTGCACGATGACCACCGTATTGACGATCGCCATCGCACCGGCGGCGGCGACCGCCATATTGACCGCAAGCAGGCCACGCAGCCTCGGCGTGGCGAGATAGATGCGGGAGCCGCGCGTGGTCCGCTCATAGATGGGGCGCGGCGCGGACGGCCTGGGGCTCGGGAGCAGAACCGAGACGACCAGAGCGGCCGATGCCAGGAAGCCGATCACGGTGCCGGCAAAAAGCGCATGAAAGCTCACAACCGTCAGCAGCGCGGCGGCGAGCATCGGGCTGAGAAGGCTTTCCAGATCGTAGGCCAATCGCGACAGGGAGAGTGCCCGCGTGTAGTCCTTCTCCTTGGGCAGGACGTCCGGAATGGTCGCCTGGAAGGTCGGCGTAAATCCCGCCGATGCCGATTGCAGCAGAAAGATCAGCACATAGACCTGCCAGACCTCGGCAACGAAGGGCAGCAGCACCGCGACGCCCCCGCGCACAAGATCAAGACTGACAAGCACGGCCCGCCGGGGCAACCGCTCGGCGAAGGCGGCGGCGATAGGCGCGACGCCGACATAGGCGATCATCTTGATCGCCAGCGCGGTTCCCAGCACCACGCCCGCCTCGCCGCCGGCCAGTTCGAACGCCAGAAGGCCAAGCGCGACCGTCGCCAGCCCGGTGCCGATCAGCGCGATCACCTGCGCGGCGAAGAGATGACGATAGGTGCGATTTGCGAGAATGCCGAGCACTGGGGCGTCCTAGAGGTACTTGGTGATCTCCTTGAACTCCGCGATCGAGCGCTGCTGCCCGGCGGGCAAGGCCTTCGCGGCATCGCCGAGGCAGTGATCGAGATGGTCACGGATGAGCGTCTTCTTGGCCTGACATATGGCCTTTTCGACTGCGTGCAGCTGCTGGGCGAGTTCAAGGCAAGGCCGTCCGCCTTCGATCATCGCGACCACGCTGCGCAGATGGCCTTCAGCGCGCTTCAGGCGCTTGACGATGGCGGGATGGGTGGAGTGAAGCGTTTCTAGCATGCCTCACTCTATCCTCCCCTGGGGGATACAGGCAAGGCTTAGGAGATGCCAGGCAGGAGGCTGCGGCACTCTGCTGCGGCCCCCAAAAAGATTATCCTCCGTGTACGGAGCGAACGATGCCCGCGAGATTGAAGGTGTGTGCCAGGAAAAGCAGTCCGGCGATAATGGCCAGGGTTTTATCGTCTATGACTTTCATACGGCCCATAGCCTCAACCCCTCTCAATAAAAAAAGCGAGTACTCACTTTTTTTATTGAGAGTCAACGCCGGTGAGACAGATCAGCGCCTATCTCCTTCCGCTCTTCCGGCGGCTTGATGTGGCGGAACCGCGCGAGCAGCAGCAGGTCATAGATTATCTTGAGCGCACCGCAGATCAGGAGCGGCCAAGCCTTGTAAGATGCAGCGAACAAGGCGCCGGCCAGGGCGGGACTGGCGGCCGCGGCGAGGCTGCGGGGGACGGAGGTGAAGCTCGCGGCGGCGGCGCGCTCGGCCTCCGTCACCACGGCCATGACGTAGGACGAGCGTGTCGGCACGTCCATCTGGGAAAGCGCGGCCCGGATCAGCAGCAGGGCAAGGGCAATGCTCAAGTTCGGCGCGAGCGCCGCCAGCATCAGGGCAATGCTAGAGGGAATGTGGGTGAATACCATCGTGTTGACGAGCCCGATGTGCCGCGACAGCCAGGCGGCGACGGGAAATGAGAAGGCCGACAGCACGCCTGACCAGAAGAAGAACACACCCGCAGCTGACAGCGACAGGTCGAACCGCTCGAACAGCCACAGCGCCAGCAGCGACTGCACGACGAACCCGCCGGCGAAGGCATCGAGGCTGAAGAGTGCCGCGAGCCTGAAGACGATGGCGCGGGAGGGACCGAGCGCGGCGGCCGCCTCGCTTGCGGGCGGGCGCTTCGGGATGCGTGCATAGAACAGGCCGCCCAGGAGCCCGACAACCGCATAGAGGACGAACATCAGCTTGATCGCCATGAGCTGGCCGAGGCCGACGGTGGTCATCACATCGGGAATGGCCGAGGCGAGCGCGCCGACGGCACTTGCGAGCGCTCCTACCAAGCTGTAGCGGGCGAACATCCTCGTCCGATTGGCGTCACTCACTTCCCGCGTCAGCGCCGCATGCTCGATCGGCACAAACACGCTCACGCTGCCGGCAGACGGGTTGATCGTGCCGGCGAAGGCCACGACTAGGAGCAGCGCATAGTCGTGAACAACGGCAAAGGCGACGCCGGTAGCGATCATCAGGCTCGCGGCCGCCAGCAGCAGCTGACGATGATCGAAACGCGCGCCGAGGAAGCCGACTCCGATAGTGAGTAGCGCAGAGCCGAGCAGCGAGGCGGTGGCGATGACGCCGACCTCAAGCGGGCTGAAGCCGAGCGCAAGCAGATAGACCGGCAGGAGGATGGCCACGAAGCCGTCGCTGAAATCGCGCAGTGCCCGCGCCGTGAAGAGACAGTTCGCAGGGTGGAGCCACGGGCGCGGCCGAGCGTCCGTTCGGGTGTCAGAGGAGTCCATAGGCGAGCCCCGCAAGGGAACAGGCGGCAAGCACCTTCAACATGCCGACCTTAAAGCGGAACACGGCGACCAACGCGCCGAGGGTAAGCACGAGCGAGGCCGCATTCACCGAGCTCAGGATCGGCACATCGATACCCATGCCGAAGCCGCTCACCTCGATCAGCTCGCCGAAGAGTACGTGCAGCCCGAACCACACCGCGAGATTGAGGATGACGCCGACGACGGCGGCGGTGATCGTTGCCAAGGCGGCCGAAAGCGCTCGGTTGCTGCGCAGCGCCTCGACATAGGGCGCGCCGAGGAATATCCACAGGAAGCAGGGCGTAAAGGTCACCCAGGTGGTGAGAAGCCCGGCGAGCGTGCCGGCCACCAGCGGATCGAGCGAACCAGGCGCACGGAAGGCGCCCATGAACCCGACGAACTGCGTAACCATGATGAGCGGCCCGGGCGTGGTCTCGGCCATCCCAAGCCCGTCCAGCATCTCGCCGGGCTGGAGCCACTGATAGGTCTCCACCGCCTGCTGCGCGACATAGGCGAGAACGGCATACGCGCCGCCGAAGGTCACCACGGCCATCTTGGAGAAGAAGACGGCGATGTCGGCAAAGACATTGCCGGGACCGAGCGCGGCTAGCAGGGCTGCGACCGGCGCAAGCCACAAAACCAGGAAGACACTCGCGATCTTCAGCGCCCAAGCCACGGAAGGCCGCGCATGGGTCGGGATCGTCTCGCCGAGGATGCTGTCGGCATCGGCAATCTGCCTGTCGCCCACCTTGCCGTGCCCGTTGGCGGCGAGGAAGGGGGCGAGGCCCGCGCGGCCGCCGGCAAAGCCGATCAGGGCCGCCGTCAGGATGATCAGAGGAAACGGCACGTGGAAGAAGAAGATGGCGATGAAGGCGGCGGCCGCGAGCGCCACCATGACGTTGTTCTTGAGGGCGCGTCTGCCCACACGTACCACGGCCTCGAGTACGATGGCGAGCACCGCCGCCTTCAGCCCGAAGAACAGCGCCTCGACGGCGCCGACATTGCCGAACAGCGCATAGATCCAGCTCAGACCCATGATGGCGATGACGCCCGGCAGCACGAACAGGATGCCGGCGACGAGCCCACCCTTGGTCTTGTGGAGGAGCCAGCCGATATAGACGGCGAGCTGCTGCGCCTCCGGTCCCGGCAGAAGCATGCAGTAGTTGAGCGCGTGCAGGAAGCGCGTCTCGCCGATCCAGCGCTTCTCCTCAACGATGATCCGGTGCATCACGGCGATCTGCCCGGCCGGGCCGCCGAAGGAGAGCGCCGCCACTCGAGCCCAGACGCGGACGGCCTCTCCGAAGGGGATGCCGTGGTCGGGCGCATCGTCGCGCTCGATGGATTGCGTGTTGTTGCTTGCGAGCTTGTTCATCAATCCATCCCTGCGCGTCACCGGCGCTTCTTGCGGAAATACTGGTAAAGGTTATCGAAGACGGGTGCTCCCTCGATAAGTCCTAGCATGACCCGTCGGGGGAGTTCGAATAAACGACCGCTGTTAAGGGACGCGGTGGATACGAAGAAATGGCGCAACCACGGCCTCCAGCGTGGTCGCTGCGATGTCTGCTTTCAAGAAGTGGCAAAGTTGATCTCCACTGGAGGCATGGGCGGATCGCCTTGGCGTCCGACCATCCCGCCCAGCGGATGACCAGTACGCGTTAGGCAGCGGTCACTCTTCGGGACTCCCGCAGAAGCTTTACCGCAATCAAGACGCACAGGCCGTAGGCCGATGCGCCTGCAAGGACCTCCAGGAGAAACACGGCCCCGCGATTGAACGTGTGGGACCCGAGGACGTTCTCAATTGCAAGAACGACGAAGACCATCACCATGAGAGGCCATAGGGCGGTGGCAGCAGCGTTGCGGGCGACGCCGTACCAGTTCACCCCGCCATAGCTGATCTGCAGCTTGATCGTCGTGATGAGTGCGAATCCCGCGCCAAGAACCTGGCCTAGAGCCAATGGGATCAGACCGAATGGCGCAAATATTACGACAAGCGTGAGCGCAACTGCCATGTTCAAGATCGTGATGGGAAGCCTTTTGTGCACGTTTCCCGCAACCGATAGAAGCGGTTCCGTGATATAGCCGGGCGTGAGAATCAGTTGTTTCAGACACAAGATCGAGACGACGACTGCCGCAGGCATCCAGTTCTCTCCAAGCGCGAAATATATCACGTCTTCCGACACCAGTGCCAGGCCGAGATAGACTGGAGCAGCAAGCGCGAGCAACGTAACGAGGAACCTGCCGTTTGCTCCCGCTCGAGATTCGTGACCATCGTTGTGCGCCTGCTCATTAGCGCGCTTGAACACCACCCACCCTAGAGCCCGCGCTGGCTCGCCGACAAGTTCTGAAATTGCAGCTACAACTCTCTCGGCGGCGCGGTAGTAACCGGCTTCCGCCATGCCGAGAAAGCCGCCAACCGCCAGGGTTCCCGAGTACGACCAAAGGAAAACGATCAATCTGTTTGCAAGGATGTGCTGCGAGAATGCTAGGACTTCCGTCATGGACGAGTGGGACAAGACCAGGCGGGGCATGCGGTCGACTGCGCGAGCCGTTCCGATCAGCACGATCACCTGTATGATGATCCTGCCTGCAACCAGGCCAAAGACGTTCAGCCCGGCCAGCAACGCGAAGATGGTCGCGACAATCCCTGTTGCTTCCGCGGTAACCCGGATCATCGCTTGCTTGCGCAATTCGCCGCGGCAGACGAGCGTCCCGTGATAAGCGGTCGTCAGGGCAGCCGGCAAAATGCAGAAGCAAAGCAATCCAAGCAGAAGACCATGCCAATGGCTGAACTCGAAATATACGACCGCCGAAGTTGCCATTCCAAGTGCGGTGAAAATAAATCCGCTGATCAGCGCTATTGTGGATACTTGGTCAAATCGTTCGCGATCGTCGCTCGATTTCATAATGAATTCCGCCCACCCGCCTTCAGCGAGGACGACGAGAAAAATTCCGATTGCGGAGGTGAACGCGAAGGTGCCGAACTCGGTCGGGCTGAGGAAGCGGGCAGCGACGAAGATTGTGGCAAGCTGAGCCAGTTGAGAGGCAGCTTTTGAGAAGGCAATCCATACACCGCCCCCGATAAGCGACCAGTCCGAACCTAAGACGCCGAACCGGCGAGCACTTTCGATCGCCTTCTCAAAAACCATGACTACGCCTTCAAAACATTGCCCCGCGTAAGGCCCAAGGTTCTCATCAGTTTGAATCAGGGCCCGGAGCGGCGGAAAATGACCGAATAGCGCAGTTCCCAGCCGGGCAGGTTGCGATCCACTGGCTCAAGTCCCCAGCGGAACCATGGCCAGCCTCGCTTCGACGTATCCGCCCTCCAAATCTCATCCATTCGATCAAGGACGGGGAGGAAGCCTGAATCCTTCAGGATGTCCGTCTTCAGATCGAGATCGATCCCCTCCACCACGAGATATCCGCCCGGACGAACCATGCCCATGATATTGCGCAGGCATTCCTCAGCGACCGCGTCGGGCATGGCGCCCAATACGTTGTTCGCCATCACGACGTCTTGAGGTCCAAGCTCTTCCGTGAGTTGGCCATCACAGGCGTCGGCGACGATCCAGCGAATGCCTTCCCTCAGCCGGTCTCTCACAAGGAACATGCCGTTAGGTTGCCGCTGGAGGATGCCTCCCAGCACCTCGATTTCCTCCTTGGTGACCTCAGGCCGCCCGGCCTCGTAAAGGCTGTCTTGCACCGCCGGGATATCCGATCGATAAATTCCTTTCTTGGCCACCTCGACCGCCGCCGCAGATATATCGGCGCCACAGGCCAGTATTCGAAGATCAGGGCGGGCTTCGCGCAAAACATAGAGGGCGGAGTAGAGCTCCGCGCCGGTGCTGCACCCAATCGAGGAGAGTTTCACAACAGACCCCTGCGGAATAGCCGACATCGAGTCGGCGAGCACCTCGAGTAGCGGTGGATTCCTTAGGAATTTGGTGTAGTGGGATTGTATCAGCATCGAACCGCGGGTGTATTTTCTGTAGATCAGGCGTCCCACCCAGTTCATGATGGAAGTTTCCTGAACCCTCGTGGGAATAGTGTCCCAAATTGCGCGGGCTATATGGCGCGGCGTCCGATGGGTTGGTTTGGTTACATGTTCAGCACTTGCTAGCATAACGTACACGCCCTCTTGACCATGGATGAGGGGTAAAGTCTTCGTGGAACCATCGGACGGACGTGCCCCCCGGAAGTGGTCGAGATGACCGCCTCTGATCTGGCGCTCCTTCAGGACATGTCGCCAACAAGGCAGCTTCCTTTTCAGGTCCGAGATCGAAAGACTTTCACCAATGCGCGTCGAGTAATCTCAGCGCGCGTCGACACGGCTATCGCCGTGTGGCCAAGGGTCGGGCTGCGGGGGGCGATCAGGCTTGAGTGCGACGTTGGAACTCAGCCGCATGACGAAACGGAGAATCCTGAGAGATGTTGTAGGAAATATCATGATTGAAGCATAGATAAGACCGCCTACTGCATGGCAAAGCGGCATGCAGCAGGCGCCGCCTTCGGACTCCTCGCAATCATGTGTTGTCGATCCATGATCGTCTTCATGCGCATGGCCCGTCGAAACGAACGCGGACAATGCGACAGCTGTAATGTCTTGCTGAGCATGGGAGGGCTTCGATAATGACAAGGAAAGAGAATAGCTTGCGAGCGTCAACGCGACGAGCATTATCAGCCTAAAAAGCCTTGTGAGATTTCCGTTCTTCGCCCATCTCTGCTGCATGTATCCATTCAAGGTCACATGCAATGCACCGTCAAATACAAATGGGGATCGGAAAATACTCAAAAACGCGTAGCAATTTATTCTTTTGCGGTTACGAGCCTCCATTAGAGGAAACTACCGGGGGCCAGGTCATTGCGACTCTGGTATCCATTCTTGGTGTGCGGAGGTGGCCTGAACGACCAACATGGGGCGGATTTTGCTCTCTAATGAGTCAAGGGCGGCGGTTCGGTTATGAGCGTTATCGACGCCTGCGGGTGCCTGCTTCTTTACGTGCTCATGTGGCACTTGATGGGGGCAGCTAGGTTTGAAACGGCTTGGTTGAAACCGCCGTGGGCCGATGCGATCGGCTGCGAGCTACAGTATCCGCGCCGTCTGGCCCTTTCAGGGAGGCATGCCGTCTCATCCGACAGGTGGATAAATCCCTTGGTGCAAATTGCCGTTGCGCTGCCTGACGTCACGGGCTCGATCCGGCCGTCGACGGCACAAAACGCCAGCGACCACTTGAGGGGAATTGATCGACTGCCAGGGCGGGCGAAATGCCCGCTGGCGCAAGTTTGGTTGTTTTGGCGACTGCGCCTTGGCGCTTGTTCTTGCTCGCAGCCACCGTGTGTGCATTCATTGCGCTGGGATCGTGGGGATCAAGGCGAGAACACCGGTGTTGTTCCGAATGGGCTTGATCCGCTCGTCGGAGTAATCGGTAAGCATGTCGCGTAATTCGCTCAAGGACCTATCGCCAGATCCAAGTCTCACGAAACGTGACAAGGGTACGCAAGAAGCAAGTCGATCGAAACGGCATGCTCAGTCGCGCTCGATATCGGCACACCTTCTGAGGCTGGGAGGGGCCCTGGTTTTGCCGATCCTCATTTTCGCCGGCGTGCTGGCGTGGTATTATGTGATCGCCCAGCGTGATCGGATCGACGAAAGCGTGGTGTCGGCGGCGCGGGAGCTTTCGATCGCCGTCGACCGGGAGCTTGGCTCCCACATCCTCATGCTACAGTCGCTGGCGACCGCGCCCGAACTGCAGAGAGGCAATATCGAAGTCTTCTATCGTAGGGCACACCGGATCTACGATGCCTTGGGCATCAATATCGTCCTGCGAGCGCCCGGCGAACCGCTGCAGCTGATGAACACTTCCGTGCCGTGGGGATCGCCGCTTGCGGGCGGGAACCCGGATATCCCGCAATTCGAACAGAAGGTCCGTCGCACCGGGGAACCGGCCGTTTCAAACCTTATCAAGGGGCCCGTACATGGGCTGTGGGTTGTCGTGGTCATGGTACCGGTGCTGAAGGATGGCGAGGTCGTCTACTTTCTCTCGGTCGGCGTTCCCGCAGCGCAGCTCGTAGATGTCCTCAAACAGGTGAACTTACCTGCCGGGCGGTTCGCCGTGATCGTGGACGGCAACAACACCGTCGTTGCCCGCTCTGCCCAACATGAAAGGTTTGTCGGCACGCCAGCGCCTCCCGGAACCATCGGCCAGGCGCCAGGCGCAGAGGGAATCCGGATCGGCCCGAACCTGGAAGGTATAGACTTCAGAACAGCCTACGCCAGACCTCGGGTCGCCGACTGGGTCGTGGCGGTGGGCGCTCCAGTGTCACTCCTCAACGCGCCTCTCCGCAGTGCGTTGCTGACCTTGGCTGTCATCGGCATTATGCTGGTGATCCTGGCGACCGGTCTTGCTTATCGAATAGGCCGGACGCTTTCGCAGGCGATCCACAGCCTGGAAAGCGCGGGGGCCGCGGCAAGCCGCCAGGAGGAGATCGTTCCGGTCGAGACCGCCGTCGAAGAGGTGAACAAGGTCGGACGAGCGCTTTCGGCAGCGGCTCGTCGGGTTCGTCAGCGTGAAGCACATCTGCAATCGATCCTCGACACGGTGCCCGATGCGATGGTGGTGATCGACGAGCGGGCGACCATCCGTTCCTTCTCCTCCGCGGCCGAACGCCAATTCGGCTATACGGCGGACGAGGTGTTTGGCAGGAACGTGTCGATGTTGATGCCGTCGCCTTATCGCGAGGAACATGATGGCTATGTCGCCCGCTATCTCGCCACTGGCGAGCGGCGCATCATTGGCATCGGCCGGATCGTGTCCGGAGAGCGGAAGGATGGCTCCAGCTTTCCGATGGAACTCAATGTCGGAGAAATGAAGAGTGGTGAACAACGCTTCTTCACCGGCTTCATCCGTGACCTAACGGAGCGCCAGGAGACACAGACGAGGCTGCAGGAGCTGCAGACCGAGCTGATCCATGTCTCGCGCTTTACGGCGCTCGGTGAGATGGCGTCAAATCTTGCGCATGAACTGAACCAGCCGATGGGTGCGATCTCCAACTATTTGAAGGGATGCCGACGCCTTCTGACAGCTGATCGCCCGCCGCCGAAAGAAATGCTGGTGGACGCACTTGACCAGGCTGCGGAGCAAGCGATCAGGGCAGGCCAGATCATCAACCGCCTGCGCGAGTTCGTGAAGAGCGGCGAAAGCGCCCGATCGATCGAGAACATCTCGAAGATCATCGAGGAGGCAGGGGCGCTTGCACTTGTCGGCGCCAAGGAACGCGCCATTATCGCACGCTACAATCTTGATCCGAATGCGGGTCTCATTCTTGCCGACAGGATTCAGATCCAGCAGGTCATGGTCAATCTGATACGCAATGCCGTGGAGGCGATGGAGGAGAGCGACCGGCGAGAACTGACCATAGCGACAGCTCTACGGGATGACGATTTCATCGAGGCGAGCGTCGCAGACACCGGCCCGGGTCTCGACAAGGAGGTGGCCGCCCAACTGTTCCAGCCATTCGTCACCTCGAAAGCACATGGTATGGGCATGGGGCTGTCAATCTGCCGAACGATCGTGGAAGCCCATGGCGGCCGCATTTGGGCTGAGCCGAATAGGCCGGAAGGAATGGTCTTTCGGTTCACACTGCAGCGAATGAAGGAAAATGATGCCTGACGCCGTTCGTATTCACATCGTCGACGATGACCAGGCAATGCGAAGCTCGCTGGTCTTCCTGCTGGGGTCGGCGTCGCTCGAAGCGGAGCCTCATGAATCGGCCGAATCCTTCCTGGCCGTTCTCCCATCGCGGAACGCCAGGTGCGTGGTTACCGACGTTCGCATGCCCGGCATGAACGGACTGGATCTGGTTCGCCGCGTTCAGCAGATCGACAAGGATCTGCCTGTCATCGTCATCACCGGCCAATCGGATGTGAGCCTGGCGATCGAGGCCCTGCAGGCGGGTGCTTTCGACTTCATCGAGAAACCGTTCGAGGACGAGCGCATCATCGCCGCGGTGCGGTCTGCTCTCGACCGCCGATCCGACGATTGGCAGAAGAACAAGGCGGACGCGGTCGCGCGGCTGGAGCAACTGACCGAGCGGGAAAGGCAGGTGCTCGACGGCCTGGCCGCGGGGCACGCGAACAGCGTTATCGCCGACCGCCTCGGGATCAGCCGGCGGACGGTCGAGGTCCACCGGGCAAAGGTGATGGAGAAGCTGCACGCCTCAACCCTGTCGCAAATTATCCGATTGACCCTCGTCTCGCGCGGCGGCAGCGGAACCGGGTAGGCCCACTGCCTCGGTTTTGGTCAGTCGCCGCTGGGCATCTCATGGCCTGATCGACTCGATAGCTTCCAGCAGGGCATCGATATTGATCGGCTTCTCGAAGAACGCCAGCGCATCAAGGTGGGCCGCCTCGTCACGGAGTTTATCGGACGGTCGGCCGGTCACGAGCACGGCCGGGATTGATGAGCCGGAGGCGCGCAGCCGCCCGAGCGTCTCCAGACCACTCGCGCCCGGCAAATTAACGTCGAGGATCAGGCAACTGCGGGGATCAGGCAGCTCTTCCGCCATGTCCTCCGCTGATGCGAAATCCTTGACTGTATAACCATAGACCTCCAGCACCATTCTCAGGGAATGGCGGGTTGCCCTATCGTCCTCGACGATCAGGATGGTCGGCTTCAAGGCAGCACCTCGCATTGCATGGTGCAGGATCGGACTTGCAGCCCGCGATCGCCATGATCCAGATCAACGCTCGTCGCCATCCACGACGCGCGTTCGCGGCGGCGCGAACATACGCTCGACGGTTTCAGACCACACGACCCGTGCCGGATATTGCAGTCAGCACACTAGCAGAGCTGAACGGAACCAGGGTCCAGGAGAAGCACAGCTTAGGCGAAGACCCTGCCGACAGGGAATTCGATCACATTGCTGTGAGGCCGCATCGGCCGTATCTCATCAGGCGCTTGGTAGGGCGCCCGCCTTTTCGATCGAACCGCCGCAAGATCGAAAACCTTCCGCTGATGCGGCCGACTCAGTGGTTTCGGCAGGGCGATATCGATCTCGGAGAGGCGTGTGACAACTGCGGAGAACGGCACGCTGAACTTCGTATGTCCTTCCTGGTCCAAGGCATCGGCGAGGTCGTGTCCCAGCCCGTGGTGTAGGTGCGGCGGTGACGAAGCCGCTCGCGCGCGCGCCCTCAACCGCGCTGTAGCGAGCGAGCGGC
>NZ_WQNI01000028.1 GCF_010993735.1 Chelativorans alearensis
CGCAGCCTCGGCATCGCCGTGATGGCCTCGCCCGCCGACCTGGCCGCCGCAGCGCGCAGAGCGAGGGCGGAAGCCAGGCGCGCCGCCGCGCCCGCCCGTCCGCGAAGCGTGAGCCTGCCGCTCTTCGACCCGCTGCTGCTTTCGCTCAGCCCTGAGCTTGCCGAAGGGGGCCGCGGCCGCCATGGGCCGGCGCACGCCGTCCCGCGCATCCTGTTTCCCGGCCTCATCGAGCCGTCTGCCCTCCCGCAGCCGCCCTCCCGCGACGATCCCGTCAGCGCCGCGCGTCTTGGCCAGCGGCTCGCGGCACTCGCCGCCGCCCTTGACGACCTGCCGGGGCAGGCCATGCGCTTTGCCCGCTGGAAGGCGCGCCGCGATCTGGGGCTTACGCGCCGCATCGCACCGCTGCGTGGCGGCCGGCCGCCCGGCGGCCGGCTGTCCCGCTTCGACCCGTCCGACGCCTACCGCAACGCCGCAGGCGCGCGAGGAAGAAAAGCACCCCGCAACGTCCGCGAGGTCGACGAAATCCTCGTTCACGCCCATTCGCTGGCTATGGACGCGCTGGAGAGCCCCGATACCTCATGACGCGGGCCGCGCGCCGGCTTTCGGCGGGGCATTTCGACAAGCTTGGAGATGGGGTAATCGGCCTTGCCGGTTGCCCATGGAGGCATTGGGTATGCAAGGGGGTAAGGGTGCCGGCTTGTCCGGTAGCAGCACCCTTAGCCAGAAGGGCTGCACAGTTCCTCCAGCCGTGCATCCCGGAAGCCGGAGCGAAGCGGAAATGCCTAGAACAGCGACCCCTGCTTTCCAGGCTCCTTCGCCGCCGGGGAAGCTTTGCTTCGGCGCGGGTCGCCGGCCGGCTTGCCGGTGGCGACGGCGCCGGCGCTGCCGTCGGAGAATTGCAGGTGCAACTCCTGGCCCGCCCGCAGGTCGCGTGCCCGTTTGAGCGGTCTGTCCTCCGCGTCGCGCACCAGCGCGAAGCCGCGCTCCAGAACCTTCTTGTAGGACAGCGATTCGGCAAGCCTTGCAGCCTGGTCGTAGGCGGTCTTCGCGCGCTCGAGCCGGAGGTGGACGGCGCGGTCGCGGCGGCCGGTCGTTGCCCCCAGTCTCTCTTTCAGGCGGCCGATACGCTCCAGGCTGGCGCGCGGGCTGACGCGCGCGGCATCGCGATCGAAACGGGCGCGGCGGTTGCGCACCAGGCCGAGATAGACGATCGGCAGGCGCTCGCCGCATTGGGTCGCGCGACGCCGCGCCTCGACAAGGCGCCGGTCGAGCGCTGTGATCGCAAGCCGCAGCCCGTCGAAGCGCAGCCGCTTGCGCTGGGTGGCGCCGCCCAGAGCCCGCACCAGCCGCCCCGCCGCCTCGTCGAAGCGCCGGCGCGGCAGGGCGAAGAGCTGGTCCGGCGAGGGCAGCGCCCGCGAGAGCGCGCGCAGGCCTTGCCGCCGCCGCTCCAGATCGCGCGAGACCGCCGCCTTGAGCCGCGCCGAGAGGCGGGAGAGGCCGGCTTCGAGCTCCGCCTTCACCGGCACCGCCATTTCCGCAGCTCCGGTGGGCGTCGGCGCGCGCCGGTCGGCGGCGAGGTCGATCAGGGTCCAGTCCGTCTCATGGCCGACGGCGGAGATGACCGGGATCTTTGAGCCCGCCACGGCCCGCACGACCGCCTCGTCGTTGAAGCCCCACAGGTCTTCCAGACTGCCGCCGCCGCGCGCGACGATGATGACGTCCGGCCGGGGGGTGCCGTCGCCGGGGCCGAGCGCGTTGAAGCCGGTGACGGCGGCCGACACTTCGCCGCCGGTCGTCTCACCCTGCACTCGGACCGGCCAGACGACCACATGCACGGGAAAACGGTCGGTGATGCGGTGGATGATGTCGCGGATGACAGCCCCCGTGGGCGACGTGACGACGCCGATGACGCGCGGCATGAAGGGCAGGGGCCTTTTCCGCTCTTCCGCGAACAGCCCCTCGGCCGCCAGCTTGCGCTTACGCTCCTCGAGCAAGGCCATCAGCGCCCCGGCGCCGGCGGGCTCGATGCTGTCGATGACGATCTGATATTTCGACGAGCCCGGGTAGGTGGTGAGGCGGCCGGTGGCCACCACCTCAAGCCCCTCCTGGGGCGGGAACTTCAGCTTCGAGAAACTGCCCCGCCAGATGACCGCCTCGATCCGCGCCCGCTCGTCCTTCAGCGCGAAATAGCAGTGGCCCGAGGCATGCGGGCCACGATAACCCGAAATCTCGCCGCGCACGCGCACATGGCCGAAGGCATCCTCGACCGTACGTTTGAGGGCGAGCGAGATTTCGCTGACCGAGAACTCGGCGATGTTGCTGAGCGAATCGTCTCTGCGGGTGTCTTCCATGGGCCGATTGAGCGCGTTGCGAGGGACCCGGTCAACCCCGAGGGGCCGAGAGCCGGTGGAGCGCTAGAAGAACTCGTCGAGCAGGCGGTAATAAGCCAAACGATCCAGGTCGGGCTCCGCACCGTAGCAGCGGAAGAACGGCTCCACCCATTGACCGCCTAGATTGTGAGCGATGCTTCGGCCGGCCAGTGCCAAATCCTGATGCCGATCAGCCATGCCAAGGCGGCCGCAATCGACAAAGCCCGTGAAGTGGCCGTTGTGAGCGAGCAGGTTTGGCAGGCACGCATCTCCATGGGCAACCACGGGCACTTCGTCGGAAGGCCGACGCTCCAGCAACTCCCCGAAGAGTTGGCGCGCGGTGCGGCCCAGGCGCTCGGTATCGAAATCCTCCTCGTCCACCAGCCCCGCTTCCATGCGCAAGCGGGCAAGCGCGATCCGCCGGTCGAGCGTGTGGTCGAACGGGCAGTCCGCAACATTCAGCTGATGCAGACGATGAAGCGCGTCGGCGGCAATTTCGACGATGCGTTCTGCGCTCAGCTCTGGCGAAGATGCCAGGTCCCGCCCCGGAACCGCGCTCATCAAAAGCCAAGCCCGGCCGTCCTCTGCCGCTTCGGCAAGAATTTCGGGACAAGCGACAGGCCTCTCGCGGAGCCAACGCAAGCGAGAAGCCTCGCCCGCGAGTTCACCGAGCGGATGCGTCCGCTCGGTCTTGACGAAAAGTGTCGGACGATCCCCGTCCTCCAGCCGATACACCGCGGCATCGGAGCGGCCAATCGTTTGCAGAACCCATGAATAGCCGCGCAACTCGGCCATGAAACTGGCAGGTATGTCGGTCGGAGGGCTACAGGATTGGGTATCTGTCATGAGGCCGTCCTCGCCAAAAATTCCGCCTCGCTACCCAATCGGCGGCCGAACGCGCTCAACCGCCCACCTGCCAACGGGAGATGGCTTCCGTCGGATGGATCAGTTGGATGATGTTGAGCGTCAGATTGTCCCTGATCATGTAGGCCACGAAAAGCTCGAAGACGAGGAGCAGGGCGATGCTTGCCCAGACGGGTGAAAGGCGGGCGAAGACGAAGCCTGTGATGGCGGCGAACGTGTCGGCCAGGGAATTGACGATGCTGTCGCCGAAATATCCCTCCGCCAGCGCGGACTGGCGGTAGCGGTCGATCACCATCGGCGTGTTCTCGGCGATTTCCCAGACGGCCTCCACCCCGACCGCGATGGCCAGCCGCCACCAGAAGGGCATCCGCGGCGCGACAAGCCACAGGAGGAAATAGAAGATGAGGCCGTGGAGGATATGGCTGAACGTGTACCAGTCGGTAAGGTGCTGCGAGGTTTCCGGGCCGGAGGAATCGGGATACCAGAACTTCACCAGCCCGCAGGTGCAGATCGGCACACGGCCCATGGCGGCCAGGACACCTGCCTGAAAGGCGAGGATGCCGGCGACGATCAGAACGCACAGCACGAACGAGCGCTGGCGGTACCACTTCACGGTGGGTTCGGCCATATATTGCAAGGAGGGTGTTCCTTCAGGCGAGACTTATTCGGCTAAGTCTATCGCATCTCGCTTGGAAATCCTCAATGGTATCAACCGCCCTGCAACTCTTGGTCTGCCGGCGCTCCCACGCGCAGGGCTGCCCTTTTCGCCACTCAGGCGCATCGTCACGAATCGGGCCGGAGACAGGGCGCGCTCAGGCCTCCGACCAGGCAAGCGCCGAAAGCACCGTGGCGGCCAGCGCGCAAAGGGTGATCACCGCGTTTATGGCGTGCATGGTCTCCCACTGCGTTCTGAGCGCCTGCCAATTCTCCGGCGCGGCCGTCCAGTTGTCGGTGGACTGGTTTGCCGGGAACACCCAGATGAAGAAGGTGACGAGGGTTACAAGAAGCAGAACGAAAGACAGGGCGGCGAACAGGAACGCCGGTCCTTGCGGCCGTGTGAGCACCGCCAGGACGAGCGTGACGATCAAGGCGCCGAGAAGCGGGATCGCCACGAGCGCCCAGCCCCTGTAGACCTGCTGGACTGTGAAGAATTGCTCCTGGTCCATGCCGGCCTTGTTGGGAAGCGAGATCAGGTGAGCCCCGGAGGGCACAAGCACCATGGCAATGAGGATGATAGCGAAGAACTGAGCTGTTTTGACGGTCATGATTGGTCTCCTCCTGCACGGGGAGGCGGCATGGCCGTGCAACCGTTCTCCGCGGATTATGTTCCAATCGGCTGCCGCGAGGGATGACTGTCCTGGACCCATTCCGTAGCTGGCGGTGTGAGGGAACAGCTTCCGGACAACCTCGCTCTGCGGGCTTGGTTCCCCGATGCCGCGCATTTGCTCGCGCTGGGTCGCCGCGTTGTGCCCTAATCCGCCAGCTTGAAGGCCAATTCGGTGACCCATTTGCTGCGATCCTTCTCGACCTTCGGATCCGTCGGGTAGATCTCCAACCGGCACCCGAATACGTCCCCGGCCGGAGACGGGCGCATGTCGAGCTTCAGCCCCTCGGCCTCGATCCAGCGCAGCAGCGCACCGTTCGCCTCCATCAGGCCTTTGTACGGCCCCGTATGGATGAGGGATGCGTAGCGTCCGGCCGGCAGAATCCCGCTGACAAGCGTTTCGTCGCCGTTCTCCTCGTTCGCCGTGGGCAAGCCGAAATCGATCTCTAGCGCGCTCGGCATGTCGATGATGTTGTACTTGAAGAAGGGAGCATCGATGCCCTCGATGCCGCGCTTGCGCATGCGGCGCTGAAGCTCGGCAAGCGTTTTGGAGGCGACCGTACCAAAGGGGATTTTGACGATCTTGCGGATCGCCAGGTAGGGCTGCGCCTCAAGCTCAATGATTTTGGGCTCGCTCAGCATTTCTTTTCCTCCCCTGAATCAACCACCTTTCGCGACCGGCATCCACAATTCGAGCCCGCCGAGCCCGGTCACCGGATCGAACTTCTCGTCGTAAAGCTCGAAATAGGTGCCCATCCGCATGGCGTCGTAGCCGTGCTCGGGCAGGTAGCACCCGAAGATGGCGTCCATGGTCCGGTGCAGCTCGGAGATGTGGCGGTCGTGCCTGAAGACGAGATAGGTCTGGGCGGGAAAGCTGTAGATGGTGAGTTCCGGCGGCAGGCCCTCGGTGCGGGTGACGCCGACGCCCGCCATGTAGAGGAAGTCTTCCCTGCTGTCGCTCCACTCTCCGCACACCCCGTACCAGAGGCCGGGAATCTCGCCGAGGGTGCCCTCGTATTCCTGGAACTTCTGCCACAGCGCGGGAATGTTCTGGGTCTCTTCGAGGCGGAACCGGGCGCTGAGCCCGGCGATCGTGATCGCGTCCCGGCGCTCGAGGCGCGGCTCTTCAAGGGTGATGTTCGTTGCGTTGTCCATCCTGATCGGCTCCAGAAGCAGTTTCGTGTCCACTGCCCGCCCCTTGCGCACCTCTTCGGGCGTCAGCCCGAACTGGTCGTGAAAGGCGCGGGTGAAGGCTTCATGGGAGCTATATCCGGCTTCCAGCGCCACACCGAGGATGCTCGGCGCGCCGCCAGAAAGCACCTTGTAGGCCTCGGTTAGCCGACGTCCGCGCGCGTAGGCCATCACCGGCAGACCGGTGGCCAGCCTGAAGCTGCGGCTCAGGTGAAAGCGGCTCGTGCCGCAGGCCGCGGCGATGTCGTCGAGGCTCGGACAGCGGCCGAATTGGCTCTCGATGAACCAGAGCGCCTTGGCGACCGTGCTCATTCCACTCCCCGTGCTCCCATTTGCCAACGGGCGCGATCATGGACGCATTTGCCGGGCCGCATTTGATCGATCTTGCTCAAACGGCCTCCGTCAGCGGCCGCCTATCTCACCACCCCGGCAGCACCTGGCTTGGCCTCAGCCGCTTGCCGCGGCGCATACGATGAGACAGCGTGGCGAAGTCGAAGCCTTCCGCCTCGTCCACCGCCAGCGGCACGGTGATGTTGTCGAGGCTTTCGCTAATGTGGCGGGCCAGCGCCTCGGCGATCTCGGTCTGGCTGGTGCGCCCGCGCAAGATGCCGATGCGGCAGTCGGGCAGGGCGGGGAAGCCTTCGTTCTCGCCGAGCACCCGCATGCCGGGCCTGAGCGCGCATTCCGGCAGCACCGACACGGCCGCTCCCGAAAGCACCGCCGCCGTGATCACCGTCGCCGAGAAGCTGGTGAAGAGCACACGGTACTCGCGGTTGATCTCCGACAGCGCCTCGCAGGCGGCCCGGCGCCAGGAGCAGGTCGGCCGGCCGAAGGCCATGGGCAGGATGTCGCGCTCATGGGTGGAATGGTTGGTCGAGCCGACCCACAACAGCGGCTCCCGTCGCACCACCTCCGAGGCGTCATCGTCGGTCAGAAGGGCGATGTCGAGATTGCCCTGGCGCACGTGGTGCACCAGGTTGGGCGTCGGCTCGCACAGCACCGACATCTCCACCCGCGGGTTCGAGCGCGAGAAGCGCGCCATGATCTCCGGCAGGAAGCGCTCGGCATAATCGTCCGGCATGCCGATGCGGATATGGCCTTCCAGGCTCGCATCGTCGAAGGCGGCCAGCGTCTCCCGGTTGAGCCGGAGCATCTGGCGGGCGTAGAGCAACAGCCGCTCGCCCTCCTCCGTCAGCCGGTTGGTGCGCCCGTCCTTCTCGAAGAGCGGCTTGCCGATGCGCTCTTCGAGGCGCCGCATCTGCATGGAGACGGCCGACTGGGTGCGGTGCACCTCTTCCGCCGCACGCGTGAAGCTGCCGGTATCGGCAATGGAAATGAATGTGTTGAGCTGGTCGAGATCGAGCGGGGCTGCCATGGCTCTTCTTCCATCATGGAATTTGATGGAAAAGATTAAAAACATTCGTTCGACTAATCAATATCCTTGTGGGATAAACGGATCGTTCCAGAAGACGGGCGGAAGGGCGCTTCGCCGCGGCAGAGGTTTTTGCCGCGGGGATGCTTTGCCGTCTTCAGGATGCGCCGCCGAGGGGCGGAGATTTTCAACCCGAGCGCCAAGGAGCTTTCCATGCGTGCAGAACGGACCGCTTTGCCGATCACCGCCACCGCCAGGCCGGGATTTGCTGCGCGTCTCGTACGCGCGGCCACCGAGGCATGGCGCTTGTGGAACAACCGTCGGGCCATGAGCCAGCTGAACGAGCTTTCGGACTGGGAGCTTCAGGATATCGGCCTTAGCCGCGAAGACATCATGCGAGCCTATGAGGGACCGATATTGGACGACCCGACCCGTCGTCTGCAAGAGATCACGCGGACCCGCGCCAAGGCCGAAGCCATGATGCGCCGCGGCCCCTGACAGCCTTCATCTCCCAATGCAGGCATTCACTCCCATCATGCCGGTTCCCCCCGGCTTGCCTGCACATTGCCCGGCTCCCCGTGAGCCGGGCTTTTTTTATCTCTCCCCTTCAGCGGAAGGCTGAAGGGGAGAGCAGGGGGCTTCAGTTGCCGCCGGTTTGAGCTTCATCGTCGGCGGTTTCCGCCTCGGTATTCTCCGCCGCGGCGGCCGCGTCTTCGGCGTCGGCATTCTCCGGGGCGTCGGCAGCGTTGCCGGTGGCCTTGTCGATCGAATCCTTGAGGGCGTCGAGCTGGCCGCCGACCTTCTCCTTGGCGTCCTCGAACACCGCATCGAGGGCATCGGTGCCGCCGCCGGTGGCCTCGCTGATCGTGTCCTTGACGGCATCGATTCTGTCACCGGCTTCCTGCCCGGCGGCGTCGATGACCGTTTCGAGGGGATCGCTTTCCGGCTCTACGGTTTCAGCGGTGTCCTCGGTGGGATCTTCGGCCGCAGCAGCCCCCTCGTCGGGCTCCACTGCATCCGAGGCGTCCTCTTCCGGTTCCGGCGCCGCCTCGGTGTCCACAGCCTCCTCGACGGTTTCCTCGACCTGGTCCGTGGTCGTCTCGGGTGCCTTCTCCTCCTCCTTGCTGCAGGCGGCAAGGCCGAGCAGGGCAAGGGCGGACACGGCGGCAATCAACTTGGAAGGCATGGCAAACCCCTTTGGTTCTGCAAAATTTCGGCGGCCACCCGTCGACATGGACATTCAGCCGACCTGCCGCCATCTACGCATACGCGTGCACGAGAAACGCTCTACAAATTCAGGTTGCGCATGGCAAGGCGGGAAGAACTGACGATCCACACCATCTTTGCACCGGGCCGTGGCCTATTCGGAGGGCGTCTCGTCGTCGCCGTCTTCGATGGGGCGGCCGGGGATGACGTAGGCGCCTGAGAACCAGCGGTTGAGGTCGATGTCCTTGCAGCGCTTGGAGCAGAAGGGATAGAACGCGCGCTCCGAGGGCTTGCCGCACTCGGGGCAGGGGCGCTTGGGTCTCAGCGGCGTGACCTTTTCCGGTTCGTTATTCGGCATCGTTCAGACGCGGGTTCCCGAAAGCCAGTTGAAATGCACCTTGTAGCCGTCCGCCGTCAACAGGCTGACGGTTTCATAGAGCGGCAGGCCGACGACGTTCGAGTAGGAACCGACGAGCTTGACGATGAAGGTGCCGGCCAGGCCCTGGATGGCGTAGCCGCCGGCTTTGCCGCGCCACTCGCCGGAGGCGAGGTAGCTCTCCAGTTCCTCGCGCGAAAGCCGCTTGAAGCGCACGCGCGTCTCCACCAGCTTGTGGCGCAGCTTGCCCGAGGGCGTGAAGAGGCAGATGCCGGTATAGACGCGGTGCGAGCGGCCCGACAGAAGCCGGAGGCAGTTCGACGCTTCGTCGACCGTTTCCGCCTTGGGCAGGATGCGCCGGCCGACCGCCACCACCGTATCGGCCGCCATCACGAATGCATCTTCGGCCTCGCCGCTCTTCTTCAACCGCTCCAGCGCCTTCTCCGCCTTGGCACGGCAAAGCCGTTTGGCCAGCGAGCGCGGATGCTCGGCCTTCAGCGGTGTCTCGTCGATCTCTGCGGGGAGGAGACGGTCGGGCTCGATGCCCGCCTGCTGCAGGAGCTCTATGCGCCGCGGAGAACCGGAGGCCAGGACGAGTTTCTTCAGCGCGCTCATCAAACTCCTGCCGGCGCGGCCGTGGCCGGTTATTTGAAGCGGTAGGTGATACGACCCTTGGTCAGGTCATAGGGCGTCATTTCCACCAGCACCTTGTCGCCGGTCAAAACGCGAATCCGGTTCTTGCGCATACGGCCGGCCGTATGGGCGATGATTTCGTGTTCGTTTTCCAACTTTACGCGAAACATGGCGTTGGGCAGCAGTTCGGTGACTACCCCTGGAAATTCGAGGACTTCTTCCTTCGGCATCCGATACCTTCTTCTGACATAGAAACGACCGCGTGGGAGCGTTTTGCGCTCACGCCGGCCGAAATCGCGCGGAACCTAGCCCATTCGCCGGTACTCGTGCAAGCTTGTTCAACGGGCGTGGGTAATGGCTCCGCCGAAGCGCCGGGCGATCCGTTCCGCCAGACCGTCGCGGACGTCGCGGTAGGCCGAAAGGATCTGCTCGCGCGTGCCCTCGACCGCGGACGGGTCGAGCGTCGGCCAGTACTCCACTTCAACGGCCATGGAACGAGTCAGTTCCAATGCGGTGTGGTGGGCCTCCGGCGCGAGTGTGACGACGAGGTCGAAATAGCTGTCCTCGAGCTCCTCCAGCGTGCGCGGGCGCCAGACGCCCAGCGCCAGGTTCTCTTCCGCAAGGACGGCATCGACGAAGGGGTCACGCTCGCCGGGCCGGATGCCGGCCGAGGCGATGAAGGTCGATTTCGGCAACACCCGGCGTGCCAGCAGTTCGGCCATGGGCGAGCGGATGGAGTTGCGCCCGCACAGGAACAATACCGAAGCCGGCCCGCCGCCCGCTTTCCCGCTCTTCCCGCCCGCCGGCACGGCTCGCGGCTGAGACATCGCCGTCACCCCCGCCAATGCAGCACGCAGACCAGAGTGAAGAGCCGTCGCGCGGTGTCGAAATCGACTTCGATCTTGCCGGCCAGCCGGTCCATCAGCGTCTGCGAGCCCTCGTTGTGCAGGCCGCGCCGGCCCATGTCGATGGCCTCGATCTGGCTTGGCGTGGCCGAGCGGATGGCTTGGTAATAGCTTTCGCAGACGAGGAAGTAATCCTTGACGATGCGCCGGAAGGGCGTCAGCGAGAGGATGTGGGTGACGACCTTATCGCCGTTCTCGCGCGTCACGTTGAGGACGAGGCGCGCGTCGACGAGGGAGATCTTCAGCCGGTAGGGGCCGCCGGCGTCGTCGCCGACGGGCTGAAAGCGGTTTTCCTCCACGAGGTCGAAAATGGCGACGGCGCGCTCGTGCTCGATGTCCGGCGCGGCACGGCCGACCGTCTCGTCAAGCTCCACATCGATCAGGCGCGCCTTGCCGGAATTCCGCTCGCCCATACCGATGTCCTAGAGGTTGAGCCTTGTCGAGACCGAGCGGCCGTGGGCCTCCAGCCCTTCCGCCTTGGCAAGCGCCACCGCTGCCGGCCCCAGCGCCCGAAGCTGCTCGGCATCGAGCCGCAGGATCGACATACGCTTGACGAAATCGAGCACCGAAAGCCCAGAGGAGAAGCGCGCCGAGCGCGCCGTCGGCAACACGTGGTTCGAACCGCCGACATAGTCGCCGATCACCTCCGGCGTGTGCCGGCCGAGGAAGACGGCCCCGGCGTTGCTGATGCGCGCGAGCAGGCTTTCCGCCTCCTCGGTCGCAAGCTCCAGGTGCTCCGGCGCGATGCGGTCCACCAGCCCCGGCACTTCCTCGAAGCTGCGCACCAGAATGACGGCACCGAAATCGCGCCAGCTGGCGGCGGCGATCTTGCTGCGCGAAAGCGTCTTCAGCTGCCGCTCGACCGCCGCTTCCACCCTGTCGGCGAAGTCGGCATCGTCGGTCATCAGGATCGACTGCGCCGCCGTATCGTGCTCGGCCTGGGCCAGAAGGTCGGCGGCGATCCAGTCCGGATCATTGTCGCCGTCCGCCACCACCAGCACCTCCGAGGGCCCGGCGATCATGTCGATGCCCACCTGGCCGAAGACCTGGCGCTTGGCAGCGGCCACGTAGGCGTTGCCCGGCCCGACGATCTTGTCGACGGCGGAAACGGTCTCAGTGCCGTAGGCGAGCGCGGCGATCGCCTGTGCGCCGCCAATGCGGAAAATCTCGCCGACACCGGCAAGGTCCGCCGCCACCAGGACAAGCGGGTTGAGCTTGCCGTCGGGTGCCGGCACCGCCATCGCCACGCGCTCCACACCGGCCACGCGCGCCGGCACCGCGTTCATGAGCACGGAGCTTGGATAGCTCGCCAGGCCGCCCGGCACGTAAAGGCCGACGGCGGGAATGGGCGTCCAGCGCCAGCCGAGCTCGACGCCGAGCGGGTCCTTGTAGCGCATGTCGGCGGGAACCTGCCGGCGGTGGTGCGCCTCGATGCGCTCGCGCGCCAGCCGCAGCGCTTCCAGCGTCTCCTTATCGACGCCGCTGTAGGCGGCTTCGATCTCGCTGCGCTCCACTCGCATGCCGACCTTCGTGATGTCGAAACGTTCGAAGCGGCGCGTATAGTCGGCCACCGCCGCGTCGCCCTCGGTGCGCACGCGGGCGATGATGTCGCGCACCGTCGCGTCGACCTCCTGGGATGTCTCGCGCTTGGTCAGTAGGAAGGCTGCGAAGCGGGTCTCGAAATCGGCGTCCGCCGTGGACAGTCTGATGGTCATCGCCGCTCCCTCATCCGCCGTGGCGTGGGCGCACCGGCGTTTCCCACGCCGCGCCCAGATCGCTCAGCCGCGCCTCGATGCATTCCACATCGAGGTTGATGGCCGCGTCGCCGGAAAAAACGAGCTCCACCGTGCCCGCCGGTTCGACGCCCGGCACGAAGTTGACGGTCAGGAGCGACAGCACCTCATCGGGCTTCGTCCTGTCGATGCCGGCGGCGCGGACGGCGAGAACGCGGTCGAAATGTAGTACGCTGCGCCGCCGTTCATGGGGCTCGCGACGAAAAAGGCCGCGCCTCTCCTTCTCCCAGACAAAGCGGTTCATCCCCAGGGCGAAGCGCCTTTCACGTTTCTGGTACACGAGGTCGCCAACCTTCATCACTGCGTCCTGGACATGCGCGGAGATGATGCTCAAATCTTCGTCGTCGAGGGCGACCAGTTTCAAAAGGTCCATCGATACTCTCACGTCATCCATATGGCGGCGTGCCGCCGATCGTACGCATGCACCCGCGAAACGGCGTACCGCGGCCCCGCGTTCCCATCCGGCTCAAGCGGAGATGCGCTCGATCTCCGCGCCGCAGCCGGAAAGTTTTTCTTCGAGCCGCTCGAAGCCGCGGTCGAGATGGTAGACGCGATTGACCTGGGTTTCGCCCTCCGCCGCTAGCCCGGCGATCACCAGGGAGACCGAGGCCCTCAGGTCCGTCGCCATCACCGGCGCGCCCTTCAACTGTCCCACCCCGTCGACGATCGCCGTCTGCCCGGAAAGCGAGATGCGGGCGCCCAGCCGCGCCAGCTCCTGCACATGCATGAAGCGGTTCTCGAAGATGGTCTCGGTGATGCGCGACTGGCCCTTCGCCCTGGTCATCAGTGCCATGAACTGGGCCTGAAGGTCGGTCGGGAAGCCGGGGAAGGGCTCCGTGGTCACGTCCACCGCCTCGATGCCGGCGCCGTTGCGCCTGACGCGGATGCCGGTGTTGGCGCGGGTGATCTCGGCTCCGGTCTGCTCGATCACGTCGAGCACCGATTCCAGGAGGTCGGCACGGGCGCCCTCCAAAAGCACGTCGCCGCCGGCCATGGCGACGGCCAGCGCATAGGTGCCCGTCTCTATGCGGTCAGGGATGATGCGGTGGCGCGCGCCGGAAAGGGACGTGACGCCCTGAACGGTGATGGTCGCCGTGCCCGCGCCGGAAATCTTCGCGCCCATGGCGTTGAGGCAATCGGCAAGGTTGACGATCTCCGGCTCGCGCGCGACGTTTTCCAGCACCGTTTCACCCTTGGCGAGCGCGGCCGCCATCAGGAGCACATGGGTGGCGCCCACCGAGACCTTGGGAAAGCGGTAGCGCGCGCCGACGAGACCGTTTTTCGCCTTTGCGACGACATAGCCGCTCTCAATATCGATCTCGGCGCCGAGCGCGCGCAAACCGTCGATGAAGAGGTCCACCGGCCGTGTGCCGATGGCGCAGCCGCCGGGGAGCGACACCCGCGCCTCGCCCATACGCGCCAGAAGCGGCCCGATGACCCAGAAGCTCGCCCGCATCTTGGAGACCAGTTCATAGGGGGCGGTGGTGTCGACGATCGAGCGCGCGGTGAAGTGGATGGTGCGCGAATAGCCCTTGTTCTGGTTCTCGCGGCGTCCGTTGACGGAGTAGTCGACGCCGTGATTGCCGAGAATGCGGATGAGCTGCTCCACGTCGGCAAGGTGCGGCACGTTTTCGAGCGTCAGCGTGTCGTCGGTGAGCAACGAGGCGATCATCAGCGGCAGTGCCGCATTCTTGGCGCCGGAAACCGGGATCGTGCCGTTGAGCGCATTGCCCCCGCGGATGCGTATGCTGTCCATGGAAATCTCTTTCCCGGGCTGTCCCCCCGGCTCCTGTGTCACGCGTTCGAGTGTTCTAACCGGACCGTCGTTCAGAAAACCGGTGGTCCGATCCACCTTTTGTTTGTCGCAATTCCGGATGGAAACCGGTTTCATTTTTTTCTGAGACTGCTCTAGAGCATGCCCGCCGTGGGTTCAAGGAAATGCATCGCCGGCAAAACGGCGCGTTCGGATGTGGTGCTCACCGCTGCTTTTCCTTGTCTTCGGCGGGGCCTGCGGCGGGAATACCCTCCGTCCGCTCGTCAGGCTTGCCGGCGCGGCGCGAGCGCGCCTGCGCCTTGCGCCGCGCGAGATTGGCCCGAAGCTCCGCCGCCAGCCGCTTCTCCCGCTCGCTGCCGCCCTCGCTGTCCTTCCGTTTCCCGGTCATATCCGCTTCTCCTGCAACCGCCCGGCGTCTTGCGGCGCGACGCTCCGCCTGTCCGTTCCCATATCGTCGAGGTAGCGCTTGCGCTCTGCCAATCGATATGGCAGAACGCCGCCCGAATCCCCGGCGCTGCGGTAGCTCAGTGGTAGAGCACTCCCTTGGTAAGGGAGAGGTCGAGAGTTCAATCCTCTCTCGCAGCACCAGCCATCCATCGATCCCCACAGTTTGCGCGCCCTGGACGTATATCTTTCCAGGTTGACGCGTAAATCTTTCCGAAGAATGAGTCCATTTTTCGGGAAGTGGCGCCATTTGTCCGGGAACGCAGTTCCAAGCGCCGATTTCCATCCGCTTCTCTTATTTGCCCATAAGACTCGCTCCGGCTCACCTCGCCCCACAAGCGAAGCAGCCAGGCAGGCATTTCATGAGCACCGACCCGGACACGAAAAGCATGAGCCTGCATCTCCCGGTCGCGCGGATGGCGCCGCATGGCCGGTGGGCGGCTGCCGGGCTTGAGAGAAGTTGAAGGTCGAGGCGTGTGGTGTTCGACCCGTTTCCCGGTATCCCGATGAGGCAGAATACCGGGCGGATGTCGCGTTGGCTGGCGGAGGAAGAGACGATCAGCACCCACCAGTTGCGGTGCCTTCTCTTTGTGATCGAGAGGTCCTGCCGTCAGCTGCAGGCCCATGGGGCGCCGATCCCCATTCGGTTCGTCTATGCGCGCCGGCTGGTGCTGGATGCGTTGACGATACGTAAGGCGTTGTCGAGAGAAGGGCGACGATAGGTTCAGGAGTAGAGCCGCCGAAAAGCTGCAGTGCTGGCGCCGCGTGCCATCGCGCCGGCATGAGCGATGAAACGGAAAGCAGATGCTCCAAGACATCCTGGCAAGCATGAACGGTTCAAACTTCAAGAAGGCAAGACGACACCGCGGAAAAGCCAAGAAACACCCGCGCCCCGGCCCGGAGGAAGGTGCCGAGACGGGAGATTACCGTCTCGACGCCTTGAACAGGCTTCTGGCGAGCGAGCATTTCCGCGCTTCCGATCGCAACAAGCGCTTCCTGAAATTCGTCGTGGACGAGACGGTGGCCGGGCGCGCCGAGCGCATCAAGGCCTTCACCGTAGCCGTCGACGTCTTCGGCCGCGATTCGAGTTTCGATGCCTCGGTCGATCCCATCGTGCGCATTGCCGCCGGCCACTTGCGCCGCTCCCTGCACGATTACTACGCCGCTCAAGGGGCGAACGATCCGGTGCGCATCACCTTGCCGCTCGGCACATACGTTCCGACATTTGTCATCCGCGAGAGCGCGCCGCGGCGGACGATGGCGCAGTTGCGGCGGCTGGTCGCCGACCGAAAACGCCGCCTGCAGAGCGGCGCCGTGGGGGTGGTCATGGCGCTGGCGGCGAGCGGCGCAGCACTCGCCTACCTGTCCCTCGGGGTGCCCGGGCAATCCGGCTCGCAAAGCCCCGTCATTGTCGTCGACAGCGTTCGTGCCCATGCGGAGGGCAGCTCCGCCGACGCGCTCGCGCAACTGTTCACCCAGTCGCTGTGGATCGCGCTCAACGAGGAGGAGAAGATCCGCATGGTCGGCGTGCGCCCGGAAGAGGAGTTCAGCCAGGTGCTCGCCCACACGCGGAAGAACTTCGGCGCCTCCGTGCCGCTTTACCAGCTGCTGACCGCGGTTCGCCTCGAAGGGGAGGCGCTGCGCATCTATTGGCACGTTCTCGACGGCCGCTCCAACGAGACGTATCTTTCCACATCGGCGAGCGAGGTGCTGACGGCTGGAGGGGAGGGCGCCGCGCCCGACGCACTGGCGCGCCGGGTGGCGGCCTCGCTCAACCGGCTGACGGCCGACAGGAAGAGCGGCGAGCCCTCAGCCAGGCAGGCGCGGCCCGGGAGCGGAGAGGAAGGGGCGGAGTGACCGCCTTTTCCAGCTGGTCGCGGCGCTTGCGCGGCGGCGCGTCACCGGGACCAGAAGGGCGACCGGTTCTGCCTGTCGGTATCGGCGGCGGAGGCATCGCCGCGGGCGCATGAGGGGTTGAAGTGCGGATGCTCGCGCTTGCACTCGGCAAGCAGGTCGAGATCCACCGGACCTGCGCGCACCAGCGCCCAATCCACGTCCTTCTCGCTGAGCCCGCGTTCTGCGAGTTCGTCAAGAAGGCACAGGATCATGGCTTTGTCGATCAGGGGGAGGGCGGGCATTGTCTTTCCACCCGCAAGACCCATGCTACCGTCGCGAACACCATCCCCCTCGATACGAAGTCCCAAGGCCCCACCGGACGGCACTGTGAAGTGCCGCAGGCAGGGCCTTGGGCTAAGCCGGTCCGGGGGGCGGGAGGACCGGCTATGGGCTTGCCGCCGGCCGCAAGGCCGGGCAGCGAAGAGGTGATCACTGGGGAGCGTCGCGCGCTGACGCGCGGCCGTGCAAGGCGCCGACGAAGTGAGGCCGGGGCGCACAGCTTTCCGTCGAGGAATGTCGCTGTCTGTCCCTGCTTGCCCATCGTCTCCGCCCCTGCGGTTGTTGCGTTGTGTTGTCCGTGTTTTGCCCCTGTCTGCTGCTTATGGACAAATAGCGCCGGGCTATGCGGGGGAACTTTTTTTGCCCACCGGGCGACGGTGTTGAAAAAAGTGGCGGGGCTGTACACGGGCCCGGCGGCGTGCTAGGAGATTCTCAACATATCTGGATCTTTGGATATATGGATAAGAACTCCGCGCTCGCCGCACTTGCTGCTCTCGGCCAGGACACCCGGCTGGAGGCGTTCCGGCTTCTCCTCAGGGCGGGGCCCGCCGGCATTCCGGCCGGCGAGGTCGCCCAGCGCCTCGGCGCGGTGCAGAACACCACTTCCGCGCATCTGAAGGTGCTCGCCCATGCCGGCCTCGTCAGAACCGAGCGCGACGGCCGCACCGTGCGTTACGTCGCCGACATGACCGGCTTCCGCGACCTTCTCGCCTATCTGATGGAGGACTGCTGCAATGGCGCGCCGGAGCTGTGCCGACCGGTCATCGACGCCGTGACTTGTGACCGCTGCTGAGTCGAGAGGAGTGCCCCAATGAGTGACCATGTCTTCAACGTTCTCTTCCTGTGCACGGGCAACTCCGCCCGCTCCATCATCGCCGAGGCGATCCTCAACCGCACGGGCGTCGGCCGCTTCAAGGCCTTCTCGGCCGGCTCGCAGCCCAAGGGCGAGGTGCACCCTTACGCGCTGGCGCTCCTGAAGACGGCGAACCACGACACCTCCTTCGCCCGCTCGAAGAGCTGGGAGGAGTTCGCCAAGCCGGACGCGCCGAGGATGGATTTCGTCTTCACCGTTTGCGATAATGCCGCCGCGGAGGCCTGCCCCGTCTGGCCCGGCCAGCCGATGACCGCCCATTGGGGCGTGCCGGACCCGGCCGCCGTCGAGGGCACGGAGGCGGAAAAGCACTTTGCCTTCGCCGACACCTACCGCATGCTCAACAACCGCATTTCGATTTTCGCCAGCCTGCCGCTGAAATCGCTCGACAGGCTGGCGCTGCAGAAGCGGCTCGACGACATCGGCCGCAAGCTCGACAAGGCGGGCTGAGCCGCCAGGGAAGCGCAAATGACCGAACATGTTCTCGGCCGCGAAACGCAGCCGGCCGGCCGCATCGGCTTTTTCGAGAAGTACCTGTCCATATGGGTGGCGCTGTGCATCGTTGCCGGCATCGCTCTCGGCAATCTGCTGCCGGGCCTTTTCGGCTTCCTGGCGGGTCTCGAATATGCCTCCGTCAATCTCGTCGTCGCCGTGCTCATCTGGGCGATGGTCTTCCCGATGATGGTCAATGTCGATTTCGCCAGCCTGCGCCACATCGGCGACCGGCCGAAGGGGCTGGTGCTGACGCTGGCGGTGAACTGGCTGGTGAAGCCCTTCACCATGGCGGCGTTGGGCGTGCTCTTCTTCCAGTACGTCTTCGCGCCGTGGATCGAGCCGGCGGACGCGCAGCAATATATCGCCGGCCTCATCCTTCTGGGGGCGGCACCGTGCACGGCGATGGTGTTCGTGTGGAGCCAGCTGACACGGGGCGATGCCACCTACACGCTGGTGCAGGTGTCTGTGAACGACGTCGTCATGATCTTCGCCTTCGCGCCTATCGTGGCGCTTCTGCTCGGCGTTACCGATATCGCCGTGCCGTGGCAGACGCTGCTTCTGGCCACCGGGCTTTATGTCGTCATTCCGCTGATCGCCGGCGTCCTGACGCGCCGCTGGCTGACCGGTCGCGCCGGCGGTGGGGCGGACGCGGAGGCGGCGGTCTCCGAATTCACGTCCTTGCTGAAACCTGTCTCCATTGTCGGCCTGCTGGTCACCGTCGTGCTCCTCTTCGGCTTCCAGGGGAATGTGATCGTCGAGAACCCGTTCCTGATCGTCCTGATCGCCGTGCCGCTCATCATCCAGTCCTACGGCATCTTCTTCCTTGCCTATGGCGCGGCGAGGGCGTGGAAGGTGCCCTTCAACGTCGCCGCCCCTTGCGCGCTCATCGGCACGTCGAACTTCTTCGAGCTCGCCGTCGCCGTCGCCATCAGCCTGTTCGGCCTGACCTCGGGCGCGGCGCTGGCAACGGTCGTCGGCGTTCTGGTGGAGGTGCCGGTGATGCTCTCCCTCGTCGCCTTTGCCAACCGCACGAAGCACTGGTTTCCGTAAAAGGGCTGCGGACATACCTGATCCTCGCCACGCCCGGTTTTCACCGTCTGGCCATTTCAAAGAACCCACCTTTCGGGAAGGCTCCCTCGAGGTGGTGGGAAGACGGGCGGCCAAAATGTCGCCAGTCTAAATTTTTTCAGCGACCTCTCGGCCGCCCGTCCGGCGTTCTTAAGTCTCCGCCCGTTCCGCTTCCACGAAGCCGGATCCGGAAGGCCTTGAGCCTCCCACGACAGGGCGCTCCGCGCCCCCGTCTCCCCGGCTCCCTTTTAAAGTGCACCGTCCGGCACGCGCCGCCCGTAGTGGCGGCAGGGGAACCCTTGGGCGGAGCCTCCCCGGGCCGGCCGCCACGTTAGCGGCCCGCCGGAGGCGCCGGCCCCTCCCCGCGAGACCGCCGTCGCGATCCACGTTCCCGCGGGAGGGACGGGCACAGGATAGGGGCGGCGTGGGCAGCGGGGATAAAATGCACGGTTGGGCGGGCCGAAAAAATTATAAGCGATTGTTTTGGAACGAATGTTTTTTTGAGGGGGCGGAAATTTGTCCCCGTGCAAGCGAGGCATCGTCGGCTGAAAGAGTGCCCGCCGCCCTTCCAACGCGCGTCATCCCGGAAGTCGGAGCGGAGCGGAGACTGTCCGGGACCCATTCTCGCCTCACGGATGCTCCGGCGAAGCGGGCCGGAAGGTGGACTGGTCACGGAATGGGTCCCGGACAAGCCTTCGGCTTTCCGGGATGACGCGCGCGGGTGGTGTGGGGATGACGCGCTGAGGGGGGAGCGTTGGTATTACCCCGTCCCGCTGCCAGCTCCCTCCACCAGCCTGTCCAGAAAGGAAAGGCGGGCGCCGAGGCTGGGTGTGTAGGCGGCCAGCGGGCCGCCTTTTTCGAGCATGATTTCAAGCGGCGGCATGACGACCGTCGCGCCCGCCTCGCTGGCGATCAGGCTGCCTGCCATGATGTCCCAGGAGTTGAGGTGCGCCTCGAAATAGAGGTCGGCCACGCCGTTCGCCACGCGGACGAGCCCGATGGCCGCCGAGCCCAGCCGGCGGTAGTCGATGCCGAGGTCGTGCAGCTTTCTGGCGACGGCCTGGTAGTCCTCGAAGCTGGTGCGGCGCGAGCAGCCGAGGATGGCGAGCGCCTCGTTGGGGTCTTCGCGCATGGAGACGGCGATCTTCCGGTCTTCGCAGAAGGCGCCCTTTCCGCGCGCGGCAGAATAGACGCGGCCGGTGGTGGCATCATAGATGCAGCCGAGTTCGATCTGCCCTGCGCGGACGAAGGCGATCGAGACTCCCCAGTGGCGCAGGCCGCGAATGTAGTTGGTGGTGCCGTCGATGGGGTCGACCACCCAGAACCCCTCACCGGCGGGTTGCCCGCCGGTCTCCTCGCCGACGAAGCCGTCCTCGGGAAACGCCTCGGCGAGCGCGCCGCGGATCAGATCCTCGGCGTGGCGGTCGGCGGCAGTCACGAAATCCTGGAGGCCTTTCCGTGTGACGGCGGACAGCGCCTCCTCGTGAAAAGCCTCGATCTCGCGGCCGACGCTCGCGGCGAGCCTGCGGGCAAGCGCCAGGCGCTCTGAAATCCCGTTGCCGGTTGCGGAAGTCACCTGATCCCCTTTCACGCGGTACTGCGCCGCACAAGCGAGACCGGCGTCACTTCGACCCGTTCCGCGGTTTCCGGGTTGTCCATGCGGCTCAAAAGCAGGTCGATCGCCTGCTCGGCCTGCAGGTCGCATGGCTGCCTGAGCGTCGTCAGGTCGTAGCCCGCCCAGGAGGCTTGCGGCACGTCGTCGTGACCGACGATGCGCACGTCATCGGGGATGGAGACGCCGCGCTGGCGCAGGCCGTCGACCAGGCCGCAGGCCATGTAGTCGTTGATGCAGAAGACGCCGTCCACCCCATCGAGCATGGCCGCCGCGGCGAAGCCGTTGGCATAATCGTTGATCTTGACGGGGATGACCCGCACGTCCGCTTCGAGGGAATGGCAACAGGCGAGGAAGGCCTGCTGCCGGCGCCGTGCCGTGTAGGAGATCGCCGCCGCGCTCATGACGGCGAGATGCCGCGCCCCGGTTTCGATCAGGGTGGTGGCGGCCAGGCGGCCGGCGGTGTCGTTGTCGGAGACGACGCGGTCGACGGCGGGGATGGAGTCCGCCTTGTTGATGAGCACGATGGGAACGCCGGCGGCCGCGAACTCGGCGCACAGCGCGGTGGGCGGCGCGTCGGAGGTGACCAGCACGCCCGAGACGCTGTAGTGCAGGAGCTGGTCCATCACGTGGTCGGCGCTTTCCCCGTGGTCGGCCGGCAGCAGGATGGGGCGGAAATTGCGCCGCACCAGGTTCTTCGTGATCTGCTCGATCTGCATGGCGCGGAAGGGATTGTCCATGCCGGCGGCGACGATGCCGACGAAATCGGAGCGCTGGTTGATCAGCCCGCGCGCCAGATAGTTCACCCTGTAGCCGAGCTCCTTGGCGGCCTTCACCACCTTTTCGCGGGTCTCGGGCGAGACGCTGGCATTGGGCGTGAAGGTGCGCGAGACGGCCGCCCGCGACACGCCGGCGAGGCGCGCCACGTCGAAGGACGTCACCTTGCGGGAGGGCTTTTCCGAGCTGCTCATGCGGGGGGTGCCTTGTCGCGTGCGGCGACGACGCGCTCCGGAAGGTCGGAGCAGATGCCGAGAACGGGCATCGTGACGAGGTCGGCGATGATATCCGGCCGTTCCTCGTGCCACAGCACGATCTGCCGCCCGCTCTCCAGAATGGCGGCGCAAAGCGCCGGCGTCACCAAATCCTGCGGGCGCTCGCCACCGCGCTCCCAGCACAGATGCACGATGTCGGCGCCGGCGCGTTCGGCCTCTTCCAGGGGGTCTGCGCCGAGGCGGACGAGGACGGCCAGGGGAAAGTCGCAGCCCTCCTCCCGCAGCGCCCGCACAAGCTCGGCATCGAACGAGCCGACCGCGGCGAAGCGCTGGTCCTTTTGCCGGAGGATCTGCCAGACGAACGGTGCCGCGGCGGGCTCCTTGATCTCCACGTAAAGGCCGGCGCCGCGCGCGTGCGCGAGGGCGGCCGCTTCCGCGAAGGTTGGGATCTCGACGCCGGGAAGGCGCGAAAGCTCCGCCGCCGTCAGTTGCGAGATGCGGGCATCGATGCCGAAGAGGCGCTGCAGGTGGTCGTCGTGGCTGACGACGCAGATGCCGTCGCGGGTCACTTGAGCGTCCAGCTCCCACATTGCCGCTCCAAGATCGGAAGCCCGCGCGAAGGAGGCCAGCGTGTTCTCCCGCGCATGGCCGCTGGCGCCGCGGTGGCCGATGGCGAGCGGGAAGCGCAAGCCGGCGGCAGGCCAGCGAAAGCGGCGCGCGAAGGCGGCGGCGTCCTTCAAAGCCGTTCCCCGTTCTGGGCGAACAGGAAAAGCTGGTCGCTTCTCACGCGCCATTCCACCTCGTCGTTCAGCGAGACGTCGTCGCTTTCGCGCTGAATGGAACGCAGGACACTGCCGTTCGCAAGGGTGAGATCGTAAAGGTTCTCGCGCCCCTGGGTCTCGACGAAGCTGATGCGCCCGCGGATGGGCGCGTCGCCATCGCGCCCGAGATTTTCCGGGCGGATGCCGACGATCACCGGCGTGCCGTCCGGCGGCGTTGTCGCATTCGCCGGCATGGGCAGGCGGATATCCGCGTCCTTGACGGCGAGCATGCCGCCTCGCGCCTCGGCCTCGATGAAGGCGATGGGCGGGTTGCCCAGGAAACCGGCGACGAAGGCCGTGCGCGGGTTTCGGTACATCTCCTGCGGTGTGGCGATCTGGATGATCTCGCCGGCGTTCATGATGGCGATGCGGTCGCACATGCTCATGGCCTCCACCTGGTCGTGGGTGACGAGGATGGCGGTGATGCCGGTCTCGAGCTGGATGCGGCGGATCTCCGAGCGCATCTCCAGCCTCAGCTTGGCGTCGAGATTGGCCAGCGGCTCGTCGAGGAGGAGCACGTTGGGCCGCCGCACCAGCGCGCGGGCGAGCGCCACGCGCTGCTGCTGGCCGCCGGAAAGCTCGGCCGGGCGGCGGTCAAGCAGCGCCTCGATGTGCACGAGGTTCGCCATCTCCTCCATCTGCCGCTTGACCTCTGCCTCAGGCAGCTTGCGGATGCGCAGCGGGAAGGCGATGTTCTCGGCCACCGTCATGTGCGGGTAGAGCGCGTAGGACTGGAAGACGACGCCGACATTACGCTCCTGCGAGGGAACGCCGGTCATATCGCGATCGCCGAAGAGGATGCGCCCGCCGGTGACCTTGTGGATGCCGCAGATGGCGAACAGCGTGGTCGACTTGCCGCAGCCCGAGGGGCCCAGAAGCGCCAGCATCTCGCCGTCCTTGATCTCCAGCGTCATATCCTCGATGACACGCACGTCGCCGAAGGACTTCGAGAATTTGTCGAGCAGGATACGCATCAGCCCTTCGTGCCTCCGCCATAGATGTTCATGAGATAGCTCTGGAAGAAGAAGAACAGGATGAGGACGGGCGCGATGTAGAACAGCCCGACGGACTTGAAGAGCGCCATATCGAAGTTGTTGTCGTCGGCGATCAGTGCCGCCAGGTAGACCGACAGGACCTGGGCATTGCCGCTGGGCGCCAGCACCTGCGGCAGGATGAATTCGCCCCAGCCGAGCAGGAAGGCGAAGAGGCCGAGCGCGAAGATGCCCGGCTTGACCTGCGGCAGGACGAGCTTGCGCCAGACGGTGAAGCGGCTCGCCCCGTCCTGGATGCCCGCCATCTCGATCTCCCAGGGCACCGTGTCGTAGAAGCCCTTCATGAGCCAGATGCCGAGCGGCATGTCGATCGCCGCCTTCACCAGGATGACGCCGATCAGCGTGTTGTAGAGGCCGACGATCTGCAGCACGAGGAAGATGGCGACGATCAGCGTGATTGCCGGGAAGGCGTGCAGCACCATCACGCCGGCCAGGAAGAAGCCGCGCGCCGGCACGTTGAGCCGCGACAGGACATAACCGGCCATCGACGAGACGACGACCACCAGCGTGGCGGTGGAGGTGGCGAACATCAGCGAATTGAGCGTTACCCGCCAGATGCTCAGCCGGCCCGGCGGCGTGTGCCAGAGGAACGTCCAGTGCTCCAGCGTGAACTCGTTGGGGATGAAGGAGCCGGGCGGTGCGTTGGTGAAGGTGTCGATGAAGAGGTAGGCGTACATCAGCACCAGCGGCGCGCTGAGGATGGAAAGCGCGAGAACGATGGGCCAGCTTTTCAGATGTCCGGTCATGGCTGCCTCAATGCTCGATGCGCGGTTTGACGATCAGCGCGCTGTAATTGAACAGGCGCAGATAGATCAGCGACAGCACGACGCCGATGACCACCAGCACCAGCGCCATCGCCGCGCCATAGCCGTATTGCAGGTTGCCGGCATAGTTGTTGAGCGCCGTGTGATAGACCCAGAGGGACCATACCTCCGTAGAGCCCCCCGGTCCGCCGTCGGTCGACAGCAGGATGTGGTCGATCGCGGTCAAGAGGGACAGCGTCTGGTAGCAGGTGACGAACAGGATCGGCCATTTGAGGTGCGGCAGGATGATGTGGCGGACCTGCTGCCAGCGGTAGGCGCCGTCCACGCTCGCCGCGTGGAACAGGGACTGGGGAATGGCCTTGATCGCCGAGGCGAAGATCACCATGCCCATGGACGCGCCGACGAAGCCGTTGATGAGGATGACGAAGACCCAGGCATTGGTCGCCGAACCCAGCATCCAGTTGCGCGGCCTGACGCCGAAATTGTCGAGGAAGGCGCTGATGAAGCCCGTGTCCCAGGCGAGCCACTTCCATAAAAGCACGTAGATGACGGCCGGCGAGATGCGCGGCAGGAACCAGATGATACGGAAGATGCCGGCCGGCCGCTCTGGGATGTAGTGGGTGGTGATCGCCAGAACCATCGCGAAGCCGGTGTTGAAGAGGGTGAGGGTCAGCGCGACGAAGAAAACCGTGTTGAGGAGAACGCGCGTCGTCTGCGGCGAGGAGGCGAGGCGGCGGAAATTGTCCGTGGTCCAGGTCCAGCCCGTGTAGGTGGCGTCGAGCAGGGCCTCCTTCTCCGCATCGCCGAGGTCGGGATCGATCGCCTCCGCCGCCGCGACGAGCGCTCCAGCGTTTCCGAAACGCGCATTGGCGAGCGAGCGGCTGAATTCGGCGGAAATCTGCTTGACGGTGCGCGTGCTTGGCCGGTCGGGCAGATCGCGGATTTCGCGCTCGAACTCGCGGCGCGAGGAATAGGTTTCGCCAAGATGCTCATCTCTCAGACCGGCGATGATGCCGGGGTCGATGCCCATCTCCTCCAGCGCCGCAAGACCCTCTTCGTCGACGATGTAGGTCGGTTGGCCGAGCCGCGCGGCGAGCTCGCGCATGCCGTATCGGTCGGTCAAAACGCGCAGTGTGCCCGGCGACACCTGGTAGGCGCCACCGGTGATGCCGGTCGCCGTGCTCATGTTGGTGAAGGCGAAGACGGCGGTCAGCACCACCGGCGCGAGGAAGAACAGGACGACCAGCATGAGCGCCGGCGTGAGCAACACGATGCCGAGGCCCTTCGAGCTGTTCAGCCAGCCGAAGGACCGCCGTGCCGGGACGGCCCGGGCCTTGAGAGGCGCCGAGCCGTCCCGCGCGATGTCGCGGGAGGCGTTCATGTCAGCGGATGACGATCGCTTCGCCGAGGCTGTTCTTCAGTTCGGCCTCGACATCGGCCACCGCCTGCTCCGGTGTCTTCTGCCCGGTCCAGGCCGCTTCGAGCCCGCTCCACATGGCATTCCAGTAGACGCCGAAATCGGCGTTGTTGGGCATGGCGTTGGCATGCGGCAGCAGGCGCTCCGTCGCCTCGCGCGCCCAGCGGTCGTTGGCGTAGAGGTCGATGTTCGACTGCTGGTGGGCGATGCCTAGATGGGCGGACTTGATCGCGTGCAGTGTGTTTATGCGCGGCTCCGAGGCAATCTTTATGAGCTCGGCTGCAACCGCTACCTCGTCCTCGTTGTCCTGTTCCGTCAGTAGATAAACGAGGGGGTGGGTGAGTGTGTTGGGCCTGCCACCATCACCGGCTGGAATGAGCGTGAAGGCGATGGTGCCGAAAAAGTCCTCGAGACCTTCCTGATTGACATAGCGGGCATAGTGCCAGGTGCCGCCATGCCACAGCCCGGCCTTGCCGTTGGCGACTTCGGCATACCACTGATCGCCCGGCGTGCCGATGTGGTTCTTGCGGGTAACGCCCGCCTCGACCGCGTCGACGAAGAATTGGTAGAAGCGCTGCATGGCGTCCTTGTCGAAGACGAGCTTGCCGTCCTCTTCCATGACGCCGCCGAAGCTGGTGTAGAACTGCCAGAAATCTGGGCCGTTGCTTTGGCGCGGATAGAAGCCGTAACCCTCTTCGACCACGCCCTGCTCGACCATTTTCTTGGCGTCTTCGAGCACGTTTGCAAGCGTATACTCGCCCGCCTCCACCTTCTCGGCCAGCGCGTCGAGATCGGCGTCGGAGTAGCCGATCGCCTTCATGTGCTCCTTCCAGAAGAAGAAGGGCCGCGATTCCGCGTCCTGCGGCAGGCCGTAGACAATCCCGCCGTAGGACGAGATTTCCATGAGGTTCTCGTAGATGTCGTTGATAGGCCAGGCGTCGAGGTTGAGATAGTCCTCGACCGGCACGATGAGGCCCGACTGGGCCCAGGGGGCGATGTCCTCGTGTCCGGTGACGAGGATGTGCGGTGCGTTTCCGGCTTCGGCTGCCAGCGTCACCGCCTGCTTGAAATCGTCCCAGGTGTTGTCGGTCTTCTTCTCGACCGTGATGTCGAGCTCTTCGCCCCGGATCGCCGCTTCCCGCTCAAGGATGTCGGCGGCCATCTCGATGGCATCGACACGATAGTTGTCGTTGGGGCCGCTACCGCCGGCCCAAACGCTGATGGTCACGCTTTCGGCGGATGCCGCGCCGGCGCCAGCCGCCAGCACGACGGCTGCTGCCGTGGTTCTCAATAGATGCTTTGTCATCTCGTACGTTCCTCCTTGCGTTTTCCGTCGGAATGAAGGGCGACGACCAGGGCCGATCGCGGCGATACCGCCAGGCCATCGGCTTCCTCCCTAAGGCCCTTATCCAACAGTCAGATGACAGTTGTGCACGTGTGCACGCTTTTTCCGTATGACGTTTCCTCCAATATTGCACACGTGTACAGTTCCACGCATGGCGAGGCTCGTCAATTGTCATCGTAGCTGCGCTGCAGCATGGCCCGGTGGGCGGGCCATGTGCGCCTCGATGTTTTTTAGTGATACCCCTCGCCAGGGCTGACCTTGCCGCGGAAGACCCAGTAGACGAAGATCGTATAGCCGAGCACCAGCGGCAGCAGGAACACCGTGCCGATGAGCAGGAAGATCTGCGAGGCCGGCGCGGCTGCCGTATCCCAGAAGGTCAGGTGCGGGGGGACGAGGTAAGGCACGGTCGAGATGACCAGACCGGCATAGCCGAGCAGGAACAGGAGGATCGAGCCGACGAAGGGCAGGCCCTCACGGCCGGCCCGAAGCCAGTGCCAGACAAGATACCCAACGCCCGCGGCGGCGAGCGGAACGGGCCAAAGGAAGAAGAAGTTGGGCAGGCTGAACCAGCGCGTGGCGATACGCTCGACGGTCAGCGGTGTCCACAGGCTGATCACCACCATGGCACCGAGCACCAGGGCGAGCAGCGCCGGCGCATATTGCCGGCCCAGATCCTGCGTCGGCCCGGCTGTGCGCATGACGAGCCAGGTTGCGCCGAGAAGCCCGTAGCCGGCGACCACGGCAAGCCCGGTGAAGACGGCGAAAGGCGTGAGCCAATCGAAAGCGCCGCCGGCAAATTGCCTGTCGACTACCGCGACGCCCTGGATGAGCCCGCCCAGGATGACGCCCTGCAGAAAGGCGGCGACGATGGAGCCGCCGGCGAAAGCAATGTCCCACATGCGGTGTGAGGGTTTTGCCACCCAGCGGAACTCGAACGAGACGCCGCGCAGGACCAGTGCCAGGAGCATGCCGATCACCGGCAGGTAGAACGCCGGCATGATGACGGCATAGGCCTGTGGAAAGGCCACCCACAAGCCGCCGCCGCCGAGCACCAGCCAGGTCTCGTTGCCGTCCCAGAAGGGGGCGACGGAGTTCATCATCACGTCGCGCTCTTCCTCCTTGCGTGCGAAGGGGAAGAGGACGCCGATGCCGAGATCGAAGCCGTCGAGGATGACATACATGGCCACCGCGGTGCCGATCAGGCCAGCCCAGATGACGGGGAGATACCATTCCATCGCGCTATCCCTCCGGTTCGCCCTGGAACAGGCCGGGGCCTTCGCCCTTCGGCCTGCCGGTCGCCTCGCGTGCCGCCTCCTCGGCGGCCGACAGCGGGCGGTTGGGCACGCCGGCCGGCACCTCGGCGGGCGCCTCCATCGGGCCCGCGACAATGAGGCGGTTGATGTAATAGATGCCCATCGAGAACACGATGCCGTAGATGAAGACGAACAGGGCAAGCGTGCTCGCCACGCTCGCCCCCGGCACCGGCGAAATGCCGTCGGCGGTCCGCAGAAGGCCATACACCAGCCATGGCTGGCGCCCCTGCTCGGTAACGAACCAGCCGGCCAGGATGGCGATGAAGCCGAGCGGCCACATGTAGGACGACGACCACAGGAACCAGCGGCTCGTGAACAGCCGCCCCCGCCACCACAGATAGACGCCGCCAAGGCCGACGGCGATCAGAAGGAGGCCGATACCGACCATCACCCGGAAGGAGAAGAACACGTTGAGGATCGGTGGCCACTCCTCCTCGGGGAAATCCGCGATGCCGGGATAGGTGCCGTCCAGGCTATGGGTGAGGATAAGGGAGCCGAGATGAGGCACCGCGATTTCGTAGCGGTTCGTCCGCGCCTCTTCGTCGGGAATTGCGAACAGCACCAGGTCGCCCGGCTCGCTGCCGTCCCAGTGCCCTTCCATGGCCGCCACCTTTGCCGGCTGGTGCTCCAGCGTGTTGAGGCCGTGCATGTCGCCGACGACGAGCTGCAGGGGGGCTGCGACCGCAATCATGCCGACCGCCATGCGCAGCATGGTGCGCGCTTCCTCGGTATGGCGGCCCGCAAGCAGGTAGCGCGCGCCCACGGCAAGCACCACCACCGCCGTCGTGAGGTAAGCCGCGTTCACCATATGCGCCAGCCGGTAGGGGAAGCTGGGGTTGAAGACGATTTGCAGCCAGTCGAGCGGGTAGGCGATGCCGTCGCGGATTTCGTGGCCCGCCGGCGTCTGCATCCAGCTATTGGCGGAGAGAATCCAGAAGGCGCTCGTCGCCGTGCCCAGCGCCACCAGCACCGCGGAAAGGGTGACGAGCCAGGGTGGAAACCGGTTCCACCCGAACAGCAGGATGCCGAGGAACGTCGCCTCGAGGTAGAAGGCCGTCAGCACCTCGTAGCCGATGAGCGGGCCGATGACATTGCCGCTGAACTCGGAAAAGCGGCTCCAGTTGGTGCCGAACTGGTAGGAAAGCACGATGCCGGAGACGACGCCCATGGCGAAGGAGACGGCGAAGATCTTGGTCCAGAAGCGGGCGATTCGCTGGAACTTGTCGTTCTCCGTCATCCTCCAAAGCAAAAGCAGAACGGCGATGAAGGCGGAAAGACCGATGGTGAAGGCGGGGAAGATGATGTGGAAGGAGATCGTGAAGGCGAACTGAATACGCGCCAGCAGGACCGGATCGAACTCCATGAATGGCCTCCATCATCCTCTCAGCAGGTGCCCACAATGCCGCCATCTATCCGGTTAGTCGACCCTGGCCGGATGCGGCAAATACGCTGCGCCGGATATCCATGCCCTTTACCCGTGCGGCAAAAACGCAAGCCGGACCGCGAGAATGGCCCGAACGGCGGCGCCCCGTAAACACCCGAAGGCTGCACCGATTGGGGTGGGCAAAGGCGCGATCTCCTCCGATCTCTTGCCGATCACGGCCGCGTGATAGTAAACGATGTGCAAAATACAAGCATGTGAGAATGTTATCAATCCATCTATACGGCGATGTGTAGTAATCGTGCTTTGAAAACTAAGGGTTTATTTAGTAGATAAATGGACAAGCGATAAGAATTTCCTTATCGCGAAACAAATCGGAGAGTACTATGCACAAGATCGTCATCCTCACGGCTACTTTCGCCATGCTCGGTATCGGCAATGCCGCCGCAATCGACGCCGCCAACGGTTTCGGCCCCAGCGATTCGAACGACCTGACCGCTCCTCGCTTCCAGACCGTCTCCCCGGTCGACCGCTCGATCACGGTCTCGAGCGTCGGCAACGCCCGCACCGCCCGGACGGTGGGTTATTCGGCCGCAGCCGGCTTTGGCCCCAGCGACGCGAGCGACCAGCCCGTTCCGCGGTTTCAGATCGCGCGGTAGACGTGTTCTTCCGACCGGCGGCGGCCGGTCTGCAGCACAGCCCCGGCACCTGTCGCCGGGGCTTCTTTCTTTTCGGGATCATGCTCTAGATGATTTCATAAGAGTGATTTCCATTTGAGGGGGGCGTGGGGATGAATGAGGTCGAAAACGTGGTCGGAGGTCAAACACGGATGGCAGCAAAGGGGTCGCCCGCTCGATCCGGACGCTCGTTGCGTCGGGAGATAGCGGCGGGCGTGGGGTGCATCTGTGCCGCGCTCGTGCTTGCCTATGCGGTCGCCTCCTATTCGTGCGTTGCAAGCGAGGAGCTTGAAGCCTCCTCGTCGACCGCCGCTATTCTCGACCACAAGAGCGCGCGCCCCGAAGGCCTTGCGGCCATCGGAAACTGGTGCGCATCCATTCTGCTGAACAAGGTATTTGGCGAGTAGGCCTGCGTCGGGTTGGCCCTGCTCTTCGTGACCCCGGTTATCCGCCGGGGCCTTCCTCGTCCGGCAAGGGCGCTGGAGGCGGCGGCGGGGGAGCGAGCGGCCTGTCCTCTTCCGGCCGCGCGGCGGGCGGCGGCGGAGGTGGCGCAAGCCGCGGCTTGGCAGCTGCGCAGGGCGCGGCGGCACAGGGCGAGGCGGGCG
>NZ_WQNI01000029.1 GCF_010993735.1 Chelativorans alearensis
GCACTCCTCGACCAGTTCACTCCCGCAGAATGCGCAAACTACTTCAGGGCTGCTGGATATGACCCGGATTAAGCCGGACGTGCTCTAGAGCTCAATGGCCTTGGCGAGGTCGGCCATGCCGGCGCAGCCGAGCACGATGGCCCCCGCTTCGTCATCGTTGCAGCCCCGCCGGTATTCCTCTGTGGTTGATCACCTCGATGCGCATGCGTGCTTCCTCCGGATGCTGGTTGCAAGCAGACGCCCCGGCAGGAGCAACGAGACCGGGGCGCCTGCCGTCATCAGGCGCGGAAACGCTGCGCCGGGCCCCAGTACCGCATCAAGAGCCAGTAGATTCAGCCGGCAGGGATCAGGCTCCCCCAGCCTCACGGCAAAATAGATTGCGTTCGCACTCTATTTAGATTATAGATTATCATCACAATCTAAAAGGAGATTGACGATGCGTGTGAGTCGCAAACAGGCCGCGGAAAACCGCGAAACCGTGATCGATGTGGCGAGCCGCCTTTTCCGGGAACATGGCTTTGACGGCATCGGCCTGAAGGATCTCATGAAGGGCGCCGGGCTGACCCAGGGCGCCTTTTACAAGCAGTTCGCGTCCAAGGAGGATCTGGCGGTGCAGGCGTCCAGACGGGCGCTGGAGAGCGCCACCCACCGATGGGCGGACGCGACCGCGGCGAACCCCGAGGATCCACTTGGCGCGGTGACCGCGTTCTACCTCAGTATGGACCATCGCGGAGAAAGGATGGACGGCTGCCCGATCGTAGCGCTCGGCTCAGATGCGGCCAGACAGGGCAGCGACGTGAAGGCGTCGTTCGAAGCCGGGATCAAGGAGCATCTCGAAGTGCTGGGCCGCTTGATTGGCGAGACCGATGGCGAGGAGCCGGATGGCAAGGCCATGGCCGTTCTCTCGACCATGGTCGGTGCGGTGATGCTGTCGCGCATCGTCAACGACCTCGTCCTCGCCCAGGCCCTTCTAGACGCGGGGAGAGAACAGGTCCGCGAAGCCACCGCCGCTTGAACGGCGCGGGCAGCACTGGCGGCGCACCCAAATTGATAGGAGAATGAATGCGACGGGTTGTTGTTACGGGCGTGGGAGCGGTCACGCCCCTTGCCGCCGATGTCAAAGCGTCCTGGTTGCGTCTCCTGACCGGTCGCTCAGGCATCCGGAGACTTCCGGACGATATGGTGGGAGATCTGCCGGCAAAACTCGGCGGCGTTGTACCATCCTTGGAAGAAGACCCCGAAGCCGGCTTCGATCCGAATACCGTCTTTGCGCCGAAGGACCAGCGCAAGGTGGACCGGTTCATCCTCTTCGGGCTCGCAGCTGCACAGGAGGCGCTCGCCCATGCGAGGTGGACACCCCTTTCGGAATCAGCGCGCCTGCGCACGGCCACGATCATCGCCTCGGGCATCGGCGGCTTCCCCGCCATCACCGAGGCGGTGCGCACCGTGGACACGTGCGGTGTCCGCCGCCTGTCGCCTTTCACGGTGCCGTCCTTTCTGGTGAACCTCGCGGCCGGCCACATCTCGATCCGCCACGGCTTCAAGGGTCCACTCGGCGCACCGGTGACGGCGTGCGCGGCCGGCATTCAGGCGATCGGCGATGCGGCCCGTCTCATTCGCGCCGATGAAGCCGATATCGCCGTCTGCGGCGGGACGGAAGCATGCATGAATATCGTCAGTCTCGGCGGTTTTGCTGCGGCTCGCTCCCTTTCCACCGGCTTCAACGAGACACCGGCTCAAGCCTCGCGCCCCTTTGATACATCGCGGGACGGCTTTGTCATGGGCGAAGGAGCCGGCATTCTGGTCATCGAAGAATTGAGCCACGCCCTTACGCGCGGTGCGAAGCCGATCGCAGAGCTCGTCGGCTACGGCACGACGGCGGACGCTCATCACGTCACCTCCGGCCCCGAGGACGGCGACGGTGCGCGTCGGGCCATGGAGATCGCGATTGCACAGGCCGGAATTTCCGCGCGTGAGATTCGCCACCTCAATGCGCATGCGACCTCCACGCCGATCGGCGACCTCGGGGAAATCGCGGCGATCAGAAGCGTCTTCGGCACGGACTCCACCATAGCCGTCAGCGCAACGAAATCGGCGACCGGACACTTGCTCGGAGCCGCCGGCGGGCTTGGTGCCATCTTCGCAATCCTGGCACTCAGGGATCAGGTGGCACCGCCGACCCTCAATCTGAGCGCTCCCGATCCGGCCGGCGACGGGATCGACTTTGTTGCAAATCGGGCCCGGCCGATGGCGATGGACTACGCTATCGCCAATGGCTTCGGCTTCGGAGGGGTCAATGCCAGCGCGCTGTTCCGACGCTGGACGGACGAACCGACCGGCGCGAGCAACGGAGGTGCCGGAGATTGAAGCATTCTCTCTGACCGTTCCTGTCCTTTTCCAATCCACCGGAACCCTCGGCTGACGAGCGGAAGCGACGTCCCAGAAACCAACCCAGCACAAAGAAAGAAGTGATTTCCATGAACAAGACCAACCTTGGCGTCGCCCTGGTGACAGGAGCATCCTCCGGCATCGGGCACGCAACGGCCCTAGCCTTGCAGAACGCGGGCTATCGCGTATTCGGAACCAGCCGTCGCGCGGTCGCCGAACGATCCGACGGTGTCACCATGCTGACCTGCGACGTGACCGATGACGCGTCCGTGGCGAAGCTGATCGATGTCGTGCTGGCCAAAGCCCGGCGCATCGACCTGCTCGTCAACAATGCCGGCATGGGTCTGTTTGGCGGCGCGGAGGAGTCCTCGATAACCCAGGCTCAAGCGCTGTTCGACGTGAACGTGTTCGGCGTCCTCCGCGTGACCAACGCGGTGTTGCCCATAATGCGACGCCAAGGAAAGGGCAGGATCGTCAATTTGAGCTCGGTGCAGGGCTTCATCCCGGCTCCCTATTTCGCGCTCTATTCGTTGACCAAACATGCCATCGAAGGCTATTCCGAATCGCTCGACCACGAACTGCGTCCGTTCGGAATTCGCGTGGCATTGATCGAGCCCGCCTATACCCTCACGTCATTCGAAGAGAATCTCGCAAAGCCGGATCAGTTGCTTGATATCTATGACTCTGCGCGTACTGGCATGACTGCAGCCGTGCGGAAGGCGATGGAAAGAGGCGATGCTCCCGAAGTCGTAGCCGAGACGGTCTTGAAAGCCGCGACCGATCCAGAACCGAAGAAGCGCTATGCGGCGGGAAAAATGGCCCGCCAGGTCAGTTTCCTGCGCCGTTTCGTCCCCGCATCCGCATTCGACAAGAGCCTTCGGAAGCAAAACGGCCTGCCAGTCTAAGCTGGCATCCTATTTCAGTCGAACCGGCAGGAGTGTCAGCGCGTTTCAGGAGATCACAGTTTTGGCACTGCGCGAGGAAGGCACACATCTCCGAAGCGCTGGAGTCCTGAAGTCTCAGCGGCTCCTGGCGTCAGCAGCCTCAGCTTCCGTGTGCGGTGAATACGCGAATCGCATCCCCGTTGGTCATGCAAAGCGGATTGCCGCCTTGGCACGGGCTTTGGCTGCCTCTTCCTCGCGGTTACGCGGATGCTGTGAGGTTTCAAGGGTATCGAGAAGTTCGCGAACAGAAGCCGCGATGGCATCGACCGCGCGTTCGAAGGCTTCCTCGTTTCGCTTTGAGGGCCGTGTCGAACCGCTCACTTTGCGGACGAACTGAAGCGCCGCGTCATGGATTTCCTCCTCGGTGGCCGGTGGATCGAAATTGAATAGAGTCTTGATATTTCGGCACATTGCTTCCTCCCTTCCACACTGAAAAGTGCCAGAACCGTCGTGTGGCCGGCAACTCCTTGATATCTCGTAGAAGCGCCTCCGTCGATTCGAGCCGGTGGTGCCGTTGCCTCGACACCGCGCGTCTGCTTGGCCTGGGCGGAGTCGCGCCGCTCGAACTGCTCAACTCCTTCTTCGACGACACCTCGCGCGGGCCTGAGCAAGGCGACGCCCTACTCTCTTGGCTTCGCGAGCAACGCTTTGACGGCCCGGCCGTATGTCACGCACCAACATCATCGGCTTGACCGCGAAGCGCCGGCGCGCGGCGAAAGCCTGTTCAGTCGCTGTGGCGGCTGCCTGCCGTTCTCGATCTTAGCGAGTGGATCTAGGCCTTTATCCATGGTGGGTACGCGGTTCACTTCGTCGAACGGTCGCCCCGGAGCGCGCCTTGCGCGCGGGTGCCTCGCCGCTCCTCCCACGCTTCGGCTATCCGCGGCAGATTATCGACGATACAGTCTGTCAGGAGCCGAACCTTCTCCGCAGCTTCGTGCCCCAGCGGCGTGAGCCTGTACTCCACGTGCGGCGGCACGACTTCATACGCGATGCGGTCGATCAGCCCGTCTCCCTCCAGCTGCTGGAGGGTTTGAGCCAGCATTCGCTCGCTCACACCTCCAATCTTACGTCTCAACGCATTGAAGCGCTGCGTTCCGCCTACCAAAGCGATCAGCACCAATATGCCCCACCGGCTCGTGATGTGTTGAAGTATCTGACGCGAGGGGTAGGCCTGGACCATCACATCTCCACGCCGTAGCTTTTAGACACGCACATTTCATCACCGTAAATTGCCGCAAAAGAGTTTGCAAAGCTTCCTACGGCGATGGGCTGCACCAGTCTGCTGCACGTGCAGGGTGAACACGTCATGCTACCAGATTTTATAAGGCGTTCCTATGGTCAGCGAAGCCGAGCGCGATCACTTGCGGGCCGGCTCAAATAGCTCGACCAGGTTTCCTGAGGGATCGATCATCAGGATCTGCGATCCGCCAGGCCCCGTGACGATGTCGTTGCGGAAATGGACCCCTTCAGCCCGCAGGCGCTCCACCTCAGCGGGCAAATCCTCGACAATGAGGTGAATCCGGTTCCAACCTCCTGGCTGGGGCCGTTCGCCATCGGGCATCGGTCGACCAGCCGAGCTCTTGGGACCGCTCAGCAGGAGCCGCAGCGATCCACGTTTGACGTCGGCAAATGCAGGGACGTAGTTGGACAAAAGAGAAAAGCCGAGATGACGCGTGTACCATTCCACGGCGGCTTCGACGTCCTCGACCATATAGCGCACATTGACGGTATCTTTCGACATCTCTTCCTCCGGCGTTGCATTCGACTGAACAATTATTCAACGAAGTTCGTTATCGGTTTTCGTTAACGGAATCAACAAGCGATGAAACACCGCGACCTGCTATCGGGACTGGTGAGGCTGCATGTTCTTCACCACGCAGCCGAACAGGAAATCTACGGCCAGTGGATGATCGAGGAGTTGGCCAGCCACGGCTACCGGCTGTCCCCGGGCACCCTCTACCCCATGCTGCACAAGATGCAGCGCGACGGTTATCTCACCTGTCGTGAAGAGCGGCACGGCCGCTCCGTGCGCAAGCTCTATCGCATTACCGATCTGGGTCGCGAAGGTCTGGACATGGCGAAGAAACGAGTTCGGGAATTCACCGGGGAGGCAATGAGCGATGAATGAGACGACGATGGAGGCACCCGCACGCATGCAGAACCGCAAGGGGAGCCCGGGCGAGGTCTTTGTTGCCTTCCTGAAGTTGGGGGTGACCTCCTTCGGCGGACCGATCGCGCATCTCGGCTATTTCCGCGACGAACTCGTCGTCCGCCAGCGCTGGATCGACGAGAAGGGATACGCAGACCTCGTTGCTCTCTGTCAGTTCCTGCCTGGCCCGGCATCGAGCCAGGTCGGCTTCGCGCTCGGGCTCCTGCGGGGTGGCCCGCTGGGCGCTGCAGCCGCCTGGACCGCTTTCACGCTACCATCAGCCATCTTGCTCGTGCTGTTCGCACTCGGTGCCGCTGCCTTCGGCGGGCCGGTCGGGTCCGGCATCATTCACGGCCTGAAGGTGGTCGCTGTCGCCATAGTTGCCCAGGCCGTCTGGGGCATGGCGAGGATCCTCTGCCCCGACCGGGAGCGCGCCAGCATCGCGCTCTCCGCCGTGCTCATCGTCGTCTTCGTCTCGGGCTCGATCGGCCAGATCGCCGCGATTGTCGCCGGTGGCCTGGCCGGGCTGTGGCTGTGCCGGACCGAGGGCGAGGCGATCTCCGGGCATATGACCTTTCCAGTCTCGCATGCCGCGGGGACAATGGCGCTCGTCCTGTTCTTCGCCCTGCTCTTCGGGCTGCCGGTCCTTGTCGCGGCGACGGGTGCACAGGGCCTCGCGGTCTTCGACTCCTTCTACCGGGCCGGATCGCTGGTGTTCGGCGGCGGGCACGTGGTTCTGCCGCTGCTCGAGTCGGAAGCTGTCCGCACAGGCTGGGTGTCGGCAGGCCAGTTCCTGACGGGTTATGGCGCTGCCCAGGCCGTGCCCGGCCCGCTCTTCACCTTCGCCGCCTATCTCGGAACCATCCTCGATCCGGAACCCAATGGGCTCATCGGCGCGGCGGTCGCCCTCGTCGCGATCTTCCTCCCGGGTTTTTTGCTGTTCATCGGCGTCATCCCGTACTGGGACGCATTCAGTGCGCGACCGACAGCGCAGGCGCTGATGCGCGACGCGAATGCGGCCGTCGTAGGCATCCTGGGCGCGGCGCTCTATCAGCCGGTGTGGACGAACGCGATCCTCGGACCTTACGAGTTCGCGCTGGCGCTCACCTGCTTCGTTCTCCTCATGGCGTGGAAAGCGTCCCCCTGGATCGTGGTCATCGTCTTTGCTGCCGGGGGCGTCCTGATCGGGCTCGTCTGAGAGGCAGCGGGGCGGTCGAAAACATCGAAATTCGATAGCGGGAGCCGATAAAATCGCTCCCCGTTAAGCGAGATCGGAGAATAGGGGGTTGCAACGGTGCTCGACGCCTTCACCGTCATGGCCGGCCTTACATTGGTGCTCTTCTTTGCCGGCAGGTTGGTCCAAGGGACACTCGCCTTTGCCCATGGCTTCGGCCTTTCCGTATTCGTCGTCAGCATTGTCTTTCTCGGCTTTGACCCCGAGAACCTGACTGTCGGCGCAGTGGGGACGTACGAGGAAGCGGCGGGCATCGCCATCGGCACCATCATCGGCGCGGCCATGGTGGCGATTGCGCTGGCGTTCGGGACTACCGTGCTGATCGTTCCGCTCAAGTTCGAGCAGGCGCCCGTGTGGTGCTGGTCGTTCCGGTTCTCGCGGTGACATTGCTGGGGCTTCTGGCATCGGACGGCAAACTCTCGCGGCTCGATGGTATCCTCCTCCTTGTCGGCTATGCCACTTCCATTCTCTATCTCTTCTGGCTGAGCCGCCGCGGGGTCGACATCCAGGGGTCAGGTCTTGGCAAGAAAACCGAAAAAGCGGAAGGCATCGGCCGTACCAAGGCGATCGGCCTGATGCTGCTCTCCCTGGTGATGATCGTGTTGGGTAGCGAACTCTTGGTGCATGGCGCGCGCAATCTGATTGACCGGCTCGGCCTCTCCCAGACGCTGATTGGGATGACCGTGGTGGCGCTGGCGATCAGCATCGAGGAGCTCGTCCGCGAGCTTCCGGCCGCCTTGCGGGGACATCCGGAGATTGCCTTCGGCAACGTCGCGGGTTCCGTGCTGACGTTCTTCCTGTTCAACGCCGGCGCCATCGCGCTGATCCGGCCCCTGCCAATCGATGCGGCGACTATGAGCTTTTACCTTCCAGTCGCTGCCGGCACGGTTGTCCTGATCTCGGTGCTTCTGCTGTTTCGCCAGGTACCGCGTTGGGCGGGCGCGCTGCTCGTCGCCATCTACATCTGCTTTGCGGTGGGCGGATATCTACTCTTTGGAGCGACGCCGACGGCGGGATGACCAGGCACATGTCGTCGGGCCACCGTACCGTGTTCGTCGACATTCAGCGCCTGGGTGGTTACTTCCTTGCCGAGAGTGGTCTGCCGAGTTCCCTCGGGTCATTGCGGTTCGGCGGGGCGACGGTGCGATAGTAGTCTGAGTGCCAGCGCCCCAATAGGCAGGGCGCTGCAGCAACAACGGCGATGAGCACGCGTCTCACATATACTTCGTTACATCGATTTGTCTGCCTCGGCCTGATCGGAGCCCTGCTGGAGAAAGTCGGAATCGAAGGTGGCCGAATCCAGCCGCTGCGCCCATCCCATGATCGGGATCATCTTGTTGTCCGGCCCGCCCCGCACGGGGTTCATGAACTCCCAGGCGATCTCCCCTTCCGGCGTGACCTCCACGAGGCGCCCGCCATCCGCTTCCGTTATCAGCGTATTGCCGTTGGCGAGCCGCTGCTGGTCGCCGCGGATGTCGCTGGCGAACGGATGCTCGGCCGTGCCCTTGTATTGCCAGACAATCTCCATTGTGCGGGGATCGAACTCGATGATCCGGGAGATACCCTCGGGTCCTGCGTAGTTCGCGCGGTTGTCGAACAAGAGGATATTGCCGTTCGGTTGAATGTCAGGGTCGTGTTGGCCGATCCACGGGCCCTGGGTGGCCCAGACGATCGCCTCGGTCTGCGGGTCAATGACGGCGATGGCATTGAGCTCACGGAAGGAAAGCAGCACTTGGCCCTCCTTGCCGAAAGCGAAATTAACTGCCGCCTTTTGATCGATGTAATCGACCGCATTGGCATGCAATGGATCGGCGAGCGAAAAGCTCGACATCGTATAGAGCAGGTGCCGGTACTTTGACTCGGCAATAGCAGAGGCCAGACGAATCTTCTGGAGTTCTTTGCCATCCGGCGACAGGATGACGAGGAAGTCTTCGAGCCGCGGCGATTCCAGATGACCGTACCCGCTGAGGGTTTCGTCGACGATCTCGTGGGTCAGCACGTAGATCTTGCCGCCGGGACCCACGTTCAACTGATGGTGAGCGCGGCCGGGATAGAACCAGATCGCCTCGGAGTTGCGGTCGAGCTTGACCACGCCATAGCCATACGGTGTGTCACCATTGCCTTCGTAGAGGGCCACGAGATCGCCGTTCGGATAAACATGGGCATTGCGGAAATGAACGAACTCGTCGGGACGCGGTTTTTGCACGCCGCCGGCGCCCGCCTTCCAGACCGTGCTGAACGCGCGGCGCCACTCGTGCACCACGTCACCGTTCATGTCGATGAGGTAGGCGGCCGGCGCGTTCCCGGCGGTATAAAGCGTCAGGCCATCCTGCGCCCGGCCCCGCTCATAAACGGTGACCCCTTTGTCGGAACGACGCTCCCGCCTCCAAATGTCGCCGCTATAGACGTTCTGGTATTGTGTCTGCTGGCGATAGAGCGCCATGCCGGCTTCATAGGCGCGCGCGATTTGCGGCGCGGGAAATATCTGGCCGATGGTGATGAGGATCCCGACGAGAAAAGTGAGCGCCAGCAGCGCGACGTACGAGAGGCCGCGAAAAATCCGGTCCAGGAGCAGCTCGCCTTTGGGCGTACGCGTTTCGGGAGCGCTTGCTTGAGCCATATCTGTTCCGTATCCTTGAGGAAGGGCTTGCCGAGGATGGTCGGAAGGCGCCTCTAATCAAGCGTAGAACGGCACCATCGGTTTTCGATATCGATGGTCAATGGCAAGAATATGGTCCGCGGCCAACCCTCTTGCAGTGACGCTCCTGCTTATTTGGCCCCGAAGAAGACTTTAGGACGCAGAGACTTTCGGGCAGGTCATTTACTATGCGCCACCGCCATCGGCGGCGCTTCCCGAGCCGGCCCTCCCGGTGTTATGCAGTAGCCGCTATTTCAAGACGACGACGGCTTCGACCTCGAAGAGCATGGGGTCAATTGCAAGCTTTGGCACTGGAACCAGCGTCTGCGCCGGCAGTGCTTCACCGAACATTTCCTCGACGTTCTGGGTCAACACCCCAAGCTTCGACATATCATGATCGATCACGAAAACCGTGAGCTTGGCGACCTGGTCTAGCCTGGCGCCGAGTGCGGTGCGCAAGTTTGCGTAGGCCTGCTTAACCTGGACAGCGAAGTCGGGCGACAAGGCCCCCGTGCTGTCCTAGCCGCCCTGCCCGGAGACGTAGGCAACCCGGGCATTGGGGGGGGGGTATCACGGCCGTGCTGTAGCCATTCGGCGACGGGTCGTAGAGGTTTTTTGGATTGACGATGCGTCGGCTGGCCGATCGCCTCGGCTCGGGCGAGATGAGCCTTTATTGGCACATCGACAACAAAGAGGATGTCTTTGATCTGGCGCTCGACTCGGTGCTCGAATATCGCGGACCGTCGCAATGGTTGAGTCTCAAGACTGGCGCGGAGAAGTCGTTCATATGCCGGAAGACTGGCGTGCCAGTATGTTGCGCCATCCTTGGTCGGCATCGCTGTTGCCGGGTCGGGCGCTCGGCCCGAACATCCTCTGCCGCCTGGAACTGCTAGCAGGACCTTGTCCAGAACCGGTGTTGCGGACGCGGATATGAACGTCGCGATATGGTCGCTCTGGAACTATGTGATGGACGCCACTATCACCGGGCAAGCTTCAACCTCTCGCACGACGATAGGGCCGCCGCCCAGCAACGCCTTACACGCCTCAGCCAACGCCATCCGACAATCGAACGCTCTCGCCTGCTGTTGGCGTCTTCCGAAAAGGCCTCGACTTCCTGCTTGATGGCCTCACCCCGAGACAATGAACTTGTCTGCGCGCTGCCCTACCGATGGAACTGCTGTTTTGACAGCGGCTTTCCACCTTCTAGCGTCAACGCTGCCGGTTGGTGGCAATGACCGGCTTGGGGCTCGACTTTGCCATTCACCTCATCTGACGGGACGACGTAATTGCGGACAAAGCCGTCGTTCACGGGATAACCGCTCCCACGAGAACATCGAGGCGAGAACGCGATCTGTGGACCGGTTCGGCTTCACGTCGACGATCCGATTTTCGGGCGGTGTGCGCGTCTCGACGGCGGCCCCCTCGGTATACCCCCGTCAGCAGCGATATGGCGGAGGTTGATGTCCCGGCGGGAGGTTGGGATCCCAGTCCCTGCAGTGGCCTGGAGGCGGCAGATGGCCGGGAGGTATATCGCCGCGTCGAACGGCTGGTTGCCTTTCGATCACACGAACATCCCTAGACCGATACTCCATTCGCTCATCCCAGCCGCTGTTCCACTCTCGCTCCCACCGATCGCGGTCGCGATACCAGGGGCGGTCATAGTACCAGCGGTTCCAGTAGCTGCCGAATTCGAATGTCGCCGGTGGGCGGGACAACGGTTCGCCTGGTATCCGCACCCGCTACCACCCGACCTACTACGCCGCCTATGCGCTCGATCCCGATGGCAACAACATCGAGGTCGTCTGTCAGGCCGAGTGATCGAGATGCGGCGGCACATCATATGCAACTCGCCTCAATCCGTATCCGGCTGCGATTTGATGAGTCGGTCAGCTAGACGAAGGCCGCCTTTTCCAGTCCGGTAGCACTGCGTTGCGGAAGCAAGTTGTCCATCAAAACCCAGAAATCGCTACTGTCCCCGTTCTTTGACCTGCCGCTTATCCGATTCAGGCTGACAGACCAGATAGTCTATCCGCACTATCTGGTCCGTCCTTAGCGGCAATGATATTTGTAGTTCGTCGACGACTCGAAAGGTAAATGTCGCTTCTCTCATGATCGCATCATCATTGCTGACGACCACCCGATCTTCCGGGAGGGTCTCGCGCGTCTGATCCAGCGTTATCAACCGGAGGCTGACGTCGACCAAGCCGCCACCATCGAGGAAGTACTCACTCTTGCCGGAGCCGGGCCAGTTTCGAACACCTTCATCCTTGATCTAATGTTTGCAACTGGGAACCTGGAAGCGTCTCTCCCAGATTTGCGCCGGAGTTTCAGTCGTACCTCTATCATTATTGTTTCAATGGTCAACGACTTGGATACCGCCACGCGTATCATGAACGCGGACGCCGATGGCTTTATCTGCAAGAGCTTACCACCGCACGAGATCGTGGCGGCCGTTGCTGCGGTACGGGGCGGCGATGCGGTCTTGCAGTTGGAGGCCTCTGGCCTACCCGCCAACGAAGCTGACACGTCGCTTGCAGGCCTTACTCAGCGCCAGCTTGATGTATTGCTTTTGCTCTCCCGCCGCCTAAGCAACAAGGAAATCGGTCTGGAGCTTGATATTTCTCCCTTTACGGCCCGCATCCACGTCTCGGTCGTACTTAAAGCCTTAGGCGTCACTACCCGCGCAGGCGCTGCGGCCAAAGCCATCGCTAGGGGCGTTTGTCAATGAGACCGCGCAACGATCTCTGTTGTTAAGACCGAGCGCAGCTCTGCAGGCCGCACCGGTTTTGCGAGGATTGGAACGCAATCGTCACCCAGTTCTTGCCTCACCCGTGTTTCATCGTGGCCTGTCACAACAATTGCCGGGATGGAGCGGTCAATCAGTTGCCGGACAGTGACAATACAGTCCGCCCCGGTTTTCTTGCCGCCGAGATCGTAGTCGGTGATCACCACATCCCATGTACTTCCAGTTTTCGGAATGCCGGCCTCAGCCTGCACCACGCAGCCCCATTTCTGAAGTAGGGTGGCGGTGGCCAGCAACACGTCCTCATCGTCCTCCACCAGCAACACCCGCAAGCCTGCCATGGCGGACGGTGCCCGCATTACCGCCGAAGACGACTTCACCGCCCGCGCAGCGCAGGGTTCCAGCCCGTCGATGACCACGGATGTACCACGTCCGGTAGTCGAGCGCAGCTCGACGTCCAGCCCCATCAGACCGCCGACACGCCGGACGATCGACAAGCCGAGGCCGACACCCTCAACGTCACGGTCGCCGCGCTCTCGGACCTGGTAGAACTCGTCGAACACCTGTTCAAGGTGTTCCTCCGGAATGCCTGGACCACGATCGTAGACCTCAATCGCCACCCTGCCTTTTCGCCGGCGGCAGCCGATCAGGACCGGTGAGCCGGGGGCATATTTAAGCGCATTGCTAACGATGTTCTGCAGCATAGTCGACAGCAGTGCAGGGTCGGCGCGAACGACCAAGCTGCACTGCACGGCCCGCAGTTCCACATCCGCCCATTGTGCCATTTCGGAATACTGACGCACCACCTCGGCGATCACATCGCCAACACGAACCGGCGCCAGCTTCGGCTCAACCTTGCCACTGTCCAGTGTCGCGATATCCAGGAGTGACCGGAACAGGCCCGCAACGCTATGCAGCGAGCGGTCGATGTTCTCTACCAGCTGCTGTTCCTCTTGGCCCAGACCCGCATCACGCAGGCACGCCGTGAAAAGGCTGATTGCGTGAATCGGCTGGCGCAGGTCATGGCTTGCCTGGGCAAGGAAGTTCGATTTGGCCAGGCTGGCTTCGCGAGCCTCATCGAGCGCGTCGCGCAAGGCCCTTTGCAGGCTGTTGATATAGGCCGGCACGATCAATGTGGTCAGTACCAAGGTGATGATGATGTATGGATCGCTGCGCCACTGCTCATTGAACACAGTCGCGATCGCTATCGCCGCGAGTGCCATGCAAGTCGCTGCCAGTAGATACCCCGAGCCGAACCGCATGCCGTTGCCCACGGTCACCCACAGCAAGGTCGCGTAGATCGGGAGCATCGACATGCCGCCAACAGCCATAGCCAAGGTCATCGCGCCATAGTCGCCGCACATCGCGACCATGCGGCGCCAGACGAAATGCCCCGGCCGCCGGACGATGTGCCACAACAACATGACCGAGATCGGGAAATATGCCAGCACGCCAATGACAGTCACCCGCTCCGCCAACGTGTTTAGGCCGTCACTCGCAAACACCGTCACGATGTAAATGTCGAATAGCGGGACCAGCACGAGCCGAACAAGTGCCTGCCCACGCTCGGCATCAATCCTTCCCGTTGCCATCCGCAATTGGCGTGCAAGCCAACCTCGCAAGGTCGATGTCGGCTTCGCCATCGCATTCCCCATCGTTATTCTCTGATTTTGATCAAGCTGAAGTTTTGAACTCGAAGCCGGCTAGGCCTTGTCGGCTCACCCCTCGGAGTCTCAGCGAGCAACACCTCTTTTCCAGGTCGCGATCAAGTTTGCCGAATGCGGCTACTGCGCAACGAGCTCGACCCGCCGGTTGCGAGACCGACCGGTTTCGTCCGCATTGCTTGTGACAGGCACCAGGGATGCAACGCCCTTCGCTATCAGGCGGGCACCGTCGATGCCGTAGGATCCGCTCAACGCCCCAGCGACAGCGGCAGCCCGCGCCTGTGAGAGCGCGACATTGGAATCCAAAGACCCCACATTGTCTGTGTGACCAACCACGTAGACCCTCAGTTCGGGGTACGCTTCGAGCAGCTTGGCCATCTCTGCCAGTGCCGCCTCGGATTCCGGCTCGACCTCGGCCTTGCCCGTATCGAAATAGACACCGGGCACGGCCACATGGCCTTGCCGTTTCAGCGACCGCTCCAGCTCATCGGCCTGCAGCACCTTGACCTGATCTGTCTCGAGCACTGCCGCTTCCACCACCTGCTGATAAAGCACCGTCCGCTTGTTCGCGGTATCCTCAATCACGTGCAGGAATATGTGGACGTTACCATCAGCATCGCTTCGGGACGCCAGAAGCGCGCGCTCGGCAGTCTCGCCAAAAAAAGCGTCACCAAAGCCCGGTGGCCGTATCCTGCCGCTGTTGGAAATGAACGCCATCATGTCTATGCCGCAGTCCTCGTGATTGCCGCACGCAAACAGTGTCTCGAACCCGGCTTGTGACAGCGCGTGCTCATAGTTGCGCATGACTTCAAGTGCAGAATGCTTGCCGGCTATGCGGTATCCGATCCGCGTCACCTTGCCTTCGACCTCGAGCAGTTCGCCAGGTGCCTCGCCATCGTCGATCCTGCCGGCCGGCAGGATTGCCGCATCGAACTCCCTGACCTCGTATGCCCTGATGGTCGCCGTTGGAAAGCGGCCCAGCACCGGGTGGTCGGAAGACCCTTCAATATCGCCAGCAAAGCCCACACCCGCCGGCAACATGCTGCACGCAAGTGCGATACCGGCAATCCATTTCCACACCATGCCAATCCTCCTGTTTCATCCTGTTTGAGCCGCTTGAAGCATCGAGGGCGGGACACGCTCATGCGATGGGGCCAGCCGCAGCACTCTGTCAGTCATGGCCAGCGTCGAATCACGATGGGCGATGACGATACGCGTCATCTGCAACGTCCCGACCGCACGGTTGATCGCTTCTTCATTGGTGTTGTCGAGATGGCTCGTCGCCTCGTCCATGAGCAGAATTGCGGGCCGTCTGTAGATCGCACGGGCAAGCACAATGCGCTGTTTCTGGCCGCCTGAAAGGGCGCTGCCCATATCGCCCACCAATGTTTCGTACCCCATCGGCATCCTGACGATCTCATCGTGGATGGCCGCCATTTGCGCGCAGGCCAGCAGCCGGCCGGGGTCCGACGCCATGTCAAAGGATGCGATGTTTTCCGCAATTGATCCGGCAAAAAGGCGGTCATCCTGGAGTACGCAGCCTATACTTCCTCGATAGGCGGAAAGGCCGAGCGAAGACATAGGGACACCATCGATCAACACCTGCCCTTCCGTCGGCTGGACAAGGCCTGCAAGTATCTTGAGCAGTGTCGACTTGCCTGATCCTGAAGGGCCGGCAATGCCAAGACACTCACCCGGCTCAACGCGGAAGCTGAGATCGCTCAGCACCTCCGGCTCATTGTCGGCATACCGAAACCGGACATTCCTGAGCTCGAGCGCACTCGGGCCCTTGGCCAACGGATTGCGTCCAACCGCTGCCAACGATTTCCGCTCCGCTTCTTCAGGGTCGGCCAGTGCGATGTCAGCAAGTCGCTCTCCGTGAAGTGACAGCATCACGAACTGCAGCACCGTATTGATGAAACTGTTGATCCGGGCGACAAACTGGTCCTTGTAGGCTAGGAATGCCACCAGCATGCCTATGGACAGATCACCGGCCAGAATGCCCCTCCCTCCCAGATAGATGAGCAGAATACGGTCCAACCCGAAGAGCGCGTTGCCGAGGGCTGTGAAGACGGCGTCGAACTTGCCGACACGAAGCTCCGCATTCACCCGATCGACCAGATGATTGATCCAGATTCCCCGGCGCCTTTCCTCGAGATTAAGCACCTTAAGGCTGCTGATTCCGCGAACCGATTCCATGAAATGGGAATTCTCATTCGCGCTATGAACGATCGCCTCTTCGGAGATCGTCCTGTAGGGGAGATAGGACAGCGTCCTGATGACCGTATAGAGCGCAACACTGGCAACTACTATGGCAACGAGCCACCCGCCATAGAGCCACATCATGAGGACCAGTGTGATCGACATGACCCCATCCAGCATTGCCTGGATGGCGCTCGACGTGAGCGTGCGCTGAATAGCGTCTATGGAGCTGAAGCGGGACACCACGTCGCCGACGTGGCGCTTTTCGAAGAAGCCGAGCGGAAGGCGCATCAACTGGTCGAAAAGGGATGCTTTCCATTGGAGAACCAGACTTGAGCCGATCAGCATCGTGGTCCATGCGCGAGCGAGGCTGCCCGCCACCTGAAGGACGAGAAGGATGACAAGGCCGAGTGCAACGATTGTCAAAAGATCGTGGTCCGCCGCTACGAACACCTCATCCAGCACAAGCTGGAAACCGATCGGCATTGCGAGCGTCGCCATCTCGATCAGCAATGAAATTGCCAGTACCTGTAACGCCGCGACGCCGATCCCCCTGGTGCGGCGCACCAGATCGGTGATCCTGACACTGGCCTTCTCATTCCTGGGCCGGAACTCCGCGGTCGGCCAAGCTTCGAGGGCGACGCCGGTGAACTGCTGCGACACTTCGGCAAGGGTGAGTACGCGCCGCCCGATCGTGGGATCATGGACCACTATGTGCTTCGCACCCGCCTTTACCAGCACGACGAAGTGATTGTGCCCCCAATGCAGAATGCAGGGCAATCTCAGTTCCGGCAGATCCTCAACCTCCAGCCGCAGCGCGCGCGTTGCGAGATGAAGGCTGCTTCCGAGCTGAACGAGGTCCCTTAAAGTCGTGCCTTTGATCGAGGCCGTAAAGCGCCGGCGGATCGCGGGCAGGTCCAAGGCATGGCCGTATTGGCCGGCAATCATGGCGAGGCAGGCGAGACCGCATTCAGCCGCTTCGGTTTGAAGGATTATGGGTGTTCTCGAGAAGAATCTGCCGGAAATACGCGATGCAAGCCCCGTCGTGCCCAATTTCTAACCTTCCCCTGTCGCCGCGAAGGAGCCGTTCAGACTGTAGAGAGGTTCGAGCACCCACTGATATAACGGGCGTGTCTCCACCAGAACATGGGCTTCAACTTGCATGCCGGCCTGCAGAGGCTCTGGGCGCCCATAAGCCATGACGCGCGCGCTATCAGGTGAGACGGTGATGCGATAAAGCGTTAGTGCTGCCTCCGAATCAAAGTTGCCGGCGTTGAGTTGGGCAATTTCTTCCGGGCGCAGATTGGCGCGCGAGATCAGCGAAACGCTGCCCGGATATTGGCCGAACTTCTGATAGGGAAACGCCTCGTAGCGCAAGAGCACAGGACTGCCTTCCCGTATGAAGCCGATTGCGCTGCTTGGTGCCAACAGCTGCGCGACGAGTGGCCGGTCCTCGGGCATGATGGTCAACAATGGCGTACCTGCGCCAACAGTTTGCCCGGCCAGAGTGATGATGCCGGTGACCTTGCCATCGCGTGGCGCAGTGATCAGCAGTTCTCGCTTGGCCTCGTTCTCCGACAGCTGTTGCTCAGCCGCGCGGATCTGCCGTCTGATTTCTGCTTTTCCTTTTTCGGCAATGAGATCGAAACTGGAGAGTTGATTATCGAGTTCATTCAGGCGCGCCGAGAGCTGAACGAGATCGCGACGCAGGCTTGCAAGCTTCCCTCGCTCTGTATTGAGGGTCTGCAGCCGCGTTTCATATTCGCGTGAAACCGACATACCTTGCAAGATCAGCTCCTGCTGCCGGGCGGCGAACTCACCCATCTGCCGTGTGAATCCCTCACCGAGCACAATTTGCTCTTCAACCTGATCGATTTCGCGCCTGAGATCGCTTCGTTGTGTAACGAGGCCCTGTTTCTCGATCGCATCAAGCTTCCCCTGCCTGGCGAACGCGTTGTGTAACTCATCAAGTTCATCGCGGAGGACGTTTGTTATGCTGTCCTGGGTATTGCCAAGCGCAGTCGTGCTGTCGATGCTGACACGATAGAGCACATCGCCCCTGCGGACACTCGCTCCTTCATGCACCTCCAGGTTCGATACCCATCCCGCCTGGGGCGCGACAATGCGCGTCAGGCCGTCGACCGGAAGGATCAGGCCCGTCACGCGTATGCGACGCGCGTATTCACCGAAGGCAAGGAGGAATGCGATTGCAATCACGACTACGACAGAAAATCCAGCGAAGATCGCCGTTGGTATCGTATTGAGAGCGGTCGGACGTCCCAACCAAGATTGCCGGCGCGCCTCAAGCGATTCAGGTCTGAACAAGGGAGAATTATGGGCCATGAGCACTATAAACAGCAAAGCGGCGCCCGGATCAGGGCGCCTGCTCCTGAAGGCCTGCTATTTGGTCTGCCTAGCGGGCCTTTTCGCTGGTCCGACGAGGATCTGTGCAGCCACCACCGTCCGGCCCTTGCGTCACACCGCCGGCGACAGCGTTCAACTCATCCGCCGAAAGCTCTCGCATAGCGCGCGAGACAACGTTCTTGCTTCCCTCATTTCCAGACATAACGCACCTCGATACCCCGATTGCCATCCCGGGAAAACCCGGCGGATAGGCTCCAGCCATTATTGAAGGAACGGCTGTAAGTCACTCCGCTTCCGCCGACTACCGGAACCGTGCCGTAACCGAATCCACGGTAGATTTCGACGCCGCCGGCCGCGGCATCCATTTCATCTTTCGAAAGCTCGCGCATGAGGACAATACCTCCTATTGCGGCTTGGTAGTGCGCACATCCACATCACCAGTGTCGAACTGGTAATATGTCACAACGGTGCCATCCGCTTTACAGTATCCCCATGATTTTTCGATTGCCTGCCCCCCGGTAACGCAGGCGATTTCCTCGGCGGTCAGTTCACGCATTGTCTGACGATCTTGCCTCTGGTGCTCAGCAACTTTCATATTCACAACTCCTGCTTTGAAAACATTGGATTTGCGCAGGACTTCTATTCACCAGACGTTTCTCAGTCCATTAGCACAGATGCACTACCTCAAATTGAACCGAGCGCACCGTTTGGCGAGCCCGAATTCACACATCGAGCCCATTGCAGACTTCGCTGAATCGCCTGTGGCTAGAGCACGTCCGGCTTAATCCGGGTCATATCCAGCAGCCCTGAAGTAGTTTGCGCATTCTGCGGGAGTGAACTGGTCGAGGAGTG
>NZ_WQNI01000003.1 GCF_010993735.1 Chelativorans alearensis
GGCGGAGGTGGCGCAAGCCGCGGCTTGGCAGCTGCGCAGGGCGCGGCGGCACAGGGCGAGGCGGGCGCGGGGGCGGGAGCCGGCAGCGGCTCGGGGTTTGCCGCATCCTGCGGCGCTGCCGCACAAGGCGCGGCCGCCGCACAAGGTGCCATGCCGGAAACCGACGTGGGCGGCAGTGCTTCGGCGTTAGGGGCGGCGTGATTGTAGTGGTCGACGGCCACCGCCGCGGTGGCAGCCGCCAGCGCCGTGCCGAACAGAAGGGTGTTTCTTGCCGTCATTTCCTGGTGAACCCGTCAAGGCCGAATATCGGGCGCAGGCGCACACCCACCACCGAACCGGCAAATGCGGCGGCGAACCACAGCCAGCCGTGCAGGCTGCCCGAGGCGATACCGCTGAACAGCGCGCCGATGTTGCAGCCGAAGGAAAGCCTGGCGCCGTAGCCCATCAGGAGGCCGCCGATCGCCGCCGCCAGGAGCGAGGGGAACGGCACTTTGACCTTCGGCGCGAACTTGCCCGCCAGGCTTGCCGCAAGAGCGGCCCCAAGGATGATGCCGAAGTTCATGACCGACGTGACATCGGCCAGAACGCTGGAGCCGAGCGCCGTCTGCGGGCCGGGCCAGGTCCAGAATTCCCAGCTTTCGACGGGGACGCCGACAGCCTGTGCCACCTTGGCCCCCCACAGGCCGAAGCCGAAAGTCACCGACCAGGGATGGCCGGCCAGAAGCAGCGTCGCGACGTTGAGGAGCGCCAGGAGAAGGCCGGCGCCGACGAGCGGCCAGGGACCGTACATCACCCAGCTCCAGCCGGGCCGCGAGGGGCCGGGCTCGCCTTCGAGGCTGCCGTGCGCGCGCCTTTCGATTGCCGCCGTAACAAGCGCCAGGATGCCGAGGCCGGCGAGGGTGGCAAGAATCGCCGGGGCGATGCCGATCTCTGCGCCGAGGCTGACGGCCGGCAGCGACGGCAAGCCGAGCCACCAGGGAAGATGCGCCGTGCCGACGACGGCGCCGGCGATGAAGAAGACCAGCGTGACGAGCATGCGCGCCGAGCCGCCGCCGACGGTGAACAACGTGCCGGAGCCGCAGCCGCCGCCGAGCTGCATGCCGAGGCCGAACATCGCCGCGCCGACGAGCACGCTGACGCCGACCGGCGCCACGGCGCCAACCAGCATCTGGCCGCCGAGACTTCCGGCGGCGATCAGCGGGATCATGGCGGCCGCGGCGACGCCGATCATCAGCATCTGCGCGCGCATGGCCCGGCCGCGCCTTTCGACCACCATGCGGCGCCAGCCGCCGGTGAAGCCGAAGGAGCCGTGGTAGAGCGCGGCGCCAAGCAGGCCGCCGACGAGAAACAGCGCCGCCTGGCGCAAATCGATCAGCGCGGCGATCGCCAGAAAGCCGAGCACCAGCGCGCCGCCGGCGACCAGCATCGGCGTGCGGTCGGCGCTCACGGGCGGCAGATAGCTGGGGCGGTCGAGCGATAGGTCCGTCATAGGGAAAATCCAGCCGGCCCGCGGTGGCGGGCGTCAACAGCAGCGAATGCCCGAACAGGCGCCGGGCATTCGCGGCCAGGATATGGCGACCCGAAGCGGGGTCAAGCGGGAAAGGCTACTCCTCCGCGCGTACCTCGACCGGCCGCGCGGGATCGCTCGCCCACTCGGACATCGAGCCGTCATACATGCGCGTCTTCTTGTTGCCGAGGATCTCGCTCAGGCCGAACCAGGCGACCGAGGCCCAGTGGCCGGTGTTGCAGAACGCGATGGCCTCCTCGTCGGCCCCGACAGCGGCGGCTTCCGCGAGCGCACGGACCGTTTCGGGACGGGCGAACGCCGCATATTCGCTGCTGTAGAGGTCGCTGTGCTTGATGTTGACAGCCCCCGGCAGGGTGCCTTCCGTGCGCACGACGGGGCTCTTGGACTTGCCCTCGAATTGCTCGGCCGGGCGGCCGTCGACCAGCTTGACGCCGGATTCGAGCGCGGCGGTCACGTCTTCGCTCGTCGCCAGAAGCTCGTCCTGCAGTTCGTAGGTGAACTCGGCCGGCTCCGGCTCGGCCGGCGTGCTCGATCTTTCGCCGCCCGCCGCGTCGTACTGACGCCAGCCGCCGTCGAGGATCGAAACCGCGTCGTGGCCGAGATACTTGAACGTCCAGTAGACGCGGGTGGCGCTGCCGAATTCGGTGGAATCCGTACCCCAGGGCACGACGACGACATGGTCGTCATTGTCGATGCCGAGGCTGCCGATCAGGCCGGCGACCTGGTCGACCGGCGGCAGCATGCCGGGCACGCCGTCCACCTCCGCGCGCCAGCCGGCGCTGGCATAGGGCGCGACGACCGCGTTGGCGATATAGGGTTCGCTCCCAAGGTCGGTGCCTTCGATATCGTCGCGGATATCGAGGATGACCAGGTTTTCGTCGTCGGCGTGGTCCTTCAGCCACTGGGTGTCGACGAGCGGGCGGATTTCCTCGTTCTGGGCAAACGCCGGCGCGGCAAGGCCGAGCGCGAATGCCAGGGTCAATGGAACGATACGCATTTGAGCCTCCATTGCATGGATTTTCGGCAAATGTACTGCCGTCTCCCGCCGGGGTCAGAGCATCTCTTCGTTGTTTCCGCCGGTCGGGGGAAAGCGAAATCCCCGAAACCGGGTGCGAATAGAAAGGAGTGCCAATATAGCGGTGCCTACCCGGCGCAGCAGGAAAGCTTCGCAACATCCTTTTCGAAGCCCTGGGCGGCAAGCTTCAGGCCTTCCACGGTGGTGAGATTAGGAAAGACGGTTTCACCGAGATCCTTCGCCGTCATCCCGTGCCGCAGGGCGAGCACCAGCGTCTGGATGCTGTCGGCGCCTTCGGGGGCGAGAATCTGGCCGCCGATGAGCCGGTCGCTGCCGGCGTCGGCGATAAGCTTCACGAGCCCGCGCGTATCGCGGGCGGCAAGGGCGCGGGGCACCTGGTCGAGTGGCAAGATAGAGGTCTTGACCGCGTAACCCGCCGCCCGCGCCTCCGCTTCGCCGAGCCCGGCGCCGGCCACCTGCGGATCGGTGAACACCACCCAGGGCATGGCGGTGTTGTCGTAGACCTTTCCGTCGCCGTTGAGGGCGTTGTGTGCCGCGAGCTTGGCGCCGTAGGCAGCCATATAGACGAACTGGTCGCGGCCGGTCACGTCGCCGGCGGCATAGACGCGTGGGCGGGAGGTACGCATCCTCTCGTCGACGAGGATGGCGCCGGTGTCGTGAAGACGGACACCGGCGCCGGCCAGCCCCATGCCGGCCGTGTTCGGCGTGCGGCCCGTCGCGACCAGAACCTCATCGGCCGTAACGGTCTCCTCCCTGCCGCCCGTCTCGATTGTCAGCGCCACGCCTTTGTCCGTGCGGGCGATGCGGCGGTATGCGAGGCCCGTGCGCACGGTGAGGCCCTCCTCGCGCAAGGTGCCGGTGAGCGCGGCCGAGATTTCCGGCTCGGCTTCGGGCAGCAGGCGGCTGCGCGTCACGAAGGTGACCTGAACGCCGACGCGCGCGAACATCTGCGCCAGCTCGCAACCGATGTAGCCGCCGCCGACCACCAGCAGCGACCGCGGCAGCACGTCGAGCTCGAGCGCCGAAGTGCTGGTGAGGAACGGGACGTCTTCAATGCCAGGAATGCCGGGCCGCGCGGGCGAAGCGCCGGTGGCGAGAATGACGCTGCCGGCCCGCATGGGCTCGTCGTTCACCTCAAGGCCGGCGCCATTGAAGCGGGCTGTGCCGTCTACGTATTCGATGGAGTCGTAATCGGTCAGGAGATCGAGGTATTTGGTCTGCCGGAGCGTTGCGACCAGATCGTCCTTGGCCCCGACCAGGGCTTGCCAATCGGCAAGGTGTGCCTCCCCGACGAGGCCCGGAAAGCGGTGCGCCGCCCGCGTGCCGTGCAGCGCCTCGGCAGCGCGGATCATGGTCTTGGACGGTATGCAGCCGATGTTGACGCATGTGCCGCCGATCGTGCCGTGGCCGACGAGGGCGACCCTCGCGCCTTGCTCGGCAGCAGTGATCGCCGCAGAGAAACCGGCCGAGCCCGCGCCGACAACCGCAAGATCGTAGCCGCGCTTCATGGTCAGGGCCTATCCCTTCACCGCCGCCGGATAACCGGCATTGGTGGAGGCCGCCGCGATGGCTTGGGCGGTGGCGCGCGAAGGATCGTATGTGACGGTCACCGTCTTGGCCTCGAAATCCACCTGCACCGATTGCACGCCTTCCACACGCTTCATCGCCGATTTCACGGTGAGGGGACACAGGGCGCAGGTCATGTTCTCGACCGCGAATGTCGCCGTGCGGGCAACCGCCTCCTGGGCGGCGGCCGATTGCATGGATAGCGGCGAAAACAGCCCTGCCGGAAGGATGCCGGCGGCGCCCAGGGCGAGCATGGCGGCAGAGATGAGGGAAGGTCGGTGCATGGGTTTTCTCCGTGCAAAACGCTGGGTCAGTAGAGGAGCGGCGCCCACCATCCGATGCTCACGGAAAGGGCCACGAGAATGGTGGATAGCCATAGCGCCGACTTGGTGATGCGTGCCGATTGCGGCCGGGCGCAGTAGGAACCTTCGGCGCACGCGGGCCTGGGCGTGAAATAGACCCGCCGGAAGCCAAGGCCGATGAAGACGGACGCCAGCACCGCGAAGGCGGGTTTGAACGGCTCCAGCACCGTGAGATTGCCGATCCACGCACCGGAAACCCCGAGCATGACCAAGACGAGCGGCGCAATGCAGCAGGAAGACGCCAGAACGGCGCCCATCACGCCGCCGGCCGCGAACCAGCCCTGCTTCCCATCGCCGGCCCGTGCGGCGGTTTCCATGGAGTTTGGTTCGGTTCTTGCCGTGCTCATTGAGTTATCGATTTTCGCGCCCTCGATTTTCCGATGGATGCACGCTACAGTCTGTAGGAACTACAGACTCAAGAGGCTGTCGCAACGATGGGCGATCACATTTCCGCGAAGAGCCTGCAGCGCGCCGAACTCGCGCGCCGGACGGGCTGCAATCTCGAGACCATCCGCTATTACGAAAAGATCGGCCTGATGCCGGACCCGCCGCGCACGGCGTCGGGCTATCGCGTTTACGGCGAGGGGCACGTTTCACGCCTGCTGTTCATCCTGCGGGCTCGCGAGCTCGGTTTTGCCATCGACGAGATCCGCGGCTTGCTCGAACTGGTCGATAGCGGCGCTCAGACCTGCGCTGAGGTGAAGGAGCGGACGGAGCGGCATCTTGCCGACATACGCGCCAAGATCGCCGATCTCAGACGCATCGAGAAGATACTGGCCGCAACGGCCGCCCAATGTTCCGGCGATCGCGTTCCCGAATGCCCGGTCCTTGCGGCGCTGGCCTCGTGATGCGGATGCCTCTTTCTATCGGCATCGCGCGGGACCTTGGTTACATCACCAGCTTGTAGCCGCCACCTTCCGTCACGAGAATTTCGGCGTTTGCGGGATTCCGCTCGATCTTCTGCCGCAGCCGGTGGACGTGGGTCTCCAGGGTGTGGCTCGTTACATCCGAATTGTAGTCCCAGACCTTCTCAAGCAGCTCGTTGCGTGAAACCACCTTTTGCTGCGCGCTGTAGAGGTACTTGATGAGGGCGGTTTCCTTGTCCGTGAGCCGTATCCTGGCGCCCCGTTCATCGACCAGCATCTTCTTGCCCGGTTGGAACAGGAAGGACCTGATACGGAAAACCGCGTCGTCGCTTCGCGCGTGCTGGCGCAGATGCGTGCGGATGCGGGCGAGCAGAACGGCGAAGTGGAACGGCTTGGTCACGTAGTCGTTGGCTCCCGATTCCAGACCCAGGATCGTATCCGCATCGCCGTCCCTGGCCGTCAGCATGATGATCGGCGCCTTGAAGCCTGTCCTGCGCAGTATTTTCACGGCCTCCCGGCCGTCTATGTCGGGCAGGCCGACATCCATTATGGCGGCGTGGACGATGTTGGACCGCGCCGCCTGGATGCCCTTGGCGGCCGTTCCTTCGTCCAGGATCTGGAACTCGTCGTAGACGGTGAGTTGCTCCTTGAGCATCGAGCGCAGTTCGTCGTCGTCATCGACGATAAGGATTGTCTGTTTGGTCATGTGCCGCCCTCGCTGGGTTGTTACCGATATTTCGCAGAGCCGGGAAAAAAGGTTACGCGCGGCGCACATGGCGGCCCGCCGGCGGGCCTTGCGGGTCGCGACCTGTAACCTTTCGCCTCCGCCTTGCGAACTAGTGGTGGTCACGCGCGATGAACCGGCCGGGTCGTGAGCGGCGAACGCGAAGCGAACCGGTGTTTTGGAGCCCATGCTCCGCTCTCGTCAAAGCATGCTCAAGGAGGCTTCCACCATGTCCATGACGAAAAGACTTTTGTGTACCACGGCGCTGCCCATGTCGCTGAGCCTTGCCCTTGTCTTCACCAGCGCACCGGCCCCAGGGCCGATCGGCATGGCGCGAGCGCAAACCAATCCTTGCTCACCTTGCGGCGCCGCGCCCGCAGGAGCGAGCGACTGCGTCGTGCCGCGCTTGCAACAGGCTCAGGCCAACCCCTGCGCAGCCAAGAATCCTTGTGCTGCAGCAGCCAACCCGTGCAACCCTTGCGCCGTGAAGGCGGATCCCTGCGCAGCGGCAGCCAACCCCTGCAACCCCTGCGCCGCCGCCAATCCGTGCGCAGCCGCCAACCCATGCGCGGCAGCCAACCCCTACGCGGCCGCGGCTAATCCGTGCGCGGCTGCTCCCGCGCGCATGGCCGTCTCTTTGTCCAACGAGGAGATCGCGACAATCCGTGACACGTTGCGCGAAATAGGATTCGATCCTGGTGCCACGGAGGGTGAAATCGATCGTCAGGCGGTCATGGATTTCCAACGCCAGAATGGCCTGCAAACCGACGGTGTGATCGGCAAACGGACCCTGGCTGCGCTTCAACGCTCCATGGGCAATCCCTGCGCGGCGGCTAATCCCTGTGCTGCCGCCAGCAACCCGTGCGCCGTCGCGGACCCGTGTGCAGCGGCCAATCCCTGCAACCCGTGTGCTGCCGCGAACCCGTGTGCGGCTGCCAATCCTTGCGCGGCGGCCAATCCGTGCAGCCCGTGCGGAGCGGCGGCGGCACCGCCGGATGTGACGGAGGATGAGCTGCGGGCGGTCTTCGATTGCCTGAAGGCGCAAATGCGCACGGCCTACGGCGACAGCTGGCAGGACGGAACCGACTTCGCGAAGGCGGGCCTCTTACGGCCGCAACGCGTCGCCTATAGCGACAACGACCTCCCGGAGGCCAAATCCTTCCTCGACTGGAAGAACTTCGCCACCGCGCCTTATACCTCCGCCACGCACGGAGAACGGTTCGTCGTCAACTACGCCAACGACGCCGCCGAAGAGGCATACGGCAAGTACGAGGAGATCGGCACGATGCCCGAAGGCGGGATCATCGCCAAGCCGAGCTTCACGATCTCGTCCAATGGCGAGGCCGCGCTCGGGCCGCTCTTCCTGATGGAGAAGATGGAGGAGGGCTGGGACCAGGAGAGCCGCGACTGGCGCTACACCATGGTGATGCCGGACGGCGCGGTCGGCGGTAGAACCCAGGGGCCGAACGCGGAGGCTGTCGAATTCTGCATCGGCTGCCACGCTTCGGTTGCGGACAACCAGGACAGCTTGTTCTTCCTGCCCGAGGAATACAGGGCGAACTAGCATCGATGAGCGCGGAAGAAGGATGGACCGGCGGCAGCTTTGCCGCCGGCCACCGTGGGCTGTTCAGCCGCGTCGATGCGGTGCGCGGTTTTGTGTAATATAGGGTGATGAGGCTTCTAAGGAGCGGCCTGACATGACGGGAAACCCAGCGGCAGCGGCCAGGCAGAAGCAACCCGCCTTCGATTTCTCGCGGCTGGACGAAGCACGGCTGAAGGCGATGCTCGCCGCCGGAGAAGACATTGCGGAGTGCTATCGCGTTCTGAAGAAAACCGGCCTCAACATCGTCGGCGAGATATTGAAGGGGCAGGGCCAGTTCTACGAGCTCAACCACTACCCCTCCGGCGACGTCTATGACCGGGATACCCACTCCCAATATTATTATCACGCGCATCGCGAGGGCGAGCACGGCCATTTCCATACGTTCCTCCGCCAGGGGGGAATGCCCGCCGATGTCCAGCCGGTGCCGGAGGCGGCCGGTCGGGATTGGCCGAGCGGCAAGGACGCGCAGTCGCACATCGTCGCCGTGTCGATGGACCGCTACGGATATCCGCTCGGGCTCTTCACCACCAATCGCTGGGTGACGGGCGAGACCTGGTACAGCGCCGCCGACGTGTGCCGCATGCTCGGCCGGTTCGCCGTGGACCATGCCTATCCCTCGTGGCCGGCCAATCGCTGGCTGACGGCGATGCTGCGGCTGTTCGGGCCGCAGATCGAGGTGCTGCTCCATGAGCGCGATGCACGGCTGAAGGCCTGGGCGGCAGAACATCCGGATCGGGACCCGTTCGAGGACCGCGAGCTGGAGGTGCTCTCGGAGACACATATCGACGTCGATGCCCAGATGGAGGCCGTACAGGCGGAGCTGGCGCGCCGCTGAGCCGCCGCCTTTCAGGACGCTTATGCACACGCTTCAGGTAACGATCCGGAGAAAGCCCCCCGGTCCCGCAGCCGGCTGCTCAAGATTAATTGACCCAGCCTTGATTTCCCGGATGAGGCATCGCGCCGCTAAGCTGTGCCGGTCGCCTCGGCCAGCGTCTCCCGCTGTTCGAGTGAGTGACGTTTGGGCCGCAGCCTTACTGGAAGCCGGATTACAGGTGGATCGGATCCATAACAGCGATCGGCGTCTCGCCAGCTTGATGCGGTCGGCGCAGGACGGCGACGCGGCTGCCTTCGCGTCCTTGTTGCGCGAGGTCACCCCCCTTCTGCGCCGGAAGGTCTTGCGGAAGGGCTGGGCGCGGCACCCGCAGAACGCCGAAGACATCGTCCAGGAGATCCTCCTGTCCGTCCATACCGCCCGCGCGACCTACGATCCCGAGCGCCCTTTCCTTCCCTGGCTGATGGCGATCGCCCGCAACAGGATGGCCGATGCGGCACGCCGCGATGCGCGTCAGGCGGCATATGAGGTCGCGGTGGAGCATCTGCCGGAAATCCGTTCGGAAGCGGACCAGCATGCCGTTCTCTGCCGCTGGGACGATCAAGAGCAGTTGCGGAAGGCTATCCATCAGCTGCCCCCCGCCCAGCGCCAGGCGATCGAACTGTTGAAGCTCCGCGAGATGTCGATGAAGGAGGCAAGGGCGGCGACGGGCATAAGCATCGCGGCGCTGAAGGTTTCCGTGCACCGGGCGATAAAGGCCTTGGGCGCCCTGCTGGACAAGGAGGCATGGCGATGAAGACGGACGACCTCATCCGGCATCTCTCCGCGAATGCCACGCCCGTTCGCCGGCTGCCGCCTGCATGGGCCCAGGCAGCGCAATGGCTGCTCGTCGCGCTTTTCTCGGTGGCGCTCGTCGTTCTTCTGGTCTCTCCGCGCCCCGACCTGGCGGTCAAGCTCGGCGAAATGCGCTTCCTGATCGAAGAAGGCGCCGCGTTCGCCACCGCGGTCACCGCCGCCATGGCCGCTTTCTGCCTGGCGACGCCCGGGCACAGCAGGAAGCTCGCGCTTCTTCCGGCGGTCCCGCTGGCGCTCTGGTTCACGAGCCTTGGCTTGGACTGTCTACGGGCCTGGCTCGCATTCGGATGGAAAGCCTTTCAGGTCGAGCTGGACTGGGTGTGCCTGCCGGCGATCGCCATGGTCGGCGCCGTGCCCGCGCTTGCCATCGTCGCGATGCTTCGCCGCGGGGCGCCGCTGGCGCCGCGCATGACCGTCATGCTCGGCGGGCTGGCCGCCGCCGCGATCGGGGATTTCGGGTTGCGGCTGTTTCATCCGCAGGATGCCGGCCTTACGGTCCTCATATGGCAGTTCGGCAGCGTTCTGCTTTTCTCCGCCCTTGCCGGCTGGAGCGGCCATTTCTTCCTGCGTTGGCGCCACGTCAGGCTCGCCGGCTAGCGCGTCGGTGAGACCTCGCCGTCACGCCGACAGGGGAGGATAGGCGGCGGCGCCCAGGCCGGTGACGAGGATGGGTGTGCCGTCGACCACGCGGTTGTAAAGGTCGATGACGTCCTGGTTGAGCATACGGACGCATCCCGACGACACCGACTTGCCGATCGTCCACCATTCGGGTGAACCATGGATACGGTAGAGCGTATCCCGGCCGTTCTGGAAGATGTAGAGGGCGCGCGCACCCAGCGGGTTGGTAAGGCCCGGATCCATGCCGCCGTTGGCGATGCTGTAGGGTTCGAGCTCCGGCTGGCGTGCCACCATCTCGTCCGGCGGGGTCCAGCGCGGCCAGGGGCGCTTATACTGGATCACGCCGCGTCCGTCCCATTCGAAGCCGGCGCGGCCAAGGCCGACGCCATAGCGCAGCGCCTTGCCGTTCTCCTGCGTAAGGTAGAGAAAATGGTTGTCCGTATCGACGACGACCGTTCCTGGCCGTTCGCCTGTCGGATCGTCGACAAGCCGGCGGTAGAAGACCGGATCGATGCGCTCGATGGGAATGGCGGGAAGCGGGAACAGCTCTTCCGGGCGGGCCGCATACATGGCTGAATAGTAGGCGAAGTCGCCTCCGGACATCAGGTTGCTTGCTGCGGGTGACGGCGGAACGGGGTCGCCCGCAACCCGCGGGGCCCTAAAGGTCGAGCAGCCGGTTATCCCGAGCAAGGCCGTTCCGCCGGCGCCACGAAGAAAGGCGCGGCGGTCGAGCCTGTTCGACCGTCCGGTTGCGGTTGTTTCACTCACCCTGGATTTCGTCATGCGCTTATCGCCCCAGAACTGGATTTTGACGCACGGCTATTGCTCTGCAAATAGGGCTACCATGTGCCGATTTGTTGCTTATTCAGCACACCCGACAGGAGATGCGAACGCTTGTCACCTAGTCTTGATCGACCTGTGATCGGGCATGGTTCTGGGAGGATTTGCGGCTCGCATGGGCGGCCGGAAAATGAAAATGGCACCCAGCGTAGATGAAACTGAGACCTACGTTTTTCCGGTATGCTGTGATATTCCAGCCGACTTGCTTCGCCAGCACGTTGCCGCGCGCCTTGGCTGGATTGCCCCCCGATTTGGAGGCGACTACCCCAAAGGCGACGGATCGAATTGCCGACACGCCATCCGAACTGGTACCTGACGTGAGCACGACACGCCGTAAAAACACCACCGGTCTGCGCCGATTCCTGGATCTTGAGCAGCAGCGCGATTGGATGGAGGGCAAGACGGTCCTGCGCGACGTCGAGGAGCGCTCGCAGTCCCTGGAACTGCGTCTCAAATACGTCGCGCGGTTTGAGAAACTGCTGCGCCGGCCGCAAGCGCAAGAGGTCCTGGAAATTCTCGGGTGCTACGGCCGCGACTGCATCCCGATCCCGCGCCGGACCGAGCGGCATTACTGGTCGGTTTCCTGTCTGCCGTCGACCCCGGGCAAGGCGCTCGTTCGCGTCAATGCGAGCTGGATGGAGCTTTTCTCGCTCTATGCGGACGGCGAGGGCATCCGCGCGCTATTCCTGGTGCATCTTTCCGATTTTACCACCGACCATTCCCTCGATCAGGGCCAGGTGGACGAAGCCTTCCTCGAGCGCTGTGTCATAACGCCGGAAGACATCAGCTATTTCTTCCCCCGAGGCGAGGACATTTTCGGCATCAAGGTCCGCGGCTTCTCCTCGATCGGCAAATTCCTCGCGGCGCGCCGTGCGTTGCGGGCCATCCGGGCGTTCAACCTGACGCACATGAACCGGGGCCGGAACGCCTATCAGGCGAGCCACTGCTACAGCTTGGCGGATCACATGCTGAGTGGTTCTGCACGCTGAGCGAGGACGGTTTGAATCTTCGACTGTGAAATGGCGCGCCCGAAGAGATTCGAACTCCTGACCCCCAGATTCGTAGTCTGGTGCTCTATCCAGCTGAGCTACGGGCGCGCTGGCTGCCAGGGTGGCAGCGAGGTCGCGGGCGGATTGCCCGGCGACCGGACGCCGCTTACCTAACGATTGAAAACGCCAAAAGCAAGCGCCGAAGTGACAATTCTTTGACGCACCGACGTGATGCCGCTACAGCGCCGTGCGTCCTTTAGGGCGCTACAGAAGGACGCTGTAGGCTATTGAATCTTCGCGCCGTGCTTTTTCGAAAATCGATGCCGGTTTTCGAAAAGCACGGTGCGTTAATTCGCCGTCTGGCGTTTCGGACTGGGCTCAGCGCTCGACCGTCCGTAGCTGCCCCCGTTAGGGAGGGTTATGCAGAAGACCGTATGGCCGCTGCCGCTTTCCACAAGCGTGATCTCGCCGCCATGGGCGTGCACGAGCTCCTGGGCGATCGCCAGACCGAGGCCGGTCCCGCCGCTCTTGGCGGCGCCGCGGAAAGCGGCGAAAAGGTTCTCGCGCGCCCGCGGCGGCAGGCCGGGTCCCGTGTCGGTCACGAAGATGCGCACCAGCCGTTCCTCGCGCGCGCTCGAAAGGGTCAGTCGGCGCACCAGCGCCGCCTCGCTTTCCCCGGACATGGCCTGGACGGCGTTGCGGCACAGATTGGCGAGCACGCGGAAAAGCTGCTCGGCGTCCGCGTGCACTTCCAGGGTGGGGTCCACCTCGTTGACGAATTCGATGCCGCTCGCAGGATCGATGGCGAGCGTGGCGTGCACATCGTCCACAAGCTGGCAGAGGCGCAGCCGCCGGCGCGTCGGCGGCGCCTCCTGCGTCCGGCCATAGGCGAGCACACCCTCGGAATAGGCGACCGCCCGATCCAGCGTGCGCACCAGCCGCGGCGTCAGCGATTGCACCGCCGGGTCGGAAACCTGCGCCAGCCGGTCGGACATGAGCTGCGCGGACGCCAGCATGTTGCGCATGTCGTGGTTGATCTTGGAGACGGCAAGGCCGAGATCGGCGAGCCGCTTGCGCTCGCCCAGGGTGCGATGGAGCGTCTGCTGCATGCCGGCGAGCTCGCGCTCGGCAATGCCGATCTCGTCGCCCCTGTCCTCCGGCTTGATGATGCGCTCCGCATCGTCCGGCGCCACGCCGAATGCCAGCATGGAGTGCGTCATGGCGCGGATCGGCCCGATCATGATGCGGTTGATGGCGTAAAAGACCAGCATCGCGGTGATCAGCGAGATGATGAGCGAAAGCACGGCCACGTTGCGCGCGTAGACCAGCATGGCCGAGCGCAGCGCGCTGTCGGGGATGACGATCTCGTATTGGCTCCGGCTTTCGCCGACGCGGCCGTAGATGCGCAATATCCTGTCGCCGCCGAAGAACATCGTGTCGAAGGCGCGCACGATCGCCTGCAACGGGCCGACCCCGTCGAGATCGACATGCATGTCGACTTCCGGCGGCATCTCGGAGACGACCAGCAGGCGCGCGCTGCCCTCGTCGCGCACGGCGATCGCCTTCGCGCCCATCGCCATGAGCACGTCGTTGCTGGCCTGCCGGCTGAGGCTGTCGGGATCGCCCTCCATCAGCACCACGCCGACGGCGGCCACGGTCTGCAGCCGCTGGTTCATCCATTGCAGGCCGAAATTGGCCACGGAGGGGATGAAGATCAGCACCTCCGCGGCCATCACGAAGAGGATGGTGAGCAAGAGCAGCTTGGTCGACAGGCCACGCGTCAGCGGAACCGCGCCCGTGTCGCCCCCTTCCTTGCCGTTTTCCTGCCGCTCGTCCACCATCGCCGTTCTCTGCCGCATCTGTGGCCGGCACCGCCTGCTGGCCGTGCGCCGGATGATCTAACCGAATAAACGCAGAAAGCGGATCAGTCCACGCACCACGGGCTTTCGCGCGGCCTCGGCGAAGTAGGAGATCGCCGCGCGCTTGCCGATCTCGCCCATGGTGGGGTAGGGCGCCACATAGCCGGCGATATCGCGCACACTCATGCGGTTGGCGAGCGCCAGCGACCAGAAATTCATCATCTCGCCGGCGCCCTCGCCGACGATGGAGACGCCGAGGATGCGCCCGCGCCGGCCAGCAACGAGCTTTATGAAACCCTCGGTGCTGCGCTCGGTCTGCGCGCGGTCGTTCTCCGCATAGGGCCAGCGCAGCACCGTGACGCGGCCGCCGCGCTTGCGCGCCTCCGCCTCCGTCAGCCCGATATGGGCGAGCTCCGGGTCCGTGTAGGTCACCCACGGGATGAGGGCCCGGTTCTCCTTCGCCGGCAGGCGGAAGAGCGTGGCGCGAACGACGAGGCCGGCGTGATAATTGGCGACATGGGTGAACTGCAATCCGCCTGCCACGTCGCCGATGGCGTAGACGCGCCGGTTGGTGGTGCGCAGCTTGCTCGATACCCTTATGCCCTTGGCGGTGTAAGCGATGCCCGCCTTCTCCAGCGCCAGCGCCTCCACATTGGGCTGCCGCCCCGCGGCGACGAGAAGGTGCGAGCCGTCGAGCACCCGGGCATTGCCCTCGCCTTCCAGATGCACGCGCACGCCGCTGCGGCCATGCTTTTCCACCCGCGCCACCTTGGTGTGCTCGAGGATCTCCACCCCCTCGGCGCGGATGCGCTTCAGCACCACGGCAGCCAGCTCCGGATCGTCCTTGCCCAGCGCGGCCATCGCTTCGACAACGGTGACGCGGGCGCCAAGGCGGCGATGCGCCTGCGCAAGCTCCAGGCCGACCGGCCCGCCGCCGATGACGATCAGGTGCGCGGGAAGGCGCTTGCGCGCGAAAATGGTCTCATTGGTGAGATAAGGCACCGCGTCCAGCCCCGGGATCGGCGGGGCAACGGGAGAGGAGCCGGTGGCGATGACGAAACGCCGGGCACGGATCGTATGATCGCCCGCCGTCACGGTGCGCGCGTCGGTGAAGCGCGCTTCCTCCTTAATGACGTTCACGCCGAGAGCGGTGAAGCGCTCGACCGAATCGTTGGGCGCGATGGCCGCGATCACTCGCTCCACGTGCCGCATCGTCTTGGCGAAATCGACTTGCGGTTCCGCCTCGGCCACGCCGAAGGCCGGGCCTTGGGAAAGCCGGTGCGCCTGCTTGCCCGCCGCGATCAGGGATTTGGAGGGCACGCAACCGTAGTTCAGGCAGTCGCCGCCCATCTTGCCCTTTTCGATCAGCACCACGGGCACGCCGAAGGAAGCGGCCGCGGCGGCGACCGTCAGCCCGCCCGAGCCGCCGCCGATGACGCAGATATCCGGTTCCAGCAGTGTCGCCATGAGCGTATGCCTCGGTAACGGGCGTTGGCGGTCTGACGGTCAGGAAAGCCGCTTTCCGCGCACCTTTCTTATGATGAGAGGGATGGCCGCGACAACGGCAAGCGCGGCAAAGGCGATTGTCAGTTCCGGTGTCACGAGATCGGCAAGGGTGAGGTCGTTCCCCGAGCGGGCCGCCGATATCAGCACGCTCTCCAGCCCGTGCCCGAGATAGGCATAGGCGAAAGTGGCCGGCACGATGCCGAGCGCCGTGGCCGCCACGTAGGTCTTCAGGCGCACGTTGAAGAAGGCGGGGGCGATGTTGATTATCCAGAAGGGAAAGACCGGCGCCAGACGCAGCACCAGCAGATAGCCGAAAGCGCCTTCCTCGAAACCTTGTGCCAGCCGTGCGGCGCGCCCGCTCATCCGCCGTTTCAGGACATCGCCAAGCGCCGTGCGTGCAGCCAGGAACAGCAGCGTCGCGCCGGCGGTGGCGGCGACAACCACCAGCATGCCGCCCAGGAGCCAGCCGAACAGGAAGCCGGCAGTGACCGTGAGCAGCGAGGCGGCGGGAAAGGACGCCGCCACCGCAGCGGCGTAGACGAGGGCGAAAGCCGCTGGCGCCAAAAGGGGATGCGCGGCCACATAAGCTTTCAGCATCTCGCGGCTGTCGGCCAGCGCGGCCAGCGTCAGATACCGATGCCAGCCCATTGCGTAGCCGGCAACGAGCGCCAGGACGACGAGCGCCAGCGGCGCAAAGCGCCACAGGATGCGGCGCTTCTGCGTGTCCGGTCTCTCGCTCACCATGGTCATTCTCGTGCCTTTGCCGAAAGGGCTTGGGCGCTCTACATGACCCTTTCGCTACCCCCGCGCAATCCGCCGCGTCCCATCTCACCGCGTTTTGAGCCTGTTGGCTACCGGCATCACTCTCCCGTGATGACGGCGTGCGGGCGGATTTTTATGCTTGCGGCATGAAAAAAGGCCCGCCTTTCGGCGGGCCCATTTTTTCAGCGAGGCAGGAAATCAGTTGCGCCGCCCATCCAGCGACAGCGCGCCGGCACCCTGGGCCACCAGCACCAGGAAGCCGCCGGCAATCGCCAGGTTCTTGAGAAACTGGGTAAGCTGCATCTGATCGCCGAAATCCAGGTGCGCGATCAACGCCGATGCCACCGTGAAAGCCGCCAGCACAATCGCGGCGATCCGCGTCTTGAAGCCGATGAGCACCGCAAGGCCGCCCAGAAGCTCCACCAGCGCCACCGCCCATGCGGTGAGCACGGGCACGGGAAGGCCGAGGCTGCCGAAATATCCGGCGGTGCCGCCGATATTGGTGAGCTTGCCGAAGCCGGCGAAGATGAAGATCACGGCGATAAGAATACGCCCCAGAAGAAGGAGTGCGCTGTTTGACATTCGGATGGATCCGTCGCTGTTGAGGAAAGGAAGCGGCCACTTACAGGATTTGCGCCAACGTGGATATGGCCACTTTTGTTGACGCAGTGTTTCCACCCGCGCTCCCCCGGGAGGTCTCCGGCGCTGGCCGGAAGGGAATCAGGGCAGAGCGTATTTTTCGACTGGAAGTATCGCCTGTGTCAATCGGCGGGCCTCGCAGCCTGGTAAGGCTCACGCCGTCAGTAGAGGCATGGCGAGGAGCGCGATGCCGCAGGCGGCAAGGACGATGCCGGTGATCCGGGACAGGATGAGGCCGCCGGGCAGGAGTTTCTGAACGAGCACGACCGCCGCCAGCACTGCTACCCAAATCAGGTTCATGACGCCGCCGACGAAGAGCAGGAGCATCAGTATCCAGCAGCAGCCGACGCAATAGGCGCCATGCTCCACCCCCATGCGCAGCGCGCCCAGCCGGCCCGGCCGCATGTGGCGCGGGATCCATTCGAGCGGCGAGCGGCAATGGGCGAGACAGCGGTCCTTCAGCGGTGTCAGTTCGTAGAGCCCGGCGGCGAGGAAGATCGCGCCGGCAAGCATGGTGCTCGTCGCCGCCAGGTGCATGGATACGAGGCCGGCATGGGCGAGCGTCGTCTGCATCGCCGCCGCGGCGAGGGAAAAGGCGCTCCAGATCGCCAGATATCCGGCAACGAAGGCCGCGGTCCGCCCGCCGATCCCGCCCTTCGCGACCCGCTTGCGCTCCAGCGCGGCGAAGAGGAGGATGGTGGGTGCCGCGCTCGGCAGCATCATGCCGACCATCATCACCGCCCACATCAGCGTGACGAGGGTGAAGTTGACGGCGGTGTCCGCCAGCGCGGCGGCCGCCGGCCCCACCGCCGCGGCCAGGCGCCTCGACAGGGCATCCTCGACGTCCATGCCCATCATGCGCCCCGCCAGGCCGTCCATCGTTTCCATCTGCAACGCCAGATGGAGGAGAAACAGCCACGATAAGAGGCAGAGCCCGGCAAGGCTCGCGGCGACGAGAAGACGGTCGCGCGTCAACACGGCTTCGAGCGTCGAGGCGGCCACGATCTCACCTCACTGGATAATGCCGTAGGGGCCCAGATGCAGCATGCAGAAATGGGCGTGGCGGCCGGTCCAGTCGTGTTCGACCGTACTGGTCGTCTTCACGTTGCTGCTCGCATATTCCGCTTCCTTGTATTCGAAGCCGTGCGGAAGCACGACCTTGGCGCGGTGCTCGGCGCCGGTGACGGGATTGCGGATCGGCTCGGCGCTGGCCTCGAGGATACCGGGAATCGAAACGCGCCCGGTCCTGCTCTCCTCATCGGCCTCGAACTCGATCGGCAGGAAAAGCGGCTCATGGACGGTCTCCGTCGTCGCCTTGACGACGTTGAAGATCGTCGCGAACTCCTCTGTCTCCTCGCCGCCGAGGATCTTCAAGAGCGCCTCGCGCTGCTCGGGGCTGGCGCGCTCGTCGACGATCGGCAGAACCTCGCCATGCCCTTCGTGGATGGCACCGGGCCAGGCGAGGATTGCCACCGCCTTAAGCCCGTCGAGCCGCACGTCGCCGAAGTGCCCCTCGTCGACGCGCAAGCCCGCCACCGCGCGGCAATTGCCCCGCGTGGGCGGCGCGTTGAACTGGCAGGGGCACCCCCAGTCGCAGTTGCACATTCCGATTTCCGGTCCCCGGATCATCCAGTCGACATAAGCCATGGCTACCTCCTCATAGATCGAAAGACCTCGGCTTCCGGCTGCCTCCCGAGGCTGAGGCGCGTGCCGGCGAAGACACGCAGCCGTTCACTTCCGGCTCCGGACTACCCCCTTGCCCGTATGATGAAGCATGTTGAACTGGCCGTAGCTGTCCTTCAGGTCGAGTGCGATCGGTCCGGTCGCCTTGGTCGAGGCGCTGCCGATCTCGGCGATCTCGAACTCGATGCCGGCGGGGATGTCGATCCGCACCCGGTGCTCCTCGCCGGTTGCCGGGCTGATGATGGGCCGTCCGCTCGTTTCCAGGATACCGGGGATCGTGGCCCGCGCCGAGCGCTTTTCGTAGTCCACCGCAAAGTCGATCGGCTTGAAGATGGGCTCGTGGACAGTGCTGGACATGGCATGGAAGACCCACCAGTGGGTCGTGGCCTCTTCGGTTTCACCGCCGTGGAGCACGGCTAGCAACGCTTTACGCTGCCTGTCATCCGCGCGTTCATCGATGATGGCCTGCATCGCGCCATCGCCCTCGAAGATGGCCCCCGGCCAGGCGAAGAGCAGCGCCCAGTGAAGGCCGTCGAGGACGACATCGCCGAAATGGCCCCGCTCGATCCGGCCCACTTCCACGCCCTTGCAATCGCCGTGGGTGGGGCGCAGCTCGAACTGGCAGGGGCAGCAATAGTCGCAGTTGCAGTTGCCGAAAGTGCTGGCTTCGATACTCCAGTCTATCATGACGTTCTCCCCAACCTCGGCATCGAGAGCCGCGGCATATACCGCCTCCATGCGGCATTCCCGGGATCAGCTTGGATTCCTTGCCGTCACCATCCAGGAACTCGATTGCATCATGATGCCGTTCGGCTTCTTGAACGGGGCCAAAGCGGCTTTCAGCGCGGCGGTGATCTCGTCGCGGTGCCGTTCGGTCTCTTCGCCGGCCTCGCGGCAGATCTCACCGGCCGGCCCAAGTTCCATCTGCAAGGCGATCGCCTCGTCGGCATCCCGGCCGACCAGAACCTCGGCATCGATACGCTCGAAGGCGATGTCGGTGTAGCCGGCGATCTCGAGCTGCTTGGTGACCACACCGGTATCGGCCATGGAAAACGGGCCGGGGCCGCAGGTGCGCGCATCCTCCCCAGGCGGCGGCAGATAGCGCAGCACCACCTCCTTGGGGATCGCGAGCCAGGGGTTTTCGGCAAGATCGCGCCACACGATCATGGTCATGATGCCGCCGGGCCTGAGGCTCTTGCGCATGTTGCGCAGGCCGGCGACCGGGTTCTCGAAGAACTGGGTGCCGAAGCGCGAGAAGCAGAAATCGTGCACCGGCTCGAAAGGATAGGTCTGCACATCCGCTTCGATGAGCGTGACATTGTCGATGCCTTCCGCCTCAGCATCCTTGCGGCCGTATTCGAGGAAGGCGTCGCAGCAGTCCACCCCGAACACGTGGCCGGTAGGGCCGACGCGCTTGGCGAGCAGGATCGCCGTGTCGCCGAAGCCGCAGCCGGCATCGACCACCCGGTCGCCCTCCCGGACCTCGAGCCTGGGGAACACCTGGGCGCTGTGCAGCGTCAGGCCGTCGACGATGATGTGCTTCCAGCGGAGGAATTTCGGAACGAGGATGTCGTTCCAGAAGTCGATGTACTCGGTTTTGACGAGCTCCGGCTGGACTTTGCTTTCAGCAGTGCTCATGTCGCATCTCCACAAGTGAAACGGACGGCTGCGGAGCGCATGTCCACCGGGCACGATAGGCGCGGCAGATTCCAGGCAGAACACCCCAAAAGGTCGGCCCGCCTCCTTCTTCCGATGGATGGGTCCTCATTTTCGTTGACCCGGCGCCTTGCCAGTGCGCGCTGGCTTCCCGCCATCCGCGGCTCCGCCAGTATAGACCGGTTCATCGTTTCATGGAATCGATGGACCGGTCTAACCCTTGGCTTTGTCGCAATTCCGGACGGAAACCATTTTTCTGGCTACCCGCGCCCGCGGCTCATGCCGGGGAGATCATCTTCTCCGGCCGCACGAGCCTGTCGTAGTCTTCCTCCGAGACGAGGCCGCTCTTCAGCGCCTCCTCGCGCAGGGTCGTGCCTTGTCGGTGCGCGGTCTTGGCGATCTTGGCCGCGTTGTCGTAGCCGATCGCCGGCGCCAGCGCTGTGACCAGCATCAGCGAGCGCTCAAGCCCGGCCTTGATGTTGTCCTCGCGCGGCTCGATGCCGACAACGCAGTTGTCGGTGAAGGAGACCGCCGCATCGGCCATCAGCCGCACCGACTGCAAGAAGTTGTAGGCCATCACGGGGTTGTAGACGTTGAGCTCGAAATGGCCCTGGCTGCCGGCGAAGGTGAGCGCGGCGTGGTTGCCGAAGACCTGCACGCAGACCTGGGTCAGCGCCTCGCACTGGGTCGGGTTGACCTTGCCCGGCATGATGGAGGAGCCCGGCTCGTTTTCCGGCAGCGCCAGCTCGCCCAGCCCCGAGCGCGGGCCGGAGCCGAGGAAACGGATGTCGTTGGCGATCTTGAAGAGCGAGGCGGCCACAGTGTTGATCGCGCCGTGGGAGAAGACCATCGCGTCGTGCGCGGCCAGCGCCTCGAACTTGTTGGGCGCGGTGGTGAAGGAAAGGCCGGTGATGGCGGCGATGCGCGCTGCCACCTTTTCGGCGAAACCGACCGGTGCGTTGAGGCCGGTGCCCACCGCCGTGCCGCCCTGGGCAAGCTGCATCAAGCCGGGCAGGGTGCTTTCGATGCGGGCGATGCCGTTTTCCACCTGCGCCGCATAGCCGGAGAATTCCTGGCCGAGGGTCAGCGGTGTGGCATCCTGCGTGTGCGTGCGGCCGATCTTGATGATGTGATCCCAGGCCTTCGCCTTGGCGTCGAGCGCGCCATGCAGCTTTTTCAGCGCCGGAAGGAGGCGGTGCGAGATCTCCTCCGCGCAGGCGATATGCATGGCGGTCGGGTAGGTGTCGTTGGACGACTGGCTCATATTGACGTGGTCGTTGGGATGGACCGGCTTCTTCGAGCCTTTCTCTCCCCCCAGCATCTCGATCGCCCGGTTGGAGATCACCTCGTTGGCGTTCATGTTCGACTGGGTGCCGGAGCCCGTCTGCCAGACGACGAGCGGGAAGTGCTCGTCGAGCTTGCCGTCGATCACCTCTTGCGCGGCCTCGGTGATGGCCTTGCCGAGCGCGGGGTCGAGCCGGCCGAGCTCCATGTTGGCTTCCGCCGCCGCACGCTTGACGATGCCGAGCGCGCGCACGATGGGCAGGGGCTGCTTCTCCCAGCCGATCCTGAAGTTGCCGCGCGAGCGCTCCGCCTGCGCGCCCCAATAGCGATCCTCGGGCACCTCGATCGGGCCGAACGTATCGGTTTCAGTGCGGGTCGTTGTCATGCGGTACCTCCATTTTCGGCGCGTCGAGGACGGGAGCTTAATGACGCGAGTGCGGCCGATTTGCAATGGCATGCCCTTAAGGGAAAAGCGAAGGGCCAACCCTGTTCGTGGCAGGTGGGCGCGCGCCATCCTCGCCACGCCCGGTTTTCACCGTCTGGCCATTTCAAAGAACCCACCCTTCGGTGAGGGTGGTGGGAAGACGGGCGGCCAAAGTGTCGCCAGTCAAATTATTTTCGCGACCCTCGGGCCGCCCGTCCGGCGTTCTTAAGTCTCCGCCCGTTCCGCTTCCACGAAGCCGGATCCGGAAGGCTTTGAGCCTCCCACGACAGGGCGCTCCGCGCCCCCGTCTTTCCGGCTCCCTTTTAAAGTGCACCGTCCGGCACGCGCCGCCCGTAGTGGCGGCAGGGGAACCCTTGGGCGGAGCCTCCCCGGGCCGGCCGCCACGTTAGCGGCCCGCCGGAGGCGCCGGCCCCTCCCCGCGAGACCGCCGTCGCGATCCACGTTCCCGCGGGAGGGACGGGGAGCATGATAGGAGCAGCTTGGGCAGCGGGGATAAAATGCGCGGTTGGGCGGGGCAAAAAATGATAAGCGATTGTTTTGGAACGAATGTTTTTTTGAGGGGCGGGAATTTATCCCCGTGGATGCCGGCCCCCTCTTGCATGTTCAGTTTGGCTCGAATCGGTAAGGATCAGAGCCAAACTGAACATACAAGAGGGGGCAATGCGCCGGCTTGTCCGGCGGCCGTGCTCGCGGGTAGTAGGGCCTTGTGCGCAAACGAGAAAGGGCGCCGCGAGGGCGCCCTTTCCGTAGGTGGTGATCGGTGGAGCTTTCTTAGAAGCCCATGCCGCCCATGCCGCCCATGTCGCCGCCGGGCATCGCGGGAGCCGCTTCCTTCTTCGGAAGCTCGGCGACCATGGCCTCGGTGGTGACGAGGAGGCCGGCAACCGACGCGGCATCCTGCAGTGCGGTGCGGACCACCTTCATCGGGTCGACGATGCCCATGGCGATCATGTCGCCATACTCGTCGGCCTGGGCGTTGTAGCCGAAGGTGGCGCCGCTGTTCTCGAGGATCTTGCCGGCGACGATCGAGGCTTCCGCACCGGCGTTGGCGGCGATCTGTCGTGCCGGAGCCTGGACGGCACGGCGCACGATGTTGACGCCCGCATCCTGGTCGGCGTTCTCGCCCTTCACCTTGATGGCGGCGGAAGCACGCAGGAGGGCGACGCCGCCGCCCGGCACGATGCCTTCCTCGACCGCTGCGCGCGTGGCGTTGAGCGCATCGTCGACGCGGTCCTTCTTCTCCTTCACCTCGACCTCGGTCGCACCGCCGACGCGGATCACGGCCACGCCACCGGCGAGCTTGGCCAGCCGCTCCTGCAGTTTCTCGCGGTCGTAATCGGAGGTGGTCTCCTCGATCTGCTGCTTGATCTGGCCGACGCGGCCTTCGATCTCGGCCTTCTGGCCGGCGCCGTCGACGATGGTCGTGTTCTCCTTGGTGATGGAGACTTTCTTGGCGCGGCCCAGCATGTCGAGCGTGACGTTCTCGAGCTTGATGCCGAGGTCTTCGGAGATCACCTGGCCACCCGTCAGGATGGCGATGTCCTCGAGCATGGCCTTGCGGCGGTCGCCGAAGCCCGGTGCTTTGACGGCGGCGATCTTCAGGCCACCACGCAGCTTGTTGACGACGAGCGTGGCAAGCGCCTCGCCCTCGACGTCCTCGGCGATGATGACGAGCGGCCTGGACGACTGCACGACGCTCTCCAGAACCGGCAGCATGGCCTGCAGGTTGGACAGCTTCTTCTCGTGCAGGAGGATGTAGGCGTCCTCGAGCTCGGCCACCATCTTCTCGGCATTGGTGACGAAGTAGGGGGAGAGGTAGCCGCGGTCGAACTGCATGCCCTCGACCACTTCCAGCTCGGTCTCGGCGGTCTTGGCCTCTTCGACCGTGATCACGCCTTCATTGCCGACCTTCTGCATCGCCTCGGCGATCATCTGGCCGACTTCCTTCTCGCCGTTGGCGGAGATGGTGCCGACCTGGGCAACCTCTTCCGAGGTCTTGATCTTGGTCGAGGCCTTGGCGAGGTAGTCGACGACCTCGGCAACGGCGAGATCGATGCCGCGCTTCAGGTCCATCGGGTTCATGCCGGCGGCAACCGCCTTGGCGCCTTCCTGCACGATGGCCTGGGCGAGAACCGTGGCCGTCGTGGTGCCGTCACCGGCGATGTCGTTGGTCTTCGAGGCCACTTCGCGCACCATCTGGGCGCCCATGTTCTCGAACTTGTCCTCGAGCTCGATCTCCTTGGCGACGGTCACGCCGTCCTTGGTGATGCGCGGTGCGCCGAAGGACTTGTCGAGCACGACGTTGCGGCCCTTGGGACCGAGGGTGACCTTCACCGCGTCGGCGAGGATGTTGACGCCGCGCAGCATGCGCTCGCGCGCGTCACGGGAGAATTTTACTTCTTTTGCAGCCATATTTCTCTAGCTCCTGGGCGTGCGAAGCAGCCCTGTTACCATTTCGTTTCGAATAGCGGTGGTTAGGCAATCACACCCATGATGTCGGACTCCTTCATGATCAGGAGATCCTCGCCATTGAGCTTGACTTCCGTGCCGGACCACTTGCCGAAGAGGACGCGGTCGCCTTCCTTGACGTCCAGCGGCACGAGCTTGCCGCTCTCGTCACGCGCGCCGGAGCCGACGGCGAGAATCTCGCCTTCCTGCGGCTTCTCCTTGGCAGTGTCGGGAATGATGATCCCCCCCGCCGTCTTCTCCTCGGATTCGACCCGGCGAACGACCACACGGTCATGAAGCGGGCGAAAATTCGTCTTGGCCATGTTCTGAACCCTTGATTGCGACGATGAAATAGGTTTCTTCTCCCCCCGGTCGGGCGGAGCGTCGTTAGCACTCCCCGATAGAGAGTGCTAACAGGGGCCCAAATAATTTGGATGCCCTTAAGAGTCAAGCGAGGGGGCCGGCGGAATGGCACAGATCAGCGGCGCCGCGGCCGACCGGCCTCTTCTCGGCATTGCCCTTATGATCGGCTTCTGCGTGTTCGCGCCCATGAATGACGCTGCCGCCAAGGTGGTTGGCGCGACGATCCCGCTCATCGAACTTCTCCTCGTGCGCTTCGCCGTGCAGGCTCTGCTCGTCCTGCCGCTTGTCGCCTGGAGCGGGCGCAGCATCGCGCTGACCCCGCGTCTCCTGAGGCTCACGGCTGTCCGCACGGTCCTTCAGATTCTGGGCCTCGGCGCATTTTTCACGGCGCTGCGCTTCCTGCCGCTCGCCGATGCGGTGGCGATCGCCTATGTCATGCCTTTCATTCTGCTCATGCTCGGCCGCATGGTGCTGAAGGAGGAGGTCGGCCCGCGGCGCCTTTTCGCCTGTGCGGTGGGCTTCGCCGGCACGCTGCTCGTCATTCAGCCGAGCTTCGCCGTGGTCGGGCTGCCGGCGTTCCTGCCGCTTGCCGTCGCCGTGATCTTCGCCCTTTATATCCTTGTCACGAGGCAGGTGGCGCGGGAGGCCGATCCCATCGCGCTCCAGGGTGCCAGCGGCCTGATGGGCACGATCGGGCTGGCGGCCGTCTTTGCGATGACGGTCGGTGCCGACCTGCCGGGCCTGGGCTTTGTGATGCCGAATGGCGGCGAGATGGCGCTGCTTGGGGCCGTCGGCATCCTGGGCACGCTCTCGCATCTCCTGATGACGTGGTCGCTGCGCTTCGCGCCGTCGGCAACGCTGGCGCCGATCCAGTATCTGGAGATACCCTTCGCCACGCTGATCGGCTGGCTCGTCTTCCGCGACCTGCCCAATGGGCTGGCCGCGATCGGCATCGCCGTCGTCATGGCCGCGGGCCTCTACATCGTCTACCGCGAGCGGCTCGTGGCGGAGCCGGTTTCCCAGGAGGGTTGAACGGCTCAGTGCCGACCGACCGGGGCTCCAGCCACCCCAGGCCTAAGCCGGCCGCCGGAAGCGCTGCCGCTCCGCCTCCACCTCCGTCCGCATTGCGCAGCCTTCGATATGGTCGTTGACGAGGCCCATGGCCTGCATGAAGGCGTAGACGGTGGTGGGGCCGACGAAGGTCCAGCCGCGCTTCTTCAGGTCTTTGGAGACGCGTGTCGAGACCTCGGTCTTGCCGAGCGTGCGGAGCGTTGCGTAGTCGAGCTTTTCCGGCCGCTCTTCCAGCCCCGGCTCATGGCGCCAGAAATAGCGCGCGAGCGAGCCTTCCTGCTCGCACAGTTCGATGGCGCGGCGCGCATTGTTGATGGTGGAGCGGATCTTGCCGCCGTGGCGAACGATGCCGGCATTACCTAGAAGCCGCTCCACATCCTCTTCGGTAAAGCGCGCCACCTGTTCGAAGTCGAAGCCGGCGAAGGCTTCGCGGAAGTTCTCCCGCTTGCGCAGGATCGTCAGCCACGACAGGCCGGACTGGAACCCCTCAAGGCACAGCTTCTCGAAGAGCCGCTTGTCGTCCACCACGGGCCGGCCCCACTCGTTGTCGTGATAGGCCAGATAGTCCGGCAGGTTGGCATGCCAGAAGCAGCGCGTCTTGCCGTCCGCCCCTTCGATCAGGCCTGTTTTTTCTTCGCTCATGCTGTCGGTTCCCATTGGTTAAGCGTACAACCACCGGTTTAATAAGCCGTTCACCAACCTTCTGAACCCGGCGGTAACCACTCCGAATGGTTTTGCCGAAATATCGCATTTTAGGAAGCCCGATTCACCATTTGCTCGCTCGTCTGGTGCAGCATCCTGACAGACGGGGCGTGTGAGCCGCTTTTTGCGGGAGCCGCCCGTTCCCGTCAGAGCCGGTAGCCGCCAGGTCTGAATGTGCAAATGGCCAGCAACAGAGAGTGTAGTCGATGAAGTTCTTTTCAAGCGCAGCCGGCGCGATCGTCTTGCTGCTTCTTCCCCTCGGCGCTGAGGCGCAGAACCGCTATGTGGAGCCGCCGCCGGTTCTCGTCAGCCCCGACCTTTCCGCCCCCTGGGTGCTGCAATTGCGCCAGGGACAGCCTGTCCCGCGGCAGCGGCAGGCCCGGCCGCGCCAGGAACAATGGCGCACGGTGGAACGCCCGGCCGAGCGGCAGCCGGTTGCCCAGTACAGAAACGCGCAGCGCCTGTCGCCGCGGGCCGAGCCGTCGGTGCGCACGGCGGCCATCGCGCCGAAGCCGCGGCCGCTGTCCGATCTCAGCCTCGATCCGAAGTTCCTGCCGCAGGACGTGGCCTATGACGGGCCGCACAAGCCCGGCACCCTCGTCATCGATACCAGTGAGCGTTTTCTTTATCACGTGCTCGAAGGCGGCAAGGCGCGCCGCTACGGCGTCGGCGTCGGCAAGGAAGGCTTTGCATGGAAGGGTACGCAGAAGGTCTCGCAGAAGCGCGAGTGGCCCGACTGGCGCCCGCCGGCCGAGATGATCGCGCGCGAGAAGAAGAAGGGCCGCATCCTGCCCGTCCACATGAAAGGCGGCGAGCGGAACCCGCTGGGCGCGCGCGCCCTCTATCTCGGCTCCACGCTCTACCGCATCCACGGCACCAACGCGCCATGGACCATCGGCCAGGCCGTATCGTCGGGCTGCATCCGCATGCGCAACGAAGATGTGATCGAACTCTATGAGCATGTTCCCGTAGGGGCAAAGGTCGTGGTAATCTGATTCTATCGAACGGGGGACGGGCCGGCCGGACCGTGCCGGAACGTCGGGGAAGGCGGCGCCTTGAGGGAGGCGCCGCCTTTTCCTTTATGCCTGGACTCTTTGTTTTGTCGCAATTCCGGACGGAAAACCGGTTTCCACTTTTCCTGGAATTGCTCTACTCCGCGGCGACGGCCATCGGCCTTGCTTCGGGGATACAAGCGGGCTTCGGCCCGCCATAGGCCCAGTCGATGAGCTCCACCGTGTGTACGACGGGCAGATTTGAGCCCGAGGCGATCTGTGTGATGCAGCCGATGTTTCCGGTGGCGACCGCCTCGGCGCCCGTGGCCTCGATGTTCCTCACCTTGCGGTCGCGCAGGCGCCGGGCGATCTCGGGCTGCAGGATATTGTAGGTGCCGGCCGAGCCGCAGCACAGATGCCCCTCGCGCGGCTCCCTGACGATGAAGCCGGCCCGCGTGAGCAGTGCCCTCGGCTGGCGCGTGATCTTCTGCCCGTGCTGCATGGAGCAGGCGGAATGGTAGGCGATGTCCAGCCCCGGCCGGATATCGGGCTCCGGCAGGTCGAGCTCGGCCAGATACTCGGTGATGTCCTTGGCAAGGGCCGAGACCCGCGCCGCCTTTTCCGCATAGCCGGGGTCGAGCCGCAGCATATGGCCGTAGTCCTTGATGGTCGTGCCGCAGCCCGACGCCGTGATGAGGATGGCGTCGAGCCCGCCCTCCTCGACGGCGCGCGTCCAGGCGTCGATATTCTTCCGTGCGAAATCGAGCGCTTCTTCCTCGCGCCCCATATGGTGCACCAGAGCGCCGCAACAGCCTTCCCCCTCGGGTGCCACCACCTCGATGCCGAGCCGCGTGAGCAGCCGGACCGTTGCCGCGTTTATGCCCGGATCCAGCACGGATTGGGCGCAGCCCGCCAAAAGCGCTACGCGCCCGCGCGGCGCTCCCTCCGGCAGGGCTGCCGGCGCGGCGGCGGCCGGTGGCATGGTGTCCGGTGCCAAGGCCAGCATGGCGGCCACCGGCTTCAACCCCGGCAGTGCGCGCATGAGCGGTGCGAAGGGCCGACCAAGCCTTGCGAGCCTCAGCGCCAGACGGAAGCGGCCGGGATAGGGCAGCACGCGCGCGAGCGCTGCCCGCGTCAGCCGGTCGAGGAGCGGCCGGCGGTATGTCTTTTCGATATGCGCCCGCGCATGGTCGACCAGATGCATGTAGTTCACGCCCGAGGGGCACGTCGTCATGCAGGAAAGGCACGACAGGCAGCGGTCGATATGCGTTACCGTCTCGCGGTCCGCCGGCCGCCCGTTCTCCAGCATCTCCTTGATGAGATAGATGCGCCCGCGCGGGCTGTCGAGCTCGTTGCCGAGCTCGACATAGGTCGGGCAGGTGGCCAGGCAGAAGCCGCAATGCACGCACTTGCGCAGGATCGTCTCCGAATGGGCGACCTGCGGTTCGGCCAGCTGCTCGGGCGTGAAGTTTGTCTGCATGTGTCGCTACAAAATCCAGCTTTCGGGATTCCTGATCGGCTCGCCGCGGCCTACCGCCTGCAGGCCGATGATGATGCGTATGATGGCCCAGATGGCAACCGCCAGCAGGAGCAGGAAGCCGATGCCGACCACCATGAGGATTGCCGAGACGAGGCCGAAAAGAAGCCCGATCCAGAATGTGCGGATGGCCCAGGTGTAGTGGGTCTCGATCCATTCATCCGACTTGCCGCGATTCATATAGGCGATCACGATACCCACCAGTGCTGAGATGCCGATGACGAACCCGACCAGATAGAGAATGTAGATCACCTGGATGTTGGTCGCTCCCGGGTCCAGCCATCCTTCGGCTTTACGTGGCGGGGTTTGCTGCGGGTTTGGCTCGCTCATTGTCGTCTCCCGATTTGGTCGTCTCCCAACTTGAATGGCGCGGCCACTCTATCACGCGCTCACGCGACCGCCATCCGACCCGGATTGAGGATGCCCTTCGGGTCGAACTGTTCCTTGAGCCGCGCGGCAAGCGCGGCGAGTGCGGCCGGCTGCGGCTGGAACACGGCAAGGGCGGCCCTGACGGCAGGCGTGGCACGCACCAGCGTCGCATGCCCGCCGCCGAAATGGCCGATCAGCCCACGCAGGACCTCCGCCTCCGGCTCCGCCTCCATGCGCAGCCATATGAGCCCGCCCTGCCAGTCGTAGAATGCGTTGGCGCCGGCCGCCCGGCGGAAAGCGTCGACCATCCTGTGGCCTTGCGTCGGCGCCATGGAAACGCGCCACACCGGCGCCTCCGTCCCGTCCGCGAAGGGCCGGCAGTCGCGAATCTCCCGCCACAGGGGCCGCGATTCCTCCTCTTCGATCACCTCAGCCGCCCCATGCGGCTTCATGAGCCGTGTCAGAAGGTCGATGCGATAGGCGACGGACGGGCCGACGCCCTCGATGCGCAGGACGGTCTTCGCGCTGCCCGAAAGCCCGCCTTTCGCGAACCGCCCCACAACGCCCTCCGGCAGGTGCGCGGCACCCGAGACCTCGGCGCTGGAACCCATCGCCTCGGCCATGGCGGCGGCCGCTTCCGCGTCGTCGAGGCCGGTGACGGCAAGCGTCTTCTCGGTTTCCGCCGCCGGCAGCACCTTGAACGTGACATCCGTCACCACCGCCAGCGTGCCCCAGGACCCGGCAAGCCCCTTGGAAAGGTCGTAGCCGGTAACGTTCTTCACCACGCGCCCGCCGGACTTGAAGACTTCCCCGCGGCCCGAGACCGCGAGCACCCCGAGCACGTGGTCGCGCGCCGCCCCCGCCTTGATGCGGCGCGGGCCGGAGAGGTTCGCGGCAAGCGTCCCGCCGATGGTGCCGCATCCGGGCTTGAGCCCGAGCAGTGGGCAGTAGTCCATCGGCTCGAAAGCGAGTTGCTGGTTGTGCTTTGCCAGCAGCGCCTCGATCTCGGCCAGCGGCGTTCCCGCCTTGGCCGAAAGTACCAGCTCTTCCGGTTCGTAGAGCGCGACGCCGGAAAGCTTCGACAGGTCGAGGACGTGCTCGGTCTGCACGGGGCGGCCGATGCCGCGCTTGGAGCCGTGGCCGAGGATCTCCAGCGGGGTTTCCTCGGATACGGCCCAGCGGACGATGTCGAGGACTTGGGGCGCGGTTTGGGGGGTGAAGGTGGTCATGCAAATTCGCTGGCATGTTGAGCAGGCATGCCCATTGCGCTTAGGCGTGCAACCGCCTTGCGGTCGAATGAGACGAAGGTCTCGCCGCCCAAAGACAGACCCGCCGCAGCAATCACGCCGTCAGCGAAATCGCCACCTGCATCGAGAATACGCAGACCGGCTGTCACCGCAGCTGTGTCGGTCGTGACATTTCCCCTTTCCATGATCATGCGAACCGACATAGCTATCTTGTCGCGAGACAGGCGATAGATTCTGTCAAGAACCCAGACGAATTCGCAGAAGCAGGGCAAGGAGACAGCAACCGCCTCCGCGCCTGCCAGGAGTTTGAGGGCTGTTCGCGCCTGAGCCTCATCGTCACGGACGACAATCCGCACCAGCAGATTTGTGTCGGCCGTAACCTTCATTTCAAGCCAGCCCAACCTTTGGCAATCGCCTCGTTCATTTCTTCAATCGTAGCAACCTTGTCGGTCTCGCCGGCGAGGATACCGAAGACGTCCTCCCAGCCGCCCTCCTGCCGGACGGCTCGGACCGCCAATTGCCCTCCCGGCATGGGGTCCACTTCGATTTTCTGCCCCGGCTTAACGCCGAGGTGCTGGAGCAGTTCCTTCTTCAATGTCACCTGTCCTTTGGACGTTACCGTGAGTGTCGTCATCGTTGCGCTTCCATTGTGTACACGCTTGAAGGTAAGGCAATAATTCCTTACCTTCAAGCGTGTGCACGACGCTTCCTATCGATGATCACCTGCGCTTCGTCCATCACCTGCCGATGCGGCGTTGCCGGGCACGCGTCGGCCAGCGCTTCATGAACCTTTTTGGAACCATTCGTCATAGGCTTGTTCATCGGCCATCAGACATTGCCTCTCCCTCAAAACCTCTCCAGCTCCGGAAACGGCATCTGCCCCCGGTGTATATGCATCCTGCCGAGTTCGGCGCAGCGATGCAGCTGCGGGAACATCTTGCCGGGGTTGAGCAGGTGGTTCGGGTCGAAGGCGCATTTGACGCGGATTTGCTGGTTCAAATCGTCCTCGGTGAACATCTCCGGCATCAGGTCGCGCTTTTCCACGCCCACCCCATGCTCGCCGGTAAGCACCCCGCCTACCGCGACACACAGGCGCAGGATGTCGGCGCCGAAGTCTTCCGCCTTCTCCAGTTCGCCCGGCTTGTTGGCGTCGTAGAGGATGAGCGGGTGCAGGTTTCCATCGCCGGCGTGGAAGACGTTGGCGACCTTCAGGCCGTATTTCTCCGAGAGTTTCCGCATGCCGGAGAGCACGCGCGGCAGTTCCTTGCGGGGGATGGTGCCGTCCATGCAGTAATAGTCGGGCGAGATGCGCCCGACGGCGGGGAAGGCGGCCTTGCGGCCGGCCCAGAAGGTCAGCCGCTCCTCGTCGGAGTGGGAAACGCGGCTCGTCGTGCAGCCATTCTTCGCCGCGATGTCCTCCACCCGTTCGATCAGGTGGTCCACCTCGGCCTGCGGGCCGTCGAGCTCGACGATCAGGAGCGCTTCCACGTCGAGCGGGTATCCGGCATGGACGAAGTCCTCCGCCGCGTGGATCGCCGGCTTGTCCATCATCTCCATGCCGCCGGGGATGATGCCGGCGCCGATGATGTCGGCCACGCATTGCCCGGCCTCTTCGCTCGACGGGAAGCCGATGAGCATGGCGCGCGCCGTCTCCGGCTTCTGCAGGATGCGCACCGTCACCTCGGTGACGACGCCCAGAAGGCCCTCGGAACCCGTCATCAGGCCCAGGAGGTCGTACCCTTCGGCATCGAGGTGCTTTCCGCCGAGGCGGATCACCTCGCCGTTCATCAGCACCATCTCGATGCCGAGGATGTTGTTGGCCGTGAGCCCGTATTTCAGGCAGTGCACGCCGCCCGAATTCTCCGCCACGTTACCGCCGATGGAACAGGCGATCTGCGAGGAGGGGTCGGGGGCGTAGTAGAAGCCGGCGTGTTCGACCGCCTGGGTGATGCCGAGATTGGTCACGCCCGGCTGCGCCACCACCGCGCGGTTGGGAAAATCGATGTCAAGGATGCGGTTGAAGCGGCTCATGACGAGGAGCACGGCATCTTGAAGCGGCAGCGCCCCGCCCGACAGCGAGGTGCCGGAGCCGCGCGGCACCACGCGGATGTTGCGCTCGTGGCAATATTTCAGGATGCGCGAGACCTGGGCCACCGTTTCGGGGAGCACGACGACCAACGGCACCTGGCGATAGGCGGTCAGCCCGTCGCTCTCGAAGGCGCGCATTTCGCGGTCGGCCGCCACGACGCCCTCGCCGGGCACGATGATGCGCATGTCGGCGACGATCTCGTCGCGCTTCTTCAGGGTTGCCGTATCGGGCTTGGGCATATGCGGTCCGGACATGGAACGCGTCCTTGTGGTAAAATGAATCTACCGGGTCTCCAGCGGTATGTACAAATGATACACTGCCGACAGGCGAAAGCCGCTGCTTTTCGCGCGACCTTGCTGGAAATTGGTTAAAACATTTGACCAATCTTCGTCAATGCCGTTAGATGGCGGCCGCTAGATTGCGCCGAGCAGCCAAAAGGCCGGTTTCGCCCGTGAACACCATCTATTCCAGGATAGAGCATGCCCGCACGGCCGATGCCGTGGTGCGCCAGATCGAGGGGTTGGTCCTCGAGGGTGTGCTGCGCGACGGCGACCGGCTGCCGGGCGAGCGCGAGCTGGCGGCTGAGATGGACGTCTCCCGCCCCATCCTGCGCGACGCGCTGAAGGCGCTGGAGGCAAGGGGCCTTCTCGTCACCCGCCAGGGCGGCGGCACGCATGTGGCCAACATCGTCGGCGAGGTGTTCGCCAAGCCCATGCGCGAATTGATCGCCACCCATCCCAAGGCCACCGCCGACTATCTGGAATACCGCCGCGAGATCGAGGCCGTCGCCGCCGAAATGGCCGCCCGGCGGGCGACGGAGGCCGACAAGGCGCTGCTCGCCGGCATCATCGACCGCATGGAGCACGCGCACGCGACCGCCGATTTCGAGACGGAGGTGGAGATCGACGTCGAGTTCCACAACGCCGTCGGCGAGTGCGCGCACAATTTCGTGCTCCTCCACACGCTGCGCTCCTGCTATCGGCTCCTGGCCGACGGCGTCTTCTACAGCCGCGCCCGCATCTACGATCTGCCCGGCGCGCGCGAGGAGCTGCTTGCCCAGCACCGAGCGATCTATGAGGCGATCCGCGACGGCGAACCGGCTGTCGCGCGCAAGGCGGCGATTGCCCACATCGCCTATGTCGAAAAGGCAAGCGCAGAGGCCGAGCGCACCGGCGAGTGGGAACGCATTGCCAAGCTTCGCCTGCACCAGCGCTCCACGGAGCGCGCTGGGCGCAGGCAAACCCGACGGTCCGCCGCGGCCGGTTCATGAACAGGCCGGCTCATTGAACAGGAAAGCGCATTGAGACAAGAAACGCTGAAACGGCCGCGCGTCGGCCTCTTCGTGACCTGCCTGGTCGATCTCTTCCGCCCCACCGTCGGCTTTGCCTCCGTGAAGCTCCTGGAGGAGGCCGGCTGCGAGGTCGAGGTGCCCATGGCGCAGACCTGCTGCGGGCAGCCAGCCTACAACTCCGGCGACCGCGACGACACCATTGCCATCGCCAGGAACACCATCGAGACCTTCGAGGAGTTCGACTACATCGTCGCTCCCTCCGGCTCCTGTGCTGGCATGCTGAAGAAGCATTATCCGGCGCTTTTCAAGGGCGGTGCCTGGGAGGAGCGCGCCGCCGCCTTCTCGGCCAAGGTGCACGAACTGATGAGCTTTCTCGTCGACGTCATGGGCATGGAGGCTGTGAGCGCGGCGCACGAGGGCAGCGTCACCTACCACGATTCCTGCTCGGGCCTGCGCGAGCTCAATATCCGCGAGCAGCCGCGCCGCCTGCTTGGCTCGGTCTCAGGGCTCAAGCTCAAGGAACTGAAGGATGCGGACGTATGCTGCGGCTTCGGCGGCACGTTCTGCGTCAAATATCCCGACATTTCCAACAAGATCGTCGAGGAGAAGGCGGTCAACATCAAGGCCTCCGGTGCCGAGACGCTGCTTGCCGGCGACCTCGGCTGTCTGATGAACATGGCCGGCAAGCTGCAGCGCCAGGGCGCCGACATAAAGGTGCGCCACGTGGCGGAGGTGCTGGCCGGCATGGACGACGGCCCGGCCATCGGCGGGGGAGGGCGCTGATGCAGATCACATCCCCCGCCTTCAAGGCGAACGCGCGCGGCGCGCTCGCCGACCCGCACCTGCAGGAGGCGCTCGGCCATGTGCGCTCGGGCTTCATCGACAAGCGCCAGAAGGCGGTCGACGCCCTGCCGGAGTTCGACGCGCTGCGCGATTCCGCCCGTGCCATCAAGGATCACACGCTCGCCCACCTCGACCTTTATCTCGAGGCCTACGAGGAGAAGGTGAAGGCAGCCGGCGGCCGCGTGCACTGGGCCGAGACGGCGGAGGATGCCCGCTCTCTCATCCTCGACATCTGCCGCGCCGCCGGCGCCCGCACGGTGACCAAGGGCAAGTCCATGATCACCGAGGAGATCGGCCTTAACGAGTTCTTCGAGAAGGAGGGCATCCGCCCGGTCGAGACCGATCTCGGCGAATACATCATCCAGTTGCGCGGCGAGCATCCGAGCCACATCATCGCGCCGGCCGTGCACTTGACCAAGAACCAGGTGGAGGCCGATTTCCGCCGCGCCCACCACCACCTGCCGCCCACGCGCGACCTCTCCGAACCGGCTTCGCTGCTCAGCGAGGCGCGGGAGGTGTTGCGCGCGGAATATTTCGCCGCCGACGTCGGCATCACCGGCGCCAATTTCCTGGTGGCCGAGACGGGAAGTTCCGTCATCGTCACCAACGAGGGCAACGGCGACCTGACGCAGATCCTGCCGCGCGTCCACATCGTCGTCGCCTCGATCGAGAAGATCGTGCCGACGCTTGCCGACACGAGCCAGATCCTGCGTGTGCTGGCGCGCTCGGCCACCGGCCAGGACATGAGCGTCTACACCACCGTCTCCACCGGGCCGCGCAGGCCGGAAGACCCCGACGGGCCGGAGGAGTACCATGTCGTGCTCCTCGACAACGGCCGCTCGTCCATGCTGGGCACCGAGTTCCAGGACATGCTGCGCTGCATCCGCTGTGGCGCCTGCATGAACCATTGCCCCGTCTATCACGCCGTCGGCGGCCACGCTTACGGCTGGGTCTATCCCGGCCCCATGGGGGCGGTGCTCACGCCTTCGCTCATCGGCGTCGACAAGTCGGGGCATCTGCCGAACGCGTCGACCTTCTGCGGCCGCTGCGAGGCGGTCTGCCCGATGCACATCCCGCTGCCGAAGATGATGCGCCACTGGCGCGAGCGCGAGTTCGCCCGTGGCCTCAACCCGGCGACGCAGCGCTACGGCCTGAAGGCCTGGGCCTTCTTTGCCCGCCGCCCGCGGCTCTACCGGCTGGCGGCCTCGTTCGCCATTCCCGCGCTCTCGGCGTTCGGCGGGGCGCAGCGGCGTTTCCGCTATCTGCCCTTCGCCGGGGGCTGGACGAAGCATCGCGACCTGCCGGCGCCCGAAAGCCGCACCTTCCTGCAGCAATGGCGGAACCGGGAAGCGGATAAGCAGGAGGCACGCACATGAGCGCGCGCGAGGCAATTCTGAACAAGGTCCGCTCTTCCCTCGGCACGGCACCCGGCGAGGCGGCGCGTGCCGAGGTGGTGGCGAAGCGGCTTGCCGATGCGCCGACGGGCGTGGTGCCGGCACGCGGGCAACTGGCCGACAAGGAGCGCATCGCGCTGTTCTGCGGGATGGCCGAGAAGGTGTCCGCGACGATTGACCGGGTGGAGAAGCCCGCCGACGTGCCCGAGGCCGTCTCCGCCTATCTGCGTTCCAGGAACCTGCCGGCCTCCGTGCGCATGGGAGCGGACGAGCGCCTTCGGGAGATGCCGTGGAGTGGCGTGAAATCGCTTGAGGTGAAGTCCGGGCGGGCCGATCCGGAGGACGAGGTGGGCGTCAGCCATGCGCTTGCCGGCGTGGCCGAGAGCGGTACAATCGCCCTTCATTCCGGCGTCGACAATCCGACCACTGTCAATTTCCTGCCGGAACACCACATTGTGGTGGTCGAAGCCAAGGATATCGCCGGCGATCTGGAGACGGTGTTCTCCAGCCTCCGGCAGAAATTCGGCAAGGGGAAGATGCCGCGCACGCTGAACCTCATCACCGGCCCGTCGCGCTCCGCCGACATCCAGCAGACGCTGCTGCTCGGCGCCCACGGTCCACGCGCGCTGCATCTCATCGTCGTTGATGGTGGGTGAGGCGGGCATCCACTTCGAAGATGCGGCCGCGCCGGAGGGCATGCGGCTTTACGCGGTGGGCGACATCCACGGCCGCCACGACCTGATGTCGGAAATGCATCGCCACATCATGGCCGAGATCATGCAGGACCAGCCGTCCGATTGGCGCATCGTATACCTGGGCGACTACGTCGACCGCGGCCCCGCAACGCGCCAGGTGCTGGACTTCCTCTCCCATGCCGTCCGGATGGACCCGCGCATTATCACGCTTGCGGGAAACCACGACATCGGCCTTCTCGACTTCCTCGCGCAGCCCTCGGAGGGTGGCCTGTTCGCCAACAATGGCGGCGAGGCGACCGCGCGTTCCTACGGTGTGGAGCTGGATTTTTTTGCGCACGACGCGCTCCTGCGCGGCCACGCGGCCTTGCGGGACGCGATCCCGGATGAGCACCTCATCTTCCTGCGTGGCCTGAAGCTCTCCGCCACTTTCGGCGATTTCTTCTTCTGCCATGCCGGCATCATGCCGGGCGTGCCGCTTAAGGACCAGTCGCCGGAGGATCTGGTGTGGATTCGCGGGCGCTTCCACAGCTATACCGGGCTCCATCCGAAGCTGATCGTGCACGGCCATACGCCGGCGCCGGCGCCCGAGATCATGCCCAACCGGGTGAACCTCGACACCGGCGCCTTCTACACCGGCCGGCTGACGGCGATGATGTTCGAGGGCAGGCGCAAGCGTCTGATGGAAGTAACGGGGTAGCTATCTGCCGAAGGTGCTGATGCCGTAGCCGTCCGTCGTCCCGAGGGTGTCGGAGGCCGTTGCCGCATAGATGCCAGCGCCGCTTACCGCCACGGCGGTGATCAACAAAAGGGAGAGGACAGTGGCGCGCATCAGGCTCATCTCTTTTTCCGTTCCGCGTTCGAGCATAAGGTTCCACCGGTTACCATTCGGTTCCCGAAGATTCGGCTTGCAGAATTGATGAAGGAAGTTCGTTTCGTTGGTGATAGGCCAATTATCGGGCGTGCCGAAAAACGCAAGGTGCGAGGGGAGATGATGCACCGCTTTGCACGGGCGCTGTCGCCCTCGGGCAACAGTTTCGTCCCTCCGGTGAAACGCTGAACGGCGGGCGCCCCATGCCGCTGCAAAACCGTGTCGACCCCTTCGGCGCAATCCATGCGGTGCCCGCCCGCGGCCTTTTCACCGGCAATCGCGGCGTCATCCACGATCCGGCGACCAGGACGCTGTTTTCCCGCCGATGGACTACCAGGGCCTGGATCGTCTGCGACTGCGCCTTCGGCAACCGGCGGCGCGAGGTGATGGGGAAGAACAGCCGCAGCGGCGGCGCAGGCTGGACCGAACTCTTCTTCCTCGACGAGGTGACGGCGCTCGCCGCCGGCCACCGGCCATGCTTCTATTGCCGGCACGAACGGGCGCTGAGCTTTGCCCGTTGCTTTGCCGGCGGCGAGGGACGGCGGGCGACGGCGCCCGAGATGGATGCCCGGCTGCACAAGGAGCGCCGCGCATCCGGTGGCGCGGTCGTGCCGCTGGAACAAGTGCAACTGCCGGCTTTGCCGGAGGGAACCATGGTCGAATCGGCAGGCCGCGCCTATGCGCTGCGCGGCGGGCGGCTGCTGCCCTGGGCTTTCACCGGCTACGGTGCGCCCCGCGGGACGGACCGTCTGTCCGGCCCCTTCACGCTCATCACCCCGCCGGCTACCGCTGCCGCGCTCGCCAGCGGCTATCGTCCCGTCTGGCACGATACGGCGCGCTCTTGACCGAGCCAGCGCCGCGGCGCATCAAGCGCCCATGCGAGCGAACTACAAGATGCAGCGGCTATACCTCGCCGACGACCTTTCGCCAGGGGCGGAGGTGGAGACGACGCGCGAGCAGGCGCATTACCTCGCCCATGTCCTGCGCATGCGCGAGGGCGACCACGCGCTTGTCTTTAACGGCCGCGATGGCGAATGGCTGGCCGAGATCGCTGCCTTGTCGAAAAAGTCGGCGCACCTTGCCGTGCGCGAGCAGACGCGCCCGCAGACGCCGAAGCCCGATCTCCTCTACTGCTTCGCCCCCTTGAAGCAGGGCCGCCTCGACTATCTGGTGCAGAAGGCGGTGGAGATGGGCGCAGGCCACCTTCAGCCCGTCCTCACCCAGCACACGCAGGTGCCCAAGCTCGGCCTGCCACGCCTCCAAGCGAACGTGATGGAGGCCGCAGAGCAATGCGGCGTCCTCTCGATTCCCGTCGTATGCGAGCCGATCAAGCTCGACCGCCTTCTCACCGACTGGGAGGAGGGGAGGTGCCTTGTCTTTTGCGACGAGGACGCCCCCACCAACAACCCGCTGGAAGCGCTCACGGCGCTGCGGAATGCCAAGCTCGGCCTGCTCGTCGGCCCCGAAGGCGGCTTCTCCGAGGCGGAGCGCAAGACGCTGCGCGCGCTGCCGTTCGTGGTGCCGATTCCGCTTGGCCCCCGCATCCTGCGCGCCGACACCGCGGCGGTGGCGGCGCTCGCCCTCATCCAGGCGGCCGCGGGCGATTGGCGCGACATGGTGACCGCTTGAGGAGGTCTTCAGAACTTTTTGCTTGCTTGCCGATTGCGACTTGGTCAATCAGGCTGTGCTTCTGAACAGGCCGGAGGAGAGAATGGCGCGCGACACGACCGACAACCGGCCGATCGGAGCAATCGATGAACTGGTCGGCTATCTCGCCGCCGGCTCGAAGCCGAAGGACGCCTGGCGCATCGGCACCGAGCACGAGAAGTTTCCCTTCTATGTCGATGGCAACCAGCCTGTTCCCTATGAGGGCCCGCGCGGCATCCGTGCGCTGCTCGAGGGCATGCAGAAAACGCTCGGCTGGGACCCGATCGAGGATGCGGGGCATATCATCGGCCTTGTCGAGCCGACGGGGCAGGGCGCCATCTCGCTGGAACCCGGCGGCCAGTTCGAGCTTTCCGGCGCGGCGCTTGAGACCATCCACCAGACTTGCCGCGAGGGCAACGCCCACCTGGCACAGTTGCGCGAGATCGCAGAACCCCTGGGCATCCGCTTCCTCGGCCTTGGCGCCAGCCCCAAGTGGCGACTTTCGGACACGCCGAAGATGCCGAAATCGCGCTACGACATCATGACCGCCTATATGCCCAAGGTGGGCACCCACGGCCTCGACATGATGTACCGCACCTGCACGATCCAGGTGAACCTCGACTTTGCGTCGGAAGCCGACATGCGCCGCAAGATGCAGGTGTCGACCCGGCTGCAGCCGCTTTCTACCGCGCTCTTTGCCAACTCCCCCTTCACCGACGGCGGGCTGAACGGCTTCCAGTCCTGGCGCGCCGAGATCTGGCGCGACACCGACAATCAGCGCTCGGGCCTTCTGCCGTTCGTTTTCAATCGGGATTTCGGCTTTGCCGACTATGTGGAGTGGGCGCTCGACGTGCCCATGTATTTCGTCATTCGCGATGGCCGCTACCACGACTGCACCCACGTCACCTTCCGCCAGTTCATGGATGGCGCGCTGCGCAAGACCGTGCCCGACGGCATGCCCACCATGGGCGACTGGGCGAACCACCTGTCGACCCTTTTTCCCGACGTGCGGCTGAAGCGCTTCCTGGAGATGCGCGGCGCCGATGGCGGCCCGTGGCGCCGCATCTGCGCCTTGCCGGCGTTCTGGGTCGGGCTTCTCTACGACGATGCCGCGCTCGACGCGGCCGAAGACCTCACCAAGGGCTGGAGCTTCGAGGAAGTCCAGGCGATGCGCGACGCCGTGCCCGTGGAGGGGCTGGCGAACCGGTTCCGCAACCACGAGCTGCGCGAGACGGCGCGCGAGGTGCTCGCAATCTCCCGCATGGGCCTGAAGCACCGCGCCCGGAGAAACCACGAAGGCTATGACGAGACCGATTTCCTGAACCCGCTCGACGAAGTGGTCGCCCGCGGCACCACCAGCGCGCAGGAGATGGTGACGGCCTATCACACGCGCTGGGGCGGCTCCATCGAACCGGTTTTCCTGGAGCATGCGTATTAGGGCCGACGCGCGGGGGGCAACCTTGCGACAATTCGCATCCGCAGTCCCGCGTTCATTGACTTTCGCAAACGCGCTTCTTATAAGCCCGGCACGTTCGGGCTGACCGTCCGGCGGATGCTCTTGTGCGCCCGGCGGTCCGAAACGCTCCTGTTCATCGAGACAGAATGAAGAAGGGCCGCACGCCGCGGTATTAAATAAATGAAGCGCACCTACCAGCCCTCCAAACTCGTCCGCAAGCGCCGGCACGGTTTCCGTGCCCGCATGGCCACCAAGGGCGGCCGCCGCGTCATCGCCGCGCGCCGCAACCGTGGCCGCTCGCGGCTTTCGGCCTAAGTGGCGGGTTCAGGGCCTCGGCATTGTCCGGCCAGGCGCGGAGCGGGTATCCCGCGCGCCTCAAAAAGCGCGCCGAGTTCCTGGCGGTCCGTCGCGGGACGAAGCGGCGCGGCCCTCTTTTCCTGCTCGAGGTTCTGGAGCGTGGCGACGACCAGCCGCCGCGTCTCGGCATCACCGTGACGAAGAAGGCCGGCAACGCCGTGGAGCGCAACCGCATCCGCCGCCGCCTGCGCGAGGCGGTCCGCATCCACGCTGCCGATGAAATGGCGCCGGGCACCGACTATGTGATCGTGGGAAGGCGCGAGATACTGGATGCGCCCTTCGTGGCGCTGAAGGAAGAGCTTTCCCGCCGCATTCGTGGCAAGAAACCCGTGCACGCGGGCTAAGGACACCCATGGACAACAATCGCAACCTCCTCATCACGATCGCGCTGTCGGTGGTCATCCTGACCGTGTGGCAGGTGTTCTACATGAACCCGCGCATCGAAGAGCAGCGTGAGGCCGCGCGCATCGAGGCCGAGCAGCGAACAGGGGAGGAAGCGCCCGCGCCGGGCGCCGGCGGCGCGCCGGCGGACATTCCTTCGACCGGCGACGCGACGTCCATTCCCGGTACTTCCACGCAAGCCGGCAGTGCCGCCTCACGCGAGGCCGCCGTCGCCGCGAGCGAGCGCGTGCGCATCGACACGCCGCGTCTGTCGGGCTCCATCAACCTCACCGGCGCCCGCCTCGACGATCTCCTTCTGAAGGACTACCGCGTCACGGTGAAGCGGGATTCTCCCAACATCGAGCTCCTCAACCCGTCGGGCGGCCCCGACGGCTACTATGTCGAGACCGGGTATGTGAGCAATGCCGAGACCGGCGACCTGCCGGGGCCGGATACGGTCTGGCGCCTCGCGGAGGGCGAGGTGCTGACCCCGGAAAGCCCGGTGACGCTGACCTACACCAACGACAGGGGGCTGACCTTTACGCGTATCATCGAGGTGGACGAGAACTACATGTTCACTGTCTCCGACACGGTGGAGAACGCGTCGGGGGCACCGGTCGCGCTGCGCAGCTACGGCCGTACCACGCGCATCGGCAAGCCCGAGACCACCGGCATCTATATCCTTCACGAAGGCCTGATCGGCGTGACGGGTGAGGAGGGCCTCCAGGAGATCGATTATTCGGAAGTCGAGGAAGAGAACATCAAGCCCGGAAAATCCTCCGATGGCTGGCTCGGCATCACCGACAAGTACTGGGCGGTGACGATGGTGCCGCGCGCCGGCACCGAATTCCAGCCGCGCTTTTACTATTCCGAGGACAACGGCCCGCGCTACCAGGCCGACTTTCTCTCCGACGAGCTGACAGTCGCCGACGGCGCCACTGTCGATACCGAGACGCTGATCTTCGCCGGCGCCAAGGAGGTCGGTGTCGTCGATGCCTACGAGACCGAGCGCGACATCCGCCAGTTCGAGCTTCTGATCGATTGGGGCTGGTTCTACTTCATCACCAAGCCGATGTTCTATCTCATCGACTGGTTCTTCAAGCTGCTCGGAAATTTCGGCCTGTCGATCCTCGCCACCACCGTCGCCGTGAAGCTCGTCTTCTTCCCGCTCGCCAACAAGTCCTACAAGTCCATGGCGAACATGAAGAAGATGCAGCCCGCCATGCTGGAAATCCGCGAGAAATACGCGGACGACAAGATGAAGCAGCAGCAGGCGATGATGGAGCTCTACAAGAAGGAGAAGATCAATCCGATCGCCGGCTGCTGGCCGATCCTTTTGCAGATCCCGGTCTTCTTCGCACTCTACAAGGTGCTCTACGTCACCATCGAGATGCGCCACGCGCCCTTCTTCGGCTGGATCCAGGACCTTTCGGCACCAGACCCGACGTCGCTCTTCAATCTGTTCGGTCTTCTGCCCTACGACGTGCCCTCTTTCCTGATGATCGGCGTGTGGCCGCTCATCATGGGCATCACCATGTTCCTGCAGATGCGCATGAACCCGACGCCGCCCGACCCGACCCAGGCCATGATCTTCACCTGGATGCCGGTGGTCTTCACCTTCATGCTGGCGACCTTCCCGGCCGGCCTCGTCATCTACTGGGCCTGGAATAACTTCCTGTCCATCGTCCAGCAGGGCGTGATCATGAAGCGCCAGGGCGCCAAGATCGAGCTGTGGGACAATCTGATGGCCTTGTTCAAGAGGAAGAAGAACCCGAATCCGGCCGAATAAGGCCACCGGCCGCTCTATCTCCAGAGGCTCCGCAAGCGCGGAGCCTCTTTTCATTTCAGCCGAGCGCCGCCGCGATCTCGCGCATCGCCATAGCCTTATATGCCTCCACCACCGCCCGCCCTTCCTCTCTGTCGAGGGTAATGGCAAGGCGCATGGCCGCTTCCCCGAGGTGCATGATAAGGAAGGCGCTCACCTCCACGTCCTTTGCGCGCTTGTCCGGCCTCGCGCGTAGCATCGCCGCCGCCAGCATCGCGCCGATCGCCCGCGCCTCGCGCAGCTCCATTTCGCTCAAGGCCTTGTCGGCCTGAATGCCCGACCAGATGTCGCGCATGACGGGCTCGGCGAGGAAAAGCGCATAGTACGTGTCGATCAGGCGGCCGAAGGCGCCGAGCAGGCCGTCGACCGTGCGCACCCCTTCGAGTGCCTCGGCAATGCAGTGCCGGTTCCCCTCGTTGTAGCGCTCCGCCAGCGTGCGGATGACCGCCGCCTTGTCCGGAAAGTACTGGTAGAGCGAGCCGATGGATATGCCGGCGCGCGCCGCCACCTCGCTCATCTTCATGGCGTCGCTGCCGGCTTCCTCAATCAGATCCGCCGCCACCGCCAATATGCGCTCGACGCGCTCGCGGCTGCGCTTCTGGCTCGGGCTGCGCCCGGCCTTTGCGGCTGCTCCGTCGATCATCGGTTCAGTCTCCATCTCGCGCCCTCATGATTCGGTGTTGACATTCATAATATGAGGATTTATCACATTAGCAAATGTGAGGATTACTCATATTTTAACAACGAGAGGAGTACGAAGATGTCCAACGACCGAGCCAGCGCAGAAACCATTCTCATTACTGGCGGCACCGGAAAGACCGGGCGTCGCCTTGCCAAGCGCCTGACGAGCCACGGCGTGCCCGTGCGCATCGGCTCGCGCAGCGCCGACATTCCTTTTGACTGGGAAGACCGGTCGACCTGGGACGGCGCGCTTGACGGCGTGAGCGCGGCCTATCTTTCCTACTATCCGGACCTCGCGCTGCCAGGGGCGGCCGAAACCGTCGAAGCCTTCGCCCTTAGGGCGCTGGAGAAGGGGGTAAGACGCCTCGTGCTCCTGTCCGGGCGCGGCGAGGAGGGCGCCGAGAAGGCCGAGAAGCTCCTCGAGGCCACGGGCGCCGACTGGACCGTGCTGCGCGCCGCCTGGTTCGCGCAGAATTTCAGCGAGAACTACATGATCGACGGCATTCTGGAAGGGGAACTGGTCTTGCCGGTGGGCGACGTCGGGGAGCCCTTCATCGATGCCGACGATATCGCCGACATCGCCTTTGCCTGCTTCACCGAGCCCGGCCACATCGGCACGCTCTACGAATTGACCGGCCCGCGCCTTCTGACCTTCGCCGAAGCCGTCGGCGAGATCGCCGCCGCCACCGGGCGCGACATCCGCTTCAGGCGCGTCACCATTGACGAGTTCGTCGCCGCCCTGCACGAACAGCAGGTGCCACAACCCTTCATCGATCTGATGATCGAACTCTTCACCCAGGTGCTCGACGGGCGCAACGAACGTCTGGCCGACGGCGTCCAGCGGGCGCTCGGCCGCGCGCCGCGCGACTTCGCCGATTATGTGCGGCGCACGGCGGCAAGCGGTGTGTGGGACGCGCAGGCGCCTGCCGCTTCATAGTCGCTGGAGCCTGCAAGAGAGGAACCGCCATCATGTCCGAACGCATCGCCTTCATCCTCACCTTTTTCGCCGCTATCGGCGCCGGCCTCATGGCCGGCCTCTTCTTCACCTTCTCCACTTTCGCCATGCAGGCGCTTGGCCGGATTCCGGCGGACGCCGGCATCCGCGCCATGCAGGAAATCAACGTGACCATACAGAACCCGCTGTTCTTCGTGGTCTTCTTCGGCACGCCGTTGCTCGGGCTGGTGCTCGGCGTCCTCGCGGTCGCCGGCTGGAACGGCGCAAGCTCGGCCTTCATGCTCGCCGGTGCCGTCCTTTATGTCGTCGGCACGTTTCTCGTCACCGTCGTCTTCAACGTGCCGATGAACGATACGCTGGCGTCCCTCGATCCGGCGAGCGGAGCCGGCGCCGACTACTGGCGGCAATATCTCGCCCGCTGGACCGCGTGGAACCACGTGCGCACGGCCACCTCCCTGGCTGCGCTCGCCTGCTTCATCGCCGCCTTGAGCATCAAGACCTGACCAGGGGATATCGCGGCGGACGCTTTGTCCGCCGCGGTCCGTGCGGTATATAGAAACTGTTCTGTTGAGGAGACCGCCCGCGACAGTCGTTCCGTTTGTCATCGATCGTGGAGACCCTCATGCACGGACCCAAGCCCGAGATCAAACACCCGATTTTCCTGCACCCGCGCGTCGGTTTCCTCAAACCTCTCGTCGACAAGCCCAACATCGAGATCGGCGAGTACACGTACTACGACGACCCCGACGGGCCGGACCTCTTCGCCGAGAAATGTGTGCTGCACCACTATGAATTCATCGGCGACAAGCTCATCATCGGCCGCTTCTGCGCCATCGCCGAGGGCGCCCGCTTCATCATGAACGGTGCAAACCACGTGCTGTCGGGCTTCTCGACCTATCCCTTCAACATCTTCGGCCACGGGTGGGAGGAAGGCTTCGATGTCGAGAGCTGGCGCCGCGAGGTGCGCGGCGATACCGTGGTCGGCAACGATGTGTGGATCGGCATGGAGGCCGTCATCATGCCTGGTGTGAAGATTGGCGACGGTGCAATCATCGCTGGGCGTTCTGTCGTAACCCATGATGTGCCGCCCTATGCGGTGGCAGCCGGCAACGCGGCCCAGGTGGTGAAGATGCGCTTCGATGAACTGACTGTACGCCGCCTGCTCGACATCGCCTGGTGGAACTGGCCGGCCGACAAGATCACCCGCAATCTCGACGCCATCCGCGGCAACAATCTGGCGAAGCTGGAGGCGGCGGCGTGAGCCGCGCAGCCGCTGCCCGCCCGGCGAAGGACGGCGGGAGCGAAAAGCTCTTCGCGCGGCCGTGGGTCTTCATCCGCGGCGTGCCGGCGATGAAGTTCCTGCCGCCCGAGGGGCCGCCGGAGGTCGCCTTCGCCGGCCGTTCCAACGTGGGAAAGTCCTCGCTCATAAACGCTCTCGTCGGCCGGAAGGGTCTCGCCCGCACCTCCAACACGCCCGGCCGCACGCAGGAGCTCAATTACTTCGTGCCCGAAGGCTACAGCGGAGAAGCCGGAGACCTGCCGCCCATGGCGCTGGTCGACATGCCGGGCTATGGCTTCGCCAAGGCGCCGAAGACGCAGGTCGACGCATGGACCAGGCTCGTCTTCGAGTACCTGCGCGGTCGCGTGACGCTGAAGCGCGTCTATCTCCTGATCGACGCCCGCCACGGCGTAAAGAAGATCGACGAAGAGGTGATGGACCTGCTCGACACGGCTGCCGTCTCCTACCAGGTGGTGCTGACCAAGGCCGACAAGATCAAGCCACCCGCCGTGGCAAAGCTGGTGGAGGAGACGCGGCAGAAAATGGCAAAGCGCCCGGCCGCCTTCCCCGAGATCGTTGCCACCTCTTCGGAGAAGGGAGCGGGCATGGACGAGTTGCGGGCGGCGATCGTCCGCGCCATCGCGGATCTGTGAGCCTTGGACCAGTTCGTCGTTTCACAGAATCGATGAACTGGTCCAACTCTTTGTTTTGTCGCAATTCCGGACGGAAAACCGGTTCCCACTTTTCCTGGAATTGCTCTAGGCCGCCTCGTTCGGCCGGAAGGCCAGCGCCACGCCGTTGATGCAGTGACGTTTTCCCGTCGGCGGCGGGCCGTCTTCGAAGATGTGGCCGAGATGGCCTCCGCAGCGGCTGCAGTGGCATTCGGTGCGGGTCATGAAGAAGGTGTTGTCTTCCTTCGTGCCGATGGCGCCCGGCAGCGCTTCCCAGAAGCTTGGCCAGCCGGTGCCCGAATCATATTTCGCCTCGGACGAATAAAGCGGCAGGTCACAGCCCGCGCAGTGGAAGAGCCCGGCGCGCTTTTCCTCGTTCAGCGGGCTGGTGAAGGCGCGCTCCGTCGCCTCTTCGCGCAGGACGGCATATTGCTGCGGCGAAAGGATCGCCCGCCACTCCTCATCGGACCTGGCGATCTCGAACGTCTCTGCAGCGGCGCTGGCGCCCGGCCTGTCGCGCAGGATGAAAGCACCGCCGCCAAGGGCGGCGATCGCGCCGGCGCCAGCATAGAGAAAGTTGCGGCGTTTCATCATCTCGATCTCCGTTTTGGCAGACAATAGGCACGCTCCCTGTCACCGGCAAATCAACGGGCCGTGAAGGAATATGGGCCTTCGGGCATTTGCCCACCCCCGCGAATGCGATATGAGACGCACGATCGATCGAAGGGCTCTGACATGACGGACATCGCCGAGACCGCCGAAGCGCAAGCGCGCCTGCTTTCCGCTGCACTTCCCTTTATGCAGCGCTACGAGAACAAGACGGTGGTCGTGAAATACGGCGGCCACGCCATGGGCGATGCCGAGCTCGGCCAGGCTTTCGCCCGCGACGTGGCGCTTCTGAAACAGTCCGGCGTCAACCCTATCGTCGTCCACGGCGGCGGGCCGCAGATCGCTGCCATGCTGAAGAAGATGGGCATCGAATCGAAATTCGAGGGCGGCCTGCGCGTGACCGACCGCAAGACGGTCGAGATCGTCGAGATGGTGCTGGCCGGCTCCATCAATAAGGAGATCGTGGCGCTGATCAACGCCGAGGGCGAATGGGCCATCGGCCTGTGCGGCAAGGACGGCAACATGGTGTTCGCCGAAAAGGCCCACAAGACCGTCACCGATCCGGACTCCAACATCGAGCGCGTGCTCGATCTCGGCTTCGTCGGCGAGCCGGTGGAGGTCGACCGCACGCTTCTCGACCTCCTCGCCCGCTCCGAGATGATCCCCGTCATCGCCCCGGTGGCGCCCGGCCGCGACGGGCACACCTACAACATCAACGCCGACACCTTCGCCGGCGCCATCGCCGGCGCGGTGAAGGCCAGCCGCCTGCTCTTCCTGACGGACGTTCCGGGCGTGCTCGACAAGGACATGAAGCTCATCGACGAACTGACGGTGGCCGAGGCCCGCGCCCTCATCAAGGACGGCACGATCTCCGGCGGCATGATCCCCAAGGTCGAGACCTGTATCCAGGCGATCGAGCGCGGCGTGGAAGGCGTCGTCATCCTCAACGGCAAGACCGCGCACGCCGTGCTCCTGGAGCTCTTCACCGAACATGGCGCGGGAACGCTGATCGTTCCTTGACGCCGATCGGCCGAACCGGCGATCATCCGCGCGCATCGTGCCGGAGGAGGACGAAATGAGCCAGGTGAGAGTGCGCTATATCGTGCAGGACGTGGAAGAGGCGATCGCGTTCTACACGAGGGTCCTCGACTTTACGGTGGATTTCCATCCGGCGCCGGGCTTTGCGGCTCTCTCTCGTGGGCCTTTGCGGCTGCTTATCAACCAGCCGGGCGCCGGCGGTGCGGGGACGCAGACGGGCGAAATCGCACCGGCGCCCGGCGGGTGGAACCGTTTTCAGATGGAGGTCGACGACCTGGCCGCCACCGTGGAGCGGTTGAAGGCCGAGGGCTGCGTCTTCCGCAGCGGCATCGTCAAGGGTAATGGCGGCGACCAGATCCTGCTCGAGGACCCTTCCGGAAATCCGGTGGAGTTGTTTCAGCCGGCGCAGCGGAGCTGATTTTCAGGGCGGCATCACCTCCATACACTTGCGCTTCTAGTGTTGCGATCCTGACAGATGGTACCCATCTGTCAGGACAAATCACCCCACCAGATCAATAGCTTGTGGGCTGACTTACCCAAACAGATGGGTACCATCTGTTTGGGTCAGACCACTAGCCGATCAGCATCAGCACCACGATGCCGGCGACGATCAGCGCGCAGCCCGCCACCTCCGTGCGGTTGATCTTCTCGCGGAAGAAATAGACCGTGGAGGCGAAGGTGAAGATCATCTCGATCTGCGCCAGCGCCTTCACGACCGCCGCCTGCTGCAGCGTCATCGCCGCGAACCAGCCGAAGGAAGCGGAAGCGCCGACCAGGCCGACGAAGAGCGAGGCCTTCCACGCCCGAGCGATGCGTCCGATCTCGCCACGGTCCTTCCAAAGCATCCACGCCAGCATGATTGCGGTCTGGAAGAGGATGGTGAAGAGCAGGGTGGTCGCCGCCTGCATCATGAAGTTGGGCCCACCGAGCGACAGGGACGCCGCGCGGTAGGCCACCCCCGACACGCCGAACAGCGTGCCCGAGGCAAGGCCGATCAGCGCGCTGCGGCTGACGAGCGAGGCGAACAGGTTACGCCAGCTCATCGGTACGTGGGCGACGGAGATCAGCATCACGCCGACCACCGTGATAGCGATGGCGATCAGCGCGCCGGCGCCGACGATCTCGCCGAGGAAAATGAGGCCGAAGACGGCCGCCTGCGCCGGCTCGGTGCGCGAATAGGCGGTGCCGACGGCGAAGTTGCGATAGGAGAACAGGTGGATGAGCAGGAAGGTGGCGCCGATCTGCGCCAGTCCGCCAACCAGCACCCAGCCGATGAACACGTCGTTCGGCTCGGGGACGGCGAAGCCGGCGCCATAGCGCAGCGCCAGCACGAAGAGGATGGCGAACGGCAGGCCGAAACCGAAGCGCACGAAGGTGGCGCCGGTCGTCCCCATCACGCTCTTCAGGTGCTTCTGCGCCGCCGAGCGCAGGTTCTGAAGGAAGGCGGCGGCGATGGTGATGGGGATCCACAGTTCCATGGAGGGTCCGAAGAAGGAGGGCGGGAGGCGAAGACTGCAAGCTATTGGTCTGGCGGGGCGATTTGTCCTGACAGATGGGTGCCATCCGTCAGGATTGCACCACTAGCCGCCGCCAGGCTCCGGTGCAAGAAATTGCGCTTCTCTCCTTCCTTTCCTGTGTTGCGAAAGTTTGAAAGAGTGCCGGAAAATCTGCGATAAGCGGTCATGACAAACCAACCCGACCCCACCCGATTCGCCCACGTCACCGACTGGGTCTTCGATCTCGACAACACACTTTATCCGCACCACAGCAACCTCTTTTCGCAGATCGACGTGAAGATGACGGCCTATGTGTCGGAGCTTCTGCACCTGCCGCGGGAGGAAGCCCGCAAGGTGCAGAAGGAGCTCTACCGGGAATACGGCACAACGCTGAAGGGCCTGATGGAGCGCTACCATGTCGAACCGGACGACTTTCTGCAGAAGGTGCACGACATCGATTACAACTGGCTCCAGCCCGACCCGGCGCTCGGCCACGCCATTCGCGCGCTGCCGGGCCGCAAATTCATCTTCACCAACGGCAATCGCAGCCACGCCGAGCGCGCCGCCCGCCAGCTCGGCATCCTCGACCATTTCGAAGACATCTTCGACATCGTCGCCGCCGGCATGACGCCCAAGCCGGCGGCCGAAAGTTACGATCTCTTCGTCGCCCTGCACACCATCGCCGGGGCCAACGCCGTCATGTTCGAGGACCTGGCGCGCAACCTGCGGGTGCCCAAGCGCCTGGGCATGACGACGGTGCTCATCGTGCCGAAGAATTTCGAGCCGGACTTTTCGGAGATATGGGAGCAGGATCCGGGCGAGGAGGACGACGTCGACTATGTGACCGACGATCTGACTGCTTTCCTTACAACGGTCGTGGCACGGTGATGCGCCGCCGCCGCTTTCCCGGGGGATAGGCCGCTCGCTCCAGCGCCTCCCGCCTCTCGCGCTCCTTTTGTTCCGCCTGCCGCTTCGCGTCCTCCGCCGATTTGGTGGCGTGGCCGAGATCCTTTGCCTGCTGGCTCTCCATCATGTCGTCGTCGGGAACGCTTCTGGCCATGCCGGTCTCCTTCCCTCGCATGAAAAACGCTTGAGCCGGGTGTTGCGTTCCGCGCAGGACCGCCCCGTCTTCTCGCTACAGCTCGTAGAACGATGCGATATGTGACCAGGCATCCTCGGCCGTGTCGGTGAAGGTGATGAGCTCCTCGTCTCCGGGCGAGATCGTGCCCTGCTCGGCCAGGAAGGAAAGGTCGATGGCGCGCTCCCAGAAGGCCGTGCCGAACAGGATCACCGGCATGCGCTCCATGCGGCCGGTCTGGATGAGGGTGAGCGCCTCGAACAGTTCGTCCATCGTGCCGAACCCGCCGGGAAAGACGGCAACCGCCTTCGCCCGCATCATGAAATGCATCTTGCGGATGGCGAAGTAGTGGAAGTTGAAGCACAATTCCGGCGTCACATAGAGGTTCGGCGCCTGCTCGTGCGGCAAGACGATGTTGAGGCCGATCGTCGGCGCGCCGCAATCGGCAGCCCCGCGGTTGCCCGCCTCCATCACGCCCGGCCCGCCGCCCGTCACGACCACATACTCGCGATAGTAGGACTTCGCCGAATGCTCCGAGCACAGCCGGGCGAACTTGCGCGCCTCATCATAGTAGCGGCTGTTTGCCTCGAGGTTCTTCTTCTGCACCTTGTTCTTGGCCGCCCAGGCCTCGCCGCCCGGTTCGGGAATGCGCGCCCCGCCGAACAGGATGACGGTGGAGCGGATGCCGCGCTCGGCCAGCGCCATCTCCGGCTTCAGCAACTCGAGCTGCAGGCGCACCGGCCTGAGCGCGCGGCGGGTCATGAAGTCTTCGTCGTCCCAGGCGAGCCGGTAGGTATCGGACCGCGTCTGCGGCGTGTCCGGCACGCTGCGGGCGCGCTTCAGGTCTTCATCGGAATGCGGCAGCGGCGTCCAGCCGCCGGTTTCGTTCGACTTCATGCGATCCCAGTCCCGTCTTTCCGCGCGGCGGCGCCGCGCACACCGCGATTGACCCCCTCCGGCGCTTCGCATAGGTTCCGCGCCGGCTGTCACTTCGTCCTTTGTTAAACCTAAGGACGCGCCCTTAACAGCCCGTGTAGCGGAGCATTTGTCGATGAGGAATTCGGATATCGCCGCGCTGGAACAGACGGTGGAGAAGGCTTTCGAGGAGCGTGACGCCGTCACGACCGATACGCGCGGCGAGGTGCGCGAGGCCGTGGAAGAGGCGCTGACGCTTCTCGACAGCGGCGCGGCGCGCGTCGCCGAGCGCCGCGAGAACGGCGACTGGCACGTGAACCAGTGGCTGAAGAAGGCCGTTCTCCTGTCTTTCCGGCTCAACCCGATGCAGGTCATCAAGGGCGGGCCGGGCGATGCCGTCTGGTGGGACAAGGTGCCCTCCAAGTTCGACGGCTGGGGCGCCGTCGATTTCGAGCGCGGGGGTTTCCGCGCCGTTCCCGGCTGCGTGGTGCGCCGCTCCGCCTATATCGCGCCCGGCGCCGTCTTGATGCCCTCCTTCGTCAATCTCGGCGCCTATGTCGGCAAGGGCACCATGGTCGACACCTGGGCCACCGTCGGCTCCTGTGCGCAGATCGGCGAGAATGTGCATCTGTCCGGCGGCGTCGGCATCGGCGGCGTGCTCGAGCCCATGCAGGCTGGCCCCACCATCATCGAGGACCACTGCTTCATCGGCGCCCGCTCGGAAGTGGTGGAAGGCTGCATCGTGCGCGAGGGCTCCGTGCTCGGCATGGGCGTCTTCATCGGCAAGTCGACCAAGATCGTCGACCGCACCACGGGCGAGGTGTTCTACGGCGAGGTGCCGCCCTATTCGGTGGTCGTCGCCGGCTCGATGCCGGGCCGGCACGTTCCCGGCCAGAACTGGGGCCCGAGCCTCTACTGCGCCGTCATCGTCAAGCGCGTCGACGAGAAGACGCGCTCCAAGACCTCTATCAACGAACTCCTCAGGGACTGATGGCAAACAGGGCGGCGGGCGTGAGCGGTGACCAGCTCAAGTGGCTTTTCTTCAGCCTTTCCGGCCGCGTCAGCCGCATGGCCTATTTCCTGGCCGGCCTGCTTTTGGCCGTCTTCCAGGCCTTCGCGCTCTACCGCTTCACCCTGGCGCCGGAGGAAAGCGGCTCCAGCCAGGTATGGGCGGTGCTGTTCTGGGCGATCTTCTTCCTCTCCGTCTGGTCTTACGTGGCGCTGGGGGTGAAGCGGCTGCACGATTTCGGCAAGCCCGGCATCTTCGCCGTCACGCTGTTCATTCCGATGGTGTCGATCCTCGCCTTTGTCGTGTTCTGTCTCTATCCGGGCGACGAGGGCGCGAATGAATACGGCGAGCGCACCAACGCGCCGCAGTGACGCGACAGAAATCTGGTAGGACCAGAAATCGCTTTTCCTACGCTGCCTCCGGGACTATCATCGGCTGAATTATTTTGGCCGGTGAAAAAAATTGGCCGTGGAAGAGTGAAGGAGGAGGAGCAAATGTCCGGAAAGAAGATCCTCATGCTGGTCGGCGAATTCAGCGAGGAATACGAGATCTTCGTCTTTGAGCAGGCCATGCACGCGGTGGGCCACACGGTCCATGTCGTCTGCCCCGACAAGAAGGCCGGGGACATGATCAAGACCTCGCTGCATGATTTCGAGGGACACCAGACCTATACGGAAAAGCTCGGCCACGATTATTACGTCAACAAGACCTTTTCGGAAGTCCGGCCCGAGGAATACGACGCCGTCTACGTGGCGGGCGGCCGCGGCCCCGAATATATCCGCATCGACAGCCGCGTGCAGGCGATCGTGCGCCATTTCCACGAGGCCGGGAAGCCGATCTTCACCATCTGCCACGGTGCGCAGGTGCTGATCGCCGTCGATGGCGTGGTGCGCGGCAAGGAAGTCGCGGCGCTGCAATATTGCGAGCCGGAGGTGACGCTCGCCGGCGGCACCTATATCGACGTCCCGCCGGACGGCGCCCATGTCGACGGCAATCTCGTGTCGGCGAAAGGCTGGCCGGGCCTCGCCGCCTTCATGCGCGAATGTCTCAAGGTCCTGGGCACCGAGATCCGCCACGGCGAAACGGTCATGGCCGACCGTGCCGAGCGGAGCGCTGCGTGAGCGGTTTTGCCGCGGAATGGGCGCCGGGCCACACGGTGCCCAGCCCGCGCGGCGAAAGAACCCGTCGCGTGTAGAACAAATCATCGTTTTTCATGGAATCGATGATTTGGTCTAACTCTTTGTTTTGTCGCAATTCCAGACGGAAATCCGGTTTCCACTTTTCCTGGAATTGCTCTAGCCGCCCGTCACCAACCGGCGTGACAGCCGGCGGGGTTTCGATTATTGCCAGCAGTATGAAACTGCCCATCGACCCCGCCGCCAACCTCGCCGCCCTGATCCGCTGCCCATCCGTGACACCGGCCGAGGGTGGCGCGCTTGCCGCGCTCGAAGCCATGCTGGCGCCGCTCGGCGCGGTTTCCGAGCGCCTGGTTTTCACCGAGGATGGCACGCCCGACGTGAAGAACCTCTACGCGCGGATCGGCGACAGCGGGCCGCACTTGATGTTCGCCGGCCACACGGACGTCGTGCCGCCGGGCGACGAGGCGGCCTGGACCCATCCGCCCTTCGCGGCCGAGATCGCCGGCGGCCAGATGTTCGGTCGCGGCGCGGTGGACATGAAGGGCGGCATAGCCTGCTTCACCGCCGCCGTTGCCCGCTATGTCGAAAAGCATGGGGCCCCGAAAGGCTCCGTCTCCTTCCTCATTACCGGCGACGAGGAAGGCCCGGCCATCAACGGCACTGTCAAGCTGCTCGAATGGGCGGCGGCGAGAGGCGAGAGGTGGGACGCTGCGCTCGTCGGCGAGCCGACCAATCGTGAGAAGCTGGGCGATACCATCAAGATCGGCCGGCGCGGCTCCCTTTCGGGCACCGTTACCGTCACCGGCCGGCAAGGCCATGTCGCCTATCCGCACCTGGCGGACAATCCGGTGCGTGGGCTCTTGATGCTTGCCGAGGCGCTACTTTCACCACCCTTCGACGAGGGCACGGCCGACTTCCAGCCCACCAATCTGGAGATCACCTCCGTCGATGTCGGTAACCCTGCCGTCAACGTCATCCCCGCCCGCGCGAGCGCTGCCTTCAACCTGCGCTTCAACGACACGTGGCAGGTGGAAACGCTGCAGGCCGAGATTCACAACCGGCTCGACCGCGCGAGCAAGGAAAGCCGCCTGCGCCCCGGCCGCACCGACCCCGTGGATTTCGAGATCGAATGGCGCGATCGGCCAAGCCATGTCTTCCTTACCCGCGACGAGAAGCTGATCGACACGCTGTCGGCCTCGGTGGAGGCCGTGGCTGGCGCAAAGCCCGCGCTTTCCACCTCTGGCGGCACGTCGGACGCCCGCTTCATCAAGGACTATTGCCCGGTTGTGGAGTTCGGCCTCCTCGGGCAGACCATGCACATGGTCGACGAGCGGGTGGCGCTCGCCGACCTGGAGGCGCTGACCCGGATCTATCTCCGTTTCCTCGAGGACTGGTTCGCCTGATGCCGTCGGGGCAGGAGATACAGCAGTACCTGACCGGTATCCTGCGCATCATGATGGGCAGGCCGGACGGGCTCAAGCTGCTCGATTTTTCCGCCGACGGCTTCTGGAATTCGTTCTTCGCCATTGTCATCGCCCTGCCGGCGCTGGTCGTAGGTTGGGTAGGCATCGCCAACGACATGGCGGGGATGATGACCTTCGGCACGCGTTTCTCGCTGCTGGTGCGGTTGTTCTTTGCCGAAATCGGCGCCTGGATCCTGCCTCTCGTGATACTCGCCGTGGCCGCCCGGCCGGCCGGCATCGCCGACCGTTTCGTGCACTACGTCGTCGTCATCAACTGGGCTTCGGCGCTGTTCGCCTGGCTGATGCTGCCGCCGGCGCTCCTGCGCCTGTTCCTGCCCGGCACGGAAGACCTGACGGTTCTCGTCTCGCTGGTGTTGTTCCTCGTCACGCTCGTCCTGAACTGGCGGCTTACCGTGGCCGCCATCGCCAAGGGGCCGGCGATCGGCTCGGCGGTCTTCTTCGCCATGCTGGTCACGTCCATCGCTTCGCTGGTCGCTCTGCAGTCCCTGCTCGGCCTCAGCTTTTAGATTTTGAGGGCGCGGCATAGGCGGCGAGGATGGCAACCGCCATCAGCACCACCGCCAGGCCCGCCAGGGCACCGAAGCCTGCCGTGGTGTAGAGCCACCCGAAGCCGAGCGGGCCGGCGAAGACGGCCAGGTACGTCACGGCGCTGTTGAGCCCCATGATGGCGCCGCGCCGTGCCGGCTCAAGCGCCGTCAGCCGCACGATCAGAAGGTTCAGCCCCAGGTGGTTGGCAAGGCCCCACAGGAAGGCGAGCGCGAGGATGGCGCCGTACGCCCCGTTTTCCATCGCCATCAGCAGATAGACGAGAGCGACGGCGAGGAAGGCGAGCGGCAGGCCCATCTGCGGCGCCACCCGCTTCTCCAGGCCATCGAGAAAGGCGGCCGCACCGAAGCCGAGCCCGTAGGCGAGGGTGACGAGCCCGTTGGCGCTGATGGGCAGGCTGAGCTCTGAGTGCAAATGATCGCCAAGATATGCGTAGACGCCGTAAAAGGCCGTCATGAAAGCGCCGCAGGCCAAAAGCAGCGGCCGCACGCCGACAATAGCGAGCGCCGCCAGCGGCGAGGCCGCCGGCTCCGCCGAGACCTTGTCCCGGTGCTTGTTGAAGACAAGGACGGCGAGGGCACCTGCCGCCAGCAGGAACACGCTGCCGTAGACGGCGCGCCAGTCGAGCCAGTCCGCCAGCACCGCCGAGATCGAAACGCCGGCAACCAGACTCAGCGTCCAGCCCGTGAGCACGATGCCCACCGTCGTGCTTTCGCGGCCCGGCGGCGCGATTGCCGCCGCGCTGGCATAGATAGCCGGCAGCGCGATACCGGCGGCAACACCGGCGCCAAGCTGGGCCGCGACGAGAACGAGCGCCACCGGTGCGGCAGCGCTCACGAGAAGGCTCGCTGCCAAAAGGGCAAAGGCTATCCGCAGCATGCGCCAGGCGCCGATACGGTCGATATGGCGCGCCAGGAAGAGCGCGCTCGCCGCCGTGCCGAGCCCGAATGCGGCCGTGCCGCTCATCACCGTGGGCACCGAAACACCGAACGACCGCGCAACCTCCGGCGCGATGGGCGACAGGACCAGCGAATTCGAACCGATCACTGCCACCGCGCCGGTGAGAAGGAAGACGGCGGGCGGTATGCGCTGCCCCGCCACGCTGGAGGGCGACAGTGTTTGCGATGCTTGATGCGTGTCCGACATGAGGCCATAATGCCTGAATGAAATTCGGCAACAATGGGATTTTACCGAATGACAATAAAAACAGATGATGTTCAGCCGAAGCCATCGGCCGACCATGCGATCGACGGGATGGACCGAAAAATATTAGGCGCCCTGATCGAGGATGCGACGCTCAGCTATGCCGATCTCGGCAAGCGTGTCGGCCTCTCGGCGCCGGCCGTGCATGAGCGGGTGAAGCGGCTGAAGCGCTCCGGGGTCATCCGCAGGATGGCCGCGCTCGTCGACCCGCGCGCCGTCGGCAAGACGCTGCTTGCCTTCGTGCATGTCGACACCACCGGCTGGGGCAAGACGCCGGAACTGATGGCGATCTCGGAGCATCCCGAGGTGGAGGAGATCCACTCGGTCGCTGGCGACACCTGCATGCTTTTAAAGGTGCGGACGACGGATACCCATGCGCTGGAGGGTCTTCTGGCGCGCCTTTACGCCACCCCCGGCGTGGTGGCCACGCGCAGCTACGTTGCGCTTTCCACCTATCTCGAAAGGCCGGCGCAGGCGGGGGTGACCGAGGTCTGGCCGACGCCACGTGCGCGGGTGCGGGTGGTATAGACCGGAGCGTCGTTCGATCAATGGAAAGCAGGCGCCCCTTCGCGCCCCCCTTTCCGTTTGGCCGAGTGCCTAATAGTCCACCCGCACCAGATAAAGCCCCTCAGGCGGCGCGACCGGGCCGCAGGCGGCGCGGTCGCGGGCCTTCAACGCCTTCTCCACGTCGTCGCCCGTCCAGCCGCCTTCGCCCACCTTCTTCAACGTGCCGACCAGAGAGCGCACCTGGTTGTGCAGGAAGGAGCGGGCGGAGGCGCGGATCTCGATCTCCTCGCCGAGGCGTGAGACATCCAGCCGGTCGAGCGTCTTGACCGGGCTCTTGGCCTGGCACTGGACGGATCGGAAGGTGGTGAAGTCGTGCTTGCCCACGAGCCGCTGTGCCGCCTCGTGCATCGCCTCCGCATCGAGCTTCCGGCTCACGTGCCACACTCTGCCGCTCTGAAGCGCCGGCGGCGCGCGGCGGTTGAGGATGCGGTAGAGATAGTGCCGCGCCCTGGCGGAGAAGCGGGCGTCGAAATCCTCCCCCACCGCTGCCGCGCTCAGGATGGAAACGGCCTCGCCGGCCATCGTCAGATGCGCGTTCGCAGCATTGCGCACCGTATCCGCCTTCCACTCGCCTTCAAGGTCGAAGTGCGCGACCTGGCCCAGCGCGTGGACGCCGGCGTCCGTGCGGCCAGCGCCGCGCAGGGTGACGTTCTCGCCCGAGAAGGCGGCGATGGCCTTCTCGATGGCCTCCTGCACGTTGTGGTGGCCCGCCTGGCGCTGCCAGCCCGCATAGGGCCCGCCGTCATACTCCACGTCGATACGGTAGCGCGGCATGGTCAGCCGAGATCCGCGAAGGCGGCGGCGTAGTCGAGCCGGCCGGCGTGCGGTGCCTCGCCCCAGGCGAGCGCCTGCAAGGCATCGCCCTGATAGGCGCTTTCGAACCCGACGGCGCGCTGGTGCGTGTATCCGAAGCGGCCGTAATAGGCGGGATCGCCCAGAACCACCGAGAGACGCTCGCCGTCCCGTTGCAGCCGCAGATGCGCGTCGTCCATAAGGGCGGTGCCGATGCCCTCGCCTTGATGGTCGGGATGGACGGCAAGCGGCGCCAGGGCCACGGCGGGAAACGCTTCTTCGCCGTTCCGCACGATGAGGCGCGAGAACAGGATATGGCCGCGTATCTCGCCGGCGCGCTCGGCCACGAGCGAAAGCACCACGTCTCCTGCCGCGCGCAGCGCGTCCACCAGCCGTGCTTCGGCCTCGCCGCCGAAGGCGGTGGCGAGGAGGGTGCGGATTGCCTCCGGGTCTTCCGGTTCCTCGGGGCGGATGATGACGGCGCTCATGGGAGCCGCGCTCCTTTCTCGACCTTCGCCCCACGCAGGAAATCGCCCGCCGCCACCGGTTTGCCGCCCGCCCGCTGCAGCTCCAGGAGCCATACGGCGCCTTCGCCGCAGGCGACGGCCAACTCGTCGATGATCTCGCCCGGTGCGCCGCTGCCCGCGGCGTCGAGCGTCGAGCGCAGCAGTTTCACGCGCTCCGGCTTGCCAGCGAAGGGCATCTCGCACCAGGCGCCGGGAAAGGGCGAGAGCCCGCGGATGTGGTTGTGCACATCGGCCGCCGGACGGGTCCAGTCGACGCGCGTTTCCTCCTTGCCGATCTTCCTGGCATAGGTCGCACCTTCCGCCGGCTGCGGCGTCGGTTGCAGATCGCCGCGCTCGAGCCTTTCCATCGCGCTTGCCATCAGCTTCGCGCCGACCTCCTTCAGCGTATCGTGCAGTTCGCCCGCCGTCATGTCCCGGCCGATGGCGACCTTCTCGGTCATCGCCACCGGGCCTGTGTCGAGCCCTTCGTCCATCTTCATCACCATTATGCCGGTCTCGCTGTCCCCCGCCATGATGGCACGCTGGATGGGCGCCGCGCCGCGCCAGCGTGGCAAGAGCGATGCGTGGCCGTTATAGGCGCCGAGTCGCGTCCCTTCCAGGATCGGCTTCGGCAGGAGGAGGCCGTAGGCCACCACCACCGCCGCATCAGCCTGAAGCGCGCGGAACGCCTGCTGCTCCTCTTCGCCCTTGAGCGATTGTGGCGTGCGCACCGGCACGCCCAGCTTTTCGGCCGCCTGATGCACCGGGGATTTCGTCAACTCCAGCCCGCGCCGCCCGGCAGGCCGGGGCGGCTGCGTGTAGACGGCGGCGATCTCGTGTCCCGCCGCAGCCAGCGCCTGAAGCGTCGGCACGGAGAATTCCGGCGTTCCCATGAAGACGAGGCGTAGGGGCATGCGACCATCCGGTACTTGAGATGCTTGCGCGAACGCGGCGCGCTCACGCCCCCGCTTCAAACGGGTTTACGAGCGTGAGGTCAAGGCCCTCGAAATCGCGGGTGTTGCGCGTGGCGAGCGCCGCGCCGTGGGCAAGGCAGATAGCTGCGATCATGGCGTCCTTCGTCTCCATGCGCTGGCCGGCGATCTGCCGCGAGGTTGTGATCCGCCCGTATATTTCGCTGGGCAGGTCGCCGAAGGGCAGCACCCGACCAGCGAAGCGGCGGCGAATGAGGGCGATATTCTCAAGAAGCATTTCGTGCCGTTCAACCTCGCGCACGAGGTAGGCGCCGAAATAGAGCTCGGCTAAAACGACGGGGCACAACAGGAGATCCGCTTCTTCCTGCTCGTCCAACCAGCGGATCGCAGTCTTGTGGGGCCTGCGGGAAAGTACCTCGGAGATGACATTCGTGTCGAGAAGGATCATACAAGGCTCGGAGGATTTCGGTCAGGCTCCTTCCTGGATGCGCGGATCGCAGCGAGTTCCTCATCGGTGAAGAAGCCATCACGCATCTCGGCACGCAACCGGTCTGCGAAGTTCCGGTCGCCGCGCTTTTCCGCCGTCAAGCCCTTGCGCATCAGATCGATCGCTTCCTGCGAGAGGCTGCGCTTGTGCTGACGTGCGCCTTCCTCCAGCCGTCGCTTCAACTCGGCATCGATACCGCGGACAAGCATATCGCCCATCGCCAACCTCCATCACTCAAGTTCAGGCGCCGGGCGTCCGAAATCGCGCTTGCGCATCGCTTCGACCGCTTCCATAGCCCTTGCGAATTCTTCCGCCTCCTGCGCATCGCCGGCATACATCAAAGGGCGCAAGTCATCCCCCGCCGAAACGAATGATTTCGACTTGGCCTTCTTCTCGGCGGGAATATTCCTGATCGGTGCGCCACCCATCGACACTCCACGTTTCTGATATCAATGATATCAGCGTGAGGTTCGTCTGGCAAATTCTCACCCCACCATGCGCTCCGGAGGCGGGCGGTCCTTGGCGAGCTTCTTGAACTTGCGCACCACCATGTCGCGCTTGAGCTTCGACAGGTGGTCGATGAAGAGCACGCCGTTCAAGTGGTCGATCTCGTGCTGCAGGCAGGTGGCAAGGATGCCGTCGGCCTCTACAACCTGCTCCTTGCCGTCGAGATCGACATATTTCACCGTCACCGCTGCCGGGCGTTCCACCTCGGCATAGTAGTCGGGGATGGAAAGGCAGCCTTCCTCGTGCACGCTACGCTCGTCCGAGCGGGCGACGATTTCCGGATTGATGAAGACCTGCGGCGCGGGCGGCGCGTCCTTCTCCGCCACGTCGAGCACCAGAAGCCGTCGCGGCTCGCCCACCTGGATGGCGGCAAGGCCGATGCCCGGCGCGTCGTACATGGTCTCCAGCATATCGTCGGCGAATTTGCGCACGTCGTCGTCGATGCGCTCGACGGGCCTTGAAGCCTGGCGCAGCTTGGGATCGGGAAGAAGAATGAGCGGGCGGATGGTCATGGGCGTCAGGTAATGGCTGGGCCCGAAACCGTCAATATGCTTCGTATCGGGCCGTTCAATTCGTTCACGTTTTGGTCTTATGGCGACATCACGAATCGTCTAAGGTGCCGGCATGAACGAAGCCGTCTCGCTCCTTTCGATGCCCGTCGCCCAGCTTGGCGCGACCACGATTTCGCTCGGCCATGTGCTGGCCGCCTCTGGCGCGCTGCTCCTTGGGATGCTCGCGCTCCTCGTCATCGCCCTGTGGCGGGCGGGGCGTGCGCGCGCCGAGGCCGGGGCGGAAGCTGCCCAGCGCGCCCGTGAAGCAGAGGCGCGCATGGCCGAGCTGACGAAGGCGCAGGCCGAGCTTTCCGGCCGCATGGGCACGATTGCGGAGGTGTTCGGATCCCGCCAGGCGGAGCTGACCAAGTCGATCTCCGAGCGGCTCGACGGCATGACGTCGCGCCTCGGCCAGTCGATCACCGAGCAGACCAAGTCGACGCACGAGAACCTCGCAAAACTGCAGGAGCGGCTGGCCGTCATCGACACGGCGCAGAACAACATCCAGTCGCTCGCCGGCCAGGTGGTGCAGCTGCAGCAGATCCTCTCCAACAAGCAGACCCGCGGCGCCTTCGGCCAGTCGCGCATGGAGGCGATCGTCGCCGACGGCTTGCCGCACGGAGCCTACGAGTTCCAGGCCACCCTTTCCAACGGCAGCCGGCCCGACTGCGTGGTGAAGATGCCCAACGGCGCGCCGTCGCTGGTCGTTGACGCCAAGTTCCCGTTGGAGGCGTGGAACGCCATTCGCGCGGCAAGCGAAGGCGAGGGCGGGGCGGAGGCGCGCAAGCAGGCCGAGAGCGCCTTCCGCCGCGATGTCGAGGTGCATATCAAGGCCATCGCCGAAAAATACCTGATCAATGGCGAAACCCAGGACACGGCCTTCATGTTCGTGCCGTCGGAATCGATCTTCGCCGAGATCCACGAGAACTTCGAGGCGCTGGTGCAGCGTGCGCACCGCGCGCGCGTCGTCATCGTCTCGCCGTCGCTCCTGATGCTGTCGATCCAGGTGATCCAGGCGGTCCTCAAGGACGCCCGCATGCGCGAGCAGGCGCACCTGATCCAGGCCGAGGTGATGAAGCTCATGCAGGACGTCAGCCGGCTGGACGACCGCGTGCGGAAATTGCAGGGCCATTTCCTGCAGGCCAACAAGGACATCGACATGATCCTCACCTCGGCCGACAAGGTGACCAAGCGCGGGGCGCGGATCGAGGCGCTGGAGCTGGGCGCGGCCGGGGAGGCGGAAGTACTGGAAGACGGCGAAGCCAAACGCGCTGCCGGCGGACCCGGCTCCGGCTCGCTGCGGCTTCGGGTGGTGGAGGAGTAGCGGCCGCGCGCCGACCGACACCCCGCTCGTCAGCCCAGCGCCGCTGCGATTCGCGCGATCACCTCTTCATCCGCCGCTGCCCGCTCCTTCCGCCCCGCAACAAGGCACGCCTCCGAGCGCAGGATCACGCCGTCGTCCAGCACCTTCAGGTGATTGGCCTTCAGCGTCGAGCCGGTCGACGTGATATCGACGATCACATCCGCCGAGCCCGCCGCCGGCGCGCCTTCCGTGGCGCCCAGGCTCTCGACGATGCGGTAGACCTGGATGCCGTGCTTCTGTGAGAAGAACTGCTGTGTGAGCCGCCAGTACTTCGTGGCGATCCGAAGCCGCCTGCCATGGCGCTGGCGGAAATCGGCGGCCACGTCGTCGAGGTCGGCCATGGTGGAGACGTCGAACCACACTTCCGGCACGGCCACCACCACGTCCGCCCGGCCGAAGCCGAGCCGTGCGGCGATCTCCACGCGGCGCTCCCAATGGGGAATAGTCTCGCGCACTAGGTCCTCACCGGTTATCCCGAGGTCGACCCCTCCGCGGTCGAGCTCGCGGGCGATCTCCGAGGCCGAAAGGAACGTCACCTCCAGCCCCGTCACACCGTCGATCGCCGCGCGGTAGCGCCGGTCGTTCTCCGGCAGGCGGACGGGCAGTCCCGCTGCCTCGAGCCGCCGCACCGCCTCGTCCTTCAGCCGGCCCTTGGAGGGCAGGGCGAGCGTGACGCTCATGGCCTCTCCTCCCTGAGCGCTGCCACGCGGTCGAGCCAGATGGAGAAGCCGACGCCGGGGATCGGCTTTTCCGCACCCAGCAGCGTCAGCAGTCTGTCGTAGCGCCCGCCGCCGGCGAGCGGCTGGCCGAGGCCCTCCGTGCCGATCTCGAAGATGAAGCCCGTATAATAGTCGAGCGGGCGGCCGAAGCCGGCGTCGTAATGCGTCTCGGTGAGCGGCAGGCCGTGCGCGGCAATGCGCTCTGCGCGCGCGGCAAACCCTTCCAGCGCCTCGTCGAGGAAGATGCCGGCCTCGCCGGCAAAGGCGGCAAGCCGCGCCTCAGCCTCTTCCAGCGGCACGTGGATGGCGAGAAAGGCTTTTAGCGCGTCGAGCGCGGTGTCGGAAAGGCGTACGCTGCGAAGCTCCGCCTTCTCCATCAGCCGCCGCGCGATCTCTTCGGGAAGGCGCCCGGCGGAGGGCGACAGGCCGGCCGCCTGCATGGCCTCATCGATATGCCGCGTCAGCGCCTCTTCATCGCCGCGCGCCACCAGGCTCGCCACCGCGCGCGGCAGGCTTGCTGCCCCTTGCGGGCTGGTGAACTCGGCGATCGCCGCCTCCAGCATAGAAGGAGAACCGAAGGCGCGCGCCAGCCGCTTCTGCCAGCCGCGCGGCAGGCCGAGGGCGGAAAGCACGGCCTCGAACACCGCCTGGTCGCCCAGCGTCATGGAAAGCGTGCGGTCCGGCAGCACGCGGGAAAGAAGCGCGTGCGCATCCGCCAGCGAGCGCGCGTCCGCCTCCGGCCTGTCCTTTGCGCCCAGGTCCTCGATGCCCGCCTGAAAGAACTCCGCGCCCCCCTCGCGCCGCTGCCGGAACACCTCGCCGAGATACGCGTAGCGGCGCGGCGTGGCGGCCCGGCTCTCGATGTGGTCGAGGCAGACGGGGATGGTGAATTCGGGCCTGAGGCACAGGCTCCTGCCCGTCTCGCTCTCGGTGAGGAAGATGCGCCGCCTGAGGTCCTCGCCGGCCATGTCGAGGAAGGGGTCGGCGGGCTGGATGATGGCGATGTCTGTCAGCGCCGCCTCGCGCTCGGCGAAAAGGGCGAGGATATCGCTTGCGAAGGCGGGGGTGCGGGGGGTCATGGGCGTGGGGTTCTGCTGCTTTTCAGCAAGCCCGGCGCCCTACGGCAGGACAGAGGGGGGCGCGAAGGGGCGCCGGCCTCTCCAAAAAAGGCGGAACGACTCATTCTTACGCGCCCCGTTCTTGCCGCTGCGCCTGGAGCACGCGCTTCACCGCATCCACCAGATCGCCCTCCGGCACGGAGAACTGCGCCGGCCGCGCCTCGCGCCACGTCACGTTGTCCTCGATCTCCTCGGAAAGCCGCTTGCCCTCCACGAGATCCTTGATCTGCACCTCGCCCTTCTCGCGCTCGTCGCCGCCCTGGATGACGACGCAGGGGCTGCCGCGCCGGTCGGCATACTTCATCTGCGCCTTCATGCCGGCGCCGCCCAGATACATCTCCGCGCGGATGCCGGCGCCGCGCAGCTCGGAAACCATCTTCTGGTAGCGGCTGAGGCTTTCCGTTTCCTTGTCCATGACGAGGACGACGACGGGGGCGACCGTCTCGGCGGTTTCCAGCTTGCCGAGGTTCCTGAGTGCCGTCATTAGGCGTGACACGCCGATGGAGATGCCGGTGGCCGGCACTGGCTCGCCGCGGAAGCGCGAGACGAGGCCATCGTAGCGCCCGCCGCCGCCGACGGAGCCGAACTGGACGGTTTCGCCTTTTTCGTTGGTGACGGGGAAGGTCAGTTCGGCCTCGAAGACGGGGCCGGTGTAGTATTCGAGGCCGCGGACGACGGAGGGATCGATGCGGATGCGGTCTGGGCCATAACCGGCAGACTTCACCAGGCTACTTATTTCTTGCAACTCCCGTATCCCATCCATGTAGCTGGAGTTTGCCGCAAGCGAATACCGATCGTCGCCGAGCGCATCTGGCAGTTTGTGTAGCAGCATCTGACCGGGTTTGTAGTTCTCCTGACCCGATAGAACGTTTTCACTTGCGGTTGCTTCCAAGACTACGGAACACTGCGCCTCATCCAGCCCCGCACCCTTCGTAAAGTCACCGCTCTCGTCCATGCGGCCTTTACCGAGCAATTCCCGCACGCCCTCGGGGCCAAACTTGTCCAATTTATCAATCGCCCGCAGCACCGTCAGCCGCCGCCCGGCATTCTCGTCGCCACCGAGCCTGATCCCCTCCAGCACCCCATCCAGCACCTTCCGGTTGTTCACGCGGATCACATAATCCCCGTGCGCAATCCCCAGTGCCTCCATCACGTCCGCCATCATCATGCACATCTCGGCGTCCGCCGCGACGCCCGGCGTCCCGACCGTATCCGCATCAACCTGCATGAACTGCCGAAACCGTCCCGGCCCCGGCTTCTCATTCCGGAAAACCCACCCCGCGCGGTAGCTGCGGTAAGGCTTCGGCAGCCGCTCGAAGTTCTCCGCCACGAAGCGCGCCAGGGGCGCCGTCAGATCATACCGCAGCGAGAGCCACTGCTCGTCCTCGTCCTGGAAGGAGAACACGCCCTCGTTCGGCCGGTCCTGGTCGGGCAGGAACTTGCCCAGCGCGTCGGTGTATTCGATGAGCGGCGTTTCCACCGGCTCGAAGCCGTAAAGCTCGTAGACGGCGCGGATCTTCGCCACCATCTCGTCGACGGCGCGGATGTCGGCCGGGTGGCGGTCGACGAGCCCGCGCGGGAGCCGTGCCTTCACCTTGTCCGCCTTGCCTGCCATGCCGTGTTCCGTCCTTGCGAGATGAGAAAAGCCGCGCCCTCTTCCGGGCGCGGCTGTCCTAGCCGATAAGGGTGGGGGCGGCAAGGGCGGCGGCGGCCTCAGGGCAATCGCTTGAAGGGCGCCAGCCCTTCAAGCAACCGCCGCCCCCGCCCTCAACTCACGAAGCGCAGGTTGGAAAGCTCGTCGGCGATTTCCTTGAACTTTTCGGAGAGGTCGGCGCCGGTGGCGTTCCAGAACAGCTTGGCGGGATTGCCGTTCTCGTCCTTGCGGAAACGGGATTCGGAGGCGCAGGACTTCAGCGCCTCGATCTGCTCCCGCTCGTCGGCCTTCCACGTGCTCAGGTCGAGCGCCACCGTCATGACGATGATCTCGCCGTCCTCATCCTTGCCGCCCTTTCCGTCCTTGCCGTACTTGGCGTGGTCGCACAATTTGGCGAACTGCTGGTTCATCGCCTTGGTGTAGTTGGGGTTGGAGTAGTCGTAAGGGTTGACGGTCGTGTTTTCGAAGATGCGGCCGTTCTTGGCATAGCCGTAGTTGGAGTAGATCGACTTATTGCCGGCGGGATCGTTGTAGCCGAGCCATTGCGGTGTGTAGTAGGTGTTCGCCCCGTCCGTCAAAACGATCACGACCTTGTCGTTGCCCCTCTGCTCGTCGGGGCGACCCTCCGTGAAAGGTGCCCTGCCGGAGACCACCCGCCAGCCCCAGGCCATGCCTTCGGGCACGTTGGTCGCCCCGTCGGCGACCATGCCGTCGATGGCGTCCTTGATGGCCTCGAGCCCGTCTTTGTCCGTTACGTCGGTGAGCGGCGTGATGGGCTTGGTTGTGCAACTCGCATTTGGTCCCCCGCCGTCGGGAACCCGGGGAGCGAGCACTGCCGGGAAGTATTTCGGCATATATTCCTGCCGCTTGATCGCGTCGCCGCCGCCCGCATCCGCCAACCAGTTGTTATGGACGTTCTCGCGCCAGTTCTTAGGGTCCTCCTCGTCCGGCGCGAACATCGGCACGAACAGCGTATCGGGGTTCTTCCTGTCGGGCACAGTGTCGTCCAGCCCGTAGGAGCCGGGCCGCATCTCCACGCAGCCGGCCCACGAGGCCATTGGCGCCGAGGGGGTCACCTCCTTAATCTCGTCATAGAGCGTGAAGCGCGTGACCTTGTCGCCTTCCTCGTCCCTCCACAGCGCCCCTTGCTTGTGGTAGACGCCGTCGACCTTCTCGACGCGCTTCTTACCGCCCTCGATCTCCGCCATCGTGTCCCAGTCGAAATTCTCGTGATGGATCGACGAAACCCCGTCCGTATCCATCCAATCCGCTTCTTCGTTATCCGGCCCGACATTCACCGACGCGGCGAAGGGCACGATGCCGAACTGCACCGGCTTGGCGACCTGCTGCATCATGGCGCCTTGGCCGGCCAGCGTGTCCACCAGTTCCTTGGCCGCTGCCTTCAGTAGGTCGATGCGCTTCTGGCCGGAGCCCGAGCCCTTGAAACCCATGGAGCCCGAATTATCGAGCACCAGCGCCACCTCCAGCGTGTTCTTCAGCCGCACCTCGTTGCTGGCGTTGAGCTTGAAGGTGCCGTCGCCGCTCTTCTCGCCCCTCAGTGCCTGGAAGACAGGGTAGAAGATCGGCTTATAGGTGAGGTCGGCTTGCATCCTCAGTGTGCTGCCGCCGGCGGAGCCGTCGGGGAAGGTAACGTAGAGCGTCGTGTTCTCCGGTTTCACCGGTCCCAGATTGGCGGCGAAGAAGTCGTTGGCGTAGACGATCAGGTCTTCTTCGCTTTCGCCCTCCAGAAGGCGCCAGGCGGTCGCCATGTTGGCGGCGTCCAGCGCGTTCAGCGTCGCCTGGCGGTGCCGGCTCATCTGCGTATAGTCGATTGCCAGCGCCAGCGCGCCCATCACGGGCACCATCACCAGCGCCGTGAGCATGGCATAATTGCCCCGCTCGTCGCGGCGGAATTTCCTCAGCATCGGTTTGCCCACCCTGCCTCGATAGATTTTGCCGGCAAGGATGATGCGTGATGCTGAACGATTTCCTTAATGTCGGGCGGCCATATGCGGCACTGGTTCACGAAGGGTTAATGCCTCGGCCACTGTGCTCATGCGCCGAAAAGCGGGTGACAGCCTTCCTCTCATGGGCTAATTCCTGCGCGGGTTTCACGGCCCGCTCCTGGCCGCCCCGCGAATCCGCATCCAGGGAGAATCCCCGTATCCAGGGAGAATCAATGCCGCAGCCGCCGGACATGATCGACAGTCTCGACGCACTCGCCGCGCCCTACGCGCTGATCCTGTGCGATGTGTGGGGCGTGGTGCACAACGGCGTTGGCGCCTTTGCCGAGGCCTGCGCGGCGCTGAAGCGCATGCGCGAGGCCGGCAAGGCGGTGGTGCTGGTCACCAACGCGCCGCGCCCGCGCGGGCCGGTGGAGGAGCAGTTGCGGCGCCTCGGCGTGCCCGACGAGAGCTGGGACCGGGTGGTCACCTCCGGCGACGTGACGCGCGAACTGATCCGCAACGCCCCGCGCCGGCTCTTCCACCTCGGGCCGGACCGGGACATGTCGCTCTACGACGGCCTCGACATCGAATTGGTGGAGGAGTTCGAGGCGGCGGGCGTCGTCTGCACCGGCCTCTACGACGACGAGACGGAGACGCCGGAAGACTATGCGGAGCTCTTGCAGCGCCTGCGCGCCCGCGACCTGCCGCTCATCTGCGCCAATCCCGATATCGTGGTGGAGCGCGGAAACCGGCTCGTCTTCTGCGCCGGGGCGTTGGCGCGCGAATATGGCCTCCTCGGCGGGCGCACGCTGATCGCCGGCAAGCCATACGGGCCGATCTACGAGGCGACATTGGCCGCCGCCGGCGAGGTGCTGGGCCGGCCGGTCGGCGTATCGGACACGCTGGCCATCGGCGACGGCATTCTGACCGACGTCAAAGGCGCGGCCGGTATGGGCATCGACGTCCTCTACGTGACGGAGGGGATCCACGCCGCCGAATACAGCGAAAACGGCAAGCCGGACCCGGCGCGCCTCGCCGCCTTCCTGGAAAAGCATGGCCACCGGCCGGTGGCGGCGATCAGGCATCTGCGGTAGGGACGGGCCGTGGCGACAGGGTTCCAACGCTGTGCCGGCCTCGATGCCTTCCCGGCGTCGCTACGCGGAGGCGTCGTGGCGATCGGCAATTTCGACGGCGTGCATCGCGGCCATCAGGCGGTGCTGGCGCGCGCGCGAAAGGTTGCCGAAAATGAGCGCATTCCCGCCGTCGTCCTGACCTTCGAGCCGCATCCGCGCAGCGTCTTCCGCCCGGAGGTGCCGCTCTTCCGCCTGACACCGGCGCCCATGAAGGCACGGGTGCTCGCCGCGATGGGCTTCGACGCGGTGGTGGAGCAGCCGTTTGCGCGCGACTTCTCCTCGCTCACGCCCGAGCGCTTCGTGGCCGATGTGCTCGCGGGCGGCCTGGGGGCTGCGCACGTGGTGACGGGCTTCGATTTCCATTACGGCAAGAACCGCGGCGGCACGCCCGAAACGCTGGCGACGGCGGGGAAAAGCCACGGCTTCGGCGTCAGCGTCGTCGACGCCTTCTCCGACGAGGGCGGCGAGGTGGTCTCCTCAAGCCGCGTGCGCGCGCTCCTAGCCGAGGGCGAGGTGGCGCAGGCTGCCGGCCTGCTCGGCTACCGCTACACGGTCGAAGCCGAGGTGACAGACGGCAAGAAGCTCGGCCGCACGCTCGGCTTCCCCACCGCCAACATGGCGCTGCCGGAGGCGACGGCGCTCCGCCACGGTATCTACGCCGTGCGCTTCCGCCGCGCCGACGGCACGTTGTACGACGGCGTGGCGAGCTTCGGCCGCCGTCCGACGGTGGACGAGGCGGGCGCGCCGCTTCTCGAAACCTTCCTCTTCGATTTCGACGGCGACCTTTACAGTGAGACTTGCGCCGTCTCCTTCTTCGGCTTCCTGCGCGGGGAGGAGAAGTTCGACGGGCTCGAGCCACTGGTCGCCCAGATGAAGCGCGACGAGGAGGAGGCGAGGGCGCTGCTTTCGGGTGTGCGGCCGCTTTCGGCGCTGGATATGGCAATTGCCTTTTGAAGCTTTCACCTCGTCATCCCGGACAGCCTCCGCTTTTGCCCCGGCTTCCCGGTTGACGCCGGCGCGTCTGCAACCACAATCGCCCCTTTATTCTTCCGCCCACCTCGGCTAAAAGCGCGGGCCATGATGACGAGCGCCGGTTTCATACTCGCCTGCCTTGTGCGGGCTGCCATACGAATTATTGGCCCGGCCTTCCGCGTGGCCTAGCGGCTCGCGGGAAGGTCCGGGATTTTTCTGCGCGCTCGCACCGCGCCATTCCGCCTCTTTGAAGATCATCGGCGAGGCCAACGGGCTTCGCATTTTCCGCAGCGAGACAATGAGCCAGACGACCGAAAAGCTGGATTATTCCAAGACCCTCTATCTGCCGCAGACGGACTTCCCGATGCGCGCGGGCTTGCCGGCGAAGGAGCCGGAGCTTGTCGCCCGCTGGCAGAAGATGGGCCTCTACAAGCGCCTGCGCGCCGAGGCCAAGGGCCGCCCCCTCTTCGTGCTCCACGACGGGCCGCCCTATGCCAACGGCAACATCCATATCGGCCACGCGCTGAACAAGGTCTTGAAGGACGTCATCACCCGCTCCTTCCAGATGCGCGGCTACGATTCCAACTACGTGCCCGGCTGGGACTGCCACGGCCTGCCCATCGAGTGGAAGATCGAGGAGCAGTACCGCGCCAAGGGCAGGAACAAGGACGAGGTGCCGATCAACGAGTTCCGCAAGGAATGCCGCGACTTCGCCCAGCACTGGATCGATGTGCAGACCGAGGAGTTCCAGCGCCTCGGCGTCGAAGGCGACTTCGATAACCCGTATCTGACCATGAACTTCCACGCAGAGGCGCGGATCGCCGGCGAGCTGTTGAAGTTCGCCACGAGCGGCCAGCTCTATCGCGGGTCGAAGCCGGTGATGTGGAGCGTGGTGGAAAGGACGGCGCTGGCGGAGGCTGAGGTCGAGTACCACGACCATGAGAGTGATACGGTTTGGGTGAAGTTTCCGGTAGATGACGTCCGGAAGGAGGGTTACACCGACCAGATCGAAGCTATCGCTGCAATCCTTGAAAAGCAGGGCGAAGATACAAGCCCCGAGGCGGTGAAGGCGTATTTCGGCGAATTGAAATCTGCCTTTGTCGTCATCTGGACAACGACACCCTGGACCATCCCCGGCAACCGCGCCATATCCTTCTCGCCGCGTATCGCCTACGGCCTCTACGAGGTCACGGTGGCGGAGAACGATTTCGGCCCGCAGTCAGGCGAAAAGCTGATCTTTGCAGATGCTCTGGCGGAAGAGTCCTTTGCCAAGGCAAAGCTTGAGTTCAAGCGCCTGCGCGACGTGAAGGCGGATGAACTGGCGGCGGTCGTCTGCACCCACCCCCTCAAAGGCCTCGGCGGCGGCTACAACTTCCCCGTCCCCCTCATCCCCGGTGAGCACGTAACCGACGACGCCGGCACGGGCTTCGTCCACACTGCCCCCAGCCACGGCCGGGAGGACTTCGACGCCTGGATGGACGCCGCGCGCGATCTCGCCGCCCGCGGCATCGACACCGCCATCCCCTTCCCCGTGGACGACGCCGGCTTCTTCACCCACGACGCCCCTGGCCTCGGTCCAGACCGCGAGGGTGGCGCAGCACGCGTCATCGACGACAAGGGCAAGAAGGGCGATGCCAACAAGGCCGTCATCGAGGCGCTGATCGAAAGGAACATGCTCTTCGCGCGCGGCCGGCTGAAGCATTCCTACCCGCATTCCTGGCGCTCCAAGAAGCCCGTCATCTTCCGCAACACGCCGCAGTGGTTCGTCTCCATGGACAAGGACCTCGGCGACGGCACGACGCTGCGTACGCGTGCACTCAAGGCCATCGACGACACCCGCTTCGTCCCCGCCGCCGGCCAGACGCGGCTGCGCGCCATGATCGAGGAGCGGCCGGACTGGGTGCTGTCGCGGCAGCGCGCCTGGGGCGTACCCATCTGCGTCTTTGCCGACGATGAGGGCGAGATCCTCAAGGACGAGGCCGTCAACGCGCGCATCCTCGAGGCCTTCGAGAAGGAAGGCGCGGACGCCTGGTTCGCCGAAGGCGCGCGCGAGCGCTTCCTGGGTTCGCGCGCCAACGAGCCATGGCACCAGGTGATGGACATCCTCGATGTCTGGTTCGATTCCGGCTCCACCCATGCCTTCACGCTGGAGGACCGGCCGGACCTTAAATGGCCGGCGGATGTCTATCTCGAAGGCTCGGACCAGCACCGCGGCTGGTTCCACTCCTCGCTTCTGGAATCCTGCGGCACGCGGGGCAGGGCGCCCTATGACACGGTCATCACCCATGGCTTCACCATGGACGAGGAAGGCCGCAAGATGTCGAAGTCGCTCGGCAACACGGTCGTCCCCCAGGACGTGATGGCGAAGTCCGGCGCCGATATCCTGCGGCTCTGGGTCGTTACCACCGACTACTGGGAGGACCAGCGGCTCGGGAGTAATGTGCTGCAGACCAACATCGACGCCTACCGCAAGCTGAGGAACACCATCCGCTGGATGCTGGGCACGCTGGCGCATGACGAAGGCGAGGAGATGCCCTTCGCCGAGATGCCGGAGCTGGAGCGCCTCATGCTCCATCGCCTCTCCGAACTCGATGAACTCGTGCGCAAGGGGTACGACAATTTCGACTTCAAGCGTGTCATGCGCGCCCTGCTCGACTTCATGGTGGTGGAGCTCTCCGCCTTCTATTTCGACGTGCGCAAGGATGCGCTTTACTGCGACGCGCCTTCGAGCACCCGCCGTAAGGCGGCGGTCCAGGTGGTGCGCAAGCTCTTCGACTGCGTGGTGACCTGGATGGCGCCGATGCTGCCCTTCACCACGGAGGAGGCGTGGCTGGAACGTTATCCACACGCAGAATCCGTGCACCTGGCGCAGTTCCCCGCGGTGCCGGGCGAATGGCGCGACGACAAGCTGGCGGCCAAGTGGCGCAAGATCCGCCAGGTGCGCCGCGTCGTCACCGGCGCACTGGAGATCGAGCGCAAGGACAAGACGATCGGCTCCTCTCTGGAGGCCGCTCCGGTCGTCCACGTCACGGATGCGGCGCTGCGCGAGGCCATCGCCGGCCGCGACATGGCCGAGATCTGCATCACCAGCGGTATTGAAATCCGCGGCGACGCGCCCCCGGCCGATGCCTTCACGCTGGAGGAGGTGAAGGGCGTGGCCGTCGTCTTCGAGCGTGCATCCGGGCGGAAATGCGCGCGCTCCTGGCGCTACACGGACGATGTCGGCTCCGATCCGGAATTCCCGGACGTCTCCGCGCGCGACGCGGCGGCACTGCGCGAACTGCGGGCGCTTGGCCGGTTCTGAGCCGGCTCAAGCCTTGAGCTCGGCCATATAGGCCTTCCGCCGCTCTAGGCTCTCCGGCGGCCAGACGGAGGGGACGTCGTAATATTCCTCGACGGCTTGCGCACCTTCGGGAAGGACGACCCAGGGAACCTTGGAGCGCGTATAGATGTGGATATCTGGGGTGATGCTCCGGGCTTGGTCCAGCGTGCCCACGCGCACGAAGTGCACCAGGTCCTTCGCGCCGCCATAGTTGCTCCAGACGGCCACCTTGCAATGCGGGCAGCGCCAGATCTTTTGTCCGCGCCCGCTCTCGGACGGCGTCAAGATCTTCTCCGGATTGCCGGTGAGCAGTTCCACATTCGCCGTCTCGATCAGGGCGTTGATCGCGAAGGCGGTCCCCGTCTCCCTCTGGCACGAGGTGCAGTGGCAGCAATGGACGATGAGCGGCTCCCGGTGCAACCGGTAAGTGATGCGTTCGCAGGCGCAACGTCCTGTGAGATGTTCCATCTCTCCCTCCTGACGATGCGCATACATCCTGCCATCGGGCGCACACGGATCAAAGTCTTTTTGCGTCGACGGCTAGCGCACCAGCGCCGGGATGTTGCGTCATGACCGCCCGTCCGGTAAAAGGCCCGACAGGAGAAGAGCGCCATCATCTCGTCGGATTTTGGGGCGAGGAGGCACGTAACGGGGGCGGTGGACGGCCGCCTGCAGGCGCTGAGGAGAGTTGAACAGTGAACAGTCTTGGCAGCGGCGCGCGCATTGGCGGCGGAAGGTCGCGCATGAAGCCGAAGGCGGTCGGCGCGGCACTTGCGGTATCGGCCATCATCCTTTCGGGCTGTTCCGGCACCACCTACGGCACCGGGACGACCGCCGAGACGCAGCTTGTGCAGGACCTGACGGGCGTCCTGTCGCTGGCGCCGAAGAAGAAGCCGCCCATCGACTATTCGCCCCGTCCGGGCATTGTCGAGCCGCCGTCAACGGAAGTCCTGCCGCCGCCGCAGGAGAGCGTCGCCTCGACATCGAACCCTAACTGGCCGGAATCGCCTGAGGAGCGTCTGGCGCGCGTTCGCGCCGAAGCGACGGCGAACCAGGACGATCCGTTCTACCGGCCCAACATCGTCCGCGACGTTGACAACGGCAGCGCGAGCCGGGGGACAGGGGGAACCGCCGCCCGCCTCAGCGAGAACGGCTCGGTAAAGCCGGAGATCCTGGAAAGAAGTGCCCGCATGCGCAACGAGCAGCGCCTGGAGTTCCAGCGCCGCCAGCAGCTGGCAAACCAGGGCAGTCCGACCACGCGGCGCTATCTGAGCGATCCGCCGACCGAATTGCGCCAGCCGGCCGAAACCGCGGCGGCCGGCGATCTGGGCGAGGACGAGTGGAAGAAGGAACGTGCCGCCAAGAGGGCAGCGACAAAGGAGACAGGCGGCCTGCGCCGGCTCATTCCGTGGTTGAACTGAGGGAGCCGTCGAACACGACCGCCCTTCGGGATCATCCTGAACTGCCGGCGCGCGGTCAGCCTTCCGGGCAGGAGCACTGACCTTTGGGAGTGGCGGCTGCAGCCTGCAGCGTGAGACACTCAAGGCACGCCAATTTGGCCCCGGGCTACCAAGCTTTTTTGTGAACCTCATATGCAAAGGCTACGCTGATATTCTTGTAGTGTTTCGCTATGTATTCGGGCACCCACGTGTCAAGCTCGGCAATATTCTTAAACTCGAAGACGCCCCAGTTCGGGTCGAAGAATACTGGTTTGCCGTTTTTCCATGCGAGGCCGAGGGCATGGCCGGATCCCCTCCGTCCACGAATCGCCATATAGGCTGAGGAGCGACCCTTAACAAAAAAATCGATGATATCGGAAACCGCATTGTCTCCATATGCGGTGATCTCATCTGTAGTCATTAATCCCCTTCTGTATAGCAATGATTTTGATGACACTCGCCCCCTGTATGTTTCTAAGTATTCCTTTTGCAAGCTCACGAGAAAATCACCAAACTTATCCGGTATAGCTGGGTAGGCCTCATTCGCGGTATGTAGGAAATGGGCGACAAATGCAGCACATACGCCAGATGTTTCTTTATTTGTATTATTTATTATATATTTTTGATCTTGAAGAGAATATGTTTTAACGGTTATTTTTGGGTTTACTTTATTGAAAGTTTCAACGCCAGCGTTTATTATATCCTCAGGAAATTCTGTTCGCATCGATTTAGGGAAAATCATTTTTACCAAGTAATTTACTGGAGGAAATTCAGGGGAGGGGCTTTCTGCGGTAGCAGGGGAGAGGGTTTCAGCGGCAAGACGCGTACCGTAGGACTGGCCGGTCCGTGGGTCCGCCAGCGTATAGAAGCGCTCTCCCTCCTTGTTGTAACGCTCCTTGAGGAAAACGATTTCGTCCCCGTCGTTGCGGCCGAGCATCAACTCGATCTTGTCGAGAGCTGCGCCTTGAGGGGTGATGTCGATGGTCTCTATCCCCTTCGCATCCTCCCTCACCCTTACGCCGGATGCGAGCGCCTGTTCGCCGTCGAGCCCGATTTCGACGAGGCGGGTGCGGCTGGCGGCCTCCTCCAGCGCATTGGCCAATTCCGGAAGCGTGGCTTTGAGCTGCTCGGCCACGCGGGCGATGTCCTTCGCGCCGGCGACCGTGATATGGGAGGCAAGGCTGGGCGTCGGGATGGGCAAAGCGCTTTCGATACCCGCCACGGTGGTTTTGAGTAGCTGCTTGCCGAACGCGTGGCCGAAGGGCTCGGCGCCGTGGAGGGCGGCCGAAAGGCCGACGCTCAGGCCGTCCTCGAGCGCGCTCGCCACGAAGGTGGATATGCCGGTGGAGACCACGCGGGCGCCCGCCTTTACGGCCTGGATGCCTTCGCCCACGAAGGGAATGAAGGAGAGGATGTCGAAGAGACCGTTCCCAATCGCGTCCGCCACATCTCCCTTCTGGATGGCCACGATCGTGGCACGGAAGGGAACGAGATTGAGAAGAAAGTTGCTGATCGCTTCATTTTCGGTCTCGCCGCGCAAATGATCGCGAGACTTCTCGATCTCCGATTTGTAGAAGTCGGTAAGCGCGCCCTTGATCTCCGCCGCCGTCCCGCCGGCTATCTCCTCTTTGCGGTATTCGTAATCATTACCGTCGTACTTGCCATTGCCTTCGTGCTGTTCGGCCGGCAGGTCAGCATCGAAGAGATTGTAGCGATTGGTTTCCTCCCAGTTCTCGAGGGATGTGCCGGCAGGAATTTCCTGCAGGCCCTTGCCGGGCTCCGCAAGCGATAGGAAGAATTGTCGATCGGTGGCCGAGTCGGCGAAGGTCACGGTAATCCAAATCGCCATGTCGCTCGGTATGGTCTGTATATCTGCGTTTGTAAGACCTCCCCAGTCGAGGTGCCATTTCGATATGACGAGGAGGGGCCGTGAAATCGCAATCGTGGCGCCCTCTAGGTTCAGCCCGTGCTGTTTCGCATAAAGCGCCAGCGACTGGTCGATGAGGGTGGCCATGGCCTCTGAAACGCTGTCCCTGCTCTTCTCGAACACCTCATCGAATGCCGCGGCCGGATCCGGCAGGTCGGAGGGAGGAGTGAAGTCGAGAATGTTGTAGAGATCCCCGTGCTGGAAATAGGCTTCCGCGAGGGTCGGCTGCTGGACAACCTGACCGAGGTTCCCAAGGTAGTCGACCACTTGGTCCGGGTTGAGGCCATGGTTCCGTAGGATTTGTCTGACGATGTCCTTGCGGGAAGAGACCGCGTCCCGGCCGAGAGTTTCCAGCGCCTCGGCAATCGCGAGCTCCTCCTTGAAGACGTCGTGGGCGACGTCGGCGAGCGTCTTCTTCAGGTCGGCCTGGTTCTCCTCGGTTAAGCTTGCTCCGTCGATCTCGCCCCTGGCCCGGGCGATCAGGATGAGCAGTTCGGTCGCCCGGTAGGAAGCGGCTGCTGCAGTTTCGTCCTGCTTCGCTTCGCCGTCTCCCGTCTCGCCCCCTTGCGCCGCCGACTGTGCTTCCTCCCCATCCGCCGCCGGAGCGACGGACGTGGCTGCCCGGCCGAGCGCCACAAGCTCGTCCGTCGTCAACGCCGCCGGATCGAGGCCCGCGTCCTCCGCATAGTCCATGCCGATCCACAGCTGCGCCCACTCAAGACTGCCGTAGAGGATCGTCTCCGGCGGCTCGGGCAGGGAAAGTGTCGGGTCGCCGATCAGGACGGGCACCAGCGCGTCGGCCAGCGGTGCGGCCCAATCGAGCTTCTCTTGGAGCGCGCCGCTGATCCTGTCCCTGGCCGCCTTCGCCGCGTCGGCGATCGTCATGGCGCCGGCTCCGTGCAGCACAGTGCCGTCGGAGGTCACCTCATGCCCGTCGGCGGCCCGCGTGCCGAGCTCTGTCGCCCAATCCACTTCGTCGGTCAGGGCCAGCAACAGCTGTGCGCGAAGATATTCCGTCTGGGCGGGCGAAACGTTGGTCTCGCCCTCCCCGCCGCCATAAAGGCCCGCCGCCTCGGCCAGCCGGCGCGACAACGCGTCGTCCTCCGGGCCGGGGAACGTGCCCATATGCGAGAGCACCTCGTCCAGGCTCGCTTGCGCATCGCCCATCTCCTCGCGCCCATGGGACAGGAACGCCTCGCGCAGCGTTCCGCCGAGTTTCGCATCGGCCTCGTAAGGAGCCCCGAATACATCCGCATCGGTCTTGTCTACCGCCGCCCCGCTCTGTGCGTCGACGAGATTGTCGTGGTCAGGATCCAGGCGGTCCAGGGCATCGTCCGATAACGAATCCTCCGCGGAGAGACCGGTCTCGGGGTGTGTATCTTCCACCGTTTGCGGCTGAGTGCCACCGTATGCAATCTCAGGTATGTAAGTAAAATAGTCGGGATCAAGGGAAAGAGTTATATTTGTAATAAGCATTAAATATTCCTAAAATGAAATAGTTTTAAATGATTTTAAAGAATTATCTCAGGTTTCGTCAATAAAAATTATAATATACTTATACGAGGTACATAATGTGAGGTAATATAATTCAACTGCGCATGCGCCCGAAGAATTCCTTGAGCAGCGCTGCCGCCTCCCGCTCACCCATCCCCTCGTAGACCTCCGGCGCGTGATGGCAGGTGGGCTGCGCAAAAAAGCGGCCGCCATGCACCACGCCGCCGCCCTTCTCGTCGCCTGCGGCGAAGTAGAGCCGGCGGATGCGGGCGAACGAGATGGCGCCGGCGCACATGGCGCACGGTTCCAGCGTCACATAAAGGTCCGCCCCGACGAGGCGCTCGGAGCCTTCCGCCCGGCAGGCCTCGCGGATGGCCAGTAATTCAGCATGCGCGGTAGGATCGGCGCGCTCCCGCGTGCGGTTCCCCGCCCGTGCGAGCACCTTGCCGCCGCGGGCCACCACCGCGCCCACGGGCACCTCGCCGCGCGCCGCGGCCGCCCGCGCCTCTTCAAGCGCGACGTCCATGAAAGCAGGATAGTTGTTCGTCCGCTGCCGGTTCAATCTTTTCGCTCGCAAGCGCGTGGGCGAATTGATACCTAGCGATCCTGAAGGACGAAGGCCACCATGAAGAACATGAAGACATCCAAAACCGGCGCCAAACCGGCGGGCGGAGCCCGGAAGGAACAGGTCCGGGAGCCTGCGGGCGCCGGCGAGCGCATCGCCAAGCGCCTGGCGCGCGTGGGCATTGCCTCGCGCCGCGACGCCGAGGCGATGATCGCGGCGGGAAGGGTGAAGGTCAACGGCCGGCCGCTCGACACGCCGGCCTTCAACGTACGGCCTTCCGACCGCATCGAGGTCGACGGCGCGCCCATCCCCGAGGTCGAGCGCACGCGGCTTTTCCTGCTGCACAAGCCCGCCGGCCTCGTCACCACCAGTCGCGACCCGGAGGGGCGCAAGACGGTTTTCGACATCCTGCCGAAGGGCTTGCCGCGGCTGATCACCGTCGGCCGCCTCGACATCAACACCGAGGGGCTTTTGCTTCTGACGAACGACGGCGGTCTTGCCCGCGTTCTCGAACTGCCCTCCACCGGCTGGCTGCGCCGCTACCGCGTGCGCGTGCACGGCCACGTCGACCCGCTGGCGCTGGCGGAGCTGGAGAAGGGCACTGCCGTCGACGGCGTCTTCTACGGCGCTATCGAGGCCACGCTTGACCGCAAGCAGGGCTCCAATGCCTGGCTGACGCTCGGCCTGCGCGAGGGCAAGAACCGCGAGGTGAAGAACGTCCTCGGCGCGCTGGGGCTCGACGTCACGCGCCTGATCCGCGTCTCCTATGGCCCCTTCCAGCTTGGCGCCCTGCCGGAGGGCGCGGTGCAGGAGATCAAGGGCCGCACGCTGCGCGACCAACTCGGCGAGCGGCTGATCGAGGAAGCCGGCGCCAATTTCGACGCGCCGATCGTCCGGCCCTTCGCCAACAAGCCGGCGCTTGCGGCAAAGCCGGCTGCTGCCGAGACGCCACGCCGGCCCTCCGAGCGCCCGCGCGACAAGGCCGAGCGCCCGCGCGACAAGGAGGAAGGACGCCGGGCGCCGGTGAACCGCAAGAAAAGCCGTGAAGACAAGCGCGAGGAGATGCGCGGACGGCTGCAGACGAAGCCGCCGTCGCGCGCCCACAAAAGCGATCCTCAGAAGCGGTCCGGCAAGGATGACCGCAAGGCAGGCCCCGGCAAAGAAGGCCCCGGCAGGGAAGCCCGCCCGATCGAGCGACGCTCGCGGGCTGCAAACGTGTGGATGGCGCCGGGCGCGCGGCCAATGGGCCCGAAGAAGGCCGAAGAGGTCGCCGAGCGCAAGGAGGAGGCGAAGAAGCCCGGTCGAGGTGCCGGCCGCAGGCAGCCTTCCGACAAGCGCCAGCCGACGCGCGGCAAGAGGCGGTAGGGCGGAGCGGTGCGTGTCGTCGGGGGAAGACTGCGCGGAAGGCGGCTTGCCTCGCCGCGTTCCGACATGATCCGCCCCACCACCGACCGCGCCCGCGAGGCGCTCTTCAACATTCTGGAGCATGCCTATCCCGGCAGCCTCGACGGTGCACGGGTGCTTGATCTCTTCTCCGGCAGCGGAGCGCTCGGTATCGAAGCGCTGTCGCGCGGCGCCGCCTACTGCCTTTTCGTGGAGCAGGATGCAGCCGCCCGTGCCTTGGTGCGCGAGAATGTGGAAAGTCTCGGCCTTGCCGGCGTAACACGCATCTTCCGCCGTGACGCCACGCGTCTCGGCCCCGTCGGCACCATGCAGCCTTTCCGCCTCATCTTCGCCGACCCGCCCTATGGCAAGGGCCTTGGAGAGAAGGCCGTCGCCTCGGCGCTCGAAGGTGGATGGCTGGCCGCCGATGCCTTGATCGTGGTCGAGGAAGCGGCGGCCACACCCTTCCATCCGCCGGCGGGCATCCTCGTCCATGAGCGGCGCACCTACACCTCCACGTCGCTCGCCCTTTGCGGCCTGATCTGAGTTTCGCCTTTTTCTCACGTCATCGGTGTGATTGCCCGGCGATTATCGGGAGCGATTAAGGGTTTGATTTATGAGATATTATCTGATTGCCGCCTGCACCTGCATGGCGGCGTTACGTGTTGCGGCCGTGCCATTCGTTGTCACATGGCTGATGTTCGCCCCTGCGGCATCGGCCGAAGCCGCCGCAGCGGGAGCCGCCGAGGCGGCGACCTTCGTGCTGGATAACGGCATGCAGGTGGTCGTCGTACCGCAGAGGCGCGTTCCGGTGGTCGTGCAGATGGTCTGGTACAAAGTGGGCTCAGCCGACGAGCCGCCCGGCCAGTCCGGTATTGCCCATCTCTTCGAGCACCTCATGTTCAAGGCCACCAGCAATCACGCAGCCGGTGAGTTGGACGAGGCCGTCACCGCATCGGGCGGAAACCACAACGCGTTTACCTCCTTCGACTACACCGCGTATTACCAGCAGGTCCCGACGGGCGCGCTGGGCGAGATGATGGCCTTCGAGGCCGATCGCATGCGCAACCTGATCCTGAGCGACGAGGCCCTCGAAACGGAACGGCAGGTCGTTCTGGAGGAGCGCCTGGGCAGCGTCGAGAACCGGCCCGAGAGTCTGCTGTCCGAATCGGTCTATGCGACGCTGTTCCAGAACCACCCCTATGGAAGAGACATCATCGGCTGGCGGCACGAGATCGATGCGATAACACGTCAACAGCTCGTCGACTTCTACAATCGGTACTACACGCCCAACAATGCGATCCTTGTCGTGGTGGGCGACGTCGACGCGCGGGACGTGCGGCGGCTGGCCAGGGAAACCTACGGCAAAATCCCACGCGGCCCCGAACTGCCGCCACGTGTCCGCCCCATGGAGCCGGAGCCGGCGACACTGCGCAGCGTCAAGATCAGCGATCCGCGCGTGAGCCTGCCCAGCTTCTCGCGAGTCTGGCTCGCGCCGTCACGTTTCTCCGAGGACGGCAAGGCGGCGGATGCCTTGAGGGTGCTGAGCAATATCCTCGGCGGTGGCAAGCGGAGCAGGCTCTATCGCGAACTCGTCGTCAACAAGCGTATCGCCTCGGGTGTGTTCGCCTATCTCAACACCCGCATGCGCGATTATTCCCTTCTCAATGTCGAGGCTACTCCGCTGACGGCGGACAAGCTTGACGAGGTCGAGCGTGCGGTCACGGCCGAAATGGAGAAGATCGCCGCCGATGGCGTCTCCGAGGATGAGCTGCGCACGACCAAGAAAGTGCTGGCGAGCGCACTGATCTTCGCCGATCAGAGCCAGATATCCCGTGCCTTGGAATTCGGCCAGACGCTGGCGATTGGCGGCACTGTCGACGATGTCGCCAGGGCACGCGAGCGCATCGAAGCGGTCACGGCGGACGAGATCCGTGATGCGGCGAAGAAGTACTTCGACCCCCGACGAAGCGTTGCCGGCTACCTCCTGCCCGAAGAGGGGGACAAGAAATGAGAAAGCTGATTGCGATGACCCATTCATTTGCCTTCCGGAAGGCCTTCACCTGTTTTGCCTTTGCCGTGGCGGGTGCGGCGTTCTTTTGGGCAGCCCTGCCTGCTCGAGCCGATCTCGACATCGTGGAGGTAACCTCGCCGAAAGGCATCAAGGCCTGGCTCGTCGAGGATCAAGCGGATCCGATGGTCTCCATCTCCTTCGCCTTTTCCGGCGGTAGCCTTCAGGACCCGAAGGGCAAGGAAGGCTTGTCACACCTGATGGCCTCCATGCTCATCGAGGGGGCGGGAGATCTGGACGCCGATGCATTCCAGCAGCGGCTCTACGAGACAGGTGCCCAACTGTCCTTCGGAGCCGGAACGGAAGAATTCTCCGGCAGCATCGGCATGCTCGCCGATGACACGGAAAAGCCGCTGGAGCTTCTCTCCCTGGCATTGTCGTCGCCCCGCTTCGACGAAAAATCCCTGGAGAGGGTGCGTTCAGTAGCCGTCTCGGGCATCGAGCAGACAAGCAAGGATCCGGACCGGCGTGGCGGAGAGGCCTTGAGCGCCGCTCTCTATGGCGACCATCCGCTCGGCCGGCACGCCACTGTCGAAACGGTGAACTCTATCGAGCGAGGGGATCTTGTCGACCTGCACAGAAGGACCCTTGCCCGCTCCGATCTTACCATCGGTGTCGTCGGAGCTATCGACCCGCAGACGCTGGGCGAGGTTCTGGACGCAGTCTTCGGCAAACTGCCTGCCGTCGACAAAGTCGCGGAAATTCCACCGCCGGCTGTAAAATATGGTGGCAAGGTGTTCGAGCGTGCCGCTCAGCCCCAGTCTTCGATCGTCATGGTCTTTCCCGGTGTTTCGAGGAAAAGCGAAGACTATTATCCAGCTTCGCTCGCTGCATATATTCTCGGCGGAGGCATGGCCGGACGGCTCTCCCAGGAACTGCGCGAGAAATCCGGCCTGACCTACGGTGCCTATGCCGGTCTCGAGTCGAACCACGGTTGGGGTGATTTGTCGGCTGTCGCCACGACCAGGGCGGAGCGTGCGAAAGAGTCATTGCAGATGGCGCGGCAGGTCATCGGCCGTTTCGCAGAGGACGGGCCCACGCGGGAGGAACTCGAACGGGCGAAGAAGTACACCATCGGCTCCTTTGCCGTCGATAACCTGGCCACCACCAGCTCGATCGCGGCCACGCTTGTCGGGTTGCAGCAGGACGATCTGGGGATGGACTATCCTGACCGCATGAAGGAGCTCTTCGGCGCCGTCACACTCGAAGAGGTGAAGGAAATCTCCAGACGCTTGCTCGCTGTTGAGCCGACGGTCCTGATCGTCGGGCCGGACAAGGGCTGAATACTGGAGGCCCGCCCTTAAACGTGGTACCCGCAGCCATGAGGCAACACCGGCAGGTCGTGTCCAATGGCTGATCGCACCGAAGCGGACGTAGGCCTGGCGCGCAAGAAGCGTCAGGCCGGCACCACCACTTTCGCCATCGCCTTCGGCGGCGGCGGCGCGCGCGGGCTTGCCCATATCCATGCCATCGAGGCGCTCGATGAACTGGGTATCAGGCCGACGGCGATCTCCGGCTCCTCTATCGGCGCCATCATCGGTGCCGGCATGGCCGCCGGCATGAGGGGGAGGGATATCCACGCCTATGCCGCCGCGGTGCTTGCCACCCGTGCCGAAGTGGTCGCCCGCGTCTGGCGCGCCCGTCCGGCAAGCCTTTCGGAAATGGTCGAGGGCGGCCTGCGGCTTGGCCAGTTCAACGCCGAGCGCATCCTGAAGGCGTTTCTCCCGCCGCAAATTCCCTCGACCTTCGAGAGGCTCGAGATACCGCTCCATGTGACGGCGACCGACTATTACGGTCATCGTCTCGCCGTCTTCAATAGTGGCGACCTGCGCTCTGCGCTCGCCGCTTCGGCCGCCCTTCCCGCCGTCTTCCGCCCGGTCCAGCGCGACGGCATGACGCTGATCGACGGCGGCATCTACAATCCGGTTCCTTTCGATCTCCTGGAGGGTCTCGCTGACGTGGTGATCGCTGTCGATGTGGTCGGCGCGCCGACGGTCCGCTCCGCAAAGACGCCGAGCACCATGGAGATGATGTTCGGCGCCACCCAGCTCATGATGCAGTCGATCATCGCCATGAAGATGCAGAAGAAGCGCCCCGACATCCTCCTGCGTCCGGCCGTCGAGCGCTTCCGCGTGCTCGACTTCCTGAAGGTCGGTGCCATCATGGCGGAGACCGCCTCCATCAAGGAGGAGTTGAAGCGGGCGGTGGAGGCGGTGTTGAAGAGGGAGAATAGTGAGTAGTGAGTAGTTAAAGAAAATATACATAGAGATATATATTTATTTTATCACCACTACTCACTACTCACTACTCACTATTCACCGCCTGATCCAGCCGCTGTGCCTCCCGTGAAGGCTTGATCAGCGGTTCCGGCGTCACCGGCCGCACGTGCATCCGGTCGAGGCCCGCCATGACGCCTTCGACGGCTTGTATCGCCAGCCGCTCCTCGTCGCGCTTGCGCACGTCGTCGGTGATCGCCCTTGCCGTGTCTTCGGCCGTTCCCAGCGCTTCCAGCGACTTCTGCCCGAACAGAAGGGCGGATTCGAAGGTCTCGCGGATTTCATACTCGATGTCGCGCGCCCTGAGCGACAGCGTGTGCGTCCGGTCGTAGGAGCGCACATAGAGCTTCACATGCGGGAACTCCGAACGGATCATATCGACAATGGCGTCCGTCACCGCGGGTATGTTGGTGCACACGGCCACCACCTTGGCGCGGCGGATGCCGGCTGCCTCCAGCACCTCCTTGCGCCGGCCGTCACCGAAATAGATGCGGAAGCCGAATTTCTCCACCGCGCGCACGCGAGTGGCGGAATGGTCGATGATGGTCACGTCGCAGCCGCCGGCCAGAAGGATTTGCGCGGCGATCTGGCCGAAACGGGAAAAGCCGATCATCAGCACGTCCGCGCCTGCCCCGTCGAAGCTCTCGTCCATCTCGTCCGGCGCCTCACGGTCGAGCAGCAACGTGCCGAGCGCAACGGAAACCGGCGTCATTGCCATGGAGAGCGTGACCACCGCCGTCAGAAGCGACGCGGTGGCAAGCGAAAAGATCAGCGCCCCCGAAGCCGCGGTGAACAGCACGAAACCGAACTCGCCGCCCTGCGGCAGAAGGGTGGCGATGCGCACGGCGTCGTTGTGGATGTTACCGAAGACCCGGCACAGGCCGTAGACGAGCACCGCCTTGGCAAGCATCAACGCCGGCACGGCGAGGAGCACGAGATACCAGTTGTCGATCACCACGCCGAGGTCGAGCGAAAGCCCGATGGCCATGAAGAACAGGCCGAGGAGTATGCCACGGAAGGGCTCGATATCGGCTTCCAGCTCGTGCCGGAAGGAGGAATCGGCCAGAAGAACGCCAGCGATGAAGGCGCCGAGCGCCATGGAGAGCCCGGCGACCTGCATGAGCGTCGCCGACCCCAGAACGACGAGGAGGGCTGTGGCCAGCATCGCCTCGCGCGCCCCCGTGCTGGCGATGAGGCGGAAGAGCGGGTTGATCAGATAGCGCCCGGCGATCACCAAGGCGGCGATACTTGCCAGTGCCAGCAGGAAGCCGCTGCCGCTGATCGCCTCCGCTCCCTCGCCGCCCGGTGATAAGAGCGGCACAAGCGCCAGCAGCGGCGCGATGGCCATGTCCTGGAACAGGAGAATCGAGAAGGCGGTTTGGCCGTATCGCTGGTTGAGCGTGCCCTGCGTCTCCATCGTCTGCACGGCAAAGGCGGTGGAGGAAAGGGCAAGGCCGAAGCCGACGATCACCGCCGCGGCGAGGGAAAGGCCGAGCGCTGCCGCGGCGATCAGCGCCAGCACCGGCCCCGTCACCAGCACCTGCGCCAGGCCCAGCCCGAAGATATCGCGCCGCATGGCCCACAGCCGCGACGGATTGAGCTCCAGCCCGATGATGAACAAGAGGAAGACGACGCCGAGCTCGGCCACGTGTAAGAGCTCCTCGCCGTCGGCGATCAGCCGTGCCACCGGGCCTATCGCCACGCCGGCAGCCAGATACCCCAGAATTGTGCCGAGCCCGATGCGTTTGAACAGTGGGGCGGCGATCACTGCGCCGGCCAAAAGCAGCAGCGGTTCGTAGTAGATGCCATCGACGGATGCTTCCATCCCTTCCTCTTACTCCGTGTCTCTCCTGGCTTGCGCGGTAAGCACGCCATTGCGTTGTCGCGTCCGCGACCATAAATGGTTGCGACAGCCGTGTCTTGCCGACTTTCCTCCGCAGCGCCTGGAGGAGCGGCTTCTCCAACGAACCGACGACGGGCCCCTCATGAGCACAGCATCCGACAAAACCCTTCTCGATCGCGTCGCCTCCCTGGTCGATGCGGCCAAGCGCGCCGGCGCCGACGCTGCCGACGCCGTCGTCGTGCGCTCCCGGTCGAGCGGCGTCTCCGTGCGTCTCGGCAAGGTGGAGGGCACCGAAGCGGCCGAAAGCGATGATATGTCGCTGCGCGTCTTCGTCGGCCGCCGTGTGGCCAGCGTCTCGGCCACCGCCGCCTCCGATCCCGCCGCTCTTGCCGAGCGCGCCGTTGCCATGGCGCGGGTCTCGCCCGAAGACCCGTATCAGGGACTGGCCGACCCGGAGCGGCTTGCCCACGAGATCGCCGACCTCGATCTGATCGACGATACGGAAGTCTCCGCCGAGCGCCTGAAGGAGGATGCGCTGGCCGCGGAAGAAGCCGCCCTTGCCGTTCCCGGCGTCACCAACTCCTCCGGTGCCGGGGCGAGCGCCGGCTCTGGCGGGCTGGTGCTTGCAACCTCGCATGGCTTCGTCGGGCAATATTCGGCAACGCGCTTCTCCCGCTCGGTCAGCGTGATTGCCGGCGAGGGCACGGGCATGGAACGTGACTATGACTATTCTTCGCGGCTCCATTTCGCCGACCTCGACACGCCCGAGAAGATCGGCCGCACCGCGGGCGAGCGGGCGGTGAAAAGGCTGAACGCCCGAAAGGTCAAGACCGGCGTCTTCCCGGTGGTCTATGACCCGCGCGTGGCGCGCGGCATGGCCGGCCACATTGCCGCCGCCATCAACGGTGCCTCGGTGGCACGCAAGACCAGCTTCCTGCGCGATATGATGGAAAGGAAGGTTGCCTCGGCCGGCATCACCGTTACCGACAACCCGCGGGTAAAACGCGGCCAGTCCTCGCGCCCCTTCGACGGTGAAGGCGTGGCGGGCGCGCCGCTGGTGCCGGTGGAAGAGGGTATCCTGAAAGCCTGGCTTCTATCCACCTCCGTCGCCCGCGAACTCGGGCTTGAGACCAACGGGCGCGGTGTGCGCGCCGCCTCCTCGGTCAATCCCGCCTCCACCAACTTCGCCATCGAGCCGGGCGAGACGCCGCCGGAGGATCTGATCGGGTCCGTGAAGAGTGGTTTCTACGTTACGGAAGTATTCGGCCACGGCGTCGATCTCGTCACCGGCGAGTATAGCCGGGGTGCGGCCGGCTTCTGGATCGACAACGGCGCCATCGCCTACCCTGTCTCCGAGATCACCATCGCCTCCAATCTCAAGGACATGTTCATGCGCATGGCGGCGGCAAGCGACATCGACCGCAACTTCGGCACCGCCGCTCCCACCCTGCTCATCGACGGGATGACCATCGCCGGTGAGTGAGGATATCGGCCATAACCTTCAGGAAGAACTGTCGCTGATCGCACAGGCCGCCGACGAGGCCGGCCGTATCGCCATGCGTTACTTCCGCCGCGACCCGGATGTCTGGTGGAAGGAGGGGCAGTCGCCGGTGAGCGAGGCCGATCTGGAGGTCGATCGCTTCCTGCGCCGCATCCTGACCGAGGCGCGGCCGGCCTATGGCTGGCTCTCGGAAGAGACCGTGGATGACGAGGAGCGCCTCGGCGCCAGGCGAACCTTCGTCGTCGATCCCATCGATGGAACGCGTGCCTTTCTCGGCGGGCGCGACATCTGGTGCGTGAGCATCGCCGTGGTCGAGGACGGCCGGGCGATTGCCGGCGTTCTCGACTGCCCGGCGCGCGGTGAGCGCTTCACCGCCGCGCGTGGCGCCGGCGCGTGGCGCAACGGCCAGCCCATTGCCGTCAGGCAGGCGCGGCCGGAACTCGTATTGGCAGGCCCGAAGGCGATGATGAAAGACCTGCCGCCGGACATCCATGCCCGCGTTGCGCCGCATCCTTACGTCCCCTCGCTCGCCTACCGCGTCGCCATGGTGGCCGAAGGAAGGCTCGACGCCACCTTCATCAAGCCGTCCTCCCACGACTGGGATCTGGCGGCCGCCGACGTGATCCTCGGCGAGGCCGGCGGCAGCATCGTCGACGGCGCCCGCCGGCGGCCGCGCTATGCCGGGCCAAACCCGCGCCTTGGGGCGCTGGCCGCCGGCAGCGGCCTGCTTCTCGACGTAATGGCCGGTGCACTCCTGGCATGACCCCCAATGGATGGTACCCACATGCAAGGATCGCATCACTAGCCGACATTCGGGCGTGACCGGCGGCCTGGCCTGCGCTATGCGGGGTTGCCTGCCGTTGCGAATGGATTCAAAAAGACCTGGATCGATTTGCGGCTGCAGGGTTTTCACGGGTTCGGCGTTTTGCCAGGCGCCGCCACAAAATTTTCCAGAACGGATACGATGAGTGCCATGGCGGAGAAAGACGGAAAAAAGCAGCTTCTTCATCTTGTCTTCGGCGGCGAGCTGGAGTCCCTGTCGGGAACACGGTTCCGCGATCTCGATGACCTGGATATCGTCGGCATCTACGGGGACTACAAATCGGCCGAGGCGGCATGGCGGGCGAAGGCCCAGGAAACCGTGGATAATGCCCATATGCGCTATTTCATCGTCCACCTGCATCGCCTCCTCGATCCGGACGCTGCCAAAGCGGACCGTGGTTGAGGCGATGGACGACGAGGCAATGGCGCCTTCGCTTGAGGTTAAACCGGGGCGGCGCGGCAATGCGCGGCCGGCGAAGACGCTTTGGCGGCGCATCCGCAAGCCGCTGACCCGCTCGCGCTTCCTCAAGCACGCCATCGCATCGTTCATGGCCATGGCGGTCCGCTTCGTCGCGCGCACGAACCGGCGTGTCGAGGGCTCGCACGATGTGGAGAAGATTATCGGCGCGCATTCACCGGCCATCGCCGCCCTGTGGCACGGCCAGCACCTTCTGGCTCCCGCCATCAACGTGCGCCGGCACCGCCTGGTGGCGCTGTTCTCGCGCAGCGCCGACGCGGAGCTCAATGCGCTTGTAGCGGAAAAGCTGGGCTTGGACGTTGTGCGCGGCTCTGGCGGGCGCGGCGGCGCGCACAATGCCAGGAAAGGGGGGGCGGCTGCCCTGATCCAACTCAAGCGCACGATTGACGCCGGCTGCAATGTGGCCATGATCGCCGATATCCCACACGGCACGCCGCGCCAGGCGGGGATGGGGATCGTCACGCTCGCCCGCCTTTCCGGAAGGCCGATCGTGCCGGTGGCGATTGCCACAAGCCGCCGCAAGGTGCTGGAGGGCACATGGGACAAGACGACGATCAACCTTCCCTTCGGTCGCCGCGCCGTCGTCTTCGGCGAGCCGATCTTTGTCTCTGCGGACGCGGATGACGGCGAGATGGAGAAGAAGCGCCGCCAGGTGACGCAAGCGCTTAACCACGCCACCCGCGACGCCTATTCTCTCGTTGATGGCAAGTAATGAGCGAACGCTGGGCGCGCGCCATCCTCACAACATACCGCTGGGCCGGTGCCGCGGCCTATCCGCTCGTCGGCGGCTATATCGCCTGGCGCGTCAGCAAGGGTAAGGAAGACCGGACCCGCCGGCACGAGCGCTATGGCCGGCCGAGCCAGATGCGGCCTCCCGGCCCGCTGGTCTGGGTGCATGCGGCCAGCGTGGGCGAAACGGTGGCCGTTGTCGGTCTCATCGAGCATTTCCTGGCGAGCGGCATCAATATCGTGCTGACGACGGGCACCGTGACATCGGCCAGCGTGGCGGCCGAGCGGTTGGGCGACCGGGTCATCCATCAATATGTGCCGCTCGACCTGAAGCCCGCCGTCAGCCGCTTTCTCAATCACTGGTCACCCGATCTTGCCATCATGGCCGAATCGGAGATCTGGCCGATCACCATTCTCGAGCTCGGTGCCCGCCGCGTGCCCCAGGTGCTGGTGAACGGGCGCATGTCGGACCGCTCCTTCGAAAGGTGGCGCAAGCGTCCCTTTCTCTCGGAGGCGCTGCTGGAGAACATTGCCCATGTCATCGCCCAATCGGAGGTCGATGGGGAGCGCTTCCGCAAGCTGGGCGCCAGGCCCGTCACCGTCTCCGGCAACCTGAAGGTGGACACCGCGTTGCCACCCGCCGATAGCAAGGCGCTGGCCCGGCTGAAGGCCGCCATCGGCACCCGCAAGGTCTGGGCCGCCGTCTCCACCCATGAGGGCGAAGAAAAGATTGCCGCAGAAGTTCACCGGATGCTGCGCAGACGCCACCCGGATATTCTGACCGTCATCGTGCCGCGCCATCCCGACCGTGCGGCCGCGCTCAAGGCCTCGTTTGCCGCCGACGGCCTCAACGTCGTCTGCCGCAGCGGCGGCGAGCCGATAGGCGCGCGAACGGATATATTCCTCGGCGACACGATCGGCGAGATGGGGCTTTACCTGCAGCTGACGGAGATCGCCTTTGTCGGACGCTCGCTCACGGGGGAGGGCGGGCAGAACCCGCTCGAGCCCGCCATGCTGGGTACGGCGGTGCTTTCCGGCCTGAACGTGCAGAATTTCCGCGACGCCTACCGCCGGCTGATCGACTGCGGCGGCGCCCGGCTGGTGCGCGACAAGCAGATGCTGGCTGGCGCCGTGAACTTCCTCATCAACAACGACGACATGCGCCGTTCCATGATCGCCGCCGGCCAAACGGCGGTCGAGGAGATGTCGGGTGCCCTGTCGCGCACGCTGATCGCGCTTGAGCCCTTCATCCACCCTCTCATCGTCAAGAGCCGTTTGCAAAGCGGCAACGGCAGGGCGGCCTGAAGATGGCCGCGCCCGGCGAAGCACCGCCCTTCTGGTGGGAACCGCCCGACTGGCGCGCCTGGGCCCTGTGGCCGCTCTCCGCGCTCTACGGTGCCGTCGCCGGCACCCGGATGGCCAACGCCCGACGCGAGAAAGTGCCGGCCGCCGTCTTGTGCGTGGGCAACCTCACCGTCGGCGGCCAGGGTAAGACGCCGGTCGCCATCGCGCTCGCCAAGCAGGCCAAGCGCCAGGGGTTGAAACCCGGCTTCCTGTCGCGCGGCCATGGCGGAAGCCTGTCGCAGCCGCATTTCGTGGACGCGAAGGCCGATGCCGCCCGCCTGGTGGGCGACGAGCCGCTGCTTCTGGCCCGCCACGCGCCGACCGTTGTCACGCCCGATCGCGCGGCCGGCGCGCGCCATCTCATCGAGGAGGGGTGCGATTTCATCGTCATGGACGACGGCTTCCAGAGCGCACGCATCCACATGGATTATGCGCTCATCGTCGTCGACGCCGGGCGCGGCATCGGCAACGGCCACGTCATCCCCGGCGGCCCGTTGCGCGCGCCCGTGGTAGGCCAGATGCGCCACGCCGACGGCGTTGCCGTCATGGGCGAGGGCGGGGCGGCCGAAAGCGTCGTGCGCGCCGCGGCCCGCGCCGGCAAGCCGGTTTTCGCCGCCAGCCTGAAGCCGAGCGGCGGGCACGGGCTTGTGGGTGCGCGCGTTCTCGCCTTCGCCGGTATCGGCAACCCGGACAAATTCTACGACACGCTGCAAAGGGCAGGCGCCGAGCTCGCCGCTACCCGCTCCTTTCCCGATCATTACCCTTTCGGGGAGGAGGAGGTTGCAGAACTGTCCAGCCAGGCGAAGGCAGGCGGCCTGCAACTCGTCACCACGGAGAAGGATCTGGTGCGGCTCAACCACGGCCCGAAGCCAGTCCAGGATTTCGCCGCCTCGGTACGCTCGCTGCCGGTCGAAGCCGTGTTCGAGGCTGCCGAGATGCCGGTCAGGATCATCCGCGACACGATGAGCGCCTGGCGCGAGCGTATGGTGACGGGTTAGCGATCCGGTTCAGGCAGAAGCGCGCACGTTCCGGCCCTTCCGCCTCACCCCCGCCGCCTCAACTCCGGGTTCATCTCCAGTTCCCGCACCAGCGAGGTCTCGGCGTTGAGATAGGCTTCCTGGCGCGCCACGCTCCAGTATTTAAGCTCTTCGAGCGGGATCGCCTCGCCGGTCACCGCGCAGCGAACGAAGGCGCCGGGCGTGAGCACCTGGAAGTCGCCGTCCAGATAGCGAATACGCGCTTCCCTGCTGCCGGGGCCTTCGAAACGGTTCATGACGCGACGAGCCTTTCCATGAGGGTCTTGCGCCACAAATTGGCGCCGAGGTCAAGCGGTGTGATAGCTTCGCTCCGCTTCGCAACGACGTCTTGAGGAGGAGCGATGAGCACAGCCTATACAATCGCCACCGTGCCGGTCGAAGGCGGCGGCCGGATCGGCGTGTCTCCGCTGCCCGGCCGCGTCGGCGGTCTGTTGGCGGATATCGCAGTGATCGCCCGATGGAACCCGGAGATCGTGGTCTCCATGACCGTTGCGGAGGAAATGGACCGGTACGGCGCCGGCGATCTGGGATTGGCACTTGCCGATGCCTCCATAGACTGGTTCCACCTTCCCATCAGCGACTATGGCGGCCCGTCCGGCGCTGCCGAGAAAGCCTGGCCGCCGCTTTCCGCCCGCCTGCACGGCATTCTCGACAAGGGCGGCGGGGTGCTCCTCCACTGCCACGGCGGGCGTGGCCGCTCCGGGATGATTGCGCTCCGCCTCCTTGTCGAACGCGGGGAGCCGATGGACGAGGCGCTCACCCGCCTGCGCGCCGTACGGCCCGGCGCGGTGGAAGCGCCTGCTCAGTTCGCCTGGGCCGCGCGGGGAGCGGCCGAAGACTGACGTCTCACCGCCGCCCGAACAGTCGCTCGATATCGGCAAGCTTCAGTTCGATATAGGTCGGCCGTCCATGATTGCAGGTGCCGGACCCGGGGGTGGCCTCCATCTGCCTTAGAAGCGCATTCATCTCCTCCGGCTTGAGCCGCCGGCCGGAGCGCACCGAGCCGTGGCAGGCCATGGTGGCGGCGATGCGGTCGATGCGGTCCTTCAGCGCCTCGGCGGTGTCGTTCTCGGCAATCTCGTCGGCCAGGTCTCGCACCAGTGCGGCTGCGTCGATCTCGCCCAGCATGGCCGGCGTCTCGCGCACGGCCACCGCTCCCGGCCCGAAGCGCTCCAGCCCGAGACCCAGCCGGGCGAGGAAGCCGGCATGCGCGGAAAGCCGCTCTGCATCATCCTCGGTCAGGTCGACGATTTCCGGCATCAGGAGCATCTGCGAGGGCAGGGCGCGCGCATGGATCGCTTCTTTCAGCGCCTCGTAGACCAGCCGCTCATGTGCGGCGTGCTGGTCTACGATGACCAGCGAATCCTCCGTCTGCGCGACGATGTAGTTCTCGTGCACCTGCGCGCGCGCCGCCCCGAGGGGATGGCGGGCAAACTGTGCCGGTGCCTCGTCCGCCGCCCGCGCATCGGCGCTGACGCCCGCGCCCACGTCGAAGACCGCTTGCTCGGCTTCGCCGAAACCTTGCGGCGATGGTGCTGCCGTTGCGGGTTCGAGCGGCCGGCTCGGCGAGGTCGCAGCGCTCCAGCCGCCCGTATAGTGGCTGCCGGAATACCGCGCCCCGTTTCCGGGTGCCTGCGGTGCTCGAAACGCCTCGAGCATGGCTGCCGCCCCGCTGGTCGAGGCGCGCATGCCGGCTCCCTCCAGCGCCTGCCGGATGGCACCGATGATCAGCCCGCGCACCAGCCCCGGATCGCGGAAGCGCACGTCCGCCTTCGCCGGATGCACGTTGACGTCGACAAGTGCGGGATCGAGCGAGAGGAAAAGCGCCGTCACCGCGTGCCGGTCGCGCGGCAGAACGTCCATATAGGCGCCGCGTATGGCGCCGGCGATCAGCTTGTCGCGCACCGGCCGCCCGTTGACATAGGCGAACTGATGAAGCGCGTTGCCGCGGGTGAAGGAAGGGATCGAGGCATAGCCGGTCAGGCCCACGCCCTCGCGCTCCGCGTCGATCGCCAGTGCGTTCTCCGAAAACGCCTTGCCCAGCACCTGGCCCATGCGCCTCAATAGACCGTCGCCGTCGGCGGGCACCGCGGCAAGCTCCAGCGTCGTCCTGTCGCTGCCCGAAAGCGTGAAGCGCACGGCGGGAAAGGCAAGCGCCACGCGCTTCACCACATCCGTGATCGCCGCCGTCTCCGCCCGCTCGCTCTTCATGAATTTGAGCCGCGCCGGCGTGGCGAAGAAGAGGTCCCGCACCTCCACGGTCGTACCCGGGTTGGCCGCGACGGGCCTCACATGCCCCACGCGCCCGCCGTCCACCGTCGCTTCCGCCCCGGCGTCGGCGCCGGCCGTGCGCGAGCGCAGGCTGAGGCGGGCCACCGAGCCGATGGAGGGCAGCGCTTCGCCGCGGAAGCCCAGCGAGCGGATGTCGTGGATATCGTCGGAAAGTTTCGAGGTGCAGTGGCGCGAGACGGCCAGCGGCAGTTCGTCGGTGGGAATGCCGCCGCCATCGTCGATGACGCGGATAAGGCTAAGGCCCCCACCGGCCGTCGCCACTTCGACGCGCTTCGCTCCCGCGTCCAGCGCGTTTTCAACCAGCTCCTTCACCACGCTCGCCGGCCGCTCGATCACCTCGCCGGCGGCAATCTGGTTGATGACGGTCTCGGAGAGGGGGCGTATGGGCATGCCGGTCTTATAGCGGGATTCGGGGAGGGCGTGGAAGGTGGAGCGGTGGAGATGCACTGAATGGAATTGCGCGAAGGGCGCTGGTCCTTCTGCCGGATGCGTTACCCCCGCCCCCGATAGGGCGCCACCCCCGTCTCCGGCAGCCAGGCGCCTTCCGGCGGCACCCCCGTCTGCCAGAACACGTCGATGGGAATGCCGCCGCGCGGATACCAGTAGCCGCCGATCCGCAGCCACAGGGGCTTCGCCGCTTCCACGAAGCGCCGCCCGATCATCACCGTGCATTCCTCATGGAAGGCGCCGTGGTTGCGGAACGACGTCAGGAACAGTTTCAGCGACTTCGATTCGACCAGGAACCTGTCCGGCGCGTAGTCGATGACGATGTGCGCGAAGTCCGGCTGGCCCGTCACCGGGCACAGCGAGGTGAATTCGGGGCAGGTGAAACGCACGATCGCCGGCGGCCCCTCGCCCTGTTCGAAAGGTACGGTCTCCAGAACGGCGGCCTCCGGCGAGGCAGGCGTTTCCGCCTTTCCGCCCAGTTGGGTTAGCCTATGTGTATCGGTCACGGGATAGTCCTCTTTCTGCAGCTGGATGGCGGCTTATAAGGCCCTGGCCCATCCGGGAAAACGTGTCGGCACTATATACGGCAAAGGGGCTTTTGTGGCCGCTGTCGATGGACCATTTGACCGCGGCGGCGGGAAAGGCCAAAAGTCCGGCAACGACAGACGTCAGGAAAACGATGACCATGCAAGAAAGCCCCGCCACCTCCCCCTTCACATGGGATGATCCCTTCCTCCTGGATGACCAGCTCTCCGACGAGGAGCGGATGATCCGCGACGCGGCGGCCGCGTTCGCCGCCGACAAGCTCGCCCCCCGCATCGAGCACGCCTACATGAACGAGGAGACGGACCCGGAGATCTTCCGCGAGATGGGCGCGGCGGGACTGCTTGGCATCACCATCCCCGACGAATATGGCGGCGCAGGTGCAGGCTACGTCTCCTACGGCCTCGTTGCCCGCGAGGTGGAGCGCGTGGATTCAGGCTACCGCTCCATGATGAGCGTGCAGTCCTCCCTCGTCATGTATCCGATCCATGCCTACGGCTCCGAGGAGCAGCGGCAAAAATACCTGCCGAAGCTCGCCTCGGGCGAATTCATCGGCTGCTTCGGCCTCACCGAGCCGGACGCCGGTTCCGACCCCGGCGGCATGAAGACGCGGGCGGAGAAGATCGACGGCGGCTACCGGCTCGTCGGCTCCAAGATGTGGATTTCCAATTCCCCCATAGCCGACGTCTTTGTCGTCTGGGCCAAATCCGCCGCCCACGACAACCAGATCCGCGGTTTCGTTCTGGAGAAGGGCATGAAGGGGCTCTCGGCGCCGAAGATCGGCGGCAAGCTCTCCTTGCGCGCCTCCATCACCGGCGAGATCGTCATGGACGGCGTCGAGGTCCCCGAAGACGCGCTGCTTCCGGGCGTCTCCGGCCTCAAGGGCCCCTTCGGGTGCCTGAACCGCGCCCGCTACGGCATCTCCTGGGGCGCCATGGGGGCGGCCGAGGACTGCTGGCACCGCGCCCGCCGCTACGGGCTGGAGCGCACCCAGTTCGGCAAGCCGCTCGCGCAGACCCAACTCTTCCAGAAGAAGCTCGCCGACATGCAGACGGAGATTGCCCTCGGGCTTCAGGCGTCCTTGCGCGTCGGCCGCCTCTTCGACGAAGGAAGGATGGCCCCGGAGATGATCTCCCTCGTCAAGCGCAACAATTGCGGCAAGGCGCTGGAGATCGCGCGGACGGCCCGCGATATGCACGGCGGCAACGGCATCCAGATCGAATACCACGTCATGCGCCACGCGCAGAACCTGGAGACGGTCAACACCTACGAGGGCACGCACGACGTGCACGCGCTGATCCTCGGAAGGGCGCAGACCGGGCTACAGGCGTTTTTCTGACCGGACCCGCACAACCATCGCCGCGTGAGGTGAGAAAATGACCGCTTCCTTCCTGAAACACCTCTCCGCCGAACTTGCAGGCCTGAAAGGCGCCGGCCTCTATAAGTCCGAGCGCGTCATCACCTCCATGCAGTCCGCGGAGATCGAGAGCGGCGGCAAGAGGGTCCTCAACTTCTGCGCCAACAACTATCTCGGTCTCGCCGACAACGCCGAACTGCGCGAGACCGCCAAGGCCGCACTCGACCGCTACGGCTACGGCATGGCCTCCGTGCGCTTCATCTGCGGCACGCAGGAAGAGCACAAGCAGCTCGAGGCGAAGATCTCCGCCTTCCTGGGGATGGAGGACACGATCCTCTACTCCTCCTGCTTCGACGCCAACACCGGCCTCTTCGAGACCTTGCTCGGCCCCGAGGATGCGATCATCTCCGACGCCCTCAACCACGCTTCCATCATTGACGGCGTGCGGCTTTGCAAGGCGCGGCGCTACCGCTACGCCAACAATGATATGGCCGAGCTGGAAGCGCGGCTGAAGGAGGCTTCCGATGCCCGTTTCCGGCTGATTGCCACGGACGGCGTCTTTTCAATGGACGGCATCATCGCCAATCTCCCCGCCATCTGCGACCTCGCGGAAAAATACGAGGCCATGGTGGTGGTCGACGACAGCCACGCCGTCGGCTTCGTAGGCGCTCATGGCCGCGGCACGCCGGAAGCCTGCGGCGTCGAGGGCCGGGTGGATATCCTCACCGGCACGCTCGGCAAGGCGCTGGGCGGCGCCTCCGGCGGCTATACGAGCGGCAAGAAAGAGGTCGTGGAGTGGCTGCGCCAGCGCTCGCGCCCCTATCTCTTCTCCAACACGCTCGCTCCGGTCATCGCTGCCACCTCGCTTAAGGTCTTCGATCTGGTGGAGAACGGCGACGCCCTGCGCCGCAGGCTCTACGGCAACGCGGAACGCTTCCGCGAGAAGATGACGAAGCTCGGCTTCACCCTCGCCGGCAGCGGCCATCCGATCATCCCCGTGATGGTTGGCGATGCCACGTTGGCCTCAAAGATGGCCGACCGGCTTCTGGGCCACGGCATCTATGTGATTGGCTTCTCCTTCCCCGTCGTGCCCAAGGGCGAGGCGCGCATAAGGACGCAGATGTCGGCTGCCCACTCGCCGGCGGATATCGACCGGGCGGTGGAGGCGTTTGGTATGGCGGGGCGGGAATTGGGCCTCATTGCATAGGCAGGCGCGCAGGATCGCGGCGTCCAACAGGCGGAAGACAAGCCCATGTCCAACATGATGAAAGCCCTGGTGAAGGCCAAGCCCGAGGAGGGTTTGTGGATGGAGCGCGTGCCGCTGCCGGAGACCGGCCCCAACGACGTGCTCATCAAGGTCAGGAAGACCGCCATCTGCGGCACCGACGTGCACATCTGGAATTGGGACGAGTGGGCGCAAAAGACCGTCCCCGTGCCGCTGGTGACCGGCCACGAGTTCGTCGGCGAGGTGGTGGAGGTGGGCGCAGCCGTTAGCGAATACCGCGTTGGCCAGCGGGTCTCCGGCGAGGGGCACATCGTCTGCGGCCACTGCCGTAACTGCCGGGCCGGCCGCGGGCACCTGTGCCGCAATACGCTCGGTGTCGGCGTGCAGCGCCCGGGCGCCTTCGCCGAATATCTCTCCCTGCCGCAGCACAACGTCGTGACGATCCCCGACGACGTGCCCGACGAGATCGCCGCCATCTTCGATCCCCTGGGCAATGCCGTCCATACGGCGCTCTCCTTCGACCTCGTCGGCGAGGATGTGCTCGTCACTGGCGCAGGCCCAATCGGCATCATGGGCGCGCTCGTGGCCCAGTGCGTGGGTGCCCGTAAAGTGGTTATCACCGACATCAACCCAGGCCGCCTGGCACTCGCCAAAAAGCTCGGTGTCCAGCATACGGTGAATGCGAAAGAGGAAACGCTCGCCCACGTCATGCAGCGTCTCGGCATGACAGAGGGCTTCGACGTGGGGCTTGAAATGTCGGGTGCGGCCCCCGCCTTCCGCGACATGATCGACGCCATGAACAACGGCGGCAAGATCGCCATCCTCGGCATCGCGCCCACCGGTTTCGAGATCGACTGGAACAAGGTCATCTTCAAGATGCTGCACTTGAAGGGCATCTACGGCCGCGAGATGTTCGAGACTTGGTATAAGATGATCGCCCTGGTCCAGGGCCCGCTCGACGTCTCCGGTCTCATCACGCACCGCATCGCCGCGGACGACTTCCGAGAGGGGTTCGACGCCATGCGCAGCGGCGAGGCGGGGAAGGTAGTGATGGATTGGTGAGGCGGGAGAGATAGCGATCGCCATTCCGGCCGCGTCAGGCCGGATCGCCCGTGGTTCACCAGCCAACCGACCCAACCGGTAGGGGAAGGAACTCCCATCGCGCCAGGGCGGCTTCTTTCATGCACCGGTGCTCCAATTGATAGTTACATTTTCGATTGTTACGCTTGCAACTATCTGGAGCATGATCCCGAAAAAGTGGATTCCGGTTTTCGGAAAAGATCATGCTCAAACAAAGAGATAGATCATGGTGCCGATTCAAGGAAACGGCATCGTGATCTAGCAATCCGCAAGCTCGATGGAGGATGTCATGACCTTCCGCTACATGCCCGGCTTCGGCAACGATTTCGAGACCGAGAGCCTGCCCGGCGCCCTGCCGCAGGGGCAGAACTCGCCGCAGCGACCGGCCTATGGTCTCTACGCGGAGCAGCTTTCGGGCTCTCCTTTCACCGCCCCGCGCGGCGCCAACGAGCGTTCCTGGCTCTACCGCATCCGCCCCAGCGTCCGCCACGCGGCTCGCTTCCGGCCGACTGCTTGCGAGCGCTGGAAGACCGCGCCCAACCTCCATGACCACGAGCTCCCCATCGGCCAGTTGCGCTGGGATCCGACGCCGATGCCCAACGAAGAGACCGACTTCATCGCCGGTGTCCGCACCATGACGACGGCCGGCGACGTCACCACCCAGGTGGGCATGGCCGCACACGTCTATATCGCCAACACGTCCATGGTGGACGACTATTTCTTCGATGCCGATGGCGAGCTTCTTCTCGTGCCGCAGGAGGGCCGCATCCGCGTGATGACGGAGATGGGCGCCATGGAGGTCGCGCCCGGCGAGATCGCCATCGTGCCGCGCGGCATGATCTTCAAGGTCGAGCTGATGGACGGCCCGGTGCGCGGCTATATCTGCGAGAACTACGGCGCCAAGTTCACGCTGCCCGACCGCGGCCCCATCGGCGCCAACTGCCTCGCCAACCCGCGCGACTTCAAGACGCCGGTCGCCTGGTACGAGGACAAGGAGACCGACTGCCGCCTGACGGTGAAATGGTGCGGCCGCTTCTACCGCACGGAGATCGATCACTCCCCCCTCGATGTGGTGGCCTGGCATGGCAACTATGCGCCCTATAAATACGACCTTTCCACCTATTCGCCCGTCGGCGCCATCCTGTTCGACCACCCCGACCCGTCGATCTTCACCGTGATGACCTCTCCCAGCGGCGAGGAGGGCACGGCCAATGTCGACTTCATCATCTTCCCGCCACGCTGGCAGGTGGCCGAGCACACCTTCCGTCCGCCCTGGTACCATCGCAACGTGATGAGCGAGTTCATGGGCCTCATCAGGGGCCGCTACGACGCCAAGGAAGAAGGCTTCGTGCCGGGCGGCATGAGCCTGCACAACATGATGCTGCCGCACGGGCCGGACGCCGAAGGCTTCGAGAAGGCCACGAAGGCGGAGTTGCAGCCAATGAAGCTCGGTGACACCATGGCCTTCATGTTCGAAACCCGCTTCCCCCAGCACCTCACCCGCTTCGCAGCGGAGACCGAGACGCTGCAGGACGACTACATCGATTGCTGGAAAGGGCTGAAAAAACGCTTCAACGGCACGCCGGAGGGGGATTGGAGTGATTAAGGGGGCGCGACAGGGCGCCAACCTTTCCATATGGTCGAACTGCCCGAAAGGGCCCAATGCGAACCGGCGAAATCTCGGGAGGATGGCCTTTGAAACTTGCAACTCTCAAGAACGGCACACGCGACGGCCGGCTCGTCGTCGTCTCGCGCGACTTGACCCGCTTTACCGATGCCTCCCCCGTGGCGCCCACCCTGCAGGCGGCCCTCGACGACTGGCAGCGTCTATCGCCGCACCTGGAGACCCTTGCCGAGAGCCTGGAGCACGCCGCCGTCCCCGCCGAGCGCTTCCACGAGCACGAAGCCATGGCGCCCTTGCCGCGCGCCTATCAATGGGCCGACGGCTCCGCCTATGTGAACCATGTCGAACTGGTGCGCAGGGCCCGCGGCGCCGAGATGCCGCAGAGCTTCTGGACGGATCCGCTGATCTATCAGGGCGGCTCCGACGCCTTCCTCGGCCCCCGCGACCCCATTCCACTCGCCGATGAGGCATGGGGCCTCGACTTCGAGGGCGAGGTTGCCGTCGTCGTCGACGATGTGCCGATGGGCGCGAGCCTCGATGAGGCGGGCGAAGCGATCCGGCTTCTCATGCTGGTCAACGACGTCTCGCTGCGCGGCCTTATCCCCGCCGAGCTCGCCAAGGGTTTCGGCTTCTTCCAGTCGAAGCCCTCGTCCGCCTTCTCCCCCGTCGCCGCCACGCCTGACGAACTGGGCGCGGCCTGGGACGGCGGCAAGCTGCACCTGCCGCTTTGCGTCGATTACAACGGAAAGCCCTTCGGCCGCGCCGACACCGGCATCGACATGACTTTCGACTTCCCGACCCTCATCGCCCACGCCGCCAAAACCCGGCCGCTCACCGCCGGCACCATCGTCGGCTCCGGCACGGTTTCGAACAGGCTGGATGGCGCGCCGAGCAAACCGATTGCCGAAGGCGGCTCCGGCTATTCCTGCATCGCGGAAATGCGCATGATCGAGGCCCTGGAGGGCGGCAAGCCGAAGACGCCTTTCATGCATATCGGAGATACAGTGCGCATCGAGATGAAAGATGGCGATGGCCATTCCATCTTCGGTGCCATCGAGCAGATGGTCGAGAAATACGAGAGGTGAGGGCCTACCGATGTCGCTTATCGATCATTTCCGCCGGATGGCTGCAAACAACCGCTGGTCCAACGACCGGCTCTATCGCGCTGTTCTTGTCCTCGCACCCGGCGAGTTCGCGGCCGAGCGCGTCAGCTTCTTTCCCTCGATCGTCGAGACCCTGAACCACATCCTCGCCATCGACCGCTATTATCTCGATGCGCTGGAGGAGGGTGGCATCGGCCCTGCCGCCTTCCACGATTTCGAGCCGTTCACGGAGGCCGCCGCGCTTGAAGCCGCCCAGCGCACGGAGGACGAACGGCTGATCGCGTTTTGTGCAAGTTTAAGCGAGAACGACATGCCCCGCCGTGTCGTCACCGATCGCGGCAGGGCAGGAAAATTCCCCGAGCGAATCGACGCGCTGCTCGCCCATCTCTTCCTGCACCAGGCCCACCATCGCGGCCAGGTCCACGCCATGCTCGCCGGCACCTCGGTCAAGCCACCGCAGCTCGACGAGTTCTTCCTCGACTTCGACTTGCCCCTGCGCCGTGAGGAGGTGGAGAGGCTGGGGCTGGACTAACTGAGCGGCGCCTTACTCCGCCGCATCCACCTTCAAGACGCCGCGCTTGATCTGGTCTGCTTCGATCGATTCGAACAGCGCGCGGAAATTGCCTTCCCCAAAACCTTCGTCGCCCTTCCTCTGGATGAACTCGAAGAAGATCGGCCCGATGACGGTCTTGGAGAATATCTGCAGCAGGATCTTGGTCATCCCGCCGTCCACAACACCTTCACCGTCGATCAGGATGCCGTGCTTCTTCATCCGATCGATCGGCTCCTCATGCCCGTGTACCCGCTCGTATGACATCTCGTAATAGGTTTCGGGTGGGCCGGGCATGAATTTCAGCCCGTTCTCGGCCAGTCTGTCGGTGGCGTCGTAGATCGCCTCCGTGCCCACGGCGATGTGCTGGATGCCTTCGCCATTGTACTTCTTCAGATACTCGGCGATCTGGCTGGTGTCGTCCTTCGATTCGTTCAGTGGAATGCGAATCTTGCCGCAGGGCGAGGTGATGGCGCGGCTTACGAGCCCGGTGATCCGTCCATCGATGTCAAAATAGTGGATCTGCTTGAAGCCGAAGAGGTCTCGGTAGAAGTCCCACCACTTGTCCATGTTGCCGCGATAGACGTTGTGGGTGAGATGGTCGAGATAGTAGAAGCCCACGCCCTCCGGCCTCGGATTGCGCTCGCCCAGCCACTCGAACTCGGTATCGTAGGCAGAGCCCTTCTCACCGTAGGTCTCGATGAAGTAGAGCAGCGAACCGCCGATGCCGACGATAGCCGGCACGTCGAGCGTCTTGTCGTCACCCTCATAGGGCGTGGCCCCCTTCGACACCGCGTGCTCGAAGGCATGTTTCGCGTCCACTACCCGCCAGGCCATCGAGGGCGCGCAGGGGCCGTGCTTGTCGACGAAGCGCATGGCGTGGCTGCCGGGTTCCGCGTTGACCAGATAGTTGATGTCGCCCTGGCGCCAGACGGAAACTTTCTTCGCCCTGTGCCGGGCAACCTCCGTATAGCCCATCTTGGCGAAAAGGTCGGAAAGCTTCTCCGGCTCGGGGTGAGCGAACTCGACGAATTCGAAGCCGTCCGTGCCGGCCGGATTCTCGGCGCTGATCTCGGGCGGCGGCGCATCGTGCGGAAACGGGCCCATTTTGTCCTCCTGTCGCTCGGATTTCTGCTGGCGCCATTCTATGCCCCAAGCCCCGCAAGCGGCTTGCATTAGCGGCTGCAAAATGCACCATCCGTGCATGAAGCATGCGGAGGAAGGAAGAAATGCATGAATAATGCGCAGGTTGACGACTACGACCGCAAGATACTGTCTCTGCTGCAGGCCGACGGACGGCTCACCAACAACGATCTGTCGGAGCGTGTGAACCTGTCTTCCTCGCAATGCTCGCGCCGCCGCCAGCGCCTGGAGGAGGAGGGTTTGATCAAGGGCTACCGCGCGCTCCTCGACCGCGAGCGCCTGGGCTTCCCCCTCGTCAACGTCATCACCGTCACGCTGGCCACCCACAACCCGGACAACGCCCGCCGCTTCGCCGATCTCGTAGCCCGCCTGCCGGAAGTGCAGGAAGCCTACGCGCTGACGGGCGAGATGGACTACATCCTCAAGGTGGTGACGCCGGACCTGAAGAGCCTGTCGGAATTCGTCAGCGCCGTGCTCCTGCCGCACGAATCCGTGCAGCACGTGAAGACGGCTATCGTCCTGCAGACGCTGAAGGAGACGGGGGCACTGCCGCTGTAGCTGGCTATGAAGGGTGCCGGCATTGGCCGAACCAGCCTGCGCTACCCCTCCATCTCCCGCATCAGCGTGTAGAGGTTCAGGCACCGCGCCCCGCTGCGGCAATAGGCCAGCACCGGCCGCGGCAGGCTTTCCAGCGTTGCCGCCATGTCGCGCACGTTCTCTTCCGTGATCGCCCCGGAAACGACGGGGAGGAAACGGAATTCCAGCCCCGCCTTGCGCGCCGCCTCTTCCACCGCCTCGTGCGGCACCGCTCCATCCTCGGTGTCGGGCCGGTTGCAGACGATGCTCCTGAAGCCCGCATCGGCGATCCCGGCCACCTGCACCGGCGCGATCTGCCCCGTCACGGCAAAGTCCTCGTTGACCTGGCGAATGTCCATTCCGCGTCCTTTCTAGACAAAAGCTGACCTGTGTAACGGCCGTCGCTTTATATAGGCGGCCTCAAGCGATGTTCGCCTGCCGAAGAAACGAGCGGATCAGGCCTACCGTCTTTTCCGGCTGCTCGACGCAGGGCAGGTGCCCGGCACCCTTGATGATCTCGAACCGCGCCCCCGCGATCAGCGAGGCCAGCTCCCGCACAAGGTCCGGCGGCGTCGAGCCGTCCTGGTCGCCGACGAGGCACAGTGTCGGCACCTTCAGCGCCCGCGTGGATTCGGTAAGTTCCGCCTCGCGCAGCGCCGCGCACGTGCCTGCATAGCCCTCCACGGTGGTGCGTGTCAGCATGGCGAGGTAGCCGGTGAAATCGGGGTTCTCCGGCGTCCGGTAGCCGGGCGTGAACCAGCGCTCCATGATGCCGTCGGCGATCGAGGCAATGCCCTCCTCGGTCACCGCCTTGATGCGGCCGTCCCACAGGGCATCGGTGCCGATCTTGTGCGCCGTGTCGCTCAGCACCAGCGCCCGCACCAACTCGGGTCGCAGCGTGGCAAGCGCCTGCGCGATCATGCCGCCGACGGAAAGGCCCACGATGACAGCGTTCTCGATACCCAGATGGTCGAGCAGGCCGGCAAGGTCGTTCACATGGTCGGACAGCGCATAGGGCGGCTTCGTTGCCTCGGAAAGCCCATGGCCGCGCTTGTCGTAGAGCACCAGCCGGTGGTCGCTTTCAAGCCGCTCCGCCACCGCGTCCCAGATGCGGAAGTCCGTGCCGAGAGAATTGGCGAAGACAAGCGTCGGCTTGTCCGCCGCCCCCCGCACCGCGTAGTGCAGGACGATGCCGTTCACATGCACAAATTGCATCAGCTCGCCGCCTCCATTGTCTGCGCCCTGTATCGGAAAAACGGCGACGCGCGTCAATTCACGACAAGCGCCCAGTCGGCGCGCAGGCGCCCCGCATCCGCCGCCCGCATCCCCAGCGCGGCAAGCGCGCCGGCAACGCCGCGCACGAGCGCCGCGTTGTCCGGAGCCAAGGTGCCATCGGGCAGATGAAGATTGTTCTCGAAGCCCACGCGCGCATGCCCACCCAGCGCCGCAGCAGTCGTCACGCAGGCCGCTTCCCGCGCGCCGAATGCGCAGACCATGAAATGCCCGAAGCGCGGCGCCTCCGGCGCCAGGAAGGGCAGGAGGTCGGCGGGCGCGGAGCGCTGGCCGGCCGTATAGCGGCCGAGCACATAGAGCACGGGAACATCGTCGAAGGGGACGATCCCGCGCGCCATCATATCCTTGAGCCGCAGTGCCTCCTCCGGGTGGTAGAGAATGATCTGCGGGACGATCCTCTCCCTTTTCATGAAGGCGAGGAAGCGGCCGAACGCGGCCTCATGCGCGGCATCGGGCACCAGTTCCTTCAGCGCCAGCGAAGCCGCCTCCGGCCTGACCGCCCGCACCACCGCCATCTGCTCCTCCGGCTGGTAGCGGCCGACGGCCTCGGTGGTGATCTGGACGACGAGCCGCTCGCCCACTTCACGCCGCACGGCGGCGGTGGCATCGCGATAGGCCTCGGCGTCGAGGATGTGCTGGCCGTCGCGGTCGCGCACATGGCAGTGCAGCATCGCCGCCCCCGCCTCCAGACAGGCGGCGGCCGTTTCCGCCAGCTCGTCCGCCGTCTGCGGCAGGGCCGGATGGTCGGCCTTGGTGCGCCGCCCGCCATTGGGCGCCACGGCGATCGCCGCCAACCGCGCCTCGAAGCTGCTTTCGCCTGCTGCCACGGCAAATCCTCCATTCGTTGCACAAGATGCAACATATGTTGCATAACCGCGAAACGCCGTCTAGGATGCGCTCCATGGACCGCGCCGCCTTTGCCGATCGTATCACCCGTTCCGTCGACGCGCTTCCCGGGCAGTTGGGGGCCGCCGCCCGCTATGTCATGGAGAACCCGGGCGATGTGGCGCTGCTTTCCATGCGTGAGCAGGCGCGCCGCGCCGGCGTCCAGCCCTGGACCATGACGCGCCTTGCAAAGCGGCTGGGGCTCGATGGTTATGACGAGGTGCGCCAGCTTCATGGCGAGGCGCTGAAGGAGCAGGCGCTGGGCTTCTCCGGCAAGGCCGGCATCCAGGTGGCGCGCCAGAGGCAGGCGGGCGACCGCGCCTTCGCCGGCGAGATCGCCGCCGCCACCGCGGCCCAGATTTCAGCTCTCGGCGAAACGGGCGCCCTCGATGCGCTCACCGGGGCAGCCGGCGCCATGGCGCGCGCCCGCCGCGTCTATTGCCTCGGCTTGCGCTCCAGCCGCCCGGTGGCCGCCCATCTCGCCTACATGCTCTCCTTTCTCGGCGAAAAGACCACCGCGCTCGACTTCGGCAACGGCGCGGGCCTTGATCCGCTTCGTTTCGCCACCGCGGAGGATGTCTTCTTCGTCGCTACCGTGGCACCCTATACGCGGGCAAGCGTCGAGGCGGCACGCCATGCCCATGCCAAGGGCCTCACCATCGTGACGCTGACCGACAGCGCCGGCTCACCGGTGGCAACCCTTGCCCGCCACGCCATCCTCGTCTCGACGGACAGCCCCTCCTTCTTCCATTCCATGGCGCCGGCCTTCACGGCGGTGGAAATCCTGGCCGCTCTCGTGGCCGGCGAGGGCGGGGAAGAGGCGCTGGAGGCGATCGCCCGGACAGAGCGCCAGCTCGCCGAACTCAAGGTCCATGTCTTCGAACCCGCCGCCCGCGCGCGGCACCGGAAGAGCCAATGACGCATATCCTGCACCGCCAGATTCACGTGGAATTGCCCATCGCCGTCGGCGGCACGGGCGTCGAACTCTTCGACACCGAAGGCCGGGCCTATATCGACGCTTCCGGCGGAGCGGCCGTCTCCTGCCTCGGGCACGGCCATCCGGATGTCGTCGCAGCGCTGAAGAACCAGGCCGAAAAGCTCGCCTACGCCCACACGAGCTTCTTCACCAACGAACCGGCCGAGGCGCTGGCCGAGACGCTGGTGGCGGGAGCGCCTCAAGGAATCAGCCACGCCTATTTCGTCTCCGGCGGCTCGGAGGCCAACGAGGCGGCGCTGAAGATGGCGCGGCAGTTTTTCATGGAGAAGGGCGAGCCCGGGCGGCGCAACATCATCGCCCGCCGCCAGAGCTACCACGGCAACACGCTGGGCGTGCTTGCCGCCGGCGGCAACGAGGCGCGCCGGGCGCAGTTCCGCCCGCTGCTTATCGAGACCCATCACATCGACCCCTGCTATGCCTATCGGTTGCAGAGACCGGGCGAGAGCGAGGAGGCGTACGGCCAGCGCGCCGCACAGCAGCTCGAGGACAAGATCCTGGAGCTCGGCGCCGATACGGTTATGGCCTTCGTCGCCGAGCCTGTCGTGGGGGCCACGGCGGGAGCTGTGCCCGCCGTTCCCGGCTATCTTGCCCGCATCCGCGAGATCTGCGACCGCTACGGCGTTCTTCTCATCCTCGACGAGGTGATGTGCGGCATGGGCCGCACCGGCACCATGCACGCCTGCGAAAAGGACGGCGTGGCACCCGACATTCTAACCGTCGCCAAGGGGTTGGGCGGCGGCTATCAGGCAATCGGCGCCGTGCTCCTGTCCCGCCACGTCTTCGACGCCTTTGCTGAAGGCTCCGGCGTCTTCCAGCACGGCCACACCTATATCTGCCACCCCATGGCCTGCGCGGCCGCCCTTGCCGTGCAGGAGGCGATCGCGCGCGACGGCCTGCTCGCCAATGTGCGCGAGACAGGCGCCTATCTTCGAGGCCGCCTGGAGGCCCGCTTCGGCAACCATGCCCATGTCGGCGACATCCGCGGGCGCGGCCTGTTCCTGGGGCTGGAGCTTGTTGCCGACCGGGCGACGAAAGAGCCGTTCGACCCGGCGAAGAAGCTCCATGCGAAGGTGAAGAAGGAGGCCATGGCGCGCGGCCTGATGGTCTATCCCGCCGGCGGCACAATCGACGGCAGGCGCGGCGACCATGTGCTCATCGCCCCGCCGTTCATACTGGACCGGCAAACGGCCGACACGATCGTCGAGCGCCTCGGCGAGGCTGTCGACGCCGCGCTCGTCTGAGATGAGTTGAGGAGGAACACTGGGAGGAAAGCCGCATATTGCCGCGTGCCGCCAGCGGGCCAGCACAACAATATGTTGCATCTTCCACCAAATTGCGCAGTCTATCCATTGACTTGGGCGAGGTGGCATTTCACGCTCTTCGCCTGGGCTGCGCAGCAAGGCCGGCCGGGCGTTCCGCACGGTGCCCGGTGGCAGGCGGCCCCTCGAAACGAGACGGGCCGGAAATCGACGTGCAACGGGTTACGAAAATCCAGTTAAAGGGAGACGCAGTATGAAACCAAATCGGATTCTCGGCTTCGGCATCGCCACCGCGATGCTGGGCGCGCTGTCGGCCGGAACGGCGATGGCGCAGGAGCAGCAGTTCGTGTCCGTGGGCACGGGCGGCGTCACGGGCGTCTACTATCCGGTAGGCGGCGCCATCTGCCGGCTGATGAACCAGACCCGCCGCGAGCACGGCATCCGCTGCTCGGTCGAATCCACCGGTGGCTCGGTCTTCAACGTCAACGCCATCAAGGGCGGCGACCTGGAGTTCGGCGTCGTCCAGTCGGACGTGCAGTACAACGCCGCCAACGGCGAGGCGAACTTCGCCGAGGACGGCGCGCATGAGAACCTGCGCTCTGTCTTCTCGCTGCACCCCGAACCACTGACGGTCGTGGCGCGCGCCGATTCCGGTGTTGCCGCGTTCGACGATCTCAAGGGCAAGCGCGTCAACATCGGCAACCCCGGCTCCGGCCAGCGCGCGCTGATGGACCTTTTGATCGCTGAGAAGGGCTGGACGAATTCCGACTTCGCCCTTGCCGCCGAGCTCGCGCCGGCAGAGCAGAGCTCGGCGCTCTGCGACAACAACATCGACGCCTTCGCCTACACGGTCGGCCACCCGGCCGGCGCCATCGAGGAGGCGACCACCACCTGCGACAGCGTGATCGTGCCGGTCGAGGGCGAAGCTGTCGACAAGCTGGTCGAGGGCAACCCCTACTACTTCAAGGCGGTCATCCCCGGCGGCATGTATCGCGGCACCGATGAGGACGTGAATACCTTCGGCGTCGGCGCCACCGTCGTCACCTCGGCCGACGTGCCGGAAGACGTCGTCTACACCTTCGTCTCGTCGGTGTTTGACAATTTCGACGACTTCAAAAGCCTGCATCCGGCGCTTGCCAACCTGACGCCCGAGCAGATGGTGGGCCAAGGCAATTCCGCGCCGATGCATCCGGGCGCGGAGAAGTACTACCAGGAAAAGGGCTGGCTCAACTAAGCAGCCTTGGCAACAAGGGCGCTCCCTCCGGGGCGCCCTTTTTCGCTTCGCCGGATTGGGGGCGCGCAAGAACGATAACTGTCTCGAGGGGGACAACGAATGGCTGACGACACCAAGGGCGCCACGGGCGCGCAAACGCAGCTTTCCGGTGATGAACTGCAGGATCTCGTCGCTTCTACCGATACGGGCGCGCGCGATCCTGCCGGAACCTCGGGCACTATCATTGCAGCCGTGGCGCTCTGCTGGTCGCTCTTCCAGCTCTACATCGCCTCGCCGCTGCCCTACATGCTGTCGAGCCTGACGGGGTTCGGCCTCGTCCTCAACGACGCGCAGACGCGCGCCATCCACCTGGCCTTCGGCCTCTTCCTTGCCTACATGGCATTCCCGGCGTTCCCCCGCAGCCCGCGCGACCGCATTCCCAAGCTTGACTGGGTGCTGGCGCTGCTGGCGGCGGCCTGCGCGCTTTATGTCTTCGTTTTCTATCGCGACCTTGCCCGCCGGCCCGGCCTGCCCATAACCCAGGATTTGATCGTCGCCGGCATGGGCATGGTGCTCCTCATGGAAGCCACCCGCCGTGCGCTCGGCCCCCCGCTGATGATCGTGGCGATCGTCTTCCTCGCCTATGTCTTCTTCGGCTCCTCGACCCTGGTTCCGGACATCATCCGTTGGGGCGGCGCCTCCTTCCCGCGCGCAATGGACCAGATGTGGCTCTCGCCCAACGGCGTGTTCGGCGTTGCGCTCGGTGTCTCGTCGGCCTTCGTCTTCCTGTTCGTGCTGTTCGGCTCGATGCTCGACCGGGCGGGTGCAGGCAATTTCTTCATCAAGCTCGCCTTCGCGTTGCTCGGCCATCTGCGTGGCGGGCCTGCCAAGGCGGCCGTCCTCGCTTCGATGATGACAGGCCTCATCTCCGGCTCCTCCATCGCCAACGTCGTCACCACCGGCACCTTCACCATCCCCCTCATGAAGAGAGTCGGCTTCAGCCCGGAGCGCGCCGGCTCCGTCGAGGTGGCAAGTTCCGTCAACGGCCAGATCATGCCGCCCGTCATGGGCGCGGCCGCCTTCCTGATGGTCGAATATGTCGGCATCCCCTACCTCCAGGTCATCAAGCACGCCTTCCTGCCGGCGGTGATCTCCTACATCGCCCTTCTCTACGTGGTGCATCTGGAAGCGGTGAAGAACGACATGCCGATGTTGCCAAAGCGCCAGACGCATCCGGTAACGATCGCACTGCTGCGCGCCGGCATCACCATCGCCTCGATCCTCATCCTCGCCGGCGTCATCTATTACGGCATCGGCTTCGTGCGCTGGCTGATCCCCGGCATTTCCGGGCCGGTGCTTATCCTGGCTATGCTCGGCGTCTATGTGGGGCTCGTCTGGTTTGCCGCCCGCGCGCCCGACCTGGAACTTGACGACCCGAACGCTCCGGTCGTCGAACTGCCGATCCCGGTGGATGTCCTGAAGACCGGCCTGCACTATCTCTTACCCCTCGTCGTCCTCATCTGGTTCCTGATGATCGAGCGGTCCTCGCCCGGCCTGTCGGCCTTCTACGCGGTGCTCTTGCTCATCTTCATCATCCTCACCCAGAAGCCGATGAAGGCCGTTTTCCGGGGACTGCAGCTGCCCGAGCAGCGCGCCGCCTTCGCCGAGGGCTTTTCCGATCTCATCGCCGGCCTGATCACCGGCGCGCGCAATATGATCGGTATCGCCTGTGCCACCGCCGCCGCCGGTATCATCGTCGGCACGGTCACGCTGACGGGTATCGGCCAGGTGATGGCCGAATTCGTGGAGTTCCTATCGGGCGGCAACATCTTCCTGATCCTCGTCTTCACCGCGCTCATCAGCCTGGTGCTTGGCATGGGCCTGCCGACGACGGCGAACTACATCGTCGTCTCCTCGCTCATGGCGCCGGTTATCGTGCAACTGGGTGCAGCCAACGGCGTTTTGATCCCGCTCATCGCCGCCCACATGTTCGTCTTCTATTTCGGCATCATGGCCGACGTGACACCGCCGGTGGGGCTTGCCTCGTTCGCCGCCGCCGCGGTCTCGGGAGGCGACCCGCTGAAGACTGGCTTTACGGCCTTCTTTTACTCGCTGAGGACGGTGCTGCTCCCCTTCATCTTCGTCTTCAACACCGACCTACTCCTGATCGACGTCGGCTTCCTCGGCGCCATCTGGGTGTTCTGCCTGGCAACGGTGGCGATGCTTATCTTCGCCGCCGCCACTCAAGGCTTCTTCATGGTGAAGTCGCGCATGTGGGAGTCGGCCGCCCTGCTGCTCGTCACCTTCATGCTCTTGCGGCCGGGCTTCTTCCTCGACCTCGTGCAGCCGCCATTCGACCAGGTGGAGCCGCAGCGGATCTTCGAGGTGGTCGAGGGCGAGCCGGACGACGCGCAGGTGCGTCTCGTCATTCGCGGTCCTGACTTCGACAACCCCGACCAGATGCTGGAGCGCACAATGGCCTTCAGCCTGGGCGAGGCAGGTGCCAGCGGCGAAGAGCGCTTCGAGGAGGCCATCGGCCTGCCCGTGCGCATCGAGAACGGCACCACCATCCTGGACGAGCCGCTCGATATGAACAGCCTCGCCGGCCGGACGTTGTCGAACATGGACTTCTATGCCGAAGAGCCGGTGCAGATCACCGCCGTGGAAGTGACCGCCGAGCGCATGCCGCGCCAGGTGTTCTACATCCCGGCACTTCTCATCCTGGCGCTTGTGGCCTTCCTGCAGCGCCGTCGCGGGGGCACCCTGGCCGGCAATCCGAAGCCGAAACCGGCCGCCGCGTGAGGAGATAGATCATGTACAAGGACATTCTCGTTTCCATCGATCTCGGCCATGCCGAAAGCGAGGTGCGCACGCTCCAGACGGCCGTCGACTATGCCCGCAACTTCGGCAGCCGCCTGCACGTGATGACGGTGGTGCCCGACTACGGCATGTCCATCGTCGGCGGCTTCTTTCCCAAGGAGCACGAGCAGGAGGCCATCGACCACGCCAACGAGGCGCTGCACAAGTTCACCAAGGAGCACGTGCCCGCCGACATCAAGTACCGCCACATCGTCGGCCACGGCTCGATTTACCGCGAGATCCTGCGCTATGCGGGCATCGTCAAGGCCGATCTCATCGTGCTCTCGGCGATGCGGCCGGGCCCCGAGGACTACCTCATAGGCCCCAACGCCGCCCGCGTCGTCCGCCATGCCGGGATTTCGGTGCTGGTGGTACGGTAGGGGCAAGCCCCTACCGTATTCCTTCCGTCCTAAACGGCATCGAGCCGCGTCCAGGCCGCGTTGGCCTGCGAGGAGGCCACGCAGGCGTGGATGAAGCGCATGCCGTCCAGCCCGTCCTTCACCGTCGGCAGCACCAGGCCCTCCGGCTTTGCTCCACCGCGTAGCGCACCGATTGCGCCTGCGGCTTCCGTATAGAGCGTGGCGAAGGCTTCCAGATAACCCTCCGGGTGGCCGCCCGGAATGCGGGTGACACCGGCTGCCGCCTCGTTCGCCCCGGCGCCGCCGCGCGTGATCAGCCGCTTCGGCTCACCCAGAGGTGTGTACCAGAGGTAGTTCGGGTCGGCCTGCACCCATTCAAGCCCGCCCTTGGTGCCGTAGACCCTGAGCTTCAGCCCGTTCTCGTTGCCCGGCGCCACCTGGCTCACCCAGATCGTGCCTTTGGCCTGCCGCCCGTCCCTGGCGCCGAAGCGCAGCATGACATGGGCGTTGTCGTCGAGCCGCCGGCCGGAGACGAAGCTGTCGAGGTCGGCGGCAACACTCTCCGCCTTCAGGCCCGTCACGAACGTGGCGAGCTGATAGGCATGGGTGCCGATATCGCCGATGGCCCCACCGGCGCCGGAGCGCGCCGGGTCGGTGCGCCACGAGGCCTGCTTCTGGCCCGTCTCCTCGATCGGCTCGGCCAGCCAGTCCTGCGGGTATTCGGCCTGCACCAGCACGATCTCGCCCAACGTGCCCTCGCTCACCATCTGCCGCGCCTGGCGGATCATCGGATAGCCGGAGTAGTTGTGGGTGAGCACGAAGAGCTTGCCGCTCTTCTCCACCGCCTGCACCAGCGCCTTGGCGTCCTCGAGGCTCGACGTCAGCGGCTTGTCGCAGATGACGTGGATGCCGGCCTCCAGGAAAACCTTCGCCGCCGGATAGTGCATGTGGTTGGGCGTTACGATGCTGACGGCCTCGATGCCGTCCTCGCGCGCGGCCTCCTTTTGCGCCATCTCCTCGAAGCTGCCGTAGGAGCGGTCCGGATCGAGGCCGAGCTCGGCGGCCGACGCCTTCGCCCGCTCGGGATCGGACGACAGCGCGCCGGCGAGGAGCGTGTAGTGCCCGTCGAGCCGGGCGGCCATGCGATGCACGGCGCCAATGAACGCGCCCTGGCCGCCGCCCACCATGCCGAGGCGGATGGTGCTTGCGGCGGATGTACTTGCGGATGCGGAAACCATGTCTGCCTCCCTTATTGCGAAATGCCGAGCATCTTCCTGAGCTTGGCCGTGTCGGTCTCACCACCGGCGAAATCGTCGAACGCCTTCTCGGTGACTTGGATGATGTGATCGGCGATGAACGGCGCGCCTTCCGCCGCCCCCTGCTCGGGATGCTTCAGTGCGCACTCCCATTCGAGCACCGCCCAGGAGTCGTAGTCGTACTGGGCGAGCTTCGAGAAGATGCCGACGAAATCCACCTGCCCGTCGCCGAGTGAGCGGAAGCGGCCGGCGCGGTTCACCCAGCCCTGATAGCCCGAATAGACGCCCTGGCGCCCGTCTGGATTGAACTCGGCATCCTTCACGTGGAAGGCGGAGATGCGCTCGTGGTAGATGTCGATGAAGGCGAGGTAGTCGAGCTGTTGCAGCAGGAAGTGCGAGGGATCGTAGTTGATCATGCAGCGCTTGTGGCCGCCGACCTTCTCCAGAAACATCTCGAAGGTGGCGCCGTCGAACAGGTCCTCGCCCGGATGCAACTCGTAGGCGACGTCAACACCGGAATCCTCATAGGCATCGAGGATCGGGTTCCAGCGGCGGGCAAGCTCGCCGAAGGCCTCGTCGATCAGCCCTTCCGGGCGCTGCGGCCAGGGATAGAGATAGGGGAAGGCGAGCGCGCCGCTAAAGGAAACGCTCACGTCGAGCCCCAGATTCCGCGAGGCTTTTGCCCCGAACTTCATCTGCTCCACGGCCCATTCCTGGCGGGCCTTGGGATTGTTATGGACGCTTTCCGGCGCGAAGCCATCGAAGGGGATGTCGTATGCGGGATGGACGGCGACAAGCTGCCCCTGCAAATGCGTCGAAAGCTCGGTGATCTCGACACCGGCCTCAGTGCAGATGCCTTTCACCTCGTCGCAGTAATCCTTCGATTCGGCTGCCTTTTTAACGTCGAACAGCCGTCCGTCCCAGCTTGGAATCTGGATACCCTTGTAGCCGTGGCCGGCGGCCCAGCGGGCGATGTTCGGCAGCGTGTTGAACGGTGCCTCGTCGCCTGCGAACTGTGCCAGAAAGATCGCTGGTCCCTTCATCGTCTTAGGCATTTCAACCTCCCTTCTGAGATGCGCTGTCGCGCGAATAGCGGATATAGGCAAAGGCACCCGCATCGGGCGCCCAGCAGGGCACGTTGATCGAGCCCTGCCCGCCGAAGAGCTCGACCACGGTGCGGCAATTGCCGCCCTCGGCGTCCATCAGCCGCAGCTCCACATCGTGGTCGCGCGGATGGCCTTCGACGCCCGGCCCATAAGACAGATAGAGCACGGTGCGGCCGTCGGGCGCGGGATGGGGAAACCAGTTCACCCGCTCGTCGTCGGTCATCTGCTCCAGTCCGCTGCCATCGGTGCGGATGCGCCAGAGCTGCATGGTGCCGCTGCGGCTCGAATTGAACCAGATCCACTCGCCATCGGGCGCGTAGTCGGGGCCGTCGTTGTGGCCTCTACCATCGGTCAGCCGGGTTTCGGCCCCGCCCTCGAGATCGATCGTGTAGATGTCGAAGGCCTCGCCACGTTTGGCCGTGTAGGCAAGGCGCTTTCCGTCGGGCGACCAGCCGTGCCACCAGGAGGGCACCTGCTCTGTCACGCGGCGGGGTGTGCCGCCCTCGATGGGCAGTGTGTAGATGCAGGAAACGCCAGTCTCGGTCTTGTCGCTGATGGCGAGCATGGTGCCGTCGGGCGAAATGCCGTGGTCGTTGTTGCAGTTGACGGCGAAGCCGGTATCGATCCGCCGCGGCGTGGCGCCCTCGGCGATATCGAGCCGGTAGAGAAGGCCGCCGCCGTTGAAGACGAGGAAGCGGCCGTCGGGTGACCAGTTCGGCGCTTCGATCATGTCTTCTGTCTTATATAAGACATTACTCTGCCCGGTCCGGCAATCGTAGACCTCCAGAAAACTAGCCATCAGCCAGGCTCCGGAACATAGGTGAAGCGGGTGAAGTCGGCGGGAAGCGCGCTGCCACTCGTATCGAAGCACATCATGCCGACAAAGGCGCCGGTGAACGAGGCGTGCTCGCCGCGCCCACCCTCGTCGGAGATCACGCTGGCGTCGAGCACAGGGCCAACGGCCTGCCAGTCGCCGCCGGTTTTGTAGAAGAACTGCAGCTCCGCTTCCTTCACCTCGGCGGCAAGGCTCACTGGCCCTTCCGCCGGCAGCGGGATCGGCGCCTCCAGCGGGAATTTGAGACGCCCGTCCGGCCATTCGCCAGGGCAGCTCAGGATGGTGAGCGAACGGCCGGCCGTCTCATGCCAGGTCAGGCCAAGGAAATGGAATTTGTGGCGGTTGTAATAGGCGGTGAGGCCGGCGGCCTGCTGGTAGGTGGTCGGGCGGAAGTCGAGCTGCGTTTCCGCACGGTAATGCCAATGCTCCTGCCGGCGTGCGACCAGCGCCTGCTCGAACCAACTGCCGATGGATTCGCGGCCTATGAGCCTGAGCGCGGTGCCGGTGAGGGTGAAGATGCGTTCGGGCTGCGGCGTGCGCAGCCACTGGAACTCGTCCGGCAGGCTGTCGCCGTCGAAGACGCGTTCGACCGCCTTCGGTGGCGACGGTTCGACATCGAAGGGGGCGGGAACGCGCACCTCCGGCACCGGGTTCCCGCTCTGCGGATAGAGCCAGCCATCCTCCTTCCACACGCATTTCTGGATCGCCGTCTCGCGGCCGAGCGGGGAACGGCGAATGCCGGGAAGCGGGCGCGAGCACAGATGCGTGTGATAGACCGCCCCGTCCGGGGTCTCCACCACCTGGCCGTGGCCGGAGCGCTGCAATTCAGCGTCCGGCGCGTCCTTGGAGGTGAAGAGATGGGTGTCCGGATGCAGCTCGTAAGGACCGTCGATCTTGCGCGAGCGCGCCATGGTGACGGCGTGGCCGTAGCCGGTGCCGCCCTCGGCCACCGTCATATAGTACCAACCGTCGCGCTTGAAGAGGTGCGGCCCCTCGACGAGGCCGTGCTCGCTCCCGGCGAAGACATTCTTGACCTCGCCGACGAGCTTGCCCGCCTTGGGGTCGAACTCTTGGAGCAGGATGCCTGCGAAGGCGGGGTGCTTGGGGCTGCCGCCGATGGAGTTGGAGCGGTGGTTCCACACCATGTTGAGGAACCATTTGCGGCCGTCGTCATCGTGGAAGAGCGAGGGGTCGAAGCCGGAGGAATTCACATAAACGGGGTCGGACCACGGCCCCTCGATGGAAGGCGCGGTGACGATGTAGTTGTGCGCGTCCTTGAAATTGCCGTCGAGGCGTTTGACGTCCGTGTAGACCAGCCAGAACAGCCCGTCGGCATGGGAAAGGCACGGCGCCCAGATGCCGCCGGAATCGGGATTGCCGCGCATGTCGAGCTGGCTGGCGCGCTCCAGCGGGCGCTTGATAAGGCGCCAGTTCACGAGATCGCGGGAATGGTGGATCTGAACGCCCGGATACCACTCGAAGGTGGAGGTGGCGATGTAATAGTCCTCGCCCACCCTGCAGATGGACGGGTCGGGATTGAAGCCGGGCAGGATGGGATTGACGATCATTTCCTTGGGGGTCCCTTGCGCTCGGCCGACGCCGCCCACAGGTTGATGTCGGCCTCGCGGGCGTATTTGTCGATCTCGGCCAGCTCCTCTTGCGTGAAATCCGGATTGTCGAGCGCCCGCACGCAGTCTTCCACCTGCTCGGGCCGGCTGGCGCCGATCAGCGCCGTGGTCACCCGCCCGCCGCGCAGGACCCATGCAAGGGCCATCTGCGCCAGTGTTTGCCCGCGGCGCTTGGCGATGTCGTTCAAGGCCGAGATGTTGGAAATAGTCTTCTCGTTGAGGAATTCCTGTCTGAGCGATTTGCCCTGCGCGGCGCGGCTCTCCTCGGGGATGCCGCCGAGATACTTGTCCGTCAGCATGCCTTGCGCCAGCGGCGAGAAGACGATGGAGCCGATGCCGAGATCATCCAGCGTGTCGAGCAGCTTGTCCTCCTCCACCCAGCGGTTGATCATGGAGTAGCTCGGCTGGTGGATGAGGCAGGGTGTGCCGAGCTCCTTGAGGATGGCGGCGGCCTCGCGCGTGCGCTCAGAATTGTAGGAGGAGATGCCGGCGTAGAGCGCGCGGCCCGAGCGCACGATGTGGTCGAGCGCCATCATGGTCTCCTCGAGCGGCGTGTCCGGATCGAAGCGGTGGGAATAGAAGATGTCGACATAGTCGAGGCCAAGCCGCTTAAGGCTCTGGTCGCAGCTCGCCACCAGATATTTGCGGCTGCCCCATTCCCCGTAAGGACCGGGCCACATGCCGTAGCCGGCCTTGGAGGAGATGATGAGCTGGTCACGGTAGCCGGCGAAATCTTCACGCAGAATCTGGCCGAAGGCCTCCTCCGCCGTGCCGGGCGGAGGGCCGTAATTGTTGGCGAGGTCGAAATGGGTGATCCCCAGATCGAACGCCTTGCGGCAGATCGCCTGCTTCAACCCATGCGGACGGTCGTGGCCGAAATTGTGCCAAAGCCCGAGCGAGATCGCCGGCAGCTTCAGCCCGGATCGGCCGCAACGCCGGTAGTGCATTTTCTCGTAGCGGTTCTCGGCTGGCTGCCAGTTCATGCAAACTCCTTTTCCGCCAGCAATGCGCGCGCCGCCTCGACATCGAGGGCGGCGGGCCGCTCGCAGGTCGTCGTCAGGTCGACGAAGCCGCCGGTCTCGCCGGATTTCAGGATGGACGTCATCACGTCGATGGCGTGAAGCGACATCTCCAGCGAGCAGCGGTGCGGGCGGCCTTCCAGGATGCCGATGGCCATGTCCGCAAGGCCGGCGGCGCGATAGTTGGCCAGTCCCTTGCCGTCCTTGCCTTCCTGGTTGGCGACGCCCAGCGGGTGCTCCCATTGCGGCTCGTCGACGATTTCCACCTCGTCGGTGACGACGAGGTCGCCGCCGAAAAAGTTGGGATCGGGAACGTGCAGCGAGCCCTTCTCGCCGTACAGCTCCATATTCGCGTGCTTATGATGCCAGACGTCCCAGCTCGCGCCCAGCGTGACGATGGCGCCGCTCGCAAACTCCATGATGGCGTGGATGGTGGTGGGCGTCTCGACGTCGATGTTCTCGCCCTTGCGCGGCTCCGACAGGATGACGCGTTCCTTTGTCGGGATGGAGGCCAGCGCGGCGACCCGCTTCACCGGGCCGATGAGCTGGATCAGGTTGGTGATGTAGTAGGGGCCGATGTCGAGCACGGGGCCGGCGCCGGACTTGAAGAAGAAGTCCGGGTTGGGATGCCAGTGCTCCATGCCGTGGCTCATCACGTGGCAGGTGCCGCTGACGACCTTGCCGATGGACCCGCTGTCGACGATATGGCGGGCGAGCTGATGCGCGCCGCCCAGGAATGTGTCGGGGGCAGAGCCCACGCGCACGCCTTTTTCGGCGGCGAGCGTGGCCAGCGCCTTGCCTTCCTCCACGGAGAGCACAAAGGGCTTTTCCGAATAGACGTGCTTGCCCGCCTCGATCGCCTTCTTCGACACCTCGTAGTGCGCGGCGGGGATCGTCAGGTTGACGACGATGTCGATGTCGTCGGCCTGAAGCAACCCATCCACCGTCTCCTGGCGCAGGTTGAACTCCTCGGCGCGCAGGCGCGCGGCCTCGGGATTCATATCGGCACAGGCGCGGATCTCGATGCCGCGGAAGAGCGGCGAAAGCCGCATATAGGCCGCGGAGATGTTGCCGCAGCCGATGACGCCTACTCCTAGTTTCTTGGACATGCTCAATACCTCGTTGACTTGACCGCTGGCGGGCCCCGCCCCACCAGCGGTCCAAATGCATCTTCTACCGTTTCAAAACTTGCTCGCGTTCTCGATCGATCGGCGCGCGAAGCGCTCGTGGTCGCTCGGCTTGTCGTGTTCCATGATGAAGAGCTCGGCCTTTGTCTTCCCCCGCACGGTGTCCATGATCGCTTTCCAGTCCATGGTGCCCGTGCCGACATCGGCCCAGCCGTCCTCGTCGGCATTCTCGCCCGCCGGCGCGATGTCCTTGACGTGGACGGCCGAGATGCGGTCACCATGGCTGTCGATCCAGGCGAGCGGGTCGGCGCCGCCGCGCACGATCCAGGCGATGTCGGCCTCCCAGGAAAGGTCCGGCCCGCCCTTGAAGATCTCGGCTTGGGGGATGGCGCCGTCCGGCAGCGCCCGGAACTCGAAGTCGTGGTTGTGCCAGCCGAAGACGAGGCCGGCCTTCACCAGTGGCTCACCCGCCTTCTGCAGCCGCTCGCCGAGGCGGGCATAGCCGGCGGCGTCCGCGGGGCGTTGGTCGGGAGCGAGAAACGGGCAATAGGCGGCCTTCATGCCCACGGTACGGGCGATCTCGATCGCCTTGTCCGGCTCATTTTCCAGCATGTCGAGCCCGAAATGGCCGGAAGCCATGACGAGGCCGGCCTCGGAGAGCGCCGACTTGAGGGCTGGGATGTCGCCGTAGACACCGCCGTAGCCTTCAACCTGAGCGTAGCCCAGGGACTTGAGCATCTTAAGGGTGTCGGGAAGGGGCGGGAACTCTCGGGAGGAATAGAGCTGGTAGGAAAAGCTGGTCATGAATCTCTCCACAATTCGGCGCCCCTGACGGACGCCCGGTTAATACCAACGGTCGCGTGTCGCCGTTCAGGCGGCGAAGGTCCCCCCATCGCCAATCATCATCTTCAAAGCCGCATTTCCGTCTCGGCGTCGAAAATGGACGCCCGCGCCGGATCGAAGCCGACCTTCACACGGTCGCCTTTCTTCAGCGGCGTCTGACCGTCGACGCGGAAGCGCAGTTCGTGGCCGTTGAGCTTCGACCACACGAGCGTGTCGGCACCCATGGGCTCGACGACGTCGACCTCCACGTTGGCCCTGAAGGGCTCGTCAACGGCAGCCTTATCCATGAAAATATGCTCCGGCCGGATGCCGAAGGTGACCGGACCGGGTTTCGGCCCGTTGCCGGAGAAGGCATAGCGGGAAAGGTCGACCTTCGTCTCGCCCGCCTTGAAGACAGGATCGCTCGCCGCCTCCAGTGTGCCGTCGATGAAGTTGATGCTGGGTGAGCCGATGAAGCCGGCGACGTATTTGTTGTAGGGCTTGTTGTAGATGGTGGCGGGATCGGCGAGCTGCTGGATGGCGCCGGCGCGCATGATGGCGATGCGGTCGGCGAGCGTCATGGCCTCGATCTGGTCGTGGGTGACGTAGATCATGGTGGTGTTCTCGAGCTCATGGTGCAGGCGCTTGATCTCCACGCGGAGTTCGGCCCTCAGCTTGGCGTCGAGGTTCGACAACGGTTCGTCGAACAGGAAGACGTCCACATCCCGCACAAGCGCCCGGCCGATGGCCACACGCTGGCGCTGACCGCCCGAAAGCTGCGCCGGCTTGCGCTTCAAGAGCGGCTCGATGTGCAGGAGTTGGGCGGCGCGGGCGATGCGTTTCTTGATCTCATCCCTCGGCACGCGGGCGTTCTTCAGGCCGAAGGCGAGGTTTCCTTCCACCGTCATCTGCGGGTAGAGCGCGTAGGACTGGAACACCATGCCGATGCCGCGGTCCTTCGGCTGCTCCCAGGTGACGTTGTGCTCGCTGATGAAGATCTGCCCGTCGGTGATGTCGAGAAGGCCGGCGATGCAGTTGAGCAGCGTGGACTTGCCACAGCCCGACGAGCCGAGGAGCACCAGGAACTCGCCCTTCTCGATGTCGAGGTTCAAGTTCTGCAGAACCTTCACGTCGCCGAAGCTGAGGTCGAGATTCCTAACCGAGACACTGGCCATGGCTTATCCCTTCACGGCGCCGGCAGCGATGCCGCGCACAAACAGTTTTCCGGAGACGAAATAGACGACCAGGGGGACGAGCCCCGTCAGGAGCGTGGCCGCCATATTCACGTTGTACTCCTTAACCCCCTGGACGGAGTTGACGATGTTGTTGAGTTGAACTGTCATCGGATAGATATCCGGTTTGGTGTAGACGACACCGAACAGGAAGTCGTTCCAGATGCCGGTCACCTGCAAAATCATGGCGACGACGAAGATCGGCAGGCTCATCGGCAGCATGATCTTGAAGTAGATGCCCCAGAAGCCGGCCCCATCGACGCGCGCGGCCTTGAACAATTCTTCAGGCACCGACGTGAAATAGTTACGGAACAGCAGCGTCAGGATCGGCATCCCGAACACGGAGTGCACGAGAACGAGGCCGGTCAGCGTGCCGTAAATGCCCATCTCGCGCAGGATGATGACGATCGGGTAGAGCATCACCTGATAGGGGATGAACGCGCCGACGATAAGGATGGTGAAGAAGAGATTTGCACCCTTGAAGCGCCAATTCGCCAACGCATATCCGTTCACCGAGGCGATGGCGATAGACAGGACAACAGACGGAATGGTGATCCTGACCGAGTTCCAGAAGCCGCGTGACAGGCCGTCGCAGTTGAGCCCGGTGCAGGCGGTCGCCCAGGCTTTCACCCACGGCTCGAAGGTGATCTCCACAGGTGGTGAGAAGACGTTGCCGAGGCGGATTTCCGGCATGCCTTTCAAGGACGTGACGATCATCACGTAGAGCGGCAGCAGATAATAGACCGCGACGACAAAGAGCGTGCCGTAAAGAATGATGTTGCGGCGGGAGAGCACACGGCGCGGGCGGGCGCCACGCGGCCCCTCCAGCGCACGGGAGTGGCTGCCGGCGGCTGCATCGGTATGGTCGATCAAACCTGCTTCAGCCATGACGCTTCCCCTTTCCGCCGAATTCGAGATAGGCCCAGGGCACGACGACGATGATGACGGTCAAGAGCATCATCGTTGAGGCGGCGAAGCCCTGGCCGAGGTTCTGACTGAGGAACATCATGTCGTAGACGTATTTCGCGGGCACCTCCGAGGCGATGCCGGGGCCACCGCCGGTCTGGGCGACGACGAGGTCGTAGACCTTGACGATGCCGGTGGCGACGATGACGAGCGCGGTGATCAGCACCGGCCGCATCATCGGAATGACGATGAAGAGATAGGTTTTCCACATCGGGATGCCGTCAATGCGCGCCGCTTTCCAGATGTCTTCGTCGATGCCTCGCAGTCCCGCGAGCATCAGGCACATCACGAGGCCCGTTCCCTGCCAGAGCGCCGCGATCAGAATGCCGTATATGACGATGTCTGCGTTATACAGAGGATCGAAGTTGAAGCCATCGAAACCGAGGCTACGGACGACGCTCTGCACCCCAAAGTCTGGATTCAGCAGCCACTGCCAGATGAGCCCTGTAACAATGAAGGAGAGCGCGAAGGGGTAGAGGAAAATCGTCCTGAAGGTGTCTTCGAAGCGGATCTTCTGATCGAGCAGCGCCGCCAGAAGGAAACCGATGACCATGCTGAAGATCAGCGACAGAACGCCGAAGATCGCCAGATTTTCTATCGAGATCAGCCAGCGGTTGGTATCCCAAAGTCGCTCGTATTGATCGAAGCCCACCCAGCGCATGCGTGGCAAGAGCTTGGAGTTGGTGAAGGAGTAAACGACGGTCCAGATCGTGCCGCCGAGGAAGACCACGACGGCAGTTAGGATCATCGGGATCGATGCGATCTTCGCGTTGAGGTTCCGAAAAAGTTGGCTCGGACGTGCGGACGGCATGCGACGTCTCCCCCGGTGTGCCGATTGTATTTGAAGGGCCGCCGGAGCGAGTGTCCGGCGGCCAATCCGATCACCGCGTCTTCACTCGGCGCTGGCGATGATCTCGGCGAAACGCGCCTGCGCGTCCTCGGGGGTGATGTTCTTGTCGCTGAAGAACTCGGTCATCAGCCCTTCGATCTGCGTGTTGGTGTCGGGGGTGATGAGCTGGTTGACCGAGGTGACGACGCCCCCTTCGAGCAGGATATCCAGCCCCTTCTTCATGCAGTCGTTGGCCGCGTTGAGGTCGACATCCTTGCGGATCGGCAGCGAACCTTTCTTGAGGTTGAACGCAACCTGCGTCGTGGCGTTGAACATGACGGAGGCCAGGTCCTCCTGCGCCTTGCTCTGCTCCTCGTCGTCGAGAACGGGGAAGTAGAACGCATCGCCGTCGGTCGAGATGATCTCGTTGACCCCGAGCCCCGGCAGGCAGGTGTAGTCTTCGCCCGCGACCTCGCCGGCGACCTGGAACTCGCCCTGCGCCCAGTCACCCATGATCTGCCCGCCTGCCTGGTCGGTGATCACCATGTTCGTGGCCTGGTTCCAGTCTTGCACGTTGGAGCCCTCGGCCATCTCCCGGGCATCGGCGGCGGCGGCGAATATCTTGGCCACTTCCGGCCCCGCGGCGACCTCGGCATCCTTGTCCTGGTAGACCTTGAGGGTCAGATCCTTGCCGCCCAACGCGTTCATGAGCACGTCGAAGGCGCCCTTCCGTTGCCAGGGCTGTCCGCCCATCGCCAGCGGGACCTTGCCCGCCTCGCGCAGCTTCGGCGCAGCGGCGACGAACTCGTCCCAGTTGGTCGGAACCGGGATGCCTGCGTCCTCGAACGCCTTGTTCGACAGCCAGAGCCACTGCCAGGAGTGGATGTTGATCGGCACGCAATAGATCTTGCCGTCGAGCGTGCAGCTCTCGAGCAGCGACGGCGCGGCGATCACGTCCCTCCAGCCCTCGGCTTCGGCAAGGTCGGTCAGGTCGCGCACGAGTCCCGCCTCGACCAGTTCCTCGGCCTGCCGGCCATGGTTGAACTGCGTCGCCCCCATCGGATCGCCGCCGGTGATGCGGCTGATCATGATCGGCCGGGCCGTGCTGCCGCCGCCCGCGATGGCGCCGTCGACCCATTTGTGGCCGCTGGCATCGAATGCCTTGGCGAATTCGGCCACGGCCGCGGCCTCGCCGCCGGATGTCCACCAGTGGGTGACTTCAAGATCGGTGGCGGACGCGGCGGTGGCGGCGCCCAGGAATGTGGATGCGGTCAGCAATGCTTTGAAAGGCTTCATTTCTTTTCCTCCCGTTCGGGTGTCCAGGGCGGACCCGAAACCAAACACATCGGCCTCCACGCCGATGTAATCGATTGAAACCGCTTGATCCTGCGCTTTGTAATCGATTACATGCTAGCTTGATTTGCAGCGGCAGGGGTGTCAACCCTTTTTCCCATGTGAACAGATTATTTTTTTCGTGATTCGGATGAAATAGGGAAATTGGAAAGAAAAACACCAAATATCCAAGATGTGGCCCGGCTTGCGGGCGTGTCGACCGCGACCGTCAGCCGGGCGATCAGCACCCCTTCCGTGGTCTCCGAGGCGACGCGCGAGGCGGTCTTCGATGCCGTTCGCCGCACCGGCTACCAGATCAACATGACGGCGCGGAATCTGAGGCGGCGGCGCACCGGCGCCATCGTCGTCATGGTGCCAGATCTCGGCAATCCCTTCTTCTCGCGTATCCTGGCCGGCATCGAGCACGTGGCGGCTCCGGCCGGCTTCTCCGTACTGATCGTCGACACCAAGCAACCGCATGCCGAGGAAGGGCAGCTCTTCACCTACCTCCATAACACGCGCGCCGACGGCCTGATCTCGCTCGACGGCTCGCTGCCGCGCGCGCTTCTGGAGCGGCTGGACGGCTCCAACGGCCTGCCGCCAATCGTCTTCGCCTGCGAATGGATGGCCGGCGGCCTTTTCTCCAAGGTGGTGATCGACAACGCCGCCGGCGCGGCTATGGCCGTCCGCCATCTCCACCGCCTCGGCCACCGCCGCATCGGCCATGTGCGGGGGCCGCAGGGCAATGTGCTGACGAGCGCCCGGCTCAAGGGCACGCGCGCGGCCCTCAAGGAACTCGGCCTTCGGATCGTTCCTGAATGGTTCTTCGATGGCGATTTTTCGCTTCAGTCGGGGGCCGAGGCGGCACGGGCATGGCTGGCGCTTCAAGAGCGGCCGACAGCCGTCTTCTGCGCCAGCGACCAGATGGCCTGCGGCTTCATCTCGGAGCTGAGCATGGAGGGCTATTCGGTGCCGCGGGACGTCTCGGTGGTCGGCTTCGACGACATCGACATCGCCCGCCGCTTCATCCCGTCGCTGACGACGATCCACCAGCCGCGCAACGATATCGGCGCCGAGGCCGCCAAGCTGCTCATCGAGCGCATCGGCAACGGTAAGGCCGCCGCGCCCGCCGTGGAGGAGGTGCTGCCGGTGGAGCTGGTGGCCCGCGAGAGTTCCGGACCGGTCGTGCCGCACTAGGGCAATTCCAGGAAGTGGAAACCGGTTTTCCGTCCGGAATTGCGACAAGACAAGGAGTTAGACCAGTTCATCGATTCCCTGAAACGATGAACTGGTCTGAAAATTCACTGGAGTAGAGGGATCATGACGGACGAATTGAAGAAGATCGGCACGTTCGAGGGGCGCGACGTGTTTGAGGCGACGCTTGAAAGCGAGACGGGGGTCAGCATCGCCGTCATCGGCTATGGCGCGGTGATCCGCGACTGGCGGGTGCCGGTCGAGGGCGGCATGCGTTCCGTGGTGCTGGGGTTCGACCGTTTCGAGGATTATCCCGCCCACAGCCCCCATTTCGGTTCGATAGCCGGCCGCGTGGCGAACCGCATCGGCGGTGCGCGCTTCATCCTGAACGGCAGGGAATACAGGCTGCCGGCGAACGAGGGGCCGAACCATCTGCACGGCGGGCCGAAGGGGCTTGGCAGGCAGGTCTGGGATATGGCGCTTCTGCCCGATGAAGGGGGGGTGCGCCTTTCGCTGTCGAGCCCTGACGGCGAGATGGGCTATCCCGGCAAGCTCGACATCTCCGTCACCTACAGGCTTGCCGGTAACCGCCTGCGCATCGATTTTGCGGCAGATACCGACGCACCGACGCCGGTCAACATCGTCCAGCACAATTATTTCAACCTGATGGGTGAGGGCGATGTGCGTGACCATTTGCTCCAGGTCGCAGCCAACGCCTATACGGTGCCGGGAGACGACCTGATTCCCACCGGCGAGATCAGGCCTGTCGCCGACACGCATCTTGACCTTCGCAAGCCGCGCCCTCTGAAAGACGAGGCGGGAGAACCGGTCGCCTACGATAACAATCTGGTGCTCGACACCGGTCGCGATCTTTCCGCCCCGGTGGCAGTCGCCACCGCGCCGGACGGCTCGCTCACGCTGGCCTTGAAGACGGATCAGCCGGGCCTGCAGGTTTATACGGGTGGCATGATGAACATCCCTGTTCCGGGGCTCGGCGGGCGGCGCTACCCGCGCTTCGGCGGGCTCTGCCTGGAAGACCAGAATTTTCCCGATGCCATCAACAATCCGCATTTTCCGAGCCCGGTGGTAACGCCGGAGCGGCCGTATCGGCACTGGTGCGAGATCGAGATTGGGTGAAAAGTTTAGAACGATGAATTAATTCAGGTGGAGTCAGGTGCGTGCCTTCACCCTCGTCCGTCGACAGGCTCAGGATGAGGGTGAAGGCAAGGCGACGTTGCTGCAACCTTCGGCCTAGACGGATCGGTGCAAGCACCAGCCCTCATCCTGAGCTTGTCGAAGGACGGGGGCGCCCCGCCATCCACCCATCCGGCCCACTCAACCCTTCGAAAACACCACCGTCTTGTGCCCGTTGAGCATCACCCGGCTTTCCAGGTGCAGCTTCACCGCCCGCGCCAGCACCCGGCTTTCGATATCCCGCCCCGCCGCCACGAAGTCCTCCGCGCTCATGGCATGCGTGACCCTTTCCGTCTCCTGCTCGATGATCGGCCCCTCGTCGAGGTCCGGCGTCACGTAGTGCGCCGTGGCGCCGATGAGCTTCACCCCGCGCTCGTACGCCTGGTGGTAGGGCTTCGCCCCCTTGAAGCTCGGCAGGAAGGAGTGGTGGATGTTGATGATCTTGCCGAAGAGCCGGTTCGACAGCGCGTTGGAGAGCACCTGCATATAGCGGGCGAGGATGACGAGGTCGGCGCCCGTCTCCTTTACCAGCGCAAGCAGTCTCTCCTCCTGCTCGGCCTTGTTCTCCCTGGTCACGGGCCAGTGGTGATAGGGGATGCCCTCCGCCTCCGCCGTCGCCCGCGAATCCTCGTGGTTGGAGACGATGGCAACCACCTCGGCATCGAGCCAGCCGACGCGGATCTGATAGAGGAGGTGGAGAAGCGCGTGGTCGAACTTCGAGACCATGATGACGATCTTCGGCCGCCGCGAGCGGTTGGCGAGCGCCGTCTTCATGTCGAAGCGGGCGACGGCCGGCTCCAGCGCGCGGGCAATCGCATCGCGGTCCACGCCATCGGGCGCGGTAAACGAGATGCGCATGAAGAAGCGGTTGGTCTGCCGGTCCCAGAACTGGTTGGACTCGGCGATGTTGGCGCCGAGGGCGGCAAGCTCCGTGGTCACCGCGGCGACGATGCCCGGACGGTCCTCGCAGGAGAGATTGATGTCGAAGGTATTTTCGCTCATGGGCTGGTCTCGGCAGGTGCTGGAAGATGAGGGTTCAGGGTATTTATCCCCTATTGCGCCTCCAGCCAATCGCGGAAGCGGGAAACCGTCTCCCCGTCCGCCTCGACCTTGTGCCCGGCCTGCGGATAAGCGCCCGAGCGCACATCGTCGGCGAACTCGCGATAGGCGCCGATGCGCTCCGCCTGCAGGCGGGCGTACTCGGCAGCGAAGTTCCGGTAGGTCTTGGCATGCCGCGGCACGTGGCCCGTATTGGCGCCCAGCACGTCGTCGGAGAAGAGGTACTGCGCATGGCAGCCGGCGCCGGCGCCCATGGAGATCATGAAGAGGCCGGTGCGCCTGGAAATCTCGCTGGCGATCGCCTCCGGCACCACCTCGATCTCCGCCGCAAACGCCCCAGCCTCCTCCAGCGCCCTGACCTGCTTCCAGACGAGCTGCGCCGTCTCGAACGTCTTGCCCACGGCCTTGAAGCCGCCCGTCCACGTGGCCTTGGAGGGAATGAGGCCGACATGGCCGCACACGGGAATGCCTTCCCCGGCGAGCCGGCGGACGGTCTCCGTGCCTGCCGAGCAGTAGACCGCGTCCGCCCCTGCCTTATAGAGGCGGAAGGCCCAGCGGATGAAATCCTCTGCCGTGCCGATCTCGAAGAAGTTGTCACCGGGGACGGCGAAGACCGTGGGCGCGGCATCCCGAAAGGTGGGGTCGAGCATCAGGGAAGGTGGCACCGACACCATGTCGATCTCCGCCCGCTCGGCGGCCTCTGCTTCTTCCAGCGTTTCCACACGCAGCATGGCGAGCTGGCGCCGGCCGCGCAGCGCGCGCAGGTCGGCGACGGTCTTCCTGTTCGGCCTTTTCATGCCGGCACCCCTTTCAAAACCGTTTTCAGATTGACCGCCGGGTCCTTCAGCAGCGCGGGGTCCGGCCTGAGCCTCTTTTCCATGATCATCTCGGCGAGCCTGATGTCCTTGGCGACGGCATTGCCGCTCCCCACCCCGCTGGCCGAGACGAGGCGGCCGGCATCGTCGCGCTGGAACAGGATGAAGGCGCCGCCACCGAGATCGCGGCGGACATGGCCGAGCGACGGATCGGGCAGGCCCGCCACCTGCAAAGTGAGGTCGTACTGATCGGACCAGAACCAGGGCACGCGGGCATAAGCCTCCTCGCAGCCCAGCATGGCGCGGGCGGCATGCGCGCCCTGGTCCTGCGCACAGCGCCAGCTTTCCAGCCGCACACGCGCGCCGTTGAACGGGAAGGAGCAGCAGTCGCCGGCGGCGAAGATGTGAGGATCGCCGGTGGCGAGCCGACCGTCGACGACGATGCCGTTGGTGACCTCGAGCCCGGCCTCGGCGGCAAGCCGCGTCTCGGGTTCGGCGCCGACGCCGGCCACCACCATATCGGCCCCGATCGTGCGCCCGTCGGCAAGGGTGATGCCGTTGGTGCGCACTTCGGCCACACCCGTACCGAGGATCAGTTGGACGCCCTCCGCCAGGTGCCGCTCGGCCATCGCTTCGGCGATCTCCGCCGGCACGATGCGCGCCATCAGCCGCTCCGCCGCCTCCACCACGGTGACCTTCGCCCCAAGCTTGCGCGCGGTGGCGGCAAGCTCGAGGCCGATGAAGCCGCCGCCGATGATGGCGAGCCTGAGGCCCGGTCCGAGCGCGTCGAGAATGCCGCGCGCGTCATCGAGGCTGCGCAGGGTGAGTGCCGCCTCCATGCCGGGGAAGCGGCGGGCCCGCGCCCCGGTGGCGATCAGAAGCTTTTCATAGGGCAGGGCGCTGCCGTCCGAAAGCCGCACACGCCGTTCCGCGCGGTTGATGCTCTCCACACGGCTGCCGCGCATCAGTGCGATTTCGGCCTCCGCGTAGCGCGCCTCCTCGGCGATGATCTTCGGTGCCGTCGGCGCCGTCTTGGAAAGGGGCGGGCGCTCGTAGGGCAGGTGGGGCTCCGCGCCGATGAGCGCTATACCGCCTTCGTGCCCTGCCTCGCGCAGCGCGAAGGCGGCGCGCACGCCGCATTCGCCGGCGCCGATGATGAGGATGTCGCCCATGGCGCTTCAGCCCACGTCGATGAAGACGCGGCCGTCCTCGACCTTGACGGGATAGGTCTTCAGGTTGACGCAGACCGGGGCGCCCTTGGCCTCCCCCGTGCGGTAGTCGAAGCGGCCGTTATGCTTCGGGCACTCGATGATGTAGTCCATCACCAGCCCGTCCGCGAGAAGTGCGTGCTCGTGCGTGCAGATCCCGTCCGTGGCGAAGAAATCGTCATCCGGGCTGCGATAGATGGCGAAGGTCTTTCCGTCGTGGTCGAAGCGGATCAGGTCTTCCTCTTCCACATCGTCGACGGCACACGCGTCCACCCATTCGGACATGTCTTGCCTCCCTTGGTTGCGGGTTATTCGGCGGCCTGCGGCGCCACGTCGTGGAATTCGGCCCGGTAGGGCTTCGCCGTCGGCGGCAGCTCGCGCTTGATGAAGTAGTCCTCGTAGCGCAGCTGCCGCAGAAACGCCGGGAACATCTCGCGGTAGCCGTCGAGGATCGATGTGTTCGGCGCCGGCAGGTCGTGCTTGATCATTTCATGCAGCTTCGGCAGCGCGTGATAGGGCACCATGGGGAACATGTGGTGCTCCACGTGGTAGTTCATGTTCCAGTAGATGAAGCGGCTGACCGGGTTCATATGGACCGTGCGGCTGTTGAGCCGATGGTCGGTCACGTCCTCCGCGAGCCCGCCATGCTGCAGAAGCCCCGTCATCACATGGTGCCAGGCGCCATAAAGGCGCGGACCGCCAATGAGGAGGAACGGCAGGATTGAGCCGGTATAGACCGCGACTGCGGCGGTGGCGGCGTAGATCGCCACCCAGATACGGGCCACGAAGATCGCCTTCGGCTGCTCCTGTTCCGGAACGAAGGTCTTCTCCTCGGCGCTGATGATGCCGGCGGCGTTGCGCGCCATGTCGATGACGGCGTGCCAAACGTCGAGAATGCCGAAGAAATTGAGCGCCAGGCGCAGAAGGTCAGGCGGCCGCATGGCGACGATCTCCGGATCGCGGCCGACGATGATGGTGTCGGTGTGGTGCCGTGCGTGGCTCCAGCGCCACGTCACCGGGTTGCGCATCATGGTGAAGGAGGCGATTTGGTAGACGGCGTCGTTCATCCAGCGCGTCTTGAACGCGGTGCCGTGGCCGCATTCGTGCCAGCGGGAATCGCCGGCCGAGCCGTAGAGCACGCCATAGGCGAGGAAGAGGGGGATCGACCAGAGGGACGGCCACAGCCATGCGGCCGCGCCGGCAAAGACCGCCATGCCGCCGAGCCAGATGATGGTATCGCGTATGGCCGGCCCGTCGCTGCGCTTCATCAGCGCCTTCATCTCCTTGCGGGAGATGTCCGTGTGATACCATTCGGCCGAAGCAAGGCCGGTCTCGACGGCGCGGCTGGCATTCGGCCCGATAAGGCTGTAATCGCGTTTGGCCATCTCTCTGGCACCTCCTCCGATGGCCTTGATGCTACGCATAGGCTTGAGAGTCCTCAAGCGGCATGCAATTTTTTCTATCATTTTCTATCAAATAATGATTAGATTTCCTGATAGATCCTTATCAAGGGGAGGTTTCGATGGGGCGGCGTCCGACCATCGCCGATCTGGCAAGGAAGGCCGGCGTCAGCGTCGCCACCGTCGACCGGGTCCTGAACGGCCGCCACCGCGTCCGCGAGGAGACGGCGCGCCGTGTCTACGAGGCGGCGAGCGAGATCGGCTATCACGCCGCCGCCCTTATCCACCAGCGCATCACCGCCGACCTGCCGAGGATGAACTTCGCCTTCCTTCTGCAAAAGGAGGCGCAACCTTTCTACCAGGCATTCGGCAAGGCCCTGCAGGAGGCGGCCGAGGCGACGACCGGCGTGCGCGTCAACGCGCATATCGAGTATGTGAAAAACCAGACGCCGGCGGAGGTGGCGGAGCGGCTGGAGGCGCTCGGCCAGCGCGCTCAGGCGGTCGCCGCCACCAGTCTTGACCATCACACTGTGACGCAGGCCGTTGAGGCATTGAAGACCGAGGGCAAGCCCGTCTTCTCGCTGCTGTCGGATTTCGCCCAGGGCGTGCGCGAAAGCTATGTGGGCTTGAACAATCTCAAGGTCGGGCGCATGGCCGCCTGGCTCATCTCGCGCACCGCGCCGCGCCCCGGCAAGGTGGCGGTTTTCGTCGGCAGTCACCGCTGGCATGGGCACGAACTGCGTGAAACCGGCTTCCGCAGCTACTTTCGTGAATACGCGCCGCAATTCGATATCCTGGAGACGCTGGTCAATCTGGAGACGCGGCAAGTCACCTACGAGGCGACGCTGAACCTTATGGACCGGTACCCCGACATCGTCGGCTTCTACGTCGCCGGCGGCGGCATGGAAGGCGCCATCGCGGCGCTCCGCGACGAGCCGCCGGATCCGTTGCCCTCGGTCGTCGTCAACGAACTGACGCAGGATTCGGCCGCCGCCCTTCAGGATCACCAGATCGTCGCCGCCATCGCCACGCCGCTTCCCGCCCTTTGCCGTGCGCTGCTGGACCACATGGCAAGCGCGGTGCGCGAAGGGCCGTCGGAGACCCCGGGCCAGCTTTTCCTGACGCCGGCGCTACATGTGCCGGAAAGCATATGATCCCCACTGCCTCTGTCGCCCATTGCTGGGCGCATGATGCCTAATGAGATGTTGTAGATAAGAATCTATCATAAATGATGGATTTTCCCGCAGGATTGCGTTGACCGCCTGTGGGCGGCTATTCATCCTCTTGCTCCAAGGCGGCCGCCTTCCCTTCGGCCCGCCAAGGAGGACCGATCATGACGGCAGAAAGCCCCGCTTTCGCGCTCAACCACATGTGCGCACCTGGCCTTTCCATTTCCGACTTCTTCGATCTGGCGAGGGCAATCGGTGCGGTGGGCGTCGAAATCCGCAACGATATCGACGGCAATGCCATTGCCGACGGCACGGAGCCGGCGGCGATTGCCGAGGCCGCCGCCGCCCGTGGCCTGCGCGTCATCTCCATCAATGCGCTGCAGCGCTTCAACGCCTGGGATGATGCGCGCGAGGAAGAGGCCCGCGCGCTCGTCGCTTATGCGAAGGCATGCGGGGCCGAGGCCCTGGTGCTGGTGCCCGCCAATGACGGCACGGGCCGGGCAAACGGCGAGCGTCAGGCAAACCTGCGCATCGCGTTGAAGGCGCTGCGGCCGATCCTCGCCGAAGCCGGGATCGTCGGCCTGGTGGAGCCGCTCGGCTTCGAAACCTCCTCCTTGCGCTACAAGTCCGAGGCGGTGCAGGCGATCGAGGCGCTTGGCGCCAGCGGCACCTTCCGTATTGTCCATGATACGTTCCATCACCATTTGGCGGGCGAGACGGCGCTTTTTGCGGCCCATACCGGCCTCGTGCACATCTCCGGTGTCACCGACGGCGCCATCGCCACGGCGCAGATGCGCGATGGTCACCGCGTCCTCGTCGACGAGCATGACCGGCTCGACAATACCGGCCAGATCGCGAGGCTTCTCTCAGCCGGGTATGATGGGCCGCTGTCCTTCGAGCCCTTTTCGGAGGCTGTGCACGGGCTGCCCGACCTTGGCGCCGCGCTTGCCCGCAGCATGGCCCATGTCTCGGCGCATTCGCGCCGCCAGGCGGCATGAAACGAACGAGGAGACCGAATACGCCTTGACGTGGCGGCAGAAAATGGAATAAATATTTTATATCGAGAAAAGAACGGTGGCGATGTTCCATTTTTTCCGGGAGGGAGGAGGCGCGGAATGCCCCGCGTTCCCGGTTGAAGCCACCGGAAATGATCGCAAGGATTCCCGCTAAGGGGATTTCCGGCCAAAAAGGGGTGCTACCGGACACCCATCGTGTGGAGGAGCAATCTGATGAAAAAGCTTTTGCTGGGCGTTGCCGTTTCAGCGCTGATGACGACGTCGGCCTTTGCCGAAACGATCGGTGTCACCATGGCGCTGTTCGACGACAACTTCCTCACCGTGCTGCGCAACGGCATGCAGGACTACGCCGACGAGCTCGGTGATGTGGAATTGCAGGTCGAGGACGCGCAGAACGACGTGGGCAAGCAGCTCAACCAGATCCAGAACTTCATCGCCTCCGGCGTCGACGCGGTGATCGTCAACCCGGTCGACACCGACGCCACGGTCGCCATGACCAAGGCGGCGGCCGATGCCGGCGTGGTGCTGGTCTACGTCAACCGCGAGCCGGTGAATGTCGACGATCTGCCAGAGAACCAGGCCTTCGTGGCCTCCGACGAGCGCGAGTCCGGCACCCTGGAGACGCAGGAGATCTGCCGCCTCCTTAAGGAGCAGGGCAAGGGCGACGGCGCCAAGATCGTCGTCATGATGGGCGAATTGTCCAATCAGGCCGCCCGCCAGCGCACCCAGGACGTCCACGATGTCATCGCCACGGAGGAGTGTTCCTTCATGGAGATCGTCGAGGAGCAGACGGCCAATTGGCAGCGCACGGAAGCTGCCGACCTTATGACCAACTGGCTGTCGGCCGGGCTCGAGTTCGACGCCCTCGTCTCCAACAATGACGAGATGGCCATCGGCGCCATCCAGGCCATGAAGACGGCCGGCATTTCCATGGACGAGATGCTGGTCGGCGGCGTCGATGCCACCCAGGACGCGCTGGCCGCCATGGCCGCCGGCGATCTCGATGTGACCGTGTTCCAGGACGCGGCGGGCCAGGGCAAGGGCGCGGTCGACACGGCGCTGAAGCTTGTGCGCGGTGAAGAGGTCGACCAGAAGGTGTATATTCCCTTCCAGCTCGTCACGCCCGAGAACATGGAAAAGTTCACGAGCATGAACTGACACACATGGGCTTGAGCCGTCGGGCGGGCCTGACCCCGCCCGACGACCAGACGGCGGCCGGCATAAGGCCGGTACGCCCGCCAAGGGAGGTATGGCCGTCATGGCGGAAAGAACGGTGACAAATCAGGCGGAACCGGTTGCCGCGGTGGCGACCGTCGAAGGCGGAAAGCGGCAGCGCTCTCATGAGCTGAATGCGCTCATCGGGCTTGTCGGCATCGCGCTCATCTTCGAGATTCTCGGCTGGATCTTCCAGGGGCAGAGCTTCCTGTTCAACACCCAGCGTCTCAGCATCATCATTCTCCAGGTCGCGGTGGTGGGCATTATCGCCATCGGGGTGACGCAGGTGATCATAACCGGCGGCATCGACCTTTCATCGGGCTCCATCGTCGGCCTGACGGCCATGGTCGCCATGAGTTTTGCCCAGGTCGGCACCTATCCGCGCGCCGTCTATCCCAACCTGACGGACCTGCCGGTCGTCATTCCCGTGCTTATCGGCTTAAGTGTCGGGCTAGCGGCGGGGTTCATCAACGGCGCGTTGATCGCCTATACGCGGATCCCGCCCTTCATCGCCACACTCGGCATGATGGTCACCGCGCGCGGCGCCGCCAAGTGGTACACGCGGGGCCAGCCGGTCTCCTTCCCCACCGACAGCTTCGCCGCCATCGGCCAGGGTATGACGCCGGTCATCATTTTCCTGGCGATTGCCGCGCTCTTCCACGTGGCGCTGAAATACACCGTCTACGGCAAGCATACCTATGCCATCGGCTCCAACGAGAGCGCGGCAAGGGTTTCCGGCATCAGCGTGGAGCGGCACCTGATCCTGGTCTATTCCATCGCGGGCGTTCTGGCCGCGCTCGCCGGCATCGTGATCGCTTCCCGCGGCCTCACGGCACAGGCCGGCATGGGCGTCATGTACGAATTGCAGGCGATTGCCATGGCCGTCATCGGTGGCGTCTCGCTCTCGGGCGGCCGCGGTTCGATCGTCGGCACGGTCATCGGCGCGGCAATCTTCGGCGTCATCATCTCCGGCTTCACCTTCCTGAGGCTGAGCGCCTACTACCAGGAGATGATCATGGGCGCGATCATCGTCGCCGCCGTGGTGGCCGACGTGTACCGCCAGAGATACCGCACCAGTGCGCGCTAGGGCATGATCCCGAAAAGTGGATGCCGGTTTTCGGAAAAGATCATGCTCAAACAAAGAGATAGATCATGATGCCGATTCAACGAAAGGCACCGGATCTAGGCAGGAGGATAAAATGGCGAGTGACGGCATTGTCCTGAAGACCGAAGGTCTGACCAAATATTACGGCGGCGTGCACGCGCTCGAGGATGCCGACTTCACCCTCCAGGAGGGCGAGCACGTGGCCATCGTCGGCGACAATGGCGCCGGCAAGTCCACCTTCGTGCGCCAGATCACCGGCGTCGAGCAGCCGACGGCGGGCAAGATCTTCTTCGACGGCAAGGAGGTGACCTTCGGCAGCCCCATCGACGCCCGCGACGTCGGCATCGAGGCGGTGTTCCAGAACCTGGCGCTCGCAGATGATCTCGACGTGCCGTCCAACATCTTCCTTGGCCGCGAGGAGACCTATTTCAACCTCGGGCCCTTCAGCTTCCTGAACGAAAAGAAGATGTACAAAAGATCGATGGAGGCGCTGGAGCGGACGGGCGTGAAGATCCCCAACCTGCGCAACAACATCGCCAACATGTCGGGTGGCCAGCGCCAGTGCGTTGCCATCTCGCGCGCCGCCAGCTTCGCCTCCAAGCTCATCATCATGGACGAGCCGACGGCCGCACTCGGCGTGCAGGAGACGACACAGGTAGAGAACATCATCCGCGGCCTGAAGAAACAGGGCATCCCGTTGATCCTCGTCAGCCACAATCTGCGTCAGGTCTTCAACCTGGTCGACAAGATCTGGGTCTTCCGCCGCGGCAAGATCGCCGGCATGCTGGAGGCCGACAAGACCGACGGCAACGAGGTCGTCTCGCTGATCACCGGCGTGAAGACCGGCGTGCACGAGAACGCCAGCTATATCTGACTTTCGCTCCCCCCGTCGGCGCAGGCCGGCGGGCAGGGGCAAGCGCAATCGTTCCGGACCGGCCATGCAGAACAAAGATACACGCGCCGTCATCGTCGGTGGCACACAAGGGCTCGGCTTCGCCATTGCCCGGCAACTTCTGGAAGAGGGATGCCAGCGGCTCGTTCTGTCCGGGCGCGATCGCGAAAAGGGCCGGGCCGCGGCGGCGGAGCTTGCAGCCCTTGGCTGTGAGGCGCATTTCGTGGCCGCCGACCTTGGCAATATCGAGGATTGCCACGCGGTAATCGCCGAGGCAGGCCGGCTGATCGGGCCGCCTAATGCCCTTGTGAACGCCGCCGCCAGTTGCGACCGGGGCTCGCTGCTCGACACCACGCCCGAGGTCTGGACAAAACTCATGGACGTCAACGCGCGGGGTCCCTTCTTCACCATGCAGGCTTTCGTCAGGCAGGCGTTAGAGCATCGTCTGCCGGCCTCCATCGTCAATATTGTGTCTATGGTCATCCATTGTGGGCAGTCCTATCTGGCGCCCTATTCCGCCTCCAAGGCGGCGCTCGCCAACATCACCAGGAACACCGCCCAGGCACACCGCCGCGACCGCATCCGCTGCAACGCGATCGCCTGCGGCTGGATGGACACGCCCGGCGAGGACGCCACCCAGAAACGGTTTCACGGAGCCTCGGACGACTGGCTGACCGAGGCCGAGGCCAAACAGCCCTTCGGCCAGCTCGTCAAGCCGGCCGAGGTCGCGCCGCTTGCGAGCTATCTTCTGTCGCCGCGGTCGGGTGTCATGACGGGGGCCATCATCGACTGCGACCAGAACGTGGCCGGGGCCTATCCCGAGTAGCCCGTTGCGGAACCGAAAACAGCAACCTTCCAAACAGCGAAAGACAACGGAAATGACAGTGAAATTCGGTCTTCTCGGCGCCGGGCGCATCGGCAAGGTCCACGCCCGCGCCATCTCCGGCAATGCGGATGCACAACTTGTGGCGGTGGCCGACGCCTTTGCCGAGGCGGCCAACGCCGTAGCCGGCGCCTATGGCTGCGCGGTGCGCACGGTGGAGGAGGTCGAGGCGGCTTCCGATGTCGACGCGGTGGTGATCTGCACGCCCACCGACACCCACGCCGACCTGATCGAGCGCTTCGCGCGCGCCGGCAAGGCGGTCTTTTGCGAAAAGCCCATCGACCTCGATCTTGGCCGCGTGAAGGCCTGCCTGAAAGTGGTGGAGGAGACCGGCACCACCCTCATGGTCGGCTTTAACCGCCGCTTCGACCCGCATTTTTCAGCCGTGCGCGCGGCGATCGACGAGGGCAGGATCGGCAAGGTCGAGATGGTGCAGATCACATCGCGCGACCCCGGCCCGCCGCCGGCCACATATATCCGTTCCTCGGGCGGCATCCTGCGCGACATGACGATCCACGATTTCGACATGGCGCGGTTCCTCCTGGGCGAGGAGCCGGAGACGGTCTTCGCCGTCGGCTCCGTTCTGGTCGACCCGGAGATCGGTGAACTGGGCGACCATGACAGCGTGTCGGTGGTGCTCACCACGGCGTCGGGCCGGCAATGCTCCATCTCCAACTCGCGCCGTGCAACCTACGGCTACGACCAGCGCATCGAGGTGCTGGGTGAAAAAGGCGCGGTCTCGGCGGAGAACCAACGACCGGTGTCGATAGAGATCGCCACGGGCGAAGGCTTCACGAGGCCGCCGCTGCACGACTTCTTCATGACCCGCTATACCGAGGCCTATGCGGCCGAGATGGCGGCGTTCATCGATGCGATAGGGGGCGGTCGGGCGGCATCTCCCTCGGGCGAAGACGGGTTGAAGGCGCTGGCGCTGGCCGACGCGGCCTACCGCTCGCTGAAGGAGGGACGGAGCGTGAAGGTTTCGGAGGTTCTGGGGTAGCGTTGCCAAGAGTGGAATTTTTATTCCAAGCGCGATAGCGTTGGGAGAATAGTCTCTAGGGCGGAAAGACATGGATGCACGTTCGGCACCGGCAAGTATAGAGGAGTTGCTCGACCGCATCCTCGAGGTCTCTGACGGCTTGCCGAAGCGGCTCAAACAGTGCGCCGACTACGTGGCGGCCAATCCCGACCGCGTCGCCGTCTCGACCGTGGCCGAGATGTCCGAGGCGGCCGGCGTGCAGCCATCCGCCTTCATGCGTTTCTGCCAGGTTTTGGGCTTCTCCGGCTTCTCGCAGATGCAGCGCCTGTTCCGCGACTCCTATGCGCAGAACTGGCCGGACTATGCGACCCGCCTGGAGAAGCTGCGCGAGAGCGGGGCCGGCAGTCCCTCTGCGCTTCTCGCCGAGTTCGTCGAGGCGGGGCGGTTGTCGCTCGAAAATCTCGCCAAGACGCTCGACCCGCGCACGCTCGACGCGGCCATCAAGGCACTGTCGGAAGCGAACATGGTGCACATTGTCGGCATGCGCCGCGCATTCTCCGTCGCCTCCTACCTCGCCTACGCCTTCGAGAAGATGAACGTGCCGACCATGCTGCATGACAGCGTCGGCAAGCTCGACAGCCGCCATGCCATCCGCGCCGGCGATGCCGTGATCGCCATCACTTTCGCCCCCTATTCGCCCGAGACGGTGGCGCTGGCGGAGGCCGGCGCGCGCGCCGGCGCCAGGGTGGTGGCCATCACCGACGCGCTGGCAAGCCCCTTGCGGCCGGTCACGCCGCTCCTGCTTACCGTCTCTGAAGCCGATTTCGGCGATTTCCGCTCGCTTTCGGCAACACTTTCGCTCGCCGTGGCGCTGGTCGTCGCCGTGGGCACGGCCAATCGTGCCCGGAAAAATGGAATTTCATGATTGATCTTGCGTGCAAAATGGAACATATCTTCTATATTCGGATAGGGCGTCATCCCGAAAGCCGAAGGCTGTCCGGGACCCGTTCCGGAGCGTGAACGACACGGAATAGATCCCGGACAAGCCTTCGCTTCGCTCAAGCTTTCCGGGATGACAGCGGGTATGTTGCGGCGCCCGGAAATCCGCTGGAACGCGCATCGATCAGGGAGGAGTGATTTGATGAAGCCCCTCGACGTCATCACCATTGGCCGTTCGTCGGTCGATCTCTACGGCGCGCAGGTCGGCGGGCGGCTGGAGGACATGGCCTCCTTCAACAAATATATCGGCGGCTCGCCCACCAACATCGCCGCGGGCGCGGCGCGCCTGGGGCTGAAGTCGGCGCTGATCACGCGCGTCGGCGACGAGCACATGGGCCGCTTTATCCGCGAGGAGCTGGAGCGCGAGGGCGTCGACGTGCGCGGCGTGAAGACCGATCCCGAGCGGCTGACCGCGCTGGTGCTCTTGGGAATCCGTGACCAGGAGCAGTTCCCGCTCATCTTCTACCGCGAGAACTGCGCCGACATGGCGCTCGACGAGGACGACATCGACGCCGCCTTCATCGCCGAGGCGGGCTGCGTGTGCGCTACCGGCACACACCTGTCGCACCCGCGCACGGAGGCCGCGGTCCTGAAGGCATTGAAGCTGGCGCGGGAGAGTGGCGCCAGAACGGCGCTCGACATCGATTACCGCCCCAATCTCTGGGGCCTCGCCGGCCATGGCGCGGGCGAAAGCCGCTTCATCGAATCCGAGCGGGTGACCGCCAAGCTCCAGAAGACGCTCCCGCTCTTCGACCTGATCGTCGGCACGGAGGAAGAGTTCCACATCGCCGGCGGCTCCACCGGCACCATCGAAGCCCTGCGCGCCGTGCGCCGCCTCACCGATGCCGTGCTGGTGTGCAAGCGCGGGCCGATGGGCGCTTCCGCCTTCGCTGGCGACATTCCCGACATGCTCGACGAGGGCGAGGCGGGCGAGGGCTTCCCCATCGAGGTCTTCAACGTTCTGGGCGCCGGCGACGGCTTCATGGCCGGGCTCTTGAAGGGCTGGCTCACCGGCGAGGATTGGCCGACGACGCTGAAGATAGCCAACGCCTGCGGCGCCTTCGCCGTTTCGCGCCACGGCTGCACGCCGGCCTACCCCTCCTGGGAGGAGCTGCAATATTTCTTCCGCACCGGCATAAAGGACCGCGCCCTGCGCAAGGATGCGGCCTTGGAGCAGGTCCACTGGTCGACCAACCGCAAGGGCAACTGGCAGGACATGCGCGTCTTCGCCTTCGACCACCGCATGCAGCTCGAGGAAATGGCCGACAGCGCCGGCGCACCACATGAGCGTATCGGAGCGTTCAAGGTGCTATGCCTGGAGGCCGCGCGACAGGTATCCGGCGGCAAGCACGGCTACGGCATCCTCTGCGATGGCCGGCACGGCCGAGAGGCGCTCTACCGGGCGGCCGGCAGCGGCCTGTGGATCGGCCGGCCAGTCGAATGGCCGGGCTCCCGGCCGCTCAGGCTGGAGCCGGAGATCGGGCCGGATTTCGGCGGCGTCGTTGAATGGCCGCTGGAGCACGTGGTCAAGGTCCTGTGTTTCTACCATCCCGACGACGACGCCGAGATGAAGGCGCGCCAGGAGGACGTGGTCAAGAGGCTCTTTGCCGCCAGCCGCCGCAGCAGGTTGGAGATGCTTCTGGAGGTCATCCCCTCCAAGGTACGCCCCGTCGACGATAAGACCGCCGCCGCCGTCATCGATCGCTTCTACGAGATCGGCGTTTATCCCGACTGGTGGAAGCTGGAGCCGATGATTTCCGGGAAGGCGTGGGAAAACGCCTGCGGCGCCATCAACCGCAACGACCCCTATACGCGCGGCATCGTCGTCCTGGGGCTCGACGCGCCGGCCGCCGAGCTTGAGGAGAGTTTTGCGGTTGCGGCCGGCTTCGATCTTGTGAAAGGCTTCGCCGTCGGCCGCACCATCTTCGCCGACGCCGCGCGCCAGTGGCTCGCCGGCGAGATCAGCGACCGGGAGGCCGTCGCCACGATGACAGAGAAATATCGGGCCCTATGCGAGGTCTGGGACCGCGCACGGGCCAGACAAGGGAGGGCCGCATGAAGACGGTTAGACTGACCGCCGCCCAGGCCGCGACACGCTATCTGGCGGCACAGATGAACGAGGACGGCGAACCCTTCATCGCCGGCGTGTGGGCGATCTTCGGCCACGGCAATGTCGCAGCCCTCGGCGAGGCGCTTTATGCCGTGCGCGAGACGTTGCCCACCTATCGCGGCCACAACGAGCAGTCGATGGCGCACGCGGCCATCGCCTATGCCAAGCAGCTTCGCCGCCGGCGCGCCATGGCCGTCACCTCCTCCATCGGCCCCGGCGCCACCAACATGGTGACGGCCGCCGCCCTTGCCCACGTCAACCGCCTGCCGGTGCTCTTCATGCCCGGCGATGTCTTCGCAAACCGCGGTCCGGACCCGGTCTTGCAGCAGGTGGAGGACTTTTCCGACGGCACCGTCAGCGTCAACGACTGTTTCCGCCCCGTCTCGCGCTATTTCGACCGCATTACGCGGCCGGAGCAGCTTCTGACGGCCCTGCCGCGGGCCTTCCGCACCATGACGGACCCGGCCGACTGCGGCCCCGTCACGCTCGCCTTCTGCCAAGATGTGCAGGCCGAGGCCTACGACTGGCCGGAGAATTTCTTCGCGCGACAAGTCTGGCGGCAGCGCCGCATCCAGCCCGACCCGGTCGAGGTCGAGGAAGCGGCAAAGCTCATTGCCGCCGCCAAGGCGCCCGTCATCGTCGCCGGCGGCGGCGTCCATTATTCCCACGCCCACGATGCGTTCAAATTCTTCGTCGAGGCCCATCGGATCCCGGTGGTGGAGACCCAGGCCGGCAAATCGGTGCTGCCCTGGGACCACCCGTATAACCTTGGCCCGGTCGGCGTGACCGGCTCGTCCAGCGCCAATCAGCGCTGCGCCGAGGCCGACGTGGTCATCGGCGTCGGCACCCGGTTCCAGGATTTCACCACCGGTTCGTGGTCGCTCTTCTCAAGGCCTGGGCGCAAGCTCATCAGCCTGAACGTCAACGCCTATGACGCGGTCAAGCATGGCGCCACGCCCCTTTGTGCGGATGCCCGCGTGGGGCTCGAAGCCCTTTCGCGTGCCCTGGGCGACATGCGGTTCGATCCGCCGGACCCGAAGCTGAAGGCGGACTGGTTCGCCGCCGCCGACGCCGTGACCGCGGCGCCCGAGGACACCAACGCGCTGCCCACCGACATGCAGGTGATCGGCGCCGTGCAGCGCGCGGCGACCGAGAACACGGTGGTCATGTGCGCCGCCGGCACCATGCCGGGCGAGCTTCACAAGCTGTGGAAGGCAGGCCGCCCCGGCTCCTACCACATGGAATACGGCTATTCCTGCATGGGCTATGAGATCGCCGGCGGTATGGGCATCAAGATGGCCGAACCCGACCTCGACGTGGTCGTCATGGTGGGTGACGGCTCTTATATGATGATGAACTCGGAGCTGGCGACGGCGGCGATGATGGGCGTCAAGATCACCGTCGTCATCACCGACAACCGCGGCTACGGCTGCATCAACCGGCTGCAGATGGCGACCGGCGGCGCCGAGTTCAACAACCTCTTGGACCACGCGCAGCACGTGAACCCTTCTGAGATCGACTTCGTCGCCCACGCCGCCTCCATGGGCGCCCATGCGGAGAAGGCAGGCTCGATTGCGGAGCTGGAGGACGCGCTGGCGCGCGCGCGGGCGGCCGATGGTCCCTTCGTCGTCGTCATCGACACCGACCCCTATCCCTCCACCGAGGCCGGCGGCCACTGGTGGGATGTGGCCGTGCCCGAGGTATCGGAACGCGACGAGGTGAAAAAAGCCCGCGCCGGCTACGAAGCCGCGCTCAAGGAGAGGCTCTGAATGATCCGCTACGGCACCAATCCCATCGCCTGGTCCAACGACGACGACCAGCAAATAGGCGCCCACATCCCGCTGGAGCAGTGCCTTCGCGAGGCCGCCGCGATCGGCTTTTCCGGCATCGAGAAAGGCCACAAGATGCCCTCCGACGGCGAGGCGCTGAGACAAGTGCTGGCCGCCCACGGCCTCGTCTTCATCTCCGGCTGGCACTCGCTGAACCTGCTTGTCAACGACGTGGAGACGGAAAAGCGCGCGATCCAGCCGCATCTCGACATGCTGAAGGCGAACGCTTGCCAAGTCTGCATCGTCTGCGAGACCTCCAACGCCATCCATGGCAATGATACGGTCGCTCTCAAGGACAAGCCGGTGCTGGCCGAGGAGGATTGGCCGGAATTCTGCGCCGGTGTCGAGGCCGTCGCCGAATATTGCCTGAGCCAGGGGATCGACCTCGTCTACCATCATCACATAGGGACGATCGTTGAGACCCGCCAGGAGATCGGCCGCCTGATGGCCGGTACGGGGCCGGCAACGAAGCTCCTCCTAGACGTCGGCCACGCCTGGTTCGGCGGCTCGGACCCCGTCGAGCTCGCTCGCGCCTATATGGACCGGGTACGTCACTTCCACGCCAAGAACGTCCGCCCCGCGATCAAGAAGCAGGTGGAGGAGGAGGGGCTTTCCTTCCTCGAAGGCGTACGCCGCGGCGTCTTCACCGTGCCCGGCGACCCGGAAGGCGCGCTCGACTTCGAACCGGTACTGAAGGTCGCCGCCGAGCACGGCTATGACGGCTGGCTCGTCATCGAGGCCGAGCAGGATCCACTGAAGGCCGACCCGGTCAAGTACCAGTCGATGGGGCTGAAGGCGCTCAAGGAGGCGGCCAGGGCCGCCGGGTTGGACCGAACCTGAGGACGACGTGGATCGATCCCCTCATTCATCTTGCCCCATAGACCATCTATAGTCCCCCGATGCACAAGCTCCTCGACCTTCATCATCCATTCTTCGCCCCGCTCTGGCGGCGGGTGGCTATCATCGTGGTCTGCCTCGGCTGGGGCATCTTCGAGTTCATCATGGGCGCGCCCTTCTGGGGCATGCTCTTCGTGGGTCTCGGCATCTATTGCGCCTGGGTGTTCCTATATGACTACGAGCCCCGCACCGAGACCGACAACAAGACGGAATAGGGAGAGATAGATGTCGAAACTCCTGGTCAGGCCCAGTGGCACCGCCGGCAAGGTGCATGACATCACGCCGCGCTCGGCCGGCTGGAGCTATGTCGGTTTCGGCCTCTATCGCCTGAAGGCGGGCGAGACCGCCCAGGAGGAGACCGGAGACACCGAGGTCATCCTTGTGCTGGTCGAGGGCAAAGCCGAGATTTCGGCCGCCGGAAAGGATTTCGGCGAACTGGGCGAGCGCATGGACGTCTTCGAGCGCCTGCCGCCCCATGCCGCCTATGTGCCCAATGCTTCGCACTGGATGGCGAAAGCCACGACCGATTGCACGCTCGCCGTCTGCACGGCGCCAGGCAAGGGTGGCCACGAGGCCCAGGTGATCGGCCCGGCCGGAATCTCCCTCGCCGAGCGCGGCAAGGGTGCCAACACCCGCTACATCCACGCCATCGCCATGGAAGAGCGCGACGTCGCCGACAGCCTGCTGGTGACAGAGGTCTACACACCCCAGGGCAACTGGTCGTCGTACCCGCCACACCGGCACGACGAGGACAACTGGCCCGAGATGACCTATCTGGAGGAGACCTACTACCACCGCCTGAACCCCGCTAAAGGATTCGGCTTTCAGCGCGTCTTCACCGAGAACGGCGAACTCGACGAGGCGATCGCCGTCGAAAATCACGACGTCGTCCTCGTCCCGCGTGGCCACCACCCCTGCGGCGCGCCTTATGGCTACGAGATGTACTATCTTAACGTCATGGCCGGCCCCCGCCGCGCCTGGCGCTTCAAGAACCACCCCGACCACGACTGGATCTTCCAGCGGGACAGCGCAAGCGGCTAAAGCAACTCCAGGAAAACCGGGACCCACTAAAAACGATAGCGAAGGCCGATGGTGTTGGCGTTGGACCCCTCGCCGAGATCGCCGAATATCCCGTTGGCGCCGGACCTGTGGTGAAGCTGATAGACGAGTTCGACATTCGGAGCCTGCCGCAACCGGAACGCAATCTCCGGCCCGACATAGCCCAGCAACGTAGCGTCGCCGCCATGCGCGATCTCGCGTCTCCGTTCGATCTCCGTCGCGGCGGTGACCGCGCTGAAGCCCAGTGTCAGCCCCGGCGCGATCGCCAGATTGCCAATGACCAGACCGTGGTGGCGGATCCTTAGTCCCGCCCAAATCTCGCCGCTGGTATCGTCGTCCTCGCCGAAGCGGAGCGCTGCGCCCGCCACCCCGCCAAGAACGAAACCCGCCCCGAGCTCACGAAAATCGCGGCCGTAGGCCCCGCCGATCATATAGTTGTCGGTATAGTCGGCATCCCAGAACCGGATGACGCCGCCGAGCGACTTTTCGGCAAAGATACCGCCGAACACGTGGATATCGTTCTTCGCGGTCGGCGTTTCGGGGCTGATAAAGGGGTCTTCGGTTGCGAAATACAAAAACGGCTCACCGTCAGCCGCATGGCCAACACCAACCGATACCGCCAGCAAAACCGCAGCGAGAAAGGGCCTGATTCCGCTCATGGAACTCCCCCCGAATCACGACGCCGGCGCTTATCCTAGAGCCGATAGCAGCGACTGTCCAAAGGTCTTCCGCTCCGCTCAGCCCCATATCGTCACGGTGCTTTCGTACTGTCATCCACGATATTCCCGCCGTGCGAGGGATACAAAGCGGTAAGCGATAGTTATGCGGATGGCCGCTGGATGGTTTCAGCTACGGCAATTCAGCCTTGTCGTTTTGCGATATCTTGCCTCGTGGATCGACGCTTCGATCCGCGGCTTGGAAATTTCGTGCTCTGGCCAGAAACACGCTCTTTTCCAGCTAAGTTGCCCGCGCATATAGTATCCAATTCCGGGAGAGGCCACGTTGAGCGGCGTCGCGATTTCGCCGAAGTTGAGCTTGAAGTGATACCCGGATTTCACGACCACGAAGTCCTGCGCCGCAAGCTCGATCCCTTGGCTCGTAAAGGCAGCGGGATCATGCGTGAAGCCGGGTTTGCTCGTTAGAAGAACGCTAAGCCGATCCTCCACGAGGAGGACGGCGGCGCGGCCGAGGTTCGTCTCTTCACCGCCCCGGAATGGCCCTGTCATGACGAAGCGGCCATCGCCGGTTGCCACGACCTTGCCGGTGATCCTTAAGGGCCTGAAGCCGGGCGTTAACCGTCCGCCCACCTCCATTGTGATGCGGGCGCCTACCCCGGCCGCAGTGGCGGCCTCTACGCTGTCTGGATCGGTCACCGGGATGGCTCCGCGCAGCCCGTCAGCGCGAGATAGGGCGCGCATAAGAATCGCGGTGCTGTCGCCTGGCGCGCCTGCCAAGACCCGATCCCCCATGTCCGCCAGCACGTAGGGGCGGCCACCCTTGTCCTTGACCACGACATCCAGAGCTTGGTCGATTGTCATAAGATCGTCACGGAAGCGTTCACGCCATTCCCAGAATAGGCCAGCCAGTTCCTCGGCCACGCCGGTGGCGCACTTACTCGTCCCGTTGGAGATCACGACGGCTGCTTGGCCAATATCCTCGTCGTCGAGATAGCGAAAGACGTTATAAAGAGAGATGTCCCAGATTTCGGGACACACCGCCTGCATGGAGCGAGCCCTTGCATGCACTTCCGCAAGCGGACCTTCAGCGGTTTCGGCGGCTCCGGGCAAGATCATCGGCGCCTTCGCTATCGTGATGACGGGATTGAGCGTGCCGTCAAGCATGGCCAGAAGACCTTCTATGACCCGCTCTCCGCATGCAACGACATCCGAATGTGGGTTTTCTTTGCAGGCGATGCAGATGTCGGCTGCATCGAGCATAGCGGGCGTCACATGAGCATGCAGGTCGAGGCCGACGCCGATTGGAATGCCCGATCCCAAGGCCTCACGCAGGTCTGTGAGCAGAGCGCCCTCTGCATCCGCAAGCTCGGTCGTGCCCATAGCGCCATGCAGCTCGAGCGCGACAGCGTCACATTTCTCGCGCCGTGCCAAGGTGACGAACTCATCGCGTGTCTTGGTATAGAACACATGGTCGACGCGTCCGCTGGGTGGGGCGCTGACACAGATCGATGGAACGACCTCATGACCCAGCGCTTCCGTCTTGCGCACGATGCCGCCTAGGGTGGTCTGGGAGCGGCGTGCCAGCTCAAGCAACGCCATGCCCCTATGGACCTCAAATTGATCGGCTCCGGTCACATGGGGACTGAACCCGTGCGATTCGTGGAATACGCAACCGACAAGAATTCTTCGCGTTCTCGGGAGAGCCGTGGGTCGGACCAATCCTGCCTCCCGTGACATACCCATATTCATGCGAACCTCCAATCACTCTATCATTCACAACAAGTCGGTCAGTGATCCGAGCCGGCACCGCTTCTGCGCCGCGCGATTTCGATGGTGCCCATCAGGGTCAGCGAAATCAGGGTCAGGACCGTCGAAACCGCGGCGATGACCGGGGTGAGGTTGAAATCGATGTCCTCGAACATCTTGCGCGTGATTGTCTTGCCTTCGATGCCAGATATGAAGAAGGCGACAGTCGCCTCGTCGAAGGACGCGAGGAAAGCAAAGACCGCACCGGCCGCTACACCGGGTAGGATGTTGGGCAATACGACGTGGAAGAACGCCTGCAAACGGGTCGCTCCGCAATTGAGCGCCGCAAGCTCCAACGCGGGATCAAAGCGCTGCAGCGCCGCCCCCACGGTGATCACCACATAGGGGACGGCAAGCATCGTGTGGGCGATCGCGAAGCCATAAAAATTGCCCGTCAAGCCGAGGGGCGCAAAGGTGAGGTAGAATGCGACCGCGATCACGATGTGCGGAACGACGAGCGGGGCAATTGTGAAGGCCTGAAGAAGCTCCTTTCCCGGAAGTCGTCCACGGACAAGCGCGATCGCCGCCAGCGTTCCGATCACTGTTGCCGCCAATGTGGTGACACCTGCGATGCGAAGGCTGAACCAGGTGGCGGACATCCAACTGGGATCCCGGAAGTAGGCGATATACCACCTGAGCGTGAAGCCCTCAGGTGGAAAGGAAATGTAGGATGCCGTGCCCACTGACATCGGGACGACGATGAGGGTGGGCAGTATGAGAAAGAATAGCACGAGACCAAGCCCAAGGATCACCAGGATACGGGCCACGTCCAGTCCAGCGCGGCTGCGTACATTCGCGACGCGCTCGGCAAGTGCAAGGTCGGCCTCAGCCATTCGAAAATCCTTTGCTGAACGAAAGCGCCCGGCGATAGAGAGCGGCAAGCAGCAGCGTTGAGGTGAGTAGAACTGCCGACAGCGCCCCGGCGAAAGGCCAGTCGAGTAGCTCTGTCGTTTGCTGCGCAATCAGGGTCGACATCATGAGCGTGCGCGGGCCGCCCACCAGTGCGGGCGTGATGTAGAAGCCGAGCGCCAGGATGAAGGTTATCAGCGTGCCGGCCGCCGCGCCTGGCAGGCTGAGCGGCAAGGTGATCCGGATAAACGCTTGCGGTGCACCTGCCCCAAGATTGCGGGCCGCTTTTGCCAGGTCATCGGGAATGTTCCGTAGCGTCGAGTATATCGGCAGCACCATGAAGGGCAGCAGGACGTGTGTCATCGCCAGGATGACCGCGCCCTGGGTGTAGAGGAGTTGGAGCGGCGTCTCAGTCAGCCCCGTCTCTTGCAGGACAGTGTTGACGATCCCGTTGCGCTGCAAGAGCACGATCCAGGCATATGTACGCACCAGAATGCTCGTCCACAGGGGAACGAGGACACAGGCTGCAATAAGCATTGCGCGTCGGCCCGGGATGCGCGCCATCGCATAGGCAACCGGATAGCCAAACAGAAACGCCAGAACAGTGACGATGAAGGCAATCTGGAACGTGCGCCACAGGACAACCAGATAGAGCGGCTCCGCCACGATGCGTGTGTAGTGGGCTAACGTCGGTTCCGGGGCAAAGACGCTGTTCCAAAGCAGCCGGCCCACGGGATAGGCAAAAGCGATGCCAAGCAAAAGGATAAGAGGTGAGACGAGGACGAGGGATGTCATCGTTCCATATCGACCGGCTGAGGAAGGGCTCCCGTGGATCCGGGGCTGCGCAAGTGAACTTTCCGGCATCGCTTAGCACTCCGCCTGCGGGAAGACGTGCACGCAGTCGCTCGGGATGGAAAGCCCGACACGCTCGCCCTGGCTTGGTGAATAGCTCTCGCGTGTCGTCTGACTTTGGACGTGGAGGAGTTCTCCGCCGGCAAGCCGGACGAGAAAGGTGCGGGAGGAGCCGACGAAGATCACGGATTCAACGATGCCGCTGAGCTTCTGGTTCTTGTGCGGCGTAAGCTCGATACGCTCCGGTCGCACGGCTAAGCGCACCCGCTCGCCACGCTGAGGCAAAGCCTCATGCGATGCCAGGTGCCGATCCACAACAATGGTGCTGCTCCGTCCGATGGTAATCTCGAAACATCGGGCGTCCTGGCCCAGGCATTCTCCCTCTAGGAAGTTCATCTTACCAATGAAGTCCGCGACAAAGGAGGTGGCCGGAGCGTCGTAGAGTTCGGCAGGAGAACCAATTTGCTCAAGGCGGCCGTCACGCATCACCGCGATGCGGTCGGACATGGTGAGTGCCTCTTCCTGGTCATGCGTGACGTAGAGCACTGTGATGCCGAGGCTCTGCTGCAGACGCTTGATCTCAATCTGCATCTGCTCGCGCAACTTCTTGTCGAGGGCGCCAAGCGGCTCGTCCATGAGGAGGACGGGCGGTTCGAACACGAGTGCGCGGGCAACCGCCACGCGCTGCTGCTGCCCACCGGATAATTGGGCTGGCAGCCGAGCTTCAAACCCACCTAGCTGGACGAGCGCCAGGGCGTCAGCCACGGCCTGCATTGTCTTCTTCTTCGAAAATCTGCGCATGCGCAGCGGAAAAGCGATGTTCTCAGCAACCGTCATGTGCGGGAAGAGCGCGTAGCGCTGGAATACCATTCCGATGTCGCGCCTGTTCGGAGCGACAAGTGTGATGTCGCGATCGCCGACCCATATTGCACCCGAATCCGGTAGTTCGAACCCCGCTACCATCATGAGCAGGGTGGTCTTGCCTGACCCGGACGGGCCGAGAAGGGAGAGGAACTCGCCGGGTCGGATGTCGATTGCCACGCGATCGACCGCACGCACACAGCCGTACCGTTTACCCAATTCTCGCAGAGAAACGCTTGCTCCATGCACTGTTCGACCCACCTTTCGTTTCACCATGCCGGGCACCGACCAGATCGGCTTCCGCTGTTCCCATTTTGTGTTTCTGCGCCAAGCGACCGGTGTCAGAGGGACAAAATCGCCAAGCGATGCCGCCTTGCCTCGGCCTGGCGTGAATATGACACCCAGGTTAATATTTGAAATTTGATGCAACAAAATGATGGTGCTGTCAAGCCACCTTCGCGTAACGAGCTAGCGAAGTCGCGCTTCCACGAATACGATGGGTGCAGGCCGAATCGGCGCAGCGGGAGGATGCCCACCCGCCAACAAGGATAGTGTCATGGATGATGCGTCAAAGCGAAGGAGAGTGGATATCTCCACCGGAGAGATCGTGCCCATTGAAAGGCACGAGAGCCTTGGGGAACGGGCCTATGCCAGCCTGAAGGACTCCCTCATCCGTGGCGCGTTGCGGCCCGGCATGAAACTAACCGTGCGGTCCGTCGCCCAAGCGCTCCATGTGAGCACCACACCGGCTCGCGACGCCATCACTCGGCTGATTGGGGAGGGAGCGCTTGTAAACCTCGGGCCGAAAACTGTGGTCGTGCCGGAACTGACGCTTGCCGCGCTGGACGAGATCACGGCCATCCGCCTGGCGCTCGAGGGCCTCGCGGCCGAGAAGGCGGCAACAAAGGTGGCCCCGGAGGATATCGAGGAACTGGAACGCCTTCAGGAGCGCATCAATCGCGGGCTCGACGAGGCGCGCTACACCGATGTGCTGGACGCCAACAAGGATTTCCACTTTCTCATCTACCGACGTAGCGGCATGTCTCGGTTGGTTGCAATCGTCGAAACGCTGTGGCTGCAGATTGGCCCGGCCTTCAATGACCTTTATCCGGAATTCGCACAGTCGCGGACGGGCGTATCTAATCATCTGTTTGCATTGCGTGGCCTGCAGGACCACGACAGCGCCGCCGTGCGGGCGGCAATAGAGAACGACATCCGCAGCGGTTATCGGCGCCTTTCCTCGCTTGTTTCTGCTCGGCAGGAGCGCTGATTTCGCGCACCAAAAGAATTTTGTTGCATCAAACGTCAAAATCCGCTCTCATCTGGTGAGCGCGAGGTCGCGTGTGTGATGGCAGCAAACAGGAGGCAGGAACGCCATGCCAGCCCCTTCCAATCAGTTCGAAACCAGCTTGAAAGATCCGCCGCCCGAATCCCGCTCGTCGGGACTGTTTGAACGTGCCCGCGTCGTCTTTCCTGACGGGACGACGCGGGTAACGATCGAGCGCGATCCCACACCCTGTTATGCCGCGGAGGGGGAGGGGGCCTACCTTCTCGACGTGGAGGGAACCAGGTATCTTGATCTCAACGCAAACTTCACCACCCTCATACACGGTCATGGCTACGCGCCGGTGATGGCGGCGGTGGAGCGGCAACTGCGCAGCGGTACCTGTTTTGCAAACCCGACCGAGGCCGAAATCGCACTCGGCACGCTTCTGTGCGAGCGTGTGCCGCAGCTCGAACGCATCCGCTTCGTCAACACCGGCACCGAAGCCGTAATGTTCGCAATCAAGGCTGCCCGCGCGTTTACTGGCCGCAGCGCGATTGCGAAAATCGAAGGTGCCTATCACGGCGCCTATGATTGGGTTGAAGTGGCGCAGGCGAGCGCGCCGGACAATTGGGGACCCGCAGACACTCCCGCGGCGGTGCCGTTCTATCGCGGCATGCCGGCTTCCGTGCTTGAGGAAACGGTCGTCCTGCGCTTCAACGATGCGGATGGCGCCGTCCGGCTGTTGAAGGACAACGCCTATCGCCTTGCCGCCGTCATCATCGATCCGATGCCGAGCCGCGCCGGCCTCGTGACGCCCGAGCCTGCATTCATCTCTGCTCTCCAGGAGGTCGCGCGGACGCTCGGAATACTTATCATTAGCGACGAGGTGCTCTCCTTCCGGCAGGGCTTCCACGGTGCTGCCCTTCGCTACCAACTCGAGCCGGATCTCTTCGCCCTCGGAAAGATCATCGGAGGCGGATTCCCAATCGGCGCGGTCGGTGGCCGTGCGGAAGTCATGTCCGTGTTTGACGCCAGCCTTGGCCGCCCGCTGCTTCCACAGGGCGGGACCTTTTCCGCAAACCCGATCTCGATGGTTGCCGGACGTGCGGCCATGGAGGCTCTAGATCAGGAGGCCTTCGATCGCCTTGAGACCCTTGGTGACAGGTTACGTGCGGGGCTGGAAATGGCGGCCAAGCGTGCACGCGCGCCCTTCAGCATCACTGGCGCCGCGTCGCTATTTCGCATTCATCCAAAGCCGACACCACCAAGGGATTTCCGGGAAGCCTACTGGAGCATGGCCGAGGCAAAAATGATGAAAACGATGTCCCGCTTCTTCAGGCATCACGGCATCATTCTTCCGGAGGGAGCGGCGGCATGCCTCTCCACGCCGATGGGTGGGGCCGAGATCGAGACCATTGTGCGCGTATTCGAGGCCTTTCTAGCCACTAGAGACGGGCGTGAAGGGGAGGTGCTGTGATGTCGCAGAAAGGAGGAGAGACCGTGGCCATGCGCGTTGCGCGCTCGTTGAAGCGCCACGGCGTCGAGATCATCTTTGCACAAAGTCTGCCCACGGCCGTGATCCTGGCCGCGGAAGCGGTGGGAATCCGGCAGATCGCGTATCGCCAGGAAAACATGGGCGGAGCGATGGCAGACGGCTACGCCCGCCGATCTAGCCGCATTGCCGTCGTCGCTGCACAGAACGGCCCTGCCGCCACATTGCTGGTTGCGCCTCTTGCCGAGGCGCTAAAGGCGAGCATACCACTTGTTGCCCTGGTCCAGGAGGTGGAGCGGCCGCAGTTCGACCGCAACGCATTTCAGGAGATCGACCAGGTTGGCCTTTTCCACCCTTGCGCCAAATGGGTGGGGCGCATCCTCAACGCCGATAGGATCGACGACTATGTGGATGCGGCCTTTGCGGCGGCCGGCAGCGGGCGCCCGGGCCCGGCCGTGCTCCTTCTGCCTGCAGATCTCTTGCGCGAGCCCGTCTTGACGCCGCTCGTTGAACGCAAGGCCTCGTTAGGCACTTGGCCATTGGACCGGTGCCGGCCGGACGATCAGGCGATTGCAGCTGCAGCCGACGGCATTGTCAAAGCGCGCAGTCCGGTTGTGATGGCTGGCGGCGGAGCAATGTCGCTCGGCGCGCCGGAGGCGCTTTCGCGTTTGCAGAATACCGCACACCTGCCAGTGGCGACAACCAATATGGGCAAGGGGGCCGTGGATGAAACCCACCCTCTGTCGCTCGGTGTTATAGGATCCCTTACCGGGCCAGGATCCCTGGGGCGCCATTCGAAACAACTTCTTCGTGAGGCGGATGTGGTGCTTCTCGCCGGTACCCGCACCAACCAAAACGGCACGGACAGCTGGCGCTCGATTCCTCGATCTGCTCGGATCATTCATATTGACATCGATCCCCTTGAGCTCGGCCGCAACTACGAGGCATTGCGTCTCGTTGGCGATGCCGCCGAGACCCTGAATGCACTCACCAGCGCCTTGGAATGCCGCGACCTCTCGCTGCGCCGGGCCGGACGTAATGCACTGGAGCGCCGCATTGCACGCTTCCGGAGTACCTTCGAAGCCGAGCGGAGCAAGGTCGCCGCCGGCGATGCCAAGCCGCTTCGGCCGGAGCAAATAATGGCGGAGCTTCAGCGCTGCCTGACGCCACGCACGACGGTTGTTGCGGACGCGAGCTATTCCTCCATGTGGGTTGTCGGCCAGCTCACAGCCCACGCCGCGGGTCAACGGTTCCTGACCCCGCGCGGTCTCGCAGGCCTCGGTTGGGGGCTGCCTTTGGCCATGGGTGCCAAGCTTGCGGCACCCAGTGATCCCGTCATCGCCCTTGTTGGAGATGGCGGCTTCGCCCATTCCTGGGCGGAGTTGGAGACCATGGTTCGCCTCGACATTGCAGTGACTGTGATCGTCCTCAACAACGGCGTGCTCGGCTACCAGAAGGATGCGGAGACCGTGAAGTTCGGAAAGCACACCACGGCCTGCCATTTTGCGCCCGTCGATCACGCGGCCCTTGCGCAGGCCTGCGGCTGCAATGCTGTTACGGTCCGCGAGCCCAGTGAGGTCCTTCCGGCACTGCGAACGGCGATCGCGTCGGGAAAGCCCTGGCTCATCGAAGCCATTACCGATCCTGACGCACACCCACCTCTATCGCTCTACGAAGGAACCCTTGACCGCTTGGAACGCACCACGTCCATTTCGGAGCCAGCCCAATGAATTCTTCGCATGATCAAGCTCAGATTGCCGTGGTGACTGGTGGGTCGAGCGGAATCGGTTACGCCATTGCCGATAGGCTTTTACAGGCGGGCTATCGCGTGGCTTTCTTTAGCCATCAGGAAGACCGCGTCGCAGCGGCGACAGCTACACTTGCGGGCCGCCATGGATCCGAGCGCGTACTTTCTGAGGCAGTGGATTTGCGCGATGCTGAAGCGGTACGCCGCTTCTTTATGCGTGTCGACACGGAATGGGCTGCGCCTTCCGTTCTTGTTTGCAATGCGGGACACTCTCCCAAAAGGAATGGCGGCCGAGTCCCGGTCGAACATGTCGACCTAGCCGAGTGGCAGGAAGTTCTGGCCGTGAACCTCACAGGCGCCCTTCTATGTTGCAAGTGCGCCCTGCCGGGTATGGTCGCGCGGTCCAGTGGCAGAATCATTTTTATCGGCTCCCTTGCCGGCAGGACCATGCCGCGCATCGCCGGCAGCGCTTATGCGGCCTCCAAGAGTGCCTTGCTTGGTCTTTCGCGGTCAATCGTCAGCGAGTACTCACGCTTCGGCATCACCGCAAACACCGTCGCACCGGGGCGCATCGCGACCGACATGGCCGGCCCCACCGACTCGCCGGCAAATAGGGAGGCGCTTGCTCGCATTCCCGTTGCGCGCCTCGGCCTGCCGGAGGACATCGCCCATGTCGTTCTGTTTCTGGTAGCTCCAGAGGCCAGCTTCATAAACGGTGCGGTGATTGACGTGAATGGCGGTGAATTCACGGCGCCCTGACCTGCAGTTGACTAGTTAGCCAGCGATCGATCAAAACTCTTAGTCGCTCCGGAATCACGGCTTAATCGACAGCCTTCGAGCACACCTCCGAGCAATTTCTCAACCGCCATTTGCGACCGCTCTCGGCTCTTGCCTTCACTGCCGCATACGGGAAATTCTGACCTTTGCAGTCGCTCATTCCCGCCGTGCCATGCCGTATTACAAGGCTTATTCAGTCTTTCCGCGGCAAGCAAGTTTCAACCAGCCGGGCCCAGTAGCTTGCCCCGACCGGCAGAATCTCGTCGTTGAAGTCGTACCGCGGATGGTGCAGGCCGAAGTCCTTGCCCTCGGTCCCCTGGCCGATCCAGATGAAGGCGCCCGGCCGCTCCTGCAGCATGAAGGCGAAATCCTCGCTGCCCATGGCGGCGATGCCGTTGCGGTCTACAGCCGCGCTGCCGACCACCTCCTCCGCCACGGCTGCGGCGAGTTCGGTTTCCCGCTCGTGGTTGATCAGCGTGGGGTACCCCTCCTCGTATTTCAGCTCGATGGTGCAGCCGTGCGCGGCCGCCACGCCCTCGCAAAGCGCCCGCACGCGCTGTTCGACCAGCTTGCCCACATCGGGATCGAAGGTGCGGATGGAGATGGACATGCTCGCGGTGTCCGCGATCACGTTCAACGCCGTCCCGGCATTGAACTCGCAGACGCTGACCACGGCCGACTGAAGCGGATCGACATTGCGGGAAATGATAAGCTGCAGCCCCTGGTAAAGCTGAAAGCCGACGGCAATCGGATCGACGCCGTCATGCGGCCGGGCCGCATGGGCGCCGCGCCCCCTTATGGTGATGAACGCCTTGTTTGCCGCAGCAAGCGACGGGCCCGGCCGTGTCGTGATGGTGCCCGCCGGATGGTGCGGGGCGTTGTGCATGCCCCAGACCGTGTCGCAGGGGAAGCGTTCGAATAGGCCTTCCTCGATCATCATCTTGGCGCCCGCGCCGCCTTCCTCGGCTGGCTGAAAGATGAAATGCACGGTACCGTCGAAATTGCGCGTTTCGGCCAGATATCTGGCCGCTCCCAGCAGCATCACCGTGTGGCCGTCGTGACCGCAGGCGTGCATCTTTCCTTCGGCGGTCGACTTGTAGGGCAGGCCCGTCTGCTCCAGGATCGGGAGAGCATCCATGTCGGCACGCAGGCCGATCGTTAGCTCGCTTGTGCCCCGGCCCCGCAGCACACCGACCACTCCTGTCTTGGCGATGTCGCGGTGCACCTCGATGCCCCAGTCTTCCAGCCTGCGGGAGACCTGTTCTGCCGTTCGTGTCTCCTCGTACCGCAGTTCGGGGTGGGCATGGATGTCGCGCCGCCACTCCGTCAAATCCTCGTGAAATTCAGCGATGCTATTATAGATTGGCATCAAATCCGGCTCCGGTTGTTGAAACAGGGCGAACCGAGGAGAGACGCATGCCGGCCCGCCAGTTGAGGCTACTTCTCAGATCAGTCAAGTGGGTGGTCCACCCGAACCAATGGGGAACCTCTGTTCAGACCGCAATTAGTATTTGTTGGTGGAACGATACTATAGGCAAGTTACGGCGTCTAGCGGAGGAAAGAAACGGTCTTCAAGGCACGCGCCTCGCGCCTAAAATATAGACATTCTGCTCAAATCGGCAGCACCCGATTGTATTTTTTTGATGGTTAATCAACAAGGGCGCAATCGCAACAGTGATAAAGGGGGTGCACCCCATGTCAGCTCATGATAGCGTTTCTGTTCTAGCGTCCCTGGTACAACAAGTGTCTCGATAAAATCACCAGGGTGGGAGTCTTGGTTAGAGGGGAATGATCCAATGAAAGAACGTGAGTTGCGAGGCCTGATCGAGGACGTGCGGGTCGGCAAACTGTCCCGTCGCGATTTCGTAAGAAGGATGCTCGCGGTCGGCTTGACCGCACCGTTTGCGACCCAAATGCTATCCTACTCAGGCATTGCAATGGCTGCCTCGCTGCCCGAGTACAAACCGACCCAGCGCGGCGGCGGCGGTCACCTCCGGCTCTTGTGGTGGCAGGGCCCGACACTACTCAATCCCCATTTCGCCGTCGGGACGAAGGACCAGGACGGCTCCCGGCTTTTCTACGAGCCGCTGGCAGCATGGGATGCCGATGGGAACCTCGTGCCGATCCTTGCGGCCGAAATCCCGAGTCTGGAAAATGGCGGACTGGCAGAAGACGGCATGTCGGTCACCTGGAAGCTCAAACAGGGCGTGCAATGGCATGACGGCGAGCCGTTCACCGCTGACGACTGTGTTTTCAACTGGGAATACGCGACCGATCCCGAGACCGCTGCCGTGACCATCGGCAGCTATCAGGACTCGAAGGCCGTCAAGGTCGATGATCACACCGTGAGAGTCGAGTTCGAGAAGCCAACGCCCTTTTGGGCCGATGCCTTCGTGGGCACGCGCGGCATGCTGATCCCGAAGCATCTCTTCGAGGAATTCAAGGGAGCCGCCTCACGCGACGCGCCGGCAAACCTGGCGCCCGTGGGCACAGGCCCCTATCTGTTCGAGGAGTTCAACCCCGGCGATCTGGTGAGGGGCAAGCTCAATCCCAACTACCACGAGGAGAACAGGCCGCATTTCGATTCGATCGAGATGAAAGGCGGCGGCGACGCGGTGTCGGCGGCGCGCGCCGTGCTGCAGACCGGTGAATTCGACTACGCGTGGAACATGCAGGTCGAGGACGAATTGCTGTCGCGGCTGGAGGAAGCCGGCAAGGGCAAGATCGTGATCGCCGAAACGGGTCACATCGAACATATCCAGGTCAACAACACCGATCCTCGCAAGGAAGTGGACGGTGAAAGGTCGAGCACCGAGACGCAGCATCCTTTCCTCACCGATCCCGCTGTCCGCCAGGCGCTCAACCTCCTGGTCGACCGGGGTTCGGTGGAACAGCACATCTACGGCCGCACCGGCCCCGCCACCGCCAACTTCCTCAACAATCCGGAGAAGTTCCGGTCGGAGAAAACCTCGTACGAGTTCGACGTCCAGAAGGCCGTCGCACTCCTGGAGGAGGGCGGCTGGGTGCCCGGTGCCGACGGCATCCGTGAAAAGGACGGCGTGAGGCTCAGCCTTGTCTATCAGACGTCAATCAATGCGCCGCGCCAGAAGACGCAGGCCATCGTCAAGCAGGCCTGCCAGAAGGCGGGAATCGAGGTCGAACTGAAGTCCGTCACCGCGTCGGTCTTCTTCTCGTCGGATGTGGGCAACCCGGACACCTATACGAAGTTCTACAGCGACATCCAGATGTACACGACGACGATGACGCAGCCGGATCCGGGCATCTTCATGAATCAGTTCGTCTCGTGGGAGATCGCGACCAAGGCAAATAAATGGCAGGGCCGCAACATCACACGCTGGAACAGTTCCGAGTATGACGAGCTGTACCGGGAAGCCCAGGGTGAGCTCGATCCCGTCAAGCGGGCGGCGCTGTTCATCCGCATGAACGAACTGTTGGTCGAGAATGTGGTTGTCATCCCCATCGTCTCGCGTCCCAACGTGGCGGCCGTGGCGAGCAACTTGTCCGCGCCACTCAGCGGATGGGACAACTACACCTGGGCCCTGAAGGACTGGTACCGCGACGCCTGAGACCGTCCGAAACACGGGTGGAGGCTCGGTCACGAGCCTCCATGACTTTCGGGAAAGGTGTTGTCCATGAGCCAGTATCTCATCAGACGATTGCTGATCGCGGTGCCGAGCCTGCTCGGCATTAGCATCGTTCTGTTCACCATCCTGGCGCTTGCCCCCGGCGATCCGTTCGGCGAGCTTGCCATGAACCCCGCCGTCCCCCCGGAGGTGCGGGCCGCGCTGCGCGAGAAGTTTGGCCTCGACGATCCGGTCATGGTTCGCTACCTGCGCTGGCTGACCGCGATGTTCCAGGGGGACTGGGGCTTTTCGTTCGTCAGCCGCATGGATGTCGACACGCTGATCCTGCAGCGCCTGCCGGCCACGCTGATCGTGATCGGCGCCTCCCAGGTATTGGCGTTGCTGATCGCACTTCCGGTCGGCATCTATGCGGCCACGCGGCCATATTCGATCTTCGATCAGGTCGCCAATACCCTGGCCTTCATCGGCTTCTCGTTGCCGACATTCTTTACCGGCATCGTCTTCATCCTGATCTTCAGCATTACGCTGGACTGGCTGCCGTTCGTGTATCAGTCGAACATCAACGCTACCGGGCTGGCCTGGTACTGGGGGCACATCAAGCAGATGATCATGCCGGTGGCGGTGCTCGGCCTGTTCCAGGGAGCGTCATGGACACGCTTCGTGCGTTCGGCCGTGCTCGACGTGATCCGCCTCGACTATGTCACCACCGCTCGTGCGAAGGGGCTGGCGGAGCGCGTCGTGGTGATGAAGCATATCGTGCGCAATGCGTTGATCCCCGTGGTGACACTGGTGGCGTTGCAGATGCCGGCGGTTTTCGGCGGCGCCATCATCACCGAGCAGATATTTCGTGTCCCGGGCATCGGATCGCTGCTGATCAGCTCTATCCTGGCCAATGACACGCCGGTGATCATGGCGGTCACCTTCGTCTTCGCTTGCCTGGTCATCCTCTTCAACCTTATCGCGGATATTCTCTATGGCTGGCTCGACCCCCGCATCTCTTACCGTTGATCCCGCCACCGGCGTTCCGGTTGCCGTCAAGGCGAAGCCCAAGCGCGTCACACCCGGGAGGGAAGCGTGGCGGCGCTTCCGGCGCCACCGGCTGGCGGTGGCGAGCGCGGTGATCCTGAGCGTGATGATTCTGGCCGTCCTTTTCGGCCCCCTAGTTTGGCGTGTGCAAATCAACGAGATCGACTTTTCCGCAATGCTCGAAGGGCCGAGCCTAGCGCATCCGCTCGGAACCGACGACCTTGGCCAGGACCTGCTCGCACGCATGCTCTATGGCGGGCGGATTTCGCTTGCGGTCGGGCTAACCGCCATGGCTGTGGCGGTCATCGTCGGCACTATCGTCGGGGCGATAGCCGGCGTTTCGCGCGGCAGTGTCGATGCCGGCCTTATGTGGCTGACGGATCTGTTTCTTTCCCTGCCGCAGGTTCCGCTCCTGCTGCTGATCATCTACCTGTTTCGCGACAGCCTGAAGGAAATAGCGGGGCCTGAAGTCGGCATGTTCATCCTGATCGTCGTCGTCATCGGCGGTTTCCGCTGGATGCCGGTCGCCCGGCTGGTGCGCGCCCAGTTCTTCTCCTTGCGCGAGAAGGAATTCGTGGAAGCCGCGCGAGCGCTCGGCGCTTCAACCCCGCGCCAGGTCATTCGCCACATCCTGCCGAATGCGCTCGGACCGGTTATCGTTGCCGGCACGATCGACGTGGCCGCGGCGATCATCACGGAATCGACCCTTTCCTTTCTCGGTCTTGGCTTTCCACCGGACATCCCCACCTGGGGCCGCATCCTCTACGATGCCAAGGACTATCTCGACATTGCACCCCATTGGGCAATGTTCGCGGGCGGTGCGATCTTCCTTGCCGTGCTCACCATCAATTACATCGGCGACGGGCTGCGCGACGCGCTGGACCCGCGTAGGGTGCTGTGATGGCCGGGGAACCCATGACAGAACCGCTACTCGCCATTCATAGCCTCAAGACCCATTTCCGGACCGACGACGGCATGGTACGGGCGGTCGACGGGGTAGACCTTACGATCGAGCGCGGCGAGGCTTTGGGTGTCGTCGGTGAATCCGGATGCGGAAAATCCGTGACCGCGCTCACCGTGCTGAAGCTGATCCAGATGCCGCCAGGGAGGATCGTCGACGGCCAAATCCTTTGGCAGGGCAGGGACCTGGTTTCGCTCGATATGGGTGAGATGCGCAAAATCCGCAGCAAGGAAATCGGGATCATCTTTCAGGAACCGATGACCTCGCTGAACCCGGTCTACACCGTTGGAGAGCAGATCGCCGAGGTCGTCCGGCAGCATGAACCACTGACCCGGCGCGAGGCAATGGACAAGGCGGTCGAGATGTTGCGCCTCGTCCACATTCCGACGCCCGAGCGCAGGGTTCACGACTACCCGCACCAGTTCTCCGGCGGTATGCGCCAGCGGGTGATGATCGCCATGGCCCTTTCCTGCAACCCGCAGCTTCTGATCGCCGATGAACCCACCACCGCGCTCGACGTGACCATCCAGGCGCAGATTCTCGATCTCCTGGAGGAAATGAAGGAGCGGTTCGGCATGGCAATCATGCTGATCACCCACGATATGGGCGTGATCGCCGAGAGCGTTCAGCGCGTGGTGGTGATGTATGCCGGTCGTGTGGTCGAGGAAGCGTCGGTTGACCAATTGTTCGACCGGCCGCTTCATCCCTATACCCAGGGTTTGATCCGCTCCATCCCGAGGATCGACCTCGCCGCGGAGAAAAAATCGCGACTGGAGGCGATCGCCGGCGTCGTGCCGAGCCTTTTGGACCCGCCAGCCGGCTGCCGCTTCGCGGAGCGCTGCGCGTTCGCAACGCCCGAGTGCACGAATGCGATGCCGGAGCTGCGTGAGATCGAGCCAGGGCACAGGGTTGCCTGCATCCAGTATTGACCGAGAGGATAGCCTCCAAATGCCACAGCCCCTCCTGCAGGTAAAAGACCTGGTGAAGAACTTCGGCCTGAAAGGCGGCATTCTTGGGCGCACGGTCAGCGAAGTGCATGCGGTGGACGAGGTGAGCTTTTATCTCAATGTCGGCGAGACCTTGGGCTTGGTCGGAGAGTCCGGGAGCGGCAAGTCGACGACGGGGCGTTGTGTCCTGAGATTGATCGAGCCGACCGCCGGAGAAATCTGGTTCGAGGGCAAGAACGTTACCGAACTCAGCGGGAAGGAACTCGCGGCGCTACGCCGCGATATGCAGATCATCTTTCAAGATCCATATGCTTCCTTGAACCCACGGATGACAGTCGGTGCGATAATCGGCGAGGCCCTTGTCATCCATAATCTCGCGAAGAACCGTCGCGAACTCCACGACCGCGTCGTTGAACTCCTGGAAACCGTCGGCCTCGGTGCTGACCATATGCGACGTTATCCGCACGAGTTCTCGGGCGGTCAGCGCCAGCGTATCGGCATCGCCCGGGCGCTGGCGGTCTCCCCGAAACTCATTGTGTGCGACGAGCCCGTATCTGCGCTCGACGTGTCGATCCAGGCGCAGGTCATCAACCTGCTGGAGGATCTGCAGGAGCAGTTCGACCTGACCTATCTTTTCATCGCGCATGACCTGTCAGTGGTGGAGCACATCAGCACGCGCGTCGCGGTCATGTATCTCGGCCGGATCGTCGAGATCGCATCTGCCCGTGATCTGTATGCGCGGCCGCTGCACCCATACACGGAAGCGCTCCTCTCGGCTGTGCCAATCCCAGCGCCGCGGGCAAAACGCGAGCGCATTCGGCTTCAGGGCGAGGTGCCAAACCCTATCCATCCGCCGACCGGATGTCATTTCCACACCCGCTGCCCGATCCGGCAGCTGCCGCTTTGCAGCACCGAAAAGCCCGAACTGAGGAAGACCGCCGAGGGCCACTCGGTGGCATGCCACTTGCGTGGCTGATTGCGGGCGATTGACAGCGACATACTCCTCTACGGGGATCCGGCGGAGTGGGAGTGTCGTTTAAGAAATGCAATGCCCGTTTTGGCTGCGAAATCTAGAGCGCATCAGGTTTTGCGGAAGCATAACCTGCATTGAGGATGCAGTTGGCCCACTTTTCGGATGAGAATCGGTCGAGGATGTCTCCGATTGTGCGCCAGAGGGTTTCGCGAGATCGAATCCAGGTATCCGCGAATTTGATGCATCATTTATAGATTGACTATAATGTTTGTTGGCGAAATGATATATTTGTTGCATCATATCCAGTATGGAAGGAGGGGCCATGAGCAGGTGGATCGGGCTTATTGCTAGGCGTGGTGTAGGCATCTTCATCTGCGTTCTTGCGGGCGCACTGTTCGCGACCGCATCCTCCCGCGCTGAAGCAGGTGAGGGCGGCCAGCTCGTCATGGCTGCAACCGGTGGGGACTACGAGCGCAAGCTCAGGGAAATCGTCTTCGAGCCCTTTTCGCGGGAGACCGGCATTGAGGTCGTCCTTGTTGGCGGCACGGCCAGCGAGTTTTGGGCGAAAGCTAAGGCGATGTCTGAAATAGGGCGCCTGGAATGGGATATGCTGGAGGCGGGCTCCGGTGACGTCTATGTCCCTGAGCGCAGCAGCCTGCTCCTCGACCTGGGCGAGGATTGCGCACTGGTTCCCAGGGCAAAGTCCGATGGGGCTGGCCAAGTGTGCCATCGCTTTGGCGTAGTGCCGATCTACGGCGCGACACTCCTGACCGCAAACCGTGACTTGTTTAACGGCGACGTGCCCGACGACTGGAATGACTTCTTCAACGTCGAGGACTTTCCGGGGCCGCGGTCACTCCCCAACTTCGGCACGCCCTGGCGCGTACTGATCGGCGCCCTTCTCGCCGATGGCGTTCGGCCGGATGAGCTGTTTCCGCTCGATCTGGATCGAGCATTCGAAAAGCTGGAGGAAATTCGGCCACATATCTCGCTCTGGTGGAGAACGGGCGACCAGATTCAGCGCACACTGCGCGATCAGGAGATCGCCATGACGCTCGTATGGAACACCCGGATCGACTTTCTTCTCAATGAAGATCTGCCTCTGCAACGGGTCTGGGAAGGTGCCACTCTTAATGAGGCGCATTGGGTCGTATTCGAGGCCGCTCCGAACAGACAGAACGCGTTACGCTTTCTAAACTGGTACTTCGATCATCCTGAGGTACAGGCGGCCTTCGCGCGTGCGGTCGCGGCATCGCCGACAACCAATTCGGCACTGGCGTTGCTGCCGGTCAAAGAGCAGAAGAACAGCCCGATCTTTCCCGACAATCTCAAAGGTGTAATCAAGGTCGACTATGTATGGCTCGCAGAGCATCACGGAGTGATCGCAGAGCGCTGGAATAGCTGGATAGCGCGGTAAGCTTCCCCTTGCGGCCACCCACTGCCGGTATCTTCCCCCTTGCTTGTGCTCGCAGGTGGCATGGCCCCCAAAATGCGTCAGCTTGCGAGCCACACGTTCCAGCGTTGCACCACAGTCTCGCGATTAACTGCCAGCCAGTCACGGTCCACGCCTACGACCTGTGACCAGTTGGCGGGATTGATCACGCTTGCCTGGCGGGCCTCCGAAGGGAGGAAGTCTAAGGCTTCACGTTGTGCCGTGGCGCCAAAGGATTCCGCCGCAAAGGCGGCATGCGCCTTGGGTCTAGTGTAGATGAAATCTAGAAGGGCTAGGCCGGCGTTCGGATGAGGAGCACCTTGCGTGAGCGCCCAAAGGGCTGCATCCAGCACGGCTCCGCGCCATGTGGACCCGAGCGGCAACCCCTCTGCGCGCAGTCTGAAGGCGCGACCCGAAAAGAGCATGGCCATCACGACCTCGCCCGTGCGGAAGATCTGTTGGCTCTGATCACCGCTTCTCCACCACACGGTGACGTGCGGCTTGATCTCGTCCAGCTTGGCAAAGGCCCTATCGAGGTCAAGCGGAAACAGCTCTTCGCTGCTCACGCCGTCTGCCTGCAAGGCCGCCATCAGCGGCCACCATGGAGCACCGATATTCGGCAGCGCCCGCGGCCCGGGAAACGCTTCCACATCCCATAAGTCCGCCCAGTCAGAGGGCTGGCGCTGGCCGTCAGGAAAGCTGCGCCTGTCAAACGCGAGGAGCCCGCCACCGATGTCGAACAGGACACCATGGCCCACGCAGGCGCCATCCACGCCGTGTCGCCCGACGTCGGGAAGAGACGCACAATCGCCGAGGCCGCGGAGCAAGTCCGTGACATCGGGCGCCAGCATGTCCGCCGAAAGGGTGATCACGTCCCATTCGACACGCCCAATGCTCGCCATGGCTTTCAGCTTCGCGAGCTTTTCCCCGTAGCTCCCGCCCATTGCAACGACGTCTATGCCAGTCGCCTTGGTGAAGGGATCAAAAAAATGCTCCTTGACGAGCTCGCCATAAGCGCCAGTCCCGCCCGCGACAGTAACCCTGTGCTCGCCGGCCGCTCGAGCGCGCTCGGCAAGTTGGTCAAATCCGGACGCGGCACGCGCCCCGGGTAAGCCGATTCCGAATCCCATGGCGAGGAGAGCGTTGGCGGACAACCCCAGGACTCGACGTCGGGGCAGGTCTCTTCCCACTTTCCCTTGGCGCATAGTTGTCCTCCTCCAAAGCTGTCGGCCGCATTTTTGAAATTTGATGTAACATCAATGATAATTTCTTTCAAGCTCGCAGCGGCTGCAAGTATCTTGATAGCCTCAGACCGGACTTTGCCTTCGTTGCGGCTCCCGGTTCACGAGCGTGCTAACCAGTACCTTGTGGGCATATTTTGAATGTCTCAAGGCGATCTACCGCGGTGCTGACGCCCCTCAGCCCAGCCCGGATCTACGTGGTGAACAGCATAGCCATCACGCTTTTTGTTGCATCATGCGGCAAAATGGAGATAGTGACATCGGTGGTTCCAATGCGCTCTTCAAATCCGTTGCGGCGCGGCATTGTTCATTGTCCGGCACGTTTCGCGACCGGCAGCCCCCGACAGGGCAAACTTTTTTCACGGAGAGCTCATGCAGCACGACATAAATTCGACCCACCAGTCCTCCCCCAGGAACACCCCCGAACCATGTGACCTTATTGTCCGTAACGCCACAATCTTCACAATGGACGCCGACGACTTGGTCATCAGGGGCGGAGCACTGGCGGTGTGCAATGGGCGCATTGTCGCCACGGGATCCGATAAAGCGGTCGTTTCCCGGTACGCGGCCGCCGATGTGTTCGACGCCCGCGGCGCTGTCGTCCACCCCGGCTTCATCGACGCTCATGTGCATGTCTCTCAATACACGGCGCGGACCGTGCTGCCGCTGATGGAGAGTACATCCATCACAATGGGAGATTGGAAGGGAGCGTTGACGCCGGAGGATGAACATGCGAGCGCGCTGCTGGCGGCGTTGGACTATCTCAAATGCGGTTACACCGGCTTTGTCGACCCCGGGACCATTTTTTCTCCTGATGCGGTCGCCACGGCTGCTGAACAAGCCCAAATCCGAATCTGGCTGACGGATCCCTACGTCGCGGACCGTGCGGCATCGCTCGCTGCTAATCTACCTGAGCTGGCCAGCGAAAGCTTTCTGGCCCGCTGGCCGTCCAGCCTGGATGAAGCACTCGGTCGCTTGGGCTCGCAGCTCTTCCGCAACAAGCAAGAAGACAGCCTGGTAAAGGCCTTTATCGGGCTCTACGGCGAAGCAACGGACTCCCCGGAGCTCTTTCGCGCGGCGCTCGATCTAGCGCACGCCAGCGATGTTCGCTTCCAGGAACATCTCGGCTATCTGCCGGCCTCACAACTCATCCGCGAAGACGCACTGGGTCAACCGCTCCTCGCCTACCTCGATGAGCTTGGGCTGCTTGATCCCAACGTGACATTCGTCCACATGAACCTGGTGCGCGAGAACGAGATCGGGCTGCTGGCCGACCACGGCATTCGGGTGGTCTGGTGTCCTTATGGGCAACTGCAGATGCTCGGCCGTCGCGGAACACAGTCGCGCATGGCCGCACTTGCACGGTCCGGAATTCCGGTCGGGATCGCAAGCGATATTCCCCGCGCCTGCGACTTTGATGGCCTTGGCACATTGGCCATCTGTGCATCGGCCGCTGTGGCGGATTCCATTCACCCGAATCAAGTGCTGCGGATGCGGACGATTGGCGCGGCAGCGACTATCGGCGCCGAGGGCGAAGTCGGCAGTCTGGAGGTGGGAAAGCGCGCCGACTTTGTCGTACGCCAGCCGCAAGAATCGGTCAACTTCGGCTTTGATATGCCCCTTGAACTGGCTGTCATCGGCGGCCGACACACGATCCGCAGCGTCTTTGTTGCGGGCCGCAAGACCGTCAATGCCGGGCGCGTCGTCACCGGTTTGGACGAAGCCGCCGTGGTTGCCTGGGCGCATCGCTCCGCACGTGCGATCGCTTCGCGAATCGGGCTTTGCGCCTAGATCGTCCTACGGCGATCGGTAGGGGACCAGCCGGGCGTGGAAGATGCGGCCGTCGGTTATGAAGTGGGTTCCCACCGGTTCGCCAGCTTCGATATAGTGTTCCTCCGTAATGCACTCGGCGTCGCGAAGTGCCCCGACGATATGCTCGCGCTCAGAATCGGCATGGCGGTCCACCCGATGAGAGATCTGCCAAGTCATGGATTGCAGGCCGAAGCCGGTATCGGTTGTGCCAGCGCCGACCCAGACTTGCGATAGCGACGGATCGATGTGCCGCCTCCGAGTCCAGTACGTGAGATCTCCGATTCCAGATTCGGGATCCATATCCGCAGCCCAAAAACGGATGTGATGTCGCTTCCTCGGGCTGTCGCCCACGTCTTCCTGGAAGCCGATGTCCTGCTTGCGGGCGAACAGATAGAGCGCGCTGAACGGGGCGGTTGGATAGGAACGGTTGAGAACGAAGCTGACGACCATTTTTGCAGCAGAACGAAATGTTAGGGAATCTGCGACGTGCCAGTCTGCGGCCATGAAAGCTGAGCGGAGCTGCTCCTGAGAACCGATCAGGACAACATTGACGGGATCAGCAGGAAGGCCGTCCGCCGCGCGCGTGACCCTGGGGATACGGTTGCGGCGCAGGACCGCTACGCTCGCATGGATGACGAGCGGCAAGATCACATAGGCTGCGAGGATGTAGGTGAGCAGCAACGCAGCGAAGACAGGAACCCGCTGTTCAAATCGATTGAAGATCTGGGTGACGATGAACCATAAGGTCGCCGAGGCAATCAGGAAGATAAGGGCGCGTTCGATCCATCGGGCGAGGCGTGTCATGGGGTGCATCATGAATGGATAGCATGAACAGGCGTCTCGGGAGCTGGAACGGCTTACCGCGAGGCGCGTTTGAAATCCCTCATCGGAGCAATTCGTAGTGGGAAGGGTCAGTGGGGCAGATTCCGATCGAGCATTCAAGAAGGGTCGAGAGCGCGTTCAAGCCGACCAGCAGGCCAAAGACTGCGATCGGAAACAATGTGATCATTGTCCGAGGCACGGCAACTGACCGTGCCGTCGGCCCGAGTTCTTCGCCTCCCGGCGAAGCTTCTCCTTGCGGCAGGAGTCGACGGTCGATTGCCAGCAGCAATGCACACCAGATGAGGATCATCACGAAGGCGATGAACGCCCATGTATAGAAATGCAGCCCGAACAACGGCTGCCCGTAAGTGCCGCTTCCCGGAACGATATGCAGGAGAGCTTGCCTCGCAGCCGCGGTGGCACCCGCAATCGAGGCAACGATAGTGAGCGAATAATGACTGGCATACGACCCCCACAGAAGATTTAGAGCAAAACCAAATCCGGCTACCGCGAAACCCAGGCGTTGCAGGATGCATAACGGGCATGGCAGGTCGAAGAAGGCGACTTGGTCGACAAACGCAAATGTCAACAAGGCGCTGATGCCGAGAAGTGCCAATGCGTTTAAAAACCTGGTGCTATCGTCCAGCATTGATATCTCAGAATTGCAGGCCCAAGGGGTCGGTTGCGTGAAGCAGGAAAAGCGCGATCATTAAAATAAGCGTTACTGCCCACAGGCCGATCGCCCAGAAACGATGGCCTTGCCATGCGCATATGAGGCCAAGGAAGAGAGTTGCGAAGGGTAATGCCATCATTTCGGTTTCACGCGCCAATAGTGGACTCGGACATCAGAGCTCATGCTCCTTTGGAACTGTGATTGTCATTTCAGCACTCGCCCTCGTGAATGATGCGGTACCAGGCCACCTCGGCCTCACAGGCATTGCCGAATGTGCGCCGCTCTCCACGCCCGATCGCGCAGACCGGGCTGTATTCGCGCGTACAGGCCTGGGTCGGTGGCGGCTGTGGTGGACGTGGCAGGCCCGCGCCCCGGCATTCACCCTCATGGATGATACGGGCGCGTTCGGCCTCTGCCACGCAAGCGTTTGGGAAGGATTGCCGTTCTTCACCGCGCTTTACAGCACACACTGGCTGATACTCGCGCGTGCAGGCTTGTGTCGGGCCTGATGGCGGCAGGGGTCCTGCGCCTTCGGATCGGCATTCTCCGCCATGAACGATCTGTGCGCCCTCAGCTCGTGCCATGCAGGCGTTTCCGTAGGTTTCGCGTCGGCCTCTCCGCTCGCCGCACACTGGCGCGTATTCGAACGTGCAAGCGGCGGGCCGGTCAGCTTGCGGAGGTGCAGGTCGCGGACCTTCCTCCATCACGCATCCAGCCACCATTCCCGCAAGTGCTAAGATCGGCAAACCTGTGAGTCTCATGACTTGTCCTTCCCCTGCCTCACCGCCACTTAAGGAGACATCTAGCTATATCCCCTCTCCACGAAAGCGGCATAGAATCTCCTGGTCGATCATCCAGGCATCCCGAGATAGGCCTAGTAGTCTGGCGGGCTATACGAGTACGTGACGATGACGTTGAGGGAGTCCGGGCTGATCTCATTGAAGAAGACGCGCAGCGGCTGATCGGGGCGATCGTTCGCTTCATTCGGATTGCGCGCAGATGTAACTTGCTCATCACGCAATTCCCTTTGCGATGATGGTTGTGGATGGATTCGGCCAACGCCAATCTCCTCGTATCGTCTATCAACGAGATGGCTGGCTAGCCCAAGCTGCTCGCAACACTCCTGTCGGAAGCGATACCTCTCTAGGGCATTCTTTTAACAGTTGTATTCAAATGCGACTCTGTTCCGCCATCATATAGCTAAAAAATCGCCATGAACACGGAGTTCATCACAAAATTTTTCAAACTATTTCGATCGCAGGCGGCAATTATTTAATTGAATCCACGAAGCGTCTATCAAGATTCTATCATTTTTCACATATCTGCCATTTTATTTATCGTGATCGATGAAACTTTATTGTTTCTGTGCTTCACCCTTCCTGTGGCACGTTCGACCAAATCCCCTGCGATCTGGGGGGCAAGCGAGATACGAATGGAGGCGATGACGACGAGGAAGGTGGCGCCGACGAGGACGACTGGGACGACGATGGTCGACAAACAATTGAACCAAACGGATGGAGAATTGAATGGAACAATTGATTGCGCAGCTTATCGGTGGGCTGGCTGGCGGTGCCGCGGGCGGCAAGGCAGTTAAGGGCGCTGACCTTGGCAACATCGGAAATCTGATCGCTGGTGCCGTTGGTGGTGTTGGTGGCGGAACGTTGCTCGGCCCGCTGCTGGGAGCATCCGGTGCGGCGGCCGGCGGTATGGACATTGCTAATCTTGCGGGCCAGTTCGTGGGCGGCGGCGTTGCCGGCGCGGTCGTCCAAATCATCGTTGGCCTGATCGTGAACAAGATGCTCAAGAAAGCCTAAAGTGGAGTAGGGTGACCTTCACCGGCCGGTCATTGCCAAACAGAGGAGGCACCTGATGAAATCGCCGTTTCTTGCCGTCATCCTTGCAGCCGGATGCATCGCGTCATCTGCTTTTGCACAAGATAAGGAATTCAAGCAGGCGGATAAGAACTGAACGCCGAATACAAGAAGGTCTAAGAGCGCTCGGTGGCGACCCGGATACGAAGAAGCTTATGATAGAAGCGCAGCGCAAATGGATCGCCTTCCGGGACGCGGAATGCAAGTTCCAGGCATCGGGCGTCGAAGGCGGCAGCATCTACCCGGAAATTCTTACTGCTTGTGGAGCCGGCCTAGTCGAGGCGCGCGTGCGGGACTTCAATCACTACCTCTCTTGCATGGAAGGGGCCTGCCCAGTTCCGGCGGCGGACAAACCAGTTCCGGCGGCGGACAAATAAGTCAGGTCACCGGTCTCGGATCGGCGCCGCCAATTTGGCGAGGCGAACGTCATTGGATGAAGACACGGACGAGGGCTTCATGACGCGCTTGACCCGTCCTGGTTCGACGCGTCCATTTCGAAACAAGGCCTAGCCCTGAGGGAGGAAATGGCCAACAGGCGCTTGCCAAAAATGCGAAAGACGCATGCGATCATGACGCCAAGATGGATTTTACCATGCGGTTCTGATCCGCACCCGCGCCGTGCGCGGCCTATGGATAGTGACCGCATCAGCGACGAGCTACGGAGGATATGATGTTACGGCGCTCCATCGGTATTGGCCTGGCTTTGTTCCTGAATTCTGGTGCGAGCGCTGCATCACCGGCGCTGTCGGAGAACGAAGCAGCGGATTTCGTAAGCCGGTTCTGTTCGACGCTGATTCCGGCTGTCGCCGACTACGATCCGAACGCCGCCGGCAACTGGCCGCCTGATGACCCTGCGGTCTTCGGTCCCCTTGTGACGCCCGAGCTAAAAACCACGATCGAGAAGGCGTTGGCCGGCAATGCCGGGTTTGAAGCGGAAACAGGTGGCAAGGGGCGGCTCGGAGATGGCGTGCCATGGAAGGCCTATCAGGATGCTGCGTTGGACTGCAGGGCAGGAGAAATTTCGGGCACGGCTGATCATCCCGAAGTCGAAATCCACTACCGCTACTATGACGATCCTGATGAGGGTTGGACGGACACCCTCATCCTTACTCAGAATGACGGAGAATGGCGCATTGACGACATTCTCTATGGGAACCCGAATTTCGGCAGCCTGAAATCCGTGCTCGCCACATCCGTTGATGAACAGACGCCCTAAACACGTTGAAAAAGGCATAAGGGGAAATTCGCAGGTTGAATAGCCGGCGAGCCGAGGAAGGCGGTACTTCGAACTGTTCTGTTCATCGGCACGTCAAATTTGACGCGTATCGTCTTTCCTTTCGAGGAGGCGAGCCTGATGACAACGAAATACTGGCCGCGGGGCGTTCTGAGTGTCGCTCTGGCGGCGACCTTATCGGAGTGCCAGGTGTTTGGGGCGGCGAAAGCGGTGCGCATCACCGGCGGGACCTTCGACAAGGCCGAATGTTTGGCGCGAGAATTCAAGGACGCAGGACCGTGCCCAATGGCCACGCGGTAGCTTGCGCAGACAGGTCACCATGCACCCATCGGATGGTGTTCCGCGCAACTTAAGACTATGGTCGTCAGCGGTGGCGGGCGGTGGGCACTTCAGGCAACATCATTCGGCGCGCTGGCTGCCACCGCCTACTCAAAAATGGTCCCAAGATTGCGCTGCGATAATCCGGCTCGCGTCCCGTCACCACCGTCACTGCCCTGTCTATCGCTTCGGCTAGCTGGTTGCGCGTCTGGGCCGGGACAGTGGGAGGCCACAGGGTCAGGGCCGTTGCCTTGATCGGGGCCGCTTTGACAGCATGATCGCGCCAGGGCGCGCTTGAGTTGTTCCGAACCACTATGGCGATGTTACCTGGATAGGCGATGCTCGTCATCGATCAGAATGAGCTGGCGTGGATCTCATAAAAGCCTTTTGTGCAATCGCCATATACGCGATCTTCTACATACCTGAAGCCGATCTTCTCCACGGCGCGTATCCCGCGCCCGTTCTCCGGTCGGACAACGGCGACGATTCGGTCCAATTCAAGCCGCTGAAAGGCAAACCGCAACACAGCCTTGCCCGCCTCCGGGCCAAGCCCTTCGCCGGCTGCATGGCCGAAGAAGCAGTGACCGTATTCAACGTTGGTCGTAGCCTCGAAATAGCGTAGACCCGCTCGCCCGATGAATTCATCCTGGGAGGATATGTCGCTTTTGAGAAACACCGAGAAAAAGCCAAAGCCGTGGCACCGCCAATCCCGTAGATAGTATTGCATGCGTCTATACGTGTCTTTGCGGGAAGGGGTCGTTCCGCCGAAGAGGGCGTGCACCACGAAAGGGTCCGTGTGCAGCCGGTGAACGCTGGCAAAATCCGATGCCGTCAAAGGCCTGAGGGACAGCCGGGGAGTCTCGAGGTCGATCATGGTTGCTGACTTGGTCGAGACAGTCCACGCAGGAGATAAACGCCAAGGGCGATCGCGACAGCGGATAGGATGTGCCGCGCTTGCGGAAATTCGCCGAGACACGATGCGGCAAATAACGCGCTCAGGACCGGAACAAGATAGTGGTGGAGACTCGCGAAGGCGGGTCCCCCGAGGCTGATCAGGCGATAGTAGGCAACGTAGGCGACTGCCGTCGAGGCAATGCCAAGCAGCACGACAGCGGCGATCGTGCCACGCGTTGGAAGGATCGTCCACGGACGTTCCAGGACGAGGCCGACCGGAACGAGCATCGAGACCGCGCACAGGGTGACTGCGGCCCCGGTAGCGACCGAATCGGCGGCGGGCAATTTGGCTACCGCACGGCCGGACACGGCGTAGCTGAAAGCGGCGCAGAGCAGGGCGAGCCGTGCCAGCCAGTCCGCACGCGGCGCCTCCGCCTCGGGCACTCCAAAAAAGGCAAGCAGCCCGAGAAGGCCCGTCAGCAGGCCGAGGATGGTTGATCTGGCTGGAAGGGTCGGCGGAAACAGATGCGACAAAGCGACGGCGAAGAAGGGTGTCGTCGCAACAAGTACGGCCATTTCGCCTGCGGGTACTTTCATCGATGCCGCCGCGATGAGAACAAGCGGCAGGGCGTGTCCGAACAATGCCGCCTGAAGGTAGGATGCCCAATGGGTCAGCGTGGTGCTCGGCTGACCGGCGGCCTTCAGTCTCAGCCAGATTCTCAGGACGATATAGGCGATGAATAGTCTGCCAATGGCCATCGTGGCGGGCGGAACGTCGGCCGCAGCGATCCTTGTGAGAACGTAAGAGCTCGCCCAACACACCGAAACGCATACAAGAAGGATGGACGGGACACGCGATCGATCAGCCAAGGTACTCCGGGCCTTTATGCCACTGTTGCGCGTATTTCTCGTAGGCGGGTCTCCCGCCACAGCCGGAAGGCGGTCCGACCAGCTGTTGCAGGTTTGCCCGCCCGAATTGACCGAGGCTTGCTTCCTCCCGGCCGGTTGTCAGCCATCGCCCATGTACCGGCTGATCCTCTGACAAAGCCGGTCCAGGTCGTTGGTATCATGCGATGCCGTAAGACAGATGCGAATGCCGGCCTGTCCGCGCGCGACCGTTGGAAAGAAGGTGGCCGATGTATAGAATCCGTCGTCCAGGAGGTGCTCCGCCACGCTGATCGCCTCGAGTTCATTGCCGATTCTGAACATGCGGATAGGCAGCGGTGCGCCGTGCTGGCCCGTCCTGACCCTCTCGTCGAAGAACGTGATGCGTTCCGCCAATTGATGCTGTCGGGCAGCGAGCTCGCCGCTTGCGTGAATCTCGGCCGAGGCAATAGCAGCTCCCACGGCCGCGACATTGGGCGAGGCGGAAAAGGCATGCGGAATGGAATAGCGCCGGAATAGCGCTTCCTGGCGGGACGTGCCGAACATCAGCATGCCGCCCGATGCGCCAAATCCCTTACCAAGCGATGCAGCGATGATGGTGCGTTCACCAAGTACATCGGGCATTTGCGAACGCGCAAACCCTTCGCCGCGGTCGCCGAAGATCGAAATCCCATGGGCGTCGTCGATATAAAGGAAAAGGCCATACCTTTCTTGCAAATGCAGGAGCTCAGGGATCGGCGCGCATCCGCCCATTGAATAGACGCCATCGCAGACATAGGCGACGAGAGGATGCTTGCGGCAGATCCGCTCCAGAGCGTCAAGGTCGTTGTGGGAGATTGTCTCTACCTTCGTTTCGTCCGCCACTACGGGCTTATGGAATGCAAGCGACGCATGTGCGAGCCGGTCGAAGACCATGACCGGCTTTTGCGCGCCGGTCAGATGCCCGGAAGCGATGAGTGGCAGGGCCCCCATATTGGCGATCATAACGGTCGAATAGGTGATGATGTGGGCTCTGAAGAGCTGCGACAGTCGTTCTTCGAGAGCACCGATCAGTGCAAAGTTCAGCCGCGTGCGCGCGCACGACCAGTGGAGCGCGCCATATTCCTCAATGGCCACAATGGCGCCGTCGACAATGTGCGGATGGTTGTCCAGGCCGAGATAGGAGCAACGAACGTAGTCGATAGCCACCATTCCTTGCCGCCTACCGTTGGCCAGCGAGATCGTTCGTCCGTCCGCCGAACGGCAATAGACGGCCATCAGGCCGCGCCGGTGGGCCTCATCGAAGTGGGGCCATGTCCCCTCGATTACTGAGGCGGTGTTTCGGTAGCGGTGGGGTCGCTTGCTGCCTTGCACGGCATCTTCGGGTGACAGGGGCGCCTTCACCAGCATCCTCCCTTGCGCTGCATCTTCTGGAAGTCGCGCCCATTCTATCGGTATCGATTTGTAATATTATTATATTTACAATAAATATTGATAGTTGTTCGTTTATATATTTCATTACGAAGTAATATTATGCGCGTATGCAATAATTATTGTTCCATTTGCGAATGGCTGCATCGATTGGTGCTGCTTGCGCATGCAGATGAGAAGCTTCCGATATCCGCGGCTCTTCGTGGTGGTCAGGCGTGGCCGTCATCACCGGCGCGCTACCAGTCGTATCAGTACCCGTTTTCCTCATCGATGCGGTATCCTCCTGAACGCTCAGTGCGGATAATGTCGCGGCAGCCGATCTTCCGCAGCGCCTTACGCAGCCGGCTGATGTGCACGTCAACAGTACGCGCGCTGACATGGACATTGCGCGGCCAGGCGGCGGCGATCAAATCGTTGCGGCTGAGAACCCGGCCCGATTTCTCGATCAGGTAACGCAAGATTCGGAACTCGATCGCCCTTAACTGGACTTCTTTGCCTTTTCGTCTCACCCGATTTCCTTCTGGCCACAATTCAAGATTGCCCATGGCCAATGCATTTCCGCCGCCGTGCGAAAAGGTTCGTCGCAGTTGCGGCACCAATACGCGCAGAGATGCCACCAGCTTGGCCGGAACCAGTGGACGCACGAGGCTATCGTTTACACCGGCCTTCAAAAGTGAAATGTGCAAGCTCTCCGCGCCCGGGGCGATTAGCACCACGACTGGAATGTTGCGGGCGGTCTCTTCCTGTCTTAGCGCGGTGTACAAGGTAAGCGCATCCAGACCGTTCGGCTGGCAGTCAAGGATGACGGCAGCGGCCCGCTCGTTTGCCGCTGAGACCGCTTCCTCCAAATCGTTCGCAAGCCTGCTGTTGAGGCCCTCCCCTTCCAGGATATGCTCAAGGATGAGGTAGAACTCCGCGTCCCGCGAGCAGATGACTACAGTCGGCTTCATAAGCAATCCCGCTGCGGCGGAAGATCGGGCAGGTCTACCCCGCCCGTTGTAAACTGGGCCGTCGTCCCTCACCGAAGTAATCGCCGCTGTGAGGCATGGATTTAGTGCACACGCGAACAAAACTCGATGACTATCGTATTCGGCAACAACCGGGAAGGTAGCAGAATCTACACCTCCAGGGGCCTGCCCTTATGAGGCGCGAAATCGTATTCTGGCTCAGGTACTCTCTTGCGCCGGCGCAAAGGTACCACCGGCAGGCCGCCAACGCCCCCCAAGCCTGGCCTGCCAGACTCCGGCGCGAAGCTGCCGCCACGACCCTTTGCGACAGGACAAACGCTGTTGTAAGGGTCGGGCGGCAGCAACCGGCGTCAAGCAAAAGGGTTCGATGAAGACAAGCCTCGACCATCTCCCGGAGAAGAAGCAGCGGCAGCTTGCCCATATTGTCGATATCATCCTTGAGGAATTTGAGGATGCGCTCGTGGGGGGAACAGCTGAGTTCAAGAAGAAGGGACGGATCCTCAAGATCATCCTGTTCGGTTCCTATGCGCGCGGCGACTGGGTGGACGAACCGCACACCAAGAAGGGCTATCGCTCGGATTATGATCTGCTGATCGTCGTGAACAACCGGAAGCTTGCCGATTTCGCAGCCTATTGGGCCAAGGCCAAGGACCGGCTGCTGCGCGATCGCGGCGTGAAGACCGTCGTAAGCTTCATCGTTCATTCACGGCGCGAAGTGAACACTGCCCTGCGCGAAGGGCAGTATTTCTTCACCGATATCCGCCGAGAAGGCATTGTGCTCTACGAGTTGGATGACGAACCGCTCGCCGAGCCGAGGCCGCTTACGCCCAAGGATGCTTGGAAAGTGGCGAAGGCGAATTTCAAAGACCGCTTTCCTTTTGCGCAAGGGCTGATGGAGAGCGTCCGCATGCATGTCGAGAAGGGCAGGTACAAGATTGCGGCCTTCGAGCTACATCAGGCCATCGAGCATGCATATTCGACCGTATTGCTCACCCTAACCAACTACGGTCCACCGTCGCACAATCTCTCCTTTCTCCGCTCTCTAGCCGAAGATCAGGATCGCCGGCTGGCTGACGTCTGGCCGCGAGATCAGCACCGATACACAGCTTGGTTCAATACGCTGAACGAGGCCTATGTGAAGGCCCGCTATTCAAAATACTACGAAATCAGCGAGGAAGCGCTCGTCTGGCTCGGTGAGCGCACCGCGAAGCTGCACGAGATTGTCGAGCAGGTCTGTCGCGAGCACCTTGCACGGCGGAAGGAGGAGGCCGGCGAGGGCTGAGCCGGAACGACAACACGGCTTCCAGTATCCTTGGCCAGGCATGTGGCGCAAGGCGGCGCTATAGCGACAACTCACGCGCCGAGCTGCAAGGTGATTGCCCCACAAATCTGGTTGGGCCCGAGATGAAGCGATGGAACACGTCGAAAAACACTGAGCTCAACTCTCCCGACATTCTGCTGAGACCGCTCTTTGCGGGGCATTTCGTTCCTCGACGTGTCCATCCCAAAGATCGGGAATGAAATAAGCGCCGCACAAAACGGTCGAGTGACAAGCTGGGCGGAAGAGAGTCGATTGCGTTTACGGTCGTGCCCTGTAATATTCGCGTTGTACGCATACCGTACCATTGCTGCCGCCTGCACGGCCAGGGACGACACGATAAGGTCGAGGGCTGAGGCCCGAAGACCGTGGCTCACATCCGTGGGTTATCAACGTCCGGCCCGTGGCATCGCATTCCCGCGTCGGACGCATCCGCGGGAGATTTGGTATGGCTGAACACAACAAGGGCGAAGAAGCAAGCGCCGCTGAGCCTGGCGGCGAGATGTCTCTGTGGGATCTTACGGATCCTATAGAGGCGATGGATTCGGTGATCGCTCTATACGGCTCAAAGGCATCGCTCGCCGCCGCGTCGGCGGCCTTCACTGCCAGATATGCAGGGCGTGAGGCGGATTTCCGCTTCTGGTATACCGTGTTCACGCATTTGCGGCACGGAGGAACAGAAGCATGTCCTTTTGGAGACGATGATCCAATTGGCGACCGGCGAGCGTCTCGTAAGGTAGTGGATTGATCAACTCAAAGACTCCGATCAATGTCAGGCTTCGCCTCCAGGCGCATAGCCGATGGCGGCGCCGAATCGGAAGCGCTCGGTCGAGACTGATGGCCAGGAGCCAAATGCACGCGGCGATCAGTGCTGCTCCGACCACCAGGGCACGCGAAAAGGTGCGTAGGACACCGCCATGAAAAGCTATGAATAAAATCAGGCTGGGATATGATTTTTGATTTCCAGAATCAAAATATGCTTTGATCAAGAACATGAGAAAATGTTCAGGATGAAGCTTTCTCACACTTCAGAAAACATGGTCCTCAACAGCTTCCATCAGATCGTAGGAACTGGCTAATCCTCGTCGTCCTCTTACAGTTGCGAAGACTAAGGGTGGACCGTTGCTCAGACCGCGGTCATGACGTCAAGACCTTCCCGGCTGGTATAGCCCTTCGATTGTGTAGGCTTGCACAACGGTTTGTTCGCGCTCAAAATCGTTTACGGTGCCCGAGCTCGAAGCTGGCGGCGCAGGACCCGCAGGGCTCGTTGCGGCAGACACTGGGTAGTTTAGGAGCGGGGCAATGGATGCGAAGCAGATCCTTCAGCACACACTGTTGCTGGCAAACGCGACCGCCATCGATGCGCTTGTCGAAAAATTTCGCCTGGCCATCCAGATGTTCGGTTGCAAATACTTTATCCTCACTGGTCTACCCTTTGGGCGGCAGCGGTTCGAAAACCTCGTACTCAAGCGCTTCTGGCCCGAGGAGTGGATGTCGCATTACCTTTCGAGCGACTATATCAAGCAGGATCCAGTCGTCCGTACCTGCGTTACCAGCAAGATCCCGTTTACCTGGAAAGAAGCCGCAGTACAGACGAGCCTGTACAGTCCAGCAGCCGACAGGATCATGATGGAGGCAGCGGATGCCGGTCTCCGGGATGGTTGCTGCGTGCCGATCGTGGTTCGCAATGCTCCAACCGGATGCATTTCCCTTGCGGCAGAGGCGCCCATCGCAAGGACCGATGCACTCTCTTCGCTAAACATGCTCTCCCTCGCCTTCGCGAGCAGGTTGCAACTCCTCGCGGAACATGCGTGCCGAAAAGGCCGCCCCAGGCTTTCGGAGCGCGAGCGGGAGGTGCTGAGTTGGGTCGCGGAGGGTAAGACCACTTGGGCAATCTCGTGCATCATGACCATCTCCGAGTCCACCGTTAACAAGCACATCACCAATGCCATGAGGAAGCTTGACTGTGTCACTCGCGCCCAGGTGGTCGTGAAGGCGCTGATTGTCGGGGAGATCGCCGCCTGAAAAGGAACGTCAATAGTCAGCTTTGACAATGGCGTGCGGCCGGACTGCCCGAGAATGTCACTCTGAAGGGAGTGGCAATCTCAATGATGCATCTTATCAAGGGAACCGAGGACGCGCGGTACCAGGACCTGCTCGAAGAGCACTTTCTGCTCCGCCATGACATCTTTGTCCGCGAGCGTGGCTGGACTGATCTTCGCAAGCCCGACGGCCGTGAGATCGATGACTACGACAACCCGGATACCGTCTATTTACTGGCGACAGAACGAAACGAAGTGGTTGGCGGATATAGATTCATTCCCACCATCAAGCGCCATTTGCTCCTTGATCATTTTTCATACCTCGTGGAAGGCGCGGTTCCGCGCGGCCGCGACATCTGGGAATGGTCACGGTTCTTCATAAGACGGGATCATCGGGATGGTCTGCTCTTCCGGCATCTGATCGAGGCCGTTGCTCCCACGTGCAAGCTGCTTAGCGTTAACACCCTTACCTGTGTAATCGAGCCCGACTGGATCGCCCGATTTGAGGCGGCTGCCCTTCCATACCACATGCTCGGGCCTTTCGTCGAAACCGGCCGCATGCGGGTGGCTGCGGCTAGGCTGAATATCAATCTGACTTTCGCGCGCACCTCCGCGCACCAGGGCCGCGAAATGGGGTGGAACCAAGATTGCTGACGCCCCTGCAGGCGTTCAGCCTGGAAAGGCAGTGCCTTGGCTCTCGGCCATGAACGGAAGCCATGGGCGCGGCGCGAGTTCTCTAGAACGGAGCCACGCATACTGACTGGCACGACTCCTCCCGCTACAACCGTGCAGTGGACCTCGACCTGTTTGGCTGGACAGGACAGTGGCTCATCCGCAATCGCCAGTTCCAGTTAGACATGCAACGGGTGCCATGCCGGGTTTCCACGGGAGAATACGCGCCAATAATCGAATGCGCTGACATAGGGCTTGTCAGACGTTGGGGTGCGTGCTGCTTCGAAATTAACGGCAGTCCGCTCCTGTGTTGGCTCCCGGAGCGCAACCCGCTGGTGTTGAAGGTAGAGGCACAGCCCACCCATACCCGTGGCAAGGGCTTCGACTTTCGTGAGTGCCCTTTGTTGAAGGCCGTTGTGCGCATTGGGATGGGGGAGCACTATATCCTGTTTTCCGACGGCGTACGGCACCTGCAGCTGGCCATTTCAGGAGTCGATCTTTTTGCGGGGCCGCTCACTCTGCATTGTACCCTTTGCGGCCTGGCGGAATTCGAGATCAAGTCGGTTCTTTTGCGCCGGTTGAGCAGCCTCTACCGCGACCGGCGATTTCTAAGGCGCCTCTATCCCGTTGAGCGTCGTGCCCAGCGGTGGACGGCGATGCTGCGCTCCTGGGACGGGATGGAGGCTGGGGCGACCCAGCGCGACATCGCCGCGGTTTTATTCGGACAAAAAGCTGCGACGAAGGATTGGGATGCGGGATACCGCACACGCGTTCAGCGCCTGGTTCGGGGAGCGAGGAAAATGGTGGAAGGTGGCTACCTGAAGCTCCTGGCGAAGGATGGAGGGGGAGAGGGCAACGGGACCGGGTGGTCAGGGGACGACTGAGAGAGAGTCGGTAGCCTGGACCGGAATGATGTGGTGGGAGCGCCGCCACCCCCGGGAGGCCAAACGCCTCAACTGCGATTATTGTGGCGCCGTGAATGTCGCTCCAATCAACATTCTCCGGATCGTTCACGTAGGCCATAATCAACCTGCGGCGGGCCAGGCACGGTTCGGATGGCGAGAGAGCACAGCATCCAAAACGAACAGAAGGCTCGCCAGCCAAGACGGGCCAAGGCTGTTCCCGAGCGCCTGCAGAACGACGCCTGTACATGCTTCGTGCCCGTCAGCGGAAGCTGATCTCGAGCGCGTATCGTGGAGGAAATGCGCGAGGAGGGGGCGAAATGACGCGACCCGTTGATGGAAATGCGAGACGAGGCCTTTCATGAGCGCTGAAATTGACCCCGGGCAGTCATCGAACCACAATACTCAGCGGATTGGTTCATCGCATATGCGCGGTGATGGGGCGCTGGCGGTCGGTGTAAGTAAAGCTGCTCCTCGAAAGAGTAGCGCTCGAATTCGCGTCCCGGAGGATGGCGACCGGGAGGGGACAGCACAAATTGTCAAACGGCATCACCAGCGGACATTTTTCTCCGATATTCCGTTCTCTGAGGCCATAAGCCGGTAGGACGTGGCCGAACGCGTTGCTTGGCTGGTTCAGGAGGTGGTCGCCGGCTTTCCAGGTTAACAGGGTGCGACTTTCCCGCTGGTCGGGGCGGGCTGCACTCCGGTTGCATGCGCTGGATATCGCGCGTGGTCCGAAAGTGGATGGCTCGCGATAGCTTTGGCCTGAAATGGTTAGCCTGAAGGGCCGCAGGTCGATTACGAGCTCGCTCGAGATTGAATATTCACCCGTTGAAGTCGATCTTTGATGTCGATCGGGGTATCGACCGCTCTGATTTGTACCATGGACTGCCATCGTATCCGGCATCAGGTATCGGCAAATCAGATCGGCAGCCAATATCGACAATGTTGCTGATATTTGATCGAAAGTGCCTTACATTACAGGCAATTGAAACGTTAAAGAGATCGGCAAAGAATGCTCGAAACCCCTGCACGAATTGAGCCGCTTTTCTTCAACGATGCCGTACCAACTGTCTTAGCTGATTTCGCGATCGAGGTGCAGAAGGCGGCCGATGAACTTGGCCGCAGTCGTGAAAGATGTTGTTGATGACAAGCGGGCACCTGATCTGGTGTTGGCCGTGCTACGACATGGCAGCCTTCCCCGGGCAATGCCGCCTTTCTTGGTACGAATGGCAGCTTAAATCTGTCCCCAGGTCGGATCAGGCGTTCAGCTTCGATGCCTCGATGCCGTGTGAATCACGGCGGACCGAAATCCTGTAGTGCTCTGTCTGGACAACGGAAGTGACTAGCCGAGGCCTGAAGGCCGCGGCATTCAGCGCACCCGCATAGCGGACACTGTCGTAAAGGATACCGTCAGCACCGTTTGCCCGCAGTGTCTCCCCGAAAGCCTGCGAGGCAGTGTAACCGTTCGGGGCATAAACGTCCGGCAAGTCGGCCATCCTGCCGGAGACATCCGCATATCGCCCCTCCAGCACCGCCTTGTAGGTCCGAAAGTCGCGCGTCAGGTCCAACCTCCCCGTCGCTACTGTTTCTCGACGCATGTGGTGGCCGACCTCGGCGACGGCCGCTTCAATCCTGTCGGATGCATACCATGCGCCGAAATCGGCGGCATTGAATCTGGCTCCCGACAGCGGAACGTGCAGGAACGACGCCATGATGACGCTTGAATTTGGCTTCCCGAAAGCGCGGTCGGCCACGGGGATGCGTGCGATCCGTTCGGAGACAAGGCGGTCGTTCGTCCAGCCGACGAGGTCCATGACAGCATCGAGATCGGCCGCGGTTGCCACTGTGTCAAACAGCCCGATGGGCGGAAACTTCGAGGGAATCAATCTGAAGGTCGGCCTCGGAGCGCTGCTCCGCGGGATCTTCATATGACAACCACGTCGTCTTCGCCGTACGGACTGGGATCGAAATCCGCTTCGTTGGGGGCCATGTAGATTCCACCCCTCGCCGCGTCGAGGAACCGCCTAACAGTCATGAGCCCGTCGATGGTGCCTCCAGTGACAATGTCGAGCGGGCGCTGACCTCCGAACGTCCTGTCTGCGTTCGGGCGCTTCAACCAATCCCAACCCTCCGCCTCGTCCGTGTAGAGGACCAGGAGCGCCTGGTAGATACCGAGGACGGCGGAAATCCGGGTCAAGGTATCGACGCCTAGCGTGATGTCTTTGTGCTCGCGCGCAAGCTTGCGCCAGTTCTGGTAGGTGGATTTCGACGGGTAGCCAAGGACGAGCCTGCGCTGGGTCTCATTCAAACCCCAGAGGTCGGCAATGGTCAGGAAGGTGCGCATTCCCGGGCCGGAGAGCATCCTCCGGTTCGCGGGCTCGAACCGATCCGGGGATAGCATCGTCGTTCCCTGCCCGTAGCCGGCCGAGATCGCTGCGTTGGCGGGCATTGTGTTCCTCCTTGCGCATATTTGGATATAGTCCATATATGTACTCATCGCAAGCCCTGCCTGATGATGTGGATATCCGGAATGAAGATGTCCCGCGTGGTGGACGTTTGTTGGCACACTGACTTCTTAAAGAAGTTGATTTCAGACTCGGAACGCTCAACGCCATGATCATCCGCTCGTCCTTGAGATGGCGCCATCTGGGGTTTCCGATTGAGTTTGTCCCAAATGACGCATTTTTGGTCCGAATGACAGAAGGCCCGTCAGTCGCCCAGGTGCGCGGCCTGCCGCATAGCATCTAATACAAGCACGGAAGGATGACGGAATGCAGTGCGGCATAGCGCAAACAACTGGTCTTGTTTTGTCTGTGAACGCGAAACTGCGTGGCTTGATGCCGGGTATCCATTCGGCGTGGGCCGCAGCGGGGGCTATTTCATTTCGTCGCGATGGATGGCGATGAAGTTGCGGAGGCTTTCGACGCCGAATTCGGTGAAGGCCATGATGCCGTCTTCCTGTTCGACGCTGTAGACCCAGATCAAGCCGTCCTCCGGCTCCATTTCGGCCGCGATATCGGCGAGCCAGTCCTCGTCTTCCCCGAGTTCCCGGGCGACGAGCGCGATGGTCTGCACCGAATGGATCTTGTTGATGTGCACCGTCAGGCCACGATTGCAGCGGGCCTGGGTCGCCAGTTCCAGGGCAGTAGCTCGTCGAGGCTGTGGGCGGGATGCCCGGCAATGCGTGCAAGCACATCGGCAAGCCAGGCCTGCGGATCGACATCGCTTGGCGGAACCGATGAGGGAATAGATGATGGCAGCGCGCTGGCCGCCGCGATCCGACCCGCAGAACAGCCATGCCTTTCGGCCAAGCGGGACACAGCGCAGGGCCCGTTCCGCCGCATTGTTCGTGATACAGACCCTGCCATCGTCGAGGAAGCGGGAGAAGGCTGGCCAACGGCGCAGCATGTAGTTGATGGCCTTGGCCAGATCGTGGTTGCGCGAGAGGCTGGAAAGCTGCGCGATCAGCCAGTCGTGAAGCGCCTCCATCAGGGCCGCGCTGCGCTCCTGGCGGATGGAATGGCGCGCCTCGGCGCTCAGCCCGTTGATCTCGCGCTCGATGTCGAACAGGGCGTCGAGGCGCTGCACCGCTTCCAAGGCGATCGGATAGATCGTCCCTGACCGCTCGCCGCGGCTCTTCCTGCGTGCTGCTGCCTCGATATCGGCGAGCTCAAAAAACTTGCGGCGCGCATGAGCAAAACAACCTGCTTCGAGCACAGGCGCTGGGCGACGGCCGGCGGCGTAGAGCTCGCCGTAGCCGCCATAGGCGTCGGCCTGCAGGATTCCGGCCAGCTATCGAGATGGGCTCGCGGATGTTCACCGCGCCGGTCGCGCGAATAGTGGAACAGCGCGGCGGGCGGATCGGCACCACCGAATGGCCGATCGTCGCGGACATAGACCCACAGCCTGCCGGTGTCGGTCTTGCCCTTGGCGAGGACCGGCACTGTCGTGTCGTCGCTGTGCAATCGCTCGCCGGCAAGAACATGGGCCTCGATCCGGCGATAGAGGGGCATGAGTGCGAAAGTGGCCGCGCCAACCTGGTCTGCGAGCGTCGACAGGCTCAGCGGTACGCCCTCGCGCGCGAAGCGCTCGGCCTGGCGGTTCAGTGGCTGGTGTTGGCCGTACTTGTCGAACAGCAGCATGGCGAGAAAGCCGGGACCTGCCCAGCCACGCGGCACGACATGGAACGGTGCTGGCGGCTGTGTGATCTTCTCGCAGTCCCTGCACGAGAACCTCTCGCGCACGGCCTGAATGACCTTCCACCGGCGCGGGATCACCTCCACCGTCTCGGTGATGTCCTCGCCGAGCTTCGACAGCCGCGTTCCGCCGCAGGCCGGGCAAGAACAGGGCGCGGGCATGACAATGCGCTCGCGCGGCAGATGCTCGGGAAACGGCTTCTTTGACGGGCGTCTGCGCTCGAAGGCGCTGACGTTGGTCGTCCCGGCGCTCGCCACTGGGGCCGTACTGCTCGCGCCTGAGCTTGGCGATCTGGAGTTTGAGGTGCGCGATTATGGCATCCGTTGCCGATGCACGGGCCTGCGCGGCAGCGAGATCGGCGCCCATCGAAACCACCAGCGCCTTGAGCGCTTTGACGTCGTCCGGGAGAGGCGAACCGGCAGCTTCCATGGCCGAAGTGAGTCAGCACCCGCCCCCCTTTGCAACTGGAAAATGCTGCTTTGGCGGAGGAAATCCGCGTCCTATCCCGCCCTTGCCGGACGCCAGGAATATTGCGGGTTGCGCCAGTCGATTCCATCGAGCAAACACGCAAACTGGGCGCTCGTCAGCGAGACCGTGCCGTCCTTCGCCTGAGGCCAGATGAAGCGACCCTTCTCAAGCCGCTTGGCGTAGAGCGACATACCGATCCCGTCATGCCGCATCCGATCTGATTGTGCGAAGAAACCTGCGGTTTGGACGGAGGTACCTGGAGGGAAAAGGACGCAAATGGGCGTCCCTTCGGACGTCGGGGCGCTGCTGCTCGTCGGCGTGCGCCGTCTTTTTTTGAACGTAATGCCGCGCCGGTCGAGGAACAGCCAGACCGTCGACGGCGCAGCCTGCACGTTCTGCTCGGCAGCCAAGCATTCACCGATCTCGGCAAGCGTGATATCCGGCACCTCCTCGATGAGGCCGAGAATGAAGGCCTCATGCGCGTCGAGCTTCGAACGCGATGGCTGGCCCTGCTTGCGCGCTTGTGTCTCGCCGGTCTCGCGATAGCGGCGATACCAACTCCCGGCTGTCGAAATCCCGATCCAGAAACTCCGCGCCGCCTCCCGTGTCGAAATCCCATCTTCAATGGCCGCAATAACGCGCCCGCGAAGGTCAGCGCTCAAGCTCCTCGTCATCATCATCTCCTCGCAAATCATCACGAGGAGAAATGAATCAGACAAAACCTATCGCGTGAATCTGGAGGCTTCTGTGAGGTCCGCGGGCACGGCGGAGCGGCCGGGCTGGTTGTCGGACCTCATTGCAAGCCGGATTGAAATCCCAAAACCGACTCCGCATCATCGAAGATGCTCTAGTGTCTGGCATCTGGTTTGTGTGCTACCAAGTCTAGAACAAGTGGTCTAGTAGCGCCTGACCTTCTTTCCGCGTAACAGAACGACAGCCGCCAAGTATACGGAGCACCTCGAATGCTGCAATCTCTGGAAACGCTCCAACAATTGCTGATCGCGATCCCATATCCGATCTTCGTCAAGGATCAGGCGCATCGGTGGGTTTTGGTCAATCAGGCATTTTGCGACTTGATGGGTCACACGCGCGAAGAACTGCTGTACAAGTCCGACTATGATTTTTTGCCCGCCGCCCAGGCCGATGTATTCTGGTCTGTTGACGATCATGTTTTCAGTACCGGTGAGCCGAACGAAAACGAGGAAGTCATAACGGATGCATCCGGCGCCGTGCGGGTCATCACTACACGCAAATGTCGCATCGAGCTGCCCACGAGGGACGGCGTTCGGCCGTTCATCTTCGCCATCTTCTCTGACGTGACGCGGTATCGGGAGGCGGAGGCTCGCGCGCGTTACCACGCTCACCATGATGTGCTCACTGGCCTCGCCAACCGGACGCAACTGGAAGAGCCTCTTCTGAAGACAGTCATTGATGCTCCTGCGAATGCACATCCGCGGCAGGAGAATGCAGCAGTTTCGACAGATAGTCTGGTCAGCGCCTTGGCGGCGGCTATTCGTGACAGCCAGATTTCGCTCGCCTATCAGCCCATCGTTTCAACAGCGGACGGCAGTACGCGCGCCTATGAAGCGCTCGCACGTTGGCATCACCCTGAGTTCGGGGCGATTTCGCCGAACGTCTTCGTCACTCTCGCAGAAGCGCAGGGGCTTATGCCGGCACTCGGGCGACTCGTACTGCAGAAAGCCTGTCTCGCCGCGGCGCGGTGGTCACCAGATCTCGAAGTGCGTGTCAACGTCTCACCGGTTCAGTTTGAGCATGACGATGTGGTGGGGGTGGTCAAAGCTGCTCTTGCTGAAAGCGGTTTGGCCGCAGGGCGCCTGGAAATTGAAGTGACCGAATCCGTGACCCTCAGCGAAAGTTCCAAGGTTCTGCAGGCATTCGAAGGGCTGAAAGCGCTTGGCGTCAGCTTGGCGCTCGATGATTTCGGCTCTGGCTGGGCCTCATTGGACGCGTTGCGCCGTTTTCCCTTCGACCGCCTGAAGATCGATCGCAGCTTCGTGGCAAATATGGAGTCCGATCCGCGATCGGCAGCCATCGTCCGAACAGTGCTGGGCCTAAGTAGGGCCTTGAATCTATCTGTAACGGCGGAGGGTGTCGAGCACCACACGCAGTTCGTTGCACTCAAGAACATGGGTTGTAAAGAGGTGCAGGGTCATCTGTTGGGTAGACCTGGCGAAGTTTTCGAGCAGGCTCGGTACGGGGAACTGAAGCTGGTGAAAGCGAGCTAGCGCGGGCCGGAAAAGCCGCTCTATGAGGGCGATAATGAGGAAGCTGACAGCTCTGCCAGGGGATTGGAAAGCGCTTACAATTGTTCCCGATCTCGTTTGCGGTCCCCATCCCCTCGAAATCGAAGAAGACTGGCATCGTGCAATTGAGCCAAGCAGATGGGAAGCACCCTCCGGGTGGCGCGCAACGAACAGGCCCTTCCATGATGTGGGACTGAGAAGCCAGTGTCCTCGGAGAAACCGGTGGCGCGTCTTGCCAGATGGCTTGCCGCTGATGATGGCTTCGCCTTTTCCTGCGCGGTATCGAGCACGCCCTGGGCGATCTCGATGTCTTCCAGCGGCAGGTTGAACTGCTCGGGGCTGAGCTTCTCCGACCTGGAGCCGAACTTCTCACGAGATCGCTGATGATACTCTCCAGCCGGCGGCACGCTTCCTCGACTGGGTCAATGCCACCTGTGCCTTTGCCAGAAGGGCCTTCAGCTTTGCATTCTCTTCAGACAGGGCGGCGACGTTCATGTCCGGTACAAGCAAGGATCGACCGTCCCTGCCACCGGGAAGGGCAGCCCACGTTACTGCGTCGCAGCCATCAGGTCAACTGCGGTCGTCATCAAGGTCGGTATCGGTCAATGGGAGCGTTAGATCTTCCATGGGGCCGTTCCGCCCGATGCGAGCCTGCAGTGCCCCTAGATGTTTGCTAAGTGCGCCTTTCTTGGCTGCATTTGTCGGAGGTTTTATATCGGAGAAACCCTGCACCATGAGATATTCCACAGGAGCATCGGTAGGCATTTTCTCATGTACGGGCCCATCCTGCACGGGACAGGACAAAGCGCCTCGAAGCGTCATTACGTAGCTTGCTGTTTTGAGAAAGCCGTGCAGAAATCCTGGAGCGGCCTGTTGGCCACTATGGATCGTCACGAATGCAGCATCGTCGGCTGTGGTGTTGGCCAAGTAGCAACGCCAGTGCTCGTGGGCAATGAGGTCGGCGAACCTAACGCCAGCGTAAATACGGCGAAAGCGGTCGGGGTCGATCCGAACGAGGGTTCGCGTGATGTCGTTTCCGTCGGCTACGAGGGTAAGCACTCGTTCGACGGGCGAGAGCGTATAGGTCCAGAACGCGCTGCCGCTAATGCCGAACTTGCGGAACGGACTGTTTGCCTTATCCGGCTCCGGCGCTCAGGGGAGCGTCTCCGTCCACTCGATCGACAATCGCGAATCGATTGCCCGACAGCATGACACGTGCGCGGGCCATGATTGGTGCGTCACTGCAATAGCGTCCAGTTTCGGCGCAGAATTCCGCACGAGGATTAGCGAACGTGATGGCGCGATTTTTCACGGCTCCATCCGGGGTCACAATGAGCAGTTCCTCTACATTCAGGTCGTTAATTTACTTCCGGCAAGTCGTAGTTTTCGCGTACCTTGCCCTTGTAGTGGTTGGGAAGCTCGGGAATGAAAGCGTCGGAAAGAACACGCATATGATTTTCTGCCTGCCGGAGATCGGGTGATGCTACCGCATAGGCCTTCGACCCTGACCACATCAATTCGGGTCTGGCTTGCGTAGGTCATTTCCCAATGAAGGGCAGAAAAAGGGTCGAACCTTGCCGTTTGTGCCGTCCTTCGGGAACGGCGTAAAAGCGGGACAATCTTGCCCTTCACCTCGCTTGCGCGAATGCCTGCTATCGCTCGGCGGTTTTTCCGGGACACAAGAGGGGATCAGATGGCGCTGTGGCGCGATCCGGCATAAGCGGACGGGCTTGGTCGGTGCGCGTGCGATGATACCTTTTGCTTCCAGATCAAGCTGAACCGCTTTCAGCCACCACCCGGCGGTCTGGCCTTCCGGATACAGTGCTTCGGGCAATTGGGATAGCAGAGCCGATTTGGCCTCCGCGACAGTCGAACCTGGCTCTTCGTCCGGCAGGACTGACAGCAGCGCCACCCGCATGGCTTCGTATTTCGCGCGCTCAACACGTTCGGTCTTTCCCGGCTTGTTGATGTTCTCGATTTCGATCTTGTCGTCAGTCGCGGACATCTAGCACCCCCTCGACATAGTCGATTTTCGGTCGGCGAAAGCCCATCGCGGCCCAGGCACCGACCAGCCGGACGAAGAATCCCACCGAATGCGTCTTGTGGTTGGGAACGTCACCCGGCAGCGCGGATGGATCGTCAAGATCGGCTGTCATCGTCCGCATCTGCAGCGGCGGAAGGGAGCCCTCGGGCCAGAGAGAGCCGTAAAGATCGACCCAGTGGCCCTCGGTGAAGTCGAGGAACATTGGCGTATTGCAGCAGACCGCGATCACTCGGCGGGTCTTGGTCTTTTCCGTCAGGCGGTATTCCCGCAGGTTGGCGGCGCCCTTGACGCACCGGACGCGGTCCTTGCGGTACATCTGCATCCGCGTGCCGCCCGTCGCCTCCCTTAGCTGCGGCGCGCCCGGAAGCGCCTCCAGCACACCCGCCGCAGTCCGGCACGATGTGCACAGGCATTCAGTGCTCATGATGGGTGGGCTCTCGGCCACCATCTCGACAGCGCGGCAGGTGCAGGACAACTTGATGGTCTCGGTCACTGTGCAGCCTCCTTGGGCAAATTGAACAGGCCGCGGATGTACCGATCCAGGTGGTCGAGACTTTCGCGAGCAAGATCAGGGTTGTTACCGGCCTTGGCCAATACGAATCCTCCTTGGATGACGGCCTGCGTATGGCGAGCGAGGCTTTCCGGCGTCCAGTCGCCCCGAATTCCGCGAGCCCGCACGGCCCCCTCGATATCCGCCTCGAGCGTTGCCGCATGCCCGAAAATGCTTTTACCGCAGGCCTCGCGAATATCGGTCGAGGTGGCATAGACCTCCTGCGCCATGGTTCCGACCAAGCAGGTGAATTCGGCGAGCTCGCCAACGATGATCGCCTTGCGGAAGGCCACATATGCCAGCACGCGGTCCAGTGGATCATCGGGCAGGTGGTAGGGTGCCGCCTCGAAAAACGCTGCGGTCGTATCAGCCCAGAATTCAGCTACTGCGACACCCAGGGCTTCCTTCGAGCCGAAATGATGAAAGAAGGCGCCTTTTGTCACCTCGGCCTGCTTGCACAGATCGTCAACGGTGGTGGCGGCAAATCCCTTTGCACGGATGATATCCCGGGCCGCCTCAAGAAGGCGGGTGCGGGCATCGCCGCGTTCTGGGGAGAGTTTGGACAGTCTTGGCACGAGAAGTACATACTATACAGTCGGTATGTAATACAATCCCCGTTCTTTCGATGGACTCAGACCTGCCATTGCCGCGCTCGTCGTGGGCGGCCGCAACGCATCGATTCTTCGCGTCCACGGCCGTCGGGGAAGAGTGAAACGTGCGCGTTGACGCCCCTCAGGCTGAGCGGTCAAGAAGGGATTTCCGGACGGCGACTGCAAGGCGATGAGGCATGCATCCCATCAAACGGAGTGAGATCGATCACTCGATCCCTGGCATGCCTGCTATCTGCTCAGCGAGGAATTGAACCAGCAGCCTGACTCGGGAAATGCCCGTGCGCTCGGGGACGATCAGCATGCTCAGCGGCACGGAGGGCAGCGAATAGCCGGGCAGCACCGCTTCGAGCCGGCCTTCGCCCAGGAGATCATCGACCAGCCAGCGATGCGCTGGTGCAATGCCGCGTCCGGCGGCAAGAGCCTCCCGTGCGGCGAGCCCGTGATCGACACGGAAACGCCCGCCGAAAGCCACCGCGTGACGTTTTCCGTCGGGCCCTTGCAGGACAAGCGTGTCGCTTCCCGCAACGTTCGTCATCCGGATGCCCTCATGGCCGGAGAGGTCCTGAGGGACGGTCGGCCTGCCGCGCGCAGCGAGATAGCCCGGCGTAGCCACCAGCAGGCGCTGCGACTGGCCCAGTGGCCTGAACTTCATGGAACTGTCAGTGAGCGGGCCGAGGCGCAGCGCGATATCCACGCCCTCCCGGACGAGATCGATGCGTTCGTCGGTCAGGCTAAGATCGACCCCGATGTCGGGATAGCGGTCCTGAAAGGCAAAGACCAACCGGCTGACGTGCAGGACCCCGAAAGCCGCCGTGCAGGAGACCCGGATCGTGCCGGAAGGCGCTCCGCGTGCACCCCGCGCTTCATTGCCGGCCTGTTCCACAAGGCGCAAGATCTGAATGCAGGTGGCGTAGTAGCGGCTGCCTTCCTCGGTCAGCGCGACGCGCCGGGTGGTCCTTGAGAGCAAAGGAACCCCCACTGCCTCCTCCAACTCCCGCAGATGTCGGGAGACTGTCGACTGTCCGATCCCGAGTTCGCGCCCCACCGCGGACAGGCTTCCGCGATCGGCGATACGGACGAAGGTGCGCATGCGCTCAAGCGTAACGTGCGATATATCCATTTTTCGGCATAGTTTTATGCATTATCTACATCTACTGGATGATGTCAGGCTTGGCTAGCTTAAGGATCAGTCTCCAACCGAGGACCGCTGACCCATGAAAGTTTTGCTTGTCTATGCTCATCCCGAACCGCGCTCGCTGAACGGCGCGCTCCGCGACGTCGCCATCAAGGAACTCAAGGCCCAAGGCCACGAAGTACGGATATCGGACCTCTATGCCGACGGCTGGAAGTCGCAGGTCGACCGTGCCGACTTTCCCACGCTGGCGCAGGACGAGCGCCTCGTTCCGGCCGGCGCCTCCAAGAAGGCTTTCGAGACCGAAACCCTGACCGAAGACGTCAAGGCCGAGATCGAGAAGCTTCTGTGGGCCGATGCCCTGATCCTCCAGTTCCCCATGTGGTGGTTCTCCATGCCGGCGATCCTCAAGGGCTGGGTCGACCGCGTGTTCGCCTACGGCTTCGCCTATGGCGTCGGCGAGCACAGCGACGTGCGATGGGGCGATCGGTACGGAGACGGCACCCTGACGGGCAAACGCGCGATGTTGATCGTGACCGCCGGCGGCTGGGAAGAACACTATGCGCCCCGCGGGATCAACGGGCCTATCGACGACCTCCTGTTCCCGATCAATCACGGCATCCTCTATTATCCGGGCTACAATGTCCTGCCGCCGTTCGTGGTCTACAGGGTTGACCGTTTCGATGAGAGTGGGTTGGAGCCTGTTGCCGAGCGCCTGCGCGAGAGGATGCGCACGCTTTCCACTACCCCACCCATCCCCTACCGGCAGCAGAATGCCGGCGACTATTCGATCCCAAGCATGCAGTTGCACCCTGAATTGGGCGATCCGGGCGCGACCGGCTTCGCGCTTCATGTGAAGAATGATGGAGGCGCCAATGAACAATGAGCCAAGGCCGCATTGCTTTTTCCAACTGCCCATGGAGATCGCATGAGCGCAGACGCCGTGCAGCTCATGCTGTCCAAGTACGTGAACGTTGCAGCCGAGACCTGCCGCTCCCTGGGCTCGAAACACGTTTCACCGCACACGCTCCGACATAGCGCCGCCATGGAACAATTGGCCGGTGTCGACCTGGCGGTGATTGCGCTTTGGCTTGGCCATCTCGCACTGAAGGAGGCGGCGTTGGCGAAGGTGACAGCTATGGAGGGACGAGAAGGCCTGCGCTTCAAGCCGGGCGACAAACTGCTGGCATTCTTGAATGCGCTTTGATTTCTCAATGTCGGTGCCGGGCAGCGACTTGCCCGGCACCGATCCTCCGGCACGGTTTCTTGCGGTGGACTATCCCTCTAGGGACCCAAGGGGCGGCAAGCTTGAACCATCCTCGACGGGCCAACCATGAAGCGGCCCCAGCGCCGACATCGGAGAGGCCAGAGCCCTAGGCATCAGCTCACGACCCTAGTCGGTCATTTCCGTTCGTGCGCCATCGCATATAACTGGACATAGGAAAGCAGCCGAAAGCACTCCATATGCTTAAACCTTTCTGAACAATGGCCGCTTCATCGAACCTGATCATTCAGATGAGCAAGACGCAGGACTGTCTTTCACCCGGAGAGGTCACTTTTAAGACGAGGTACAATCGGGCTGCTTAAAGGTTGAGCGCTGCGACTGTGGGATGGCTTTCGGGAGGAAGGCTATGCCGATATTGAACAAGAGCCGCATCATCGGTCCAAAGCCGCCATTGAAGCCGAAAGAGGTCTGGGCCAAGAAGACAGGCAACTTGCGCGCCGCCCAACTTCTGCTCAGCCACAAGAAGCTGGAGAGCAGGTCGCGCAACCGGTGGAGGCGCAGGGTTTCAAGAGATATAGCCTTAGAGTGAGCGGCAGGCTTAACTGACAATTTGCCCGGGAGTCACAGAGGTGGCCGGGAATCGATACGCGATAGGGCCGCCTGCTTTTCCCGTAGCGTCTCTTCAAGCTCGCAGGCCAGCCTTTCGATTATATCACGCAACTCGGCGCTTCTGGCCGCACGTATCGACGGTGAAAGCTGATCGACCCTCGACAGCGCGGCCTCAGCCTCAGCGAATTCCTCGCACATGTCGCGAAAGGTCTTATCCACTGCGATCGTTCGGCGGATCGTCAGTTCGAGTTCTGGAGATCGGCGGACCGCCGCCGATAGCGCTGCTCGCACAGTTGTAACCCTGTTCTCCATCACGTGACCCACCCCCGCGGGAGGCTACCCACAAACCCGTTGCCGGTACAAGAACCGGAATGCTACTTACAGGACGACTGCATCGTTGCGGCGAATCGATAGCAGTATTCAGGCAAGTGGCGGTTGGACGGGGCAATTTGCGTGGAATTGAACGCACGTGAACGGGCGGATTTCTCCATTGAGGACTGCAGAGATCAACTCGCGCGTATTCTCAGCAGTGCGGACTTTCGTGCAACCGATCGCGAACATCGGTTCCTCAGCTATGTCGTGGACGAAACTCTGGCGGGGCGCAGCGATCGCATCAAGGCCTATTCGATAGCGGTGGAGGTGTTCGAGCGTGACGCTTCGTTCGATCCGCAGGCAGATCCGATTGTGCGCATTGCAGCCGGCCACCTTCGCAGATCGCTCGAGCGGTATTACCTGACAGCAGGTCAGGCCGACCCCATTCTCATCGACATCCCGAAGGGTGGATATGTTGCCACCTTCTCACCGCGGGACACAGCGAGCCCGGCAACGGAAGAACCTGCCTCCGCGACCGCATCCAAGCTTTTGCGGCCACGCCCACTGAGCAAGCCTCGGCTCATAGCAGCAGTCGCCATGCTGGCCGCTGCTGCCATCGTATTGGTCATATGGTCCTATTCTTTCCGGCTTTCTCCGAGCAAGCCGGAAATCCCCCGTTTGTTGGTCGAGTGGTTCGACGACATGGATGGATCGGACAAATCTGCGGCCCTGGCCCGTGGGCTTACCCAGGAGGTCATAAGCCAGCTCTCCAAATTCAGGGACATTGTCGTGATTCAACCGTTCGGCCAGATGGGACCGGACGTACGCTACGTGGTCGCTGGAAGCGTGGATATGTCTGCCGACGCCTTCCGGTTTCGGGTTCGCATGTTCAATCGCGCGGACGGATCGGTGCTCTGGGCGCACAGCTATGATGGTACGACAACAGTCCCCGATCTTCTGAAGGTTCAAGCCGATATCGCCGCCAACGTAGCGACAAGCCTAGCCCAGGCGTATGGCGCAGTATTCGAGGCGGGCGCCAAGCGCGTTGTCCCCGACGCTCCCGACGACCGGGCCGCATATTTCTGCACGCTTTCCTATTATTCATATCGAGCCGGCTTCGATCCCGAAACGCTTCCGTCCGTCCGTTCTTGTCTCGAGAAGGCTGTGGAGCGCTTTCCTGGATACGCAACCGCCTGGGCACTTCTATCGCTGATCTACATTGACGAAGTCCGGTTCCATTATCCGTTCGATCCGGTGAGGTCGGCGTCGTTGATGAACCGCGCCCATTCTGCTGCCCGCCGCGCTGTGGAATTGGAGCCGACCAACGTCCGGGCCCTCCAGGCACAGATGCTCGCTCTCTATTTCAAGGGTGAAATCGATGCGGCCATGCGAGTGGGGCGCCGCGGCATGACCATCAACCCCAACGACACCGTATTTTTGGGTGAGTATGGGTATCGGCTGGCACTGGCCGGAAATTGGGCGGAAGGGTGCCCATTGGTCGCAGAAGCGCGTGAACGCAACCCAGGGCCTCTTGCCTATTATGAGGTGGGAATGGCCATGTGCGCCTATTTCAGCGGTGACATTCAGCAGGCGGTCATGTGGATCAAAAAAGCCAATGTTCCAGGCAATGCGCTTTATCGTTTGATTGCCGCCGCGATCTTTGCCGAAGGCGGCTTTGTGGCGGACGCCGAACGCGAGCGTGCCTGGCTCGTGGAACATGAGCCAGGCCTTGTAACTAACGTTCGAAAAGAGACATTGTTGCGGTTTGGCCACTCGGAAGATGCCAAGATATTTCTCGACTCACTCAAGAAAGCAGGATTGGAATTCTCTGATTGACGCCATTAACGCACTCGCATTCATGTTCAATACAGTAAATTACCTTCCCCTGCCATAAGGATTCCACAAGAAGAATTATGTGGAATTTATTGGGCAATGCTGGTCGGGGTTAACGAATATTTCCTCGGGTGCCCATCGTGCGGCGTATGATGCGGAGGGGGCATGCGACAGGATTTGGTCATCCAAACTTGTGGCCGTCTGACATTTTCAGGACCATCGCTTAGATCAAGACGTGTCGTGAGTCGTCGCTCGCGCACGGCACGCGGCGGGCGCATGACGAAATGGAAGGGGGAAGCCGCCAGCTACGCCCCGCAAGTCTTCGGCGTATTCTCGAGCGTCGCCCGCCAGGCGACTGCCCGAATTCTGTCATTAGCGCTATTGATCGGGTTTGCCGCGACCGCCGCCCCGGCAGCGGACAGGTACTGGGACGTCAACAACACGGCGGTCGGCCACGGCGGTACAGGCACCTGGAACACGACGGACGATGTCTGGAGCACCAATGATGATGGTGTGAGCGGCCCCTACAGCGCCTGGGACAACGGAGCATTCGATGACGCCTTTTTCGGCGGCACCGCCGGCACCGTCACCCTCGGCGTGCCGATCACCGTTCACAACATGACGTTCCAGACCGGCGGCTACACCATCACCGGCGGGACCTTGACCTTGGACGGGATCGCCCCGACCATTTCGGTTACCACCGGAACCAGCATCACTGAATCCGTCATCAACAGCACCAGCGGGCTCATCAAGGCTGGCGGCGGCGGCCTGCGCCTGGACGGCATCAACACCTTCAACGGTGGGATCGATATCGATGGCGGCACACTGCACTTGAATGCCGCCAACAACTTCGTCGGTGACGTCAATATCAATAGTGGCCGGCTGATCGTCAACGGCGACACGGGTCTCGGCGACGCCGGCAACATGATCAATATGGCGTCCGGAACACGGCTGGACGCCGGCACGACCGGCGGCGACCTGGCGGGTCGCACGGTGTCGATCAGCGGGGGAACCATCGTTATTGCTGGCGCCGGGGTCGGCAGCGCCTATTTCACCGGCGACGGCGGCGTCACCGCCAGCAACTCGGTCGCCATGACCAACGATGCCAATGACTACACGGGCCGAACGTCTTTCACAGGGAGCGGCGTATCCAGTTTCACTTCGATCGGCGATCTGGGAGTGGCAAGCTCTTTGGGGGCACCCACCACGGTTGCCGATGGCACCATCTTCTTCGGTAATTCAAATCAGACCAATAACACCCTCATATACGTTGGCGATGGCGACAGCTCCAATCGCAACTGGCAGATAAATCCCGGCTCCGGTCCCGGAGGTATCCGGCCGCAGCTCCGCAACGGCGGCGCTGGCACGCTCATACTGACCGGCGATATCGCCCTGGGCGGCGGCTCGGGCAACGGTCCCCAGTTCTACGCACAATCTGCCGATCTGGAGCTGCTGGGCGTGATCAGCAGCAATAACGGCCGCCCGGTCACGTTTCTCGCGGATTCGGGACGTACCGTGACCCTTGGGACCGCCAGCACATTCTCTGGCACTGCGACCATCGGCGGTGGAACAGGCGGTGGAACGGTTCAAGCCAGCACCATCGCAGATATCGGTGTCGCCAGCTCGCTGGGCGCAGGCTCCGGTATATCCATCGGCGGAAACGACACCCTGAGCTATACGGGCGCGGGCGCCAGCAGCAACCGCAGCTGGTCGCTTAACAACGGCACGCTGGCCAATGATGGCGGCGGCGCGCTCGCGTTGAGTGGGGACATGACCATCGGCAACACCGCCACCCTGGGCGGCAGCTTTACCGGCGCCGACAACGTGTTTTCCGGCGTGATCTCGAGCGGAGGCAACCTTCGCAGCAGCGGCGACGCCACTTGGGTGCTCAGCGGCGCCAACACCTATACCGGCGACACCGTCGTCGACAGCGGGGTGCTGCGCGCTGGTACCGCAAGCGCCTTCGGCGGCTCGACGGATTTCGTGGTCAACGGCGGCACGCTGGACATGAACAGCTTCGACCGCACGCTCACCACCCTCTCCGGCACCGGCGGCACCTTGGACTTGGGGAGCGCCATTCTCACCATCGAGGCCGAGTCCGGCACCACCGCCACCTATGGCGGCAACATAGCCGGCAGTGGCGGCCTCACCAAACTGGGTGCCAGCGAGCAGACCCTGACCGGCGCCAACACCTATACCGGCGACACCACCATCGGCGGCGGGACACTGAATCTGGACTTCAGCGCCGCGGGAGCGCCGACCAGCGACATCATCGGCAGCGCTTCCACCCTCAACATGGGTGGCGGCATCCTGAATGTGATCGGCGCGGACGGCGCCGCCAACATTCAGACCTTCGACGGTCTCAACATCACCGCCGGCAACAACATCATCGATGCAAGCTCGGGAACCGGCGGCACGATGACACTCAATCTCGGCGCCATCAGCCGCACCGGTGGCCTCATTGACTTCAACCTGCCGGACAGCGGCAACATCACGACCACCAATGTGTTGCTCGGCGGCTGGGCCACCGTCAACGGCACGGACTACGCCAAGGTAGAGGAGGGCAACATTCTCGCCTTCGAGGAGAGCGACTACACCGACAAGGACAACGCCGCCAACTGGCTGGACGGCGAATTCATCACAGATGTCGACGGGTTTTTCGGCACGGTGAGCGGCAGCAAACAACTCGGCGGCCTGCGCTACACCCAGCCGATCTCCACCACCGTGACCGTCGATCCCGGCGAGACGCTAGGCATCGACGGCCCGATCATCGGCTCTCCCTCGGTGGAGGATTTCGATCAGCTGATCATCGGCGGCATGCTAACCGGCGCTACCGGCGGTGACCTGGGCATCCGGCAGAACAGCGAGGGCAACTTCACCATCGCATCCCAGATCGTCGATAATGGCGGCACGACCGGCTTCATCAAGGCCGGTACGGGGCTTGTGACGCTGACGAATGCTAGCAACAGCTATACCGGGGCGACACAGGTCGTGCAGGGTACTCTCTCTGTCGGTAATATCGGTGATGGTGGTTTGGCCAGCGGCATTGGCGCTTCCTCCGCCGTTTCGTCCAACCTGGTTCTGGAAGGCGGAACTCTGCGATATACCGGCGGCACAACCAGCAGTGACCGTGGCTTCACCATCGTCAAGTCCGGTGACATCCTTGGTGCCGGGATCGAAGTCACCGATGCCGACGCCAACCTGACTTTTTCGGGGCTGGTCACCAGCCCCGACGACGCCAACTTCACCAAGAGCGGCCCTGGCACGCTGACCCTGGCAAATGACGCCAACGACTATACCGGCACCACCACCGTCACCGGCGGTATGTTGGGGGTTGCGATGCTCGCCAATGGAGGCGAGGTCAGCAGCATCGGACGGTCCGGGAACGGTTCCGCCAATCTGGTGCTCGACGGTGGCGGCCTGCAATACACCAGCGGCACCGTCACCACGGACCGCGGGTTCACGCTGGGAACCAATGACGGAACCGTCGACGTGACCGATGCGGGCACCACCCTGACTTTCAGCGGGGACGTTGACGGTCCCGGCGGGACCCTGATCAAAGAGGGCGACGGCACCCTGGTGTTGTCCGGTAACACCAACTATACCGGCGGCAATACCGTCAACGGTGGTGTGCTGCGTGCCGGTGGGGAGAACACGCTTGGCGCCTTTACCAACGTCGGGCCCACGACCCTGGCCGATGTCGCCGGCGTTACCCTCGACCTTAATGATTTCGACAATCTTATCGGCCCCCTCAACGGCGGCGGTGTCAATGGCGGCAACGTCACGCTTGGCTCCGGCACTCTGCGTATCCATCGCGGCAACGGCGACTATTCGGGCGTCATCAGCGGCACCGGCGGCGTCTGGCGCACCGGCGGCGGCACCCAGACCTTCAACGGTTGCAACAACACCTACACCGGACCCACCGTACTGCAGGGCGGCAACCTGACCACTGACTGTCTGCAGGATGGCGGCGCGACCAGCGGCATCGGCGCCTCCACCGCCGACCCGTCCAATCTGGAATTCATCGGCGCGGTGCTGACTTACACCGGGGGCAGCATCGCCATCGACCGCGGTTTCCAATTAACATCCACTGGCGCCATCAACGTGAACAATGCCGCCACGACGCTGGAGTTCGAGGGGCCGGTCATCGGCGCCGGCCTGATGCGCAAGGATGGCCCCGGCACCCTGGTGCTGTCGGGCACCAACACCTACACCGGCGATACCCAAGTGACCGGCGGCGTGCTCCGCGCGGCGGCGACCGACGCGTTCGGCCCGCAGGGTCATATGATCCTGAACAACACCGCCGGCGTGCTTCTGGACCTGGATGGCTACGATACGCGAGTAGGGAGCCTCCTGGGTGGTGGCGCCAATGGCGGCAATATCGACCTGGGTAGCGCCACGATGACAATCTACGGCACCCAGAACTTTCAGTATGCCGGCGCTATCACGGGTACCGGCAATCTGGTCATGGACGGCAACCATGACCTAAGGCAGCAATGGCTCACTGGCTGCAACAGCGACTACACCGGCAGCACCACCATCAACCGCGGCATTCTCTACGTACAGTGCCTGGATGATGGCGGTGAGAACAGTTCGATCGGTGCTTCCAGTGCTGATGCTGCCAATCTGGTGCTCGACGGTGGCACGCTGCGCTACATCGGCACAGGGGATAGCACGAATAGGCAATTCATCCTCGGCGAGAACGGCGGCGCGCTGGATGCTTCGGGCAGCGGCGCCATTGCCTTTACCAGTACCGCGCCGGTGACGCTCTCGGGCACCAACGCCGCACGTACACTGACGCTGACCGGCGACAATACCGGCACCGACATCTTCTCCGCTGAGCTCAACGACAACGGCACCGGCGCGACCTCGCTCACCAAGACTGGCGACGGTCTCTGGCGCCTGACCAACGCCAACAGCACCTATACCGGCGTCACCACCATCAGCGGCGGCGTTCTCGAGATCGACCAGATGGCCGATGGCGGCCTGCCCAGCAGCATCGGCGCCTCCTCCAACGACGCCGCCAATCTGGTGATCGGCAACGGCTCCACCCTGCGCTACACCGGCGCCGGCGACACCTCCGACCGTCAATTCACCCTGGATGAGGGCGTCACCTTTATAGAATCCTCCGGCACCGGCGCCCTGCAGTTCACCAATACCGGCCCTGTGGCCCTCACCGGCACCGACACGCCTCGTACCATCGCGCTGGGCGGCACCAACACCGGCGACAACACCATGGGCGGCGCCATCGGCGATAACGGCGCCGGTGCCACGACGCTCGCCAAGAACGATTCCGGCACCTGGGTGCTTACCGGCAACAACACCTTCACTGGCAACACCGTCATCAATGACGGCAACCTGGTGATCGGCAATGGCGGCACCACCGGCAACGCCGGCGCCGGCAACGTGATCGTGGACTCCCCCACCTCCACCCTATCGCTGAACCGCAGCGACACCTTCACCTTCGACGGCACGCTGAGTGGCCCCGGCACCCTGGCGCAGATCGGTACGGGCACAAGCGTGCTGACCTCGCCGGACAACAGCATCGGCGCCACCACCATCAGCGCCGGCATCCTCCAGGTGGATGGCGGCCTGGAAACACCCACCATCGCCATGACCGGCAGCTCCACCATGACCGTTGGCGGCACGGTTCAAGCTGCCGGTCCGACCCAGGTGGCGATCAACGGTGATGCCGGCGACAGCACAATCAACATAAATGCCGGCGGCATTCTCAGGGCCGCAGGCGATCTGGGCAGCGGCAGCGATGTAGTGAGCGTGGCGGGTCTGATCGACTCAGGCGTCGGCCCACTGGCACTCGGCACCGGCGACGATACGCTCATCCTGAACGACAGTGCCGTGATAAGCGGCGGGGGGATCGAGGCCGGTGCCGGCACAGACACCCTTGAGGTGAACAACGCTCTGCCTCTGACCCTCGACGGGGCAAGCGTCGGTGGCTTCGAAACCCTGACCAAAGACAATACCGGCACACTGACTCTGACCGGCGACCATTCCTATAGTGACGGTACGACCATCTCGGATGGCGCTGTGCAAATCGGCAATGGCGGCACCTCCGGCTCGCTCTCAAGCGACGTGCTCAACAAAGGCACGCTCGCCTTCAACCGTTCCGATACCTACACCTTCTCCGGTCTGATCTCAGGCAACGGCTCGGTCGAGCAGATCGGTGGCGGCACTACCTTCCTGACAGGCGACAACAGCTACACCGGCCCCACCAGGGTGCAATCGGGAAGTCTGTACGTCAATGGCGACCAATCCGGCGCAACCGGGCTCACCTCGGTCGCAACCGGCGCCACGGTCGGCGGAACGGGCATTATCGGCGGTGACGTCACCTTGGCCGACGGCGCCGTCCTCGATCCCGCCAATCCAGGCTCCGTTCCCGGAACGCTCACCATCAATGGTGATCTCACGCTCAATGACGGATCGCTCGTCAATTACAGTTTCGGCGAGGCGAATGTTGTCGGCGGAGCCTTCAACGACCTGACCGTGGTGGGCGGTGACCTCGTGCTCGACGGCACGCTGAATGTGACAGAGACGCCTGGAGGCAACTTTGGTCCAGGTCTGTACCGCATCTTCAGCTATGACGGTACGCTCACCGACAACGGCCTCGATTTCGTCTCCTCCGAGCTCTACTTGCAGACCTCCGTTGCCAACCAGGTCAACCTCATCGACACGAGCGGGAACCAGCTCACCTTCTGGGACGGCGCCGCCGGTCCGGTGAACGACGGGATCATCCAGGGTGGGGACGGGGTCTGGCGTCTTGCCGACAACGAACGCTGGACGACCGATACAGGTGCGTTCAACGCACCCTTTTCCAACAGAGCCTTTGCTGTATTCACCGGTACGGGCGGCACCGTGACCGTCGACAATGCGAATGGTCAGGTCGAAGCCTCGGGCATGCAGTTCGCGGTCGATGGCTATGTCATCGATGGTCAACCGCTGACCCTGGTCGGCGGTTCGTCCATCATCCGTGTCGGCGACGGCACCTCCGAGGCGGCCGACATGACCGCCATCATCGACACTGCGGTCGATGGTGCCTCCACTCTGGTGAAGACCGATCTTGGTACGCTGGTGCTTTCCAGTGCCAACAGCTACACGGGCGGCACCAGGATAGAGGCCGGCACGTTGCAGGTCTCGAACGACGACAACCTCGGCGACGCGGCCGGAGGAATCGCCTTCGACGGCGGCACGTTGCAGAACACCGCCTCCTTTACTTCGGCACGCGCCGTCACGCTGGAGGATGGCGGCGGCACATTCCGGACCGACGCGGATCTGCTCCTGTCGGGCGTGATCGGCGGTACGGGTGCGCTTGCCAAGACGGGCGGCGCCATGTTGACGCTCGCCGGCAACAACACCTATGAGGGCGGCACTTTCATCGACGCGGGCGTGGTGTCGGTTTCGAGCGACGGGAACCTTGGCAATGCCGCCGGCGCAATCACTTTCGATGGCGGCACATTGCAGAACACCGCCTCCTTCGCCTCGGCGCGCGCCGTCACCATGGAAGATGGCGGCGGCACGCTCCAGGCCGACGCGGATCTCCTCCTGTCGGGCATGATCGGCGGCACGGGTCCACTCACCAAGACGGGTGGTGGCACGCTAACACTCGCCGGCGACAACACCTATGAGGGCGGCACGACGATCTCGTCGGGGATACTGCAACTCGGCGAAGGCGGTGCGTCTGGCTCTATTCTCGGCGACGTGCTCAACAACGGCACGCTCGCTTTCAACCGTTCGGACACTCTCACCTTCGCCGGCCTGATCTCGGGCAATGGCTCCGTCGAGCAGATCGGCAGCGGTATCACTATCCTGACCGGCAACAACGCCTATTCGGGCGCCACCACGGTGCAATCGGGAAGACTGCTCATCAATGGTGACCAATCCGGCGCAACCGGGCTCACCTCGGTTGAAAACGGCGCAGCGCTTGGCGGGATTGGCACGATCGGCGGCGATGTCATCGTGGCAGATGGCGGCGCCATCGATCCCGGCGATCTTGGCATCGTTCCCGGAACGCTCACCATCAATGGCGGTCTCACTCTCAGCGTCGGCTCGGACCTCAATTATAATTTTGGCCAGGCGAATGTGGTCGGTGGAGCCTTCAATGACCTCACCGTGATCGGGGACGACCTCGATCTCGACGGCACGCTGAACGTGACCGAGTCCGTGGGAGGCAGCTTCATCCCCGGTATCTACCGCATCATCAGCTATGAGGGTACGCTCACCGATAACGGCCTCAGCCTCGGTGCCATGCCGCCAGGCGATTTCCTCGTGCAGACCTCGATCGACAAGCAGGTCAACCTGGTCAACGCGACGGACGTCACGCTCAATTTCTGGGACGGACCGGCCGGCACCGCCAATGACGGCAGCATTCATGGCGGCGATGGCGTTTGGCGGCTTGCCGACAATGACCACTGGACCAATGATACAGGCCTGATCAACGCACCTTACTCGAGCGGCGCCTTCGCCGTGTTCGCGGGCCAGCCCGGAACCGTGACCATCGACAACGGAAACGGCCAGGTGGAAGCCCTCGGCATGCAGTTCGCGACCGATGGCTATGTCATCGACGGCGAACCCCTGACACTTGTTGGCGGCTCGTCCATCATCCGCGTGGGTGACGGTACGCTCGACGGCGCGGACATGACCGCGACCATCGAGGCGGAACTCGTCGGCACCTCCACATTGGTCAAGGCCGATCTCGGCACATTGGTTCTTTCCGGCGTCAACACCTACACCGGTGGGACAGAGGTCGAGGACGGCACGCTGCAAGCAGGCTCGGCCGGCGCGTTCAGCCCATCTTCGGCCTTTTCGGTCGGCAGTGGCGGCACGCTCGATCTTGCCGGGTTCGACCAGACGGTCGCGTCGCTTGCCAATGCCGGGACAGTGATGACGTCGGGCGGGCCGGGAACGACCTTGACGGTTGCGGGCGACTATGAGGGCATTGGCGGGACCATCGTCCTGAACGCCACGCTCGGCGAGGATGGCTCGGCGACAGACCGGCTCGTTGTCACCGGCGATACCTCGGGCAGCTCCGATCTGCGTGTCGCCAATATCGGGGGCGGCGGGGCGCAGACCGTGGACGGCATCAAGGTGGTCGATATCGGCGGCGCGTCGAACGGCACGTTTTCTCTCCAGGGTGACTTCATTTTTGAAGGCGATCAGGCCGTTGTGGCCGGCGCCTATGCCTACCGGCTCTTCAAGGGTGGCGTAAGCACGCCTTCCGACGGCGACTGGTACTTGCGCTCAGCCCTGACAGACGAGGAACCGAATGCTCCCCTCTTCCAGCCCGGTGTGCCGCTTTACGAGGCTTATGCCGGTTCCCTGCAGGCTTTCAACAAGCTCGGTACCTTGCAGCAGCGTGTCGGCAACAGGTTTTGGGTCGCCCGTGACGCGGGCGCGGCCAATGAAGGCACAGGCGATTCAAACGGCATCTGGGCGCGCATCGAAGCGTCTCATGCCGACTTCGAGCCGAAGACATCGACCAGCGGCACCGATTATGATGCGGCCACATGGAGGCTCCACGCCGGCATTGACGGCCTGCTTCACGAGGGCGAATCTGGACATTTGGTTGCAGGGGCGTCTATGCACTATGGCAGCGTTTCCTCCAACGTCATGTCGGCCCACGGCAATGGCAACATCGACACGACCGGCTACGGTTTTGGCGGCACTTTAACTTGGTACGACAATACCGGCTTCTATCTCGACGGGCAGGCGCAGGTGACGTGGTATGACAGCGATCTCTATTCCACCACCGCTGGCCAGAGCCTCGTCAACGACAATGACGGTACGGGCTACGCGCTCAGCATCGAGGCCGGCCGGCGCATCGCGCTTGATGAGACCTGGGCGTTGACGCCGCAGGCCCAACTCACTTATTCTTCGGTGCGGTTCGACGATTTCACCGACAGCTTCGATGCCGACGTGTCACTCGACAGGAGCTGGAGCCTCGTTGGCCGGCTCGGTCTGGCCGTCGACCGCCAGACCGAGTGGCAGGATGCGGAAGGCCGCACCAGTCGTTCGCATCTCTATGGGGTCGCCAACCTCTATTATGACTTTGCCGACGGCTCTCGCGTTGGGGTGGGAGGAACTCCCTTCACAAGCAAAAATGACTCACTGCGAGGCGGCATCGGCCTGGGCTGGTCGGTCAACTGGGCCGATGACAGGTACTCGCTTTATGGCGAAGCGCTGGCGAATACGAGCCTGGAGAACTTCGGCGACAGCAACATCGTGAGCGGCACCGTCGGCTTCAGGGTACGCTGGTGAGCGTACGCGACATGGACTTGGCACCCCTTTAGCCGTGAGGTTGCCGGTGTTTGACCATCTCGACATACTTGATCCGAAACGAGCTACGATTGTCGCGCGAGCCATAGCGGACGGCCGGATGGGTTTTGCCGTTCAAGGCGTATTTGACGCCACAAGCGGACGCGATCTGCTCTATGGAGAGTGCCTTGCCAGACTGCGGGGCGACGACGGCTATTTCTATGAAGCCTGCGAGTTCATCCCGTGTCTTGATATCGTTGGCAGGGTGCCGGAGCTTGACCGCAGGATGCTGGCAAGGGTTCTTGACGCACTTGAAGCTGATTCTCGCGCTGTTCTGGGCTGCAATCTTTCGGTGGCCAATATGGCAAGCCCGGAGGCGTGGCGACTCATTGAAGGCCAAATAGAGCGGAGACAGCACCTTGCTCATCGCCTGGTGCTCGAGTTGACAGAAAGTGAGCCTTTCTTCTGCCCAATATTGGCACGCCAGCTTATCTCCCAAGTCAGAGGGCTTGGTTGCCTTGTTGCGCTCGATGATTTTGGTTGCGGTCTTTCCAATCCTCACCGCTTGCTCTCGATCCCCCACGACATCGTGAAGATCGACGCCGCATATGTCAGCGATGTGCGGTTCGGGCCCGATGGGCAAAGCAGCCTTTATCACATGGTAGGATTGGCAGCTTGCACCGCTCCTGTCGTGATCGTGGAGGGCATCGAATCTTCGGATCATCTCGAAGTGGCTCGATCAGCTGGAGCGACACATGTTCAAGGCTCTTTTCTCGCCAAACCCCGTCTCCTCGCGAGTACATTGTGAACGATATGCATGTCATAGTGCCTCCCATCTGCAACGGAGAGTTCCCAGATGGTTTCCGTTCGACAATTCTTCATTGCCTTCGCTCTATCGACATTCGTGTGCTCATCTGCGGTTGCCCAGGAGGTGAGCCTTCCCGGCAACGCGTCATCCTTGAGCGAAACTCACGGCAGCTGGACGGTCCAATGTGTGCTCGCGGCGTTGGCAGACGGTTCGAAAGCCAAGCGGTGCATCCTTTCGCAGCAGCAGGTTGCCCAGAACACCGGGCAAAGGGCGCTCGCGATCGAACTCGCTGCCGAGAGCGGGATTGCAAAGGGAAACCTTGTCTTGCCGTTCGGTCTCGACCTTCAGAAGGGTGTTGCTTTCCACATTGGCGAGAAAGCGATTGGGCAGACCCGGCAATTCCGCACCTGTTTGCCAGCCGGATGCATAGTCGATGTTAGCTTCGACGCCGACATGATCGCCTCGCTCAAGCTCGGCACCGCGCTCAAGGTGAAAGCAACCTCGGTTGGCGGGCAGGACATCGCCTTCTCGATTTCTCTCGCCGGCTTCACCAGAGCCTATGATCGCGTGGTGGCGCTCCTTGAGACCTAGGTAGGCCTGCTGACCTGCACGCGCAGTGCGCGAGTACCCGACCCCTTGTTAAGCACCACTCAAAGTCTGGAAACCGGTGCGTTCGCGCAATTCAGTTTTCGTCGGGCAATGAAATCCAGCGCCGCGGATGAACTTGACACCTTTCGGACATTCCCGGTCTCCTGTCTTTGCCCGAAGCCTTGCGGTACAGTCGCCGGTTTGGACTTCCGGGTCCGCGACATGCTACACAGACAAGGCGTGGGCAAACCTCGACTGGTACCAGAGTTTGGGTCGATGCCGAATTATTTCCGGATGTTTGGCGCTCTTGGCGGGCTCGCTCTCGCCGCCTGCTTTGCGACCGGTCCGGCCGCCGGCCAGGAGGATGTCCTGCGCTGGCGCATGAACAGTCTGCTTTACCCAAAGCTTTTTGGTGAAGCCGGAGAGCGGTTCGCCGAGACGGTGCGGCGGCTGTCGGACGGCAGCTTTGCTATCGAGGTTCACGACCGGCTTGTGCTCGACCAGGACACATTTGGGGCGCTGGAATCGGGCCTGGTCGACGCGGTATGGGGCTCGGCAGGCCACCATCATCGCGAGGACCCGGCCCTGACCATCTTTTCCGGCTTCCCTTTCGGTCCCGATCCGGCAGGATTTACCGCTTGGATGCAAACGGGCGGCGGCGCCGAGGCGCTGGAGGCGATCTATGCGCGCCACGGAATGAAGAGCCTTTATTGCGGCATCCTGCCTGCGGAAGGCGGCGGCTGGTTTGTGGAACCGATCGAGAGCGCCGCCGATCTGGAAGGGCTGTCCATGCGCAGCTTTGGCTACGGGGCCCGGGTGCTGCGCAAGGTGGGTGTGGTGCCCTACGAACTTCCAGCAGAGGAGATCCGCCCGGCACTGGAGACCGGCCTGATCGGTGCAGCCGAATTCTCCCTGCCCTCCATCGATGCCGATCTCGGGATCGCCGAGGTTGCCCAGAACCTCTACTTTCCCGGCTGGCAGCAGCCGGTCACCTCGCTCGAGGTTCTCATGCCGGAGAAGACCTGGGCCGAGCTCTCCGACCGTCATAAGGCGGTACTGGAGACGGCGTGTGGCGATACGCTGTCCTGGACCGCTGCCGAGGCGACCGCGCAGCAGGTCGAGGCGCTTTCTGCTTTCCGCGCCGCGGGCGTTGAGCTGCACGCGTGGCCGGACGAAGTCCTCCTCGAGCTCCGCGGGGCTTGGGAGGAGGTAATTGCTGAGGAGACCGCCCGCGATCCGCTGCTTGCCAAGGCTTGGGACAGCTATCTTCGCTTTAAAGACGGCTACGGTGATTGGCAGTTACGGGCCTACGCTGAGTAGCCCGCTCAACCAGACATGCCAGCGAGCCTGAGTCCCTCGAGAAGGACGCCGAGAGCGTCGTCGGCAAAGCCGTCGAAGGACTCTGCCACACCTGCGACGGACTGCTCGGGTCGGTGCCGATGTGCTGCCCTGACCACACTGGCCGCTTCTTCGATCCGGCCCGCATGCGCAAGACTCGCGGCAAAGAGCCAACCTGGCCACCATCGCGCATTGGTGAATGTTCCCGCGCCATAGAGCGGACCGAGCTGCTCGGCTGCTCGGGCCGGCTCGCCTACGAGAAGATAGCTGAGGCCGGCGACCTGCCGATACCAGTCGGGCGGGGTCGGGTCGCGGTGCAGGGCCTGCTCGATCATCCGAACCGCCTCGTGCGAGCGCCCGGTCAAGGCCAGCGCCTGGGCCAGCACAGCAAGATTGTCAGGATCGTCCGCGTCAATGGTTACTGCCGCACGCGCGCTTGCCAAAGCATCGATGGGCGAGCGTATTTCCGGGAACGGCGAAAGCAGCCTCATCTCCGCGAGCAGCCGGTGCGAACGAGCGCTTCCGCCGAGCGCAACGGCGCGTTCCACCAGTTCGAGCGCCCGTTCCATCTCGCGTCGGCCGCCTCCCCAGGCGACGTGCTGGACCTCCAGCCAGTAGGTGAGCCCGAGGCTCGCCAGTGCGTCGGAATGTTTGGGATCCTCCTTGACCACCGCCTCAAGCAGCGTCCTCGCCCGCTCGTTGTCCTCACGCCGCCGCCAGTCCCGTGCTTCCAGCAGCGCGTCCGCCTGCTGCACGGCAAGCTCCGTCCCGAAGGGCGCTACCTCCAGTGTGTTGTGCGGCTGTTCCCAGAAAAGGGTGACCGCCGCTATGATGGACACCGCGACAAGCCCGCCTGCCCAGACCATCCACGGCCTGGAGACCGCCCGCGCCAGAGCCTGCGGGCCTGCATCCTGAGCCACCAGCATATAACCCCGCCTCGGCACCGTACGCAGCAGGCTCGCGCCTTCCGGACCGAGTGCCCGCCGGATATCGCTCACGCATTGGGCGAGGGAGTCGTCGGATACGAAGACATCAGGCCAGGCCTCACGAACGAGATCGTCCTTGCTCACCAGCCGGCCGCGCTGATCGCAGAGGATCTCAAGCACACGGTAGGATTTTGCCCGAAGGAAGCGCTCCGCGCCCGTTCCATCCTCAAGGCAGCCGCGCGCTCGGTTCAGAACGAAACTGCCGAAGCGAATGGTGCGTGGATTGTCCATGCCGGGCTCCGAGGCCGCTATTGCTGAATTTTAGCACAATTTCAGCCTTCCTTCAGAGTGTTTTCGATACTTCCGGCGGCACTTGCCCGACCCTCGGTGATGACGATCCGAGGAGAAGCTGCCATGCGCATTGCAATAAGACCCGCCGTCATTGCTCTCTGCCTTGCTGCCGCGGCCCCGGTCACTGCTACCGAGTCTCAAGACCCACCCTCCGTGCTCGACACCATAGTGCTGTGGCTTGCGGCGAACTTCGACCTCCCGTCCTCGATAGAGCCCCCCGTCCTCGTGACTGTGCCGGCCTCTGAACTCGTCAAGATCCGCTACGGCGCCGGGGCATCCGTTAGCCCCGGCGAGGTCGTGGCCGCCTATGATGACACCAGCCGCACAATCTATCTTGTCGATGGCTGGACCGGCCGCACCCCAGCCCAGCTCTCGGTACTGGTGCATGAAATGGTTCACCACCTGCAGTCGTCCGCCGATATGCGCTTTGCCTGTCCCGGAGAACGCGAGGCACTTGCCTACCGCGCACAGGATGCCTGGCTCGGACTGTTCGGCATGGACCTGGAGAGCACTTTCGGCATCGACCCTGCGACACTGCTCGTCGCCACGGTCTGCACGCATTAGGCCGGCTTCGGACTCGATTGCCGCACTCGGGCATCGACATCGGCCGCGGCGAAATCCACGGCGCGACTACTAAAATCGGCAATGACGGCAATGGGGTGTTTGCGGGAGGGGCGAAATGACACACCAAGCGATCCTCGGGCATCCCCTTCCGAACTGCGGTTGGGCTTGGCGAACTGGCTGACTCTGGAGACGGGCAAAGGTGTCGATGCGCTGGCGATCCCGAACGACGATGATCATGGTCCCTGATTCGTCACCCGTGGCATGTTTGACGGCGCGGTGGCGAAAACCGCCAAGAAGCTCGGCGAGCCTCCGCAAAGTCTACGCCTCAAACCCTATGCCGACGGGCTGTCGCTCCCAACTTTGCATTTGGGCAGTTGTGATGACGAAGATTCTGTCTTGGCCCGGCTCCATGATGAAGTGATGCTGAATAAGGGATTCACCTTCAACGGCCTGATCTATTTAAGTGATCCGCGCAAGACCAAACCATCCAAGCTAATGGCGATCCTGCGTCAGCCGGTGATGGTCATCGGATAGGTCAGCTCGAAGCTTATCTATTTCTAGCTTCTCAGCCTTGATGAATGCGGAAAGGTGGGCGCAGGCGGGGGCATGACACTCAGCACTTTCGTCCGTTTCGGCGAGGCGATCCACCGCGCCCCATGAACAAAAGGGGGATCGATTTCGATACCCCCCACTTTTCGATCCTCCCCGATCGCGCTCCCAGCCGTCATCCTTCGCCGTTCACGTCGATGTCGCGATCGGAGATCGAAGGATGACAGAGAAGAACACCAGAGCCGAGGAAGCCCGCAAGGGTAGCCCATTCCTGACCACCAAACACGCCGCGCACTACCTCTACCTGTCGCGCCGCACGCTGGAAAAGATGCGGCTCATCGGCACCGGTCCACGTTTCCGCAAGCACGGCCGCTTCGTCCGCTACCATATCGACGAACTCGATGCCTGGTCACAAGGGCAAAGCCGGAACTCCACTTCTGACAGGGAGAACCGGTGATGAACGTCATTTTGCATTCCCGGCGGCGTCGCGCCCACAAGAGCCCCCGCATTATCTTTATCTTCTGCATTCTCGGCGTCGGCCTGGTCGGATTTGCCGCTTTTGCCAATACTGTGCCGAGGTTGGTTTGGAACGCGTCTGCCAGCGCCCCCATCGGCCTTTATCGCGTTGTTTTTGGCGTGCCACGGCGCAACGGGCTCGTGCTCGTCCGCGCGCCCGAAGACGTCGAGCAGCTGGCCGACAGGCGCGGCTACTTGCCTGCTGGTCTGCCGCTTATCAAGCGTGTCGCCGCTTCCGCCGGCGATTTTGTCTGCGTCATCAATGGCACCGTTATTCTCAACGGAGAACCCGCCGCCCGCCAGCGCGAAATCGACCGTATGGGCCGCGCTCTGCCACACTGGAGCGACTGCCGGGAGCTGGCCGAAGACGAATTGTTCCTGCTCACAGAAGCAGCAGATTCGTTCGATAGCCGCTATTTCGGACCGGTCGCGAGTGCTGAGGTGATCGGGAGGCTCGCGTCGCTATGGACCGAATGAGCCCCTTCATTTTTTTAGGCCTCGCGACCCTCGTCGCGCCCGCTGAGGCCAGTGTCCTTGACGCGTTGCAGGCTCACATTGGTGAGGCATCGAAGCGGTTTGGAATCCCCGAAAGCTGGATCCGAGCGGTCATCAAGGCAGAAAGCAGCGGTGATTCGCGCGCCTTATCGCCTAGAGGCGCAATCGGCCTGATGCAGCTGATGCCAGACACATGGGTAGAGCTGCGCGACCAACATGGCCTCAGCACCGATCCCTTCGATTCGCGCCAGAACATCCTCGCTGGAACGGCCTATCTCAAGGCTATGCATGACCGCTTCGGCTATCCCGGCCTGTTCGCCGCCTACAACGCCGGACCGGGGCGTTACGAGGATCATTTGCGTATCGGAAGACCGCTTCCGGCCGAGACTCGCGACTACCTTTACAAATTAGGACAGTCGCTTGCCGGCAGGGCCACTGGCTTACCTCCGGAAGGCTACTCGACCGCCCCTGGAACACGACTGTTCTTCCCGCTCGCAAACGAAAGAGGCAGCGGGGCGGCCGACGAAAATTCCAACTCGGCAAGCGGTTTGTTCGTAACGATTTCGCCGCGAAAACTAGACGAGGAATAAGGGCACACATGCGTGCGGTTGACCATATCACCGGTGGGATTCGCGCCGGCATCCATCCACGGTGGCCGGGTGTGCTGTCGTGGTATTTCACCCACATCAAGACACATGATCGCAGGTGGTCGTGGACGGTCACAGGAAGCTTCAGCGCCGCCGCGTAAGGCAGAGGCTACATCCGCCCGAACAGCGGAGCGTCATGGTGACACAAGTGCCGCAGTGCTCGGGCGCTTGTGGCATCGTTGGTGCCAAATCTCGCGGTGGCACCTCCCAAGCTTTCTGATCGAATGGGGCGCCCATGTTTGATGACGATGATTTCAAACCAAAGCTCGGTAGGATCCGCTCGCGCGGATCGAAAAGCGGACGAAAGTTCCTGCATCAGGTTATCATCGCGTCGAACCTCGCGCGTGGCGGAGCCGGTGATGGTGGTGGTGGCGCGCGCAAGTCCAGCTTCACCGGCAGCCGCATCGGCCGCGGCGCGGGCGTCGGGCACGTACTCGCCAATCGCAACCGCTATTCCGCCTTCCACCGGCGTCGCGTCGTCATCAAATCCCGTATCCCCAAGCTGGCCGGCAAGGGGTTGAACCGGGCGCGGGTGCACCTGCGCTACATCCAGCGGGACGGGTTGACCCGCGAGGGGGAGCCGGGTGAGCTTTACAGCGACACGCAGGAGCGGACCGATGGCAAGGCGTTCCTGGAGCGCTCGAACGGCGACCGCCACCAGTTCCGCTTCATCGTTTCGGCCGAGGACGGTGTTGAATATGATGACCTCAAATCCTTCACTCGCCGTCTGATGGCGCGCGTGGAGGAGGATCTCGACTCGAAGCTCGATTGGGTGGCCGTCGATCACTACAACACCGGCCATCCCCACACGCATGTCTTAGTGCGCGGCAGGGATGATCGAGGGAAGGATCTCATCATCGCCCGTGACTACCTCACCGCCGGCATGCGCGAACGCGCCGCCGAGATTGTCAGCCTGGATTTTGGGCCGCGTTCGGATATCGAGATCGAGGAGCAGCTGCGCCGCGAGGTGGAGCAGGAGCGTCTAACCAGCATCGACTGCCGCCTCATCCGCGAAATGGACGAGACGGGATCAATCATGATGACCGACAGTGATGCCTTTCAGCAAACCTTGCGTATGGGGCGCTTGCAGAAGCTTAGGCGTCTGGGGCTGGCCGAAGAGTTGCGTCCGGGCGAGTGGCGGCTGGAAAGCGGGCTGGAAGATGCGCTGCGGCGCATGGGCGAGCGCAGCGACATCATCAAGACCGTACACCGCGAAGTATCAAAGAAGAACATCGCCCGGAGTCCTGGCGACTATGCGATCCACGATCCGTCTGACCCGCATACGAAACCTGTGGTCGGGCGCATCATTACGCGCGGGCTGTCGGACGAAATCAATGACCGCCACTATCTCATCGTTGATGGCGTGGATGGGTGCACGCATTACATCGACATTGGGCGGGGCGATGCGACCGAGCCGACCCCGGGCGGGGGCATCGTGCGCATAACTCCGAAGAACATCGGGCCGCGGCAGGTGGATCAGACCGTCGTCGAGGTGGCCGCCGCCAATGGCGGCCAGTATACCATCGACCAGCATCTTAGGTACGATCCACGCGCCACCCAGGATTTCGCGGAAACCCATGTGCGACGGCTTGAAGCCATCCGCACCATCGGGGGTATCGCCCGCGAGCCGAACGGCGCCTGGATCATCGCGTCAGATCACCTCGACCGGGTAGTGGAATACGAGCGCCAACAGGCGAGGAGCGTGCCAGTCATCGTCGAGAAGCTATCGCACCTCGCGCTTGATCAGCAGATCGGTTCCGACGGCGCCACCTGGCTCGACCGTGAACTCGTCTCGGATCATCCGGCACCGATCCGCGACTCCGGGTTCGGCCGTCAGGTGCGCGAGGCGCAGGCCCGCCGCCGGCAGTGGCTGCTCACGGAGGGGCTGGCGTACGAAGAGCGGGACCGTATAATCTATCGGGTCAGCATGATGGTGACCCTGCGCCGTCGCGAACTCGCCCGCGTCGCTGGCAAGCTCTCCGAGCAACTTGGTCTGGCCCACGTGGAGACCCGCTCCGGCGAACCGGTCGAGGGCAGGCTTCGCTGCTCCCTCCAACTGGCCAGCGGCAAATATGCCGTCATTGAGATGAGCCATGAGTTTGCCCTCGTTCCTTGGCGGCCCGTCCTCGAGCGGCACATCGGCAAACAAGTCTCCGGCCTCATGCGCGACGACGGTGTTTCCTGGACACTCGGGCGGCAGAAGCGGTTGGGAATATCGTGATTTCAGGTCGTCAACCCACTGCGCGTGCGCCCGATCTGGTATCAGCGCGCAGACCACGGACAGAAGCAAGACCCCGGCGGCAGATGACGCGAAAAGGGGATTGACCAACCAAGGCCCGCTACAGAAGAACACAATTGGTCAAATGCTGAGATCAAAAAGCATCGGGGCTTTCTGGTTGGTAATCGCGTAGCTCGTTTTCCCGAGAGAATAGAACGCAGGGACCGCATGATCCGCGTGGATCATAGCCGAACCCCTTGGATGCAAGTGCTTGAGTGATGTCTCGGATGCCGGCGAGGCCGTAAATGTGGTCATGCAATTCCAGGAAGATGCGGCCAACTCCGGCTAGCTCTGCCTCGATCAGAAGATCGCGTTCTGCTCCCTCGATGTCCATAACGATAACGTCGATCGCATGTTGCGAGATGAAATGATCAATATTCGTGGAGGTTATCATCAGAGTATCCTCGTACGGACCTTGGTGCTCCACAACCGATGACATCCATAGATCCTTGCGAAGATAGAAAAGGAAGTCGCGTGGGGGCCCGGCGGCGAGAATGCCTTGGGTAAGCGTCACATTATCGAGCTTATTCGCATCGATAACACGTCTCGCGAGACGAGCTGTTGAAGGACTTGCTTCAAAGCCCCAGACATGAACGCCCTCGATGCCAGCGATAAGGGATGTGAGAATGCCAATACCGGTACCCAACTCTAAGACGCGATCGTGCGGGCGCACAGTCTTGTAAACCCACCGCGCCTCTTTGGCCTCGTACGTGCCACTTGACAACGCTTGCCATATTTCAGGGGAAACCTCAGTTGGGTCTAGTGGCACCCTCACGCCGTGAACGGTCAATGTCATGGCTTTAACCCTTTCTGCAAATAACCTCCTGGGGCGCTTTCGGCACCTATAATATCTTTCAAGACGGGCGCGCCAGTGATGAACGCGCGCCCATCAGCACGCGAGATTTTTCACGCTTCTCTTTATCCCGCTGGATCGCGCTTAAATATCGGAACCTCACTTGTGATGGAACGAGCAGTATCTGAGTGATGCGCGTCCCGAATCCGGGATCTCTAACGCAATGCCGAATTGCTTTAGTTGCGGATTGAGCGTTCAATAGCGGCAGCATCAGCTGAAAGGGGGTTCCGCTATGCTTCGGACGCGTTTTTCGATGATTCAGCCCACGTTTTTGTGTCTGGCGATCCTGCTGACTGGTCTCCTTGCGGCTAGATCAGAGAACCATCAGCTTCCCTCGCCTACGGAGCAGCCGATCCTCACCATCGAGGGCAATATCGGAGTGACAAACGTGGGGGACAAGGCGCTTTTCGATCGCCCCATGCTTGAAGAGATCGGTATGACCACCGTGGAAACCACAACGCCTTGGTTCGATGGTCGGGTCAAATTTGAAGGCGTGCCAGTAGACCGGCTCATGGAAGTCGTTGCTGCCGATGGAACCGAAGTTGTTGCTGTCGCGCTGAATGACTATCGCACGACAATACCGTTGGCCGATTTCCGGAAATACGAGGTGATCCTAGCGCTCAAGCGTGACGGTGAGTACATGTCCGTGAGCGACAAAGGGCCGCTGTTTATTGTCTATCCGTTTGACAGCGATCCCGATCTCGACAGCCAACGGTATTATGCGCGCTCCGTTTGGCAATTGGCGCGATTAATTGTGCGCTAGTGTGTTTGCCGATGTCGGTCTCTCCCTTATCGCGTCTGCGCCAGGGGCTTGCTTTCAGGCTCCTGAAGGCATTCTTGATTGTCACGATCGTTACGTTCGCGCTTGCTGCGAGCTACATGTCCTACCTTATTTTCGATCGACAGGAATCCTTGAGCAAGGTTTCACACTTCGATGCCGCTTGGAGCGCCAGTCAAGGCGTTAACGAGTTTATGAGGCTGTTACAGCGCGTCACTACGCTGGCTGGAGCGCCGAGCCCATCGCGTCGGGAGGAAGTGCGACTGCGCTTCGAGATCTTGAAGGGCCGCTTGGAACTCTTCAAGACCGGCAAATTCCAGGCATTCGTCGACGAAACGAAAGGGCGGCAGGCGGTGGTCAAGCGCTTGTCGGATTTTGTTGAGAAACTGGACGGAATGATCGGCGAGGTTGACGACCCGGAGAAGGCGCAGCAGGTCCTGGACCTGATGGCACCGTTGGAAACCGATATGATCAATCTAGCGTCGGATGCCGCCTCGTTCAGCAGTGTTGAAGTCACTGAATATGAGCTCGACCTCCTGCGGCTCCACCGGAATTTTTCAATTGCAGCGTTAGGCTTCTTCGTGTGTGGCCTGGGTTTCATTGTGCTGCTGGGCTGGCACAACCGCCTGCTGACCCGTACGCATCTACGGCTCAGAACGGCAAATGAAGATCTGCAGCGTGTCTCCGATGATCTCGCTCGGATGGCGCGCCACGACCTGCTGACTGGTCTGCCCAACCGCCTGTTTCTGCGCGAGCGGATGGAGGAAATGTTCGCACGCGACGAAAGCGTGGCGCTCATGTGCCTTGATTTGGATAACTTCAAGAGCGTCAATGACACGCTTGGCCACGCGATCGGAGATGCTCTCTTGTGCGAGGTCGCCTCACGCATCACCAATCTCGTCGGCCAAGACGGCATGGTATCTCGCTTCGGTGGCGACGAGTTCGTCATCATTCTCGATGGTGTCGGAGCAGCGGGCGCCGCAGCGCTCGCTGCGAGCTTGGTTGAAGCCCTCGGGAAGCCGTACCGACTAGCAGGTAATCAGGTTGTTATCGGAACGAGCATCGGAATCGATTTTGCATCCAACGCGTCCGGTGATCCGGACAATTCTCTGAAGAACGCCGACCTGGCGCTTTACCGTGCCAAAGCTGACGGCCGGGGGACCTATCAATTTTTCAAACCCGAAATGGATGCGCAACTGCAGCGCAGGCGTCTGATCGAGCTTCAGCTTCGCTCGACGAACTTTGACACAGATTTCGAGTTACTCTTCCAGCCACTCGTAGATCTGCAAACGAAAAAGATCACGACAATCGAGGCCCTGCTGCGTTGGACCAACCCCGTTACGGGACCTGTCGCTCCCGACGAATTTATTCCCATTGCTGAACATAGCGGCTTGATTGTCCCGATCGGGGCATGGGTTTTAGAGAAGGCCTGTGCATTGGCGATAAGTCTCCCCCCGGACATCAACGTTGCCGTCAACCTTTCAGCTACTCAAATCCGTCGTTCCAATATTATCGAAACCATCTCCGCGGTCCTCGGCGAGACCGGCCTATCACCCAACCGAATTGAACTGGAGATTACGGAAACCCTCCTGCTGGACGACAGCAGTGAAGTCCATTCGGTGCTCAATGCGCTGCGTTCGCACGGCATACGCATTTCGCTTGACGACTTCGGAACCGGATATTCTTCCCTCGCTTACCTGAGAAAATTCATAGTCGACAAGGTGAAGATCGACCGCTCTTTCGTGGCCAGCATTGCGGACAATCCCGATCACCTCGCCATCGTGCAGGCAATCGTGGACCTCACTCATGCCTTGGGAATGGTATCGGTTGCGGAGGGCCTGGAAACCGAGGAACAATTGGCAATCATCCGCGCCAGCGGTTGTAATGAGGCTCAAGGATATTTGTTCAGCCCGCCAATTCCAGAAGACGAGATCAAAGAATTCCTCGCCCGCCGCGGCTGGAAATTGAGAGTTGCCTAGCCCGTGCTACGCCCCCTGGCCGGGCCGCTTCTGAATCGGTCTGTCGTCTCGGAATAAGATGGTTTGTTGTGGCTTGGAGAGTTGGAGCACGGATGCGGCATGCGTCGCAATTGGGGCTGTCGCCAGCTATGCCCTGCTTTTGAGCTTGCTTGCGCATTTTGCCGGGGCGAAATCTCAAGCAGGCACGGAAGCAGGCATCGAGGCCGATTAGCGCGGAGACTATCAGACATGGTGCCAGGCGAACGGCAGGATCGCAGCACGCAGTTGGCGGCAGCCGCGCTTGCCGGGCTGCTCCTCGCCGGCCTCGCCGTGCGCTTCTATCGGCTCGATGCGCAAAGTCTATGGCTCGACGAATTGTGGACGGTGGCCGCCTCCGATCCTAGCCTGACGTTCGGGCAGTGGATCAACCAATGGATTCTGCCTGACGTACATCCGCCATTGCACCATCTCGTGATGCGAGCGTGGCGCGTCGTCTTCGGCGTCGACGAGTGGTCATTGCGACTTTCGAGTGCCGTCACAAGCGCCCTCTGCGTGGCAGTGGTCCCCCTGATACAGCGATGGACACCAGTGGTGCGCCGACCGCTGGCCCTCGCGACGTGGCTAGCAACGTCCACGGGTGCCATTGTCTACGCGCAGGAAGTCCGCGCCTACGCTTTGCTTCTTCTTCTGACGACGGCAGCGATCTGTCTCAGTGTCGCCATAGCGCGTCGCATCGAGCAGCGAGAACGGGTCCTTGCCCCGGCGGCGATCCTGGCTGCCGTCACGGTCATGCTCGAATATACCCACTATTTCGGTGTTCTCGTCGTCGCCGGGTTGTTCGGCGCCCTTTTCCTGTTCGCCGCCGCCCACCGCGACCGACCCGCCATCGGCGCCGTCGTGGTGATGGGCTCGATGTCGATGCTCGCCTTTCTTCCTTGGATGCTGTTCCACGTTCCGCACCTTGGCGGACTGCTCGGAGGAAAGTTCTGGATCGCCAACAACTGGCACACGACCTTCACGCGGCTTGCCGGCTTCGCGGCCGGTGTGCCGGCCGTGTTTGCAGCCCTTGCCGTGCTGGTGGTCGGCAGCATGGTCCGTCGCCCTCAGATGGTGCGCAAGCCAGAATACTTCGTGCCGCTCGTTGCGATGGGAACCATACTGGCGGGCGCACTCCTGATCTCGTTGCATACGCCCGTTATCACCGACCGCAACCTCTTCGTCCTGCTTCCTCCGTTCTATGTGTTGGCGATCGCCGCCGTTGGAGACCTCGAGGACATTTACGACGGCGCATACAGGCAGGCCCTGCTCCTGCTTCCCGCGGCCGTCGCCGCAATAAGCCTCGGTGCCGCGATCTATTGGCTAGCGAAGGAGACCAAGGAGCAGTGGCGTGAGGCCGCAGCGCTCATCACCACGCTTCCTGGCTGCGATAGAGGACCGCTGCCGGTGAACAATTTCCCCAAGGAGATCTACGCGTACTACATGCCTCCCGGCTATCGTGAGCGGCTCATCGAGGTCTCTGCCACAAATACCGGCCGGTTGCCCGTATCGCCATCTGAGCTCGTTCACCGGCCCTGCCCGCTGTTGCTATGGAACGGCAACAGTGTCAGAGACGAGATCGTCGCCGCGTGGATCGATCGCCTCGGCCTCGACCGGCAGGACGTGGTGGTCAGGAAGTTCGAACGCAACATGGTTATCCTTGCCCGGCGTGACGACGCAGCGCCCGCGTCGCTGCCCGCCGGTGTCGAATGAGGACTGGAGGACCCGGGACTCGGTAGCCGCAGGCAAAACAACCGCTGCCAGCGACAACCAACCGTCGGCTTAAATTGACGCCCTTCATGGCATTCGTCGATCGCAGCAACTCTACGACTGAAGCGGTTCCTTGGTGGGTTCGGTCAGCTCTATGAGCAGACCATCGGGATCGCGGCAAAAAGCGACCTTCCCCACGATGTCGGGATTGTAGGCGGGCCGCGGAGGCTCAACCATTTCCACCCCTGCTTCCTCGAGCTTGCGATATGTCTCCTCGATATCATCGAAGCTGAAGGTCAAATGCCGTATGCCGGCGCGGCCCTCCGCCACATCCTCGGCGAGCAGTGCACCCGTCGCTGGACACACCAGCTCAAGCATACAGTTGCCGGCGTTGAGAAACGCGATTTCGTTGCCGTAGAGTCCCAGCCGACGGACAACGAGCTTCAATCCCAAGAGATCGTCATAGAACGCCAGGCTCCGGTCGATGTTGCGCACCGTGATGCCGGCATGTTCAAAGCCCTTCAGCACGGAATGCCTCCCTATGTCGTGTCTTCGTCATCCATGAAGCGGCCGCGTTCGTCTGCCTGCAGCAGCTCATTTATAATGTTTGTGATGTGGTGCGCCATCGCCTTATGCGCGGCCTCGGGATTGCGCATCTTCAGGGCGGCGACGATGGCGTGATGGTCGCCGATCCACATCGGCCGCACGTTTTCATGATGTATATGTTCGTGAAGCCTCTTCCACATGCGCGAGGCGTCACGCTGCGCCCATAGCGCTTCCACCATGGAAACGATGATGGCATTGCCGGTGATGTTGGCGATTGTCATGTGGAACTCGCGGTCGCCCTTCTCGCTCGACGGGGTCGCGCCCGCCTCAGCCTGCATGCGCGAGATGCACTCCTCGAGTTCCATGATGTCGTAGTTTGTCGCCCGCTGTGCAGCGAGATAGGCAGCACCTGCTTCGACCGCGAGCCGCGCCTCGAGAAGCTCGAAGGGGCCGGGCCCGATGTCGGTGTTGATGGCGTCGAAGCCGAGCTGGCCGGGCCGCGTCGGAAGCACAATAATGCCAGCCCGGCCGCGTACCTCCACAAGCCCGCGCATCTCCAGCGCGATGACGGCCTCGCGCACGACAGTGCGGCTCACCTGCAACTCTTCGGCAAGCTCGCGCTCGGAAGGCAGGTGCCATTCAGGCTTGCCGGCATTCTCCTCGATCATGCGTGCAATGCGGCGCGCGACGATCTGATAGAGCCGCTTGGACGTCAGTATGCGGGCCTTGCCTTCAGCCTTCTCCAATCCAGTCTCCGTTCTCCCGAGGATCGCACCCTCGGCCTAGGATACTATGCGCTCTTTGCAGCCGCTACCTCCGGCTCGGGTAACCAGGAGTGGTAGAGCGGATGCTCGCGGCCGATCGGTAGCGGCACAGGTTGGCCGGTGCGCTCGGAGTGATAGGCCGCCGTCACCAATTCCAGCGAATTGCGCGCATCCCGCAGCGTCACCGGAGGCTCCGAATCATCTACGATCGCCTGGTGGAAAAGCTGGAATTGACGCGTATAGCTGTCCTCCGTCGGTACGAAATCGGCCAGTATCCGCTCGATACGCTCCTGATGCTCCGACGTTCCCGCTGTAAAGGTCCAGGGATCGCGCGCCATGGTATAGGGCTCGGTAATGCTTTCGGCCACCAGATTCTCGAAGCAAAAGCGCAGGCGCGAGATCTCCTTGCGCGAGCCCAGCGTCATCGACAGGGCGGCGAGCGAGCCGTTCTTCATGCGAACAGAGAGCGCCATCGTGTCTTCGACTTCGATCTTATTGAGAAGCGTCGCCCCATAGGCAAAGACCTCGGCGCACTCCCCATGCACGTAGTTCAGCATGTCGTGAGCGTGAATCGCATGGCCGAGCAGACCGCCGCCGAGTTCCGTTGCCCATTTGCCGCGCCATGGCACCTCGTAGTAGTCAGCGCCGCGCCACCAGTGCGTCTCGATGGTGGTCATGAACGGCTTGCCCGTCAGTCCCTCCGCCATCAGGCGCTTGAGCTTCTGCAGGCCGGCGCCGTAACGGTACTGGAAGATCGGCATGAGCTTGCGGTCGCTCTTTGCCAGAACCTCTGCCATCGAGTCCACCTCGGCGAGTGAGCCGAAAAGCGGCTTCTCGCAGATCACGTGCTTGCCGGCCTCGATGCCGCGTCGGGTCAACTTGAAGTGGTTGTAGGGCGGCGTGCAGATATCGATGACGTCTATGTCGTCACGGAGAAAGAGGGAGTCGGCATCCTGGGTATATTCCGGGATGCCGAACTGCTCGCAAAGGGGCTTTCCACGCTCGGCATCCAGCGAGCATAGCACCGGCACCTCGAAGAGATCCTTGTTCCAGCCGTAGCCGGTCAGGTGACGTTCGGCGATACCGGCGCCGATCACCGCTACGCGCAGTTTCCGGGTCATGATTGTCAATCCTGTTGCTTGGGCGTGATGATGGTGGCTCTCGCCTGCGCTTCGAGCGCCAGACGGCAGACCTCGAAAATGTGGCGCTGGCCCATTGCCGTCTCGGAGCGGTCGCGCACGTCCTTGGCGAAGGCTTCGAAATAGTCGAGCGGCTCCTGCGAACAGTCGATATGGCGCACGCCATTGCCGTTCACCAGGAACAAGTGGTCCCCACCCGGGCGCCCGCCGATGTCGACGTATTTTCTGAGCTCGATATAGCCTTCAGTGCCGAGGATAGTGAGTCGCCCGTCGCCCCAAGTGGGCAGGCCGTCCGGCGTGAACCAGTCGACGCGTATGTAGCCCGAGGCCCGTGCGCTGCGCAAAAGCACCTCGCCGAAATCCTGGAATCCGGCAGATTGCGGCGTGCCGAAATTGCCCACCGAGCTTGCCACCACCTCAGCGCTGTCCGAGCCGGTGTAGAACAGGAACTGGTCGATCTGGTGGGAGGCGATGTCGTTGATGACGCCGCCGACCGCTTCCATCTCAAAGAACCAGTCCGGTCGGGTGGAGGGCGATTTTCTGTGCGGCCCCAGGCCGAGGGTTTGCACCACTTTGCCGACCACGCCGTCGGCCACCATCTTGCCTGCCACCACGGCGGACGGCACGCAAAGTCGCTCGGAAAAGCAGACGGAGAAGAGGCGGCCCGTCCGCTCGACGGCCCTTTTTACCAACTCGAGCTGCTCGAACGTGGTGACGCCCGGCTTGTCGACGATCACGTCCTTACCGGCCTCCATGGCCCGGATCGCCAGACCCGCCCGGTCGCGCGGGATGGCGGCGATGCAGATGACGTCGATCGAGGGGTCGGCGAGGATCGTCTCCCGGTCGAGCGCTTCTGCGTGCGGATAAGTTTTGCGGAAATTCTCCAACAGCGTTGGAACCGAGGTCTGAGGGCAGTAGCCCGCGAACTCCGCCCCCGCTGCAATGAGGCCGTTGACATGGTCGAATATATGCCCGTGGTCGATGCCCACGGCCGCAAACCTCAGCATTCTTGCTGTCCCTTCTTTCAATCCGCGCCCATCGGGAAGTCGAATTCGATACTGATGCCCGGTCCTCTTGCGTTGGCCGCAAGGGTACCGATCATTTTTCGGTCAGACCAGAACGGAAACTGCACGATATGTCAAGTCCAGGTCGGGGCGTCCTTTTTCGGGAAATACATTTGTTAAATCAATGGATTCAAAAAGAATAGACGCTCCTTCTCTTTGGCTATTGACATTCCATCCAGAGGAAAAGAAGCTTCTCTGGTTAGACCACGATCATAATTTGGCTGGGACAGCCATAGCTGGTCGACAGGGTGGACGACCGCCCTAAGAGGAGGAGGATCATGAAGCTCAATGCTATTTTGTCGGGCACGACGCTCGGCCTTGCGATGGCGACGGCAACACACGCCCAGGAAATCACGATCCTGTGCGACGATGTCGGCTTCGGCTGCAGCACCATGGCGCCGATCGCCGAGCGGTTCAACGAGGAGAACCCCGGCAAGACGGTGAAGCTGGAGACCGTGTCCTACCAGACCATCGTCGAAGCCCTGCCTGTGCAGCTCGAATCGGGCGAGGGGCCGGACGGCGCCATCATCACAGACCTCGGGGGCTTGAGCCGCTATTATCTGGACCTCACATCCCACGTGGACGCCGGTTATTTCGAAGAGGAGTTCGGCCGCACGCTTGAATGGTTGCGCGGTTCGGACCGCAAGAGCAAGGCCGTCAACGGCATGCCGACCTCGCTCACTGTGAACGGCGCCTATGTCAACCTCACCCTGTTCGAGCAGGCGGGCGTGCCCGTGCCGGAGGAGGGCGCCACCTGGGATGAATGGGCCGAGGCCGCGCGCCAGGTGGCCGAGGCGACCAATACCGAGTTCCCCATGGAGATGGACCGCTCCGGCCACCGTTTCGCGAGCTTCGCTATCAGCCATGGCGCCGAGTTGGTCGACGAGGAGGGCAACCCCGTCGCGGACGAGGGCCTGAAGACGGCCATCGAGAAGTTCGTCGGCTGGCACAAGGACGGCACCATGCCGCTCGACCTGTGGGGCGCGGTCGGCGGCTCCACACACCGCGAGCTTTTCGAGGATTTCCTGAACGCCAACGTGGTGTTCTATTTCGGAGGCTCCTGGACGTTGAGCCGGATGGATACCGAAGTGGGAGACCTGTTCGAATGGGCCGTGGTCGACACGCCCTGCGGCCCGGGCTCCTGCACGGCCATGCCCGGCGGCGGCGCGCTGGTGGGCTTCAAGCACACCGAGCAACCGGAGGTCGTGGGCGCGTATATCGATTACGTCTCGCAGCCGGAGAACTACAAGGAGATCATCGCGGCCTCGGTCGAGATCCCGGCGGCGGGCACGCTCATCGAGGAGGGTGTCGACTATCCCGGCGCTTCCGAGCGCACCAAGACAGCGCTTAGCACCTTCACGAACCAGATCCCGAAGATGGCGCCGGCTGCTTACCGCTTCCAGGGCTGGCGCTACCAGAGGGCTATGATGAACGCACTGACGACGCGCATCAGCCAGGTCATCAATGACGAGCTGACCGTGGACGCGGCACTCGATCGCATCAAGCAGGACGTCGAACTTGCCATCGAGGCAGCCGAAGGCAACTAGCTGGCCCGCGGGAGAAGACTAAATGCGCGCGACAGCCGCCCTGTCTGGAGCCATCGCCGCCCTGGCCGCCCTTCCGGCCAGGGCGGTCGAGCCGGTGATGCATGGGGCGCAGAAGGCCCTGGGTATCAAGCAGATGCCCTGGGTGTTCCTCATCCCCAACCTTTTGGCCGTGCTCCTGTTCTCCCTCATGCCGGTCTTCATCAACCTTTTCTATTCGGTCACCGGCAGCGACCGGCTCTACCCGGTGGACCGGCCCTATATCGGCGGAGCGAACTACGAGACGCTGTTCGATTGCGGAAACTATCTCGACCCGTCCACCTGTTCGCGCGACCTTTTCTGGCGGGCATTGGGCAACACACTTGTCTTCGTACCCGTGCAGGTGGCGGCGATGATCGGCATCGCGCTCTTCACCGCGATCTGTCTCAACCGCGACATCCGCGGGCGCGGCTTCTTCCGCAGCATCTTCTTCTTTCCGGTCATGCTGTCGCCGGTGGTGGTGGCGCTCACCTGGCAGTGGATCCTGCAGCGCAACGGCGCGCTCAACGGGCTCCTGACCAGCATTGGCCTCAACCGGGTTAACTGGCTGGTCTTCCCGGACTCCGCCTTCTTCTGGTCGGTTTTCGTGACCGTGTGGGCGCATATGGGCTTCTTTACCATCATCCTGCTCGCAGGCCTGCAATCCATCCCGCGCGACGTTTACGAGGCAGCGAAGATGGATGCGGCGAGCCCCTGGCGCGTCTTCACGCGCATCACGCTGCCCATGCTGAAGCCCACGCTGCTCGTGGTCTTCATCCTGTGCGTGATCCGCTCGGTGCAGACCTTCGACGAGCTTTACGTGCTGACGGGCGGCGGGCCAGGCTCGGCGACCATCCTCATCGTACAGTATATCTACGAGGTTGGCTTCGCCATCCAGCCGCGCAATTTCGGCCTTGCGGCCGCGGCATCGCTGCTGCTCGGTGCAGTGCTCATGATCTTCACGCTCATTCAGCTACGGCTTGCACGGGGGCGGAACCTATGAGCGAAGTCGCCGCCCGCCCGGTGCACAGCGCCATACTCCAGTTCCTCACCCGTCGTCGCGGCAGGACTCGGGCGGACTGGACCGACTGGCTCACCTACGCCTATCTGTTCGTCGGCCTGGCCGTGATGTTCGCCCCGGTGCTCTGGGTCGTGCTCTCCTCCTTCAAGACGCCGGTCAACCTGGTGGAATTCCCGCCCACCTTCCTGCCCTACGCAGTCGAGACGGTGGAGGTGGAAGGCTTCGACGAGCCGCTTCCCCTCTACGAGGTCGCCACCGAGGAGGGCGAGACGCGCCTTTTGGCGCAAATCCGCCGCGTCGGCCTCAACGCGCAGATGATCGATCCGGCAAAGCCGGAAGCCGGGCGGGTCGTGGTGGCGGTGGCGGACGCCAAGCCGGTGCGGCACATCCAGTTCTACTGGGGGAACTATGCGCAGCTCCTCTCCACCTCGGGATCCAACCTGTGGCTCTATGTCTACAATTCTCTGTTCATCACCGTGGTCGCCACCCTGATCACCGTGGTGATGAACTCCATGGCCGCCTTCGCGCTGGCGAAATACCGCTTCAAGGGCAATACGCTCGCCCTCGTCGCCATCCTGATGACGCTGATGATCCCACCAACGGTGGTGCTCGTTCCCACCTACCTGATCGTTGCTCAGCTTGGCCTCGTCGGCAATCTCTGGGGTGTCATCCTGCCCACGGTGGCAACACCCACCGGCGTCTTCCTGCTGCGGCAGTACATGCTCACCATCCCCGACGAGCTGATCGAGGCCGCGCGTATGGATCACGCCAGCGAATGGCGCATCTACTGGCGCATCGTGCTGCCGCTTTCGGCGCCCGCGCTCGCCGTAGTGGCGATCTTCTCCATCCTGTCGCGCTGGAACGACTTCCTGCTGCCGCTGGTCGTGCTCAACCGGCGCGAGGTCTTCACGCTGCAACTGGCGCTCGCCTCCTTCCAGGACGAGAACCAGATCCATTACGACCAGCTTCTGGCGATGACGACGCTGACGGCTCTGCCGCTCGCCTTCGCCTTTATCTTCCTGCAGCGCTACATCGCCAGTGGCATCGCCTCGACCGGGATCAAGTGAGAGCGTAGAGAATGGCAAATCTCATTCTGGAAAAATTGGGCAAGTCCTTCGGCGCCGTCAAGGTGATCCCGGGCCTCGACCTTCAGATCGACGACGGCGAGTTCGTGGTCTTTGTCGGGCCCTCAGGCTGCGGCAAGTCCACCCTGCTGCGCCTCATCGCCGGGCTGGAGGAGGCCAGCACCGGCGACATCCGCATCTCCGGTGAGAGCGTGATTTCCGTGCCCGCCGCCGACCGCGGCGTGGCGATGGTCTTCCAGTCCTACGCGCTCTATCCGCACATGACCGTGCGCGAGAACCTCTCCTTCGGGCTGGAAAACATCCGCATGCCGAAGGACGAGATCGCCCGACGCGTGGCGACGGCGACGAAGATGCTGCAGATCGAGGAACTGCTCGAACGCCGGCCCAAGGAGCTGTCGGGCGGCCAGCGCCAGCGCGTCGCCATCGGCCGTGCAATCACCCGCGATCCGAAGATCTTCCTGTTCGACGAGCCGCTCTCGAACCTCGATGCCGAACTGCGCGTCCTCATGCGCGTGGAGATCACCAAGCTGCACGAGCGGCTCGGCAACACCATGATTTATGTGACGCACGACCAGATCGAGGCCATGACCATGGCCGACAAGATCGTCGTCCTACGTAAGGGCGTGATCGAGCAGGTGGGCGTGCCGCTCGAACTCTACAACCGACCTCGCAACCTGTTCGTCGCGGGCTTCATCGGCTCGCCGCGCATGAATTTCGTGGACGGGACGATCACCGAGGTCACGGGAGCCGGCCTTTCCTTCCAGAGCCCGCATCTGCCGCCCCTTACCCTTCCCGCGCGGCCGGGTCCGCTGAGGGCGGGGGCGACGGTAACGCTGGGCGTGCGCCCGGAACATTTCACATTGTCTGAGAACGGCACGGGCTGGCCGCTCAAAGTCAGCGTCGCAGAGCAACACGGCGCCAACAGCTATCTGCACTGCGTTACGCCCGACGGCACCCCGATGCTGATCCACGAGGCGGGCCAGAGCCATGTCGCGCGCGGGGACATCCTGCGCGCCGAACCACGAGAGGGACACTGGCACCTGTTCAATGCCGAAGGCCAGCGCATGCCGCTGGATGAAGGCTGAAGAGGGGCGGGAAAGTCGTATCTGCCAACCATAGAACGGCAGCTTGGGGAAATCGTGAAGGCTACGAGTTTGTTTCGGCCGAGGCTCTTATCGCGGCTGGATGAAAGTTCAGTGCCAGGTCACTCGAACCGCTGCACGGCACGGCACGGCGGGGCTCGGCACGCTGTTCGACCCGGGATCGCAGCGAACTACCAGCGGCCTGATCGCTATCCCGCTGGTGAAGCATTCCCACGCCTTGGTTACAACGACAGCACTGTAAGGCCGACTAGGTCCAAGAAGGGTGAGCGCATCATCCGGACGACGAACTGGCTGAGGGTGCTGGATGACGGCTTCGTAGCGCAACCTGGCGGCCTGAACACACTCACGCAGGCGTTGGGGCCGGATTACCCGGAGCATCACTTCGAGGGCCGGGTGATCGTGCAGGCTGGGCCGCATGCCGCGTGTCGGGATGAGGCGGGCGGTCAGGGCGTCGAGCCGGTGATGGGCTTGCTTGAGCTGCCGGTTCACCAGCCGGATGCGCGCAATGAGCGTGGCAATATGGGCGCTGGCGGCCTCGATCGTCCCGGGGGCGACCTTAACGGGCGGCGCGCGCAGTACGTCGAGCACATGGGCGGCATCGAAGAGGCCGCGGATGGCCATGATGATTGGCATGGTGCCGGTTATCATGACGATCGTCGGCGGCGCCGACACCGGCGTTATGGTCACCATGGCGGCGGTGATGATGACGATCATGCCGATGATGTTGGTGGCGCGGTACTTGTTGCTCCCTTTGCCGGAAAGGGAAAAATCCTAACTCACGCGTATATGAAATACGGAAAAGTTATAAATCCTTGACATTTGGGATGGAAAATTGTAACTTTCCCGTATGTGAAATACGCGAAAGTTACAAAATTGCTCTATCTCGTTGGCGAAAACCTCGACAAGACCCGCGCCCACTATCAGGCCGAAACCGGCAAGATCGTGCAGCTCATGCGCGGCGTTTATGTCGATGCCGACGCCAATGCCGATGCCGACGTGCTGCGGTACGCCATCCGGATCGCCCGCTATCTCTATCCGCGCGCCTATCTTTCCGCCGCCAGCGCCGTCCTGCTCGCGCCGACGCGCGATGGCCGGCTCTTCATCAGCGGGCCACGCAACCAGCGCACCCGGATCAGGACCCTGGAAATCATCCAGAACACTGCGCCCGATCATCCGGCGACTGCTAGCGCCACGATCGATGACGGCATGGGTGAATTCCGGACCAATGTCTCGTCCGTGCGCCAGCGCTTTCTCGAAGCCTTTCGTCTGCGCAGCGAACACGCCGCTTCGATCGACGAGGCAATGCGCGCCGATATCGCGCAGCGGTTGGTTGCCGAATATGGCAACCCAAAAGCCGCCGCTGACGCGCTCTGGACGCTGGCCCGTGAGAACCAGTGGTATCGCGAGGGCGAGCAGGCAGAGCGCTATCTGCTGCGCACCCCGGCAGAGATCGAGGTTCGCAACGAAGCGGCGCTTGATTTTGTCGTCGCCTGGCACGGAACCCACATCGGGCATCTGTTGTACGACGGCTTTGAATGGCGCTGGAAACCGGACAAAGGGTTCGATCTCCCGCTGATCCAGCAGCGCGTTCCTGGCAAGCTGCCGCCCTTCATTCTCTCCCTGCTGCCTGAGGGATGGCTGGAGCGCGTCCTCAAGAAAACTGACGAGCGCGCCGTTCTGCGCTCGGGCAAGCGCTATATGTCGAATATCACCATCAGCACCAAGACTGCCGATCTTGACGCCTTGCCGGCCGATATCCTGGTCAGCCGTCTGCAGGATTTCAACGCCGGCGATATCTTCACCGGCATCTATGCCGGACCGAGCCGCGGAGATATCGAGCAGAGCTTCGAAGAGAAGCTGGCGCGTCTTTATGCCAGCGCCGATACGCCGCGTCTTTCCGGAGTGCAGATCAAGGCCCCGATGTTCCTCGGCGAAGACGGAAAGCTCGTTCCCAGTACCGGGCTGCCCTTCACGCACATCCTCAAACCCGCCGGGACCAGTGGCTTTCAGGCGCTGCCGGTAATCGAGTATCTCGCCATGGCGCTCGGTCGCCATGCCGGGTTCGACGCGCCGCAAACAGCGCTGACCGCCATGCCGGACGGGATGCCGCCGGCGTTGATCGTCGAGCGCTTCGACATTCGCACTTCCGCCGATGACAAGCGGCGCCTTGCGCTCGAAGATTTGTGCTCGGTCCTCGATCTTCCCCCCGACGCCAAGTATAGCGGCACGATCGAGCGGATCGCACGCGCCGTGCGCCCGCTTTCGACCGACCCCGAAGCCGATCTGCTTCTCGTCCTGAAGCGGGCGCTGTTTGCCTGGCTGATTGCCGACGGTGATATGCACCTGAAAAATCTCGCGCTGCTCAAGATTGCGCAGCCCGGCGCGCGCAGCTTTGAGACCGTGCAGCTCGCACCGCTGTATGACGCGGTCACCACCGTCGTCTTTCTGGGCCTCGAACATGATCGCATGGCCCTGAAGATCAATGGCAAGGATGATCGTCTGCGCCGCTCCGACTTCCTCAAGATGGCGGCAACCGCGGGACTAGCTGCGAGGGCGGCGAACCGGGCGATCGACGAGATGCTTGCCGGACTTGGCGCTGGTGTCGAGGCGGTTACCGTTCCGGATGTCTCCGGTATCGACGAAGACATTGCAGGCAAGGCCGAGCAGATGCTCACGCTGTGCCGCGAGCGCGTCGGCGGCTTTGATTGACTTTGAACGCATAACGGTAGGGCATCTGGGAAGGCATCTCCAGCGCGCTCGCCGGAGCCGAGGATGCGCCGGATCGGTTGTTCATCGATAGTAGCTGCATCAAGGTCCACCGCTGTGCGGGCGGCGGAAAAGGGGGCGTTGGTTCATGGTATCGGCCGCACGAAAGGCGGACGGAACACCAAGCTCCACGCCGTCTGCGACGCGAGAGGCCGTCCCCACGTCCTGCTCCTGATACCCGGCAACGTTCACGATTGCAAGGTGGCCAAGCCGCGTGGTGTGCCCGCGTGGGAGGTCCAAGGTCTGCTCGGCCACAAGGCGGTTGGCGTCACTGAGGTTTATGCCAAATTCGACCCTGACTATATGGCGACGGGCAGTCGGGCGATCGACAACTATTTTGCAGAATTAGGGCCTGCGTCAGATATCGCGACGCCGATCCGAACAAGCCTAATCAGATTTGCGTGCCACCTGCGTTGCACTCGGTAGAAATTCGCCTGTCGGTTGAACTGAGAAACTTCGCAATTTCAGGAGCTTGGATGGTGGGCGTGACAGGGATTGAACCTGTGACCCCTACGATGTCAAAGTACTGGTCGCGTGTGCCCTCCAACGTTAGGTGCGAGGTTGCCTCCGCCTCGTTTTCAGGCCTTGGATCGGCCCAGAAGGCCTGCGTCGCAGCCCTTGCGGCCCGAAACCCATTTGGTGAGCGTTTGCGTGGATTAGCAACCCCCAAGACCTGCTCCGATGCCTACAGGGCGATGTGGAGACCGACCGGTGCGCCGAAATCATGGAGATAAATGTAGCGCGGCCCGATCGAGAGCCGGTCCAGCGGTTCCAAGATCGCGCGACCGAAGACGGGAAATGACGGCGCTGGCACGACAGCGGATTCCCCGAAACCAGGTAGATCGGGCGCAATCAGGTAAGCGACCTGCGACAGAGGCGGCACTCCATCGCGAAACATTCGCGAGAAATTCGGAAATCGTGCAGGAGTAGGACTGTAGGCTTTGATGCCGCCGGAAAGGCGAAGACGGTGCTCTGGGTGCATCTACGGACCCCTTGCTATAACCGTGTATTGCCGGCCCACAACCTGATCGAGGCCGCGCGTATGGATCACGCCAGCGAATGGCGCATCTACTGACGCATCGTGCTGCCGCTTTCGGCGCCCGCGCTCGCCGTGGTGGCGATCTTCTCCATCCTGTCGCGCTGGAACGACTTCCTGCTGCCGCTGGTCGTGCTCAACCGGCGCGAGGTCTTCACGCTGCAACTGGCGCTCGCCTCCTTCCAGGTCGAGAACCAGATCCATTACGACCAGCTTCTGGCGATGACGACGCTGACGGCTCTGCCGCTCGCCTTCGACCGCTGGGAAGTCGCCGGAGTCGACCCGGCACAGCCGGTCTATATCTTCCGTCAGACGCCAGGAAATTTTCGCGCAAATCACGGCTTCATGCGGGCCAAGACCAAACCCCAAGCTCTTCGAAGCGGCCAGCGACAGCCTGAAATGCCGCAACTGCTATTCTTCCGCGGCGGTGGGCATCACGTGCAAGAACTTGCATAACTATGATAATCGCATTTTAACGGCCTGTCGGCAGCGACCGGCACCCGGAAGGGCGATCTTTATGGCAAGCGATCAGGATACGGTAGATAAGCGCCGTATGGGCGAGAACAAGATGCGGCAGGGGCGGCCCACGCTAAAGACGATTTCAGAGATCACCGGCCTCGGTGTGACGACCGTTTCGCGCGCCCTCAAAAACGGCCCCGAGCTGAGCGCCGAAACGCGGGCGAGGGTGCGCTCCGTGGCGGACGACATCGGCTATCGGCCCAATCGGGCAGGCGTGCGGCTGAGGACCGGTCGAACCTATGTGATCGGACTCATTCTCGACCAGGATGTGACCATCGCCGAGTTCGAGCGTCGCATCATCCTCGGCGCCTCCAGCGTGCTATTCGAGACCGACTACCACCTCGTCGTCACACCGTTGCGCCGGGGGGCCAACGTGATGGAGCCTGTCCGCTATGTCGTCGAGACGGGCGCGGCTGATGGCCTGATCTTCACCCATACGCAGCCGCGGGACGAGAGGGTCCGCTATCTGCTCGCCCGCCAGTTCCCCTTCGTCACGCACGGCCGAACCGATATGGGCCTGGCGCATGCCTTTTACGATTTCGACAATGAGCGCTTCATGGTCGAGGCGGTCGAGCGGCTGCGCGCGAAGGGGCGGCGGCGTCTGGCGCTCATTCCACCCTCCGACAGCCTGACCTGTGCTTATCATATGTTCGATGGTTTTCTCGAGGCGACGAGGGAATCCGGCCTTGAGGGTATCGTGGTGGAGGGCATCGATCTCGACAGCGATCCTTTGAAATTCCGTGTCGTGGGGCGGCAGCTCGCCTCCGGGCCGAACCCTCCAGACGGCTATATCTGCGCAAACGAGACGCGCAGCATCGCCCTTATGGCCGGGCTCAGGGAGGCAGGTTTCGACGTCGGAATCGACGGCGACGTCATCGCCAAGGAGACGTCGGAACTCCTCAACCACATCACACCGGCCATCGATTCCTTCTATGAGGATCTGACCTTCGCGGGCGAGGAACTGGCACGCCTGCTCTTGAGGCGCATCGCCGGCACTCCGGTGAGCGAACTGCAGACCATCGCCGCTCCGCAACTGCACCAGCGCACCTGACCGTCCCGTAGGGCGCCCTTACAGCGCCATACCGCTATCGGGGTCGAACAGATGCATGCGATCCATATGGGCGTTCAGCCGAATGGTCGATCCGCTGGCTGGCGCTGTCGTGCCACTTGCCCGGCAAACGATTTCGGCCCCGCCGAGACGGGCAAAGATGAGGGTATCGGAGCCAAGCGGCTCGGCAATCTCGACGGGCACGTTGAGTGACACCGCGCTTTCCCTGTCGCGGCTCTCCTCCGTCCATGTGTTCGTCACATCCTCCGGTCGGATGCCGAGGATGACCGAGCGGCCCGCATGCCGCCGATATCGCTCGACCCTTGACCTCGGGATTGCGAGAGGAGGCCCGCCCGCCGGGGCCACCTGCAACCCATCTCCCTCCGCGACCACTTGCGCTTCGATGAAATTCATCGTCGGCGAACCGATAAAGCCGGCTACGAAGCGGTTGGCCGGCCGCATATAGAGCTCCTCAGGGGTGCCGACCTGCTCGATGCGGCCGTCGCGCAGCACCACGATACGGTCAGCCAGCGTCATCGCCTCCGTCTGATCATGCGTGACGTAGATGCTGGTCACCTTGAAGCTCATGTGCAGCCGCTTAATCTGCGTGCGCATCTCCACGCGCAGCTTGGCGTCGAGGTTCGACAAAGGCTCGTCGAAGAGAAACAGCTGCGGCTCGCGCGCGATGGCCCGTCCGATAGCTACACGTTGGCGCTGCCCGCCCGAGAGCTGCTTCGGCTTGCGGTCGAGCAATGCTTCAATTTGCAGGGTTTCGGCCGTCTTGCGCACCGCTGCCTCGACCTCCGCCCTCGGCGCATTGCGCATCTTCAGGCCGAAGCCGAGATTCTGACGCACCGACATGTGCGGATAAAGCGCGTAGTCTTGGAAGACCATGGCGATGTCGCGGTCGCGTGGCGGTATGTCGTTCACCACCCGGTCGTTGACGAGGATCTCGCCGCCGGTGACGGTCTCCAGACCGGCGATCATTCTCAGGATCGTGCTCTTACCGCAGCCGGACGGGCCGACGAGCACCATGAATTCGCCGTCGCCGATCTCGAAATCGACGCCGTGCACCACCTGTAGTTCACCGTATTTCTTGAACAACTGGCTGACTACGACATGTGCCACAGCTTTCTCCTCTGACCGGCGATATGGCCATTGCCCCGCGTGGTCATTCTTTGTTCTTCTCGACCGTCCAGCTGTGCACCTTGTAGGGCGTGAAGCTCCGGTCCGCCGGCCCTGCATCTCCCTCGAGCAGATCCACTTCGCCGCCGAGCCGCCAGCCCTTGGGCAGTGTTACGTCCGCCTCGCCGCGCGCGCCCGCAGGCTCATATGCCCTGAGAACGAGTGCCTTGCCGTCCTCCGCAGGCTTAAAGGCGCTCAAGCCCAGCGCCATGCCCTTCACGCGGGCAGCGGACCAGACCGTTTCAGCCGCGGTCTGGACGGATCGACAGACAAGCGGCTGGTTCAAATCCTCCGCTTCGGCCAAGACACCACCGCTCAGCCAGTCGCTTCGATGCGGGAAGAGCGCATAGGTGAAGCTATGATGCCCCTCGTCCGCGAGCGGGTCGGGAAAGACTGGGGAGCGCAAAAGGCTCAGCCCAAGCTCATTGCCGAGGACACTGTGGCCGTATTTGCCATCGTTCAGGAGAGCCACGCCATATCCCTGTTCCGAAAGATCGGCGAAGCGGTGGGCGGCCACCTCAAAGCGCGCCTGGTCCCATGAGGTGTTACGGTGGGTGGGCCGCCGGACCACGCCATGGGCGCATTCGAATGTGGCGTGGTCAGAGCGGATGGCGAGCGGAAAGCGCGCCTTGAGCAGGATCCGACGCTCGTGCCATTCGATGTCGGTCTTGAATTCCAGGCGCGCGGAGTTGGCCCACAGCCGCACCGTCTGGATGATCGTGCTGTCGCGGAAGCGGCGGATGAACCGGATTGCCGCGCGGTGCGGCCCGTGCTCAACGATCTGCGCTGCCGCCGTCGCCGCGATCTCCTCACCCTGGGTCGTGTAGTTCTCCTCCACATCCCAGGCGTCCCAGTTGCGTGGCTTGTCAGAGTAGGCCCAGATCTGATTGCCACGGCCGGCCAACACCTCGCGGCGGGTGCGTTTGTCGTAGACGCTGGCAAGCGTGCCGTCGGGGGCAAGCTCCATGCGAATGTCGGCGTTCTCCAGCCGCCCTTCCTCGACGATGAGTCCCAAGGGCGGCCGGCTCTCGATTACCACAGCGGCGGAAAGGCCCGGAATCCGGCGCTCTCCAGCGAGGACCGAGCCGCTTTCGACCGCCTGTCCGCCCGGAAGCGGCTCGGCCGAGGAAATTCGCAGTGGCCGCGGCGCAAGGTCGGGATTGACCACGATGACGCCACGCCCGCTCCCTGGCTGGACAACACGCCGTGCGATCGCGGCAAGGTGCGTATCGATTTTCTCTTGGCCGGCCTGGACCACCGATGCCAGTTCGGCTTCGGCAAGCTCGTAGACCTCGCGGATGCTCGATCCGGGCAGGATATCGTGGAACTGGTTGCGCAAAAGCACTCGCCAATGCTCCTCCAGCGATGCGGCGGTCGGCTCGCCCAACAGCGTCGCCATGCTCGACAGCGTTTCCGCCGCAATCAGCGCACGCTCTGCCCGGCGGTGGAGGAACTTGGTGCGGCCTTGCGTTGTCAGGGTGCCGCGGTGCAGTTCCAGATACATCTCGCCGACCCACACGGGCAGGGCAGGGTAGTCTTCGACGATCCCGCGGACTTCCGAATACCAGTCCCCGACGCCGACCTGCCGAACCGTAGGCATTGCCGGAAAATCGCCGAGCTGCCGCGCGCGGTCCAACATCTCCTGCGTTGGTCCGCCGCCGCCATCACCGTAGCCAAAAGCTATCAGGCTTTCCGGATTGATATCCTTGCCGCGGAAGTTCCGCCAGGTCTCGATGACGGAACGCGGTCCGATCTCGGCATTGTAGCCGCCGACAGGATTGTTGAAGGTGTGGGCGAGCACGCGGCTGCCATCCAGCCCCTCCCACCAGAACAGGTCGAACGGCATCTCGTCGGTCTCGGACCAGTTGACCTTGATGGTGAAGAATCCCTCGACGCCTGCCTGCCGGAGCAATTGCGGAAGTGCCGGCGAAAAGCCGAAGCAGTCCGGCAGCCAGCATACCGTATGTCGGCGGCCGAAGGTCCGCTCGAAATAGAGCTGGCCATAAAGGAGCTGGCGCACGAGCGACTCGCCCGTCGGCATGTTGGTGTCGGGTTCGACCCACATGGCGCCGTTCGGCTCCCACTGGCCGCTCGCCGCCTTTTCCTTGATGCGGGCAAACAGGTCCGGATCGTCCTCCTCCAGGAACGCGTAGAGTTGGGCCGTCGACTGGTTGAAGCGGAATTCGGGGTTCCGGTCCATCAGTCCTACCATGGTGTGGAAGGTGCGCCCCGCCTTGCGGCGCGTCTCGTCGAGCGGCCACAGCCATGCAAGATCGATATGGGCATGGCCGGTCATCGCCAGCCCGCCGCTCGGCGGGTAGCGGTCGCGCAGCGCCTTGAGTCTGCCCTTCAGGAATGCCGATGCCGCCGTCACGGAGGCGCGTTCGGCCTCCCCGAGACCCGGCGGCTGGTCGGAAAGCTCCGCCGGCAGTTGCCACACTTTTTGCATTTCGGCACCAGGGGCGACCCGGGCCACATAGGCACCGGTCGCCGTCGGCCATTCGAGCCGGGCGAGCGCCTCTTCGCCCGCCGTCAGGAGCGCCGGTGCCACCTCGTGAGAGGAAAGAACCTCCGCCGTCTCCGCCACTTGGCGCAAAAGCAGGGCGAACTCCGCCAGTTCCGTTTCGATCCGCACGATTCTTGCCCGAAGAAGGCGCGCATCGCGGTTGGGAACGCCGAAAGGCAGGCGCGCCACACATTCCGCCTCAATCGAGAAGCGCGGCTTCCTGAGCGGGAAGCGTCTGTGATTGGGGTCGAGGCCGAAGCCCTCGTTTTCGCCGTCCGCGTAGGCGATCCGCACCAGCCCCTCGCCGCCCAGATCGAGATCGAGTCGGCATTCTTCGAGCGTCCATCCGGCGGGCACCTGCACTTGCGTGTGCGAAAAGGCCACGACCCTGTCGCGCACCGGCCAGGGCGCGCCGAGGGCAAGCGGCCGCCCGTTGAACGCCCATCGGTCGAGGGGGAGGCTCTCGCGGACGATCCATAGGTCCAGCTCGAGGCACCGCTTGTGCAGACGGGCAATGCGTTGTTCGACGGTTAGCGCCATTTTGAATCCTACAATCAAAGTTTGGGAGGACGGTGATCAGCCCTTTACAGCGCCGCCCATGAGGGCGCCGACGATAAATCGCTGCAGGACCAGGAACACGACCACAGCCGGAACGATGGAGATAACGCTCGCCGCGGCGAGGATCTGCGTCGAGGTCTGGCTGTAGGTGCCCTGGAAATTGAAGATGCCGACGGCAATCGGCAGAAGGCCCGGTCTGCTGATCAGGATGAAGGGGATGATGAATTGCGACCAGCCCAAAATGGCATTGAGCACGAAGGCCGACGTCAGCCCCGGCAGGCTGAGTGGTAGGACGACACGCATGAAGGCGCCGAAACGTGTGCAGCCGTCAATCATCGCCGCTTCTTCGAGACTCTGCGGAATGCCGTCGAGAAAGCCCTTCAGCATCCAGGTGAAGAGGGGTGCCGCGACGGCGATGTAGATCATCATTGCACCCACGTGGCTGTCAGTGAGCCCTACCCGGTCCATGTAGCGGTAGAGCGGCACCATGATGACAAGCGGCGAAATCATCTGCACTGCAAGTAGCCCGATCATGGTGAGTTGCTGGTGGCGCAAACGAAAGCGCGACAGGGCATAGGCCGCAGGGGCGGCGAAGAGCATCGCGCCGAAGGCGCCGCCGACAGCCAGCTTCAGACCATTCCAAAGATAGATAGGAAAGAGTGGGTTGTTCAGTGCCGAGGCATAATTCTCCAGCGTTGGATGCTCGGGCCATAGATTGATGTTGCTGACATAAATCTCCGCGCTGGTGCGGATCGATAGCGAGATGAGCCACAGAAGCGGCCCGGCGAAGAAGAAGCAGATAACGCCGTAGGCGAGGTAGGTGCCGATGTCGGCAAGTCTTGTGCGGCCGATCGTGGTCACGGGTCAGAGCTCTCTGGGCAGCAAGCGGACGTAGATCAAGGTGAAGACGATGCTGATCAGAAGAAGGATGACGGCCAGCACCGCGCCGTTCGACAGGTCGAAATTGCGGAAAACGGTGTTGTAGGTGTAGAGCGCCAACACCTCTGTCGCCCGTCCCGGCCCGCCGCCGGTCAGTGGCAAGATGAGGTCGAAGGTATTGAGGGTGAAGATGCTGATTAGCACCGTGTTGATGAGCAGGATTGGTCGCAACTGCGGCAAGGTAATGTACCAGAACTGCTTGAGCGCTGTCGCGCCGTCGACCGACGCTGCCTCGTAGAGGCTCGAAGGAATGACGACGAGGCCGGCATAAAGCAGGAGCATGCTAAAGGCCGTGCCGCGCCAGACATTGGCGATCACCGCTGACCAGAGTGCCAGGTCGGGGTCGGAAAGCCAGGCCACCGGCGAGACGCCGACGCCGCGCAGGATAGCGTTCAGGAAGCCATAGCTCGCCTCGTTGAACATGAGTTGCCAGACGATGCCGGCGGCGACCCCCGGCACGATCCACGCCGACAGGATGATGATGCGTACCACCGATACGCCGGGCAGACGCCGTTTGACACCGCGATTGAGCACCATGGCCACGAGCAGGCCAAGGACGAGCTGAAGGACGACGCTGGCCACGACGAACACGAAAGTCACCCAAAGGATGCCCGGCAGGTCCGGGCTGCGGATCAACGCGCGGTAGCTGTCGGTCGTATAGGCATATTCCGGGTTGAGGAGCGTGGCATCCGTGAAGCTGTAGCGGATGACGTCGATCGCTGGATAGACGTAGGTGATGAGCAGGAGCAGCGTGAGCGGCGCCAGCCAGACCAACGGCCGTTCGGCAAGATGCCAGGCCCTCTTGTGTGGAGACCCGGTCCGCTCGGCGGTCCCTGCGACGGCATGCTCGCTCATGAAAGGCCCTCCGGGATCGACGTCAAGCAGACTACATCTTTGTGTAGGCCTCCATCACGCGGTTCCATGCGCCATCGAGCGCGGCTTCGGGCTCCTTGGTACCCGACAGCACCTCACCCATCGTGATCTGAATCTGATTGGAGATTTCCGGATAGATCGGCACGCCGGGGCGGGCGCGACCGTTGACCAGATAGTCCTTGAGCTTGTCGAAATACGGATCCTGGAACTTCGGCAGCTCGGCGAACAGGCTCTCGCGTGTCGGAAGATCCCCGATCACCTCGTTGGCCGGCCCCATATAGACCTCGCGCATGAGGTTCGCGCACATCTCGACTTTGGCTGGATCGTCCGTGAAGGCGGCAACCGTCCAGCCGCCCGTGCCGGTGGCGCGCTCGCCCGCTGTCGGGCCGGGAAGCTCCGAGACATCCCATTTGGCAAACGCCTCCTCGGGCATCGCCTCCTGCAACTGGAAATGCTGCCAGTGCCCACCGAAGAACATTGCGGCGCTTCCCGCGATCGCGGCGGCGTTGAAGTCGTTGTAATCCTTGATGGTGGCCACCCGCCTGGGCGCAGCCCCGCTGTCGACCAGGCCCTTGAAATAGTCCATGGCCCTCAGCATCTTCTCGCGGTTCTCGCCCTCGCCGAAGATCGGCTTGCCGTCTTCATCGACCAGCGAGCCGCCCTGGGCCCAGAAATTGGCAAGCCAGTCGAAGGTGGTGCCTTCCCAGCGCCCGCCGTTGAACAGCACGCCCTCAACACCCGACTCTGCGGCTTCGAGCGCTGCATTTTGCAATTCCTCCCAGGTCTCAGGCGTGTCCGCCACGATCTCGGTGTTGCGGTAGAGCACGCGCAGATCGGTGCCCCACCACCAGGCGTAGATGTGGCCGTCCGAGCCGGTGATGCCGTCGCGGATGAAGGGGAAGAGATCATCGATCTCCTCTTGGCTGAAGAAGTCGTCCAACGGCTGCAGGACGCCATTCTTGATGAACAGCGCGAGTTGGAACGAGTCGACGGTGACACAATCGGGGGCGCGTCCGGCGCGCGCCTGCTCAAGCAGCCGGGCGTGCTCGCTGCCAATGTCCTGGCCGAAGAACTCGAACTGGACCTGCCAGTCGGGATGGGCCTCGGCGAAGCTTTGCCACACCTTTTCGAATGTGGCCTTCTGTTCCGCGCTGGGACTGTTGGGCGACTGGGTCGGGTTCGCCCGCATTGTAAGCACGTTCGGCGCATCGGGACTTCCCACCCGATCCGTGGTCACGAGTTGCTGCGCGGCAGCACCGGCAGCCAGCCCGGTCAATATGGTGCCAGCCAGGAATGCGGACAGAAACTTTTTTTTCATCGGACTCCTCCCTGTTGATGCCTTCCGGCCAGCCCGCCGGATCGCGCTCGCCTCCCACCCCAGCGCAGCGGTCTAGGACGGTACCGCACTGGATAGGTTAGGGAGCCAGTATGCCACAGACTTTTCAACCTGCAACGTTACAGGTCGCATTTTTATGCAGAGAAGGGCGGGAACTGCTGGTCCCGAACTTGCCGGAGAGGGCGGAACAATTCACGCGCCGTCGTCCGCGACGAGCGCCTTTTGCGAGTTGATCCTGCCTGGCAAGCGCATGACCCGCCAATCTTCCTCCCAGCCTTCGGCCGAGATTTACGCGGCCACGTCTTCGGGACGTTGGCAACGCCGACGAAGTCGGAGAGAAACACGGCAAAAAGTAGCAAAGCGTCGCAAGCGTTTGATATAAATATATTTTGGCAGAAGGTGCGTGTCAGTAGCGTGCCATAGATTATGGCCCGCTTTCCGACAGCAGCCCATCAAGCTGACCGTGGAATTGTCTGCGAGCCCGCATCGTGATCTGGTCGCCTAGTGGCGAGATCCTCAATAGGAAGCGGGCGGGGGCAGTAGAGCCCGTGCGGCTTGTCGTTCAATACTGAAGCGGTCCATTGCCACGGATCGAGGTTCTGCGAAGGCGTGGAAAACAGGAACAACTGAGTCAGGTGCCTGCTCATAATGTTTGGTAGCACCGTCAATATATCGGCGTTCGAAAAATGCAGGCTTATTTCGGACTCGCAGAAGACGCTCGACGTAGTATTCCCGAAATGGGTCTCGCCGCGCGAACGTCTGGTTCCTCCGCCATTTGCTGCCGTTCATGGCGCTTCTTCCTTGCCGTAGATCACCGCGATAACGGAAACCGGCAGAGTTATCGATCCCGGGTAAGAGCAGGTGCCACCGCTGGCTCTCATTGGAAGCGGTGCGGCACGCGGACCTAAGCATTTTCTATCACGGCTCCCGCGCGGTGTGTTGGTCTGCGATCACGGCTCTCCTCGCCGTGCTTGAGCATGGCCTCGGCAATATGGCCCGTGCGCAGCCTAAGTACGGGGTACCCATTCAAAACTTGAAACGCCCCGCTCGTCATTGTGCCCACGGCATAGAGGCGCGGCTGCGGACGGCTGTTGGCATCCAAGAGCCGACTGGTCGTGCGTTCAATGTCGAGGCCTCCGAAGGGATGGGCACGTGCCTGTCCGGACTGCAGGAGGCTGTCGACCAGCGGGACAGCCACGGGGTCGGGGGCGTTTCCACTGGAACCGGCGGAGAAAACTCTGTCGAAGTGGAGCGGTGGATGGTTCTCTGCGACAGCGACGAATTGACCGCCCGCATCCTTGGCCATCGAGCTTACGCCACGGACAACGTCAAGTTGGCCCGCGTCGGCGAGGCCGAGTAGGCCCGCAGCACGGTGTCGCGGCATGGGACAGCATAGACTGCAGTAAATGTGCCGAAAGCCAGCCGCGCGCGCTTTGTCGACCGGGTTAAGGAAATACCATGCGTCCTGAAGGACCAGGAGTGTCTTGATCAAAATCGAATAGGCCTTTGTGTCATCATCGATATGCATCAATTGATGCCGCAGCCGATCGATCCCGTATCGATTTGGGAAGATTTCTTCCGTGAGAGGTTCCGGGGACACGCAAGCGTGGTCGAGTTCCTCGTGGACGAGATGTACGAGGTCCTCCAAAGAAACCCCGCCCTTCGCCGCGGCTCTATCCTCGATTGCCTTTACCGTGAAACGCTGCAGTTCGTACTTGAACGACGGAGGGCGCACCGCGGGTAGCAGACCGTTTCTGGAGAGAAGCGTAATTCTCCCGCGATGCTTGTCGGCCTTCAAGGCCATGACCAAATCAACCGCGGTCAGTCCGGTGCCGATGATCCCTATGTGTTCGTCGGGGTCCACGCCGGTCAGGGCATCCGTCAAGGGATAGGATCTGATGCAGAAGTTCTCCTGCCCCTCCAATCCGTAGGGATCGAACTTGTCTGAACGGCCCACGGACAAGACTGCGTAATCGAAACTATGGCCCCCGTTCTGCGTGTACAGGTGAACGCGATCATCGATCACCGTCAAGCTCGTGACCCGCTCGCGAATGAATGCGAAGCCTTCCAGTCTGGAAGCCGCCAGCTGAGCAGAGTCCTTGAAATACTGGCCAATGATCGAACGTGGAGCGAATTTGTTGCCTGCGAATTCTGCGTTGCCGTTCGCCGTAAGCCAAAGACCCGCATGCTCCGGCTGCCAATGACGCACAGACATTGTGTTCGTGTAGGTGTTCGTAAGAGCCTCGGGGCGGTCGGGGGCGAAGCTGTGGCCACACCAGGGATGCGGCGATGGATCGAAGACGGTCACGTCCAGCGATACATCGGGGCCGATGATGTCACGCGAACGGATAAGGCTCTCCAGCAAGGCGACGGCCGTCGGGCCGGCTCCAATAACGGCAATCGACAGCGCAGCAGCATCCTGCATTGATGACCCCTCGGTTGGACAGCCACCCGATGGTCGATCGTACTTGCGCTATGTCTCCCCCAATCCCAACCGCCGGTCTCCCCAGACCGGCTGAGCCACCCAACGTTCAAAGCAAAAGACGCTCAAACACCGGATAGTTCGCTTGCGTCAGGTGGGCACAAACCGGCGGTGCGGTATCTCAGGATATTGCTGTCTATGTCAGAAAGTTGCAGGAAGCGGCGAGTTATCCAAAAAGTTGTAGTATTTTTGCCACGATCCGCTCGCTATTGCGCCGCAATTGAACAGCCTATTGATTGCCATAACCGGCCCGGTCGGCGTCGGGAAAACCGTCTTCCTGCACCGCCTTCAGGACGAGATCGCCAACGAAAAAGAAGGTCATCGTCGCCGAGAGCCTGTCGGTCGACAAGGCGCGCACCACGGTGCCGACGCTGATCGCCGCCCTGTTCTGCGACCTCTCGCGAAAGAAGGAGCCAAAAGTCCCCACCCAGGGCGAAAAGCGAGAGCGGGAGTTGCAAAAGCTGGTCGCGGCGCGGAAACAAGCCCGTTACTCTTTTCGTCGGTGAGGCACACGATCTGCACGGCAAGACGCTGAACGGGCTGAAACGGCTAATGGAAGTCATCGCCCGCCGTGGCGGGAAGTGGTCCGTCGTGCTTGTCGGCCATCCGAAACTGCGCAACGACCTGCGACGCCCCATCATGGAAGAGATCGGTCACCGCACCGATGTCCTTTCTTTCGATAGGCTTGGCGAAGAAGCACGGGCCTATCTCGACTGGCTGCTGAAAGCCTGTGCCGTCGAGGATGCCAACATCGATACCTTGATCGAACCTGCCGCACTGGATCTTTAGCGAGCCGTCTGAGCACGCCGCTCCAGTTTGCCGAACCTCTCAATCGAGCCTTCGAGGAAGGTTTCCGGCTGGGTGACAAGCCAATCACTTCGGAGATCGTTGCCTCGACGCTTGCGCCCGATTTCAACGATCTCGAGCCAAGGCTCACGCGGCAGGGCTATTCCGTGAAGGTGTTGTCCGACCAGTTCCACGCCAAACCCACCGAAATCCGCCGTTTCCTCGACGGACAGCTTGATGCGGGTCGCACCCGCGAACTCGCCGACCAGATGCGCATGGCAGGGCTGGCGCTATGAGAACGGCTATCATTCTCACATCTTTGCGCCTAGTTTCAGCAATGTGAGCCCGTCTCAAATAATCTGATCCCATTCTCATTCAAAGTGAGCCGAAACGAACTTATGGTCTCAAATAATGTGAGCCAAAAATCACGATGGTCTCAAGCCCAGCGTGGATAATCTCAAGCCGCTACACCTATCGGCGTTGGGCGAGCTGCCGATTCCCTCTGCCGACTCTTGAAAACCTTGATTGATCCTGTCTACTAGACCTAATCTCAGCCGGCGTCGCATGCCGGTATTTCTTCATCGCGGCCGTCAGGTGGCTCTGGCTTGAAAATCCGCTGAGATAGGCGATATCCGCGATTGCCGTGTTGCCTTCGACAAGCAGTTTTTCAGCGAAGGCCAGTCGCAGGACGAGGAGGTACCGATGCGGCGTCTGTCCAAATGTCTTGGCGAATGCCCGAATGAAGTGGAATGGCGAAAGGCCGCAGATCGCAGCAAGCTCCGCTATGGACAGTTTGCGGGAGAGATTTTCGTTCAGGAACTCCTGCACTCTGCGCGCACTCGAAGCACAGAGACCGCCATTCGCCTTTGCGGGCAGCCTGTTCACTCCCGAACAGGTTCTAAGCAGATGGATGCCGAAGAGCGTAACCAGGGAGTCGGCATAAAGCTCGCTTGCCGTCTCTTGCCGCAGCAGCTCCATCTTCAGCAATTGGGCGATGTGCAACGCCTTGAGATCGACGGTTCCGAAGGCCGGCGGCTGAAGCGCTACATGGTCGGCATCAAGCTCACGGGCCGCCAATTCGCCCAGGCGCTCGGGCCTGAGAGCGACAATCACGCTTTCCTTGGTGGACGACCAGATGGCGCGACCTTCGACATTCGCCGGATAGATGACGGTTGCTCCGACCGGCGCATCGTATTCTTGCATCTTGTCGCTGCCTAACGCCATCCGGTTCCTCAGCGCTGGGGCAAGCATGACCTCCACAAAGTGGCTTTCGGTCAGAAATGCTTGTGATCCCGGCTCGCGGACGGAATAGATCGCCCCACCCCCCGCCGTTGCCAAGCGCGGACCGGCGCTTTCGGGAATAACGTCGAGAATATGTGAATCGGTGCGCTGATCAGGCTTGGGGTTGTGACGATTCAAGCCACCCACCTTCTGTTCCATTCCAGTTGTCCCCCCAAGGCGCGTTGGCCAAACGCATTCTGCTTGTGATCGCGCCGAGGGCTGGCAGCGCACCCTGACCCTCGACTTCAACGAGTACTCGAAAACGCTATCGGGACGCCGCCGTCCTAGGTGTTCTCAATGGCGGCTTCTGCGCAGTGTGTCTTGGTCTACGATCTCGCTTCTCCTGGGCAGAGTCCTTGAAATACCGGCCAATGATCGAACGCGGCGCGAATTTGTTGCCTGCGAATTCTGCGTTGCCGGTTGCCTTGAGCCAAAGACCTCCATGCTCTGGCTGCCAATGAGGCGCCGACATGTCGCTCGTATAGGTATTCGTAAGAGCCTCGGGGCGGTCGGGGGCGAAGCTGTGGCCGCACCAGGGATGCGGTGTTGGATCGAAGACGGTCACGTCCAGAGACACGCCAGGGCCACGCGAACGGATGAGGCTTTCCAGCAAGGCGACGGCCGTCGGGCCGGCTCCAATAACGGCAATCGACAGCGCAGCAGTATCGTGCATTGATGACCCCTTCGGTTGGACAGCCACCCGATGGTCGAGCCGCACTCGCGCAATGTTTCCCCTATTCCCAACAGCCGGTCTCCCCAGACCGGCTGAGCCACCCAACGTTCAAAGCGACAGACGCTCAAACACCGGATAGTTCGTTTTCTTCACGTAGAACAACGCCGCCTTCTGCCTTGGATGCGCAGTCTCCCCTCCGGAAAACAATAACATTCCCGTACATTGTCGCACGATGTCATCTGTGAATTCTGCTCATGTTGTCCTACGTTGTCAATCTCAGGCGGCGAAGATTGTTCGGCCAGCAGATTGGCCGATAATGTCGGAGACGAACAAGCCGAAGGCGTGGTTGAGTACGCAACGGATGATGGCAAACGTGCCCGGATATCGCTCAAATCTGCATCGCGGGTCGCCAATCACGTCCCGCCGATGAAGGGGGAGACATGCGGGTTGAAGCCCGACCACCCGCCCCCTTAGGCTGCCCGCAGACGCGGAAGCAGAAGAGCAGCGTCATCGACGCTCCTTTCCGACCGCGTAACAGCCCATTTCCTCCTCGATCGAGCTTGTCCGAGACGCCCAGGATGCCTCCCGGAAAACCGGCAAGAAGATGATGCTGTTCAACGTCGTGCCGCAAACTGCTTCGACCCCGGCCGGCATCACGCCATTGTGCCGGACAACTATCGCCTCGCGTACTAGCTGGAGCGACGTTCTCGATCGCGGCCACCACCGGCCGGCATTTCTGCGGAACTGGCCGGGACTATCACCTCGGAGTTGCAGCCGGCCGGCAGGTGTGCCACCAACGCGTTACTAAATGTCCAACGCGAGCCAATCATCAGCATGACGACGCAACGTGAAATTGCCCGGCGCGCTAAGACCTCGCTCAAGACGGTGTCGCGCGTCATCAATCGCGATCCGCTGGTCAACGCCAAGACGCGGGCGCGGATCGAGGCCATTGTCGCTGAGCTGGGGTACGAACCCTCCCAGGCGGCCCGCATGATGCGTTCGCAGCGCAGCAACATCATCGGCTTCCTGGCGGACCAGGTCGCCACATCGGCCTCCTCAATCGATCTCGTGCGCGGAGCCCAGGATGCGGCTTGGGAGTGCGGTAAGCAGATGATGCTGTTCAATATCGAGCGTGGGACACCGAGCCAGGACCTGGCCGATGCGCAGCTCGCCGCATTCCGTGCGGAAGCAGTCGTCTATGCGGCGGTCTATCACCAACCGGTCGAACTGCCGCCTTCGGCCGTCCCTCGGGTGCTGCTCAACTGCTTTGACCCCGGAGGCGGCCAGCATGCGATCGTGCCGGACGATTACCAGCTCGCGGCAACGCTTATGGACGAAGTACTCGACCGGGGGTATCGGCGCCCGGCTTTTCTCAATCTGAACCGGGCGATTGTCGCTTCGGGGCTGCGCGCCGCCGGCATCACCGATGCGGCGCGCAATCGCGGTCTCGACATGACTGGCCGTATTCATGAGGTCGTGGTCGGACGCGAGCATCACGGCCAGCCGCAGTTCATCGCCGACAGGATCGTCCCGGAGCTGATGTCGGTATCCCCCGAAAGCCGGCCAGACGTGCTCATCTGCGGCCAGGACATTCTTGCAATGGACGTCTACTTCGTCCTGTCCGAGCTTCGTCTTAAGGTCGGTCAGCATGTTGCTGTCGCCAGCTTCGACAATCGCGAACCGATCGCCAGCCTCTTAAAGCCGGGGCTCTCCACGATGGAACTGCCCTATTACGAGATGGGGCGCGCGGCGATGCTCGCCGCCATCAATCCGCCTCCCGCGCCAGAGACGGTGCGGCTCCCCGGAAAATTCATAGAGCGCGGGTCGCTTCAACCCTTCCACACGCTTGCAACTCATCGGACGGGCAGCAATCCCAATGCCTAGAGGTCTGTTTTTGACAACGTGAGACAATCATGGCTAGCTAATGCCTCACATTGTCATAGGACAACGTTTTCGGAGGAGGAGACAAAAATGAAGCATGCCCTTTATGCTGGGGTGGCTCTGGCTGTCTGCATGACGTCCCCGCACGCCTCGGCAGGCCAACTCACGGCCTGGGTCATCGATGGCGATAGTGAAAAGCCCTATTTCACCCAACTCGAAGAGACCTTCAACGCCAAATACGGCACCGAGGGAATCACCGTCGATGTGGTGCCGATCCCAAGCTACAACGAGGCCATCCAGGCCGCGACCCTGTCGGGCGATCTGCCGGACGTGATCATGCTCGATGGCCCCAACATGGCGTCCGCCGCCTGGGCAGGAACCATCCAGCCGATCGGCGACATTCTCAATCCGGAAATCCTCAAGGACCTTTTGCCTGCCGTTAAGGCGCAGGGCACCTACGGCCCGGACCAGCAGCTCTATTTCGTCAGCCCCTACGATTCCGGCACCATCTTGTGGGGCAACACGGCGCTGCTCGAAAAGGCGGGCGTGCGGATCCCGACTTCCGTCGAGGACGCATGGACTCGCGAGGAAATGAGCGATGCGCTGGAGAAGCTTGCCGCGTTGCCCGAAGTCGAGTGGCCGCTCGACGTCAAGATGAACTATGGCGCCGGCGAGTGGATGACCTATGGCTTTGCGCCCTTTGCCCAATCCAACGGCGGCGACATCATCGATCGCGAAACCTGGATTGCCGACGGCACCATCAACTCCAGGTCCAATATCGAAACACTGACCGAACTGCAGAACTGGAACAAGAACGGCTGGATCGTTCCCGCCAGTGCCGGCGACAACAAGTTCTACGGCGAAAAGACCGCGGCTCTCTCCTGGGTCGGCAACTGGATGTGGCCTGCCCACCGCGAGGGCCTGGGCGACGATCTCGTTCTGATCCCGCCGCCGGCCTTCGGTGAAGCCGGTCCAATCTCGGCCAATGGCAGCTGGGGCTGGGCGGTCCCGGCCTCCTCGACCAATCTCGAAGATATCAAGGTGTTCCTCAACTACGCTATGTCCGGCGAACAGGTCGCGGCCTATGCCGATATCACCGGCTATGTCCCGTCCCGCGCCTCGGCTATTCCCCTGTCAAAAATCTATGGTGAAGGCGGCGCCGGCGAAATCTTCGCAAAGCTGGCCGAATGCTGCGGCGTGGTCCGTCCTGTGCACCCGGCCTATCCGGTCATCACCAATGCCTGGGCAACGGCTGTGGTCAACATCCTCTCGGGCGATGTCGACGTAGAGACCGAGCTCGACCGCGCGGCGCAGACTATCGACCAGGATATCGCCGACAACGACGGTTATCCGCCCTTCGGGCAGTAATCGGCGCTAGCGCAGACCTCGTCTTGGCGCTGGCCAACCGGCTCCTCAGTCGCTTGTGCAGAGGAATCGAGAGGGAGTACAGCGGCTCTCAACGCCACCACCTCCTCGGTCCTCCGTTCAAGTGCCGGTAGCCGCGATTGAGTTAGGCCAGGAATGGCCGGGGGAGAAATCCATGGGAATCAGGACAAGGCAACGGACCCAGGAATGGGCGATGCTGCTCCCCGCGCTGATCTTCATTACCGCGCTCATCATTGGCCCGTTCCTGCTCTCGGTCTGGTTCTCCTTTACCGATCAGCGACTGGTGCCGCGCCCGATCCCGACCAAGTTCATCGGCACCACCAATTACGCGCGCATGTTTGCCGATCCGCTGTTCTGGCAGGCGATCTGGAACACCGTGTTCTTCGCGGTGATCGTGACGCCGGTTCAACTGTCCATGTCCCTCGGTGCCGCGCTGATCCTCAATTCAGCCGTTCCCTTCCGCGGCTTTTTCCGCTCGGTGGCCATCCTGCCCCTGTTGCTTCCGATGACGGTCATTGTCTCCATCTGGGCGGTGCTGTTCCGCATCCCCTCTGGCCCGTTCAATGCCGTCTATCAGTGGTTCGCCGGGCAAGGGAACTATGTCGATTTTCTTGGCAATCCTTCCGTTGCCATGCTCTCGATCGTGGCGCTCTCAGCCTGGGCGACTTTCCCCTATCAGATGTTGATCTATCTCGCCGGCTTGCAGGAAATTCCGCAGGATCTCTACGAAGCCGCCAAGCTCGATGGGGCCAAAGCCTGGCACCGTTTCCGCTACGTCACCTGGCCGGGCTTGCGCAACGTCAACGTCTTCCTGCTCATCATCACCACCGTAGGTGCGCTCAAGCTCTTCACCCAGGTCGACATCCTGACCAAGGGCGGCCCCAATGGTGCCACGACGACCATCATCCACTATCTCTTCAAGCAGGGCTACGCGAACCAGAAGGTTGGCTACGCCTCCGCCGTCGCTGTCTTCTTCTTCCTCGCGGTCACTGCCATAGCGCTCTTCCAGCGCCGTGTTTTCAAGAACGAGGGAGAAGCATAATGCGCATTCCCCGTGATGCCGTACTGCCATCGCTGTTTGCCGTTGTCCTGGCGATGGGCGTGCTCTTGCCGCTGATGATGACCCTCACCATCAGCCTCAATCCCAACGAGCAGGACATCATGGTCTCCATGGGGTCGGTCCGCTCCTTCATCCCTCAGGTATTTTCGCCCCAGAACTATATCGAGGTATGGACTGACCCGGTGCACCCGTTCGTCCGTTACCTCGCCAACACCGCGCTCATCACTTTCTCCACGCTGGCACTCTCGATCCTGTTCAACTCGATGGCCGCCTTCGTATTGGCGCAGGGTACGCTACCCATCCGCAAGCCGGTGATGATCCTAATCCTTGCAACCTTGGCCGTGCCCGGCGAGAGCCTGGTGCTGCCACAACTGATGATGGCGGGCTGGGCCGGGATCGTTGACAGCTACGAGGTGCAGATCATGCCGGGTGTTGCCAACGCCATGTCGATCTTTCTCTTTTTCCAGTTCTTTTCGCGGCTGCCTAAAGAGCTGATCGAGGCGGCCCACATTGATGGATTCTCCTTTTTCCAGATCTACAGGTATGTGGCCATGCCGCTCTCAAAGCCGGTGATCTCGGCAATCGCGGTGCTGCAGTTTCTCGAAATCTGGAACGCTTATCTCTGGCCCGTCATGGTGACCCGTGGCCCCGAATACCGTCCGCTTTCGGTCGCCATGTCCGCCTACTTCGGCACCAACCAGGCCGCCTGGGGCAACATCATGGCCTTTGCCGTATCCATGGCCATCCCCGTCATCCTCTTCTTCCTCATTCTCCAGCGCCAGTTCATCGCCTCGGTGATGAGTTCGGGCGTCAAGGGTTAAGCCAACACGATGACCGAGAAATACCGTCCCAATCTGCACTTCTCGCCTTGCGCCGGCTGGATGAACGACCCGAATGGCTTGATCCGCGTCGATGGCGTCTGGCACCTGTTCTTCCAGCATGATCCGAACAGCATCAGCCACGGCCCGATGCACTGGGGTCATGCCAGCAGCACGGATCTCGTGCACTGGGCTGAGCAGCCCGTGGCACTGCACCCTACCGAACTTGGCACCTGCTATTCCGGCAGCGCGGTTGAAGCCGCGGACGGTGAAATCAAGCTGTTCTACACGGCCCACAGTCATACTCCGGAAGGCGAAGACCATCAGGTGCAGTGCCTCGTCCATGCGGACCGCTCACTGAGGTCCTATGCCGTGGAGCCGGCAAACCCTGTCGTCGCCAATCCCGGTCTCGTCGTCTTTCGTGATCCCAAGGTCATCTGGCATGAACCGACCGGGCGCTGGGTCATGCTGATCGCGGAAGGCCAATCGATCGGCTTTTACGGCTCCACCGATCTCAAGAGCTGGACGTATCTTTCCAGCTTCGGCGATGGTCACGGACGCCACGGCTGCGGCCCCTGGGAATGTCCCGACCTGGTGCCATTGACCGCGCCGAACGGCGACACCGTCTGGGTGCTTCTCGTCGGCCTCAACACCGGCAGCTATGCTCCGGGGTCGGGCACGCAATACTTTCTGGGCCAGTTCGACGGTATGGCGTTTGGCAACGCCAACCTGCCCGAAACCGAACTCTGGCTCGACTATGGCCGCGACTACTACGCTGCGCAGACCTTCTTCGAACGCGGCGGCACCGATAAGCCCACTGTCATGGCATGGGCGAGCAACTGGCTCTATGCCAGACAGACCCCGACGGAGGCCTTCCGCGGCATCATGTCCCTGCCGCGTGAACTGCGGCTGGTCGAGAGTCCGGATGGCCTGCGGGTCGCCGCCCACGCGCCACTGGCCGCACGGCAGGCTTTCGGCGCTACGGACCGCCGCGGCACCGGCCGCTTCGACCACATAGTCACTCTCACAGTTGGTGAGGAACTGACCATCACACTCTTCGGTGAAGATCAGCCGCATTTCATTGTAAGGCGTACCACAATTCGCCGCGGCGCGCTCCGCACAATGCGCGCGGCCGTCCCTGGAATGGATCAGTTCGCGCATGACTACGCGGTCGATTTTGCCTGGCCCGAACGCGGTGCGCTGGACATCACGGTCTTTATCGATCGTGGTCTTGTCGAACTTGGCGCCGCCGATGGTCTCGTCTGGATCACCAATCTCTTCTTCCCGGCCGATCCGGAAGCCGAGGCGCGCGTCGATTCCATGAAACGATGAACCGTCTAGCTAGACCGTGATACGGGCGACGCTGGACCGCGTTCGCTCGAGATACATCGCGCACACGAACAGCCACAAATCGCTGCGTTGTGCGGCCGAGCAGAGCCGGCCGCACTTTCGCAGTCAAAGGAATAGCCAGTCGTCGTAATGCGCGATACCGGTCAGAATGATCTGGTCGCCGTCACCGTCGAGAGTGAGGATTAAAGACCCGAAATGGCTCTTGTCGTAGACGAACTCGGCTCCGCCCAGGTCGATCGCGTCGGTGCCGATCCCGAAATCGTCGATCCATGTGCGATCGCGGAGGCCATCCTTCGTCTTCGCGGCGAAGAGGAAGACGTCGGCACCCGCGCTGCCCAAAACGCGGTCGAGCGCACCGCCGCCGGCGGATATCACGTCATTGCCGCCGCGGCCGTCGAAGCGCAGCGCACCCTTGGCCTCCGCCCACGGCGTCAGAACGTCGTTGCCTTCATAGCTGCGCGGCGCCTGCGCGGCCGTGTCCTCGGTCGAGAGCTTCCAACGTCGAGATCCAGCACAACAGTCCCACCCACTGCGAATAGCTCGACACCTATGCTCTTCGGATCGGGGAATATCTGGTCGGTGATCGTGCGCGGCCGTCATTGACGAATAGCTCGACTGACGCCGCATCGACGAAGATATGGAGCTTGATCTCGCCCTCTAGCGTGAACTCGAGCGGCGCGGCATGGAGAGCCAAAAAGGGGCGGGCGGATGGAAGGATCCCCAGATTGAGCTTCCTGGAGGGAGCGTTGTCGAGATCGGCATTTTTCCACTGTCGTCAACATCCCGCTGCTTGTCCAGCCTCGCCTCCTCCTCCAAGTCTACGACCGCGTACTGCTCGACGCGCAGATCGCAGCTGGGGATTGGAATCCTTCGCAAGCCACGGCTGCGTTCGCCCATACTTGGCTCGGCGACAAGAGGCTGCTTGCGCTCGATCGTCTCTGACACAAATGTCCCTGGCGTCGCGTCGGTCGGTACACGGCCGGCGCGACGCCAGATCGAACGATAAGCACTCCCTCATGGATTTCCCTGCAGTTTCACACTGGCAGGTGAAACCAATGTGATGGTTCAGTTCAAGGCGCTCGCCTAGGCGGGCTCTATTGCAGCTCCCGCGCGGTGGCTTGATCTGCGATCATGCCTCTCTCGGTGGTGCTTGAGTATGGCGTCGGCAATATCGCCAGTACGCCTCCTAAGGAGGAAATACCCATTCACCACATGAAACGCCCCAATCGTCATCATGCCCACTGCGTAGAGTCTACTCTGCGGCCGGCCATATGTATCGAGGACCCGGCTGGTGTTGCGGTCAACATCGATGCCGCTGAAGGCGTGCATGCGCGCGTCCCCGGATTTCCCGAGCCCGTCAAGGATCGATCCGGCCATCGGATGAACCCCACTTGCCTCGGATGCCTCTGAGATTGCGGAGAACATCCTGTCGAACCGATAAGACTGATTGTCCGTCGTTGTAGCCACGAAATGCTCGTGTGAATCCTTTGTGACCGATTGCAGTCCCCGAACGACGTTCAATCGCCCTGAATCGGCAAGCTCAAGCATATCGATGGCCCGTTGCTTGGACATTGGGCAGCACAAGCTATTGAAAATATGTCGAAACTCAGCGGCAGCGGCTTTGTCTGCAGGGTTGAGCAGATACCATGCGTCCTGAAGGGGCGACAGCATTTTGATCGCGATGGCATAAGCGATCTGCCCGTCCTCGTTGTTCGAGTGCCGCCGTAGGCGGTCCAGACCGTAGCGTGTCGGGAATAGCTCATCGACGAGAGCTTGTCTGGATGCGCCGGCATGATCCAGTTCCCTGAATATGAGGTCCACGACGTCCTGCAATGATATTGTCGCCCGGTCAGCGGCTAAGCGTTCGATGTTTGCTACCGTGAAATGTTGAAGTTCGTACTTCAATGGAGACGGTCGTACTGCGGGTAGGAGACCACGCCGTGAGAGCAGTGTGATACGCCCGCGGTGCCCGTCGGCCTTCAATGCCATCGTAAGATCGATTGCAGTCAGTCCGCAGCCCAGAATCCCTATATCTTCGTCGGGGTCGATCCCTTTCAGCGATTGCGCAAGCGGATAAGGTTCGGCGCAGAACTTCGCCTGTCCAATTAGACGGTAGGGGTCGAATTTCTCGCCACGCCACATGGCCAGAACGACATGGTCGAAGGAGTGGGAGGATGTCTTCGTTTCTATACGAACGCTATTGTCGGCGACTCTAACTGTGGTGACCTGTTCGGAAACGAACGCAAAGGCAGACAAACGCGAAACCGCCTGGCGCGCTGAGTCCTCGAAATATTTGCCAACTAGCCCGCGCGGCGCAAAATTGCAGCCCGCGAACTTTGCATTGGGGCTCGCCTCGAACCACGCGTCGATGTGCGCCGGCTCCCAGTGACGCACAGACATATCGGTCGTATAGGCATTGGTTACTGCCTCAGGCCGGTCGGGGGCGAAGTTCTGGCCGCACCAGGGATGTGGCGATGGATCGAAAACGGTGACGTCCAGCCTCACGTCAGAGTCCACGGCATCACGTGAGTGGATAAGGCTTTCTAGCAAGGCGACGGCCGTTGGTCCGCCTCCAATAACTGCAATCGACAGCGCAGCAGCATCGTGCATCGATGACCCCTCGGTTGGACAACCTCCCGATGGTCAAGCCGTACTCGCGCTATGTCTCCCTATTCCCAACAACCGATCTCCCCAGACCGGCTGAGCCACCCAACGTTCAAAGCGACAGCCGCTCAAACACCGGATAGTTCGATTGCGTCAGGTTGGCACAAGCCGGCAGTGCGGTATTTCAGGATGCTGCTTCCTTTGTTAGGAAGTTGTGCAAGCAACAGCTAATTCCAAAAAGCTATAGTATTATTGACACGGCCCGCCGGGGAATCAATTGATCGGTCTGTCGGCGTGTCGCAAGCCACCACTTCGCTCCACCGAACTTCTTCGCCGTTTTTGCCGAGGCTCACTCCCACTTCTTCTGCGTGCTCCAGTTGTCTTCTAAATTTCAGACAACAAGGGGTCGTCATCGTAGCGCATCGTACGTAACGGCCATAAGCGTTTCCAACGTTTCGCGCGATGCTTGTTTTCGTTTGTCTTGACCAACGGAAACAACGCCCATGACCCCGACCAAACTCCTGATCGGCCAGATCGCTGTTGTGTTCGCTATCGTCGTCCTCGGCGTATGGGCGGCGACGCAGTGGTGCGCGGATATGTTGGGGTACCAGGCGCAACTCGGTGCGCCCTGGTTCGTGCTGTTCGGCTGGCCGGTCTATGACCCGTGGAAGCTATTCGAGTGGTGGTACTTCTATGAGGCTTATGCGCCGGAGGTGTTCAAGAAGGCTGGCATGCTGGCCGCCGCCAGCAGCATCATGGGTTGCGCTGCAGCGATCACCGGTTCGCTGTGGCGGGCGCGGCAAAGCGGGCCGGTCACCACCTATGGCTCCTCGCGTTGGGCCACGCCGCGCGAGATCCGCAGGGCCGGGCTGTTCCGCCCGGCGGGGGTGTTCCTCGGCAGGGTCGGCGACGACTATCTCCGCCATGACGGGCCGGAGCACGTAATGGCCTTCGCGCCGACCCGCAGCGGCAAGGGCGTGGGGCTCGTGGTGCCAACGCTGCTGTCCTGGACCGGCTCGGCGGTGATCCACGACATCAAGGGCGAGAACTGGCAGCTCACCGCCGGCTGGCGTTCGAAGTTCTCGCACTGCCTGCTTTTCAATCCCACAGATCCGAGATCTGCCCGCTACAATCCTCTTTTGGAAGTCCGCAAAGGCCCAGCCGAGGTGCGCGACGTTCAGAACATCGCCGACATCCTGGTCGATCCGGAGGGCGCGCTGGAGCGGCGGAACCACTGGGAGAAAACCAGTCACGCGCTGCTCGTGGGTGCCATCCTGCACGTGCTCTACGCGGAGGAGGAGAAGACCCTTTCCCGCGTGGCCAGCTTCCTGTCCGACCCGCAGCGCACGTTCGCTCACACGCTGCAACGGATGATGGCGACCAATCATCTCGGAACAAACGAAAGCCCTAAGTCCCATCCAGTGGTCGCATCGGCCGCGCGCGAGGTGCTGAACAAGTCCGAAAACGAGCGCTCAGGCGTGCTCTCCACTGCCATGTCATTTCTGGGGATTTACCGCGACCCGACGGTGGCGGCGACCACATCGGCCTGCGACTGGAGGATCGCCGACCTGATGGAGGCCGAACATCCCGTCTCACTCTATCTGGTCATTCCCCCTTCCGACATTTCCCGAACCAAGCCGCTGGTACGGCTGCTGCTGAACCAGATCGGCCGCAGGTTGACCGAGCGGCTGGAGGGCGACCCTAAGAAGACCCACAAGTACCAGCTGCTGATGATGTTGGATGAGTTCCCGGCGCTGGGGCGACTTGATTTCTTCGAGACTGCGCTCGCCTTCATGGCCGGATATGGCATCCGGGCCTATCTGATCGCCCAATCCCTGAACCAGATTTCCAAGGCATATGGCGAGAACAATGCCATCCTCGATAATTGCCACGTGCGAATTGCTTTTTCGTCGAACGATGAGCGCACGGCCAAACGCATTTCCGACGCTCTGGGCACAGCCACAGAGCTTCGCGCCCAACGCAACTATGCCGGTCACCGGCTGGCGCCTTGGCTGTCGCACGTGATGGTCAGTCGACAGGAAACCGCCCGGCCGCTGCTCACGCCCGGCGAGGTCATGCAACTGCCGCCTGTAGACGAGCTAGTGTTGGTCTCCGGTCTTGCGCCGATCCGGGCGAAGAAGCTGCGCTATTACGAAGATCACAACTTCACGCGACGCATTCTTTCGCTTTCCGAGGAGGTTTTCGACGACAAGCCCACAGCGCGGCCCGATGATTGGCGTGGACAGGTGCGCGACACCGACACCCGCCTGATGCCGCCCGATGAGGACAGCCACAGGCACGGTGTAGTCGCCGAGGAGGAAGGGGGGCACCAGAAGGAGCGCCATCCTGGCCTGCCGGAGGAAGAGGTCGGGAAAACGGCAGCGCCGGAACAGGCTGACTTGGCCGGGCTCATCAGTGAGGATTCCGACAAGGCTCCCGACAAGCGCGCCCTAGAGCGACTGTCAAAGCCGGGGCGCATATATAGCGTCAACGAGGCAATGGGTCGGGACAAGGATCTCCTCGAAGGATTCTGATCCCGCGCGACCATCCGTATGTGAGCGCATTCCGTCGTACATAAAGGCTGTAAGAGATTCCGGCGCTTCCGGCGATCCTTGTCCTGACTTCCACATGATCGTCAGGGCAAGAATTCATGAAGCCGCGACACACTGTTTCCATCGACGACGAGACGAGCGCCGAACTCAATGCGCTGGCGGCCAAGCCTGGCGTCTCCAAAACCGCCATCATGCGCGACGCCATCCGTCACTATATCCGCTATCGCGGGGCCCATGCGCTCGATGAGTCGTTGAGAATCCGTCTCGACCGGCTCTCGGATGGAAACAATCTCATCCGCCGTGATGTCGATATCCTGATCGAGAGTCTCGCCTCTTTCGTCCGGCTCTACCTCACCTTTAACGCGCACACGCCGATCCCGGACAAAGCCACGCAAGCGGTCGCGCATGCGCGCTACGAGAAATTCGTCGAACAGGTGGGGCGCCAGGTCGCGGGCCGCAAGCGTTCGCTCGGCACCAAGGGCGAAGGAGAGACAGATGAACAGCGTATCTGAGGAGCGACGCCGCGCCATGCTGCGCACCGCCATGGGATCGGCAATCGCCGAGGCTCTTTCCGATGCCGCCGTCATCGAGGTGATGGTCAACCCGGACGGCAGGCTCTGGATCGATCGCTTGGGCGAGGGGCGGGACGACACAGGTCTGCGCATCCGCCCCACGGAGGCCGAGCGGATTGTCCGCCTTGTGGCTTCCCATGTGCGCGTCGAGGTGCATGCAAACAATCCCATCGTCAGCGCCGAACTGCCCGTCGGCCCGGAAGGCTTGGGCGGCGAGCGTTTCGAGGGCGTGCTGCCGCCGGTGGCGACGGCGCCATGCTTTTCCATCCGCAAGCCGGCCACGAAAATCTACACCCTCGACGATTATGTCCGCGACCGGATCATGGCGCCGACACAGGCCGACGCTCTCCGCAACGCCGTACGCGAGCGCCGCAACATCCTCGTGGCGGGCGGCACGTCCTCGGGCAAGACAACGCTCGCCAACGCACTCCTGGCCGATATCGCAGACTGCGACGAGCGCGTGATCCTCATCGAGGACACGCGCGAACTGCAGTGTGCGGCGAAGGATTGCGTTGCACTGCGCACACGGCCGGGCGTCGTTTCTTTGGCCGATCTCGTCCGCTCTACGCTTCGTCTGCGCCCTGACCGTATCGTCGTCGGCGAGGTCCGAGGCGCCGAAGCCCTCGACATGCTCAAAGCCTGGAACACCGGCCATCCCGGCGGTATCGCCACTGTGCATGCCAACTCCGCTCGCTCGGCGCTCTATCGCATAGAGCAACTCGTGCAGGAGGGCGTCACCGTCATCCCGCGCCAGCTGATTGCCGAGGCCATCGACCTTGTCGTTTTCATCTCCGGGCGCGGCTCCTACCGGTGCATCGAGACCATCGCCCAAATCGCCGATCTCGACAGCAACGGCGATTACACCGTCACCGCGCTTTCCCTCCCGGAACTGCAACAACTGTGAAGGACATCCCATGCGCAAGAAGCTTGGACTTCTGTCGGCCAACGCACTTCCGTTTCTGCTCACGGCGCCGGCCTTTGCCGCCGGTTCCGGCATGCCGTGGGAAGAACCGCTCCAGCGAATCCTGGAGTCCGTTCAAGGTCCGGTGGCCAAGATCGTCGCGGTCATCATCATCATCGTGACAGGTCTGACGCTCGCGTTCGGCGAAACCTCGGGCGGTTTCCGCAGGCTGATCCAGATCGTGTTCGGCCTCTCCATCGCCTTCGCCGCGTCGAACTTCTTCCTCTCCTTCTTCTCCTTCGGTGGCGGGGCACTCGTTTGATGGACTCTCAACAGAATATTGCGGGTTTCGAGATTCCCGTCCATCGCGCGCTGACCGAGCCGATCCTGTTGGGCGGCGCGCCGCGCGCCGTCGCCATCCTTAACGGGACGCTGGCGGCGACGATCGGTCTCGGCCTCCAGCAGTGGATTGCCGGCATCGTTCTGTTCGTCGCCGGGCACACACTCAGCGTCTTCGCCGCTAGGCGTGATCCAAACTTCCCGCCTGTGTTCGCCCGCCATCTGCGTCAACGGGGATGGTGGCAATGCTGAACCTCTCCGAATACCGCAACAAGGCCGACCGGCTCGCCGACCACCTTCCCTGGGCGGCGCTGGTAGCGCCGGGTGTCGTCCTCAACAAGGACGGGAGTTTACAACGCAGCTTTCGTTTTCATGGCCCCGACCTCGAAAGCGTTACGGGAGCCGAACTCGTTAGCCTTTGCGCGCGGGCCAACAATGCGCTGAAGCGCCTTGGCTCCGGCTGGGCGCTGTTCTTCGAGGCGGAGCGGCTTGAAGCGCAGCATTACCCGCATTCGCCGTTTCCCGACCCTGCCTCCTGGCTGGTCGATGAGGAGCGCCGGGCTGCTTTTGAAGAGGGGCGCCAGGGTCGGCATTTTGAAAGCCGCTATCACATCACTCTTCTTTATATGCCGCCTCCGGATACGCAGGCGCGCACGGAAAATGCGCTTCTTGAACGCGACCGGCAGGGTGAAGGGGGCGCTCGTGATTGGAGGCGGGAGTTTGGTCAGTTCCAAGATGAGACCGAGCGGGTGCTGGATCTATTGTCCGGCTTCCTGCCCGATATCCGCGCGCTAGATGACGCTGAGACTCTGGCCTTCCTGCACGGGGCGATCTCGACGAAACGTCATCCCGTCGCCGTGCCGGAAACGCCCATGTATCTCGACGGCGTACTGGTGGATACGCCGCTCGCCGGCGGCCTGGAACCGATGCTGGGCGATAGGCATCTTCGCACGCTCTCGGTCCTCGGATTTCCAAACGCCACCCGGCCCGGCATCCTCGATGCCCTGAACCACCAGGACTTCCCCTATCGCTGGGTCACGCGCTTCATTCCTCTCGACAAGACAGCGGCGACCAAAGTACTCACCCGCCTGCGACGGCAATGGTTCGCCAAACGCAAGTCGATCACCACCATCCTGCGCGAAGTGCTGACCAACGAGGCGGCATTGCTCGTGGACAGCGATGCCGACAACAAGGCGCTGGATGCCGATGCCGCACTTCAGGCGCTCGGCGGCGACCATGTCGGTTTCGGCTACCTGACGACGACCGTCACCGTTTGGGACGAAGACCACCAAACGGCCGAGGACAAAGCCCGCGCGGTCGAGCGGATTGTCAACGACCTCGGTTTCACCTGTATCCGCGAGAGCGCCAACGCCGTCGAAGCCTGGCTCGGCAGTCTGCCGGGGCATGTCTACGCAAATGTGCGCCAGCCGCTCGTCCATACCCTGAACCTTGCCCATCTGATGCCGCTCTCGGCAGTCTGGGCCGGTCCGCCGAGCAATGCCCATCTCAACGGTCCGCCGCTCCTTTATGCGCAGACGTCGGGCTCGACGCCTTTCCGGCTCTCCACCCATGATGGCGACGTCGGCCATATGCTGATCGTTGGTCCAACCGGCGCAGGCAAGTCGGTGCTGCTGTCTTTGATCGCGCTCCAGTTCCGGCGCTACGCTGGCTCTCAGGTCTATATCTTCGACAAGGGCAACTCGGCACGCGGTGCGGTACTGGCCATGGGCGGTGAGCATCACGCACTCGGCGCCGACGGATCGCTGGCCTTCCAGCCGCTGCGCGGCATCAACAGTCCCGCCGCGCGAAGTTGGGCTGCTGAATGGATCGGCGCACTGCTCGCTCACGAGAAGGTTGCCGTCACGCCGGAGGTGAAGGAAGCCGTCTGGTCGGCTCTGACAAACCTCGCCACCGCGCCGGCCGAGGAACGCACGCTGACAGGTTTGTCGGTGCTGCTGCAGTCCAATCCGCTGAAGTCAGCCCTTCAGCCCTACACGCTCGACGGCCCTTTCGGCCGCCTGCTCGATGCGGCTGACGACCGGCTGGCGCTTTCGGGCGTCCAGTGCTTTGAGACCGAGGAGTTGATGCACGAAAGCGGCGTCGTCCTGCCGGTGCTCACCTATCTCTTCCACCGGCTTGAGGAACGCTTCGATGGGCGGCCGACTCTGCTTATCCTCGATGAAGCCTGGGTCTACCTCGACAATCCACTTTTCGCCGCCCGCATCCGCGAATGGCTAAAGGTTCTGCGCAAGCGGAACGTCGCGGTGATCTTTGCCACGCAGTCACTGGCGGACGTGGCCGATAGTTCGATTGCACCGGCCATCATCGAGAGCTGCCCGCAGCGCATTTTCCTGCCCAACGACAGGGCCATTGAGCCGCAGGCGCGCTCGGCATATGAGCGCTTCGGCCTCAATGAGCGGCAGATCGAGCTGATCGCCCACGCCACGCCCAAGCGTCACTATTATCTCCAGTCTCGCCGTGGCAATCGGCTGTTCGAGTTGGGCCTCGGGCCAGTCGCCCTGGCGCTTTGTGGCGCCTCTGACCCTGTTTCGCAAACCCTCATCGACACCATCCTTGCCAAGCACGGGCAGCACGATTTTGCCACCCGGTTCCTTGCTGCGCGCGGCCTCGATTGGGCCGCCGACCTCATCAGTCAGTTTCCCGACATACAAAAGGAGCAAACCTCATGAAACGCGTAATCCTCCCGACATTCGTCACCCTTCTAGTCGCTATGCCGCAGGCAGGTAACGCCGCCTGGCCGGTATTCGACGCCTCCAACTACGCGCAGAGCGTCATTCAGGCGGCCCGCGCGCTGGAGCAGATCGATAACCAGATCCAGTCTCTTCAGAACCAGGCGACCATGTTGCAGAACATGGCGAAGAACCTTCAGCGATTGGATTTCTCTTCGCTCGGACAACTCCAGGGGGCGCTCAACCGCATTGATGGCCTGATGATCCAGGCGGAGGGCTTGAGCTTCAACCTGACGCAATTCGAAGATCAGTGGCGTCAACAATATCCCGCCTCATACGAAGCCGCCGTGAGCACGAATGACATGGCGGCCGCCGCGCGCGACCGCTGGCAGAGCGCCATGAACGCCTTTCGCCAGACCATGCGGGTGCAGGCGCAGATCGTCGAGAATGTGCGCGCCGATGAAGGGCTCATCACCGATCTCGTGAACCAGAGTCAGAGCGCAGCCGGTGCGCTGCAGGCGCAACAGGCCGCAAGCCAACTCATCGCGCTAACCGCCAAGCAACAGATGCAGATCCAGACGCTGATGGCAGCGCATTACCGCGCTGAAGCCGAAGAGATGGCACGCAATGCGCAGACAGAGGAGGCCGCGCGCGAGACGACCCAGCGCTTTCTGGGCTCCGGCACGGCGTATTCGGGGGACTGACGATCCGGGAGAAGGCGATGAGTGATCTCGGCATCATCGACCACTTCATGGAGACCTTCAGCCGCTATATCGACAGCGGCTTCGGGCTCCTTTCCGGTGACGTCGCCTTTCTCACATCGATCCTCATCGGCATCGACATCACGCTTGCCGGCCTCTTTTGGGCTTTGGGCGGCGAGGACAACATCATCGGGCGGCTTCTCAGGAAGGTGCTCTATGTGGGCGCCTTCGCGCTGATCCTCAACAACTTCCAGAACCTCGCCGAGATCATCTACCAGTCCTTTTCCGGCCTCGGTATCCAAGCTGCACCGGGAACACTGACAGGCGCAGATCTCCTCAAACCCGGCAGGATCGCGGCGACCGGGTATGAGGCAGCATATCCGCTGCTCGAGCAGGTCAGCCGCCTCGTCGGCTTTCCGGAGATCTTCGGCAATGCACTCACCATTTTCGTGCTGCTCGTCGCCTGGTTCCTCGTCATCCTCGCCTTCTTCATTCTGGCGATCCAGCTCTTCATCACCGTACTCGAGTTCAAGCTGACAACGCTCGCCGGCTTCGTTCTCGTTCCCTTCGCCTTATGGAATCAGACGGCGTTTTTGGCCGAGCGGGTGCTCGGCAATGTGATCTCCTCGGGCATCAAGGTGATGGTGCTCTCCGTCGTCGTCGGTATTGGCTCGACGCTGTTTGCCACCTTCGTCACTGGTCTTCAGGGACAGGAACCAGACCTTGCTGCCGCCATGTCGCAGGTGCTGGGCGCGCTCGCGTTGCTGGGCCTCGGCATTTTCGGTCCCGGCATCGCATCGGGTCTCGTCTCCGGCGCGCCACAGCTTGGCGCGGGCTCTGCACTCGGAACCGTCGGTGCTGCCGCGGGCGCGACCATGTTCGTCGGAGGCGCCGCCTTTGCGGGCGCGCGCACGGCCGCTGGCGGTGGTCTTGCCGCAATCCGTGCCGGCACGGCGATAGGGGCGGGTGCTTCTTCGGCCTATCAACTCGGGGCAGCGACGACCGGAGCCTCCGGAATGACCGGTATCGCGGCAGGGATGGGAGGCGTTTCGCGCGCGGCCGAGGGGGCCATGATACGGGGTGCACGATCTGTCGCGGATCGCGCTGCGTCTTCTCTCAAACAAAGCGCCGACAATGGACGTCGCGCTGCATGGACCGCGATGGGCGGCGCGCCGACCTCATCCATGGCGGATGCCACAGGGCCTGCGAGCAGCGGCTCGGCAAATGCCGCGCCCACCTGGGCGAGACATCTGCGCTCCGAACAGTCCAGCCGCGCCAGCCGCCATGCTGTCAGCCAAGCCATCAAGGAAGGCGACAGGCCCGGCATCGGCGCCAATCCCTCCCTTCATCAAAAGGACGATTGATCCATGCTATTCCGACGACCCATCCAGCGCTACGGCACAACGCCCCAGCCCATTACGCCCTACCAGAAAGCTGCGCAGCTCTGGGACGAGCGCATCGGTACTGCCCGCGTGCAGGCCAAGAACTGGCGGCTTATGGCCTTCGGCTGCTTCATTCTCTCCGCGAGCCTTTCGGGCGCACTCGCCTGGCAATCCATGCAAAGCCGCGTCACGCCCTACGTTGTCGAGGTGGATAAGTTCGGCGAGGCGAGGGCCGTCGCGCCGGCAATCCGAAATTATCAACCTGCCGACGTCCAGATCGCTTGGCACCTCGCTCGCTTCGTCACCAATGTTCGCTCGGTGTCCACCGACCCGGTGCTGGTGCGTCAGAACTGGCTTGCCGCCTACGACTTCGCCACCGACCGCACTGCGCTGTTCCTTAACGATTACGCCAAGAAGAACGATCCTTTTGGACAGATCGGCACCCGCAGCGTCTCCGTGCAGGTGACGAGCGTGGTGCGGGCCTCCGACACTTCCTTCCAGGTGAAGTGGACCGAGCAGGTTTTCGAGCGCGGCAACCTCGCCCGCACCGAGCGCTGGACCGCGATCCTCACCGTCATCCTCCAGAGCCCGCGCACGGCCGAGCAGCTTCGCAAGAACCCCCTCGGCCTCTTCGTCAATGCCATCGACTGGTCGCGAGAACTCGACGCGGCTGCGTCGTCCCCTGTTTCCGGCAAGGAGCCCATCAATGAATAATAGATCATCGCGGATCCATTTCGCCCATGTCGTATTCGTCTCGGCGCTGGCCCTTTCCGCCTGCGCCACCAAACCTTTACCGCCGGTCATTACCTATGACACCGAGGACTTCAAACCGGCAGCCGTCAATTCGACGCCCGCAAAGCCGGTCGAGATTGTCGAAGTGCCGAAGGTTTTGCCGCTGCCCGGTCAACTCCTGCCGAAGCCTGGCGAGGAGGCTGAAGACAAGCGTCCACCCACCCAACGCGTGGACGAGGCCAACAGGGAAGCGACCCAGGAGCCGACGAAACATGGCTACATCAACGCCATCCAGGTCTACCCTTACACAGAAGGGGCTCTCTACCGCCTCTATGCCGCGCCGGAACGGGTGAGCGACATCGCCCTGCAGCCTGGCGAAAAGCTTACTTCCGTTTCTGCAGGCGATACCGTGCGATGGGTCATCGGAGACACTGTGAGCGGCACAGGTGACGGTGAGCGCACCCATGTGCTGGTCAAGCCGTTCGCCCCGGGCCTTAAGACCAACCTTGTAATCACTACAGACCGGCGCGCCTACCACCTACAACTCGAAAGCACCGACAAGACCGCCATGGCGGCGATTTCCTGGACCTATCCGTCCGATCAGCTTATCGCCCTGCGCCGGCAGAACGCGGCAGCCCAGGCAGCTTTGCCGGTGGCTTCCAACATCGCTCTCGAGCGCATCCGTTTCCGCTATGCCATTTCTGGTGACAACCCGCCCTGGAAGCCGGTGCGCGCCTTCGATGACGGCCATAAGGTCTATATCGAGTTCCCGCGGCGCATCGACCAGGGTGAGGCGCCGCCGCTCTTTGTCGTCGGCGCGCAAGGCGATAACGAGCTCGTCAATTATCGCATGCGTGGCAACTACTACATCGTCGACCGGCTGTTCGCCGCCGCCGAACTGCGTCTCGGCACCGACCCGCAACAGGTGGTGCGTATTTCCCGCACCGACGGCAAGCCACGGCGCACCGCGCTGCTTCAGCGCGCGAGCCGGTGAGGTGAGGGCCATGACAGAAGCTGCCACACCCAACCCACCGCCTGCTAGCTCCTCAAAGCGCAATCCCGACAAGCTGGAACTACGCGCCGCGCCCGGTCGCCTCGTGCGCTTCAAGCGCGGCCTTGTCATCGGCGTGGCCGCACTTGGCTCTACCGCCGTTCTCGGCGTTACTATGATGGCACTGCAAGGCCCAGTCCTGCGCATCCGGGGACAGGCCGATGAGCTCTACAATACCGAGCGCAAGCCGACACCGGATGGTCTTGCCGCGCTGCCCGGCGACTACAGCCAGGTCAAACCGCAAACACCGCAACTTGGACCACCCTTGCCCGGCGATCTCGGCCGTCCGATCCTCCAGCGCCAACGGCAGCTTGGAATTGCGCCCGAGGGGCAGGAACTACGCCCCGAGGAGCAGCGGCTTGCCCAGCAGGCGATCCAGGCGAAGGAGTCGGATATCTTCTTCCGTATCGAGAACCGGTCCCAGCAGAGCACACCGGCAGCGATAGACCAGCCTCTGCAATTGGCCGCGGGGGAAACCGTTCGCCGAACGCCGGACCCGGAGGGCAACCAGAACAACCAGCAGCGAAAGCTGGACTTCCTGAACCAGCGCGATACCAGCGGTATTTACAATCCGCACGCCCTGCAAACCCCGGCCTCATCGTACCAGCTCATGGCGGGCAGCGTGATCGCCGCCAGCTTGATCACCGGTATCAACTCCGATTTGCCGGGCCTTGTCGTCGCCCAGGTCACCGAAAACGTCTACGATACCGTGACTGGCCAGGTGCTGCTCATCCCGCAGGGCTCCCGGCTGATTGGAACCTACGACAGTGCTGTTGCCTTCGGCCAGTCCCGCGCGCTGCTTGTCTGGCAGCGCCTTGTCATGCCAGATGGCTCATCGATCCAGCTTGAGAACCTTCCTGCCACCGACGCGGCCGGCTATGCCGGGCTTGAGGATGAGGTCGACCATCACACATGGCAGCTCCTCAAGGGCATCGCTATGGCGACGCTCTTGGGCGTCGGTACAGAGCTCAGCTTCGGGAGTAATGAGAGCGACCTGGTGCGAGCGATCCGACAATCCACCCAGGAGAATGTGGCACAAGCGGGCCAGCGCATCACTGAGAAGAACCTCAACGTCCAGCCGACCATCACCGTCCGTCCCGGTTGGCCGGTACGTGTTCTCGTCCAGAGGGACATCGTATTGCGCCCGTATCGGGGGCCGAGGGAACAATGATGGCCACTCTGAAACTCAAAAAACTCCGAGCCCACACCGACGAAGATCACTGTTGTCGTCGTCGCTGACTTGGGTGGCTCTGCGGCCCGCCCATCGTCATGGCGTTCCTTTCGTCGTCGAGGTCAGGGACCTGTGGCCGCAGGCGCTGATCGACTCAAGGAGAAGGGTCCTGCAACGGCTTTTCTGCGCGCTTGAGAAGCATCTTTACCGCGCCGCAGAAAAGATCCTCGTGGCTTGGCCCAAAGCCGAATCCTACATCAAGGCGCTCGGCATCGAGGGTGACAAGGTCGTCTGGCTTTCAAAGGGGTGATGTGGCTGAGTGGTCCGGCGATATACCTTTGCCGGACGACGGGTTTTTCACGTTCATGTATTTCGGGGCGCGTGGCGGCGCCAACGGGCGCGACAACGTGATTCGGGCCATGCACCTCGTACAAAGAGTCCCAGCTGGCGCAAGAACTGGGCGTCGCCAGCGTCATCTTCGAAGATCCGTGCCGAAGAGCCGGCCCCGGCCTCGGTGCTCAAGCTGACACTTTCATCTTTAGCCTGGACGACGCACCGATGTTCGACTACGGAATCAGCCAGCGAAAGCTGTACGACTTCATGGCGGCCCGTCGGCCACTCATCTTCTACTACCGGCGGCTAATAATCCTATTGCTGAGCGCGGCGGGGGCATACCGTCCCGCCGGGAAATCCGGAAGCATTGGCCGAGGCAACTTTAAAACTGGCCGCGCTGCCGCGCTCGGAGCACGAGAAGATGGGCCCCGGAGCGAAGCTTCATGTCGACGAACGCTATGCTTATGGCGTACTGGCACAGAAAATGGCCAGTGCATTGTCGGGCTCACTTTGATATGAGGCGGCGTCTTTGTCGCCGCTCCACCTTCGTCCTGCCCGAAATGCGTCCTATCGAGCTTTCATGCTCAAGCATCCCGCCCTGATCTTTGTCTTTCTCCTCACCTTTTCGGTCGCCACTCATAGTGCGGATGGCCTGGAGGAGCGGCTTGGAAAACTCCTTGACGAGGCCGAGCGCCTCTCGCCGCTGCAAACGGTCGTCGTCGCTCACGAGGGCGCGGTGGTGGCCGAGCGCGGCTATCGCGGCCACTCCCCGGAACGCCCCGCCAATATCAAATCCGCCTCCAAGTCAATCATTTCCGCACTCGTCGGCATCGCCATCGACAAGGGCGTGCTTGAAGGCACCGACCAAAGGATCGCCCCGCTTCTTCAAGGCGACTTGCCAGCCGACGCCGATCCCCGGCTTCAGGAGGTGACAATCGGCCATCTGCTTTCCATGCAGGCAGGATTGGGGCGGACCTCCGGCCCCAATTATGGGCGCTGGGTGGCAAGCGACAATTGGGTGCGGGCGGCGCTCGCCATGCCCTTTGACGATGAACCGGGCGGTGCCATGCTCTATTCCACCGGCTCGACGCATCTTCTTTCGGCGATCCTAACGCGCCGGACCGGCCGTTCTACGCTGGAACTGGCGCGCGAATGGTTGGGGCCGCAGGAGGACTTTTCCATCGCCGCCTGGGACCGCGACCCGCAGGGCATCTATTTCGGCGGCAACCAGATGGCCATGAGCCCGCGCTCGCTCCTGGCCTTCGGCGAGCTCTACCGCAACGGCGGGATAAGCCGCGACGGGGAGCAACTCGTGCCGGTTGATTGGATCGAGCGCTCCTGGCAGCCACGCACCGCCTCCCGTTTCACCGGCGACGGTTACGGCTATGGCTGGTTCACGCGCCAGGCTGCGGGCGAAGAGGTTTTCTATGGCTGGGGCTATGGCGGCCAGATGGTCTACGTCGTGCCAGGACGCGCGCTGACGGTGGTCATGACATCCGACGAAAATGAGCCCGCCGAGCGCAGCAGCCATCGCGATAACCTCCACGCGCTTCTCCGGCGGATCGTAGAGGCGACGCAAGGCGTGCGCGAGGAGGCGCTGGCCGAGTAGATTCGGAAAGACGCTGCAAAATCAGGCGATACATACGGTGGAACTCCCTTATCGAGGCGAGCGCAGTGTGCAGGTCGATGATGCCGGAGAGGCTGAATTGACAGAATGTTCGACAGAGAGGTGCGGGTTCCGTAGGCGCAGCCCACCCCATCTGGCGCGGCATTCGCGCTCTGATGTCCTTTTTTCAAGCGTATTTTCCAAGGAGAATGGCTCGGGTATCCGATCACCCGAGGTTCTGGCTCTGCAAACACATATCGGTGGGGACGTGGCGCGGGACGGTAGTGAACAAGCTCTGATGCGCGGATTGGTTGCCGCATGTCCATGAGTCCGTCCGAGGCTGCTCCTCTCTTACAACGGGCATCAGCGGTTGCCGGCAAGTACCCGTCTCAATCACGGCAGCAGGCGAGTATTGCCGCTCCATTGCCTGATTGCTTCTGATCCTCCATAAGCGCTCCGGTCAGGAGTGTGGAGAAGGATGGCGGCCTGTGACGCGCGAACCAACTGTAGCGATTTTGCTGGCGACCTATAATGGCGCGCCGTTTCTTGAGGAGCAGTTGGATTCCATCGCTCGCCAGGACTTGCCCTTCATCGACGTGTGGGCAAGTGATGATGGATCGACAGACGGCACCCTTGAGATATTGGATGCTTGGCGCGCCCGATGGTGCAAGGGCGATTTTCAGGTCATTACCGGACCCCGGCAAGGCTACGTCGAGAATTTTCGTCGGATGATGGCCATGAAGTCCGTTGACGGCGCGTACATTGCTTTCAGCGATCAGGACGACGTCTGGGATCCAAACAAATTGTCCTATGCCGTAAAGAAACTTGATGAGGTTCAACCACAGGCTTTGGCTATGTACTGCGGTCGAACGAGGCTCATTGGAAGGGATGGCTCTGCAAGAGGGCTGTCTCCCCTTTTTGCTCGACAACCCGACTTCGGCAACGCAATCGTCCAAAGTATTGCTGGAGGGAATACGATCGTACTCAACAGAGCAGCTTTCGATCTCGTGCATGAGAGCTGTCTGCGGACCAGTTTCGTTAGCCACGATTGGTGGTGCTATCAAATCGTTTCGGGGGCAGGTGGCTCAATCATCTACGATCCTATGCCAAGGATCAGCTACCGCCAGCATGGCGGTAATCTTATCGGCGAGAACCAGGGTTGGGTTTCTCGTATGAAGCGCTTGCAAGCGCTGGCATACGGCAGATTCGCTGACTGGAATGCCGTTAACATCGATGCACTGGACAGGTGCAGAGATCTGCTCGACGAAAATGGACGCCAGACGCTGGACGGTTTCAAAGCCGCGCGTAAAGGGGGGCCGCTGCAGAGCCTTCGCTCTCTATGGGCGCACCATATCCACCGACAAACAGCGGTCTCGGACGTGGCGCTTTATCTTGCCGCAGCTTTTGGAAGACTGTAGTCAATATACTTCGATCTTTGGAGGGTAGTTTGAAGGGAATTATTCTTGCAGGGGGAAGCGGCACACGGCTCTACCCACTGACCTTGGCCGTCTCGAAACAGATTCTGCCTGTCTATGACAAGCCAATGATATATTATCCCTTGAGCACGCTCATGCTCGCCGGGATTCGCGAAATCCTGATCATCTCGACGCCGCGTGACCTGCCGGCCTTTAGAGAGCTTCTGGGAACAGGCGAGCAGTTCGGTGTCACATTCTCTTATGCGGAACAGCCTCAACCGAATGGCCTTGCCGAAGCTTTTATCATCGGGAGCGATTTCATCGGCTCCGACCCTGTTTCGATGATCCTCGGTGACAACATCTATTATGGTGTTGGATTGCCGGCGCTTTGTGCCGAGGCGATCAAACAGGAGCGCGGTGCCACTGTCTTCGCCTACCATGTAGACGACCCACAGCGCTATGGCGTCGTCGACTTCGATCGCGAAACCGGGTTGGCCCGGTCGATCGAGGAAAAGCCCGAGAAGCCGAAGTCCAGTTGGGCTGTTACGGGTCTCTATTTTTACGATAATGACGTCGTGGATATCGCTACCAGCATTAAGCCATCGGCACGCGGCGAACTTGAGATCACGACCGTCAACAATACATATCTCGAGCGTGGCAATTTGAGTGTTCAGCAACTGGGTAGAGGATATGCCTGGCTCGACACCGGCACCCATGACAGCCTGCACGAAGCTTCCTCCTTCGTACGGACCATTGAGCATCGGCAGGGAATAAAGATCGCCTGTCCTGAAGAGATTGGCTTCGAGATGGGCTGGCTCAGCGCGGAGCAGGTGCTGGAGCGCGCGAAAGACCTCGGCAAAACGGAATATGCCGCTTACCTGAAGCGGCGCGTGTCGGAGAAGGAGACTAAATGATCGAGGTGCGTCCACTCGCCCTTGATGGCGTGCTTGAGATTATCCCACAGAAGTTCGGGGATGAGCGAGGCTATTTCAGTGAAACATATAACCGAGCAAAGTTCGCCGAACAGGGCGTGAGCATCGAGTTTGTCCAGGACAACCAATCCTATTCCGCTCGCAAGGGCGTGTTGCGCGGTCTTCATTACCAACTGCCGCCGCGCGCGCAGGACAAGCTCGTGCGCGTGCTGAAGGGGCGTATCTTCGATGTGGCGGTGGACATCCGGCGCGATTCCCCCACCTTCGGCCGCTGGGTAGGGCTGGAGCTTTCCGAAGAAAGATGGAACCAGATCCTGATGCCCAAAGGTTTCGCCCACGGTTTCGTGACACTGGAGGAGTACACGGTCGTTGCCTACAAGGTGAGCGACTATTACTCACCTGAGCATGAGCGCGGCATCCGTTACGACGATCCGCAAATTGGGATAGATTGGCCGGTAAAAGGTCTTGAGGTTCAGCTCTCGAAGAAAGATACAGAAGCACCTCTTCTTCAGGATTCCGAGACGTTTTGATCCAGCGTGACACCAAAGTGGGGACAATGAACATTCTGGTAACCGGAGGGGCAGGTTTTATCGGTTCTGCCGTATGCCGCTTGCTTGTGGGGAGAGAGGGCGTCAAAGTCATCAACCTCGACAAGCTCACCTACGCTGGCAATCTGCAGTCTCTGCGCCCGATTGAGAACGCCGCAAACTATAAGCATTACCCTGTCGACATATGCGATGACGCGAAGGTACTCGAAATCTTGCGTCGCGAGGATATCGATACGATCATGCACCTGGCCGCGGAAAGCCATGTCGATCGTTCAATCGACGGCCCGGGCGCATTCATAGAGACGAATGTGGTCGGCACGTTCCGGCTGCTCAACGCATCGCTCGCACATTGGCGAGAACTGTCGTCCGAAAGGCAAGAGCGGTTCCGCTTCCACCATGTTTCCACAGACGAGGTCTTTGGCGATTTGCCCTTCGACGAGGGCGTCTTCACCGAAGACACGCCCTATGCCCCATCTTCACCTTATTCCGCCTCAAAGGCAGCATCGGATCATTTTGTGCGAGCTTGGCACGAGACCTACGGTCTGCCGGTCGTTCTTTCCAATTGCTCGAACAATTACGGGCCATTCCATTTTCCAGAGAAGCTAATCCCACTGGTCATTCTCAACGCGCTCGACGAGCAGCCGTTGCCCGTCTACGGCAATGGCACCAACGTAAGGGACTGGCTCTTCGTGGAAGATCACGCCCGCGCGCTCGAGCGGGTCGTGACCATGGGCAGGGTCGGCGAAAGTTACAACATCGGCGGCAGGGCCGAACACAGCAACCTATCAGTCGTGCAGACAATCTGCGATGTTCTGGACACCAAGTGTCCGCGCGCGGGCGGAAAGAACTATCGCGAGCTGATTACCTTCGTCGCCGATAGGCCGGGCCATGACCGGCGCTATGCGATCGACCCTGCGAAAATCGAGCGCGAGCTCGGCTGGAAGGCCGAGGAAACCTTCGAGACCGGGCTCGCCAAGACGATCGACTGGTACCTCGCCAATGAATGGTGGTGGCGGCCGATCAGGGCCGAACGCTATCAGGGCAATCGGCTTGGCGTGATGCAGGCTAAAACGGTATGAGGATTGTCGTCACCGGCCGGCAAGGACAGTTGGTCCAAAGCATGGCCGAGCGGGCAGCATCGCGCCCGAATGTTGAACTGATCGCGCTCGGCCGGCCGGAGCTCGACCTCCTGCGACCGGCGACGGTGAGGCCCGCCATCGCGGCGGCCCGGCCCGACATCGTGGTTTCCGCTGCCGCCTATACGGCGGTCGACCAAGCCGAGGATGAGCCTGACATTGCTTTCAAGGTGAACGAGGAGGGCGCCGGCGAAGTAGCGCGGGCGGCGCGGCTGGCAGGCGCCCCGGTCATCCATCTTTCGACCGATTATGTCTTTTCGGGCGAGGCGGACGCGCCCTATGACGAGACGGCGTCAACGGGCCCCAGAAGCGTCTATGGCAGGAGCAAGCTTGCCGGCGAGGCGGCGGTGGCCGCTGCCAATTCCGAACATCTGATCCTGCGTACCGCCTGGGTCTACAGCCCCTTCGGCAGGAACTTCGTCAAGACGATGCTGAAACTGGCCGAGACGCAGGACGCGCTCAATGTGGTCGACGACCAGCTGGGCAATCCCACGTCAGCGCTGGAGATCGCCGAGGCGATCTTCGCCGTGATCGGACGCTGGCAGCGCGGGCCGGGCCGGCCGGGCGGCGTCTTCCATTTCGTCGGCACGGGCGACACCTCCTGGTGCGGCTTCGCACGGCACATATTCCGCGCCAGTGAAGGGCTTGGCGGCCCTGTCGCCACGGTGAACGCGATCACAACGGAGGAATTTCCGACCAGGGCCGTGCGGCCAAAAAATTCCCGCCTCGACAGCGGCCGCTTTGCCGCCAAATTCGGCTACCGCGCACCGGAGTGGGAGGAGAGCACCAGAGCGGTCGTCCGGCGGCTATTGGAGGGCGGGCATTGATGGGTGGACCGGGTGGATTAAGGTTGCGGCCGTCAGACGACGACGGTATCGGATCGGAGCATGACTACACGCTACGACTTCCAGCCCCGCCGCCGGCCGCATCGGCGTAGTCGTGCTCGGGCGTGCACCCTCAGGCACCGGGACGCTGAGGTGGCCCCTGAGCCTGCAGCCGTACAGTGGGGACGCATTATGACGAGCGCAGTTCCGAGTTTCCAAGCCCGACCGATGAAGACATTGCGCGAGTTGTACGCTGAGCACAACGGCAAGGTGTCGGACAAATGGACGATTTATCTCGAGACCTATGAGCAACTCCTTTCGCGGTTCCGGAATCGGCCTGTCCGCCTGCTCGAGATCGGAGTGCAGAACGGCGGTTCGCTTGAGATCTGGAGGAAATATTTTCCCAAGGCGAAGGTGATCGTCGGATGCGATATCAACCCGGATTGCCGAAAGCTGACCTTCGGCAGCAAGAAAATCGCCCTGATCGTCGGGGATGCCAATTCGGACGAGGTGGAGCACGAAATCCTCGCCCAATCGCCGCAGTTCGATATCATCATCGATGACGGATCGCACAAATCCTCCGACATAGTGCGCTCCTTCGCGCTCTATTTCGGGCACCTAGCCGAGGGCGGGATATATATCGCAGAGGATTTGCACTGCAGCTACTGGCAAGAGTTCGAGGGCGGACTTTACGATCCTTATTCCTCAATGTCCTTTTTCAAGCGTTTGCTCGATATTCTAAATCATGAGCATTGGGGCACGCCGCATGAGCGCGTAGACGCACTTGCCGCCTTTGCCAACCGGTATTCCACCACCTTCGACGAAACGCTGCTTGCGTCGATTCATTCGGTGGAGTTTGTCAATTCTGTGTGTGTACTTACAAAATGTGCGCCGATCCGCAATGGATTGGGCAAGCGCAAGATCGCCGGCGGGAAGGCAGTCGTCTATGGCGGGATTATTCCGCTCGACGGCAGCAAGTCCAGACCGTCCGACCAAACGCAGAATATCTGGTCGCTGGGCCACAGGACGCTCGAAGAAGAGATTGTGGCCAATCGGAAACTGGTTGATCTGCAAAGAGGCGAGATTGCACGCATGCAGGTTGATCTAGAGGGGAAGGTCCGCCAGATTGAGGCGCTGGGCGCCCAGGTGGCATCAAAGGAAGCGGAGGTCGAGCGCCAGTCTGCAGAATTCAGCACTCGTTTCGAAGTGCTGGGCGCCCAGGTGGCATCAAAGGAAGCGGAGGTCGAGCGCCAGTCTGCGGAATTCAGGGCCCGTCTCAACGACCGTGAGGAAGAGATTGAGGCGCTCAATCAGGAACTCTCTCATTCGCAGGAACAAGAGAATCGATTGCGGTCGGTCATCGAAGGCATTCACCGAAGCACGTCATGGCGCGTGACGAAGCCGCTGAGGGCAGCAAAGCGACTGCTGGCCGGCCAAAGACACCGCAACGGCCCATCGAATGATGGGAACGGTGGTGGTGCTAGCGGTAGCCTTCAACGGGGCCATGAGGATACGCCGGGCTCTGACGCTCCTGTCAAAAGCGCGGACAATCAAGATACCCGTGCCGCCACTCACCCCGCCTTGCCACATATGTGTGCAGAAAAGCCGCTGGTATCCGTGATCATTCCCGTAAAAAACGGATTGCCGCAGTTCAAGCGCGTAATCGATATGGTCTCCAGCCAGGAATTAGACGCAGGATTCGAAATCATTGTTATCGACTCGGGTTCGAAGGATGGTTCCAAGGAAATCATTCCGGCTGGCGACCCGAGATTCAGGCTTATCGAGATCAAGCCCGCCGCATTCGGGCATGGTAGGACAAGAAATCTCGGCGTTCGGGAAGCTAGAGGCGAATTCTGTGCCTTCCTCACGCATGATGCGACTCCAGTCGACAGATTCTGGCTGCGGGAATTGGTCAAGCCGCTCCTGGAGGACGATCAGGTTGCCGGGGTCTTCGGTCGTCACATAGCGTATGAGGACGCAACACCTTTCACGGCTTGGGAACTCAAGACACACTTCACTGGCTTGAGAAACTGGCCAAAGATCTGGATCAAGGATGCTCGGGAATATTCACGCAATCAGGGGATTCGCCAGGTTTTTCATTTCTATTCCGACAACTCGTCCTGCCTGAGAAAATCGGTGTGGGAACGCTATCCCTATCCGGACGTGGATTTTTCGGAAGATCAATTGTGGGCAAAGCAGATCGTGGAAGCGGGCTTTCGAAAGGCCTTTGCCTGGGACTCTGTCGTGTACCATTCCCACGATTATTCGTTGTGGGAGAGGGTGCAGCGCAGTTATGACGAGGCGCGAGCACTCAATGAATTGTTCGGGTACAAATTGTGCCCTTCCAAACGAGAGTTGATGCGGCAGTCGTTCAGGACCAGTGCCCGCGATGTCATGCTAGCACTCAGGAATGGCTGGATTCTTTCTCATCCTGCGGCCACCCTCAAGCGTCCGCTCGACAATCTGGCGCGGCAGATCGGGTATTATCTCGGAACCACACGTTCGACTTTCGCACAGAAACATGCCACGGCCTTGTCCCGCGACAAGCAGCTGCAGGCGAGATAGAGGTTGGCTTCTCAAAGATGCTGATGAGAAATCTTTCCAGGTTTGCGCATGTCACGAGGCGAGACGGGTGGCGGGTCGCGACCCGCAAGGCTGTGTCATACGCGTTCCGGACGATCCCTAGCGCTGTTCAAGGCAAGCAGGACGTCATTGGGCATTACGAATTCATCCTTGGCGAAGAACAGGGTCTTGGGCTGAAGCTAGCCCCCGAGAATGTCCCGGAAGGGTCGATGACATGGATCATCCCCGACTTTCATGCCTCTTCAGGCGGGCACATCAACATCCTGCGTATGATGCGGCTCTTGAAGGAGCGTGGCTTTCCCAATCAGCATGTCGTTGTAATGGAGCCACATCGATGGTCTTCCATCGAGGAGGCCCAAGCAAGCCTCAACCATTCCTTCGGAGATTATGGGATTACAGTGTCGCTCGGTATTCGTTCGATCGAGCCTTGCCACTATCTCGTCGCCACAGGATGGCAAACCGCCTATTGGGTGGCGAAGTATCGTGATGCTATTCACCGCCTGTATTTTGTTCAGGATTTCGAGCCCGCTTTTTACGCCCATGGCAGCGAGTACAACTTCGCAGAGAATACCTACAAACTTGGCATGACCGGAATTACCGCCGGTTCATGGCTGGCGGAAAAGCTGAACAAGGAATACGGAATGACTACATTCCCGTATTCTTTTGCCTGCGATCTCGACCTCTACAAGCCGCATAAAAAGCGACCTAATTCGAAAAAACACATCCTGTTCTATGCAAGGCCGGTCACGCCGCGGCGCTGCTTCGAAATGGGCTTATTGGCGCTGACACGTGTCTGCGAGAGGGATCCTGATGTTGCGGTGATCTTTGCCGGTTGGGATGTCAGCGGCTTTGAGATCCCTTTTCATCATCTTAATGCGGGCACTGTTCCTGTCGAGCATCTGCCGGATCTCTACTCACAATGCGATGTGGCTTTGATTCTGTCGTCGACAAATCTCTCGCTTTTGCCACTGGAGGTCGCTGCTTGCGGGTGCCCCGTCGTCATCAACAAGGGGCCACAGTCAAGCTGGCTCTTGTCCGAGGAAGAGGCTGCTTATTGCGATATGAGCGTGGAGGGGATAGTGGGCGCGTTGACCGACGTTCTGGAAAACCCCGAAAAAGCCGCTAGTTTGGTGGAAGCGGGGCTGGCGAGGGCCGGTGCGAGCGCATGGAGTCGGGAGGCCGACAGACTAGCTGCGTTTCTTCCTACGATCAGTGTCAATAAGCACGTTAATGACGAGGATGAACAGATGTTAGATACCAGAGAGTCGGTGGAACGTTAGGTCAAAAGATCGAAAAACTTCCCACCCCGCTTCGTGCATTCAGGAACTCGAAATGAGAGCGAAGATACTGTTGCTGAGTGCCGCTGCGGCAATCAGCAGTTGTACCACTAGCACAACAATTTCACAGAGGGATCTGACGAGCAGGCACCTACCTCTTGTCGTCCTCTGGATTGCCGTAGGCGCTGTATGGATCGCCTCGACCGCCTTCATGGCGACCGTGCCGCTTTCCGGCGATGAGCTCTTTTACTCCTCCGGGGCAAAATTCATCGCGGGCTTTCTGACAGGCGACATCACCTTCGCGGAAATGAAGACCAATGTCGTGGGTTTCGGCTGGTTCACGCCCGGCGTTCCCATCGTCCTGACGCCGCTTTTCCTGTTCGATGCGACGCCGCATGTTTCAGCCGTTAGGATTTACGCTGGCGCCCTGGCCCTTATCCTGTGGTTCTGGAGCCTTTGGGAGGTAAATCGCGCCTTTGGACGGCAATACACTCTTGCGCTACTCGTGTTCCCCACGCTCGACGTAACTTGGCAGCTCTTTTCCGCCACCATTTGGGGCGACCTTCCTGCTGGGTTGCTCCTTGTCATTGTCTTCGTCAGAACATGGACGCTGGGCTGTCGAAACAGTCCCTCGCCACGCGACATTATCGCCCTCGAACTCATTCTCGCTGCGGCCTTCTACTTGCGCGGGAGCCTACTTGTCGTCGCCGTGGCGGTGAATGTCTTCCTGCTCGCCCTGCCTTTTATGACCGGCCAGTGGCGTTCGGGTCTCCATCGGGCAGCGGTTCTAGCTCTCGGATCTACCGTTTTCGCAGCCGTAGTCGCGCCATGGAGCGCGATGGCGAGCCGCGAACTTGGTGGGACCGTAATCTCCACCTCCACGCCAGCCCTGTCTTTCGGCATCACCTTCGGCAAGGCCGACAGGCTTTGCTTTGGGCCCTGCCCCGGCAAGAACATCTGGATCGAGGGTGCTCGTTTTTCGCAAGCCTATGGAGCTGCAAATGGCATCAGCGAGCTTGAGGCTCAAAAGCGGATGGCAACGAACGCAACCCGCGACCTGACGCTAAAGGAATATACCAAACGCGTTCGAAGGAATTTGAAGCAGTTCCTACTGGTGCCGACAGGGTTTGTACGTGATCGTTTCCTGCCAGGAAGCCGCCTTGAACTGCCTGACCCGATGGTGAGTGTAGCGGGAACCGTCGCCGCATTCTGGACGGGGCTGCTCTATTTCCCCGCCCTGCTCGCGCTCATATTAGCAAACGGCATTGTCGTGACGGGACGAGCTGCGCAGATCGAAAGCCTGTGCATCAAGATGTTCACGCTCTGCCTGTTCGTTCAGCCCTTCATCCACCCGAGCCATTCTCGCTATTGGCCGACCTTGGGGCCATTGATGGCGCTCTCCGCAGCATTCCTGCTCAAGATGATCGCCACGAGAAGCAGTCGAGATGGAGCGCTGTCGCTCGTGGCGATGCAATGGCTTTACGTTGCGGGCGCTGGCGGCGTGCTTCTAGCCGTCCTTCTGGTGTAGCTCATCGGCATCGCCGATAGAGAAGGCAGGTCTTCATTTGGCTTTCGGCTCGGATCGCGCAAAAATCCAATTCCTCATCACGATGAAGCTCAGGAGCGGAATGAACGCTGACGTAGCCACGGTGCCCCAAACCGGATGCGCTCGCATCTCATGAACGACGAATTCGACACTCCACCAACTGAATGCAATGCCTGCAACTGAGAGAAGGGTGAAGCGAAATAACTGACTGAATGTGCGCTGGTGAACCGAGAATGTGAAGCCACTTTGGCCCAGGAAGGAGACCGCCATTCCAGCCACATATCCCAACACCGAGGCAGTGACCGGCTCTAACATGCCGCTGACCATCAGTGCGTTGGAGACCGCCAGATAGGTCGCTGTCGCGGCGAATCCGACGAGCGAAAACCGGGACAGCAGGGCAAGCAGTGTATCGCGCCGGAGCCAGTTCAAAGGCAGTGAAAAAACTCCGCTGCTACTTTTCGGCCCGGACATAATATTGAGCTCCTAATGGCAGCCGGGAAAACACCCTGTCGAGGGTCCTCATGGCCGACCCGGCGGCCGGCACAGAAAGGATAAACCGAGAAGTTACGTTTCGAAACCCAGCTTGCGTAAATAGCCCAGCGGTAGTCTCAGCGCGAAGCAGAACCGCGTCCTCGTCAAAAGGACAGTTGTTGACCGCCCGTAGCGTCAGTGGGTTTCGCGGATTGTGCTCGAACACCAAGGCAAGTCCGCCTGCCCGCAGAACCCGTCGCATCTCGCTGGCGAATTCCGCCCATTGCGCGGGATCGACGTGGTGCATCACGCAGACGGTGAAGGCGAGGTCAAATGCACCGTCGTCGTAGGGCAGCCGTCTGCCGTCGTAGGCCTGATAGTCTACACTAGGATGCCGTTGTTTCGCCCGTTCGATCGACGAACTTGAAACGTCAACCCCCGAGAGGGACCCAAGGCTTGGGGCAAGCAGCCCATGGAAATTCCCCACGCCGCACCCGACATCAAGCGCCCTCACTTGGTCGGGTGGCCCTAAGCTGGAGCGGCACAGGTCCAGGATGTAGGCAGCCTTAACGTGGGTGAAGAAATCTACATCCAGCCCCGTGAAGGCGACCGAACGATTCACGGTCTCCGAATAGTTGTCGCCATAGGAATCAAAGAGTTCGGGCGTCTTGTCTCGATCTTGCTTCACGCCGATGTCCATCAACTGCCAACCAATTGGGAAGGACATAACCCGAAGCGCCTAGAATAGCGAGCCGCTACCTGCTAATCAGACCCAATTTTGGGGAAGCTGTGGTGGCTATGATGATTGCGATATCGGTGATTGTGCCTGTTTACGCTGGTGAGGCATATCTCGAAAGGCTCGCCGCAGACATCGATGTTCTGCGTAACCTATTCAAGACAACCGGAAGTGACATCTCTCTTCACGAACTGATATTCGTTGACGACGGCGCTCGGGACAAGTCCCCCGGAATCTTAGATAAAATTGCCGCGGCGAAGTCGTGGGTCACCGTCCTGCACCTGTCCCGCAATTTCGGTCAGCATGCCGCTACGATCGCGGGAATATTGCACAGCTCAGGCGATTGGATCGTCACGCTCGACGAGGACCTTCAACACCCGCCGGCCCGTATCATCGATATGCTGCGCAAGGCGGCTGAGACGAACAGTGACGTGATCTATGCCAAGCCAACTGGCGCCGTCCACCAGACGCTTGCCCGCGATCTCTCTTCTCGCGCCTACAAGCGCATGATGGAGTGGATCACCGGGAATCCCAACTTGCGGCGCGTCAACAGCTTCAGGTTGCTTCGTGGCTCAATCGGCCGCGGGGCGGCAAAAGTATGCCAGCACGACACCTATTTTGACGTGACTCTCTCCTGGTTCACTGACCGCGTCGAGACGGTGTTGATGCCGCTGAAGGATGAGCGCTACATAAGCACTGGCCAGAGCGGTTATAGGTTGCGCTCGTTATTGTCGCACGGCCGGCGCATGATTGCATCGAGTCAGTTGAAGATACTCCGGCTGGGGGTGCTGTTCGGTCTGATCGTCCTTGGCGTAAGCGCCGCCAGTAGTGTCGCACTCGTCCTCATCCGTCTGCTCATGCCCGAATTGATCGCAATTCAGGGATGGGCGTCGCAAATCCTCGTGACGACATTCTTCGGCGGCTTCTGTATTCTCCTGCTTGGCATCCTGCTGGAATACATGTCCATTGTGGTCATGCGGTCCAACGGACGACCGCTGTTTTTTTCCGTTGATCGGTCATCCGATGAACGGCTGCGGGCGGGCCTGCGTCCGAGTCAGGCAGCAGCCCAACAAGAGACCTAGATGCCGTAATGGGCCGGCGTCTCATGAGTAGCCAGTTGGGTGGCTGTCCCTCAGAATGATGATGTTTGGAACGAGGTCCGAGCGATCGGCCTCAAGCATCATGAGAGGAACAGCCATGGAGTATTATGCAGGAATCGACGTCTCGCTAAAAGAGAGCAGCGTGTGCGTGGTCGACGCGACCGGCAAGTTGGTTCGCGAGGTCAAGGTAGGCAGCGAGCCTGAATGCCTGGTCGGGTATTTTGATCAACTGGACTTTCCGGTAGAGCGCATCGGCCTTGAAGCGGGGCCGTTGTCCCAATGGCTACACGCGGCTCTCGTTGCTGCGGGTCATGAGGTGGTTTTGCTGGAAACGCGGCATGTGAAGGCGGCGCTTTCGGCGATGACGGTGAAGACCGACCGCAAGGATGCACGGGGGATCGCGCAACTGCTCCGCATGGGGTGGTATCGTCCGGTCCACGCCAAATCGTCGCCGGCCCAGGACACTCGGGCTCTATTGGTTGGCCGCAAGCTTCTGCAATCCAAGCTGCTCGACGTCGAGCTCAGCATCCGGGGTATCCTGCGCGGCTATGGATTAAAGGTCGGCGAAGTCAGCCGAGGGCGTTTCGAAGCGCGCATCCGCGAACTGATTGCAGGGCATGCGATATTGTCGATGGTGATTGACGCGATGCTAACGGCGCGAGCAGCGCTGTGGAGCGAATTTACGAAGCTGCACCGCGAGATGCTCAGGATCGCCCGCGCCGACAAAGTTTGCCAACGGCTGATGAGTGCGCCGGGTGTCGGTGCCTTGGTTGCGCTGACCTACCGCTCCGCGGTCGATGATCCAGCCCGGTTCGAAAAGTCCAGTATAGGCTCAGGACTCATTGATCAAAGCCAGAAGATGATCGTCGCGGCGATGCAGATGGCTGAGAAGAAGGTGTGGGCGCATCGGTCATAGCGTGTAGCGATGCGCCGCCAGTCCTTGACCCGCATCCTTCTCGTCATCCATCCCTTCGCTCCTTCCGTCATTGTAGAAGGAGCCGTCAAATCTGAAAGTGCGAAAGATTCTCTACGTTATCAGCTGGCGCCGGGCTGCCCGGGAAAGCCGGCTGGCCATGCCACTCGATAACAACGATGCCGGTTTCGTCCCTGTCGTGGTGGATGATGAGGGCGCATGGCGACAAGCGCGAAAGAGCCGCGCCGGCACCGCCCGGCGGAACGGATGGGCAGGCACTCCAGAGCCAATGACCTGCACGCTTCGTTGACACGAGGCGTCCTCTGCGAGAATATGCAGTTCTCTGTTCTATGAATACACGCGAAATAACTTCGTGTTGCTCCAGGGGCCATCAAACTGGGGGTATATTCTGATCCCCTTGATTCTCGTAGCCTCGACCGTAATGATATTCCCACCTCTGAATAGCGAAACACGCTCTGTCATATTAGAGGAATAGCCCGCACCGACATCGACAGAGATCCTCACGAAATCCGGATCGTTGTCTCGGACTAGGCCGAGGTGAAAGCGTGCCCCGTCGACTTCGCTGAACTCCACGAACGCCCCTTCGTTTGTCTTCTCAAGTCGTCCTTCGACGGTAGAGATGTTTACGTTGCGACGCTTCGGTCGAAGCTCTGTAAGCGCAGCCTTATCAACTTGCTCTGCCTTGGCAACGGAATGCCGCCAATCCTCATGGCTGACGCGCCGGTAGCCCACTTCAGGATTGATCATTTCCACGGCGCGCTGTGAAGCCGATTCTTCCGGCTCGATATGTAGAAAGCTAGCGAGTTCATCGACAAAGCGCCGTGGCTCCCGCGTCGCCTTCTCATAATTTACGACCACAAGAGGACAATCCAGCTCCTGTAGCATCTTCCCCACTTGAATGAGGCGGTTGAATGAAAACATGAAAGCTCTGTCAAAGTGTGCGTCCGAGCGCTTCATCTGGCTTTCGGCAATCGCAATCACGTTGCGGAAGACAACGATGACACGGGGGTTTCTTAAGTCAGGAAGCAGCTCTTTCAGATAAACTGATGAATGCGGCATCTTCCACCCCCAAACATCGTGCATGTCATTTCGCTTGGCAACAACAGATCGAACAGCATCAATGTCGTGTGGAAGAAACTCCGGATCCTCGTGGTTGTTGCCAAGGTTGTTGCCGAGGTTGATGCCAAGTTCACGCACGACACCGGCCACCATCGAGGTGCCTCCTCGTTGAACGCCAACGATGACGACTGTTTTCTGAGCGGTATCCTGGCCTGGTCGTATGATCAACTTTGCTTATCTCCTGAGTGCGCCCAGCCTGCCTTTATCCGACCGCGACCGTGAAGCCAAGCCTCTATATGTTAGCCTCTCTCTTCCGGCCGTTTCCCGCCAACGGTTCCATCCGGCTCATCAGGCCGCCCCGAGCACAGCTCTTCCGATCCCCTCGCGGAAAGGAGTTCGTGGCGTCCAGCCAAGAACTTCGCGCGCCTGTGCTATATCCAGGCCGCTCACATCGACGTCGGTCCTGCGCGCGTTTGTGTAGTTTCGCTCGAAGCGGTAGCCCGTAACCTCCTCTACAGTCTCTATGACGTCAATCACGGACTTCATCTCACCGCTTCCAACGTTGAGGACAAGCTGCGGCCTATACTTCAAATGGATTGCAGCCATAATCGCCTCGATGACGTCCTCGACATAGATATAGTCGCGCATCGCCAGGCCGTCGCCCAGTATGCGGATGGGAAGTCGCTTCCTGTACTGGTCGAGGATTGCGGGGATCAGGCCCTGACCCTTGCGGAATTCCTGGCCCGGCCCAAACGGATTGGCAAGTCGCAAGATGACATATTCGAGACCATCCACGTGGCCATGCATCTGGATGTATTTCTCGACGATCAGCTTGGTCAGCCCGTGGGAGCTTATCGGGTTGGTCGGGGCGCTCTCGGGTGTGGGGACGGGAGCACCGGGACCATAGACCGTCCCACCCGAAGAGAGGAACAAATAGCGCTTGACGCGCGCAATGATGCAATTCTGCAGGAATTCGACATGCGGGAGAACGTTCTCCTTGATGTCCGCCACTGCGTGGTCGTTCCCGAGACCCGGGCTGGAGGTGCTGACAAGTTGCACCACCGTGTCTATGCCCTGCAGCGATGAGGCCATCGCTATCGGCTGACGCAGATCGGCTTCGACCAACTCGACTTTGCCTTCGAACTCTTCAACAAATGATTTATCATATCGTCGGGAAACGGCGCGAACGGAAGCTTCGGCGGCAATGAGGCATCGTACGAGATGTCGTCCGATGAAGCCGTTGGCACCGTAGACACCGATCATGTCTTGCATCCCTTCCCGTCAAAAAACTCTCCCAACATGCCGAAAAAGGTTGCACTGCCCTTCTCTAGTTCCAGCATCTTGTTGCACGTCTTCTTCAACAGCGCATGGTTATGGCTGGCAAGCACGATGATGCCGGCCTTCTCGGCGCGTTCCGCCATACGCTTCTTCGCCTTTTCCTGGAAGGCGGGGTCGCCGGCGCCGATCCATTCGTCCATGAGCAGGATCTCCGGCTCCAGGCTGGTCGCAACCGAGAAAGCAAGGCGGGCGGCCATCCCCTGGCTGTAGCTCTTGAAGGGCAGGTCTATGAAATCGCCGAGCTCGCTGAACTCGATTATCTCCTCCATGCGGGCCTCGATCTCCTGCTCGCTCCAGCCGTTGATGAGTCCCCTGAGCACGATGTTGCGCCGGCCAGTCGCTTCCGGCCGGAAACCGAGCCGGATATTAAACAGCGCGTCGACGCGGCCGTTGATTTCCACGCTGCCCGAAGTCGGCTCAAAGACGCCGTAAAGCACCTTCAGAAGCGTCGTCTTGCCCGCTCCATTGGGGCCGACGAGGCCCAGCCGGTCGCCGGCCTTCAGTTCGAAACTGACGCCGTCAAGCGCGGTGACGAAGCGGGTGCGGCCCTTGCCGACGATGCGCCCGCCGGTCGGCATGCGCTTGTCGCGCGGCGCCAGAGTCAGTTTTTGGCGCAGGCGGTAGGTGAGGCTCAGATTTTCGGCGCGGATTGAAACCATCACAAAACGAACACGACCTGTTTGCGCAAGCGGCCGAGCAGCAGGAGCGCGACGGCCCACAGGCTGGCGGTGATCGCGCCACAAAGGATGAAGGAGCGCACAGGCACGTCTCCTGAGAGGATCGGTATGCGCACGATCTCCAGGAAATAGGTGAAGGGATTCGAGTAGTAGAAGGTACTGCGCACGCCGCCGCCGCCCGTGTATGCCCAGAAGACAGGCGTCAGAAACATGCCGATGCGCGTCAGGTTGGAGACGATGAACTGGCTGTCGGGGAAGTAGGCGCCGAGAAACGCAAAGAGGATGATGGCGGCGGGCGCCGTCGCCAATATCAGCACTATCGCCAGGGCCGACCACGCCCACATCACGGTAAGCGATGTGCCGCTTATTACCAAAATTGCGAGACAGCCGATAAATGCATAGCCGGCCCGGATGACCGACTGCGTGGCAAGCCGCATGACATAGACCGAGAGCGGCAGCGTCGTACCCTTGATGAAGCTCTCCTCGCGCACGAAGAGGGACACGCTCTGGGAGATTGTCTCCATGATGTAGAACCAGACCAGCAGCCCGGTTGCCACATAGGCCTCGTAATTGGGTATGCTTGCGCCGCGCTGAAAGACGAAGATGAAGGTTCCAGCAAACGCCAAGTAATTGATGAGCAGCCACAATGGCCCGAGCGCCGTGCGCCGGTGCTGGTCGCCGATATCCTCGTGCGCCAGCGCAATCCACACGCGCCGCATACGCAGGCCTGCATGGATGTCCTTCAAGGCGATCTTGATGGTTGCAAACATTCTCGACCTTCAAAGTTGCCGGCTGTTAGCACGTGCGGAGCAGAATGCAAACAAGCTTGAGCTTTGTGACCGCAGCATCACGGAGCAGCGCGGTTCCGCCTTTCGGGCGCCAGCCAAATTTCGCACCGTAGGCGATTGCAGGCAATCATTGTCGCTCTTGTGCCGATGGCCTGCAGATGAGCGGCAGTGGCTAAGCGATATGCCGCGCTGCCTCACGGAACAGTCCACCTGTTCCATGGGCTTATATAAGCACGTGATGCCATAGGCGACGAACCGGGTCCGGTAGCTGCGGAAGACAGAAGAGGCGGTGGTTGGCGGCGGGCTTTGCTCTCTGCTCGCCCACCGCCGCCGTATCGAGTTCTTTGGGAATGACCCAGGTAGCCAACGGTCGATCCTTAAGGGGTCGACTTGTTGAGCACGCCGAAGCTGCCCGTTGCTTCATGACAACACTCGGACTACAGCATCGGCCCGAAAACCGGAGTCGATTTTTCGGGAAGCACGATGCGCAAATTCAAAAACAGAGGGCGTCCTTCGTGCGTCCAAATGGATCGCGCTCTAGGGAAGCACAGGAGCCGCAGCGCATCCGAGCGCGGCGAGCGTCCGGTGCAGGGCGAGGTCGATGTCCGTATGCGGCTCCCCGCCCAGAACAACGCGCAGCTTGCTGTTATCGAGGCGCACTGCCGTCGTCCAGAGGTAGCGCATCTCCGCGAGCTCTCTGAACAGCTGAACGAACGGCGAGAGCGCCACGACGGCCACCCAGGGAAAGCGCCGGATCGGCAGTCCGGGCGCCCGCGCAACCGTGCGCACGCGCTCGGCGATCTCTATTCCGCGCTCAAACCAGTGACCGCCGAAATGGTAGGTCTCGAAGGTGCCGAGCGCCTCGTCCCGCTCAACCAGCCGGGCGATCGTTTCGGCGAAATCGGGGAGATACGCCCAGGCGTGCCCGACTTCCGGCCGTCCGGGATAGGTGATGGCCTTGAATGGGGCTCCCGGCTTCACCAGAGCCTGCGAGAACCAGGAATTGCCCATGTTTGGCCCGAAGAAATCCCCGCCGCGAAGGATCAGAACCCGTACATTCGCCTCCTCGGAAGCACGTTGCAGACGGCGCTCCATGGCGACGCGGATCGCGCCCTTCCGGGTGCGCGGTTTCTGCGGCATGCTTTCGCTAAGCAGTGGGAATGCATCCGGGCCATAATTATAGACGGTGCCGGGAAAGATAATGCGCGCATCCGAAGAGCGTGCCGCGGCGATCGTGTTTTCCAGCATCGGTAGCGCGAGCCGCTCCCAGTTGCGGTAGCCGGGCGGGTTGACGCCGTGGACGATGAGCGCCGCGCCGTCCGCGGCCGCGAGCACATCCCGGGCATTCATGGTGTCGCCCGCGACCCATTCGGCCTCGGGGAGCGAGGATGCCACACGGGCAGGATCGCGGTGGAGGGCGCGGATGCGCCAGCCGCGCTTCGAAAACGCCAGCGCAGTCTCGTGTCCGACGCCGCCGGTCGCGCCGAGGATGAGGGCAATCTTGGTGGTGTTCATTTCTGATCTCCTTGCGTGAAGTGAGACCAATATGGCACCGCCCAACATTAACGGAATTGCGATATTTCATGGCTCTGCTATACGAAAATAGATGAACAAACCGACGCCGACGTGGGACCACTACCGCTCTTTTCTGAGCGTGCTGCGCGAGGGAAGCCTGTCGGGCGCGGCGCGGGTGCTGAGCGTCACCCAGCCGACGGTGGCGCGCCATGTCGGCCAGCTCGAGGCGGCGCTCGGCGGCGTGAGCCTGTTCACGCGCTCGCCCCATGGGCTCGTGCCCACGACCGCGGCAATGCGCCTCCTACCCCACGCGGAGGTGATGGCATCAGCCGCCGACGCGCTCGTCCGGGCGGCCGCCGGCGACGAGGCTGCGCTCTCGGGTGTCGTGCGCGTCACCGCAAGCGAGGTGGTCGGCGGGGAAGTGCTGCCGGCCATCCTTCGCGACCTTCGCGCGCGGCATCCGGATCTTGTGTTCGAGATCGTGCTGTCCAATGCAACGAGCAACCTCCTGAGGCGCGAGGCCGACATCGCCGTGCGCATGACCCGGCCAACACAGAAGGCGCTTGTGGCAAGGCGCGCCGGGAACGTCATGCTCGGTTTGCACGCCCATCCCGACTATCTGGCCGTGCACGGGACACCGAAGCGCCTCGAGGAACTCGCCGGCCACGCGATCGTCGGTTACGACCAGGACGCCGTTTCCGCCCGCGCCATCGCGGCAAGCGGCCTGTCGCTGACACGCGAGACGTTCGCTTTCCGCACGGACAACCAGCTCGCCCAACTCGCCGCCATCCGCGCCGGATGCGGCATAGGCATCTGCCAGGTGGGCCTGGCCAGCCGCACCCCAAAACTCGTCCGGCTGCTGCCCGACATGGTGGGAGTCCCGCTCGAGACCTGGATCACCATGCACGAGGACCTGCGCAGCGACCAGCGCATGCGGCTGACATTCGACCATCTCCACCAGGCAATCGCGGCCTATGCAGCAGCCACTTAAGGGCGCCACCTACATCATGGATTGCTAGGCACCTTGGCGCGGAGGTGTGCGGAATAGCCCATTCGGTCTTCATTGCCCAAGGAAAAAGCGGCAATCGCCGCACCGATCAAACAGGCACTCAATCGTTCAACCGCCAGTCACGGTCGCCGCAATCTGACGCCCGGGTGATTGCCATTGGTGAACTCCACGCCTTCGACCTCAAGAACGGCACGAATCTTTTCCCGGGTTTCGGCGGACACGCTGGGAACATTCATACCATCGCTTTCGCAGCGCTTGATTGTTGGAACAGAGACGCCAGCCCGGCGGGCAAGCTCCGCTTGCGAGATACCGATCAACGCGCGGGCTGCCCGCATCTGTCCTGATGTCACCAAAGCCTATTGATCCCTTTAGATCATTCGTCTATGATCCAAAGGTATCAGCGATACCCTTGGACCGGCGGTCCGAGGTGTGGCTAGACGCGGTGTTGGCGCACCGTGCCTAGCCTGACCACAACCCAAGCTGCATGGAGCTCGGATCATGGCTGATTCTGAGATTAGCACGAGTCTGTCTGCCGTCACCCGCCGGAGGTTGCTGGCTGGAACGACGGCGGCGACCGTAACGTGGCCATTTCAGAATGGTGCGGCGGCCGCCAACGCGTCGGTTACGACCACCACCGACCCGGCACTCGCACTGTGGCACGAGTGGAGGGCAGCATATCACAGAACCTTGGCGGCATGCCGGAAACAGCAGCGCCTGGAAGCCAGGCTGATCAACAGGGTCGGCTTTCCTTGTGCGGAGGTTTTTCTACCGGACGAGGACGTGACCATCACCATGCACGGCCCCGAGCAGGTCGAGGAACTCTTCGGAGACGATCCGTCCTGGGCCGCCACGCGTGCCAAGGCCCATGCCGATCTGGCCGCCTATCAGGTGCGCTGGGATAGCGTCGACAGGGAACTCGGCTATTCTGCCGCCAAACAGGCCGAAGAGGACGCGGCCGATCACGAGCAGGATTTGTTCGACACCCTCACGCATACGCCGGCCGCTACGCTTGCTGGCGTGGCCGGCAAGCTGGATGCGGTTCTGAGGGAAGGTGAGAGCTGGGAGGATTGCTCGGACTTTCCCTGGCCACAGATCCGTTCGGCCCTCGTCGATCTTGCGCGTCTCGGGCAAGCGATGCGGCCGGGCACATTTATCCCCGGCAGTGACCGGAACGCTCCCTACCTGCGCCGGCACCGGGACGGGTGCTGCTTCCAGGTCTGCAGGGGCTTGGATGTGAGCGGGAGCTGACGACCATGCCCACCAACAAACCACTCTGCGAAACGACGCCGCTGGAGATGGGACGGTCGCCACGCCGCAGCGAACCGTCGGACCATGACACCCAAGGCAGCCGGTCGCTGTCGGTCTCGCCTCGGGATGGATTGGCCCCCGGCGCGGACGGCGCATGTGCAGGTGACGGCGATTTCTCGATGTGGGACGTTGCCGATCCGGACGCCGGAGCCAAGGCGGCGCTCGATCTCTTCGGACCCTCCGCAGCCATGACCGCGGCAGCCGAGGCTGCCTTCACGGCGCGCTATGCCGGACGCGAGGCCGACTTTCGCTTCTGGTTCGCCGTCTTCATCAGGTTGCGTGGCATTCCTGCCGATGACGGGAACGCATTGTAGTGTGGCGGCGTCTCGCCGCCCCACCGCTCTGGTCGCGCGCATAAACTCAGAGCGCGCGGCTTTCGTTCGCCCGAGATTCGGATCTAGCACCGGGACCGGCGTGTCGTCGGCGAACAGATGGTCGGCGGCAAGCACGTGTCTCGTCAGCCCGCAGGGCTTCGAGCCAAGCAGGCGCCGCCGGCCCAGCCGGTGGGCGTCGCTTGCCAAAAAAAAAGGGCGCGGAGAAATCCGGCACCCTCTTCGCATTTCAAACGATCTGGCTCGTTAGCTTTCTCCGAGATGATCTTTCTGGGGTCCCTCCATGGGCTCGCTCGGACGATCCTCAACGAGGAACTTCGATCTTACCCATTCCGAGAACTTGCCCTGCTTGATGCCATTCTTGGCGGTGCAGTCACTGGGGCCTGATTCGACATACAGAGACTTTCCATCGAAGCACCCTGCCGCCTTTTGGCGTGAAACCCGCGACCAGCCGTTGGATGTTTCGAGAACTGGTAGGGTCTCTCGAAAGAAGAAACGGCCGACGACGCCGCACTCCATTGAAGGGCATGTGAAGCGTCTCAGATCTTCAACTGCGACCCACATCCGCGAATCTGCCAATGCCGGAAATGCACCAGAAACAACTGCCGCCAACCCAACAGCGCCACAGGCGAACGATAGTTGGTTTCGCATAAACTCGATCCCAGGTTCGTGTGCTGCAGGAGCATACATGGAACCCACTGCAGTGCACAGCATGCGCGAAAACTCTCATTACCTCCAGCCTTGGCGCTCACCGAAAAGCAGCGCTCGTCAACCAGTTCACCGTGAGGAGATCTCTGCTCAGAAGACCAGTCTGAAGCCCATATGGCCGGTCGAGCTGTCAGCGCTGGCGCCGGTGCGCGCTTGGATGCGGTAGCGGTAGCAATAGGATTTGTGGCACAGATAGGAGCCCCCCTTGAGTAGCTTCATGTTCTCCACCGCTGCCGCGTGGTTGGCCTGGCGGGCGCGGGCTCCTACAGATCGGATGCGGAAGGGGTCCGCGCACCATTCCCAGACATTGCCGGCCATATTGTGAAGGCCAAACGAATTCGGCGCGAAGCTGTCGACTGGCGCCGTGCCGAAATAGCTGTCGGCCAGCGTGTTATCGTGGGGGAAACGGCCCTGCCAGATATTGCACAACGGCGTCTTGTCCGTCGGTTCGGTTTCGCCCCAGGGGAACGTCGCACGCGGCAGGCCGCCGCGCGCCGCGTGCTCCCACTCAGCCTCCGTGGGCAGGCGACCGCCGGCCCATTCGGCGAACGCGACCGCATCCTCCCAGGAAACGTGAGTGACGGGATGGTTCTCCAGCCCCTCGATCGATGATTGAGGGCCAAAAGGGTGTGCCCAATCAGCGCCAAACACCTTTAGCCACCAGGGCGTGTCGACGACACGCTGGACCTGAATGCCCTCCGGCACGAACGTGTGGAAGACCAGAGACCAGCCAAAGCGTTCCGCGTCCGTGCGGTAGCCTGTGGTTTCAACGAAGCGCTTGAACCAGGCATTCGTTACCGCGTAGGGATCAATCCGGTAGGGGGGCAGACGATGCCTCCTGATGGGGCTTTCGCCATCGTGGCGAAGAACGGGCGTGTTCGTCCCCGTTGTCGTCGCGCCGCCTTTGATGGGAACCAGCCGGGCAGGGGGTGCTTCTCTGCTGGCGCCGGCGGCGACGGCCTGTCGCGCGGCAGGCGCTGTTCCCGAACGCGAGGCGGAGGGGCAACAGCGGCTTACCTTTTCCGCATGCTCACTCATAGCGGTTGCGCTCCCGGCGCGGATCGATCCAGCGTGCCGGCTCTTCCGGCTGTGTGGCACGCACCCATTGCCGGACGACCTGCGAGCGAGCCCGGTTGACCTCCTGGTGCGTCGCGATCTGCGCTGGTTCCCAGCCCTCAAGCACCTTACGTTCGAGCGCGGACAAGATGGCAGCGCAGGAGGGATCACCCGCGAGGTCGTTCTCCTCGAGCGGATCGGCGGCAAGGTCGAACAGCATCGGCTCGTCCCCGTCAAACCACATCAGCTTGTGCCGGTGTGTGCGCACCATGCGATGGCGCAATGGCGGAAGGCTGATATTCATGAGGCCGCCATAATAGGCGCTGTAGGTCTCGTCTTCCCATTCCCTGGCATCGCGCAGGTCACGTCCGCTGTGCTGCGGCAGGGCAGGGGCCTCGGCCCAGCCGAGGATCGTTGCGGAAAGATCGGTGAGGTTGGTTACGCGCCGGTCCACCGCGCCGGGCATCATTTCGGGAGCGCGGATCACCAACGGCACCTTCACGCTTTGGTCGTACATGACGCTCTTCCACCAAAGTCCGCGCTCGCCCAGGCATTCTCCATGGTCGGAGGTGTAGACAGTTACGGCATCATCCAGCCCCAGCTCGTCGATTGCCTCGAAAAGCTGCCCACACAGGCGATCGATCATGTGTACAAGCCCATAATAGGCGGTCCGGCTTCTTTGCGTCGCCGATGCGGAAACCGCGCCAACGCCGCCAGCCTCCCGCCACGCCGTGATCGCCGGGTGATCCGCTTCCGGTGGGCCGCCCAGTAACGGCGGCGGTACGCGGCCGTCAAAGACATCGTAATCGGCGCGCCGGGCGATGTAGGGCGGATGTGGGCAGAAGAAACTCACCAACAGGAAAAAGGGCCTACCGGATCGCCGGCGCTGTCCGGCGAGCGCGCGCAGGGTCTCTTGCGCCTGCTCGGCCACCGTCAGGTCGTAGGCCTGATAGGACGTCTCGCCGGCGCCGGAATGCTCCAGTTCCGGCCCCCGGTTGCCCCGACCCTTGGTCAGCGGACCGATATCCGGCGGCGGTGCGCCAGGAAAGCTTGGGCCTATGTCGCCGATAGGGCGCGCGCTGAAGCCGTGCATCTGATCGGGACCATAAAAATGCATGCGCCCGACCAGACGGCAATCATAGCCTGCCGCGCTCAGGGCGTGGGCAATGGTCGGAATGTCCGAGGCAAGATAGTCATCGTTGGTCAGGACTCCCGACTGATGCGGTTCGAGCCCGCTCAAGAACGCCATGCGGGAAGGAACGCAAAGCGGCGAAGGGCAATAGCAGTTCTCGAAGAAGGTACCCTGACTGGCCAAGTGGTCCAGACTGGGTGTCTCGGCTACGGGATCGCCTGCGCATCCCATAATGCGCGCGGCATGCTGGTCGGTCATGACCATGATGATGTCGGGGCGATTTTCCACCTGCTCCTCCCTGAAATGGGTGGCCAGCAATTCCTTGCGGCTGACTGGTCTAGACAATATGGTCATGATCAGTATAGTGGTTGGGCCATTCCGTGCAAGCTGCACTGGATGCGACAGGGAGGAGATTTCATGCTTATCAGGTATTGTTTCTGCGGATTTTGGAGAGCCGCGCGGGCATCGGCACTTATTGCGATGGCAGTGGGTGCATTCGGATTGGTTGGTCCAATATCCTTGAGCGCAGTCTCGGCGCAAGAGTTTCCATCCAAGCCGATCAAAGTCATCGTGCCCTTCAAGCCGGGCGGGCGCACCGACGTCGTGGCGCGGCTGATATCGGAGAAGATCCAGGAGAAGGGCTGGCTCGACGAGGCGATGGCAGTCGTCAATGTCGACGGCGGTGCCGGCGCAAATGCCGTCAACCAGATGCAGCGCGACGCGGCAGACGGTCACACGATCATTCACTGGCATCACCAGCTTCTGATCGCAGCGGCGATGGATCTGGGCAATTTCGGCTTGGATGACTTCAAGTCCATCGGCTACACCGGCGGCGGCAGTCCGGTCTGGGCGGTGCGCGAGGATGCGCCTTTCGACACGTTGGAAGAGCTCATCGCACATCTGAAGGAAGAGCCGCGCAGTCTGGTCGAGGCAGTCGGCATCGGCACGATCCCCCATTTCGTGGGTGCCATGCTTGCGAATGAGGCAGGGTTTGAAACGCGCTATGTGACGGCCAACAGCGGTGCCGACCGCCTACGGCTGCTGCTTGGTGGCAATGCCGATATCGCCTTGTTCGCGGCGTCCGAGTTCCTTGCGCAGGGACAGGAGTTGAAGGCCCTGGTCTATTTCGGTCGCGAGCGCCTTCCCGATCTGCCTGACGTGCCGACCGCCACGGAGCTCGGCTATGACGTCACCTGGGCCAACCCGAACTGGTGGCTGGCGCCCGCCGGCACGCCGGACGCTGCCGTGGACGCCCTTTCCAGCGCGCTGGACAAAGCGATCGCCGATCCCGAGATCGTCGAATACTTCCGCAACAACACGCTCGAGCCATACTGGATGGACGGCGAGGCGGCCATGGAAGACGCCCGCAAGACGCTCGATCAACTCGAGGATGTAGCGGCAACGATCCAGTGAATCGGAGGCAGGGTCGAGGCAGGGCAGGGACTGTCTCCGCATCGGGCCGGATGGGAGTGGCGCAATGGCTAACCTGCGCGGACAGAATCGGGAGATGGCGGCGGATCTCATCTTATCGGGATTGGTCGCATTCGCTGCGGCGGTGTTGCTGTATGGCGCCGCCTCCCTGCCGCCGCCGCGCTTCGACCCGCTGGGATCGGCGGCGTTGCCCAGGGCGCTGGGGGTTCTCATGCTGATCTTCAGTGCCATCATTGCCGTTCGCGCCTTGACGCGCCGCAAGCTGCCTGACGACGACGAAGGCTGGGTCGTGCCAAATGAAGAAGAGCCCAGGGCAGCAAGCCCGGTGCGGGGTCTTTTGATCTTCGTCGCGCTCGTCGCCTACGTTGCCGCGCTCGATTTTGCCCGCGCTCCCTTTGTGCCAGCCACGACGGTCATGATGGCAGTGAGCGGTCTCGTCCTTCACAGGGTCGACTGGCGCACGGGCCTGCTGTTTGGTGCGATCGGGCTCGGGCTTGCGCTGGGGCTCAGCTACGTCTTTACCCATTTTCTCTATGTGGATCTCCGCTGACATGGGCGACGCATTCACGCTTCTTTTCACATGGCAGAATCTGGCACTCCTGTTCGTCGGCACCAGCCTCGGTATCGTCGTCGGTGCCATACCCGGCCTGACGGCCTCCATGCTGATCGCACTGACATTGCCCCTGACCTTCCATATGGAGCCGGTGGGTGCGGTGACGCTGCTGATCGGTGAGTATGTCGGCGGCATTTCCGGCGGCCTGATCACGGCCATCCTGTTGAGGATGCCGGGCACGCCGGCGTCGATCGTCACAACTTTCGACGGCTACCCGATGGCCCGCGATAACAGGGCCGAACGCGCCCTGGCTCTTGGGATACTCGCGTCAGTCGTGGGTGGCATCATCTCCTGGGTGTTCTTGGCGGGCATGTCGCCCGCGCTCGCCCGCTTCGCGCTGCAATTCGGGCCTTGGGAGTATTTCACCCTCGTGCTTATGGCGCTGGTCATGCTCGCAGCCCTTGCGCACAGTTCGATGGTAAAGGGTCTGCTGGCCGCCGTTCTAGGAATGGCCTTCGCGCTGCCCGGCATAGACAGTTCGACAGGCAGCGACAGGCTCACGTTCGACCAGGATGTTCTACTGTCCGGATTCGGGCTCTTGCCGGTGCTGATCGGCGCCTTCGCGATCAGTCAGATCCTGCGTGACGCTGCCGCGCCGGTTTCGAAAGAAAGACCGGCGCTGCCGAAGTCGCGCCTGCCTGTCTATTGGTCGGACGCGAAGGTGCACGGTCTCAACATGCTGCGCTCGTCGGTCATCGGCACGTGGATCGGTCTTCTGCCGGGCATCGGGGCCAACATCGCCGCCCTAATGGCCTATACCACGGCCAAGCAGGTTTCGCGCGAGCCGGAACGCTTCGGCACGGGCTATGAGCCGGGCGTAGTGGCCGGTGAGTGCGCCAATAACGCTTCCATCGGTGGGGCTCTCATACCACTGATCACCATGGGTATTCCGGGCAGCGTCACCGAAGCGATCCTGATCGGCGCGCTGACCATCCACAATCTGCAGCCCGGCCCCTTGCTGTTCCAGAATGCGCCAGAGATCGCCTACGGCATCATCGCTGCCTATCTCGTGGCCAACATCATCATGCTCGTGCTGATGTGGGGGGCGGTGAAATATATTGCCCGGGTGGCGCAGATCCCGCGTGCGGGGCTCCTGGGGCCGATCCTGATTTTCTGCGTCGTTGGCTCCTATGCCATCAACGGCAGCTTTGTCGACGTGTGGGTGATGATCGCCTTCGGCATCATCGGACTTGGACTTGAGGCCGCGCGCGTACCCCTGGGCCCATTCGTTATTGGTTTTGTCCTGAGCCCCATCGCCGAGGAGCAACTGCGCGCTTCGTTGATGATGTCCGATGGAAATTTCTGGGAAATCCTCCAGCGGCCATACGCGCTGCTTTTTCTCGCCCTGGCCGTGCTAACCCTGTTCTGGCCGGCTTTTCTGGCGCGTATCCGGGATCGGCAGGGAGCGTTGAAAAATGAGCGTGCTTGAACTTCCATCCGGCGGTCGCCGCTATCTGCAGATCGCCCAGCATCTGGCCGACAGCATCAACTCCGGTGTCTTCAAGACAGGAGACCGTCTTCCGCCCGAGCGCGAACTGGCGGCGACGCTTGAAGTCAGCCGGACGACCGTTCGCGAGGCACTGCTTGCGCTGGAGATCATGCGATTCGTGGAAATCCGCCTCGGGGCTGGGGTTTTCGTGCTTCCCGAGAACATGCGCGAAAGAGATCGTGGTGACCTCCTGGCGGTGGAAGAGGTGGGACCGTGGGAGGTCTTGGAAGCGCGCCGCATGGTGGAGGCGGAGTCGGCCTTCCGCGCCGCGCAGCGGGCGACGGAAGACCAACTCGCGGCAATGCTCGGATCCATCGAACGGATGGAAGCACGCCTCAACGACATACCGCACTTCGACAGGGCGGACGCAGAGTTCCACATGCTGATCGCGCGAGCGGCGGGAAACAGCGTGATCGAGAGCTATGTCGCGCATCTGTGGAGGATGCGCGAAAGCCCGCTCTGGGAGCGCTGGTACGACAAGACCAGGCATCCGGCGAACCGGCGTCGTTCCATCGAGGACCACAAGGCGATTTACAAGGCGCTTCGGCGACGCCTGCCGGAAGTCGCCCGCACCGCCATGTGCGCCCACATCGACGTGCTTGCCGAGCGCTTTTTCGACCTGAGCCTTTAGCCTCACGCACGCCCGTAGAGGGAAGGCGGCACAAGAAGGAGAAGAAATGTCCCAGAAGCCCGATATCGTGATGATCGTCACCGATCAGCAGCGATACGACACGATCCGCGCCCTCGGCGCGCAGCACATGGACACTCCGAACATCGACCGTTTGGTCGCGCGTGGCGTGAGCTTCAGCAATTGCCATGTCACTGCGCCGAGCTGCGTGCCGTGCCGCGCCAGCCTGTTTTCGGGCTACTACCCGCATACGACGGGTGTTCTGGCCAATGGACAGGCTTGGAGCCGAACATGGGTCTCCAAGCTGCGCGAAGCGGGCTATCACACGGTGAGTATCGGCAAGATGCACACCATCCCCTACGATGCGCCGGCCGGTTTCGACGAGCGTTACGTGGTGGAGAACAAGGACCGCTATTACGAGGGCCGCTGGTTCTTCGATGAGTGGGACAAGGCGCTCGCAGCGCACGGGCTGAAGAAGCAACAGCGCGAGGAATACCGCAAGCGTCCCGATTACACGGCGCGGCTGGGTGCCTTCACCTGGGATCTGCCGCCGCATCTGCAGTCCGACAATTTCGTGGGCGGGATGACCAAATGGTGGCTCAAGACCAAGCCTCTCGAAAAGCCGCTGTTTCTCGTTGTCGGCTTTCCAGGCCCACATCCGCCCTATGATCCGACCCCGGACTACGCCGACAAATACATGAAGCGCGAGGTACCGTTGCCGCAGGTCGACGATGATGAGCTTCGGCAGTTGCCGCCGCCCTTCGTCGAGAAGCGCCATCACGACGTGGAAGTCGACCACGACTCGGTGGCCTGGGACCTGAACCCGTCGCGCGAGCAGCTACATCGCCTGCGTGCCTACTACTATGCCAATGTTGAGATGATCGACCGTGAGGTGGGCGAGATCCTCGACGCGCTGGAAGAAGCGGGGCGGCTCGACAACGCCATCATCGTCTTCACCTCCGACCACGGCGACTGTCTGGGCGACCACGGGCTGAGCCAGAAATGGGCGCCTTACGAAGAGGTGACGCGCGTGCCGCTGATCATCAGCGCACCCTCGCGTTTCCAATGCGGCCGGACGGTCGATGAAATGGTGCAGCTCTTCGACTTGGGGCCGACAATCTTGGAATGGGCGGGGGCACCGCTAGAAGAGTCCTACGAGGCAAGTTCGCTCAACCCGGTCTTGGAGGGAGCGGATTTTGCTGGCCGCAAATACGTCTTCTGCGAACAGGGCGGGGACGTGAACTTTACCGGCGCCGATTACTTGACGATGGTCCGTTCGCGTACCCATAAGCTGGTTCACTTTGCCGGGCAGCAGTACGGGCAGTTGTTCGATCTTCAGAATGACCCACACGAACGGCACAACCTCTGGGATCAACCGGAGGCAGGGGCGGTCAAGCAGTCGCTTTTGAACGCACTTATGGAGTGGCACGTCGAGAGCACTGTGCAAACCCGAAATATCCGTGGGCGAGCAATTAACCCGATCGGCGAACCTGCGTGAATGCGTGCGCTCGTGGAGAAGACTCCTGACGCCAGTCTCTTGCGCGACATGATCGGCTTTGCCGTCGAGCGGCTTGTGGAGATGGAGGCCGGCGCCGCCACCGGCGCCGGCTAGTCGCTGCTTCTTGATCACGCGATAGCCCGGTATCTACGACAACATGAAGACCGCCATCGACAAGGTCGGACGCAGGAAGGAGCGCAATGTCAACGCCCGAGGATCAGACGGAGAAGGGGGCCGACCCCCTCGCGGGAGGAGATGCGGGGCATCGGCCCCCAGGGCGGCCCTGAGGTCCGCCGCGATTCGGAGGGTAGCACGGGATGCGTGGGAGGCCCGCAATCATTGCTCGCTGCCCAACGGTGATGGGCTTTTTTGGGCAGATGCCGTATTGCCAAGCATTGTCATCACGCTATGTCCAGGACATCTAACGCGAAGACGTTAGGCGACCAGAGGGACTTAGCCCACTGCTTCGGTGGTGGGCTTTCTCTTTGCGTATCGGCGTGTCATCCTCTCTCAAGGCGGGGCCTTTGTGAGGGAGGCTAGCCATGGACACGCGAAACTGGATCATTGCGGCCATCGCGGCACTTGTTATTGTGCTTGCCGCAATCAGCTTCTGGCCCGCAGGCGAGGTTCAAGAAGAACCAGCGGCAGAGGAACCAGCCGAACCGGAGCCGGCGGACTAAAAGGCCCGTAAGAACTATCTCGTGTGCGACATCGACATCATCGCCGATGGCCTTGTCCGTCCCGAAGGCGGTGCAGGTGCTCACTTTGCGGAGATAGCTCGCCAGATATCGTCGCAGCGATCGAGGTGGTCATCGTCACGCACGCTGCCGAAGATCGCAACTTGAACCCGGTTGCAGATCTATTGCTGGGCGCGGAGGTCGAACAGACCCTGAAAACCTGGGCGAACGATCCCGGACCGATGAGATGCTCTGCTAGGCTCCAAACCGCCCTTACGACTAAAGCCATCGTAGGCGAAGCATCGATTCACTCGAACCAAAATGCACATGGTCGGTCAAACCGTCACGACGATTTTGCCGAACTGTTCGTTCGACTCCAAAAAGCGATGCGCTTCGACGATCCGGTCAAACTTGAATGTCTTGGCGATGGTGGGCTTAAGAGCGCCCAACTCCAGGCCTTCGAGGATGAATGCCTTGGCTGCCTCCAGCCGCTCCGGATCGCCGATGATCTCATGGACGAGATAGCCCCGGAGCGTGAGAGTTTTGCTCAAGACCGTGAATAGCGGGAAGGGAGTTTCCTCGGGGCTCAGCCCGCCATATTCGATGAGTATGCCGCCTCGCGACATCGCGGCCGTCAACGGCTTGATGATCGGGCCACCTATAGGATCGAATACGACTCGTACGCCCTCCGGGCCGGCGATATCCTTCAGCCGGGATTCCAGATTCTCCTCGTCGGAGGCGATGACATGGGCCGCGCCGGCGCGAAGTAATGCCTCTTTCTTGGCGGACGTCCGCGTGACCGCGATGGGCGTCGCGCCAAGCATGTTGGCGATCTGGATTGCAGCGAGACCGACACTGCTTGATGCCGCCGTGATGACAACGAAATCCTCGCTGCAGAGCTTGGCGATGTCGATCAGTGCACCGTAAGCAGTAAGATACTGCATCCAAACAGCCGCGGCCGCTTCCCAGCCGAGTGACGGTGGGTGCTTGACGACCAGTCCGGCGGGAAACGTTGCCAGTTCGCCGTAGGCCGGCCAGCGGACCATCGATATCGGCGGAACAACGCTGACGGCATCGCCCCGCGCAAAAGCGTCCACGCCCTCGCCGACGGTTTCGACGAGGCCAGCGGCCTCAAGGCCAAGACCGGACGGCAGTGCCGCTGTCTCGATATAGGTGCCCTTGCGCAGAAGGGCCTCCGCCCGGTTGAGGCCCAGCGCCTTGACGCGGATTTGGACCTCGCCCCGACCGGGCCCCGGAACATCAACATGCTCGATGCGAAGAACTTCGGGACCGCCATGCTCATGAATGCGAACGACGCGCGCCATCCGGCTGCAACTCCAAAATGGTTGAACTGAATGAGCTATGCCAGCGCGCGAAATGTGGATAAAGAGCCGTATGAGCAGCTCAGTCGGAACCAAAGGTTTTTAATCATGGATCGCCTGACCAGCATGGCCGTGTTCGTCAAGGCCGCCGACCTGGGGTCGTTCGCGGCAGCCGGGGCAGCGCTCGATCTGTCCGGACCGATGGTCGGCAAGCATGTTAGGTTTCTCGAAGAGCGGTTGGGCATGCGCCTCATCAATCGCACCACGCGCCGCCAGAGCCTGACGGAGTTCGGGCGTGCCTACTATGAACGCTGCCGAGTGGTGCTGGCCGAAGCCGAAGCAGCCGATGCACTTGCGGCCGACCAGCTTGCCGAGCCGCGCGGGAAGCTGCGTATCACCATGCCCGTGCATTTCGGCAGGCGCTGCGTGGCCCCCGTGCTGTTGGACCTCGCGCAGCAATATCCTGCACTGGAGCTCGACCTGTCATTCAACGATCGTATCATCGACCTTGCGGACGGTGGCTACGATCTCGCCATTCGAACCGGCAGTCTGGAGGACAAAGGCGGGGTGATTGCGCGCCGCATCGCCCGCCAGCGCATGGTGGTCTGCGCATCGCCTGCATATATCGAGAGCCACGGCCGGCCCCGGCACATCGAGGATTTGAGCAGGCATCATGCCGTCGTCTACCGTCGGTCGGGTCCTGTTCCGCCGTGGCTGTTTCCGCGAAACGGCCAGTCTGAGGTGGCGATCACGCCGCCCAGCCGGTTGTGGCTTGACGACCTCGACGCGATCGCAGATGCCGCAGCCGCCGACATGGGGCTGGCTTGGCTGCCTTATTGGTTGGTTCGCGAACGCATTCTGGCCGGCGTGCTGGTGGAGCTCCTGCCCAATGAGCCAGGATTTCTTTACAACGCCTATGCGCTTTGGCTGGAGGCACCTCACCTGCCGTTGAAGGCCCGTGTCTCCATCGACGCGCTAGTCACGGCATTGCCCAAGTACATGACATGAAAGAGGGCGGCCTTTCATCCAAGGATATCGCGGCACACGCGCGCCGGGAGCGGGACACGGCGGCCAATAACCTTCGGGCCAGCCTGGATGACCTGGCTGCTATGTGGCGCCTGGCGTCCCGTTAAGTATCCAACACTGCGCCTCTGGGAGGCGGGCGGGGCCGTGGCGGCACGTCCGGTGGAACATCAGGCGGAATCGGCTTCGGCGGATCGGGCTGCGGGCCCGGTGGCCCTGGCTCAGGCTTCGGATTTGGCGGAAAGGCCATGATGCTGCCTCCTGAGCACACTGAACCGCCAAAGGCGATGTCCAGTTCCACAGCATTGACGAAACGAGCAAGCGCCCCTGGCGCCTTGTGTGCACGAACTGACGAAGGCGCGCATGATCTGTACACGAGCGCACTGAAACGTACGCACGAGGAGACTATATTCCTGACAACTTGCCAAAAGAGGGCGCGGAGTAATCCGGCGCCCTCTTCGCATTTCGGAATCCCACCGCCCCGTCTATTCAGGCGATGTCGTTTCCGGCGTGAACCCACCTCTGCCTTTGGCATCGCAACCAGCATCACCGACATTTGGGAATGGTGCTGGATAAGCCTGACGGCATTCCCGCTGTCGTCAAATTCGAATGTTATGCACCACGGCCCGTTGAAGGTTGATCGGATCGCGCGGCTTGCTCGGTACGTGCACGGCAGCAAGTACAGCAACAGCGACTGGGGGCGAATCTGGCTACTTCGATCATTCGCCTATCCACCGCGCACGTGGGTGCCTGAAAACCCACCAAAGGATTGTTGGCCAAAGTGTCCGACAATAGAAGCCCGCTGCCTCACGGTGGCGGGCATCTGTGTTCTGGCAATCTCTCGCAATGCCTTAGCACCGACCCTGCTTGCGCAAGCCGGGCGGACAAAAGCCGGGACCCTTCTTACGAATGCCGGGTGGCACGTCCCTCCGGCGCAGCTCGGGCTCTATAGCTCGGTAAGTGCGTCTGGGTTCGATCTCGACGGTCCAGCCGCTTCTCCATTCACGGCGCCACCGATCACGCTCGGAGTACCATGGGAGGTCTTGATACCAGCGATCCCAGTATGTTCCGAACTCAAAGGTGATGATCGGCACACCTATGGAAGGTCCGTAGTCGGGTACAATGACCCTTCGATCGTCATAGAGAGACTCTAGGTAATGTGCACTGACCCAACCGCGCAACCCGCGCCAGCTCGTGTCGCACCAGTCCCAGGACCGGGTGCAGCCATAGATCGTGACGGCCGCGCCAGCAGGAAGTGTGGTGATGCGCGGGAAATGGGTGCTTGGTCCTGCACGCATATTGACGTTGGTGGTGGTATAGGCATCGGCCGCGCTCGCCGCTTGCGGTCCGCCCGCCAGGCCTGAGAACGCCAATGCAGCAAATAGCCAAGTTGCCTTCATTACCTGTCTCCCAACGCCATTTTTCAACTCAGTCGCGGCTCTACGGCGGCAACCCGGCGGTCTAATGGCGTCCAGACGAAACTCTTCGTCTCAGATTTTCGCATTTTGTGTTCGCGGCTCGGCGGTACGCAACCCATCCCTTTCCGCAACTGTCCCATGTCGCACGCATGTCGCTGCGGCCCTGCCGAGTGTCGCAGGAAACCGTTGGAAATCAACGGCAGCAGTTTGCAACATGCGCGACATGAAATCCGGGCGATGTCGGGCTAAGTGTTTGAAAAGGCTTGGCTGGGGAACCTGGATTCGAACCAGGACTGACGGAGTCAGAGTCCGCTGTTCTACCGTTAAACTATTCCCCAGCATGCCGCTCCGCCGCGTGGCGGTTGCGCGGGCCAACGCTATTTAGCCATGCCCCTTTAATAGTCAACCCCGCCGGCGTTTTCAAATTGCGATTGTTTCCCTTTTCGCGCCTGCGCCCTGCCACAGTTGCACCGGAAGCACGCCCGGCATTTCTTCGCTGCCGGCTCTTGGTCAATGGTCGCGCCGCTGCTAGTCTGTCGCCAACATAAGTATCGAGCGCCTGCTGGTGCGCCTTTTCGGTGCGCGCGGCGCGGAAGGAAATGCGGTGGACGACCACGAGGAAGGTGACGCGCCACCGGTCGCGGAGTGTGTTGGCGATCACGTCTCGGTGGGGGACGGCGTGGCTGTGAACGGGCGGGAGCCGGCGTTGGTTCCTGCCGCGGGCTTCGCGGGCGACGGGCCGAGGAAGCCGAAGCGCAAGCGCAGGAGAAAGCGTGGGCGCCGCGTTTTCGTGCGCGACGGCGAAGCACGCCCCGCCCAGCAAATCCCGATCGTTCCGGAACCGGGCGCCAAGGCGCCGGTCGGAGCCCTCGAAGCGCCGCGGCAGACAGGCGGCAGCGTCTATACCCCCTCGAACGGCGTCAATGGCGCTTCGCAGACGCTCTACGCCGCGCTCGATCTCGGCACCAACAATTGCCGCCTCCTGGTGGCGACGCCCGGCCGGCCCGGCCGCTTCCGCGTCGTCGATGCCTTCTCGCGCATCGTCCGGCTGGGCGAGGGGCTGACGGCGAGCGGGCGGTTGAGCCAACAGGCCATGGACCGCGCCGTCGACGCGCTCGCCGTGTGCGCGGAAAAGCTCGCCGGCTGGCGGCTCAGTGGCGTGCGCATGATCGCCACCGAGGCCTGCCGCTCGGCCGAGAACGGCGGACATTTCCTCGACCGCGTGCAGCGCGAGACGGGGCTTGCCCTGGAGGTGATCGACCGCCGCACGGAAGCAAGGCTCGCCGTCTCCGGCTGCAGCTCGCTGATCACGCGCGAGACCGACGGCCTCGTGCTGTTCGACATCGGCGGCGGCTCCTCCGAAATCGCCCTCATCGATCTGTCGCGCCACCGCACGCCGCGGCTCGCCGATCACATCGTCTCCTGGACGTCGCTGCCCGTCGGCGTCGTCTCATTGGCCGAGCGCTTCGGCGGCCGCGTCGTTACGCCCGAAATCTTCGAGGCCATGGTGGAGGAGGTGGCCGTCATGCTGTCGCGCTTTGATGGCGGCGGCCGGCTGGCCCATGTCGCCTCGACCGCCCGTTTCCATTTGCTCGGCACCTCCGGCACGGTCACAACGCTCGCCGGCGTCCATCTCGGGCTGAAGCGCTACGACCGCCGCCGCGTCGACGGGCTGTGGATGGAGCGCGACAGCGTCGACCGCATGATCGGCACCATCCTCGGCTGGAGTTTCGACGAGCGCAAGGCCAACCCCTGCATCGGCTCCGAGCGGGCGGACCTCGTGCTGGCCGGCTGCGCCATCCTCGAGGCGATCCGCCGCCACTGGCCGGCGGAGCGCTTGCGCGTCGCCGACCGGGGCCTGCGCGAAGGCATGCTGAGCGAGATGATGGCGCGCGACGGGGTGTGGCGCCGCCGCAAGCGCGCCGGGGCATGGCCCGCGTGAAGAAGGACGGCAAGCCCGGCAGCGGCGCCCGCGCGCTGAAGACGCGCGTGAAGAAGAAGCGCGGCCTGAAGAACTCCTCGCGCCGCTGGCTGGAGCGTCATCTGAACGACCCCTACGTGCAGCGCGCCACGCAGGAAGGCATGCGCTCGCGCGCCGCCTACAAGCTCACGGAGATCGATGACAAGCACCACATCCTGGCGCCGGGGATGAAGGTCATCGACCTCGGCGCCGCCCCCGGCGGCTGGTGCCAGGTGGCGGCAAGCCGCGTGAAGTCGGACCCCGAGCACCCCAGCGTCGTCGGCATCGACTATCTGGAGATGGACCCGGTGCCGGGCGCGGCGATCCTTATGACCGATTTCCTCGACGACGATGCGCCGGACCGCCTCATCGACGTGCTGGGCGGCCCGCCCGACGTGGTGCTGTCCGATATGGCCGCCCCCACCACCGGCCACCGCCGCACAGACCATCTGCGCACCATGCACCTGTGCGAGGCGGCGGCGGATTTCGCGGTGAATGTTTTGCGGCCCGGCGGCCACTTCCTGGCCAAGACCTTCCAGGGCGGCGCCGAGGCCGATCTTCTCACCATGCTGAAGCGCAACTTCCGCTCCGTCCACCACGTCAAGCCGCCGGCCTCGCGCGGCGAATCCGTGGAGCTCTATCTGCTCGCCAAGGGCTTCAAGGGCGCGGACGAGGGCTGAAGCGGTTCACTCCGCCGCCAGCGCCTGCTCCTCGTCCTTCATGCGCCCGCGCCGGTGCCCCGACACCGCGTTGCCCGTATCGGCCGGCAGCCGGATGAAGGGCAGGGCGGCGAGCATGGTCAACATGGCGACGACCACGAAAGCGTTGGCGAAGGCGTCGAGGCCGAGCGGCGCTCCGGTCACATAGGTCGTCGCCTCAAGGATGCCGGCGCCCACCGCCACGCCGAGCGCGATGCTGATCTGCTGGCTGGCCGCCGCGATCGCCGTCGCCTGGCTCGCCTGCCGCTCTGCGATCTCGGCGAAGACCAGCGCATTGGCCGAGGTGAAGAAGAGCGAGCGGAAGAAGCCTGCCACCACCAGCACGGCGATGATGGCGCCGGGCGGCGTTGTCGGCGTGAACAGCGCGTTTACGGCGATCAGCGCGCCGCCGAGAACGGCTGCAAGCACCAGGATCAGCCGGAAGCCGCCGACGCGCAGCGTGGCGCTGGCGATGAACTTCATGGCGATGGCGCCGAGCGCCGAAGAGAAGGTGAGCATGCCCGATTGGAACGGCGTGAGCCCGAAGCCGATCTGGAACATCAGCGGTAAAAGGAAAGGCACCGCCCCCGCGCCGATGCGAAACAGCGAGCCGCCGATGATCGCCGCGCGGAAGGCGCGGTTGGAAAACAGCCTTAGGTCGAGGATGGGCCGCTCGGCGCGCCGCGCGTGGCGTGCATAAAGCCACGCCATCGCCCCGCCCGCCGCCACCGTCGCCAGGCCCACCGCCGGCGGCAGCGCCGGCAGGCTGATGACCGACAGGCCGAACACCACGCCGGAGGCCGCAAGCCCGGAGAGCACGAAGCCCCTGCCGTCCAGCCTCTCGTTCTCCTGGGGCTCGAACTCCGGCAGCACACGCCCGGAGAAATAGATCCCCAAAAGCCCGATCGGCACGTTGATGAGAAAGATCCAGTGCCACGAGAAATAGGTCGTGATGAAGCCGCCGACCGGCGGCCCGACGAGAGGGCCGACAAGCGCCGGCACGGTGAGCCAGGCCATGGCGGAGACGAGCTGGTTCTTCGGCGTCGCCCGCACCAGCACGAGCCGCCCCACCGGCGTCATCATCGCTCCGCCCATGCCCTGCACGAAGCGCGCCATGACGAAGGCGAAGAGCGAATCCGAAAGCGCGCAGGCGACCGAGCCGACCACGAACACGCCGATGGCGAGGCCGAACACGCGCTTGGCGCCGAACCGGTCCGCCATCCAGCCGCTGACCGGAATGAAGATGGCAAGCGCCACCAGATACGTCGTCAGCGCCAGCTTCAGCGTCACAGGGCCCGCCCCGATATCCTCGGCGATCGCCGGCAGCGAGGTGGCGATAACGGTCGAATCCATCTGCTCCATAAAGAGCGCGACGGCAAGGATCAGCGGGAGCGAGCGGTTCACGGGCGACGTCGGGTTGGCTTCGGAGGATCGGTCAGCGCAGGAGAAAAGCCGGCACGCACCATATCGGCCGAAAGGGCCGCAATGTCAAAGGCGGGGAGGGGAGAAGCGTTCGCGCATGTGGCCGGAAAGATGCCGTCGATCTCGCCGGCAAGAGGCGGACCTCCGGTCATTTGTCGGATTTTGGATTACCTCCTCCTTCCCAATGAAAGTAATGCAGCATTCTATGCGCGACCGGGGCGATGATGATCCCGGACATGGCCACGAAGACAAAGCCGGAATAAAGCGCGAAAAGGCTGGCGAAGAGTTTCGCTCCGGGTGTTTTGGGTATTTCCGCCAAGCCCAGGCCGCTGACCAATGTTGTCGCATGCAGGGCCGCAAGGTCCCAATCCATCCTCTCAAGCACAACGAAACCGATCGCCCCAATCAGGATCGATCCCACCAGCAGGCAAAGCGCAGCCAGAACGTGAAGGAACACACGTCGCCGAAATCGGCTAAAGGGAATCAGCGGCTCACTGCGTCGCTCATACATGCAGGGTATTTTCGTTGGTTTTCTTTTCAAGGCAATGCAATGTTCAAAAAGGCTCAATCGAGCCGAGGAGGCCGAGATTGCTGATCCGAAACGAACGTCCCGGTGATGAAGACGCCATCCACAGCCTTACGGTGGTGGCCTTCGAACCGATGGCGTTCAGCGACGGATCGGAAGCTCCGATAATCAGATCTCTAAGGAAGTCCGGCGACCTGACGTTATCCTTGGTCGCCGAAGAGGGCGGGGCAATCATAGGGCATATCGCATTCTCTCCGGTCACGATCGACGGCACCCACTTCAATTGGTTCGGCCTCGGCCCTGTGTCGGTACAGCCGGAAATGCAGCGGCAGGGTATCGGAAAAGCCCTGATCCTAACCGGGTTGGAAATGCTCAAGGAGCGCGGTGCTCATGGTTGTGCGTTGATCGGCAACCCCGAAATCTACAGCCGCGTGGGTTTCGAAAGCGACGGCCGGCTATCGTATGGGAACCTGGACAGCAGCTACGTCCAGAGATTAGTCCTCGCCGGCCCCGCGCCGCAAGGCGAGCTGAAATTTGCGCCGGCATTTGAAGCCGAGGGCCATGCCGGCTAGCTCAGGTGAGCGTGCCTATCGCGCATCGACCTCCGCCGCGTGGCGCTCGATGTCTTCGATGCGGTCGGGCGTTGCCGGATGCGTGGAGAAGAAATCGTTGCGGTCGTCGTCACCGTGGTCGTCGCGCAGCACCTTAAAGAGGCGCGCCAGGCCGGCCGGCTCCCGTCCCGCCTTCGCCATCAGTTCGACGCTGTAGCGGTCGGCCTCGCTCTCCTGGCCGCGCGAATAGGAAAGCGTCATCAGGCCCGAACCCTGGATGAGAACGTCCTCCACACCCGATCCGACATCGCCGCCGATGAACATGATCAGCGCCGTGACGCCGGCCGCCCGGTAGAGGCGGCGCAGGCTGTGCTGGTGGACCACATGGCCGATCTCGTGTGCCAGAACGCCCAGCACCGCATCCTCGTCGCCCGTCAGCCGCACCAATTCGTCGGTGAGGATGATTGTCCCGTCGGGCAGGGCGAAGGCATTGGGCCCGATGGGTCCGCCGCGGCGGAATTGCAGGTCGAAGGCGTCGGCGCCCTCGGGCGTGTGCGCGGCAAGGGAGCGGAAATCCGCCGTGATCGCCTGGCGCCGTCCAGCTTCCAGGCCCGAGGGATCGAGGATCGTCTGGTCGAGGGAAGCAAGCGCGCTCTGGCTTATCAGGCGCGGCGCGGCGGGCGGCGTCACTGCCACCGCCACCTCCACCGCGATCGGCAGGGCGTAGCGATAAAGCCCCACGCACAAAACGGCCACCACAGCCACCAGCAGGATAAGCCGCGGATGGAAGCGTTCCAGCCCGTGCACGAGCCCCACCCGCCATCCGCGATGCGCCTTGAGCCAGCGGTCGACGGCGTCGTTCTCCTCCGTCTCGAAGACGCTTCCATCCGCAAAGGTGACCCGGCGCGGGATCCGGCCGACGCGATTGGAGACCGACAGGCCGGCAATGGCGCCCTCGGCAAGCCTCTCCCCGCCCTCCGCGCCCTTCACCGTCGCCGTGCCGCCAGCGAACGTGAGGCTGGCCGCCTCCGTCCGGCTTGAGCGCGGCGGGTGCCAGACGCCGGAAATGGCGGGATGAGGCGTGTCAGAACCCAAAATCGAAGCCTTCCATATCCATGTATTCGGCGCCGATCGCCGGTCCCGTCTCCTCGACCTGGTTCAGATAGTCGTCGAGCGTGCCGCTGACAGTGAGCGCCGTGGCCGAGGCGACGTAACGCGCCATGCGCACCGCCGCCCAAGGCCGGGCGAAGCCGAGCGTGAGGATCGTCGCCACGAAGTTCGAGATGGCGATCCAGGCATAGCGCCGCCGCCCGAGGCGCGAGGCGAATTCGTGGCGGCCGTCGAGCACGGAGGCATTGAAGGCGACGTTGCGCACGCCCGCCCGGTAGAACAGCCCGGCGAAGCCATAGATGGCCATCAGACCGATGACGACGAGATAGATCGCAGCGGCGGCGTTCTCCTCGCTGCCCGCCAAACCGCTGCTCGCCACGCCGAACATGGCGATCCCGAGCACGGTGAGCGGCGCCGCGCCGATCAGCACCACCAGCGCCGGCATCCACCACTGGCTGTAGAGCGCCTTCAGTTGCGGCTCGCAGGCGACCTTGCGCCCGCCATAGCTGACATTGCCCAGCGTGTAGCGCCACATCCAGCGCGAGGCCAGCGGCGCGAGAATGCCGAGCGTGAGTGCGGCAAGGGCCGGGCCGATCAGATAGGCCACCGCGGCGCCCCAATAGCCGCCGTGGAAGTCGAGGCGCACATTGCGGTAGCTGGTCACCCGCGCGTTGAACCGCAGGCCCCGTTTGAAGAGCCACGGCATCGCGATGAGCAGCAAAATGGGCAGGACCAGGTTCGCCACCACGAACAAGGCCAGCATCTCCATGAGAGCGAGTACGGACGGCAGAGCGGTGTAGGCGATCAGCGCCACGAGAACGACGATCCGTCCGATGAGGATCTGCAGCCCCCGGGCATGATAGTCGAAGCTGTGCCCGGCAAGCCGCGTGTTGCCGTAGAAATAGCGCTGCCGGCGCACCTTCGCCCAGGCCGAGTAGATGCCGAGCGTGATGATCGTCAAAAGGATGTTGACGATCCAGATCCCGAAATACTCGCGGCCGGTGCCCGTAAAGGAGAACGGCTCGACGTGCCGTCCCTCCGGCTCCTCGCCCCTCTGACGAATTTGTGCAGCATCGTTCATTGCAATACCCCCAGCCTAAGGAATCCCAGCCTAATGGAATCAATGTCAATCAATGGGCGGCGAGCATCGCCGCAATCAGCCATCTTTTCAATTCTTGACGGACGTGGTACGAGCCAGCGCCAATCCTGAAAGGGAATCACATTGAGGCAGCCCGTTCTCCCAAGGGGAAGCGGCCTGTCCATTCCTCTCATATCTCAAGGGTCGGCCATGGCAAAAATCATCGAAACCGCAACCGGCGCCGAGGCGCTCACCTTCGACGACGTGCTTCTGCAGCCCGGCCATTCCGAGGTGATGCCCGGCCAGACCGACGTGCGCACCCGCATCGCCGGCGATATAGAGCTGAATATCCCGATCCTTTCGGCCGCGATGGACACCGTCACCGAATCCGCGCTGGCCATCGCCGTGGCGCAGGCCGGCGGCATCGGCGTCATCCACCGCAATCTTTCGCCGGCCGAGCAGGCCGAGGAGGTGCGGCAGGTCAAGAAGTTCGAGTCCGGCATGGTGGTGAACCCGATCACCATCGGCCCGGAGGCAACGCTGGCCGATGCCCATGCGCTGATGAACACCCACCGCATCTCCGGCATTCCGGTGGTGGAGAACGGCGGCCTCGGCGGGCAGACGACGGGCAGGCTCGTCGGCATCCTCACCAACCGCGACGTGCGCTTTGCCTCCAACCCCGCCCAGCCCGTGCGCGAGTTGATGACGCACGACAACCTCATCACCGTGAAGGAAGGGGTCAGCCAGGACGAGGCCAAGCGGCTTTTGCACCAGAACCGCATCGAAAAGCTTCTGGTGGTGGACGGCGCCGGCAACTGCGTCGGCCTCATCACCGTCAAGGACATCGAGAAGTCGCAGCTCAACCCCAACGCCTGCAAGGATGCGCAAGGCCGGTTGCGCGCGGCGGCCGCGACCAGCGTCGGCGACGACGGTTTCGAGCGCGCCGAGCGGCTGATCGACGCCGGCGTCGATCTGCTCGTCATCGACACCGCGCACGGCCACTCGCAGCGCGTGCTCGACGCGGTGGCCCGCGCCAAGACGCTCTCCAACGCCGTGCGCATCGTCGCCGGCAACGTGGCGACGGCCGACGGCACCAAGGCCCTGCTCGACGCCGGCGCGGACGCAGTGAAGGTGGGCATCGGCCCCGGCTCCATCTGCACCACGCGCGTGGTGGCCGGCGTCGGCGTGCCGCAGCTCACAGCCATCATGGCGGCGGTCGAGGCCGCGCATAAGGCAGGCGCCTCCGTCATCGCCGACGGCGGCATCAAGTATTCCGGCGATCTGGCCAAGGCGATCGCCGCCGGCGCCAGCGCCGCCATGATCGGCTCGCTTCTGGCCGGCACGGAGGAGAGCCCCGGCGAGGTCTATCTGTACCAGGGCCGCTCGTTCAAAGCCTATCGCGGCATGGGCTCCGTCGGCGCCATGGCGCGCGGCTCCGCCGACCGCTACTTCCAGGCCGAGGTGCGGGATACGCTGAAGCTGGTGCCGGAAGGCATCGAGGGCCAGGTGGCCTACAAGGGGGCGGCCGCGGGCGTGCTGCACCAGCTCACCGGCGGCTTGAAGGCGGCCATGGGCTACGTCGGCGCGGCCAACCTCACCGAGTTCCAGGAGAAGGCCACCTTCGTGCGCATCTCCGGCGCCGGCCTGCGCGAGAGCCACCCGCACGACGTGACGATTACGCGCGAAAGCCCGAACTATCCGGGCGCGAGCTAGAGCAATTCCAGGAAAAGTGGAAACCGGTTTTCCGTCCGGAATTGCGTGAAATCAAAAGGATCTAAGTGCCAAAAAGCAAGAGGCCCCGGAAAATCCAGGGCCTCTTCGTTTGTTCAGGCCTTCGCCTTTTTCACCGTCCCGGTACTGCCCATCTCCTCGAACACACCCGCCTTGTAGAGAAGGCCGGCGATGGCGCCGCCGATGAGTGGGGCGACGATGAAGAGCCACAACTGGCCGATCGCCGCGCCGCCGGAAAACAGCGCCGGCCCGATGGAGCGCGCCGGGTTTACCGAGGTTCCGGTGACGGCGATGAGACATATGTGGATCGCCGTCAGCGTCAGGCCGATGACAAGCCCCGCCATGACAGTGCCGTGCTTCTCCGACGTCACGCCGAGGATGACCATGACGAAGACGAACGTCGCCACCGCCTCTGCGATGAATGCGGCGCCGGTGGAATAGTCGCTCCACCCGTTCGCCGCCAGGTTGGCGGGCGCGCCCGCGGCAGAGCCGGAAGCGATGAGCCACAATACGACGGCGCCGATGATGCCGCCGATCACCTGGGCGGCCATGTAGGGCACGACCTCCTTCGCCGGCAGCCGGCCGGCAAGATAGACGCCGAGCGTGACCGCCGGGTTGAGATGCGCGCCCGAGACGGGACCGACCGCATAGGCCATCGCCACCACGGCGATACCGAAGGCCAGCGCGATACCCACGGCGCCGCCCGTCGGGATAAGATCCCCGAAGCCGCCGAGAACGACGCTCGAACAGCCGATGAAGACAAGGCAAAAGGTGCCGAACAGTTCTGCAATATAAGCTTTCATAATGCGAATCACCCCGCAATTGGATTTATCTATCGAGTTTCCTACAACTTGTCATTGAAGGCAAATAACTTATGCGGGTCCTGCAGTGGCTAAGACCCAATGATTACACGCGGCGAAATCCCAAGGAGCGTGGTTTGCGGACCTTCGACCGATGCGATAACACTTCTGCATGCGTGAACCTGATTTCGACTTGGATGGCTGGTGCTTAGATGATGGGGAGGAATACCATCGTGCGGCACCAGACACATTTTGGATTCCTGATCGCGTGGCTAGGGAAGGATTACAGCCGGGCGACTTGGCCAAGCTGATCTTCCGCATCAGCGTCGGTGATCCGGAAGCGCCTGTTGCGGTGGAACGCATGTGGGTGCTTGTTCGCGAGCGTATCCCCGGCGGCTATCTCGGCATCTTGGACAACGATCCAGTCGCCATAGAGGAAAACGAGGAGTTCTGGAGCGGCATCGAATTGCCATTCGCGGCCCATCACGTCGTCAACATCAATGAGCGGAACGAGAACACTATCGCACTCGCGGCTCAAGAGCCCAAGCGTCACTGGCCTAAATCTTGAGGGACGAATATCGATGATTTGACGGCTTCGCCAGTGGCGCTGTCGAACGCATTCATCTCACCACCATCCATTCACACGGGCGAGACCGATGATCAACATTGCGACGGCGAAGCCAATCGGCTCCAACGGGTTTGGCCGCGTATAGACTGGGTCAAGGGCTTCAAGCCTATGTCGATAACCGAATAGATAGCCATAGAGAGTAAGGATGAGCGCAGGTAGTGTGAGTAGAAAGAAATATCCGGCAACCTTGTTGAATGACCATCCCGGCTCTCGAGAGAATTGCCCAAAAACCGCTTCATAGGCAAACGCTGCCCACAAGCAACTGGCAAAGAACGCCATTAACGCCTTCTTCCTCGGCATCTCCTTTCCGTATCGGATGTAGAACCAGAAGAGCCAGATGACCCAAGCTCGGAGCTTTGCATAAAGTGCCATCGGGGTGGCCTACTTGAACACCCCGACGATGGTGGTGCTGAGCCGGGACAGGGCATCGTTGGTTCTCTCAATAGCTCTACCGGCAAGTTCAAGCCCTTTGTCAACGCCTCTGGCAATTGTCGGTGTCCAACTATCGATGTGCTGGTCGAGCTTCTTGTTGACTTCCCAGCTGTCATAAAGTCGTTCGGTCGTAACTGCCATCGCCGTTCCAGCAACTGCGGGCCCGGTTCCAAATGTCACCGGTGCGGTAGGCGAAGCTACTACAGCTCCTCCAAAAGCACCAATTGCTGCCGCCGTGGTGTTATCGATCTGCTTCGCCGCGCCCGTGATGGTCCTGGCGATCTGCATGCCGGTGGTATCGTCCTCTTCGATCGACAGGTAGCCCCCTGCCGCGCCGATGGCCGGGCCGATGGCCCAACCGCCGATCCTGGCGGCCTTGCCGATGCTGGCGGCAAGCTTGTTGTTCTCCAGCGCCTCCGCAATCGCTTTCGAGGAGGCCGCGTCCGGGCCGGCCGGCAGGTTGCTGGTTCTGGCCGCCCGCTCCAGCGCCTCCACCGTGCCGTATTTCTGGTAGGCCTCCATATGGCTGGCCCAGTTGGCGGGATGGCCCGCAGGCGTTTTGCCGATGAGTGCATCGGCCTTGGCCGCATTGGCCGGCAGGTTCCCGGCATTGCCACGCGTCAGAATTCCCGCGGCGTCGGTGCGAATACTCCAGGCCGCCTGCTGGTCGATAGCATTGCCAGCACCGACCGCAAACGCCCCGGTCACCGAGGGCAGGCCGCCCAGCGTTTCGATGGCTTGCCCGACGACGCCCCTTTCCTCGGCCACCGCCTCATCGGCGCGATAGCGGCTCAGCGCCTCAATGCTGTCGATCTCGGCCTGGCGCTGGGTGGCGGCCAGGTTGACCTCGCGTGCGGTACGCGCCCGTTCCGCTATGTGCTGTGCCTCCAGCGCCCGCATGCTGGCCGTCTCCGCCTGGCGGGCGCTTGGCGTCGTCGGCAGGTTCGCCATGATCTGCGAGCGGGTGTAGGCGGCCATGCTGGCCACCTCCGCTTCGCGGGCGCTGGGCTGTCCGTCCGGCGGCGCGACATGGCTATAGTCCTTCGGCGCGTCGCCGGAAAGCGACGCCCTGGCCGCCTCCAGGCTGGCGGCAAAGTCCGCCCGCGCTTGCGCCTCGGATTGCGCCGTCTGGGCGTTGCGATAGGAGGCCATGCTAGTGCGTTCGGCATCGCGATGGCTGGGCATGCCGCTATAGGCCGTGCGAGACGCCGAAGACGGGCTCGCGCTGGGCGAGAACGAGGACCGGCTGGACCTGCTCGTGCTACGGGAGCTGTTATAGGAGGCCATGCTGGCGTCCTCCGCCGAACGATGGCTTGGACTGCTGGCGCTGTAGCTCGATGAAGATCGGGTGCTGGAGGAGCGGCTATAGCTGTCGTAGGAGGCCATGCTGGCGTTTTCGGCAGACCGCGCCGAGGGGGAATAGCTGCTGGTGCTGTAGCTCGATGCGGTACTGGAGGACCCGCTGAAGCTGTTCGAGCCGCTGAAGCTGTTGAAGCCGCCGACCGAGCCTGTGCTGGAACTCCGGCCGGAACTTTCCGACGGCGAGAAGCCGTTCGTGCCTGCCGATCCGGACACCGCGCCGACCATGCTGCACCCTCCGCGTGCGCGCCCCCACGCGCACAACCATCAATGCCGCAAAGGGCGCCCCCCGGTCAAGGCTATTGCGCAAGGAAGCGCCATCACGATCTAAGAGCCGCGGCGGGCGTCCTCGATTGCCTCGCCGAGCGCGGCAAAGTCCGCCTGCCGCGGGTTGGTCTTGCGCCAGGCAAGGCAGACGGTGCGCGAAGGTTCGGGTTCGGTGAAGGGCAGAACGCGCACGCCGGGCAGAAGCTCCGCCGCCTTCCGCGCCATCTCCGGTATCAGCGTCACCCCGAGGCCGTGCGAGACCATGTAGAGAAGGGTGGCGAGGCTCGTGGCGCCGAAGCTTGCCATGGTGACGGGCTTGACCATGCCGCAGACGGCAAGCGCCTGGGCACGCATGCAGTGCCCGTCTTCCAGAAGCATCAGCCGCTCCAGCGCCATGCTTTCCTGGGCCACCGGCGGAGCGATGCGCTCGGCCTCCTCCTCCGGCACGGCAAGGAAGAAGCGGTCCTCGAAAAGTGCCGTGCTCTGAAGCCGCGGCTCGTCCAGCGGCTCCGCGGCGATCGCGGCGTCGAGGCGCCCGTTGCTGGTCTCCTCCAGCAGCGTGGCGGTGACGGCCTCGCGCACCTCCAGCCGTAGCGCCGGAAAACGCCTTTTGAGGAGAGGGAGCAGCTGCGGCAGCAGATAGGGCGCCACCGTCGGGATGACGCCCAGCCGGAAGCGGCCGTCGAGGACATCGCGTCCCCGGCGCGCCACGCTCTCCAGGTCCTCGACCTCGGCCAGGATGCGGGCGATGCGCGGGCGCAGCGCCTGTGCCTCCGCCGTCAGCCGCACGCCGCCGCCGCGCTCGAACAGCTTGTAGCCAAGCTGCGCCTCCATCTCGGCGATCTGCGCGGAAAGGGCCGGCTGGGTGACGCCGGCCGTCTCGGCCGCGCGCCCGAAATGCAGCTGCTCTGCCAGCCGCTCGAAATACTGCATCTGACGAAGGGTTACCCGTAGCATAAGAGAAACCTATCATGCAGGGCATAAATGGCAATCAGAGATTATGGTAATGTACGGCCGCGCGCCCTCGCGAATCTAAACCTTGCCTCCCGCGCCCACAGGCCCTAGCAACACTGCGAGACGGGTAAACCGAAAAGGCAATGATCATGCGCCTCGGCGGCAGGCTGGCGGCAGCCATCGACATTCTCCAGGACATCGAAAAACGTCATCGCCCCGCCGCGGATGCCATGCGGGACTGGGGCCTGTCGCACCGCTTCGCCGGCGCCGGCGACCGCGCGGCCATCGGCAACTTCGTCTATGACGGGCTGCGCCGCCGCCGCGCCGCAAGCTGGATTTTCGATGCCGACACGCCGCGTTCCCTCGTCTTCGGCGGCTACCTCCTGGAAAACGGGGCCGGGCCGGAAGCCCTCGACGGCGCCTTCACCGAGGACCGTTTCGCCCCGCCGCCGCTCGACGAGGCGGAGCTTGCCGCCCTTCGCGCGCGCCTCGGAAAACCCCTTCCCGACGCCGCGCGCGCCAATGTGCCGGAGTGGTGCGCGCCGCTGGCCGCACGTGCCTTCGGCGAGGCATGGGTGGAGGAGTGCGCCGCTCTCGCCGGCCGGCCGCCGCTCGATATGCGCGCCAACACGCTGAAGGGGGAGAGGCGGAAGGTCCTCGCCGCCCTTGCCCGGGCAGGCGCCAAGGCCTCCCGCATCGCCACCAACGGCATGCGCGTCCCCCCCGTCGAAGGCGACGGGCGGCACCCCAACGTGCAGGCCGAGCCGGCCTTCCGCAAGGGCTGGTTCGAGGTGCAGGACGAGGGCTCGCAAATCGTTGCCGAGCTTGCCGGAGCGGCCCCCGGCCGCCAGGTGCTCGACTTCTGCGCCGGCGCCGGCGGCAAGACGCTGGCGATGGCGGCGATGATGGAAAATCGCGGCCAGATCCACGCCTACGATGCGGACCGGCAGCGCCTCGCACCGATCTTCGACCGCCTGAGGCGGGCAGGCTGCCACAACGTCCAGGTGATCGCCGAGGACGCGGCGCTTGCCCGGCTCGAAGGGCAGATGGATCTCGTGATCGTCGACGCTCCCTGCACCGGCTCCGGCACCTGGCGCCGCCGGCCGGACGCGAAATGGCGCCTGACGCCGCAGCAGCTCGATGCGCGCCGGATGGAGCAGGCGGCGATCCTCGATACGGCGAGCCGTTATGTGAAGCCGGGCGGGCGGCTCGTCTACATCACCTGCTCCATTTTCCGGGAGGAGAACGCCGACCAGGTGCGCGCCTTCCTCGACCGCGCGCCCGCCTTCCACGCCCTCGACCATCGCGCCGTCTGGCAAGAGCGCTTTCCCGCCCACCCGCAGGCCGCGCACATCGAAGAGAATGACGGCATCACGCTCACGCCGGCAGCCACCGGCACCGACGGCTTCTACTTCGCCGCCCTCGAGCGCCGGTAGCAGCCCCGGCTATCGCATATGAACTTTATTAGGCTTCGCCGGGACCCCCACCCCTAACCCCTCCTCCCAAGGGGGAGGGGGACGATGGCGTGCTCGGCCGCACCTCCCTCCCCCTTGAGGGGAGGGATTGAGGGTGGGGGTCCGGCGAAGCCGAACAAGGACTCCACCCATATGTGGCACCCCCTGCATTGCCCATCACCGCCCGCTTTGCCATAAACATGCCGGCCCACGAGGAAGAAGAAGATGGCGGAACGACGGTTTGCCGAGGGGGATTTCGAGGCGCGGGTGCGCGCCAGCTTCGCCCGCCAGAAGGCGATGGAGACCATCGGAGCGAAGCTCACCGTGGTCACGCCCGGCGTCGTCGAGATCGAGATGCCCCATGCGGAGCGCTTCACCCAGCAGCACGGTTTCCTGCATGCCGGCGTCATCTCCATGGCGCTCGATTCGGCCTGCGGCTACGCGGCCTATTCGCTGATGCCGGCCGATGCCGGCGTCTTGACCATCGAGTTCAAGGTCAACCTTCTGGCGCCGGGCAGGGGAGAGCGCTTCCTCTTCCGCGGCACGGTCACCAAGCCCGGCCGCACCATCATCGTCGCCGACGGCCAGGCCTATGCCTACGACGGAGAAGCCAAGCTGATCGCCACCATGACCGGCACCATGATGAGCGTGGTCGGCCGGCGGGGCATCGAGGGCTGAGAGCCCGTGCGCCGGACGGGGCTCCCGCGGATGGAAGCAGCGCTGGAGAGGAAGGGTGCCTTTCGCCACGGCCGGCGTTTCCTCTCCCCCATTTCGGGCAGGGCAATTGTATATGAGTCACTCTTGCCGGCTTCGCCGGGACCCCCACCCCCACCCCTCCCCACAAGGGGGAGGGGGATTCTGAGGCGTCGGCGCCCCCCTCCCCCTTGAGGGGAGGGGTGAGGGGTGGGGGTCCGATCAAGGACTCAAAATCCATAGGAAGAGGCAGCCCGCGAAGCGGGACGAGCGGGGGCCGAACCGCCATTTGCGATTGCCTGGCGCGCCGGGCGCCCCGGCGTGAATGTCGGCGTCGATGCGGTCGCTGCCCTGCCATTCGCGCGAGGAGCAAATCCGCCTCACAGGTTCTCCTGCACGATCGCGTCGCTGGGATGGATGCAGACGAGCTCGAGCCGTTCCGCGCCGACATTCTCGAAGCGGTGCGGAACATTGGCGGCCGCGACGACGATGTCTCCCGGATAGCCCCGTGTCTTGTCGTCGCCCACGGTGAACTCGGCCTCGCCTTTCCTGACCACCCAGGTCTCCGAATAGGGATGGACATGCAAGCCCGATCCCCGGCCAGGCTCGGCATCGACCAGGAAGAAAGACACCGGCCCGCCAAGGTCGCGCCCCTCGAAGCGAACCGTGCGGCTCTGGCCGGGCTGTGGCTCCCGGTGACGAAGGATCCTGAACATGCCGTGTACCTCCTTCTCGCGCTGTCGCGGGTCAAAATTATCTTCTCGGGAAGATATATCCATGGGAATTGTCTTCCTGTCAAGATAATATTTCTTCCTGTCGAGATATCTTGCTGGCAGTCCCGCAAAGTGTATGCTTTGCCTGCGGCAACTGGAGCAATTCCAGGAAAAGTGGAAACCGGTTTTCCGTCCGGAATTGCGACAAGACAAGGAGTTGGACCAGTTCATCGATTCCGTGAAACGATGAACTGGTCTAAGGCAGGGTGATGGACGAAACCGAAGGAAACGAAGATTGGGCGGAGGATCACGTCGACCGGCTGCGCTGGCAGTGGGCGCGGGAATTGCCCGATCTCGACACCGAGCCGATGGCGATCCTGGGGAGGGCCTTCCGGCTGTCGAACCTCGTGCGCCCCAGCATCGAGGCAACCTTCGCCGGTTTCGGTCTCGACCGTGGCGAATTCGACGTGATCGCAACCTTGCGCCGTTCCGGCCCGCCCTACCGGCTGACGCCGACGCAGATGTATTCCTCCCTCATGATCTCCTCGGGCGGCCTTACCCACAGGCTCGACCGGCTGGAGAAGGCGGGGCTGATCCGGCGCGAAAAATCGCCGCACGACGGGCGCAGCGTCCAGGTGGCCTTGACCGAGGCCGGCGTGGCACGCGCCGAAGAAGCCTTCCGCACGGACATGGCGAACGAAACCCCGTTTCTGCAGGCTCTGGACGCGAAAGAGCGCGAGGCGCTCGCGGGCCTGCTGCGAAAGCTGATTGTCGGGATCGAGAATGACCTGGCGCAAAGCGGAGCGCCGGGCCCAGGCTGAAGGGAGATTGGAGCCAGCGCGAATTCCCTCCGCAGCCGCGCTATTTCGGCAGGCTTTCCGAATTTCCAAAGACGATACGCTTCAATTCCGCCCGGCGCTCCCCGTCTGCCTCGACATAGGCGATCCTCCCCGGCGCATAGCGGTCGAGCATCCAGCGGGCGCTCGGCCCATCGTGCCAGTCGACCGCATAGCTCTTCGCTTCCATGCGCCATGAGCCCGTATAGGCCGTGCCGTCAGGCAAGAGCATATGGGCGGTGTCTTCGTCTTCGTAATAGATGACGGCCTCCTTGCCGCCGACGGAAAGGACGTGCGTGGTGCCCACCAGGAGGAGGGCGAGGGCAGTGTTTTCCAGAACGGGCATGTGCTTTAACTCCTGGACGATGAGAACGATCTTGCGTCACGATTGATAGTCAAGATACTTGACTTATAGGTGAGGCGATAAAAATGGTCAAGAGACTTGATGAAAGATCAGCATGGCCGGATCACATCGGCTGGCGCCTTTGGGAGGCGAGCCGCACCTGGCAGCGCGAATTCGTTGCCGAAATGCGAAAAGCCGGCCATCCCTGGTTCACCGACGCGCGCGCCACGCTGATGGGGCACATCGCCCGCCGGGGCACGCGCCAGGCCGATCTGATCGAGCGCATGGGCATCACGAAGCAGGCGGTGCAGCAGCTTATTGACGGGCTGGAGGCCGAAGGCGTTCTCGCCCGGATGCCCGATCCCCGGGACCGGCGTGGGCGCATCGTCGTCCACACAGAAAAGGGCCTCTCGGCCCTTCGCGATTCCAACGACGTTAAGAAGAAGATCGAAGAGCGCTATCGGCGCCTGCTCGGTGAGGAACGCTTTAAAGCGCTCAGCGATGCGCTGAAACATTTGCTGCCGGCCACAGAGAAAGATCCAGACAAAACCTCCGCCTAGGCCATCGCATCCGGAGGGGAGGGTTTGAGGGTGGCGGTCTCAATGACATGATACATGTCCCCGCATCTCACTGGACAGGCGTAGTGTAGCGCGCAATTTCAGTTGGCACGGTCGCGCAAGTTTAGTTGGCATCGATTTGATGTGACCATTTGATCCGTTGAAGGCCTCTTCAACACCAATCGCACCAGATTGCGCCCCACCTTCTCCAAGGGTGCGCCAGGCCTTCACCAATCAAGATTGAACCCACGCTGGTTCTGTCGACAAGAATGACGGCGAGCGTTCGGTCAAGCGCCCCGATGCCCGCGTGGCTGCGATGCATTCATCCGCGCATTGGCCCTCGGTTTGGGATGCGTGGAGATCGGCCAAGCGGATTTTCTCATCGGGAGCGGACGCCAGCCGGCTTCAGCCCCACTTGACCATTCCCATCTCGCCAAAGCTAATATTTAAGGTCATCGCAAAAGGGGCAAGGACGGAAACGTGTGCAATCTCTACAACGTCACGACCACACGTAAGGCGATGCGGCAGTTCATCGGGCTGATCCGCGACGCCGAAAAGGCGATCAACTAGTGCCTAGATTTCCAGAACCGCTGTCGGATCACGAGCGGCTGAAACTGGCAAAGTTCAGGACGGCGCGCTTGATCGACCACATTTGCGGGTTGTTTCAGATGCATGAAGCGAACGTCTATGCCGTCTATAGCGGGAGCCTCGCACGTCAGATTCCGCGCTCCTACGCGGGGCATGCCTTCAACCAGTTCCAGGCCAGCATGCACCTCTTCGAGGTCATTCGCCTCACCGCCCTGTGGGACGCCCCGCGAGTTGATCGCGAAAGCATTCCGACCATCATCAAACTGATCGACAAGGCCGAGATCTTCGACGCTGTGATCGACAACACGCGGGCCTATTACCTCAACGACATGCTGATGGCCGATCTCAATCCCGTCGAAGACCCACTACTCATCGAGGCAAAGCAGCACTGGCTGCAATCCTATCGGGGTGAGCGGGCGCAAATGGAGGTTGGCAGGACGGGAGAACGCTTTCGCGCGGCCATCGATGGGTGCACCGCCGTCGTGCGCTCGGAACAGCTCGGGGCGATTCGTTCGTACCGGGATCGCCACATCGCCCACAATCTGGATCTGCCCGATGCCAAGCTCGGCGAACAAGCCGAGGTCCGACGCGCCGCGAAATACGGCGACGAGACCTGGGTGCTCGAAAAGACGGTCGAGATCGCCGACAACCTGCATCTTGCGCTCAACGGTTCGAGCTTCGATTGGGAAGGTTCGCGCGATATTGCCAGGCGCTGCTCGGAACAATTGTGGAGCAACTGCCGGTTCGACATTCCGACGCGCCCGCGCCAACGGTCAGGCGACGGTTGATGAGCGCGGATCGCTCAGCGGCTGCTCTCGCTATGCGGCGCGATCGCGCGCGGAAGAAGCTCGCAAAAATGCTGTCGATGGCCTTTCCAGACGAATTTCTGACAATGATCTGGGCCGGCGCCGCAATCAAGTACGGGCATGTCGACAAGGGGCTTGCACAGTTTCAAATCGCACCACCAGAACTCATCGAAGGCCTGAAGAAGCCGGCGGCATTGAACTTCTGGACACTCGAGACGCTCGTCAACGAGTATCTGACGACGCCAACGCGCCTGAACAGTCAGCGTGTCCACGTCCTCAATTGCAAGGACTTGAACAATCTAGGGGGATTGCATAACAGAATAATGGAACTCGAAAACGCAGACGATAGCATTTTCCTCAGCCAGAACCATGTGCTGTCGGGGATGGCCCGCATCGCGCAGCGCCAGTTCTCCTGGCAGCGCGACAACTGGAACCGAACGTCGCTGTTCAGGTCAACGATGCTGTTTCATTTCCCGGAGGCGGAGGAGCATTTTCGCGCCAAGCACGGGATATCCATGGGCGACTTTTCAAGGGTTGGCCTCCTTGCCTATAGCCACCTCAAGGCATATCCAGCCATCGCTTTGAACGTCGACGCCAAGCCAGTTGGGCTATCCGACGAAACGCGCGATGCCGCATTCACGATCCTGTCGGAAACGGTGCTCTCGGCCCGAAAAGAAGCAACTTCGATGAGGGCGGCACATCCCTATGTGGCGTACAAGCCCAGCAGGTTGCGCGAGAAGCCTTGCCTGATCTCCAAAGACGGGCGGCGCATCTTTGCGCCGATTCCCGAGCTCGTGATGGAGCGCTACACGCGGGGCCTGTACTACGATCTGGTTGATGGTGGCGGACGTTTGAACGACAAGCTCGGCAAGAATTTCGAGAACTATTGCGTCACCCTTTTGCGCGGGAGCCTGGAGCGCATCACTGTCCATCCTGAGACCATTTACAAGAAGGGACAGCAGCGGACGCCCGACATCCGGTTGATGTGCGGCGAAGAGGTGCGCGTGGTCATCGAGTGCAAGGCCAAGAAGGCACCCTTCCTGGCCAAATTCGGGGAGATGGACGCGGTGTTGAAATCCGCCGGTCTAGACGAGCTGGCAAACGGCGTGATGCAGATTTGGCGGTATTTCGCCGATGCGCGGTGCGGTGACATCCAAGATGCTGGGCCCACTCATGAGAATGCGCTGGGGATGGTCCTGACACTGGACAGCTGGGCCGACATGTCGCGCGAGATGCGGGAAGAAATCATGAGGCGCGCGCGGGTGCGGGCCGCCGAAAAACTTCCCCACGCGATCGACGAAGACTTTCGGGCGGTGCTGATCAAGTATGTCGACGACCTAGAGATCGTTCTTGATACCTGCACGGACGATAGTTTTCTGTCCGCACTCGATAAGGGCGCCGCTGACGATCTTGCGGACTGGCACCTTTCCAGCCTGCACGATCAAGTACCAGGCCGCAGCGCAGTGGAAAAACCCTTCCCGTTCCAGGCTGAATGGCCCGAGGTGATGTCGTGGTGGGAGGATTGGCTGAGAGACATTCGCCCCAAATTCGCCAAGCCGGGAAGTCGTGATTCATGACAAATTGCCTAGCAGTCCCGTCCAAGAGAGAATTTCTGCGCCCAAGGTTCCTTCACTCATCCGCCCCCAAAATGGGCAGCCTTGAGAGTTCGCCACGCATATGCCGCAGCCAGGCTGACCACCCCGTTACCGGCAGCCTGGGCGCGGTCCATCCGATCGGCCATCCCATCAGCCAGTCCGAGAAGTTCGGGTTGAAGGTCAGGTCGCCGGCCGAGTATCTCGCCCCAGCGGTCAAACTCAAATGGAGCGGGTGCGAAGAGCGGAAGCTGAAAGCCTTCGGCCTGTCCGCGCAGCTCGTCACGATCAGCCAGATCATCGTCCACAGCTTCGCCGCCTTGCCGATCGCCACCTGGCTGCCCGTCTGGCCGGGATCGTCGCGCAGCTTCATCCCCTCGGCCGACAGCTCCATCTCGATGCGGTTGCAGTAAAGGCTTCTCGTCGGCGTGGGCCACAATGAAGAAGCGCCGGCGGAAGTGCGCCGCGCCGACTTCGTGCGCCGAGAACAGGCCCGCTTTGACGCTATAGCCCAGGTCCTGAAGGTCGCCGACGACCTTGGCGGCGCCCAGATCGAGATGGCCCTCGACATTCTCGAAGAAGCACCATTCCGGCCCGATCTCCGAGACGACGCGGCGGATTTGCGGCCACAGATGCCGCGGGTCGCGCGCGCCGCGCTTGCGGCCGGCATAGGAGAAGGGCTGGCAGGGATATCCGCCAGAGACGAGATGAACCTTGCCGCGCCACGGGCGGCCGTCGAAGGTAGCAAGGTCGTCCCATAAAGGCGCGCGATCCAGGGCCTGGTCTTCCATCCTGGCCACGAGGGCGGCCGCGGCGAAGGCTTCCCGTTCGACGAAACATACAGTTCGATATCCGGGTTCCGCGATATGGAGACCGAGCTCCAGTCCGCCAACGCCGGCGCACAGTGCGATGCCAGCAAGTTCATCGTTTCGGGGGGCAGATAGAGCCACACGAGCTTTCCCTTGTCCGACGCTCCTGGCGTTCGGGTTCGGGCTCGGCGGGCCTCAAATGATTGATCGCGCCGCAGCGGCGGCACTTGATCTCGATTTCGCTCCTATCGTTGTTCGCTCTGAAGAGCAAGGCGCGGCATCTGCCGCATCGGAAATCCTTCATTCGGGCTTAACCGCGTTTCGGCCACCTTCCGCCCGCCCGGCCTTGAGCCGGGCAGCGGGTGCGGCGGTGATCTTCGGTGGCCGTCGGGCGGGCTTGGTTTGGCGATCGACCCGCCGCCGGCGCTTAAACAGCGCCGGCCATCCGTGGTCAGGGCGGCATGGGCGTCATCGTCATTCCTGCGGCACCGTGGGCATGAAGTAGTGGATGGCGATGCGGACGGCGCCGCCGGTGAAGTTGCCGCCGTTCGCCGTCAGGCGGATGGGCGTATCCGCATAGAAGGCCTGCGGGCCGATGACGCCGGCGTTCGTGCCGCCGGCCGAGATCGAGAGCGAACCGCCGAACTTCGACGGCTCACCGGCAATCCCGCAGTCGTAGGAGGTGGCGCCGGTGACCGCCGTCACCGTGCGTGTCGATACGCCGAAGACGATGCCGCGGTTGGGGATGACGATGGAGGAGTCGACGGTGGCGCCGGAAAGACCCGACAGCAGCTCCTCCTCAATGACCATCGAATTGCGGCTGCCGGCGGCGTCTTGCGAGACCACAGTGGAGGGGCCGAGCTGGATCAGCCCCAGCGTGCTGGCGAGCGGCGCCCAGGCGCCGCCGACGTAAATCACCAGGTCCGCCTCGTCGGCTACGAAGGCGCGCCAGCCCGCGCGCGGCACCAGCTTCACCCAGGCGCCGCCGGTATAGACGGCGACGTTGAAGTCCCAGCCCGCCCAGGCGCCGGTGCTGCCCGCGGCCGGAATATAGCGGTCGCCGTCGTCCGGTGCGCCGGGCGCCGCGGTGAGTTGCCGGCTGATGACGGAGAGCTGCACGAGCTGGTCGAGGATGGTGAGCGCCTCGTTGTGGGTAACGTGCTTCTGTGCCTGGCTCGCGGCGATCAGGGGCAATCCCAGGTGGGTGGTGTCAGCCATAGACGGTGATCCTCTCTCCTATGCCGCGGCCAAAGCTCTCCGAGAGCTGGTAGACGATCACGTCGAAGGGTGGCGCGATGCCGTCGGCGGTCTGGTCGGCTTGGGCGTAGGTGGCGGCGGGGGCGGCGACGGCGATGGTGCGCACGACATCTTCGGCGCCGTTCAGCACGTCCACCTCGTAGGCTTCCGTCTCCTCGCCCAGGGGCACCTCGACCTGCGCCCAGCTATCGCCTCCAATGCGGGTGCGGCGCACCCACGTCAGTTCCGCATCGCCGGTGGCTGCCTCGATCGCACCGCGCACATGCACCGGCGAGAGCGGCCGGGCGGCGCGGGCGGCGATCGCCAGCGATTGGGCCTTGTAGGTGTTGTCCGCAACATCGCGGTTGGCCGGGCCGATGCGCCAGTTCAGCACCGTGTCCTTGTCATCCCGTGTCAGGCCGGTTTGCCTGAGTGCCGTGTCCAGCACGACGACGCGGGCGCCGGCGGCGACGGGAGCGCGCATGGCATGCTCGCTCCCCTTCTGGCCGCGCAAGAGGCGTGTCAGCCTGTAGCGGCCGGGCTGCATCAGCTCGGCATCGGCAAATTGGACGATCTCCCATTCGCCGTCCGCATTCTCAACGGCCAGTGCGTTGCTGCCGGCGAAGACGGAAAGCGCATCGGCCGAGGCGAGCTGCCGGCCGGCAATGTCCACCCACAGCTCGTTGCCGTTGTCCCAGCGCGATACGGGGCCGGCATAGAAGTCGAAGGCGAGCCGCCCCATGCCGGCGGGTTCGCTCACCAGCGTGTCGAGGGTGAAGCCGGTTTCCTCCGGCGAGCGGTAGAACGCCACCCCGCCGCGCCAGGGCCTCGCGCGGGCTGCCACATAGGCGCCCCAGGGGCTGTCGTCGTCATTAAGCAGCGGCCCGTCGATGAAGGCGTAGGCGGCGGCGCCCGTGGCAAGGTTGGGCGAGGTTCCGCGCTCGCGCTTCGGCCCGCTTCCCGGCGCGAACATGTCGCTTTCCGACCGACCCGCGCGCATGCGGCGGTATTCGGCGTCGGTCAACTCGGCAATGCGGTAGGTCTCGCCGTCCGCCGCAAAGCGGATCATGTCGCCCGGCTCCAGCGCCTTCATGGAGGGCGGCAGCCCGCAATCGATAGTCTCGCGGCCCCACCATTGGTCGCGCAGGATACGCTCGACGGCGCCCTGCGCCTTCGACGCCGGCATGGTGACGGGCGCCTGCAGGGGCGCGGTGCGGCGCGATGTCGTCGTCTGTCGGATGGCGCGCACGGCACCCGGCTGGTCGTCTGAGACCGGCTCGGAATAGGTCAGGCTCACCTCCGCCGGCAGGTCCGTCTCCTGCATGCGCGTGCGCGTCAGCTCCTCGCCCTCCTCGGGGCGCACGATGTCGTCGAGGGCGAGCGTCGCCCGCGTCGGCAGGCCAAGGCGCGATTCGACGCGGATCACGTCGCCGCTCTCGACGGCCTGGAGGGCGTGGACGGAGGCGAGCGCCTCGATCAACGCGCGCGGCGACATCACCTGCTCGGCCGCCACCGCGTCCACCACGCTGCCGATCGGCCTGACGTCGTAGTCGGAAAAGCCCGCGCGCTCGAAGATGTCGATCACCGTCTCGCGCGCCGGCGCCGCGCCCAGGCGTCCGGAAAGCCAGTGGCCCAGCTCCCAATTGTCGGCATCGCCCCACGTGCGCCCGTCCTGCGGGAAGCTCGGCGCCGGCCGCGCGTCCCACGACCACAGGAAAAGCCGGTTCGTTTCGATCATGCGGCCGGCGTAAACGCCGCTTGAAGGGTTGTTGGAGAGGTCTTCCCAATAGGTGATGACGGCCTCCAGGAAGGCGCGCTGGATGGCATCGTCGCGCACGCCGGAGGAGAAATACGGGACCGCGCTCTCGCTCGATTTCGGGTCGGCGAAAACGTTGGGCTGGTTGGCGCCCTTGTCGACGGCCGGGCACCCCAATTCGGTGAACCAGATCGGCTTTCCCTCGGGCACGAAGGCCGTTGCCGCGGGATCGCGCACGCCGTCCGGCCGGTTGTGGTGCGCACCGCTCCACCAGCTCTTCATGTCCTTCTGGCGAAAGGCCCACGGCTCCCCATAGGCGCCGTCCGTGATCGCCGTCCGGGCCTGCGCGTCCCGATCGGCGTCGGAGGCATAATACCAGTCGAAATATTCCCCGCCCTCGATGTTGCCTCTCAGATAGTCCTGGTCGTAGGTGGTGGTCGGCCCGTCCGGGTCGTAGTCGGCGTGCTCGGTGCCGTCGCGCCAGTCGGCGATCGGCAGGTAGTTGTCGATGCCGATGAAGTCGATCTCCGGGTCCGCCCAAAGTGGGTCGAGATGGAAGAACACATCGCCCGAGCCATCGGCCGGCCGATGGCTGTGATACTCGCTCCAGTCGGCCGCATAGCCGATCTTCGTCGCCCCGCCGACGATCGCGCGCACGTCTCCGGCCAGCGCCTGAAGATGGGCGACGAAGGGATAGGTCGACGCCGTGTCGCGCACGGTGGTGAGCCCCACCATCTCCGAGCCGACGACGAAGCCGTCGACACCGCCGGCGCCTGCGCAAAGCTGCGCATAGTGCAGGACAAAATTGCGGTAGCCCCATGTGCCGTTGAAGAAATCGTCCACCTGGCCGCCAGCGGAAGCCGTCTTGTCGGGCGTGCCAGTGAAGCCGGGTGCGGGCGAACAGGTGATGCGACCGCGCCAGGGATAGGCCGGCTGGCCCACGGTGCCGGCATTGTTCGAATAGGGGTCGGGCAGCGTGTTGCCTTGTTCGATGTCCATCATCACGAAGGGATAGAAGATCACGGCAAAGCCGCGGTCCTTCAGGTCCTTTATGGCGGCGATGACGCTGGCATCGTTCGGGGTGCCGCCGAAGGCTGGTGCGCCGTCGACCTGGCTCATCACGTCGACCTCGGCCCGCGTCAGGCCCGCCACCTCCCAGTCGAAGGGTTCTGAACCCTTGAGCGTGACGCGGTCGGCGCTCTCCACCTTCGGCTTGATCTCGCAGGCGGCGCAGCGCAAGTCGTTGCCGAACCAGGCGACGACGAAGAGGACGGCCTGGCAGGCCGGCGCCAGAGCTTCCAGCGTGTCGAGCGAATCGTGCCAGTCGGACGGCCCGGTGAGCGCGTGGCGGTTCTCGCTTTCGGTGTCGCCTTCACCCACCTCCCGCACCACGGCCTCCGGCTCGTAGCCGAACTCGGTTGCGCCCGGAATCAGGCAGACGCCTTTGACCAGCGGCTCCAGGTCGCCCACCGAACGAAATACCTCGACGGTGATCTGCGGGATGCGCCGTCCGTACTCGTTCAAGGGCAGCCGCTCGAAGACGACGTAGGCGAGCCCGCGATAGGCCGGCGCGTTGCCGGCGCCCTCCTTGGCCTCGATCAGCGAGTCGGGCATCTGCTCCTCGTCGCCCAGATACTTCCGCACGGTGATCTCGGTCTGGTCGACCTCCTTGCCGTCGGCCCAAATGCGGCCAATGCGCGAGACCTTCCCCTCACACAGGCCCACCGCAAGATTGGCGTAGTAGAGATAGGTCGTGGTGGTGACGGAGACCTTGCCGCCGCCCTTGCCGCCCGATGTCTGGGTCTCCTTGGAAATCTCCTCCTCGAAGCGCGTGGCCCAAATGATCTGGCCGCCCAGCCGCCGGCGCCCCTGAAGGCGCGTGATCGCGGTCCCCTCGGCGGACGAGGTGATGGTGGCCGTGTTGAGCCTTGCGCCCTTCTGCTCGGCCCTGACGTTCTGGGCGAACAGCGTCTGGTCGATGAAGTAGCCGGCCGCCGACCCGATGGCACCGCCGATGGCGGCACCCGAGATGGTGGCGCCGAACAGGCCGAAGGAGCCGGGGAAGAGCGCGGCGCCGATCGCCTTGCCCGCGACGCCGAGGAGCAGCGAGGCCATCAGGAACCCTCCTGCCTCACGGCCGCACCACCGCCTGCCGGCGGCTGGCCTCCGGCGGGGCGCGCAAAAGTGCGCGACGGCCGGTCGGCCTTGCGGGCTCCGCCCGATGGTGCCTGCCCTTCGGCCGCAGGCCGAGGCAGCGACCGCTGCCCGCCCGACGTTTCGGGCGCCCTGTCGGAGGCCAGCCGCGAAGCGGCGGTGCGGCCGCGAGGCAATTCAAACGGAAAGGCGAAGGCGGCGACGATGCGCCGGCGCCACCAGTCGCCAAGGGCAACCTCGCAGACGGGCGACGCCTCCCATGCGTGGATGAAGCGGCCGTCGCCGGTGAGGATGCCGCAATGCCGGGCGATGCGGCCGCGGCGGACGCGAAATGCCACCACGTCGCCGGCTTGCGCCTGTGCGGGCGGGATTTCGACAAGATGCCGACGGGCAGCCTCCAGCACCGTCTCGGTCCCCGTCACGTCGCCCCAGTCGCCGGTGTAGGGCGGCACCTTTTCCGGTTCGACGCCGCCGATCCCGCGCAGCACGCCACGCACCAGGCCGACACAGTCGCAGCCGGCGCCCTTGGCGCTCGCCTGGCCGTGATAGGCCGTGCCGATCCAGCTCCGTGCCTCGGCGACAATTGTCTTTCTCCACTCGTCTTGCGTCATCGTGCTCCTCCGAACCGGGCGAAGCCCGCCAGGCCGACCGGCCGTCGCGCACTTTTGCGCGCCCCCGCGGAGGGCCAGCCGCGAAAGCGGCGGCGCGGCCCGTGAGCGAAATCAGTTAAAAAAGCTGCCGCCATCGTGGTCTCCTTCGCCGGGAACCGCGTAGGTGAAAACGCTGTCGTTGCCCGGCATGTGCGGAAAGCCGCGGTGGTTGACGACATTGTCGAACTTCGCCTTGCAGGTGGGAAAGCTCTTGTCGCAGCCGGCCGTGACGGTGAAGGTGTCGGCCGCGACGATGTCCTGCGGCGCCTTCTCGACCAGCGCCAGGTTCACCGTTCCATCGGCCTTCGTGTGGACGAGTACCTCCGTCCTCAGCCCCTGGTTGGCGCCGGTCTCCCAGCTCAGCACGCCGCCGGCGAACCAGCCGTCGTCGAACGCGTCGAGGCCGGATGCCGTCAACAGGCGGTTGTCCGAGACGGCCGTCACCGTGCCGGTGCCCTTGAAGGAGGGGTCGTCGAGGTCGACCTGGCAGCGGCCGTCGCCCAGAACAGCGTCGCAGGGATGACCGTAGATACGGCCGACCTCCTGGTTGAGCACATGCGCCAGCCCGCGCAGCTCGGCGCGGAAGGCGAAGCGGCCGCGGCTCACCTCGCCGATGGAGGCCTTGCCCATCAGCGCCCGGTTTTCCGTGTCCGACCAGTCGACGAGGTAGATCTCCACCGCCGCGTCATCCCACAGGCCCTTTTCCAGGTCCTCCTCGGTCAGCGCCTCGGATGTCAGCGCCCCGTCGGCCTCCACCGTGTCGATCGCCAGCCCAAGATTGTGCGCCCATTCCGACGCCTTCAGCCCGCTCTCGGCCTCGAAGTCGACGCCGTCGAAGGAGAGTTGCCGGTTATGGTCGGTGAAGCCCAGCACCGCGCCGTCGCGTCGGGTCAGCTTCCAGCAGGTGCAGAGCGTGGTTACGCCCGATTGCAGGAGCACTGTTAGGCCCGGTGGAAAGGTCTTCATTCGCGTAGCTCCTGGAGGAAGATTGAAGGGATGTCGCCGATCGCCGCCGTGCGCAGCGAGATCTGGTCGAGCTTGCAATCGAACCTGACCGGCACGTGGAACTGGCCGCCCCAGGTCAGGTCCGCGCCCTCGGCCGGTGCGGCGTCGAAGGTGACGATGCCGGTGGCCCGGTCGATGGTGTAGCCGGACGCCTGCGCGACGCCGTCGATCGCCACCAGGATCGTGCCGTAGGGCCGCGTGACGACGCGCTCGAAGGTCTCGCCCATGACGGTATAGGTCTTCACGAGCTGGAAGGCCGTCGTCTCGCCGTCGCCCGTTCCCAGCCCTTGGTCGAGGGGGGTGGGCGCCTTGCCGGGCGGGCCCGATCGGTAGTCGGTCCAGTCGAGGAAGCGGAAGCCGCGAAGCCGGCCGCGGGCGACATGATAGAGGGAAAGCACCTCGTAGAGCTCATCCGGCGTGCGCACGCCGTATTTCGCGTCGTAGCTGCGCAGCGGTGCCGACCAGCGTGTGTTGCGCTCCTCGTAGCCCGACGACTTTTCGACGACCTCGGCCGGCCAGTCGGGGCCGCCGGGCGAGCCCCGGCTGACGTGGATCGGAAAGACGATATCGTCCATGAAGGGCGTCATCAGCCGTACCTCGCCGCGCGGTTGACGAGGCGGGCGCCCGACCGCGAGACCGAAATCGCGCTCTCGGCGAAGGCGCGCGGGCTGGGCGTCTCGATGTAGAACTGGTTGACGGTGGCAGCGCCGCCATATTTGCGGCGCAGGTCGTCCGGCCAGCCCACCTCTTCGCCCGCCATGCCGATGAAAGGCACCTCGCCGGATTGGAGCGAGCCGCCGCCGTGAAGGCGCGGGGCGCCGATGAAGACGGCAGGATCGACCGTCTGCGTCGCCGTGCCCGCGGCACCGATCATCGCGCCGGTATGGCCGATCGGCACGGTGACGGAGCGCAGGCCGGCCCACGGATCGGCGGGGGCGAACAGGCTTTGCACGAAACCGCCGAGCGCGCCGAGGTCGTTGCCGCCCGACCCGAACAGGAACTGGTCGACGAGGCGCAGCGACGCATCGAGCAGCCGGTCCGATACCGAGAGCATGACCTGCTCGAAGGACGAGGCCGCATTGCCGGACCTGATGAGCGTCGAACCGAACTGGTGCATGGAGCCCTGGAGGACGCGGAGCTCGCTGGAAAGCGCCGCGAAGGTACCCGCGCCCCCCGCCGCCCCCGAGCCTGTCGACGGGCCAACGAAGCCGCCACCTTGAAAGCCGCCCACGCCGCGGCGGATCGCCTCCAGGTTGGCGACGCCGATGCGCGCCGTCGACGCGGCGTCAAAGACGAACTCCTGACCGTGCACGACGCCGGCGATCTGGCTTTCCGGCACGTGGCCGGTGAAGCCGCCGGCGGCGAAGGAGCCGCCCTGGCCGGGCCCGACGCCCGCCGGCACGCCGACGCCCGCAACCTCTCCGCGGCTGCCGATCGACGCGAGCAGCGCGTCGTAGCGCTCCAGGAACGGCAGTGCGCCGGCGGCCGCTTCGCCGCCCAGCTCGAATTTGTCGGCCGAGCCGCCGAGCGCCCGCGCGGCGGCCTCGGCGTCGCCGGTGAGGCCCCGGAAAAGATCGACCGAGCGGTTGAGCTCCTCCGCCAGCCCGGCCGCCCGCTCCGTGGTCGCCAGGATGTCCTCGGCGATCCTGCGGAAGCCCGAATCCTCCGGCAGCCCGGAAGCGATCTCCGATATCCTGTCGCGGAAGGCGATGATGTCGCCGCCGCCCTCGCGGATTTCCCGCCTGAGGGTCTCGACCTCCTCCCGGAAGGGCCCGAGGGAAGCGCCGCCGGCGCGCTGGAGCGCCTCGTTGAAGGTGCCGCCGCGGCCGACGTCGAGCTCGTCGCGGCCGAAGAGCGCCAGCTCGTCCGTGAGGTCGCGCGTCAAGCGGCCGACGTCCTGCTGGGTCTGGAAGGTCAGCAGCGCGCGGCTCTCGTTGCCGTATTGCGAGGCCGCGCCGCGCGCCTCGTCGTAAGCACCCTTGATGCGGGCGACCAGCGCCTCGTGGCTTTTCAGGTCGCGCTCGATCCGCGGCGTGTTCGACAGGATTTCCGTGAAGAATTCGCCCGCCGCGCCCGCCGCCGCGGTGAAGCCCGCGGTAACGAGCCCGATGCCGATGCCGGCGGCCAGGCCCCCGCCGAGGGCGAGGATCGCGCTGCGGAAGCCGCCGAACTTGCCGCTGGCCGTGGCGGCGGCGTTGCCGGCCTGGTCGATCCCCTTCGCCGCTTGCGGCGCCTCGCGCGCCGCCTCGCTCAAGCCTTCGCTGACGTCGCGCACGGGCTCGGCCGAGCGCTCGGCCTTTTTACCGAGCGTCTCGATGCCGCTGCCGGTTTCCTCGAGCGCCTTCTTGGCGCCTTCGGCATCGCCCTCGATGACAAGCCGGGTCCGTAGCGCCATCTAAGCCCCTCTGTGGCTTGCGTTCAGTGCGTCGCGGGCGCCCATCTCCATCACCTGGATGCCCGAAAGCAGCCCGGCTGACAGCGCGAGCCCGCGGGCGGAAAGGGCGACGGCCATGCCGGCGTAGTCCAATCCGATCCAGAGCGTGCGCGGCCGGCCGGCCTCGAAGGCAAGTGCAGTGCGCCACTGCGAGGCGCCGCCCACAAAGGCATCGACGGTTTCGCGGTTCTGCGGCCACACGCCGGAAAAGCCGGCCTCCGATCTAGAGCCGCCAAGCACCACCCTCAACGCCTCGATCTCGGTCTCCGGAAGGCCCCAGCGCCGCGCGTCGCGCACCGCTTCTTCCTCTTCGTCAGCTTGTCGATGGGCCCCCGCCGCGGTCAGTCCCGAGCTTTTCGAGGGATCAAGAAGCGTCCCTGCCGCCCAGGCCCGCGCGGCGGCCCTCAGTTTCCCGCAAGCGCCTCGGAAAAGGCGCGGTGGTAGGCGGCGATCAACGCGGTGCGGACGTGGGGGACATTGCACAGATGATCGTGCACCGCCTTTGTGTAGCGCAGCGGCGAGCCATCCTTCGCCTCCACCTCGTCGATGTCCTTTAGCACCTCGTCGAGCAGCACCTTGGTGCCCTCGGGGGTGGAAAGATCGTGCGCGTTGAACGCGTCCACCGTCAGCGCCCTGAACTTGGCGCGGAAGGTCTCGGTCTCTCCACCTTCGCCCGGACTGCGGACGTTGACGGGGGTCCAGAACTCGGGTGCAGGGTCGAGCCGGTACATGTCTTCTCCTTTTTCCTCTTGAGGCGGCGACTGCCGCCCGTTCGACGTTTCGAACGCGCCCGCGCAGGGACAGCGCCGAAGGCGCGGTGCGGCCCGTGAGCGAGGTTATGTCAATGTCAGCGTCCATTGGTCGTTGCCCTCAGCGGGGAGCGGCACCAGGCGCAGCGGCCATTCCATGATGTTCTGCGCGTTTTCCAGCCCCTGCGGCCGCTGGAGCTGCGCCTGGGCAAAAGAAAGCGTGGCGGTGCGGCCGGCGGCCGTGCCGTGGACGAGCGTCAGCGGCACCTCGTCCTGGTCGATCGCGGCCTGGAAGGGATCGAATGTCGAAAGCGGCACCGCTTCCACCTGGACGGTCGCCAGCTCCGACTTGTCGGTGATCAGGATACTCTCCGAGCCGACCAGGAAGCGCGGCTCCACCTGATTGCCGAGGTTGAGCGAGAAGTTGCGCATGACGAAGTCCTGCGCGTCGATCTGGAAGGTCGGCGTGTTGGCGTTGGTCACCAGGTCGGGCTTCAGGAAGGCGGAGAGGTCGGGCACCGGCCGCGCCTGTTCGGCGGGCTGCGCGAAGAGACCGCTGAAGTCGAACTCCAGATAGGGGATGCCCTGTGCGTCTGCACGGATGACGCATGTGCCGCGGCTGCCGCGCGCCACGAAGCGCGTCCCGCCGACCCAGAAATGGATGGTGACGCTCTCGTGGTCGTCGGTGATCGGGTTGTAGACGACGTCGACGCCGGCCGAGACGGTCTCGGCCACCGCGCAGGCGCGCAGGAGCGGTCCCCAGGCGGGCACCGTGCCGGCCGCCCCAGACGGCACGAGTTCGACGCGAAACTGGAGGCGGATGTGGAGGCCCGACGGAATGGTCGCCTGGGCGGCAAGCCACGGCAGCTCCAGCTCGCGCGAGACATCCTGGCCTTCCATCGGGGTGAGCACGATGTTGGTGGCGAGGATGGCGTTGTCGCCGCCGGTCGGCGCGGCATCGGTGCCGTAGGTCGCCTCGGGCTTCGCCAGCAGGATTTTCGAACGCCATTTGATGGGCATATTATTGCTCCTTTATCGCGTCTTCCGCCTTCGCTTCAGGGGCTGCGGCGGATAGATCGGGCGCGGCGCCAGGCGGCCTGGTGCCGGCGACCTGGCGCAGGCTTCCGTCCTTCTCCCGCGTGAAGCTTCCGCCGCCCGCCGGCAGGGGCAGCTTCCGTCCGGGCGTCGATTTCGGCGATTTCGTCATGCGATGATCCTCACCTGGCTAAGCAGCCCGAAATCGAGCTGGTAGATGACGGCGCCGGCCTCGGCCGACAGGAGCTGCCCGCGCGACAGGTGGAAGACGCCGATGGCCTCCGAGCCTGTCGAGGAGTCCGGGCCCCAGCCGCACACGCCGTTGACGACGGCCCACAACACCTCATCGATCGTAGGCAGGGCCTTGCCGCCCGTCACGTCGCCGGCCGCCCGCGCGAAGATGACGACGGCGTAGGCCTCCTCCACAGCTTGCGTGAAGGCGCCGGCGGCTGCGTCTCCGGAGCTCTGCGGGCGCAGGCCGAGCGGCAGCACGAAGGCGAAGGGAGAAGCCTGCGGCAGCGCCTTGCGGCGGACGAGCTCCGACAGCTCGGCCGCCGTCTGGACGCGCCCGGAAAGCTGCGGCACCTCAGCCTCGATGCGGGCCTGGAGGTCAGCTACCAGCAACGCCGCCTCCCGGTGGTGAGCTTGTCGAACCATCGTCGTTCTCCACGCCCAGCCAGTCGGCCGAGAGCTGGATGATTTCCGCCTCGTCGTCGGCGTCGAGACCGAGGAAGGCGCGCCGCGGCATCGTCACCTCCTGCTTGGTGACCCACTGGCCGTTGCCGGCCGATCGGAAACGCAGGCCCTTGGGCGTCTTCGCGCGGATCGTGCCGCCGGTCTGATGGATGCCGGCGTAGATGACATTCGTGCCGACCGCGACGGAGCTCTCCGTCGCCTCGTGCGTGATGGAGGAGACGAGCCGGGCCGTCATGGTCAGCGTGCGGCCGCCTTCCAGCAGCGCGCGCAGAGACGCCGGCCAGGGGTTGCCCTCGGGATCTTCCTCGCGTTCGAAGCGGGCTTGCGTCGAGACGACGAGCGAGGCGCCGACCGCGTCGAACAGGCCGCGCTTGTCCTCGGTCCTGTCGATCGTCCGCGCCAGCACGGCGAGCGCCTCCTCGGCGCCGTCCAGCGTCACTTCGAAGCGCGCGCCGGCCATCAGATGAAACCCTTCATGCTCTTGACCGTCATCGGCCGCTCGCACTCGCCGACGCGCACCTCGGCGGCGCCCGAGCCTGGCGGCTCGACGCCGTCGATATCGAGCTTGATGAGGCCCTGGGCGATGCGCTTGAGGGTGGCCAGCGCCTCCTCGTAGTCGCGCTTGATCTTCTCCTCCGCCACATGGGCATGGGCGTAGTAGATGGAGACACGCAAGGAGAGATCGCGCACGAGGTGCGGCACGCTTGCAAGCGGCAGCCGGTAGCGGGCGGCGAGATACCCATCGATCAGCGCATCGGCGTCGGCGATCGCGCGGGTAATCAAGTCCCCGTCGATCGTGCCCGTAGGCGCGTCGCCGCGGTCGGAGATGTCGATCAGCATCCGCTCCGAATAGCGCTCGATCAGCTCTTGAAGCGTGCAGTAGGCCATCGGCGCCTCAGACGAGCTCCACCTTGAGCTTCGGCTCGGCGAGGAGCCGCTCCAGCTCATCCACCGTGAAGCGGCCGGCCGGATGGTCCGTGGCCGCCTTCGGGTGACGCATACCACAGCGGCGGAAGCCGTCGCGCCGGGCGGCGATGCGGATCGTCGGGTTCAGGGCCTCGGGTTTCTCGGCCCGGCCCCACGCCTCCAAGGCAGCCGCCAGCCGGGGATAGCGTTCGAAGAACTCTTCGCGTGTCATCGCCTCGGGAAGGACGAGGCCGCCTCCGTCCGTGTCTGTCGTGGGGCCGGCCTCGTCCCCATCCGGTTCGGGACCGGCATTTTTCCCTTCCAGGTTGGCGCCGGTCCCTTCCACTTGCGGAGCGGCGGGATGAACTCCTACGCGCGACCTTTCCAGGGACGCCGCCCCACTGTCGGTGCTGGGGGCCTTGCGAGCCGCACCAGGCCCCTCCTTCTCGATGGAGTCCGTTTGCGGCGCCGCGGCCGGCCTGGCGGCCCCCGCAGTTTTCGCTTTGCTTGCACGCTTCGCCATTTCGTTTCCTTCCGCGAGTTTCCGCCCCGGCCTGAAGGCCGAGGCCGCGACTGCGGCCCGGCGATCGTTCGCCGCGCCCGCGCAGGGCCCGCCGCCATCAGGCGGCGATACGGCCCGTGAGCGAAATCAAGCCAGCCAGGGTGACACGAGCAGCTCGGCCGTGTTGCGGTAGGTGTTGGTCGCGCCGGCCGCGTCGCGCTCGGCCTTCAGCACGTCGAAGGCCGGCCCCTCGTTCGACGGCGAGACGACCAGGAGATTGGGGCGCAGGCCGAGCGGCCGGCCGTAGTCGCCCTTCATTTCCATGATGGCCACGCGCGCCGCGATATACCGCTCCTTGGTGAGCGGCTGCGACGAGGCGAAGACCATCTGCCAGAAGCCATAGCCCACGTTGCGGCGGCAATCGACGCCGTACATGAACTCCTTGTTCGTGAACACGTTGGAGTCGCGCGGGTTGTCCTTGGCGACGAACATCGGTTTCTTGCGTTCCTGGAAGATGTAGGGCTTCAGTGAGCGCCCGGTCGCCATCAGGAACCACGGTGCCGCGCCGCCCTCGTCCGTATTCGACACCGAATAGGGCGTGCCGTCGGCATCGAGCACCGGATGATCGCCGTCGTAGAAGTTCTGGCCGTCGTAGCACTCGCGCGACCAGCCTTCCTTGGCGGCGTCCCACACGAGCAGATCGGGTTGGGCTGCGACCGACTCGCCCGCCTCGACGAACATCGGCTCGTAGACGCCGAGATTGTCGTCCTCGATCTCGTCGCGGTCGACCCCGTAGGTCAGCTCCCAGGAGATGTTCTTGATCGCGTAGTCGTGCTCGGCAATGCCGTGCACGGCGCGCGGGCCGACCCACTGTCGCAGGTTCGGCAGCTTGCCGAGCCAGCCGTACTTGTTCTCCCTGGTGGTCGAGGGGACGGTGGTGGCGATCTGTCCGTATTCGCTCTCGGCCTGGCCGAGGCCGCGCCGGAAGGCGGTGGAGAAGCCCACCCTGATGGCATCGAGATTGGCGGTGTTGATGATCATGAATGCGTCCTCGGTGAAAACTGTCCTGAGCTTGTCGAAGGGTCAGGCGAGCCGGGCCATCGCCTCGTCGAAGCGCACCCAGACGCCGAGATCGTCGAGGTGGTCGACGAAGCCGGCGGGAGAGCGCGTGCCGGTGCCGTCGGTCTTGGCTACCGTCTGGTCGTCGACAGCAAAGCAGGGCGCGCCGATGTCGGCGATCGTGATCTCGTCGGCGGCGGCCGAGTTGGCGAAGCGGAAGGTGCCGGCCCGGTACTTGACCGAAATGTCGCCGTCGGCCCCGGCCGCATTGTCGGCGCGCTTCTCGGCCCGGCCGACGCCGTAAAGGCCGGCGGCCGTCTGGCCCTCGACCAGAAAGCCGGCGGCGTCGCGCATGACGATCGCGCCGGCATAGATCAGCGTCGAAGCGGCGACGCCGCCTTCGCGCATGTCGCCAAGGGCGGCGGCGGTGTTCCTGTCTTGGGTCAGAGCAGTCATCAGAGCGCCTCCTGGTTGGCCTCGCGCTCGGCCTTGAGCGTCTCGGCGTAGTCCTTCGGGTCTTGGCCGAGCATGCGGCAGACGGCGAGTTCCTCAGCCTGGAGTGCAATCTCGCCCTCCTTCGCGGGCGGCTCGGTCGGCACCAGCACGTTGTTCGCGCCGAGCGTCGGCAACGCGCCGATCTCCTTCTCGACATCGGCCGGATTCTGCATGTGGCGGGCGACGTAATGGTCGCGCATCGGCTTCACGCCGACGCGGCCCGATTTGATCGCCCCGTCCACGAAGGCCTCGGCCGCCTTCCTCGCGCTCGATTCCTTCAGCGTCTTCAACTCGCCGGCCACGGTCGTGAGTTCGGCCTGGAGCGCCTTCACCGTGTCGCCGCCCGTCTCGCTCCCGCCGCCGGCCTCCTGAGCCTGTCGAAGGGTCTCCACGCCGGCGAGCACGGCAGCGGCGCCCGCGTCCTCTTTCAGCCCCGCCGCTTTGGCGATCGGCGCCAGTGCGGCTTGCAGCGCGGTGGCCTCCTTCGCCTGGCGCGCGTTAAGCGCCGTCACCGTCTCCACGAGCTTGTCGGCGGTGGTCTCGGCCGGCAGGCCGAGCGATTTCACGAGCTGTTCGAGCAGTTCGTCCATGTCGGTCTCCTGATGAAGCGCGGTGAGCCCGCGCAGGTTGGGACGGTTGACCAGCGAGGCGCGCAGGATGGCAAGCACCTCGCCGTTCTTGGTGTGCTGGATGACGGGGGAAATGCCGCGATAGGCGCGGCCCTCGACGAGGCGCTGGCCCTCCTCGGTCCATTCGACGCGGCCCCAGACGCCGTCGCCACGCGCCTGGAGTTCGACGATCCAGCCGCGCGCCGGTGCCGGCAGCCCGTTGGGGGCGGCAAGGTCGGTCGAATGGTTCTCGTCGATCGGCAGTCGTCCACCGTTCGCGGCTGCGATCACAGCGGCGGCGTCGCGCACCCGGTACGGCCCGCGGCCGTCGCCCGTCGCGATCTCTCCCGCGGGCAGCAGGTGGACCCAGTCAGGCGCGCCCGAGCTTGCCTGCGGGAGGGCCAGGTCGGCACACAGCGCCACGTCCCCGGCCGGGGCGGCGGCGTGCATGGCAAGGAAGGTGCGCAGGCGGCGAAACATGGCGGCAGCTTCGCCGCGATGCGGGCGCGGAACCATGCCCGTGGACGCGGGCATGTGTCGGGTTTCAGACGGGGGCCCTCTAGAAGAGACCGCCGCGACCGGCGGACGCCAAGGCTGTCACGCCGCCGCCGGGGTGGTCAACCATTCAAGCCCGGCAAGCACTTACTCTTCCTTGCGGCCTCGTCAACACCTCCTATCAGGAGGTGAAGTACCCGTCATCCAGGGGTGTTCTCCAGCTCCGCGCCCTGAAGGGAGAGCGGGATGGGTGGTGCAGTCCCCTGTCATCCAGGGGTGATCTCCAACGCCGCGCCCTCTCTGCACAAGGGAAGGAGGGGTGCAGTCCCCCGTCATCCAGGGGTGATCTCCAACCGCTCTCAAGGAGACCGAAGATGGCAAGTGGTGCAGTCCCCCATCATCCAGGGGTGATCTCCAACAGTCTACAAGGAGACCGAAGAATGAAAATCGGTGCAGTCCCCCGTCATCCAGGGGTGATCTCCAACCCGAAATCATGGCGCTGTTTGCAAACACGAGGTGCAGTCCCCCGTCATCCAGGGGTGATCTCCAACGTGCTGTGGCTGTTCTTCGGGTTCGCCGTGGGTGCAGTCCCCCGTCATCCAGGGGTGATCTCCAACCGCATATCGCAGAACCCCTTGTTTCGAGCAACGAATTCACGCTCGCCGGTGCCGATTCTTGTGCCCACGATTGGCCTTTCGCGCGCGTCCCGTCGGTTTTTTTCCACCCCCGTGCTTCTTCTGTTCCCGTTGCCTGCTCCAATCGATGGAATCGAGGCGGAGTTCGCTGACGCATCCTTTCCCCCGCCATCTATCCGAGACGCGGCCGCCGAAGAGCTCCGCCGCCATCTCGACAAAATCCGCTCCATGCAGGTCCTCCATGATGAAGAAACCCTTGCCGTCACGCCCGTCCCCGCTCACGGGAAATAGCCGCAACTTGCCAAGATGTTGCGCCTGGCGCGAAGACAAGACGGCTTCGGCCAGATCGTGCGCTCCCGCGCGCGTGTGCACGGCCCACGCAATATTGAGACCCTCGCGCGCCAGGAGATCGATAACGGATTTCGATACGGCGTTCTTCAGCTTGCGGTCGTGCTTCATCAGCTGTCGCGCCCGGTTGATGCATTCGGTTAGGTTCGGCGGCTGGGCGGCTCGAAGCATGTTGAAATGCGCGAAGGCGTTGCGGATACCGCCGATCGGGTCGCCCCTCTTGAAGGCGCTGCCGAAATGGGGGAATAGGCCCGAGCGGAGAGCGGACGCGTTAGAGGAACCGTTGAGCTTCCGAAGAGCATAGACGATCTGTCCGTTACGCAACAGATCAATACCTTCATTCTCGAACACCTCCCGTGGCGTCTTCCCGGCGCGGTGAAGCAGCGCGAGTGTCGCGAAATACAAGTCCCGCTCCCATAGACCGGAGAAATCCGCGAGCCGGCCAAGCACCGCCATCATCAGACGGTGCAGGCGCACATGATTGGTCAGCGTCACGTGAGCGGCGAGATGGCGGTGGCGGACAATTTCGGCCAGCGCTTCGACATAGGCCCGCCGATCTTCCGGGCCAAGTCCTTCCTTCTTGGCCTCCACCCATTTCGCGTGCAGTTCCTCGCGCCTTGCCTGCAGCCGCGCGATCTCCGATCTGCCGCCCGCGTCGGCTACTTCGGCACGCCGGTACCGCTCGATATTCGATTTCGTTGCCGGGCGGCGGCCATAGATCGAAAGCAGCGGCGGCAAGTCGCCGAACCGCATGATTTCGCGCAAACCCCTCAAGGGAACGCGGCGGTCCTCCTCATACCCCTGTTGCGGTGGAAAGATCGTGTCGAAGCCGTCGCTTTCCTCGAACAGCTTTCGGAACGGCTCGATGCCGGTGAGCGCTTCGCCACCCTCGAATTTGGCGTCGTGGAGGTCGAGATAGAGGGTGAAGACGCGCTGTACCTTATCGACGAGTCTTGCCTGGCCCCCATCGGCAACGGGCGCAGTGCGGTCATGGGCGAGCAGGTCCCACTTCCGCATCTGGTGCAGCAGCCTGCCGATCTCGTCGACGGGCACCAGGTGCACCAGGAAATAAAGCACGGCCTCCCAATCCTCGGCGTCGGTGTCGACCGCGGGATCGGGGAGCTCCGCGGGATCGAACCGGTGCGCTTCAGCTATTGCCGCTTCCGGATCGAGCGTGCGCAGAAAATCGAAACCCTCTGTCTCGAGAAAGCTGCGATAGGCGAGCCCGACCACATCGCATTTGAGGTCTTCGATATATTCCGCCTGTTGGCGCGCCCTTTCACCGTCGCTCTCATAGGCTTGCTGAACACGCATCTCGCTTGCCGTCTCGGCCGACAGCTCGAAGAAGAAGCCGTGAATGTCGCCGCCGTCGGGAACCTTCCCAAGCTTTTCGGCGCGCGCGACGATGATGTCGCGCCAATCGTCGCTTTCCTTCGTGTTGAGGGTTCTCGCCGCATCGCTCGCCCTTGTTACCGCACGGTAGATAAATCCGTTGAGTTTCGCGGCGCTGCGGCCCTCCAGCCAGCGCCGGAACGGGCGCTCGTAGAGAAGCTTCAGCCCGGTATACTGGCAAAGTCGGCCACGTTGCTCCAGATCGAGGCGATTGACCGGCGGGGGCAACACGTCCTCGGCTTCCCACGCACCCTTGGCGCGCCGCAGCACGCGCGAGAAGCGCGGCAGCGGCAGGCTACCGGGCTCGGCCCCGGTCACCGCACGATAGATCGCCTCGACCTGCCCCTTGGAGAGATAGACACCGAAATGCGCACCGACCATCGTGGCGCGCACCTGCCGCGATTGGTCTTCGATGTCTTCGACGAGGAGGGTCCGCAAGGCCCGCGTCACGTCCGGGAAGCGATCGATCTCATTGAGCCCGCCGATGCCCTCAAGCGCCTTGACGAACCCGCCCCGGCCGGCGAAGTGAAATGACTTATGGCGCAACGCCGCCATGCCCTTAATAGCCGTCTTCAGCACCGCCTTCTTGAATGCCAGGTCGGGCGCAGCGGTGAAATGAGAAGCGCGCTTTCCGAACAATAGCGCGCATTTCCGGTTGAAGGCGGCTTCGTCGAACTTGGCGCCCGTTGCGTCGTTTGCCTTGCCCAGAATATCGCTTCCGATCTCACCGTGCGGGTCGCCCCAATCCGTCAGCGTCCGGGCAGCGAGCACCACCACATGGCGCCAGACACGCACAAAGGCTTCGTTGCGCTTGATCTCCGCCTGGCCGGCGCTGGTCCAATAGTGGCTGCCCGCCAGATCGCCCGGCCAGTTCTCGGTGATGCTTTCCGGATGGTCTGCGTTCGGGTCGGACGCGGTATAGTGGATGACCTTGCCCAGCCGCACCAGGGCATTGAGGTCGCGATTGCCGCGGCCGGATATGATCCGTGCGAACAGTTCGTCCATATCGCGCGGCAGCACCTTGCGGATCGGGCTCACGTCGCCGTTTTCCCGCTCACGGCGGCCCGGTGCCTTCTTTTTGTGGTGCTTCAGGATGCGCGCATAGCAATCCTTCACGGCCATGTGCAGGGCGAAAAGGCCGGGTTCCTTCTCAATCGCTTCCCGGATAGAAAGTGCCTTGCCGTCGGGACCGGGGAAGATTCTCGCCCAATGCTCGAAGAGAACGCCGCCGGCGACGCTATTCGTCACGCGCTTGGTACCGGCGCCATCCCTGCCGTTTTCGCGGCTCAGCGCGGCGTCCCATATCTGTTTGGCAACGTCGGCGACGCGATAGGCCTGGAGATCCCGGTCGCTCCATTCAGGCTGGCCGCAGGCGGAGGAATCGGCCGGCCGCAATACGTTGACGGCGATGCTCCTGGCGCGCGCGGCGATGCATCCGTCCGGCTTCCTCCCGTCGCCGCTGATCCGGTATTCGGCGTCGTAAAGATGCTCATGTATCTTCGCGGCGATTTCGCCCGCGTCGACATCGGCGACATCGGCCTCGCCGGCGAAGGCGCCATACCATCGACCCTTTGCGCTCGCGGGTCTCTCATTGGGTCTAAGATCGCCATAGGGCGCGATCTTCCTCCTCCATATCTTGGCCAGCCTGTCCGCACGGTCTGCGTCCGCCAGCCCCGGCAACAGTGCGTTGCGCACCAGAAGCGCCCAGGCGGCCTTGCCGATACGATCCCTGAAGGCGCGCTGTTCTTCAGTCGCGCCTTTGCGCGGGCCAGGCTTGGCGGCGATCTTGTCGATGGTCGATACCCACTGCGCAACGACGAGCTCGTCGTGATCTCTGGCAAACGCCTCGATATCGAGCTTGCTATCATGGTCCGGACGCAGCGTGAGGACGCGTTTCCGTTCGCCGGCCCCGTCGTGTTCGACAAGGGTCCGGCCGTAAGGCTTGATGATGCGCATAGCTAAGCTCCCCCATTTTACCCAAGCTTGAGAAGCCTAGCACAGACGGAGGCCGGTCACTGGAGAATTGAGCCGTTAAACGGGTTTTGAACGGCGTGGAATGCGGCGAGCGCGTCTCAGGCCTCCAACCCTCTTTGCGCGCGTTCCCCAGCAGGCCCGCTACACAAAGGACCAGATTCCCAGAACGAATCGAACACCGGCGACTAGCGCGAAGAAGAGGGAAACGGCACAGAAAATTGCCACCCATTTCGACCTGAGGACATTCTTCGTCGGCACCCGCGTAGGAAGCGCCGACATGACCCAAATTGCCACGACGAGCGCGGCTACTGCATGGGCGGCCGCCCAACGAAGGTGGGCAGCCGTATTTGCGGGAGGCTGCGTGCCAAGGATCGCTGCAAACGCGGCCGTGCCAGCAATTATAATGGAGGAGGCGGTGAGGATGCCGGTCATCTGTGAGATGATCACTGTCGCTCCAAGCTGACGTTCGTTGGCGTCCGGCTCGTTTCCCCCTTCGCTAGGCCGACCACGCCAAAATCCGATGCTGATGGCGATCCATATTGCGAGGAGGAGGAGCTCGACAACCGGCCACTCGGTCAGCATGTGCGACGTCCTCTCACTTTATCGGCCTTCCGAAACGAGGGGAGCGTCGAACACTGTTGAGAAATAGTCTTCAGGATCCTGTGGCAACGCGTCGACCGCCGCTCTCAGCTTATCGACATCGCCTGCCTCGACGTATGCCGACAACGCTATAGCATCATCCCCGAGGGCCTCTTTGATGAGAGTGCGCTCTTTCACGTCATAGAATGCGGACATCTGAGCATCCCAGCTAAACTCCACAAGTGGAGGCTTGTTTGGCCAGAAACACAAAGTGATGAAAGCCGCGCGATAGTCGGAGTCCTGGAGCGCCGCTCGATCGCTTCTGCGAGCGATCTCGGATGCGATGGTCTGCGCGGCGGCCAGTAAACCGATGTATCTACCCATATCTTCCTGGGTGGCATCCGGCCATTCGATCCCGAGGCGCCCAGCAAGAGGGTATTCTGCGGCAATCTCCTGAACGCGTTCTGAAATGATAATGGGTGTGAATTCCTGCGTCGGCGTTGCGCGTTCCGTCTGTGCCGAAGCTTCGGCACTCAGAACAACGAGCACTGCCGCAGCCAACATGGTGGCTCGCATCCCCCCCTCCCTGTTTCGTGCACACACACTGAACGGGAAAATGGTACGATGGGGCGCGCGTGCAGTCAATGAAACCGCCTCTACCAAGAATTGTCTATACATCGCGCAGAATTGTATACCGATAGTGGTCGCCTCTCGTTGCCGGCGAAACACAACGATCTCTGGTGGATGGCCAATCAAGCGGCAAAGCGAAGGCCGACTATGCCCACATTGTAACCAAAGCCCGGATCGATCCCGGCCGGCGTCTCCACGGGCCGGCCGCGCACGAACCGGATCACCGTGCGCGAGGGAGGCGCTTCTGCCGACACCGCCCAGCGGTAGCGCGCCACGTCGCGCTCCGACAGCGACTGCACGTAGCAGCGGCAGTTGAATCCGTTGGGCGGGTAATGCGTCAGCCACCACTCGTGATCGACCGGCAGGATGACGCCGTTCCATTCGGCGTGCTCGTGGCGGGAGCCCGGTTGCATGAGGTTCGGGTCGACATGGACGTAGCGCAGATAGGGGCGGACCCGCTTCAACCGCTGGATTTGCCGCCAGCGGCCGGCGGCGTAGGCCTGTGCAGTGAGCACGCGGAACGTGAGCGCGGCGCGCCGGCCATGGGGATCGTCTCCCGAGCCCGTCGAAGAGGACCAGCCGTGGCGCTCGACCAGTTCGTCCCATGCCTCGAGGAACGGCGCGAAGCCGGTTCCTTCTTCTACGGACTTCAAAACCTCGCGCAGGATGTCCGTCGCCAATGCCGCGGACATGCCGGCGGCACGCTCGCGCGCGGCCGCGTCCACTTCGCGTGCCAGCTCCTCGAAGCGGCCGGGCGGGATTTCCAGCCGTCGGCGCAGGAAGCCGATGGCCTCCTCGTTGCGCACGGACTGGACCTCGGCGCTAGGCATCGCCGCGGTCGGCCTCGACGGCCTCACCCGAAAGCCAGGCGAGCATGATGGCCTGGCGCATGGCCGCGACCAAACCCGGCGAGGCCTCCTTTTCCGCCGCCGCCCGCTCAAGGGCGGCCGCCGCCTCGTCCAGGCCGCCGGCGCGTTCCACGATGCCGCGCACCCTCTCCACGAGCGCCGCGATCGCCGGGCCGGCCGCGCCGAGCGCGGCATCAGCGATCATGTCTTCGCTCACCTGCGGCGGCGGTTCCAGCCGCTGTTGAAGGGCCGGTTCCGGAGCACGTGTCGGCGGCTCCGCGGCGGGCGCGGGCGAAGCGGGCGCCAGCACCTCCGCCCCTTTCTCCGGGTCGGAGAACCCGAATTTGTCGCGCACCTCGCTCGCCTGCACGCGCAGGCCCACCGGCACCAGCCGCGCCAGCGCATTGGACAATAGGTCCAGGTCCTCCTCGTCCGGCCGGGCGATGCGCACGCGTGGATAGAGCCCTCCTGAGCCTGTCGAAGGGGGCCCGTATTCGAGGTCCATCCACACGCGGATGAGGTCGCGGTTGATGATGGCCGAAAGCGCCTTCGAATCGGCACGCTCGATATCCTCCTGCACCTGCCGGTGCTCGCGCGAGACCGCGTGGCCGCCCGACACCGCGTCCGTTGTGGTCGTCTGCCCGAGCACGCCCTTGGACACCTGCTGATCCAGCCAGTCCGCGCGCTCCTTGTAGTTGGAGTGCCCGGTGCCGAGGTTCTTGGCCTCCTGGAACTCGATCGACATGCTTTCCGGCATGATCGCCGCGCAGTCGCCGGCAATGTCCGCCACGGCGCGGTAGAGCTTGTCGCGGTCCTCCTGGGTGGCGCCGGGGCCGTACTTGCCGATGCGGATCGGCTGGCCGTAGGTCTGCGTGAAGATCGCCCAGTCGCGCTGGGTGAACGCCTTGAACATCCAGGCCCACATCACCACGCGCGCCAGGCCCGAGCGGATCGGCAGGCCGGACTTGGCGCGGATCACCGCCGTGATGAACTTGCCGCCCGGCAGCGGCGTCTCCTGGCCATGATCGTCCAGAAGCAGCGGCGTCGTCAGGTCCTTTCGCGCCGGGCGGAACCAGCGCGGATCGCGCCATTCCAGCCGCGCCGGCCGCCACTGGCCCTCGGAGGTGTCCCAGATGATCTCAGTGAAGGAATAGCCCTTGCCGACGGCGTCGAGGATGTCGAACAGCTCGTCGGAGAGTTCGTCGCGCGTCAGCCAGTCGCGCACCATATCCGCCTTGGCAACGTCCTCCTTGTCGTCGGATGCCGCGTCCACGGTGATATCGATCTGCGAGACCGAGCGGCGGCGCGTGCCGAGCACACCGACATAGTGCAGGTCGCGCTCCTCGATCGTCTCGGCGAGCTCCAGATAGCGCAGCGGGCCGCCCTGGTCGGCCTCGCGCAGGATGCGCGCCAGCCGGTCGGGTGTCAGCCCGTCTCCCGGATAGCCGGTGATGGGCGAACGCACGCCGGTGGTCGTGGGGGCGGCGATCTCCTCGGTCAGCGTCCTCTTCTCGATCGGCCGCCCGTTGGCGTCGGTCAGGCCACGATAGAACTCCGGCATCAGAAGCCTCCACGGATGCGGGCGCCGAGCGGCGGCCGGTAGGAATCGCGGCCGTCATGGTCGCCATCGTCGGGCGGCAGCCAGAAATCGCGGTCTGAGCCACCCCTCATCCCGAGCTTGTCGAGCGATTGAAGGGGCGTTGAAACGGGTGTGTAGCCGAACTCGTGCCACTGCATGCGGCTTGCGAAATGGGCGAGCCCCAGCGCCACGGCGAAGTCGCCGTGCCGCTTCTTCGCCACCACGCCCTCGCGCTCGGCCGGGATCGACGGGATGCCGCGGATGATCTTCACCAGGCGCAGGTCGGCAAGGTGGTCGGCGTCCTTGGCGAGCGCGATGGCATCGTCCTCGAAGGCGGCCTTCAAGGGCGGGAAGTTCTCGTTGTACCAGCTTTGCGTGAGGCTGATCATCCAGACGAGGCCAGGGCCGTTCTCCTCTTCCCGCAGGCCGAACTCACGGCCGAGGTCTTCCGCAAGGTTCATGCCCATGCCCGTGGCATCGAGCGCCGCCCCGATCAGCCGCGGCGCGCGCATCAGGAGCCGCAGCACGTCCTTCTGCTCGGCGAAGGGCACCTGGCGCATCTCGACGGTCAGCGCCGAGCGCCGCTTCAGCCGCTTTGCGATGGAGAGCAGCTCGGCCACCGCCGGGTCGGCCTTGCGCGCCGGGTCGTAGCCGAGCGCATGCAGGAGCTCCGGGTCGAGCCGGCCGAGCGCCTCCTCGATGGCCTCGAAGTGCGGCGCCATGAGGCTGCGCTGTTCGAGCTTGTCACGGTGCAGGAAGTCCGTCGGCAGCTCGATGCGGATGATCGGCGCCTCTTCCTCCGAGAGCGTCATGCGCGCCTCGATCAGCGGCGCCGGCAGCCAGGTGCCCGAGCCCTGGGCGGGAACGCAGAACAGCTCCTCGTCGGCCGCGTCGCGGTAGTCGTCGATGATGCCCTGGCGCCACTCGGCCTCGCCCTCCGGCGTCCACTCCTCGCCGGTGACCAGGCAGATGCGCTCGTAAAGCCCCTCTTGAAGCGCCTGGTCGAAGTCGCACCGGAAATGCGCGTAGCTCGACCGCTCGCCGAGGATGTCCTGGACCTGGACGTTGAACTCGTTCTCCGCGCCGTTGTGGGTCGAGCACACGCACACCTGGCCGGCCCACATCAGGAAGGCGAGTGCGGCCTTCAAGAGCTCCGCCAGATTGTCGACGAAAGCCGCCTCGTCGATAATCACGAGCCCCTGCTTGCCGCGCAGCGTCCTGGGCGCGGAGGAGAGAGCCATGATCTCGAAGCCGGAGGCGAACTTGATCCGGAAGGCCTGTATCTTCCGGGTGTCGGCCGGGTCGGCCGGGTTCACATCGTCGAAGAGGTATTCCTCCGCGTCGAAGGCGGCGACGGCGAAGGCGCGCGCCCACATGGCACAGGCGTCGATGAACTCGCGCGTCATCTCGCGGTCGTAGGAGATGTAGAGCACGTCCATGCCACGCGCCTCGCGCGCACGGCCGGCACGCAGCACGGCCGCTGACGCCAGTCCCCAGGTAAGCCCGATGCGGCGGCTCTTCTCGATGAAGAGCACTCGGCAAGCGCTGGAATCGAGCAGCCCCACTGCGCGCCCCTGGTAGGGAAGCAACACGTTGGGCAGCCCGACAGAGGCGATGACGCGGTCGAGGTTCGCCTGGCTCTTCCGGCGGAGCTTCGCCCAGTCCTCCTGGCCGATCGGCGCCGTCATGGGGCCACCCCGAGGATCTGCGCCTTGATCGCCTCGACCGTCTCGGCCGTCAGCCCCTTCACCTTTGCCACCTTGTCGACGGCCTCGTCGACCTGGTCCGCGAACGCCGCCTCCACCTTCTGGCGCCGTGCTGTCGACACGCCCTGCGCCTGCGTCGCCGCGCGCAGCGCGTTGGCAAGGTTCATGGCCCCCTTGGGGTCGATGCCGGCCTCTCCGCCGGCCGTCAGAAGCTCGAAGACCAGCGTCTTGATCGCCTCGGCCGCGATCAGGGTGAGCTCGTCGGAAGCCTCGGCGTCGAAGCGCTCGGCAATCGCCCCGGCGATCTCGCGGGTATCCTTGATGCGCTGGGTCATCGCGGCGAGCTTGAGTGAGTGCCGGTTGAAGGCGGAGAAGCTCGGGATCGTGAAATCCAGCTCGCCACGGTGCTCACGCTGAAGCGCTTCCAGTCGCGCGTAGAACTCCTCGTAAATGTCCGTCTGGGTCCGGTCGTCGCGCAACAGCTCCTGCGCGGCCCAGGCAACGATCGGCGCACAGGGTTCGGGCAGGAGCTGGATGCCCGACTTTCGGCCGCGTCCCGCGCGCTTTCCGCTCACGCCCGCCTCCAATACGCCCAAAGTGCGAGCGCGCGACCGCGCGCCGGCCGCGTTCGGCCGCCCCCGCGGAGAGCCAGCGCCGAAGGCGCGGTGCGGCCCGTGAGCGAAAGAAGCTCCATCAGGCCACCGGCTGGCCGGTGCGCTTGACGCCGGCGAGAAAGCGCTGGTGGGCAAGGTGCTCCTTGCCACGCGGCTGGAGCGTGGCGATCTTCACGGAGCCGGCCGGCGTGAGGCGCACGGCGCCCATCTCCTTCAGCCAGTCGAGTTCCTGTTCCACCCACTCGCGTTCGCGCACGATGGCGAACATCTCGGCCAGAAGCTCGCGCAGCGCGCTGGAGGTCGCCGATTCGTTCGGCTGCTCGGCGAGCGAACGCAGGATGATGAGGCGCGCTTCTTCTCGGATGATGCGGTCGAGGCTCATTTATCCCTCTCGAATTCCAGTTCCTGAAGCCGCGTGGCGATCGCCTGGACGGGCTGGAGCCTCTCGTTGAGCGTCTCGATCCGGCCGGACAGACGCTCGTCCAGCGTGCCCATGCGGCCGGAGAGCTTCTCCATCGCCAGCTCCAGCCGATGCCACTGCTCCCGGTCGGGCAGGTGCGCCACCTCGTTCTCAAGGGCCTGGATGCGCCGGTCCTGCTCCTTCAACGTGCCGTCGACTTCCGCGAGCCCCTTGGCATTGGCGTCAGAGCGGGAGGTGAGGACCGCGTAAACGGCGGTGCCGATCGAGATGAGCGTGTTTACGGCGATCAGCCACGGCAGCATGGTTGCGACTTCCATCAGGCCCGTCTCCGCCCCTTCTCGATTCCCATCGCGCAATCCACGCACTTGTCGGTGTTTGGGACGGCGCGCCGCCGCGCCTCGGAGATCGGCTCCCCGCAGTCGCAGACGGTGCGCAGCACGCCGGACGTGCCGGCGAGTGCTGCGCGTACCCGTGCCACACCGGCCTCCACCTCTTGCGCCACCCGCCGCTCCGACAGCTCGATCGCTGCATTCCCTGCCTTCATCGAACGACCGTCCCCCCGAGTTCGCGCCGGCGCGCGGCGCTCGCCGCGCGGTGGCGCCGGCATTCCTCAACGCGATAGACGCCGACGGCGCACGGCCCGGCGACGGTCAGGTCGATGGCGTCCTGGTCTCCGATCGCCGCGCCCTGGGCGCCGATGATGTCCGTGCCGACGATGGCCCGCACGCTACCGGTCGCACTGCCCGGAGCGTGGCCGCTGCACGCCGCCGCGCTCAAAGCAGCGGCGCAAGCCGTCGCGAGCCTCAGCGGCCGTCCTGCCTGCCTCATGGTCCTGCCTTTCGATCTTGTTGAGGGCCTCGTCGGCGCCCTGCCGCTTCAGCCAGGTGATGCCGCCCGCAAGCCCGGCGACGGCCACGCCGACGAGGAGTGCCGTCCCGAGGCTGCGCGCCGCGGCCTCGTCCAGGCCCAGCACACGCATGAGGAGGCCGACGAGGAGCGCGCTCACGCCGGCGCCTCCACGGTCTGCCGGCTCTTCAGCCAGCCGCGTGCCCACAGGGCCAGCCCGCCCAGCACCAGCAAGACCGAAACCACGGCAAGCCCCGCCGACAGCCATTCGAGCCCCGGCACGAAGGCCAGCCGGTCGGCCGCCTGGTCGAGCTGCAGCCGCGCCGCCTCCAGCACCGCGCCGCCGGCGAGGCCGCCGACGCCGGTCTTCGCCTCGGGCAGCTCCATCGGGCCGACATCGCCCGGCCGGTCGCCGGCGCCCTGGCGGAAGCGGTCGAGCGCGGCCAGCGTCTCGGGCCCAGCCACGCCGTCGACGGTCAATCCCGCCACCTGCTGAAAGGCGCGCACGGTCTGGTGCGTCGCCGGCCCGAAGTCGCCGTCCACCTTGAGCGACTGCCCGGCGCGCACGAGCAGCGCCTGGAGCTCGCGCACGCGCGCGCCCTTCGAGCCCAGCCGCAACATGCCTTCGGCCGAGAGGACGGCGGGGGACTTTCCGGGGTAGCGCCGATAGCTTGCTGCGAGCTTCGTGTGATAGCCCAGCTTCTGAAAGGCAGGCCCGTTGTAGCCGCGCGCGAACGACGCCCAGTCGCGGCGCTTCAGCGCGTCGGCAAGCCCGGCCTTGTCGATATAGCGGCACATCAGCGTGATCTGGCCGAACACGCTGCGGCGTGCAGTATTGACGAGTTCGTCGACGCTATCGAAGCCGAGCCAAGACCAGTGGGCGCCCATCACCTGGCCGACGCCCCAGGATGTCGATTCCAGCGCGGCCGCGGCGTCGATCAGGATCGCCCGTTCGAGCACGCGCCAACGCGCGGCCTGGCTGGGCGGGTTCTTGACAACGCCGGCGTTGGGATCGGCAAGCCCCTCGGTCACCGCCCGCGCGCGGGCCTCGCCCGTCAGTCGCCGATAGAAATAGTGCCCCTCGAACCGGATGAGGGGCTGCCGCCGGTCGCCGACGATCGCGTACACGCGGCCGCCGCTCTCAACCTCCACCACCGCCGCGAGCGCGGCCGCCTCCACGCCGAGGCGCCCGGCGTGGTGCTTGATCGCGGCGAGGGTCTCTTGCGTGAACATGACGGCCTCCGTTCCTGATGGAGCGGCCGGCGCTCTCCGGGGCGGTGGGGAGCGCCAGCCGTGTTTTCCGCCTCCCGAGCCCGTCGAAGGGCTGCCAGGGCGGATCAGGTGGGAGGATGGGCGGAGGGCGGGCGTTAGGCCATGCCCGCCGGCGCGGGCAACACATCACGTGGTGGGGAAGAGCTCGCCCTGCCGCGGATCGCGGCTGCCCTTCACGGGCTTGTTCGGCATGGCGTTGAAGAGTCTGTCGACGCCGCTCTCGCTCATGCCGAGCCTCTTCGCGATCTCCGCGTTGGAGTGGTTGGCCGCGCGATAGTGCCGGGCGCGCAGTTCGCGCGCAAGGGGCACACGGATATAGTCGCCGCCATAGCGGCGGCCGAGCTTGCGCGCCGCCTCGGCGCCGACCTGGCGGGCGAGCTCCGAGCCATCGGCGCCGGCAGGGTGGCACACATAGAGCCTCGTGCCGCCCTTCCATTCGGCAAGCCGCACCAGGCCGTCCGGCCCGAGCAGGTCTAGGAGGACCGCCGACAACCGCTTTTCCTTCGCGTCGTTCATCGACGGTCCATCACGGCGCATTCGAGGCGGAGCTGACGCGCGCGCAGCGCCTTGAGGCGCGCCTGGAGCTCCACGCGGTAATGCGCGTGAGGCTTGAGCCTCGAAATCCGCACGGCGAGCGTGTGCGCCTCGTGCTCCAGCCGCTCAAGCTCGGAGACCTCGCGCCAAACGAAGAGCGGCGCTGCCGTCCTCGCGGCCGGTCCCCGGCGCGCCATCAGCCGTCCCGCCGTTCTTGCCGAGGGCGGCGGTGGCGCCTATCCTCATTGCCATGCGCCGCTTGCTTCTCACCGCCGCCTTCGCCGCGCTCGTCGCATCGTCCGGAGCCCGTGCCGACGACCGTGCGCTGGGCGTCGCCATGGCGATCGCCGCCGCCGGCGAGTGCGACGGTATCGCGCTCGACCTCGACGCGGTGGCCCGTTTCATCGCCCGCGAGGAGGCCGCCGCTCCCGGCTTCGAGGCCCGCGCCACTGGCGGTCTCCTGGAAGGCGCCATCCTGCGCTTCCGCACCGCCACCCCGGTCGACAAGGCCGCCGACTGCGCCGCCATGGAGCGGGGCATCGCCGCCGCCGGCCTCGGCCGGTGAGTCGTCGCGGGAACGGCCCGACGGCCAACCCGGCTTCATAGCGGTCGTAAGAGCCACCTCACGAGCGCGGCGTCGCAGGACCAGTTTCACGTTCTCGATCGTCACCGCGACGGCGCCCAGCCGCGCGCCGTTCGCCACACGACCGGCCAGGTGCCGCCGCACCGCCTTGACGTCGAGCCCGTGCGCGCGCTCCAGGTAGCGCAACACGGCGTGGTCGGTGACGCGGATGCGGGCCATCATCCACGCGCCGCCCTATGGACAGCCGCGGCATTTCCGAGCGCCTTCACCCTCCGCACCTCGACGCCGAGACGCTTCGTGATCCCGTCCCATTCACGCGGCTTGATCCGGGGAAGCGGGTTGAAGGCGTGGCCCTCCACGAAAGCCTTGAAGGCGGCGAAGTCGATGCCTCCGGAGCCTGTCGAAGGGTGAACGATGCGCCACTGCGCCACTGCCACCTTGGCCTTAGGATTGCGCGCCCAGCCCGGCGTATCAGGGCCCACATGCCAGTCGACGCCCGCGTCCCGTGCCATGCGCGCCTTCAACGCCTGGATCACCTTGTCGGCCTGCGCCGCCTCGACAAGCCAGCGCGTGTGGTCGATGTCCGTCTGGCGCCGTACGAAGCCGGCGAGCGCCGCATCGGCTCGGTCGGGCACGACGCCCAGGTTCCAGGCCGCGATCCAGAGCGCGACGATCTTTCTCGCGAACGGCCCTTCAAGGCCCCTTTTTGCGGGGTTGAAGCCGCGCTGCCGGAGCGCCTCGACCACGCGCACCCGCTCGCTGTCGCTCATGACGCCGGCAGAGGTCTTGCCGGTGACGCGCTTCAAGAGCGCCCGGTAAGTGTCGTCGTCGAGCCCGAGCTGCTTCTTGGCGACATGGATGGTGGCGAGCGCGTTCACGACCCGCCGCCCAAATGGCGCCGCGCCGCCGTCTGCCAACTGCGCAGCGCCTGTACAGGACCTTTCCGCGACAGGCCGACGAGCCCCGCGAGGTCCAGCTTCCAGGGCGAGATGGGGTCGCCCTCCCGCCACACAGCCCCGTGTTCCGCAGCCAGCATATGGAGCACGTTGAGTGCCAGGTGGTCGGCCGCCTCCGCCTCGTCTTCGCCGGCGTCGAGCGGCATCTCCAACATGCCGTCGATGAACTCGATCAGTTCTTCAAGGTCATGTGCCATCGCTTCACGCCTTCGCCAGGTCGATCGTGACGGCGCGCCATTCGGCGTCCGGCCGCTCGCGCATGGCGAAGCGCACATACTCCTTGCGCCCGGTGATCCGCATAGCGTCGCGGATCGCCGCCATCGCCCGCCGCCAACGCGCGTCCGCGATCTCCAGCCGCAGAAGCATGAAGATCTCCGACCGGTTGATGCGGCCTTCCTTGTCGGTATTGAAGGCGCGGGTGACGATGGTCTGTATTTCCGGCCCGCTTTCGGCCGACCACTCGTTCAGGCACTCGTCGATCAGGCCCTTTGCCACCTGTAATTCCGGACCGAAGTCGATGAAGTCGGCCACCTGCACCGTGACCTTCATCAGCCCGTTGAAGGTCATGTAGGTGCGGTTGCCCTTGCCCTTCCGGCCCGTCTTCACGAAGCCGTATTCCTGCTCAAGCAGACCGTCGAGCGCCTCCAGGTCGGCCATCGTATGCGCCTTGAAGCGCTCGATCTGCGCTGAAAGCTCCAGCGCGAACCGAATAATCTTGCGCACCGTCTCGTCGACGAGCTTATCCTGGGGCTTCACCAATTCCTCGCGGATGTAGTTGCCCTTGCCGTCGATCCAGCAAGTCCGGCCGTTGACGACCTCGGTGCTGGTGCCCGGCTTCTCCTCAAGAATCACTGCCTGCATGTCCTTCTCCTTTTCGGTTCGTTCCCCGGCGCGGGACGAGCGGCAACAGTCGAACGTTCGAACCAGGCCGCATGATCTCGGCCGCAAGGTCGGTAGCGCTGCCGCGTGCGGGGCCTGCCTGCATGGCGCCGCGGATCGCGTCGCGCCGGCGCAGGCGCGCCACCTCGTATTCCAGCGCTCGCGCGCGGAGCGTCAGAAGCAGGAGCTGCTCACGCAGGCGGCGCACGCCCTTGCCGGAAATCCTGGCGCCGCGCTCCTCGAACGCCTTGAAGGCGCGCCTCACCGCCGCGAGCCCGTCCGAGACCTTGTGCACCTTGGTCATGTCGCCGGTCCCTCCAGGGATTTGAGCTTGGAGTGCGGACAGCCCGCGCGGCAGGCGCGGTAGACGGCGACACGGATCGACGACGTCGCCGCGAACGGCTTCTTCTGCCAGACCAGGCACTGGTCGCGGCCGATCTCACCCAGGACCGGACATGGCACGACACGCCCCATCAGAGCCCCGCGCACGCTCTCCTCCACGCGGCCCATGTCGCCGCGGTAGCGGTTGTTGATGACGGTGGAGATGGCGCTGGCCGAGTAGTTGACACGCTTTTCCGCCCCACGCAGACCCTCGCGGTCGGCAAGGGCGGCCAGCTCCGCCACCCAGTCGGGCAGGCCGGCGCCCCAAGCCTCAAGCGCCTTCTCGCTCATGGTCTTCTCCGTGCGTCCCAAGGGGGCGCCTGGCGCCGGCCCGCGGTTCATGCGTGCTCCTCCTCGGCGATCACGTCGCCCACGATCTCTTCACGGTTACGGTCGAAGACGAGAGGGGCCGTCATCATGGAGGGCGAGCGCGGCCCGGTGTTCATCGACGGCTTCAACCGCCACAGCGCTAACCGGCCGGGGCCGCCACGGTCGAGCTGCTTCAGGTAGCCCGCGGCCGAAAGCCGGTGTACGAAGTTCCTGGCGGTCGAAAGACGCACCGGCACCTCTTCCGTCGACCCGTAGGTGACCAGGTCCTGCGCCGTGAAACCACCGCGCGAGAGTGGACCCCGCATGACGTTCCACATCTGCTGCTGCGCCAATCCGGCGACGATCCGGCCGTCCTGGGTGACGATCGGCGTTGCCGAAGGCGCCGCAGTCAGCCGATAGAGCGGCACCCGGCCACGGTGCTTGCCCGGTGCGGTCTCGCCGGTCTTCTCTGCGATCCCGGCGCTCTCCAGCCGCAGAACGAAATTCTGCACCGTCGATCGCCGCGCCCCGTTGGACTGGCCGTGGATCGCGCTGATCGTGAAGGATTCGCCACGGCGGTGCGCCTCCCGCATCAGCTTCCAGTAATGGTCGTTGCCGCGCAGGAGGGGAACGGCGGCGGCGAGTTTCAGCTTGAGCGCCCCCGCCATCATGCAGCCTTCCGGAAGCGCTTCGGCGTCTCGCCCGTGAAGATGCGGCCGGCGTAGTTGGCGGCGTCAAGCCTCGTCAGCCCATGGTTGCCCGCGAATTGCGAGGCCGCGTTCAGCGTCGTTACGATGCGCCTGGCCTTGCCCCCGGTCTCGCGCACGATCCGCTCAAGCAGATCGTTCGAGATGTCGAGCTTGGGGTAGATGAAGTCCGCCAGCGTGCGCGCGTCTTCAAGGTCGCAGGGTTGCGCCAGTTCCCAATCGAGGACGCGGTTATGCACCCGTTCGTGGGCTTCAAGTTTCTGCGGCAGCAACTCCTCGCCAACGAGCAGCACCGGCACCTGGGCGGCCTTGTTGATGTCGCGGACGAGCTCGATCATCCCCTTGTCGACCAGCTTGTCGGCCTCGTCGATGATGACCGGGCGCGCCGGATCGTCGCCCAGCCGGACGATGATCTCGTCCATCATGTCGCCGATGGTGCCGCGCGGCCTGGCCACCCCGAGCTCGGCCAGCATCGCCTTGCAGAAGCTCTTGCGCGTCCAATAGTCGAAAATCTCGACGAAGTACGCGCCCGTCCGGTTCCAGACATACTGCGCGGCCATCGTCTTTCCGTAGCCGGAGAAGCCCGAGAAGACACCGATGTTCGGCAGATGCGCCGGCCGGTGGATGAGCGTGTCGACGAGGGCTAGGCAGGACGCCACGTTCTTGAGTGGCGCAACCGAGCCCGCCCCGACCGGTTGAGTGTTGCCTGACATTACCTACCTCCTAATTTCGCCGCACCCGGATCAATGGTCACCTTTTTGCCTAGAGGCGCATGGCCTCACGGCCGAACTCCTCCAGCATCGCCTTCATGGCGCGATATTCAGAGCCGGCCTGGTAGCCGCCCAGCCAAAGGAGTTCCTCGTCCGCCAGCCGCTCGCCCATAGCCCGCCGGTCTTCGAGCTTCAGCGCCCGGCGGAAGCGCTGCTCGCGCGTCTCCGGCAGCCGCGCGACCACTGGCGCGCTCGCCTCGGCTTCCGGCGCTGCCGGTAATGCCTCTGCCTGCAACTCCCGATGCACTTGCGCGGCTCGCTCTCCGAGCTCGCCTGGAGCGGTAGGCCGCGCGGCATCCGCTGCCGCTGAGAGTGCAGGCGTATCGTGGCCCTCCGACCGTCCGGGGAAGGCGACGAGGGTGCCCGCGCGGCGGTCCGCCTGGTTGCGCATCGCATCCGCCACGGCGCGCGGTCCGATCTTCCTCATCTCGCGCCGGATGTCCTTGATGCGGCCGTCCACATGCGCTTTCTGCGCGGCCTTCACACGGCTGATCGTCTCCACCGGGTCGAGGCCGGCGAGTTCCGGACACACGGCCTCGCCCAGGAAGGTTTCGCCGTCCGGCTCGAACAGGAGGGCTCGGCCAAGGTCGGCGGGGTCCATGCGGCAGAAAACCATAGTGCCGGGCATCACCGCGTCCGGCAGGTAGTGAGCGCTGTCGATGCGCACGCCCGTTTTCGTCACTGTGCGGATGCCGTTGCGGCCGGCAACCGGCGCCAGCAGGATGTCGAGTGCGGCGACGTTTTCGACGCGCCGCACCTGGCCCGGATAGGCCGCGGCTACATCGAACGGTGTCCGCCGGGCGATACCCGCATGCGGCGTGTGGGCATAAATCTTGTCGCACCAGTCGTCGCACCAGGCCTGGAACTCGGCGAGGCTCATCTCCACCTCGAACAGTTCCCTCTCGTCGGCGCCCATGCGCTGCGCGAAACTCTTGCGCCCTTCGATCCTCTTGCGGTCGGCAACCGAGTGTCCGATGAAGCCGGGGAGGCCCGAAAGGTCGCGCTGAAACGTGCCGATCGCCCGTTCCACCATGCCCTTCTCCTTCGGGCTGTAGGGGTGCGAGAAGTCGACCTCGATCGCCAGCGCCGCGAGCAGGCGCTGGGTCGCGTGGGCGGCGAAATCGCTGCCGTTGTCGATCTTGATGCGCTCGGGCACGCCCCAGGCGATCAGGCACTTGCGCGTCAACATCCCGACACCCGCCGCCCGCGGCGTCTTCGTCGCCAGCACCTTCGTGCGCCGTGAGTGGACGTCGATGGCCAGATAGATCGAATGGCGCCCCTCCATCAGCATCACGTCGGCGGGCGACGCATCGATCTGCCAGCACTCGTTCAGCCGCTCGGCGCGAGCCGCGTTCACCAGCGCGTATTCGGTCTTGGACCGATAGCCGTCGGGGTCCGTGAGATACTGCAGCTCGTTGCGGTAGGCCTCGCGCCAGGCCTTGAGCGTCGCTTGAAAAGTGCGCAGCGGCGGCACGGCCATCTCGCCGCCGAAGGTATCGGCCACCATCGCCCGCACGTGCTTTGCCGAGAGGAATGGCTTCTTGGCGATCGCCGCCAGGATGAACGCCTTCACGCGGCCGTCGAGTGCCCGGTCGAGCTGCCCGGTCCCGCGCCGCGCCTCGCCGTGGTCGTGGCCGAGCCTCTCCGGGTCTTCGTTCCGCCGGCTCCGCCAGCGTGCCAGCGATCGGGCGCTGACGTTCTTCACGCGCGCCGTCACCCAGGCCGGAAGCTCGATTGAAGCCGTGTTGAAGAGGTCTGAAAACAGGCTGTCGGCGGCGGCGACCGACAGCGCCTGGTCGCGCCGGAAGCGGTCGGCCAGGCGCAGAAGCACCAGGCGGGCATCGCGTGTCTCACGCGCGCGGCCCGTCAGTCCGTCGGCCTCGGTGACCGCCGGCCGCAGGTCCTCGGCCTCGACGTGGAAGTGTCTCGCCGCAAGAGCGATCCGGCTCGACAACGAAATGTTGTCGATGTGGTACTCCATGCCACCGCCGCCCTTACGGCCGGCCCGCGGCCGCGCAAGGCCACGGTGGTCGTCCCAGCCCTCGCGGCGGATGAGCTTCAGCATGCCGGCCTTGGTGGCGGGCAGGTCGGACAACGCGCCTGCCGCGGCCAGGTCCGCAAATTCCTGCGCCGTCAGCCAGACCTTCATCGTGAGCCCCGTCGAATGGTCATCGGCCCGCCCTCCATCGGGCCTCGGCCGCTTGCTTGCGCCGCTGCACCTCGCGCTCGTGCTCATCGAGCAGGTGCAGCTCGATCAGGGACGCATAGCGCTCGGGCACAACCACGTAGCCGTAGAGCTCGGCCACGAAGCCGAGCAGGTCGTGGCAGCCGGTCGCCTCCACCAGGGCGATGAAGCGCTCCAGCGTGATCTTATGACCTTCCTTCGCTTCCGACGCATAGGCGTCGAGCATCGATTCGGAGACCGGATAGCCGAGCTCGTCGCTCATGCGTGCAGCGACCTCGGCACGGGAGAGGCTGCAATCCTTCAGCGCCAGCGCCACCGCCCGGCTGATGCGCGAGGCGAGCCGATTGCCCGGTAGCTGATCCTTGGCGAAGCCGACGGCGACCTGCGGTGGCTGCCAGTCGAAGAGTTCGAGCGTGAGGGTGTCGCGGCGCCGGCTCATCGAAACCATCCCCGCTTCTTCGCGTGCTCGCGGATCGCGGTTTCTTGCGCGTCGAGGAAGTCGGCGCGCTGGCGCGCCGTCAGCCTCGCCCAATTTCCAACGGTCGAGGCGAAGAGCTTCTCGCCGGTCGACAACAGACGCCGACCCTCGGTGATCGCCAGTGCGTCGGCGACGGTGGACGCCTCCGGCGGCGTGGCAAAGAGGACGTCGCAGATGCGTTCCTGGCACTCCGGCGCCTGTTGCGATAGCAATTTCAAGCCGGCCTGATGGTCTTCCAGCCAGGTTTCCCTGACGCGCGCCTTGGTCGCTTCGGACAGCCCGCGGACGATCCCCACCGCCACCTCGACGGCGCGGCGCGAGAGCCCGGTCCTCTCCGCCGCCTCGGAACTAAACGAAAAGATTTCGCTTTGGTCGGCGCGCGCCGCCTTGGCCTTGGCGCTGCGCCGGTCGCCGCCCCTGCGGCTTTGCGGGTAGAGCGCCTCGTGAACCCGCTTCAGCTCGACGAGGTTCTCCGCCCTTTCGAGCTTCGTCAGTTCCTCGCGGTTGAGGTTCTCCGTGATCTCCAGAAGACGGCGCCGTTCCGGAGTAAGCACGGATGCCGGGATCACGCGCGCATCGATCTCGGCCGAACCGCCGAGGTCGACCGCGGCCAGGCGCGTCGCGCCGGAGATCAGTGTGAAGCGGCCGTTCTCCTCGGCCGCGACATTGATCGGATGCTGTGGCTGGCCGCCGTCGCCGATCTCCTTGCGTAGCGTCTCGACGCGCCACGGCTTGACCTGCCGGAGCCGGTTCGCCGGAACGTCGATCAGCGCGATCGCGACGCGCTTGAACGCGACCGCCTCCATCATGCCGCGCTCCCGGCGCTGTCCCGGCGCTCGGCCATGTAGGCCCGGATCGCTGCCTCGTGCTCCTGGCAGAACATCAGGGTCGCGAGGACCGCTTCCATCCGCGCCTTGCAGAGGTCCGCCTCGGCTTGGCGCATCTTTCCTGCCGCGATCAGACGGGGATAGGTGTTCGCCCGCAGCGCCAGTTCGCGCCGGACCTCGGCCACCTGCGAAGCGATAGGGGCTTTTGCCTTTCCCATCACACGACCTCCGGAACGATGAAAACGTGCGCGCCCGCCGCCAGGCGGGAGGGTGCGGCGGGCGCGCTGGCCGTGGCGCCAGGGGGGCGGTGGGCCACGGTTTCGGCTGTCGCCGTCATGGCCGGTTCCTCCAGGCGGAGAAGCCGACGACGGCGATGGTGGCCGGCAGCGCGAAGAGCGCCGGCCAGCGGACGATCGCTTCAAGGGTCGGTACAGCCCAGGGCAGGACGCCGCCGGGCAACATCATGTCGAGGCAGACAGCTCCGAGGAGGAGGATCGAGACGATCAGCGTGGCCGAGAGGAGCGCCGCGTAGGGGGCGCCGCCGGCGCGGCGCTCGGGCGGCAGGAACGGGTTGCGGGCTTCCGGACCGTTGGGGCGGCTGTCAGCGGAAAACGGATTCGCGGACCGGCGGAGCTTCATCGGGCCACCTCGCTGTCCGTGGATGGGCGGCTGTTTTGACTCGCCCCCGATACTTGCGGTCTGGTAGAACCGGAGCGCCGTCGCCCATTCGGCCAATACCGGTCGGGCCACAATGTTTGTACCGGAATGCCCAGCGCGACCGCGATCGCCTTCTCCGCCTTCGGATAGGGGGAGCCGAGCGCGGCTGAGATTTCGCCGGCGGTGAGACTTACGTGGCGGGCGAGCGCTCGCGACGAGCCGAAGCGCCGCCTGATCTCGGCCAGGATGGCGTGACGGTCCCAGTTGGTCGTGTGCTTCTGCACCGGCTGCTCCCCGCGATGATCGACCCGGCCCGCCGGCCGGTTCGGTCGCAAATCAGTTCTGATTAGTCAGACTGCTCCAGATTTGGAGCGATTGTCAACGGAGTGCTCCAGTTTTGGATATGGATAAGTTGGGGGAAACCGGTCAGGACGACGCCGGGCAAGAGCCCTGGCGGGTCTGGCTGCGCAGCGTCGTGGGCTCGCATGGTGGCGTGACGGCCGTTGCGCGGTTGGCAGAGGTGCCCAAGCAGACGCTCGACAACTATTTGTCCGGCCGTACGAAGAAGCCGAATCTCGACTATCTCCATCGCATCGCCGCTGCCTGCGCCGTGGAAATGACCTGGCTCAAGGCGAGCGCGGATCAGGCCGCCGAGGCGACGGTGGGCTTGGACGAGCCGGAGGTCATTCCTTACGAGGGGCCGTCAATCGCCTTCCAGAACAGGGTTCCGGCGAACAGGGGGCGGTGGACGGTGAAGACCCGCGCCCTCGACCTCGCCGGCATCCTTCCCGGCGACGTGATGGAATTCGAGATGGGCCGGGAGCCGCAGGTCGGTCAGCCGGTCGTGGCCCAGGTCTATGACGATGAAGGCAGCGCCACGACGGTGCTGCGCCTCTTCTATCCGCCCTATCTGATGGTCCGGTCCTCCGATCCGGGCATCGATCCGCGTCCTCTGGACCTTGATCCGCCGGAGCTGCGCGTCAAAGTCATGGGCGCCTTCGTTCGGCTCTGGCGCCTGGCCGGCGGCGATCCCGCCGCTTGACCGCACCGACCCTCCACATCGTCGGGGTGTTTGGCAGCTCCCACGCTTTCGCGGCGGTACTGATTAGAGATGAAAGCTGAAGCTTGGTCCCCGGCGCGGATGACCATTCGCAGGTGGATTGCGGAATGTCTGCTTTTCGGACGAACCTAATAGAAAGCAGACGTCACCCAATCGGCCCGTTCGAGGCCGTAAATAGACCGGCAGCCTTTGAGTTGCGATTAATAGAACGTTGCCGTTCGTACGGCCTGGAATGATCGAACGAAACCTGCTACCATCAAAATATAAGTTCGCGTTGAACGGGAGGTATATTTCTCACCAGTCACGCAATTTTTTGTCCACGCTACACCCTTGAACCTGCGCCCGCTCTTATCGGCTGAATAGCGACTAGTAGCGGCATTGGAACTGTACCCTCCCTACCACTTAGTCTCGAAACAGCTGATGGCTGGTCAATTTGCCTGCAACTTTGCCTCGGATGCAAAGAATGGCAAACTCGTTGGGGGATGGAGAAATATCGCTTTCCTATACATCAAATTACCCATACGAAAATATCGCTAAATCAACTTTCTGGGTGGGGGCGGCAATGCTTAGAGAAATTGTTAATGCGTACCGAGATGGGCGCTTGATGCTGATGCTAGGCGCAGGTGCCTCCGCCACTAGTACAGATAGCACTGGCGTACCGCTTCCTCTAGGGAAAGTCCTTGCGTTAGAACTCGCGTCCGTAGCTAAACTATCATACGCTGAGGAACCACTTTCAGTAGTCTATTCCGCTGCGGCAGAAACAGATGAGAGTGGCTTACACGATATGCTGCGCAGGAGGCTCACTAGCACGAAGCCCGGCCCTGAATTGATAAGGCTAGTCAGCTACCGCTGGTCAAGAATTTATACTCTCAACATTGACGACGCTACTGAAGCCGCAGTTCGTAGGGCGCGCACACAGAAGTTGAAGGTGCATCTACGAAATAGCAGCCTAGCTCCCGCCGACCCGGTGTTCGATGAGGTTCAACTAATCAAGCTAAATGGCTCTGCTGACCACCTCGATGAGGGTCTCATATTCTCTCCCGAGGAGTACGGAGCAGGTTCATCCAATGTGCCGCCATGGTACCGGGAACTTGGGCAGGATTATAGCAGTCACAACTTTATCTTTATTGGAAGTAGCCTGAATGAGCCGCTACTACAACATGTTATGGCGGATGCTCGTAGGGGCTCAAATAGGAAGCCGCAACGTGGCTACTTGATTAGCCCCAAGGTTTCTCCAATCCAACAGCGTCACCTTGAAGCGTCTAACATTGTCCACGTTCCAGGCACTTTGGCCGACTTGGCAGACTACCTTAAAGCTGAGTTGGGTGACGCCCCCACAGGATGGGAGTTGGCCACCGCGAAACGACCAGAGCTAAAGAGGCTAAATACTGGCCTTCCCGCTCAGCAGCAACGCGCGCTAAACTCAATCCTTGTAGTCGGAAGAAACACAATGCCGAAAGGCGCAGTGGCGCCGGGCGCGATACGCAACTTCTATAGAGGCTTTAAGCCGTCCTGGATGGACATCATGGATGGCGTACATGCACCATTAAAGTCGCACTCCGACTTTCTCGCCCAACTTCGATCTTCAAGTGCCCAAGGCAAGATCATACCCCTTTTAGGCCCAGCAGGTAGCGGCAAAACCACCTTGCTTATGGCAACTGCACTTAGCTTAAGCGAGGCAGTTACTGAACCCGTGTACTGGCTGAGAGAATCAGTTTCAGATATAGACGAAGTCATTTTGACTATCGAGGAAATTTCTTCGTCGCCGTACTATCTCTTCATTGACAGAATAGACGCAATGGTTAGACAGATTGCTGATGTTTTTAGCAGCAAAAAGGTGCAGAGAGGAACAATTGTCTTTGCAGAGCGTCAAAATATATGGAAGCGGCGAATTGCAGACAACGTATCGGAATTTGTCCATAGCAAGTTTAGCACAGATCGCATCGATAAAGTGGATGTAGATGTGATTTTGGGCAAGGTCCAGAAGTACGGGCCTTGGACTAGACTTGCACAACTTAGCCCACGCGATCAACGTAAAGAAATATATAATAGATCATCTCGTCAGCTCCTTATTGGCTTGTTAGAGGCAACTAATGGTTTGGGTTTCACTGAAATTATTCGAAGAGATTACGCTGAGATTGGTGACGATGACCACCAGAAACTAGTTGTTTTAGTAGGGCTGGCCACTATTCATCAATCGGGGATTACAAGAAATTTAGTTGGCAGGGCATTATCTAAGTGCGGAGTAAAGTCTGACATAAATAAAATCGCCGAAGAGGTTCAGGGTATCGTTGATTATACGTCTGGAGTTCTTATCGCTCGGCATCCAGTGTACATACGGGAACTTTTTGAACGGATTGTTGATCCAGAACTAATCAAGGAGTGTTTAATCGCTCTTCTAGACGCATTCGCAGACTACACTGCTCCAGTCATTCAGAACGCGCCCAAGTCAGAAGGCGTTGTTTTTAAGTCGATAATGAACCACCGCTTCCTGCGGCAAATTCTACGCGATAGCGAACATCGTGTGCTAGAAGTTTACCAGAATTTCGAGACTACCTTCCACGTGGACGGGTTGTATTGGCTCCAATACGGGCTTGCACTTAGAGGTTTCAGCCGGCATTCAGACGCCCTGAACATGTTCAGAACTGCTCGTGACGCCTACACATCTCCGCAAATTGAACATGCATATGCTCAGCAACTATTGATTCTTGCAGAGGATGCATCGATTTGGTCAGTGGCAGAGCCTCTGTTACAAGAAGCAGTCAATAACCTGCGAGCACAAAAACAGGAGACCTTTGAGACTGACAGCTATCCTATAGTTTCTCTCGCAGAAGGACACGTGAGGGTTCTTAGAAAATTCCGCTCTGACGAGGAAGCTAGAGAGATGGCGCGAACCTATGCAAACGAGTTGCAACGACTTCGCCGCAAGATAAGCAATGAACGATTGGAAGAGGCAGCCAATCAGTTGACTACCTATGCCACAACCGGAGTGTGGGGAGATTCTAAGCGGCAAAGTGAAGTAGATCGGGATGCCCTTTAGCTTGCTGTTCCAGCTTTGCCTGCAATGGAGCCACAGAAGGAACTATCCCAATGAACGCCCAAAAAGCTCTTTTTAGGAGTTCGGCTTACGGGAAATGGTTGTTCTGACTTGCATGGCAGGAATGGGGGTCGCGACCGGTCCTACGCACATCGGGTTCCATGGGTTAATTCTTCACCACGAGGTCGGTACGCGAGTTTACACCTCGGCCGGCGGCACCTGCGGCATAGAAAGGCGGGGGGCTTATCGTCAAAGGGTTTTCACGAGGTGTAACCAAATGCGGGCGGCTGGCCTTCCGGTTCCCACCTGGCTGCGCCGCCCCCCCGAATTCCCGCATTCTCCGGCTCGCGCTGCCCACTCCCGCGCTGGTCGTCCTGCCAACTGAAGTTGCGCGCCGGTCGGGTCACCCGTCTGCCAGTGATCCCGTCCGCATCACCGTAAAGGCTTGCGACCCCGCGCTTTTTCGCCTGTTCCCGACTGTTCCCACCTATTCCCGGCAAAAGTCTCGTTCTGCCAAGTGAACTTGCGCGTTACACGTAGCGCCGTCATCACTGCAGGCGCCGGTTACCCCTCACCGCGGGGATAAAATCGGCGGTCGGAATCTGCCAACCCATTGATCTCCCACAACCTGCAAACTTTTTTCGCGGGAAAATACGCCCCCCTGCCCAGCCCACCCTTAAAATCCTCCCCATCGCCCTCACGGGAACCTTGGTCCGGACCGGGGACACGGGGAGGGCGGCGGAGACCTCTTCCTGCGGGCTGCCGGTGCCCGCAGGCGTGAGGGCCCGCGACAGGCCGGCGGTGCCGGGGTGCTGGGTTTCAGACAGCGCCACGGAGGCCGCGGAGAAGCCGCTAGGGTTTCGCATGGCCCGGCTAAGACCACCCCGTAATTGGGTGCAGCCGGGAAAGATGGAACCCAAGTGACCGGCCGACCGTCGGGACAGCCTCCGGTGGGGCGCGTCGGACGCGCCTTATTTGAGGCGCCCCCAAAGCGCCTCGTGGGTGCCGAAGACGCGCCCCGCTTCCCACCTACTCAATGGCCAGACGCGAAAGCGGGCGTGGCAACGATGAAACACGCCCCTTGCACGGAATCGATTCCTTCCCTAAAGGCTCGCCATGAGTATCACGACCCATCCCGACACCGTCCTCATCGTCGACTTCGGCAGCCAGGTCACGCAGCTCATCGCGCGCCGCGTGCGCGAGGCCGGCGTCTACTCCGAGATCACCCCCTTCCAGTCCGCCGACGAGGCTTACCAGCGCCTCAAGCCCAAGGCGGTGATCCTGTCCGGCAGCCCCGCCTCGACCGTCGAAATCGGCAGCCCGCGCGCGCCCGACATCGTTTTCAAGTCCGGTGTGCCGGTACTCGGCATCTGCTATGGCGAGCAGACCATGTGCGCCCAGCTCGGCGGCAAGGTGGAAGGCTCGGACCACCGCGAGTTCGGCCGCGCCTTCCTGGAGGTCGAGGAGGATTGCGCGCTTTTCGAAGGCGTGTGGGCGCCTGCCACCCGCCACCAGGTGTGGATGAGCCATGGCGACCGCGTGACCGCCATCCCGCCCGGCTTCAAGGTGGTGGGAACCTCCTCCGGCGCGCCCTTCGCGGCGATCGCCGACGAAACCCGCAAATATTATGGCGTTCAGTTCCACCCCGAGGTCGTGCACACGCCCGACGGGGCCAAGCTGCTTTCCAACTTCGTGCACAAGATTGCCGGCCTTAAAGGCGACTGGACGATGGCCGCCTACCGCGAGCAGGCGGTCGACGCCATCCGCAGGCAGGTGGGTTCGGGCAAGGTGATCTGCGCCCTCTCGGGCGGTGTCGATTCCTCCGTCGCCGCCCTTCTCACCCACGAGGCCGTCGGCGAGCAGCTCACCTGCATCCTCGTCGACCACGGCCTGATGAGAAAGAACGAGGCCGCCGAGGTGGTGGAGATGTTCCGCGGCCACTACAACGTGCCGCTCATCCTCGTCGATGCGTCCGACCGCTTCCTGGGCGCGCTCGAAGGCGAGAGCGACCCGGAGAAGAAGCGCAAGACCATCGGCCGCCTCTTCATAGAGGTCTTCGAGGACGAGGCGAAAAAGCTCGCCAAGGACGCAGAACCGGCCGCTTTCCTGGTGCAGGGCACGCTCTATCCCGATGTCATCGAGAGCGTCTCCTTCACCGGCGGCCCCTCCGTCACCATCAAGTCGCACCACAATGTCGGCGGCCTGCCCGAGCGCATGAAGATGAGCCTGGTCGAGCCGCTGCGCGAGCTCTTCAAGGACGAGGTGAGGGCGCTCGGCAAGGAACTCGGCCTGCCCGACCGCTTCATCGGCCGCCATCCCTTCCCGGGCCCGGGCCTTGCCATCCGCTGCCCCGGCGGCGTGACCCGCGAAAAACTCGACATCCTGCGCGCGGCGGACGCGATCTACCTCGACGAGATCCGCAAGGCCGGCCTCTACGACGCCATCTGGCAAGCCTTCGCCGTCCTCCTGCCGGTGCAGACTGTCGGCGTAATGGGCGACGGCCGCACCTACGAATACGTCTGCGCGCTGCGCGCGGTAACCTCCGTCGACGGCATGACCGCGGATTTCTACCACTACGACATGGATTTCCTGGGCAGCGCCGCAACCCGCATCATCAACGAGGTAAAGGGCATCAACCGCGTCGTCTACGACGTGACGTCAAAGCCGCCGGGAACGATCGAGTGGGAGTGAGGGGGCAAACGGCGGCAATAGCGTAGGTCGGCGGCGATTTTCGCCGCCGTGCTGCTGCCGTTCCTGCCTCCCGCTGAGCGGCATAGTCTGCCTCTCAAAATTTGCAGATTCGATCTGCGTCCAATCCTCGGACGATGTAAAGCAGCTTCAAAGAGCGAGAGGACTGTAGCGTAGAATAGCGTGCACATAGGCGGGTCTCCTATATGCGCCACCATGCACGAACCCGCTTCGCGGGAGGGGCGCCACGGCCTGAGATGGCTTAGTATGCATAGCCTTTGGGCGGGTAGCGGCGGGTACGCCGATCATGAGTTCCCTTCAACGAGAGGAACTCGCCATGGCTACCCCGTCGACCGATACACCGATCTCGCCGCTTCGCCAGCGCATGCAGCACGACATGCTCATGCGGGGCTTGGGCTCCCACACACACAGCAGGACTATGTTCGCCACGTCCGCCGCTTCCTGCTCCATGTCCTGCCGCGTGGCTTCCACCGCATCCGGCACTACGGCCTGCTCGCCGGCACCGCCCGCAAGGCCAGCATCGCACTCGCCCGCGAACTGCTGGACGTCGCCGCGCCGCCCGATGACGACACACCGGATGAACCGGGCGACTTCCGCCCGCCATGCCTCTGCTGCGGCGGCCGCATGATCGTCATCGAGGTGTTCGAACGCTGAAGACAACCGCGCGGACCACCACAAGCCACCTCGACGAACCGGGAGACCGCTCCATGACCCGGCATGGCATGATCCACACGTCAGCCGCAGGCTATCGCCTCTGCCACGGATCCACGCACGCCTATGATGATCATCGTTGTTGATATCGGCACATTCAGCCGCAAGCCGGGCCAGCAAGATCGCATGCAGGCGCAACGAAGCTGCCTGTCCGCACTTCAGCGCGCGCTTCCTGGCGGAACCTCAGTCTTCGCCGACATCAGCGGAAAATCGAAATCCCCATAGACATCAGGCTGTGGCCCGCGGGTTCCTGCATGAGGGGCTTTCGTACGCCTGCCGGCACCCGAAACCCTTCACCATCTCGGCCGTAGCGATCAGCTCTCCCGTTTTCTGAAAGCCGACATCGTCGGTGTCTGCGGGAGTCGTGGCCGCGGACAATGCAGCCTCGGCGAATAAGGCGGCGGCCCGTTGGTTGAAGGCTGCTAGATAATGAGAATGAGACCGGTGATCGCCAAGGCACCGGTCCACAGAGTATCGAAGTTGATCCAGCCGCGCCGCAGAAATCCGAGATCCAGCCATTCAAAGACGATTGTCGCGATCGTCGCGGTCACGCCGAGCATCGCCACCATATGCACCCCGATGGCGGCCAGGGCCACTGGCAGCGATCCTTCGGCCGTCAATTCCCGCGCCGGGGTCGAGGCAAGGCAGAGCGGTATAATCACCGGCACCAGCATGAGGCCCGCCCCGTGGCTCGTCGCCATCAGGAATGACCACAGGCTGAGCCCTGCCAGCCCCGTTTGCATGCCCACGCGAACCCGATGGCGGTGACCATAAAGGGCATGATAGGCGGCCCAGCTCAAAAGCAGTGCGCCGGCCATCACTTCCAGCAGGCGTTGGTCAACGACTGTCCCGATGGCCACCACCGCGAACACGACCGCTGCGATCGAGGCCGCATGGCCGAGCGCGATCGGAACGAGCGAAAGCCACACGACGCGCCGGCTCTTGCGGTGCATGCCGAGGGCGACCGCGAACAGCCAGCCCATGGCAGGGTTCAGCCCGTGAAAGGCACCGAGCCCGGCAAGCACCAGCCAGGGCGACATATCAGCGATCCGGCCGCGCGCCTATGCCGGGCACCGCGCGCATCACGGATAGCAATAGGAGTCCGACGAGCAGTCGCCACCCTGCAGGCGCACCTGATGCGGGCGGTGGCCCTTTGGCCAATCGACGAAGAACTTTTCGTCGAAGGCGATGCCGCCGTTCTCGCCCACATCGAGCTTCACCATCCAACCGTCGATGCCGTCGGGATAGAATTGCGGATCGATCGATCCGTAGAGCGAATTGGTGAAGTAGACGCGCTTGCCGTCGCGGCTGATCTCGACCATCTGCGGCCCGCCGTTCAGCGCGCCGTTCTTCGCCCCCGGATGAGACGCCCGCGAAACGATGCCGCCGATGCGCACGCGCCCGGTCTCCTTTGGGTTGAAGGGATCGGACACGTCGTACTGGATCATGTCGCCCGTGCCCCAGCACGAGATATAGAGGAAGCGGTCATCCATGGACAGATCGATGTCGGTGACCAGTGGCGCGACCGCCTTGAAGCCCTGCAGCACGGGCGGCAGGACATCGGGATCGGCGGGTTCCGCCGGAATTTCGATCACCTTCTTGGCCGCCCATTTGTCGCCGTCGCGATACCATGTCCAGATCGAGGCGGAGAGGTCCTTCAGGCTGATGACGCAGCCGACGAAGCCATAGGCTTTGGTCGGGTCGTGCGCCGGGCGCAGCTCGAAGACGAGCTGGTGCTCCTCGCCGAAATCGATCTCCTGGAGATGCTTGCGCTTGTGCAGGTCCCAGAAATGCAGGCGGCGGCCATATTTGGAATTGAGCAGGATTTCCGGCACCAGCCCGTTTTCGAACGTGTCCGGCGTGCCCCATTCGCTGGTCACCATCGTGTCATGGCCGAGATGCCACCAGAAATCATAGGCGAGCTGCTGCGGCCCGCGGTCCATCTCCCACTGGCCCATGACGTCGAAACTTTCCGGATCGAGCAGGAAGATGCCGCCCGGTGCCTTGCCTTCGGCATTGCCGAGCGCGTTGACGTAAATGCCTTCCGGCCCGCAATGGATCGTGTGCAGGCGTGTATAGCCGGCCTTTTCGGCGATCTCTTCCGGCTCGATGACCTTGACGATCTTCGGGTTCTTCGGATCGGGCTTGGTGTCGATGATGTGAAGCCGCGAGGAGCGCAGCCCCGGCACGACGAGATAACGCCGCTCCATGTGCGGATGCGGCGCGTTGGGACACAGGCAGGACGAACAGGCGTTCCAGCCGAAATGATGCAGTTCGTCGCCCGCATTGGGCATGTCGACCCGGCCGACGATCTGGCTGTAGGTCGGCGATTTCGCATCGACATCGATGACGGCGATGGCGTCCGGCTTCTGGCGGTCGGGGTCGAAGGAGGCGACATAGGCGAGGCTCTCGGCCGGCGCCTTGGCGGCCATGCGGGGCGAGGGATAGAACGAGGGATCAGGTTGCCAAGTAGCCATCATAACTCCTCCCGGATGATGCGCCCCCTCCTCGGCCCAATGTACTACCTCGCGCCAGAAATGTCGTCTGCATTTGCATACCCTCTGCGGCGTAGAGGAGCGCCTGCAAAGGTCCGTTTTCGGCCCACGACACCGACGGGGTACCTGCTCTCCAGCGCCTGCTTCGAGTTGGATTTTCACGAGCCGCGAGATCGCAAGAGGGGCTCGATGAGGAATTTGGCGGGCCAGACTTTCGATCGCCTTGCGCCACCATGCACGAACATCGCCGCCACATCTTAGGTGGCCACCTTAGGTGGCCACCGCTCCCGCGATTACGTCATGTTCGTTCCCCGGCCCCATTATAAGAAGCTCGCCTGATAGCTGGTCGCCATCAACGACACATGTGCTTCCAAGGGCAGCCGTAGTTCAAAGGCTCGCGGCTCCCGCGCGAAATTCCATAACCGCACCAGCCGCCAGTCGTTGTGGCGCGCCTCTGCGACCGCCAACTTACTACGCGTGATGTGAAACGGCGTTCGCTCCCAGCCATTGGTCGTCTTCACTTCGATCAGCCGATCGCTGCCGTCGGTGTCGAAGCTTTGGATGTCATAACCGGCACCGTCACCATTGACATGCGATACCCAGCGGATGCGCTCGGCAAGTTCGGTTCGGCCGGCGGCGAGCAGACCGGCGCGCTCATGGGCAAGGACGCGCTCCTCACCTGCTCGACCGAGCGCACGATTGCGGGCATCACGCTCGGCGACGTCGTATTTCCGGGTGATGGCGGTCATCTGCTCGAGCTCATCAGGCGGAGGTGCGTTGCTATGCGTCGGCGGCGGACCGATCCAAAGCATCGCTTCCTCGCGGAGCGCTGATTGTGACAGGCCCATTCCCATCCGCGCGGCCGGCGCGAGTCAATCCGGATGGTGATCGAGCCAGCACACCACAGCATCCACGAGCGACGCCTGAAAATTAAAGGCCGGCTTGTAGCCAGGGATTCTTCCCCGACGCCTTTGAGCACTGCGCTGATGTTCTGATGCTTGTATTCGATCGAACCGCGCGATCGACCGATCACTGCTTGTAGCAACCCATTGTGCTTGGCCTTGCTATAGGAGCGCCCGGCGATGTCGTTGGCAAGCATCGCGAAATAGTCCGCGACGATCGCGTCGTTCTGTTCGTCAGTCCAATCACCGGCCATCGGCGTCCCACGCACGATCGACGGGACAGGACAGGGCCTTGTTCATGCCAGCAGTTGCGTCGAGACACCGAGCACCGGACCGGCCTCGGCAAGCCGTTGGTCGAGTGTGTGCACCGTGGCGCCATGCTCCGACCCGGTCGCGAGGTGCAGCGCATCGCCGGCACGAAGCCCCAGCGTGTGCTGGTCGGCGAACCTCGCCGCCGACCGGAAATGCCCGCCCGTCACCGGCAGTACGATGAAGCTCTCGGCGATTAGCTTGTTGAACATGGCGAGCGCCGCCGCGCGCTGCTCCAGGCTGATCTGGCCGGTCCGCAGCTTGATCGCCATGGCTGAAGACATTTCGGTGATGGTCCAGTCGCTGATCAGCAGCTGCGCCGGATCCTGCTCCGCCAGCCAGTTCTGAATACGCGGGGTCATGGCCTCGTTGGAGAGCGCCGCGACGATCAGCGATGTGTCTAGGTAGAGCATCAGTGGCGATCGCCATCCCGCATCGACCGCACGAGATCGGCAGCGCTCTGGGCCTGCGGCGGCATGGTCGCCGTCAGGGCCTGGAGCAGAGCGGCATCGATCCGCTTGCGCGGCCTGGCCACAGCTGTGAGGCGCGCGACCGGCTTGCCGCGCCGGGTAATGTCGATCGAATCCCCAGCTTCGACCCGGTCGACGAGTTCGCTCAGATGTGCCTTGGCGTCCGCCAGATTGATCGCGTTCATGTTTGCGTTCCTGACCATGTAGATAGTCATATAGCGTAGTGAGCTCAAAAATTCCAGCGGAAAGCATTTTGCCTGCCAAGGCTAGTGGCCAAGCTGCTAACCTGCTTGATGCATACCGGTGAGCGTTTGGCGACGTGAAGCGGCGATTTGGCTGCCGCCGCGGTGCTTCTTGGCTCGTTTTCGCCAGCGCCGGGATTGATCCGTCGTGATGGCAGGCAGGGTTTGCGCGTTGCGGTCGGCGGGTTCGGTTGGGTGCGTGTGCGCCCCGTCGGCTACGTCACGAGCCGCGGGATGCGCTCGAGCACGAGCCGCAGGATGGCTTGGTCGAGGCAGGATGTCGGCAGGTGCAGGCGGATCTGAGTCTTCATTTCGACCACCCTCGCGGCGATCTTGAGGGGACGCAAGCGCAGCGTGTCGAATTGGGCGACGGCAAAGCTGGAGCACTTCGGCATCGCGGCCCTCAGCCCCCACATTATCCAGTAGGCGCCGGCATGCAGGAACAGTCGGAACTGGTTGGCTGTCGCCTTGGTGCAAGATGTTCGGTTGGCGGCCAGATGCGTCTTCCAGGACTTGATGTGGTTCTCGGCCGCGCCACGCCGGCAGTAGAGGTCCGCGTAGAGCGCCTTGGCCCTGCCGCCGGCGAGATCGGTGAGGATGAAGCGAGCGGTGCAGGAGGGGCGATCACCGGCACGGGAGAAGCAGCAGCAGAAACGGCGCCTCAGGGAGGCGAAGAGCTTCGATGAATTCGGCGAGCGTTATTTTCAGGAGGCGCCGATGGCCGACAGCACGCGAGCCATGCGGCGGACAATCTATGAACGTGATATCTTACCGAAGTTCCGTAAGAGGCTGCTCACCGAGATCGAGCCCGATGACCTTCGGGCACTGTGCGCCAAGGTGAAGAACCGGGGCGCTCCCGCTACTGCGATTCATGTCCGCGACATCGTCAAGCAGATCTACGCGTTCGCCATCCTTCATGGCGAGAAAGTCGCCAATCCTGCCGACGAGGTCGGACCATCATCGATCGCAACGTTCGCACCGAAGGACCGGGCACTGCCGCCGGCGGAGATCCGGGTCATGCTGGCCTGCTGCCGGTCAGCGAAATGACACTGGCCCCTTTTGGGGTGGTGAAGCTCGGATCATCGAGCTTGAGGTCCAGATAGTCCCTGCCCTCATTCGAGCACTTGGACCAGGCGGGCGCCGATCTCTGCGCGGCGCCCTTCCGAAATAGACTCTATACCGCCCTGTTTTGCGTCGGCGGACGGCCACCGCCATCGGCCACGAGGACGGCGCCCGTAACAAAGGAGGCCTCGTCGGAGGCGAGGAAGAGGCAGCAAGAGGCGATCTCGTCCGGTGTCGCAACCCGGCGCAGCGCGATCCGCTTCGTCAGCGCGGTGAATTCCTCTTCGGGCGTGGTGCCGTTCTCACGCGCGGCCACTTCCATCTCATACTCGCTCATCGGCGTGTGCACCCAGCCGGGCGCAACCGCGTTCGCCCTGATGCCGTCGGCTCCGTGAGCATAGGCGAGAGAGCGCGTGTAGGAGACCAATGCCGCTTTGCTGGCCGAATAAGCGGCGTTAACGGCGCTGGCGTTGAAGGCACCGACCGAGGCGATGTTGACGACAGCGCCGCCATGAAGCTTCAAGAGCGGCAGGCTGGAACGGCAGACCTTCATTGCCCCGGTGACGTTGACCGCGAAGCTCTTCTCCCAGGTCTCGTCGGAAAGCATCTCGGGCTCGTCAAGAAGCATCACGCCGGCGGCGTTGACGACGATATCGAGCCGCCCGCCGCAGGCATCGATGGTGCGCCCAATATCGTCCTTCGCGGTAACGTCGCCGTGGATGGCGGCACCGCCGGTTGCGGCAGCAACGTTCTCAAGCGCATCACCGCCCAGCCCGAAGAGCACCAGGCGGGCTCCTTCCCTGGCGAAGCGCTCTGCCGTTGCCCGGCCCATGCCGGTGGCAGCCCCCGTGATCAACGCTGTCCGTCCAGCAAGTTGTCCGCTCATGAAAGCCCCCACATATCTTCGATGGCATAGCCGGTCTCGGGCAGAGTAGAGCCGCCGTCGACCACGACGGTCTGGCCGGTCGTATATCTGGCTTCCGCGGAAGCCAGATAGAGCATGGCGTGGGCGATATCGTCGGCCTCGCCCATGTGGCCCATGGGAATATAGCGGCCGATGGCCTCCTGTTTCTCGGGCGTCGAAAGCGTGCCGCGCCCGGGCTTGGCGATGAAGCCCGGCTCCACGCCGTTGACCGTGATGCCCGTGCGCGCGAGCTCGAAGGCGGCGCCGCGCACGAAGGCGTTCACGCCGGCTTTGGCAGCCGAATAGTGAGCGCCGCCCCCCATCGCCACCCGCGACGAGACGGAGGAGGTGACGAGCAGCCGTCCGAAACCGTTGCGCTTCATGTGCGGTATCGCCGCCTGCGTCAGCCAGACGAAGGCCTGGAGATTGATGTCCAGCGCCTCGGTGAGCTTCGTTTCGTCGAGTTCCTCGATGCCCGCCCAGGGGCAGCGGCCAGCATTGTGGACGAGGATATCGAGCCGTCCTTTTTCGCCGGCAACGCGGTCGACCATCTCGCGGATCTCGGTACGTCCCGTGCCGGGCCAGGCGGTGGTGTCTGCGGCCAGACCGCGACCACTCAACGCAGCCGCCAATTCCTCTGCTGGTTCCGGCGTGCGGTTGGCGATGACAACCCGAGCGCCGGTCTCGGCGAAACGCGTGGCGATGGCAGCGCCGATACCCCGGCCGCCGCCCGTGATGAGGGCAATTTTGCCTGCAAGGTCGAAGGCCATCGCCTCAGTTCACTCCCGCTTCGATCACCGTCTCGGCGAAGCGCTCGAAGACGGCTCGGTGCTTGTCCACGTCGGCATCCTCGGTGGCCGGGCACATCAGGAACATGGTGTGGAAGGGTGTAACGAGAATGCCTTCGTTCATGTAGAACGCGTGAAGAAGCGTCTCCAGATCGCCGCGCCGCGTGGCGATCACCTCCGCGCCGTTCAGCGGTGGGCGAGGGGAGAACATGATCTCCACCCGGGCGCCGATCTGCGTGACATGCCAGGCCAGGGCGTGATGTGAGATGACCAAGCGGGCCGCTTTCGCCAGCCGATCGGCGCGCCCGATCATTTTCGCATAGTTCTCCGGCGTCAGAATTTCCTCCATCACCGCGCGCATGGTGGCGACGGTCAGGGCGTTGCCCGCCAGCGTACCGCCGATGCCGAAATGGGCCGACTGCCGTTGGCGCGGATTGACGTGCGGCACCTCTTTCCAGAGCCGACCGGCGGTCTTCTCGCTGACGCCGAAGATACCGGCTGGAATACCGCCCGCGATAGCCTTGCCGGCGACGAAGATGTCGGGCTCCAACCCATACAGCCTCGTATAGCCGCCCGGCCCGCAGGAAAGCGTGTGCGTTTCGTCGATGATGAGCACAGTGCCGGTGCGCCGCGTCGCCTCGCGCACGGCATCGTGGAAACCCTCGGCGACCGGGATCATGCCGAAATTGGTCATCAGCGGTTCCATCAGGACGCAGGCCACGTCCTCTGCCGCCAGCGCCTCTTCCAGCGCGTCCACATCGTTGAACTCGACGACCTTCGACACGCGCTCGTGGTCGACGCCATTGGGATGGATCATGTTGCGCATCTGCATCCGGCCGTTGCGCAGTTCGACATGCGCCTCGTCGACGCCGCCGTGATAGCAGCCGGAAAACACCAGCACCTTGTCGCGCCCGGTGATCATGCGCGCGATGCGGATGGCGCCGCGATTGGCGTCGGTGGCGGAGGTGGTCAGCGTCCAGTAGGGCAGGCCGAAGCGCCGCGCAAGTTCCTCGCCGACCCAGAGGCTGTCCTGCGTCGGCATCATGTGGGTGGTGCCGCGTTGCAGCTGTCGTGTGGCGGCGCGGGTTATGGCTTCCGGTGCATGGCCGCACATGCCGCCGGTGTCGCCAAGGCAGAAATCGACATAGTCGTTCCCGTCGATGTCGCGCGCATGGCAGCCCCGCGCCTCCTCGACATAGATCGGGAAGCCGCCGGCCCAGCGCCGCATCCAGTGCGACGGCCCGCCATAGAGGAAATGCTTGCGCCCGCGCGCCCAGGCCTTGGCCGAGCGCGGATGCGTTTCGGCAAATCGCGCCTGCTCCACGTCGATCAACTTGTCGATAGTCTGCGAAACGGTGCCGTCGGTCGCGTTCATGAGAGCGAAATCCATGCGGTCTTGAGGTCGGTGTACTTGTCGAGGGCATGCAGCGACTTGTCGTGACCGTTGCCGGATTGCTTAACACCGCCGAGCGGCACGGTGACGTCGGCGCCGCCATAGGTGTTGACGTGCACCACGCCCGCCCGGATTTCCCGGACCATGCGGTGAGCGCGGGAAAGGTTCGCGGTCCAGACGGCGGAGGCGAGCCCGTAGGTCGTCGCATTGGCGATGCGGATCGCCTCCGCCTCGTCGTTGAAAGGCATGACCGCAAGCACCGGCCCGAACACCTCCTCGCACGCCAGCGTCATGTCAGGGCTCACGGCATCGAAGACGGTCGGTGTCATATAGAAGCCGCCGGTCTCTTCAAGGATGCGCTCGCCGCCGGTTTTCAGCCTGGCGCCTTCCGAAACGGCCCTGTCCACATGAGACAAGGTCTTGGTCAACTGTTCGGCGCTGTTGATCGCTCCCGCCTCGGTGGCCATGTCGAGTGGATCGCCGACCTTTATCTTGGTGGCGATCGCGGCGACCCGTTCGGCGAATGCCTCATGAATCGAGTGTTCGACCAGCAGCCGCGAACCTGCCACGCAGACCTGGCCGGAATTTCGGAAGATGCCGAAGGCGGCAACCCTTGCCGCCCGATCCAAATCCGGCGCGTCCGCAAAGACGATATTGGGCGATTTTCCGCCAAGCTCCAGATAGACGCGCTTCAGGTTCGAACGGGCGGAATACTCAAGCAGCCGGCGCCCGACGCCACCCGAGCCGGTAAAGGCCAGCACGTCGACATCCATATGCAGCCCCAGCGCTTCGCCGGCGACCGCGCCGCGGCCGGTGACGACGTTGAAGACTCCTTCCGGTAGTCCTGCCTCGGCGCAAAGCTCAGCGAGACGCAGAAGCGTGAGGGAGGCGGTTTCCGCCGGCTTCAGAACGACCGAGTTCCCGGCGGCGAGCGCCGGAGCGACCTTCCAGGCGCCGATCATCAGCGGGAAGTTCCACGGTACGATGGCGCCCACGACGCCAACAGGCTCGCGGTGGACGAGGCCGAGCACATTCTCCACCGTCGGCGCGATCTCGCCACAGACCTTGTCGATCGCCTCCGCGTAGTAGCGGAAGGTGTCGGCGCAACTTCCCGGCTCCGCCTTCAGCGCCATGGCGATCTCGGTGCCGTTGTCGCGCACGCCTAGAACAGCGAGTTCGAGCGCATGCTTCTCGATCAGATTGGCGATGCGGTGCATCACCTTCTTGCGCTCGGTGGGTGCCGCACGCGACCAGGCGCCCTTGTCGAAGGCCTTCCGCGCCGAGCGGACGGCACGATCCACATCTGAAGCGCCGGCATCTGCGACGGTGGTGAGTCGGCTGCCGTCGATAGGAGAGATGACGTCGAATGTTCCACCGGCTTCCGCTGCTTGCTGCTTGCCACCGATGAAGAGGCCCTGCGATGCAATTTCCTCCGTGCGAAGCCGGTCAATTGTTGCTTGGTCAGTCATATGCGGTCTCCGTTCGTTTCATTGCTCCGCGCTCTCGAAGAAGTGTCCAGACATGGATTAGGAGAACGAACACGATCACGGCGAATATGGCGCCCGCGATCGGCCGATCGATCCAGTCGAACGGTGATTGAATACGCGGCAGCGACGTACGGAAGCGCTCCTCCATGATGCGGCCCAGCACCATGCCAAGAATGATCGGCACGATGGGCAGATTGAGACGTTTCAACACCAGGCCCAGCATACCGAAGACAGCGGCGACGACGCAGTCTGTCGCTGAATTGCGCAGCGAATAGACCCCGACGAAGGACAGCGTCAGGATCGCCATGCCCAGAAAACGGTTCGGGATGGCGATCACCTTCAGCAGAGGCTTCGTCGCGATCATGAGGAAGGCGAGCGCAAGGAAGTTTAGGATCAGCAGGCACAGATAGAGCGCGAGCACGAAATCCATCGAATCGCGGAACAGCGTCGGCCCGGGAATGACGTTGTGGACGTAGAAGACCGACAGCATCATCGCCGTCAGCGCCTCGCCCGGAATGCCAAGCGCCAGAAGCGGGATCATGGCAGCCGCCGGCACGGCGTTGTTGGCCCCCTCCGAGGCGATCACACCCTCGGGAGCACCATGGCCGAAGCGTTCGGGAGTGGGGGAAATCTTCTGTGCGAGCGTGTAGGAGAGGAACTGGGCGGTGAACTCGCCGACACCCGGAATGATGCCCATGATTGTGCCGAAGCCCGCCGCGGATAGTACCACACGCGGAAAGCGGAAGACCTCACGCAGGCCGCGAAACAGTCCGCCGCTGATCTTTGGCGTGGCACCGTCGGAATCGCGGCCCGACAACAACACAAACGCCTGCGAGATGGCGAACAGGCCGAGCACTACCACGATTAGGTCGATGCCGGAGGTGAGCCAGGTCTGGCCGAAGGTGAAGCGCGACGAATAGCGCACCGGTTCCAGACCTATCGTTTGCAGGAAGATGCCGAAGGACAACAGCGCGCCGGCGGCCATGTTCTGCCCCCGGTGCGCGATAACGACGAGGATCATGCCGAGCAGGCAAGCAAGGAAAATCTCGCGCGAGCCGAAGAGCGGCGCGACCTTGGCAAGAAACGGCGCCAGAGCCATGAGGCAAATGACTGAGAAGACGCCGCCACAAAAGGAGGCTCCGTAGGCTAGCGAAAGCGCGCGCGCTCCCTCGCCCTTGCATGTCAGCGGATAGCCGTCATATGTCGTCAGCGCGTTGACTGGCGTGCCGGGCGTGTTGATCAGCACGGCGGGAATTGCACCGCCGAACATGGCCGAGCCATAGATGCCGAGAAGCAGCGTCAGTCCGACGATCGGCTCCAGCGCGAAGGTTACGGGCAACAAGATGGCAATCGCTATGGCCGGACCAACACCTGGAATCGCCCCGATGAGGACACCGCCCAGCGAACCGATGACAAGCGCGGCGATGACGTCGAGACGCAGGAGGATATCAACGCTGGCGAGAAGCACGTCCATTTTCCGTGTCTCTCACAGATAAAGGATCATGAAATTACGCAGCGCCGGCGGCAGGTACTCGTAGACAGCCCCGCCCGGTATGCGCACGCCAAGAAGTGACTTGAAGACGATAACGGTGACCGCCCCGGTCAACAGCGCGGCGAGGAAAATCTTCGCCGAGCGGTAGCCCAGCCGCAACGTCAGCGCTGCGGTGAATACGAGCGTGGTAGGAAGATAGCCCGTCAGGGGCACGAGCCAGACATAGGCCATGAACCACACGACATATTCCATAGCGCGCAGCCAAACTGCAATCTCGGCAAATGTACCGTCGCTGCTTGCCTGACGGTTGCGCCGCCAGGAGAACCACAGTTCCAGCGCGCCGAAAATGGTCATGGTGGTGATGGCTACGACCGGCCAGAAGGCCGGTTGCTTGACGAAGGGTACCCCCTTCGCCCATTCGGTCTGAGCCGGGATATTGGTCGCAAGGAACAGGGCCAAGATGAAAGCGGCAAGGCCGAAGACGATTTCCGCGCGATGGTGATGCGGTGCGGCCAACGCGGAGATGTGATGATGTTCAGGCTCGCCCGTCATCGTGAATCCCCTTGAGACGTCGAAGCGGTCGAATTGGCCCATTAATCGGGCCGCCGCACGCCGTCAGTTCTCCAGGATCGAGTTGATTGTCTGCACGGTTTCGAGGTCTGATCCGATCTGCGCGGCGGATTCCTCGGCGTCCTTCCAATAGATCTGGGCGCCGGTCTCCTCGGCGAATTTCTGCGCCCGCTCGCTGGCAATCGTCTCCTTCGCCACTGCAGCGATCTTCTCGCGCGCTTCGGTAGGCGTGTCCTTGTGCACGAATAAGCCATTCCACAAAGAGATATCGAGCGAAGGTTCGAGCTCGCTGACGGTTGGCGCGTCGGGCGCAGTCGCGATGCGCTCCTCCGTCACCGAGGCGAGTACGGTGACCTCATCGAGGCACGGTAAGACGAGCTGCATCGTCGTGTTCATGACGTCGACATCGCCGGAGGCGAGCGTGTTGCAGTCGAGCGCATCGAAGGCAGCGTCCGAGGCGTAGGAGAAGCCCATCGTCTTGGCCAGCGCCAATGTCGCTTGGGTCGGCAGCAGCGGTCCGCCGAAATGGCCCAGCACCACGTCGTTCGACTTGGCGTAATCAGCGAGTTCTTCCATCGACTGATAAGGAGCATCCTTCGAGGTTACGATGACGAAGGGGTAGGTCAGAAAGATGCCGACTGGCTCGAAGGGATTTGGATTCAACTCGGGAATGCCAAGATCGGGACCGACCACCGGCACGCCGACGACAAAGGACCCAACCGTGTAACCGTCGGCGGGCGCGGTTGCGACCTCCACCGCACCGGGGAAGGGACCGCCCCCGCCGCCTGGTTTGTTCACGACGGCTGCCGGTTGGCCGTACTTGACCTGAAAGTCCTCGGCGATCATGCGTGTCAGGACATCTTCCAAGTCCCCGGGCGGGAACGGCACGACAAAGCTTACCGGCTTCTCCGGATAATCGGCCTTTGCTACGCCGAGGACTGCGAGAGCTAATGCTGCGCTCGTCAGAAAAGCGCCTATCAGTTTTCGCATAATGTATCTCCTGTTGTGCAGGCGAGGAGCCCGCCTTCCCCATTCTAATGGTTCATTATTTGAACTCTTATTTCAAATATAGACTTGCAAACGAGCTGGCTTCCTGTCAACTTTAATCTATCATCGCAGCTTTAAATGTGACGAGGAGGGGTGCTTGAGCACCGTCGGCAAGGCGATTTCGCTGCTGGAACTCTTCACCATCGACGAGCCGGAACTGGGCCTCACGGAGATCGCGCGCCGGTCGGGGTTCGATAAGGCAACCACGCGGCGGCTTCTGGTGTCGCTGGCGCGGCACGGCTTCGTGGAGCAGGACGCCGAGACCCGCCTCTACCGGCTGGGCGCGGGCTTGACTCGTCTGGCGCGCATACGCGAGGCACGGTTTCCGATCCTCCAGACCGCGTTGCCCTTCATCCGCGAACTGGCGGCCGTGACGGCTGAAACCTTGCATCTGTCGGAAGCCAGCAACGGTTCGCTGCTGACCGTGCATGTGGAGCATCCGGCGCGTGCCAACCGCGTCAATGTCAATGTCGGGGAATATCTGCCGCTGCACTCCACGGCTTCGGGCATCGCCTATCTGGCGCATGTGCGCGAAGCGGTGCTGAAGGCCGCGCTAGCTGGGCCGCTGGCTCCCTTTACCGCGCACACGGTTACCGATCCGACCGCAGTCCTGGACGCGATAGAGGCCGCCCGCAAGCGCGGATACTCCATCATGGACCAAGGCTATGAGGAGGGCGTCCATAGCGTCGCAGGAGCGATTCTGGGGGCCGACGGCTATGCGATCGGCACATTGGCGATCGCGGCGCCCGTTGTTCGCACTTCCAGGGCCGCGGCCGCCGAACGCGGCAAGGCCGTTGCCGCTGTCGCCCGCGAAATCAGCGAACGGCTCAACGGCGAAGGCTTCAATGTTCTCAAGAGCAGGGCTTTTGCATGAAGAGGGAGGTGGCAGACATGCAGCCACGGATCCTGATCGTCGGGACCGGTGACACCAAGGCTGATGAGCTGGATTTCATGCGGGCGAAGGTGCGTGAGGCGGGCGGTGTGCCCGTGATGCTGGACGTCAGCGTACTTGGCGACCCGCCCTATGCGCCGGAATACGACAAACATGCGGTCGCTGCCGCTGCCGATACCACAATCCAGGCAATCATCGATTCGGGCGACGAAAACAGCGCCATGACACTGATGGCGGCCGGTGCTTCGCGCCTGGCGAAAGAAATCCATCGCCACGGCGAGATCGACGGTGTCATTGCGCTCGGCGGCAGTATGGGCACCGACCTGGCACTGGATGTCGCCCTGGCGCTGCCGCTCGGCGTGCCCAAATTCGTGGTCTCCACCATCGCCTATTCGCACCTCATTCCGCCAGAGCGTATCGCCGCGGACCTAATGATGATCCTGTGGGCCGGCGGGCTTTACGGGCTGAACTCTACTTGCAAGGCTGTGCTGTCGCAGGCCTGCGGCGCGGTGGTGGGCGCCGCGCGCGTGGGCGAGCAGCCGAGTCGGGAACGGCCGGTCGTCGCCATCAGTTCGCTGGGTAAGAGTTGCTTGAGCTATATGACGACCCTGAAGCCCGAGCTGGAAAAACGCGGCTACGAGGTCGTCATCTTTCACACGACGGGCATGGGCGGCCGGGCGCTGGAGGCGATTGCCGCGCAGCGCGACTTTGCCGCCGTCATGGATTTCAGCCTGCAGGAGCTGGCGAACCATCTGGCCGATTCAGTCGTCACCTCGGGAGCAGACCGGCTGGAAAATGCCGGTCGTACCGGAATCCCAATGATCGTTGCCCCGGGCGCCATCGATATGGTCGATTTTCCCACATGGCAGCCCGTGCCGGAGCGCTTTGCCAACCGGCCGTATCACGCGCACAATCGCCTGCTCGCCTCCGCTACCAGCGACGGAGAAGCACGGCGCGGCATCGCACGGGAGATCGGCGCAAAGCTGGCCTCCGCCAAGGGGGCGGCGGCCTTTATCCTGCCGGCGGGCGGTATCCAGGAATGGGATCAGGAGGGTGAGCCGCTCCATGAGCCGGAGGCGCTGGCTGCTTTTGCTGACGAGATGCGCCGTAGCGTGCCCGAGAATGTCAAACTGCACGAGATCCCGGAACACATCAATAGTCGGGCCTTCGTCGACAAGGCGCTTTCGATCTTCGATGCTTGGGTGGCGGAAGGCGTCGTCCCGCCCGGCGTGGTTGCAGAGGACGCAACGACATGACCCATCCGCAGGCCCTTGTCCTGGATTTCGGCGGTGTGATCACGCGGACCCTGTTCGAGACGCATGACCTGACGGAGGAAGCGCTCGAGCTGCCCGCCGGCACGCTGGCGTGGCGCGGGCCCTTCGCGCCCGAGACGGATTCGCTCTGGCGGGCCATGCAGGCGGATGAGATCAGCGAACGCGATTATTGGCTGGCGCGCACGCGCGAGGTTGGAGATCTCGTTGGGGAAGACTGGGAGCGGATGGAGACCTTCGTCCAGCGTGCACGGGGTGCCGACCCGGAGGCCGTGATACGGCCGGAGGCCGAGCGCACTATCCGTGTTGCCCATGAGGCGGGCGTGCGTCTGGCCATTCTGTCGAATGAACTGGACCTCTTCTACGGCGCGGAATTCCGCCGTCGGCTCCCGCTGCTCTCGCTGTTCGATACCATTGTCGACGCCACCTACACCGGCATCCTGAAGCCGGACCCGCGCGCCTACGCCTCCGTGATCACGACCCTCGGTCTGCCGGCCGCCGCCTGCGTCTTCGTCGACGACCAGCAACGCAACATCGAGGGAGCGACGGCCGCCGGGATGCGCACGGTCCATTTCGATGTCGGCGATCCGCGAGAATCATATTCCGAAGCGCTCGGCCATTTCGACCTTGCCTTCGAGCCATAACATACAGGAGCGAACATGCGCGACGCCAATTTCCTCGCCGAGAACAATGCCAAGCAGATATGGCATCCCATGGCGCACCCAGCCGACATGCGGGCCAACCCGCCACGCGTGGTCATGAAGGGGCAGGGCGCACACGTGACCGATCTTGAAGGCCGCACTGTGCTCGATGCGGTAGGCGGCCTTTGGAACGTCAATCTCGGTTATAGTTGCGCCCCGGTGAAAGAAGCGATTGCCGCGCAGCTCGATGCGCTGCCCTACTATTCCGGCTTTCGCGGCACATCGACGGGGCCTTCCATCGAACTCGCGTGGGAACTCACCCAATGGTTCGAGCCGGAAGGCATGGCGCGCGCCTTCTTCACCTCAGGCGGCTCCGATTCGGTGGAGTCGGCGCTGCGCCTTGCGCGGCAGTACTGGAAAATCCGAGGGCAGGGGGACCGCACCAAGTTCCTGGCGCTGAAGAACGGCTATCACGGCACGCATTTCGGCGGCGCCTCGGTCAACGGCAACGCCAATTTCCGCCGCAACTACGAGCCATTGCTGCCGGGCGTCTTTCACATTCCGGCGCCGTACACCTACCGCAACCCGTTCGATGAGAACGATCCGGTGAAGCTGGCGCGGCTGTGCGCGCGGGCGCTTGAAGAGGAGATCGCCTTTCAGGGTGCCGACACCATCGCCGCCTTCATCATGGAGCCCGTGCTGGGTGCGGGAGGCGTGATCGTGCCGCATGAAAGCTTCATGCCGCTGGTGCGCAAAATCTGCGACCGTCACGAGATCCTTCTGATTGCCGACGAGGTAGTGACCGGCTTCGGGCGTACTGGCGCCTGGTCGGGCTCGCGGCTGAGCAACGTCAGGCCGGACATGATGACCATCGCGAAGGCCATCACGTCGGGCTATTTCCCGCTTGGCGCTACCTTGATCAGCGGTGCGGTGGCCGAGGTGTTCGAGGCAGACAAGACGAGCTTCGGCTCGATCGGCCACGGCTACACTTATTCTGGACACCCTGTCGGCTGCGCGGCGGGCATCGTCGCGCTTGCCGAAACACGGCGGCTGAAGGTCAATGAGAATGCAGCGGTGCGCGGGCTGGAACTTGCTGCGGTGCTCGAAGATCTCAAGGCCAAACACGCGCTGGTCGGCGACGTGCGCTACAAGGGGCTGATGGCCGCCATCGAGCTGGTCTCGGACCGGGATACCAAAAAGCCGGCCGACAAAGGCGTGATGAAGCGCGTGTCGGATGCCGCATACGAGGCGGGTGTCATGCTGCGGGTTTCCGGATCGAACGTCATTCTCTCCCCGCCACTGATCCTGACCGCCGATGAAGTGCAGACGATCGGTGCGGCGCTTGACGGAGGGCTTGCCGCAGCTTGAGCGAACCGCGCGGGACATAATCCACCCGGGAAACTGCGTTGACTCCGCTCACGGCGGCAGGATCCGGTATCCAACGGCTCCGGTGCTGCCCGATAGATAAGCCGCCACAGGTCAGCCGGAGCTAATTTGAGATCATAGAATGCTTCAGCCAGATTTTATCGGACCGGAGATTTGCGCATGCGAGGCACATGAGGTCGTCAGACCTTCTGAAGAAGAGGAAATTTCCCCGGCGGAAGTGTCGAGGCCGCCTCCACCGATGATGTCGGAGCGGACGGAGGTTGCCGGTGGCCGCATGATCATGGGCACGAAGGGTTTGGTCGATTGCATTCCGCAGCGCTCGGACGTTGGTGCAAAGCTGGACGTACGCGGCGGCGTCGTCGTCAAGACGAAAACATCGGAATTCGGTGCGATCCATTGGGATTGATTGGCCCCGTGACAACCGCATAGCGCGACAACCTCTCTCGACCCGTAGCGGCTGGCCAGATCTCCGCCACGCACCCTATAAACCCCTCTAACGCCAGAATTTTAGATATTGATATATATTAGTAAAATAGATCCTGCATGCAAAATACTTGTTCCGTGTACAAAGGTGTGAGAAGGTATGCGGACAGGGGAAAGAGTATGCTTGGAAACCGGCTGAAAAACGAGATCGCGGACCTGATTCTGTCGGGCCGCATGTGGCCGGGCGAGCGGCTCGACGAACAGTCGCTTGCGTCGCGCTTCGGGGTCTCGCGGACCCCCGTTCGCGAAGCGCTTCAACAGTTGGGCGCCGCTGGTCTGGTCGAGATGCGGCCGAGGCGCTCGGCCCGCGTCAGGGCGCTGAGCATGCCGGAACTCGAAAGCTCCTTCGAGGCAATGGGCGAAATAGAGGCAATTTGCGCTCGCTATGCGGCTGAACGAATGACCCAGGCCGAGCGCATTTCCCTCAAGCTGCTTATCGATCAGTCCCGCATAGCGAGTGAGCAGGGAGACCGCGTTACCAGTCGCGACCTGGACGCGAGGATTCACGCGCTTCTGCACACCGGCGCGCACAACGAAGCTCTGTGTTCCATCGCCAATGAAATGCGGATGCGCGTCGAACTGTACAGCTCGGCGCCCTACACGCTGCCGAACTTCGATACCCAGCTGCACGTCCCGCACAGCCAGCACGAACAGATCGTGGAAGCCGTTCTAAACAGGGATCCGGAAGCGGCGCACCGTCTCATGATCGACCATATTGGCGGGAGCTTTCTGGTCGTGAAGGGCATTCTCGAGCAAGGCAGCGCGCTGGCCACGGCTGGCGGTGACGAGCCGGTGGAGCGGCATTCCTATGGTTATGTCGGCCGTTTTTTTGGTGACACGGCGGCGAAGGCACGGTCCGGCTTGACCGGCCAGACAATTGCCCGACCGTTCGACCCGTCAGGCCCGGCCGCGGGCAGTTCAGGGCAAGGGAGCGCTTGAATGCACCACTACAGCGGTCCCGGAAGGTCGATTGCATTTGCTGCCGGAGCTATGTGCGCAACCTCCCACCCGCTGGCTGCGATGACCGCCCTCGACATGCTGAAGCAGGGCGGAAACGCTGTCGACGCGGCAGTCGCCGGGGCGGTAGTGCTGGGCTTCTGCGAGCCCATGATGTGCGGGCTTGGCGGTGACGTCTTCGCGATGGTTCGCGATCCCGATACGGGTGTGATTTCAGGTCTGAACGGTTCCGGACGCGCGCCGATGGCCCTCGAAGCCGCGATGCTGCGCGAACAGGGGCTGACCGCCATCCCGCTCGATTCCGTCCATTCGGTTACCGTGCCAGGTGCCATCGACGCGTTCGACACGCTCATACGCCAGTTTGGCCTTCTGGATCTTGGTGCGGTCCTCCAGCCGGCCATTCACCATGCCGAGGCCGGTGTGCCGGTATGTCATCGGTCAGCGATCGACTGGGCGGAATTTGGGTCGCGTCTCCATGGAGCGGGGCGCGAGCATTACCTCCGCGGGGGCGAACCCTATACCGCCGGCAGCATCTTCGCTTCGCCGGCCCAGGCCGAGGCTCTGCGCCTGATCGCCCGAAATGGCCGTGACGCTTTTTACACCGGCGAAATCATGCAGGACATGGTGGACACCCTGCTCGCCGCAGGAGGCTGTCACACGGTCGACGACTTTGCGAATACAGCCGCAACCGAGGTGGAGCCACTGCGTGTCAACTATCGTGGCCATGATCTGGTCGAATTGCCGCCGAACGGGCAGGGGGCAACCGCACTGCTACTGGCGAATATCCTGAAGCGTTTCGACATCTCCGGACTCGATCCCAACGGTGCCGAACGGGTGCACATCGAGGCCGAGGCGACGCGATTGGCCTATGGCTTGCGCGACCGGTTCATTGGCGACTCCGCCGGGTCCAAGGATCGTGTGCGCCACATGCTGAGCGATGAAACCGCAGATGCGCTGGCGGACCTGATCGACTTGCGGCGTGCTGGGCACAATGTCGATCAACGGGCGGAGGCGCTCCATCGCGATACCGTCTACATCTGTGTGGTGGACGAAAACCGCCTCGCGGCCTCACTCATATATTCAACCTTCTGGCCGTTCGGCTCGGGAATGGCCTCGCAGCGCTTCGGGATAAGCTTTCAAAACCGCGGCGCTGGATTTTCCTTGGCATCCGGCCATGTGAACGAATTGAAGGGCGGTCGGCGGCCGCTCCACACGCTTATTCCCGGATTTGCCGAGAAGGCGGGGGCCTACACCATGCCGTTTGGCGTGATGGGCGGACCGTTTCAGGCGACCGGACACGCCCACCTCCTGTCGAACCTCGTCGATTTCGGGATGGATATTCAGCAGGCGATCGACAGCCCGCGCAGCTTCCTCGATCCAATGACGGGAATACTGTCGCTGGAACGGGGATTCTCCGACGGTGTCACCGCCAAGCTCGCTGAGATGGGGCATGAGGTAGCCCGCGCGCCCATCGGAATGGGCGGCGCGCAGGCAATCCGGATCGACCTGATGAGAAACGTTCTGGAGGGAGGGAGCGACCCCCGCAAGGACGGCATCGCGCTGGGGTTCTAGACCTGTGTTCGAAGGAGCGGCAGCCTTTTCAGCAACTGTCCCCTTCAGGGATGCAAGGTCGGGTTTATGGTCGGGAACCCTCACTCAGGGTGGTGCGCCGTGATCGAGCTGCTCTCCAGATCCGCTGCGGCGACGAGAAGGGCTGCAGGCTTCGTGGTTCTGCTGCTTATGTTCGCACAGATCATCGTTGTTGCCCTGCGCTACGTCTTTTCGCTCGGATGGCCCTGGGCGCTCGATTTCCTGGTCTACTGCTTCTTCGTCTCGGCTCTGCTGCCGGCACTGTTCGTCTTGATACGAGACGTCAGCGTGAGGGTCGATGTGTTTTACAGCCAGTGGGCGGATGAGAATCGGCATCGCATCAACCGGCTTGCGCTTCTGGTCATCCTGTTCCCGTCGATGGCCTATGCCGGATGGGCATCTTTGGCCACCACCGTCAGATCCTGGGCGGTACTCGAATCCTCTCCGACCTACGGCGGATTGCCAGGCTATTTCATCCTGAAAACGCTGCTTACCCTGGTGTTCTTCGTGCTCGCGGCTGTGGCCTTCTTCATGGCGCTGCGTCGCGCTCCCTATTCGATGGGGCGGCACGATGAGTCATGAACTCCTGCTCATTCTTCTGGGCCTGCTTCTGTTCGGGGGGATACTCAGCGGTGTGCCGGTCAGCTTCGTTCTGCTCGGCGTACCGTTCCTGGTCGCCGTCCTGGGCACCTTGACGGGAACGTTCGATCTCGCCTTCATCAACGCGTTCCCGTCGCGCGCCTTCGGCCTGCTGACAAACCCCGTCTTCGTTGCCGTGCCGCTTTTCGTGCTTATGGGGAGCCTTCTCGAGAAGGCTGACATCGCCAAGCGAATGATGCTCACGGCCGGTGCGCTCTTCGGCGAGCAAAGGGGCGGACTTTCCTATGCCGTCATCATCGTGGGAGCGTTGCTTGCGGCTTCGACCGGGGTGATCGGCGCGACGATCTTCATGCTCGGGCTGATCGCGCTTCCGGCCATGCTGAGCGCCAACTACTCGCCGCGCCTGGCTTCGGGCGTGATCTGCGCATCAGGTTCTCTGGGCCAGATCATCCCGCCATCGATCCTGCTGATCCTCTTATCGGATCAGATATCGGCCGCCTATCAGAGCGGGCGGCGTTCCGCCGGCGATTTCGCTCCTGAACCAGTTTCCGTCGGCGACCTGTTTGCTGCGGCGCTGCTGCCGGGCTTGGTGCTCGTCGGTCTCTACCTCCTCTACACATTCATCCTTTCCCGTCTTCGTCCCGAGACCTGCCCTCCGATCCGCCAGTTCTCATCGACGGGCGAGCAGCGTAAGCCTGGCCCCGAAGGGGTCGTTAAGGCATTGGTGCTGCCGCTTGCGCTGATACTCCTCGTCCTCGGCTCGATCCTCGGCGGTGTTGCCACGCCGACGGAAAGTGCTGCGCTCGGCGCTGCCGGCGCGCTGGTTCTGGTGGCGATGGAGCGCGAGCCGGTTCCGACCTGGCGCCGGCGCATCATTCTGGCGGTGCTACCAGCCGCCTTCCTGCTGGTGGTGGTGAAGGTATTCGGGGGCGCAAACACGTCGCCACTCCTGATGTCGGTTGGGCTGGCGTCGCTGGTCGTTCTGGTCGCCGGCGTTGCATTGGCAACCTGGCAGGAACTGCAGGAAGGCGAACTGATCGACGTGGCCTCAAGCACAGCCACGGTGGTGTCGATGCTGACGCTGATTGTATTGGGAGCCACGATGCTTTCGCTGGTCTTTCGTGGCCTGGGTGGCGATGAGATGGTCGCGGATCTCCTTACCGGGCTGCCGGGAGGGACAGCGACGGCCGTGCTTGCGGTCATGGTCGTCATCTTCTTCCTCGGTTTCGTCATCGAATACATCGAGATCATCTTCATCGTGGTCCCGGTGGCGGCACCGCCGCTCATGGCGGCGGGGGTTGACCCGGTATGGTTCGCCATCCTGATCAGCATGAACCTTCAGATGAGCTTCCTGACGCCGCCATTCGGCTACGCGCTCTTCTATTTCCGTTCTGTAGCGCCGGCCGCACTGACGACGCGGGACATCTATGCCTCGGTCGCACCCTTCATCCTGCTTCAGTTGCTGGCATTGGCGCTGGTCGCGGCGTTTCCGACACTCGCGACATGGCTTCCGGGTGTCATCTTCAAGTGACGTCAACAAAACAAAAAGGGGAGTACGAAAATGCACAGACGAAAATTTTTGACCGCGAGCGCGATAGCCGTCCCGACGGCACTCGCTGCACCGTCAATAGCTCGCGCACAGGCCAAACATGACTGGAAGCTGGTCACCTCGCTGCCCAAGAACCTCCCCGGGCCAGGCGTTTCGGCGCAACGCTGGGCCGACAGAATCACGAAGATGTCGGGCGGCGAACTCAGTGTGACGGTCTATGGTGGCGGCGAACTCGTCCCTCCCTTCGGTACGCAAGAGGCGGTCGAGAACGGCACCGCGCAGGCGTATCACGGGTCGGGTTCCTGGTTTGCCGGCCGCGATATCTCGCATGCCTTCTTCTTTTCAGCGCCTTTCGGACTGCTGTTCGACGAAATGCATGCCTGGATGTATTACGGGGGCGGGCAGGAACTCCTCGACGAGTTCACCAATCCCCGTGGCCTGCAGATTTTCATTGCTGGGGGCTCGGGTGTTCAGACCTTCGGCTGGTTCAAGAAACCGATCAATTCGCTGGACGATTTGCAGGGCCTCAACTTCCGCGCGACCGGTTTCGGGGCCAGTGTTCTCAACAAGATCGGCATGAACGCCGTCACGACGCCGCCCGGCGAGATCTTCCCGGCCTTGCAGTCCGGCGCTCTCGACGGCGCCGAATGGGTCGGTCCCTCATTCGACCAAGCGTTCGGCCTTCAGAAGATCATGTCCCATATGTACACCCCGTCCTTCGGCGATGTGTACGGGGGGATCGAGTTCGGGATCAATCTGGACGCTTGGAATGCGCTTTCGGAAGACCTGCAGACCATCGTGGTTACTGCGACAGAGGCGGAGGCAAATCGCTCCTCGGCGGATGCTTTGAACATGAACCTGGACGGGCTGGCTGCGCTCAGGGAGGTCGAGGGCCTGACGATCGGAACCTTGCCCGAAGACGTATGGGATGCGCTGCGTAGAGCTTCCCATGAGGCAATGGATGAAGTGGCAGGCACCAACGATTTCGTCGCGAAGTTGATGGAAAATTACTACAGCTACGTCAAAAGAGCCTCGGAATACAAACAGCTCTACGACTTCGCGTTGTACGAGCAGAGAGCTAGTTACGTAGGCTGACGGCGTGCCGTATATGCAGCCGTTTCTTTCAAAACGTACAAGGGTCGGCGAAGCTCGCCGGCCCTTGGCTCATCAAGCATTTTCACGGCTTGCGGTGCAATTTGTCGCTCAGGAATCCGCGTTTGGGCATTGGCCGCTCCGTTCCCGCAGGTGAGTGACATTCGGATCGATCGGGCCGAGCGGGCCACCGACGGCGATTTCCACGGCGCGGGCAGCGGCCAGGAGCGCAGCTTCGCCACGTGGTTTGCCGATCAGTTGAAGCCCGACCGGAAGGCCTCGGGGCCCGGTCCCGGCCGGTACCGAAATCGCGGGCAATCCAGTGACAGTGGACAAGAAGGCGAACCGCAACCAGTCAAGGTATCCATCAAGCGCACGCCCGCCGATTTCGCGCACCCATTCCTCGGCTTGCGCGCGCGGCAGGCAGCCAACCGCCGGACATGCGAGCACATCATAGGTCGCGAAGTGATCGACCATGTTGTTGTAGATGGCCGACCGACTTAGATTGGCACGGGCGATATCATCCATGGTCAGCGCACGCCCGAGCGCGATATCTTCGGCCAAGGTGGCCTTGTAGTGATGGGTGATCTCCTGCGGCATCCGCAGGTTTAAAGTCGCCCACATCATGCCGCGCAGAACACGATATGTCCGGTCTAGATCGGGCAGATCCGGACAGATCTCCTCCACCGTCGCACCGTTTCTCTCCAGCAGACCCAGAACTTTGCGTAAGTGGTTTTCGACTTCTCGGTCGACTGGCGAGAGGCCATTCAAATCTGCCGAGAAAGCGATCCGCAGCTTGCCATCAGCGTGTTCGACCGCGGACTGGAACGGCTCGCTCGGGGCTCGATAAGACACCGGAAATCGCGGCTCGAACCCCGCCATCGCATCGAGAAACAGCGCGCAATCGCGCACGGTGCGTGCCATCGGTCCCTGTACGCCTTCGATCATGAACCCGTTTTCCCTGGACCCGCCGCCGCACATGCCCGGGCTCGGCCTGAGGCCGACCACGCCGCAAAATGCAGCCGGTGTGCGCAGGGAGCCGCCGTGGTCGGATCCATGACTCAGCCACAATTCGCCGGTGGCAAGCGACGCTGCGCCGCCGCCGGAGGATCCGCCCGCATTCAGGGTCGTGTCCCAGGGGTTGCGCGTGGGACCGAACACGTCGTTGAAAGTATTGCCGCCGGCGCCGAATTCGGGCGTGTTGGTCTTGCCTGCCACGATGCCGCCGCGCGACTCCAGCCGTTCCACCAGCGGATCGCTGTCCTCGGGAACGAACCCAGCCAATCCTCTGGTTCCAAACGTGGTACGCACGCCCGCCACGGGGGTCAGATCCTTGATGCCGATGGGTAGGCCCGCCAGCCAGCCGGCGTGGGCCCTGTTAGACAAGTCCAGCTTCCGCGCAGCCTTGTATGCGCGGTCGGGGCACCGGGTTGGCGTCGCGTTGATAACTGGATCGACGGCCTCGATCCGCTCGTAGGCGGCATCCAGCAACTCGGCCGGCGAAATCTCGCTCCGCCGCAACAGCCTGACGACCTCGACCGCCTCAAGCCTGCACAGTTCGGGACCGGTGAAGTCCGGTGAATTCGGCTTGATGCTTGTTGGCGTCGTTTGCGATTTAGGCATTCTCTACCCTAACGTCCTTTGCGGATGCGGCCTCTCGTCGAAGCGAATGTACATCGTTGGCTGCTGCGCGCTGCGCGGGCGGCGGTGCTACAATCTCACCCATAGACCTGTCGTCCTTTCCACCAGGTTTCCCGCACCTGTGTTGCGCCGATCTCAACGTAATCCAGATTTTCAGGATTCTTGTTGAGAACGATGAAATCGGCCCATTTGCCCGTTTCGAGGCTTCCGGTCTCGTTCTCCATCCCCAACGAGCGCGCGCCGTTCACTGTATAGAGCCGTAGCGCCTCGGGCAGCGGAATCGCCTGCTCCGGGTTGATCGCGCCTTCGTGGGCCCTCGTGGCATTGCGGCGGCTTATCAGGCCCGCCAGTCCGGTCCAGGGGTTCGCGTCCGGCGCGGCCGCAGGCCAATCGGAAGCACAAATCACTTCCGCCCCCGCGCGCAGCAGGTCGCGAACGCGGTGCAGCCTTGCCATCCGGCCCCGTCCGAGAACCGCAACCTGCGCTGCCGTAGCCGGATTGGGATACCAGAGCTTCGGTGATATCTCCGCAACCGCGTCCAGCGCGCGGAACCGTGGCAGGTCGGCATCCGAAACAAAGGCGGAATGGGCGATTTCATGGCGCAGCCCGCTCGGGCCGTTCGTCCGCCGCGTCGTCTCGATCGCATCGAGACCCTTGCGGATCGCATTGTCGCCGACTGCGTGCATCTTGACGACGAACCCACGCCTGTCGAGCTCCATCACGGTCACATCGAGTTCGCGCGGGGCGATGAGCAGCGTGGCGTCGGGGTCGTGGCCGGCGGCATCGTAGCCGCTCTCGGCCAGGTATGGGTCGAGGAAGGAAGCGGTGAAACCCGGCGCCACTCCATCGAGAAACAGCTTGGCAAAGCGTGTGCGGAGATTGTTGCTGGCATAGCGGTCGCTCAGGCGCTCCATTTCCTCATAGGCCATGGGCGTGATCGATGCAGGGCTCGTCCGCGCGATATGAGCGGCGCCGTGCAGCGTCAGATCACCACTTTGATCCGCAGCGTGATAGGTCGAAAGTTCGGGCTCATAGGCCATCGGCTCCTTGAACGCGGTTATGCCCATCCGATTGAAGTATCGAACGAAGTACCGGCATCCCTCGGCGAGTTGTTCCGGCGCCCAGTTGAGGAGCGCTTGGACCGGGGCACTGGCCGCTTCCGCCAGAATGCCAGTGGGAGTGCCCGTTTCGTCACGCTCGACAATTCCACCGGGTATGTCGGACGTCTCGGCGGTAAGTCCCGCCTTCTCCAGCGCCAGCGAATTGCACCAGACGATATGGTGGGACACATCCTTGAGTATCACCGGATGAACGGTGGTGATCGCATCCAGCAGCCTGCGCGGACAGGAGCCCATCTGGTCGCGCATGTCCGGCCGCCACGGACCGCCTGCGATTGACCGACCCGGTTCCGTTGCGGCGGCGCGTTCCTTGATAGCGCCGAGCAAGACGCTGAATTCCTCGTCGTATCCGACAAATACCTCAAAGAGGTCACGACAGGCGCCCCAGAGCGCGTGCGTGTGGCTTTCGACGAGTCCGGGCATGAGAAACAGCTCACCCATGTCCCGCATCGCCGTGCCCGGCCCGGCCAGCACCGTCACCGCCTCATCGCTGCCAACAGCGATCAGCCGTCCATTCCGTACCGCCAATGCCGTCGCGCGGGGGCAGGTTGGATCCATCGTGTCGATCTGTGCATTGAACCAGATCTGATCGGCCTGTGTCGGCATAACGATCTCCTCCCAACTTGGCCCGCAATCCATAATTTTGTTGATAGTGTCAACATTAATCGTTGACTTTTACAACAAAAAATATGACGGTTGTCGTTGGAGGAGACGCCATGGCGACCGTGAGGCTGAACTTAAAGCGCGAACGTTCTGTTGACATGGAGGAGGTGAATGGGCGCATTCACCCGCCGATTCACACAATTCTTGACGCCCTTTCGTTCCGCCTTGCCCGCCTTGTCGCCGTCAATGAACGCAACGGAGCCGCGCGATTCCGCAACGCCTACGGCGTCAGCCTGAACGAGTGGCGCGTGTTGGGGCTGGCCCATGCGCTCGCCCCGGCAACGGTCAGCGAGATCCGGAAGGTCCTGCTGATGGACAAGGGGCAACTTAGCCGGACAATTCGCCAGCTTGTGGACGCGGGCTTGATCACGACCCGAACGGCCCCCAGCGACAGCCGCAGTGTCGAAGTGCTCCTCACGGATGCCGGTCGCGACTTGCATGACCGCATCCTCGAATTTTCGCGTGAGCGCAACGAAGCGGTGGTTGCGACGCTCACTTCCCGGGAGTGCAGCGAGCTTATGCGCCTAATCCAGAAGATCACGGCGCACAACGAAGAGTTGTCGCGACTGGCCGGATGGCTGGAGTGACAACGCAAGCGCGCAAATCCCCGCTGGAACGAGTCGGCTATGCCGCCGCCGGGCTGTTTTCTCTGGCGATCATGCTGGTCATTGCATTCTTCGCGCTGGACGAGGCCAATGCCCGCTTTGGCACGATCGCGATATCCGCCGCGATCGTGATCCTGACCAGCCCTGCCGTTCGGATACGGGGTTTTGAGCGCAGGGCCTGGCTCAGCTGGCTTTTCGACGGACTATTGGTCGCAAGCTTCATCTGGTCGGCGTGGTGGTTCTTTAAAGTCAAGGCCGAGCTTTGGACTGGCTTCTATATGGCCACGCCCATGAACATCGCCGCCGGTCTCGCCGGCGTGATCTCCCTGGTCCTTCTGACGGTCCGCGCCTGGGGCTGGTCGCTGGTCATCATGGCCGCTGCTTTTGTGCTCTTTGCCTTCGCCGGCCCCTGGTTGCCGGGGCTTCTGGAGCACTTCGGCGTCGGAATCAGCGATTTCATGCAAATCGTCTGGTATTCCTTTGACGGCGTTTTTGGCCGCACGACCGGTCTCGTGGCGGACAATGTGCTGATATTCCTGATTTTCGGCGCCGTGCTTGAACGCACTGGCGCCGGTCAAAGCCTCATCCATCTGTCCACTGCTCTCACGGCACGCATTCGCGGCGGCGCGGCGCATGCCGCCATCGTCGCAAGCGCCGTGTTCGGGATGATGAGCGGCTCCGTCGCTGCCAATATCGCGGGCACGGGCGTATTCACCATTCCGATGATCAAGCGGCAGGGCTTCTCGGCGAATTTTGCTGGCGCTGTGGAAACCGCCGCTTCCTCGGGAGGGCAACTGACCCCGCCGATCATGGCAGCCGCGGTCTTCGTCATGGCGGATCTGGTCGGCATGCCGTTTGCCTATGTAATCGCGGCCGCCGCTCTGCCAGCCCTCTTCAAATATATAGGGTTGTTCAGCCAGGTCTATGCCGAAGCGATCCGGCTCGACATCAAGACCCTGCGGAAGGAGGATATCCCGACCATCACCCCGCGCGACTGGGTGAATTCGGCGCTTGTCTTCCTGCCCATCGCAGCCCTGATGGCCACCTTCATCCTGGGCAAGTCACCGGCCACGGCCGGGCTTGTGGGCGTTCTGACCGCCATCGGCGCGGGGATTGTCCTGAACCCCGAATTCCGCCGCAAGCCGGGGCGCATTGCGCAGGCGCTCACCGACGGCGGTATCTCAGCAGCGCAAATCATGCTTGCCGTCGGTGTGATCGGCATCGTGCTGGCGGTGATCAACGAGACCGGTGTGGCCATACGATTTGCCACCTCGATCTCGGCGTTCGGCGAGGATTTCCTGCTTGCGGCGCTGGTGTTGGCGATGTTCGGCGCGTTGATCCTGGGAATGGGCCTGCCGACACTGCCCGCCTATCTGATCATTGCGATCATGATCGCGCCGGCGATCGTCAAGGCAGGGGTGCCGCCGATTGCGGCGCATATGTTCGTCCTCTACTACGCGGTCTATTCCTCGATTGTGCCGCCCATCGCCTATGGGTGCTATGTCGCCGCGCCGATCGCTGGCGGGCATCCCCTTGGCACCGCCTTTGTCGCGCTCCGCATATCGATCGTCGGGCTGTTGGTGCCTTATGTTTTTGTGTATTCGCCCTCGCTGCTCTTGGTTGCTGACGGCTTCAGCTGGAGCGAACTCACCTTCGCCGTCCTGCGCCTGCTGGCCGCAATCTGGATGTTCGGCACGTCTCTCGGCGGTGCCGATCCCATTATAGGGCGGCTCGCCCTGCATCAAAGAGCGTTGCGCCTGGTTCTCGGAGCGGCCTGCTTGATCCCGATCGCCTTTGTTTGGGTACCTGCCGCCGCGCTGGCAGTGATGGCCGGCCTGTCCTGGAAACGGCTGCTGTTCCGGCAGCCGGATATCCCCGAAACCCCAACAGGGAGGTAACGATGCAGAATATCCTGCCCAAGGCTTTCACGGTTGCCGCTGTCGGTGCGCTGGCCGTGGGGCTATACGCCGCCGCTGCTCACGCGGAAGTCTTCAAGGTCACCTCTATCGCGCCTGGCATGTCGCCTTTCGTGGTCAACACCGCAATTTCCAAAGTCGTGAACCGCCACCTGGAGGACGTGGAATTCCAAGTGAACGCCACTGGTGCGGCGACAAAACATTTCGTTGACGCAGCAACGGGCAAGGCGGATTTCCTGTTCGGTTCGCCCACGATCAACTGGCTGCTCGCAAACCAACTCGGCCCCTTCAAGTCGTTCGACAATGGTGCGGAACTGGAAAAGCAGGTGGGCATGATCTTTTCCTACCAAATCGGCCCCTATCACTATGTCACCCGCGCCGACAGCGGCATCGAAAGTCTTGAAGACCTGCACAGCAAGTCGATTTTCGTCGGACCTCCAGGCGGCGCGGCAAGAGGCGTTGTGCTGCGGGCGATCGAAGAGGTGGCGGGGATCACCCCAGAGGACATGGACGTGCAGAGTTTCGGGTTCGATGCCGCGATTCAGGCCTTCCAGGACGATAAAATCGACGTGATCGTGTTGCCGACCAACGTACCGTCGCCGGCAATACAGCAGTTCGCACTGACCAAGAAGATCCGCATCCTCGACGTCGACGTCGACAAGATGACGATCAACGCTTCCACGGGCGGCACTGTGAATACTCTGGCACCCGATGCCTACGGAGACAGCCAGGTCAATCAGACGCCTACCCGCACGCACGGTGCTATGGTGAATTTTTCCGCTGGCATGCATGTGGACGAGGAGACTGTCTATCAGGTCACCAAGGCGATCTGGGATCATCTGGACGAGATCCACGAAACTGCACAGTGGCTACCTAACACGATCACACGGGAGGCGGCGCTGGAGCTGGTAGCAGGGCGGCTGCATCCGGGAGCGGAGCGGTATTACCGAGAACAGGGCTGGGATATTCCCGAACCTGTGACGTTTACCTCCGGCAACTGACGGGCCACACGCCGCGTATGATGCGCTATTGCGCGGTGGTGCCCGGGCCGGCGGGGGCGACTGGCAAGGGGCTGAATTTGGCCCAATTCAGCGATTTCTGCAGCTACATCCAGCGGTAGCTGACATAGGCAAAATCAGAATATTGCGTTGACGATGCCTGACCGGAAATGCAATTCGCCGCCCGACGATGAGCTTTGACTTGCAGCTTACATAGGCGTCCCTAGGGGTAGATTGGAGGCGTGGCCTGCTGCCGGGATTTTCGGAGAGGGAGTTAAGCCAGCCAACTTGCTCGACGCGATCTCGATGATCCAGTCGTTCTACTACCGTGCAGAGCGCAGTTCGCCTAGAGCGCGAATTCCGGCGGTATGGCCGACACATCATCCTCGTTCTCGAGATGCAACAGGGTTTGGAGTAGCGCTGTCACCCGGCTTTCGCCCAATGCCTCATCGGTCAGCGAGCGAAATTTCCGGATGATCTGTCGCTCGTCGCTGTCGGGTCTCACCGCCTCCTGTCCGCCGGTCTCCGCGACTAGGCGTTCTCCGTTGTTAAGGACGACCGTGATGCGCGCGCGATGTTCGACGGGTTCGCTGAGGAAGGCTCGCGTGAAATCCTCGTTTTCCAGAAGATCTATCTTGTCCATGATCTCACGTAGCCGCGGATCGGACAGGCGGTTCTCATTGAAGGAGCCCAGAGTAATGCTCCCTTCCGTCAAGGCAGCGGCGACCACATAGGGAATGCTGTGATACGCCGCCTCGCGGGTTTGCGGCTTCCAGATCTCCTTGCCGGTTCCGACCGCATCGATGGCCTTTCGGTATATTTCGACGGTGATCCGGTGTATCGCGTCTGGCGGCGGCAGGGGAGCGAGCTTCTCGGCCGCCAGGATGAGCGGCACGGTGTTGCGCTCGGACGGGCGAATCTTGACCTGTGAATCGAGGATCTTGAACGGGGTGCCGTCACCGCCGAGGACATCGAGGCTGAAACGCCGGCCAAGCACGAAGTCGCAAAAGCCCACCCTTCCGACAAATGGCAAGTTCGGCCCGTCAAGGCCGGCTTCGGCGAGGAGCGCCGCGAACACGCCCGCACGTGCCGCGTGGCCGGTCGCGGCCGGCTTGAAGCCCGTCTTTCCGTCACGCCGGACCTGCTTGAGAATAACATTCGGCACGACGGCCATGGAAATGCAGTGGCCCATCTGCTCGGGCGTCAGGTCGAGCAGTTTGCCGGCCGCCACCGCGCTGCCCAGAACGCTGCAATTGGTGTAGTCGAAGCCGCCATTCGGAAAGATGTCACAGAACCGCAGGAAGACCTCGTAGCCGAGGACGATCGCGGTGATCAGGTCCCGGCCGCTCGCCCGGGCGTGTTCTGCGACCGCGAGAGCCGGCAGGACGATATCGCTGGCGTGACCGTCGAGACTTCCCGGCCAATGATAGAAGTCGCTGAATTCCAGGTAGCGTGCGGCGGTGGCGTTCGCGAATGCCGCAAGCTCCGGGCTGGCCTTGGTGCGCGTACCGATCACGGTCGCGCCATCCGCGTCCGCCGTTCTGGATGCAACGGAGCGCGCGATCTGGCAGGGCGCGCCCGAAAGGCCGCCGACCAGGGCGCCGAGCGTGTCGATGATCCGCAACTTCGCGGCATGAACGACTTCCACGGGCAGATCGTCGAAATGAAGGCCGGCAGCGTAAGCCGCCAGACGCTCCCGTATCGGGTCGACCGCCCTTTGGGCGTCCGACCCGGACATGTCGATGTTCCTTGCCATCATCCTTGTTTCACTCAAGCTTGATGCCAGCCTTTTCCACGAGAGCGGACCAGCGCTCTAGATCGGATTTCATCCTCGCTTCGAGAACGGAGGGTGCTCCGCCGATGACTTCGTGATTGAGGCCGAGAAGGATCTTCTTGTTCTCGGGGTCATTGAGCACGCGGTTGATCTCTTCGTTGAGCCGGTTGATGATCTCCGCAGGGGTCCCCGGTGGTGCCAGGACGGCCGTGTAGGCGACGACCTCGTAGCCCGGCAGCGCCCCGGAAATCGGAGGCAGATCTGGGACGAGCTCGGTCGGATCCAGTGTCGTCACGCCGAGCGCCTTGAGCTTGCCGGAGTCCACCAGCGGCAGGGCAGAGTCCGCGCCGATTATGCCCATCTGGACATTCCCCGCCATCAGGTCAGTCCTGGCCGCGCTGCCGCCGCTATAGTTGATGCGGACCACGTCAATGTCTGCCATCGACGTGAACATCTCTGCGGCCAGGTGCATCGAACCTCCGACACTCGTCGCAGCATAGTTCAGTTCGCCGGGGCGAGCCTTGGCGTAGTCGATGAGCTCCTGGACGGAATTCACCGGAAGCGAGGGATGGACGACCAAGACGTTGGCGTCCTGCGAAACCAGGATGATGGGCGTGAAATCCTGCAATGGATCATACGGCGCCTCGCGGAACACCGTGCCGATCCACATGCTGCTACCCGTGACGAGAAGCGTGTGGCCATCCGGCTCGGCTCTCGCGACGGTCTGGTTTGGTATGACACCGCTCGAACTGTTCTCGACGATCACGCTTTGGCCAAGCGGCCCGGCCAGCGCATTGGCGAGAAGGCGCGATATCGTATCGTTGCTGCCCCCGACATCGGTGGTGACGATTCGCACCGTCTTGGACGGGAAATCCTGTGCTTGGACGACGGCCGGACTGACGATCGCAGCGGCGATGGTCAATTGCATGACGGTAGCTAGTCTAACAAGCATATCTTCCTCCCTTGTTTTTGGGCATCGCATGCCCGGTCTGCGACATGCCGCCGACGAGGCGCTTCAGAGCGCCGACGCCGGACACGTAAGCCACGCAAGAACCATGCCGTCTCGCCGGGAAGACAGCGGACGGCTACCATAGGCGCAGAATCTCGATCCAGTTGGGTTCCTCGCCCATCGGATATTGACCGATCCGGTTGAGGCTGCCGGTGTCACGGTCGATGGCGTAGACGCTCAAGCCGTGGGACTCCTGTCCGGCGCAAAGCAGATAACGGCCATAGGGGTCGATATTGAAACCCCTTGGCCGCCTTTCGGTGTCGAATGTTCCGATCGGCTCCGGCAGACCCATGGCATCCAATGCGAAGGCGGAAAGCGTGCTCGTCGCCCGCTCGGATGCATAAAGGAAGCGGCCATCCGGTGTGAGGTGCAGGTCGGCTCCTTCCAGCTTCTCGAGCGGCCGGTCTCGCGGCGCCGTTTCGATGATCCGCCGTTCGGTAAGCGCGCCGCTCCCAGGATCGAAATCGAAGGTGTAGAGCGTGGCGTCGGTCTCATTCAGAATATAGAAAGACAGCCCGTTCGGGTGAAAGGCCATGTGCCGCGGGCCAGCCTTCGGCAGGACGCGGACCGAGGACACGGACCCCTGCGACATGCGTCCCGTGATCGCGTCGAAGTCGTAGCAGAAGACCTGGTCAGCGAGGCAGCTAGCCGCGAAGACCCGGCGGTTCGTGGGATCCGGCAGGATCGAGTGGATCTTGGGTTCGGCGCGGAAGACCTGCCGCGGCGCGTGCACGAAGCCGTGCGGTCCGATCGGGGTCACGCTCAGCACGCTGTGACGTCGATCCTTGCTTTCCGGGATCGACGTCGTGAAAAGCCAGCGACCGCTCGCATCGACCGAGAGAAAGAGCGCGCTGAGCGGCAGAGGCGCCATGCCAAGATGTGTCAGCTCTCCGGTCCGCTGATCGATACCGAAGCTGGCCACGCAGTAAGGCTCCGATCGCAGGGCCGCGAACAAAAACCTGCGATCCGGACTGACCGCCATCGGCATCACGCGTCCGGAAACGGCGAGTTCTTGCACCGGCGCCAGTTTTCCAGATTCCGGATCGAGGCGGAGCACCCGTATCTCGCGGCTGCCGGCACAGGAAACGTAGGCGAAAATCCCACCTCTAACCATAGTCCCCGTCATCCCTTCCTTCGGTTTGCCGTCAGGCTGCCAATCGAGCGATGGCCACCGACGGCACCGAATCCCGGTATTTCCTTGTTGCAAGGCCCTTGCGGCGGTTCGGCCAGTCGTCCCAATCTTCCGCAATTGGGCCGAGAGAGGCCTGGCGGATCGGCGCCTTAAACCGGGGCGCCCTCCCGCATCTCGCTTCGGTCAGTCGTCGGTCCCGTCAATTCTCCCGGAGGCCGAGCGTCTCGATGATCTTGCCTAGGCGCTCCATTTCTTCCGCGACCGCCATCTCCAGTTCCCCCGGAGAGCCGCCAATGGCCTCTTCGCCCTGAGCCAGAATAACCTGCTTCGCCTCGTCGGTGCCGAGATACTGGGCGATTTCCTGGTTGAGACGCGCGACGATTTCCTCGGGCGTACCGGCCGGCGCGAACATTGCCCGACGGCTGACCATCTCGTAACCCGGCACGGTGTCGGCGACGGCCGGCAGATCCGGCATGAGCGTCGAGGGTTTCGCGCTCGTGACGGCGATCGCTCTCAGGGTGCCGGCCTTCACCTGGTCGGCCACCGAAGACACGCTGTCGAACGCCAAGTGGATGTCACCGGCGATCAATGCCTGCATCTGGTTGGCCGGGTTCTGGAACGGAATGTTGACGATGTCGGTGCCGGTCATGGACTTGAAGAGCTCGCCGGCAAGATGCGTGTTCCCGCCCGGCGAACCCGACCCGTAATTCAACTCGCCGGGTTTCTCCTTGGCGAGCGCAATCAGCTCTTCCACCGTGTTCACAGGCAAAGACGGCGTCACCACGATCACCTGCGGCGATTGCGACAGCAGGGATACCGGCACAAAATCTTCGACCGGGTCGTACGAGGCATCCCGCATCAGGGGACCCACCCAGAAACTGCCGCCGGTCACCAGCACGCTGTAGCCGTCAGGATCGGCGTTTGCTACCGCCTCGACCGCGCCGCTTGATGTGCGGTTCTCGATGACGATCGGCTGACCGAGAGCACCGGAAACTCCGTTTTCCAAGATGCGCGACATACGGTCTGCGCCACCTCCGACGGCGGAAGTGATGATACGCACCGGGCGTTCGGGGTAGGCTTGGGCGAAAGCCAGATCCGCGGCAAGCATGGTCGGTACGATACCGGTCAAGAGTGCCAGGAATGTTCGCTTGTTCATGTTCTCCTCCATTGTTCGGACATTGGTCGTTCGCAACATGCCTGTCGCACAGGGCGTCACCGCCCCGGCAACTCGAAAGGTCGGGTCGCAAATTCCGTGCCGCCGACGCGCGTCGACAAGCGGTCCGGGTTGGCGGCGAATGGCCCAGGGCCCTACGTCTGCCGCGGGAAGCGAACCTCCTGCCGATGAGCGCGGTCTGTTGTGTGCTGCGAGGTGGCACATGAATTGCGCCTGTCCGGTGGCACTCATTTCTGTCTGTGAGGTCGGCGGGTTCTCTATCTGAAACTCACCTCCGTCCGACCCCCGGGGAATGGCCAAGTCGCGTGTATTCAAGGGAGGGAATTGTGCGCCTCAAGATCAAGAGCACGGAGGATTTCTGGGCGGGGCTGATCTTTTTCGGAATAGGTCTCTATGCAATCTACTTGGCCTGGGACTATCCGATGGGGTCGGCTCTCAGAATGGGCCCCGGCTACTTTCCGACCTCGCTCGGCGCCATCTTGTCGGCGTTCGGCCTTGCGATCATCGCATTGTCATTCAGGCTCGAGCTTGAGAACCCGGCCCACGTTCCATGGGCGTTCCGGCCCTGGCTGGTCCTTTGCGGGACCCTTGTGGTCTATGGCCTTATGATGAGGTTCGAATTGGGCTTCGTGCCCTCGCTCATGACCCTCATCATCGGGTGTTCGCTCGCCCACAGGGATGTGCATCTTCTGGAGACTGCCTTGCTGAGTGTCTTTCTGACAGCGGCCTGTGTCGGCGTGTTCATCTATGGACTGGGGCTGCCCTTCCGCCTCTTCTGGTGGAGCTACTAGATGGAGGCGCTGCTTTATAACCTGACCTACGGCTTTTCGGTGGCGCTGACGCTGGAGAACATTTTCTATTGCTTTTCCGGCGTCTTTCTCGGGACTCTGATCGGTGTCCTGCCGGGCGTCGGATCGCTCGCAACCGTTGCCATGCTGCTACCGCTGACCTTCGCGTTACCGCCGGTATCGGCCATCATCATGCTTGCCGGCATCTACTACGGTTCGGAATACGGTGGCTCGACGACATCAATTCTGGTCAATCTTCCGGGCGAAGGTTCATCGGTCGTGACCTGCATTGAGGGCCACCCGATGGCGCGGCAGGGACGGGCCGGGCACGCGCTCGCGATCGCCGCGATCGGGTCCTTCTTCGCCGGCTGTGTCTGCACGTTAGTCGTGGCGATCTTCGGCCCTCTGCTGGCATCGGTCGCGCTTCAGTTTGGTGCACCGGAGTACTTCTCGCTGATGGTGATGGCGCTGACGTGCGCTTCGGTCGTTGGCGGCGGCTCTGTCCTGAAATCGCTGGCCATGGTGACGCTCGGCCTGCTCGTCGGCATCGTCGGAACGGATGTCAATTCCGGCATCTGGCGTTTCGCGTTCGACCTGTGGACACTGGCCGACGGCATCAGCGTCGCGGTCGTGGCGATGGGGGTTTTCGGGCTGACGGAGATCATCAAGAATCTTGGCGACGACGAAATCCCGCCCACACTCCTGCAAAAGAAGATCACCGGTCTCATGCCGCGCTGGAAGGATCTCAAGCAGGCGTTCGCACCGATCCTGCGCGGGACGGCAATCGGCGCCTGCTTCGGACCGCTGCCCGGGCTGGGCGGCACGGCAAGTTCCTTCGCCTCCTACATGGTCGAGAAGAAAGTCGCCAAGGACCCGTCACGCTTCGGAAACGGAGCGATCGAGGGCGTTGCCGGTCCTGAATCGGCGAACAACGCCTGCTCGCAGACGACTTTCATTCCGATGCTCACGCTCGGAATTCCAAACAGCGGGACCATGGCGCTGATGTTGAGCGCCCTTACCATTCACGGCATCGCGCCGGGACCGCAGGTGATGACCTCGCACCCGGACCTGTTCTGGGGGCTGATCGCGAGCATGTGGATAGGCAACGCCATGCTGCTCATCCTCAATCTGCCGCTCGTCGGCGTCTGGGTGAGGCTCCTGAAGGTTCCTTACCGGTTGCTCTTTCCGGTCATCATCACGATGATGGGCATAGGGATCTACAGCCTGAACTCCGATCCAGCGGACGTTTTCCTCATGGCCTTCTTCGGGTTCACCGGCTATGTCGTGGTGAAGTGCCGTTGCAGCTTGCCACCCATGATCCTTGGCCTCGTGCTTGGCCCGCTGATGGAGGAAAACCTCCGTCGCGCCTTGCTTATTTCGCGTGGTGATCCAACGGTCTTCTTCACACGTCCCATCAGCCTGGGATTCATGATCGCGACCGCGGTGCTTTTGCTGATGTTCCTGGCGCCGGTATACCGGCGTGCGCGCAAGGTGGCACCGGCGGAAGAGGAAGGCTAGGAAGGGAAACCGAAAGACTCGTTGCGTCAAGCCAAACTCCCGCTGCCGGCCGACGGTTGTCGGCTTGACCGCTCGGAGAGAATTGAGCCGGCGGCATGCACATGATCTGCTTGATCATTACCGGGAGTTTGCGCGCGAACCGGGCGGGATCGACGTCGCAATTACCTTCCACTTCCATGGTGCCCGCGAATGATCATAGGCGCCGCCGCACGAGAGGCAGGGATACGAATTCTGATCGAGGGAGAGATGCGATCAAATGACGAATGCAGGTTCAGAGAGACGCCTGCCCCTTGCGGCATCAACGCCGAACCATGAGAGGTTCCGCCGTTCCGACAGGCCGTCCACGAACACGAAACGGCCGTATCTAGCAGGAAAGCCGGCCAGGTGGCTCGGGCTCTGCAGGAAGGAGTATGGGCTATGAGCGGGCTGAAACTCAGCTTGGCAATCCTGCGGAACGAGCGCTCGAGCCCGATCATCGACGGGCAGGTGCGCGTCCAAGGCATCGACCTGGACATCACGGTCGGGAAGTCCGGTGGCGAGATCTTCTGGCGCCAGCTTCACTTCCAGGAGTTCGATATCGCCGAGATGTCGTTTTCCGACATGCTGATGCTGGTCTCGCGTGGTCATATGGACTGGGTCATGCTGCCAGTGTTCACGACCAGACGCTTCTTTCATACGAATATCCTGGTCCGGGCGGATTCTGACATCCAGGGCCCGGCAGACCTGCGGGGAAGGAAGGTCGGTTTGCAGGAGTACGTGCAAACGGCGAATGTCTTTGCCCGGGGGGTTCTGCACGACGAGTTCGGGGTTCATCCCGACGAGATGCACTGGTACCAGGAACGCTCCGAGGAGATGGGCCATTGCCATCATTTCGGCATGAAGCCTCCGGTGAAGCGGTTCGACTTCGTTCCGGCCGACAGGTCGGTCGGGGAGATGATACTGTCGGGCGAACTCGACGCGGTGATGACCTATCCCCACAAGCCGAATCTGATGGACCGCAGTTCGGCGAGGCTTCGCGGCAACCCGCGCATCCGCCCGCTATTCCCCAAACCACGGGAGGAGCAGCTGCGCTATTACAGGAAAACCGGGTTTTTCCCTATCAACCACGCGCCCGTGATCCGGCGTTCGCTCGTCGAGGCACATCCCTGGATAGCGCTGAACCTCTACCAGGTGTTTCTCGAAGCAAAGGAGCGCGCGATGGCGCCCCTGCGAGAGATCGCCGATGCCCAGTCGATGCTGGGCTGGATTGACGACGATACCCGGAGAGTTCTGGACAGGGATCCCTATCCCTACGGTTTGGCGGCGAACCGGGGGGTCCTGGAAACCTGCGCGCGGTATTCGCTTGAGCAGGGGCTGTCGGCCCGGTCGGTCGCGCTCGATGAGGTCTTCGCCGAACAGGCCCTGTCGTTCTGACGGCCAGCTGCGTTGCCCGAAGTGAATGCCGGGCCGTCATAGGGCCGTGGGTTGCGCGGTTTGTCGGTGAGGCGTCTATGTATCGACGCGAGCACGGTTGCGGGTCGTATGGCATAGTACTTGCGTTACCATCTGCGTCTGGCGCGGTATGCGCCCCAGTCAGGCGCGAAGGGAGGAAACGTGTCGAACAGGGATTACGGAGACATGTTCGGTGGCGGGGCGTTGGTCGCGATCGGCGCCTTCATCGCCTATTACGCGGTGACC
>NZ_WQNI01000030.1 GCF_010993735.1 Chelativorans alearensis
ATCGCCATGGAGGAGCGCCTGCGCTTCGCCATCCGCGAGGGCGGCCGCACCGTCGGCGCCGGTATCGTCGCGGCAATCACTGAGTAACTGTTGGCGACTGCCTGCGACTGGTGAACAAAGGGCGGCTTCGGCCGCCCTTTTTTGTTTGACCGGCGGTGAGGCTCGGCGGCCACCATGAAATGATCACGCATCATCTGAACCGGCACTTGACGGAGGAGCAGCGCCGCCGCTGGATCGATCTGCTCCAGGACGCGGCCGATGCGGTCGACCTGCCGGATGATCCGGAATTCCGCTCCGCCTTCATGGCCTATGTCGAGTGGGGTACCCGATTGGCGAAATTCAACTCCAACCGGAAGCCGGGCTACGGACCCGCCGAGGAACCCATGCCCCAATGGGGCTGGGGTGTGCCAGGCGGCCCCTATCAGCCGCAGTCCGGTTCCTGAAAGCAGATTTGCACACCGCTGGCGGCAAAGAACGCGGACTTTGCCTGAGTTGGAGCCTAAATTGGTGCAAAGATACTTTACAGATAGGATGGAAATCCTTAGGAAGCGCCTGCCCGTAGCGCGCTGAGCGTAGGCGGGAAGGGGTATAGCTCAGTTGGTAGAGCGGCGGTCTCCAAAACCGCAGGTCGCAGGTTCGAGCCCTGCTGCCCCTGCCACCTTCGTTTTCAGGTCCCACGATTGCCGAGAAAGGCCCTTGCGTAGAGGGGTGATTGGCACTATGTAGGGAGCGGACACGGTGCGTGGAGCCGGGGAACGGCTTTACGCGCCTTTGTCGCGTGTCTGGAGCAAGGTGGCGATTCGCAGGGCCGGCTTCGCATCGCGTCCGGGTTTCCACGTGGGCGCGACACGCGGCGAGAGAACCGGGATTTCCCGGCGCTTCAAAATATAGAGCGATAGATGGCGTCTAAGACCACGAACCCTTTCACGTTTCTGCAGCAGGTACGGGCCGAAACGGCGAAGGTGACATGGCCGTCGCGGAGGGAGACACTGATTTCCACCGTCATGGTGCTCGCATTCGCCGCCTTGGCTGCGCTCTTCTTTTTTGCCGCTGACCAGGTGATGTCGTGGGCAATCGAACTGATTCTGCAGATCGGCTCTTAAGCGACGGCGGCATAGGGAGAGTTTTTTGAAATGACTGCGCGGTGGTACATCGTCCACGCTTACTCGAATTTCGAGAAGAAGGTTGCCGAATCGATCGAGGAGCAGGCGCGCCAGAAAGGGCTGAGCAACGCGATCGAAGAGGTCGTCGTGCCGACGGAAAAGGTCGTCGAGGTGCGTCGTGGTCGCAAGGTCGATGCCGAGCGCAAATTCTTCCCGGGTTACGTGCTGGTAAAGGCCGATCTGACTGATGCGGTGTTCAGCCTCATTAAGAACACGCCCAAGGTGACCGGTTTTCTGGGTGATTCCAGGCCAGTGCCGATTACGCAGGCGGAGGCCGAGCGCATCTTGCACCAGGTCCAGGAAGGTGTCGAGCGGCCGAAGCCTTCGGTGACCTTCGAAATCGGCGAGCAGGTGCGTGTTTCCGATGGTCCCTTCGCTTCTTTCAACGGAGCCGTCCAAGAGGTCGACGAGGAGCGTTCGCGCCTCAAGGTGGAGGTTTCGATCTTCGGGCGCGCCGTGCCCGTCGATCTGGAGTTCGGTCAGGTCGAGAAGAGCTGATCGGCGGTTCCGGCTTCCCGGAACGATAATGGTGGAAGGATAAGGCGGCGTAGCCGGCCGCTGGTGTCCGCACCACCGAACTGCAACCGCCGCCTAAGGGCCGGCATGAAACGAGGCAGATGAGAGATGGCTAAGAAGATTGCAGGCCAGCTCAAGCTTCAGGTTCCCGCGGGGTCGGCGACGCCGTCGCCGCCCATTGGACCTGCGCTTGGACAGCGTGGCATCAACATCATGGAGTTCTGCAAGGCGTTCAACGCGCAGAGCCAGGAAATGGAGAAGGGTTCGCCCATCCCGGTGGTCATCACCTACTACCAGGACAAGTCGTTCACCTTCACCATGAAGACCCCGCCGGTGAGCTACTTCCTCAAGAAGGAGGCGAAGCTGAAGTCGGGCGCCAAGGAGCCGGGCAAGCAGACGATCGGCCAGATTTCGCGCGACAAGGTGCGCAAGATCGCCGAAGCCAAGATGGCGGACCTGAACGCGAACGATGTGAACGCGGCTATGCGCATGGTGGAGGGCTCGGCCCGCTCCATGGGCCTGGAAGTGGTGGGCTGAAGAGATGGCTGTGAAACTTTCCAAGCGCGTGGCCAAGAGCCGCGAGGGCGTCGACCGCAACAAGCATTATTCGCTTGAGGAGGCGGTGAAGCTTCTGAAGGAGCGGGCGACGGCCAAGTTCGACGAGACCATCGAAGTGGCGATGAACCTCGGCGTCGATCCGCGCCATGCCGACCAGATGGTGCGTGGCGTCGTCAACCTGCCGAACGGCACCGGCCGCTCGGTGCGGGTGGCCGTCTTCGCCAAGGGCGACAAGGCGGATGAAGCCAAGGCCGCTGGCGCCGACATTGTCGGTGCGGAGGATCTGGTGGAAAGCGTGCAGAAGGGCGAGATCGATTTCGACCGTTGCATTGCCACGCCCGACATGATGCCGCTGGTCGGCCGGCTCGGCAAGGTGCTGGGCCCGCGCGGCCTGATGCCGAACCCGAAGGTGGGCACGGTGACGGCCGACGTTGCGGCCGCCGTCGAGGCCTCCAAGGGCGGCGCTGTCGAGTTTCGGGTCGAGAAGGCGGGCATCGTGCATGCCGGCGTCGGCAAGGCGTCTTTCGATGCCAATGCGATTGCCGAGAATGTGCGCGCTTTTGCCGATGCCGTGACCAAGGCCAAGCCGTCAGGCGCCAAGGGCAACTATGTCAAGCGCGTGGCCCTGACGTCGACCATGGGCCCCGGTCTCAAGATCGACCCGTCAACCTTGAGCGCATCGTAAAGTTCCTGCCGGGAAGGGGCATCCTTTCCGGCGCATCCATTCCGGGGCGGCAACGGCCCGGAAGCCGGGGTATCCCCCGGCAATCCTGTCCGAGACTGCAGGCGGCTCGCCTTAATTCTTCGAAAGAGCCTGCATGAGACGGGTAAGAACCAACTTAAGGTCTTGCGCAAGCAAGCCGACGGAAGGTTCGAACCGTGTTGGCCTTTTGCCCGATTGCCGGTTCTGCCGGCGCGGCGAAAGGGGGCAGGATCCTCGAGCGTCGTTCGGGTGATCCGAGAAGGAAAGCCCGGCCGGCAAAAGGCAACCCGGCGGCAAACCTATAGAAAGGGGCGCCGTCAACTGGAGAAAGGCTGTGGACAGAGCGGAAAAACGCGAGTTCGTCACGGGCCTGAACCAGGTGTTCGAGAACACCGGTTCTCTCGTCGTGGCACACTACACCGGTCTGACCGTCGCGCAGATGAACGACCTTCGGTCGAAGATGCGCGAGGCAGGCGGGACCGTCAAGGTCGCGAAGAACCGTCTCGCCAAGATCGCTCTTCAGGGTACCAAGTCCGAAGGCATTCAGGCCCTCTTCGAGGGGCAGACCCTGATTGCTTACTCGGACGATCCGGTTGTCGCTCCGAAGGTCGCCAGCGATTTCGCCAAGGGCAATGACAATCTTGTCATCCTCGGCGGCGCGATGGGCGCGACCACGCTCGACGCCGACGGCGTGAAGGCACTTGCCTCGCTGCCGTCGCTGGACGAGCTCAGAGCGAAGATCGTCGGCATGATCTCAACGCCGGCAACCCGGATCGCCCAGGTCGTCAATGCACCGGCAGGCCAGCTTGCACGTGTCTTTGGCGCCTATGCCCGGAAGGACGAGGCGGCATGAGGCCGTTCCTCACACCTGCAACACAGTTCGAACTTTTTACGAAGGAAATGAACAATGGCTGATCTTGCGAAGATCGTTGATGACCTTTCCAGCCTGACCGTCATCGAGGCGGCCGAGCTGTCGAAGATGCTGGAAGAGAAGTGGGGCGTCTCCGCGGCGGCTCCGGTGGCCGTGGCGGCTGCCGGCGGTGCCGGTGCGCCTGCCGAGGCGGCGGAAGAGAAGACCGAGTTCGACGTCGTTCTCGCTGAGGCCGGTGCGCAGAAGATCAACGTGATCAAGGAAGTGCGCGCCATCACCGGCCTGGGCCTGAAGGAGGCCAAGGACCTGGTCGAGGCCGCACCGAAGCCGGTCAAGGAGGCCGTGTCGAAGGACGAGGCCGAGAAGATCAAAGCGCAGCTCGAAGGGGCCGGCGCCAAGGTCGAACTGAAGTAAGTGCTTGCCGCCGGCCCGCGGGCAGCCGTCCGCGGGCCGGCAGCAAGACGTAATTGAAGCGAAAACCTTTTTCCTGACGGCCTCCAAGGCGGCCTTCAGGAAACGGGTTTTCATCCGTTTGGATTGGTCGCCTTCAAGGGCGGCCCTTATGGCAGGCAAGCGGCAGGCAAGGAGCGACGATGGCCCAGACCCAGACTTTCAACGGTCGCAGGCGCGTACGCAAGTTTTTCGGGAAGATTCCGGAAGTTGCGGAGATGCCGAACCTCATCGAGGTTCAAAAAGCATCCTATGACCAGTTTCTGATGGTCGAGGAGCCCGAAGGCGGGCGTCCCGACGAGGGGCTGCAGGCGGTTTTCAAGTCGGTGTTTCCGATCCAGGATTTCGCCGGCACGGCGATGCTCGAATTCGTCAAGTACGAGTTCGAGCCCCCGAAGTTCGACACCGAGGAGTGCCGCCAGCGCGACCTCACCTATGCGGCGCCGCTCAAGGTGACGCTGCGCCTTATCGTGTTCGATATCGACGAGGACACGCAGGCCAAGTCCATCAAGGACATCAAGGAGCAGGACGTCTACATGGGCGACATGCCGCTCATGACGTCGAACGGCACCTTCATCGTCAACGGCACCGAGCGCGTGATCGTCTCGCAGATGCACCGCTCGCCGGGTGTCTTCTTCGACCATGACAAGGGCAAGTCGCACTCGTCCGGCAAGCTGCTTTTCGCGGCGCGCGTCATCCCCTATCGCGGCTCCTGGCTCGACATCGAGTTCGACGCCAAGGATGTCGTCTACGCGCGCATCGATCGCCGGCGCAAGATCCCCGCCACGTCGCTGCTGATGGCACTCGGCATGGACAGTGAGGAGATCCTTTCGACTTTCTATAACCAGCTGACCTATATCCGCGACGGCGAGAACTGGCGCGTGCCGTTCTCGGCCGAGCGCTTCCGCGGCATGAAGGCAACGGCCGACATCATCGACGCCGATTCGGGCGAGGTGGTGCTGGAAGCCGGCAAGAAAATGACGGCGCGCCAGGCTCGGCAGCTTGCGGAGAAAGGCCTGAAGGCCGTTCGCGCCAGCGAGGACGACCTGATCGGCAACTACCTTGCCGAAGACATCGTCAACCTGGAGACGGGCGAGATCTTCCTCGAGGCCGGCGACGAGATCGACGAGAAGACGCTCAAGGTTCTGCTCGACGCGGGCGCCGGGGAGGTGCATTTCCTCGACATCGACCACGTCAATATCGGCGGCTACATCCGCAACACGCTGGTTGCCGACAAGAACGAGACCCGCCAGGACGCGCTGTTCGACATCTACCGGGTCATGCGCCCGGGCGAGCCGCCGACGCTGGAGACGGCGGAGGCGATGTTCCACTCGCTGTTCTTCGATCCCGAGCGCTACGACCTTTCGGCCGTCGGCCGGGTGAAGATGAACATGCGCCTCGAGCTCGACGCCGAGGACACGGTTCGCGTCCTGCGCAAGGAAGACATCGTTGCCGTGGTGAAGACGCTGGTCGAGCTGCGCGACGGCAAGGGCGAGATCGACGATATCGACAATCTCGGCAACCGCCGGGTGCGTTCGGTCGGCGAGCTGATGGAAAATCAGTACCGCGTCGGTCTTCTGCGCATGGAGCGCGCCATCAAGGAGCGCATGTCGTCGATCGAGATCGACACGGTCATGCCGCAGGACCTGATCAACGCCAAGCCGGCGGCCGCCGCCGTGCGCGAGTTCTTCGGCTCCTCGCAGCTTTCGCAGTTCATGGACCAGACCAACCCGCTGTCGGAGATCACCCATAAGCGGCGCCTGTCGGCGCTCGGCCCGGGCGGTCTCACCCGCGAGCGGGCGGGCTTCGAGGTGCGCGACGTGCACCCGACCCACTACGGCCGCATCTGCCCGATCGAGACGCCGGAAGGTCCGAACATCGGCCTCATCAACTCGCTCGCCACCTTCGCCCGGGTCAACAAGTACGGCTTCATCGAGACGCCGTACCGCAGGATCATCGATGGAAAGGTGAGCGAGGACGTCGTCTACCTGTCGGCGATGGAAGAGGCCAAGCACTATGTTGCCCAGGCCAACGCCGAGATCGACAAGGACGGCCGCTTCGCCGACGAGTTCGTGGTCTGCCGCCACGCCGGCGAGGTGATGATGGCGCCACGCGAGAACGTCGACCTGATGGACGTCTCGCCGAAGCAGCTTGTTTCGGTTGCCGCCGCGCTCATTCCGTTCCTGGAGAACGACGACGCCAACCGCGCGCTTATGGGCTCGAACATGCAGCGCCAGGCCGTGCCGCTGGTGCGTGCCGAGGCCCCCTTCGTGGGCACCGGCATGGAGCCGGTGGTGGCGCGCGATTCGGGCGCGGCTATTGCCGCCCGCCGCACGGGCGTGGTCGACCAGGTGGACGCGACGCGTGTCGTTATCCGCGCCACGGAGGACGTGGACGCCTCGCAGTCCGGTGTCGACATCTACCGGCTGCAGAAGTTCCAGCGCTCCAACCAGAACACCTGCATCAACCAGCGTCCGCTGGTGCGGGTGGGCGATGAGATCAACAAGGGCGACATCATCGCCGATGGCCCGTCGACTGACCTGGGCGACTTGGCGCTCGGCCGCAACGTCCTCGTCGCCTTCATGCCGTGGAACGGCTATAACTACGAGGACTCCATCCTGCTCTCCGAGCGCATCGTGCGCGACGATGTCTTCACCTCGATCCACATCGAGGAATTCGAGATCATGGCGCGCGACACCAAGCTCGGACCGGAAGAGATCACGCGTGACATTCCGAATGTTTCGGAAGAGGCGCTGAAGAACCTCGATGAGGCGGGCATCGTCTATATCGGCGCGGAAGTGCAGCCGGGAGATATCCTGGTCGGCAAGATCACGCCGAAGGGGGAGAGCCCGATGACGCCGGAGGAAAAGCTCCTGCGCGCCATCTTCGGCGAGAAGGCGTCCGACGTCCGCGATACCTCCATGCGCATGCCGCCCGGCACCTACGGAACGGTGGTCGAGGTGCGCGTCTTCAACCGCCACGGCGTGGAGAAGGACGAGCGCGCCATGGCGATCGAGCGCGAGGAGATCGAGCGGCTCGCCAAGGACCGCGACGACGAGCAGTCGATCCTCGACCGCAACGTCTATGCGCGTCTTGCCGACATGCTAATCGGCAAGACGGCGATCGCCGGGCCCAAGGGCTTCAAGAAGGGCACCAAGCTGACTTCGGAACTCCTTGACGAGTATCCGCGTTCGCAGTGGTGGCAGTTCGCCGTCGAGAACGAGAAGCAGCAGACCGGGCTCGAAGCGTTGCGTGCCCAGTACGACGAGTCCAAGAGCGCGCTGGAACAGCGCTTCATGGACAAGGTCGAGAAGGTGCAGCGCGGCGACGAGATGCCCCCCGGCGTCATGAAGATGGTCAAGGTCTTCGTCGCCGTGAAGCGTAAGATGCAGCCCGGAGACAAGATGGCCGGCCGGCACGGCAACAAGGGCGTCGTCTCGAAGATCGTGCCCATCGAGGACATGCCGTTCCTCGATGACGGTACCCACGTGGACATCGTGCTCAACCCGCTCGGCGTGCCGAGCCGCATGAATGTCGGCCAGATCCTGGAGACGCATCTTGGCTGGGCCTGCGCGGGCATGGGCCGGCAGATCGGCGAATTGATCGATGCCTATAAGGAGAAGGGCGATATCAAGCCGCTCCGGAAGACGATTGAGAAGCTGATCCCGGACAACGACCGCAACGAACCGGTGCGTGCGTATGACGACGAAAGCGTCATACGGCTCGGCGAGCAGATGCGCCGCGGTGTTTCCATCGCCACGCCTGTTTTCGACGGCGCGCACGAATCCGACATCAACGATGTATTGGAGGAAGCGGGGCTCAACTCGAGCGGTCAGGTGACACTGTATGACGGCCGCACAGGTGAAGCGTTCGATCGCCAGGTGACGGTGGGCTACATCTACATGCTGAAGCTGCACCATCTGGTGGACGACAAGATCCACGCTCGCTCCATCGGTCCGTACTCGCTCGTCACCCAGCAGCCGCTGGGCGGCAAGGCGCAGTTCGGTGGCCAGCGCTTCGGCGAGATGGAGGTGTGGGCGCTGGAAGCCTATGGCGCGGCCTACACGCTGCAGGAGATGCTCACCGTCAAGTCGGACGACGTGGCCGGCCGCACCAAGGTCTACGAGGCCATCGTGCGCGGCGACGACACCTTCGAGGCGGGCATCCCCGAGAGCTTCAACGTGCTGGTCAAGGAGATGCGCTCTCTGGGCCTCAATGTGGAGCTCGAGAACTCGCGCTTGGAAGAGCCGCCGGCACAACTGCCCGACGCAGCAGAGTGAATTGCGTATGCGCCGCGGTCTTGGATCGCGGCGCACCGCCCGTATCGACGGCGATGCGGCGACCAGCAGGAACGAGACGAGCCGCTGGGTGCCCGCTACGACCGCAGAATGACCAAGGGACTTAATGTCCCGCAAAGGAGATCGGCATGAACCAAGAGGTCATGAACCTGTTCAACCCTCAGGCGCCGGCACAGACCTTCGATTCCATCCGGATTTCGCTGGCGAGCCCGGAGAAGATCCTGTCCTGGTCCTACGGCGAAATCAAGAAGCCGGAGACCATCAACTACCGCACCTTCAAGCCGGAGCGTGACGGCCTGTTCTGCGCGCGCATTTTCGGTCCCATCAAGGACTACGAGTGCCTGTGCGGCAAATACAAGCGCATGAAATACAAGGGCGTCATCTGCGAGAAGTGCGGTGTCGAGGTCACGCTGTCGCGCGTGCGCCGCGAGCGCATGGGGCACATCGAGCTGGCCGCGCCCGTTGCCCACATCTGGTTCCTGAAGTCGCTGCCCTCGCGCATCGGCACGCTGCTCGACATGACGCTGAAGGACATCGAGCGGGTTCTCTACTTCGAGAACTACATCGTGACCGAGCCCGGCCTGACGTCTCTCAAGGAGAATCAGCTTCTCTCCGAAGAGGAGTACATGATCGCCGTCGACGAGTTCGGCGAAGATTCCTTTACGGCCATGATCGGCGCGGAAGCGATCCATCACCTTCTGGCCGGCATGGACCTGGAGAAGATCGCCGGCGACTTGCGCTCGGAGCTTGCCTCCACCACGTCGGAGCTCAAGCAGAAGAAGCTTCTGAAGCGGCTCAAGGTCGTGGAAAATTTCCTGGAGTCCGGCAACCGGCCGGAATGGATGATCATGAAGATCGTCCCGGTCATCCCGCCGGACCTGCGCCCGCTGGTGCCACTCGACGGCGGCCGGTTTGCGACGTCGGATCTCAACGATCTCTACCGCCGCGTCATCAACCGCAACAACCGTCTGAAGCGGCTGATCGAGCTCAGGGCGCCCGGCATCATCATCCGCAACGAGAAGCGTATGCTGCAGGAGGCCGTCGACGCGCTGTTCGACAACGGCCGCCGTGGCCGCGTCATCACGGGTGCCAACAAGCGGCCGCTGAAGTCGCTGTCCGACATGCTGAAGGGCAAGCAGGGCCGCTTCCGCCAGAACCTGCTCGGCAAGCGCGTCGACTATTCCGGCCGCTCCGTCATCGTGACGGGTCCGGAACTGAAGCTGCACCAGTGCGGCCTGCCGAAGAAGATGGCGCTGGAGCTCTTCAAGCCCTTCATCTACGCACGTCTGGACGCCAAGGGCTTTTCGTCCACCGTCAAGCAGGCGAAGAAGCTGGTGGAGAAAGAGCGTCCGGAGGTCTGGGACATCCTCGATGAGGTGATCCGCGAGCATCCGGTGCTCTTGAACCGTGCGCCCACGCTGCACCGCCTCGGCATCCAGGCCTTCGAGCCAGTGCTCATCGAAGGCAAGGCGATCCAGCTTCATCCGCTGGTCTGCACCGCCTTCAACGCCGACTTCGACGGTGACCAGATGGCCGTCCACGTGCCGCTGTCGCTGGAAGCGCAGCTCGAAGCGCGCGTGCTCATGATGTCGACCAACAATATCCTGCACCCGGCCTCAGGCGCACCGATCATCGTGCCCTCGCAGGATATGGTTCTGGGTCTCTACTACCTGTCCATCATGAACCAGAACGAGCCGGGCGAGGGGATGGTGTTTGCCGACATGGGCGAATTGCACCATGCGCTCGAGACCAAGGTCGTCACGCTGCACACCAAGATCAAGGGTCGCTTCAAGACCGTCGACCATGACGGCAATCAGGTCTCGCAGATTCACGAGACGACGCCCGGCCGCATGATCATCGGCGAGCTTCTGCCGAAGAACCCGAACGTGCCCTTCGATATCTGCAATCAGGAGATGACCAAGAAGAACATCTCCAAGATGATCGATACGGTCTACCGTCACTGCGGCCAGAAGGAGACGGTGATCTTCTGCGACCGGATCATGTCGCTCGGATTTACCCGCGCCTGCACGGCGGGCATCTCCTTCGGCAAGGACGACATGCTGATCCCCGACACCAAGGTCAATCTGGTCGCGGAGACCGAGGCACTGGCTAAGGAGTACGAGCAGCAGTACAACGACGGTCTGATCACCCAGGGTGAGAAGTACAACAAGGTCGTCGACGCCTGGGCCAAGTGCTCGGAGAAGGTCGCCGACGAGATGATGAAGCGCATCAAGGCGATCGAGTTCGGCGAGGACAAGCGCCAGAAGCCGATGAACTCGATCTACATGATGTCGCATTCGGGTGCCCGCGGTTCGCCGGCGCAGATGCGCCAGCTTGCCGGCATGCGCGGCCTGATGGCACGTCCGGACGGCTCCATCATCGAGACGCCGATCATCTCGAACTTCAAGGAAGGCTTGACCGTGATGGAGTACTTCAACTCCACCCACGGCGCGCGCAAGGGCCTTGCCGACACGGCGCTCAAGACGGCGAACTCGGGCTACCTGACGCGGCGTCTCGTCGACGTGGCGCAGGATTGTATCGTGGTCACGCCCGATTGCGGTACCGACAAGGGCCTCACCATGCAGCCCATCGTCGACGCCGGTCAGGTGGTTGCCTCCATCGGCCAGCGCGTGCTTGGCCGTACCGCACTCGATGACGTGGTCAACCCAGCGACCGGCGAGGTCATCGTGCCGGCCGGTCGCCTCATCGACGAGCGCGATGTCGAGGCCATCGAGGCCGCCGGCATCCAGACCGTGCGCATCCGCTCCGCACTTACCTGTGAGATGAGGAGTGGTGTCTGTGCCGTCTGCTACGGCCGCGATCTGGCGCGTGGCACGCCGGTCAATATCGGCGAGGCCGTCGGCGTCATCGCGGCGCAGTCGATCGGCGAGCCGGGCACCCAGCTCACCATGCGTACCTTCCACATGGGCGGCACCGCTCAGGTGGTGGACCAGTCCTTCCTCGAAGCTTCCTTCGAGGGGAAGGTGGCGATCCGCAACCGCAACGTCGTGCGTAACTCCGACGGCCATCTGGTCGTCATGGGCCGCAACATGGCGGTGCTGATCCTCGACGAGGGCGGCGCCGAGCGTGCCTCGCACCGCATCGCCTACGGTTCACGGATTTACGTGGATGACGGCGACAAGGTGAAGCGCGGCCAGCGCATTGCCGAGTGGGATCCGTACACGCGGCCGATGCTGACCGAAGTCGAGGGCACCGTGGCCTTCGAGGACCTGGTTGACGGTATCTCGGTGCAGGAGACGACGGACGAATCGACCGGCATCACCAAGCGCGAGGTCGTCGACTGGCGGTCGACGCCGCGCGGCTCGGACCTCAAGCCGGCGATTACCATCCTCGACTCCAAGGGCAAGGTGGCCAAGCTCGCCCGTGGCGGCGAGGCACGCTTCCTGCTTTCGGTGGAGGCGGTGCTGTCGACCGAGCCCGGTGCAAAGGTGCAGCCCGGCGACGTGCTTGCGCGTGTTCCGTTGGAAAGCGCGAAGACCAAGGACATCACCGGCGGTCTGCCGCGGGTGGCGGAGCTGTTCGAGGCACGGCGTCCGAAGGACCATGCCATCATCGCCGAGATCGACGGCACGGTGCGTTTCGGCCGCGACTACAAGAACAAGCGCCGCATCGTCATCGAGCCGCATGACTCGACGCTGGAGCCGGTGGAATACCTGATTCCGAAGGGCAAGCCGTTCCATCTGCAGGACGGCGACGTCATCGAGAAGGGCGACTTCATCCTCGACGGCAATCCGGCGCCGCACGACATCCTGGCGATCAAGGGCGTTGAGGCACTGGCCTCCTACCTCGTCAACGAGATCCAGGAGGTCTACCGGTTGCAGGGCGTGATGATCAACGACAAGCACATCGAGGTGATCGTTCGCCAGATGCTGCAGAAGGTTGAGATCACGGCGCAGGGCGATTCGACCTATATTCCCGGCGATCACGTGGACCAGGTCGAGTTCGACGAGGTCAACGACCGGTTGGTCGAGGAAGGCAAGAAGCCGGCCGAAGGCCAGCCGGTGCTGCTCGGCATCACCAAGGCCTCACTGCAGACGCCGTCCTTCATCTCCGCCGCTTCCTTCCAGGAGACGACGCGGGTGCTGACGGAGGCTTCGGTCGCCGGCAAGATCGACACGCTGCAGGGGCTCAAGGAGAACGTCATCGTCGGCCGCCTCATTCCGGCCGGTACTGGCGGCGCCATGAGCCAGATCCGGCGCATCGCCCGTTCGCGCGACGAACTTATCCTAGACGAGCGGCGCAAGGAGTCGGGTGCGGAGACGGCCGAGGCCGCGCTAGCCGATATGACGGGTGCAGCCGAGTAGGCAGAGAACCCGTCCATCACCTTACTTTGCGAGAAGCCGCCGGGTAGTCCGGCGGCTTCTTTTCGTTTCAGGGTGAATTTTTGAATTAACGCTGTTTCAAACGGCGTATTGACGAGTAGTATCTATTTTTATATTAAACCACAAGTTGTTAACTCGATCCAGAGAAGAAAAGAATATCTACTTTATTTAAATTTGTAACATCTGGCGCATTCAGGTGCTTGCCTCTGCTTTTAAGCATACAGCTTCTTCCGCCGGAGGCAGGTTAGTCCATCAATTGAAGAGCCAGCTTCGACTTTGGGGGCGCTGCGGCAATGTATGTCGCTGCAGGCATCAAAGGAGAAGGGAATTATGAAGGCCTCTTTCAGATACGCTATTTTTCCGATTATTACGCTTTGCGCCGCCTGCACGGGCACGCAAGGCGAACTTCTTCTCGGTAGGCCGGAATCCTCCGCCTGGCTCCAGACTGCTGCGCCCGCAACTGTCGCCACCTATTTCTCGGCGCGCTGCTCCGCCTACGGCTACAAGAGCGGCGACAAGGAGATGGCGGATTGCATTCGGCGGGAGGTCGAGTCGGTTCGAGCCAAGAATGCGGCCGTGGAGGCCGCGGCGGAGATGAACCGTCCGAAGGTGATCTACTGCCATGACGACTGGTTCGATCGGCACCATTGGCGCCACCGGCATTTTCGGTACGACTTGGGCTATTGCTTCTGACGGGGGCAGCACCTTCCCTCTCTGCAAGGTAGCGCGACTGAGGAGAGGGGAGGCGCTATGCCGGCTCGTCGAACGTGACGATGGCGATCTCGCCTTCCGTGGCGCCCTGCCAGGCCGACAGGTGCGGCTCTTCGTCGGGGGCACCTTCCATCTCGCCGATTTGGTCGAGTTCGGCCTCCGCATAGCCTTCTTGCGCCAGTGCTTCCAGCGCAAGGCGCACCGCCGTGTCGTCGTCGGGCGCCATGAGCATGACGTGCACGCCCTCGCTGTCTCCGCCCGCCTCGCGCCAGACCCGGCCGGTGATGATGGTGACGGGCGGCTGCTCATTGTCGTTCATGGGCTGATTCCTTTTGCGTTCTGCCGATCCTGCTCGATGTAGCGCGAATTGTCGCATTTCCGGCATATGGGCAACAGGGTGGGGGTGGAAATTCCTCCATCCTCACCTCATATCGAGGGGCGGATAATCGTTCACGGTGCCCGAGCGCCCACGCCGGTCCGATTGCGCAAGATAATTGCCGGAGCGGGGTTGACGGTGGCTCGCGTTGCGCGTATTACCCGCCGCGTCTGAGCCGATGTGAGGCCTTTCTTTTCGGGGCGACGCGCCCTGAAGCAAAGCCTCAAACAGGGTTCGTTTATACGAGCGACAGACTTCCGGCGCATGAAGCGGTTTGCCGCTTCCTCTGCTTTTGTTCGGGCAGGACCGCAGTCAGGCGGTTTGATGCCTGAATTTGCATATGGAGCACTGTCCTCGTCGTAACGCGACTCCGTCGACTTGAGACACGAGATTGAAACAAGGGAAGGTTTGATGCCGACCGTAAACCAGCTGATCAACAAGCCGCGCAAGGCGCCGGTGAAGCGCAACAAGGTGCCGGCCATGCAGGCCAACCCGCAGAAGCGGGGTGTGTGCACGCGCGTCTATACGACTTCGCCGAAGAAGCCGAACTCGGCCATGCGCAAGGTGGCGAAGATCCGGCTTGCCAACGGCTTCGAGGTGATCGGCTACATCCCGGGTGAGGGTCATAACCTGCAGGAGCACTCCGTGGTGATGATCCGCGGCGGCCGCGTGAAAGACCTTCCCGGCGTGCGCTATCACATCATCCGCGGCGTGCTCGACACGCAGGGTGTGAAAAGCCGCAAGCAGCGCCGCTCCAAATATGGTGCTAAGCGTCCGAAGTAGGGTTTCCCGGCTTCGGCGCTTTTGTTTTTGCGCCGAGCCTTGAAGGTGAGAGACGAAGAAGATGTCCCGACGTCACCGTGCAGAGAAGCGCGAAATCAACCCGGACCCGAAGTTCGGCGATCAGGTTGTGACCAAGTTCATGAATGCCATCATGCTGGACGGCAAGAAGTCCGTCGCCGAGCAGATCGTCTATGGCGCGCTCGATCAGGTGCAGGAAAAGACCAAGCAGGAGCCGGTGGCTATCTTCCACCAGGCGCTGGACAACGTTGCGCCGCATGTCGAAGTGCGCTCCAGGCGTGTCGGCGGTGCCACCTATCAGGTGCCGGTTGACGTGCGCCCGGAACGTCGACAGGCGCTCGCCATTCGCTGGCTGATCACGGCTGCTCGCAACCGTAACGAGACCACCATGGTCGAGCGCCTGTCGGGCGAGCTCATGGATGCGTCCAACAATCGCGGCACTGCCGTCAAGAAGCGCGAAGATACGCACAAGATGGCCGAGGCCAACCGTGCGTTCTCTCATTACCGCTGGTAGTGCGAGAGGAAGGAAGAGGTATCCACGATGGCCCGCGAGTATAAGATCGAAGATTACCGAAACTTCGGTATCATGGCGCACATCGACGCCGGCAAGACGACAACGACCGAGCGCGTCCTGTTTTACACCGGCAAGTCGCACAAGATCGGCGAAGTCCATGACGGCGCGGCCACCATGGACTGGATGGAGCAGGAGCAGGAGCGGGGTATCACCATTACCTCTGCTGCCACGACCACCTTCTGGGAAGGTCGCGACGGCAAGAAGCGCCGCTTCAACATCATCGACACGCCTGGCCACGTGGACTTCACCATCGAGGTGGAGCGCTCGCTGCGCGTGCTCGACGGCGCCATCGCGCTACTCGACGCCAATGCTGGCGTGGAGCCGCAGACCGAGACCGTGTGGCGCCAAGCCGACAAGTACGGCGTGCCGCGCATGATCTTCTGCAACAAGATGGACAAGATCGGCGCCGACTTCTATCGTTCGGCCGAGATGGTCAAGACGCGGCTTGGTGCCGCGCCTGTCATCATGCAGCTTCCCATCGGCGCCGAGAGCGATTTCGCCGGCGTCGTCGACCTCATCGAGATGAAGGCGCTTATCTGGCAGTCGGAGAACCTCGGTGCGGCGTGGGACGTTCTGGATATCCCGGCCGACATGCAGGCGCAGGCCGAGGAATACCGTGAGAAGCTGATCGAGGCCGCCGTCGAGATGGATGAGGCGGCGATGGAGCGTTATCTCGAGGGCGAGATGCCGTCCAACGACGAAATCCGCAAGCTCATCCGCAAGGGCACCATTGAGGTGAAGTTCTTCCCGATGTTCTGCGGCTCGGCCTTCAAGAACAAGGGCGTGCAGCCGTTGCTCGACGGCGTCGTAGACTTCCTGCCCTCGCCGGTGGAGGTGCCGTCGATCCGGGGCATCGATCCGAAGACCGAGGGTGAGGTGACGCGCAAGTCGTCGGACGACGAGCCGCTGTCGATGCTCGCTTTCAAGATCATGAACGATCCCTTCGTTGGCTCGCTCACCTTCTGCCGCATTTATTCCGGCGTCCTCACCAAGGGCGTGTCGCTCGCCAATACGGTGAAAGACAAGCGTGAGCGTATCGGCCGCATGCTGCAGATGCACTCCAACTCGCGGTCCGACCTTGAAGTGGCGTATGCCGGCGACATCGTGGCGCTGGCGGGCCTCAAGGAGACGACCACGGGCGACACGCTGTGTGACCCGGTGAAGCCGGTCATCCTGGAGCGTATGGAGTTCCCCGAGCCGGTCATCCAGATCGCAATCGAGCCCAAGACCAAGGGCGACCAGGAGAAGATGGGTCTGGCGCTCAGCCGTCTGGCTGCGGAGGATCCGTCCTTCCGCGTCAAGTCCGACGAGGAATCCGGCCAGACGATCATTGCCGGCATGGGAGAGCTTCACCTCGACATCATCGTCGACCGTATGAAGCGTGAGTTCAAGGTCGAGGCCAATGTCGGCGCGCCGCAGGTGGCCTACCGCGAGACCATCACGCGGCAGGCAGAGATCGACTACACGCACAAGAAGCAGACCGGCGGTTCCGGCCAGTTCGCCCGCGTCAAGATTGTCTTCGAGCCTAACCCGGAAGGCGAGGATTTCGTCTTCGAATCCAAGGTTGTCGGCGGTTCCGTGCCGAAGGAGTACATCCCCGGCGTGCAGAAGGGCATCGAGAGTGTCATGTCCTCCGGCCCAGTGGCTGGCTTCCCGATGCTGGGCGTGAAGGCGACGCTCATCGACGGTGCCTACCACGACGTCGACTCGTCCGTCCTGGCCTTCGAGATTGCCGCACGTGCGGCTTTCCGTGAAGGCGCCCAGAAGGCCGGTGCCCAGCTTCTCGAGCCGATCATGAAGGTCGAGGTGGTGACGCCGGAAGATTATGTGGGCGACGTCATCGGCGATCTGAACTCCCGCCGCGGGCAGATCCAGGGCACGGAGGCGCGCGGTATCGCGACCGTCGTCAACGCCATGGTGCCGCTCGCCAACATGTTCAAATATGTCGACAATCTGCGCTCGATGTCCCAGGGCCGTGCCCAGTACACGATGCAGTTCGACCACTATGAGCCGGTCCCCAGCGCTGTGGCGCAGGAGATCCAGAAGAAGTTCGCGTGATCGCCCGAGCGGGCTCACTGAAGCAAGGCCTGAATAGGCAGAGAATAACGGAGACCTCACATGGCCAAAGGTAAATTTGAGCGCACGAAGCCGCATGTGAACATCGGGACGATTGGTCACGTTGACCATGGGAAGACGTCACTGACGG
>NZ_WQNI01000031.1 GCF_010993735.1 Chelativorans alearensis
GATCGCGGTGACCCGTATACCAAGCGGGGCAACTTCTTGCGACAATGACGCCGAGAAGCCCTCGATCGCAAATTTTGCCGCCGCATATCTGTAGCCAGGTGGATTCTACCTTGAAGTGCGATTTGCAGCGATACCAATGGCTTGTCGCACGCAAGGACCCGCAGATGAAACGCACCTACTCGCAGATTGATCTCGACGAACGACGCAAGATCGAGCGCTGGCGCCAAGCCGGCGTCGGTGTCGACATGATCGCCGAGAAGCTCGGCCGTCATCGCTCGACTATCCGGTGCGTCCGGAGGGGCTTTATCTCAACACAGGGCACGGAACGCTCGGATGGACCATCGCGTGCGGCTCCGCTCGGATACTCGCCGACGTGATTTCAGATCAAACACCAAAAGTCGACGTGAGCGTGCTTGGGCCAACGCGGAGGTATGATATTGGCTCACGGAGCTACGAGGCATGATGGTACCACTCTAGAGGGCCGGCGCCGTCCTGACAATCATGCGGTCGACGGCCGCGCACACCGGTTCGAGGCAGACGTAGGTAGGCAAAGGATTTCGCCTCAACCGACATGGCCTTCTTCGTCCTCCACCCGGACTAACACCATGTCCAGCTCGTGCCAGCGGCTCGGTGTGCCGCCCGTCCTCGCACCACATCCGCAAAAGGAACGCGAAGCGCAAATGGACACAACGACAGGCCTGGTCTCTACTGCCGAGACCCGTTCGGCGGCACAAAACAGTCTGGCTTGGGGCGCGAAGGGTCGAAATATGAGCTCGAGGATTTCCTGGAACTCAAATACGTCTGCCTGTCGGTGTGTCCGCCCCTCTCGATCAGCGATTCTATTCGCGCCTCACCGAGTGCCAACCGATCCTCCCTGCCAGCATCGGAAATCCAGCCGCTCAATGGCGTCCGGAGAGCAGCGTGCCGAAGCCCGGTACCGCACGTTTCAGACCGAGATGCTTCAGCATCATGTATGTCGTCGCCACAGACGAGGAGATCACCGGCAATCCGGTACGATCCTCGATGATCTGGATAGAAGCGAGCGACGGCATCTGGACACAGGCGGACGCGATGATCGCATCCGTGCCGGCAGTCTTGAGCCGCTTGGTGATCTCGGCCGGCGCGAGCGGATCCTGGCGGCCCACTTCGAGGTTATCAGGCATCTCTAGAGAGATGCTGTCAACCACCTCGATCCCTTCGTTCTCGATATAGTCGATGACCAACTGCGTCAGGGGCTTCATGTAAGGTGCGAGGATCGAGACCGTCTTAGCACCGATTGCGTTCAGACCGTCGACAAGGGCACCGGCACTGGTGACGACTGGTGCGGGAGCACCATTCTCCACCGTCCTCCTGTGCAGACGCTCCTCGGACAGGCGGTGGTAACCCCGGCCCATGCTCATGATCGCAACCAGGCACGCATAGCCCAGAACGTCAATCCGCGCGTCGGAAAGCTCCAGGGCACAACGGTCGCTGTCAGCATCCATCGCCGCAAGTTCTTCCTTCGTCACCTTCTTCATACGCATGCGACTGGAATGGAAGGTGAAGCGTTCCGGTTCGATAGCCTCGCGGGCGCGGAGCACCGCCGGAACCTCCGTTTCCATGGTCGTATTCGAGGACGGAACAATCTGGCCGATCCGATAGGTGCGAAACTCGCTCATTGCTCAGACTCCTGAACGGTTTCGGTGGCCATATCAGAAATGGCTGAACTGCCTTCCGCGTCCGCGTCGTCAAAGTGCGCGGGCTGATGAGCTCTGCGGTTCACGCGCAGATCGAAGACGTCAAAGCGATTGTAGTGCCCGGTGATATCATGCATCTGCCGTGGTTGGATGCAGCGCGATAGGTCAATGTCGGCATAGATGATGCCCTCGTCATCGATCAGTGATTCTCCGATGACCCGACCGTCCGGTCCGAGGATGCCGGAGAACGCGCTATTGCGACGTGCCAGCAACTCGCGCGCCTGAGGATGCAACGCGCTTACGGCTTCGACAATCTCCTGCGAAATGGTCGAGCACGATACGATCGTGAAGACCTTGCCCTCAAAACTGTGGGCGGCGGCGCGTACTTTGATGGCATCCGCCATGTCGTAGTCCGGTGGTGCGACCGGCAGCGCGATGTAGCTCGCGACATGGACCAGTTCCCCCTGCGCAAGCAGCGCGAAGCGCGCCAAGGTATTCGTATTCTCTCCGCAGGCGAGTGCGCCGAGCCGGCCAATGCTGGTCTCGTGCACTCTAAGAGCCGAGGCGTCGCCGGGCGTCCATGTCAGCTTTTCGGCCCAGGTCGGCACCAGCTTTCGATGCCGCCCGAGGATGCGCCCGTCGTCAGCGATCGTCACCAGCGTGTTGTAGATCGTGCCGATACCGTAAGGACTGCGCTCGTTGACGCCGACCACCACGTTGACCTTGTGGCGCGCGGCCGCCTGCGCGATTTTGGTGATTTCTGGCCCCGGAACCTCGATGGCCGAACGCGCTAGCTTCTCGAACCAGGGGCTGCCCTCTATGGGGTTCATCACCCAGTTCCAGTACGGATAGCCGGCGACGAAGACCTCAGGAAAGGCCACGAGCCCGGCCCCCTTGCCGGCCGCCTCACCGACTAGGTCACAGACCTTTTCAACGGTGGCGTCGGTATCCAAAAAGACTGGTGCGGCCTGAACGGCGGCGGCTTTGAATTTCGGCAGGTCGAGCATAAACCACTCCTTGCTTGAAAGACCGGTGGGATGGAAACGTGACGGGGCAATGCCGGTGGCGGCGCCTAGTCCGCCACGACCAGATTTCTGAGCGTCCCGATCCCGCCGACACCCGCCTCGGGCGTGACGAGATCGACTGAGCCCAGCACATGATCGCGAACATTCTGGTAGCGCCAAAGTTCTGCGCCAAAGCCAAGACATCGGCAGGATTGGATGCCGCCTGCGCGAAGGCTGCCTTAAAGGGTATCAGAACGTTTCTCCTTCGGCATCTCGGGCAATCGAGGCGTGTAGGGCCCGGACCAGAACGCCATCGGGCTCGCAAAGACTGAGCGCAATGTCGAAATGATTGTGCGACGGCATGTCGATCACCTGGGTCGCATGTCCGGCTTTTCGCCAAGCCGCTGCGTAATCCAGCGTCTGGCGGATGAATTCGCCTCTCTCTAGCCCGCCAACGGAGGCGATCAACCGCGCCCCGGTTCTTTCGGGGATCCGCCGGATGGGCGAGTTCTCGGCAATCGATGCCGCATCAAAATGCATCCAGCCATTCACCTGCGTGTGCTGCAAGGGCTCCAGCTCGTGCAGTCCGCTCAGGGCCAGCACGGTGCCAAGCGTATCCTCGGGCAGGCCGAACGTTTCGAGCCAGTCGCCGGCATGTATCCGGTGCACATCGAGACCATGTTTCGCTCCGTTCCGCTTCAGCCAAGCGACGGCGCTGCGCACCTGCCGCACCATTTCGTCTATGCCGGCTTCGGGCGCGAGAGTGCAGTTCATCACGGCGACCGATATCCCGTGCGCGGTCAGGCCGCCGGCGGCAAAGGCGTTGTCCTCCTTGGAACCGCTGCGCCAGTAACCGCCGTGAATCCATAGAAAGACCGGGCTGCCGCCGCCGGCCCTGTAAAGATCGAGCCTCTCGTCGCTCCACAGGTCGTAGACGATGTCGCGCACGGCTGCGAGATTCTGCTTGACGCGCTCGCTTTCGACCACATAGCGGGCATGTTCGGCATCGAAAGAGGCAATGCTTTCACGCGCGTTGTATTCGCGCTCCAGCGTGGCCCGGTCCATGCCCCGATAGAGTGGCGATGGGACATCCATGCTCATACCCCCAGATAGCGATGCGCGAGGTCTTCGTTGGCGGAGAGCTCTTCCGGCGAGCCCTGCCAAACCACCCTGCCCTTTTCGACGATGTGATGCCGGTCGACGAGCGGGGCCATTTCCTTGAGGTTCTTGTCGACCACGAGGATCGACTGGCCGAGTTCCTTCTACTGACGCAGGGTCGCCCAGATGTCGGCGCGGATCAGCGGGGCGAGCCCTTCCGTCGCCTCATCGAGGATCAGGAGCGCCGGGTTGGTCAAAAGCGCCCGGCCGACGGCCGTAGAAGCCGCCGGACTTCATGACTGTGGGCTGCACGGCAGCAAGCACGTTGGAGAAATTCACGCCCGTGAACAGCTTGACACCTGATTGCACCAGCCGGTCGGCCGACTGCTTGGCATTGGCCGGCTTCAGGCCATCGTCCTCGACCTCGAGCACCACGGGGGTGTCACCCAGCTTGCCGTCTTCGCCGATGGCCAGCATGAAGGCATCGCGGATGTCCTCGCCGATATAGCCGGCCGGTGTCGACAGGGTGGTGATGAAGCCGATGCGCAGATCCTCCGCGGCCGCCTGGGCGACCATGACCATTCCAAGCGCGGTGGCCAGAAGACCGGTCCGCATGGCCTTGCCGTTAAGTCCCATTGTCATGTTCTGCTCCCTTGGATTGCGCTCGTGAAGCCGGATCAGCCGGCCTTGCGCTGACGCGAGAAATCATTGCCGACAGCCACCACCGGATGGCGGATCGTGCCGATGCCCTCGACGCAAGCTTCCACCACATCGCCGGGCCACAGCCATTCCTGCGGGTCGCGGCCCGCGCCGACGCCTTCGGGCGTACCGGTGGCGATGATGTCGCCGGGATCGAGCGTGATGGCGGCCGAGATGTCGGAGATCAGCGTCGGGATCTTGAAGAGCATGTGCTTGGTGTTCGATCCCTGCTTGCGCTCGCCATTGACGGTGAGCCAAAGGTCCAGATCGTGCGGATCCCCGACCTCATCGGCGGTGACAATGCAGGGACCGAATGGCGCGAAACTGTCCTGCCCCTTGGAGTAGATCCACTGGCCGGCACGGCGATTGTCACGCGCGCTGACATCGATCATGACGCTGTAGCCGAACACGTAGGATGAAGCGTCTTCTTCGCTCACTCTGGTGGCCTTGCGCCCCATGACGACGGCGAGTTCCACTTCCCAATCGAGCTGCTGCGTGATGGAGGCGTTGTGCTCGATGGCATCGTCCGGACCGATCACCGCCATGGGCGGCTTGCTGAAAATGACCGGTTCCGCGGGAAGGTCCTTCGACGTGTCGAGCGTGCGGCTCGATTCCTCCACGTGCTCGACATAGTTGAGGCCGATGCCGAAGATGTTCTTGCGCGGCCGTGGGATGGGCGCGAGCAATCGCACATTGACGAGCGGCACGGTGGTGCGCACCGGCCATACGCCGCGCGCATCGTCCAGAAGCCGCTTCAGCGCCGCCAGGCCGTCCGGGCCAAGGTCGATTAGTTCCAGCATGGAGTGCGGGAAATCCTTACCGAAGGCAATGCCGAGCGCTTCCACATCGACAATGCTATCATCCTCGATCACGCCAAGGCGCGCGGGCGCCTCGACCGAGGCCCTGTAGGTAACCAGTCGCATTCAGATATTTCCTTGATCAGTCTTGTGGTTGGTGACCGCCATTGTCGGCCAGCGCTTCTTCGCGGTAGAGACCGAGCGAACGCATCACCGGTAGGTCGTTGAAACAGAAGAGGCAGGCATCGTCGCTGTCGGACAAATTGGCGTGTTCGTGCCAGGCCCAGGACGGCACGCACAAAATGTCGCGTTCCTGCCAATCGAACCGCTTGCCGCCGATGACCGAATATCCCTTGCCCTTGGCCACCTGGTAGAGATAGCTGCCCGTGTGACGGTGCGCCTTTGTCTTCTCTCCGGGCCGCAGCATCTGCATGCTGGCGCCGATCGTCTGCATGACGGGTCCCGAATTGACCGGGTTGATATATTCCATCATGACGCCGTCATAGGGCGACCCGTCGGTCGCTTCGGCATAGCGCTTCAGCGCTTCGTAGGTGCGCTCCCATTCATATTTGTAGAGCGGGGAATAGCCCTTGTCCCAGGCGCCGCCGCCCGGTGTCAAACCCGGATTGCCCCAGGTCTTGGTCATGTCGTCGACCGCATAGCCGACAGCCTGCCGCAGATCCGGATGGACTTCGTAGAAGTTCGCTTCGAGCGTGTTGACGAGCGGAATGTCGAGACCGTCCTGCCAGATGCAGGGACTGCCGCTCTCCTCCACACCATGCTCGTGCCAGGTGCCGTTCGGCGTCAGCACGAAGTCGTTGGCATTGAGCGTCATCTTGTGACCGTCGACAATGGTATAGGCGCCCGAGCCCTCCATGATGAAGCGCAGCGCAGAGGCCGAATGCCGGTGCGCGGAGGCGGCCTCACCCGGATGCATGACCTGCAATCCCGAATAGAGCCAGCCCACGGCGGCGGCCACATCCCGACGACCGGGATTGTTTAGATAGATCACGCGGCGCCCCGCCTTTTCCGGTGTTACCAGCTCGACGGACCTCAGAACATGCTCGCGCAGATCGCGATAGCGCCAGATCATTGGCACGGAAGAAGATAGCGGCTCCCAGGGCTCGATCTTGTTGGCGACGGTCCATAACGCGCCGGCTTCCAGCGCCTCCAGCTCGTCGTAATAGGCCAGAAGCTCCGGCGTATCCTCCACATTGGCGCGGCCCGCCACGTCCTCGCGGTAGTTTTCCCTGTCTGACGACATCTCAACCTCCACTTTGCGATGGTCGAACCATAACAGCAGGATTTTCGCTGTAAATATGTATTTTCGCAAATCATAGTTTTTATCGTATATTGCATCCAGAGCCGTGCTATGCCAAAAGAGCGAAACACTGCGAATGGGAAAGAGTTGTGTCGGCAAAGAAGATCCCGCGTGAAACCACGCTAACCGAAAACGCCTATCAGAAACTGCGCTGGGACATCGTCACCGGCATGTTGGAGGCGGGCAGCCCGCTTCGACTCGAAGACCTCAAGCAGCGCTACGGCCTCGGCTACTCGCCCCTGCGCGAAGCGCTGAACCGATTGCACGGTGAGCGTCTTGTCATGTCGGTGGCGCTCCGCGGCTTCACCGTCGCCCCGCTATCGCTCACCGAGATGTGGGATGCCATCGACACCCGCATCCACATCGAGGCGGAAGCATTGCGACGCGCGATAGAGTTTGGTGACGACGATTGGGAAATCGAGGTGATCTCGGCCTTCCATGGGCTGTCCTTGAAGGCGAAGAAACTCGAGACACTCGAAGCTCCGCCCATGGAAGAGTTGAAGGCGCTGGAACAGCGGCATCACCGCTTTCATCACGCGCTCATCAGCGCCTGCCGTTCGAAATGGCTTCTCGACTTTTCGGAAAAGCTGTACGTGGAGACGGAGCGCTATCGTTTCCCGGTTCTCGGAGGGGCCCGCGCCCGACCTTCGCGCGATCTCACAAAGGAGCATCAGGAGATTATGGACGCTGCGGTCTCGCGTGACACCGACAAGGCGATCTCGCTCCTGTGCGGTCATTACCAGCGAACCGGGGAAACCCTTTCTGCGCGCTACCAGCCAACCAGAACGATGGTTACCACTGGAACAGACGGGCTGCATGGATAATTCGCTGGAGGACGCGAACAACTGCACTTACAATGTATCCGACATCGACCATGGCTCTCGACCGCCTATCCGGGGAAAGATCGTCCCGGATAGGGCGCAGTTGAGGTCCTCGACCGTCGTCCGATCTCCTCCCTTGGGACGAAGCTGGAGGCGGGACTCGTGCGCAGATCTCCAACATTCAGAAGGGAACGGCTGGTCGTCACGACATCACAACCCGGTTTTTTCGTCGCATCCGTCTCAGTCGAAGAGATCTTGGACACCGATGCGCGCATACTGATCGAACGTGAGGGGCTCAGGTGCTCGATCCCCGATAACAAGCGGTAATCATTTCCAACTAGAGCGGGATGAAGCAAGGCTGAATCGGCGTGGATTCCTTTCGGGAGGGAATTCTGATCAACATGCTGGCTGGGGAAGGAGGCCAGCATGGATGGGTCGACCGTATTCGATGGATCTTCGCGAGCGCGTTGTTGCGGCGGTCAAGCAGGAAGGGATGTCGCGGCACCAGGCGGCGGCACGCAGGGGACGTGGTCGAACGTTTCATGTCCACAATAGACGCATTGCCGACCTAATCATGAACCCGCCGAGGACGATCGGCGAGATGAGCGGCAAGCTCATTCAGGAACATCCTACCCGCAAGCTGCAGGGAATGGCGGGTGCGATAGATGGCGTGGATCGATACGGTCGGCGGGCGCCAACCCGGCAGGACGAGGCGCAGCCGCCCCCTCTCCAGATCGTCCCGGCATTGAGCCAGCGGTAGACGCGTCATTCCGCGTCCCGCAAGTGCGAATTTGTGCGCAACCGACAAGCTATTGGTAATCAGACGCAACCGGACGGGCACCTCCGTGACCTCGTCCGTCAGGGAGACCAGTCGCCAAAGCGAGGTGCGGTCCTCCTCCCACCAACCGATTGCTGAAAGATTGGTGAGATCCCCGGGCTCCTCGATGATTGGGGCTGCCTCCAGCCATTCCTCCGATGCAACCAGCACATATTCCGACCTGAGCACCCTGCGCGCGATCATATCAGAATCCGGTAATTCGCCTCGCGAGGCGATCAGCGCGATGTCGTAACGGTCCATCTCGGGTGGCTTGGTGCCGTCCGTCGTATCCAGCGTAATGGTCACCATCGGATTGCGCGTGGAAAAACCAATACAGAAATCGGCAATCACACGGTCGGTCAGAATGGCGGGGCAGGCGATCCGAAGTGTACCCGTCGGCTTAGAATGACTTTCCTGGATAATGCGTAGCGCATTTTCGCCCTCGGTGCGGATCGCCTCTCCGCGGCGCGCAAGGTCTAGTCCGATCGGCGTCGGTACGAAATGACGCGACGACCGTTCGATCAGGCGGACCGAAAGGCGCTTTTCCAACTCGTCGATCCTGCGGCTCAACCGTGATTTGGGGATTCCGCTCAAAGCGCTGGCCCTGGTAAATCCACCCGCCTCGATCACCAGTGACAACAGGGCCAGATCGTCATGCATGTTCACCTCGTCCGGAATATGGAACTTAGCATTCTGAAATCAGGACGATAAATCAAATTGGTCGAATGACACAGGAGAGAATTTTCGCCCAACTTCCCCGTTCATTTCCCCTAATTGCTAAAATTAAAGGATTTTTTTGCCCTCTACCTGCTGCTAGCGGGATCGGCTCCTGTGTCCTTCGGTAAACGATTTACCAGTAGGGACCGATGTCATGCAGACGGATTATCGAAAATCCTGCTTTACATATATTTTGGACCTGACTAGCGTCCCCGACAACACACAAAAATAGATGGGGAATGTGTCGGAGGTCAGCCCATCGGATCGGCTGTCGAGTGGTGCTTTTTTTGCCGATCTTCCCCCACCCAAACGGAGAAGAGCCGTGCAGCCCATCATCAGCTTTTCGGAAGTGGCACTCCATCTTGGCAACATCGCCATCTATGACGATATCACCTTCGATGTTGCGAGCGGCGAGTTCCTTTGCCTACTGGGTCCGTCGGGTTGCGGAAAGTCCACCGCGCTGCGGCTAATGGGCGATTTACTTCCGATTCAGGCAGGTGCCGTCCGGATCGGTGGCCAGGCCCCAGCGGAGGCTACCGACAGGCTGGCCTATGTCTTTCAGCAACCGCGCCTGCTGCCCTGGCGCAACGTGCTGGCCAATGCCGCCTTCGGCGTCGAGATGCGGATTCCGCAAATGCCGAGGGCCGAGCGCGAGGAACGCGCTCGCGTCCAGCTCGAACGGGTCGGCCTTGGCAACGACATGGCCAAGATGCCGCTGATGCTGTCCGGCGGCGAGCGTCAGCGCGTTGCCATTGCGCGTGCCTTGGCGCTCAACCCGGAAATTATCCTGATGGACGAGCCGTTTTCCGCGCTCGATCCGAACACGCGCCATCGCCTGCGCGATCAGCTCATCAAGCTTTGGAAGCAGTCGGGCAAGACTGTGATCTTCGTCACGCACGACATGGATGAAGCACTCTATCTAGCCGACCGCATCGTGGTATTTTCGGCAAAGCCGGCGCGTGTCGCCGCCGTGGTAGAGGTGGAGGAGCCTCGCCCCCGTGACGTTCTGGGCGACCGCTCGCTGCTTGCAAAACGTGACGAGCTTCTACGACTCTTCGCCGCAATCTAGCACAGACACAACAACCACCCAATAGGAGGCAGTCATGATCCGCCTAGCACTCGCAGCCGCGTTTGTAGTAGTTACCTCTGTCGGCGCCTTTGCGCAGCAGAAGACGATCACCTTCTCGCATCTGGCCAATCCCAGCCATGAAGCCGCGCTTTATGCGATCAAGCAAGACATCGTCACCTCCGACAAAATCACCGTCGAGGTCACACCGCTCGACATCGCCGCCCTCCAGCAGGCTATTGCTGCGCGCACCTTCGACGTTGTGGAAGGAGCTGCGATGGCGGTCCCCCGCGCTAATGCCCGTGGGCTGCCACTCGAAATCATCGGCATCGGCCAGCGCGCCAACGAGGCGGGCCAAGGCGCAAATGTCTGGGTTAAGGCCGACAGCGGCATTCAAGAACCGGAGGACCTACGCGGCAAGCGGGTCGGCGTCTATACGCTTAGCAGCGCCGGCGTGACGCTTATCCGCATTGCACTCAACCAGATCTGGGGACTGGACGTCGATACACGAAACGGCGATTTCACCTTCGTCGAACTGCCCGAAACTGCACTCGCCGCCGCACTGGCCGCCGACAATGTGGATGCGGCGGCACTTATCCATGCCCAAGCCTATGAGGCCATAAAGAGCGGCGAGTTCCGTCCCATCGCCCGGACCGGCGAGGCTATGAACGAGAAGTTTGGGTTGCAGACGGTAACGTCGGTTCTGGTGGGCTATCGTGACAAGTTGGCGGAGGACCCTCAATCCTATCGGGAATTCCTGCGCATGTTCCGTGAATCGGTGGATTACGCGCTGGCCAACCAGGACGAAGTGTTCGCCGCTGTCGGCGACGCCGAAGGCATTGAACCCGAATTCTTCCACTACTGGTTCAACGAGTTTTCCAGCATTCCCGTCTATGTCAGCCAGAACGATCTCGACGCGATCGACATGCTATGGGAGCAGTCTACGGCGCTTGGCGTTCTCGATGTTCCTCACCTCCCGGCGAAGGAAGCGGTCTGGGAAAACGCCATCTTTGAAGGGCAGATTAGCGAGTGACCCAAGCTGCCGTTCCTGACTGCCGGCGAGCCCCCGGAATGCAGATTAACTCTCGCAGCCGACAGAAATGGGTGGCGAACCTCGCGACACTTATTTTTGTCGGCGCCTGGTGGGTCTATTCGCTGTTCGTACCAGCCTACCAGGTGCCCGGCCCGGAGCTGGTGGCCAGCCTAATGCTGGATATCGTGGTCGATTTCGATCTTCGCCTGCAGCTCTTCTACTCGCTCTACCACGTCCTTACGGCGATCGCGCTGTCCTTCGTGATCGGCTTCGTGCTGGCGCTTGTCTCGAAGTACTGCTGGCAGATGAGCGGCTTCATCGACAATCGTGCAACGCCGTTCCTCAATTCCTTTTCCGGAATCGGCTGGCTGTTCATGGCGATGATGTGGTTCGGCGTCACGTCCGGCACGGTCATCTTCGCCGTCACCATGATCCTGATCCCTTTCGCGATCATCAACATTCGCACCGGTCTTGAGGAGCTGGACGATGAAATCGGCGAGCTGGGACGAAGCCTGACGCGCAATCCGATACTGATTTTCTTCAAGATCACGCTGCCAATGCTAGTGCCCTACCTGTTCGCAACCTTGCGCACGGCATTCGGTGTTGGTTGGAAGGTGGTGCTGACGGCGGAGCTTTTCGGTGGCAATTCGGGCGTCGGATACATGCTCAATTCCGCTAGGCAGGAATTCCACACCGAGATGATCTTCGCCATCATCTGCTTCATTATCCTGTTCGTCTACCTGTCCGAAGTTCTGTTCTTCTCGCCGCTCCAAAGGCAGTTGAAGCGGAGGTTTGCCCGTGAATAAGTTGCTTACGCCCAGGCAAGCGTCCTTCCAGCGCGTCGTCACGGAGGGTGGTGTCGTGCTGGTGATCCTCGCATGGTGGTGGTTCGCCAAAGACATGCCCGCCTTTGTGATGCCAACCCCGCAAGCGGTCCTGTCCAGGCTGCTTAAATTCCTCTACGATCCGCGCCTCATGTCCCATGCCGGCATCAGTTTCATGCGGGTCGGCGTCGCGGTGGCGCTTGCCACGATCATTTCGCTCGCCATCGGGCTTCTCACCCGGCGGTTCGCGATCCTGGAAGAGCTGGTCGAAAGACGGCTCCTGACCTTCCTTAACAGCTTTCCTTCGGTCGGCTGGGCCATCCTCGCCGTGATCTGGTTTCAGATCTCGAATGGCACGGTGATCTTCATCCAGGTGGTGATCGTATTGCCCTTCTGCCTGATCAACGTGCTGGAAGGTCTGCGCCAGGTGGATCCTGAACTGGTCGAGATGGGACGTAGCTACACCCGCTCGTCACGCCGGTTGTTGCTCCGGCTTGTGCTGCCGCTCGTCATGCCTTTTTTGGCGGCGGGCTTGCGCGTTGCCTATGGCATCGCGTGGAAGATCGCTCTGGTATCGGAGCTTTTCGGTGCGCAGTCCGGCCTCGGCTATCTCTTGATGCAGGCTCAGGTCCGGGCCGATGCAACCCTTGTCTTCGCCTGCTGCCTTGCGATCGTACTGATCTTCGGAACCGTAGATCGTTTCGTGCTGCGCCCGCTGGCGCTGCGATATTCGGTCCGCCGCGCCGCATGAGCAGAAAATTCCAACCTTCGAAAGTAGCGTCATGACCTCTTCCCAACATACCATCCTACGAAACGGCAACATCCTGACGGTGGACGAGGCGTTCTCGGTCGCCCAGGGCGCCTCCATCCGCGACGGCCGCTTCGAAACCGTGGGGACGAATGAGGAGGTGTTGTCAACTGCGACCGCCGACAGCCGGATCATCGACCTCGGCGGCCGTACGGCAGTGCCCGGCCTATTCGATTCTCACCTGCATCTCTACATCACGGCTATGGAAGCCCCCCGCGTGCCGCTGATCGAATGCCGTTCCATCGCCGATGTCCAGAAGGCAGTCGCGGAGCGGGCCGCTATCACGCCGCCAGGAGAATGGATCATCGCGCGCATGGGATGGCACGAAAGCCTGCTTGAAGAAAACCGCCTGCCGACCAGGGACGAGCTGGATGCAGCCGCGCCGGACAATCCGGTCTTCGTTCCGCGCGGCGGCCATGTCGGCAGTGCCAATACCAAAGCGTTGGCCCTCGCCGGGATAGATGAGGAGACGATCGACCCGCGTGGCGGACTGATCGTGCGCGAGGTCGGGTCGCGGCGACCGACCGGTCTGCTGCTGGAGACGGCGTGTTACATGTTGCGCAAGGCGCTGCCCTCCCCTCCTCCGGCTGAAACCGAGAAGGCGCTGCTGCGCGACGCCATGGCGCTTCTAAATAGCTATGGGATCGTTGCCACGATGGATCCCGGACTGAATGCTCATCAGATCAGTCTTTACGAGGACCTACGCGAGGCCGGTGAAATCACCGTGCGCACCGATCTGATGTACCGCACCAACAACCTTGCGGATACGGAAGTCGGGGTCGGTTATGCTGGGTTCCGCGACGACGATCTACTGCGTTACGTCGGCGTCAAGTTCATGCTCGATGGCGGCGTGGAAGGTGCGCGGCACTACCAGCCTTATCAAATTGTGCCGGGCGAGCAGAACGAACCGGGCTATCGCGGCCTTTCCCTACTTCCCCCCGGCGGGGAGCCGGAATTCGTCGAATGCCTGAAGCTCGTGGCAAAGGCTGGAATGCAGGTGCAGACACATGGCGTCGGTGACGAAGCCATCGACACCATCGTGCGCTCCTACCTGGCGGCCGCAGAAGAAGTGCCAATCCGCGACCTTCGTTGGACGGTCATGCATATGCACAATGCGCCCGAGACTATCTTCGAGAAGATGCGCGAAGGAGGTATTCATGTAACAGTGCAGGACCAGAGCGTCCTGCTCGGCGCGAACAAGGTAAAATGGTGGGGCCGGGAACGCGCGGAATGGTCCACGCCCATCCGACGGATGATCGACGAGGGTATTCTCGTTGGCGGCGGCACCGACGCACCGATCCTACCAATCGATCCATTCATCTGCATGTGGTGGATGGTCACCCGCAATACGCTTCAGGGCGATTGTCTGGGGCCCGACCAGGCAATCACGGCACGCGAGGCGCTGGAGCTTTACACGATCAACAATGCTCGCATCATGGGCGTCGAGAACGATCGTGGTTCCATCGCAGCCGGTAAGCTGGCCGACCTAGCCGTGTTGAGCCAGAATCTGCTGGACGTCCCTGGCGAGCAGATCCGCAACACAAAGGCCCTAATGACAATATTGTCCGGAAAAATCGTCTTTCAGGATCCGTCCATGACGATCTGACAACCGGCAAACCACCGGGGATGCCCCTTCAGGGTCCCGCTCTCGGCCACCTCCAGAACTCAACGCCCCACCTCAGCATTGCGGTATCGCTCCAGTGAAGGCCGCCTTGCGGGCTGAGGGTGAACGTCGGAAGTCCTGGGGATAATCCTAGGAGTAGCCCTATGACGATGCCGAGAGTTGAGGTGATCACGTCGGGAGAGACGCCGTCGCTGGTCGGGCGATGAGAAAGAACGGCTGGTTGCGGAATCCCTCGAGCCGGGCGTAACGATTTCGGAAGTGGCGCGTGCGGCGGGCATTCACGTCAGCCAGCTGTTTCGTTGGCGCCAAGCAGCTTTGCGAGTGTGTCGAGCCTCAGCGGACGCCTCCGCCGCTTCCAGTCGAGATCGTGCCGCAAGCGCCAGCGGCACCGGTGGCGACTGACGAATCTGCGGCAGCTCCGGCTCGGCGCCGGTACAAGAGCGGCATCATCGAGATCGAGCTTGGCGGCGGGCGCCGGGGCCGCGTCTATCTCGACGTCGACACGGAGGTGCTGAGGCGGGTTCTCGAGCTTCTGGGTTCGCGATGATCCCGGTTCCGAGTGGCGTACGGGTATGGCTGGCAACGGGCCACACCGACATGAGGAAGGGGATTTCCCGGTTTGTCGCTGGTGGTGCAGGAGACGCTGAAGCGCGACCCGTTGAGCGGTCGCTTTGCAGTTAATTATGAGAATCGCCTGTCAACGATTTCAGTTGGTTAGCTGTGCACTTAATTTGAGAACGCGCATTTAATTCGGTAATCAAACCGGGCCATTTGGCATTTAATGTGAGAAGCAGTGTCGGCAAAGTAACGGCATCGAGTTCACCCAAGATGGTGCATGAAATTCAAAGGATTCATGACCTTCACGCTGATGCGATTACAGTTAACTTGAATCTGAGCTACCCCTTTCTCGCAATTAACTGCCAAACCTAACCAAGACGACCGCACTCTCACGATTAACTGCCAAGCGACACCAGGCAGACGATTGTCGCGATATTTAGCCGCGCGGATCTCCTCACCGGTGTCGAGCAGATAGTAGCTGTGACGCCCAGCGCGCGGAATTGGGGCGTTGCCGCCTCGATTCGGGCGAGATACTCCGCACGGGTGTCGGTGCCTTTGAACTGGTCGTTGAGAACCGCCCCCGGCGCATGAATATGCGGCTCCCAACGAAGCCAGCGTGATCCCGAATTTCCCATATGCCCTCCAGCGTTTATTGTTGTTGGCCAGCCGGGCCGACCGGAAAGCCTAGGTCCGCCAGCAAATTTGGAAATGACATCGTTGACGGCACGCTAGCGAAGGGCGCACCGTTCGCGAATGTCGGCATCGTCGCCGGCACTCTCGATCTCGAACTGGGCCACAGCCACCGGCCCCTCCCGCAGGTAGCGTTCCTCGGGGTTGGAGTCGCAAAAGCGCCTGGAAAGGATCGCGAGCGTCGCGCCGATCACCTCCGCATGCTTGCCGCCCATTGCCTCCTTGAAGCGGCTGACGGCGCCGTCAACAGCCCCCTCGCCGTGCTCGAGGCAATAGACGAGATCGTGGGCGTCCTTCCCCTCCCGCCTGTGATCGTAGGCAAAGGTCTTTTCGGCCTCAATCTGGACGAGCTGCTTCAGCAAGCCCGTGGCGTCGACAAGGTTGTGGATACGCCGCGTGGGGGCTGAATCCTCGACGTGGAAGAGGCCAGGTTCAACATAGCCGCCGGCAGGCAACGCACCGGCGGCAATGCCCGTTATATGCGAAGTAACGTTCGTCCCAAAACGAAGCCGGTTGGGGCGCTTGTTGGGCCGACGATGCCCGGGGTCCTTTTGATCTTAGCCGGACGTACACGACCGGTCCTCCGGTCGCGATTGCGTTCCGGATCGCAGTTGAAACGATGCACCCAGTCCCGCAGCGTCCGGCGGTCCATTCCGCCGATCCTGGCGGCATCGGCACGGCTCATGCCGTCAAGCACCGCCGCCAGCGAAAGCAGCCGGCTGCTCTGCCGAGCGTCCCCTGGGCACGGGCCAACCGGCGAAGCTCCGAGGCCGAATAGTCCGTTCGCAATTCAACTGCTGATCCCATCGGCGAATCTCCTTCGTCTCAATGGAATCACAAATCAGCCCGGGGAGGAATCTGGCCACACGAGTCAGAAATCAGCGCCGCTGGTATAACTCTCTCAGGCGATCGGTGCCTTCGAACGTCTCTCCTAAGTCTCGACAGTCTTTTTGTGGTCTCTCAATCTTTTTGAAATCTTGCCTGATATTCGTTTGGCGTTCTCAACACCCTCTTACTTTACGCGGTTTTTCTCGATGCAGACCGGCGAAAGTCCGCGCTCGTTTCGACGGCGGATGCGGACCCCG
>NZ_WQNI01000032.1 GCF_010993735.1 Chelativorans alearensis
CGTGCGATTTTTCCCGAAATTGCTGCCGGTACGTGCCAAGCGTGGTTGGTTGCGGGTGATTTGAACCTAAATACTAAGCGATTGATTTGTTGATATCTGTTTTTCGGCGGGCAACGCACTTGGTTTGACGGGGTTTTTGTTGTGCTTTGGTTGCGGGGGCCTGCAACCAAATACGCTCACTTGCGCTGACGGCTTTTCCCGTGCGTTCTCCTACACCGTCATACTCCGCGCGCATCACAGCCCCTGCAACCGTTTGATGAACTGGCCCTTGCGCGCGTGGCGCTCGCGGATGGCGGCGAGGCGGCGGGAGAAATCGGCGGCGGCGCCCTGCCCGGTGGCAAGCTATTTAAGGTCGGCCAGCAAGGCAGGAGTCACCGTCCGATGGTCGGCGGATTGTGATAAAAGGTATCATGGCACAGACCCCCGCACTCGTTCAGGGGCGAGAGGCATTCGCCCGACAGAAATGGCGAGAGGCATACGAGCACCTGTCCGCCGCGGACCGCGAGTCGCGGCTCGAACCGGCTGACTTAGAACGGTTTGCGACGGCGGCATATCTCGTCGGAGAGGACGCCCACGCAGTCACCAACTGGACACGCGCGCATCACGATCTCATCGACCAGGGTCACGTAGAGCGCGCCGCCCGATGGGGGTTCTGGCTCAGCCTCTACATGCTCCTCGCCGGCGAGATGGCCCAGACCACTGGCTGGCTCGCCCGTTCGCAGCGGTTGCTCAAGGACCGCGAAGAGGCGTGCGTCGAGCAGGGATACGGGCTCATCGTGACCGGCCTGCTGGCAATGGGCAAGGGAAACACCGAGAGCGCCGGTACCAGTTTCGAGCAGTCGGTCGCGCTTGCCGAACGGTTCGGAGATCCCGATTTGCTGGCGCTGGGCCTGCTCAGCCAGGGCCAGCGCCTGATCCAGTCGCGCAAGAACGCCGAGGGGGTCGCCCAACTCGATGAGGCGATGCTGGCGGTTACGGCAGGAGACGTGTCGCCGGTGCTGGCCGGGATCGTTTATTGCGCCGTCATCCTGACCTGCCAAGGTATTTTCGATCTCCACCGGGCAAGTGAATGGACCACGCAGCTTGATATCTGGTGCGCCTCCCAGCCCGATCTGGTGCCCTATCGCGGCCAGTGCCTAGTGCATCGCTCCGAGATTCTGCAATTGAAGGGCGATTGGCCCGGGGCGCTCGCCGAGGCGATAAAGGCCCGTGATCACCTGGCAGAACGGTCGGAAGCCGCCGTTGGGCGCGCCTGCTACCAGCAAGGCGAACTCCACCGGCTGCGCGGCGAGTTTGCGCAGGCCAACGAGATGTATCGCGAAGCCAGCCGGAACGGATGTGAACCGCAGCCCGGCCTGTCGCTGCTTCGATTGGCCGAGGGCAAGCCCGATGCCGCCGTTGCCTTGATGCGCAGCGTCGCCGATTCTGCCGGCAGCCTGCAAGGACCGGGCGCCGGATCGTCGCGGGCCAAGCTACTCGGCCCATACGTCGAGATATTGATCGCCAGCGGCGATCTCGTCACCGCCCGTGCGACCGCCGACGAGCTGACGCAGATCGCTACGACCATCGAGGCGCCGATCCTTCTGGCAACCTCCACCCAGGCCACCGGTGCTGTCCTGTTCGCGGAGGGCAAGATGAAAGCAGCCCTCGCCCTTCTGCGCGAGGCGTGGGCATTTTGGCAGAAACTTGAGGCACCCTACGAATCCGCGCGTGTGCGGGTCCTCATAGGACGGGTCTGCCAACGGCTCGGCGACCATGAGACGGCGCGGATGCACTTTCACGCCGCACATTCCGTCTTCGGACAGCTGGGCGCCGCGCCCGACCTGGTTGAACTCGAACGGCTGATAGCCACCCGGAGCGCCGGTCCGTTGGACGCGCTGACGGACCGCGAACGGGAGGTGCTTTCGCTCGTGGCTTCTGGTGAGCCGAACCGGCAAATCGCCAGCGCGCTCGGCATCAGCGAGCACACCGTTGCCCGTCATCTGAGCAATATCTTCGACAAGCTTGGTGTAACGTCCCGAACCGCGGCCAGCGCATTCGCCCACACGCACAAGCTCGTCTGATCAGCTCCATCTGGTCAATTTTGACCATATGACCACCGACACGGCGTGGCGAATTCGAGCGATGCGCGGCGTGTTCCCTCTTTCGTAGACTATTGGTGTTCCAAAGAGAGGGAGGGAACACGATGAACCAGCAGCAAGTCTACAACAAGAGCTATGAGGGGACCGCAGCCGAGAACTATCAACGTTTTTTTGTCCCGGCCATCGGTGCGCCCATGGCGGACGACCTCATCGCCACGGCAGACCTTCAACCGGGTGAGCGCGTGCTCGATGTCGCGTGCGGCACGGGGATCGTGACGCGGTTGGCGGCGGAGCGTGTCGGTGCCACCGGTTCGGTGACCGGCCTCGACATAAACCCCGGAATGCTGGCGGTGGCCGGTTCGGCAACCCCGTTAGGCATGTCGATCAATTGGCAGGAAGCGAACGCCGAGTCGATGCCGTTCCCAGACGGTGCATTCGATGCCGTGCTCTGCCAGATGGGCCTTCAGTTTGTCCGCGGCAAGCTCACCGCGCTGCGCGAGATGCGGCGCGTCCTTGCGACGGGCGGGCGGGCCGTTATCAGCGTGCCCGGGCCCAAGCCGCCCCTATTTGCAATCATGACGGATGCATTGGCCCGCCACCTCAGTCCGGAAGTCGCCTCTTTCGGTGACCTGGTGTTCTCGATGCACGATGTCGATGAACTTAAGGAACTTATGCGCAGTGCCGGCTTCCGGAATGTCGACGTCGAGGCAAAACCCAAGGCCCTTCGTTTGCCGGCGCCCGCCGACTTCCTGTGGCAATACATCCACAGCACACCGCTCGCCGAGGCGGTGGCTCAGGCCGGCGAGGCCAAGCGTGCCGCGCTGGAGCACGATGTCTGCAAGCAGTGGCAGGAATTTGTGGTGGACGGCTACTTGTCCCTTCAAGTGGGCATGACGACAGCGAGCGCATTGAAATAGGCGCGGGATCGAAACTGCTTGCCGACGACCCCGCCTCTGCGGCGGCGCCAGAAGAAGGATGAAACAGCCGCCGTCGACGATTGCCGGTGTCCGGCGAGATTTCGGCTCGCTTGAGCGGACCTTGAGGAAAATGGATCGAATCTCGCTTAAGCGGGCCAAGGAGAAAAAATGATGCAAACAACTTCGATACTTGCAGCTATTTCACTGATCGGGACGACGGCTTGTAACTCCGAGGGGCTCTCGATTGGCTCCGGAGACCAGGCGCTATCCCAAGCTCACGGGGCGCATGGGCTGTGCCAGGACTTCAACGTTCCTGTCGCGGTCGATGACGTGCCCGATGCACAGCTCTACCTGGAATACTGCACGCCGCCCGAAGAACGGTCCAACGGAACCCTCATCTTCATGGTCCACACGACCAATCACAATCACTACGGCTGGAATCCGCCGAACCAGCGGTTTTCGCGGGTGCAGTCCGCGCTGCAAAGCGGGTTCTCGGTGGTGAATATCGACCGGCTCGGCACGGGTCAGAGCACACTGCCTCCGAGCGATCAGGTAACAATCGATAAAGTCATCACCGCGATTCATGGGGTGGTTGAAAAGCTGCGTGATGGATCCCTGACCGGAACGGCCCACTCTTCCATCGTGTGGTTGGGTTCCTCATTCGGGGCGATGTACGCGTGGCAGCATGAAGGCAAGTACCCCGGCGACTTCGACGGGTTCGTGTTGAACGGAATCCAGCACAGAGTCAAAGTCAGCTTCGCCCAGTTCGCGCTCGGAGGGGAGGCGATCATTTCGGTGTGCGAGGATCCGGTCTTCAGTCAGACGTTCTCGGACTGTGGCTACCTCGTAGACGCGATTGGATTCAAGGGCCCCTTGTACTACGACGAGCCCAACGCGGCGCCCGGTATGATCTCCGGATCCAACTGGGAGGCTCGCTTGATGCGCGATGTGGTCAGCGCGAACTTGCTTGACGAGAGCCTTCCGTTCATCGGGCTTGAAGTCTTCCCCGAGCCACACGAAATCCCTGTGGATGTAGAGACCTCGCCGAGCCAGAATGTCTCCAAGCCGACCTTGGTGGTCATCGGCGAGAATGATCCGATCTTCTGCGGTGGACCGGAAGGATTCGTCTGCGACGAGCCAACCATCCACGACTTCGAGGCACCGTACTATGCGAATGCTCCGGTGTTCGATATCTTCGTCCCGCAGGACACGGGGCACGTGATCAACCTCCACATGAATGGGCCCTCATCCATGGATTTCGAGAACCAGTGGGTGCTGGACAACATCGTCAACCAATGACACGCGCCATAGCCGCCGTAAGCGGCGCCGGCGTGCAAAAAGGAGGGCGAGCAGCCGATCGCGCGGTCTGTCGCCTGGGCAGCGAGCAACCCGTAGTAGCGGATCCGGTTCTGTCGCTTCGGGGGACCTGCGCGGGCGAGCCGGCGTAAGTGGTAAGAGTGGGTATCGGGTATGGGAACACGTCGCACGGGCGGCCGAGCCCCTCGGCTGTCGGGTCATCCTTCGCGATACGATCGATGAGATGTCTGCAGCGGGTACCGTGTTCACGCGCACGTGACGGCGCGGGGGAATCGCGAAGCCGCCGTCGGGCCACTCAGAAAAAACAAAGCCCGCACAGGCGGTTAAGCTTGTGCGGGCTCGGTCAAATCGGGATTTCGAGAGAGTTATAACAAAAGTGGTTGCGGGGGCTCGCAACTACCGATACCGACACTCATTGGCAGTGCCTGTATGACGGCCTCGCGCCAATGAGCGACCATCGGAAAAGTGTCATTGACCGACCGAAAGGGGGCCGAAAGTTGCCCGTCCGTTACCAGGATGAAGTTAGCAACAACCGGTCGTTCCGCTGACCACCGTACCGCGGCAAAAAGGAACCGGAAGTTCCGACCCCACTCTGCCCTTCCTTCGAACGTCTCCTATGGCAAATCCTGACAATGCGGGCATTGGCAGCCAAGCCGAATCTGCGAACTGAGAGCATTGCCTGTGAGGCTGAGTGAGGCTGAGTGAACCTGCGGATTCTCAAGCCGTCTCTGACCTGTCCGCCTCCGGCTGAGGTGGTCGGACGACCAGACGCCCAAGCACCTGCCCAAGCCGTCGCTCCAGCCCGTCCATGAGCGTATAGACGACCGGCACGTAGAGGAGGCTGAGGGCGGTCGAACTGACCAGCCCACCGATCACCGTGATGGCCATTGGCGCGCGAAACTCCGCATCGGCGCCGAGGCCGAGAGCTATCGGGAACATCCCGGCGCTCATGGCCACGGAGGTCATGATGATGGGTCGCGCCCGCTTTCGTGCCGCATCGAGGAGAGCTGCGGTACGGTCGAGCCCGTGCTCTCGACGCGCCAGGATGGCGTATTCCACCAGCAGGATCGAGTTCTTCGCCGCGATGCCCATGAGCAAAAGGATACCGATCAGAGCCGACACGGACAGCGATCCTCCGGTGAGCAGCAGCGCGCCGAGCGCGCCGCCGAGCGACAGCGGCAATGCAGTCAGGAGCGTGATCGGCTGAATAAAGGTTCCGAACAGCAGGGCCAGCACCGCGTACATCAGGATGACGCCGGCGATCATTGCCACGGCAAAGCCGTCGAACAGCTGGTGCATACGCTCGGTGTCGCCGAGTGGGACTTCGGTGACCCCTGGGGGGAGCTCGCGCAGTGCCGGCAGAGCGCGTAACTGCTCCCTCGCCTGCCCGAGCGTGATGCCGACGAGCTCGCCTTCGACCGTCGCGCTCCGCCTCCGGTCGAGCCGGTCGATCTCAGTCGCGCCGGCACCGAAGGCGAAATCCGCCACGGAGCCAAGCGGGATAGGCCCATTGCCGGTGGGAAGCTGCAGGCTGGCGATCCAAGAGATGTCGTCGCGCGCCCATTCATCGAGCATGATGCGGATCGAAATCTGCCGATCTGCCAGGTTGAACGTCGGCAGATTTTGCTCCGCGGCACCCAGCGTGGCGATGCCTACCGTATGTGCCAGCGTTGTCGCCGACACGCCGAGTTCGGCGGCCTTGTCCGGCTTCGGCGTGATGATGAGCTCGGGTTGGGCGAGGCTCGCCGTGGACCCGACATTGTTGACGCCCGGGATCGAGCGCATGTCGCGCTCCAGGGCATCGATCGTGCGCGCAAGCGCCTCCGGATTGTCGCTCGTCAATGTGATCGCGATCCTCGCGCCCTGTTGGCCCTCGCCGAAGCGCATCCGGGCGCCCGGTATCGCGTTCAATGCACCGGTAGCAAGCGCCTCGAAGGCTTGCTGGGATCGGTCGCGCTCGCGTCGCGGCTTGAGGTTGACCGTCATCGCGGCCTTGCGAACCTCGCCGGCCGAGGCGCCGCCGCCATGGAGGACCGCGCCGATGTCGGACGAGGTCTGCGTGCCTATGGCGGCATAGACAGTCTCGACTTCGGGTGGCTCTTTCAGGATGCCGGTGGCCCTGCGAACCACCGCATCGGTCTCGGCCAGGGCGGAACCGGGGGGCAGCTCGATTGAGAGCACCGAGCGGCCGAGATCCCGGGCAGGAGTAAACTCGGTCGGCAGAAATCGCACGAGCGCCATCGAAGCGACGAAGAACGCGATGCCAAGAACAAGCGTGATCCAGCGGAGGCGCAGCGCGACGTCGAGGAGCGAGAGATACCCAGGCAGCCAGAACGGCTCGACGCGCTCCCTCGGTACTAACCTCAGGAGGAATGCGCCCATCAGCGGCGTCAGCATCCGCGCGGTCAGCAACGAAAAGCCACCCGAGACACAAGCGACGATGGCGAAGTCCCGGAAGAACTGTCCGGGCACACCCGGCATGAAGGCGACCGGCAGGAATACCGCGACAACCGTGGCTGTAGTGGCGACGACGGCGAGCGCGATCTCGTCGGCCGCATTTATCGCGGCCTGATAGACGCTTTTTCCGCTCTGCCGCATGTGGCGAACGATGTTCTCGATCTCTACGATCGCATCGTCGACAAGGATGCCGACCATGAGCGCCAGCGCGAGCAGCGTGATGCTGTTCAGCGATATGCCGAGTACGCTCATCACCGCAAAGGTCGGAATGAGCGATGTCGGCAAGGCGACAGCGCCGATGAAAGTCGCCCTTCCATCGCGCAGGAACAGCCAGATCGCGACGACGGTCAGCAATGCGCCCAGCCCAAGCGCCTCCAGCGCCGCGAAATAGCTCTCCTCGACATGTGCCGTAGACGATGTCACTTCCTGGATGCTTACATCGCCGCGTGCCTGGTCGATCTCCCGGACCTTCTCGCGCACGGCGGCGGTGACGTCGACTTCGCTCGATCCAACGGTCCGATAGACGCTGAAGGCCACGACCTCTTCGCCATCGAGCCGTGCAAGCTGGCGCTGCTCTGCCCAGCCGTCCTCCACGCGTGCGGCCTCCTTCAGCCGGATGGTTCGCCCGTCGGGAAGGGCAAGGCGGATGTCGGCAAGCTCCTCCACGGTCAACGCAGCGCCGAGCACCCGGATCGCCTGCTCGCCGCGGCCGATCGTGGCACGGCCGCCGGGCTGGTTCGTGTTGACTTCGCGCAGCTGCTGGCTGATTTCCGCGGCCGTGATGCCGAGCGCCATCATGCGGTCGGGATCGAGCGCGACACGGATTTCGCGATCGACGCCACCGGCACGCTCGATCCTGGACACACCGTTGGCCGAGAGGACAGCCTTGGCGACATCGTTGTCGACGAACCAGCTGACCTCCTGCGGGTTCATCGCCGGGGCGCTGACCGCGAAGGTCGCAATCGCCCCGCCGGACACGTCGAGTTCCTGAACAAGTGGCTCCTGGATGTCGGCCGGAAGGTTGGCCCGGATGCCGGAGACCGCATTGCGGACGTCGTTGGCGGCCTTTTGGGTGTCGGTGCCGAGCGCGAATTCGACATTCGTCGTCGAGATGCCCTCGTTGACGGTGGAGCGGATGTGATCGACATTGCCAAGACCGGCGACGGCGTCTTCCACGACGCGCGTCACCTGGGTCTCGAGCTCGGAGGGTGCCGCGCCCGCCTGTTGGACCGTGACGATGACCGTCGGGATGTCCATGTCCGGCAAGTTGTTGACGCCAAGGTTCCGGAAACCCGCCACGCCGGCTAGCATGAGGACTAGGAACAGGACGATCGTGGGGATGGGATGGCGGATCGACCAGGAGGAGAGGTTTCTCACCGGGCATCCTCCATGCTTGCGGGTTCTGCTTCCGCAAGCTCGACTCGCACGCTCTCACCGTCCTTGAGAAAACCGGCGCCGTCAATGGCGATGCGATCTCCCGGAGCGAGCCCGTCAGTGATCTCGATCCACCCGTCCCGTCGCACGCCGGTCTCGACTGGCCGCAGCAAGGCCTTCCCGTTATGGACGGCAAAGACGGCGTTCTGGCCATTTTGCCAGACCAACGCCTTTTGTGGCACCGCAAGCGCCATCGGCAGGTCGGCCGCAATCTCCGCTCGTGCAAACATGCCGGGCTTCAGGCCGGAATCCGGCGGCAGCGCGATGTAGACTGTGCCGAGGCGGGTCCGTGGATCGACAATCGGCGCAACGGCGCGCACTTCGGCTTCGATCGCCCGGCCCGCTGGGCCGGTGACGCGTACGGCCTGTCCCGGAGCGATGCCGAATAAATCGCCTTCGGAAACTCGCGCCTCGACTTCGAGCCGACCGTCGCGCACAATGCGCAGCAATTCGGCGCCAGCCTGCACCACCTGTCCGAGGACGGCCGATTTCTTCGAGATATATCCGTCGGCAGGCGCAGAGATGCTGGTTTGAGCGAGCTTCGCGTTCAACTGGGAAAGACCGGCCCGTGCCACGGCAAGGCGGGCCTCGGCCGTCGTCGCTGCGGTGGCGCGGCTCTCCACGTCCTGCTTGCTGATGGCATTGCGTGCGGCAAGCTCCTGCCCGCGCTGCAGCTCCGCCTCGGCGGCTTCGAGATTGGCCTCAGCTTCCGTGATCGTGGCCTGCTGCTGTTCAATCTGGGCTTGGAGCTGAACGTCGTTCAAACGCGCGAGGACCTGTCCCTTCTCGACACGATCGCCTTCGTCGACCAGCACCTCGGTGATCGCCAGACCGGCAACCTCGGCCGAAACAGGAAGCTCCTCCCAGGCGACCACGGTGCCGGTCGCCAGCACCGCCGTCTCCATGCGGCGAGTTCCGATAGTAGCCACGGTGACGGTCAACGTTGTGCCTTCTGTGACGCTGGAAGGCAGTGTGGCGCCACCTGCATCGCCGGACGGTGCAGGGCGATCAGGGCCGTGAAGATTGCCAATGCCGCTGAGGAGGCTGCCGCCGGCGAAGAAGACGCCCCCAGCAAGCATTCCTAGAATGGCTGCGGCCAAAGCCGATCGCCGGAGAAAGCGCCAGATTTTGGGCCTATCTTCCATCATGGACCTCGGCATTGGACGTGAAGCACCCCTTGTAGTTCGACGATCCTGCTATAGTGCCCCGACCACACCAGCGGACAGGATGTGAACACCAGCAAGGGCGATCGCGCCTTGCATCAGGGGTACCCCCGTAAACTGTACGCTGCTCAAGAATAGCCGGCCGCGGAAGGAGCCGGATTTAAGTGATATTAAGAGATGTTGCTGCGAGAGCAGAAATTGCCGGATTTTGGGGCTATGCCCTTAACAAAAAAACACATCTCGGCTGCTGACGGCGCCGTTCATCGCAGTAAAAATAAGCCGGTGCCAAGATCGGGTGGAACGATGTCGTCCATTCATTCGATACAGACTGAAACGAGACCCCGCATTCTGCTCGTCGAGGACGATCCGGAAATCTCCCGAATGCTGGTGGACGTGTTGGCGGACAATGGATTTACCGCCCTTCCCGTCGGTTCGGCAATCGAAATGGACGGGGTCCTCGGGCGCGAGAAGGTCGACCTCGTGGTCCTCGATATCATGCTGCCGGGCGAGGACGGGCTCAGTATTTGCCGCAGGCTGAGGGCGGGGTCGGCAATCCCCATCATCATGGTGACGGCGCGCGGCGAGGACATCGATCGGATCATCGGCCTGGAGATCGGCGCCGACGACTACGTGCCCAAGCCCTTCAACTCGCGCGAGCTGGTGGCCCGCATCCGGGCGCTCCTGCGTCGCGCGCGAGGCGAGCGTGACATCGCCCAGGTTCGCGCAAGACCGTTGGCGTTCGCCGGGTGGCGGATCGATCCCGCCGCACGACAACTCCACGACCCGGAAGGGGTCAGGATCGCGATGACAAGCGTAGAGTTCGACCTGCTTCTCGCTTTCTGCCGCAACCCGGGCCGGGTACTCTCGCGCGAGCAACTGCTCGAAATGGTTCATGGCGGCCTTGCAGGTCCGATCGAGCGCAGCATCGATGTTCATGTTAGCCGCATCCGCCAGAAGATTGAGCCGGATCCGAGCGAGCCGACTTTGATCAGGACCGTGCGCCTGGGGGGCTATGTGTTCGCCCCGACCGTGGAGGAAGCCTGATGCGCCTTACGGAGCGCCTAGGGCTGCACAGCTTCACAACTCAGATCACCGGCATCGCGGCGATTTCCGTGCTGCTCGGGGTCGCGCTCGTGGTGGCCAGCCTGCTCGTCTTCTTCGAGCACAACCCATCCGCCGGAGCCGTTCGGATTGCCGAGGTGACCCTGCTCGTGAAAGCCGCCGAAAGTCCGGACGACGCTGCCGCCATCATTGCAGCCGCCCAACGAGCCGGCGTAGAGGTGACGCACGTTGCGTTGACGGAACTGGAAACGCCGATCGACACTGCTCGGCTGCCGTTGTTGGCCAGGCTTCTCTCGGATCAATTGGAGTCCAACTGGGGGATCGACGTCATCGAAGGCGCCCGCTTGCCCGGCGGCAGTATCGACCACCTGGCAGTCGGAATTGGCAACCATGGCGCCCTCCTCTTCGAAACGCCTGCCGGCGCCAATCTATGGCACTTCGTCTTGGCCCCGATCGTCCTGACGCTGACCATCATACTGGTTTTGGTGACGCTACTGTCCGTCTATGCGATCCGATGGATCATCGCGCCGTTGTCCTCCGTTGCTGCGGCCGCGCATTCCTTCGGACGATCTCCTGATGACGATCGGATCGTGAACCAAAGCGGCCCCCGCGAAATCGCGCAGGTCGCCGACGCTCTCAACGACATGCGCACCCGCATCCGTGCCCTGCTCGATGACCGGACGCGAACGCTGGTGGCGATCAGCCACGACCTGCGAACGCCGCTGACGCGGCTGCGGCTGCGGGCGGAACGCATAGGCGAGCAGAATCTGAGAGACGGCATGCTGCATGAGGTGACGCGCATCACGCACATGCTTGACGAAACTCTGGCTTACCTGCGCGAGGATGTCCGATCGGAAAGCATGTCCCGCGTCGATCTGCCGAGTGTCCTGCAAACGATCTGCACCGAGTTCGCCGATGTTGGCCACGCCGTCTCCTACGAGGGTCCGGCGCGGCTTGCTTGGACGTGTTGGCCGAGCATTCTGACGCGCGCAATCAGCAATGTCGTCGACAATGCCGTCAAGCATGGCTCAGCGGTGACGGTCGCTTTGCGCGCGCGCGACGACGGCATGGTCGAGATCGATATCGCCGACGACGGCCCGGGCATTCCTGCCTCGCTGCGCGAGAAAGTGTTCGACCCGTTCTTCAAAGGCGATAACGCCCGGAGCTCGGAAAATCGCAGCGGCTTCGGCCTCGGGCTGTCGATCGCCCGCGACGTCGTCAAGGGCCATGGCGGCGGGATCGACCTTCTCGACCGGACGCCTCGCGGACTTATCGTGCGCCTGTCGTTGCCCGGCGAAGCCCACCAAGCCTGACTGACAGCCGACATTTGAGCCACGGTGAATGCCCGTTCCTGAACACATTTGCGTATTCGCAGGGATATAGTGAATGGCAAGGTCCCACCCGACTCGGCCCTTTGGCGCATGTTCGACCAATTAAGCGGTTGATGCGGGCGGTCGGCGCGATCGCATCAGAAGCCAACCCCGTTGCAAACCTCCGTTCGGGACGGTGTGTTCTTGCCTCTGATCAAGGCAAAACTCGCGCGATCACAAAGTCACGCGAGATAGGAACAGTTTCCAAGCACGGGGCGTTTCGGAAAGACAGATGCTGGATCTGAACCTGCAGACCGAGAGCTGGTCTGATTTTGAGCCGTCCGATGACGGAAGTCGCTGTACGCAATTTTACGATCAACTGGGGACCCGTACACCCGGCAGCACATGGTGTGTTGCGACTGGTGCTTGAACTCGACGGGGAGGTAGTCGTGCGTGTGGACCCGCATATCGGGCTTCTGCACCGTGGCACCGAGAAACTTATCGAGAGCAAAACATATCTCCAGGCCCTGCCCTACTTCGACCGCCTCGACTATGTCGCACCCATGAATCAGGAACATCCCTTCTGTCTGGCAGTTGAGCGTCTGCTCGAAATCGAAGTACCCCGGCGCGGTCAGCTCATCCGCGTGCTCTTCTCCGAGATTGGTCGCCTGCTTTCGCATCTTCTGAATATTACCACCCAGGCGATGGATGTCGGTGCGCTCACGCCGATTGCATGGGGTTTTGAGGAACGCGAAAAGCTCATGGTCTTTTACGAGCGTGCGTCCGGTGCCCGGATGCATGCCAATTATTTCCGAGTTGGTGGTGTGCATCAGGACCTCCCGCCGAAACTTCTCGACGATATCTGGGCTTTCTGCGACCCATTCCTGAAAGTATGCGACGATCTTGAGGGGTTGTTGACGGAGAATCGCATCTTCAAGCAACGCAATGTCGACATCGGCAAAATCGAGCTCGATGACGCCTGGGCCCGGGGCTGTTCCGGCGTGATGGTGCGGGGCGCAGGCGCAGCTTGGGACCTGCGCAAAGCGCAGCCTTACGAATGCTATTCCGACCTCGATTTCGATATTCCCGTCGGCAAGAACGGCGATTGCTATGATCGTTATCTGGTGCGAATGGAAGAGATGCGTCAGTCCGTGCGCATCATGAAGCAATGTCTTGAAGACCTGAGGCGTCCGGAATGCCAGGGACCTGTTGCCACCAGAGATCACAAGATCGTGCCGCCGCCTCGCGACGTTATGAAACGTTCGATGGAGGCAACGATCGCGCATTTCAAGTTGTACTCCGAAGGCCATCGAGTGCCGGCCGGCGAGGTCTACGCCGCGGTCGAGGCTCCCAAGGGCGAGTTCGGGGTCTATCTTGTCTCCGACGGCACCAATCGGCCTTACCGGTGCAAAATCCGGGCACCTTCATACGCACACTTACAGGCGATGGACTTCCTGAGCCGGGGGCACATGTTGGGCGATGTCTCTGCAATCGTCGGATCGATCGATATAGTGTTTGGGGAAATTGATCGTTGATGGGCCCGTGGAGAGTTTATCGCGGGCAATCTGACCGGGGTGACGCTTCAAACGGCTGGGGACCACCCATCGGCACAATTGACCAATGTGACAGAACCACCCAACCGCGACCTACGGTAAGGCGCAAGAACCGCCCGTTGCGGAAATTCGGTAGGAAGTCACTGCCTCGGCTTGAGATGTCGCATGAAGACTGCTCGGATGAAGCCGTCCTCGTCCCTATCAGGCAGAAGCTGGAAGCCGCAGGACTGAACGCAGGAGAGGCTTGCGACGTTGTCAGGCTCGATGCGACCTTCCAGAATCGGGAACTCGCCGCTAGGGCCGGACACAAATGCAGTGAGCACAGCCTTGCCGAGCCCACGCCCACGAAGATCAGGCCGGATCATGAAATCAATGTATCCTTGCTCCGGTTCGTCAAAGTCGACCTGGATTTGGCCGACCAATGCGCCGCTGTCATCCAGTGCGACCCACGCTCGCGCGTCCGAGCCAGAAACGGGCGAGAACCACTCATCTGTCGGATAGGAGATTCGGCGCAGTAGCTCCTCGTCACCGAACCACGAGCGCAATGCTGGCAAATCAGATCGATCAATGAGGCGGAAATGAATTGCCATGGTGCTCTGCCGATCTCACCGCGACTGAGGAACTATCACAGGCTTCCGCATTCGACCCTCGCGCGACCTCGAGAAATGTGCTTGCTCTGCTCGTCCTTGATCGCCGCCTCAATGGTAGCTCTATGTCGGCCCGGTAGTGCCTCTGCGTCTGACATCTTGAAGGTTCATGAGGTCGACCAGATCGTCGGCTTCCTCCATATCGAGCCCCGTCGCCTGGACATCCCCGCTGATCTGGGCCTGCCCGTTGATCATGGCGGGCCATCCGGTGAACACGTCGATCACTGTCCATGTCCCATCGGGTTCTTGCCGTAGGTCGTACCGCTGCGGGGCCATAGGTGATCCTAGTGCGGCCCCTGTTGCTCGCCAAGGCGAAAGATCAACCCGTTGCAGCCCGCTACAACGTATCCACCTTTGACCGGTTTGAGATGAAACCGTACCTGTCCGCCGGCGTGGAATTCCGCGGATCAACAACACAGACGGGACCGATCAGGTTCGCAGCGGAGTGGTGTCAAACACTGCGCAGGCCTGCTGGAAGTCCCTTAGCTCTCATGTTCCCTGTCAAGGCTGCAGGCGTGAGGGACCGGCTGCTTGGCGAGTAATTCGAAGCAGTCGGGTTGGCTGAAGCTGCACAGAGCAGGAGGTGGAGCTCGGAGACGACGGTTGATCAGACTCTCATCCGCGGGTTGGATACCGCCTTCCGTGTCTTCGTCTCGGGGCTGTCCTCGGTCTAGAGGGCGGGCGTCGGGCGCATCGGCTCGGCCACATAACTAGCGACGGGAGTTCCCCACCGGTGGCCCCACCCCCGGCGATAGCGGGCGCAAAGCCGGACCTGCGCCTTCCAGGCAATGTCGCGGACAGCTTTGGGCAGCCCCTCGAGCCAGACCCTCAGGGTCTCGCTCACCCTGGCGGGGTAGCGGTAAGTCCAAGCCGCTTCGACCAGGACACGGCGGGCGCGTCGATTGCCGGCGAGCGTCAGGCCCGAGCGGCGGACCGTATCGCCGGTCGAGCGCTCTCCCGGAACCAGGCCGAGAAAGGCCATCAGCTGCGGCGGCGTGTCGAAGCGGCGCACGTCGCCGATCTCAGCTGCGAAGGTCACCGCCACCAGGAACGAGGCGCCGCGCATCGCCTGATAGGCTTCCACGACCGGCGCCATGGACCAGGTTGGCACGATGGCGCGCAATTGTTCATCCAGGCGGTGCAGCCGCCGAGCCGCGTCCTCGATCGCGTCGATCTTCTCCTGGAACACGATCTGCTGCGCCGCATGCTCGAAACTCTCGCGGGCAAGCCAGCGCCGGTGCGCCAACGTCCAGTGACCGCCGCCCTCGTAGATCCGGCCATGGCGTAGAAGGAAGGAGAGCAGTTGCTGGCGTTTGCGGCGCAGGTCGTCGGCTCCGGCCTCCCGGGCCCGGACCAGATCGCGGACAGCCTCGTGGACCACGTCCGGCACCCAGACACCGGTCAGCTCGCCCGCCCGATGCAGCCGCGCCAGTATGACCGCGTCCCGTCGGTTGGTCTTCACCCGCTCGCCCGCTCGCTTCGGGATCAGGGCCGGCGCAACCACCATGCAGTCATGACCAAAATCGCTGACCTGACGGTAAAGGCCGTAACCTGTCGGCCCGGCCTCGAAGCAGACGTGCAGCCGATCGTACCTTCTGCCCAGCTTCTTGATTATCCGCGCGATCGCGGCCGGCTTGTTCTCGACCTCGCCCACGAACCGGACCTCGCCCGTGCGGCCGCCCTCCGCAATCGCCACCGCATGCTTCTTCTTGGCTACGTCAAATGCGACAAATGCTTCGCTATACTCTGTCATGGCTCGCCCTCCGTGCGTGAGGATCGGCTCGGCCCATCCGAGCAACCCTCGTCTTTCAATCGCACGAAAGGGCGGGCCACCGATCTCCGCCCCGGAACATGACGTCTAGCGGCGAGCTCGGATCTCGTAACATCGGAGGAGGCTCAAGCCCGCGGAATGCCCGCGAGACCGCGAGTAGTAGGCATTCTCCTAT
>NZ_WQNI01000033.1 GCF_010993735.1 Chelativorans alearensis
GAAACGTTGGTCTCGCCCTCCCCGCCGCCATAAAGGCCCGCCGCCTCGGCCAGCCGGCGCGACAACGCGTCGTCCTCCGGGCCGGGGACCGTGCCCATATGCGAGAGCACCTCGTCCAGGCTCGCTTGCGCATCGCCCATCTCCTCGCGCCCATGGGACAGGAACGCCTCGCGCAGCGTTCCGCCGAGTTTCGCATCGGCCTCGGCCCCTGCCGCCCCGCTCTGTGCGCTGAGGAGATTGTCGTGGGTAGGATACAGGCGGCTCAGGGCATCGGCCAATAATGAATCGTCCGCGGAGAGACCGGTCTCGACGTGCGGGTCCGCCGCCGCGTGTGGAATGTATGTGGTCTCGGGCGTGTAGATAAGATGATCGAGTATCGGGGGGATATTTACATTTTTAATATACATAAAATATTCTCTCAACGAAGTTGAATTAAAAATATTTACGGTAGGGCAGCCGCCCAAGGCAGATATTAAGGCCCGAAACGAATAGGCTCGATAGCTTCCACAGCAATGTGGTTTGTGCTCACGCTGCGTTGAACGAGTGCCTGAACTGTTTCCACTCGTTGCTGCGGAACGTAGATCACCTTTATTTTATCTGCTTGCACATAATCTTGAGCTTCCGTCAACTGGTGGCTGATTGGCTCTAGTGGTAAACCGTCAGCATCGATGCCGTAGATAACCGGGAAGCGTTGATCGACGAGCCTCTGTTCGCTCTCGGATAAGTTGTCCCAAACGTCTACTTGCGTCCGAAGCATCTCTCTGCTTTTCGTGAGCGTCTCTCTAGCCTGACCGAAATCTGCCCTCCTTATTAACTGTTGGTCCGCCAACTCTTCCAGATATTGCCTGTGGACAGCCGGTTGGTTCTCAACGAGTTGCAGCCGGGAAAGTGCGTGTTCGACCCTGTCGAGCTGGGTTTGGGCACGGTGAGGAGACCATCCTAAGTGGTTTCTCGTCGCTACGATTGAATCTATAAGCGCCTCCTCGAGGTACTGGACCCCGCGGGTTTTAATTAAGCGCTCGGCTTGTGTCTTCGGGGCCAACGGTTCCATACGCACCGCATTCCAGGTCGCACTTTCGTGACCTGACAACAAATCTCCGCGAACCGCTTCGGGAACATGTTCGGTGAAGGCCAGAAGACTGTCGGAATTGGCTCCATGGTAGAGGCTGGCGCCATGGGCTGGGATGTCCCATTGAACGGGAGGTTCATTATAGATGACCGTATCGCCGATGATGTAAGGGCGCCGTGGTTGATGATCCCAGGACTGCATCTGAAATTGCCCCCTTGGCATTCCTCCATCGAGAATTGCTCCCTGGAGGAGTGCTCCAGGATCTTCCCCGAGATGTTCAAGCTCTATCGGCACGCTGGTTGCTTCGCCACCGGGAAGTCCTGAGCCGGGGAGGCTGTCGTCGGGTCCGACTTGCCATCGCCCGTCCTCGAGGTGGACGGCGGGCGTTGTCTGTCTCACCGCCGGATTGCCGGGAATGCGCAGGTGCCATTCGTCCATTCCGTTGGGCTTCTCAATGGCATACCAGCGCTCGACGCCGTCAGCATCGGTCATGGTGATGTATTTGGTCTTGCCGTCCAGGCTGGCATAGAATTGTTGGTCGTTGATCGGCCCGATATTCTCCGGCCTGCCGGGGTAGGAATAGTTTGCCGCCCCCCAAGCATCCAGGCGCGCTGGGTCTTTGGTTGAGATGCCGCTGAGATTATCTCCGGTCCTCTCGGCGGATATGTCTCCGCCTTCCCTGGAGATCAGCTTGCCCGCCTCCTCGGCGGTGAGACGCGCACCGTAGGACTCACCGGTTCGCGGGTCCGCCAGCGTGTAGAAGCGCTCTCCGGCCTCGTCGCAATGCTCCTTGAGGAAAACGATCTCGTTCCCGTCGTTGCGGCCGAGCACCAGCTCGACCTTGTCGAGACCGGCGCTTGCCTCGCCGGCGTCGTGGGGGATGACCTCGATGGTCTGGACCCCTTCCGCGTCCTTCGTCACCCTCGCGCTGGAGGCAAGTGTCTGTTCGCCGTCGCCCCCGATTTCGATGAGGCGCGAGCGGCTGGCGGCGCCCTCCAACGTATCGGCCAATTCAGGAAGCGTGGCTCTGAGGTGCTCGGCGACGCGCGTGGCGTCCTTTACGCCGGCGACTGTGATATGGGAGGCAAGGCTGGGTGTCGAGATGGGCATGGCGCTTTCCAGGCCCGTCACGGCGGTTTTGAACAGCTGCTTGCCGAACGTGTGTCCGAAGGAGTCGGCGATGTGGAGACCGGCCGAAAAGCCCACGCTCAAGCCGTCCTCGAGCGTGCTCCTCACGAAGGCGGATATGCCGGCGGAGATCATGCGGCCGCCGGCCTTCACGGCCTGGATGCCCTCGCCCACGAAGGGGATGAAGGACAGGATGTCGAAGAAACCGTTCACGATGGCGCCCGCCACATCTCCCTTCTGGATGGCCACGACCATCGCGCGGAAGGGGATGAGATTGAGAAAGAAGTTGCCGACCGCCTCGGTTGTTGTCTCGTCGCGCAGTTGATCGCGGGACTTTTCGACTTCCTGCGTGTAGAAACCGAGGAACGCGGATTTGGCCTCTTCCATCGTTCCGCTGGCGACCTCTTTTGCCGCGTAGATCAGCTCGCAACCGGGCGCGAGTTTGCCGTTCGCGTTTCCCAGCGTATTCGCACCGAAGACCGTGTTGGCGTTGGCCTTTGCCCATTCCTGTGAGGACTCGATCTTCTGCAGGCCCTTGCCTGCTTCTTCGAGCGGCAAGACGAAATGGTCGAGGTCGTTCGAGTTGGGGACGGCGATGTCAATGAAGAACGAATTGTCGCTCGATAGGGGTAATATAACTAGCCCGCGGCCGAGGCCGCCCCACCTCCAATACGGAACTTCAAGGACCGGCCGCGAAATCGTGATCGTGGCGCCCTCCAGGTTCAGATTGTGCTGTTTCGCATAGAGCGCCACCGACTGGCCGATGAAGGTGGCCATGGCCTCCGAAAAGCTGCCCTTCTTCTCCTCAAACGTCTCATCGAATACCGTGGCCGGATCGGGTAGGTCCGATGGAGGCGTGAAGTCGAGAATGTTGTCTAGATTCCCGTGCTGGAAATACACTTCCGCGAGGGTCGTCCGCGTGAAGATCGGCTCAGCGGAGAACTTGTCCCTGCGTAGAATGTAGTCGACCACTTGGTCCGGGTTGAGGCCATGGTTTCGCAGGATTTGTCTGGCGATGTCCTGGCGGGAAGAGACCGCGTCCCGGCCGAGAGTTTCCAGCGCCTCGGCAATCGCGAGCTCCTCCTTGAAGACGTCGTGGGCGACGTCGGCG
>NZ_WQNI01000034.1 GCF_010993735.1 Chelativorans alearensis
GCCGTGCCGTGCGCTTCGAGGACCTGTCTCTTGCGGGCAACGGCGAGATCGAGATCCGTCTGCGGATGCTGGCCTTGAGCTCGGCGGGTCCTGGCGAGCATGTGAACCGGGCCAAGGCGACGGACGCGAGCGGGACCGTGTTGGCGCCGGAGGCGCGGGCGGTCGTGGAGATCCTGGCCGAGCCGGTGTTCGACTGCGGCGACATCGTCGGCAAGGTGTTCGACGACGTCAACGGCAACGGCTTCCAGGACGGCGGCGAGCCGGGGCTTGCCGGGGTGCGGGTGGCGACGGTCAAGGGCTGGCTGATCACCACCGACCGGTACGGCCGCTTCCACGTCGCCTGCGCCGACCTGCCCGACAGCCGCATCGGCTCGAACTTCATCATGAAGCTCGACACCCGCACGCTGCCGACGGGCTACCGGCTGACGACGGAGAACCCGCGCGTGGTGCGGCTGACGGCGGGCAAGCTGACGAAGCTCAATTTCGGCGCCTCGATCGGCCGCGTGGTGCGGCTCGACCTGTCGGACGCGGCCTTCGAGCCGGGCGGGGTGGCGCTGTCCGCGCGCTGGGCGGCGGGGGTCGACGAGCTGATCGCCGTGCTGGCGGCCGAGCAGTCGGTGCTGCGCCTGTCCTACATCGACGCCGGCACCGGGGCGGCGCTCGCCAGGGAGCGCGTGCGGCACATGAAGGCGCTGATCGCCGCGCGCTGGGGCGAGCGGCGCCGCGCCTATCCCTTGAACATCGAGACACGTGTGGAGGCGGGGCAATGAGAACCTTTGCGACAGCCATGATCCTCGCCAGAGCAATTCCAGGAACAGTGGAAACCGGTTTTCCGTCCGCAAGTGCGACAGCGATGAACTGGTCGAGGACGGCCCGAACGGACGGGCGGCGGTTGCGGCTTGCCGCCGGCACGGCGCTGGCCGGCATCCTTTTGGCGGCCGGGCCGGCGATCGCCCAGGACGCGGCCCAAGACGGGGCGGCCGGCAAGGTGCTCGCCGACAGCTCGGCCCCCACACTGCCGGTGGGTGAGAACACGGAAGCGGCGACGGCCGCCGACCGGCCGTCCATCCCCTTCATGATCAGCGTCGACGGCGAGACCGTCGACAAGAGCGAGGCGCTGGCGCCGGGCGGTCCTGAGCTTGCCGAAGGGGCCGAAGGGGCGGCCCGGCCGGTGGACCGGCAGCGGCGGACGGATCTTGCGCTGTCGGCGGTCGACATCCAGGTGAAGTTCGACGGGCTGGAGGCGGAGCCGCTGCTCAACGTGTCGACCGTGCCGGTGGCGCGCACCTATCGCGCCGGCGAGGCGGTCACGTTCCTGGCCACCGCCAACTACCCGGCCTTCATCGAGCGGGCCGAGATCCGCATCTTCGAGGACGGGGCGCGCGATCCCCGGCCCCTGGCGGTCATCTCCGTCGCCGTCAACGGCACGGCCGACTGGGTCATGCCGCAGGCCGAAGAGGCCGACTTCGCCTATGTGCTGCGCGTCTACGACGCGGCGGGCCGCTATGACGAGACCGTGCCGCTGACGCTGGCCCGC
>NZ_WQNI01000035.1 GCF_010993735.1 Chelativorans alearensis
ACGGGTACTTAGATGTTTCAGTTCCCCGCGTTCGCTTCTTATCCCTATGTATTCAGAATAAGATACCTTAACCGATACTTGGAAACCATTTTGGTTCTCGCTCACAGGCCGCACCGCATCCCTTGCGGGATGCTGGCCCTGCGCGGGCGCGCCGGAACACCGGCGGCGGCCGGTCGGCCGCTGAACCCGCCCACCCGCAAACCGCGGATGGCGCTCCAACCAAAAAGATTTTCCAAGTATCGAAGGTGGGTTTCCCCATTCGGATATCCACGGATCAAAGGGTATTCGCACCTCCCCGTGGCTTTTCGCAGCGTATCACGTCCTTCATCGCCTGTGCATGCCAAGGCATCCACCAGTCGCCCTTAAGACACTTGATCATTCTCATTGCCAATGCCCATCCAGGTTCGCACCCGAACGACATCGGCAGAAAAGACCAGCTTCTCGAGATCTGTCCGGTGGCCTGCGGTTAGGCGAGCCAATCCTATGCCGGAGATTGAGCGTCTCCGGCGACGATGCCGCATCCATCGACACCCGGCCACCTACGGAAGGTTATGGACCTTCCCGGACCAGGCTCCGAACGCGGAACCCGAACAAATCTTCTCTTCACGATGTCACACAGAACAGGCGGCCAGCTTCGCCGGCCGCAAACTTTTTTTCTTCAACGATGATCGATCAACCCACAAAGCCGGCCAAAACCGGACGGCCCTGCCAAGCTCGGGGAGCAAAGCAGGATGGTGGAGCCGGACGGGATCGAACCGACGACCCCCTGCTTGCAAAGCAGGAGGTGCTCTCCCAGCTGAGCTACGGCCCCTTTTCGCCTTACGAGCGGAAATGGTGGGCCTGGATAGACTCGAACTATCGACCTCACCCTTATCAGGGGTGCGCTCTAACCACCTGAGCTACAGGCCCGGATCAGTGGTCGGCAACCAGGCCAATCTTAGCCCTGACACAGCCCTCAGCCCCTGACACAGGGGAACCCCGAAGCCGCACAAGGCTTCGCAAGCGCGACCGCGCGTCGGGCACGTTTGCCCGCCCCGTCCGGAGGATAGCGGCGAAGCCGCGCTCATCCGTGAGGACAACACCAAATGACCAATCATCAAGAAGAAAGAGAAACGAAGGCGGCAGGGCCGGCCTGTAAGGTCGGCCGAAGAATGACTTTCCTCGGCCTTTGTTCT
>NZ_WQNI01000036.1 GCF_010993735.1 Chelativorans alearensis
CTGCGCCATGACATCCGTGCCTTCAGCCAACAGATCTAGCAAGAAGCGCCTGCGCGTCGCCTTCCTGCTTGCAGACCGCTTCACCCTGTCCGCCTTTGCCAATTTCGTCGACGTTTTGCGGCTTGCCGCCGACGAGGCGGACCGCTCGCGCCCGATCCATTGCGAATGGACCGTTCTGTCCGACGACATGAACCCGGTCCGCTCGAGCTGCGGGGTCAAGGTTCAGCCTGACACCCGCCTGCACAATGCGGGAGAATTCGATTACGTCGTCGTGGTCGGCGGCTTGATACAGGAGGCTAGCGGCCTGTCGCCGCAAAGCATCGCCTACCTCAAGTCCAAGGCGGACTCAGGCGTACCGCTGGTCGGCCTGTGCACTGGTGTGTTTCTGTTGCACGAAGCCGGCCTTCTCGACGGTTATCGCTGCTGTGTAAGCTGGTTCCACCATGACGATTTCCTGGAGCGGTTCGAGTCCGCCCGGCCGGTTTCGGACCAGATCTTCGTCGTGGACCGAGACCGGCTGACATGCTCGGGCGGGCATGGTTCGGCACATCTGGCGGCCTATCTGGTCGAGAAGCACATCGGTCGTGTCGCCGCCACGAAGAGCCTGAGCATCATGATCATCGACGAGGCGATGGCCGGGGACGAACCTCAGCCCGGCTTTCGCAGCGATC
>NZ_WQNI01000004.1 GCF_010993735.1 Chelativorans alearensis
TGGGCGCGCGCCCGCGGCCTGCCGCGCACGGCCGGCCACCGCGCCGGTGTCGAAGCGCTGCGCCGCACCGTGCGCGCCGCCGGCGAGATGGGCATCGGCTGGCTCACCGTCTATGCCTTCTCCTCGGAAAACTGGTCGCGCCCGAAGTCGGAGGTCTCGGACCTCATGGGCCTCCTGAAGCTTTTCATCCGCCGCGACCTTGCCGAACTGCACCAGAACGGCGTGCGCGTGCGCATCGTCGGCAGCCGCGAAGGGCTGGAGCCGGATATCGCCGCCCTTTTGGCCGAGGCCGAGAGCCTGACGGCCGGCAACACCAACATGAACCTCGTCGTCGCCTTCAACTACGGAGCGCGCGCCGAGATCCTGCGCGCCGCCCGTGCGCTGGCCCGAAAGGTGAAGGCCGGGCGGCTCGACCCGGAGGACCTGACGGAAGACGATTTCGAGGCGAGCCTAGAGACCGCGGGCATTCCCGATCCCGACCTGATCGTGCGCACCAGCGGCGAGCAGCGCCTGTCGAATTTCCTCCTGTGGCAGGCGGCCTATGCGGAATTCGTCTTCCTGCCGTGCAAATGGCCGGATTTCGGGCGCGAGGAACTTGCCACGGCGATCGCCGCCTTCGAGGAAAGGGACCGCCGCTTCGGCAGCGTGGCGCCGCAAGAAGCGGTGTCATGAGTGAAGAGGCGCCGCAAGGCGGCGCGGGCAAGCATAGCAATCTTCAAAAGCGCGTCGTCTCGGCGCTGGTTTTGGGCGCCGTGGTGCTCACCGCCGCCATCCTTGGCGGCATCGCCTTCAGGCTGTTCGCCGTCGTGACGGCGGCGCTGATCTTCTATGAGTGGACGGCCATGCGGCGGGCGGCCCGCCGCGCGCACGAGATCGTCTCCTGGGGTCTTCTGGCCGCCGCCCTTCTGGTCCTCTTAGCGGGGGCCTCGGCGCCGCTGGTCTTCGCCGCGCTGGCTGCCGCCTGCCTTTTGACGCTGGCGCATGCCGCCTTTTCCGGCGGCGGCGTGTGGAGCGCGGCCGGCATCGCCTATGCCGGCGTGCCGGCTGCCGCGCTCGCCTTCCTGCGCGGGGCGGACGAGGCGGGGCTGATCGCCGTGCTCTTCCTCTTCGCCGTCGTCTGGGCGACCGACATTCTCGCCTATTTCACCGGCCGCGCCTTGGGCGGGCCCAAGCTTGCGCCGGCGATCTCCCCCGGCAAGACCTGGAGCGGCGCCGTGGGCGGGGCCCTTGGCGGCGTTGCCGCGGGAGCGGCCGTCGCCTGGCTTGCCGCCACCGGGCTTTCGCCCGTGTGGGCGGGGCTCCTGGCGCTCGTCCTGTCGGCCGTCTCGCAGGTGGGGGACCTTTTCGAATCAGCCGTGAAACGGCGCCATGGCGTGAAGGATTCCAGCGCGCTCATTCCCGGGCATGGCGGGGTGATGGACCGCGTCGACGCCCTGGTGGCGGCGGCGGTGATCTTTTATGTGCTGGGCGCCCTATATTCGGGTGCCGACACGCCGGCTGCCGGTTTCTTCTCAAATTGAGAAATGTTACATGCTGTCATGGATTTGCCGGTTTTGAACAGACACTAGGCCGGTTCATCGTTTCATGAAAAAGCGCAAGGAATTGACGTGACCGACATTGCTGTTCCCTTCCTCGGTCTCGGCGACTTCCTTATCGGAACCATCCTGCCGTTTCTGTTCGTGCTCACCGTCGTCGTCTTCGTGCACGAGATGGGGCACTACCTGGTCGGCCGCTGGTGCGGCATCGGCGTCAGGGCCTTCTCCATCGGCTTCGGGCCGGAGCTTTTCGGTTTCAACGACCGCCGGGGCACGCGCTGGCGCCTTTCGGCCATCCCGCTGGGCGGCTATGTGAAGTTCGTCGGCGATGTCGGGGCGGCGAGCCAGCCCGACGCCGAGGGCCTGGAGACGCTTTCCAGCGAGGAGCGGAGCATCGCCTTCCACACACAGCCGGTGTGGAAGCGGGCGGCGACCGTTTTCGCCGGGCCGCTGTTCAATTTCCTGCTGACCATCGTCGTCTTCGCCGTCATGTTCGCCATGTTCGGCCGCTACGTGGCCGACCCCATGGTGGCCGAGGTGCGGCCGGACAGCCCGGCGGCGCAGGCGGGTATAGAGCCGGGAGACCGCTTCGTCTCGGTCGACGGCGTGCCTGTGGAAACGTTCTCCGATGTGCAGCGGCTGGTTTCCGGCCGCGCCGGCGATCCGCTCACCTTCGTCATGGAGCGCGAGGGCCGCCAGGTCGAGACGGTCGCCACGCCGGAGGCGACGGAGCAGACGGACGCGCTCGGCAACACCGTCAAGATCGGCATCATCGGCGTCGTCAACAACGAGGCGCTGGGCCAGCCGCGCATAATCGAGTACGGCCCGCTGGAGGCCGTCGTGGCCGGCGTCGAGGAGACCGGCAGCGTGATCGCCCGCACGGGGCAGTTCCTCAAGCGGCTCGTGGCCGGCCGCGAGGATCGCTGCCAGCTCGGCGGGCCGGTGAAGATCGCCGACATGGCCGGCAAGGCGGCCGGGCTGGGCTTCGAATGGCTGGTGCAACTGGTGGCGCTCTTGTCGGTGGGCATCGGCATTCTCAACCTTTTGCCCATTCCCCCGCTCGATGGCGGGCATCTGGTGTTCTACGCGCTTGAGGCGGTGCTGCGCCGGCCCGTCCCTTCGCAGGTTGTCGAGGTGGTCTACCGGGCGGGAATGTTGATGGTGCTGGTGTTCATGGCTTTCGTTTTCTGGAACGATCTGTTTGGATGCTGAGCGAAGGGGCGAGTCACCGCAGGGAGGATAGGGGAGAGACATCCACCGGGGGTTGTTGAGGCGGCGTTTACCACGGCGAACGATTGGCGTGGCGCGAAAGCCACTAATGTCCGCTTCGTAAACGCAAATTAACCAGAAGCCTTGCGTGTAGGGAAATTCCGGCTATTACGGTAGGCCAAATTGCCTGCGCGTCCGGTTTCTCGCCGTGGGGACAACGAGAATAGAAGGTATTTTAGCTCTATGAAGGCAGCTTCGAGATTGATGTCCGCCGTTTCGGCGGTAGCGCTGTCGGCCGGTTTTGCGACAGCTGGAGCGGTTGCCGTTCAGCTCGCGACCGTCGCCTCGACCGAGGCCGCGACAGCGAGCCGGATCGAAGTGCGGGGGAACCGCCGTGTCGATGCCGATACGATCCGCACCCAGGTCGGCATCAGCCCGGGACAGTCCTTCAGCAATGCCGATCTCGATGAGGCCGTGAAGCGCCTTTTCGCCACCGGCCTTTTTGCTGACGTGTCGATCACGCAGTCCGGCGGCGCGCTTATCGTCACGGTGGACGAATATGCGATCGTCAACCAGGTGCTCTTCCAGGGCAACAAGAAGATCAAGGACCAGAACCTGGCGCAGTCCGTGCAGCTGCAGCCGCGCCGCGCCTTCTCGAACCAGCTCATGGAGGCCGATGCCGAGGCCATCCGCGAGGCCTATCGCCGCATCGGCCGCGACGACGCGACGGTGAGTGCGCGCGTGCAGGAATTGGACGACGGCCGCGTCAACGTGATCTACGAGGTCCAGGAAGGCGACCGCACGAAGATCGCCGCCATCAATTTCGAGGGCAACAGCGCCTTCAGCGACCGGCGCCTGCGGGATGTGATCTCGACCAAGCGGTCGAACATCTTCTCGTTCCTGATGCGCAACGACATCTACGACGAGAACCGGCTGCGCGCCGACGAGGAGGTGCTGCGCCGCTTCTACTTCAACCGCGGCTATGCCGACTTCCGCGTCATCTCGTCCTCCGCCGACCTTGCCGATAACGATTACACGGTCACCTTCACCATCGAGGAAGGCGAGCGGTACACGTTCGGCGATGTCACCGTCGAATCGACCATTCCCGGCGTCGACGTCGAGGCCCTGCGCTCGGAAATCAAGACCCGCAGCGGCGCCGTCTACAGCGCCGAGGACGTCGAAGAAACGATCGTCGGCCTGACGGAGAACGTTGCCGGCCTCGGCTATGCCTTCGCGCAGGTCACGCCGCGCGGCAACCGCGACTTCGCGAATCGCACGATCTCCGTCGTCTATGCCATCGACGAGGGACCGCGCGCCTATATCGAGCGCATCGAAATCCGCGGCAACAACCGCACGCGCGACTACGTCATCCGCCGCGAGTTCGACATCAGCGAGGGCGACGCCTTCAACCAGGTCCTCGTGCAGCGGGCAAAGCGCCGGCTCGACAGGCTGAACTTCTTCGAGACGGTGAACATCACCACCGTGCCCGGCTCCGAGCCGGACCAGGTGGTGCTGGTGGTCGACGTGGTCGAGAAGTCGACCGGCGAGTTCTCCATCGGCGCCGGCTACACCACTGGCGCCTCCAACTCCTCCAGCGGCGGCTTCTCGGTCGAGGGCTCGATCACGGAGCGCAACTTCCTCGGGCGCGGTCAGTTCGTCCGCCTCGCGGCTGCCGGCGGCGAGGATTCGCGCGATTACTCCTTCTCCTTCACCGAGCCCTATTTCCTCGGCCGGCGGATCTCGGCGGGCTTCGACATCTTCCGCAACACGCGTAAGTTCAGCAACTCGGATGACGACGATATCTACGAAAGAGAGACGACCGGCGGTACGGTACGCTTCGGCCTGCCGATCACCGAAGCGCTGACGGCACAGGTTGCCTACAACTACTCGCAGGAAGAATTCGACCAGGAGGCGGACAGCGCCGACCTGTCGACCGCGGTGCAACAGGCGCTCGACCAGGGCACCTGGCGAAAGTCCTCGGTCAGCGGCTCGCTCATCTACAACACGATCGACGACATGCGGAACCCGCGTGAGGGTATCCACGCTACTTTGACGACGGAGGTCGCGGGTCTGGGCGGCGACGCGAAATGGGCGAAGTTCACCGGACGCGCCAACATGTACCAGATGCTTTCGGACGAGCTTGATCTTGTTGGCTTGCTGACCGTGGGCGCCGGGCACATCGTCGGTTTCGATGAGGATCTGCGCATCTTCGACCAGTTCAACAGCAGCGATCGGATCATTCGCGGCTTCAAGTATAACGGGATCGGCCCGTTTGAGACGACCCCCGACGGTGACCGGGACTATCTCGGCGGAACCACCTACTTCCATGCTACCGCCGAGGCACAGTTCCCGCTGCCGGTTATCCCCGAAAGCTTCGGTATTCGTGGTGCGGTGTTCGCGGATGCGGCGACGCTTTATGGCAGCGACTACGACAGCGCGGATGTCGGGGGAACCGACATGGAGTGGCGCGCCTCGGTCGGCGCGAGCCTGATCTGGGCTTCGCCCTTCGGGCCGCTCAGGGTGGACTATGCCGAACCGGTCGTGAAGGAATCGACGGACCGGATCCAGCACTGGAATTTCGGTATCTCGACCCGGTTCTAGGAACAAGAGCATGCTGTCCGGGCGGCTGCCGGCGGCCCGGACCAGAAGGCATTCAATGAAGGAACCGGAATTTTTCGCTCCCGCACGCCGCTTCCAGGTGAGCGAAATTGCCACGCTGACTGGCGCCCGGCTGGTCGACGCGGCGCATTCCGACATCGCGGTCACCCGCCTGGCGTCGGCTTCCGAAGGCGGCGAGAACACGCTTGTCTTCATCGACGGCAAGCGCAATGCGGCAATGCTCGGCGCGCTTCGGGCGGCGGCTGTGCTGTGCACGGAAGAGGCCGCCAGCCAGGTGCCGGCCGGCATCGCCATTCTGGCGACCTCAAGGCCCCAGCAGGCCTTTGCCGAGGTGGCAAGGTTGCTTTTCCCCGCGGCAATCCGCCCGCAGCCTGTGACCGGCGAGACCGGCATCTCCGCCCACGCCATCATCGCGCCCGATGCGGTGCTGGAAGAGGGCGCGGTGGTGGAGGCAGGCGCCGTGATCGGCGCCGGCGCGGCGATCGGACGTGGCGCGGTGATCGCCCCGCATGCGGTGGTCGGCGCGGGTTGCAGCGTGGGCCGCGATACCTACATCGGTCCCAATGCGACGGTGCAATACGCCGTCATCGGCGATCGCGTCATCGTTCACCCGGGCGCGCAGATCGGCCAGGACGGTTTCGGTTTCCTGCCGGGGGCGGCGGGCCTTGAGAAGAACCCGCAGATCGGCCGCGTCATCATCCAGGACGATGTCGAGATCGGCTCCAACACCACCGTGGACCGCGGCGCCTTGTCCGATACGGTGATCGGCGAGGGCACCAAGATCGACAATCTCGTGCAGGTGGCCCACAACGTGCGCATCGGGCGCAGCTGCGTCATCGCCGGCCATTGCGGGTTGTCGGGTTCGGTAACGCTGGGCGATTATGTGATGCTCGGCGGGCGTGTCGGCATTGCCGACCACATCGCCATCGGCGACCGCGCCCAGCTTGCCGCCTCGAGCGGCGTCATGACCGACATTCCAGCCGGCGAGCGCTGGGCCGGTTCTCCCGCCCAGCCCATGCGCCAGGCCTTTCGGGAGATCGCCGCCCTGCGCAGCCTGGCGGAAGGAAAGCGGAGGGGGAGCAAGAGCGATGGATAAAACTGTGCCGACGACACTGGAAAGCCTCGACATACAGAACCTTCTGCGGCTCCTGCCGCACCGCTACCCCTTTCTGCTGGTCGACCGGATCATCGACGTCGACGCGGACAATTCCGCCATCGGCATCAAGAACGTGACGGCCAACGAACCGCATTTCATGGGGCATTTTCCCGGCCAGCCGGTGATGCCGGGCGTGCTGATCATCGAGGCGATGGCACAGACGGCGGGCGCCATCTGCATCCACAACGCCGGCGACAGCCAGCCCTCGGTCGTCTATTTCATGACCATCGACAACGCCAAGTTCCGCAAGCCCGTGGTGCCGGGCGATCGGTTGGAGATCCACGTCGTAAAGCTGAAGCAGCGCGGCAAGATCTGGAAGTTTTCCTGCGAAGCCATGGTCGACGGCGGCAAGGTGGCCGAGGCGGTGATCTCCGCCTTGATGTCGCCAAACGAGCCGGATTGACGGGCGGCATGACAGCTGAGACCCTCATCCACCCGTCGGCCGTCGTCGAGAAGGGCGCCGAGATCGGCAGCGGTGTCCGCATCGGGCCCTTCTGCCACGTTTCCGCCGAGGCCGTTCTCGGCGACGGCGTGGAGCTGATCAGCCATGTATCGATCATGAGCGCGACCACGCTCGGAGCCGGCTGCCAGGTCTTCCCCAACGCCGTGCTGGGCGGCCCGCCGCAGAATTTCAAGCACAAGGGCGGCCGCACGACGCTTAACGTGGGGCGCGGCTGCGTGATCCGCGAAGGCGTGACGCTCCACCGCGGGACCGACACCAGCCGCGGCAAGACCACCATCGGCGAGGATTGCCTGTTCATGGCCTATAGCCACGTCGCGCACGATTGCGACGTCGGCAACAAGGTGACCATGGCCAACTACGCCGGCCTTGGCGGGCATTCGGAGATCGGCGATCACGTCATCATGTCCGGCTATGCGGCGGTGCATCAGTTTGTCCGCATCGGCCATCATGCCTTTCTGGGCGGCTTTGCCGCCGTCGTCGGCGACGTCATCCCCTACGGCATGGCGATCGGCGACCGGGCCAAGCTGCGCGGGCTCAACGTCATCGGCATGAAGCGCGCCGGCATGGAGCGCTCCGAGCTGACGCAGCTTCGGCGGGCCTACAAGCTGCTGTTTTCGCCGGAGCGGCCGCTTTCGGAGAACCTTGAGCTCGTGCAGCGCGCGTTTCCCGGCTCGCAAGCGGTGGCGGACCTCCTCAGCTTCGTTGCCGGCCGGGAAAAGCGCCACTTCACCGTGCCGCCGAGCGGGGCCGCGGATGAGGACGATGACGACGGCGCCGAATAAGCCGCCGCGCAGTCTGGCAATCGGCACGGGCGACCGCATAGCCATCATCGCCGGCAGCGGCCGGCTGCCGCAAGATATCGTCGAGGGCCTTTTCGATGCCGGCCATCGCCCACTCGTTGCGGCGATCGAGGGGGAGGCGGAATTTTCCGAAGCGCCGGAGCGCTACGACCTTCTGCGCGTGCCGGCACAGCGGCTGGGGCTTCTCATGCCCGAGCTCAAGCGGCACGGCGTGACCCATCTCGTGCTGGCCGGCGGGGTGGCGGCACGCCCGCCGATCAGGAGCCTGCGTGTCCATCCGCGCTTCCTTCTGCACCTGCCGCGGCTCCTCACCGCCTATGCGCGCGGCGACGACGCGCTGCTGCGCATGCTCGTCGGCTACGTCGAGGCGAACGGAATACGCGTCGTCGGCGCCCATGAGCTGGTGCCGGACCTGCTGGCGCCGGAGGGGCTTTTGAGCAAGGCGAAACCGGCGCGCGGCGACGAGAAGGACATCGCCGCCGCCCTTGCTGCCGCCCGCGCCATCGGCCGGCTGGACATCGGCCAGGCGGCAATCGCCATTGGCGGGCGGGCCGTCGCGCTTGAAGGCATCGAGGGGACGGACGGCCTGCTCGCCCGCACCAAGGAGTTGCGCTCGCACGGGCGGCTTGCCGGAAAGGGGCGCGGCGTTCTGGTGAAATGCGCCAAGCCCGGCCAGGAGGCGCGCGCCGACCTGCCGACGATCGGCCCGCAGACCGTGACGGCGGCCCATGGCGCGGGGCTTGCCGGGATTGCCGTCGAGGCCGAGGTGAGCTTCATCCTCGATTGCGCCGAGACGGTGCGCCTGGCCGACCTTCACGGCCTTTTCCTCCTCGGCTTTACGCGGGGGCGGGAGCAATGAGCGGGAAGGGGCCGCTGAAGATCGCGGTGGTTGCCGGCGAAGAGTCGGGCGACCTTCTGGGCGCCGATCTCGCGGCGGCGATCGAGCGCCGGACGGGGCGGACGGTCGAACTTACCGGCGTCGGCGGGCGCAATCTCGAGGGGTTGGGGCTGAAGTCTCTCTTCAACGCCGACGATATCGCCCTCATGGGCATTTCGGCGGTCCTGCGCGATCTGCCGCGCCTCATGCGGCGCATCGGCCAGGCGGCGAGCGCGATTGCCGCTGCCAAGCCCGATTGCCTTGTCACCATCGACAGCCCCGATTTCGGCCTGCGCGTTGCGAAGAAGGTGAGGGCGGCCGACCCTTCGATCCCCGTCGTCCACTACGTGTGTCCGAGCGTGTGGGCGTGGCGGCCCGGCCGGGCAGCGGCCATGCGGCCGCATGTCGACCACGTCTTGTGTCTTCTGCCTTTCGAGCCGGACGAGCTTGGGCGCCTCGGCGGGCCGCCCGGCACGTTCGTCGGCCACCGCCTGAGCAATGATGAGAATATCCAGGCGGCGGCGCGGGCGCAGATCGCGCGGGGCGGACAGGGAACGCGGAAAAAGCTCCTCCTTCTGCCGGGCTCCCGCAAAGGCGAGGTGCGGCGCCTTCTCGGCCCATTCGGCGAGACGGTGGCGGAACTGGCGGCGGCGGGCCATACGTTCGACGTGGCTCTGCCAACGGTGCCGCATGTTGCGGCACTGGTGAAAACGGCGGTGGCGGGCTGGCCGGTGCGGCCACAGGTCATCCTCGATCAGGCGGGCAAATGGACTGCCTTCGCCGAGGCCGATGCCGCGCTCGCCTGCTCGGGCACGGTGGCGCTGGAGCTTGCGCTCTCCCGAGTGCCCTTCATAAGTTGCTACAAGACGGACGCCGTCGCCTCGCGGCTGGCGCCGTTTCTGCTCACCGTCTGGTCGGCCTCGCTGCCCAACCTGATCGCCGGCTGGCCGGTCGTGCCGGAGCACTTCAACGCGTTCGTCCGTCCCGTTTATCTGGCGCGCCAGCTGGACCAGCTCTGGCGCGACACGCCGACCCGCCGCGCCCAGCGCGAAGGCTTTGTCGAAGTGGCCGAGGCGCTTGCCACGCCGCGCCCCTCGGGCGATATGGCGGCGGAGATCGTGCTCCGGCACATCGGGCACAACAGCACGCGGTGATCCATGGATATTTGCACCTTCTGGTACGGGCCCCGTCTTCGCGAGGTGGATCAGCTTTGCCTGGCCTCGATGGTCATGACGGGACAGCGGGTCAAGCTGTTCAGCTACGAGCCGGTGCTGAACGTCCCCGCGGGGGTGGAGTGTTGCGAGGCGGAGGCGATATTGCCGCGCGAGACCTTCAAGCGGCTCGATCCCGGCTATCCCAAACTCAAATCGTCCCGGACCATTCCCCATTTCAGCGACCTGTTCCGCGTCACGCTCATGAGGCACAAGCAAGGGGTGTGGCTCGATACCGACATCTATCTGGTGAAGAGGTTCGAGCCCGATCCCGCCCGGCACTATCTGGCGCGCGAGAACCGCAGCCGCCTCGGCGTCTCCGCGCTCTACCTGCCGGAGAACAGCCCGATCATCGCGGAATTCGAGCGGTATATCGCCAGTGACGATATCGCGCCGCGCTGGCTCGGGATAAGGCGGCGCGTGCTGCGGCCGATGCTCTTAAGGCTGAAGGGAAAGGAGGTCACGCCGGCCGCCCTTGGCATCACCATCTTCGCCAATGACGGCATTTCCCGCATGGCGAAGCGTTACGGGATATTCCGCGACGCGGCGCCCAAGGAGAGCTTCTATTATTGGAACGGCAAGGAGTCGCTGAAGATCTTCTCGGCCAAGTACGGCCTCGAACCGCTCCACCACCCCCACTTCATCGGCTTCCACATTCACCAGAAGGGCCCGACGACGGCCACGCCCGAGGAGGGCAGCTTCTACCACTGGGCGCGAAAGAGGGTGTTCGATCACGGATTCCGGTTCGACGAGCCGACAGCGGCCCCGACCGGCGGTCGCCCGCCTATCGCACCCGCTCCATGAGCGCCTGGGCGGCCTGGGGGGCGCGGATCTTTCCCTCGTGGATGAAGTAGACGAAGACGTCGCGCGGGCGCGGCTCGATCTTCACCGTCTCGTCGGCAAGCGGCAGGTCGCCCGGCATGCCGCCTTCGGCCCAGGTCCTGGCACGGCTCGCCCACTGGTCGAGATCGCCGGGCGTATAGGCGGTGGGGATGGAATCCTCGCCGCGCTGCAGCCGCGCATAGACGAAATCCGCCGTCACATCCGCCATTTCGGGATAGGTGAAGTGGTGGGCGTAGCAGATGGCGGCACCGTATTTGCGGGCAAGGGCGGCGAACTCCGGCACGACGAAGGACGCATGGCGCACCTCGAGCACGTGGCGAAGGGGGATGCCGTCCTGCTTTTCAGGCAGGAGCTTCAGAAAACCCTCGAAATCCTCCGGGTCGAACTTCTTGGTCGGCGCGAACTGCCAGACGAGCGGGCCGAGCTTGTCGCCCAGCTCCGCGATGCCCGAGCCGAGAAAGCGGGCGAGCGATTCCGCCGCTTCCGCGAGCACCTTGCGGTTGGTCACGAAGCGGTTGCCCTTCAGCGAAAAGATGAAGCCGTCCGGCGCCTCGGACGCCCATTTGGCAAAGACGGCGGGCTTCTGCGAGCCGTAATAGGTGCCGTTCACCTCGATGGTGGGCATCTGCCGGCTGGCATATTCGAGCTGCCGCTTCTTCGGCAGGTCGCCCGGATAGAAGGTGCCTTCCCAGGGCTCGAAGGTCCAGCCGCCGATGCCGGCGCGGATAGTGCCTGATTGCATCTCATCGCTCCTCACGTTCACGCGCCGAAAATGCGTCCGCCTCGTCGCTTTGTCCACCCGGCACCCGTCGGCTCCTGACATGCTGGTTTCCCTTCGCTCACGGGGGCGCCCGAAAAGTCGGGCGGGCGGCGGTCGCCGCCTTGTTGGTTCCTTTCGCTCGCGGCCGAGCGCTCCCCCGGACAAGTCCGGGCTCGCTGGCCTCCGCGGGGGCGCCCGAAAAGTCGGGCGGGCGGCGGTCGCCGCCTTGGCGTTCGGCCGTGCTCCATCCTTACCACGCCCGGGTCTTGCCCCGTCTGGCTTGTTGGAATGCTCGACTTTCTGAACGCGTCCGCACCGCCCATGTCATGAGGTATCGGGGCTCTCCAGCGCGTAGAGGGCCAGCGAATGGGCGTGCGCCAGGATCTCGTCGACCTCGCGGATGTTGCGGGGGCGGATTTCGGACGGGTCGAAGCGGGACAGCCGGCCGCCGGGCGGGCGGCCGCCGCGCAGCGGTGCAGTGCGGCGCGTAAGCCCCAGATCGCGGCGCGCCTTCCAGCGGGCAAAGCGCCTGGCCTGTCCCGGCAGATCGTCAAGCGCGGCGGCGAGTGCCGCGAGGCGCTGGCCAAGACGCGCGGCGCTGACGGGATCGTCGCGCGATGGCGGCTGCGGGAGGGGAGACGGCTCGATGACGCCAGGAAACAGGATGCGCGGGACAGCGTGCGCGGGCCCATGGCGGCCGCGGCCCCCTTCGGCAAGCTCAGGGCTGAGCGAAAGCCGCAGCGGGTCGAAGAGCGGCAGGCTCAAGCTTCGCGGACGGGCGGGCGCGGCGGCCCGCCTGGCTTCCGCCCTCGCTCTGCGCGCTGCGGCGGAGAGGTCCGCGGGCGAGGCCATCACGGCGATGCCGAGGCTGCGCAGGAGCGGCGCCGGGCTTGCGGGCCTCTGTTTGCGCGGGGGCGGCAGACAGACGGTGAGACCGCGCGCGGCGGCGATGACCAGCCGCCGCGCGGCGGCCTCAGCCGGGCGCAGCAGGCGGAGGATGGCGCGCCAGAGATGGCGGGGCAGGGTCTTTCGCGGCTCGCCTTCGGCCCGCGCCTCAGGATGAGGGCCCACGGCCGGGCCGGCCATGGCCACGAGGGAAGCCACGATGCGCTTCAGCGCCTCGCGATCCCGCTCGATTGCCGCACGTCCGTCCATGGCTGCCTCCTTCGAACAGGTGATGGGATCATCGCATCGAATGCGAGGAGTGTGAATAGAGATAGGAAAATAATCCTGACAAATGCTGACAGCCGGTTGTGCTTCCCGTTGCCCATGCTGGCCTACGCCTATTGGGCGAGTTCCGATTGCAATTCAAACCTGAGAGGCTGCGTCAGGCGATTTAGGGAGAAGGCGGGGTGGGCTACGTCAACCATCCACGAATGCCTCGGCGGCGGCTGCTTTGGCGGTCGCCGGTTGCACTCCTGGCCGTCGCCACCGTCTTGGCGGGGACCGCGTCGATTCTTTCCTTCGCGATTGAGCCCTTGCCACAGCTGCCTGCGTTCACACGCCGGGTTGCGAGCATGCCGGCTGAGCCTATTGGACTGCTGATTGTCGCTCTGCTGGTTGGCGCCTTTACTGGCAGGACCGTCGAGCGTTTCTTGTCTGAGAGGCGACGGCAGGAATGGCGGCAAAAGAACCGCTGGCGCTGGGAGCGGAAGCGCAGCGGGGATAACATTGATAACCGACCGTGGGCGAAGCCCGATCCGGCCGCGCCCAAACAACCCGATGCTGCTAAGCAGCTGCGGATTGTCATGGGCGCCAATTTCACGATTAAGTCACTCCTCAACAAGAGCGAAGCACGTGTATTCTGGGAGCTCGACCGGATGGTGATTGGATGCAATCCCGGGTGGCAGGTGATGGCCCAAGTGTCGTTAGGTGAAATCCTGCGTAGCAAGGACGCGGACGCCTACGGCTGCATCAATTCGAAACGGGTCGACCTGCTTCTGGTGGACGAGGGCTGCTGGCCTCGGCATGCAATCGAATACCAAGGCGTCGGGCATTATCAGAGTGACGCCGCAGCGCGAGACGCGGTCAAGAAGGAAGCGCTACGACGGGCAGGCATCGGTTATCACGAGGTCCTGGCCGGCCAGACTACGCCTTCTGAACTCAGGCGACTGGTCGAGAAACTCGTAGACAAGCCAAAAGCAGCTCAATAGCGACCGGTTCTTAATCACGCTAGTTGCAGAACTCGCCAAGCCGCCCGCGCGTAAACCGGGCCCGCCAGCCCTGTGGGCAATTATTGAAGGTCTGTTCACCCTCGTCCACGACACTGATCAACGCGAAATCTCGACCCAGAACGGACGCTTGTTCGATGGGCGAGAATTCACACTTCGAGCCCTTTGTTGCCAATCCACAACTTGCTAAATTCTCCGAATGAAGATGACCAGCCGGTATGGCGCTCGTGAAGTCTGCCCGCAGCGAACTCACCGTTTGAGCCCACAGCGCCCTTTCCAGCTTAGTGATGCGCTACGATGGAATCGAACACCCTTTCTAGGAAGGGGCGGAGAACCCCTTGCGAGTATTCGCGCGGAATTCGATGTCCGCATTCGAACACGCTGAGAGTGACTGGAACGCCAGCGTCGGACAGGGCTTCGGAGAATATCTCTGCTTGGGCAACTGGAGCACGGTCGTCGTGCCTTCCGTGTAAAAGCAAAGTTTCCGACCGGATTTTATGCGCATGATGCAAGGCCGAGCGGGCCAGAAAGGCTTTGCGCGATAGGCCCGCCTCTTTCTGGATTGCCTGTCGCAAGCCACGAGAACTCTTTTCAAAGGCCGCTTTGAGATCGTAGACGCCGCTGGACAGAATGATTGCTCGTAGATCGGATACCTGGGCGGCGACCATTGCCGATGCAACAGCCCCACGGCTGTTACCATAAAGAACGATACGCTCAGGATCGATAGACGGCTGCTCCTTCAGAAAGGACAGAGCGGCCATGATCGTCTGCTGAGTGCCTGGGCCGCAGAAATCGGCAGGGCCGTCTGAAGCGCCGAAACCAGCCTGCGAGACCGCTGCCGCCGTGATATTCAGGCCAGTCGAGAAGCGAAGCAGCGTCCCATTATCGACGATCTCTTTCGCGCCGATAAGAAGGCCACCCTGATTGCCATGGACAAACAGTATTGCTCCCGTAGGTGTGGCGTTGGAGGCCTGCGCTTGAAAAAGTTCAACAGCGGCTCCGTCAGTTCGTTCAATTAGATGTCGCGTCACTACTGATATATCCACCACCAGGTCCAGTTTGCAGGCCAACGATATGGCGCCCCGAGAGCGTGTCAATGTCCGCAATTGCGTCGTATGGGAGAGCCTCGCCATGCGGCCAACCGTGTCAATCGACACTTGCCTGCCAGTAACGCCGAACGTTGGCGAAGACCGCAAAGGCGCCGATCTCCCCCTTGTGGGCAAGGCTATCGCATATGGATTCTGAGTCCTTGTTCGGACCCCCACCCCTAACCCCTCCCCTCAAGGGGGAAGGGGGACGATGGCGTGCTCGGCCGCACCTCCCTCCCCCTTGAGGGGAGGGATTGAGGGTGGGGGTCCGGCGAAGCCGAACGAAGACTCAATCCATATGCGATAGCCCTGCCCTTGTGGGGGGATGTCCGGCCCTTCGACAAAGCTCAGGACCAGAGGGGCGCGAAGGAACGGGGCGTTCACCCGGATATTCACGCCGGGGATGAAGAGGTAGCGAGGCGATCCAGGGGATCGCCGCCGTACCCGGCCGATGGCGTTCCCGCATGGATCCTTAGGGCTCAAGCCCGAGGATGACAAAGCCAGGGCTGCGAATTCAGGTTAATGCAGCGCAAATCACCCCCACTCCGTCTTGCTTCGCAATCCACCTCTCCCCCTGCCCGGGGGAGAGGAAGGGCGCCAAGCGGCGCGATTTGCACTTCCTCTCCCCCGTCGAGCGGGGGAGAGGTGGCCGCCCCCGGGTCTCGCCTTCGGCGAGCCCGAGGACAGGCTCCACCGGTCGGAGTGGGGGGCGATGCGATGTCGTTAACCTGAGTTCGGAGCCCTGATGACGAAGCGGGGACGTGCGCGCCGCTCTATCGCGCCCCCTCACTCCGCCGCTTCCCGCTTCCTGCCCGGCCGCCGCTCCAGGAGCTCGCGCAGGAACTGGCCCGTATAGCTCCGCTTCTCCGCCATAACATCGTCGACGGAGCCCGCGACCACTAGCTCCCCGCCGCCGTCGCCGCCTTCGGGGCCGAGGTCGAGGATCCAGTCGGCGGTCTTGATGACCTCCAGATTGTGCTCGATGACGACGACCGTGTTGCCTTGGTCGACGAGCTCGTGGAGGACTTCGAGGAGCTTTGCCACGTCGTGGAAGTGGAGGCCGGTGGTTGGTTCGTCGAGGATGTAGAGGGTCTTGCCGGTGGCGCGTTTGGAGAGTTCCTTGGCGAGCTTGATGCGTTGGGCTTCGCCGCCCGAAAGGGTGGTGGCCTGTTGGCCGACGTGGATGTAGCCGAGGCCGACGCGGGCGAGGGTCGTCAGCTTGTCGCGCACGGCGGGCACGGCGGAGAAGAACTCGACGCCTTCGTCGACCGTCATCTCCAGGACGTCGGCGATGGACTTGCCCTTGAAGGTGACCTCCAGCGTCTCGCGGTTGTAGCGCTTGCCGTGGCAGACGTCGCAGGTCACGTACACGTCCGGCAGGAAGTGCATCTCGATCTTGATGACGCCGTCGCCCTGGCAGGCTTCGCAGCGCCCGCCCTTGACGTTGAAGGAGAAGCGGCCGGGCTGGTAGCCGCGCGCCTTGGCCTCGGGCAGGCCGGCGAACCAGTCGCGGATGGGGGTGAAGGCGCCGGTGTAGGTGGCCGGATTGGAGCGCGGGGTGCGGCCGATGGGCGACTGGTCGATGTCGATGACCTTGTCGAGGAACTCCAGCCCCTCGACGCGGTCGTGCTCGGCCGGGTGCTCTCTCGAGCCCATGATGCGGCGCGAGGCGGCCTTGTAGAGCGTCTCGATCAGGAGCGTCGACTTGCCGCCGCCCGACACGCCGGTGACGCAGGCGAAGGTGCCGAGCGGGATGTCGGCGGTGACGTTCTTCAAATTGTTGGCGCGGGCGCCGACGACGCGGATGCGCCGCTTCTTCGGGATATTGCGGCGGTTCTCCGGCATGGGGATGGCGAGATCGCCGGTGAGGTACTTGCCGGTGATCGAGGCGGGGCTGGCCATGATGTCGCCGGGAGTGCCCTCGGCGATGATGCGGCCGCCGTGGATGCCGGCCGCGGGGCCGATGTCGACCACGTAATCGGCGGTGAGGATCGCATCCTCGTCATGCTCGACGACGATGACCGTGTTGCCGAGGTCGCGCAGGTGGCGGAGCGTGGCGAGCAGGCGGTCGTTGTCGCGCTGGTGCAGGCCGATGGACGGCTCGTCGAGCACGTAGAGCACGCCGGTGAGGCCGGAGCCGATCTGCGAGGCAAGGCGGATGCGCTGGCTCTCGCCGCCCGACAGCGAGCCGGAGTTGCGCGACAGGGTCAGATAGTCGAGGCCGACGTCGTTCAAGAAGTTGAGGCGATCGCGGATCTCCTTCAGGATGCGCGTGGCGATCTCGTTCTGCTTGACGTTGAGCTTTTCCGGCAGGGTGTTGAACCAGTCGCCTGCCTTGCGGATCGACATCTCCGTGACCTCGCCGATGTGCAGGCCGGCGATCTTGACGGCCAGCGCCTCGGGCTTCAGGCGGTGGCCGCCGCAGGCGGGGCAGGGGTAGGCCGACATGTAGCGCTCGATCTCCTCGCGCATCCAGGCAGATTCGGTCTCCTTCCAGCGCCGCTGCAGGTTGGTGACCACGCCCTCGAACGGCTTGGTGGTGCGGTATGAGCGCAGGCCGTCGTCATAGTCGATGACGATCTTCCTTTCGCCCGTGCCGTTGAGGACGGCCTCTCTCGCCTCGTCCGACAGCTCCTTCCAGCGGTTGCCGACCTTGAAGCCGTATTCCCTGCCCAGCGCCTCCAGCGTCTGCAGGTAGTAGGGCGATGTCGATTTGGCCCACGGCGCGATGGCGCCCTCGCGCAGGATCGCGTTCTCGTCCGGCACCACGAGATCGGGATCGATGGCGCGCTGGCTGCCGAGCCCGTCGCAGGAGGGGCAGGCGCCGGCGGGGTTGTTGAAGGAGAACAGCCGCGGCTCGATCTCCGGAATGGTGAAGCCGGAGACGGGGCAGGCGAATTTTTCCGAAAAGATGAGGCGCTCGTGCGTCTCGTTCTTCGACTTGTTGGCGCCGCCGCCCTCGGCGGTCTGCGCGTCGGGCAGGGGGCGGTCGGCGTATTCGGCCACCGCCAGCCCTTCCGACAGTCTGAGGCAGGTCTCCAGCGAATCCGCGAGCCTTGTAGCAAGGTCCGGGCGCACCACGACGCGGTCCACCACCACGTCGATGTCGTGCTTGTATTTCTTGTCCAGCGCCGGCACGTCGGCGATCTCGTAGAACGCGCCGTCGACCTTGACGCGCTGGAAGCCTTTCTTCTGCAGCTCGGCCAGCTCCTTGCGGTATTCGCCTTTCCTGCCGCGCACGATGGGGGCGAGGATGTAGAGCCGGGTTCCCTCCTCGAGCGCCAGCACCCGGTCGACCATCTGGCTCACCGTCTGGCTTTCGATGGGAAGGCCCGTCGCCGGCGAATAGGGCACGCCGACGCGGGCGAAGAGCAGGCGCATATAGTCGTAGATCTCGGTGACGGTGCCGACCGTCGAGCGCGGGTTCCTCGAGGTGGTCTTCTGCTCGATGGAGATGGCCGGCGACAGGCCGTCGATCTGGTCGACGTCCGGCTTCTGCATCATCTCCAGGAACTGCCGGGCATAGGCCGACAGGCTCTCCACATAGCGCCGCTGGCCCTCGGCATAGATGGTGTCGAAGGCGAGCGACGACTTGCCGGAGCCCGACAGGCCGGTCATGACGATCAGTTTCTCGCGGGGGAGATCCAGATCGACGTTCTTCAGATTGTGCTCGCGCGCGCCGCGAATGGAAATCAGCTTGTGGTCGGGCATGCCCCGTCGCTGCCTTGTCTAAACTATAAGGGACGGCCGGCAGGCGCCGGCCGGGCTTCATTTAGGGATGCGAAGCTCGCCACAAAAGGCGCAGGCCGCAACCCTGCCGCCAGGCTAATCATGGATAACCCCGGCATCTTTTCCAGCTTTTCCCTTCAAGGGCAAGTAGAAAGAACAAAGAACGAACGGTATCCTGACATCTTCCTGTCGACGGTGGAGCCGCTTTCGGCCGATCACAATTCGCGCCGTGGGGGCGGCAGGCCTTGACGGGTGGCCCCATGTGGGCGCAAAGTCGCCTCGTCCGCTGGCCAAGACGGGCGCCGGGGCAACCTGGCGCTGACGTGTGGACGGTGAGATCAGGAGCAACGAACCAGGAGGGAGGCATGACTCCACCCGACTGTCCGACAGGCTCCACCTTGAGCGTGGAGCCACAGCCGACCCTGGGCTGAGAGGCTTGCCACGCGCGGCTCCGGAGGCAAGGCGCTTTTCCGGAACGGCGTTGATCGGAAGCCGTAGCCTGTGCCGCGACGGCAGAGGCGTCAGATCTCCAGACGGCTGCTTACAATACATCGATAACTTGTATGCTGGACGAACGCGAGTGATGTCGCGCGTCCTGACCAACGCCGGTAAAATACTCCCGGCACGAAAAAATGAAAGTGGCCCCTGCGCGCCCGAGATGAAGCGGCGGCGGGGCCTTTCCCTGTCCGCATATCCCTTTTGCGGCGGCCGATCGCCGGGCAAGCATCGAAGCATCTTGCAGCGGCGTGAAAATCGCGCTATGAACAAAAAGAGAACAAAATTGTGTTGTGGACGGACGGACGCTTCGCCCGTTGGAGCGAGCATGTGTGCGGTGGATCGGATAAGGTCGCGATGGCTCCGACGGGAGTTGCCGGCTTTACCTGCAGTGCAGGCCGGCCTTTAGGGACGCGTAATTTCGGACGAGTGGAGTGATGCCATGGCGGGCAGCGTGAACAAGGTCATTTTGGTGGGCAACCTGGGAGCCGATCCGGAGATCCGGCGGCTCAATTCCGGCGATCCGGTTGTCAATATGCGGATTGCCACCTCCGAGACGTGGCGCGACCGCAACACGAGCGAGCGGCGCGAGCGCACCGAGTGGCACAATGTCGTGATCTTCAACGACAACCTCGCCAAGGTGGCCGAGCAGTATCTGAAGAAGGGCATGAAGGTTTATATCGAGGGCCAGCTTCAGACGCGCAAATGGACCGACCAGTCCGGCCAGGACCGCTATACGACCGAGGTCGTGCTGCAGAAATACCGCGGCGAACTGCAGATGCTGGATTCGCGCGGCCAGGGCGGCGAAGGGCAGGTGGGCTATGGCGGCGGCGCGCGCGGCTCCGACTTCGGCCAGTCGGGCCCGGCCGAGAACGCCGCCGGCGGCGGCGGCGGTTATTCGCGCGACCTGGATGACGAGATTCCGTTCTAGTTTGCCGCCGCGCCCCTTCGCGGAAGGAGGCCGGGGATTGACGGTTGGCGCGCTGCATGGTCGGGCCTTGGCGCAGGCGGCAGCTTGTGCCGGCATCCTGTTTCTTTCCGCCGCAACCTCCATGGCCGGTGAGGCCGATGTCGAGGCCGTGGATATCCGGCCGGAGGCGGGCGGCACCTATCGTTTCGACGTCACCGTTGCCCATGGGGACGAGGGCTGGGACCATTATGCCGACCGGTGGGAGGTGTTGGACGAGGATGGAACCGTTCTTGCCACCCGCGTCCTTGCGCATCCGCATGTGGACGAGCAGCCCTTTACCCGCAGCCTTAGCGGCGTCGCGGTGCCCGAGGGCGTGACGCATGTCGTCGTCCGCGTCCGCGATTCCGTCCACGGCCATGGCGGGGGCGAGGTGAGGCTGGCGCTGCCGGACCGGTGACGGCGAAGCGCACCGCGTTGCACCGGACCGGCGGGAGGAGGGCGCTTTGAGGCACTCCGGTGGAGACGCGTGCGGCGCGGAACTGTTCGGAAGGGTCTCGGAAGGCAGCTTCGAGGCGGCCGCCGCCGGGCATCTGAAGGTGGTCGCCGCCGACATGGAGCGTCGGCGCGCCCTTCTTGCGGCCAGGCGCAGCGATGCCGGTGGCCTTGTCGGCATCTCCTGGAACGACATCCCGGGCGGCTTCGGCTACCTGGTGGACGCCATTGGCATCTTAAGGCTTTTTTGCATCCGGTCGGGATTGGCCGGTGCGGCCTCCTACGGCGCGGTGTGTCCTTTAGACCAGTTCATCGTCTCATGGAATCGATGAACTGGTCTAACTCCTTGTTTTGTCACAATTCCGAACGGAAAACCGGTTTCCACTTTTCCTGGAATTGCTCCAGGACGTACAAAGGACACTGTCGTTATTGGATCTGCGCATCGCGCTTTCCGAAAACCGATTCCGATTTTCGGGCGATGTGCTGGCCGGCGATCATGTCTGTAATCGGGCATGGCAACCCCGCCTGCGGTCAGGATTTCTTTCCCGGGTTAAGCGGAAATGATGCGCTGTGCGGGCGGGCGGCGTTTCTTCCGCCACATCGGTGCTCCATGTAAGCCATGCCGCCCGCTGGCGAACCCGTCGGGGCGGCGTTGCGGTTTGGGATGCGCCCAGCCCGCCGGACGAAGACGTTTAAAAGGATCAAGGAATAGATGATCGCAAACGGTTCGAAAAAACTGCTCATGGCGGCGTGCCTGTCGGCCGGTCTCGCCTTCGCACTCCACGCGTTGGCCCAGGATGCCAACCAGCCCTCCGAACCGGCCATGGAGGCGCCGGCAGTCACCGACGAGAAGCTGCAGTCCTTCGCCGTCGCCTTTCTCGAGGTCGAGAACCTGAAGCAGCAATACACGCAGCAACTGCAGGAAGCCGGCGACGATGCCGAGCGCCAGCAGCAGCTCCAGAACGAGGCCGGCGAGAAGATCCTGCAGGCCGTGGAGGAGACCGACGGCATCTCGGTCGACGAGTACAACCAGATCATCCAGTCGGCACAGGCCGACCCCGATCTGGCGCAGCGGCTGACGGACGCGATCGGCCAGGCAAGCCAGTAAGCTGCGGTGGCGGCGGGCCGGCGCCGACGCCAGCCCGCCGCACATCGCGGTGGAAACCTTCGTCGGGTCGTGCCTCAGTTTGGGTTTCGGCAGTGGGTGTGGAAGACCGTCCTTCGTCTTCCACATCGGAACGAGAAGGTTGCGGACTAAGCGGTCGTCGCGAAGCCGATTGCCGAATGACGTGTTCGGAGGCCGTTACGAGACTGTCTGCTTACGAGCGCCGACCTGCACAAGCGGACATGGCCACGAAACCGTTTATCATGACACCTGTATCTCCCGCGTCGAGTCACCGCTGCACCGGGAAGACCATGTGAATTACGCGGTCGCCCTGAACGCATACCGTTGGGTTGCCGAGTAGGACGTCGTTTGAAGAGAGTTGACCGAAGAAGGGGCGGTTGCCCTCACCCATCACCACCGGAACCAGGTTGACGGCTACCTCGTCCAGCAATCCGAGGTCCAGGCACTGCTTAGCGATGGTCCCTCCGGTGACGGAGACGACGCGGTCGCCGGCAATCTCCTGGGCACGTACGATCGCGGCTTCCACGCCGTCCGTCACGAAGGAGAACGGCGCGTCGGGGTGAGCGTCGACCCAGTCCGTAGGGACGTGATGCGTGACCACGACGACGGGGACATCCAGCGTGTGTCGGCCGTGCCAGCCCTTGGTCACGTCGAACAAGGTGCGACCGCAGACCAGCACCCCGAGAGAGGAGACCCACTGCCGCCAGAACTCCGCGCTGGGCGGGCTGAGGTGGACCTCGAAGTCTCCGGCCGGGGTCGGCAAGGCGACCTCGCCGTTCTGAAGCCAGTCGAACAACCGGCCGATCGTGTTGTCCTGTTTGGCGACGTAACCGTCCAGAGACATGATCGCTTGCGCTTGCACTATACCCATCGAATCAGCCTCCTCAGCCACGTTGCGATCGGTAGATCTGCACTATGTCCCAAGGACGAAAGGCCGTGGCGTCTCACGACAATCCGGGGAAACTCTTTTTCTGCGCCGTGCCGCACCTTAATTTCGGCGCGGATATCCGAGCGAACCAATTAGCAAGCGATGTGTTTATCAACTGGCCACGCAGACCACTTCTCAGACGTCGCATTTGGGGCGTACAGCGGTCGTTCCTGAGGTGTGGCGGGAACGACTGGACCGGGCTCAATATTGTAGTTGGCATGCGACAGCCCTTTGACCGGTTTGCGGACGAAGCCGCCATTCGCCAGGTCGGCTGAACTTTTGCCTTGCGGATCTGGCTCAGCGTTCGGAGAAAAGCAGATTTGCGCCGAGCGCTATCAGAACCGATCCGGAAGCGCGTCGCATCCAACGACCGGCCGATCGCGATTTCTTCAGAAAAGACGAGACTTTGTCCGCGAAGATCACACACGAGATTTCGGCGAGGGTAAAAATCATGTTCGCGATAATGCCCAACAGGATAATCTGGAGCCAGATCGGATAGGATGCATTCCGGTCCGAAAACTGTGGCAGAAAAGCAATGAAGAACACAGCGGACTTCGGGTTGGTCAACTCGACGATCAAGCTCTCCTTGAGAGCGCGGATATGCGAGTGTGGTTGCGACTTCAGGCTTTGCCCCGTGTCCTGTTCCTCGGTCATCAAAAACTTGATACCGAGCCAGAAAAGATAGGTTGCGCCGACGATTTTCAGAGCGAGATAGGCGGTTGGCACCGCGACAAGGAACAAACTCAGTCCGAACGCCGCGGCGACGATATGAACATAGCTGGCGAAGTGCGTTCCAACCGCTGAAAACCAGCCGGCCTTCTGGCCCCGTCCCATCGATTGAGCGGCGATATAAAGCAGCCCCGGCCCCGGCGTGATGGAAAGGAGCAGGGCGGTCAGCAGAAACGGCAGCAGATATTCCAACCCGGGCACAAGGCACCTCCACCCGATCCGACGCGATATCGGCGCCGATCCGGTATCATCGAAAAACCGCCGATGATGGATCAATCAATGTGATTTTCGCCGTGCAGGCAAGCGGAAACGGACAGAGCGGCAAGAGGGCGGGCGACAGCCCAGCGACCGGCTTGCGGACCTAGCGGTCATCGCCAAGCCGATCGCCGAATGGCGTGTTCGGGGCCGGGAGCTGATCATCCGCTTTCGGCTCTGGAAGGCGGATAGCGGACATTCTATCAGGTGGATCCGAAGTCACTGGCCACCTGTGGCGATTTCCAAGCCTTGTGAGATATTACCCGGTTTGAGCTGAATCCCAGACATCGCTGTGCAACGATACGCGTGATAGGTTGCCAAAGCACGCATGCCCGGAAGGTCTCTTGGACAATGGCTATAGAAACGCGCTCCCCACGCCTCGCTGTGCTAATCGACGCCGACAACGCTTCGGCCAAGATCGTCGACGGACTTTTCGATGAAATCGCGAAGATAGGTGAGGCAAGCGTTCGGCGCATCTATGGCGACTTTGCCAGCTCAAGATCGAAAGCGTGGATTGATGTCTTGGCACGGCATGCAATCATTCCGCAGCAGCAGTTCGCTTACACGACCGGCAAAAATGCCTCCGATATTACCCTCGTCATAGATGCGATGGACCTTTTGCATAGCGGCCGTTTCGACGGCTTCTGTTTGGTCTCGTCCGACAGCGACTTCACGCGGCTCGCCGCTCGTATTCGTGAACAGGGCGTCGATGTCTTTGGGTTCGGGGAGCAGAAGACGCCAGAGAGCTTCCGGCAGGCTTGTCGACGCTTCACCTACACCGAGAATTTGCTCCCGGATGCGCCTGCCAATGTCGAGGCTGCAGGCAGCAGAGCCAAGCCCCTTCAGCCGCCGAGCGCGGCCACACCCATCATCCGGCGCGTTCTCGATCAGATGGAGACAGAAGACGGCTGGGCACCGCTTGGGGCTGTAGGAACGCAGCTGGCTAACCTGTCGTCGGATTTCGATCCGCGCAATTTCGGCTTCCGCAAGCTGAGCGATCTTGTCCGCAAGACTAACGCCTTCGAGATCGAGCATCCAGAAGGGCGAGCCGTCCGTATCCGCGAAAAGCCAGCACCGAAGAGAGCCTCAACGAGTCGGAAATCGTAATTGGCCTCGTGGGCAACAGAGTCAAACGCTGACAGTTGATCGAATTACCTTTGTACGGCAGAACTGGGGCCGTAAACGGTCTGACCGCTTACGGCGTCCTGCGAATTCGACCTTGTGAGAACGAACTTCCGCAGAGGGTCGAGAGCCGAAATTCAACTGAGACACTACCCTTCGTCGCGTGGGCGGGATGGTGCTGCGGATGTGGCGCCTCGGTGGATTGGCCGGAGGCCGATTTTGCCGATGGCGCTGCCTGGCCGTGGATCCTCGGGCAAGGAGTGAAAACTGGCCTGAGGGCAGGGCGGTCTATCGCGGGTCGGCAATCCAACGCCGGCCCAACCGGTGCGCGATGCCGCTTCTCTATGCGTCCGCCGGTGCAGCCGGCCTCGCCAAATGTGGCCGTTCCGCGGCGGTTCATGCCGCACGTGCGAACAAAAGCGCTATCTTCTTGAAATTTCGCGCCATTTCCACCGTGAATAACGCCGGTTCCCGTTGGAGAATCGGTGCTGCTTCCTATATAAGGAAGGGAATGATTCTCATAGCTGAATGTGACCTGATTTGACCGACCAGACGACGCCGCGCGGGCCGGGCGAGCCCGACGACATCGAGCCCATCTCCATCATCGAGGAAATGCAGCGCTCCTATCTCGATTACGCCATGAGCGTGATCGTGAGCCGGGCGCTGCCCGACGTGCGCGACGGGCTGAAACCCGTGCACCGGCGCATCCTCTACGCCTCGCACGAGAGCGGCTATCACTGGAACCGCAAATATGTGAAGTCGGCGCGGCCCGTCGCCGATGTGATGGGTAAATACCACCCGCATGGCGACGCGGCGATCTACGATGCCCTCGTGCGCATGGCGCAGCCGTGGTCCATGCGCCTGCCGCTCATCGACGGGCAGGGCAATTTCGGCTCCATCGACGGCGATCCGCCGGCGGCCATGCGTTATACGGAATCGCGCCTGACCAAGGTGGCGCACGAGCTTCTGGAGGATATCGACAAGGAGACGGTCGACTTCCAGGACACCTATGACGGTGCGGCGCAGGAGCCGCGCGTGCTGCCGGCGCGCTTTCCCAACCTGCTCGTCAACGGTTCCGGCGGCATCGCCGTCGGCATGGCGACCAACATCCCGCCGCACAACCTGACCGAGGTGGTGGACGGCAGTATCGCGCTCATCGACGATCCGGCGATCGAACTTTCGCGCCTGATGGAGATGATACCGGGGCCGGATTTCCCAACCGGCGGCATCATCCTCGGCCGCTCCGGCATCCACAGCGCCTATTCCACGGGCCGTGGCTCCGTCATCATGCGCGGCAAGGTGGAGATCGAGCAGATCCGCGGCGAGCGCGAGGCCATCATCGTCACCGAGGTTCCCTACCAGGTGAACAAGGCGATGATGATCGAGAAGATGGCCGAACTGGTGCGCGACAAGCGCATCGAGGGCATCTCCGACATCCGCGACGAGAGCGACCGCCTGGGCTACCGCGTGGTGGTGGAACTGAAGCGCGACGCCAACGCCGAGGTCATCCTCAACCAGCTCTACCGCTTCACGCCGCTGCAGACCTCCTTCGGCTGCAACATGGTGGCGCTCAACGGCGGCAAGCCCGAGGTGATGACGCTCCTCGACATGCTCAGGGCCTTTGTCGCCTTCCGCGAGGACGTGGTGAGCCGCAGGACGAAGTACCTGTTGCGCAAGGTGCGCGACCGGGCGCATGTGCTGGTCGGCCTGGCGATCGCCGTGGCGAATATCGACGAGGTCATCAAGCTCATCCGCCGCGCGCCCGACCCGCAGACGGCGCGCGAAGAGCTGATGGAGCGGCGCTGGCCGGCAGAGGAGGTCGAATCGCTGATCCTCCTCATCGCCGACCCGCGCCACAAGGTGAACGAGGACGGCACCTACAACCTTTCCGAGGAGCAGGCCCGCGCCATCCTCGACCTGCGCCTGCAGCGGCTGACCGCCCTCGGCCGCGACGAGATCGCCGACGAATTGAACAAGATCGGCGCCGAGATCCAGGAATTCCTCGAGATCCTCTCCTCGCGTGCCCGCATCCAGCAGATCGTCAAGGACGAGCTGACCGCCGTTCGCGACGAGTTCGGCACGCCGCGCCGCTCGGTGATCACCGAGGGCGGCGCCGACATGGAGGACGAGGACCTCATCCAGCGCGAGGACATGGTCGTCACCGTCACGCACAAGGGCTACATCAAGCGCGTGCCGCTGTCGATCTACCGGGCGCAGGCGCGCGGCGGCAAGGGCCGCTCGGGCATGTCGACCAAGGACGAGGATTTCGTCACGCGGCTGTTCGTGGCCAACACGCACACGCCCATCCTCTTCTTCTCCTCGCGCGGCATCGTCTACAAGGAGAAGGTCTGGCGGCTGCCGCAGGGCACGCCGCAGTCTGTCGGCAAGTTCCTGCGCAACATGCTGCCGCTCCAGGAGGGCGAGCGCATCACCTCCATCATGCCGCTGCCGGAGGACGAGGAGAGCTGGGACGCGCTTCACGTGATGTTCGCCACCACGCGCGGCACCGTGCGGCGCAACAAGCTGTCCGACTTCGTGCAGGTCAACCGCAACGGCAAGATCGCCATGAAGCTCGACGAGGAGGGCGACGAGATCCTCGGCGTCTACACCTGCACCGAGGACGACGACGTGCTTCTGACGGCCGCTTCCGGCCAGTGCATCCGCTTCTCCGTCACCGACGTGCGCGTCTTTGCCGGGCGCAACTCGGTCGGTGTGCGCGGCATCAACCTGGCCGACGGCGACCGCGTCATCTCCATGGCGATCCTCGGCCACGTGGAGGCCGATGCGGCCTTGCGCGCGGCCTATCTGAAACAGGCGGCCGCCGAGCGGCGGCTGGCCAATGGCGGCGAGGAAGAGGAGATCGCGCTCACCAACGAGGAGGTGGGCGAGGAGGCCGACCTGTCGCCCGAGCGCTACGAAGAATTGAAGGCGCGCGAGCAACTGGTGCTCACCGTCAGCGAATTTGGCTACGGCAAGCGCTCGTCTTCCTACGATTTCCGCGTCATCGGCCGCGGCGGCAAGGGCATCCGCGCCACCGACATCTCCAAGCGCGAGGAGATCGGCCCCCTGATCGCCGCTTTCCCGGTGGCGCCGGAGGACCAGATCATGCTGGTCTCCAACGCCGGCCAGGTGATCCGTGTCCCGGTCGACGGTATCCGCATCGCCAGCCGCGCCACCAAGGGCGTGACCATCTTCAACACGGCGGACGGCGAGCGGGTGGTCTCGGTCGAGCGGATTTCCGAGCCGCAGGGCGAGGACGAGGCGGAGGAGGGCGCCGCCGCGCCGGAGGCGCCGGAGGACGGAACCCCGCAGGCATAGGGCGCGTGTCTGGCCATGGCGTGCGGCGCGGTCTAGGCTGCGCCCCATGCAGGTCCATACGCTTGATCACCTCGTGCTCACTGTCACGGATGTGGCGGCGACATGCCGGTTCTACGAACGCGTGCTGGGGATGGAGCCGCGCGAGGAGCGGCCAGGCAAATGGTCGCTGCACTTCGGCGCCCACAAGATCAGCCTGCAGGATGCGCGCGCCGCGCCGGGCATCGCGCGCAACACGGTCCCCGGAAGCGGCAATTTCTGTCTGCTGACGGACATGCCGATGGCGGCGGTCGTTGCGCGTCTGGCTCGTGAAAGGGTGGAGATCGTGGCAGGCCCCGGCGAACGCCAAGGCGCCACCGGTCCCCTCATGTCGGTTTACTTCAGGGATACGGACGGCAATCTGGTGGAGGTCAGCAATCGGCTTTCAGCCGGCTGAAGCAGCGCTATATCCGTCTTTCCGATGTCACCAGCGATAATCGGTTCGATCGGACCTGATCCGGTTCTCCAGCCTTACGCGCTGCGCTTCCTGGTGAAGGCCGAACGCGGTGGCGATCAGCATGGCAAGGGTCATTGCGGCTGCGAGCGTGAAGATCAGCATCGGTCTGCCTCCTTGGCATCATAACGGGCGACGGCTCGTTTCTGTTCCGCCATGACCGCCCCAACTGACGCCACCTTCGCAGAGGCGGCGGGAACGGGCCCTGAACGTTCCGTTTAGGTTCTGTTCATCCAAGGGTGGCCCGACGGACCTTGGCCCCGGACACTGCACCTTGCCTTTGCCGTCCGTCTGTGGCTTCGTTCACACATTGCCACGAGGACTGCTCCATGCCGGACCATGCCGCTCTCATCTCCTATATCGTCGCCTGCTTCATCATCGTCATCGTGCCGGGGCCGTCGGTGACGGTCATCATCGCCAATTCGCTGCGCCATGGCGCGCGCGCCGGGCTGCTCAACGTGCTCGGCACGCAGGTCGGTCTCGTGCTCATGATTGGCGTTCTGGCCTTCGGCCTGGCGGCGATCGTCGGCGCCATGGGCAGCATCTTCGAGGTCCTGCGCCTGATCGGCGCGGCTTATCTCATCTGGCTCGGTATCCGCATGTGGCGCTCGGACGGCTCGCTCGGCGGCGCGGACACGGTGCCGGTGGGCCGCTCCTTCGTGCTGCAGGGCTTCATCGTCATCTGGTCGAACCCCAAGGCATTGCTCTTCTTCGGCGCCTTCATTCCCCAGTTCGTCAATCCGGCGGGCAATCCGGTGTGGCAGACCATGCTCCTCGGCGCGATCTTCATGGCGGTCGCCACGGTGAGCGATTCGCTATACGCGTTCGCCGCCAGCGGGGCCGGCGCGCGGCTGACAAGGGCGCGGGTGAAGCTTGTCGAGCGCATCTCCGGCACCTGCCTCATCGGCGGCGGCCTGTGGCTGGCGCTGTCGCGCCGGTGAGGGGCGATTTGAGGGCATCGGGGCGAATTGCCTTCGCCTGCAAGGCGCGATAGAAGCTCGGCCATGACGACGCGCACCGCCTTCTATGCCGGCTCCTTCGACCCGCTGACCAACGGCCATCTGGACGTGCTTAAGGGCGCGCTCACGGTGGCCGATACGGTCGTCCTCGGCATCGGCCTGCATCCGGGCAAGACGCCGCTTTTTTCCTATGAGGAGCGGGCCACGCTCATCAAGCGTGCCGCGGAGGACGAACTGGACGAGGACGGGGCGCGCATCGAGGTCGTCGCCTTCGACAATCTCGTGGTGGACGCGGCGCGCGCCCATGGCGCCTCCATCATGATCCGCGGCCTGCGCGACGGCACCGATCTCGACTATGAGATGCAGATGGCCGGCATGAACGAGACCATGGCGCCGGACCTGCAGACCGTGTTCCTGCCGGCAAGCCCGTCCGTGCGCACCATTACCGCCACACTCGTGCGCCAGATCGCATCGATGGGCGGCGATATCACGCCCTTCGTTCCGGCCGTCGTGGCGCGCGCGCTGAAAGCCAAGTTCGCCGCCTGAGCCGAAAAATCCAGGAGACTATCCTCATGCGCCTTCTTTCCTTCGCAGCACCTTTTTGCCTCGCCGCAAGCCTTGCGCTCGCCGGCCCCGCCCAGGCGGCGGAACCGGAGGATACGCTCGTCATCGAGCTCAGCGGCGGCACGGTGGAGATAGCGCTGCGCACGGACCTTGCCCCTCAGCACGTCGAACGCCTCAAGACGCTGGCGCGCGAAGGCGCCTACGACAATGTCGCCTTCCACCGGGTGATCGACGGCTTCATGGCGCAGACCGGCGATGTGGAGTTCGGCGACATGGAGGAGGGTTTTGATCCGCAGCGTGCCGGTACCGGCGGCTCGGCGCTGCCCGATTTGCCGGCGGAATTCTCCGACGCGCCCTTCGAGCGCGGAACGGTGGGGATGGCGCGGTCGCAGGACCCCAACTCGGCCAACTCCCAGTTCTTCATCATGTTCGCGCCGGCACCGCACCTTAACGGCGGCTACACCGTTGTGGGTGAGGTGGAATCCGGCATGGAACATATCGACCAGATCAAGAAGGGCGATCAGGCCGCGAATGGCGCGGTCGCCGACCCCGACCGCATGGTGCGCGTCACCGTCGCCGCCGACGAATAGGAAAGGACTATCCCAGATGGCCGAAATCAAAGACCCGGAAAACACCATTCTCATGGAAACCACCAAGGGCAGGGTGGTGATCGAACTCATGCCCGGCCTCGCGCCGGCCCATGTGGAGCGCATCAAGGAGCTGACGCGCGACGGCTTTTACGACGGCGTCGTCTTCCACCGCGTCATCGAAGGTTTCATGGCGCAGACGGGCGACCCGACAGGCACCGGCATGGGCGGTTCGAAAAAGCCGGATCTTGCGGCCGAGTTCTCCAACACGGCGCACGAGCGCGGCACCTGCTCCATGGCGCGGTCGCAGAACCCCAACTCGGCCAACTCGCAGTTCTTCATCTGCTTCGACCGGGCACCGTGGCTCGATCGGCAATATTCGGTCTGGGGCCAGGTGATCGAGGGCATGGAAAGCATCGACGGCCTGAAGCGGGGCGAGCCGGTGCGCGAGCCCGATTCGATCGTTTCGATGAAGGTCGCGGCGGATGTGACGGAGTGAGTAGGGAGTAGTGAGGTAGTGAGTAGTGAAGTCTTCGCTACTCGCTGCTCACTACTCACTATTCACTACTCGCTACTCACTCACCCATGCGTGTCGACCTCTTCGACTTCGAGCTGCCGGAAGACCGGATCGCGCTGCGGCCGGCGAGCCCGCGCGATTCCGCGCGGCTGCTTGTGGTCGGGGACGGGCTCGAAGACCGTATCGTGCGCGACCTGCCGCAGCTCTTGCGGGCGGGCGATGCGCTGGTGTTCAACGACACCAAGGTGATTCCCGCGCGGCTCTCGGGCCTGCGCAGGCGCGGCGAGGCCGTGGCGCATATCGAGGCGACGCTGCACATGCGCACCGGCCCCGACCGCTGGAAGGCGTTCCTGAAGCCGGCGAAGCGGGTGGCGGTGGGCGAGCGCATCCAGTTCGGCCATGACGGCGAAAGCTGCTTTCTGGGAACGCTGGAAGCGACTGTGGCCGAGAAAGGCGAGGGCGGCGAGGCATTGCTGGTCTTCGACCTTTCCGGCCCCGTGCTCGACGAGGCGATTGCCGCTGCCGGGCATATGCCGCTGCCGCCCTATATCGCCTCGAAGCGGCCGGACGACGAGCGCGACCAGGCGGACTACCAGACCATCTATGCCCGCGAGGAGGGGGCTGTCGCGGCCCCTACCGCCGGCCTCCACTTCACGCCGGGACTGTTCGCCGCGCTCGATGCTGCCGGCATCGAGCGCCATTTCGTGACGCTGCATGTGGGCGCCGGCACCTTCCTGCCCGTCAAGGCGGACGACACCGCGGCGCACAGGATGCACGCCGAATGGGGCGAGGTGGGTGCCGGGACGGCCGAAGCCCTCAACGCCGTGCGTGCGCGGGGCGGGCGCATCGTCTCGGTCGGCACGACGTCGCTCAGGCTCCTCGAAAGCGCGGCAGGGGCAAGCGGCGAGATTGCCGCCTGGTCCGGCGCGACCGATATCTTCATCGTGCCCGGCTACCGGTTCCGCGCCGTCGACGCGCTGATGACCAATTTCCACCTGCCGCGCTCGACGCTCTTCATGCTGGTCTCGGCCTTCAGCGGGCTCGAGACGATGAAAGAGGCCTACCGCCACGCCATCGAACATGGTTATCGCTTTTATTCCTATGGCGATGCTACCCTGCTTTTCAGGAAAGACAGTTGAGCGACACCTTCACATTCCGCGTGCTTGCGAGCGACGGCCAGGCTAGGCGCGGCGAGATTTCCATGCCGCGCGGCACGGTGCGCACGCCCGCCTTCATGCCGGTCGGCACGGCGGGCACGGTCAAGGCCATGTATATGGACCAGGTGCAGGCGGTGGGCACCGATATCGTCCTCGGCAACACCTACCATCTGATGCTGCGGCCGGGGGCCGAGCGGGTGGCGCGGCTCGGCGGCCTGCATGAATTTGCCCGCTGGCCGCATCCGATCCTCACCGATTCGGGCGGCTTCCAGGTCATGTCGCTGGCCGCGCTCAGGAAGATCCGGGAGGAGGGCGTGACCTTCCGCTCCCATGTGGACGGGCAGGTCTACGAGATGTCGCCGGAGCGCTCCATCGAAATCCAGGGCCTGCTCGACGCCGACATCCAGATGCAGCTCGACGAGTGCGTGCGCCTGCCGGCGCCCCGAAAGGATGTCGAGCGGGCGATGGAGCTGTCGCTGCGCTGGGCCGAGCGCTGCAAGGACGCCTTCGGCGACCAGCCGGGCAAGGCCATGTTCGGCATCGTCCAGGGCGGTATCGATCCCGATCTTCGCGCGCGCTCGGCGGCCGTGCTCTCGGCCATGGACCTGAAGGGCTATGCCGTCGGCGGCCTTGCCGTCGGCGAGCCGCAGGAGGTGATGCTCGAGGTGCTGGAGGCGACATGCCCGGCGCTATCGGCGGAAAAGCCGCGCTACCTGATGGGGGTGGGTACGCCGGACGATATCCTGAAGTCCGTCGCCCGCGGCATCGACATGTTCGACTGCGTGATGCCGACAAGGGCCGGCCGCCACGGCCTTGCCTATACGAGGCGCGGCAAGATCAACCTGAAGAACGCCCGCCACGCCGAGGACCCCCGGCCGCTGGACGAGGAGAGCGACTGCCCCGCCGCCCGCGACTACTCCCGCGCCTACCTGCATCATCTGGTGAAGTCGGGCGAGGCGCTGGGCGCCATGCTGCTCACCTGGAACAACCTTGCCTACTACCAGCGGCTCATGGCCGACATCCGTGCGGCGATCGAGGAAGGGCTGCTTGAAGAGCGGGCCGCCGGGATGCGGGAAGAATGGGCGCGGGGGGATTTGGCGGCGCTGTAGGTGCTTGGCTTTAGATGGGATGCCGGCGCCCCCGCACTCTGCCTATTTCGCAGGCAGAACCGTGCGATCGCGTGTAGAAATCGCGGGCAGAATGGTCGCCGAACGGGCATTCGCATGTAACTTATAGAAATAGCTTGCGTTTCGGATGCAGGCTGGCTGAAATGCTTTTCAGGAAGGAGCATTTCTTGGCCATGTTCGATGAGATGCGCCTGGGAGATCGGGCAAGACAACCATACGAGGCTTACGAGAACTGGTTCCACGGCCAGGACCCGGCACGGCTGAACGAGAAGTCGCAGGATGCCGAAAAGGTCTTCCGCCGCACCGGCATCACCTTCGCCGTCTATGGGGAGGCGGAGGCGGCCGAGCGGCTTATCCCGTTCGATATCGTCCCGCGCATCCTCTCCGGCAAGGAATGGCGGCGCCTGGTCCAGGGGATCGAGCAGCGCGTGCAGGCGCTGAATGCCTTCCTCTACGATATCTACCATCGGCAGGAGATCCTGCGGGCCGGCCGCATCCCGAAGGAGATCATCGCCTGCAACGAGGCTTTCCTGCCGGAGATGATCGGCGTGCGCCCGCCCGGCGGCGTCTACACGCACATCATCGGCGTCGACATCGTGCGCACCGCCGAGGACGAGTTCTACGTGCTGGAGGACAATGCCCGCACGCCGTCGGGCGTCTCCTACATGCTGGAGAACCGTGAGACGATGATGCAGCTCTTCCCGGAGCTGTTCCAGAAGGTGAAGGTGCTGCCGGTGGAAAACTACCCGCAGCTCCTGCGCGATTCGCTCGCCGCCGTCCGGCCGGCCAACTGCGATGGCTCGCCCACCATTGCCGTCTTGACGCCGGGCAGCTTCAACTCGGCCTATTTCGAGCACGCCTTCCTGGCCGACCAGATGGGCGTGGAGCTGGTCGAGGGGCCGGATTTGCGCGTGGTCGACGGCCGCGTGGCCATGCGCACCACCCAGGGCTACAAGAGCATCGACGTGCTCTACCGCCGCGTCGACGACGACTTCCTCGACCCGCTGACCTTCAATCCCGATTCCGTGCTCGGCGTTCCCGGCATCATGGACGTCTACCGCGCCGGCAACATCGCCATCGCCAACGCGCCGGGCACGGGGATCGCCGATGACAAGGCGATCTACTCCTACATGCCCGAGATCGTGGAGTTCTACACCGGCCGCAAGGCGATCCTGCGCAACGTGCCGACCTGGCGCTGCTCAGAGCCGGCGAGCCTCTCTCACGTCCTCGACAATCTGCACGAACTGGTGGTGAAGGAGGTGCACGGCTCCGGTGGCTACGGCATGCTGGTCGGCCCGGCGGCTTCCGCCAAGGAGCGGGAGGCTTTCGCGGCCAAGCTCAAGGCCAGGCCCGCCAACTACATCGCCCAGCCGACGCTTTCCCTGTCGACCTGCCCGGTGCTCACCGAAAGCGGGCTGGCGCCGCGCCATGTGGACCTGCGCCCGTTCGTATTGGTGTCGGACCGCATCCGCACGGTGCCGGGCGGGCTGACGCGGGTGGCGCTTAAAGAGGGTTCGCTGGTCGTAAACTCCTCACAGGGCGGGGGAACGAAAGACACATGGGTGCTGGATGATTGAACAGGCGCGGAGCTGACAATGCTTCTGGGGCGCGCGGCCAATGGCCTTTACTGGATGCACCGGTATATCGAGCGGGCGGAGAATATGGCCCGTCTCGTCGATACCGGCCATCGCCTTGCCTTGACGCAGACGGGCACGGCGTCGGACGAATGGATATCGGTGCTCACCAGCGCCGGCGCGCGCGAGGCTTTCGAACAGGAGGAGCGGCCCCACGATACGGCGAGCGTGACGGATTTCCTTCTGCGCGACCTCTCGAACCCGTCCAGCGTGATGGCCTCCATGGAGACCGCCCGCATGAACGCGCGCATGGTGCGCACGGCGCTGACGCGCGAGACCTGGGAGAGCATCAACGAGGCCTGGATGGCGCTCCGCCGCATGCTCATGCGGCCCGTCGACGAGCGGGACCTGCCGGCCGTGCTCGACGCCATCAAGCGGGAGACCGCGCTCATCCGCGGTGCCTTCCACGGCACCATGCTGCGCAACGAGATATTCGATTTCGCCCAACTCGGGACGCTGATCGAACGCGCCGACAACACCGCGCGCATCCTCGACGTCAAATATTACGTGCTCCTGCCTTCGGTCGCATGGGTCGGCTCGCCGCTCGACAATCACCAGTGGCAGACCATCCTGCGTTCGGTCTCCGCCCAGCGCTCCTACCGCTGGATCTACGAAGGCTACGAGCCCACCAGCATCGCCGATTATCTCATCCTCAACCGCCGCATGCCGCGCTCGCTTGCCTTCTGCTACCGCGGCATCTGCGACGCGCTGGAATTCCTGGCCGAGGAATACGGCACCCGGCATCAAAGCCACGACATGGCCGCCGCGAAGCGGGAAAAGCTGCGCTCCGCTTCCGTTTCCGACATCTTCGAGGAGGGCCTGCACGAGTTCCTGAAGGATTTCATTCGTGACAATGGCGCGCTGGGCGATCAGATTGCCACGGACTATCGTTTCTACTGACCAGGAACCCTTGGCCGACCCACATGCGCCTGAAAATCTCGCACCGCACCGAATATCAGTATGACGCGCCGCTGTCCTACGCCCTGCAGCGGCTACGGCTGTTCCCGAAAAGCGGCCCCACTCAGAATGTCGTGGAGTGGGCGCTTTCCATCGAGGGGGCGCGCGAGGAAGTGCGCTACGACGACAGCTTCGGCAACGACACGCGCCTTCTGAGCATCGAGGGGACGCCGCATACCATCGCCATTGCCGCCTCCGGCGTGGTCGAGACGAAGGATACGAACGGCGTTTCCGGCCGGCATTCGGGCCTTGCGCCGCTTTGGCTGTTCTGCCAGGAAACCCCGCTGACAGCGCCGGGCCCGGGCGTAGCGAGGCTCATCGAGGCGGTTGGCGGCGATGAGGGCATCGACCGTCTGCACGCCCTGATGGGGCTGGTGCGCGAGGGGGTGTCCTACGTGACGGGCACCACCAGTGCGGTGACGACGGCGGAAGAGGCGCTGACGCAAGGGCAGGGGGTGTGCCAGGACCATGCGCACATCTTCCTGTCGGCCGCGCGCCGCATGGGGTTTCCCGCCCGCTATGTGAGCGGCTATCTGCGCCTCGACGGCGCCGACGAGCAGACGGCGAGCCACGCCTGGGCCGAGGCGCATGTGGAAGGGCTCGGCTGGGTCGGCTTCGACTGCTCCAACGGCATTTCGCCCGACGAGCGCTATGTGCGCGTGGCGACGGGCCGCGACTATCGCGATGCCATGCCGGTCATGGGGATTCGTCTGGGCCAGGCTGAAGAACAGCTTGCGGTCCAGATCAGTGTCGAGCAGTAATCTGACACGGAGAATCGCAACGGGACGTTCGGGCGCATGACCTACTGTGTCGGGCTCAAGATCGATAGCGGACTGGTGTTCATGTCCGACACGCGAACCAATGCCGGCGTCGATAACGTGTCGACCTTCAGCAAGATGCATTGCTGGTCGAAACCGGACGAACGCGTGCTCGTGCTCCTGTCGGCGGGCAACCTTGCCACCACCCAGGCCGTCATCAGCCTTCTCGACGAGCGCACCAAGGCGCCGAAGGAGCGGGCGCCCTCGCTATTGAAGACGTCGTCCATGTACCAGACGGCCAAGCTCGTCGGCGACGCGCTGAAGGAGGTTATCCGCGAGGCCGCGCCCGCCGGCCAGAACGCCGATGCCTTCGGTGCCTCTTTCATCCTCGGCGGGCAGATCCGCGGCACCGAACCGCGGCTCTTCCTCGTCTATCCGGAAGGCAATTTCATCGAGGCCGGCCCCGACACGCATTTCTTCCAGATCGGCGAGACCAAATACGGCAAGCCGATCCTGGTGCGCGCGCACGACCCGAAGATGAGCTTCGAGGAGACGGTGAAGCTCTTGCTCGTCTCCTTCGATTCGACGCTGAGGTCCAACCTCTCGGTCGGTCTGCCGCTCGACCTGCTCTACTACCCGCGCGATAGCTTTCGCGTCGGCTTCGAGAAGCGGATCGGACAGGACGACCGCTATTTCCGGACGGTCGCCGAGGGCTGGTCGAGCGCGCTGAAGGCCGCGTTCAAGAGCCTGCCCGATTTCAAGCCCTGATTTCTCGCGCGGGCGCGTGCGCGCGGTTGCACCTTTCTTATATTTTCGTTTCTGCTATAACGCAGGCAAAACGAAAATGGGGATAGGCAGTGTTTCTCGCGCCGCGCCATGAGGAAATCCTCCAGATCGCCAAGGAAGAGGGCCGTGTCACGGTCGACGGGCTGGCCGCCCGCTTTCGCGTGACGCCGCAGACGATCCGCAAGGATCTCAACGACTTGTGCGACCAGCGGCTGTTGACGCGCATCCATGGCGGGGCGCTCCTGCCGTCAGGCATCGAGAACATGGAATACGAGGCGCGCCGCGAGCTCAGGGCGGAAGAAAAGAGCGCCATCGGCCGCGCGGCGGCGGAGCTCATTCCCGACAAGGCCTCGCTTTTCATCAATATCGGCACGACGACCGAAGCTGTGAGCGATGCGCTGCTCGACCATCGCGAGCTCATGGTCATCACAAATAACATCAATGTTGCCAATAGGATGCGGGTTTATCCGGCGTTCGAGGTCATCATCGCCAGCGGGGTGGTGCGCGGCTCCGACGGGGGCATCGTCGGCGAGGCGGCGGTCGATTTCATCCGCCAGTTCAAGGTGGACTACGCGGTTATCGGCGTCTCGGCGATCGACGAGGAGGGCGCGCTTTTCGATTTCGATTTTCGCGAGGTGAAGGTCGCCCAGGCGATCATCGCCAATGCGCGCCACGTCATTCTGGTCTCCGATTCCTCGAAATTTGACCGCAGCGCCCCCGTGCGTATCGGCCATGTCTCGCAGATGGACACCTTCATCACCGATCGCTGCCCGAGCGCCGCCTTCCGCGCCGTGTGCGGGGAAGCGGGCGTGCGACTTGTGGAAGCCTGCCGGTAATTCTCACCGGTGCCTGTCTTCATTTGACATTCACAATGTTTTCGTTTAGTTTCATTTTCAGGGAGAGGTGCTTTCCATATTGCCACGGGAGGAGCGGTTGGGCGACGGTCCCATTCACGATCTGTTCGTTATCGGCGGCGGCATCAACGGATGCGGCATCGCGCGCGACGCGGCCGGCCGCGGCTATTCGGTCATGCTTGCCGAGATGAACGATCTGGGCAGCGGCACCTCGTCCGCCTCCACCAAGCTCATCCACGGCGGCCTGCGCTACCTCGAATATTACGAATTCCGCCTCGTGCGCGAGGCGCTGATGGAGCGCGAGGTGCTGTGGAAGAGCGCGCCGCACATCATCTGGCCGATGCGCTTCGTCCTGCCGCTCCACAAGGGCCTGCGGCCCGGCTGGCTCATCCGTCTCGGCCTTTTTCTCTACGACCATATCGGCGGGCGCAAGCTCCTGCCGCCCACGCGCACGCTCGACATGCGCAGCGACCCGGCGGGAAAGCCGCTCAAGGCCGCCTACCGGCGCGCCTTCGAATATTCCGACTGCTGGGTCAACGACGCGCGGCTGGTGGTGCTGAACGCGTTGAGCGCCACCGAGAAGGGCGCCGACATCCGCACCCGCACCAAGGTGGTGGGCGCGCGCGTGGAGGATGGCGTATGGCGGCTTTCCCTGCGCGATCTTGAAACCGGCACCATCGAGGAGGTGCGCGCGCGGCTGGTGGTCAACGCGGCCGGCCCGTGGGTGGACGAGGTGATCGCCGGCGCGCTCGGCCGCAACGCCACCCATAACGTGCGCCTCGTCAAGGGCAGCCACATCGTCATCGCCAGGAAGTTCGACGACCCGCGCGCCTATTTCTTCCAGAACGCCGACGGGCGCATTATCTTCGCCATTCCCTATGAGGAGGACTTCACCCTCATCGGCACCACCGATCAGGATTTCGATGGCGATCCGGCAGCCGTGGAAATCAGTGGGGAGGAGGTCGCCTATCTGTGTGCCGCGGCCAGCGAATATTTCGCCGAGCCGGTGCGCCCCGAGGACGTGGTCTGGAGCTTCTCCGGTGTGCGGCCGCTCTTCGACGACGGCGCCAGCAAGGCCCAGGAGGCAACGCGCGACTACGTGCTGAAGGCGGAGGACACCGCCGGCGCCTCGGTCATCCATGTCTTCGGCGGCAAGATCACCACTTTCCGCCGGCTGGCCGAGGCCGTGCTGGGGGAGATCGGCAAGCGGCTCGGCGAACGGGGAAGCCCGTGGACGGCGGATGCCCCGCTGCCGGGCGGCGGGTTCGGCCCGCACGCGTTCGACGCCACGGTGGAGGCGCTGAGGCGTGACTATCCCTTTCTCGAAGGCGCCCATGCGCGGCGCCTCACCCGCCTTTACGGGATTGAGGCGCGGGCGCTTTTGGGCGAGGCGACGAGCGCGCAGGACCTCGGCCATCGCTTTGGCGCCGATCTCTTTGAGGCCGAGCTGCGCTATCTTGCGGCGAACGAATGGGCGCGCAGCGGCGACGATGTCTTATGGCGGCGTACAAAGCGTGGCCTACGGCTGACGCAGGAGGAGGCACGGGCCGTGGACGTGTTCATGCGTGAATTAAGGCTGCGCGAGGTGGCGCGCGCGGAAGGACCAACGGAAGGAGGACGTGGCCGTGCTGGAGCTGCGTGACGTCTCCAAGCTCGTCTCGGGCGAGATGCATATCGGCAACGTCTCGCTCCGGCTCGAGGCGGGTTCGCTCAATGTACTGTTGGGGCCGACGCTGGCCGGCAAGACGTCGCTCATGCGGCTGATGGCCGGGCTCGACCAGCCGACCTCGGGCACCGTCCATATGGACGATGCGGATGTCACCGGCGTGCCGGTGCAAAAGCGCTCCGTCGCCATGGTCTACCAGCAGTTCATCAACTATCCGGCGATGAGCGTCTATGAGAACATCGCCTCGCCGCTGCGCGTGGCCGGGGTCGACAAGGCGACTTTGGACCGCAAGGTGCGCCAGGCGGCGGACCTTTTACGGCTGGCGCCGTATCTGGAGCGCCTGCCGCTGGAGCTCTCCGGCGGCCAGCAGCAGCGCACCGCCCTTGCCCGCGCCATGGTGAAGGATGCGCGCCTTGTGCTGCTTGACGAGCCGCTCGCCAATCTCGACTACAAGCTGCGCGAGGAACTGCGCGCGGAGCTGCCGCGCATCTTTGCCGAATCGGGCGCCATCTTCGTCTACGCCACCACCGAACCCAGCGAGGCGCTGCTCCTCGGCGGCAAGACGGCGACGCTCAGCGAAGGCCGCGTCACCCAGTTCGGGCCCACCATCGAGATCTTCCGCAACCCGGCCGATCTTCTGACGGCGCAGACCTTCTCGGACCCGCCGCTCAACACGATCGAGGTGCGCAAGGATAAAAACCGCTTCATGCTGGATGGTTCGGACGGCCTGCCCGTGCCGGCGCGGCTCGCGGGCCTTTCCGACGGCGTCTATACGCTCGGCTTCCAGCCGCATCACCTCTCGTTCAAGGGCCGCGAAGCGGATGCCGTATCCGTCGATGCCCGCGTGACGGTGACGGAGATCACCGGCTCGGAGAGCTTCGTGCATCTCGACTATGCGGGCAATCAATGGGTGATGCTGGAGGAGGGCGTGCACCGGCTCGACGTCGACGAGACGCTGCGCGTCTTCATCGACATGCGCCATCTGCTCGTCTTCGACGAGGCGGGGCGCAGCGTGGTCACCGACCGCGCGGAAGCGGCGTAGGGGAGGAAGCGATGGCACGCATCAACCTGAAAGACATCCGCCACGCCTATGTGGACAGCCCCGTCTCGGACGACGATTACGCGCTGAAGCGGGTGGATCACGTATTCGAGGACGGCGGCGCCTATGCGCTTCTGGGGCCGTCGGGCTGCGGCAAGACCACGCTTTTGAACATCATCTCCGGCCTCCTGCACCCCAGCGAGGGTGAAATCCACTTTGGTGCGGCGAACGTCACGGACCTGCCGACCGAGGCGCGCAACATCGCCCAGGTCTTCCAGTTCCCGGTCGTCTACGACACCATGACGGTCTATGACAATCTGGCCTTTCCGCTGCGCAACCGCGGCGTGCCGGAGGACGTGGTGGACCGGCGCGTGCGCGAGATCATCGCCATGATCGGGCTTCAGGACCGGGCAGGGCGCAAGGCGCAGGGCCTGACGGCGGACGAGAAGCAGAAGATCTCGCTCGGGCGCGGCCTGGCGCGCGCCGACGTCAACGCTATCCTGTTCGACGAGCCGCTGACGGTCATCGACCCGCACATGAAATGGGCGCTGCGCACCCAGCTCAAGGAATTGCACCGCCGCTTCGGCCACACCATGGTCTATGTCACGCACGATCAGACGGAGGCGCTCACCTTCGCCGATACGGTTGTGGTGATGTATGAGGGCGAGATCGTGCAGATCGGCACGCCGGAGGAGCTTTTCGAGCGCCCGCGCCACACCTTCGTGGGCTATTTCATCGGCTCGCCGGGCATGAACCTGCTTTCCGCCGCCATGGACGGTGGCATGGTGCGCGTCGGCGGCCAATCCTTCGCCCTGCCGGGCGTGCCGCAGCGACTTTCGGCAGAGCGCATCGAACTCGGCATTCGGCCGGAGTTTGTCCGGCTCGGACGCGAGGGCATGCCGATTTCCATCGCCAAGGTCGAGGATATCGGCCGCAAGAAGATCGTGCACGCCGATCTCGAGGGCGAGGCGATCGCCGTGGTGATCGACGAGGACGCGGAGGTGCCGGCGGAGCCGTGCGTTGCCTTCGATCCGGCGCACCTCAATCTTTACGCCGATTCCTGGCGCGTCGAGACGGAGGGCCGGTCATGAACAAGACCTGGAACAACAAGGCCTGGTTCATGGTGCTGCCGGTTTTGGCACTGGTGGCCTTCTCCGCCGTCATCCCGCTGATGACGGTGGTCAACTATTCGGTGCAGGACACCTTCGGCAACAACGTCTTCTTCTGGGCCGGCACGGAGTGGTTCCAGGAGATCCTCGACTCCGACCGCTTCTGGGCCGCGATGGGCCGCAACCTTGCCTTCTCGGCCATTATCTTGTGCATCGAGGTGTCGCTCGGCATCTTCATCGCGCTCAACATGCCGCGCAAGGGCTGGGGCGTGCCGGTGTGCCTCGTGCTGATGGCCCTGCCGCTGCTCATCCCATTCAATGTGGTGGGCACGATCTGGCAGGTCTTCGGGCGTATCGATATCGGCCTGCTCGGCCGCACGCTGGCTGAGCTCGGGATCGCCTACAACTACGTCAACAACCCGGTGCATGCGTGGGTGACAATCATCCTCATGGATGTATGGCACTGGACGAGCCTGGTCGTGCTTTTGTGCTATGCCGGCCTGGTCTCCATCCCCGACGCCTATTACCAGGCAGCAAAGATCGACGGCGCGTCGCGCTGGGCAGTGTTCCGCTACATCCAGCTTCCGAAGATGCACCGGGTGCTTTTGATCGCCATCCTCCTGCGCTTCATGGACTCCTTCATGATCTATACGGAGCCCTTCGTGCTCACGGGCGGCGGTCCGGGCAACACGACCACCTTCATGTCCATCGATCTGGTGAAGCTCGCCATCGGCGAATTCAACCTCGGTGAGGCGGCGGCCATGTCGATCGTCTACTTCCTGATCATTCTTCTCATGTCGTGGGTGTTCTACACGGTCATGACCAACTACGGGACGGAGAAGCGGTGATGGCGGCGGGCAAGAGCAGCACCGCGGCGAGGGCCGACGGGATCACGATGCAGCGGACGGAAGCGGCGGCGGATGCGGCCGGCAAGGCGGAGGCCGCACTCGGGCAGACGATGCGCAGGCGCGGCACGCAGTCGCGTTTCTGGTGGCTGGTGCCGACGCTTTACATCCTCTTCTTGATGCTGCCGATCTATTGGCTCATCAACATGAGCTTCAAGACCAACACGGAAATCCTCAGCACCTTCTCGCTGTGGCCGCAGAACCCGACGTTGCGCAACTACGGGGTGATCTTCACCGATCCGTCGTGGTATTCGGGCTACATCAACTCCATCATCTATGTGGTTATGAACACGGTGATTTCGGTCTCCGTGGCCCTTCCCGCGGCCTATGCTTTCTCGCGCTACCGCTTCCTCGGCGACAAGCACCTGTTCTTCTGGCTCCTGACCAACCGCATGGCGCCGCCGGCGGTCTTCGCGCTGCCCTTCTTCCAGCTTTACTCGGCCTTCGGGCTGATCGACACGCACATCGCCGTGGCGCTGGCGCACTGCCTGTTCAACGTGCCGCTGGCGGTGTGGATCCTCGAAGGCTTCATGTCCGGCGTGCCGAAGGAGATCGACGAGACGGCCTATATCGACGGCTACTCCTTCCCGCGTTTCTTCGTGAAGATCTTCATGCCGCTGATCGCCAGCGGCGTCGGGGTCGCCGCCTTCTTCTGCTTCATGTTCTCGTGGGTCGAACTTCTGCTTGCCCGCACGCTGACGACGACGGCGGCCAAACCGATCGCCGCCACCATGACGCGCACCGTGTCGGCCTCCGGCCTCGACTGGGGCGTGCTGGCGGCGGCGGGCGTGCTCACCATCATTCCGGGCGCGCTCGTGATCTGGTTCGTGCGCAACTACATCGCCAAGGGCTTCGCCCTCGGGCGCGTGTAAGGGGAGGGTATGACGATGAACCTGTCCTGGATGGCCTGGACCTGGCCGACGGCAACTTTCTTCATCACCATCGCGCTTCTGCTCGCGGGGATGGGCGTATGGGAGTATTTTTCGCCCGGCGGCCATCCGCGCGTCGGCCTGTTGCGATTCGAGACCACGCGCGGCGACCGGCTGTTCGTCTCGCTGCTCGGCAGCGCTTTCATCAATCTCGCATGGCTGGGGCTCGTCGGCCCCAACCTGTGGTGGGCTCTCGCTCTGTCCATCGCCTACGCCGTTGGCGTGTTTCGATGGGTCTAGCGGAGAAAGGGATGGAGCGGCCGCATTTGCGCGGTCTCTCCGAACACTGAAGCAACATTGCAAGGGAGGAAACTATGAAACGGCATCTATTACTGACGACATCCGCGCTCATGCTTCTCATGAGTTCAGGCGGCGTAATGGCGGGCATGGAGGAAGCGACGGAATTCCTCGATGAAGAGATCGGCGATCTCTCGACGCTTTCCCGCGAGGAGCAGGAAGCGGAGATGCAGTGGTTCGTCGACGCTGCCGAGCCGTTCCAGGGCATGGACATCCGGGTGGTCTCGGAGACGATCACCACCCACGAATACGAGTCCAAGGTGCTGGCGCCGGCCTTCACGGCCATCACCGGCATCCGCGTGACCCACGACCTGATCGGCGAGGGCGACGTGGTGGAGAAGCTGCAGACGCAGATGCAGTCGGGCGAGAACATCTATGACGCCTACATCAACGATAGCGACCTGATCGGCACCCACTGGCGCTACCAGCAGGTGCGCAACCTGACCGACTGGATGGCGAACGAGGGCGCGGACGTCACCAACCCCAATCTCGACGTGGACGACTTCATCGGCAAGTCCTTCACGACGGCGCCCGACGGCAAGCTCTACCAGCTTCCCGACCAGCAGTTCGCCAACCTCTACTGGTTCCGCTACGACTGGTTCAACGATCCCGACATCAAGGCGGAGTTCCAGGAGAAATACGGCTACGAGCTGGGCGTGCCGGTCAACTGGTCGGCCTATGAGGACATTGCCGAGTTCTTCACCGGCAAGGAGATCGACGGCAAGAAGATCTATGGCCATATGGACTATGGCAAGAAGGATCCGTCGCTCGGCTGGCGCTTCACCGATGCTTGGCTTTCCATGGCCGGCAACGGCGACAAGGGCATCCCGAACGGCGTGCCGGTCGACGAATGGGGCATCAAGGTGGACGAGAACTCGCGCCCCGTCGGCTCCTGCGTGGCGCGCGGCGGCGACACCAACGGCCCTGCCTCCGTCTACGCCATCGAGAAGTATCTGGAGTGGCTGAACGCCTACGCGCCGCCGGAGGCGCAGGGCATGACCTTCTCCGAATCCGGCCCCGTGCCGGCGCAGGGCGCCATCGCCCAGCAGATATTCTGGTACACGGCCTTTACCGCCGACATGGTCAAGGAAGGCCTGCCGGTGGTCAACGAGGACGGCACGCCGAAATGGCGCATGGCGCCGAGCCCGCACGGCGTCTACTGGAAGGACGGCATGAAGCTCGGCTACCAGGACGCCGGTTCCTGGACGCTGATGAAGTCGACGCCGGAAGACCGCGCCAAGGCGGCATGGCTCTACGCCCAGTTCGTCACCTCGAAGACGGTGGACGTGAAGAAGAGCCATGTCGGGCTTACCTTGATCCGTGAGAGCACCATTCAGCATGACAGCTTCACCGAACGTGCCCCGGAGCTCGGCGGCCTGGTCGAGTTCTACCGCTCGCCGGCCCGCGTGCAGTGGACGCCGACCGGCACCAACGTGCCGGACTACCCGAAGCTGGCGCAGCTGTGGTGGCAGGCGATCGGCGATGCGTCCTCCGGCGCCAAGACCGCACAGGAGGCGATGGACTCGCTCTGCGCCGAGCAGGAGCAGGTGCTCTCGCGCCTCGAGCGGGCCGGCATCCAGGGCGACATCGGCCCGATGCTCGCCGAGGAGCACGATCTTGAATACTGGAACGCCGAGGCCGTGAAGGCGGGCAACCTCGCGCCGCAGCTCAAGATCGAGAACGAGAAGGAAGAGCCCATCACCATCAACTACGACGAGCTGGTGAAGAGCTGGAACGACTCGTAAGCTGGTTAGCCGGATGTGAGATTGGGGGAGGCGGCTCCGGCCGCCTCTCCCGGCTTTTGTCAATCACGCGGGAGGCAACATGAGCGGCTTCGTCTTGTCCATCGACCAGGGCACGACATCGACCCGGGCGATCGTCTTCGACGGAACGATGCGCGCCGTCGGCACCGGCCAGCAGGAGTTCCCGCAGCACTATCCCGCCTCCGGCTGGGTGGAGCACGACCCGGAGGACATCTGGGCAAGCGTTATCGCCACCGTGAAAGCCGCGCTCAAGGATGCCGGCCTGGAGGCCGGGGACATCGCCGCCATCGGCATCACCAACCAGCGCGAGACGGTGGTGATGTGGGACCGCGAGACGGGCAGGGCCGTGCACAACGCCATCGTCTGGCAGGACCGGCGCACCGCGACACTATGCGAGAAGCTGAAGCGCGAGGGGCTGGAGGAGACCTTCACCGAAAAGACCGGCCTGCTGCTCGACCCTTATTTCTCCGGCACCAAACTCTCCTGGCTTCTCGACAACGTGGAAGGCGTGCGCGAGCGGGCGGAGCAGGGGCGGCTGCTGGCAGGCACCATCGACAGTTTTCTCATCTGGCGGCTGACCGGAGGCCGCGCCCACGTCACCGACGCCACCAATGCCTCGCGCACACTGCTTTTCAATATCGAGAAGAACGCGTGGGACGAGGAACTGCTTTCGATCCTCCGCGTCCCTCGCTCCCTCCTGGCCGATGTCAAGGACACGGCGGACGACTTCGGGGTCACGGAGAGGGCGCTGTTCGGCGCCGAAATCCCCATCCTGGGCGTTGCCGGCGACCAGCAGGCGGCAACCATCGGCCAGGCCTGTTTCGAGCCCGGCATGCTGAAATCCACCTACGGCACGGGCTGCTTCGCCGTCCTGAATACCGGCGAGACCCTGGTGCGCTCGAAGAACCGGCTACTCTCCACCATCGCCTACCGCCTCGACGGCAAGACGACCTACGCGCTCGAAGGCTCGATCTTCGTTGCGGGCGCGGCCGTGCAGTGGCTGCGCGACGGGCTGCAGATTATCGGCAAGGCGGCCGATTCGGGCGTCCTTGCGGAAAAGGCGGACGCCACGCAGGACGTCTATCTGGTGCCGGCCTTCGTCGGCCTCGGCGCGCCCTATTGGGACGCCGGCGCGCGTGGCGCCATCTTCGGCCTTACCCGCAACACCGGCCCCGCCGAGTTTGCCCGCGCGACGCTGGAATCCGTCGCCTTCCAGACGCGCGACCTGCTCGAGGCGATGCGCCGGGACTGGCCGGGCGGGGCGGAGACCAAGGTTCTGCGTGTCGACGGCGGCATGGTGGCGAGCGACTGGACCATGCAGTGCCTGGCCGACATTCTCGACGCGCCGGTGGACCGGCCGACGGTGCTGGAGACCACCGCGCTGGGCGCGGCCTGGCTCGCCGGTTCGCGCGCCGGCGTATGGCCAGGCGCCGAGGAATTCGCGCAGAGCTGGGCGCTCGAGCGCCAGTTCACGCCGAGGATGGGCGAAGAGGAGCGGGCGCGCCGGCTGAACGGCTGGCGCGATGCCGTGCGCCGCACCCTCACATCCGCGGTCACGGATTGATGAGGCCGCGCTGGATCGCCTTGGCAACGGCCTGGGAAAGGGTTCGGCACTCAAGCTTCTGCCGCGCCGTGCGCAGATAGCTGCGCACGGTGAATTCCGAAAGGTCGAGAATGACGGCGATGGCCTTGGCCTCCTTGCCGCGCGCCGTCCACAACAGGCACTCCACCTGACGCGGCGCCAGGGTCGGCTCGGCGGGCCCGTCGGGAGACAACTCGCGCATCGCCTTGTCGTGGATGAGGCGGGCGACCTTCTCGAGCCCGGCTACATTCCTAGCAAGGAAAGAGGCCCAAATATCGGCTGCCATGCCGGTATTGAGCGACAGAAGCGAGCGGCGGAAGGCGCGGTCGACCACGGGAATGCAGTAGCCCTTGTCGCCCAGTCCGTGGGCCAGTGCGTCGGCCATGAATTCCCGTTGGCGCTCGTCCCATTCCAGGTCGTGCCAGGCAAACGGCCCGGTGGAGCCGAACCCCGCCCGAACCACCGGATCGACGTGCAGATATCCACGCAGCACATAGCGCGCGATCCACTGCGATGGATAGGTGGAGCGGATAAAGGGACTGTCGACCGGGCGGGCATATGCTGCGGTCATAAAGGTGACGTGGTCGAGGCCGAGCCGGTCTCGCACCAGAAGGACGGCGTCCTCTACGCTCGCCACTCCCACCACCGCATCGATGGCTTCTGACAGTCCCAGCCGAATCGCTTCTCCTCGGGTACCATGCATAAGTCCCCCTTTCTGTCCCAAATCGAGAATGCGCGGCAATGGGGGGGATTGCAAGAGCCTCGAGTTGTTGCACCGGCCGACCCTTCCAAAAAGAAAGACCCCGGCTTCTGCCGGGGTCTTTCAGGATCGGACAAGCGCTCCGGAAGCGGCGTTCAGCGCAACCGGCCACTGGCATGGGCCAGCATGGTGTAGACCTTGCCGGTGTCGGAGGTCAGGTACGTCTGGCTCATCATGTTGTCGCGGTCGGAGCGCGAGACGTCGGCCAGAAGCTTCTCGAAATCGCGGCAGTACTGGTCGACCGCCTTGCGGAACTCCGCGTCGGCCCGGTACTTGCGCTGGATCTCGTCGAAGGTCTGCTGGCCCTTCAGCGTGTAGAGCCGGCGCGTGAAGACGTTGCGCTCTCCGCGGCGATACCGCTCCCAAAGGTCGATGGAGGCTTCGTGATCGATGGCCCGGGCGATGTCGACGGACAGGGAGTTGAGCGATTCGACCACATGCAGGGCCGTCCGCCCGCCATTGTTGGCGGCCTGTCCCGCGCGCTCCTGGCCTTCCTCGTCGCGCGAGGCGCTGCGCAGGAGGTCGCGGATCCAGCCGCCGCCGGCGTTCGGTGCCGCCTGGGCCGTCTCGGGCGCCGGGCGGGCAGGGGCGGCAGGACGAGCCGCCGGCTCGGCACGCGGCTTCTCCAGAACACGCGAGCCGCCTGAGGCCGGCGCGCCGTTGGGCGCGGGCGGCACCGGGGCCGGACGAGGCGGCTGAGGCGTGGCCTCGACGCTCGTGCCGATATCGTGCAGACGGCCGGATTTCGCAACGATGTCCGACAGTTCCTTCAGCGCGTTAACCTGTTCTGTGATGGCCACGCGCATGGCCGAGGTCGACTGCCTGGCTTCCTCCGGCAGTTCGACAATGCCGCGCTTCATGTCGGCACGCGTCTCTTCCAGCTCGGCGCGGATTTCGGCCGCCGTGCGGCGGATATCTTCCGTCGCTCCCGTAAAGCGCTGGGCGGCACCTTCCAGGACCTGGTTGATCGCTTCGCGGATCGCCTCGGCGGACTGGCGCGTGCGCCCTTCCGCCGTGTCGAACATGCCGTCGAGAAGTCCCTCGAAGGACTTCATGGCATTCTCGATCTGCTGCGACTTGTCGACAAGGCCGTTCGCCAGCGCCTCAAGCGCGCTCTGGCGATCCTCCAGGGACGAGCTGAGGCCGGACTGCGCCTTCTCCAGGAGGTTCGAGGCGCTTTCCAGCATGCGGCTGTGGTCCTCGAAGCGGCTGGCGATGGTCGAGATCTCGCGGAGCGTCCGCTCCGAGAAGTCCGTGAGCCGGCCGGAATTGGCGTTGATGAGGCTTGCCGAATTGGCGAACGTCTCCGCCGCCTTGCCGGTGTTCGCGGCAAACTCGCGCGTCGTGCTGGTGAGCTTCTCGTCCACCTGCGAAAGGTTCTGCGCGGCGGCATCGACGAGTTGGCCCAGCCTCTCGCCGGAAGCGTTCAGCTGCTGCAGGAGCTCATCGACATTGCCGGCGAGGCCGTTGCGGGCGCGCTCGACGGCGTCGAGCGCCTCTGCGGTGCGGCTGGCCAATGCGTTCACGAGGGCGGCATTCTCCTGCTGCAGCCGCTCGGTGGTGCGGTTGGTAATGGCCTCGATGCCCTGCTGCAGCTCGCCGCCGCTGGCCTCGAAGCGCTCCACGAGCGGGCGCGCCGTCTCGTCGAGGATGCGGCCAATCTCGGCGCTGCGCCCGGCCAGCATGGCGTTGAACTCGCGCGTGCGCTCTTCCAGCGTACGCGCCGCCTCACCGGTGCGTCTGGAGATGTGCTCGTTGACCTGGGCGAAGGTCTGGCCGATCGTGTCGGCGGTCGACACCAGGTCGGCCTGGGTGCGCGCCAGTTGCTGGCTCACGTGGCTGGCTGCCTGCTCCGCGCCCTGCTTCAGGCGCTCCTCGGCGTCGCCGAGGCCTTCCTGAAGCACGGCCCGCGTGCGGCCGACGCTGTCGCCGAGCCGCTTTTCGACCTCCAGCATGCCGCTGGCCACAGCGGAGGCCGCCGAGCCGGCGGTCGACTTCAGCCGGTTCTCGATCTCGCCCAGGCGCTCGGTGATTGCCGTGGCGCGCGCATCGAGCTCGGCGGACGTCTGGTGCGTGCGGGCGATGATGCGGTGGTCGGCCTCCTCGAAGGTCTGCACCAGCTCGTTCGCGCGGCTTGCCAGTGTCTCGGCCGTTTCCTGTGTGCGGGCGATGATGCGGTGGTCGGCCTCCTCGAAGGTCTGCACCAGCGCGTTCGCGCGGCTTGCCAGTGTCTCGGCCGTTTCCTGTGTGCGGGCGATGATGCGGTGGTCGGCCTCCTCGAAGGTCTGCACCAGCGCATTCGCGCGGCTTGCCAGTGTCTCGGCCGTCTCCTGCGTGCGGGCAATGATGCGGTGGTCGGCCTCCTCGAACGTCTGCACCAGTGCCTCGGCGCGGTTTGTCAGCGTCTCGGCCGTTTCCTGCGTACGGGCGGCGATGCGGCTGTCGATACCGGCGATGCGGTGGTCGACGTCGTCCAGCACCTTGGCGGACTCGCTGCCGAGCGTCGAGGTGGCTTCCATCACCTTCTCGCGCAGGGCGCCGGCCAGCACAACGGCGCTGTTCTCCAGCGTCTGGCGGACATTGTCGACACCGACGGCCAAGGCCCTCTGCATGGTGCTGGTGCGTTCGTCGATGACGCCCACCTGCGAGGTGAAGGCGGCGTTGACGTTATCGATATCGGCACGGATGGCGGCCGTCAGCTCCTCGCGGCGCTCGCCGATCTTGGCGATGTCGGCCTCGAGCGCGGCGGCAAAGCTGCCGTGGGTTTCCTCGAGCTTCCTGAGGTCGGCCTCGAGCAGCGCCTTCAGCCGGTTTTCGCTCTGGGCGAAGGCTTCGATCTGGCGATCGACGGTCTCGTCGATGCGCGTCTTCACGGCATCGAACCGGCCAAAGCTGTCATCGAGCCGGGCGTTGAGCCGCGCTTGGCCTTCCTCCACCAGCCGGGCGAACTCCTCACCCTTGTTATCCAGCATGATGGAGGTGGAGGCGACGAGACCGGACAGGTCGTTGTCTATGGCGGACTTGCCCGCCTCGATGGCCGAGGAGACGTCTTCGCGCCCGTGGGCGAAGGTATCGGCGATCTCGCGCGTGCGCTCGACGAGCTGTTCGTTGATGGCGCGAGCGCGTGCCTCCAGCGCCGCGTCGAGCCTCTGCATGCCCGTGTCGAGCGCCTCGGCGCGTGTGGAGAAATCGCTGATAAGCGCGCGGCCACGCTCCGACAGGGTACCGTCGAGCTGGCTCAGCCGCGTATCGAACTCCGCGTTGACCTTCTCGGAGGCCTCTCCAAGCGCCGCGACCAGGCCGGACAGGCGGTCATTGAACATCGTGTCCAGCGCGCCGCTGCGCGTGTCGAGCAGGTTGGCAAGGTTGTCGCCCGCGGCGGTGATGCGGTGCGACAGCTCTTCCGAACGCTGGTCGAGCGCATGGCTGACCGTCGTGCTCGAAGCGTCCATGCGCTGGATGAAGCCCTCGGCGGACGTGCTGAGCGCCTCGATCCGCGTGTCGAGCAGGCCGGAAAGATTTTCGCCGGCGGCGGCGATGCGTTGCGCCAGGTCTTCGGAGCGCTGGTCGAGCGTGTGGCTGATCGCTCCGCTCGAAGCGTCCATGCGCTGGATGAAGCCATCCGCAGACGTGCTGAGCGCCTCGATCCGCTTGTCGAGCAGGCTGGCAAGATTGTCGCCCGAGGTGCTGATGTGCCGCGACAGCGTGTCGGCGCGCTCGTCCATCGCCAGGTAGATGGATTCGCCCGTCGAGTTGATGCGCTCGACCAGGCCGTCGCCCGCCTGACCAAGCGAATCCGTCAGCCGCTGCGAGGCGCCATCGACGCTGAGGCGAATCTGCTTGCCGGCCGCATCCAGCTCCTCCTTGAGGATTTCGTGGGCGCCGGTGATCGAAGCGCGCACGCGCTCGGCGTGGCTGACAATGCCCTCGCGCTCGCTGCCCAGGCTGTCGACAAGCAGGCGAATGCGCGTCTCGTTCTCCGAATAGGCGCGCTCCAGTTCGTTCACTTCCGTGTGGACCAGGGTTTCCAGCTCGACGGCGCGGGCAAGGGTGCGTTCGATGCCGTCGCCCATGGCCTGCACCTCCCGGCGCACGGCCTGACCCACCATCATGACGCGGTCCTGGGCAAGGTTCTCCGGCTCGAGCAGGCGCGCGGCGGCATCCGCCATATGCTGGGCGGCAATCCGCATCTCCTGGGCGCGGCGGACCATCACCGCGAAACCCCAGAACAGGAGCACCGGCACAAGCGCACCGATGGCGAGGCCGATCGCCTGCGGCGAGGTGAAGAGGCCCTCAAGCGAACGGATCTGCCAAAGCGACGAGCCGTAGAGGACGTTGCCGAGAACGGCGGCGCCGGCGATCCAGGCGACCGACAGGGCGGCGACAAGCCAGTAGACCGTACTCGAGGCCGGCAGGTCGGGCCTGTGCGCGATCCCGGCAGGCTCGCGCTGCTGGTCGTCGTTGGCCGGCACGAACGTCACCGGGCCCGAAGAAGGGGCGGGCTCTGCCGGGCGCAGCCGCTCGGCGGGGTGAGCATTTTCCATCTGGGCGGCGGCAGCCTCTTCGGCCTCTTCGGCGGCCATGGCAGGCTCGCTCTCCAAGGGGAGGGAATCGGCAGCGTTCTCCGCTTCGACATCATTGTCGACATCGTCCTCGCGTCCTTCGCGGGCGAGCTCTTCCGCCGCCAGAGAGATCTGCGCCTCCAGGTCCTCCATGGAGGCCGCAATGTCCAAGTCGCCAAGGTCGAAATCACCGGCAGCGGCTTCGAACTGATCCGTCTCCAGCTCAAGGGCTTCCTCAAGCTCCCTTGCGAAACTATCCTGCTCCGCTTTCTTCTTTGTCGTATTCCGCGCCATACGCCGTCACCCTGTACTCTTTTGGGTCGTTCCGAACCCGGATCCTCGTAACCCGCATGCGCCCCACATCGCGCCAACCGTACCGTAGTGGCACGGAATTGTGATGGAAACACGTTTTCGGGCAGATGACTACAAGTTTAAATATAAGGTTAACGCTGGGCTGGTAGGATTGTAAGCATTCTGCCACTGTCATTAACATCTTGTGCACGCGTGGCCATCCAGCTTCACGCCGACGTTCGATAGTGGGAGCGGGCTGCCCGCCGGGCAGTCCGAGAGGGGGAAACGGGCATGCTTGACCGACAGGGGCACCCACAGGACCGGCCGATCGACCGGGCGCATCTGGCCCGCCAGACCCTGGGCGATGCCGCGCTGCAGCGCGAGGTGCTCCAACTGTTCCTCGCCCAGGCTGCCTCTGTGCGTGGGGAACTGGCGAATGCCGATGCCGAGGCACGCCACCGGCTGGCGCACTGCCTCGTCGGTTCGGCACGCGCCGTCGGCGCTTTCGCGTTGGCCGACTGCGCGGCGGCACTTGAGGCTGCACCGCACTCGGCGGCGCTTGCAGATCGCCTTGCGTCCCGGATCGAGGAAATGCAGGCCTTCGCCGCCGAATTGCTGGCCTAGTGGTCTGATCGCCCCACTAATATGCGCCCCTGCGCCGTTTCGCTCGGTTGACACACAGCGCGCAGCGATTATCTCGGCGTGAGCAACCGTTCCCCGTGCCGTTCATGCAGCACAATCCCTTCAGGACCGCCGAATGACCAAGCTGACATTCATCGCCTTCGACGGCGCCACCTTCGAGGTGGAGGCCGAGAACGGCTCCACGGTGATGGAAAATGCCATCCGCAACGGCGTTCCCGGCATCGAAGCCGAATGCGGCGGCGCCTGCGCCTGCGCCACCTGTCACGTTTACGTCGACGAGGAATGGACGGACGTCGTCGGCCAGCCGGAGGCGATGGAAGAGGATATGCTCGACTTCGCATACGAGGTGCAGCCCAACTCGCGCCTCTCCTGCCAGATCAGGGTGCGCGAGGAACTGGACGGGCTGGTGGTGCGGGTGCCGGAGCGCCAGGCCTAGCCGTTCTTATATCTTATATGAGTTGTCTTATATCTTTCAGAGGACAGGGTGGGCATGACCCAGGTGACCAAGACGGATGTGCTGATTGTCGGGGCCGGCCCTGTCGGCCTGTTCGCCGTCTTCGAGCTCGGCCTTCTCGACCTCAAATGCCACCTGATCGACATCCTCGACCGCCCGGGCGGGCAATGCGCCGAGCTTTATCCCGAAAAGCCCATCTACGACATTCCAGCCCTGCCGGTGGTCTCGGGGCAGGAACTGGTCGACCGGCTGATGGAGCAGATCAGGCCGTTCGACCCGCAATTCACCTTCAGCCGCATCGTTGCAAGCCTCGAGCGCCTGCCGGACGGCGGCTTCCGCGTGACGACCGACGAGGGGGAGGCGTTCGAAGCCAAGGTGGTGGTGATCGCCGCCGGAGGCGGCTCTTTCCAGCCCAAAAGGCCCCCCATTCCCGGCATCGAGGCCTATGAGGGCAAAAGCGTCTTTTATGCCGTGCGGCGCATGGAGGCGTTTCGCGGCGAGGACCTTCTGATCGTCGGCGGCGGCGATTCGGCGCTCGACTGGACGCTCAACCTGCAGCCGGTGGCCCGGCGGCTGACACTGGTCCACCGCCGCCCGGAGTTTCGCGCCGCGCCCGACAGCGTCAACAAGATGCTGGCGCTGAAGGAGGCCGGAAAGATCGATTTCCAGGTCGGTCAGGTGAAGGCGCTCACCGGCGAGAACGGCATGCTGAAAAGCGCGACGGTGAAGGGGCCGCAGGACGAGGTGGAGATCGCCTGCACGCGGCTCTTGCCCTTCTTCGGCCTGACGATGAAGCTCGGACCCGTCGCCGAGTGGGGCATCAATCTCAATGAGAACCTCATTCCCGTCGACACCGAGAAGTTCGAGACCTCCGAGCCCGGCATCTTCGCCATCGGCGACATCAACCACTATCCGGGCAAATTGAAGCTCATTCTCTCCGGCTTCCACGAGGCCGCCCTGATGGCGCAGGCGGCCAAACGCATCGTGCACCCGAACGAGAAAGTCGTCTTCCAGTACACCACCTCCTCGACCAGCCTGCAGAAGAAGCTGGGTGTGCTGGACTAGCGCCGCGCTCTATTGCGCCAGCCGGCCGGCCTCGATCTGCTCCAGCCGATAGCGCAGAAGGCGCAGGAGCCGGCTTTCAAAATTGATGCTTTCGATATAGTCGAAACGCTGCTGGGCGGCATCGTGCTTGGCCAGGATGCCTGCCGTCGCCTCTTCCACCTTTTTGGCAAGCACGTCGCAACTCCTCTGCCACGACAGGCCCTCCAGCGTGTCCTCCAGAAGGCGCGCATGATTCTTGGCGATGCTGAGATGGCTTTCCTCATGGCGCTTGATGTCGCGGGCAAGCGTATCCCAGATCAGCCGCACCTCGTTTTCCGCGCGGCGGCGCTGGCGCCACCTCGGCAGGATGACGCTGGCTTTCACCGACACGCGCGCGTCGGCGACGCGGCAGTTTCTGCCGGTATCGGCATAGTCGACTTGCGTGGTGAACTTCATATTCGTGGCGCCGGGATGCCTTTGCCCGGTGCTGTCCAACATCGGCCCCTGTGTCTGCAGCTGCCGCTCGACCTCCGGCAATGTCAGGCCGCCGATGGGAAAATAGCTGTAGGTTTTGGAAAGCGTTGCGGCGCCGAGCGGCAGCACGGTAGCAGTCAGCAGGAACACGGCGAGGAGTACGCGTTGCATGAAGACCTCCGGGCGACACATTGCGGCAATGGCGGAGCCAGTGCAACGAAAAGCTAGAGGCCCCGCCTCCGGTTGCAATCGGGCTGTGCGAATGCCGATTGATTTTGTCCCGCAGGCATCCCACAAGACGGTGCGGGAAGCCGGACAGGGCCTGAAGGGATGATTGAGACGCGGCACTGGAAAATCGCTCATGGGCGCACCCTCGAATTGGGGGCGCAGGCGTGCATCATGGGCGTGCTCAACGTCACGCCCGACAGTTTCTCCGACGGCGGCCGCTATACGGCCGTCGAAAGCGCGGTCGCGCGCGCCGAAGCCATGCTGGCCGAGGGGGCGGCGATCATCGATATCGGCGGGGAATCGACCCGGCCCGGCGCTGCGCCCGTCGGCGCCGCCGAGGAGCAGGACCGCGTGCTGCCGGTCATCGAGGCGCTGGCCAAGGGGAGGGACACCGTCCTGTCCATCGACACCTACCGTGCCGAGACGGCGGCGCTCGCCATCGATGCGGGTGCGCACATCGTCAACGACGTGTGGGGCCTCTACAAGGAGAGCGCCATTGCCGAGGTCGCGGCCAAGACCGGGGCGGGGCTGATGCTGATGCACACGGGACGGGAGCGGGAGAAGCTGCCCGACGTGATCGCCGATCAGTTCGCTTTCCTGAGCCGCTCCGTCGAGATCGCCCGCAAGGCCGGTGTGGCGGACGGGCAGATCGTCCTCGATCCCGGCTTCGGCTTCGCCAAGGACCCGCAGGAGAATGCCGAGATCATGGCGCGCTTCGGCGAACTGGCGGGCCTGGGCTTTCCTTTCGCCGTCGGTACGTCGCGCAAGCGCTTCATCGGCCATTTCACTGGCCGCGATGTCGAGGAGCGGGCTGTCGGTACGGCGGCGACCAGCGCGCTTCTGCGCCTCAAGGGCGCGGCCATCTTCCGCGTGCACGACGTCGCCGAGAACAGGGATGCGCTTCGCATGGCCGATGCTATGCTGGCCGCCGGAAAATAGCGGGATCGCGCCCATGTACATCATCCGGATGAAGAACTGCGCCTTCTTCGCGCGCCACGGGGTGCATGAGGAGGAGGAGAGGCTTGGCCAGCGCTTCTACGTCGATGCCGAGCTTGCCGTGGAGCCCGGCCGGGCGCTGGAAGAGGATTCCATCGAGGAAACGGTCGATTACGGCGTCGCCTTCACCGTTATCGAGAAGATCGTTACCGGCAAGCGGCGCTTCCTGATCGAGGCGCTGGCGCTGGAGGTCGGCAAGGCGCTTTGCAAGCGCTTTCCGCAGATCAAGCGCGCCTCCATCACCATTAGAAAGCCGAACGCGCCGGTGCCCGGCGTGCTCGATCATGTCGAGGTGACGATTGACTGGCCGCAATGAAACCCGCGTCTTCCTCGGTCTCGGCGGCAACATCGGCGAGCCCGCAAAGGCGATGGCGGCAGCGCTTCGCGCGCTGAATGCCGATGCCGACGTGCATGTTGAAAAGGTCTCCGCGCTCTACCGCACGCCCCCCTGGGGCATAGAGGACCAGCCGGACTTCCTGAACGCCGTTGCCGAGATCCGTACCGGCCTGCCGCCCCGCCGGCTGCTCGACCTGTGCCTCGATACCGAGCGCGCCCTGAAACGCGAGCGCCGCGAGCGCTGGGGGCCACGGCTGATCGACATCGACATCCTGGTGTATGGGCAGCAGCAGGTGTCGGAGGGCGGGCTGGTGATCCCGCACCCGCGCATGCTGGAGCGCGCCTTCGTGCTCTTGCCGTTGGCGGAGATTGCGCCCGACCTGGCGGTGGAGGGGCGGCGGGTCGCCGAACACCTCGACCGGTTGGATATCTCCGGTATCGAGCAGGTCAGCGCCGACGGTAGCTGGTGGAAGACTTAGACCAGTTCATCGTTTTGTCGAATGAACTAATCCAACTCGTTGTTTTGTCGTAGTTCCGGGCTTTTTCCCGGAATTGCTCAGTCGGCCACCGCCCCAACGGTCCGCGCGTCGAGGCGCTTGAGCGTTATGCCGATGACAGGCACCAGCTCCTCTTCGACATGGACGGAGATGGTGACGTTCATCGTATCCTTGTCGGATATCTGGGCGCGCATGGCGCCGGTCAACTCGTTGCGGTGAATGGCGAAGACGGCGTGGCCGTCCTTCACCGTGCCGCTCACCACGTCGAGCCCCTTGCCGGCCGCCCCGTCGAGGAAGGTGCCGCGGTAGCCGGAGGCCAAGCGCTCCACCTTGGCCGACATTTCCTGGTTGAAGACACCGACCCGGCAGCCCCCGTCGAGCGCCATGCCGATCTTTCCACCCGGCGTCGTGCCGGCGAAGTTGCAGATGAACTTGGTGCCCTTGTACTTGCCGGCGACGATCTCGCCCGGGCCGGACCAGTTGCCTTCCACCTGCTCGAAAAACTGCTTGTCGCGCTCCGAGGCATCGGCGGAAAAGGCAACGCCGGTGGCAAGTGCCGCGGCAAGAGGCAGAAGGGCGAAATTGCGCAGGGTCGAAGACATGGGCACCTGGATGGACAGCTGGCGAGAACAGGCAGGACAAGCATGAAGAATTTTGGTTAACGCTTTGTCACCGCCGGCCGCTCTTCTTGCCGGCCGATGACAGTTTGCCGAGAGTGGAGGAGGCGGCCAGGTTAGACAAGCCCTATTACGCGGTCATTTTGAGCATGATCTCCAAAAGTGGACACCGGTTTCCGGGTAAGAGCATGCTAAAACAAAAAGATGGATCGTGGTGCCGATTCCACGAAAAGGCATCACGATCTTGGCTTTTCCGCAGGTGTTTCCTGCGCCTTCGAGGCGAATTGCGTCACGGCCTTCAGGAAATCGCCCATACCGGGGCGCTGCACCGCGTGGAAGGCGAGGGGGCGGATGGCCGACATCGCCGCGATGCCTACCCGCGCCGTCAGCATGCCGTTGACAACACCTTCGCCGAGCTTCGCCGACAGCCGCGCGGCGATGCCATGGCCGACGATCTGCTGCACGAACGTCTCGCCCACGGCCATCGAGCCGGTAACGGCGAGATGGGCGACGACGCTGCGCGACAGCCGCAGGAAGCCCAGGAAACCCGGCCGGCCGCAGTAGAGCTCCGACAGGCGGCGGAGAAGACGCGCGGCCTCGAAGAGCACGTAGCCGACATCGAGCAGAGCCCGCGGGCTGACGGCCGTCACCACGGAGACACGCTTGGCGGCGTCCAGCACCAGCTTTTGCGCGCGGGCATCGAGGGGAGCGAGCAGCTCCTTCTCGGCGATGTGCAGGAGATCACGCCCATCGATGATGTCGCCTTCCAGGCCTTTGAGCGCCTGCCGTCCCGCCGCCGTCTCCGGGTGGCCGGCCAGAAGCGCGGTGAGGTCGGACACCACCGCGCGGGCAGCGCGTGCGTCGTCACCTTCATACGCTTTCTCGGCACGGCGGCGCATCCGGTCCACGGAGGAGAGGCGGGCAAGGGCGATGAACTCGCGGGCAAGGATGGCGACAAGGGCGAGCGCGGCGGTGGCGGCGAGCACTACCGCCAGCCAGCCGAGCCAATCGGCGCGCGAAAAGAGGTCGCGGATGAGCCGGTCCGTCCAAAGGCCTACCGCCAGCGAGACGAGGAGGCCGAAGGCGGCGAAGAAGATCTTGCCAAGCCGCGAGCCCCGCCTTGTGCCCGTGGCCGGCGCGGGCGGGGCGGCGGCCGGTTCCAGCGCCTCGAAGATGTCGATCTCCGCCGGGGTGACGGTGACCGCTTCGTCCACCTTCATCGCGCGTGGCCCACGCCCGCTCTCCCGAGGCTCGGGCTTTTTCGGCGTCTTTGACGGTTCGATGCGGAAGGCGGCAGGGCGGCGGCTCATGCGAGCTGGTCTCCCAGAAGGAACTGAAGGGCGCGGTCGAGGCGGATGTGCGGAAGGGAAAGCGTCACCCCTTCGGCGGTGCGCTCCAGCTTCGGCGGGCGGAAGCGCACGAAACGGATCGCCGGATCGCCGGAGGTGGGCGCGACGTCCTTGCGGAAGAAGGCGGCGGGGCTTTCCGGCAGGTCGCCGGGGAAGATCGCCGTCTCCGTCTCGCCGTCGAAGGTGTCCTCGCCGATGGTCTCGCCGGCAAGCGGACTGCCGATGATGACGGGAAGCCTCTCGCGTCCGCGTGTCGCCGCGCCCTCGCGGGTGGCGCGCACGGCGGCCATCGCCACCACCTCGACGGCGGCACCGGAAAAGTCGGCCCGGGCGATGGCGCGGTCGGCGAGCCGCCGCACGATGGCCTGCAGCCGGTCGTGGCTTTCGTGGTGGATGTGGTCGGCCTTCGTGGCGGCGATCAGGATGCGGTCGATGCGGCGGGAGACGAGGCCGGTCAGGAGACTGCCGCGGCCGGGGCGGAAGCAGGCGAGGATCTCCGTCAGCGCGCGCTCCAGATCGGCCACCGCCGGCCCGCCGGCATTGATGGCCTGCATGGCGTCCACCAGCACGATCTGCCGGTCGAGCCGGGCGATATGCTCGCGGAAGAAGGGCTTTATGACGTGGGTCTTGTAGGCCTCGTAGCGCCGCTCCATCATCGCCCGCATGGAGCCGGGGCGCGCCCGGCCTTCGCGCAGATTGGCGAGCGGCGCGAAGGTGAGCGCGGGCGAGCCCTCGAGATCGCCCGGCATCAGGAAGCGGCCGGGCGGCAGGGTGGACAGGGCGCGGGCATCCTCCTTGCAGGCGGCGAGATAGGCCGAGAAACTGTCGAACAGGCGCCGCGCCAGCATCTCGTCGGCGGCAGCATCGGGGTCGACGCTGGCGGCAAGCTGGCGCCAGGGCCTGGAAACCTCCTCGCGCACCGGAAGCTCGGCCAGTTCCATGGCCTCGCGGCTGAAGGTCTCGAAGCTCTTGCCTATGAGCGGCAGGTCGAGCAGCCATTCGCCGGGGTAGTCGACGATGTCGAGCGACAGCCGCCCGCGCGAGAACATGCGCCCAAAGGCCGATGCCGATTCGTATTCGACGGTGAGCCTGAGCTCCGAAATGGCGCGGGTGGACGCCGGCCATATGCGCTTGTCCACAAGATCGGCGATATGGTCCTCGTACTGGAAGCGCGGCACGGCATCGTCGGGCTGGTGCTCGAGATAGGCCTTGGCGATCCGCCCCGAGGCTTGCGCCTCGAACAGCGGCAGGCGGCCGCCATGGACGAGATTGTGGACGAGCGCGGAGATGAAGACGGTTTTGCCGGCACGCGAAAGGCCGGTAACGCCGAGCCTGACCGACGGCGACCAGAGGCCGGTGGCGCGGTCCGCGACGGTATCGAGGGCAATGCGGGCCTCGTCGGCCAGACTGGTCAGCGATGGCAAGGGCATCCCCCGATTCGTTCAAGGCCTTCCGGATATAGGCGATGGGGCGCGGCGATGAAATGGCTGGCGTACCGGCTGCCCACGGAACGAAACCGCCCGCCGCAGAGCATTTCCGCTTTCACCTGAAAATGTCGGCGGTTTTGACAATTGTGTTATTGCAGCGCGGTTTACGCTTGTCGCCGCCGTCGCGCCCGAATATATAGGCGCCGCTGGTAAGCAGTGGGGTGAGCGATGAGCGATACCGTCGATGCCAAATATGTCCCCTCCGAGGACGAACCCTTCATGAACGAGCGCCAGCGCGCCTATTTCCGCGGTAAGCTGATCAACTGGAAGAGCGATATCCTGCGGGAAGCGCGCGAGACGCTGGACGCGCTCCAACAGGAGAATGCCAACCATCCCGACCTTGCCGACCGTGCCTCCTCGGAGACCGACCGGGCCATCGAATTGAGGGCGCGCGACCGCCAACGCAAGCTGATCGCCAAGATCGATGCCGCGTTGCAGCGCCTCGACGAGGGCACCTACGGCTATTGCGAGGAGACGGGCGAGCCGATCTCGCTGAAGCGCCTCGACGCCCGCCCCATCGCCACGCTCTCCATCGAGGCGCAGGAGCGCCATGAGCGTCGTGAGAAGGTATACCGCGACGACTAAGCGGGCCGCGCAGACCTCTCGCGCGGAGACGGTTCCACCCGGCCGCCCCGCATCGCGTCTCTCCTCAAAGCCGGACCAGCCCTAAATCTGCACCAGCCTCAATCTACTTCAGCCTCAATCCTCTCCAGATTGACATCTCCCGGCAAGTCGCCAAGAGTTGGCCGCTGCACGGCTGTTGGCGGTTTTCGGGGGCTGCGCCGGTGCGGTAGCCGCGGATCGTGGCCGACAACCGGTCCGCCCAAAAAGAACATCAGGCAACATCGACTAGGGAGATACCCATGCGAAAATTTCTTCTTGTCGCCGCGGCGAGCCTTGCCCTGGCAACGGCAGCTTCAGCCCAGACCGTCAAAGTGTCGGTGACGGCCATCGTCGAGCACCCGGCGCTCGACGCCGTGCGTGACGGCGTCCGCGACGGGCTGGAGGAGGCCGGCTATCGCCAAGGCGAGAACCTCGAATTCGCTTACGAGTCTGCGCAGGGAAATCCCGCCACGGCCGCCCAGATCGCACGCGAATTCGTGGGCGACGCGCCGGACGTGATCGTGCCGATCTCCACCCCCTCCGCCCAGGCAGTCGCCGCGGCTACCCGCGATATCCCGGTGGTCTTCTCCGCGGTCACCGACCCGCTGGCAGCCGGCCTGGTCGAATCTATCGAGGCGCCGGGCGGAAACGTCACCGGCGTTTCCGACCTGACGCCGATCGCCGAGCACGTTGCACTCATCAGGGAACTGGTGCCCTCGGTGGAAAGCATCGGCTTCGTCTACAATCCCGGCGAGGCGAACTCGGTGGCCTTGCTCGAGCACTTCCGCAACGCGGCCGAGGAAGAGGGGCTTTCGGTGGTCGAGGCGGCGGCCAACAAGTCGGCTGACGTGCAGGCGGCGGCGCGCAGCCTGGTCGGCAAGGCGGACGCCATGTACGTGCCCACCGACAATACCGTGGTCTCCGCGCTCGAGGCCTTGGTCGCGGTGGCGGAAGAGAACGACCTGCCGCTGATCTCCGGCGACACGGACTCGGTGGAACGCGGCACGCTGGCCTCCATCGGCTTCGACTACTACGCGCTCGGCAAGCAGACCGCCGAAGTGGTGGTGCGCGTGCTCAAGGGCGAGGAGCCGGGCGCCATTCCAGTGACCTTCGCCGCCGGCACCGACCTGGTGGTCAACCGCAATGCGGCGGAGGCCATGGGCGTAACGCTTCCCGATGAGATGGTGCAGCGGGCCTCGAAGGTTATCGAGTAGGGCCGGAGACGCAGAAGTCGGCGCGCGAATCTGAAGTGGGCGCGCGCCGACCGGTCCCTAAAGCCGCACCCCCCATTTTTCCCTTGCACTGACCGCCCGTTCGGGCCACCGGAAGGCGCAAGTTTGGGATATTCGCTGCGGAGCACTTCGATCCAATGTCTGCAATCGCTTTTTGGGGCGCCGTCGAGCTTGGCCTGATCTACGGCTTCGTCGCCCTCGGGGTCTACCTGGCCTTCCGCGTGCTCGACTTTCCGGACCTCACCGTCGACGGCTCCTTTCCGCTGGGAGCGGCGGTGGCTGCCGTGGCGATCACCGCCGGCTGGGACCCCTGGCTTGCTTGTGTGCTCGCCGCTATCGGCGGCGCCCTGTGCGGGCTGGTGACGGCTTTCCTCAATGTCCGCTTCGGCATACTGAACCTGCTCGCCTCGATCCTTACCATGATCGCGCTCTTCTCGGTCAACCTGCGCATCATGGGCCGGCCCAACATGGCCGTGCTCAACCGGGAGACCGTGATCACGCCGTTTTACGACCTTGGCCTTGCCGACCACCTGGTGCGGCCGGCGGTGCTGGCCGTCCTGGTGCTTGCGACCGTGCTGCTTCTGGCACGCTTTCTCGGCAGCGATTTCGGCCTTGCGACGCGCGCGGCCGGCGCCAATCCGCGCATGGCGCGGGCCAACGGCGTCGATGTCGGCCGCCAGATCTATTTCGGCATGGGTCTGTCGAATGCGCTGACGGGGCTGGGCGGCGCGCTGTTCGCGCAGATCGCCGGCTTTGCCGACGTCACCTCGGGCGTCGGCACCATCGTTGTGGGGCTTGCCGCGGTCATCGTCGGCGAGACGCTGTTCCGCAGCCGCGCCATGCTGGTGGCGCTTCTGTCCGTCGTCGTCGGCTCGGTCGTCTACCGCGTCGCCGTGCAGTTGGCGCTTTCGGCGGATTTCCTGTTTCTCAAGGCATCCGACCTCAACCTCGTCACCGCCGTCCTCGTCACGCTGGCGCTGATCCTGCCGAAGCTGCGTGCCCGCAGGAGGGCCGTCCAATGATCTCCGTCGAGGCGCTCCACGTCACCTTCAACCCCGGCACGCCGATCGAGCGTCGAGCCGTCAACGGCATCGACCTGGCGCTGACAGAGGGCGAGTTCGCCACCGTCATCGGCTCCAACGGCGCCGGCAAGTCGACGCTTCTGGCGGCGATCGCCGGCGACGCGCCGCCGCAGAAGGGCACGATCAAGATCGGCGGTCGCGACGTCACGCGGGAGGCCCCGGCCAAACGGGCGCGCCGTGTCGCCCGAGTCTTCCAGGATCCGCTCGCCGGCTCCTGCGCCGACCTTTCCATCGAGGAGAACCTGGCGCTTGCGGCCATGCGCGGCGCCCGGCGCGGCCTCAGATCCGCTCTCCACGCCGACCGGCGGGCGCTCCTGCGCGAGCGGGTGGCTGAGCTCGGCCTCGACCTGGAAGACCGCATGGGCGACCGCATGGGCCTGCTGTCGGGCGGTCAGCGGCAGGCGCTCGCCCTCGTCATGGCCACGCTCGCCGGCGCCGAGGTGCTGCTCCTCGACGAACATACGGCCGCCCTCGACCCCGGTATGGCCGAGTTCGTCATCGACCTTACCCGCCGCCTCGTCGCCGCCCATGGGCTGACGACGCTGATGGTTACCCATTCCATGCGTCAGGCGCTCGATCTCGGCTCGCGCACGGTCATGCTGCACGAAGGCCGCATCGTGCTCGACATCACCGGCGACCGCCGCAAGAACATGGACGTGGACGACCTCGTCGCCATGTTCCGCCGCGTGCGTGGCGGCGAGGAGCTCGACGACGATTCGCTGCGCATCGGGTAGGGCCTCCGTGCCGGGACGCCCGATGGCGTAGGGTACGAAGACGCGCTATAAGCCGTTTTCGGGCGGGGCGCGGCAAGGGGAGGCGCTATGCAGGCGGTTGTCGGAGCGGTTCCGCTGATCGCGCTCGACGCGGTGGCGATCGACACGGAGACGACCGGGCTCGATCCGCGCAAGGCGCGTATCGTGCAGCTCGGCGGCGTCGCCATCGCCGGTGGGGCGATGCGTCCGGACCGCACCTTCGAGACCCTGGTCGACCCCGCGGTGCCCATCCCGCCCGAAGCCATGCGCATCCACGGCATCACCAATGCGATGGTGCGCCAGGCGCCCAGCTTCGCCACGGCCTGGGAACGCTTCGAGGCGTTCCGTGCCGGGCGCCTTCTGGTCGGCTATGCCGTCGGCTTCGACATGGCGGTGGCCAAACAGGAGGCCCGCCGCGCCGGCCTCGAGTGGAAGCGGCCGCGAACGCTGTGCGTGCGCACGTTGAGCCATCTCGTCAACCCCGAGCTTCGGGACCCGTCGCTGGAGGCGATCGCCGCCTGGCTCGGCATCGAGGTGACGGGGCGCCACCAGGCGCTTGGAGATGCCATCTCCGCGGCGAAAATCTTCGCGGCGCTTCTGCCCCGGCTGCAGGCGTGCGGCGTCCGCACGCTCGCCGAGGCCGAGCGCTCCTTGCTGCGGCTTGCCAAGGAGCGGGAACGGCAGCACAAGGCCGGCTGGGACGCACCGGCGTCCAGCCCGGAGACCCTGCCGTCCTTTGCCGCCGTCGATCCCTTCGCCTACCGCCACCACGTCGGCGATCTCATGAGGCGACCGCCGGTGCTTGTGCGCGACGAAACCCCGCTGCGTGCGGCAATGGCCCTGATGATGGAAAGGAAGACCGGCTCGATCCTCGTCAGCAAGAGCGGCGAACCGGGTGGGCCGGTGGGCGATTACGGCATCATCACGGAGCGCGACGTGCTGCGGCTGGTGGCGGTGCAAGGCGAGAGGAGTTTCGAGCGGCCGGCAGGCGCTCTTGCCAGCCGGCCGCTCGTCAGTATCCGCGCGCAGGCCTTCGCCTATCGCGCCATCGGCCGCATGGAGCGGCTCGGCATCCGCCACCTCGGCGTGCGCGACGAGAAGGATGCGCTTGCCGGCGTGATCTCGGCGCGCGATCTTCTGCGCCTGCGTGCCAGCGTGGCGATCCAACTCGATGACACGATCGATGCAGCAAACTCCACCGCCGAAATGGCCGCCGCCTGGGCCAGCCTTCCCACCGTCGCCAATGCACTGGCCGCCGAGGAGGTGGACGCCGGTATCGTCGCCGAGATCGTCAGCGAGGAACTGCGGGCGATGACGCGCCGGGCGGCGGTGCTCGCCGAACAGGAGATGCGCGATGTCGGCCTCGGCGGACCGCCTTCGCCCTATGCCGTGCTCGTGCTCGGCTCGGCCGGGCGGGGCGAGAGCCTGCTTGCCGCCGACCAGGACAACGCCATCGTCTACGAAAGCGGAGAGCCGGACGGGCCGGAAGACCGCTGGTTTGCCGCGCTGGGAGAACGGATCGCCGCCATGCTCGACACCGCCGGCATCGCCTATTGCAACGGCGGTGTGATGGCGAAGAACGCCGAGTGGCGCGGCTCGCTGGCGCTTTGGAAGGAGCGCGTCGGCCAGTGGGTGAGACGCTCCCGCCCGCAAGACCTTCTCAACGTCGACATCTTCTTCGACCTGAGCCCGGTGCACGGTGACCGAGGGCTCGGCGAGGCGCTTTTCGAGGAGGCGTATCAGCGCGGGCACGCCGAGGCGCCGTTTCCGCTGCTGCTTGGCGAGCAGCTTGCGAACCTGGCGTCTCCGTTCACCCTGTTCGGGCGGTTTCGCACCGAAGAGGGGCGGTTGGACCTCAAGCGCTTTGCCCTTTTCCCCATCGTGTCGGCGGCGCGCACACTGTCGATCCGCCACGATATCCGGGTGCGCTCCACCCGAGCGCGTCTCGAAGGGCTGCTTGAGCGGGAGATCGGCAGCGAAGTATCGCTTCAACGCGTACTGTCCGCCCACACCCTCGTGCTTTCGCTTACGCTCGCCCAGCAGAGCCGCGACCGGCACGAGGGCATCCCCGTCTCCAACAAGGTGGAGATCGCCGCGCTCTCGCGCTCGCAGCAGGCCGCCCTCAGGATAGCGCTCCGGGACCTGCAGATACTCCCTGAACTGGTGCGCGACCTGATGTGAGGCCGGGCGGCACTTCGGTTCCACCTACTCGACGGCGTAAACCTCCGGCGCGCCGTCGGCGATCCCGTAGACCGTGAACGGCTCCGACTTCTCGCCGCCCATACCGGGTGAACCCATGGGCATACCCGGCAGGGTGATGCCCTTGATGTCGGGACGCTCACTCATGAGCCGGTCGACGATGCCCACCGGCACGTGGCCGCTGACGACGTAGCCGTCGATGTGAACCAGATGGCAACCCTGGTATTCGTCCGGGATGCCGGCCTCGCGGCTCATGAGGGCGAGGTCGTGCGTGGGTTTGACCGAGACCGTGTACCCGTTGTCGCGCAGGTATTCGGCATATCCCTCGCAGCATCCGCATTGCGGGTTCTTGTAGAGGGTCGCGGCTTTCACCTCGGCCGCCGCAGCCGGCGCGCCGCTTGCCATTGCAGCGGCGCCAATGGTCGCCGCAGCGATGATCGATATCGGAAAAGTCCGTTTCATGAGCCAAGTTCCTTTCTTTCGCATTTTGCTTTGTCTTTTCAGTCTCAGGCGACCCGGATCACACCCATCATACCCGCCGCCTGGTGTTCGAGGATGTGACAGTGGAACATCCAGTCACCCGGATTGTCGGCGACAAACGCGATCTCGACCCGCTCGCGCGGCGCCATCAGCACGGTGTCCTGCCACTCACGGTGGCGCGTAGGCGTGCCCTCGCGGCCAAGCACGCGGAAGGAATGGCCGTGCAGGTGGATCGGATGATGCCAGGCCGTATCGTTGTGGAGGGCCAGCACATAGGAGCGGCCGCGCGCGAGCGTGAGCATGGGGTCCATCACGTGGCCTTCGGCGGCGATGCCGTTGACCGTCCAAACGCCGCCATGGCGCATTCCCGGCATCATGCGATCCATCATCCTGCCCATGTCTCTACCCGGCATGCCTCCATCCATCATGCCGCCGCCCATCATTCCGCTCATCATGCCGCCGCCGAAGGTGATCTCGTGGCGCTCAGCGGTTGCAAGGTCGGGCTCGGCCAGCGGGTTGTCGGGCAGGCGGAGGGGTGTGTCGGGCGGGGCTTCGCGCAAGGGGCGGTCGGCGTAGACGAGGTCCAACAAGCGGTATTCCAGGTCCCGGTAGAAGGTGTCGATCACCTGGAAACGCGCGCCGGGGGTGCCGGTCATGTCGATGACGAGGTCGGCGCGCATGGCCGGCCCGAGGACGACCCGGTCATCCTCCGGCGCGTGTGGCTCGACCGGTTGCCCGTCGAGGGCGACGACGCGGGGGCGGTGACCCTCGAACGCGAGGGCGAAGATGCGGGCGTTGGCGGCGTTGATCAGCCGCAGGCGAATGCGCTCGCCGCCGCGCACGGCGAAAGTCTCGGGCAGGCGGCCGTTGACGGTGGCGGTGTTGCCGATCCGCCCCGCCATGCCGGCGTCCATCATGTTGTCGAAGTCGTCGCTGATCTGCCCGTCCCGCAGCAGCCGCCAATCGTCGAGCACCCATGTGACATCGCGGTCAACGGGGATCGGCTCGGGCTCCTCGACGATCAGCGGACCGTAAAGGCCGCGCCCCACCTGCTCGGAACCGCGCTGGTGCGGGTGATACCAGAAGGTGCCGGCATCCGGGCAGTCGAAGGCATAGACGAAGGTCTCGCCCGGCGCTATCGGTGCCTGCGTGAGGTGCGGCACACCGTCCATTGCGTTCGGCACGCGCATGCCGTGCCAGTGGACCGTGGTCTCCTCGTCAAGCCGGTTCTCGACGGCGACCCGCAGCCTCTCGCCCTGGCGAACCCGGATTTCCGGTCCCGGCACCGCGCCGTTGTAGTGCCACACCGCCGTTTCGGGGTAGCGGCCGCCGAGCAGCGGCACACGCCCCTTCTTCGCCGTGATCCGATATTCGTTGCCGATGGCAGCTTGCGCCGGGCGAAGCGCGGGGAACGCCAAGGCGGCGAACCCGGCCCCGGCCTTAAGAAGCCCCCGGCGCGAGATGGGATTGCTGAAATGATTGCTCATGCCCTACGTCCTGTGGACGGTTAAGATCGTGGCAGCGCTGATGCGCGTGCGGACACATGTGAGGGCGCAGACGCCGGCCGCGTGGAGCGGCCGACACTCCCGTCACACGAGGACGTCGGGTCTGGGAGGGTGCGGGTCGGGCAGGGCGGACCGTCCGCTCATCGGGGCTGACGGCGGCAAGGACGGGGCCGAGACTATGGCAATCGCCGTCGTCGGCACATGCGGAAGCACGGCGAGGGTGGGAGCGGCGCAGGCCGCTGCCGGGCAGGGCGCTTGCGCCCCGTGGTCACCGCCGGTGTCCGGGCAATCCTGGCAGTTTCCGTCGACGGAGGCAGTCATCTCCGCCGTGGCCATCCGAACCGTCATATCGCCGGACTGGACCGGCGCTAGGCTCAAACCCACGGTCACGAATACCGCGAGCAGAAAAGTAACGACCTGGCGTGCCGAACGATGCTTCATAGCGTTTGGTACGATGATCGCAAAGCCGCCAAAAGGCAAGCTGCCCCGTCGATATGAGACCTTCCGCCGCGTCCTGCAGGCCAAGACGCCGTTAGACCAGTTCATCATTTCGTGGATCCGATGAACTGGTCTAACTCTTTGTTTTGTCGAAATTCCGGACGCAGATGGGTACCATCTGTCAGGATCGCACCACTAGAGTGTCCAGTCGGAAGAGTTGAAAAGCTGCGCCACCCCGCCGGGGCCGGGGGGGCCGCCTGCCAGGACAAGTTCGGCGGCCTTGAGTGCGCCGGCGATGAGGCGCACCATCGGTTCGGGCTCCAGCGCCTCCAGCGGTATGCCCATCTGGCTCTTGCCGGGGGTGCGCGGCGGCCAGACCTTGAGGTCGAAATAGCGGGCTGCCTTGCGGTCGATATCTCCCCAGTACTGGAGGATAACCGCATCTGGGGCGACCTTTGCGATGCGCCCGAGATCGTGGATGCCGAGGCTTGGCCGGTTTGTCGGCCTCTGCGCCAGGACGACAACGTCCCAGGAATGGGTGAACACCATGTCCGGATTGGGGAACACCTCGACCTGGGCGCCCGCCGCCCGCATGCCTCGCTGGAGGTTGCGAGCCAGCGGGTTGCCGCAAATGAGCGCGACCGAGGTCTTGTCGATCGCTATACCCGCCTCCTGGAAAAGCTTTAGGCATAAAGCGGCCTGGTAGTCCGCCCCGCCGATCGCGGGATGGGACTCGTTGACAGCGGAGATGGGGATCCGATGCTCCTGGCACGCCCTGATGTCGATCTCTCCCTTCAACAGCATCCATGGCTCGCTCATCATCGCTATGACCGAGCGCCTGGGCAGCCGCTCGATGATCGATCGCGTGATGGGGGGGATGGGTTCGCTGTTGAAAAGGATGTTCGTGTTGCTGCAGGTCTGGTGGTCGATGCGCTCGCTGATCGTGACACGGCCACGAACCCCCGCCAGCGCGGCCAGCGACAACGTTATGTCCGCCGCTTCCTGGGCGGAGTGATAGCGGTTGGAGGGGCGGGTGATGGCCGTCACGCTCGCGGCGCCGGCCAGAAGCGCGAGCGTCGCCGTCGCCGCGCGGTACCCCAAGGTTGCCGGAACCACAACGTGCAGGCCCGAGACATCCAACGCAAAATCGCCGACATTCTTTTGGATGAGCGACAGCACCTTCGGCATGTCGGTTCGCGCAATCGGTCTTTGGGAACTGCTAGCGTGCCACATCACCCGTACTTGCCCGGTTTGCCGACAGTTGAGTTGGTCGCGTTCTGCTCCGCTGTCGAACCACAAGGCTTCTTGTTTGTGCGGCAATTTGATGAAGGAATTGAGGAAACTTATTGCCTCGAAATCCGCATCGCCCATGCCCGTCCACACGGCCCGATTTGCGTGTCGTAAGAGCAGATCATAGAGCCGTATCTGTTTGATGCAGCTAAGATATTTGTGCAAGATTCCCAGCGCATAGGTGTTAGCATTCTCTATCTATCAGCGTATCCGGCCCATCGATCTAATCAATTTGGGAGGTGCAGGATGCACAACCGCGAAGGCGCGCACCGCATCGACTGACTGTTGGGAGGACCTAATCAATGTCGTGCTCGACCGCGAAAGAGCGAACAGCTCCTCGCAGCCCCGTGACAAGGCCGATCTGACTGTCCAGCGCCGCGATGCGCTCGCTGAACGCCTTCAGCGAGCGCGTGAGATCGTCCACCTTTGCCGACGACCGGGCATCATTGACTTCGTCTTCGTAGTATTGCTGGGCGAAGGCTGCAGTGATGGCGGCGGATTCGTAGCGCTTCTGGAAGCCTGTCTTTTCGGCGAGCAGCTCCATCTCGATCTCGTCGAGAACCCTTTCGAGCGTGGCGATCCGCTCATGGTCCGCGTAGCGGTCGCGTTCCTCCCTGCGTGTGAGAAAGCCTAACATCATACCACCTTGCCCTTCCGCATCGACCTCAACCCGTAACTCTAGGCGGCGGCGCGTTCGGGAAGGCGGGATCCGGCACCATGCCGCCGCATCAGCTCCGCGTCGATGATTTGTTGCATCTTCGCCTTGAAGTTTGCTTCGCTGAACTGGAGGGCATGATTGCGGATCAGGTCCGGGCGGAATGCCGTTTCCATCGACCGAAAGCGCCTTACGGCCTCGATCAGCCCTTGCACGGACTGTTCCTGGAACAGGATGCCCGTACGGTCGGGAACGACGCTATCCAGCGCACCGCCGCCATAGAAGGCGATGACAGGCCGGCCGCTCGCCATGGCTTCGACCGGAACGATGCCGAAGTCCTCCTCGCCGGGAAAGACGAGGGCGCGGCAGCGGGCGAGCATATCTCGCAACACGGGGGAGGGCGCCCGGCCGAGGAAGGTGACCGTCGGACCGGCCATGCGCTTGAGCCGCGCCATCTCCTTTCCTTCGCCGATGACGACAAGGTTCTCCGCCATTTTCGTGAAGGCTTCCACTGCCAGCTCGACGCGTTTGTAGCCGACGAGCTGGCCGGCGCAGAGATAAAAATCGCCGATTTTGGCAGCGGGCGAGAAGTCCTGAACCGCAACAGGCGGATTGAGCACGGCGGCGTCGCGCCGGTAGTATTTCTCGATGCGGGCGGCCACGTGGTGCGAGTTGGCGACGAATTTGTCGACCCGCGCGCTGGTCGACACGTCCCAGGCCCTCAGCGCCGGGGCAAGGACCGGCAGCAATGCGCGGGTGAGAAGGCCGGAGCCGGCACGGTAGAAGTGGTAGTGATCCCATAGATACCGCATCGGCGAGTGGCAGTAGCAGATGTGAGTTGCCTGCGGCCCGGGGACGATGCCCTTGGCGGGTCCCGATTCACTGGAGAGGATCAGGTCGTAGCCCGACAGATCGAGGCTTTCGAGCGCGAAGGGCATCAGCGGCAGCAGGGACTGGTAATGCTTGCGCGCGCCGGGGATCTTCTGCAGGAAGGACGGCGTGACCTTGTGGCGCCGGATCTTCGCCGAGACCCGTTCTTCATCGTAGACGAGCGTGAAGATATCGGCGCCGGGATACATGTCGCAGAGCGCCTCCACGACCTTCTCCCCACCCCGCATCGACACCAGCCAATAATGGACTATCGCGACGCGCAAAACATTCCTCCTGGAATGAATCCAAGTGTTGGGATCGTGGCGTGAAAGAGCGCTTGGGGACACGCCGTACATCAGGCCAATCCCCTATCTGTACGGTCAATCCGCCGGCGCAAAGGGACTAAGCCTTCATCCGTTCGGGCTGGAATCGGCCTTATGCAGCGTTCCACCTGCGTCGAAGATGGCAGACGCTTAGCCGCCTATAGCCGAAAGGGACTAGGGCCAACGGTATTTACCTTGCCGGGATTCAATTGATGATCGGCAGGAAGGGGCGGGCTTTTCGCGCGTCCTTTCCACCGGGGTGCTTGGATCTTATGGCAGAGAACCGCACAGAAATCGTTGAAACTCCCGGCCTGCCGCAGCAACTCGCCTTCATGGTGCTGACAGCGATCATCGTCTGTGCCGTCTGTCTTGCAGCGCTGCCGGCGCGGGCGGACGAATTGTACCAGCTCCGACCGCATACGCGGGTCAAGGTGACGGTGGTGGAATGGGTGCCCAACCTGGGCGAATACCGGGAATGGACCCCTTTGAATGGCGAATACGCGGTTGCGCAGTCGGGCTCGATCTCGATACCGCTGGTTGGCGAACTTCCCGCCGCTGGACGGACCGCCAGCGCCCTTGCATCCGAAATCGCCGAGGAATTGAAACGGCGGACGGGGCTCGTCACCGCGCCGGTCACGACCGTCGAGGTGGTGCGGTACCCATCGCTCTATGTGACGGGCAGCGTCGACCGGCCCGGCGAGTTCGAGTACCGGCCGGGCCTCACCGTCCTGCAGGCATTGGCGATGGCGGGCGGGCGGGCGCGGAAGAGTGACCCGCAGGGCGGATATTCGGAGCTGGAGCAGATCCGCTACGTGGGCGAACTCGGGCGTATCGATCTGGAATTGCATCGGTCGATGGCGCGGCGGGCGCGGCTGGAAGCCGAACTCCACGGGAGAGCCACGATCGAATTTCAGGCGGAGATCGGCGGTGCCGGCCTACCCGCCGCTACCGCGCAAATCCTGCGCGAGGAGGAAACGATCTTCACGGCTCGGACCGAGGCATTCGAGCGTCAGCTTGAATCGCTGGAAGAGTTGAGTGCGCTCTTCAGCGAGGAGATCGCGGTCCTCGAGGAAAAGATGGTTGCGCAAGACCGGCAGGTTGGCATCGCCGAAGCCGAGCTCAAGGACATCTCCAAGCTCGTCAGCAGCGGCACGGCCACCCGGTCGCGCGAGACGGGGCTGGAGCGGGTCGTCGCCGATCTGCAGAGCGAGCGGCTGGACCTGGCGATAGCCTCCATGCGCGCCAAGCAGAGGCTGAGCGAGACGAACCGCGACGCACTGAGCCTCAAGGGGCAGCGCAAGACCGAAATCGGCCGCGACCTGCAGACGACCATTGCGGAAATCGAGGAACTGAAGCTGCGGCGGGAGACCAACGAAAGGCTGCTTCAGGCGACAGGCGCCTCGATCGCAAGGCGTGACATGCAGATGGCCATCGAGGAGCATCCGCTGCGCTTCACCATCGTCCGGGGCGGCGAGAATGGCGATACCTTCGAAGCTTCACCCGGCACGGTTCTTGAGCCCGGCGATGTTCTCGAGGTGCGTCTCGATTTGGCGGAGGTGGCGGTTGGGACAGCACCGGCAGGAGCCGCGGAGATCAGCGGAATGCTTTCCCGGTAAGGGCGAGGCGACCGAACATGGATGGATGAACAGGGGCATGGTGGTTCAGGAGATTCGCAAGCTTAGCGGCGAACGCGGCCTGTCGGCGGCGAGCAAGGAATATGTCACGTTTCGCGACATCTGGTCTTTCCTGCGCCGTCACATCCTGCTCCTCATCCTGATGACCGTGGTCGGCATCGCGCTCGGGGGGCTCTACATTTCAAAGACCGAGCCGACCTATTCGGCCATCGCTCGTCTGGTGATCGATCATGAGCAGGCGCGCATCGCCTCCCAGGATCCCTCGACGGGAACAATCATCATCGAGGCGGCGGAAATCGCCAGCGAGGTCGAGATCATCAAATCAGAGGCGATCGCCAGGTCGGTGATCAAGGAGCTCAATCTTCTTGAAGATCCGGAAATCCTGACAAGCCGGTCCTGGAGGTCGGCCATACGCTCGGGGATCGCCTTTCTCTTCACGCTTTTCCGGAACGAGCCGGATGCCGATGAGGAGGATGCGGGGGTGCTGGACGAAGAAGAGACCATGCGCCGGACGATGGCCGGCTTTCTGTCCAGGGTATCGGCTCGCCGCGTCGGGCAATCCTACGTGCTGGAGATCGGGTACACCTCGACCGACCCCGTGAAAGCTGCAAGGGCTGCGAACGCCATTGCCAGGGCCTATATGCAAGCGAACCTTAACGCCAAGGCCGAGGCCCTGACGCGCGGCGCGGCGTGGTTGGAAGATCGGCTGATAGATGTCGCCCAGCAGGCGCGCGAAGCCGCGCTCGACGTGGAGGAATACCGCAACAAGAACGGTATCACACAGGTCGGCGATGCGGCCTCGCTCGACCACCAGCAGCTTTCTGAAATCAGCACGCAGCTCCTGGTGGCGCAGGCCAACAGGGCCACGGAATCGGCCAGGCTTGCGACCATCAACCGCCTGCTCGCCGGGGATATAGCGGACGGTTATGTCGGCGAGGCGCTGAACAACACGCAGATCTACAAACTGCGCGAGGACCTTCAGGCGGCGACCGTCAAGCTGGAAACACTGCAGAGCCGCTATGGAGCGGGCGGAGCGCCAGTGCGCGCGGCGAAGGAGGAGATTGCACAACTCGAAGGCGAGATCCGCCGCGAATTGGTGCGCATTCAGGGTGTCTACAAGACGAACCTGGAGACCGCGATCACGCGCGAGAAGCTGTTGAGCGAACGGCTCGACGGCCTGAAGCAAGCCACCGCCGGCACGAACCTTGCCCGCGTCGAGCTCGCCGAATTGGAAAGCCGGGCAGCGACCTACCGGCGCATGTATGAAAACCTGCTACAGCAGCTCCTCGCCGCCTTGCAGAAGCAGTCGTTTCCGGTCGGCGATGCGCGCATCGTCACCGCGGCGACACCGCCGCTGTCCAAGATTGGGCCGAAGACGACGCTGGTTCTGCCGTTCTCGATGCTGCTCGGTTTCGCCGCCGGCATAGGCCTTGCCGGCGCGCGCGAAATCCTCGACCGCCGCATCGGTTCGGGCGAGCGTCTCGGCCGTGAGTTGGGGTTGCCCATGCTCGGCCACGTGCCGGCGGCACGCTTCCGCCCGACCTGGGACCTATCGTCCGGCAGCGAGACCGGCAGCCTGCGCTATGTGCTGGACGCGCCTTACTCGAACTTTTCGGAAGCGTTACGCAGCGTCAAGAACTCCATCGACGCAACTTTTCCGGCGAACGGATCGATCATGCTGGGCATCACCTCGGTCGATGCCGGCGAAGGCAAGACGACGATCGCCACCAATCTGGCGCAGCTTTACCTGAACGAAGGCGTCTCCGTTATCCTCGTCGATGCCAATTTCCCTCACCCGCATATCAGCCATTTGGCGGCAGGGCAGGGTGCGGACCTGGGCCTCACCATGGCGCGGCTTACCGCACCATCCGTCGAGCCTGACAAGGTTGAGCAGCCCCTTCCGCGTTACAGCGAGCGCAAGACCACGTCGCGCTTTGCGGAGGGGGAACTGAAGGAGAAGGAGGGCGACCAGCCGTCGCTGCCGGAGGAACCCGACGATCTGGCGGCGGTGCCGGTGCTGACGGTCGATCAGATCAAGCGTTCGGCGCATCCCTCCCATCGCTATGGCCACCTGCCGGCTCTGAAGGCGCAGATCGATATGCTTCGCGGCCGCTACGCCGTCGTCATCGTTGATCTGTCGGCGTTCGAGAGTTCGGTCGATGCCCGTGTCGCCAGCTCCTATCTCGACGGCATTCTGCTTGTCATGGGCAATCATCGGAAGATGACGGTCGAGCGGCTGGCGGAGGCGCTGGCGACCTTCGGCAAGTCGCGCGTGAGCATTCTCGGCGTGATCTTCAATCGGAGCACGCGCCGCCGGCGGCCTGCCGGCCCGCTTCCCGCTCCACAGCTTTACGGCGGCAGCCATGGCGCAACCTGACGGCACCCGCTTTGCCATCGGCATCGCCACCAGCGGCAGGCGCGAAATCCTGAGAACGTTGCTGCCGCATCTGGCGCGGCAAGTCCGTCGGCCGGACGAGATCGTCATCTGCGCGGCGTGCGAGGACGATGTCGACATGGCCGCGCTGGACACGGTCGGGCTCAATATACGTGTGCTTGTTGCCGAGCGCGGCCTGTGCCGGCAGCGCAATCATATCCTGCGCAATGTCCCCACCGCCGACATCCTGCTGTATCTGGACGACGATTTCCTCATGGGGCCGTCCTATGTCGATGAGACGGAGCGGATTTTCGCGTCGGACCCGGAAGTGGTCATGTGCACGGGAACGGTCGACGCGGACGGGATCACCGGCCCCGGCATAGATGTCTCGGAGGCGCTGGCGATCATAGATCGCGGGCAGCATGAACCCGCGGGCGCCGCGGACGATCCACAGGTGATTTACAACGCCTATGGCTGCAACATGGCCGTGCGCATGGCAATGGTGCGCGCCGAGGGATTGGCCTTCGACGAAAACCTGCCGCTTTACGGTTGGCTGGAGGATGTCGATTTCAGCCGCCAGATGGCCCGTTATGGAAAGATCGTGGTTTCGCGGCGGCTGCGCGGTGTTCATCTTGGCACGAAATCAGGCCGCACGTCCGGCGTCCGCTTCGGCTATTCGCAGATCGCCAACCCGATCTATCTCATGCGCAAGAGAACCATGAGCTTCCGGCACGCTTCCGTACAGATCGCGCGAAACCTCATCGCCAACACGGTCAAGCTCACCACGCCCGAGCCGTGGGTGGACCGCAAGGGGCGCTTGAAGGGCAATCTCCGGGCGCTGGCGGATCTCGTTCGCGGCCGGCTGGCGCCGCAAAAAATCGTGGCGCTCGAATAGCCATGACACAGCCGAGGCCAGACCGCGTCGTCATCATCAACGATCGCTCAGCCGATGTGGGCGGTGCTTCCAATCTCTCGCGCCTTTCAGCGCGTCTGTTGCGGGAAAGGGGCATTCCGGTGACCTTCTTTGCGGGCGACCGGGCGGATGCGGCGGCAATCGAGACGGATGCGGTCAACCTCAACAGTGCGCCGCTGCTGGAGCAGGGCCGCCTGTCGGCACTGGTCGGCGGCCTTTACAATGCCTCGGCATTTGCCGCCCTTAGCCGGCTGGTCGGCACCACGGACACACCATCGACCGTCTACCATGTGCACGGCTGGTCGAAGATCCTTTCGCCGGCGATCTTCCGGGCCCTGAACACGGTGCGCGAGCGTGTCGTCCTGCACGCGCACGACTATTTTCTCGCTTGCCCGAACGGCGGCTTCGTCAACTATCGGAAGGCGTCTGTCTGCCCCCTTACGCCTATGTCGGCACGTTGCCTGCTGACGCAATGCGACAAGCGCGGCGTGCACCAGAAGATGTGGCGTTCGGCGCGGCATGCCTTGCGCCAGAGCCTGTACGATATCCGGCGCCAGCCGGCGAATATCGTTCTCGTGCATGAGGAAATGCAGAGCTATTTCAAGCGCACCGGCATAGTGGACCAACGCGTCGTTACGATCCGCAATCCGGTAGAGCCATTCTCGCAGACCCATGCAGAGCCCTGGAAATCCCGGAATTTTTTCTTCATCGCCCGGTTGGAGCCGGAGAAGGGATTTGAAGATGCCGCAAGAGCCGCGCGTATGGCGGGGGTGCGGCTTCACGTGATCGGGGATGGGGCGGGGCGGGCGCTCTTGGAGCGTTCCTATCCGGAGGTCGTTCTGCATGGCTGGAAGAAGCGGGAAGAGATTGCCCAGCTTGTGCGGGAGGCGCGCGCCGTTGTCGTTTCCTCGCGCGTGCCCGAGCCATTTGGCCTGGCGGCGCTGGAGGCAATCGGCAGCGGCATTCCCGTGATCGTGCCATCGCGGGCGCTGTTAAGCCGCGAGATCGTCGAGGCGGACTGTGGGTTGGGCTTCGCGACCGGCGACGTCAATTCGCTCGCCGACGCCATGCGGGCGATGGCGTGCGACGACCTCGGCGTGCGCCGCATGAGCCGGAACGGCTTTCAGGAGGCCCCACGCATGGCCAACACACCGCAATCCTGGTGTGAGGCGCTGATGGCACTTTATGCGGACGTTCTGGAACATGCACGTCCGCCGATGAATATGGCCACGGCCGGTGCGAGGCGCGCCGCCGCAAAGGTGTATCCGCTCTCGTAGGCTCTAAGACTTTTGGGCGACATGAGAGCAAGATATTCAAGGTGAAGCCGTATGAGAGCGACGGGATATGAAATAGGGGAAGCAGGCTTAATCCAAGCCATCGAAATATCTGTATAAGTTACACCAATAGAATTATATCTGATTGGTTAGCCACATTATAATCTGTTCCTGTAGCCGGCGATGAGGCCAGCTAAGTATATTAACACTTGGGGAATTTTTATGCTGTCTACGCTGGATAGCACCACTCGCGAATCGGTCCGCTCCCATGCCTCGCACAGACGGGGAGCCGGAGAATCCGTAAAACGTTCTCTCGACGTCTCTGTTGCTCTTTTGTCGCTCGTGTTTCTGTTCCCCGCCCTTGCCATCATCTGCATTCTTCTGCTGGTGCACGACGGCTGGCCGCTGATCTATCGGCACAAGCGGGTAGGCCGCGACGGGAAGACGTTCGATTGCCTCAAATTCCGCACCATGCGCCGCGATGCCGACAAGGTGCTTCATGACCTGTTGAGCACGAGCGAGGCTGCGCGGCAGGAATGGAGCACGCAACACAAGCTGCGGCGGGACCCGCGGATCCATAGGCTTGGGCGCTTCCTCCGGATGACGAGCCTCGACGAGGTTCCCCAGTTCATCAACGTCCTGCGTGGAGAGATGAGCATCGTCGGGCCACGGCCGATCGTGGAGGACGAAATCCCCCGCTATGGCGACCGGATACACTGCTACTTGTCGATGACGCCTGGCATCACCGGCCTTTGGCAGGTCTCGGGGCGAAGCGACACCTCATACGATTATCGTGTCGATCTCGATGCGGAATATCACCGCACGCGCTCGCTCAATCTCGACCTGAGGATCATGTGGCGGACGGTTGGCGTGCTGCTGTTCGACCGAAACGGCTGCTGAGACAGCTCACAGGATGAAAGCGGCGAGGATGGCGATCCAGAAAACGAGACAGAAGGCGATGACGAGCCAGCGGATCGCGGCCCTGGTGCTCAGCGATCTCAGCGGCCGGGCCAGGAATATGCGGCCCAGATATGTCTCCCTTCCCGCGTTCCGCGCCATTCGTTCAATATCCGTCAAAGTCACAGCCCGTCCGGCTGCCGGGCCTGTATGCACCACCGTTCAAACGAGAATGTCTCATGCGGCTGTCCTCGAAGTGCTCCTGATGCCGAAGGCGGTGAATCAACGTCGGTTCGCGACGAAACCTATCCGATGAAAGGGCGGTCGTGAATACCGGGGAGATGAAGAACGGCTTCTACACCGACAACAGGGCAAGTCATGGGGGCGGGGATAGTGGTTGAGACAAACGGGGTGAGCGCCGGAGCGGAACCAAGACGGATGTTTCGCCTGAGCGTCCCCACCATCGTTGGTGGCGGCCTCTGGACGCTTTCGGCCAAGCTCGTCTCCCAGGTAGCGCAGCTTTCCGCGTTCGTCGTCGCCGCGCGCATCCTGACGCCGGCGGAATTCGGCTTCTTCGCCTTCAGTTCTGCCGTTGCCATCTTCCTCGTGGTGCTGGCCGAGGGGGGATGGGCCGAATTCGTTATGAAATCGGCCGATGGGGAAGGGCGCCTCGACCAGGTCACGACCATCTCGCTCGCGAGCGGTCTTCTGTTCACGATCCTTGGGTTGGGCGCCGCAGGCATTCTCTACGGCGTCTTCGACAAGGTCTGGGAGGCGTCGCTTCTGGCGCTTTTCTGTTGCTGGATACTGCCTTCGGCGATGACGACCGTCTATGACGGGGTGCTTGTCCATCGCGGGCAATTGCACAGCCAGGCGATCATCCGGATCACCGCCGAGGCGGCGGGGCTCGCCTTGGCCGTCCTCGGGCTTTTCATAGGGTGGAATGTCTTCGCCCTCGTCGCCGGGCGGTTGGCGATGCAGCTTGTGATCCTGTGCGGCTCGATCTTCGCCGTCGGCTGGGTGCGGCCCGCCGGTCCGAGCCTGGTCGTCACGCGCGAAGTGCTACGGTTCTCAAAGCATGTCCTCGCCAACAGGCTGATCGTCTTCTTCCGCTCCTATTCGGGTACGTTCGCCGTGGGCGGTTTTCTCGGTCTGGCCGAGGTCGGCTACTACCGGGCAGCCGAGCGCATCGTGGCGGCGTTCTACGAGCTCGTGGGCGAGCCGGCGCGTACGCTCGCATGGATCGTCTTCCGGCGCGCGCGCGATCGTGAGGACACGCAAGCGGGTAGGGAAGACGAGGTCAGGAGAGCGGGAAACATGCTGCTCCCGGTCCTTCTGGCCGTCGCTGCACCTGTCTTTCTGGGGTTGGCGCTGGTCTCCGGCAGCTTCGTCGACCTCTTGCTTGGGGAGGTATGGGCACCAGCGGCCGTGGTGGTGAGCATCCTTTCGATAAGGCAGTTGCTGCTGATCACCGGCAGCATGACCGAGCCGCTGCTTGCCATCAAAGGCAACATCCGCAGGTTAGCCCCGGTCGGCCTTGCAAACTCGCTCGTTTCCGTTGGCCTCGTCGTCGTCCTCGCGCCCTTCGGCCTGCTGGCGGTGGCATGCGGGCAGGTTCTCGCCGCCGTGGTGGCGTTCGCGACTTTGGTCTGGCTGCAAGGGCGCTATGGCGGCCTCGACTGGCATGGCGTTGTACGCGGCAGCGGTTTCGTCGCGCTCGCCGTCGCTGGGATGCTCTGTGCTATCTTTGCGCTGGGTCGGGCAATCGATCTCTCCACGCTGCCTCCCTTGGCGGCGCTGGCGCTTCAGGCGACAGCCGGTGCCGCGGGCTACCTGCTCGTCCTGCTGCTTTTGAAGAAATTCGCCGCGAGCATGCTTTCCGCCCTGGCGAGAGAGCATACCTCCGCGTCTCAGGCGGCGGGCGATCAAGATGCGAACACCGGCTCATTGCGGGTGGAGGCAAGCCAATGAGCGTACTGCGATGACCAAGCGCGGGCGTTTAATTCCGCCTCGGCCGGGCGTGGCGCGGCGGCCGATCGGAAAAGACATTCATCGAACAAGGACAGGGCGATGAATATGATCTCCAAGCAAGGTGCCCGCCAGGCTCTTGCGCGCGCGGCCAGGACCGCACGCTCGTCGCTGGCCCCTTTGCGCGCGGCACGGGGGAGGCTGCGTTTCCTGTCGCCGTTTCCCTGCCGCTTCTCGGGCGCTTACGCCACCTATGCCGAGGCGCTTGCGGCGGCCGCCGGAAGGGGGCTGGCGGGCTACGATCACGACGAGGTCGCCGACGTGGCCTTCGAGAAGATGTGCCATGTCGCGCTGTGGGACTATCCGGTGCTTTTTTGGCTGCGCCAGTTGTCCGGCGAGGTCAGATTCCTGATCGATGCTGGCGGCCACATGGGTACCAAGTACCGCGCCTTCCGCGACCTGTTGCCGATAACGGACGACTGGCACTGGGTGGTCTACGACCTTCCGGCCATCGTGCGCGCCGGGCGGCGGCGTGCAGAGGCGGACGGCCTGACGGGCCTGCACTTCGTGGAGCGGCTGGAGGATGCCGGGGCAGCCGAAGTCTTCCTCGGCTCGGGGCTCCTGCAATATCTCGATGTTCCCTTGTCGAACCTTCTCCGCCGGTTGCCGTGGGCACCGCGACACCTTATTCTCAACAAGGTTGCGCTGCGCGAGGGGCCGACCGTCGTCACGCTGGAGCGGATCGGCAAGGCGAGGGTGCCGTACCAGATGCGCAACGAGGACGCTTTCCTGCACGATGTGCAAAGCCTCGGCTATAGCCTCGTAGACCGCTGGTCGATCCCCTCGCTGTCGCACGTGATCGATACGCATCCCGAATTGGGGGCGAGCGAAAGCGCCGGGTTCTATTTCAGACTGGCCTGAGAAGCCGCTCCCGCTTGGGCCGGAGGTGGGAGCCCTTCTCGAACTGGTCCTTCAAGTGATCGGCAAGGCGGATAGCAAGCGCCACGATCATGAGCGTCGGGTTGGCGTGGCTAGCGGTGGGAAAGACCGAGCTTCCGGCGATATAGAGCCCCTCCATGCCGTGGACCCGGGCGTTCTCGTCGACGACACTGGTCGCCGGGTCGCGTCCCATGCGCGTCGTGCAGGCCGGGTGAGCCATATCGCTGAAGGCTGCTCCGCCGAGGTCATTGCGCTGGATCCAGTCCGCCAGCCTGGGCTGAGGCAGGCCGACGCGCTGAAACTCCGCCGACATCAACTCGGCAAGCCGTGCGACGCTCGCGATCTCCTGGATCGAAATCTTCCAGTTGATGCGCGCAAGCGGCATGCCCAGCCGGTCCCGGCGGGCAGAGAGGGTTACACGGCTTTCCGGATCCGGGCGCTGCTCGACCATGGTGTCGAAGCGGATGCCTTCGAGCCTGCGCGGCAGACCGCGCTTCAGCACCAGACGGCGGTGAAGGCCGGCGGCAATGAGCCCTGGGGACGAAAGCACCCGCCATGCGTGCCGCATCCGGTTTCCAGCCCTGCTGCGACCGAGGCGCCTCAGCGCCAGCCAAGGATCGTCCTCGGCGAGTTCCTGTACCGGATAGGCCGCGCAATTGAGCAAGCCCTCCCGCTCCTGTAGCCGCGGGCTGAGGGTGAGGCCATGCAGGTAGAACTGTGTCCGATAGCCTGATTCAAGGCCATAGAAGCCGAAGTGCCGGGCGATGGCTGCTGCTTGTTCTTTGTCGAAGCGGGCGACGACGGCTCGGGGATGGTCGGCGAGATAGCGGCCGACGATGCCAAAGCGGTTGCCGATGCCGCCGGAGGCGAGCAGCAGGCGTGGGTTCTCGATACCACCCGCGCTGAGCACCACCACATCCGCCCGCACGGATGCGTGAGAGCCGTCGAGGGAGCGAAGGTCGAGCGAGACGAGCCTTTGTCCCGTCTCGTCCGTGTTGAGATGCGTCACGGTTGCGTTGGTGAGGATCTCGATATTGGGGGCGTCGAGCTTTCCGATCTCATCGCCGAAACGCAGCGGTTCGGCGCGCTCACGCGCATGGCTGAACTGCCAGAAGAACGGGCGAAGCAGTTCCCGGTTTATCCGGAGATCGGCGGGCGGCGAGCGGAGGAGGCTGTAGAGCCCCTCGTCATAGACGTTCGGCCCGAGGTTGAGCACGACGGCAGCCCGGTCGAGCGCGCCTGAAAGGCTCTCGCGGGCGATTGGCCATCCCGAATCTGGGACCCAGTGGCGCTCGGCGAAGTCGATCTCGTCGAAGGCCGCACATTTCCCGACCCAGGTATGGGTGCTGCCGCCGACGAGCCGGTTGCGCAGCTCGAATGCAGGGATGTCGTTGAGCCATGAAAGCTCGTCCGCATAGCCGCGGCCGGGCGCGGTGCCGCGTTCGATCGGCTCGCCGATATTGTCGACCTGGTTGAGGGCCTGTGCTCGGGGTTCGAAGCCAGCGCCGCCGCTTTCCAAAACGAGGACCCGTATCTTGGTATTGGCGAGTTCACGCGCGACCGTCAGCCCGGCCGGGCCGGCGCCGATGATCGCCAAATCCGCTTTCAGAGACGTTCCTGCAGGGATGGATTGCAAGTCGAGGATTTTCACAGCGGGCCCCGCCGAACTGGAAATTCCCATGCTAGCAAACAATCCGCGATGCCCGTACTCAGCCAAATTGCCTATAATAAATGCCTTGCTAATGGATTTGGGTACTAGCGGATAACGCGCTCGGTAAGTTGAAAGATATCATAGGCTTATTTGAATAATTCGCGTCTGCGAAATAGTCTTGAAGAACTAAGGGCGGCTCGATGGCGTGGGAGTTCATCCTGCAGGCGATAGCGATATCGACAGGCGCGCCGCCGCAACGCCACCAGGCATTTCGGGGAAGCAGGCGATGGCAAGGGTCGGGTTGCGGGAATGGTTCGCGGTCGGGCGAGTCGTGATGTCGGGACGTCTCGCCCGCTATGGCGGTGGAGGCGAGGGGCCGTTGACGCGGTTCGAGGCAGATTATTCGGAGAAATTCGGGGTCAAGCATACGCTTGCGGTAAGCAGCGGAACGGGGGCGCTGATCTGCGCACTTGCGGCGGCCGGCGTGGGGCCGGGCGACGAGGTGCTGGTGCCAGCCTATACCTGGATCGCAACCGCCGCAGCACCCCTTGCCGTCGGCGCCGTTCCCGTGCTTGTCGACATCGACCAGACGCTGACCATGGATCCGGCCGACATCCTGCGCAAGATCACGCCGCGTACGCGCGCCATCCTGCCGGTACATATGGCCAACATGGTCTGCGACATGGACCGGATCATGGAGATTGCCCGCAAGCACGGGCTCCTCGTCATCGAGGATGCCTGCCAGGCGGTCGGTGTCACCTATAAGGGAAGACGGGTCGGCACGATCGGTGATATCGGCGCCTACAGCTTCAACCAGTTCAAGAACATCAACATCGGAGAGGGCGGGGCCGTTGTCACCAACAGCGACCGCTATTTCGTACGTGCGCGGATGTATCACGACGTGGGTGCGGTCTTCCGCGGCCATCTCGACAACGACAACGAGCCACACTTCCTCGGCGTGAACCTGAAGGCGAGCCAGATCCAGGGCGCGATGCTCAATGTCCAGCTCGCCAAGCTCGATCCGATGATCCGCCGCATGCGTAAGCGCTATCGGATCATGTCGCGCATCCTGGCTTCCTCGCCGGCATTCCGGATCGGCCCGCACAACGACGTGGAGAACGCGGCCGGCCTGCACCTGATCTTCGAGAGCGCCGAGGAAGCGGAGCGCTTCGCCGGGCGCAACCGGCGCGGGGTTTACAGGCTCTACGATTCAAGCCGTCATGTTTACACCAACTGGGTACCCGTTCTCGAACAGCGTGCCACCCATCCCAAGATGAACCCCTTCGCCTGGGCCTCGCCCAGGATCGAGTATACGCCGGAGATGTGCGCACGCACGCTCGACATCCTGCAGCGCACTTGCCGCATCAGCCTCGGCGAGAACTATCCCTCGCCCCTGGCGGCTTTCCTTGCGCGGCGCATGGCGAACGGGGCCGATCCGGCGAGGAGGCTCTCCTATGCGGTATAGCTCCCCCACCATTGGCCCCGATGTCATCGACATCTGGCGCTGGTCGCTCGACGTCGGGATGGACGACCTGCCGCGCTATGTGACCGCGCTCAGCGAGGGGGAGTTCGCTCGCGCCTCGCGCTTCGTGCACGAGCGCGATCGTCTGCGCTTCATCGTCGGGCGAGGCAAGCTGCGCGAGATCATCGGCCGTTATCTGCGCGTGCCCGCCAGGCGCCTCTCCTTCGCTTGCAACGCGTTCGGGAAGCCGCGCCTGGCGGCATCGCGGCCGCCGCTGCATTTCAATCTCAGCCACACCGGCGGCATGGCGGTCCTGGCAGTGTCGGACCGGTATCACGTCGGCATCGACATCGAGAAGATCGTGCCGCTCAAGGAGGACGTGGCGGGCCACTTCTTCTCGCCCAGCGAACGCCTGGCGCTGCGCAATGTGCCGCCGGGCGGCTATCTCGAAGCCTTCTACCGGTGCTGGACGCGCAAGGAGGCGTTCGTGAAGGCGCACGGGGCGGGGCTTTCCCTGCCACTCGAGGCCTTCGACGTGTCGATCGATTCCGTTGGCGAGCCGAGGCTGCTGCGGCTCGAGGGTGATCTTGAAGCGCCCGCGCAGTGGCGGCTTCTCAACCTGACCCTGCCGGCGGGCTTCGTGGGCGCCATAGCGGCCCTGACGGCCGACAACGATATTTCGCTGCGTTATCGGGCGGATGAAGCGGCAGAAGATGTGCAGGAGGAAATGCCGCTTGCAGCGCGTGTTCTGCGAGGTTCGCCCGACAATCAGCTGCTCAACCGCGCGTCGAGAATGTAGCGGCCGCCGGCGGCATCGAAATGGTGGCAGCCGGCGAGGCCGGGCTTGAAGTCCGGGATGATCGTCCTGATACATGTCTCGCGATAGGTCTCGCGGCTCAGCTCCTGGATCTCCATGATATTGAGGCCATAGCCATAAATGCCGTAGGCGTTGTTCTGCGACGGCCGGAACAGGCGGCCATGGCGGGTGAAGACCCTGCCGGCATTGCGCGCGACGGTGCTGCCGATGACCACGGGATTGCGCGCATGCGGGACGACGCGCGACAACGTGGGCCCGTCGACCTCGAATGCGTGAAGTTCGCCGCAATGATCCTCGTATGCGTGGTGGTCGGACAGATTCGACAAGAGCCACCATGTGCCTTTGTGCCGGAAGAGAGTGCTGTCGGCGGCCGAGTAGCCCTCGAGCGCGGTTGCATAGAGTTCCCATTTCAAGGGGAAATCGGTGCAGCGCCAGATCTCGATGCGTTTTTCCTGATGCGTTTCCGGCATCATGAAAATGCCCTTGCCGTTACGGAATACGAAGGGGAAGGAGAGGTGGCTTGCACTCTCTATCGCCGGGCCGAGCGGCTCTATCCCATCGTTCGTGAGCCTGCCGACGGCGATATGGGCTTTGCGGTCGCCGACAGCATAATTCTCGTAGAAGACATAGACGTCTTCGCCATGTCTGAAGAGAAAGGGGTCGGCCTTGATCGAGTCTTTCGTGGGCGAAAGTTCGACGGCGAGATGCGGATCGAAATGCTCGACGGAGCCGGCGCCGCTATAGAGCGTCCAGACGGCTGTCTCCATGCCCGCTTTTCTTCGTAGCTCCTTCGCGGCACGTGCGGCCGCCGCGCGCGCCAACCCGAGGGCATAGCGCGCGACCTCTGCCGTGCCCGGCGGGCCGGCGGGCCGAGCCGAAGCCGTGTCGTGCCCAGATGTGAGGCTTCCGGTATCGGCCAGCCGCCGTAGCTCTCTCATGAGCAGGATCACGGCCTTTTCCTTCAGGAAAGCCGAATTTCTGGCGGCGCTGAACTTTGGGTTGAAGGCGGCCGAGGCGATCTCTTCAACGGGGCCTCCTCCGCCATGATTGACGTTGAGCCCTATTTGCACCGTTGGCGCACCGGCGCTGACCTCGGCAAAGCTGCACCAGTCCGCGGTACGGGATTTAAGATCGGCGAACGTCAACGCCCATTCTCCGTATGGGAGCGTGGCGACGAAGGCGTCTGGGAGCCCTCGGGGGACCGTGCGGAGGACAAGATCGAGGCGCAGGTCTTCCAGGGCCGGCGATCCGATCGTGTGGCCCGAACCCGCTTCGCCGAGATGGATGAACTCGGTCCGCTGGTGGATATCTTCGAAATAACTCGGGCGATAAGCAGGCTGGCGAGCGAACAGCAAGCGGTCGACCTTTGCGACGAGGTCGAAAAGGGGCGTCGAGCGGTGTTGGCCATAGCCGCCCGGATGTATCAACACGGCCTTGAGATCGAAGCGCGGGTCGGCAAACAGCCGGTCGAAAAGCTGCAGTTCCCAGTTCTCGAAGCCCTCTTCGCTACCGACAAGGATGCCGATGCGAAGGGGAGGCCGGTTGCTTTTGCCAGTCCACTCGAGGACCGGCTGTACATAGGCCTTGCCATTGAAGCGCAAGTCAGCCCCCCACGTTGAGCCGCTTCGACAGGATCGAAGACAGCTTGCTGATGCCGGTGCTGCTGAGCGAATCCTCGTGCCACCCATCGAGATCGAAAGCCGGCGTGTCGTCGCGGATGAAGCCGCGCCATCCGAACAGGAGCTTTTTGGCGCGTTTGTGGTTTGCCCGGCTGCGGAACAAAAGGACATCTTCGCCGGTGATCGGCCGCGGCCGGTAGCTGCGGGCAGCCTCGACCAGCAACTCCGTGACGAGCTCGTTCTGCCGCTCCTCCTTGCTCGGCGCCCCTTTCGCACCAAGAAGCTTCAGCGTGACGTTGAACTCTTTCAGGTAGTCGATCAGCGCTATCCTGCCGCCGATGAGCTTGCCGGTGAAATAGAGGAGCCGCTTGGCGCGCTTTTCCATGGTCCAGCGTAACTGTCTCAAGCGGGGGAGCGAGCGGAAATAGCCGGGCGCCCAGCTATCGATGACGGCCACGAACTGGACGCGGTGGCCGAGGCGGCGCAGCTGCCTTGCCAACTCGATCGCCAGAATGCCGTTCACGCACAGCCCGACGACGGCGACCGGGCCTGAATCGGGACGAAGGTTCATTGCGGCGATCGCATCGGCCACGATCTGCTCCATCGGGAACCCGCGAAGCGCGTCGTCGATCTCGGCTCCGAACATGTGGAGGTTCACCACCGCCGGTCCTTCGGCAAGCTCGTTGGCCATGCGGTAGTAGAGGAATGGGTGATTCAGCGTATAGAGGGTGCACGCGCCATTGCCTTCCCGGTAGAGCGACGTCTCCCAATAGGCGGATCGCCGCATGATGGTAGCCGGCTCGGGGCTTGCGGGCGCGGGCAGCTCCTCGCCGAAGGCTTCGCGGGAGAAAGCAGTAAGGGTGGACGCCCTGAAGAGGAGGGCGAGATCCGGTGCGACGCCGAATGTCTCCCTCATCGTCGACAACATGCGCAGGGCGAGCAGGGAGTGGCCGCCGAGAGCGAAGAAATCGTCGGAGCCCACCACCTTCTCCACGCCGAGCACATCCGCCCATATCTCTGCGAGTTGGCGCTCCTTGCCGGTTGCGGGGCCGGTTACAGTGTCGGTCAGGGGGCGCCCGACTGCCGGCGTTGGCGTGGCGGCGGGACGCTCCTTCGCCTGCGAAGGCGAGGGGGCTTGCAGCGCTTGCCGGTCTATGCCACCTGCGGCCGTGCGCGGAAACGCCAGCAGAACGCTGATGCCATCCGGCATATCCCTGGCCTCGATACGGGTCGACAGATACTCCATCAGGTGCTCGGGAAGCGCTTCGACGGGATGGGCAAGTGTCGGCGAAGGCACGACGAACCCGTAGGGGCGGCCGATTGCCGATGTGCCGGCACCGATTGCGACGGCCTCGGCAACGTCGGGGTGCTCCGTCAGGATTTTCTCTAGGTATGTGGGGCTGCCCGAAGCCGGCTCGTCGGGAACCCGCCGACGGATGGGTGCACTTGGCAAGTGAAGTGCGGTGTCCGGATCCGCCAGGGCTTGCTCGTAGGTATCCTGCCAGAGGCGCAGCAGCTCTTGCGCCGTGCCCGCGTCGAAGAGGTCGGTGTTGTACTCGACCGACATGCGCCAGCCGTTCGGTCGGCCGATCATGATGAAGTTCAGGTCGTAGATCACGCCAGGCGATTGCGAGGGGGCGCTGATAAGTTCGAACGCGCCGTAGCGCGCATTCTCCAGGAACGCCTTTTGCTGGTTGAAATTGATCGAGATCAGCGGATTGCGCGATGGGTCCCGCACCGGGTTTATGAGTTCGACCAGATTGTTGAACGGCATCTTCTGGTGATTGAGGGCCGCAGTGACCGTCTCGCTTGCACGGCGGATATGCTCGGCAAAGGACAGGTCGTCCGCTACGTCGAAGCGCAGGACGAGGTTGTTGATGAAGACGCCGATGAGGTTTTCGAGGTCCACTTCGTCGCGCCCGGCGATCTGTGTTCCGAACAGGATCTGCCGCTCGCCGGTGAGCCGGCCCAATGCGGCACTGATCACAGCGGCGCCGTAGCTGAAGAGGGAGACCTGATGGGCGCGGGCGGCCTTGTCGATGCGCTCGCCGAATTCGAGCGGCATCGCCGCCGACAGGATCTCGCCGCGGCTGGTCTTTGTGTGCCCGCGTGGGCGGTCGGGAGGGACCTCGAAATAGGGAGCGTCCGCCAGTTGCTGGCGCCAGTATGTCTTCTCTGCTTCGAACCCATAGCTGCGGCGGTATTCATCCTGCCACAGGGCGAAGTCGCCATATTGCAGGGGTAGGTCTGGGAGATTGGGGCTCCGGTTGGCGTCGATCGCCGAGGCGATTTCCCCCACCTCGCGGCCGAGCACGCGGATCGACCAGCCATCGAAGCAGGTCTGGTGAGCGGTGATGAGGATGAAGCCGCGATCATTCTCCACCATCAGGAAGGTGACGCGGAAAAGCCCTGGCTCCCGCAGATCGAACGGTGCGCTCGCCGTCTCGCGGCTGATGGACTGGATGCGCTCGTCGCGCTGGTCCGCCGGCACATTCCTGAGATCGATCACCGACATCTTGAAATCGACCTTGTCGACCACCTGCTGAACCGGCTGGCCGGAGACGTCCAGAAAGCGGGTGCGCAGGATTTCGTGCCGGTCGATGATTTGCCGGAAGGCAGCCTCTATGCTGGCGATCTTGAAGGTGCCGCGGATTTCCCAGCGCACGGCGACGTTGAGCGCGGGGTTGCCGGGGCTGAGTTGGTCGAGAAACCAGCAGCGCAGCTGCGTCTGCGTGCAGGGGAACTCGGCGACGACGGCATGACGCCTGTCGGAGAATGTCGCGGCGGGGTCCATTTTGTTCATGAGGGCCTCTCCATTCCGCGCCGCGCGCCGTTTCGGAATTCCCGCAGCGAGGGAATGTGCGGCGCCGTGCCGTTGATGGGCGCTTCGTCCTGCTCCTCGGCATAGCTCGCCAGCTCCGAAATGGTCGGGTGGCGCAGGAGATGCTTGGCTTCGAGCGGCAGGCCGTCATCCATCATGCGCGCGGCGATGCGGAAGATGCTCAAGGAATCCGCGCCCAGCGCGTAGAGGTTTTCGTCAACGCCGATTTCGCCGATCTCCAGCACCTCTTTCCAGATATGCGACAGTCTCTCTTCCATAGGCGTGCGCGGTTTGGTGCGGATGGGGGCGGTCTCGCGCTGCGGAACGCCCAGCCTCTCGAGCGCCTTGCGGTCGAGCTTGCCGTTCGCCGTGCGTGGAAGCTCGCTTGTAGCCACCCAGAAGCTCGGCACCATGTGCCCTGGCAGATGCGCTTTGGCGTGGGAGGCGAGCTCTTCCGCTGACGGCTCCGATCCGTCCGCCGGCACGAAGTGGCAGACGAGCTGACGGTCGCCGTTCCTGTTCTGGGCAGCGACGACGGCGCATTGCCTGATGCCGTCCTTCCTGTCGATTACCGCTTCGATGTCGCCGAGCTCGATGCGGAAGCCGCGCAGCTTGATCTGGTTGTCGCGCCGGCCGAGCAGTTGCAGCGTTCCGTCCGGAAGGCGCCTGCCGACGTCGCCGGTCTTATAGAGCCCGCGAGGCAACTTGCCGCCAATCCTGACTGGCCGGAAGGCGGCCTCTGTCAGGTCGAGGCGGTTGAAGTAGCCGTTCGCCAATCCGTCGCCGCCGATACAGAGTTCGCCGACGACGCCTACCGGGGCGATGCGGTCATGGCCGTCGAGGATATAGAGCTGGGTGTTGGCGATGGGGTGGCCGATGTGGATAGGGTTGTCGTCGTCTTCGACGCGGGCGAGCGATGACCAGATGGTGGTCTCGGTCGGGCCGTACATGTTCCACAGCTCGCCGCCGATCTTCAGTAGCGCGCGCGCCAGTTCCTTCGGCAGCGGCTCGCCGCCGCACAGCATCTTGAGTCTCGGCCGGTCTGAAAGGCCCGCCTCGACAAGCATCTGCCACAGCGTCGGGGTCGCCTGCAGGACCGTTGCGCCGCACGTCTTGAGGAGTTCGACGAGCGCGAAGCCGTCCTGCACCTGCGCGCGGTCGGCGATGACCACCTTGCCCCCGACGATCAGCGGCAGGTAGAGTTCGAGACCTGCGATATCGAAGGAGATGGTGGTAACCGCAAGGAGCGCGTCTTGCGGTGTGAAACCGGGCTCCCTGGCCATGGAGGTCAGGAAGTTGACCAGGGAGCGGTGCGACACCTCGACGCCCTTGGGCGTACCCGTCGAGCCCGAGGTGAAGATGATGTAGGCGGCCGAGCCGGCGTCCGCCACCTGCAGCTCCAGCGGAGCCGCGTCCTGCGCCTCGATCTTCGCCTGCTCGGTGTCCATGCGGATCACGCAGGTGTTCTTGGTGGCGAGCTTTGCAATCGCATCGCTGCCGCAGACGAGAGCAGAGATATCCGCGGCCTCCATCGTTTGCCGCAGACGCGCTTCGGGGTGGTCGGGGTCGAGCGGCACATAGGCGTGGCCCGCCTTCATGATTGCCAGAAGGGCGATGAGCATCTCTATGGAGCGGTCGAGCGCCAGGGCGACGCGCTGGCCGGGTATGAAGAGCCTGGCCTGGATATGCCGGGCGAGCTGGTTGCTCCTGGCTTCGAGCGCACCGTAGGTGATGGATGCGCCGCCGTGCTCGGCGGCTATTGCATCAGGATGTTCGCCGGCCTTGCGGGCGAACAGCTCGAAGACGAAGCGGTCGCGCTCATACTCGGCCGCGGTCTGGTTGATCTCGTTGACGAGCCAGTTCTCCTGATCGTCGGAAAGCAGAGGGAGGTCCACGACCTTGCGGCCTATATCGTCAGCGATAGCGGAGACGAGGGTGTTGAAGTGCTCCAGCCAGCGCTCGATGGTCGCCCGATCGAAAACGTCGCCATTGTAGTCGACGTCGATACGGATGCCGTCCTCGCTTTCGATCATGTTGAGGAACATGTCGAAGTTGGAGAAGGCTTTCGGGTTCGGCGCGATCTGCGCCGACAGACCTTCAAATCCTGCGTTCCTGGCGGTACGTTCCAGGTTGAACTGGATTTCCGTGAGGGGCAGGCGGCTCGGGTCGCGTTTGAGACCGAGTTTGCGAACCATTGTCCCGTAGGTGTAGTCCTGATGTTCGAAGGCTTGCAGGACGCCTTGCTGCGTCGCGCGCAGATGCTTTTCGAACGGAACGCCGGCATCGACCTCCTGGCGCAGCGGCAGGAGGTTGACGCAATGGCCGACCAGGGTCTGGTCGCCAAGCAGGCTTTGACCCGCCGACGGGACGGCGATGACGATGTCCGTGCTGCCGGAAAGGCGCGCGATCATGACCTGGAGCGCGGCGAGCAGCGTCGAGAACATGGTGGCGCCGCTCTTCGCACCGGCCTTCTTGAGGCGCTTATAGGTCTCCTTTTCGATATGCGCGGTGCAGGTGCCGCCCGCGAATGTCCGGCGCTCCGGGCGTGGCCGGTCGGTCGGCAGCTCGGCCAATTCCGGGACGGTTTCGAACTGTTTTAGCCAAAAATCCTCCGTCGCCGCGTTCGTCTCCGCCTTGGCGAGATTGCCCGCATGGGCGGCGAAGGAGAGTGCGGGCGGAAGGTTGGGCTCGCGGTTCGATACGAACGCGGAATAAGCCGCGGCCAGTTCCTCGACGATGACGTTGGTCGACCAGCCGTCGCAGACGATGTGGTGTGCAGTGAAGACCAGCACGTGCCGGTCGGCAGCGAGGCGCACGAGCCGTGTGCGGGCAAGGGGCCCAGTCACAAGGTCGAAGGGTGTATAGGCCTCCTCCGCGACGATCTCTTCAAGCTCGGCCTCGGGATCCGGATCCCCGGCATAATCTTTGAATTCCATGCTTATCCGGAAATTGGGGATGATCTCCAACCGGTCGCCCGCGCGCGAGAAACGGATGTGAAGGGCATCGTGACGTTCGATAACCAAGTCGAGTGCGCGGCGCAAAGCTTCTTTGTTCAGAATGCCTTCAAGGGTGAGATTGAAGGATTCATTGAAGGAGCAGGAAGCTTCGTCGCCCGCCTGGGCGGCGAGCCAGATTTCCTTCTGCGCTTCAGTGAGTTCGGCCGATGTCACGGCCTCTCCAGCCGTCGGCACGGGGGCCGCGGCCAGCGTTTTACCCTCGGAAGGCGCCAGGACGCCGGCGGCCTGGAGAGCATCGAGGCTGTTGCGGAAGACGTCGGATATGCGCTGGAAATCCTCCTCCGTATGGACGGTGGTGAGGAAACAGGGATAGCCGTCCTGCACATGGATGCCCTGCATGCGCGCGTGCGGGTAAAACAGCGCGCCGAGAGGATCGAGGCTGCCAAAGTCCGTCACGAACCAACTTGCATAGCCGTTGACCGTGCCGGCGATGCCGCGGCGGGCGAGGTCGGCATTCAGCTCTTCCACGAGCAATTGCGTGCGGTCGGCGACCCGGCCGTAAAGTGCCTGGCCTTCGCCCTTGATGTGCTGCAGAACCGCCTTGGCCGCCGCCAGCGTGACCGGGTGGCGCACGAAGGTGCCGGCGAAGAAGGTGGGCGCCACCATCGGAACGGAGTCGTCCCCATAGGTCCAGTGGCCGCCGTCTAGGGCATCCATGAATCGGCTGTCACCGGCGAGAACACCGATGGGCATGCCGCCGCCCAGCACCTTTCCGTAGGTCGCCATGTCGCCCCGGATGCCCCAGACGGCCTGCATGCCGCCCGGATGGACGCGGAAGCCGGTGACGACTTCGTCGAACACCAGCGCGAATTCGCCTTCGGTGGCGATCCGCCGCAGTTCCCGTACGAACTCGACTGGGCGCAGCTCCGGATGGCGGCTTTGCACGGGCTCGATGATGACGGCTGCGATGTCTTCGGCGTTGGCGCGGATCCAGTCGAGGCTTTCGGGCGCGCCGTAGGTGAGGACCGTCATGTTGGAAAGCGAGGTCGGCGGAATGCCGGCGGCGATCGGCAGCGCTGTGGGCGCGCCTGAGCGGCTGCGGCCCTTCACCAGAACTTCGTCGAACTGACCGTGGTAGTCGTTGCCGAAGACGACCACCTTTTCCCGGCCCGTGACGGTTCTGGCGACCCGCATGGCAGCCATCACGGCCTCCGAGCCGGTGTTGCAGAAGGTCACGCGCTCGTGGCCGGTCATCTCGCCGATAAGTTCGGCCACTTCTCCTGCAAGCGGCGTCTGCGGACCGATCGCAAAGCCGCTGTCTACCTGGTCGATCATCGCCTTGACGACGAAATCGGGCGCATGGCCGAAGGCCGTCTGGCCCATGCCGTTGACGAGGTCGATATATTCGTTGCCGTCGATGTCCCAGATGCGCGAGCCCTTGGAGCGGTCTGAGACGACAGGGAAGACGATCTCCTTCCACTCCGCACGGAAGCCGGAGGCCGCGCGCGGATCCGCCAGGCGGCGGCGGTTGGCCTCGGTGAAGGCCTTGGACCTGGCATTTCTTGCGGCGTAGCGTTCCGCCAGTTCGGCGATGAATGCGCGCTTTTGCGGTGTCAGCTCGCCGTCGCTGAGGCGCATGCCGGGCTTATAAAGGCGCGGCCGCCCGGAGCCGGTCTCCGCTTCTTCGGGCTTGGCCGCCTCGGTCGCGGGAGGATTGGCGGAGATGGTCGATTGTGGGCTCGTCTGCTGCGGTGCCGGGGGCGGTACCGTAGCACCCAGCGTCTGGGCCGCCTGCAATTGCTGGGCAAAAAGCTGCTGCATCATCTGAAGCTGCGACTGGAACAGCCCTTCCAAACCGGCGGCAGCCGGTGCGGAAGGCGTTGCCGTGGGCACCATTGGCGCCTGGATCGCAGGAACAGGGGGCTGCGCCGCCGGGGCGGCGGCAGGCTGCAGCGCGTCGGGCGGGATCTCGGCGTCGAGATGCCGCGCAAGGGCGCCGACGGTCGGGATGCTGCTCAGAAGCTCGCGGAAGGAGAGCTTTACCTTGTACTGCTTCTCGATCTTTTGCGCGAACTGGCCAATGAAGAGGGAATCGAAGCCGAGTTCCAGGAAGGTCGCGCCGGCGGCATCGGAGGCCAGCTCCTCGCCCGACATCTCGGCTAGAAGGCATAGCAATGCCGCTTCCAGCCTCTCGATCCTGTTTTCGGAGGGAATTTGCGTGACAACATTCATGGTATCGGTTCCGTGTGCGGGTGCCGGTCGCGGCGCGTTGGCCTGCGGTGCGGTGGCCTCTGCCGCGATGGAGACTTGCCGGTTTGGCCGTGGCGCCTCAATCCAGTGCTTCTGGCGCTGAAAGGCGTAGGTCGGCAGGGGAAGGCGCCGCTGGGCAGACGTCGGCAGTTGCGGCCAGTCAAGGTCGCAGCCGGAGATCCACAGCCGCGCATGCGCCTCGGCGAAGGTGGCGGGGGCGGCGGACGCCCGGTCATGCTCGGGCAGTGACTGGACGATCGCCGCCAGATCGCCGCGATTGATGGTCTGCGCGGCGAAGACGGACAGCGTTCGACCGGGGCCGACCTCCAGCAGGACCGGCCTTCTGTCACGGCAGACGGTGGCGAGGCCGTCGGCGAAGCGGACGGCGTCGCGGCAGTGTTGCGCCCAATAGTCGGGCGAGGTGCCGAGGGCATCGGTCTGCCAGTCGCCGGTCGTGCAGGAAACGTAGGGAATTGTAGCCGTGCCGTAGGCGAGCTTGCCCGTCTCCTTGCGCAGTGCTGCCGCCGCCTTGTCCATCATGGCCGAATGGAAGGCGTGCGAGGTGTGCAGGCGGCTGAAGGCGATGTCGGCCTCCTGCAGCCGCGCGCAGGCGGCGTCTATAGCCTCGAACGTGCCTGAGATAACGCAGAGCTTGGGCGCGTTGACCGCGGCGATCTCCACGCCCTCGTCAAGGTGAACACGCACCGTCTCGGCCTCGGCGCGGATGGAGACCATCGCGCCTTGCGGCTGTTTCTGCATCAGACGGCCTCGATTGGCCACCAGAAGCAGCCCGTCGTCGAAGGACATGACATTGGCGAGTGTGGCGGCGACGAACTCGCCGACGCTGTGGCCGATCATCGCGGCGGGCACGAGCCCGCGGCTCATCCATAGGCGCGCCGTGGCGTATTCAATGAGATAGAGCCCGGGCTGGGCGATCTTCGTGTCGCGCAGGGCAGCCGACATCTCGTCGGTGGGATCGCCCGCGTGGCAGATGAATTTGCGCAGGTCGATGCCGGTTCGCGCTTCCAGAAGGCCGGTGCCATGATCGATCCAGCGGGCGAATTCGGGCTCGCTGTCGTAGAGGGCGCCGCCCATGCCGACATATTGGGCGCCCTGGCCGGGAAACATGAAGATGACTGGCGGAGAGGTTTCCTCCGCTGTGCCGGCAAGCGGACGTTCGTTCTCGAGGCCGGCGGCGGCTTCTTCCACGTTTGTGGCGATTACCGCCGTGCGGTGCGCAAAATGGTGCCGGCCGTTCTGAAGCGTGTAGGCGGCGGCAGGAAGCGGGATACCTGGATTGCGGCGGAGCGCATCGGCCAGGTTGCGGCGCATGACTGCGAGCGATGCTTCATTGCGCGCCGACAAAGGTATGATGTAATTTGCTTTTCCGTCTTCTTCTCCAGGTGAAGGAGCGGGCGGCGCCTCTTCCAGGACGAGGTGCACATTCGTGCCGCCTACGCCGAAGGAACTGACGCCCGCCCGCCGCCGCGGGCCGTCTGCCGGCCACTCACAGAGCGCCCGCGGAATGTAGAAAGGGCTGTCGTCGAGATCGATGTGCGGATTGGGCGTGGAGAAATTCGCCATGGGCGGGATCTTGGCGCGGCGCAGCACCAGAGCTGCCTTGATGAGCCCCGCCACGCCGGCGGCCGCGTCCAGATGGCCGAAATTGCCCTTTACCGAGCCGAGTGCGCAGGACGATCTGGTGGAGACGTCGCCGAAGGCCTTCCTCAGGCCGGCGAACTCGATCGGGTCGCCCAGCGGCGTGGCGGTGCCGTGGCATTCGACATAGCCGATGGTGGAAGGCTCGATGCCGGCGTTGGCATATGCCGCGGTGATGGCTTCGGCTTGGCCCGTCACGCTCGGCGCGGTGTAGCCGACCTTGTCGGATCCGTCGTTGTTGACGCCGTAGCCGAGGATGACCGCGTGGATGTGGTCACCGTCGCGCAGCGCGTCGTCGAGGCGCTTCAGGAGCACAACGCCGGCACCGCTGCCGAAGACCGTGCCGGCCGCATCGGCATCGAAGGGACGGCAGAAGCCATCCGGGGAGGCCATGCCGCCTTCCTGATAGATGTAGCCGCGCTTCTGGGGAAAGGTGATCGACACACCGCCGGCCAGCGCCATGTCGCAGCTATAGGTCAGGAGGTTCTGGCAGGCCTGCGCGACCGCCAGGAGTGACGTCGAGCAGGCGGACTGGATGGTGAAGGCGGGGCCGCGCAGATTGAGCTTGTAGGCGACGCGTGTGGCAAGCGTGTCGTTGATCGAGCCGATCAGCTCGGAGAACATGCCGATCTGGTAGTTCGAGGTGAAGGCCTCGGCTTTTTCGCGGTCCGACAGCACATTGTTGATGAGGTAGGTGGCAAGCGCGGAACCGGCGAAGACACCCACCTGTCCAGGGCACGCATGGGGGTCGTAGCCGGCGCCTTCGATGGCCTCCCAGCAGATCTCCATGAAGATGCGAAACTGCGGGTCGATGAGGGCGGCCTCGCGCGGATACATGCCGAAGAACTCGGCGTCGAACAGCTCTACATCGTCGAGATGGGGTCTCGCCGGTACGTAATCCTTGGCAGCGCGAACGTCGTCGCCGAAGGCGTCCTCGATCTCTTCTGGCGAGAAATGCGCGAATGCATGTCTGCCCTGGGCGATAAGCTCCCAAAGTGCATCGACGGAGGGGGCGCCGGGAAAGCGGCCGGACATGCCGATGATCGCCACGCTGCCTATGCCTTCACCAGCAAGGGCTTCCACCTGAGGTGATGTTTCGTTCATGAGGCGCTCCGGCGGAATTGGGACATCATCCTTTTTCTCAAGTCCGCCCGCGCTTGGACGGAGGTGGCGGACGCCGCACCTGGCCCGCCATTACCGAGATGATGTGCCAGGCTTCGGATGTTGGGATGCTGGAAGACTGCCACGACGTCGATCGAACGTTTGAGGGCTTCCTCCAGCGCGGCGTGTACGCGGATGAGCTGCATGGAGGTGCCGCCGAGATCGAAGAAGTTCTGGTCCATGCCTATGTCGGCCCTGCCGAGCACCTCTTGCCAGAGCTTCGTCAGCAGCGCTGCGGTGTCTCCGGTAGGTGGCGGTGCTGCCGGCGCAGCTGCTTCCAGCCGGGGAAGGGGAAGCTGCGAGCGGTCGATCTTGCCGGCCTGGTTCATGGGGAACCGGTCGAGCACGACCGCATGACTCGGGATCATGTGCGCAGGCAGCACCATCTTCAGCGAAGAGAGAACCGCTGTTGCGAAGTCGGTTTCACTCATCGCTATCGGAGGCTGGGGCCGCAGATAGGCGACGATCCGTTTGGCGCCGGTGCTGCCCTCATGGCAGACCGCCACGGCATCGGCGAGGCGTGCGTCCCGGCGCAGCGCCGCCTCAATCTCGTCGAGCTCTATACGCTTTCCGTCAATTTTGATCTGCCGGTCCAGGCGTCCCCTGAAGTGCAGGATCCCTTCGCTGTCCATCATGGCGAGATCGCCGGTGAGGTAGCAGCGCAAAGAGGTTCCGTCGGCTGTATGGATGGTGACGAAGCGCTCGCGCGTGAGGTCGGGCCGGTTGAGATAGCCGATCGCCAGACCGTCGCCCGACACCGCCAGCTGCCCCTCCGAACCCGGCGGCAGCTCGCGGAGATGCTCGTCGAGGATGTGGATACGGCTGTGAGCGATGCTACGCCCGATGGGAATTTCATCGCCTTTGAAATCCGACGGTATGGTGTAGGCCGAGGCCATGACGGTCACTTCCGTAGGGCCGTAGGCGTTTGTGAGGATGCAATCGGGGTTGTTTCGCAGGAACCGCTTAGCGTGGTCGGCCGAGGCAACCTCGCCGCCGAACAGCACATGCCTCAATGAGGCAAGCCGGCTACCCCAATGATCGACCAGCAAGTGGAAAAGGCCCGTCGTCAGCAGCATGACGGTGACACGATTGTCGTCGATGGCCTGGGCAATGCGCGGCAGCGACAGCGTGCGGTCGCCTATTCCCAGCAGTGTGCAGCCGTTGAGCAGTGCGCCCCAGATCTCGAAGGTCGCCGCGTCGAAGGAGATCGTGGCCGTGTGCAGGACGACGTCGTCGGGCCCGAAACGAATGTAGTTCTGGTCACGTACGAGGCGGGCAATGCCACGATGGGGGATGACGACACCTTTGGGCCGGCCGGTCGAGCCGGAGGTGTACATGACATAGGCGGCATCGCCGCCTGAGACATCGGGCAAATCCTGAGGCGGGCCTTCTTCTGCGCTTTCCAGAAGGCGGTCGAGGTCTGCTACAGCGCCGGCGGTCGGAATCGCGCGGATCGCCGCGGCGCTCTCCTTATCGACCAGGATAAGCTTGGGATCGCAGTCGCCGATCATATAGCCGAGATGCTCGGCGGGATAGGACGGGTCGAAGGGAGCGTAGGCCGCTCCCGATTTGAGGATCGCCAGCTTGGCGACTATCGTGTTCAGCGCACGTGGCAGAAAGAGGCCGACGACGTCGCCCTTCGCCACCCCAAGCCGCATCAGTTCGCCGGCGAGCGCGGAGGACCGACGGTCGAGCTCGGCGTAGGTGAGGCGGGTGCTGCCGAATTGGACGGCTATTGCATACGGCCGCAGCGAAGCCTGCTCGCTCACGAGATCATGAATGCTGCGCCAGCGCTCGTAGCTGTTTCGCGCCTGAAAAACGGGGCGCGCCGCCGTCGCGCGTCCATTAAGAAATTCCACCCGCCCTTCATTGCTGTTCATTCCAGCACCCCACCTTCAAGGTGATCTGCGCCGACCGCGGAGATTGCCCCTGAGAAACCTGCTGCTCCAGATAGAATGCAAGAAAATCAATGATTTCCCGCGTTCTCCAGTGCAAGGATTTCATGCGTGAGAGAAAAGGAACAGATATTCATCCGGATGAGGCTTTCCTGACCGGAAGCTGTATGTGGATTGTGTTTTAGATCATTCGGCGAGGACGCGCTTCACACCCAAGCCAGCGCTGTTCCAAAAGCATTAAATGACTGCCCAACGATCTCCAAATCTCAGTCGGCGCGATAGGCGCGTACATAGTCCACATCCATGTGGGATGGGTCGAGGGTATCGTTTTTCGTCGGTCCGTCGACCAGTGCGAGGTTGACCAGGATGTAGAGCGGCTGCCGGTGCTCTTCCTGGGTCTCTGTCTTCCACACGAGCTCGCGGTCGAAATAGAAGCGGATCCAGTCACGGTCGATCTTGACGCCGTAGGTATGGAAGTCGCCGGGGTCGGCATCGCCAAAAACCTCGTTGCGCATGTAGCGCGAATAGTGCCGGCCGTCGCGATGCCACACATGGACGACGGATGAGTAGCCGTCCGGCTTGTCGCCGTAGAATTCGATTACGTCTATTTCGGCGGTGAAGCGGGACCGGTCCTTACCGATCAGCCAGAAGGCGGGCCACACGCCCGGACCCACCGGCAGGCGGGCGCGCATTTCGAAATAGCCGTATTGCTGCGCAAAGCCGTTTCCCTTCGGGTCGACGGATGCCAGCAGTCCGGAACGCCATTCGCCCTCGGCGTCCCTTTTCGCCTCGATGCGCAGGATGCCGTCGTCAACGGTGAAGGGGCGTTCCTCGGGGTCGGCGAAACGGGCACCGCCGAAGTCTCCGGACCAGGGCGTGTGCGCGATCCAACGCGTGCCTGGCCCCCAAGCGGAGACGCTGAGGGTATCGAACTCCTCCTCAAAGGAGACGCTCATCTCCTCCAGATCGAGCCTGTCCTCCGCCGAGCCGGCGATGCCGGGAGAGGCAATCATTGCCGCAAGGGCAGCCGCGGCAAGGAGCACCCTACCTCCGCCACCATATCGAACGTTGCGTGTCTTGAGGGGGATTTGTTCCGGAGAATTCATATGACTACCTCCTGGCCCAGCATACTTCATGGGCGAAGGCCGCAACCAGACGGGCGAACGGTGCGCGCCATACATCATAAGCAGTACCGGGGGTGGAACGACGGCGTGGGGGAACGGTGATAATTTATGCCGCTTCCGGATAAGGGGCGGGGAACGCCGCATGAATTTCGAGTTGCTCGGCATTGTGACGATGGTTCTTGGGGTGACCGTTCTGTTCGCCCCGATCCGCAGAGCTTTCTCCATCATGGTCCTGTCGACGCTTTTCGGCGCGGCGGCGGCTTTCAGCCTGCCGGGGTTGGGCGGGGCCTCGGTGCTCGTGCCGAGCCTGTTCCTGGTCTTCTACTCCCTGCGCCTGTTCATGGCGTTCGGGGAGGGGCCGGTGTTGGCTGCCGTGGCTGCGCCGCGTGCCGGGTTCTGGCTTCTGCTTTTGACGGTATATGCGCTCGTCACAGCGGTGTTCTTCCCGCGGCTTCTGGAGGGGATGACGGAGACGATGGTCGTGCAGCGGATAGCGGCCGGACGCAGCGCCATTTCCATGGTTCCGTTGGCACCGTCCACAGCCAACATAACACAGGCTGTCTACGCGCTGGGTGGGCTGGTCTGCTTCGCCTTCACCGTCGCCTATCTTCGCCGCGTCGGCTCGCTTGCCCATCTTGCCAGCGTGGTCCTTGTGCTGGGGGCGGCGAACCTGGTTTTCGCTCTGCTCGACGTGGTCACCTACTATTCGGGGGCCGCATATCTGTTCGACTATGTCCGCACAGCCAATTACGCTTTGCTGACCGGCGCCGAGAAAGCCGGCTTCAAGCGCATTTCGGGCACGTTTCCCGAAGCTTCGGCCTTTGCCGGCTACACCGTGGTGCTGTTCGCCTTCATTGCCAGCCTCTGGCTCGACCGGGTGCGCTCCTGGACCAGCGGCTTGTTAGCCGGCCTGCTCCTTGTCGTGCTGCTCCTGGCGACGTCCACAACCGGGCTCGTCGCCCTTATGGCCGTCGTTCTGTTCCTCGGCCTGAGATCGGCACGGGGATCGGTCGGCAGGAAGCCCGTGGGTAGGCCCGTCTTTCTGACGGGGACGGTGTTTGGGATTCCACTCATTATCTTACTTGCCGTCATCCTCATGCCCGAGGCGGTGGATCAGATTATGGATTTCCTCGACGAGATCCTGTTTTCCAAGCTCGAGAGCCAATCCGGGCGGGAACGCTTCATGTGGAACGCCGTCGCCTATCAGGCCTTTCTGGATACGTGGGGGCTTGGTGCGGGACTGGGGAGCGCCCGCGCATCGAGCTATCTTCTCGTGCTTCTGTCCAACGTCGGCCTGCTGGGCACGGTCATATTCTTCATCTTCTTCGGCTCCATCCTGTTTTCGCGCGTGGGAACGGGCGGTGCCGGCCAGGAGATGGACGACAAGATCGCCAGGGCCGCAAAAGCCGGACTGGTCGCCGGTCTCGCCGAAGCGCTGATTTCCGGGACCGTTTATGATCTTGGGTTGATGTTCTACCTGCTGGCCGGTGCGGTGGCGGCGATGCACATGCCGGTTCCCAGCGTAAGGAGAACGCGGGTGCGGGAAATGTCTTTCCAGAAGCATGAAGCGCCGGCCATGCCTTCCACGAGGGAAAGCCATTGAAGATACTGGTCTTCAACGTCAAATACAGCCCCAACCTCGGCGACGGTATTCTGGCCGAGTGCCTCGAGAGCGCGCTGCGACGGAACGGTTGCGAGGTCGAGACGATCGATCTCGCCGGCCGCTGTGCCTATGGGGGCGCGGGAGGCGGCCGCATGGGGGCGCTCGCGATACTGGGAGTGTTGCCACCGCGCCTGCGCAGGGCGGCGGTTGCATTCGTGCTCGGGCGCAGGTTGCGGGGTCTGCACGGTGGATGGCAGGCTCGCGTTGAGATGGCGGATGCAGTGGTGATCGGCGGTGGCAATCTCTTCCAGGACGACGACTTGAACTTCCCTCTCAAGATTGCGGCGGTGCTGGAGTGCGCATGTCGCACCAAGCGACCGCTCGCCGTCTTTGCCGTCGGCGTCACCGCCCACTGGTCGGACCGCGCGGCAAAGCTTTTCGGCAGGCTGCGCGGCTGCCGGATCTTTCACGTATCGGTTCGCGACCATGCCGCACGGGACAGCTGGATCGCCCATTTCGGCCGCCATCACGATGTGGAGGTCTGTCCCGATCCCGGCCTGCTGGCATGCGACCTGCCGCGGGCTGGAGAGGTGGAGCCCGCGGTCGACCGTCCGCTTATCGGCGTATGCGTCACGCATCCGCTCGTCTTGCGGCGGCATGCGGCCATCGCCGACGCACAGATTCCACTTTTGACAGTGGGCGAGTACCGGCAACTAGCGGAGTGGCTGATCAATGCCGGCTATAAGGTCCTGCTGTTCACCAATGGCGCCAGCGAGGACCAGCAGTTTCTCGAGCGTATTCTTCGAGACCCTGCTTGCGCCGCGCACCTGGCTGCGGGGCGGCTTGTGGCAGCGGCTCCCCCGCGCGCACCGGCGGATCTCGTCGGGATTTTACGGCGGCCTGCCGCCGTTGTCGCCCATCGGCTGCACGCCTGCATCGCCTCCTATTCGCTGGGTACCCCGCAGATTGGTCTCGGCTGGGACCGCAAGGTGGAGAGCTTTTTCAGATCCGTCGGCCGCGAGGACTTCTTTGTTCAAGGAAACGTCCCGCCGCAGGAGATCGGCACGCTTGTCTTGAAGGCAATGGATGAGGGCATCGACATGGAAGCACATGGCAGGCATCTCGAGCATGCCAGGCGGGCGGTAGCACTGCTTGTCGAGAAGATGCGGAAAATGACCTGTCAGATGGATGTCGGCCAGACGGATGTCGTTGCCAATCAACCTTTGGACAATCGTCGCCAGATGGACGCCGCAGGCCCATGAATGTTCGGCCGAAGGCTTCGAAGACCCTGATCACCAAGATGTGATCCTTGGGCACAGCGCGCTGTTTGCCTTGAGACGGTTGACGATAGAAGCGGAGAATGACCGAGAAACGTAGGCGCTACCACCTTAGGAGAAATGCCTGGGGAAATTTGCTCGTGTTATAAATGAGATAGTTCAAGAATAAGTAGCATACCGGTAAGAGGTGGGGGTGTGCTTTTAAGCGCGACGGGGAATTTTCGAGATATTCTTGGGGCTCTCGAGGCTCCCGCTAAAGCTGTGCCGCCAGATGACCCTTGGCCAAAGGGTATCCTGCGATCAGCCGTTAGGCGGCAGACCTACCCAACAGGATCGACTATTGCCGATGGCGACGAGAAGAAGCCGGCAATTCTGCTGGTCATGTCCGGCTGGGTGGCTTCCTGCAAGGTGCTGAACAACGGCATGCGAACGATCCTCGACGTTTCACTCGCCGGCGACGTGATCATGACGGGATGGACCCGGGAGGCAGCCATTGCCCTTTCTCCCGCGGTGGTGGTGGAGTTGCCCGGGCCGACCTTTGAAGGCCTTCTGTCCTATCCCCAACCGATATCGGAGATCATTCTCAAGGGGATGGCAAAGCGTTATGCCAGGCTTGCCGAGCATGTGGTGAATATCGGCAGGCGAGGAGCGGTCGAGCGCGCGGCGCATCTGCTTCTGGAACTTGCATATCGCATAAACGCACGAGAAAAGAACGGGGTCGCGGGTTTTGCCTGTCCGTTGACGCAAGCCGACCTAGGCGATGCCCTTGGCCTTTCTGCGGTGCATGTGAACCGTGTTTTGAAAGAGTTGCGCGAAGGTGGCTTTGTGTCGTTCAGGGGTGGGGTTGTCCAGATTTACAATCGGCGAGGCTTGGTTGAACTCGCCGGTTTCGATCCATCCTACCTTGAATTGCGCTCGGTATAGACTCCATTTCGACCGGTGTCGCCTCATCTGGGTATCGCCGGGTTGTAGGTTTAAAATTATACAACTATAAATTGCAAGAATATTACTTACCAAACGATAAATATTTGGCAAGGTATTAATCCAAGTTAGTGCATCTTATCCCCAATTCGCAGATACTTACCATCCAAGTTGACCAATCGGGATATCTCTCGAAATGGGGCGGACAATTGTTCCGCAAGGTTGGGGAATGGCAACTGGGGAGCAGAGAAGGAAACACGCAGGTTCGCCGACCCTGTGGTCGGGGAGACTTGGCCTGTGCAAGACAAGTAAACAGTTCAGGGGAGTTGTGTCGTGGAATATACGAACGCGATTACACAGGTACCTGGCCTTAAACAGGTACCAAACATACCGGGGACTTTGGAGAAAATCGGAGAGTATGAAGCAGGCGGGGAGCCCGGCGGGGAGAAGCGCCGCGATCTTGTTCTGCTGATCGATCCGCGGGCGCTCGACCGGGAGTGCCTGGCGCGAAGCCTGAGTGAGCAGAACCCTGCCATGGATATCGTGGCGGTCGGCTCCGCCAACGAATGGCGCGGAAAGCATGAATCACGTGAACCATCCGCGGTGCTGTTCATTGTCGGCAGCAGGAAGATTGCCGAACCGGCCGTGAGCGGGGAAATCCAGGAGCTGGCGAGGAAATTCGAGGGAAGCCCGGTCGTCGTGGTTGCTGATACGGATGATCTCGGACAAATCCTGAAGGCGCTCGACTCGGGAGCGCGGGGCTATATCCCCAGCAACGTTGGTGTCGGTGTGGCTGCGGAGGCAATTCTGCTGGCCCGCGCGGGGGGCGTGTTCGTACCCGCCAGTGGTGTGCTCGCCATGCGCGACATCATCAACTCGACGACCAACCGCATTGCCGGTCTCGGCAATCTGTTCACATCGCGCGAGGCGGAGGTTGCGGAGGCATTGCGGCGCGGAAAGGCGAACAAGATCATCGCCTACGAGCTGCAGCTTTGTGAAAGTACGGTCAAGGTCCATATCCGCAACATCATGAAAAAGCTCAACGCCACCAATCGCACCGAGGTGGCCTACAAGATAAGGGAGATGTTGCCCTGACCAGGAAATCGTTCATCGCCGATGAACTGATGCCGGCGCCATCAGCGCCCCTAAGAGGCTTTCTTTGCCCCTGCAATCCAATTGTCGCCGCGAGGGCGGTCGCGGCGGCTGCCGGACCCGCTGAACGCGGGTCCGGTCAAGCTGTATCGCTGGGGAACAGATCCCTTATCTTGTAAGCGATCTCGGTGCGGTTCGTTGCCTTAAGCTTCTGCATGATGTTGCGGATATGAACCTTCACGGTGCTTTCGCACATGTTAAGTTCATAGGCGATGATCTTGTTCGGTTTGCCCTGCCTGATGGCGTCTGCAACCTTTATCTGACGCGGCGTGAAAAGTTCTGCCAGACGGCCGTTTCGCGACGTATCGGATGTGATGGTCTGGCGTATCGCAAAAACGCTGCTTGCCGGTACGTATACACCCCCGGCGATAGCCAAATTGATCGCCTCGACACAGACTTCTATACTCACCGATGACGGGATATAGCCGCTGACCCCGTATTCCAGCGCGTTAACGATCTGAACGATATCGTCGGAGTCGGCGAGAATGATAACGGGCAGCGAACCGGCATCGGCAATGAGCTTTCTGATCTGGTCCGCGGCCTCGGTAGCCTTCTGTGCCCCCAGGTGAAAGACGATCGCCGCCAAGGGGGGGTGAAGATCTTCCGATGCACGCCACTCTTCCAATGAGCCATAGGCAGCCACCACCCACGAAACGCGTTGTGATACCAGGCTGCGCCGCAGGCTTTCTCTGCGGAGCGTGCGATTGTCGATGAGTGCAACCGATTGCAGCCCTTCGCCGATTTCAACGGGACCATTCTCATCGGAGTGTATCTCGTGGTCGAAGCTGCCTATCTCTTCTTTGACAACGCGCTCCGTGCCATGGAAAGCACTCGGCCTTCGCAGACCAAGATCGGTGTGCGTGGAAAGAGTCATGTCGAACATCCCCCGTGCGTTGAGAATTAGGAACTGGTTGTCTTGGAGCATTGCAAGTTAGGGAGTGATGGCCCTTTCGTCTGTGAAATTTGCTACACATGTTTCTTCTATTCGTGCAATCATGCGGTACCGGCTCCGACGCGGCGAATGCAGGGGGTTACACTGGGGCGACGGCGAATATTCAAGCTGCCACTCGGTTGTCGGAAACTTACTGCAGAGATATTCTTTCCACTTGAAGGCGAGGGCGGCTAGCCCGATCGAAGATGACTGGACGGCTGTATACCCGTCATGTCGCAACCATCGTTTCTATTGATGCCGCCGGCTTTTCACGCCTGATGGGCATCAATGATGAATTTGCTGTAACGGCTTTCGAGGCGCGGCGGGCGATCATTGTAGAGAGTTGCGATGCTGGGGGCGGGCGGATGTTCGGCGCAGCAGGCGATAGCCTCATGGCCGAATTCGGGGCGCCGATCGATGCCATGAGGGCGGCTTTCGATTTTCAGGAGAAGATCGCGGCGCTGAATGCCTCCGTTTCCGACGAGATGCGTATGCCCTTCCGCGTAGGCATCAATACCGGGAGCGTGATCGTCCGCGACGAAAGCCTTTACGGCGACGACGTCAACATCGCCGCCCGGATCCAGGAACTTGCGCCCTATGACGGGTTGGCGATCTCAGAGACCACCTGGCATCACGTGAAGGACAAGACGGCCGCCCGCTTCACGGACCTGGGCGAACAGATCCTGAAGAACATAGCGCTGCCCGTGCGTATATTCACGGCAACCCGTGGCGGCGAAGGCGCCGAAGTTCCTCGTCGGCAGGAGGCCTCTGCGGCCATGCCGCCGTCCGTTGCCGTTCTGCCGTTTCACAACGAGAGCGGAGATCGCGAACTTGACTACGTTGCGGACGGCATTGCGGAGGACGTCATTCAGGGCCTTTCCAACACCCGATGGCTCCCCGTTATCGCCAAGAGCTCCAGCTTTCAGTTTCGTAGTAAATCGCTCGGCACGCGGATGATCGGCAGTGCGCTCGGCGCGCGCTACATCGTCGACGGCAGGCTTGCCCGGGCAAACACGTATTTCGTCCTGAAGGTCATGCTTACCGACGCGGCGAATGGAAGGCTGATCTGGTCGAGGGAGTTCAAGCGCCGGGCGGACGAGGTGGCCCTGCTTCACGACGAGATCGGCGGCATGATCGTCTCCATGCTGGAGAAGGAGGTCGAGCGGGCCGAGCAGGCGCGCACGTTCCAGGTTCCGTGGGAGAGCCTGGAGACATGGCAGCTCGTCAGGCGCGGCCGCTGGCACATGCAGCGTCGCAGCCGCGAGGATATGGCCCTGGCGTTCGAGTGCTTTGAGCAGGCACAGGCGAAAGATCCCAATTCGAGCGCCGTGCTCAACGAGTTCGCGTGGTGGTATTTCTGGCGTGCCTGGCTGCGTTCGGGCGACAGCGACGATCTGGACAAGGTCGTGGAGTATTCGCGCAAATCGCTGCTGATGGACAGCCAGGACGCGCGCCCGCACGCCTATCTTGGTGTCGTCGCGATTATGCGCGGCCAGCCGAAGATGGCTCTCGCACATCTGAGCGAGGCGCTCGAGATAAATCCCAGTTTCGCTTTTGCCCACTCGGCAATGGGGAGCGCGCACCTTCTTCTCGGCCAGGCGGTGGAGGCGATCCCACTTTTCCAGGCGGCGTCGCGACTGAGCCCCTTCGACATCTATGCGTTCCACAATCTCGGCGAACTGACAGCCGCCTATTGCCTAACCTCCCAGTGGGACGAGGCGATCAAGACCGCGGACCGCTCGCTCAGTCTTTCCCCCGGCTATTTCTATGCGCGCTTCCTGAAGATCGGCGCGCTCGCACGCGGTGGGCGCCTCGAGGAGGCTCGGCGAGAGCTTTCAATTTTCCGGACACGGCACCCCGACTTCACGAACGCGCGCATCGAATGGATCCCATTCGCCAACGCATCCGCGAAGGCCGCTCTCATAAGCAATTTCGAACTGGCATGATAACAATGTCGGCTACGTGATCTGTTTCACATACGCGGGGCGCTCAAGGACGTAGGCAACCGTTGAATCCGGGGGTGAGCGATGGTGGCTGTCAAGTACTACGAAGGGGTTCTCGAAGCGCAAGAGGAGCAGCGGCCGCTTGCCGAGATGCCCCCATTCGACATGGAGCGCCTGCGCACCAGGGGCATGTGGGGACGCCTGACGGAGCGGCTTCTGGAAGACCCGCGCTGGGCGCTCGCGCTGCTTAGGCGTTTTTGGCCGATGCCGCGTTTCGGCAAGTTTCTTCTGGTGACAAGGAACGCGGACGTCCGTGAAGTCCTCGAGCGGCAGGATGTGTTCCAGACGCCTTACGGCCTGGAGATGGCGGAAATCGCCGGCGGGCACAACTTCATCCTCGGAATGCAGGATGGGCCGCAATACCGGCACATGAAGTCTACTATCCTGAGCGTCTTTCCCGTGGACGAGGTGGAGCAGCTGGTGAGGCCGCTGGCGGCCCGGCACGCCCAGGAGATCATGCGGCTGGCGGCTCCCGATTTCGACGTGGTGGGCGAGCTCTTGAAGGTGATGCCGGTACGCATCTGCCGCGACTACTTCGGCATCAAGATCGACGACGAGAGGCAATTCTCCGACTGGGCGAATGCGCTGAGCGGTCTGTTCTTTGCCGACCCTTTCGCCAATCCGACCGCGCGCGAGCTTGCCGTTGTCGCCGCGGACAGAATGAAAAGGACGATCGACCTATCCATAGAAGCCGTCAGGGACGGCACGGCAAGCCGGTCTACGCCGCTTGGCCGGCTTGTCGACCTGCTCGACGACGCCGGTTCAGACGTCGGTATCGGGCATGTCCATTCCATCATGATGGGCATGATAGCCGGCTTTGCGCCGACTAACCTGCTTGCCGGCAGCAACTGCCTTGACGTGGTGCTTTCGCGTGACGACGCGCGCAGGGAAATCGGGGAGGCTGTCGCCGCGAAGGACGATGCACGCCTCGAGCGGGTGATCCTGGAAGCGATGCGGTTCAAGCCAATCTGGATCGGGCCTTTTCGCTACACCGCCCGCGACGCGGTGATAGCCAGGGGCACGCGCCGGGAGCGCGAAGTTAAGGCCGAAACCTCCGTCATGCCGGCAGTGTTGTCGGCGATGTTCGATCCGGACGCCGTGACCAATCCGGACATGTTCGACATCGAACGGCCGGCGCGCGACTATCTCGTCTTCGGTCACGGCATTCACCAATGCATAGGCGCGGCGATCGCCCGCGTGCAGATCGCCGAATGCTTCCGCGCGATCTTCTCAAAACCGGGTGTGCGGCGAGCCAAGGGCAGGGCCGGCCGTCTTTCGCGGCTCGGCGCCTATCCGGAGAGCCTGAGGATAGCCTTCGAGCCTTCGCCGCTTTCGAAAGCGGTAGAGCACTCGATGGTCACGGTCGTGTTCGAGTGCAGCGAAGGCACAGAAGCCGAAAGATTGCGGAAAGAGGTCGACAAGCTCGGCAACCCGGCCAACGAACGGGCAGCGGCGGCGCTGGATGCAAGCGGCATCATCCACTTCGCGAGCCTCGCTGTCGTCTGCGCTCCGAGCACCCCCGCGAACGGTGAACGGCCATATCTCGTGCTCGAACTCTCGGGCGACGGCGCGGATGAGGCCGTTACCCAGGCTTTTGCCGAACACGCCGGTTCCCTGGTTCGTGACCTGTTGGAAGACGTGTGCGGGCTGGGTGCCGAAGAGTCCCTCGAGGATTTCATGCGCGCGCGAATGATCAAAATCTCCCCGACCTTCGGCAGCAATGCGGGCCTCGTATTTTCCGGCACGCCCGGCCATTCGGTTGCCCGCATCCGTGCGGAGGCGAAGCTGCAGAATGCGGCACGCGAAATCATAGCCGAAGCGCGGGGTAACGATGCCGGCGACGTACTTGCCGAGGTGCGGGAAAGGTTGGCGCGGGACGGCGGCTACGAATGGGCATTCGAGCCGGTGCAAAGTCTTCTGGAATTGCCGGAGGGAAGTCTGTGGGCGGCCATCAAGAGAACGCTTCGATCCCCTAGGCTGCTGGTCACGGCCGCGATCGTGCTCCTCGTGTGCTGGGGGATCACCTACACCCTCGTTTTCGGATACACGCCCGGCATCTTCCGCAATCTTCTGGTCTTCGGGACCTCGCTTGTGCTCAGCCTCTTGGGGGTCAGCATGTCTCTGGCCTTCATCGGACTGGTCCTCCATCTCGCGCTGCGGCGGCTTGAAAAGCGGGACGTGCCTAGTGACGCTCAGCCGGATCCGGAAACGCTTGCCGAGATTATAAGGCGGGAAAACCATTTTCCACAGAACCACCTGACCGCCGTCTCGGTCATGAAGCCCGGCTGGCTGCGGCGGCTGACGCTGCGCCTCTCCTTTTATCTTATCTCCATCATGGCCCGGCACGTTTTCCGGCCCGGCTTCCTCGCCGACATCAACACAATCCACTTTGCGCGCTGGGTGCTTTTGCCCGGCACAGACAGGCTGGTGTTCTTCAGCAACTACGGAGGCAGCTGGGAAAGCTATCTCGAAGACTTCATTGCCAAGGCGCGCGCCGGTTTGACGGGTGTCTGGAGCAATACGCTGGGCTTTCCCAGGACCCGTTCCCTTTTCCTGGAAGGCGCGGGAGACGGCGCCCGCTTCAAGCGGTGGGCGCGGGCGCAACAGATACCGACCCTTTTCTGGTATTCGGCTTATCCCGACCTCAACACGAATCGCATCCGTATCAATTCGCTCATAAGGAGCGGCATTGCGAAGGCCGAGACAGAGAGCGAGGCGCGCGACTGGCTTCGACTTTTCGGTTCCCAGCCACGCCCGCACGGCACGCTGGAAACGGAGGAGATACAGACGATCTTCTTCGGTCCCCTCGGGCCGCTACAGTATGCCCGCATGACGGCAGTCGGCATTCCCGAGGGCCTTGGGCGCACGAAGCGGAAGGCCTGGTTGCGTTTCGTGGCGGAGAGGACCAGCTTCGGCAACCGGCTTCCCGGGAAGCGGGCTATGGCAGTCATGTTCGGGCCGAACGGGCTGGCGCGCCTCGGCCTTGACGATCATTCGCCCGAGAGTGGGCTTGAGACTTTCCCGGCGGTGTTCCGCCAGGGAATGGGTACAGAGCCGAGAAGCCGCATACTCGACGACATCGGCCGCAGTGCGCCGGAACAGTGGGAGTGGGGATCGGCGGAAAAGCCGGTGGATGCAGTGCTCATATGCTACGCAGCCGATGAGGAGACGCTCACGGAAGACATCAAGGAATTGCACGAGCGCACGGAAGAGGCAGGGATGGCGATCGTCACGCAACTGCCGCTCCAGGTAAAGAGGCGGGGGAAACAGGCGGTCGAGCATTTCGGCTTCGCGGATGGGATCTCACAGCCCGTTGTGATGGGCACCCGACGCGCCAACGCGCCGGTCCCCTCCATGCACCTGGTGGCACCTGGCGAATTCCTCCTAGGTTACAAGGATGAAAGCGGCTTTTATCCGCTGACCCCGACAGTGCATTCATCACGCGATCGCTGCGGCATACTGCCGGCAGTAGAGAGCGAGCATCAACCTCTCTTCGGGGCAAGGTCGCGGTTGCGGGATTTCGGCAGGAACGGCTCCTTCGTGGTCGTACGCCAGCTCGAACAGCACGTCGACACGTTCCACGCGTACTGCAAGAAAGCCGCGACCACGGCGCGCTCGCAGATCGGCAATCCCGCCATCAATGCGCGCTGGATCTCCGCAAAAATGGTCGGTCGCTGGCCCGACGGAACGTCGCTGGTCCGTAACCCGAATGGCCGCAAGGCACGCAACCCGGATAACGACTTCTCCTACGCCACAGAAGACCCGCAGGGGCTGCGCTGCCCGTTCGGCTCGCATGTGAGGCGCTCCAATCCACGGGATTCGCTGGGTGACGACAATGACGACAAGGAGACACAGATCAGGCTCAACAATCGCCACCGCATCCTGCGCTGCGGGCGCACCTACGAGAGGGGGAGCGAAAAAGGGCTGCTCTTCATGTGTCTCAACGCCGACATTGAGCGCCAGTACGAGTTCATGCAGCAAAGCTGGGTCTCGGCCACCACCTTCCATGGGCTTCTGGCGGAGAAGGACCCGACAATAGGAGCCAATGGCGGGGAAGGGCGGTTCACGATCCCTTCCAGCGACGGCTCATTGGTGCTGACCGGCCTACCCGAATTCGTCACTACGCGCGGCGGCGGCTATTTCTTCATGCCGAGCCGGTCAAGCCTGCGCTATCTGCTTTCAAGACTTTAGAGCGCCGCGCTTCGGGCCGATCACGCATCCCCCAGATCGACAATCTCCTGCAAGCCATCCGCGCTCCTCACGCGGATCGCGCCGCGCTTTATCGTGATCAGCGAGCGGCTACGCCATTCGTTCAGCATCTTGTTGACCGATTCCCGGGTCGCCCCCAGAAACGCGGCGAGTTCGGCTTGCGAAATTGGAATCCAACCATCCTTGTCAGCCAATATTCCGGAGAGGAACAACAGCCGTTTGGCGAGACGGGCTTCGATCTTGAGCAAAGCCTGGTCGTTCCGCTCGCCGCTGACCCAGCGTAACCGCGCGCACAGAAGCTCTATCATCGCCAGCGCGAGGGGGGCATTTTTCTCCAGCTTGTCAAAAAGCTGCGCCCTGTTGAGGGAGACCAGCGTGCAATCGGTCAGGCAAAGTGCGCTTGCCGTGCGGGCGCCTCCGTCGAGCACCCCGATTTCGCCGACGAGGCTTCGCGACAATTCGATGTTGGCGACGAGCTTGCGCCCGCCTGGAGAGTAGATCGAAATCTCCACCGTGCCCGACAACACGCCATAAATGCGGTCGGCCACATCCTCCTGCATGAAGAGATGGACGCCAGCGCTGTATTGTTCGGGCCGGCATGCGCCGAACAGAAGGTCGAACAGATCGGGGCGCAACATGGCCAGGCGTGGGGCGGGGTCACCGCTCCACGGGGCGCTCATCTCCCGCATTCCAGGCTGTTCCGCCGTCATCTGTACAACCACGCTTGGGCATATAGCAGGCCACAGGGGTCCTCAATTCGCCGAACTTGAACCCTCCGTAACCATAGCCGTCCCCTATAGTCTCCCAATCCGTGCACAGCGGGATCCGGGCCGGAAACCCGTGCAATTTGATCCAAGAAAGTGCATGGCGCTACGGTCTAATCCAGCTGAAATGTATCATAAAACTTTGAAAAACAAAGAAGAGGCATTTGCCAATACGCCTCTGATGAATTGAGACGAAAGTTCAAATATTTCAGTCAATTGTAGAAGAAACCGTACAAATTACACACAGTAACCTTACAGTTCCCGACCGTCGCAGAAGGGTGGAATTTATAAATTGCCATTCGACGGGCTTCTTGAAGGCCGACCTTCGCAACGCTCAAGTTGACCCCGCTCCATGACCTGCAGGAACGCGAAAGAGCTGTCTGACGGTTTAGGGATTAGTTGGAACGGCAAAGATTCCATCAATCCATAATCCTTCGGAAAAAGATCCTAGACGTTGTCGGCGCCACAATTCGTGTAGCGGCTTGCTTGCCGGCAGTTCGTGTGGCGTTCAAATCGACATGTTGTCGAGGGCGCCTTCGGACTGGCACACTCATTTTAGGCTAGTGCTCGGCGCTTCGCGAAATGCACTGAAGCGACCACGGATGCGTTTTCGCTTGTCGGTTTTTCGGGATGAAAAGAGGGGATTGGCGCAATGTCCGCAATCGAAACGGTCAAGGAAGCGTGCACACGCGGTCTCGTGCTGGCACCCGTGGGAGCGTTGCTCCTCAGCGTCGCGCTGCTGCTTATGGGCAACGGCCTCTTGGGAACCCTGCTGGTGGTCCGTGCGGGGCAGGAAGATTTCGGCAGCGATACCATCGGTGCGATGATGTCCGTCTATTTTGCGGGCTACACTCTCGGTGCTATCTTCCTGCCGCGCCTGATCGTCTCCGTCGGGCATATCCGCACCTTCGCCGGCTTCGCTGCGATCGCATCGATGACAGCCCTGCTTCACTTGGCGCAGGTTAGCCCCTGGGCCTGGGTGCCGCTGCGCGCGCTGACCGGCCTCGGCTATGCCGGTATGATCCTGGCGACCGAAAGCTGGCTCAATGCCCATGCCGTGCCGTCGACGCGCGGACAATTGCTGTCGATCTTCGGCGTGGTGTCCATGGGATCGTGGGCCCTCGGACAGGCTCTCCTCAACGTCGCTCCTCCCAACGGCGTCGCACTGTTCCTCATCGTGTCGTTACTGATTTCGGCCGCAGTGGTGCCGATCACATTGCTGCCAAGCCGCGCGCCAGCCGATGTCGATCAGGAGCCGGTCAGCTTCCGTGCGCTCTACGCGATCTCACCGCTGGCCTCGGCCGGAGTTTTTCTGGCGGGCCTCGCCATAGGCGGCTTCTGGGGTCTAGGCCCCGATTTCGCCCAACAGATCGGGCTCGGCATCGGCGGTATCTCCGCCTTCATGGCCGCGGTCCTTGCAGGTGCCCTCGTGCTGCAGTGGCCACTCGGCTGGCTGTCGGATCGCCTCCCGCGCAACCTGATCATCGCGGCGGCGTCGCTTGGCGCGGCAGCCGCCGCCACCGGCCTCGTCTTCTCGACGGAAGCGGCCCTTCCGATCTTACTCGTCGCTGCTGCCCTGTTCGGCGGCTTCGCAATCCCGATATACTCGTTGTGTGTCGCCTATGCCAACGACAGCCTGTCCCCCGGGCAGATGCTCGGCGCTGCACGGGGGCTGCTTCTTCTCAACGGGCTCGGCACCGCCGCAGGCCCCCTCGTCGGCGGCTTTGCGATGCGCACTGCAGGTCCATCGGGCCTCTTCCTATATGCCGCGATCCTACTGGCCGTATTGATGGCTTGCGCCCTTCCGTCGCCGCGAGCCAGCCGCGGGCGCGATACGGCATCGACGCGTTGTCCGCACACTCCCGCGTTCACGCCGTCCCTCAATTCCATACTGCAGGGCCAGGATACCAAGCCAAAAGGCGCGTAGTATCGGAATGACAGGACCGCCCTCTCCGCAGTACGCGGTCGAAACGATCCTGTGGACCGCCTGAAGATCGATCGCTCCTTGCTGCAAGCGCTTTCGGAGAACGATCAGCGTTGCGCGATCGTCGGCGCGATGTTCAAGATGGCGCATGCGCTGGAACTGCAGGTTGTCGCGGTGGAGACTGCCGATCAGCGCGCGCTTCTGCATTCCCTCGGCTGCCGCGAGATGCAGGGATATCTCTTTTCGCGCCCCCTCAATGGCGAGCAATTCCTGAATGATCTGCGGGGACTAACAGCGTCCGCCTGAGCGGTGGGGGCATGCTGCCTTCCCTTAGCGTTCCGCGCCGGCTGGGGATGTCGGGTGCCTTTGTGTGGGCAGCTATCGATGAACTGCGCCCATGCAGGCGCGTCTGATGCCGACGAAAAAGTAACCGCTCGGTAAGGCTGGGAAATCGGCATGTTGCGGTGGCAAAGCTTTGTTGGCTACACTGGGTTAGTCCAAAAGGAGGAGGCACCGGATCGAAATGATGACGAATCCTTATCTTTCTGGAAGCCAGGAGGTATTCTTCCGGAGCGCGATATGAAGGCTGGATTTGGCCCTTCGACTGCGCTTGTAGCGGACGATGATGAGTTTTTCCGGATTGCGTTGCGGACGATTCTGAAGAGCGAGTTGGGGTTCGCGGACGTGATCGAAACGGGATCGCTCGACGAGGCGGTCGAACAGCTCTCCGAGCATGATGAGATTGCCTTGGCGCTGTTCGACTTGGCGATGCCGGGCATGAAGGATGCCGGGAGCCTCGAGGCGGTCCTGGATTTTCGCCGTGACATGCGCGTCGCCGTGGTTTCCGCATCGACCAGGAAATCCGACATGCTGGCGGCACTGTCAGCAGGCGTGCACGGTTATGTGCCCAAGGGGCTGGGTGCCGCGGAACTGGCTGCAGCCCTCGGGCGCGTTTTGGAGGGAGCTATATACGTCCCGCCCGAGATCGCTGCCCGCGACAAGAGCGATGAGCCGAGGGAGGAGCAGCCGGAGCCGTCGAAGGAACAGGAAAGCCGCGTCCTCGCCAGTCTGACGCGCCGCCAGCGGGAGGTGCTGATCCTTCTCGTCGACGGTCTGTCGAACAAGGAGATCGCGCGCAAGCTGCAACTTGGCGAGGGAACGGTGAAGATTCACCTGGCCGCGCTCCTTCGCGGCCTGGGTGTCAGGAACCGGCAAGCGGCTGCCGCAACCGGGGCCCGGCTCCTTTCGAGCCGAGAGGGAGAGCCCCGCTAACCGCCCGTTCACGATGGATCAGGCTAGGCCATCTGGCCGAATAGGCGACATCGGAGAAGAGGTGCAGATATCGAGGCATATCAACGCAGCGGGCGAACGATGCAATCAGTCACCACCTGCCGGGAAAGCGCGGTATCCTTGAAGCGGGAAGCGGAGCCGTTTTGGCACCACGTCGTTTCGCAAAGCCACAGCTGCGACCTACTGATCTCGTCCATCGTGGCAAAGATGGGCTTCGACATCGCTCCGCTTGGGAGGCGTGTCCTTGCCGGCAATATGATGGAGCTTATGGAACGGCACGGAATAGACGACCCGGCCTTCTTGCTCGAACGCCTCAAACTCGACCCGGAGCTGGCCGATGAGATCGTCTCGGAGATGACCGTAGGTGAGACGTATTTCTTCCGCGACTCCAGCCAATTCGATCTCATTCGCGACGAGGTGCTGCCGGAACTGCTGCGCGCGCGATCGGCAGGCTTGCCTTTGAAGATCTGGAGCGCAGGGTGCTCGACGGGCGAGGAGACCTATTCACTTGCGGTTCTCGCCGAGGAGATGGGCCTCGGCGAGAAAGTGCAGATTACCGGAACCGACATTTCCGGCAGCGCCCTGCGAAAGGCTGCGGCCGCGTGCTACGACCAACGCTCGTTGAGGGGTGGAGCGTCGAAGCGCATGTATCCCCACCTCGTCCCTCGCGGTGACCAACTGCGTGTGAGCGAACACGTGAGAAGCCGGGTCCGGTTCGATAGATTTTGCCTCGGCACGGACGAACTCCCTTCTGGGCCGCAAGGTCTCGCCAATCTCGATCTGATCCTGTGTCGCAACGTGCTCATCTATCTGACGCCGGACGTGGTGAAGCGCGTCGCGCGCCAGTTCTATCAATGCCTCAGAACGGGGGGCTGGCTCCTGCTTGGCCCTTCCGATCCGCCGCTTTGGGAGCACGCGCCATTCACTACATTCACCACACCTGCGGGGATTCTCTACAGGCGCGACCCGGCAATGCCGCATTCCCGCGCGCTTGGTCGCGGCAACACGTCCGTCGATCACGGTGCGGCGTCCGAGCGCAGTCGCGACCTGGATCATGTCGGCAGCCGCCTAAAGAAAGCGATTCTGACACCCGGAGAAGGGCCGATCGTGCGCCGGATCCTGTCGGCCCTGCACAACGGATCGATGGATGTGGCCGCAAAGCGTGCTGCTGAAGCGGCCGGAAAACATCCCCTTTCAGCCAGGCTGCACTATGTCAACGGCCTCGCCCTGATGGCGGTGGGAGAGTGTGAGAAAGCGGGCGCCGCACTCCGGAAGCTTCTGTATCTGAACAGAAGCCTCGCCGCCGCGCATTTCCTTCTTGGAAAGTGCTGCCTGCCCCGTGACCACAAGGTTGCCCTTCGCGCCTTCGAGACGGCTCACGCGCTCTGCGCGGACCGACCGCCCGACGAGCGTGTGGAATTGATGGAAGATTTCAGCGCTGGCCAGTTCGTCGCCCTTATCGGTCGCGAAATCGCCGATTTGAGGCGCTTGCGACAGGATGGGCCCGATGCCGGTTGAGAAAGACAGAGGGCGCGCGGCCGATTGGGCCGTTGTTCGCCAGAGGCTGGAGGCGGCCATGAATGCGGTGGCCAGTCTCCAGGGTCCCGCCGACGACGCGCGGCGGCACAAGCTCGAGGCACGGGCAAAGGCTTTCGAGCACTCTCGCACTACAGGCCGGAACGGCATCCCGACAGTGGGATCGGTTCATTTCGATCTGGGCGGCAAGCGCTTCGCCATAGAGGCGCGTTACGTCCAGGAACTGGTGCCGATGCGATGGATCACGCCCCTTCCGCGCGCGCCACGCTTCGTAATCGGCCTTTATGACCTGCGTGGACAGGTGTTCCCCGTCTTCGATCTCCAGCTGCTTCTGGCACCGACCACGAGTGGATCGCTTTCCTCGAATTGGGGCATTGTCTGCGGTCGGAATCGGCCGGAGTTCCTCTTTGCGACTTCCGGCATGGCGGCGATCGTGCCCGACGTTCCGCAGCCCGTCGTGCCGGCCGAAGAAGACGCGGCCGTGCCGTGGATACGTGGTGCCGCCGGCGACGGAACGATCATCCTGGACGGCGCCGCACTGGTCACCGACCGGCAACTGTTTCTCGAAGACCCGAAAAGCGCGTCCCAGGGCGGGGGAAAGGAAGAGGGACAATGAGCTTTCTGCAAAGGCGGAGCCTTTATGGCACGCTCGGCGTGCCCATGGTTTTTTTCGTCGCGGTCTGGGCTGTTTTCATAAGCTTTGGGCTGGTGACGCTCGAGAAAGTCCGTTCCGATGTTGCGGTGACGTCTTATCTCGGCAGGGAGCATGTCTTCTACCGTCTGCTCTACCTCGCTTCCCGTTTACCGGGTCCTTCAGGCGACCAGACCTTCGCCACCGATCTGCGTGAAGCCATGATCGGCAACGAGCGTATGCTGTCCACGCTGATCAACGGAAGCTCGGAGCAAGGGTTGCCGTCGGCGGCGGATCCTCACGTATTGGCGGAACTCGAGGAAAGCCGCCAGTATTGGCTGACCACCGTAAGGCCGGCCTTTGAGACGGCCATTGTGAACGCTCCCCTGTCCGGCGGGGAGATGGATAGCCTGCAGCGCGTTATGGAAGCCTATGTAACGCGGCTCAACCGGCAGATCCGCTTCATGGAGCAGGCCGCCGGCGCACGGCTGGGGCAAACCCGCCTTCTGCTTGTCGGCTCCTCCGCTGTCGTGGTGCTCGGTTTTTTCACGATGCTGCTCCTGGTTCATCACTTCGCTCAACGCGCAAAGGCGCTGGTGGAGACGGCGCAGGAGATCAGTGCCGGGAATATGGACAGGAGGGCACCCGAGAAAGGTGTGGACGAGCTGTCGCAACTCGGCGCTTCGTTCAATGGCATGACGGCCAAGCTTCTGGCCATGATCGACAGCGAGCGGAACGACCGCACGAGGCTCGAAGGGCTCGTTGCGACGATCGCCGAGACGGCCGAGCAGCTTTCTTCCTCCGCAACCGAGATTCTCGCCGGCGCTTCGCAACAGGTCGAGGGAATGCGCGAGCAATCGACCGCAGTCACCCAGACGACCACGAGCGTCGACGAAGTGCTGCAGACCGCGGAGCAGGCGACAAAGCGGGCCGAAGTGGTCGCTGCCTCGTCGGAGGCGGCAGTTAACGTCAGCAGCGCCGGCCGCGAGGCTGTTGACGAGACGGTGGCGGTCATGCACGCGGTCAGCGACCGGACCGAAGCGATCGCGAGCGATATCCTCGCGCTCGCAGAAAGCAACCAGGAGATCGGCGAGATCATCTTGGCGGTGACCGAGATTGCCGACCAGACCAACCTGCTTGCCCTCAACGCGGCAATCGAAGCATCGCGCGCGGGCGAGCACGGACACGGGTTCAGTGTCGTCGCAACCGAGATTAAGGCGCTGGCCGGCCAGTCCAAGGACGCCACGGACAAGGTCCGCCGAATTCTCCTGGAAATCCAGAAAGGCACCAATGCAGCGGTCATCGGGATGGAGGAGGGGGCGAAAAGCGTCAGCCGAGCCTTGGAAAAGGTGAACGAAGCCGGCGAGACCATCCGCCAGCTCGAGAGCATCATTGCCGATGCCGCGAGATCCGCTGCCCAGATCGCCGCTTCGGCCGGCCAGCAGCGAACGGGCATGAAGCAGATTCACGAGGCGATGCACCATATCCAACAGACGAGCACGCAGAATCTCGCTGCAGTTCGTCAGACGGAGCAGGCTGCCAGCGACCTCAACCTGCTCGGAGCCCGCCTGAAGGCCATGCTGGACGGGCGCGGGGAGTGAGCATGGCGAAAGACCAGATCGATCGGCAACTGCTGGAACTGTTCACGCGCGAGATGCAAGAGCGCGCACGCGAGTTGGAGCATCTGCTGCTTTCCCTCGAGGGGACTCAGGAGACGCGGGTACGGCGAAGCATTATGGAAAGGCTCCTGCGCATCGCCCATAGCCTGAAGGGCGCTGCAGGTCTGGTGGAGGTGCGTCCCGTCGAGCTCATCTGTCATAAGATGGAAGATGTGCTCACGCTCCTCGTGGGCGGCAAATATGGTGTGCAAAAGGAGGATCTAGATGCCCTCCTGGCTGCAGTGGACGCCATCGGCGACGCCGCGCGGAGGTTGGATGAAGACACGCGCGTCGACGCTCTGTCGATCGAGCCCGCGCTGAGGAAGATCGACGCCCGGCTGAAGACGGGGCCGCGGGGCGGTGAAGGGGAGGTCGCGGGGAGCCAAGCCTCTGAAGACGAGGCGGAGACGAGCCAAACCGGGCCTGCATATGCGCCACGCATCCGGTCGACTGACCTCGATGGATCCACGCGCATTTCCGGAGAGCGTCTCGACACCCTCCTTTATCGGAGCGGAGAACTGGTCGCAGCGAAATCGCGCCTTGCCTCGAAAGCTGCCGAAGTTGCCTCCCTGCGGGAGCGGTTGCGGCATCTCCGCTTCTCCCGGCAGTCCCGCGTGGACACCTCCGAGTCGCTCGAAGGCGATCTGCGCGAACTTGCTTCCGGACTTGCGGAGGATGCATGGTTGATCGGCAGCCTGGTGGACACGCTCGATCACGAGATCCGGCGTTCCCGCATGCAACGCCTGTCGGAAGCCTGCCAGGGGCTTCCGCGACTGGTTCGGGATCTCGGCGCCGCATCCGGAAAAATGGCTGAACTGCACATCACGGGCGGCGAGATCGAAATCGACAGATCGCTCGCCGCCGGGCTTCAGGACTGCCTGCGCCATCTCATCCGCAATGCGATGGGACATGGGATAGAGACACCGGAAGCGCGCAGCGCGGCAGGCAAACCCGAGAAGGGGCGGATCACCATCTCCGCCGCTCTCTACGGCGACCGCTTTCAAGTCCATGTCGAGGACGACGGACGCGGATTCGACGTGGCGTCGGTCATGGCGGCCGCCCGCAAGCTGGGCCTTCCAGAGCCTGCGGACGAGCGGCACAGGCTGCGCCAGGCGCTCGAGCCCGGTGTGTCCACCTCGGCCAAGCTCACAAAGCTGTCGGGCCGTGGCGTGGGCCTCGACATCGTGCGTGACACGATCGAGGCGTTGCGGGGGAGCGTAGAAGTTATGAACGCGCCCAGCGGCGGCGCGGCCTTCACCCTAACCCTGCCGCTGACGCTGGCTACGGTGCGGGCACTGGAAGTCATCGCGGGTGGGCAAGTCTTCGCCTTCGATACCGCCTCGATCCGCCGAGTGGGCCGAGTGCGCACCGGCAACCTGCCGGCGGCGGGACAGAGGAGCACCCTTAATGCTGAAAACGGCGAAGTCCGGATCTTAGACCTGGCCAGTTGGCTGCAGCTTCCCGCAATGGGGGAACCTGAGGTGCCGGAGCATTGCCCGGTGGTCTTCGTCGGGCCGGCCGGTGGAGAGACGGCGATCATCGTTGACCGGATTCTCGGAGAGGAGGAACTTCTGGTGCGCCCCTTGGGGCCTCGCCTTACCAACCTACGCCACTATAGCGGAGCCACTGTTCTTGCAGATGGCCGTATCGCTTTGCTTCTGAGCGCCTCCGGCTTGATCGAAGCAGCTGCATCCGAGGAACGTTTCGGGACCAACGCCTATGTTTCCCATCCGCCACCGGTGCGCAAAATCCTGGTGGTTGACGATTCTCCGTCGGTACGCATGCTCCAAAAACTCATTCTCGAAGCGGCCGGCTACACGGTCATCTTGGCGGCAGACGGATCGGAAGCATGGAAGTACCTGCAAGAACAGGGTGCCGATGTCGTCGTGGCTGACGTCGACATGCCAGGAATGGATGGGCTTGCGCTGACCGGAGTGATCAGGGGATCGCGCAAGTTCGCCGGGCTGCCGGTCGTTCTCGTCACCGGTCGTGATACGGCGGAGGAGAAGGCCCGGGGACTGCAGGTGGGAGCCGATGCCTATATCGCCAAGAGCGGCTTTGACCAGCAGCATTTCCTGGAAACGGTTCGTCAGATGATCTGAGGCTCCATGCTGCGCCTCCTCCTCATAACAAAGAGCACCGAGCTGCAGTCGCTCATCAGGCGAACAGGCGGATTTGGCGGCGAGGTGGAACTGGTCGGCGTGGCCGAAAGCCAGCGGGAAGCGATCGACGGGGCGAAGCGGCTCAAGCCGGACATCGTCATCGTCGAGCCGACGGTGGGCGACAGGGAATGCGCGGACGTGGTGAAGGAGATCATGGTCGAGGCGCCCCTTCCGATCGTCATGGTCTCTTCCGTTTCCGATCCCGGCCTTGCGGGCCTCGCGGTCGAGGCGCTCTCATCGGGAGCGCTCGCGATCATTCCCGTGCCGTTGGAAACCGACGGGCAAATAGATGAGCCGTCGGTGCGGAAGTTCGTGTCGAGCCTCGCCGCCATGTGCCAGGTGAAGGTGGTGCGGCGGTGGCGCGCCCGAGGCAGCCCGTCCGCCGCGCGAAGGACGGTTGGCAGATCCGTCCGCATCATAGGGATTGTGGCCTCGACCGGGGGGCTTGCGGCTATCAAGACGATCTTGAAGAGACTGCCGCCCGATTTCCCCGCACCGATCCTGACGGTCCAGCACATCGCAAGCGGGCATATCGACGCGATCGCCGCTTCCCTCGACAAGGAGTCGGCACTCAGGGTGAAGGTCGCCGAAGATGGCGATCTCCTAGCGCCAGCGACGGTTTATCTCGCGCCCGACGGGCGCCAAATGGGATTGAGCGGCAGAAGGCGGATCCACGTGTTGGACGATCTTCCGGTCGATGGGTTCCTGCCCTCGGGAACCTATCTTTTCTCGTCCATGGCAAGCGCGTTCGGCAGCGAATGTCTGGCCATCGTGCTTACCGGGATGGGCAGGGACGGGACCGAGGGTTTGAGGACGGTCCGCGCGGTCGGAGGTGTGGCGATGGCGCAGGACGGGGAGAGCTCGGCCGTGTTCGGGATGCCGAAGGCAGCCATCGATTCCGGCTTGGTCGATCAGGTCGTGTCTCTGGACAAGATGCCTCGGGAAATGGCCCGGCTAGCAGGCGTCACGGTCTGCTGACGCGTCGGCCGGGCTACTGAATGCCGGCGATCTGGATCGCCGCGGGCGTGACGATCACCGCGAAGAGCACGGGCAGGAAGAAGATGATCATCGGTACCGTGAGCTTGGGCGGCAGAGCGGCGGCGCGTTTTTCGGCCTCGCTCATGCGCATGTCGCGGTTTTCCTGGGCCATAACGCGCAGGGCCTGCCCCAAGGGGGTGCCGTATTTCTCCGCCTGGATGAGGCTGGTCACCACGGCGCGCACGCCCTCCACCCCTGTCCGCTTGCCGAGATTCTCGTAAGCCTGGCGGCGATCTTGCAGATAGGACAGTTCCGCTGTCGTCAGCGCCATCTCCTCCGCGACTTCCGTGGATTGGGTGCCGATCTCCTCGGCGACCTTGCGGAACGCGCTTTCGATGCTCATTCCGGATTCCACGGTGATGAGCAGCAGGTCGAGCGCTTCAGGCCACGCGCGGCGGATGGCCTTCTGCCGCTTGGTGATCCTGTTCCTGATGTAGATGGCTGGAACGAAATATCCGAGCGCCCCGATGGCGGCCGCGATGCCGAATGCCGCGTAAAGCGGCACCGACGGCTTCAGAAGGAAGAGAAAATAGAGCGCGGCAATTGCGAATATCACAACCGGCGCGATGAGCCGTATGGCGAGGAACGTGATCACCGGCGCGCTGCCGCGATAGCCGGCCATCCGCAGCCGTTCGGCGATCTCGCCGCCTTCGGCTTGCTTGGCGAGGTTGAAGCGCTCGACGATCGTCTTGAAGAGCTTGCGCGGTTCGCTGCGCAACGACATGGGCTTGTGTTCGGCAGTGAGCCGCGCGCGCTCGCGTTTGCGCAGGAGCTGGCGCTCGTTCTCCACCTTCGCCATGCGCCGGGCGAGGTCGTTACGGAACAGATACGGCCAGGAGACCACGAGGACCGCCGAAAACGCAGCGACGGCCGCCATGATGGCCGAAAGTTGCTCGGGATCGGGAAGGTTGGAGACGAAGCTCATCGCGCTGCCTCAGAAATCGAAGTTGATCATCTTGCGCATGACGAGGATGCCCGTGCCCATCCACAGCGCGCAGCCGGCAAGCACGATCTTGCCCGTTACGGTGGTGAACAGGAGCGACATGTAGTCGGGGCTCGTCACATAAACGGCTGCGGATACGAGGAAGGGCAGGGCGCCGATGATGCCGGCGGAGGACTTTGCCTCCGAGCTCATCGCCTTGATCTTTGTGCTCATCTTCCTGCGTTCTCGCAACACCCTGGAAAGGTTGCCGAGCGCCTCCGAAAGGCTACCGCCAGTGCGGCTCTGAAGAGCGATGACGATCGCGAAGAAGTTGGCCTCCGGCAGAGGAACGCGTTCCCACAACCTCTGCACCGCCTCGTCGAGCGGAATCCCGAGCGTCTGGTCCTGGACGATCGACACGAACTCGCTTCTGATCGGCTCCGGCGCCTCGGTGGCGATCACCCGCAGGCAGTCCGGCATGGGCAGACCGGATTTCAAACCGCGCACGATCACATCGACCGCGTTTGGAAATTCGACGGTGAAGTTCTTGAGGCGCCGCTTGCGCCGCGTTCCGACATAGACGTGCGGCAGAAGCAGCCCGCCCGCAACGGCGAAGCCGAGGGCGACGAGCATTCCCGCCCCCAGAACGATCGCAAGCAGAAAACACACCACGCCCGAAGCCGCGCAGGCGGCGTAATAGGCCTTCTTCGACCAGCCAAGGCCCGCCTGCCGGATTCTGCCCGCAAGGGTTGGCTTGCCGGCCTTCCTGCTCTTCGCCTTCTGCTTCTCCTCGAGTTCCCGCAGCGTCTTTTCCACGGATTTGCGGCGGTCCCGCTCCTCGTCCGCCGACGAAGAGACATCCTCTGCCGCACCGAAGGCAGCAAGGCGCTGGAAACGCCGCTTGAAGGGGCTGGCCTGGGCAAGGCGCGGGTAGAACATCGCCGCGGCCAATCCCCCGACGCTCAAGGTCGCGAAGGTAAACACCACCATCGGGAAGAGAGTGGGCCCAAGAAGCATGCTCAACTCCTTCATCATACGGTTCCCTCTAGGCTGCGGCCTTCGCTTCCGCGGCATCCAGCGCTGCCGCAAGGCGCGCTTCCTCGCCATAATAGCGGGCGCGATCCCAGAATGCGGGGCGGCCGATCCCGGTGGAGCGATGGCGGCCCAGCAACTTTCCGCCGGCATCCTCTCCCAGGATGTCGTAGACGAAGAGATCCTGGGTGGTGACGACGTCGCCCTCCATCCCCAGCACTTCGGTGATGTGGGTGATGCGGCGCGAGCCGTCGCGCAGGCGCGCAGCCTGCACGACCACATCCACCGAGGAAACGATCATCTCGCGTATGGTCTTGGGAGGCAGCGTGAAGCCACCCATGGTGATCATGGATTCGAGCCGCGAGATCGCCTCGCGCGGCGAGTTTGCATGCAGTGTTCCCATCGAGCCGTCATGGCCCGTGTTCATGGCCTGCAGGAGGTCGAAGGCTTCGGGCCCACGCACCTCGCCGACGATGATGCGCTCCGGCCGCATGCGCAGGCAGTTTTTCACCAGGCTGCGCATGGTGATCTCGCCTTGCCCTTCGATGTTGGGCGGGCGCGTTTCCAGGCGAACGACGTGCGGCTGCTGGAGCTGGAGCTCGGCCGCATCCTCACAGGTGATGATGCGCTCACCATCGTCGATGTAGCCGGTGAGGCAGTTGAGCAGCGTCGTCTTACCCGAGCCCGTTCCGCCCGATATGAGCACGTTGCAGCGGACGCGGCCGATGATCCTCAGGATCTCCGCGCCCTCCGGCGTGATCGAGCCGAATTTCACCAGCTGGTCGAGGGTGAGCTTGTCCTTCTTGAACTTGCGGATCGTCAGGCTGGGGCCGTCGATCGCCAGCGGCGGGGCGATGACGTTGACACGCGAGCCGTCCGCCAGGCGCGCGTCGCAGATCGGGCTCGACTCGTCGACGCGGCGGCCGACTTGGCTGACGATCCTCTGACAGATGTTCAGGAGCTGCTCGTTGTCGCGGAAGCGGATGCCGGTCTTCTGGATATGGCCGTCCACCTCTATGAAGACCTGGTCCGCGCCGTTGACCATGATGTCGGCAATGTCGTCGCGCTTCAGCAGCGGCTCCAAAGGGCCGTAGCCGAGGATGTCGTCGCAGATGTCGTTGAGCAGCCCGTCCTGTTCGGATTGAGAAAGGCCGGCCTTCTTGGCAGCGACGATGTCGTTGACGATCGCACCGATTTCCTTGCGTGCCCGAGCCTCCTCCATCGTCGACAGGGCGGAGACATCGATGGCGGCGATGAGCGCGCTGAAGACGTCCTTTTTCAGGTCGTAGTAGTGGTTCAGCTTTGCGGCCAAAACGGGTGCGGGGGCCGGCGCGGCATGTTCCTGCGGAGGCGCTGGCTCCGGCGCAGCGGGCGGCAGCGCTTGGATTTCAACTGACTGCAGCTGTGCAGCGGATTTCCTGCCGATCATTGCTCTTGCCCTGAACGTTCCGCGACTGGCGCTTACAGAAAAGGGGGGCTTTTCACCCCCCAACTTTCGTTGTTCTGGAAAGCCGGAGGCCCCTTACGTGGTGGGGGGATTCAGCTTGTTAGCAATATGCTCGAACACGTTGTTTACGTCCGTGCCGACAAGGCCGACGGCGGTGATGATGGCCACGGCGATCAGGCCGGCGATCAGACCGTATTCGATAGCGGTCGCGCCGGACTCGTTTCTGACGAAGCGGGTGACGAGGTTCTTCATGGTTCGATCCTTTGTTGGGTTGCGAGGTTGTGCCGACACCATCGAGGATCGGCGTCACAGGCGGGTCATCGTTTTCTCCGGACCCACGCTCTGTGTAGGCGTGATATAGCTGTGTTAACGGTTTTGCTCCATTCAGCCTGATGGCCGACCGCTCCCGCACCACCCTCGGCCACATGGCCTAATTCGCTTGCCCGGGTTGGGGGCACCAAGAACGTCAGCCCGCGGGAATGCGCCTGGAAACGCTGAGGGCAAACGGACTGTCGCTCACCCCCGGAACGAGGAAGGTGAACGGGTAACGGATCGACAGCGTGCGGTATTGCACCCCGTCGACTGTTTCGGTCTCGACCGTAACCTGCAGCAGGTTCCCATCCCCGCCGAACGCGCCCCGGACCGCGCCGTCAAGCGCGACGGTAGCCTCGCTCAACGAGGCGTCGAGGGGTATCTGACCGATCAGCACCTTGCGCGCTGCGACATCCGCGGCGTAGGCGAGGTCGTTGCGCACGAAGAATGCGCGGCCGAACTCCACGACGCCGAGGCAGAGCAGGAGCAAGGGCAAGCAGACGATCGCAAACTCGACGGCCGCGGCCCCCGACTGAGACTTTGCAAGCTGACTGAGCGGGTACCGGATGGGACTCATTGAACCTGGATCTGCGCGGATGAGCTCAGCCGGAAGTCCGCCAGTATCTCCGGCAGGGACATGGCGTCATAGGTCTTGGAAGCTTCCAGGCGGTAGAAAACGAAGGGCGATGCCGAACTCACGCACGACGCTGTACAGGCGGGTGCATCGACCGGCGATATGTCGGCCTCTTCCGGGCATGCGCAATAGCGCTTGACCATGTCGAAGGCGATCCCTGCCGGCGCACCGGTCTGCCCGAGGGACGCCTGCATGACCTTGTAGACCTCTCCTTCGCCCGGATCGGACATGGCGGCCTGCGCGCCGGCACGCAGTGCATGGTCGATCGCCATGCGCTCGTGCAGCGCAAGGCCCACGTCCGCCATCGCCACCAGGGAAAAGGCCAGCACCGGCGCAACCAGCGCGAATTCGACGGCCGAGACACCGCTTTCGGAGGTGGCCAGTTCCGCTGCCTTGCCTTTCCCGACCATCAGCCCGTTCTGCCAGCGCCGGAACCTTCCGAAAAGGGCCTGTAGCTGGAATTTCTTGCCGCTTTTCTTGTCGCGCTGGCCGCTCACGCGCCAGGCAAGCTCGCTCATGGCGCGCGCGGCTTTCGAGCCTCGCGCCACCTTCGTCACCATGCGGCCCTCATTGGCAGCCTTGCCGAACGCCTGTGGATCGAAGGGGATCGTCACCCATTGCTCCACGCCAACCGCTGCAGCGAAATCCTTCAGCTTGATCTCGGGCATCTTCGGCGTGCCCACACGATTGAGGACAAGCCTCGGGGGTGGATCGTTCGGCCGCGCCTTCTTCAGATGCTCGATGATGTTCTTGGCATTGCGCATGCTCGCCAGATCGGGCGTTGCGGTGACGACGATCTCGTCCGCACTTAGCAGCGCCTTCTTCGTCCATGGGGTCCAAAGATGCGGGATATCGAGAACGAGATGCCACGAACTTGACCTGGCGACGTCCAGCAGCCGATCGACGTCCTCTTCCTTCAAGTTGAAGGATCGGTCGAAGGCGGCGTTGACGGGAAGCAGGTGCAAACGCTCGGAGTGCTTGACCGCTATGCGCTTGATGAGCACCTCGTCGACGCGGTTTACGCCTTCGATGATCTCCACCATTCCTTGCGGCGAGTCGATGTCGAAATCCAGCCCGACGGTGCCGAACTGCAGATCGAGATCGGCGACAAGCACATCCGCATCCGACCGGTCCACCATGGCCGCGGCCACGTTATGGGCGATCGTCGAGGAGCCGGAGCCGCCCTTGGCGCCGATGAAGGCGATGATGCGCCCCAGCTTTTCCTCGACCGAGCTGCGAAAGCACCGCGACACGGCCTCGACGAACGCCATGGGCGCAACGGGCGCAACGAGGTAGTCGTCCACGCCCGCCTCGGTCAGCTCGCGGTAGAGATTTACGTCGTTGGAAGAGCCGATCACGATCACCTTCGTGCCGGCGATGCATTCCAGCGCCAGCGCTTCGAGCTCTTCCTTGAGCTTCGATTTGTCCTCATGGCATTCCACGACGACGAGATTCGGCGATGGCGTTCCCCGGTAGAAGGAGGCCGCCTGCATCATGCCTCCTTGCCTGACCGAGACGCTGGCGCGTGCCATCCGCCGGTCGAGCGCGCCGGTGCGGATCGCGTCAGCCAGATCCGCGGAGGTGCAGAAGGCGGTGATGTCGACCTTCGGAATCGTGTGCAAGACGTGTGGCGCGTCCATGAGGTTCATATCCCGTTTTTCAACTGAGGTCTGCGTCATGCCGGCCTCTTAGCTGCCTTCACGGTTTGAGGAGGGTACCTCCACCGTCCTGAAGGTGTTGCCGACGAAAATCCGGATGTCTCTGGTACGGCTTTTCTCGGTGATGGTTTTGGCAGGCTCGGCCTCGTCGGAGGCGGCGCGTAGGGCAAGCGAAATGGAGCCTGACGCTTCCGCCGCGGTGATCACGGGTATCTGCTGCGGGTCCACTTCAAGGGTCGCGGTCTTGCCGACGACGGGTGCTCCGTCGCTCACTTCCGACGCTGTTTGGTCGACCGCAAGAACCCGGATATTGGAGAGGATCGTCCGGCTCGATACCCGCTCCTCGCCGGATTGCCCCGACTTCACCGCGGTGTGGATCAGATCCACGCGGTCGTTCGGCAGGATGAAGCCTCCCGCGGTGCTCTCGGCGGTAACGCGCACGGCAATCGCCCGCTTTCCCGACGGAAGCTGGCCGGACAGGAAACCGGCGCCCGGCTGCGCCAGCCGGTCGTCCCGTATGGGTTCGCCGGCCACGAAGCCACCGCGCACGAGCGAGCCCTTGAGCACCTCCGGTGCGTCGGGCCGCGCGGAACGGCTCACGAAAACGGCGGGGACATCTCCCGCCGTCCACGGCTGCCAGTGCAGGTCGGCTTCCTTAAGAGTGATGCCGTGCGCGAGATCGGAGGCTGCGACGAGCACTTCCTCCTCGGGGGGCGAAGGCGGCGCGGCCAAGCTGTTGGCGGCCGCCGTCTGCTCTCCGGCTGCACCCATGGCCAGCCATGCGGCAACGCCGCCGGAGCTTAGTGCCAGAAGGAGAATGAGGATACGGAACATCGCTTTTCTCTCACTAGATTACGGCTGTGAAGAACGGGCTCTCGGGCAGAAGCAGGAGTGCCGCTGCGGAAAGCGCCACGCCATAGGGAACGCCGGAGGACGCCTCATGAAGCCGCCCCGTCCATTCCGTCTGCCGCAGAAAGGCTGGCAGTGGCACCCGCCGAAACTGGATCAGCGCCAAAGTGAGCAACGCGCCGGCTGCCGAGACGCAGAGGAGATAGGTGAACGCCTGGTCCGCACCGAGCCACAGGACAGCTACTGCGGCGAGCTTCGCATCGCCGCCGCCGATCCAGCCGGAGGCAAAAAGCAGGAAGGTTCCCGCAAGAACCATGGTTGCGGCCGCCACGGCCGACAGCATCCCATCGAGCCCGACGCCCGCAACCGGTGCGAACACCGCATATGCGCCGGCAAGCAGCAGCACGAGCCGGTTCGTGATCGTCATCGTCGCGACGTCCCTCAGGCCGGCATAGGTCATGCCGGCGGCGAAAAGGAAGAGCGCGGCCCAGGCCGCGGCGTTGGAGATCATTTCAGGCTCCCGGTGGCGTTCAAGCGGCGGGCGGCACGGTCATCGGTGGAGCGCCGCCCAACTGCCGGGCAATTTGATGCCTCGCTGCCGGAAACACCATTCAGCCTGATGGCCTAGCGCCATGTGCCGGTGTGCCGGCGGGACTAGGCTATGTGGCTGAATCGAGCGTGGTCGTCCAAACAGCTATATCGGCGATAGTCACGCCAATGCTGGAAAACATGATGAGTCCGCGTTCCCAACCCCCGAGGCACCAAAGCCCGTCAGGCATCCTCCGCGCCTTGACCAAGGACGAAAGAGGTGCGGTAGCCGTCATCGCGGCCATCGTCTTTCCCGTCGTTATCGGCGCAATGGGGCTCGGCACCGAAACCGGCTATTGGTTTCTCGAGCAGCGGAAGCTGCAGCACGCGGCCGACGTGGCCGTCTATGCGGCGGCCGTCCGCTATCGCGCCGGCGATGCCCAGGCCGGGGTGGAGACGGCCGCCCTCAGGACGGCGAGCGGTACGGGCTACCAGTCCGATATTGGCACCATCTCGGTCGATCCGCTGTCCGGCTCGACGGCGATGAGCGGCAAGATTGCTGTTGAATTGACCGAGACGCATGCACGGCTTTTCTCCTCGATCTTCTCCAGCGAGCCGCTGATGCTTGCCGCACGTGCCGTCGCCGAACTGAAGGGCGGCTCGAAGGCGTGCGTGCTTGCGCTTTCAAGCTCGGCCTCGGGGGCCGTCACCGTGACGGGATCGACCGACGTGGAGCTTTCGGAGTGCAGTGTCGCATCGAATTCGAATGCGTCGGACGCGTTTCTGATGAAAAACGGCAGCGCGCTTATGTCGACCGATTGCATATACACCGTCGGTGGCGCGATCACGACGTCGGGGCTCACCTTGACCGGCTGCAGCCAACCCGCGACCTCCGCCCCGCCTGTTCCCGACCCCTTCGCCGGCGTTACCGAGCCGGACGATATGCAGATCGATCAGCTTCCTTGCCGTTCACTGTCCCATATCTCGGCGTTACCCTATTCCTTCGACACCCTTCCAAGCGGCGAGAAGGCGCTGCGCTTCTGTGGAGGATTGGATATCAAGGGCAGCATCACGCTCGCGCCCGGCCTCTACATCATCGACGGGGGCGAACTTAAAGTGACCGCCGGGGCGTCGCTTACCGGTAGCGGAGTGACGTTTCTTCTTACCAATTCGGCAAGGGCGAACCTCACCGGAAACTCGGACATCACGCTCTCCGCTCCCACGTCCGGGCCCTATGCCGGTTTGCTTCTGTTCGGAAGCCGCCATGGGACGGGAGTGGGGCACGTTGTGACGGGCAACACGGAGTGGAGCCTTCAGGGAACCGTATACACGCCGACAGGGGCCATCGATTTCACGGGCAACTCCACTGTGAGCGGTGGATGCCTGCAGATCGTCGCCGACCGCGTCACCTTTACCGGCAATTCCACGATGGAAACCTGCGCGGACGAAACGAACGAGATCGTCATCGGACAGTCGATCGCGATCGTGGAGTGAGGCCGCTCTCGCTTCCGTGAGAATCCGCGTGCTCGCTGCGATCTCCCCGCAACAAATACGAATAGCGGCCTACGTCCAATCCCGGCTCATGCCACCGGCGTGTCGATCTCAAGTGCGGCGAGCACCGCATCGACCTGTGCCACGGACTCAGGGCGGGCATCACCGGAATTGGCGAACCACGGGCGATTTTCCGTATCGAGGATGCGCTCGGGATCGTTCTCCGCCGTGGCCTGGAACTGGCTGATGTCCCCGTCGATCTCGTCAAGCGTATGATGCAGGTTGTCGCGCAGGGCGGCGAGCTTTGCCGAGCCGTCTTCGCCGTTGGCGATCGAATTGACCCATTCCACCGTCTGTTCGGGGGTGAGGCCCTGCAATTGGCCATAACGCATCAAGAGGGGAACCGGGCTGTAGCCTTCGCCGCTCTGGTCGATCAGCGCCTGGGCAGCCTCCTCGTTGAAGCCGGCATGCTCGAGAAAGGCGGCCGTGGTGTCGGTCTCGAAGCGGCTGGTCTCCTGGGCGTTCTGGATTGCGTCCCAGCCAAGGAGACTGAGCGTAGCCAAGCCGGCTATGGTGAAGCCGAGCGGCCCGGAAACGCTGGATGCGCCGAACACTGCCCAAGTGACGCCGCCGGCTATCGCCGTGTTGAGGCCGGCGCCGAGAATATCGCCGTCCCCTAGCCGCCTGAGCGCGTCGACGCCGGCAAGGCCGGCGCCCAGCATGTGGACGAACTTGCCACCCAATTTCAGTCCGTTCGTGAGCGCCGATTCGTTCGACGTCAGCAGGGAGGTGACGAATTGCGCGCTGTCGATGCCCACGCGCGCCGAATCGACCACCACCTGCAGGCGGTTGCGAAGCGACGGGTCTTCTCCATACTGCTCGATGGCATTGGCAAGCCCGGCGCCCACGATCGTCAGTGCTGTGGTGCGGAAAAGGCGGTTGAACGGCGCATCGCGCACGACTTCATCGAACTTGTCCAGCGCATTGTTGAAGTTGCGCGTGACATCGATGCCGTATCTCTCGGCATTGAACTCGTCCGCATATTCCGGCACGAGATCCAGAAATACGTCGGCAATTTCATTGAGCTCTTGATTGGAGACACCGAGGAGGTCGGCAAGCTGCGGATTGTTGCGCAGGGCCTCTTCGAGCCGGTCGCGCGCGTCCTGAAGCGATGACGGATCGCTCGGGTCGATATCGCCGGCCGGCAGCATGACGTTTTCGCGCAAATAAGCGCCGACAAGATTGGTCGCCAGGGCACTGTCGCTGCCGGTGATCCCGAGATCGCTGAACAGCTGCAGCAGCTCCTCGCCGTTTTCTCCCTTCACAAGCTCGGGAATGTTCCGCAGGGCCATGGAAACCGCCAGCTGCGCGCTCTCGTCGTCCAAAAGGTCGGCGATGCGGTCCTGGTAGTCCGCCCGCACGTCCTCCGGCAGGTTCTGCAGCTGCTGAATTTGGCTCAAAAGGCTTTCGCCGTGCTCGGCCAGTTGCCCTTCTAGTTCCTGAAGCCGTTCTTCCCACTCCGGGCCCTTCTCCTCGACATAGTCCTGGATCGCCGCTTCCAGCTGCTCTTCGGTCATCGCGGCGCCTCCATTCATGATGAGGAAGCTCAATTCTTCGAGATGCTCGCCATATTCCTCTGCCACGTCGGCGAGGTCGTGATCGCGCTCGCCCTCGACAGTGTGGAAAATATCGTCCAGCACGCTGGGATCGACGCCTTCCATGGAGGCGATGGTCAGCGCATAGGCCGGGATCTTTTCTCCGTTGTCGACCGCCTCGTACATCGCCGCTCGCACGGCATCCATGTTGAAGAGGCCCATTTCCGCGAACTCGCTCATCGCGGCATCGCCCTCCGTCGTTCCCGCAACCCGGTCGAGGACGGTGATCAGCGATGTGGTGCCGTTAAAGCCTATCTCTACGCCGGCATAGCCGTTGTCGCGGAAGTGCTGCTGCGCTTCCTGTAGTCGCGGCACCATCGCCTCGACAAGCTCGGCGGCGATCTCGGGGTCGAGGTTCTCCGTCAACGTTTCGAGACGTTCCATGGATTGAGCGGTGAGGGCGGCGGGCATCTCCTCGCTGTTGTCGAGATCGCCGGTGAGCGGTTCCGCGGCCCAGTCGGCCGCGTTGTCGATGATCTCCTGCACGCCGGTCGACCTGTCGAGGGCGTCCTGAACCCGGCTCGAGGCATCCGCATAGGCGGTTTCCAAGGCCTGCAGAGCTTCGGCATGGTCGTCCGTATCGATTTCGGAAACGATCTCGTCGGCAACGTTATCGGCGATCTCGCGCACCTCGCTGGACTGGTCCAGTGCCCGTTGCACGGCTGGCGAAGCGTCCGCGTAGCGCTCCTCCAGGATCCGCAAGGCCTCGCCCGGGTCGCTTTCGGCTTGTGCCTCGGCGATGATGTCGCGTGCGGCGGCCTCGGACTCCACGCCCGTGTGGCCACTCTCGGAAAGTTGAATATTCGCCTCCTCCGCCGCCTGCTCGATGGCCATCTGCGCTGGCCCGGCATCCACCCAGTCGTGATCGTAGAGGCGTTGCAGCGCCGCTTGGCGGCTTTCAGGCGGCAGCGCGTCGACATACGCCTCGATGTCAGCGGCGATCTCCCCGATTTCCGCGTCCATATCGATGGCCGAGGGATCGTCGGCGTATTCGAGCATGTTGCCGCGCTCGCGGATGTTCTGAACGAAGCCTGCCTCGCCCTCGGGGACGCCGAGATCGTTGAGGGGGGTATTCGCGGCCTCCTCGGGGGACGTGTTGGGCAGGAAGACGACATCGCCCGGCCGGATGAGATCAGGGTTCTCCTCCACGATCCCCGCGTTGAGATCGAGAAGCTCCTCGTAGGAGACGTCGAACTCGTCGGCTATCTGCACTAGGCTATCGTTGTTTTCGACGATGATCAGGCGTTCTTCGCTTTCGTCGATCTCGCCCGAGCCGCCTGCGTCTCGGCGTGCTTGAAGCGCCTCCGCGATGGCGTCGCGAAAAGCCTCCTGCTGCGCCTTCGACAGGGACGTAATCCGTCCGTTTTCGCTGTATCGATAGAGTGCGTCGGTATCGATCCGAAAAGACATTTCAGCGTTACCCATCCAGCTTCAGAGAGACAGGCAACCACTTTGGCGTTCAATTCCGGCACGGGCTTAAAGGTTCTATTTCAGTTTTGTGAAAAGCGATTCGCTAACCGTCCATGGAGCCGAGCGCCTGCGCCCGGGCAGTGACGGTCGGTTGCGCACGCACGGACCGCGCCTGCGCGAGAAGCCCGTTGACTTCGTCGGTCGACAGCCCCGGCAGCGCCAAAGCGCGAGCTTCGTCCGCCCGCCCGAGAAGCCCGTAAACGAGGATGGCGTTGCGCTTGTGATGCAGACTTGCATTCTGGGCGGTCGCGATCTTTCGCGCCAGCGGAAGCGCTTGTCCGGGATCGTCGGCCAGGGCCATGGCCAGGGCCATGTTGATCTGGATATCCAGATCGTCCGGGGCAAGGGAAAGGGCGTGGGAAAAAGTTTGGAGCGCCGGCTGTGTCTGGCCGGCGAATGTCTGCGCGACGCCGAGCCGGTTGTAGGCCTGGCTCGTGTTGACGCTTCGGGTTCCTTCCGCGAGCGTGCGAATACCCGCCTCGGCGTCGCCCTGGTTGACAAGGACCCAGCCGAGACCGACCAGGGCCGGACCGAAATTGGGAGAGCGGGCAAGCGCGGTCCTGTAGGCCTTCGTCGCCTCGTCGGGATAGCCGGCGCGCATATAGGCGTCCCCCAACTCCACCAGGGCGTGTGCCGTCGCTCCGGGTGCCGAAGCGGCCTGCTCGTAGAGGGCGATGGCGGTGTCCGTGGCGCCTTGTTTCTCGAGATCCGCGGCAAGCCGAAGCAGGCGAGAGGAACTGCCTTCCTGCGCCGCCGATTCCAATGCATTTTCGTTTTGTGTTGTGGCACAACCCGAAAGCGCTACTATGGCCAGCGCAGCCAGACCAACCCTACATCGCATGCCAGACTCCCTCTCGCACCTGGCGGGGAAACGTTAGCAAGTCATAGGCGAGTCCGATGGCACAGGAAAGTGAAGAAAAGCAGCTTCCCGCCACCGAAAAGAAGCTTAGGGAGGCGCGGCGCAAGGGACAGGTCCCGCAAAGCAGGGATTTGGTAGCCGGTTTCTCCATTTTCGCCGTCCTGATATATTTACTGTTTGCTTGGCCAACCATTTCGGACAGGTTTTTTGAGATGGTGGAAGCGGTTGCCGACCGCCGGCATGCCGCCTTTACAGACGCCGGTGCCGTCGCCGTTCGTCAGGCCATTTCGACCATCTTGTGGATTGTCCTGCCGCTGGCGGGCATCATCGCCGCGGCTGCGGTCGTTTTCGGCGTCCTGTCGACCGGCGGGCCGGTCTTCTCCGTCGAGCCGCTCAAGCCGCGCTTCGAAAAGGTTAACCCCGTGCAGGGGTTCAAGCGGATTATGTCCCTGCGCAACGTCGTCGAGTTCGCAAAAAGCCTCCTCAAGCTCGTGTTTCTCGCGGGACTGCTTGCCGCCGTTCTGGTGGCCTGGCTTCAAACCTTGTTCGAGGCGCCCAGTTGCGGGCTGCCTTGCCTGAAAGGAACGGTTGTCGGGGTTCTGTCGCCTCTCGTGATCGCCGTTGCGCTGGCCTTTTTGCTGATCGGCCTGTCCGACGTCCCGATTCAACGTTGGCTCTTTCGGCGCGACATGCGCATGACCCGCACCGAGTTCAAGCGGGAGCGCAGGGACCTGGAAGGCGATCCGCTCATCCGCCAGGAATTGCGGCGCCAGCGGCGGGAAGCCGTCACCCGTTCGGTGAAGCGCGGGATCGAGCATGCCTCGCTCGTTATCCACGACGGCGGAAGGTCGGCGGGCTTGCGCTATGTAGCGGGTGAAACGCCCGTTCCCGTTATCGTGGCCATGGAGGAGGGCCCTGCGGCTGTGAGGCTTCTTTCCCAGGCCCGCGGGCACAGCTGCCCAGTCATTCAGGATGCGGCGCTGGCTGGCGCCATATTCGAGGGGGGACGCGTCGGCGAGGATCTCGATACGGATCTGTTCCCATTGATCGCGCGTCACCTGGTACGGCTGAACCTGGTGTGAAGATAACGGCGGTGGCCGGCGCGCCCCCGCCAGCTAAGCGGCCAAAAGGCCGCTATTGGCTCTGCATCTGCAGCGGGTCGGGCGGCGTTCCTGTGTCATGCGCACCGCCTAGAGCGTCCTCTTCGCCGTCGATGTAGCGGCGCGCGGCCCTCACGGTCGGCGCGGCAGGCGCCGGCCCGGGCCTCCGGCCCTCGATGAGATCGCGCTCACTCTCCACCATGCGCTGGAGGTTGTAGGCATTGGCACAGCCAGGAGGCAGGTGCGGTCCCAATTGCGGCACGACTGTCAGGTCGGTGGCGCCCCGCAAAGGCGGATTGTCGGCTGGCTCGCCCAAGCAAGCGTCCGGCACCAGAACCGAGCCGCCGCCCCCTTTCCCGATGTCGGTGTAGCTGTTGGTGGCCACATACCTGTAACCGGGAGAATGATCCGGCGGGGCGGCCACGCAGCCGGCTGCCGTCATGACGGACAGCAGCGTTGCTGCGCGAATGGCGTTGCAGGGGGGCATTGTGCGTTCTCCCTTACTTGACAATCAGCCCGACGCCGGTGGCCTTTTTCGCACGCGGCTGAGGAGCCGGCCTGTCCAGCGGCGTCGCCAGTTGGCCTTGGCTGATCGGTTCGACCAGGTAAGGCGTAATCAGGATCACCAACTCGGTTTCCTCCCTCTGAAAACGCTGCGATTGGAAAAGGGCGCCGAGAACCGGCACATCTCCTAGGACCGGGAATTTCTGAAGATTGGTCGACAGGCGCCTTTGAAAAAGGCCGGCGATGGCGAAGGTCTGTCCGCTTGCCACTTCCACGGTGGTGTCGGCGCGGCGCACCACGAAGCTTGGCAGGTTTAGCCCGTCGACGACAACGCCTCCTGCCTCGGAGAGCGAACTGACTTCCGGGCGGACATTAAGGGCGATGCGGTTGTTGTTGATCAATGTGGGGGTGAAGAGAAGTGACACGCCGAAGGGTTTGTACTCGACTGTGACCGTATCGCTGCCTCCACCCCCGGGGACAGGCACCGGAACTTCCCCGCCGGCCAGAAAACTCGCCGTGCGTCCGGTCGCGGTGGTGAGATTGGGCTCTGCCAGGATCTTGACCACGCCGTTGCGTTGCAGGGCCTCCAGCAAGACCTCTATGTTCACGTTGTTGGTGCCGATATTGAAGCCGAGATTGGGATCGCTCACGTCCCCGGTCTTGAACATGCCGAAGCTGAAACTGCCGTCGGTCACGGTGGCGTTCCAATCTAGGCCGTAGGCCAGGAGCTCATTCCGTGAAACCTCCGCGAAACGCACGCGGATATTCACCTGTTGAGAACCCATGATTGTGGTGTTGTTGATCGGTGGTTGCCCAGGCGGTGAATAGGTTCGTGCGACGTCGTCGACGGCGAGGGCTTCATCGACCCCCTGCGTCTGCCCGACCGCCACGATCCGGTTGCCGAAGAATGTGAGCTCCGTCATCGAGTTCGGCTGCAGCATCCTCCTGGCGTCCTGCGCGGCGCTACTGTCCACACCGACCCGGAACCGCATCGATGCTTCCACCTGCTGATCGCCAGTTATCGCGATAAGATTGGTGACGCCGGGCTTCAGCCCGAAGACATAGACGACGCTCTCCGAGACGATCTGAAGGTCGGCGATCGTGCTGTCTGCCATGAGGACAGATTCGACGGGCTGGCTGAAGCGCAAGAGTCTGCCCTGGCCGACGTACAAGTCGACCTGCTCTTCGACCGGTGTGGGCGAGCCTGTCTGCGCCTGTGCCACTCCCGCGTACAACGCCATAAGCGCGAGAGCGAGCGCGGCAAAAGACAGGTATGCTAACCGGCGCCGGAACGGGTGGCTCATGCGGTCCCCTCTTACCGCAGTACCGGTAATTCTCATGCAGTCCCCCTCAAAAAAGTATCCTCCATTGTTTGAGTATAACAGTTTACTGATGAGTATAACAGTTTACTGAAATAATTTGCTTAAGCCTGCACCGCCGGCAACGCGACGGCACGGCGGCTGGTACTCTGTGCTTGCCGGCCGGCGATGGTCGCCAGCGGTTGAACGTTGAATTCCGGCGCGAGCTCCTGATAGGAGAGCACGGGCAGCTCCATTTTTTTGTGCATGAGAAGGCCGCGCATATGGCGGCGGACGTCCATCGCCGTCAGCACGACGGGAGCTGTGCCAGCCGACGTCCGAGAGAATGTCTCTTCAATCTGCTCGGCGATGAATTGTGCGTCACGGTCGGACGGATTGAGAAAGGCGCCGGCGGGGGTGGTTTGAACCGCGGCCCGCAAGGCCTCCTCCGCCGAGGGTTGCAGCACATAGGCGGCGATGATGTTGTCGCGATTGACGGCGCGGAAGGTGATCTGGCGTTTCAGCGCCGTGCGCACATACTCTGTCAGCAGTACGGCGTCCTTCTCGCGCTGACCCCACTCGATCAGTGCTTCAAGGATGATGCGTAGGTTTCGGATGGGAACGTCTTCGGCGACCAGCCGGCGCAGGACCTCGGCGATCTTCTGCAATGGCACGGTCTCCTGCGCTTCTCTCACAAGATCGGCGTAGTCGGCCTCAAGGCCGGAAAGCAGTTTGCGCGTCTCCTGAATGCCGACGAAATGATTCGCATAGGCACGCAGCGCGTATTCCACCGACCGGCGAACGATGTCGACCGGCGGAAGGAAGCTCACATGGGCTTCGGCCAACTTCGGTGTATGGTGCGCCTCGGCCCAGACCGGTTTCCGCCAGCCCGCCAGTGGCGAACCTTCGTGATAAGCGATGCCCAGCAGGTCAAGGTTGGCGGTGTCCCCCTCCACGATGACATGGTCGGTCGGGATGTCCGCGGTGAGAATGGGAGCGCCCTCCATGTCCACCCGCAGGCGCCCGAAGCCGAGCATTTCGTCGACGTGCATGCCGATCGGGGGCACCTCGATCCCCAGATCGGCCAGAAGATCATGGCAGATGCGTTCGCTCTCCCGCGCGAAGGCCTCCGCCGGGACGGCCCGGGCAAGCTCCGGTCCCAGTCGGACCACCAGGCGGTGGGAGGCTGGCAGTGCCGCGTTTTCCTCGTGCTCCAGCGCTCGCTCGGGGCCGGATTTTTCGCTTGCCGATGCCGCCGGCGCCGTCAGATCGACGATCGTTCCCTGGTGAGATCGGCGGTGAAGGCCATAAGCGCCTGCGCCCATCGCCGCCCCCAGCACCAGGAACACGGCCGAGGGAAAGCCCGGCACGAGGCTCAAGGCGAAAAGGATCGCCGCCCCGAGAGTGAGTGTGCGGCTGTCGCGCAGGAGTTGGCCAGTGATTTGCCGGCCGAGGTCTCCCTGGTCCTCCGCACCGGCGACGCGGGTGATCATGGTGCCAGCGGCAACGGCGATCAGCAGCGCCGGTATCTGGGCGACCAAGCCATCGCCCACGGTCAGCAGCGAGTAGGTCTGCATGGCCTGGCCGAGCGTCATACCCTGCTGAAGCGTTCCCACGGCAAAGCCGCCGATCAGATTGACGAAGATGATGATGATGCCGGCCACCACATCACCTTTTACGAACTTCATGGCGCCATCCATGGCACCGTAGAGTTGGCTTTCATGTTCGAGTTGCCGGCGCAGGCGGCGGGCTTCCGACTGATCGATATCGCCGTTGCGCAATTCGGCGTCGATGCTCATCTGTTTGCCGGGCAGGGCGTCCAGCGTGAACCGGGCCGCCACTTCGGCCACCCGCTCTGCGCCTTTCGCGATCACCACGAATTGCGCCGTCGTGATGATAAGGAAGACGACGAGGCCGACGGCAATACTGCCGCCCACGACAAAGGCGCCGAACGCCGTCACCATCTCTCCCGCGTCCGCCTGCAGCAGGATCAGCCGCGTCGTCGTGATCGTGATAGCCAGACGGAAAAGGGTGGCCATCAAGATGACCGACGGCAACGAGGAAAACTGTAGCGGATGCGTCACATAGAGTGCCGCAAGCAGGATCAGGAGGCTAAGGGCGATGTTGGCCGTGATAAGAATGTCGACGAGCCAGGTTGGCAGCGGGATCAGCATCATCGCCACGGCAACCAGCATCAAGGTGGCGATGACAAGATCGCTGCGGTGCGACAGCTTGATGAGAAACGGCACGATGCGGTCACGCATGGGCGTGGCCCTCCATGCCGGCGAGAAACTCACGGAAGGATCTGTGTGCCTCGTCTGGGCGGCCAGCTTTCAATAAGGCGCGGCTTTTCAGCAGCGCAAGGGCAGGGTGCCGCGCGTCCTCATCCAAAGCCTCCAGCCGGGCGATCGTGGCGAGCGCCTTGTCCGCCTCGTCGTCCAGGATGAGCAAATGGGCGAGCGTGCGCAGGATGCCGGGATCTTCGGGCGCCAGCTGAACGGCGATGAGCAGGTAGACGACGCCTCGCTTCACTTGCCCATGACATCCATAGAGATGGCCGAGGACATGCAAAAGCTGAACCGTGTCGCGCATTTCACCCGCCGAGCCCTTCCTGCATCCTGTCGAGCAGGCTGCGTTGGCGCTCGATCTCCTCCTCCATCAAGGCTTTCGCCAAATCGTGCAACTGCTCGCCCCCGCTCAGGTTGGGCACCAGATCGGCGATGCAATGCTGCAGGATCGGTACGGAGCGGCGCAGGATGGCCGGTTCCGGTATTTCCGGCGCGACGAAGTGAGCAAGCAGTTCATCCACCGAAGGGGAGGGGTGGGACTGGGAGGAAAACTCTGCGTCGGTGACCGCTGAACGCTCCGGCGAGTCGGATTCACGGGCGCGGCCCGTCTGAAGGTCGACGTTTTCTATGTTCCTGCGCCGAATGGGCTGGCTGCGCAGTGCCTCCTCGTTCCGCGCCTCCCGCTCAGCCGAAGCCGGCCGAGGGGTGTCGATCCGCAGTGCATCCACACGACGCGTCATTGATACTTCAGCGCCATTACGGTGTTGTCCTTGGCCAGAAGCAGCTGCTCTTCCCCGATCTCCTTGATGATCCAGCCGCCGCTGACAAATGCGCCCTCGTGATAGCGGGCGCCGTCGGTGGTGATCACATATGGCCTCTCGCCATACCAGATCGCCTGCAGCGGAAGGCGCGGCGCTTGGCTGGAACCGCCGACCATTACATTGGAGATCAGCAGCAACCGGCCTGCGTGCCTTTCATCGAACCAGGCCTGGACGGATTGCCATGCTTCGGCTTGACGCTCGGGAACGGTCCCCGAGACCATCAGCCGCCCCTCAGCGGCCGTGACGTCGAGATCGCCGATTCCGGCCCGCTCCAGCTGGTGCATTAGGGCGCTGCGGGCCTGCTCCTCTGCCGGAGCCTCCAGCGGCCGCGTGGCTTGCGTACTTGCCAGCATCCAGCTTCCACCTGTCGCAGCCTGGTCCGGCCCGCTTCTGGACAGTGTATTGGATGCGACGGGTACCGCGAATACGGTGGCGATCAGTCCCGCCGCTATTAGGAGCGTCCGGTTGGAGAGCGGGATCGGCGTCGGCTGCGGGCCCTCCAAGCCTACGAGACGGATGCGCGCCTCACCGACGACGGCTTCGACCGGCAGGCGGCATTTGCGCCCGTAGCCTTCAGGGAGGACCTGGCCGTCGCCAAGCGTGATCGGGCCGCCGATCGCTTCTAGATAGACACGGTTTGCCGTCACACGAAGCCGTGCATGGGTCTCCGCAATGTCCGGGTCGCTCAGAACGATTTCGGAATCCACGCTTGATCCGATGGTGAAGGTGGATTCGGTGAATTCCAGCTTCGCGCCAGAATGCACGCCTTCGATGACTTCGAATTCGATGCGCGGTTCGCGGACAGCCGCTTCGTCCCCTGCTCCTTTGAAGCCTGCTGCATACTGCGCAGCCCGGCGCCAAAGCTCCGTCTCCCGCAGTTGGTCGACCAGTCTCGTCAATTCCTTCACCATTCAGGATAGGCTCCCCATGGCACTGTGCTGCGCAAGCCGCCGCGTTGACAATCAATGGTCTGACTGTGGTGTGCCGCCGATCCGGGGTTCGGCGGCACACCATCTCGTCTTTCACGTATCGTCAGGCCTTCTGAGCGGCTTCGCCCATCTTGCGCGAAATGCTCATGTTTACGTCATGCTGAGACTTGGCGATCTCGGCTTTGATGCTCAACGCGAACATCTTTTCCTGGTGCTTGATCATCTTGTCGAGGTTGGCCTCGTTCGACGATCCCGATACAGCCCCGGGTGAAAAGTCGCTCATCATCGGCTCCTTTGAACGTAGGTGAATGGTGTGCATGAACCGTGGCCCGCGCGGGCGGTGGATGCCTGCACGAGATCATCCTAGGCCAAAGGAACAGCAAGTTAAAGTCCATTTGGAATTTTGATGGTACTTAAATTCCATATGTTGCTTTTGTGACAGTAGCGGCGTAACGTTACAAATAGGGGCTAAGGGGTTAGGAAAATGAAGAAAGGGCCTTTGACGGAGTTGCTGCTCGAGCGCTTTGATTCCATGCCGCCGCGGTTGCAGGCGGCAGGTCGCTTCGTACTCGATCATCCCGACGATGTGGCGCTGATGTCCATGCGTGAGCAGGCGAATCAAGCCGGCGTGTCGCACAGCACGATGATGCGTCTGGCGCGCTGCCTTGGGTTGGAGAGTTACGAGGAGATGCGTGCGCTTTATGCAAAGGGATTACGGGATCCCGAACGCGCATTCGACGCCTCCGACCTTGCGGTCGTCGACGAGGAAGGGCAGGAGGGCTTCTCTCTCGTCGGCAGGATGTCCGATACGCTCGCCGCGCAGGTGACGAGCGTGGGCGACTACGTGAATGCAAGGCAACTGCTCCAGGCAGCCGAGACGCTCGCCGGTGCGCGCCGTCTGTTCAGCCTCGGTTTGCGCTCCGAGCATCCGGTGGCACATCATTTCGCGCATGCGCTTTCACTCATGGGTGAGCCGGTGACCCTGCTGGAGGGCGCAGGTGGGGCGGGCGTGGAATTCCTGCGCGACGCCGGCCCGGGCGATGCCATGCTGGCGATCGCCCTTGAGCCTTATACGCGCGCGACCATCGAGATCGCCCGTCAGGGGCGCGAATGCGGGGTGGCGGTCGTGGCAATCACCGATAGCCAGGTTTCTCCTCTGGCGCGGCTGGCGCGCGAGAGCCTGGTTGTGACGGCGCACGCACATGTCGGATTTCAAAGCATGGTGCCGGCTCTTGCCGCCGCGGAGATTCTGGCGGCGCTGACGGCGGCGCATCGCGGTATCGATGTCGACAAGGCACTCCAGAAGACAAAGGAGCGGTTAGCGACGCTCGAAGTCTACTGGCGGCGCTGACCGCAAGCCGTTTACACCGGGGCAGGGGGCGATGGAGTTGGGCATGGAGCGGTGACATTCCGCTAGATTGGAGGGACGTCTGATGGCGCTACGCCGGATTTCTCCGATTCTGAAGACCCCTTGGGAAGCTCTCGCGGCGGTGCGCGCCGTGATGGCCGAGCTGCAAAGGCAGCAGGCCGCGGCTGCGCAGACTTCGCCGCAGCCGACGCAGGTCACCGCCACCAATAACGGCCCGACGACGACAGTCGAAGGCAATCAGAACTTTGTCCGGCCGGCGCTTTATCTCGGCCCGGAAAATTCGATTACGCCGCAATTTTACTTCACGCCGACAGATTATCAGGGCCCCGCCCACCCCGATCAGACGGACACGGAGGCGCAGGAGGCTGCCGAAGCCATCCTGGAGGGTGTCGAAGAGGGCAAGAGCATCGACATCATCGCCGAGGAGCAGGGCAAATCGCGCGAAGAGGTGATCGCCGAGCTCGAGGCGGCCGGCTACACCGTGGAGACGACTGAGCCGGAAAGCGACAACGGCGATGTGCGCACGACCGCGATAACGGATCCTCAGGGCGGCCGCACGGTTACCGAATACTATGATTTTCACCACGATACCTACCATACGGGGGTTCAGGAAGACGGTGAGGAAGCCCTGGGGGCCGTGCGCGACGCGCGCGGCTGGAAGGTCGAGGAGCAATACGATTCCGACACCGGCGTGACGACGACCCGGTACGAGGACGACCTGGGCGATGGCACCGTGGTGGAAGAGACGAGGCTTCCGAGCGGCGTGGTCATAAGGGAGACCACGCCCGAGGACGGCGATACGACCACCGTCGTTATCTCGGGTGGCGAGGAGACCCAGCTCGATCCGGAGCAGGATCCCACGAAGGAGGGAAGCGCGGACATTCTTGAAGATGTCATCGCTGGCAAGAGCATTGCAACCATCGCCGAGGAGCGGGGGCTTACCCGCGAACAGGTGATCGCCCAGCTCGAAGCGGCCGGCTACGACGTAAGCGCGACGGATCCGAGCAGCTCAAACCTTTACACCCAATCGGTCACCATCACCTTGGCCGGCAGCGATGAAGTCGTCGCCTCCTATTCGCGCAATGAACATAACACAACGACGATAGAGTACGTCGACGACAACGGCGATGAGGTCCACCGGATTAGCTATGTCGATGGAAGGGTGATCGAAACCGTTGTCGACATGGAGGGGCGCCGTACCGTCACGACCACGGAGCCTGGCGAAAACGGCGAGACCCGAGAGACCGTCGAGGTGACCTTCAACGGCTACACCCTGACCACCGATCCCGACGGCAACATGGTGCTCAAGAACAACGAGGACGGCACCGAAATCGAGATCGAGCGGGGCAGCCTCGACGAGACGCTGGCGCGCAAGCTTCTGGCGATCAATCCGGAAAGCAATGACCCTGCCCAGGCCGCGGAAGATGAGATCGTCATGACGGTCATCGAGGGCATGTTCGCGGGAAAGACCTACGAGGAGCTCATCGCGGAACTGGAGATCGAAGAGCACGAGCTCGGCCCGGAAGCCCAGCCGATCATTGAGACGGACGAAGAAGGCAACGTGATCGGCATCGATTTCCAGGGCGAGCCGCCGGCAGGGCTGGATCCCAACGTGGAATGGGTGCCGATGAAGGTGGACGGCACCTGGCACTGGGTCCGTTCCGACGTGGCCGAGGAGATCGCGGCCGAGAACGTGACCCTTGGGGAACTGATCAGGCTCCAGGCCGAGATGGAGCGGATTCAGGCGCAGCTCGACGTGTGGGCGCTCGATCCGGACGCTCAAGAGGCAATGGAAGCCGCCGGGATAACGCTCGACGAGACGCTTGGCGAGCACGGTTATCGCTGGGTGCGGCCCGAGCCCGAGGGCAACCTGACGGACGCGCAGGAGCGGCTGTCGAACGCCGAGAGCCGCCTGATGACCGCGGAGGACGCGCTGGAAGCCTATGAGGAATCCCAGCGCCTGCTCGAAGAGGCGATCACGAAACAAGAGAACATGCCGTTCTACCCCGATGGCGAGACGCCGGTCATCACCTCCGCCGACAGCGATTACAACTATCAGGAGGAGTACAAGAAGGGGCAGGCTGCACACGCGGAACTCGATGCGCTGTTTTCTCAGGCCAATTATCAGCGCACCCTGGGCGACAGCCTGGTCAACGATATCACGCTCGCCGATCTGGAGAGTCAGTTCGGAGACGGCGTTGAGGGGCTCCCCGACGACGTCGAGCCGGTAACGATCACGGTTGGGGACCAGGAGGTCCAGGTCGCGCCCGAGGTGGCGGAAGCCTATGAAGAGGAAGGCTTGTCCGCGCTTACCGAGGGTAACCAGCCAGTCGCAATCCAGCGCGACACCGACGGAGACGGCACGCTCGAATGGCAGTGGATCGACCCCCAGACGGCGACTACCTGGCTTCAACTGAAGGCCGAGCAGGACGCGCTCGGAAAGCAGCTCGAGATAGACGGGGCGTATGCCAATCTCTACCAGGCAAGGAGCGACCTGGCCGATGCCGAGGTCGAGTTGGAGGATATCAAGCAGCGGCTATTGGCCGAGTATAACAGCAACAATCCTCAACTGCTCAATGGAGACGTCTATTTAGGTGATTTTCAAGGCAACGAGATCGTCGTGGAAGACGACCAGCTGTGGGTGGTAAATCATTTCGAGGACGGTGAGACCAAGTACCAACTCACGTGGGATAGCGACGATGTAAGCGAGGAGTACCCCTACTATGCGTTCAGCCAGGAATGGCAGACATTCCAGGGAACCAAGCCGGACTCGGACGTCTGCATCGATGGCACCCGGCTCGATATCCTGCAGAGAGCCGAACAGAGCGCCGGCGAGACCGTCAACCGTACGCTGGAAGAGCAGTTAGGCGTCAGGATCGAGAATCTCGGCGAACAGATCGAGGAGCTTGAGGCGGAGTACGACGATCTTCTGGAAGAGCATGGCACCGGCAGCACTGAACCGCCGGAAGGAAGCTTCCCGGACGGTGTCGAGCCGATCGAGATCGGCGGGCGGACGGTCTATGTGCATCCCGACGTCGCGGATGGCTATGAGGCGAACGGCCTCGAAGCGCTGACCACCAGCGATACGCCCGTTCAGGTCGAGATCGATACCGACGGAGACGGCGAAGCCGATGAATCGCGCTGGGTCGATCCGGAACTCGCCTACACCTGGCTCGCACTGGAGCTGGCGCGGGACATGCAGGGAACGCTGGAGGATACCCGCGCCATGGCAGAGTCGGCGGCCGATTGGCTCGCCTTCCAACGCACCCAGCCGCTCGCACCGCTCGACGGTGAGGGCAGGCGCGAGCATCTCCAGGGCCTGGAAAGCGCCTATTTCGAGGAGCGCCAGGGCGATGTGCTCGAGAACATCCAGCAGCAGATCGGAGGGCTTTACGAGAGAGGCTATGACGAGACCTTCCGGCCGATCAGCGAACAGACCGTCATAGAGGCGCTGCATCTGGACACCTCCACCGAGGAAGGCAGCGAGGCGCTCGACAAGGTCATGGAGGAGATCCGCGATATCGGCGGCGATGACGCCGAGGTCCGGGTGGTTCCGATCTTCTACGTCGATCCCGAGAAGGGCATCCAGCAAATGGCGCTCTTCGCCGTCAGGAACGATGAGGGCAGCGTGCGCTACGTCGATGTCGCCGGCAAGGCGTATGATGACGTGGGGGACTTTCAGGACAACAACAATCTGTTCTCCGAGGACGGTCATCTGATCGTGCCGACCGACTTCCAGATGACCCCCGGTTCCGATGGCGAGTTTGCGCTTGAGGTCGTCAAGGCGCGCAATGTCTCCGCGTGGGACAAGGTTGTCGACCCGCTCGTCGGCATCGGCACGGCCATCGCCACCGTTGCCTCCTTCACGCCGGCAGCACCGATCGCCGCTCCGCTGGCCGTCGCGGGCGGCACGTATCTCGGCACGCGCGCCGCCATTCGCCAGTACAACCACCTCCAGCACGGCGGCGAGTGGGGCGAGACGGAATCGCTCATGAACATGGCGATGATCGCGACGACGGCGTTGCCTATGGTCTCCGGCGGGCTGCGCAGCATCGGCATGGTGCGCAGCCTCAACCTGACCAAGGGACAGGCCTTCCTGGCCGGCATGGGCGCGGTGCGCACCAGCGGCGCGGTCAATGCCGCCGCCAACGGCACCCGCCTCAGCCAGCTCTGGCACCAGGTTCCTCATATGCGCCAGGTCGGTGCCTATATGAGGAGCACCGGCGGCCTCAACCTCGCCGCCTATACGCTCGACGGGGGCGCGATGGCGATCGGCGCCCCACTGATGTATGTCTCGGCCAAGGATCTCGTGCAAAATTACGATCAGATGTCGGGTCTGCAGATCGCCGATGCGATCACGGGCCTCACCACGGGGCTTGCGGGCACGGGAATGGGCGCGGCGAGCTTCGTTTCCTATGCCAGGGCTAGATCCGACAGGCCCCCCACCTTCCGTTTCGCCGACGAAAATGGGCAGAACATAACCGCTATCGCCTATGGCGAGCCTCCGGCGAGCGGCGATCGGGTCTATGTTCCGCCGGCCGATGGACCACAAATGCGCGGAGACGATCCGAGCCTGGCCAATAAGACGCATATCCTCGTGCGCGATCCCGAAACGGGAGAGGCTGCCGTGCTCCCCTGGACCAGGGGAGCGTCCAGCGAACATACACCGCCGCCGGGAAATCAACCGTTACCGGCTGAGGGCGGCGACCCGGCGACAGGATCGACCGTGCCGGCCAATCCGCCGGAGAGTTCCCAGCCCAATCCGGGCAATCAGCCGCCCGCCTCCCCACCGTCGGGGCGCGAGGTGAGGGAGCTGACGCTCGCGGCAATCCCCACGCTGACGGATAGCTACCTGAATGCGATCGAGCCGAGGCATATATCTCAGCTTAGCGCCGACCAGGTCGGCGCTCTTACGCCGAGGCAGGTTGGGAAGCTCACCCACGACCAGATTGCGGCCTTCCGGCCAAAGCAGTTGCGGGCGCTGAGCGCGGAGCAGCTGCAGGCAATCTCCCCGAGCCGCCTCGAGGCGATCAAGCCCGGACGGATCAGCTATCTGAAACCGGAGCAGGTGGCGAGCTTTACGCCCGAGCAGGTCGCGGCGCTGACGCCCGATCAGACGGCGAAGATCACCGTCGATCAGTGGAAGGCGATGGACGGCGCGCAACTGCAGAGCCTCTCATCCGAGCAACTCGCGACCCTCACGCTGAAGAAGATTTCCGGACTTGCATCGGAGCAGGTGGCCGCGTTCCTGCCCGAGCAGTTCGAAGCGTTGAGTCCCACCCAGGTGAGCGCCTTCAAGGCCGAGCATTTCAACGCGCTCAATAAGGAGCAATTGAGAACATTTACGGCAGAGCAGATCCAGGCAATCCCCCGGGAAACCATCTCCGGGATCGACAGGGGAATTATGCGCAAGTTCGCGCCGGAGCAGATTTCCGCTTTCACCCTGCGTCAGTTGAAGGCCTTCACCTCCGATCAGGTAGGCGGCCTTAGATGGAGCCAAAGGCTCAAGCTGTCGCCCGAGCAGAGCTCCGCGCTCGGGATCATGAAACCGTCGCTTGCCATTGGTTACACGACTGTTTTGGTCGGCAGCGCGGCGTTCGGCGTGTTGCCGCCGCATATCCTTGCTCCGATTTCCGCTAGCGCCTTCGGCATTCGCGGTCTGGGCATGTTCGTAAAGGCCAAACATCCCGACAAGGTCGGCTCCGACCAGCCCCTCGGTCGGGTCTTGAGGGGGGTGGATGCCATCACTTTTATGCCCAATATCGCCACCGGCGTCATGGGCTTGCCGGAAAGTCCGTTTGTCGGCAGCACCTATCAGCTCGGCAATTTGATGTACGCGGGCAAGTCGATCGAGGAGCTGCGGACCCGCAAGAGTGCCTTCCCGGCAACGGACAAAGTGGCGCTACCACTCTACGCGGCAGGCAGTCTCGAATATATGAGAGGGCCTACAGGCGAACTCATAGGGGATGTCTCCACATTCCCAGGGGTCGCGCCGGACATTATTGCAGGCGGCTTGTTCACCTACGGCTCGGGCCATCTTCTGAAAGATGCCTGGCGTCCTTCCTTGAAGAACGGCAAGCCGGCGCTTGGGCCGCGCGTCGTCCTTGCCGTCACCTTCGGTGGGGGGCTCCTGGCGTTTAGCGCGATGGCATGGGCCGATATAATCGGGGGCGATCAAAGTGCCCCGCCGCCTGGCGACGACACGACACCGCAGGATTCAGTACCCACGCCCGAGCCGGAGGAGCGGCCTACCGAGCCTGAGCCGGAGGAATCTCCCTCCGAACCTCAGGACCCGGAAACGCCGACACCGCAACTCGTCGTCACCGCGGAGGACGGCCTCAACCTGCGCGAGGAACCGGGAACCGCTTCGGAAGAGATCACGGTTCTGCGGCCAGGGTCGTTTATCCACGAAACCGGAGAACGCGAGACGGACGACGAAGGCAACGAATGGCTGGCGGTCACCGGTTTCGGCTGGGACGGCCAGCAATATGAAGGCTGGGTGGATGCTTCCTTCGTCGCCCCTCATGAGGAAGGTGCGCAGGACGCGGACGGCCGCTTCAATCCGCAACTGGAGAGCGAAGGCTACCAGTGGGTGAGCGTCGAGCCCGGTCAAAGCATCGGCAGCATAGCCCGAAGCCGGTCAGCGGATGTGGCCGACACCATCGTGCTGAACATGGACCACATACATGACCCGCATCTGATTTATGCAGGCGATAGAATTTACATGCCGCAATCGGCAACCGCTTAGACAAGTTCATCGTTTCACGGCATCGATGAACTGGTCTAACTCCTTGTTTTGTCGCAATTTCCGACGGAAAGCCGGCTTCCACTTTCCCTAGAATTGCTCTAGCTGCTCTCCGCCGCCAAGGCGGGGCTACGCCTCCCCGCATAGGCAGTCGCCACCGCGCCCGCCAACAGCGCGGCGTGCTCGGCGGCGGGGTTGAAGGGTTCCATGGCAAACGAGGCCGTGAACTGCAGGTCGGACGGGCGCCACTCGCAATCGACGATCCGCAGCCGCCCGTTCTCCACGTGGCTTTCTATCAGGTCACGGGGGAGGGCGCCGATGCCGATCCCCTCGATCACCATCTGTACAGCAGCGGCGAGCGAACTGGTCGGGTACATGCTCGGGATATCGTCCAGATCGCTACTGAGCTTGTGGTAAATTTCGCTGTAGGGCCGGGTGGTGCGGGCATAGGTGATGATGGGAAAACGCAAAAGTTCGCACAAAGTCACCGTCGTGTGCGGCAAATCGGCGTCCGCTGCACAGACCCAGACCAGGGGAAACGGCGGTATCTTGATGTTCTCGATTCCGTACTCGGTGACCGGCCCCATGAGAACCGCCATGTCGATTCGCTGTGCGATCAATTCGGCGCGCAGATTGGGTGTCGTGTCGACGATGAGATCCATGCCGACACGGGGATAATTTTGGCGAAGCTCCTCAAGAAAACGCGATAACCAGGTGTGGACGATGGTTTCGGTCACTCCCAGGCGCAGAACGCCGCTGACCGTTGCCAGGGTGTTCGCCGCCCTTTGCAGGCTGTCGGCAGTCCGCAGCGTGCGCTGCGCGAGCGGCAGCAGTTGCTCGCCCTTTGCCGTAAGACGCACCGTGTTGCTCAGGCGTTCGAAGAGCTGGATACCCAGCGCTTTCTCGAGGCTGGCGATGCGCGCGGAGACGGCCGGTTGCGTCGTGTTCAGCCGGTGCGCCGCCTTTCGGAAGCTGCCCAGCGTAGAAACCCACAGAAACGTCTCCAGCTGTTTGATATTGAAGGGAATCATCAAATCCGATCATGGTCTGTGTGCAATCAAGGTCTGACGATAACCTTGGCCCCAACGGGCACTTTCTCGTAGAGGTCGATAACGTCTTCATTGGTCATCCGGATGCAGCCCGACGAGACTGCCTGCCCGACGGTCCATGGCGCGTTGGTGCCGTGGACCCGGTAGAGCGTATTGCCGATGTAAAGGGCACGCGCTCCCAACGGATTGTCGGGTCCTCCTTTCACGTGGGCAGGTAATATCCGGCCTTCCGATGCGGCGCGTTGGCGCATTTCCTCGGGTGGCCGCCAATCGGGCCACTCTCGCTTGGTTGTGATGCGGTCCTGGCCCTGCCACGCGAAACCTTCCTTGCCGACACCCACGGCATATTTCAACGCGCTGCCGTCGCCGATAACGTAGTAGAGCCGGCGCTGCGATGTGCTTATGATGATCGTGCCGGCCGGCTGCTCTTCGTTGAAAGCCACCTTCTCGCGGGGTATCGGCCGCCAGTCGGACGGGGGGCCTGGCGCGGCTTGCATGCCCGATCTGCCTGGCGCGGCTTGCGTGCCCAATCTGCCCGGCGCGACGACGGTTCGCGTTCCAGGATCGAAGGCCCATGTCCGTGGATCGTATGCGCCGCTCGGCTGTGCCAGCGCGCCGGATGCGGCAGCAACAAGTAGCGCCGTCAGTGCAGCGACCCACCATACCATACGCGTCGGACCATGCATCTTGAAGCTGTGCCTGCTCATGACCGTGCGGGCGGCCCGATAGAGGTATTCAAGCGCCATTTGCCAGATCCACCATCAGCTCTCGGCCAAAAAACTCGTGAACTGCCACAGCACTACCAGATTGCCGCTTGTGCAACAATTGGAACTGTTTTCATTAACATAGTCCAAATGGACTTTTCTTTTCAGCCCCAGCGCGATAGTGTGCCGATCGAAGTTGCGGCCAGCACTGGCTGGCGTCCGTCGGCTACGGGTCAATCGGGCGATATCGGATGAACTCCAGCAGCGGCAGGACAAACCGGCTTTCCGGCAGGATATTGGGCTTCGCCGCGGCGGTATGGCTATGCGGAGCTGCGGTCCACGTCTCCGCTGCGGAACCGAAGTGGCCCACGGGGACCTACAAGTACATCCCCATCGATCAAGAGGTGGGGGAGGCACTTCGCGAGTTCGGCCGAAACATCGGCATGCCGGTCGCGGTGAGCGACCAAGTCAAGGGGCGCCTCGGCCATGGTATGCCGGTCGGTACGGCGCGCGAATTTCTCGAGTGGATATGCGACCGTTACGGGCTGGTCTGGTTTTACGACGGCACCGTCCTTCATGTCGCCGCGGAAGCGGAAGTGCGGACCGAAATGGTGAAGCTCGCGCCCGAGGATACACAGGCCGTCCGTGCGCGCCTGGACAGGATGGGGCTCAGCGATCCTCGATTTCCGATCCGGCTCGTGGAAGACGAGAACATAATGTCCGTTTCCGGTCCCGCGGCCTATGTCGACGCGGTGAAGAGAGCGCTGGGCCTCTTGTCCGGGCCGGCGACGTCCCATGTTGCGCGCACGGATGGTTCGCCGAAGCAAAGCGCCGCGCGCGTTCGCGTGTTTCGCGGGAAAAGCGCCGAAGCCCGCTCTGTTCCAGCCAATGCACAGCAATGAGGGAGAGAGAAGAATGAAAGTTGACGATTTCACGGCCAATGCGCGGATGCAGGCGGATATCAAGGCGAAGGCGAAGGAAGAGATTCTGCACGCGCAGATAGAGAGCGTCCTGGCCGAGCGCCCGGCGCTTAAAACCGGCCAGCCGAACCAGCTCAACGACGCCGCGGTCAAGGCGGCACAGGAGGCTCAGGACGGCGAAGAGTGACATCTTGAAGCCGCAAGGTCCGACCGCCGCCGATCAGGAGTGAGACCATGGAAGCCACATCCGCCGCAGTGCCCTCGCCCTTGCCGGCCGAGATACAGCCGACCCAGGTGCAGGTCACGATGGAGCAACAGCTTTTCGATTACCTGGTCGAGATCGAAAAAGGCTTGGGGGCGGCGGGCCAGTTCACCGATCCCTCCGCCCTAATAGGGACGACGTTGAAGACCGTCGACGGGATTGCGCAGCAGGCGCGCGAGGCTTTCGAGAAAGCCAACGCCGGTTTCTCGACCGCAACCGACCCGCAGGCCGATGCGGCTGGGCCCGACGGCGGTCGAGTGCCCGAGGAAAACCTTGCGCTCTCCCTCGATCGGGCGATCTCGGTCATGTGGGCTGCGGCAAACGTGTCGATGACCGTCAATGGTATGACCGCAGCGACCTCATCGGCCAACACGCTGATCCAGCAGCAATAGAGGCGGTGGCGAGCCAGTGGGAAAAGCGCCGATGCCGCCGTCCTTTTGCACACGTTGGATGAAGAGGGGCCGTCTGGCGCTGGTCGCCGTGGGTCTGATGGTGCTGCAGGCCTGCTCGGTCGAACTCTACACGGGATTGAACCAGCAAGAGGCCAATGAGATCGTCGCCACCCTGGTACGGCAGGGCATTCCGGCCCAGCGTAGCGCCGGCAAGGACGGCACCATGACGGTGACGGTGGAAAAAGGGCGGTTTGCCGAAGCGGTAGCCACGCTCGATGAAGCCGGGCTTCCCAAAGCGCGGTTCGAGACGCTGGGCGAGGTGTTCAGCCGTGACGGCCTGGTCTCTTCCCCGGTCGAGGAGCGGGCTGCCATGATCTACGGTCTGAGCCAGGAGCTTTCCCGTACGATTTCCGAGATCGACGGTGTCTTGTCGGCACGCGTCCATCTCGTGCTGCCGAACAACGACCCTTTGCGCAGGGACGCCACGCCTTCCTCGGCCTCGGTTTTCATCCGCCACCGCGCGGCGGTGGCCATGGATAACTTCATCCCGCAGGTGAAGATGCTCGTTGCCAACGGCGTCGCCGGGCTGACCTACGACAATGTCTCGGTCGTTCTGGTGCCGGTCGAGGGCAGGGCGGCGACGGCATCGGGCGAGCCCGGTTTCGTCAGTTTCTTCGGCCTTTGGCTTCATCCCGATAGCGTTTCCCGCGCGCGGTGGCTGTTTTTCGGCCTCGGTCTGCTCGTGCTGGGTCTAGTGGGCAAGCTTGGCTACGACCAGTGGCTCAGGCGCCGCAATGTCTATTCCCTGCCTGTACCCGCGAAGAAGCCATGACGCAAGAAAACGGGATCGAGCCCGCAGGGCAGGGCGAATGGCTTGCATTCCTCCGGGAACCCGCCGCCTACGCGGCTCCCGAACGCTTGGCGCCGTGCTTCGCAGGGGCGGTCAGCTGGCGGGGGTGCGAACGCCTGCTCGCCGAAAAGCGGCTGCGTCCGCGCCTTTCCGCGCTGCTTAGGCGGCAGTACGACCTGCCGTCGGTGATAAACGAAGCCGAGGAGGATTTCGATCCGGACGACCGTCTGATCGCGCTGTCGAGTGGAGAGCGCGTCGCCGATCTGGTCCTGCGGGCGGGAGCTATCTACTGGGCGAACACGATCGCCGGCGCCGTGCTCGGGCGCGAGGCGGCAGCCTTGCGAACCGCCCTGGGCGGCGAATTGTGCGCGCTTGCCGTGGCAAACAAGGATATTGCAGGCCCGCCGCAACCCATCGGTCCGGTCGAGACGTTGCGCGACCGGGTAGAGGGGGATGGCTGGAAATGCCTGGCCGCCTGGCGTCATGCGGTCGATCCGGCGATCGGTGCTCGTTTCCGCCTGAAGCTGCCGCTCTCGGCACCGCTCGACGACGCGCCGGAGGAATCGTTTGCGGCAAGCGGCCCGGCGATTGTGCGCAGGGCGGTGCATTGAGGCATCGTTCAATGGGGGACGGGATGATCGAGGAAGACGCCGCAATAGCGTTCGACGAACTGTTGCCCGCGAAGCCCGCGGGCCGTGTCCTGCGCCCCGCGGACGCGCGTGCGTGGAGGGAAGGCTTTGCGTTTCTCGAAGCGGCGCGCCGCGAGGCGCGCCGGATCGAGGAGAGCGCGCGGCAGGCCTATGCCCGCGAATACGCGCAAGGCTACGAGGACGGCAAGGCCGAGGGCCAAGCCGAGGCCGCGCGGCTGGTCAACGAGACCATGGTCAAGGTCGACCGCTATCTGGGTGGGGTCGAGAAGGACGTGGTCGCGCTTGCGCTCGATGTCGTGCGGCGGGTGCTCGGCGATATGGATCTGAACGAGCGCATCGCCACGGCGGCCAGGAAGGCCGTCGCGGACATCAGGCGGGCGAAATACATCCGCGTCACCGTCCACCCCGACGCCGTTGCCGCGGTGAAGGGCGAACTCGTCGCATTGGCGGAGGAAGGATCGCTCGGCACCACGCTCGAGGTCGATGGCGACGGCACTTTGGTCCCCCAAGCATGCATCGTCGCTACCGATTTGACGGTATTCGATGCCAGCATCGAAGCACAACTCGAGGCGCTTGCGGTGGCGATCGGCACGGACACGGAGGCCGTGCGATGAGCGGCGCGCCGCTACACGTTGACGACCGGCTGTCCGGTATCGTGCCGCGCCTGCGCGAAAGGCTGCGCGATGATGCAGTCCACCCGCGCAAAGGCCGCGTCCGGCAAGTGGTCGGCGTGGTTATCCACGCTGCGGTGGACGAGGTGAGACTTGGGGAAATTTGCGAGCTCGTGGACCCCAAGACAGGACGGCGCGCGAAGGCGGAGGTTGTCGGCATTGCCGACGAGGAGGCCATTCTCGTGCCGCTTGGTGACCTGACGGGGCTCTCCAGCCTGACGGAGGTCATCCCCACCGGGAGAGACCTCAGGATACCCGTGGGGCCCGGCCTGCTCGGCCGGGTGATCAGCGCGCTCGGCGAGCCGCTGGACAATGCGCCCTGGCCGCCCGAGGGTATCGAAGGCACCTATCCGGTGCACGCCTATCCTCCGCCTCCCTTGTCGCGGGTGCTGATTTCGGAGCCGATTCAGCTCGGCGTCCGCGCTCTGGACGGATTCTTGAGCTGCGCGCGCGGTCAGCGCTTGGGGATATTCGGCGAGCCCGGCGTGGGCAAGTCGATCCTGCTCGCCGACATCGTGCGCGGCACCGATGCCGATGTCGCGGTGGTAGCGCTCGTGGGCGAGCGCGGGCGCGAGGTGCGCGAATTCGTCGAGCGTCAGTTGAGTTCCGAGGGAAGGGCGCGCACCGTCATCGTCGCCGCCACGTCGGACCGCCCGGCGATCGAACGGGTCAAGGCTGCCTACGTGGCCACCACCATCGCCGAGTATTTCCGCGACCAGGGAAAGCACGTCCTCCTGGCGATGGACAACATCACGCGGTTCGCCCGCGCCCAGCGCGAGATCGGCCTGGCCTCGGGCGAGCCGCCGACCCGGCGCGGCTTTCCCTCGTCGCTGTTTGCGGCCCTGCCGAAACTCCTGGAGCGCTCGGGACCGGGCGAGCACGGCTCGATCACCGGTCTTTATAGCGTGTTGACCGAAGGGGACAGCACGCTCGACCCCGTGGCGGAGGAACTGCAGGCGCTGCTCGACGGCCACGTGTTCCTGTCGACCGATCTCGCCCGCCGCGATCACTTCCCCGCCATCGATGTCCTGCGCAGTCGAAGCCGGCTCATGGAAAGCATCATTTCGCCGGAGCATCGGGCGGCCGCCGGCAAGCTGCGCGCGTTGCTGGCGCGTTACGCCGATGTCGAACTGCTCCTGCGCGTCGGCGAATACGAGAAGGGCTCCGATCCGATCGCCGACGAGGCGATCGAAAAAATCGATCGGATCAATGATTTCCTGCGCCAGGCCCCCAGCACATGGGAGACCATGGCGCGAACGCGCAAACGCCTGCAGGAGATCGCCGATGAAGGATCGTGAGACGATCGCCCGCCTGCGCGACCTTCGCCGCCTTCGTGAGGAACGCGCGATGGAAACGGTCATTCGGCGGCGAGCGGTCCTGAAGGGTGCGCAGAAGAACACCCAAGAGGCGGTCCGGGCGACCAAGACGCACATGCGGGAGACGGAGCTCGCCGAGCAATCCGAGTTCGGACCGTTGCTCGGGCAGACGGTTGATGTGCATACTATCCACCGCATTCAAGGCCGCTTCCAGAAAGCGGCGCTCGACGTCGCCCACCTGCGCGATGTCGAAGGGCAGGCGGCCGCTGCCGAACGGGATTGCAGAAACGAACTCACAAAGGCCCGCGATGACCACCGGATGCGCCGGCGGGCTGTGGCAAAGCTGGACGGGCTTCTGGAGCGGCTGTCGTTGAAGTCGATGCAACGCGACGCGGCGCGCGAAGAAAGCCGTGAGGAAGAGGCTGCCGCCGGCCTCGCCAGCCACAGAGCAAATGGCAAGGCGTAGCCCGATGTCAGGAGCGATCGCGGCCGAGAGACCGAAGAAGCGGGGCGCGCCGGCCAAGAAGCCGGCCAAAAGGAAGACGCAGAAGCCGGCCGCGAAACCGCTTGCGCCACGCGCCATGGCGCAAGCGGCTATGCGCGCGTTCAACGCCGTCTATCGTGGGCGCGCACCTTTCGAATTCGTGGCCGCCGGCCAGAAGCTCTCGGTGTTACCCGAGTGGGGGAAAACCGATGCCTCTCCTCTCGCCGGGGCGGTGGTCGGCTTCTCCATCGATGAGGATCACGGCGAACTGGTCTTGCCGCCTTCCCTGGTAGAGGGGTGGACAACGAAGATCGATCCCGAGGCCGACACCGCTCGGCTCGCCCCGGAGCATGCAGCCCTTCTGCTCGAATGCGTGCTTGCCAAGGAAATCGGCTGGCTTGAGACGCGTCTTGATTGCAGGATCGCCATAACGGCGGTGGAGGGCGGGCAGAAGGCCCCAGACGAAGGCGCTTTCACCTTCAAATTGGGCCGCGGGAAAGATGCGGCGCACTGCGCCTTGGCGTTGAACGCCGACTGGGCGATCCGGCTTGGCAACCTGCTGGACGACACCCAGAAAAGACAGCCTCCCCTTCGACTGGACGTACCGGCGAGCGTCAGCATCTGGCGCGGGGTGACGAGCATCTCCCTCGCCGAACTCAGAGCTCTTCAGCCAGGCGACATCATTCTGCCGGAGGAAATGAACCCGCGGCACGAGACCGCGGTCGCGATCTTCGCCGACCGTTTCGTCGCGCCCGTGAAGGCCGCCGGCGAAGGCTGGCTTCTGATTGGCGCGCCGCGCGCCGTGGTGGCAACAAGATGGGAGTGGATGATGGACCATGCGAAGAAACCGGGGGCGGCGGCGATCGAGGATTCCGATCTTGAGGATCTGCCGGTGACGCTCGTCTTCGAACTCGCCCGCGTGGGGATGTCGCTGAAGGAGATCAGCGCGCTGTCGCCGGGCGCGGTTGTGAAGGTCGCCGACGTGGCAGACCAGTCGGTCGACTTGCTGGCCAACGGAAAACGGATCGGCCGTGGCGAGATCGTGAGGATCGGAGAAGGGCTTGGCGTGCAGGTCACGCGGATCTTCAGAAATGCTTGAGAACGCCCCCAATTACCTGGGCATTCTGGTCGCCATCGGTGTCATCGGCCTCTTTCCGCTGGCGATCGTGACCATGACTGGATTCCTGAAGATATCGGTCGTGCTCTTTCTCATCCGCAACGCTCTCGGCATCCAGAACACGCCCCCCAACCTGGTGCTTTACGGCATCGCGCTCGTGCTCACGGTCTTCGTTACCGCGCCTTTGCTCGGCGAAATATCCGCCCGGCTGGAGGAGAACCAGATAACTTTCCAGTCGGGCGAAGATATTTCGCAAGCGGCCGAGCTGGTGCGTGAGCCGCTGAAGCGGCACCTTCTGCACTTCACGCGGGAGGAGGAGCGGCAATTCTTCCTCGAGGCGACCGACCGGCTCTGGCCGGAGGGCACGCGCCGTGACGTCCGGCCGGACGACCTTTCGATCCTCGTGCCCGCCTTCGTCGCCTCGGAACTCAGCCGCGCATTCGAAATCGGCTTCCTTCTCTACCTGCCCTTCCTCATCGTCGATGTGGTGGTGGCCAGCATATTGATGACGCTCGGCATGATCATGGTTCCGCCGGTGCTGATTTCCATACCGCTGAAGCTATTTCTCTTTGTGGCGATCGAGGGCTGGTCGCGGCTCATGCAGGGCCTCATCCTGAGTTACGTCTGATGCAATCGGAGGCCGGCGGCGATGAGCGGTGATTTCGTCCTTGCGAAGGTTCAGACCTCGTTGCTGGTCGTGCTGTTCGCATCAGCGCCAGTGATCATTACCGCACTGGCCATCGGCCTTCTCGTGGGATTGGCCCAGGCCTTGACCCAGATACAGGACCAGAGCCTGCCGCAGACGGTCAAGCTCGTCGCAGTCCTACTCGTTCTCCTCCTGTTTGGGCCGGTCATGGCCGTCCAGGTCGCCGAACAGGCATCCTCCGCCCTCGACCAATTCCCCAGCGTGACGCGCTAGGCAAGATGAATTTCGAGATTTTCTTCGAGTCAGTCAGGGGTATCGAGTACTACGTCCTTGCCAGCGCCTTTGCGCTTGCGCGCATGATCGGCCTGATGTCCATCATGCCGCTTTTTACCCGCATGCGCCTCACCGGCATCCTGCGAAACGGCGCTGCGTTCGCGCTCGCCATCCCGGTCATTCCGATGATCGCCACCGTCCTGCCGGAAATGGAGGGAAGCGCGCTCTTCATCATTCTCCTGATGTTCAAGGAAGTGCTTATCGGCATCGTCCTTGGTTTCGTTCTCGGCATTCCGTTCTGGGCGGCGGAGGCGGCGGGTGACATCGTCGACCTGCAGCGCGGGGCCACGATGGGTACACTGCTGGACCCGATGATGACGCACCAGACCAGCGCCACCGGCACGATGCTGGCCATCGTGATGCTGGCCGTCTTTCTGGTTGCCGGCGGCCTCGAACTGGTGCTTACCCTCCATTACAGGAGCTACGAACTGTGGCCCCTGGACAGGCTCACGCCAGTATTCAGCCAGGAGGCGGCCGAAGTTTTCCTTCAGTTGCTCGACCGTATCCTCGCCATGGCCCTGATCCTGGTCTTCCCCGTCGTCGTCGGTTTGCTCTTGTCCGACCTCGTCCTGGGTTTCCTCGCGCGCGCCTCGCCGCATCTCAACATCTTCGCCCTCTCGCTGGTGGTGAAGACGTTGGTATTCAGCCTGATCCTGGTCCTGTATGCGGTCTTTCTCGTCCACTTCATGGAGGCGGATATCGGGTTTATGCGCGATATTACGAAATATATCGAAATAATTTCGTGATTATTTTGAATTCTATATCTTCTTCCAGGCGGTTTCTCTGGAATATGGGTGGTGAAGAAAAAATCTATTGTCGAGTCAAGAAACTGATAATTTGACAGTGTTGCTCCATGCGGGGATGGTTTCTTCGGTGAGATAAGCCGAGAGGGGCGGCGTTGTGACATCCGTCATTGACGATGGTGCATTCTCCCATCGCGCCTTGTTGCGGAGCATGGATGCTGGCGGGTTGCGCGGCATTATCAGGCACGGCGGTTATGAGGGGCAAACTGCGGGCCTTGCTCCCGGCAGGCTACAGGCGAGCTTGATCATCCTTCCGTGTGAGTTTGCCGGCGACTTCCTGCGCTACTGCAAGAAAAATCCCAAGCCGCTGCCTTTGATCGGCGTCAGCAGAGCCGGCGTTCCCGCGATCCCGCAATTGGGAGACGTCGACCTTCGCACCGACGTTCCGCGCTATGAGGTTTATCGTCGCGGCATCTTCGAAGAAGGATGCACCGATATCCGCACACGGTGGCGAGACGACTTTGCCGCTTTTGCCATCGGGGCGAGCATTACGTTTGAGCATGCGCTGGCCGCGCGCGGCGTCGAATTGCGTCCCATGAGGGATTACAAGACCCTCCCCATGTTCCGAACGTCTATACCCACCACGCCGGCAGGCCCATTTTCCGGCAACCTCGTGGTTTCCATGCGCGCCGTCCGCCGCGAAGATGTAGACAAGGTCCGCGCTGTAACGGCACGGTTCCCCCATGCTCACGGAGCGCCGATACACGTCGGCAACCCGGCAGCGATCGGCATCGCTGACCTGGACAATCCCGACTGGGGCGACGCGCTGGCGATCGGCAGGCACGAGGTGCCTGTGTTCTGGGCAAGTGGAGCAACGGCGCGTGATGCGCTGCAAAGGGCGGCACCGAGAATCTATATAACGCACTCGCCCGGGCACATGTTGCTGACGGACGTAGATGGACGGAGCGATATCGGCTCCTTCAAGGCGTTTTGAGCCGGTCTAGCGCGCGCGGGAATCCAACCGCTCGCGGAACATCAGTCTCAGATCTTTGTTGAACCGCGCTCGCGCGTGCACTTCGGACGGCAGCAGCGCGCGGTTGAGCGCGTCGGTCAGAAGCGGCATATCAAGGCTGACTGCCTTGATACATGGCCCCTTGAATACCTTCTCCAACTCCCGGCGGGAGAAGTGGTTGCCGAACAGCTTGCGCTTGTGCTTGTTGGCCACCAGCGTGACGGTGGCCACACCGCCTCGCAGCTCACGTATTTTCGTATAAAGCCGCTTGGCCTGCCGGAGGGAGGCGATGTTCAGTTCGAAGACAATGAAGATGTCATCGCTGGAAGAGAGAACTGAATTATGCCACGGCGTCTCCATATAAGGCAGGTCGATAACGACCTCGTCGAACCGGTAGGCCGCCAGGTCCAGCAGCTTGAAAACAAAGTCCGCGCCCGCCGGCTCGAATGGCAGCCCCGGTCGATCGAACGAGTAAAGGGTGAAACCGGGGCTACGCGTCAGCTTGACGCTGTCCATCAACTCGACATCCAGCCGGTCCGGATGCGTGATGATCCCGTCCATGTCGAATTCGTTTGAGAGATTGAGGTAGGCGCTGCAATTGGCGCTCTGGAAATCGAGGTCGACGAGACAGGTGGCAGCCGCCCGTTCGGCCGATTTTGCGGCCAGGTAATCGGCGGCCGAAAGGGCCATGGTCGTAGCACCCGCCCCGCCGCTTGCGCCGATGAAGGTGATGATCCGGCTCTTCGTTGCCTGGCTGCCGCTGTCGTGGAAGGTGACCGAATTGAGCAGCTCCTTGCCATCGAGCGGCTTCCTCAGCCAGTCTGCCGCATTGAGACGGACAAGATTGCGGATCCGATCGGGAGCGAGTTCCCCCGATAGCGCGATCAGCGGAACATTGCCCCATGCCGCGCGCGCCTCGGCGAGGCGGGAATTGGCAAGCAGCTCGCCATCGCCGACGTCGAGGATAACGAGGCTTGGCCGCGCGTCCGCTATCGGCCCTTTCAGGAAACCATCGGTCTCGGCCGTCTGGACATCGTAGATGGCGAGCGCATCGAGCCGCGTCGCCACATCGCGGCGCAGCTGCTGATCCGCGGAGTAGAGCGCGATCCTTTTGCGCCTGGTTGGAATGACTGTGGGATTTGGAGCGTTCATGGATAGCTACTCCTCATATCCTCGCCCGTAACCGTGCTGAGCATGGAGGGCATGTTGATGTTGTTGAAGCCGAGAAGGCCGCCGAGGAAGAAGAACTGGAAGGTGAGGCCCTCCAGGCTAACCGTGATGGTGGGCACAGGCCCGCCGGGCCTGGTCCAATAGCCGAGGCCCGACGAGGTGTAGGTAATGCGCACGTTTGCCGGCTGCAGGCGCGGGAAGAGATCACACATGCCCGGCCTGCCGGTTCCCGCCCCACATACCCCGTCGTCGCCGTAGAAGATGCGGTCGAACTCCCCGTTCCCGTTGAGGCAGGCTGTCCCGGTCCCGCCTGTCCCCGTGCAGACGTAAGGACCGTATGTGCCGGTGGGAATAGGGCCGCCGATCTGTTCCGGAGAAGGCGCCGTATCCGTGACGGTTGCCAGTCCACTCACCACAGGGGTGGAAATCGACGTCATGCGAGCGCCGACCTGGACGGCCTTGTTGGCAGCGTTCCATTGCCAGAACGCATAGCCGAAATCGACAAAGCCGAGCATCAGGGTGAGAAGCAGCGTCATCGCGATCGCCATCTCGACCATCACGGCACCTTCCTGTTCTCGCCTGAAGCGCTGAAACACCGTCATCTCACCACCCAACCAACCGTTCTTCATGCGCGGCGGCCAAGGTGATGGGACTCATGCCGAGATAGCTGAGCAGCGACATGCCGGCATAGTCGTAGGACGTCGTGACGCGGACGGTCACGACGCTCGCACCGCTGGAGCGGTAGTCCTGCAACCCGGTAATGGGATCGACCGTGTTCGTCGTCGTGTAGGTCGATATGGTGACTGGCCCACTCCAGTCCTCGACCCGTAAGGTGCCGACGCTCGTCGAGCCGTAGAGAGCGGTGTTTTGTGCATTCGTCGTGCAGTCGATGGACAGCCCGGCATCGGCGAACAACTGCGTGTTGCAGCGCGCGTAGTAGCGGGCGGCGTCGCGCAGTCCGGCCTCGATCAGGAGCTTGTGATGGATCAGGTTGCCGAACTCGAAGACACCGGCCGAAAGGCTGATCATCAGCGGCGTGATCAGCGTCATCTCGACAAGGATCTGCCCGCGTTCATCGCGTTCAAAATTCTCGATGAGCCGTTTCCACGCGCGCCACATTTCATCACCTGTAGAGCTGGACATCTTCGCGGCTGAAGTTCGTCATCGTCCCACGTCCCTGGATGCCGTCGATGTCTACGATTTCCGCCAAGACCTCATCGGAAGTGACGGCCTCGGTCAGGAAGAAGCTGGCGAAGCCGATCGCAGGAGGCGCGCCGGACTGGCCATTCAGCTCCGCCTGCACCGCCGGATCGTCGCATTCGAGGATGGCCGCATGGATGAGCCGGCGGCTTTCGTCACCGACGTCGGCGTGGCAGGCAGGCGTGCCGACTTCTCCTCCAAGTGAGGGGTCGGGCACGAGGCCTTCGCTCATCTCATATTTGTAGAGGTCGTAGCGGCTCGGGAGATTTGGGTTGCTGCGATCGTATGGCTGTCCACTCTCATCGAGGAAGTTAGCCATGTCGGCATCGGAGAAGCCGTTGGCGTCCAGATAGCCATAGTAATCCCATTGGCCGTTCCCGATCTGACCGTTGAAGGCCGTATCTGCCGTCAGCCGCCGATACCGCGTCTGGTCCGTGGCAGGCTCCATGTTGCAGGCATTCGTGCTGCCACCGGCGTATTTGAAGCCCTTGCGGATGTTCGGAGCCGGAGGCGGCGTGCTCGACTGGTTGACCGGGAAGTGAGCGCCGTAAAGGTCGAAGCGCGTGTTGAAGGCCGCCTTCGCCTTGTTCGTCAAGTTTCCGGTTTGCGTGTAGACGCGCCTGCGGCTGACGCACTCGGGCAACGAGCCCCATGCAAGGTCGGCGGCGAGCTTGTTTTCACCGTAGCCATGGTCTTCCTCGGGGCGCAGGAAGCCGAAATTGCCCGGTCCCCAGGAGGTTCCCCCCATCACCATCTTGATGCTCTTGCGATAGAAGTTATCGTCGTTGACGACTTCGTGGAACGGCTGGCCCGGGAAGGGATTGCAGATGAACATTGGCGTCATCTCGCAGACGACGGCACCGGCATTCCCCGCCACCGCAACCGCGCCCAAATTGAAACTGTCGGTCCCGCCGAGAAACGATGCGGGGAAGATCGCAGAGAACCCCGTCGGGGTGACCGTGACTTCCACGAACTGGGCCAGAGCCGGATCCGAGGTCTCGTAGCTTGCTGTGATAGGGTCTGCATCGCTCGCGGGCAGGCCATGCAGATAGCGCATCGTGATCCCCGCCGCCGTCAGCACTTGCTGCGCGCCGGCATCGGAGAAGCGATAGGTGTTGTCGACGAGATTGGCGACGGCTCTGTTGGCGCGGTCGATCGAGTCCGAACGCCCGTCGAGCTCGTAGGCCGCGGCAATCGCAAACGCATCCGCCGCCTTCTGCAGATCGTTGTGCAGGTTCCCCGCCCGCGACCAGTCGATGACGAGCAGCGAGAAGCCGATGATGACCGGCAGCATGATCGAGACAAGGACCAGGGCCATACCGCGCTCGTCGTCCCGGAACTCACGGATTTTCTTGGAAACCAGACGCATGGCCAAATCCCCCCGGTCATTTCCCCGGCGTGCGTTCACCGCACCCGCGGCACGTCGTAGACCGTGGTTTCCCTGCCGCGGTAGACGCGCACCTGCGTCCACGCCGGCGGCTTAGGCTTCACGTATTTGACGACTTCCTTCACCACCTCGCGCACGCTCGGCGCGGGTGCGGCGGCAGCCTCCACCGGCGTTTCGCTGGCGAGATCGGCAAGCGTGATGCGGTCGGTCTCTTCGCCCTTGGAGGAGGCGACCTGGCGCAGCGCGAGCGACAGCTGGCCGGCATCCGCCGCGAGCGTCAGCTTCTGCGCGTCCTTGGTGGAGACCTCGAGCGTCACCGCCTTCACCACGGTCGGGCTTTCCTTGCTCTCGTCGGCCACCTGGTCGACGGCAAGCACCTTGACGCTCTGCAGCAGCACGTCGACGAAAGCCTGCTCGCCGCCTGCCATGTTTCGCGATTTGCGGGTCAGGAGCACATCCACCCGGTCGCCGGGCAGCACGAAGCCGGCCACGCCGAGTACGTCGTTGACGCGGATCGAAACGGCCTTCAACCCCGGGGTCAGCACGGCCGAAAGCGTGGCGCGCTGGCCAGGACCGGTGATTTTCGAAGAAAGAATCGGCTCATTGGCGCCCATTGCCGTCAGCACCTGCCGCTGCTTGCCCTCGTCGCCGAAGAGTTCACTCCTCTTCTTGAAGGCGCCGGCGGGCAGGGACCCCGAAGCCCAGGAGATCTCGCGCAGATTGTCGCCCGACAGCGTATCGCCGAATTTCAGCGGAATGGCCGCGACGACGATCGTTTCCTGCGGGGCTTCGCCGCCCTTGGCGAGGGCTCCCCTTTGCCCCGTGAGCCACATATTGGCCAGCACGACGGCGACGATGCCGAAAACGCAAGCCAGCACGACCATGATGATTGAATTCGCACGCATTTTGCACCTACCCCGCAGCGCCGCATACCCGTTACACGCCTGCGCTGCTGCCCCACAGAGAATTCAGGCCCGGGCAAATACCCGGGCCTGAACCGCAAAGTATTACGATCCGGTTCCTGTCGCGGCATCGCAGGTGCCAACGCCGGAGCCGTTGAGAGCGGTACACAAACCGGTGAACCGGCCGGAAGCCCACAAGCCGATTGCAACAAGTGCCAGAATTGCGGCTGTGGCGATGACACCGACCAGGATTGAATATTCGACCATGGCAGCGCCGTCTTCGTCATCGCGGAACTGCCGGGCGATCGTCATGAGCTTTTTCATGCCAATTACTCCCAGATAGAGGTTTCGAAACGACGAGATGTGCCCGGATATGAACCCCAAACCAATGCACTCGCCCGTCACATGCAATCGTGCGTTTAGAACGAGAAAAGAGTCAACGCGCTTGGGGATAATTAACTTTGGTATACTTACGGGGGAGTAGAAAACAGGCCAAAAGATGCACCGAAAGGGGTACGTAAATGCTGCACCTCAGGCCTTCAGAACGCTGATCCTTGTTAGGATTTCGATTGTCTTGAAGAAGGGGAATCGCAATCAGCGCAACATCATGAATCTTATATCTATTTGATTATAAGGTATTTTTTAAATGAAGGAGATGTCCGCGGAGAACTGCATCGTCGTCGGCGCCCCTCAACCGCCGACACAATAGAAACCACCTCGCAGTCGGACAGCGCTATAACCCGATCGAAGTATTCGTCCAAGTACTTAACCGGCAATGCTTGCAACTTTCACGGCTGCCAAATAGCTTTTACCGGCAATATTGGGTGGGAGCTATCCATGCTGGGGCGTTTCACAAAGGCAAACGGTACAACTCAACCGCGCATCGAGCCGCCGGTGGCGATGTCCGTCGTCGAGCCAGTCCGCGAGCGCGCGCCGGCCACGCCGGCGATCGTTGCAACAGCGGCAGCAGCGCCCGAGGCAAGGCACCATGACGACTTCCTCACCCTCAAGGTGGAGCTTCACCGGCACCTGATCGAGCGTTTCAATCTTGCCACGCTGGAGACCGCTTCGAAGGAGCAGATCCTCAACGATATCCGCCCGGTGGTGCGCGACTTCGTCCGCAACCGGAGCGTCCCGCTCAACGCGCGCGAGCTCGACCAGCTTACCAGCGACACCGCCGACGAGATGCTCGGGCTCGGTCCGATCGAGCCCCTGCTCAAGGACGATTCCATCGCCGATATCCTGATCAACACGCACCGGCGGGTGTTCGTCGAGCGTCATGGCCAGCTCCATGAGACGCCGGTCCGTTTCCGTGACGAAGCGCATCTCCTGCGCGTCATCAACAAGATCGTCTCGGCCATCGGCCGGCGCGTCGACGAATCCTATCCGATGGTCGACGCCCGTCTCGAGGACGGCTCGCGCGTCAATGTCGCCGTGCGGCCGATCGCGGTCGACGGGCCGCTGGTCTCGATCCGCAAATTCTCGAAGAAGCCCTTTTCGCTGGAAAAGCTGGTCGAGTTCAATTCGATCCGCCCGCCGATGATCGATTTCCTGAAGATCGCTGTGCAATCGCGCAAATCGATCCTGGTCTCGGGGGGAACCGGCAGCGGCAAGACGACGCTGCTCAACGCGCTTTCGAGCTACATCTCCCACAAGGAGCGCCTGGTCACCATCGAGGACGCGGCCGAACTGCAATTGCAGCAGCCGCATGTAGGCCGGATGGAAACGCGGCCGCCCAATGTCGAGGGCAGGGGCGAGGTGCGCCAGCGCGAGCTGGTCAAGAATGCGCTGCGCATGCGGCCCGACCGCATCATCGTCGGCGAGGTGCGCGGGGAGGAAGCCTTCGACATGCTGCAGGCCATGAACACGGGCCACGAAGGCTCGATGACCACCGTTCACGCCAACACACCGCGCGACGCGCTGGGCCGGTTGGAACAGATGGTGGGCATGGCGGGCATGCCGATGACCCAGGAATCGATCCGTGCGCAGATCGCCTCGGCCATCGACGTCATCGTGCAGACGCAGCGCCTTTCCGACGGCGGCCGGCGGGTGATCTCGATCACCGAAATCACCGGCATGGAAGGGAGCGTTGTCCAGCTTCAGGAGATCTATCACTTCGTCCGCCGCGACGTTTCGTCGGAAGGCAAGATCATCGGCGACTTCCGGGCGACCGGGGTCAGGCCCCGTTTCGCGACGGAAGCCGCGACCATGGGCTTCCACTTCGCCAAGGACGCCTTCAACCCGCAGGTGCCGCTATGATGCTGACCGGCCAGACGCTCCTCTATGTCATCTATGTGCTGGCGGCGGCGTCGGCGATCCTCGCCGCCGAGGCCTTCTACGTCACCTATGCGGGGCGCCGCGCCAGGGCAGGCACGATCAACCGCCGTTTGAAGCGCCTGGCCGAGGAGGCGCCCGCCGAACAGACGCTCCAAGGGCTCCTGCGTGAGCGGGGCCTGAGCAAAACCGGCGACTTCGCCTTCAGGATGATTGCGCTCAACCGGCTCTACACACAGTCCGGCATCACCGGCAATCCGCTTGCTTTTGCAGCAATGTTCATCGCGGCGGGTATGGTGACAGCATTTCTCATGCGAATGGTTTTCGGCTTTGCCGCCGTCGTTGCCATTGCGGCATTCCTTCTCGTCGCCTTCGCGCTGCCGCTTATCGTGCTGCGCCGCGCCCGCAAGAAACGCATTGCCAAGTTCGCGGCACAGCTTCCCGATACGCTGGACATGATCGTGCGCTCGCTGCGCGCGGGCCATCCGACATCGGTCGCAATCGGGCTGGTCGCGCGCGAGATGCAGGATCCGCTCGGCACCGAATTTGGCATCGTTTCCGACGAGATCACCTTCGGCCTCAGCCTCGAACAGGCCGTGCGCAAACTGTCCGAGCGGGTCGGCTTCGAGGGATTGAACCTCCTTTCGGTTTCGCTGTCGATCCAGGCCAAGACGGGCGGCAATCTGACCGAGATCCTGTCCAACCTTTCCAAGGTCCTGCGCGAGCGCCAGAAGCTAAGGCTGAAGATCCGCGCCCTTTCGGCGGAGGGCCGGTGGTCCGCCATCCTCATATCGGCCTTTCCGTTCGTCATGTTCGGCGTCCTCTGGCTTCTCACGCCGAGCTATTACGGCGATGTCTGGGATAGCCCGATGATCACGCCGGTTTTCGTAATCTTCGGTACTTGGGCGCTGATTGGCGACGTCATTATGTACCGTATGGTCAATTTCGACTTCTGAGGCTGGAAAGATGACAAACCTTTTCGCTAGCCTCCAGAATTCCGGATTGCTCCTCTCGGGCGCGGTATTCCTCTCGGCTGTCACGATGTTCCTGTTCGCGGCTCTCGTGCTCAGGCCTGCTCTGGAAACGCGTCGCCGGTTGACCGAGAGCCTGCTCCAGGATGGAAAGGTCAACCGGCGCTCGCTCGAGGCGCAGACCGAGCTCATAAAGCTCTCCGCGCGGCGGCCGGTGGAAGCCTACTTCCGCGCCGCGGAAAAGGAGCGCGGCGAGCCCAATGCATTGGAGGCGAAGCTCTTCCGCGCCGGCTTCCACCAGACGGGCGCTCCCTTCCTCTATACGCTGTCTCGGATCGGCTTCGTGGTCGCCGGCTTCCTCGGCGCCTATATGGGCCTCACGGCCGTTCTGCCATCGCAGCTTCCCGGTTTCCTGGCCTTTGTCGGGGGCGCACTGTTCGGCCTTGCCTGCATTGTCATCCCAAGCACCGCGCTGGACCGTTTCGAGAAAGCCGAGAAACAAAAATATCGGCGCGGCTTTCCGGACTTCATGGACATGATGATCACTTGCGCCGATGCCGGCATGAGCCTTGAAGCCGCCGTCGAGCGGGTCAGTAACGAGCTTGCGGGAACGCACAGGTCGCTCGGCATTCAGCTTGCAATCATGAACCTGCAGATGCGCGCCGGCAAACCCTTGCGCGATGCCCTCAGAGACCTCGCCGACCGCATCGGCATCGATGAGGCGCGTTCGCTGGCGGTGCTTTTCCGGCAGTCGGAGGAACTCGGCACCAGCCTGACCGAGGCGCTGCGCGTCTACAGCGACGAGATGCGAACCCAGCGCATCCTGCATGCCGAGGAAAAGGCAAATTCCTTGCCCGTCAAGATGATGATCCCTTTGGGGCTATGTATTTTCCCGGTCGTGATGATGATCGTCATGCTTCCGGTGATCATCAGGATGAAGGGGATCTTTTTCTAGAAGGGGGAATGATCTGTTTTGTGGGGAATTGGAAAGCAGCAGTGAAGCCCGGCGGAATTTCCTGAAGGCCGACGAACTGGCCCCAATGACCCCGACGATCATGAACAATCTGGAGTTTCTCACCTCCAGCGTGAACAACATAGGAAGATGATCATGCACACAGCCACGGAACTATTGATCGCTGCGATCGCGATCGGGCTTCTCGTGAAGATCGCACTGGTCGATTTCAAGACGCAGAAGATCGCAAATAACGATGTTCTGACCCTTGCCATTCTCGGGCTGGGCAGCCTCCTGCTTCAGGCGAACCTTGTCGGCCAGGGGGGCGGTGTCCTGGATCAGCTGAACGCCACCGGCGGCTGGGAAAACGCGGCGATCGCCGTGATGGCCGGGGGGCTGCTTTTCCTGCTCCTGTTTCCTTTTTGGCTGTTGCGAAAAGTCGGCGCCGGCGACGTCAAGCTGATGGGCGTCGCACCGCTGATCTCCGGCGGCGAGGACCTCATACTCTTTTCATTGCTGCTTCTGGCCTTTACGGCGTTGACCGCCTTCGTGGTGAAGAATCCCATGCTGCTGCCGGCTCCCGCCTTCCGGCACTATGTCGAGCACCTCGACCGCAAGGGGGTCGTACCTTTCGGGGTGCCCATAGCCGCTGGTCTGATCGGTGTCGTTCTCGCGGGCGCCTATCGCATCGTCAGCTGAACATGCCGATCCGCACTCCGCAAAAAGCCATTCGAGATGGCGCACTTGCTATTCATTCGGTTGAGTCACTTCAGAACACACAAACGAAATTCACCCCGTCGGCAGCAGAAGCCGACGGGGCGTGGTCATTTTTGCTGAAATGCTAAGAAGCTGCTTCTTCTGAATTAAAGAGGCTATTGATCTTATATGCAACTTCAGTTCTATTCGTGGCCTTCATCTTTTTCATGATATGCCGGATATGAACCTTAACCGTGCTTTCGCACATGTCGAGCTCATAAGCGATTATCTTGTTTGCTTTCCCCCGCCGCAACGCCTCAACCACCGCCGCCTCCCGCGGCGTGAACACCGACGAAATCGGCTTGGCCTCCCGAAAACTGGGGTCGAGAGCCTGCCGCAGCGCGAAGAGACTGCTCGCCGGCACGAAGACGCCGCCGGCAATCGCCAGGTTAATTGCTTCGATGCATGCATCGATGCCGACCGTGGCAGGGATATAGCCGCGAACGCCGCATTCGAGCGCCGTGAATATTTCCGTGACGTCCCCCTCGTCCGCCAGGACCACCACCGGCACAGGGTGGAAATCGGAGACCAACTGGGTTATCTCGCTGACGACCTCAGGGTCGGCAAAGCTGCGACCACTCAGGTTGAACAGGATTGCGCCCAGCGGCGAGTGGAGGTCCTTTACGCTCTTCCACTCCTGCATCGACGCAAATGCCGCCACCTCCATTCGAACGCGACGCGTCGCAAAGGCCCGGGCCAGACATTCACGGCCCAGCGTGCGTGGGTCGAGTATCACCAACGATCGGCTCCAATCCTGGGCCATCTGGAGGGTAGGAAAGTCTGGTGGGGTTCTAAGGATAGTGGCGCTTGTTGCAGACCAGCCCTCGTTCACGCCCAGTCGAAATTCGCTGGTTTCCGCGTGAAATGTCATGGTTTCCCCCTTCTTGCTTTTCTTGTTGAAAGGATTCCCAACCGTCACTCCTTTTGTAGCCGATAAGGGCACTCGCGTCGTTATCCTCGCATCCGGTAACTTTTCACACGATACATATTTCGTCGTAATATAGCGCGATAGAAATTGTGGTAGATCATCGGCCACGCACGAAGCAGATGAGCGCGGAGTTCCCTGCTAGAGTTGTCGCCGGTGATCATCACTGTGCGGATGCCGAGGGCGTGGAGCGCGGCGATTGCGGCCTTCGAACCTTCTTGATGGTGTCGGCCACGTAGGCGAACTTGTGACGCCTGCGCCTCAAGGCACGTCATCCTCTGCGGCCAGGCCTCCTTCAGACTCCCACACCGAGATGTGGCGAGACAGATCGGCACCGAACCGGCGCCGCACGCCGAGTCCGCCGGCAGCATCCTCGGGGATGAAGTTCGCACCCAGATTTTCAAGCTCCCGCTTGAGACGCTCGAGATCCTCGGCAGAGGGGAGGGCGCCGAACTTCTCGAACTGAGCGATGACCGCAATTGGAACGCCGGAAGCGGATGAAAGCAACGGCCTGTCCACGCGGGTTAGAATTCTTGCCGCAAGGCACTGTTCGGAGGTGATCGTCATGCGCTCTTCCTCGCCATCGACCCCGATTGAAGAAGCCCGCGAGCCGGTTGTCTTACAGCGCCATCTCCGGCTCAAGGGGCCGTTCCTTCGGCGGCTCGGGGATTTCGGTCATCGTCGCCTCGGTCAGAAGCAGGACGCTGGCGACGGAAACCGCGTTTTCGAGTGCGATACGCACGACCTTGGTCGGGTCTATGATGCCCGCCTCGACGAGGTCGACATACTCCTTGCGTCCCGCATCGAACCCGTAATTTCCGGTTCCCTCTAGCATTCTCGCGACCACGACGCCTCCGTCGGCAGCGGAATTCTCGGCGATCTGCCGGACCGGCACTTCCAGCGCCCGTTTCAGGATCTGGATACCCGTACGCTCGTCTCCCTCGCAAAGCTTCTCCTCTTCGGCGACAGCGGTCGTGCACCGCAGCAAGGCCAGCCCGCCGCCCGGCACGATTCCTTCCGCCACCGCGGCCTTTGTCGCGCTGATGGCGTCGTCCAGGGCTTCCTTCCTGGATTTCATCTCCGCTTCGGTCGGCGCGCCGACCTTGATGACGGCGACACCGCCGGCAAGCTTGGCAAGCCGCTCCTGCAGCTTCTCGCGGTCGTAGTCGCTGGTCGTCTTGTCGATCTCGCGCCGGATCTGCTCGATGCGCGCCTTGATGGCCTGCGGCTCGCCCGCTCCGCCGATGATCGTCGTCGTGTCCTTGTCGATAACGATGCGCTTTGCGCGTCCCAACTGCGCAATGCCGACATTTTCGAGCTTGAAGCCCACCTCCTCGGAGATGACCTGTCCACCCGTCAATACGGCAATGTCCTGCAGCATCGCCTTGCGGCGGTCGCCGAAGCCCGGGGCCTTGACGGCGCAGTTGCGAAAGACGCCGCGGATCTGGTTGACGACGAGCGTGGCAAGCGCCTCGCCCTCGATGTCCTCGGCGATGACCAGGAGGGGCGCACCGGACTTGGCGACCTCCTCGAGAAGCTTGATAAGGTCGTGCAGCGAGGAGACCTTGCGGTCGACGATGAGCATGACCGCGTCTTCGAGCACTGCTTCCATCTTCTCCGTGTCGGTGACGAAATAGGGGGAGATGAAACCGCGGTCGAACTGCATGCCTTCGACGATCTCGAGTGCGGTCTCCGTGGTCTTCGATTCCTCGACCGTGATCACGCCTTCGCCGCCGACCTTTTCCATGGCCTCGCCGACGAGCTCTCCGATCGTCGGGTCGTTGTGGGCCGAGATCGTGGCGATCTGCTCCTTCTCGCGACGGGTCTTCACCGGCCGCGACATCTGCTTCAGGGCCTCCACCGCCCGCCGTGTCGCGCGGTCCAGGCCGCGTTTGATGTCGATGGCGCTGGCGCCGGCGACCACGTTGCGTACCCCGTCTGCAAGGATCGCGTGCGCGAGGATGGTCGACGTGCTGGTACCGTCGCCCACCATGTCGCCGGTTTTCTCGGCTGCCTGTCGCAGCATGCGCGCGCCAAGATTTTCTTCCGGATCCTTGAGATCGAATTCCTTGGCGATGGTCACACCGTCGTTGCAGACGATCGGCGCCCCCCATTTCCTCTCGATGAGCACCGACTTCGATCGCGGGCCGAGTGTGACGCGCACCGCATCGGCCAGTTCCGTGGCACCGCGAAGGATCTTTTCGCGTGCGGCGGAGCGGAAGAGAACCTGCTTGTGTACCATCGACGGGTTCCTCGAAGCTTCTTTGATATTCGCTTACTCCGACGCGCAGGAGGCGACATTGATTCCCGTCAAATGCTATGGCCGTTGGAGGTTGCCCCCCGTCAATGATGCCCGTCGTCAAGGTGGAATGATGCCTTAAGGGCGAATGCCGACCTTCCACCACCCGTGAGGCGGTCCCTGCCGGAGCATGCCCAGGATATCTATCGTGAGGCTGCCCATGCCGGCTTCATTGCACCGCGGGTGAGGCCCGGGTTACCTCAGGCCGTGCTTCCCTATCAGCCTGACTGAGGGGAGGGCCTGAGGGAAGGATGGCGCCCGCCGCTCTAAGTCGCTCTCAAGCGTGGTGTTCGCTCACTGCCTGCATCAGTTCACCAGTCAAATCCTCGTCGCAGCAATGCGACAGGTCGCCGATGCTCAGTATTCCGACCATGCGCTTGTCAGCGTCGATGACCGGAAGCCGGCGGATCTTCTTGGCTTCCATCAGTTGGATCGCCTCTTCGAGTGTGTCCTCCGAGCGGCAATAGGTGATGCCCGGCGACATGACGTCGCGTGCGGTCATGGTGGACGCGTCATGCCCGTTCGGCAAGGCGCGGGTGACGATATCGCGATCAGTCACCATGCCGATCAGGCGGTCGTTTTCGCCGATGGGCACGGCGCCGATATCCTGATCCTTCATGATCTTGGCGATCTCGGGAAGGGGCATCGTCGGCGGCACCCAGGTGGCATTCTTGTGCATGGCTTCCGAGACTCTCATGGCCTTTCTCCTCTTGCGGAAAACAATGAAGGATACCGCTCCTCCAGCGCGCCGGTTTTGATGCCAATCAAGGCAAGCCGGGCTTGCGCGCTATTTTTCCTCCAATGGCCCGTCTACATGCAGATATCCCTGGACGCGAAAGCGGCAAGGGCGCGGGCCGGGTTTCACTCATGACTTTCGACATGCGCCAGCATATCAGCGACGACGGCGTGCGGTCCGCGCCCGGCATCGATCCTGACCCAGCCGGAATAGTCGGTGTCTCGCTCCAACTGACGCTGAACGATTTCGACGGTGGCGTCCGAAGGTCCGCCCCGGCGCGCCGCGACACGCTGCCGGAGGGTCGCCGCATCGGCATCCAGCCAGAAGCCGAGGAAGGGTACTCCGCTTTCCCGGGCTTGCGCCTCGATCCCACGGCGGTCGGACGGCCGCTCGAAGACGGCGTCGGCCACCGCCGTGCCGCCTTGACGCAGGATGAAGCCGGCACGCGCGGCCATCTCCCGATAAACCGTCTCCGACATCTCCGGCCGATATGCGTCGGCCGGAAGGCGCGTCTCCGGCGGCACGCCGTGGATTGCCTTGCGGATGCGGTCGCTCTCCACGATGCGGGCGCCCGGCGGCGCGCCGATTTTTGCGGCAAGCATCTCCGCCACGGTCGTCTTGCCGGAACCGCTCAGGCCCGCGATCGCCACGAGACGCGGCGGATGCGCCTCAAGCAGCGTGCGGGCCAGTTCGAAATAGGATCGGGCCTCGTCGGCAAGCCCGGCCGCCTCTCCTCCCTCTTCGACTTGCGTCGCGGTGACATGCGCCCGCACGGAGGCCCTCACGGCCATGAAGAAGGGGAGGAATAGGAAGCCGTCATCGTCGTCCGCCTCGTCGAGATAGCGGTTCATGACGAGGGTGGCGAACGCCGCGAAGCCGCGGTGCCAGAGGTCCATCAGGAGGAACGCCAGGTCATAGAGGACGTCGATAGTGGCGAGCTCCTCGCTGAACTCGATACAGTCGAAGAGCCGCGGCGCGCCGGCGATGAGGCAGATGTTCCTGAGGTGGAGATCGCCGTGGCAGCGGCGAATCCTGCCAGCCGCCGACCGCCGGTCGAGGAGGTTCGAATGACGCGCCAGTGCGGAACGGAAAGCACGGTTGAAGGGGGCCATCTCCGCTTCGCTGAAGACGTGGCTGGTCGCGAATCCCGCCTCGTTGATGTCGAGCACACCCACCATAGTGGCGCTGCCGCCGCGCATCCGGTCTATGGGCGCATCGCGATGAAACCGTGCGACCATGTGCGCCGTCTCGCTCATCAAGGCGGGGGTGAGCTTGCCCGCAAGCGCCATCCGGTCGAGCAGGCTCGACTGGCGAAAGCGCTTCATCTCCACCACTCCATCGACCAGATGTCCCGAACCGTCGAGGGCAAGCCGGCCATCGGTTTCCCGGGTTATCCGGTGGGAGGCGACATACAGTTCCGGCGTGGTTCTCGCGTTCAGCTCCATTTCCTTGTCACAGGCCGCAAGGCGTAGTTCGGGCGTGGAGAAGTCGACATAGGGCAGCTTCACCGCGCGCTTCATCTTCCACGCCCGATCCCCCGCCAGGAAGACGCGGGAGATATGGGTCTCGATGACCTCCACCCGTCCGTGGGCCCCATGAAATGCAGGGTCGGTGAGGAGCGCGGTCGAAGCGGCTTGGTCTTCAACGATCATCGGGTTTTTCTCCGCTGCCATGACGCTGCAGCGGTCGTCGAGCAACTACAAATGTTGAAGCTCGTAGTCACTGCAGCTCAGCCCCAGGATCGAAAGACCGTCCGAAAGATGGTCGGCCAGAAGCGGGCTGCCGGTGAGATAGGCAGCGGTGTGCTCGTTGTGGGCTCTTGCCGCCTCGGCGCGCACGCTCTCCCAATCGTCGGGATATTCTTCGCGGCCCAGCCATGCCAGCGCCACGAGGTCGATCTGCTCGTCGATCGAGAGATCGGAGATCAGCGCCGCCAACTCTTCCAGCGCGGGATCGTCGGCGCGGTCTTCGAGGACGTCTATCTCCCGGTCGTCCGACGGGTTTGATCCCGGGTCCGTGTCGGTCTCGACATCCTTGGCATCGAATTCACGCGCCTTCATGATGATGAAGCAGACTTTTTCGAGCGGGATCGACAGTTCGATATCGGGTTCCGCGGTCTGTTTAGAAAATCGGGTCATCGCCGTTCGCCTCGGAAGTGCCACTCTGTGGCTTTCGGGGTAAATTGTAAGCGTCCCGGGCGCAAAGCCATTGATCGGGGTCAATTCGCAGGTCGCCGCGATGCGCTAGGTCAGCAATGAAGAAGGATAACGGCGATGAGCGACACGCAGCTACCGGCGCTGGACCACACCATCCAGCAGACGAATCTCTGGCTGAAGAGACTGATGAACGATCATCACTTCCGTGACCGGCATCAGGCCTACAGCGCCTTGAGGGCCGTGCTTCATGCCCTGCGCGACCGATTGACCGTCGAGCAGGCCGTCCATCTCGGGGCGCAGCTTCCGATCCTCGTGCGCGGCATCTATTACGAAGGCTGGCATATCGGCGCCAAGCCCGCGCCCGACCGCCAGGTGGACGAATTCGCCGCCCATGTCGCGGAAGGCCTGCCTCCGCAGTTCCCGCGCGATCCCGTCGGCACGACCAAGGCCGTGTTCGACCTGCTCTGGCAGGAGCTCGATCCGGGTGAAACCGCCAAGCTCATCGATACGTTCCCGGTTCCCCTTCGCGCATTGTGGCCGGAAGCCGCGCGTCGGAGCTGATGGGCGCGGGTGCAGACCAAGAATGCCAAAAAAGCGAGACCCGCGGCCCAGCACCTTCCACCCTGGGATCTCTCCTGGGGCGCTCGGCCTGGTGCCGCGGGTCCGTCCGCCACACGTCAACGGACGACTGGTTCATCGCGTAAGTGGATTCGCGTCCGTAGGCGGTTCACCACTGTACTTCGCCAATCTGCCTCGGCGTGACGTGCCCCGTTTCTAAACCGGTTTCCCACGTTCCATATTGATCCGTGTCAAAACCGATGCGAAGATTTGAGGCAGTCCTTATAAAACCTCCTCCAGCCGGTCGATGAAGGCCCGCTGCCTCGCAACCAGCTTTTCGCGCGCCTCGTTGAGGCCGAACCATTCCGCGCGGTCGACTTCCGGAAAGGATTGCATGCGGCCGCTTCGCGGCGGCCACTCCATCTCGAAGCGGTTGCTACGCAGGGTCCGCGGGTCGAAGTCGGCCTCCAGGGCGAAGGCTGTGACGCATTTTCCGCCGGCTTGCCGGATTTCTCCGAGCGGCGTCAGGTCGCCCTCCGCTTCCCACCCGGTCTCTTCCGCGAATTCGCGGCGGGCGGCTGCCTCGGGTTGCTCGTCCTGCGAGTATTCTCCCTTTGCGATGGACCAGGCACCTGTGTCCCGCTTGCGCCAGAACGGACCGCCGGGATGCACGAGGAGGACCTCCATCCCACCTGACCACCGTTTGAAAGGCACTATGCCGGCGCTTTTGCGGGTCATTGCCAGATCTTCGCGATCCTTTGGCGGCCACCTTTGACGCGCATCAAGGAGTAAGTCCGCTGGCCGTGCTCAGTTTCCGCGACATGAAGGAGCACTCAACATGGCCTACAATACGATCATGGTCCAGCTCGACGTGGACACTGCCGCGACCCCACGGCTTACATTTGCGATGAATTTGGCCAGACGTTTCGAGGCCGATCTGATCGGCTTTGCCGCGGCGCAAGCCCATATGTTCGTCCCTCCAGACGATAGCGGAATAGTCACGGCGGAGATGATGCGTCAGCGGACCGACGATATCCGGGAAAAGCTCAAGGCCTTGAAGGAAGAGTTCCTGAGCGTGGCCGGCGACGGCGAGCACGTCTCCTGGCGCGGCGAATTGGGCGATCCGACACAGTTTCTCGCCATCCATGCGCGCGCGGCCGATCTCCTCGTCACCGGCACTCCCGCACCCGATGTCGCCGGCGATGGCGGACGGACGGTGGATCCGGGCACGTTGATCCTTTCGGCCGGGCGTCCCGTGCTCTTTGCTTCGGACGACCTTGCGCCCGTGCTTGCACGCAGGGTCGTGATCGCCTGGAAGGACACGCGCGAAGCAAGGCGTGCGGTCGCCGATGCCATGCCGTTCCTCACGGATGCGCAGGAGGTCAGCGTCATCACCATCGCCGAGGGTGACCAGAAGACACCCCGGGAGAGTGCCGGCGACGTGGTCCGGTTCCTGATGCGGCATGGCGTGAAGGCTGGCTCCGACGTCCTGGGCGTCGGCGGGGCGAACCACGAAGTGGCGATCGCGGAAATAGCCCGGGAGACAGGGGCCGACCTGATCGTGGCCGGCGGCTACGGCCACAGCCGGCTTCGCGAATGGGTCTTTGGCGGCATGACACGCTCGCTCCTCGCCGACGGATCGCTCAACCGTCTGTTTTCGAACTGAAGCGGGCCGTCGGCATTGTCTCTTTCGATGACAAGACGGCGGCAAAGCGACGACCTGGCAGCCAAGGTGCGGTTCCTCAGCGATCCGCAAGCCTACCCGATAGCGCCAAAGCACGTGGAGGCGCGCGAGACCCATATGTCGTGGGTCTTTCTCACCGACGAGCGCGTCTACAAGCTCAAGAAGCCGGTCAAGCGGACGTTCCTGGATTTCAGCACGGTCGCAAGGCGCAAGTTCTTCTGTGAGGAGGAACTGCGGCTGAACCGTCGTCTAGCACCCGAAACCTACCTGCAGGCGGTTCCACTGTACCGGTCGTCCTCCGGCACGTTCTCGCTCGCAAGTGGCGGCCGCATCGTTGACTGGCTGGTGGAGATGAGGCGGCTGCCGCAAGCGGACATGCTGGATGAGCGCATACCGGATGGGCGGGTCGGGCGCGGGGACGTCGAACGCATTGCCCGGCTGCTTGCCGGGTTCTACGCGTGTCGCGAGCCCGAGCGTGCGTGTGCAGGTGCATATTTGCGCCATCTGGTCGAGGAGCATCGCCTCAACCGTTCCATCCTTGCGCGCAGCGATCCGGCCCTGGCGGAGATGGCCGCCGGCCCGCTCGACGCCGTCGAAAGGCTGCTTGCGCGGCTGAGACCCGAAATCTTCGAGCGCATTGCCGCGGATGTCGTTGTCGAAGGACACGGCGACCTCAGGCCCGAGCATGTCTGCCTGTCCCACCCGCCGCAGATCATCGACTGCCTGGAGTTCAACCGCGCCATGCGCATCATCGATCCTTACGACGAGGTCAACTATCTCGGCATGGAATCCGAGATGCTCGGCGCACCCTGGATCCGGCCGATGCTCAGCGCAGCGCTGGGGAAGCGGCATGGATATTATCCCTCGGCCGATCTTCTGGCGCTCTACGGCGCTTTCCGGGCCCTGCTCAGGGCCCGCCTGTGCATCGTCCATCTGATGGAGAAGCCCGTGCGCCATCCCGAGAAGTGGCGTCCCTTGGCCGTCCGCTACATCGAGCAGGCGGAACACGAGCTCAGCTCTCGGTCCCCAGAAGATCGGAAATCGACCCGCCGTCGCGAAGGCGTCTGATCGCCTCGCCGATCAGGGGAGCGACGGAGGCGATCTCCAGCCGCGCCGCGGGATATTCCACCTTGGCGCGCATGGCGCTCGCCACGCTGTCGGTCACGACGATGCGGTCGACGGCATCGCTCCCGAACAAGGCCCCGGCACCCGGGCCGAACAGCCCGTGGGTCGCCAGCGCATGAACCGCCTTCGCGCCGCGCGCGCGGCAGGCGTCGGCCGCGCGCAGCATGGTGCCGCCCGTGCTGATCATGTCGTCGAGGATGAAGACGGCGGTGCCATTCACATCGCCTGCGAAGAGATCGCCGGATACGACGCCTCGGCTGCGGCGCTTCTCCAGGAAGCCGAAGCCTGCCTGCAGATCGGTCTCCGCTTCCAGGCATTCCTTGAGCAGTTGCGCGCGCTTCACGCCGCCGCCGTCGGGCGAAAGGATGGTGACGGGGAGGGCGCCCGCCAGCCGTTCGATCACCGGAAGGAAAAGCCGGCGTGTGTCGAGATGCACGGTCTCGCAGCGGAACGCATTCTGAAAGGCCGCGATGTTGTGCACGTCGAGCGTGACGACCCGATCCGTCCCGACCGCCTCCAAGAGCTGCGCGACATAGCGCGTGGCCACCGGATCACGCGCCTTGGTCTGCCTGTCCTTGCGCGCATAGGCGAGATAGGGCGCGACCGCCGTCACCCGCTCGGCGCCATGCTCGCGGCATGTCGCCAGGAAGAAGAGCAGTTTCAGGAGCCGGTCGTTGGCGGAAGCGTCGTCGCTTCCCGCGAGGCTGTGCAGCGCATAGACATCCTCGCCGCGCACGCCGACAAGCGGGCGCGCCTTGTGCTCACCGTCCTTGAAGTCCCGCTCCTCGTGCGGATCGAGGGCGGTGCCGAGGGCCACCGCGACGGCGGCGCCGAGATCTTCCGAGCCCTTCAGCGCGAAAAGGCGCATGGTTCCTTCTCCATCGTACGGCCAGTCTGCTGCCGCGGCCGTCCATTGCCTTGATCCGTGTCAATCGGCGGCCCAGCGGAACCTCCTATTTGAGGCTTCCTTTGACGAGGATCAATGAACGGAACAGCCTGATGGGTGCACGGTTCCGGCGTTCACCGACACGCGACAGATCTGCTCCGCGACGACGGGAAACAGACGTGAGGTGCCGGACTGCGAAAATCCGGCAAATTTTACCACGCGCAGCCGAAACCGCCGTCCTCCGCGCGAGCGCCGAACCGGAGGCAAGCATGCTGGCATCCTCTTCTGCACCGAACCAGGCTCACAATTGCGAGGCAGAGTTTTCCGAACGCTCATTCTCCTCCACATCCTCGCCGGTCCTGGCTTACGTGGAAGCCTCCGCATCCGCCGCGCGCAGGCTCATCCCGCATGCCATGGCGATGGCCGAAGCGCTGAGCGCGCCGCTCACGCTTCTCCACGTGCTGGACCTGCCTGTGCGACCGGACGAGCCCGCCGATCCGGTGGAGTGGAGCATTCGCCGGCAGGAAGCCCACAGCCGTGTCCGGCGGGCGATAGGGGAGGGACAGCCACGTCTGTCGAAGCTGGATGTCAGGGTCACCGAGGGCCGGCCCGTCGACCAGATTCGCCGCTGCGTGCGTGAACTGGAGGCCTGCGTTACGGTGGTCGCTACGAAGGCCGACGAGAACGCCGCCGACTGGGAGCTGGGCGAAACCGCCCGCAAGCTTATCGACCGCTCCTGCGGTGCGCTGCTTCTGGTGCCGCCGTCGGCCGAGGCGGTAACCGAGGTGCGCTACCGGCGCCTGCTCGTGCCGCTTGACGGCTCGCGCATGGCCGAGAGCGTGTTGCCCTTGGCTGCACGCCTTGCCCGCGCGACCGGTGCGGAACTGCTTCTTGCCCATGTCATCCCGACGCCGGAGTTGACCGAAACAGGCCCCCTCGAGGCGAACGATCACAAGCTGCGGCAGCAGGTGGGCGAGCGCAACGAGCAGGTGGCGCGCGGATATGTCGAGCGGATTCGCCGGCGCCTTGCGTGTTCGGGGCTTGCAGTGCGCAGCCTGGTCGTCCGTGATGGCGACGTGCGCAGCGATCTGGCTCGCCTCGTCGAGGATGAGCGCATCGATCTCACGGTCATGTCGGCCCACGGCCGCAGCAGCCGGCCCGACGTGGCCTGCGGCAGTGTTGCCGGCTACATGATAACCCACGCACGCACGCCGCTTCTCGTGGTCATGGGGGCGAATGCCAACCATGGCAATCACGCCGCGGGTAGCCAGGGAAACGGCCGGCCGCCGCGCGGCCCCGTCTCGTAATGCTGGCGGCACCGGGAACGGAAGGCGATCCGCTTGCGGCAGCGGCGCGGGCGCTTGCCGAAAGTCATCGCCCATCGGATCTGAGGCCGCGCCATGTCGCCTCTTGGGTGAAACTCGAACGAATGACGGAATGGCTCCGGCCCCTCAAGGCGGCTGCCGCCGATCCCGAGCCGCATGCCTCCAAGGCCGCCGAGTGGCTGCTTGATAACGATTACCAGATACGGCGTGCCATCCGGCAGGTTGCCCGCGACATGCCGGAGGATTTCTACCACCGGCTCCCGGCCCTGGGAAACGACGAGGACGAAGGAAACCCGCGCGTCCTGGCGTTGGCCTATGGATATCTGCACGCCTCGCATCTTCAGCTTTCGCTGGGCGCTGCCGTGCAGTTCGTCCGCGTCTATCAGGAAAGCGCACCGCTGACGATCGGAGAGCTGTGGGCGTTTCCGACCATGCTGCGGCTTGCGTGCCTGGAGATTCTCACTGACGCCTGCGGCCGGCTGTTCCCCGCGGTGCGGCCGCCTTTCGTGCCGACGCGCTATGTGGGCATGTTCGGCACATTCGACGATACGGATCGTGTAGCCCGCGCGCTCACAAACGTGATCGGCATCACATCCGTCCCGTGGAAAGACTTCTTCGACCGCACGAGCCTGGTCGAGGCCACGCTCAGGAAAGACCCGGCGGGGGTCTATCCGCGCATGGATTTCGAGACGCGCGACCGCTACCGCAAGGCGGTCGAGGAACTGGCGGCGGGCGCCGGGATCGCCGAGCTGAAGGTTGCCGAAGAAGCGGTTTCCGAGGCGGGAGGCGTGCCGGAAGAGCCTTGCGATCATGTCGGCCACTGGCTCGTCGGCGGCGGCCGATATCCCTTCGAGCGGCTTCTGGGCTACGGCGTTCCGTTCTGGACCGCGTGTAGCCGCTGGCTTCGCCGCCATCCCGGTCTGCTTTATGTCACTGCACTCTTTATCGCCTCGACGGCTGCCCTGGTTCTGCCCGTCGCCTATCTCGCGATTGCAGGGGCGGGACCGGTCATGCTGGTGCTGGGGGCCGCGCTGACGGCGCTGCCGGCCTCGGTGCTGGGCGTCACCTTCGTCCATTGGCTCATCACGCGCACGATCCCGCCGCGCGTCCTGCCCAAGCTGGATTTCGAGAAAGGCATTCCCGAAGACTGCCCGACGGTGGTGGCCATACCCGTCATCATTCGCAAGGCCGATGAAATCCGGCGGCTGATGGAGCGGCTCGAGGCGCACCGGCTTGCCAATCCGGACCCGTCGCTGCGTTTCGTGCTGCTCAGCGATTTCGCCGACGCGCCGCAGGAGCATGCGCCGGGCGACGAGGCGATCGAACAGGAATTGCTGGCCGGCATCCGCCGGCTCAACCAGCGCTACGGCTCGGGCGAAAGCAGGCCCTTTCACCTCTTGCACCGGCCGCGGCGGCAAAACCCCTGCGAAGGCTCTTGGATGGGCTGGGAGCGCAAGCGCGGCAAGCTCGAGGAGTTCAACCGGCTTGTGCTCGAAGGCGACAGATCGCGCTTCAGCCTGTTCGAGGGCGATACCGAGCTTCTTCGCCGCGTCCGCTTCGTGGTCACCGTCGATGCGGATACTGTGCTGCCGCCGGGCGCGGTGGGTCGGCTCGCCGGCACATTGGCGCATCCGCTCAACGAGGCGCGCTTCGACGCACGGTCGCACCGTGTGCACTCTGGCTACACCATCCTGCAGCCGCGGGTGGAGATATCGCCGCTCAGCGGCAATCGCTCGCCCTTCGCGCGCCTTTATGCCGGCAACACGGCAATCGACATCTATTCGCGCGCCGTCTCCGACGTCTATCAGGACCTCTTCGGGGAGGGGATCTATGTCGGCAAAGGCATCTACGAGGTCGCCTCCTTCCACAAAAGCCTCGAAGGCCGTGTGCCGGAAAACGCGCTCGTCAGCCATGACCTTTTCGAAGGTGTGCATGGCCGCGCGGCCCTTGCCAGCGACATCGTGCTCTACGAGGATTTCCCGGCTGGCTATGTCGAATATGCGCGCCGCTGGCACCGCTGGGTGCGGGGTGATTGGCAGCTCCTGCCGTGGCTGATGCGGCACGTGCCGGGGCAGGGCGGAGAGCGTTTCGTCAACGAACTCTCGACGCTCGACCGCTGGAAGATCCTGGACAATTTCCGCCGCAGCCTCATTCCGCTCTCGCTTCTTGTGCTGGTGCTGGCCGGCTGGCTGGTCCTGCCGGGCAGCGCCTTGGCGTGGACCCTGCTCACGGTCGCCGCGCCCGGCGCCTACCTGTTCACCGACCTTGTCACGGGGCTCGCCCGCGGCCCCCGGCGCGGCGCCATGCAGGGGTTGCTTCACAACCTGGCGGACCATTCCGGGCGTTGGGCACTTGCCATTGTCTTCCTCGTCCACGACGCAGCCGTCGCCGTCGATGCGATCGCGCGAACATGCTGGCGGCTATGCATCTCGCGCCGGCATCTGCTCGAATGGACGTCCGCCGCCCATACGGCGGCCGCCGTCGACGGCGCCGGTCCCCGTATAGCGGCGTGGCGCTATATGTGGCTTACGCCGGTATTCTCCGTTCTGGCAGCCGCGGCAATCCTGTTCGTAAATCCGCCGGCTCTCATCCCCGCCGCTCCATTGCTGGCCGTGTGGCTGATCTCCCCCGAAATCGCGGTGCTGATCAGCCGGCGCAGGAAGCCGGCGGTGGAGGAAGTCCAGCGAAAGGACCGCGCCTTCCTGCGTCGGCTGGCGCGGCGCACGTGGCTTTACTTCGAAACTTTCGTCGGCCCCACGGACAACTGGCTGCCGCCCGACAATTTCCAGGAGGAGCCGCATTCGGCAATCGCGCACCGCACCTCGCCGACCAATATCGGCATGATGTTCTTGTCCGCGCTCGCCGCCTGGGACCTCGGCTATGTGGATTCGCGCGAATTCACGGCCCGCCTGCGCAACACCTTCGACACGCTCGGCCGGCTCGCCCGGCACCGGGGCCACCTGCTCAACTGGTACGACACGCGTACGCTGGAGCCATTGGAGCCGCGCTATGTCTCGACCGTCGACAGCGGCAATCTTGCCGTCTGCCTCCTCGCGCTGAAGGCGGGATGCGAGGAGGCGGCGACCGAGCCGCTTCTGAGGGCGCAGCTGTGGGACGGGCTTGCCGACACGCTGGACGTGCTTGCCGAGGCGACGGACCACCCGGCGCATGACGGCACGGACACGCTCGCGCCCCATCGTTCCGCCCTGGCAGCGTTCATATCCCGCGCACGCGACGACGTGACGGTGTCGTGGCCGGTGTTGTCCGAGATCGTGGCAGAAGCGTTTCCGCGCTTCGAAAAGGCTATTGCAAAGTTGATTTCGGCTCACCACGAGCGGGAGACGGAACGGCTGCGCAATATCCATGTCTGGCTCGAGCGGGCACGGCATCATCTCACGCGCATGCAGCGCGACCTGCAGGAGCTTTCCCCCTGGCTGCCGTTGCTGGAAGCGCCGGCGGGCGGCATGGAAAAGTTTGCGCTGGAACTGAAGCAGGTGCTGTGCGCGCCGATCTCGCCGACAGTGATCGAGGATCGCTGTTCGCACGCCTGTTCGCTGATCGCGCAGGCGGCCAACACCGCGCAAGGCAGTGCGGCCGCCTGGCTGCACGACCTGGAGGCAGCGATCGAGGCAGGCTGTGCGCGTCAGAGCGCGCTGCGCGACGAGTTGAGGGAACTGGCGGCGACCAGCGAAAGGCTGGCCTTCGCCATGGATTTCCGTCCGCTCTATGACCGCGAGGCGCGGCTTTTCCACATCGGCTACAATGTCAGCGCCGACCGGCTGGATCCCTCCCATTACGACCTACTTGCCAGCGAGGCGCGGCTTGCCAGCTTCTTCGCTATCGCCAAGGGCGATGTCGCGTTCGAGCATTGGTTCCACCTCGGGCGTCCGCTCGCGCGGGAAAAGGGCGGTATGGCGCTGATCTCCTGGAGCGGCTCCATGTTCGAATATCTGATGCCGCCGCTGCTCCTGAGAAGCGCGCCAGAGACCCTGCTGGGACAAAGCGAGCGCACCGCCGTGGATCTCCAGCGCCGCTATGCCGAAAGGCGCGGCGTGCCCTGGGGGATATCCGAATCCTCCTTCGCTTCGCGCGATGCCGACCACAACTACCGCTACCGCGGCTTCGGCGTATCGGAGCTGGGCCTGCGCCGCGATCTCGCCCAGGACCTGGTCGTCGCACCCTATGCGGCAGCGCTCGCCTTGCCCGTGCGCACGAATCTGGCCGTCGAGAACTTGAGGGCGCTGGAAGAGATCGGCCTCGGCGGGCTCTACGGCCTGTTCGAGGCCGCCGACTTCACGCCCGAGCGCCGGCCGGCCGGCCGGCGTTTTGTGCCCGTGCGCAGCTACATGGCGCACCACCAGGGCATGATCCTCGCCGCCCTCGACAACGCGCTTTGCACCGGCGCGCTGGTGCGGCGCTTCAATGCCCACGCCAACGTGCGCGCCATCGCGCTTCTGGTGCAGGAACGCATCCCATGGGAGCTGCCGCCGGAGTTCCAGGCGTCGGAACTGGCCGAGCCGGAGGAGGGGCGGAAGAAGCCCGCGCTGCCGGCCCCGCACCCCTGGCAGCCGCCGGCGGAGAGCCCTCTGCCGCAAATCCACGCGCTCGGCAATGGCAGCCTCTCGAGCCATGTCAGCACCGGCGGGGGCGGCGGGCTTGCCTGGCGCGGCCATGCGTTGACCCGCTGGCAACCGGACCCGACGCGGGACGATGCGGGACTGTGGCTCTACGTCCGCGACGAGGAGAATGGCGCTTTGTGGTCGATCGGCCGGCAGCCCACCGGGATTGCGCCCGAAGAGGGTCGTATTGTCTTCCACCCCCACATGGCGGAGTTCCATCGCCGCGACCGCGGTATCGGCACGCGCATGGAGGTAGGTGTCGCCCACGACGACGACGTGGAGATCAGGCGCATCAGCATAGTCAACGAAAGCGATGCCGAACGCCGCCTGCGCCTCGTCTCCTACGGCGAAGTCGTGCTCGCGCCGGCGCTGGAGGACGAGCGCCACCCGGCCTTCAGCAAGCTCTTCGTGGGCAGTGAATACCTGCCCAGCCTCAAGGCGCTTGTCTTCACACGCCGCCCGCGCAGAGCGGAGGAAAAGCCGCCGGCCCTCCTTCACCGCATCATATGCGACGACCCCGAGGTGGAGATTGCGGGTTTCGAGACGGATCGGCGCAGCTTCATCGGGCGCAACGGCACTCTCCGCGCGCCGCAGGCTCTGCGCGAGGTGCTGACCGGCTCTACCGGGTGGACACTCGATTCCGTCATGGCGTACGACCTGCATATGACGCTCGCGCCGGGCGAGCGCCGGCAGTTCTCGCTGGTCACCATGGCCGCGGAATCGCGCGAGGCCGTTCTGCGCCTTGCCGACCGCTACGCCACGCCGGCAGCGCTCGACTGGGCGCTCGACGACGCGGCGATGGAGGCGGCGCGGGAGGCGCGGCAGCTCAGCCTCGAGCCGGCGCGATTGCCCGAATTGCAGGCGCTGTCGTCGCTACTGACCTGCCGCCACCCGGCCCTGCGCGCCGCACCCGAGGTCGTCGCGGCCAATCGGCTGGGGCAGCCCAGGCTCTGGAGCTTCGGCATCTCCGGCGATCATCCGATCCTGCTTGTGAAGGCGGGCGATCCGGAGAACATCGATCTTCTGCATGTCCTGATCGCGGGCCTGAAGATATGGCGCCGGCGCGGCATCCTGGCCGATCTCATCGTCATGCGGCCGGGCATGTCGGGCTATGTCGAGCCGTTGCGCGAAAAGCTTCTGTCGCTTTTGCAGGACATGGAGGCGCAGGAGCTTCTGGGGCGCGCAGGCGGCGTGCATCTGATCCTCGGTGATCAGGTGGGGGAGGAGGAGCGGCGCCTGCTCGAAGCCTGCGCCGTCGCCGTGCTCGACACGGCACGGGGCACGCTGACAGAACAACTCGCCGCGGTGGCCGAGATGCGGCCCCAGGCGCCGCATTTCGAGGCGACCCTGGCGTCTCGATCCGCCGAAACTCCGGACATCGCACGGCCGGAGGGCCTTTTGTTCGACAACGGCTATGGCGGCTTCAGCGCGGATGGCCGCGAATATGTGATCCACCTGAAGCCGGGGGAGGCAACGCCGGCGCCGTGGTGCAACGTGCTGGCCAACGATATCTTCGGCACGCTCGTCACCGAGGCCGGCGGCGGCTTCACCTGGGCGGTGAACAGCGGCGAGAACCGGCTGACGCCCTGGACCAACGATCCCGTCGCGGATCCCGGCCCTGAGGCGCTTTATCTTCGCGACGAGGAGACCGCCGAAGTCTGGACGCCCACCCCGCGGCCAGCGGGCGGCGGACGGGCGCACGAAATCCGCCACGGCGCCGGCTACACCGTGTGGCGCAACGCCGCTCACGGACTCAAGCAGAGGCTGACCGTCTTCGTGCCGCCGGACGACCCGGTGAAGATCGTCCGGCTTGAACTCGACAATCCGCAGCCGAGGCCCCGTAGGGTGATCGCCACCTACTACGCCGAATGGCTGTTGGGCAGCCTGCCGCGGATGGCGCGGCCCTTTGTGGTGTGCGGCTACGATCCGTCCTGCCACATGCTTCACGCGCGCAACCCGTGGAACCCGGACTTCGCCGACCGGGTGGCGTTCCTGACGTCGAGCCTGCCGCCGCATAGCTTCACCACCGACCGGGAGGATTTCCTGGGCCGGGAAGGCGAGGCGGCGCTGCCGGCGGGCCTGACCCGCTGGGACCTGGGACAGCGCGTGCGGCCGGGCGCTGATCCTTGCGCGGCCTTCCAGGTGCATCTCGACATCGAGGCGAACGGCAAGGCCGAGGCCATCTTCATCCTGGGGCAGGGGAGCGATTTTGCCGAGGCGGCCGATCTCGCCCAGCGTTGGCAGGACCCGTCACGCTGCGACTCTGCCTTTCATGACCTCGCACGGTTGTGGGACCGCCGGCTCGGCGCCGTGAAGGTCTCGACGCCCGATCTTGCCACGGACCTGATGCTCAATCGCTGGCTCCTCTATCAGGTCTATTCCTCACGGCTCCTGGCGCGTGCCGGCTTCTACCAGGCGGGCGGCGCCTACGGCTTCCGCGACCAGTTGCAGGACGTGCTTGCGCTTTTGTGGAGCGAGCCGGAACGGGCGCGGGCGCATATCCTGAAGGCCGCCGCGCATCAGTTCGAAGAGGGCGACGTGCTGCACTGGTGGCATCCGCCCAATGGCCGGGGCGTGCGCACACGCTGTTCCGACGACCTTCTGTGGCTGCCTTATGTCGCGGCAGCCTATGTCGAGGCGACGGGCGACGAGGCGATCCTGGAGGAACAGGTGCCGTTCCTGCAGGCCCCTCCACTGACGGAACACGAGGATGACCGTTACGCGCGCTATGACATGCTGAGCGAGCCGCGCAGCCTGTTCGAGCACTGCGAGCGCGCCCTGGAGCGCGGCATCACCAGCGGCGCACATGGCCTGCCGCTGATCGGCAGCGGCGACTGGAACGACGGCATGGACCGGGTCGGCCGTAAGGGGCGCGGCGAGAGCGTCTGGCTCGCCTGGTTCGCTACGGCCACGATGAGGCGCTTCGGCAGCCTCGCCCGCATCGTGAAGCGGGCCGATCTCGCTGAGCGGTGGGAAAGCCGCGCGCGCGAGATGGAGGAGGCGGTCGAGGCCGCCGCCTGGGATGGCGACTGGTATCTGCGCGCGATCGACGACGACGGCAATCCCCTGGGAACGGCAGGGGCGGAAGAATGCCGCATCGATTCCATCGCACAATCCTGGGCGGTGCTGGCACGTGGAGTGCCGTCGCGCCGGGCGCGGACGGCGTTGAAGAATGCCGAGGGCGAGCTTGTGTCGCAGGAGGCGCGGATCGCCCGCCTGCTATGGCCGCCTTTCGACAAGACGCCGCTCGACCCCGGCTACATCAAGGCCTATCCCCCCGGAATACGCGAGAATGGCGGGCAATACTCGCATGCGGCGGCCTGGCTCGGCCATGCCTTTGCCCGGCTCGGCGACGGCGACAGGGCGGCTGGAATGTTCCACTTCCTCAATCCGCTCACCCATGCGGTGACGCAAGCTGACGCGGAGCATTACCGTGTCGAGCCTTACGTGGTGGCTGCCGATATCGCAGGCGTCGATCCGCACACCGGCCAGGGCGGTTGGACATGGTACACGGGCGCGGCCGCCTGGACCTGGCGGCTCGGCATCGAGGCGATCCTGGGTCTCAAGCTTGAGCGGGGAAGGCTGATGATCGACCCTGCGCTGCCGAAGGGCTGGGGTGGCTTCAAGGCGGAAATCACAGTGCCGGGCGGCACGCTGGAAGTCGAGGTCAACGACCCGGAGAGGGTCGGCCATGGCCGCGTTGAAATCAAGGTCGACGGCAAGGTGCACGAGGGAGCCATCGCCTTGCCTGCGGACGGGAAGACGCACCGGGTCCAGGTGCGCCTGAAGCCGTTTCCCGTGCGGCGCTCAAAAGTGGCTGAACAAATCTGAGCCGCAGGGCACAGGCCCGTTGACATCGGTCAAGTCGGGCACCGAGAGGCTTTGGTAGCTTTCTCCCGGCCAATGAAACGATGGAGATGGGCAAAATGGGTATGGTGTCTGGCAAGACCGCACTGGTCACAGGTTCCAGCGCGGGTATCGGACGTGCGGCAGCTTTGAAGTTTGCCGCCGAGGGCGCGAAGGTCGTCGTATCCGACGTCAATGTCGAGGGCGGCGAAGAAACGGTTGTCATGATCGAGAAAGCGGGCGGCGAGGCGGTATTCATCAGGGCTGATGTGTCAGCGCCGGACGAGGTCGATGCGCTGATCGCCAAGGCTGTGGAGAGCTTTGGCCGGATCGACTGCGCCTGCAACAATGCCGGCATCGAGGGGAAGATCGTACCCTTCATCGAGCAGCCGCTCGACAATTTCGACCGCATCATCGCCGTGAACCTGCGCGGCACCTTCCTGTGCCTGCAGGCCGAAATCAGGCAGATGCTGAAGAACGGCGGTGGTGCGATCGTCAACCTCGCCTCGGTTGCGGGCCTCATCGGCTTTCCCGGCCTTGCGCCCTATGTCGCCTCCAAGCACGGGGTCAACGGGCTCACCAAGAATGCCGCGCTGGAATACGGCAAGCAGGGGATCCGGGTGAACTCCATCTGTCCCGGCGGCATCGACACGCGCATGCTGGATTCGCTGGCCGAGCAGTCGACGGATGGGGAAATGAGCACGCGGGAAATGATGGACCCGTTTCATCCTATCGGCCGCATCGGCGAACCGGAGGAGGTTGCGGAACTGATCATTTGGCTGTGCTCCGATCGCGCCTCCTTCATAACAGGAGCGAATATCCCGATCGATGGTGGGTTTGTCGCCCAGTAGGGGCGACGTCCTACAGGCTGCCTTCGCGCCCGGACATCCGGTCGATAATGATGCGGAAGAAAGATCTCCTCCGCGTGGGCTTCAGCGAACCTGGCTCCGGCTGGGGCCGAGGCGGGCTAGCCGCGCCGCTGCCTCGGCTTCGCTCAGAGCTGGATCGAGTGCCGTTTACCGGAGCGCGCTTCGGTCGACTTTTTGTCTGGGCGGGGAATTGTACCGTCGGATGGCCGCAATTCGGGTCGGGCAAACGCCGAAATATCGGCCGATCCTCTCATCGGAAAGGCCGAGATCGGCGAGCACGGCGATAGCCACGTCGGGCCGCGGTCCCATCCTGTCGCCCGCAATCCGACCGCGACGTTGGTCCGGATTACCCACCATGATCCTTTCTCCCCTGGCGGCCCGTTGTCACCAACGCATCATGTGCCGACCTTGGCTGCGGCCTATTCCCATTCCCATCATGGGCAGAACGATGTCGTCGGCCACAGCCTTCTGCTCGTCGGCGAGGACGGTATAGAGATCATCCGTGGCGGTCTTGACCGATTTCATCTGCTCAAGCCGCGTTTCCATCTGTGAAATCTGCCAGGCAAGCCGCTCGGGCAGCGGTTTGTCGAACATCTTTCCATCGTCGTACTGCTCAGCCATGGAGCGCATCATGTCGTTGTGCGCTTCGGTCGATGTTTTCACGATGGCGGCGAAGGCATCCCACGCAGCGGTCTGATCGGGCGTGATCTTGAGTTCCGTCTTCATGTAAGCCAACCGGCCGTCCACGCGGTCGAGCATGCCGTCGGGCAGCCACCACCCCATCATGCCGGGCCCCCCGCCGCCCATCATGCGCTCCATGCTCCAGCCCCAGCGCGGTCCCCAACCGCGCTCGTCGTCTGCCGCCGCCGGTACGCTCACCAATGACGATGTGGCCGCTGCCGCTGCCAACGCGATGCCAATCCAATATCTCGACATACCTGCCTCCTGATTGAACGACGCGGCATGCCTGAAAAGCTGCACGCGTTCCCATTCCTGATTTTGAAAGCTAAGCACGCCTTTGACGGCGCATCATTGATCAGCGTCAAGCTGCGGCCGATCTTAGGTCTTCATCAGACGAACGACCGCCGGGCTCTCCGCCGAGGTCGATCAACCGCTCAATTTCAACGACCCATTCGTTGGCCAGCGTTTTGAGGCTGAACGTTCGCGACAAAAGAGGTACAAATCCGTGCAATTTGGTCCTATTTGAGTGCACGGGTTACTGGCTGATCTGGTTGATATGCATCATAAATCGTTGGAAAACCAAGAAAAAATCTTCGCCGTCGCCCCGATGATGGATTGGACGGACCGTCACTGCCGTTTCTTCCACCGCCAGCTTACCCGGCGGACATTGCTTTATACCGAGATGGTCGTCGCCGATGCGGTGATCCATGGCGACCGGGGCCGGCTGATGGGCTTCGATGCCGTAGAACACCCCGTCGCCCTGCAGCTTGGCGGCAGTGAACCGGGGAAGCTGGCGGAGGCGGCGCGCATCGGTGCCGATTTCGGCTACGACGAAGTTAACCTCAATGTCGGCTGCCCGTCCGACCGGGTGCAATCGGGCACCTTTGGCGCCTGTCTGATGAAGGCGCCGGAGCTGGTCGGCGAATGCGTGGCGGCGATGAAGGGCAGGGTGTCGGTGCCGGTCACGGTAAAGTGCCGCATCGGCGTCGATGATCAGGATCCGGAAGAAGCGCTCGACCGGCTGGCGGAGCACGTTTTCGCGGCCGGCGCCGACGCGCTTTGGGTGCATGCGCGCAAGGCCTGGCTTGAAGGCCTGAGCCCGCGCGAGAATCGCGACATTCCCCCGCTCGATTATGACCGCGTCTATCGCCTGAAGGAAAAATATCCAAAGCAATTCATCGGCGTGAACGGCGGCATTCAGTCCCTGGATGAGGCAGCGGCCCACATGAAGCGGGCCGACGGGGCGATGGTGGGCCGCGCCGCCTACCATACGCCCGCCATGCTCGCCGCCGTCGATGGCCGCGTTTACGGCGCACAGGAAGGGCCCGTGGACCTTGCAGGGGTCGTCGAGGCAATGGCGGCCTATGCCGCGCGCCACATCGCCACGGGCGGCCGTCTATCCCACGTCACGCGCCACATGGTGGGCCTGTTCCACGGGCTGCCGGGGGCGCGGCGCTATCGGCAGATCCTCTCTACTGATGCCACCAGCGTCGATGCCGGTCCTGAGGTGCTGCTGAAGGCCTTCTCTGCGGTCGACCGTTCCGCGCGCGCCGAGGCGGCGTAAAGGCGCTGTCCTCCACGATTTACTTTCCTCCACGCGGAGGCTAGCCAGTGCCTCCGGCACAAGGGAAAGGAGAGGGCGGGGATGGATCTGCCGGCAGGTGAGGTTGCTGCCTTTGCGCTGGCCGTCACGGCGTCCGGCGTGGTGGCGGGACTTATGGCCGGTATCTTCGGCATCGGCGGAGGCGCCATCCTCGTCCCTGTCTTTTATCAGGTGTTCGGGCTCCTGGGCGTCGACGATCTGGTGCGCATGCACCTCTCCGTCGGCTCCTCGCTCGCCATCATCGTGCCCACGTCGCTGCGCTCCTGCCGCGCCCATTTCCTGCGCGGCGCGGTGGATATGAAGCTGCTGCGCAGTTTTATCGTCGCCGTGCCGGCGGGTGTCGTCGCCGCCTCGCTGACGGCCGCCTTCATCTCCAGCGCGGGCTTGCGCGCCATCTTCGCGGCGATCCTGTTCCTGGTCGGCCTCAAGCTCCTGTTCAACCGCCGGGGCTGGCATATCGGTGAGGCCGTTCCCGGCAATCCCGTACGCTCCCTCGTCGGCTTCCTCATCGGCTATCTGTCGACGCTGATGGGTATCGGCGGCGGTATTCTCAACAACACTTTCATGACGCTCTTCGGCCGCCCCATCCACCAGGCGGTGGCCACCTCCTCGGGCGTCGGCGTGCTGATCTCCGTTCCCGGGTTCCTCGGCTATATCTGGGCCGGCTGGGGCTTGCCGCAATTGCCTGTCGCCTCGACCGGCTACGTCAACTGGATCGCCGTCCTGCTCGTCATCCCCGTCACGCTCCTCCTCGCCCCGCTCGGGGTGCGCATTGCCCACGCCCTCGACAAGCGGCATCTGGAGATCGCGTTCGGTCTCTTCGCGCTGTTCGTGTCGGCCCGCTTCGCCTGGAGCCTTGTTTAGACCAATTCATCGTTTCATGGAATCGATGATTTGGTCTAACTCCTTGTTTTGTCGCAATTCCGGACGGAAAACCGGTTTCCACTTTTCTTGGAATTGCTCTAGCTAATCGCGCAGGATCAGGCGGTCGCCGCGCATCTCGAAGCCCGACAGGCTGCTCAGGAACTGCATGCCGAGCAGGCTCTGTTCCAGCCGGCCTGGTTCGGCCACCAGGATCGGCATCTTCGTGCGTTCGATGGGGCCGATGCGCAGCGTGTCGAGGCTGGCGCGTGCGGCAAGCGCGCGGCCGTTGGCCGTCATGACGGGAGTGGTGAAACGAAGATCCTGCGCGGCAATGCCGACCCGCTCGGCGTCCGCCGCCGTCAGCACCGTTGCCGAGGCGCCGGTATCGACCAGCGCCCGCACGGTCGCGCCGTTCGCCAGCATGCGCACCTCGAAATGGCCGTTGGAAGACTTGTCCAGCATCACCGCATGCCCCTCGGAACCGGCAAGCGACATTGGGCTGCCGGGAACGAGGCCGGCTGTCAGCCGGCTCGCCACATCCTGCAGTTCGTAGCGGTACTGGTAGCCCGTCGTCAGGACCAGAAGAATGAGAAGCCAGTAAGCAAGATCGCGTGCGACGGCGGAGAAGCGCATTCGCGAGCCGGCAATGCCGACGATGAGGACGGCCGCCCAAAGGCTGAGATAGAGCACCGAGGCGAAGGCATTGTTTTCGATGCCGAAGACCTGACCGTTCTCATGGTTGGCGACCAGAAGGACGAGGCCCGCGGCCATGACGGCGATGATGATCCAGAAAAGCCGCATGTGCTCTATCCCGCTTTTCCGGCGCGCTCGCGCGCCAACCGCGCCCGCCGCGTCTCGCGCCGAGGCTTGCGTTCGATGGAGTCAAGCCGCGCCGGCAATGCTTCCATGACCGCTCGCCGCTCGGACGGCGTCATGGCGAGCCAGGCGCCGATCTCGGCGCGCGTCCGCCCGCAGCCGAAGCAATAGCCGGTCATCTCGTCGATCGAGCAGACGAGAATGCAGGGGGATTCGATCGCGTCCATGTCGCCTTCCTGTCGTTGGTTCCACATGGGGGCCGCCGGCAGAGAACGCAAGCCCGCTTCGGACCGCCATTGCCAGCAGCTTCCCTCCGCTCTATGCCACGGCCGACTGCAGGAGAAAGCGAACATGACGACAAGCGGCCTTCCTTTCGACGACATCCGCAACCTTGCCAACCAGTTGCCCAGCCTGGACGAGGCAGCGGCAGGGCGGGTGCGCGGGCATTTGTCGGGAGAGGGCGGGGAACACGGGCTCGGCCGGCTGGAGACGCTCGCAACCTGGCTGGCGGCTGTGACGGGCCGCGCGCCGGCGCGGGTGGCAAGGCCCGTGGTGGCGCTCTTTGCCGCCTCGCACGAGGTGGCGCACCGTCTGGGCACGGGCGACCCTGTGGAAGAGGCGCGCGGCAAGGTGGAGGCCATCGCCTCCGGCGCGGCCCCCGTCAGCCACCTGTGCGCGGCCGGCGACCTCGGCCTGAACGTCTTCGACCTCGCGCTCGACCTGCCGGTGGGCGACATCACCGAGGCGCCCGCGCTCGACGAGCGCGCGGCCGCCGCCACGATGGCTTTCGGGATGGAGGCGGTGGCCGTCGGCGCCGATCTCCTGTGCCTTGGTGCGGTGGGTGGCGCTGCCGATCTTTCGGCCATGGCGGTGCTGAGCGCGCTTCGGAACGGCGGAGCGGAGGAATGGGCGGAGGCGGGGGAGGAGGCCGTCGCGCTGCTCGACAGGGCGTTGCGCACACATAAGGGGCATCTCGGCGATCCGCTGGAGGCCGTGCGCCGGCTCGGCGGGCGCGAGATCGCCGCACTTGCCGGCGCCATCCTGGCCGCGCGCACGCAGAAGGTGGCGGTCATCCTCGACGGCCTTGCGGCGACGGCCGCGGCAGCTGCCCTCCATGCGCTAAACCCCGCCGCGCTCGACCATTGCCTGCTTGCCGACACGCGAAGCGAACAACACCGCAAGGCGGCGGAACATCTCGGCTTGCTCCCGCTGCTGGCCCTCGGCACCAATGGGCACAACGGCGTCGGTGCCGCGCTTGCCGCGGGGCTGGTGAAGGCGGCGGGGGAACTCGGCGCCGGCATGGCGGAGGTGAGGGCGCGCGAGGGCTGATGCGCGTCAGGCGCTCGCGCGTTTTCGCAACGGCTGCCGCGTGGGGATGGCCGGCAGTTCCTCCATCACGCGCGCCGGCGGGAAGGCGACGATCGCTTCCGTTCCCTTGCGCAGCGTCGACTTCAGTTCCAGCTTGCCGCCGTGCAGCTTCGCCAGGCCCTGCACGATGGGCAGGCCGAGGCCGGTGCCCTGCTCGGCGCTCTTGATGGCGATGGAGCCCTGGCCGAAGGCCGCCAGTACCACCGGCAGTTCGTCCTCGGGAATGCCCGGCCCGTTGTCCCGCACGGCCACATATTGTCCGCCGCCCGCCGTCCAGCCGACACGCACGCGGATCTCTCCGCCCGAAGGGGTGAACTTGACGGCGTTGGATAGGAGATTGAGGGTGATCTGGCGCACGGCGCGCTCGTCCGCCAGAAGCAGGGGCAGTGTCGGCTCGGCCTGCTGTTCGATCCGGATGTCCTTGGCGCGCGCCCTCAACTCCATCATGCGGCAGCATTCCTGCACCACGTCCGTAAGCTCCAGCGGCTCCTCGTTCAACTGATAGCGGCCCGCCTCGATGCGCGACAGGTCGAGGATCTCGTTGATGAGGTCGAGCAGGTGCTGGCCGGATTCGTGCACGTCCTTCGCATATTCGCGATAGGTGTCGTTGTCGATCCGCCCCAGCACCTCCTTGGCCATCACCTCCGAGAAGCCGAGAATGGCGTTGAGCGGCGTGCGCAGTTCGTGGCTCATCGAGGCGAGGAAGCGGGATTTCGCCAGATTGGCCTCCTCGGCGCGCCGGCGCGCCTCGTCCGACATGGCCTTGGCGGTCTCCAGTTCGGCGATCAGCGCGTCCTTTTCGCTGCGGAAGGACAAGAGCTGTACCGAAGCCAGGTTCCGCTGTTGGGCGACGTAGGAGAAGAAGGGCAGGGAAAGGATCAGGAGCACGGCCATGATCGGCTCCACGCCGAGCGGCAGTTGGACGTAGAGCAGGGCATAAAGGGCCACGGGCAGGGCAAAGGTGGAAAGCAGCGCGCCGCGCAGCGAGGCGGCGACGAGCGCGGTGGCGGCAATCGTCATCAGGAGAATGATGGCCATGACGACCGGGATGTGGTCGAGCCCGCACGTCGCGCATTCGAGGGAAACGAAATAGGCCCAGCCTATGCCGCTTGTAAAGTGCAGAAGCAGGAAGCGCCGTGAAAGGGCCTTCTCGCCCATCCCGGCCAGCGCCAGCGCATCCACCCGCCGGGCGAAAAGATAAAGCGCGGCATAGCCGGCCGCCGTGACCAGCCCCCAAATGAATATCCCGCGCTCCATGCCGGCGGCAAAACCCATCAGCCCGACGACGAGGACGAGCAGAAGTACCGCCGGCGTGCAGCCGGCGATCGCCGAGGCGTGGATTTTCAGCATCTCGCGGTCGAAGGCGGGATTGCCTGCGGTCTGTGACAGGCGCTCGCGCGTGCGACGCACCGCGCGTGCCACGTCGCTGTTGCGATGTGGCTTTCTGCGGTCGACAATGAACTTGTCGACCGTATAGCTTCTGCTGCGCGCCATCGCGTGCTTTGTTCCCGCCTTCTACGTGCCCAAAGTATGTCCGAATGATTAAGAGACCCTTCAACGCATGAGTGTATGGAGACGCGGTCGACACGTCAGGAGACGGACGAGCCGCGTGCGCCGCTATGGCGATTGGGCGCTGGCGCTGGCGATCCTGGCTCTCCTGGCGCTTGCGGCGGCACGGATCGACCGGGTGGCGACGCGGCAGGTGGCGGGTGCCGTCACGCTTGCCGACGGCGACAGCCTGACGCTCGCCGGCGAGCGCATACGCCTGCGCGGCATCGATGCACCCGAACTTTCCCAGGAATGCAGCCGCAACGGCCATGCCTATGCCTGCGGACGGCGGGCGCGGCAGGCGCTGGCGGAACTGATCGGGGGGCGGGCCGTCAGTTGCGAAGGCTGGGAGCGCGACCGCTACGGCCGGCTTCTGGCGCGCTGCGCGGCAGGCGGGCGCGATCTCGGTAAGGCGATGGTGGAATCGGGCTGGGCAATCTCCTACGGTGACTATCATGGCGTCGAGGCGGAGGCGCGCGGCGCCCGCAGGGGCCTGTGGGCCGGCACGTTCCAGACCCCGCAAGACTGGCGTGCAGGGCGGCGAAGCATCGAGGAGGCGCCGCACGACTGGATCGGCCAGGTGATAAACTTCTTGCGGCAACTCCTTGCGGAGCGTGCCGCCACGTAACGATGAAGGAAGGAGGCAGCGATGAGGCTTTTCGACGGGGGCAGGGCGCCCAACCCGCGGCGGGTGCGGATTTTCCTCGCCGAGAAGGGGATCGAGGTGCCGCTGGTGCCGGTGGACATGGGCGCGATGGAGCATCGCGGCGAGACCGTCGCCAGCCTCAACCCGCTGCGGCGCCTGCCGGTGCTCGAACTCGACGACGGTACGGTGCTTACCGAAACCATCGCCATCTGCTGCTATTTCGAGGAGCTGCATCCCGAGCCGGCACTTTTCGGCAAGGGTGCGCTCGGCCGGGCCCTGGTGGAGATGTGGCAGCGCCGCGTCGAGCTCGGCCTTTTCATGTCCGTCGCCGCCGCCTTCCGCCACCTGCACCCGGCGATGAAGGAGTGGGAGGTGCCGCAGGTGCCCGAATGGGGCGAGGCGAACAAGCCGAAGGCGGTCGCGTTCATGCGCTTCCTTGACGGCGAGTTGGCGAACCGCCCCTTCATTGCCGGCGACGATTTCTCCATCGCCGATATCACGGGCCTTGTCGCCATACAGTTCATGAAACCGGCCCGCATTGAAATGCCGGCGGACCTGCACCACCTGAAACGCTGGTACGACGACGTCGCCGCAAGACCCAGCGCGGCGGCATAGCGGCCGCCCGAGGGCGGCCATCGGGACGGCACCTCCATGACCGACACGCTGGAAGCCCTGTTGCGGGAGATCCGCGCCTGCCGGCTGTGCCGGGAGAGCCCGGTCGGCGCGCCCCTGCCGCACGAGCCGCGCCCGGTGGTGACCGGCTCGCGCACCGCCCGCATATTGATCGCCGGCCAGGCACCGGGCACGCGCGTGCACGCTTCCGGTCTGCCCTTCGACGACCGCTCCGGAGACCGCCTGCGCGACTGGCTGGGTGTGACCCGGGATGAGTTCTACGATCCGCGGCGCTTTGCCATCGCGCCCATGGGCTTCTGTTTTCCCGGCTACGATGCCAAGGGCAGCGACCTGCCGCCGCGCCGCGAATGCGCGCCGGCCTGGCGCGCCCGCCTGATGGCCGCAATGCCGCAGATCGAATTGGTCCTGACCGTCGGCCAGTACGCGCAGGCCTGGCATCTGGGCACCCTGCGCCGCAAGGGCGTGACAGAAACGGTGGGCGAGTGGAAAGCGATTTTCGCCGCATCGGAGCGCCCACGCCTTCTGCCACTGCCGCACCCTTCGTGGCGCAACACGGCCTGGCTGAAGAAAAATCCGTGGTTTGAGAAAGACTTGCTGCCTGTTCTTCAAGAGGAAGTGAAGGCGAGGACGTGACCGCGCCCTCCCTTCGTGAAGGAAATTGCAGTTTCTGTTGAGAAAATTTTTCTTGAAACCGGGCGCAGATTGCCCCACGTTTGGAAAAAATTTCCTCCCGGAGATTCCATCATGGACCGTCTCGACCGCAAGATTCTTCGCCTCCTGCAGGAGAATTCCACGCTTGCCGTGGCCGACATCGCCAAGAAGGTGGGGCTGTCGACGACGCCGTGCTGGCGGCGCATCCAGAAGCTGGAGGAGGAGGGCGTTATCCGCCGCCGGGTGGCCATCCTCGACCCGGTCAAGGTGAACGCCCGCGTCACGGTCTTCGTTTCGATCCGCACCAATGCCCACAGCCACGAGTGGCTGCGCCGCTTTGCCGAGGTGATCAAGGAGTTTCCGGAGGTGGTCGAGTTCTACCGCATGAGCGGCGAGGTCGATTATCTCCTGCGCGTGGTGGTGCCCGACATCGCCGCCTATGACGCCTTCTACAAGAAGCTCATCTCCAAGATCGAGATCCGCGACGTCTCCTCCTCCTTCGCCATGGAGCAGATCAAGTACACGACCGAGTTGCCGCTCGATTATCTGGTGCTCGACAAGGAGGCCGCGCACGCGGCGGCGTGAGTGTCCGGCTAGTCGCGCGCAGGGCTCCCAAGGAAGCCCCACGGTGTTGCCGGGCGGGCCTTCCCGCCGGCGAAGTCCGCACTTGTCACCTGAGCCATGCTCATGCGGTAGCCGGATTCGATGACCGCCACGCCGTCGAGGATGAAGAGCTGTGTCTTTTCCAGGCCCGCCGTGAGCCGGCCGGTCACCGACACCGGCTCGTAGTTCATGCTGAGCCGGTAGGGCTCCTCCGGCACGACGCGAATGACCTGGGACGGCGGCGGCTGGGCCATGTGGCTGCAGGCGCCGCTTCGCGGCACCAGCATGAAGGCGTAGACCAGCTCGCCCTCGCGGTCGGCGGGAAGCAGATGGCCCGAAAGCTCCACCGTCTTGCCGTCGAACGCGGTGGAAAGCGCGATCTGCCGGGGCTTTGCGGAGGGCGTGGGGCGGATTTTTTGCGGGGCGAGGGGCGCATGGCCCTCGGGGAGCAGGTCCCGCCAGCCGATCTTCAGGCTTTCCGCCCCGGCGGTCGCGGGCAGGAGAAGACTGGCTATCGCAACCGTGAAAAGAACCCCGACCCGCATTGTTATCGCCGCTTTCAGTGAACCACCGAGAAAATAAACTCTGCGTGTTCGACCCGGTCAAGGCAAGGCCGTTCTGGAGATGGGTGAGGCGCTGACGCTGGTCGGTGATCGTCAGTGCTTCTCCTTCGATCTTTCGATCCTTCGACAGGCTCACCCTTCGACAAGGGGGAGACCGGTTGCCGCCCCCAAACGCGCGTCATCAGGGACAAGCCGACCTGTCAGCCGAAGCCCAAAGGGCGAAGGCTGAAGGCTTGTCCGGGACCCATTCCGTGACTCGTCCACCTTCCGGAATGGATCCCGGACAGCCTCCGCTTCGCTCCGGCTTCTGGGATGACGCGCGCGTTGGGGGGCGGCGGAAAATGCACCCCTGTCAGCATTTGTCAGGAATGTTTTCCTATCTTCATTCACGCCCTTCCCAACTCGTGCGATAATCCCGCCGCCTAAAGAAAGGAGGCAGCCATGGACGGAACTGCGGCAATCGAGCGGGATCGCGAGGCGCTGAAGCGCATCGTCGCTTCCCTCGTGGCCATGGCCGGGCCGGCCGTGGGTCCTCATCCCGAGGTGCTGGCCGAAGGCGAGCCGCCAAAGACCCTGCCCCGCCATCTCTGGCGCGCCATCCTCAGCCTGCTGCGCCCGGCTGAGGCCGCCGCGCGGCGGCTGGTCATCGCCGCCGCGCGCGGTCTCACCGTCTGTCTGCCGCCCCCGCGCAAACAGAGGCCCGCAAGCCCGGTGCCGCTCCTGCGCAGCCTCGGCATCGCCGTGATGGCCTCTCCCGCCGACCTATCCGCCGCAGCGCGCAGAGCGAGGGCGGAAGCCAGGCGCGCCGCCGCGCCCGCCCGTCCGCGAAGCGTGAGCCTGCCGCTCTTCGACCCGCTGCCGCATACCCCGGCGCTGGGCGGCGGCGGCAATAGGCCCGCGCACGCCGTCCCGCGCATCCTGTTTCCCGGCCTCATCGAGCCGTCTCCCCTCCCGCGGCCGCCCTCCCGCGATGATCCCGTCAGCGCCGCGCGCCTTGGCCGGCGGCTTGCGGCACTGCTCGCCGCCCTTGACGATCTGCCGGGACAGGCCAGGCGCTTTGCCCGCTGGAAGGCGCGCCGCGATCTGGGGCTTACGCGCCGCATCGCACCGCTGCGCGGCGGGCGGCCGCCCGGCGGCCGGCTCTCCCGCTTCGACCCGTCCGAAATCCGCCCCCGCAACATCCGCGAGGTCGACGAGATCCTCGCGCACGCCCATTCGCTGGCCCTCTACGCGCTGGAGAGCCCCGATACGTCGTGAGGCGGCGGAGCAAAGCGCGAACCGCCCCGATGCCTACTTCTCCAGCCGCGCAAGCAGCGAGGAGGTGTCCCAGCGTTTGCCGCCCATTTCCTGAACCTCCTTGTAGAACTGGTCGACGAGCGCGGTTACCGGCAGTTTGGCGCCGTTGTCGTTGGCTTCAGTGAGGCAGATGCCGAGGTCCTTGCGCATCCAGTCGACGGCGAATCCGAAGCCGTATTCGCCGGCGTTCATGGTCTTGTAGCGGTTTTCCATCTGCCAGGAGCCGGCCGCGCCCTTGGAGATGACCTCGATCACCTTCTCGATGTCGAGGCCGGCCTTCTTGCCGAAGTGGATGCCTTCGGCCAGCCCCTGCACGAGGCCGGCGATGCAGATCTGGTTGACCATCTTGGTGAGTTGCCCGGCACCCGCAGGACCCATCAGCCCGACCATGCGCGCATAGGCCTCGATCACCGGCCTGGCCTTGTCGAAGGTGGCCTGATCGCCGCCGCACATCACCGTCAGAACGCCGTTCTCCGCGCCGGCTTGCCCGCCGGAGACCGGGGCGTCGATGAAGCCGAAGCCGCGGCTTTCCGCCTCTGCTGCCAGTTCCCGCGCGATGAGAGCCGAGGCGGTGGTGTTGTCGATGAAGACGGCGCCGGCCTTCATCGCCTTGAAGGCGCCGTCCTCGCCCAGCGTGACGGTGCAAAGATCCTCGTCGTTGCCGACGCAGGAGAAGACGAAGTCCTTGTCGCGCGCGGCCTCGGCCGGTGTCGGGGCCATCGCTCCGCCGTGCTCGGCCACCCATTTCTCCGCCTTGGCAACCGTGCGGTTGTAGACGGTCACCTCGTGGCCCCCGCGCTCCTTCAGGTGCGCGGCCATGGGATAGCCCATCACGCCAAGTCCGATGAATGCAACATTCGCCATACGGCTCGTTCCTCCGCTTTTTCCGGGGTGGGTTTGATGATCTCAGGGTTTACCGGCGAAGATGCCGTGTCAACCGCCGCTCGATGCGGTCGACGCCCAAGCGCAGCATCTCCACAATACTCAGATAGATGAGGGCCGCCCAGATATAGGTCTGGAAGTCGAAGGTACGCGAATAGGCCCGCCGCGTCTCGCCCATCAGATCGTAGACGGTGATGATGGCGACGATGGCCGAGCCCTTGATCATCAGGATGATCTCGTTGCCGTAGGGGCGCAGGGCGACGATGGCCGCCTGGGGCAGGATGATCTTGTAGACCGTCTGCAGCCGCGACAGGCCCAGCGCCGAGGCCGCCTCCCACTGGCCGCGGCCCACACTTTCGAACGCGCCGCGCAGGATCTCCGCCTGGTAGGCCGCGGTGTTGAGCGAGAAGGCGAAGATGGCGCAGTACCAGGCCTCGCGGAAGAAGCCCCACAGGCCGACGGCCTGCAACTCCGGCCGGAAGGAGCCGAGCCCGTAATAGACCAGGAAGGTCTGCGCGAGCAGCGGCGTGCCGCGGAAGAAATAGACGTAGGCATAGGAAAGGGTTGCGACGATGCGGCTTTTGGAGCGGCGCCCGAGGGCGATGGGCACCGAGAGGACCGCGCCGAGCACGATGGATATGGCGACGAGCTGCACCGTCACCAGCAGGCCGGACAGATAGCGCGGCGCATAGCGGGCGAAAAGCTCGGCGTTCCAGGACGAAAGAAGGAAGAGGAGCGTGCCGGCACCGACGAGCGCCCAGAGCCCGAGAAGGGCAATTCCCGTTACCCGCGCTCGGGCCCAACCCCTTGCGGGTGGAGGCGGCGGCACGACGTCACTGCCGCGCGCGGAAAGGGCGGGGGCGCCGATGGCGGGTGGCGGCTCGCTCATCGTGCGGCTCCGCCGGCGGAAACCCGCCGCTCCACGGCCGAAAGCACGATGGAGGAGAGAAGGGCGAGAACAAGGTAGAGAAGGCACGCCGTCCCGTAGAAGAGGAAAGCCTCGCGCGTGGTGCGCGCGGCGATGCCGGTCTGACGCAGGATGTCCGAAAGGCCGATGACGGAAACGAGCGCGGTTTCCTTCAAGAGGATCAGCCAGAGATTGGAAAGGCCGGGTAGGGCGACGCGGATGAGCTGCGGCAGGATGACGAGCCGCATGGTGCGCCAGCGCGACAGGCCGAGCGCATGGGCGCCCTCGTACTGGCCATGTGGAATGGCGCTGAAGGCGGCCGCGAAGACCTCGCTGGCATAGGCAGCGAAGACCGCGCCGAGGGCGAACATGCCGGCCGCGAAGGCGTTGATCTCGATATAGGTCTCGCCGCCTGCCGCCCGGACGATCTGCTGGATGGCGATCTGCGCACCGAAATAGACCAGGAACAGCGTCAGAAGCTCGGGCAGGCCGCGAAAGATCGTGGTGAAGATGTTGGCCGACAAGCGCAATGTCGGCTCGGTGGAGCGCTTTCCGAGCGCCACGACGAAACCGAGCACCAAGCCGAGCGGCAGGGTCGCCAGCGCAAGGCTCACCGTTATCGCCACGCCGGAGGCGATGTCGTCTCCCCAGCCTTCACGGCCGAAGCTGAGTAGGGTTGTGTAATCCACGATTTGAACCTGCGTCTGGACCGCGGCTCAGGAGCCGACCTTCCAAGGCCGGAACGGCCAGGCGGCGAAAAGCCGGATGCGGAAGCCTCGCCCCGCACCCGACCCGGTACGCCTATTCGCCGTAGATGTCGAACGGGAAGTACTTCGCGTTGACTTCCGCGTAGGTGCCGTTCTCGCGGATGGCGTCGATCGCGGCGTTGAACTTCTCGACGAGTTCCGTCTCGCCCTCGCGGACGGCGATGCCGATCACGTCGTCCCCGCCGACCGCGTCACCTTTGAACTCGCAGCAGGCGCCGCCTTCGCTGTTGACCCATTCATACTGAACGCCGAAGTCTGCAAGCACGGCATCGACGCGCTCGTTGCTGAGATCCGCCCAGGCTTCCAGCTGCGAAGGATAGGCCCTGAGCTCGGCATCAGGATAGTTCTCCTCGACATATTCGGCGGCAATGGTGCCGGCCTGGACGCCGATGGCCTTGCCCTCGACATTGTCCGCGTCGAACTCGGCTTCCTTCGGGGCCACGAACACCAGCGAGTTCGTGTAGTAGGGCTTGGTGAAGTCGACCTGCTCGTCGCGCTCCGGCGTGATCGACATCGAGGCGACGATGGCGTCGAACTTGCCCGCCTGGAGCGCTGGGATGATGCCGTCCCAGTCCTGGGTGACGAACTCGCACTCGACACCCATCTCCTCGCAGAGCGCACGCGCGATATCGACGTCGAAGCCTTCGAGCTTGCCGTCGGCGGTGAGGTTGTTGAAGGGCGGATAGGCGCCTTCGGTGCCGATCCGGAGCTTCTCCTGCGCCGTGGCTCCGCCGATCGTCAGCGCCAGCGCGGCGGCCGAAAGACCAAGTGCAATACGCCTTGTGATACGCATAAGTGTTCCTCTCTGTCGCGTTCCTGCCCCGTATTTTCCTTGTAGAGCACAGGGCTTGGGCCGATATTCCCATCCTTCGCAATAAAATTGCAAGCGGCAAAAGCTACCCGATGCCGAGATATCGGACGATGAAATCGGCGATGGCCTCGACGTCGTCGAGGGCGAAGAGCGGCAGGCTCTCTTTCTCGTCCGGGCTGTCGCTGGCGACGGCGACGACCCCCGGCACCGCGCCGGCGAGCGGCGTCCGGTCGAAGGTATCGAGGCGGCGGCACTCGATCTTCGGGTGCGATTCGCGCTTGTAGCCCTCGACCAGCACCAGGTCGGCGGGCGAAAGCCGGGCGAGGATGTCGGCGAGCGATGGCTCGTCCTCGCCGCGCAACTCGTGCATGAGCGCCCAGCGGCGGCTGGAGACGATGGCGGTTTCCACGGCACCGGCCTCGCGGTGGCGGAAGGAATCGGTGCCCGGCCGGTCGACCTCGAAGCTGTGATGCGCGTGCTTCACCGTGGCAACCTTCAGCCCGCGCTTTGCGAGGGCAGCGGTCAGCCGCACGGTCAGCGTCGTCTTGCCGGAGTTCTTCCAGCCGGTGATGCCGAAGACGCGTTGTACCATGGCTTCGCCTTCCCCAGTGTCACAACTCGCCCGCCTGACGGGCGACATGGATGACATAAAGCGTTGAGACCACCGCGCAAAGGGAGGAAAGGAACATGACGAAGAGCAGCGGGTAGGGGCCGGACTGTGCCGTCAGAAAGGCGCCGGCCAACACGGAGAGCGCCGCCCCGCCGCCGATCTGCAACGCGCCGCCGAGCCCCGAGGCCGAACCCGCCAGATGCGGCCGCACGCTGACGACGCCGGCATTGGCGCTGGGCAGCGAGATGCCGTTGCCCATGCCGACGAAGAAGGTGGGGCCGAAGAGCGATAGCGGATGAAAGTAGCCGAGCCAGAAGAGGACGAGGGAAAGAGCCGTGCCGGCGACGGCGATGAGGTTTCCGGTGAGCATCATGCGGTTGACGCCGATGGCGCGCGAATAGCGCCCGGACAGGAAGTTGCCGAGCGCATAGCCGACCGTGATGACGGCGAAGTATAGGCCGTAGCCGGAGGGCGACAGGCCGAGAAGCCGCGTGGCGACGAACGGGCCGCCGCCGAGAAAGGCGAAGAAGGCGCCGGAGGTGAAGGCGGCGGCGGACGAGTATCCCCAGAAGCGGCGCGAGCCGAAGAGCTCTGGATATGTCTTGATCTGGCCCGTCATGCTGGCGGAGCGGTGGGCGTTGGTCTCGCCGAGGTCGAGATAGACGACGATAAAGGCGAAGATGCCGATGGCGAGCATGAGCTGGAAGGTGGCCTGCCAGCCGTAGAGCTCGTCGAGGATGCCGCCGATGATCGGCCCGACCATCGGCGCCACCGTCATGCCCATGGTGATGTAGCCGATGCGGCTGGCCGCCTCGTCGGTGCCGACCGTATCGCGCACGATGGCGCGCGCCAGCACCATGCCGGCGGCGGCGAAGGCCTGGAAGAGGCGGCATAGGAGAAGAAGCTCGATGGTCGGCGCGTAGATGGCCGCGAAGGTGCTGAGGATGAAGACGGCGAAGGAGAACAGCATCACCGGCCGGCGGCCGAAACGGTCCGAGGCGGGGCCGATGCCCAGCTGCAAAATGGCGGTGGCCGCCAGGTAGAGCGACACGGCAAGCTGGACGATGCCGTAATCGGCCTGGAAATAGGTGGCCATGCCGGGCAGCGACGGCAGGAAGAGGTTCATCGCGATCGCCGCCGTGCCGGCCGCCGTGACGAGCGTCAGGATGTGGGGCGGTGTGGTGCGGTCGAACGGTCGGACGGTCATCATCATTTCCGCAATATCATTTCTTCGGTAATGGCATCGGGCGGGCGGTTGCCGCCCGTTCTTGACCTCATGTTCCCTCGGGCGCCATGCCGGGACCGGTGCTCCCGGCGATCGGCTTTTTCCTTCCCACCACCTGCTCGCGGTAGAGCGCGTAGAGCCCGGAGGCGACGACGACGGCCGCGCCGACAAGCATCGGCCCGTCGGGCACGTCGCCGAAGACGAGATAACCGAGCGCCAGCGCCCACACCAGCGCCGTGTAGCGGAAGGGCGCCATGAAGGAGATGTCGCCGACGCGCATGGCCGTGATGATGAACTGGTAGCCGACGACGAGCGCCACCGCCGCGGCGAGGAGAAACACGATGTTCGCCGCGCCCAATGGCGACCACCCGCCGAAGGCGGGCACGAGCGCTGCGCCGCAAACGGTCACGGCCACCGACGTGACGGCGGATACGAGCACGGTCGGCGTCTCGTGCGGAATGCGGCGCGTGGCAAGGTCGCGCACCGTGCAGAAGCCGACGCAGGCAAGCGCGGAGAGCGACCAGGCGCTAAACCCCTCGAACCCCGGCCGCACGATGATGAGGACGCCGAGAAGGCCGGCTGTGATGGCACTCCAGCGCCGCCAGCCCACCGGCTCGGAAAAGACGAAGGCAGCACCCACCGTCACGGTGAGCGGCAGGGCCTGCAGAACCGCGCTCACATTGGCGATCGGCAGGTTCAGGAGCGCCATGAGGAAGGTGACGGTGGCGCCCACCTCGCATATCACCCTTAGGAGGACGCTTCCCCGCATCAGCTTGCCGGGCGCCGCAAAGGCGCCCATCCAGGTGGCCAGCAGAACGAGCAGCAGCGTCGCGAAGACGCCGCGCACGAGCATGATCTGGCCCATGTTCATGGACGCCGAGACCGACTTGGTCAGCGCGTCATTGATGTTGAAGCCGGCCATGGAGACGGTGATGAACAACGCGCCGCGCAGGTTTGGGGAAAGGGCCACCTCGGCTCCGACGTTGAATTTCGTAAGCTTGGCTTACGATCGAACGGAGCGCGAGGCAATCGGTCCAGTTGGGCAAAAAACGTTGTCAGCCGCCGGTGACGCTCATGTGGCGGGAGACGGCGGGGCGTTTCGTCGTGCGGTCGATAATGAAATCGTGGCCCTTGGGCTTGCGGCCGATCGCCTCGTCGATGGCGTTGGAGACGAGCCCGTTGCCTTCCGAGGAGCGCAGCGGGGCGCGCAGGTCCGCCGCGTCCTCCTGGCCGAGGCACATATAGAGCGTGCCCGTGCAGGTGAGCCGCACGCGGTTGCAGCTTTCGCAGAAATTATGCGTGAGCGGCGTGATGAAGCCGAGCCGGCCGCCGGTCTCCGCCACCTCGACATAGCGGGCGGGGCCGCCGGTCTTATAAGGGATGTCGGTCAGCGTGAACTGCCGCTCGAGCCGCGCACGCAATTCCGACAGCGGCAGATACTGGTCCGTTCGGTCGGCGTCGATCTCGCCCATGGGCATGGTCTCGATCACCGTCATGTCCATGCCGCGGCCATGCGCCCAGCGCAGCATTTCCGGGATCTCGTCCTCGTTGAAGCCTTTGAGCGCGACGGTGTTGAGCTTGATCTTCAACCCGGCGGCCTGCGCTGCCTCAATGCCTTGCATCACCTTGTCGAACACGCCCCAGCGGGTAATGGCGCGGAACTTCTCAGCGTCGAGCGTGTCGAGCGAGACGTTGATGCGCCTGACGCCGCAATCGGCAAGCTCGGCAGCGAAGCGGGCGAGCTGAGAGCCATTGGTGGTCAGCGTCAATTCGTCCAGCGCACCCGTTTGAAGGTGCCGCGAAAGCTGGCGCACCAGGTGCATGATGTTCTTGCGCACCAACGGCTCGCCACCGGTGAGCCTGAGGCGGCGCACGCCCTTGTCGATGAAGACGGCGCATAGCCGCTCCAGCTCTTCCAGGCTTAGAAGATCTTTCTTGGGCAGGAAATGCATGTCCTCGGCCATGCAGTAGACGCAGCGGAAGTCGCAGCGGTCCGTCACCGATACGCGCAGATAGGTGATTGCGCGGCCGAAGGGGTCGATCATGCTGCCGGCTTGGTTCATGCGGTCTTGTCTTTTTCGACTGTTTGCCTGTCACTGATGTGGCTACGATAACGGCAGTTTCAAGCTACCCGATCTACCTAGCATCCCGTGCCGGTTTCCGGCAATGCTGCCGTTGCAGGCAGGTATGCCATGGACAAGCGGCATTCCATGTAGTAGTTGGTTTTCCATATTTTCTACATGGGATATATTGTTATGGCGGATAAAAATTCAGTTGCTGTCAATAATAAAACTTATTTTGACGATGATGAGTTTGGGTATTCTTCCGTTGGTGCTACGGCAAGTGTTGCGGTGAATCCGAGTGGAGCAGAAAAGAGCGCCGAAGAGCGTCTGCCGGATCAGGATAATACCAAGCAGGGATCTGTGAATATTGATTTCACTGTTTCCCCGCCCGAGGCCAACGACCTCTCCAAGAAGAGCGGGATTGACCTCCACATGAGCGAGACGACATCTTCGGAAGGCTCGTTCGACTGGAAAGCTTCTTCCGATCTTGGGGAACTGCGCCCGTCGGGACAGCCCGAAATGTCGGGCGTCATCGCTGAAACAACGCGCGAAAACGCCTCCACTGTGAGCGGTCATGCGACGGTCGTGGGAGAGGAGACGCCGAGCGGTGCCGACAATGCCGCGCAATCTCCCGCACCTTGCGTCAGTGAATTCCAGGTCTCGCTGGGCACGAAATACGGCGCCGATGGGGATCTTTCGTTTTTCGAGCCGACGACCGTCTCCGATCTGAGCGACATTCCCGTGCGGCAGGACGGCGATCTGTGGTGGCTGCCCGACGCCGAGCAGCCGGATTTCCTCTATCGGATCGACTTCGAGCTCGATGGCGAAGAAATATCGACCGTAATCGACGACGACGTGATGCTGGCGCTGACGCGCTCTCCGGGCAAGGTCAGCGAACTCATCGAGGAACAGTGGCAAGCGCTCGAGGCGAGCCGGGAAGACCAACCCTCGGATGCCGATGCCGAGCGGGCGCAGGATTCTCCCCAACAGGTGCCGGCGCTTTCCGAGGAGATCGCGCACGACGATCTGTTCACAGACGCGGCGGAGGACGTCTCTTCCGCGCCTGGGTTCGAGTTCGACGTTTTGAGGCCAGGCGATCTCGATCCGTTCGATCTCGACATCGAAGGCCTTCCCTTCCTCGCTTGAAGGAGCCGCATCGGCCTTAGCGTGAGGGGCTGCCGTGCGGCCCCTTCGGCAAATTGGCCCTTGCATCGCCGGTGTCTTCCATCCCAACAGTGTATAAGTGGATGAAGGCCGGAGGCTGGCGATGAATGCACCGAAAGAATTGCGCGTCTCGAAAGACCGCAAGCTCCTGACCGTGAGCTTTCCCGACGAGGAGCCGGTGTCGCTCAGCGCCGAGATGCTGCGGGTTCTCTCGCCCTCCGCCGAGGTGCAGGGCCACTCGCCCGAGCAGCGGGTGACGGTCGGCGGCAAGAAGGACGTGGCGATCGCGCGGATGGAGCCGGTGGGCAACTACGCCGTGCGCATCGTCTTCGACGACGGCCATGACACCGGACTATACAGCTGGAGCTATCTCGCCACCCTCGGCCGCGAGCGCGAAGAGCGCTGGCAGGACTATCTGCGCGAACTGGAAGAAAAGGGGCTGAGCCGTGAGCGCTGAGACGATGGATGCCGGGGCGATCGGGACGGTCGAGGAACTGGAAGCGCTTTACGGGAAGCCGGGGCAAACCTCGATCGTCAAGGAGATCGACCACATCATTCCCGCCTATGCCGCCTTCATTGAGGCTTCGCCCTTCGTTTCGCTGGCCACCGCCGGCCCGGAAGGGCTCGATTGCTCGCCGCGCGGCGACAAGCCCGGCTTCGTGCGCATCCACGACCCACGCACGCTGATGATGCCGGACCGGCGTGGCAACAACCGCATCGATTCGCTAAGGAACATCGTGCGCGACGGCCGCGTCGGCCTTCTCTTCCTGGTGCCCGGCTCCGGCACCACGCTGCGCGTCAACGGCCGGGCGCACCTTTCCGCCGACCTTGAGCTTTGCGCCTCCTTCGCCATCGAGGAAAAGGCGCCGCGCTCGGTCATCGTCATCCGCGTCGAAAGCGTCTACTTCCAGTGCGCGCGGGCGATCCACCGCTCAAAGCTGTGGGAGAGGGAGGCGCAGGTGGAGCCGGCCTTGCTGCCGACGCCGGGGGATATCCTAGGTGAATTGAGCCGTGGCGACATCGACGGGAAGAGCTACGATGAAGAATGGCCGGGGCGCGCGGCGAAGACGATGTGGTAGGGGGCTGGTGGGTTCGGGAGGAACTCTTGGCACGACGAACAACTCGATGAGCCCAAACGCGACCTTCCCGAGCCCCGAAAGCCGACACCAGATGCACCCCAAACTCATGGCGCAATCGAGGCAGTGATCACCATGTCTGCTCCGCATTGCTGAAGAGCGCCAAGGACCTCGAGTGGGTCCGGAGCCAGAGGTTCTGGCTGTGGAGATGGTGAAAGCGATTGGGGGGAAAGGTCGGCGCGGCGGATTATGCGCTCGCGCCGACGAAAGCCCTATTCAACGGGTATCATGAGATGCTCGTAAGGCGTTCCAGCCCACATTACCCAAGGCTGCGACCTGTCGGGGGTGTCTCCGGGCTGGGGATAGTCAGCCGGTAGCTCGGGCAACGCGAAGAGCATGACATGCGGCGGTTCCTGCTCCAGCTCCGCGCCCTCCGGTGCTTCGGCGAAGGGGTCGACATTGCTTGGGGTAGCGCCGCCCGCCAGCATGTAGCCGAAGCCTACCTTGCCCTTTGGTGGCTCCGTCTTATTCATCCACGCCTCCGCCCAGGCCATGGCATTCTGATCCAGGCACATCGGATTGTTGCCGGGGCCCGGATCGTCGGGCAAGCAGGTGAAGTTGTTTGTGCCCTCCCGCAGCGTCCGTACCTCGCCGTTTTCGTCAATCGCGATGATTGTCGCAGCGCTCGCCACGGCATCGGGTGCCGCGGACATAGCATTCTCGATCAGTTCGTCGTCGCTCATGTCGGCTGCCAGGACGGCGGTCGAAAGGCCAAGCCCGGCAAAGGCGGCCATGGAATACATTGACAACAGGCGCATTTCATCCTCCCACGTCGAGCGTTGGTAGGGGCGAGCGCTGCCGTCTACATGCCGGTGCGCCGCCAAGGCCCAACGCACCAAAAAAACATCATACCTCTCGCCGAATAACCCGCCAGCTACCCCAACTAGGTAGGCGGGCTCGGTAGAATTGATGAGGCCGTGCGGTGGCAATGATTGCAGCGAAGGGTGCTGATGTCAGGAAAGAGGGGGCACCTTCGGCAATAACGCCGCACTCGGTACGCCGCTTGCCAACTTCAGGCCTCCACCAAAACCAGCGTCCACGTCCACCCCTTCTACTCCCCCTCCAACTCATCAGCGATCCGCCGCATCTGTTCGCCCATGGCGTCGCAGAGTTCCGGGCTTGATTGCGCCATGGCGCGGTCGATAAGGGCCATGTAGACATCGAGCGCCTTCATCAGCAGCGCCTCGCCCTCGTCGGTGAGGTAGAGGCGCATGATGCGCTTGTCCTTGGCGTCGCCCTCGCGGCGCAGGAGGTTCTGCTGTTCGAGCTGCGGCAGGAGCATGGTGATGTTCGAGCGGCCGACGAGCAGGCGGCGCGCCAATTCGTGCTGGGAGGTGCCGGGGTGGCGGTAGAGGTTCATCAGGACGTCGAGCTGGGCGATCTTCAGGCCGAGGGGAGCGAGCGCCTGGGATAGCGCGCGCACGACGGCCTTTTCCGCCCGCACTACGGCGATCCAGTTGCGAAAGCGGGGATTTTCCCAGGGGAGCCGTTGCTGTTTGTTCATGATTGAACTATGATGTTCATGATTGAACAGAATGAGGCGCGCAAGATGATTTCCTTCCCGTTGCAGCTCGTCCGAGGCCTTTTTGCCATAGCCGAGCCCGTGGCGCCACGCCTGACGGGCAGAGCCGCGTTCGCGCTCTTCTGCCGCACGCCGAACCCGCGGCGCGCATCGCAAAGGGCGCGGGAGGCGTTGCGGGCGGCGGGGCCTTTCATGATGGAGGCGCGCCGGCACTGGCTGACCAGCGACTACGGGCATTTCGTGTGCCACGAGTTCCGCCCGCATGCCGGAGGCAGGGGGTGGAGTACCGCGCTCGTGGTGCACGGCTGGGGCTCGCGCAGCGAGCACATGCGCGCCATCATCGAGGAACTGCGCGGCAGGGGGATGCGTGTCGTGGCGCTGGACATGCCCGGCCATGGCGCCTCCGCAGGGCGGCGGCTGAACATGGCGATGGCCGTCGCGGCGGTGAAGACGGCGGAGCTCTGGCTCGGGCCCTTCTCCGTCATGATCGGCCATTCCCTCGGCGGGGCGGTGATCGTCAACGCGGCCGTCGGCTCGATCGAGGGCATTGCCCCGGTTGCCGCGGAGCGGCTGGTGACGATCGCCGCGCCCAATGCGATGCAGCATGTGTTCGACGGTTTCGCGCGCCATTGCGGGCTTGGGAGGAGGACGCGCGAGGCCTTTTATGCCGAGGTCGAGTATGTGACGGGGCAGCCGCTTCGCGCCTTCGAAGGCGCGGCGCAGCTGGCGCGCCTGCCTGTTCCCGTGCTCGTCCTGCACGCGCCGGACGACCGGGAGGTCGCGCCGGAGGATGCGGACGCTCTTTGCCGTGCGGGGCCGCATGTCGAGCGCCGCTGGGTGGAGGGCGCTGGGCACCGGCGCATCCTGGCAGACCGGCGGACCGCCTTGCAGGTGGGCGAATTCGCGGTGCGGCCGGCCTTTCTTGCCGCCGCGCAGTGAGGCCCGAGGGCGGCTGGTCACGATTTCGTGAAGATGCGCGATCCGGGGGCCTGGACGCCCACGGTTACCCTTGGTTCACCAAACGGGTATAGTCTTTACGGCCGATGGATTCTCGATCGGCTGGCGCGCGGGGGGTTGGGCGTGTCGAACGAACCATTGGTGAAAAGCGTTATCGATAAGACCAGGATAATCGCGGGGTGATTTCATGACGATGACGTTTGCGAAACGCGGCGGCCTTTCGGTGCTGGCGCTTGCGGTCGCCCTCACGGGGACGGCATCGTCGGCGAGCGCCGAGCGGAACCTTTTCGACATACTCTTCGGCAACCGCGTCAACAGGCAGCGCGTCGCCGAGCCGCCCCGCCAGCAGCCGGCGACCACGCCCGCGCCGCGGGTGGCCGCGCCGAAAATCTCCGCGCCCTCCTTCTATAACTATCGGCCGGAGGCGCCGGTAAAGGTGGATTTTTCGGCCATCGCGGCCGCGTTGGGGGAGGAGGACGGAGAAGGGGACGCCACGCCGTCGCCCTTCGTCGAGGCGCTTGCCGGCCTTGCCGGGTTCGAACTTTTCGCGGAGAAGGAGATCGCCGCGTCGCTCGCCGCCCATTACGAGCGAAACCCCGGTTTCATCTGGGTCGAAGGGGAGGGGCTGAACGACAAGGCCGACGCGGTCCTGCGCGTCCTCAACGATGCCTCCGCTTATGGGCTTTTGGAAGCGGACTACGCCGTCAACGTACCGCTCGCGGCGGCCGCCGTCCTCGATACGCCCGAGGAGCGGCGGCAGGCACTCATCCGCTTCGAGATGGCGCTTTCGGCGCGTGCGTTGCGCTATGCGCGCGACGCCCACCTTGGCCGCGTCGACCCCGACAAGCTGTCGGGCTACCACGACTTCCCCAAGAAGCCGCTGGAGGAGGCGGCCGTGCTGGAGGTGCTGGCGCGGACGAAGAAGCCCGCCGCCTATCTCCAGTCGCTGCACCCGCAGAACAGGCTCTACGCCGCGCTTCGCAGGGAACTGAAGGCGCTGAGGGCAAGCGCGGAGAAGGAGATCGTCGTCGATACCAAGACCTTTGTCCGGCCCGGTTCCAGCCATCCCGAATTCCCCAAGATCCTGCAGATCATCGAGCGTGACGCCGACGCGGCCTTCCGCGCCGAGCACGGCGAGGTGCTGGTCGCCCATGCGGGCAGCGAAACCTACGCGCAGGAGCTGGTGCCTGTCGTCAAGGCGGCGCAGGAGCTGCACGACCTCAACCCCGACGGCATCATCGGCCGCCGTACGGTCGGGGCGCTGGCGGGCGAATCGAAACAGGCGCGCATCGACAAGGTGCTTCTGGCGCTCGAGCGCCTGCGCTGGCATCCCTCCCATCTCGGCAACAGGCGGGTGATGATCAACGCCGCCTCCTTCACCGCCACCTATCTGGAGGGCGACCGGGAAAAGCTTTCCATGCGCGCTGTGGTGGGCAAGCCGTCCAACCAGACGAGCTTTTTCCACGACGAGATCGAGTATGTGGAGTTCAACCCCTATTGGGGCGTGCCGCGCTCGATCCTCGTCAACGAGCAGCTACCGCGGCTGAGGCGCGACCCGGGCTATCTCGACCGGGCCGGCTACGAGGTGACGGATTCGCGCGGCCGGCGCGTCTCCTCCGCGGCCATCGACTGGAACCGTTACGGCGCCAACATTCCCTTCAGCGTGCGCCAGCCGCCCGGTCCGGCAAACGCGCTGGGCGAGTTGAAGATCATGTTCCCCAACAAGCACAGCATCTATATGCACGACACCCCGGCGAAGGAGCTGTTCAAGCGCGATACCCGCGCTTATAGCCACGGCTGCGTGCGCCTGCAGGACCCGCGCGCCATGGCCGCCGCCGTGCTCGACACGTCGGTGGACGAGATCGGCCAGGAGATCGGCAAGGGGCGCAATGCGCGGCGGGACGCCCCGCAGAAGATCCCCGTCTATGTCGGCTATTTCACCGCCTGGCCGGAGGCGGGCGAGGTGACCTATCACGCCGACACGTATGGCCGCGACGACAACCTGAGGAAGGCGCTGGCCAAGGTGGAGGAAATCCGCGTGCCGGGCAGCTGACTTGAAGCAATTCCAGGAAAAGTGGAAACCGGTTTTCCGTCCGGAATTGCGGCAAAACAAGGCGCTAGATCAGTTTGATGAACTGATCTAGTTGCGCCAGAAGGTCGGCGTCAGAATCACCAGGACGGCCAGGATTTCCAGCCGCCCGAGCAGCATGGAAGCGGACAGTATCCACTTCGCGTAGTCGCTGAGCGAAGCGAAATTGCCGGCCGGACCGACGACCGGCCCGAGGCCGGGGCCGACATTCGTGATCGCGGTCAAGGTGGCTGTCATCGAGGTGACCATATCGAGGTTGCCTGCCGCGAGCGCCAGCGTCCCGCTCACCCACACGAGGATGAAGCCGACGACGAAAAGCGTTATCGAGCGCTGCATATCCTCGTCCACGGTGCGGTTGCCGTAGCGCAGCGGCTGCACCGAACGTCCATAGACCAGTGTGCGCAAGCCGTTCTGCAGCATGCGCGCGAGGATGAGGAAGCGGTAGGACTTCACGCCGCCGGCCGTCGAGCCGGAACAGCCGCCGAGAAATGTGGCGAAGAAAAACACCGTGACGGCGAAAGGGCTCCACAACGAGTAGTCTTCGCTGGCATAGCCCGTGGTGGTGATGATCGAGACAAGGTTGAAGGCCGAACTCGTCAACGCTTCACCGAATGTCGTATCGCTCACGATGCGCCTATGGATGGCGAGCGCCAGGACAATGCCAACCACATAGGCAAGGAAAAGCCGGATCTGCGGGTCTCGCATCGCGTCCAACCGGCCGCGTACGACCAAGAGGATGAGGATCGAGAAGGGCAGGGCGCCGAGAAGCATGAAGACCGTGCTGACCCACAACACGGCATCGCCCTCGAAATAGCCGAAGGACGCGTCATGGGTGGAAAAGCCACCGGTGGCGAGCGTCGTCATGGCGTGGTTGACCGCATCGAAAGTGGTCATCCCGACCGCGGCGTATGAGATCGCGCAGAGCGCCGTCAGCACCACGTAGATGCCGACGAGAGCCTGAAGAAAGCTGGACAGGCGCTCGAAGGGCCGGTCCTCGATATCCGACGATTCGATGCGGAAATAGGAAAAGCCGCCGACATTCAGAAGCGGCAGGAAGAAGAGGCCGAGCGCAATGACGCCGAGGCCGCCGATCCACTGCAGAAGCGACCGCCACAGAAGGATGCCGGGCGGCAGGTCGTCGAGGCCCGCAATGACGGTTGAGCCGGTGGTGGTGATGGCGGAGACGGATTCGAACACGGCGCCGGCGAAATCGAGCTTCAGCGACGCCGTATAGAGCGGAAAGGCGCCGATGACGCCGAGCGTCACCCACAGGACGACGACAACGAAGAACGCAAGGCGCGTTGAGCGGATGGGTGCACGGTCCCGCGTGGCGGCGGCAACCGTCAGCGCAACGGCGGCGGTCGTGAAGGCGCAGATGGCGAAGACCTGCCAGTCGCTGTGACCGTAGTAAAGATCGACCGCCGCCGGCACGAGCATCGCCGCCGCGATGTAGAGCGCAAAAATGGAAGCCACGAAGGCGGCCGCCCTGACGATGGAAGCGTGCACGTTGGGATCGCTCTCAGGATAGCATCGACATTAGCTCGTGAAACAGCAGCTTGGACTCGTGAAACAGACGCTAGTCCGCTGCGCTCCTTTCTGTCGGGATGGTGGGCGCGGTAGGGATTGAACCTACGACCCCACCCGTGTGAAGGGTGTGCTCTCCCGCTGAGCTACGCGCCCGCCCGACCGGTCAATGCCGAGCGCGCGGCGATATAAGGGGTGCCCGGCGGTGAAGTCAAGACGCCGGCTGACCGGCGGCTGCCGCGATGAGCTTTCCGGCGAGTTCCACCGTCAGCATGTCGAAATGCGAAATGACGCGGCTTGGCTCGAACATGTGCACCGGCTGGTCCGTATAGCCGAAATCGACGGCCACCACGGGGATGCCGGCCGCCTTGGCGGTATCGATGTCGGTGCGCGAATCGCCGATCATGACGGCGCCCTCCCGGTCGCCGCCGGCACGCGCTATCGTATCGGTGAGGTGGCGCGGGTCGGGCTTTCTGTGGGCGAAGCTGTCGCCGCCGCAAATCGCCTCGAACAGTCCGGCGATCTCAAGCGTCTCCAGCAGTTGCCGCGACAAGCGTTCGTGCTTGTTGGTGCAGACGGCAGTGACGAAGCCCGCCTGCCGGAATCGCGCCACGGCATCGAGCGCGCCGGGGAAAGGCTGCGAGCGACCGGGCATTCCGGCCGTGTAGTGCTCGATGAAGAGAGCCTGCAGCGCGTCGAGTTGGCCGTTCGCAAGCTGCCTTCCATCGGCGGCGAAGGCACGCTCGATCATGGCGCGGCTGCCGGCGCCGATGAAACGGCGGATCTGCACCTCGTCGACCGGCTGCATGTCGACGCTGCGCAAGCAGTGATTGAGGCTGTCGAGCAGGTCCGGCGCGGTGTCGACAAGCGTTCCGTCGAGGTCGAATACGATGATAGGCTTGGTCATTGTTATTCCCTTCGTGCCGAGAGCGGATACCGCGACACGACGCGGTCTGCAAGGAAGCCGGCACGGTACGAAGGTATTTGCCGGACGTGGCGAAAAAAGTTAGGAAGCATCCCAAACTTGTTGGGGACAAGATGGCAACGGACGCCAAAGCACTGAAAGTCGAGGCCGCGCGCGCGGCGCTTGGATATGTCGAGAGCGGCATGAAGCTCGGCATCGGCACGGGCTCGACCGCCGAGGAGTTCGTGCGGCTGCTCGCCGCACGGGTGGCGGACGGGCTCGATATCGTCGGCGTGCCGACCTCCGAGCGTACGGAGGCGCTGTGCCGGGAACTCCAGGTACCGCTCACCACCCTTAACGAGACGCCCGAGCTCGACCTCACGGTGGACGGTGCCGACGAGATCGGCCCCGGCCTTGCGCTCATCAAGGGCGGCGGCGGCGCGCTGTTGCGCGAGAAGATCGTGGCCGCCGCATCGAGCCGCATGATCGTCATCGCCGACGAAAGCAAGCTGGTCGAAACCCTCGGCCGCTTTCCCTTGCCCATCGAGGTCAACACCTTCGGCCTTCGCACCACGGTACTGGCCATCGAAGCGGCCGGCCGGCGCTTCGGCCTGACGGGCGAAATCGCCATACGCATGGCCGATGGTCAGCCTTTCCTCACGGACGGCGGCCATGTTATCGTCGATGCATCATTTGGCCGTATTCCCGCGACAAGAGCATTTGCCGACGAGTTGAACGCGATACCCGGTGTCGTGGAGCACGGCTTGTTCATCGGCCTTGCCAGCCTGGCGATACTTGCCGGAAAAGACGGCGTGAGGACGATCGACGCGCAAAGCTGACGGACCTGAAAACGGAGTAGGATCGAAAATGACATTGGCTAAACGCGCCCGCCTTTTTGCGCTCACCGCCGCGATGACCTTTGCGGCGTTTTCGCTGCCGGCCGGCGCCCAGGAAATTTCGGAATCGCATCTGAAGGCCGCGCGCACCGCACTCGACGCGATCGCCGCCACCGACGATTTCGATAATTATCTGCCGCTGGCTGCGCAAACACTGAAGGCCGAACTTATCCAGCAGAGCCCGAACATGGTGGAGCTCATCAACGCCACCGTCGACGAAAAGGCGCTCGAACTGGCGAGCCGCCGCGCCGACCTGGAAAACGAGGCGGCGCAGGCCTATGCGCGCGTGTTCAGCGAGGAGGACCTCAACAACATCACCGAGTTCTACAATTCGCCCACGGGAAAGAAGCTGCTGTCCGACGGCCCGATCGTCACCCGCGAGGTGCTGAGGGCAGCCACCGTCTGGCGCCGCGGCATCGAGCGCGACCTGTCCAACAGCGTGACCCAGCAACTCCAGGCTGCCACCAACGCCCAGGCGCCCGCCGAAAATGACGCCGATAACGGCCAGTAAACGCCTGAAAACGGATTGTTGAACGGAATTCAAAGCCCGGCTTTCACGCCGGGCTTTCATTTTCAGCGCACGCGGCATAGCTGAGGATGACACGAAAGCACGAGCACATGGGGTAAGGGCAGCATGGCGGACTTCGATCTCGATCTTTTTGTCATCGGCGGCGGCTCGGGCGGTGTCAGGGCAGGGCGCCTTGCCGCGGCCATGGGCAAGCGCGTCGCCATTGCCGAGGAGTATCGTTTCGGCGGCACATGCGTCATCCGCGGCTGCGTGCCGAAGAAGCTGTTCGTCTATGCCTCGCAGTTTCCGGAGCATTTCGAGGATGCGGCCGGCTACGGCTGGACGCTGGGCGAAGCCCGCTTCGACTGGCCGACGCTCGTCGCCAACAAGGACCGCGAGATCGCCCGGCTCGAGGGGCTCTATCGCAAGGGTTTGGAAAATGCCGGCGCGCGCATCTTCGATGAACGGGCTATCCTCCTCGACCGGCACACGGTGCGCGTCGGGAGAAAGACGCTGACCACGCAGAAGATCCTCATCGCCACCGGCGGCCGCCCGAACCCGCACGAGGCGCTGCCCGGCCACGAGCACTGCATCTTCTCCAACGAAGCGTTCCACCTCGAAGCGCTGCCGCGCTCCATCGCCATTGAAGGCGGTGGCTATATCGCGGTGGAATTCGCCAATATCTTCCATGGGCTCGGCGTCGAGACGACGCTCGTCTACCGCGGCAAGGAGATCCTCGGCCGTTTCGACAGCGATGTCCGCCGCGGCTTGCACGAAGCCATGGAAGCCAAGGGTATCCGCATCCTGTGCCAGGATATCTTCGAGGCGGTGGAAAAGCGCGCCGACGGCCGGCTCGACACGCATTTGAAGTCTGGCCGCAAGATGACCTTCGACATGGTGATGCTGGCCATCGGCCGTATTCCCAATACCGAAGGCCTGGGCCTCGATGCCGCCGGCGTTGAGACGGGCGTGAAGGGCGAGATACTGGTCGACGACTATTCGCGCACCAATATCGACAACATCTGGGCGATCGGCGACGTGACCGACCGTGTGCAACTCACCCCGGTCGCCATCCACGAGGCCATGTGCTTCATCGAGACCGTCTTCAAGGATAATCCAACGAAGGTCGACCACGAGGACATCGCCACCGCTGTCTTCTCGCAGCCGGAGATCGGCACCGTCGGCCTGAGCGAGGAGGCCGCGGCCAAACGCTACGATTCCCTGGAAATCTACCGCGCCAGCTTCCGCCCCATGCGCCACACGCTCTCCGGGCGCCAGGAAAAGATGATCATGAAACTCATCGTCGACGCCGCCTCGCGCCGCGTCGTCGGCGCCCACGTCCTGGGGCCGGACGCCGGCGAGATGGCGCAGTTGCTGGCCATCCCGATCAAGGCGGGGCTGACGAAGGACGCGTTCGACCGCACCATGGCCGTCCACCCCACGGCGGCCGAAGAGCTGGTGACGATGTATCAGCCGAGCTACCGGGTGCGGAACGGGGAGCGGGTGGAGTAGAAACGGTGCCAAGCGCCCAGCGCGAATTCGTCCGGGGCCGCCTTTTACATCGCCTCGCGCCCAAATGCGGGGTAGTATCCGGGCAAAGCTTCCGCTAAATAGCCGCTTTCCGGCCGGCAGACGCCGGCGGGAAGGTGGAGCCTATGGGTGTAGACATGACGAAATGGTCGCCGAATTCGTGGAGAAACAAGCCGATCGAGCAGGTCCCGGCCTATCCGGACCAGGCCGCGCTGGCCGAGGTCGAGGCGCGGATGGCGACCTATCCGCCGCTGGTTTTTGCAGGTGAGGCGCGCAAGCTGAAGAGGCAGCTCGCCACCGTCGCCAACGGCGAAGGCTTTCTCCTCCAGGGCGGCGATTGCGCCGAAAGCTTCGCCGAGCACGGCGCCGACAATATCCGCGACTTCTTCCGTGTCTTCCTGCAGATGGCGGTGGTGCTGACCTTCGGCGGCGCCCAGCCGGTGGTGAAGGTTGGCCGCATCGCCGGCCAGTTCGCCAAGCCGCGCTCCTCCGACGTCGAGGTGAAGGGCGACGTGTCGCTGCCCTCCTACCGCGGCGATATCATCAACGGTATCGACTTCACGGAAGGCTCGCGCACGCCCGATCCGGCGCGCCAGGAGATGGCCTACCGCCAGTCCGCGGCGACGCTGAACCTCCTGCGCGCCTTCGCCCAGGGCGGCTTCGCCAACCTGGAGAACGTGCACAAGTGGATGGTGGGCTTCATCGCCGACAGCCCGCAGGGAGAGCGCTATCAGGCATTGGCCGACCGCATCTCCGAGACGATGGATTTCATGCGCGCCATCGGCATCAACGCCGAGAGCCATCCCTCGCTCCGTGAGACTGATTTCTACACCAGCCACGAGGCGCTGCTTCTAGGCTATGAGGAGGCGTTGACGCGTGTCGATTCCACCTCCGGCGAATGGTACGCCACCTCCGGCCACATGATCTGGATCGGCGACCGCACGCGCCAGCCCGACCACGCGCATGTGGAATACTGCCGCGGCGTGAAAAACCCGCTGGGCCTGAAATGCGGGCCGTCGCTGGAGCCCGATGGCCTTATCCGGCTGATCGATGCGCTGAACCCCGAGAACGAGGCCGGACGGCTGACGCTGATCGCCCGTTTCGGCGCCGACAAGGTGGAGGCTCATCTGCCGAAGCTGATCCGCACTGTGGAGAAGGAAGGCCGCAAGGTGGTCTGGTCGTGCGATCCCATGCACGGCAACACGATCTCGCTCAACGGCTACAAGACGCGGCCCTTCGACCGCATCTTGCGGGAGGTCGAGGGCTTCTTTGCGGTGCACCGTGCCGAAGGCACGCATCCCGGCGGCATCCATATCGAGATGACAGGCAAGAACGTCACCGAGTGCACCGGCGGTGCGCGCGCCATTTCGGCCGACGACCTTTCCGACCGCTACCACACCCATTGCGACCCGCGCCTCAATGCCGACCAGGCGCTGGAGCTTGCTTTCCTGGTGGCCGAGCTCCTGAAGAAGGACGCGGCCGCACACCCGGCGAAGAAGGTCGCGGCGGTCTGAAGAGGCGCCTCGTGGCGCGCTTTTGTTGACCACAGCGTTCAACGCTTTGCGATACAGCCGATACCCTCGCCATGGCATAGTGGCGAGGGTTTTTGCTGGAGGACGTTCATGTCACGGTTAAGAGAAGGCGGATGCTTGTGCGGTGCCGTCCGTTTTCGCACGCACGGCAGCTTGCGCGGCGTCGTCTATTGCCACTGCTCGCAGTGCCGCAAGCAGAGCGGGCACCTCTACGCGGCAACCGACGTGGACGATGCCCGCCTCGAGATAGCGGGCGCCGACAATCTCACCTGGTACACCGCTTCCGATTTCGCCAGGCGCGGCTTTTGCCGTACCTGCGGTTCGGCACTCTTCTGGAAGCGCAACGGGGCTGATGTGACGTCGATCATGGCCGGCAGCTTTGAGCGGCCGAGCGGGCTGAAGGCGGAAGCGCATATTTTCGTTGCCGACAAGGGCGATTACTACGAGATAACGGACGGCCTGCCACAATACGCGCGTTCGAGCGATTCGATCCCGGTGGCCGACGAGCCGCAGAAGTAGCCATATATGACCGACCTGCCGAACGGCCTTCGCATCGAGAACCGCAAGGAACTGCCCGAGGACCTGCGGTTCCTGGTGGAAAAATACCCGCGTGAGACGTGGCAGGGCCATGCCAACCTTGGTGAGATGGCGCAGTTCTGGCTGCAGCGGCACAATATGTTCCGCGAGCTGGGCGGCATGCTGCAGAAAAGCGTCGCCGACTATCGCGAAGGCCATCTGCCGCCGGCCGCCTTCGCCCAATGGTTCGCCCCGCGCCTGCGCTTCTTCCTGCAGCAGCTTCACGGCCACCATCAGGTGGAGGACCTGCATTACTTTCCCGCCTTCGCCAAGGCCGAGCGGCGGCTCCAGCGCGGCTTCGACATCCTCGACAGCGATCACCATGTCATCCACGATGCGCTGGAGCGCAATGGCGAGAAGGGGCGCGAACTCCTTCTGGCCCTAAAGGAGAATGCCGACCGTCAGCTTTTCGCGGCCGATGCCTATGCCGACGAGAATACCCGCCTGATCGACATGCTTACCCGCCACCTTCACGACGAGGAAGATCTGATCATCCCGCTCATGCTGGACCGCGGCGAGGGCACCTTCACCGGCTGATCCGCCTCCCGCTTGTTGCAAGCCGTCGGGCCGCAGGCTAGAGGACTTGCCTATGAACGCTGCTCCCGACATCCTCCGCATTGCCGTCGCCCAGCTGAACCCCACCGTGGGCGATGTTGCCGGCAACCTTGCCAAGGCGCGTGAAGCGCGCGCCGACGCCGCTCGCCAGGGCGCCGACCTCGTGCTCTTCACCGAACTCTTCATCGCCGGCTATCCGCCGGAGGACCTGGTGATGAAACCGGCGTTTGTAGACGCCTGCGAAAAGGCGGTCGCCGAACTTGCCGCAGACACGGCCGACGGCGGCCCCGGCGTCATCATGGGCACGCCGCTCTCCCGCGAAAGCGGCATCCACAATTCCGTGATGGTGCTCGACGGCGGCACGATCATCGCCGAACGCCACAAGCTCGACCTGCCGAACTATGGCGAGTTCGACGAAAAGCGCGTCTTCCAACCCGGCCCGAACATGCCCGGCCCGGTCAATTTCCGCGGCGTGCGGCTCGGTATCCCCATTTGCGAGGATATCTGGGGCAAGCTCGATGTGTGCGAGACGCTAGCCGAATCGGGCGCCGAAATCCTGCTGGTTCCCAACGGCTCGCCCTATTATCGCGGCAAGGTGGAGGTGCGCCAGCAGGTGGCCATCGTCCAGGTCATCGACAGCGGCCTGCCGCTCCTTTACGCCAACATGCTGGGCGGCCAGGACGAGCTCGTCTTCGACGGCGCCTCCTTCGCCATCCAGGCCGACAAATCGCTGGCTTTCCAGATGAGCCAGTTCGAGGAGGCTGTTACCGTCACCACCTGGCGGCGCACGGCTGACGGCTGGGTTTGCGCGGAAGGGCCCATGTCCCTCATCCCCGAGAAGGAGGAGGCCGACTATCGCGCCTGCATGCTGGGTTTGCGCGACTACGTGAACAAGAACGGCTTCAAGAACGTCGTCCTCGGCCTTTCCGGCGGTGTCGATTCAGCGCTTTGCGCGGCGCTTGCCGTCGATGCGCTCGGCGAGGAGAGGGTGAGGGCGGTCATGATGCCCTACCGCTACACCTCGAAAGAATCGTTGAAGGACGCCGAGGACTGCGCCCGCGCACTCGGCTGCCGCTACGACATCGTGCCGATCTTCGAGCCTGTCGAAGGTTTCAACCACGCGCTCACCCAGCTTTTCGAGGGCACGCAGGAGGGCGTGACGGAGGAAAACCTGCAAAGCCGCACCCGCGGAACGCTCCTGATGGCGATTTCCAACAAGTTCGGCTCGATGGTGGTCACCACCGGCAACAAGTCGGAAATGTCCGTCGGCTACGCCACCCTCTACGGCGACATGAACGGCGGCTTCAATCCCATCAAGGACCTCTACAAGCTGCAGGTCTACGCGCTCTGCCGCTGGCGCAACGGGCATGTGCCGCCGGGTGCGCTAGGCCCTTCCGGCGAAGTGATCCCGGTGTCGATCATCGACAAGGCGCCCTCGGCGGAGCTGCGCGAGAACCAGACGGACCAGGATTCCCTGCCGCCCTATCCCGTCCTCGACGACATCCTCGAATGCCTTGTGGAAAACGACATGGCCGTCGACGACATCGTCGCGCGCGGCCACAGCCGCGAAACCGTCCACCGCGTCGAGCACCTGCTCTACATCGCCGAATACAAGCGCCGCCAGGCGGCGCCCGGCGTGAAGATCACGAAGAAGAATTTCGGCCGCGACCGGCGCTATCCGATCACCAACAGGTTCCGGGATCGGACGTAGCGTTATAGCTGCAAATTGGAATCGAGATGGTCGGCGCGAAGGGGCACCACGGTAGTCGTAACCGTAAAATAGCGGCTACCGATCGATCGCCTCCAGTGCCTCGCGCCGGTGGTAGACGTGGTCCACCAGTCCCCACTCCCGCGCCTCCTCGGCGGTCATGAAGAAATCGCGATCGAGTGTGCGTTCCACTTCGTCCTTGGGGCGCCCGCAATGCTCGGCGTAGAGCTTGATCATGTGCCGCTTCAGTTTCAGGATGTCCGCGGCGTGCCGCTCTATGTCCGAGGCCTGTCCCTGAAACCCGCCCAAGGGCTGGTGCAGGATGATCCGCGCGTTGGGAAGCGCCACGCGGCGCCCCTTGGCGCCTGCCATCAGGAGAAACGAACCCATAGAGGCCGCGGTGCCAAAGCACAGCGTGGCGACTGGGCATTTGATGAACTGCATGGTGTCGTAGACGGCGAAGCCGCTGGAGACCACGCCGCCCGGCGAGTTGATGTAGAAGGAGATCTCCTTGTTCGGGTTCTCCGCCTCCAGATGCAACATCTGGGCACAGATGAGCGCGGCGGAATTGTCGTCCACCTGGCCGTTGAGAAAGACGATGCGCTCGCGCAGAAGCCGCGAGAAGATGTCGAAGGAGCGCTCGCCGCGCGCCGATTGTTCAACGACCATGGGGACGAGATTCATCATGTCACGCATGGCGCAACCTCCTCTTGTTCAAATAGCTATTGCGTTCGGCTCAGGCGGCAAGCGCCAGAGGCGGAGTGTTTGAGTTCGCCGCGCGGATCGCCGGCGCGCGCGCCACCACCTGCCCGTGAGTGAGGCGGAACCGCGTCCGCCCGCCCGCGATCGGCTCAAGCTCGATCGTGACGAAGGGCGGCGCGTCGGGGCAGGAGGGGTCGTGCCAGGCATAGCGGAGCCGGTCGTAGGGCTCGGCTTCGACGATGCGGTAACGCGGCCCTTCCATGGCATCTTCGCCCTCCGCCGCCGGGCGGGCGCCGAGCCAATCGGCGAGAAGCTCCTCCTCCGTCAGCGCGCGCCAGAGCGTTTGGGGCGAAGCCTCCATTTCGCATTCGACGACGATCTCGTCCGGCCTCGTCTCGACCTCGTCGGTGGGCGTCATTGGTCCATCTCCTTCAAAAGCGCCTTCAGCCGCTCGACCCGTTCGGGCCAGTAGGCGCGGTAGCGCGTCAGCCAATCGAGCACCGGCGCCAGCCCTTCCGGGGCCAGGCTGTAGCGCACGTGGCGGCCCTCCTTCTTCTCCGCGATCAGCCCGGCGCCGCGCAGCACCGCCACATGCTGAGAGACCGCCGGCTGCGAAATGCGCAAGCCCTCGCGCAATTCGGTCGCGTTCTTCTCGCCGTCCAACAGGCGCTCCAGCACGGCACGCCGGTTCGGATCGGCAAGCGCACGAAAGATATCCGTCTCGTTCATGGCTATAGATAAGCAGATACTTATCTATCAGGCAAGGCCGTGTCCACATCTTCCGTTGCACCAGCGGGCGAAAGCCGGTGGGGCAGGGGCGCGGACGGCTTGCAACGCGGACGTAAGCTTCTACGATGGGCTCGTTCCTGCCAGATCCGGCAATGCGCGAAGCGGGATGAAGCGCTGCGCGCTCCCAGCAGAGATTCCAATGTCCTTTTTGCTTTTTCTCCGCGAGAACGCGCGCTGGCTTACCGGCGGGTTCCTCCTCACCTTCTTCTCGTCCTTTGGACAGACCTTCTTCATCTCGCTGTCAGCCGGTAATATTCGCCAGGAATACGCCCTGTCCCACGGCGCCTTCGGCATGATCTATATGCTGGCAACGCTCGCCAGCGCCCTTACGATGCCGCGCTTCGGCCAGATCGTGGACCGCTATACGGTAAGGACCGTCACGTTCATCATCGTGCCCATCCTGGCGATGGCCTGCGTCCTCATGGCGCTGTCCACCTCCGTCCTCGTCCTGGTTGCGACCATTTATCTGCTGCGCCTGTTCGGGCAGGGCATGATGACGCAGAACGCGCTGACGGCCATGGGCCGCTGGTACGCCGCCCAGCGCGGCCGTGCCGTCTCCATCACCATTCTGGGACACAACGTGGGAGAGGCGGTCTTTCCCATCGTCTTCGTCACCGTCGCCGGCCTTGTCGGCTGGCGCAACGGCTGGCTGATCGCCGCCGCTTTCCTGGTCGTCGTCGCGCTGCCCGTGATTTCGGGGCTGATGGCGGTCGAGCGGGCACCGCGCTCCAGCGATCCCGCCCCGCGCGCCACGACCACGCGCGACTGGACGCGCGGCGAGGTCATGCGCGATCCGCTGTTCTACGCACTGCTTCTCGGCGTCATGGCTCCAGGATTCATCGGCACGACCATCGCCTTCCACCAGATCTACCTGGTCGAGCTGCGCGGGTGGTCGCTCGAGGTCTTCGCCTCTTCGTTCACCTTCATGGCGGCGATGACCGTCATCTGCGCACTGGTGGCGGGGCAGTTGGTCGACCGCTTCTCCGCCGTATCCCTGCTACCGACGTTCCTGCTGCCGCTGGCGGTCGCCTGTCTAGTGCTGGCTTCCTTCGAGGCCCAGTGGACCGCTTTCGCCTTCATGGGGCTGCTCGGCGTGTCCTATGGCTTTTCGGCGACGCTTTTCGGCGCGCTGTGGCCGGAAATCTACGGCACCCGCCATTTGGGCGCCGTGCGGGCTTCCATCGTCGCCATCATGGTCTTCGCCACGGCGGTGGGGCCGGGGCTAACGGGCTTTCTGATCGATCTGGGTGTTTCCTATCCGCTGCAGGTGGCCACGATGGGCTTTTATTGCTTCGCGGCCGCGCTCCTCATGCTCGCCGTCTCGCGGCGCCTCACGGCTCGTGCCTTGCAAACCGGCGAGGCCTCGGCTACCTCCGCGCCATGAGTGTCACCGTTCGCTTCGCGCCGTCCCCGACGGGGCAGATCCATATCGGCAACGCACGCCCCGCGCTGTTCAACTGGTTGTTCGCGCTGAAGGCGGGCGGGCGTTTCATCCTGCGCTTCGACGACACGGACATCGCGCGGTCGCGGCGGGAGTTCGCCGACCAGATCGAGGCGGACCTGCGGTGGCTGGGCATCGAGCCGGATCTGGTCGTGCGCCAGTCGGACCGTTTTCCGAGCTACGAAAGCGCCGTCGTCAGGCTCAGGGAGGCAGGCCTTCTCTATCCCTGCTACGAGACGGCGGAAGAGCTGGAGCGGCGGCGCAGGATCAGGCTGTCGCGCCGCCTGCCGCCGGTTTATGGCCGCGAGGCACTGAAGCTCGATGAGGAGGAGAGGGCGCGGCTGGAGGCGGAAGGCCGGAGGGCACACTGGCGCTTCCTGCTGCCCAATTTCGACGCTGACCCCCTGTCGCCGCGGCGCACGGAAATCCACTGGGAAGACATCGTGCGCGGCCCACAGACCGTCGACCTCGCCTCCATGTCCGATCCCGTTCTGGTGCGCGAGGACGGCACGTTCCTCTATACCCTGCCGTCGGTCGTCGACGATATCGAACTGGGCGTGACGCATATCATTCGCGGCGACGACCATGTGACGAACACCGGCGCCCAGATCGCCCTGTTCGCGGCGCTGGGCGCGGTGGCGCCTGCCTTTGGCCATCACAATCAGCTCACCGCCACCACCGGCGAGGGACTTTCCAAGCGCTCCGGCGCGCTATCCATCGCCGGCCTGCGAGAAGCCGGCATAGAGCCGATGGCCGTCGCTTCGCTGGCCGTCCTTATCGGCACCTCGGAAGCGGTGACCGCGTACCGCGACATGGAGGCGCTGGCAGCGCACTTCGACCCGGCATCGAGCTCGAAATCGCCGGCCAAATTCGATCCCGCGGAGCTTCAGGGACTAAACCGCAGCCTTATTCAGGCGATGTCCTTTGCGGAGGCCGCGCCGAGGCTGGAAAAGCTCGGCATCACCGGACCGAAGGCCGAGGCCTTCTGGACCGCCGTGCGCGGCAATCTCGATACGCTGGCCGATGCCGCAGGCTGGTGGCGGGTGATAAGAGAGGGACCGGAGAAGGCCGACCTCTCCACGGAGGACGAGGCTTTTGTGAACCTGGCGTTCGGCCTGCTGCCGCCGGAGCCCTGGGACCGGGAAACCTGGCGCGCATGGACGGAGCGCGTGAAGGAGGCGAGCGGGCGCAAGGGCAAGGCTCTGTTCAGGCCCATTCGGCTGGCGCTCACGGGGCGGGAGTCCGGCCCCGACCTCGCAGATCTATTGCCTTTGATGGATCGGGAAAGAATCGCGGGCCGACAATCCTGATCTGCTGCTCTCTCTCCGCGTCCCGCGCCGCAGGCATTTTCCCGACCGCCTCGCCGCCTGTCGCCGGCTTGCCCGCCCGCTGCCAGCCATCATCCCCGGCAAGCTGTCGAGCCCGCGGATTTGCATGCGCTTCAGACTGATCCAACATCTGGCGCGTTGCGGCGCCGACGACGAGAAGCACCATGCAGGCCATGGCTGCGTAGATAGCTTTTTCTGGCTGAATACCCATCCCACCACCGTAAAACGCACTTTAGGTGTCTCCGCTTCCCTTGGAGGTTGCGGTTTAGTGGGTTGTTGCACGGGGTGGTTTAAAAACACGTTATAGATTTATTTCAGAAATTACATTCCCTCTAAGGTTGCATTCTCCAATGCCTGGTTTTGCAGCGCTTCCACGGCCGCGAGTGCAGTCATGTTCACCACGCCGCGTGAGGTGACCGACGGCGTCAGGATATGCGCCGGGCGCGCCGTGCCGAGCAGGATCGGTCCGACATGCAGCGCATCCGTCATCGCCTTGACCGTCGTCAGCGTGATGTTGGCGGCGTCGAGATTCGGGAAGACCAGGAGATTGGCCTCTCCCTCGAGCCCCGCATGGGGGAAGACGCGCTGGCGCAGCGTCTCCGAAAGCGCCGAATCCCCGTGCATCTCGCCGTCTGCCACCAGGCCGGGTGCGGTCTGGTGCAGAATGGCGACCGCCTCGCGCATCTTCAGCGCGCTTGGGCTGTCGCGCGAGCCGAAATCCGAGTGCGACAGGAGGGCGGCCTTGGGCTCGATGCCGAAACGGCGGATCTCCTCCGCCGCGAGCACCGTCATCTCGGCGATCTCGGCGGCGCTGGGGTCCAGCGTCACATGGGTGTCGGTGAAGAAGGTGGCGCCCTGCTGGGCGATCAGCATGGAGAGTGCTGAGAGGTCGTCGACGCCCGCGCGCCGGCCGATGATCGTGTCGACATAGCGCAGATGCCGCTCGAAGCGGCCTTCCAGCCCGCAGATCATGGCGTCCGCCTCGTCGCGCATCATGGCGAGCGCGGCGATCACCGTCGTGTTGGTGCGCACCAGCGTGCGGGCGACCTCGCTCGTCACGCCACGCCGGCCGGCGATGCGGATGAGCAAATCCACGTAGTCGCGGTAGCGCGGGTCGTCTTCGGGGTTGATGATCTCGAAATCCATGTCCGGCCTGATCTTCAGGCCGTAGCGCCGCAGCCGGACGTCCACCACGTGCGGCCGGCCGATGAGGATCGGCTGCGCCAGCCCTTCCTCCAGGACCACCTGGGCCGCCCGCAGCACACGCTCGTCCTCGCCGTCGGCATAGATGACGCGCTTCCGGCCGGCCTGTTTGGCGGCGGAGAAGACCGGCTTCATGACAAGGCCGGAGCGGAAGACGAAGCGGTTCAACCGGTCGAGATAGGCGCCCATGTCGTCGATCGGCCGGGTGGCGGCGCCCGATTCCATGGCCGCCTTGGCGACCGCCGGCGCGATGCGCAGGATGAGCCGCGGATCGAAGGGGGAGGGGATCAGGAAGTCGGGGCCGAAGATCGGTATCTCGCCCGAATAGGCGCGCGCCGCCACGTCCGACGGTTCCTCGCGGGCAAGCGCAGCGATGGCGCGCACGGCGGCGAGCTTCATTTCCTCGTTGATGGCCGTGGCACCGACGTCCAGCGCACCGCGGAAGATGTGTGGGAAGCAAAGGACATTGTTGACCTGGTTCGGGTAGTCCGAGCGGCCGGTGCAGATCATTGCGTCTGGCCGCGCCTCGCGCGCCAGTTCCGGCATGATCTCCGGTACGGGGTTGGCCAGCGCCATGATCAATGGCCACTCGGCCATCTTCTTGAGCATTGCCGGCTTCAAGACCCCACCCGCCGAAAGGCCGAGAAAGACGTCCGCCCCGCCGATAACCTCGGTCAGCGCCCGTGCGTCGGTGTCCTTCAGGTAAGGCTCCTTCCAGCGGTCCATCTCCTCCGTCCGTCCACGAAAGGCGACGCCGAAGCGGTCGGTGATCCAGATGTTCTCGACCTTCGCGCCGAGCGAGACCAGAAGGTTCAGGCAGGCGAGTGCGGCGGCCCCCGCGCCGGAGGTGACAATCTTCACCTCGGCGATGTCCTTGCCGGCCAGTTCCAGCCCGTTGAGGATGGCGGCGGCGACGATGATGGCGGTGCCGTGCTGGTCGTCGTGGAAGACGGGGATCGACATGCGGCGTTTAAGCCGCTCCTCCACCTCGAAACATTCCGGCGCCTTGATATCCTCCAGGTTGATGCCGCCGAAGGTGGGCTCGAGCGCGGCGATGGTCTCCACCATGCCGTCGACCTCGGGCGCATCGATCTCGATGTCGAAGACGTTGATGCCGGCGAACTTCTTGAAGAGCACGGCCTTGCCCTCCATCACCGGCTTCGAAGCCAACGGCCCGATGTTGCCGAGGCCGAGCACGGCCGAGCCGTTCGACACCACACCCACCAGATTGGCGCGCGAGGTATATTCGGCGGCCATGCCGGGATCGTCGCGAATGGCTATGCAGGGCGCGGCCACCCCCGGCGTATAGGCCAGCGCCAGATCGCGCTGGTTGCCGAGCGGCTTCGTCGGCTGGATCTCCAGCTTTCCCGGAACGGGATAGCGGTGGAAGAAGAGGGCGGCCTCGTCGAGGTCGGAGCCTTTGGTTTTCACCGGTGTCTGCCTTGCCATCTTTGCCACCACCCTCCCGATTCTTGAGCTTAGCGCGCGATGACGCGCTGGTGCTGCTCGCCGAGACCGGCGATTCCCAGCCGCATCTCGTCGCCAGCCTTCAGATAGACCGGCGGCTTCATGCCAAGCCCGACACCGGGCGGCGTGCCGGTGGTGATGACGTCGCCCGGCTCCAGCACCATGAAGCGCGAGAGATAGGAGACGATCTCGGCCACGGTGAAGATCATCGTCTTGGTGCTGCCCGTCTGCCGGCGCTCGCCGTTGATGTCGAGGAACATGTCGAGGCTCTGCGGATCGGGGATCTCATCCGCCGTGACCAGCCATGGCCCGAGCGGCCCGAAGGTCGGCGCGCTCTTGCCCTTGATCCACTGGCCGCCGCGCTCGGCCTGGTATTCGCGCTCCGATACGTCGTTGCACACGGCGTAGCCGAAGACGTGCGACAGCGCATCCTTCTCCTCGACATAATCGCAGCGCTCGCCGATGACGACGGCAAGCTCCACTTCCCAGTCCGACTTCACCGAACCCTTCGGCAGCATCACCTCGTCGAAGGGGCCCGAAAGCGAGCTCGGTGCCTTGGAGAAGACCACCGGCTCGCTTGGCACCGGCAGCCCGGATTCGGCGGCATGGTCCGCGTAGTTCAGCCCGATGGCGATGAAATGGCCGGTGCGGGAGATCGGCGCGCCGATGCGAACCGAGGAGGGCACCTCGGGCAGGCTGCCGATCTCGGCCGAGCCAAGGATGCGCGTCAGCGCCGGCGACAGCGTCTCGGGCGTGAAGTCGGCAACCAGCGAGGACACGTCGCGGATGGTCCCGTCATCGTGCAGAACGGCCGGCTTTTCCGCGCCCTTGTTGCCAAAACGCAAGAGTTTCAAGGTCTTCTCTCCCTCGTTTGTTGGGTAAATTGCCACGGGATGCGGCAGGAAGGTCTTCTTAGACCAGTTCATCGTTTCATGGAATCGATGAGCTGGTCTAACTCTTTGTTTTATCGCAATTCCGGACGGAAAACCGGTTTCCACTTTTCCTGGAATTGCTTTAGAACGCGCTCGTGTAGAGCCCGCCGTCAAGCATAAGGTTCTGGCCTGTAATGTAACCCGCATGGACCGAGCACAGGAAGGCGCAGGCGCGGCCGAACTCGTCCGCCGTCCCGAAGCGGCCGGCGGGTATTTCCGCGGCCTGGCGCTCGGCCTGCTCCTCGTAGGTCGTGCCCGCCTTCTCGGCGCCGAAGCGAATGCCGCTCTGCAGGCGTTCGGTGTCCATCTTGCCGGGCAGAAGGTTGTTGATGGTGACGTTCTTGCCGGCCACGCCGCGCGCCACACCGGCCAGGAAAGCCGTCAGGCCCGCCCGCGCGCCCGACGACAGGTCGAGGCCCTGAATGGGCAAATAGACGGAAAGCGAGGTGATGTTGACGATGCGGCCGAAGCCGCGGCTTGCCATGCCGTCGATGGTTGCCTGGATGAGTTCCAGCGGCGTCACCATGTTCTGCGTCACGCCGTCGAGCATCGCCTGGCGCGAAAGCTCCCGGAAGTCGCGCCGCGGCGGGCCGCCATTGTTGTTCACCAGGATGTCGGGGGCAGGGCAGGCGGCAAGCAGCGCCTTCTGGCCTTCATGTGTCGAAACGTCCGCCGCCACCTCCGCCACGGAAACGCCGAAGCGGTCGCGGATTTCCATGGCCGTCGACTTCAGCGCCTGCGGATCGCGCCCGTTGACGACGAGATTGCAACCGGCCTCCGCCAGCGCCATGGCGCAGCCACGGCCGAGCCCGCGGCTCGACGCGCAGACGATGGCGTTCTTGCCTTTAATGCCGAGATCCATTGCATGCCCCGAGTTTTTCAGACTGCCTGATCGTCTACCCGCAGCATCACCGCCTGGCAACCGTCACATGGCTGTGACAGGAATCGGGGCATAGGAAGCGCGACCGCACACCGCATCGGACTTTCGTCATGCCCGCCGCCGCGCCCCGCACCTTCCGCACCATCTTCATCTCGGACGTTCACCTGGGCTCCAGGCCGGCGAAGGCCGAGTTCCTCGTCGACTTCCTGCGCCATCACGAGGCCGAGACGATCTATCTGGTCGGCGACATCGTCGACGGCTGGCGGCTGAAGCGCTCCTGGCACTGGCCGCAGGCGCACAACGACGTGGTGCAGAAGCTTCTGCGCCAGGCGCGCAAGGGAACGAATATCATCTATATCGCCGGCAACCACGACGAGTTCCTGCGCTCGTTCCAGGGCGTACATTTCGGCGGCATCGTGGTGGCCGACAGCGCCGTCCACGAGGCGGCCGACGGGAGGCGGTTCCTCATCGTCCACGGTGACCAGTTCGACGCCGTCGTGCATAATGCCCGCTGGCTAGCATATCTCGGCGACAAGGCCTATGACACGGCAATCGTCGTCAATCGCGTGATCGGTGTCTTCCGCCGCCTCTTCGGCCGGCCTTACTGGTCGTTCTCCTCCTGGGCCAAGGTGAAGGTCAAGAAGGCGGTGAAGTTCATCAGCTCGTTCCAGAACGTGCTGGCCCAGGAAGCCGCCCGCGCCGAGGTGGACGGCGTCATTTGCGGCCACATCCATCACGCGGCCATAGAGGAGATCATGGGCGTCCTCTACATGAACACCGGCGACTGGGTGGAAAGCTGCACGGCCCTCGTCGAGGATTTCGACGGTCGCTTCGAGATCATCAGCTGGACGCAGGTCGCCGCCCCGGCCGTAAGACCGCGACAAGCGGTTATCGAGGAGGAGGCTGCCGAGGCGGCATAATTCCCCTTCCGTGCGTTCACCCCCACAGCGCTGCTTGCGGCGGCGAGACAAGCGCGCCGGCGTAGTCGAGCCCCGGCACCCGGTCGTGCTGAAGCAGCAAAGGGCCGTCCAGATCGACGAAATCGGCTTCCTGCGCCAGGAGCACCGCCGGCGCCATGGCGAGCGATGTGCCCACCATGCACCCGACCATCACCGAAATGCCGATTTCGCGCGCCCGCTCGCGCAGGATGAGCGCCGCCGTCAGCCCACCGGTCTTGTCGAGCTTGATGTTGACGGCATCATAGAGCCCCTGCAGCGCGGTAAGGTCCTCGGCGGTGTGCAGGCTCTCGTCGGCACAGATGGGAACGAGGTGCGGGACCTCGCGCAGCATTGCGTCCTTGCCCACCGGCAGCGGCTGCTCGATGAGTGCCACGCGGCACTTGGCCGCCGCGCGCAGGTTTTCCTCGAGATTCGCTTCCGTCCAGCCCTCATTGGCATCGAGGATAAGCCGGCTGCCCGGCGCGGCCGCCGCCACCGCGCGCAGGCGGGCGGCGTCGTCCTCGCCCCCCACCTTGATCTTCAGGAGCGGCTTGTCGGCGTTGGCGCGCGCGTGTGCGGCCATTTCCTCGGGCGTGCCGAGCGAGATGGTCTGCGCCGTGGTGACAGGGTGCGGCCGTGACCGGCAGACCCGGTCCGCCACCGGCGTGCCCGTCCGCTTCGCCTCAAGGTCCCACAGCGCGCAGTCCACGGCATTGCGTGCCGCACCGGCGGGCATGCGCCCCATGAGCGTCTGCCGGTCGATACCCTCGGCGATCTCACGACGCAGCTCCTCGATCTGCTCGACCACGCTCTCCACACTCTCACCGTAGCGCGCATAGGGCACGCATTCGCCGCGGCCCGCCGCACCGTCCTCCGTCAGGATGCACGTCACCACCTGCGCCTGTGTTTTGGCGCCGCGGGCGATGCGGAAAACCCCGGCAATCGGGAAGCTTTCGATCTCGACGGTCATTGTACGCGTCATGGGTTCCTCGAACTATCGTGGGCGGCTTGGCCCTGCTATCCACTGAATTATACAGGCGAAAGCAGTTTTCTTCGCCGCCCCTCCGCTCTAAGGATGGTGCTTATGGTGTTCAGGGCAATGAGGCAAGAAGACGATAAGGCCGCCGCGGACGACGCGGCGCCGGCGCGAATCGACCGGTCGGAGGAAGGCGGCGCGCTCACCTGCCGCCTCGCCGGCGACTGGACGACGCGCACGGTGGGGCAGGTCGACGGCCAGATGCGGGAGCTCTTGAAAAAGGAGGGCGTCGAACGGCTTCACGTCGATCTGAGCGGCGTGCGGCATCTCGATACCGCCGGCGCGTGGCTGGTGGGGCGGTTGACTGCCGAATATGAGCAGAACGGCGTGGCCGTCGAGATAACGGGGCAGTCCAAAGCCGCCTCCATTCTGCTGGCGGAGGTCACGCCCGTCGCAAAAGAGCCCGACGTGCCCGGCGGCGAACGCAGCGGTTTCTGGCCCGTGGATATCCTTGCCGCCCTCGGCCGCTCGGTCTACGAGGCGCGCAACGACCTTCTCTACGGTATGCACATTCTGGGCGCCACGATCAGCGGTGCGCAGATGAAGCTGGGGCGCAAGCACGCGGTCAACCCGACGGCGATCGTCAACCAGATCGACCGCATGGGCGTGGGCGCGATTCCCATCATCGTTCTGATGTCGGCGATCGTCGGCGCCATCATCGCCCAGCAGGGCGCCTTTCAGCTACGCTATTTCGGCGCCGAGATCTTCGTCGTCGACCTGGTCAGCATTCTCATCATGCGCGAGCTCGGCGTGCTTATGACGGCCATCATGATCGCCGGCCGCTCGGGCAGCGCGATTACCGCCGAGATCGGCTCGATGAAGATGCGCGAGGAGGTCGACGCGCTCACCGTGATCGGCTTGAACCCGGTCGGCGTTCTGGTCTTTCCGCGCCTCGTCGCCCTTGTCATCGCCCTGCCGTGCCTGACCATCGTCGCCAACTTCGCCGCCCTTGCGGGCGCCATGACGGTGGCGTGGCTTTATTCCGGCATCGCCCCGGCGGCCTTCATCGACCGGTTGCGCACCGCAATCGACCTGACCAGCATTTTCTCAGGCCTTATCAAGGCGCCGTTCATGGCCATGATCATCGGCATCATCGCCTCTGTCGAGGGCATGAAGGTTGGCGGCAGCGCCGAATCGCTCGGCAGACATGTCACTGCCTCCGTGGTGAAGGCGATCTTCATCGTCATCGTCGTCGACGGGCTGTTTGCCATATTCTACGCGGCGATCGATTTCTGATGACCGGAAACCAGCAGGAAAACGGCGAGATGCGTTCCGCCGGAAAAGCCGGGGAGGGGAACATCATCCTCGAGGCGCGCGACGTGACGGTGCGCTTCGGCACTACGACGGTGCTGGAGAACCTGTCGCTCGACGTCTATAGCGGCGAGATCCTCGGCTTTGTCGGTGCATCCGGGGCCGGCAAGTCGGTGCTCCTGCGCACCATCCTCGGGCTCGTCCCGAAGGCGGGCGGGACCATCCGGCTCTTCGGCCAGGACCTTGCCGGGCTCGACGAGGCCGGGCGCATGCTGATCGACATGCGCCAGGGTGTGCTGTTCCAGCACGGCGCACTGTTTTCCGCACTGACGGTGCTGGAGAACATCCAGGTGCCCATGCGCGAGTATATCGACCTGCCGAAGAAGCTGATGGACGAGCTGGCGCTGCTCAAGGTGGAGCTTGTGGGCCTGCCGCGCGAGGCGGCCAACAAATACCCCTCCGAGCTTTCCGGCGGCATGATCAAGCGCGCGGCCCTTGCCCGCGCCCTGGCACTCGATCCCGACATCGTCTTCCTCGACGAACCCACGTCCGGGCTCGACCCCATCGGCGCCGCCGAGTTCGACGACCTGGTAGTGAAGATGCGCGATACGATGGGCCTGACCGTCTATATGGTCACCCACGACCTGGACAGCTTGCTTACCGCGTGCGACCGCATTGCGGTGCTCGGCAAGAAGCGTGTACTCGTGGAGGGCACGGTGCATCACATGATGGAGAGCGAAGAGCCGTGGGTGAAATCCTACTTCAGGGGTAAGCGGGCGCGGCGCATCGTTCGTTCACAGGACGAATAAGAAAAGAGCCGTAGACAATGGAAACCAAAGCCAATTACGTCATTGTGGGGATTTTCACGGTCCTCGCCGTGCTCGCCGCCTTCGGCTTCATCTACTGGACGGCGGGCGTTGGCGACCGGGGTGAGATGACGCCCGTGCGCTTCCGCATCCTCGGCTCGGCCGCGGGGCTCAGCCGTGGCAGCGCCGTGCTTTTCAACGGCGTCGGAGTGGGCAACGTGATTCGTGTCTATGTCGACCCGGAAAACCCGCGAAATGCCATAGCCGAGGCGCAGGTGGACCGGAACCAGGCACCTGTCAAAGCATCCACCAGGGCGGACGTCGGACTGGCGGGCCTTTCCGGTCAGGCCTCGATCGAACTGACAGGGGGAGACCCAAGTGAGCCCAACCTCCTCGACGAGGCCATTGAACGGGGGGAAGTCCCCACGATCAACGCCAGCCCATCGGCGGTGACGAACCTCTTGCAGACGACCCAAAGCGTTCTCACTCGTGCCGATGCGATCATCGGACAATTGGAGGGTTTTGTAACCGACGCGCGCGGGCCGCTGACGGAAACGCTGAACAATGTGGAGACTTTCACCAAAGCGCTGGCGGATAACGCGGACGGCGTCGACAACTTCCTTGCCAGCGTAGGCGAGCTTTCGCAGACCATCTCCGATATCTCCGGCCAGCTCAACTCGACCCTGCAAGCGGCCGAAGAACTCATTAATTCTGTGGATAAACAACAGGTCGCCGACGTCGTCGACAACGTCGACAAGTTCACGCGGCAGCTCTCTGAGGCGGGCGAGCGGCTGGACGGGATCGCCACCGGCGTGGACGAGGCGGTGGCCTCCCTCAGCACCTTCTCCGAGAACGCCAACAGGACGCTCGGCAGGGTGGACGAAATCGTCGCCGGCGTGGATGCGGATGCGGTGGCGAGCGCCGTGGACAACTTCGCGCAGGCGAGCGCGGAGATCGACCGCGCCTCCAACGATATCGCCAGAGTGAGCGAAACGATCAGCCGGAGAAACGAGGACATAGACCAATTCATCAGCGACGCCAGTTCGCTGGCAAGCCGGCTCAACCAGGCTTCCGTGCGCATAGACGGGGTTCTGGCCAAGCTCGACGGCATGCTGGGTTCCGCGGAAGGGGAGGAAGGGCAGGGACTTGTCGCCGAAGCGCGGGCAACACTGCAGTCCTTCCGCCAGGTCGCCGACACGCTCAACGCCCGCGTCGGCACCATCACAGACGGTCTGGCACGCTTTTCCGGGCAGGGCCTGCGCGACGTCGAGGCGCTGGTCAACGATGCGCGTCGCTCTATCAACCGGATCGAGGGGGCCGTCAGCGATTTCGAGCAGAATCCGCAGCGCATCATAACCGGCGGCGACGGGTCGATCCGCCGCTACGACGGGCGCTCCCGGCGTTGACAAGCGCGATTGAGCCCCGCAAGAAGGAGCCATTGATGAGGGGCAGTCCTTTCAGTTCCGGAGCTTTCATTTGCATATGAGGGGTTCTTCAGCGTGGGGACTTGCCCTGGCCGGGCTGCTTCTTAGCGGATGTGCCGCCATTCCGGGATTCGGGCCGGCGCCGGTGGATGCCTATGACATCGCCGCGCCCGTGCTGCCCGATACCGGCCGGCGTCTTTCACGAACGCAGGTTCTCGTTCCCGAACCGAGCGCGCTCAAAGTGCTCGATGGCCAGGATCTGGTCGTGCGCACGCCCACCGGCGCGGTGCAACTGCTTGGCGGTGCGCGATGGTCCGACCGCCTTCCCCGCCTGGTGCAGGCGCGGCTGGTCGAAGCCTATCAGAACTCGGGCCGCGTCGGCGGTGTCGGCCGGCCCGGAGAAGGCCTGGCCATCGATTATCAGGTCATCGTCGATATCCGCGCCTTCGAGATTCGCCCGGGCGGCGGCGACCGTGCCCATGTCGAACTCCACGCCCGCGTCCTGAACGACCGCAACGGCGTGGTGCGCGCCTCGCACGACTTCACCGCCATAGCCCCCGTCGCCGGCAGCGGCACAGAGGCCCTCGTCGCGGCTCTCGATCGGGCATTCCAGCATGCGGCGGCGGAGATCGTCGACTGGTCCATCGGCGTGATGTAGACCGCCATACACTTGGATAAGAAAAAACCCCGGGCCGATGACCCGGGGTTTTTTCTTTGCATCAGGCGCCTGAAAGGACGCCCTGTCCGTTACGCGGAGTAGTACATGTCGAACTCGACCGGGTGCGGCGTCATCTCGTAACGCAGCACCTCGGCCATCTTCAGCTCGATGTAGGCGTCGATCTGGTCGTCGTCGAACACACCGCCCGCCTTCAGGAAGCCGCGGTCCTTGTCGAGGTTCATCAGAGCCTCGCGCAGGCTGCCGCAGACCGTCGGCACCCGCTTCAGCTCCTTCGCCGGCAGGTCGTAGAGATCCTTGTCCATGGCCTGGCCGGGATGGATCTTGTTCTTGATACCGTCGAGGCCGGCCATCAGCATCGCCGCGAAGGCGAGGTACGGATTGGCCATCGCATCCGGGAAGCGCACCTCGACACGCTTCGACTTCGGCGAGGAACCGAACGGAATGCGGCAGGAGGCCGAGCGGTTGCGCGCCGAGTAGGCGAGCAGAACCGGCGCCTCGAAGCCCGGCACGAGACGCTTGTAGGAGTTGGTGGTCGGGTTGGTGAAGGCGTTGATGGCCTTGGCGTGCTTGATGACGCCGCCGATGTAGTAGAGGCAGCTCTCCGACAGGCCCGCGTACTCGTTGCCGGCGAAGGTCGGCTTGCCGTCCTTCCAGATCGACTGGTGCACGTGCATGCCCGAACCGTTGTCGCCGTAGATGGGCTTGGGCATGAAGGTGGCCGTCTTGCCGTAGGCGTTGGCCACCTGGTGCACGACGTACTTGTAGATCAAGAGCTTGTCGGCGTTGCGCGTCAGTGTATCGAACTTCATGCCGAGTTCGTGCTGGGCCGCACCTACCTCATGGTGGTGCTTTTCCACCGTAACGCCCATCTCAGCCATCACGGTCAGCATCTCGGAGCGCATGTCCTGCGCCGAATCGACCGGCGGCACCGGGAAATAGCCGCCCTTGACGCGCGGCCGGTGGCCGAGATTGCCGGTCTCGTATTCCGTGTCGTCGTTGGAGGGCAGTTCGGTCGAATCGAGCTTGAAGCCGGTGTTGTACGGGTCGGCCTTGTACTTCACGTCGTCGAAGACGAAGAACTCGGCTTCCGGCCCGACATAAACCTCGTCGCCAATGCCTTCCGCCCGCACGTAGGCTTCCGCCTTCTTGGCGGTGCCGCGCGGGTCGCGGTTGTAGGCTTCGCCGGAGATCGGGTCCAGGATGTCGCAGATGATGGCCAGTGTGGACTGCGCGAAGAACGGGTCCAGATGGGCTGTCTCCGTATCCGGCATCAGCACCATGTCGGACTCGTTGATGGCCTTCCAGCCGGCGATCGAGGAGCCGTCGAACATCACGCCGTCGGCGAACATGTCCTCATCGACAGCGCTGACGTCCATCGTCACGTGCTGCAGCTTGCCCTTCGGATCGGTAAAGCGCAGATCGACGAATTTAACGTCGTTGTCCTTGATCTGCTTCAGGATATCCTGTGCTGTCGTCATGCTTTTCAAACCCCTGTCTATGACAACTATTCTAACAATCGGCCGGCCTACACCGCGTCCGCACCGGTCTCGCCCGTGCGGATGCGGATGACCTCCTCGACATTGGTGAGGAATATCTTGCCGTCGCCTATACGCCCTGTCTGGGCGGCCTTACGGATGGCCTCTATTGCGGCGTCGACCATGTCGTCTGGCAACACTACCTCTATCTTCACCTTGGGCAGGAAGTCGACGACATATTCGGCGCCCCGGTAGAGTTCCGTATGTCCTTTCTGACGCCCGAACCCCTTGGCCTCGGTGACGGTGATGCCCTGCAGTCCGACTTCCTGAAGGGCTTCCTTCACTTCGTCGAGCTTGAACGGCTTGATGATCGCCTCGATCTTTTTCATGTTTCGGCGGCCTCCGATTGCTGCAAAAGCAGGGGTGCCCCCCGCTCCGCTGTTGCGTATGCACGAACCGTGCCAACCGGCGGCGAGACGTGCCTGCCTTCGCGCCTGCCCGCCTTCGCCCGCGCGGACGGCGGGAAAGCGCGCGTGACCCGGCCGACACACCGCGCCGGTGCACCGCGATCACTCTAATGCCTGACTAAAAAATGTGCACGATGCAAAAAGAATAAGCATCGCCCGCGCACCGCATTTACGCCGGCGTTCGCAGAGGCCAATATCGCCCCATATCGAGGGTTGTTTCATGCACGAGATCCTTTCACCGAAGGAAATGGGGGAGGCGGATCGGCTCGCCGCCGAGGCTGGAGGCACCGGGAGCTACCCGCTGATGCTCAACGCGGGTGCAGCGGTGGTAGCGGAACTCCTGGCCCGTTTCACTGATGCGGCCGGCTACGACCTTTTGTGCGGCCCCGGCAACAACGGCGGCGACGGCTATGTGATTGCCCGCCTGCTTCACGAACGGGGACTTGCCGTGCGCCTGTGGCGCCAGGCGGTGCCGCCCGCCGGCACCGATGCTGCGCGTGCGGCCGGCGAATGCCCGCTGGAAGCCCGCCCTCTCGACACATTCGCGCCCGAAGCCGGCTGGGCGGTCGTCGATGCGCTCTTCGGCGCCGGCCTTTCCAAGCCCGTGGAGGGGCCTTACGCCGCGGCGCTGGAGAAGACGGCGAAGGCTAAGGTGCCCGTTATCGCCGTCGATCTGCCGTCCGGCGTGGCCGGCGACAGCGGCAGGGTGCTTGGCACAACGCTCGCTGCCGACCTCACCGTCACCTTCTTCCGCAAGAAGCCCGGCCATCTGCTCTTTCCGGGCCGCAAGCTATGCGGCAAGACGGCCGTCGCCGACATCGGCATTCCAGCCACCGTGCTCGAAACCATCCGTCCGACCTGCCGTGAAAATACGCCGGCGCTCTGGCACGCCTTGCTGCCGCGGCCCGAAGAGGACACGCACAAATACGCGCGCGGCCACGTCGCCGTCTTCTCCGGTCCGCCGACGGTGACCGGCGCGGCAAGGCTCGCTGCACGAGGCGCGGCGCGCATCGGGGCAGGGGCGGTGACCGTGCTTTCGCCCGCCGCCGCGTTGGCGGTCAATGCCATGCATCTTACCGCCATCATGCTGGCCCGCGTGGAAGGGGAGGCAGAGCTTGCCGCCTTCATCGACCGGCGCCACCCCGCGGCCTTCGTGATCGGCCCCGGCTTCGGCATCGGTGAAAGCGCCCGCCTCTTCACCGAAACCGTGCTGCGCCCTGCCTCCGGCACCGCTGCGGCCCACCTCGTCCTCGATGCCGATGCCATCACCGCTTTCGCCGATGCTCCCGACCGCCTGTTCGCCGCCGCCAGCGCAAGCCCGGCGACCCTTGTGCTTACACCCCACGAGGGGGAGTTCGCCCGTCTCTTCCCTGACCTTGCCGGCGATGCGCTTTTCTCCAAACTGGAGAGGGCCCGCCAGGCTGCCGCCCGCGCCCACGCCGTTCTCGTCCTCAAGGGTGCCGACACCGTCATCGCCGCTCCCGACGGCCGCGCCGCCATCAACACCAATGCCACCTCCTATCTCGCCACCGCCGGCTCCGGCGACGTTTTGGCCGGGATGATCGCGGGACTGCTGGGGCAGGGGATGTCGGGATTCGAGGCGGCGTGCGCGGCAGTCCATCTGCACGCCGAGGCCGGGCGGAAGGTCGGTCCCGGGCTGATTGCGGAGGATATGCCGGAGCAGCTGCCGGAGGTGCTGCGCGCCCATCTCGGCGAAGAGGGATAAAAAAGTAACCGAAGATAGGAGAGACTATCTGCCGTCCGGCTGCGGCCGGTGCATACCTTAACGGGAGAAAGCATCATGGGGGCGGAAGACATCGGCAGCATGCAGTCGAGCCCGGCGCTGAACGTGGGTCTCCCGATAGCGCTCGTCATCATCATGCTGGGCCTCGGCCTCTCGCTCAAGCTCGAGGATTTCACACGCATCCTCTCAAGGCCGAAGCCGGTCCTTGTCGGCATTGTTTGCCAGGCGGCGATCCTGCCGGCGTTCTGCCTGGTGCTGGTCTATCTGTCGGATCTGCCGCCCGCCATCGCCGTCGGCATGATGCTCCTGGCGGCAAGCCCCGGCGCCACTTCGGCCACACTCTACACACATCTCGCCCGCGGCGACGTAGCCCTCAGCATCACCTTCGCCGCCGTCACCTCCGTTCTCGTGCTGGTCAGCCTGCCGATCGTCGCCAACGTCTCGCTGCTGTTGTTCTACGGAGAGACGGAAACCGTTTCCATCGGGATCGACCATATATTGCAGATCTTCGCGCTCGCCGTCGTGCCGGCGATGATCGGCATGTTCGTTCATAGCCGCTATCCGGCGATGGCGCGCCGCCTCGACCGGCCGGTAAAAGCGCTCGCCACATTCTTTCTGGCGGCGATCGTGATCTTCGCGCTGGTCAGCCATTGGGGCCTGGTTTTGGCGTGGGGGCCCGTCATCGGCGCCACGGCGCTCGTCTTCAATCTGGTGAGCTTCGCGGTGGGCTACCTGGCGCCGCTGGCCCTCGGCGTCGAGCGGCGCCAGGCGATCGCGCTGGCCATGTCGATCGGCATCCACAACGCTGCCCTCGTCATCACGCTGGCGCTGAGCCAGTACATGCTGAACAACCCCGAGATGGCCATTCCCCCCGCCCTCTACGGCGTCATCGCCTACATCACCGGTGGAGCTTTCGTCTGGATGCTCAATCGGCGGGCGACCGCGTCCGACCTGGCTCCACGATAAGATTGCCCGCTCGCGTAGCGGTTGCAGCGTCATCCACGCCACGGGCGCGCCGTGCTAAGATTTGATTCGCGGGGACGGACGCCGGAGGCAGCATGAGGTTCGATTCCGCGCTTGAGCTCCAAGCACAGATATTTTCAAGGGTTTTCGATTTCGTCGAGGCACCGGCGACCGCCTATACCGGACGGCCGCCCTCGAGCCTTTACCTCGATCCTTTTCTTCTGGAGAAAGGGCGGGTTTACCGCAAAAAGACGAAGAAGCGAGTGGTGGAGGACATTGCCCTCGGCGTCATCACGCAGGATGCCGCTTCCGCCGATGCCAGGCTTGCGGTGCTGGTTCAGGACCGCCGCAAGGTGCGCAGCGCCGTCGTGGAGGAGATCGTCGGTTTCGCAAGGGGCGAGGCCGACGTCCTCTATATCGGCCGCCAACGGCCGCTCTGGACGACCACGCGCAACGATCCGCTCCGGCTTGGCGCAAGCATTTCGCCCACCACGATGGAATACGCCGGCACGCTCGGCTGCTTCTGCCGCGACGACGAGACGGGCCAAAGGGCGATCCTTTCCAACAACCACGTGCTGGCGGACGTCAACAAGGTGGCACCGCCAACGCCCGTCATGCAGCCGGGCGCGCGTGACGGCGGCAGGCCGGGGCCCGACGACATCGCGGCGCTTACCCGCTTCGTCCCCATCCAATACGAGGGTGTCCCGAACTTTGTCGACGCGGCCGTGGCGAGGCTTTCGGAGCATGAGCGCGAGGAAGACCGCCACACGCTTTACAGCGGCGAGAACGCGCCCGAACCGGCGATGACGCTCACCCCGGAACAGCTTGCAGAAGCCCTCCCGGGCATGACGGTGTTCAAGACCGGCCGCACGACCAGTTTCACGCGGGGACGCGTCAGGGCCGTCAGCGTCAACAATTTCCTCGTCGACATGGGCGACGGCCTGGCAAGGTTCGACGACCAGATCGTCATTGAAATGGACATGTCGCCGACGCGGCCCTTCAGCAGGCCCGGCGACAGCGGCTCCCTGATCGTCGACGAAGGCGGCCGGCCCGTCGGGCTTCTCTTCTCAGGCTCCGCCTCCGGGGGTGCCGGCGGTGTTGGAATAACGGGGGCGAACCCTATATCATCCGTCGTTCAGCATCTCGGAGTGACGCTGATCTAGAAGGCGACGAGACGGCCGGCATGAAGCATTCGATGGAGCAGGCGATCGAGATCCGAAAGGCCTTCGAGGCGCAGTTCGGCCCATCCGAAGGCGTGACCGGCGTCGGAATATGCCTCAGCCCGAACGCCGACGACCTTGCGCTGAACGTCTACGTCTCAAGGGACGAGGAGGCCGTCAAGCTGCCGAGGACGTTCGACGGCCTCGATGTCGTCGTCGAAGTCGTTGGAACGATACGGAAATTCTAAGACCTGAGCCTTTCGCAAAACGCAGATCGCTCGTTCTGGCCGTAACCGGCGAGCAAAAGCGCGATTGCCCCGATCTCGCGAGGCGAATACACTTCTGCCCAATCTTTTGGCGCGGCTGGGGCGCGGAGTTTCGCAATGACCGATTTCCAACGGCAGGCGGTTCGGTGAGGCGTGTCGGCCACCATGCTTGAGAGGCGCGGCAGCTATACGGCGCTCTATCGCGACTTTCGCTGGAACATCCCGCAATCCTTCAACATCGGCACCGCGATTGCCGACGCGTGGGGCGGGCGCGAGCCCGACCGTGTGGCGCTCTTCGAGTATCGTGCCGATGGAGCGGTCGAACGGCTCACCTACGGGGAACTGACCGCGCGCTCCAACGCGCTGGCGAACGCGCTGAGGACAGCCGGCGTCAAGCGTGGCGACCGCGTCGCTTTGCTGCTGCCGCAATGCTTCGAGACGGCGATCAGCCACGTGGCGATCTACAAGCTCGGGGCGATTGCCGTGCCGCTGGCGCTGCTCTTCGGCGTCGAAGCATTGGAATACCGGCTGCAGACGGCCGGCGTGAAGGCGGTCGTCACCAATGGGGCCGGCCTCGATAAGCTGAAGGCGATCAAGGGCCGCCTGACGGCGCTGGAGACCGTGATCTCGACCGACGGCACCGATGCGGGCGCCAGGGGTTTCCACCAACTGGTGGCCGACAACGCCGGCGTATTCACGGCCGAGGCGACCGGGCCCGACGATCCGGCGATGATGATCTTCACCTCCGGCACCACCGGGCCGCCAAAAGGCGCCCTCCATGGCCACCGCGTGCTGCTCGGCCACCTTCCGGGCGTCGGGATGCATCACGAATTCCTGCCGCAGCCGGGCGATCTCCTGTGGACACCGGCCGACTGGGCCTGGGCCGGCGGCCTCCTCAACGTGCTCCTGCCCGGGCTTTACCTGGGTGTGCCGGTGGTGGCCGGCCGCTTTGAAAAGTTCGACCCGGAGGCGGCGCTCCGCCTGATGGAGGAGATGAAGGTGCGCAACGCCTTCATCCCGCCCACCGCGCTCAGGATGCTGAAGGGCGTGCCGGACATCGCCGGGCGCTTCCGCCTGAGCTTGAGGACCGTCGGCTCCGGCGGCGAGGCGCTGGGCCGCGAGACCTACGACTGGGCGCGCGCTGAGCTCGGCCTCACCATCAACGAGTTCTACGGCCAGACCGAGTGCAACCTCGTGCTTTCCTCCTGCGGTGAAATCGGCGTGAGCCGCGCCGGCGCCATCGGCCTGCCCGTACCCGGCCACCGGGTCGCCGTGATCGACGGGGAGGGCCAGCCGGTCGCGCGCGGCGAGGTGGGGCAGGTCGCGGTCCGCCGTCCCGATCCGGTGATGTTCCTCGAATACTGGCGGAACGAAGAGGCGACGAGGCAAAAGTTCATCGGCGACTGGATGACCACCGGCGACCAGGGCCTCGTGGACGAGGACGGCTATTTCCACTTCGTCGGCCGCGACGACGACGTCATCACATCGGCGGGCTACCGGATCGGCCCGACCGAGATCGAGGACTGCCTGACGGGCCACCCGGCCGTCGCACTCGCCGCCGCCGTCGGCAAACCCGATCCCCTCCGCACCGAGATCGTGAAAGCCTACGTGGTGCTCAAGGACGCCTCGGCGGCCAACGCCGCGTTGGCCGAAGAGATCGGGCTATGGGTGCGCGACCGGCTCTCGGCGCACGAATATCCGCGCGAGGTCGAATTCGTCGATTCCATGCCGCTGACCACTACCGGCAAAATCATCCGCCGTATTTTCCGCGAGCGGGCACGGCGGGAGGTGGGGTAGGCGGCAGCCGCAAATGGGCACGGCGTGGAACGGTGAGATCGTATTGAAAGTGGTAAGCAACACATGGACAGGCGAACCTGGATCATCGTGGCCATTGCGGCTCTGGTTATTGTGCTTGCCGGACTCATTTTCTGGCCCGCAGGTGAGGAGCCGACCACATCTCAAGAAGAGCCAGCGGCGGCGGAGCCAGCCGAACCGGAAACAGCGGACTAGTTCAAGCTGCTGCGGTGGCCGGCCCTGACGCCGAGTCTATGCTGGATCGAGTAGTTCCCCGGTTGCGTGGGTTCCGAGCCAAATTGTAGTTGCCGCAGCCCGCGGCAACCAGCATTTCTCAGCAAGAACCTCAGTGCCAAGGGCGCCGTAGATGATCCATGCGACTACGCGATGGTTGCCGTCGACAATGTGCAATCCGTCATTGTCCATCACGGCGACCGGCATTCTCGGGAGATCCCCATTAGCTCGTAAGAACTCTAAGACCCCAAAAACTCTTTTGGGGCCCGTCGCAATCATTCGATATGCGTTATAATCTCCCTTGAAATAAGCCCCGATCATTCCGTTAACGGTGCGCAACTGCTCCGCAGAAAGATCATCGGGCTCTAAGGCAGTTTGCAACTTGGTCCACGTCACCGCCTGCCACCACACCACTGGACGGCACATTACATAACGCCATTCACTTCGGTTGAATGGACTGCTAGGCGGCCAGCCGAAGCCCTCTCTCTCGGAGTGAGGAAGAAGCCATTGATCGATGACATCATCAGGCCATTCCGGCAAATTCGCTTTGATTTTCTCCAATGTTGAGTTCGGCAACGGTCCATCCCAAGCCAATGCACCCCCTCCCATGTCGCATTCATGTCGCGTGGACCTGCCGATAGTCGCAGGAAACCGTTCGAAATCAACGGTAGGCCGTGGCGATACGTATAGTAGCCGAATCGCCCATGGCCGCTGGCCTTCGTCTCATTCGTCCAGTCTTCCGAGTATCGAGACGGCCTTCCCGTGCGCCCTGGTGCTAAACCATGCGAAGCCCAGAGCAGCAAGCACAGTCGTCAATAGAAGCTGATAGTCTGTGCCTTGGCTTCGAAACAACTGGGCGAGGGCGACATACGGTCCAAAAACGCCAACCGCCATCAACGCTATGGCAATCCCGTTGAAATACGTTGCCCTCAGCTTGATCTTTTCCCTTTCCCCGTCCGTCACAGGCGGTCCTCCCCTTTCTCCCTTGTTGCCCCAGCCATTATGCAGGGACGGCCGTAAGGCGACAATGTAAATCGGGCAGGGTAACGGCTCAGGGTACGCTTCCTTTGCTTCCGTTACCCGAGACGTTACCCCGCCGTAAGGCTTCGTAGGGTCTATTTTAGCTAGTATTGCTAAATATATTGATATTTAAGAGGATTTTGGTGAGCGCGCAGGGGCTCGAACCCTGGACCTACTGATTAAAAGTCAGTTGCTCTACCAGCTGAGCTACGCGCTCGCGCGACAGGCGGAGAGGCCGCCTGCGGGAGTGCGGCGGAACATAGTCAGGCGGCTTTGCCCGGTCAACCGCAAAAGGCTGGGGCAACGGCGCTCTTGTTGTGCGTGAAGCTGCGGCGCTTTGCCACGAGATGGTGATTGGAGCGTGTGCCGCTTGGCGGTTATATGCGGGCTGGAGCAATTCCAGGATAAAGTGGAAACCGGTTTTCCATCCGGAATTGCGACGAAACAAAGAGTTAGACCAGCTTATCGATTCCGTGAAACGATGAACTGGTCTAGGCAGGGAAACCGCAACGGATAGGAAACGGCATGGCCATCGACATCGGCTACGCAAGCGCGCTGTTGGCGGGAGGGATCTCGTTCCTGTCGCCTTGCGTTCTGCCGCTCGTGCCGCCCTATCTGTGCTACATGGCCGGCGTTTCGGTGGAGGATTTCCGCCGCCCCGAGGGCAGCCCGAGCGCCCGGCTTTCGCTGATGAGCGCGGCGCTCGCCTTCGTTTTAGGCTTTTCCACCGTCTTCGTGGCGCTGGGGGCGGGCGCTTCGACCATCGGTGCGGTGCTGCGTGCCTGGCAGCAGGAACTGGCCATGGCCGCCGGGCTCGTCATCATCGTCATGGGCTTGAATTTCCTGGGCCTCGTGCGCATCCCGTTCCTGTCGCGCGAAGCACGCTTCCGCGCCGGCGGCCAGCCGGCGAGCCTGGGGGCGGCCTATGTGATGGGCCTTGCCTTCGGTTTCGGCTGGACGCCCTGCATCGGCCCGGTGCTGGGGCCGATCCTGACCCTTGCCGGCGGACGCGAGACGGTAGGCGAGGGCGCCCTGATGCTCGGCGTCTATTCGGCCGGGCTCGGCATTCCCTTCCTCATCGCCGCGCTCTTCTCCGATGCCTTCATGCGCTTCCTGCAGCGCTTCCGCACGCATCTGGGCCACGTGGAAAAGGCCATCGGCGGGCTGCTCGTCGTCGCCGGCGTCCTGTTCTTGACGGGCGGCATGCAGACCATGGCCTACTGGCTTCTGGAGACCTTTCCGACCCTCGGCCGGCTCGGATAGCGGCTGGCGCATTGGAGCGCGCCCTCCGGGGTGCTACACATCGCTCGATTCCAGAACAACGAGCGGATTTCTTCCATGGAAAAACGAACCTGCCTCGCCATCGTCCTTGCAGCCGGCGAGGGCACCCGCATGAAGAGCGCGCTGCCCAAGGTGCTGCACCCGGTCGCCGGGCTGGAGATGCTGGGTCACGTGATGGCGGCCGCGGGCGCTGCCGGCGCCGATGCGCTGGCGCTGGTTGTCGGCAACGGGGCCGATAAGGTGCGCGCGGCCGTGGCGGGCTTTTCCCATGGCGGAGGGGAAGAGGACATCTTCGAACAGAAGGAGCGCCTTGGCACGGCCCATGCGGTGCTCGCGGCACGGGAAGCGATCGGGCGCGGCTATGACGATGTGCTTGTGGTGTTCGGGGATCACCCCTTGCTCGAAGCCGACGTCCTCTTGAAGGCACGCGCGAGCCTCGCCGAGGGGGCGGCGGCAGCGGTGCTCGGCTTCCGCACGCCGGAGCCCACCGGCTACGGACGCCTCATCGAAAGGGACGGGCGGCTCGTGGCGATCCGCGAGGAGAAGGACTGCTCGCACGAGGAGAGGAAAATCACCTTCTGCAACAGTGGCCTGATGGCGATAGCCGGGGAACACGCGCTCCCGCTGCTCGATGCGGTCGGCAACGACAACGCCAAGGGAGAGTTCTACCTGACCGACATCGTCGAGATCGCCAACCGGCAGGGCCTTTCGGTTGTGGCGACCGAAGCCAGCGGGGAAAGCGCGCTCGGCATCAACAACCGTGCGCAGCTCGCCGAGGCCGAGGCCGTCTGGCAGGACAGGAAACGCCGTGAAACGATGCTGTCCGGCGTCACGCTGATCGCGCCTGCGACCGTCTTCTTCTCCCACGACACGCAAATCGGCCCCGACACGGTCATCGAGCCGAACGTCTGGTTCGGCCCGGGTGTCGAGATCGCCGCCAATGTCCGCATCCATGCCTTCTCGCATCTGGAGGAGGCGAGGGTGGAGAGCGGCGCCACGGTTGGCCCCTTCGCGCGGCTGCGGCCCGGCGCGGAGGTTATGGAGAATGCCAAGATCGGCAATTTCTGCGAGATCAAGAAGGCGCGCATCGAGCCCGGCGCCAAGGTGCCGCATCTTTCCTATATCGGCGACGCGGTGGTGGGCGCTGCGGCCAATATCGGCGCCGGCACGATCACCTGCAACTATGACGGCTTCAACAAGCACCGCACCGAGATCGGCGCCGGCGCCTTCGTCGGCACCAATTCCTCCCTCGTCGCACCGCTCACGATCGGGGCGGGCGCCTACATCGCCTCGGGCAGCATCATCACCCAGAACGTTCCCGACGATGCGCTCGCCTTCGGCCGCGCCCGGCAGACGACGCGCGAGGGCCGCGGCAAGCAGCTGCGCGAGCGGCTGGCAGGGCAGAAGACGTAACGGGCGTCAGCCTTCCTTCTTCCGTTCCTCGGCAAGATCGTCCAGGAGCCGGCTCATCTCGTCCTCGATGGAGGCCGCCGCACGTTGCGGCTGTGGTGCCGGCTCTTCGGCCGCTTTCTCGACCGGCTCGTCGACCGCGACATCGATTTCCCTGGCAAGAGCGGCGTCCTCCTCGACGTCACGCGCGACGGGCGCCGGTTTCGGTTCGCTTATTGGCGCCTGCGGCTCCTCGTGCCGCGGC
>NZ_WQNI01000005.1:2500-447493 GCF_010993735.1 Chelativorans alearensis
TGAAGAGAGCACAAGAAGCGCCGAACGCCGAAAGGACGGCGGCCGGGCGTCTATTGCCGTTGCAACTGTCCGCGGCCTTCGTTGTCGGCGCCTTGGCAGGCGCCACCGCGTTGGTTCAGCCGGCCTACGCTCAGGATGCAGAGCCGATCCGCGTCGGCGCCTCGCTGCCGCTCACCGGAAACTTTTCCGTCAGCGGCGAGAAGCATGAGCAGGGCTATCAACTCTGCGTCGACTTGATCAACCAGGCCGGCGGTGTTCTCGGCCGCAAGGTCGAGCTGATCATCAGCGACAATCGCTCCGACACCGAGACCGCCATCAACCAGTACGAGCGCCTGATCAATGTCGAGGATGCCGACATCGTCTTCGGCACCTTCTCCTCCAAGCTCACCTTCCCGGTCTCCTCGGTGGTGGAGCGTTACGGAATGGTCCATCCGGTTCCCGCCGGCGGCGCCCTGCGCATCTGGGAGCAGGGTCTGAAGCACGCCTTCTACTTCCAGCAGAACGCCGCGGAGCTGGTCGGCACGGGCCTGCGCGGCGTTCTGCGCGACCTGGTCGATGAAGCAGGCCGCCCGAAGACAGCCGCCCTCGTCCACGCCGACGACTTTTTCGCCAACGGCATCGCCGCGGGCTTCCTCGGCGGCAAGGTGGAGGAGCCGGGCAAAGGCGTCATCGCCGATCTCGCGCCCGGCTACCTCGCCGAGCTCGACATCGAAGTGGTTATGGAAGAGCGCTGGCCGGAGGAGGGCTTCTCCGACTGGCTGAACCTTGCCAACTCGATCAAGCAGGCCAATCCCGATCTCGTCATCGGCCTTACGGCCTCGGCCGAGGAGGCGGTGCAGCTTTCCCGCGCCCTGCAGACGCTCAAGGTCAATCCGGGCGTTCTCTATCTCAGCCAGGGCACCCAGGCCGAGTTCCTAGAGGGCATGGGCGAGGCCTCCGAAGGCGTCATCGTCCACACCTCGTGGCACCCGGCGGTACCCTTCAAGGGAGAGCTCGCCGGCGAGCCGTTCTCCAACCAGGACTTCATCGCCGCCTTCGAAGATGCCTACAACTACACGCCCGACGAGGACTCGGCGATCCCCTTCGCGCTCTGCCAGGGCGTCGAGCAGGCGATCCGCGGCACCGAGTCCACCGACAATCAGAAACTGTCGGAGTGGCTGCACGCGCGCACGCCCGAAGAGCCGGTCCGCACCGTCCTCGGCCCCTTCTCCTGGGACGAGCGGGGCCTGCCCAAGGACCGTACCTTCCTGATGGCGCAGTGGCAGGACGGCGAACTCCGTTTCATCTACCCGACCAACGAGTTCGAAGGCGTGGCCGAACTCCAGTTCCCGAAGCCCGAGTGGTGATCGGTCACGGGGGCGGGGCCGCTCTGGCGGTCCCGCCCATTCGCTGCCAAAACGGGAAAACAGAGGCTGAAGGGAGGAGGCGCTGCATGCTCGAAGTGCGCGCACTGGCCAAGCATTTCGGCGGCATCAAGGCCGTCGACAATTGCTCGTTCACCGCCGAGACCGGAAAGATCACCGCCCTCATCGGCCCCAACGGTGCCGGCAAGACAACCGCCTTCAACTGCATCAGCCGCACAATGGCCCCGACAGCCGGCGAAATCCTTCTCGACGGCGAGCGCATCGACCACTTGAAGCCCCATCAGGTGACCCGCAGGGGCCTCTCGCGCACCTTCCAGATCACCCGCAACCTGGAGGACCTGACCGTTCTCGAAAACCTCGTCGTCCAGTCCAAGGTCCATGGCTGGCGCGCGCTCTTTGAGCCGGCGATCACGAAGGAGGAGCTGCAGAAGGCCGAGGAAATCCTCGCCTTCCTCAACATCACGCGGCTGGCATACGAGGAGACGCGCAACCTCTCCTACGGGCAGAAGAAGCTGATGGATTTCGGCGCGCTTCTAATGTCCGACCCCAAGATCATCCTGCTCGACGAGCCCGCCGGCGGCGTCAATCCGAGCCTGCTTGCCGAGATCGTCGAGCACATCCGCGCGCTCAACAGGCGTGGGCTCACCGTGCTCATCGTCGAGCACAATATGGAGCTGGTCATGAGCCTGTCCGACAAGGTGGTGGTGATGGCCCATGGCGAGATCATCGCCGAAGGCCCGCCGAAGGCGGTCCAGTCCGACCCCAAGGTGCTCGAAGCCTATCTCGGCGGCGCCAATGCGGAGCCTGCCCATGCCTGAGCTTCTGGAAGTCAGGAACGTCGTCGCCGGCTACGGCTCCGGCCCGGCCATTCTCAACGGCGCCGATCTCCACGTTTCACCGGGCGAGATCCAGTGCATCATCGGCCCCAACGGCGCCGGCAAGTCGACGCTGATGAAGGCGATCACGGGGCTTCTGCCCATCCGCTCCGGCGAAATCCGCCTCATGGGCGAGCGTATCGACAGGCTGAGGCCCGACCAGATCCTGCAAAAAGGCATCGCCTTCGTGCCGCAGGAGCGTGCGCTTTTTCCCCGGATGTCCGTGCGCGAGAACCTGCGCATGGGCGGCTACACCATCCGCGACGAGAGGGAACTGAAACGGCGCATCGATGACGTGCTTCACCGCTTCCCCATCCTCAGCGAGCGCGCGAGCCAGCACGCGGGCACCATGTCCGGCGGCCAGCAGCAGATGCTTGCCATGGCGCGCACGCTCATCGTGCGGCCGAAGATCGTCATGCTCGACGAGCCCTCGCTGGGGCTCGCGCCCATGATCGTCCAGCAGATGTTCGACATCATGCGCCAACTCCGCGATTCCGGCATGACCGTCCTCCTGGTCGAGCAGAACGCCGTCGTGGGGTTGAAGAACGCCGACCGGGGCACCGTGCTCGACCTCGGCCGCACGCTCTTCAGCGGGCCGGCGCGGGACATCCTGAAAGATCCGCGCGTGCGCGAACTCTATCTCGGCAAGGCCGCCGCCTGAGGGAGACCGAACACCAATGCTCGCATCCACGCTCCAGGTTCTCATCCTCGGCCTCGCGCTCGGCGGCGTCTACGCGCTGATGGCCTCCGGCCTCACCCTCATCTTCGGCGTCATGCGCATCGTCAACCTGGCGCATCCCATCATGATCATCGCCGGCGCCTTCGTCGCCTACTGGCTCTTCCGGCTCTACGGCCTCGACCCGATCCTGGCCATGCCCATCGCGGCAAGCGTCCTCTTCGTCATCGGCGTCGTGCTCTACAAGCTCGTCTTCGAAAAGGAGGCGGCAAGCGCGAAATACTCCGAGATGACGGTGCTGCTCACCTTCGCAGTGGCGCTGTGCGCCGACGGCCTGCTCGGCGCCCTCTTTTCCAATACCCAGCGCGTGACCACGCCCGCCTATGCCACGGACGCCTTCATCTTCGGCACCGTCTTCATCCCCAAGGGCCAAGCCTATGCCGGCGCCATATCGCTTCTGGTCATTGGCGCCCTCCTCGCCTTCCTCAATTTCTCGCGCTTCGGCACGGCGATCCGCGCCACCACGCAGAACCGGGCTGCCGCCCAGCTCATGGGCGTCAATGTCGGGCGCGTCTCGCTGATCACCTTCGGCATCGGCATCGCGCTTGCGGGGGCGGCCGGCGCGCTGGTCAGCTTCCTCTTCTCATTCTTTCCAGCCAAGCACTGGGAGTGGATCGCCATCCTCATGTCGCTGGTCGTGCTCGGCGGCATGGGCAAGCTCATGGGCGCGATCCTCAGCGCCTTCCTGCTTTCCGTCATAGCCGCCTTCGTCGGCACCTATTTCGGCTCCACCTGGTCGACCATGACCTTTTTCCTCGCCCTCTTCGTGATCCTGCTGGTGAGACCGCAGGGGCTTCTGGGCGACAGACAAGAAGAGGCTTGAGAATGGCAACCGAGCTCGGCGTCAGCGACGTTCTGCAAGCGCGCAAGGATTATAACGCCACCCTCGCCTCCGCCGGCCGGCGCGAGCGCGCCACCTGGTTCCCGCTCGCCCTCCTGACACTGCTGGTACTCCTGCCCGCGCTGCAGATCACCGGCGGCCACAACTACACGCTCCATCTCGTGCTCTACGCGATGATGTATGCGGCCATGGCCTCGAGCTGGAACATCCTCGGCGGCTACACCGGCTACATCTCGCTCGGCCACAACGTCTTCTTCTGCATCGGCGGCTACGTCTCCGGCATGATCCTCGCCTATTTCGGCATCACCTCGCTCATCACCGCCCCCCTCGCCGGCCTTACGGCCGCCGTCGTCGGCTTCGCCGTCGGCCTCATCACGCTCAAGATGCGCGGCCCCACCTTCATCATCTCCTCCATCGCGCTCCTCATGGTCGCCCGCATCCTGTTCGATCACTGGCAGTTCGTCGGCGGCTCCAACGGCGTGACCCTGCCGCAGATGGACATCCCCGCCCAATGGGCCAAGCTGCCCTACTATTACGGCATGATGGTCGTCTGCGCGCTCACCGTCTGGGCCTCCTACCGCATCAAGCATTCCAAGTTCGGCCTCGGCCTGCGCGCCATCAGCCAGGACGAGGTGAAGGCCGAGAGCGCCGGCATCGACACGCGTTTCTACAAGGTGCTGGCCTTCGCCATTTCCGCCTTCTTCGTCGGCATGGCCGGCGCCATCTGGGGCGAGTACATCACGTATCTCCGGCCCAACATCTTTCTGATCATCCTCGTCGCCGCCAACATGGTGCTGATGTGCATCCTCGGCGGCAAGGGCACGGTGGCCGGCCCCATCGTCGGCGCCGTCGTGCTCATCGCCTTCAACGAGCTATCCGTAACCTTCTTCGGCGCCAGCGAGATCAACCTCCTGATCACCGGCCTCGTCATGGTGCTGGCGCTGAAATTCTTCCCCGCCGGCATCGTCGGCACCCTTGCCAGGAAGCGCCGCCTGCCGCGCGTTCTCGACTGGGACTGAAGCATTTTGTAGCCAAGTGGGAACACTTGGCGCCCGCACAAATGCGGCAAACAAAGGTACGCCAATGGCCGAGTTCATCCTCTACAACGCCCCGCAATCGACCTGCAGCCAGCGCGTGCGCTTCGTGCTCAACGCCAAGGGCCTCCCCTTCGAGGAGATCAGGCTCGACCTCTTCGCCGGCGACCAGCTAAAGCCCGACTATCTGGCGATCAATCCCAACGGCGTCGTCCCAGCGCTGGTGCATGACGGCCGCCCGGTCACCGATTCCGCTGTCATCATGGAATATCTGGACGAGCTCTATCCCGAGCCCGCCCCCTTCCGCCCCTCCTCCCTCTACGGCATCGCCCGCATGCGCTCCCTGATGCGCTATATCGACGAGGTGCCGACCCCGGCGATCCGCGTCCCCTCCTACAACCTCGCCTTCCTGCCGCACTTTAAGGCCATGAGCGAAGAGGAGTTCCTGGCGCTCGCCGAATCGAAGCCCCTGCGCAAGGAGTTCCTGCTCGCCATGGGCCGCACCGGCTTTCCGGAAAAGGAGATGACCGCCGCCCTCGACCGCCTCGCCCGCGCGGTCCAGCGCATGGACGAAACCATCGCCGCCTCCGGCGGTCCCTTCCTGATGGGCGAACCCCTCACCCTCCCCGACATCGCCGTCATGCCGGTGATCGTCCGCATGGACGACATCGACCTCAACACGATGTGGCAGGACCGCCCCTCGATCCAGCGCTGGCTCGACGCGATCCGCGCCCACCCGGCCTTCCGCCCCACCTTCTACCATGGCGCGCTTCTGACGGAGAAATACCCGCATCTGGCGAAGCTCAAGAAGGAGAGGGCTTAGGCCGCAATGCCGAGCGCCACTCCTCTCCCCCATCAAAATGGGGGAGAGGTGGGCCGCGAAGCGGGTCGGTGAGGGGGAAATGGCGCCAGCCTCCAAACGGGGATAAAATCTGCGGTCGGAAGCCGCCAACCCATTGATACCAAACAACCTGCAAACTTTTTTCGCGGGAATCTATCCCCCCTCCCCAGCTCACCCTTAAAATCCACCCCATCGCCCTCACGGGAACCTTGGTCCGGACCGGGGACACGGGGAGGGCGGCGGAGACCTCTCCCTGCGGGCTGCCGGTGCCCACAGGCAAGAGGGCCCGCGACAGGCCGGCGGTGCCGGGAGCGCTGGGTGACAGCCTGCGTTGCCGGCATTGCGGAGAAGCCGCAAGGGCTTTTGTTCGGCCCGGCTCACCCCCAATTGGGTGCGGCCGGGAAGGAGAAAGGCCCGAGTGACCGGCCGACCGTCGGGACAGACTCCGGCGGGGCGCGTTGGACGCGCCTAATTTGAGGTGCCCCCAAAGCGCCTCGTGCGGTGCCGAAGACGCGCCCCGCTTCCCACCCTGAGCTGTGAGCTTGTCGCACAGTCGAAGGGTCAATGGCCAGACGGTGAAAACCGGGCGTGGCGAGGATGATGCGCGCGCCAACAGCCAAGGGCGATCTTATCCCCGATGGAAAACCTACTCCTCCACCTCCAGCCCCGTCTTCACCGGCTTGTCCTCGCTCACAAGCTTATGCCCCGAAGCCAGCGCCACCGTCTCGATCAGCGCCGCGAAATCCTTCTGCAGATAGGCCTCCGGGTCCTCCTGCAACATCGCAGCCCCGAAATGGCTCTGCAGCGCCTCCCGCGTCGTCGCCGTCACCGGCATCGCCACGCCCATCTCGCGCCCGGCCTTCAGACCGAGATCCAGATCCTTCCGCAAAAGCTCCGGCGTGAAGGTCGTCGTCCAGTCGAGATTGACCAGCGCCGGCGTCTTGTAGCGGGTGAAGATCGAGCCCATCACCGAGTTGTTGATGAACTCCAGAAAGGCATGGCGCGGCACGCCGGCTTTCTCCGCCAGGATCGTGATCTCGGCGAGGTTCTGCGTGACAACGCCGAGCAGCACATTGTGGGCGATCTTGCAGATGCGTGCCAGTTCCCCCTCGCCCACATAGGCCACACCGTTGCCGGCAATCGTCTCCAGATAAGGCCGCACCGTCTCGAAGACGTCCCGGTCGCCCGAGACCACCTGGCTGAGCTTGCCCGCCTTGACGCACTTGCCGTTGCCGGACACGGGTGCCACCAGGAACGCCGCGCCCGCCTTATCGACGCGTGCGCGGATTTCCTCCGACTGGTCCACGCCGATGGAGGAGCAGTCGACGAGGATGCGCGGCACCGGGCGTGCTGCACCGTCGATCACGCCGTTCTCGCCGAAATAGACCTGATCCAGATCGTCCCCCGTCGAGACCATGGTGAACAGGATATCGACGTCCGCAAGATCGGCGGGACGGTCGACGAGCCGGGCGCCCTTCTCGGCCAGCGGCTCGGCCTTGGCCCTTGTGCGGTTCCAGACATGGACCTCGTAGCCGCGCTTCACCAGGCGCTCGGCCATCGGAAAGCCCATGCGGCCGAGACCGATCCAGCCCAGCCTGTGTTTGTTTTCCTGCATTGTCATAGACCCTCCGTCAAAGTCTTCATGTCGGGATCGTTCCTGCATGCGCGCCGGTCATATTTCCTGGGACCAGTCGCGGGTTTCGATGATTGCGCGCAAGCGCCCGAGGAAGGCTGCCGAATAGGCGCCGTCGAAGGCACGGTGGTCGAAGGATTGCGCCAGGATGCCGATCAGGCCGACGCCGATGCGGTCGCCGTCCTCGTCCGATACGACCACCGGCTTCTTCTTCACGCCGTCGGTGGAAAGGATCGCCACCTGCGGCGCGTTGATGATCGGCGCCGTGAACAGCGTGCCGAACGTGCCGGAATTGGAGAGCGAATAGGTGGCCCCGAAAAGGTCGTCGGCGGTCAGCCTCCCTGCCCGCGCCCGCGCCACCGCCTCGTTGATCGCCCGGCCAAGACCCACCAGCGTCAAGTCGTCGGCGCCCCTGACGACCGGCACCACAAGTCCGTCATGGTCGAGATCGACCGCGATGCCGAGATGAACGCGCCGGGCGACCAGCAGGCGGTCGCCGTCGAGCCGCGCATTCACCTGAGGATAGTCGCGGATGGCAAGGCAGGTCGCACGCGCGATGAAGGGCAGATAGGAGAGCCGAAAGCCCCAGCGCTCCGCGTTCGCCTCATTGGCCCTGCCGCGCACCCGGTCGAGCCGCGTGAAATCCGCCTCGACCGCCTGCACCACATGCGGAACGGCACGCCAGGCATCCGCCAGATGCTCCGCCGAGCGCTTGCGGATACGGTTGAGCGGGACGACATCGATATCCGGGCCGGTCTCGGCTTGCCCCGGCTCAGGCTTCGGCTCCCGTGTCTCGACTGGCCTTGCCGGCACGGGCACGCGCGCCGCCTCCACATCCGCCTTGACGACGCGGCGCCTGCCCTGCCTTGCCGCCTCCTCGGCCAGCATCACGGCATCGAGCCCGGCCTCGGCGATCAGCCGGCGGGCGAGCGGCGTTATCTTCACCCCGTTCGCGGCCTCGGCCTTGCCGTAATTGCGCTCCGGCGTGCGCACCTCGAAGAAGGGATCGGGCCCGCTATGCCCGTTCATCCTTGCCGCCGGCTCCGATGCCGGGGCGGGCGCCTCGGCAGGCTTGGTCTCCGCCGCCCGCGGGTCTGCCGTGGCGGCGGTCGCGTCCCCCTTGCCCGCCGGCTCTTTTTCGCCGGCGATGACCGCCACCACGGCGCCCACGGGCGCTGTCGCGCCCGCACCGACATGGATCTTCTCAAGAACACCGGCGCCCACGGCCTGCACCTCCATCGACACCTTGTCGGTCTCGATCTCGAACAGCACATCGCCTTCGCAGACCACATCGCCCTCGGCCTTGAACCAGGTGCTGATGGTGCCCTCGCTCACGGTCTCGCCGAGTTGCGGCATGACGACGTCCATCACTTCACCTCACCATTCCGCGGAGACATATTGCGTCTCCAGGAATTCCATCAGCCCCTCGTGCCCGCCCTCGCGTCCGAGGCCGGACTGCTTGACACCGCCGAAGGGCGCGGCCGCATCGGAGACGAGGCCGCGATTAAGCCCGATCATCCCGAATTCGAGCCGTTCGGCGAGGCCGAGCCCGCGCTTCTGGTCGCGCGTATAGATGTAGGCGACGAGGCCGTATTCGGTGTCGTTGGCCTTACGCACCACCTCATCCTCGTCGGAAAAACGCTGGAGGGCGGCCACCGGACCGAAGATCTCGTCGCACAAGAGCTTCGCCGTATCGGGAACGTCGACAAGCACCGTCGGCGGATAGAAGAAGCCCCTGCCCTCGTGCCGCCTGCCTCCGCAGAGCGCGCGGGCACCCCTGGCGACCGCGTCCTCCACGAAACCGGCCACCTTGTCGCGCGTATCGGCATTGACCAGCGCGCCCACCTCAGCGCCTTCCAGCCCGTGGCCCATCCTCATGGCGCCCATGCGTGCGGCAAGCTTCTCGGCGAATTCATCGTGCACGCTGTCATGCACGTAGAAGCGGTTCGCCGCCGTGCAGGCCTCGCCCATATTGCGCATCTTGGCGACGAGCGCCCCCTCAACCGCCGCGTCGATATCCCCATCGGCGCAGACGATGAAGGGCGCGTTGCCCCCCAGCTCCATCGCCGGCTTGACGATATTGTCGGCAGCGCTCTTCAAAAGCGTGCGGCCGACCGCCGTCGAACCGGTGAACGAGACCACCCGCACCCGCGGGTCGTGCAGCATGGCATCGGCCACGGCGCCCGAAGCGCGCGAGGGAAGCGCGTTGACGACACCCGCCGGCACCCCCGCCTCCTCCAGCACCTCCATCAGCGCCAGCATGGTGAGCGGCGTTTCCGAGGCCGGCTTGATGACGACGGTGCATCCCGCCGCCAGCGCCGGCCCGATCTTCCGCGTGCCCATGGCAGCCGGGAAGTTCCACGGCGTGATGAGAAGCGCCACGCCCGCCGGCTTGTGATGCGCCAGGATGCGCGCGCCGGAGGCCGGCGCATGCATCACCTGACCGATGTTGCGCACCGCTTCTTCCGCGTACCAGCGGAAGAACTCCGCCGCATAGGCCATCTCGCCCAGGGAATCGGCGAGCGACTTGCCGTTCTCGAGCGTCATCAGCCGGGCGAAACGCCCCTTCTCGCGGGTCAGTATGTCGAAGGCCCGGCGCAGGATTTCCGCACGCTCGCGCGGCTTCCTCGCCGCCCATCCGGCAAAGGCCGCACTGGCCGCCTCGACCGCCGCGATCGCGTCCTCCACCGTGCCGTTGGCGACATCGGCAATCTTTTCTTCCCGTGCGGGATCGTAGACCGGAAAGGTGCCCCCGTCGGAAGCCTCGCGCCATTGGCCGCCGATGTAGAGCCCGCTCGCGAGGCTGGAGGGGATTTCATGCTTCATCGTGAACCTCCTCCGTCCTCACGCCATTGCCCGGCGCACGCGCTCGGCGATGCGCTCGGGCGTCGGCAGGACGATGTCTTCCAGATTGTCGGCCGCCGGCAGCGGGATATGCGGCGTCGTGATGCGCACCACCGGGCCGTCGAGATCGTAGAACGCCTCGTCGGCCACGATGGAGGCGATCTCCGCCCCCCACCCGCACAGACGCGGGTTCTCCTCGACGGTGAAGAGCCGCCCCGTCTTCGCCACCGAAGAAAGAATGGTCCGTGTGTCGAGCGGCACGAGCGAGCGCACGTCGATCACCTCGGCATCGATGCCATGCTCGGCCTTCAGCCTTTCGGCAGCCTCAAGCGCGCGCGGCACCATCAGCGCCAGCGCCAGGATGGTGGCATTGCTGCCCGCACGCACCACCTTCGCCGTGCCGAGCCGGTCGAGGATCTCCCCGTCCGGCACCTCCCCCTTCGAGCCGTAGAGCGACTTGTGCTCGAAGAAGATCACCGGATCGGGATCGCGCACCGCCGCCGCCAGAAGCCCGATCACGTCCACTGGCGAAGAAGGCGCGACCACCTTCAGCCCCGGGATCATCATCGCCCAGTTCTCGACGGACTGGGAGTGCTGCGCGCCGAAGCGCGAGCCTGCGCCATTGCCGGTCCGCACCACCAGCGGACACTGGAGCTGGCCATTCGACATGTAGCGGGACTTCGGGAACTCGTTGGCGATATAGTCGAAGCACACGGCAAGGAAGTCGGAGAACATGATCTCCGCAATCGGCCGCAGCCCCGTCATCGCCGCCCCCATGGCCGCGCCCAGGATCGCCTGCTCGGAGATCGGCGTATCGCGCACGCGTTTCGGCCCGAACTGCTCGTAAAGCCCCACCGTCGCCTTGAACACCCCGCCGGCCTTGGCGACGTCCTCGCCCAGGAAGACGACCCGTTCGTCCCGCTCCAGCTCCTGCGCGATGCCGCGCGCCACCGCTTCTCGATAGGTCAGTTCCGCCATGCCCAGCCCCCGTCGGCATAAACGTCGGTCGCAAGAATCTCATCCGGCGGCGGCGGTGCGGCCTTGCAGGCCTCCGTCGCGGCGTCCACCTTCGCCTTGCTCTCCCGCTCGATGGCGGCGATCTCTTTTTCGGAAAAGCCGAACTCGGAAAGCCGCGCCCGGTAGACTTTCACCGGATCCCGCTCCAGCCATTTCTCCAGCTCCCCTTCCGGCCGATATTTGCCGGGGTCGGCGCGCGAATGGCCTGAGTGGCGGTAGGTCTTGCACTCGATCAGCGACGGCCCCTCGCCGGCCCGTGCCCTGGCAAAGGCGGCCTCAGCCGCGCGATAGACCGCGTCCGCGTCGTTGCCGTCGACCAGGATGCTTTCAAGCCCGTAGGCGGAGGCGCGGTCGGCGGCCGGATTCTCCACCGCCGTCACCTCGCCGATGGGCGTGTATTCCATGTAGAGGTTGTTCTCGCAGCAAAAGACCACCGGCAGCTTCCAGACGGCGGCGAAGTTCAGCGCCTCGTGAAAGGCACCGATATTGGTCGTCCCATCACCGAAGAAGCAGACCGACACATCGTCATGGCCGAGATACTGCGCCCGCCACGCCGCTCCACAGGCAATCGGCAGATGCGCGCCGATGATGGCGTAGGAGCCCATCACGCCGTGGTCGACGGAGGTCAGGTGCATCGACCCGCCCTTGCCGCGCATCAGCCCGTTGTCGCGCTGCATGAGCTCGCCCAGCACCGCCTCCATGTCGACGCCACGCGCCAGTGTGTGCGCATGTCCGCGATAGGTGCAGAACGACTTGTCCCCTTCCTTCATGGCCACCGCGAACCCCGCCGCAATCGCCTCCTGGCCGAGCGACAGGTGGCTCGTCCCCTTGACGAGGTTCTGCAGGAACAGGTCGTAGGCCCGCTTCTCGAAATCGCGGATCTCCACCTGGCGCCGGTAAAGATCGAGCCGCGTCTCGGGCGCGATATCGTCGTTGACGCGGGCGGCCGCGCCTGGCTTCTGGCGCACATTCATCGGGCGCTCTCCTCGTTCTTCAAAGCAGGCCGTCCGGCTTCAGTAGCGGTTGGCGATGGGCAGTTCCTCGGCGGGGAAGCGGGAGATCACCTCGCACCCCGTATCGGTCACCACCACCTCCTCCTCGATGCGCGCCGCCGAATAGCCGTCGGTGGCCGGGCAGTAGGTCTCCAGCGCGAAGACCATGCCGGTCTTGATCTCCATCGGGTTGTCCAGCGAGACGAGGCGGGAGATGATGGGCCGCTCGTGCAGCGCCAGCCCAAGCCCGTGGCCGAACTGCAATCCGAATGCAGCCATCTCGGAGGGGAAGCCGAATTCCTCCGCCTTCGGCCAGACATTCGCCACGGTGTCGGTGGAAACACCCGGCCTGATGAGCGCGATCGCCGCGTCCAGCCACTCCCGGCACTTCACATAGGCATCCCGCTGCACCGGCGTCGCACGGCCGACATTGAAGGTGCGGTAGTAGCAGGTGCGGTAGCCCTGGTACGACTGCAGGATGTCGAAGAAGGCCTGGTCGCCGGGGCGGATCAGCCGGTCGGTGAAATTGTGCGGATGCGGATTGCAGCGCTCGCCGGCGATCGCGTTGATCGCCTCAACGTCGTCCGAGCCCATCTCGTAGAGCATCTTGTTGGCCGCAGCCACGATGTCGTTCTCGCGCACGCCCGGCTTCAGCTCCTCCCAGATCATATGATAGACGCCGTCCACCATCGCGGCGGCTTGGTTCAAGAGCACGATCTCATCGATGTTCTTGATCTCGCGCGCGTCCAGCATGACCTGCTGGCCGTCGACGACGTCGAGCCCCGCTCTCTGCAGCTCGAAGAGCATCGCCGTCTCAGTGATATCCACACCGACGGGCAAATCCGCCACGCCGGCCTGGCGCAGGAGGTCCGCGATCTCCTCCGCATGTGCCTTCATCAGCCCCACCGCGGGCGGCACCGTGCCGCGCATGCCCAGCATGCCGGCGCGGAAGTGGCTTTCAGGCATCCAGTCGCAATAGAGCCGGTGATGCACCGCGGCCGAGCCGAAATCCCACAGCACCGGTTCATTGTCGCCGGCGAGCAGAGCGAAGCGGCACAGCTTGTCGCGCTCCCATTCGCCGATCTTGGTGGAGGTCACGTAGCGGATATTGTTGACGTCGAAGAGCAGCAGCGCGCCGCACTTTGAATTCTTCAACGCCTGACGCGCCCTGGCCAGCCGATAGGCATGCATGCGGCGGTGGTCGACGCGCACCTCGAAGTCGACGCTCATATGGCCGGGAGCGGGGATCGCCCGGTCCCAGCGCCAGTTGGGCGCCAGCGCCTCTCTCAGCGCAGCTCCCACATCGATCTCACGCGGTTGCAGGATATGTTCGTTCATCGCCTCCTCCTCCCGGTTCGGCGTTCATTGAGGTATGGCCGTCACCGGTGATGCGTGCCGCTGATGTCTTTTCCCAGCACTGTGTGGCTGGTGCAATCGTTTGCACATAACCATCATCGATGCACGGTGTCAATCGCAAGATCGGACATGCGGCTCACGTTCGCCTTTCCCGCCGTCGAGAGGCCCGCTCTTCCGGATTGGGCCCAACCGACGCACCCCCGCTCCGTGCATTTGAAAACGTTTGCACGAAACGGTATTCTGGCCGGAGTTCGTTTGATTCCGGAGCCGCACCAGCCACCATGCAGAAGACGTCCATCAAGAAACGCGTGACGCTCAAGGACGTTGCCAATGCGGTAGGGGTCCATGTCTCGACGGTTTCCCGCGCGCTCGATCCGCGCACGCGGCATCTCATCACGCCGGAGGTGGCCGAGCAGATATTGAAAGCGAGCGAGCGGCTCGACTACCGCCAGAACGCGGCCGCCTATTCGCTCAAGACCAATCGCACGCGCACCATCGGCGTCGTCGTGCCCGACATCACCAACCCCGTGTTCCCGCCGATCATCCGCGGTGTGGAGGATGCGCTGGCAAGCCGCGGCTACGTCGCCATCCTCGGCAACACCGATGGCGACATGCGCCGCGAGACCGGCCTTGTCGAAACCTTCCGCTCGCGCGGCGTCGACGGGCTGATCCTGGCGAGCGTCGAGCGCGAGGACGCCGCCGTCTCCAAGCTGGCCGCCGAGGGGTTGCCGGTCATCACCGTCAACCGGCGGGTGGACGACAGCACCGTGGCCTCCGTCGTCAACGACGAGGCGGAAGGCATCCGCCGGGTGCTCACCCATCTCGTCTCGCTCGGCCACCGGCGGGTGGCCAACATCGCGGGCCCCCAGTCCCTGTCGACGGGCGCCGCGCGTTATGCCGGCTTCGAAAAGTACCGCGGGCCGATGGGGCTTGCCGACGATCGCGGCCTCGTCGTTTTCGCCAACGCCTTCAACGAGGCGGAGGGTGAGCGCTGCGTGGAGGAGCTTTTGGCGAGCGGCGCCGAGTTCACGGCCATTGTCTGCTCGAACGACCGGCTGGCGGTCGGCGCCATCGCCGCGCTTTCCCGGCACGGCCGGCGCTGCCCGGAGGATGTGTCGGTGACCGGCTACAACGACATGCCGATGGTGGAGCGGATGCAGCCACCCCTCACCACCATCCGCATCCAGTCCAACAAGGTCGGCTTCGAGGCAGGACAGCTTCTGGTGCAGATGATCGAGCGCCCGCCCGGCGAATACGTGGCGGAACATATCGTGCTCCCCATCGAACTGATCGTCCGCGGCTCGACCCGCGCCATCCACGCCCCGAACGGGCAAGACGGGGACACGGCTAAACCGCGCGTCCGCCCCCTCTAGTGGTGCGATCCTGACAGATGGTACCCATCTGTCAGGGCAAATCGCCCCACCAGATCAATAGCTTGTGGGCTGACTTATCCAAACAGATGGGTACCATCTGTTTGGGTCAGACCACTAGAAGCAATTCCAGGAAAAGTGGGAACCGGTTTTCCGTCCGGAATTGCGGCAAGATAAAAGGTTAGATCGTTTCGCCGTTTCCATGAAATGGTGAAATGATCTAGCTCGGCAACAGGAACCCTCCCATGGCCGCTACGGAAAACCGCCTCATGGAAGTCGCCGGCCACTGGCTGCCGCGCATGGAGGTGGCCGGCATCCCCTCGACCACGGCGAAGGCAGTGATGGAGGCTGCCGGCACCTGGGAGAATTGGTGCCGCGCCTGGACCGCTGAAGGCGAACGCCACCGGGCCGCTGGAGAAGAAGCCCTGTCTCTCGGCCGTCGCGTGACAGCGGGCGAGGCCTTTGCCCGCGCGAGCTTGTTCTATCACTTCGCACAATTCATGTTCTTCGACGACATCGCCCAGAAGAACGCGGCAGCCCGCGCAAAGTGCGAAGCCTATGCGCGGGCATTGCCGATGCTCGATCCGCCGGGCGAAATTCTGTCGATCCCTTTCGAAGGCGGTGTCATCCGGGCGGCGCTACGCAAGCCGGTGCGCGGCACCGCACCCTACCCTCTCGCCATTCTCATCCCCGGCTCCGACTCCACGAAGGAGGAGTTTCCGGCGCTCGAAGCGCATTTCCTGAAACGCGGCCTTGCGACGCTGTCGGTCGACGGGCCGGGTCAGGGCGAAGGCCGCAGCCTCGGGCCGCTCAGGGCGGATATCGGCCCCGCGCTCGCCGCCGTTGTCGAACACGTTCATGGCGTGCCCGGAATTGCCGACGGCATCGCGCTGGTGGGCATGGCCTTCGGCGGCCACCTGGCGCTGCGAGCTGCCGGTGCCGTACCCGGCCTGAAGGCCGTGGTCTCCATCAACGGCTTTCACGATCTGGCGGCCATGTGGCCAGGTTTCCCGCCGGTCTACCGTGACAACATGACCTACGCACTCGGCGCCGCCGACATGGAAGAGGCGGCGGAGCGGGCGCGCGCCTTCACCCTTGCGGGCACCCTTCCAGCCTCCTGCCCGATGCTCGTCATCCACGGCGGCAAGGACCGCATCTTTCCACCGGGAGAAGCCGAGCGCTGCGCTGCCTGGGCGGGCGGTGCGGAGCTCGTGATTTACCCGGATGGCAATCACGTCTGCAACAATATTGCTTGGGCCTATCGCCCTATGGCCGCCGACTTTGCTGCCGAGAAACTGACCTGACCAGCCGCCTCTTGCGCTCCATTACGCCCCTCTTCAGCTTTGGGCACCGCGGAATTCGGTGAGAATTCGCGCACCGGAAGCGGCAAGCTCGTCCGCGCGGCGGTCAAGGTCGGCCGCAAGCAGCCGCCCTGCCCGCTTGCGGACAACGCCGTCCACCATGACCGTGTCGACATTGGCCGGTCCGGCCTGCAACACGATGGAGGCGACCGGGTCGTTGACTGGATATAGCCCATGGGCGCGCGTATCGAGCAGCGCGATGTCGGCCGCCTTACCCGGTACGAGCGAGCCGACGCGGTGGTCCATGCCGGCCATGCGGGCGCCATCGATCGTCGCCCAGCGCAGCGCCTCGGCACTGGAGACGGTGATTGCCTCCGGCCCGGCCCCCATGGCCGCGATAGCATCGAGGTTGTCGAGCAGGCGCTGGCATTGCAGTGTCATGCGCGCCACGGTGAACATGTCGCTCGACATGGCCGACTCGATGTCGGAGCCGATCGAGACCGGCGCGCCAAGCGCCCGCAGCCGCCCCGTCAGCGGCCGGCCGAAGCCCATCTGCATCTCCACCTCCGCCGTCACCGTGAAGGAGACGCCGTTGGAGACGAGGAGGGAAAGCTGTTCGTCGCTGAGGATGTTGGCGTGAACGACATTGATATGGCGCCCCAGCAGCCCCTCCGCCGCCAGCCGCTCGAAACCGTCCGGGACCATGAAGCCGCCGCTCACATGCATGCTGGCGACAAGGCCGAGTTCGCGGGCGAGCCGGAAGTCTGCGAGGCAGACCTCGTGCACCGACATGCCGGGACCGAGGATGGCAAGCCCGAGGGTGACCAGCCCATCGTCGCTTGAAAGCCGCTCACGGCGCACCCGCTCGACCTCCGCGCGCGGCAGCGGGATCTCGCTGAAATGTCTCTGGCCGGTCTTGGGATCGGGCTTGGGCGAGCCGTGCAGGAAAAGTGCGCGGATGCCGCTATTCCGAAGCGCATCGATGGCGGCATCCGTGTGCTCGGGTGTGGGATTGTTGTGGCACCAGTCGACAAGCGTCGTGGTGCCCGCGTTGAGCTGGGCATGGGCGCCCATGAGATTGGCGATGTAGATGTCCTGCGGCCGGAAATGCGTGGCCAGCCCCGCATGCATGGCCCGCAGATATTCCTTGATCGTCCAGTCGGCGGCGATCCCGCGCAATCCCGTCTGCCAGGTGTGCAAGTGCGCGTTGACGAAGCCCGGCATGACGATCATGCCGGCGGCATCGATCACCTCGCCCACCTCTTCCACCTCCAGCCTTGGTGCGAGGGCGGCAATGCGGCCCCGCTCCACCAGAAGGTCTCCGGGCGCCAGTATCCTTCCCTTCTCGTCCATGGTGACGATTGTGCCGCCCTTGATGAGAATGCGGGACATGGATGGGCCTCCGGCTAAAGAAGGAAGAGCGCGATGGCGGGGAAGGCCATCAGGATGAGCGTGACCGCCACCATGACGATCACGAAGGGGAAGGCGCCGGTGAAGATATCATGAAGGGACGCGAAGCCGGGCGGCAGCGTGCCCTTCACCACGAAGACGGAAAGCCCGAAGGGCGGCGTCAGAAGCCCGATCTCCACGCCGATCACCGTGACCACGCCGAACCAGACCGGATCGCCGCCGAAGGCCGCCACCACCGGCAGCACGATGGGCAGGATGATCAGCATGATGGAGACCGAATCCAGGATCATGCCGAGCAGGATCAGGATCACGAGATAGACGACGAGGAAGCCCATGAAGCCGAGATTAAGGGCGGCAAGGGCGGCGGTCATCTGCATGGGGATGGTGGAAAGTGTCAGCATGCGGCCATAGAGATTGGCGGCGATGATCAGGAACAGGATGCCGGCGGCGATGTAGCCCGTCTCCAGCACGACCCGGCCGATCTCCTTCAGGCCGAGCTTGCGCCGGGCAAAGCCGACGATGAAGGCGCCGAGGGCACCTACGGCCCCCGCCTCCGTCGCGGTAAAAACGCCGGCATAGATCCCGCCCATCACGACAGCGACGATGGCCACCACGGGCGCCAGCCGCCGCGCCATCTCCGCCGCCGGCATGCCCTCCGCCGCAACCGGCTTGGGCGTTCCGACAAAGCGGGGAAACCAGGTAGCCAGCGCCACGTTGAGCGCCGCGAAGGCCGAGGCGAGAAGAAGCCCCGGCACGATCGCCGCGATGAACAGCTTGCCGACCGAGACCTCCGCCAGGAGCCCGTAGATGATGAGAAGCAGGCTCGGCGGGATGAGCATCCCCAAGACCGAGCTTCCCGTCACCACGCCGACCGCGAAACGCGGCGTATATCCGCTCTCGATCATCGGCGGCACGGCGATGCGGCTGAAGACCGCCGCGGACGCGATCGAGCTGCCGGTGATCGAGGCAAAGATGGCGTTGGCGGCGACGGTGGCCATGCCGAGCCCGCCGCGCACCCGCCGCAGGAGGTGGACGGCGACCTGGAAGGCGTCGCGGCCGGCATCGGCCCGGTCGAGCACCAGCCCCATCAGCACGAAGAGCGGCACCACCCCGAACTCGTAGGAACGGATCGCGCCGCCGGCGGCAATCCCGAGCGCATTCTGGGCGATGGCCGGGTTGTGCCGCACCAGCCACAGGCCGAGAAAGGAAAGCGCCAGAAGCGCAAAGGCGATCGGCATGCCGAGCGTGACCGCCACCAGAAGGCCGGCGAGCGAGACGATGCCGATCCAGACCGGCGACAGGGTCAGGGTGAAATTCAGGATGAGAAAGGCAGCGACGGCACCGACGAAAATCGCGATCGGCAGGAGATCGCGCGACAACGCCGGCTCCCCCGGCGCCGGCCGCCGCAGGGCGCCCAAAAGGCCAGAACCGGACAGGAGAGCCCGCCGGCCGGCCTCGACGAATGCCACGGCACAGCCGGCCACCACGGCGAACTTGAAGGGCCAGACCGTGATTTGATAGGCGCCGACGGCGCCGCTGAACTCACCCGAATGATAGGACTTCACGAGATAGCGCCACAGCCAGGAGAGCGCTGCGGCAAGGATCGCGGCCGCCGCGGCGAAGAAGACCAGCTCCATCGTGCGCGCCAGATGAGGCCGCTTTTCCTGCCAGGCGCCGATGAGGAAATCCGCCCGCACCAGCCGCCCGCCGCCGATGGTGCTGCCAAGCTGGAGGAACACGCACGCCACGATGGTGAGCGCCACGATATCGCTCACACCGTTGATCGGCCTTAACAAGAAAAAACGCATGCCGATGTCGGCCACGATCAGAAGCATCAGCCCGACCAGGGCCGAGGAGGCGACGGCGGAAAGCACGAGCGGGACGGCCTGCCAGGTGCGCCCGAAAACAGAAGGGGCGGCGGCTCGTTCTGTCGCTGTGTTTTCGGCCATGCGCTTCGGCTCGCTGTAGGCGGGGTTCGCGATCCGACCGGGCACGGCCGGATCACGCGAGTGCTTTCGGCGGCAGTTCTAGATATTGCCGTCCCAGTCGCGCAGCGGCTTGCCGCCTCTGGCGCGGACGGTAGCCATGAACTCCTTCATGATCTCGCGCGCCGGGATGCCGTCGGCCTCACCGGCCTCGACCCAGTTGCGGCCGAGATCGGGCATCATGCTCACCCACTCCAGCCGCTGCTCCTGCGGCATCTTGGCAATCGTGGCGCCTTCCTCCTTCATCGCCTGGATGGCACTCGCCTGGCGCTCCTCGATCAGCCGGGCGTTCTCGGTGGAATACTCCATGCCGAGTTCGGTCAGCACCTCCTGAACATCCTGTGGCAGCGTGTCCCAGGTGGCTCGGCTCACGCCGAAGCCTCCGAAGGTGAGCGGGCCCGTATCCACCAGCGTCACGAACGGCGCAACCTCGTGGATCTTGAGTGGATAGGCGCCGGTGGCGATCAGGATGGAACCGTCGCCGACGCCGGTCTGGAGCTGCGAATACTGCGCCGGCAGGCCCGTCGAGACGAGGGTGGCGCCGGTCGGCTCGATCCAGGGCGCACAGACCGGAACGCCGAGGATCTTCAGGCCCTTGAGATCGGAAAGCTGCTCGATCGGCTTCTTGGTGAAGAGGTGATAGCCGTCCGAAACGCACGCCCCGAGAAAGACGATGCCGTTGGCCTCCCACTCGGCCTTCATGGCCGCATTCTTGGCATTGAGCTCGTTCATCACGTCCACCGCCTGCTGCACGCCGCTGGTGGCAAATGGCGTCGAGTACATGATGTTCTGCAGCGGCAGGGCGGATGGTTCCCACAAAGCCCCGATCCAGCCCATGTCGGTCAATTGCTGGCTAACGGCTTCCAGCGTGTCCTCGAAGCCGTAGAGCGAGCCGCCGAAGGCCTCGGTCCAGTTGATCCGATGGCTGCTCCCCCGCTCCTCCAGCATCCGGTTCGAGCGTTCCACGATCACAGTCTTGAGCGGCGCCACCCAGGGGATGGCCAGCGGATGGCTGGAGGAGATCGTCAGATTGATGACCTCCTGCCCGAAAGCCGCGCGTGCCGGCAGTGCGGCGGCTGCGGCGGTAATCAGAATGGTGCGTCTGGAAATCAGCATCGGTCTCCTCCCTGGCTGCTGCTGCTATGCAACGAGCCTCCTCCGATCGAGCAAGCGCTCCCCAAGAACCTTCTACCGCACGAGTTATTGAAATGCAATCGTTTGCATTCACTTGCGCAAAGCGCGGCATCGGGATCGACCGTCACGGGGTGGCAGCGGCATCCTCTATTGCATCGCAACATACCTCTTGACTGTACCAACTGGACGGTATATGTACCGTCTGGACGGTTAAGTAAGAACCAGCGCCGAATTGACCTCCCAAGTCTTTTGCATTCCGGGAATGCGGCACCTGACATTGGCCGCATTCCCGGACGGGCACACGGAATGATGAGTGAAATGATGAGCGAACCGACCACCACGACGACGCGGACAGACAAGCGCACCTCGAATTCCCGCGAGGAGATCCTGGACGCAGCGCAACGCATCGTGAAGCGCGACGGCGCCGCCCATCTGACGATCGACGGCGTGGCGCGCGAAGCGGGCCTCAGCAAGGGCGGCGTGCTCTACAATTTCCCCAACAAGGAACGCCTGCTCAAGGGCATGCTCGACCGGATGCTTGAGAACTCGATCGCGCTGATTGAGGCCTTTCGCGAAGAATTCGCCGATTGCCCCAATCCCACGCTGAGGGCCATCATCAAGACAACGGCGAATAAGGAGTGTCTCGATCCGGCCCTAAACAGAGCCATCCTGGCCGTGGCGGCGGAAGACCCCGAAATGATCGCTCCCCTCCAGGCAGAACTTGCGAAGCGTTGGGAACAGGTTCGACAGGAGTGCACGGATCGGGACATGGCTGCCCTTTTGTGGGCCGCGGCCGACGGTCTCATGTTCCACGCTCTTCTCGATATCGGCGTCTTCCCGCCGGAAAAGCGGGCCGAACTTCTCGAAAAACTCGACGAACTGGCTGCAACCACCCTTAAGTAGGATAGGTCCCATGTCCGCATTTAATCGTTCCGGCGCGCTTGCGCTGGCCGCCCTTATTCTTGCCGCCTGCTCGGAAAGCGAGGCCAACAAGGCCGCGGAACCGCCGGTCCAGACCGTGGCGATCGAGCCGGTCTCACAATCCGCCGCGCTCGGCGCGCGCAATTTCGTCGGCCGGCTGGCGCCGGTCAGCACGGTGGACGTCTCCTTCCGCGTCGGCGGTGAACTGATCGAGATGCCGGTCAGCGAAGGCACGAAGATCGAGAAGGGCGCCCTTCTGGCCGCCCTCGACCCAACCGATTACGAGCTTGCACTGCGCCAGGCAAAGCTCTCCGCCGAACTCGCCAAGGCAGATTTCGAGCGCAAGGAAAAGCTGCTTGGCAGCAATTCCATTTCGCGTTCCGTCTTCGACCAATCGGAGACCGACTATGAGTTGAAGAAGGTGGCAGCCGAGAACGCATTGCGCGATCTTTCCGATACCACGATCGAAGCCCCCTTCGATGCGCTGATCACGCGCCGCCTGACCGACGCCTACACCAACGTGCAAGCCGGCCAGGAGGTCCTGCGCATCCAGGACATCAGCGAGTTCCGCGTCAAGATTTCCGTGCCGGAAGACGTTCTCCGGCTGGTCAACGATCCCGACCTTATCGAGGCCGAGGCGGCGATCCCTGGGACGGACAAGCGCTACCCGCTCGAATATCGCGAGCATAACACCGAGGCCGACGCCGTCGCCCAGACCTACGAGGTAACCTTCGGCATGGCACCGCCGAGCGACGTCAATCTCCTGCCCGGGATGACCGTCTCCGTCGCCGTCAACAGCGTGGCGCCGCAATCCCAAGAGGTCTATTCCGTGCCCATCGCCGCGGTCGACACCCGTGCTGACGGCGCCTTTCGCGTCTGGGTCTACAACACTGAAACTGGCGCGGTCAGTCCGCGCGAAGTGGAGATCGGGACGCTCGTCAGCGACCGCGTGCCGGTACTTTCGGGCCTCAATATCGGCGAATTCGTCGTGGCCGCAGGCGGGCAGCTCCTGCGCGAGGGCATGATCGTACATCCGATGGGCGCGTTCTGACGGACAGAGCCACCCCAAACCTTTCATACAATTAAAGAATTCACGCCATGAACATTGCGCGTCTCGCCATCGCACGCCCGATCTATACCTGGATGATCGTCCTCCTCTGCCTCCTGGGCGGGCTCTGGGGCCTGAGCAGCGTCGGCCGCCTGGAGGACCCGGCCTTCACCATCAAGCAGGCTGTCGTCGTGACGCCTTATCCGGGTGCCACCGCAGAGGAGGTCGAGCAGGAAGTCACCGAGGTTCTCGAATCGGCCGTCCAACAGATGCCGCAGCTCGATTTCGTGACGTCGAAGTCGACGCCCGGCATGTCCCAGCTCGAGGTGGAGATCAAGTCGACCTACGATGGCTCCGAAATCCCGCAGATCTGGGACGAGTTGCGCCGCAAGATCAACGACGCCCGTTCCTCGCTGCCGAGCGGGGCCGGTCCTTCGGTCGTCAATGACGATTTCGGCGATGTGTTCGGCCTCTTCTACGCCGTCACCGCGCCTGGCTTCTCCGACGCCGACAGGCGCGACATCGCAACCTTCCTGCGTCGCGAGCTTCTGACCGTAGCCAACGTGGCAAAGGTCACGACGGCGGGCGAGCCGACGGAGACGATCTATATCGAGATATCCAACGAGCGCCTTGCCCGTTTCGGCATTCCCGTTTCCCAGGTGCTTTCCACCATCCAGAGCGAGAATGCCGTGGAAAATGCCGGTGCGGTGCGGATAGGCGACCGCCACGTGCGCATCTCCATGCAGCCTTCCTTCGATTCTGTAGCGGCGATCGAGGCGCTCAGGGTCGGCCGGCCCGGCACGACCGAGCAGATCAGCCTGCTCGACGTGGCGAAGGTGGTACGCGCGCCCACCGAGGTGCCCGACGAGCTGATCCGCTTCCACGGCGAGGAGGCCTTTACGCTCGCTGTCGCCGGCGTGGCCGACGCCAATATCGTCGAGATCGGCCAGGCAGTCGATGCAAAGCTTGCCGAGCTCTCCGCGCGCATTCCGCTCGGCGTCGAGATCAATCCCATCTATCAGCAACATGTCGTGGTGGACCAGGCCATCAATGATTTCATGGTGAACCTGGCCATGTCGGTCGCCATCGTCATCGGCGTGCTGTGCATCTTCATGGGCTGGCGCGTCGGCATCGTCGTCGGCGGCACGCTGCTCCTGACGGTGCTGGGGACGGTGTTTTTCATGGGCGTCTTCGGCATCGAGATGGAGCGCATCTCGCTCGGCGCCCTCATCATCGCCATGGGCATGCTGGTCGACAACGCCATCGTGATCGCCGAAGGTATGCTCATCAACATGCAAAGGGGCATGAACGCCGAAGCTGCCGCCGACGATGCCGCCAAGCGCACGCAGATTCCACTCCTGGGCGCCACCGTCATCGGCATCATGGCCTTCGCCGGCATAGGGCTGTCCCCCGACGCCACGGGCGAGTTCCTCTTCTCTCTTTTTGCCGTCATCGGCATATCGCTTTTGTTGAGCTGGATTCTCGCCATCACGGTCACGCCGCTCTTCGGCCATTACCTGCTGAAGACCGGAACGGGCTCGGCCGACGACGACCCTTATCGCGGGCCGATCTACGGCGCCTACCGCGCTGTCCTGCGGGGCGCTCTGCGCGTGCGCGGGCTCACCGTCGTTGCACTCATCCTTCTGACGGGCGCGTCCTTCTACGGTTTCGGCCTGGTGAAGCAACAGTTCTTCCCCGATTCCAACACGCCGCTCTTCTACGTCAACTACGTCCTGCCGCAGGGCTCCGACATCCGCGCCACGGCGCGCGACATGGACGAGATCGAAGAGATCATCAAGGACAAGCCCGGCGTGACGGCCGTCGCCAGCTTCATCGGCCGGGGCGCCAGCCGCTTCATGCTCACCTATGCGCCCGAGCAGCCCAACACGGCCTATGGCCAGTTCATCGTCGAGATGGAGGAACGCGACCAGATCGACGCGTTGGCTGCCGAGCTGCGCGAGGAGCTGGGGCAGAAATACCCGAGCGCCGAGATCCGCACCGAGCGGCTGGTCTTCGGCCCCGGCGGTGGGGCCAAGGTGGAAGCGCGCTTCTCGGGCAACGATCCGGCCGTGCTGCGCCGCCTCGCCGACGAGGCCATCGCTATCATGCACCGCAGCGGCACGCTCATGGACATCCGTCACAACTGGCGTCAGCGCGAACTCGTCATCGCGCCCGAGATCAACGAGGAGCGCGCGCGTATTTCCGGTGTCAGCCGAGCCGATGTGGCCGAGACGCTTGCCTTCGCCACAACCGGCGTCCAGGCCGGCACCTATCGCGAAAGCGATCGGGCGATCCCCATCGTGGCGCGCCCGCCGGCCGAGGAGCGGCTCGATGTCGGGCGCCTGCAGGACCGGCTGGTATGGAGCTCCGGCGAAAACGCCTATGTGCCGATCACCCAGATCGTCACCAGCTTCGAGACCGTTCCGCAGGAGGTGCTCATTCGCCGCCGCAACCGGGTGCGCACGCTCACCGTCCAGGCCGAGCCGATAGCCGGCCTGACGCCGACCGACGCGCTGGGCAGCGTGCGCGCATCGATCGAGGCTCTGCCCCTGCCCACCGGCTACCAGCTCGAATGGGGCGGAGAGTACGAGAATTCGCGCGACGCGCAGCAGTCGCTGGGCAGCCAGCTGCCGCTCAGCTTCCTCGTCATGCTGGTCATTTCGGTATTGCTGTTCGGCAAGATCCGCCAGCCGCTCATCATCTGGCTGGTCGTGCCGATGGCCGTGTGCGGCGTGGTCGCCGGCCTTCTGTTCACCGGCCTGCCATTCAGCTTCACCGCGCTGCTCGGACTTTTGAGCCTGTCGGGCATGCTGATGAAGAACGGCATCGTGCTCGTCGACGAGATCGATGCGCAGATCGCCTCGGGCATCGTGCCGGAAACGGCAGTCGTGGATGCCAGCGTGAGCCGTCTGCGGCCCGTCTTCCTGGCGGCCGTCACCACCGTGCTTGGCATGATCCCGCTTCTGCCCGACGCCTTCTTCGCGTCCATGGCGGTGACCATCATGGGCGGGCTTGCCTTTGCCACCTTGCTCACCTTGATCGCCGTGCCGGTGCTCTACGCGCTATTCTTCCGCATCCGCCTCGGCAGTGCGCCGAAGGGGGAGGAAGTGGAAAGCGAAGCACTTATCGTCGGAGAGGCAGCCTAGGGCTTGGCGTGAAGCGGCAACAAGGAACCGCCGCATCACCGCAATGATCCGTCGCAACCCCGATTACATGAAGCCCCGCTTGCCCGAGCCAAGCGGGGCCATGCATCTTCTCATGCAGTAAAGCCAAACAAACGCCAGATCGCCTGCCTCACACTTACACCGGTTTCCTTCCGTGCCACACAGCGGCGCAGACCTCTGGCCACGGCCCTGCCGGTCATCCTTCCAAGATAGTGGCAATCGCAAAGAAGGCGATGCGCCTCGAACTCGCTCAGGCCAAAGAAATCCATGGCATCGCCGAGCCCGTCGCTCTTCAGCCCCTCTTCGCGCAGTACCTGGTCATTGAACGCAATGGTCAGTGGCGTATTCACGTCCCTGTAGTCCCTGCGCGCCGCCGGAGACAGATATTCGATCTGTCTTAAAGCGTTTAATGGCCCGCCATGGCTTTCGAGAAGCGCGGCCCAGCGCTCGATACGCTCTCGCCGCGACATGCACGGCTTCTGCAGCATCGGATATACCTTGGCGGCAGCCGCGATTTCCTGCGGAGTCTGGTGTTTCATGGTTTCCTCCGTACGATGATCAACCACGCCCTAGAACATCGCAGTTAGAGCGCTGTTCGTGCTCCGACAGATGCCCGCCCGGCGCGGCCGCGATCACGTTTTATGTCAGCCGATCCAGTGTGGAGATCGTGGGCTCCCCCGACCGGGTTGACCGGTAGGCGCAGAAGCAGACCCGACAGGTGAAAATGCCTCGCCGGCCGGAGCCGGTGAAGCACTAATCCTCCAGTACGAACGTGACGAGCAGGTTGACCCGATATGCGGCCACCTTGCCGTTCTGGATCTCGACGTTCTGATCTTTCACCCAGGCGCTTTCGATGTTGCGCAGTGTCTTGGAGGCTCGCTCGATACCCTGTTTCACTGCATCGTCGAAGCTGTTGGAAGAGGTCGCTGATATTTCGGTAACGCGCGCAATGCTCATGCTGTCCTCCCACGGTAAGATGATCCGTGGAGAACGCCGGCATCATGCGATTGTTCCGGCGCCTTCCCGCGGGCATGCGCCTCATCGGGTGAGAATGCCGATCAGGCGTTTCGCCTCAGCAGATAGGTGTCCATGATCCACCCTTTGCGCAAACGCGCATCCTCGCGTGTCTCGACAATGCGGTCGCCCACCTCGGACAGGGCGCCGGCGATGATGATTTCGTCTTGTGAGCCGAGATAGGCACCCCAGAAGATGCTGAACTTATCCTGATCGAGTGTGCGGAAGGCCATGTCGCCGTCGAGCACGACGACAGCACTGTCCGCGTTTTCGGGAAAGCCGTCTTTGAGCCTGCGCCCGGTGGTGACGTGGACCGGGTTGCCCACCGTGTTCAGCGCGATGCCGTGGCTCGCCGTAAGCGCCTGAATGCTGGTGATCCCGGGAATAACCTCGCGCTCGAAGGGAAATCCAGCCGTATCGCCCAGGCGGTCGAGGATGCGCAGCGTGCTGTCGTAGAGCGAAGGATCGCCCCAGACGAGGAAGGCGACGGTGCCAGCCTCGCCCGTGTGCTCGAGGATCAGGTCGCGATAGGTCGCGGCGATCGCGCTGTGCCAGTCGGCAACGCGCTTCTCATAGGACGGTTCCTTTTCGTCGCGGACCGGCAGGTCGAACTCGACCAGCCTCGTCTCAGGATTGGAAAGATACCGCCGGCAGATATCACGCCGCAGCTCGGCGAGATCTTCCTTGGCGGCGCCCTTGCGCGGCACCAGCACGATGTCGGCGCGGTTGAGCGCGTTGATCGCCTGCACGGTCATGTGCTCGGGGTTGCCGGTACCGATGCCGATGACGAGAAGCTTCCGCATGGTCGTGTTCCTCATCCCCCGGATACGCCTGCCTCGGCAAAGGTCGCCATGCCGTTGTGGCAGGCGAGTGCGGCGCGCAGGATGGAAATCGCCACGGCGGCACCGGATCCCTCCCCGAGGCGCATGCCGAGGTCGAGCAGCGGGCGAAGGCCGAGCTCCGCCAGCACCTTTCCGTGCGCCGCCTCGGCCGAGACGTGGCCGGCAAGCGCGTGCGCCAGCCCACCGGTCTCCAGCCTGGCCAGCGGCGCAACCGCCGCGGTGCAGACAAAGCCATCGATCAGGAGGGGAATGCGTTTGCGGCGCGCACCGAGTGCGGCACCGAACATCGCCGCAAGCTCGCGGCCGCCAACGAGGCGCAGCGCGGACAGCGGGTCGGCCAGTGCGCCCGCGTGGCAGGCAAGTGCCGCATCCACCGCATCGGCCTTCCTTTTCACCCCGGCATCGTCGACACCGCTGCCGCGTCCCACCCACCGCGCGCCACCGCCGCCGAACAGCGCGGCCACCACCGCCGCTGCCGCCGTGGTGTTGCCGATGCCCATCTCACCGAGGCAGACGAGGTCTGCCTCGGCGGGCACCGCCTGGTATCCCGTCCGCACGGCGTCCGCGAATTCGGCATCCGACATGGCGGGCTCGCAGGTGAAATCGCCGGTCGGACGGTCGACCTCGAGCGGCACGACGCTCAGCCTCGCGCCGGCGGCTTGGGCAAGCTGGTTGATCGCCGCGCCACCGGCGGCGAAATTGGCGACCATCTGCTGCGTGACCTCGCTGGGGAAGGCGGAAACCCCGCGCGCCACGACACCGTGCGATCCCGCGAAGACGAGGATATCCACCGTCTTGAGTGCGGGTTGGGCGCGGCCCTGCCATTGCGCGAGGAAAACCGCGATCTCCTCCAGGCGGCCAAGGCTGCCGGGCGGCTTCGTCAGCGTACCCTGCCTTTCGGCGGCGGCGCGCGCGGCGTCCACATCGCCGTCCGGCAGCCCCCGGCAGGCGGCGCGGATTGCATCGGTCGACGAGAGGTCCGTCATCTTTTCTCCTTCAGACGAGCATTGCGGAAGCGGTTACGAGGACGGCGGCCTCGCCCCCTTGCTGAAGCGCGCCCAGCACGTCTCCGGTCTGGCCGCCGATCTGGCGGCGGCAGAGCCGCTCCAGAACCAGGAACCAGACCGCGAGAAGCACGGCCGACAGCAACGCGAGGAACGGTCCAGTAAGAACGAGAAAGAAGCCGCCGATCGCAAGCGCCGCGAAGGCAACCGGCGCCTCGACACGGCCAATCCTTGCGGAAAGGCCGTCCCCGCGCGCGGGCGGCACGCGCATCATGAAAAGCGGCATCAGCGCCCGCGAAGCGGCATGGGCGGCCACCAGCACCAGAAGCGCGGCAAAGCTCCCAGCGCCCACAAGCGCAGCAAGTGCGGCCCAGCGCGCAAGCACGGTGACGATCAGGACCAGCACTCCGTAGGTGCCGACACGCGAGTCGCGCATGATGTCGAGCTTCTCGTCGCGGTTCCTTCCACCGCCGAAGCCGTCCGCCACATCGGCAAGCCCATCCTCGTGCAGCGCTCCCGTTGCCAGCATTCCGGCACCCAGCGCGGCAGCCGCCGCGACCGGGGCCGGAGCTCCGGCCAAAACGACCGTCCACAAGACCCCGCCGGAAACCAACCCTACGACCGCACCCGCAACGGGCGCCGCCCATTGCGCGGCGGCAAACGAGGCGACCGTCGCGGAAAACGGCAGGCGCGTATAGAAGCCGATGCAAGCCTTGGCGTCGGCGGCAAGCCTCCGCGTGTGGGCTGCTTCGCCCTTCATGCGCCGCCCCGCGCGATGGCATGGAAATAGGTGCCGGTGACAAGGCCACGCCGGCCGCCGGAAGGTCCGAGCGCATTTCCGATCGCATCGGCAAGCTCGGCCAGCGGCTCGTCCGCGCCATGTTCGATCAGCCGGGAATAGTGGAACTCGTGCCCGCGCACCGTCTCTCCGGCTTGCCCTAGAGGACAGTCGGAGAGGAGCCGCGCCTCCCGGTAGCCCAGATTGATCTTGCGCCGCGCGAAGCTCGTCCCATGGCCGAGCAGTCCGATCATTTCATGGCTGGCGCCGTCCGCATCCTCCAGCACCTTGCCCAGAACCATGTAGCCGCCGCATTCTCCATGGACCGGTCCGGTTTCCGCGAACCGGCGGAGTGCCTGCTTGAAGCCAGACGCAGCGGTCAGCCTGCCCGCGTGGAGCTCGGGATAGCCACCCGGTAGCCAGCAGGCGTCGCAAGAAGGATCCGGGCCTTCGTCGGCCAGAGGTGAGAAGGCGACAAGCTCTGCACCCGCCCCGCGCCATTGCCGCGCGACATGAGGATAGACGAAGGAGAAGGCTGCATCCTGGGCAATGGCGATACGCTGGCCGGGCGGCGGGAGGTGATACCCGGTTGCACCCGGTGCCACCTCTACGGGGGATACCGTCTGCAGGATCGCATCGAGATCCAGAGACTTCTCCATGATGTCGGCCAGCCGCTCGATGAAGCCTTCCAGAGCCGCGTGTTCGCTTGCCTGCACCAGCCCCAGATGCCGTTCCGGCAGCGCCATGTCCGGGTTGCGATGGATCGCGCCGAGAACCGGGATAGCCCTTGCCTCGATCGCCTCCCGCGCCTGCCGCTCGTGCCGCTCGCTTGCCGCCTGGTTGAGCACGACACCCGCAATGCGCACGCCGGCATCGAAGGTGGCAAAGCCATGGGCAACGGCGGCAGCGGTTTGCGACTGGCCCGAAACGTCGAGCACCAGCAGAACGGGCAGACCATAGCGCCGGGCGAGATCGGCGGCAGCACCCGTGCGGCCGGCGGGGGTACGCACGCCATCGAACAGGCCCATGGCGCTTTCGATGAGGAGCATGTCGGCGTCCTCCGCCTGCCTTGCCAGCAGGCTGTCGAGCAGGCCGGGCGCCATCGCCCAGCTATCGAGATTGACCCCTGCCCTGCCCGTGGCGGCGGCATGGAAGCCGGGGTCGATGTAGTCGGGACCGGACTTGGCGCCCGCGACAGCGAGCCCACGGCGCCTCAGCGCCCGCATGAGCCCGATGGTCACGCTGGTCTTGCCGGAGCCGGAGCGCGGAGCGCCGATGATGAGGCCGCGGGCGGTCATACCGTCGTTCCTTCCCCGCGCGGCCTGAGCAGCGTTTCACGAACGGTGACGATGTCCCCCACCACGATCAGTGCCGGAGAACCGAAGTCCTCCTCCCGCGCCCGCCGCGGAATATCGCCAAGCGTGCCGACGAGCGCCTTTTCATCGGCGGTCGTCGCCGACATGAGAACGGCGGCGGGAGTGCTTGCATCAAGACCGCCCGCAATGAGCGCCGCTGCGATCCTGTCGAGATTGCTCATGCCCATGTAGATGACGATCGGCTGCCCGGTCCTTGCCAGTGTCGCCCAGTCGAGATCGTCCGGCGTGCCGGCGGCATGGCCGGTGGCAAGGATCACCGCCTTGTTGACACCGCGCAGCGTTGCCGGGATGCGTGCCGCCGCCAGCGCGCCGAAGGCCGAGGTGACACCTGGAAGGAAGCGAAAGGGGACACCCGCATGGGCGAGCGCCAACGCCTCCTCGCCGCCACGTCCGAACGTATTGGGATCACCGCCCTTGAGGCGAAGCACGCGCCGGCCCGACCGGGCCTCGCCGATCATCAGGCGATTGATCTCCTCCTGCGGCGTGGAGGGTTTACCCCCACGCTTGCCGACGAAGAAATGCTCCGCCTCCCCTGCCGCCCGAAGCGCGGCGGGATCGATCAGCGCATCGTAGATCACGACATCCGCGAGGCTGAGGGCCGAGATCACCTCCAACGTCAGACAGCCGAGCCCTCCCGGCCCCGCGCCCGCGAGCCAGACATGACCCGGCTCGAAAGGCATCGGCTCGAAAGGCAGCCGCGTTATGGCATCGGCAAGGCTCATGAAGGGTCGCGCCCCCGGAAACGTCGCTGGTAATGGGCGTCGTAGAGCGCGCTTTCGCGAAAACCCTCCGCCGAAAGGCCCCGCCCCACGAACACCATCGCCGTGCGGTCGATGGGATCCTTCGCCACTTCCGCCTCGATCGTGGCTAGGGTGCCGCGCACGATGCGCTCGTCCGGCCAGGTCGCGCGCGCCACGATGACCACCGGGCAATCCGGTCCATAGAGCGGAGCAAGCTCTTCCACGATACGGTCGAGCGCGTGGATGGCCAGATGAATGGCGAGTGTGGCGCCCGTGCGCCCGAACGCCTCCAACCGCTCCCCTTCGGGCATCCTGGAGGCGCGGCCGGAAATGCGCGTCAGCACCAGGCTCTGCGCGACTTCCGGAATGGTGAGCTCGCGCCCGAGTGCGGCGGCGGCGGCGGCGAAGGCCGGCACACCCGGCGTAAGCGTATAGGGAATGCCATGCCGCTCCAGCCGCCTGATCTGCTCGGCCACCGCACTCCAGACCGACAGATCGCCCGAGTGGAGCCGCGTCGCCTCGAGCCCGGCTTCATGAGCGGCCAAGTACTCGGCCTCGATCTCGTCGAGCGACATGGGCGCGGTGTCGATGAGGCGCGCATCGCGCGAGCAGTGGGAAAGAAGCTCCGCCGGCACGATAGAGCCGGCATAAAGGCAGACAGGGCAACGGGCGAGAAGATCGCGTCCCCTGACCGTGATGAGGTCGGCGGCACCGGGGCCGGCGCCGATGAAATGTACTGTCATACCTGGTCCTTACTTTGCGCGATGGCGCATGTGACATTGCCGGTTGCGATGCGCGGGCCCAAGAGCCGGCTACCCTTGCCGGCCGCCGCCAAGGCCGCAGCCTCCGAAACGGAGGCGACACCCGTTGCCGCGAGCGAGGCGTCGGAGCGCGTGAGGCAGCCTGCCGAGGCGCGTTTCAAATCGTCTCGCGGAACAGCGATAAGAGGGATGCTGAGCGCCTTCGCAGCCGCAACGATACCCGCCTCGTCCACCTTGAAGGCGGCGGTGGCGAGGGCATCGAGCCTCGGCGTGTCCGCCTCCCCACACCACCCCTGCAGGAATGAGGCGGAGCATGCCTCCACGGCCGCAAGAACCTCGCCCGCCGCAACACCCGTCCTGCACCCGATGCCCGCCACCCTCATGGCTTCACCCATCTCCACTGGGTCACAGGGATGGCCGGGCGCCACCCGGTCATACCGCCGATGGGGGCAGCGCGGGAGAGCGCAATCCTCGTTAGATCCCCACCGAGGCGCGCATGAAGCCGCAGGAGCACGGCTTCCATCTCCAGCGTCACAGCGTTGGCGATCAGCCGTCCGCCAGGATCGAGCGCCGCGATGGCGGCATCCGCCACGCCCGCGTCACTTCCGCCACCGCCGATGAAGATCGCATCCGGTGCAGGCAACCCGCCGAGCGCCGCCGGCGCCATGCCTTCGACGATGCGAAGGTCCGGCACACCGAGCGCGCGGGAATTGCGGCAGAGACGCTCGGCGCGCTCCGGAACCGCCTCGACGGCGATGGCGCGCATGGAGGAATGGGCCAGCATCCATGCGATGGCAATCGAGCCCGAGCCGGCGCCGATGTCCCACAGCATCTCCCCACGCCGCGGCGCAAGTGCCGAAAGCGTCAACGCCCGGATTTCGCGCTTGGTGATCTGCCCGTCATGCTCGAAAGCCGCATCGGGAAGGCTGGCCGAAAGCGGCAGGACGCGCGCATCTTCCGAAGCAGATACCTCTATCGCCACGACGTTTAGCGGATTGAAGGAAGCATCCCCCATCGCCTCGGCCAGGAAGGTGCCGGACCACTCCCGCCGCCCGCCCAGCGCCTCTAACACATGGATACGCGAGGTGCCGAAGCCTTCACGCGCAAGGAGGGCGGCAACCGCCTTCGGGCCGTCGCCATCGGAAGTGAGCGCGATTATGCGGCGGCCGGGATGAAGGAGCGGCAGGATCAGTTCCACCGGCCGGCCATGCAGCGAGACGGTCTCGACCTCCTGAAGCGCCCATCCGAGCCGGGACGCTGCGAGGCTGAAGGCCGATGGCGCGGGCACCACCTGCATCTCATCGGCATCGACATGGCGCGCAAGCGTCGCCCCCACGCCGAAATGGAACGGGTCGCCCGAGGCAAGAACGCAGACCCTGCGGCCGCGCAGGCGAACGATATCCGTCATCGCGCTATCGAAAGGCACGGGCCATGGCCGCGCCTCGCCGCATATCAGTTCCCGCCCCAGATCGAGATGCCGCCGCCCGCCGAAAACGAATTCGGCCTTGGCAACGAGCTGCCGCGCCACCGGGCTCAGCCCCTCCGCCCCGTCCTCGCCGATGCCGACGATTGCAAGCCACTTTCCCGTTGCGCCAGGTGCCGTCCCTTCCCTAGATGGCATGATGAACCCTCGGCACGTTCTCATTCTCGGTGGCACCGGCGAAGCGCGCCGGCTCGCCGAAACGCTCGTTCAGGAAGGCGAGCTGCGCGTTACCCTCTCGCTGGCCGGCCGCACCGCCAGCCCGCTTATGCAGGCCGGCGACGTGCGCCGCGGCGGCTTCGGCGGGGCGGAGGGTCTTGCGCGGTATATCCGCAAAAACGGCATCGGCATCCTGCTCGACGCCACGCATCCCTTCGCCGCCCGCATTTCGGAGAACGCCGCGCGTGCGGCGAAGCGGGCGGCGGTACCGCTCGTTTCCCTGGAGCGCCCCCCTTGGCATGCCGTCGAGGGCGACCATTGGATCGAGGCTGGAAACACTGCCGAGGCAGCCAAGCTCCTCGGGGAAGAGCCGCGCACGGTGTTCCTCGCCATCGGCCGGCAGGAACTCGCTCCCTTCGCGGCGCGTCCCCAGCACTCCTACATCGTGCGCAGCGTCGATCCCGTGGAGCCCGCCGCCGCGCCCGCCAACGCGCGCTTCATCCACGAGCGCGGCCCCTTCGACGAGGCGGCTGAGCGAGCGTTGCTTGAGAACAACGGCGTCGAGATCGTCGTTGCCAAGAACAGCGGCGGCGATGCGACCTACGGCAAGATCGCTGCCGCGCGGTCGCTGGGCCTGCCGATCGTCATGGTGCGCCGCCCGCGCCCGCCTGCAAGCGGCGCGGTGGCCACTGTGGAAGAAGCGATGGAGCGCATCCGTCATCTCGCCTGCCTCCCGGCCGAGCGTGGGGAATAGACGAGCGGCGGCCGGCCCTCGCGCGCAACGACACGCGTCTCCGCCGAGCCCACGATGACACACGTCGCCATGTCCGCCTGATCGGAGCGCGCCTCGCCCAGCGTCGTGACCGTCATGCGTTCATCGGGCCGGCCGGCGGCACGGCCGAAGATGACGGGCGTGGCTGGAGCAAGAATTTCCCGCAAGATCTCGAACGCCCGCCCGAGCTGCCACGGCCGCGCACGGCTCACGGGGTTGTAGAAGGCGAGCACGAAACCCGCTCCCGCCGCGGCCCGCAGCCGCGCCTCGATCAGCTCCCACGGCTTCAGGTTGTCCGACAGGGACATGGCGCAGAAGTCATGGCCGAGCGGCGCGCCCGTGCGAGCGGCTACGGCGAGCATGGCCGTGACGCCGGGCACCACGCGAAACTCGATCTCGCGCCATGCGAGAGGGCCTGCTTCGATCGCCTCGCAAACGGCAGCGGCCATGGCAAAGATACCGGCATCCCCTCCCGAGACCACGGCCACACTCCGGCCGGATGCCGCCATATCGAGCGCCGCGCCGGCGCGCGAAAGCTCCTCCCGGTTGTCGGAAGCATGGCGCGTCTGGCCGGGCGCAAGCTCGAGCCGGTCGAGATAGGGCGCGTAGCCGAAGAAGTCGCTCGCCTCTATAAGGGCGGCGCGCGCCTCCGGCGTCATCTGGTCCGGGCTGCCGGGGCCGAGGCCCACCACCACGATCCTGCCGCTCATGGCCTATCCCTCCAGCCCGGAACCAATACGATGGAGAAATAGGCGGCCTCGTCGTCCACCTTGTCCGCAAGCCGCACCGTAGCCATGGCCGCCATGGTGCCGCGCTCCACGAAGATGGCTTCGCCGAGCCTGCCCGTCGCCTGAAGCGCGCGGCGGATCTTTGCGAGATTTCGCCCCACCTTCATGATGACGCAGGCCTCAGCATCATCGAGCCGGCGCTGAAGCTCGGTCTCCGGCAGCGTTCCCGGCAATACCGAAAGCACGTCGTCGCCTTGCACGATGGGCAGGCCCACGGCCGACCAGCAGCCCGACATTGCCGTAATGCCGGCGATCACCTCCGTCGGATAGCGGCCGGCCAGCCGCACATGCAGATGCATATAGGAGCCGTAAAACAGCGGGTCGCCCTCGCTCAGGACGGCAACGGTGCGCCCGGCCGCCAGATGCGCCTCCACGGCCTCCGCCGCCTCCTCATAGAAGCAGGAGATGGCCTCGCCATAGGCCGGTGCACTTTTCGCAATTTCGGTCGTCACGGGGTAAAGCAGCGGCAATTCGACCACATCCGCGCGCATATGCGCGGCGACGATGGCGCGCGCATTGCTGCCGTTGCCGCGCTTTGCGAAATGCGCCACCACGTCAGCCGCGCGGAGCGCCTTCACCGCCTTCAGCGTAAGAAGCTCCGGATCGCCCGGCCCGGTGCCGACGCCGATCAACCGCCCGCTCATATACCCGCCCTCGCCAACGCATTCACCGCCGCCGCCGTCATGGCACTGCCGCCGAGCCGCCCCCGCACGATGGCGAAGGGAACGCCGTGGCCGCCTGCCGCCAGCGCCTCCTTCGATTCCGCCGCACCCACGAAGCCGACCGGCATACCGATAATCGCCGCAGGCCTCGGCGCCCCCGCTTCGAGCATGTCGAGCAGGTGGAAAAGCGCCGTCGGCGCATTGCCGATGGCGACCACCGCGCCTTCGAGACGCTCCCGCCAAAGTTCGAGTGCAGCGGCCGAGCGCGTATTGCCGATCCTACCGGCAATCTCGGGCGTGCGCGGATCACGCAGCGTGCAAAGCACCTCGTTCCCGGCCGGCAGGCGCGCGCGCGTGATGCCGTGCACCACCATTTCGGCATCGCAAAAGATCGGTGCGCCGGCCGCCAGCGCTGCCCGCGCCGCCTCCACGAAGTCCGGAGAGAAGGCGAAATCGCGCGCAGCCTCGACCAGCCCGCAGGCATGGATCATGCGCACCGCCACATCCGCCTGCGCCACGGAAAAGCGCGAAAGGTCCGCCTCCGCCCGGATAATGGCGAAGGATTTCTCGTAGATGGCCGTGCCGTCGCGGATGTAGTCGGTTGTCATGGGCGTTGCCTGAATTGTTCCTCGGCCAGCTCGGAAAGCAGGGCCTTGAGATCGGATGGGATGGCGGTGCCGTCGGCGCTGATCTCAAAGCCGCCCTCGACACCCATCAGCGTCACCGAAGCGCGGGAGGGGCGGGCGCACTGCTTGCCGCAGCCCGAAAGATGCAGTTGGTAGTCGCCGCCGAGCAGGTCCGGCCGGCTTGCGACGATCCTGTCGGCGAGGTGCCTTGTGGCCAGATGAGCAGAGGCACAGGCGGGTTTACCCGCGCAAACGGCGATGGAAAGGCGCGGATCGCCGGGCTTGGCGATGAGACCCAAGCGTTCGGCGGCGGTAAAAAGCGCCGAGTCCTCATGTTCCCACACGCCCGGGACGATCAGGCCCCTGCCGCGCGCGAGGCACACGTCTCTCTCTTCGCCGAGGACTTCTGCAAAGGCGGAAAGTGCGCCACCTTCGATCTGCCCATAGGCCAGTGCGAACCCCCTCGCCCACCCCCCGCCGACAAGCGCGAACCGGCCCACCGGCGAGTGCATGGGTTCCATTGGCACAACGCCGGGCACCGGTTCGCGGCCCGCAACCTTTGCCAACACCGCATCGGAGAGATCGCGCGCCCGCGCTTCGACGCCGCGTTCGGCAACGGCTTCCAGGATACGGACGGCAGTATCAACTGCATCGGCCTGCGCGAAACGGCCCAGTTCGCGCGCGGTGGCAGAAGTACCGCCAACGCGAAGGAGCCATGTGACGGCACTCTCTTCAGAGAAAGCTGCCTCACCGGAAACCTCTGCACCAGCCACAGCTTCCAACTTCACATCCGCAAGCATCTCGCGAAGCCCCAGGACTCCACCACCATCGACGGTCACCGAAACCTTCGGCCCCAGCCGCTGACTCAGCCCCAGCGATTCACATCGCGCCCAAATCTCGCGGGCAAGCCCACGCGGGTCGGCAACTCCGCTCACCTCCAGCCCGGCAAGTGGGCTGATATCGATCGGCAGTCCCGAGCGCACCTTTATCCCCAGCGCCTCCACCGCGACGCCAAGCGCGACCGCGCTCTCCTCCGTCAGTCCCCGCACCTGCAGGCTGCCGCGCGCGGTGATCTCCAGAATACCGTTGCCGAGCCTCTCCGCCGCTCGTGCAAGCCCCGCCAGTTGGCGCCCGGAAAGATGGCCTCCCACCGGGTTGAGACGGGCGAGCAGGCCGTCGCCGGTCTGCATCGGCGCGGAAAGCGAGGGGCAGGCGCCGCGGCGAAGGCTCACGCGACTTCCTCCTGCCTGCGTGCTTCGGCGATCAATTCCGCAAGGCCGTCGTCCACTGCATTGCGGCGCGGGTGCCAGAGGCCGCGCCGGCGCGCATCGGCAAAGCGCTCGGCAATGGCGCGAAGCGCGGTTGGGTTTTCCCGGAAGAGGAAGTCGCGCACCCGTTCGTCTTCCAGATAGGCGGCGTGAACCGCCTCGATCAGTGCGCCGGGGATCGCGTTCGTCGTCTCGGCGAAGCCGACGAGGCGATCGACGGTCTCGGCAAACTCGGCCGCCCCACGCGGCCCATGCCGTAACTGGCCTGCGATGAAGCGCGGGTTGAGCGCGCGGGCCCGCACGGCGCGCGTAACGGCGGACGCCAGCGAGCGGGCGCGCGGACGCTCGGGATCCGTCGTATCGAGCACGACGAGATCTGCCTTGCCGCCAAGTGCTGCAAGTGCCGCGGAAAAGCCGCCGATGAAGGCCACGTCGGCGGAACCCTCAAGGATGTCGCGGCCAGGATCGTCGCCTGTATGCACCAGAAGATCGGCCCCGCCGACGCGCTCCGCGAAGGCACCGGGCGCCGCCCGCCCCTCTCCTTCCGCCCCGCCGAAAACGTGGGAGGCGGCTTCGAGATAGGCCTCGCCAAGTTCCGAACGGTCCTGCCAGTCGCCACGTGCAAGACGCTCCTCGATACCCGCGCCGTAAGTGCCGGGGGCGGAGCCGAAAATACGCGCCGGCACCCTCCCCTCGCTGCGGCCGGCGGCAGCAAGCGGGTTTTCGTCCTGCGCCTCGTCGCGTGCGGCGACGGCGGCAACGGCGGCATCGATCAAGGTGATCTGTGTCGGGAACATGTCGCGGAACAGCCCTGAGATGCGCCAGGTAACATCGATGCGCGGGCGACCGATGGCGGCAGGCGGCAGCACCTCGATGCCGGTCACGCGCCCGGTGGCGGCGTCCCATTGCGGGCGGCAGCCCATCAGCGCCAGGCCTTGCGCGATCTCTTCGCCCCCCGTGCGCAGGCTGGCGCTGCCCCACAGGTCGAGCACCAGCGCGCGCGGATAGTCGCCATGCTCCTGCAAATATGCCCGCACGATCTCGTCGGCGGCGGTCGTGCCGAGCGCCACGGCGGTAGGCGTCGGCAGCGTGCGCGGGTCGGCGGTGAAAAGGTTGCGGCCCGTGGGCAGCACATCGGTCCGGCCGCGCGACGGCGCGCCCGACGGTCCCGGCGGCACCCGCTTGCCGTCCAGCGCGGCGATGAAGGCGTTACGTTCGCGTTCCGCGCTCTCGACCCGCAGCGGATCGGCTTCGCCGTCGGCCGCACGGCCGTAGATGTGAAGCCCGTCCTTGATAGCGAAATCCTTGAGGTCGCAGAGCCACGCATCGATGCGCAGCAGCGCTGCTTCCGGGTCGTCCCCCTCGTCGACACCGGCCTCGCGGGCGAGACCGGTGTTCCGCGCCGTCTCAACGATCAACCCTGCCAGCCGGCCGCGGCGGCGGCGGTCGAGGCCGTCGGCCTGCGCATATTCGTCGACCAGGCGCTCCAACGCCTGCTGCTCATCGCTCAAGCCGGCACCGACCAGCGGCGGCGTCAGGTGACCCAGCGTCACGGCGGCGATCCGCCGCTTTGCCTGCGCCGCCTCGCCCGGATTGCTGACGATGAAGGGGTAGACCACCGGCAGCGGACCAGCCACGAGCTCAGGGAAACAAGCGCCGCTCAAGGCCACTGCCTTGCCCGGCAGCCATTCCAGCGTCCCATGCGCGCCCAGATGGACAAGGGCGTGGCAGCCCAGCTCCTCGCGCAGCCACAGACCGAAAGCGATAAGCGGATGGCCGGGCGGCAGCACCGGATCGTGATAGTCCGCCCTGCGATCCGCGGAGCGGCCACGATCGGGTGCAAAAGCGATGGTGACGTTGCCGAAGCGCGCCGCGCGGAAACAAAAATCCTCGCCCCCCGGCACGCCCCAGGCGCTCTCCACCGCGTTGCGCGCCTCCCGCGGCAGGTGTGCGAAGGCGGCGGCATAATCTTCGGCGGTAATGCCGGCCTTCTCACGCTCCAGAAGGCGCATCAGGGCGCGCGGCGTCTCGGGAATATCCTCCACCCGATACCCTTCCGCCTTCAGGTCGTGCAGCATGGCAATGGCGCTTTGCGGTACGTCGAGCCCGACCGCATAGCCGCTGCGCCCCGTTGCGGCCGGATAATCCGGCAGGATGATGGCGATGCGCCGCCCCGCGCGTGGCGTGGATTGCAGTCTCAGAAATGCAGCTAGCCGTTCGGCCACCTGCGCCACCCGATCCGGCTCCGGCCGGTTGACCTGCAGGCTGACCGCCAATGCCGGGTCCAGCGCCTGTCTGTCCTTGAAGGAGATCGCCCCGGCCAGGATGCGGCCGTCGAGCTCCGGCAGCACCACATGCATGGCGAGATCGGCGGGCGCCATGCCACGCTGGCCGCCCTCCCAGGCCTCGCGCCGGGTTGTCGCGACGGCTACCTGGAAGACCGGCAGGCCGAGCCGCTCGAAGAGGCTTTCTTCCTCGCCTTCAATGCCGCTCGCAAAGGCGGTGGTCGTGATGAGAGCTGCGGGCCGCAACGCCTCTACCGCCTCGTCCAGAAGCTGCCGGGCGGACGCATCGCGCAGCGTGGAGACGAAAACCGGTACCGCCAGAACGCCCTTCTCGTCCAGCGCACGGACAAGCGCATCGATTGGCGCCACATCGTTGGCCAGCAGCATGGAGCGGTAGAAAAGCACCGGCACGACCGGCCGGCCCGACGCCGCCAGCGACCGATAGTGCGCCAACCCGGTGACACCTTGGCCCGGCGCATAGTATCCTGCGCGCGCCAGCGGCCGCGCCTCGCCCACCGCAATGTCGCGGCCGGCAAGACGCGCCATATGGCGCACGAAAAGCGCCATGTTCTCGGGCCCGCCCTCACGGAACAGGCCGAGCAGGGTTTCGTAAGTCTCCCCGCGAACCGTCGAAAGCGCGGCAAGCCGCTCGTCGCCCTCGCGGCATTCGCCGGGGAGCAGAATGAGCGCAATGCCACGCTCGCGCGCAACCGCCGCCAGCCTGTCGCAGCCGTAGCGCCACCAGTCGTAGCCGCCGAGGACGCGCGCCGCCACGACCTTCGCCTGGGAAGCCACGCCGTCGACCCACAGATCGACCGACATGGGGTGGCGCAGGTCGCCGAGCGCGGCGAGCCGCAGCGAGGGCAACGTTTCCCGGCCCGCCTTCCACGCCGCCGCAATCCCCGCCAGGTCGCTGTCGGTAAACGACAGCGCGACCATCTCCGCCGGCGTCTGGCGAAGGTCTACCGGCTCGATCAGATCTTCGAGCGAGGCGGAACTGGTGGCGAGGATATGCATCGTTTCATGCCGCCAGAAGCTTCTCGACCGCCGCCCTGTCGAGGCCCTTGAGGCCGATGACGACGAGGCGCGTCGACGGCGTTTCCTCAGCCTTCCAGGGGCGGTCGTAGTGATGCGTCACGCGCGGGCCGACCGCCTGGACGAGAAGCCGCATCGGCTTGCCTTCCACATGCGCGAAGCCCTTCAGGCGCAGCACGTTTTCCGCTTCCGCCGCGAGAGCCACCTTGCGCGCCAACTCATCGGGATTGGCGACCGCCGGCAGCTCGATGACGAAACTGTCGAAATCGTCATGTTCGTGGTCGAGCACGCCGTCATGATGGGTCTTGCGGTTCTCGATATCGTCCTCGACGGCAAGGCCGAGGCCGAGAAGGACGCCCGGATCGACATTGCCGTTCATCCCGTGCACGACCTTGACGGCATCCGAGAGGTGCTCGGCCATCGCGCCCATGGCCCGGGCAAGCGCCTGCTCGTCCAGAAGATCCGCCTTGGACAGGATGACGAGATCGGCGCAGGCGACCTGATCCTCGAACACCTCCTCGACCGGGTCGTCGTGGTCGAGCGACGCGTCGGCGGCGCGCTGCCGCTCCAGCGCCTCCATATCGGCCGCAACCTTTCCGCCCGCCAGCGCTGACCCATCCACGACCGCCACCACGCCGTCGACGGTGACGCGGTTTTTCACGTTCGGCCAGTTGAAGGCCTGCACCAGCGGCTTGGGCAGCGCCAGGCCGGAGGTCTCGATCAGGATGTGATCGACCTTGGGCTCGCGCGACAGGATCTTGTCGAGCGCCGGCACGAAATCGTCGGCTACCGTGCAGCAGATGCAGCCGTTGGCGAGTTCAACGACGTCATCGTCCGCACAGCCTTCGATGCCGCAGTTCCTCAGGATCTCACCGTCGATGCCGACGTCGCCGAACTCGTTGACGATGATGGCGATGCGCTTCCCGTTCGCACGCTCCAGCACGTTGCGGATAAGGGTCGTCTTGCCGGCCCCCAGAAAGCCGGTCACGACGGTACAGGGAACGCGGTCGAACGAAACGGTCATGGGACCTCCTTCAGGCTGTCGGTTGTGGGGATGCGGGCGATGAGGCCGCGCTTCAGCGACTCCGGCCGCTGCCGAAACGGCATGAAACCGTCGCTCGAATTGGCGAAGAGTTCGGCCCCGGCGACAAGATCCGGCCCGCTGTGAGGCTCAAGCTCGCCGAAGACATAGCTCCACGAGCCCTCGCGCAGGATCGCCGCGCTTAAGCCCCGCTTGCAGTTGCCGAGGCAGGCGACCTGGCGCACGCGCACACCGGCGCCTTCCGCGGCTTCCACCGTGCTCCTGGCAAGCAATGCGCCGGGACGCGGCAGGTCTTCGGGATCGGTGGGGCGGCGGCAGGAACTGCACACGACGACGGTGACCGGACTGATTCGGTCGGCATCGCCGGAAGCGTCTATTGAGAGGGAGTCCGCCCGATCTGGTAAGCCGTCAGCCAAGGTCACGTCCTTTGCCCGGGTCACCCGCCGGGCGGTCAGGATTAAGTTTCGTGACGGCAGGTCTCCTGGCTTACGGATCGTCGCCCTGCCGCCGCCTTCCCGAAGCACCCGGCTTCAGTGGCGTGTGGCGGAGAGCTCTCCGACTACAGTTGCGGGGACAGCTGCGGAATTGCCCGAAGGCGCACCGCATTCCCTCTTAGCTCCCACCCTGGCGGATGGAAGACCGTCGCCGACCATTTAGAGGGGCAGCGGCTATGCTGTCAACGCAGGATAATTTCGTCTTGTCCCGGCGCGCATTTCGTTTAAGGTCGGCCCTGTCGTCGGTTCCCTTCGGGGACGAAAAGAGGGAACGTGGTAAGGGCTTTTTTTGCCCCGATCCGCGGCTGCCCCCGCAACTGTGAGCGGCGAGCTTGCGCCCAAGAGCCACTGAAGCATTTCGCTTCGGGAAGGCGGGCCAAGTGAAGACCCGCGAGCCAGGAGACCTGCCTACGACGAGACGAAACCGCAAGAGCCCTCGGGTGGAGGGCAGAGGATCTGAACATGACCACATCCACGACCTTTGGCGCGCTCGAATCCGCAAAATCGCGCGTTCTCCCGCTTCTCATGACCGGGCTGCTCGGCGTCTTCATCATCGCCGTTTCCGGCTTTGCGCAGATGGACGTCGTCCACAACGCCGGACACGACTATCGCCACTCCATGGCTTTCCCCTGCCACTAGATCACGCCCCCTGCTGACCGCTGTTTCGCTGCCGCGATTCGTCTGGTCACGACTTGCATGATCCATGACCGAAAGGCCGCCGCCTTTCGGACCAAAAACTTCAAGCAGAGGTCGAATCCATGTCAATTTTCAGAAACGCGATGTTCCTTGCCGCCATCGCCGGGCTTTTCGCCGGCATCGTCATGACGGGGCTGCAAAGCTTCTTCACCGTTCCACTGATCCTTCAGGCCGAAACCTACGAAGCCGCCGCGCCCGCCCATGATCACGGCGCCCACGATCACGGCGAAGGCGTAGCTGCCGACCACCACCACGACGAAGAGGCCTGGGCGCCGGCTGACGGAGCGGAGCGCACCTTCTACACCGTCCTTGCCAACGTTGTGACGGGTATCGGCTTCGGTCTGCTGCTTGTCGCCGTCTCTGAGATGGCCGGCGGCATTGCGGGCTGGCGGCAAGGCGTCCTCTGGGGCTTTGCCGGCTTTGCCGTCTTCACGCTGGCGCCGGGGCTCGGCCTGCCTCCGGAACTCCCCGCCATGCCGGCGGCCGACCTTTTCGCGAGGCAGGTATGGTGGATCGCCACGGTCGGCGCCACGGCGGCCGGACTTGCCCTGATCGTGTTCGGCCGTTCGGTGTTGCTCGCCGTGCTGGGCGTTGCGTTGATCGTGGCGCCGCACGCCGTCGGCGCACCACAGCCGGGAACCCACGAGACGCCGGTTCCGGCAGACCTGCACCAGCGCTTCGTGGTGGCCGTGACGGTCACCAACCTCCTGTTCTGGCTGGTGCTTGGTGCCGCAATGGGCTTCGTGCGCGCACGGTTTTCCGGCCCCATCGGCACACCGCAGAACAGCCTTGCCTGACGGCCGCCAATTGACCTTCGTCCTCGGCGGGACGCGCTCCGGCAAGAGCCGCCACGCCGAGGCGCTGGTGGCAGCCTCTGCGCCGCCGTGGACCTACATCGCCACGGCAGAGGCCTTCGACGCGGAAATGCAGGCGCGGATCGCCGAGCATCGCGCCCGGCGCGACGAGCGCTGGACGGTGCTCGAAGCGCCGCTGGAGCTTGCGGAGGCTCTTGCAGGAACCGCTGAGGGAGAGCCGGTTCTGGTGGATTGCCTGACGCTGTGGCTGACCAACGTGATGCTCGCTGGAGATGACATAGAGGCGAAATGCCGGCAGCTGGCCAAGGTTCTCAAGCGCCCGCGCGGGCCCTGGGTCCTCGTTTCCAATGAGGTCGGCCTTGGCATCGTACCGGACAATGCGATGGCGAGGCAATTCCGGGACGCGGCGGGCAAACTCAACCAGATGGTGGCGGCAGAGGCCGACAGCGTCGTCTTCATGGTTGCCGGCCTACCGATGAAGGTGAAGTGACATGCGCGAGATCGAAGACCGTGAAGCCGAACGCCATAAGGCCAAGATGGCCAAACGCAAGGCCGTGCAGGATGCCGAGGTGGCGGACAAAAACGTCGAAAAGGGTCTCCTGATCGTCAATACAGGCCCCGGCAAGGGCAAGTCCACCGCCGCCTTCGGCCTGGCGCTCCGTATGCTCGGCCACGGCCGGCGCGTCGGCATCGTGCAGTTCATCAAGGGCGCCTGGCATACCGGCGAGAAGGACGCGCTCAAGCGCTTCGGCGATCAGGTGGAGTGGCATTCGATGGGCGAAGGCTTCACCTGGGAAACGCAGGATCTCAAGCGTGACATCGCGGCCGCGAAGCGGGCGTGGCAGAAGGCGCTGGAACTGATGGCGGAGCCCTCTTTCGGCCTCGTCATCCTCGACGAGCTCAACATCGCGCTGCGCTACGACTATCTCGATCTGGACGCGGTGGTGGCGGCACTCAAGGGGCGAAGAGCGGGTCTCCACGTGGTGGTGACCGGCCGCAACGCCAAGCCCCAACTCGTCGAAGCCGCCGATCTGGTGACCGAGATGGGACAGGTGAAGCACCACTTCTCCGCCGGCGTGAAGGCGCAGAAGGGTGTCGAGTTCTAGCCACCCCCACAGGCTCATCAGCCATGCAGGAAGAGAAGCCCCGCCACGACGCCCAAGAGCGCGATCAGAATTGCATCGGCAGCCCAATAGAGGCGCAGCGCGCGGCGGATGTCGGCTGCCATGGCCTCGCGCCGCCCGCCCTCACCCATCAGCGCGTCGTCGACCAGCACACCACCATAGTTGCGCGGCCCCGCGAGTGCCAGCCCCAGCGCACCGGCCATGGCGGCCTCCGGCCACCCGGCGTTGGGCGAACGGTGCCGCCCCGCGTCGTGCCGCACGGCGCTCCACGCCTTCGCCGGAGAACCCGCCCCCGTAACCCACGCCGCTGCCACGATCAGCAGTGCCGACAGACGCGAAGCGGGCAAGTTTACAAGGTCGTCGAAGCGCGCCGCCGCCCAGCCAAAGGCCTCGTGCCGCGGCGTGCGATGGCCGATCATGCTGTCGGCGGTGTTGACGGCCTTGTAGGAGAGCACGCCCGGCAGCCCAAAAACCGCCAGCCAGAAAGCCGGCGCCACCACGCCGTCGGAGAAGTTTTCGGCAAGGCTCTCGATGGCCGCGCGGGAGACACCTGCCTCATCAAGCACCGCAGTGTCGCGGCCGACGATCATCGAGACTGCCTGGCGCCCGGCTTCCAGCCCCCCGGTCTCGAGCGCCGATGCAACGGCCGCAACGTGCGAGGCAAGGCTGCGCTGGGCGATGAGCGAACTGGCCAAGAGCGCAGTGACAAGGAGGCCGGCACCGGCGCCCAGCAGCGATTGCAGCGCCCACCCAACCCCACCCGCGACCGCCACCAGGACGCAGAGAGCCACCACGCCACCGGCACGGCGGCTTCGCAACCTCCAATCCTGCCGGTTGAGCGTCCGGTCGAGAATGCCGATCAGCCGGCCCACCCACGTTACCGGATGGCCGACCGCTCGAAACAGGCGATCCGGATAACCGAGCGCCAGTTCGATCACGAGCGACAGGAAGGCTAGAAGAACGAACATGGCATTGCTGAAGGACGATCCCGCAAAGGAAGTGACCGATCACGGCGGCAGTCTTTTGCGCGCGGAGGCGCTTTTCCCCGGCGCACCGAAGCCCTGGCTCGATCTTTCCACGGGCATCAATCCGCATCCCTATCCGCTTTCAGATATATCCGCCAGCGCCTTCCAGCGCCTGCCGGAGCAAGCGCAGCTGCAAGCCCTCGTGGATGCCGCCGCCGAAGCCTACGGCGCGCCTGACGCTATGAACGTCGTCGCCGCACCTGGCACGCAGATCCTTCTGCCTTTGGTGGCGGGCCTCATCGCCGGGGGCAAGGCGGCCGTGCTGTCGCCCACCTATGCCGAGCACAGGCGCGCTTCTGCCATTGCCGGGCACGATGTGGCCGAGGTCTCCGATTTCACGGCACTCTACGACGCTGACCTCGCCGTCGTCGTCAACCCGAACAATCCCGACGGCCGGATCATCACGCGCACCGAGCTCCTGTATCTGGCCGCGCATATGCGGGCGAAGGGCGGCCTTCTGGTGGTCGACGAGGCCTTCATGGATGTCGGGCCGCGCACGGAGGCACTCGACGGCGACCTTGAGGCCGGCGCCTTTGTCGTTCTGCGCTCCTTCGGCAAGTTCTTCGGGCTCGCCGGCATCAGGCTCGGCTTTGCCCTTGCCGCCCAGCCCATCGCCGACATCCTGCGAGCCCGCCTCGGCCCCTGGGCGGTCAGCGGGCCGGCGCTTAAAATCGGCCAGCGCGCCCTTGCCGATCTCCCATGGCAGGCGGAAATGCGCGAGCGCCTCGCCCGGCAAGCATTGGATCTCGATACGCTGCTGGCTGAAAACGGCCTCGCCGCTGCCGGCGGCACGCCGCTCTTCCGTTTCCTGCGGACGGTTCAGGCGGCAAGCCTCTTCCGGTCGCTCGGTGAGGATGGGATCCTGGTGCGCAATTTCCGTGCTGATCCACACGCACTGCGTATAGGATTGCCGGGAGGGGACGGAGAATTCGACCGGCTGGCGCAATCGCTCCACCGCTGGCGGAAAGCCGCAGGACAACAGCAATGATCCACGTCACGCCCCTTTCCCAGCTTGCAGCAACGCTGGAAGCGACCAACGCGACCCATCTCATCTCGCTTCTTTCCCTTGAGGCCGAGCCTCCGCGGCCCGCCCATCTCGACCCGTCCTGCTGCCTGCACATCGCCATGCACGATATTGTCGAGGAAATGCCGGGGCTGGTCGCGCCGTCGCGGGCGCATGTTGAAACGCTCCTCGACTTCGCCCATTCCTGGGACCGCACGGCGCCGATGGTGGTGCATTGCCATGCCGGTATCAGCCGCTCGACAGCCGCCGCCTATTCCATCGCCGCTGCACTCCAGCCCGACCATGACGAGATGGAGCTTGCCCGGGAACTCCGCCGCCGCGCGCCGTCCGCCACGCCCAACATCCGCATCGTCTCCTTCGCCGACCAGATCCTTGGCCGGCGCGGCCGCATGGTCGAAGCAATCCGCGCCATCGGCCGGGGTGCGGAAGCCTACGAGGGAACGCCTTTCCTCTTGGATATCCGTTGATGGACGCCGATGCCGGTCAGGCGCCCGCCGCAATCGAGGCTTGAAGGGGGGCTATTCCTGCGGTGGCGCCCAGCGTTTGCGGGCATAAAGCTCGACCATCCACCCGGCCTCCCGGGCGATGGCATCGACGTTGGAGGCCGGGCCTTCCGTCGCCATCTCGTCGGCCGCCAAAATAGCCTCGGCGATCAGATGCGCGGCAATTTCGAGTTCCTCCTCCGGCGCCGCGTGCACCCCCCGTCCGCGCAGGCCGTCGCGGATAATAGCGGCGAGCCGCGTCCGAAACGTCATACGGATGTCGCGCAGCATCGGCACGGCGCGCATGGCCCGCATGATCCAGATCCCCCCGGGCCTGCCCTGCGTGATCTTGTTCAGCTGCTTCAGAACCTCGGCGATCTCGCCCGCCGCCTCGGGAAAAGCCTCATCGGCATCCGCCCGCTCCTGCCACAACCCTTCCACCGCTTCCAGCTGCGCCGTCGTCAACCGGCGGGCAAGTTCCGCAAGGATGGCGTATTTGTTGGGAAACCAGCGGTAAAGCGCCGGTGGCGTCATCCCCGCCCGTTCGCAGATCATGTTGGTCGAAAGCCGCTCGACCCCCACCTCACCCAGCAGCCAGCCAGTCACGTCGAGAATGGTCTCGAACGTGCTTTTCGCGCGCTTCTGCGACGGTTGCAGCTTGGCCTCGAGCTGCGTGGCTTTGCGAACAGGCGCACGACGGCGACTTGATCGCTTCCGTGGCGTTTTCAATATCTTCTCACCCCCAAGCGCATTACACCCCGTGCAATGCACAACCCTGCGTGGATGGATGTCATTTTTACCATCCCTATGCAAGCGCTAGATGCCTGCACGGGATGCCTGTGCGATCGGCAAAAGCCCGGTACCCACCGCTTCCGTCACCCAGGTGCCTATCCGCGTGTCGGCCTCTTCCAGCCGATTCCGGTGCCGCGGTTAGAAATTGTTAGAATTTTACGGGTTATGGCCAGCGCATGATGCGTGCCATAATGATCGCCGTTGTGCTTCTGGCGCTTGGCGGCTGTGCCTCCACGCCAGGAAACATCAACAATCTCTGTTCCGTGTTCGACCAGAAGGATGGTTGGTTCGGCGGCTGGTATAGCGACGCCAAACGCGCCGAGCGCCAGTACGGCGTGCCGGTTCCCGTGCTGATGGCAACCATCCGCACCGAGTCCGGCTTCAAGGCCAATGCCAGGCCCCCGCGTAAAAAGCTGCTCGGCTTCGTTCCCTGGAAGCGCCCCTCCAGCGCCTATGGCTACTCCCAGGCCCTCGACGGCACCTGGGATCGCTATCGGCGCGAAACCGGCAGGCGGGGCGCCCGCCGTGGTGATTTCGCCGACGCGGTGGACTTCGTCGGCTGGTACCACCGCCAGAGCCACCACAAGAACGGCATCGCGCTCGACGACACCTACAATCTCTATCTGGCATACTACGCCGGTCACGCCGGCTACTCCCGCGGCGCCTGGCGCAACAACGCACACATGAAGAAAGCCGCCGGCAGGGCGGCCGCCAAGGCGAACGACTACGCCTACCAGATGCAACGCTGCGGACGGTAGGCGCGGCCGCATTCGAAAGCCGCGGTCACCTTCACATCCAATCGAGGGGGCATTCGCCCCTTTTCACCACCCCTTCCCGCCTTGGGCAGGTGGACGACGGGGTGCGAAGAGGGCAACATGCAAACGGACACATACACAGGACCCGGTAAAGAGGTAGTCGGGAAAGGGAGGAGATTTCGATGTTGAGGAAGACGACCCTGGCGGCCGCGCTTGCCGCGGCGGCATCGTTCAGTGCCGTAGCCTACGCGCAGGACCCCGTAGAGCTTCGCTTCATGTGGTACTCCGACGGCAACGAAGGCGATGTCATGGCCGATCTTCTGTCCCGGTTCGAGGAGGAGAACCCGGACATCAAGGTCGTGCTCGACAACGTCGCCTACGCCGTCATCCGCGACCAGCTTCCCGTGCAGTTGGAGGCGGGCCAGGGACCGGATCTGGCGCGCGTCACCACGCTGAAGGACCTTGCCCCGCACTGGCTCGACCTGCGCGACCTCGTTGAGGACCCCTCCTATTGGGAGGAGAATTTCGGCAATTATCTCGACTGGATGCGGCCGCAAGGCAGCGACATGATCCCTGGCTATATGACGCAACTCACCGTCACCGGGCCCTTCGTCAACCGCACGCTTTTCGAGCAGGCGGGCGTGGAGCTGCCGGGCGAGGACGCCACCTGGGACGAATGGGCCGAAGCGGTCAAGAAGGTCGCCGAGGACCAGGACATCCCGATCCCGCTCGCCATGGACCGCTCCGGCCACCGCTTCACCGGGCCGGCCATCTCCATGGGAGCAGGGTTCATCGGCGAGGACGGCATGCCGGCAGTCATCGACGACGGTTTCAAAGCCATGGCCGAGCGGATCGCCCAGTGGCACGAGGACGGCACCATGTCGCCGGAGATCTGGGGCAGCGTGTCGGGCACGACCTATCGCGGCGCCAACGAGGAGTTCGCCAACGCCGAAGTCGTCATGTACTACTCCGGCTCCTGGCAGATCGGCCAGTTCGCCGAAACCATCGGCGACGCCTTCGACTGGGCAGCCGTTCCGAACCCCTGCGGCCCGGCGGCCTGCACCGGCCTTCCCGGCGGCGCCGGTGTGGTCGGCATCAAGTACACGGAGCATCCCGAAGAGGTCGCCCGCCTCATGGACTGGCTGGCGAGCGAGCCGGTGCTGAAAGAGTTTTACGAGCGCACGCTCTTCCTGCCCGGCCATGCAGGGCTCACCGAAGCCGGTCTGGACTACCAGTCCGATAATCCGAACGTGAAGGAATCGCTCGATACCTTCGTCGGCGCTGTCGGCAACCTTGCGCCGCTCGCCAATCGCATGCCGGCCTGGGAGTGGGCGAACGTCACCTACTTCGCCATCATCGGCCGCCTCGGCCAGGTGGTCGCCGGCGAGCTTTCGCTGGAGGATGCGTATAGCCGCATCGAGGATGACATCGCGCAACAGATCGAGGAGGCGCAGCGGTAAGGACGGCCGGGTGTATCGAGGCGTGATCGCGGTTTGGCCCCCTCTCCTGCAGGTTCGGCCTGGGCCCCCTTGAAGCTATGACAGTCGAAACGCGCCAAGGGATCGCCGGCGGCGGGCATTTTGCCAGTTTGCTGCTCGCACCCCTCCGCTGGGCGATGAACCTCATAGACCGCCCGATGAGCTTTGTGCAGCGGCGCTTTGGGCTCGGCGGCGTGGCGGCCACGTTTCTCGCGCCCAATATGCTTGTCTTCGGCATCTTCGTGCTGTTCCCGATGACGCTCAACGTCGCCTACTCCTTCACCGGCGGCGGAGCGCTGTTCCTCAACAACCGGGTTTTCGTCGGTACGCTGCAATACGAGACGCTGCTTGCCTGCCGCGATTTTCTCGACGCCGCCTCCTGCCGCGAGGATCGCTTCTGGCGCGCCGTCGGCAACACCGGCTTTTTCGTCGTCGTGCAGGTGACCGCACTTGTGCTGGTCTCGCTTGCCACGGCCCTCGTGCTCAACCGCGAGATGCGGGCGCGCGGCTTCTGGCGCGCTGTCTTCTTCTTCCCCGTGCTCCTGTCGCCGGTGGTCGTGGCGCTGATCTGGAAGTGGATCCTGCAGAGGAACGGCCTCCTGAATGCTGCCCTTTTAGAGCTGGGCTTCGAGCCGGTCCTGTGGCTGGTCAACCGCGGCTGGGCGATGTTCTGGGCCATTTTCCTGTCCATCTGGGCGCATCTCGGCTTCTACACGCTCATTCTGCTCGCCGGCCTGCAGGCGATCCCGCGCGACCTCTACGAGGCGGCCGAGATGGACGGCGCGCCGCGCTGGCGGGTGCTCACCCGCATCACGCTGCCGCTTCTGTGGCCCAACATGGTCGTCGTCATTCTGCTGGCGCTGATCCGCGCCGTGCAGGTCTTCGACGAGGTCTTTGTGCTCACCGGCGGCGGCCCCGGCACGGCGACCCTCTTCCTGGTCCAGTACATCTACGAGACCGGCCTTGCCCAGCAGGTGCGCAATCTGGGGCTGGCCTCCGCCGCCTCCATCCTCATGGCCGTCGTGCTGATCGTGCTGACGCTGATCCAGCTTCTTGCCTCGGCCTGGCGCGAGCGGAAGGAGCAGCGATGAGCGGGATTGCCACCTTCCTCACCCGCCGGCGCGGTGGCGCTTCCTGGCACTTCACCGACGTGCTGGCCTGGATCTGGCTTGTGGCCGGGCTTCTGCTGATGTTCGGGCCGGTCGTCTGGCTCGGCCTTTCCTCCTTCAAGACCCGCGCGGCCTTGAGCGAGTTCCCGCCGACGCTGCTGCCCTACGAGACGGCGATGGTGCACGTCGAAGGCTTCGACGAGCCGCTGCCGCTCTACCGGGTGATGATGGAGGACGGCGAGGAGCGCCTGCTGGTTCAGGTCCGCCGCATCGGCACGGTGGCGCAAATGGCGGATCCGGAAGCGCCCGAGGAGATCATCCGCGTGCCGCTTGCCGCCCGCCAGCCGGTGCGCGAGATCAAGCTTGCGACGGAAAACTATTCGACCCCGTTCAAGCGCTACAACTTCCTGCGCTATTTCTACAACTCCGTCTTCGTGACGGTGGTGGCGACGATCATCACGCTCATCTTCAACTCCATGGCCGCCTTCGCGCTGTCCAAATACGAGTTCAAGGGCCGCACGGCCGTGCTCGCCATCATCCTTGCCACGCTGATGGTGCCGCTTTCGGTGATCATCATCCCGCTGTTCTCGGTCATCAACGGGCTCAACCTCTTCAACAGCCTGTGGGGCGTGATCCTGCCCACGGTGGCCACCCCCACCGGCGTCTTCCTTCTGCGCCAATACATGCTGACCATCCCCGATGAGCTATTGGAGGCCGCTCGCATGGATCATGCCTCCGAATGGAAGATCTACTGGCGCATCGTCCTGCCGCTCGCCATGCCGGCGGTGGCCGTGCTTGCCATCTTCTCGGTCATGTGGCGGTGGAACGACTTTCTCTGGCCGCTGATCGTGCTGTCCGACCAGGAGCTCTACACCCTGCAGGTGGGCCTCAACTCCTTCCAGGGCGAACTTAACGTGCAATGGCACTACGTCCTGGCGATGACGGTGGTCAGCATGCTGCCGGTCGTGGTGATCTTCGCCTTCCTGCAGCGCTTCATCACCTCCGGTATCGCATCGACGGGCATCAAATAGGCCGCGGCACATGAGCCATCTCGAACTGAAAAACGTCAGCAAGTCCTTCGGCCCGGTCGGCGTGCTCCACCACGTCGACATCGAGGTGAAGGATAGGGAGTTCGTCGTCTTCGTCGGCCCGTCCGGCTGTGGCAAGTCCACGCTGCTGCGCATCATCGCCGGCCTGGAGAAGGCGACCTCGGGCGACGTGGTGCTCGACGGCGAGGTGGTGAACCATCTGGCGGCCGCCGACCGCGGGCTTGCCATGGTGTTCCAGTCCTACGCGCTCTATCCGCATATGAGCGTGCGCCAGAACCTCTCCTTCGGGCTGGAGAACACGAAGACGCCGCGGGACAAGATCGAGGCGCGCGTCGCCGAAATCGCCCGCATGCTGAGGATCGAGGAGCTTCTGGAGCGCAAGCCGCGGCAGCTCTCCGGCGGCCAGCGCCAGCGCGTGGCCATCGGCCGTGCCATGGTGCGCCGGCCGGGCGTCTTCCTGCTAGACGAGCCTTTGTCGAACCTCGACGCAGAGCTGCGCGTGACGATGCGCGCCGAGCTCGCCGCGCTCCACAAGCGGCTCGACGCCACCATGATCTACGTTACCCACGACCAGACGGAAGCCATGACCCTGGCAGACCGCATCGTCGTCCTGCGCGACGGGCGGGTGGAGCAGATCGGCACACCGCTCGAACTCTACAACCGCCCGGCCAACCGTTTCGTCGCCGGCTTCATCGGCGCCCCGCACATGAACTTCCTGGAAGGCCGCTTTGCGGGCGGCGAAGCGGGCGCCGCCCGCATCGAGCTCGACGGCGGGCACATGCTGTCGCTGCGCATTCCGGTGCGCCCCGAGGGCGAGCCCATCACCATCGGCGTACGGCCGCACCACATAGAGACGCAAGGCGGGCAGGCACGCATCCCCGCCACGGTGACCCTGGTCGAGGCCCTCGGCCCGGAGACCGTCATCCATGCCGAGGCGGAAGGCCAGCCGCGCATCGTCGCAGCGCTTGCGGGGCAGCGGGCGATCACCAGCGGCGACACGGTTTCGCTTGCCCTCGACGAGCGGTTTCTTCATGCCTTCGATGCCGATGGCAGGCGTGTGACGGAGGGTGAGGTGGCTGAAGAGATGTGAGTGGGTTACCCCCACCACCGCATCGCTCCCGATAGGGAAAGCCGCTAAGCTCCTCGCCAAAATCTCGCACAAAAGGAGAAACGGACAGATGCAGCCAGTGTGGGCCATCGGCCTGATGACCGGAACCGTTCTCGACGGCAACATCGACATCGCGGCGATCAAGACGGATGGCGAACGGATCGAGGCGTTCGGGCCGTGGGCGCTCGCGCCCTACCCCGCCGGAATGCGCGAATTGCTGGCCGAAACGCTGCAAGCCGCCCGTGCGTGGGGCTTCGAGGGACCGGAGCCGGCGATCTTCCGCGAGGCGGAGATCGTGCTCAGCGAGGCGCAGGCTCATGCAGTGAAGGCGTTTCTGGAAGAGCACGGCTTTCAGCCCGCCGACATCGCGGCGGTGGGCTTTCACGGGCAGACCGTTCTGCATGTTGCGCCGGAGGGCGGCAGGCCCGGGCGGACACGGCAATTGGGGGACGGCGCGCGGATGGCGGCGATCGTCGGCACCGACGTGGTCTACGATTTCCGCTCCGCCGACGTGGCGGTCGGCGGCCATGGGGCACCGCTTGCGCCGATCTACCACAAGGCAATGCTCGAGAAGATCGGCGCGGGGCCCGATACCGCCATCCTCAACCTCGGCGGCGTGGCGAACATCACCTGGTGCGACGGCGAGCGGCTGGTCGCCTTCGACACCGGACCGGCCAGCGCCCCGCTCAACGACTGGATCGCCCGGCACGATGCAGGCGCCATGGACCGGGACGGAAAAATCGCCGCCGGCGGCACGGTGGACGAGGAGCGGCTGCGGGCGCTCCTGGAGCATCCGTTCCTTGCCGCCCCCTTTCCGAAGTCGCTTGACCGGTTCGACTTTCCAGCCGCGATGGCCGACGGGCTCACGCTTGCCGATGGCGCGGCAACGCTGACGGCCTTCACCGCCGGCGCCGTCGGCAAGGCGCTCGACCTGTTGCCGCGGAGGCCCGAGCGGCTCGTCGTTTGCGGCGGCGGCCGCAGGAACCCGCTCATGATGCGGGAGATCGGCAGGCGGGCCGGCGTGGAGGCGCTCCCAGCGGAGAGCGTTGGCCTGCGCGGCGACGCGGTGGAGGCGGAGTGCTTTGCCTATCTGGCGGTCCGCTCCCTGCGCGGGCTGCCATACAGTTTTCCACAGACGACCGGCGTGCGCGCGCCGCAGTCCGGCGGCGTTCTGGCGCCGGCGGCGCCAGTCAGCACCGGCTCCACCTGAACAGTCCCCTTTCAAGGGGCCTCCCAGCCCTTGTGGAAACACTTCCGGAAAAGCCTCGCCAGGTCCCTTGCAATCGGCCTTGTCTCATGCCACCTTCATAAAAGGAAAAGGTTTTCCTAATTGGCGATATCAGCGGGAGGAGCCGCGGCCAGCGGAAGGGGAACCAGTTCCTGCCGCGGAGCATGGCGGGCTCCGTGGCCGGTTCCGCGATATGGGAGGAAATCATGAGAATGTTGAACGCCCGGCGTGTCGGGGCTGCCCTGCTGGCCACGGCGACGGCCGCCTTTATGACCGGCACGGTCTTCGCCCAGGAGATGACCATGTGGGTGCGCGACGGCACCGCGGCCAATGCCGGCAAGGTGCTCGTCGACCTTTGGAACGAGAGCCGCCCGGACAACCGCATCGAGCTGACCGTCATCCCCAATCTGCAGATGGTGACCAAGCTCGCCACCAGCATCGCCGCCGGCGAACCGCCGGACCTGATCTCGCTCGATCTCATCTACATGCCGGACTTCATGAAGGCAGACTCGCTCGTCGACATCTCCGACGAGGCTGCCGAAAACCCCAACTTCGACAAGGTGATCGACGCCTACAAAGACATTTCCTCCTACGAGGGCCGCACCTATGGTACCGGCTTCGCGCCGGACGTCTCGGTCATCGCCTGGAACAAAGACCTGTTCCGTAAGGCCGGCCTCGACCCGGAGAAGCCGCCGCGCACGATCTACGAAATTCACGAGATGGCGAAGAAGATCGCCGCCCTTGGCGACGACACCTACGGCTTCTACTTCGCCGGCTCCTGCCCGGGCTGCAACATCTTCGTCACCTCGCCTTTGATGGTCGCCGGCGGCGCCAAGATACTGCCGCGCGACGGCGAGGATACCGCGCTCGAGGGTGAAGCGGTCAAGGAGGTGCTTCAGGTCTACCGCGACATGTGGACCGAGGGCCTGGTGCCGGAGAGCGCGGAGACCGACAACGGGGCGAATTTCGTCTCCGGCTTCACCAACGGCAATGTCGGCATCGCCGGCACGGGCGGCTTCGTCATTCCTTTGATGGAGTCGGACTTCCCCGACCTCGATTACGGCGTAGCCCTGCTGCCGGGCCTTGAGGAAGGCCAGGTCTCGGGCTTTGTGGGCGGCGACACCATCGCCATACCGCGCGGCTCCAAGAACGAGGAACTGGCGCGCGAGTTCATCAATTGGGTGCTCACCGACGAGGCCCAGTTGGAAGGGCTGGCCAAGAACGGCATCCTGCCCGTGCGCGCCGATCTCGCCACCGACAACAAGTATTTCGCGAACCAGCCGAAGGTGCAGGTGACGGCGGAAGCGCTCAAGGTGGGCTATGTGCCGTGGGTCTTCCATTTCGCCGACATGGTGAATTCGGACGCAAGCCCCTGGATCAACATGCTGCAGCGCGCGGTGTTCGACGGCGAGATCGACGAGGCCATCGAGGAAGCGCGCGAGAGGATGATCGAGATCGCGGGAGAGTAGCAGAGCATCCGCTTGGGAGGTGTTCGGCGAAAGCAGGAAACACACCGATACCGGCGCCCCGTGGCGCCGGCATCAAAGAGTTTGAGAACACAAGAACCGGGACCAATGTACGCCAACTCCAGCAGATATGTCGGGCTCCTGTTCATGACGCCGGCCCTCCTGTTCGTGGCCGTGTTCGTGCTCTATCCGCTGGCGCATCTCGTCTATACGTCCATGACCGACGCCTCGCTGCTCGGCGGCGGCGAGTTCGTAGGGCTGGAGAATTACGTCAAGGCCTTCTCCGACAGGGGCTTCTGGCGCTCGCTCTGGTTCACGGTCAGCTACACGCTCTACATCACGCCGGTGCTGATGGGGCTGGGCTTCCTCGCCGCGCTTCTGACCACCGAAAACACCCGGCTCAAGCAGGTCACGCGCGGCGCGATCTTTCTGCCTGTGGTCATCGGCCTTGCCACCTCAAGCTTCATCTGGCTGTGGCTGTTCGACCAGCAGGTGGGCCTGTTCAACAGGCTCTTGGTCGATTTCGGCATCCTCGACAAGCCGCTGGTGTGGTTCCGCAAGGCCGACCTTGGCCAGCTTGCCGTCATCATCTCGGTGACGTGGAAGATCGTCGGCTTCGGCATGATCCTGATGGTCGCCGGCATCCAGTCCATCGGTGACGACCTTATCGAGGCGGCGATGATCGACGGCGCCAGCTACTGGCAACGCGTGCGCCGCATCATCCTGCCGCTCGCCGCCCGCAGCATCCTGCTGGCGACGCTCATCAGCGCCATCGGCTCGATGCTCGCCTTCGACCAGTTCTACATCATGACCGGCGGCGCGCCGCGCGGGCAGACCTTCACCTCGGTCTACTGGATTTACCAGAACTCGTTCGTCTACTTCAAACTTGGCTACGGCAGCGCGCTGTCGCTCATCCTGATGGTGATCATCATGGCGGGTGCGGCTGTCCAGATCGCGCTGACCAGCCGGAAAGGATCTTCGTGAGCGACATCCCCCTCGAAAGAGGCGCTGTCAGCGTCTCCACCCGCAGGGTCGGCACCAGGTTGCCGGCGCGGGTGATCGTGGCTCTGATCTGCTGGCTGGTGATCGCCATCATGGCCTGGCCGCTGGTGATGTCCTTCCTCGCCTCCTTCAAGCCGGAGGCGGAGGTGACCGCCGTGCCGCCGGACTACCTGCCGCATTCCTTCAGCCTGCAAAGCTATCTGAAGGTCTACGGATACCAGGCCGGCCTCCCCACCTACCTGTTCAACTCCTTCATGGTGGCCTTCCTGACCATCGTCTTCTGCCTCGCCCTTGCCGTGCCAGCGGGCTATGGGCTGGCGCGCTTCCATGTGCCGTTCAAGGAGGTGCTGTTCCTCGTCCTGCTCGCCAGCATGATGATCCCCTATCAGGCGCTTTTGACCCCGCTCTTCCTGATGTTCACCAAGCTGGGACTGACCAACAACCATGTCGGCCTGGCGATCATCCATACGATCCTGCAACTGCCCTTCAGCGTCTACGTGATGCGCAACGCCTTCGAGGGCATCCCGCGCGAACTGGAGGAAGCGGCGATCGTCGACGGGTGCAGCCCCTTGCAGATCCTCGGCCGCATCTTCATGCCGCTGGCGATGCCCGGCATGGTAACGGTCTCGCTGTTCGCCTTCATCATGAGCTGGAATGAGTTCCTCGCCGCCCTCATCTTCATGAGCAAGGAGACCGCCTTCACGCTGCCGGTGCTGCTCACCGGCGTGATCGACAGCTTCTACGGCTCCGTCTCCTGGGGCCCGCTGCAGGCGGGCGTCGTCGTCTCCGTCATCCCCTGCATCGCCATCTACTTCCTCCTGCAGCGCTACTACGTCTCCGGTTTCCTGAGCGGCGCGGTGAAATAGGCGCCGCAATGGGAGATCGAGCCAAACCCATGGACCGCGACCCGGAAGACGGCCGCCAGCAGCGCCGGGAGGGCCCCACTATCCGCGACGTGGCGCGCATGGCCAACGTCAGCATCGGCACGGTCTCCAAGGCGCTCAACAACAACGGCAGCCTGAAGGCCGAGACGCGGGAGCGCATCGTCGCCGCGGCCAACGCGCTCGGCTTCCGCCCCAACAGCCTGGCCCAGAGCCTGCACCGGCGGCACAGCTTTACCGTCGGGCTGATCTCCAACGACAGCTTCGGCCGCTTCACCATGCCGATCGCCGAGGGCCTGGAGGCCTGCCTGGCGGACCGGCAGATCGCCGTCTTCATGTGCAACGCCACCGACGATCCGGAGCGCGAACGCCAGCATGTGGAGCAGCTTCTGGGAAAGCGGGTCGATGGCGTTGTGGTCACCGCGCGCCGCGCCGACCGCCGGCCGGGGCTCGACGGCGCGCTGCGCGGGCTGCCGGTCATCTATGTGTTCTCCCAGTCTGACGACCCCGATGCCGTGTGCCTGCTGCCGGACGACGAGGGCGGTGCACGCACGGCGGTCGAGCATCTGATCGGGCTCGGGCGCAAGCGCATCGCCCACATCACCGGGCCGGAGCGCTTCGAGGCCGTGCGCCTGCGCCGCGACGGATATCGCCAGGCGCTGGCGGCAGCGGGGCTTGCGGAAGGCGAAGGCTACTACCTGAGCGGCGAATGGTCGGAGAAATGGGGCTACGACGCGGCAGCGCAGCTCTTCGCCCCCGGCCGCCAGCCGCCGGACGCGCTTTTCTGCGGCAACGACCAGATCGCCCGCGGCGCCGCCGACGCGCTGCGCGAGCGCGGTATTGCCGTGCCCGAGGACGTCGCCATCGTCGGCTTCGACAACTGGAACGTGATGACCGAAGCAAGCCGCCCGCCGCTCACCAGCGTCGACCTCAATCTCCGCGCGCTCGGCCGTGAAGCCGGCCGCCGCCTGATCGCCATGATCGACGGTGCACCGATGCGGGGCGTCAGCCGGCTGCCGTGCACGCTGGTGATCCGCCAATCCTGCGGCGCTAGAACCGACACTCAAACGGGAACGGAAGACCATGCGTAAATACACACCGGCCAGATTCACGGATGTCAAACTCACCGGCACCTTCTGGCGCGAGCGGCTCGACACGGTGCTCGCGCGCACCGTGCCCAGTCAGCACCGCCAGTTGGCCGCGCATGGCATCCTTGAATCGCTGAAGCTGCCGAAGCCCGTGCCCCCCGTCTCCATCCCGCCCAACCGGCACAATTTCACCACGCAGATCTTCTGGGATTCCGATGTCGGCAAGTGGATCGAGGTGGCAAGCTATGCGCTCGCCCACAAGCGCGATGCCGAGATCGAGGCGCGGATCGACGCCATCGTCGAGGATCTGGCCAAGGCCCAGCTTCCCGACGGTTACCTGAGCTGCTGGTACATCCAGCGCGAATTGGAGAACCGCTGGACCAACCTCAGGGACAATCACGAGCTCTACAATGCCGGCCATCTGCTGGAGGGCGCCATCGCCTACTACCAGGCGACCGGCCGCCGCCGCTTCCTCGATATCATGGAGCGCTATCTCGACCACATATCCGATGTCTTCGGCACCGGCCCCGGCCAGAAGCGCGGCTACCCCGGCCACCCGGAGATCGAGCTGGCGCTGGTCAAGCTCTATCATCTCACAGGCGACAAGCGCCGCCTCGACCTTGCCGCCTACTTCGTCAACGAGCGGGGGGCAGAGCCTAACTATTTCGACATCGAGGCCGAAGCGCGCGGCGACAACCACTACTGGGCGGGAACGCACGAATACTCCCAGTCGCACAAGCCGGTGCGCGAGCAGGACAAGGCCGTCGGCCACGCCGTGCGCGCCATGTATCTCTATACGGCCATGGCCGATCTCGCCGCCGAGCTCGACGACGCGGCGCTGAAAAAGGCTTGCGAGCGGTTGTGGGAGGACATCACCACCAAGCGGATGTACGTGACCGCCGGCGTCGGCCCCTCCGCCCATAACGAGGGCTTCACCAAGGATTACGACCTGCCAAACGACACGGCCTACGCGGAGACCTGCGCCTCCGTCGCCCTCATCCTGTGGGCGCAGCGCATGCTCAACCTCGACCTCGAAGGTAAGTACGCCGACACGCTCGAACTCGCCCTCTTCAACGGCGCCCTGACGGGACTGAGCCGCGACGGCGAGCACTATTTCTACGACAATCCGCTGGAAAGCGACGGCAGCCACACGCGCTGGACCTGGCACCCCTGCCCGTGCTGCACCATGAACGCCTCGCGCCTGATCGCCTCCGTCAGCGGCTATTTCTATGCCACCAGCGCGGACTCCCTCATCGTGCATCTTTACGGCGGCACCGAGACCACACTCGATGTCGCGGGCACCAGGGTCGGCGTCGTGGAGGAAAGCGACTATCCCTGGTCCGGCGCTGTCTCCATCACGCTCACTCCCGAAGCCGAGGCCGAATTCGGTCTCAAGCTGCGCATCCCCGGCTGGGCGCGCGGCGCGCGGGCAAAGGTGAACGGCGAGACGGTCGATGTCTCGGCGGGTACCGTCAACGGCTATTTAGATATCCGCCGGCGCTGGGCCAAGGGCGACCGCGTCGAACTCGACCTGCCCATGCAGCCCGAACGCGTCTACGCCAACCCGCAGGTTACCGCAGATTTCGGGCGCGTGGCGCTGAAGCGCGGACCCCTGGTCTATTGCCTGGAGCATGCCGACAACCCCGACATCCCCGTCCGGCAGACACGCCTGCCACGCAGCGCCGAGGTGCGGGCAGTGGCACGGGAAGACCTTTTCGACGGCGTGACGCTGCTCACCGCCGAGGGAAAGGCCATCGGCAGCGACTGGCACGACACCCTTTACCGCACCGACCCGCCCGAGGAACGACCGGCAACACTGACAGCCATTCCGTATTTCCTATGGAACAATCGCGGACCCGGTCCGATGCAGGTGTGGGTCGGGGACGAAGCATAGACGGCAGCGCCGTGCGTTCCTTTGGACGCACGGCGGGGAGATACCGGCACCACGCGGTGTCCCCTTGCCTCAAGGCTTGGGGTCGGCCTGCAGATAGGCAATCACGTTGGCGAGATCCTCATCGTTCTTGAGGCCGGCGAAAGCCATTTTGCCTTGCGGGACGACTGCCTTCGGATCACGCAGATATTCAGTCAGGTTCTCCTCGTTCCAGACGAGTCCTTCCTCGCCCAGCTCTTTCATGTTCGGGGAGTAGCGCGACTGGTACGATTCCAGCGTGCCGGCGGTACGGCCGACGACGCCGAGCAGGGACGGGCCGACCTTGTTCCTGTCCGTCTCTGCCTCGTGGCAGGCTCGGCACTTGTTGAACACCGTCTTTCCGGCGGCCGGGTCGCCCTCTTGGGCCAGTGCCGGAATCGGGGCCAGCACGGCGATGGCAAGGCCAATCCGAACGCATTGGGATATCGATTTCATGAGGAACCTCCTCCCTCTCGCTCGCCGGCACGCATCCAGCGGCGCAATCGCCTCCCCATGCGTTTATCCTGTTGCCCCTCCCCGGCCCCAACAATGGGCAAATTGTCGCAGGCTCCTGTGACATAAGGCCGCGAATCCGGCAACCGAGCGGCGCCGCCCGCCGCATCAGACGGGAATGAGGCCGAAGCCGATCAACAGCAGTATCACCACAGAAAGCGCGACCAAGAACGAGGTTTTGGCGTCCATCGCACGACCTCCCGGACGGAATCGAAGGCATCTCGGCAGCATCCGAACATGCCGGCTTGCCTAACTTTCCACAGGTTACAGAAGAACAACCGCCGGCGCTAGCATTGTGCAGCAGCGTGTTCGACGTGCGGTCTCTAAAAAGCATGAGAAGACGCAAGTTAAGCCAAGTCAGCCGGCAAGGCGTCAACAGAAAAAGCCGAAGAAAGCGCTGTTGCCCAGGGCGTCGAAATCTTCCAACCAATCACAGGTGCGCTGGCCGCCTCTGGATATTCGCGACCGTTTCAGGCTAATATGCCGCCGGCTTCCTGAGGAAGGAGAGGTTCTCCAGGAGGCCGGGAGGGACGGAGAATGGCCGTCGCATTGATACTCGTTCTTGTGGTCCTGGGCTCGATATTGTTCCATATCTTGAGCCCATGGTGGTGGACGCCCATCGCGTCCAACTGGGGCTATATCGACGATACGCTCATCATCACCTTCTGGATTACAGGAGCCGTCTTTAGCGCGGTGATCCTGTTCATGGCCTACTGCGTCTTCCGTTTCCGCCACAAGGAGGGCGCCAAGGCGGCCTACCAGCCCGAGAGCAAGCGGCTGGAATGGTGGCTCACCGTGGTGACGGCGGTGGGCGTTGCGGCGATGCTGGCGCCGGGCCTTTACGTCTGGTCGCAGTTCGTCACCGTACCCGACGACGCTACCGAGGTCGAGGTGGTCGGCCAGCAATGGCAATGGAACTTCCGGCTACCCGGTGAGGACGGCAAGCTCGGCAAGTCCGACAACCGGCTTGTCACTTTCGAGAACCCGCTGGGCATCGATCCGGAAGATCCTGCCGGTCAGGACGACATCGTCATCGAAGCGGCCGACCTGCACCTGCCCATCGACAAGCCGGTGAAGATGCTGCTGCGCTCGATCGACGTGCTGCATGATTTCTACGTGCCCGAGTTCCGCGCCAAGATGGACATGGTGCCGGGCATGGTCACCTATTTCTGGTTCACTCCGACGAAGACGGGCACATTCGAGGCGCTTTGCGCCGAGCTGTGCGGCTCGGGCCACGCCTATATGCGCGGCATCGTCATGGTGGACAGCGAAGAGGACTACCAGGCTTGGCTTGAAGGGCAGTCGACCTTCGCCGAGTTGACGGACGCCCGCCAGGTAGGCGCGGCGGAGGGGGCCGGGCCTTGAGACGGGAGACGGCTTAACAGCATGCTCCGGCGATGCCGGCAAAAGGCCGGGACTCGCGGGAAGGTTTTGAGGAGGTGAAGCGATGGTCGATGCCACACCTCGCATGGAACGGGACATCCCGCCTGCGGAAGTCCCGGAGCTCGAGCTTTATCATCCGAAGAGCTGGTGGACGACCTATGTCTTCTCGCAGGACGCCAAGGTCATCGCCATCCAGTATTCCGGCACCGCGGTCGCCATCGGCCTGGTAGCGCTGGTGCTTTCCTGGCTGATGCGGCTGCAACTCGGCTTTCCCGGTACCTTCAGCTTCATCACGCCGGAGGCCTACTACCAGTTCATCACCATGCACGGCATGATCATGGTGATCTATCTCCTGACCGCGCTCTTTCTCGGCGGTTTCGGCAATTACCTCATCCCGCTCATGGTCGGCGCTCGGGACATGGTCTTCCCCTACGTCAACATGCTGAGCTTCTGGATCTATCTGCTGGCTGTCCTCGTTCTGGCGGCGAGCTTTTTCGCGCCCGGCGGGCCGACGGGGGCGGGCTGGACGCTCTACCCGCCGCAGGCGATCCTCGGTGGCACGCCCGGCGGCCAGAGCTGGGGCATCATCCTGATGCTGGTATCGCTGATCCTCTTCATCATCGGCTTCACCATGGGAGGGTTGAATTACGCGGTGACTGTGATCCAGGGCCGCACGCGCGGTATGACATTGATGCGCATGCCGCTCACCGTCTGGGGCATCTTCACTGCCACGGTGATGGCGCTGCTCGCTTTCCCAGCCCTGTTCGTGGCCTGCGTGATGATGCTGTTCGATCGGGTGCTCGGCACCTCGTTCTTCATGCCGGCGCTTGTCGAGATGGGCGAGCAGTTGAGCTACGGCGGCGGCAGCCCGATCCTTTTCCAGCACCTGTTCTGGTTCTTCGGACACCCGGAGGTCTACATCGTCGCGCTCCCGGCATTCGGCATCGTCTCGGACCTGATCTCGACCCACGCCCGTAAGAACATCTTCGGCTACCGTATGATGGTGTGGGCCATCGTCATCATCGGCGCGCTGTCCTTCATCGTCTGGGCGCACCACATGTACGTCTCGGGCATGCATCCCTGGTTCGGCTTCTTCTTCGCCACCACAACGCTGATCATCGCCGTGCCCACGGCCATCAAAGTTTACAACTGGGTGCTGACGCTTTGGCGCGGCGACATCCATCTCACCGTGCCGATGCTGTTCGCGCTCGCCTTTATCGTCACCTTCGTCAATGGCGGGCTGACAGGGCTTTTCCTCGGCAACGTGGTGGTCGATGTGCCCTTGTCCGACACGATGTTCGTGGTCGCCCACTTCCACATGGTGATGGGCGTTGCACCGATCATGGTGATCTTCGGCGCCATCTATCACTGGTATCCGAAGATCACCGGGCGCATGCTTGAGGATTGGATGGGCAAGTTCCACTTCTGGGTCACCTTCGTCGGCGCTTACGCGATCTTCTTCCCCATGCACTATGTGGGGCTCGTCGGCGTGCCACGGCGCTATCCCGAAATGGGCGAGGCGGCCTTCATGACTGCACCGGTGGATAACCTCAACGCGTTCATCAGCGTCGCCGCCCTGGTCGTCGGCTTCGCGCAGATGGTGTTCCTGTTCAACCTCGTCTGGAGCCTGCGCTTCGGCAAGGAGGCCGGGCCCAACCCCTGGCGCGCCACGAGCCTGGAATGGCAGACGCCCACCACTCCGCCGCCGCACGGCAACTGGGGCGACGAGCGGCCGGTGGTCTACCGCTGGGCCTATGACTACTCGGTGCCCGGCGCGCCGGAGGATTTCATCCCCCAGAATGATCCATGGCCGGACAAGCCCGCGACGAGGGCGGCATGAGCGTCATCCTCGTCTTCCTGACGGTGGTGATCGGCTTCTCCTTCTGGTGGCTCTTCCACCAGAAAGTGATGGAGAAGCCATGGCTGGAGCACGGTGTGCACACAGCCCTGCCTGAGACCGACGTTTCGGGCATGCCGACGGCCAAGGTCGCGCTGGCCGTCTTCCTGGCCGTCGTCGGCAGCCTCTTCGCCCTGTTCGCCAGCGCCTATTTCATGCGCATGGACTATGCCGATTGGCAGGCGCCGCCGCTCCCCCGCATCCTGTGGGTCAACACGGTGATCCTTATCCTTGCCAGCATCGCCCTTTCCTGCGCCGTGCGCGCGGCACGCGAGCACCGCCGGGAGATGACGCGCCTTGCGCTGGTGACGGCGGGGCTTGCCACGTTCGTCTTCCTGGCCGGCCAGGTGACGGCGTGGCGGGAGCTGGCGGCTGGCGGGCACTATCTGGACGTGAACCCGGCCAACGGCTTCTTCTATCTGATGACCGGCGTGCACGGGCTGCACATCCTGGGCGGCCTCGTCGCTCTCGGGCGGACCATGGTGAAGGCATGGGACGATGACGTGGCGGCGGAGCAACTGCGCCTCGGCGTCGAACTGTGCGCCGCCTATTGGCACTTTCTGCTCTTCGTCTGGCTTGGCGTCTTCGTCCTCCTGGCCGGCTGGGCCGGGGACCTGCTCGCGCTCTGCCGGCAGATACTGACGTAAAGGGGAAACGAAGATGGGCGAGACCACGCTGAACGGCTTCGGAGCCAAGCCCGCCCGCCCGAGCGGCATACGCGGTGTGGCGGCCGACTGGGCGTCGGATCAGCGCGCCTTCAAGAGCGCCTCTTGGGGGAAGGCCATGATGTGGATCTTCCTCCTGTCCGACACCTTTATCTTCTCCTGCTTCCTGCTCGCCTACATGACGGCGCGCTCATCGACCACCGTGCCGTGGCCCAATGCCAGCGAGGTTTTCGCGCTGCATATGTTTGGCGCCGACATCCCGCTGATCCTGATCGCCATCATGACCTTCGTGCTGATCTCTTCCAGCGGCACCATGGCGATGGCGGTCAACTTCGCCTACCGGAAGAACAAGGGCGCGACGGTGGCACTCCTGCTTGCCACGGCGGCACTCGGTGCCACCTTCGTCGGCATGCAGGCCTTCGAGTGGACGAAGCTCATCACCGAGGGCGTCCGTCCGTGGGGCAATCCGTGGGGCGCACCGCAGTTCGGCGCCACCTTCTTCATGATCACCGGCTTCCACGGCACGCATGTCAGCTTCGGCGTCCTCTTCCTGCTCATCGTCGCCCGCAAGGTCTGGCGCGGTGAATACGACCGCGGCGACCGCGGCTTCTTCACGAGCCGCCCCGGCGACTACGAGCACGTGGAGACCATGGGCCTTTACTGGCACTTCGTCGATCTCGTCTGGGTTTTCATCTTCGCTTTCTTCTATCTGTGGTGAGGGACGGTCATGGCTTCCCACGCGGAACAACCCCATCGGAAATACTCGCAGACCGCCATCGCGGAGCATGCCGAAGGCCAGCAGCACCCGATCCGCATCTATCTCGTCGTCTGGTTCTGGCTCTTCGTCTTGAGCGCCTGTTCCTATCTCGTCGACTATGTCGGCTTTGAAGGCTATCTGCGCTGGGGGCTGATCCTCACCTTCATGATCCTGAAGGCGGGGCTGATCGTGGCGGTGTTCATGCACATGGTATGGGAACGGCTGGCGCTGGTTTACGCCATCCTGCTGCCGCCGATCGCCGTCCTCGTGTTCGTCGCCATCATGGCGATCGAATCCGACTATACCGCGCTCACACGCATGACGTCGTTCGTTGGTGGGGGGTGAGTGAGGGGCAGAAGCGCCCCTACTCCTCGGACCGCCGCTTCCTGACCCCCGGCGCTATCACCGTCTTGCGGTAGAGGTGCCAGGTCGAATGCCCGAGCACCGGGATAACCACGGCGAGGCCGACGAAGAACGGCAAGGAGCCGATCACCAGAAGCGCGGCGACGATCAAGCCCCAGAAGAGCACGGGAAGCGGATTGGCCAGCATGACGCGTGCAGAGGTCTGGATAGCCGCGTATGCGCCGACGTCCCGGTCGAGCAGCAGCGGGAAAGCCACCGATGTGGTGCTGAGCACGACCAGCGCAAAGACGAAGCCTATCCCATTGCCCAGGAGAAGCAGGGTCCATCCCTGCTGCGTGGTCAGGACCTCGCGCGCGAAGCCGATGAACGACTCCGGCACGGCGGGCCCGTAAATCCAGGCATAGAGCGCCTGGGCGGTGAAAATCCACACCAGGAAGATCACCATAAGCATGGCGCCCACGGCAACCATGGAAGGAATCGCCGGCGACCTGAGCACCTCGAAAGCGTGCCGCCAGGACGTATCCATGTCGAGCTCGCGGCGCCGGCTGATCTCGTAAAGGCCGATGGCCGCGAACGGCCCGAGCAGGGCAAAACCGGCGATCAGGGGGAAGATGAGTTGCAGGGCATGGCCGCTCGATGCCCACGTGATCAGGATGATTCCGAGAATCGGATAGATCAGGCACAGGAAAACGTAGTGGGAGGGCTTCTCCCAAAAATCGTCCAGACCGCGACGAAGAACATCGACAATATCCGCAAAATCGACTGTGCGGACCTTGGGATGCGCAATCGTCTTCTGGGCGCCTGTGAGCACGTGAAAGCCTGCCATATCCTTCCTCCCTCCATCGGGTCCCGGGATGGCTGCGGCTCACGTAGCCTGGCGATGGCCGGTTACGTGAAACCGCAACCCTTGCCGTGGCTATACAGTACTATGGTAGCGTCGATTTGTCGCTACTTTTCCGGGAGGGCTGTGGAGCGTTCTCCCTGGCGCGCGGCCCATAAAAGCCCGCGCTGCAGAATCGTGCGCACCGCGGGAATCTCCAGTTCGTCCGCCGTATGGCCGAGGGAGGAATAGAATACCCTTCCCGCCCCGTGCGTCGTGGTGAACACCACGGGCATCACCACGTCTTCGCGCCAGGGATGGTGCGCACCGGAGAAGGTGGTGGTGGCGAGCACCTCGACCGCCGGATCGTAATGAAGGTAATACTGCTCCGAGGTGTGCTCGAAGCTTTCGATGCCGGCCATGATCGGGTGGTCCGGCCTGGTGACGTCGACACGGTAGGTGATGATGTTGCCGGGGTGGGCAACCCAATAGCAGCCGGCTGCATAGCGGAAAGGCACACAATCGCGGAAGCTGGTGGCCAGCCCCATATGATAACCGGCAAGGCCGGTGCCGGCGCGGACCGCCGCCGTCAGGCGCTCTCCTTTCTCACGGCTGAGCGTGCCGCCGGTGACGACGGGCACGACAAGGTCGTAGCTGCCGATATCCTCTGCGCCAAGCGCATCGTAGTCCTCGGTGAGGGTCACCGCGAAATGCTCCGCTGCAAGCAGGTCGCGCACCGTCTCGGCACCGCGCTTTGGCGTGTGCAGCTCCATGCCGCCATGGACGACGAGGGCTTTTCGCTGGGTGGTCATGGGCGGGTTCCTATAGTCCAAGGCCGACAGGGCGCGTGCGGTGCACGCCCTTCGGCACGAAGGGGAAGGCCTCCGCGAGGCCCAGGAGGTCGGCGGCAAGATGCAGCACCGACAGCCACATCTCCGTACCTTGCAGGCTGCCCGGCTGGCCGTCCGCGAAGGCGAAGCCCTCGCCTGGCCGCCAGCGCTCCGGTGCACCCAGGATGACGGCCTCGGCGATCGCTTCGGCTTCTCCGCGGCGGTGATCGGTCTGCTTGAGACAGAGCCCGAGCGGATGGATGGTGTCGAGCAGATTGCAGGCTGTGTAGGCCGGGCCGGAGAAACCGCCATGATTGCGATGGTTCGCCAAGACCGACTCGATCGCCGCCTCCGGCCACGGCACCGGCAGTCCGAACTGAGCGTGGGCTCCGCGCGTGAGGCGGTAGAAGCCGTTGACGGGTTGCAGGAGGCCGTCAGCAGCGGTTGCGCTGCCCCACAGACCGGTGGCGCGGTCGACGTTCATCGCCAACCAGCCGAACAGCACCTCGCGGGCACGGCCGGTGGTGAAATAACGGGCGTTGAAATAGAGCGCGGTGGCTATGGCGTCGACATGGGCGCCGGCAGACCACGCGTTCGTCTTCCACGGCAGACCTTCGAGCCAGGCGCACAGCGCAGAGGCATCGATCTCGACTGCGGAGACGGGGTGGAGGGGCCTGGCGCCTAGCACTTCAAGCGCATAGCCGACAGCAAGGACGTTGTAGAGCGCAAGCCCATCGTCGCGCAGGGCCCTGCCCGGCTCCGGCGGACGATAGGGGTCGGGGAAAAGGCCAGTGGCCGGATCCTGCACGGACTGGAGGCGCTCGATGGTCTTGCCGGCGTCGAGATGCTCCGGCAGTGCGTCGAAGCCGGCGGCGATCTCGATGGCATCGCACAAGTGCCGCATGCTCATGCGCGCGGTACCGTCGGCCTCCGGCGAGAGGTAGCCTTCGGCGGTACGGTACTTCGCCAGCACCGCCGGCCATTCGGTAGCGGCGGTACGTCCTATCTTTTCAAGGGCCGTCTCCACCGCGCCGCGGCGGGAGCGGACGGCAGGATCGCCGCGGCGGCGCACGACCTTTGCCGGAACGCCGGCGACGACGGCCATTTCCGGCACGTCCTTCGTCACCACCGCACCGGCGGCAATCACCGCGCCACGACGGACCGTGACGCCGTCGACGATGACAGCATTGGCGCCGATCCAAACATCGTCCTCGATGATGATACCCAGCGTCTCGTGCGGTTGCGTATGGATCGGGCGGTCGGGATCGTCGAAGCCGTGGTTGAAGCCGACGATGGAGACGAGGGAGGCGATGCGCACGCCATCGCCGCAGACGACCTTGCCGGAGATGCAGGCATAGGGATTGACCGTGCAATGGGCGCCGAATTTGACATCGCCGCGCACCAGGGCATGGCCGGCGATCCAGGCGTGCTCTCCGAGGACAAGGCGATCAGTGAAGATGCGCGCCTCGACCGCCACATAAGCCGTGTCGGCGATGCTGGCGCCGGCGTCGCGCACAAGCCTTTTCTTGCGGGCGCGGTGGGCGGGGCTATCGATATCAGCCGGCGTGCGCTCCCAGGTGAGGAATTGCAGGCGCGCCTCGTGCCCCTCCGCCACTTCGCTCCGAACACACTCGGCCTCACTCATGCCAGCCGCTCCAGGATATGCGGCTCGATCGCGTAGAGAAGCGGTTCGCCGGCGACGAAGCGCTCGATCTCCTCGACGGCCATCTGGCCGAGCCGCAGACGCTCAAGCCCGGCCGCGCCCGCCACGTGCGGCGTGAGGAAGACGTTGGGGAGCGTGTAGAAGGCAGAGCCGGGTGGCGGGATCTCCGGGTCCGTGACATCGACCACCGCCTGGATGCGGCCGGTTTCGAGTTCCGCGAGAAGGGCGGCCTCGTCGACCAGCGCGCCGCGCGCCGTATTGATGAAGGTGGCACCGTCTCGCATCAGCTTCAATTCGCGCGCGCCGATCATCTGGTGGGTGGTGGCAAGCGAGGGGGCGTGGAGGGAGACGATGTCGGCGCGGGCGAGGAGGTCGTCGAGATTGGTGATCTCGGCGAGGCGGGCGACGGGGTCAGTGCCATCGACATAGGGATCGGCCAGGAGAACCTCGACCTCCAGCAACCCGAGGAGGGCGGCCACCTTGCGCCCGATACGCGAAGCGCCGACGAGGCCGACGGTGCGACGATAATTGCCGATCGGCTCATCCATCAGATCCCAGACGGAGCGGCGGGAAGGGTCGGCGCGGTAGAGATCGCGCAGGCCGAAGATGCGCTTGTTTGCAAAGATGATGGCGGCGAGCGTGAATTCGGCGACCGGTACGGCGTTGGCTTCCGCCGCGTGGGTGACGGCGACGCCGGCCTCGAAGACGGCGGGGTCGAGCGTATATTTGACGGTGCCCGCGGCGTGGGCGACGAGGCGGAGATCCGGCATTGCCGCCAGCACCTCGGGCGAAACGAAGGGGCAGCCCCAGCCGGTCACCAGGATTTCCGTCTGCCGCAGGAGATCGCGCGCGGCATTGCTGGAGAATTCCTCCAGCGGTGCCGTGGAGAGGATATCGCAGCTTTGGCCGAGCCGGGCGAGCAGACGCTCGTCGAAGACGTGTCGCGTCCTGCTCGGCGCCATGGCGAAGACGAGTTTTGGCCGCATCAAAATCTCTCCGGCACCTGGATGGCGCTGACTTCGATGCCCTCGCTGGCGAAAAGGCGTTCGAGCGCGGCGAGGTCGGGCGGTGGGGGTGGACTGGCGAGTGCGGCCTTGGTGTCACCGCCCGCAGGCAGCGCCATGGCTGCCGTCACGAGCAGGGTGGTGCCGGCAGGTATCTCCCCCCGCAACTGCGGCACGATGGTCTTGGCGGAAATCAGATTGGTGTTGGGCATCGCGCGGTGCGCACGTCCGGCCCGCTTTGCCCCCTCCGAAAGATCGAGGATGACACTCAGGTCCGTGGTGGAGTGGGCGAGCGCCCTGCCCTCGCCCTCCTCGCGGGTATCGGCGTCGAGATCGGCGCGGGCGATGGCGAAGCCGCCCTCGGTGGCATGGAGCGGCCGCGGCGTTTCAATTCGGTGAACGCGGATATGCCAGGGATTGGCCGGCACCAGCCAGGTTTCGACCGTCACATCACCCCATGGCTTCCATTTGCCGTAGAGGGTATCGCCGGCGATCAGCGCCGCCTCATTGCTTTCGCGCACGCGGTAATGCCGGCCATTGTCGGAAAGGCCGATCATGCCGTCGAAGGCGGCGTTGGCATAGGCGCGCTCATCGCTCTCGACCGAGAAGCCGTAGCGCGAGGAATAGGCAAACTTGGCGTATTTCTCGGCACCGAAGCGCATCTGGTAGTTCTGCTGGCCTGAAGAAAGCGCCACCACATTGCCGGGCGTGTGCATCATCACCATGCCCGGATGCTTGAGCGGCACCGGCTCCCGTGGGGTAACGGCAGGGGCCTCCTCCGCCTGCCAAAACGGGTGGCTCTCGGGTAGAGCCAGGGGGAGGAAAGCCTTCAGCGCCCAATAGGGGGAGCCGGCGGAGTTGTAGTTTTCGCTCATAAGAAGGTTCGGATAGCCATAGCCGACCGACAGCACGCCGTCGCGGTCGGCTATGGGATGCCGTGCCCACCAGCGCAGGTGGCGCATGTAGTGGCCCTTGATCTCGGCCCAGGGCAGCGCCTCCAGATCGGCGAAGGCATACGCGCCCCAGATGCCGGCGCAGGCGAAGCGGTAGATGAGGCTGCGGCCAAAGGCGAGCGCCCCGCCGTCCTCGTCGTACCAGTGGCGGATATCGCGGGCGAATTGTTCGGCCCGCGCGCGGTAGCGGGCGGTGCGTTCCCCGTCGCCCTTGGCAAGCCTGGCATAGATCAGGCCGTAGAAGTGCATGGCGAAGGGGATGTAATGGTCGATGCGGCGCACATTCCCATCGCGGTACCAGCCGTCGCCGAGATAGAAGCCGTCAAGTTCCTCGAGGTATCTTTCCGTCAGCTCGCGGTCGAAGCCGACGCCCACCTCTTCCAGCCCGAGATCGACGAGGATGCGGAAGAACTTCCAGTTGTTGTCGGCATAGTCGAAGCGGCGGATATGCGTCAGATAGGCGGCGACGTTCTTCTTCGCCCGCTCGGGGAGCGGCTCCCAGACGAGATGGGGCACCATCTTCAGCGTGAAGCCGATTGCCGCCATCTCGACCATGCGCTGGTCCCTGTCGTTCACCTCGCCCCAGTATTCGGGGTGGTCGGGGTCCATGCCGTTGGCAAGGCCTTCGCGATAGAGTGCCCAGCGGTCGAAACGACCACCACCGGCGGCCAGTGGAGCAAGCCCCCAGAGCGGGCGGGCGAAGCCTTCGACATCCGCTGCGATACGGTCGAAATGCGCGGCAGCAGCAGTGAGGCGCACGCGGGCGCCGCCTTCGGAGAAGAACGGCAGCAACGGATTGAACAGGTCGTGCAGCGCCTTTTCGACATCGGCGCGGATCTTCAGCGGGTTGCCGGCGAGCGGATTGGCGCGTGAGGGGTCGTAGGTCATGCTTTGGCAAAGGTCCTTGTGGCGGGCGTTTGCTCGTAGGCGCCCTTCAGTTCCAGCGTCTCGGCAAAGTGACAGGCCACCTCCGCCTCGCCGACCTTGCGTAGCGCCGGCCTCTCCGCGCGACAGCGGTCTTCGGCGAAACGGCAACGGGTGTGGAAGGGACAGCCGGGAGGGCGGCTGCCGAGATAGGGGATCTCGCCACGCACGGTCTTGGCGCGGCGCACCCGGCGGGTGGGGTCGGCAATCGGTAACGCCTCGAGCAGCACTTCCGTATAGGGATGGCGCGGGCGCTCGAACAGCGCTTCCGTGGGCGCGTTCTCCACCACGTGGCCGAGATACATGACCACGACACGGTCGGCGATGTAGTTCACGACACCGAGATCGTGGCTGATGAAGATGTAGGTGAGGCCGAACTCGTCCTTCAGGTCTTCAAGCAGGTTCAACACCTGCGCCTGAATGGAGACGTCGAGGGCCGACACGGCCTCGTCGGCGATGACAAGCTTGGGGTCGAGCACTAGGGCACGGGCGATGCCGATGCGCTGGCGCTGGCCGCCGGAGAAGGCGTGCGGGTAGCGCCCCATGGCGTCGGACGGAATACCGACCTTTTCGAGCACGCTGGCAACGCGCTCCTCCAGCTCGTGACCCTTGGCGAGACGGTGGATACGCAGCGGCTCGGCGACGATATCGAACACCCGCATATGCGGATTGAGCGAGCTCATCGGATCCTGGAAGATCATGCGGATGTCGCGCCGCCAGGGTTTCATAGTTCGCTTGTCGAGCGCCGTCAGCTCCACCGGGTCGTGGCCCGGGGGACGGTAGGTCACCTTGCCCGCCGTCACTGGCTGTGCCCGTACGATCGAGCGCCCGAGCGTGGTCTTGCCGCAGCCGCTCTCGCCGACCACGGCCAGCGTTTCGCCGGGGGCCACCGAGAGCGTGACGTCGCAGAGCGCGTCGAGCGTGGTGAGCGGGCCGAACCAGCCGCTGCGGAAGGAGAAGGTCTTGGAAACGTTCTCGACCGAGAGAAGCGCTGTCATGCCGGTACCTCCGCCTTCCGGGCGCCCTCGGTGAGGAGATGGCAGCGCGCCACGTGATTGCCGACGGGCGTACGATCGGGCTTCGTGCCGGCGCACGGCTCGAAGGCGTAGGGGCAACGGCTCGTGAAGGAGCAGCCCTCGGGCCGGTCCTTCGCCGAGGGCACGGTGCCCTTGATCGGCGACAGACGCTGGCGCTCCTTCTTGCGGGCGATGGTCGGGATCGACCGCATCAGTGCCTGCGTATAGGGATGGCGCGGAGCGCGGAAGACGTCGAAGACGTCTCCCTGTTCCACCACGTCGCCCAGATACATCACCGCCACCTCGTCGGCGATCTCCGCCACCACACCGAGGTCGTGGGTGATGAAGAGCATGGCCATGCCGTAGTCCTCCTGTAGTTCCTTGAGGAGATCGAGGATCTGCGCCTGGGTGGTCATGTCGAGGGCGGTGGTCGGTTCGTCGGCGATCAGCAGCGCCGGCTTGCAAGCGAGCGCCATGGCGATCATGGCGCGCTGGCGCAAGCCGCCGGAGAGCTGGAAGGGATAGGAGTTGGCGCGCTCGTGTGGGCCGGGAACGCCCACCTGGTCGAGAAGGCTCACCGTGCGCTCGCGCGCTTCCCTCGGCTTCAGTCCCTCGTGCAGCGTGATCATCTCGTCGATCTGGTCGCCGACCGTGTGAACCGGCGACAGGGAGCTCATCGGCTCCTGAAAGATCATGGCGATCTGATTGCCGCGGATTTTGCGCAGGGCCAGGCTGTCGGATTTGAGGGCGGCGATGTCGACGGTCTCTTCGCCCGGCGGGGAAAAGAGGATGCGGCCGCGGCCGATGACGGCATTCTGGTCGTTGAGGTGCAGGACGGCCCGCGCCGTGACGGACTTTCCGCAGCCGCTTTCGCCGACAAGGCATAGCGTCTTGCCGGGGCTGAGCGCGAGGTCCACCTGGCGCACGGCGACGATGTCCGCCTCGTCCGGGGACGAGAAGGCGATCTCGACGTCCTCGATCTTGAGAAGCGGCCTATCGGCCATAGGGGTCTGCGGCATCGCGAAGTCCGTCTCCAAGGAAGTTGAGGGCGAGGATGGCCACCACCACGGCGACACCGGGCAGGAGCAGCCATGGCGCACTGGCGAGCGTGCGGATGTTCTGCGCCTCCTGAAGCAGTGTACCCCAGCTGACGATAGGCGCCTGCAGGCCGAGACCGAGGAAGGAAAGCGCCGTCTCCGCCAGGATCATGCCGGGAATCGCGAGGGTGGCCGCCGCGATGATATGGCTCATGAAGTTCGGCACCATGTGACGGGTGATCACGCGCCAGTCGCTGGCTCCGTCGAGCCTTGCGGCGGTGACGAAATCCTCCGTGCGCAGCGCCAGGAAGCGCCCACGAACCACACGCGCGAGCTCCGTCCAGCCGACGAGCGAAAGGATGACGGTGATTGCGAAATAGGTCTGCAGCGATGACCAGTCGCGCGGCAATGCAGCGGCAAGCCCCAGCCACAGCGGAATCGTGGGAAGCGAGCGGATGAACTCGATGACGCGCTGGACGACACTGTCGAACCAGCCGCCATAATAGCCGGAGAAGCCGCCGATGATGACGCCGAAGACGAGGCTCAGTACCACGCCGATGAGGCCGATGGAGAGCGAGATGCGCGTGCCGTGGATGAGGCGGCTCAGAAGGTCGCGCCCCAGCCGGTCGGCGCCGAGGATATAGAGGGGCGCCCGCCGCTCGGTTGTTCCGAACAGCTTGACGTCCATGGGGATGATGCCGAGGAGCCGGTACGGCTCCGCCTCGACGAAGAAATTGATTGGATGCTTGACGTCGCGGTCGACGACGAAGGTGCGACGCAGCGCGGCCGGATCGATCTCGGACTTGTAACCGTAGACGAAGGGCCGGAAGGTCCAGTTCCCCTCCTCATCCCTATCGGTGAAGTGGATGCCTTGCGGTGCGGCATAGGTGTAGCGCGGGTTGTAGGCGGACGGCTCGAAGGGGGCCAGAAACTCGGCGAAGAGCGCAATGAAATAGAAGAGGCCGACGATCCACAGGCTCCACACCGCAAGCCGGTGCTGGCGGAAGCGCCGCCACATGAGCGCCGCCTGGGACTCCTGCGAACGCTTGATCTCCGGTGGCGCTGTATCCTCTGTCAAGGCTTCGGCGGTCATCGGGCGCCTCCGTGGCGGATGCGTGGGTCGAGCCAGGCCAGGATCAGATCGGAGATCAGCGTGCCGATGACGGTGAGCACGCCCAAGAGCATGATGATGGTGCCGGCCAGATACATATCCTGGCTGGTGAGCGAGCGCAGGAGAAGCGGGCCGGCCGTCGGCAGGTTCATCACCACCGAGACGATGACCGAGGAGGAGACCAGCGTCGGCAGAAGCCAGCCGATGGTCGAGACCAGCGGGTTGAGCGCGACGCGCACCGGATATTTGACGATCACCTTCCACTCGGGCAAGCCCTTGGAGCGTGCGGTGGTGACGTAGGGTTTCTTCAGCTCGTCGAGCAGATTGGCGCGCATGATGCGAATGAGCTGAGCCGTGCCGGCGGTGGCAAGCACGATGATCGGCGCCCAGGCATAGGTAAGGAAATCCCAAAGCCGTGGCAGGCTCCAGTGGGCGCGCTCGAACGCCGGCGAGAACAGGCCGCCGAGCGTCGTGCCAAACCAGACATAGGTGAGATACATCAGCACCAGGGCGAAGAGGAAGTTCGGCACGGCAAGGCCGAGAAAGCCGAACACGGTGGCCAGATAGTCGCCGAGGGAATATTTGCGCACGGCCGCATAGATGCCGATGGGCAGCGCGACCAGCCACATGACGAGCACGGCCAGGCCCTCGAGCAGGATGGAATTACCAAGCCGGCCCCAGATCAGCTCCGTCACCGGCCGCTTCCATTCAAAGCTGCTACCGAAATCGCCATGCGCGAGGATGCCCGAAATCCATTTCCAATACTGGACGAGGAAAGGATCGCCGAGAGAGTATTGTCGGCGCAGCGCCTCGAGCTCTGCCGGGGAGACGCGCTCGCCCTGGGCACTGAGCTCGGCCATATAGGCGGTCAGGTAATCGCCCGGCGGCAGCTGTATAATGGCGAAGGCCACGAAGGAGATGGCCCAGACGGTCAGCACGATCGAGATCAGCCGGCCGACGAGAAAGCGGAGCATTGGAGCGGACTCCGTTTGTTGAGATCAAGGGGTGCCGAGGGCGGCGAGAGCCGGGAGGAGGACCAAGCCCCCGCCGCCACTCAGGATCCGGCCGCAGCCGGTGCTCCGCGCCGGAGAGCCGGCGCGAAGCGGAACGCATGATCATTCGAAATACCACTGCGTGGCATCGTAGCCGGCGGGCTCGGGGAAGAGCCATGCGTTGATCATGGACGGAGCAACATTCTTCAGATTGTTCTTGGCGATGTAGTAGCCGTCCGGCATGAGGCTAACGCCGATCACCGGGAAATTCTCCTTGGCGATGGCGAGAATCTCGCGCATCAGCTCGGCCCGCCGGTCGGCATCGCCCTCCCCCTTGAGCTCGTCATAGAGCGCCATCTGCTCCTTGGCCCAGTCGGCGGGCTCCTCGGCGATTTGCTGGTTGGCGCCGGTGTACCAGGCCTGCCACTTGTAGGCCCACACCGATTCCTCGCCCGACGGGAAATAGTAGCGCGGCTCCTGCATGACATCGAGGCCGCCGTCGCCGGCCCAGACCTGGGCGTCGTAGTCGTTGCTCGGGCGCTTGTCATAGAAGAGCGTGCGGTCGATGTTGTTGATTTCGATGTCAACGCCGACCTCGGCAAGCTGGAGCTGCATCAGTTCCAGCATGTCGATCCATTCGGGCCTCAAGGCGGCGATCACGTCGACCACGATGCGCGCGGGGCGCCCGTCACTCATCAGGCGGATGCCGTCGCCGTTCATCTCGGTCAGGCCGGCGGCCTCCAGGTGCTCGACGGCCTTCTCCGGATCGAACTCCGTGTACTGCTTGGCCATCTCCTCGTCATAGAAGGGAGATTCGGGGCGCGGCGCGACCTGGAAGGGCTCGCCTTGGCCGATGAAGACCACGTCGATGATCTCCTGCCGGTCGATGGCGTGCGACAGGCCGATGCGGAAGTCCTTGTTCTGGAACAGCGCCCGCTTCACCGGGTCGTCATGGTTGAAGTTGAGCTGCAGCACGAGCGACGAAGAGACCGACTGGATCACCTTGCCCAGGTGATAATCGCCCTTCTCCTGCCCGTCATAGAACACCGCCTGATTGGCGTTGGTGGCGATGTGGCGGTCCTGGAAATCGATCTCGCCGTTGAGCGCGAGCAGCGTCAGCTCTTCCAGGCTCCGGCTGACCCGCATATCGAGCCCGTCAATATAGGGAAGCTGGTTGCCCTCCGCGTCGACCTTGAAATAATAGGGATTGCGCTCCCAGACCACGCGCGCGGCATCGCCGGTAAGCGGCTCCGTGACGCGCCAGGCATACATGACGGGCAGTTCCGGATTGGTCCAACGCTGGGATTCCCAGCCCCAGGCGCATTTCTGCTGCATCAGGAACGTCCAGTTCTGATGCCCCTCCGCCTTCGCCATCTTGTCGGCGTCGGGATTGTGGTCGGGGCTGAACTGGCTGCAATAGTGCTTGGGAATGGTAAGCACCTGGGTGCCATTGATGGTGGCAAGCGTGTCCATCAGCGTGCCGTTGGGCTTGTCGAAGATGAACTTGAAGGTGAAGTCGTCGACCACCTCCACCTTGACCGGATTGTCCTTGATATCGATCCAGTTGCTGTTGGCGGGATATTCCGGGTTCTGGAACATCTCGACGGCGAAGGCGATGTCCTCGGAGGTCATCGGCTGACCATCGGACCATTTCAGCCCTTCGCGTAGCTTGAAGGTGTATTCCGTCGCGTCGTCGTTGATCTCCCAGGACTCGGCGAGGTTGGGGACGACCTTCTCCCATTTGTGATCATAGCGCACGAGCCCTTCATAGGCCGCGGTCTTGGCGATGAGGCCGTTGTCGTCGCCGCCGCGCATGCCCATGCGCCAGACGCCGCCATATTTGCCGACGCTCTCGACCGGCTCGACCACCAGCGGGTTCTTCGGCAGGCGCTCGTCCACCGGCGGAAGGTCGCCACTTTCGACACGCTCGTCGAGCATGGGCGCCTGCTCGAAGGCGAGAGCGGGTGCGGCGGAAAGCATGAGGCCCGATAGTAGCGCCGCCAAGACCTTGCTTGAACGGGCTGCCCGGACATGGGCATCTGGGTGCGGAATGCGCTTGAGCATTAAACTTCTCCTCCCATCCGGCCGCTTGCAAGCGGCCTCTCCTCGGTAACGCTCTCAAGGCTAGCACAAATTTGCGCTCAGGCAACAATTTTCCGGTAATTTGCGTTTTTTGCGCAATTATGCGCAAGCGGCTTATCTCATTCGGCTTTTCAGCCGAGCGGTCGCATGAGGAGAGAAATCCGTCCGGCTTTCTGCGGTTTCGCGAGAGCGAAGATGACGCGGGTCAGGTCGACGGAGGGCGCATATTGCTTTTCCACATCGCGATGCCGCTCCAGCCGTACCGACACGCTTTCCGGGTCGAAGGACACCTCCAGACCCCCTTCCCCCGCGCGCATGACGACGGTGCCGCCGCGGATCTCTGCGTCGCCGGTGGTCACCAGCACGCTCTCGAAAGATCGGCCCCCGTCCTCGAAGACGAAATCGTCGGTGAGCGTGACCTCCCCGCCTGGCATGCGGCGGTCGACCTCCAGCGTCCTGTGCAGCGAGGCGAGCCCCGCCTCGACGGGATAAGCGGCGGTCATGTCGAGGAGCAGGCGGTCACCGGTGGCATCGTGGCGGTGCTCGACCACGCGCGCCGCGAAGGCCATGCCGGGCTGCTGGAGATGCCCGTCGACCACCGGCACGGAATGCCCGCGCGATGAGGTCATCAGGTTCTCGTAGCGCTCGGCCCCGAAATACGCCTTCGAATAGCGCCCGCGCCCCGGATCGGTGACCACGGCACGGCCGCGTGTCATGACGATCAGCGAGCCGACGTCGTTCTGGTTGTGCATCTCCGCGTTGTGGCCGCCCTTGACGGCCACCTTGAGGGAAGCCGGGTCGGCGGGATCGAGGCGCGAGATCATCCACGCCATATCGGGAAACCAGTCGTGCGCACCGCCGCCGAAATGCGTTGCACCATCCGGCAGCGGCCAGAGATATTGCCGAAGCGGCCAGGCGAACTGGTTGAAGTGATCGACGGTAAAGTCGTTGGCAACGCCCATCTGCGCCAGATCGGGCAGGGCGAGGCGCTCCGCCAGATAGGCGAGCAGGCCGGGATGGAAGGTGGCCTGAAGGTCGGAATCGGAGAAGCTCGCCCATTGCCCGGGTGCAAGTATCGTACGCAACGGAAACTGGGCGATCTCGCGCACGAAAAGGTCCTCCAGGAGGCGCACGGCGCCACCGGTGCGCACCTCCACGAGATGGGCGAGGGCGACGAAATTGCCGAAGCCGTAGCTCCAGTAATCGGGCCCTTCCGTGGAGCCGCCGCGCGCATCGAAAGTATCGAGATAGTCGGCGAGCGAGGCCATGGCGCGGGCGATGATCTCGGCCAGACGCGCCCGGTCCGGCTCCAGATAGCAGGCCGCCCCCGCTGAGCCGGCCACACACACAGCGGTCCAGTTGTTCACCGGCCTGTCCGGCGTCGAATGCAGCCACCAATGGTCGTGCCGGTGGAGGAATGGCGATACGGCACGCCGGTCGACCTCGCTGCGGATGCGCGCGCGCAGGTTCTCGTCCAGCCGGTTGCCGATGAGATAGTCGACCTCGGCCAGATCCAGCGCCGTCATCGCGGCGGCGAGATCGAGGGTTGGGCGGTCGGGCGCATCGAGGGTGCGGGCGTGGGCAGGCCAGGCCCAGTTGGTCTCCTCCAGCCGCGCCGAGAGGATATCGCAGATCGCGTCGAGGAAGCTTCCCTCCCATGTCAGGCACTCGGCGAGAACGAGGCGGTAGAGCATGCTGCGCCGCCGCCGCTGGGCGTCCTCATAGGGTTCGCGCCGGCCGGTGCGCTGGAAATCGAGATAGAGGCTCGCTGGCAGCGCGGGAATCGGCGCAGTCGCGTCCTCGCCTGCCCGCACCCGGAGCAAGGCGACGTTTTCCTCTCCCACCCGCGCAGCGATGGCTGCCCAGCCCTTGCGGTCGGCACCCGGTGCGAAGGGCGTGAACACGCCTGTCTGCGCCAGGGCGGCATCGACGCGGCGCACGTTCCAAAGCCGAAGCGAGGACATCTTGTCTCCTTCCGTTCGGGCGCGAGATTATGAGACCAAGCACAATTTGCAATAACGCAAATTTTGCAATCAACGACTGCGTAGCTGGAGATATCGAGCCGGCTTGAAAGCAAGCTCCCTACGAGCCCACGTGCCGGATCGTCTGCCCCTCCACCGGCGTGACGCCGATCTCCAGCTGCTGCACGGCGGTCTCGCCTTCCATCTGCCGGATGAGCAGGCGGATGGCGCCGCGGCCGATGGCCTCGCGGTCGACGCGCATCGTCGATAGCCGAGGGCTCGTCATTGCGGCGAGCGGCAGGTCGTCGAAGCCGACGATGGAGAAGGTCTCCGGAAGCACGCCGCTACCGCCATGCAGCCCCTCGATGATCTCGACGGCGGCGAGATCGTTCCAGGAGAAAAGCGCCGTCACGCCGTAGCGATCGGCAAGGATGTCCTGGGCCAGCTCGCCAGGGCTGCGCTCGCCGGTGCTCAGCACCACGGCCTCCGCATCGGCGGTTGCGGCCATGGCGGTCTCGAAGCCGCGGCGGCGCTCGAGAATGGTCGGCCGCAGGCCGTGCGTATAGTGCAGGATGCGGCGGTGGCCGGCGTCCAGCAGGCGCTGCGTGGCGAGATGGGCGCCGTAGAAATTGGCGGGCGCGACAGAGCTCAATCGCATCAAGGGATCGGTGCCGTTGACCAGCACGGTGGGAACGGCTTTCTCGACGCACCAGGAGACCAGCCCTTCCCAGGCATCGATGCCCGCCAAAAGCACACCATTAGCTTCCGACTGCGTGAGATGACGTTCGATGAGTTCGAGGGGCACCTGGGCTTCGTTCACCAACCGTACGTCGAGCGCCAACCCCGCCTCCTCGGCCGCCGCGCGCATGCCCTCGGCGATGCCCACATAGAAACCGGACATGCCGCTGGTGGCGCCGCCCAGCGGCACCAACGCGACGGCTCGCCGGTCGAGATTGACGACGCCGGTGTGCTTGCTCTTGTAGCCGAGCGCGCGGGCGACCTTGTGCACGTCGCGCCGCACCGTCTCGCTGACCCCCGCCTCGTTGGTGAGCGCCCGCGACACGGTGCTCACCGACACGCCCAGACGGGCCGCGATATCGGCCTGGTTGGGGCGCCGGGGGGTTATGGTCATGGGTGCTCCGCCTCGTGCAAAGGAGGTTTTCCCCTCTTACGCAAGTTTTGCGTTTTTTGAAAGCGGGAATGCGGCTGGCGAAGCGCGGGTGGTTTTACTCCTCACAAAAGGCCGCGCCCGGCGAGGTTGCGCATGAGGGCGGCGGTGCCGAAGGTCCATTCGGGGCATTCGGTGGACAGGCGAACCGTATTGACGAGCCGGCCCAGATGCCGCTCCGAGATGGTGACCACATCGCCATTCTTGTGCGTAAACCCCTGTCCCGGCGCATCGCGGTCCTCGACCGGGGCGAAGAGCGTTCCCAGGAACAGGACGAAGCCGTCGGGATACTGGTGATGCCGGCCGATGGTCTGGGAGACCAGGTCGAGCGGGTCGCGGCTGATCTCGCTCATGGAGCTTTGGCCCTTGAGCACGAAGCCGTCCTCGCCCTCGACACCGAGTTCCAGCTCCGCGGCGCGCACGTCTTTGATGCCATAGCTGCGGTCGAAGAGACGAATGAAAGGACCGATGGCGCAGGAAGCGTTGTTGTCCTTTGCCTTGCCGAGAAGCAGGGCGGAGCGGCCTTCCACGTCGCGCAGGTTCACATCGTTGCCGAGCGTGGCCCCTTTCACAACGCCTCGGCTGTCGACGGCCAGCACCACCTCCGGCTCGGGGTTGTTCCAATGCGAGACCGGGTGCAGACCGACGGCCGCGCCCCAGCCGACCGCCGACATGGGTTGGCCTTTCGTGAAGACCTCGGCATCAGGTCCGATACCGACCTCGAGATATTGCGACCACACACCCTCCTCCATGAGGGCCTGCTTCACGCGCTCGGCCTCGGGCGAGCCCGGCACGAGGCTCTGGAGGCTCGTGCCGATGATGGCACCCGCCCGCTCCCGGATCGCCGCCGCCTTGGCGGGATCGCCGGCGGCCTTCTCCTCGATGACGCGCTCGATCATCGAACGCGCGAAGGTGACGCCGCACGCCTTTACGGCCTGCAAGTCGCACGGGGCGAGGAGGTGAAGGCGGTCGGCCGCGCCTTTTCCTTCGGCCGACATCTGGGCGATCTCCTCCAGCGAGCCGAGATCCTCGCCTTCGGCACCGCCCACGAGGGAAGCCGGGTCGTCGAACTCCATCACGTCGCGCATCGTCGGGGTCGCGCGCGACGTGATGTCGACCAGCCGCCCCTCGCGCAGCACCACCAGCGCCGGCCCCTGCACATCCGGCCGCCACACCCGCCCGACAAACAGGCCCCGCTCCATCTCGTCCCGCTCGATAATCATCGCCTCGCCTCTTCTCCAGGAATCGCACTTCGCGAGACCTTAGAGCAGGACGTGCCTGGATGGAATCGGCCAGGTGGAATCGGAAGGAGCATGAACGCCCGACCGCACCGATTTCCGTGAAATGTCTTCCATTGTCAGACCACTGACACATACGCTGATCAATCTCCGCGACAATGTAGCTGCGCCTGAAGAGAAGGAGCAAGAAGGTGCTGTCGAACGGGATCACGGGAACCGGCATTTCCGCGCGCAAGCGCGCCAACGACCTCAGCGATTTCGCCGATGAACTCAACGCAATCGAGGAGCTCGGCGTCGAGGCGGTCGAACTCCCGCTCTTCGACATGGACGTCGTGGTTGGTGGCCGCATCCGCAAGGCGCAGCTCGATGCCCTCAAACATGCCTGCGCCGGGCGCAAGCTCGTCTACTCGGTGCACGGTCCCCTTTCCATCAACTTCATGGACGAAGCCTGGCGCCTGCCGCGTCATCTGGAAGTGCTGGAGGCCTCCGTCGAGGCCAGTGCGGCGATTGGGGCCGAGCACTATGTCGTCCATTCGGGCCTGGTCCGCGCGCAACAGGCCGCAAGCATCGAGGCGGCGTACGGGCGGCAGCGCGAATGGCTGTCGCGGGCCGGAGACATCGCCGCCGGCCACGGCCTGATCCTCTGCGTCGAAACGCTCTTCGGAGGCTACGACGGGCAGGTTCATGCCTCCTCCCCGGCGCGGCTGGCGACCGAATTGACCGCTATCGACCATCCCAACGTGCTCGCCACGCTCGACTTCAGCCATGCTTATCTGAAGCTCGATTTCGACGGCCGCCGGGAGGACTTCCTCGACGAGATCAAGGCGCTCGCCCCCTGGGCGCGCCATCTGCACATCCACGACAGCTTCGGCCGCCAGGACGACATATGGATGTTCACCGAAGGCGAGCGCCTCGCCTATGGGCACGGCGATCTGCATCTGCCGGTGGGGTGGGGCGACATTCCGTGGGAGGCGATCGTAGCCGAGTGCCGTTTCCCGCAAGGGGTGCTGTTCAACATCGAGTTGAAGGAGCGCTACTGGTACGCCGCGCGGGAGACCGTCGAGGCCACCAAGGCGCTCGCTGCCGCGGCCCGGACATTCAAGCGGGCGCGGGCGGCATAGGGATTAGGCAGAGCGCTCAGGTCAGCACGTGCATTGCCTTGACGGCAGCCGAGGCACGGTTCTCGACGCCCAGCTTCACGTAAATCTGCTCGAGATGCTTGTTCACCGTGCGTGGGCTCAGCTTCAGGACGTCGGCGATGTCGCGGTTGGTTTTGCCTCGGGCAATCCACACCAGCACTTCGCTTTCCCGGAGCGTCAGGCCGAAATGCTGGCGCAGCGTCTCCTCTTCCTTGGCGCCGCCCTGGGAGACTAGGCGGAAGAGATGCTCGTCAGGGGCGATCATGCCGAGACACACGAGTTGCAGATCGCTCGAATCGGCAAGCCTCAGCGTCAGGCTTTCGCCGGTGAGCGCCGCCGGGTCGCGCCCGCCGAACCATTGACGCATCCGCTCTTGAAGCGCCGTAAGCACTCCCTCGCCGGCCTCAGGCGCGTTGAGGAGCCTGTTCGCCTGCGGCGTCGACCAATGCACCTCACCCGTCGACGACAGTGCGATCAGATGCCTTCCCGCCGCATCCAGCGCCACACGCGCGCTCTGCGTGCGCCGCGCATTGGCCAGATGCACGCGCATGCGCGCACGCATCTCCTCCAGGTTGATGGGTTTGGTAAGGTAGTCCACGCCGCCCGATTCCAGCGCGTGCACCACGTGTTCGGTCTCCGTCAGTGCTGTCATGAAGATAACCGGGACATGCGCCGTGCCCGGCAGCGCCTTGAGCCGGCGGCACGTCTCGAAGCCGTCGAGGCCGGGCATCATGGCATCCATGAGCACGACGTCCGGTGTCACCTTCCCGGCGATGCTCAAGGCTGCCTCGCCGCTGGTGGAAACCAGCACGGTGATGCCCTCCTCTTCCAGCGCACGCGTAAGGAAGCCCAGCGCCTCGGGTGAATCATCGACGACCAGAACGATCTCCCCTTCCGGGATTACGTCACTCATGCTCGCTCACGCTTTCCAGAAGCTTGGTGTAGCCGGCAAAGTCGTAGACTTCCATATGCGCCCTCAAACGCTCGACCAATGGTGTGTTCTCGGGCGTGGCCCCAAGCTCCGTCAGCTTGCGGTCGATGCCGCGCACATGGCCGATCTTGCCGAGGCTCAGAAGCTCACGCACATGGCCCGCGCCGGGTGAGCAGAGCCCATTGCCCTCGGCGGCAGGCACCGGCGTCTCCACCCCCTCGATCCATTCGAGCCGTAGTTGTGCGGCGATCTTTTCGAGCAGTTGGCGCAGGCCGAAGGGCTTTGCCAGGGCGTCGTTGTGACCGGCGTCGCGGTTGGTCTTGGCGATGTCATCACCAATATTGGCCGACAGCATGACGATGGGGGCGGAGAAGCCCTTCTCGCGCAGCCGCTCGACCAGCTCCCAGCCCGTCATGCCGGGCATGAGAATGTCGACGAAAACGAGGTCCGGCCGCGCGCTTTCGATCATCGTCAGGCAGTCCGGTCCGTCGACGGCGGTAAACACCGTGAAGTCGAGCGGCTGCAGCATCTGCCGCATCATCTCGCGGTGCTCGGCATTATCGTCCACCACCATGACCGTACGGCGCGCGCCTCTGTAGCCCTTGACGATGAGATCCTGCGCGGCGAAAGCCGCCGGCCGGTCGACCTTGGCGAGCATCAGGCGCACCTGGAAGGTCGAACCCACTCCCGGGGCGCTTTCGACCGTGATTTCGCCCCCCAGCGTCTCCGTCAGGAGCCTGGTGATGGTGAGGCCGAGGCCAAGCCCCGGTGACAGGCGGTTGCGCTCGGCCGGGCCGCGCACGAAGGGCTCGAAGACATGTTCCAGATCGCTCTCGCCGATGCCGGGGCCGCTGTCGGCGACCCGGAAGGTGGCCACCTCCGAACGGTAGCCGACCGTGAAGTCGACATGGCCGCTGTCGGTGAACTTGATGGCGTTGGAAAGAAGGTTGACGAGGATTTGCCTCAGCCGCTTCTCGTCCGTACGCACATATTGCGGCAGGCCCGGATCGCGCTTGTGCTGGAAGGCCAACCCCTTAGCCTCGGCCTGCAGGCGGAACATGCCGACGATCTGGTCGAGGAAATCGTACAGGTTGATCTCGTTGGAATAGACCTGCAGCCGCCCCGTCTCGATCTTTGAGATGTCGAGCAGGCCATCGATCAGGCCCGACAGATGCTCGGCGCTGCGCCGAATGACGCTGATCGAGGAGCGCCAGGGAGCGGGCGCCGCCGCCTCCCGCTCCAATATCTGAGCGTAACCCAGGACGGCGTTGAGCGGCGTGCGCAGCTCATGCGAAAGACCGACGACATAGCGGCTCTTGGCCCGATTGGCCGCTTCCGCCTTCTCCTTGGCCATCTGCAATGCGGCATCGGTCTTCCGGTGCGCCGAGATTTCCCTCAGGAGAAGCGTGTTCTGCCGCGCACTCTCCTCCTCGGCTATCCTGCGGCTGTCGTGCGCGAGCACCAGGAACCAGGCGACGATGCCGGCGACCACCGAGAAGGCGAAAAAGACCACGAGGATCGTTCCGCCCACCACATCCGCCGTCTCCGGCGCGACCTTCGTGGCGAAGGAGTAGACCAGTGCCAGGATGGCGCCGAGGAGCGCCACGGCAAACACCATCGCCATGCCGAACTTGCCGAGCCGCGTCTGCAACTTTTCCACCGCCAGGGCCGGCAGCAGGCTCTCTGCAAGGGTCATGGCCTGCGCCCTGGCATTGGCCTTAGGCTTGCACAGATCGTGGCAGCGCGCATCGAGCGAGCAGCACAGCGAGCATATCGGCGCGGCGTAGGCCGGGCACCAGGCCATGTCCTCCGGCTCGAACGGGTGCTCGCAGATGGAGCAGGTGATCGCTCCCTTGCCGGCCCAGGCCCTGCGCGGCTTGCGCGCCAGATAGTATTTGCCGCCGGTAGCATAGGCGATGGCCGGGGCTGCGATGAAGGCCGTCACGAGAGCGATATAGGGAGCAAGCGCCGCGGCCATCTGGCCGAAGGCGCCGAAATGCGCCGCGAGCGCGATACCCGCCGAAAGTGACATGGAGCCGAGGCCGACGGGGTTGATGTCGTAGAGATGCGCGCGCTTGAACTCGATGCCGGGCGGGGCAAGCCCCAGCGGCTTGTTGACGAAGAGATCGGCCGAGACCGTGCACAGCCACGCCATGGCGACGATGGAGAAGATGGCGAGGGTCGCTTCCAGAAGCCGGTATATGCCGAGCTCCATCAGGAGGAGCGCGATAGCGACGTTGAAGACCAGCCAGACCACGCGGCCGGGGTGGCTGTGGGTGAGGCGCGAGAAGAAATTCGACCAGGCGAGCGAGCCCGCATAGGCGTTCATCACATTGATCTTGAGCTGCGAGACGACGACGAAGATCGCCATCAACACCAGCGCCAGGGTTTCGTTGGGGATCATATAGCCGAATGCCGCGGCATACATCTCCGCCGGTTCCGACGCATGCTCGGGCGCAACGCCGGTCGAAAGCACCAGAACGGCAAGGAACGAGCCCGCCAGAAGCTTTGGCGCGCCGACCAGCACCCAGCCGGGGCCGGCGAGAAAGACGCCAAGGCGGTAACGCTTACGCTTTTCGCCATCGGCCGGCAGGAAGCGCAGGAAATCGACCTGCTCGCCGATCTGCGTCATCAGTGCCAGGATGACGGCCGACGCCGCGCCGAACTTCGCCACCTCCAGCGCGGAGATACTGCCCGGCACCTCGTGGATACCGGGGAAGGCGCGCCACAGGTCGAACTTCTCCCAATCGAGCCAGGCGATGAAGAGGAAGGGCAGGATGTTGAGCACGATCCAGACAGGCTGGGTGAGAAGCTGGAAGCGGCTGATAAGCTTCACCCCGTGGGTGACCAGCGGGATCACCACCACGGCACTGATGATGTAGCCGATCCATGGCGGAATGCCGAAGGCGAGCCTGAGCGCGCCTGTCATGATCGAGGCCTCGATGGCAAAGAGGATGAAGGTGAAGCTCGCATAGACCAGCGAGGTGACGGTCGAGCCTATATAGCCGAAACCCGCACCGCGCGTCAGAAGATCGATGTCGAGGCCGTGGCGTGTGGCATAACGCGAGATCGGCACGCCGACCGCCAGGATGGCGATACTGGCGACGACGATGGCGGCGATCGCATTGGCGGTGCCGTAGGAGAGCGTGATCGCCCCGCCGATCGCCTCCAGCGCCAGAAAGGAAATGGCGCCGATGGCCGTTTGCGAGATGCGCTGGCTGGAAAAGCGCCGGGCGCTCTTCGCCGTGAAGCGCAGCGCATAGTCCTCCAGCGTCTGGTTGGCGACCCAGCGGTTATATTCGCGCCTGATAGGAAGAATCCGCTGCCGCGCCATTGCCTTGTTCTAACGTCCCCCTGTGGCAACCCTTGAGCCGGCGCGCCTTCTTTACCTGTTCAACTATGGTGCCGGCGTGGGGCCGCTTGCCCCCTGGCCCACCCTAGATGACTACTTTTTCATCAATTCTGCAATATGCCAAAAAATTGTGCGCTTCTCTTCCAGCCGGGAACGCCGCGGAAACCGGGTCTTTCGCGCCCGGAGCAACCCTCCCCGCCGGTTCACCTACGTTGTTCGACGTATAGGAGGCGTGTGCTCATGATTGCAAACTTCCCCCGGCCCGACCTTTCGGCCCAATCGATCTTTCGCAGGGGAACATCAAGATGAGCACCAGATTTACCCGCCGCGCGGTTCTCGCAGCGGCTCTCGCCGGCTCCGTGAGCCTTTCCGCAGGCATCTCTTACGCACAGGAGGAGACCATCAAGGTCGGCGTCCTGCATTCGCTCTCGGGCACCATGGCGATCTCCGAGACGACGCTGAAGGACACGATGCTCTTCCTCATCGACGAGCAGAACAAGAAGGGCGGGCTTCTCGGCAAGAAGCTCGAGGCGGTCGTCGTCGACCCCGCCTCCGACTGGCCGCTCTTCGCCGAGAAGGCGCGTGAGTTGATTTCCGTCGACGAGGTTGCTGCCGTGTTCGGCTGCTGGACGTCGGTCAGCCGCAAGTCCGTCCTCCCGGTCTTCGAGGAGCTGAACTCGATCCTCTTCTACCCCGTTCAGTACGAGGGCGAGGAGAGCCAGCGCAACGTCTTCTACACGGGTGCGGCCCCCAACCAGCAGGCCATCCCCGCCGTCGACTACCTGATGAACGAGGAAGGCGTGGAGCGTTGGGTGCTGGCGGGCACGGACTACGTCTACCCGCGCACGACCAACAAGATCCTCGAGCAATACCTGATGGATAAGGGTGTGGCCGCCGAGGACATCATGATCAATTACACGCCCTTCAGCCATTCCGATTGGCAGACGATCGTCTCCGATATCAAGGCCTTCGGCTCGGCGGGCAAGAAGACGGCGGTGGTCTCCACCATCAACGGTGACGCCAATGTGCCGTTCTACAAGGAGCTCGCCAACCAAGGTATCGCGGCGGAAGACATCCCCGTCGTCGCCTTCTCGGTCGGCGAGGAGGAGCTTGCCGGCATCGACACGGAGCCGCTGGTGGGGCATCTGGCCGCCTGGAACTACTTCCAGTCCGTCGACACGCCAGAGAACGAGGAGTTCATCGCCAAGTGGCGCGAGTTCATCGGCGACGAGGACCGCGTGACCAACGATCCGATGGAAGCCCATGTGGTCGGTTTCAACCTGTGGGTCCAGGCGGTCGAGAAGGCCGGCACGACCGACACCGATGCGGTGCTCGACGCCATCATCGGGCTGGAAACGCCGAACCTTACCGGCGGCATCGCCAAGATGCTCCCGAACCACCACATCACCAAGCCGGTGTTGATCGGCGAGATCCAGGACGACGGCCAGTTCGAGGTGGTGTGGGAGACGGAAGAGGTGGTGCCGGGTGACGCCTGGTCGGACTTCCTGCCCGAATCGAAGATGATCGAGGCGGATTGGACCGCGCCGATCAGCTGCGGAAACTACAACACCGAGACGAAGAGCTGCGGTGGGGCGAGCTGACCGGCCGGGGCGCGGCGAAGGCCGCGCCCCTTCACGCCCCCTCTGGCCTGACGGCCATCTCCCGCGAGGGGTGCGAAAGAGCAAAAGCATCCCCGCAGCGGTGGATACCAAGACGATGCACCCGACCCGTCTCATCTCGAAGCTCCTCATCGCGCTTGCGCTATTGATTGCAGTAGCACCCGGCGCCTTCGCCCAAGATGTCGAATCCCTCGTCAGCGCCCTGCCCGAGGGCGACTATTCGGACCGCGAGAAGGTGATTTTCGATCTCGCCGCCACCGGCGACGAACGCGTGGCGGGGCTGCTCAACGCACTGGGCGAAGGCGACCTCTACGTGCGTGAAGAAGATGGCCGCGTGATCGTTGGCAAGCGCTCAGGCCGCAACTATACGCTGACCGACGCGCTCACCGGCGAAGAGCTGGGCACCGCCCCTTCCTCTGCGCTGGAAAAAATCCGCGTCAACAACCGGCTGCGCCGCGCTGTCCGCAGCGCCATCGGGCAACTGACGTTGATGAGCCCCAGCCCCTCGGTGCGCCTCAGGGCCGCGCGCAGCCTCTTGAGAAACGCCGATCCCGATTCCCTGGAACTATTGGACACGGCACTCGCCGCCGAAACAGACCCGCAGGTGAAGACGATGATGGAGACGGCCCGTGCCGGCATCATCGTCAAGACAGATGCCGGCATCGAGGAGAAGGTGGCCGCCATCGACCTCCTTGCCGCGCGGGGAGACCGCGAAGCGCTGGCGATGCTGACGGGCGCGCGCTCCTCCGCCGCGCCCGAGCTTCAGCCGGTCATCGAACGCGGCATCGCCGGCATCGAGCGCGAGCTTGCCATGTGGGACGGATTGCAGAACGTCTGGTACGGGCTGTCGCTCGGCTCCGTGCTCCTTCTGGCGGCCATCGGCCTTGCCATCACCTTCGGCGTGATGGGTGTCATCAACATGGCCCATGGCGAGATCGTCATGCTGGGCGCCTACACCACTTTCGCGGTGCAGCAGGTGATCCGCACCTCCTTCCCCGGCCTTTTCGACTATTCGCTGGCCATCGCCCTGCCCCTCGCTTTCCTGGTCACGGCGCTCGTCGGCATCGCCATCGAGCGCGGCATCATCCGCTGGCTCTACGGCAGGCCGCTCGAAACACTGCTTGCCACCTGGGGCCTCAGCCTGATCCTGCAGCAGACCGTGCGCACCATCTTCGGCCCCAACAACCGCGAGGTCGGGAACCCTTCCTGGATGTCCGGCGCCTTCGATCTCGCCGGCCTGTCGATCACCTGGAACCGGCTGTGGATCATCGTCTTCGCGCTCGTGGTCTTCGCCGTCCTCCTCGCCGTACTCAACCGCACGCCGCTTGGCCTGCAGATGCGCGCTGTGACCCAGAACCGTCGCATGGCCTCTTCCATGGGCATCCGCACCCCCTGGGTAGACGCCATGACCTTCGGTCTTGGCTCCGGCATCGCCGGCATGGCGGGCGTCGCGCTCTCGCAGATCGACAACGTCTCGCCCAATCTCGGCCAGAGCTACATCATCGACAGCTTCATGGTTGTCGTCTTCGGCGGTGTCGGTAACCTGTGGGGCACGCTGGTGGGGGCGCTGACGCTGGGCGTTGCCAACAAGTTCCTGGAGCCTTACGCCGGCGCCGTGCTCGCCAAGATTTTCATTCTCGTCTTCATCATTCTCTTCATCCAGCGGCGCCCGCGCGGATTGTTCGCGCTCAAGGGCCGGGCGGTGGACGCATGATCACGAAAACGCTCCTGCGCGCCTTCGATGGCAAGGCCATATGGGTGGTGGCGATCCTCATCGCGATCGCCGTCGCCGTGCCTGCCTCCAACCTCTATCTGCCCGTCGGCCACCCGCTGCGCGTGCCCAATCACTTCGTGCCGCTGCTCGGAAAATACCTCACTTACGCCATGCTGGCGTTGGCGCTCGACCTAGTCTGGGGCTACTGCGGCATCCTCTCCCTCGGCCACGGGGCCTTCTTCGCCTTCGGCGGCTACGCCATGGGCATGTACCTCATGCGCCAGATCGGCGACCGCGGCGTCTATGCCAACCCCGTCCTGCCCGATTTCATGGTGTTCCTGAACTATCAGGAACTGCCGTGGTTCTGGTACGGCTTCGACATGTTCTGGTTCGCCGCCATCATGGTCGTGCTCGTGCCGGGGGTGCTCGCCTTCGTCTTCGGCTGGTTCGCCTTCCGCTCCCGCGTGACGGGCGTCTATCTCTCCATCATCACCCAGGCGATGACCTACGCGCTGCTCCTGGCCTTCTTCCGCAACGACATGGGCTTCGGCGGCAACAACGGCCTGACAGACTTCAAGGACATCCTCGGCGCGCCCCTCCAGGCAGGCTCGACGCGGGCCGCCCTCTTCGCCGCCTCGGCCATTGCCCTGGCGCTGTCCTTCATCGTCTGCTCGGCCATCGTGCGCTCGAAACTCGGCAAGGTGCTGGTCGCCGTGCGCGATGCGGAAAGCCGCACACGCTTCCTCGGCTACCGCGTCGACAACTACAAGCTCTTCGCCTTCACCGCCTCGGCCGTCATCGCCGGCATCGCCGGCGCACTCTACGTGCCACAGGTGGGCATCATCAATCCGGGCGAGTTCGCGCCGGCCAACTCCATCGAGATCGTCATCTGGACCGCCGTCGGTGGGCGCGGGACGCTCATCGGACCGATCGTCGGCGCGGTACTGGTGAACGCAGGTAAGTCCTGGTTCACCGGGGTCTTCCCCGAGTTCTGGCTGTTCGCTCTGGGCGGGCTCTTCGTCGCCGTCACGCTGTTCTTGCCCAAGGGTATCGTCGGTGCGCTGGCGCAGGGATGGACGGCTCTGAAGGCGCAGCGCGTTTCAGCGCAGGCGGAGGACGGCAGCGATGCCGCGCCCGAACCCTCGCCAGCGGAGTAGGTGTCGTCCATGGATCAGAACCATCCCCCTCTCCTCTATCTCGACGGCGTCTCCGTCTCCTTCGACGGTTTCAAGGCCATCAACAACCTGTCGCTGATCGTCCAGCACGGCGAGCTCCAGGCCATCATCGGCCCCAACGGCGCCGGCAAGACGACCATGATGGACATCATAACCGGCAAGACACGGCCGGACGAGGGCGAGGTCTTCTTCGCCGGCGATGTGGACCTAACGCGGCTCGACGAGGCGGCCATAGCCGAACTGGGGATCGGCCGGAAATTCCAGAAACCCACCGTCTTCGAAAGCCACACGGTGTGGGACAATCTGGAACTAGCGCTCAAGAAGCCGCGCGACGTCTTCTCCGCCTGGTTCTACCACCCCTCCAAAGAAGACGTGGGGCGCCTGGAAGACATCCTCGCCACCATCCGGCTGACGGAGCGCCGCGAGGAACGCGCCGCGAACCTCAGCCACGGGCAGAAGCAATGGCTGGAGATCGGCATGCTGCTCGCCCAGGACCCGAAGCTGCTCCTCGTCGACGAGCCGGTGGCCGGCATGACCGATGCCGAGACGGTGGAAACGGCGAAGCTTCTGAGGGAGATCGCCAAGTCCCGCTCAGTCGTCGTGATCGAGCATGACATGAGCTTCATCCGTGATCTTGCCGCGCGCGTTACCGTGCTGGCCGAGGGATCCGTGCTGGCCCAGGGCAGCCTCGACCACGTGAGCGCCGACCCGCGCGTCATCGAAAGCTATCTGGGGAGGTGAGGATGGCAACGGCACTCGCCGTCGACGGGATCGATCTTTACTACGGCGCCGCGCGGGCGCTGAAATCGGTGAGCGTGGAAGCCGCCCCCGCCGCCATCACCGCTGTCCTCGGCCGCAACGGGGTGGGAAAGTCCTCGCTGCTCAGGGCTATCGCCGGCGTTCACCCGATCTCCAGGGGCGAGATCCGCTTCGACGGCGCCGCACTCGGCAAGACCCCACCCTACAAGCGCGCCCGCCTCGGCCTCGGCTACGTGCCGCAGGGTCGTGAGATCTTCCCGCTTCTGACGGTGCGGGAGAACCTGCAGACAGGCTTCGCGCCGCTGAAGGCGGGCGAACGCTTTGTTCCCGACACGGTCTTCACCCTCTTTCCGGTGCTGAAAGAGATGCTTTCCCGGCGGGGCGGCGACCTGTCCGGTGGCCAGCAGCAACAGCTGGCCATCGGCAGGGCGCTGGTGACACGGCCCAAGGTGCTGATCCTCGACGAGCCGACGGAGGGCATCCAGCCTTCCATCATCAAGGACATCGGCCGGGCACTGCAATTCCTGCGCGACGAGCTGGGCATGACGATCCTGCTGGTGGAACAGTATCTCGACTTCTGCCGCGAACTGGCCGACAGTATCTACGTCATGGACCGGGGCGAAATCCTCCATTCCGGGCCGGCATCCGATCTCGATAAGCCGGAAGTAAAGCGGCATTTGATGGTTTAGCGGTATGGATATCAAGCGCACGTCATGACCGCCGCCCCACTCCATCTCTCCCCTCCCATGCAGCGCTCGCGCGGTGCCGGCCAGCTTGGCGCCAAGCTGCGCAGCGAAAAAACCTGCCTCGACACCTTTTATCAGGAGGGCTGCTGCAAAATCCGCCTGCCGCGCGGCCACGGTTCGGCGCTGGAGGCAGTGCTGATCAACACCTCGGGCGGCCTCACCGGCGGCGACCGGGTCGAATGGGAAGCCAAAGCGGCGGCGGGCACGAAACTGGTGCTGACCACGCAAGCCTGCGAACGCATCTACCGCTCGACCGGGGATGACGCCCGGGTATCGACGGCGCTGCGCGTCGGCGCCGGCGCGCATGTCGATTGGCTGCCGCAGGAGACAATCCTGTTCGAGGCAAGCCGTCTCGACCGCACACTGACAGTCAACCTGGATGAGGGCGCCACCTTCACCGCGGTCGAGGCCGTGCTTCTCGGCCGCGAGGCAATGGGCGAGGCGGCCCGCTCGGCGCGGCTCAAGGACAGCTGGCGTATCTTTCGCGCAGGCCGGCTCATCCATGCCGAGGCGACGCGGCTCACCGGCGACGATTTCGAGCGTGACGGGCTTTCGCTGCTGTCCGGCCACAACGCCTTCGCCACCCTCCTCGCCGTCACGCCCGATGCCGAGGAGAAGCTGGAGGCGCTGCGGGCGATGATCGCGCCACACGCGCATGCGGCGGCAAGCGCCATCGGCGAACGCCTCATCTTGCGCATTCTCGCCCCTTCGGGTCTTATGTTGCGGCGCACACTCGCGCCGGCCATCGCATTATTGTCAGGCGCCGGCGCCCTGCCCCGCCTGTGGACCATCTAAAACGGAAACGAGACCGCCATGAACCTGACGCCCCGCGAAAAGGACAAGCTGCTGATCGCCATGGCCGCACAAGTTGCCCGCCGCAGACTGGAGCGCGGCGTCAAGCTGAATCATCCCGAGGCGATTGCCCTGATCACCGATTTTGTCGTCGAGGGCGCGCGCGACGGCCGCCCCGTCGCCGAGCTCATGGAAGCCGGCGCCCACGTGATCACCCGTGACCAGGTGATGGAGGGCGTTGCCGAGATGATCCACGACGTCCAGGTCGAGGCCACCTTTCCCGACGGCACCAAGCTCGTCACCGTTCACGAACCCATCCGCTGACCACGAACTCCGAGGGGGACCCCGCATGTTCAAACGTATCGCATTCGCCGCCGCGGCACTTTTCTCCGCCACCGCGCCCGCCTTCGCACACCTGAACCCGGCCGAGCACGGCTCCTTCATGGCCGGCTTCTCGCATCCGCTTTTCGGCCTCGACCATATTCTGGTGATGGTGGCCGTCGGCTTGTGGGCGGCAACGCTCGGGCAGCGCGCGCTGATGCTGGTGCCGGCCGCCTTCGTCGGCACGATGGCCCTCGGCTTCGCCGCCGCCCTTCTCGGCGCGCCGCTGCCGCTGGTGGAGCCGGTGATCCTCGCTTCCGCGGTCTTTGTCGGACTCATGGTAGCGCTTGCCATTCCGTTGCCCCTAGCGGGTGTTGCCGGCGTCGTCGCCTTCTTCGCCTTCTTTCACGGCCATGCCCATGGCGGCGAGCTCGGCACCGCGGGCGCGCTTCCGTTCGCCGCCGGCTTCGCCCTCGCCACCGTGCTCCTGCATACCGCCGGTATCGCGGCGGGCCTCGCCTTCGGCCACCGGCAGAACGACGTCACAGGTGGCACACTGACCCGCATCGCAGGCCTAGCCACGGCGCTGGCGGGTCTGTGGCTGGCCTTCGCCGGCTGACAACTCGAAAAGGAATCAATTTCTCATGATACCGGGCGAAGTCATTACGAAAACGGGCGAAATCGAGCTCAACGCTGGCGCGAAGCAGTTAATGTTGGAGGTGAGCAACACCGGCGACCGGCCTGTGCAGATCGGCTCGCACTACCACTTCTTCGAGGTGAACGAAGCGCTCTCCTTCGACCGCGACAAGGCGCGCGGGATGCGGCTCGACATCGCCGCTGGAACGGCGGTCCGCTTCGAGCCCGGCCAGACGCGCGAGGTGCGGCTGGTGCCGCTTTCCGGCGCGCGCAAGGTGTATGGTTTCCAGCAGAAGATCATGGGAAAGCTCTGATGCCCGCAAAAGTCTCCCGCGCCGCCTATGCCGACATGTATGGCCCCACCACGGGCGATCACGTGCGGCTGGCCGATACCGAGCTTTTCATCGAGGTGGAGAAGGATCTCACCGTCTATGGCGAGGAGGTGAAGTTCGGCGGCGGCAAGGTGATCCGCGACGGCATGGGCCAGAGCCAGGCCTCGCGCGCGGACGGCGCGGTCGATACCGTCATCACCAATGCGCTGATCGTCGACGTGACCGGCATCTACAAGGCCGATGTCGGACTGAGGGACGGCCGCATCGCTGCCATCGGCAAGGCCGGCAATCCGGACACGCAAGCCGGCGTCGACATCGTCATCGGCCCTTCCACCGAAGCCATCGCCGGCGAGGGCAAGATCCTCACGGCTGGCGGCTTCGACGCGCATATTCACTTCATCTGCCCGCAACAGATCGAAGAAGCGCTGATGAGCGGGGTGACCACCATGCTGGGCGGCGGCAGCGGCCCGGCACACGGCACGCTCGCCACCACTTGCACGGGTGCCTGGCATATCGGCCGCATGATCCAGTCCTTCGACGCATTCCCGATGAACATCGGACTTGCCGGCAAGGGCAACGCCTCACTGCCCGCGCCCTTGGAAGAAATGGTTCTGGCCGGCGCCTGTTCGCTCAAGCTGCATGAGGACTGGGGCACCACGCCTGGCGCCATCGACAACTGCCTCAATGTGGCCGACGATTACGACGTGCAGGTGATGATCCACACGGATACGCTCAACGAAAGCGGCTTCGTGGAGAACACGATCCGCGCCTTCAAGAACCGCACTATCCACGCCTATCATACCGAGGGCGCGGGCGGTGGCCACGCACCGGACATCATCAAGGTGTGCGGACTGGAAAACGTCATCCCCTCCTCCACCAACCCGACGCGGCCCTACACGGTGAACACCGTCGCAGAACATCTCGACATGCTGATGGTCTGCCACCATCTCGACGCCTCGATCCCCGAGGACGTGGCCTTTGCCGAGAGCCGCATCCGCAAGGAGACCATCGCCGCGGAAGACATCCTGCACGACATGGGCGCCTTCTCCATCATCGCCTCCGACAGCCAGGCGATGGGCCGCGTCGGCGAGGTCATCATCCGCACCTGGCAGACAGCCGACAAGATGAAGCGCCAGCGCGGCCGACTGCCCGAGGAGACCGGCGACAACGACAATTTCCGCGTCAGGCGCTACATCGCCAAATACACGACCAACCCTGCCGTCGCCCACGGCATGTCGAGGGAAATCGGCTCCATCGAAGTGGGCAAGCGCGCCGACCTCGTGCTCTGGAACCCGGCTTTCTTCGGCGTCAAGCCGGAGATGATCCTTGTCGGCGGCACCATCGCCGCCGCCCCCATGGGCGATCCCAACGCCTCCATCCCCACGCCGCAGCCCATGCACTATCGCCCGATGTTCGGCGCCTACGGCAAGGCGATCTCGGCTTCCTCCGTCACGTTCGTGTCCAGGGCCGCGCTTGAAGACGGGCTGAAGGAGAAGCTGGGTGTCGATAAGGGCATGCTCGCGGTGGAGAACACGCGCGGGCGGATCGGCAAGAAGGCAATGCTGCTGAACGATGCAACACCGCATATCGAGGTCGACCCCGAGACCTACGAGGTGCGCGCCGACGGCACGTTGCTCACCTGCGAGCCGGCGACGGAGCTAGCCATGGCGCAGCGGTATTTCCTGTTTTAACGTCGGGCCTCCAACCAACTGGGACACGCCATGATCGCCTGGTCCATCTTCATCCCCGCCTGCTTCGCGCTCAACTGCGCGCCTGGGCCGAACAACATGCTGGCATTCTCGAATGGCGCGCGGCTGGGCCTCCTCCGCGCCATGGCGGGCGGTTTTGGCCGCATGCCGGCCTTCGCCCTGCTCATCCTGATCACGGTGTTCGGCCTCGGCGCCGTGCTCGCCACCTCCGCCACAGCCTTCACGATCATCAAATTCGTCGGCGCTGCCTATCTCGTCTATGTCGGCATCCAGTTCTGGCGCAAGGCGCGGGTGCTAGCCGCGGCGCAGTCCGAGGAATCGGCCATAAGGCTCTTGATGCGGCGGGACTTCCTCATCGCCATCTCAAATCCCAAGGCAATCGCCGTCTTCACCGCCTTCTTCCCGCAGTTCATCACGGCCCCGGCCCCGGCCTGGAGCCAGCTCGCGGCAATGGGCGCCGTCTTTCTCCTCCTCGAGGTGGTCGCTGTCCTTCTCTACGTCGTGGCCGGCGTGCTTCTCGGTAAGCTGCTGAAATCGGGCCGCGTGTTCGTGCATCTGAACCGCCTGGTCGGCGGCGTCCTGATCGCCTCCGGCGCCTCCATGGCACTTTCGCGGCACTGACCGCAAAAGCCTCGGCTTTCTCCGCTCTCTCAACAGAATCGGCGCTTTGCCGCACTTGGCTTCGCACCTGCAAAATGATTTATTGCAGTGCCGTACTCGGCGCGGTCCTCCCCCGCGCCGGATCATGACCAGAACCAAGTTTGCAGCCTCCCCGATTTTTTCCGGGGCTGGTTCATCTGTTGTCGAAGGATTGTATTCATGAGGTTGAGAAAAGTCCCCGACGCGACCTTCCGCACGCGTGTGCGCGATGAAAGCATCGAAGGCCCGAACCCCTATCGCTGGGAAGAGAAGACCACCGCCGACTATTTCGCCGGTAAGCGGATCGTCCTCTTCTCACTGCCGGGTGCCTTCACCCCCACCTGTTCCACCTACCAGCTTCCTGACTTCGAGAAGCTCTATGGCGAGTTCAACGCGGAGGGCATCGACGAGATCTACTGCATCTCCGTCAATGACGCCTTTGTCATGAATGCCTGGGGCAAAACGCAAGGCATCGAGAACATCAAGCTCATCCCGGATGGCTCGGGCGAGTTTACCCGCAAGATGGGCATGCTGGTGGCCAAGGATAATCTTGGCTTCGGCATGCGCTCCTGGCGCTATGCGGCGGTCGTCAATGACGGCGTCATAGAGCAATGGTTCAAGGAGGAGGGCTTCGCCGACAACTGCGAGACCGATCCCTACGGCGTCTCCTCGCCGCAGAATATTCTGGACAATCTGCGGGCGGGCGAAGCGGTCGCCGCCTGACTGCACTATCCGGCAAAATCCGAGCCCCGGCGGCGCTGACGCGGCCGGGGCTTTTCCTTGCACCACGACTGCCGCTGACGCACACTTGGCGCGCCTGACCATGCGCGAGGGGGAGATTCCATGACGGCAATATCAGCAGGATGCGATGGACCATGAACTGACCGGCGTGGAGATTTTCCCGCATATCCGCATCGTCATGGGCATCATCATCGGCATGGGCATCACCCGCCTGCTGGCCGGCATCGCCCGCTTCGTCCAGCACCCGGCCCGGGAGAGCATCTCCACCATCCACCTCGCCTGGGTCGCAACCATGCTCTTGATGCTGGTGCATTTCTGGTGGTGGGAGGTAGCGCTCTACGGCATCCGGCACTGGTCCTTCGGCGTCTTCTTCTTCCTCATCATCTACTCCGTCGTGCTCTTCCTGATGAGCGTGCTGTTGTTCCCCGACGACATCCGAGAATACGCAAACTACGAGGATTTCTTTCTCAACCGTCGAAAGTGGTTCTTCGGCCTGCTCGCCTCCACCCTCATTCTCGACGTCGTCGACACATACATCAAAGGCGAGACGCATTTCGACGAGTACCGCATAGAGCTGTTGGTTAGCACGCCGGTCTTCTTCATCCTGTGCCTGATGGCGATGCGGATCGCCATTCGCAAGTTCCATCTCGCCATGGTGGCTATTAATATGGCCTATGAAGCCATCTGGATCGCCACGCTGTTCGACACGCCCAGTTGAACCGGCGGCAAGCCCGAAAAGGAAAACAGATGCCCCGCGCCGTTTCGCACGTCCATGCCGGAGAATTCGACGGCACCCCCGTCGGTCATATCGTGCTCGCCCATGACGAACGCCACCTGCGCCGCAAGCTTCTCACGCTCAAGGAGGGTGGCGAGGTGGTCGTCGACCTGCACGAGGCAGTGGCGCTAGGCAACGGCGATGCGCTTGTGCTGGAGGATGGAGGCCTGGTGGAGATCCTCGCCGCCGAGGAAGCGCTTTACGAGGTGACGGCGCGCGACAGGAACCATCTGGCAAAGCTGTGCTGGCACCTGGGCAACCGCCACTTGCCCACCGAGATCGACGAGGACCGCGTCCTCATCGGCCGCGACCACGTCATCCGTGACATGCTCCTCGGCCTCGGCGCGACGGTGCGGGAGATCACCGCGCCCTTCTCGCCGGAACGCGGCGCCTATCACAGCCATTCACATGGCCACCATCACCACGATCACGACGCCGAGCACCACCACCATCATGGCTGACACGCAGGCCCTCCAGAGATTGCTCGCCTGGGCCTCACCGGCCTTTCCGGTGGGTGCCTTCGCCTATTCGGCCGGTCTTGAATCGGCAATCGAGGAAAAGCGCATAACCGATTCCGCCACAACGCGAAACTGGATCGAGGGCAGCCTGCGAGGCGGCGCGGCGCGCAACGACGCGATCCTGGCAGCCGAGGCCTGCCGCGCCCATCGGTACACGGCGAAGTTGACGGAGCTTGCCGAGCACTGCCTGGCGCTCACCCCGGCACGCCAGCGGCACGAGGAGATGCTGGTGACGGGTAAGGCGTTCATGGAGGCGGCAAGCGCGTGGCCGAACCCGGTGCTGGGCCGGCTTCCCGATCCCTGCCCCTACCCGGTCGCCTTCGGCGCGGTTGCCGGCGCAGGCGGTATCGCAGCGGCCGAGACGCTGATCGCCTTCCTCACCGCCTACACCCAGGCGCAGATTTCAGTGTCCATCCGGCTGGTACCGCTCGGCCAGACCGATGGGCTTGCCATCCTGGCGGCGCTGGAGCCGCTGATCGCCGCAACTGGGGACACGCTCGCCAAGGCAAGCCTCAACGACCTTGGCTCGGCCGCCTATGCCGCCGACATCGCGGCCATGAAACACGAAACGCTTTCCACGAGGATTTTCCGCTCATGACCTCACCCAACGGACCCCTGCGCATCGGCATCGGCGGGCCTGTCGGCTCCGGCAAGACGACCCTGTGCGAGATGCTGCTCAAGACCATGCGCGAGCGCTATTCCATGGCCGTCGTCACCAACGATATCTATACCAAGGAGGACGCCCTCATCCTCGCCCGTCTGCAGACGATCTCGGAAGACCGCATCATCGGTGTGGAGACCGGCGGCTGTCCGCATACGGCGATCCGCGAGGATGCCTCGTTGAACCTCGCAGCAATCGCCGACCTGAACCGCCGCTTCCCCGACCTCGATGTGGTGCTGATCGAAAGCGGCGGCGACAACCTGGCCGCCACCTTCTCGCCCGACCTGGCCGACCTGACGATCTACGTTATCTCCGTCGCCCAAGGCGAAAAGATCCCGCGCAAGGGCGGCCCCGCCATCACACGCTCGGACCTGCTTATCATCAACAAGACCGACCTCGCACCCCACGTGGGCGCCGATCTCGACGTGATGCGGAAGGACACCGAAAAGGTGCGCGAGGGGCGCCCCTACGTGATGACGGACCTCTCCCGCCGCAATGGGCTCGAAGATGTCGTTGCCTTTATCGAGCGTAATGGGGCGTTGAAGGCTTTGGCCTGATCTACCATGTCGGGCGCGTGCTGACGCCGCCATCGACTACCAGATCGGCACCGGTGATCCAGCGCGCGGCGTCGGAGAGGAGGAAGAGCACGGCATCTCCAACATCTTCCGGCTGGCCGAGCCGGCCGAGCGGTGTAGCCTTCTTCCATCGGGTAACACCTTCCGGCCAGACTTCCTCGATGCCCTCGCGGTGAACAAGCCCCGGCGAGATGGCGTTGACGCGAATGCCGAGCACACCCAATTCCAGCGCCGCCGCCCTGGTGAACATGAGGAGCGCCGCCTTCGACGCCGCGTAGTGGGCGTGCCCCTCCGCCGGCTGGTGCCCTTCGATCGAGGCGATGTTGACCACCGCGCCAGCGCCGGAACCCGACGCGCGCACATGCCCGGCGAAGGTGCGTGTGAGCAGGAACGGCGCGCCGGCATTGACCGCCATCATCCGCGCCCAGCTCGCCTGCGAGATATCCGTGAACGGCTCCACCGGCTGGTTTCCTGCGCAATTCACGACGCCGTAAAGGCCGCCGAACTGCTCCACAGCGTCACGGACGAGCGCTTCGGCATCGGCCTCTTCGGCAAGGTCCGCCTGGCAGGTGGCAGCCTTCCCACCCGCTTGCGCGATTTGCGAAACGAGACCCTCCGCCGCCGCGCGGTTGCCGTGGTAGTGACAGACGACATTGGCGCCCGCCTCGGCGAGACGCCGGGCGATGCCCGCGCCGATCCCCCCGCTCGCCCCGGTGACGACCACCGTCCGGCCGGAGAGGTCGAGAAGCTCAGCGACCGGAGGGGTGTCCGCCGCCATTGCTCATCCCTCCTTCCCACCCGGCAGGGCAGGCAGAAGCTCGGTGAGGACCGCCGCGATTTTCTCGCCGCATATGGCGGCATGGGCGAAGATGTCCTCAACAGTGTCGGGCTGCTGGTCCGGTCCGCCGGTGGCCTGGTTGGTGATCGCCGAAAAGCCAACGACGGGCAGGCTCGCATGGTTGGCCGCGATCACCTCGGTGACGGTGGACATGCCGACCGCGTCCGCCCCGGCGGCGCGCAGGAAGCGGCGCTCGGCGGAGGTCTCGAGCGAAGGGCCGAGCACGCCCGCATAGATGCCGCGGCGGACGGTCACCTCCGCGCGCCCGGCCGCCTGCGCGGCAAGGTCGAGCAGCGACGGGTCGTAGGCCCGCGACATGTCGGGGAAGCGCAGGCCGATCGCCTCGTCGTTCGTGCCCCGCAGCGGATTATGGCCGGTGAAGTTCAGATGATCCTCGATCAGCATCACCTCGCCCGCCTGGTAGTCGGGGTTGAGACCGCCGGCGGCATTGGTCACCACCAGCGTCGCCGCGCCAAGCCGCTTCAACAGATAGACGGCAAGCGCGATGTCGCGCGGCGACCAGCCCTCGAAAAGATGCAGCCGTCCCTGCATCACGACGACACGTCGGCCATGAAGCGTGCCGATGACGAGCTGGCCCTTGTGGCCAGGGGCCGTCGAGACGGGAAAATCCTCGATCTCCTGGTAAGGGATGACCGTGGCATCCGACACGGCATCGGCGAGATGGCCGAGCCCGGAGCCGAGCATGAGGGCGATCTCGCACGGCGCGCCGGCGCGCTCGGCGATCGATGCATAGGCCCTCTCAAGGCGCGGAAGCTGGCTCTCGGTCATGACTATCCCTCGTATGGTGATCGTTTAAGCGATGCTCGCGGCGATCTTCGGCACCAGCAGTTCGACGGCCTCGATCGTTTCCTCGATGGCGTGGCGGGTCAGCTCCCCCTCGCGCACCACCTGCTCGCCGCCCAGGAAAACATGGCGCACATCGGATTTGGCGGTCGAATAGACGAGATGCGTGACGGGATCGAACATCGGAACGGCGTGCGGCCGCTTCACGTCGATAAGGATCATATCGGCGAGCTTGCCCGGCTCCAGGCTGCCGATGCGGTCGGCCGCGTTCAGTGCCGCCGCGCCCGCCGAGGTCATCATGGCCAGCGCTTCGCCCGTGGAGACGGCGTCGGCCTTGGCCGAGACGGCCTTGTGCAGCGTCGCCGCCAGCCTGAGCGCCATCCACATGTCGAGGTCGTTGCCGCTGATGGCACCGTCGGTGCCGAGCGTCACCCGCACGCCGGCGGCGAGCATCTCAGGCACGCGGGCAAAGCCCGAGGCGAGTTTCAGGTTCGACATCGGATTGTGCACCGCGGTAGCGCCCGTGCGGGCAAGGATATCGATCTCCTCGTCGTCGAGATGCACACAGTGGGCAAGCACCGTGCGCTCGTCGAGCAGGCCCAGATGATCGAGATGGCGGATGACGGAGCGGCCGTAGCGACTGGAGACGTCGGCCTGCTCGGCCCTGGTCTCGGCTGCATGGGTGCTGAAGAGCGCGCCGTGATGGTCGGCGATCTCCTTGGCCGCCTTCAGATTCTCCGGCGCCACCGTATAGGCGCCGTGCGGCAGGATGGCAGGAAAGACATCCTCCGCCCCTCCGAATTCCTCGAAGAAACGCTCTGCCGCAGCAATGCGGCCCTTGAGATCGTCGCCCGTCACCCCCGGTGGGTCGAAGAAGATGCCCCCGGTCGAAACACGCATGCCCACCTTGCGCGCCGCCTTCACCGTCTCGGCCGGATACCAGAACATGTCCATCACCGTTGTGACGCCCGAAAGCAGGAGCTCGGCAAAACCCAACACACTGCCGAGATGGCAGGTCTCGGGATTGAGGATCGCCCCTTCCGCCTTCCACACCGTCTGCAGCCACGGCTCCAGCGGTAGGTCCTCCACGAGCCCGCGGAACAGGCTGTCGCCGGCATGGCAGTGGGTGTTGATAAGACCCGGCATCAGGATATAGCCCGTGCCGTCGACGACCTGGCGGGCACTGGCCGCGGCGGCTTCGAGCTCCGCACTGGAGGCGACACGCTCGATGCGACCGCCCTCGACGGCAACACCGCCCACGGTGATCACCGTGCCTGCGGCATCGCAGGTGACCACGGTTGCGTTGGTGACGACGAGATCCGTCATAGCGTTCCTCCGTTCGCTGTGCGTCCGTGGCGCCACCACGACAGCGCCACCAGAACCACGAGCGTGGCGAGATACGGCATCATATCCGTGAACTGCTGCGGCATGCCCAGCCCCTGCACGCGGAACGACATGCTGTCAACGGCACCGAAGATGACGGCGATGGCAAAGAGCGGCCACGGCCGTCCGCGTGTCAGAAGCACAGCGACCACCGCGATCCAGCCGCGCCCGGCGCTCATACTCTCCACGAAAAGATTGACGTTGGCGATTGAAAGCTGCGCGCCGCCGAGCCCGCACAAAGCCCCGCAGCCCATCAGCGCATAAAGCTGCACACGCCGCCGCCCGACACCTCCCGCCTCGAGCGCCGCCGGATTTTCGCCAGCGGCGCGGATGCGCAAGCCGAGCCGGTGGCGGGCGAAGAAGAAACTGAGCGCCGGCACCATGAGAAGTGCCAGATAGAACAGCGGCGACTGCCCGTCGAGGAAGGGGCCGATCAGCGGCAGGGAAGCGAGGCCCGGGATGGAGATCCGGGCAAAGCCAGCAATCGCCGGATCGCTGAAGGCACCCATGGCATCGAAGATGGCGCGCAGGAGATAGGTGGTGAGCCCGGCGGCCAGGATGTTGATGGCGATGGAAACGACAATGGCGTCCCCGCCCCGCCGCAGGTTGAACTCGGCGAAGACGAGGCCCATGGCAACGCCGGCCAGCATAGCGGCAAGCGCGCCGATGTAGGGGGAACCGGAAAAATAGGAGCCGACGACGGCGGCGAAGGCGCCGACGAGCAGGAAACCTTCGAGCGCGATGTTGAAAACCCCTGCCCGCTCGCACAGCGCCCCGCCGAGCGCGGCAAGCAGGATCGGCGTGACGAAACGCGGCACCGAAGCGGCAAACGAGGCATCGAAGAGCAGGTCAAGCATCGTCGGTCGCCCCCGCCTTGCGTTCGGAAGAGGCGACGAGCGCGCCGGAGACCCGGCTCGCCACGAACAGGATGATGACCGCCTGCATGACCAGCGCGATCTCCTTGGGCACACCGGCCGAGCGCTCCATGCCCGCCGCCCCCGTCTGGATCGCCGCGAAGAACAGGCCCGAAAGCGGCACCGCCCAGGGGATCATGCCCACGAGGAGAACCGCGATGATGCCCGTCCAGGCATAGAGCGGCTGCACCAGCATGCCGTCAATATAGCGGTGGTGCATCCCGAAGACGGCGATGGCGCCGACCAACCCGGCAACCGCCCCGCTCATGGCCAGCGTCTGCAGCGTGAGCTTGCTGACCGGCAGCCCGACCGTGCGCGCGAAGGCCGGAGACAGGCCGTTCATGCGGGCGTGATAGCCATGCACGGTGGCGCGGCTGTAGACGACGGCGAAGAGGCTCACGGCCACGATGAACAGGATGCCGATATCGAGCCGCGTGCCGGGAAAGTAGGAAAGCCACGTCGCTTGGGGAACCAGATGCGACTGCACCATGCCCGACTGCACGTCGCGGAAGGGATGCGCGACGACGTAGGAGGCAATGTAGCGGATGGGATAGTTGAGAAGCAGCGAGCCCACCAGCAGCGGCACGCCCACATAAAGCTGCATCACACCCGCCAGAAGTGCCCAGCCCGCCCCCGCCAGCATGGCAGCGAGGATCGAGGCAGTAAGCACGAAGAGCGGCGGCCCGGGCAGGAGAAGTGCTGCCAGGGCGGCGGCGAGCCCGCCCGCCACCAACTGCCCCTCACCGCCGATGTTGAACAACCCGGCGCGGAAGCTCAGCATGACGGAGACCGCCATGCCGGCGATGAGCGCGGTCCGGCTGAGGGTCGCCATGAGATAGGAGAAGCGCCGACCGCCGAAGGCGTTTTGCAGGAAGGCCGCAAGCGCATCGCCGAAAGGCGCTCCAACAAGCGCCATGAGGATGAAGAGCACGGCCGCGATCCAGGCGAGCGCCACCGCCCATGATACCGCCTCGCGCGCCATCGACCCTTGCCCGATACCGTTCATGCCACCTCCGGCAGGGCATCCACCACGCGCGACGTCATCATGCTGCCGATCCGCTCCCGGTCCGCCTCCGCCCCTGCCACCTCGCCGGCGAAGGCGCCGGAATACATGACTAGGATGCGGTCCGAGAGCGCCAGCACCTCATCGAGCTCGGTTGAGACCAGCAGCACGGCATGGCCCTCGTCGCGCATCCTCATCAATTCGCCGTGGATGAAGTCGATGGCACCGATGTCGACGCCCCAGGTGGGGTTCTCGGCGATGACCAGCGGTGTATCCCGCGCCAACTCGCGCCCGACGACGAGCTTCTGCTTGTTACCGCCCGACATGGTGGAGGCAAGTGCCGTGGGTCCGCCAGTTCGAATGCGGTAGCGCTCGATCAGCTGACGGGCGAAACCAGCCATCGCTGCGCGGTCGAGGAATGGGCCGCGCGTGAAGGAGGCGCTGTCGTCGCGGCCGGCATTGGCGTTCTCGCTGACCGTCGCGCCCAGCGCCAGCCCCATGCGTTGGCGGTCCTCCGGGATGTAGCTCATGCCGATCAGCCGCCGGTCCTCCACGTCCAGGTTCCCGATCGGCCTGCCGCAAAGTACGATCTCCCCCGATAGCGACGGCGCAAGCCCGGTGATCGCCTGGATCAGCTCGGCCTGCCCGTTGCCGCTGACACCGGCGATGCCGACGATCTCGCCAGCACGCACGGAAAGCGACAATGGCCCGACAGTGCCACCTCGGCCGGCGACCTTGAGGTCGCGCACAATAAGCACCTCCTCGCCCGGTGTCCGCGCGGTGCGCTGCCGCGCCGGCGGCAGTTCGCCGCCGATGATCCCGCGCGCGATCTCCTCCTTGCTGGTCGCAGACAGCGGCCCCGACCGGACCAGCCGTCCCGCGCGCATGACGCTGACACGATCGGCCAGTTCCATCACTTCGTCCAGCTTATGGGTGATGAGGACGATGGCCTTCTCCGCCGAGCGGAAGCTGCGCAGGGTGGCGAAGAGCCGGTCCTTCTCCAGCGGGGTCAGCACCGAGGTGGGCTCGTCGAGGATCAGCACCTCCGCCTCCCGGTAAAGCATCTTCAGCACCTCGACGACCTGCCGCTCTCCCACCGAAAGCCGGCCGACCGGACGGTCGAGGTCCATGGCGATGCCGTGTTCGTCCGCAACCACGGCCAACCGCCGCCGCGCGGCGGCAAAATCGACAAACCCGAAACGGCCGACAGGCTCGGCGCACAGCACCACGTTCTCCAGGACCGTCATCGATTCCTGCAGCATGAAGTGCTGGTGCACCATACCGAGGCCGTGGCGGATCGCCTCCTGGGGCGAGGCCCAACGCATCTCCTTGCCATCGAGGCTGATCGTGCCGGCCTCCGGCGCGACGAGGCCGAAGAGCACGTTCATGAGCGTCGTCTTGCCCGCCCCGTTCTCACCGACGATAGCGTGGATCTCGCCCGGCTCGATGACGAGCGAAGCATCATCGACAGCGGTCAGCGCGCCGAAGCGGACCGTGATGCCGGAAAGCGCCACACGCATCGGCCTACCCTTCCGCCATGCGCACACTCGCCGTTCTTACGGCGAGATCGCTCACTGGGCAAACATCGGGTCTTCGAGCTTCAGCGAGCCATCGCTGATGCTGGCGGCGACGCTACGCATCTTCTCCACCACCTCCGGATGCTCGGCGACCACGCATTGACTGTCGGCGAGCTGGCCCTCTTCGAGAGCCATGGCCGACACCCCGCCTTCCGCAAGGCCGAGCGACATCATCACATGCTCGCCCTCGAGAATGGCGCCGATGGCCTGCAGCATGGCGTTGTCGACCCGCTTCAGCGTGACGTCGACCACGTGGCCTGGCGCTTGCGGGCACTGGTTGATGTCGACGGAGAAAACCAGGAAGTCGCCTTGCTCGGCAGCTTCGAAGACGCCGAAATCGCCGCCCGACGTGGCCGTGAAGATGAGGTCGGAGCCGGCCGAGTGCATGGCCACCGCCTGCTCCTTGGCGCGCACCGGATCGGAGAACGGGTTCTCCCCGCCCACCCAGCGCACGTCGACGCTCGCCTCGGGTGCCACCGACTTGACGCCCTGCGCGTAGCCGTCGGTGTAGCGATGCAGGAAGGGGATATCGAGTGCCCCGACCACGCCCACCTTGCCGCTCTCCGACAACATTCCGGCGGCAACGCCCATCAGGTAGCTTGCCTCGTATTCCCGGAACACGGCACAGTGAACGTTCTCCGGCCTGTCCTCAATGCACTGGTCGACGATGAGGAACTGGATGTCGGGCGCCGTCGGCGCCACTTCCCGGACGATGTCGTTGAACTCGAAGCCGAGAAGCACGACGATGTCGGCCTCTTCGTTCACCGCCGCATTCACGTTCTCCAGGCGGTCGGCGGCGGTCCTGCTCTCGTAGGTCCTCACATCGGCCCCATACTCCTCGCCCGCCGCCTCGATGCCGTCCCGGCCCATCTGCAGGAACGCGTTGACGCCGATCGGGTCCGGCGAGACGTAGACGAAGAGCTTGTCCTCTTGGGCGGCTGCCGTTCCTGCCGCGCTCACCAACCCGGCGGCGAGCAGTGCTTTCAAGAATTTCATCCGGTAATCTCCCTGTTCGTCCCCTCGCGCCGGCTTTCGCCTGAAGCGGTCGCAGATCGGTCCCCAAGAACGGCGGCATGACAATCGCTTGCGGACGCAGCCGCCACGGCATGAAGTCAAGGGTGAAATCGCCCGGAAGCCGCACCCCCATGCAACGGGAAACGGCGCCGCTTCGCAAGCCCGACCACTGCTTTTGACAATTTAGGATGCCATTTCTAACAATTGTCAAGCGATCTGATATTTGCTGAAATTGTTCATAGCGAGGAAGCGATGCAGTCCGATTGGTTTGTGCCCGACGCGGGCCGGAAGGAGCTCTGGACGGAGGAGCGATGCTTCATCACCGAGCTTTTGAACGCGCCGGCCTCGCCCGATGCTTCGCTCGCCGTCGCCCGGGTAGAGCCAGGCGTCACGACGCAACTGCACAAGCTTGCCGGCACCTCGGAACGCTATATCATCCGCAAGGGCAAGGGCATTGTCGAGATCGACGGCGTCCGCCAGCAGCTCACGGTCGGCGACCAGGCGGTGATCCCGGCGAACGCCGCCCAACGCATCACCAACACCGGCGACGGCGATCTGGAGTTCTACTGCCTCTGTACACCCCAATTCCGGCCTGAAGTTTACGTGAACCTGGAGGAGAGCGGAGGCGCGGGTTAAACCCGCGCCACAAACCAGACGTTCATCGGGTCGTGCGGCAGGACGTGGCGGTCCACCGAACGGAAACCCGCGCTCTCCAGCATTCCCTTTGCCGTCTCCCAGCCCCACATCGTGCCGAGCCCCTGGCCGCCCTGGCCCAGCGAAACTGGCGTGCAGTGTGCGCAGGAGATGGCGTAGAGAAAACCGGCCATCGGGAAATCGAGATTGTTCTCGAGCTTCGCCGAGCCGCCGATGTCCTGCATCAGATAGACGCCGCCGGGCTTCAGCGCTCCATGAAGGCTGCGGATCAGCGCCTGCGGGTCCTTCTGGTCGTGCACCGCATCGAACGAGGTGATGAAGTCGAAGCGCGCCTTTTCGTCGTAGCCGGTGAGGTCCCGTTGTTCAAAGCGGATGTTTGCAAGACCCGCCTTCCGTGCTGCCTCATTGGCGAACTCGATAGCATCCGCACATAGGTCGTAGCCGGTGAAGCGGCTCTTCGGGAAACGCTTCGCCATCTCGATAAGCGCTAGGCCGCGCCCGCAGCCGGCGTCGAGCACGTCGATGCCCGCCTCCATGCGCTCCGCGATCCCCTCGGCCAGAGGCAGGATAACGTCGAAGATCTGGGGGACGACCGTCTGCCCGCTATCCTCCGCCATGAACTGGTGAAAGCAGGGATAGTCGCCATAGGCCAGCCCCTCGCCGGTCTCGAAGCAGGTGAGGAGCCGCTCCTGCATTTGCCCTATCAGGGCAATGGCCTGGGCATAGACCGCAAGGTTGCCGAGCGGCGCCTCACGCGTCAGGCAAGCGACATGTTCAGGCGGCAGACGGTAGGTTTTCCCCGCCGGATCGTAGGCGACGATGCCGCCCGTCACCATCACCGCCAGCCATTCGCGCACGTAGCGCTCGGAAAGCTCCGCGCGCTCAGCGATCGCCGCGCTCGTCGACGGCGGCAGCGCCGCCAGCACGTCGAACAGTCCCAGCCGGTGGCCGACAGACATCATCACCGCCACCGTGCCCGAATTGAGGATGCCGCCGACATTTTCAGCAAAGGCTTCCGCTGTCGCCATATCCAGTGTCGGGGTTTCTGCAGCCAAGGACATTGTTCCTCTCCTTCAACGATTGAATACCGGACGGCGGAGTATCCCGTGGAGTAGGCCTACAGAAGTGCTGAAATGGACAAGAACGAGGCTTTTGTGCCATTTATGCCCCCATGAACGCTTCACCCGACACAGCGTCGGCGCGCATCTGCCTGCTCGCCCTCCCGGAGACGACGCCGACATCGGTCTACGGCCTGCACGAGATCTTTTCCTCCGTGGGCGTGGCCTGGCAGGAGATGACGGGCGAAGAGGTCGATGTCCGCCGCCTGAAAACGCGTATCGTGGCAAGACAGGCCGCCCCGTTTCCCTCCTCGCTCGGCGTGCCAATCGCGCCGCATGCGCGGCTCGAGGATACCGGTCGCGCCGACGTGGTCATCGTCACCGACCTGGCGCTCGCGGCGGAGGAGAATCCGCACGGGAAATGGAACGAGGAAGCGGCCTGGGTGCGGGACCAATTCCAGCAAGGGGCGACCATCTGTTCGGTCTGCACCGGCTCGGTCTTCCTGGCCGAAGCCGGCTTGCTCGACGGCGTCGAGGCCACCAGCCATTGGGGCGTCACGGGTATTTTCGCTGCGCATTATCCGCAGGTGAAGCTGCACCCGGAGCGCATCCTGTGCCCGGCAGGGCCAGAGCACCGCATAGTCACGGGTGGCGGCGCGGGCGCCTGGGCGGACCTCGCGCTCTACCTGATCGCCCGCTTCTGCGGTGCAGCGGAGGCCGTGCGCATCGCCAAGGTCTTCGTGCTCGGCGACCGCAGCGAAGGGCAACTACCCTTCGCCGCCATGGGCAAGGTGCCCGCCCACTCCGACGCCGCGATCGGCCGATGCCAGGAGTGGCTTGCCGACCACTATACCGAAGCCAATCCGGTGAGCCGCATGGCGGCTCTCTCGGGCCTGCCGGAGCGCACCTTCAAGCGGCGTTTCAAGGCGGCGACCGGCTATGCACCGATCGACTATGTACAGGCCTTGCGCATCGAGGAAGCGAAACAACTCCTCGAAACTACGGCCGAGCCGACGGACATGATCGCCCATCTCGCGGGCTATGACGACCCGGCCTTCTTCCGCCGTCTGTTCAAACGCATCACCGGCGTCACCCCGCCCGCTACCGCCAGCGCTACCGCTACATCGGCATTGCGGGGAAAGCCGGGATCTAAGCCTTGCTGCCCCTTACTCCCCAATCTGCTTCGTCGAGCACTCGTAGAGCCTTTCGCCACTTTCCCCGTCCACGCCTTCAAGGCTCACATCGTAGCCCCACAGGCGGCGCATGTGGCGCAGCGTTGCATTGCGGGTGGCTTCCTCCAGCACGACGCCATGCTTTACCCCGTGCTGAAGCCGTAGGTGGCGATCGCCGAGAAGATCGACATCGATGACCTGAACGTCCGGCTGAATGACGCCGATATCGTAGCTGCGGCCGAGCGCCGCGCGGACAGCTTCATAACCGCGCTCATTGTGGATCGAGGCGACTTCGCAATAGGGATCATCTGCATCGTCGGTAAGCTGGAACAGCCGGAAGTGGCGTATCAGCGCCGGGCTCAGATACTGCAGAACGAAGGACTCGTCGCGATGGTTCGCCCAGGCATCCAGCAGGACGCCTCGCCAGTCGCCGTTGCCGGCGATGTCGGGGAACCAGTCGCGGTCCTCCGACGTCGGCTCGGTGCAGATGCGCTCAATGTCCTTCATCATGGCAAAGCCCAGCGCATAAGGATTGATGCCGGAGAAGCGCGGATCGTCGAAAGCAGGCTGGAAGATCACGTTCGAGTGGCTCTGCAGGATCTCCAGCATCGCGCCCTCGCTGATTTTGCCATCGTCGTAGAGCCGGTTCATGATGGTGTGGTGGACGAAGGTGGCGCAGCCCTCGTTCATCACCTTGGTCTGCCGCTGCGGATAGAAATATTGCGCGATCACCCGTACGATGCGCAGGAGCTCACGCTGCCAGGGCTCCAGGATCAGGCTGTTCTTTTCCAGGAAATAAAGCAGGTTCTCCTCCGGCAGGTGAAGCGCCCGCTTGCGGTCCCGCGCCTCCCGCTCACGCTCGTCCTCGGTTCCGTCGGCTTCCTTCTTCGGCAGCGTGCGCCACAGGTCGCTGTAGGTCTGCTCCTCGTATTCCAGCCGCTCGCGCGCCCGCTCCCGCTCCTTCTCCGAGGAAAGGCGCGGTGCGCGGCGGTAGCGGAAAACGCCTTGGTCCATGAGCGCATGAGCGGAATCGAGAATGCTCTCCACCGCTGCCGTCCCGTGCCGCTCCTCGCACTTGGCGATGTATTTCTTGGCGAAATCCATATAGCTGAGGATGGTGGCCGCCTCGGTCCAGCGCTGGAACATGTAGTTGTTCTTGAAGAAGTGATTGTGGCCGAAGGCGGCGTGCGCGATCACCAGGGCCTGCATGGCCATGGTGTTTTCCTCCATCAGGTAGGAGATGCAGGGGTTGGAGTTGATGACCAACTCATAGGCGAGCCCGCGATGCCCCTTGCGGTAAAGGTGCTCCTCGAAGACGAAACGCTTGCCGAAGGACCAGTGCTGATACATCAGCGGCATGCCGATGGAGGAATAGGCGTCCAGCATCTGCTCCCAGGAGATGATCTCCAGCTGGTTCGGGTAGATGTCGAGCTTCAGGTCGTCGATGGCGATCTCGCTGATCGCGTCGTAGACACGGGAAAGCTTTTCGAAGTTCCAGTCCGAACTCCGGAACAGCAGATCTGGCGCGGATTCACTCTTCTTCATCGCGGCCGCCCTCAGCTACGTGCCTGCCCGAGGGGCTGCCTGGCGAAAAGCTTGCGGAAGACAGGATAGATGTCCGCCGGACGGGCGATCCGGGTCATCTGGAAGTTCGGCCAGTTCGCGCCGACGGTCCGGTAGGCGCGCCACAGCGACGTTCCGTTGTCGGTCGCCCCGAAGATCTCCGTCTCGCGCTCGTCGATGATCTCGATATAGGCATAATACTGGCAAAGCCGCATCACCGCCTCGTGAAGAAGCGAGGCGCAGCGCTCCGAGTCGCCGGCGATGTTGTCGCCGTCGGAAGCCTGGGCGGCATAGATGTTCCACTCCTTCGACGGATAGCGCTCGCGGATGATGCCAAGCATCTCCTCGAGCGCGGTGGAAACCACCGTGCCGCCGCTCTGCGTCGAATAGAAGAAGGTCTCCTCGTCCACCTCACGCGCCTCGTGCGTGTGTCGGATGAAGACGATGTCGATGCGCTCATAGCGCCGCTTGAGGAAAAGGTGCAGCAGCACGAAGAAGCGTTTTGCCAGGTCCTTCTCCCGCTCGCCCATGGAGCTGGAGACGTCCATGAGGCAGAACATCACCGCGTTGGCATTGGGCAAGGGCTGCGGCTCGAATCGGTTGAAGCGGATGTCGACGGGATCGACATAGGCAATGACCCGCCGCCGGCGCTCCAGCTTCTCCAGTTCCTGGCGCAGCGCCTCCAGGCGCCGGCGTCTCTCGGCGGTGGCCGGCTTCGCCTCCAGCGCGGCGATCTCCTCGGCCAGCGCCTCCACCTCCTTGCGTTTGGGGCGGTGCAGTGCCAGACGGCGGCCGTAGCTGTTGCGCATGGTGCGCCCGACATTGATGTTGGTAGGCGTGCCGGTGGTGGCGAAGCCTGCGCGGCGCGGCTTGTAGGCGACGGCTTCCTTGAGGCTGAGCTTCACCATGTCGGGAAGCTCCAGGTCCTCGAAGAACAGGTCCAGCACTTCCTCGCGGGACAGCACGAACCGGAAGTCGTCTTCGGCATCGCCCGTGCCCGCGCGGGAGCCGCCTTGACCGCCGCCCGAAGCCGGCTTCGGGATGCGGTCGCCCGGTGTGAACTCCCTGTTGCCCGGCAGCACGTATTCCCGCTTCCCGCTGCCCCTGGCGTTCTGGAAGGACGGCTCTCTGGTGCCGTCCTCCGGCATTGGCACGGAATGCTTCGCGTCGACGTCGGCGATCTTGCCGGCCTTGACCTGCTCCTTGATCGTCCGCTTCAACTCCTCCCGCGCACGCTTCAGGAAGCGTCGCCGGTTGCCGAGGCTCTTGTCCTTCGGGTTGAGGCGGCGGTCGATGAAATTCGGCATGGGTGGCCCCGTGGGTCCCGCTTCCTCAGCCGGCCTTGTTCACGCGCATGTACCAGTCGACCAGCCGCCGCACCTGACGTTCGGTGTAGCCGCGTTCGACCATGCGCTCGACGAAGTCCGCATGCTGCTTTCCTGTCTGGCTGTCCTTCTTCGAGCCGAAGCTGATGACCGGCAAGAGGTCCTCGACCTGGCCGAACATGCGCTTCTCGATCACCTCGCGCAGCTTCTCGTAGCTGGTCCAGGAGGGGTTGCGGCCATGGTTCTTGGCACGCGCCCGAAGCGTGAACTTCACCACTTCGTTGCGGAAGTCCTTCGGGTTGGCGATGCCCGCCGGCTTCTCGATCTGCGACAGTTCGCTGTCGAGAATCTCGCGGTTGAGTATCTGCCCCGTGTCCGGGTCCTTGAAGTCCTGATCCTCCAGCCACGCGTCCGCATAGGCGATGTAGCGGTCAAACAGGTTCTGGCCGTACTCGCTGTAGGATTCCAGATACGCCTTCTGGATTTCGTGGCCGATGAACTCCGCATAGCGCGTGGCAAGCTCCGACTTGATGAAGTCGAGATACGCCGTCTCCGCCTCCTTGGGGAACTGCTCGCGCCGGATCGCCTGCTCCAGGATGTACATGAGGTGCACGGGGTCGGCGGCGACCTCCTTTGTGTCGTAGTTAAAGGTCTCCGACAGCACCTTGAAGGCGAACCGCGTGCTCACCCCGGTCATACCCTCGTCGACGCCGGCGGCGTCGCGATATTCCTGCACGGACTTCGCCTTGGGATCGATGTCCTTCAGGTTCTCGCCGTCATAGACCCGCATCTTGGTATAGAGCGGCGAGTTTTCGTGCTCATGAAGCCGCGTCGACACGGTGAAGCGGCTGAGGATATCGAGCACCTCCGGCGCGCAGGGGTTATCCACCAGCTCACTCTCGCGCAGAAGCTTCTCGTAAATCAGCTTCTCCTCGGTCACCCGTAGGCAGTACGGCACCTTGACCACCAGGATGCGGTCGAGGAAGGCCTCGTTGTTCTTGTTGTTCTTGAACTGGAGCCATTCCGACTCGTTGGAGTGCGCCACGACGATGCCCTGATAGGGAAAGGCGCCGAAGTTCTCGGTGCCGTTGTAGTTCCCCTCCTGGGTGGCCGTCAGAAGCGGGTGCAGCACCTTGATCGGCGCCTTGAACATCTCGACGAATTCGAGCAGCCCCTGCGTGGTGCGGTTGAGGCCGCCGCTGTAGGAGTAGGCGTCGGGGTCGGCCTGGCTGTAATTCTCGAGCTGGCGGATATCCACCTTGCCGACTAGCGCCGAGACGTCCTGGTTGTTCTCGTCGCCCGGCTCCGTCTTGGCAATGCCGAGCTGGCGCAGGCGGGAAGGCGTCAGCTTGACGACGGAAAACTTGGAGATGTCGCCGCCGATCTCGTCGAGCCTCTTCGTCGCCCAGGGCGAGATCAGGCCCGTGAGCCGCCGCCGCGCAATGCCGTACTTGTCCTCGAGAAGATCCGCCATGCGCTCGGGATGGAAGAGCCCGAGCGGCGATTCGAAGACGGGGCTGACCTGCCCGCCTACCATCAGCGTATAGATCGGCCGCTGCTCCATGAGCTTCTTCAGCCGTTCCGCCAGAGACGACTTGCCGCCGCCGACCGGACCCAGAAGATAGAGGATCTGCTTGCGCTCCTCGAGCCCCTGGGCGGCATAGCGGAAATAGCCGACGATCCGCTCGATCGTGTCTTCCATGCCATAGAAGTCGGTGAAGGAAGGATAGACCTTGATGGTGCGATTGGCGTAGATGCGGCCGAGGCGCTCGTCCGCACTGGTGTCAACGAGGGTCGGCTCCCCGATGGCCTCCACCATGCGCTCCGGCGCGGTGGCATACATGGAGGGGTCATCGCGACAGGCGAGGAGGTATTCCTGTAGGCTCATCTCCTCGCGCGTTGCGCTGGTGTAGATCTCGGAAAAGAGATCAAAGACTTCAGATTCGCTCCTTTGCATCGTGCTCTCTCGTGACAGGGCGGTTAGAGGTCCGGGACACTGCCTGTCGGCTCCTGCATTGGTCGGAACGATTTCCCGCCTTCAAAGGTTCCTCGCAGGAACTGACGCGACTCAACAACCAATAGTGAAGCGTACCGCAGACCGTTTTATGGCGATAGGTGCGTTTCACCCTCGCCCTCCTTTATTATTATATCTAAGCACGCTTTCGTCCTTTTGCAGGGTGTCCGGTAGCGATTGTTCGGTGAATTCTTGCCGGTCGACATCCGCCTTTCGGCGGAAGCCGGACGAATGATCGTCAGCACTTTCGCTTGAAGATCGCCATCTGCGAAGGCCCGCCGAGGCGCGGAAGCCCCGGAGGCACATCCGCATACCGGACGGCATAACCGTTCCGCTGGCCAACACCGTCCGCCCAGGCCCGAAACCGTTCGCGATCCCATTCGAAGCGATGATCCGGATGGCGGAACCTTTGCGGCGGGACGCCGAGAAAAGGATTATACGCGCTATTCGGCGTCGTCACGATCACGATTGCGGGAACCAGGGTTTTGAACACGGCCTGCTCTACACCGGGGAGGCGATGCGGGTCGATATGCTCGATCACCTCCAGGAGAACGGCGGCATCGAAACCCTTGAGATATTCGGCAGGCTCCGTCAGCGAGGCCGCGACGATCTCGATCTCCTTCTTTGTGCCGGCGTCGAGAACGCGTTGCCGCGCGCCGGCAACGGCTTCCCCCGAGACATCGACGCCCGTGATGCGGCGGATTCCCGGCAGGGCCGCCAGCGCCAAGATCAGATCGCCGTCGCCGCAGCCGAGGTCGAGCACGCTCTTCACTTCGGCCCTGTCGAGCTCGGCGACGACGGCGTTGATGCGGCGGCGATGAAGCGCACTCGTCATGCGGCCGTCATCCCCGCCCGCTCGACCTTCGCCGCGGCACATGGCCGCAAACCGCTCATGAACGTCTCCGCATCTTCCATCCCGCGGCGATTGTGGAGAACGGCCCGCCCCCGCGCAAGACAGGCAGAAGGGGGTTAAGTGAGAAGCGGGGAGGGCAGCCGTGTCTTCCACCCTTCTTGGCTTACCACCTTGCCCCGGCCGATCGCACGGCGATGGCCGGGGCCGCTCTGGCGCTTCCTACTGCCGCGTCTCGATCCTCGTTTCGATCTCGAGGCGGTATCGGCGCGGCCTGGCCTTCCACAGACTGGCGATCGCGCGATGCAATTGCCGGACCCGATGACCCGCCAGCTTGCGGTTGGCAGCGGCATCGACATAGGCCAGCCGGAGCACTGACTCCTCCCCCTCCAGCATGCTGATGAGACCGGGCAGCTGAGCCAGCCATTCCTGCCTCAGATCGGCAAGGCCCGGCTCGAAGGCGGCATCGTTGAGATCGACGCGCACCACCCGGCCGATGGTGGCGGCGAAGTTGAGGCGCGATGCCTTGCCCGCCGTCAGCCGCACCGTCCTCGGGTTCTCGCTGATGAGCCGATAGCCCGTCGGCAGCGTGCGCGGGTCGAGCTTCATGATGAAGGTCGAGCCGATGCGCCCGTCCGGCAGGTCGGCGCAGGCGACATTGAAGCGGCCGTACTTGTCGGTCGTGATCAGAAGGCCCTCGACCGTGGCCACCCGCACGCCCGCCAATCCCGGCTCGCCTTCGTCCTGGTAGCCGTTGCGGTTGATGTCGTCGAACACCTTGCCGAGGATGTCGCCGCAGTCGAAGATGGGCTCGATGACCACCTCCACCTCGGCCATGCCGACATTGGAGACCACGTCCACGACACTGTCTCCCAACACCATCTGCGCCCGGTTGACGAACTTGCCGGGGCTGACGGCGGCCGAAACGCCGAGCTGCATGTCGACGACGATCTCCTCGTCCGGCGCGTACGGGATGTCCTCGAAGATGAGCCTGCGGCCCTCGATCTTCGGCTCGTGCGCCGTGCCGCCCACCGTGGCGGTCCCCTCGATATAGGCGAAGCCCGCCGGCATCGTGTCGATCAGCGTCACCGGCTCGGTGAGGCCGTCCACCTCCAAGGGCGCCATGGTGATGGTGTAGGGCACGCGCTGGCCGCGCCGCACTTCGGCGAGGTGGGCTGTCTTGCTCACGTTGAAGCCGGGCAGCTCCGCCACGTCGGCGCCCTCCTCCACCGTGTCGACCGGCTCGCCGTCGCGCGCCGAGATGCCGGTGGCGGTGGCCGTGTTGGTCACCCCGTTGGTAACGCCGGCCGCGTTCGCCACGTCCTCCTGGCTCAGCGTGTAGACCGCCGTGAAGACCGCATCGTCCTCCGGCGCCAGCGAGGCCACCGACGCCGGCTTGAAGGCCGAAAGCCTGCCCGTGCCGCGCTTGCCGTTGAAGCTCGGGCCGGGATCGTCGGGCGCCACCTCCTTCGCCGTCACGTTGCCGACATTCTCGATGGTCACCCGGTATTCGATCTTGTCGCCGGCCCGCACGAAGCCGTCGGGCAGGATGGATTCCTTCCCGCTCACCTTCAGGTGCGAGACCTCGGGGATGGCGGTGCGCACCGGATCGTCGGGGATGCCGTCGCCGTCGCGGTCCACGTTCTCCGCATTCGTCGGGTCGTCCGAAAGGCCGGTCACCGGGTCGACCGGATTGCCGTCCTTGTCGAGGGGCGGCTGGCCCGCCACCAGGCCGTTCACCTCCACATAGCCCCTGTCGATGTCCTCCTGGGTCAGGATATGGGTGCCCGTGAAGGTCTCGCTGTCGCACTCGCCCGCCCCGAGCTCGGGAACCGGCCCGCCGTCGACGATAAGCTCTCCCCCTTCGCCGGAGTCCGTCACCGTCGCCTCGCTCAGCGTCACATTGCCGGTGTTGCAGACCGTCATCGTGTAGCGGACCGGCTCGCCCACATCCATGACGCCGTCGCCGTTGGTGTCCTCATGCTCGCCCTCCAGCTCCAGGCGGATATCCGGTTCGTGCGGCAGCTCCTTCTCCGTCGGATCGCCCGGCACACCGTCCTTGGTGCGCGACGTCTCTTCGAAGGTGTTGGTGTAGTCCTCGTCCGTCACGGTAGCCGTCATCTCCGCCACGTTGGCGAGAAGCCCCGCGTCGAGCTCTTCCTGGGTGACCGCGTGCCAGCCGGTGAAGCTGGTGTCGTCCGTCCCGCCGGCCGGGATCGGCGCGGCAAGCGTGCCCTCGATCACCGCGTCCGGATCCTCGATGACGATGTCGGTGATCGGGATGTTGCCGGTATTGATGATGGTGAACTTGTAGTTGATCCGGTCACCGGCGGTGAGGCTTCCGCTGTCGTCCCGATCGTCGAATGCGTCGAGCGCTTCCTTGACGAAGTCGCCGTCGCCGAAGGGAACCTTCGTCTCGGTCTGCGTCCCCGGCACATCGTCTTCCCCGTGCGATTCGACCGGCGGTATCTCCTTTCCGTCGGGGTCCTTGCCCGTCCCCGTTGCGAGGTTCTTCACCGATCCGCTCTCGATGTCGGCCTCGGTGATCGTATAGATGCCCGTGAACGTGCCGGTGTCGATGTCGCCCGGATCGAGCTTGGCGACCGGTCCGCCCGCCATGCTGACCTTGGTATCGGTGATGACGATGTCGGTGAGCGTCACATCGCCGATATTCTCCACCGTGAAGGTGTAGGTGATCGTCTCTCCCACATTGGCGAAGCCGTCGCCGTTCTCGTCGTTCATCGTGCCGGTCTTGATGATGTCGAGCGCCCCTTCCCGGGGAAACTCCGTCTCCGTCGGGTCGTCCGGGTCCCCGTCGCCGTCGCTGTCCTCGTCCTTCAGGTTGGCCGGATCGTCGGACGTGTCCTCAACCGGCGTCCCGCCCTCGGTCTCCCCCGTGGCTATGGCCGAATTCGTCACCGAGCCGCTGGCGATGTCGGCCTCGGAAAGGGGATAGGTGCCGGTCAACGTCGCGCTGGCGCCCGGATTGAGCGGGTTGGGCACCGTGCCCTGGAAAGCGCTGATCAGCGGGTCCTCCACCGCGATATTGAAGATCGGCACCTCACCGGTGTTCTGAACCGTGATGGTGTACTCGATCGGCTCGCCCTCCTTGGCGAAGCCGTCGCCGTTCTGGTCCATCCACGCGCCCGTCTTCTCGACCGCAAGCCGGGCGAGCTTCTTCGTCACCGTGCTCGTGTTGTTCTCAGGGGCAGGGTCCGGGGTATCACCTGGATTGGTGACGGTGGCCGTGTTGACGAGATCCCCGGTGAAGTCCAGCGGCACCGTCAGGGTGTGCGTGAAGGTGACCGAACTGCCAACGGGCAGGTTCACAGGCACATCTGCGATGGCGCCAGTGCCGCTCGCCACGCCGCACGTGGCACCGTTCGTCGGGCTGCCGCAGGTCCAGTTCGCCGTGGTGATGCCGGCGGGAAGCGGGTCGCTCACCAATGCGTTCTGCACGCCGAACGGGCCGTCGTTCGACACTTCGATGGTGTAGGTGACATCCGCGCCTGGCACGTAGCCCTCCTCACCGCCCTCCTTGGTGATCTGTAGATCGGCCTCGATCAGCCTAAGGCCGATATTGAAGTCTGGATGATCTCCTGTCGCCGAGTCCGCACTGACGACGTTCAGAACGCCGTCAAGTGGCAGAGCGCCCGTCGTGCCATAGGTCGCGTTCGGAGTCTCGCTTACAACCGCATAGCCAGCAGGAGGGGCGACCGCAGCCACCTGCCCGAGTTGGGGCGCTGAATCGAGCAATATAAGCCTCTGCCCGATATCCGCCGTCGAATAAGCGGCATTCTGAAGCAGATAGGTGCCGTCCGCAGCGACCTGGACAAAGTCGATAACAGTGTCATTCGCGCCAATCACCGCAACATACGGCAGAGGACCGGAAACGGTCTCGTCTCCCGCATCGAAGACACCATTCTCATTGTTATCTACATATATCTGCCCCGAAATTCTTGCCCTCGCCATCTCGATGAGAAGATCATCGATGGCAAGATCGTTTCCCGCCGCGGTCACAAAGTCCGGAGCGGAATTGAAAAAGTTAAAATATACCGCGTCGCCCACATGGTCGACAGGCAACTGAAAATTGACGGTGCGCTCAATCCAGGGGAGATAATCCTGATTCCCAACGGCGCGCGGTACCTCAGTCGAATTGTCCGGATGGCTTGCATATAAAGTGCCGGCGCCACCCGGTTGGTCGCGTACGGTAAGGCCAATATATGCGTCGTAGAAACCATTCCCAGCGTCGTATGCTATGAGATTGGCCGTCCAGTAGCTCATCCGATAGGTCGCGCCCGGGACGTCGGACGTCGCGGCCTTGAAGAGATAATAGGTGCCGTCCGCCTCACCGTGCCGGGTTGGGTCGGCGTTGAATATAGCCATGTACTCCGTGCCAGTCGTGTGGTCGCCGGCATGCTGCCAATTCTCTCCCGTGACGGCGTCGATGTGGTCAGGGTTCTTGACGACCGCGTAAGTGCCGGCATCTGTGGAATTCGGCAATGCTCTGTAACTGGTGGTTCCCGGGAGCATCTGGGCACCGGGATCCTGGCTGGAGTTATCGACGCCGGTCTCGAAGGTTTCGGCTACCAGCGTTTGCCAGATTGCCTGCGCATGAGCAGTGGACCAACCCGCGCTGACGACAACTGCAGAAAATGCGAGAAGGGGGATCACCGAGGCAACGGCAAGCGAAAACGCACCCCCCGGCGCCCGTCGCAATCCGCCGGTGGCCAGCGGCCGGTAATGCGCAGCCGGTGCTGCGCGACTGATATCGTTTGACATTGTGCTTTTCCCTGCCTTCGCTCTTTGTCCTCGAAAGGCCGCGGCGGACGCACCGCGCGGCGTGCTTGACTTCGGGGCAGGGGGAGGTTCGCGTAGTGCTGCCGGCAGCGAACGGACGAGCCGGCCCGCGGAAGCTCGCTGGCCAGCATCGATCGCTTACGGAAACATAAACGCTGTGCACTCCGTATCGTCCGACATGACGCCTTTCCCTGCCTTTGCCTTTTCGGCTTGGAGAGCTGCGGCTGACGTAAAGAATACGTGGGGGCGCAGCACGCTCGCCCCTGTCGTAGGAAAGACGCAGGTGATTCGTTCAGTTGCGATGGGGTATGCTTACGGTAGTCGGCACTTTTCCAACCGCTCGCACTCGGCAAGGGAAACTGGGGAGGCCGAGGCTGCTTGGGCAATTCCAGGAAAAGTGGAAACCGGTTTTCCGTCCGGAATTGGGCGGCAAAAAGCGCCCCGCGCAAGCGGCGGGGCGCTGTCGAAGCCGAAGGTGGGAAAGCAGCGCGGAAGGGCTGACGCCCTTACTCGCGTGTCTCGATCCTGGTTTCGATCTCGAGCCGGTATCGGCGCGGCCTTTCCTTCCACATGCCGCCGATGGCGCGGCGGATGTGCCTCATGCGGTTGGCGACGAGCTTGCGGTCGGCGCCGGCGTCGACATAGGCAAGGCGCAGAACGGAGACCTCGGGTTCGAGCAGGGCAATGATCTGCGGCAGCCTGACCTGCCATTCGGGCCTCAACTCCAGCGCCTCCGGCTCGAAGGCGGCGTCGTTCAGGTCGAGGCGGATCACGCGGTTCACCGTAGCGGCGAAGTTGAGGCGCGAGGCTTTACCTGCCGTCAGCCGCACGGTGCGCGGGTTCTCGCTGATCAGTCGATAGCCCGTCGGCAGCGTGCGCGGGTCGAGCTTCATGATGAAGGTCGAGCCAATGCGCGCGTTCGGCATGTCCGCGCAGGCCACGTGGAAGCGGCCGTGCGCGTCGGTGGTCACAAGCAGCCCGTCCACTGTCGCCACCCGCACGCCGCCGAGCCCCGGCTCGCCCACATCCTGGTAGCCGTTGCGGTTGAGATCGTCGAACACACGGCCGATCAGGTCGCCGCAGTCGAAGACAGGCTCGGTCACCACCTCCACCTCCGCCGAGGCGATCGCGGAGACTGCCGTGCCATCGGCAAGGACCACCCGCGCGCGATTGACATATTTGCCGGGGCTTGCCGCCCCCGACACGCCAAGCCGGTAGCTGATGACGATCTCCTCCATGTCGGCCGTGTAAGGCACATTCACAAACACCAGGTCGCGGCCACGTATTTCCGGCTCGACCGGCCTGCCGCCGATCGCCGCCGTGCCCTCCAGGTAGGTGAAGCCCCGCGGCGTGGTGTCGATCACCGTGACGGGCTCCTCGCTGCCCTTCTCTATACTCCGTGGCCTCAACGTGACGGTGTACGGCACCGTTTCGCCGCGCCGCACTTCGGCAAGGCGGGATGCCTTGTCGAGGCCGAAGCTCGGCAGCTCCGCCAGGGACGTAGCCGGCTCGACGTCGTCGATCGGCTTTCCGCTGCGCGCGGAAGCGCCCTCGGCGGAGGCGGTATTCTCGCTTTCGCCCGATTGCAACTGCGCATTCTTCACGTCCTCGGCGCTCAACACATAGGTGGCGATGAAGGTCACCGGTGCGTCGTCCGGCGTCAACTCGGCCAGCGGAACCGGCCCGCCATCTTCCAGAGTGAAGGCCGACAGCGTGTTCGTGCCGCGCCTGCCGCCGAAGGTCGGTCCGGGATCGTTCGGCTTCACGTCCTTGGCCGTGATATTGCCCACATTATCGATGGTCACGCGATACTCGATCACATCGCCGGCCTTGGCGAAGCCCTCGGGCATGACCGTCTGCTTATCCGTCACCTTCAGCTTCACCTCTTCCGGCAGCCGGACATGGGCCGGATCGTCGGGGGTGCCGTCGCCGTCCAGATCCTCATCGGCCGGGTCGGCCGGGTCGTCCGAAAGGTCCGTTACCGGGTCCGCCGGGCTGCCATCCGCCTTCGGCGGCGGCGTGCCGACCCCCTCCACCTGCAACAACACTCCGCCGGCATCCAGATCCTCCTGGGTCAGCGTATATTCCACGGTGAAGTTCGTCTTGTTGGACTCCCCCGGCTTGAGCACGGGGATCGGCCCGCCTGCAACATCGGCCACAGGTGTCGTCGCTCCCGGCACCTCGGGTGCTTTCACCCCGGCGACCGTCACATCGTTCAGCGTCACATTGCCTTTGTTGGTGACGATGACGTCACACTGGAGCTTGTCGCCGGCATCGATGATGCCGGTGCCGTTCGTGTCCTTGGGCGTGCACACCAACTCGGTCTCGATACCCGGCGTCGCCTCCAGCGGCGTCTCGGTCTCGTCTCCTTCGACGCCTTGCTCCGTACGGGATTTCTTGGTGAACGTCCCGCCCCCCGTCGTCGTCGCCGTCCCCGTGGCGAGGTTCTTGAATACGCCGGCGTCGATCTCCTCCTGCGTGATCACGTGATAGCCCGTGAAGCTCGTATCGTCCTGGCCGCCGACCGGGATCGGCGCGGCAAGCGTGCCCTCGATCACCGCCCCGGGATCGTCGATTGCGAAGGCCTCGATCGCCACGTTGCCGAGGTTGACGATCGTGAAGGCGTAATTGATGCGGTCGCCCGCATTCCCCGTCACCCCGTCGCCGTTATGGTCCACCACGCCGACCGACGTCTTGATGAAGTCGCCGTCCCCAAAGGGAATGTCGGTCGCCGTCAGCGTGCCCGGCGTCTGCCCCTGGTCATGCGACTGCGCCGTCACATCGTTGCCGCCCGGGTCGGTGCCCGTCGCCGTGGCCGTGTTCTCCACGCGGCCCGCCGCTATATCGTCAGCGGTGATCGTGTAGGTGGCCGTGAAGGTGGTGCTATCCGTCGCCCCCGCCGCAAGCGTGGCGATCGGCCCGCCCGTGACGCTTACCTTCGGATCGGTGACCGTCACATTGGTCAGGTCGACATCGCCGGTGTTCTCGACCGTGAAGGTGTAGCCGATCGTCTCCCCGGGCTCTGCATACCCGTTGCCGTTCTCGTCGTTGAACGTGCCTGTCTTGGTGAGGTCGAAGGTGGAGGCGCCCTCCTCCAGCTCCGTCACCGTCGGCGTGCCCGGCGTCTGCCCTGCGTCATGCGAATCGGTCGTCACCGGATCGCCGCCCGGGTCGGTGCCCGTCGCCGTGGCCGTGTTCTCCACCTGGCCCGCCGCTATATCATGCGCCGTGATCGTGTAAGTGGCCGTGAAGGTTGTACTGTCTGTCGCCCCCACTGCAAGCGTGGCGATCGGCCCGCCCATGACGCTTACCTTCGGATCGGTGACCGTCACATTGGTCAGGTCGACATCGCCGGTGTTCTCAACCGTGAAGGTGTAGCCGATCGTCTCCCCGGGCTCGGCGAAGCCGTTGCCGTTCTCGTCGTTGAATGTGCTTGTCTTGGTGAGGTCGAAGTCGGGGTTCTTCTTCAGCTCCGTCACCGTCGGCGTGCCCGGCGTCTCCCCCACGTCGTGCGACTGCGCCGTCACCGGATCGCCGCCCGAGTCGGTGCCCGTCGCCGTGGCCGTGTTCTCCACTTGGCCCGCCGCGATATCGCCCGCGGTGACCGTGTAGGTCCCCGTGAAGGTAGTGCTGTCCGCAGGATCGCCCGGCGCCAGAGTGATAGGTCCACCCTGCACGGTTACGAGAGGGTCGGTGACTGTAATCCCGCTAACCGTCACGTTGCCGGTGTTCTCAACCGTGAAGGTGTAGGTGATGGTCGTCCCATCGTCACTCAACGTGCCTTGCTTGAGTACGTCGATGGCCGGATTTGCGGGGATCGGCACCTCGGTCGGGCCCTCGGGCTCCCCCGGGCCGGGCCGCGAGCGGGCGACGAACTCGCCAGCAGTGGCGTGCGTTCCCACGCCTGTGGCCTGGTTCTGGATGAGGCCCGCATCAACATCTTCCTGCGTCAGAACATATGTCGCGGTGAAGGTCGCCTCCTCCTGGGGCTGGAGCGTGCCCTGCGGGGAGCCACCGCTGTTGGCGACGAAGGTGGGCCCGGAAGTCAACTGCAGCGGTGTGCCGTCGGCGCGCTCGAGCACATTATCGTCCACGCCGGTTCCCGTCAGCGTGTCGATGCCGATATTCCTCACCACGATAGTGAATGTGACGGTTTCGCCCGCCTCGGTCGCGCCGGTCGACGCAGTCTTGGTCACGTCCAGAGCTTCGACGCCGAGCGCGAAATTGACCAGACAATTATCTTCGTTACCGCCCCAGGCTTCCACGAAAAGGTCTTGCGTCTCGGCCGTCGCCGTGAAGGCAAAGCTATAATAACCCCAGGTTTCGTTGGGAACCGTGAAGTCTTGCTGAGTAGTGCCAGTCGAAAGTGTTAATCCAGGACATGATTCATACACGATTATATTGCTACCAGTGTCCCACGATACTTTAGCTCCCATGCCGAAGAACGAAATCCGGTATTCTTGTCCCGGGACGAGGCCTGTCATCTCGGTCGCGACAGACTCGGCGACTTTCCCGTCGTTGTTCGTCTGCACTATCATGGATTCGAAAGTAGGGTCTCCAGTCGGAAGCGGGGGAAGGTCCCCGTTCTCCCACGCGACGGGAGTACCAAAACCGTTATCGACCCCTGCCCCCCACCCATCAACCGAAGAGCAATCCGGAGTCGAAACAACCGCTCGCCAACCGTCAGGCACCGTATTGTAACCCAGTTCACACGGAGATGTCGGCGGAATGTTCTGCGCAGTAGCGGGCGTTGCGCAAAGGGCCAACAGCACCAGAAGCACGACGGCGGGCAGCGCGCGCGAAAGCTTCTCCGTGCGCCAAACCGATTCAAGCCGGGAGCGAAGGCGGCGGATGATGCCCGCCGCGCGTGGCCGCGCGCGGCCCACCATCCAAAAGCCAGGCAGATTCCATCTCCCATGCTCCTGCGTGCCACGGAGAAACCGGCGGATTGATATGTTGGGCATAAGGAAGAACTCCCTTGCTTCATGACGATGGTTGTCGGGGTGACACATATACGGGGACGCGTACGGGGGAGCTGCGCTTCGAGCGCGAGCAAAAGATCAGCGGCACTATAGGAAAGGCAGAACGCTTACGTCAGTTTGCTAACGGTGTGTTTACCGTGAGCGATGGCCATACACGCCGCCGCTCGGCCCGATCTATTTGCTCAGCTCGATCTTGGTCTCGATCTCGAGCCGGTATCGGCCGGGCTTTTCCTTCCACATGCCATCGATGGCGCGGCGGATGTGTTTCATGCGGTTGGCGGCGAGCTTGCGGTCTGCGCCGGCGTCGACATAGGCGAGGCGCAGCACCGATTCCTCGGGTTCCAGCAGAGCGATGAGCAGCGGCAGCTTCACCTGCCACTCGGGCTTCAATTCCTGCATGCCTGGCTCGAAGGCAGCATCGTTCAGGTCGACGCGCACGACACGGCTGAGTGCGGCAGCGAAGTTGAGGCGCGAGGCTTTGCCCGCCGTCAGCCGCACCGTGCGCGGGTTCTCGCTGACGATGCGGTAGCCGGTCGGCAGCGTGCGCGGATCGAGCTTCATCAGGTAGGTCGAGCCGATGCGCCCGTCCGGCATGTCGGCGCAGGCCACGTGGAAGCGGCCGTGCGCATCGGTGGTGAGGAGAAGCCCGTCCACCGTTGCCACCCTAGCGCCTGCCAATCCCGGCTCGCCTTCGTCCTGGTAACCGTTGCGGTTGATGTCGTCGAACACCCTGCCGATCAGATCGCCGCAGTCGAAGACAGGTTCGGGCACCACCTCGACCGTGGCCTTGGCGATGGGGGAAATCACCTGCCCCTCGACACCATCCACGATCACCTTCGCCTGATTGGCATATTCGCCGGGCTTGAGGGCGGCCGAGACGGCGAGGCTCAATTCCACGACGATCTCCTCGGTGTCGACCGTATAGGGCACGTTCTCGAAGACGAGCTCGCGGCCGCGCTGCTCGGGCCTCACCGCCACGCCATCGATGCTCGCCGAGCCCTCGACATAGATGAAGCCGGGAGGCATGGTGTCGATCAGCGTGACGGACTGGGTGTCGTCCTCAATGCCCACCGGCCTCATGGTGATGGTGTAGGGCACCCGCTCGCCCCGCCGCGCTTGCGAAAGCCGCGATTGCTTGGTGAGCCCGAAGCTGGGCAGCTCCGCCTTGGTCGTCGCCGGCTCCACATTGTCGATCGGCTTGCCGCTGCGCGCCGAGCCGCCCTCGGCGCTGGCGGTGTTCTGGACCCCCTCCGGCTGGCCGGCCGAACGCGCCACATCCTCGGCGGAGAGCGTATAGAAGGCGGTGAATATCGCCGGGGCGTCGGCCGGCTGCAGCGCGGCCACTGCGGCCGGCTCGAAGGCCGATAGGGTACCCGTGCCAGGCTTGCCGGCAAAGGTCGGGCCGCGATCTTTCGGCTTCACATCCTTGGCCGTCACATTGCCCACATTGTCGATGGTCACGCGGTACTCGATCACATCGCCGGCCTTGGGGAAGCCCTCAGGCATGACGGTTTCCTTGTCCGTCACCTTCAGCTTCACCTCTTCCGGCAGCCGGACATGGGCCGGATCGTCGGGAGTGCCGTCGCCGTCCAGATCCTCGTCGGCCGTGTTGGCCGGGTCGTCCGAAAGGTCCGTCACCGGGTCCGCCGGGCTGCCGTCCGCCTTGGGCGGCGGCGTGCCGACCCCCTCCACCTGCAACAACACCCCGCCGGCATCCAGATCCTCCTGGGTCAGCGTGTATTCCACGGTGAAGTTCGTCTTGTTGGACTCCCCCGGCTTGAGCACGGGGATCGGCCCGCCCGCAACATCGGCCAGGGGCGTCGTCGCTCCCGGCACCCCGGGTGTTTCCACCCCGGCGACCGCCACATCGTTCAGCGTCACGTTGCCGTTGTTGGTGACGATGACGTCGCATTGGAGCTTGTCGCCGGCATCGATGATGCCGGTGCCGTTCGTGTCCTTGGGCGTGCACACCAGCTCGGTCTCGATACCCGGCGTCGCCTCCAGCGGCGTTTCGGTCGCGTCACCCTCCTTGCTGCCCTCCTTGTCGTTGCGCGATGTCTTAGTGAACGTCCCGCCCCCCGTCGTCGTCGCCGTCCCCTCGGCAAGGTTGGTGAAGGAGCCCGCGTCGATCTCCTCCTGCGTGATCACGTGATAGCCCGTGAAGCTCGTATCGTCCTGGCCGCCGACCGGGATCGGCGCGGCAAGCGTGCCCTCGATCACCGCCCCGGGATCGTCGATCGCGAAGGCCTCGATCGCCACGTTGCCGAGGTTGACGATCGTGAAGGCGTAGTTGATGCGGTCGCCCGCATTCCCCGTCACCCCGTCGCCGTTGTGGTCCACCACGCCGACGGATGTCTTGATGAAGTCGCTGTCCCCATGGGGAATATCCGTCACCGTCGGGGTGCCCGGCGGCTTGCCCTCGGGATGCGACTTCTGCGGGATCTTCTGGCCGGTCGGGTCCGTTGCCGTCGCCACGGCGACGTTCTCGATCATGGCCTCCTCCAGGTCGTCCTTCTTGATCGCATAGTCGAAGGTGAACTCATGCGTGTCGCCCGCCGTGCCCTTCGGCTGCAGCGTCGCTTTCTGCGAGACATAGCCGATCCTGGCGTCCTCCACGCCGACATCGCTCAGCACCACATCGCCAAGGTTCATGGCCTTGAAGGTGTAGGTGATCGTCTCCCCCTCGTCGGCATAGCCGTTGCCGTTCGCGTCCTGGAAGGCGCCGCTCGACTTGACCACGGTATAGGCCGAAGAGCCCCTCTCCAGCACGACCTCGGTCCCCGCGTTCCCGTTCTCATCGTGCGAGGTCGCCGTCACATCCTTGCCCGACGTGTCCGTACCCGTCGCCACGGCCGTGTTCTCGAACCCGCCTGCGTCGATATCCGCGTCCGTGATCGTGTAGTCGAATGTGAACTCGTGCGTGCCCCCCTTCTCCAGGTCCACCGGCGTCATGGCCGGCAACGCGATCCTCGGGTCCGTCACCACGATCCCGCTTATCTTCACATCGCCCTTGTTTTCCAGCGTGAAGGTATAGGTGATGGTCTCGCCCGCCTCGGCATAGCCGTTGGGAACCATATCGTCCTGGAACGCCCCCCTCTTGAGAAGATCGAGAGCCGGCGCGCCCTGCTTCAATTCCGTAAAGGTTCCCGTCCCCGGCGTCCCGCTACCGTCATGCGACTGCGCCGTCACATCCTGGCCCGACGGGTCCGTGCCCGTCGCCGTCGCGAGGTTCGTGACACCCCCCGCCGCAATATCGTTCTCCGTAATCGTATACGTGGCCGTGAAGGTGGTGCTGTCGGTGCCCTGCGGCTCCAGCCTGATCGGCCCGCCCGTTATTTGCCCGCCATTCGCCGTGATGAAATCATCCGTCAGCGTGACGCCCGTGATCGGCACGTTGCCGTTGTTCGTAAGCGTGAACGTGTAGCTGATCGTCTCCCCAGGCTCCGCAAAGCCATTTCCGCTCGCGGCGCCGGCACCGTCGTCGTTGAACGTCCCCGTCTTGACCAGCTCGAGAGCCGGCTCCTGCGCCAGCTCGGTCACCGTCGGGCCGTCCGGGCCGCCATCCGGATTGTTCGGATCGCTGGACATGTCGGTGACGTCCTGCCCTCCTGGAGCTGTCCCCGTCACTGTCGCCTGGTTCTCTACGGAGCCGCTGTCCACGTCAGCCTGGGTGATGGTGTAGGGGGCTGCCGTGAAGGTGGTGCTGTCCGTCGCCCCCGCCGCAAGCGTCGCGATTGGACCGCCGGTGACTGGCACCGTCGGGTCCGTGACCGTTACATTGGTAAGGTCCACATCCCCCGTGTTCGTCACCGTGAAGGTGTACTGGATCGTGTCGCCGTCGCTCGCAAAACCGTCCCCGTTTGTGTCCTGGTATACCGCGGCTTTCGTGATCTCCATATGCGCATCCAGGATCGTGTAGGTCATGGAGTCGATGCCGGCGCCACCGCATTGGCTGGTGCTGGATATTATGTAGGCGGCTTCGTTCTCCACCACTTCGATGGTGAACTGTTCCCTGTTTTCCTTTTCCTGGTCCGTGAGGATCGACACGGGAATCGCGAAGGGCTCCGCGTCATATGTGCCTTCGGGGATTGTGATCGTGACCGTCGGCCCGCCGCTGTAGTCGGCAGGTCCGGTTGCCGTCCCGTCGATGACCGCGAGGGTCACGGTGAGCGTTTCACCAGGCTTGACTTCGCCGCTGACGAGGATGTTCCCCGGACTTGCCGTGCCCTCCTCGCCCTCGCCGCTCGCCTGCTCCAGTTCGACGAAGGGAACGAGGCCGGAGATATTGATTTCATCGATGAGATTGCCGTAGTCCAACTGGCCGCCACCGTTCCCCAGCGCCTCGAAGCCGAACTGGTATTCCCCCGCGGCCTGTGTCCATGTGAAGTTGCCCTCATAATAGGACCAGGTGTTCACCTTTGCAGCGGGGGCACAGGTGCCGTGGGAACAGGCATCGACGTTGCCGTTGCCGTTGGTGTCGCTCGTGACCTCCGCGATATCCCAAAGCAGGGCGCCGTTGGAATCGTTGATCCTGAAGACCGCCGTATCCCCGCTGCTCGTGCGGGCGCGATGGCTGAAGTACCACCCGATCTCGTCATCCGGCAGCAGGCAGACGGACTGATATATGCGCGATACATCCAGCGCGTTCAGTTCCGCGAGTTGGTTTCCCGCGTACGAAGGTATCCCGTTGACCTTTCCGGTGTACCAGATATCGATCATTTTGCCGGTAGCCGAGTAGTCCTGCCCGCTCGTCAACGTGCATCGCCCGCTGTGCCCTCCATCCGTCAGCGTCGCATGAGTCGTCTTCCACCCGGGCACCAATCCGCTTTCCATCGGGATCACGATCGATTCACAGGAACCAGCGCCGTTGTTAGCTCGGTTAGGATTCATCGTCGGCTCTTCAAACCCAAGGTTGAGAAAGCTTCGCTGAACCGCCTGCGCCACGCCCATATGGGCACCCATGAACAGGGCGCTTGCGAGCATAATCGCGAAAGCCTTCCCGCCCTTGCGCCATGCTCCGTCGAATTTACCGGAATCTGTCGCCCGACCTTGAATATCTCTCGTCATTTCCTGTCTCCAAACGCCATCGCTGATTTCATGATTTCTTGCGGCGGTTCGTGCGCTCCATGCACACAAACCGGCTGCCCCGCCCGGTTCAGTCGCAGGGAAGAATTGGGTGAATCGATCGGCAGTAAACGAGAATGTGGCCGCAAGCATCCGCCGCAATCCGCGAACCCGTAGCAGCCGGTTACGGAAAGCTAACGAAGTGCAGTCGGCACCGTTGGACATTACGCCTTTCCCTACCTTTGCCTTTTCGGCTTTGGAGAACTACGGCAGACGTAAAGAACACGTCGGGCGCAGCGCGCTCGCCCCTGTCGTAGGAAAGACGCAGGTGATTCGTTCAGTTGCGATGGGGTATGTTTACGGTAATCGGCACTCTTCCTTCCCTGCATAGAGCAGAAGGCGTGAGATGCGATCCGTATCGTCGGAGTAAATTTACGGTAACAATATCCTCGCCGAGCCGGCCAACACCGCCTCGGCAGAAGAGGGAGAGCAAAGAAGGCCGCCCGTAAGTGGCCATTGGCATTTCCCTCGCCGCGTGCGAAATCTCCAGCGGAGTTCTGTCGAGCCATGAGCTTACCACGATGCATGACGATGCCGACGGTCAGGGCCTGTGGGCCGAGACCGCCCCGCCCGCGCCTGAAACCGCCCCTCTCTCCGGCTCCCTCACTGCCAACGTTGCCATCGTCGGCGGCGGTTTCACCGGCCTTTCCGTCGCGCTGCACCTGGCAGGAGCCGGAGCGAAGGTGGCGGTCCTGGAGGCAGCGGAAATCGGTCATGGCGGCTCGGGCCGCAATGTAGGCCTCGTCAACGCCGGCATGTGGGTCATGCCGGACGACCTGCCGAGCACGCTCGGAGATGTCTACGGCCAACGGCTCCTCGCCCTCCTGGGCGAGGCCCCGCGCCTCGTCTTCGACCTCATCGAGAAGCACGCCATCGCCTGCGAGCCGGAGCGGACAGGCACCCTGCACTGCGCGGCGGGCAAAAACGGCCTCCGCCAGATCGAGGAGCGCGCTCGGCAATGGCGGGCGCGGGGCGCGCCCGTCCGCCTGCTCAATGCTGCAGAAACCGCCGCCAAGACTGGCACCGCCGCCTATGCCGGCGCCCTGCTCGACGAGCGTGCGGGCACCCTCCAGCCACTCGCTTTTGCCCGCGGCCTGGCGGGCGCGGCGATTAGCGCCGGCGCTCAAATCTTCACCCGCGCACCGGCCATGGCGGTCGAACGCGACGGTGCGCGTTGGCGTGTCGTGACACCTTCGGGCAGCGTCACGGCCGAGTGGGTGGTAGCCGCCACCAACGCCTATACCGGGCACCTGTGGCCGGAGCTGCGCACCGAACTCGTCCGTATGCCCTATTTCAATTTCGCCACGGAACCCCTCAGCGAGGCGCTGCGAAAGCGCATCCTGCCCGAGCGCCAGGGCGCCTGGGACACCAACAAGGTGCTGACCTCTTTCCGGATGGACCGCCAGGGCCGGCTCATCTGCGGCAGCATCGGCACGCTTCGTGGCACCGGGCGCCAGGTGCATGCCGCCTGGGCGCGGCGGACCCTGCGCCGGCTCTTCCCCGCGCTGGAAGACGTCTCGTTCAGCCACGCCTGGTACGGCATGATCGGCATGACCGACGACCACCTGCCGAAATTCCACCGCCTGGCGCCCAATATCGTTGGCTTCAGCGGCTACAACGGCCGCGGCATCGCCCCCGGCACGGTTTTTGGCCAGGTCCTGGCGCAGCACATCCTCGGTAGCCTTCCGGAGGCGGACCTGCCCCTACCCGTCACCCCGCCCCGCCCGCGGCCGCTGCGTGCCCTGCACGAGGCCGGCCTCGAATGGGGCGCGCAGGCCTTTCACCTGATGCGGACGATAGCTTAAACGCAGCTCGGCAGCGTCCTGCGAATGCGGGCCTTGGCGAGCGCGGCTTCCAGGAAGGCGGAATTGTCCTCCGGATCGTCCGAAGGCCGGTCGAATGCCACGTAGCTCACCTCCACCGCCGCCTGCAGCGCGCTCAGCGACAGGGTGAAATAGACCGTCGCTCCCTCCGGCCGCAATTCCAGATCGAGCGCGATGCGCGGCGTCTCCGTCCAACCGACATGCGCCTCGCAGCCATGGCCGAGCCTCAGTGTACCTGGCATGAAGTAGAGCTCGGCCGCCGATTCCACGATATCGGCAATGCTCGCCATGCTCTCCAGGCGGATGAAGGCCACGTAGTCGGCCAATTCGATGAGCCTCAGCTCGTTGGCAACATCCTGGATGGCGTTTGCCACGACGATCTCGCGGGCGGCGGAATGCGGCTGCCGGTTCATCTCATGTCGCCCTTCTCTCTCCCTCTGCCAGCCTGTAGACGCGGCGCACAAGCTCGGCCATGGCCTTGTAAAACTCAGGCGGGATCATGCTATCCACCGAAACTTGTTTGTACATGGAGCGGGCGAGCGCCGGCTCCTCGAAAATGGGAATGTCGTGCTCGCGCGCGATCTCGCGGATCTTGAGCGCGATGAGATCCTGCCCCTTTGCGACGACCACCGGGGCGGGGTCCTTATCGCGTTGATAGCGCATGGCGATGGCGTAGTGTGTCGGGTTGGCGATCACCAGCGTGGCCTGCGGCACCGCCGCCATCATGCGTTGCCGTGCCCGGTCGCGCGCCAGAGAACGCTGCCTGGCCCGGACGATCGGATCGCCTTCCGTCTGCTTGTGCTCGTCCTTCACCTCCTGGCGCGTCATGCGCAGGTCCTGCCGCCAGTTGAAGCGCGACCAGACAACGTCCGCCACCGCGATCAGCGCCATGACCAGCGTCACGGCGATTAGGATGTCGATGGCGATGTCGCGGATGGTAACCGTGAAGGCAAACGGGTGGGTGACCATGCCGGAGAGCAGCCGTACATCGGCCGCGCGCAGCATGAAAGCGACGAAAGTGCCCGCCACCAGCAGCTTGCCCAGCGACTTGGCGAACTCGACCAGCCCGCGCGGTCCGAAGAGGCGCGACCAGCCCTTGGCGAGCGAGATGCGCGAGGCTTTCGGCTGTATGCGTTCAAGCACGAAACGCGGCATGTTCTGCAGCACGGAAGCCGCGATCCCAGCCGACACCAGGAGCAGCATGACCGTGCTGACCACCTTTGCGATCTCCAGGAAGACGATGCGGTAAAGGGCGATCGCGTCCGACTGCGTCTCGAGCGACCAGTCGTCCGCCCGCTCGATGAAGATGGAAAGAAACTGGCCGAGGTCCACGGCGCTGTCGCGGGCGAAAAACAGAACGAAGGCAAGGATGGCGAGAGACGAGGCGAAGACCGGCGCCTCCTTCGAGAACGGCAATTGCCCCTTCTCGACCGAGTCGCGGACCTTCTTTTCCGTGGCCTCTTCTGTCTTGCTTTCCTTGTCCGGCCCTTCAGCCATTCGCGCTCCGGCTCGCTACGCCGCCTTCTGCGCCGACGGCAGCTCGAACAGGCCCTGCTGGGAAAGCGCCACGGCGGCGGCGGCGATGCGTCGGCGCGCCTGGGCGATCTCCTCGGCCGGGATGCCGTCCGCCGGCATGGCGAGTTCCGCCTCGATCATGCGGCGCGAACGGGCGCCGAGTGCTGAAAGAACCGCCTCGGCGAGGTCTTTCGGCGCGTTGCGCAGGGCGAGCGTGACGAGATCCGTGGCCAGCCCGTCCAACAGCGCCACCCGCGCCTTCTGCGGCAGGTGCACCACCTCCTCGAAGGTGAAGAGCCGCCCGCGGATCGCCTCGACGTCCTCGGAGCCCGCCTCCTCCAGATCGCCGATGACCTCGTCGATCTGCGCCTTGTCCATCTCGTTGAGGACACTTGCCACCCGCGCCTGTCCCGCGGAGGCATCCCTGCCGTTGGCCTCCGCGCGCAGGATTTCGGCGATGCGCTTTTCGATGACGATGCGGGCGGCGGGCGGAACCTGCCCCATCGAGGCCATGCGCCGCATCACCTCGCCGCGCTGCGTCTTTTTGAGGACGAGCACCACCTTCGAGGCGGCCTGTGGCGCCATATGCGCGAGGATGACCGCCACGGTTTGCGGATGCTCGCGCGCCAGCACCTGTGCCAGGCGGTCCGCGTCGAGCTTTTCCAGTTCACGCCAGACCTCCTCCATGCTGACGGGCGGCGGCTCGCTGTGCCCCATCAGCACGCTCACTTCCTCCGGCGACAGCGAGTCTGTCAGGATCCTGTCCATGCTGTCGGCCGAATCGAGCAGGCCCGCCCCTTCCGTGAACTCGTTCTCGAATTCCCGCACCACCTTTTCCAGCTCGGCCTGCGGTATCGTGCGCAAGAGCCTTGCTGCCTCGATCAGCGACTTCAGTTCCTCCTGCTTGAAGAACTTCAGGAGCCTTCCTGCCGAGGGCTTGCCCATGGCGACGAGGATCGCCGCCGCCTTCTGCGCCTGCGTAAGCTTCACCGGCAACCCCATCGGCTGCCCCCGATCGTAACCGGAGAGGGGGGAACGGAACCCATCATTTACCCGCGCCGCCGATCTCGGTCAGGCGCACGCCGAAGCGGCTCGGATCGTGCTCCAGAAGAGTGATCTCGCCGCGCGCGATACGCCGGCCGTTGACGATGATGTCCACCGGCTCGCCGATGCGCCGGTCGAGCGAGACCGTGGAGCCCTTCTGCAAGGCCATCAGTTCAGAAACCGGCATCTCCGCGCTGCCAAGCACGATCTGCACTTCGACGGGGATGTTCATGACGAAGCCGGCATGGCCGGTGGCTACCCCGGGGGCGGCCTCGTCCTGCAACACGTCGCGCAGCTCCTCGATCGCCTTGTTGAGCTGCTCGTCGTCGCTCTCGTCGGTCGCCGGATCGCTCTTGCCCATCGGTCTCTCCTGATTAGCCGGCCAGTAGCCCGTCCAGGACGTCCTGCCTGGCGTCGAAGGGCTGCTTCACCCGTACCGTGTAATGCTGCCCCAGCCTGCCGAACTCGCAGGTGAAGATCGTGCGGCCGCGCACCGAAAGCCGGGTCTCGGCCTGCGCGTTCTCGCGCAGTTCCAGCACCTGACCCTCTTTGAGGCCGGCCAGCGCCTTGAGCGGCATCTTCATGAGCGGGATGGTCGCCGTCAGCTCGACATTGGAGCGCAGGACCTCGTCGTTGAAACGTTGCCGCCACGCGACCGCCTGCACCCGCTCCTCGGCCGAGTCCGGAGGGGCGGCACCACGCTCCAGGAGGACGCGCTGCGGCATCCAGGCAGACAGAAGCCCCACCTCGTCGCCCGCGCCAAGGGAAAAAGTGATGCGCACGCCGGGTCCGTCGCGAACGACAAAGCGCTTGAAATCGCTCACGCCGGAAAGCGGCTGCGGCACCGGCAGGCGCAGGCCCAGCGCCCGCGGCCCATTGCCGTCGAGGGCCCGCGCGAAGGCCTCGAAGACGATTGCCGCCACGTCGAGCTCGATCTTCGACGGCGCCCTGTCGAGCGGCGGCGGCGGAATGTCCGGATCGCCGCCGAACAGCGTGCTGACGAGCAGCGAAAGCGCCTGCGGGTCGAGCCGCATGGTCAGCGCATCGCGCGATGTCGTCGCGGGAACCACCACCAGCGCGTCGAGCGAATCCCTCTCCGGCTTCAGTTCGGCCATGCGGACGACATCGATACCCGCCACGTCGACCGCCATCGGCGTGGGAAACTTCTCGCTGAATGTATCGGCCACGATGGGCAGGGCCCGCATCGCTGCGGCGCGCGCCGTCTCGACCACGTGGCGCGGGTCGCCCGTCTCGCCGACCAGCCGCTCGACGATGAGCTTGCGCATCAGCTCCGGATTTTCGACCTGCGCCTTCATTTCACTCACGCCGCCTTCTTCTCCGCATCGCCCGGCGCACCCGGCGCCAGCGTGTTCTGCTCGACCGCGTCGATGGACGGGCGGTCGTAGGCGGAGATGGTCTTGCGTCCGAACTCCAGCGCCACCTGCGGCAGCGAGCCGTTCATGTAGGCAAGCAGTGTCTGCTTGACGATCACGTAAAGCCGGTTGTTCTTCTCGCGCACGATCTTGATCTTCGTGGCGATGGGGCCGACCACGGCGTAGGACAGGAAGATGCCGAGGAAGGTGCCGACAAGGGCCGCCCCCACCAGCGCGCCGAGGATCTCCGGCGACTGGTCGAGCGCACCCATCGCCTTGATGACGCCGAGCACCGCCGCGACGATACCAAGCGCCGGCAGGCCGTCGGCCACCGCCGTCAGCGCGTGATAAGGCTTCAGCTTGTCGCGCTTGATGGTCTGGATCTCCTCGTCCATCAGCGCCTCGATCTCGAAGGGCCGCGCATTGCCGATGATGATGATGCGGCAGTAGTCGCAGATGAAGTTCATCAGATCCCGGTTCTTCAGCACTGTGGGGAAGGCCTGGAAGATCGCCGATTCGTCTGGGTTGTCGATGTGGGCTTCCACCTCGCTGCGCGATTTGGCGCGCAGTTCGCGCATCAGGCTGTGGAGCACGCCGAGCGTCTCCAGATATTCCGTCTGCTTCGGCACGGCGTGCCTGAACGCCTCGAGGCACGCCTTGCCCGTGTCCTTCACCGTCCCCATCGGCGTGGCGACCAGGAAGGTGCCGAGCGCCGCGCCGCCGATGATGACCAGTTCCCACGGCTGCATGAGCACGTCCAGGTGCCCACCCATGGCCATGAACCCGCCGATCACGCAGCCAAAGGTGACAACCAATCCGATGAGAATGCCCACGTCACGACCTTCGTATGAAGAACAACTTCCCCGAAGTAGCCCCCGTGGCTTGCGTGAGGCTTGAAAGGGGGCGAACGGCCCGAAGAAAGCTTCGCACAAGGCAGGCCCGCTAGCTTCATCCTACGGAGTTGCGGGAGCCGGGCGTGATCAACACCTATACGAGCTATCAGCTGATAACGCGCGACATGGCGCAGTCCATCAGCCGCATCGAGGCGCAGCCGATCGTGAGCCGCGAGACGGAGTATTACCGTGCCAATATCGAGAATGTGAAATCGATCGAGGAGTTCGTCGCCGACGACCGCCTCTTCCGCTACGCCATGAAGGCGCACGGGCTGGACGACATGGCCTATGCCAAGGCCCTGATGGTCAAGGCGATGGAGGAGGGCGTCGACGACAAGGACAGCTTTGCCAACAAGCTGACCGACAAGCGCTACAAGGATTTCGTGGAAACCTTCAACTTCGCCCGCTACGGCGAGGAGACGACCACCTTCTACAGCCCCACGACCGGCACCGTCGACAAATACCTGCGCCAATCGCTCGAGGAGGACGCCGGTGCTCGGAACGAAGGCGTGCGCCTGGCGCTCTATTTCGAGCGCAAGGCGGGCAGCCTGAAATCGTTCTACGAGGTGCTGGCCGACCCCGCCATGTCGCAGGTCGTGCGCACCGCGCTCGGCTTCCCCGACGAACTTGCCCAGGCCGACATCGACAAGCAGGCGGAGATGTTCAAGGCCCGGATCGACCTCGAGGATTTCAAGGACCCCGAAAAGCTCAATGAGTTCCTCAAGCGCTTCACCGCGCTCTGGGAAGTCGAAAACCCGAGCAACAACGCGCAAAGCTCCATCGCTGCGCTGTTCACCCAGCCAGCCGAATTCGGCATTTCCACCGACGTTCTTCTGACCATTGCCCAGATGAGGAAATAGACCGTGCAGACCGGACTCTACGTCGCCCTGTCCTCTCAGATGGCGCTGGAGCGGCGGCTCACCACACTCGCCGACAATGTCGCCAATGCCGGCACCGTCGGCTTCCGCGCCGGCGGCATCACCTTCGACGATGTGATGAGCGGCCTCACCGACAAGTCGGTAAGCTTCGTCTCCGCCGGCGACGACTTTTACGACACGCGCGCCGGCGGGCTTCAGGAGACCGGCAACCCCTTCGACTTCGCCGTGCAGGGCGACGCCTGGTTCGCCGTCGAGACGCAAGCCGGTCCGATGATGACGCGCGACGGCCGTTTCACCATGCTCGAGACGGGCGAGCTTGTCACGCTGGAAGGCCACCCCGTGCTCGACGCCGGCGGCGCGCCGCTGGTGCTCGACCCGCAGGCCGGCCCGCCCGAGGCCGGCGCCGACGGCACACTGCGCCAGAACGGCCAGCTTCTCGGCGCCATCGGGCTCTTCGCCTTCACGCCCGGCCCCAACACCCAGCGCTACGGCAACTCCGGCTTCCTGCCCCGCATGCAGCCACAGCCGGTGGTCGATCAGCCGGATGTCGGTGTGGCGCAAGGCTTCCTTGAGGACTCCAACGTCAATGCCGTTCAGGAGATGATGCGCCTGATCCAGGTGCAGCGCGCCTTCGAGCAGGTCACCACGCTGATGCGCGACAGCGACACCTCGATGAAGGACGCCATCAAGACGATGGGCTCCTAATGGGCAGCAGTGCCGAGCGCGCGGGCGGCGACGCCCTGACAGCCCTGGAATCCGCTTATCTGCGCTTCCGCGAACCGCGCCACATCGTCAAGCATGGCGGCCGCATCTCCGAGGTCACCCCCGTGCACTACCGGGTGCGCGGCCTGTCGCGCGCGGCGCGCCTGGGCGATGTCGTCTCCTACCGCGCCCACGGCGCCGAGCACCGCGGCGAGGTCGTGCGCATCTCCGCCGAGGACGTCCTGGTGGCGCCCTTCGAGCGTAACGCCGAGGCGAGCCTCGGCCAGCCGGTTTTCACCGCCGGCCCGCTCGACATCGTCCCGCATGAGAGCTGGCGCGGCCGCGTCATCGACGCGCTGGGGCGTCCGGTGGACGATGGCCCGCCGCTCATCCGTCCGCCAGTCACGGCTGCCGGCAAGAAACCGCGCACGCCGCCGGCGCTGCGCCGCCAGCGCGTCGCCACGCCCTTCCTCACCGGCGTGCGCGTCATCGACCTGTTCACCCCGCTCTGCCACGGCCAGCGCATGGGCATCTTTGCCGGTTCCGGCGTCGGAAAGTCGACGCTGCTTGCGATGCTGGCAAGGGCCGAGGCCTTCGAGACGGTGGTGGTGGCGATGATCGGCGAGCGCGGCCGCGAGGTGCGCGAATTCCTGGAAGACACCATCGGCGAAGCCGGCATGAAGAAGACCGTCGCCGTTGTCGCCACCAGCGATGAGAGCGCCATGATGCGCCGCCGCGCCGCCGACGCCGCCATGCGCGTGGCCGAAAGCTTCCGCGACCGCGGCGAAAAAGTCCTGCTCATCCTCGATTCCATCACCCGTTACGCGCACGCCGCGCGCGAGGTGGCCACCGGGGCCGGTGAGCCGCCGGTCGCTCGCGGCTACCCCGCCTCCGTCTTCACCGACCTGCCGAAGCTCCTCGAACGCGCCGGGCCGGGCGAAGATGGCCGCGGGTCCATCACCGCCATCCTCTCCGTCCTCGTCGACGGCGACGACCACAACGATCCGGTGGCGGATTCGGTGCGCGGCATCCTCGACGGGCACATCGTGCTCGACCGGGCGGTCGCCGAGCAGGGCCGCTATCCGCCGGTCAATCCGCTCGCCTCCATCTCCCGCCTGGCCGACCGTGCCTGGAGCGACGACAAGCGCCTCCTGATCCAGCGCCTCAAGGCCATGATCGCCCGTTTCGAGGAAACCCGCGACATCCGGCTGCTGGGCGGTTTCCAGGCCGGCCTCGATGCCGAGCTGGACCTTGCCGTGCGCCAGGTGCCGGTCATCTACGACGTGCTGCGGCAAGGCCCGAAGGACCCGCCGGTGGCCGATCCCTTCGCCGAGCTCGCCACGCAACTGAAGGCCAGGGAGGCGCCCCGTGACGGATAAGCTCGCCGGCCTCGTGCTGCCCGACGCGACGCCCGTGGAAGAAACGGCGGAAGAGCCCACGAAGAGCAAAGGAAACTTCGGCCACCGCAAAGCCCCCAGCGCCGGCGGTGAAGGCCGCGATTGGCTCACCATCGGCTGCGGCATCGGGCTGGCGGCCATATGCGCGCTGTTTCCCTGGTACATCTTCTTCAACCAGGAGGCATTCGGCATAAGGCCGCTGCAGTTCTCCGGGCGTCCGGGCGGCTTCGACGCCACCGGCCTTGCGGCGCGAGGCGAGCTCGTGGGCGAGCGCGTCCCTCTATCCGTCGACAGCTTCCCGCAGCTCGACTTCATCCCCACCGGCACGGTGCCCGCCACCCCGGCGTTTGACAACGACGACCCGCCGGAGCAACCCTACCCCGGCGATCGGCAAAGCTTCCGCCTTGTCGAGGCGGGCAACGGCCGGGCGATGATCGAGGACGAGGACGGCTTCTGGATCGTCGAGCGCGGCTCTCCCCTTCCCGACGGCAGCCACGTGGCGCAAATTCTGGAGCGCGAGGGAACCTGGATGCTGATTACGTCCAATAAGGCGGAAATCGCCCTTTCACGCTAAGCGTGGGGACAAGGGCAGAATACCTATATACCATTGATTTACCTATTTTACTATGCAATGTACAGTACATTGTAAACGCAACGTATTGGAATAATTTTAATGAAGAACCACCTTGCGCTTCTTGCCTGTCTCGCGCTTGCTGCGGGATGCGCGACGAAATCGACAGACATTGCTGCCAATTATGTTTCGGCCACCCAGTACCAGAACTATAGCTGCGCTCAGCTTGCGGAAGAGGCCAGGGCCGTTTCCGCCAAGGCGGCCCAGCTTTCCGGCACGCAGGATAGACGCGCCACGAACGACAAGTGGATCGTGGGGGCAGGCGTCATCGTCTTCTGGCCCGCGCTCCTCCTCACCAAAGGCAACGACCATCTCGCCGCCGAGCTTGGCCAGCTGAAGGGCGAGAAGGAAGCGATCGAGGCCGCAGCGCGCAAGAAGGGCTGCAGCATCCGCTTCAATCGCGGGTAAACCCTGGCCCAAGCGCCGTGCCCTTTTCGGGACATAAAGTACTTTGCAATTATTGACACCGGCCCGAAAACCGGGCCGGTGCGACATGCTGACGGACGCAAGGCCCACGCAAGACTGGCGACATAGCCTCGGATACAAATTCCGTGGGAGTCGCCATGCAACCCGTCAACCTGTTCGATCTGGCCACGCAGCAGGCGCGCTGGCTCTCGGTGCGCCAGGCGGCGGTGGCCGGCAACATCGCCAACATCAACACGCCCGGCTACAAGGCCATCGACGTAGAGCCGTTCGAGAACGTGCTTACCAACAGCCGCGTCGCCATGCAGGCAACCCACGCGGTGCACCAGAAGACCGGCGCGACCGCGGCCTCCTTCGCCCTCAACGAGCAGGAAGACCCGAAGCTCCTGCCGTCGGAAAACAGCGTCGTGCTGGAGGAGGAACTCGTCAAGTCCGGTGAGATCCGCCGCGCTTTCGAGCTCAACACGGCCATCGTCAAGGCCTTCCACCGCATGATGACCATGACGACGAGGAGCTAGAGGGATGGTCGACGCCCTTTCCACCGCCCTGAAAGTCGGCGGCTCCGGCCTCACTGCGCAGTCGGAGCGCATGCGCATCGTCTCCGAAAACCTTGCCAATGCCCAGTCGACCAGCGACATCCCCGGCGGCGATCCCTACCGGCGCAAGACCGTCAGCTTCTCCGCCGAGCTCGACCGCGCAACCGGCGGCAGCATGGTCGAGGTCTCGGCGATCGCCCGCGATCCGACGGCCTTCCCGGTCGAGTTCCAGCCCGGCCACGAGGCCGCCGACGAACTCGGCTACGTCAAGATGCCCAACGTGAACATGCTGGTTGAAATGGCCGACATGCGCGAGGCAAACCGCGGCTACGAGGCAAACCTGCAAACCATCAAGCAGGCGCGGGAGATGATTTCAATGACCATCGACCTGTTGCGGAGCAACTCATGATCACCGGCATCGGCAACATCGCCCCGCTTTCGGGCACGCAATCGATCTTTCCCGAAACGAGAACGGCAGAGGTCGCCACCGGCGACGCCTTCTCGGCCATGGTCACCGAGCTTGCCACCAACACGGTTACACGGCTCGAAAACGCCGAGGACCTGTCGCTCAAGGCGCTCGAGGGTGAGGCCGATACGCGCGCCGTGGTCGACGCGGTGATGAGCGCCGAACAGTCGCTGCAGGCGGCCATCGCCATCCGCGACAAGATCGTCAACGCCTATCTCGACATCAGCCGCATGGCGATCTGAGGAGCAAGCCCATGAAAGCCCTGTCCATCGCCGCCACCGGCATGAACGCCCAGCAGACAAACCTGGAAGTCATCGCCAACAACATCGCCAACATCAACACCACCGGCTTCAAGCGCGCCCGTGCCGAGTTCTCCGACCTGCTCTACCAGGTGGAGCGGCTTCAGGGCGTGCCGGAGCGGGCGAACCAGAACATCGTCCCGGAAGGCGCCAATATCGGCCTCGGCGTGAAGACGGCGGCCGTGCGCAACGTGCATATCCAGGGATCGCTCAACAACACCGGCAACAAGTTCGACGTGGCGCTGGTTGGCAAGGGCTGGTTCGAGATCGGCGGCGCGGATGGCGAGCCGCTCTACACCCGCGCCGGCGCCTTCAATACCAACGCCAACGGCGAGCTCGTCACCGTCGACGGCTTCCCAGTCATGCCGGCCATTGTCGTGCCGGAAGATGCGGTGGACGTCATCATCAACAAATCCGGCCAGGTCTTCGCTCGCATCGATGGGCAGAACGAGTTGCAGGAACTTGGGCAGCTCACGCTCGCCACCTTCTCCAACGAAGCCGGCCTCGCCCCCATCGGCAACAATCTCTTCCGCGAGACCGTGGCCTCCGGCCCCGCCAATGTCGGCGTGCCGGGCGATCCCGGCTTCGCCACCGTCGAGCAGGGCTATCTGGAAGATTCCAACGTCGACCCGGTGAAGGAGATCACAGACCTGATCTCCGCCCAGCGCGCCTACGAGATGAACTCCAAGGTCATCCGCGCGGCCGACGAGATGGCCGCCACCGTTACCCAGTCAATGCGGTAGGGCGATCATGCGCGGCGGCTTTCTCAAACGGCGTGTCTGGCTGGCGGGGCTCCTTGCGGCCCTGCCGCTCCTTTCCGCCCCTGCCGCCGCCCAGGAGACGGTGGTCGTCCCCGTCCGCGTGATCTATCCCGGCGAGACCGTCTCGGCCGACGTGCTGGACGAAGTATTACTGCGCCACCCTCGGAGCGGCATGGCGGCCATCGCCCGCCTGCCCGAGGACCTCGACGGCAAGGTCGCGCGACGCACGCTTCTGCCGGGCCGGCTGGTGCCACTGTCATCCGTACGCGAACCTTATCTGGTCGAGAAGGGCGCAGCCGTAACGGTGGTCTTCTCCGAAGGCGCGCTGACGATTTCCCTCTTGGCCGTATCGCTGCAATCAGGCGCCGCCGGCGACCTCGTCAAGCTGCGCAACGCCGACAGCGGCGCCGTCATCACCGGCATCGTCATGGGCGACGGCACCGTCAGGGTCGGCGCGTCATGATGCTGCGCGGCCTCGTTCTCGCGCTTGCCCTCATTGCCGCCGCCTTCCCCGCGGCGGCCGCTTCGCGCATCAAGGACGTGGCCGAGCTTCAAGCCTCGCGCGACAACCAGCTCGTCGGCTACGGCCTCGTGATAGGCCTCAACGGCAGCGGCGACAGCCTGCGCAACGCCCCCTTCACCGAGCAGTCCATCCGCGCCATGCTGCAGAACCTGGGCATCGCCACGGAAGGCGGTCGGGCGCGGGCGAAGAACGTGGCGGCCGTCATCGTCACCGCCAACCTGCCGCCCTTCGTGCAATCCGGCGCACGCATCGATGCCACGGTTTCCTCGCTGGGCGACGCCACGTCGCTGGCCGGCGGCACGCTGGTGATGACCCCGCTGCGCGCCGCCGACGGGGATATCTACGCCGTGGCGCAGGGCCCTGTCGTCGTCTCCGGCTTCAGCGCCGAGGGCCAGGCCGAGACGCTGACCCAGGGCGTGCCGACAGCCGGCCGCGTGCCCAACGGCGCCATCATCGAGCGCCACGTCGCCGCCTCCTTCGATGAAATGCTGATGCTCACGCTGCAGCTCCGCAACCCGGATTTTTCCACCGCCGTGCGCATCACCGACACCATCAACGCCTACACCGACCGGCGCTTCGGCGCTCGCCTCGCCGCCGAGCAGGACTCGCGAACCGTGGTGATCCGCAAGCCGAAGGGAGTCTCAGCCGCGCGCTTCTACGCGGAGCTGGAAAACCTCATGGTGGAGGCCGATGCCCCGGCGCGCGTCGTCGTCGACGAGCGCACGGGCACCGTCGTCATAGGCAACGACGTGCGCATCTCCCGCGTCGGCATCAGCCACGGCGCGCTGACGGTGCGGGTGACGGAGATGCCGCGCGTCGTCCAGCCGGAGCCCTTCTCGCGCGGCGAGACGGAAATCGAGCCCTTCACCGTCATCGAAGCCGACCAGCCCGACGCCAATGTAGCCGTGCTCGACGGGCCCGACCTGCAGACCCTCGTCTCCGGTCTCAATCGCCTCGGCGTGAAGCCGGACGGCATCATTGCCATCCTGCAGGGCATCAAATCCGCCGGCGCGCTGCAGGCCGAGCTTGTGCTGCAATAGGAGCGAGCGATGAAGAGGAGCTTCTGTGCAAGAACCGCAGCGCCGGCAGGACGGACAAGGCTGCCGCTGGCCGCTCTCGCCACCGTCGTTCTCCTGTCCGTGCCCGGCGCCCGTGCCGCCGATACAGCGAATGCGCCAGAGGACGAGGTGGAGCGTTTCTGCACCAACATCGCCGATGCCGCGCGCGACCGGCGCTACGCGCTGCAGGCGCAGGAGCTGGACGGGCTGCGCGGCGAGGTCGATGCGCGCATCGCCGCCCTTGAGGAAAAACGTGCCGAATACGAAGCCTGGCTCGCACGCCGCGACGCCTTCCTCGCCAGGGCCGAGGGCAACCTCGTCGAGATCTACTCCAACATGCGGCCCGACGCCGCCGCCGAGCGCCTGGCCGAAGTGCGGGCGGAGCTCGCGGCGGCCATCCTGATGAAGCTCGAGCCGCGCACGGCAGGCGTTATCCTCAACGAGATGAACAGCAAGGACGCCGCCGCCCTGACCACCATCATGGCAAGCGCGGCCCGTCCTGAGGATCCATCATGAAAAAGACCGCGGGCATTTCACTCCTCGCCGCCGCCCTGGCGCTCGGCGGCTGCGCCTCGACCGAGGAGCTGGGCAGGCCGTCGGCCCTCTCTCCCGTCGGCGCCGGCGCAGTGCCGACGATGCTGCCGGCCTATCACTATGCCGGCCAGCCGGCGCGGCCCATCACCCGCTATTCGCTGTGGAGCGACCGCCAGAGCCGTCTGTTCACCGATCCGCGCGCCCTCGCGGTGGGCGATATCCTCACCGTCGAGATCGTCATCAACGACAAGGCGCGGTTCAAGAACGAATCGGAGCGCTCGCGCCAGGTAAGCCGCAGCCTCGGCCTTGGCGGCTCCTTCAACACCGGCGGTGCCAGCGGCGCGGCCGAAGCCGAAGGCGAGATCGGCTCCGGCACCTCGACCACCGGCACTGGCGCCACCGAACGCTCGGAGGACATCAAGCTGGTGGTGGCGGCGATCGTGACGGAGAAGCTGCCGAACGGAAACCTGCGCATCTCCGGCACCCAGGAAGTGCGCGTCAATGCCGAGCTTCGGGTGCTCACCATCGCCGGCATCGCGCGCCCTGCAGACATCGGCCCCTACAACACCATCTCCTACGAGCGCATTGCCGAGGCGCGCATCTCCTACGGCGGCCGAGGCCGGCTCACCGAGGTGCAGCAGCCCCCCTACGGGCAGCAGATCCTCGACACCGTGCTGCCGTTCTAGAGGCGAGGAACATGGCGCTGGTCTCCCAGGAAGAACAGAAGAAAGGCCCCTCGCCCATCGTACAGGCGGCAGCGCTCCTGGTCGTGACCGCGCTCGCCGTCGGCATGGGATGGTACACGGGGGGGTATCTGGAAGGCCATCAGGCACCGGTCTCCGAACCCGGCACCATCAAGGACCAAGGCAGCGTCGAGAGCAAGGAAGAGCAGGTGGATGGCGAGGGCGAGGCCCGACCGGCGCCGACCGTCACCGTCCTCGATCCGATCACCGCCAATCTCGCCGACCCGACGGAGGTCTGGGTGCGCATGGAACTGGCGGTCGTCTTCGACGGCGAGCCGGACCCGGCGCTCGCCCGGGCGATCCACCAGGACCTCTTCGCCTACATGCGCACGGTCAAGCTGCGGCAGATCGAAAGCGCCAGCGGCTTTCAGTACCTCAAGGCGGACCTGCGCGAGCGCGCCCGCATCCGCAGCGAGGGCCGCGTCAGCGACGTTCTCGTCATAACCTTCATCTACGAATGAAGCGCCTCGGCCTTGCCATAGCGATCCTTGTCGCCGCCGCGGCTCCCGCCGCCGCGCAGACGTTCGACCTCGGTGCCCTCGCCGGCGATGCGAACGGGACGACCGTCGGCTACATCATCCAGCTCTTCGGCCTTCTGACGGTGCTGTCGATCGCCCCTGGCCTCCTCATCATGGTGACGAGCTTCACCCGCTTCGTCATCGCCTTCTCCATCCTGCGCGCCGGCATGGGCCTGCCGACGACCCCGGCCAACCTCATCCTCATCAGCCTGGCGCTCTTCATGACATTCTACGTCATGGCGCCGACCTTCGACCGGGCGTGGAACGACGGCATGCGCCCGCTGATGGATAACGAGATTTCCGAGGAAGTGGCGGTGGCGCGGATCGCCGAGCCGTTCCGTGCCTTCATGGCCGGCAATGTGCGGGAAGCAGACTACAACCTCTTCGCCGACCTGGCTGCCGAGCGCGGCGGGGTTGAGGTCTCCCCTCAAACAGCCGATCTGCGCGTCCTCATCCCCGCCTTCATGATCTCCGAGATCCGCCGCGGATTCGAGATCGGCTTCCTCGTCGTGCTGCCCTTTCTGGTCATCGACCTGATCGTCGCCACCATCACCATGTCCATGGGCATGATGATGCTGCCGCCAACCGTCGTTTCCCTGCCCTTCAAGATCCTGTTCTTCGTGCTTATCGACGGCTGGAACCTGCTCGTTGGCAGCCTCGTGCGCTCGTTCGCATAGATAGCAATTCCAGGAAAAGCGGAAGCCGGTTTTCCCTCCGGAATTGCGACAAAACAAAAAGTTCACGAATAATTTCACCTGATTACGATTTGGTAGGAAGTTCCCCGCCATAAAGGGCGCCGAACGCATGGCGGGCTGATCTCGAACGAGCTCACAGGCATGATGCCGTCCCGCCATACCGGATCGCCCGGTATGTCCCTCAAAAATCTCCATTCGAATCAAAGGGGCACTTCCTATGTCCAGCCTTCTGACCAATGCGTCCGCCATGACGGCGCTGCAGACCCTGACCAACATCAACAAGGACCTCGCCACCACGCAGAACCGCATTTCCACCGGTCTGCGCGTGAACGAGGCGTCCGACAACGCCGCCTACTGGTCGATCGCCACCACGATGCGCTCGGACAACAAGGCCAACTCCGTCGTCCAGGACGCCCTCGGCCTCGCCGCCGGCAAGATCGACACCGCCTACACGGCGATGGACTCGGCCAAGGACGTGGTCGACCAGATCAAGGAAAAGGTCCTGCTCGCCAAGACGTCGAGCACCGAGGACCGCACCAAGATCCAGAGCGAGATCACTGCCCTGCAGGCGCAGCTCACCGAGGCCGCCTCGGCAAGCTATGCCGGCTCCAGCCTTCTGACCACCGACTCCACGGGTACCGCGACCGAGTTCAGTGTCATCTCCTCCTACAGCCGTGACGCTACCGGCAACGTCACGACCGGTGAGATCTCGGTGACGCTGGCCGACATCCGGCTGGTTGACAGCGGTGCCGACACTGGCATCCTCGACACCACGTTCACGACCACCGGCGCCGGCGCCGTCACGGCATCGGTCCTGACGCTCGACGTCACCGCGGCGGGCTTGGACGACACGGACTTCAACGAGATGCTGACCGGCGTCGAAACCGCCCTCAGCGACATCGCCACCGGCGCCTCCTCGCTCGGTGCCGCCAAGTCGCGCATCGATCTGCAGACGAGCTTCACCTCGGCGCTGATGGATGCCATCGACCGCGGCGTCGGCCAGCTCGTCGATGCCGACATGAACGAGGAGTCGACCCGCCTCGCCGCCCTGCAGACCCAGCAGCAGCTCGGCATCCAGGCGCTGTCGATCGCCAACTCCAACGCTCAGAGCATCCTGTCGCTGTTCCGCTAAGTTCGGGGAACAGCCCACCAAGCAGGAAGATGGGGCCGTCTCGTGCGGCCCCATTTCATTTTCGCACAAGCTTCGACCGCTAGTCTCGCCCCGGTTCATTGCTGGGAGTATCGGGGCGTTGCCGGAGCAGCTTCAGACCGTCGTCGAAAATCTGAAAAGCCTGGGGCCGCGGCGCCTCGCCATGATGGGCGGCGTCCTGGCGCTCGTCATGGCCGTCATCGTCGCCGGCGCCGTCTATCTCAACCGCCCCGCCTACGAGACGCTCTATGTCGGCCTGGAGCGTTCGGACGTGAACCAGATCGGCCTCGTGCTCGGCGAGGCGGGCATCGGCTTCGACGTGGTTTCGGACGGCACGGCCGTGCTGGTGCCGGCCGGCAAGACGGCGCAGGCGCGCATGCTCCTCGCCGAAAAGGGCCTGCCGACCAGCACCAACGCCGGCTACGAGCTGTTCGACAATGTCGGCTCGCTAGGGCTCACCACCTTCATGCAAGAGGTGACCCGCGTGCGCGCGCTGGAGGGCGAGATCGCCCGCACCATCCAGTCCATCTCCGGGGTGAGGGCCGCGCGCGTGCATATCGTCATGGCCGAGCGCGGCAACTTCCGCCGCGAGGAGCAGGAGCCCTCCGCCTCAGTCGTCATCCGCGCCTCCGGTCTCGACGGCGCCGACAAGGCTGCCGCCATCCGCTACCTGGTCTCCGCCGCCGTGCCGGGGCTGGAGGCGGAAAAGGTGACCGTGCTCGATTCCTCCGGCGCGCTGCTCGCCGCCGGCGACGATCCGGCCAACAACACCGCCCAGCGCTCCATCGGCATCGAGCGCACGGTGGAAACCCAGGTGGAAGAGAACATTCGCCGCGCGCTCGCACCCTATCTCGGCCCCGATAACTTCCGCGCCAGCGTAAGGGCCGAGGTCAACACCGACGCCCGCCAGGTGGAGGAGATCATCTACGATCCGGATTCGCGCGTCGAGCGGTCCGTGCAGATCGTGCGCTCCAGCGACAACGCCACCCAGGAGACGGCGGCCACGCCGACGACCGTCCTGCAGAACCTGCCGCAGGAGGAAACGCCGGCGGCCGAATTGCCCCGCTCCTCCGAGGAGAGCGAACGGCGCGAGGAAACCACCAACTATGAACTCAACACGAAACGCATCGCCACCACCAGCAACGGCTACCAGGTCTCCAAGCTCTCCATCGCCGTGGTGGTGAATGAGGCACGCCTTACCGCCATCCTCGGCGAGGGCGCCGCGCCCGATCAGGTAGAGGCGCGCATCGAGGAGATACAGGCGGTCGTGGCCTCGGCCACCGGCTTCAGCCAAGCACGCGGCGATGTGCTGAACGTCACCGCCGTCGAATTCATCGACGGGCTCGACGGGGTGGAGATCGCCGAGCCCGGCCCCCTGGCCTTCGTCAACCGGCACGCCGGCACGTTGATCAACGCCGCCGCCTTCGTGCTCGTCGCCTTCCTCGTCACCTGGTTCGGCCTGAAGCCGCTCGGCACCGCGTTGATGCGGCCGGCGGCCGTCGGCGAACTGGAGTCGGCCGCCGCGCAGCGCTCGCTGCCCAACCCCGCCGGCGAGCCGCGCCTGCCCACCGCCGGCGACGAGGAGGCGGACGGCCTGGAGATGGAAGAAGAGAACGAGGAGTTCCGGCTGAAGATCAGGCCGGCGCCCCAGGCGCGCCTCGCCCGCATGGTCGACCTTAGCGAGGAACGCACGGCCCACATCCTGCGCAAATGGGCACGCACCGAAGCGGAGGCCGCGGGCTGATGCCGGTTGTGGCCCTTGCCGACGCGCTGCCGGATTTCGGCGCCGGAGCATCCGCGCCCGGCAAGCGCAAACCCGCCGCGGACACTTTCGGAACGCTGCGGGAGGCGCCCCCGGCGCCAGCTGTGGCTACGGCCGAACGGCGGCCGACGATCGAGGAGATCGTTGCCAAAGCCGAGGCCACGCTCACCGAACGTCTGCAGCGCGAGCATGAAGAGAAGCTTGCTGCCGAGCGAGAGCGCCACGCCGCCGAGATGGAAGAGGCGATGACCCGTCTTGGCGAGGAAGCCGGTACTGCGGTTGCCGCCCGCTTCGCCGAAATGCAGCGGGAGGTAGTGGCGCTCACCAGCGCCGTGACGGCGCGCATCCTCGGCGTGGTGCTTACCGAAGACCTGCAGAAGCGCGCCGTCGACGAACTCGCGCGCATCGTCGAGGCGGCGCTGGAGGACCGTGAGGCGGTGCGCATACGCATCCGCGGCACCACGCTTCTGTGCAGCGCCTTGAAGGGCAAGCTCGGCGAGCGTGCTCAGCAGGTGGGCTTTACCGAGGCATCCGGCTTCGACCTGACCGCCGAGATAGACGAGAGCCTGTTCGAGACGCGCCTTGCCGAATGGTCCGAGGCGCTGGCCGAGGTTCTGTCATGAGCGTGGCCGACGGCGAGGAGCGCCACCCCGAGATCATCATCGTGCGCCGCGGCGGCGATGATGAGGACGAAGGCCATCACGGCGGCGTATGGAAGATCGCCTTCGCCGACTTCATGACGGCGATGATGTGCTTCTTCCTCGTCATGTGGCTCATCAACGCCGCCAACGAGCAGACGCGCGCTGCCCTCGCCAGCTATTTCAACCCCGTCAAGCTCATCGACCGCAACACCAACCGCAAGGGCCTGGAGGAGATCGGCCAGGGCCCGCAGGCAACGTCGAGCGACACCGACGCGGAAAAGATCACCGATGCCCCGGCCGGCGAAAACGACAAGACCTCCGGTCCCTCGACCTTCAAGAACTCGGCCGACCTCGCCGACACGCGCAAATATTCTGACCAGAACTTCTTCTCCAATCCCTATGCCGTGCTGGCCGAGATCGCTGCCGACATCGGCACTGAGCAGAACATCTCCGAAAAAGGCGAGGGCGGCCAACAGGACGCTGGCCCCTCCTCCGGTGCCTCCGGCGGCGAAGCCTACCGCGATCCCTTCGCGCCGGACTTCTGGTCGCAGCAGGTCGCCGTCCCGCGGATCGGCGTGGAGGGCGACCCCGATGAGGCCCGCGAGCAACCGGCTGGCGCCGACGCCGAAGCTGCCGAGACGGGCAAGCATCAGCTTGCCGCCGCCAACGCGGAGATCGAGCTGGAAAGCCGGCAGGAAGAGGCCACGTCACTCGCGCCCGTCCCTGAGGTGGAGCCGCTTGCAGCCCGACCGGAAGAACCCGAGCAGGCACGCAACGAGAAAAAAGCACGAGAAGCCGAACCGGACGTCAAAGCCACCGAGGCGCGCGAGAAGACCGCCGATGCGGTGCGCACCGAGATCATGGAGGCACTGGCGAGCGAAGGCCTCGACACCTCCGTCACCGTGACGTCGGGAGAGGACGGCGTGCTGATCTCCGTCACCGACGAAGTGAAAAACGGCATGTTCGCTGTCGGCTCGGCGGTGCCGGTGCGCCAGCTCGTGCTGGCCATGGAAAAGATCGGCCGCACGCTCGCAGAGCGCCCCGGCGCCATCCGCGTGCACGGCCACACTGACGCACGGCCGTTCAACAGCGGCGATTACGACAACTGGCGGCTGTCCACCGCTCGTGCCCATGCGGCGCAGTACATGCTGGTGCGCGGCGGCCTGGACGAAGGCCGCATCGCCGAAGTGGCGGGCTTCGCCGACCGGCGTCTGAAGCTGCCCGACGACCCGCTGGCCGACGCCAACCGCCGCATCGACATCCTCTTGGAGGTGCAGCGATGAAGCGGTATCTCGGCGCCATCGCCCTTGCCGCCATGCTGTCCGGCCAGGCCCTGGCCGGCGGGCTGCAACCCTTTCAGATGGTGCGTTCGCTGCAGCGCCTGCAAGACCGGATCGCCGACGGCGACCACGCCGCCCTTCCCATGCAGCGCAAGCTTCTGGGCATCATAGACGAGCGCCTGCGCGCAGCCGGGCCGGAGGAGTTCGACGACCCGCACAACTTCCACGCCCTCCTCGTCTACGGCGCCAGCGGCGGCAACCCCGCGACGCTGGACATGGCCGTCTCGCGCCTCGCCTTGGAGGGAATGGAACAGACATTGGGCGACGGCCTCGTGCGCTACGCCCGCGGCGATTTCTCCGGCGCGCGCGAAATCCTGCGCGACGTCGAGCCGCTGGATGTGACCGATGAGCTGTCGGCCCCGCTGGCGCTGGTGATCGGCTCACTCCTGGTGCAGGAAAACCCTTCGGGCGCGCTCCGCCTGTTCGACGAGGCCCGGCTCCTGAGCCCCGGCACGCTGATCGAGGAGGCGGCGCTGCGCCGCACCATCGCCGTCAGCGCGACGTTGCACGATGTGGACCGTTTTGCCCTGGCGGCATCGCAATATGTCCGCCGTTTCCTGCACTCGCCCTACGCCAGCCAGTTCGCCGAGGCCTTCGTCTCCGCCATCATCACCCTGCACGAAGAGGTCGACCTCGAATTGATCGAGGAGGTGGCAATGGAGATGAACACCGAGCAGGCGCACGTCATCTACCTGCGGATAGCCCGCCAGAGCGCCATCGAGGGCCACGAAAGACTGCTCGCCTTCGCCTCCCGCAATGCCGAGAAATACGTGGCCGGAGAGCAGGAGGAGAGCGACCCGCGCGCCATCCTCTACGCCAACGTCGCCTCCGTGAACTCGCAGAACGCGGGCGACGTGCTGGAGACGCTGAAGGGTATCGACGTGCGGCGTCTTTCCGCGAACGACCGGCGCTTGCTGAAGGCGGCGACTAAGATCGCCGAAAGGGTGGTGGCGCGCCCGGTCTCCCCGGAACCCATGGCGCAAGAAGAAACGCCGCCCGAGGATGGCGGGGACACCGCCTTCGTCGCCGAGACCTTGGAAAGGCTCCATGCGATCGACGCGCTGCTTCAGGAGGAGACACCATGACCGAGGCCGTGAAAGCCGCTGGCCTTGCCGCCATCTTCGGTGCGCGGGACGGTGCGCGCGGCTATAAGGGGTCTCCCCTGCAGGCACCAGCCTTCAGCGATGCCCTGCTGGAGGATGGAAACAAGATGCCGACCCTACTGCGGGAAACGGACGGCCACACATGGCGCCTCGCCGACCTCGCCGAAAAGCTCTCCCTCCCCTTGCAGCATGGAGCCGGCGCACCGGGGGAAGAAGGATTCGGTGAAGACAAAACCCTCGACATGCTGCCGGTGACGAAGAAAGCCGAAGCACCGGAGCATGAGGACGGAGAAACCAGCACCGCCCCCTCAACCGACGAAGCGAAAGAGGATGAAATCGCGACCGCGATGGATCCGGCGCGGCCAGACACGGCCATATCGGAGCGAAAGGCTGCAGGCTCCGAGAAGGCCGCCGCCACCTCCCCCTCGCCCGGTTCGTCCGATGCACCCGATACGAACGACGCGGCCCTCCTCCGCGACAGCGCGCCACCGGCCAGCATAACCACCACGGACAAGACAAACGCCCGGCAGAACCCGCAGGAACTCTCCTCTCTTCCCGAGGCCGACCAGCCGGCACCACCGCGCCTTACAGACAGCGCCGAGCCTTCCGCGAAGACCGACACACGCCCCGCCTCGACGCTGACGGCGCAGGACGGAGCCAGACAGGACAACCCCTCCGGCGGCAGCCGCCAGGACGCCGAGAGCGGCAAGCCGCCGGTGCGTGTGGTGAGCGTCCAGTCCGCCCCCGCGCCGGCCTCCCCCTTCGGCACGAGCCCCACGAGCGCCGCCCTCATCTCCACGCTCGAGGCCAGTCCGGCCTTCGCATCGGCCGCGATGGAAGCCGCCAACGCCATCGCCACCGGCACACAGCGCGCAAACGAAACCCTGCACACCCTGAAAATCCAGCTTCAGCCGGCCGAACTCGGCCCCGTGACGGCCCGTCTCAGCATTTCCGGCGACAAACTTTTGGTTGAATTGCAGGTCGAGACCGCGGAAGCCCGGCAGAAGCTGAATGCCGATGGCGAAGCCATGACGCGGGCATTGCGCGCGCTCGGCTACGAGGTGGATCGCGTGACGGTCCAGCAGGCGCCGGGCGGCACGAACGCCAACGCGGGCAGCGGCACGAGCGGCCGCGAACCCGGCTTCCAGTCGGCCGCCGACGAGGGACGGCAAGGCGGAGGCACCCGGGGTGAAGGCAACCGCAGCGGCGAACGGCACGGCACCCGCGGAAGGGACGAGGACCATCGCGATGCTGACGCGGGCCGCGGTCTTTATATCTAGCCTGCTCTTCTCGACCGCCCTCGCCGCGGCCAATCCGTGCGAGGCCGAAATCCTGCGCGCAGCGCAGAAATACGACGTTCCGCCCGGCATCCTCTATTCGGTAGGCCTTACGGAAACCGGCGTGAAAGGCAGCCTGCAGCCGTATGCGCTGAACATCGAGGGCAAGGCCGTCTTCGCCCGCAGCACCAGGGAAGCGGCAACGGAGTTCGCAAAGGCACGGGAGCGCGGCGCCAGGCTGATCGACCTCGGCTGCATGCAGATCAACCACCACTACCACGGCGACCGGTTCGGCAGCCTCGCCGAGATGCTCGACCCGCGCCGCAACGTCGACTACGCGGCCCGCTTCCTAGCCCAGCTGAAGCGGCGACACGGGACCTGGTCCATGGCCGTTGCGCGCTATCATGCCGGGCCCGACAACGATCCCGCGCAGAAGCGCTACCTGTGCCGCGTCATCGCCAACATGGTCGCCACCGGCTTCGGCGAGTGGACACCGCAAGCGCGCTCCTTCTGCCACTCCTGATTGAAGTCCCGATTCGCACCTGCGGATCAAAATATCCCTAAAGATTTATTACAAAAATAAATAGTTGTGCGAGATTCCTCTCACCGGGTACCTCTTGGTGGGGTAACTGATTCGGAGGCGGGCTGATGATTGTCGTTGTGGACGAACGCGAACTCGTAACCGATGGGTACACATCACTTTTCGGCCGAGAAGGCGTTGCCACCGCGGGTTTCGGGCCCGGCGAATTCGGCGAATGGGTGGAAACGGCGGCCGAAGACGACCTGAAGGCGGTCAGCGCCTTCCTCCTCGGCCAATGCGATACGCCGGAGAAGCCGGCGCGAAGCATCCGCGATAGGTCGAACGCGCCGGTCATCGCGTTGAGCGAGCAGAACTCCCTCGAAGACACGCTGAGGCTTTTCGAATACGGCGTCGACGATGTGGTGCGCAAGCCGGTGCATGTGCGCGAAATCCTCGCCCGCATCGCCGCCATCAGCCGCCGCACCCAGCAGCAGGACACGAGCTTCACCGAGGTCGGGCCGATGCGCATCTACGCCGACGGCCGTGACCCGGAGATCGACGGCGAGCCCCTGCCCCTGCCGCGCCGTGAGCGGCGCATCCTCGAATACCTCGCCGGCAACGCCTCCCGCCGCGTGACCAAGACGCAGATCTTCAACGCCATCTACGGCATCTTCGACGAGGAAGTCGAAGAGAACGTCGTGGAAAGCCACATCAGCAAGCTGCGCAAGAAACTGCGCACCAGGCTGGGCTTCGATCCCATCGAATCCAAACGCTACCTCGGATACCGGCTGGTCACCTGAGGCCGCGCAGGCGGCAGACCAGCTTCACGCAAGTCCCATCGGCTAGCCTTTGCCCCGAATGCGCAAAGCGACGAGAGGTCCGCGATGAGTCTGTATGGCATGATGAGAACCGGTGTGTCCGGCATGAACGGACAGGCCAACCGATTGTCCACGGTTGCCGATAACATCGCCAACTCCAGCACCAACGGCTACAAGCGGGCAAAGACCGAGTTCTCCACGCTGGTCGTCCCGAGCACGTCCGGCTCCTACAATTCAGGCGGCGTCACCACCTCGGTGCGCAATTCGATCTCCACGCAAGGCGTGCTGCAGTACACCACCTCGGTGACCGACCTCGCGGTCGAGGGCGACGGCTTCTTCGTCGTGCAGGATTCCGGTGGCCAGCCTTATCTGACGCGCGCCGGCTCGTTCGTCCTCGACGGCGAAGGCCGCCTTGTCAACGCGGCCGGCTTTCAATTGATGGGCTACAGCTACGCAAACGGCGAGCCCGCCCCCACGGCCAACGGCTATGCAGGCCTGGAGCCCATCACCATCGCCCAGGCGGAGCTCGTGGCATCGCCGTCGCGCAACGGCATCTTCGCCGGCAACCTGCCGCTCGACGCCGACATCGTCGCCGATCTGCCTTCGGGCAATGCGGCGACCGCCCAATACTCGGCCAAGACCTCGCTGGTCGCCTATGGCAACCGCGGCGAAGAGGTCCTGCTCGACGTCTATTTCACCAAGACGGCGGACGACACGTGGGAAGTCGCCGTCTTCGACCGGGCCGACGCGGCGCCCAACACCTCCTTCCCCTATGCCTCGGCGCCCTTGGCCACGCAGACCCTCACCTTCGATGCGACGACCGGCAAGCTCACAGGTCCAGCCACCGGCATCACCATACCGGTTCCGGACGGCGACAATCTGGAGCTCGACCTTTCCACCCTCACCCAGCTCGACTCGGACTTCGCCGTTGCCGATGCCAAGGTGGACGGCACGCCGCCGAGCGGTATCGAAAGCGTCGAGATCGGCACCGACGGCATCGTCTACGCGCAGTATGCAGACGGCTCCTTCCGCCCGCTCTACCGCATTCCGCTCGCCACCGTGCCGAGCCCGGACCAGCTACAGGTCGTCTCGGGCAACGTCTTTGCCGAAGGCGCGGAGTCCGGCGCCGTGCGCATCGGCTTCGCCGGCGAGGCGGGGTTTGGGAAGGTCGTCTCCGGGGCGCTGGAGAATTCCAACGTCGACATCGCCCAGGAGCTCACCGACATGATCGAGTCCCAGCGCAGCTACACGGCGAATTCGAAGGTATTCCAGACCGGTTCCGACCTCATGGAGCTTCTGGTGAACCTGAAAAGGTAATTGATGTGAAGAGGGGTCGAGAAAGGAAGCAATGTCGCTTACGTCCGCACTGAGTACCGCCCAATCGGCGCTGTTCAACACGTCGCGCCAAACCAGCATCGTCTCGCGGAATGTCGCCGAGGCCTCCAACCCCGACTATGCGCGCCGCTCCGGCATCACCACCAGCACGGCGCCCGGCGCCCGCATCAGCGGCATCCAGCGGGCGACCGACGACGTCCTCTTCCGGCAGAACCTTTCCGCCCTGTCCGGCTGGGAAGGCCAGTCCGCCCTGTCGCGGGGCCTCGACAGCCTGCAGATCCGGGTGAACGGCGTCGACAACGCCACCTCGCCGGCATCCGCGCTCACCAAGCTGCAGGAGGCGCTGCAGAGCTACGCCGCCGCGCCCTCCAACCGCACCGTGGCCGAAAGCGCGCTCGAAGCAGCGCGCGGCGTGGTCCGCTCCCTCAACAACGGAACCACCGCCGTCCAGTCCTTCCGCGCCGATGTCGACCGTGAGATCGCCATCTCCGTGGAAGAGCTGAACCGGCTCCTGGCCGAGTTCGAGGCCGCCAACAAGGAGGTGACCTCGGGCACCCGCACCGGCCGCGACGTTTCCGACGCGCTCGACCAGCGAGACGCGCTCTTGAAGAAGATCTCGGCCTATGTGCCGGTCTCCACCATCACCCGCGCCGGCAACGACATGGTCGTGCTGACGGCCGACGGCGTGACGCTGTTCGAAACCGTCGCGCGCCCCGTCACCTTCACCCCCAACGGCACCTACACCGCCGGTATGGCCGGCAATGCGATCTACATCGATGGCGTGCCGTTGACGGCCGGCAACGGCGGCAACACCACCGCCTCGGGCAGCCTGGCCGCAAACCTGCAATTGCGTGACGAGGTGGCGGTGGGCATGCAGCGCCAGCTCGACGAGATCGCCCGCGGTCTGATTTCCGCCTTCGCCGAGACCGATCCCGACGGCGTTCTTGCCGACGCGGCGGGTCTGTTCACCTGGCCCGGCGGCCCCGGCCTGCCAGCAGCCGGCGCGTTGGAGGATGGGCTGGCCGGCAATATCACGCTCAACGCCGCCTTCGAGGCCGACCCAACCTTGCTGCGCGACGGCGGCGCCAACGGCGCCGGCTATGTCCACAACACAGAAGGCGGCGCGTCCTACTCCGACCTCCTCAACGCCTATCTCGCCAAGCTCGATGAGCCGGCGGGCTTCGATCCGGCTGCCGGCCTCGGCGCCACGCTAAGCCTCACCGCTTTCTCCAGCCAGTCCATCGGCTGGCTGGAGAGCCTGCGCAAGGATGCAGCCACCGGCGTAGAGGCCAAGGAGGCGCTGGCCACGCACACCGCCACGGCACTTTCCAACGCCACCGGCGTCAACATCGACAAGGAGATGGCCCTGCTGCTCGACCTCGAGCACGCCTATGAGGCCTCGGCGCGGCTGATGAGCGTCGTCGACGAGATGCTGTACACACTGATGGAGGTCGCGCGCTAGCCATGAAAACCTCCTTCATCTCCACCTCCAGCATTTCGCAGACCCTGCGCTACCAGATGATGCGCATGCAGGTGGAACTAGCCGAGCGCCAGCAGGAGGCCACCACCGGCCGCGTGGCCGATCCCGGCGTGACGCTGGGCGCCCGCGCCGGCGTCAGCTTCTCCATGACGCGCGACATGGCGCGGCTGGACAGCCTGATCGATGCCAACGGCCTGGCCTCCGGCCGGCTCTCCGCCACCCAAAACGGCCTGGAGCAGCTCGGCGGCATCGCCCAAGACATGCTGGAGGCGCTGACGGCCGCATCTTCCGGGGACAGCGATCCGGAGATCATCCGCGCCAGCGCCAAGCAGGCGCTGGAATCGATGACGAGCATCCTCAACAGCAACCTGAACGGCGAATACCTGTTCGCCGGCATCAACACCGATGTGAAGCCGCTCAACGACTTCACCGATCCCGCTTCGCCCAACAAGGCGCAGTTCGATACGCTTTTCTCCGCCCATTTCGGCTTCGCCCAGACCGACCCCGCCGCCGAGAACATCACCGCCGCGGAAATGGCGGCGTTCCTCGATGACCTTGAGGCGAGCTTCATGGGCGCCGGCTGGAGCGATTGGTCCGAGGCCTCGGACCAGAAGATCACCAGCCGCATCACCCTTAACGAGACGGCCGAGACCTCGACCACGGCCAACGGCCCGGGCATGCGCAGGCTTGCCATGGCCACCGCGGCACTCACCGATCTGATGCAGATACCCCTTGACGACGAGGCGCTGCAGGCGCTCTACGGGCGCGCCACCGCGCTGGTCGGCGCGGCAGTCGCCGATTTCGCGCACGCGCAATCCGAGGTCGGCCTTGCCGAGACCCGCGTCGAGGAAGCCAGCGAACGCATCTCCTCGCAGATCGACCTGTTCAACACATTGGTCACGGATCTTGAAGGCGTCGACCCGTTCGAGGCCGCCACGAAGGTCAATGACCTCCTGACCCAGATCGAAACCGCCTACGCGCTGACCGCCCGCATCCAGCAGCTCAGCCTCTTACGATATCTGTGACGACATATCCGTGACGACCAGGAAGCGAGACCTCAGACCCCATGTACCAGTTTTCCTATAGCGAGGTTCAGACGGATTCGGTTGCCGACGCGAAGGACCGCGAGCGCCAGTTGCTGACACGCTCCATCGACCTTCTCGCCACAGCGCGCGACGCCGGGCCGAATGCGCGCGAGACGATCGAGGCCATCCTGTTCATGAACCGGGTGTGGACCTCGCTCATCAGCGACCTGGGCAGCCCCGACAACGAGCTGCCGAAGGAGCTGCGCGCCAACCTGATCTCCATCGGCCTGTGGCTTCTGCGCGAGGGCGAGGAGGTGCGCCAGGGCCGCTCGGACAATTTCGATGGGCTTATCGAGGTCTCGCAGATCATCCGCGACGGGCTGAAATGACCAACACGCTCAAGATATCGCTCAAAGCCGGCGAGAAGATCTATGTCAACGGTGCCGTCATCAAGGTCGACCGCAAGGTCTCGCTGGAGTTCCTGAACGACGTGCAGTTCCTGCTGCAGAATCACGTCCTCCAGCCGGAGGACGCGAAGACGCCGCTGCGCCAGCTCTATTTCATCGTGCAGATCATGCTGATGAACCCCGACGGCGGGGACAACGCGCACGAACTCTTCCGCCGGACCCTTGCCAACCTGCTTGCCACCTTCCGCAACGAGCCCGTGCTGGCCGGGCTGAAGCACGTCGACACGCTCGTATGCGAGGGCCAGGTCTACGAGGCGCTGAAGGCGATCCGCGCGCTCTATCCGTTGGAAGAGGAAATCCTGGAAGGGCCGCGCCGGCACCAGGAAACCGCATTCGCCAAGGCCGTAGGGGAATAGACATGAACGTTTCGACCGTAACCGGCACCGCGCAGGACCAGACCAGCACCGCCGCGCCTCAGGCCGTGGACTACCAGTCCTTCCTCAAGCTGCTCGTCGCCGAGATGAAGAACCAGGACCCGACGAGCCCGATGGAATCCACCGACTACGTGGCCCAGCTCGCCAGCTTCTCCCAGGTTGAGCAGTCCGTGCAGATCAATGACAAGCTGGAACAGATCCTCGCCGCCTCCTCGCTCTCCCAGGCAGGCAGCCTCGTCGGCCGCGAGATCACCTCGGCCGACGGCACGGTGACCGGCATCGTCTCGGAGGTGAAGCTCTACAGCGACGGCGTGGTCGCCAAGCTCGAAGGCGGCCAGGAAGTGATCGTCGGCCCCGGCGTCGTGATCCGCTGACCCATGAACGAGGCCGACGCCCTCGACATCGTCCAGTATGCCATCTGGACGGTGCTGATCGCCGCCAGCCCGGCGGTGATCGTCGCCATGGTCGTCGGCATCGGCATCGCGCTCGTCCAGGCGCTGACCCAGGTGCAGGAAATCACCCTCACCTTCGTCCCCAAGATCGTCGCCATCCTGTTGGCCGTGGCCTTTTCCGGACCCTTCGTCGGCGCGCAGATATCCTCTTTCACGACGGTGATCTTCCAGCGGATCGAGAACAGCTTCTAACGCTGTGACTCCCGCGATCCGCTGCGATTACAAAAAATCTCGCCCGCGTGTCACATACCGGCGATCCATCTCGTCATGTCATCGGGAATTGTCCCTGATGAAGGAGATCGACATGACACCACGACTGGACCCCTTTGCCGCCGCGCCCGCTTCCCTGCAATCCTTCCTCGCCTTTGGGAAGGACATTATCGGCAGCGGCTTGGAACCCAGCCTGATGGAACTGGTGAAGATACGTGCCTCGCAGATCAACGGCTGCGCCCGCTGCCTTCACATGCACACAACCGACGCCCGGGCGAAGGGCGAGACGGAGGAGCGCCTCTATCTGCTCGACGCATGGCGCGAATCGCCACTCTACAGCGAGCGTGAACGCGCCGCGCTTGCCTGGACCGAAGCCCTGACGCTGGTGGCGGAGACGCGCGCGCCCGATGACGTGTATGATGCGCTGCAGGCTCAGTTCACCGAGGAGGAACAGGTGAATCTCACCCTGCTGATCGTAGCCATCAACGGCTGGAACCGGGTCCAGGTCGGCTTTCGCGGCATCCACCCGGTCGAAAAGCGCCAAGCCGCCTGATGGCGGGGATTCCCAGCCAGGACGCAGCGGCGGCCTTCGATCCGCTGCGTCCGCGATTGATCCGCGTCGCCTATCGGATGCTGGGATCCGTTGCCGACGCGGAGGACATCGTACAGGAGGCGTTCCTGCGCTGGCTCAACACCGATCGCGATGCGGTGCGGGAGCCCGAAGCCTATCTCCGCCGCATCGTGACGCGTCTGTGCCTCGATCATCTGAAATCCGCCCGCCACCGCCGCGAGACCTATGTAGGGCCATGGCTGCCGGAACCGGTCATCGAGGAGGAGGACGAGATCGACGACGACGTCACGCTGCCGCTGATGATGGCGCTGGAGCGCCTGTCGCCGCTCGAACGCGCCGCCTTTCTCCTCCATGACGTGTTCGGCGTCGGCTTCGATGAGGTTGCCGCGACGATCGGGCGCGAGCCGGCGGCCTGCCGTCAGCTCGCGAGCCGCGCGCGCGGTCACGTGCGCGCCGCGCGCCCGCGCTTCGCGGTGCCGAAGGAGCGCGTCCTGGAAATCGCCTCCGCCTTCTTCGCGGCCTCCCGCGGCGGCGACATGCAGCAACTGCGCTCGCTCCTGGCGGAAGATGTGACCATCTACGCCGATGGCGGCGGCAAGGCACCGGCCGCGCCGCGGCCGATCGTCGGGCTCGAAGGCGCCATGCAACTCCACGCCTCGCTCGCCCGTCTTTTCGCCGAGAATATGTCGCAACTCGTGCGTTACGGCTTCATCAACGGCTTGCCCGGGTTCGTCACGGTCGAGCCGGGCGATATCCTGCAGACCACCGCGCTGCAGATCGAGGACGGGAAGATCGCCGCGATCTACATCACCCGCAATCCCGACAAGCTGGCGCATGTGAAGGATCACGTGGTCCACTGACCGGCCAACGATCTGGCGGCGGTGCACACACGCTGCCGCCAGACGCCCTTTCCGCCCTCGCACAAGCTTCGCCGCCTATCCTCCCGCCCACATGGAGGCGTGAATGGCGTTGAGCGAAGGCATTGTCGGCAGCGAACCCCGCAAGCACAGCCGGGACATTGGCTTTGCCGTCGGCGTCATCATTATTCTGGCGATCCTGTTCCTGCCGATCCCGCCTTTCCTCATCGACGTCGGCCTCGCCTTCTCCATCGCCTTCTCGGTGCTCATCCTGATGGTGGCGCTGTGGATCCAGCGCCCGCTCGACTTCTCCTCCTTCCCCACCATCCTCCTGATCGCCACCATGATGCGCCTGTCGCTCAACATCGCGACGACGCGCATGATCCTGTCCGAGGGCCACGAGGGCACCAACGCGGCGGGTCATGTCATCGGCGGCTTCTCCAAGCTGGTGATGAGCGGCGACTTCGTCATCGGCCTGATCATCTTCCTGATCCTCGTCGTCGTGAACTTCGTCGTCATCACCAAGGGCTCGACCCGCATCGCCGAGGTCGGCGCGCGCTTCACGCTCGATGCCATTCCCGGCAAACAGATGTCGATCGACGCGGACCTGTCCGCCGGCATGATCGACGACAAGGAGGCCCAGCGCCGGCGCCGCGAGCTGGAGGAGGAGAGTTCCTTCTTCGGCGCCATGGACGGCGCATCGAAATTCGTGCGTGGAGACGCCGTCGCCGGCCTCATCATCACCGCCATCAACATCGTCGGCGGCATCGCCATCGGCTATTCCCGCCACGACATGGACCTCGGCGAGGCCTCGGACGTCTTCACCAGGCTTTCGGTGGGCGACGGCCTCGTCTCGCAGATTCCTGCCCTCATCGTCTCGCTCGCCGCTGGCCTGCTCGTCTCCAAGGGGGGCACGCGCGGCTCGGCCGACAAGGCCGTATTCGACCAGTTGGGCGCTTATCCGCGTGCCCTCTTCGTGGCGGCCATGCTGCTTGCCGTTCTCGCCCTGATGCCGGGCCTGCCGGCTCTGCCCTTCCTGGCGCTGGCCGGCACCATGGCCGGGCTCGGCTATCTGCTGCCGCGCCGCGAACGGCAGCGAGAGGAGGCCGCCGCCGAGGCCGTGCGCCGCGAGAAGCTCGACGCCGTCGAGGAGGAGCGCAACTCGGTCAAATCCTCGCTCAAGACGGCGGAGATCGAGCTTTTGATCGGCAAGCAGCTTTCCACCCGGCTCATCGCCTCGCATCAGGAGCTCGCCTTCCGCATGAACAAGATGCGGAAGAAATTCGCCGCGCAATACGGCTTCGTCGTGCCCGAGGTGCGGCTCACCGACGACTTCACCATCCCGCCCAAGAGCTACCGCATCAATATCCATGGCACGGTCGTGGCCGAGCACCGCCTGCGCGTCGGCGAGCTGATGGTGCTTTTGGGCGGCAAGCCGGCGCCCGACCTGCCGGGCGAAGAGGTGAAGGAGCCCGCCTTCGGCCTGCGCGCCTATTCGGTCTCCGACATGTTCGCCGAGGAACTGAAGAACAAGCAGCTTGCCTACGCCGACAACATGTCGGTTCTGCTCACGCACCTTTCCGAGGTGATCCGCAACAACCTGCCGCAGCTTCTCTCCTACAAGGATATGAAGGCGCTGATCGACCGGCTCGACCCCGAGTACCGCAAGCTGGCCGACGAGATCTGCTCCTCGCACATCACCTACCCCGGCCTCCAGGCGGTCCTGAAGCTGCTCTTGGCCGAGCGCATCTCCATCCGCAACCTGCATCTCATCATCGAGGCCATCGCCGAGATCGCCCCGCATATCCGCCGCACGGAGCAGATCGTCGAGCACGTGCGCATCCGCATGGCGCAGCAGATCTGCGGCGATCTGAGCGAGGGCGGCGTCCTCAAGGTGCTCCGCCTCGGCAACCGCTGGGACCTCGCCTTCCACCAGGCGCTGAAGCGCGACCCCAAGGGCGAAGTGCGCGAGTTCGACATCGACCCGCGCCAGCTCGAGGAGTTCGGCCAGGAAGCGGGCAAGGCAATCCGCAACCACATCGACGCCGGCGAGCGCTTCGTGCTTGTAACGGCCCCCGAGGCCCGCCCCTACGTGCGCATGATCGTCGAGCGCCTGTTCCCGACCCTGCCGGTGCTGAGCCACGTCGAGATCGCCAAGGGCGTGGAGATCAGCGTCCTGGGGTCGATCTCCTAACCGTCAATGCCGAGCCCCCTTCCCCCACCACGCCCAGTATCGCGGTAACCAATGCTGGAAACCGCCATCCTCGCCGCCTTCCTCGCCTTCTGCCGCATCGGCGCCTGTTTCCTCCTCCTGCCGGGGCTGGGGAGCGCGCGCGTTCCCGTGCAGGTCCGTCTCTTCGTCGCCGTCGGCGCCTCGCTGGCGCTGCTTGCGCATCTGTGGGAGGCGATCGTGCCGCATGTCTCGCGCCAACCCCAGGCGATGCTCGTCCTCATCGGTTCCGAGCTCCTCATCGGCGCGCTGATCGGCCTCGTCGCACGCTTCTACGTGCTGGCGCTCCAGTTCATCGGCGCCGCCATGGCCATGATGATGGGCTATGGCATGGCCGGCGGCGGCGTGGCGGTCGAGGAGAACGAGCCGCAGCCGGCGGTCGCCGCCCTCATCTCCTTTTCCGCACTGCTTCTGCTTTTCGTGTTCGATTTCCACCATGCCATCATCCAGGCGCTGGTGGCTTCCTACCGGCTGGCGCCCATCGACGCCCTGTTCGACCCGCAATCCGCGCTTGTCGACCTCTCCGACACCCTCTCCGCGGCCTTCTTCGTGATGATCAGGCTCGGCAGTCCCTTCGTGGCCTATGCGATCCTGGTCAACCTCGCCATCGGTTTCATCAACAAGCTGACGCCGCAGATCCCCATCTACTTCATCTCGCTCCCCTTCGTCATCGCCGGCGGCCTGTTGCTCCTCTACTTCGGCATCGGCACCTTCCTGCGCCTCTTCGCCGACGGCTTCTTCCCGACAACCATCGGCGGGTGAAGCGATGACGGTGGACAGGCGGCAAAAGCTGGCACGGCTCGTAAAGCTTCAGGAGCGCCTCAAGGAACTGCACGAGGCCCGCCGCGCCACGCACTTGAAGGAAGCAGCCATGGCCGAAGCCGAGGCGGCGGAGCTTGCAGAGCGCCTGGACGCGCCCGACAGCCTGGCAGCCCTCTTTCCCGCGCTCTATCATGACCGCATCGCCCGTGCCCTCACCCGCAAGGAGAAGTGCCTGGAGCGCGCCGCCGAAGAGGCCGCCATGGTCGCCGCTGCCGGCGCCCGCGCGGATGTGGCCGGGCGCGCCCACACGAGCGCGGTGCGCAGGCATGAAAGGGCGGCCGAGGAAAAGGCTGTGCTGGAGCTGCTGGAGCAGCAGCGCGAGCCCTGAGCGGCCGGATTTGAACGGCAAATCACGCCGGGCAAGCCTGCCGCAAGCTTTCCCTGCCATAGTCGGCTCACTGAAAACGGTTCGCGGTAGACATTCGTGGCGATTTCACCCCCCGGCGACATTCTTCTGGACGTGGCGAAGGCGGCCGACCCCGCAAAGGTCGAGGCCGCGCGGGCACGGCTGAGGGCCCATGCCGGCGATGCGGCCACGGCCTTCGAGGTCGCCGCGCCCACCCCACGCGCTCAGAACGCGACAGCCGGCAGGCCCGAGCACTTCGTTGAGTTCGAGTCCATGGTGCTGCAGAGCTTCCTGCAGAACATGCTGCCGGAGGATACCGCCGCCTTCTACGGCGAGGGCCTCTCCGGCGAGATGTGGCGCGGCCTGCTGGCGCAGGAGCTCGGCAACGTCATGGCCCGGCGCGGCGGCATCGGCATCGCCGACCGCGTGCTCGGCGACCACACGCTGGAGGACGGCAGGAAGGTGCCCGTCGCCGGCGTCTCCTCCGGCCCCGAGGCGAAGGAAGCCGCGACCCAGGCCTCGCTCGCCGCCAGCCTGATAGAGGAGATCGAGCGGCAGACGGCCAAGACCCTCGCGGCCGATGCGGCGCCGCCCTCCACCCATGAAGAATAGCCTTTTACCGAGCGGATGCAGACACTCCCCATGCACGACCTGAAACCCACCGCCAACGCCGCCCCCGCTGCTGAAACCACAAAGACAGACGGACGCACCGGCGCCCTGCTCGCCCTCATCGAGCGCATCACCGATGCGATCGAGGCCGAGACGGCCGCGATCCGCAGCGATCCGAAATACGACATCAAGGCCTCGAACGCCCGCAAGAGCCGCCATCTCCACGAGCTCGGCAAGGCCTTCAAGGGCATTGTGCCGGAGGATCTCGGCGTCGACCACCGCGAGGCGATGCTCCGCCTGCGCGGCAAGCTGGCCGCCAACGAAGCGACGATTGAGGCGCATCTGGGCGCCGTTGGCGAGGTCGCCGCCCTCCTGCAAAAAGCTATCGAGCAAGCGCAGGCGGACGGCACCTACACCGTCCGCGAATTCGGTCGGTAGACCCGATGTTCAAGTTCCTGCTGGTCGCAGTCTGGGTCAGCGCCGCCACCCTCGGCGCGGTGTTCTACTCGTTCCAGACGTCGCAGGCGGCGAGGAACGCCACCCCCCTGCCCCCCTTCTTCGGTGGGCTCGACTACGTGCGTACGCCGGTGATCTCCGTGCCCGTCGTCAAGGACAGGCAGGTGGACGGCTATTTCCTAGCCCGCCTCGTCTTCACCGCCGAGCCGGAGAAGTTGAAGACATTGTCACTGCCCGCCGACGTGCTTCTGGTCGACGAATTGCACAGCTATCTCTACGCCAACCCGCAAATCGACTTCACCGATCGCAACGGCGTCGACCTGGACGCGCTCCGGACCGGCATACGGGACAGCATAAACGAGCGTGCGGGCGAGACACTGGTCCACGAGGTCATGATCGAGCAGGTCGACTATCTTTCCAAGGCCGAGATACGCGACAACGCCATCCGTCGCCGTATCGGCCCGGGGGAATGACGGTTATAAAATAGTAAATGTCGTATTCAGAGCAGGGCGCTTCCCCTATTCGCCCTATGCCGGTTATTGTTTTCGATAATATTTTCGAGGTGCGGGCTGTTTATCCGGCTCGCTATATTTTGATGATCAATCGGGCGTGCTTTTTGCGCCGGCATATCCGTTGCGGTTCGTGCAATGCGTTGGCTCGCGGTCATTCCCGGAGCCTCCTCTGCAACCAATGCTCGACGTCAGGCACGGCATTTTGGAGGTGTCATGACATTACCCGCGGGCCAATCCGACAAACCTTGCGAAGGCAACCGCTCCCTCTCGGAGGCGCCGTTTGAGGCGCCCGGCGGAGAGGCCGAGCTGCCCTGCATCACCTCGCTTCTCGACTTCAAGCTGCGCCGCGCCCAGCTTCTGGTCTTCCACGATTTCGCCACCACCCTGGCGAAGCTGAAGCTGCGCCCGGCGGAATTTTCCGTCCTTGCCATGATCGCCAAATATCCCGGACAGAAGCAGACCACCATCGCCGAGGGACTGGGCATCAAGAGGGCCAACTTCGTCTTCCTGATGGACAGCATCGAGGCGCGTGGCCTTGCGGAGCGGCGCAAGGGCCGCGCCGACCGCCGCTCGCACTCGCTGTATCTCACCGAGGAAGGCAAGCGCTACGTCGACCGCATGACGGCGCTTTGGCACGAACACGAGAACCGCATGATCGGCCGCCTCGGCGGCAGGGAGAATCTGGAGCGGCTGACCGAGCTTCTGGACCGCCTGCTCGGCACCTCGGCCGGCGGCGGAAATCCGATGTTGACCGATCCGCATTGACGTAAACGTAATCCGATTGCTATTCCCTGTGCGTCTCCCGCATCGGCTTTCCTTGCGGCGGGCGCAGGCAAGCGGGCCCTGCTTTAGACCAAGCGCCGCCACGAGGAGTAGCTATGGGAATGGATGAGATCGCCGCCAAGATGCAAGAGCGCATGGCCGGTTCGGACTTCGCCAATTCGGTGAAGTTCGACTGCGGCACCGACGGCGCCATCGTGATCGACGGAAAGACGGTTTCCCTGAGCGACGCTGGTGCCGACTGCATCATCACGCTCACCAAGGAAGACCTGGAGGCCATGATCGCCGGCGATCTGGATCCGACAGCGGCCTTCATGCAGGGCAAGCTCAGGGTCGATGGCAACATGTCGGTAGCCATGCAACTCAGCCAGGTACTCTGATATCCCAGGGACTCTGATATCGAGGCGCGCGCGTCATGCCGCGCGCGCCAACGCCTCCGAACGGGTATTCCGCCGAGCGGGTTTCAGCACTCCATGCGCCCTATCGAGCGCCCCGCCGACAAGCTCCAACGCCAGAAAGCGCTCCCGCTCATACGGGCCGGGCATGGAAAGCCGGCCGGTCTTTTCCGCCGAGAAGCCGAAACGCGCATAGTACGGCGCGTCGCCGACCAGCAGGATAGCGCCGTGGCCGCGCCGCTTCGCTTCGCCGACCGCATGGCGCATCAAAGCCGTACCGATGCCCACACCCTTCATCGCCGGGTCGACCGCCAGCGGCCCGAGCAGCAAGGCAGGCGCATCCGTCTCGCCGAGCCGTACGTCCCACAACCGCACGGTTCCCACGAGAGAACCGTCCGGACCGCGCGCGACAAACGCCAACCCCTCCGCCGGCAAGCGCCCGCGCCGCAGCTTCTCCGACGATTTGCGCTTGCGCTTCGGGCCCATGGCCCGGTCAAGCAGCGCCTCGCGCGCCGGAACGTCCGCGGGAGTTTCGGGGGCGATGGCAAAAGCCTCCCGCCCGTGGCCGACGTCCCCCTCTGGCCGCCGCGCGGCCATCTCCCCCTCAAGGAAGGAGAGCGGCCAAACGCCGGCATTCTCTAAGAATACCGCTTCCATGTCGGTGATCCTTCACAAACCTCAAGCGTACTCAGATCACGTAGGCACGCAGCGGCTCGAAGCCGTTGAAGGCCACCGAGGCGTAAGTCGTCGTGTAGGCGCCCGTCCCCTCGATCAGCACCTCGTCGCCGATGGTAAGCGACAGCGGCAGCGGATACGGCGTCTTCTCGTAGAGCACATCGGCCGAATCGCAGGTCGGGCCGGCCAGCACGCAAGGCGCCGTTGCGCCGCCGTCATGCCGGGTGACCAGCGGATAGCGGATTGCCTCGTCCATCGTCTCGGCGAGCCCGCCGAACTTGCCGATGTCGAGATAGACCCAGCGCACGTCGTCGTCTTCCGCCTTCTTCGACACCAGCACCACCTCGGACTTGATGACGCCGGCATTGCCCACCATGCCGCGGCCGGGCTCGATGATGGTCTCCGGCAGGCGGTTGCCGAAATGCTTGCGGAGCGCGGTGAAGATCGCCTGCCCGTAGGCCTGCGCGGCCGGCACGTCGCGCAGGTAGCGCGTCGGAAAGCCGCCGCCCATGTTGACCATCTTCAGGACGATGCCTTCCTCGGCCAGCGTCTGGAAGACGAAGCGGGCGTCGTCCAGCGCGCGGTCCCAGGCGGAAAGGTCCGTCTGCTGCGAGCCGACATGGAAGGAGACGCCGTAAGGGGCAAGGCCCAGCGCCTTCGCCTGGCGCAGCACGTCCACCGCCATCGCCGGCACGCAGCCGAACTTGCGCGACAGCGGCCACTCCGCGCCCGCCCCGTCGGTGAGCACGCGGCAGAAGACGCGGGCGCCGGGCGCCGCGCGGGCGATCTTCTCCACCTCTTCCACGCTGTCGACGGCGTAAAGACGCACGCCGAGCTCAAAAGCGCGCGCAACGTCCCGCTCCTTCTTGATGGTGTTGCCGAAGGAGATGCGGTCGGGCGTCGCCCCCGCATTCAGCGCCATCTCGATCTCCGCCACGGAAGCCGTGTCGAAGGACGAGCCGAGGTTCGCCAGGAGCTTGAGGATCTCCGGCGCGGGATTGGCCTTCACGGCGTAGAAGATCTTCGAATCCGGCAGGGCCTTCTCGAAGGCGCGGTAGTTGTCGTGCACGACGTCGAGGTCGACGACGAGGCAGGGGCCGTCGGGGCGTCGCGTGGCGAGAAAGTCGAGGATGCGCTGGGTGGCCATCGGGGTCTCTCCTTCGGCGGCCGGAGCCGCTTCGATCAAAGCTCAAGCTCAGCGGGCTTGGTCTGCCCGCGGTGGACAAAGGATGCGATGAACGGATCGATGGGCCGGAGGGTGGAAATCACCGGAAACCACGGATGCGTTTAACGCATGACGATGAGCTCCCGCCTCGCGGCGAATGCTCGCTTTGTCTGCCTCAGCTTTGGTATGGGAGACCCCATCCGCACTGCCGGCAATGAAGGTGTGCCTCTTCAGTAACCCCGGTTTTTGGACAACCGGCAGACACCAGAAAGGCCCGCACCGTCGTTGCTTCAAGATGTCCTCGATTTCGTGGTTGGCCGCGAAACCGACTGGAGGGGTTAGTTCCAGGTACCTTACCGAGTTCCTCGCCATTTCCGAGGGTCGGCGGACACCCACAGGCACGTGCGACTTTGGGCAGGCGCGATATAGTCGTCCTGTCTGTCACAATCAATGAAAAATCCGCATGAGGTTGAAAAAAATCCACCGAGCGCCGATTGTCGGCCCGAAGTGCCACGAGGAGCGAAAATGACGGCGACACGGGACCCCCTGAACGCGTTTCTGAACTATCCCGAGGCCCCCGTGCCCTCGGCCCCGGATGGCCCCCTCATGGGCCTCACCCTCGCCGTCAAGGATATCTACGACGTGGCCGGCTATCCGACCGGCGGCGGCAACCCGCAGAAGGAGGCCGAAAGCGGCAATGCCGAGGCCACCGCCCCCCCTATCCAGGCGCTGCTCGACGCCGGCGCCCGCTTCGCCGGCAAGACGCAGACGGACGAGCTCACCTACTCCATGATCGGCATGAACGCCCATTTCCCCCCGCCGGTGAACCCGCGGGCGCGCGAAAGGGTCACCGGCGGCTCTTCCTCCGGCTCGGCAGCGGCGGTGGCCGGCGGGCTTGCCGACATCGCCATAGGCTCCGACACGAACGGCTCCATCCGCGCCCCCGCCTCTTTCTGCGGCCTCATCGGCCTGCGCACCACCCATGGCCGCATTTCGATGCAAGGCGCCATGCCGCTCGCCCCTTCCTTCGACACCTTCGGCTGGTTCGCCCGCGACGCCGCCGCCTATACGGCAGTGGGCGAGGTGCTTCTGGGCGAGGATACGCACCGCCAGACGCTGCGCCGCCCGGTGCGCATCGCCGAGTTGGAGGCACTTTTATTCGGAGAGGAGGAACGCACGGCCTACGGCACCATGCTCGGCCATGTCCTCGACCGTTTCGGGCGCGAACCGAGCTTCATGGCCCTGCCCGGCGAGCCGGACGAGCTCTTCGAGCGCTTCAAGGAAATCCAGGCATACGAAGCCTGGCAGGTGCACGGGCCCTTCCTCAAGAAGAAGGATCGTAACCTCGGCCCCGGCGTGAAGGAGCGCTTCGCCTACGCCCGCTCCATAAGCACGGCGACGGTGGAGGCGGCGCGCCGGCGCCAGCGCGATTTCCAGGCCGATTTCGCCGCCCTCATGGACGCGGACATGGTGGTGGTCATGCCGACGCAGCCTTCCGCCCCGCCCCTGAAGATCGCCACCCAGGCCGAGCTGGAGACCTACCGCGCCAAGGCGCTGACGCTGACCTCGGTCGCCGGCCTGCTCGCCTGGCCGCAGATCACTATTCCCCTCGGCAAGGTGCACGGCGCGCCCTTCGGCATATCCCTCCTCGGCCCCCCCGGCAGCGACCGCCAGTTGATCCGTCTCACTGCAAGCATCCTTTCATAGGCGGGTAACCCCCATGGACACGCTCACCCGCATGCGCGCCTTCATCGACGTGGTCGAGGCGGAAGGCTTCTCCGCCGCCGCCCGCAAGGTCGGCCGCTCCAAGGCGCTTCTGTCGAAATATGTCCGCGAGCTGGAGGATGAACTGGGCGCCCTGCTCCTGAACCGCACCACGCGGCAGTTCTCGCTGACGGAGACCGGCCACACCTATTACCAGCGGGCTCTCGAGATCGTTCGCGAGATCGACAACCTCTCGGAGGCCGTCCGCGAGACCTCCGGCGACATCAAGGGCCGTATCAAGCTGTCGGCCTCGCGCACCTTTGCCGACGCGCCGATCGGCCGCTCGCTGATCGAGTTCGCCGCCTCCCATCCCGATATCGTACTCGACATCCAGCTCGACGACCGCTTCGTCGACCTGGTGGAGGAAGGTTTCGACCTCGCCATCCGCATCACCAAGCTCGACGATTCCTCGCTGATCGCCCGGCGCCTGGCGCCCTTCAGCGTCCCCCTCTGCGCATCGCCGGCGCTCATCGAGAAGGTGGGCCGGCCAATGCATCCGCGCGACCTGGCAAATTTGCCCTGCATCGTCGACACCAACAGCCGCCACCGTCACAATTGGCCGTTCCGCGAAGCCGACGGCACGATGTTCACCGTTCCCGTGTCGCCGCGCATCGAGGTCAACAGCCCGCTGACCGTGCGCGCGGCGGCGGTCGCCGGGCTCGGCTTCGCCTTCCAGCCGGATTTCATCGCCGCACCGGAGGTCGCCGCCGGCCGGCTCGTCACCGTCCTTGAGGAGCACATCACCGACGGCGCCGGCATCTTCGCCGTCTATCCCCACCGCCGCTACCTGCCGGCGAAGGTGCGCGCCCTGGTCGATTTCCTGGCCCAGTGGCTGAAGGAGAATTGCAGCGCTGAAGATCGTTTGTGATGTCCCATTTTCGCCGGCTTCGTGGTAGATAAGGCACCTCTCTCACGATACCGACGGGGACAACAGCGCATGCACTCTTGGAAGAGAACGGCAACGGCGATGGGGACGGTCGCCGTTCTGTCCGCCACGAGCGCTCCGGCACCCGCGCACCCTCACGTCTTCGCCGAGGCCCGGTTGGACGTCGCCATCTCCAAGGACAGCAAGGTCGAGGCGCTGCGCCACGTCTGGCGCTTCGACGATCTCTTCTCCAGCACCGTGCTCGTCGAGTTCGACCAGAACCAGGACCTCGAGCTCGACGCCGATGAGCTGCAGGAGGTCGCGAACGTCGTCCACGAATCGCTCGCCGAGTTCGATTATTTCCAGATCGTCACCGACGACGGCCGCGACGTGGCCATGGAGCCGCCGGAAAAGCTCATCGCCGACTTCACCGACAATCAGCTCATCATCCTCTTCGAATCGCGGCCGAAGGAGCCTCTGGAGCTTCAGGGCAAGTTGGATTTCGGCGTCTACGACCCCACCTTCTACACCGCCATAGACTTCACCGAGGACAGCTACATGGCGGTGGAGAACCTGCCGCAAGGCTGTAGCCGCGAGGTGATCCGCCCCGACCCGGACGAGGCCATCGCCCAGAACCAGCAAACGCTGACGGACGCCTTCTTCAACGAACCCGGCGGCAACGACCTCAGCAAGATCTTCGCAACCAAGCTCGAAATCCAGTGCAGCGCCAATGGATAGACCGTTCCGTTCAGGTGGGAGCAGTCAAATGAAGACGACGGCGCCCGTCGTGCCAGCTTCTAACTCCATGCGTTTTGCGAAAGCCGCCAACGCCGTGATCGTCCTTGCGCTCGCGGCCACGGCCTTGGCATTCCTCCTCCCCGCCGCCCACGCCCAGAGCTCACTTGGCATCGGCACGGCCGAGCCGTCGATGGCCCCGAGCGGCCCCCTGGCCGGCCTCCTGCAATGGGTCAACGTCCAGCAGCAGGCCTTCTACCGGGCGCTGACCGGCGCATTGAAGGCGATGCGCGAGGACGGCTCGCAGGTCTGGATGCTCGTCGGCCTCTCCTTCGCCTACGGCGTCTTCCACGCCGCCGGCCCCGGCCATGGCAAGGCGGTCATCTCCTCATACATGGTCGCCAACGAGGTGGCGCTGAGGCGCGGTGTCGTGCTCTCCTTCGCCGCCGCCATGCTGCAGGCGGTCACGGCGATCGTCTTGATGGCGGCGGTCTTTCTGGCGCTGCGCGGCACCGCCGTCTCCATGACCGATGCGACATGGTTCCTCGAAAGCGCCAGCTTCGCCTTCATCGCCGCCTTCGGCGCCTGGCTCCTGTGGCGCAAATTGCGCCAGATCACCGCGCGTGAGGAGCTCTCGCAGCCCATGCACAGCCTGTCGGCCGCCCATACGGGAGGCGACCATCACCACCACCACGCGCACGAGGACGGGCATCACCACCACCATCACGATGACCACGGCCACCATCACGCGCCGGGCGAGGTCTGCCCCTCCTGCGGCCACGCCCATGCCCCCGATCCCACACGTCTTGCCGGAGACCGCCTCGATTGGAAGACAGGCTGGTCGGCGGTCGCGGCAGTGGGCCTGCGGCCCTGCTCCGGCGCCTTGATCGTCCTCACCTTCTCCTTCCTCAACGCGCTCTGGCTGGGCGGCATCGTCTCCGTCTTCGCCATGGCGCTGGGCACGGCCATCACCGTCTCCATCCTGGCAACGCTCGCCGTGACGGCCAAGAACTGGGCCGTTGCCATCGCCGGAGGCGGCACCTGGAGCGCCCGCATCCACACAGGCATCGAGATCGCCGGCGCCGCCCTGGTGCTGGTGCTGGGGCTGACACTGCTGGCGGCGAGCTTGGCAGCATAGCAGCATTCAGCTTGATGCGAAGCTCTCTGGTCAGTTGAGCGCGCCTTCGCGCCCCTCACTTCCCCTTCCGCCTCTGGCTACGCGCCCGCAGCCAGAAAATCAGGAAGAATCCCGCCACGAAAAGGACCGCCACCACCACGGCGGCCACCGTCGAAACATCACCGACGGCAATCATCACACGCGGCAGAAAGAACGCGGCAAGGCCGAAACCGACAAGGATCACGGCCGCGGCGATGATGGCTTCACGGTTCTCCTTCATGACGGCGCGCCGCCCGCTTCAGGCTTCACCGCCCGTCTTCCCTCAAACCGTCCCCGCACCCATCGTCTCCCTGATCGTCTCGAGCCGCCTTGCCTGGCGCCCGTCGCCGTCGAAATTGTCCGGCGCCAGCCAGGCTTCCAGCGCCGCCCTTATCGTCGGCCATTCATGGTCGAGCATGGCATACCACGCCGTGTCGCGGTTTTCGCCCTTGACCACCATATGCTGGCGGAAAATTCCCTCGAAGCGGAAGCCGAAGCGCAGCGCGGCGCGCTTGGAGGGCTCGTTGCGGTCGTTGCACTTCCACTCGAACCGGCGGTAGCCAAGATCGTCGAAGATGTGGCGGGCAAAGAGATAAAACGCCTCCGTCGCCAGGCGCGTCCGGGCGATCGCCGGGCCCCAATAGATATTGCCGATCTCCGCCACGCCGTTGGCGGCGTCGATGCGCATGAAGGTCTGCCGCCCGCCGATCTGGCCGGTCGCGGCATCGATGAGAACGAAGAAAAGCGGATCGCGGCTCGCCGCCGCCCTGTCCAGCCAAGGCTGGAAGGTTTCGCGGCTCTCCGGTGCATAATCGCCCAGCCAGCGGAAGCGCTCTTCGGCGTCGGCCACGCTCGAAGCGGTAAAGAGCCCGTCGCCGTGGCGCGCCGGCTCCAGCGGCTCCAGCCGCACATAACGCCCCGCAAGCGGCGCGCGGGCGGGCGCGGGCCTCGCGGTCCAGTGTTTCAGGTCGCCCACCGCCGTCTCCTTCACCACCGCCCTCTCCTTCAATTGACGTTTCCCGCGCGAAGCTTCACAAAAGCCCCGCACCATAACAGAACCAGATGGACGTCCTGAAATGCTCCAAACAGTGCCCGCCTTCGACCGCATCGGCGAGGAAAACGCCTTCGCCGTTCTCGCGCGGGCGACGGAACTCGCCCACCAGGGGCGCGATATCATCAATCTCGGCATCGGCCAGCCCGATTTCCGCACGCCGGAGCACATTGTCGAGGCGGCGGTGAAGGCACTGCGCGACGGCCACCACGGCTATACGCCGGCCACCGGCATCCTCCCCGCCCGCGAGGCGGTGGTCCGCCGCACGCTCATGACCACCGGCGTAGAGGTCTCGCCCGACAATGTGATGATCCTGCCCGGCGGCAAACCCACCATGTACGCCGCCATTGTCATGTTCGGCGAGCCGGGCGCGGAAATCCTCTATCCCGATCCGGGCTTCCCCATCTACCGCTCGATGATCGAGTTCACCGGCGCCACGCCCGTGCCGGTTCCCATCCGCGAGGAGAACGGCTTCGCCTTCTCCGCCGAGGAGACGCTGTCGCTCATCACCCCGAAGACCCGCCTCCTGATCCTCAATTCGCCCGCCAACCCCACCGGCGGCGTGACCCCGCGCGAAGAGATCGCAAAGCTGGTGAAGGGGCTTGAGGCGCATCCGCACGTCGCCATCCTCTCCGACGAGATCTACGACGTCATGACCTACGACGGTGAGGAGGCCACCTCGCTCCTCACCTTCCCGCAAATCCGCGACCGCCTCATCGTCCTCAACGGCTGGTCGAAGACCTGGGCCATGACCGGCTGGCGCCTCGGCTGGTCCATCTGGCCGAACGACCTCTACGACAAGGTGCGCAAGCTCGCCGTCAATTGCTGGTCCTGCGTCAACGCGCCGGCGCAATACGCCGGCATCGCCGCCATCGAAGGTCCGCAGGACGACGTGGAAAAGATGATGCGCGCCTTCGACGCGCGGCGGCGGATCGTCGTCGAAGGGCTGAACGGCCTTCCCGGCATCACCTGCCAGACGCCGAAAGGCGCCTTCTACGCCTTCCCCAACATCGGCGGGACGGGCTGGAAGGCCAAGGCGCTGGCCTCGTCCCTTCTGGAGGAAGCCGGCGTCGCCCTCATCGGCGGTCCGGATTTCGGCATCCTCGGCGAGGGCTACATCAGGCTTTCCTACGCCAACTCGGAAGAAAACATCCTCCGCGCCATCGAACGCATCCGCGACTTCCTGGCGGGGCAGTAGGGCAGGACAGAGAGGGGGCGCGAAGGGGGCGGTGTTTCCGTTCAGCCGAACCGGCTATCAGTATCAGAGTGCTCCGGAACCACCCAAACGGAAGGGGCGGCACCAGGAGCGCCGCCCCTGTTCGAACCGTGCTTGGGAGGAGGAAAGCCGATCCGAAGACATCAGCCTGCGCCCCGAACGTTAAGAAATGGTTAACGAAATCTTAACCGCACCACCCCTCACCGCGACATGATCTCCGGCCCCATCAGACTATAGGGCAGCCAGGTGGAAAGCACCGGCATGTAGGTGACCAGGATCAGGAACAGGAACAGCACCGCCACGAAGGGAAGTGCGGCCCGCACCACCTGGATCAGGCTCATTCCGGTAATGCCGGACGTGACGAACAGATTGAGCCCGATCGGCGGCGTGATCATGCCGATCTCCATGTTCACCACCATGATGATGCCCAGATGCACCGGGTCGACGCCCAGTTCCATGGCGATGGGAAAGACCACGGGTGCGACGATCAGGAGCAGGCCCGAGGGCTCCATGAACTGCCCGCCCAGCAGCAGAAGCAGGTTGATGGCGATGAGGAAGGTGAACCAGGTGAAGCCGGCATCCACCATCAGCCCGGTGATCGCCTGCGGGATGCGTTCGGACGTCAGCACATGGGCGAAGAGCAGCGCGTTGACGATGATGAACATCAGCATCACCGTGGTGCGCGAGGCGTCCACCATCACCTTGTGCGTGTCGTCGTTGAAGAACGCCCTGAAGAAGTTGCGGCCCATCAGCGCAAGGTTGCGCCGCCAGGCGGGCAGGCTCGCGCCGATGAAGGCAGGGATGTTGCGCGGGTCCGTCTCCTCGTCGCGCCACACCGCATAGGCCGCCATGACGCAGAGCGAAAGCGCCAGCCCCACCAATGTGCGCCCGCGCAGGCTGACCCATTCCCAATCGGCCGTCAGGAAGAAGGTGAGGATCATCCATACGAAGAAGAAGGCGACGGCATAGACGGTCGCCGAGAAGCCGGTGCGCGCACGCTTGGGATCGTCGCCCGTCACCCACGGGATACCTTTCATCGGCCCCATGTCGCGGTAGACGAAAAGCGCCACCGCAAAGGCGTAGACGGCGGCGACGGCCGCCGCTTCGGTCGGTGTGAAGACACCGCCATAGATGCCGCCGAGGATGATGATGATCAGGAACAGGCCCCACCCCGCCTGCTTGCCGCCTTCGACGATCTCGTGGATGCCCTTCCACTTCTCCGCCGGCAGGTCCTTTACCCGGGCCATGATATAGATGGCGATCATCAGCATGAGCCCGGCTACCAGGCCCGGCACCACGCCGGCAAGGAACATGCGTCCCACCGAGACGTCCGTCGCCGCCGAATAGACCACCATGACGATCGACGGCGGGATGAGGATGCCGAGCGTACCGGCATTGGCGATGATGCCGGCCGAGAAATCCCTGGTGTAACCCACCTGCCGCATGCCGGCGATCGCGATGGTGCCGATGGCGACCACCGTCGCCGGCGAGGAGCCGGAAAGGGCCGCGAACATCATGCAGGCAAGCACCGAGGCCATCGCCAGCCCGCCCCGGAAATGGCCGACCGAGGCGATGGCGAAACGGATGATCCGCCGCGCCACGCCGCCGGTCGACATGAAGGCGGAGGCGAGAACGAAGAAGGGGATGGCAAGCAGCGTATAGTTCTGCGAGGCCGTGAAAAGCTGCAGCGCCACCGACGAAACGGAATCGTTCGAGAAAAAGGCGATGACGATCAGCGACGACAGCCCCAGCGACACCGCCACCGGCACGCCGAGAAAAAGCAGCGTCAGGACGAGGATGATGAGGATCAGCGGCTCCATCGCTCAGTCCCCCACCACATCGCGGTTTTCGCTGACGAGGTCCTCCGCCTCGTGCCCGGCGATGATGACATCGCGCTCGCCGGTGGCGATGGCGACGACGCCCTCAAGCGCCCGGAAGGCGAGCAGCCCGAGCCCCACCGGCAGCATGAGATAGGCGATCCACCGCTGCATCCGCTCCTGCAGGCCGAACGTCTCCTGCATCCAAAGGGGATAGCGCAAGTCGTCGAGCCCGGTGCCGCGGTCGAACATGAAGGTCCAGTAGCCGATAGCGCCCGTCTGGCGCCAGTTGGTCGATACGTCGGCGCCCAGCCAGGCGAGCCAGCCCGCGTAAAGCAGGATGAAGGCATAGAGGAAGGTGCAGACGGCGCCGAAGATGGCGGCAGCCCGGAACAGCGGCTTCGGCATCAGCCGCACGAAGGCATCGACCCCTAGATGGATGCCGCGCTTCACGCCGTAGCTCATGCCGAACAGGATCATCCAGGCAAAGAGGATGCGCGTGAACTCCAGCGCCCCGCCCCAGCCCCGGTTGAAGCCGTAGCGGGCGACCACCTGCGTGAAGGAAACGAAGGTGATGAGGGCAAGAAGAACGGAAAGGACGTTCTCCTCGAGGCGCCCGACGCCGGCCGGATAACGCCTTTCGGCAAGGAACAGAACAGCCACCAGCACGCCGAGCGCGAGCGAAGGCCATAGCAATGTCATCGGAGCCTCCCGAGCGGAAATCGCCGCGCTGTTCCCCAGGCTCAAGCCTTATCGTTCTTTGCGCGGATGCATAAAGCGCACCCGCCGGAGCGGGTGCGCGGTTGCTTGATCAGGAACCGTTCGAAGCGGCGGCGTTGATGAGGTCGGCGCCGATGTCGCCCTCGAACTGCTCCCAGACGGGCTTCATCGTCGACACCCATTCCTCGCGCTGCTCGGGGGTGAGCTCGCGGATTTCCCCGCCCGCGTCGAGGATGTTCTGGCGGCAGGTGGCTTCCTTGTCGGCGACGGCCGCATTGGCCTCCTCCGTCACCGCGTCGACGATCGACACGAACTGGTCGCGCACCTCCGGCTCAAGGCCTTCGAGCCATTCCGTCGACGTCACCAGCAGGTAGGCCAGAAGCTGGTGGTTGGTCTCGGTGATGCCGTCCTGCACCTCGAAGAACTTCTGCGTGTAGATGTTGCACCAGGAGTTTTCCTGGCCGTCCACGACACCGGTCTGCAGCGCACCGTAGACCTCGTTGAAGGCCAGTTTCTGCGCCGACCCGCCCATCGCCTCGATCATCGCCACGGCGACATCGGAGGTCTGCACGCGGAATTTCAGGCCACTGGCGTCGCTCGGCTCGACAAGCGGCTTGTTGGCCGAAAACTGCTTCAGGCCCGACATCCAGTAGCCGAGGCCCGTGTAGCCCTCGTCCTCGGTCACCTTGAGCAGTCCCTTGCCTTGGTCGGAACCGTTGAAGGCGTTCACCGCCTCGAGGGTGGGAAACAGGAACGGCAGGTCGAACAGCCGGTACTTGAGTGTGTAGGCCTCGAACTTCGACAGCGAGGGAGCAGCCAGCTGCACGTCGCCCAGAACCAGCGCTTCCATCACCTTGTCGTCGTCGTAGAGCGTCGAGTTCGGGTAGACCTCCATGCAGGCCGTGCCGTTCATCTCCTCGTTCACCCGCTCTGCAAGCATCTGCGCGGCATCGCCCTTCGGATGCCCCTTCGCGGCAACCACGTGGCTGAACTTGATGACCATCTCGCCGTCGTCGCACTGGGCATAGGCGTTGGAAGCCAGCGTCGTCAGCGCAACGGCGGATAGCGCTCCTATAAGCATTTTCATGGCTCTACTCCTCCTCAATCGTCTTTTCGTCTTTGTTCCTGAGCTCGCGGCCAAGGAATACCCCATGGGCTGGAGAATGCATAGATAAGCAAGACGCCTTTCACAAGCGCTGGCAATGAATTCGGGTTGAGAGGTTGCGTCGACCCCCACTCCGACCGCTTCGCGGCCACCTCTCCCTCGCTCGACGGCTCGCCAGCCAGCCCGGCGGCACTACTCCCCCGTCTCGTCCGGCCGCATCAGTCGTGCCCGCTCCACCGAGACCGCCTTGACCAGCGCCACCACCTCCTGCCCGACGGCAAGGCCGAGCGTGTCGGCGGACTTGCCGGTGATGCGCGAAACGAGCCTCTGTTCGCCAAGCGCCAGAAGGACATCTGCGGCCGAGCCCGTCACCGACACGCGCTCGACCGTGCACGAAAGCTGGTTGCGGATGGAAAGCCCGTCATGCGGCCTTGTAGCGATTGCGACATCCGAAGCCCGCACCCTCAGCCGCACGCGGGCGCCCGCCGTCAGGCCGGGCGCCGGCAATTCCACCCTGGCGCCGCCGATATCCACGGTCGCCGTCTCGTAGTGCGGGTCGATGCCCGTCACCCGCCCCTCCAAAAGCGCGACGGTCTCCCCGCCCTCTTCCCCGCCGAGGATCTCGGCAGGCGAGCCGACGGCGCGCACGCGCCCCGCCTCCACGGCCACCACCCTGTCGGCAAGCCGCGCCACCTCGTCCGTCTCGTGACTGACATAGATGACGGGAATGCGCGTCTCACCCGCGACCGCCTCCAGATAGGGCAGTATCTCCGCCCGCCTCTGCCGGTCGAGCGAGGAGAGCGGCTCGTCCATCAGGAGGATCCGCGGATCGGCAAGAAGCGCCCGGCCGATGGCCACGCGCTGCCGCTCGCCGCCCGAAAGGGTGCCGGGCAGGCGGTCGAGATGGTCTTCGAGGCCCAGAAGCGCCACCACCTCTGGCAAGGGCCTTCCCGCCGCCCGCCGGCCGGCCCAGCGCGCATAGGTGAGGTTCCGCCGCACGGAAAGATGGGGAAATAGCCTGTCCTCCTGAAAGACGAAGCCGATACCCCGCGCGCGCGCCGGCAGGTCGATGCCGGCCGCCGCATCAAAGAGCACGCGGCCGTCCGCCACGATGCGCCCTTCATCCGGCCTCGCCGTGCCGGCGATCATCTTGAGGATCGTGCTCTTGCCCGCCCCCGAGCGGCCGAAAAGCGCGGTCACGCCCGGCTCGGCGGTAAAACGCGCCGAGACCGCGAAGCTGCCGGCTTTGCCGGCAATGTCGACCTCAAGCCCGCCCATCGCCGCCCCTTTGCCCATCTCCGCCCCTCTGGATAAGCCGCCCCGCCCACTCCGACAAAAGCACCGCGCCGAGCGCCAACAGGATGGAGACGACGATGAGGCGCAGCGCCGCGGCGTCGCCGGTGGGGCTCTGTAAGAGGGCGTAGATCGCCAGCGAGAGCGTCTGCGTCTCACCGGGGATGTTGGAGACGAAGGTGATGGTGGCGCCAAACTCGCCCAGCGCCTTGGCAAATGCCAGGACGGCGCCGGCCAGTAGCCCCGGCAATGCCAGCGGCAGCGTCACCGTCAGGAAAACGATGACGCGCGGCGCACCGAGCGTCGCCGCCGCCTCCTCGAGCCCCCGGTCGACCGCCTCCAGCGACAGGCGAATGGGCCGCACCAGCAGCGGAAAGGCCATGACGCCGGCGGCAAGCGCGGCCCCTGTCCAGCGGAAGGCGAAGGTGAGGCCGAACACGGCCTCCATGATCCGGCCGAGTGGGCCTTGCGTGCCGAAGAGAAGGAGCAGCCCATAGCCGGTGGCGACCGGCGGCAGCACCAGCGGCAGGGTGACGATCGCCTGCAAAAGCCCCTTCCCGGCAAAGCGCCGGCGCGCCAGCAGCCACGCCACGGCAAAAGCCGGCGGAAGCGCGCACAAGGTGGCCGCGATCGCCACCTTGGCGGATAACAGGATGATCGCCGTTTCGGTCTCCGTCATCGCCCGCCCGCCGTCATCGCATCGGGCCGAGCAAAGCCCAACGCGCGGAAAATCGCCTGCCCCTTGTCGCCCGCCAGGAAATCGAGAAAGGCTTCCGCCTGCGGCTTCGCCTTCACCGTTGCGGCGGCGGGATAGAGGATGGGCGGATGGCTCTCCGGCGGGAAGGTGTAGAGGGGGGGAAGCCCCGCCGCCTCCGCGTCCGACGCGTAGACGATCGCCGCCGCCGCCTCGCCACGCCGCGCAAGCTCCAGCGCCACGCGCACGTTCTCGGCATAGACGGCCCTCTCCCGCACCGTTTCCCACAGGCCGAGATGCGACAGGGCAGCCCGTGCGTAGCGCCCCGCCGGCACGTGGCTCGGGTCGCCCATGGCAATGCGCCCGCGGGCAAGAAGCGCGTCCGGCCGGCTGTCCGCCGCCGCCTCGGACGAGACGATGGCAAGCGCGTTCCCCGCCACCGTCTCGACGCTCGCCTCCCGGACAAGCCCGCGCTCAGTGAGCCAGTCCATCCACGCGATATCGGCCGAGACATAGACATCGGCCGGCGCCCCCGCCTCGATCTGGCGCGCCAGCACGGAGCTCGCGGCAAGGGAAACGACGGCCTCGATCCCGCTTTCCGCCGTAAAGGCAGGCACCACGCGATCCATCGCGTCCTTCATGCTGGCGGCGGCAAAGATGGTAAGGCGCTCGGAAGCCCCCGCCGCGGGCGGAAGAAAGCCGGCAAGTGCCACGAGAACGGCGGCAACAACCTTGATCAAACACATCCTCCAGGGTCGGCGGCGCTCTCCGCGCCCATGAGCAGGACGTGATGGTGGACAGGCCCGGCATCCGCGCCCCGGATGCCGCCATGCCCTTGACACACAGGCAGCCAATCACCGCCGCCCGCACCCTCTCGGCGCCCCCAAGCTTATGCCTCGCGCACCGCCATTTGGCAAGAAAGGCCGCACCTCCTCTCCGGACACGCACCTTCAACCAATAACCCCAAATTTCGCCCCCAGGCGTGACCTCGGATACGCGCCCCCTCGCGCCCCCCTCTGTCCTGAGCTTGTCGAAGGGCGCCGCCATTTCCGGCATTTCAAGACGCCCACCCGCGTGCGTCATCCCGGAAAGCCGAAGGCTTGTCCGGGACCCATTCCGTGACATCGACGTTCCGGAATGGGTCCCGACAGTCTCCGCTTCGCTCCGACTTCCGGGACGACGCGGGCGCGGGGATAAAATGTGGCGACAAAGATGCTGTCTTTCCTGCCAACTCATTGTTTTCACTCTCTTCCGAAAAATTTCTCCAACTTTTTTCGCAGGAAAATACGCCCCCCTGCCCAGCCCACCCTTACAATCCTCCGCATCGCCCTCACGGGAACCTTGGTCCGGACCGGGGACACGGGGAGGGCGGCGGAGACCTCGCCCTGCAGGAACGGTACCTGCAGGCGTAAGGCGACCGCGGAGAAGCCGCTAGGGCCTTTGTTCGGCCCGGCTAAGACCACCCCCTAATTGGGTGCAGCCGGGAAGGAGAAAGGCCCGAGTGACCGGCCGACCGTCGGGACAGCCTCCGGTGGGGCGCGTTGGACGCCTTATTTGAGGCGCCCCCAAAGCGCCTCGTGCGGTGCCGAAGACGCGCCCCGCTTCCCACTTCCTCAATGGCCAGACGCGAAGGCGGAGCGTGGCAACGATGGCGCACATCCCTACGGTCGGCGGCGGGGATAAATCAAGCGAAGGCGGATCACTATATCGCTCATCTTTGCACGCAAAAACAAATGGTTAGGCGACACACCGCAAATTTCCGGCGCAAAAAACGCACGCATTTATCCCCGCCGGCGCGCACCGGCGGAAAATGGGGCCGAGACAAGAAACGGAGGTCCCCTTCATGCTTTCCGCCGACACGATAGAACGCATCATCGACACCGCCAGCCGCGCCGGCCTGGAACCCGCCCTCATCCTCGCCGTGGTCGAGGTGGAGACCGGCGGCAGGACGCATGCGGTCGTCAACGGCAGGCGCGAGCCGCTGATCCGCTTCGAAGGCCATTATTTCGACCGCCGCCTTTCCCCGCCGGACCGGGAGTTGGCCCGCCGCGAGGGCCTTGCAGCCCCCTCTGCCGGCGCGGTGCACAACCCGCCGGGGCAGGCCGCGCGCTGGCGGATGCTCGAGCGCGCGGTCGAGATAGACCGCCGCGCCGCCTACGAATCCACCTCCTGGGGCATGGGGCAGGTGATGGGCGCCCACTGGGCCTGGCTCGGCTTTGAGAACGTGGATGCGCTGGTGGACAGGGCGCGCAGCGGGCTGGAAGGCGAACTCGACCTCATGCTGCGCTATATCGGCAAGGCCGGCCTGTTGGAGCCGCTCGGCCGCCGCGACTGGGCGGCCTTCGCCCGCGGCTATAACGGCCCGGCCTTCGCCAGGAACAGCTACCACGTAAAACTCTCCCTCGCCTATCGCCGCCACGCCCGCCGGCTGGCGGAAGCCGGTGCGCCGCTCGGCCTCCTGCGCAGGGGGGACCGCGGCATGGCGGTGCGGCACCTGCAAAACCTGCTTCGCGCGCTCGGCCACGCGGTGGCCGCCGACGGCGATTTCGGTCCAAGGACCGGTGCAGCGGTCAGGCTGTTCCAGCGCCGCCAGGGGCTGGCGGCCGACGGCATTGTCGGCCCGGCAACCATGGCGGCGATGGAAAAGGCATTGCCGCCGGCCGGCGCCGACCGGGCATTGCAAGAAGGCATTGCCGCGCTATGGCGGCGTATCGCGAAACCCTGAGCGGCCGCGCCATTTGAATTCGCGTTGAATCGGTCTATGAGATGCACCGAAACCCCACACAGGAGCCGGCGATGAAGAAGAGGAAAACGGAAAAGCTTCTGGAGATCCTGTCGGGGCAGCCGGTCATCCCGGTGCTCAAGATCGATCGCATCGCCGATGCCGTCCCGCTGACCCGCGCTCTCGCCAAGGGCGGGCTGCCGGCGGTCGAGATCACGCTGCGCACGCCCGATGCGCTGGATGCGATCCGCCTGGTCGTCGACGAAGTGCCAGAAGCCATCGTCGGCGCCGGCACCATCCTCACGGGCAAGGATTTCACCGGCGCGGCGGTGGCCGGCGCGCAATTCATCGTTTCACCCGGAACGACACAGGAGCTCCTCGACGCGGCCGCCCAGTCGGAGGTGCCCTTCCTGCCGGGCGCGATCACGCCCAGCGAGGTCATGGCCATGTGCGACGAGGGATACGAGATCCTGAAGTTCTTCCCTGCGGAGCAGGCCGGCGGCGCGGCTTTCCTGAAGTCGCTCTCCTCGCCTCTCTCCAGCGTGCGCTTCTGCCCGACCGGCGGCATCTCGCCAAAGAACGCGGCCGACTATCTGTCATTGCCCAATGTGGTGTGTATCGGCGGCTCCTGGGTCGCACCCGACGCCGAGCTTGCCGCCGGCAACTGGCAGGCGGTGGAAGACCTGGCACGCGAAGCGGCCAAGCTTGCCCGCCGATAATCGGGCGGATTTCCCTGGGGCGTGCTGAGATTCAGGTCAGGGCGCGGCGAAAATGGTGATTTTCGAGAACCGAAGCGCAGTGTACGTACGGGTACATGAGCACCGGAAGCGCAGAAAATCGCCATTTGCAGCCCGTCATGGCGTGAATATCGACACGCCCTACTCGAACTTCGCCACCGAGAGGAATGTGACCGCCCTGCCGCTGAAGCTGCGGGCATCGGCCACCTCGACGCCTTGCTCGAAGCCGCCGGTGTAGACGGCCTTGGGCGCGGCGGCGATTTCGGCGCTGAAGGCGGGAACGTCCGCGTGCTGCGTCCTGTCGAGCACCGATTCCCGGCTGAGCATGCGTTGAGCCGTCGCCACCGTTACTGGCAGCACCATCGCTTTAGGCTCGGCGAGTGTGTCCGCCGGGGCCGGCTTGGGGCCTTTGGGCGTCGTCTTCACATTGCCGGAGAGGAGCGCTTCCGGCGACATGCCGCCGTTCTCCTTCAAAAGCGCCGTGCGCGGCGACGCTGCGGCCCGCTGCTCCTTGGCCGCCGGCCCGGTAGCCCTCGCCGCCTGGCGCCCCTCATCGCCCGATGCGCGCCTCGGCGCTGTAGGCAGTGCGGCAAGGGTATATTCAGGCCTCCCAATGCCCGTCGCGACTGCCGGCACCGGCATAGCGGCCGTCAGCACCTCCTTGGCATCCCTTTCGGGGGCATCTCTCTCGGAGACATCCTTCTCGGGCAAGCCATCCTTCTGCGCCGCCAGGATCTCGGCGATCGCGTCCGAAGAGCGCGGCGGCTCCGGCCGGCGCGTGGGTGTAACGAAGGCGGTCGCCACCTGCATCGTCGCGTCGTCTTCGCTCTCCGCCGTTTCTTCCGCGGGCGCATAGTCCGGCCGCCGGGTCGGCCGCGGCACATTGAGCGCCACCTGCACCGCCTCTTCCTGCGGTGCCGCCTCTTCGGCGTTTTCAGGCGTCGATGCCTCAACCTGCAGCGGTGTTCCGACTTCGACAGTCGGGCGCGGGGCGCCGCGAGGCACGGGCACCGAGCGGGCGGGCAACGCGGCAAGGATGGTGGCCGGCGTCTCGGGCTCCGGCTGGGCCTGCTGCGGCTGAGCCACCTGCCGCTGCGCCTGCTGCACTGCCTGCGCCGGGCGCGGCGCAGCTGCGACCTGCGTGTCGGCGTTATCCTCTTCCTCGTCGGCGCCACCGCCGAAGAGCGCGGCAAGAAGCCCCCGCCCGCGTCTGCGGCCGCCGCTGTCGTCCGCCACCTGGATGGAGCCGCCGTTGCGCTGGCGCGCTTCGTAGGAAGCGAGCGCCTGCTGGTACCCCGGCAAGGGCTTGCCGTCGGAAGGCACGTGCAGCGTCTTGCCGTCGGGGAAGACCGAAGCCAGCTCCGTGCGGCTCATGCGCGGCCAGTGGCGCACATTGCCGACGTCGAGATGGACGAAAGGAGAGCCCGAGCGCGGATAGTAGCCGACACCGCCGATCTGCATCTTCAAACCGAGATTGCGCAGCGTGGAAAGCTTCACATCCGGCAGGTAGAAGTCCACCGCCTTGCCCAGCATATGCTGGCTTTTCTCGGCCACGCCGCTGGAGCGGCTGCGCAGCATGGCGTTCGTCGCGGGCGATCGATAGGCGGAGACGACATGGATATAGTCGCGCGAGCCAGAGGCGCGGTAGACCTCCCACAGGAGGTCGAGCAGGCGCGGGTCCATCTTGGTGGGCTCGTTGCGGCGCCAGTCGCGCAGGATCTGGTTGACCTGGTTGAGGCCGCTCTGCAGATAGCGGCCGTTGCGCTTGTAGGTGATCTCGGCCCGTTCTTTGGTGTGCAGGAAATAGAACTTCAGCGTACGCGTCTCAGCCGTTGCCGCCGGGGCGGCGGCAAAAAGGACCGTCACCGCAAGCATCAGCCCGGCCAGAACCTTGACCGGCCCAAACCCTCCCTTGCGCAATCGGCGATGCGAAACGTCGTCGTTTTTCAAACCTTGGCCTTCGGCAGAAATTGTCCCCGAAACGAGAGCCGCACATCGCCCCCGAACGAATGCGCAGTCTCCATGACAATGGTTAACCGAGACTTATTGAAACGGCAATGCTCTAGGAGCGTGGCGAGAACGTGGCACGGCGCCATTTGGTTCGGGCTTGGTGTACGAATGCTGAAGCCGCCGCCCGAGCCGGCCTCAGTCCGGTTGGCCGCGCCCTTCTGCCGGGTCGAAACCCATTTCCTTGAGCTTGCGGTAAAGCGTGGAGCGGCCGATGCCGAGCCGGCGGGCAACCTCGCTCATTTGTCCGCCATAATGCTCGACGGCAAGTTGGATCATCTCCCGCTCGGTCGCTTCGAGCGTCCGTATGTGGCCGTCCTCGCCGAAGACACGCAGAAGCGCGGGGTGAGGCGGTTGACGGAGCAGCGGTGCTTCCCCGACGCCCTCGGCGGCACTCTCATGCGCCGCCTCCTCCTCCGGCGGAGCGAGCAATACCTCGTCGAGACCATCCACCTGCGCGCGAATCTGCGGGAACTCGGCCACCGTCAGCAATTCGCCCTCGCTCAGCACCAGCGCACGGAAGACGGCATTTTCCAACTGCCGGATGTTGCCCGGCCAGTCATAGGTCGACAGCATATCGAGCGCCTCGGCGGTGATGCCGGAGACATGCGCTCCGGGAACCCCGCCGGCAAAGCGGCCGATGAAATGCCGCACCAGGAGCGGGATATCCTCCTTGCGCTCGCGCAACGGCGGCACCATGATCGGGAACACGTTGAGCCGGTAGAACAGGTCCTCGCGAAAGCGCCCCTCCTTCACGCGTTCGAGCAAATTCTGGTTGCTGGCCGAGATCAGCCTGATATCGACCTTCACCGTGCCGCGGGCGCCCACCGGATCCACCTCGCCTTCCTGCACCGCGCGCAGGAGCTTCACCTGCACGTCGGCCGGCAGATCGCCGATCTCGTCGAGGAAGAGCGTGCCCGTGGTCGCTTCGATGAACTTGCCCGTGTGCTTCTCCGTGGCCCCGGTGAAGGCACCCTTCTCGTGGCCGAACAGGATGCTCTCCACAAGATTCTCGGGAATGGCGCCGCAATTGACGGTGACGAAGGGCTTTGTCCGCCGCGCGCTCTCGCCGCGGATGGCGCGGGCGATCAGCTCCTTGCCCACGCCCGATTCGCCTTCGATGAGGATGGGGATGTCCGAGGCGGCTGCCTTGCGGGCCAGCCGGATAGTGCGCTCCATGGCCGGGCTGCCGGTGATGATATCGCTGAAGGAAAAGCCCTTTTCCCTGTGGCGCTTCCGCCGCACCACACCTTCCAGCGCCTCGACCTTCAGCGCATTGCGGATCGCCTTGCCGAGCCGCTCCGGCGAAACGGGTTTGACGACGAAATCGAAGGCGCCGGCGCGCATGGCCGCCACCGCAGTCTCAACGCTGCCCTGGGCCGTCTGCACGATGACGGGCACATCGATGCCGGCCCGGCGCATGCGCCGCATCACCTCGATGCCGTCCATCCCCGGCATCACCAGGTCCAGGACGACGGCGCGCAACTCCGCCGAGCGCGCGCCGCTCACGGCTTCGAGCGCCTCTTCGCCCCCCTCGGCAAGTGCCGACGCATAACCCAGTTTCTGGACCACCGCGTCGAGAAGGCGGCGCTGCACCGGGTCATCATCAACTATCAGAATCGTATCGGACATGAATGCAACAGCTTTAAAGAAACACCCAAATGCGCTTGTTAGCGGACTGGAACAACATGGCACAGGCTTCTAAACAGGCATTCAAGAAACCCGGTGAATGAATCCTTTCTGTCAAAAAACACAGGTTCCTTTCAGAAAACTAAGGATTCGGCCCGCAGTTCGAACGGGCTTTGAGCCCGCAGACAGGAGTACCCCCTCATGGCCCTATCTCCAGATCGGTCCGGCAACATCGCCCGCGCAACGCAAGCCGCGGTCGCAGACGCCCGCAAGACAGCCGATCTCGGCAGCCTGCCCGAGTGGAACCTTGCCGACCTCTATCCGGCGATGGACAGCAGCGAGATAACCGACGACCTGGCGCGCGCCGAGCGCGAGGCCCGTGCCTTCGAGGAGGCGTGGAAGGGCCGTCTGGCGGACGAGGCGGCGAAGGGAAGCGAGGGACGGCTGGGCGAGGCAGTGCGCGCCTATGAAGGGCTCGACGAGCTTTTCGGCCGCATCGGCTCCTATGCCGGCCTTATCTACGCCTCCGACACGTCGGATCCAAAACGCGCGAAATTCTATGGCGACGTGCAGGAGAAGCTGACCGATGCCAGCACGCGGCTCCTCTTCTTCACGCTCGAACTGAACAAGATCGACGACGCGCTGATCCACACCGCGCTCGAGCAGGACGCGCTTTTCGGCCACTACCGCCCTTGGGTGCTGGACATCCGCAAGGACAGGCCGCACCAGCTCGAAGACCGCATCGAGCAGCTTTTCCATGAAAGCTCGATGGTCGGGCACGGCGCCTGGAACCGCCTCTTCGACGAGACCATGACGAGCCTGCGCTTTACCGTCGACGGCGAGGAGTTGACGCTCGAGCCGACGCTGAACCTTTTGCAGGATGCCGATGGCGAGAAGCGGCGCAAGGCGGCCGAGGCGCTCTCGGCGACACTTGGCGAGCACATCCGCCTCTTCACGCTCGTCACCAACACGCTTGCCAAGGACAAGGAAATCTCCGACCGCTGGCGCAGCTTCGCCGACGTAGCCGATTCACGCCATCTCGCCAACCGGGTGGAGCGCGAGGTGGTGGATGCGCTGGCGGCTTCCGTGCGTGAAGCCTTCCCGCGCCTCTCACACCGCTACTATGCCATGAAGGCCAAGTGGCTCGGCATGGAAGCGCTCAACCACTGGGACCGCAACGCCCCCCTGCCCGAGGCGCCGCAGACCGTCATCGGATGGGACGAGGCCAGGGAAACGGTACTCTCGGCCTATCGCTCTTTCGCTCCTGAGATGGCGGAGATCGCCGGCCGCTTCTTCGAGCACAACTGGATCGACGCGCCGGTGCGGCCCGGAAAGGCGCCTGGCGCCTTTGCCCACCCAACGGTGCCCTCCGTGCACCCCTACGTGCTCTTGAATTACATGGGTAAGCCGCGCGACGTGATGACGCTCGCCCACGAGCTCGGCCACGGCGTGCATCAGGTGCTGGCGGGCGAGCAGGGGGCGCTCATGTCGGCGACGCCGCTGACCTTGGCCGAGACGGCCTCCGTCTTCGGCGAGATGCTCACCTTCCGCTCGCTCATCGACCGCACCACCGACCGGCGCGAGCGCAAGGCCATGCTGGCGCAGAAGGTGGAGGACATGATCAACACGGTGGTGCGCCAGATCGCCTTCTACGAGTTTGAGCGCAAGGTGCACACCGAGCGCCGCAAGGGCGAGCTGACGTCGGACCGGCTGGGCGAATTGTGGCTGGAGGTGCAGGCCGAGAGCCTGGGACCGGCGGTGAAGCTGCGCGAGGGCTACGAGACGTTCTGGGCCTATATCCCCCACTTCATCCACTCGCCCTTCTACGTCTACGCCTATGCCTTCGGCGACTGCCTGGTGAACTCTCTCTTCGCCGTCTACCAGCAATCCGAGAAGGGCTTTCAGGAGAAGTATTTCGAGCTTCTGAAGGCCGGCGGCACGAAGCATCATTCGGAACTTCTGGCACCCTTCGGCCTCGACGCCTCCGATCCCGCCTTCTGGGGCAAGGGCCTTGCCGTCATCGAAGGGCTGATTGACGAACTGCAAGAGCTGGACGAAGGGTGATATCGTAACTTCGATATGCCGATGCCCCTTCGCGCCCCCACCCGCCCAATCGCGCTCTTCCGCAACGACCTGCAAGGCGAGGTGCTCTCCTTCGCCGCGCCGGAGGAAATCCTCCTGGTCCACGAGCCGGCCGAACTCCTCCCCGCGCTTGAACGGGCGGAAGCTGCGCGCCGCACCGGAAAATGGCTAGCCGGCTATATCTCCTACGAAGCAGGCTACGTGCTGGAGCCTGCGCTGGTGCCGTACCTGCCGGAGGAGATACGGCGCGCGCCGCTGTTGTGCCTGGGCGTCTTCGGTGCGCCGGAAGATATCGACGCGGCGGAGCAGCCCGCCACCGACATCCCCCCTCGCCTCTTCGCCCCGCGCGCCGCCTGGAGCTTTTCCGATTACGAAACGCGTTTCGCCCGCCTCCACCGCCATTTGCGCCACGGCGATTGCTATCAGGGCAACCTCACTTTCCCCGTCGCCGCCCGCTGGCAAGGCGAACCGCTGGCGCTCTTCGACGCACTGACCGCGCGCCAGCCCGTGCGCTACGCCGCCTTCATCGATCTCGGCGGCCCGGTGGTGCTGTCGCGCTCGCCGGAGCTTTTTTTCGAGGTCTCGGCCGACGGTTGGATCGAAACCCTGCCCATGAAGGGCACCATGGCACGCGGCAAGACGGCCGAGGAGGACGCCGCCCTCAAGGAAGCGCTGCGCAACGACCCGAAGAACCAGGCGGAAAACCGCATGATCGTCGACCTGTTGCGCAACGATATCTCGCGCATCACAGAGGTTGGCACGCTCGACGTCCCGGAGCTCTTCCATGTCGAGACCTACCCGACCGTGCACCAGATGATCAGCCGCGTACGCGCCAGGCTCAGCCGAGGCGTGACCTTCGCCGACATCCTCTCCGCACTCTTCCCCTGCGGCTCCGTCACCGGTGCGCCGAAGATCAGCGCCATGAAGATCCTGCGTGAGCTGGAAGCCGCGCCGCGGGACGTCTATTGCGGCGCTGTCGGCTGGGCCGCGCCCGACGGGCGCATGCGCTTCAATGTAGCCATCCGCACCATCTCCCTCTATCCGGGCGGCGAGGCCGTCTTCAACGTGGGCGGCGGCGTGGTCTTCGATTCCACGGCCCGGGAGGAGTACGCCGAATGCCTCCTGAAGGCCGGTTTCGCCACGGGTGAGGTGCCCGCCTCCGCTTGAGCCGCCGGCGCTTTCTCCCTTTATTGTGACGCCGTTCTGTGTTTTGACCGTAGGCCTTCACGCACGCCCAACGAGGAGAACCCCCCTGAAATGGCTAACAAAGACTGGCCCATTCACGGTGAGATCACCGGCCCTGTCGTCATGATCGGCTTCGGCTCGATCGGCCGTGGAACGCTGCCCCTCATCGAACGCCATTTCAACTTCGACAAATCACGCATGGTGGTCATCGACCCGGTCGACACCGACCGCAAGCTGCTCGACGAGCGCGGCATCAAGTTCGTGAAGGAAGCCGTGACCCCGGCAAACTACGAGGCATTCCTCACCCCGCTTCTCACCGAAGGCGAGGGCCAGGGCTTCTGCGTCAACCTCTCCGTCGACACCTCCTCGCTCGACCTCATGAAGCTCTGCCGCAAGCTCGGCGTGCTTTATATCGACACCGTGGTGGAGCCGTGGTTGGGCTTCTACTTCGACCCAACCGCCGACAATGCATCGCGTACCAATTATGCCCTGCGCGAAACCGTGCGCCAGGAAAAGCTGAAGAACCCCGGTGGCACCACCGCCGTCTCCTGCTGCGGCGCTAATCCGGGCATGGTCTCCTGGTTCGTCAAGAAGGGGCTCGTCAATCTGGCGAGGGATATGAAGCTCGATTTCGAGGAGCCCGGCCCGGACGACCGTGAAGGCTGGGCCGCGCTCATGAAAAAGGCCGGCGTCAAGGGCATCCACATCGCCGAGCGCGACACTCAGCGCGCCAGGAACCCCAAGCCCATGGACGTTTTCTGGAACACCTGGTCCGTCGAGGGCTTCGTCTCGGAAGGCATGCAGCCGGCCGAACTTGGCTGGGGCACGCACGAGAAGTGGAAGCCGGAGAACGCGCGCGAACAGAAGGAGGGGTGCAAGGCGGCGATTTTCCTGGAACAGCCGGGGGCGAATACCCGCGTGCGCACCTGGTGCCCGACGCCCGGATCCCAATACGGCTTCCTCGTCACCCACAACGAGTCCGTCTCGATCGCCGACTACTTCACCCTGCGCGAAGGCAGCGGCGAGGTCACCTATCGCCCCACCTGCCACTACGCCTACCACCCCTGTAACGACGCGGTGCTGTCGCTGCACGAGATGTTCGGCGCCGCCGGCAAGCCGCAGCCGGTCCAGCACGTGCTCGACGAGAACGAGCTGGTCGACGGCATCGACGAACTGGGCGTGCTTATCTATGGCCACGACAAGAACGCCTACTGGTACGGCTCGCAGCTCTCGCTGGGGGAGACGCGCGAGATCGCCCCCTACCAGAATGCGACCGGCCTTCAGGTGACCTCCGCCGTATTGGCCGGCATGGTGTGGGCGCTGGAAAACCCGGAGGCCGGCATCGTCGAGACCGACGAGATGGACTACCGGCGCTGCCTCGAAATCCAGCTTCCGTATCTCGGACCGGTGAAAGGCTATTACACCGACTGGACGCCGATCGACGATCGGCCGGGCCTTTTCCCCGAGGACATCGACAAGGAGGACCCATGGCAATTCCGCAACATCTTGGTGCGTTAGCGCACCGTGCGGCGACTTTCGCTTGCCTTTTCACCGAAAGACTGGCGAAAAAGCCAGTTCCCTTACATGAGGAGGCCGTCATGGTCACATTTCAAAAATCTGTTTCCTGCGCGGCCCTTGCGTCCATGCTGGCCGTTTCCGGCTGTGCGATGGTCGGTTCCGGTGGGACCCCCGCTCCGATACGGCAGAGCGGCGTGGAGGGACAATGGATGGGCGCCGAGGGGATCATGTCCAGCTTCAGAGGGGGCGCCTTCGAGACCCGAGCGGCCGACACCGGGGAAGTCCTTGCCACCGGGAGCTACCAGGAGCAGCCCGGCGGTATGGTGCAGATATCGGTGCAGTCGCGAGTCCGCGAGCCGCAGACCGTCAACTGCCTGCAGGTCGGCGTCGCCTCCGGCGGCCGCTTCAACCAGATGAACTGCACGAGCTCGGCAGGGCAGAACTTCGTTCTGACCCGGGCGGGCTGACCTCTCCTAGACCGGTTCATCGTTTCACGGAATCAATGAACTGGTCTAACTCTTTGTTTGTCGCAATTCCGGACGGAAAACCGGTTTCCACTTTTCCTGGAATTGCTCCAGGAGATCGCTACCGGCGGCGGAGGTGGCCGGATGATAGGCTTTGCTGCTCTTGCCATCCTCGCCATCGTCGTACTGCCGCAGCTCTGGGTGCGCCATACACTTTCCCGCCACGCCGCCGACCGGCCGGACCTGCCCGGCACCGGCGGCGAATTGGCCCGCCACCTTCTCGACCGTTTCGGCCTGGCGCATGTGACCGTCGAGACCACCGATGCCGGCGACCACTACGACCCTCAAGGCAAGGCCGTCCGCCTGCTGCCACAGCACCATTCGGGGCGTTCGCTGTCGGCGGTGGCGATCGCCGCGCACGAGGTCTCGCATGCCATCCAGGACGCGCGTGGCGAAAGGCTGCTGGCGATGCGGCAGGTGCTGGCTCGTATGGCGCAGGCCACGGACCGGCTGGCCGGCATCTTCTTCGTCGCCGCGCCTGTCCTGGCGGTCCTTGCGCGCACGCCGATGGCCATGCTGGCGCTGGTCGCCGTCGGCATCGGGCTCCTGTCGGTCCGCGTCATCGTCAACCTCGTCACGCTGCCGGTCGAATTCGACGCCAGCTTCGCCAAGGCGCTGCCGATCCTCGATGAGGGCGAGTACGTCGTCGCCGCCGACATGCCAGCCGTGCGCTCCGTCCTGCGCGCCGCCGCCTTCACCTACCTCGCCGGCGCGCTGATTTCGCTCGTCAACCTTGCGCGCTGGATCAGGCTCCTGCGATAAGGGGCGCAAAGGGAGGAGTTCATGGGCGCGCATTTCGACAGCCTCGAGACCCGCGATCCGCAGCAGCGCGAGGCGGAGCTCTTCGCCCGGCTGCCGGCATTCCTGGCGGACGCCATGGAGAAGGCGCCTGGCCTGCGCCGCTGGCTCGGCGGCATCGCGCCGGAAGACATCCGCACGCGCCGCGACCTTGCCGGCCTGCCCGTCTTGCGCAAGGCCGAGCTCCTGAAGCGCCAGCGCGAGGAGCCGCCTTTCGGCGGTTTTGCGGCGGCCGACGCGTTGAAAGGCACGCGCGTCTTCATGTCCCCCGGCCCCATCTGGGAGCCGCAGGCGCCGGGCGCCGATCCCTGGCAGGCCGCCCGCGCCTTCTTCGCCGCTGGCGTGCGGCCCGGCGACATCGTCCATAACGCCTTCGCCTATCACATGACGCCGGGCGGCTTCGTGCTCGACGAGGGCGCACGCGCCTTCGGCTGCACCGTCTTTCCCGCCGGCACCGGCAATACGGACGGCCAAGTGGAGGCGGCAAGCGCGCTCAAACCCCAGGTTTATTGCGGCACGCCGGATTTCCTGAAGGTCATGCTCGACCGGGCGGCGGAAGCGGACAAAGATCTTTCCTCCTTCCGCCTCGGCCTCGTCTCCGGCGGCGCGCTCTTCCCCTCGCTGCGGGCGGAATACGCGGAACGCGGCGTCCGCGTATTCCAATGCTACGCCACGGCGGAGTTCGGCGTCATCGCCTACGAGGCGGCGGATACGGAAGGCGACCCGCTGCCCGGCATGGTGGTGAATGAGAACCTGATCGTCGAGATCGTCCGCCCCGGCACCGACGAGCCGGTGGAGGACGGCGAAGTGGGCGAGGTGGTCGTCACCAGCTTCAACCCCGCCTATCCGCTGGTGCGGCTCGGCACCGGCGACCTCTCCTCCGTTCTGCCGGGGGTGAGCCCCTGCGGGCGCACCAACATGCGGATTACGGGCTGGAAGGGCCGCGCCGACCAGCGCACAAAGGTCAAGGGCATGTTCGTCGACCCCGAGCAGGTGGCAGAGTTGATGAAACGCCACCTCGAGCTTTCGCGGGCGCGCCTGGTGGTGAGGCGGCAAGGCTCGGCTGACGTCATGGCCTTGCACGTGGAGCCGGCTAGCGGGGCATCGGTCGACACCGAGGCCGTCGCCGCTTCCCTGCGCGAGATCACCAAGCTCGGCGGAACGGTGGAAGTCGCCGCTCCGGGATCGCTCCCCAACGACGGCAAGGTGATCGCCGACGAACGGGACTACGCCGGCTAACCGTTGCCCCTCCCTCTTGTGGTCCTGCCGGACATTTCCCCCATACGGAGGGGGAGCGAGATTGGCCGTCACAGTGATTTTCGCCAACCATCAGCGTTGCAGAACCGGGGCCGGAGCAAGCGGCTAGCGCAATCTCCCCCGTGTGGGGAGATGTCGGCAAGACAGAGGGGGGCGCGAAGGGGGCGGCTGTCCGAAGGAACTCCTTCAAACGCGCGCCACCCCCGCCGAGGGAGCGAGGTGGCAATGTTTTTCTTGCGTCGCCCTGGAGGCGGTGGGAACATGTTCTCAATACGTTACGAAACCGACATGGTGCGGCGGTAGAGCGGGACAATCTGGGAGCCACTCGGGAGTACGATCATGAGAAAATTTGCAGTCCTGGCCTTGAGCACGTCGGCCCTGGCGCTGTCGGCGGCGCCGTCGTTTGCCGACTACACACTCAATATCCTGCACATCAACGACTGGCACAGCCGCATCGAGCCCATCAACAAATACGATTCGACCTGCTCGGCCGAGGACGATGCCGCCGGCGAGTGCTTCGGCGGCGCGGCGCGGCTTGTCACCGCGGTGGGCGACCGGCGCGCAGCGCTCGATGGCGAGAACGTGCTGTTCCTGAATGCCGGCGACAACTTCCAGGGCTCGCTCTTCTACACCACCTACAAGGGCGAGGTGGAGGCCGAGTTCCTGAACCTCATGGAGACCGACGCCATGGTGGTCGGCAACCACGAATTCGACGACGGCGAGGACGGGCTGGCCGCCTTTCTGGGTAAGGTCGAGTTCCCCGTGCTCGGCTCCAACGTGAAGGCGACGGAGGCCTCCGCGCTCGGCGACCGGGTGCAGGAATATGTCGTGCTCGACGTCGGCGGCGAGAAGATCGGCATCGTCGGCGCGGTGGCCAACGACACCGCCGAACTTTCCTCGCCGGGCGAGAACGTCTCCATCATCGAGGACGTCGAGGGGATCACCGCGGCCGTCGAGGCGGTTGAGGCGGAAGGCGTGAACAAGATCATCGCGGTCACCCATGTCGGCTACCCGCGGGATCTCGCGGCCATCGCCAAGATACCGGGTGTGGACGTGGTGGTCGGCGGCCACACCAACACGCTTCTGTCCAACACCGTCGACGGCGCCGAAGGCCCGTATCCCACTTTTGTCGACAACCCGGAAGGCTATCGGGTGCCGGTGGTCCAGGCCAACGCCTATTCCAAGTATCTGGGCGAACTGAACGTGGTCTTCGACGACGAGGGCACGGTGAGCGAAGCCACTGGCGACGTGCTTCTGATCGACGCGGCGATCGAGCCGGATCAGGAGGTGGCGGCGCGCGTTCAGGAGCTTGCCGGCCCCATCGAGGAATTGAAGACCACCGTCGTCTCCGAGACGGCCGCCCCCATCGACGGCAGCCGTGAGAACTGCCGGGCGCAGGAATGCGAGATGGGCAACCTGGTGACCGACGCCATGCTGGCGCGCACCAAGGACCAGGGCGTTGCGTTCGCCATCACCAACGGCGGGGGCTTGCGCGCCTCCATCGACGCGGGCGAGGTGACCATGGGCGAGGTGCTGGAGGTGCTGCCCTTCCAGAACACGCTCGCCACCTTCCAGCTCAAGGGCGCGGATGTCGTCGCCTCGCTCGAAAGCGGCGTCAGCCAGCTCGAGGAAGGCGCCGGCCGCTTCCCGCAGGTCTCGGGCCTGCGCTACACGTTCGACCCGTCTGCCGAGGCCGGCAGCCGCATCACCTCGGTCGAGGTCGTGGACGGCGACGATTGGGCGCCCATCGACCCCGACGCCACCTACACCATCGCCTCCAACAACTTCATGCGCGGCGGCGGCGACGGCTACGCCCTTTTCGCAGAAAATGCCGAGAACGCCTATGACTACGGGCCGGGGCTGGAACAGGTGGTGGCCGACTACCTGGCCGAGAACAAGCCCTACCAGCCCTATACGGATGGCCGCATCGCGCAAGCCAGTGCAGCGATGGCGGAGGACGAACCGGCCGAGATGGCGGGGGACGACGCCATGACGGAAGAGGGCGGCGAGATGGCCGCTTCCGAGGAACCGATGGAGGAAACCGACGGCGAAGCCGCGATGGCCGAGCCGGAGGCCGAAACGGAAGGCGAGATGGCGGCCACGGAAGAACCCATGGACGCCACCGAGGACGCGGCCGCCATGGAAAATACCCATGTCATCATGCGCGGCGACACCTATTGGGACCTCGCGCGGAAGTTCTACGGCGACCCGGAGAAGTGGTCCATGCTGGCGGAGGCCAATCCGCAGTTCGGCGAGCGCGACCTCGTCGTCGGCGCCACGCTGAACGTGCCGCCGGCCGAATAGCCTGCCGGATAGTGTCGGTGCCCAGCTTTCGGGCGGGGCAGTCGCATATGATTGATGCTGAAGGGAGCCCGGCGGATGCTGCGCGCTCACTCCCCTCTCTCTTGTGGCGAGGGGTGGAGGGCCAGGAAAGATGCTTTTGATGGCGCTTTGCGCCACCCCCCACCCCTAACCCCTCCCCTCAAGGGGGAGGGGAACGATGGTGTGCTCGACCTAGCTTCCCTCCCCTTTGAGGGGAGGGATTGAGGGTGGGGGTTCCGGCGAAGCTGGCAAAGATGAGCTGTATGCGATAGCCCTCACCCACCAGGGGCCGGGAAAGTCGCTTACGCGATCGCCCCGCCGCCTGCGGCTACAGGTGACATTGCCCTTGCGGAAAACTTCGCTAGGGCTACCTCACTCGAGGGAGCACGCCATGACCACCGCCGCCAAGACCGTCAAGAAAACCGCGAAGAAGCCCGCCGGGGCCAAAGGCCGAAAGCCCGCGGACAATCCGCCGGCGCATACCGCCAAGGTCGGTGTCCTGCTCGTCAACCTCGGCACGCCCGACGGCACGGATTACTGGCCGATGCGCCGTTATCTGCGCGAGTTCCTGTCGGACAGGCGCGTCATCGAGTGGCCGCGCGCTGTCTGGTATCCGGTCCTCTACGGCATCGTGCTCAACACGCGGCCGAAGAAATCCGGCGCCGCCTATGCCAAGATCTGGAACCGCGAGCGCGATGAATCCCCGCTGCGCACCTTCACCCGCGCGCAAGGGAAGAAGCTGGGCGCGGCGCTGGCGGACCATGAGCATGTCGTCGTCGACTGGGCCATGCGCTACGGCAAGCCCTCCATCGAGACGGTGATAAAGAGCCTGATGGAGCGCGGATGCGAGCGCATCGTCGCCTTCCCGCTCTACCCGCAATATTCGGCCTCCACCACGGCGACGGTGAACGACAAGGTTTTCGAGGCGCTGACGAAGATGCGCTTTCAGCCGGCGCTCCGCACCGTGCCGGCCTATTATGACGAGCCGGTCTATATCGACGCGCTGGCGCGCTCCATCGAGCGCCATCTGGCCTCGCTCGATTTTACGCCGGAGGTGGTCGTCGCCTCCTATCACGGCATCCCGCAAAGCTATGCGCGGCGCGGCGACCCTTATGGCGAGCATTGCCAGGAGACCTCGCGCCTTCTGCGCCAGCGTCTCGGCTGGGGGGAGGAAAAGCTCCTCACCTGCTTCCAGTCGCGCTTCGGCCCGGAGGAATGGCTGCAGCCCTACACGGACAAGACGGTGGAAAGGCTGGCGCGCGAGGGCGTGAAGTCCATCGCCGTCTTCAACCCCGGCTTCGTCTCCGACTGCCTGGAGACGCTGGAAGAGATCGCTATCGGGGCGGGCGAGATCTTCCACGAGGCCGGCGGCGGGAACTTCACCCACATCCCATGCCTCAACGACAGCGAGGAGGGGATGGCGGTGATCGAGACACTGGTGCGGCGCGAGCTTTCGGGGTGGGTTTGAGGCGGGCTGCCGGGCGGCTCTTTGCTGGCATTTCGCCTGCTAGCCGTGGGACAACCTGTCGAGACCAGCTAGCCGCCGCGTTACACTCCTGCCATAATTCATGAGATAGTGCTGCGGCTTTCAGGCAACCTTCACCTCGGGGGAAACATATAATGACGTTCACCGGTTTCGATATTCTCATTCCCGTTCTTGTCGTTCTCGTCCTTCTTCTGCTCTTCGCCGGCATCAAGACGGTGCCGCAGGGGTATAACTACACGGTGGAACGCTTTGGGCGTTACACGCGCACGCTGACACCGGGCCTCAACATCATCGTGCCCTTCATCGACCGCATCGGCGCCAAGATGAACATGATGGAGCAGGTGCTCGATGTGCCGACCCAGGAGATCATCACCCGCGACAATGCCACCATCGCCGTCGACGGCGTCGCCTTCTTCCAGGTCTTGAGCGCGCCGCAGGCGGCTTATCAGGTGGCGGGCTTGCAGAACGCCATCCTCAACCTGACCATGACCAACATCCGCTCGGTCATGGGCTCCATGGATCTGGACGAGCTTCTCTCCAACCGCGACACGATCAACGAAAAGCTCCTGCACATTGTCGACGAGGCGGCCAGCCCTTGGGGCATCAAGATGACCCGCGTCGAGATCAAGGACATCAACCCGCCGGCGAACCTCGTCGAATCCATGGCCCGCCAGATGATGGCCGAGCGCAACAAGCGGGCGCAGATTCTCGAGGCCGAAGGCCTGAAGCAATCGCAGATCCTGGAGGCGGAAGGCCGCCGCGAGGCCGCCTTTCGCGACGCGGAGGCGCGCGAGCGCGCGGCCGAAGCCGAGGCGCGCGCCACACAGGTAGTCTCGGAAGCGATCGCCCAGGGCGACGTGCAGGCGGTGAACTACTTCGTCGCCCAGAAATACACCGAGGCGCTGGCGAAGATCGGCTCCTCAAACAACAACAAGATCGTGCTGATGCCTTTCGAGGCCTCCTCGCTCATCGGCACGCTGGGCGGCATCGGCGCGATTGCCCGCGATGTCTTCGGCGAGGACGGCAAGACTGTCCGCCCCGCCTCCGCGGCGCGCCCGCCCGCCGTCGGACCGGACCGCGGCTGAACGGGGGCCCGCCATGCTGATGAGTATCCTGACCGAGCTGGGCCCCTGGAACTGGATGCTCCTGGGTTTTGTCCTTCTGGCGCTGGAGATACTGGTTCCTGGCGCCTTCCTCCTGTGGATCGGGGTTGCCGCCATCCTCACCGGCGCCCTGTCGCTCCAGCTCTGGAGCATGGCCTTCTGGAGCTGGCAGATACAGGTTCTCGTCTTCCTCGCGCTGTCGCTCGCCTCGGTCTATATCGGCAAGAAGCTGATGGACGCGCGGCGGGGGGAGGAGACGGACGAACCCCTGCTCAACCAGCGGGCCAAGCAGCTCGTCGGCCGCACCGCGGCCCTTGAAGAGCCGATCACCGAAGGCCGCGGCCGCATTCGCCTGGGCGACACGCTGTGGCGTGTCTCCGGCCCCGACCTGCCGGCCGGCACGCGGGTGCGCGTGGTGGCAGCGAAGGGCGGGGAACTGCAGGTGGAGGCGGCGTAATGGCGCTCAAACGGATGGACAACATAGGAATCGTCGTCGATGACCTCGAAGGGACGATCGATTTCTTTCGCGAGCTCGGCCTTGAGCTCGAAGGGCGGGCTACGATCGAAGGAGAATGGGCCGGACGTGTCACCGGACTGGGCGATCAGCGCGTCGAGATTGCCATGATGCGCACGCCGGACGGCCATGGCCGGCTCGAGCTATCCCGCTTTCTCACGCCGCCTGTTGTCGCGGATCACCGCAATGCCCCGGTTAACGCTCTGGGCTACCTCCGCGTCATGTTCACTGTGGACGATATCGACGAGACGCTTGAAAGGCTCCGCAGCCGCGGCGCGCAGCTCGTAGGCGAAGTCGTCCAGTATAAGGACGCGTATCGGCTCTGCTACATCCGCGGGCCTGAAGGGCTTCTCATCGGACTCGCGCAAGAACTCAGCTGAGCGCGTCTCACAAAGGTCCGTTGTGAAGCTAGGCGACGCCGAGACGCAGCAGATCGTGGAAATGCACGATCCCGACCGGGCGGTCGTCCTCCGTCACCACCAGGGCGCTGATGTTGTGCTCGTTGAGGATGGCCATGGCCTGGCTCGCCAGCGTCTCAGGCTGCACGGTCTTCGGCCGCTTCGTCATGATGTCGTCGACGAGGAGATCGGCCATGTTGCGGTGGAGATTGCGGGCGAGATCGCCGTCGGTGATGATCCCCGCCAGCTGCCCCCCGGCTTCGACGATGCAGACGCAGCCGAGCCGCTTGTTCGAAAGCGTCATCACCGCGTCCTGCATCTTCGTGCCCGGCAGAACGACGGGGATATCCTCGCCCCGGCGCATGATGTCGCCGACATGGGTCAGGTTGGCGCCGAGCTGGCCGCCGGGATGGAAGGTGCGGAAGTGGTCGGCGGTGAAACCGCGCGCTTCGAGCAGCGCCACGGCGAGCGCGTCGCCGATGACGAGCTGCAGGAGCGTCGAAGTGGTGGGCGCCAGGCCGTGCGGGCAGGCTTCGGGCACGCGCGGCAGGAGAAGCGCCACGCTCGCCTCGCTTGCCAGTGCCGAACCTGGCCGCGAGGTGATGGCGATCAGCGGGATCGAGAAGCGGCGGGCGTAGGCAACGATGCCCTTCAATTCCGCGCTCTCGCCCGACCAGGACATGGCGAGGATGGCGTCGTCGCGGGCGATCATGCCGAGATCGCCGTGATTTGCCTCCGCAGGATGCACGAAATAGGCGGGCGTGCCCGTCGAGGCGAGCGTGGCGGCGATCTTGGAGCCGATATGGCCGCTTTTGCCGACGCCGGTGACGATAACCCGACCGGATATCCGCGACACCAATTCGACAGCTTCGGCAAAGGGTCCCGAAAGCCCGTCGTCCAGCGCCCCCGCCAGGGCGGCAAGGGCGGTCTGGTCCGCCGCCAGCGTGCGCATGGCCGAGGCGATGACGCCCTTGGCGTCGACCTTTCCGTTCTCTCTGGTCAACATGGAGGATGCGCTTAGCGCTTTCCTTTCGCCATGTCCATTGTTGTTGCGTCGATAAGGCTCATCGCCCGCTCTCAACCTTGCGTTAACCAACACCTTTTACCGTTTGGTTACCCTGGCGCGGCGTGCGCCGCAGGATGTTCGGGTGGGGAATGTCGCGCATTCGGTTCAACGGAAAGTTCAAAGGGCTATGCCTTGCCTGCGCCGCGGGCGCGCTGATGGCCGCCTTTCCGGCCACCGGCCAGGAGGGGAGCTTGCGCGGCACGGTCAGCGATACGTACATGGATTCTATCCTCCGGTCCGGGCGCGGCACCGAGGCAACCGAGGATCTCCAAAACCCCGAACCCCGGTACCGGCCGACGAGCGCCGGCGCCCTGCCCGACAGCGCCGACGAGGACACTCTCACCGCCGGGGACCCCTTTCCGCCCCTCGATCGGACGGCGGACGAAGGGGGGAGCCGCCTTGCCCAAGACGACGCCGCGCCGCGCCGGGAGGCGGAGCCGTCCGAAGAGTTGGACAATCTGGCGACCGGCACCGCCCGCGTCGGCACGATCGACGCGACCGAAGGCATCCGCCCGCTGCCGCTGCGCACCAACGAGCGGGTGCAGCCCATCGAAGGCCGCGCGCGCACACCGGAGGGCGACCCCTACGCGCCGCTTGGCCTGCGCGTCGGCACCTTCACGGTGGTGCCGACCCTCGAACAGGGCCTGACCTGGACGACGAACGCCGATAGTAGCCCGGACGGAGATGAGGCGCTTCTTTCCGAAACGACGCTGCGGCTCAACGCCGTCTCGGACTGGTCGCGCCACCGCGCCGTGTTGAGCGGCTACGGCACCTACCGCAAATCCGTTTCCGGCGAGGACGTGTCGGAATTCGAAGGCGGGGCGGACGCGGCGCTCGAACTGGATCTGCGCAGCGATCTTTCCGCTCGCGCCGCCCTCGCCTACCAGGCCCGTCGCGAATCGGCCTCTTCGCCGGTTGCCGTCGCCGGCGTCGACCGGCAACCCTTGCGCCACACGATTGACGGTTCCCTCGGCGTGGAAAAGGCGTTTGGCAGGCTCCGCCTGGGGGTCACCGGCGAGGTTACGCGCGACCAGTACGGAAACGCCCGGCTCGACAACGGCGACACGCTCTCCCAAAGCGACCGCAACTCCACCCTGGCGCTGGTCAGGCTGCGCGGCGGCTACGAGCTTTCGCCCGCGCTGATGCCTTTTCTCGAGGTGGAGGCCGGCCGCCGCTTCTATGACGAGGAGCGCGACAGCGCCGGCTATGCCCGCTCCGCGACGAGGCTCGGCGCCCGCGCCGGCCTTTCACTCGACATGTCGGAGAAGCTTTCGGGCGAGGTCTCCGCCGGCTGGGTGGCCGAGGATTTCGAGGATGACCGGCTCGACACGATCTCAGGCCTGGCGCTGGCAGCCGCGCTCAACTGGTCGCCCATGCGCGGCACCAATGTGCGGCTGGACGGCTCGACCACCGTGGAAGGCTCGACCGGCGCCGGCGACAGCGGCTCGCTGCTTTATGCCGGTACGCTGCGGCTGGAACGCCAACTGCGCTCCAACCTCACCGGCGACGTCGCCCTCGGCGCGGCGTGGCGCGACTATTCCGGCGGGGGTCACGACCTGGTTCTGAGCGGAGAGGCGAGCCTGACCTGGTGGCTGAACCGCTACGCCGGCCTCACCGGCCGCGCCCGCCGCGAACGCCAGAAAAGCAACCTGCCCGGCCGCGACTACGAGGCGACAAGCATCTTCATGGGCATGACGCTGCAGCGGTAATTTCCTCCCCCTTGAGGGGAGGGTGCCGGGCGAAGCGAGGCGGGTGGGGGTCGGGCGGCCGCGCGTCGGCGTTCCGATGTCGATGCTTGCAATGAATTTTTTAAAAGCCGGCACGCGGGCGCGGCCACCCCACCCGACCCCGCCGGCAAGCCGGACCCACCCTCCCCTCAAGGGGGAGGGAAAGTCTAACCTTCGCCGAGGGTCTCCTTCATCAGCCGCCTCAGGCGCGGGCGCATGTCCTCGCGCTTGAGGGCGAAGGCGAGGTTGGCTTCGACGAAGCCTTCCGGCGAGCCGCAGTCGAACGTAAGCCCCTCGTAAATATACGCGTAAAAAGGCTGCTTCGCGTGCAGCCGCAGCATGGCGTCGGTGATCTGGATCTCGCCGCCGGCGCCGGTCTCCTGATTTTCCAGGATTGAGAATATCTCCGGCTGCAGGATGTAGCGGCCGTTGATGAAGAAGTTGGACGGCGCGTCTTCCGGCTTCGGCTTTTCCACCATGGCGGTGATCTCGAAGCCCGTATGGGTGGCTTTGCCGCGCCCGACGATGCCGTATTTATGCGTCTCTGACGGATCGCACTCCTCCACCGCCAGCACATTGCCGCCGGTCTCCTCGTAAAGCGCGACCATCTGCTTCAGGCAGCCCTTCTCCGACTGCATGATCATGTCGGGCAGAAGCAGCGCGAAGGGCTCCCCGCCCACAAGCTCGCGCGCGCACCACACCGCATGCCCCAGCCCCAGCGGCTCCTGCTGGCGCGTGTAGCTCGTCTCGCCTGGTTGCGGTTGCATCGCCTTCAGGCGCTCCAGGACGTCTGTCTTGCCGCGCCGCAAAAGGGTCTCGTAAAGCTCCACCTGCACATCGAAGTGATCTTCGAGAGCGGTCTTGTTGCGCCCGGTTACGAAGATGAAATGCTCGATGCCGGCCTCGCGCGCCTCCTCCACCACGTATTGGATGACGGGCCTGTCCACCACCGTGAGCATTTCCTTCGGTATCGCCTTGGTGGCGGGCAGGAAGCGGGTTCCGAGGCCGGCGACGGGAAATACAGCTTTGCGTATTCTCTTCATACGGCAAATCCCTCAATATCTTGACGTCCGGCAACCATCGGACAATGCTGGAGCCGGGTTGTTCGTTCCTGGACCGAAAAGGTGATTCCATCCACCTCGCCCGCTTCGGCCCGGTTATATGGTAAACCCTTTCCTAACCGCAATCGGCGATAAAGACGGCCTGGTTGTTCCGATGGAGGTTGGAATGTTTGCAAAGAGAGCCGCCAGTGGCCTCACCGCAGCCACGCTTTTCATGGCCGCCGTCTTCGTTGCGTTCACCGCCGGGCCGGCGCTTGCCGATGCCGGGTTCCAGCGCTGGATCGCCGAGTTCCGCAATGTTGCCCTTCAAAACGGTGTTTCGGGTGCCACCTATGACAGGGCCTTCAGCGGCGTTACAGCGCCCGATCCGGAGGTTTTGGAAAAGGCGCGCTATCAGCCCGAGTTCCGGTCCGAGGCCTGGGAATATTTCGACAACCGCCTGCAGGAAAGGACTATCCGGACCGGCCAGCAGCTTGCCCGCCAGTGGAAGCCGTGGCTCGATCGGATCGAGAGCCAGTTCGGTGTCAGCCGGCACATCCTTTTGGCCATCTGGTCGATCGAATCCAACTACGGTGAAGTGCTGAAGAACGATCGCGTCATGCGTAGCCTGCCGCGCTCGCTTGCCACCCTTGCCTACGCCGACAGCCGGCGGGCGAAGTTTGCCCGAAGCCAGCTCATCGCCGCGCTTAAAATCGTCGAGCGCGGCGATATTTCCGCCAACCAGCTCACCAGCTCCTGGGCGGGCGCCATGGGCCACACCCAGTTCATCCCCACCAGCTACCAGGCCTACGCGGTCGATATGGACGGCGACGGCCGGCGCGACATCTGGAACTCGGTGCCCGACGCGCTGGCGACGGCGGCCAACCTCCTGCGCCAGAACGGCTGGCGGAGCGGAGAGACCTGGGGCTACGAGGTGGTTTTGCCGGGGGGCCGCAAGTTCCCCGCCGGCACGATGTCGCTCAACCGCTGGGCCGGGATCGGCGTCGTGCGCGCCAACGGCAAGCCCTTTCCGCGCCCCTCCGACAATGCGGAGTTGAAGGTGCCCGACGGCCGCGCCGGCCCGGCCTTTCTGGCGACCAGGAATTTCTTTGTTATCAAGCGCTACAACAACTCCGACAAATACGCACTCGCGGTCGGGCTTCTGGCCGACCATATTGCCGGCTATAGCGGGTTGGTGCGGGACTGGAACCGCCCCTTCGAGCGGTTGTCCGACCGGGAGACGGAAGAGCTGCAGAAGCGCCTCGGCGCGCTCGGCTATTACGAAGGTCCGATCGACGGCAAGATCGGCTCCGGCTCGCGCAGCGCCATCAAGGCGTTTCAGGAGCGCATGGGCCTTGCGCAGGACGGGCATCCGAGCAAGGAAGTGCTGAAGAGGCTGCGCGGCAGGTAGGAGACAGCCAATGATGGCAGGCAGACGCCCGGCTCTCCGCTTCCCGCGGCTGGTGCTGGCCGTGCTCGGCCTTGCCGTCTTCCTTACCGCCCTGCCGTCCCTCCAGGATGGCGCCTTTGCGCAGGAAGTGGTCCGCCGGCGTGGCTTCCTCGATCTCCTCTTCGGCCCGCCACGGCGGGAGCAACTGCCTCCCGTCCGCCAACCGCAGCGCGCATTTCCCGAAGCACCCGGCGCCACCCGGCAGCGAAGCAGGCAACGCGCCGCCACGCCGCGACAGCCCGCCCGCGCGGTGCCGGTAGCACCCCCCGAGCCGGTGATCGAGAAGCTGGAAAACGCCCGCGTCGTCCTCGTGGTCGGCGACTTTCTCGCCGGCGGGCTGGCCGAGGGGCTGGAGGCGGCCTACGCGGAATCGCCAGGTGTGCGCATCGTCGACCGCAGCAACGGCTCGTCCGGCTTCGTGCGCGACGATTTTTATGATTGGAACAGCGAGATCACGCCGATCCTCAAGGAAGTGGAGCCGGACGTGGCGGTCGTCATGATCGGCTCCAACGACCGCCAGCAGCTTGTCGTGAACGGCCAGCGCGTGGACCCGCAGAGCGAACCGTGGCTCAAGGAGTACACACGCCGGGTGACGGCTTTCGCCGAGGCGGCCGAGACCGCAAAAGTGCCCCTCGTCTGGACCGGGCTCCCGCCATTCAAATCCTCATCCATGTCTTCGGATATGCTGATCTTCAACGACATCCACAGCCGAGCGGTGGAAGCCGTAGGCGGCACCTTCGTGGACATCTGGGAAGGTTTCGTGGACGAGAACGGCGCCTTCGTCTTCACCGGACCGGACATGAACGGGCAGCCGGTGCGCCTGCGCGGCAGCGACGGCATCAATCTTACGCGGTCTGCCAAGCGCAAGGTCGCCTTCTATGTGGAAAAGCCGCTGAGCAAGCTTCTGGGCGGCGCAGTCGCGCCTGGTATCGAACAGCTCGATATCGAGAACCTGCCCGAACCGGGGGTTGCGCTGGGCGAGCCGGCCGACAGCGGCCGTACCGGCCCGATCTCGCTCGCCGGCCCCGATCTCGGCGGCGGCATGGAACTGCTCGGTGCCACGCCCCCGCCGCCGGACGCGCCGGCTCGCCCCGCACCGGAGGCCCAGCCCGGCCGCGCCGACAATTTCTCGCTGCGCGAGAGGCGCGAAGGGGTGCGGTAGTAAATCGTAACCGTAAACTAACGCGGTAGCACCGTGCGTCCCATCAGGAACTCGTCGATGGCGCGCGCCGCCTGGCGGCCTTCGCGGATGGCCCAGACCACCAGCGACTGGCCGCGCCGCACGTCGCCGGCGGCGAAGAGGCGGTCGATGGTGGTGCGGTAGTCGTTGTCGTCCGCCGCCACGTTGGTGGAGTTGCGTCGGTCGACGTCGATCGCCAGCTTGTCGCCCATTTCGCTCAGGATGCCCGTTTCGAGCGGTCCGGCAAAGCCGATGGCGATGAAGGCGAGATCGGCCTTGATGATGAACTCCGTGCCGGCGATGGGCTTGCGCCTCTCGTCCACCTCGCAGCACTTGATGCCGGTCAGCTCCCCGTCCTCGCCGACAAACTCGAGCGTGGCGACCTGGAACTCGCGCTGCGCGCCCTCGGCCTGGCTGGAAGAGGTGCGCATCTTCGTCGCCCAGTAGGGCCAGACGGCGAGCTTGTCCTCCTTCTCCGGCGGCTTGGGGCGGATGTCGAGCTGGGTGACGCGCACGGCACCCTGGCGGAAGGAGGTGCCCACGCAGTCCGACGCCGTATCGCCGCCGCCCACCACAACGACGTGCTTGCCGCCGGCAAGGATGGGCTCGGACGGCCAGGCGACGGACTGGATGTCCTCGCCGCCGATGCGCCGGTTCTGCTGCACCAGATAGGGCATGGCGTCGTGCACGCCATTAAGCTCGACGCCGGGGATGCCCGCCGGGCGCGGCTTCTCCGAACCGCCGCAGTAGAGCACGGCGTCATGCTCGGCCAGGAGTTCGGCCACGGGCTTGTCGACGCCGACATTGACGCCGCAATGGAAGGTCACGCCCTCGCCCTGCATCTGCTCGACGCGGCGGTCGATATAGTGCTTCTCGATCTTGAAGTCGGGAATGCCGTAGCGCATCAGCCCGCCGGGCCGGCTCTCGCGCTCGTAGACGTGCACGTCGTGGCCGGCGCGGCCCAGCTGCTGGGCGGCCGCCATGCCGGCCGGGCCGGAGCCGATGATGGCAACGCGCTTGCCCGTCTTCTTCTCCGCCGGCTGCGGGCGCACATAGCCGAGTTCATAGGCCTTGTCGCCGATCGCCTGCTCTACGGTCTTGATGGCGACGGGAACGTCTTCGAGGTTCAGCGTGCAGGCTTCCTCGCAGGGTGCGGGGCAGATGCGGCCGGTCCACTCCGGGAAATTGTTGGTGGAGTGGAGATTGCGGATCGCCGTCTCCCAGTCGCCGCGATAGACGAGGTCGTTCCAATCGGGGATCTGATTGTGCACGGGACAGCCCATCGGCCCGTGGCAGAAGGGAATGCCGCAATCCATGCATCGCGCGGCCTGTTTCTCGACCTCCTTGTCCGACATCGGCAGCGTGAACTCGCGGAAATGCCGAATCCGGTCTGACGCCGGCTGGTACTTGTTCTCCTGCCGGTCGATCTCAAGAAAGCCTGTAACCTTGCCCATACTCATTCCTTGTCCCTGACGGCCGGCTCAGGCCCGCAGCCAGTTTCTAGTCCCGGCAACCGGGAGAATTTCGTTTCACTGCCCGCCGCAGGCGCCCTTCAGATCGGTGGCCACGATGGGCCCCAGTACCAATAGGCAAACCCCACGGCCACGCCCAGTACAACGATCTCCGCTCCTGCCCTGCCGGTCACAAAGTAAACCGTTACCGGCACCAAAAGGGCGATCAGGAGCGAGATCAGAGCGTGGGCGAGCTGCAGCGCGCTCACTCCGCCGCCAATCCCATCCGCATGCGCTCCATCTCCTCCAGTGCCCGGCGGTACTCGACCGGCATGACCTTGCGGAACTTCGGCCGGTAGTCGGCCCAGTTGTCGAGGATAGCCCGGGCCCGCTCGGACCCTGTGTAGCGGAAATGGTTGGAGATGAGATGCGCCAGGCGCTCCTCGTCGTGGCGGGTCATGTCGCCGGACACGTCGACGCGGCCCATATGGGCGATGTCGCCGCCGTGGTGGTGCAGCTTTTCGAGGATCTCGTCCTCTTCCGGCACCGGCTCCAGCTCGACCATGGCCATGTTGCAGCGCTCGGCGAAATCGCCCGCCTCGTCCAGTACATAGGCGACGCCGCCCGACATGCCGGCCGCGAAGTTGCGGCCCGTCTGGCCGAGCACCACGACGAGACCGCCCGTCATGTATTCGCAGCCGTGGTCGCCCACGCCTTCGACGACTGCAACCGCGCCGGAGTTGCGCACGGCGAAGCGTTCGCCCGCCACGCCGCGGAAGTAGCATTCGCCCTCGATGGCACCGTAGAGCACCGTGTTGCCGACGATGATGGAGTGCTCCGGCACGATGGCGGATTTGGCGGAAGGCCGGATGACGATGCGTCCGCCCGACAGCCCCTTGCCGACATAATCGTTGGCGTCACCCTCGAGCTCGAAGGAGATGCCGCGCGCCAGGAAGGCGCCGAAGGACTGGCCCGCCGTGCCGGTAAGCCGCACGGAGATGGTGTCGTCCTTGAGCCCCTTGTGGCCGTAGCGCTTGGCCACCTCGCCCGAGAGCATGGCGCCCGTGGTGCGGTCGATGTTGCAGATATCGGTCTCGAAGGTGACCGGCTCCTTGCGCTCCAGCGCCGGCATGGCTGCCGCGATCAGCTTGCGGTCGAGGATATCCTCGATCGGGTGCTTCTGCCGCTCGCTCCAACGGATCGCCTCGCGCGGTGCCTCGGGCTTGAAGAAGACGCGGGAGAAGTCGAGCCCCTTGGCCTTCCAGTGGTCGATCATCGCCCGCTTCTCCAGAAGGTCGGACTGGCCGATGATGTCGTCGATCCTGGTGAAGCCCATCTCCGCCAGAAGGGCGCGCACTTCCTCCGCAACGTAGAAGAAGTAGTTGATGACGTGCTCGGGCGTGCCCTTGAAGCGCTTGCGGAGCACCGGATCCTGGGTGGCAACGCCCACCGGGCAGGTGTTCAAGTGGCACTTGCGCATCATGATGCAGCCGGCTGCGATGAGCGGCGCGGTGGAGAAGCCGAACTCGTCGGCCCCCAGAAGCGCACCGACGATCACGTCGCGCCCGGTGCGCAAGCCGCCGTCGACCTGCAGCGCAATTCTGCTGCGCAGGCCGTTCAAGACCAGCGTCTGGTGCGTCTCGGCAAGACCCATCTCCCAGGGGCTGCCGGCATGCTTGATGGAGGTGAGCGGCGAGGCGCCGGTGCCGCCGTCATAGCCGGCGATGGTGATGTGGTCGGCGCGCGCCTTGGCGACGCCCGCCGCCACCGTGCCGACGCCGACTTCCGAGACGAGCTTGACCGAGACGTCGCCCGAGGGATTGACGTTCTTCAGGTCGAAGATGAGCTGCGCCAGGTCCTCGATGGAATAGATGTCGTGGTGCGGCGGCGGCGAGATGAGGCCGACGCCCGGCGTCGAATGGCGCACCTTGGCGATGGTCGCGTCCACCTTGTGGCCGGGAAGCTGGCCGCCCTCGCCGGGCTTGGCGCCCTGCGCCACCTTGATCTGCATCATGTCGGAGTTGACGAGATATTCCGTCGTCACGCCGAAGCGCCCGCTCGCCACCTGCTTGATGGCCGAACGCTCGGGGTTCATCGTGCCGTCGGGCAGCGGCATGAAGCGATCCGCCTCCTCGCCACCCTCGCCGGTGTTCGACTTGCCGCCGATGGCATTCATGGCGCGCGCCAGCGTGGTGTGCGCCTCGCGGCTGATGGCGCCGAAGGAGATGGCGCCGGTGGAAAAGCGCTTGACGATCTCCGCCGCCGGCTCGACCTCCTCGACGGATACCGGCTTGCGCCCGGCCTTCCCGGCGGTCTTGATCTCGAACAGGCCGCGAATGGTCTTGGCCTTGGCCGTCTCGCCGTTGATGAGTTCGGCGAACTCCTGATAGTTCTCCCACGACCTCTTGCGCACGGCGTGCTGCAGCGTGGCCACGGCATCCGGCGACCATGCATGCTCCTCGCCGCGGATGCGGTAGTTGTACTCGCCACCCACGTCCAGGAAGCTTCGAAGCACCGGATCGTCGCTGAAGGCAGCTGCGTGGCGGGAAACCGTCTCCGCCGCGATCTCCTCCAGCCCCACGCCCTCGATCGTCGTGGCGGTGCCGGTGAAATATTGCTCGACGAAGTCGGACCTCAGCCCCACCGCATCGAAAATCTGTGCGCCGCAATAGGACTGGTAGGTGGAGATGCCCATCTTGGACATCACCTTGAGGATGCCCTTGCCGATCGACTTGATGTAGCGCTTCACCACTTCGCTCGGGTCGACCTCGGGCGGGAATTCGCCCTTGGCATGCATGTCGAGCAGCGTGTCGAAGGCGAGGTAGGGGTTGATGGCCTCGGCGCCGTAGCCGGCAAGGCAGCAGAAATGGTGCACCTCGCGCGGCTCTCCCGACTCCACGACGAGGCCGACGGAGGTCCTGAGACCCTTGCGGATCAGGTGGTGGTGCACCGCCGCGGTGGCAAGCAGCATGGGAATGGCGATGCGGTCCGGGCCGATCTGCCGGTCCGACAGGATGATGATGTTGTAGCCGCCGGCCACCGCCGCTTCCGCCCGGTCGCACAGCCGGTCGAGCGCGCCGATCATGCCCGCCGCCCCGTCGAGCGCCGAATAGGTGACGTCCAGCGTCTTGGTGTCGAAGCGGTCTTCGGTGTGGCCGATGGAGCGGATCTTCTCGAGGTCGCCGTTGGTCAGGATCGGCTGGCGCACTTCGAGCCGCTTGCGGCGCGAGTTGCCGACGAGGTCGAAGATGTTGGGCCGGGGGCCGATGAAGGAGACCAGGCTCATCACCAGCTCCTCGCGGATCGGGTCGATCGGCGGATTGGTGACCTGGGCGAAGTTCTGCTTGAAATAGGTGTAGAGCAGCTTCGACTTGTCCGACATCGCCGAGATCGGCGTGTCGGTGCCCATGGAGCCGATGCCCTCCTGGCCGGTGGTGGCCATGGGCGGCATCAGCATCCTGACGTCCTCCTGCGTGTAGCCGAAGGCCTGCTGCCGGTCGAGCTGCGAGACATCCTGCCTGAGCTCGCGCGGCGCCACGGGCTTCAGCTCCTCCAGGATGAGCTGCGTGTTGTTCAGCCACTCGCGGAAGGGATGCTTGGTGGCGATCTGCGCCTTCAACTCGTCATCGGAGATGATACGCCCCTCATTAAGGTCGAGGAGCAGCATGCGGCCGGGCTGCAGCCGCCACTTGGCGACGACATTCTCCTCCGGCACCGTCAGCGCGCCGGCCTCCGACGCCATGATGACGCGGTCGTCGTCGGTGACGAGGTAGCGCGCGGGCCTGAGGCCGTTGCGGTCGAGCGTGGCGCCGATCTGCCGGCCGTCCGTGAACGCCACCGCCGCCGGCCCGTCCCACGGCTCCATGAGGGCTGCGTGATATTCGTAGAAGGCCTGCCGCTCGGGGCTCATCAGCTTGTTGCCGGCCCAGGCCTCCGGGATGAGCATCATCATGGCGTGCACCATCGGGTAGCCGCCCTGATTGAGAAACTCCAGCGCGTTGTCGAAACACGCCGTATCCGACTGCCCTTCGTAGGAGATCGGCCACAGCTTGGAGATATCGTTGCCGAAAAGCTCCGAATCCACCGACGCCTGGCGCGCGGCCATCCAATTGACGTTGCCGCGCAGCGTGTTGATCTCGCCGTTGTGGGCGACCATGCGGTAGGGGTGCGCCAGCTTCCAGGAGGGGAAGGTGTTGGTGGAGAAGCGCTGGTGTACCAGCGCCAGCGCCGATTCGAAGCGCGAGTCCTTCAAATCCCGGTAATAGGCACCGAGCTGATAGGCCAGGAACATGCCCTTGTAGACGATGGTGCGCGCCGACAAGGAGACGTTGTAGAAGCCGTCGTCGCGCCCCTCCGTCTCTTCATGGATACGGCCGGAAACCACCTTGCGCAGGATATAGAGCCGACGTTCGAAATCCTCCTCGTCGGCGATGCTCTGGCCGCGGCCGATGAAGACCTGGCGGTGCACCGGTTCCGAAGCGACGATCTCCGGCGCCTTGGAAAGGCAGGAATTGTCCACCGGCACGTCGCGGAAGCCCAGAAGCACCTGTCCCTCGGCGCGCGTGACCTCGGCGATGATCTCCTCGATATGCGCTCTGAGTTCAGCGTCCCGCGGCATGAACAGATGGCCGACGCCATAGCTGCCGGCCTCCGGCAGTTCGATGCCCTGTTTCGCCATCTCCTCGCGGAAGAAGCGGTCGGGAATCTGCACCAGCATGCCGGCGCCGTCGCCTACCAGCGGGTCCGCGCCCACCGCGCCGCGATGCGTCAAGTTCTCCAGCATCGCCAGGCCGTCTTCGATGATGGAGTGCGACTTGGCACCCTTCATATGCGCGACGAAGCCGACGCCGCACGAATCGTGCTCGTTGCGCGGGTCGTAGAGACCGCGCGCGGACGGCAGGCCGGCGGGAAAAGCGGTACGTTTGGCGGCAGCCGTCCGGGTCCGCACGGCGGGCTCCTGCCCGGTCGGTACAGATGGCGTCATGTCCGTCATCGCTTCATCCTCCGCGTTCGGCCCTCCTGGGCGTCGGGTCTATTTCGGGCGGCCCTCGTGTCGACGGCGCATCCCGGTTGGTCGGTCGGCGTATCTTGCGAAAAGCCGGAAGAACGCTTTGCCGTCTCTCCCACGGCGCGCTTCTTCTAATAGGCGATGCGCAGGATTCCCCTCCTGTGCCCCACCACATCCGCGCATTCTTCTGGTGCCTCGGTGCCGCTATTATAGCGCAAACCGGCCCGCGAACAGCGGATAAATAAGACAGTACTCCTGTCCTATTTGCTCACATGCCAGAAAACGGCGCGCCGCACAAGACGAAAATGCAAAAAAACCGCTCCAGCGGAGCAACAAAGTTGCGGCATTTGCGTCACTTAGGCAAGTTCACGAGCGTTCACAGGCTGCCGCGCCATCCGCCTTACTTAAGTCTTGAATCCGTGCCGGCAACACGCAAGGGTGCGCCCACAACTTAAAGGTCTCCCAATGCCGATCAATTTTGCTTCCGACAACTGGGCCGGCGCCCATCCCGCCATCGCGCAAGCGTTGACCGAGCAATCGCGTGGCTTTGCCACTGCCTACGGCCTGAGCGACCTCGACCGCGCGGTGGAGGAGCGCTTCTACGAGATTTTCGAGCGCGAGGTGGCGGTCTTCTTCGTCGCCACCGGCACGGCCGCCAACGCGCTTTCCATGGCGCTTGTGAACCGGCCGGGCGGCGTCATCTTCTGCCACGCGAACGCGCACATGCTGGAGGACGAGGGCGGGGCCCCGGAGTACCTCACCGGCGGCGCCAGGACGCACGGCGTCGAGGGCGCGCTCGGCCGTGTGGGGACTGAGGCGCTGGGAAAAGCGATCCGGCAGTTTCCCGCGGAATTCGTGCACATGGGCCAGCCCATGGCCGTCTCCATTACCCAGGCGACGGAAATCGGCACGGTCTATCCGCTGGACGAGATCGCCGCCATCTCTGAGACCTGCCGCGCCCACGGCCTGCCGCTGCACATGGACGGTGCCCGCTTCGCCAATGCGCTCGCGGCCCTCGACACCACGCCGGCGGAGATGACCTGGAAACGCGGCGTCGACGTCGTCTCCTTCGGCGCCACCAAGAACGGCTGCTGGTGTGCCGAGGCAATCGTCGTGATGGACCCCGCACAAGCCCGCGACATGCCTTTCCTGCGCAAGCGCGCCGCCCACCTCTTCTCCAAATCGCGCTTCATCGCCGCCCAGTTCGACTCCTATTTCCGCGACGACCTGTGGCTGAAGAACGCCCGCCATGCCAACGCGATGGCGGCGCGGCTGGCCGGCCACATCGGGAAGTCATCGAGGCTGCGGCTCGCCTGGCAGCCCGCCGCCAACGAGGTTTTCGCCATCATGGCCTCGCCGACGTTCGAGGAGCTCAAGGCGACCGGTGTCATGTTCCATCCCTGGCAGGCACCGCACGAAGGGCTGATCGGCGAAGGCGAGATGCTCACCCGCTTCGTGACCAGCTTCGCCACCAGCGAGGAGGAGGTGGACCGGTTCGGAGGCATGATCGCCTGAAGCGAGCCGCATGCCCATGTCGCAATGATGCAGTCCTGACAGATGGTACCCATCTGTCAGGACAAATCGCCCCACCAGATCAATAGCTTGTGGGCTGGCTAACCCAAACGGATGGGTACATCCGGTTGGGTCGGACCACTAGAAGCGGATGCGCGCGCCGAGGCCAAGCGTCAGCGTCCGCAAGGACGCGCCGGCCGCATCCTCGGCATAGGCGCTGTCTCCTGTACTGTGGTCCAGAGCGCGAATATCGCCCTTCATCTTGAAGTGGTTCTCATACCGGGCGAAGAGGAACGCATCGCCCGCACGCGAAACCGGCACCGATGCCCGAAACTGCAGCCCCAGATAAGGGCTGGAGTGGAAACTCTCGCGGAATAAGATGGATCGCTGCCAGTGTTCGTCGCGATCGCTCGCGCGCACCGTGACACCTCCCAAAACTTCGGCGTCGAGGGAGATCACGCCAAGCTTGGCAGAGGTGCCGACGCCTCCGTATAGGACCGGGAACTGCTGCTGATAGGTGATGCCCCGCTCCCCGTCGGGGAATACACCGACATAGTCGCGGAAACCGTCCTCGGAGGAATAGACGAAGTCTCCGCCGTAGGCAGTCATCTTCAGATCCGTATAACGGGCACCGCCGAGTAACTTCAGCGCAAGGCCTTGCCTTCTCCATACAGCGTAGCTGGCGCCAACATCGAACGCGAAGTAGTGATCCAAGCGGGTATCGGGGTGCCGGGACCGGTCTGTCCACTCGCCCGACCCGGGGTCCCAGGCCCAGTCGTAATCGGCCATGAACGCATCATGGTGGATCCCCACCGTCGCCGACCCGAAGACCGTCCACCTCGGCGTGAGATCATACTCCGCCCGCGCCTCGATCGCGGCCGCCGAGGTGACGTCCCAGATCAGCCTGCTGATGGTCGATCCTTCAAAATAGACATATTCATTGGCGCGGACGTTGAAATACCCGGCGCCCACGGAGATCCGCAGGTCGTCGTCCTCGAGGCTCCCCTGGCTGGAACGGTAATCGATGATACGGCCTCGCCACGGATCGTGGATCGTGTCCGCGGCGAAGGCTGGGGCAAACGGCGAGAGAAAAGCCGCGGATGCCAATGCACCCGACATGAGCAAGGACTTCAATATCGAACCCTCTCCGGAAAATGCTGCTGAATCGGCGGTCAATGGCTAATCGCCATACGGATAGGTTGCATTATACGAAAATTTTCCGCAACCGTAAGATGAATAACAGTTTGGAAGCTGACTTGTTCCACCTTCACGTTGGCGTCATCGGCTCGTTAGAGTTTCATCGCGCGGCGTTGATTTCCAAGTGACTGCCTCCTTTGGGAGAAGGGAGCGGCCGGTGATTGACCGGCTTTTTTTTGAACCCCAAGAGGAGAGAGTTCATGTCCACGAAGACCCTTATTGGCGCCGCTTACCTGGCGAGTGCCGTCACCGCCGCGCTGGCGACCGGCGCCGCCGCCGCTCCGCTGAGCGAGGCCGAAGTCAAGGCGGCGATGGATGCCGGCATGGAGAAGTGCTACGGCGTCGCGCTCGCCGGCCAGAACGACTGCGCGGCCGGCCCCGGCACCACCTGCCAGGGCACCTCGACCGTGGACTATCAGGGCAATGCCTGGAAGTTCGTCGCCGGAGGCACCTGCGAGACGATGGAGCTTCCCGGCGACCGCATGGGCTCGCCCGAAGCGCTCGACCGCGACATCCCGTCCTGATCGGAAACTGCCGGAAAGGGAGGCACCCATGGCCGGTATGCCTATCGTCAACCGCGTCGAGGCGGCCCGCTTTCCGGCATTCCCCGTGGGCGGGGCTGCCGGGGCTAGCCTGAAGCCGGAGCACCTTGCAGCCATCCACGCCGACCCGGCCCCGGTCGGCTTCTTCGAGATCCATGCGGAAAACTACATGGGCGCCGGCGGCCCGCCCCACGCCGCCCTTGCCGCCATCCGCGAGCGGTGGCCGGTATCGCTTCACGGCGTATGCATGTCCATCGGAGGCCCGCAGCCGCTCGACAAGGGTCATCTAAAACGTTTCAAGTCCCTGGTCGACTGCTACGAGCCGGCGCTGGTGTCGGAACACCTCGCCTGGTCGACCCACGAGACGACCTATTTCAACGACCTGCTGCCGCTGCCCTATACGCAGGCGACGCTCGACCGCGTGGCAGAGCATATCGAGGAGATGCAGGAAGCGATCGGCCGGCCGATCCTGCTTGAAAACCCTTCGACCTACGTCATCTTCAAGGAATCGACGCTTGCCGAAACGGAATTCCTGCGCGCGCTTGTGCGACGCACGGGTTGCGGCCTGTTGCTCGACGTCAACAACGTCTTCGTCTCCGCCACCAACCATGGCTATTCGGCGCTGGAGTATCTCGCCGACTTCCCGCTCGAACATGTCGGCGAAATCCATCTGGCCGGCCACGCCGAGCAGGAGGACGATGAAGGCGCGCTTCTGTTGATCGACAGCCACGATGGGCCGGTGGCGGATGCCGTGTGGAAGCTCTACGGGATCGTGATCGGCCGCCGAGGCGTCGTTCCAACGCTTATCGAATGGGACAGCGACATTCCCGAGTGGCCGGTGTTGAAGGCGGAGGCCGCAGCCGCTCAGGTAATCCTCGACCGCCACGCGGTATCGCAGATGCGGAGCATGGCCCATGGTTGAGCCGGTCATCTCCATGGCAAAAAAGGCGCGTAGCCGCCTCGCCTATGCGGCCGCATTCACGCCGCCGTTGCTCGACCCCGAGGCCAGGGAGCCCGAACTGATCGCCGGGCCGAACGGCAAGGCGGCGAAGAAGCGCTACAACGTCTACCGCAACAACGTGACGGTGAGCCTCGTCAACGCGCTGGCGGACACGTTTCCGGCGACGCAGCGCATCGTCGGCGAAGAGTTCTTCCGCGCCATGGCCAGGATCCACGTGCGGCAGAGCCCGCCGGTATCGCCGCTGCTGTTCGAATACGGGCGCGGTTTCGCGGATTTCATCGAGGGCTTCGAGCACGCGCGCACGCTTCCCTATCTCGCCGACGTCGCGCGCATCGAGCGCGCCTGGCTCGACGCCTATCACGCCGCCGACGCCGCGCCGCTGAAGCCGGATGCCCTCGCCTCGATCCCGCCGGAAAGGCTCGGGCAGGCGGCCTTCACCGCCCACCCGGCGGCAAGGATCGTGCGCTCGCGCTTTCCCGCCGTCACCATATTCGCGCTGAACCGACAGGAGGGGGCCGTCGGCCGGCTGGAGACCGCCGAGCCGGAGGACGGCCTGGTGACGCGCCCGCGACTGGATGTCTTCGTGCGCCGCCTGCCGCCCGGCGGTGCCGTGTTCCTGGAAAGACTGATTGCGGGCAAGCCGCTTGGCGAGGCAGTGGCTGCGGCATTGGAAGACAACGCAAGGTTCGACCCGGCCGCCAATATCGCCGGGATGCTTGAAGCCGGCGTATTCACAGCGGTGGCGGTATCAGAAGGGGGAAGACGATGACCGATATGCAAGATGCCGGTTACGCGGACAAACACGCGCTTTCGAAGCTGGTCGAGCGGGCAAACGCGCTCGTGAGGACGATCGCCTTTCCCTCGCTGACGCAACTTGCGCTGCGGCTGGCGCTTGCCGTCCCCTTCTGGCGCTCGGGCGTCAACAAATGGGATGGCTTCCTGGATCTCAACGACGTGGCAGTGCTTCTCTTCGCCCAGGAATTCAAGCTGCACCTGCCCGGTGGGCCTTACGGGTTTCCAGCGCCCGGCATCGTCGCCTTCCTCGCGGGCTCGGCCGAAATCCTGCTTCCGCTGCTGCTCGTCGTCGGGCTGGCGACACGGCTTTCCGCCCTCGGCCTCCTGGTCATGACGATCGTCGTCCAGCTTACGGTGCCGAGCGGCTGGCCCCTGCACCTCACCTGGGCGGCGATGGCACTCGCCATCATGGCGTGGGGGCCGGGCAAGGCTTCGGCCGATCATCTCCTTGCGCGGTTCGCCAGATAGCAAAAGCGGCGCCCGAAAGGCGCCGCTCTGCCGTCTCGATAAAGACCGAAGGCCTTACGCGGCCTTGGATTCGATCTGCTTCGACTTCTGCTTGGAGGACGTGATCGCGATCTTGCGCGGCTTCATCTCCTCGGGGATGTTGCGCACGAGGTCGATGTGCAAGAGGCCGTCCTTCAGCGTAGCGCCCTGCACCTCGACATGGTCGGCGAGCTGGAAGCGCCGCTCGAAAGTGCGCGAGGCGATGCCGCGATAGAGCAACTCGGCACCCTCCTCGTTCCGCTCATCGCGCTTCTCGCCCTTGATCGTCAGCACGTTGCGGTGCGCCTCGACCGAGATATCGTCCTCGGAGAAGCCGGCAACGGCCATCGAGATGCGGTAGGCGTCCTCGCCCGTGCGCTCGATGTTGTAGGGCGGGTAGGTCTGCTGGCCGCCATCAAGCTGGCCAAGCGAATCGAGCATAGTGAAAAGGCGGTCGAAGCCGACCGTCGAACGGTAAAGCGGGGAAAAATCGACATGACGCATGGTCTGTCCTCCTGTTGAGCAACAAGTTTGCGTTTGGCCACGGGAACCCGTCTCGGCGCTCCCATTCTGGCCAGCGACCCCATTCACGGCGGCCGCATGCCAGATTTGGGTATTTTTCGCGCGCGGTTCAAGTTCGGGGAGGACAGCGCCCAACCGCCGCGAGAAGCGAAAGATGAACGCAACCTGAACGAACCTTTCGCCTTACGTTCAGACATGCGGTTTTACCTTTCACCCATCGCACTTCCGGGGCACATGCAACCGTCCCTTCCATGTGTCTCGGTTGCCGGGGGTGGTGTCCTCGCACCATCCCCGGTGTGCGACAGACAGCACGCTCCCTCATGAAATCCTTTGCGTTTGACGAGCCTCGTCTCTATCACGGTGGCTAGTGGTGCGATCCTGACAGATGGTGCTCATCTGTTTGGGTCAGATCACTACAGCATCGGCCCGAAAGCGGCGAACCCGACCATGTCCGACCTGCTGCGCGAAATCCCTGAAAATCCCGTGCCGAAGGGCGCCGTAGCGGGCATGATGACGGCGGACGACGGGGTGCGCATCCGCTATGCCCGCTTCCCCTGCCGCGCCGAGAACGGCACCGTCGTGCTGCTGCAGGGGCGCAACGAAAGCATCGAGAAGTATTTCGAGACGGTGGGCGACCTCGCCAAGCGCGGCTTTGCCTCCGCCTCGCTCGACTGGCGTGGCCAGGGCGGCTCCGACCGCCTTTTGCCCGACCCGCGGTGCGGGCATATCGAGACCTTCGACGACTACGTTGCCGATCTCGACCGCTTCTTCACGGAGATCGTGCTGCCGGACTGCCGCCCGCCCTATACCGTGTTCGCCCATTCCACCGGCGCGCTGATCGCCCTTCTGGCGAGCCCGCACCTTGCCAGCCGCGTCAGCCGCATGGTGCTCCTCGCACCCCTCCTCACCTTCACGACGCCCCTGCCGCTGTCCCTGGTGAAGGCGCTTGCCAGCGCCTATTTCGCCGTCGGCCTGGGCAGCCGCCCCGTCCCCGGCACCAGCCGGCGCGGCATCGAGATACCGTTCGAAGCCAACCGGCTGACCAGCGATCCCGCCCGCTACGCACGCAACCAGGCGCTGCTGCGCGCCCATCCCGAACTCGGCCTCGCCAATCTCTCCACAGCCTGGCTGCGCGCCGCCTTCACGGCCATGGAGCGGGTGCGCGCGCCGGATTTCATGGCTGGGGTGCGTCTGCCCATCCTGTTTCTCGCCGCCGGCGGCGACCAGGTGGTCTCCACCCCGGCCATAGAGCGCTATGCCCGGGGGCTGCGCTCGGCAAAGGTGCTGACCATCGACGGCGCGCGCCACGAGGTCCTCCAGGAAGCCGACTTCTACCGCGAGCAGGCTCTTGCCGCCTTCGAGGCCTTTGCACGGCCGGTGGCGATCGAAGGGGTGAGTGGTGGTGCTTGAGGATGCCTTCACTCCCGCTCTTCGACAGGCGATTGGTGAGGGATGTGCCGGCGCCCCGTCGCGCCTGGATGGCCGGTTCCGTCTTCCGCTTAACCCTGCAACAGCGCCAACGCCCTTTCATGCAGCTCCGGCGTGGCGGCGGCGACGATGTCTCCGCCGGCCTCCGCGCGGGCGCCATCCCAGGTGGTGACGACGCCGCCCGCCTGCTCGATGATGGGAATGAGCGCCACGATATCGTATGGATTGAGGTCGCACTCGATCACCAGGTCGACATGGCCGGCCGCCACCATGGCATAGGCATAGCAGTCGGTGCCATAGCGCGGCAGGCGCACGGCCGTTTCCACCCGGTCGTAGAGCGCCCTGCGCGGCGCGTCGAAGAGCGCCGGCGTGGTGGTGCACAGGGTTGCCTCGGAAAGGTGCTTGGTGCCACGCGCGGCCAGACGCCGCGCGCCTCCCGGTCCCTCGTAATGCGCGCCGTTTCCGTCGGCATAATAGAGCTCCCCCGTGAAGGGCTGCGACATCATGCCGGCCACCGCCTTGCCGTCGATGGTGAGCCCCACCAGCGTACCCCACAGCGGCAGGCCTGAAATGAAGGCGCGGGTGCCATCGATCGGGTCGATAACCCAGACATGGCTGTTGTCGGCCCCTTCCGTGCCGAACTCCTCGCCGATGATCCCGTGATCGGGAAAATGCTCGCTGATCAGCGTCCGGATGGCCGTCTCGGCGGCGCGGTCGGCCTCTGTCACCGGGTCGAACCCGGCGGCGTGCTTGTTGGCGACGTCGCCGCCCTTGCGGAATCGCGGCAGGGTCTCGGCGGCTGCGGCAGCGGCGAGGCGGCGCATGAAATCGGGTGTGGGATGGCTTTCAGGCATCGGATTCCCCCGCGGCGACGCGGTTATCCAGTTCTTTTTTGCGCAATTTCGGGCTCAGGGGTTGACAATTGTGCAGCGCAACATAGAATTTGATTCGGATAGTTGATTCTATCTATGCCCTCCTTGGGCGTTTCCTCCCTAGACTCATGACCGTGTCGTGTAAACGATACGGTCTCTTTTTTACCCCCGCCGCCACCCGGGCAGAGCGGACGTGCGCCCTTTCATTCCGCGGCCATGGGCACGGTGAGGAAGTACTGGTCGGGGATCATCGTCAGCGTTCGTACGAATTCGGCCAGATCGTCGGCGAGCGCGCTGAAGCCTTCGATGCGCTGCAGCGTCCGCTCGTTCATGTAGAGCCCACGGTTGATCTCGATCTGCAGGGCGTGGACCTGCTCGACCGGCCTGCCGTAGTGCTCGGTGATGAAACCGCCGGCATAGGGCTTGTTGTGCGCCACGGCATAACCCCTGGCCGCGAGCAACGAAATGGCGTGCTCTGTCAGCCCCGGCGCGGCGGAAGAGCCGAAACGATCTCCAATGATGAAGTCCGGCCGCAGCGATCCGTCGCCGACACGGATATTGGCCGGCATCGAGTGGCAGTCGATCAGGATGGCATAGCCGAAGGTGTCCCGCGTCCGCTGCAAAAGCTCGGCAAGGCAGGCGTGGTAAGGGCGGTAGATATGCTCGATGCGCGACAGCGCCTCGCCGAGCGGCAGGCGTTCGCCATAGATATCGAGCCCCTCGCCCACCAGCTTGGGGATGGTGCCGAGGCCGCCGGCCACCCGCGGCGAGCGGATATTGGTGAAGGAAGGCACCGGCTCGCGGAACATGCGCGGGTCGAGTTCCCATGGCTCGCGGTTCACATCGAGATAAGCGCGCGGGAAGTTGGCGCTGAGCAGCGGTGCGCCGAGAGAGGCGGCGACGGAGAACAGTTCGTCCACATAACAATCTTCGGAACGCCGGATGGTGGCGGCGTCGAGCCGGCTCATCGCCAAAAAGCGGGGCGGATAGTGACGCCCGCTATGCGGCGAGTTGAAAACGAACGGGATGCGCTGCTCGCCCGCCGTCCGCACCTGGAAAGCTGGGATGTGGGAAAAGTCCGCCTGTGCACTCATCTGGGTCTTGAGCCCTTTGGAACCTTTGCATCTTGCCCCTTTGAAGCCTGCCACCCGGACAGCCCCCTGTCCAGAGCGCAAGCTTGCGCGGCACTCTTCCGCTGCCATCATTCACTTGATATTTACCATGCCGGAATCATATAGCGTGATATATGGCGGTCGCCCTTCGTATCGGGCGCTCGGGGTCTGTTTCGGAAGTTAAGATGGCACGAATCCTTCTCGCGGAAGACGACGACGACATGCGGCGTTTCCTCGTCAAGGCGCTGGAACGCGCCGGCTACGAGGTAATCGATTTCGACAACGGCGCCGGCGCCTACGAACGGCTGCGCGAGGAGCCGTTCTCGCTGCTTCTGACCGACATCGTCATGCCGGAGATGGACGGTATCGAGCTTGCCCGCCGCGCCACGGAGATCGATCCCGACCTCAAGGTCATGTTCATCACCGGCTTTGCCGCCGTGGCGCTCAACCCCGACTCCAACGCCCCGCGCGACGCCAAGGTTCTTTCGAAACCTTTCCACCTGCGCGACCTCGTCAACGAGGTGGAGAAGCTGTTGCAGGCGGCCTGAAACCTTCCTATTGACGGCGCCCGCGAATATGTGGTGTATGCGCGCGTCGGATGGGCGTGTAGCTCAGCGGGAGAGCACTTCGTTGACATCGAAGGGGTCACAGGTTCAATCCCTGTCACGCCCACCATCTACCTCCTTAAATCATAGACTTAGAAGGTTTCCCTCGACTTCTTCATGAAGCTGGAGGAGGCCTTGCGCATGGACCGCGCTCTATGCCCAGTCGGCCCTTTCCAACGGCATCTTCGTTTGTCCCCTATCGTTGCCCCTTACGCCGGTCGGGCAAGCTCTCGGGAAAATCGAGGCGCAGCGAACGCGCGGGAGGGCAAGAATCGCCACGATATGATATGAAGGAACGAAGGGGCGGCACAGCTGGAAGCCCGGCAGGCAGCCCGCGCTCCACCATGAGGCAAAGCCCGAGGGAGGCCGACCATGAACACCGCGAACCTGCAGATGGAAGGCATGCTGATGGCCGTCTCGGCCCTTTGCTCGCTGATGCGCGAGAAGGGCCTGGCCGAGGCGGACGAGATCGATGCCGCCCTTGCCGAGGCTGAAACAGCGCTGGCTGCCGACCGGCTGCGCCCGGATCAGCTCTCGCCGGCCAATGTCGAGGCTGTCCTGTTTCCCTTGCGCTTTCTGCGCGAGGCCAACAGGCGCAGGATTCCCGGCAGCACCGCCGCCTACACCGAGATTGCCACCAATGTCGGTCGCACGCGGCGGGGAACGACGGCCTGAGATCCGGCCGCCGGCCAATCCTTACAGTAATTTAATGGTATAATGGGTGAACCGCGCTCACTCTTGCCGTACAAGAGCGGTAGATGGTGGGGGACATCCGGTCGTACGCGCGGCGCCGACCGAGGCCCGTTTGAGCGTGTAACCTATTCCGGAGAAACGGATGACGTGGTGGAAACAGGTCCTTTTGTGCCTCCTGCTCCTGGGGGTCGCCGCCGTGACCTGGTACCGTTTCTTTCCGGGAGCGGTGGATATGGCCGCCGAATGGGGCATCGGCGAAGCGCCCGCCGCAACAGCGCCCGCAGATGAGGCGCCCCGCCGCGGCGCCGGCCGGCGCGGAGGCGGCATGCAGAGCCCGGTTGTGGCCACACCGGTAACCACCGCCACGATCAACGACCGGCTCACCGCGATCGGTACCGGCAGTGCGTTGCGCACGGTCGCCGTGCGGCCGTTCACGTCGGGCCGTCTTACCGAGGTTCCGGTGGAGCCCGGTGCCGAGGTCGAGGCCGGTGATGTCATCGCGCGCATGGATTCGGAAACCGAGAGCATCGCCGTCGACCGTGCGGAGTTGGCGTTGGACGATGCGCGCGCACGCCTCGAGCGCATCAGCGCTCTGCGTTCCTCCAACGCCGCCACCGCCGTCCAGCAGACCGAGGTGGAACTGGAAGTGCGCAATGCCGAACTCGCCCTGCGCGAGGCGCGCCTGGCGCTCGAACGGCGCGAAATCGTGGCCCCCATTGGCGGCTTCGTCGGCATTCTGCCGGTTGCCGAGGGAGATTATGTGACCTCCTCGGACGACATCGCCACCATTGCCGACCGCTCGCAGATCCTCGTCGATTTCTGGGTGCCGGAGCGTTATGCCGGCTCACTGGCCGTCGGCATGCCGCTCACCGCCCGATCCATCGCCCGCCCCGACGAGAGCTATACCGGCACCGTTCGCGCTATCGACAACATGGTCGACCAGGAAAGCCGGACGCTGCGCGTCCAGGGCCGCATCGACAATCCTGCCGACACCCTGCGCTCCGGCATGGCGTTCCGCGTGAGCATGGCGTTCGCCGGCGAAACTTACCCGGCGGTGGACCCGCTTGCCGTCCAGTGGGGCACCGAGGGGGCCTATGTGTGGGTGGTGCGCGAGGGCACGGCGCGGCGCACTCCGGTGCGCATCATCCAGCGCAATTCCGACAGCATCCTTGTCGACGGCGAGTTCGCAGACGGTGACCAGGCGGTCGTCGAGGGCGTGCACGCTGTGCGCGAGGGCCAGGGCGTATCGATCGCCGGCAACGAAACCCTGCCGCGCGGCTCTTGAGGGAACGGGAAACGCTTCCATGAGCGAAGGAAAGATGGAGCAGGCCGGCGGCGGCATCACCGCGCTCTTCGTGCGACGCCCCGTTTTCGCCTTCGTCATCAATACGTTGATCGCGGTTGCCGGGCTTGCCGCGCTCTACGGCGTCGAGGTGCGCGAATTGCCGGATGTCGACCGCCCGGTGATCTCCGTCACGACACGTTTCGATGGCGCTGCCGCCGAGACTATCGACCGCGAGATCACCGCCGTCCTCGAGAGCGCGGTGACGCGTATCGCCGGCGTTTCGACCATCTCCTCCTCGTCCTCCTTTGGCCGCAGCCGGGTGACCATCGAGTTCCGCGAGAGCGTCGACATCAACGCCGCCGCTTCGGACGTCCGCGATGCGGTGGGCCGCGTCCAGAACCAGCTGCCCGACGATGCCGACGCGCCGACCATCGTCAAGGCGGACGACGACGCACAGGCGGTCATGCGGCTGGCGGTCACCTCCGAGGAGATGTCGATCGAGGACATGACGGTCTTCGTCGAGGACGAGATCGTCGACAAGCTCGCCACCGTGTCCGGCGTCGCCGACGTGCAGGTCTACGGTGATCGCGACAAGATCTTCCGCGTCGATATCGACCAGGCGCGGCTTGCCAGCCTCGGCATGACCATCGGCGACATCGGCAATGCGCTGTCGACCGTGGCTTTCGACAGCCCCGCCGGCTCGCTGACCAGCAGCACCCAGGACCTGATCGTGCGGGCTACGGCGTCCATCACCACGCCGGAGGACCTCGAGGCCATCCAGCTTTCGCGCAACGTGCACCTGGGCGACGTCGCCGTCGTCACCCTCGGCCCCGACCTCGGCGAGAGCCGGCTGCGCTCCAACGGCAGGACGGGCATCGGGCTCGGCATCGTCCGCCAGGCCCAGTCGAACACGCTCGACATCTCCTCCGGCGTGCGCCAGGCGGTGGAGGAGATCAAGCCGATCCTGCCCGAGGGCATGGAGATCGCCGTCACCAGCGACGACGCCATCTTCATCAACGGCGCCATCCACGAGGTGGAGATCGCGCTGGGCATCGCCGTGACGATCGTGCTTCTCGTTATCTACCTCTTCCTGCGCGACGTGCGCGCCACCATCATTCCCGGCGTCGCCATTCCCGTGGCCTTGATCGGCACGGTGGCGGCCATCTACCTGACGGGCTTCTCCATCAACATCCTCACCCTGCTCGCGCTCGTGCTCGCCACCGGCCTCGTCGTCGACGATGCTATCGTCGTCCTGGAAAACATCGTGCGCCGGCGTAACCAGGGCATGGGCCCACGAGCGGCTGCCGTGCTCGGCACGCAGGAGGTGTTCTTCGCCGTCGTCGCCACCACGGCCGTGCTGGTGGCGGTCTTCGTGCCGCTCTCCTTCCTGCCAGGCCAGGCCGGCGGCCTGTTCCGCGAATTCGGCTTCGTGCTGGCGATCGCCGTCTTCCTGTCGTCCATCGTCGCGCTGTCGCTATGCCCGATGCTCGCATCGCGCATGCTCGCTTCGGGCGAGCGCGGCTCCGAACATGAGGCAGCACCGCCGAGCCCCATGGCGCGCTTCGGCGAGGGCCTCTCCCGGCTTTACGCGAGAACCTTGCATTTCTGCCTCGACGCGCCGGCCGTGATCCTGCTCGTCTCCGCGCTGTTCGCGGCCGCCGCCTATGGCGTGTTCGGCTCCGTCAAGTCCGAACTCACCCCGAGCGAGGACCGGTCGGTGGCCTTCATGCGCGTTTCCGCGCCGCAAGGGGTGAGCCTCGACTATCTGACCGGGAACATGCGCCGGATCGAAACGCTGATCGAGCCGCTGCGCGAGCGCGGCGAAATCCGCAGCACTTTCTCCATTGTCGGCATGGGCGGCTCCAATCGCGGATTCCTCGTGCTGGCGTTAGCCCCGTGGGAGGAGCGCGAGCGCAGCCAGCAGGAGATCCTGGACGAGGTGAACGCGCTGGCGGCCCGCGTGCCCGGCGTGCGTGCCTTCGCCTTCCAGCCCAATAGTCTCGGCATCCGCGGCTCCGGCAGCGGCCTGCAATTTGCCGTGGCGGGGTACAACTACGACCGCCTGACCGAGGCCGCCATGGCCATCGTCGCGGACATGGAGGAGGATCCGCGCTTCGACAGCCCGCGTCTGTCGCAGGATGCCACCCAGCCGCAGTTGAAGGTGGAGATCGACCGCCAGCGCGCCTCCGATCTCGGCATCGAGATTGCGGGCCTGGGCGAGTCCATCCAGGCCCTGCTCGATGGGCGCGAGATCGGCTCCCTCTTCATCGACGACAAGAGCTTCGACGTGAAGCTTCTGTCGACGACGGATCCGATCAACGATCCGACGGATCTCGAGAATGTCTTCGTCAGGACGGGCGACGGGCGCTTCGTTCCCGTTTCCACCATCACGTCGCTGCGTGAGGAAGCGGTGCCACCCTCGCTCACCCGCGAGGAGCAGATGCGCGTCGTGCAGGTGACCTCCGGGCTGGCCGATGATTTCCCGCTCGGCACCGCCCTTCAGACGGCGAAGGAGATCGCCGAACCGCACCTGCCGCCGGGCGCCCGCATCATCCCGCTGGCCGAGGCCGCGACACTGGGCGAGACGGCCAACAGCATGCTGACCATCTTCGGCTTTGCCGTGGTCATCATCCTGCTCGTCCTGGCAGCCCAGTTCGAGAGCTTCGTCAGCGCCCTCATCATCATGGCCACCGTGCCGCTGGGGCTCGCCTGCGCGGTCTTCGCCCTGCTCCTGTCCGGCACGAGCCTCAACGTATACAGCCAGATCGGTCTGGTGCTGCTGGTCGGCATCATGGCCAAGAACGGCATCCTCATCGTCGAGTTCGCCAACCAGCTGCGCGACCGCGGACTGAACGTGCGCGAGGCGATCGAGCAGGCTTCCCTCATCCGCCTGCGGCCGGTGGCCATGACCATGATCTGTACCGTGGTTGGCGGCCTGCCTCTGGTGCTGGCGACCGGGGCGGGCGCCGAGGCACGCATCGCGCTCGGCTGGGTGATCGTCGGCGGGCTGGGGCTCTCGGCGCTCTCCACACTCTACCTCACGCCGGTGGCCTATCTGCTTCTCGGCCGCTTCATCACCCCCAAGGTGGAGGAGGAAGCCCGCCTCGAGCGCGAGCTCACCCACGCCGCATCCGCCTCTTCCCACGAATCCCGGTAGTGCGGGGCTTTACAAAACGCGCTGGGTGGACAGACTGTGCGCCGGCTTTGCGCTGCGGCAGGAAGTGGGTGGGATGACGATCTTCGAAGAGCTTTTTTCGCTCGCCGGCAAAACAGCATTGGTCACGGGAGGAGCCTCCGGCATCGGCCGCATGGCGGCGAGCGCGATGGTGCGCGCCGGCGCCCATGTCATGATCGCCTCGCGCCGCGGCGAGCAGTGCGCCGCCATGGCCAGGGAGCTGAACGAGCTGGACGTCCCCGGCTCGGCCGAAGGCTTTGCCGGCGATGTGGGTTCCGAAGAGGGCGTGACGCAGCTTGCCGCCGCCGTCGGCGAGCGTACCGACAGGCTCGATATCCTGTTCAACAACGCCGGCGCGAGCTGGGGCGAACGGCTGGAAAGTTTCCCCTACCACGCCTGGGCGCGGGTGCTGAACATCAACGTCACCGGCCTCTTCCATCTCACGCGTGAGCTGCTGCCGCTTCTTGAGAAGGCGGCGAGCGAGGAAGATCCCGCCCGTGTCGTCAATCTCGGCTCCGTCATGGGCAGCCAGCCGATCGCCGACGGCGCCTACTCCTACACCGCTTCCAAGGCGGCCGTGCATCACTTGACGCGCACGCTGGCAAACGAGTTCGCGGCAAAACGCATCACCGTCAACGCACTGGCCCCCGGCCCCTTCCAGAGCCGCATGACCGCGTTTGCCACCGGCACCGAGGAGAAGGCGGCCAAGGTTGGCGCGCGCGTTCCCCTGGGAAGGATCGGCGCCCCGGATGACATTGCCGGCGCGACACTGTATCTGTGCGGGCGGGCCGGCAGCTATGTCACGGGTGCCATCTTGCCTATCGACGGCGGCCAGTCGGCCCAGCACGGCATGAAGCTGTTCCGGGATTGAGGCCAGCCGGAAAAAGGGGATTACGGCTGTTGCGTAGCGACACCATTGCGATCGATGAAGCCAAGGCGCTTGTGGGCGAGGAAGTGGGCGTTTCCAACTGGCGCACCGTCTCGCAGGAGATGATCGACCAGTTTGCGGCGGCGACCGACGATCACCAGTTCATCCACACCGACCCGGAGCGGGCCGCCCGCGAAACGCCCTATGGCGGCACCATCGCCCATGGTTTCCTGTCGCTGTCGCTGCTTTCCACCATGATCTTCGAGGCCGTGCCGAAGCTCGAGGGAACCAGCGCCGGCGTGAATTTCGGCTTCGACCGCGTCCGCTTTCTCAATCCCGTCAAATCCGGCGCGCGCATCCGCGCCCACTTCATGCTGGCGCAACTGAAAGTGCGTCCGTCGGGCATCGTCGAGTGCCATTATGATGTAACTGTCGAGATCGAGAACAACCTCAAGCCTGCGTTGACGGCACGCTGGCTGACGCTCGCCATGCCGGATCGTCCAGGCGAGACCGCCGCGTGAGGGCGGCATCTTTTCTCCCTGCTGTCTCCGGTCCCCAAAAGGACGTCGGCGCCGGCTTGACGGCGCCGTCGCAAACCGGGAAAAGGCAACCAGATTCGTGCCTAGACTGTCATCCACCATATTCTCGCCGCGCGAGGGATACAAAGCGGCAAATGATGGTTATGCGGATGACTGCATTCGTTTCACGTAAGCCGGGGGAAAAGCGCGACGTGGAGAGGGGACATTGAATGAGGCGTTTTGACGGTCTGACGGTGCTTTTGACCGGCGCCACGGGGGGGTTCGGCAAACGCCTTGCCGACAAGCTCGCCGCCGAAGGCGCGCGCCTCGTCCTGTCGGACCTTGAGGTTGCGCCGCTCGAGGCGCTGGCTGCCTCGCTCGACGCGGAGACGGCGCTTCTGGCCGGCGACATCACCGACGAGAGCCTGTCGGAACGGCTGGTGGCGTTGGCGCGGGAACGCTTCGGCGGCCTCGACATCGCCATCAACAACGCCGGCATCGCCCAGACCTTCGTCAAATTCCACCTCATCCCCTCCGATGAGGCGCGCCGTGTCGTCGACGTCGACCTGATGGGCGTCTTCTATGCCATGAAGCACCAGCTCCTGGCCATGGAGCGGCGGCACCGCGCCTCCGGGCGCAAGAGCGCCATCGTCAACGTCGCCTCGGTCGCCGGCCTAGCCGGCGCGCCGCGCCTTGCCGCCTATACCGCCGCCAAGCACGGCGTCATCGGCCTGACCCGCGCCGCCGCTGCCGAATACGCCACCAAGGGCATCCGCGTGAACGCCGTCTGCCCCTCCTTCTCGCGTACGGATATGGTGACGGAAACGCTGAAGATGACGCCTGCCAGGACCGACAAGGCCGAGGCCGGCCTGACGCGCGGCGTGCCGATGCGGCGGCTGGCGGAGGTGGACGAGGTGGTGAAGGTCATCCTCTTTGCCGCCGATCCCGGCAACAGCTTCATGACCGGCCAGGCTCTTGCCGTCGACGGGGGGATAACGGCGACCTGACGGCTGCCCGGCAACGCCAACGGCAGGCCGACGCCTGCTGGAGACTGCCTACCAAGGCAGGTGAGGTTTCGCTACGTCGTAGCCCTGCCCTTTCTCAAACAACGCCGCAGGCGCGCACGAGCTTCAAAAGGCGCGGCAGCGAAGGCTGGGTGTTCATGGCGCAATAGGTCTGCCGGCTCTTCCCACCGTAACTCTCCTTGTGCCTGGCCAGCGTCTGCGTCGGGTAGACAAGGCGCTGGGCAATGCCATTGGTGTAGATGAAGCGGAAGGCGCGGCGGGTGAGCCAGTCCTTGGTAAACTCCTTGTCCTCGATGCGGTGGAAGGGCATGAGGCCGAAATAAAGGCGCGGCATGCCCTCACGCTGGAACGTCTCGATGGCGCGGCGCACCAGGAAATAGGCTGCAAGCGGATCGGCGTCCGGCAGCCAGCGGCGCGTCGCCGAGAGGTAGCCGACGATGCGGCCGTCCTCGTAGAGCGGGTCGAAAAAGGCGAAGGCCACCGGCCTTCCTTCCGCGTCGAGGAGGAAGAACTTGCGCACGCCCGGCTCGTCGTCGAGCACGACGGGGCGCACGAGGAAGGAAAGCTCGCGCCTCTTGGTCGTGCGCGTGCGGCGCCAGCCGCGCGAGATGGCGTCGATCCGGGCCGGGTCGAGCGTGGAAAGCGGCACCTCCGCCACGCGATGGCCGGTGCGCGAAAAGCGGTTCTCGGCGGTGCGGAAGCTGCGCTTCTTCGGACCGGCGAAATCGTACCCGTCAAGCTCGATCCAGCTTTCCAGCCCCAATTCGTTGACCGCAAAACCGCGCGCCGAAAGCAGCTCCGCCATGGCGTGGGAGACCTGCCAGAAGGTGACGTCCTGCTTTTCCGCAACGAAGGCATCGATCAGTGCCTCCCAGCGCTCGCGCGGGGCCAGCGGGTCGGCCAGCACGAAGGCCGTGCGGCCGACCATACGGTAGGACAGAAAGCCGTCGCCGTCGCCGAAGCGCAGCAGTCCCGGCTGAAATGCCACCGAATAGGCAAGGGCGAAGTCGCCGAAGCGCACCAGCGCAGCCCGGCGGGCAGGCTCGAATACATAGCCTTCGCTCGCCAGGTCCCGGGTGGCGATTACCGTAGAAAAATAATTCACGAACCGTAAGACCGATGGCAGCGCCCCGCGTGAATACCTGCATGCGAAGAACCGATTTGGCAAGAGGGTAGTGGATTGACATTAAAGAAACTAAGTAGTTATTTTAATAGCAGGAGGCCCCCATGACGACGACCCATCCTGCGACAAAAGCCGACGAGCGCGTCCTTTTCGTTCTCAAGACCAAGGGGGCGATGACCGCGCAGCATCTTGCCGGAAAGCTCGGCGTATCGGTGGTCGCCGCACGCAAGCAGCTTGGCCGGCTGGAGGAGGCGGAGCTTGTCGCCTACCGGGAGGTGACCGAGGGGCGGGGCCGGCCCGAGCGCCTGTGGCGGCTGACGGCGGAGGGCCATGGCCGCTTTCCCGACAGCCATTCCGAATTGACGCTTGAGTTGATCGCCACTATCCGCCGCGTCTTCGGCGAAGAAGGGCTCGACCGGCTGATTACGGCACGCGAGGAGACCGCGCGCGCCACCTATGGCGCAATGGTCGAAGACCGCGACGGGCTGGAGGAGCGCGTGGCGGCGCTTGCCCGGCAGCGCCGGCGCGAGGGCTATATGGCCGAAGTGGAGAAGCTCGACGACGGCGCTCTGCTTCTGATCGAGAACCATTGCCCGATCTGCGCGGCGGCCACCGCCTGCCAGGGCCTCTGCCGCTCCGAGCTTGCCGTCTTCCGCGCGGTGCTCGGCCGCGATGTGCGGGTCTCGCGCACGGACCATATCCTGGCCGGCGCACGGCGCTGCGCCTATCGCATAGAGCACGACGGGAGGAGCGCATGAGCGCCGAGCCCAGCGCCACGCCGGGAAACGCCGGATGGGCGGAGATCGTCCGCACGGGGCACCTGCCGCAATTTGCGCTTTTGTGCCTTGGAATCTGGCTGCATGCGGCCGATTCGCTGCTGGTGGCCACGGCCATGCCGGCGGCGGTGGCCGAGATCGGCGGCGATCGGCTGGTGAGCTGGACGCTGTCACTTTATTTGCTCGGCTCCATCCTTTCCGGCGCCGCGGCCGCGCTCGCGGCAAGCGCCGTCGGCCTCAGGCGCGCCTTTATCGTCGCCGCCCTCGTCTACGCCGCCGGGTGCGCGACGAGCGCCATGGCGCCGGACATGATCGTCATGCTGGCCGGCCGCCTGGCGCAGGGGCTGGGCGGCGGGCTCCTGGTGGCGCTCACCTATGTGGCGATCCAGCGGGTCTTCCCGCGAAAGATGTGGCCGCGGCTGATCGCGCTGATGTCGGCGGTGTGGGGCGTATCGGCCTTCTGCGGACCGCTGATCGGCGGCTTCTTCGCCGATCTCGGCCTGTGGCGCTGGGGCTTCTGGAGCTTTGCTCTCCAGGCTGTGCTGCTTGCGGTGCTCGTGCCGGCCTTCATGCGGCCAGGCGGGGCGATTACACCCCAGCGCTTTCCGTTGAAGCGGCTGGCGCTGCTTTCAATCGCCGTGCTTCTGGTGGCCGGCGCCGGTGTCGACGGCAGGGCGCTGACGGCGCTGCCCATGATGGCGGCGGGCGCCGGCTTCTTCGCGCTGTTCCTGGCGAGCGACGCGCGCCGGACGGCGGACAGGATGTTCCCCGCCCGCGCCTTCGACATGCGCAGCCGGCTCGGCGCAGGCTTCGTCGCCAATCTGGCGCTTGGCGTCGGCGGCATATCCTTCACCGTCTATGGCCCCTTCCTGCTGAACCGCCTTCACGGCGTCTCCGCCCTCGGCGCGGGCTATATCATCGCCGCCGAATCGGTGGCCTGGAGCGTCACGGCGGTGTTGTTCGCCGGCGTCGGCGAGGCGGCGGAACGGCTCGTCATGCGCACCGGCGCGGTGATGGTGATGTTTGCGATCGCCGCCCTGGGGCCGCTGATGGCGGAGGGCCCCTTGTGGGCGATCGTGCTGATGGCCGTCGCGCAAGGGGCGGGCTTCGGCATGTTGTGGGGCTTCCTCATCCGCCGGGTGGTGGCGGCCGCGGGCGAGGCCGAGCGCGACCAGGCTTCCGCGGCCATGCCGACCACCCAGCAGATGGCCTTCGCGCTGGGCGCCGCCCTTTCCGGCATCGTCGCCAACATGGCGGGCTTTGCCCAAGGCGGCGGCGAGGCGATGGAAGACGTCGCGGTATGGGTGTTCGCCGCCTTCGTGCCCATCGCCGCACTGGGTGCGGCCGCGGTGTGGAGGCTGGCGCGGGGTTAGAGCATGATCCCGAAAAGTGGACACCGGTTTTCGGGACCATGCTAAAACAAAAAGATGGATCGTGATGCCGATTCCACAAAAAGGCATCACGATCTAGAGGGTGCGGCCCTGCAAGAAGCGATACGGCCCGCCCTACCTCTTCCTGTTCGGCCCGCCCACATGGGTGGTGGAGGTCACCGAGACCGGATCGCTTGCCGGGAATGTGTCCTCCAGCCCCTCGTCCAGTTCCTCGTCGTGGGCGTGGGCAGTGTCTTCCTTGGGTTTCTTGGTCGCGAATTCGCCGGGAGCGCCGGTGCGGGAGGCGCGTGTAGCGGACACCGGATCGCTGGCGGGAAAGGTCTGCTCCAACCCCTCCTCCAACTCGTCTTCCAGATCGTCGCGCGAGACGCCTTTTTTCTTCGATTCAGGCAGCATGGGCATCGCATCCTTTCTGCCGAAGGGAAACGCAGAGGGGCTTGTCCCGGTTCCCCGCAGGGCCCTCAGGCTTCCCGCGCCGCCTTCTCCAGCAGCGAGAAGACGTAGTCGGAGAAGGAGCGCCAGCACTCGATCCTAAACGCTTCCTCGCCGGTGCGCCACAAGACGATCTCGGCCTTGCCGAAGACGGTGCGCGAGGCGGCCCCAACCGGAAACCGCGCTGGTGAGAGGTCTTGCGGGCAGCCGGCGCCGAGCACATCCTCGGCGCGCGCCCCGGCAACGAGGACGGCGGTGTTGCGGTGCGAGATGTCGACAGCGGAATGAAGGGCCGAGACCTTGGCGCAAAGCGCGGCGAGGTCCGCGCCTTTTTCATCGATGATGAGCCATTCGTCCGGGCCGAGCCACAGGGCGGCGCGGCCACCGTCCGCGGCGGTCGTCTTCGGCTTGCGCGGCAAAGTGAGGCCGAGTGCCTTCGAGAGCGCGGAAAGCGAAGCCTCCGGGGCGCGCAGCGACAGGCGGCTGGCCGGAGCGGTGGGAGTAAGCGCGATGCCGGAGCCCTCGTAGGCGCGGCCTTCGAGGGCGGACATGCGGCGGGCGGTCTCAGCCATTGGTGCGCTCCCCCTTTTCATCGAAAAAGACCGTCGGCACGACCTCGACTTCGACCGCACCGTCCGGCATGGGCACGTGGAGGCGCTCGCCCATGCGATGGCTCCCGTTTTCCACCAGCGCCAGGGCGATGGAACGGCCGCAATTTTCCGACCAGTAGGAGGAAGTGACGAAGCCGATCATCTTCATCGGCACGGGCTGGTTCGGGTCGGCGACGATCTGCGCCCCCTCTTCGAGGACGGTCTTCGGGTCGGATGTCTTAAGGCCGACGAGCTGGCGCCGCCCCGGCGCCGTCAGGTCCGGCCGCTTCAGCCCGCGGATGCCGACGAAATCCTTCTTCTTCCTGCCGATGGCCCAGCCAAGGCCGGCATCGTCCGGCGTCACCGTGCCGTCGGTGTCCTGGCCGACGATGATGAAGCCTTTTTCGGCGCGCAGCACGTGCATGGTCTCCGTGCCATAGGCGCACGCGCCGTGCTTCCCGCCCTCCGCCCACACCGCCTCCCAGACGGAGAGGCCGTAATCGGCCGGCACGTTGATCTCGAAGCCGCGCTCGCCGGTGAACGAGATGCGGAAAAGCCGTGCCGGCACGCCGCATACCCTCCCCTCGCGCACGGACATGTGCGGCATCGCCTCGTCCGAGAGGTCGATGTCCTCGACGAGGGGAGCGACGATGTCGCGGCTCTTCGGCCCCTGCACGGCGATTGTAGCCCATTGCTCCGATGTGGAGGTGAGCCAGACTTTCAAATCGGGAAACTCGGTCTGGAGATAGTCCTCCATGTGGTGGAGCACGCGCGGCGCGCCGCCGGTGGTGGTCGTCACATGGAAGCGGTCCTCGGCAAGCCGGCCGACCACGCCGTCATCGTAGATGAAACCGTCCTCGCGCAGCATGATGCCGTAGCGGCAACGCCCGACGGCGAGCTTCTGCCACGGGTTCGTGTACATCAGCTCCATGAAGCGGGCCGCGTCCGGGCCGACGACCTCGATCTTGCCCAAGGTCGAGGCGTCGAAGATGCCGGCAGACTGGCGCACGGTGCGGCATTCGCGGGCGACCGCCGCGTGCATGTCCTCCCCGCCGCTCGGGAAATACCAGGCCCGCTTCCACTGGCCGACATCCTCGAAGACGGCGCCGTGGGCCTCGGCCCAGGTGTGAATGGGCGTGCGCCGCGTCGGCTCGAACAGGGCGCCACGTCCGTGGCCGACGAGGGCGCCGAAGGTGACGGGCGTATAGGGCGGGCGGAAGGTGGTGAGGCCCACTTCGGGGATGGGTTTTCCCAGCATCTCCGAGGCGATGGTGAGAGCGTGCAGGTTTGACGTCTTGCCCTGGTCGGTGGCCATGCCGGTGGTGGTGAAGCGCTTGACATGCTCGATGGAGCGCATGCCCTCCTGCACGGCTTGGCGGATGTCCTTGGCCGTCACGTCGTTCTGGAAGTCGACGAAGGCCATCGCCTTTTTACCCGCTTCTGCACCAGGGGCGGCACCGGCCATACCGGAGGACCACCTCTCGGTGGAGCCGGCCTCGAGGTTAGGCACCTTCGCCCTGGCCTTTGAAACGCCTGCCTCCTTCGCCGCCTTCTCGCCGGCCTGAAGGGCTTCCGCGACTGCCTCTCCGAGGCCGGTCGTACCGTTGCCGGCGCCGACGGAGACGGCATCCTGGACGTATTGGCCGGGCAGAAAGCGCTGGGTCGCCTCATTGAACGCGAGCTTGCCGCGCGACTGGGAGAAGAGGTGGACGGCGGGCGTCCAGCCGGAGGATGTGACGAGCGCATCCACCTCGATCTGGCGGGGCGCGCCGCCATTGACGGGCGCGACGTCGATACGGCGCACGCGCAGCCGGCCTTCCGTGCCGGTGACGGCATGGCCTGCCAGCACCTCGATGCCCAGCCCGCGGGCCTCCTCCACATGAGCGCCTTGCGGCGCGGGGCGAAGATCGACGAGGGCGGCGATCTCCACACCCTTCTTCTTCAGGTCGATGGCGGCGGCATAGGCGGAATCGTCGGCCGTGTAGACGGCGACCCTGCGGCCGACGGCAACGCCGAAATGGTTGAGATATGTGCGCGCGGCCGAGGCCAGCATGATGCCCGGCCGGTCGTTGTCCGGGAACACCATGTGCCGCTCGATAGCGCCGGTGGCGAGCACGACACGCTTCGCCCGCACCTGCCAAAGGCGCTCGCGCGGGGCCTCCGGGTGGGGGGCGGCGAGGTGGTCGGTCAGGCGCTCGACAAGGCCGAGCATGTTCTGCGCGTAGTAGCCGAAGCCGGTGGTGCGGGTGAGAAGCCGCACATTGTCGCGCGCGGCGAGCTGCGCCGCCGTCCGCTGTGCCCATTCCCAGCCGGGCATGCCGTCGATGACGGCGCCGGCCTCGAAGCGCAGGCTGCCGCCAGGCTCGGCCTGCTCGTCGGCGAGGATGACGCGGGCGCCCGCCTCGGAAGCCGCGAGCGCGGCGGCAAGGCCGGCGGCACCCCCGCCGACGACGAGCACGTCGCAGTGAGCGAAACGATTGGAGTAGCGGTCGGGATCGGGTTGGTCGGGCGCGGTGCCGAGGCCGGCGGCGCGGCGGATGACGGGTTCGTACAGCCGCTCCCATGCCGCGCGCGGCCACATGAAGGTCTTGTAATAGAAGCCGGCGGAGAAGAAGGGAGCGCCGAGATCGTTGAGCGCGCCGACATCGAAGGCGAGCGAGGGCCAGCGGTTTTGCGAGACGGCGGCAAGGCCGTCGTAGAGTTCCTGCACCGTGGCGCGGACGTTGGGCGTCTTGCGGGCGGGGTCGCGGTGGATGCCGACGAGAGCGTTGGGCTCCTCCGCCCCTGCCGAAAGAATGCCGCGTGGGCGGTGATACTTGAAAGAGCGGCCGACAAGGTGGACGCCGTTGGCGAGCAGCGCCGAGGCGAGCGTATCGCCAGCAAGGCCGGTGTGGGGCTTGCCGTCGAAGATGAAGCTGACGGTTCCTGCGGCATCGAGCCGGCCGGCGGTTGGGAGGCGGAAGGGCTGGGTCATGCGGCGGCTCCCTTTCGGGGGATGCCGCGCGCGGCACCATCACCCCCCTCTGCCCTGCCGGGCATCTCCCCCTCCAGGGGGGAGATCGGCCGTCGCGACGACTTTCGCCAATTACCGTCGTTGCAGTGGAAGCGCCGGAGCAAGTGACCGGCTAATCTCCCCCCTTGAGGGGGAGATGCCCGGCAGGATAGAGGGGGGTGGTGACGCTCCACCATCACTGGTTACCTCCCGCCTCGCCCAAATCCGGCTTCGGCTCGCCCGCCTTGTACGTCATCAGGAACCGGTCGCTCACCGTATCCCGTGCCGCGTTGAAGAACCGCCCGCACCCGTGGATGTGCCGCCAGCGCTCGAAGGTGACGCCCTTGGGGTTGGCGCGGATGAAGAAGTAGCGCTGGAATGCCTCGTCGGAGATCTCGGCGATGTTCTCCGGCCGCGCGATATGTGCCTCGCCGGCGTGGCGGAACTCCAGTTCCGGCCGCTCTTCTTCGCAATAGGGGCAATGGATGAGAAGCATGGAGGGACCTCAGTGCGCGACCGCAGCCGCCGCCGCCTCGTCGATGAGCCGCCCACCCCGGAAGCGCTCCAGCGTGAAGGGCGCGTTGATCCTGTGCGGCTCGTCGCGGGCGATGGTGTGGGCGAAGACGTGGCCGGAGCCGGGAGTGGCCTTGAAGCCGCCCGTGCCCCAGCCGCAATTGACGTAGAGCCCCTTGACTGGCGTCTTGGCGAGGATTGGCGAGCGATCGGGCGTGACGTCGACGATGCCGCCCCAGGAGCGCAGCATCTTCATGCGCGTGAAGATGGGGAACATCTCGCAGATGGCATCGAGCGTGTGCTGGACGATGTGCAGGCCGCCGGTCTGGGAATAGGAGGTGTACTGGTCCGTGCCGGCACCGATGACGAGTTCGCCCTTGTCGGATTGGGAGATGTAGGCGTGGACGGTGTTGGACATGACGACGCAGGGGAAGACGGGCTTCACCGGCTCCGAGACCAGCGCCTGGAGAGGGTAGGATTCGAGCGGCACCGAGACATCCGCCATCTGCATGAGCACGGAGGAATGGCCGGCGGCAACGACGCCGATCTTCCTCGCCTGAATAGGCCCGCGCGTCGTCTCCACGCCCGTCACCGCGCCGTCCGGGCCGCGGCGGATGGCGGTGACTTCGCAGTTCTGGATAATGTCGACGCCGCGCGCCGAGGCGCCGCGCGCGTAGCCCCAGGCGACGGCATCGTGACGCGCAGTGCCGCCGCGGCGCTGCAGCGCGGCGCCCATGACGGGGTAGCGCGCGTCGCGCGAGATGTTGAGCGGCGGGCAGTAGGCCTTGGCCTCCTCGGGCGTCAGCCATTCGTTGTCGACGCCGTTCAGCCGGTTGGCGTGGATGTGGCGCTTGAAGACCTGCACGTCGTGCACGTTGTGGGCAAGCATCATCACGCCGCGCTGCGAGAACATGACGTTGTAGTTGAGCTCCTGTGAGAGCCCCTCCCACAGCTTCACGGCGTGGTCGTAGATGCCGGCGCTCTCGTCGTAGAGGTAGTTGGAGCGGATGATGGTGGTGTTGCGGCCGGTGTTGCCACCGCCGAGCCAGCCTTTTTCCAGCACTGCGACGTTGGTGATGCCGTGCTCCTTGGCGAGATAATAGGCAGTGGCCAGCCCATGGCCGCCGGCGCCGACGATGATGACGTCATAGGCCTTCTTCGGCTCGGGCGAGCCCCATTGCTCGGGCCAGCCCTTGTGGCCGCGCAGAGCCTCGCGTGCGATGGCGAAGACGGAATATTTGCGCATGCGCATTCCCCCGTTGGCGACCGTCATGCCCTTAACCGAAGTCTACCCCTAGCGAAAGTGGCCCCGCCGCCTTGCGCTGATTGCGACGGCGTTTGCCGTTTTGCGGCGTGACGGCCCATCCGGTTTCGGGTGGCTGCACCCTTTGTCTTTTGCGAGCAAGCCGCCGTGCCGGCGCCAAGCCCGGCACGGAAACCGCGAAAGGATGAACCATGTTTTCATTGACCGACAAGGTTGCCATCGTCACCGGCGCCAGCTCCGGCATCGGCCGGGCGGCGGCCAAGCTCTTCGCCGAGGAAGGCGCGAAGGTGGTCGTCACCGCGCGGCGCAAGGCCGAGCTCGACACGCTGGTGGCGGAGATCCGCGAGGCGGGCGGCGAGGCCGAAGCCCTGCCCGGCGACGTGGCCGACGAGGCCCATGCGGCGGCGCTGGTGGCGCATGCGGTTGCGCGCTTCGGCGGGCTCGACATCGCCTTCAACAATGCAGGCATCGTCGGGCGGATGGCGCTTGCGCCGGAGCTCGACCGCGCGGACTGGGAGGAGGTGCTGAACGTAAACCTCACCGCCGCCTTTCTCGCCGCCAAGCACCAGATTCCGGCCATGCTGGAGCGCGGCGGCGGTGCGCTGATCTTTACCTCAAGCTTCGTCGGCCAGACGGTCGGCATGCCTGGCATGACGGCTTACGCCGCATCCAAGGCGGGGCTGGTCGGCCTGACGCAGGCCCTCGCGGCGGAGCACGGCCCGAGCGGCATCCGCGTCAACGCGCTGCTGCCGGGCGGCACAGACACGCCGGCGGCGACCTTCAAGACGCCCGAGGAGTGGGCGTTCGTGGAGGGGCTGCACGCGCTGAAGCGCGTGGCGAGGCCGGAGGAGATCGCCCGTGCCGCGCTCTTTCTCGCTTCGGATGCAGCAAGTTTCATCACCGGGGCCGCGATGCTGGCCGACGGCGGCGTGTCGATCAACCGGACATAAACGCCATTCGGCGGCCGCCGCCTGCCTGCGGCCGCCCTCCCCGCGGCGTGCACACCTCGCCACAAAGTCACTCGACAAGCTGCGGATATTCTGCTATCAGCCCGCATCCTGCGGGAGATGTCTGCCGCGGGGCATTGGGTGTTGAGCCTGGCAAGCGCCAAGAGGTTCGATGCCGCTATATATCAACGTTTTGACAGGAAGCCCAAGTGCAGGTACTCGTCCGCGACAACAATGTTGACCAGGCGCTTCGCGCTCTGAAGAAGAAGATGCAGCGCGAAGGTATTTTCCGCGAGATGAAGATGCGCGGGCATTATGAGAAGCCTTCGGAGAAGCGCGCGCGTGAAAAGGCCGAGGCCGTGCGCCGCGCGCGAAAGCTGGCGCGCAAGCGCGCACAGCGTGAAGGCATCATCGGGGGCGGACGGGTAGCGGCACGCTGAGTGCCCTTATTTTCGTCCTTTTCCCCGCTTGAATGCGAAGGTGGCGCGATGGAAAGATCGCCGCCGCCTTTTTTATTGCGGCAATGCGGCCGCGCCTGAGCAGGAACGGACAGCGGAATCCATGGCTGATGTGATGATCTTGAGCAGAATGACGCGCCACGGGCGACTGGCGGCACTGGCGCTGGCGGCGCTCCTGCCGCTCGCCGCCTGCCAGTCGGCCGGCGATGCGGTGGACAGTCTTGCCCAGATCGACACCGCGCAGGGTTCGGCCGAGAATATCGGCTCGCTTACGGCCGTCATCGAGCGCACGCCGAACGATCCCGACGCCTACAACGTGCGCGGCGCCGCCTATGGCCGGGCCGGGCGCTACAGCGAGGCATTGAAGGACTTCGACCAGGCGATCGCGCTTGCTCCGAACTCGCACCAGGCCTACGCCAACCGGGCGCTGATCCACCGGTACATGGGCGACCAGGGGAAGGCGCTGGCCGACTACAACAAGGCGATCGAGCTCAACCCGCGCTACGACACAGCCTTCATCGGCCGCGGCGAGATCTACCGCCAGGCAGGCCGCACCAGTGAGGCCTTCCGCGACTTCGAGCAGGCCATCCAGCTCGACACCACCGACCCGCGCGCCTATCACCGGCGCGGCCTGCTCTACCAGGCGAGCGGCCAGCACCAGTTCGCACTGGAGGATTTCGCCATGGCCATCTCGCTCGCCCCCGGCGAGCCTTATGGCTACAACGGACGCGGCCTCTCCTATCTCGCCCTCGGCGACGAGGAGAACGCCTTCTCCGACTTCAACACCGCCATCCGGCTGGACGAGAGCGTTGCCGAAAGCTGGGCCAACCAGGCGCTGATTTTCGAGCGGCGCGGCGAAATGGATCGGGCGGCGCGTTCCTATGCGCGCGCCCTGCAGCTCGACCCCGAATACGTACCTGCCCGCGAGGGCGTGGCGCGCACGCGCGGATCCGCCTGATGCGCTTGGTCTGACCCAAACAGATACCGTCTGTCAGGTCGCACCACGGGGAACCATTCCCGCTTCCGTTCTGTTTTGCGTCCAAGAAACAGAACGGGAGTTCGAGCGATGAAGAAAAGCGCACCTGCGGCGCTCGCCGCGGTCTTCGCCGTGTCGGCGAGCGCCTTGCCTGCCGCCGCCCAGGAACGCACGGAAGTCGGCATCCTCGATTGCATCATCGAAGGCGGCGTGGATATTGCGATCGTGACGTCCAAGGAGCTTTCCTGCACCTTCCAGCCGGCGGACGATACCCGCCCGCCCGAGAGCTATGTCGGCGTTGTCAACAAGTTCGGCCTCGAAGCCGGCGTTACGGGCGAGCGCGTGATGCGCTGGCTGGTGATGGCGCCCACCACCACCGACCCCTACGCGCCCGGCGCACTTGAAGACGATTATGTGGGCGCCAGCGCCGAGGTTACCGCAGGCATAGGCGGCGGCGCCAACGTGCTGTGGAGCGGAACCTACAAGAACCTGATCCTGCAGCCCCTGAGCCTGCAGGCGCAGACAGGTTTGAACCTGGCGGTCGGCGTCAGCGAGTTCCAGTTGCGCTCGACGGCGTTGTAGACATTGGGTGATAAGAGACCGGCGGCTTCCCCGCCGCCGGCGGTGGGATGTGCCTCACAGCCCCCGGAAGGGGTTGGTGATATGCAGCAGGCCTTCGACATGCAGACCATCCCGCATATCTTCCGACCACAGAACGGAACAACCGCTGTCGAGCGCCGACGCTACGATAAGCCCGTCATAGACAGATAATCCGTAGCGTTGTGCCAGCGCCGACCCATTCTGGTGAATGCGCAGCGTCATATCCTCGACCTGCAAAAGGCCCCGTACGCTCTCGATGAACAGTTGCACCTCATCCCAGCTCAAACGCATCTTACGCCGCCCCGCATTGGCGATCTCGTTCAGCACTTGAACGCTGATGACACCACCACGGCCGACGATATCTTCCGCCCGCTGCGCCTTTTGGCGGTCATCGGAGGCGAGATAGAGGATTACGTTGGTATCGATGAAAGCAGACGGGCTCTTGTCTGCTCTACCGAGCATTCAATTCGTCCCGGTCGAAGCGAAAGTCGGCAGGCAGACGTCCGCGAAACTGCTGAAGGCGCTGCAGGAGCGCCTTGCGGTCAGGCTTCTTGGCTATTGCCAGGGAGCGCAGGCCCTCCGCATGGAGGTCTATCTCGTCACCTTCCTTCAACTCCAAAAGCTGGACCACCGAGGAAGGAAGGCGGATGGCAAGACTGTTGCCCCATTTGGAAACACGCATGCCCGACCTCCATTGATATACATCTTTTATATGTATATCAGGAAGTGGCGTGTCAACAAAAAAGCCCGGCCACAATGGCCGGGCTCTTCAATTCCTGTTTGAGCCGCACTCAGCTCTCCAGAGCCTTGACGATGTCTTCCGTCATCTTCTTGGCGTCGCCCAGGAGCATCATCGTGCCGTCCTTGTAGAACAGCGTGTTGTCGATGCCGGCATAGCCGGAGCCGAGCGAGCGCTTGACGAAGAGGCAGGTGCGGGCCTTGTCCACTTCCAGGATCGGCATGCCGTAGATGGGCGAGGTCTTGTCGTCGCGGGCCGCCGGGTTCGTCACGTCGTTGGCACCGATAACATAGGCGACGTCGGCCTGGGCGAACTCGGAGTTGATGTCCTCCAGCTCGAACACCTCGTCGTACGGCACCTGGGCTTCGGCGAGCAGCACGTTCATGTGGCCCGGCATGCGGCCGGCCACCGGGTGGATGGCGTACTTCACCTCTACGCCGGCGGCCTTCAGCTTGTCGGCCATCTCGCGCAGCGCGTGCTGCGCCTGGGCGACGGCCATGCCGTAGCCGGGCACGATGATGACCTTCTGCGCATTCTGCATCAGATAGGCTGCATCGTCGGCCGACCCCTGCTTGACCGTACGCTCGATACCGTCATCCGCCGCTACCGCCGTCTCACCGCCGAAGCCGCCGAGGATGACGGAAATGAAGGAGCGGTTCATCCCCTTGCACATGATGTAGGACAGGATCGCGCCGGAGGAGCCGACCAGCGCGCCGGTGATGATGAGCGCCAGATTGCCGAGCGTGAAGCCGATGCCGGCCGCTGCCCACCCCGAGTAGGAGTTGAGCATCGAGACCACCACCGGCATATCGGCGCCACCGATGGGGATGATGATGAGCACGCCGAGCGCCAGCGACAGAAGGACGATGAGCCAGAAGACCGTGTGGCTCTGCCCCATCACCAGCATGGCGATAAGAATGACCAGCGCGATGCCGATGCCGGCGTTGACCATATGCCGCATGGGCAGGAGGATCGGCTTGCCCGACATGCGGCCGTCGAGCTTCAGGAAGGCGATGATGGAGCCGGTGAAGGTGACAGCACCGATGGCGACGCCGAGCGACATCTCGACCAGCGCCTGCCCATGGATGGCGCCGAGCGTGCCGATGTCGAAGCTTTCCGGCGAATAGAGCGCGGCGGCCGCGACCATGACGGCGGCAAGCCCGACGAGCGAGTGGAAGGCGGCGACGAGCTGCGGCATCTTCGTCATCTGGATGCGCCGGGCGATCACCGCGCCGACCGAGCCGCCGATGGCCAGCCCCAGGACGATGAGCAGGAAGCCACCTGCCGACGGCGTGGCGAACGCAAGCGTCGTGAGGATGGCGATCCCCATGCCCACCATGCCGTAGAGATTGCCCTGGCGGCTGGTTGTCGGGTGCGAAAGCCCCCTCAGCGCCAGGATGAAGAGGATGCCGGAGACGAGATAGAGGAAGGATGCAAGATTGGCGCTCACGTCACTTGTCCTTCTTCTTGTACATCGCCAGCATCCGCTGGGTGACGAGGAAGCCGCCGAAGATGTTGACCGAAGCAAGCACCAACGCGACGAAGCCGAAGCCGGTGGCAAGCCCGGAAGCAGAGATGCCGACTGCCAGAAGCGCGCCGACGACGATGACCGAGGAGATGGCGTTGGTGACCGACATCAGCGGTGTATGCAGCGCCGGGGTCACCGACCACACGACATAATAGCCGACGAAGATTGCCAGCACGAAAATTGCAAGGCGGAAGACGAAGGGGTCGATGGCCCCGCCCGTCGCGCCATGCGCGAGCGCGCCGGCGGCATCGGCCGCTTCCATATTCTCGAAGGCGGCGCGCACGCCCGCCGTGGCGCGCTCGAGTTGTTCGAGCGCCTGTTCGACAGTGTTTTCCATCAGGCTTCTCCCCCGGATTTGCGCGTGGCGGGCTTCCTGGCTGAAGCTGTCGACCTGCGCTTGGCGCCCCCCGTGCCGGCCGCCTTCCCGGAAGCGGGCTCGCCTTGCTGAAGCTCCGGCGAAGCGGGCTTCGTCGCCGCCCTGCGCCGCGCCGGCGTCTTCTTGGGTGCGGCTTTGGGCGCCGGCTCGACATCCTTGGCAGAGCCGGCAAAGTTCGGGTGCACCACCGCGCCGTCATGGGTGAGCATGGTGGCTTTCACCAGCTCATCCTCGAAGTCGATGGCGAGCGCCTGTTTCTCCTTGTCGACCATCGTCTCCAGGAAGGCGAAGAGGTTGCGCGCGTAGAGCAGCGAGGCGGAGGCGGCGACGCGGCCCGGCACGTTGAGATGACCGAGGATCTTGACACCGTTTGCCGTGGTGACGACTTCGCCGGCCTTCGCGCCCTCGACATTGCCGCCGCGCTCTACCGCGAGATCGACGATAACGGAGCCCGGCCGCATGGACTTCACCATCTGAGCCGACACCAGGCGCGGCGCCGGCCGACCGGGGATGAGGGCGGTGGTGATGACGATGTCCTGCTTGGCGATGTGGTCGGCGACGAGCTCTCCTTGAGCCTTTTTCTCGTCATCCGTCAGCTCACGCGCGTAGCCGCCTTCGCCCGAGGCGTCCTTCAAAGCGTCGGTCATGATGAACTTGGCGCCGAGGGAGGCGACCTGTTCGCCCGCCGCCGCGCGCACATCGGTCGCCGTCACCACGGCGCCGAGGCGGCGCGCCGTGGCAATGGCCTGCAAGCCGGCGACGCCGGCGCCCATGACGAACACCTTGGCCGCCGGCACCGTGCCCGCGGCAGTCATCATCATCGGCAATGCCCGGTCGTATTCGGCCGCCGCATCGATGACGGCACGGTAGCCGGCTAGGTTCGCCTGGCTCGACAAGACGTCCATCGACTGGGCACGCGTTATGCGCGGCATGAACTCCATGGCAAACGCCGTGATGCCGGCTTTCGCCATCGCCGCCACCTCGGCCTCGTTGCCGTAGGGGTCCATGGTGGCGATGACGACGGCGCCTGGTCTGTAGGTTTTCAGCTCGGCGGCCGTCGGGCGACGCAGCTTCAGCACCACGTCGGCCTTGGCGGCGTCCGCCGCCTTGCCGATCGCTGCCCCGGCTTGCTTGAAATCCTCGTCCGGGATGCGCGAGAGGCTGCCGGCGTCCTTTTCGACCGTCACATCGAAGCCGAGGCCGGCAAGCCGCTTCACCGTGTCGGGCGAGACCGCCACGCGCGGCTCGTTGCCGGCGACCTCCCTGGGCACGAAAATCGTCTGTCCCACCGTCGTATCCTTGTCGTTGGACATCCCCCAGCGCGGGTGAGCCCGCGCGCCGCGCGTCAGCGCAGCATCCAGACGCCGAGCGCGCAGATGAGAATGAAGAGGATGAGGCTGGAAATGAAGCCTGCCGCGGTGAAGAAGCCGAAGGCCATCGCAATCAGCGTGGCGGCGACCACCAGGCAGGTGTATTTGGCAATCGTCAGGAAGAGGCTGTAGGTGCGTTCGTGTTCCGCGTAATCCATTTCCGCACCCTTTTCTGCCGGTTCATCCGGCTGTTTCTCTGCCATCGCATACCCCCTCGGGATGAAGACTGGCAAGGGGAATAGCGAAAACGCCGCCCAAGGGCAATGGGCCGCATGGACGCATGCCGCCCTATGCGCCGTTGCAGGAAGCGCGTGCCCGACCACGCCATCGTGACAAGTTGCACGGAAGCGACAATAGGTTGGCACTGGCCCCCATTTTTCTCCTCCTCGACCGCGGCTCCACAAGAGAATCCATGAAATGGCTTTATCGATCGGACGGAACCGGGTTTGATTAGCCGTCCGTTGGAAGATGAGGGGCGAAGCGGTGCACTCTGCGACTTCACGACAAAAGAGCATTCTTGCAGTGCTCACGCTGGCTTTCTTGATGGGCCTGTTGGCGACCGTCGATTTGCGCGCCCAGGAGGAAGAGGCGCCGCCATCTCCGCAGCAACTGAAGGTCGGCGTCTATGTCAGCCCGCCATTCGTCATGAGGAGGGACGACGGCGGCTTCACCGGAATGGCGGTCGAGCTGTGGGAGCGGCTCGCCTCGGGGCTCGACCTTCGGTTCGACTACGAGGAAATGCCCACCATCAGGGACCTTGTCCAGGCGACGGCCGATGGCGATCTCGACATCGCCCTGACCAACCTGACAATCACGGAAAGGCGCGCCGAACGTATCGATTTCACCCATCCCTGGTACGACGCCGGGCTGCGCGTGATGGTCAACGAGGACCAGGGCGCCGGCTTCTGGGACGTTGTCGCCGGCCTGCGGGAATCGGGCCATCTCAGGGCCTATGGCTGGCTCGCCTTCGTCATTGCTGTGGCCACGGTGCTGCTGACCCTGTTCGACCGGTGGTTCGACAAGGATTTCCCGCGCCGCTGGCGTGACGGGATCGCCGAGAGCTTCTATACGGTGATGTCGGTCGCCACCTCCGGCAAACCGGCGGCGCGCAAGAACCTGTTCGGCTGGGTCGGGCGTATCTGGCAGGCGCTGTGGCTGGTCTGCGGGATTGCAGTGCTCGCCTACGTCACCTCGTCCGTCACCAGCGTCATGACGACGCTGTCGCTCACCAACCAGATCAGCGGTATCGACGATCTGCAGGGCAAGACCGCCGGTGTCTTCACCGGCAGTGTGGCCGAGGAATACGCCCGTGAAAACGGCATCGCCATCCGCTCATATCCCGAGATCGAGGAGGCCGTGACCGCTCTGGCCGACGGCCGCATCGACGCGGTGATCGCCGATGCGCCGGTGCTGGAATATTACGCGCTCCGGCATCCGGACATGCAGATCACCGTGGTCGGCCGCATCTTCGCTCCGGACAAATACGGTTTCGGCCTGCAGCACACCAGCCCGCTGACGCGGCCGCTCACGGTGGAGATCATCGGCGAGCATGAAAGCGGCGCACTTGAGACGTTGCGGACGAAATATTTCGGTGAGCGGGAGTAGGCTCACGAGAGCCAGCGCTTCCTGCGCTTGTAGTGCTTGACGTTGCGGAAGGAGCGCCGGCCCTCGCCGCCGATGCCGAGATAGAACTCCTTCACGTCCTCGTTCTCGCGCAGCGCCCGCGCCTCGCCGTCGAGCACGATGCGGCCCGATTCGAGGATATAGCCGTATTTGGCGTAGCGCAGCGCCACGTTGGTGTTCTGCTCGGCAAGCAGGAAGGACACGCCCTGCTCCTCGTTGAGTTGCTTGACGATCTCGAAGATCTCCTCGACGAGCTGCGGGGCAAGCCCCATGGACGGCTCGTCGAGCAGGATCATCTTCGGCCGGCTCATCAGCGCCCGGCCGATGGCCGTCATCTGCTGCTCGCCGCCCGAGGTGTAGCCGGCCTGGCTCCCCCGCCGCTCCTTCAGCCGCGGGAAATAGGTGTAGACGAGTTCCAGGTCCTCGCGGATCGCCGCCTGGCCGTCGCGGCGCGTGAAGGCGCCGGTCAGGAGATTGTCCTCCACCGAAAGATGGCCGAAGCAGTGCCGTCCCTCCATCACCTGGATGCAGCCGCGCCGCACCAGGTCGTTAGGCGACAGGTTCTGCACCTGGGCACCGTCGAACACGATGTTGCCCTTCGTCACCTCGCCGCGCTCGGCGTGAAGCAGATTGGAGATGGCCTTGAGCGTGGTCGTCTTGCCGGCGCCATTGGCGCCGAGAAGGGCGGTGATGCCGCCCTTCGGCACCGACAGCGACACGCCCTTGAGCACCAGGATGACGCGATCGTAGATGACCTCGATGTTGTTGACCTCGAGGATGAGGTCGGCGGGGTCTTGCCTCGGCGCTTCTGCGGCGGCGGTCATAGGTTGCTCCTCACATCTCAACGGCGTCATTCCGGAAGCCGAAGCGGTAGCGGAGGCTGTCCGGAATCCATTCCGTGACCTTTCCTGTACCGGCCCGCTTCGCCGGAGCTTCAGCGAGGCGAGAATGGGTTCCGGACAAGCCTTCGCTGCCGCTCAGGCTTTCCGGGATGAAGCCGCGTATCGCCTCACATCTCGCACTCTTCGTTGACCGGCCACGGCGCGTTGGCCTCGGCGTAGGCCTGGGCCTCCTTGTCCTCCAGCGGCTCGATCGCTTCGCGGTCCGGCGTGATCAGGTCGGAGACCTTGACGAACTTCTCGCCGTCCCACTCCAGCATCCAGGCACCGCCATGGCCGGTGTGGTTCGCACACGAGGTCTCGAACGGCACCAGCATGCCGGTGGCGCCCAGTTCTTCGAGGCGGGCCTCGTCCATCTTGAGGTTTTCCAGGCCCCAGCGCACCTGCGTGGCATCCGGCGCCTGCGTGTCGAACTCTTCCTGCGCGGCACGGATGGCCTCGACCAGCATAGCGGAGATCATCAGGCCGCGCTGGTAGAACACCGAGTCGAGCTCGCTCTCGTTCTCGATCAGCGATTTGCCGGGCTCCACCACATACTGCCTGATGTCCTGGACGAGCTGAGAATCGGGCACAGGCACACTCCACGAGATGGAGCGGTAGCCCTTGCCCTCTTCGCCGATCAGCTTCAGGTCGCCGTCATGGCCGGACCACCAGATGCCGATGAACTGTTCCATCGGATAGCGGGTCTTGGCCGCTTCCGTGACGGCGCCGGCATTCATCGCGCCCCAGCCCCACATGAGCACGAAGTCCGGCCGCTCGCGGCGGATCTGCAGCCACTGCGCCGACTGGTTCTGCATCTCGGTGAGGCCAACCGGGATGGGCAGGAGCGTGAAGCCGTGCTCCTCGGCCAGTGCCTCGAGCAGCGGGATCGGCTCCTTCCCGTAAGGATGGTCGAGATGCAGGAGCGCGATCTTCTTGCCGTTGAGGTTGGAAAGATCGCCGTCGGAGATGTGCTTGAGGATCATGGACGCACCGTCCCAGTAGGAGGACGGCGGGTTGAAGGCCCACTGGAACACCTTGCCGTCGGCCATCGGCGAGAAGCCGTAGCCAGGGGCGAGGATGGGGATTTCGTCGACATTGGACTTCGGCAGCACCTGCAGGGTGATGCCGGTGGACCAGGGTTGTGTGACGACGGCATTCTCCTTGGTCCTCTCGTAGCACTCCACCCCCTTCTCGGTGTTGTAGCCGGTCTCGCACTCGTCATAGGTGAGCTTGACGCCGTTGAGCCCGCCGTCTCGTTCGTTGAGCAGGGTGATGTAGTCGCGCTGGCCATTCATCAGCGGCGTGCCCGTGGCCGCGAAGGGCCCGGTGCGGTACGACAGGTTGGGGATATAGATCGAATCCTCCTGCGCGCTTGCAGGCAGGGCAAGGGCGACGCCCGCGGCGAACGCCGCCGACAAGGCTGCAGTCTTCATCATTTTCTTCATTTCGTCTCCTCCACTTGTTCGTTCTTCCGCTGTGGAAAGGGCGAACCGGCCCTTTGGTATTATGGCCTCCTCAGTGCGGGAACGGCCATAGTATCAGCTTCTCCCTAATGACCGCCCAAAACCGCGCCAGCCCGTGCGGCTCGACGATCAGGAAAGTGATGATGAGCACGCCGATGATCATCACATTAAGATGCTCCACCGTCGCCGAAGCCAGCGGCAAGCCGAGCATGGCCGGGACGGCGCTGATGATGACCGGCAGCGCAACGATGAGGATGGCGCCCAGATAGTTGCCGAGGATCGAGCCCAGCCCGCCGATGATGGCGATGAACAGCACGCGGAACGACAACGGGATGTCGAACAGGTTCGCCTCCGCCGCGCCGCGCCACAGGAAGACGAAGAGCGCGCCGGAAACGCCGACGATATAGGACGACACGAAGAAGGCCGTGAGCTTCGCGCGCATCAGGTTGATGCCGACGAGCTCGGCTGCGATATCCATGTCGCGCACCGCCTTCCACATGCGCCCGATGCGCCCGCGCGTGATGTTGATGGCGAAGAAGGTGACGATGCAGACAATGGCGAGCACGAAGTAGTACTGGGTGATGGCCGCCGCGCGCGGGCCGGCGACGGTAATGCCGAACATGGTGATATTGGGCACATGGATGGCGCCGGAGGCGCTGTAGTTGTAGAGCCAGGCCCATTTCTGGAACAGCCAGACGAGAAAGAACTGGGCCGCCAGCGTGGCGATGGCGAGATAGAAGCCCTTGATCCTCAGCGACGGCAGGCCGAAGAGGGCGCCGACGCCGGCGGAGAAGAAGCCCGACAGCGCGATGGCGACAACGATGTTCATCTCCGGGAAGAGGGTGATGAGCTTGTAGCAGGCATACGCGCCGACGCCCATGAAGGCGCCGGTGCCGAGCGAGAGCTGGCCCGCATAGCCGGTGAGGATGTTGAGGCCGAGAGCCGCGAGCGCGTAGATGAGCACCGGGATGAGCAGCGCCCGGAAGGCGAACTCGCTCGCTGTCAGCGGAAGAATGACAAAGGCGAACACAAGGACGACGCCCAAAAGGATGGCATCCTGACGCACGGGGAACAGCGCGTGGTCGGCCGCGTAGCTGGTCTTGAACTGGCCGGCGGTGCGATAGAGCATGGGCTAACCTCTCCCGTCGAGTGCGGCACCAGAGGGGCGCGTTGCGGCAATACTCGACATCCCCTCACACCCTCTCGATAATGCGCTCGCCGAACAGCCCCTGCGGCCGGAACAGGAGCACGATCAGCGCCACCACGTAGGCGAACCAGGCTTCCGTGTTGCCGCCCATGAGCGGCTGGCCCCAGTAGACTTCGAACAGCTTTTCCAGAATGCCGATGGCGAGGCCGCCGATGATGGCGCCCATGACGCTTTCCAGACCGCCCAGCATGAGCACGGGCAGCGCCTTGTAGGCGATGACCTCGAGCGCGAAGGAGACGCCGGCCCGCGCCCCCCAGGCGATGCCGGTGGCAAGCGCGATGACGCCGGCGATGAACCAGACGACCACCCAGATGGTGGACAGCGATATGCCGACCGAAAGCGCTGCCTGATGGTCGTCGCCGAGCGCGCGGATGGCGCGGCCGGTCTTCGTCCTGTTGAGGAAGAGAAGGAGGGCGGCAACCAGGAGCACCGCACCGATGACGGAGGTGAGGTCCTTCTCTTCGATGGAGACGAAGCCGCCGAAGAGATCCAGTGTGATGCTGTCGGTGGGGATCATCAGCTCGCGCGTGATCATCACCTTGTTTTCGCCGCCGAAGATGATTTCGCCGAAGCCGATGAGGAACAGCGTGATGCCGATGGTGGCCATGAACAGGATGATGTCGGGCTGGTTGACCAACGGGCGCAGGACGGCGCGCTCGATGGTCACCGCCAGCACGAGCATGACGAGAAGCGTGAGCGGCAGGGCGAGGAGCGCCGGCACGCCCTTCTCATTGAGGCCGACCAGCGTGAGCGCCGCGAAGACGACCATGATGCCTTGCGCGAAGTTGAAGATGCGCGAGGACTTGTAGATGAGCACGAACCCAAGCGCGATGAGCGCGTAGAGCACACCGCCGACGAGGCCCTCCCACACGACCTGGAGCAGGAAATCCGGCGCACCCGCCATGTCTGCGAAGGGCTGGACGAAGATGGCGTTCAGAAAATCCATGGCCCGGCTCCCTGTCCCGACATCCGGCCGCTCACCCCATCAGCCCTGGAAACAGCCCGATGAGGCCGATGATGATGAGGTAGAAGGCGACGATGTAGTTCAAAAGCCGCGGCATGATCAGGATGAGGATGCCGGCTATCAGCGAGACCAGCGGGGTAAGGGCGAGACCGTACATCATTCTTCATTCTTCCTTTCTCAATGGGGCACGCCCAGATAGGCGTCGATGACCCCCTGGTCATTCTTCACCGCATCCGGCGTACCGTCAGCAATTTTCTTTCCGTAATCCAGAACCGCCACCCGGTCCGACAGGTCCATCACCACGCCCATGTCGTGCTCGATAAGGGCGATCGTGGTGCCGCGCTGCTGGTTCACGTCGATGATGAACCGGCTCATGTCTTCCTTTTCCTCGAGGTTCATGCCGGCCATCGGCTCGTCGAGAAGAAGCAGGCTCGGCTCCATGGCAAGCGCACGGCCGAGCTCCACGCGCTTTTGCAGGCCATAGGGCAACTTGCCTACCGGCGTGTGGCGGATGTGCTGGATCTCCAGGAAGTCGATGATCTCCTCCACCGTCTCGCGATGGGCGATCTCTTCCTTGAGTGCCGGGCCGTGCCACAGCATCTGCCAGCCGATATGCCGCTTCATCATCACCGAGCGGCCGGCCATGATGTTGTCGAGCGTCGACATGCCTTTGAACAGCGCCACGTTCTGGAAGGTGCGGGCGATCCCCTGCCCCACCGCGTGATGCGGCTTCATGGCGCGCCGCTCGCGCCCGCGGAAGACGATCGAGCCGTGCTGCGGCGTATAGAAGCCGTTGACGACGTTGAGCATCGACGTCTTGCCGGCACCATTGGGCCCGATGATGGCGCGGATCTCGCCCTTCAGGATGTTCAGTGAGATGTCCGTAAGCGCCTTCACGCCGCCGAAGGCGAGCGAGATGTTTCTGGCCTCCAGGAGCACGTCGCCCCTGGCGATACCGTCGTCGGGCGCCGTCAGCATGGTGTGGTCGGGCCGCTCGTTCATTCCGCCGCCTCCCGCACGGTCTCCGGCGCCGCCGGGAACACCTCCGCATCGGCGATCCTCACCGTGGCGCGCAGCACGCCCTTGCGGCCGTCCTCGTAGGTGACCTCCGTCTCCACATATTTCTCTGTCGAGCCGTCGTAGAGCGCTTCGATCAATTCGCCGTAGCGCTCGGCGATGTAGCTGCGGCGCACCTTCTGCGTGCGCGTCAGTTCGCCGTCGTCGGCGTCGAGTTCCTTGTGGAGGACCAGGAAGCGGCGGACCTGCGAGGCGGCCATCAGCGGCTCCGCGGCAAGGCGCCGGTTGGCCTCCGCCACGTGAGCGGCGATGATCTGGTAGACGCGGTCGTGGCCGGCAAGCTCCTGATAGGAGGCGTATGCGATGTTGTTGCGTTCGGCCCAGTTGCCGACGGCGGTGAGATCGATGTTGACGAAGGCGGCGCAGAAGTCGCGCCCATGGCCGAAGGCGACCACCTCCTTGATGTCCGGAAAGAACTTCAGCGCGTTCTCGATGTATTTCGGCGCGAACAGGGCGCCGGAGGCGAATTTGCCGACATCCTTCGCCCGGTCGATGATCTTCAGTTGCCCGTCGCGGTCGAAGAAGCCGGCATCGCCCGTATGCACCCAGCCGTCCGCCGTCTTGGTGTCGCGTGTCGCCTCCTCGTTCTTGTAGTAGCCCATGAAGACGCCGGGCGAGCGGTAGAGCACCTCGCCGTTCTCGTCGATCCTGATCTCCACCTCCGGCGAGGGGAGCCCCACCGTATCCGGCCGGATCCTCCCGTCCGGCTGGGCGGTGATGTAGACGGTGGCTTCCGTCTGGCCGTAGAGCTGTTTCAGGTTGAGGCCGATCGAGCGGTAGAAGCTGAAGAGCTCGGGGCCGATCGCCTCACCCGCCGTATAGCCGACGCGCATGCGCGAGAGCCCCAGCCGGTTCTTGAGCGGCCCGTAGACGAAGAACTCGCCAACCGCGTATTTGATGCGGTCCCAAAGGCCGACGGCCTCGCCGTTCAGGAGCGGCTCGCCGACGTCCCGCGCGTGCGCCAGGAAGCGGTCGAACATCCACTTCTTCGCCCGTCCGGCATCCTCCATGCGCACCATGATGGCCGTCAGCAGGGTTTCGAAGACGCGCGGCGGAGCGAAGAAATAGGTCGGCGCGATCTCGCGGCGGTCCTCGTTCACCGTCTCCGCGCTTTCCGGGCAGGCGACCGAGAAGCCGGCCGTGTAGGACTGGGCGTAGGAGAAGAGATGGTCGCCCACCCAGGCGAGCGGCAGATAGGCGATGATGCTCTCGTTCTCGGTGAGGTTGTCGAAGGCGTTGCCGTTGAGCGCCGAGCGCACGAGATTGTCGTTCGACAGCATCACGCCCTTCGGCCGGCCGGTGGTGCCGGAGGTGTAGAGCATGACGGCAAGGTCCGCCCCCCTGCCCTTCTCCACCTCGGAAAGCCAGAGTTCCGCCGCGCCGGGCTCCTCCAAAAGGCGCTTCAGCCCAATTTCGCGAAGGCCGGAATAGGCATGCAGATGCGCGTGGTCGTAGTCGCTCAGGCCCCGCGGCTCGTCATAGACGATTTCCTTCAGATGCGGCGCCTTCTCGGCGATGGACAACAGTTTGTCGACCTGCTCCTGGTCCTCGACGACGGCGTATTTCACCTCCGCATGGTCGAGCACGTAGGCCATCTCCTCGGCCACCGAATCCGCGTAGACCGGCACCGGCACCGCGCCGAGCGACTGGGCCGCGGCGAAGGTCCAGTAGAGCCGGGGACGGTTGGCGCCGACGACGGCGATCTTGTCGCCGCGCTTCAAGCCGACCGTCTGCAGCCCGAGGGCAAAGGCACGCACCTCCTCGAGCTGTTCTTCCCAGGTCCAGCTCTGCCAGATGCCGTAGTCCTTGTGCCGCATGGCAGGGCGGCCGCGAAAGCGCTCGGCGTTCAGCAGCAGGAATTTGGCAAACGTGTCGGGCGAAGGATGCGCCTGCGCCAAACCATTCTCCTCCCATCGCGGCGTCGTGCGCCGCCTCTCCCGCCGCCTCCCCGCGACGGTTTGTTATGGTGGGGAGGGTTCCACGAAAAGCAAGGCGGATCAACAAGGCGCTTGACAGACAAGGCGGCCATTTGCCTTTATTCTGAAGCTGTTGTGTGCGCTTTGCGCGTGTTGGCGTTCGGATATCCGCCGCCAATTCGGACACCTGTCACCGATAGCCCTCACCGATCAGGCGTCGTATTGGCCGAGCGCGTCCGGCTTCAAGACGGTGATGCGGCCGTGGGCGGCGCGCAGCAGGCCCTCCTCCTCCAGTTCGCGCAGCGCCTTGTTCACCACCTGGCGCGAGACGCCGGCAAGAAGCCCCAGTTCCTCCTGACTGATCTCGATCTCGTTTTCGACCGCCGGATAGAGAACCGGGTTGAAGAACCAGGCGAGATTGCGCGCCACGCGCGCCTTCGGGTTGAGGATGCGGTCGTATTCGATGGTGGCGATGAACTGGCCCATGCGCTCGTTGAGTTGGCGCACGAGGAAGCGGTTGAAGCCGGTGCTGTTCTCGTAGAGCCACATGAAGGTGGCGCGCTGCATCATGGCGAGCCTGGTATCGCGGATGGCCACGACGTCGTATTTGCGCGGCTCGTCCTTCAGCACCGAACCCTCGCCGAACCAGCTTCCCGATGCCGCCCCGGCGAAGGTCATCGCCTTGCCGGCAGCCGAGATGGCGGAGATCTTGACGAGCCCATCGAGAACGCCGGTCCAATAGTCGAGCCGGTCGCCCCGGTGGCACACATAGCCGCCCTTGGGATAGTGCCGCTCAACGAGCCCATGCTTCGCCCGCTCCAGCTCCTCGCCGGTCAATTCGCTTGCCCACAGGGCGGAACGGACGATCGCGTCTTTGGCACTCATGGCTCAGAAAGTTTCCGGGCGCACGCACACCCGACCGCTTATGAACGCCGGCTGCTGTCATGGCAAGGCGGGAGGGACGGAAGTGGGCGCGGACGTCAGGCGGCGGCCTTCAGGTACTTCGCCGTCGGCAGGATCGTCAGTGGCGCAAGCTCCCCGCGCTTCGGCTGATCGAACAGCATGCGACGCTCGCTCGCCGTAGACGCAAAAAAGGGAAACCGCTCCAGCGAAAGCTGCAGGCTATGGTCAGTGCGCGTTTCATAAAGGAATATCGGCATTGTAAAGGGGGGATAGAGGCGAGGCTCGCAAAGCGAAATGGAATCGAAACTTCTGGCATAGAAGCCGGTATGTTCCTCGCGTATCATCGAAATACAGCCCGAGGTGTTAAAGTGAATGACACCGATAAAGGCTAGCCGAAGGGTGATGTAGGGCAAGACGCGAAAAGACGTCGTCAAGTCCGGATCAATAGACAGCCGGCTGGGATCTATGAAGGACTCGCCCCGGTCCAGCCGCGGCTGCAAAATGTCTGAGAAAACCGTCATGGACGGCGCGTAGGGCATCTCCTTAGTCAGATGATGAAGCCGTATCGTGCTGACGAGATGGTTGTTCATGAACACGCCGAACTTGTAGCAGTTCGGTGCCTCGTCGAGCTCATCCACCATGCGCTCGTCGGCGGATTCGGACAAAAGAAGGCCATGACGGCGAAAAGACTTGTAGCGCAGCCTGTATATGGCCTCCAGGTCCTCGCCGCCGTCGTTACGGCGGTACTCGATCTCGTCGAGGATGGCCATCGCGTTCCGGGCAAAAACGGACGGCCGCGCCCCCTCGCGCCTCGGCTGATAATTCGGTACCGTTTTACCCGACAACATATTCGCCCCTATTCGGGCAAAAAGCTATCGCAGAACGATCGATAGAAGAAGGAGAAAATTGGCATCGTTCTTTAATCAATTGTTAACCTTAACGAATCGAGGCCCTGCCCTTTGGCGCGAGATCGCCACCAGCAGGCAACGATCAAGGGTCGATAGGTTTCACGTGCGCGCCCGACTTCGCGGCTTTCCGCTGGGAGGACGCCGGGGTGGGAAACGACCAGCCGCTGGCGGACATCGTTTTGATGCCGGACGAAGTCAAGGCGGAGCCGAACAGAAAGCCCTGCACCAGATCTGGCCGGACGGTCGCCGCCAATATCTTTAGCTGTGCAAACGCTTCGACCCCTTCGACGGTCACGGCAAGCCCCAGATTTCGCGACAGATCGACCACGCTTGTTAGCAGGCGTAGCGATCGTTCGTTCCCCGTCAGATCGGCAAGGAAACTTCCGTCGATCTTGACCTTGTCGAGCGGAAGCGTGTGAAGGTAGCTGAGGCTTGAATAGCCGGTGCCGAAGTCGTCAAGGGCGATGGTCACCCCGAGTTCTCTGAGTTCCTCGAGATATTTGCGCGTCGAAATTTTGTCGTCGAGCAGAGCGGTCTCGGTGACCTCGACCTCCAATCGATCGGGTGCAAGCTGCGCCTTCGCAAGCGCGCTGCGCACCTTGTCAACGACGGAGCCGCCATGGAAGTCCTTAGCCGACAGATTGACCGAGACACGCAGATGTTCCGGCCAGTACGCACATTCATGACAGGCAATATCGAGGACCAGTGCGCTGATTTCCGAAACGATGCCAATCTCTTCGGCGAGAGGGATGAACGTTGCGGGTGAAATGGGCCCAAGCTCGGGATGATCCCATCGACACAAGGCTTCGGCACCGATGATCTGCATGGACTGCATGTCCACAATCGGTTGGAAGACGACACGGAGGCTTTTCGACTCCACGGCGCTTCGCAGATCGCCTTTCATGACCTGCCGGCTGCGAAACGCCGCATCCATCTCGGTCTCGAACAGACGCCAGCCATTCTTGCCCTGCTCCTTTGCCTTGTAGAGCGCAAGATCCGCTTTCACGATCATCGCGTCGACGTCCGTCTCGCTAACAGGCGCCAGGGCTGCTCCGCCGCTGGCTTGGATGCGCAGCAGATGTCCGGCCACATCCACTTCACCCTGCAGGCTTTCGAAGATATCCGTAAGGCGAAGCGAAAAGTCGTTCTCATCTTCAACTCGGTTGAAGAAGACCATGAATTCGTCGCCACCGAAGCGGCTGACCTTCACATCGTTGGAGGCCACCGTCGACAACTTCTCGGCAACGGCGTAAATGAGGCCATCACCGACGGGGTGGCCAAGGGTATCGTTGATGCTCTTAAAGTCATCAAGATCGAATACGGCCAAACCGCAAAGCCGACCGCGGTCGCCCGCTGCCATGAGTTCTGTGACTATCTCATGGAAATAGGCCCGATTGGGCAAGGTGGTGAGGCTGTCATAGCGCGCCATGTAGCGGATTCTTTCTTCCGCCTCCACCCGTTGCGTGACTTCCTCGAATATGAGTACCGCGAGCTCGTCCTGGCCCTCGCGGGCCGAAAACTCCAGATAGCGCCCGTCCGTGAGTTTCAGCAGCACCTTTCGGTCCCGCCCCTCGCGCAACGCATCGGTCAGGTGCGATTCCGCGTACTGGAAATCCTTCGTCTCGAGAAAGCCGCCGGCGACGCCGCGCATCAAAAGCGCCCTGAGACTGCGCCCGAGCACCTGATTGACCGATCGGAAGCCCATCATCTCCGCCGCGCGGGCGTTGGCCACGACCACCGTTCCCTCGGTGCCGAACATCACCAGGCCATGCGACATCGTATTCAATGCACGATCGAAACGGTGCGCCAGACGGCGCGACCAGGTGCCTTGGATTATCGCATCGAAGAGGACGGTCTGCACATTGTCCGACATCTTCTTGAGCACGAAGATGAATGGAACGAGATACAATCCCAGGATGACGAAGGCATACCCCCCCTTGAGGATCATGCCCAAGGCCATCGGGAGCACCACGGCCAGCGACTGAAGCATCACCATGGTCCTGGAGCCGTAGTTCCTGCCGACGATTGTGATGGTAGAGCCCATCACCACGGCGACCGAACCGATTTCTCCAAAAGTATCAGGCTTGTAGTAGAGCGTGACGAAGCAGAAGAGGCCCATCATGAGTGCCTGGAAAAATCCGGTGCAAAGGTAGTTCAGCTCCCACCGGCGGGCCTGCTCATAAGTCGTTATGTTGGCCTTTTTCCCCTGCTGGATATTGTAGTAGCGAAAGACGCCCGCGAAAAACAGGACGATCGCAAATCCAAGGTATATGGGTTCTCCCGAAGTCGTGTAGACCAGATATGCGAGGAGGCAGTGGCAGACCCCGCCTATGAGCAGCACCTCGGCCTCGTTGAACAACGAGCGCACGAAGCCCACATAGACTTCTTCAGGAACATTCGTTTTGCTTGTACTCACAGCATGAACCCGTTGGCCGGGCTCACCAATGGCACAACCGAATTAAGAAAGCTTTATAGCTGATAACATTAGTGATTCCGCCGTGCGCGCCGTCACTCGGCAGCCTCGAGAAGCGGGTCCGGGTCCGTCTTCCTGAGGCGGGCGATGAGGCGGGTGCGCTCTTCGGCTGCTTTCTTCGCGTTCGCCTCCTTCACATGGCCGAAACCGCGGATGAGCGCGGGGACCGAGGCCAGCGCGGCGGCCGCTTCCGCGCGTCCGGGGGCAAGTGACGCCTCGATCAGGTCGAGGTCGGCCTCGTATTGAGCAAGAAGCCGGCGTTCCATGCGCCGCTCGGTGGTGCGGCCGAAGGGGTCGAAGACGGTGCCGCGCAGGCGCTTCATGCGCGCGAGCAGGGAGAAAGCCTTGAGCATCCACTGGCCGTAGCGCGCCTTTTTCAGGTGTCCCTCGGCGTCGCGCCGGGCGAAGATCGGCGGCGCGAGGTGGAATTCGAGGCGGTCGTAGTTCTCGAACTCGGCGGCGAGCTGGCGCTGGAAAGCACCGTCGGTGTAGAGGCGGGCGACCTCGTACTCGTCCTTGATGGCCATCAGCTTGAAGAGATTGCGGGCGGCCGCTTCCGTCACCGCGGTGGAGCCGGGAGACACCTTCTCTTCCGCCGCGTGCAGGCGGGCGATGCGGGTGCGATAATGCTCGGCATAGGCCGCGTTCTGGTAAGCGGTGAGGAAATCGGCGCGGCGGGCGATGATCTCGTCGAGCGTGCGGGCGGGCTCTTCGCCGCCCGCGGGCGCGGCGCGGGCGACCAGATCGCTGACGTGGCGCGGCTCGTGCGCGGCGCGGCGGCCCCAGCGGAAGGCGGAGAGGTTCATGGAGACGGCCTGGCCGTTAAGCTCGATCGCCTTTTCGATGGCCTCTGCCGAGACCGGCAGGCCGCCAAACTGGTAGGCCATGCCGAGCATGAACATGTTGGCGCCGATGGAATTGCCGAAGAGCACGGTGGCGGTCTTGGTGGCGTCGAAGAAATGCGCCTTCTCCTCGCCCGCCGCCTCGCGCACGGCCTTCTTCAGCCGCTCTATCGGCAGCGAGAAATCGGCCGAGCGGGCGAAATCGCCCGGCATCACTTCCGCCGTGTTGGCGAGGAACAGGGTGTGCCCTTCACGCACGGTGGAGAGCACCTTGCGCGCGCCGGAGACCACGAGGTCGCAGCCGAGCACCAGATCCGCCTTGCCGGCCGAGACGTGGATGGAGTTGATGTCGGCGGGTGTGCGGGCGATCCTCAAGTGCGAGTAGACGGCGCCGCCCTTCTGGGCCAGTCCCGCCATGTCGATGATGCCCGAACCCTTGCCTTCAAGGTGCGCCGCCATGCCGAGGATGGCACCGATGGTGACCACGCCCGTGCCGCCGATGCCGTCGACGATGCCGGCCCAGCCGCTGTCGAGCGGGAAAAGCTCGGGCTCCGGCACGCCTTCGAGCGGGTCGCCGCCCTCGGCGATGCCCTTCAGCTTCTTCAGTTTCGCCCCATGCACGGTAACGAAGGACGGGCAGAAGCCGTTGACGCAGGAAAAGTCCTTGTTGCAGCTCGACTGGTCGATGCGCCGCTTGCGGCCGAACTCCGTCTCAACAGGCTGCACGGAGACGCAGTTGGATTTCACACCGCAGTCGCCGCAGCCTTCGCAGACGAGCTCGTTGATGATCACCCGCTTGTCCGGGTCGGGATAGGTGCCGCGCTTGCGCCGGCGGCGCTTTTCCGCGGCGCAGGTCTGGTCGTAGATGAGGACGGAGACCCCCTTTACCTCGCGCAGGGTCCGCTGCACCGCATCGAGGTCGTCGCGGTGATGAACGGTGGTGCCGGCGGGGAAGCGCACGACGCCGTCGTATTTCTCCGGCTCGTCGCTGACGACGGCGATGCGCTTCACGCCTTCGGCGCGCACCTGGTCGGCGATCATCTCCATCGTCAGCCCGCCCTCATGCGGCTGACCGCCGGTCATGGCCACGGCGTCGTTGTAGAGGATCTTGTAGGTCATGTTGACGCCGGCGGCGATGGCCGCGCGCAGCGCCAGGGTGCCCGAGTGGTTGTAGGTGCCGTCGCCAAGGTTCTGGAAGAAGTGCTCGCGCGTGGAGAACGGCGCCTGGCCGATCCACTGCGCCCCCTCCCCGCCCATGGCGGTGAAGCCCACCGTGCCGCGGTCCATCCACAGCGCCATGAAGTGGCAGCCGATGCCGCCGCCGGCGATCGAGCCTTCCGGCAGCTGCGTGGAGGTGTTGTGCGGGCAGCCGGAGCAGAAATAGGGCATCCGGGTGGCGACATCCCTGGTGTCGGCCAGCATCGCCTGGAACTGCCGCAACCGGGCGACCCGCGCGGAAATCTCCTCCGAGGGGCCGATGACCTTGAGGATGCGCTCGCCGATGGTGATGGCGATATGGTTGGGGTCGAGCGCGCCCATGGGCCTGAAAAGCCGCTCGTCGCGTTCGTCCTTCTTGCCGATCACCGTCGGCTGCATGGAGGTGCCGTAAAGGTCCTCGCGCACCTGCACCTCGATCAGCGAGCGCTTCTCCTCGACCACGATCACCATTTCGAGGCCGCGCGCGAAATCCTTGATGTGCTCGAGGTCGAGCGGCCAAGGGCAGGCAACCTTGAAGAGCCTCAGCCCCAGCGCGTTGGCGCGCGCCTCGTCTATGCCGAGGTCGGAGAGCGCCTGGCGCACGTCGAGATAGCTGGTGCCGACAGTGATGATGCCGAGCTTCGGGCTGCGCCCGCCCGAAAAGACGATACGGTTGAGCCCGTTTTCGCGCACGAAGGCGGCCGCCGCCGCGCGCTTGTAGTCGTGCAGCCGCTCCTCCTGGCCGAGCTGGTTCACCTCGTGGCGGATGTTGAGGCCTCCCGGCGGCATGTCGATCTCGGGCAGGACGATGCTCAGCCGCTCCAGCGCCACGTCGACGGAGGCCGTCGATTCGATGTTGTCCTTGACGCATTTGATCGCCGTCCAGGTGCCGGCGAAGCGCGACAAGGCATAGCCGTAGAGCCCGTAGTCGATCAGCTCCTGCACGCCGGCCGGGTTGAGGATCGGCACCATGGCGTCGACGAAGGCAAACTCGCTGGCATGGGCCACGGTGGAGGATTCGGCGGCGTGGTCGTCGCCCATCAGCGCCAGCACACCGCCGTGCTTCGACGAACCGGCGAGATTGGCGTGGCGGAAGACGTCGCCCGTGCGGTCGACGCCCGGCCCCTTGCCGTACCAGAGCGCGAAGACGCCGTCGTGCTTGCCCTCGCCCAGAAGCTCGGTCTGCTGCGAGCCCCAGCAGGCGGTGGCCGCCAGCTCCTCGTTGAGGCCGGGCTGGAAGACGACGGAGGACTCGCGCAGTTCGGCCTGCGCTTTCCAGAGCTGCAGGTCGAGGCCGCCGAGCGGCGAGCCGCGATAACCGGAGACGAAGCCGGCCGTATTAAGCCCGGCCTGGCGGTCGCGCTCGCGCTGCATCATCAGCATGCGCACGATGGCCTGGGCACCGGAGACGAATATGCGCTCCTTGGCGAGGTCGTATTTGTCGCTGAGCGAAACCTCGTGAAGCGTCATGAACTTTTTCCTCCTAGAGGAAGCGGGGCTCTGAAACGGTCCGCACCGTCGGACGCGCTTTTATCAATATATAGGTCGCGCGGAAGGTGATTATCCATGCCTGGCCGCATCTGGACTAAAGAGCACGCTCTTCGGAGTCATGCGTTAGTTTTCTCTCGGCTGGCGATGGCGTCAAACGATTTCGAACCTGCGACAATAAAGAGCAAGGCTGCAACCGAATGCCCGTCGGCTTCGACAGAAAATAGCGCGAACGGCGCGCCCCGCGCAGCATTGTTTCGGGCCGCGCTGGGATAATGCGGCGGTTTCGGCGATCCGCTGGGGGTGGAATCGCTGCCGCCGCGCTTCCCTTCGCCGAGCGAAACTGTTAGTTGCGCGCCGGTTTAACGATAGCGGCCGGCCTTAACGGTCGACATTTGCGCCCACGCAATGCAGTGTCGCCAAAAAATGAACCGGTCCGAATGGGCGTCGGGGGAAATCCTGGAGGAGCAAATGGCGGGGCTACTCGGCCTGTCGCGTTTTATCGATCGAATCAATCAGCTCATCGGCAGGCAAGTGTCCTGGCTCATTCTGGTGGCGGTCCTGGTCTCGGCCTACAACGCCATCGTGCGCTTTCTGGGCAACGGCCTGCCGGCCTACCTGCCGATCCCACGTGCCTCCAACGCGCTTCTGGAACTGCAGTGGTATCTCTACGGCACGGTGTTCATGCTGGCCTCGGCCTATACCTTGCTGCGCAACGAGCACATCCGCATCGATATCGTGTCGAGCAAGCTCTCGAAGCGGGTGCGCGATTGGATCGACCTCGTCTGCCACATCTTCTTCCTGCTCCCCTTCGTTTCGCTTCTCGTCTATCTCTCCTGGCCCTGGTTCCTGCGCTCCTTCCGCAGCGGGGAGATGTCCACGAACGCCGGCGGGCTCATCATCTGGCCGGCCAAGTTCATGGTGCTCGCCGGCTTCGTGCTCCTGACGGCCCAGGCACTTTCCGAAATCGTCAAACGCATTGCCGTCATCCGCGGCATCATCGAGGAGCCCAATCCACAGCACGACCTGCACCCGACGGTGGAAGCTGCCATCGAGATCGAGGAAGGGCACGCCCGTGATTGACCTGATCGCCCACAATCTTGCGCCGATCATGTTCACCTGCGTGATGGCGATGCTCCTGATCGGCTATCCGGTGGCCTTCACACTTGCCGCCGGCGGGCTGTTCTTCTTCGTCATAGGCGTGGAGCTATCCTCGGTCTCCAGCGAAATCCGCCTGTTCTGGCCGCTTCTGCAGTCCCATCCCGAGCGCATCTACGGGATCATGTACAACGACACGCTTCTGGCGGTGCCCTTCTTCACCTTCATGGGCCTGATCCTCGAGCGCTCGCGCATGGCGGAAGACCTCCTGGACACGATCGGACAGCTCTTCGGTCCGGTGCGCGGCGGCCTCGCCTATGCCGTTGTGCTGGTCGGCGCGCTTCTGGCGGCCACCACCGGCGTGGTGGCCGCTTCCGTCATCGCCATGGGGCTGATCTCGCTGCCGATCATGATGCGCTACAATTACAATGGCAGCTTCGCCACCGGGGCCATTGCCGCCTCCGGAACGCTGGCGCAGATCGTGCCGCCGTCGCTTGTGCTGATCGTCATGGCGGACCAGCTCGGCCGGTCCGTCGGCGACATGTATGTGGGTGCGCTGCTGCCGGCGCTCATCATTGTCGGCATCTATTGCGTACTGGTTTTCGCCATAACCCTGGTGCGCCCGCAATGGGCTCCCGCCTTGCCACCGGAAATCCGCACGCTCGGCGGCGGCGTGTGGTCGCTGGTCGCTGTGCTGGCGGCGGCGGTGGCCGTCTATCTGGCCACCTACCACACCATCTTCGCCGATATGCGCGGCGAGGTGCGCATGGTCTGGGCAGCGACGACCGCCACGCTGGTCACCCTCGCCTTCAGCCTCGCCAACAGGCACTTCAAGCTCGGCATCCTGTCGCGGCTGGCCGAGCAAGTGGTCATCGTGCTGATCCCGCCGCTGGCGCTCATCTTCCTGGTGCTCGGCACCATCTTCCTCGGCATCGCCACGCCGACGGAGGGCGGCGCCATGGGCGCGGCCGGCGCACTGGTGATGGCGTTGGTCAAGCGACGGCTTACCCTCACCGTGCTCAAGCAGGCGCTCGACGCGACGACAAAGCTTTCGGCATTCGTGATGTTCATCCTGATCGGCGCGCGCGTCTTCGGGCTTACGTTCTACGGCATCAACGGCAATGTGTGGATCGAAGAGCTTTTGCTCAGCCTGCCGGGCGGCGAGACCGGCTTCCTCATAACGGTGACGATCATCGTCTTCATCCTCGGCTGCTTTCTCGATTTCTTCGAGATCGCCTTCATCATGGTGCCGCTCTTGGCGCCGGCGGCCGAGACGCTGGGCATCGACCTGATCTGGTTCGGCGTGATCCTGGGCATCAACCTGCAGACGTCCTTCCTCACCCCGCCATTCGGTTTCTCGCTGTTCTACCTGCGCTCCATCGCACCGATGAAGGCGTGGAAGGACGAGGTTTCGGGCCGCCTGCTGCCGGCCGTCAGGACCGCCGAGATCTATCGCGGCGCCGTGCCTTTCATCATCGTCCAGTTCCTGATGATCCTTCTGGTCATCGCCTTTCCGGGGCTCGTCACCCACTACAAGAGCGAGAATGTCGTCGACCCCAGCGAAGTCGAGATCACCATCCCGACCTTCGGAGACCAGGATGGGCTCGATGGTTCGCCCTTCGGCGCGCCGGCCGACAGGGGGGAGGAGGACGGACAGCAACTGCCGGGTCTCGAGGGTCTGCCGCCGCTCGGCGCGCCCGAGGACGGCGAGGAAGCGCCCTCGGCGCCGCCGGTCGACGACCTCAGCCAGCCGCCGAGCTTCGACTGAGGCGCGTAAACCCATGCATAAATGAAAGACCCCGGAGCACTGCTCCGGGGCCTTTTTTAAATGCTTGCCGCGCGGCGATCAGAGCTTGCCGGCGCGCTGCTGCCGCATCATGAAGGTGTCGAAGGTGTATTCCGTGAGCTGCGCCCACAGATAGGCATCCTTCTTGAAGGCCTGCTGACTGTCGTAGATCTTCTTGAACATCGCGTTCTGCGCGTTGATCTCGTCGTAGGTCTCCATCGAGGCATTGTAGCAGGCCTCGAGGATCTCCTGGCTGAAGGGGCGCAACTCCGCGCCCTCGGCGACGAGCTGCCTGAGTGCTGTTGGGTTCTTGTAGTCGTAGCTCGCCATCATGTCGGCATTGGCGGAGCGGCAGGCGGCGTCGAGGATGGCCTGATAGGCCGGCGGCAGACCCTCCCACTTCTCCTTGTTGACGAGCGCGTGCAGCACCGGGCCGCCTTCCCACCAGCCGGGGTAGTAGTAGTACTTGGCCACCTTGTTGAAGCCGAGCTTGAGATCGTCATAGGGGCCGACCCACTCGGTAGCGTCGATCGTGCCCTTTTCCAGCGCCGGATAGATGTCGCCGCCGGCGATCTGCTGCGGCACCACGCCGAGCTTCTCGATGATCTTGCCGCCCATGCCGCCGATGCGCATCTTCAGGCCGTCGAGATCGGCGAGGGTCTTGATCTCCTTGCGGAACCAGCCGCCCATCTGGGCGCCTGTATTGCCGCAGATGAGCCCGTAAAGGCCCTGGGTGGCGTAGAACTCGTTCATCAGGTCGTTGCCGCCGCCGTAGTAGAACCAGGCGTTCTGCTGGCGGTAGTTGAGACCGAACGGGATGGCCGTTCCGAGCGCGTAGCTGGGATCCTTGCCCCAGTAATAGTAGGAGGCCGTATGGCAAAGTTCGACCGTGCCGCTGGCCGCCGCATCGGCAGCCTGCAGGCCGGGGACGATCTCGCCGGCGGCGAAGACCTGGATCTCGAAATTGCCTTCTGTCGCCTCGTTGACGAACTTAGCCATCGTCTCGGCAGCCCCGAAGATGGTGTCCAGGGCCTTGGGGAAGGACGATGTGCAGCGCCAGGTGATCTTCGGCAGGGACTGGGCGATGGCCGGCGTGGCAAGCGCGGCCGCCCCCGCGGCACCAGCGCCGGCAAGGCCGGCCTTCTTGATGAATGAGCGACGGTCCATAGGTTTTTCCTCCCATTATTTGGATCGTGAGGTTGAGTTGAGTCCGGGCGACCATGCGCATCGCGCACGCCCCCCGAATCCACCGGTATCAATGGCATGCTCGACAGGGCAAGTCTAGCGCCGTACGGCACTGCGAAAGCGGTGGCCCGATCCATCTATCCTCATGGTAAAATGCACGAATCCAGCGTGCCCGATCCGCATCGGGAGGACGGTTGGAAACGGGCGCGCGAGGCGCTACATGTCGGGCAGCCTCCGCGCCGCCGGAGCGCCAGGAAAGGCGGAAGAAACCATGCACCAGCCCCTCGTCGCCGTCTCGACGGATGTGAAGGACTTCGAGAACTACACGTGGCACGCCGCGCCGGAGCAATATCTGGAGGCCGCGTTGTCGGCCGCCGGCGTGCTGCCGGTGCTGGTGCCTTCCTTCGGCGACAGGCTCGATCTCGACGCGCTTCTGGCCGCGGTGGACGGGGTGATGCTGACAGGTTCGAAGTCGAACGTGCATCCCTCCCACTACGGCGGCGAGGCGGGCGAAAGGCACGGCCCCTACGACGAACGCCGCGACGCCACCACGCTGCCGCTCATCCGCAAGGCGATCGAGAAGGGTGTGCCGCTGCTCGCCATCTGCCGTGGCATCCAGGAATTGAACGTCGCGCTGGGCGGGTCGCTCGCCAGCGAAATCCAGGAGCGCGAGGGGGTGCTGGACCACCGGGCGCCGGAGAGCCCCTCCCAGGACGAGCGCTTCGCCATCCGCCACCCGGTGGCCATCAAGCCGGGAGGGTGCCTTGCCGGCGTGTTCGGTGCCGGCGAGATCAAGGTGAACTCGGTGCACCGGCAGGGCGTCGACCGGCTCGGCCCCAACCTCAAGGTGGAGGCGACGGCGCCGGACGGCACGGTCGAGGCGGTGTCGGTGGTCGGCGCGCCGGCCTTCGCCGTCGGCGTGCAATGGCATCCCGAATACTGGGCGGCGAGCGACAGCGCCTCCAAGCGCATCTTCGCGGCCTTCGGGGATGCCGTGCGCGCCCATCGGGCGGCGCGGGAAGGGGCGATCGCCGCCGAGTGAGGCCCTTACTTTACGGTGAGCGCCATCAGCGGGGCGGCGGGGCGGAATGATTCGTAGGCGACGCCGTCGGCTGCGTAAAACTCGGCGATGATGCGGCCGTCCGCCGCTTCGAAGGCGACATCGCCGTCCGCGCCTTCTTGCCAATAGCGCGCTTGGCTCAAGTGCGGCGTAATGAGGATGCAGTCGGCCGCCAGTTCGATCTCCGCGCGACCGCCGGCGGCCTTGCCCTTGGCGATACCGCAGCTCCCCTCGCGCCCGGCGACGCTCAGCCGGTAGTGGCCGGGGCGTTCCTGCATCGAGGAGTCGACCGCCGCGGCCCCTTCGCGGTCGAACGCCACGAAGGGAAGCGCGCCCACTCCCATGACCACCAGTCCGGCAACGACCGATTTCATGTGCTCGTCCCTCTGCCTCAACCCTTTGCCGATGAACGGCAAAAGGGCATCATTGCTAACAAAGGTTAACGCAAGCTTGCCCGGCCGCCCCGCGATCGCCGGCGCCTACCCCCCACTCCGCACATGCGCCGTCTCGGGCACGGGGGTCAGCGCCTCGCCCTTCGTGAACCAGGCGATGATGTTGTCGACCATCAGATCGGCCATGGCCTGGCGGGTATGCACAGAGGCCGAACCGACATGGGGCAGCAGGCAGGCGTTCTCGCGGGCAAGAAGCGCCTCGGGCACGTTCGGCTCGTCGGCGAAGACGTCGAGGCCGGCGGCGAGGATGGTCCCGTTGCCGAGCGCCTCGGCAAGGGCGGCCTCGTCCACTGCGCTGCCGCGGCCGACATTGACGAAGACGCCGTTGGCGCCGAGCGCGGCGAACACCTCGGCATTGATCGCCTTCTCCGTCGCCGCCCCTCCCGGCGCCACCGAGATGAGCGTATCGACGGCCTCAGCGAGGGAAAGAAGGGTCGGATGGTATTCGTAGTCGACGCCTTCGACCTGGCGCCGGTTGTGATAGCTGACGGGCAGGCCGAAAGCCTCGATGCGCCGCGCGATGGCGCGGCCGATGCGCCCCAGGCCGAAGATGCCGACGCTGCGGCCGCGCAGGGTGCCCCGCGTCAGCGGATACGGCCCATCGGCACGCCAGCGCCCGGCGCGCAGCCAGCCTTCGGCTTTCGGCAGTTCGCGCACCGTGTTGATGATGAGGCCGATGGCCGTGTCCGCCACTTCCTCCGTCAGGACATCCGGCGTGTTGGTGACCATGACATTCCTGGTGCCCGCATGGGCCGCGTCCACGCCGTCGTAGCCGACGCCGAAATTGGCGATGATCCGCAGATTGGGGAGCGCGTCGATGAAAGCAGCGTCGATGACCGTCGCCGAGGCGATCCCGGCCACGGACTGCTTCATCTCTTCCGTCAGAAGCGCCGGGTCGGCCTTGTCGATCCTGACAAGCCGGAAACGCTCCTCGATGCGGCCCACCGGATGGGCGGGCATCTTTCCCGGCACGAGGATCGTCGTATCTGCGCGCATCTCACTCATCAGCATCTCCTTGTTCGCTTCGCCCGCACGGTAGGCGCTGGGGAGAGGATTGTGAAGTGGAACCGACGCGCGTCATCCTTACCACGCCCGGATCTTACCCCGTCTGGCTTGTTGGAATGCTCGACTTTCTGAACGCGTCCGCGCCGCGTGTCATGAGGTATCGGGACTCTCCAGCGCGTAGAGGGCCAGCGAATGGGCGTGCGCCAGGATCTCGTCGACCTCGCGGATGTTGCGGGGGCGGATTTCGGACGGGTCGAAGCGGGAGAGCCGGCCGCCGGGCGGCCGGCCGCCGCGCAGCGGTGCGATGCGGCGCGTAAGCCCCAGATCGCGGCGCGCCTTCCAGCGGGCAAAGCGCCTGGCCTGCCCCGGCAGATCGTCAAGGGCGGCGGTGAGTGCGGCCAGCCGCTGGCCAAGACGCGCGGCGCTGACGGGATCGTCGCGCGATGGCGGCTGCGGGAGGGCAGACGGCTCGATGACGCCGGGAAACAGGATGCGCGGGACGGCGCGCGCCGGCCCATGACGGCCGCGGCCCCCTTCGGCAAGCTCAGGGCTCAGAGAAAGCCGCAGCGTGTCGAAGAGCGGCAGGCTCACGCTTCGCGGACGGGCGGGCGCGGCGGCGCGCCTGGCTTCCGCCCTCGCTCTGCGCGCTGCGGCGGACAGGTCGGCGGGCGAGGCCATCACGGCGATGCCGAGGCTGCGCAGGAGCGGCACCGGGCTCACGGGCCTCTGTTTGCGCGGGGGCGGTAGGGAGACGACTAGACCGCGCGCGGCGGCGATGATCAGCCGCCGCGCGGCGGCCTCAGCCGGGCGCAGCAGGCGGAGGATGGCGCGCCAGAGATGGCGGGGCAGGGTCTTTCGCGGCTCGCCTTCGGCCCGCGCCTCAGGATCAGGCCCCACGGCTAGCCCGGCCATGGCCACGAGGGAAGCCACGATGCGCTTCAGCGCCACGCGATCTTGCTCGATTGCCGCACGTCCGTCCATGGCTGCCTCCTCCATTCTCCAGGCGGGATTATCGCACGGGTCGGGAGGGGCGTGAATGGGAATAGGAAAACATTCCTGACAGATGTTGACAGGCATGCGACACGCGCCGGGGGCGAAGGCGCGGTTGCGTGGCGGGATGGATTGGCGTGGCGTGGTGCGGGGGCCCCCTCTCTTGCGATTTCTAAGGCTTAGCTTCGCCAAACCTAAGAAATCGCTTTCTCCCCCACCAAGGGGGAGATAAGGCGGCGCCGATGCTCTTGCCAATCACCAACGTCGGAGATTGGCACAGGCGGTCGTGCAGCGCGCCTATCTCCCCCTTGGTGGGGGAGAAAGCAAATTCTTGGGCTTAGCGAAGCTAAGTCTTAGAATTTGCAAGAGAGGGGGCGCCAGCGCCAGCTTGGCTGATGGCTACGCTATTCATTATAGGGATTGGGCCGGCCCTTGATTCTGACCAGGGGCCCGACCACTCTAACGCCAGAGCCCCATCACCGGCCCCTCGACGATTGCCTTGCGGCGGTGGATATGCATATTTGTTTCGGAGCTCGAAAAAAATGATCGGTGCGCTGTCCGGTCGCTTCGGAGGAAGGCAGCGCGGGAGGAAATTGCATGTATCTCGGTCTCGACCTCGGCACATCCGGGGTGAAGGCGCTCATCATCGACGATGCGCAGAAGGTGGTTGCTTCCGCGACGGGTGCATTGGAGGTCTCGCGGCCGCACGCGGGATGGTCCGAGCAGGACCCGGCGCATTGGATCCGCGCGACGGAAGAGGCGCTGGCGGCGCTTCAAATGTCCCACGGCGAGGCGCTGGCGGCGGTGAAGGGCATCGGCCTTTCGGGCCAGATGCACGGGGCGACGCTGCTGGATGGCACCGACAAGCCCTTGCGGCCCTGCATCCTTTGGAACGACACGCGCAGCCACGAGGAGGCGGCCGCGCTCGACGCCGATCCGCGCTTCCGCAAGATCACCGGCAACATCGTCTTTCCCGGCTTCACGGCGCCGAAGCTCGCCTGGGTGAAGCGCCATGAGCCGGAGATTTTCGCGGCGACGAAGAAGGTGCTCCTGCCCAAGGATTTCCTGCGCCTGTGGCTGACGGGCGAGCATATCTCGGAGATGTCGGATTCGGCCGGCACGGCCTGGCTGGACGTGGAAAAGCGGCGCTGGTCGCCGGACCTGCTGGCGGCGACGGGGCTTGACGAGAACCATATGCCGCGCCTCGTGGAGGGCACGGAGAAGGCCGGCACGCTGCGCCCCACGCTTGCCGGGCGCTGGGGCATGGGCGCGAATGTGACGGTCGCCGGCGGTGCGGGCGACAACGCGGCATCCGCCTGCGGCGCCGGCACGGTGAAGCCGGGGGCGGCGTTCGTCTCGCTCGGCACGTCGGGTGTGCTGTTCGCCGCCAACGGCGCCTATCTGCCCAACCCGGAAAGCGCTGTGCACACGTTTTGTCATGCCCTGCCGGGCACCTGGCATCAGATGGGGGTCATCCTGTCGGCCACCGATTCGCTGAACTGGCTGGCCGGCATTACCGGCGCCGACCCCGCCGAGCTGACGGGCGAACTCGGCGACGAACTGAAGGCGCCCACGGGGGTGACCTTCCTGCCATACCTTTCCGGCGAGCGCACGCCGCACAACGACGCCGTCATCCGCGGCAGCCTCGTTGGCCTGGCGCACCGGAGCGACCGCGCCGCCCTCACCCAGGCCGTGGTGGAGGGCGTCGCCTTCGCCTTCCGCGACAGCCTGGAAGCGCTGAAAAAGGCCGGCACGGAGCTTACCCGCGTCACGGCGATCGGCGGCGGCTCGCGCTCTTCCTACTGGCTGAAGGCCATCGCCACCGCGCTTGAACTGCCTGTCGACGTGCCGGCCGAGGGCGATTTCGGCGCCGCCTTCGGCGCGGCGCGCCTCGGCCTCATCGCCGCGGAGGGCGCCGACCCGCTCTCCGTCTGCACGCCGCCGGCGGTCTCCACCACCGTGGAGCCCGACGCGGCACTGACACCAGCCTATGGGGCGGCCTACCGCCGCTACCGCGATCTCTACCCAGCGATACGAGGAGTCTCATCGTGAGCACAGGATTTTTCGGCGATATCAAGCCGGTCGCCTATGAAGGGCCGGACAGCGACAACCCGCTGGCCTTCCGCCACTACAACCCGAATGAGGAGGTGCTGGGCAAGCGCCTGGAGGACCATCTGCGCTTTGCCGTGTGCTACTGGCACACCTTCGTCTGGCCGGGCAACGACCCCTTCGGCGGCCAGACCTTCGAGCGGCCGTGGTTCGGCGAGACCATGGAGAAGGCGAAGCTGAAGGCGGACGTGGCCTTCGAGATGTTCCAGATCCTCGGTGTGCCCTTCTTCACCTTCCACGACCACGACGTGCGGCCGGAGGGCGAGACCTATTCGGAAAGCGTCTCGCGCCTCAACGAGATGGCCGACTACTTGGAGCGGAAGATAGAGAACGGCGGGCCGAAGCTCCTGTGGGGCACGGCGAACCTCTTCTCCAACCGCCGCTTTATGGCGGGCGCGGCCACCAACCCGGACCCGGACGTCTTTGCCTATGCTGCCGCAACGGTGAAGGCCTGCATGGACGTGACCAAGCGGCTGAATGGCCAGAACTACGTGCTGTGGGGCGGACGCGAGGGCTATGAGACGCTGCTCAACACGGATATGGGCCGCGAGATGGACCAGCTCGGCCGGTTCCTCTCCATGGTGGTCGACTACAAGCACAAAATAGGTTTCGAAGGCACGATCCTCATCGAGCCGAAGCCGCAGGAGCCGACGAAGCACCAGTACGATTACGACGTGGCCACCGTCTACGGCTTCCTGAAGCGCTACGGGCTGGAAGGCGAGGTGAAGGTGAATATCGAGCAGGGGCACGCGATCCTCGCCGGCCACTCCTTCGAGCACGAGCTGGCGCTGGCGGCGAGCCTCGGCATCCTCGGCTCCATCGACATGAACCGCAACGACTATCAGTCGGGCTGGGACACCGACCAGTTTCCCAACAACGCGCCCGAGGCGGCCCTTGCCTACTACCACGTGCTGCAGGCGGGCGGCTTTTCCACCGGCGGCACCAATTTCGACGCCAAGCTGCGCCGCCAGTCGCTCGACCCGGAGGACCTGATCGCCGCCCATGTCGGCGGCATGGACGTGTGCGCGCGCGGCCTGAAAGCGGCAGCCCGCATGATCGAGGACAAGGCGCTGAGCGGGCCGCTGGAAGAGCGCTATGCCGGCTGGCAGGGTGCGGAGGCAAAGGCAATGCTGAAAGGCGAGCGCACGCTGGAAGAGGTTGCCGAGCGCGTGGCGCGCGAGGGGCTCGACCCGCAGCCGGTGTCGGGGCGGCAGGAGAAGCTGGAGAATATCGTCAACCGGTACGTTTGAGGGGATGGGGGCCTCCCTTCTATCCTCCCAGACATCTCCCCCATGTGGCAGGGGCTATCGCATGTGGATAGAGTCCTTGTTCGGCTTCGCCGGACCCCCACCCTCAATCCCTCCCCTCAAGGGGGAGGGAGGCAGGCTGAGCGCGCCATCGTCCCCCTCCCCCTTGAAGGGAGGGGTGAGGGGTGGGGGTCAAACAGACCTGCACGAAAACCATATGCGATAGCCCTGCCCCCTGGGGCGCGAAGGGCGCCCGCCTCTCCGTGGGCCCCTCCCCTCCCCCTGCAGCCTATTTGTCTATAATCCGTCGTCAAATCTTCATCCGAGCGCCTTCATCCAGTCAGGATTGAAAGGCATGAATCATGTCGTGACCCGGAGGCTTAGGATGACTGCTGATAAGAGAGTGGACGCGGAGATCGACGCGCTTTTGGGGCGTGACGAGACGACATCCGTTATCGACACGCTATTGGCCATGCCTCGCGTAGAAGCGGCCAACGACCCTGACGGTTCGTGGGAGAGGGTCCTGCATGCCCGCCTCCAGGCACGGCTTGCCCGCAAGATGCGGCGGGTGCTCGAAGAGGCACCGGACCGAAAGGGCTCCAGGAGCGCCGCGTGACGGCGCCGGGCGCCCTATTGCAGTGCCAGAAAATCCTCGATTTTTGCAGCAGCCTCGATAAGCGGCGGCAGGATGGTCCGGCGCATCTCGTCGCACGAGAAGCGCGCCGACTGCGTGGAGACGTTGAGGGCGGCGACGATAGCGCCCGTTCTGGCGCGCACCGGCACGGCAATCGACCGCAATCCCAATTCGAGTTCCTCGTCGACGATGGCGTAGCCTTCCCGCCGGGCCTCGGCCACGCGGGCCGCCAGCGCCTGCCGGTCCGTCACCGTCTTGAGCGTGTTGGCGCGGATCGTCGCCTTTTCCAGAAAACGGGCGAGTTCGGCCGGATCCAGGTCTGAGAGGAGCACCCGGCCCATCGATGTGCAGTAGGCCGGCAGCCGCGCCCCGACCGCCAGTGACACGGAGACGATGCGCCGCCCCGCCACGCGGGCGACATAGACGACGTCCTCGCCTTCGAGCACGGCCGCCGAGCAGGATTCGCCGAGCGCCTGCGAGACCTCGCGCATGATCGGCTCCGCATAGGCCCATAGCGAGGAGCCGCCGAGCCAGGCGCGGGTGAGCGACAGGAGCTTTGCCGAGAGGAGGAAATGCCGCCCTTCCTGGCGGGCATAGCCTTCCGCCACCAGGGTGAGCAGCAGCCGGCGGGCGCCGGCGCGCGTCAGCCCCGCCGCCTCCGCCACCTCGGTGAGGCGCAGGCCGGAGGGGGCGGCGGCGAGGATCTCGATCACGGAGAGGCCCTTGGCCAGCGATCCGACGAGATCGCGGGGGGCGAGTGCCGCGCTTTGCATTGACTCGGGTCGGTTGTCCATCTATTCCTGTATCGCATATAAAACTTATGTTCGCAATACGAACATCTGGAGGAGGCGCATGGCACGTTTCATGCCGCTCGACGCGGCGGTTCGCGAGAACCTCAAGGACGGCGATACCGCCGCCTTCGAAGGCTTCACGCACCTGATCCCCACCGCCGCCGCCCACGAGGCGATCCGCCAGGGCTTCAGGGACCTGACGCTGATCCGCATGACGCCGGACGTGGTCTACGACCAGATGATCGGCATGGGGATGGCGGGGAAGCTCATCTTCTCCTATGCCGGCAACCCCGGCGTCGGGCTTCTGCGCCGGCTGCGCGATGCGGTGGAGAACGGCTGGCCGCGCGCCGTCGCGATCGAGGAGCATTCCCACGCCGCCATGGCCAACGCCTACGAGGCGGGCGCGGCGGGCCTGCCCTGCGCCGTCTTCCGCGGCTATCGGGGGGCCGAGCTGGCGAGGGTCAACCCGAACATCAAGAGCATCATCTGCCCCTTCACCGGCGAGGAGCTGGCCGCCGTGCCGGCGGTGCGGCCGGACGTGACCTTCATCCACGCGCAGAAGGCCGACAGGAAGGGCAATGTGCTGGTGGAAGGCATTGTCGGCATCCAGAAGGAGGCGGTGCTGGCGGCGGAGCGCGCCGTTGTGACGGTGGAAGAGGTGGTGGAGGATTTCTCCGACCTCCATCCCAATCTCTGCGTGCTGCCGCATTGGACGGTGACGGCGGTCTCGGTGGTGCCCGGCGGGGCGCATCCCTCCTATACCCACGGCTATTACGCGCGCGACAATGCCGCCTATCTGGAATGGGACGCGGTGGCCGCCGACCGGGAGCGCTTTCGCGAATGGATGGAGGAGAACGTGATGAAGGCCGGGCCGGACGACTTCGCCGCGCGCGTGGCCGGGCTGAGGGCGGCGTGATGGGCGACTTCACACCCAACGAGATGATGACCATCGCCGCCTCGCGGGCACTGACCGGCGAGGACGTATGCTTCGTCGGCATCGGCGCGCCGTCCGCCGCCTGCAACGTCGCCCGCCTGACGCACGCGCCCGACATCACGCTGATCTACGAATCGGGCACCATCGGCACGGCGCCCGACGTCTTGCCGCTGTCGATCGGCGATGGCGAATTGTGCGACACCGCGCTCACCACCGTGCCGGTGCCGGAGATGTTCCGCTACTGGCTGCAGGGCGGGCGCATCACCATCGGCTTCCTGGGCGCGGCCCAGCTCGACAAATACGGCAACATCAACACCACCGTCGTCGGCGACTACGAGAAGCCGAAGGTGCGGCTGCCCGGCGGCGGCGGCGCACCGGAGATCGCCACCTCGTCGGGCGAGGTCTATATCACCATGGCGCAGTCGAAGCGCGGCATGGTCGAAAGAATAGACTTCTACACCTCCTTCGGCCATGGCGAGGGCGGCGACCACAGGAAGAGGCTCGGCATCGAGACGAAGGGGCCGACGCTGCTCATCACCGACCTTGCCATCTGGAAGCCGGACCCGGAGACGAAGGAGTTCACGGTGGTCTCGCTGCATCCGGGGGTGACGCGCGAGATGGTGCAGGAAACCTGCGGGTGGAAGGTGAAATTCGCCGAAAAGCTGGAGGAAACGCCGCCGCCGACCGCGCTCGAACTATCGACGCTGCGCGACCTGAAAGCCCGCACCGACGCCGCGCACAAGGGTGGCGGCCCGGCTGCGAAGAGAGGATCGAAGGATGGCTGAAGCCTATATCTGCGACTATGTGCGCACACCCATCGGCCGCTTCGGCGGCGTGCTCTCCACCGTCCGCGCCGACGACCTCGCCGCCGCCCCGCTGAAGGCGCTCATGGAGCGCAACGGAGGCGTCGACTGGGATGCGGTGGACGACGTGATCTACGGCTGCGCCAACCAGGCGGGCGAGGACAACCGCAACGTCGCCCGCATGGCGGCCCTCCTTGCGGGTCTACCCGTGGTGGTGCCGGGGACCACCATCAACCGCCTGTGCGGCTCGGGCATGGATGCGGTGGCGACCGCCGCGCGCGCCATCAAGGCCGGCGAGGCGGAGCTGATGATCGCCGGCGGCGTGGAATCCATGAGCCGCGCGCCCTTCGTCATGCCCAAGGCTGAAGCCGCCTTTTCGCGCAACGCGGAGATCTACGACACCACCATCGGCTGGCGCTTCGTCAACCAGCTGATGAAGAGACAGTACGGCGTCGATTCCATGCCGGAGACGGGCGAGAACGTGGCCGAGGACCTCGGTGTCAGCCGCGCCGACCAGGACGCCTTCGCCGTGCGCAGCCAGGACAAGGCCGTGGCGGCGCAGGAGAACGGGCGGCTGGGCAAGGAGATCGTCCCCGTCACCATCCCCCAGCGCAAGGGCGAGCCGGTGCTCGTCGACAAGGACGAGCACCCCCGCCCCGGCACGACGGTGGAGAAGCTTTCCAAGCTTCCCGCCCCCTTCCGCGAGGGCGGCACGGTAACGGCGGGCAATGCTTCCGGCGTCAACGACGGCGCCGCCGCCCTCATCATCGCTTCCGAGGCCGCCGCGAGGCAGCACGGCCTGACGCCCATCGCCCGTATCCTCGGCGGTGCCGCCGCCGGCGTCCCCCCGCGCATCATGGGCATGGGGCCGGCCCCCGCCACGAAGAAACTGTGCGCGCGGCTCGGGCTCACGCCTGCCGATTTCGACGTGATCGAACTCAACGAGGCCTTCGCCTCGCAAGGCATCGCCGTGCTGCGCGCGCTCGGCATCCCCGAGGATGCCCCGCACGTGAACCCCAATGGCGGCGCCATCGCGCTGGGCCATCCCCTCGGCATGTCCGGCGCCCGTATCTCCGGCACGGCGGCGCTGGAGCTGAAGGAGCGCGGCGCAAGGCTGGCGCTTGCCACCATGTGCATCGGCGTTGGCCAGGGCATCGCGCTGGCGCTGGAGCGGGTTTAGGCCTCGAGCCAGTTCTCGACCTGAAGGCCCGGCACGAAGCGGAAGGCGCGGTCGCTGGTCACCAGCGTCGCGCCGACTTCCAAAGCGTGGGCGGCTATCAGCATGTCGAGCGGCTGGAGCGCCCGTCCCTGACGTCGCAGCTCCGCTCGCATCTCACCGTAGCGCTCCCCCACGTCCGAGGCCCACGGGAGTATCTCAACCATGCGGAACAGTGCCGTGGCCGCGGCGGCGAGCCGGGTTGCCTCGGGTCGTTGAGCCAAGCCGTACCTGGTTTCGCCGTATGTGACTGCGGAGACGCAGAGTTCCGGTTTCACGCGAACGGTTATCCGCCGATCCAACTCGGAACTGCGGCCATGCATGAACGCGTTCACCGCATTGGTGTCGAGCATGAAGCGCGGCCTCATGCGAGCGGATCGTCCCGCTCATGAAGGCCTTGCTCACGATCCTCCATGAATCCCTCCAGTTCCTCGGGAGGTATCTGGTTGCGCAGCTTGAGAAATCTGTCCCATGACCTCGCCCGCTCTGGCTTTGGCGAGAGAACGACATCCCCCGTCGTGGGATCACGCCGGATTTCCACCTCGTCGCCCTCGAAGCGGAACTCCGCCGGGAGGCGCACGGCCTGGCTCCGACCGTTCATGAAGAGCTTCGCGGTCTGGGGCATGGGCGCCTCCATCGAAGAGGATGGTATATATCATGATATATATCATCTCCGAAAGAATGGGACAAGGCGCTCTCCCGGCACAGATCTATCGTTGCAAATGTAGCCGCTTGTAGCTACATTGTGGTTTACAAAGGAGACATCGCATGGCTACCGACACTGTGGTTCGCGCGAGAATCGATGCCGAAACGAAGAAGGAGGCCGCGGCCGCGCTTGCGGAGATGGGCTTGTCCGTTTCCGACTATATTCGCATGGCCCTCGTCCGTGTTGCACGCGACAAGGCGGTGCCTTTTCCGGTGAAGGTGCCGAATGCGCTTACTGCCGAGACCCTGCGCAAGAGTGAGCGGGGCGAGGATGTGCACACTGCCAAGGATGCCGACGATCTATTCAAGCAGTTGGGCATCTGAGTGCGGACACCGCACTACTCGGGACAATTCCGTCGAGACGCGAAGCGTATGCAGAAGCGTGGCAAGGATATGGTGAAGCTGCGCCGGATCATGACATTGCTGATTGACGACGAGCCACTTCCCGCGCAGCTTCGCGATCACCCGCTCAAGGGCGAGTGGAATGGGCGGCGAGACCTGCATATCGAGCCGGACTGGCTTCTGATCTACAAGGCAGATGCCACGATGGTGCTATTCGAGCGCACCGGCACCCATTCCGACCTGTTCAAGGAATAGCCTGGGGCCGCCTCAGTTCAGCGGAATGTCGTTCTCCGCCTTGCCGGCCTGATAGACCTCCGAGAGTTTGTCGTAGCTGGCGGAAATCCGCGCGATCCGCGCCTCTATCCGCTCCCGCCCCGGTTCCGGCAGGGCGCGCACGAGCCTTCGGATGGAATAGCTCTTCCAGAAAGCGTTCTCCGCGTTGTAGCCGCCGGGGTCGAGCGTGAAGACCTCCTTCAGGATTTTCAGGTCGTGCGGGATGGCGAAGGAATCGCGCGAATCTTCATGGCTGAAGAGGTAGTAGAAATTGTCGAAGCCGGTCCAGGTGATGGCGGAAAGGCACAGCGAGCACGGCTCGTGGGTGGCGAGGAAGATGCAATCGCCCGGTTCGGGACGCTGTTCCCTGGGCAGCTCGTAGAAGCGCTTCAGCGCGTGCACCTCGCCGTGCCAGAGCGGGTTTTCCAGTTCGTTGTTGGTTTCCGCCAGAACCAGCGACAGGTCGCTTTTCTTGAGGATCGCCGCGCCGAAGAGCTTGTTGCCGACCACAACGCCGGCGGCCGTCATCGGCACGATGTCGTGCTCGATCACGTCGAGAAGGCGGTCGAGGAGTGTCGCGTCGTCGTTCATGGCACGTCCGGAAGGTGGATTTCGTAGGGCTCGGGGAAGAAGAATTCTTCCAGGTTGTTGCCGTCGCCGCCCCGGTCGACGACGAGGAAATCCTGCTCCTCGCCGATGGGGGTGAGGACCGCGTGCCAGGTGTTGCGGGCGTAGTTCACGCCCTGGCCCGGCTGCGTGAGGAAGGCTTGCGGCGTGCCCGGCTTTCCCCCTTCATCGGGGCAGACGGCCACCAGGAAGGGCCGGGGGATGAGGGGCATGAAGGCCTGGCTGCCGAGGGGGTGGCGCTCGACCATGGCGAGCTTTAGCGGCAGGGGGTAGGGCTGGGCGCGGAAGATGTTGAAAAGCACCCGCGCGTTCTCGCCTGTCGCCTCGACGCGCGCCAGATCGTGGAAGCGGCGGCACTTGCCGTTGTTGATGAGGAAGCTTTCAGTGCCGTCGGTTTCGATGACGTCGCCGAAGGGGGCGAAGGCTTGTTTCGTCAGTGGGTTGGCGGTGATGCGGGTCATGGCAGCCTTGCCCTGAAGGAGAGAGCAATCGCATATGAGTCATCTTTGCCGGCTTCGCCGGGACCCCCACCCCTTACCCCTCCCCTCAAGGGGGAGGGGGGCGTCGACGTCTCAGAATCCCCCTCCCCCTTGAGGGGAGGGGTAAGGGGTGGGGGTTCAATCAAAGACTCGGAGTCCATACGCGATAACCCTGCCTTGAAAGGGGAGAGACCTCAGCACGCCCTTCCACCGCCCGGTGCCCAAAGCTTCGCATGCCGGTTGACGTCCTTGTAGAGGAGGTAGCGGAACCTGCCGGGGCCGCCGGCATAGCAAGCCTGCGGGCAGAAGGCGCGGAGCCACATGAAGTCGCCAGCCTCCACCTCCACCCAGTCGCGGTTGAGCCGGTAGACGGCCTTGCCTTCGAGCACGTAGAGCCCGTGCTCCATGACGTGGGTTTCGGCAAAGGGGATGACGGCGCCGGGCTCGAAGGTGACGATGGTCACGTGCATGTCGTGGCGCATGTCGTCGGGGTCGACGAAACGCGTGGTCGCCCACTTGCCGTCGGTATTGGGCATCGGCGTCGGCGGCACGTCTTCTTCGTTGGTGAAGAAGGCTTCCGGCGCGGGCACGCCCTCCACTGCCTCGTAGGCCTTGCGGATCCAGTGGAAACGGGCGGGTGCCGTGCCTTCGTTGCGCGCGGTCCAGCCGCTTTTGGGCGGCAGGAAGGCATAGCCGCCGGGCCGCATGCGGTGGGCCGCGCCGTCGAGATGCACGGTCAGCTCCCCTTCGACGACGAAGAGCACGCCTTCGGCTTGCGTGTCGGGCTCCGGCCGCGCGCTGCCGCCGCCGGGCTCGACCTCCATGATGTATTGCGAAAAGGTCTCGGCAAAGCCGGTAAGCGGCCGGGCGATGACCCAGCAACGGGTCTTCTCCCAGAAGGGCAGCCGGCTCGTCACGATGTCGCGCATCACCCCCTTCGGGATGACGGCATAGGCCTCCGTGAAGACGGCGCGGCCGGTGATGAGCTCGCCCTGGCCGGGCAGGCCGCCTGTCGGGGCGTAGTAGGCGCGGGCGCCGGTGTGGGGTTCCATGGTCATGAGGGCAAGAGATCCTTGAGCCGCAGATAGGCGATACGTTCGACCTGGCCGCAGGCGGTGGCGAACTCCTCGTCGCGGGCGTTTTCGAGGCGGGCTTCGAAAGCCTTCAGGATGCCGTCCTTGGTGTGATCCTTGACGGCTATGATGAAGGGGAAGCCGAATTTTTCGGTGTAGCGCGTGTTGAGGTCGGTGAAGCGAGCGCGCTCCCCGTCGGTGAGCGCGTCGAGGCCGGCGGTGGCCTGCTCGCTCGCCGATTCCGGCGTCAGGCGTTTTGCCGCCGCGAGCTTGCCGGCAAGGTCCGGGTGGGCGCTCAGCACGCCGAGCCGCTCCTCCTCGCTTGCCGCGCGGAAGGCGCGGGCCAGCGCGTTGTGGAGGCCGGCGGCACTATCGTGCGCAGGCCCCAGCTCCAGCCGGAAGGCGCGTTCGGCGATCCATGGCGAGTGCTCGAAGATGCCGCCGAAGCGGGATACGAACGCCGCCTCGTCCATGCGGCTGGGCCTCAAGCCCGGCGCTTCGTATGGATGATGCTCCATCCAGTGGCGGGCGATATCCATGCGGCGAGGCAGCCACACCTTCTCATGCCCTTTGACGTAGTCGATGAAGCGCTGCAGCGCTGCAGCGCGGCCTGGCCGGCCGATAAGGCGGCAGTGGAGGCCGACGCTCATCATGGCTGGCCGGCCGCGGCTGCCCTCTTCATAGAGCGTGTCGAAGGCGTCCTTGAGATAGGCGAAGAACTGGTCCCCCGAATTGAAGCCCTGTGGCGTCGCGAAACGCATGTCGTTGGCATCGAGCGTGTAGGGGATGACGAGTTGTGGGGAAATCGCGTTGCCGTGGCCGTCATGGTCGAGCCAGTAGGGCAGGTCGTCGTCGTATGTATCGGAGATCCAGGTAAAGCCGCCCTCCCCGGCCGCCAGCTTCACCGAGTTGACCGAGGTGCGGCCGAGGTAGAGCCCGGTAGGCCTATCGCCCACGACCTCGGCATGGAGCTGGATCGCCTCCTGAAGGTCGCGGCGCTCGTCCTCTTCGGCATAGGCGCGGTAGTCGATCCATTTGAGCCCGTGGCTGGCGATCTCCCACTTTGCCTCCCGCATGGCCGCGACCTGCTCCGGCGAGCGGGCAAGGGCGCTGGCGACGCCGAACACGGTGACGGGGACCCCGCCTTGCGTGAACATGCGGTGAAGCCGCCAGAAGCCGGCGCGGGCGCCGTATTCGTAGATCGATTCCATGTTCCAGTGGCGCATGCCCGGCCATGGGGCGGCGCCAACTATCTCCGACAGGAAGGCTTCCGAAGCTTCGTCGCCGTGGAGGACGCAATTTTCGCCGCCCTCCTCGTAGTTGACGACGAACTGTACGGCGACATGGGCCCCGCCCGGCCATTTCGGGTCCGGCGGATTTGCGCCGTAGCCGCGCATGTTCCTGAAATAGCGCCTCACCTTATGTTTCCTCTGGATTGTCCGTGCCTAAAGAATAGTCGAAGGGACGGCGTGCGCATTCCCCCGAAAAATTTGAAAGTCTTTTTGCCGCGTTTCTCGCCCCACCCCCTTATGCAAGCGATTGATTTGCCGCACAATCCATCGGACTAAGACAAGAACCAGAGGGAGACCCATGAGCGAGGAAGGCAAGGGCCGGCTGACGACCCATGTGCTCGACACCGCGGCAGGGCGACCGGCGGCGGACCTGGAAATAGCGCTCTACCGGCTGGAAGGCGAAGGCCGCACGCATATCAAGACCGTGAGGACCAACGCCGACGGGCGCTGCGATGCGCCGCTGCTTGCGGGCGACGCCTTTAGGCCCGGCGAATACGAGCTGGTTTTCCAGGTCGGCAATTACCTGCGCGGCAGGGGCGACACGCTGCCGGCGCCGGCGTTTCTGGACCGCGTGCCGATCCGCTTCGGCATGGCCGAGCACGCGCACTATCATGTGCCGCTGCTGGTCTCGCCCTATGGCTATTCTACATATCGGGGGAGCTGATGACGGCGATCCGCAACGAAATACGCTTCCTCCTGAACGGCCGCAAGGTTGCACTTGCCGACGTGCGCCCCGGTGAGACCCTGCTCGACTTCCTGCGGCTCGACCGCCGGCTGACGGGCACCAAGGAAGGGTGCGCGGAAGGCGATTGCGGCGCCTGCACGGTGCTGGTGGGGCGGCTTTCGGGCGGCAGGCTCGTCTATGAAAGCGTCAATGCCTGTATCCGCTTCCTGGCTTCGCTCGATGGCTGCCATGTCGTCACGGTGGAGCACCTGAAGCGGGCCGATGGCAGCCTGCACCCGGTGCAGCAGGCGCTTGTGGACTTCCACGGCTCGCAATGCGGCTTCTGCACGCCGGGCTTCGTGATGTCGCTCTACGCGCTGTGGATGCGCGAGCCGCAGCCCTCTACCCAAGCCATCGAGAAGGCGCTGCAGGGCAATCTCTGCCGCTGCACGGGCTATGAGCCGATCGTGCGGGCGGCGCGCGCCGTCTCCTCCTACGGCGAGGCGGGGGCGGACCCGCTGGCGGTGGAGCGCGCGGCCGTCGTCGCGGAGATCGAGGCGATGAAGGACGGCGCGCGGGTGGAGATCGGAAAGGGGCACGAGCGCCTCGTCATCCCCGCCGGGGTGGACGACCTGGCGGCGGTGCTGGAAGCCGAGCCGGACGCTACCATCGTCGCCGGGGCGACGGATGTCGGGCTGTGGGTGACGAAGTTCATGCGCGATATCGCGCCGGCGGTCTTCATCGGCGGGCTGGAGGAGCTGCGCGCGGTTTCGGAAGAGGACAGTGTGCTGACGATCGGCGCCGGCGTCAGCTATTCCGAGGCGCTGCCGCACCTTGCCGTCCGCATCCCGGCGCTGGGACCGCTGATCGACCGCGTGGGCGGCGAGCAGGTGCGCAACATGGGCACCATCGGCGGCAACATCGCCAACGGCTCGCCCATCGGCGACATGCCGCCGCCGCTGATCGCGCTCGGCGCCCGGCTGACCTTGCGCAAGGGCAAGGAGCGGCGCACAATCCCGCTCGAGGATTTCTTCATCGCCTACGGCAGGCAGGACCGCCGGCCCGGCGAGTTCGTCGAGGCGGTGCATGTGCCGCTGCCGGATGCCGGCACGCACTTTGCCGCCTGGAAGGTCTCCAAGCGCCGCGACGAGGACATCACCGCCGTGCTGGGCGCCTTCAACCTGGCGCTGAACGCGGACGGAAAGGTGACCGGGGTGCGTGTCGCCTATGGCGGCATGGCGGCGACGCCGAAACGGGCAGCCGCGGTGGAGGCGGAACTGATCGGCAAGACATGGACAGCCGGGACGGTGGAGCGGGCGATGGGAGCCTACGAGCGCGACTTCACGCCCATCAGCGACACGCGGGCGTCCGCCGCCTACCGCATGCTGACGGCGAAGAACCTTCTGAAGCGCTTCTTCCTGGAGACGTCGGGCGCGGGCGGGCCGCTCATGGTTTCGCGTGACGAGGCAGCTTGAGATGACGAGACACGAGACGCTCAACCTGAGAAAGGCGAAGATCGCCGGCGGGGTCGCCACCGACCGGCGCCACGATTCCGCCCACAAGCACGTGACCGGCGAAGCCGTCTATATCGACGATATGGCCGAGCCCGCCGGCACGCTGCACGCCTATCTCGGCCTGTCGGAGGTGGCGCACGGCGCGATCCGCTCGATCGACCTGACAGCGGTGGAAAGCGCGCCGGGCGTGGTGGCGGTGCTGACGGCGAAGGACGTGCCGGGCATCAACGATATCAGCCCCGCCGGCCTTCATGACGAGCCCATTCTGGCCGAGGGGGATGTGCAGTTTCTCGGCCAGCCGGTGTTCGCCGTGATCGCGCAGACGCGCGAGGCCGCGCGCCGCGCCTGCCGCCTGGCGAAGGTCGAATACGAGGAGAAGCCGGCGCTGATCGACATCGCCGAGGTCGAGCCGCAAGGCGCCCGCCTCGTCACCAAGCCGCTGATGCTGGCGCGCGGGACGGCGGCGGAGGCCATTCGCGCTGCGCCCCGGCGCATCAAGGGCAGGATGCGCGTTGGCGGGCAGGACCATTTCTACCTGGAAGGCCAGATCGCCTTCGCCCTGCCGGGCGAGGACGCGGATGTCACCGTCCATTCCTCCACGCAGCACCCGAGCGAGGTGCAGCACATGGTGGCGCATGCGCTGGGTGTGCCCTCGCACGCCGTCACGATAGAGGTGCGGCGCATGGGCGGCGCCTTCGGCGGCAAGGAGACGCAGGCGAACCTCTTCGCGGCGATCGCGGCGATTGCCGCCAAGCGCACCGGAAGGCCGGTGAAGATCCGCCCCGACCGCGACGACGACATGACGGCGACGGGCAAGCGGCACGACTTCCTGATCGACTACGAGGTGGGTTTCGACGAGGAAGGCAACATCCTCGGCGTCGACTTAACCTATGCCGCGCGCTGCGGCTTTTCCGCCGATCTTTCGGGGCCGGTGACGGACCGGGCGCTGTTTCACTGCGACAACGCCTATTTCTATCCCGCGGTGCGCGCGGTCTCCGCGCCGCTCTATACCAACACCGTCTCCAACACCGCCTTCCGCGGCTTCGGCGGGCCGCAGGGCATGCTGGGGGCGGAGAGGATCATCGACGAGGTGGCTTTCGCGCTCGGCAAGGACCCGCTGGAGATCCGCAAGCGCAATTTTTACGGTAACGGCAACCGTAACGTTACTCCCTATCACCAGGAAGTGGAGGATAATGTCGTTCACCGCGTCGTCTCGGAAGTGGAAAAGAGCGCCGGCTACGCCGCCCGCCGCCGCGCCATCGCCGCGTTCAACGCGAAGAGCGAGATCGTCAAGCGCGGCATCGCGCTCACGCCGGTGAAATTCGGCATCTCGTTCACGGCCACCCACTTCAACCAGGCCGGCGCCTTGGTGCATGTCTACACCGACGGCTCGGTGCACCTGAACCACGGCGGCACGGAGATGGGCCAGGGGCTCTATGTGAAGGTCGCCCAGGTGGTGGCGGAAGAGTTCCAAATCGACATCGGTGAGGTGAAGATCACGGCGACGACGACGGGCAAGGTGCCCAACACATCCGCCACCGCCGCCTCCTCCGGCTCGGACCTCAACGGCATGGCCGCGCAGAACGGCGCCCGCCAGATCAAGAACCGCCTCATCGATTTCGCGGCCGAACGATACGGCGTGCCGCAGGAGCAGATCGTGTTCCTGCCGGGCCGCGTGCGCGTGGGCAATCAGGAAATCCCCTTCCCCGACCTCGTGCGCCAGGCCTATATGGCCCGCGTCCAGCTTTCGGCGGCGGGTTTCTACAAGACGCCGAAAATCCATTGGGACCGCGACAGCGGGCGCGGACGGCCCTTCTACTATTTCGCCTATGGCGCGGCGTGCGCGGAGGTCTCGGTCGACACGTTGACCGGCGAATACATGGTGGAGCGGGTGGATATCCTGCACGAGACCGGCAAATCGCTGAACCCGGCCATCGATCTCGGCCAGATCGAGGGCGGCTTCATCCAGGGCATGGGATGGCTGACGACCGAGGAGCTCGTCTGGGACGGGAAGGGCCGGCTGACGACCCACGCCCCTTCGACCTACAAGATCCCGCTCGCTTCGGACCGGCCGAAGGTCTTCAACGTGACACTGGCCGACTGGGCGGAGAACACTGAGCCTACCATCCACCGCTCAAAGGCGGTGGGCGAGCCGCCCTTCATGCTGGCGATGTCGGTGCTGCATGCGCTGTCCGATGCCGTGGCGAGCGTGGCGGGCCACAAGCACTGCCCGCGCCTCGATGCGCCGGCGACGCCGGAAAGGGTGCTGATGGCGGTGGAGCGGCTGAGGGCGGAGGCGTAGATTGGGCGGCTTTGTGCGACTATCTTTCTGAGATCATGGCACACGTCGCCACCACCCCCCTCTGCCCTGCCGGGCATCTCCCCCTCAAGGGGGGAGATTGTGCTGGCCGCTTGCTCTGCAACGCTGGCGATTGGCGAAACCATAGGCAACGGCCAATCTCCCTCCTTGAGGGCAGGGCTATCGCATATGGACGGAGTCTTTGTTCGGCTTCGCCTGGACCCCCACCCCTCACCCCTCCCCTCAAGGGGGAGGGGGGCGTCGACGCCTCAGAATCCCCCTCCCCCTTGAGGGGTGGGGTGAGGGGTGGGGGTCCGATCAAGGACTCAAAATCCATATGTGATAGTCCTGTCCTTGAGGGGGAGATGCCCGGCAGGGCAGAGGGGGGTGGTGGCGACGTGCGCCGATGCCAGCCGGCGAACAGCCCAAACCGGCGGTGCCAGCAACCATGACCGCCCTCGCCAAATCCCTCACTGCCTTCCTGGACGCCGCCCCCGATACGGCCATCGTGGAAGTGCGCGAAGCCAAAGGCTCCACCCCGCGCGAGACGGGCGCCTGGATGCTTGTCTCGCCCGACGGCATCTTCGGCACCATCGGCGGCGGGCAGCTGGAATTCCTGGCGATCGCCAAGGCGCGCGAATTGATCGCCGAGAACGTTGCCAGCGGTGCGCTGGACATTCCGCTGGGGCCGGAGATCGGGCAATGCTGTGGCGGCCGCGTGGCGCTCGATATCCGCATTGCCGGGCGAAAGGAGCGCACCGAACTCCTGAAGCGTGCGGGGGACGAGGATGCGGGGCGCCCGCATGTCTACCTCTTCGGCGGCGGCCATGTTGGCCACGCGCTGGCCAAGGCGCTGGCGCTTCTTCCAGTACGCGCGGTGGTCGTGGAGACGCGGGCGGAGGCGCTCGCGGACATGCCGGAGGAGGTGGAGAAGCGGCTGACGGCGGTGCCCGAGGAAGCCGTACGCGAGGCGCCCGCCGGCTCGGCTTTCGTCGTCCTCACCCACGACCACGCGCTGGATTTTCTGATCGTCTCCGAAGCGCTGTCGCGGGAGGATGCGGCCTATGTCGGCATGATCGGTTCGAAGACCAAGAAGGCGACCTTCAAGAGCTGGTATCTGAAGAACGGCGGCGAGGAAGACCGCCTCTCCCGCCTCGTGACGCCCATCGGCGGGGGAGACGTGCGCGACAAGCGCCCGGCGGTCATCGCGGCGATGGCGGCAGCGGAGGTGATGCGGGCGGTAGTGATCTGACCCAAACAGATGGTGCCCATCTGTTTGGGAAAGTCAGCCCACAAGCTATTAATCTGGTGGGGCGATTTGTCCTGACAGATGGGTACCATCTGTCAGGATCGCACCACTAGCCCGTTCATGATGCGCGCTTGTCCGGCTGGGACACTACTTCCTCAAGCGCTTCCCGAATAAGCCGCTGATAAGGAATACCACGCTCCCTCGCCCTGCCTTTTACTGCGTCCAGAAGCGAGGAAGGCAGACGCATGTTCACCCGAGCCTCCTTCTTCTCGAACTCGAACCGGACAGGCTTCATCCCGCTGAGGTCGTATTCCGTGAGATCGGCGTTCGCGACGAACTCCTCGGCTTCCTCATCGGTTTTGAGAACGGGCAATTTCTTCTTCAAGATAACGCCTTTCCTTCTCGCGCATGTAGCGGGCGCTGATGGGCCGTATCAACGGTGCTCTACCTTCCCCGCCCTGCCGAAACGTGAAAACAACGAGAATGTTGCGCTGATCGGCATTCGCGCCCACGGCTATGTAGCGCACTTCGTTGCGCATTCGCTCCGGCGCGGGGACAATTGTGACAACACTGTCGAAAAGTGCCTCGATGTCTTGCCTGCTGACTCCGTGTTTTCCGCATTTCGGCCAATTACCGGCATCCCAGTCAAAGCCGGAAGACCTCATATCGCCCCCCAAAATTAGTATTTGTGTGTACAAATGTCAACACTTCACCGCCCCTCCAATATCTCACCAATTATACGCTGGCAGCGCTCGACCATGAAATCCAGCAGCAGGCGCACCTTGGGATCCTGGAATTTCTTGTGCGGGTAGACGGCGGCGAGCTTGACGGAGGGGGGCGGTGTGTCGGGGAGGATGACTTTCAGCCGGCGGTCGCGCAGGAACGGTTCGATCTCGAAGCGCGGCTTGTTGATGATGCCGTGGCCGGCCAGCGCCCAACCGGTGATCACGTCGCCGTCGTCGGAATCGAACGGGCCGCTCACCTCGAACTTCTTCGGCCCGTCGGGGGTCTCGAGCGTCCAGAAATATTCGCGCGCGCCGGGAAAACGCAAAAGAAGGCACTCGTGCCCGTCCTCGACAAGCTGTTCCGGCCGTGCCGGCTCGCCGCGCCGCGCCAGATAGGCGGGGGCGGCCGCCAGCACGCGCTCGCAATCCATGATGCCGCGCATGCGCAGGCTGGAATCCTCCAGAAGCCCCAGCTTGAAGGCGACATCGATGCCCTCGCGCATGATATCCACCTCGTGGTCGGAAAGCCGCAGGCGCACCTCGATATGCGGGTAGAGCTCATGGAATTCGGGGATGGCGCCGGCGATCAGCCGCTTGCCGATGCCGAGAGGCGCGGTGACGCGGATGGTGCCGCGCGGCTGGCCGGAAAGCGCGGCCACGGAAGCCTCCGCCTCCTCCACCGCTTCCAGCACCTTTTTCGCGCCGTCGTAGAAGGCGCGGCCATGCTCGGTCGGCGTCAGTTGCCGTGTCGTGCGGTTCAGGAGCCGCACGCCGAGATATTTTTCGAGTTCCTTGACGCGGTTGGAGGCGACCGCAGCCGAGATACGCATGTCGCGCCCGGCCGCCGAAAGGCTGCCCAGTTCCACCACCCGCACGAAGACGGAAATATTGTCGAGATAGGCCATCGGATTTTCAAACCTCCGGCGCCATTATTTTCCAGAAAATTTTGAAAGTCATCGTGCCCTGCCCCCCTTTCGGTTTATGGCGGAAGCCGTAACTTGGTCTCGCTCGAGCGAGAGGGCTTGAGTTCGGGTCTTTCGACCCCCACTCCGTCTCGGCCTTCGGCCGATCCACCTCTCCCCGCTCGACGGGGGAGAGGTGGATCGGGGCAAAGCCCCGAGACGGAGTAGGGGTAAGTCCAGAACCCTTCGAAGCGGGGAACAGGAATGAACGATTACGCCGTACTGTGGGACTGGCTGTCCTTCGCCGTGCGCTGGCTGCATGTGGTGACGGCCATCGCGTGGATTGGCTCATCCTTCTATTTCATCGCCCTCGACCTTGGCCTCGTGAAGCGACCGGGCCTGCCCGAGGGCGTTTATGGCGAGGAATGGCAGGTGCATGGCGGCGGCTTCTACAATATCCAGAAGTATCTGGTGGCGCCGGCTTCGCTGCCCGAGCACTTGACCTGGTTCAAGTGGGAATCCTACTTCACCTGGCTCTCCGGCTTCGCGCTGCTGGCCATCGTCTACTACGCGGGCGCCGACCTCTACCTTATCGACCGCAACGTGCTCGACGTTTCCGCGCCAATCGCCATCCTCATCTCGCTCGCCTCCATCGGCATCGGCTGGCTGGTCTACGACGTGCTGTGCAAGTCGCGGCTCGGCAAGAACGATACCGCCCTGATGCTGCTGCTCTACGTCGTGCTGGTGGCGATAAGCTGGGGTTATACGCAGCTCTTCACCGGGCGGGCCGCCTTCCTGCATCTGGGCGCCTTCACCGCCACCATCATGACGGCGAACGTCTTCCTCATCATCATTCCCAACCAGAAGATCGTGGTGGCGGACCTGAAGGCGGGGCGCGTGCCGGCGGCGAAGCTGGGGGCGCAGGCCAAGCAGCGCTCGCTGCACAACAACTACCTCACCCTGCCGGTGATCTTCCTGATGCTGTCGAACCACTACCCGCTGGCCTTCGGCACCAGGTTCAACTGGGTGATCGCGGCGCTCATCTTCATCATCGGCGTGCTCATCCGCCACTATTTCAACACGATGCACGCCCGCAAGGGCAATCCGCACTGGACGTGGGGGCTTTCAGCGGTGATCTTCGTCATCATCATGTGGCTTTCCACGGTGCCGGAGGTGCTGACGGGCGAGCGGCGCATCTCGGCCGCCGAGGAGCGCTTTGTCGCCTCCACCCACTTTCCCGCCGTGCGCGACACGGTGATGGGGCGCTGCGCCATGTGCCATGCGGCCGAGCCCGGCTACGAGGGCATCCACATGGCCCCGAAGAAGGTGGAACTCGACACGGACGCGGCCATTGCCGCGCATGCGCGCGAAATCTACCTTCAGGCGGGCCGGAGCCACGCCATGCCGCCGGGCAACGTCTCGGGCATGACCGAGGACGAGCGCCGCCTGCTTGTCACTTGGTTCGAGGAAGCGCGATGAGGCGACGGACATGACCAAAACACTCATCCGCGGCCGCCTGCTCGCCTTCCTGGCCGAGCCGCAGGCGGTCGACGACCATGCATCCTACGTTTACGAGGAGGACGGCGCCGTGCTGGTGGAGGACGGCGTCATCCTCGCTTCCGGCGCCTATGCGCAAGTGGCGCCTGACACCGGCGGAGCGGAGACGGTGGACCACCGCCCGCATCTCCTTATGCCGGGCTTGATCGATGCCCATGCGCACTTCCCGCAGATGCAGGTGATCGCCAGCTTCGGGGCGGAGCTTCTCGACTGGCTCAACACCTACACCTTTCCGGCGGAGACGAAATTTTCCGATCCCGCCCATGCGGCGCGCATCGCCGGCTGTTTCCTCGACGAGATGGCGCGCCACGGCACCACCACTGCCGCCGTCTATTGCACGGTGCACTCCGATTCGGCCGATGCCTTCTTCGCCGAGGCTCAGCGGCGGGGCATGTGCATGATCGCCGGCAAGGTGATGATGGACCGCAACGCGCCGGCAGCGCTCACCGACACGGCGCAATCGAGCTATGACGACACCAAGGCGCTGATCGCCAGGTGGCACGGCAAGGGGCGGCTCAACTACGCCATCACCCCGCGCTTCGCCATCACCTCGACGCCCGGGCAGATGGAGATGGCCGCGGCGCTGGCGGCCGAGCATCCGGATTTGCATATCCAGACGCATCTTTCGGAAAACCATGCGGAGATCGCCTTTTCGGGTGAACTCTATCCCGATTGCGGCGACTACACCGGTATCTACGCCCGTTACGGCCTTACCGGCCCGAAGAGCCTGTTCGGCCACTGCATCCATCTTTCCGAGCGCGAGGCCGACGTGCTGGCGGAATCGGGCTCGGTGGCCGTCTTCTGCCCCACATCCAACCTCTTCCTCGGCTCCGGCCTGTTCGACTACCAGCGCTACCGCCGGCGGGAAAAACCCCTGCGCATCGCCGCGGCGACGGATGTCGGCGGCGGCACCAACTATTCCATGCTGCGCACCATGGACGAGGGCTACAAGGTGATCGCGCTCAACGGCGAGAAGCTGAACCCGCTCGCCTCCTTCTGGCAGATCACGCGCGGCAATGCGGAGGCGCTGTCGCTGGAAAGCCGCATCGGCACGCTGGAGGCGGGCAGCGATGCCGACCTCGTGGTGCTTAACGCCCGCGCCACGCCGGCGATGCGCCTGCGCATGGAAACGGTCGAGACCCTTGCGGAAGAGCTCTTCGTGCTGCAAACCCTTGGCGACGACCGCGCCGTGGTGGAGACCTACGTCGCGGGCACGCCGATGAAACAGGGTTTGTAAGACGTAGGAGGGAGTGTGGCCGCCGAGATAGAGCCGCGTCGCCTTTTCGAGGATCTCTTCCGTGCGGCCGTCGCCGCCGCCGATCCGAGGGAAATCATCCCCGACTTCCTCCCCGCCCGGCCCAAGGGCCGCACCGTCGTCGTCGGTGCCGGCAAGGGGGCGGCGCAGATGGCGCGGGCTTTCGAGGAGGCGTGGGACGGGCCGCTCGAAGGCGCCGTCGTCACACGCTACGGCTACGGCGCGCGGACGGAGCGGATCGCGGTGATCGAAGCCGCCCACCCGGTGCCCGATGCCGCGGGGCTGAAGGGTGCGCGGCGGCTCCTGAAGCTCGTCGAAGGGCTGACGGCGGACGATCTGGTGGTGGCGCTCGTCTGCGGCGGCGGCTCGGCGCTTCTGCCCGCTCCGCCGCCCGGCCTGAGGCTGGAGGACGAAATCGCCGTCAACGAGGCGCTGCTCGCCTCCGGCGCGCCCATCTCGGCCATGAACACCGTGCGCAAGCACCTCTCCGTCATCAAGGGCGGCCGGCTGGCGGCCGCCGCGCACCCGGCGCGCGTCGTCTCGCTGATCGTTTCCGACATTCCGGGCGACAACCCGGCGCTCGTCTCCTCCGGCCCCACCGTGCCGGACGCAGCGAACCGGCAGGATGCGCTTGCCGTCGTCGAGGCGTGGCGGCTGCGGCTGCCGCCGGCGGCGCTGCGCCATCTGCATTCGCCACAGGCGGACGCGCCGAAGCCCGACGACCCGCGCTTTGCCGGCAACGAGGTGCACATCGTCGCCTCCGCCGCCCGCTCGCTGGAGGCCGCGGCCGCCGCCGCGCAGGCGCATGGCATCACGCCGGCGATCCTCTCCGACGCCATCGAGGGCGAGGCGCGCGAGGTTGGGCGGGTGCACGCGGCAATCGCCCGCGAGGTGGCGCTGCGCGACCGCCCGTTCCGGAAGCCGGTGCTCATGCTCTCGGGCGGCGAGACGACAGTCACCATCCGCGAGAAGGGCGGGCGCGGCGGGCGCAATAGCGAGTTCCTGCTGGCGCTCGCGCTGGGGGTGGAGGGCGTGGGCGATATCGCCGCCTTCGCCGCCGATACGGACGGCATCGACGGGTCGGAGGAGAATGCCGGCGCCTTCGCCGACCACACCACCGCCGCCAGGCTGCGCGCGGCCGGCCACGACCCGAAGGCGCTGCTTGCCAGACACGACGCCTGGGGCGCGTTTAATGCGCTGGGGGACCTGTTCGTGCCGGGGCCGACGGGGACGAACGTGAACGACCTGCGAGCGGTGCTGGTAAGGTGATGCCCGGCCCTAGACCAGTTCACCGTTTCACGGAATCGATGAACTGATCCAACTCGTTGTTTTGTCGCAATTCCGGACGGAAAACCGGTTTCCACTTTTCCTGGAATTGCTCTACGCGGAAATATCCACCACGCCGCATTCCCCCGTCTCGCAACCGAAGGCGAGGCGGCGGCCCTCGCCGTCCCAACTCATCGCGGTGACGGCGCCCTTGCCGGGGCGGCGCAGGAGCACTTCCTTCTGGTCGGCAAAGCGGGCAGCGAGCACCATGCCGTCGGCATAGCCGATCGCCACGATCTCCTCGATGGGGTGGCAGCAGACGTGGGTCACCATCGCATCGCCGCGCGTGCCGAGCTCCAGCGGCGTCTTGCCCATGGGGCCGTCCTTGGCCTGGAACGGCCAGACGATGGCCGCGGGCGCGCCCGATGTGGCGAGCCATCTGCCTTTGGCGCTCCATGAAAAGCTCTTCACCTTCACTGGGTAGCCGGCCATGCGCATGTGCTTGCCGTCGGCGAGCTTCCAGCCGTGCAGGGCATTTTCCTGCATGGTGGTGACGAGGAACCTGCCGTCGGGGGAGAAGGTGATGCCCATATGGGCGCCCGCCCATTCGAGCTCGGCAGGTTTACCCTCGGTGGCGGGAAAGTGCAGCGTGGCGCCGTTGTAGCGCGCAACGGCGAGCCGCATGCCCTTGGGCGCGAAGGCAAGGCCCTCGACCGAACGCGGGTGCTGGAATTCGCGCAGGCGCCCATCCGCGAAGCGCACATAGGCGATACGGCCGCTGGCGAAAGCCACCGCACCCTGCGGCCCGGCGGCGACGCTGGTGACCCACTTGCGGCCGACCTCCGCCAGAAGCTCGACCGAGCCGTCGGGCAAGACGGCCACGACCTTGCCGTCCTCGCCGCCGGTCACGAGCCGTGTGCCGTCGGGGGCGGCGGCCAGGAGGCCGTCATGGGCTTCCACGCGTTTGTGGCCGTGGTCGAGCCGGTGGATGACGCCGTCGGCGAGCGCGAAGTGGGGGATGTCGTTGAGCCAGGCGGCGGCAACGCAGTGGGCGTCGAGGTCGAGCGGGGCGATGGTGGGCATGGGGTTTAGCGTTTGCTCCTGCAAGTGAGGGGGCGGCACCCCGCCCTCGTGGTGAGCCCCTTCGGCAAGCTCAGGGCTCACCATGAGGGCTCCTGTTTGCGCCCATGCTTCACCGCCGAAGCTTGCGCAACGGCTGCCCTGCCTTTGCCCTCATGGTGAGCCTGTCGAACCACGAGGGTGAAGGCACGCACCTTGCGTTAGGCTTGGCACGCCTCAAACGCCTGCTTCAGCCGTTCGGCATCGAGCTCCCGGCCGATGAAGACGAGCCGGCTTTCGCGCTTCTCGCCTTCCTTCCAGGGGCGCTGGTGGTCGCCCTCGACAATCATGTGCACGCCCTGCACCACATAGCGCTCGGGATCATCGGCAAAGGCGACGATGCCCTTGAGGCGGAGGATGTTCGGGCCGTCGATCTGGGTGGTCTGCTCGATCCAGGGGAAGAACTTCTTCGGGTCCATCTCGCCGCCGCGCAGCGAGATCGAGGTCACGCCGACATCGTGAATGGCGGAGAGAGCGCCGTGATGGTGGTGGTGATGATGATGGTCGTGGTCATGGTCATGATGATCGTGGTCGCAGTCCGGCCCGCAGACGTGGTCGGGGTCGTCGTGGTCGAGGAAATGCGGATCGTTGTCGAGCGCGCGGGAAAGGTCGAAGGCGCCGCGGTCGAGCACGTCCGAAAGGGCGACGCCGGCGCGCTCGGTCTTGTGGATGCGGGCCGACGGGTTGATGGCGCGGATGGCCGCTTCCACCGCCGCCAGTTCCTCCTCGCTGACGAGGTCGGTCTTGTTGAGCACCACGACGTCGGCGAAGGCGATCTGATCCTGCGCTTCGTTGGAATCCTTGAGCCGGAGGGGAAGGTGCTTGGCATCGACCAGCGCGACGACGGCATCGAGCTTGGTCTTGGCGCGCACGTCGTCGTCCATGAAGAAGGTCTGCGCCACGGGCGCGGGGTCGGCGAGGCCGGTGGTCTCGACGATGATGGCGTCGAAGCGGCCGGGCCGCCGCGTCAGCCCTTCGACCACACGCACGAGATCGCCGCGCACGGTGCAGCACACGCAGCCATTGTTCATCTCGTATATTTCCTCATCGGACTCCACGATCAGATCGTTGTCGATGCCGATCTCGCCGAACTCATTGACGATGACGGCATAACGCTTGCCATGATCTTCCGAAAGGATGCGGTTCAAAAGCGTGGTCTTGCCGGAGCCGAGATAGCCGGTGAGCACCGTGACCGGGATTTGCGAAAGCTGTTCGGACATGAATTCCCCTCGCGGGCGATGAATGGTCGTAGCCGCCCATATAAGACCATGCGGCGCGTTTTGCACGTGCCGGATCGCAACCCGGGGGAATGCACTCACCGCACCTTACGAAGAGTTCATTCGTCTTCGCCGTGCCCCACCGCTACTATCGACGGCGGGGTGGCTCGCAGGCAGCGAATGGGATGGCGACCATGACGACGATCACCAGGCGAAAGGCCTTCGCCCTTCTTGCCGTCACCGCCGGCGGCGGCACGTTCCTCTCCGCCGATCTGTTCCTCCGCTCGCGCCCGGGGGCGGCAGCCCAGCCGCTGATCACCGGCGCCGGCGTCTGCTCGATCATGCCTGAGACGACGGAGGGGCCCTTCTATTTCGATCCCGAGCTGGAACGGGCGGACGTCACCGAGGGCCGCGAGGGCCTGCCGCTGACAGTGCGGCTGCAGGTGGTCAATGCTTCCTGCACGCCCATTCCCGCCGCACGGGTCGACATCTGGCATTGCGACGCCGAGGGCGCCTATTCAGGCTATCCGCGCCAGCCGGGCGGCCGCGATACGACGGGCGAGACCTTCCTGCGCGGCACGCAGTTTGCCGACGAACAGGGCATCGCCGCCTTCTCGACCATCTATCCCGGCTGGTATCCGGGGCGCACGCCGCACATCCACTTCAAGGCGTTTCCGGACGAGCGCAGCGTGCTGACGGGGCAGATGTTCTTTCCCGACGATTTCAGCCGCGCTGTCTATGGCGAGCTTGCGCCCTACAACGCCCGCCCCCTCGACGGGGCGACCTTCAACGACCGCGACGGCATCGCCCGGCGCGCCGGGCCGTCGGCGCTCGCCGAGATGGCGCGGTCGGGCAGCGCGGCGGAGGCCGCGCTGGTTGTCGCAGTGGCCGCGTGAAGAGGCCTAGACCACTTCATCGTTTCATGGAATCGATGAACTGGTCTAACTCCTTGTTTTGCCGCAATTCCGGACGGAAAACCGGTATCCACTTTTCCTGGAATTGCTCTAGCTATTTCAGGAGCGCCATATCGAAGCGGTCGACATCGGCGATGAGCTCGAGAAAGCCCGACACCGCGTGATCGAGCATCTTCTCGCCGGCCTCGGCGCTTGCCGCCGCCGCATTGCCGACCGTGCCTTGCGGCGAAAGATCGCGCATCATCCAGCCGAAAGTGTGGGGACCGTAGGCGCGCAGGTGGGTGAAGTCGCGCTGGAAGCGGGCCTGCGCGGAAGGAAAATCCGCCGCCTTCTCCATCGCCACGAGGTCGGGTCTGAGCGCCAGCATGACGGAGGTCTCGATGAAGCCGCCATGGATGCCCAGCGCCCGCTCCTCCTCCGGAACGAGGCCCGGCGGGCAACCGAAACGCGTCCAGCTCGTGGCGACAGCCAGCATGCGGCAGCGCGCGCGAAGCTCGGTCGCCACGACCGTCATCAAAGGCGAATTGCCGCCATGGGCATTGAGCATGACGAATTTGCGCGTTCCGGCTTCAGCGAGCTTCTCCCCAATGCCGACCCAGCGCTGCACGGCTTCCGCAAAGCCGAGCGAGACGGTGCGCGGATCGTCCGCATGCTCGATGGAATAACCGACTTTCTCCACCGGCAGGAAATCGACCGGCAGGCCGCCGAGCCGCGCCCCGGCGCGCGCGGCAACCGCCTCGGCGATTATCCAGTCCGTCTCCGGCGGCAGGTGCGGCCCGTGCTGCTCGGTCGCACCCAGGGGCAGGACGGCTATTCTCTCACGCTTGGGCAGAGCGCATTTCCCTCTGTCATAAGATTGATACGCCAATTTGGCATTAGCCCGGAAACGACTTGGCGAGTGGACCAAAGCTACCGCGCCCCGGGCGATGCGACAAGACGAGCACCTGTTGTCAAGATCGTTTGCCGGACTATCTTCCTGTAGAAGGGGGTGGGCATTCTGTGGAGGGGATGGGGCCGGTGCAGTATAAGCGTGCCGGCTAAGGGCATAGGAAAAAACAGATGTCGAAATCTTCGAAAGGTTCGATCATCGGTCGGCTGCAGGCTGCCGCGCGCCTGTCGCGCACCGTCCTCGCCGAACGGCTTCTCGACCAGGGTCTTTACGCCGGACAGGACAAGATCATGCTCGCGCTCAGCCGCGAGAATGGCCAGACGCCGAGCCAGCTCGCCGAGAAGCTGGGCGTTCGCCCGCCGACCATCACCAAGACCATCAACCGGCTGGCAGCGCAGGGCTTTCTGGAAAAGCGCGCTTCGGAGGAAGACGCCCGGCGCGCCCATGTCTTCCTCACCACGAATGGCGAGCAGGCCATCCGCGCCATCGAGAAGTCGGTGCGCAGGACAGAAAAACAGGCCCTGAAGACCCTCGACAAGAAGGAGCAGAAGGCGCTCCAGAAGCTTCTGGCGCGCATCGAGGCGAACTTGTCGAAAAACGGCCTCCCTGTGGAGGAAGAAGATGTCGAGGAAGACGCGTAGCGCGCTTCTTCCGTGACGCTCCCCCCGCGGCGGCGCCAAAAAAGCTTTGACCTTGGCGGCGGCGATGGCATAAGCGGTTCTTAAACAGTTTAAAGAGCCGTGACTGGGACATTTCCCACGGCCGGGAGGGGTTGCGCTGGCGCAGAAAATCAAGCTTTCGACGATTGCCGATGCTCTTGGTGTTTCGACGGCAACCGTCTCCCTGGCATTGCGGGACAGCCCACTGGTGGCGGACGCGACGCGCCAGCGCATCAAGGAGCATGCGCGCGCTATCGGGTATATCTACAACCGGCGCGCGGCAAGCCTCAGAACCTCGCGGTCCGGCATTGTCGGCGTTGTCGTGCACGACATCATGAACCCCTTCTTCGCCGAGATCCTGCGTTCGATCGAGAGCGAGCTGGACCGCTCGCGCCAGACCTTTCTTCTTTCGAACCATTACGACCAGCTGGAAAAGCAGCGCACCTTCATCGACACGCTGCTGCAGCTCGGCGCCGACGGCGTCATCATGTCGCCGGCGATCGGCACGCCGCCCGAGGACATCATGCTGGCCGAGGAGAACGGCCTGCCCGCCGTGCTGATCGCCCGTTCGGTGGAGGGGGCGCGGGTGCCGGTCTTCCGCGGCGACGATGCTTACGGCATCGGGCTCGCCACCAACCACCTCATCTCGCTCGGCCATACGCGCATCGCCATGGTCGGCGGCACGGACCACACCTCGACCGGCCGCGATCGCTATCGCGGCTATGTGGTGGCGATGCAGAAGGCGGGGCTTAAGGTGAAGCCGGAATGGCGCTTTCCCGGCCCGCGCACAAAGCAGGCGGGCTTCGAGATGACGGGCGCCTTCCTGGCGCTCAAGGACAAGCCGACGGCGGCGGTGTGCTGGAACGACCTCGTGGCCATCGGCCTGATGAACGGCATCGCCCGCGCCGGGTTGATGCCCGGCGTCGACATCTCGGTGACCGGTTACGACGATCTGGAGGAGGCCGCCATCGCCACGCCGGCGCTCACCACGGTGTGGAACGGCCAGCGCGAGGTGGGGCGCCGGGCAGCGCGCGTGCTGCTCGACCGGCTGAACGGCGCCGAGGTGAACCCGGTCCAGGAGCTCATCAAACCGGAGCTGCACGTACGCCAGTCGACGGCGCGGCCGGCGGAGCGGTAGAGGCGGCGCCCCCTGCCCTTCCAGAGGAGGGCTATCGCATGTGGAAGTGCTGCTCCCCCACTCCGTCTCGGCCTTCCACCTTCGCCCTTCGGGCTTCGGGGGGACAGGTCGGACGATCCACCTCTCCTCACCAAAGTGGGGGAGAGATGGCCCGCGAAGCGGGTCGGAGTGGGGGCTGAACCGCCATAGGCGAAAGCCCTGCCTCAAAAGCGGTTACTGGTGCGCGGCAAGGCTTGGGCGGGCTACCTCCAGCGGCGGAGGCATGCGCTCGAGCTCGCCCTTCAAAAGCTCGAAGATGTCGAGCGCAGCGCGCAGGTTGAAACGGCGCTCGTCGAAGAACATGCCGTAGCGCGCCTCCAATTGCCCCGGCAGGATCTGCGCGCAGCCGTTGAGGTCCACCGACGGGCTGTCGCGCACATAGGCCGGTAGCGGCGACAGCGCGATACCGCTGGAGACGAGGCGGATGGCCGTCATGATGTCGTCGACCTCGCCGACCACGTCGTAGACCACCTCCTGCCGGCGCAGCCACTCGCGCGCCACCGCGCCGAGCGGCGAGTGCGGCGAGGGAAGGACGAGCGGCAGGCCCTGCCCGTCATGCTTCATGAAATCGAGCAGGTGCTTTTCACCCACCCACTTCATGGAGAACTCGGTGGTGAGGTCCGGCGCGATCTCCGACGGGTAGAGGGCGCGGAAAACGGCGTCGAGCTCGCCCTGCTCGTACATCTCCTCCAGCCGCCGCGAATCGGCGATGCGCAGGGTCAGGCCCTCCCGCATCTTGCCGAGAGTGTTGCGGCGCTCCACCAGGAGCGGCGCGCAGTAGGTGCAGATGCCCACCTTGAGCTTCGAGATGTTCCTCTCGTAGCCGACGGTCTTCAGGCGTCTTTCCAGATCGAGCACCTGGCGGATGAGACGCGAGATCTCCTCCTTGACGATGATCTTGTTGCCCACCTTCTTGATGAGCGAGGTGCCGATCGCCCGTTCGAGCCGTCCGAGATGCATGCTGATGGCGGGCTGGCTGATGCCCAGCTTCAGCGCCGCGCCGGTGAGGCTCTTGGTCTCGATCACCGCCTCGGCGGCGCGCAGCGTTGCAAACGACAATCCATCCTGTCTGTGGCCGCTCATTTCCCGCCTCTCTTTCCAATGGGAGCGAAGAGTTTCCTCGTTGCGCCCGTGCTCTTAATTCCCTGTTTCACGCCTTTTCCTCTTGGCTGACGATACCCGCGGCATGCGCGGTCCCTTCCCGCGGGCGCCGAGCGCCCGAAGGTGCGAATTCCAACTGTCGTTACCGTTTAACTGCACCGCCGATACGGACGCCGGCGATCCCCTCGTCTTTTCCCGTCTGGCAGCGGGCAATACAACTAATGGTAGAATTCTAGGCTCAGCAATCCGCCTCACTCAGAAATGTTTCACACCCAAGCGCCCCTTCTGCTCACCCACCGGAATACATGGAAAATTAACGCAAGAGTTGTGTAATTACAACCTAAACGAGCGTCATCGGCGGAATAGCCCGGATGCAGGCGATCAAAATTCAATCAAATACTTGATATAATTGAAAAAACTACCTGTGGAAACAGGTTGTATAAGGTCGTTCTCGGAGGGCAGCCGCGGACAAAGTTGGGGCTGGAAAATGCAACTTTTACGTTTGGTATACGTGCTCGGGAGAGGCATCGTCAGGGTATGATTCGCACCACGGCTCAATGGGTGTCGCTTCGGCATTTTCCGTGATCGGCCAAGACGTGGATGACCTGGCACTCGCACACCTTGCCGTGGCCGCATTCCTCCACCATGCGCCGCAATTCGCCGCTGAGCGCCTGCAGCTTGGCGATGCGCATCTCGATCTCGCGCAGGTGGCGCGCGGCGATGCTGTCGGCTTCGTGGCAGGAGCGTTGCGGCTGCTCCGTCAAGGCGAGGAGCTCGCGGATGTCGTCCATCTCGAAGCCCAGCTCCCGCGCATGGCGGATGAAGCTGAGGCGGCTCAGATCCTTCTCGTCGAACTGGCGGCGGTTGCCCTCGCTGCGCGGCGGCGCGGGCATGAGGCCGATCTGCTCGTAGAAACGGATCGTCGGCACCTTCACGCCGCTCTGCCGGGCGGCCTCGCCGATGGAAATCGCGCGCGCTGTCATTTTTTCGCTTGCTCCTATAGTCGCTAGAGGAAGTAAGGCTTTGCCCGGAAGCAATCAAGGACCAGCAATCAAGGGCCAGGCAGGGACCGGGTGAATGGCCGAAATTACGAGCAGGAGCCGCTACCGCGTCGACGGCATGGATTGCGCAGGCTGCGCGCGCAAGATCGACACCGCGGTGCGCCGCATCAGCGGTGTGGAGGACGTTGCGGTCTCCGCCACGACCGGCACGATGACGGTGGATCATGCCGACCTGGCCGAGGTGCGCCCGGCGATCGAAAGGCAGGTGACGCGGCTTGGCTACGGGCTGCGGCCGGTGACCGGGAGCGACGGCGCGGACGCCTCTGGCACATGCTGCGGCGGCTCGGCCCAGGCCGTCTCTACCCCTCGCCCCGACGATGGCGCTGAGGCGCCCTGGTGGGATCAGCCGCGCGTCCGGCTGACGGCTTCCTGCGGCCTTGCGCTGGCCGCTGCCTTTGCCGCCGGGCGCTTCTTCCCAGAATTCAACGGCTGGCTCTACGCGGCGGCCATGCTGGTGGGCCTGGTGCCGATCGCCCGCCGCGCCTTCACCGCCGCATTCGCCGGCACGCCCTTTTCCATCGAGACGCTGATGACGATTGCCGCGGTCGGTGCCGTCATCATCGGAGCGGCGGAGGAAGCCGCGGTGGTCATCTTCCTGTTCCTCGTCGGCGAGCTTCTGGAAGGCATTGCGGCGGGCCGCGCACGCGCCAGCATCCGCGCCCTGAGCACCCTTGTGCCGAAGACGGCGCGCCTGGAGCGGGCGGGCGGGCGCACCGAGGAGGTGGCGGCCGACAGGCTCGCCATCGGCGACGTGATCGTGGTGCGGCCGGGCGACCGCGTTGCCGCCGACGGCGCGGTGCTTTCCGGCGCGAGCGCGGTGAACGAGGCACCGGTGACGGGCGAGAGCACGCCGGCCGGCAAGGAGCCGGGCGATGCCGTTTATGCAGGAACGGTGAACGGCGACGGCGTGCTGCGCATCCGCGTGGCTGCCGCGGCGAAGGACAACACCATCGCCCGGATCGTCAAGCTCGTCGAGGAGGCGCAGGAGAAGAAGGCGCCGACCGAGCGCTTTATCGATCGTTTCTCGCGTTACTATACGCCGGGCGTGGTGCTGCTTGCCCTGCTCGTGGCCACCGTACCGCCGCTTGCGGCTGGCGAACCCTTGCTTGAATGGGTCTATAAGGGCCTTACCATCCTCATCATCGGCTGCCCCTGCGCGCTGGTGATCTCCACGCCGGCCGCCATTGCCGCCGCGCTCTCGGCGGGGGCGCGGCGCGGGCTCCTGATGAAGGGCGGCGCCGTGCTGGAAGAGGTGGGCCGCCTGCAGGCCATCGCCTTCGACAAGACCGGGACGCTGACGGAAGGCCGGCCGCAGGTGACGGACGTCGTGGGCTTCGGGGAAGATGCAGTGGAGGTGCTGCGCCTGGCGGCGGCGCTGGAGTGGGACTCCAGCCATCCACTGGCGCTCTCCGTCATCGAGCGGGCAAGGGCCGACGGCATCGACGTTCCTGCCGCCACTGAGGCTTCCGCGCTCGGCGGCAGGGGCGTGACCGGCTCCGTGGAGGGCAAGGCGCTCTTCTTCGGATCTCCCAAAGCCGTGGGCGAAAGGCGCGCGCTGTCGGCGGAACAGAGACGGACAATCGCCGCGCTGAACGAGGAGGGCAAGACCGTTTCCGTCCTTCTGGCGGACGGCAGGGTCGCCGGCGCCATCGCCATGCGCGACGAGCCGCGCGAGGATGCCCGCTCCGGCCTCGCCCTGCTGAAGGCAGCCGGCATCCGCACAGTCATGCTGACCGGCGACAACCGCCATACCGCCGAAGCCATCGGCCGCGACCTGGGCGTCGAGGTGCATGCGGAGCTGATGCCCGAGGACAAGAGCCGCATCGTCAAGGCGCTAAAGGACGAGGGCTTGAAGGTCGGCAAGGTGGGGGACGGCATCAACGACGCGCCGGCGCTTGCCACCGCCGATATCGGCATCGCCATGGGCGGCGGCACAGACGTGGCGCTGGAGACGGCGGACGCGGCGATCCTGCACGGACGGCTGCACGACGTCTGGGCGATGGTTGCCCTTTCCAGGCGGGCGATGGCCAATATCCGGCAGAACATCTCCATCGCCATCGGGCTGAAGCTGGTGTTCTTCATCACGACCGTGCTCGGCATCACCGGGCTGTGGCCGGCCATCCTGGCCGACACCGGCGCGACGGTGCTGGTGACGGCGAATGCCATGCGGCTGCTTGGGTGGAAGGGGCGCTGAGGAGGGGTGAAGCGGCGAACTGGGTGTTGGCGCGTCTGTTCAAGCCCCTCTCGGCGCCCCGATCCGCGCGCGGTGCGGCGCGAAGAGGCAAGCTAGCGCCAGGATGAGGCCGGAGACGGTGGCGATCATGCCGGCGGCGCTGACGGCGTTGTCGGCGCCGAGCCATAGGGGGCCGTAGCCGGCGAGTACATAGCCGAGGACGGCGGAAAGCGTGGCGAAGGCGACGCTCCACAACACCTGGATTTCCAGCCGATTGGTCATCAGCCTGGCCGCAGCGGGCGGGCAGATGAACATGGCGATGACGATAATGGAGCCCACGGCATCGAATGCGGCGACGGCCGCCACGGCGGCGGTGATGACGAGGCCGAGGCTGAGTGCGGCCGTGGGGATGCCGACGGCCCCGGCGAAGCCCTCGTCGAAGGTGGAGAGCTTCAGGGGGCGCCAGAAGACGACGGTGAGAAGCCCGATGAGGACGGCGGCGGCGGCCATGCGGAAAAGCTCGGGCGGCAGCGCGGCGAGCGCTGCCGGATCCGTGAGCGAGCCCCAGCCTTCGGCCGAGAACCAGATGAGGCTTTCCAGATTGCCGTAGAGCGCGTGCTCCACGTCGAGATGGACGCCGCTGGTGTCGCTCTGCTCCAGGAGCAGCACGCCGGCGGCGAAGAGCGACGTGAAGACGACACCCATGGCCGCCCCCGGCTCGATGCGCCCGACGCGCCTGATGGCCTCGATGAGGACGACGGCGACCACCGCGGCGCCCGCCGCCCCGAGAAGCATCGGCCATGTGGAGATGACGCCCGTGAGGAGGAAGGCGACGACGATGCCCGGCAGAACCACATGGCTGATGGCATCGCCGATCAGCGCCTGCCGCCGGAGAATGAGGAAATTGCCCGGCAGCGCGCAGGCGATCGCCGCGAGGATGCCGATCAGGAGCGGCGTGAGGCTGAGCTGTACGAATTCCACACCCATTGCGATGCTCCTCAGGCGACCGGCGCCGGCGGGCCGAGCCGCCGGTCGATCTCTGCGATCTCGTCGCGCGTCAAAACGGATTCGATGGGGGTGAGCCCGTCGTAGCTGCCCGACACCGCCTCGTCCTGGTAGACCTGGCGGGCGAGTGCCCAGCGCTTCTCGTCGCGCAGGGTCTTGGCGGCAAGCGCCCTGCCCTCCTCCGTCGCCACGGCGTCCTGCCGGATGAGGCGCTCGCGGCGCAACACGGTGAGTGTGAGCGGATCGAATATGGCCTCGCCATGGGCGAGCGCCAGGAGCCCCTGCCGCCGATGCACACGCAACTGGAACCGGCGGTGACGGACCAGCGCCGCCAGCACCCCGCGCCCCGGCGCAAAGAGAAGCGACAGGAGAAAGAGAGCAAAGCTCACCAAAACGATGATGGGACCCGTCGGCAGGTTGGGGGCCGATGCCGAGAGCGCCGCCCCGAGATAGCCCGAAAACCCGCCGACGGCACCGGCGATGAGGAGCACACGGTCCGTCCGCTCCGTCCACAGGCGGGCGGTGACGGGTGGGATGATGAGCATGGCCACGACGAGGATGAGACCGACCAGCTTCAGCCCGATGACGGTGACCGCCATCACAAGCCCCATCATGGCGAGATCCATACGCCGCACGTTTATGCCGGAAGCTGTTGCGAACCCGGCGTCGAAGGCGACCAGCGTCATCGGCCGCCTCAGGAGCAGCACGAAGGCGACGGCGAGCGCGCCGCCCAGCGCGATGACCACGGCATCCTGGAAGAGCATGCCCGCCGTCGAGCCGAGCAGGAAGCTTTCCAACCCCGCCTGATAGCCGCTGGACATGGTCTGGATGATGGTGAGAAGCACGATGCCGAAGCCGAAGAAGACGGACAGCACCGCACCGATGGCCGCGTCCTCGGCAAGCCGTGTGCGGCTGGCGATCCACTGGACGGCGAGAAGGCCGAGGCTGGCGGAGACGGCGGAGCCCAGGAGGAGACCTGGAAGATTGCGGCCGTCGCCGCCGAATACCACCATCACGATGAAGGCGATGCCGACGCCCGGCAGTGTGGCGTGTGCCACGGCATCGCTCACCAGCGCCCGCTTGCGCAGGAAGAGGAACGTGCCGCCGGAGCCGGCGGCCATGCCGAGAAGCGCCGCGCCGAGTGCCACCAGGGCGGCGTTGTAGCCGGCCTGGAGGAGGAGCGCGTCGAGGAGGAGGCTGGGCATGGGTCAGGGTCTCGGGTGGGGGAGGGAGGCGGCCCTTCCCTCGAAGCGTGGCGGACTTGCCCAATGGAGAGGTGAGGTCGGCGCCCCGGAGGACCATTCTAAATGCATTGAAATCGGCATCCCGGTCGCCCTCATGCCGCCGGCAGCTTCAGCTGGTCGATATGCGCCGTCGCCAGGCGCCCTCCGTAGGTTTTCTGCAGATTTTCGGCGGTGAAGGTGGTGGCGACGGGGCCTTCGGCGATCTTGCGCACGTTGATAAGGAGCACGTGGTCGAAATAGTCGGTAACGGTCGCCAGATCGTGATGCACGCACACCACGGTGCGCTTTTCCGCCTTGAGGGATTTCAGCACGTCGATGATGGCCTTTTCCGTGGCGGCGTCGACGCCGGCGAAGGGCTCGTCGAGCAGGTAGAGCTCGGCGTTCTGCGCCAGCGCGCGGGCGAGGAAGACGCGCTGCTGCTGGCCGCCGGAGAGCTGGCCGATCTGCCGGTCGGCGAAATCTGCCATGCCGACACGCTCCAGGCAGGCGATCGCCCGCTCGCGGTGGTGGTGGCGCACGAGATGAAGCAGGCCGAGCTCACGGTAGAGCCCCATCAAGACCACATCGATGACACGGGTCGGGAAATCCCAGTCCACGGAGGCGCGCTGCGGCACGTAGGCGATGCGGTGCATGACCTGCGCCAGCGGCGCGCCGAACACCATCACACGGCCGGAAAGGCGCGGCACGATGCCAAGCGCGGCCTTCAGAAGCGTCGACTTGCCGGCACCGTTGGGACCGATGATGGCAGTCATGGATTCGGCGGGCACCGTGGCGTCGATGGAAAAGACCGCCGGCTTCTCGCCGTAGGAGACCGTCAGCTCCTGCATGGCGAGGGGGCTGTCGGTGGGGGCCGGGCGGAAAACACGTTCTCCCGCCTCGCTGGCCAGTTCGAGCGCCGCGTTGTTCATCTTCGCCTCGCTCCTCAACTGCCGGCGGCCAAGCGGCCGAGCATGCCGCGCTCCGGCGCCTCTCCGCCGAGCGCGCGGGTGATCGCCGTGACGTTATGATCGATCATGCCGATGTAGGTGCCCTCGTAGGTGCCGTCGCGGCCCATGGCATCGGAGAAGAGCTGGCCGCCGACCGTGACCTCCTGGCCCTTGGCCGCCGCCCCTTCGATGAGGGCGCGCATGTTGCGGTCCGAGACGGAGGATTCGACGAAGACGGCGCCGATCCTGCGCTCCACCAGCGTGTCGACCAACTCCGAGACGCGGTTGAGCCCGGCCTCGCTCTGCGTCGAGATGCCCTGGATGCCGAGAACCTCGAAATCATAGGCGCGGCCGAAATAGTTGAAGGCGTCGTGCGCGGTCACGAGGACGCGGGTTTCCTCCGGCACGGTGGCGAGCACCTGCTTCGCGTAGTCGGAAAGGGCGGCCACGTCCTCGAGGTGGTTTTCGGCATTGGCGCGGAAAAGCGCTTCGCCCTCGGGACGCGCAGCGATCAGCGCGTCACGCACTGAAACGACCACCTTCGACCATAGGTCGGGGTCCATCCACACATGCGGGTCGTAGCGGTTCTCGTAATCATCGTGGGCGAGCAGCACATTTCGCGGCAGTTCCTCGGCGACGGCGACCACCGTTCGCCGCGCCCCGAGCGAATGCATGAAGTCCTCCATCTGGGCTTCCAGGTAGAGGCCGTGCCACAGCACCAGGTCGGCGCGCGTCATGGCGAGGATGTCGGTGCGGGTCTGGCGGTAGGCATGCGGGTCGACGCCCGGCCCCATCAGCGCCCGCACCTCGACCAGGTCGCCGCCAATCTGGCGTGCCGCATCGGCGATCATGCCGGTGGTGGCGACCACCTTGAGCGGGCTTTGCGCCCCCGCCACCGAAACCGGCAATGCCGCCACGGCAAAAAGCGCGGCCAACCCCGCCAGCATCGAACGCCTGATCCAGTCCGTCATATTCATCCTTTCGGGATTTCTTCTGCAAGCGCGAATTATTCGCAAACCTGCCTTGGCCCTCACATGTTCCATAATTAATGCAATTGCGAATGATTTGCAAGAAGGAAAATCGGCTTTGCGTTGTTCGACGGATAAGGTAGCGCTTTGGGTTAGGCCTCCAAGCATATCACGCCGTTCGACGCGTATACCTACATAACGAAAAGATTACGGCGCCACAAAAATCGTGAAATCCCGCCTATCGACAGGACGTCGATTTTGCTTCAGGGGAAATCCGTACTCTGGATATTTACGGTAAACATATTATATAACTATCTGATCACGTATACATTTTTAAGCTTCGCCAACCGAAGAGGCCGCCCGAAGTTGCATATTCTCCTCCCCTCTGGACGGCTGCTGACACGGCTGGCGAGATTTGAGCATGCGGGTACGCCCCGTCGGGCGCTACCCGTTTGCACCATCAATAACGACAATCTGGGAATTCATTTTTAGAACCAGTGGATTGCTCAACTGTCAGGGGCTGCGGCGGCGTCGATGCTTCCGCAGCCCTTTTTCTTTCCGGTCGCCCCGGCAGCCTTCATGAACGCCCGTAGACGTCGTCGAAGCGCACGATGTCGTCCTCGCCCAGATAGTCGCCCGTCTGCACCTCGATCAGCACAAGCATCATGATGCCCGGGTTTTCCAGGCGGTGTTTGGCGCCGCACGGGATATAGGTGGACTGGTCGGTGGCAAGCATCATCTCCTTGTCGCCGTTGACGATGCGCGCCGTCCCCGACACCACCACCCAGTGCTCGGCGCGATGGTGGTGCATCTGCAGGCTGAGGCGGGCGCCGGGCTTCACCTCGATGCGCTTGATCTTGAAACGCGGCCCCTCCTCCAGCACCGTGTAGGCGCCCCAGGGGCGGTAAACGGTGCGGTGGACGCGATGGGTCTCGTTGCCCTCCTCCTTGAGCCGGTTGTAGAGCAGCTTCACATCCTGCGCCCGCTCCCGCGTGGTCACCAGGAGGGCGTCCGGCGTGTCGGCGATGATCAGGTTCTCGACGCCGACGACGCCGATCAGCCGGTTGCTGCCGTGGATGACATTGCCGCTGGAGCCGATCGCCATGACGGGACCGAGGGTGCGGTTGCCCTCCTCGTCGCCCGCATATTGCGCGCCGAGGGCGGCCCACGAGCCGATGTCGTTCCAGCCGATGTCGCAGGGCACCACCGAGGTGTTCGGCGCCTTTTCCAGGACCGCGTAGTCGATCGAGTTGGAAGGCACCTGGGCGAAGAGCGCGGCGTCAAGCTCGATCCGCTCGACGTTCTTGCCGTCGATGCGTATGGCGGCCTCGAGGCTTTCCCGGCAGCCTGAGAGGATATCCGGGCACAGCGTCTCCATCAGCCCGATCATGGTCTGCGCCTGGAAACAGAACATGCCGGAGTTCCAGGAGAAGCGGCCGCTTTCCAGGTATTTCTGTGCCGTCTTCCCATCGGGCTTCTCCACGAAGCGCAGCACATCCGTGCCGTCGGCCTCGATGTAGCCGTAGCCGGTCTCCGGCCTGTCCGGCTTTATGCCGAACGTGACGACGCGGCCCTCGCGGGCAAGCTTTTCCGCCCGGCGCACCGCCTCGGTGAGCGCCGGCACGTCGCCGATCACGTGATCGGCCGGCAAAACGCACAGCACCGTCTCGCCGCCCAGCGCGTTGGCCGCCTCGAGGCAGGCGGCGGCGATGGCGGCCGCCGTGTTGCGGCCTTCGGGCTCGAGCAGGAAACGGCCATGGCCGAAATCGACGCCGAGCTGGCGGTACTCGTCCTCGATGGCGAAGAAGAGCTCGCGATTGGTCACGGTGATGAGATCGCCGGCCCCCGGCAAGGCCATCGCGCGCAGAAGCGCATGCTGGATGAGCGAGCGGCCGTCGGCCAGCCGGATGAGCGGCTTCGGGTGGTTCTCCCGCGACAGCGGCCAAAGGCGGGAACCCGCCCCGCCGCAGATGATAACCGGTACGATGCCCATCCCGCTCTCCGTCTTGTCTCTTCGGCCCGCTTGCACGCTCTTTAGTCTTACCAATAGCACAACGGGCCGGGGGTAGGGCATTGTACTTGCGGTAGGACCAACACGTGAAAAAGACTAACCCTCCACGCGAGCCTCGCTCAATCCAGCTTCAACCGGGCGACGAGATTGCGCGCGGCCGAGAAGAACTCGCGATAAAGGATGACGACGAAGATCAGCACCGTCACGGCGATGGAGGCGGCGGGCGAGACGAACCAGGCGAGCATGCCGAGCGCAAAATAGTAGGCGCGGATACCCTGGTTGAAGTTGCGCGCGCCGAGCGTGTTCAGCGCCGCGATCACGAACACCTCCTCCGGATCGCTTTCCTCCGCGTGGTCGGCCGCGCCCAGCATGATGCAGAAGTGGTTGAACTGCCGGAGCGACAGGGTGAAGGAGAGAAAGGCCAGGACGAACATCAGGAGCAGGACCGCCAGATGCAGTTCCACGTCCCGCTTGGTCACCGCCTGGTCGGGCTGGATGGCGCTGACGGCCTCCACCACCGAGTTGATCTGGCCGAAGACGGCGAACAGCGCCAGGATGATCAGAACCGTGGTCGAGGCGAAGAAGGCGACTGCGCTCATCAGGTTGCCGGACAGGATGGCGTCGAGCGGCGTCTCCCGGCGCACGGCGTTCTCGACCCAGCGGCGGCGTTGCGCGCCCATGATGATCGAAAGCGACGGCCGCACGACCTCGATGCGGCCGGCAAGCAGAGTATAGAAGATCCAGCACAACAGCGGGAACAGAGAGCTGGCCAGCGTCACGTCGCTTCACCTCGGAAAGGTTGAGTTTTCCCTTTCTATGCGCGCGTGCCATGGCGCGCAAATGCCGGGGTTCCCTTCAGCCCGCCGCCAGCGCGCCCTTCAACGCGTGCCACGATGCCTTAGGCGTGCGCTCCAGCGTTTCGAAGTCCACATGCACGAGGCCGAAGCGTTTCTCGTAGCCGAGCGCCCATTCGTAGTTGTCGAGCAGCGACCAGACGATATAGCCCTTGATCGGGATGCCTTCCTCTATGGCGCGGCGCACCTGCGCAAGGTGGCGGTTGAGGAATTCGATGCGGTCCGGGTCGTCGGCCTTGCCGCCCGCAAGGCGGTCGGGCGAGGCCATGCCGTTCTCGGTGACATAGATCGGCAGGCCCTTCGCATAGTCCTGATGCACGCGGCGCATGAAGAAGGCGAGACCTTCGGGATAGATCTCCCAATCCATCAGCGTCTTCGGCAGCGGGCCTTCCACCTCCTTCAGCGCCGGGAACTGGCCCGTGCCGTCAGGGGCGATCAGCTTTCGCGTGTAATAGTTGATGCCGACCCAGTCGACGGGCGTGGCGATCACATCGAAATCATCCTCATAGCCCTCCGGCATGTGCGGACCGAGGCCGGCAAGGACCTCCGACGGGTAGGCCTTCTTGAACACGCCGTCGAGGAACCAGCGATTGTAGATGCCGTCGTAGAGATGCGCGGCCGCCTTCGCTTCCGTGCTGTCGTCGGCCGGCGCGGCATATTCGAAATTGGTCACCAGGCCGAGATTCCTCATACCCAGCGCACGCATGGCCTCAATCGACCGGCCGTGCGCCAGAAGCACGTGATGCATGGCGCGGGCGGTGGCGCGTATGTCACGCAGGCCCGGTGCGTGATGGCCCATGAAATGGCTGAGCCAGGCCACGCACCATGGCTCGTTGATGGGCGCGGTGGCCGCCAGCCGGTCGCCGAGGCGCCGCCCCACCACTTCCGTATAGTCGGCGAACCAGGAGGCGATGTCGCGGTTGCGCCATCCGCCGAGATCGGCGAGCGGTGCCGGCAGGTCCCAATGGTAGAGCGTGGCGAAGGGCTTGATACCGCGCTCGAGCATACCGTCCACCAGGCGATCGTAAAAATCCAGGCCCTCGGCGTTCGGCTTTCCGGTCCCCTCGGGCAGCACGCGCGCCCACGAGATGGAGAAGCGGTAGCAGTCGAGGCCGGCGCCGCTGACGAGGTCGAGATCCCGCGGCCAGCGATGGTAGTGATCGCAAGCGACCGAGCCGTCCTCGCCGCGCGCGGTGTTGCCCGGCGTGGCGGCGAAGGTGTCCCAATGCGAGGTGCCGCAGCCGCCGAAGCGCGATCCTTCGATCTGGTAGCTCGAGGCGGCAACGCCGAACTGGAAGTCCGGCGGGAAGTCCGAGCGCGTGTAATCGATTACATCCCTGGCGGCTTGGCGTTCTGCCATGATGTTTCCCTTCACAAGTTCGGATTGGATCTACTGGGCTATCTGCGGGGCGTTATCAGCTTTTGGCTGCGGCCGGAAGGGGCGTTTGCTCTACCGGACGGGGCGCGGTGGTCTCGCCGATGACCAGCTCGGCTTCCCACAATTCGTGCCGCCGACCGCCGTCGGGCGCGGCGATCTGCTCCAGGAGCATTTCGGCGACCCGCCGACCGGCCTCACGGATGGAGGAGCGCATGGCGGTGAGGAAGGGCACATCCCGCGCCTTGCCCTCGCTCGCCGTCTGCAGAAAGGAAAGGCAGTCGTCGAAGGCAATGATGGAGACGTCCGCGCCGGGCCTGATGCCGAATTCGGCCAGCGCCCGCACCACGCCCATGGCCGGCAGCACGCTGGAGATGAGAATGGCCGTCGGCGGGCGCGGCGAGGAGAACAACTGCCGCGCCACCCGGTAGCCGTAAGGCTCCACCATATCCTCGCTGAAGATGAGAGACGGATCCTGATCCAGCCCACGCTCGGCAAGGACGGATTCGTAACCCTGGCGGCGCCGGCTGGCGAAGTTCATCACCTCCAGCCCGTTGATCAGGGCGATGCGGCGGTGGCCGAGGTCGGCCAGGAAGCCTGTCGCGCGGCAGAAGGCGCGCCGGTTGTTGACGTCGAGCCAGGAGTAGTCGCCGGTGCCGTCGTCGCAGCGTCCGTGCACGACAAAGGGCAGCCCCAGCGATTTGAGGAGTGGAATGCGCGGGTCGTTCGTCAACGGCCCGTGCACGACGACGCCGTCGACACGGCTGCGGCTGGCGAAATCGCGATAGACGTCGGCCTCTTCGGCCTGCGCAACCACGTGCAAGAGCATTTCGTAGCCGAACTGCGCATAGACCTCGCCCGCGCCGGCCAAGAAGTCGGAGAAATGCGGGTTTATCATCATGTGCTCGGCCAGGGGCACCACATGCCCAATGGCGCAGGCCTTGCCTGTGGCGAGGCTCGCGGCGCTCGCGCTGGGCCGGTAATTGAGCCGCCGCGCCGCCTCCACCACCCGCGCACGCGTCCGCTCGTTGACTTCGGGAAACCCGTTAAGGGCGCGCGAAACCGTGGTCTGTGAAAGACCCAGAACCTCTGAAAGCCTACGCAGATTGACCGTTTCCCGCATATTGCCCGCCGCGGCACCTCCTCCTCAAAGCGCTTTGAGAATATTTCGCATACCGGTTTTCAAATCAAGCCTGTGTCATGCCCACACTGACACCGCAGCGCAAAAGGCCCGCAGATACATGGGCAAAAAAGGGAGATGGCACCTCGCTTTATCGACCGTCTTGACTCGGCTTCATCGAGGCTCAATGCTAGACGTCCCAAAGCGCTTTGAGTTTTTGGGAGTAATGCCACCAGCGGCAGCGCGTCGGCGCCGCCCGGCACACATGAATTTATCGAGCCTTTGGAGGCAAAGGCGGCTTGTGGAGGAGACGATGAAGAGATGGACCGTTGTCGGCGCTTGCGCGCTGGCGCTTTCGTGCAGCGCCGCCGCAGCGCAGGAGCTCAAGTTCGCACCGGGTGAGGACGACCGCTTCAACTGGCAGAGTTTCGACGATTACGCCGCCGAATATGACCTGTCGGGCCAGCGGATGACCCTTTTCGGGCCATGGCTTGGCCCTGACAAGGACTTGATCGAATCCATCACCGCCTATTTCGAGGAGGCGACCGGCGCCGAAGTGGCCTATTCCGGCTCCGACTCCTTCGAGCAGCAGATCGTCATCGACGCCCAGGCCGGCAGCGCGCCGAACGTGGCGGTGTTCCCGCAGCCCGGCCTCGCCGCCAACCTGGCGGCGCAGGGCCATCTGACGCCGCTCGGCGAGGAGAATGCGGACTGGCTGCAGGAAAACTATGCAGCCGGCCAGTCCTGGGTCAATCTCAGCACCTATCCCGGTGAGGACGGCGAGCCCCAGCTCTTCGCCTTCCCCTACAAGATCGATGTGAAGTCGCTCGTCTGGTACGTGCCTGAGAACTTCGAGGACGCCGGCTATGAAGTGCCGGAAACCATGGAAGATCTGAAGGCGCTGACCGAGCAGATCGTCGCCGACGGTGGCACGCCCTGGTGCATCGGCCTCGGCTCCGGCGGCGCCACGGGTTGGCCGGCGACCGACTGGGTCGAGGATATGATGCTGCGCACGCAGCCGCCGGAGGTCTACGATCAGTGGGTGACCAACGAGATCCCGTTCGACGATGAGCGTGTCGTCGCCGCCATCGAGGAGTTCGGCTGGTTCGCCAGGAACGACGACTTCGTCGACGGTGGCGCCGAGGCCGTCGCCTCCACCGACTTCCGCGACAGCCCGAACGGTCTCTTCTCTTTCCCGCCGAAGTGCTACCTGCACCATCAGGCTTCCTTCATTCCCAGCTTCTTCCCGGAGGGTACGGAGCTCGGCGTCGATGCCGACTTCTTCTACCTCCCGCCGTATGAAGAGAAGGATTTGGGCAGGCCGGTCCTTGGCGCCGGCACACTCTTTGCCATCACCTCCGACTCGGAGCCGGCGCGCGCCTTCATCGAGTTCCTGAAGACGCCGATCGCCCACGAATTGTGGATGGCGCAGTCCGGGTTCCTGACGCCTTACACGGAGGCCAATCCCGAGGCATACGCCAACGAGCCTCTGAAGAAGCAGGGCGAGATCCTGACGAATGCGACCACCTTCCGCTTCGACGGCTCGGACCTGATGCCCGGCCGCATCGGCGCCGGCGCGTTCTGGACCGGCATGGTCGACTATGTCGGCGGCAAGTCCGCCGAGGAAGTCGGGGCGGACATCCAGAGGGAGTGGGATGCCATCAAATAGCCGCGCGAGCGGCAGACGGGATGGGGCGCCACTACCGGGCGCCCCGCCCGCAACGAAATTCATCGGGGAAGACGGACCGCCGCACCGGCTTCCTCTATAAGAAAAGCGAGAGCGGACCTCGCGGCAGGGAGACGAAGCGTCCGCTCCAGCCGGGAGGGCTGAAAGTGGCAGTATCGACGACGGCGGGGCCATCGGCATCCGCATCGGATTTGGGGTCGCTCCTGACGACGGCGCTCCTCACCCTCTTCATCATGGCGGCGGGCATCATTGTCAGCGTGGTTTTCGCCGTTGGCGCCTACGCGCTCATCAGCCTCATCCTGCCGGCATACAAATTGATCGGAGCCGTGGCCGTTATGGTCCTGGGCGTGGCCGCCTGCTTCGGCTATTTCTGGGGTTCCAACCGCCTTCTCGACACCATCTACCCCGCCTCCGGCGCCAACATCGGCGCCAACCTGACCAAGGCCAACGCCATCCGCCCCTGGCTCTTCCTCGGGCCGGCGATCGTCATCCTGACCATCTATCTGGTCTATCCGGTCTTCAACTCCATCTGGCTGAGCTTCCACGGCCCCAGCGGACGGGGCTGGGTCGGCACGTCGAACTACGAGTGGCTGGCGCGCGACGGCGGCTTCCGCGAAAGCATGCGCAACAATCTGCTGTGGCTTGTCGTGGTGCCCGCGGCGGCCACCTTCTTCGGCCTCATCGCCGCAGCGCTGACCGACCGTATCTCCTGGGGCAACATCGCCAAGAGCCTGATCTTCATGCCGATGGCGATCTCCTTCATCGGCGCCAGCGTCATCTGGAAATTCATCTACGACTACCGTCCCGAGGGGGCCGACCAGATCGGCGCGCTGAACTCCATCGTCACCACCCTCGGGGGAGCGCCGCAGGCCTGGATCACCCTGCCGTTCTGGAACAATTTTTTCCTCATGGTGGTGCTGATCTGGATCCAGACCGGTTTTGCCATGGTCATCCTGTCGGCCGCCCTCCGCGGCATACCCGAAGAGACCATCGAAGCGGCCATCATCGACGGCGCCTCGCCCTTCCAGATCTTCTACAAGATCAAGGTGCCGCAGATCTGGGGCACCATCGCCGTGGTGTGGACCACCATCACCATCCTGGTCCTGAAGGTGTTCGATATCGTGCTTGCCATGACCAACGGCCAGTGGGGCAGCCAGGTGCTGGCCAACTACATGTTCGACTGGATGTTCCGCGGGCTCGACTTCGGCCGTTCGTCCACCATCGCCCTGGTCATCATGGTGCTGGTGGTGCCCATCATGATCTGGAACATCCGTGAAGCACGAAAGGATATACGATGAGCACGGCAGTCGGCCAGCGCCCCGCGCTTACCTGGGCAGTCAACCTCGCCGTCCTCCTGCTCGTCGTGATCTGGACGGTCCCCACCTTCGGCATCCTCGTTTCCTCCTTGCGCGACAAGGACCAGCTTGCCGTAAGCGGCTGGTGGACGGCGCTTTTCCCCTCCGAGCAGAGCATCGCCGCGCGCACCGCTCCGCCGGCGGAGGCCGAGCGGGAGGGCGCCAACTGGGTGCTGCGCGGCAACGTTTTCGAAAGTGGATCGGGCCGCATAAGCGCCTTCGGCGTCTCCATCCAGCGGCCGTCGGAGTTCCAGCCCGGCGAGGTTGCGGAAATGCGCGGCGGCGGCACGGCCACCGTGGAGGAGAACGGCGACTACGTCGTCGCCTACTCGGAACAGCCGGACGACACACGCGGCGAGAGGCTGTTCGTTACCGCCCTGGAGGCTCCGAAGTTCACCTTGGCGAACTATAGGACGGTGCTGTTCTCCGAAGGCATTGGCCAGAGCTTCATCAACACGCTCACCGTCACCATTCCGGCGACCGTGATCCCCATTCTCATCGCGGCTTACGCGGCCTACGCGCTCTCCTGGATGCAGTTTCCGGGGCGTGCGCTGCTTCTGGCGGTCGTGGTCGGCCTTCTGGTGGTGCCGCTGCAGATGTCGCTCATACCGCTGCTCAGGCTCTATAATGGTGTTGGCATCGGCAAGTCCTATATCGGCATCTGGCTGGCGCACACGGGCTTCGGCCTGCCGCTCGCCATCTATCTCCTGCGCAACTACATCTCCGGCCTACCGCGCGAGATCATCGAAAGCGCGAAGGTGGACGGCGCGTCGGATTTCGAGATTTTCAGGAAGATCGTCCTGCCGCTGTCGTTCCCGGCGCTGGCTTCCTTTGCCATCTTCCAGTTCCTGTGGGTGTGGAACGACCTTCTGGTGGCCACGGTCTTCCTCGGCAACAACGAGGAGCAGCTGGTGATGACGGGAAGGCTGCGCGAGCTTCTGGGCTCCCGCGGCGGCAATTGGGAGATCCTCACCGCTTCGGCCTTCGTCGCCATCGTGGTGCCCATCGCCGTCTTCTTCCTGCTGCAGCGCTATCTCGTCCGGGGGCTGCTTGCCGGCTCCGTCAAGGGAGGTTGACGCCATGCACACGGCGATTGGCAAAGGCGGCAGCCACGAGATAGAAACGCTGAACCTGCGGTTGGCCAGGGCATATCACCGGGGAGGAGAGTAATGACCGGCGTTCTCATGAAGGACATCAAGAAGAGCTACGGAGTGACGAAGGTCATCCACGGCATCGACCTGGAGATCAAGACGGGGGAGTTCGTCGTCTTCGTCGGGCCGTCCGGCTGCGGCAAGTCCACGCTCCTGCGCATGATCGCCGGGCTCGAATCGATCACTGGCGGCGACATGTATATCGGCGAGGAGCGGGTGAACGACATCCCGCCCTCCCAGCGCGGCATCGCCATGGTGTTCCAGTCCTACGCGCTCTATCCGCATATGAGCGTCTACGACAACATGGCCTTCGGCATGAAGATCGCCAAGGCGCCGAAGGCCGAGATCGAGAAACGCGTGAACGCGGCCGCCGAGATCCTGCAGCTCACGCCCTATCTCGACCGCCTGCCCAAGGCGCTGTCGGGCGGCCAGCGCCAGCGCGTGGCCATCGGCCGCGCCATCGTCCGCGACCCGAAGGTCTTCCTCTTCGACGAGCCGCTGTCGAACCTCGACGCGGCACTGCGCGTGGCGACCCGCATCGAGATCGCCAAATTGAAGGAGTCCATGCCCGACTCCACCATGATCTACGTCACCCACGATCAGGTGGAGGCGATGACCTTGGCCGACCGCATCGTCGTCTTGTCGGCCGGCAATATCGAGCAGGTGGGGGCGCCTATCGAACTCTACGAGAAGCCGGCCAACCTGTTCGTCGCCCAGTTCATCGGCTCGCCGGCCATGAACATACAGCCCGCCAAGATCGACAAGGCCGGCGAGAAGACGACCATCAGGCTCGGCAAGACGCGGGCCGACCTGCCCATCCCCTCGCCGGCGGACATGGCTGGACAGGAAGTGCGCCTCGGCGTGCGGCCGGAGGACCTTACCATCGCCTCCAACGGCGGCGGCCTGTTCGACGGGCGGGTGAACATCGTCGAGTCCCTCGGCGAGGTGACGAACGTCTATCTCGACGTCGAGAACGTGCCCGACCCGGTGATCGTGAAACTGCCCGGCGTGCAGAAGTTCGGCCGCGGCGAGACGGTTTCGCTGGCCGCCGAGCCTACGAAGCTGCACCTCTTCAACGAGGCCGGGCGGTCGTTGCTTTATCTGTGAGCGCCCGGTCTTAAGGCACAGTGCGGATATCGGTCTCTCGCAAGAGTTGATCGAGGGTAAGAATCGGCGCCTCCATCGCCTTGGCATAGGCGTAGTGGAAACAATCGAAGTTGCTGAGGTAGCGGCGCCCGATCCCCTGTTCCTGCGCGACCGCGACAGCATAGGACAGCACGGGCCGGAGTGATTCTGGCTCGCGCAGCTGGATGTTGCGGGCCTCCAGCCACTCCACGACCGCGCCTTCCGCCTCGCTGTACCGGCAATTGAGCTGGTCCGGTCGGGAAAGAACGATAATCGCCTCCCACGCAGCAAGGACCGACGTAAAGGCGGCCGGTGCGTCAAGCAACGCAGCCTCATAGGCCCCGGCGGTATCCTCGCCAGCCATCAGCGATACGATCGCGCAGGCATCGACGAACATCACGCATCACCGCCCAGATCATGGTCGAGGTCGTGAAAGGCTTCCGGCGGCACCGGTTTGCGATTGGGCTGAAAGGATAGGCCCCGCCGCGCGAGTATCCTGCGCGCTGTCTCACGGGGTGTTTCCTTGCGCATCCGGCTGTCGAGTGTTTCCCGAAGCGCGGAGACCACCGCATTGGTAATGCTGGTCCGGTCGATGCGCGCCAATCGGCGGGCGAGTTCGTCGGCCTCTTCATTTCGTATGTTCAGCGTCATGTGTAGCTCCATATGTGTAGCATACAATACACATTTGTGTAGCCTAGCGCAAATAAGCGCACTTCCCACTACCCTTTTGCAAGGGAGGTGACCCCGCCGCCGCCCTGTGCTATGAGCGCCTCCAGATGAACGGGCGGCCAAGGCGCCGCCCGAAACGCATTTGAATGCACCATGACCCTGACAATCGATACATCGACCCCTGAAAGCCGCACGCGGCTGCGTCCTGAGATACAGGCGGAGAAGAAACCGTTGATCGGCCTGTCGCGCGAAGAGCTGGGCGAAGCCCTTGCCTCCGTCGGCGTGCCCGAGCGGCAGGTGCGCATGCGCGTGCGCCAGCTCTGGCACTGGCTTTACGTGCGCGGCGTTTCCGATTTCTCGAAGATGTTCAACATCTCCAAGGAGCTGCGCTCGGCGCTTGAAGAGACTTTCACCATCGCCCGGCCGGAGATCGTCGAGGAGCAGATTTCACAGGACGGCACGCGCAAGTGGCTCCTGCGTTTCCCGCCGCGCGGCGCCGGCCGCCCGGTCGAGGTGGAGACGGTGTACATCCCCGAGGAAGGCCGCGGCACGCTGTGCATCTCCTCCCAGGTCGGCTGCACGCTTACCTGCACCTTCTGCCACACCGGCACGCAGAAGATGGTGCGAAACCTGACACCGGGCGAGATCCTCGATCAGTTGCTGGTCGCCCGCGACCGGCTGGGCGACTTCCCCGATGCCGACACGCCGGACGGCGCCATCGTGCCGGCGGAAGGCCGCAAGGTGACGAATATCGTCATGATGGGCATGGGCGAGCCGCTCTACAATTTCGAGAACGTGAAGCAGGCGCTTCTGATCGCCTCCGATGGCGAGGGCCTGTCGCTGTCGAAACGCCGCATCACGCTGTCGACCTCGGGCGTGGTGCCGGAGATCTACCGCACCGGCGAAGAGATCGGCGTCATGCTGGCGATCTCCCTGCACGCCGTGCGCGACGAACTGCGCGACGAATTGGTGCCGATCAACAAGAAATATCCGCTAAAAGAACTGCTGGACGCCTGCCGCGCCTATCCCGGCCTGTCGAACGCCCGGCGCATCACCTTCGAATATGTGATGCTGAAGGGGGTGAACGATACGCTCGACGACGCGCGAGAACTGGTGCGGCTCCTGAAGGGCACCCCGGCCAAGATCAACCTGATCCCCTTCAACCCGTGGCCCGGCAGCGCCTATGAGTGCTCGGACTGGGAGCAGATCGAGAAATTCGCCGAGATGGTCAACCGCGCCGGCTACGCCTCGCCCATCCGCACCCCGCGCGGCCGCGATATCCTTGCCGCCTGCGGTCAGCTCAAATCGGCTTCGGAGCGCATGAAGAAGACGGAGCGGCTGAAGCTCGAGGCGATGATGATCGCCGGGCACGGCGAGTAGGTGCCTTTCCCCTTGGGGAGGGAATCTACCGCGCCTGCGCCGTCAAAATCTTCACCGCAAAGGCCGAGAACACGCCGGCGAACAGGTAGTCCACCGCCCGCGTCACCTTCGGGCTCTTCCTGAGCAGCTTGGAAAACCCGTCCGCGGCGAGCACCATGGGGGCGGTGATCGGTAGGGCGAGTGGAATGAACAGCAGGCCGAGAAAGAGCAGCTTCGAGGAGGCGTGGGGGTCGCTAGGCGACACGAACTGCGGCAGGAAGGTCATGAAGAACAGGATGATCTTCGGGTTCAAAAGGTTGATGCCGAGGCCGGTCACCCAGTTCTTGAACAACGACCGCCCGGCACCCGCCTTCGTCTCCGGCGCGAAGGCGGAACCGTGGCGGATGGCCTGCCAGGCGAGCCAGACGAGATAACCGGCGCCGAAGATCTTCAACGCCAGGAAGGCCTGCGGCGAGGCGACGATCAGCGCCGACAGCCCCAGCGCCACCAGAAGCGTGTGCACCAGGATGCCGGTCATGGCGCCGAACATGCAGGCAAAGCCCGCCGCCCGCCCCTGCGACAGGGCGCGGCCGACGAACAGCGTCATGTCCGGACCGGGGGTGACCGCGATCACGAAGGTGGCGGCGGCGAATTGCAGGATGAGGGCGAGATCGGGCACGAAGACCATGACGAGTACCTTGATTCCGGAGGCGCGCGACAGGCTATCGTGCCTGCCGGCGCCGCGCCAGCCTTATACGACTTTAGTATTATAAAGGCCGTTGCCGCTTCCGCTCCGCCCTATTTTTCCTGCATGATTGGAAGGATGGCTTGATGAGCTATGCTCGATAACAACAATAATGAGCCACCGATAAAGGGAGGAATATGATGAGTGACAAGACGCTTTCACGCCGTAAGTTCCTCGGCACGGCTACCACTGCCGCGGGGGCGGCGGCGGCCGGCTCTCTGGCCGCTCCGGCCGTTCTCGCACAGTCTCCGATCACGCTCAAGATGCAGTCGTCCTGGCCATCTTCGGATATCTTCCAGGACATGGCCGCGCAATATGTCGAGCGCGTCGAGGTGATGTCCGGCGGCCGCCTGAAGATCGATCTCCTGCCGGCGGGCGCCGTGGTCGGCGCTTTCCAGGTTCAGGACGCATGCCATGACGGCGTCATCGACGCCGCCCACACCGTGCCGGTCTACTGGTACGGCAAGAACAAGGCGGCATCGCTGTTCGGCACGGGCCCGGTGTTCGGCGCCGACGCCAACCAGATGATCGCCTGGATGTATCATGGCGGTGGCGACGAGTTCTACCGCGAGCTCGTTCAGGACGTTCTGGGCCTCAACGTTGTCGGCTTCTTCGCTTTCGGCATGCCGGCGCAGCCGCTCGGCTGGTTCAAGGAGCCGATCGAGAGCGCCGACCAGATCCAGGGCCTGAAGTACCGCACGGTGGGCCTGGCCGCCGACCTGTTCCAGGCCATGGGCGCCAGCGTGGCGCAGCTTCCGGGCGGCGAGATCGTACCGGCCATGGAGCGTGGCGTCATCGACGCTTTCGAGTTCAACAACCCGACCTCGGACATGCGCTTCGGCTCGCAGGATGTGGCCAAGAACTACATGCTCTCCTCCTACCACCAGGCGAGTGAATCCTTCGAGTTCATCTTCAACCGTGACCGCTTCGAAAGCCTCGATCCCGACCTGCAGGCGATCCTCAAACACGGCGTCGAGGCGGTGCACCTGGCGAACTTCGCGCTCGCCATGGACCAGTATTCGAAGGATCTGGATGCGCTGCAGGCGGAGCACAGCGTCAACGTGCGGCGCACGCCGGACGACGTGCTTCAGGTGCAGCTCGACGCCTGGGACCAGATCCTGCCGGACCTGATGGAGGACGAGTTCTTTTCCAAGGTCGTGGAGAGCCAGAAACAATGGTGCGAGCGCGTGGTCTTCTACACGCTGATGAATTCGCCGGACTACAAGCTGGCGTACCAGCACTACTTCCCGGACAAGATAAACTTCTAACCGGTGTTGGGTCGTCACGGGGCGGTGTCGCCCGCCCCGTGACCATCGCTTTCCGCGAGTAGAGCACTTTCATGCATCGATACATCCACTTTGCCGACACGGTGTCCGCGTGGTTCGGCAAGGCCTTTGCCTGGTGCGTCGTCCTGATGACCTTCGCCGTCAGCTATGAGGTCGTCGTACGCTATTGGTTCAGGGCACCCACCGTCTGGGCCTTCGATCTCACCTACATCATGTATGGCACGCTGTTCATGATGGCAGGCGCCTACACGCTATCGCGCGACGGCCATGTGCGCGGCGACTTCATCTACCGCCTGTGGAAGCCGAGGACCCAGGCCAAGGTGGAGCTCGTGCTCTATTTCCTCTTCTTCTTTCCTGGCATTCTGGCGCTGGTCTTTTCCGGCTGGCGATACGCCAGCCGTTCCTGGCGCTATCTCGAAGTCAGCACCATGAGCCCGGCGAATGTGCCGATCTATCAATTTAAGTCGATAATCATCGCCGCCGGCATCCTCCTGGTCATCCAGGGCATCGCCCAGGTCTTCCGCTGCATCATCACCATCCGCACGGGGGAGTGGCCGCGCCAGAGGGAGGATGTGGAGGAGCTTGAAACGATACTGCAGAAGGAGCGCGCCGAGGCGCTCCGTCACGGCAGCGAGGCCGTGGATGTGATCGAGCCGAGGGAGCCGCGGTCATGACCGACCCGCAAGTCGCCGTGGCCATGCTCGGCATCTTCATCTTCATCATCCTCTTGGGCTTTCCCATCGCTTTCACCCTCATGGCGATGGGCATCGGCTTCGGCTATTACGCCTATTACGACCCCGACCGCATGTGGATACGCTACACGCGTGCGCTGCAGGAGGATGCCGACACGATAACGCTGATCCAGCATTGGATCGGCGGCTTCTTCAACAATCGGGTCTTCGACCTCTTCGTCAACCAGACCTACTCCGTCATGGCGAACGACGTTTTGACCGCCGTACCGCTGTTCCTCTTCATGGGGTACCTGGTGGAGCGGGCCAACATCGTCGACCGCCTGTTCCACACGCTGAGCGTGACCACACGGCGCCTGCCCGGCTCGATGGCGGTGGCCGCGCTTATCACCTGCGCGCTTTTCGCCACCGCCACCGGCATCGTCGGCGCCGTGGTCACGCTGATGGGGCTTCTCGCTTTCCCGGCTATGCTGAAGGCCCGCTACGACACGCGCTTCGCCTCCGGCGTCATCTGCGCCGGCGGCACGCTGGGCATCCTCATCCCGCCCTCCATCATGCTGATCGTCTACGCGGCGACGTCCGGCGTCTCCATCGTGCGGCTTTATGCCGGTGCGCTGCTGCCGGGCTTCCTGCTGGCGGGCATGTATCTCGTCTATATCGTCGGCCGCGCGCTCTTGCAGCCGAAGCTCGCGCCGCAGGCCGAGAAAATGGAGGATATCAGCCTCCTGAGAGTGGCCTGGCTGCTGCTGACCTCTTTCCTCCCCCTCGCCACCCTCATCACGGTGGTGCTGGGGGCGATCCTGCTCGGCTTCGCCACGCCGTCGGAGGCCGCCGCCGTCGGCGCGCTGGGCGGGCTGGTATTGGCCATCGCCTACCGCGCGCTCACCTGGCAGCGCCTGCAGGAATCGGTCTATCTGACGGTGCGTACGACGGCCATGGTCTGCTGGCTCTTCGTCGGCTCCTGGGTCTTCGCCTCGGTCTTCTCCTATCTCGGCGGCGAGCAGCTGGTGCGCGAGTTCGTCGAGGGGCTGAGCCTGACGCCGCTGCAGTTCCTGCTTCTGGCGCAGCTCATCATCTTCCTGCTCGGCTGGCCGCTGGAGTGGTCGGAGATCATCATCATCTTCGTGCCGATCTTCCTGCCGCTCCTGCCGCTCTTCGACATCGATCCGCTGTTCTTCGGCATCCTGATCGCGCTTAACCTGCAGACCTCGTTCCTGACGCCGCCGATGGCCATGTCGGCCTATTACCTGAAGGGCATCGCGCCGCGGCATGTGCAGCTCACGCACATCTTTGCGGGCTCACTGCCCTATGTGGCGATGGTGTTCCTCGCCATGATCGTGATCTACAATGTACCGTCGATCATCTACTACCTGCCGCAGCTCATTTACGGACGCTAGGGGGACCCGATGCTGCTCGACCGGATCATCGCCCTTGCCGCCCTGCTGACGCTGACGGGCTATCTCGGCATCTTCGTCTTCTCGGTGCCGCGTCCGGCGCTGTTCGTGGTGACCGGCGTCGTGCTTTGCCTTGCGTTCTATGACTTCTGGAACCAGCTCTTCCGCCAGGGACGGAAATAGCCGGCCTATTGCGGCCTGCCCGCCAGCCACACCCGGCGCACATGGAGGTCGTCGCCGAGATGCACGAGGTCGCCGCGCGCGCCCGGCATCAGAAAGCCACGCTCGCCCTCGATACCGAGGAAGGTCGCCGGATAGGCGCCCGCCATCTTGAGCGACTCCTCGACCGGCAGGCCCAGCACCTCGACGCTGAAACGCACGGCGGAGGCCATGTCCAGATCGGAGCCGGCGAGCGTTCCATCCTCAAGGACAAGCTTCGAGCACACGGCCCCGGGCTCGCGCCGCACCGTGCGCCCGTTGAGCTGAAAGCTCCCCGCCTCGCTGCCCACCAGCGCCATGGCGTCTGTTACGTGGTAAAGGCGCCCCGGCCCGCGCTTGGCGCGAAGTGCCACGCCGAGCGCCAGCGGGTCGACGTGATGGCCGTCGGCGATGATGCCGCACCACACCTCGCCGGCGTCGAGCGCCGCGCCCACCAGCCCCGGCGTGCGGTGGGAAAGCCCGCTCATGGCGTTGAAGAGATGGGTGACGCCACGCACGCCAGCGTCGAACAGGCGCCGCGCCTCTTCGCTCGTGCAGTTCGTATGGCCGAGGCTGACAATGACGCCGCCCCTGGCGAGCCGCTCCACCTGCTCCGCCGTCACCTGTTCCGCCGCCAGCGTGACGTGCAGGACCGGAAGCGCTTCGGCAGCACGGCAGAGCGTTTCGACATCCGCCCCCTCCATCGGCCGCATCAGCTCGGCCAGATGCGCACCGCGCCGCGCCGGCGCCAGATGTGGCCCTTCCAGATGCAGGCCCACGACGCCTTCCGCCGTGCGGCAGGCCTCTATGGCGCTGGCGATCGCCGCCTCTGTCACCGCGCGCGTGTCGGTGATCAGCGTCGGCAAGAGGGCCGTGGTGCCGTAGCGGCGATGCGCGGCGGCGATGCGGGCCATCGTCTGCGGCGAAGGATCGTTGTTGAGCATCCGCCCGCCGCCGCCATTGACCTGCACGTCGACGAAACCCGGCGCCAGGATACCGCCGTCTAGCCGAGTGACACCGTCGCGGCCGGCGATTTCCGCCTCCGGCACGACCGCCTTCACGCGCCCTTCCTCGACAACGAGCGCATGGCCGTCGTGGAAGCGTTCGCCGTCGAACAGCCGCGCACCGGCGATTGTGGCGTCGCCCATCAGATGGTCTCCGTCACCTTCTTGAGCTTGTCGGGGGCATCCGGGTCGAGCCCCCGCTCCCGCGCCAGGCGCTCGACCAGCCGGTAATAGGCGACGAGCGCCACCAGCGGATCGAGCCGGCCGTGCCCGGTGGACGGCACGGCGATGGTGTGGGGCCCAAGCGCCCGCGAGGAGAAGGCAACGACCGCAGCGCCCAGCCCGCTGAGCCTGTCCACAGCCTGGATGCTGGAGGTGAGCGCCTCGTCTTCCGGCAGGAAGGCGAGGATGGGGAAGCCCTCGTCGACGAGCTGCATAGGGCCGTGCATCAACTCGGCCAGCGAAAAGGCCTCGGCGTGCAGCTTCGCCGTTTCCTTGGCCTTGAGCGCGGCCTCGAGCGCGATGGCGAAGCCCGGTCCCCGCCCGGCCGTATAGAGGGAACCGGCCCCGGCGATGAGGGGCAGGGCCGGCGCGTGGTCGGCCTCGCATGCGGCCGCCAGCGCCTCCGGCAGCCGCGCGAGGCCCGCGGCCAGGCCGGCGTCCCCGGTGGCAGCCTGCGTTACGGCGGCGAGAGCGGCGGCCGAGGCGATGAAGCTCTTGGTGGCGGCCACGCTCCTCTCCTCGCCTGCGTGGATGGGCAAGACGACGTCGGCGCCATGCGCCAGCGGGCTGTCGGCGACGTTGACGACCGCCACCGTCAGCGCTCCGCCGCGTTTGGCCGCGTCCTGCACGGCAATGATATCGGGGCTTGCGCCCGACTGCGAGACGGTGATGTGCAACCCACCGGAAAGATGCAGCGAGGCCCGGTAGACCGAGGCGACGGAAGGCCCAATGGAGGCGACCGGAATGCCGGCCGTGATCTCGAACAGATATTTGAAGAAGCTCACCGCGTGGTCGGACGAGCCGCGCGCCGCCACCGTGACGACCGGGGGGCGGCGCTCGCCGATCAACCGGCCGAGCTCACTGAACGTCTTGTCTTCCCGCGACAGGAGCCTTGCCACGGCTTGCGCCGCCTCTCCCGTCTCGCTGAACATCAGCGAGGGTGCCTCGTTCATCGGATTCGCCTCCTGCTGGCATGTCGGGATGGTGTCGCCGCGCTATCCCGAAATGGTGAACACCGGGTACATAGCGGCTTCCCCACCGAGTTTCACGTCTTAAAGGTCGGCTCCGGGTGCAAAATGAAGGTAGGCCTGTTATGAGGACGGAACAGCCCTCTTATGCACCCCGATTTGAATGACGCTCGAGCCTCTGCACCTTCTGAAAACCGTCTATGGCTACGAAGCGTTTCGCGGGCGGCAGGCGGAGGTGATCGCCCATGTGATCGCCGGCAACGACGCCTTCGTGCTGATGCCGACGGGCGGCGGCAAATCGCTTTGTTATCAGATCCCCGCCCTGTGCCGGCAGGGAATGGGGCTCGTCGTCTCGCCGCTGATCGCCCTGATGGCCGACCAGGTGGCGGCTCTCTGCCAGGCCGGCGTGAGGGCGGCCGCGCTCAACTCCTCGCTCGCCTTCAATGAGCGCGCGGATATCTGGCGCGCCATCGAAAACGGCGCGCTCGACCTCCTCTACGTCGCCCCGGAAACGCTCCTGAGGGCGGAAATGCTGGAGCGGCTGCGCCCGGTGCCGCTGTCGCTCATCGCCATCGACGAAGCCCATTGCCTCTCCCAATGGGGGCACGATTTCCGGCCCGAATACCGCAAGCTCGACTGTCTGGCGGAGCTTTTTCCCGGCACGCCGCGCATGGCGCTGACGGCCACCGCCGACGCCCCCACCCGCGCCGAGATCATCGATCATCTGAAGATCGGCGAGGAGAACAGCTTCGTCGCCGGCTTCGACCGGCCCAATATCCGCTATGCCATCGCCGAGAAGGATGGCCCGAGCAAGCAAATGCTCGCCCTCCTGGAGGGGCGCAGGGGCGAGAGCGGCATCATCTATTGCCTTTCCAAGCGCAAGACCGAGGAAACCGCCGCCTTTCTCAACGAGCGCGGCTTTACCGCACTTGCCTATCACGCCGGCCTGGACAAGGCGGTGCGCGATGCCAACCAGACGCGCTTCCAGCGCGAGGAAGGCGTTGTCATGGTCGCCACCATCGCCTTCGGCATGGGCATCGACAAGCCCGACGTGCGCTTCGTCCTCCACCTCGACCTGCCGGGCAGCATCGAGGCCTACTATCAGGAGACCGGCCGTGCCGGCCGCGACGGCCTGCCGGCGGAAGCCCTGATGCTCTATGGCTATGACGACATCGCGCTGCGCACCCGCTTCATCGACGAATCGGACGCGCCGGAACAGCGCAAGCGCATGGAGCGGCAGAAGCTCGACGCGCTTCTGGGCCTGACCGAGACCGGCCAGTGCCGCCGCCAGGTGCTGCTCAACTATTTCGGCGACGCGCACGAACCCTGCAACAAATGCGACAACTGCGCCGCTCCGCCCGAGCTTTTCGACGGAACGATTGCCGCGCAAAAGGCGCTGTCCTGCATCTACCGTACCGGCGAGCGCTTCGGACAGGCCTATATCGCCGCCGTCCTGCTCGGCGAGGAAGACGAGCGCATCACCCGCTTCGGGCATGACCGGGTATCCACCTACGGTATCGGCAAAGAGTACGACGCGCGTACTTGGCGCTCCATCCTGCGCCAGCTCGTCGCCCACGGCCTGGTCTCCGTCGATCTTGCCGGGCACGGCGGCCTGTCGATCTCAGACCGTGGGCGCGACTTCCTGCGCGACAAGCCGGCGCTGATGCTGCGCGTGCCGAGGCAAGCCACCAGGACGAGCAAGAAAGCCGCGCGCCGCGAGGCCGCCAGCAATATGGAGCCCGCCGCCCGCGCCCTGTTCGAGGCGCTGCGCGAAAAGCGGCTCGAACTTGCCCGCCATCAGGGCCTGCCGCCCTACGTGATCTTCCACGACAGGACGCTCATCGAAATGGCCGCCGCCCGCCCGGCCAGCCGGCTGGAGCTCGCCGCCATCTCCGGCATCGGCGAGGCCAAGCTGGAGCGCTACGGCGATGCCTTTCTCGGCGTGATTGCGCGGCATGGGGCTTAGTTCCGGGGATAGCGCGGTGCCGGCCTAGCCAGAGTGCGCTTGAACAGCAGGCCCGAGACAAGCGCCTTGACGTGGCGCTTTGCCTGGAAGCGGCCGTTCAGCGAGACGCGCGGCAAGGCCGTCGGCCGCTCAAGGCTGGCCTGCCTTAAAACGCCGGGCTGCGTCGTCACGGCGAGGGGGAACCCCGCCTCCGCCACCGCCCGTACCTCGCGCTCTCCCAGCGACCAAGGCTGGCCATAGGGATAGGCAAAAGAGCGCGGGGGACGGCCGACATATCTTTCGACGGCGCGCGCCGATGCCTCCACCTCCTCGCGCAGCCGCTCGCTGCCGACGCGCCGGAGGTTGACGTGGGTGAGCGTGTGGGCGCCGAAATGGGCAAGAGGATCCTCGCCGAGCGCGCGGAGATCGGCCTCGTCCATGACGAGTTCGTCGACAATGGCAGCGGGTTCGATACCTGCGGCGCGGGAGGCCCGGTCGATCCGCTCCACCGCTTCGTCCTCGTCGACCGTCCCCACGAAGGCCGCGAGGCGCGCAAAGGCGGCCCGCTTCTGCGCGGCAGTCGTGGTTGCGACCTTTTCGGGGCCGTCGCCGAAATCGAACGTCAGCCCCATGTTTTTGTCCACGAGCGCGGCCGCCGTCTCCCACCAGATGGTGCGTGTGCGCTCGACGAAGCCGGCGGTGAGGAAAATCGTATAGGGCACATCGAACTTGTGGAAGACGGGTGCGGCGAACGTGGCGTTGTTGCGGTATCCGTCGTCGAGCGTGAAGGCGGCGAACTTCCGCTTGTCCGCCGGGTCGGACAAGAGTGCCGGCAGGTCGTGAAGGTGCACCGGCACGAGGCCGCACTCGCGTGCCGCGACGATGGCCTGCGCTAGAAAATCGGGGGTGACGGAGAGATGAGCGTTGGGAGCAAAACGCGGGGCCTCGACAGGCCTCACGTGATGCAGCGTGAAGATGACGCCGCGCCCGCCAAGGGCGGGAAATAGAGCCTGTGCATGGGTGTGGGCGACAGCTTCGAGACCGGCTCGAATGGCCGCGTATTTGAGGAATTCCCGGGCTGAATGGAGAAGCGCGGGCCGGCTCGCCGGGCCGACACGGAAAGCGGCGGGGTAGCCCGCGCGACCGCTTCGTGAAATGCCCTTTTCCATCCGCCCCGGCCTGATACCTCTATCCCCAACCGGCGTCACCGATACGCCAAAAACCTTTAGAGGCGGTTTCGGAGTGAGGCCCCTGACAGAAAGCCCTCCCCGCTGTGGCAGCGGGAAGGGCTTGTGTGACGTGTGGAGGGGGCGGCCGCTTTTCGGCCACCAAGTGCTTTCGGTGTTAGGTCAAACCACGACCTGGATATCGGTATCCACCCAGACCTGCGCATTGCCCTGCGTGTAAAGCTCGTAGGCGGTATCTCCACTCGGCTGGGTCTCGGTCGGCTTGCTTTCGTGGCGGAAGCCGTGGAGGGTGACCACGTCTTCGCTATCGCCGTCGATCCGCAGGATCCCGGTGATATTCTTGCTCAGCTGTTTCACATGGCCCGGGTCCAGCGTCAGCGTGTTCTTGCCGGAGCCGGTCAGATCAAGAATCTCCACGCCGGAGATGTTCACCTTGGCAAGGCCCGAAAGATCCTCAAGGTCCGTCACCGCTAGCCTGTCGACGCCCAATCCGCCGTCGACGCTCGTGAAGTTCAGATCGGGCACGAAGATCAGGTCATCGCCGCCTCCGGCCGAAATTGTGTCCTTCCCGCCGTGGCCGATCAGGCGATCCGCGTCGTTGCCACCGTTGAGCGGTTCGCCCGCGGTGGTACCTTCCTGCGTCTTATACGTCGCATAGACGAAATGGTTGCCCAGGAGGGGCGTATAGAGTTCGAAGTTGGCCTGCATGCCGACCATGCCTTTCGGCAAATCCATTTCGATAACGCGATCATCGGAGAACTCACCTTTTTCGTCCGCAAGGTAGGCGGTCAAAACGCCCTCGCTGTTGCGGTCGGTTCCGTTATTCGTAGGGTTCCCATCGTGGATGAACACGTAGTCGAGCCTTCCGTCGCCGTTCACGTCGAAGACATGGGTGGATTGGTCGAGTGAGGCCCCAGTCCACGCCGCAATGCCGACCCGGTCTCCTTTCAGCGTGCTGCTGATGGGTTTCGGATCAAACTCACCCCGCCTATCGCTGGAGCCGAGCAGGACATCTATACGCGTGTCTTCGCCGACACGCTCCGCATAAAGATAGTCGCCAATGCCATCTCCATTGAAGTCGCCGACAAATGTTGCCTTGTCTATGTTATATCCCGCCTTCTTATATTCATCGGTCACCTTTGGGGTCTTGGAGAAGGTTCCGTCGCCGTTGCCAAGGAGAACCCTTATATCCGTCCCGTTCTTACCGTAGACATAGTCGACATTCCCATCTCCATCCATATCGGCCAGGAACGTGCTTTGGTCGTCCGATTGCCCTTCCAGGTCCCAACCGACCGTTGCGTTATGACTGAAAGTATGGGTAACGGGGTCGTCCTCGAAGCTTCCGTCGCCCTTTCCCAGATATACATCCATTTGCATCGCTGAAACCGTATCATGCGTATGCACGTAGTCCAGGATGCCATCGTTATCGACATCCGCGGTAAGGGTCGATTGCGAATTGTCCTGACCCGATGTTTTCTCCTTCAAGGCCGTCGAGATTCCGCGTGCCTCGAAGCCGCCGTCGGGCTTTCCGGCAAAAACATTTATGATCGTATCGTGGAAACCGTCGATGGAGAACAAAATATCGGATATTCCATCACCGTTGAAGTCGCCGAGGGTTGTCGTTCGAGCGCCGTCGTTGCCCGCATATCCTTCGTTGTACTTAGTACCGTTACGATCGACTATGGATCCAGATATTCTGCTTTCCTTTTGGCTGGCGAAGTTGGCGGTGAGCTTGTCTCCCGCCGTATTCGTTATCTCGTGTCCGACAAAGCTGGTTATCGTCGCCTCACTAAAAGTCGAATGGTCAAACGTATACATGAGATCGGACGTGACCGTCCGAAGATCGCTCGAAGCCAGCGAAGTTCCGTTGGAGTCGACCGCTTCGATCCTGATCTTGTCACCGCCCGAGATAGAGCCGCTGCCGGGCGTGATCGAGAACGTATAATCGTCATCCACGGTTGCGGTACCGATGGTTTGGCCGGTGGTCTCGTTGATCGCCCGCAACATATCGCCGGCAACGCCTTTACCGCTGATCTCGCTGGGCAAGACAGCGTCCACCTTCGGTTTGTGCACCGCAGCGGAGGGATCTATTGCGACGGTTAAAGACTTGTTCTCGCTCTCATTGCCGGCGGCGTCTTCGGCCGACACAGTGAACGTCTCGCCAAGGTTGGCCAGCGCGCTTGCCGGGATTTCAAGCACGCCGTTGTCAGGCACGGTATACGAGATCGCACCGGCGCTCGCTGCGCCTCCATTGGAACCCTTGACGGGCTTGAAGGTAACCAGGGTACCGCCTTCCGATTCGACGTGGATTTTACCATCGTTGGTCGAGCTCACGTCGAGCGGCGGCGGCGTTGTGTCGACTTCAACTGCCGTGTCGACGATATTGCCCGTATTGCCGGCCTTATCGACCACCCTCAGGTGAACGGTGTGCCCGCCTTCGGTGAGATCACCGGCGACATTGTACGACCAGTTCACTCCGTTGACCGCCTCGACGTTACTCCAGCCTTCCACGTTGACGTCGTCGTCGACCTTGATCTGCAGGCTCTCGCCTTTCTTGAGGCTGGATGACAGCTTGCCCGTTATGACCGGCGTCTCTTCATTGGTGATGAAGCCACCGTCGCTCCCGGGACGGCTGTCCACCGTCATGACCTCGACTGTCTGCGAAGGCGCCTGTGTGTCGACTTCCACCTCCTGGCGGTCCCGGGCTGAGGCAATCAGGTGGTTCTCATGGTCGAGCACCCGCACCTCATATGTGTACCTGCCGTCGACAGCCTGATCCACGAAGTGCCAGGTCCCGTCGTCCGCAACCTCCACGGTTTTCCATTCGGTCCAGCCGCTTCGGTGGATTTGTACCGTGTCGCCGGCGTCCAAGGTCGCCTTGCCGCGGATCTCGAAATTCATCTCTCGGGTGACGAAGTCGCTGCTCGATTCACCTGTGCCGGAGGAGACCGCCGTGATCTCGACACTCTGCTCGATGCCGCGTTTGACGCCGCCGGTGTTGCCGTCGCCCATCCCGCCGTCGGTATTGCCGTCGCCCGTGCCACCAGTGCTGCCACCGCCCGTGCCACCATTGCCCGTGTTACCGCCTGTGCCACCGCCGGTGTTGCCGTTGCCCGTGCTACCGCCGGTGCTGCCGCCCGTACCGCTGCCGGTGTTGCCATTGTCCGTGCCACTGCCGGTGCTGCCGCCCGTGCCATCGCCGGTGTTGCCGTTGCCCGTGCCACTGCCGGTGCTGTCGCCCGTGCCGCTGCCGGTGTTGCCGTTACCCGTGCCACCGCCGGTGTTGCCGCCCGTGCCGCCGCCGGTGCTGCCGTCGCCTGTACCGCCACCGGTGCTGCCGCCCGTGCCGCCGCCTGTACCGCCGGTGTTGTCGTCGTCCTTACCGCGGCTGGAGCTGGCCGCCGCGGCGCCGCCGACCACAGCGCCCGCGAGCGCCATCAGCCCCACCGCAGCCGACGCGCCCACGTGGCTCTGACCGGAAATGGCCGGCTCGACGATCCCCTGGGGAGCGTTGTGAAACGACGTGTCGGCGAAGTCGCCACCGCCCGCGTGCTCCCCGTCAACGAACCTGAGGGAAGGCTCGCCGTCCGCATCGTTCCGGAAAAAATCCTCGAGGCGGATCTTCCTGCCATCCGCGAGCGTCAGGACCAAGTCGTCGCCCAGCCGCTCGTAAACGACAACATCGGTCTCCGGAATGAGCAGCGTCACGCGCGCAGCGTTGCCCGCTTTCAGGAGAGAGGACGGCCCGGCAAGCACTGCCGTTTGAGGAGTGGACGAACCGGTATGAATGACTTCAGCCTGGATATTCATGATAGTTCCCTAATAAATATCTTATATTTAAATCGGTTATGAGGTAAACGATGCGCCGCAAAAGTCCCGGTGGCCAACATACCCACGGCGTCTCCGGGCGCGTGGACAGCACCCACCCGCCTCGCGGCCGCGCTGCATATGCACGGCACATGCTACTGCCGAACCGCAGGAAGCACCAGAAGGGCTAAAAGTGTGCCCGCTAGGCCACGACAAACCCTTCTTGTCAAGCATAATGTTTACATAACTTCGCTCGTATACGTATACATTGCCATACAAACGAATCCTGGAGGATCCCTCATCGCTCCCCCAGCGCCTCCTGGCCTTTCAAAAGCGGCTTCAGCAGATACTCCAGCACGGTCTTGCTCCCGGTCTGGATGTCCACCTCGGCGACCATGCCCGGCTTGATCGGCAACAAGCCCTTGGGGCCCTTCAGCGCGGCCGAATCGGTGAGCACCCGGACGCGGTAATAGGGTTCACCGTCGCGGCGGGTCTCGTCCCTGATCGTGTCGGCGCTGATGAAGACAAGCTTGCCGCTCAGCGCGCCGTAGATCGTGTAATCGTAAGCGGTGATCTTCACCGTTGCCGGCAGGCCCGGCCTTAGAAAGGCAACGTCCTGCGGTCGGATTTCCGCCTCCACGTAAAGCTGATCGTCCAGCGGCACGATTTCCATGATCGTCTCGCCAGGCGCCGCCACGCCGCCACGGGTCGTTACTTTCAGGTTCTTGACGATGCCTCGGACAGGCGACTTCAACTCCGTGTGCTCCAGCGTGTCGCGCTTCTGGGCGAGCTGCTGCTCGAGGCTCGACAGCTCGGCGCCTTTCTGGGCGATCTCGCTGCTGATGTCCTGGGCGTAGCCGTTCTCCATTTCAGCCAGTTCGCCCTTCAGATCCGCGATGGTGCGCTCCAGCTGAATCTCGTCCACCGCGCTCACCGCCCCCCGCTCGGCCATCGGGTGGACGAGGGCGAGCTGGCTTTCGGCAAGCGATAGTCGCTCACGCAGGGAGGCGGTGGCTTCGGCCAGCTTGCGCCGCCGTGCCTGGAAAAGCTCCCGCTCCGCTTCCACCACATCCTTGTTTTGGGCTATCTCGGCATCGAATTCGACCGTTTCGGCAGCGGCCTGTTCGGCATGAAGGCGGGTGAGGGCGGCGCGCAGCGTGATCGTCTGCCCCTTCAGATCCTGGAAAGCCGCGCGGAAATGTGTGTCGTCCAGCACCGCCAGCGTCTGCCCGGCAGCGACCTCCTCGCCTTCCTGCACCGCGATGGACCTGACGATGCCCCCCTCCAGGCTCTGGATGATCTGCCCGTGGCTCAACGGCGCGACCTTGCCCATGCCGCGGGTCACCTCCTCGAGTGGCGCATTCGCCGCCCAGACGAAGAAGGCGACAACCGTAAAGGCTGTCAGCCAGAGCACGGGGCGCTGCAGGCCACGCTTTTGAAAGGGTTTGGTAACGAGCCGATTCTGATCCGGCCCGTCGCCCGCCGCGTCCCTGAGATCGTCGGTCATTCTACGCTTCCTCGGCTGGTGCGACGGCGGCTCGCGGCCGGTTGGAGGAAAGGGCGGCCAGCACGCCTTCCACCGGGCCGTCCGCCACCGGCCGTCCGTTCTTGACGACGATCGCTCGCCGCACGAGGGAAAGAACCGGCTGACGGTGCGTGGCCACGACCAGTGTGCGCCCGGAGAGCCACACGCGCATATTGTTGATGACACGCATTTCGAGCGCCTGGTCCATGGCCGCCGTCGGCTCGTCCAGGAGCACGATCCGCGGGTCGCGCAGCCATATACGGGCAAGCCCGATCGACTGGCGCTGTCCGCCCGAAACGCCTGCTCCTCCTTCGCCGATCTGCCGATCGAGGCCGAGCGGATGGTCCCGCACCAGGCCCTCCGCACCGACGAAGGCCAGCGCCTCCAGAAGCTCCTCGTCCCCGCGCGCCGTCAGCCCCAGATTTAGATTGTCGCGCAAGGTGCCGTAAAACAGCCGCACGTCCTGCGGCAGATAGGCAATGGCCCGACGAACGTCGGCCGGATCGATCTGGCGGATGTCCGTACCGTCGAGCACAAGCTGCCCCTGTGCGGGCTGGTAGAGCCCAGCCAAGAGCTTGAGCAGCGTCGATTTGCCGGAACCGTTGGCGCCGAGCAGCGCCGTTGCCGTGCCCGGCTCGAAGGCGAGGGCTGGAATCCGCAGAGCCGGCTCACTGTCCTGATCGTAGCGGAACGCCATCTCCTCAAGTCGATAGGCACCGGCAAGACGGGGGCGGTGAACGAATTTCCGCTCCGCCGGCCGGTCGATCGGCGCCTGCATGATCGCCTCCATCCCCTTGAGCGCCGCGCGCATGTGCTGCCAGCGCGAGAAAATCCCGGCAAGCTGCGTCAGCGGTGCGGTCGTGCGCGAGGAAAGGATCGCACAGGCCAACAGCCCGCCCGACGTCATGTGGCCGGCAGCGATCTGATAAACGCCGACGACCATGACCAAGACATAGGAGGACTGCTGCACCGCCGTGGCCGAATAGGTGAGCGTGCTGGACAACGCCCGCATACGCGCGCCGTTGCCGGCGAGGAGCGCGGTGTACTCCTCCCAAAGCCGCTGGAAATGCCCCTCACCCTGCAGCGTCTTGACCGTTTCGGCACCCGACATCGCCTCGATCAGAAGGCCGTTGCGGATCGAACCTTCCTTCAAGTGCATGCGCGACATGCGCGAGAGCGGCCACTGCGCCAAGATGCCGGGCAGGACGATGCAGGGTACGGCGGCAGCCAGAACCCAGGCCACCGGCCCACCGATCATGGCGATGATGCCGATGAAGAGAAGGACGAAGGGAAAGTCGCTAAGCGCGCCGATCGTCGTCGAGGTGAAGAACTCGCGAACCGCGTCGAACTCGCGAACCTGGTTGGTGAAGGAGCCGGTCGACTTCGGCCGCGCCTCCAGCCGCATGCCGAGTGCCCTTTCGAAAACCCGCGATGACAGGGCGAGATCGAGCCTGCGGCCGACGATATCCACCAGATGGCTGCGCACGATCCGCATCACGGCTTCGATGAAGATGGCAAGCCCGACGCCAACGGCAAGAACCCACAGGGTGGCGAAGGCCAGATTGGGCACTACCCGATCGTAGACCTGCATCGAAAAGAGTGAGGTGGTCACCGCAAGCAAGTTGGCGACGGCGGCTGCGAGGGCGACTTCCAGCACGTTCCACTTGTAGCGCGCGAACTCTCCCCAGAACCAGTGCCGCCGCGGCTCCCCGGCAAAACCCTCCGCGCGACCGTCGGCGCGCACCAGCGGTGCGGCAAGGATCACGAGACCGGAATGCTCCTCCTCGAGGTCCTTACGCGATACGACATGCTCGCGGCTTTCCATATCCGGCAGGAGGATCGTACAACGCCCGTCCTCGATTTTCGACAGCACGCATACGGTCCCGTCCCGCTGGACCAGGAGAACGGGCAGCAGTTCCGCGGCGATTGAGCCGAGCCTTTTCTCGTGCTTTACCCGGACGTCGAGATCCGCCCGGGCACCGGCCCGCCGCAGGAGAGTCAGCGTCATACGCCCTTCCGCAAGCGGAAGGCCCGCGGTCAATTCGCCGGCCGTGGACGGGCGATCATAGAGCCGGCAAAGCAGCAGAAGGCCCTCGAGCAGAGCGTCCTGCGGATCGCGGCCAGAGGCCGCGAAACGCTCAGGCCTCGCCGTCCAATCATGGCTCTCACCGGCGGTCATGGGGCTTCTCCCGGGGGAGCCAGTTGCAGCGAACCGAGCAATGTGCCGACGGCTCCCGCCGCCGCATACTGCAGATCGAGAATGTCGTAGCGCGCGTTTACGCGGCTGCTCTCGATGCGGAAGATGTCCGCCTGCATATTGACGAGATCGGCAACTTTCCGCTCGCCGATCTTGAACTGATCCTCGTAGAGCGCGCGCAACGCGCGGGCTCTCTTAAGCTCTGCGCCGAGAATTCCCAGCCGCCTGCGCAGTGTCGGCTCCTGGTCCAAAAGCTGGCGGACCTGAAGGCTGGCACCGCGCCGCGCCGTCTCGGCAGCCCATTTCGCGCTATCGGCCTGTAGACGCGCCGCCTCGACTTTGTTGAAATTGCTCAGACCGGCCATGGTCGGCCCGGTTATACGCAGGCCAACCCCAGTGTCTGCTCCGCCAGAATTCTGGTCGCCGCGCACGAAAGCTTCCGCGCTCACCTTGGGCAGAAGGCCCGCCTGCTCCGACTTCACCGCCTGACGAGCCGCGGCCTCGCGGGCGCGCGCTGCCTTTACCGCCGGCGCCTCGGAAACGGCTACATCCACGCCGGTATCCAGCGTCAACGGAAGCTCCGGCACCTCCGACAGACCATCGGCCTCGGCACCAATGCGCAGAAGGTAAACACTGTGCGCCTTGCGCAGGGCGCCGCGGACATCCTCAAGGGCCGATTCCGCCTCTCCCTGCCGCACGCCGACGAGTTCGAGATCTGTCGCATCGCCGACGCCGCCACTGGCACGCTGCTTGGCAAGCGCCGCAAAGTGGCGGTAAACGGCGAGGTTTCTTTCGGCCGCCGCGATCAATTCCTCGCTGCGCTTTACCGCGATATGGGCGGCCGCCGCCTCCAGAGCTGCCGTTTCGCGGGCTTCCGTATATTCCGCCAGCGCCCCCGCCTGACCTGCTTCGGCCCGATCGACCTGTGCGCCGGTGCGCCCCCAATCGTAAAGCGGCTGGGCGAGCGAGACACGGTAGTCATAGGAATCTCGTGTTCCCACGGCGGCGCTGCTTTGCAACGACGGCTGATAGCCGGAATAGGCGATCTTGACGTCGACAGCGGCGGCGGAAAGGTCGGCCTGTGCACGCCGTACGGTGGAGCTATGGCTAAGTGCGGAGATGACCGATGCCCGCAAGCTTCCCGCCTCTGCCGTCGCGGCACCACCGCGGTTTACCGCGGACCGTTGCATGGGCGTGGCAGTGGCATCGTGCGGCTCTGTCTGAGCGATGGCCGAAGTGCTTGCCCGTCCGCTGGAGGGGCCGGGCTTCTGAGCTGCGGGCATGCCGCCGGCGCATGCCTGCAGCACCAAACCTGCCGTGAGGGTGAACACTATGGGCATCGGACGCTCTCTTGAGCCGGAGTGGCTTCGTAGAGGGATCAAATTCTGCTCCTGCTTGATGACGATATGCATGACCAACGAGGAGAGGACGATGTCGCGGATGAGCCGACGCAAACCCGGCACCGCAACCCCACGAAGGGGATGCACTGCCGCTGTCATGAAGGGCGCCAGCAGCCAGATCGTCTGAACCCGCTCGACGCGGAAAACCGAACTCTGTTGCTGTGACTGCTCGTTTACGGGAGAACCGGACCATACCTGCGAGGCGGTTTTTGTTTATCTATGCGCCAATCCAGATACCTGTTCTTCATGGGGCTAATACGTTAAAATATCTATAATTTTCCATAATAGTTATGAGTTATACAGGGATTATATATTCGTTTGCCATAAACGAAATATCTGCACTTGTCGAGTGCCTACGCGGTCAATTTATGCCGGATGCTTCTCTCTTTGGGCGCAAGCAGACGCACCGCCGCTCTTCCAGCGGGTTCGAAACGGCCTGCCGGCACGTAGGGAAGCGATGGTGGGATATCCAACAACCTACATGGCAGGGAGGCGAAGAGCGGTAGCGCTGTTTCTCACCCGGCTCCTCGACTGGGCCGAACATCAACGAGGCTGTCTGCCAAGCCGGTGCCCGCATCCGTGTCGATGCCGGACCAGCTCATCGGGTCGGCTTGCCGAACAAGGCGGAGCTGGCAGTGCGGGCAGAGCTGGCATTTTCGGGAGAACCGGGTCTCTCCGGGCCCTGACGTGATGACGATGGCGACGATCCGGTGTTCGTCGATCTTACGAAGCGTTCGCTCGTCGCCGCATCCGTCGCAGCGCCAAACCTTTTTCGCCTTGCTATCCTCCGCCATCGCTTTCCTACGTGTCGGCCGGCCGCTTCGGGCGTTTCGCCACCCGCGGGCTCAGGCACATAGGCTTGCAAAGCGTCTCCGGTTTCACAGACCCCGCCCATGCGTACACCCGGAAACAGTGCAGCCCCCAATTCCTGAATGTAAGGCAGAAACCTTGCGCGCGGCTTGCGCTTGGCAGAATGCGCATTGGGTTTGGTTAGAGGGGCAACTCGGTGGCAAGGCCTCTGCTGCGGGCGGCGGAGGCAGCGACGGAGGCAAGGGCCAGATCCTGCAGGCCGACGCCGGTGCCATCGAACAGGGTGATCTCGTCCGGCGACGAGCGCCCGGGGTGCATGCCGTTGACGACAGTGCCGATAGGCGTGATCTGCGCTTCCTCGATCAGGCCTGCCGCTACCGCGTGCTGACACTCGCCGATGCTGACCGCCTGGGCGACTTCATCGGTGAAGAGCTTTGCTGCGGCAACGAGTTCGGCGGCGACCTCCTGCTTGCCCCTGGTGTCGCTTCCCATGCAAGCCAGGTGCACACCCGGCCGCACGTGATCCAGAGTCAGGAGCGGCGCGAAGCTCGAGGTGATGGTGATGATGATGTCGGCCTCCGCTCCGAGCCGCTCGAGCGTGACCGCCTCGAAGGGCAAGCCGAGCTCCGCCGCGGTTTCCTTCAGCCGTGAGAGCATTTCGGGATGCGGGTTCCAGCCGATCACCTTCTCGAACTCCCGCTGCGCCGCCGCTGCCCGCATCTGGAAGGCGGACTGGAAGCCGGCACCGACCATGCCGAGCACCCTGGCATCCGGGCGCGCCAGATAGCGGATGGAGACGGCAGAGGCCGCCGCGGTGCGCATGGCTGTCAGATAGTTGCCGCCGACCATTGCCTGCGGTCGCCCGGTATCGGGATCGAAGAGGAAGACGGTCGACTGATGGTTGGTCAGACCCCGCTTCTCGTTGCCTGGCCAATAGCCGCCCGACTTCAGCCCCAGCACGCCATGCGCACGGTCGAAGCCGGACTTGAAGCCGTAGAGCGCGTCCGCATGGCCGATCGCCTCACGGATGACCGGGAAGTTGGAGGCCTCGCCGCTGGCCATGGCGGCGAAAACGCCCTCCACGGCAGTAAAAGCGTCCTCGCGCGTGATGACGTTGCTGCAGGTTTCCTCCGTGACGACCAGCATGGCGGCGCCTCAGTAGGCCATGCCGCGCGCCGTGACCGGCCAAAGGCATTCCACCTTGCCGTCGCGGATGCCGACATACCAATCGTAGATATTGCATGTGGGGTCGCAATGGCCGGGCACGAGCTTCAGCTTGTCATTGAGCTTCAGCGCGTTGCCGGGATCGGCGATGACGCCGTGTTCGTCGGAGCATTTGACGTATTCGACATCGTCGCGCCCGTAAATGACCGGCAGGCCGGAATCCACGCTCTGCGCCTTGAGGCCAGCGTCGCAGATCGCCTTGTCGGCCTTGGTCTTGGACATGATCGACGTCCAAATGAATAAGCTGTTCTCGAACGCATGAATGAAATCGCCGTCCTCGTCCCGCACCCTCTGGTAGTCGGCATCCATGAAAATGTAGGAGCCGCATTGCAGCTCGTTGTAGACGCCGGACGTGCCCTCGAAATAGTAGGAGCCCGTGCCGGCGCCGCCGACGATCCCGCATTCCAGGCCTTCCAACTTCAGCATGGCGACGGTGGCAGCGACTTGGGAGATGGCGGCTTCGATCTTCGCCTTGCGCTCCCCGTAGTCGTGAACATGCTGGGCCGCGCCCTGGTAGGCCTGCAGGCCGGAGAATTTCAGCCCAGGGGCGGCAGCGATCTTCTTTGCCAGGTCGACCACCGGCTTGCCCCACTGCACGCCGCAGCGCCCTGCCCCGCAGTCGATCTCGACAAGGCATTCGATCGTGGTGTCGTGCCTTTGTGCCGCCTTGGACAAATCCTCGACATTGCCGAGATCGTCGACGCAAACGAGTGTGCGGGCTCGGCCTGCAAGCTGCGCCAGACGGTCGATCTTCCCGGGATCGACCACCTGGTTCGAGACGAGGACATCCCGCACACCGGCGGCGACGATCGCCTCGGCTTCCGACACCTTCTGGCAGCACACGCCGACCGCCCCGCCAAGTTCCATCTGAATGCGTGCGATATCGGCGGACTTATGCGTCTTGGCATGCGCCCGGTGGCGAACGCCCATCTCCTCGGCAAAGCGGCGCATGCGCTTCACATTGCGCTCGAAGGCGTCGAGGTCGATGATCAGCGCCGGCGTCTGCACCTCCTCCAGATTCATGCCGACGGCAGCCGGAATGTTCAGGCCGACGACGGGCACAGCAGTCTTGTTGAGGGCGTTCATGGCATTCCTCCTTGTTCTTCAGGCACGGCGCTCAGGCCGCCATCCAGGGCAGCTTGCCCAGGTCGACATTGCCGCCGGTGAGGACGACGCAGACCCGTTTGCCGGCAAAAATATGCTTGTTCTTAAGAATTGCCGCCAAGGGGACGGCGCTCGATGGCTCGACGACGATCTTCATGCGCTGCCAGATAAGCCGCATCGCCTCGACGATCTCCTCTTCGGTGGCGAGGAGGATGTCTTCCACGTGGCGGAAGACGAAGTGCCAGGTAAGCTCCTTGAGCGGCACCTTCAGCCCGTCCGCCACCGTCTGCGGCGCATCGTCGGCAATGATGTGGCCTGCCTTGAGGGAGCGGTAGGCATCGTCGGCGTTTTTGGGCTCGGCCGCATAGATCTTCGCTTGCGGGGCGATGGCCGACAAGGTCAGGCAGCAACCCGAGATCATGCCGCCGCCGCCGATGGGGGCGATGACGGCATCGAGCGGACCCAGTTCCTCGACGATTTCCTTCGCGCAGGTGCCCTGGCCGGCAATCACGCGGGGGTCGTTGTACGGGTGCACGAATTCAGCACCGGTCTCGGCCACCACCGCGGCGAGCGCGGCCTCGCGCGAGGATGTGCTGGGCTCGCATTCGACGATCCTGCCGCCATAGCCGCGCACCGCCGCCTTCTTGGGCTCCGGCGCTGTTTTCGGCATGACCACGGTTACCGGAATTCCGCGCTTGCCGGCAGCATAGCTGAGCGACAGCGCGTGGTTGCCCGATGAATGGGTGGCAACACCTGCCGCCGCCTTCTCCTCATCCAGGCCGAACACGGCGTTGGAGGCGCCGCGCACCTTGAACGCGCCGGCCTTCTGGAAGTTCTCGCACTTGAAGAACAGGGTGGCGCCGGTGAGACTGTCGAGGAACGTGCTGGTGAAGATCGGCGTGCGGTGGATATGTGGCGCGATGCGCGCATGCGCGGACACGACGTCGTCGTAGGTGGGGATTTCCATCCGTTCCGGCTCCCTTCACGCTGCAGCGGGGACGGCCGAGGCGTCGTCCCCGCTGTGACCGGCGCGATAGAACTCCTGCGCGGCACCTACGCCGGAGCCAAATGTAATCGAAAGGCCCAGATCGACCATGACCATTTCGGCGGTGGCGATGCCGGCGAGCGCCATGACGTCCGTCATGCTGCCCAGATGGCCGATGCGGAACACCTTGCCGGCCACCTCGCCGAGGCCGACGCCGAAAGCGACCCCGTATTTCTCGGCGGCGTGCGTGACGATCCTGGTAGCGTCGAAGCCCGTGGGCACGGTGACGGCGCTCACCGTGTCGGAGTAAAGGGAGGGCTCTCTTGCGCAGAGCGAGAGGCCCCACGCCTCCACCGCCTTGCGAACGCCTTCGGCGATCCTGCGATGGCGGCTGAAGACATGGGGCAGCCCCTCCTCCTCCAGCATGGCGATCGACTGGCCGAGCCCGCGAATGAGATTGACCGGCGGGGTGTAGGGAAAGCCCCCGGCGGCCGCGCTTTCCAGCATGTCGCGGAAATCGAAGAAGCAGCGGGGGCATCGCGCCAAGGCCGTCGCCTCCATGGCCTTCGGGCTGACGCCGAGGATGGCCAGACCGGCCGGCAGCATGAAGCCCTTCTGCGAACCGGTGATGGCGATGTCGACGCCCCATTCGTCCATGCGGAAATCCATGGAGGCGATGGAGCTGACGCCGTCGACGTAAAGGAGTGCGGGATGCTTCGCGGCATCGATGGCACGCCGTACGGCGGCGATGTCGCTTCGCACACCGGTGGCGGTTTCATTGTGGCAGACGAGCACGGCTTTGATCCGGTGCTCCCTGTCGGTCTTCAGCGCGCGCTCGAATTCCGCTGCCGGAGCGCCGGCGCCCCACGGCGTCTCGATAACCTGAACATCGAGGCCGTGCCGCCGGCAGAGGTCGATCCAGCGGTGCGAGAACATGCCGTAGCGCGCTGCGAGAACCTTGTCGCCCGGAGAGAGCGTGTTGGTGACCGCCGCCTCCCAGGCGCCGGTGCCGGTGGCGGGAAAAAGGATGATTTCCGCACCCTCCGTCTTGAGGACGCGCCGCACACCCTCCAGCGCCGGCTTATACATCTGCGCGAAGGCGGGCGAGCGGTGGTCGATCGACGGATAGTCCACGGCACGCCGGAGCCTTTCGGGGATGTTCGTGGGGCCTGGAACGAAAATCGGGTTTTGTGTCGACATCGGCATTGTCTCCGAGACCTGGTCGAGAGCAGCGGTGTTCCAACAGGCAGATTAAGACAGGTATTGGAGCGAAGGCAATTTTTTTGGAAAATATTTTTATTTTCTCGACATTCCATATAGAATATTGATTTTATTACGTCTTTAAATTTTGCGCCCTGCGCAAATCATTTCTGAAACCTTGACGGCGGAGCGAGGGCGCATAAATCTTCGCGGCAACTGGGAGAAGATCATGCCGCCCCATATCAGCCGCGCGCGGGGAAGGCCGCGCTCGTTCAACGACACGTCGAAAAGCACGCTTATCCAATCGCTGGATCGCGCAATGGATGTGCTCAAGGTGGTGGCGAAGGGCCGCGGGATGTCGCTGACGGAGATCGCCGAGGCGTCCGGCCAGTCCGCGTCGACGGCTTACAGAATCCTGATTACGCTGGAGAAACACGGCATCGTCCAGTTCGATGAGCCGGCGCAGCTCTGGCAGGTGGGGTTGGAGGCATTCCGCATCGGCAGCAGCTTGCTCGGCCGCACGCAGGTCGTCGAGCAAAGCCGGCCGGTCATGCAGCGGATCATGACGGCAACGGGGGAGACCGCAAATCTGGCCATCGTCGATCAAGGCGAGGTGATCTTCGTCAGCCAGGTCGAAACGCATGAGCCGATCCGCGCCTTCTTCCGGCCCGGCACACGCGGCCCGATCCACGCTTCGGGCATCGGCAAGGCCTTGCTCGCCTTCTTTCCCGAGGCGCAGATCGAGGCGGTTCTCAAGAGACGGGCGCTCACCGCCTTCACCGACAAGACAATCACCTCGAAAGAGGCGCTCCTTGCGGAACTCGAGCGCATCCGCACCCGCGGCTGGTCGATCGACGACGAAGAGCGCACACCCGGCATGCGCTGCATCGCCGCCCCCATCTTCAACCAATTTGGCGAGGCGACGGCCGGCATCTCGCTGTCCGGCCCGTCGGTGCGTGTCATGCCCGAGCGCGACGCCGAATACGGCACCCTCGTGCGCGAGGCGGCCGAGGAGATCACCCGAGCCATCGGCGGGAGCTGGCCGCAGCCCTAACATCCAGCCCCCGCTATTCGGACAGGCTTCGCTATTCGGATACGAAGGCGAACCGCAGGACGAAAAGTGCCGCGACGCTCCAAGTCGCCGGATGCACGGCGCGCGGACGCCCTGCCAAGGTATTGATCACTGCGTAGCTGACGAAACCGAAGGCCAACCCGTTGGCGATCGAGTAGGTGAACGGCATCATCATTGCCGTCAGCACGGCCGGCACCGCCTCGGCCGTCTCCTCCCACTCGATCTCGACCAGTTCACGCATCATCAGAGCGGCCACGTAAAGCAGCGCCGGCGCCGTTGCATAGGCGGGCACTGAGCCGGCGAGCGGCGAGAACATCAAGGCCGCAAGGAACAGAACGGCGATCACCAGCGCCGTGAGCCCCGTGCGGCCGCCTGCCTGAACACCAGAGGCGCTTTCGGCATAGGCCGTCGTGCTGCTCGTTCCCAGCAGCGAGCCGGCAACGATCGCCGTACTGTCCGCCATCAGCGCGCGGCCGAGACGATTGGGCCGGTCGGGCTTCATGAGCCCGGCGCGTTTGGCCACGCCGATCAGCGTGCCCGTGGCGTCGAAAACCTCGACCAGGACGAAGACGAGGATGACATGCAGGAGCCCGGCGGAAAGCGCGCCCCAGACGTCGAGCTGCATGAAGGTGGGCAGGATGCTCGGCGGGGCTGAGATGACGCCCTGAAACTCGTTTATGCCCAACAGCATCGACAGGACAGTCACCGCCAGGATGCCGATGAGGATGGCACCGCGCACGTGGAGGGCGTCCAGCCCGGCGATGATGAAGAAGCCGAGAATGGCAAGCATGGGGCCAGCCTGGGAGAGATCGCCGAGGGTAACGAAAGTGGCCTCCGAGGCGACGACGATGCCGGAGCTCTTGAGCGCGATGATCGCCAGGAACAGCCCGATGCCGGCGACGATGGCGCAGCGCATGGATTGCGGAATGCCGGAGATGAGCCAGCGCCGGACGCCGGTCACCGTCAGGATCAGGAAGATGACGCCGGAAACGAAAACCGCCCCCAGCGCCTGCTGCCAGGAAAACCCCATCGTGCCGACAACGGTGAAGGCGAAGAAGGCATTGAGCCCCATGCCCGGCGCCATGCCGATCGGCCACTTCGCAAACAGCGCCATGATGACAGTGCCAAGCGCGGCGGCCAGACACGTCGCCACGAAGACGGCGCCGCGATCCATCCCCGTCGTGGAGAGGATCGCCGGATTGACGAAGATGATATAAGCCATCGTCAGGAACGTGGTGACGCCGGCGATCACCTCGGTGCGCACCGACGTACCGTGGGCCCGCAGATCAAAGAGCTTTTCGAACATTTCTCCTCCCGCCTGCGCGCGGCGAACCGGCTGCAGCGTTTGCGTTGGTGAATAGGCCTGCCTGTCGCTTGCGAAGCGGAACACCGCTCCTCAGACGCCTCACCTTTCCGGCTTCGTATCCTCACTCCCGAAGCCGCATGAGCGACACCGCGGACGACCTCCGAGGCATCATCGCGCTGGACGGACCGCCCAGGGTTGCCAGCAGCGCGAAGCTAAAGCCGTTCGCGCAAACGGCAAGAGCGTGGAGGTGGAAGGAGTTTCAAAAAAAGATGGTGGGAGGCGGGGCGGAAGCCTTTGGGGCTGTATGAGATACCCCGCCCCGTCACCTTCCCGAAGGTCACCCGAGCGTCAGCCCCGCCTGCCGCGCCGCCTCGCGCAGGAATGGCAGTCCGACGTCGATGACATCCTGCGGGTTTTCCGCCACCGGCCGCCACACGGCGAGCCCGCCGGCGATGTCGGCATCGACGTGGTTCATGCTTTCGAGCGCGATCGGCCCCTCGTAGCCGATCGCGGCCATGGCCTCGAAAGCGGCTGGCCAATTGACCATCCCGCGGCCGGGGACACCGCGATTGGCTTCAGAGACGTGAACATACCCGAGATAAGGGGCGGCGGCGCGGAAGCCCGTCTCGAAACTCTCCTCCTCGATATGCATGTGGTAGGTGTCGAGATGGATGAAAACGTTCTCCGCGCCCACGCGCTCGATGATCCGGGCCGCGTCGACGCCCCTGTTGATCAGGTGCGTCTCGTAGCGGTTGCACGGCTCGATGCCGAGCCGCAGGCCGTGGCCGGCGGCCTGCGCTGCCGCGCGTTCGAGGAAGCGGCAGATGCCGTCGATCTCGGCTTGCGTCGGCGCGCGGCCCGTGGTCTTGCCGATCGTGCCGTAGGTGACGCCGCAAAGCGCGCCACTGCCCACGGCCCGCGTTGCGCGGAAAGCGGCTTCCAGAAATGCCAGCGCCTCGTCGGGCCGCGCCACCACGTTGAGGCTTGCCGGCAGGCCGAGCGAGCAGATGAGCTCGACATCGTGCCGTGCCGCAAAGGCGGTCGCGGCGGCAACGTCGAGTTCCTCCGGTCGGAGCAACGGGATCTCGAACAGGCCGACGCCATGCGCCTTGAGCGCTTCCATCTGCGGTTCGATGCGCGCGACCTCCCACATGGGTGAGATCGCGAAGGTATGCAGTCCGAGCGTGTTCATCGTTATCCTCTTGCTTCGTGGGAGGCTGCCGCGGCCATATCTCCGCCGCCGACGATGCGGCTCACCACCTCGCTCATGTTGGTCTTGCCGGTGACGAGATCGGCTTCGGCCCGTCCATGGCGCAGGACGACGATCCGGTCCGTTACCGAAAGCACGTCGTTGAGGCGGTGCGATATCAGGATGACCGCGATACCTTCCGATTTCAGTCGGCGGATCAGGTCGAGCACGCTCTGCACTTCGCGAACGGCCAGCGCGGCCGTCGGCTCGTCCATGATGACGAGCTTCGGGTTGAAGGTGAGCGCCCGGGCGATGGCGACTGTTTGCTGCTGGCCTCCCGAAAAGGAGCCGACAGCGCGGTTGATCGACGGCAGATGCGCGTTGAGCCGCTCGATCATCTGCGCCGCCTGGCGGTCCATCGCCGCCTTGTCGACGAAGGGGAAGAGACCGAAGAGCTTCCTTGTCGGCTCGCGGCCGAGGAAGATGTTGCTGGAGACGTCCTGCTGTCTGGCGAGCGACAGGTCCTGATAGATCATTTCGATACCCAGCCGCCGGCGCTCGCCGGGATCGAGATCGAGGATGCCCCGGCCGTCGAAGGCGATCGAGCCGGCGTCCGCCTGATAGATGCCGGTGATCGTCTTCATCAAGGTGGACTTGCCGGCGCCGTTGTCGCCGACCAGCCCGACGACCTCACCGGCTTTCACGGCGAGATCGACCCCGTGCAGCACGTCGATCGCGCCGAAGCTCTTGCGGATGCCCTCAAGCTTGAGAAGGGTCATACCCGGCTCTCCTTCCTCACCTGGTACTGGTCGATGAAGACGGCGAGGATAAGCACCGCGCCGATGGCCATCTGCTGGTAGTAGGACTGCACGGCCAGCAAGTTGAGGCCGTTCTGCAGCACGCCCATGATGAGGGCGCCGATCATCGTGCCGAGGATGGAGCCGCGCCCGCCGAACAGGTTCGTGCCGCCGATGACGGCCGCCGTGATCGCCGTCAGCTCGTAGTTGAGCCCGGCGGTCGGGTCGCCCGAATTGATGCGCGCGGAAAAGAGCAGGCCGGCAAGGCCGGCAAGCGCCCCGGACAGCGTGTAAAGGATGCGCCGCTGCCGCTCGACGCGGATGCCGGCGGCCCGCGCAGCCCCCTCGGAATCGCCCAGCGCCAGCGTGTGCCTGCCGAAGCGCGTATAGGCCAGCACGCAATGGGCGACGACCGCCGTGGCGACGAAGATGATGACCGGCATCGGAATGCCGAAGGGCCGGCCCTGGCCGAGGTAGAGCATGAATTCCGGCAAGCCATAGATGACGCGGCCGCCCGAGATGACGAGCGCCAGCCCACGCGCCAGCCCCAACATGCCGAGCGTCACAATGAAGGCCGGGACGAAGGCGCGCGTGACGAGCTGGCCGTTGATATAGCCGGCAATGCCGCCCGCCAGGATGCAGGCGATGACGCCCAGCGCGGATGGTGCCCCGAGATTGACGGCGACGAAAGCGCCCACCACTCCCGAAAGCCCCATCACCGAGCCCAGCGACAGGTCGAGACCGCCCGAGCCGATGACGAAGGTCGCGGCGATGGCCAGGATGCCGATCGTCGAGGTGGCGAGCAGGATGTTGAGGAGGTTGCTGAAGGACAGAAAATACGGAGACAGGACCGCCATAAGGGCGCTGAGCGCCACCAGCACCAGGAACGACTCGAGCCTGATGTGCAGACGTTCGACCGAGGCGCGCTGGGCCCGCGTCCACACCCCCGGTGTTGCAAGATCAGAAGACATTGTGCCTCGACCGGAAAAGGGGCTGGCGCCTCTCGCGCCAGCCAGGTTTCGGGAGGATTATTTGACGTATTCGAGCAGCGGCTCGTTGCCGTCCTCGAGCACCTCTTGCGTGAGCACGAGAGTCGGCACGGCAATGTCCGACGGCACCTCTTCGCCGGCCAGCGCCTTCTTGACGTTCTCGACCGCCTGCTTGCCGACGAGATAGGGGAGCTGAGCGACGGAGGCGTTGAGTCGCCCGTCCTTGATCGACTTCACCGCGTCCGAGTTGCCGTCGACGCCGATGATGACGATCTGATCGCCCTTGCCGGCCGCATAGGCCGCCTCCACCGCGCCCAGCGCCATACCGTCGTTGGCCGCGAAGATGGCGACAAGGTCTGGATTGCGGGTCAAGATGTCGTTGGTGATGGATGCCGCCTTGCCGCGGTCCCAGTCGCCCGGAAGAGAGGCTACGATCTCCAGCCCCGGCGCCAGCTCGGCGAGCTTGTCGGCGAAGCCTTCCGCACGCATCTGGCCGGTGATGTTGCCCGACAGGCCCTCGATGACCAGCACTGCCCCGGTGGCATCGGCGCCGAGCTGGGAGACGAGATACTCCGCCCCTTGCGCGCCGGCCGCCACATTGTCGGAGCCGATGCGGAACGTGATCTCGATCCCTTCCTTGTCGAGGATCGCCTGGTCGAGATTGCCGTCGAGGTCAACCACCTTGATGCCCTGTTCCTGCGCGGCCTTCAGGCACGGAAGCAGGTTGGTGGAGTTGATGGCGGCGGTGATCATCGCCACCGGCTGGCGCTCGAGCATCGTGTTGCACACGTTGAGCTGCGGCTCTGCGGCCTGGTCGCTCTCGACCGCCTGCACGAAATAGTCGACGCCTGCTTCCTTGGCGCCGTCCTCAACGCCCTGCCCCATCGCACCCCAGAAGGGGTTGGAAAGCGTCTTCATCAGCACACCGTACTGGCCATCCTGGGCATGGGCGCCCAGCACGGAGAGCGACAGCGCCGCCGCCGAAATCAGGTTCATTCTCAGCATCTTGCCTATCATTGACTCCTCCACAGACTTGCGACGCCGCCTTTCAGGCCGAGCGCGGCGTCATTTCGGGTTTTGACAATCGGGGTCATTGTCCTGTTCCTCCCCCCGAGTGCGGGCCGCTGCTCGGCGCTCCAACGGATTCCCGCACCAATAGCTGGCATCGTTCGAGCCGTGCCGTCGGCGGCCCGCTCTCGCCGTCTATGCGGCGAAAAAGCATATCCATGGCCTGGGCGGCGATCTGGCCGACCGGCTGCACGACGGCGGCGATTGTCGGCCATGTCACCGACATCCATTCCGCATCGTCGAAGCCGACCAGCGAGATGTCGTCCGGGCAGTGCCAGCCGCGGCGGCGGAACTCGCTTAAGGCGACGAGGGTCCCTTTGAGAAATAGGGAGAAAACCGCGGTCGGCCGCTCGCCGCGCGAGAAGTAGTCGCGGATCGAGGCGCGCAACGGCTCCACGTCGCTCTCGCACAGGATCACGTCTATCCGCACCTTCGGATCCAGCGCTTCCGCCATTTTGCGGAACCCTTCCAGGCGTGCCCGCACGCAGGCCCCCTGCTCTCCAAGCCCGACCACCAGCACATGGCGGTGGCCACGCCCGATAAGCTCGCGCGCGACCTCCGCGCTCGCCGAGAGGCTGTCGGCCGAAACCGTGTCGAAGGATTTGTCGGAGAGCACCCGGTCGATCATCACGCCGGTCATCCCGTGCGCCCGCATCGATTCGCCGCCCCGGCCATGCTCGTCGCGTACGGGGGCGAGCACGACACCGGCCACGCGCCAGTCCTGCATGCGCCTCAGGATTTCCGCTTCGCGCTCCTCCGATTCGCCGCTCGACGCCGCCACCAGCGTATAGCCGCGCAGTTCCGCAAGACGCTCCAGATGCGTGACCATGGAGCCGAAGAACTCGCTTTCGAATTCCGGCAGGATCGCTCCAATGATGCGGCGCTTGGCGCGCCTCAAGTCGGAGGCAAGCGGGTCCGCCCGGTAGCCCAGCCGCTCCACCGCCTCGAAAACGCGCTGTGCGTTCTCCGGCTTCACGGTCGGCACGCCGTGCATGACCTTCGAGACGGTCGCCGCCGACACGCCCGCATGGTTCGCCACGTCGTGGATCGACGGCCGCTTGTGCACGGCACCGCTCGACAAACGCTCCTCCCAAAGCTCGCTTTTCCAAGCCAAACTATTGATAAATCGATTTTTCAGTGCTGTAAATCGTTTTATCGTGGATGTGTGCCTGATACTGTCCGCAAATCGTGCAGGGAGAAAAATTATGGCCGAGACATCGAGGCCGCTGGTCATCAGCGCACCGGAACCGCGCACGCTGGACCTGATCTTCACGCCCGAGGCCCGGCGTCGGCTGCATGAGGGCTACGACATCCGCGAGACCGAGGCCGCGCAGCTGCACCGCCTTGATGAGGAAGTGCTTGGCCTCGCACGCTATATTATCGGGCAGCCGCCGATCTCGCCGGAAACGCTCGGCCGGATGAAAAGCCTGCGCTGCGTCTTCAACGTCGAAACCAATCTCATCAACAACATGCCCTACGAGAGGCTCTTCGAGCGCGGTATACACGTGGTGACCACCGGAGCGGTGTTTGCCGAGCCTGTGGCGGAGATGGGGTTGGCGCTGGCACTTAATCTCGCGCGCGGCATCGTCGACGCGGATCTCGACTTCCGCCAAGGCCGCGAGCTTTGGGGCGGCGACGGCAATGCCTCCGCACGCCTCGTCTCGGGCTCAGAGATCGGCATTGTCGGCTTCGGCGATCTCGGCCGCGCGCTCAATCGCGTGCTTGCCGGCTTTCGCGCCACGGTCCGGGTTTTCGACCCGTGGCTGCCGCCCTCCATCCTGCGCGAAGCGGGCGTGGAGCCGGCCCCGCTCGACACCGTGCTTTCTGAAAGCGACTTCGTCTTCGTCGTCGCGGCAGTGACGAGCGAGAACCGCGGCTTCCTCGGCGCCGAAGCCTTTCAGAAGATGCGGCCGGGCGCCGCCTTCATCCTGCTCAGCCGGGCCGGCGTCGTGGATTTCGACGCCCTGATAGAGGCCGTGCGGCGCGGCCATATCGTGGCGGCAAGCGACGTCTTCCCCGAAGAGCCCCTGCCCGCCGATCATCCCGTCCGCTCCCTCGACGGCTTCCTGCGCTCCGCGCATCGCGCCGGCGCCCTCGACATCGCCTTCAAGCGCATGGGCGACATGGTGCTCGAAGACATGGCGCTGATGGACCGCGGACTGCCGCCGATGCGCTGCAAGCGCGCCGAGCGTGAGACAGTCTCGCGTATGCGCTCGAAGCCGGTCGAGAGGAACTAAGCGGCGGCTTTGCCATCGTCGTCCCGGCGGAGGCACGTGCTATGCTCGACCTGCCGAAGGCGGCTATCTCCTGCGCTTGGCGATAATGCCGCCGACAGACCCTCTGCAGCATCAGGCGGCCTCGACCGCCGGGATGAGCCATCCCGACGTTAGGGCGAGCCGCGCCCGGCTGCCGGCTGCGAAGGTGACGGGATCCGGCCGCTCGAAATGCAGGCCGAGATGCGGTGCGCCGTCCGGCTCGAACTCGATCCGCGCCGCGCCGCCGCGATAGACGGCGCGCTTCACCGTGCCGTCGAAGCCCGGTTTCTTGGCGGTGACAGCTGTCAACTGCGAGGCACGGCAGCAGATGCGCGCTTTATCGCGAGGGCGCTCGCCCTTGCGGCAGCGCACCACCAGATCCTGGTCGAGCACGCGCACACGACAATGGCCGTCGGCTTCCGGGCTTTCCACCGTGGCCGGCAGGACCATGCCCTGGGAAATGAAGGAGGCGACCATCTCGTTGGCCGGCTCATGATAGATCGTCTGCGGGGTGGCGAGTTGCATGAGGCGGCCGTGGTCGATCACGGCGATCCTGTCGGCCAGTGCCATGGCCTCCGCCTGGTCGTGGGTGATGTAGAGGACGGTGGTGCCGGTCCGCTTGTGAAAATCGGCGAACTCATCTTCCATGGAGGCGCGCAGGTGCACGTCGAGGTTGGCGAGCGGCTCGTCGAACAGCACCAGCCGCGGCTCGGCCACCAGACAGCGCGCGAGCGCCACGCGCTGCCGCTGGCCGCCGGAAAGACTGGCTGGCCGACGGCCGCCATACCGCTCCATGTCGACCAGGGCCAGGGCGCGGCGGACGCGCTCTTCGCGCTCGGCGCGGCTGATACGCGCCACCTTCAGCGCGTAGCCGATGTTCTCCGCCACCGTCATGTGCGGCCACAGGGCGTAGTTTTGGAAGACGATGCCGACACGCCGCTTTTCTGGCGGCACGTTGACGTGCCGGGAGGAGACCTCGCGCTCACCGATGCGGATGCATCCGCCGGTCAGGGTTTCGAACCCGGCGATGAGCCGCAAGAGCGTGGTCTTGCCGCAACCCGACGGCCCGAGAACGGCAAGGAACTCGCCGTCGGCCACGTCGATCGACACCCCATCGAGCGCGCTGGCCCCGTCAAAGCGCTTGGTCACGTCCTTGATGCTCAGTCCCGCCATGGGAGCACTCCGCTCGGTAGTTTGCCTGCAAGAAGGTTGGCCAGAAGCATCAGGAGAAAGGTGCTGGCCACCATGATCGCGGAGACGGCCGCGGCATACTTGGAATCGCCGCCCTGCTCGAACGCGAAGATGATGACACCGATGGTCTCCGCCTCGGATGACCATAGAAGCGCGGAGACCGTCAGCTCGCTCAACGCCGTCATAAAGATGAGCAGCCCGCCGGCGATGGCCGCCGGCGCGACAAGGGGGAAAACGATCGTGCGCAACCTTGTGAACAGCCCCGCGCCCGCCACCTGCGCCGCCTCCTCCAGCGCCCGGTCGAGCTGCAGGTAGCCGCTGACCGCCGGCCGCACCGCCAAGACGAGGAAGCGCGCCAGATAGGCGTAGAGGATGATCCAGACCGTGTTGTAGATGTGGATGCCGGTGATCGGCACAGGCTTCAGGAATAGCAGCAGCGAGGCGATCGCCAGCACCACGCCCGGCAGCGCGTAGGGCAGTTCCACCGCCAGGTTGAGCACCTTGATCCAGCGGTTCTTGCCCCAGGCGATGGCATAGCCGAGCGGGATCGCCGCGAAGACGGCGAAGGCGGCGGCACCGAACGACAGGTACAGGCTGTTGACGAAGGCGCGCCGCGCGGCGGCGTGCTCGAAAAGGATGAAGCGGTAATTCTCCAGCGTCGCCGTATCGGCGCTCAGCGTCACGCCGTAGCCGCGCACCAGCGACGTCAGCACCAGCCCGACCAGCGGCAGGACGAGGATAATCACGATCAGCAACCACATGCCCAGCTCGACCGGGTGCCGCCAGCGGCCGAGCGAATAAGGCGCGGCGGGCAGCGATGTCGCGGTGATCCGGAAGTCGCGCCGGCGGCTGATCCTGTCCTGCAGGACGATACCGACCATGGCGACCACGCCGATCAGCACGGAAAGGAACGCCGCCTCGGAAAGCACCGCCGGCCCGCCGCCGGCCAGGCGCTGATAGATGAGTGTCGGCAGCACCAGATAGTTGGCCGGAATACCGAGAAAGGCGGGAATGCCGAAATTGCCGACGCAGGAAACGAAGGTGAGTGCCGCCGCGCCGACGATGGACGGCGTCATCAGCGGCAGGATGACGGTGCGCAGCACGGTGAACCAGCCGGCGCCGGCCGACCGCGCCGCCTCGACCAGCTCCCGCGGCAGCTTGCGAAGGCCGGCACGCACGATGAGGAAGACCAGCGGTGCGTACTGGATGCCGAGCAGCAGAACGATGCCTTCGGGCGAATAGAGCGGGTTGGGCGCGCCGAGCGGCGGCGCCAGGCCCAGGAGATCGAGCAGCGGGCTGGAGGGACCGAAAAGCTGCAGCCAGGCAAGCGCTGTGACCTGCGGGGCGATCATCAACGGGGTGACGAAGCACAGGACGAACGCCTGACGCCGCCGCACGTCGGTGAGCGAGACCAGGAGGGCCACCGCCACCCCAAGAATGAGGGAGAAGGCGGTGCCGCCCAGGCCCACGCAAAGCGTGTTCCAGGTGGCTCGCCACGTGGTGCTGCCGACAATGCCGGCGTGGATAACGTTCAGGGAAAACCTGCCGCCCGGCAGAACGACCTCCTGCAGAAGCCGAACCATGGGCAACAGCGAGAAGACCGCGATGATCGCGACAATCCCCACCGTCAGGGCCATATCCTGGCCCTGACGCTCCTGGCGCGGAACCGACATTTGGGTACGTCCTCAGCCGCCGAACATGGCGGAGAATTTTTCCTTGTTGGCGTCGATCTCTTCGACCACCTTTTTCACGTCGACCGACATGACGTTGATCGCGATGCCCTCCGGCAGCCAGTCGGGACGCCCGGCCGAAGGTTTGGCCGGCAGGTAGCCTTGGCTCAAGGCCAGCTTCTGGCCCTCGTCGGAAAGGATGAAGTCGACGAATGCCTTGGCCGCGTCCGGGTTCTTCGCTGTCGACATGATGGCCACCGGCTCGGTCACCGCCGTCACGCCCTCCTCGGGAAAGACGAACTCGATGGGCGATCCGTCCTTCTTGGCATTCATCGCCATGAAATCAACGAGGATGCCGTAGGCCTTCTCGCCGCTCGCCACCGATTTGAGCACGGCGCCATTGCCGCGCACGCTGACCAGGCCGTTTTCCTGGAGCTTTTCGAAATAGTCCCAGCCGAGATCGTCGCGCCCGACAAAGGCCGAAAGCATGTAGGCCGCGGCACCCGAGTAGAGCGGGCTCGGCATGATCGCCAGGTCCTTGTAGGCGTCTCCTGAAAGATCGGACCAGTGCCCCGGCTTCTCGGCGGCGCGGGTATTGTAGGCGATGCCGGTGGTGATGAGCTTGGAGCCGAAATAGGTCTTATCGGCGTCGTAGGCGGCCTCCTCGAAACCTTCGAGGTTGGCCTCGGGATAGGCCATGAGACGGCCATCCTTCTTGAGCGTCTCCATGCTGACGGCGTCGGCGATCAACAGCACGTCGGGCTGCGGGCTGCCGGCCGCGAACTCGGCGGCCAGCTTGGTCAGGAGGTCGCTGGTGCCGGAGCGGAAAATTTCGACCTCGACGCCCGGATTGGCCGCCTTGAAGGCATCGACCGTCTGGGCGGCGTCCGCATCGGGCTGCGAGGTGTAGAGCACCAGATTATCGGCGGAGGCCGCAGGGGCGAAGGCCACGGATGCGAGCATCGCTGCCGCCAATGCGGCCTTACGGATCGTATAATTGCGTTCCATAGGAAATGGACTCCTCTCGTTTGCATCTCCCGGCGATCGCATCGCCAGAACTCCTCCCGTGCATGCGCAGTATGACAACGAGGTAACAGCCGCTGCGATTAGGGCGCTCAAACTGGTTTGATATAAAACTAAGTTGATGGACCTTGGCCTTTGCCATATAGTTCTTGTCGAGGCGCGGTTCGCCGCGAGGGAGGCGCGCGGTGGAGATTGTCCCCGCGTGAAACGTCGGGAGCGATGGACAAGACGGAGATTTCCAAAGGCGGCAGTGCCCGAGCCCGAGTGAAGGATGACGGCAAGCCGGTGCTGCTGGGCGAGCTGGAAAACTATGTCGGCTTTCACCTGCGGCTGGCGCAGAGCGCCTCCTTCAAGGCCTTCCGGCGGCTTACGGGTGAGAGCGACCTGCGGCCGGGCTGGTTTGCGGTACTGGCCATCATCCACAACAATCCGGGCATCACGCCGATGGCGCTCAGCCGCGCCAGCGGCCGCGACAAGTCGACCATCACACCGGTGCTGCGAGAGTTGCTGCGCGAAGAGCTCGTCCGGCGCAGCGCAAACCCCGCGGACAAGCGCAGCTACGCGCTGTTTCTGACGCCCCATGGCGAGGAGAAGCTGGCGCATCTGGCGGCCTGCGCGGCCGAGCACGACCGGGAACTGGACGAGATCGTCGGCGACAAGAAGCAGGAGCTGATCCGGCTTCTGCGCCGGATCGTCGCCGTACTGGATTGAGGACGGCAAGATGTACACGGCCAGCACAGCATTTCTCGAAGCGCTGAGTGAAGCAGGCGTCAGCCACATCTTCGCGAATTTCGGCAGCGACCACCCTGCCCTCATCGAGGCGATCGCCGAGGCACGGGCAGAGGGACGCAAGGTGCCGATGATCGTGACCTGTCCCAACGAGATGGTCGGCATGAGCGCCGCACACGGCTTTGCTCAGGTTTCCGGCCAGGCGCAGGCCGTGCTCGTCCATGTGGAGTGCGGCACCCAGGCGCTCGCCGGCGCCATCCACAACGCGGCCAAGGGGCGGGCGCCCATGCTCGTCTTTGCCGGCGCCTCGCCCTTTACCCAGGAAGGCGAAATGAAGGGCAGCCGCAACGAATTCATCCAATGGATCCAGGACGTGCACGACCAACGCGGCATCGTGCGCGGCTACATGAAATACGACAACGAGATCAGGACCGGCAGGAACATCAAGCAGCTCGTGCACAGGGCCCTGCAGATCGCCGGCTCGGATCCCAAAGGCCCGGCTTATCTGATGGGCGCGCGCGAGGTGATGGAGGAGACGCTTTCCTCGCCCGTCGAAATCGATCCCGCGGGGTGGCGTCCGCTCGCCCCTTCCCCGCTCCCCGAAGAGGCGGTGGAGACGCTGCTGACGGCGTTGGAAGGGGCAGCGCGCCCGCTCGTCGTCACCTCCTATCTCGGGCGCAATCCGAAGGCGGCGGAGCAGCTCGTCCTGTTGTGCGAGGCGCTGGGTGTCGGCGTTCTGGAATCGGTGCCGAATGCGATGAACTTCCCCCACGACCATCCGCTCTACCAGGGCAACCAGTGGAACGAGCCGCACCAGAACGCCACCCTCGCAGAGGCCGACTGCATCCTGGTGATCGACAGCGACGTGCCGTGGATCCCGACCGTCAGCCGCCCGCGCGAGGAGGCACCGATCTTCCACATCGACGTCGACCCGCTGAAGGAGAACATGCCTTTGTGGTACATCGGCGCGCGGGCGAGCTTTCGCGCCCACGCCGAGACGGCGCTGCGCCAACTCAATGCGGCCCTGGCGCGCCGCAAGCCCGACGCGGAGCGAGTGCGCGCCCGTGTCGAGCACTACCGCCGCACAAGTAGCGAGCGCGTAAAGGCGCTGGACGCCCTCGAGAAGGCCGACGCCGTTATCACGCCGGAATTCCTGACCGCCTGTGTGCGCCGCCACATCGACGACGACACCATCGTGCTCAACGAGGGCATCACCAACTACCCGACGATCTTCAATCACCTGGCCATGCGCCGGCCTGGTTCGATCTTCACCGCCGGCGGCGGCTCGCTCGGCTGGAGCGGCGGGGCGGCGATCGGCGCCAAGCTTGCGGCACCCAACAAGACGGTGGTCTCGTTGACGGGCGATGGCTCCTACATGTTCTCCGTACCCTCGAGCGTCCATTGGATCGCCGCGAAGTACAACACGCCGTTCCTGCAGATCGTCTACAACAACCGCGGCTGGAAGGCGCCGCGCTTTTCCACGCTCGCCGTCCATCCCGACGGCTATGCGAGCCGTGCGAACGACATCGACGTCGCCTTCGATCCACCGCCGGACTATGCCGGCATCGCCGCCGCCGCCGGCGCCGCCTATGCGCGAAAGGTGGAAAGGCCGGAAGAAGTGGAGGAGGCGGTGGGGGAAGCTTTCGAGACCGTGCGCAAGGGGGAGCGGGCGGCGGTGCTCGACGTCTGGCTTCCGCATTTATAAGCCCGCATTTGTGAGGTTGAAAGAAGGAGGAACGGCAGAGGAGGCACGATGAACGACAGGATGGAAAACCGGTGCGTCCTGTGGCAGCATAGTTTGTCCTAAAACAATTGCGGCCCGCGCGGCATCCGTGCGGGCGGCGACGAGAACCGGGCGCCAGGCCTGGCGGGAGGGGCGCCACTCGGCGCTGGAACGGAGGAGGAGACACATGAAAAGGCGCGAATTCCTGATTACCACGGCCGGGGCTCTGGCAACGCCGGCGCTGCTGCGTCCCGGCTTCGCCCAGGAGGCGGAGGTGACGCTGAAGCTGCATCACCTGCTTGGCCCCCAGGCGCCCGCCCACACGCAGATGCTGGAACCGTGGGTACGCTCCATCGAAGAGGATTCCGGCGGGCGTGTGAAGATCGATATCTATCCCTCGATGTCGCTCGGCGGCGCGCCGCCGCAGCTCGTCCGTCAGGTAGCCGACGGCGTGGTGGACATCGTCTGGACGGTCAACGGCTATACGCCGGGTCTCTTCCCGCGCTCGGAGATCTTCGAGCTGCCGACCATCTTCACCAACGACATCGTGGCGACCAACCTGGCCATGCGCGAGCTGTTCGATGAATTCCTGGCGCCCGAATACGAGGCAATGCATGTGCTCTTCAACCATGTGCACGCCGGCCAGGCACTGCACATGGCGCGGGAACCAGTGCACACCGTCGCCGACACACGGGGCAAGAAGTTGCGCGTGCCGGGACCGACCGGCAACGAGGTCGTGAAGGCGATGGGCGCCACCCCGGTCACCATGCCAGTGCCCGATCTGCCGCAGGCGCTTTCCACCAATGCGGTGGACGGGGCGCTGATCCCGTGGGAGATCATCCCCGCCCTGCAGCTTCAGGACGTGACAGACTACCAGATCGAAGGGCCCAACATGACACGCTTCGGCACCACGACTTTCCAGGTGTCGATGAACAAGGCCCGCTGGGAATCGCTCCCCGACGATCTGAAAGAGGTCTTCGCGAAGAACTCCGACGAGGAGTGGCTGCGGCAGGTGGCGCAGATCTGGCGCGATGGGGACGACAAAGGCATTCAGATCGCCGTCGACGCGGGCAACGAGTACATCGTGCTCACCGAGGAGGAGATGGATACCTTCAACGAGGCGCTCGCCCCAGTGGTCGACAAGTGGATTGCCGACCACACGGACTTCGATGCCGCCGCCCTCGCCGAGGCCGCCAAGGCGGCGATAGCGAACAACGCATCTTGAGTGGCGAACGCCAGTATCGGGCCCCCGGCGGCGATGGGGCGAGGGTGATATCCATCCTCGCCTCGCTTATCCGCAATTGGGCATTGCTCGGCGGATTGATCACCGCCGGGCTTGCCGTGATGACCGCTGCGAGCGCGGCGTCGAACCTGCTCTTTGCGGCGCCCTTTCCGGCCGACTACGAGCTGGTGAAGCATTTCGTGGCGGTCGTCATCTTCATGTTCCTGCCCTATTGCCAGCTCACCGGTGCCAATGTGGCCGTCGACATTTTCACCGAAAATATGAGCGAGGGGAAAAAGGCGGCCATGGCCATGCTCTCGGCGCTCTTCGCCGCCGCGTTCGCGCTGCTGCTTTTCAGGCAGATGTGGCTCGGCTTTCTCGGCTATCTGCAATATCCGGAGATCACGCCGGTCCTTCGGCTGCCCCTGTGGACCGCCTTTCCGCCGATCCTCGTTTCGCTCGTCCTGCTCCTGGTGGCCGCGCTCATTACCTTGCTCAACAGCTGGCGGATGATGCGCGGAAGGTCGGCCTTGCCGCTTGGCGAACGTGGAAGGACGACCGAATAACACCATGATGGACAGCTTCGCCCTTGGACTTGCCGGCCTCCTTGCCCTTCTGGCCCTGATCGCCATCCGCGTGCCGGTCGCCTACACGATGATCCTTGTCGGCATTATCGGCACAATGTTGCAGACAGGGCCGGCGATCGTGCTCAACCAGCTCAAGGATTTGGCCTACGCCCAGTTCTCCAACTACGACCTGACTGTGCTCCCGATGTTCATCCTGATGGGCGGGCTTGCGGCACGTATCGGCCTTTCGAGCGACCTGTTCCGCGGGGCGAACGCCTGGCTTGGACGCTTTCCGGGCGGCGTGGCGATGGCGGCAGTTGCCGCCTGCGCCGGCTTCGGCGCGCTTTCCGGCTCCTCCACGGCCACCGCGTCGACCATGGGCCAGGTCGCCCTGCCCGAACTCAGGCGCTACAAATTCTCGCCGGCGCTCGCCACCGGCACGGTCGCCGCCGGCGGCACACTGGGCATCCTCATCCCGCCGTCAGTGGTGCTGATCGTCTATGCCATCATCGTCGAGGCGAACATCGTCACCATGTTCGCCGCAGCCCTGCTGCCCGGCATCCTGGCAATGGTGCTGTTCATTGCCACCATCGCCGTCTACGTCTGGGCCGTACCGGGCGCCGGGCCCACGGGCCACAAAGTGCCGCGCGACGAGCTCTTGCAGGCGACCCTCACCATCATTCCCGTGTTCGTCATTTTCGGTATCGTCATCGGCGGCATCTATGCCGGGATCTACAATCCTACGCCCGCCGCCGCCATCGGCGTCTTCCTGGTCGGCGCCTACGGCATCGTGCGCGGGCGGCTCGACTGGTCCGGGTTTCGCGGCGCGCTCCTGGAGACGGCGCGCACCAGCGGCATGATCTTCCTCATCCTGCTGGGCGCCGAATTATTGAAGATATTCATGGCACGCGCCGGCGTTCCCCAGGCAGCGGCGGCGGCCTTGCACGATAGTGCGCTTCCGGCGCTCGCCATTCTCGTGATGATCATTGTCGCGTTCCTGATCCTCGGCTGCTTGATGGACAGCCTGTCGATGGTCATCCTGGCGATCCCATTCTTCTGGCCGATCGTCGCGGGCCTCGAGTTCGGCCTCGGGCCGCAAGAGCTCAAGATCTGGTTCGGAATCATCATTCTCGTCGTTGTGGAGCTGGGGCTGATCACACCGCCCGTCGGTCTCAACGTCTTCATCATCAACTCCCTGGCGCCGGATGTGCCGATGCGCGAGACCTTCAAGGGGGTCATGCCCTTCTTCGCGTCCGAGATCGTCCGTGTCACACTGCTCATCGCCTTTCCGGGGATTACGCTGCTGCTGCCGCGGCTCCTTCAATAGGCGAGCGGGTTTGCTCCTTCGCCCAATTCCTCAACGAGAAAGTCGAGAAAAGCGCGCACCTTGGGAACGACGTAGCGCCTCGACGGATAGACGGCGTAGACGGAAAGCGCGACCGCCGACCACTCGCCGAGAACGGTGCGCAGGCGCCCCTGCTCGATATCTTCGCGGACGTAAGCCCAGGGGATCAGGCTGAGACCGAAGCCGGCGCTCAGGGCATCGCGAACAGCCAGGCTCGAAGTCACCTTGTAGCGGCCGCTTATGGGAACGCGGATATGGCGGTCAGCCTTCTCGAACGCCCATTCATCGGCATGGCCGGACAAGGTGAATTGGATGCAGCAGTGGTGCTTGAGCTCCTCGGGGCTCACCGGTGTGCCTGCGCGTTCGAGATAGGACGGCGCGCCACAGACGACGTGCGGGATCGTGGTGAGCTTTCGCGCGATCAGGCTGGAGTCCTCGAGGCTGCCGCTGGCACGGATGGCGATGTCGAAGCCCTCCTCGACGATGTTGACCCGTCGATCGTCAAGCCTCAGGTCAAGGGTGAGGTCGGGATGGCGGCCAAGGAAGCCAGGCAGTGCTTGGGAGAGACAGACCAACGTCAGCGTCACCGGCGCGCTGACCCGCAAAAGACCGCTCGGGCTCTCCTGCAGCGGCCCGAGCGAGCTATCCGCCTCCTCCAGCTCGTCCAGGATGCGCGCGACCTGATCGTAGTAGAGCGAGCCCGCCTCGGTGAGGCTCATGCGCCGGGTGGTGCGGTTGAGAAGCCGCACGGCGAGATGAGCCTCCAACTCGCCCACATTCTTGCTGACGGCCGCGGGTGAAAGACGGAGCTGCCGGGCAGCTTCCGCAAAGCTGCCAAGCTCCACCACATGGCGAAAGACCTTCAATGCGGTCAAGCGATCCACAATTCTTCACTTTCAGTAGATAGTCTCCCCAAAAGATCAGATATTATCGGTGAATTGGCAATCTATTAGCTTTGGCCCTGCGCGGATGGGTGTTCTTCCGCTCTTTCGGTGCGGAAGCCAAGGAGGTGTGCCATGACGATGTCCGGGATAACGCAAGGCGCGCGCGGCACGCACGCCGGTATGCTCCTGTGGGCGCTGATCGTGGGGCTGTCGTTCCCGGCTGTCGGGCTGATGAGCGAGGGCCTGCCGCCGCTGCTTCTGACGGCGATCCGCTTTGCCATCGCCGCCCTCGCCATTGGCGTACTCGTCTGGCGGACACCTGATCGCTGGCCAAGCCTTCCGGGGCTCCTGCTCTATGCCGTCATGGGACTGTGCCTTGCCGGCTTCTTCGGCGCCATGTTCTGGGCCGCGCATCGCGCCACCGCATTGTCGATGGCAACCCTCTATGTCAGTGTCCCGTTGCTCGCCTATTGCCTCGGCCGCGGGCTTGGCGTGGAAAACCCGGCGGGGCGCCTGCTTGCCATCCTGGCCCTCGGCGCGATCGGCGCACTGGGGCTCGCCCTTGCGGAAAGCGGCGCCACGCTCGACGGGCTGCAGTTCGGTATCGCCGAAGCGGCATTCTTTCTCGGCTGCGTGGCTTCCGCGCTGTACCCGGTCTTGACCAAGTGGGGACTGGCGCACGGCTGGCTTTCGGATCGAGCGGCGCTGCGTACCTTCTGGAGCCTGGTTGCCGGCGGCGTGCTGATCGGCCTTCTGGGGCTGGCCATGGAGACGCCGCGGGCGCTCGCCGCCATGACGCTTTTCGATTTCCTGCTGGTGGCCTATCTGGGCGTGTTCTCAAGTGGCGTCACCTTCTGGCTGATGCAGCGGGCAACCGCCGTGCTAACCCCGGGCGCGGTCACGGCCTACACCTATCTCGTTCCGTTCGTTTCCATGCTGCTCCTCTTTGCCGGTGAGCCCGGGCGCATAGGCTGGCAGTGGCTGCCGGGCGCCGTGATGGTGGTGCTGGCAATCGCGCTCCTGTTGCGCCGCGCACCTTCCACGCCGTCCCGATGGCGCGCGGCACCTTCTTCCTGAACAATCCAACCGATCTAAGAGGACTAGGGCCGATGCGCATCACCGTCTTCGGAGCCACAGGTAGTGTCGGGCGTCACGTCGTGACCGAGGCGCTCGAACGCGGCCACCACGTCACCGCCGTCGCGCGCGATACGGCCCGGTTTGCAGAGCTGCCCGCCGCGGCCACCGCACGCACGGGCAATGCCGCGAACGCCGACGATGTTGCCGCGCTGAGCGCCGGCCAGGATCTGGTGATCAGCGCCACCCGCCCAGCGCCCGGCAGCGAACGCGATCTCGTGACCACGGCCGAGGCGCTCCTGGACGGGCTCGCCCGCACCGGCGTGCGGCTGCTGCTTGTCGGCGGTGCCGGCAGCCTGATCGTGCCCGATACGGGCTGCCACCTCGTGGACGATCCGCGCTACATGCCTGCCGCTTACCGGGACATCGCGCTTGCCTGCGGCGATCAACTTGAAGTCTGCCGCACTGACACGGCGGTGGACTGGACCTATCTGAGCCCGCCAGCCCAGCTGGAGCCGGGGGAGCGCACGGGACGCTTTCGGCTGGGCGGCGACGAACTGCTTGTCGACGCAGCCGGCGATTCGAGAGTTTCCGTGGCGGACCTGGCGGTAGCGCTCCTCAACGAAGCCGAGCGGCCAAGGCACCACCGGACCAGATTCACTGTCGCCTACTGAGCGTTTGCCGGACAGCGCGTGCACGAGTGGATGCTTGCTCTCGGATCGCTCCGCCCACCGCAAGAGAGAGCGTTGCGGGCGCAATAGCGAAAGAGGAACAACCTTGACGCCTCCTATTGCCGTGCGATCCTTTGCGGGAACGCTCAGCCCGGGGAGAAAGCGCATGTGGCCCGACTCGCGAATCCTTGACCTTCTATCGATAAGGCTGCCCATCATTCAGGCGCCGATGGCGGGTTCGTCAGGTGCCGATCTCGCTATCGCCGTTTGCGAGGCGGGCGGGCTGGGATCGCTGCCCTGCGCGATGCTGAGTGTGGACCAGATCCGCGCTGAGCTGGGGATTATACGCCAGAACACGCGTGGGCCGATCAATCTGAACTTCTTCTGCCACACACCGCCTGCCATCGACGCTGAACGCGAGGCGGCGTGGCGGCGGCGTCTGGCGCCATACTATCGCGAGTTCGGCCTCGACCCCGACGCAGCGCCTGCCGGGTCAGGGCGCACGCCCTTCGACGAGGCTGCCTGTCAAATAGTGGAGGAGTTCAGACCGGAGGTCGTGAGCTTCCATTTCGGATTGCCGGAAGGGACCCTCCTCGGCCGTGTGAAATCGAGCGGAGCGACCGTCATCGCCTCAGCGACCACCGTCGAAGAGGCCCAATGGCTGGAAGCGCACGGCTGCGACGCGATCATCGCGCAGGGTGCCGAAGCCGGCGGCCACCGCGGCGTGTTTCTCGGGTCAAGCATCGCGTGCCAACCGGGAACCTTCGCCCTTGTGCCGCAGGTGGTCGATGCCGTTTCCGTTCCCGTCGTCGCTGCCGGCGGCATCGCCGACGGGCGCGGGATCGCCGCCGCTTTCGCGCTAGGCGCAGCCGCCGTGCAGATCGGCACGGCCTATCTGCGCTGCCCGGAAGCTCTTACCGGCGAGGGCCTTCGCGCCGCGCTCGCGACCGCCCGCGACGACCACACCGCGCTGACGAACGTGTTTACCGGACGCCCCGCTCGCGGGATCATGAACCGCCTCATGCGCGAGATCGGCCCCATGTGTGCGGAAGCACCGGCTTTCCCCATGGCCACCGCAGCGGTGATGCCCTTGCGAAAAGAAGCGGAGGCCGCGGGATCAGCGGACTTCTCCCCGCTGTGGGCCGGACAGGCCGCAGCCCTGGCGAAGCCGTTGCCGGCCGGTGCGCTGACGCAGAAGCTTGCGGAGGAGGCACTGGACGTGTTTCGGCGTATCCAAGGTTGATCCTCCGCCGCAAACCGCCCGAAGCTCCTACTGGACCAGCCCCCTCTCCTTCTCCGCCAAGAGGGACGAGCCTGGGAAGCGCAGAAGCATGCCGAAGAGGTCGCGTGGCTCGTCGGGATCGGCCAGGAGGTCAAGATCGGTGTAGAGACCCGTCTGCTCGATCTTGTCGCGCACGTAGCGTAGCGCGGAAAAATCCTCTGTGGCGAAACCGACCGAATCGAACAAGGTGATTTGCCGTGCCTCGCGCCGGCCCACAGCCTTGCCGGCGATCAGGCGCCACAACTCCTCCACCGGATGATCCTTGTCGAGCTGCTGTATCTCGCCCTCGATGCGCGTTTGCGGCGGGTATTCGACGAAGATGTCGGAGCGCAGAAGGATGTCGCGGTGCAACTCCGTCTTGCCCGGACAGTCGCCTCCCACGGCGTTGATGTGGACGCCGGCGCCCACCATGTTGTCGGTCAGGATCGTCGCGTACTGCTTGTCGGCCGTGGCAGTCGTGATGATCTGTGCCCCCTCCACCGCGTCCTCGCCGCTGGCGCAGGCCGTCATCTCGAAACCCAGGCCGGCCAGATTGCGCCGGCATTTTTCGGTCGCCCCGCGGTCGATGTCGTAGAGGCGCAGTTTCCGGATCCCGAGAAGCGCCTTGAAGGCCATGGCCTGGAACTCGGCCTGCGCGCCATTGCCGATCAGCGCCATGCAATCCGCCCCCTTCGGCGCCAGAAATTTCGCTGCCAGCGCCGAGGTCGCCGCCGTGCGCAGCGCCGTCAGGATTGTCATTTCCGAGATCAGCAGCGGATAGCCGTTGCCGACATCGGCGAACACGCCGAAGGCTGTCACCGTCTGCCGCCCCTCGCGGGTGTTCTTCGGATGACCGTTGACGTATTTGAAGCCGTAGTGCCTGCCGTCGCTCGTCGGCATCAATTCGATGACGCCTTCGCGGCTGTGCGAGGCGACGCGCGGCGTCTTGTCGAATTTCTCCCAGCGGCGGAAGTCCTCCTCGATGTAGGCGGTAAGCTCACCCATAAAGCGCTCGACGCCAATCTCGAGAACGAGCTGCATCATGTGATGCACGCTGACGAAGGGAACGAGGTTGAGATGGTCGGCCATGGGGATCAGTGGCTCCTTGTGGGGCGATCCATGATGCGGCGACCCATCAGGCTTGCCGTGAGGTCGACGAGAAGGGTGGCGGTGCGCCCTCTTTCATCGAGGAATGGGTTTAATTCGACGAGGTCGAGACTGGTGACGAGGCCGCTGTCGTGCAGCATCTCCATAGCCAGATGCGCCTCGCGGAAGGTGGCGCCGCCGGGGACCGTGGTGCCCACCGCCGGCGCGATGGAGGGGTCGAGGAAGTCGACGTCGAGGCTGACATGCAGCAGGCCGTTCGCCGCCGCCACCCGCTCCAGGAAAGCGCGCAGCAAAGGCGCCACGCCGTGTTCGTCGATGGCGCGCATGTCGTGCACGGTGACACCGGCGGCGGCAAGCGCCTGGCGCTCGGCAGGGTCGACGCTGCGTAGGCCGAAGGTGCAGACATGGCGCGGATCGACGGGTGCGGGTAGCTCCGGGAAATAGCCCTCGAACCCCTTTCGGCCGCAGGCATAGGCGAGCGACACGCCGTGCAGATTGCCGCTTGCCGTGGTCTCGAGCGTGTGGAAGTCGGGATGGGCGTCGAGCCACAGGACGAAGAGCGGCCGCCCGATCTCGGTCGCGCGCCGCGCGAGACCGGAGACGGATCCCGCGGAAATGCTGTGGTCGCCGCCCAGAAAGATGGGCGTCCCCTCGCCGCTCGCCGCGTAGGTCGCCTCGGCGATGGCGGTTGTCCATGCGGCGATCTCCGGTAGCGCACGAAGTGCGGTATTGCCGTGGGTAAGCGGTCGCCGCGGCGCCGGCGAGACGGTGCCGAGATCGCTCACTTCGTGTCCGAGATCGGTCAGCGCCGCGACAAGGCCCGCCGTGCGAAGCGCGCTTGGCCCCATCTCGCAGCCCATGCGGCCAGCCCCGTCTTGAACGGGTATGCCGAGAATCTTGCAGTGCACCGCCCAACTCCACCAATGTTGCGAACACCCCTATTCGACCTCGGTTACCCGACAGATTGAACAAGCCAATTTGACAGATATGTCGAAACTATTTATCAATATGGCAATAATCGCTTCCATATTGGCCGATAATGGATCAGCTCGACGAACGTCTCATCACGCTTCTTCGCCACGACGCGCGGCGCGGCATCTCCGACCTGGCGCTCGATCTCGGCGTATCGCGCGCTACGGTGCGAGCGCGCATGGCGCGCCTCGAACAGTCAGGCGCCATCCTCGGCTACACCGTCGTCCTGCGTGCGGATGCCGTCGATTCTCCCGTGCGCGGCATCATGATGGTGGAGATCGAGGGACGCATGGCGGACCGGGTCGTCCACGCGCTCAGCGGACTTGCGGAGGTCTCGGCGATCCACACGACCAATGGACGTTGGGACATCATCGTCGAACTCGGCACGGCGGCGCTCGCCGATTTGGACGCCGTTCTGCGGCGCATCCGCCTCATTCCAGGTATCATGGCCAGCGAGACCAGCCTGCTCCTGGCCACACCCCACAGCACGAAGGCGCGGCTCTGATATTGGCGTTGCGAGCGATCGACCTGCCGATGATCCTGGACGAAACAATTCCGCGAACGCTGGAGACCCTCGTCTCCGAACTGACGCTGCCTGCCTATCGCGGGGCGCGGGTCGAAGCATGGTTGTTCGAGGATGAAGCCGCGCGGCGGGCGGCTGAAAGCCGTCTCGCAGCCGCCGGCGTGGAAGCCCGCTTGCGCAGCGCCTACAAACCGCTTCTGCATTTCTTTCTGGAGGAGGTCGACCTTGCCACCTTGGCGAGCGTGACGATCCGCTATCCCCTTTATCCGAACGCGCCGTGCCAGCGCTTCCTACTGGAAGCCTATCCCCTCGCCGCCCTCCTCAAAGAGGCGAAAACCACCTTCGAGGCCGGCGACCAGGAGGAGCTCGAGTATTTCCTCACGCTGGTCCGCAAAGATAGAACGATGGAGGAGCATCGCGTCTTCGCGCCGAACCGGCTTCACGTCGATCTGCTCGGACAAACCCTGCTTTCCCCGACGGGCTGGCTCAAGACCGCGGGGCACGCAGGCGGCGGCGACACGGACTGCCGTCTTGCGACCGATTACGAAAGCGCGTTTGAGCGTGTGATCGCCGCCGTCAGCACCCATTCCTGGCCGGCGGTCGAGCCATACTTCGAGGAGCTTCGCATCAGGATCGACCTACCCGGGCGAGACCGGCCGCTTGGCTACGGTGAGGAGACAGTAAGCCTTCACGAGGCGCTGCACGAGGATGTGTATTTTTCGCTTCTGGAGATTTTTCAGCATCGCGCCGGGCGCACGGCCGGAGACAGGACCTTTCAGCCTGGACAGATCGTTGCCGATGTCCGCGCGTATGGTGACACACTGCGGGTACGGGTAAGCGCAGAGCCTTTAACGACCGAGGAGACGGTTGTTCCCCGTCAGCCGTTCGCCACCGCGCCCACTCCGCTGGGTATCGCGCAGATTCAGCGTGAGCTTGCCGCGTTGGGCGGCACCAGCTTCGAGGCGCGCTCTCGTGCAGGACGGGCGGTTCAGGGGATCTATCGTCGGGGAACGGAAGCGGCTGTGCTGATTAGCGCCGGCCAGCATGGCAACGAAACATCGGGCGTGGTGGGTGCGCTGCGGGCAGCCGAAGCGCTTGCTGCACGTCTCGGCGCCCATTTCGCCGTCATCCCACTTGAGAATCCGGACGGCTATGCCCTTCATCTACGCCTAAGCGCGCATCAGCCGCGTCACATGCTCCATGCAGCCCGCTACACGGCCTTTGGGGACGATCTCGAATATCGGGTGAACGAGCCGTTGTACGAACTCAGCGCCCGGCACGAAGCCTTGAGGCTGACGGGTGCGAAGCTCCACGTCAACCTGCACGGCTATCCGTCGCATGAATGGACCCGTCCGCTTTCTGGCTACATCCCCCGGAACTTCGAGATGTGGACGATCCCCAGGGGCTTCTTTCTCATCATGCGCCATCACGCGGCCTGGCGCAAGCCAGCTTTAAGGCTCGTCGACGCCGTGACTGCAAGACTTGCGGCTCTTCCGGGGCTCATCGAGTATAACCGGCAACACCTCTCCGTGTTCGAAGTGCACACCGGCGAGACGGCGTTCACCATGATCAACGACTTTCCCTGCCTGATTAGCGAAGAAGATCGTTATGCCGTGCCGATGACGCTGATAACGGAGTTTCCCGACGAAACGATCTATGGAGAGGCGTTTGTCTTCGCCCATACAGCGCAGATGGAAGCTGCCCTCGCCGCTTATGGGGCCTACAATACGATTTCAGGGTCGGCCGCAGGTTGAGGCCGGCCTCGCATCGGGCGCTCAGGTGGCACGCTCCAGTGCAATATCTCTGATTTTTTCGTATTTTCCACCGCGATCGCTCAACAGGGCAGCGAGATCGGGTTCCGGCTCGATCAGGCGGTCGAGCTCGGGTTCGGCCGCCAGGAGGTCGAGCGGGTCGCCCCGAGAAGCGGCAGCCATTGCCAACTTTGCCGCGCCCATTGCCGCCGCATGCGCACGGCCCTTGGAGAGGACGAGCGGTATGCCGTACAAAGCGGCGATCATGCGTGGCCAGATTCGCGATTGCGATCCGCCGCCGACCACCTGCAACTGCGAGCAGGATATGCCGTGGTTGCGCTGGGTCTGGACCACTTCCGCGAAATGGAAGGCAACGCCCTCGAAGACCGCCCATGCCAGCATCTCCCGCGTTGTCGAGAGTGACAGCATGTCCGCCAGTCCGCGCAGGCGCGCATTCTTGTGCGGTGTGCGCACGCCGTCGAGGTAAGGCAGGATCACCGGCGCGCCGGCGATCTGCCGGGCGCCGTCCGGTGATGCAAGAAGCGCCTCGGCTTCAGCATCCAACTCCGCTTCGTTCGTCCCCATGATCGTCGCCATCCAGTTGACGGCGCTCGTCGCGCTCATGACGACGCCTTGCGAGGAAAACTGGCCGGGGGCGGCGTGCGGCGGGGTTTGCACGCCTTTCCCGGGGATTGGCCGGAACGTCGGCGTCGAGACGCACAGAACGCCCGAAGTTCCGATCGTCAGGACCCCGCGTCCGGGACGGGCCGCCCCGACGCCGATCTTGCAGGCCAGATTGTCGCCGGCGCCCCCGGCAACGACGACGGGTCCCCGGATGCCCCATCGCTCACGCAGGTCGCGCCGCAGCTGGCCCGCCGGCTCCCAGGCGTTGACGAGCCCCGGCAATTTTTCCATCGCGAAGCCGGCGGCCTCGGCGAGATCGCGCGCAAAGGCCATCTGGCGGTTGTCGAAGAGGAGCGTGCCGCTGGCGTCACTGGGCTCACTGGCGCGCTCTCCTGTCAGTTTCAGCCGCACATAGTCTTTCGGCAAAAGCAGGCAGTCCGTTCTTTCGATCGTCTCCGGCTCGTGCCGTGCCAGCCACATAAGCTTTGGCGCGCCGAAGCCGGGATCGGGATCGATGCAGGAGCGCTGCCCCATATCGGGCACGACCGCCTGTAAGCGGCGGGCCTCCTCCACCGCCCGTCCATCGTTCCAGAGGATGGCGCGCCGGATCGGCCGGTCGCCCTTATCGATAAGGACCGTTCCCAGCATCTGGCCCGACAGGCCGATGCCGCGCAGCGCCGACATTTCGACCGGCCGCGCCGCGGCCAATTCGTCGAACGCCGCGCAAAACGCTTCCCACCACTCGTCGGGGTGCTGTTCGGACCAGCCGTCGTTGAGGCGCGTGACGGTGAGGTTTCTCGTCGCTGTCTGCAGCACCTCGTGCTCGTCGCCGACCAGGATCGCCTTGACGCCGGAAGTTCCAATGTCGATGCCCGCAAACATGGCTCGACTAGCCTTCTGCCGGCTCAAGGCCCGCCAATACACCTTCCGCTGTCGCCTCATCGGTGACGAGACCCTCGAAGGCATCCGTGAGCAGAGCGGCGCGGATGATCGGGATCTTGCCGGGACCACCGGCGGCAAGGATCGCGTTGCCAATACGCCCGACATCCGCCAGCCCGATGCCGATGATGCGGTCGTTGATAGGGTGATCCACCAACTCACCCCGGGCATTGAGGAACTGCCCCTGAATGTCGCCGACCGCACCCGCCTCAATCAATTCCTCTATGCTGACATCGGAGGGGAGCGCATAGCGGATTAACAGCGAATCCCGCGACATGTCGCCCGTACCAAGGGCGCAGGCATCCACCGAGCGGATGCGCTCGAACACGTCGTCGAAAAACTCGGTGTCGATGATCGCGTCGCGCGCGGCCTTCGACGGCGCATAGATCGGCGCGGTGAAATAGGTGCGCTGCGCGTCGAACTGCGAGGCGAACGCCTTGACGATGTCGAAGGAGTTGACGTCGGAGCCTTGCGACAGGCCGCCGAGCAGCGAAACGAATTCAAGATCGGGCCGCGCTGCCGGGCGCAGAAAGCGCGATGCGTTGTAGATGGTCATGCCCCAGGACAGGCCAAAACGTTTCACTCTGGTGTCGGCCAGGAGCGGAGACAGCTCCATGGCGAGTGCGGCGCCGACATTCGTCTGTACCTTGGTCTTGTCCTTCGGGCTAGGCACGATCCGCACACGCTCCAGGCCGAAGCGCTCGCGCATCTGCGCCTCCAGCTCGACTGCGCGCAAGAAGGGTGACTCGATCGATATGCGCACGACCCCTTCCCTGCGCGCATCGCGCAGCGCCTGGTTGATGCGCAGCCTGTTGGTGGCCAGCCTGTCGGCCACCGCCTGCTGGTTGATGCCCTCCACGTAGTAGTGCCAGGCGACGCGGGCCAGGAAGTGCGCTTCCTCGTCGGGCGGGATGGCTTCTTCGACCATCAGATCCTTCATTTCCTGACCTCCAGCAGTGCCGCGGCAACCTCGCGAAACCCAGTAGCGTTCTTGCTGGCGGTAATCCAGCGAGGAGGGGTTTCCAACTGGAAGTCGCGCACGTTGGCGACGCCGATGCTGTTGCGGAAGAAGGCGAACATCGGCTGGTCATTGGGGCTGTCGCCGACGAAGACCACGCGTGCGTTCGTGTCTGGATCGTCGATAGAGACGCCGAAATTCTCCTTGAGGCAGATGCGCGCCATGGAGAGCTTGTCATAGGCTCCGAACCACCCGTTCACATGGATCGAAGACACCTTGGCGGTGGCGCCGCCCTCTTCGAAAAGCGCGACGATGCGTTCCACCGCCTTGTCATCGAGCGGAGCGACATCCTCGCGGAAGTCGATGGCGAGGTCGGCAACCCGATAATCCTGGTCCGAGGCGATCCCAGTTCCCTCCACTTCAGCAAGGATACGGTGCCGCAGCGTCTTCAGACGCTCCCTGTCCGCCTGCCGCTCCGCATCCGTCTTGGCAAAGCCGTTGCGCATCTCCCGGCTTTCACGGTCATAGGCGAACCAGAATGCGCCGTTCTCCCCCACAACGGCATCGACCGGCCACATGCGCGCGATGTGGTCGCACCAGCCGGCGGGCCGGCCTGTCACGGGGATAATCCTGAGCCCCGCCTCCGACAGCGCCTCCAGGGCCGCAAGGCTGCTGCTCGGCAGAAGACCGTCCGTGGTCATCGTGTCGTCGATGTCGGTCAGGACGAAGCGCAGCGCGGCGCGTTCGGCGGCCGGAAATTCGCGCAGCGGCCGCATCATTTCACGGCGCCCATCGTCAGCCCGCGCACGAGCTGTTTCGAGGCGATCAGCGCAAAGATGATGACCGGCACGACGATCAACGTCGACGTGGCCATGATCTTGCCGTAGGGCAGCGAGTAGCCCTCCATGAAGGAGACGGCCATGGCGGGCGCCGTCTTGGCCGCGCTGCGCGTCAGCACCAGCGCGTACATCAGCTCGTTCCACGAGAAGATGAAGGAGAAGATTGCCGACACGGCGATGCCCGGTGCGGCCAGCGGCAGGCACAGCGAGAAGAAGATGCGCCACTGCGAGGCGCCTTCGAGGATCGCCGCCTCGTCGATCTCGCGCGGGATGGAACGGAACTGATCGGTGCAGATCCATATAACGATCGGCAGATTGAACGTCAGATAGATGAGGATCAGCACGACGTGCGTGTCGAGCATATCGAAGCTGCGCACGATCAGGAAGAAGGGTAGCGCCAAAACGATAGGGCTGACCATGCGGTTGGTGATGAACCAGAACCACAATTCCTTCTTGCCGCGAAACTCGAACCGCGCCAGCGCATAGGCGGCGGGGGTGCCCAGAAGGATCGCCAGAAAGGTCGTAAGGACGGCGACGATGAGCGAGTTGACGAGGCTCCTGGCAACCGCATTGTCGAACAGAACATCGTAGTAGTTCGAGAAGGTGACATCGAAGATCCAGGCCGGCGGCGTCTGCAGCGCGACGATCTGCGTTTTCAGGCTCGTCAGCACCATCCAGTAGAACGGAAACAGGCAGAACAGGATAATTGCCGCCAGAAGGACCACCTGGGCGGCAAGGGATGGCGTGGTGGTCGTGTGTTCGCGCATCTCTCAGATCTCCCGGTAGAAAAAGTGGATGTAAAGCCGGCTGAGAACGATCGTGATGACGAGCAGGATCACCGCCTGGGCGGAGGCCAGCCCCTGATCGAAAGCGCGGAAGCCGATGCGCTGAATAAGCAGACTGATAAGCTCGGTGGAAGAGCCCGGCCCGCCGCGCGTCATGGTGAACACCATGTCGAACTGCTTGAGCGTGTCGGCGGTACGCAGGATGAGAACGGCGGTAAGGCCGGGAACGAGAAACGGCAGTTGCACGTACCGCAGTACCGTCCACCAGCTTTTCGTTTCCAACCGCGCGGCCTCCTCGATCTCTCCGGGCACGGTCGTCAATCCCGCCAGGAACACCAGCGCGCAAAACGGCGTCCATTGCCAGACGTCCCAGAAGACGATAGCCGCGAAAGCATTCGTCGGATCGCCGATCCAGTTGACCGGCGCGATACCGATGAAACCCAGGAGTTGGTTCACGACGCCGTATTTCAGATTGAACATGATCTGGCCGAGAAGGCCGACGACGGCGTATGTTGTCGCCATGGGAATGACCAGCGAGAGCCGCGCAATCGTCTTGAGAAACGTCAGCCCCGGACGGTGCAGGATGAGGGCGATGCCAAGCCCCGCCGCGATCTGCATGGGCAGTGCGATGAGGAGCAGCGTGAAGGTGCGCCCCATCGCGTCCCAGAACACCGAGTCGGTGAGAACAGTCGCATAATTTTCCAAGCCGACGAAAGGCGTGCGCTGCAGCCGCGTCAGATTGTAGTCCCGCATCGAGGTCCAGATCGCGAAGGCGAGCGGAGCTATGCCGATAGCAGCCAGCGTCACCACGGCGGGGCTGAGGAAGCCGAGAAAGGTGCCGAGAGACACGGTGCCGGCGTTCGAGCTCTCTTTCGGCGCCGGCCGTTCAAGATCTTGTGTTTTCTGCAGCATCGATATCCTGACCTCCCGCGCAGCGCCGGACACGGAGCCCGCCTTCAGACCCCGCATACCCGTTCGTCACCGGGGTGTGTTGACCCCGTCCTTCCCCCACGCCTGGTAGTGCCACGCATATTACCGGAAGATGCGGTGCGTTCCGACCGGCGATGCCGGCTTCCGGGAATGCTCAGCCGGCAAGGAGGAGAACCGGCTGAGCACCACGTCGCGGCACGGCGCCGCCGTGCCGAAGCGCTGTGGGCCTACTGCACCAACGGCTTTTCACCGTCATAGTAGCCCGCTTCTTCCAGGACCGCTTCCATCCGGTCGCCGATCTGCTTGGCACCTTCTTCCGTGGAGACCTCGCCGAGCATCATCTTGGTGCCCCACTCCTGCACGATCTCCGTGATCTCCGGCCATTCGGCAAAACGCGGGCGGAACTCCGGCACACCTTCCTGCCAGCTCTCCACCAATGCCGGCACGAAGTCGTATTTCTCCGCCACGCCTTCCATCTCGTAGACGGACTGACGCGCCGGCACGCCGCCGAGCTCCAGATACTTCGCCGCGTTCTCCTTCGAGGTGACCCACTGGATGAACAGCCAGGCAGCCGCCTGTTCGTTCTCATCGGCCTGCGAGGCGACGGCGAGCGAGAAACCGCCCAGCGCCGGCTTGCGGCCGGCCGGACCTTCCGGCTCGGGCGCGACTGCGAGGCAATCGCCGATGGTCGAGGTCGCGGGGTCCTTCAGCGTCGAATAGAAGGACGACCACTCGGTGATCATCGCCACATCGCCCTGCGCCAGGGCGTTGACCGCCTCGGCGTGGTCGTAGGCGACGATGCCTTCCGGCATGTACTGCATCAGGTCCTGCCGGAACTGGAGGCCGGCCTGGCTTTCCTCCGACATCAGGTTGGACCTGAATTCATCGTCAAGGAAGGAGCCGCCGAAGGGCCACAGCACTCGTGCGAAACTATCCGCCGACTGGGTCTCGTTGCGCTTCGACTGCAGCGCAAAGGCGTATTTGCCGTCCTTTGTCAGGGCCGGGCCGTATTCGTCCTTCAGTTCGCCCCAGGTCTCCGGCGGACCATCGAGACCGGCCTCCTCCAGCATGCACTGGTTGTAGAACAGAAGACCGGAATAGTTGTCGAAGGGCAGGCCGTACAGCGTACCGCCCCATGATCCGAAGGCATCCAGGACCAAGGGGAAGAAGTCTTCCAGATCGAGATCGGGGTCGGCGAGCGCCGGATCGTTGATGAACTTCTCGGCCGGCACGATCCACTCGTTCTCGGCGAAATTGCCTATCCACACCAGATCGACCAGCGCAATGTCGAAATCGCCGTTGGCAACGAAATCGCGCACCTGTTCGCCAAGCGCGTTCTCATAAGGCATGTCGGTAACGTTGACCTTGATGCCGGTCTTTTCCTCGAACTCCGGCAACATCTTCTTCGCCGCCTCATAACCCGGCCTGAGCAGGAAGACGACATCCACTGTCGTGCCCGCATAAGGCTGCGCGGCTTCCTCCAAGGACCAGGCGAAGGCGGTGACGGGCGAGAGCGCAAGCGCCAGGGCGGCACCTCCCGTCAGCCTCTTGATCGTTGACTTCATACTCATCTGTTTCCTCCCAGAAGCGTCATACCTATCGATCTTTACATTTACATTTTTTCATTTACATTTGTAAAAGTCAATCGCGGAAACGCCGTTGCGCCACCACGGCCGGGGAAAGCCGCAGTGGGCTGTTTCAGGCGCTCAAATGAGGGAGGAGGAGCGGGTGGCGTCCGTAAAGATGCGAAACATCAACAAGTACTACGGCGACTTCCATGCGCTGATCGGCATCGACTTGGACATTGCCGATGGCGAGTTCGTCGTCTTCGTCGGTCCATCCGGCTGCGGAAAGTCAACGCTCCTGAGAACGCTTGCCGGTTTGGAAGGCAGCTATACGGGCGTGATGGAAATCGGGGGACAGGACATCAGCAGCGCCGCGCCCTCGGACCGCGGTGTCGCCATGGTCTTTCAGTCCTACGCGCTCTATCCGCATATGAACGTGCATGACAACATGGACTTCGGCATGAAGGTCAACAACGTGCCCAAAGATGAGCGGGAAGAGCGCATCGCCAATGCCGCGCGCATCCTGCAACTCGAACCTTATCTCGACCGCAAGCCCGCGCATCTTTCCGGCGGCCAGCGCCAACGTGTGGCCATCGGCCGAGCCATCGTACGCCAGCCGAAGGTGTTCCTCTTCGACGAACCTCTGTCCAATCTCGATGCCAAGCTGCGCGTGCAGATGCGCATCGAGTTGGAGAGCCTGCACAAGCAGCTCGGCGCGACCATGATTTACGTCACGCACGACCAGGTGGAAGCCATGACCATGGCAGATAAGATCGTCGTCCTGAATGGCGGCCGCATCGAGCAGATCGGAACGCCGATGCAGCTCTATCACACACCGGCAACACGCTTCGTCGCCGATTTCATCGGTTCGCCATCCATGAACTTCCTGCCCGTTTTGCTGGGCGGTTCCGATAGCGGCGCTTCGGTCGGACGCTACGGCGAAACCGAGATCAGGCTTCCCGAGGGTGTGCGGGGCAGAGCTTCTGGAAATGTCACGCTCGGCGTCAGGCCCGAGCACCTGGATATCGCGCCCACCGAAGATGGGGGCCTTCGCACAAATGGCCGGGCACAGGTTTCGGCCGGTGCGTTGGGCGGCACGGTCGCCGTCAAGGAGACGCTCGGCGGCGAAACGATCCTCTATGTGGATACGCGCGAGGGCGACCGCGTGACCGTGAAGGTGGACGGTGATACGGCAATCGACAGGGGGACCCCGGTGACCGTGTCCATTCCCCTTGAACGCATTCATCTGTTCGACGCCGATGGCATCACACTGACCAACCGTGAAGGGTAAAATGAACGGAGAGAGTTCCCAGCGGATTGAGCGAAAGGCGCGCGCGGAAGACGTGCGCGACCGGCGCTACGCGATCCCTGCGGTCGAACAATCGAAGGCGATAGAAAGCGTGGTAGTGGGCCACGCGTGCCTGCAGGAGGCCGGGGCGGTATTTCGCCGACATTTCGGCGCAGCGCCGGCGTTGATCGTTGCCGATGAGAACACCTACGGGGCCGCCGGCGAGGCCGTGCGCGCCACCCTCGTTGAGGCGGGCATCAACGCCGAAGTGGAGATATTGCCCGCCAAGCCGCGCCTGGCACCTGATCGCCTGACCGCCGAGCACATCGCGGCACGGATCGGAGAAATGGGCGCGGCGAACGACGGCGTTCACCCGGTTCCCCTGGCGGTCGGTTCGGGCGTCATCAACGATCTGACGCGCTATGCGGCTTTCTCCGCCGGTACCCGCTTCATGAGCGTCCCGACGGCGGCATCGATGGATGGCTACACGAGCGCCGGCGCTCCCCTGTCGGACGAGGGCTTCAAGATCACGATCCAGTGCGCCCCGCCCCGTGTCATCCTGGCGGACCTCGATGTCGTCGCCGGCGCACCGGCCAGGATGAGCGGCTGGGGGTATGGCGACCTTGCCGGCAAGGTGCCGGCAGGGGGAGACTGGCTCGTCGCCGACGCGCTGGGGGTGGAAGCCCTCGATGACACGGCCTGGCCGATGGTGCAGAACGAATTGCGCGGCTGGCTCTCGGACCCCAATGGCGTGCGCCGTGGCGATGGCGCGGCCATCGCCGACCTTTTCATCGGACTGGCGGTCTCGGGCGTGGCCATGGAGGTCTACGGCTCTTCGCGCCCCGCATCCGGTGCGGAGCACCAGATCGCCCATATATGGGAGATGGAGGATCTGTCTCACGAGGGGGAAAAGGTCTCCCATGGCGCCTGCGTCGCAATCGGCAGCCTGTCGATGCTGAGCCTATACGATTGGCTGCTTGACCAGGACATTTCAGCCATAGACCCCGCGGCGGCCACCTCTCGCGCTCCGGATTGGTCCGCCGTTGAAGCGGCGATCGATGCGGCCTTCCCCAACGCCAACGTTGCCCGGCGTGCCAAGGAGGAAATGCGCGAGAAATGGGTCGAGCACGAAACCCTCACTGTCCGCCTGGCAAGGCTGAGGGACGGCTGGCCGGCGTTGCGCGATGTGCTGGCCTCCCATCTCATGCGCGAAATCGAGATGCGCGACCTCCTGGCGGCCGCCGGCGCGCCGGTCACCACGCGCGAGATCGGGCTTTCGCCGGAGCGGCATCGGGCGACCATGCGCAATGCCCGCTGGATTCGCAGGCGCTACACCCTGCTCGACCTGCTCGCCGATGCCGGGCTTCTTGAACCCGCTGTCGAAGCCTGTTTTCCTGACGGGGCTCCGCTCTATTCCTGACTTCCGCGATTAAGGGAGGTGCGTTTTGATCGATATCGCCGAGGTAGGGGCGAAAGCCACAAGTGAAATCGCGCGGTCGCTGGCGCAAATCGACGAAGACGCGGCGGCACGAGCCGTCGCCATGTGCGCCGATGCGCGGCGCATCGCACTCTACGGCGTCGGGCGCGAGGGGCTGATGATGAAGGGCTTCGCCATGCGGCTTTTCCATTTGGGCCTGGACGCGCACGTGGTGGGAGACATGACCACACCACCGCTGGGCGAAGGCGATCTCCTGATCGTCAGCGCCGGGCCCGGCTATTTCTCGACGGTCTCAGCGCTCGTGGCAACTGCGCGAGCGGCCGGCGCAAAGACCCTATGCATCACCGCGCAGGCTGACGGGGGCAGCGCCCGCGCCTGCGATGCGGTTCTGGTCCTGCCGGCGCAGACGATGGCCGACGACACGGGCCACGAGGCGACCTCGACCTTGCCCATGGGCAGCCTCTTCGAGGGTGTCGAGTATGTCGCCTTCGAGCTTCTGGTCCTGGCGCTCAAGGAGCGGCTGGGCGAAAGTGCCGAAACGATGCGGGCACGGCACACGAACCTTGAATGATACACCGCCAGCCTATCCTGGCTTCGCGCCGGAGGAGGTTCCTGCGCAGATGAACGAGTGGCGCAAACGTTTTTCCATCACCGGCAAGCACGCTCTTGTGACGGGCGCGAGCAAGGGTATCGGCGCGGAGATCGCGCGGGTCTTTCTCGATGCCGGCGCCGACATCGCAGCGGTCGGGCGCGACCCTTCCGGACTGGCTGCGCTTAAGGAAGAGGCCGCCTCCGCAGGCCGCGACCTCATCTGCATCGAAGCCGATCTTGCAGACGTCGAGGGACCCGTTTTGGCGGCGCAAGAGGCGCTGGCTCACTTCGGCACGATCGACATTCTGGTCAACTGTGCCGGCGTCGCGCATGTGGCTCCGATCTTCGATCTATCGGTCGAGGATTGGAACACGACGATGAATGTGAACCTGCGCGCGCCTTTCCTCATCGCACGCACTGTCGCGCCTGCCATGATTGCCCAGCGCCGGGGTAAGATCGTCAACATCTCCTCGCAGACCGGCGTCGTGGCGCTGGAGGACCATGCCGCCTACGCCAGCTCGAAGGCGGCACTCAACGCGCTGACAAAGTCCATGACCGCCGAATGGGCGCGCCACAACATCCAGATCAACGCCATATGCCCGACCGTGGTCATGACGCCCATGGGACGGCGCGTGTGGAGCCCGCCGGAAAAGAGCGGTCCCATGCTCGCCAAGACGCCGGCCGGAAGGTTCGGCGAGCCGGTCGAAGTCGCCGACTGTGCCCTCTATCTGTCCTCCCCCGCTTCCGACCTGATCAATGGTGCGCTGATCATGATCGAGGGAGGCTACACCTCCCTTTGAGCGGCGCGCCACGCTGGGGCCGCCGTCCGGTTGCGAGACGATGCGCAGCTCGTGCGGCGGCGGAATGACGATCGTGACCTTGATAGGGATCAACCTTCATCGTGACATCGTCTGTGCAGCTTTTCGCACTTTGAGATGCCGTAGCCTGATCGCTTCCACAGCGGCGACCGCGCGTTCGGTGGCGCGTGCGATGGTCGTATCGGCGCTCAATTGCGGTTCCTGTTCCGCAAGCCGCTGGAGACCGCGAGCGGCGGCTTGCTTCAGCGCCAGATTGAAGGGGCGCGCCACTGGTGAGCGGTCTAAGCTGCGGCTCCTATGGCCGGTTCCCTGGCCACCCGAGAGTGCCGACCAGGCCTCGCGCATCGTGGAGGGAAAGAGCTTGTGCGCCCTGAGCGGGACGTCCAGTGACTCGGCCCAGTCGGTCCACTTGAAGCGATGCACCTTCGCGATGGGTGTGACGGCCACCCACGGAGTTCGCAGGGCGTCAGCCACAATTGCGCCATGCATGGATTCGGTGATCACCAGACGCGCGCCCTGTATCTCGCTGAGCACAGTCTCCACATCGCTCGAAGGATCGACGAAGCGGATTCCGGCTAGCGCACATGTCTCCTTCCAATTGCCCCGGTCGAGACTCTGGAAATGCGGAATGAAAATAACAGACGTTTCCGGCGCCGGCGGCGGAAGCTCTACCGCCCGCAAAAGCACGGCGCCATCGGTGATGACCCGATCGCGCGGTATCTTCAGGATATCCGCCGAGCGCGGTCCGCGCACAAAGACGAACTCCCAAAAGCCGTCATGCACGTCGGGCGGGTCGGTATAGCCGCCGTAGCCGGAGCCGGCGACGATCTTGTAAGCCTCTCGCGGATAGCTGTCGTAGATGATCGAACCAATGCCGACGAAAAGCTCGCGCTCGTCGTCATCGAAGAACCCCTCCTCCAGGAGCCGTGGCCAGATATAAGCGTTGAGATCGTCGCCGAAATTGGGAATCTTGCATTGGAAGTAGGTGAGCTTCATCCACGTCTCCTGTGAAATGCCGCGCCCGACAGCACGCGCCTGGGCGTTCTCGGCGCCGTCGTCACACCCATGAGGAGACCCCGGAAGGCGACGACAAGGCGCCCACCTTGTGCGGGCAGCGCGGAATTTCGCCTTTTCCGTTCGATGCAGCGTCACTCAGGCGCAGATGCATGAAGCCTCCGACAGTCGCCCATCCAGCGCGCTTGGGATAAGAAGAAACCGGGTTCCGCGAAAAGGCGTATGCCACAACAGGCCCATGAGGATGCCGATGGATAAACTTACCGGCCTTTTGAAGCTGAGCAGCCGTACGGCGCCGAAGCGGCGTCCGAGGCTGCGGCTGAACGAGCCGGATACCGCGATTTATGCCGTCGGCGACGTGCACGGCTGCCTGGAGCAGCTTTTGGATCTGGAGCAAAAGATCGCCATGGACGCGCAAACGCTGCCGGGCAAAAAGCTGATCGTCATGCTGGGCGACTATGTCGACCGGGGTCCCGCCTCCTCGCAAGTACTCGACCATCTGGAAGGGCGACCGCCGGCCGGATTCGAGCGCATCTGTCTTACGGGCAACCATGAACTGCTCATGCTCGCCTACCTCGAAGGGCGCTGCGCGCTTTCGCAGTGGTTGGAACTCGGAGCCGGGACCACGCTCCTGTCTTACGGCATCGATCATGACCGTCTGTCGCACGTCTACCGCCAGCCAAGCGAGATCGATACGGTCATCCGCAAGGCAATACCGCGCTCGCATATCGCCTTCCTCCGGTCCCTGCCGGTATTGGTCGAGACGCCGAGGCTTGTTTTCGTGCATGCAGGCTTTCGTCCCGATGTTCCGCTCGACCGTCAATCGGATGACCAACTTGTCTCCATTCGCTCGCCTTTCTACGAACGCGCGCATCTGCTCGAGCGAATTGTGGTGCATGGGCACACCCCGGTCTCGGAGCCACGCCTCGAAGGCAAGCGGTGCAATATCGATACCGGCGCCTGTCTCGGAGGGCCGCTTACGGCCTTGCGCATCTGGCGGGGCAAGGGACGCTTCCTGCAAAGCCGCGCATCCAGGATGCGACCTCCTCATTCAAAACGGTCCCCGTAGTAGGCGCCGTAGCGGCCCATGTAGCCTTCCGCCCCGCCCGGCGCGGCATAGCGTGAGAGTTTCTTCATATCGGCCTTGTTGAGGATGACGCCGATCGTCTTCGAAGCGATCCGGCGATCCGACTGGAGCGTGGAGCGCAGCAGGGCACGCGGCGTGGCACCCCATTCGGCCACGACGATGAAGCCGTCGGCCATCGGCTCGAATGCCTTGGCGTCAATCACCGGCCCCAGCGGCGGCAGGTCGATCACTATGTAGGTGAACATGCGACGCGCCTCCTCGATGAGCCGCTGCATGCTGGGGCCCGAAAGCAACTCGCTGGTATGCGCGAAGTGCTTGCCGTTGGCGGGTAGGATGGCGAGGTGCATGCTGCGGTCTATACGTACGTAGCTTGGCCAGTGCTTTTCGCCCATCACGGCTTCGGCAAGCCCCCCGCCGGGTGTACCCGAAAGGCTTCGGCTGAGGCCCCGGTGGCGCAGGTCTCCATCGATCAGCAATGTCTTCGCCCCGCTGGCGGCCGCGAGGCAGGCGAAATTCGCCGCGGCCGTCGTCTTGCCCTCGTCGGGAAGAACCGAAACAAAGCCGATCACCTTACTGCTTGTGCCCTGCAACACAAGATCGGCGGAAAGCCGCGCGTTGCGCATGGTTTCGGCGAAGGATGACCCTGGTGCGTCCTTGGTGACACGCAGAATGGCCGGCGAAATCGTGATCGCCTTCTCGCCCTCCGGCTTGCTCCCGGAGTTTTTTCCTCTCCGTGCCGCCCCTTGGAGAAGCGGCAGATATCCAAGGAACTTGAGGCCCAGCGCGTCCTTGACGTCTTCGCCGGTACGGAAGAAGCGCTCCCGAAACTCCTGCAGCACCGCCACGCCGCCGCCGGCGAAAAGTCCCAGGACGAGCGACAGAGCGAGTACCATAGTCTTGCTGGGGCTCGAAGGCCCAACCGGGTTTTCGGCTTCCGAGATCACCCGCGCCTTGGCGATCGGCAGCGAACGCTGCTGCGAGGCTTCCTCGTAGCGCGCCAGGTAGGTCTGATAGAGATTGGAGAGGGTGGTCGATCTCTGCTCGAGTTCACGCAACCTGACCATAGCCCTGCCCGTCTGCGAGCTTTCATCGGCCATGGTTCCGACATTGCCGCCTAACGATTCCTCGCGGGCAAGAGCCACGTTATATTCGTTGCGATAGGACTCGGTGAGCTGTTGGAGTTCGCTGAATATCTGCCGCTCGAGCTCGGCTTGTTCGCGGTGCAGGTTGATGAGCTGCGGATGCTCCTCGCCGAAGCGAGCTTCGATGTCCGCCGCGCGGCTGCTAATTGTCAGATAGCGGGATTTCAACTCGTTGATGAGGGTGCTGTTGGGCTGGTCCGGGGGGATGGTGGCATTGCGCACGGCATTTTCGGGCCCGCTTTCGATGATGGACTTGTATTGCTCGTAGCGTGCGCGCGCATTTGCCGTCTCGGCCCGCGCCAGGATCAGTTGGTTGTTCAGGTCCGACAGTTGCTGTTCGGAGAGCAGTTCGCCGCTGGCTGCCGTCAGCCCGTTTTCGGCCCGGAACGTCTCGACTTCAAGCGCGGCGGCCTGCGAGCTTTGCTGCAATTCATCGAGCCGGCTCTGCAGCCACACCATGGCACGCTGAGTGGCATCGAAATTGGCTTCGAGCTGATCGGAAAGATAGGCGTTGGCATACGCACGCGCGATCGATCCGGCCAGTTTCGGGTCGTAGGCGGTTAAAGACACTTCGAGAGCGAAACTGCGCCCGACCCGCTCGGCCGACATATATCGCTGAAGGAGGGCAGTTGCCTTGCCGATGGCCGCCTCCTCTGCCGACGCCCCGGTCTGTGCGGGCTTTGACGGCGTAAATACTCTCAACGCCGCCTTGACGCTGGACTTCAGCCACGCCACGGGAGCCTGTGGCGGATTGAGGAACACCTCATTCTCATGCAGGCCCTCGGCGAGGACGACGGTGCGGGCGAGCCGTGCGGACCTGAGAATTTCCACTTCACTCAGGATCATGGAATCGGTCCGCATGCTGTTGGCTACGGGCGGTTCCTCTTGCGTGAATTTCGCCAGTTCCTCATCGATCAGGATGCGGGTGACCGCGGTATAGACGGGCGGCGTAACGAGCAGATAAGCAACTCCGAGCGCCAGGCCCAGCGCGGTGATGAGCGCGATCAGCCAGGCGCGCCGCCGCAGGGCGGCAAACAGCATCTCCAGATCGATGAAATTCTCTTTCTGCTCATCGTGCTGGAAGAGACTGCTGTTCAGTTGCTGATTTCTTTGATGCATCAATCACCCGCACTACTTCGGCAATTCGCCGCCCGTCAGTTCGCGATGTTCACGCCGCGTCGCTGCGGAGTTCCTGCGCCGACACCATTTCCATGATCGGCTCGAGCACGAGATCGCGAATGTCCGAGCGGGCGAATGCGAAAGCCACATTCGCTTGAATGAAGCCATCCTTCGATCCGCAATCGAACATCCGGCCCTTGAACGGTGCTGCATAGAATTTCTGCGCCTCCATCAGGCGATGCATCGCATCCGTCAGCTGGATTTCGTTGCCCGCACCCCGCTGCTGGTTGCCCAGGAGCGAGAAGATGTCCGGCTGAAGAATGTAACGACCGTTGATGTAGCTGTTCGAAGGCGCCACCGACGGGTCCGGCTTTTCCACCATTTCGGTGACCTCGAATCCTGTTCCGACGGGCTTTCCCTTGCCGACGATGCCGTATTTGTGGGTCAGGGCAGGATCGCACTCCTCGACGGAGATCACATTGCCGCCGGTCTCGGCGTAGAGCTCCATCGCACCGGCAAGGCATCCCCGCACGCCATAGGAGACCATGTCGGGTAAAAGGATGGCGAAGGGCTCCTCACCGATCAGGTCGCGTGCACACCAGATGGCGTGCCCCAATCCATCCGGCGACTGCTGCCGCGTGAAGCTTACCGCGCCGGCGGGAAGCTGCAGCTTATCCAGTTCGGCAAGTTGCTTCGATTTGCCGGCCCTTTTCAGCGTCTCGCTGAGTTCGGGCTGGACGTCGAAATAGTCTTCGATCGCGGTCTTGTTGCGTCCGGTCACGAAGACAATGTGCTCGATGCCGGCCTCCAGTGCCTCATCGACCGCATATTGCACGACGGGCCGGTCGACGACCGTGAGCATCTCCTTTGGTACGGATTTGGTCGCCGGCAGGAACCTCGTGCCAAGTCCCGCCACGGGGATCACTGCTTTCCTTACCTTCCGCATTGGCCTTTTTCTCCGTTCAAGATTGGACTTCCCCGTGCCCTTGCGAATTTCCCCAGCTCAGTTGCGCTGCCATGCGGCGCAGCCTGACGCCGATGGGCATGTGCAAATAGCGCAGCGCCGCGGGATCGCGAACCGCGATCCGGGCCGCCTTCAGCAGCGCCTTTTCCTTCAGGCAATGAACGACTGACAGAAAGGACGCCGCCTGACGAAGGCTCCGACTGCGTTCACGCAGCGCCTGCCGTGCTGCCGAATCCAGATCGTACGCCTGCTCGAAGCCGGCATCGGCGGCCAGCATCGCCTCCACATGCCGCATTTCGAGAACGCGGGAGATCGATCCACCGCGCACGTTATAGACGTAGCCGGCCTGCGGCTCGACCGCGCAGCGCGCACCCTTGGCAAGGGCCGCTGCCAGGAAGAGATAATCTTCACCGATGCGCAGGTTCTCGTCATAGCGAAGACCGTGCGCTTCAAGGAATGCGCGCTGGAAGACCGGTTTCATGTAGCCGAAATTGTACTTCGCTTGGAAAATGCGGTTCGAGCGGATGAAGTCGACGAGTGTGAGTTGCCCGAGCTTCGCGAGATCCGGCGGGGAAAACATCATCTCGTGTCGCGCTTGGTCCCGCTCCGCTACGAAAAGATTGTCGACAGCCACTTGCGCGCCGTCCCGCTTTGCCCGCTCGACCATACGGACAAGCCTGTCCGGCTGCATTGTGTCATCGGAGTCCAGCACCGCAATCCAACGCCCCTGCGCCCGCTCCAGGCCGACATTGCGCGCGCCGCCCGGGCCGCGATTCTTGGCAAGGTCGATAAGCTTTACCGATGCGTCGGAAAACGCACGGGCGACTTCCGCCGTCCGGTCATCGGAGGCATCGTTGACAACGAGGATCTCGACGGCAATCTCGCGCTGACCCAGCGCGCTGCGGATAGCACCGGCAAGCGTCGCCTCGGCATTGAAGGCGGCGATGATGATGCTGACGTCAGGCTGCATTGCCATGCTCCGCTGTCGGAGAAACGCTGCCATATTGGCGAATCTCGCGCAGGCCGAGCAGGCCGGCCACTACCCCGACATGCATGGTGCCGCGCAGGATGGATGGGTTCCGCCGAGCCGCGATCGGGCAAAGGACGGAAGCGATAGCGAAACAATATCCGGCCTTCAGGCTCGCAAGCCCGACATGAGCGAGCCGCTGCCCTACCGCCGATCTGCCGGCCAGAAGCCGCCCGTGCGTTTGGCCCGTACGAAAGCGGCGCCTGGCCAACCATGAAAAGCGCGCACGGCTTTCCGGCACGATCTCCTCCACCCAGGCCTCGGGCGCATAGGCGATCTTGCCGCCAGCCTCGTGAAGCCGCGTGAAGAAATCGGTATCCTCACCGCCCGAGCGCCCGAACGCCAGGACGAAGCGCCGCCCTTCCACGAACGGCGAAGCAGCCTTCAAGAGGACGTTGCATGTGTAGCCCGTACGGATTTCCCCCCTTACCCAGACGGGAAATGTCGAATGGCTATCCGCCCGCCGCATCCATCCCGGCGCGCCGGGACCGTAGACCGCCCTGACCGGGCCGAGCACCGCGTCGGCGCCGGTCGCCAGAGCCCTATCCAGAAGATGTCTCAGCCAGGGACGCGTGGCGGTTTCATCGTCATCGATGAAAGCCAGGAAATTCCCCCCGCCCGCATCGAGGCAGGCATTGCGGGCGATAGAGATGTTCCGGGCGGGCGCATGGATATAGAGCAGTTCGTGCGGAAAACCTTCGGCCATGGCATCGATGCGGTCCCGCGCGCTCGGCGTCACGTCATTGTCCGCCACGATCACCCGCAACCTGGCGCCATCCGGCACGTCGAGCCTCGCGACGGAGGCCAGCGTGTCGGCGAGCGCACGCCTGCGGAACGTGCAGATGCAGATGTCTATCAGCAGCGGCGACGGCGCCTTGGCGGATGCGGTGCTCATGTCGTCCGCTTTCCTCGCTTGCGGGAATTGAGCATCTGCAGCCAGAAGCCGACAGACCATGCGAAATGCATGATCATCACGGCGATGCTGGCAAGCAGCGCGCGAGGATCGCGCTGTCCGATGCCCAGCGCCACGCCGTATGCGAGACAGATGATAACCCATAGCGAGAGCGGCACGGCCGCCCACCAGCGAAACAGGGCGAGTAATGCGCCAGCGGCAAGCGGCAGGACCATCGCCGGCAGGAGCTGCCGCAGCTTCGGCATTGCGCTGTGCTTGAGGATGTTGAGGGCGCGGCCCTGCCCATAATTCAGATATTGGCGGAAAAGGCCGGCAACCGTGTCGCGCGGATAGTAGGTCATCCTGGTCTTGTCGGTCAGCCAGATCCGGTACCCGGACGCGCGCAGACGGTGATCCAACTCCGCGTCCTCGTTATAGCCGAAAGTCTCGTCATAGCCGCCCACGGCGCGAAAGGGTTCGATACGCATGAGAGCGTGGTGGCCATGGTCCACCCACTGCCCCTTCGCGCCCTGGCGGTGTTTCGATCCACCATTTCCGAGCCTGGAGTTCTGCGCGATGGCCGCCGCCCGCTGGAACAGGCTGCGCCCCTCGGTAAGCATCGCGACCACGACAGAATCCGCGCCCGTCGTCTCGGCCTCGGCGACCAGGCGGTCACAGAAATCGTCCGGGTAGTCCGCATGGGCATCGATGCGGATCAGGCAATCGACGTCGTCGCCGAGCTGCTGAACGGCAAGATTGATCGCCGCACCCTGCCGCTTCCGTTCGTTATGAAGAACAATGACGCGTGGATTTGCCTCGGCGATGCGGGCAAGGATTTCGAGGGTGCCGTCAGTGCTGCCGCCATCGGCGACGACGATCCGCATTCCCTGCCGGGCCGCCGCTGCCTCCAGCCCCTGAAGCAGGCGCTCGATATGCGCTGCCTCGTTGAGACACGGTATCACCACCATGGCACGCAGCCGCGTAACGGGCTCGGCTTTGCTTGCAATTACGGGTGCTTCACAATTCATGCTGCCGCCTCCAATAATGCATCCGCGGCCCCCGCCCGCTTAAGTCCCTCAAGCCGCGCTACCAGAGCACGGCAATCCTCAAGGCCGCAGACCCAGGTTTCACTAGGTTTTGCCGTTACGCGCGCGCAATGTTCGGCGAAGGACGTAGCGTCCATCGAGCCAAGCAAGGCCGCGAGCGCATCGGCGGAAGGTTCTGAAAGCAAGAGGCCAACTCCGTGTCGTTTAAGAAACCGGCCGGTTTCCGTGCCCTCTATGGCGATCGGCACCGCGCCATGGCGGCACCCCTCATAGAGCCGGTTCGGCAACAACCATTTCGAGTTCAGCCCGTCCTCGAAGAAATCGATGGCCCAGGCGAAGTGCACAGCACCGTAGATCGCAGCGAGATCGTCCGGGTTGCGGTACGGCCCTTCGAAACGCAGATACGGCTCGGCGGCGACCGTCGCTTCGAAGTCGTCGAACTCCGAATAGGCTGGGCGGCCGCGCAAGACGACCTCGAACCGCCCCTGCATGCACCGCGTGAAGGCTGACAGAAGTTCGAGAGAGCGCCGGCATCGCAGCGCGCCGAACCAGCCGATCTTCCACGGCTTGCCCGGCGGCGCATTCGATACCGAAGAAAGCCGTGCGTCGCTGAGCTCCAGAACCTTGTTTTCGAGCAGGAGAACCGGAGCATCGACCTGCCCGTACGGCCCGAAATACTCGCGCAAAAAGGCCGGCGAACTGGTGATGAGGAGCGCGGCGGCACGACCGAGCCGGCGCTCGGCCATGCGCATGGCACGGCCGGCCGCATCCTGCCTGAGCAGCAGCCGGTGAATGTCGAGACACTCATAGACGATCGGGATGTCGCCGCCGAATTGCGCACACAGCCGTCTGGCGAGAACCAGCATCTCCAGATTGCGTGCGACAATCACATCGGGCTTGCGGGTGTGCTTGAACTTGGTGCCGAGCGCCAGATTTGCGCGGGCAATCGCGGCCAGCCGTTGGGCGAACCTGCCGTCATGCGTCATACCGAGATCGATCGGCCTACCGCCTCCGACTTCGGCGACGGGCTCGCGGCTGCGACGGAAGCCGGCGGGCACCACATCGGCACCACCCGCCTGCAACATGGCCACACGCCGCGCGGTCGCAGGGTCCGACAAGTCGTGCACGAGATAAAGGACGTGCAACATGGGCAAAATCACCGCGATCCGCCCCCCGCTCAATTGTTATCGAAGATAATAGTGCAGCGCAACATCGTATATCGCACTGCAGCAAACCGTCCCGCCATTGCGATGGCGGCACCCGCCCGAGACATCAATCCAGCGCACATGCGACCGACTCCGGGAACTGACAGTCATCGCCCACTGCCGTGAAGGCGACACGCTCGACATATGCAGACAACGTACCTTCCGGCGGCTCGAACGTACCCAGCCAGGACGCCATATTGTCGCTGGCCCAAAGGCTCAGATAGATCTTGGACGCGTGGGTGGGGACGAGGGCGGGATCGCTCACATCGTGCACGAGTTCACCGTTGATGAACCAGCGGATGCGGCCCTCCTCCCAGACGAATGCGTAATCGTTGAAACCCTCGTTTGCGCCGCCAGGAACGGGCACGAGCTTCTCATTTCCGCCCTTGCCCGAAATGTATTGGTTGAGCTGCACCTTCGAGGGATCCTTGCCCAAGAACTCGAAGTCGATCTCATCCCACGGTTGCTCGTGGGCCGGGCCGATATAGGTGAAGAAGGCGGTGTTCGTGCCAGAGCCGGCCGCCGCCTTGATACGGGCTTCATAGGTGCCGTAGCCGAAGCGCTTTTTGGTCTGTATCTCGCCGCAGGCGTAGGCTCGGTCGTCGGTCTCGTGCTTGGTAAAGTCGAGCCTCAGCGCGCCGTCGGAGACCCTGACCTGGTCCTTCGACCAAGTGCAGTTCTGGTGTTCACCGTTGGCCCAGCCGTCCGACACATACCAGCGGGTGCGATCCATGCCGTCGAAATCCTCGACGAAAGAGGCCCCACCTTCCTGCGCCTGCAATGGTCCGACGATCCCGAAAGCGCAGAGAAACGCAAGCGGCAGGCGAGCTTGGTGAATAGGTGACTTGTTCATTCTTTCACATTCTCCCGTCGATGCAGCGCACGCGCTCAATTGCGGTGCGCTTGTCTTCGGTCCGGCCGCAGGGTGGCTGATATTTCGATCACAATGAGGCGAGAACTCCCCTATGAGGCCACGTGCCGATCAATCATGTGCAGGCTGAGCAACATTTCCTGATGAGGTGAAACCAGTGCCTCCCTGTCGTTTTTCCGGATCGGCGCCCGCAAGCGCATCATGAAATGCCTTCGCGTCCATCTCGGCGCTTTCCATGAATGCAATCTGCTTTTCGAGCGCAGCAACACGCGCGTGGTAGCGCTGCATCACCACCGCCAGATCGTCAGCTTTCGAAGAGAGCTCCTCGCCGCCGCCGTTCTCGAAAGCTTCGAGCGCGAAGGCGGCCGAGGTTTGCGCCTTTTCGTAGCGGGCCTCGAGCCCGCTGCGCTCGGCATCGATTTCCGTACGCAACTGGCGAAGGAATTGAACCAACCTGTCCATACGGCCAAGGTCGGTGTCGCGGTCGCGCTGCGGATTTCGGGTCCGGAAGCTGAGTAACGCCATGGAGTTTCCTTCAAGGTGGGGCAGTGGGCCGTCAGCTTCTGTCAGCATCTTCCCCGACTACGGCGCGGATCTCGGCAATCTGCTCCTCGGAGAGATCCTTCTTCCAGCGGTCGAGCGATTCGGACTTGACCTCGGGCTGCGGGATCGGCTCGTCCAGCTTGAGAAACTCCTGCAGCCGCACGAGTTCCCGCGTCGTTTCGGTCTGGAGTTCGTGGTAGCGCATCCGGATCATCCGATCGCCAAGCACGCCCTCCAACTCATCGAGCCGGTGCAGGTGTGCACGCCATCTCACGGCGCAACGGCCGGCAAGCGACATCCGCGCATAGTCCTCGCGATTTTCCTCAGTGACGCCGAGAAAGCGGTTCGGCACCGGATATGCGTCCCACTTTTCCGCCCAGTAGCGGACGCCCTCGTGACGCAGGCTGCTTGCCACCGTTCCGAACACGTCGCGCAGTACACCGATGAAGAGGCCGGCAGGAAAGGCTTCGGCCAGCTTCTCGGCCAGCCAGATGTTCGGATGACTTTTGTCGAGCAGCCGCTTCGGCCTCGCACTCGCCGCTTCGAGCCTATAACGCCGCAGCAGGGAAGGCAGAAGCCTGTCCTCCGCTGTCGGGTCGATGGCCATTTCGGTGACCCACTCGAAGATGGGCGGCTTTTCGATGAGGGTATGCAGTGCAGTATGCGGTTCGAGAATCCAGGCGACCCAGTGAGTGCCCGAACGCCCGGTACCAAGCACGAAGACAGGATCAGGCTGGTAGTCGGCATCGAATGCGAGGCGGGCTCGCTGACCTGCCAGACGAAGGAAATCCGCAACCCGGTCGGGACGACCGCTAGAGATGTTTTGCGGCAATTGAATCGTCATGCGATGTACTCCGTTTCATATTGCCCTCCCACCGCGCAGAACGCCACGCGGCCCCATGGCTCCATGTCGATCTCGCTCAATCCGGCATCGCCAAACGTCCTCGAAGCAGGTAGCGCGGCATGTTGGCCGAAACCGCCGATTGCCGTCGCCGGTCCCCGCGCCGGCGCATAAATGCTTCCGCTTTGTCAGCAAGGATTCCGCTGGCAATTCTCGGAAGAGTCATCGGCTGTGCGCATGCATCCAGCGTCGCGGCGGTCAGCCCCGATGCAGCTTTGACGTCGAGAAACCGCCGCAGCTCGTAACGCGCACGAACGTGATGCGCATGGCGTTTGAAATGCTTGCTCGCTCCCTGCGGCAGGGAACGCGATTGGATAAGCGCCTGGTCTGCCTCCCACAGTCGCTTCAGATCGTCCGTGGAGTGCTGCCCGCTCAGTGAATCCGGCCGGACGACGGCGCCGTAGCCGCAGGCGCGTACGACTTTGTAGCGAGCGCCTCTCACCAGCGCGCGTGCATAGAGGTCGTAATCTTCGCCGAGCCGCAACTGCTCGTTATAGCGCAGCCCATGGCGATCGAGGAAAGCACGGCGCATGACCGGTTTCAGGAAGCCGATCTCGCCACGGCGAACACCGTGCCTGGCAATGTTGCCTTCTATGAAGGCGCGCAAATCGAGGAAGTACGGCTCCGGCGCGAAGTGTGGGACGTCCGGCTCACAGTCATCGGCGTCGATGAACATTACATTGTCCGCGACGAAGTCCCAGTCGTCACCGTCGAGAAGCGCTTCGAAGCGGCCCCTCAGGAAGAAATCATCCGCGTCCAGTATGGCAATCAAAGGCGCCGTGGAGTGGGCTATCGCGTGATTGCGCGCGAAGGCCGGACCCTGGTTCTGAGAAAGCCGCAACACATGCAGGCGGCCGCTTCCGTCATCGGACTGCCACGCCGCCGCGGCGGTGTCGTCGGTCGACGCATCATCGACAACGATCACCTCCCCCACCTTCGTCTCGCGCAACGCTGACGTGATGGCACGGGCAATTGTATTGCTGGCGTTCCTGGCCGCGATGACCACACACACCATCATCTCCGGAGCCGATGAACCCACGTCAACCTCGTATAACGAACGTTGGACAGCGGCTGCGCCGCATAAGGCGCCACCACGACTAATGGATCGGTTCCTCCCAGAAAGTGGAGCTAGGGTGTACGCACAAAAGGGGGATTGCAATACGGCAGAGGTATGCCGCAGCTGCAGAATTGATTGGAGCGATACTAGCCGGGTAAAGGTCTTTGACTATCTATAGTTGCGACGACCTTGTCGCGCCGGAAACCTGATCCGCGCTTCCAGCTGGCTTTCCGCTCTTGATCGAAGCCGCCGTTTTCTCGCCTTCTGGAGCTTTTTCGCCGCTTTCCCCGCCACGAGACGGCCACAAGAGCATTATCAGAATAGTTGCAAAATAGCCGACCTGGATAATCACGGCGCAAGCCAGCGTGGAGACGAACGTCGTCCATGCGGATTGCGTCACGATATATGTCGTGATTGCAAAAGCGGTAAGGGCAATAAGCATGCCACGAAGGAAAAGCGGGAAAGACATGTCTAAGCCCGGCTGAGCCTTGCGCGTTTGTGCCCGAGGCAGATCATCTCGCCTTCCTCCCGCAGCAACGCTCGTGTCTTCTTCCCGCCGCCAACACCGCGATGAGTTCCACATCGTCGACGCAGGCTCGAATACAAAGCGTCCATCACTTTATATATTGAACCAAGAGGCGTGAAGCAATACGAGGCCCCACTTCGCACAGGATTCGTAACCCCTTTTTCAGATGGAGTCCGTGCTGCACCGCGCTCGTCGACGAAGATGGCGCTCCGCTCAATTAAACAACTTGACCTAATCTGAACTACCTGCCGATGGATGGCAGCGAAAATTCGCGCTTCTCTTATTCGCTACAGTAAAATACATTAATTTAATATAACATTAGTGGGTTAATTGAAGGTAATCATTTAAAAAATACATCAAGGACATCAGTATCGGCCCTGACTGTCTAAGAACGCAAGATATGTATCGATGCGTTAGATAATATGATTCCGATTTTATCATCCTGCCAAACTTTCATCGTGTGCTTTACATACACAGCAGGCTATCGTGTTGCATTGCAGCATTCGCCTCGTACTGACCGCCACTAAAACCGACTGCCACTGACTGGGGACGCACATGAAGCATGCGACAGGGTCAGCCGATCTATCCGTTGGAATCCGATACGGCGCCGAAGCAAAGCCCGTTCTGGGAGGCGTATTCAAACGCGGCTTCGACGTCGTCGCCGCCTTGATGGCAATCCTCTTCCTAAGTCCGCTACTCATTATGCTCGCCTTGCTGGTCAAGCTCTCCGATGGCGGGCGCGTGCTCTACGCCCACCCGCGCATCGGCCGGAATGGCAATACCTTCAGATGCATGAAGTTCCGCACGATGGTCGAGAACGGCTCCGAGGTGCTCGCCGCCCATCTGAGCCGGAATCCGGCTGCCCGTGCCGAATGGAATGCGACACGCAAGCTGCAGGACGACCCGCGCATCACCCGTGTTGGTGCAGTGTTGCGCAAATTGAGCCTCGATGAGCTTCCGCAACTGATCAATATCCTGCGCGGCGAGATGAGCTTCGTCGGCCCTCGCCCGGTAGTGCAGGACGAGCTCGACATGTACGGTCCTGCAGCAGTCTACTATCTGCAGGCCCGCCCCGGGCTGACGGGGCTCTGGCAGGTCAGCGGGCGCAACGACGTCTCTTATGGCCAGCGTGTGGATTTCGACCAGTACTATGTTGAAAACTGGTCGTTCGCCTTCGATCTGGTGATTATCATAAAGACACTGCCTGCGGTTATTTCCTCACGCGGGAGTTATTGACGCCATGCCACATCGTGCAGGTCCACATACAGGAGGGGCTACATCGAAGAGGTCCATTCCACCCCTTCGCTCCCGGTTCGTTTCCGTTCTGGCCCTAGTTTTGACACTTCTGCTTCCTGCGGTCGCCGGAGCCGAGGAATATCTGCTCGGCCCCATGGACAAGCTGCATATCCGGGTCGCGGAATGGCAAAGTGCCGATGCTTCGGCACGCGATTGGTCGTCGGTCAGCGGCGACTATACCGTCGGTCCGTCCGGATCCGTATCGATACCCTTCATCGGAGAGCTCCCGGCAGCCGGCAAGACGACCGCTGATCTCGCCGCAACGATCGGCGACGAACTGCAACAGACGCTCGGTTTGCTCAGCCGGCCCGACGCCTCGGTCGAGGTGGCGGAGTTCCGCCCTGTCTTCATTTCCGGCGACGTGCAGGCTCCCGGCAAATACGCCTATGACCCCGGCCTGACCGTGCTGAAAGCCGTCAGCTTGGCAGGCGGCCTGCGCCGCGCGCCGAATGAGGGCATGCGGGTCGAGCGCGACTACCTCAACGCGCATGGGAACCACGAGATTTTGGCCGCCGAGCGCAACAGGTTGATCGCGCGCCATGCCCGACTGATGGCCGAAGCCGAGGGCAAGGCAACAATCGATGCTCCCGAAGAACTCGCAGGAAGCGCCGAAGGCAAGGGTCTGATCGCCGAGGAGACGGCGTTCATGAAGGCGCGCGAGGAGCACATGGAGCGTTCGCTCTCCGCGCTCGACGATCTGAAGAAGCTGCTCGCCGGGGAAATCGAATCTCTGGAGAAGAAGATCGCATCGCAAAACCGCCAAATCCAGCTCTCGCGAGAGGAGCTCGAGGGGATCGGCGGCCTTGCCGAGCGAGGCCTTGTCGTCAATCAACGTGTTCTCGGCGTCGAACGCGCGATTGCAGACCTTGAAGGCAAGGTCCTTGACATGGAAACCGCCATGTTGCGGGCAAGGCAGGACATCAACCGCGCGGAGCGCGATGCGGCCACGCTCCGCAACGATCGCGAGACGGAGATTGCCCAGCAACTTCAGGACACGGAGGCCGCGATCGAGGCGCTGGACCTGAAGATTGCGATGTATCGCGGGCTGATGGCCGAAGCCGCTTCGATGGCTCCTGAGGTGGCCCTGAACGCAGACAAGGCCGCGGCCGAGGTGAGCTACCGGATCGTGCGCACGGTTGACGAGGAAACGCAGGAAGTCGCCGCCGACGAGAACACGGCGATCCGCCCCGGCGATGTGATCAAGGTGGACGTCGTCCCGCCGTCGGTTCAGTAGCAGCAGCCGCGGCTCGCCACGAAAACCGCGAAATGAAGATTCCAGTTGCCATCTTTGTCAGCCCCAACCGAAATTTCGGATATGGCGTCGTCGCAATTGCCGTTTCGCTCTTCGTCTTTGCTTATTCGACGCGCTTCGGCCAGGTGCCGATCCTTATCTACTACGCCCTGTGGCTGCCCCTGCCCTTCATCGACCCGCAGCGCTATCTCAGGGGTAACGCGCATCTTCCGTGGATAGTCGCCTTCGGCGTCTTCGCTCTCCTTTCCACCTTCTGGTCGGCAGCGCCAAGCGCGACTGCCCGGGCAGGAGTGCAGTACCTAACCCACATCGCCTGCGCACTGATCGCGGCGCGCAGCGTGAGCCCGCGCACGCTGACCTTCGGCGGACTGGCCGGCGTGGCGCTGGTGCTGGCCTATTCGCTCGCCGTGGGTGGCTATCACTACGACCCGATCGATGGCTCCTATACTTTCGTCGGTGCATTCTCATCGAAGAACCAGCTCGGCTTCTTCGCCTCGCTCGGCATCTATCTGGCCTTCGCGGCTCTCGTCCTGCTGCGCGAGCGCGGCCTACTCGTGGCCCCAACGCTCTTCGTTGGCGCCTTGTCCGGCTACTGCCTCCTCTTCTCGCAATCCGCCACTTCCGTCATCACCGTGGCGATTGCGCTTGCCGCCAGCCTCGCCATGAACACGCTGCAGCTATTCGCGCCCATACCGCGCAAGCTGCTCTTTGCTGCCGGCGCCGTCCTTGCACTTCTCGGCTTGTTTGCCGCTCTGCAACTGGGCGCGTTCGACGCGGTTCTTGGCGCATTCGGCAAGGACGCAACCCTGACCGGCCGCACCTATCTCTGGTCGGAAGGCATGGCGGCTGCGCGCGAACACCCGGTACTGGGGATGGGCTACCAGGCCTATTGGGTGCACGGCTTTCCGGACGCCGAACGGCTCTGGGAGGAATTCTACATCACGGCGCGGACGGGCTTCCACTTCCACAACACCTATATCGAGGCACTCGTCGAACTGGGAGCGATCGGCCTTGTCCTGCTCGTTATCCTACTGATCGGCGTAACCGCCGGCCATACGAGCATATTGCTCGGCAACCGGCGCGATCCCGCCGCGCGGCTGATGTTCGGCCTCAGTGTGATGCTGCTTCTGCGCTCGCTCGCGGAGGTTGACATGATGACGCCTTATGTCGTCGGCTCTTTTCTGCTCTACTATGCGGCAGGCACCGCCTTCGACCTCTCCCGACGCGTCGTGCGCCCCGTTCCTGGCTGAACAACCGGCATCCTCTTCGCCAATCTTCTGCACCCTTCCCCGCAAACGAGCGTCGAGGGCACCATGGGTGATGTCAGGAACAGAGAACATTGGGCGTTCGGAACGGTAGCCCTCATTCCGTTGCGAGCGTTATGTTGCAGCCTCGATGATCATCATAGGGGCCATTGAAACTCAACAGACCCTATTAGTCAGTGATATCTTCGTCGGAGTGAGAGCGCCGAATGCGACGCACCAGCCACCATACGCCAGCGAGGACGAGTGGTACGGAAAACGCCGTGACAAGCTCAGGTTTGACAGCGGCGGAGACCGGCGGTGAACCCTTGGCAACATAGCCGATCAATCCTACAACATAATAAGAGACGGCGGCGACGGAGAGCCCCTCCACAGTCTGCTGCAGCCGCAACTGCAGCTTGGCGCGGCGGTCCATCGAGGCGAGCAAATTGCGGTTCTGCCTTTCCACCTCCACATCGACCCAGGTCCGCAGAAGCGTGGCCGCTCGCGCCAGCTTGCGCGACAAGTTTGCCTGCCGCTCCTCGATCGAGCGACAGGTGCGCATGGCGGGCGAGACGCGGCGCTGCAGGAAGCCGCCCCAGCTATCGAACCCCGGCACCACCTGCTCGCCGAGCGCGGCAAGCCTCTCCTCCACGATGCCGTGATAGGCGCGGCTGGCGCCGAAACGGTAGAGGCTGGCGGCGGCGTCGGCCTCCAATTGGGCGGCAAGCTCTGTGAGTTCGGCCAGAAGGCCGCGACTGTCGCGTCGGTTGTTCGAGCGCATTTCGCCCGTCAGTTGCGCCAGCCGGTCTTCAATGCGGCGGATGCGCGGTGACAGCGACTGCGCCAGCGGCAGGCCGAGCATGGCGAGCGTTCGGTAGGTCTCGATCTCGATCAGCCGCTGCGACAGCGCCCCGGCCCGCGCCGGACTCAGCCCGCCGTCGAGCAGCAGTATGCGCGTCATGCCGTCGCCGTCTTGGCGGAAGTCGGTAATCGCCGCAGCCTTGCCGCCCTCGACCGTCGAATAGCACAGGCTGCCGGGATCGAAATCGGCGATCAGCTTCTCCCCCTGCGGCGCCCATTTGCGGATGTCGAGCCTGACCCCCGAGATCACCGTGCCGGGCGGGCTGAATCCGTCGCCGAAAGGCAAATCCTCCCTGCCGCTCTTTCCACGCGCCGGCGGCGGGCCTTCCCAGAGATAGGTGGAGAATTCCGTATGCCGTTCCCAGCGCAGCGAACCGCGCCCCCAGCTCATCGCATAATGGCGCGCTTGGCGGTCTGGCGGCGCGATGCCGAGACGCTGCGAAAGCTCAACCAACACCGCGTGGTCGGCTGTCGAGCCGGCCTCCGTCATGAAGGAAAGCTGGATCAATCGCCTCGGCACGGAAATCAACGGATGCGGACGCGCATGCACCTCGCCGATCGCGCCCGGCCTGCCCGCATGGGCCGGAAAGCCCATGACGCTGCCTGTAAGGGGCGGGCCTTCCTGGTTTCCCGGGAAATTTTCCGTCATCGCCGCGACCGTCCTGTCTGCCTGATCTTGTGCCGCTTGCCTCCGATCACCTTAGCCGAGGCATTAGCGTTTGTCCGCTGTGGCACCGTGTCGTCCTACTGCCTGGTCGCCCAAAGCGGATACCCCTCTCCTGGGGATCGGGGGTCGAAATCGGCACCAGCTTGAATGGGAGAGCGCGCCCATTCTCGACCGCGAGCTGGTGCGCCGCCTTGCTCGGTCTCCGGACCTCGGCCCTGCGTGCATAAAGGGACGAGCGATGAATTGCAGGCGTGCCTCCGCAGCGATTTAACATTCGAATCACGCTCGCCTCACACTCGATCCACCCCACCCGTGTTCAGTGCATGGCACCGGTTAAACCAGCAATGCTGGCCACCGGTCTCACTGCCGATACGGAGATGGGAAAATGATGCTTTCAATCAAAGAGCTTGCGTTGGCTTCAGTATGCAGCACAGCTGGCATACTCGCCGCATTTGCCGCGGCCGCCACTGAACCCACGCTGGCAGAATCGGTTCCCGCCGGCATCCAGCGGGAGGTAGTGCTGACCGGATCGGGGTTCAGAGTCGGAGTGGATACCTTCACCATCGGTCCAAAGGCAGACCCCTCTCGGCAAGCCCTATTGAGAGGGATAGCGACATGGCTTTCCGGCGAGTTTGGCCTGCCCGAGACCGAGGAATTGCCCACCGTCACATATGCTTCCGCACGCCGTATGAAGGGCCTGCGGTTCCGAGACGTGCCGACCGACCGCTGGAATGACGAACAACACGACATCGTCGCCGTCTACGACGACGATGCGAGGACGATCTATCTGCCCGATGGATGGATGGGCCGAAGCGCTGCCGACCTGTCGGTGCTCGTGCACGAGATGGTGCACCACCTCCAGAACCTTGGCGGGCAGAAGTTCGCCTGCGCGGAGGAGCGCGAGAGGGTGGCCTACGAAGCCCAGGATCGATGGCTCGGCCTTTTTGGCGGCGACCTTGAGAAAGACTTCGAAATTGACCCTTTCACAATTCTGGTGCGGACCAGATGTTTTTACTGATTGCCCACCCTCAAACGATCTCAGTCACGGCTGCTTCGGTGTGGGGCGAGCGCCATCACCTGCGCATACGCCAAGGGTGAACGGCTACCGGGCGTGTTGGCATCCAATACGAGCGTCTTGATATCGTCCGAGCGCACATCCAGCACGACTGCGCGTTGCTGCTTGTCGATCTGCCAGACCGCGTAACCGAGTTCGCGCTTGTAGCCACAGTCTCCTTCAACGATGGCGTGCGGCTCTACAGGCAAGAGCACGATCTGCGGCTTTGGCAGCTTGTAGCAGTGGCCTTCGTAGGCGTAGCCATAGATGACACCGATGCTTGCAATTTCTGGTGCGTCAACATCTGAGATTGTGAGAGTATTTTCAGAAATTTCACCGGCTCGAGATTTTACAGACTCTGCAGAAGAAGATGATCTCACGACAAGTTTTATAATTTCCCGTTTCTCTCCGCCGTCACGTTTCATCAAATCCGTTATGTCTTTTCCTCCTTCTTCAAGTATCTTTTTTAATTCAGACACTTGGACCGTCAGATTCTCATCATCCCTGATCGCCGGCCGGCCGTATAGACGCACCTCTCCAGGCCTGAAGGAATTGTAGTCACTTTGTCCCTGCGTGAACTCTGGGCCAACGCCCGGACTACCGCAATAATCTCGATCGCTCATGGTCCTCTCCTTCCTGCGCTCATGCTTATGGACGGGCGCGTTATCTCGCGCCAAAAAAAGTTGGCCTCCAGACGTTCGGCAGCAGCCCCTTCCGCTGCGAGCATGATCGCCTCGGCCGCTCTGTCGAGACGCAGCGAGTTGACATCCAGCGAAGTCAGTGCGTTAGCCAGCGCCTGACCAACCGCATCGCGTGCAAACACGAGCGCTGACCTGAAAAGATGGGGCCGCGTTCTGAAGGCTTCCTCCGTCAATTCGCGAAACCTATCCCAGTCATCCTGGGAATACCGGCGAAGGTCGGAATCCAGGAGACGCGGGTCCGCGCAGCCGTTTTGAACCAACTCCCGGTGATAGAGCTCCACGATGCTGTCAAACACGGCGCCGACGAAAGGAAGAGCGCGATCATGCGCCTCCTGCGTCACCTCCGACATTCGCCGGAAATTCGTTGCAAGCCTGATCTGCGTTTCGGGACTCGTTTCGGCAAAGCGGTTCAACTCGTTGTGGAGCAGGAGGTTTCCCCTTGTGCGCCGGAGCAGCCGGTCGATCGCGGTATCAAAATGCAGAAACGAGATCAGCGAGACGATATCGGAGAACGCCTCCGCGAATGGAAAGAAGTCGCTGTCGCGCGATGCAGCGGTCGGAAGACCCAACTCGCCCAGACTGATCAAATGCCCGACTTCGTGAGCGATCGTGTCCAGGTTCAACGCGTAGGGCCGATCGATACCGCCGACGCGCGAATAGCCAAGTTCGAGAAATCCATAGCCCGCCTGTGCGTTCTCCCAATCGACCAGCGGAACGATCTCGAGGCGCTCGAAGGTCTGGTCGAAGAACCAGCGGATCGGGTGTCCGAGGTAGCTCTGCCAGATTCCAAGCACGAAATGCACGCAGGCGTAGGCGTGGACTGCAAGAAAGGATCGTGCCTGCGGGTCGAGGTGATCGAAGTGGCGGTCGGGGCCCGCCTTGACAGGTCCACGCCGAGCACCGTCAAAGGGAGGCAGCCATGTTGCGCCGTAAGGTCGTTTGTCGAAGAGAGGATCAGCGACATACATCATCATGTCGCTGGGACCCTCGCCGATCTCATCAGGCAGTATCGGCAGCCATATGCGGTCCGGCTGCTCATAGCCTGGGATAAATGGAGCTTGAGGATATATCCAAAAGCGTGTGCCGACACCCTGTTCGGCGTGCTGATAAGCCTGAGGACGTAGTTCGCCGGCCATAGCATCAACCGAAATAATTATTGAGGCTTTATCAAATTTATCATGCAATATACCCAAGCAATTGCCAAGATAAACTGAACTCAACTATACAACTCCAACAACATTTGGTCAATGCCGCTCGCTTCTATATCGCGAACGAAAGTATTCGTTGCGCGCCATACCCAATCCCTGGGAGGCGGGCCGGATGCGACGAGACGCGGCGCAATTTGCAGGGCCTTGAGCGCATCGTGCCGTTTTCGGCGGGATATTCCGCTAATCAGTCGATCCGACGCATCGTCCGCCCAGTTGGCCTTACGCAGTACCGCCTTCAGGGTTCGATCGCGAAAGTTCATGTTCCGCGCCGTCTGCGTGAGTTTGCACCGGTCTTCGGGTGAGATCAGTTTATCGCGCATAAGCTTGGAGAAAGTGGCCTGAAGATCGATCATCGCGTCCGTTAGCGGAAGAAAGTCAAGCTCAGCAGGTGCAGATTGCACCGCCACAGCGTCGTCGGGGGCCAAGGTCCACCGGCGGTACCAACGATAGATCAAGCCGATCCCGATCATGCCGAACTCGTGCAACTCGGCGGCCCTTAGCGCCCCCATGCTGGCGGTGCCGATCATTCTGATCCCCTGAGCCATCGCCCATAGAATTTCCTTGTGACGGACAGCGGGCCGATCCTCAAATTGCCCGTCGATCAAGATCATCGCCCGCGGTCTGAAGGCATGGGCGGCGAGCACGATGTCGCCCTGTGCCGCGGGCCGGAGATAGACGGCGTCAAGGACCTGTTGGGCCTCGGCAAGCGGGAGCGTTGGGCCGAGGAACACCAGTATGGGGCCATCGGTGCTTTCGCGAGAAACGTGACCGCTTGTGGCCGGATGTTCCATCTGATTACTCACCGAACCGCTGCGAAGGGCTGCGCTGCCGGAAGGATCGTCCTTATGCAGTGAACGCCGCTTTCGCTGTCTGATCCGACCGGCACCGCGAGCACCGGTCCCAATCCCGACGCGGCAACCCTCCGGACAAATGAGCCGAGATTTGCGGAGGAGGAACTTTCAACCGTCGCGGCATCTATCGGAGCAACGTCTGCAGAAATGAGTTGGCGCGCCTGGGCGACGAGTGCGTCACTGCCGGAACGGTAGTGCCTCCTGGTCTGGTCATCGCGTGTGCCGGAGATTGCAGCGGCTCGGGTCACCAGAGCCTCAAGCAAGGCACCAAAGGCAGCCGCCTCCAGCGTTGCGCCGGCGGCATGGCCTTCGGTTGGGAGGGCAAGCGTCGGTTCACCAGGACCCGTTTCTATCGTCTGACACCATACGACCGGAACCTCGGTGGGTGATGGCACGTACCAGAAAGCAAGGGAAAGCCCGTTGTCACGAGCAAGATCCAGAAGCCTCTCTACTTTCCCGCCAAAGGACGTCGAGGATCGAATGCGCATACGGTCGAAAAAGCCGTGCGTGGCAAAGGCCCTCGCCATTGCGTCCCGTTCAATGCATTCGAAAAGGCAATGCAGAAACGCCGCGGGCGCACTCACATGACAGGCAAGACCGGTGGTCGTGCGCAGGAAAATGCCGTCACCAGCCGGCGGCGGCTCGGTGTAGCAAGTATGGACGAGTTCGAGGGGCACCGGCTGCGTTGAGCCCGAAGCTACGTCGAGCGCCAAAATCCACGGAATTCGAACTTCCCGCCATTCGCCCTGGCAGCTGGGCCGGGCCAGATTTTCAAACAGGCCCCGCGGGATTCCGAGTTCTGCGGCAGAAGCAAGAAAGATCCGGTCCGGTGGGATAATTTCGGAAAAGAAGCGCTCGAGCGCCTCCATGATGGCGCCGACTGCCGCCTCCACGACGGAAAGCCCCCGCCCTAGCGCTGTTACCTCCGAAAGAGCGCCCGGGCGAATGGCTTGAACAACGGGCAGCCCGATCCGATCCAGTCCGGTCAAGTCCCCCAGTCGCGTAATCCGGGCTTTTCGGCACAGGGGCAGAAGCCGCGAAAGGAGGCAGTCCAAATCCTCGTGCGTCGGCGACACCGACAATGGGAACGAACTCGCCACTGATAGCGCCGTGTATAATTCCTCTAGGGAACGATCCAATTTTCATTGCCCCCCTGGGATAGATCAGACGCAATGCCGAGTTCCTTGGCTGACCGGGCGGACCGTTCAAAGAGAGCGGCAGCGCCCTGTTCGCTCGCGATTGCCAGTGCAAGTTTCAAATCCGGAACGATCAGATTCGAATCGGCATCGGTTTGGGCGCGAAGTTCCGCGCGGAGACGATAGAGTTCGGCCAGCCAATAGTTATGCCCCGCATCGTTGGCTTGGCTGATTGCGCGATCCAAGGCCGCAATCGCCTCATTCACCTTTCCTTCAAGCCCAAGAATTTTAGAGTGCATATAAAGATATATCGGAAGATCGGCCACCGATCCGAGCTGCTCCAAGACCTCAAGCCCATTGCAGAACACCTCATGACCGGAGTCGATATCCTTCTTCAGTTGCGCTCTAGCCCATCCGCCAAACAGAAGTGACAGGCCATTGAGAAACTCCATTTCATGCTTTGCCGCAAACTCCCCCATCCGCGCGGCAATTTCGGCAAGATGGTCGAAGTTCTCGCGATAAAAGGCGGACACCGCTTCGGTATCGAGCGAGTGTACCTTGCTCGGGATATGTCCGATGCTGTCGGCAAAGCCGATCATTTCCACGAGAGCAGCGTCCGACATCGCGGTCTGGCCGACCAGCCACAACGACAGAGCCTTCTGGCCTAAGCCGCATATCTTTGCGTCATGTCCACCGAACAGCGTCCGATTGATCCCGGCGCGTTCGGCGTCATAAAGTGCAAGGCCAGTCTCGATTGCTTCCAGGGTTTCCTTGTGCCGACCGAGATTGAAGGCAATCGCCCAAATGGAGTGATCGATCTGTAGTTTGACCTCGGGATCGTCCACACCTGCAAGCATCTCCCGCACGCGTATGGCGCGATCGTGCATGATGCGAAAATCCGATCCCGTGTACCACCAACCCCAGAATACCGGGAACCAGTCGGCCAGTTCCCGGGAAGGGCGTTGCCGGGCGATGTTGATACCACGCTCATAGAGTTGCTGCGCTCGCTCGTCCCGAGGGCCAAACTGACTGGTTAGCAGCGGGCCGAGGGCGGCGACAATCTCAAGCTGGAGGCGTTCGCGGGCGTCGATATCATCGATGTTCTCGGTAAGTTCGAGAGCGTGAAAAAGCGAAGATCTAGCTTCCGCCATCGCCGACCGGGCAGCGCTGTCACGCCCCACCCTGGCCAGAATGGCGGCCGCGGTCCGGTAATTGCCCGCGCGCTCGGAATGCCACGCCAGATCGGCGTCTCGCGTGACGGACCCTTCTTCCTTTTGCTGCTCTAGCTGTTTGAACACCCGCTGATGAAAAACCCGCCTGTCGGTATCCCGAAGCGAACTGTAGGCCGCTTCCCGCAGCAACGCGTGTCGGAACTCGTATTCGGCATCCGGCGCCGGCCAAATCTGCCGCAGGATGTTTTGATCGACCAGAAGCGCCAGCAGGGCGGACAGGTTCTCTTCCGGCAGCAGGTCGCCTACCACCTCACGCAACATCGTCAGGTCGAAGCCTCTTCCTATTACGGAGGCTATCTGCGCCACTTTCCGCCCCTCCCCCAAAGCGTTCATGCGGGAGAGGAGCAGATCGTTGAGCGGCATCGCCGGATCGTCCCACGCATCCTTTTTCAGCGCTGGGCTGGTCCCGACGCTACGATCCATCCGGAGCCGCCACAGCACCAGTTCTTCGAGAAACAGCGGAATGCCATCGCTGAATTCCGATATGAAGGCCACCTGCTCCGGAGCCGGGCGATCATCGGCTGTCATCTCCCAAAGGGACGTTGCAAGTGCCTGCGTTTCGGCCGGGCCTAGCCGCCGAAGCGTCAGGTCGAGTGCATTGCTCGCGTCCGAAATTGAACGAAGCGTATCGTCACGCGCCGTAAGCGCGATGAAAACAGGCTTGTCGGTGATCCATGTCGACAGGGCTTCAAGCTCGGCAAGGGTTGATGGATCGGCCCAATGTACGTCCTCGACTATAATGCAAACCGGGCCTTCCCTGGCACGACTCTCGATCACCGCCCGGATTGCGCTCCGCGTTCGCCTGAGAGCTTCCTTCGTTGACAGCGGTGGATCGTTGCCGCCGGATAGAATGATACCGCTTGCGAACCCCAGTTGTTCGACAGCATCAGAATCCAGCACGCTCAAGCGACGCACGGCCCGCATGAAGACCGAGTTCGGCGGCTGCCGCCAGCGTCGGCGACCGGCAAACATGCCCGCAAGCGGCGAAAATGCCGTACGAGCGCCACCGGGCGTGCACTGGAACAGCCAGGGACGCACCCCCGACGCCTTGAGCCGACCGCGGAAATCATGAAGCAATCGTGACTTGCCGATACCCGGCTGCCCACGCACGATCACAACCTGTCCGTGGCCATCGCGGGTGTCGGACCAGCGGTTTGTCAGCAGATCGAGTTCGCTACGACGGCCAACCAGCGGCAGCACATGTCTCTGCCTCGCCTCAAAGCGATCGGATATGCGGCGAGGCACGATCAATTGCCAAAGAACACCGGCTTCGTTCCGGTCGCGTGCGGGCGAGCGATCTTTGTAGGGTTGGAACTTGAAATAGCTGCTGACGCGAGCGCGCAGTCTATCGCTTAACAGTATACCCGGTATCGGGGCCGCATGACGTATCCTACGGGCCGTGAGTTCGGCTTGGCCGATAACTCTGGGTTGGTCTTCATCGCTCTCGTTCGAGAAGACCAACGACACACTCTCGTCGAGGGCTGCTCTGAATAAGAAACGTTGGTCCGAGCGGCTTGGCCAACGGTAGTTCGCGATTGCTTCGCTGAGTTCGTTGGCCGCCGTAACTGCATCGCTGGCGTAATCCTCCGTCTGGCCTTCGACGCCGAAGTAGATCACGCCATGATCTGAGCCGGAAGCGCCAACCAAGCCGAGCCATTCCTCTGCTACCGCACTGATGAGATGGTTTAGATCAGCAATAAGATCTGCCAGAACGCCGGCATCATCTGAATAGTTGGCAGCATTAGAGACGCCTATGATCTCATAACTGAGAGCGACGACCATGCGCTGCTCGATGAGTCTACGCTTTCCCTTGACCGGCGGAAGCTGTGCGGGTTCCGGCGTGGCTGCTACCGATGCTGTTTCGTTCAAAGCTATGCGGATTCCGGGTTCTTTCCTTACCCTTTCGATGACAGCCATTGTTTCCGATGAAGGAGCAACACCAAGCGCGGTCTCGAACAATTCCAGCATCGACCTTGCATGCCGCACTGCCTCCCCACGTCGATTGGCCGCGAGCAGGGCGTTCAGCAAGGCGCGGTGCGCCTCCTCGGCGAGGTCGTCCAACAACACAGCGCGCCGCGCCTCCCGCACGGCTGTTTCCAAGTCACCGCTCTCAAGCGAAGTTTCGGACAGCCTCACGAATACCTCCAAGGCACGCGTCCGGTACCATCCGCGCTGATCGAAAATCCACTGCTCCGCATCGCCGTCCCGGATGCGGACGTCGCTGAGAAAATCTCCCCCGTAGAGTTCCGATGCAGCGCGAAGCGATTGCGGGTCGTCACTTCCTAGAAGTGTCTTGAAGGTCAGGGCATCGACCTGGATCAATTCAGGGCGGAGCCACACTTCCTCCCGCTGCGCACCAATCACTGGTTTCGCGACGAATTGCTTTCTCAGTTGGCTCAACGCGGTTCGCAGATTTTGGCTGGCGCCTCCGCCACTCCGCTCGCCCCAAAGACGCTCCGCCAATACCTCTCGATGGCAACTGTACGGTATGGCCAGGGCAAGTGAAGCAAGCAGACAGCGCTGCTTGGCAGACGCGATCGGAACGAGCTCGTCGTCGTGGAGCAGTTCAAAGCCGCCAAGAACACGCAGATAATAGCTCATGGCGCGAGGCCGCCTGTACGGCGTAACGAACGAGAATCTGGATCGCCAAAGAAAATCTCCCGAAGCCGCAATGACTCCGCCAGAGAAGGCGAATGGGCCGACAATAGTGTTCTTAAAGGCAACCCACCCAATATAATAACACAAAAACGCTCAACTGGAACTCGGGCTTCTGACCTGCGACCCGCCGCACCCCAAGAAGACGAGATTGCTCTCGATGCGGTGTCTTCTTGAGCCCTTCAATTTCCAGCACAACAAAAACAGCAGCCCCGGTGGGGCTGCTGTTGCGCGTCGAACCGACCCGCTAATGGTCTAGCCCAAACAGATGGGTACCATCTGTCAGGATCGCGCCACTAGCGTGCGATTTGGAAGCGCGGGGTGGGCTCGTCGTTCTCATCGCTGGGGCCAAAGCCATCCGCGGCCGAGAAGCGGCCGCTCCGACCGGAACCAGTGGAGAAGCCGTAGGAGTCGTTGGCGCTGCCGGTCACGACTGTCCTGTCGACGGAGGGCGCCATCTGGTAGCGCGGAGCAGGCATACTGTTCGCCTCGCTGGTACCGACACCCCACGCGGCTTCGAAAGCAACTGCGTTGCCGACACCAAGTGTCGCGAGAACAGATGCGAGAATAGCAATTTTATTCATAGTAACCTCCTGTGTTTCTGTAAGGAACCACGGTCAAAATCTTCCTTGAATTGCGTTTCTAGTGACCGCGAGGCCTGATCTACGCGTCGACCGTGCAATCACCGTTGATCGAGCGTGAGCGATCCGTGAAAGTGACGCGGGGGCTGCGAAATGGATAAAGTCAGAAAACGCGCCAGCGTCCGGATAGAGGCGACCTATTCCGCTCGTCACGTCACCGTGAGCGCGCTCGCTGCGGGCGCCCCCGGGAGCGCAACCGTCGATATCCGGACCGTGCCTTGAATTGTCTGTTTATGAGTTGAAGCCGCCGTAAGCTTTAACATCATCGCTCAGATGCCGCACGATATCGGTCGTCTTGCGGATATCCACTTCGCTGACATCGCCGCCCATGGTCGATGCAATCGAAAGGAGCGAGGCGGTGAGCTCGCTGTAGCGCGCCTCACCTACGGGCGTCAGCCGCACGAGCTTCGAGCGCCGGTGCTTCGGGTTGTCGATAAATTCCACGAGCCCCTCGGCAGCAAGCTCATTCGCCAGTCGTTGCATGCGCTGGCGGCTGGTGGGTCGCATCTGGGCTATCTGCGGCACGGTGAGCGGGCCAAGCAGTGCGAGACTCCGCATGAAGCCGAAGACACCGCCGCCCCAGCCGGTGATGAACCCTGTCTTCTGGCCAAGCGCCCGTATCTTGAAGAAGCACTGGGCGACTTCGAGCATCAATTCCGCGACCGCCTCGGCCTTGCTGCCGACGACCCGACCCGCCCCTTTCCCCTGTGGCATCGTCACCATGCTTTCCGCTCCGTCTCCGCAACCGACATTGACACCTTTGTTGTCAAAAATTAGAATGACACCAAAGTTGTCACTTCATGTCGATTTTGAACTTCGATGCATTGTGTGGCAAGGAGCCCACCATGAACTCCACCGGCCAACAGGGTGGTGATCCCGAAACGGTCGACGTCATAGCGCGACCGCCATTCCTCTTTCTCGGCTGCCTGGTCCTTGGGTTCGTCCTGGACCGCATGTTACCTCTGCCGCTTTCCTTGCCGGAGAGCGCCGTGCCGCGTTGGACGGCTGGCGGCGTTTTGATCATCCTCGGCGTCGCGATCTTTGCCGCAGGCGCTCGCAACTTCTCTCGCGCAGCCACGCCGGTGCCCTCCACTCGTCCTGTGCGCACGCTGGTGACGACTGGCATTCATGGGTGGAGCCGCAATCCAATCTACATTGGCATGTTCCTCATCTACGGCAGTATTGGCATAGCCGCACCAAGCCCATGGATCCTGATCCTCACGCTGCCCCTGGCAATCACGATCCGCTACGGCGTCGTCGCGCGCGAAGAGGCGTACTTGGAAAGGCGGTTCGGCGACGCCTACCGGGACTACAAGACCCGCGTGCGCCGGTGGATGTAGCCTTGGGCCAGATCACCGGCCCTGCACGTTCGGAGGCTGAACTGATATCCACTTTGAAGCGATCCGGCTCCTAGCGCGCAATCATGTCGTTCCGATACACGCAACAAACGCCGTTATCATTAACCATCGCTGGAACCTTGTTCCTTGCCTCGTGTTTAGCGAGGGAACGGAGCGATAGCCATGTCTTCAGATCGGGAAGAGCAAGTCCGGCGCCGCGCCTATGAACTCTGGGAGATGGAGGGCCGCCCGGAAGGTCGGCATCGCGAACATTGGGAACGTGCGGCGCGCGAGATGGCGATGGAGAAAGACGGAAGCGCCGAAGACGCCGAAATACCGGAGGAAATGCCGCAAGATTTTCCGCAAGCGCGCGGGAGATCGGAGGCGGCCGGAGGAAGACAGCCCGGCGGCAGCAAGCGCGGCGCACGCGCTGCCGCCACCAAAGGCAACACGGGCGCAGACGACAAAAAGCGCCGCAGCACCGGCACGGCGAAGCGACCAAAGAAATCGCCCTGATCAGGATGGATTGACGGCGGATTTGTCGGCTGTCGTGCCGCACGCCTCTAAAGTGATTGCAAAACAGCGACCGGCAACCCGGCCCAAAGGGTGGACAGTGGTGCCTGGCTGTCGTCGATCGTTTGTCCCGTCAGCGCCCTGTAGCCTCCGGCGGTCTTGGGAAGGAGGAGCAGCGTCCGCGCTAAGGCGGCGCTGCTCATCCAGGACCGCCGACTGGAGACGCAGTGCTTGAGCCCGAAACGCGGCACGGCAACGACTACTCGTTTTCCCTCAAGCACCCGCACAAAGGCGATGGCGTGCTCTTTTTCTTCGCCGGCGATCTCCAAAGGCTCGTACCGGCCACGGTTGAAAAGATCGGCTTGGCCGCTGCGAAGACGCAGGAGCCTATCGAGGAGCCACAGCTTCGGCACGCCCTCGCGCCAGCGCTGCATCGCCGCGCCGGCGTCCAAGCCGCGTACTTCCTGCAAAAGGCTTTGCCGGAGCGCGAAGTCGACCGGTCGCCGATTGTCGGGATCGACCATGCTGAAGTCCATGAGCTCGCATCCCTGATAAATATCCGGCACCCCCGGCAGGGTGAGCTTGAGCACAAGCTGCGCCAGGCTGTTGACGAGCCCGGCCGGCTCGAATGCATCGATGACGGCGCGGACATCCTCCAGCAGGGCCCGGCGCTCGGGCGCGAACAGGTTCTTGATATAGGCTTCCACAGCAGCCTCGAAGCGTTCGTTGGGGTCGGTCCAACTTGTGCGCTGCTTCGCTTCACGCAGCGCCTTGATCATAAACGCGACGAGCCGCTTGCACAGCGCCTGCAACCCCGCTTCGTCGGAGATCGGAAGGTCGGCGGGCCACGCACCGGCCAGCGCCTGATAAAGCAGCCATTCTGTGCCCTTATCCGGGGCGGGCCCATCCGGCAACGCACGACGAAGCCCGGCCGCCGCATTGTGCCAGCGCGCCACGGAATCCGCCCAGTCGCGCGGCATCTCGCTTAAGACGGCAAGGCGTGCGCGCGCATCCTCGCCGCGCTTGGTGTCGTGCGTCGCCGTGGCAGACAGGGCACGCGGCGCGTCGACCCGACTTTGCATGGCCGCGTGGAAAGTTTCCGGCTCAATACCGAACACATCCGGATCCGCGCCTACCTCATTCAAGGCAGTGAGCCGGTTGTAGCGATAAAAGGTCGTATCCTCCATGGCCTTGGCCATGAGTGGGCCGGTCGTTTGCTGAAAGCGCCTGATGAAGGTGGCGCGGGCAGCTGAGCCCGCCGCTGGTTGAAGCAGGAGCGCAGCGATGAAGGCGACGACACGGCGATCCTCCACAGCGCGGCCGCGTTCTACCTGCTCAAGGGCCCGCTCGATCAAGGTGCGGTCCTGATCGGAGGCGCCATCGCGGTCGACGTACGTGCGATAAACGGGCAAAGCTGCGGCAAGCTCTACAATGGCCGTCTTCAGCGTATCGTGGCCGAAGTCGCGCGTGGCGAGATCCCGCGCCGCTACCGTTTCGGCAAGACGCACAAGTGCGGCAAGTTCTCCAGCGAGGTTGACAGTGAGCATGCGCCGTTTGGCGGCGAGCAGCTGTCGGGCGAAATCGGGATCATCGCCGGTGAAGCCTACCCAGCCCTTGGTCATTTCCTCGCAACCGTGCGGATCAACCTGAAGCGCGGTGACAACGCGGGTAAATTCGTAGCCCGTCGTACCGGCGCACGCCCAGTCGGCGCGTAGCGCCTCCCCCGGCCCCAAAATCTTCTCGACCAGCACGTAATCGAGCCCCGAGGCCCCCCTGAGGTCGGCCAGATAGCCCTTAGGATCGGCCAGGCCATCGACATGATCGATGCGCAACCCGTCGACGAGGCCGTCGCGGACAAGCCGGAGGGGAAGCTGGTGGACATCGGCGAAGACAGACGCATCCTCCACCCGTACGCCGACGAGGTCGGCAATCTCGAAGAAGCGGCGATAGGTCAGCGCCTCGCGCGCGAGGCGCCAGTAGGCAAGCCGCCAGACCTGAGCCTCGTGCAGGCGATGCAATCGTTCCTTATCGGCATTGATCCGGGCGAGCGTTTCGTCCAGGTCTCGACCGCCATCGTTGGGGTCCGGTGAAAGGGAGGCGGGCGCAAGCGGCAGCGACAACCGGTCGTAGCTGAAGATAGGCTCTCCCTTTTTCGTGTCGATCCCGACCTTGAGCTTTCCCTCAGCAAGGGCCTCGCCGTATGGCTCGCTGAGTACAGGCAGAAGCAGCTTAGGTGCCTGCCAGTCGATGTCGAAATGCCGTGCATAGGCGCTGTCCCGACCGTGCTTCAGCACATCGCGCCACCAGGGATTGGCAGTGGACGCGGCCATATGGTTGGGCACGATGTCGAGTATAAGGCCGAGCCCATTCTCCTTCAGGGCCTCTGCCAGTCGGGCAAAACCTTCTTCACCGCCGAGCACTGGGTCGAGGGCTTGGTAGTCGGCCACATCATAGCCGTGGGGGGAGCCCGCCGCGGCGGTGAAGATGGGAGAGGCGTAGAGATGGCTGATGCCCAGATCGGCCAGATAGGGAACGATCTCGGCGGCCCGCGCAAAGGTCATGCCATTGCGAAACTGCAAACGATAGGTAGCGCGGGGAATGCTCATGGGGTGCGCGGCCTTTCTTCCGAAATCACACGAAACACGGCTTGCGGAACGGGCGCTTCATCGATTTCTTTGAGAAGCAGTGGAAGGCGGCGCCGCCCTCCTCGCCGCCCAGGATGCTAACAAGCACCTTGACCGCTTCATCGGATGCGCGTGCCGTCGTGCCGTCGAGCGCGCGGTAGGTACGCACGATGCCGTGGGCGGCGGCCATCCGGTCGAGGGCGTCGGTCATGGGCCGGCTCCAGATGCAAAGACGATGAGACTTCGCGGCGGAAGCTGCCCGTCCCGCAGGGCGGCAAGGAGACCATTGCGACTTTCGTAGACCAGCTCCAAACCATCGAGAGTCTCTGTGAAGGCCGCATCGTGCGTGCCGAAATTGGCCGCCATCAGAAGCAGGCTGCCGCCCGCCGGCCAACCTACTACGAAAGCGCTCCTGCTCAGGCGTTGCGCGCCGCCCCGCATGGATTTGATAGCTGGCAGAAGGGGCACGATGTACGTGTTGCGCGTCTCAAGGAGCCGGCGGAAGAGCGCGAGGCGTCGCTTGCCTGCCTCGGTCCCGGCATGCTCCCAACGAAGAGCCGACGCTTCTAAGGTGGACAGCGCATTGGGATCGGGAATGTGCCCGGCGTTCTCCTCGCCGAAATTGTGGAAGGCGGCAAACTCGCGGCGCCGTCCCTCCCGCACGGCCTTGGCAAGTGCATCCTGGAAGTCGGCAAAGAAGAGGAAGGGGGTTGTCTCGCCATATTCCTCACCCATGAAAACGAGTGGGATCTGCGGGTTGAGCAGAAGGACAGCGGTTAACAGTTCAACGGTTTCCTCATCGGCAAGGGTGGTCAGCCTTTCGCCGAAGACACGATTGCCGATCTGGTCGTGATTCTGCAGGAAGTTGACGAAGGCGACCGGAGGCTGGCCCGTGCTGGGCTGGCCGCGCGGCCAACCCTCATGCGGCGCGTAGGGCTCGCCCTGGTAGGAAAAACCCTCTGCCAATGCCCGCGCCAGATGCCCCACAGCATCGTCCGCAAAGCCCGCATAATAGCCGGCGTCCTCGCCCGTAGCGATGCAGTGAGCGGCATGGTGGAAATCGTCATTCCACTCGGCGGTGAAGAGCGTAGGCCGGTTTTCCTCATTATACGGATGAAGTCCAACGATATTGCGCTCGTCTTCGGTCATCAGGTGGATCTCGCGATCGCCGAACCGCTCGCGGATCCGGCGCGCCATTTCCACAAGGATCGGTGTTTCGCTTTGGTCCTTGATCTGGTCGATGGCGTCGAAGCGCAGGCCGTCAACGCGGAACTCCTTCAGCCAGTAGATCGGATTGTCGAGGAAGAAGTCGCGTACCGCCGGCGCTTCGAAGCGGATGCCCGGTCCCCAGGGCGTCTGGCGTTCGGGGTCGAAAAACTCCGGCGCATAGACGCCCAGATAGTTCCCGTCCGGCCCGAAATGGTTGTAGACCACGTCGAGGATCACCATCAGCCGCCGTTCATGGGCGGCGTCGACCAGACGCTTCAGCCCGGCTACGCCGCCATAAGCCGCATGCGGGCAGTACGGCAGCACGCCGTCATAGCCCCAGCCACGCGTCCCGGAAAATTCGGCGACGGGCATGATCTCGATGGCGGTGAAGCCTATCCCTGCCAGATAGTCGAGTTTGCGGCGGATGCCCTCGAACCCGCCCGGCGGCGCAAAGGTGCCGGGGTGGAGTTCGTAGACCACCGCCTCGTTCCAGGGCCGTCCCTTCCAGTCCGGCATCTTCCAATCATAGTCGGAACTGACAAGCAGGCTTGGCCCGTGCACACCGGACGCCTGCGCGCGGGAAGCGGGATCGGGTACCGTCATGCCGCCGGGCAGGACGAATTGGTATTGGGTTCCGTCTCCAAGACCGTCGACGGTGAGTTCGAACCAGCCATCGGCGCGACGATCCATCGACCGCTCCGGCATCTGCGCGACCTTCAACAGAAGCTGATCGAGCGGGGGTGCCCAGAGGCGGAAAACCGCGGAGCCGTCATCGTTGAGATGAGCGCCCCAATGATAGTCCGGCTTCTGCGTCATCGCCCACGCCCTTCCAGTATGGCCATGGAGCGGTCAGCCAGTTGAATCTTGCCGGGCGTGCGGATGGCGTCCCAGACGGGCCATTGGCCGGTTTCGGTCCGCATGATGACCTGCCATCCCGGCATGCCCAGTTCGCGCGGCAGATGGAATTCCACCGGATCCGAAGAGGCATTCAAGAGAATGAGCAGGCAGGACCTGCGTTCGTTGCAATGCATCAAGCCGAGGCATTTCAGGCCTGGGTCCTGCCAATCCTCATCGCTCATCTGTTGGCCGGACGGGCGCAGCCATGTCACGTCGAGAAAGCCGCCATCCACCGGCCGACCGTGCAAGAAATCCCTGTGGCCGAGGTGTACGCTCGACTGCCGATAGGCGATCATCCGCCGGACAAACTGCATGAATCCCTCGTCTTCCAGTGCATGCCCCTCCCAAGGCAGCCAGTTCATATCGTTGTCCTGGCAATAGGCGTTGTTGTTGCCGTGCTGTGTGCGCCCCACCTCATCCCCCATGAGGATCATCGGCGTGCCCTGAGACAAAAGAAGCGTGGCAATCGCATTGCGCCGCATTTTCGTCCTGAGCGCGCGGATATGAGGATCGTCGGTCGGGCCTTCCTTGCCACAATTCCAGCTGCGGTTGTCGCTGTGGCCGTCGTTGTTGTCCTCGTGGTTCGCCTCGTTATGGCGTTCGTCGTAGGTATAAAGGTCGGCGAGCGTGAAACCGTCATGGGCGGTGACGAAATTGATGCTTGCCCAAGGGCGGCGCCCACGCCGATCGAACATGGCGGCCGAGCCAAGAAGTCCGCTTGCCAGATCGGGTGCCACGTGCTCGTCGCCGCGCCAGAAGGAACGAATCCAGTCGCGGCAGGCACCGTTCCATTCCGCCCAACCGGGCGGGAAATTACCGAGCTGGTATCCGTCTGGGCCCAGATCCCATGGCTCGGCAATGAGCTTGACGCGCGAAAGCACCGGATCCTGGCGTACGGTGTCGAAAAAGACCGATGACGGCTCAAAGCTGTCCCTTTCGCGGCCGAGTGCTGTGGCCAGGTCGAAGCGGAAGCCGTCGACATGACATTCCTCGACCCAATAGCGCAGCGAATCCATCACCATCTGCAGCACGCGCGGATGCTTCAGGTTCACGGTGTTGCCGCAGCCCGTCGTGTCGTAATAGTACCGCCGGTCGTCGCCCAGTATGTAATAGCTGGCATTGTCGAGACCGCGGAAAGACAGGGTCGGTCCCAGTTCGTTGCCTTCCGCCGTATGATTGTAGACAACATCGAGGATCACCTCGATGCCCGCCTCGTGCAGCTTGCGCACCATACGCTTGAACTCGTGCACGCCACCGCCCGGCGAAATGTATCGGGAGGCGGTGGAAAAAAAGCCGATCGTGTTGTAGCCCCAGTAGTTCGACAGATGCCTGTTCACTAGATAGCGGTCATCAAAAAAGGTCTGGACGGGCATGAGCTCGATGGCGGTAATGCCTAGCTTGACCAGATAGTCGATGACGCGTGAATCGGCGAGGCCGCCGAAAGTGCCGCGAAGCTGTTCAGGCATGTGCGGGTGCAAAGCCGTCATACCCTTCACATGGGCCTCATAGATGACCGTATCGCCCCACGGCCTGCGCGGGCGCACGTCATCGCCCCATGTGGTGGCGGTGTCGGTGACGACGCATTTCGGCACGACAAAGGCGGAGTCGCGCCGATCCATCGAAAGGTCCTGGCGCGACGAGCCGACGCGGTATCCAAAGCAGGCGTCGTGCCAGCGCAGGTCTCCCAAGAGCAGCTTCGCGTAGGGGTCGATCAACAGCTTGTTCGGGTTGAAGCGATGACCCTTGTTGGGGTCGTAGGGCCCGTAGGCGCGCAGCCCGTAGACCTGGCCTGGCCGCATGTCGGGGAAATAGCCGTGCCAGACCTCATGCGTATATTCCGGCAGGGCAACACGCTCGAGCTCTCGCTTTCCCCTGGCATCGAAAAGGCACAGCTCGATCTTCTCGGCATGGGCAGAAAAGACGGAGATGTTCACGCCGGCGCCATCCCAGGTGGCGCCGAGCGGATAGGGAAGGCCATTGCGGACACGCACACCGTCTTCCTTTATCAGCCTATTGATCCCAGCTCAGCACCACCACCCCAAGCGGCGGCAGCCTCAGGGATGCCGAGGCGGGGCGGCCATGCCACGGCTCCTCCACCGCGTTCACCGAGCCGTTGGTGACGCCCGATCCGCCATACTGGGACTGATCGCTGTTGAGGATTTCGCGCCAGCGGCCCGTCCGCGGAAGGCCGATGCGGTAATCCTCCCGCACGACAGGTGTGAAATTGCACGCAACGAGAACAGGCGGAGCATTGCCGGTACCCTTTCGCAAATAAATAAAGACGCTCAGATCCGGATTGGAAGCATCGATCCATTCGAACCCGTCGGATTCGCAGTCCAGTTCGTGCAGCGCCTTGTGGTTCACGTAGATCGCGTTGAGGTCGCGCAAGAGGTCGCACACGCCGCAATGCAGGGCGTCATCGAGATGGTGCCAATCGAGTTGCCAGTCGTGGTTCCACTCGCGCTCCTGCGCGAACTCGCCGCCCATGAACAGGAGCTTCTTGCCAGGGTGCGTCCACATGAAGGCGAGATAGGCGCGCAGATTGGCAAACTTCTGCCAGCGGTCGCCCGGCATGCGGCCGATTAGCGACCCCTTTCCGTAGACCACCTCATCATGGCTCAATGGTAGGATGAAGTTTTCCGAGAACGCATAGTGTAGCCCGAAAGTTATTTGGTCATGATGATGGCGCCGGTGGATCGGGTCGCGGCCGATATAGTCCAGCGTGTCGTGCATCCAGCCCATGTTCCACTTAAAACCGAAGCCCAACCCACCGGCATAGACGGGCCGGGACACGCCGGGAAAGGCCGTCGACTCTTCGGCCGCTGACGTTGCCCCCGAGTGGTGGGAGAACAGAGCGATATTGGTGTCACGCAGGAAGGCGATCGCTTCGAGATTTTCGTTGCCGCCATGGATGTTGGGCTCCCAGTCGCCTGGCTGGCGACTGTAGTCGAGGTAGAGCATCGAGGCGACGGCATCCACGCGCAAGGCATCGACGTGGTACTGATCAAGCCAAAACAGCGCATTGGCCGTCAGGAAGTTTGCAACCTCGCGGCGGCCGAAATTATAAATCAGAGTGTTCCAGTCGCGATGAAAGCCTTTGCGCGGGTCGGCATGCTCGTAGAGCGCGGTGCCGTCGAAATTGACCAGACCATGCGCATCCGAAGGAAAGTGAGCGGGAACCCAGTCGATAATGACACCCAGCTTCTCCTTGTGGCAGCGGTTGACGAACCGTGCGAAGCCGTCGGGGTCGCCGAAGCGGCTGGTCGGTGCATAAAGGCCGATTGGCTGATAGCCCCACGAGCCGGAGAACGGATGCTCGCTGACCGGCATGCATTCGATATGCGTAAAGCCGAGATCCTTGACGTAGGGGACGAGCTGATCGGCCAGATCGTCATAGGTGAGATAGGCGCCATCGTCGCGACGGCGCCATGAGCCGAGGTGAACCTCGTAGATGGAAATAGGTGCGTCGCGGTCGTTTCGGGCGGAACGCTCCTTCATCCAGCCCTCATCCTCCCATGCGTGGGCGGGCAGCCCATCAACCACGGAAGCGGTTGCCGGCGGCACCTCGCATTTGAAGGCAAGCGGATCGGCCTTCGCCGGGAGGATTTCGCCGTGAGCGCCGATGATCTCGAATTTGTAGACCTCGCCGCGGCCAACCCCGGGGACGAAGATTTCCCACACGCCGATGCCGGGATGGAAGCGCATGGGATGGTGGCGGCCATCCCAGACGTTGAAATTGCCGATGACACTGACGCGGCTGGCGTTGGGCGCCCACACGGCAAACCGAGTACCCGCCATCCCATCACAGGTCATTGGGTGCGCGCCCAGTTTCTCGTAGAGGCGCAGGTGACGGCCCTCTCCCAGAAGGTGCCGGTCCAGGTCTCCAAAGGTGCTAGGGAAGCGGTAGGCGTCCTCCTCCTCCCAGACGTCATCGCCACGGGAAAAGCGCAGCCGGTAACGCGGCGGAGACTTATGTTTCGACAGAAGCCCTTCAAAGAATCCGCGTGCGTGGCGCCGCAGCAGTTTTGTCAGCGTCCTGCCGCTTTCAGGATCGATCGCCTCGGCGGTTTCGGCATGCGGGTGCAGGACGCGCAACACGGTGCCGGCTGGACTTGCGTGCGGCCCGAGGACGGAGAACGGATCGCCGTGTCGTCCCGCCACGAGCGCGGCGATGGCATGCTGATCATCGAGGCGCCATGATTCCACCGCGTCCGCAGGGGATGTCATGCCACACCTCCATCGATCAGGTCGAGGATACCCTGGATTGGGATACCTACCCAGTCCGGACGGTTGGAAAGCTCGTAATTGATCTCGTAGAAGCCTTTCTGCAGCAAGAACAGCTCGAGCAGCGCCAGCCGCGTATCAGCATCCTCGGGCAAATTCTGCGCGTCGGCAGCCGCCGGGAAGTAGGCCGCGAGGAACTCCTCGGCCATGCGGTCGCGCCAGTGCCGCGCAATGGCGGCGCTGTCGCGCGCCTGGTCAGGCAGCCGCGAGGCGACCTGCCGTACAGCCGCCCAGGCGGCGTAGTCGAATGAGCGCAACATCCCCGCCACATCTCGCAGCGGCGAGCTTTTCCGGCGTCGCTCGGCTAGGGTGCGCCTCGGCTCGCCCTCGAAATCGATGATGAAGAGGTCCTGCTCCGAGACGAGGACTTGACCCAGATGGTAGTCTCCATGGATACGAGACTTCTTGCCCGACGGCGCAATTCCTGCCAGCACCGCCAGCCTGCGATCGATCTCTGGATCAAGCGCTGTCAACCGCTCAGCCCTCTCTCTCGCTGCGGGCGAAAGGGCTGCCATCGCGCGCTGGATCCCGGCACGCGCGGCCGCCACCTGCGCACGCGCGTCCTCCAGCCACTCCTCGATATCTGCGCGGTCGACCGGTTCACAGCGGAACGCCTGCCGATCTGTATCGACAGCAAACGCCGCATGCATCTGGCCAGTGCGCTCGCCGAGCCGCCGGAGAAGATCGAGCGGATAAGTGAGGGAGTCCGAGACCACTTCGGGCGGCACATCGGTTTGCGCCGCGGACGCCGCCGGCACGACCGGCGGGGCAAGGAATTCGTCCTCGATGCGCCGTTCGAGTGCATGGACGAACACGCTCCAGGCGTCTCCCTGGTTCTCGACAAAGGCAGAAACGCTGGCAAGGATTGTCCGCTCGCCGCCCTCCTCATCATACTCGACCATTCCCAGAAAAGCCGGCGTATTGGCAAAGCCCGCCTCTTCCGTCAGGAACCGTGCCACCTCGACCTCGGGCTGGTCGCCGGGGCGAAGCCTGCGGAAGATCTTCAAGAGCGCCTGCCGGCCAAAGGCGACCGACACATTGCTCTGCTCGCCCATCAAAGTGGTCGGCGGTTCGGAGAACGTCATGACCTGCAGGCGTTCATTGCCGTAAAACCGCAAAACGCCCCCGGCGGCCGGATGTTCGCGGTTTTCCTGCATGGCCTGCATGATCTCGGTGGCGAAGCGATCGTCATAAGAGCCGTCGATAAGCGCACCTAGCTGCGGACCCCGCCGCACGCGAGCGAGCGTGGCCGAGAGCTTGGGCGCTCCAAACTGCACGTTCTCCTCGCCCCAGAGCACGGTCAGCGGCAACAAATAGCGTTGGCTGCCGTCCGGCAAATCGAAGTCGACCAGAGCGAGAAGTCCCGCTTCGTCCCCCAGCTGTGCAAGCTCGTTCACCGCGACCGAACGCATCTCTTCGCCCTTGGCGCCAAACCAGCGCTGGCGCTGCATGAACTGGGGCAGCACATCCTGCGCGAGTTGATGCCCCTCGCGGCCGGTAAGCGCACGTTCAAGGCGCCCGCCGATCAGTGTCAGTGTGATGAATTCGGGAAGAGGCTCGGGAATGTCGTCGTGCCACGCAGGCGCCTGAGCCTCGCTCGCCAACAGGAACCAGAAGGCACCATAACTCGACAGCGTGAGCATATAGGGAAGGTCGCCGATGGGCGGAAAAGGTGACTGGCTGATAAGCTCGATGGGGACGCAGGCGCGATATCTGGACAGGTCGAGCTCCACCGCCTGGGCAGAGCGCGAGAGGTTCACCACACACAGAATGGTCTCCTCGCCGTCGCTGCGCGTATAGGCGAGGATGCGCCTATTTCTCGGGTAAAGCATCGTGAAGTCGCCGTGCCCGAAGGCTCGGTGCTGCTTGCGCACGGCAACCATGCGGCGAACCCAGTTGAGGAGCGACGACGGATCCGCCTCCTGGGCCTCTACATTGATTGTCTGGTATCCGTAGAGCGGGTCCATGATCGGAGGCAGGTAAAGCATCTGCGGATTGGCACGGGAAAAGCCGCCATTGCGGTCCATCGACCACTGCATGGGCGTACGCACGCCGTCGCGGTCGCCGAGATAGATGTTGTCGCCCATACCGAGCTCATCGCCGTAGTAGATGACCGGCGTCCCAGGCATGGACAGAAGCAGCGCGTTCATCAGTTCCATCTTGCGCCGGTCATTCTGCATGAGCGGCGCAAGGCGGCGGCGGATGCCGAGATTGATGCGGGCGCGCATGTCGTCGGCGTAGGTGTGCCAGAGATAGTCACGCTCGCGATCGGTCACCATCTCCAGGGTCAGCTCGTCATGGTTGCGCAGGAAAATGGCCCATTGGCAGGACTCCGGGATTTCCGGCGTCTGGCGCATGATGTCCGAGATCGGATGCCGATCCTCTTGCGCCAGTGCCATGTAGATGCGCGGCATCAGGGGGAAGTGAAAGGCCATGTGGCATTCGTCGCCATCGCCGAAATAGGGCCGCGTGTCCTCCGGCCACTGGTTGGCTTCGGCAAGCAGCATCCGGTCGGGATAGCGCTCGTCCAGCGCCGTGCGGATTTTTTTCAGGACCTCGTGGGTCTCGGGCAGGTTTTCGTTGTTGGTGCCGTCGCGTTCGACCAGATAGGGAATGGCGTCGAGCCGCAGCCCGTCGACACCAGTGTCGAGCCAGAAGTGCATCACCTTGATGACCTCTTCCAGCACGCGCGGGTTGTCGAAGTTGAGGTCGGGCTGGTGGGAATAGAATCGATGCCAGAAGAACTGACCGGCAACGGGATCCCAGGTCCAGTTGGACGTCTCGGTATCGAGGAAGATGATGCGAGTTTCGGGATAGCGCTCGTCGTCGTCGTTCCACACATAGAAATTGCGCGCTGCAGATCCCTTCTTCGCTTGCCGCGCACGTTGGAACCACGGGTGCTGATCGGAGGTATGGTTGATGACGAGCTCGGTAATCACGCTGATTCCGCGCCGATGCGCTTCGGCGACGAAGCGTCGAAAATCGCGCATGGTGCCGTATGAGGGATTGATGGCGCGGTAGTCGGCGATGTCGTAGCCGTCGTCGCGCAGCGGCGAGGGATAGAAGGGCAGGATCCAGATCGCGTTCACGCCCAGCCGCTCGATGTAGTCGAGCCGCTGCAGCAGGCCGTTGAAATCGCCTATGCCGTCGCCGTTGGAGTCATGAAACGCCTTGATGTGAAGCTGATAGATGATCGCGTCCTTGTACCAGTCGGACTGATGTGGGCCCGCCAAGAGCCTGCCTGCGTGCCCGGGCGGCGCCACGACACTGTCTAAGGTGTTCATCGGCTCCCCCCCGGCGCGATCAGCCGCCAGGCCATGAATGGTCGCTGATGTGGATCGAGGAACATATGCTGGACTTTGCCGGTCCAGGCGAAAGGCTGACCGGTAACGAGATCGTCGGCCTCGATCGTTGCGTCGTCGGGAAGCCCGAATTCCCACAGCGGCACCTCGAATGGAGCCTCCTGCGGGTGGTATGGGTCGAGATTGACGGCGAGTAGAAGGAAATTGGACAGGTCATCCGTGAACTTGCCATAGTAAAGGATGGCGTCGTTCCAGGCGTTGTAGAAGTTCAGGTTGGTAAACTGGCGCAGCGCCGGATTCTCGCGGCGCAACCGGTTGATAAAGGCGACGTCTGCCTTGATGTTGCCCGGCCGATCCCAGTCCCAAGCGCGGATCTCGTATTTCTCGGAGTTTAGATATTCCTCCCGTCCGGGCAGCGCCTCGGCCTCACAAAGCTCGAAACCATTGTAGATGCCATAGTTGGCACCGAGTGTGGCGGCAAGAAACAGCCGCACCTGAAAGCCTGGCCGGCCACTTGTCTGAAGATAGTGAGGATTGATGTCCGGCGTGTTCACGAAGAAGTTCGGCCGCATATAGTAGCGGCAGTCGGCGCGCGTGAGCTCGGTGAGATACTCGGTTAGCTCCTGCTTGGAGTTGCGCCAGGTGAAGTAGGAATACGACTGATTGAAGCCGACCTTGGCGAGCCTCTTCATCATCTTCGGTCGCGTGAACGCTTCGGCAAGGAAGATGACACCTGGATCCACGCGCCGCACCTCCGCGATCATCCACTCCCAGAAGGGCAGAGGCTTGGTGTGCGGATTGTCGACCCGGAAAATGCGCACGCCCTTATCCAGCCAGAAAAGAACAATGTCGCGCAGCGCGTGCCACAGGCCGGGGATCGCATCGCGGTAGAAATGAACGTTGACGATGTCCTCGTACTTCTTGGGCGGGTTCTCGGCGAATTTGATAGTGCCGTCCGGCCGCCAGTCAAACCACTCGGGGTGCTCCTTGATCCACGGATGGTCAGGTGAGCACTGGATGGCGAAATCGAGGGCAATCTCCAACCCGTGGTCGGCGGCCGCTTTCACGAGCCTTTCGAATTCCTCGAAACCGCCGAGCGCGGGGTGTATGGCGTCGTGTCCGCCCACCTCAGAGCCGATGGCGTAGGGGCTGCCAGGATCGTTGCGCTCCGCAATCAAGCTGTTGTTGCGGCCCTTGCGATTAGTGTGCCCGATCGGGTGGATTGGCGGGAAGTAGAGGACATCGAAGCCCATGTCACGGACGTAAGGAAGCCGCTCGATGACATCGTCGAAGGTGCCGTGCACATCCGCCCTGCCCGACTGCGAGCGCGGCATCAGCTCGTACCAAGCGGAAAAGCCCGCACGTTCACGATCCACGAACACCGGAAAGATGGTGTCGCCGTGTGTCAGGTTTGCCCGCACGCCGAGCCGCCGCATCAAGATCGCCATCTCGTCGCTGATCAAGACTGCGAGCACATCACGCTTTGCCGGTGAGGATTCGATTTCAGTACACAGCACCTCAAGTGCTGCGCGATCGTTCCGCGATCCAGCAGCGTCGGTGAGCGCCTTCTCGACGAGAAGCTGTCCCTCCCGCAGGTCAAGCGAAAGGTCCTGGCCCGCGTCGTGCTTCTTGATCACATCCGCCCGCCATGTGGCGAAGAGGTCGCGCCAGGCGCAGATGCTGAACTCGTGGTGTCCGATTTCGTCAAAGGTGATGGTCGCGCGCCAACGGTCGTTGACCAGCAGACGCATTGGCATCTCGTTCCAGGACGTCTCCCCCTGGCGGCGGTAGAGCACCACCGCCGCGATTGCCTCGTGTCCATCGCAAAAGATGTCGGCTTCGACCCGGAAGCGCTCGCCGACGATCGCCTTTGCAGCGAAGCGACCTCTCTCGATTGCCGGCTCCACCGCCTCTATCGCGATACGGCTCGCAGCTAGTTCCTGAAGGAGTGCGTGCCCCGGACGATCCATTCTCGAATTCTCTCAACGGGAACTCTCTGACCGTCCAACGCGAAGTCTATACTGCTGGTTCCCTTCCCGGTGAACCATCCTCCTTGCAAAGGGGCCACGATTGCCATTGGCAAACCAATGTCGCGGGCCTGGTCAAGAGGCCTTTCGCGATACTTGGTGGGAACGGGTCGGCCCCTAAGATCGGCCGGGAAGGCAAGAAGCGCTTGGCATGGAGCCTGCCGCAGGCGAGGCGCCGCCCATGCCAAGCATCGCCATCTCGCCAGCGACCCAGGCGACTGCGGACAGCAGGCCAAATACTGCCCCGATGACCGCCGGGTCACGGCGCAAGACGGTCGCGGGTGCGCTGACGCCCATCGGATCAGTGCACGACACCGCTGCCCGTCATGTGCAGCTTTGCGAAATGCGCATGCGAGTCCTCTAGGGTAAGTGCAACGGGTCCCTTGGTGGAACCCCAGCCCCGGCCGGCTTCGCAGACATCGTACTCGAAGCCATGCGGCAGATTGATGCGCGCGCGGTGTTCCTCACCCGTCACCGGGTTGCGGATCGGCTCGCCGCGCGCCTCAACCCAGCCGGGAACGTTCACACGCGCCGTACGGGCACCAGGATCGACTGTGAAATCGATCTCGGAAAAGACCGGATCATGGACCTTTTCGAACGTCGTCGAGAACACCTGGAAGAAGGTGGCTCCCGGCTCGGTATCCAGTCCGCTCATAATGCGCAGCAATGCTTCGCGTTGCGGCTCCGTCGCACGCTCGTCGACGATCGGAATCGCCTCGCCGCCGCCCTCGTGTATGGCTCCCGGCCACCGCACGATGATGCCAATTCTCATCCCATCAAGGTTGGTCTCGCCGTGATGGCCTTCATCGATCTCCACAAATCCCACGGCCTCACAATTGCCGTGGGTCGGACGGGCGTTGAACTGGCATGGACACCCATATGCGCAATTGCAGTGAATGAATTCGCGGCCTTTGATCTCCCATTCCGTATCGGCCATTTCTTCCTCCCTTCTGCATTCTTGCTGGAAAAACAGCCTTGTGATGAACTTTACATTTTACCACTTCCAAGAATGCGGTTCGATTGCATTGAAAGGAGTAGAAATCCACCAAGATGATAGGCGCACGCCTCATGCGCCTGTCGCCGGGCATCCAGCGTTCCTTGCTTTCGTTGTTCAGAACTGGACCCGAGCGAACACGCGATCCTCGATGACACGCTTGCGCGCCGCAACGAACTAGTTGGGACACGGGGGCACAGGCTGCAGGACGCTCATTGCTGCGGATACACGCGGTGCATCGCCAGCCACGCTGACGACCACCGCGTGATATCAACGGGCACCGCCCCCCAGACGCGTTCGATCGGCGCGGCGATGGTGGTGGCGATGGTGATCTGCTGATTTATCTCTTTTTGGTTTCCCTGTTATCGCAGTTGGATGAGATTGCGTCGACGGTTCATTGCGTAATCTCGGGCTCGACGAGTTTGGCAAGCTTGCGCAGCGACTCTTGCCAACCGAGATAACCTGCCTCGACAGGGATCAGATCGGGCACGTTCTCCTGAACCACCGTCATCTCCGTTCCGACGGAAACGGCCCTCAGCGTAACGGTCACTTTCATCTCGCCCGGAAGGTTCGGATCATCGAACACATCGCTGTAGACAAGCATCTCGCCGGGAACAAGTTTCAGATAGGTACCGCCGAAGGAATGGCTTTGCCCGGTCGTGAAGTTTCGGAAGGACATTCTGTGCTTGCCGCCTTCCTTGGCCTCAAGCTCATGGACCGTACAGGTGAAACCGAAGGGTGGGAGCCAGCTCGCAACCGCGTCAGGTTCCAGAAATGCGCGGTAGACCTTTTCGGGCCTGGCGGCGAAGACCCGGTGCAGTTTAACGGTGTTGGGCATGATCATCTCCGTTCATTGAGCGTACCAAGGCGTGGTTGCCTTGGGCCGGGTTAACCTGCTGCTGCGGCTTCCAGCGCCGCGATATCAATCTTCTTCATCGTCATCATCGCCTCCATCGCGCGCTTGGCCTTGGCGCGGTCGGGATCGGTCGTCAGGTCCATGAGCCGCTTCGGCGTGATCTGCCAGGAGAAGCCCCACCGGTCCCTACACCAGCCGCAGGCGCTCTCGGCGCCGCCGTTTCCGACTATGGCGTTCCAGTAGCGGTCGGTCTCTTCCTGATCTTCGGTCAACACCATGAAGCTGACGGATTCGTTCGCCTTGAAATTCGGGCCGCCGTTCAGGCCAAGGAACGACTGGCCAAGCACTGTGAACTCGACGGTCAGCTCACTGCCTTCCTTGCCGCCAGGGTAGTCGGATGCGGCCGCATTCACCCGATCCACATGACTGCCAGGAAAGGTGGCGGCATAGAACTCCGCCGCCTTGCGTGCTTCGCCGTGGTCGAACCACAGGCAGTTCACGAGTTTGGTCATATCTAATCTCCTCGGTTCTTGGGGGTTATGTGCTTGCGCCGCGCCTGCGAGATTTCAGTCAAACCAGCCTTTGGGCACCTCGCCGGCCAGAAACGGTCCGATGAAAGCCATCATCAGATCGACCTGGCCGATCAGCGCAGTGTGGGACGTGGCCGGCAGGATTGCGAGCCGCGAGGCGGGGAGCGGTTCGCCCGTGTCGCCCATAATGCCGCCCCCGAGCAGCCGGAACATCTCGACATTGTGCTCGAGCGTCGACCCGTCGGCGTCGCCCGCGATGATCAGCACCGGCGTCTCCAACGCCGCCACCTCCTCGCCCCAGGCCAGCGGTGCGTTTTCGAGTGCGATCAGCTTCTCGGCCAGTGCAGGGAAGCCTTCCGGATTGGGGGCGAGCGCCTTGTACTCCTCGGCCAGCGGCATTGCCGTGAACATCTCGACCGTCCATTGCGGGATGAGTTCGCGGAATGCCGGCTGCCAACCCTGGAAGTCGTACACTCCGGAGGCGAAGATCAGCTGATCCACCTTCTCGGGGAAGTCGATGGCCAACCTGAGCCCAGTGATCGCGCCCATCGAATAGCCGAAAACGTCTGCCTTCTCGATCTCGACTGCCTCCATGAACGCCGCGACGTCACCCGCAAGGTTAGGGTAGGTGATCGGCCTGTCGATATCCGTGGTGCGGCCGTGGCCCTGGAGCTCCAGCGCGTAGACGCGGTGCGTCTCGGCCAGCCGCCCGACGATCTCGCCCATGCTGGGGATATTCATGAAGCCGCCATGCAGCACGATCATCGGCTCGCCCTCGCCGGAGACCTCGTAGTACATCTGCATGCCATTGATCTCGACCCGGTTGCCTTCTGGCACCTCCTGGGCGAAAACGACGCTGGCTGCGAAGAGCGCAGCCACGGTCAGTATAATGCGTAGCATCGTGTTTACTCCTTATACCTGCTGCGCAGGCCCCGATTCCTTGCGGTGCTTTCAGGCCGGCGGCTCTGCAAAGGATCCCGTCCGCAGCGATCCAACGGGCCGATAAGTGTTCATAAGCGCGCCCGAAGACGCGGCCTTCGTGCTGACGAGAGCGAGTTCGCGCGGGTCAGCACTGTCCGAAAAGAAGCGTTTGCCCCGGCCGAGCAGGACCGGGTAGACGACCAGCAGAACCTCGTCGACCAGTCCTTGCTCGAGCAGCACTGGCGTCAGCGTCGAGCTTCCCCAGACGATCAGGTCAGGGCCGTCCTTTGACTTGACGCCGCGAACGCCCGCTATCATGTCCGCGCCAAGGTCCTCGACGGGACCCCATCCGAGGCTGTCCGGTCTATGGGTCGCGACGTATTTCGTTGCGGCGTTCAAACTATCCGCCATCGGACTGCTCTCGGCTTTTGGCCAATAGCCGCTCCAGATATCGTAGGTGCGGCGGCCAAGCAGTAGATCGAAGGCCTTGCCGTGAGCTGCAACGACGGCCTCTCCCACGGCCGGATCGGAATGCGGCACGATCCAGCCACCATGTTCGAAGTCACCGTCCCTGTCTTCGTTCGGCCCGCCGGGGGCTTGGATCACGCCGTCCAGCGAGATGTGTTCGATGATCCTGATCTTTCTCATGGGTCTTCCAGCTGTACTCATCGCTTCGTATCCCGAGGACGAACAAGTGGCGCGTTTCCCGACAACCGACCTCGTTTTGTTTAGCCACGGGATTTCGCGGCCCGAAGCCGGCCCTCGCCGTCGAAACCCACGAGAACTGGCTCGAGGCCAACCGCTACAATTTGATGAAATTGACGCACACACCCGAAATCAGATCAATTGACGCCAGCGCAGTCAGCGGAAGACCGAAATCTGCCGTTTAAGCGGACACTGCGCCGGCACGCGGCTGGACGTGTTGTCCCCTCGCCCGGCTGCCGCACGATCTAGGTCAGCAGAAGCAAACAGGCCGCAACGAATATGCGGAAGCCGCTCGCTGCGGCAGGCTCGGTGCTATGTGGGGAGCGCGTTTGGGCCTCCATCTGCACCGCCTGGGGGCCTTTGGAACCGAGCTGAAATGCCAAAAGGGGCGAATAAGGCAAGGCTCCACCAGCACCCCGCGGCTTCCTCCTTGGGACATTCGATGTCGATCCCAGCCGAACCTCGCGCCGCGGCCGCATCGAAAAGCACGTCTTGCCACACGACCCGCCGAACGTATTTTCCAGAAGAGATAGCGGGTGTGCGGGAGTTTGTATCCGATCCGCAATATTGCATATGCATGCATAACTATTTTCGGCGTTTTCTGAAAAAACCGGGATTCTGTGAAATACAGTCTTCAAAAAGCTATGCCCCTTGAAGGTATCATAATTGTCCGGGGTGGGCAGCTTCTGCTGAAGCATTGATGCAGTGCGTTGGATTCTGAGGGGAATCTGGCCCAATGCTTGGGCAGCACAGAATTTTGCTGCGCAAGACACCCGTCTGGACTGTTCGCATACGAGGGGCGTCCATACGCATGCGGGTTTTGGTTTCCATAGCGGCGCGTCTTTCCCGGCATCTTCCGAGCGTAGCAGCGAGGATTGTTGCCGCGTGCGCCCTGCTGGCAGGGTCGAACTCCGACGCTGAAGCGCAGGCGCAGCCCGCCTTCACTTGCGATTCGACCATGTATCTTTCGTTGGGCTTCAACCCGTCGCAGCTTATCAGTGTCGACACGAGCACCAACCCATTCGGCTTCGATAATACCATCGGCACGAATTCCCCGGGCTATAACGGGATAGGCTTCGACCCGAACACCAACTATATCTACGCCGCCCGGTGGGACAGCAACACGAGCAGACAGCGCCTCCTGCGGATCGGCGCGGACGGCTCCGTGCGGGACATGGGGGAAATCCTCGGGGGCGGAATCAATGTAGGCGACGCCCGGGCGATTTTCGCAACGGGCGTGGTTGGCGCGGACGGCTTTCTCTACGTCAAGCACAACGGCGGCACTACAAGCGACGGGATGTGGCGGATCAACCTGAGCACCCGTAGCGCCACCCGCATAGACTTCAATCCTCCACAGACTATCGCTTCAGCGGACTGGGCCTGGCACAACAATCTCCTTTACGCTCATGATCACGTCAACGATCGTCTCTATACGGTTGATCCCAATACCGGTGATGTGAGCATCATCGGGGCTTCGAACACCGGCGGTGCCTTCGGGTCGATGATCAGCGCCACCAACGGCATTTTTGGCCGTGACAATGGTGGCGGATTCTACCAATTCGATACCGTGACGGGTGAAGCGACGCTCATCTCCGAGTCGCCGACGGGCGGCGGTGACGGCGCCAAGTGCCCCACGACGGCGGTAGAACTCGACGCCGACCTCGAAATCACCAAGGACGACGATTCCCAATCTTATAATCGCGGCGGCGAGGTCGTCTACACGATCGTGGTCAGCAACAACGGCCCCTTCGGCGTGCAGAATGCACGCGTCAACGACGCGCTTCCCCAAGGCATTACCGACGCCGAATGGACCTGCGGCAGCGCGACGAATGGCGCGGTCTGCGCGGCCAGCGGCACCGGCGGCATTGATGTGCCGGTAAACCTGCCCGCCAACTCCTCGGTCACCTTCACCCTGACCATGCAAGTGCCGCTGAGCTTCACCGGCGAACTCACCAACGCGGCCACGGTGACGAATCCCGTGGGCTTCCCGGACCCGACCCCGAGCAACAACACGGATTCCGACTCCGACCTTGCGGCTCCCCTCCTGACCCTCGAAAAGGACCTGGTGACCGATGACGGCGGCACCGCCACGCTCGCCGATTTCACGCTGAGCGCCGACGGGCCGGTGACCATTTCCGGCACGAGCGGCAGCCCCGACGTGACGAATACGGCCGTGCCGGCAGGCTCCTACGTGCTGAGCGAGACAAATCAGCCTGGCTATACGGCCAGCGACTATGTCTGCTCCATCAACGGCGGCGCGCCGATTTCCGGCAACTCAATCACGCTCGCCAACGAGCAGACCGCCGTATGCACCGTCACCAACGACGACGAGCCGGCCACGCTGACGCTGCGCAAGACGCTCGTCAACAATGACGGCGGCATCGCCGAGGTGGAGGACTTCGCCCTCACGGCAAGAGGCCCCATCAACCTGTCCGGCGCGACGGGCGACCCGTCGGTCACCGGCGCCAACGTGCCGGCGGGCAGCTATACGCTCGATGAAACCGGTCCCGCCGGCTACACCGCCGGCACCTACCGCTGCGCCATCGACGGCAGCGCACCGGTGGCCAGCAACTCCCTTGATCTGGGCAGTGGGCAGAGCGCGGTCTGCACCATCACCAACGACGATATCCCGCCCGACGTGTCGATTGCCAAGGCGCTGGTCGATGAGAGCATCGCCGGCGACTTTTTTCCGCAGAACGGCGAGGTGCTCACCTACGAGATCACGCTCACCAACACGGGCGGCACGGCGTCGGACTACGAACTCCTCGATATCCTCGACGACAACGTCATCTTCATGAGCGCCTCCCACGGCGGCTCGCTCGCCGGCAACGAAGTGCAATGGATGCTGACAGTGCCGGCCCAGGACAGGGTAACGCCGGGCACGCTGGTGCTCGAGGTGGTGACGCAGGTCATCGACCCCCTGCCGCCCGGCGAGGAGGTGGTGAACAGCGCCAAGACGCTCGTCGAGCCACCCCCGCCCTGCCCATCGGCGCAATGCGTGGTGATCCCGCCGCCGCCCTTTGTGGAAAGCGAGAAGGAGCTCTTCGCCGAGGACGGCTCGACCACCAACGTGGCCGAGCCGGGTGAGCAGCTCACCTACCAGATCACGCTGCGTAACCTTGGCAGCACCACCTCGGACTACGACCATCGTGATGTGCTCGACCCGAACACGATCTTTGTCTCGGCCGACAATGGCGGTGCGCATACAGGCGGCAGCCCCGGCGGCCAGGTGGACTGGACGGACCTGACGGTACCGGGCGGAACGCCCGGCACCCTCACACTGCAGGTGGTGGTGGAGGTGCTGGATCCGATTCCCGCGGGTGTGTCGCGCCTCACCAATGTCGCCTACAATCCGACGAAGCCGGAACCCGACTGCCCGGCGCCAGAATGCGTTGTCACCCTAGTGCCGGGGGTCGTCGACAAGGAGAAGGTGCTCGTCGACGAGGACGGCTCGCGCACCGGCATGGCCGAGCCCGGCGAGCAACTCACCTATGAGATCACCCTTACGAACACGGGCGGTCCGGTAACCGGCTACGGAATTGAGGACCGGCTCGATCCCAATACCACCTTCGTCTCGGCCGATAACGGCGGCACGGAAAGCGGCGGCACGGTGGAATGGAGCGGACTTTCCATCGACGCGCACGACGGAACAAATCCGGGCGTTCTGGTACTGACCGTTGTGGTGGAGGTCAACGACCCGCTACCGCCAGGCGTGGTGAAACTCACCAACATCGCCGCAGAGCCGGGCGAGACTGTGGATTGTCAGGAAACGCCGCAGCAATGCCCGACCATACAGACGGTCTCACAGATCACCAAAGTGAAGGAGCTGGGTGGCGAAAGCGGCACCATGGACGACATTGCCGAGCCAGGAGAGACCCTTACCTACCGCATCACGATGACCAACGAGGGCGGTGCCGACCCGGCTTACACGATTGAAGACCTGCTCGACCTCAACACGACCTTCACCGGCGCCAACAACGGTGGCCAGCTCATGGGCGACTATGTGTCCTGGACACTCGCTGTGCCCGCCCATGATGGCACCGATCCCGGCACGCGGGTGGTCGAGCTGACGGTGAGGGTGGATAATCCGCTGGCGTCTGGCGTGACTCGACTTGCTAACATCGCCCGCGAGCCCGGCGAGGTTATCGACTGCGACGCAACGCCGACGCCGCCCGAATGCGTCGTCACCCAGACCGGGCCGAACGTCGGCTTTGAGAAGCAGCTTGTCGGTGAGAGCGGCGACACCGACGGCGTCGCGGAAGCGGGCGAGGAACTGACCTACGAGATCACACTCACCAATACGGGTGGCGTGGAGCATTCCGACTACAGCCTGATCGACGAATACGGCTCCAATGTCAGCGTCGTCGACGCCGATGGCGGCACCGACGAGGGCAGCTGGATCCGCTGGAGCGGCCTGACAGTGCCACCGCAGACCGGTAGCACGCCCGGCACGCTGGTGCTGACAGTGGTGACACGGGTCGACGATCCTCTGCCACCGGGCGTCACGCGGCTCCGCAACATCGTCAAGCGCGATCCCGCGGACCCCGAACCCGAATGTCCCTCGGCGCAATGCGTCGAAATCACCGCCAACCCGAGCATCACGCCGGCCAAGCGGCTGGTGGCGGAGGGTGGCGCGACGGAAGGGGTAGCAGAACCGGGCGAGCAGCTCACCTACGGGATCACCCTGACGAACGAGGCCAGCGCGACCGATAGCTACGCGATCAACGATGTTCTCGACCCGAACATGGTGTTCGTCTCAGCGGACAACGGCGGGGTGCATTCGGGCGGCAGCCCGGACGGCGGCGTCGTGGAGTGGTCGGGACTCAAGGTGCCCAACCATGACGGGACGAACCCAGGGACGCTCGTGCTCACGACCGTGGTCGAGGTGATCGACCCGCTGCCCGACGACGTGGTCTGGCTCAAGAATATCGTTCGAGTGCCTGGAGGGCCGGTTCCCGAATGCCCATCGGACCAATGCGTGGTGCTCGAGTCGCAACAGCCGAAGCTCACGCTCCTTAAGGAGGGCGTCTACGGGGACACGAACGGCGACGGTGTGGCCAGCGACGGCGACACGATCCGCTACACCTTTACGGTAAAGAACGAGGGCAACGTACCGCTGTCGGAGGTAACGCCGCACGATGACGGCCCGACATTCAACAGCCAGAGCGGGATGGGCAGCCTGTCAAGCTTCACGCCGTCGAATGTGACGCTTGCGCCCGGCGAGGAGCAGGCCTTTGCCGCTACCTACCCGCTGAGCCAGTCCGACATCGACAACGGCGCTGGCGTGGAGGACGGCGTCGAGAACCGGGCGACGGCGATCGGCTACGCCAACGGCACTGCCGTCACCGGCCTGGCGGTGGAATCGGACGAGAGCATCTCGGTGCTGGCGCTGCCGGCCGCCGCCAACGACATCTCGGTGGCCAAGATCGCCAATCTGCGCCAAATCCGGCGCGGCGAACAGGCGCCGTTCACCATCCGGGTGACCAACCATGCCGGCTCGCGGACGGACGGGATCACGATCACCGACACCATCCCGTCGGGCTTCCGCTATGTGGAGGGCTCGGCGACGCTGAACGGCGAGACCGTGGAGCCTGAAGTTTCCGGCCGTGCCGTGCGCTTCGAGGACCTGTCTCTTGCGGGCAACGGCGAGATCGAGATCCGTCTGCGGATGCTGGCCTTGAGCTCGGCGGGCCCTGGCGAGCATGTGAACCGGGCCAAGGCGACGGACGCGAGCGGGACCATGCTGGCGCCGGAGGCGCGGGCGGTCGTGGAGATCCTGGCCGAGCCGGTGTTCGACTGCGGCGACATCGTCGGCAAGGTGTTCGACGACGT
>NZ_WQNI01000006.1 GCF_010993735.1 Chelativorans alearensis
GCCGAGCCAGGCCCAGTGGCGCGGCAGGAGGGTGACCTCCCGCGCCACCACGCCGAGCTTCGGCCGGCCCGGCGCGCGCGGCGCCTCCGGTGCGGCCTGCCCGGCGCCAAGGCGCGCGGCCACCGCCTCGAGGCTGCCCGAAAGGTCGAAATCCACCTGCCGCCCCGTCTCGTCGTCGAAGATCAGGACGTTCTCGGCCCGCCCGTCGCGCTTCAGCGCCAGCCCCACCTCCAGCCGCGTCCCCGCGGCCACCCGCCGCGTGCCGTCGAAAGCCGTATACATGCCGTTGTCCTTTTCCATGGGGGCCTCTTGGGCGTTCAGTGTCGGTGGGGCAATTACATCCGGGTAAAAGCCATGTCAATATCACCCGGATAAAAATAAGGTTTCGCCCCTTCGGCAAGCTCGGGACAGAGGCGCGCGAAGGGGCTCGGCTTTTCAAGCCATCGCCCCGGATAAAGCCCGCCCGCTGGCGGCCGCCGCCGTTTCGTGTTAGCGCGGCTGGCGGGTGGCGGAGGGCGAATCGAGAGGTCCGGATGCGCGAACTCCTTCTTCTGCGCCACGCCAAGTCGAGCTGGGACGAGCCGACGCGCGACGATTTCGACCGCCCGCTTGCGCCGCGCGGCAAGGCGGCGGCGGCGCTGATGGGCCGCGTTCTGGCCGAGCACGGCTGGGTGCCGGATGAAGCGCTCGTCTCGGCGGCGCTGCGCACGCGCCAGACCTGGCGGCTGGCGGCGGCCGAGATGGGCGAGGGGGCCCCGCGCGCCACCCGCGACAAGGCGCTCTACATGGCCTCGGCCGACCGGCTCCTGGCCTTGATCCGCAAGGCGCCGGAGGGTTGCGGCCGGCTCCTCCTCCTCGGCCACAATCCCGGCGTGGAGGACCTTGCGGCGGGCCTTGCCGGGCCGGGCTCGGATGCGGCGGCCCTTGCCCGCCTGCGCGCCAAGTTCCCCACCGCCGCCCTTGCCCGCTTCACCGTGGAGGGGCCGTGGGCGGGGCTCGGCTTCGCCGGCGCGCGGCTCACGCATTTCCTGCGCCCGAAGGATTTCCCCTCCTGACAGCCTTCCGTCAGCAGCCCCGCGCCCGGCCACGTGCCGCCGCCCGCCACCCCCTTTCCATTTGCGCCGCGAGCCCTCATATTCGGCGCCATGGCCAATTCCTCGAACAACAACCGTGGCGGCTTCGCCGAAAAGCCGCAGCCGCCGCTTTCCGGCGCGCCGCTCAGCGGCTCCGTCGCCGACTGGGCCAAGGAGATCGCACGTGAAGCCGATCAACCGCGCGAAGCGCGGCAAGGGCGACCGGCCGTCGCGCCTGATGGCGCGCTTCCCCGCGACGCCGAAGGCGCGCAAGAAAATGAGGGGCGGAGCGAGCCGCGAAGCGGCGACAGCGTGAGCAAAAAAATGAAGAAGATCCCCGAGCGCTCCGCCGCTCCCGGCAAGACCGCGCGCGGCACCTCCATGGGGGGCGCCGCCTCCGCCAAGGAGCGCGCGGCCGCCGGGCTGATGCCGGTCGCCGGCCTCGACGTTTCGCTGGAGGAGGCGGAGGGCCTTTCCTCCTCCGGCGTCACCGCCACCGTCGCCGCCCTCTCGCGCCTCATCGAGGGCGGCGATCCGAACCTTGCGAGCGCCTGGACCCCCCACCGCCCCCCGCGCCCGGAGAAGACCGAGGGCGGCATCCCGCTGAAGATGACGACGGAGTTCTCCCCCTCCGGCGACCAGCCGACCGCCATTGCCGACCTCGTCGAAGGCGCCAACCAGAACGAGCGCACCCAGGTCCTCCTCGGCGTCACCGGCAGTGGAAAAACCTTCACCATGGCCAAGGTGATCGAGGAGACCCAGCGCCCGGCCTTGATCCTCGCCCCCAACAAGACGCTCGCCGCCCAGCTCTACGGCGAGTTCAAGTCCTTCTTCCCGGACAACGCGGTCGAGTACTTCGTCTCCTACTACGACTACTACCAGCCGGAGGCCTACGTCCCGCGCTCGGACACCTATATCGAGAAGGAATCCTCCATCAACGAGCAGATCGACCGCATGCGCCACTCGGCCACGCGCTCGCTCCTCGAACGCGACGACGTCATCATCGTCGCCTCCGTCTCCTGCATCTACGGCATCGGCTCGGTCGAGACCTACACCGCCATGACCTTCCAGATGCAGATCGGTGACCGGCTCGACCAGCGCCAGCTCCTCGCCGACCTCGTCGCCCAGCAGTACAAGCGCCAGGACGTCAACTTCGTGCGCGGCTCCTTCCGCGTGCGCGGCGATACCATCGAGATCTTCCCGGCCCACCTTGAAGACCGCGCCTGGCGCATCTCCCTCTTCGGCGACGAGATCGAGACCATCACCGAGTTCGACCCGCTCACCGGCAAGAAGACCGACGACCTGAAATCGGTCAAGATCTACGCCAACTCGCACTACGTCACCCCGCGCCCCACCCTCAATCAGGCCATCAAGGGCATCAAGGCCGAGATGAAGCTGCGCCTGACAGAGCTCGAAAAAGCCGGCCGCCTCCTCGAAGCCCAGCGCCTCGAACAGCGCACCCGCTTCGACCTCGAAATGCTGGAGGCCACCGGCTCCTGCGCCGGCATCGAGAACTATTCGCGGTACCTCACCGGCCGCGCCCCTGGCGAGCCGCCGCCCACGCTCTTCGAATACGTCCCCGACAACGCTCTCGTCTTCGTCGATGAATCCCACGTCACCATCCCGCAGATCGGCGCCATGTACCGGGGCGACTTCCGCCGCAAGGCCACACTCGCCGAATACGGCTTCCGCCTTCCCTCCTGCATGGACAACCGCCCCCTCCGCTTCGAGGAGTGGGACGCCATGCGCCCGCCCACCGTCTGCGTCTCGGCCACCCCCGGCGGCTGGGAGATGGGCCAGTCCGGCGGCGTCTTCGCCGAACAGGTCATCCGCCCCACCGGCCTCATCGACCCCCCGGTCGAGATCCGCCCGGCCAAATCCCAGGTCGACGACGTCGTCGGCGAGATCCGCGCCACCACCGCCGCCGGCTACCGCACCCTCGTCACCGTCCTCACCAAGCGCATGGCCGAGGACCTGACGGAATATCTCCACGAGCAGGGCATCCGCGTCCGCTACATGCACTCCGACATCGACACGCTGGAGCGCATCGAGATCATCCGCGACCTGCGCCTCGGCGCCTTCGACGTCCTCGTCGGCATCAACCTTTTGCGCGAGGGCCTCGACATCCCCGAATGCGGCCTCGTCGCCATCCTCGACGCCGACAAGGAAGGCTTCCTGCGCTCCGAGACCTCCCTCGTCCAGACCATCGGCCGCGCCGCCCGCAATATCGACGGCCGCGTCATCCTCTACGCCGACAATGTCACCGGCTCCATGGACCGCGCCATGGCCGAGACCGGCCGCCGCCGCGAAAAGCAGCTCGAATACAACGCCGCCCACAACATCACGCCCGAATCCATCAAGAAGAACATCGGCGACATCCTCGGCTCCGTCTACGAGCGCGACCACGTGCGCGCCGACATCGCCGGCGCCAAGGGCGAGGACCTCAACAACCTCGTCGGCAACAACCTCGCCGCCCACCTCGAACACCTCGAAAAAGCCATGCGCGACGCGGCCGCCGACCTCGACTTCGAGGAAGCCGCGCGCCTGCGCGACGAGATCAAGCGCCTGCGCGAAACCGAACTCGCCATCCTGGACGACCCGCTCTCCCGCGACATCGGCATCGAGAACACGCAGAAGAGCCGGCGCGAGGCCGCGCGCGGCAAGAAGGGAAGGCCCCTTCGGCAAGCTCAGGGTGAGGGGCGTAGTGGCCGCGGCCAGCCTATCTCCCCCCTTGAGGGGGAGATGCCCGGCAGGGCAGAGGGGGGTCGTCGCGACACGCGCGACACCTCCGGCAACCCCCTCTTCCACAAACCCGACCTCGACGAAATGGGCACCGCCGGCGCCCACGCCGTCCCCTCCGGCAAATCGCTCTTCCGCAAGAACACGCTGGACGAAATGACCGTCGGCCGCACGGAAAAGCCGCTGGGAAAGGCGAAGCCGTCGAAGCAGCCAATCTCCCCCCTTGCGGGGGAGATGTCCGGCAGGACAGAGGGGGGCGCGAAGGGGCGCGACGTCTCCGGAGACACCATCCCCGTCAAACGCGCCAAGCCCGGCGCCGGCTCCTACGAGGACCCGGCCGACGAGCGCCAGAGCAAGCGCCGGTCGAAGAAGACAGGCCGACCGGGGCGGTAGAGAATATCTCGACTAGTGCTTGAGTGATGCACCTCGTCGTGGATGATGGGGAATTTGGAAAAAACTGTGGAGTTGCAGGTTAACTCGTGCTAATCATGTCGATTGTGCTAAATTATGTATTCAATTGGCGGGGAATCAATAGTATGGATACTACGTCTCAAACGGGGATAGACTTTAAATTATTACTTGAACTTGTGTTTTCGGGTCCGGGCGCTACTATTTTTGCTTGCTTAACTGTTCTAGTTATATTCTTTAACTTCAAGCGCCTTTCTGGATTGTTTGATAATTTTAAGTTCTCCATTCCAGGAGGAGGCGCGATTGAGGCTACCCGCGGAACCATCGTTATGGAGGAGATGAGCGCTAGCGTTAGGCCGTCTTCACATAAGGCGCCTGCTTCAGAAAGTGAGGCAGAGCAAGAAACGCAAGACGACGGAAGTTATTTCTTGCAATTGTATGATGCAGAAGAAGCGAAAGATGTTGAAAAGGTGAGAGAAATATTTGCCTCTCTGAAGGCAAGCCCCGAAAATTTTCGTGAAGCGGGTTTGGGGAAGTTTGTCGAAGTTTCAGAGCTTTTATCGCTTCTAAGAGCGGGTGATAGCGGCGCTGAGGAGAGGCTTTTGAATTTTGAAGGTGGAAAAGAAGAGAAAGTAGAAGCGAGCAAAATACTATTCTATTATTATTTGCGGCGCAGATGCTTTCGTGATGCTTCAACGCGTCTAGACTCCCTAAAAGCGCTAAAGTGGGGGCGGGCGTATGACGCTGAATCTGACCTCTTAGAGGTGCGGGACGGTGTAGAAAATTCGATTCAATTTCTATTGAATATGGAGGAAAGCATTGATGACGATGAGTTGGGTTATTTTTATAGCGAGTTGGCGAGAAAGTATAAATTGAATGGGGATGAAGAGAGGTTCCGCCGGTTTGCCGAACTTTCGCTGAGCAGAAATCCTGAAAATTCCCCTTTAAGATTTCGTCTTGCGTGGAGCTATAACAAGGAAGAGGACTATATAAAGGCTTATATGAACTACTGTATAATTATTAGGCAGGACGAAAGAGATGGTACTGTTCTAAATAATATGTCAACAATACTTGATAAATATGAACTTCCCATTGAGTCTGTTAGGCATTTAAGACGTGCGGCCGAGATTGAACATCCATATCCGCTGGGAAACATAGCTATACGATACGCGGAAAAAGGCTTTGTCGATGAGGCAGAGCGGGCGATATCTCAAATTCCTGAGGAACATAGGGGGCAGACTCGGGGGGCGGAGGCAGTAAAAATAATTGCGGATCAAAAAAAAGAGCAGGAGGAACTTTATGGGAAGTTGAATAAAAATTCTGATACCCTCTCAGCACTTTTCAATTGGTGTTTAGAACAGGCGAGAGTTGGTGAGTTAACCGAGAGTGCGCTAAGTGGTGAATGGAAATCAAAGGGAGGAGAGACGATCATATTCGATGGCGGAGAGGTTAGTTTTTTGAGGAACGATGGCGAGAGGTACTGCAGTAATATTGCTTACCCTACTTGGATTCATATTGATCTTGAATTGGTAACGAAACCGAAACCCAGTGCTAGCCTACTTTCTTCGTTCGAAAAAAAGATGTCTGTTACCTTGTTTGTGAGGGGGAATGAAATTAGGCTCTTTGAGAACACGATTGAATCAGATCCAAGATATATATGCTTTCAAAAGCACCTATGATGGCGACTGGTGCTTGCCCTCGGTGTCGATTCACCAGTTGGACTGAGCGGTCACCAAACAGATTGTTTTCCGCATAACTGGCCGCGCCTTATCCCTCCGCACCACCTCCTCGAATCCCACCGCTCGAACGTCGAGGCATACCCGCTCCCCAAAGCGCTGGGCGAGACCCTTGCATCGAACGGATAGGCCTCCACCGTCGCCTCGATCAGCGCGTCGGGGTGGTATTGCTTGCTGATGGGCCCCGTGCGTGCTTGCTTTAGGCTGTTTCACTTTCGGGAGGGGTAAATGGCTGATGAAATCAAAGTTGGTAGCGTAGTTCGGCTGAAGTCTGGCGGACCGCTAATGACCGTTTCCGGCATCGACAAGCAGATGTACGAAGAGCGGCTTAGCGCATGGTGTGACTGGTTCATTCAAGATAAGGCGCCATGGAAGAAGGAACATGGCGTATTCCCACTCACTTCGCTTAAATTAGTCGAGCCTTGATCCTCACAGGTAAAAGAAGTGGGTGTTGGAGCTCACCCTCAACACCCTCCGCGTAACCGGCCACGCCTTATCCCGCCGCGCCACCTCCTCGAACCTCAATCGCTCAGACGTAGAGGCATACCCCGCTCCCCAAGGACGGAGCCATGGCGCCAGCCCCCTCTCTTGCAAATTCCAAGGACTTAGCTCCGCTAAGCCCAGGAATTTGCTTTCTCCCCCACCAAGGGGGAGATCGGCGCTCTGCACATTCGCTTCCGCCAATCACCACGTTGGCGATTGGCGGCAAGGCCGGTGCCGCCCCTATCTCCCCTCCTGAGTTTGTCGAAGGGGGTGGGGGAGAAAGCGATTTCTTGGGCTTAGCCGCAGGCTAAGTCTTAGAAATCGCAAGAGAGGGGGCCAGCACCGGCGGGGATAGATTGTAGCTACAAAAAGTTCTTCTCCCCCGCCAACCCATTGTTTCCGCTCACTCTTCATCGATCACGAAAATGTGATAAGCCTATTTTCATCCCCGCTCCCTCCGACCGCCCCCATAATGCCTCCATCGCCCTTACGGGAACCCGGTCCGGACCGGGGACACGGGGAGGGCGGCGGCAGCCTCCCCCTCCAGGAACGGTACCTGGAGGCATGTGAGGGCCCGCGAACAGGCCGGAGCCCGGCGCGCCACAGGCGCCGGGCGCGGAAAAGCCGCGGGGTTCGGGCAAAAGGCGCTTCACTACGTGTGTCCGTCCTGAGCCAAGTGCGAACCCTTAGACCGGTCGAATGTCGGGACAGCGGCCGGCGGGGCGCGTTTTTCGCGCCTTAAAAATAAATAGAGTGGCACGGACAACGCGCCCCGCTTCCCACCCTGAGCTTGTCGAAGGGTCAGTGGCCAGACGGTGAAAACCGGGCGTGGCGAGGATGGCGCGCGCCCCTTGGCAGGCGCCCGGATCGAAAACCCCAGCGAAAGGAGAGAACGATGGACGAGAACGACCTGCTTCTGAGCGAGACCCTGCAGCAGCTCGACGAGGTGTCAAAGATGATGCCGGAGCTCCTGCGCCAGATGGCCGGGCTGTTCGAGCCGCCGCCATGGCCGCGCGAAGAGATGAACACCATGTACCGCCTGCTCGCCCGCGAGGCGGACCTGCCGAAGCGCTGCCGTGACCCGCGCTGCCGGCGTATCGGGCGGTGCCAGGGCGGGCTCGCGGCGGAGGGCGGCGATGCCTGCGCCGCCTTGTGGGAAGAGGCCGACCTCCAAAAGCTCGAGGCCGCCTGCAACGCCCTCATCGTGGGCTGGACATACGAGACGCGGCGCCTGGGCGAGATGGCAAACATGATCCTGGCGAGCAAGCTCGTCGTGGACGACGAAGAGCCGAAAGGAACGAAGGTGCAGCGAGCGGGGAGGGGAGGCCCGCGCGGGAACAACCCTGCGTGCCCTCACCCTCGTGGTTCGACAGGCTCACCATGAGGGTGAAGCCAGGGCGAGGCCAGTGCAAGCTCCAACGACGGAGGAGGGGCGCAAACAGGAGCCCTCATCCTGAGCTTGTCGAAGGGTGAGGGCGGGATGCCGGCCTCCCTTCCGCCACCCCCCAGCCGGTGAACCCCACCTGAACGCGCGGTTCAGCGAGCGTTCCGCAAGCCTCCCGTAAAACTGCAACCGTTCACAACCCGCGGGGGACACCCGCACCCAACAGGAGGAGTACCGAAATGACCCGCAAGTTCATCATCGCCACCGCCGCCGCCGCGCTTCTCGGCATCGCCGCCATGCCCGCCTCGGCCAACGGCATCAAGATCGAGCAGTATGGCTGGTCCAATGCCGCCGGCGGCGCGCAGACCGGCAAGAAGAACCAGATCGGCGTCTACCAGCACGGTTCCTGGAACACCGGCATCGCCACCCAGAAGGGCAAGAAGAACACCGCCGCCATCGGCCAGCAAGGCCATAATAACTACGCCGACATCTGGCAGAAGGGCAAGTACAACGCCGCCGGCGTCGGCCAGTTCGGCGCCAACCACAACGCCGTCGTGACGCAGGACGGCAACGGCAACGTGGCGGCCGGCGTGCAGGTCGGAAACGGCTGCGACGGCGAGGTCAGCCAGTCCGGCAGCGGCAACGTCGCGGCCTTCGTGCAGACCTGCCCGTAAGGCAAAAGCCGTTGCACGGGCGGGCGGCCGAGGGGGACGATGTCGCCCTCGGCCTGCCGCCGCACCGGCAATCAAGGAGGTTCCCATGTTGCGCAACCGCACGCATATCGCCACCGCCGCCGCCTTGGCGCTGGCGCTCTCCGGCACGGCCCTGATGGCCGGCGCCGGCAAGGCCGGCTTCGAGACGGCCAGCTCCGAGGACACGCGCTGCGAGATCCTCACTACTGCGGAGGGCGGCATGATCGCGCTCCAGGGCGTGGTCCATGCCGAGACGGCGATCACGGGCTCCTACACCTTCCGCGTCGAGACCGTCGGCGGGTCGGGCAGCTCGAACGTCAGGCAGGGCGGCACCTTTTCCGCCGCGCCCGGCCAGCCGGCAGAGCTCGGCCGCGTCATGCTCGGCGGCTCCGGCGCCGTCTACGAGGCAACGCTGGAGGTGGACGCGCCCGAAGGCCGCCTCACCTGTACGACGCGCGCCGGCCGGCTGTGACCCCGGCCACCCACCGCCTGCCGCCGAACGGGCTCCGGGAAACCGGGGCCCGTTCTGCCGTGCGCGGGGCCCCGTCCTCACGCTTTTCCATGAACCACCGGTTAACGCCCCGTTCCGCGCCCGTTCAAGCCGGCTTTGGCATTCTTCCCCCGTCGCTGGCAATCAAGCCCCGCGCCATTTGAACCAGGAGGAGAATTCCATGACCCGCACCATCCGCACCCTTATCGCCGCCGCAACGCTTGCCGCGGGCCTTGCCACTGCCCCCGCCTTCGCCGGCGGTTCGGTCTCGCTCAGCTACAACCCGAGCGATCCCGAAAAGGCCCAGGCGCTGCAGACGGGCCTGCGCATCTACGGCCTCGTCGAAGGCATCAAGAGCGGCTCGATCAAGCAGAACGGTTTCGGCAACATCGCCGGCCTTGCCCAGAACGGCAGCGGCAATCTCGGCATCGTCCACCAGGAAGGCGACGGCCACACCGGCACCGTCCAGCAGAACGGCAACGGCAATGCCTACGGCCTCTTCCAGTTCGGCAAGAACACGGAAGCCCACGCCGTCCAGAACGGCAACGGCAACGCCGGCGCCACGGTGCAGGTCGGCTGGTAGGGTACGGCGCGGCTCCGGCCGCGCCGCGCTCACTCTTCCGGCTCGGTCGTGAAAAGCAGCGGATACCCCTCTCTCCGCCCGGCGTCGGTCGCCCGCGTCGCCTTGGTCTCCGCCACGTCCTTCGGGAACACCGCCACCACGCACACCCCGCGCCGGTGCGCGGTGATCATCACCCGGTATGCCTGGTCCTGCGACAGCCCGAATTCCGCCTTCAGCACCGCCACGACAAACTCGCGCGGCGTGAAGTCGTCATTGACGAGGATGACCTTGTGCAGCTTCGGCCGCGCCGTCTTCGGCTTGGTTCTGGTACGGGGCTTGACCGCAATGTCGCTCATCGGAAAGTTCCCTCTCCGGAACGGTGCCCTGTCTCCTCCCGTCCTACGGGCCGCAATCCTGGATTTCCCCAACGCGAAGCGGACGCTTGCCTCTCATCAGGCGACGTCGTCGAGCCCGGCATTCACCAGCCCGAGCGGCGTGCGGCGGCCGAGCGCCCAGGAGCGCATCATGCGGCTCGCCACCTCTTCGCGCCCCTTCTGGTCGGTGCGGTCGATGCCCAGCTCCGCGCACACGGCCTCCACCGCCGTGCGGATCTCCGCCAGTTCCTCGGTATCGAACATACCCGTGACGGCCTTTCCGGACGTTGTCATGTCCGGTCTCCTTCCAAAGCCTTCGCACCCGAATGGAGCGATTATCATTCCATTATCATGCACGATTATGGCCGCCAGATGAAGCGATTTGATTCGTTTGGCCGGTGTCAAGGTGAAAATCGCGTTTTCCGCCGCTTCCATTTCCGCTTCCGCCCGGCATACAATTGCTGTCACAAATGCCGGATAAGCATTTCTCGCGGTTCAAAACGAGGGATTCGATAATGAAGATTGCTGTTCTGGGCGGCGACGGTTTCGTCGGCTGGCCGACGTCGCTGCACCTGTCCGCAAGGGACCACGAGGTTCACATCCTCGACAATCTCTCGCGCCGGTGGATCGATACGGAACTCGGCGTCCAGTCGCTCACGCCGATGGACTCCATCCAGGAGCGCACGCGCATCTGGCACCAGGAGACAGGGCGGCGCATCCATTTCCATCTGATCGACCTTGCCCGCGACTACGAGGTGCTGAAGGCCTGGCTGGCAGAGCACCGGCCGGACGCCATCGTCCATTTCGCCGAGCAGCGCGCTGCGCCGTATTCCATGAAAAGCGACCGGCACAAGAACTACACGGTCAACAACAACGTCAACGCCACCCACAACCTCTTGAACGCCATGGTCGAGATCGATCTCGACGCGCATCTTGTGCATCTCGGCACCATGGGCGTCTACGGCTATTCCTCGGTGGGGGCGGCGATCCCGGAGGGCTACCTGCCGGTCGGTGTGGAGACGCTCTCCGGCGAGACGGCGAGGCAGGAGATCCTCTACCCGGCCAATCCCGGCTCCATCTACCACATGACCAAGTGCCTCGATCAGCTTCTCTTCCAGTTCTACGCCAAGAACGACGGCCTCAGGATCACCGACCTCCACCAGGGCATCGTCTGGGGCACGCATACGGACGAGACGAAGCTGCACCAGCAGCTCATCAACCGCTTCGATTATGACGGCGACTACGGCACGGTCCTCAACCGCTTCCTCATCCAGGCGGCGATCGGCTATCCGCTCACCGTGCACGGCACGGGCGGCCAGACGCGGGCCTTTATCCATATCCAGGATTCGGTGCGCTGCATCGATCTGGCGCTGGAAAGCCCGCCGGTGCGCGGCGAGCGGGTGAAGATCTTCAACCAGATGACGGAGACGCACCGGGTGCGGGATCTGGCCGAGCTGGTGGCCCGCATGACCGGCGCCAAGGTTGCCTATCTCCCCAACCCGCGCAAGGAGGCGGCGGAGAACGAGCTGGTGGTGAGGAACGAGCAGTTCCTGGAACTCGGCCTCAACCCGACAACGCTTGCGGAGGGGCTTCTCACCGAGGTGGTGGATGTGGCGAAGAAATACGCCTACCGCGTCGACCGCAGCCGCATCCCCTCCATCTCCGCCTGGACCAAGGACATCGCCCCCACCATCGAGCGCGACCCGGAGGGCAAGCGGCTGAAGAGCGTGGGGTGAGCCCTTGCCTCATGCCTATGTGACCCTTGTCACCAACGCCGACTACGCCATGGGCGCGCAAGCGCTGGTGCGCTCGCTGAAATTGAGCGGCACTGGAGCCGATATCGTGGTGCTCCATACGGGCGGGGTGGCGAGCGGTGCGCTCCGGCCGTTGGCGGCGCTCGGCGCCCGGCTCGTGGAAGCCGAGCTCCTGCCGACGTCGGCCGCCTTCAACGAACGCCACCAACGGGCGAAGCTGCATGCCGACGCCCCCTTCACCAAGGGCAACAAGCCGTCCTTCCATACGCCGCTCGACAATTTCGCCAAGCTGCGCCTGTGGCAGCTCACCGACTATGAGCGGGTGGTCTTCATCGATGCCGACGCACTGGTTCTGCGCAATATCGACCGCCTGTTTTCCTATCCCGAGTTCTCCGCCGCCCCCAACGTCTACGAGAGCCTCGCCGATTTTCACCGGCTGAACTCCGGCGTCTTCGTCGCCCGGCCTTGCGAGAAGACGTATGACGACATGCTGGCCATGCTGGACCGGCCCGACGCCTTCTGGCGGCGCACGGACCAGACCTTCCTGCAGGCCTTCTTCCCCGACTGGCACGGCCTGCCGGTCTTCTTCAACATGCTGCAATATGTCTGGTTCAACATGCCGGAGCTGTGGGACTGGAAGTCGGTGTCCGTCCTCCACTACCAGTATGAAAAGCCCTGGGAGAGGGATCATCCGAAGGCGGAGAAGCTGCGGCCGCTGATCGACCTCTGGCACGCCTACCATTGGGGCGAGGGCATTCCCGATATCGACCGGCTGGAAAACCCGGCTGGGGCGACATGAGTGCGCCGCACAGCGTCGTCTCGGGCGGCACGGGCTATGTCGGCCGCTTCATCGTCGAGGCGCTTCTTGCGGCCGGCCATGCGGTCACGGTCCTGGGGCGGTCGGCGCCGGCGGACGGCTTTTTTTCGGCGCCGGTGCGGTTCCTGCCTCTTTCGCTGGAGCCGGCGGCCGCGTCACCCGCGCCCTTCAAGGGCGCGGATTTCCTTGTGCACGCGGCCTTCGACCATGTGCCGGGGCGATACCGTGGTGGGGAAGGGAACGACCCGGAGGCTTTCCGCCGCCGCAATCTTCAAGGGACCGTAGCGCTCTTCACGGCGGCAAGGGATGCGGGCGTGCGGCGTGCGGTGTTCCTGTCGAGCCGCGCCGTCTACGGTCCGCGCCCGCCGGGAACGTGGCTGGAAGAGGGGGACGACGCGCGGCCCGACACGCTCTACGGCGCGGTGAAACTTGCGGCAGAACGGATGCTGGAAGGGCTGTCGGATGCCCGCTTTCGCGGCGTCAGCCTGCGCGTCACCGGTGTCTATGGCCCGGCGGGGCCGGGGCACGCGCATAAGTGGGCCGGCCTTTTTGCCGACTATCTGGCTGGCAGAGCGATCGATCCACGCGCCGGAACGGAGGTGCATGGGCGCGACGTGGCGGCGGCGGTGCGGCTGGTTCTGGAAAAGGACGCGCCTGCGGGTCCGGTCCTGAACGTCTCGGACGTTTTGGTGGATCGGCGCGACATTCTGGCGATCGTGAAGCGGGAGACGGGTGCGCCGCACCCACTGCCGGGAACGGCCGACAAGGAAGCCGTCAACGCCATGCGCTGCGAGAGGCTTTCCGCCCTCGGCTGGCGGCCGGGCGGCATGGCATTGTTGGAGGAAACGGTCGCGCGGCTGGCTGTGGGTGGGTGAGAAGCGGCGTGTCGGGCATGGGATTGCCGTCGAGAGCCCGCTTTGCCGGCTTCACAAAATGATTCAAGTCGTTGAGAGTTTGCCCGAGTTTGCTTGCAGTCCGATTCCGCTTGCGCCTGCAACATCCTGAAAATGAATCCGAAAATGTGATCATCGGAGATAACGGCGATGTCAGAAAACCATACGGAGCCTCAGGGCGATCTCACCCTGCGCACCCAGGCGATGCCGGGCGACGCCAATGCCGCGGGCGACATCTTCGGCGGCTGGGTGATGGCGCAGATGGACCTGGCAAGCGGCATCCGCGCGGCGGAGCGGGCGCGCGGGCGCGTGGTGACGGCAGCGGTCAAGGAGATGGCTTTCGCCAAGCCGGTGCAGATCGGCGACACATTGTGCGTCTACACACGCGTTGTCAGCGTCGGGCGCACGTCCATGGTGTTGAAGGTGGAGGCGTGGTCGCAGCGCTACCTGTCGGATGTCATGGAAATGGTCACGAGTGCCGATTTCGTGATGGTGGCGCTCGATGCGACCGGCCGGCCAACGCCGGTGCCGCCGGAGCTTTGAAACCCATGATCGATCTCTTTGTTTGAGCATGATCTTTTCCGAAAACCGCTTTTCGGAATCATGTTCCAGGTTCGCTGCTCGTCCAGCTAAGCGTGTCCGCGCTGTTGACGTACGGCGGTCCCGTCCGTTCAGCCATCCTTCGCCGGCGCATTCTGCTTCGTGGCAAGCACACGGTCGATGCGCCGGCCGTCGAGGTCGACGATCTCGAAGCGCCAGCCCATCGCATCGACCCTTGCTCCGGTTCTCGGCAGTTCCTGGGTGTAGGAGAGGAGGAAGCCGGCAAGCGTCGTGTAACTGCGGTCTGCCGGCAGGAGAAAGCCCAGATGGTCGGCCATCTCGTCGGCCGGCATCAGGCCGGGTAAAAGCCACGAGCCGTCCTCGCGCTGGACGATGTCGAGTTCGCCTTCCTCCGCATCGGCGCGGAACACACCGGCAATCGCCTCCAATACGTCGGCGGGCGTGACGATGCCCTCGAAGCTTCCGTATTCGTCATGCACCAGCGCCATCGGCACCTCCGCCTGGCGCAGCGCGGCGAGCACGTCGAGGGCGTCGGCGAAATCGTGCACGACGGGCACGGGGTGGACATGCGCCCGCATGTCCAGCGGCTCTTCGGACAGCCTTGCGGCCAGAAGCTCGCGGACCTTGAGGACACCCACAAGCTGGTCGGCGGAGCCCTCGCCGGCGGGCAGCAGCGAATGATCCGTCTCGCGCAGCGCTTTCGTCAGGGCGTCGCGGCCTTGCGACAGGTCCACCCAGTCCACTTCGCCGCGCGGCGTCATGATGGCCCGGGCCTTGCGGTCGGCGAGCCGCATGACGCCGGAAATCATGCGCCGCTCGTCGGATTCGATGGTGCCGGTGTGCTCGGCCTCGGCGATGAGGGTGCGGATTTCCTCGTCGGTGACACGGCCGGAGGGTTCCGCGCTCTGGCCGAGGAGGGCGAGCACGGCGCGGCCGGAGATATCGAGCAGCCAGACGAGCGGCAAGGCGACGCGGGACATGGCCATCAAGAAGGGGGCTACGCGGATGGCGATGCTCTCGGCGTGCTTCAGCGCCAACTGCTTCGGCACAAGCTCACCGATGATCAGCGAGACATAGGTGATGAGCGCCACGACGACGCCGACGCCAGCCGAACTGGCGATTGCCGGGGACAGGCCGAGCGTTTCCAGCCAGCCGGCAAGGCGCACGCCGATGGTGGCGCCGGAGAAGGCGCCGGAAAGCACGCCCACCAGCGTGATGCCGATCTGCACGGTGGAGAGGAAGCGGCCGGGGTCGGCCGAAAGCTTGAGCGCGCGGCCGGCACCCCGTTCGTTCTGGCGGGCTCTGAGCCGGGCAGGGCGGGCGGAAACGACCGCCAGCTCCGACATGGCCATGAAGCCATTGAAGAGGATGAGCACCAGGAGGATCGTGATTTCGACGGCGAGCATGGATGCTCTCTAACACCGATGGGAGGCAATAAGCGAGCCGGCGCGACACCCTTTGCACATAGGGAGGGCGCGCGGTGCTACCGGCATGCGCGGTAGCCGTTGTTCCTGTCCTTTATGTCGAAGTGGAAATGGTCCTTGTGGTCGGCGTCGTAACCCGGCCCGAGCACCGTTGTGAAATAGCCGCAACCTTCTGCCCGCACCTTGTTGAGCAGGCTCTTCTGGCGGAAGGCGAAGAAGCCGGGACGGCGCACGTCGATGTCCCTGCCGTTCTTGAGGACGATGCTCATGATGTCGAGGGCGTTGCCTTTGGAATGTTCCGAGGCGACGCTGGTGCCGCGGATGCGCCGGCAGGAGTAGCTGGAGCCCTGGCGGATGGTGCCGATGCCGGAAAGGTAGCGCGTACGCGCGGCGGGGGCGAGCTCGTTCTTGGTCCAGCGGGCGACGGTGGCTGCCATCTGGCAGTTGAGCGTGGCGGCGGGCTTCATCTCGACGCCGCCGGAAAGCCCGCTCACCTCCACGGGATAGTCGATGCGGCAGGCGCCGCCATCGTCGATGGGCTCGAGGTCGCGATAGGTGACACCGAGGCGCTTCAACTCGCGGCGGCAGGCAACCTCTTCGGCGGGCATGAGGGAAGAAGGCGCGCGCGGCAGGGTGAAGCGCGGGTAGCTCGTCATCATGGGGTTGGACGGCACGAGGTCCTGCAGACCGCTGCCGGAGACGGCAGCCGTCGTCGTGCCGACGTCCACGTCCGGGCGCAGCACCGTATCCACGGTGCAGGCGGAGATCGCCGTCACTGCGAGGAGCGCCAGGCCCGTCCATGCCAGGCGGGGCCGCTCAAATACGCTTTTTCTGTCCACTATCGGCCCACCACCGGCGCGCGTCCGGCTCCCTGTCACGGAGGGCGAGCCTACCGCCGAAGGGTAAAGGAAAGCTCAGTGCGCGGATTCAGGCCTGTGGCCAAAATGCGGCGGCGGCAGCATTTTCAGGCGCTCTAACGGCAATAGGGGTTGCGGCGCTTCTTCACGTCGAAGTGGAAGTGATCGGCATGGTCGGCGTTCGTGCCGGGGCCAAGCACGGTGGTGAAGGGGCCGCAGGCAGCGGTGCGGATGTCGGCGAGGAATTTCGCTTCCGCGCCCTTGGCGCTGCCACCCACCTCCACCCGCCGCCCGTCGGACAGTTCTATGGCGGAAATGTCCAGCGCATTGCCGAAGGCGTGCTCGGAGAGCTTTGCCATGCCGTTGATCGGGCGGCAGACATAGGCGGAGCCGTGGACGACCGTCGCTATCTGGGTATCGAGATGCTTCTTCGCTGCCGCGGCGCCCTTCTTCTGGAACAGGGCGGCGGCGGCGCGGGCGGTGCGGCAGTTGAGAACGGCCGCCGGCCGCAAGCGCATTTTCGGGGAAAGCGCGGTCACCTCCAGGGGGTGGGGCAGGGCGCAGCCGCCTTTCGCCTTCACGGCGGGCGCGGCGGTGAAGGCGACGCCGAGGGCGCGGAGCTCCTTCCGGCAGGCGGTCTCCGCGGCCGGCATGGCGCGCGAGGCCGGCTTTTCCACCGCGGGTGCTTGCAGCAGAGCCTCGGCGCGCCGTTGCGGGATCGGGGCACGATCGGGAAGCTCGACTGCGCCGGCAAGGGAGCCTACCGCGGCGAGGCAGAGCATGGCTATGGATGCAAGGCTGGAGAGTGAATGTCGGACGGTCATCGAATTGCAATATCTATTAAAAATCGCATGTGTAACAAAATATACAACCTATGATAGCACTAAGCGCCGATGGTTTCCAGCCCATCTTCCAGCCAGTCGCCCAGCATGGGCATGCTGAGGAGATAGCCGGCCAGGCGGCTGTTCACCCGCAGCCGCGCGTCGGCCACAGCGTCCAGCCATTCCTCCGCATCGTAGTCGCCGCGTCCGATCCAGGCGATGGCCAGAAGCTCGGACGCCTCGTCGACGTTCAGGTCGGCGATCAGCTCGCGGAATTCCTCTTCCGTGAGGTTTTCCTCCTTTTCCTCGGCGAGCCCATCGTGATTGTGGCGGTCGGAGGCATCGCCGCCGAACTCGACCTCGTGCTCCTTGCCGTCGTCATAGTCGTCGTTGACGGCAGCCGAAATGGCGCGCGCCTTCTCGGCCAGCAGGCGCACAGTGTCCGGCCCCAGCGACAGTTCCCATTCCTTTTCGACCGGCTTCTTCACGCACCGCTCCATCGACACATGAGCCCTGCCGACGATCATAGCGCATCTTGGAGCGGATTTGTGCAGGCCGGTGGGTCAGGACGTCGCGCGGCGGGCGCGCAGCGCCGGCACGACCTCGACGAGGAGGATGGCCGAGAAGATCAGGCCGCAGCCGGCAAGGCCGGATGCGGGCAGCCGCTCGCCCAGGAAGAGGGCGCCGAAAAGGGCGGCGAAGACGGCCTCGGTGGACAGAAAAATGGCCGCCTGCGGCGCTGTCGTGTAGCGCTGGCCGACGACCTGGAGCGTGAAGGCGATGCCGCCGGAGAAGATGCCGGCATAGAGGATCTCGGGGAGCGCGGCGCGGATGGCGGCGAACTGGACCGGCTCGACCATGAGCGCGATGGCCAGCGCCACGACGGCAGTGACAGAAAACTGGGTGACGGCGAGCGTGACCGGCCGCCCGGTACGGCTGGCGCTGCGGGCGATATAGATAACCTGGAGCGCCCAGAAGGCGGCGCACAGGATCGTCAGCCAGTCGCCCACGACGAGCGCCACCGCGCCGCCGCCCGAAAGCAGCCAGATGCCGGTGAGGGCGAAAAGGGCCGCCGGCCACACCGCGCGGTGCGGCCATTGCCGGAACAGCAATACGCCGAAGAAGGGCACCATCACAACGTAAAGGCCGGTGAGGAAGCCGGCGTTGGTGACGGTGGTCGTCATCAGCCCGACCTGCTGCGCGGCCATGCCGCCGAAAAGCAAAAGGCCGATCAAGATGAAGGCGCGCCAATGCTCGGGCGCGAGCGGCGCTTGCGCCCGCCTGCCTTCGCGCAGCGCGAATGGCAGCATGGAAAGGCAGGCGATGGCAAAACGCAGGCCGATGAAGAGAAACGGCCCCACCGCCTCCATCGCCGTCGACTGGGCGACGAAGCCCATGCCCCACATGGCACCGGCGGCGAGCAGAAGCGTGTTGGCCTGGAAACGGGTCATGGCGGGACGTGGGGAGGTTTTTCGGACCGGGCGGTCTTAGCAGCGGTATTGTAGGGGAGCAAAGCCTTTTGCGTCTTTCCCCGGATACGGTGACCGCTCTCGAAGCAGGGGAGATCCGCTTCTCATTCGTCCCGCGAGATGCGGATGATTTTTCCGTTGGAATCGTCCGTCAGCAGCCAGACGGAGCCATCCGGCGCCACCTCCACGTCGCGCAGGCGGCCGAAAGTGCCTTCGAACATGCGCTCTTCTCCGGTGATTTCACCGCTGCCGTCGCGCTCGAGCCGTGCCAGGAGCTGGAAGCTGAGGGCCGCAACAAGGAAATCGGCCTGCCACTCGGGGAACATCCGGCCGTCATAGACCGCCATGCCCGAGGGCGCGATGGAGGGGTCCCAGTAATATTTCGGCTGCTCGTAGCCGGGCGCATCGGCGCCGCGCTCGATCCGTTGGCCGGAATAGTGGCGGCCGTAGGAGATGACGGGCCAGCCGTAGTTCTTGCCGGCTTCCGGGCGGTTGACCTCGTCGCCGCCGCGCGGGCCGTGTTCGACCGTCCACAGCGCATCCGTCACGGGATCGAGCACCGCCCCTTGCGGGTTGCGGTGGCCGATGGACCAGATCTCGGGCGCGGCTTCCCCGCTATCTGCGAAGGGATTGTCCTCCGGGACGCTGCCGTCGGGATTGATGCGCATCACGGAGCCGGCGTGGTCGAAAGGGTCCTGGGCGCGGTTCATCTCGCCACGGTCGCCGATGGTGAAGAAGAGGGTGCCGTCCAGGGCGGGCACGATGCGCGAGCCGAAATGCCGGCTTTCACCGGTCTTGCGGTCGAGGGAGAAGATGACCTCGACATCCTCCAGCCGCGCCGAGCCTCCCTCCTCTACCAGGCGGGCACGGGCGATCGCCGTGCCGGCGCCGCCAGGGCCGGGCTCGGAATAGGAGAGGAAGAGCGTGCGCGATTGCTCGAAATCGGCGGCGAGCGCGACGTCCAGAAGCCCTCCCTGGCCGAACACGGCGACTTCAGGAACGCCGGAGAGGGGCTCGGAGAGCCTGCCGCCGGCAAAAATGCGCACTGTGCCGGTGCGCTCCGTGACGATGGCGCTGCCGTCGGGGAGGAAATCCATGCCCCAGGGATGCTCCAGCCCCTCGGCCAGAGTTTCGGTGCGTAACGCGACGCCACCCGCCTCGGAGACCTGTGCACAGGCGGTGGCGGGAAGAACCACCGCAAGAAGCGCGGCGAGAAAGATATTCGGCATTTGCTTCGACCCCTTGCTCAACCCTCGATCCGGTTGAAATAGGGTAGGACACGCGGCGGGCCAAGGCCGGTCCTGCGTATCGCTGGCGCTATTCCTCCCTCGGAGTGGCCATATCGTTTGCCGGCAACTGTCGGATTTCCGGCGCGGGGCGAAGATTCCGCGTGAAAATGCCACAAAGATTGCTATATTTCGCGTGAGTTGAACAAAGCGGTTCCGTTGGCCAAGGCTGCCGGACCGTTTTCTTTTTGTGTCCGCAGGCGCCGGGCAAGTGCCCGGAAGGCGGCGCGGATGACGTCAGGAAGGTGGTACAGATGAACAAGGTCCCGATGACCCTGGCCGGATACGATTCGCTGAAGGAAGAGCTGCGTTGGCGCCAGCAGGAAGAGCGGCCGCGCATCATCGAGGCGATCGCCGAGGCTCGCGCCCATGGCGACCTTTCCGAGAACGCCGAATATCACGCCGCCAAAGAGGCGCAGAGCATGAACGAGGGCCGCATCGGCGAGCTCGAGGATTTCATCGCCCGCGCCGAGGTCATCGACGTCAAGAAGCTTTCCGGCGATACGGTCAAGTTCGGAGCCACCGTGGTGCTCGTGGACGAGGACACGGACGAGGAGAAGACCTACCAGATCGTCGGCGACCAGGAGGCCGACGTGAAGTCCGGCCGCATCTCCATCTCCTCGCCGATCGCGCGGGCGCTGATCGGCAAGGGCGCGGGCGATTCCATCGAGGTCAACGCGCCGGGCGGCGCGCGCGGCTACGAAGTCCTCCGGGTGCAATACGGCTGAATATGAGGGCCGGGGCCGTGACGGCGGACGCCGAGGCGAGCGCTGCCGCCGCCCCGCCCGACATGCGCCGAGTGGAGGTGGTGGCGCCCAACTTCAAGCGCCGCCTCTCCGGCGTCACCAGCACGATCGTGCAGCTGGTTCCGCTGCAGGCGCGGGCGATGGGGGTTGCCACGCTGGGGCCGGGCCTGCCCGCGGACCTGCCGAAGATGCGCTGGTGGCAGGTGCCCGCGCTTTTGACCAAGCCGGCGGAAAGGCCGTTCCGCATCTGGCATGCGCGGCGCAATACCGAGATGCTGGCGGGGATCCTTGCGAAGCACGTCTTCCGCGCGCCGCTCAAGCTGGTCTTCACTTCCGCCGCCCAGCGCGATCACCGCGCATATACCAAATGGCTCATCCGCCGCATGGACGCGGTGGTGGCCACTAGCGCGCGCTCCGGCTCCTTCCTCAAGGTGCCGCATCGGGTGGTGATGCACGGCATCGACATCGAGCGCTTCCGCCCGCCGCGCGGGACCGGGGATGACTGGGCGGCCAGCGGCCTGCCGGGGCGCTACGGTATCGGCTGTTTCGGGCGCATCCGCCACCAGAAGGGGACGGACCTCTTCGTTGCCGCGATGATCGAATTGCTGCCGCGCTATCCGGACTGGACGGCGCTGGTGTTCGGCCGGGCGACCGCGGAGAACAGCGCTTTCGCGGACGAGCTTCGGGGCCGCGTGCGGGATGCGGGGCTGGGCGATCGGGTCCGTTTCATGGGCGAGGTGCCGGATGTCGTGCCGTGGTACCGCCGCATTGCGCTGTGCGTGGCGCCCTCGCGCAACGAGGGTTTCGGTCTGACACCGCTCGAAGCCATGGCGTCGGGCACACCGACGGTGGCGAGCGATGCCGGCGCCTATGCCGAGATGATCGTGCCGGGAAAAACCGGCGTCGTTGTGCCGGCCGGCGATGGCACGGCGATCACCCGCGCCATCGAGGCCTATATGGCCGATCCGGCGACGGCGAAGCGGCAGGGCGAGGCCGCGCGCGCCCATGTGACCGCGCGGTTCGCCCTGGCGCGCGAGGCGGACGCGCTGGCGGAGGTTTATGAAGGGCTCTGGAAGGGGGAGGCATGAAGGCCGAGGCCTTCATCGTCCACCTTGCCCGCGCCCATGGCCGGGCGCGCCAGGTGGAGCGCCTGCGGCAAAGCCTGCCGCTGCCCGTCACGGTCATCGAGGCCGTGGACGGGCAGACGCTGCCGGAGGAAACGGTCGCAAAGGTCTATAAGCCGCGGCTTCACAGGCCGCGCTACCCTTTTCCGCTGCGGATTTCGGAAGTCGCCTGCTTCCTGTCGCACCGCAGGGCCTGGCAGGCGATCGTCGACCGCAAGCTCGACGCCGGGCTGGTGGTCGAGGACGACGTGGAGATCGACCCGGCGCGCTTCGCCGACGTGCTGAACCTGGCGCTCGCCCATGCGGGGCGGGGCGATCTCGTGCGCTTCCCGAAGAACGACCAGGGAGAGACGGGACATGAGGCCGCCCGCGTGCAAAAAGCCGGCCTCATCGTGCCGCGGCATCCCGGCCTCGGCATGCAGGCGCAGCTTGTCGGGCATGACGCGGCCGAGGCGTTGCTCGCCTTCACGCGGGAGTTCGACCGGCCGGTCGACACCCTGGTTCAGATGAACTGGCTGCACGGCGCGCGCGTCCTCACCGCGAAGCCGGTCTCGATCCGCGAGGTGGCGGCGGATCTGGGCGGGACGACGGTGCAGGGCAAGGCCAAGCCGCTCACCGAGATCCTCGGCCGCGAGGTCCGCCGGGCGCGCTATCGGCTTGCCGTCAGGGCCTATAACGCCTTCAATGCCCGCGTGAAGCCAGGGCGGCACGCATGAAAAGCCTAGCAATCGTCGGCAACGGCCCGCTTGGCGCCGATGCCGCGGCGGCCATAGACGGCTGCGACCGAGTCATCCGCTTCAACCGGCCGCGCCATACGCCGGCCGAAGGGGGCGAGAAGACGGACATCCTGTTCTTCATGAACTCCGGCAAGGGAACGCAGGCGGTGCTCGCCGACCCCGCATATCCGCTGGAGCCTGCCGTCGCCAACTGCCGCCGCGTCATCCTGCCCTACCACCCCTCGATCATCGCGCGCTACCACCCGAAGCCCAACATGCTGTCGCGGCTGAAGGGGCGGCGGGCCGACTGGACGGAAAGGGCGATCGAGGTGTTCGGGGCTGCGGGGAAGGAGGTGGCGATCCTGCCGCCGGTGTTTTATGAGGAGTGCTGCGCGGAGTTGGGGATCGCAGCGGGAGAGCGGTCGCGCATCTTTCCCAGCACCGGGTTTCTGGCTATCGTCTACGCGACGCGCAAATTCTCGCAGGACGAATGGCGAATCCGGCTCTTCGGCTTCGGCTGGGAGGGGTGGAAGCGCCATGACTGGGAGAGGGAGAAGATGTGGGTAGAGCGTCAGATCAAGTCAGGCGCCGTAGACTAGTGGCTTACCGAACAATCGAATGAAGCTTTTCCTCATCAATCTTGATCGCGCTCCCGAGCGGCTTCAGCGTATGTCTCGCATTTTTGCGGATCTCGGCCTGGAGTTCCAGCGCGTTTCCGCCATCGATGGGAGGAAGCTGACGGAGGAAGATGCCGCACGCTGGCAACCAGACCTGCGCGGCGGCTATCGCACGGGCGAAATCGGGTGTTTCCTGAGCCATCGTGAATGTTGGCGACGGATCGTCGACGAGGCTCTGCCCTGCGCAGCCATATTTGAGGATGACCTGCATTTCGGGGGCGATGCAGCTTCGTTGCTTGGCGGTGACGCCTGGATTCCGGAAGACGCGGATGTTGTGAAGATCGAGACGAAACTCTATCCAACCCGGATAGACAAGGCGCCGTCCGCCGTAGTTGGCACGCGGAGGCTATACAGATTGAGAGGCAAACATGCGGGCGCCGGCGGTTATGTCGTTTCCCTTAAAGGAGCGACCAAGCTGCTGCGCATGAGCGAAACGCTCACCGGCCCGGTCGATCAATTCGTCTTCAACCCCGCATTGCAGTCCGCAGCATCGCTGGTGACATATCAATTGTTCCCGGCTGTCTGCATGCAAGACTTTGTCGTAAAGGACCGCAGGGTCCTCCTGGGTCTGGGCAGCGACCTGCATGAAGAGAGAACTGAGCGGAAGCCGCGGGGTGCGGCCAAGCTGTGGCGTGAAGTGAAGCGACCGTTCGCCCGGTTCGCCGGCGCCGTGGGGCGACGCGCTTCCAACCTTACGGGGAGCAACAAGTGGGCATCCATCCCCTTTGAATGAGTGCATCTGCTTCGGTTCAGTTAGCGGAATTATGGCACGAATATCCAACGCAAACGAGAAGTCTTGGGAAGGGCGCGTTTTCGCGTTTTGGACCGGATCGAACGAGATGGGCGAAAACCGCAAGCGCTGCCTCGATACGCTTGCCAGGACGGAATGCGAGGTCGTTCTCGTCACCCCGGAAAATCTGCCGCAATGGGTTGTCGATACGCATCCCCTGCATTCGGCGTATCAGTTTCTCAGTGCAGTGCACAAGTCGGACTATCTGCGCGCTTATTTCATGCACCATCATGGGGGCGGATACTCCGATATCAAGCGAACAAGCAAATCCTGGCTACCGGTCTTCGAAAGGTTGAAGGAGTCGAATGCCTTGGGGGCGGGGTATGCGGAGTTCGCCTACGGAGTGGCGAAGATCGCGCGTTCCCAGGTTGATGGGTGCCACTATCTGCTGGGAGAGAAGTCATCCTATCCGCGGAATTATCTCATCTACCGAAAGCTGAAATTCTTCCATGATCGGCTTATTGGAAACGGTGCATTTATCTTCAAACCAGGAACCGTGTTCACCATACAGTGGCTGGAGGCAGTGGAAAGGAGGCTGGATATTCTGCTGCCGCACCTACAGCCTCATCCGGCGCGCTATCCAAGGGAGCGTAGTGGGATTGACTACGGCGATGGTCCGTCAAAGTACCCCGTGCCGTGGACCTTTCTGCTCGGTGACATCGTAGCACCTTTGAGCTTTCGGCACCGGAGCTTGATACTACGCTGCCTCCCGCTACCGGACTTTACCGATTACGAATAGCCTTACCCCGCCACACACCGATTACTATTCGATCGCCACCAGCCCCTCGTCCTTCACCTGCCGGATCGTCAGCGCGGTCCTCACCGTGTCGACGTTCGGTGCCGAGGTCAGCTCCTCGATGACGAAGGTCTGGAAGGTGCCGAGGTCGGTGGCCACGCAGTGCAGCAGAAAGTCGGAATCGCCGGAGACCATCCAGGCGCGGCGGACGATGGGCCACTTGCGGGTGCGCTCGGCGAAGGTTTTCAATTCCACCTCCGACTGGTGGTGCAGGCCGATGAGGCAGAAGGCGACGACGTCGTAGCCGAGCGCCGGGCTGTTCAAGAGGCCGCGGTAGCCCTTGATGATGCCGCTCTCCTCCAGCCGCTTCACCCTGCGCAGGCAGGGCGGGGCGGAAATGCCGACGCGCCGCGACAGTTCGACGTTGGTGATGCGCCCGTCGTCCTGCAGCTCGCGGAGAATCTTCCAGTCGATGGCGTCGAGGTCGGCCTTCAACGGCATGCAGCTCCCCTGTCCTGCGACGATGCGCACGAATCTGTCGCATTTGCGAAATAAAACTTATGGCATACGCTCGCCTGAGCCAAGTAAGTTGCCTAGTGGTGCGATCCTGACAGATGGTACCATCTGTCAGGACAAATCGCCCCACCAGATTAATAGCTTGTGGGCTGACTTTTCCAAACAGATGGTATCCATCTGTTTGGGTCAGGCCACTTGCACGATCCGCATTTTATAGCTGGCGCATTCGGCAGAACAGACGCGGCGCGACAACCGGTAGCTGTTGGAAAACCGTTCTTCGCCTTGCGCGAAGGGGTGTGGAATAATTAGATCGATTGCGGCTCGCGGCGCCTGCCGTGCGGCCCGTTGGGATATTGAAAAGGACTTGGAGCCATGACAAGCCGCCACGCGCCCGTTCTCATCGTCGGATCGGGACCGGCAGGATACACCGCGGCGATCTATGCCGCGCGCGCCATGCTGAAGCCGATGCTCGTCGCCGGGCTGGAGCAGGGCGGCCAGCTCATGATCACCACGGATGTGGAGAATTATCCGGGCTTTGCCGAGCCGATCCAGGGGCCATGGCTGATGGAGCAGATGCGCGCGCAGGCGGAGAATGTCGGCACGGACATCGTCAACGATCTCATCGTCTCGGCGGACCTCAAGCAGCGGCCCTTCCGGCTCGTCGGCGATTCGGGCACGGTCTATACCTGCGATGCGCTCATCATCGCCACCGGCGCCAAGGCCAAGTGGCTGGGCCTTCCCTCGGAAGAGACCTTCATGGGCTTCGGCGTGTCGGCCTGTGCCACCTGCGACGGCTTCTTCTACCGCGGCAAGGACGTGGTGGTGATCGGCGGCGGCAACACGGCCGTCGAGGAGGCGCTGTATCTCGCCAACCTCGCCAGGAAGGTGACCGTCATCCACCGGCGCGACGAGTTTCGCGCCGAGCGCATCCTGCAGGAGCGGCTCTTCCAGAAGGGCAATGTCGAGGTGATGTGGGATACCGTGATCGAGGAGATCACCGGCGAGACGCCCAAGCCGCCGCTGCCGCCCTCCGCCACCGGCATCCGCGTGCGGAACGTGAAGACGGGCGAGGCGAAGGAGCTGCCCATCGACGGTGTGTTCGTGGCGATCGGCCACGCGCCGGCGGTGGAGCTTTTCGAGGGCCAATTGAAGCAGAAGCCGAACGGCTATCTATGGACCGAGCCGAATTCCACGCGCACCGACATGCCCGGCGTCTTCGCCGCCGGCGACGTGACCGACGATATCTACCGCCAGGCGGTGACGGCGGCGGGGCTCGGCTGCATGGCGGCGCTGGAAGCGGAAAAATATCTGGCGGAGATGGAGACGCATCGCGAGGCGGCTGAGTAAAAGACGGTAAACGCCTAAAAATAAAAGGGGAACTCGGCGTTGGATTGGGACAAGCTAAGGGTATTCCACGCTGCTGCTGCGGCGGGATCCTTCACTCATGCGGCGGAGACGCTGCATCTTTCGCAATCGGCGATCTCGCGCCAGGTGAGCGCGCTCGAGCAGGAGGTGGGCGTGCCGCTTTTCCACCGGCACGCGCGCGGCCTCGTGCTGACGGAGCAGGGCGACATGCTCTACCGCACCGCCCACGAGGTGCTGATGAAGCTCGAAAGCGCGAAAGTGCGCCTTTCGGAGACGAAAGACCGGCCTTCGGGCCTTCTCAAGGTGTCGACCACCGTCGGGCTCGGCACCGGCTGGCTGACGGAGCGGCTGCCGGAGTTCGGCGAGCTCTATCCCGATATCCAGCTCCAGCTTATCCTCGACAACGAGGAGCTGGATCTCACCATGCGCCAGGCCGACTGCGCCATCCGCATGCGCCAGCCGCAGCAGCCGGACCTCATCCAGCGCAAGCTGTTCACCGTGCATTTCCACCTTTATGCCTCGCCGGCCTACGTCAACCGGCACGGCAAGCCGGCTTCGATCGACGATCTCGACCGGCACCGCATCGTCACCTTCGGTGAGACGGTGCCGGCGCATCTGAGCGACATGAACTGGCTGGAGACGGCGGGGCGGCCCGAGGGCACGAAACGCAGCGTCGGCCTGCAGATCAACAACATCCTGTCGATCAAGGTCGCCGTGCAGCGCGGCGCCGGCATCGCCATGCTGCCCGATTATGTTGTGGGTAACGAGAGTGGGCTGGTGCAGCTTTTGCCGGAGACGGCGGTGCCTTCCTTCGACACGTATTTCTGCTACCCCGACACCATGAAAAACCAGGCAAAGCTGCAGGTCTTCAGGGATTTTCTCATCTCGAAATCGCGTACCTGGTCCTTCTGATGCAAGGTCTGCCAAAGGTTCCATGCAAAAATGCATGGCTGGAATGCAAAAACCCGTGGTTGTTATTTGAGCAACGAATGCTCATATCTTGATCACTCCCGGGGGTGTTCTCCTCCCATTTGCCCCCGCGAGTGTTCCCCTCTGGAGGTTTCGCCTTAAATGGCACTTCCAACGACTGGGCCGGATCTTCGTGATCCGGCTCTTTTTTTTGCGCAGGTTTTATTCCCAGGGGGAGGGCGGTTCAGGCCGCCTTGCCTCTCCCGTTCAGCACCTCGTCGGCCAGCCGGCCCGTAAGCTCGGCCATATGATCGAAGCTGGCGCGGTAGGTGGCGGCGCCCGCCGTTGCCGAGCGCAGCTCGATGATCAGGTTGCCGATCTCCGCCTCGGGGATCATGGCCTCCACCACGTCCCAGCCCGGCCAGTCGGTGCGCGTGTCGAAGCCGAGGATCTGCCCGCGCCTTTGCGACAGTATCGCCGTTACGCGGGCCGTCGCCTCCGACGGCGTGTCCACCTCCACCTTCAGCACCGGTTCCAGCAGCACCGGGCTTGCCGCGGCCAGTGCTTCGCGCATGGCCAGACGGGCGGCAAGCTGGAAGGCCATGTCGGAGGAATCGACCGAGTGGTAGGAGCCGTCGGAAAGGTTCACCGCAAGGTCGACCACGGGAAAGCCGAGCGGCCCGCCCTTCAGCGCTTCGCGTACCCCGGTCTCCACCGAAGGGATGTACTGCTTGGGCACCACGCCGCCGGTGATGGTCTCGGTGAACTCGAAGCCGCTGCCGCGCGGCAGCGGGCGGATTTCCAGCACCACGTCGCCGAACTGCCCATGGCCGCCCGATTGCTTCTTGTGGCGGCCACGCTGGGTGACGGCCTTGCGGATGGTCTCGCGGTAGGGGATCAACGGCGGGCGGGTCTCGACGGCGATCTGGTACTTTTCCTCCAGGCGCTCTTTCGCCACCCGCAGATGCATCTCTCCCTGGCCGCCGAGCACGGTCTCGCCCGTGTCCTGGTTCTGCTCCAGGACGAGCGAGGGGTCTTCCTGCAGGAGCTTCTGCAGGGCGGCGGAAAGCTTGACCTCGTCCTTGCGGTCGCGCGGGTTGAGCGCCATGGCGAAGACCGGCCGGGGAGCCTCCAGCCGGGCAAGCTGTGCCGCAGCGGCCTTGCCCGCCGACAGCGTATCGCCGGTGTTGGCGTTGTCCAGCTTGCCGAGGGCGACCGTCTCGCCTTCGCCGGAGGACGAAAGCTTGGTCTGCTCGCGGCCCGTCAGCCGGTAGAGGCCGGAGACACGGCCGGCGTCGGCGAGCTCCATCCCGTCGGTGGCGCTGCCGCAAAGCACCCGGGCGACCGAGATCTTGCCGCCATGGCCGGTATGGATCGTCTTCATCACTTGAAGCACGGTCTCGCCGCCGTCGACGCCCAGCCTTCGGCGCGTGGCGGTGACGTCGGGAGCGTCGTGCCGGATGGCCTTCAGGAGCCTCAGAACGCCATTGCCCTTTTCCGCCGAGCCAATCAGGACCGGGGTCACCGCGCCTTCGCGCAGATCGGCCGCAAGGTCGTCGAAAACCGCGTCGCGCGGCGGCTCGATCTCCTCCAGAAGCTGCTCCATCAGGATGTCGTCGTGGTCGGCCAGCGTCTCCAGCATGGAGAAGCGGGCCTCGATCTCGCGCGCCTTCTCGTCGTCGGGGATGGCGGCGACCTCGCTCTCCGCATGCTCGCGGTAGATGTAGGCGCGCTCCAGCGCCAGGTCGATGGAGCCGACGACGATGCCGTCCTTGCGCAGCGGGATCTGGCGCAGGAGCAGCGGATTTCCGCTCGCCGGCTGCAACAGCTTTAGCGTGTCGCGCACGCCGGCCGTGCTCTTGTCGATCTTGTTGAGGAAGAGCATGCGCGGCAGGCCCAGTTCGTCGAGCCGGCGCAGGATGAGCTGGAGGGCCGGCAGCTTCTTGTCGTCGGCCTCGGTCACCACCACGGCCACGTCGGCGGCGGCCAGCACCGGCTCGGCTTCCTGCGCAAACTCCACGGAGCCCGGGCAGTCGACGAAGGTCATGCTCTCGCCCATGAAGCTGGTGGTGGCGAAGGTGGCCTCCACGCTCATGGCGTGCTCGCGCGCTTCCCCGTGGCTGCCGGCCCCGTGACTGCCAGCCTGGGCGCCGGCGCCGGTGCGCGCAAGTATGGCTTCGAAAAGTGTGGTCTTGCCGCTTTCAAGGGGGCCAAGAATGGCGATGCATTTTGGCCCCGTGTGTCTTTCTCCCGCGCGGTTTCCCATGATTGCCGACCTCCTCTCACGCGTTCTCCCATGAGCGGCGGCCGGCCTCGGTCGGCCGTCGCGCGGGCGGATACCGTTGGCCGGTATTCCGCCGTCAAGGCATCGTCACACGAGAGGGGAGAGAGAGCAAGTGGAAGAAGGGTGGAGGCGGCAAGGCGCCGATCACAAATCGAGTGTCCAGGTCTGGCCGACAAGGTCCTTGCCGAAGGAATGGTGAGGCTCCTCCTTCTCCAGCCGGAAGCCGGCCGCCTGATAGATGCGGCGCGCGGAGACCAGGATGTCGTTGGTCCACAGCGTCAGGCGCTTGTAGCCCCTGGCGCGGGCGAAGGCGATGCACTCGTCCACCAGTCTGCGGCCGAGGCCGAGGCCGCGGGCGGCGGGCTCGACATAGAGCAGCCTGAGCTTGGCCGTCTCCTCGGACGCCCTGACGAGGAAGACCGAGCCGACGATCCCGCCGTCGCGCTCGGCGATCCAGGAGGCTTCGAAGCGCGGATCGAAATCGGTCACGAAGGCGCTCAGGATTTCCGCGACGAGCGCCTCGTAGCTTTCGTCCCAGCCGTATTCCTGGTGATAAAGCAGCCCCTGGCGGTGGACGATCCAGCCGATATCGCCGACCCGCAGCGGGCGGAGGGTATATGGGACCTGGCGCTCCGCCGCCGCGCCCAGAAGACGCTCGACCGTTCTCATCGCCGCCGTCAGGGTCTCCCGGTCAGCGGCGGGAAGAGGGGCAAGCAGCGCCTCCACCAGGTCGCGGGCGGCGCGGTCGAGCGGCTCGAAGGCCTGGCGACCCTCCTCCGTGAGCGCTAGATGGGACTGCCGGCCGTCGTCGGCGGACGGTTGCCGTTTCAGGAGACCGCGCCGCTCGAACTTCTTCAGCATGCGGCTCAGATAGCCCGCGTCGAGACCGAGATCGTTGCCGAGGACGCTGGCGGTCAGACGCTCCCTATGCGCCAGCTCGAAGAGAACGCGGGCCTCCGTCAGCGAGAACTCGCTCTTGTACATGCCCTCTTCGAGCACGCCGATCTGGCGCGTGTAGAAGCGGTTGAAGCGTCTCATGGCGGCGATTTGTTTGTCCGAGGGCGGCTGGATTGGCTGCATGGCGCGACCTCCTTGCGGCCAGTGTAGGTAATTGGTTGACTGAGTCAAGTAATTGCATGAGGAGGTTGACGGAGCCCTTTCGCGCCCCCTCTGTCCTGCCGGACATCTCCCCCACGAGGGCAGGGCTATCGCATATGGATTGAGTCTTCGTTCGGCTTCGCCGGACCCCCACCCTCAATCCCTCCCCTCAAGGGGGAGGGAGGCAGGCCGAGCACGGCATCGTCCCCCTCCCCCTTGAGGGGAGGGGTTAGGGGTGGGGGTCCGAACAAGGACTCAGAATCCATATGCGATAGCCCTGCCCTTGTGGGGGAGATGTCCGGCAGGACAGAGGAGGGCGCGAAGGGCGCTGGCCTGCAGGAGCGACCCGCCTCTACCGCAGCTCCGCCGTAAAGCGCTGGATGCGGTTGCAGGCTTCCTCCAGCAGCGCCTCCGAGGTGGCGTAGGAGATGCGGAAGTTGGGGCCGAGGCCGAAGGCCGAGCCGTGCACAACCGCCACGCCCTCGGCCTCCAGAAGCTCGGAGACGAAGTCGGCGTCGTTCTCGATCACCTTGCCGGACGGCGCCTTGCGGCCGATGGTGCCGGCGCAGGAGGGATAGACGTAGAAGGCGCCCTCGGGCACAGGGCAGTCGATGCCACGCGCCTGGTTGAGCATGGAAACCACGAGATCGCGGCGGCCCTGGAATATCTCCTTGTTGCGCGGGATGAAATCCTGCGGGCCCGTGAGCGCTTCAAGCGCCGCCCACTGGCACATGGTGGCCGCGCCCGATGTCTGCTGGCCCTGGATCATGTCCATGGCTTTGACAAGCTCGATGGGGCCTGCCGCATAGCCGATGCGCCAGCCGGTCATGGCATAGGCCTTCGAGACGCCGTTCATGGTCAGCGTGCGCTCGTAGAGCCGCGGTTCCACCTCGGCGATGGTGCGGAAGGTGAAGTCGCCGTAGGTCAGGTGCTCGTACATGTCGTCCGTCAGCACCCAGACATGCGGGTGCTTCAGGAGCACGTCGGCCAGCGCCTTCAGCTCCTCGCCCGTATAGGCCGCGCCAGACGGGTTCGACGGCGAGTTCATGATGAGCCACTTGGTCTTCGGCGTGATGGCCTTTTCCAGCGCCTCGGGCGTAAGCTTGAAGCCGTCCTCCAGCCTGGTTTCGGCGAACGTGGCCGTGCCGCCGCAGATCGCCACCATCTCGGGGTAGCTCACCCAGTAGGGCGCCGGGATCACCACTTCGTCGCCGGGGTTCAGTGTCGCCATCATGGCATTGAACAGGATCTGCTTGCCGCCGGTGCCGACGATGGTTTGCTTCCAGTCGTAGTCGAGGTTGTTCTCGCGCTTGAATTTGCCCGCGATCGCCTCGCGCAGCGGCTGGATGCCGGAGACCGGCGCATACTTCGTCTCGCCGCGCTTGATGGCGTCGATGGCCGCCTGCTTGATGTTGTCCGGCGTGTCGAAATCGGGTTCGCCCGCGCCCAGCCCGATGACGTCGCGGCCCTGCGCCTTCAACTCGCGCGCTTTCTGGGTCACCGCGATGGTGGCGGAGGGTTTTACGCGTGAAAGGGCATCGGCAAGGAAAGCCATCGGTCAATTTCTCCAGCGGGGATTTCGCGTCTCGACCCGGCCTGGCCGAGACATGCCTTAATGTCCGATCGCGCGGCAATTCGCAAGGGTGCGGGCGGGTTCGCCGCGCATTGTGACAGGCCTCAAAAATGCGCTCTATTTTTTTAACGAGGGTTCAATCGTTCGGTGCAAGGTTCGCCGCCGCAGAGATTTTGGGGGCAGGCGGTGACGCGCAAGACACGTTCGATACAGACCATCCGGCGGGGCGCCGGCGCATGCGGGACCGCAACGGGCACACGTTGCGGAGTACGTCCTGCCGGCTGCGGCCCGGCCCTTCTTCGCCGGGCGGGGAGCTGAGACGTGGCCGACGCAGAAAGCCTTGCCGTACGCATCGACCAGGCGATTCTCGTCGACGAGGTCGGCATCGAGACCGGCCGCTACGGCCCTTACTTCGTGAAGACCATGTACCAGCCGGTCTTCCGCAACACTGAGGGAGAGTTGGTGCCCTGCGGGGTGGAGGGGCTGGCGGGGCCGCACAAGGACGGCCGGCCTGTCAGCACGCGGGCGTTCTTCGCCGACGTGACTGCCGCGGACGATACGCTTTTCGTCGAAAATCTCTGTCACACGCTGCACCTGCGCAATTATCCCAATATCGGCGCCGACGGGCTGATGGTCTTCATCAAGCACTATGCCAGTGCCGATTTCGGCCTGCAGACAGCTCTCGATCAGGTCGATGGGATGATGCGGTTCCTGGACGAGATCGCGGTCGATCCGGCGCTTGTCGTCTGCGAGATCGCCGAGACGGCGGACGAGGGCTTGATGATGGACATCGCCGCAGAATTGCGGCGCAACCGCATCCGTGTCGCGGTCGACGATTTCGGCGTCGGGCGCTCCACGCTCACCCGCGTCAGGCTGCTCGATCCCGAGGTCGTGAAGATCGATGGCGGGTGGTTCCGCCGCATCGCCAAGGTGGCCGTGGCCACCAGGCTTCTGACGTCGCTTGTCGACGCATTGCGGCGCGAGGGCCGGCTGGTTCTGATCCAGGGCATCGAAACGCCGGCGCAGCTGCGGGTGGCGATCGAGACAGGTGCCGACCTCATGCAGGGATATCTGCTTGGCCAGCCGAAAATTGCCGGTTCTCTCTTCGAAGCGGAGCGGATGGACGTCAGAAACCTGCTCGCTCCGGAAGACCGCGTGGTGCCGCTCTTCGCCAGGAACGACCGGTCGCGCTGACAGGCCTCCTCTCAATCCTGTTGATCATTTCGCGCAAAACTTTTCATTCGTGGCCGGTGGGGCGCCGCGCTATGGCGGAAAGCGAGCGGAAGGATGGAGCGCGCGATGAAACTCTATGGAATGACCGACAGCGGCAATTGCTACAAGCCGAGGCTGCTTCTGGCGAAGCTCGGCATTCCGTTCGAACATGTCGAGACCAGCTCGCGCGACGGCACGACCCGCACGCCCGGCTATCTGGCCCGGAATCCCAACGGTAAGGTGCCGCTTCTGGAGCTTGACGACGGGCGGTATCTGTCGGAATCGAACGCCATCCTGCTCTACCTTGCGGAAGGCACGCGCTTCCTGCCGGCCGATGCCTATGAGCGCGCGCTGGTCCATCAATGGCTGTTCTTCGAGCAGTACAGCCACGAGCCGAACATCGCCGTCCGCCGGTCGCTTATCCGGTATCCCGAAAGGGCGGCGATGGCGACGCCGGAGCGGATGGCGGCGACGCTCGAAGCCGGCAACCGGGCGCTCGGCGTCATGGAGCGGCAATTGTCGCGGACGCCGTTCCTCGTCGGCGATCCTCTGACGGTGGCCGATATCGCGCTCTATGCCTATACGCACGATGCCGAGGTGGGCGGCTACGACCTTGGTGCCTTTCCTGCGGTTTCGGCCTGGCTGAAGAGGGTGGAGGCCGATCCGGGCCATGTGCCGATGGAGCATACGCCATAGGCGGGGAGAGGCACCCGGTACCCTCCCTTCCCAACCTTCACAGCTTTGCGCAGGGCTGTCATGTAAGCGTTATAGAACGTCGTCAAAAGGGTCCCCATCCAGTCAACGGATAACAATGAGGGAGACCCCAATGACGCGCACGTTTCTTCTGGCGGCGACCGCCACGATCGCCTTGCCCCTGAGCGCACAGGCGCAAACCAAGGTCGAATGGTGGCATGCGATGGGTGGCGAACTCGGCACGAAGCTCGAGGAGATCGTCGCCGGCTACAACGCCTCCCAGGACGAATACGAGGTCGTGCCGGTCTACAAGGGCACGTATCCCGAGACCATGACGGGGGCGATTGCCGCCTTCCGCGCCGGCCAGCAGCCGCACATCGTCCAGGTGTACGAGGTGGGCACCGGCACCATGATGGCCGCCGAAGGCGCCATCTATCCCGTCTACCAGCTGATGGAAGATGCCGGGGCCGAGTTCAATCCCGACGACTACCTGTCCGCGGTCGTCGGCTATTACACCGACACCGACGGCAACATGCTGTCGATGCCCTTCAACTCCTCGACGCCGATCGTCTACTACAACAAGGATGTGTTCGAGAAAGCCGGCCTCGATCCGGAAAAGGCGCCGGAAACCTGGGCGGAAGTCGAGGAATTCTCCAAGAAGATCATGGAATCGGGTGCCGCTTCCTGCGGCTTCACGAGCGGCTGGGTCTCCTGGGTGCAGCTCGAGAACTTCTCGGCCTGGCACAACCAGCCGATCGGCACGCTCGAAAACGGCTTCGGCGGCATTTCGTCGGAACTGACAGTCAACGGCCCGGTGCAGGTCAAGCACTGGGAGAACATGAAGCGTTGGCAGGACGAGGGCATCTTCCGCTACGGCGGCCCGGTCGGGGGCGACGATGCGGCGCCGATGTTCTATGCGCAGGATTGCGCCATGTACATGAACTCGTCGGCCTCGCGTGCCGGCGTGGTGGCCAATGCGACGGACTTCGAAGTCGGCTACGGCATGCTGCCTTACTATGACGATGTGGAGGGTGCGCCGCAGAACTCCATCATCGGCGGTGCCACGCTTTGGGTTCTCGCCGGCCACGAGGACGAAGAATACAAGGGCGTGGCGGACTTCTTCACCTACCTGTCCTCGGCTGAGGTCCAGGCCGACTGGCACCAGTTCTCGGGTTACCTGCCGATCACCGAAGCCGCCTTCGAGCTCGGCAAGAGCCAGGGCTACTACGACAAGAACCCGGGCACGGACGTCTCCATCAGGCAGATCACGCTCAATGCGCCGACGGAAAACTCCAAGGGGTTGCGGTTCGGCAACTATGTCCAGGTCCGCAGCGTCATCGACGAGGAGTTCGAGGCGCTGATGTCGGGCGACAAGTCCGCGCAGGAAGCGCTCGACGCGCTGGTGGAACGCGGCAACGCGCTGATCCGCGACTTCGAAGACTCCAACAGCTAGGCCGTCGATTGTCACTCTAGCCGAAGCCCGCGCCACCCGCGCGGGCTTCAGCCTCATTCGAAGTCTTCATATGCAGACCAAGCGCACGATCTTCGGCAACCGCGTGTTGCCCTACGCGCTGCTTCTACCGCAGCTCGCCATCACATGCGTATTCTTCCTGTGGCCGGCCGGACAGGCGTTTCGCCAGTCCTTCCTGCGCGAGGACGCTTTCGGTTTTAAGACCGAATTCGTCTGGTTCGAAAACTACGGGAAGCTGTTCGTCGATCCGCAGTATCACAACTCGCTTTGGGTGACGGTGGTCTTTTCAATCGGCGTTGCCGTCCTGTCGCTGGTCACGGCTCTGGTTCTGGCCCTGGCCGTCGAGCGCACGCTGCGCACCGCGCGGGCCTACACCACTCTGCTCGTCTGGCCCTATGCCGTGGCGCCGGCGGTCGCCGGCATCCTGTGGTGGTTCCTGTTCAATCCGACGATCGGTATCCTGCCCTACGCCCTGGACATGGTGGGCTACGACTGGAACCATCGCAATTCGCGGGTCGACGCGATGATCCTCGTCATCGTCGCCGCGAGCTGGAAGCAGATCTCCTATAATTTCCTCTTCTTCGTGGCGGGGCTTGCGGCCATCCCCCACTCGCTGGTCGAGGCGGCGGCGATCGATGGCGCCGGGCCCTTAAAGCGCTTCTTCACGATCATCTTCCCGATGCTTTCGCCGACGACCTTTTTCCTGCTGGTCGTCAACATCGTCTACGCCATGTTCGACACCTTCGCCGTGATCCATGCGACCACCGAAGGCGGGCCGGCCCAATCGACCAACATCCTCGTCTACAAGGTGTTCGAGGACGGGTTCATCGGCCTCAATCTCGGCTCCTCCGCCGCGCAGTCGGTGGTGCTCATGGTCATCGTCGTCGCCCTGACGGTCATCCAGTTCCGCTGGATCGAGCGCCGGGTCCAGTATTGAGGGCGTGAAATGGTCGAGAACAGACCGCTCCTGAACCTGCTTTCACATCTGGTGCTGATCGTCGGCGTCGTGATCGTCGCCTTTCCGGTCTATGTCGCCGTCATCGCTTCGACACGCGGGCCGACCGACTTCATGTCGGGCCTCATTCCGCTGCTGCCCGGCCCGCATACGCTGGAAAACTATCGCCGGATCGTGTTCTCGGGGGTGTCGACGTCCGGCGCGCCGCCGATCGGGATGATGATGGTGAACAGCCTCGTGATGGCGCTTGCCATCGCCATCGGCAAGATCGCGATCTCCATCACCTCGGCCTTCGCTATCGTCTATTTCCGCTTTCCCTTCCGGCAGCTCGCCTTCTGGATGATCTTCATCACGCTGATGCTGCCGGTGGAGGTGCGCATCGTGCCGACCTTCAAGGTGGTGGCGGACCTCGGCATGCTCAATTCCTATGCCGGGCTGTCGATCCCGCTGATCGCCTCGGCGACGGCCACTTTCCTGTTCCGCCAGTTTTTCCTGACGGTTCCCGATGAATTGACGGAAGCAGCGCGGGTAGACGGCGCGGGCCCCATGAAGTTTTTCCGCGATATTCTCCTGCCTCTGTCGCGCACCAACATCGCCGCGCTCTTCGTCATCCTCTTCATCTATGGATGGAACCAGTATCTGTGGCCGCTCCTGGTGACCACCGACACCGGCTATTACACCATCGTGATGGGCATCAAGCGCATGGCGGAGGTGGCCGATGCGATACCGCAATGGAACGTGGTCATGGCAACGGTGGTGCTGGCCATGCTGCCGCCCGTCGTCGTGGTGGTGTTGATGCAGCGCCTTTTCGTCAAGGGCCTGGTTGAAAGCGAGAAGTAGATCATGAGCGCAATAGCCATCCGCGGCGTCAGGAAGAACTACGGCAAGACCGAGGTGATCCACGGAGTGGACATCGACATTGCCGACGGCGAGTTCATCGTCATCGTCGGCCCGTCGGGCTGCGGCAAGTCCACGCTGCTTCGCATGGTGGCGGGGCTGGAGACGATCACCGAGGGCACCATCGAAATCGGCGGCCGAGTGGTCAACCGGCTGGAGCCGGGCGAGCGCGACATCGCCATGGTGTTCCAGAACTATGCGCTCTATCCGCATATGAGCGTCTTCGACAACATGGCCTACGGGCTGAAGATCGCCGGCCTTTCCAAAACCGATATCCGCGCCCGCGTCGGCAAGACGGCGGCGATGCTGCAGCTTGAGCCCTTCCTCGACAGGAAGCCGCGCCAGCTTTCGGGCGGGCAGCGCCAGCGGGTGGCCATGGGCAGGGCGCTGGTGCGCGATCCGGCTGCTTTCCTCCTCGATGAGCCGCTATCCAATCTCGATGCCAAGCTGCGCGTGCAGATGCGGCTCGAGATCAAGCAGCTTCAGCAGTCCGTCGGCACGACGGCGCTTTACGTGACTCATGACCAGGTGGAGGCGATGACGCTGGCCGACCGGCTGGTGGTCATGCACGATGGGGTGGCCGAGCAGATCGATACCCCCATGGCCGTCTATGCCCGGCCGGCCACCACCTTCGTCGCCGGCTTCATCGGCTCGCCGGCCATGAACATGCTGCCGGTGGAGGCGGCGGGCAACCTCGGCCTCACGCTCGCCAACGGCCGGACGGTGAAGCCGCGCGACATCCGCTTGCCGGAAAAGGGGCGGAAGGCGATCCTCGGCGTCAGGCCGGAACACATCGCGCCGGTCTCCGGCGCCAATGCCGATCTGGAGCTCGACGTGGTGGCGGTGGAGACGCTGGGTGCGGACACGCTGGCGCATGGGCGGCTTGCGGGCGCTGCGGACGGCAGCGGCGAATTGGTGGCACGCTTGCCGGGAAGTACGCAGGTGCAGCCGGGCGACCTGTTGCCGCTCGCCATCGAGCCGGGGATGGCGCATTTGTTCGATGCCGAAACCGGCGCAAGGCTGGCGGAGCTCGACCTGCCGGCCAAGGCGGCGCGGGCGGTCAAGCCGCTTGCCGAGGCGCTGAACGCCTAAACCGTCAGGCGACGGCGCGCAGCCGTTGCGCCCTTCTTTCAGGCACCGCGCGCATTGCGTCGAGGACGGCGTTGAGTTCGTCCATGTCGACGTAGAAGGCGCGGGCGAGATGAACCGGGATCAGCTCTTCCGGTATGCCCCGTTCCATCATCTTGGCGACCGCCAGCATGAGCTGCGCGCGCTCGGTCAAGCGGGATTTGATGCTGTCTTCCTTTGGGTGGCGCATGGTTCTTCCCCTGGCTGAGTGGCACGGACCAAGACGTGCCGTCATGCCGAATACGCGGCTGCACAAAACGGAAGTACGCGACCGCCGAAGCGCGGCGGGGAGGGCGAATCAGCCCAAGACCATTATGCCCGGTGCGAATCGGGGCGCAAGAGTCGGGCGACCTAAAAGGCGAAGGAGGACTGCGCGGGCTCCGCATCGGGCGGGACGGCGCGTTCGAGCGCCAGCATCTTGCGCTTGGTGGTCGTGCCGCCGGGCGCGGAGAAGCCGCCGAGCTTGCCGCCCGCCGCCAATATGCGGTGGCAGGGCACGATGAGGGGGATGGGGTTGCGGCCGAGCGCGGTGCCGGTCTCGCGCGCGGCCTCGGGAAAGCCGGCCTCCTGTGCCAGCGCGCCATAGGTGGTGGTCTCGCCATAGCCGAGCCGGCGCGCCGCCCCGTAGATGGCGCGGCGGAAGGGGTCGACGCCGTCGAGATCGACGACGACGGCGGAGAAATCCTCGCGCTCGCCGGCGAAATAGCGCGTGGCGGCAGCGACGACCTCCGCCGTTGCGCCGGACGGCGTGGCTTGCCTGGAGCCGGGCAGGCGTTTCGCCAGCGCCTCGGCCGCCTGGGCGGGGGTCGCCGTGGGAAGCGTGAAACGGGCGATGCCGCGCGCGGTCCACCCGATGCCGCAAAAGCCGAAGGCAGTCTCGAAGACGTGATGGGAGGAGACTTGATGGGACGTCATGGCGCGCTCCACGGCGATTCCGCTCAGCGGGTATGATAGCGGCGGTGAAGTACAAAGCAAGAACGAATATGGCCGCATCCATTCAAGATTGAACGGCCGGCATGGCTGTTGTATGGACGGCGGATGGGGGTGACGACCGATATGGAAAGCGAGGGGGTCTTGCCTCCATTCTCCCGAATATTGAGCCTCGGCATATTTCTTGCGGTACCGCTTCTTATCGGCTGCAGCACGGCGGACGAGAAGGTGGTGGCCAGCAGCCTGGCGGCGGAGCAGGACGCCGACCTTGCCGGTGTCGGGGAGATTGCGCCGAATGCCTATGCCGGGGGTGCGGCGCCGCTGGCGGCGACCGCTTTCGAAGAGAGCGGGGCGGTGCGCCCGGTGGCCGCGCAGAGCGCCGAGCTCGACGGGCTGATCGCCAAATACGCGGCGCTTTACGGGGTGCCGGTGGGGCTGGTGCGGCGCGTGGTGGAGCGGGAGAGCAATTTCAACCCGGCCGCCCGCAACCGCATCTATTGGGGCCTGATGCAGATCCGCCACGATACCGCGCGGACCATGGGCTATCGCGGGCCGGCGAGCGGGCTGCTCGACGCGGAGACCAACCTCAAATACGCCGTCAAATATCTGCGCGGGGCCTATATCACCGCCGGCGGCAACGAGGAGAGGGCGGTGCGCTTTTACGCCAGCGGCTATTATTACGATGCCAAGCGCAAGGGCCTCCTCAGGGAAACCGGGCTGCGAAGCTGAAGCGGCGTCCGCCCGCGGGGGCGATGGCAAGAAGTGTCCGCTGCCTTTTCTGGGCGTCTTCAAAAACATGGCCGAACGGGTGTATGTCTCCGCGCTGTCGGTTTGGGCGGGGCTGTTTCGTCTTCGACAGGGGATTTGTCGAGAGAGGGCCACAATGAACGATACAACGCTGACGAACCGTCCGGTGACGGCGCAGAAGGCCGCGCCGCCCGCCATTTCCGTGCGCGGGCTGGTCAAGCATTTCGGCGACGTGAAGGCGCTCGACGGCATCGACCTTAACGTGCCGCGCGGCATGATCTTCGCCATCCTGGGGCCCAACGGGGCCGGCAAGACGACGCTGATCCGGGTGCTCGCCACGCTCCTTTCGCCCGATGCGGGCTCGGCCGACGTGATGGGGCACGACCTCGTCTCCGATCCGCAGGCCGTGCGCGGGGCGATCGCCATGACCGGGCAGTTCGCCTCGCTCGACGAGGACCTGACGGGGCGCGAGAACCTTTTGATGCTGGCGCGCCTGTGGGGTTTTGCCGGGCGGGCGGCGAAGAAGCGGGCGGACGAGCTTCTGGCCGCCTTCGACCTTTCGGATGCGGCGAAGAAGCAGGTGAAGTCGTATTCCGGCGGCATGCGCCGCAGGCTCGACATCGCCGCTTCGCTCATCGTCACGCCGGGCATCCTGTTCCTCGACGAGCCGACGACGGGGCTCGACCCGAAGGCCCGCCAGGGCGTGTGGCGGATGATCCGGCAATTGGCGCAGTCGGGCGTGACCGTGCTTTTGACCACGCAGTACCTGGAGGAGGCCGACCAGCTGGCCGCGCGCATCGCCGTCATCGACCACGGGAAGAAGATCGCCGAGGGGACGAGCCGCGAACTGAAGGCGCAGATCGGCTCCGGCTTCCTGCATGTGGCGCTGGCCGACCAGGCGCTGCTCGACGAGGCGGAGGCCATTCTGGAAGCCCGGCTCGGCAACACCGTGCAGCGCAGCGCGGAAGGCGCGCAGCTTTCCGTCGTCGCCGAGACGCCGCGGGCGGCCAACGAGGCGCTTGCCGCGCTGATTACCGCCGGCATCGAGCTTGCCGATTTCTCCATGGGTTCGCCGAGCCTCGACGAGGTGTTCTTCGCGCTCACGGGGCAGGGGCTGGAAGACGAGAATGAGGGAGAAGACGAATGAGCGAGATCAGCCCAGCCATGCTGCAGAACGTGCCGCGGCCGGCCGCGCCGTCGGCCTTTTCCAATGCGCTCGTCTTCGGATGGCGGGCGATCCTGAAGTTCAAGCACGTGCCGGAGCAGCTCTTCGACCTCGTCATGACGCCGCTCATGTTCACGCTGCTTTTCACCTTCGTGTTCGGCGGCGCGCTTGCCGGCTCGCCGGGCGAGTATCTGCAGTTCTTCCTGCCGGGCATCCTGGTGCAGACGGTGGTGTTCAACTCGGTCTATTCCGGCATGGGGCTTTCGACCGACCTTTCCAAGGGGCTGTTCGAGCGCTTCCGGTCGCTGCCCATCTGGTCGCTTTCGCCGTTCGCCGGGCTGATGGTGGGCGATGTTCTGCGCCACGTGATCGCCGGCGGCATCATCCTCGGCATCGGGCTTGCCCTCGGCTACCGGCCGGAGGCGGGGATTTCCGGCGTGTTCTTCTCCTTCCTGCTGCTGATCGCCATCGGTTTCGGCACGGGGTGGATCTTCCTCGTCCTCGGGTTGCTCATCCGCACGCCCATGACGGTGATGACGATTGGATTTACGTTCATCTTCCCGCTGGTCTTTGCCTCCAACATCATGGTGCGGCCTGAGACCATGCCGGGCTGGCTGCGCGTGTTCGTGGAGAACAACCCGGTCTCGCACATGACGACGGCGCTGCGCGGGCTGATGGCCGGCAGCGCGACGACGGGGGAGGTGCTGCTGGCGCTGGCGGCGCCGGTGGTGCTGACCATCGTGCTGTCTCCGGTGGTGCTTTGGCTTTATCGGCGGGATTGAGGGGCGCAACGTCGACGATTCCCCTCCCCCTTGAGGGGAGGGGTGAGGGGTGGGGGGCGTGGCGACACGCCGGCGCATTCCTGGTAGCGAGACAAGACAATCGCCCCCGACGGCACACGGGCGCGTCCACCCCCATCCCTTACCCCTCCCCACAAGGGGGAGGGAGGCGTGGGCGCCCCGCCTTTCCTGGCGAAGGACGCGCTTATTCGTTGCCGCGCTTCATGCGAAGCCGGGCTATGTCAAAGAACCGGGAAGACGGGCGGCCAAAGTGTCGCCAGTCAAATTTTTTTCGCGACCCTCGGGCCGCCCGTCCGGCGTTTTTAAGTCTCCGCCCGTTCCGCTTCCACGAAGCCGGATCCGGAAGGCTTGCACCTCCCACGACAGGGCGCTCCGCGCCCCCGTCTTTCCGGCTCCCTTTTAAAGTGCACCGTCCGGCACGCGCCGCCCGTAGTGGCGGCAGGGGAACCCTTGGGCGGAGCCTCCCCGGGCCGGCCGCCACGTTAGCGGCCCGCCGGAGGCGCCGGCCCCTCCCCGCGAGACCGCCGTCGCGATCCACGTTCCCGCGGGAGGGACGGGCACAGGATAAGGGCGGCGTGGGAAGGGGGGATAAAATGCGCGGTTGGGCGGAGCAAAAAAATGATAAGCGATTGTTTTGGAACGAATGTTTTTTTGAGAGGGCGGGAATTTATCCCCGTGGGTGCAGGTGCGGCCCTTCCGCTCCGGTCAGCGTTGCGCCGGCCCCCTCTCTTGCAAATTCTAAGACTTAGCCTTCGGCTAAGCCCAAGAATTTGCTTTCTCCCCCACCAAGGGGGAGATAGGCGCGCTGCACCGTCCGCCTCTGCCAATCTCCAATGTTTGCGACTGGCGGAAACATCGATGCCGGCGTTATCTCCCCCCTGGTGGGGGAGATAGGGGGCTTGCGTTAGCGCCGCAGCAAAATCACGTGCGTTGGCGATTGGCGGCGACGCTGATACCAGTTCTATCTTCCCCGGTGGGGGAGAAAGCAGATTCCTGGGCTTAGCGGAGCAAAGCCCTTGGAATTTGCAAGAAAGTGGCTTTACTCTCCGCCTCATACATCTTGCATTTTTTTGAAAGAAATTTTGGGCGCGGGAGGTTATTTTGGAGTGGTGCCAGATCAACGACCTGACAGCAGCGACGATCGCAAGTGTAGTTATTGCGGCGTTTACCATTGCTCTTTTTGTGCTTCAATGGAGGCAACATGCACACGCTCGAAAAATTGCCCGCGCAAACTACCAACTAGCTTTGTTCGACAAGCGGGTACAGCTTCTTTTCGAGATTGAAAATTTCCTAGCCAAATTCCACCGGGATGGCCGTCCTTCTGCTGACGAGGCCATAATTTTGAGGAGAAAGTTGCGTAACGCGCATTTCCTGTTGCCCGAGGAGGGGATGATACTGGTCGATGAGATGGTAAAGAAGACGGCTCAGTGGGAGGTAGCGCACTCAGTGTGGGAGCCGCTCAGAGCTCGGGCCTGGGCCAAAGAAGAGCTTTCCGACGAGGAGAATTCAAAGAAGGAAGGCGCCCTCAAAAAAATGCATGAGATACAGGATTGGTTCTGGAAGGAGGCCGCAAAGCGCATTCAAGAAAACTTTGAACCGTATCTGAAACTGCCTCCATCAGTTTAGCAGTCTCGTTTTCAAGAGAAATACCCCTGCAACGGCCGAACCTCCAAGCTCCCCGCCTTCAGCGCCGCAATCGCCTCCACCACCGCGTCCGCCCCCGACATCGTCGTATAATACGGCACCTTCTGCATCAGCGTCGCGCGCCTCAGCGACTTCGAATCCGATACCGCTTTCTGCCCGTCCGTCGTGTTGAAGACGAGGTGCACCTGGCGGTTGCGGATGGCGTCTTCGATGTGGGGGCGGCCTTCGAGGACCTTGTTGATCTTTTCGGCGGGGACGTCGTTTTCGCGCAAGTAACGGGCGGTGCCGCCGGTGGCGAGGATCTTGAAGCCGAGGTCGGAGAGGCGTTTTACGGCCGGGAGGACGCGGGGCTTATCGGCGTCGCGGACGGACACGAACAGGGTGCCGGAGCGGGGGAGGTCCACGCCGGCGCCCAATTGGGCCTTGGCGAAGGCGAGGGCGTAGTCGTGGTCGAGGCCCATGACTTCGCCGGTGGATTTCATTTCCGGGCCGAGGAGGGTGTCGACGCCGGGGAAGCGGGCGAAGGGGAAGACGGCTTCCTTGACGGCGATGTGGCCGGGATTGCGCACGTCGGGCATGGCGCCGTAGTGGGCGAAGGCGTCTTCGAGCGGCTCGCCGGCCATGATGCGGGCGGCGATCTTGGCGATGGGCTTGCCGATGGTCTTGGCGACGAACGGCACCGTGCGGGAGGCGCGGGGGTTGACTTCGAGCACGTAGACCTCGCCGTCCTTGACCGCGTACTGGACGTTCATGAGGCCGCCGACCTTTAGGGCGCGGGCGAGCGCGGCGGTCTGGCGCTCAAGCTCGTCGACGAGGTCGGGGGAGAGGGAGTGGACGGGGAGGGAGCAGGCGCTGTCGCCGGAGTGGATGCCGGCTTCCTCGATGTGCTCCATGATGCCGGAGACGAAGACTTCCTTGCCGTCGGAGAGGCAATCGACGTCGATCTCGATCGCTTCCGTCAGGTAGGTGTCGAAGAGGAGGGGGTTTTTCGACAGGAGCGTGTTGATCTGGCCGGTCTTGTCGGCGGGGTACTTTTGGCGGATCTCCTCCGGCACGAGGCCGGGGACCGTGTCGAGGAGGTAGGACTGCAGGCGGCTCTCGTCGTGGATGATCTGCATGGCGCGGCCGCCGAGCACGTAAGACGGGCGCACGACAAGGGGGAAGCCGAGCTCGGAAGCGACGACGCGGGCCTGCTCTACGGAGAAGGCGATGCCGTTCCTGGGCTGTTTCAGGCCGAGCTTGACGAGGAGCTTCTGGAAGCGGTCGCGGTCTTCGGCAAGGTCGATCATGTCGGGGGCGGTGCCGAGGATGGGGATGCCGGCTTTTTCGAGAGCATCGGCGAGCTTGAGCGGGGTCTGGCCGCCGAACTGGACGATGACGCCGACGAGTTCGCCGGCGGCTTGCTCGGCGCGGAGGATCTCCAGCACGTCCTCCGGCGTCAGGGGCTCGAAATAGAGGCGGTCGGAGGTGTCGTAGTCGGTGGAGACGGTCTCCGGGTTGCAGTTGACCATGATGGATTCGAAGCCGGCCTCGTGGAGCGCGAAGGCGGCGTGGCAGCAGCAATAGTCGAACTCGATGCCCTGGCCGATGCGGTTGGGCCCGCCGCCGAGGATGACGACCTTGCGGCGGTCGGAGACGCGGGCTTCGTCGGCGGGGGTGCCGGCGAAGGGGGTCTCGTAGGTGGAGTACATGTAGGCGGTGGGGGCGGCGAACTCGGCCGCGCAGGTGTCGATGCGCTTGAAGACGGGGTGGACGGAGAGGGATTGGCGTAATTTCAGAATCTCTTCCGGCTCTTTCTTCGTGAGCGAGGCGAGGCGGGAATCGGAGAAACCCATGGCCTTGAGCATGCGGAAATTGGCGGCGTCCTGCGGCAGGCCGTGCTCGCGGATGCGCTCTTCCATGGCGACGATGGCGGCGATCTGCTCCAGGAACCAGGGGTCGATCTGGCACATGGCGTGGACCTCGGGAACAGAGGTGCCCATGCGGATCGCCTGTGCGACCATGCGCAGACGGTCGGGCGTGGGGGTGCCGAGGGCGGCGCGGATGGCGTTCTTGTCGTCGGGGTCGTCGCCGTTTTCGCCGAGGCCGGGGATCTCGATCTCGTCGAGGCCGGTAAGGCCGGTCTCCAGGCCGCGCAGGGCCTTCTGCAGCGATTCGGCGAAGGTGCGGCCGATGGCCATGACCTCGCCGACGGACTTCATGGCGGTGGTGAGCACGGCGTTGGAGCCGGGGAATTTCTCGAAGGCGAAGCGGGGGATTTTTGTCACCACGTAGTCGATGGAGGGCTCGAAGCTCGCGGGGGTGGCGCCGCCGGTGATGTCGTTCTCGAGTTCGTCCAGCGTGTAGCCGACGGCGAGCTTGGCCGCGATCTTGGCGATGGGGAAGCCGGTGGCCTTCGAAGCCAGCGCGGAAGAGCGGGAGACGCGCGGGTTCATCTCGATGACGACGAGGCGGCCGGTCGCCGGGTCGACGGCGAACTGGACGTTTGAGCCGCCGGTCTCCACCCCGATCTCGCGCAGGACGCGAATAGATGCGTTGCGCATGATCTGGTATTCTTTGTCGGTGAGCGTGAGGGCGGGGGCAACGGTGATGCTGTCGCCGGTGTGGACGCCCATCGGATCGACGTTCTCGATGGAGCAGATGATGATGCAGTTGTCCGCCTTGTCGCGGACGACCTCCATCTCGTACTCCTTCCAGCCGAGCACCGATTCCTCGATGAGGACTTCGGTCGTGGGCGAGGCGTCGAGGCCGCGCTCGACGATCTCGAAGAACTCCGAGCGGTTGTAGGCGATGCCGCCGCCCGTGCCGCCGAGCGTGAAGGAGGGGCGGATGATGGCGGGCAGGCCCACATGGTCGAGCGCGGTGGCGGCGACGGCCATGGCGTGGGACATGTAGCGCTGCTTGCGGTCGCCCTCGCCGAGCTGCCATTCGGTCTCAGCCAAGTCGAGGGCGGCGTCGAGCTCGGCGCCGGAATACCTGGCGCGCAGCTCGGCGCGCTGGGCCTCGTGGGTCCTGCGGTCCTCCTCCTTCACGTCCGTCGCGTTGGCGAGCTTGGATTTGGGGGTCTCAAGGCCGATGCGGCTCATCGCCTCGCGGAAGAGCTTGCGGTCCTCGGCCATGTCGATGGCCTCGGCATTGGCGCCGATCATCTCGACATTGTAGCGGTCGAGCACGCCCATGCGGCGGAGCGACAGGGCGGTGTTGAGCGCGGTCTGGCCGCCCATGGTGGGAAGCAGGGCGTCGGGACGCTCGCGGGCGATGATCTTGGCGACGACCTCGGGGGTGATGGGCTCGATATAGGTGGCGTCGGCCAGCTCCGGGTCGGTCATGATGGTGGCCGGGTTGGAGTTGACCAGGATGACGCGGTAGCCTTCCTCCTTCAGCGCCTTGACGGCCTGGGTGCCTGAATAGTCGAACTCGCAGGCCTGGCCGATGACGATGGGGCCGGCCCCGATGATCAGGATCGACTTGATGTCGGTGCGCTTGGGCATGGAGGGTCCGTCCGTGGCTCGTGCGTGGGCGGGCGCGCCGCCCCCGTCGCAGGGAAGTCAAAACTGTCAGGCTAGGCGGGCCTTATAGGCAATGGCGGGCAGCTACGGAACCCCGAAAATGCGCCTAGACCAGTTCATCGTTTCACGGAATCGATGGACTGGTCCAGCTCTTTGCTTTGTCGCAATTCCGGACGGAAAACCGGTTTCCACTTTATCCTGGAATTGCTCCAAGGCACGTTGTTGCCCGGCGGGGAGCGGCGGTGCATGCTTGCTGCCATGGGAGAGCATGAAGCCACCTATCCGCCGCTCAATACGCTGAAGCCCGTGTGCGAGGATGTGTGGATCGTCGACGGTCCGACAATCCGCTTCGGCATGCCGTGGCCGAAAATGCCGTTTCCCACGCGCATGACGGTGATCCGGCTTAGGGACGGCGGCCTTTTCATTCATTCGCCGACGCCGCTTAGCGAGGGGCTGCGGCGGGAGATCGCGGCCATTGGGGAGGTGCGCTTCATCATCGGGCCGAACCGCATCCACTACTGGTGGGTGCCGGACTGGCGCGCGGTTTATGGCCAGGCGCAGGTCTGGCTCGCCCCGCGCATCCGCGAGCAGGCGGGCGCGCGCATCGACTTTGCGGCTCGGGAGCTTGCCGGCGAGAGCGGCTATCCGTGGGACGGGGAGATCGACACGCTGCCCGTTGCCGGCAGCTTCATGACGGAGGTCACGTTCTTCCACCGTGCCGGCCGGACGCTGGTGCTGACGGATCTCATCGAGAATTTCGAGGCGGACAAGCTCGGCCGGCCGATGCGCTGGCTCGCCTATCTGGGCGGCGTCCTTGCCCCTGACGGCCAGATGCCGCGCGACATGCGGCTGACCTATGCAAAGGAAAAACCGGCGCTCAAGGCGGCGGTCGAAAGAATGATCGCCTGGGGCCCGGAACGCATCATCATCGCCCATGGCCGCTGGTACGAGAAGGACGGGGCGGCGGAACTGAAGCGTGCGTTTAACTGGGTCCCTCAGAGCTAGGCGGGCTGCGAAGTAGGGGTTTGGCTGCCGGGGATAGCGCCCCTTGTCGCGGCGGTGGCGATGATACTGTCGAGCAGGCCGGGGAAGCGCGTGTCGAGGTCGGCGCGGCGCAGCGAGATCAGCCGGCGCGTGCCGCAGCACTCGACACGGACCACGCCGGCCTCGCGCATCTTTGCGAGGTGGTAGGAGAGGTTCGATTTCGAGCCGAGATGAAGGAAATGCGAGCAGGGGAGCACCCTGCCTTCATGGCGCGCCAGTTCGCCGACGATGGCCAGGCGCGTGGTGTCGCCCAACGCGCCCAGCACCGTCGGGAGACTGATCTGGTCGATGCTTGGATGCGGCAGGTCCATGTCTCACAATCAGATGGTTTCACGGCCAAACGGGTTTCACTGCGGATCTCCTGACAGAGGGCTGGCAGGAAGTATGCGGTAGGCTCAGGTCCGAGATTGACACAGACGGGCTTGGGGTTCAATCGTTCAACGATCTTTGAACTTAGGAGCCTGACCATGGACATGCGTCTTGCCTGGCTTGCGGTCGGGACATTCACGATCAGCACGGTCGGTTTCGTTTTCGCCAGCCTGCTGCCGTCGATCGCCGTCGATACGCACACCTCCGTGCCGCAGGCGGGCTATGTCATCACGGCCTATTCGCTTGCCTACGCAATCGGCGCGCCGGTGCTTTCCGCGCTCGCCGGAACGTTCGACAGGCGGCGCCTGCTTGCGGCGGCCATGCTGGTTTTCGTTTTCGGCAATGCGGTGGCGGCGGCGAGCGCGTTCTTCGCCATGCTGCTTGCCGCGCAGATCGTCATGGGGATGGCGGCCGGCCTTTTCGTCGCGACGGCGCAGGCGACCGCCGTGTCGCTGGCCAAGCCGGAGCATCGGGCGCTCGCCATCTCCGTGGTCGTCGGGGGGACGACCTTCGCGGTGGCGCTCGGCGCGCCACTCGGCTCGCTGATCGCCGCGGTCTGGGGCTGGCGGGGGACGTTTCTTTCGGTCGCCGTCCTCGGCCTTGCCTGCACGGCCGTCTTGTGGTGGCGGCTGCCGCGCGACATGCGCGGCACGAAACTGACGCTGCGCGAACGCTTCACGGCGATCGGCCGGCCGGGGATCCTGTCCTCGCTCCTCGTTACGCTGCTCTATCTTACCGGCGGGTTCGTCATCATCGCCTATCTGGCGCCGTTGGCGATTGAGGGCGCGGGCCTTTCCGAATACGCGCTGCCGGCGATCCTGCTCGCCTTCGGGGTGGGGGCGGTGATCGGCAACCTGGCGAGCGGCTATCTCGCCGACCGCATCGGCGCGACGCGGGTGGTGGTCATTTCGCTCCTGGCATCGCTTGCCGTGAGCCTCGCCATCGCGCTCGGGCTCAAGCTCTTGCCGCACGGGATCGCCGGTCCGCTTCTGATCGGCATCATGGTGCCGTGGGGGATTATCGGCTGGGCCTTTCCGCCCGCGCAGGCGAGCCGGCTTGCCGGCTTCGCACCCGAGGTGACGCATCTGACGCTGTCGCTCAACGTCTCGGCGCTTTATTTCGGGATCGCGCTTGGGACCGTCGTCGGCGGCCGGGTGCTGGAGTTCGCTGCGCCGTCGGACCTCGGACTTGCCGCAGCGGTGTTTCCGGTGCTGTGCCTGCTCGTGCTCGCCATGAGTGCCCGAGTGCCGCTGCCGGCCACCGCGCGGGATGGGGTGCGGTAGGGACTTGAGAGATATATTCCCGGTTATGCGGGTGAGTTCGTCCGCATAACCGGGTATCTCGGTAGAGTTTCGGCTGTGGGTGGATAGCGGAAGTTCTTTCACCTACACTGAATTGAGAAGTTATGGATAGAAGCTGCCGTTTGATGAATGACCGCCTGTCGGACGGTGGCGACCATGTCGGGGATATGACTAAAGCTAAGCCACCATTCAAAAATCCTGACGTGGAGGCCAAGTTTGCGTCGTATCCAGAGCCGGAGCGAACGGGCCTGCTGATTCTGCGCGGCCTGATCTTTGAAACGGCTGAGATAACGCCCGATGTCGGCGCGGTGGGGGAGACGCTTAAATGGGGCCAACCAGCCTACCTGACGCTCGAAACCAGGTCAGGCTCAACAATCCGACTTGGCCTGCCCAAGCAGGGCGGCTTCGCCATCTATACCCATTGCCAGACAACGATTCTCTCGGATTTTCGAGGCATGTTTCCAGACGACTTCGACTATGAAGGAAATCGCGCCATCCATTTCACAGACAGTGAAGCACTACCGCTGGAAAAACTGCGGCTGCTCATCCACAGGGCATTGACCTACCATCTCAAACCAAGGGAGTGAGTCAGGTTCTGCCTCGGCGTTGATGACCGCTTGCCGCCAGCAGACTGGCCGTTGAACAGGGATCGGCAGGGACGAAGTGGTCATCGCCAAGCCGATCGCAGAATGACGTGTTCGGGCCGAGAGCCGAAATTCAAACTGACACCACCGATATCTCCGCACCTTCACGCCATCAGCCCCACCTGCCAGCCAAGCGACGCCGCGGCGATTTGGGCGTCCTCTCCACTGCGAAAACCGGTGTCGGCGGCGGTGAAAGCTTCAACTTGTCGTAAGACGTCAATCCAAGCTTAAAGATTTCCGCCGCACGGTGCCGCTCGATTTCCTGGGGGTACAGCTAATGCGGCTTTCCGCGCTCTTTGGTTCCTTCACTACAAAAATTGTCATTCCGGTCTTTGCGATTGCCGCCGCTGTGAGCGTGGCGGTGGCGGGGATTCTCATGTGGTCGAGCGTGGAGGCCGACAATGTCGCGCTGGAGCGGCAGGAGGGGCTGGCGCGGCTGGTGGTGTCGCAGATGCAGGCGACGGTCGCCTACAACCAGGAGAGCGTCACGGTCTGGGACGATGCCTTGAATGCCGTCAGGGACGGCAGCGATCTGGAATGGATCGACTATAACCTTGGAAGCTGGATGCACACCTATTTCGGCCACGACGCGGCCTATATCCTTGATTCCACGGATGGGCTGGTGGCCGCCTTCTCCGTCGACGCGGAGACGGGGGAGGACGGCTTTGCCGCGCTTGCCGGGCAGGCCGCACCGCTGATCCGGGCGCTTCGTCAAAAGATGCGGACGGGAGACATGGAGGGGGTGGGGGGCCGCTTCCTGAGCCCCGGTGCGACCGACCTGATGGTGGTCGAGGGCCATCCGGCCATTGTCAGCGTCAAGCCGATCATCTCCGATACCGAAGAGATCGAGCAGACGCCGGGGGAGGAGTATCTGCATATCGCCGTCAGATATCTGGACGGGGACTTCGTGGCGGAGCTGGAGAGGGACTATCTCTTCGAGGGAATGCGCTTTTCCTGGAACGAAGACGCGGGGGAGGGCGAGGAGGCGCTGCCTTTGACGGCTGCCTCCGGGGAGGTGATCGGCTACTTCATCTGGCGGCCCTACAAGCCGGGGGCGGCGGTGCTTTCCCGGCTCGCCCCGGTGCTCCTCGGGTTTCTGGTGCTGGTGCTTATGACCATCGCCATACTTCTTCTCGTCATCAGCCAGCGGTCGAGGAAGCTGGCGGCGAGCGAGGCCAGGATGACGTTTCTCGCCCTGCACGATCCTCTCACAGGCCTGCCGAACCGGGCCTTGTTCGACCAGAGGCTGGAAGCGGCGCTGCGGGCGGTCCGGGACGTGGGCAGGAAAGTGGCGGTGCTCTATCTCGACCTCGACCGGTTCAAGCAGGTCAACGATACGCTCGGCCATCCCGCCGGCGACATGGTGATCAAGGAGTTCGGCGAGAGGCTGAAGGCGCTGACGGGCGAGGGCGACACGGTGGCGCGCATCGGCGGCGACGAGTTCATCGTGATCAAGCCGAGGCTGCGGCAGGCGGAGGAGGTCGAGATGCTGTGCGAACGGATCGTCGCGACAGCGGAGCGGCCGTTCGAGATCGAGGGCCATCAGGTCTTTTCAGGCGTGAGCATCGGCGTGGCGTTCGCCCCGGCGCATGGCGCGGAGCGGACGGAACTCACCAGGAAGGCGGACATCGCCCTTTACCATGCCAAGAGCGCCGGGCGCAGCCGCTATGCCATCTTTGGCAACGCCATGGATGCCATGCTGCAGACGCGCCGCGACATCGAGCGCGATCTGCGGCTGGCGATGGGGCGGCTGGCGAAGGGCAAGGGAGACGAGATCAGCATCCACTACCAGCCCCGCTACGCCGCCACGGATATGCGGATCACGTGTGTGGAGGCGCTGTTGCGCTGGAACCACCCGTCCAAGGGGTGGATCTCGCCCACGGTCTTCGTGCCGGTGGCTGAGGAGACGGGGCTTATCGAGGCGCTCGGCGAACTGGTGCTGCGGGAGGCCTGCAAGGCAGCCGTTCTGTGGCCGGACATCCCGGTCTCGGTCAACACCTCGGTGATCGAACTGCGCAACCCCGGCTTCGCGGCGAGGGTGGCCGACACGCTGAGCGACTGCGGGCTGCGCCCCGAGCGGCTGGAGATCGAGGTGACGGAAGGCGCCGTGTCGGACAATATCGGTTATTGCGAGCAGAACATCAGGGCCTTGCGGGAGATGGGCGTGCAGATCGCGCTCGACGATTTCGGAACCGGATTCTCCTCGCTCGGCCGGCTGAAGCAGCTTCAGGTCGACCGGATCAAGATCGACCGCAGCTTCGTGCAGGGGTTCGGGCGGCTGAGCGGCGACGAGGCGATCGTGCAGGCGATGATCCATCTCGCACGCGCCCGCGGGCTTCGCACCACGGCCGAGGGCGTGGAGACGCGGGAGCAGAGCGACTATCTCAAGCAGGTCGGTTGCGACGAACTGCAGGGCTTCCTGTTCTCCTCTCCGGTCACGCTCAACCAGATCGACGCGCTTCTCGGCGTCAAGAGAAAGATGCTTACGGTGGTGGCGAGCGTCGCTTGAGGTGGAGGGCTGCGGAAATCGTCAAATGTACTCGCTCGGGCGTCTGGAGGTATGCCGAATGTGCAGGATCTCGATGGCACCCGCCTTGACGCGGTAGAATATCTTATAGGGATAGTGGCCGACGAACAGGACGCGGACATTCAGCACGTCGGTAACGGTGCCGGCTGTCGGCTGCTCCGACAGCAAGACCACCGCAGAATCCAGCCGCGCCTTCACGTTGCGGGCGCCGCTGCGTGAACGTGTTTCCAGATAATCGAGAATACGTTCGCGGTCACGAAACGCTTGTCGCGTGTAGCGAACCTTCATCTATCGAAGCGTTTGGCGGCGGCTGAAATCATGGTGTCGGTGGCAAATTCGCCCCGATCGGCTTCTTTCAGCGACCTGGTCAACGCTTCGCGTTCAGTTTCGCTCACGCGGTATGTGCCGGTTCGACGTGCCTCGATCACACGAGCGTAGTCGGCCAGGTCTTGCCGATCCTCCTCCGCCCAATGCTCGGCTTGTTCGAGGATTGCTTTTAGCGTTGTCTGGTTCATGGTTGCACCATATCACGCGTCTGAAATAGGAACCAACGCCTATTGCATCGTACTTTCCGAAAACCGATTCCGGTTTTCGGAAAGTACGATGCGCAGGTTCAATAGCTTACAGCGTCCTTGTGTAGCGTCCGAAAGGACGCACGGCGCTGTAATGTGAAAAGCGGGTAAAGCCTTCTTTTGTCGTCGTGGCGGGCGGTCTTCTCATGTATAGACGATAGATAAACCCTAACGGTCGACCATGCGCTTTCCCACCAGCTTCCTGGACGAGATTCGTGACCGCGTGCCCATTTCGCAGGTGGTGGGGCAGCGCGTTACCTTCGACAAGCGCAAGACCAACGCGGCGCGCGGCGACTATTGGGCGTGCTGCCCGTTTCACGGTGAGAAGACGCCGAGCTTTCACTGTGAGGACCGGAAGGGGCGGTACCACTGCTTCGGCTGCGGGGTTACGGGGGACCATTTCCGCTTTCTGACGGAGCTTGACGGGATGAGCTTTCCGGAAGCCGTGGAGCGGGTGGCGGAGATGGCAGGCGTGCCGATGCCGGCGCGCGACCCTGAAGCCGAGCGCAAGGAGAAGGAGCGGGCGAGCCTTACGGACGTGATGGAGATGGCGACTGGCTTTTTCCAGGACAGCATGCAGGGGCCTGGCGGGGCGGAGGCGCGGGCTTATCTGCGCGGGCGGGGGATCTCGTCGGCGACGCAGCAGGCCTTCCGGCTCGGCTTTGCGCCGGATAGCCGCAATGCGCTCAAGGAATTCCTGGCCGGCAAGGGGGTGGGCAAGAACGAGATCGAGGCGTGCGGGCTGGTGCGGCACGGACCGGACATCGCCGTTTCCTACGACTGGTTCCGCGGGCGCATCATGTTTCCCATCGAGGATGTGCGCGGGCATGTGATCGCCTTCGGCGGGCGGGCGCTCTCCTCCGACGTGCCGGCCAAATACATGAACTCGCCGGATACGGAGCTCTTCCACAAAGGGCGCGTGCTCTACAACCATGCGCGGGCGCGCAAGGCGGCGCGCGGCGGGCCGGTGGTGGCGGTGGAAGGCTATATGGACGTCATCGCGCTCGCCCAGGTGGGGGTGGAAAACGCGGTGGCGCCGCTCGGCACGGCGCTGACGGAATATCAACTGGAACTCCTGTGGCGCATGACGGGGGAGCCTGTCCTGTGCTTCGACGGCGACGAGGCGGGGCTGCGCGCGGCGTGGCGGGCCGCCGATATGGCGCTGCCCATGGTGCAGGCGGGGCGCACGCTGCGCTTCGCGCTTCTGCCGCAGGGCAAGGACCCGGACGACCTGGTGCGCGAGGCGGGCCGCGAGGCGTTCGACGCGCTGGTGGCCGAGGCGCGGCCGTTGGCCGACATCCTTTGGATGCGCGAGACCTCGGGGCGGGTGTTCGACACGCCGGAGCGGCGGGCCGAACTGGAGCAGAACTTAAGGGCGCTGTCCGGCCGTATTCGCGATGAGAGCGTGCGGCGCCACTACGCGCAGGAACTGCGCGAGCGGGTGCAGACCTTTTTCGGTGCGGGGCAGCACAGGAGGGGCGGCGACAAACGCGGCTTCGGCGGCAGGCAGCAGCAGGGCCGGCCGGGGGCGGCGGCGGGCAGGCTCGCGGTCTCGGAAAGCCTGGCGCGGTCTGGCCTGGTGCGCTCGGCGGGCGGGCACATGCCGCTGCGCGAGGCGGCCATCATGGTGGCGCTCATCAACCATCCCGCGCTCATCGACGAGCATTTCGACGCGGTGGAGATGATGGCGCTGGCGAGCGCCGAGCTCGTGCGCCTGCGCTCGGCCCTGCTCGACGCGCTCGCCCACGGGGTGGCGCACGAGCGGGAGGCGCTGAGGGAGGCGCTGAACGCCGCCGGCGCGGGCGGAGCGCTGGAGCAGGCGGAGATGCTGGTGCGGCGGGCCAACCAGTGGCCGGCACTGCCGGAAGCGGCGCTGGAGGACGCGCGCGAGGCGTTTCTTCAAGCGTTGCACTTGCACCGCAGCGCCGGCTTTCTACATAAGGAGCTCAAAGCGGCCGAGCTGGCGCTCGCCGACGAACCGACTGAAGAGAATTATCGGCATCTGGTGGAGATTCAGGCCGAGTTGCGCAATGTGCAAGCGACGGAAGCGCTGATCGAGGGGTTCGGACTCCTCTCCGGGCGCGCCGGGCGGTCGTGATGTCGCCCCCAAAGCGGATCGCCGGCAAAGGGCGGGTGATTCGCTTTTTTCATGCGAATCATGGCACAGCGGCTTGACCTCGGCGCCGATTGAAGGAATCAGGATCGATTCGGCCGGGCGGAAAGCGAACGAGAACGGCGCACGGCATGGACGGCCGCAAGGCCCGCTATAGATGTTAAGGTTAGCCGGGCGTTAACGCTGCTGCGGCTAGAGCCTGGTGAATGCGCGAATCATGCGGCGCGGTGACGCATGAGGCGCGAGCCGGTGGAGAAAGCAAGGCATGGCGACAACCAAGGAAAAAGAAGAAGTCGAAACGGAACGCGAGAGCGCCGACGGCCCTCTGCTCGACCTTTCGGACGACGCTGTCAAGAAGATGATCAAGACCGCCAAGAAGCGCGGCTATGTGACCATGGACGAGCTGAACGCCGTTCTCCCCTCGGGCGAGGTTTCGTCCGAGCAGATCGAGGACACGATGGCGATGCTCTCCGACATGGGCATCAACGTCGTCGAGGACGACGAGGCGGGCGAGGACGGCGATAGCTCCGACAGCGAGGAGAGCACCGAGCTGACGGGGCAGACCAGCACCGCCGTCGCCACCACGGCCACCAAGAAAGAGCCGACGGACCGCACAGACGACCCCGTGCGCATGTATCTGCGCGAGATGGGCTCGGTGGAGCTTCTGTCGCGCGAGGGCGAGATCGCTATCGCCAAGCGCATCGAGGCCGGCCGCGAGACCATGATCGCCGGCCTGTGCGAAAGCCCGCTGACCTTCCAGGCGCTCATCATCTGGCGCGACGAGCTCAACGACGGCAAGATCCTCTTGCGCGAGATCATCGACCTGGAAGCCACCTATGCCGGCCCCGAGGCCAAGCAGGCGCCGGTGGTGACGCGGCCGGACGAGGACGCCAAGCCGGCGGAAGAGAAGCCGAAGCGGGCGCGCGACGACGACATCACCGATGTCGGCGGGGAAAGCAGCGCCGAGGAAGAGGACGAGGAGGAAGACGAGGCCAACCTGTCGCTGGCCGCCATGGAAGCGGAGCTGAAGCCCGCCGTCATGGAGACGCTCGACTTCATCGCCGACACCTACGCCAAGCTGCGCAAGCTGCAGGACCAGCAGGTGGAGAGCCGGCTCTCCGACGGCGACAACCTTTCGGCCGGCCAGGAGCGCCGCTACAAGCAGCTCAAGGGCGAATTGATCACGTCCGTGAAGTCGCTATCGCTCAACAACCAGCGCATTGAGACGCTGGTCGAGCAGCTCTACGACATCAACAAGCGCCTGGTGCAGAACGAGGGGCGGCTTCTCCGCCTCGCCGAAAGCTACGGTGTGCGGCGCGAGGATTTTCTCAAGGCCTATCAGGGATCGGAACTGGACCCGAACTGGACCGGCGCCGTGGCCAAGCTGACCAGCCGCGGCTGGAAGGAGTTCACGAAGAACGAGGCCGACACGATCGAGGCGCTGCGCACGGAGATCCAGAATCTCGCCCAGGAGACGGCGATCTCCATCGGCGAGTTCCGCCGCATCGTCAACCAGGTGCAGAAGGGCGAGCGCGAGGCGGCTATCGCCAAGAAGGAGATGGTGGAGGCGAACCTCAGGCTCGTCATCTCCATCGCCAAGAAGTACACGAACCGCGGCCTGCAGTTCCTCGACCTCATCCAGGAAGGCAATATCGGCCTGATGAAGGCGGTGGACAAGTTCGAGTACCGGCGCGGCTACAAGTTCTCCACCTATGCGACGTGGTGGATCAGGCAGGCGATCACGCGGTCGATCGCCGACCAGGCGCGCACCATCCGCATTCCCGTGCACATGATCGAGACGATCAACAAGATCGTGCGCACGAGCCGCCAGATGCTGCATGAGATCGGCCGCGAGCCGACGCCGGAGGAGCTGGCGGAAAAGCTTGCCATGCCGCTCGAAAAAGTGCGCAAGGTGCTGAAGATCGCCAAGGAGCCGATCAGCCTCGAAACGCCGGTGGGCGACGAGGAGGATTCGCATCTCGGCGACTTCATCGAGGACAAGATGGCGGTGCTGCCGATCGATGCGGCGATCCAGGCGAACCTGCGCGAGACGACGACGCGCGTGCTCGCCTCGCTGACGCCGCGCGAGGAGCGGGTGCTGCGCATGCGCTTTGGCATCGGCATGAACACCGACCACACGCTCGAAGAGGTGGGCCAGCAGTTCTCGGTTACCCGCGAGCGCATCCGCCAGATCGAGGCGAAAGCGCTCAGGAAGCTCAAGCATCCGAGCCGCTCGCGGAAGCTCAGGAGCTTCCTCGACAGCTAAAACGAGCGGACTTTGCGTTTGACCGCTGGTGGTGCATCGATGCCTGAACGGTTCAATAGGTAAAACGGCCCAAAGCTAAGCGCCGTTGGTATAAAAGCCATACCCAAACATTCCCAAAGCCGGGCCTTGTGCCCGGCTTTTTCTTTTCGCGGGTGCGAATTTTTGCCGCACTGCAGCATGGCCGCATCCGTTCGCCGCGATTTCGTCACCATCTGGGAGGATTACCGGTGCGCACTCCGCTCTGGTTTGGCGGTGCATAGTTTATTGATTCCGTTCACGAAAAGGAGAAGTTCCTATGGAACGGCGTAATTTCATCAAGGGGTTTATTGCGTTGGGCGCGTGCCCGGTCTGCGCCAAAGCCGCCAGCGCGGCAGGCAATCACTGGAGCTATTCCGGCGGGGAAGGGCCGCGGCATTGGGCCGAGTTGGACAGGAAGAATTTCGTCTGCTCGGGCGGCACGCAGCAGTCGCCGGTGGACGTTTCCGGTACCATCGAGGCGGATCTGCCGCCCATCTCCATCGGCTGGCACAAGGGCGGCGGCGTGATGGTCAACAACGGTCACACCATCCAGATCAACATGCCCGCCGGCAGCACGCTCGGGCGTGGCGGCAGGAAGTATGACCTGCTGCAGTTCCACTTCCATGCGCCCAGCGAACATCATGTGGAAGGCAGAACCTTTCCCATGGAGGCGCATTTCGTGCACAAGGACCGCGACACCGGCGCCCTCGGCGTGCTTGCCGTGTTCCTGACGCCGGGCGCCGCCAACACGACCTTCGCGGGGCTTGCCGCGGCTTTCCCGGCGCAGGAAGGCGCGGAGGTGTCCGTCGACAAGATCGACCCCAACGGCCTTCTGCCGACTTCCCTGCGCTACTGGACCTATGAAGGCTCGCTGACGACGCCGCCATGCAGCGAGAACGTCGACTGGATGGTGGCCAGGGAGCCGGTCGAGGTGACTGCTGCCGACATCGAGCGGTTCACGGCGATCTATCCGGCCAACGCCCGCCCGATCGTTTCCCAGAACCGCCGTTTCATCCTGAGCTCGCACTGACGCGGCGTCTGAGATGCCGCCCTCTTGGTGGCGGTGGGGGCCTTCTCATTCGGCAAGGAGGCCGGCTTCGTTGCCGGCCTCCGCCAGCTTGTGAAGCGTCGGGGCGATCACATGCGGGGAACGGTCGTCCACGGCGAGAAATCCTTGAAGCCCAACCTTGGGGTGTCGCACTTCTCGTCGTATTGTCCGAGCGGCTTTGTGCGCTCGCATGCCGGATCGGTCTTGTACGCCTGGTCGCCGACCGCGATGGAGCCGATTGTCTGGGTGCAGCCCGCCAACACGACCGAGAGCACAAGAATCGTCATATACGTCTTCATGGCCTTGTCCCAGTAGATACCAACCGTCGATGGCTGGCTTTCCGCCGCTCCGTTGCGTGTGCCAAGCGTGGAGAAGCCATTCGATAACATCATAACGGCGGTAGTGGTGGGCGCCTTGTCTCAGGTCAAAGGGGGGCTAGGTCAAGGGGCGGGGCGGCCGCATACTGGCACCTTGCGGGCCGGGCGTCACAGGCGCATAGTTGGCGGTGGCGATGGGGCAAAAAGGTCCGGCGCCGGCGGGCTTTTCCCGAGCGTTGCGCGGCGCCGGGGGAGGTGTGACGTGACCACTTACATCATGCTTGTGAACTGGACAGAGCAGGGCGTGAAGAACGTCCGCGAGTCGCCCGCCCGGCTCGACGCCGCCAAGAAGGCGCTCTCGGAGATGGGCGGCGCTTTCAAGGCGTTCTATCTCACCATGGGCGAGTGCGACATGGTGGCGATCGCCGAGGCGCCGGACGACGCGGTGGCGGCGCGCTTCGCGCTGGAGCTCGGCATGGCGGGCAATGTGCGCACCCGCACGCTGAAGGCCTTTCCGGAGGAGGCGTATCGGGAGATCATCAAGTCGCTCGGCTGAGCGGCGTTCTTGACAGGTAGAGCGCGCGGATGCACGACCGGGACATGCGGCAGACGATCCTGACGGTTCCCACGTCCGGTCCCGGACTTTACGAGTTCACCGGGGAGGCGGCCCGGTTCGTCCGGGAGGCGGGCGTGAAGGCCGGCCTGCTGACGCTTTTCGTGCGCCATACGTCCTGCTCGCTGCTCATCCAGGAGAACGCCGATCCGGATGTCAGGCGCGACCTCGACACCTTCTTCAACCGGCTGGTGCCGCCATCGGACGACAAGTCGATGGGCTGGATCACGCATCGGCTCGAAGGGCCGGACGACATGCCGGCGCATATCAAGGCGGCGCTGACGCAGACCTCGATCGGGATTCCGGTGATGGAGGGCGAGATGATGCTCGGCACGTGGCAGGGAATCTACCTGTTCGAGCACCGCACGCACCCACACCGGCGCGAGGTGGTATTGCATCTGGCGTAGATGTGCCGCAGGCAGCCTTCCGGGGGAAGGCTGCCTGTCGGTGGGGTGGGGACGGGTGTTCGGCGGGACATCAATCGTCGAGGCTGGCGCCGAAGTCGTCGGAGGCGTTGTAGCCGGTGTACACCTTTTTCGTGCCGGTGCTGGAGGTGACGATGTGCTGATCCACGGCCTCGTGCGCGATACGGTTCTCCGGGGCGGCATTGGAGCGGCTCGGGCCGAAGTCATCCGCTGCGTTGTAGCCGATCTTAACCGCGCCGGCGGTCTGGCCGGTGTAGACCGCGACGGGGCCGAGGTCGCCCGGAGCGGCGTTGGGGTTGCTGACCTTGAAGCCTTCGGCGGAAGCGCCGCCAGCGGCAAGGACCGAGAGGGCGGAAGCGAGGATGAGGAACTTACGCATTGTATTTCTCCTTCAGGTTGGGTTGTGAGAGCGTCGTTTCGTCTTGCTCGCTCTCTATGGCCACGAATATGAGGGGAAAAGCGGAATGCGATAATTCCGAATTGTCTGAATGGACTATATTGTTTTTCCGAATAATCGAGTAGAGTGATCGGGTCGGATTGGGCTGGGATTCGCGGAGGATAGGGGCGCGCCGTGCATGCACCGGGCCTTGCGGAAACGAGCGCCTTCGTCGCGGTGCTCGAGCAGAAGAGCTTCACCAAGGCGGCGAAGCAGCTCGGCCTATCGCTGCCGCGCGTCAGCGAACTGGTGCGCAACCTCGAGGAGCGCCTGGGTGTGCGCCTTGTCGAGCGCACGACGCGCTCGGTCAGCCCGACGGCGGCCGGGGAGCGGCTTTTGGAGCGGCTCCGGCCCGTGCTCGACGATTATCAGGCGGCGCTCGAATCCACCAACGAGTTCCGCGACAAGCCCGCGGGCCTGCTGCGCCTGACGGTGGCGCCGCCGGCGGCCGATTCCATCCTGGAGCCGGCGATCCCTTCCTTCCTCGCGCTCTATCCCGAGATCAGCCTCGACATCTCCGTCGACAGCGGGTTTGTCGACATCGTTGCCGGCCGTTTCGATGCGGGCATCCGGGTGGGGCAGCAGCTCGAGCGCGATATGATCGCGGTGCGCGTCAGCGATAAGATCCCGGTCGTGGTCGCGGCGTCACCGCGCTATCTTGCCGAACATGGGGAGCCGCGGACGCCGCAAGAGCTTTCAAAGCACAATTGCCTCGGCCTTCGCCTGCCGAGCGGAGCCACGATGCCCTGGCGCTTCAGCAGGAAGGGCCGCATGGTCGAAGCTCATCTGGACGGGCGCCTTAGCGCCAACGCGCCGATGCTTCTCAGGGCCGCGGTGGAGGGCACGGGCATTATCCAGGCGTTGCACGATATGGTGGCGCCCGACCTTGCCGCGGGACGGCTGGTCACGGTCCTCGACGACTGGGCGCCGCCCCCGGTCGACGGGTGGTTTCTCTATTATCCGAGCCGCCGCCAGATGCGGCCGGCTCTGAAGGCGCTCGTCGACTTTCTTCGCGAGCGGCGGCCGTAGTGGTCTGACCCAAACAGATGGTACCCATCTGTTTGGATAAGTCAGCCCACAAGCTATTGATCTGGTGGGGCGATTTGTCCTGACAGATGGGTGTCATCTGTCAGGATCGCACCACTAGGCGGCAAGCCGATGTGCCGGACTGGCAGGCCGCGCGCAACCGCGCTAGAAAAGGTGTCAGGTCAAGGGAGTATTCCGATGTCATTTCTGAAACGGCTTTTCGGCGGTGCCGGGCAGGAGGGCGGCGCGGCGGAGACCGTCGGCGAACCGGCCGAGCACAAGGGCTTCACCATCCGCGCAACGCCCTTCCCGCAGGACGGGCAGTACCAGACCTGCGGCATCATCTCCAAGGAGATCGACGGGGCGGTGAAGGAGCACAAGTTCATCCGCGCCGACCGCTTTCCGAGCGCGGACCTCGCCGCCGATCAGGCGCTGCGCAAGGGCAAGCAGATCATCGACGAGCAGGGCGAGACGATCTTCAACTGAGATCGCCGTTCGCTGGGCGAGTTTTTCACGCGAAACGATGAACTGGTCCAGCTCGTTGTTTTTGTCGCAATTCCGGACGGAAAACCGGTTTCCACTTTTCCTGGAATTGCTCTAGCCGAGGCTTTCGACCATCGCCGCGAGCGTCAGGCGGAAGGCCTGGGCATCGGCGCCGGCCTCGATGGCGAGGGCCGCGCGGTCGTAGGCGGCGGCGAGCAGTGCCGTCAACGGGTCGAGCGGCAGGCGGCGGATGGCGCCGGCGCGCATGGCTGCCGCCAGCCCCTCGCGCAGGGTGCGGTTGCCGTGCCTGCCGTCGATCGCATCCATTCCGGCGCGGCCGAGGACGGCCGGGCCATCGAGCAGGAGGAGGCGGGTGCGGCCTGGCGCGGCCATCGCTTGCAGAAAAGCATTGCCGCCTTCGATCAGGGCGTCGAGCGGGGTGAGGGCGGTGTCGGCTTGCCGCTCGATCTCGGCCGCGACGCGCTCCGCCTCCTCATCCACCACCGCCTGGAAGAGGGCCTGCTTGTCGGCGAAGTGGTGGTAGAGGGCGCCGCGCGTCAGGCCGGCGGCGGCGGCGATTTCCGGCGTGCCGGTCCCGGCATAGGACTTTTCCACGAACAGGCGCCGCGCGGCGGCGATCAATCTGGCGCGGGTCTCTTGCGTGCGCTCGCGGTTGGAGCGGCGGGTATTGCGCTCTTGCATACATGCAGCCTGTATGTTAATTCAATTTACATGCACACTGTATGTCAATGTGGAGAGGGAAGGAAGCGCGGCGATGAAGACGACCAGCTATTATCCCGTCATCATGACGGGCGACGTGACGGGGACGGCGGTATTCTACCGGACGCATTTCCGGTTCGAGGCGCTGTTCGAGAGCGACTGGTATGTGCACCTTCGGTCGCGCGAGGACCGGCGGGTGAACCTTGCCATCCTCGACGGCGACCATGCCACCGTTCCCGAGGCGGGGCGGGGGCGGGTGTCGGGGCTGATCCTCAATTTCGAGGTTGCCGACCCGGACGATGAGTACGAGCGGGCGAAGACGGCGGGGCTGCCGATCCTGCAGGAACTGCGCGAGGAGGAATTCGGGCAGCGGCATTTCATCACCGCCGATCCGAATGGCGTGTTGATCGACGTGATCAAGCCGATCCCGCCGTCGGCGGAGTTTGCGGCCCAGTATGATGCGGAGGCGCTGCCGGAGTAGGGGCGCGCGACAGGGCGCTGAGCTAAGCTGCGTCACGCCCTGCGGGCGAACGCCGCTATCAGCCGAAGGCCGGGCCGGGCTCCGTGCCGACGATCTCCACCAGTTCGACATCGAAGACGAGGTCGTGGCCGGCGAGCGGGTGGTTGGCGTCGACGGTCACCTGCATGTCGTCGACCTCCACCACGGTGAGCGGGATCTGCCGTCCGTCCTGGGTGGTGGCCTGCAGGCTGGCGCCGATCCTGAGGTCGAGATCCGCCGGCAAAGCCTCGCGCGGCACGGTCTGCACCTGGCGCTCGTCACGCGGGCCGTAGGCTTCCTCGGCGGGGACGGTGACGGTCGACTTCTCGCCGACTTCCATGCCTTCGACGTGTTTCTCCAAGCCGGGGATGATCTGGCCGCCGCCAACCTGGAACTGCAGCGGATCGCGGCCTTCGGAGGAATCGAACTTGGTACCGTCCTCCAGCTTGCCGGTGTAGTGGACGCGCACGACGTCGCCGGTTTTGGCCTGGCTCATGGGGTGGGCTCTCTGTCTTTCGCTGTGGTAAATCCTGGCGCGGGAAATCCTCGGTCCTTCCAGAACCTTCCGCACCGGCGAAAAGGCCGCGTCAAAACGACTGCCGCAGCCTCGTAGCCCAAGGGTAGGTCATGAGCCCGGGATGTAAACCCCAGTGGGGCGATTTGTCCAAACAGATGGGTACCATCCGTTTGGGTCAGACCACTAGGCGCCGGGATATTTTCGCCGGCGCCGCTGGTCGTGTCTATTTGCCGACGACCGCCCACTGGACGCCGAAGGCGTCGCGCACCTGGCCGTAGCGGTCGCCCCAAAACATCTTTTCGAGCGGCATGACCACTTCGATACCCTCCGTGGCGGTGGCGCGATTCCACCAGAAATCGACGTCGTCGACGCAGAGCGTGAGCGTGACGGCGGCGGGGGTCTCGGCCGAATGGCCGTATTCGGGATAGGGATCGCTCATCATCAGCGAGCCGCCGTTGATGTAGAGGTGAAGGTGCATGGTGCGGCCCTTCTCGTCGACCGGGTGACGGGCCACCTCCTTCGCGCCGAAGGCCTTTTCGTAAAGGGCTGCGGCCTTGGCCGTGCCGTCGAGCATCAGATAGGCGATGACGCCGCCGCGCGGTTCGCCGGTTTCTCCGGGGGCCAGTTCGATTGCCGACATTTTTCTCTCCATGGTTTCGCGAGCGAGTCCTCCTGCGGAACTCGAACGAAGGACGGGTGGGGGAACTGAAATCCGACAGGGGCGGGGATTCCCGGGAAAAAAGCGGCCGCACCAAAAGACGGGGGAGAACGGTGCGGCCGCAGGCGGGGCTCGGGAGGCACTCGCAGGCAGGTCTGCCAATGGGCCGGGCGTGGCCCGGCAATCTGTTCCTCGCCTTATCGCACAGGGCTCCTGCCAGCTTTGTGTCAGGAGGCCTTGCGCTGCTTCGCCGGATACTCGTCGTGACGGTGGATCCAGTCGAGCGGGGTCTTCTCGTTGCGGCCGATGGGGGTCATGTCGAGATACATCAGCGCGCCAAGCACCTCCTCGCCGCCGCGGGCGAAGGTCGAGTAGGTGTGGTAGACCGTGCCGTCGACGTCCTTGTAGAAGACGCTAATGCCGGGGAGATCCTCGACACCGGGATCCTCCTTGAGGGGTGCGAAATTATAGGTGGCGGTGCCCTTTTCCAGGTCCTCCTTGTGGAAGGAGACGTGGAAATCGTAGTTGAAGTCGCTGCCGCCGGAGGAGACCCAGGGGAAGGACCAGCCCATGCGCTTGCGGTAGGCTTCGATCTTTTCGACGGGCGCGCGCGAGATGGCGACGTAGGTGACGTCCTTGTGCAGGAAGTGCTGGCGGGCGCCGTCGACATGGTCGGCCTCGAAGGAGCAGCCGGGACAGCCGGCCTCCCAGCTTGGCGGGAACATGAAGTGCTGGACGATGAGCTGGCTGCGGCCGTCGAAGAGGTCGGCAAGGCTCTTGCGGCCGTGAGGCGTGTCGAAGACGTAGTCCTTTTCGATCTTCACCCAGGGCAGCGCCTGGCGCGCCTCGTTGATCTCATCGCGCAGGCGCGAGGCCTGCTTCTCCCTTTTCAGAAGCGCCTTGCGGGCGGCGAGCCATTCTTCGCGGGAAACGACTTGATGTTGCATTGTCCTTCTCCTCTCTTTCAGCGACCGCCTCAGCAATTGCGGGGGCAATCTCCCATAGGACGAAGGCGGAAGCCGCCTTCCGACATTTTTTCGCGAGGGCGGCGTGGGGCGTTCAGGACCGTTCGGCCGCGCACTTTCCCACGGCGCGGACTTCGATCGTGTGGTTCTTTAGCATGGGCAACTTCGCGGCCAGCGCGAGGGCTTCGTCGCGGTCTCTCGCTTCGACCAGCAGGAAACCCAGCAACTGCTCCTTGGTCTCGGCGAAGGGGCCGTCGGTGGCAACAAGCTTGCCGCCGCGCGTGCGCAGCGACGTCGCGTCGGATGGCCATTCCAGGGCATGGCCGACGATGAGGTGTCCGCCCTCCTGCAGCACCTTGTCGTTGGCGACCGCTTCGCGCTCGAGCCGGCGCAGTTCCTCTTCCGGCAGGGCTTTCAGGGCCGCCTCCTCGCCATAGACCAGCAATGCGTACCGCATGGTCCTCTCCTTCTCCGTCGGTACCCCACGACCGCAGGACGATCGGCAGGGGGCCGGGCCGACATTTTTGCAGCGTTAGGAGGGGAGAATTTTGAGTGGGTTGGCCATATGGAGATGCCGGTCTCCTCGGCGCTACTCTCCCTCCAGCCAGTGCACGGCGCGCACCTCGATGGGCCCGTGCCGCAGCATGGGCACCTTTGAGGCAAGTGCAAGGGCTTCCTCGCGGTCCTTCGCCTCGATCAGGAGGAAGCCCAGCAACTGTTCCTTGGTTTCGGAGTAGGGGCCGTCGGTGGCGACGATCTTGCCGCCCTTCGTGCGCAGACAGGTGGCGCGGGCGGGCGATTCCAGGGCGTGGGCGAGGAGGAGGTGGCCGGCTTCATCGAGAACGCGGTCGTAATCGAGGGATTCGCGGGTGAGCTTGCGGCCGTCCTCTTCCGGCAGGGCCAACAGGTCAGATTCGTTGCCGTGGACAAGGCAGACATAGCGCATGGTTCTCTCCCTTTGCTGAGGTTGCGCGGACGCAGGACGCGCGAGGGGTGGTGGGGCCGACATTTTTTCTTCCTCTCCTCGAGGGGAGGGCAATCGCATGTGATCTTTAGTTCGGCTTCGCCGGGACCCCCCACCCTCAATCCCTCCCCTCAAGGGGGGAGGGAAGCCCCCCTCCCCCTTGTGGGGAGGGGTTAGGGGTGGGGGCCCCGGCGAAGCCGAACAAAGTCCATCCATATGCGATAGGGTTAGCTCGCGGCGCGCTTCTTGCCGTCGGCCAGGAGCCGGTCGATGTGCTGGCGGATGTGGGCGGCTTCGGCGGGGGTGCGGGCAAGCGCGATGGCCTTGTCGAAGGCGGTGTGGGCCTCGGCTTTGCGGCCGAGCTCCATCAGGAGGGCGCCGCGCACGCCGTGGAAATAGAAGTAGCCCGACAGGCGGTCGGCGAGCGGCTCGATCAGGAGGAGTGCCGCCTCGGGGCCTTGCGCCTTGAAGACGGCGACGGCGCGGTTGAGGCGGACGATGGGCGAGGGCTGGTAGCGCTCCAGCATCTGGTAGAGGAGGTTGATCTCCTGCCAGTCCGTGTCCTCGGGCTTTGCCGCGCGGGCGTGGAGGGCGGCAATGGCCGCCTGGAGCTGATAGGGGCCGGGCTTGCGGTGGCGCATGGCCTTGTCGACCAGAGCCAGGCCCTCGGCGATCTTCTCGCGGTTCCACAATGAGCGGTCCTGGTCCTCCAGGAGCACGATGTCGCCCTCGGCGTCGAGGCGGGCGGGGGTGCGGGCGTGCTGGAGGACCATGAGGGCGAGGAGGCCCATGATCTCGGGCTCGGCTGGGAAGAGGCGCAGGAGCAGACGGGCAAGGCGGATCGCCTCCTCGCACAGCTGCTCGCGCACATGCGTCTCGCCGCCGCTCGCCGAATAGCCCTCGTTGAAGATCAGGTAGATCATGGCGGCGACGGCGGCGAGCCGCTCGGAGCGCTCGACCGCATCGGGGGCGGCGAAGGGCACGTCGGCGCCGGTGACGCGGCGCTTGGCGCGGGTGATGCGCTGCTCCATCGCCTTTTCATTGACGAGGAAGGCGCTGGCGATCTCCGGCACGGTGAGGCCGCAGACGATGCGCAGGGCCAGCGCGATCTGCTGGGTGGCCGGCAGGTCCGGATGGCAGCAGATGAACATGAGGCGCAGGATGTCGTCCCGGTAATGCGCGTCATCGAGACGCTCGGCCATGTCTGCCTCTGCATCGTCGAGGTCGGAGATGGCCGCGTCCTCGGGCAGTTCCGTGTTGCGGCTGTCGCGGCGCACCGCATCGAGCGCGGCGTTGCGGCCGACGAAGATGAGCCAGGCGGCGGGGTCGCGCGGCGGCCCCTTGATCGGCCAGGTCTTCACGGCGCGCAGGCACGCCTCCTGAAACGCCTCTTCCGCCCGGTCGAGATCGCGGAAATAGCGCAGAAGCGCGCCCATGGCCTGCGGGCGGGCTCCTGTCAGTGCGGTCTCGATCCAGGCAAGGTCGTTCATGATGCCACTTTCACCTTTTCAGGCAGCACGCCCTCTTTGAAGATGCTCAACGGGCGGATTTCGAAGGTGCAAGCCTCGCCCTCCTTCAGGCGCTTGCCGAACTCGACCACCTCGTCGAGGCTGTCGCAATCGACGATGTAGAAGCCGAGGAGCTGTTCCTTGGTCTCGGCGAAGGGACCGTCGAGGACGAGCTGCTCGCCCCCCGACACGCGCAGGGTGGTGGCGGCGGAGGTGGGCATGAGGCGGATCGCCGGGCCCATCTTGCCGTTGGCGACAAACTCCTGCTGCACGCGCTCGCGCTTGGCCAAAACGGCCTCGTCCTCGGCCTTGGACCAGGAGCTGACGATGTCTTCGTCGTGGTAGCACAGGATGGCGTAGAGCATTCGGGTCACCTCGTTCAGTTGGAAGACGTTGGAGCATGCCTCAATCCGACAGTGGCGGTCGAGGATTTTTGTGGGACGGGACGAGGGCTGTTTCCCCTTGCGTGGGGGCGGAATCCGGGTATCTAGTCGGCGCCGACATGAAAACGCTCACCATAAGACAGCCCGACGACTGGCACCTTCACCTGCGTGACGGGGCGGTGCTTGAGGCCGTGGCACCCCATACGGCGGCGCATTTCGCGCGGGCCATCGTCATGCCGAACCTGGTGCCGCCGGTGGTGACGAGCCTTGAGGCGGCGGCGTATCGGGAGCGTATCCTGGCGGCACTGCCGGAAGGGAGCCGCTTCACGCCGCTGATGACGCTTTACCTTACCGAAGCGACGCAAGCCGCTGATGTCGAATCGGGTTTCCGCGACAGGCTGGTGGCGGCGGTGAAGCTTTATCCGGCCGGCGCGACGACGAATTCCGAGAGTGGGGTGCGCAACATCGAGGCGGTCATTCCGGTGCTCGAAAGGATGGCGGCGATCGGCATGCCGCTTTGCGTGCACGGCGAGGTGACGGATCCGGCGGTCGACATCTTTGACCGCGAGGCGGTGTTCATCGAACGGGTGCTCGTGCCGTTGCGCCGGCGGCTGCCGGAGCTTCGGATCGTCATGGAGCATGTGACGACGAAGGATGGCGTGGCGTTCGTGCGGGCGCAGGACGACAACATCGGCGCCACCATCACCACGCATCACCTCATCATCAACCGCAATGCGATCCTGGCCGGCGGCATCCGTCCGCATTACTACTGCCTGCCGGTGGCCAAGCGCGAAACGCACCGGCTGGCGCTGCGCGAAGCGGCGACATCGGGGGAAGGGCGGTTCTTCCTGGGCACGGATTCGGCGCCGCATGTGGACCCCTTGAAGGAGAGCGCCTGCGGCTGCGCCGGCGTCTTCAACGCGCCCAACACGATGGCTTGCCTGGCGCAGGTGTTCGAGGAGGAAGGCGCGCTGGAGCGGCTGGAGGCGTTTGCCTCGCTGAACGGGCCGGCGTTTTACCGCCTGCCGCCGAACGAGGGGCGTATCAGGCTCACGCGCTGCGCGGAGCCGCAGGAGTTTGTGCGCAAGGTGACGGCGGGGGCTGAGACGATCACGGTCTTCGACCCGATGTTTCCCATCCACTGGAAAGTCGAGGACGACGCTTCCTAGACCGGCGCCGTCCTGCTAGCGAGAGAGCATCACAGCGGGAGCCTGCCCATGTTCACCAACACCTTTCCCGACAAGGCGCTGATCGCCGAGGCGGTCGCCGACATGCTTCTGGAGATCGAGGCCGTCCATATCCGCGCCGACAAGCCCTTCACCTTCACCTCCGGCATCGCCAGTCCTGTTTATATCGACTGCCGCAAGCTCATCTCCTACCCGCGCATCCGCTCGGCCGTGACCGATTTCGGCGCTTCCGTCGTCCTGCGCGGGGCGGGGTTCGAGCAGTTCGACGCGGTGGCCGGCGGCGAGACGGCGGGCATTCCCTTCGCCGCCTGGCTTGCCGACCGGCTGGGGCTGCCGATGCTCTACGTGCGCAAGAAGCCGAAGGGGTTCGGCCGTAATGCGCAGATCGAGGGCAATCTTGCGGAAGGGGCGCGGGTGCTCCTGGTCGAGGACCTGACGACCGATGGCGGCAGCAAGATCAAGTTCGCCGAGGTGATCCGCAACGCCGGAGCCGAGGTGACGGACACGTTCGCCGTGTTCTACTATGGCATCTTTCCCGACACGCCGGACCGCCTGAAGGCGGCGGGCATGCGGCTCCACTATCTGACGACATGGTGGGACGTGCTCGATGCCTGCCGCAGGCAGAACCGCTTCGGCGCCGACGCGCTCGACGAGGCGGAGCGCTTTCTGAACGAGCCGCTGGTGTGGTCGGCCGCCCATGGCGGGATCGCGGAGCTGGCGAGCGCGGGAAGTTGACGTTCACGTAAAAGGTAGGCTAAGGTTTGCCTTGACGCGGGCCGTCATCCCCGCGCGTGTTATCCCGGAAAGCCGAAGGCTTGTTCGGGACCCATTCCGTGATGTTTTTGCTTGGCACGGGCCGTTCCGGATGGGTCCCGGACAGTCTCTGCTTCGCTCCGACTTCCGGGATGACGCCGCAGGGGTGGGGGACGATGCGCAGGGGTGATGACGCGCCAGGTGATACGCAGGGTGTCGGTCAAGGGAGGAACGGACATGTCGCTTGCGGGTAAGACGCTTTTCATTTCCGGCGGCAGCCGGGGGATCGGGCTGGCGATCGCGCTTAGGGCCGCGCGCGACGGGGCGAACGTCGCCATCGCCGCCAAGACCGCGGAGCCGCATCCCAAGCTGCCGGGGACGATCCATACGGCCGCTGGCGAGATCGAGGCGGCGGGCGGCAAGGCGCTGCCGATCCTGTGCGACATCCGCTCGGAAGAGCAGGTGGAGGAGGCGGTGGCGGCGACGGTGGAGGCCTTCGGCGGCATCGACATCTGCATCAACAACGCCAGCGCCATCCAGCTCACCGGCACGCTTCAAACCGAGATGAAGCGCTACGACCTGATGCACCAGGTGAACGCGCGCGGCACGTTCCTCGTCTCCAAGACCTGCATTCCGCACCTCAGACAAGCCGAGAACCCGCACATCCTCAACCTGGCGCCGCCGCTCGACATGAAGGCGAAATGGTTCAGGAACCACGTCGCCTATTCGATGGCCAAGTTCGGCATGTCCATGTGCACGCTGGGCATGAGTGCCGAGTTCGCCGCCGAGGGCATCGCCGTCAACGCGCTGTGGCCGCTGACGGCGATCGACACGGCGGCGGTGCGCAATGTGCTGGGCGGCGAAGCCATGGCCAAGGTGTGCCGCACGCCGGAGATCGTCGCCGATGCCGCGCATGCCATATTGAGCCGGCCGGCGCGCGCCTGCACGGGCAACTTCTTCATCGACGAACTGGTGCTGCGCGAGGAGGGGGTGACGGATTTCGCGAAATACGCCCCCGGCGTCACCGGCCCGCTCGCCGGCGACTTCTTCGTGCCGGACGAGGTGCTGGAAGAGACGGACACCGAGGTGCGGATGATCGGAGAATAGGGCCATCCGCCCTGCTCTAGTGGTCTGACCCAAACAGATGGGTGCCCATCTGTTTGGAAAAGTCAGCCCACAAGCTATTGATCCGGTGGGGCGATTTGTCCTGACAGATGGGTACCATCTGTCAGGATCGCACCACTAGGGCTTGAACTTCCAGTTTCTGGAACCTTTATTCGCCAGGATGCGAAGCAAGACCGTGGGGACCAGTTCATGAACATCGGAGCAGCGGCGGAACACTCGGGCCTCCCCGCAAAGACCATCCGCTATTACGAGGATATCGGTCTGTTGCGGGCGTCCAGGGCCATGAACGGCTACCGCGACTACACGAGCGACGACGTGCATAGGCTGAAGTTCCTTCAGCGGGCCCGCAGCCTCGGTTTCACGGTCGAGGAGTGCCGGCAGCTCCTCTCGCTTTATGCGGACAAGAATCGCGACAGCGCGGATGTGAAGGCGATTGCCAGCAACAAGCTCGACGAGATCGATACCAAGATCGCCCAGCTCCAGAGCCTGCGCGCGGTCCTGTCGCACCTCATTGCCAACTGCCACGGAAACGACCGCCCGGACTGCCCCATCATCGACGATCTGGCGGGAGAGGCCCATTGAGGCGGGGCGCGCCGGCCCTGTCGCGGCCGACGCGCTGGACATGGTCACTTCGGCGGGTCAGCAAACCCTCACCCTCTGATAGTCATAGTCACCCTCATAAGGATCATAGATCCTCTGGGTGGCATAGTAGCATTGACGCTCCACGACCACCGGGGCGGCGTAGGCGGGCGGTGCCGAATATACCGTTGTCCGATCGTGGTGATGGGATGCGGCACCGCCAAGGATCAGCCCTGCAGCAGCGCCGCCGATAGCTGCACCGGTGACCGGATCTATGGCCTGTGCCGTAGTGGGCATGGCCAACGAACTTGCCGCCGTCAACGCGATTGCTGCAAAGCCGGTGACGGCCGCGGTGTGAAGACTCTTGAGTTTCATCGGTCTTCTCCTTTCGGTCAGATCACTTCTCCCGGCCTTCCTCAGCCGGCATCATGCACTTTGCATTCTTGTAAACTCTGAGATGGGATTGATGGTTCCGGTGGCCGCGAGAGTGCGGCAATCCGCCCCTGAACAGGACCCGCCGCCATTGCGGATCGTAGCCAAATGAGAATCGGGGCGGCGCAATCCGCCCTTTTTCTTTGCTGGATCGCGTTGCCAAGGCGCTGCCAAATCCGCTTGGCAGCATGCATGATAAGCCTTTGAAATTAAAGCATTCTGGTGGGCCCGGAGGGACTCGAACCCCCAACCAAGCGGTTATGAGCCGCCGGCTCTAACCAATTGAGCTACAGGCCCGGTGCGGCTGAATTAATGGCTTTCGCGGCTGCGCACAAGACAGGGGCGCCGCAATCGATCCATAATCGATGCTTATCCAATGCCGGCTTCAAGACTCAGGCTTCAAAATCCGAAGGAGATTGCCGATGACCCGTTGCTTCATTCCGCTGGCGTTCGCCGCGTCCGTTCTGGCTGTGGTGCCGGCGGGCGCCCAGGAGGCAGATGCCGGGCCGAAGATCATGGTGACCGGCGAGGGCGAGGCGACCGTCAGCCCGGACATGGCGGTTATCACGTTCGCCGTCTTGCGCGAGGGGGATACGGCGCGCGCGGCGATGGACGAGAACAACGCGGCCATGGCCGCCGTCATCGCGGCGCTGAAGGAAGAGGGCGTGGAGGCGCGCGACCTCAAGACCAGCGGACTGGCGATCAGCCCGCAATATGTCTATCCGAACGATGATAACGGCGAGGAGAAGCCGCGGATCACCGGCTATCAGGTGACGAACACGCTGACCGTGCGCGTGCGCGACATGGAGAAGGTGGGAGAGGTGCTCGACCGCTCCGTCTCGCTCGGCGTCAACCAGGGCGGCGACATCGCCTTCACCAACGACGACCCGGCGGAGGCGCTGAAGGAGGCGCGCACGCAGGCCGTCGAAGACGCGTTCTCGAAGGCGCGCACGCTGGCGGAGGCGGCGGGCGTTTCCCTGGGCGACCTTCTGGAGATCTCCGAGCAGGCGGGCGCGCGCCCACCCATGCCCATGCCCAGGGCGATGCGTATGGAGGCGGCGGCCCAATCGTCCGTGCCGATCGAGGCGGGCGAGAACAGCTACAAGGTGCAGGTGAACGTCACCTTCGCGCTGGAGCAGGAGTGACCGGCCCCTGAACCCGGGCAATGAAAGACGCCGCCGGAGCGATCCGGCGGCGTCTTTCGTTTCAATCCTGCCCGAGTTACAGCGCGCGGATGACGGGGCAGTGGGGCGCGCGGGCGAAGAGGATGCTGGCGCGGCGATGGTAGCGGTGGCCGGAGACGCGGATGGCGCGTCGGCTGACCTCGGCCACGCGGACGTGGCTGAGGCCCATGCGGTAGGCCTTCCGGACGGCGCTGCGCGGCGTGCAGGTGAAGACCGGCCGTGGGCGGTGGTGCCGGTAGTAGCGGCCATGGCCGCGGTGATTGCTAAGGCGCGGGCTTTTCTGGCCGAAGCTGAAATAAAAGCCGTCGGCGTGGGCGGTCGCCGGTATCGCGGCCAGCGTGCCGAGACCCAGAAGGGCCGAAAGGGCGGCAATCCTGATCTTGCGAAACATGGGTTTCCTCCTGGTTTCGTTGCCTATCCGCCGAGGCGAATGGGGCAACGATGCCAGAAGGCGCCTGAACCGGGCGCGAACCTGCCGTTCATGATGCGTTCAGGCGGGCATGATGCGTTCAGGCGGGCCTCAGCCTTTTTCGAGCTGCGCCTTCAGGGCCGCGTGGTTGAAGCAGTCGGTGAGGCGTGTGACGAGATCGTCGTCGACTTCGAAGAAGATGCCGGCCTGCAGGCGGTAGTTCTGGTCGCGCGCCTCCGGCAGTCCTTCGGCGGTGGCGAGATAGGTGCCGCGGACGGTGAATTCGGCCGCCGCGCGTATGCCGGCGGGGGCGGTCATGACGATGATGTCTGAAAGCTCCTCGCGGAAGTGGCGGGCCCTTTCGGCCAGCGACCAGCGGACCTTTTCCTTGCCGATCTCGCGCTTGCCTTCGCGGGTGTCGTGGACGACATCCTCGGAAAGGCAGGCGAGCATGGCCTCATGGTCGCCGGCGTTGAAGGCGGCAAGATAGCGCTCGATCAGCGCCCGCGTGTCGGTCTCGCTCATGGCTCTTCCTCCAGAACATAGGGAAAATAGTCCTCCGGCGCGTCGAGCTCGTCTTCAAGGGCCTTGACGCGGCCGCGCACGGAGATGCCGGCCTCGTGCACGGTTTCGGGATTGCCGGAGACGAGGGGGTGCCACCAGGCGAGATCCTTCCCCTCGGCCACCAGGCGATAGGCGCAGGTGGCGGGAAGCCAGGTGAGCGTGCGCACATTCTCGGGCGTCAGGCGCACGCAGTCGCGCACGCGCTTCAGCCGCCCGGCATAGTCGCTGCAGCGGCAGGCCCCGGCGTCGAACAGGCGGCAGGCGACGCTGGTCCAGTGGATGTCGCCGGTGTCCTCGTCCTCGAGCTTGGCCAGGCAGCACTTGCCGCAGCCGTCGCACAGGGATTCCCACTCGGCCGGGCTCATGGCCTCGAGAGGCTTGGTTTTCCAGAAGGGGTCCATGGCGACGATGTGGCGCGTGGCGGCGAAGAGGTCAAGCAAGAGAAGGAAACGCCTACCCTAAATGAAGAGATTCGCGGGATTTTCCGTTCTTTCGGGGCGGGAAGGGGCAGCGCAGTCTGCGGGCGAGGGAACCAAAGGGTAGGTTCGCCGATTACATGCGCCGAAGGGATGCTCCTCTTCAGGAGACACTGCAGATGAAAATGACAAATCAGTTCCTCGCCGGTTCGGCGCTCTACCTCATGATGGTCGCGCCGTTCGGCGCTCAGGCGTACGGCGGTCCGATGCCGGCAAATGGCGGTGAAGCGCCGCCGGTGCTGGCGCAGTCGGAAGAGGTTCCGGTGGAGCCTGAGGCAGGCGAGGCGCCGCCCGCCGCAGGTGAATGCCCGCCGGGCACCGCGCCGGCGTCAGGCGGCGGATGCGCGGCTGTGGAAGAGGAAGCGCCGGTCGAGGAGGTTCCGACGGAGGAGGCGCCTGTCGAGGAGGTGCCTGCCGAAGAAGCGCCTGTTGAGGAAGCGCCTGTCGAGGAGGTTCCCGCTGAGGAAGCTCCTGTCGAGGAGGCGCCTGTTGAGGAAGCTCCGGTAGAGGAGGCGCCTGTCGAGGAAGCGCCTGTCGAGGAGGTCCCCACCGAGGAGGCACCGGTTGAGGAGGTGCCCGTGGAGCCGGAGACGGAGGCGCCGGCCGAGGAGGCGCCCACCGCGGAAGAGCCTGCTGCCGAAGAACCCGTGGAAGAAGAGCCGACCACCGAGGAGGCGCCTGCCGAAGAAGCGCCAGTAGAGGAGGTGCCCACCGAGGAAGCACCTGTCGAGGAAGCACCCACCGAGGAAGCGCCGGCGGAGACCGCGCCCGAAGATGAGGCGCCCGCCATGGAAGAAGCGCCGGCCGAGGAGGCGCCCGAGGCTGGGGAATGCCCGCCTAACGCCGAAATGACCGAAGGCGGCGGGTGTGTCGTCATAGACGAAGAGGTTCCGCTGGAAGAGATGCCTGCCGAGGAAGCGCCCGCCGAGGAAGCGCCTGCCGAAGAGGCTGAGGAAGCACCTGCCGAGGAAGCTCCGGAGGAGGAGGCCGCACCGGCGGAGCCGGAAGAGGCCCCTGCCGACGAGGAAGGGGAGGCCGGTGAGGAAGAGGCGTTGCCGGAGGATGCCGCCCCGGTGCTCGATAGCCAGAAGGAGGGTGCCGCGGAGGCGGTCGATGAAGGCGAGGAGCAGCCTGCCGAGGCCGAGGAGCCTGCCGAACCGGCAGAGGAGCCTGCCGAACAGGCCGAGGAGCCCGCCGAGGAGCCGGTCGAGCAGCAGGCGGAAGAGGCGCCGGTGCCTGAAAGCGACGAACAGGCGCAGGAGGACCTTGTCGACCCGCAGCAGGTGCAGGAGGAAATCCGCGCGCTCGTCGAAGAGGAAGGGCAGCCGATCGAGCTTGGCGAGACGCCCGACGACATTCGTGTACGGCGTGCCGAGCTCTATCAGCCGCGCGAGGAGGTGCGGGTGGTCGAGGAATACAACGACAACCGCACCATCGTTGAGATCAACAACAACATCTACGTGCAAAGCCCGGACTACGACCGTCTCGCGCGCCAGGACGACCAGGTCTTCTACGAGGAGCTGGGCGGCGAGCGTGTACGCGAGGTGATCGAGCGGCCCGACGGCACGCGCGTCATCACCGTGCGCAACCGCTATGGCGACGTGATCCGCCGCGTGCGGGTGCTGCCGGACGGGAGCGAGTACGTGCTCGTCTACGTGCCGGAAGAGCGCTACGACGAGGTGCTCGTCTTCGAGGATCCATCGTACGGCCTGCCGCCCTTGCAGCTCACCATCCCCGTGAGCGAGTACGTCCTTGAGGCCGACGAGGTCGAGGATCCGGACCGCTACTACACCTTCTTGCAGCAGCCGCCGGTGGAGCCGGTGCGCCGCCTCTATTCGCTCGAGGAGGTGAAATATTCGGCCCGCGTGCGCGACACGGTGCGGCGGATCGACCTCGACACCATCGAGTTCGAGTTTGGCTCGGCGCGTATCGAGGAGAGCGAGATCGCCGACCTCGAGGCGGTGGCCGAGGCGATGCTCAGGATGCTGGAGGAGAATCCGGCGGAGACCTTCCTGATCGAGGGCCATACGGATGCTGTCGGCTCGGAAACGGCCAATCTGGCGCTTTCGGACCGCCGCGCGGAGGCCGTCGCCGTGGCGCTGACGAATGTCTTCGACGTGCCGCCGGAAAACCTCGTCACACAGGGCTATGGCGAGCAGTATCTGAAGGTGGAGACGCAGGAGCCTGAACGGCTGAACCGCCGCGTCGCCATCCGCCGCATTACGCCGCTGGTGACCCCGGTGGCGCGCCAGTAGCGGCGTTCCCTGCCCCGTTCCCGAATAGTCGGGACGCGCGGGAAGGAGCCCGGCCGGCTTTCCCTCCGCCGGCCGGGCTTGTTTTGTTGGGAATCCGGCAGCTCCCTACGGCAGCGGTATCTTCGGGTCGATCCCCGCTGGCGGTCGCTGCACCCGTGGCGGCGTCATTTGCGTGGGTGCGTTGCGCACCGGGCGGCAGGTGGGCTGGATGCCGACGTTGCCTGGCGGACAGGCGCCGCGCACGGTGGGCCGGCAGCTCGGGAAGACGCCGAAGGTGCCGGGCGGGCAGCGCGAGCGGACGACCGGGCGGCAATTGGGATAGACGCCGACTGTGGCGGGCGGGCAGAGCTCGACGGTGGGCTGTTGAGCGTGGGACGGGGAGGTGGGCTCGAGGGTAGCGGCGGCCAGAAGCGCCAGGCTCGCAGCGCAGAAAACGAGATGCGTTCGCCGCCCCGCGGCCGCCGGGCTCGCGGTATTGCCGTGCATGCGAGTCCGGTTCCTGGCCACAGCATTTCTCCCGATCGATGCACTGAAGGTGTGGGCGCCGGCTTCTCCGGTCAAGGGGCGCGGGTTTTCGCGGCGGAAGGCGCTACCGCTTGAAACGCAGCGTGACGGAGAAGCTGATGGTGCTGCCGCCGATGCCCTCGGGCGGGCGTGGATAGGGGGCGGCTCTACGGGCGACCGCGAGCGCCTCCTCATCGAGGATCGCGTGGCCGGAGCCGCGCGCGAGCCGCGCACCCGCCAGCCGGCCCTGCCGGTCTATGGTGATCGACAGGGTGGCGGCTCCCGCCGCGCCCTGGCGGGCGGCCTTAGAGGGATAGCGCTTGTGGCGCTCGACATGATTCAGGAGCCGGCGCGCGTAAGCGGCCTTCTCGCCGGCCGTCGCGCCGCCCGTGCGGCCGGCGCTGACGGCGGGCGCCTGGGCGGGTGCCTTTTTCGCGACGGGTTTTGCCGGGGGCATGGCCCGGCTGCGGGGCGGTTTTTCCGGCGCGGGCTTGGTCCGTGCTTCCGCCTTCACCCGCGGCTCGGGCCTAGGCGTGGGGACGGGGATATCTTCGCGCGGCAGGGCGAGGGTGCTTGTCGCCTCCGGCGCGGTTTCGGTCGGTTCGGGTGGAGTTGCCTTCGAAGCCTCGGCTTGTCTCTCGGGCGTCTCGGTGGGGCGGGTCTCTTCCGCCGCCTGCCGCGGTTCGCCGTCGGCGGTTGAAGCGGTTTCGGTTGTTGTCGGGGCTGTCTCCTCGGCGGGAGGTTCGGCAGCGGCGGCCATCTCCGGACGCGGGGTTTCCGCCACCTCGCCTTCCACCGGCCTGGCCGGCGGCGCGGGAGGTGCTTCCAGGATGATCTCGACGCTGATGGCGTCGTCGGCCGCCTCGACGCCCTCGCGGGCGACGCGCTCGCCGAGATAGGCGAGCACGGCGGCGTGCACGGCCGCCGATAGCCCGAGCGCCACGACAAGGCCGAGGGAAAGCGCGCGGGCCCTCTTGGCCGAAAGATAGAGCGGCGGCGCGGCGGCGCGGAGAGCGGGGGCGGTGTCCGGCGCCGGCGATGCGTGGGGCTCGACGGGCGGAGAAGGCGCGGCGTCCGTCCGCAGTGCGGCGGGCAGGGGGGCTCCCACCGGCTCGGCCTCGGTGATCTCGCGCGTGTGCGCGGTGTCGGGCAAGGCGATCATGGAGCGCCTCCCTCCGTCAGCCCGGTGGGGGCCAGGATGAGGCCGCCCTCGTCGCGCGTGATATGGGCGGCGACGCCATAGATCGAGGCGAGGTTCCCGGCGGTCATGACGGCCTCGGGCGGGCCTTCGGCGGCGAGGCGGCCGTCCTTCAGCATCACCACGCGGTCGCACCAGCGGGCGGCGAGGGTGAGGTCGTGCAGGGAGACGAGGATGGCGCGGTCCTCGCCGGCAAGGCGGGCAAGCGCGCGCATCATGGTGATCTGGTGCGCGGGGTCGAGGCCGGAGGCGGGCTCGTCGGCGATGAGGACCGGCGTATCCTGGGCGACGGCGCGGGCGGCGAGCACCCGCGCCTGCTCACCGCCGGAAAGCTCCGTTGCCGGGCGGTGGGCGAGGTGGGCGACGTCCATCAATTCCAGCGCGCGGGAGACGATCTCGGTGTCGTGCGGCCTCAGCCGCGCGCCGAAGCCGCGCCACGGCAAGCGGCCGAGGCCGACCAGATCGCCGACCGTGAGGCGCCAGCCGATGATGCGGGACTGCGGCAGGTAGGCGAGGAGCCGGGCGCGGACGGTGGGCGGGAGGGCGGCAAGGTCGTCTTTGCCAAGGCGCATGGTACCGGAGGCGGCGATCTGCCCGGCGAGCGCCCGCATGAGGGTGGACTTGCCGGCGCCGTTGGGACCGAGGAGGCCGACAACCTCGCCCGGTTCGAGCGTAAGCCCGACGCCGTGCAGGACGGGGCGGCCGGAGAGCGAAACGTCGAGGTTTTCTATCGCAAGCCGCATCAGAACACCTCCCGGCGTGCGCGCACCACCAGCCACAGGAAGAAGGGGGCGCCGATGAGCGCGGTGAGCACCCCGACGTTGAGCTCGCCCGCCGGCAGGACGAGGCGCACGGCGACATCCGCCGCAAGCAGCAGGGCCGCGCCGCCGAGCCCCGCCGGCAGCAGCAGCCGGCTCGGCATGCGGGTGGTCAGCGGGCGGACGAGATGCGGCACGACGAGGCCGACGAAGCCGATGGTGCCGGCGACCGCCGTCGCTGCCCCGACGCCGAGAGCGACGCCGGCGACGATGAGGAAGCGCGTGCGCGCCAGGTGGATGCCTAGGCTGGCGGCCGCCTCCTCGCCGAGCGACAGGGCGTCGATGGCGCGGGCCGATAGCGCGATCAGGAGCCAGCCCGCCGCCATCAGCGGCAGGGCCAGCCAGACGTGCTCGATCGACCTGTCCTTGAGTGAGCCGAGCAGCCAGAAGATGATCTCGTAGCTGGCGAAGGGGTTGGGCGAGAGGTTGAGCACCAGGGCGGTGAGGGCGCCGGCAAGGCTCGAAAGCGCGACGCCGGCAAGGATGAGGGTGAGGGTGGAGCCGTTGCGGGCGGCGAGCGCCATCAAGATGAGGACGGCGGCGAGTGCGCCGGCAAGGGCGCCGGCCGGAAGCGCGTAGAGGGCGGCGCCGGCAAGGCCGGAATAGAAGACGGCGACGGCGCCGAAGGCGGCCATGGCCGAGACGCCGATGATGCCGGGTTCGGCCAGCGGGTTGCGCAGGAAGCCCTGCAAGACGGCGCCGGCCATGCCGAGCGTGAAGCCGATGCCGAGGCCCAAAAGCGCGCGCGGCAGGCGGATTTCGCGCATGATGATGCTTGCGGCCTCGCCACCGCCGGCGAAGAGCCCGCGCACGCTCTCGGAAAGGCCGAGCTCGGCCGGCCCGACGGCGAGCGAGGCGAGGAAAAGGGCGAGCGCCAGGAGGGCGAGCGCAAGGTTGAGGGCGAGGGGCTTCATGGCGCTTTCCTGCAGGGCGCGATCTCCCGGCGTAGCGCGTGGAGCGCCTTTACCGCCTCCAGCACCGCCGGCCCGCCGCAGGACCAGCTGCCGCGCGGCACGAAAGCGCCGATGCGGGTGGCCGGCAGCGCACGAAGCGCCGGATGGCGCGGCACGAAGGCGCCGAGGGACGGGGCGTCGCCGTCGCCGCCGGGCACGATGACGATATCGGGCTTCTTCTCCACCACCAGCTCGAGCGGGAAGGGGGCCATGCCCTCTACGCCCTCTTCAGTGGCCAGATTGCGGAACCCGGCGGCGGTGAGCACCGTATCGGCGAGCGTGCCCTTGCCCAGCGCCACGCCGTTCTGCTCGTAGGCGAGCGCCGTCGGGCGCGGTTCGCAACTATCGGCCTCGACTTCGGCGAGCCCGGCCTCGAAATCGGCAGCCATGGCCTCGGCCTCCCCTTCGCGGCCGAGCAGCGCGCCCATGCGGCGGATGTCGCGGGGGATGGTGTCGAGGGTCTGCACGAAGCTGAACTCCTCGACGCGGAAGCCGAGCCGCTTCAGGAGCTGCGTGGTGTTGTGGAGCGTGTAGGTGCCGGTGAGGACGAGGTCGGGCCGCGCCAGGAACACATCCTCCGCCATGCCGCGGTTGACGGGGTAGCGCTCGGCCTCGCGGTGGAGCGGCGAAAGGTCCGGATCGCGCGCCAGGAAGGAGACGGAAACGAGCTGGCCGGGAGCGGCGAGCGCCATGGCGAGCTGGTCCGTGCACACGTTGAGCGACATGACGCGGGCGGGGGGCTCGGCGTGGGCGGGGAGGGCGAGGGCAGCGCCGGCGAGGAGGAGGCTGAATAAGAGGGAGGCTCGCTTTCTGCCGTGGAATACACCCTTCCGGCCTGCCGGCCATCTTCCCCGCTTTGGGGGTGGGGTAATCGCCTGACAGGACGGCGCCCTGTCAAGCGATTGCGCTGTCTTGAGGGGGGTACCCCTTTCGCTCATGGCCCGAACCTTGCCTTGAAGCCGGCGAAGACGGAGAGGCCCGGCGTGCCGAAGCCGCGGGCGGTTTGGTAGTCTTGGTTGAGGACGTTCTCGGCGCGCAGGTAAAGCTCCGTGTCTTCAGTGGGTTTATAGGCGATCTTGGCGTTGAGGAGGAAATAGTCGTCGAGCGCGAAATCGCCCGTGTCCACCGTGTCGAGGGCGATCTTGCCGGCGGTGGAGATGGTCCATTTCTCGGCCGGCTTGTAGGCGGCGGCGAGGCCGACGGCGTGGCGCGGGATGCGCGCGAGGCGGTTGCCGTTCTGGTCCTCGGCGTGGGTGTAGGTGTAGGAGCCGCCGAGGGTGAGCTGGCTGTTGACGCGGTGGGTGAGGGAAGCCTCGAGGCCGCGCGACTTGGAGGTGCCTGGGATTTGCCCGTAGGCGCCGCTCTCACAACGGGGATCGATAGCCGGATCCGGGCAGACGAAGCCGATGAGATCATCGATCTTGAGATCGAAATAGGTCACGTCGGCAACGAGATCACCGCCGAGGAAACGTTGCTCTACGCCGACGTCAAAGCCGACGCTGGTCTCGGGCTGGAGGTCCGGATTGGACCCGAAGGGGCCGAAAAGCTCATTCAGGCTCGGTGCGCGGAAGCCGGTGCCGACGGAGCCGTGCAGGCGCGTACCAGTCTCGGCGAAGAGGTAAGAGCCGGTTGCGCGCCAGGTCGTGTGGCCGCCGAACTCGGAATGCTGTTCATGGCGGATACCGGCGGTTAATGTAAGGTCCTCGACTGGTGTGGCAATGGCCTCCGTCCAAAGGCCGGTCGTATGAAAATCCGCCTCTGAAGTAATGCCAGGGAAAGTAGCGCTCTGCTTTTCGTAATCGGCGCCGCCTTGAAGGGTCAGCCAACGGTTAACATCGAAGGCGCCCTGATAATCGAATTTGTGGCGGCGGCCATCATAAGTGCCATCGAAGCCGGTGCCCTCAATGGTGCGCTCCAGATCGAAGGCTTGGACGGAGAAGGTGTTGCGGAAGCGCCCTTCCAATAAGTTGAGATTGAAGCCGGCGCGACCGGCGAGTTGCTTGCTTAGATTGGTAGCCGTCGGGTTGTCGCGGGCAGGGAATTCATCATCGAATTCCGCTTCCGCGTCGATAAATAGCGCAGATCCGAATACCGAGAAGACGTCCGAGAATTCGTGCTCGCCCACAATGTCCAGCGTGACATTCTCATAGCCGTCGCGCTCTGTGCCTGCGTCCGCCGCCGAAATCCCGTCGGTGCGAAGGCCCGTCGCGTTGAAGGAAAGGCGCGAGCCGCCGTCCGCCGCGCGCAGGCCGTAGGAGGCGCGGGCGGTGCCGCGGGAGCCGCCTTCGCCGGCGAGGAGGTGGGTCACGCCGGGGTCGATGTCGCCCAGGGTCGACAGGCTGATGACGCCGGCGATCGCGTCTGAGCCGTAGAGTGTGCTCTGCGAGCCCTTCAAAACCTCGATGGTGTCGATGCCGCCGGACAGGAGGTACTGGTAGGAGGTCTGCACCTGGGTGTTGGTGGGGTCGGAGATGTCGATGCCGTTATAGAGCGTCTTGACGTAGCGGCGGGGGGCGCCGCGAATGGCAAGGCTCGTTTCCGTGCCGGGGCCGCCGGGGGAGGTGATGGCCACGCCCGGCACCTGGTTGAGGTAGTCGGTGACCAAGGGCTGTGCCTGCTCCTCGATCTCTTCGCGGCCGATCAGGGTGACCGACGAGCCGGTTGTCGACAGTTCTGTTGGCGTCCGGTTCGGCGTGATGACGATCTCGCCCAGTTCGAGGTCCTGGGCGGTGGCCGGCAGGCTGGCGGCGAGCGCCAGCGAGACGGCTGATACGGTTATGAGAAGGCTGGTTTTGCCTGGTGATGCGGTCATGATGCCCCTCCGCGATATCCCGATGATGCTGGAGGGAACGGAGGCTCTTGGCCGCGGTCTCCGCCAGCGATGACACGTCGTCCGCCACCACTGCGAAAACCACAGCCCCGGAAGCTGCCCGCATCCGGACGGTGACGACCCGAGGCAGGTTTCCTGGCTCGCGCTTCTCCGGCTTTCCCGCCTTCCCAGGCCGATTCGGGCCCAGTGGCATATGTGGAAGCCTCGGCGCTCACAGTTGCGGGAGCAGCTACGGTTGGGGCGGAATGGCCTTTCCGTATTCCCTTTTAACCCCGGCGGCGGGCCGCCCAGGCACCTCTGGCACGAGGGCAGGATTATCAACCGCCCCAGATGCCGTCAATCAGCCAGCAAGGCGCCCGGAGGCGTGTGGGGAGCGGCGATTTTCCGGCTGGGCGGGAATGGGCGCGTCCGCGCCGCAAAATCGGCGGCACGCTGTCGTTTTTGCGCCATTTATGTCGCATTTTCGGCATTCTGGAGCGTGCGCAGGACGCACACTATGGGAGCATTTGTGGGGGACTTTTTCGCAGCAAGTTCTTTTGACAAGCCGGTGCGGATGCGGAATGCTAGCGCCTGGTCAGGCTGGGCGATTGGGAAAAACACGCAAACGAACAAATGGGAGTGCGTCGATGAGATTCTTCAAGAGCAATGGCGGTCGTGTCCCTGATCGGATCGCGGCGCTGGCGGAGAAAGCGAGGGCGGGCGGTATGGACCGGCGCGAGTTTCTCGCGCTGGCGAGCACCTTCGGCGCCACGACTGCGGGCGCCTACGCGATGGCGGGGCTGACGCTGCCTAAGCCCGCGCTGGCGCAGGAACCCAAGAAGGGCGGTACCCTAAGGGTCGCCATGTGGATCAAGGAAAACAAGGATCCGATGACGGCCGACTGGTCGGAGATCGCCAACGCCATGCGGCAGACGCTGGAGCCGCTGGTCAAATACACGCGCGACTTTACCTTCGAGGGCCGGCTGCTTGAAAGTTGGGAAGTCAACGAGGATGCGACGGAATACATCCTCAATGTGCGCCAGGGAGCGACCTGGAACAACGGCGACTCCTTCAGCGCCGACGATGTGATCTACAACATCACCCGCTGGTGCGACCAGGGCGTCGAGGGCAATTCGATGGCCGCGCGCATGTCCTCGCTCATCGATCCGGAGACCAAGAAGGCGCGCGAAGGCGCCATCGAGAAGGTGGACGACCACACGGTGAGGCTCGTGCTGCCGGAGCCGGATATCTCCATCATCTCCGGTTTCGTCGATTACCCGGCCCTGATCGTGCATCCGAGCTTCGATGAGACCGGCCGCGACTTCACGGCGAACCCGATCGGCACCGGTCCGTTCGAACTGGTTTCCTATGAGGTCGGCAACCGGGTGGTGCTGAAGCGGCGCGAGAACGGTCAGTGGTGGGGCGGCGAGGCCCATCTCGACGGCATCGAGTTCATCGACTACGGCACCGATCCCTCCGCCATGGTCTCGGCCTTCGAGGCGGGCGAGGTGCACACCAACTACGAGACCAGCGCCGACTTTGTCGATATCCTCGACGGCCTTGGCCTGGTGAAGTCGGAAGTGGTGACGGCGGCGACCATCGTCGCCCGCACCAACGTCGACAACGCGCCTTATGAAGACCAGAAGGTGCGCAAGGCGCTGCAGCTTGCCGTCGACCCGGCCACGGTGCTGGCGCTCGGCTACGGCAATGCCGGGGAGCCGGCGGAAAACCACCATGTCTGCCCGATCCATCCCGAATATGCCGAGCTTGCGCCGTTTGCGCGCGATATCGAGCAGGCCAAGGCGCTGATGGAAGAGGCCGGCCAGATGGACTACGAGCACGTGCTCATCACGGTCGACGAGGACTGGCACAAGAACACGGGCGATGCCATCGCCGCGCAGATCCGCGAGGCCGGCTTCAAGGTCAAGCGCGAGGTGCTGCCGGGCTCCACCTTCTGGAACGACTGGACGAAATATCCCTGGTCCATGACCAACTGGAACATGCGTCCGCTGGGCATCCAGGTGGTGGCGCTTGCCTACCGGACGGGCGAGGCGTGGAACGAGTCGGCCTATTCCAACAAAGAGCTGGACGCCATGATCGACAAGGCGCTGACCATGCCGGACCCGGACGAGCGCCGCACGGTGATGAAGGATATCGAGCAGCACATCCAGGATGCGGGCATCATCATCCAGCCCTACTGGCGCAAGCTCTACAACCACTCCGTCGAGGCGGTGAAGAACCACGGCATGCACCAGACCTTCGAGATCGAGCTGCATGAAGTGTGGCTCGACGAGGCCTGAGGCCTGTTGCGACAGCCAAGAGGGGCCGGCGACGGCCCCTCTTGCAAGACGCAAGAATAAGACAACAACCCCCGAACGGGGGGAGGGGAAACAGTGCTGAGCTTCATCCTTCGCCGCCTCGGTGTCATGGCGCTGACGATGCTGTGCCTCTCGCTGGTGGTGTTCTTCCTGATCAACCTGGAGCCTAACCTGAAGAAGCTGGCCATCAGCCAGCTCGACATGCGCTCCTCGGCGGAAGACCTTGAAAGCTGGCTGCAGCGGAACGGCTACCGGCAGAACTTCTTCGTGCGCTACGGCCAATGGCTCGGCGTGATGCCGAAACAGCCCAACATCGACCCGCAGACGGGGGTGGCGAGCCCCCGCTTCGCCTATTGCCGGGAGCCGGCGGAGGCGCGTTTCTCCGGCGTCCTGCAGGGCGATTTCGGCTGCTCGACCAAGTTCAAGGTGCCGGTGGCGCAGAGGCTCGTCCCGGCGCTCGGGGCGACGGGCATACTGATGTTCTGGGTGATGGCGGTGATGGTGCCGGTGTCGCTCCTGATCGGGGTGCTTGCCGGCATGCGCGAGGGCAGCCGCACGGACCGAAGTCTCTCGATCGCCTCGATCACCACCACGGCGACGCCGGAATACATCTCCGGCGTCATCTTCACCGTCGTCTTCGCCTCGTGGCTCGGCTGGCTCAACGGCTCCGCCGCCTCGGCCACCAACCAGGGCGTGACCTTCTACAATTTCACCCTGCCGGTGATGACCATGGCCATCTACGGCATCGGCTACATCGCCCGCATGACGCGGGCCTCGATGGTCGAGGTGATGACGCAGCAATATATCCGCACGGCCCGGCTCAAGGGGCTGGGCTTCAGCGCGGTGGTGGTGAAGCATGCGCTGCGCAACGCGCTGATCGCCCCGTTCACCGTCATCATGCTGCAGTTTCCGTGGCTCTTGACGGGCGTCGTCATCGTCGAGGTGATGTTCCGCTACCAGGGCTTCGGCTTCACGCTGGTGGAGGCGGCGGCCAACAACGACATCGACCTGTTGCTCGCCTGCTCGCTGGTGTCCGTGCTCGTGGTGCTTTCGACGCAGCTCATTTCCGACATCGGCTACGCGCTGCTCAACCCGCGCATTCGCGTGCAGTAGGAGGGACGACGGATGGAATTCGAAACCGTCGGCATCTTCGGCATCGTCATCGGCGTGATCGCGCGCTTCTGGCCGGTGTGGCTGGCGCTTGGCATCATCCTGGCACTCAGCCTGCGCTACAAGAAAATGCTCGGCCTCTACGGGCACCTTTTTGACACCGGCGTGGGGATCGCCGGGCTGATGATCTGCCTGTTCTGGCTGTTCACGGCGATCTTCGCCGACGTGATCGCCCCATTCGACCCGTTGCAGCAGGTGGCGATCCTGAAGAACGCGGTGCCCGGCACCGTCGACCCCGGTAGCGGCCTGCCGTTCCTTTTCGGTGGCGACAGGCTGGCCCGCGACGTGTTCAGCCGCATGGTCTTCGGCAGCCAGATCGTGCTCGTCATCGCGCCGGCGGCGACGATGTTCGCGCTGATGGTGGGCACGACGCTGGGCCTGCCAGCCGGCTATTACGGCGGGCGGATCGACAATTTTCTGTCTTTCCTCGCCAATCTGGTGCTGGCATTCCCGGTGATCCTGCTCTTCTACCTGCTGGTCACGCCGGGCATCCGCGAGACCGCCATCCCGCAATGGCTCGCGGGCATCTTCTTCATCTTTCCCGTCATCTTCTTCGGGACGCTGTTCTATACGCGGTTCAAGAGCCGGCCGGGATTGCTCGCCGCGCAGCTTGCGATCACGGCGCTCATCGGCGGCTGGGTCTATATCGGGCTCGTCTTCAACAAGGATCCGCTCGGCATCATCTCGATCCGGCCAAACGAACTGAACATCTTCGTGGCCGTGGTCTTCGCCTCTTCGCCAGGCGTCTTCCGCATCGTGCGGGGGCTGACCATGGACATCAAGACGCGCGACTACGTGGCCGCCGCCCAGACGCGCGGCGAGAACCCCTGGTACATCATGCTGTGGGAGGTGCTGCCGAACGCGCGCGGGCCGCTCATCGTCGATGCGTGCCTGAGGATCGGCTACACAACCATCCTTCTGGGAACGCTCGGCTATTTCGGCCTCGGGCTGGCCCCGGAAAGCCCGGACTGGGGAACAGGCATCAAGGAATCGAGCCGGCTGTTGCGCGCCTATATCCACCCCGCCCTGCCGCCCGTCTTTGCGCTGATGTCGTTTGTGCTGGGCTTGAACCTGCTTGCGGATGCGCTGCGCGAGCAGTCGTTGAAGGATTGAAGGTGACGACGATGATGCGACACCACCACCGCGTCATCCCGGAAGCCGGAGCGATAGCGGAGGCTGTCCGGGATCCATTCCGTGACACATCCACGTTCCGGAATGGGTCCCGGACAAGCCTTCGGCTTTCCGGGATGACGGCGGTGGTGCCTGAAACAAGCAAGCGCCGCCTCGATCAGCGCGGGAGCCAGCCATGAACGAAGCCGTCAGTATCGATCGTCCTCAAAAGGCGGCCCAGCCGATCCTGGAGATCGAGAACCTCTCCATCTCCTTCTTCACCCGCGCCGGCGAGATTCCCGCGGTGATGGACTTCTCCTGCGAGGTGATGCCGGGGGAGGCGATGGGGATCGTCGGGGAATCGGGCTGCGGCAAGTCCACCGTGGCGCTCGGCATCATGCGCGATCTTTCCAATGTCGGCAAAATTGTCGGCGGCCGCATCAAGTTCAAGGGCCGCGACATGGCGCAGATGAGCGAGGAGGAACTGCGCCATATCCGCGGCAACGAGATCGCCATGATCTACCAGGAGCCGATGGCGAGCCTGAACCCGGCCATGAAGATCGGCCGGCAGCTCATGGAGGTGCCGCTGATCCACGAGAAGGTGTCGAAGGAGGAGGCATGGAACCGGGCGCTGGAGATGGTGCGCGCGGTGCGCCTGCCCGACCCCGAGCGCATCATGCGCGCCTACCCGCACCAGCTTTCCGGCGGCCAGCAGCAGCGCATCGTCATCGCCATGGCGCTTCTGTCGAAACCCTCGCTGCTTCTGCTCGACGAGCCCACCACCGCGCTCGACGTGACGGTGGAGGCGGGCATTGTCGAACTGGTGAAGGGGCTGGGCAAGGAATTCGGCACGTCGATGATTTTCGTGTCGCATAATCTCGGGCTGATCCTGGAGACCTGCGACCGCATCACAGTGATGTATTCGGGCGAGGCGGTGGAGACGGGCCGGGTCAAGGATGTGTTCGACCGCATGCGCCATCCTTATACGCAGGGGCTGTTCCGATCCATTCCCTTGCCCGGCGCGGACAAGAACGCGCGGCCGCTGATCGCCATTCCCGGCCAATTACCGCTGCCGCATGAGCGGCCGAGGGGCTGCAATTTCGGCCCGCGCTGCCAGCATTTCGTGGAAGGCGTGTGCGATGCGGCGGAAATTCCCATGATCGCCGTGAAGGAGCACAGGAGCCATCACTCGCGCTGCGTGCGGTTCGAGGAGATCGATTGGGCGAAGCTGCCGGAAGGGGCGAAAACGGCGCGCGAGCCGGTGAAGCCGGGCGCGCCGATGCTGAAGATCGACGACCTTAAGAAGCACTATCACGTCGCCGCCAACGCCATCTTCGGTGGGGCGGAGACGCGCACCGTCAAGGCCAACGAGGCGGTCAGCTTCGAGGCGCGCGAATCGGAGACGGTGGCGATCGTCGGCGAATCCGGTTGCGGGAAGTCGACGCTCGCCAAGGTTCTGCTCGGCCTCGAGACGGCGACGGAGGGGACCGTCACGCTGGGCAACACGGAAATCCAGGGAACGCCGGTGGAGGAGCGCGACACGGACACCGTGGCCGGCATCCAGATGGTGTTCCAGAACCCGTTCGATACGCTTAACCCTAGCCACTCGGTGGGCGCGCAGATCATGCGCACGCTCGAAAAGTTCAAGGTGGGAAAGACGGTCGCGGACCGCAAGAACCGCATGCTGGAGCTGCTCGACCTCGTCAAGCTGCCGCGTGCCTTCGCTTCGCGCATGCCGCGCCAGCTTTCGGGCGGGCAGAAGCAGCGCATCGGCGTGGCGCGCGCCTTTGCCGGCAATGCCAGGGTGGTGGTGGCCGACGAGCCGGTCTCCGCGCTCGATGTTTCGGTGCAGGCGGCGGTGACCGAGCTTTTGATGGACATCCAGCGCAAGAACAAGACGACGATGCTGTTCATCAGCCACGATCTCTCGGTGGTGCGCTATCTGGCCGACCGTGTGGTGGTGATGTATCTCGGCCATATCGTCGAGCAGGGGACGACGGACCAGATTTTCGCGCCGCCCTACCACCCCTATACGGAGGCGCTCTTATCGGCGATCCCCATCGCCGACACCTCGGTGCGCAAGAAGCATATCGTGCTCGAGGGCGACATCCCGTCGGCCATGGACCCGCCGCCCGGCTGCCCCTTCCAGACCCGCTGCCGCTACAAGCGCCTGGTGCCGGACAATCTGTGCGAGCGCGAGCTGCCGCCCTTCGCAGACCTCGGCGAGGGCCACCGCAGCCTGTGCTGGTTGGACGAGGAGGCGCTGAAGACGATGGAGCCGGTCATCAGCTTCGACGAGAAGCGCGGGGAAGGGGCGGCGAAGCCCGTCGCGCCGGCGAAGGCCAGGGCCGGTGCGCGATCTGCTCGCGCCAAGGGCGGGACCAGCCGCAAGGCGAAGGCCGAAACGGCCTCCGCGGTTCCCGGCTTCTCCGCGCCCAAGAAGGTGCAGACGGAAGTTGGTGGCGGGCGGCAGGCGGCCTCGGCACGTGTGAAGCCGGGCACGACGGGCGCCGACAAGAACCGCCCGCCAAAGATGCGCAAGCCGCGCACGCCGGACGATCTGAAGCTGATCTCCGGCGTCGGGCCGAAGCTTGAGGCGATGCTCAACGGCCTCGGCATCTACACCTATGCGCAGATCGCCGCCTGGAAGAAGGCCGAGCGAGAGTGGCTGGACGAGTACCTGAAGTTCAAGGGCCGCATCGAGCGCGAGGACTGGGTGAAGCAGGCGAAGGCGCTGGCGAGGAAGAAGTAGCGAGGGCTCGGCGCCCCTATCTCACCCCATGCAAAGAGGAGAGATAGGGGTGCTGCATCCTCACCGCTTCGGCGCGGACAAGGCGAAGGCTGCGCCCTGCGGGTCGAGGCATTGCACGATCCAGCCTCCGCCAGGCACCTCCATAGGCCCCATCAGAAGCTGGCCGCCATTCGCCTTCACGCGCTCGGCCGCCTCGTCGATGGCGGGGACGTTGAAATAGAACTGCCAGAAGGGGACGGGGATCTGCTCGGGCTTGTTCATCATGCCGCCGACCGGCTCGCCACCGGCGGCGAATAGCTGGTAGACCCCCATCTCCCCCATATCCATCGCCTCTCCCTTGGTCCAGCCGAACTGGCCGGAATAGAAGTCGAAGGCCTTTTGCCAATCTGTCGTGTAGAGCTCGTGCCAGCCGATGTGGCCGGGCGTTTCGGCCGGTACGGGCGGCTGGTCCGGTCCGTCGGGCTTAAGCAGCATGAAGGTCACGCCCTGGGGATCGGCGACGACGGAGAAGCGGCCGACGCCGGGAATGTCCATCGGCGGGCGGTGGACCGTGCCGCCGGCCTTCTTCACGCCTTCCGTTGCCACATCCGCATTGTCGGCATGGATGTAGCCAAGCCACGCCGGCTGGCCGCCTGACTGGCGATATTCCTCCGGCAGGTCCATGATCCCGGCTACGCCGCGGTCCCCTGCATTCATGACGGTGTAGGGCGGCGTGCCGGGCTCGGTCCACGGTTCGGCGCGCCAGCCCACGACGGCCGTGTAGAAGGCTTCGGCCGCCTTCATATCGGAGGTCATCAGCTCATACCAGAAGAAGGATTTGGGAGAGGTCGGCATCGTCTTTCTCCTCTGTCGCGGCGGCATAGCCGCGTGAAGACCGTATGGGATGAACAGCGCCATCATAGGACGATCGAGGAGGGACAACCAGACAGGCAATCGCCCGAACGAGGCGGGAAAACATGATAATATTAGTCAATTTTTTGATGCAAAATCGGCTGCTTGGAAGAAATTTGACCGATTGATAAAAAAACGAAACTGCGTTAGTTTTCCCCAAGAACAAAAAGGGGCCCTAATTAAAAAGGGGAATGGCATGGTTCAACGCCAATACGAGGACGGCATCGTCCCGGGCCGCCTTTCACCGGGTGACTACGTGCAGAACTTCGCGGATCTCCATCCGCCGCTCGATGAGCACGAGGCGCGGGTGGAGGCGGACCGGTGCTATTTCTGCTACGATGCGCCCTGCATGCACGCCTGCCCGACGTCCATCGACATCCCGCTGTTCATCCGCCAGATCGCCACGGGCAACCCGCTCGGCTCGGCCAAGACCATCTTCGACCAGAACATCCTCGGCGGCATGTGCGCACGCGTGTGCCCGACGGAGACCCTGTGCGAGGAAGCCTGCGTGCGCGAGGCGGCGGAGGGCAAGCCGGTGCAGATCGGCCGGTTGCAGCGCTATGCCACCGACGCGGCGATGGGCGAGGGGAAGCAGTTTTATGGACGGGCGGCACCCACCGGCAAGAAAGTGGCGGTGGTCGGCGCGGGGCCGGCGGGGCTTGCCTCAGCGCACAGGCTCGCCATGCACGGGCACGATGTGACGGTCTACGAGGCACGGCCGAAATCCGGTGGGCTCAACGAATACGGGATCGCCGCCTACAAGACGCCGGAGAATTTCGCGCAAGCCGAGGTCGATTATGTGACGGCCATCGGCGGCATCGCCATCGAACATGGCAAGACGCTCGGGCGCGACCTTTCGCTTTCCGGCCTTGCCGAGGCGTTCGATGCTGTCTTCCTCGCCATGGGGCTTGGCGGCGTCAACGCGCTCCGGGCCGAGGGGGAGGAGGCCGAGGGCGTGGAGAACGCCGTCGACTACATCGCCAATCTTCGACAGGCTCGGGATATGGCGCAACTGCCAATCGGCCGGCGCGTCGTTGTCATCGGCGGCGGCATGACGGCCATCGACGCGGCCGTGCAGGCGCGGCTCTTGGGCGCGGAGGAGGTGACGATCTGCTATCGCCGTGGGCGCGAGCACATGAACGCCTCCGAGTGGGAGCAGGATCTGGCGGCCTCCAAGGGCGTTACCATCCGCCACTGGCTGCAGCCGAAGCGGGTGATCGCCGAGGGCGGCAAGGTGGCGGCGATCGAACTGGAATACACGCAGCTTTCCGACGGGCGGCTCACCGGCACGGGCGAGACGCTGACCTTGAAAGCCGATCAGGTCTTCAAGGCCATCGGCCAGACCTTCGAGCCATCCGTTCTGAACGGCAGCGGCGAGGCGATTGCGCTCGAAGCGGGGCGCATCAAGGTCGATGAAGAGGGCCGCACATCCATGCCCAAGGTGTGGGCGGGCGGCGACTGCATCGCCGGCGGCGACGATCTCACCGTCTCGGCGGTGGCGCAGGGGCGCGACGCGGCCGAGAGCATTCATCGCGCATTGATGGGCTGAGGAGCACACCCATGGCTGACATCCGCTCGAATTTCGTCGGCATCAAATCGCCGAACCCGTTCTGGCTGGCCTCCGCGCCGCCCACCGACAAGGCCTACAATGTCGAACGCGCCTTCAGGGAGGGCTGGGGCGGCGTGGTGTGGAAGACGCTGGGCGAGGAGGGGCCGCCGGTCGTCAACGTCAACGGCCCGCGCTACGGCGCCATCTGGGGCGCCGACCGCCGGCTGCTCGGCCTCAACAACATCGAACTGATCACCGACCGCGATCTTTACCTCAACCTCAGGGAGATCAAGCAGGTGAAGAAGAACTGGCCGGACCGGGCGCTGGTCGTCTCGCTCATGGTGCCGTGCGAGGAGGAGGCGTGGAAGACCATCCTGCCGCTGGTGGAAGAGACGGAAGCCGACGGCATCGAGCTCAATTTCGGCTGCCCGCACGGCATGAGCGAGCGCGGCATGGGTTCGGCCGTAGGGCAAGTGCCCGAATATGTCGAGATGGTGGTGCGCTGGTGCAAGCAATATACGCGCATGCCCGTCATCACCAAGCTGACGCCGAACATCACCGACGTGCGCAAGCCCGCGCGTGCGGCCCACGCAGGCGGCACGGACGCGGTGTCGCTCATCAACACGATCAATTCCATCACGGCGGTCGATCTCGACAATTTCGCCCCGGAGCCGACCATCGACGGCAAGGGCTCGCACGGCGGCTATTGCGGGCCGGCGGTCAAGCCGATCGCGCTCAACATGGTGGCCGAGATCGCCCGCGACGCTGAGACGCGGGGCTTGCCGATCTCCGGCATCGGCGGCGTGACGACGTGGCGCGACGCGGCGGAGTTCCTGGCGTTGGGCGCGGGCAACGTGCAGGTGTGCACGGCCGCCATGACCTACGGCTTCAAAATCGTCCGGGAGATGATCGAGGGGTTGAACAACTGGATGGACGCCAAGGGGCACGCCTCGCTCGACGACGTGATCGGCCGGGCGGTGCCGAACGTGACGGACTGGCAGTACCTCAACCTCAACTACGTGACCAAGGCGAAGATCGACCAGGACCTGTGCATTAAATGCGGGCGCTGCCACATCGCCTGCGAGGACACCTCGCATCAGGCGATCACGGCGATGGTGGACGGCGCGCGGCGCTTCGAGGTGATCGAGGAAGAGTGCGTGGGCTGCAATCTGTGCGTCAACGTGTGCCCGGTGGAGGGCTGCATCGACATGGTGCCGCTTGCAGCGGGAGAGATGGACCGGCGCACGGGCAAGGTGGTGGAGGCCGAGTACGCCAACTGGACCACACACCCGAACAACCCGATGAAGGCGGCGGCGGAGTAGGACGCCTTTCCCTCCCCCTTGAGGGGAGGGTGGACAACCGCCGCGAGGCGGATGGACGGGTGGGGTCAGCGCGGCCGTGCTCTACGCCAATAGTGCAATAAGAAAATAGGCCGGCGCGCGTCGCGGCCTACCCCACCCACCTTCCCGGACTTTGTCCGGGAAGGCACCCTCCCCTCAAGGGGGAGGGAGGACCGACCGGTCAGGCCGCCGCCCTATCCAGCCGCAGGAGCACGCCGCCCTTCTTGTCGAGAAAACGGCGCAGGCGGCCGGCGTAGTCGGGCGCCACGACCTCGCGCACGGAGGGACGCGCGGCCAGCGTCTTGCGCCACGCCTGCACCTTGGGCAGGCCGTCGAAGACACCGAGATCGGCGATCGTGTCGATGACATCGAAATAGCGGAAGGCGGGGGCGAAGACGGCGTCGACGACGGTGAAGGCCTCGCCTGCAAAATACGGACCGTCGCCGAGTTCGGCCTCGATGCGCGAGAACTTCTCCTTCAGCGCCGCAACGGCTGCGTCGAAAGCCGCCCGATCGCCCGTCGTCTCGATGGTCCAGATGTCGGAGAGGGCGGCGGAGCCGAACTCCATCCAGGCGCGGTGGCGGGCACGGGCGATGGCGTCTTCCGGGTGGAGCCGCGGGGCATACGTCTCGTCCAGGTACTCGACGATGGCCGCGCTCTCGAACAGCACCTCCTCACCCACCTTCAGAACCGGCACCTTGCCGCGTGGGGAGATTTTCAGGAACCAGTCGGGCTTGTTCTCGAGATCGATGTCGATGCGCTCGAAGGGGACGCTCTTTTCCTTGAGCACGATCGCCGCGCGCTGCACATAGGGGCACAGGTCGAAGGAGACGAGGGTGGGGTTTTGTGGCATTGAATGCTCCTTGGATATGGGTCGGAGTGGAAAGTTGATGCAATTGCATCTATATTGGCGATAAGACGACGAATGTCAATCTCGATGCAATTGCATGAAATAAACTGTTGGTGAACAATGACCGCAAAACCCGATGAAACCACCGTCGCTGCATGGATCGCGCTGGCGCGGGCGGGGCGGCTTACCATGGCGGGGATCGAGGCGCGGCTGAAGGCGGCGGAGCTGCCGCCGCTTTCCTGGTACGACGCGCTGTGGGAACTGGAGAAAGCCGGAGAGTGCGGCCTGCGCCCTTTCGAACTGGAGAAGGCGCTTTTGTTCGAGCAGTACAATCTCTCGCGGCTGGCCGACCGGCTGGTGGCGGCGGGGCTCGTCGAGCGCGGTGCCTGCCCGGAGGACAAGCGCGGCCTCAAGCTCAAGATCAGCGCCGAGGGCCGCAGGCTGAGGCGGGAGATGTGGGAGGTCTACGCCCAAGCTATTCAGGTGGTGGTCGGCGAGCGGTTGAACACAGCCGAGGCCGAAACGTTGGCTTCGCTCCTTAAAAAGCTCGAATAGCAGAACACACCTCGCATGGACATTCAGCCTCTTATTGCGGATAAATAATATCCATGATATTTCTTATCCATGATTGGAGATGAAGATGAAGCTGAGCGAAGGGGTTGAAGCCGCCATCCATTGCGCCGCCGTCCTGGCTAGGCTGGAGGACGGGCGCGCGCTGCCGGCAAGCGCGCTGGCCGAGTTGCACGGGCTCTCCCCGAGCTATCTCCTGAAGCATCTGCAGGCGCTGTCGGGGGCGAAGATATTCGAATCCCTCCCCGGGCCCAATGGCGGCTACCGGCTGGCACGGGCGCCGGAGCGCATCAGCCTGCTCGATATCGTTCTGGCGGTGGAGGGGGCGGAACCAGCCTTCCGCTGCGCGGAGATCAGGCAGCGCGGGCCGGGCGCGCTGGAGCCGACAGCCTATGTGAAGCCCTGCGGCATCAAGGTTGCCATGCTCAGGGCGGAAAAGGCCTGGCGTGCCGTGCTTGCGGAGACGAAGCTTTCCGAGATCGTCGCCGGCTATCAGGCCGAGGCCGATCCCCGCGCCGTCGCCTTCAACTGCGCCTTCGTGGGCCGCCATCAGCGGCCGCAGGGCAGGAGTTTCCCCAAAGCGCCAAAGTAGAAAGGAGAAGAGCATGCAACCGCGTCTCAATTTCTATCAAGCCTCGCCGGAGATCATCAAGGCCGTGCGGGCACTGAATCAGGAGGTAGAGGAGTCCGGCCTCGAAAAGAGCCTGCTGCACCTCATCAAGCTGCGCGCCTCGCAGATCAACGGCTGCTCGTTCTGTGTCGACATGCACAGCCGAGAGGCACGAGAAGACGGCGACAGCGAGCAGCGCGTGCTTCTCGTCTCGGCATGGCGGGAGTCGCCGCTCTTTTCCGAACGCGAGCGCGCAGCCTTCGCCTGGACGGAAAAGCTGACGAGGCTTTCGGAAACCGCTGCCGTGGAGGACGACGACTATGACGAGGTGCGAAAGCACTTCAATGAGGACGAGTTGGTGAAGCTTTCCGTCGCGATCGGGACAATCAATGTGTGGAACCGGCTCTGCGTGCCTTTCCAAGCCATTCATCCGGTGAGGGAAAGCCGGGTCGCTGCGGAATAAAGCGGAGGCAGTCTATGATTTGTGGGCGGCGAAGGAAAGGCCGTCCGCAAGCCCCACCGCGAGCTTAAGCGCGGCTCCGGTCGCCACCACCATCTGCGGCAGGAGCATCCATTCCAGTGTCCAGGCGGCGCCCGAACGTTCGTTCTCGTGTACCAGCGCATGGTGCATGCCGGGCAGAAGCGTGGCGTTGAAGCGGGCGAGGGTGACGAGGGCCTCGGCCTTCACCGGGTTCTGCTTGTGCGGCATGGCGGACGAGCCGCCGGCCTCGGCGAGCTTCACCTCGCCCATCTCGCTTTGCGCCATCAGCGCCACGTCCTGCCCCATCTTGCCGAGGCTTCCGGTGGTGAGCGACAGGAATGAGGCGAGGTCGGCGATGCCGTCGCGCTCCGAATGCCGGGCACGGGCGACGAGATTGAGGCCGAGCGCCTTGGCCAGCCGCGCGGCGACGGGCGGGCCCTTGTCGCCGAGCTTGTCGAGCGTGCCGGCCGCGCCGCCGAAGGTGAGGATGGCAGCGGATTTGGTGACGCTATCCAGGCGGGCGCGGTGGCGCATCAAAGGCTCGCGCCAGGCGCGGATTTTTCGCGCGGCGAGGACGGGAATGGCTGCCTGCATACGCGTGTGCGCCATGACGGGCGCAGCGCCGTCGCGCTTCTCCAGCGCGTCGAGCGCTTCAACCAGACGGTCGAGACGCGCTGCCAGCAGGCCCATGGCCTCGGAGAGCCGAAGCGCAAGGCCGGTGTCGATCGCATCCTGGCTGGTGGCGCCGAAGTGGAGGTGAGGGGCGTATTCCGGCTGAAGCCGCTCGCGCAACTGGGCGATGAGGGCCGGCACCACCACGCCGTCGCTCGCCACGCCGGCCTTGAGCGCGGAAATATCCGGGCCGAAGCCGGCAAGGGCCTCCGCGATGGCGCGTGCGGCCCCGTCCGGGATGACGCCTTCCTGGGCCTCCGCCTCGGCAAGGGCGGCCTCGAAGCGCAGCATCGCCTCGATCTCGGCCCTGGCCGAGAAGAGCTGCGCCAGCTCCTCGTCGCCCAGAAGGCCTGCGAGGATGGGGTGGTCGAAGGCTGAGATGGTCATTGCGTTTGCCCTACCCTGTCGCGCCCTCTGCCCCCTCTCTTGCGACTTCTAACACTTAGCCTTCGGCTAAGCCCAAGAATTTGCAAGAGAGGGGGCCTCTACGGCCCTCACACATCGAAAAACACCGTCTCCTTCTCGCCCTGAAGGTGGATGTCGAAAGTGTAGGTGTCGCCGTCCCGTGGGGCAACCAGCGTGGGGACACGGCTCTGGTGCTCAAGCCGCGTCAAAACCGGGTCTTCCGCGTTCGCCTTCTCCTCGTCGCCGAAATACATGCGCGTCTGCAGGCCCAGATTGATGCCGCGGGCGACGATCCAGAGCGAGATGTGGGGCGCCTGCGGGCGGCCGTCGGGGAAGGGGACGCGGCCGGGCTTGATGGTCTCGAAGGTGAAGACGCCGGTCTCGCTATCGGAAGCCTGCCGCCCCCAGCCGGTGAAGTTGGGGTCGGCTTTCCCGCGCGGCTCCGAGGGCGAGTTGTAGAGCCCGTCGGCATCGGCCTGCCAGATCTCGATCAGCGCATCCTTGATGACGGAGCCGGTGCCGTCGAAGACGCGCATCTTCACCGTGATGCGCTCGCCCTTGGTCTTGTCGTCGACCATGCGGGTGCCGAGGTCTTCCGGATAGACGCCGGAAATCTCGCAGATGTTCGGCGTGAGCCCGATATGGACGTATGGCCCTGCCGTCTGGGAGGGGGTTTCCTTCAGTCTTGTCAGCGACTGGGCCATGATCAATTGCCCTCCAGCTTGTTCTCGAACATGGTCGAGCGGCGCCCGCGCAGGACAATGTCGAACTTGTAGGCGCGCGCGTCCATGGGCACCGTCGCCTCCATGTCGAGCACGGCGATGAGCGTCTCGATGGCGCGCTTGTCGGGGATCGTGCGGACAATCGGGCACTGCCAGATCATCGGGTCGCCCTCGAAATACATCTGCGTGATCAGCCGCTGCACGAAGCCATGGCCGAAGATCGCGAAGTGGATGTGCGCGGGGCGCCAGTCGTTGATGCCGTTCGGCCAGGGATAGGCGCCGGGCTGGATGGTGAGGAAGGAGTAATTGCCGTCCTCGTCGGTGATCGTGCGCCCGCAGCCGCCGAAATTGGGGTCGAGAGGGGCGAGATAGCCGTCCTTCTTATGGCGGTAGCGGCCGCCGGCATTGGCCTGCCAGAACTCGACCAGCACGTTGGGCACCGGGCGGGCACGCTCGTCGAGCACCTGGCCGTAGACGACGATGCGCGGGCCGATGGCGCTCTGGCCGGGCTTGGCGTAGTTGAGCGTCAGGTCGTTGTCGAGCTCGCCCAGCATGGCGCGGCCGAAGACCGGGCCGGTGATCTCCGACAGCGTATTGCCGAAGGAGACGGGCGCGCGCTGCGGCGAGCGCACCACTGTGCTCTTGTAGCCCGGCGCGAAAGCCGGCGGGTGCCAGTTTCGCTGGCGCTGGAAAAAGCCGCCCGTCTCGGGCCTTGCGTTCCTCATTTTTCTCCTCCGCCTTCCATCTCGGAAAGTGTCTGTTTGATGATCTTGATGGCGTGGTTGGCCGCGGGCACACCGGCGTAGATCGCCACGTGCAGCATGGCTTCGCGCAGGTCGTCCGCGGTGGTGCCGGTCTTGCCGGTGGCGCGCACGTGCATGGCGAGCTCTTCGTGATGGCCGAGGGCGGCGAGCAGCGCGATCGTCACCATGGAGCGCTCGCGCTTCGTCCAGTCCGGGCGCGACCAGACGTGGCCCCAGGCGGCCTCGGTGATGAGCTCCTGGAAGGGCGCGTCGAACGCCGTCTTGCCGGCCTCCGCGCGGTCGACCCAATCATCGCCCAAAACGGCGCGGCGTGTCGCCATGCCTTCCTCGTAGCGCTTGGACTTCCCGCTCATTCGTTCCTCCGGGGCCTCTTCAATACGGCAGGCCGACATAGTTCTCCGCCAGCATGGTCAAGGCGGCGCGCGATTGGAAGAGATAGTCGAGCTCGGCGTGCTGGATCTTCTGGCCGAAGGGGCCCTGATCGGGGAAGCGGTGCATGGTGTTCGTCATCCACCAGGAGAAGCGCTCCGCCTTCCAGACGCGGGCGAGCGCTTTTTCGGAATAGGCGTCGAGGCCGGCGCTCGATTTCTCGGCATAATATTCGTTAAGCGCATCAAAGAGATAGCGCACGTCGCTCGCAGCCAGATTCAAGCCTTTGGCGCCGGTTGGCGGCACGATGTGGCCGGCATCGCCAGCCAGAAACAGGCGGCCGAAGCGCAGGGGCTCGGCGACGAAGGAGCGAATGGGGGCGACGGATTTTTCGATCGAGGGGCCGGTGGTCATAGCTTCAGCCGTCTTCTCGGGCAGGCGTCGGCGGATCTCGTCCCAGAAGCGCTCGTCTGGCCAGTCGTCCACCTTCTCGTTCACCGGCACCTGCACATAGTAGCGGCTGCGGGTATGGGAGCGCATGGAGCACAGGGCGAAGCCGCGCGGATGATTGGCGTAGATCAGCTCGGCGCTTACCGGCGGCACGTCGGCGACGATGCCGAGCCAGCCGAAGGGAAAGGTGCGCTCGAAGGTCTCGATTGCCGCTTCCGGCACCGATTTGCGCGCGATGCCGTGATAGCCGTCGCAGCCGGCGATGAAGTCGCAGTCGATGCGGTGCGTCTTGCCGTCCTTCTTGTAGGTGACGTAAGGCCGGTCGGTGTCGAAGTCCTGCGGGAGGACGTCGGCCGCCTCATAGACGGAAAGGCCGCCGGTCGCCGCCCGCTTGTCCATCAGGTCGTGCGTGACTTCCGTTTGGCCGTAGACCATGACGCGCTTGCCGCCCGTCAGGCCGAAGAGGTCGACACGGTGGCGGCGCCCGTCGAAGGCGAGGTCGAAGCCATCATGGGGCAGGCCCTCGGCGCGCATGCGTTTGCCCGCACCCGCCTCCTGCAGCATCATGGTCGTGCCTTCCTCCAGCACACCGGCGCGGATGCGCGAGAGCACATGCTCCTGCGTGGCGCGCTCGAGGATGACATTGTCGACGCCGGTGTTGGTCAGGAGCTGGCCGAGCAGAAGCCCGGCGGGGCCTGAGCCGATGATGGCGACCTTTGTGCGCATGAAGCTGTCGATCCTCCCGATGACCACACCAAATTGGCGCACAGACGGTGGGTGGGCAATGGACATTTGCCGCGCACGATTGCATTTTCAGAACATGTCAGGGAGGCGAGATGCACAGTAGAAGCGTTCCAAACTATTGGCTTTATCGTGCGAAAACAGGGGAGTCGGAGGATTTCTGGCTGCATAGCGAGACGCTCCCCGAGCGCAGCCGGCTGCACGATTGGGAGATATCGCTGCATCGCCACGAGGCGCTGTTCCAGCTTTTCGTGGTCAAGGAGGGGGAGGGCGAGCTTCTGGGTCCCGTTGGGCGCGTGCTGGCGTTCAAAGCGCCTTGCGCCATCTACATCGCGCCGGGTTCGGTGCACGGTTTCCGATACTCGCACGATGCCGACGGGCTGGTGATCACGGTGCTGGCCGACCGGCTGTCCTCGCTCGGTGCGTCCGACCCGTCGATTGCCGCCTACCTGGCAGCGACACGGGTAACCGCGCTGGAGCCGGACGAGACGGACAGCGCCCGGCTTGCGGCGCTCGCATCGGGCATCCACGAGGAACTGCACGCGGCGCGGCCAGGCGGCGAGATTATTCTCGACGCCATGGTGACGGAGGCCATGCTGAGACTCGCGCGCACGGGGGCGAAGACGGACCATCGGGGCGATATCCCGGCCTCGCGCGAACGCGACCGGCAGCGGACGAGCGCGCTGGAGGCGCTCGTCGCCGCGCATTGCCGCGAACACCGGCCGGTCGGCTTCTACGCCCGGAAACTCGGCCTGTCCGCCGGTCACCTCAACCGCCTCGCGCGACGCGAGACCGGGGCCAGCGTGCAGGAACTCGCCACCCGCCACCTCCTGCGCGCCGCCCGCCGCGACCTCGTTTTCACGCCGACACCAGTGCAGGCTATCGCCTACTCGCTTGGCTTCCAGGACCCCGCCTACTTCAACCGCTTCTTCAAGCGCCGGACGGGCATGACGCCGGGGGCGTTCCGGGAGGCGGAGCGGGGGAAGCTGGTGGGGTGAGATTCATGGGTTAAGGTCTGTCAACATTCAGCGCGTGAGGGGGGGGACTCCAGCTTGAATGTCTACAGCTCTTACCCCCCGCCATAAATCTCGTTCTTCAGCCGCTCTCCCTCATAGAGGCTATCGAGCGGCACGTCCCTCGCGAGGATGCCCGAGGCCCTGGCGAAGCTCGAGAAAGTTCTATGCGCCTCTTCCACCGATTCGGGATCGGCGCTTGCGGCAAGGCATGCCGCGATGGCGCGCTCGAAAACAGGTCCCTTCTGCACGGGCCACGCCATCAGAAAATCGAGCGCGTGCTCGGCGCTGTAGATTTCGGACACCGGCTCGCCTCGCCGCAGCTCGAGCCGAACCGGCAGCTTGAATTGCGCAGCATCCATTGTCTTTGACCCCCTCCTCGGACCGGATTGGCGGTAGGCGTTAACGCTTGAGGCCGGGGAAAGTTGCATTGCTGCGGTTTTAACTCAGCCGGCAGCAAAAAGGGGCGGTTGCCCGCCCCTTCAGAAGGCCACTGGTGTGTGAGCTATAGCGCCTTCTCGATGATATCGTGCGTGTAGGCGCCTTCCGGCTCCTCCGTGATGACCGGGTCGGAGCCGCCGGACAGGAGCGATTCCACCGTGCGCTGGTAGTCCTCCTCGTCCAGCGTGCCGTCGGAGCCGGCCGTCAGCTTGGCGATCTCGCCCATCATGCGCTTCTGGTGCTCCTCGGTCTGGGCGCCGGTGGCGTCGTTGTCGAGGACGATCATGGCGGCCTCGTCCGGGTTCTCCTCGGCCCATTTCCAGCCCTTCATGGAGGCGCGCACGAAGCGGACCATCTTGTCGACAAACGCGGGATCATCGAGGCTCTCTTCGAGCACGTAGAGGCCGTCCTCGAGGGTGGCCACGCCCTGGTCCTCGTATTTGAAGGTGATGAGGTCGTCTTCGGCGATGCCGGCGTCGATCACCTGCCAGTACTCGTTGTAGGTCATGGTGGAGATGCAGTCGGCCTGCTTCTGGAGGAGCGGGTCGACGTTGAAGCCCTGCTTCAAGACCTCGACACCGTCCTCGCCACCCTCGGTGGGGATGCCGAGGTGGCTCATCCACGACAGGAAGGGGTACTCGTTGCCGAAGAACCAGACGCCCAGCGTGCGGCCGCGGAAGTCCTCCGGCGTCTCGATGCCGCTCTCCTTGAGGCAGGTGAGCATCATGCCCGAGGATTTGAAGGGCTGGGCGATGTTGACCAGTGGCACGCCGCGCTCGCGCGCGGCAAGGGCCGCCGGCATCCACTCGACGATGACGTCGGCGCCGCCGCCGGCCAGCACCTGCGGCGGGGCGATGTCGGGCCCGCCGGGCTTGATCGTGACGTTCAGATCTTCCTCTTCATAGAAGCCCTGGTCGAGCGCCACGTAGTAGCCGGCGAACTGCGCCTGGGTCACCCATTTGAGCTGTAGCGTGACGTCGTCCGCCGCAAGGGCGGAATAGGCAGTGAGCGACATGGCGCCGGCGAGCATGGTTGTCATCAGTCTTTTCATTTCGCTTCCCTCTGTGGTTGGGCCGTGCTCCCCACGGCCGGTTGGCTGCCCTGTTCTACGCAATTCCGGGCGGAAACCGGTTTCCACCTTTCCTGGAATTGCTCTATCCACCGCGGATGGACGGATGCCAGAACGTGACGGTCCGCTCGATCTGGGCAACGAGGCCATAGAAGAGCGAACCCGCCAGGGCGGCGACGGCGATCTCCGCCCATACCATGTCGATGTTCATGCGTCCCACTTCTGTGGATATCCTGAAGCCCATGCCGACGATGGGCGTGCCGAAGAACTCTGCCACGATGGCGCCGATCAGCGCCAGGGTGGAGTTGATCTTCAAGGCATTGAAGATGAAAGGTGCGGCCGCCGGCAGGCGCAGCTTGAAGAGCGTCTGCCAGTAGGAGGCCGCATAGGTGCGCATCAGATCGCGGTCGATGGCCGAGGAGGCCGAAAGGCCGGCGACAGTGTTCACCAGCATGGGGAAGAAGGTCATGACGACGACGACGGCGGCCTTCGATGGCCAATCGAAGCCGAACCACATGACCATGATCGGGGCGATGCCGATGATGGGGAGCGCGGAGACGAAATTGCCGAGCGGCAGGAGCCCGCGCTTCAGGAAGGGCGAGCGGTCGATGGCGATCGCGGCGAGGAAGCCCGTGCCGCAGCCCAGCGCATAGCCGATGAGCACCGCCTTCAGGAAGGTCTGGCGGAAATCGGCCCACAGCGTGGGGACGGAGCCGACGATGCGGCCCCAGATCATGGAGGGCGGGGGAAGGAGTACCGTCGGTACGTTGAGGCCGCGCACGAGGCCTTCCCAGACGACCAGCAGCGTGATGCCGAATATGGCCGGGACGAGGAGGGAGAGGGCGCGGCGGGCAAGCGCGGTGCGCGGGTTCAGCCGCACCAGCCACTCGTTGAGCGCCCAGGCGCCCGCCCAGAAGATGAGAGCGCCGGCCACCGCCGCGCTCATGGCCGCGCCCCCATGCGCGCCATGACGAGGCGCTGGGCAAGGCCGACGAGGGCGACGAGCACTGCCGCAAGGGCCGCTGCCATGAAGAGGGCGGACCAGATCTGGATCGTCTGGCCGTAATAGGAGCCGGCCAGCAGCCGGGCGCCCAGGCCGGCCACCGCGCCCGTCGGCAATTCGCCGACGATGGCGCCGACGAGGCTGATGGCGACGGCCACCTTCATGGACGTGAAGAGGAAGGGCAGGGCGGACGGCCAGCGCAGCCTGAAGAAGGTCTGCGTGCGGTTGGCATTATAGGTGCGCATCAGGTCGAACTGGATCGCTTCGGGACTGCGGAAGCCTTTCACCATGCCGACGACCACCGGGAAGAAGGAGAGATAGGTGGAGATCAGCGCCTTGGGCAGAAGGCCCGAGAGGCCGATGGCATTGAGGACGACGATGATCATCGGCGCTATCGCCAGGATGGGGATCGTCTGGCTGGCGATCACCCACGGCATGACCGACTTGTCCATCGCCCGGTTGTGGACGATGCCGACGGCGAGAATAACGCCCAGCGTGGTGCCGATGGCGAAGCCGAGGAGCGTCGAGGAAAGGGTGATCCAGGCGTGGTTCAAAAGGCTGCGGTTGGAGGTGGGGCGGGTCTCGACGGTGGTCTTCCACATCTCGGCCACCACCTGATGCGGTGCCGGCAGCACGGGGCGCTCCTGGGCCATGGTGTCGCGCACGAGGTCGGCGGCGGTCCATTCGGTGCCGGCGCGCTGATAGAGGCCGATCTGCCAGGGGGCGTTGAGATAGACCGTGAAGCCGTACCAGATGAGGACGATGGCGGCGACGACGATGGCGATGGGCAGCGCCTTGCCGTCGGTGAGGCGGCGGAGGGTGGCGGGGCTTTCCGTGGGGGTGGAGGCGGCGGAGGCGGTCATGGGGTTGGCCTCCGAAGCCGGTGCCCCTTCGCGCCAACGTGGGTGTTCTGCAGCAAATCACTCATCGCCATGCCCCGCCCTCAAGCCCTCGCGCACACGATGCGCGATCGCCAGGAACTCCGGCGTCTCGCGGATATCCAGCGGCCGCTCCTTCGGCAGCGTCGATTCGATCACGTCCGTCACGCGTCCCGGGCGCGGCGACATCACCACAATGCGCGTCGACAGATAGACGGCTTCCGGAATGGAGTGCGTGACGAAGCAGATGGTCTTGTTGGTGCGCGCCCATAGCTCCAGCAACTGCTCGTTCAGGTGGTCGCGCACGATCTCGTCCAGGGCGCCGAACGGTTCATCCATCAAAAGCAGATCGGCGTCGAAGGCGAGCGCGCGGGCGATCGAGGCGCGCTGCTGCATGCCGCCGGAAAGCTGCCAGGGGAACTTGCGCTCGAAACCGGTAAGGTTGACGAGGTCGAGCGTGCGCGCCACGCGCTCCTGCCTCTCCCGGCTGGAATAGCCCATGATCTCCAGCGGCAGGGCGACGTTCTTTTCGATCGTGCGCCAGGGGAAGAGGCCGGCGGCCTGGAAGACGTAGCCATAGGCGCGGGCCCGGCGGGCGGCCTCCGGCGTAAGCCCGTTGACACGGATGTCGCCCGCCGTCGGCTGCTCCAGGTCGGCGATGACGCGCAGGAACGTGGTCTTGCCGCAGCCCGACGGGCCGATGAAGGAGACGAACTCACCTCGGCCGACCGAAAGATCGACATTGCTGAGCGCCTGGACCGGGCCGTCGGCGGTGTCGAAGGTGAGGCTCAGGCCCCGCGCCTCGACTACGGAAGGGGCCGCGATAGATTCCCCTCCCCCTTGAGGGGAGGGGTTAGGGGTGGGGGTAGTGGCCACGACGTTCAACGCATCACCCCCAACTCCCGAAGTATCTCCTCAATGCAGCCGTCCAAAGTTTCATCCAACTCTCCCGTTCGGAAGCGCAAAACCCTATAGCCCGCTCGATGCAGCCATCGATCTCTGATCGCGTCCGATGCCATCCTTTCTGGCTCGACATGAAACTGACCGTCTACTTCAATCACGAGCTTTGCGGAATGAATGGCAAAGTCGGCCACGTATGGTCCGATCGGAACTTGGCGCCTGACATGGGCGCCATAGAGTTTCCTGAATTCTTTCAGTTCGTGCCAAAGACGTTTCTCTCCTTCCGTCATATTTCGGCGGTGCCGGCGCGCTCGCCCAATGGCGTTTTTTCCAACAACGGATGGCATCGCGGCTGTACCCCCACCCCTAACCCCTCCCCTCAAGGGGGAGGGGAACGCGTTTGCGCTCATCATACCCCGCTCGCCGGGATGCCGGCCCGCTCGACCTTGCGCGGTGCAGTCACCTCTTTCCACTTGGACAGCGCCCGGTGGACGGGAGCATTCGCCTCGCGTGCCACGAACTCGCCATGGCCGGGCTTCGGTTTGACCACCCCGTCCTCGACGACGATCTCGCCGCGCGACAGCACCGTCCTCGGCAGGCCCTTGACATGCAGGCCCTCGAAGACGTTGTAGTCGATCGCCGACTGTTGGTTCTGCGCGGAGATGGTCTTTTCCGCATTCGGATCCCACACCACGATATCGGCGTCAGCCCCTTCGACGATGGCACCCTTCTTCGGGTACATGTTGAGGATCTTGGCGCTGTTGGTCGAGGTGACGGCGACGAACTCGTTCATGGTCAGCCGGCCGGTGTTGACGCCATAGGTCCACAGAACCGGCATGCGGTCCTCAAGGCCGCCCGTGCCGTTGGGGATCTTGGTGAAGTCGCCTACGCCGAAGCGCTTCTGCTCGGTGGTGAAGGCGCAGTGGTCGGTGGCCACCACCTGGAGCGAACCCGCCTGAAGGCCGGCCCAGAGCGAATCCTGGTGCAGCTTGTTGCGGAAGGGGGGCGACATGACGCGGCGGGCGGCGTGGTCCCAGTCGGGGTTCGAATATTCGCTCTCGTCCAGCACCAGATGCTGGATCAGCGGCTCGCCATAGACGCGCATGCCCTTCTGGCGGGCGCGGCGGATGGCTTCATGCGCCTGCTCGCAGGAGGTGTGCACCACATAGAGCGGGCTGCCGGCCATATCGGCGATCATGATGGCGCGGTTGGTGGCCTCGCCCTCCACCTCCGGCGGGCGCGAATAGGCGTGCGCCTCTGGGCCGTCGTTGCCCTCGGCCATCAGCTTGGCCTGGAGCCCTGCCACCACGTCGCCATTCTCGGCATGGACGAGGGGAAGGGCGCCAAGCTCGGCGCAGCGCTGGAAGGACGCATACATCTCGTCGTCGTCCACCATCAGCGCGCCCTTATAGGCCATGAAGTGCTTGAAGGAGGTGATGCCGCGGTCGACCACCTCGGCCATCTCGTTGAAGACCTGTTCGCTCCACCAGGTGATCGCCATGTGGAAGGAATAGTCGCACGTTGCCTTGGTGGACTTGTTGTCCCACATCTGGATCGCCTCCAGCAGCGACTGGCCGGGCGAGGGGAGGCAGAAATCCACCACCATGGTCGTGCCGCCGGAGACGGCAGCGCGCGTGCCACTCTCGAAATCGTCCGAGGAGTAGGTGCCCATGAAGGGCATCTCCAGATGCGTGTGCGGGTCGATGCCGCCCGGCATGACATAGCAGCCGGTGGCGTCGATCTCGTGATCGGCGTGGAGGTCGGGGCCGATGCCGACGATCTTGTCGTGCTTGATCAGGACGTCCGCCTTCCACGTGCGGTCGGCGGTGACGATGGTGCCGTTCTTGATGACTTTGGACATTCGGGTTCCCCTTATTGTTTGTCCGCAGCTAATTTTTCTCGGATGGCGCCGGCTACCCCCACCCTCAATCCCTCCCTACAAGGGGGAAGGAGGCTTGGCGTTGCGCCTTTCGCGCCAACTCTGAGACGCCTGAGATCAAAGGCGGCAGCGACGACGATCCCTCTTCCCCTTGTGGTGAGGGGTGAAGGGTGGGCAGTCGTTGCAACCACACCCTCATTCAACAATCTCCGCCGTCTCCACCACCGCATGAAACAGCACATCCGCGCCCGCCTGCGCCCATTCCTTGGAAATCTCCTCCGCCTCGTTGTGCGACAGCCCGTCCACGCAGGGGCACATGACCATGGCCGTCTGGGCCACGCGGTTGATCCAGCAGGCATCGTGGCCGGCGCCGGAGACGATGTTGCGGTGGGAGTAGCCGAGCCGCTCGGCGGCGTCGCGGATCGCCTTCACGCAGGTCTCGTCGAAGGCCGGCGGGTCGAACTGGCCGGAAATCGTGCTTTCGAAGCTGCAGCCGAGGGCCTCGCAGATGCCGGGCGCCTTCTCTTGCAACTCGGCCACCATGGCCTCCAGCGTGTCGAGCAGGTGGCTGCGGAAATCGATGGTGAAGACCACCTTTTCCGGGATGATGTTGCGCGAGTTGGGGTAGACGTCGATCTGGCCGATGGCGCCGACGGCGTTGGGCTGGTGCTTCATGGCGATCTCGTGCACCAGCTCGGTGATCTGCGCCAGGCCCCGGCCGGCATTCTTGCGCATGGGCATTGGGGTCGAGCCGGTGTGGCTGCCCTTGCCGGTCACCGTGCACTCGATCCAGCGCAGGCCCTGGCCGTGGGTGACGACGCCGATGTCGACCCCTTCCGCCTCGAGGATCGGCCCCTGCTCGATGTGCAGTTCGAAGAAGGCCTTCATCTTGCGGCCGCCCACCGGCTCCTCGCCCTTCCAGCCGATACGCTCCAGTTCGTCGCCGAAGCGCTTGCCCTCCTTGTCTTGGCGGTCATAGGCCCAGTCGCGGTCGATGACGCCGGCGAAGACGCCGGAGGCGAGCATGGCGGGGGCGAAGCGCGTGCCTTCCTCATTGGTCCAGTTTGTGACGACGATGGGGTGCTTTGTCTTGATGCCGAGGTCGTTCACGCTGCGCACGATCTCCAGCCCGCCGAGCACGCCCAGAACGCCGTCATAGCGCCCGCCGGTCGGCTGCGTGTCGAGGTGGGAGCCGACATAGACGGGCAGCGCGTCCGGGTCCGTCCCCTCGCGCCGGGCGAACATGGTGCCCATCTCGTCGACGGCCACGCTCATGCCGGCTTCCTCGCACCAGCGCTTGAAGAGGTGGCGGCCTTCGCCGTCCTCGTCGGTCAGCGTCTGGCGGTTGTTGCCGCCGGCGACGCCGGGACCGATCTTCGCCATCTCGTGGATCGCGTCCCACAGGCGGTCGGCGTTGATCCTCAGGTTCTCGCCCGGTGCAGCCATGTCCGTTCCCCTATTCGATTTCGTTCAGCACGCCGCGCAGGCAGTCGACGATCTCGTCGATCTGGCCCTTCTCGATGATGAGCGGCGGCGACAGCGCAATGATGTCGCCCGTGGTGCGGATGAGCACGCCCTTCTCGAAGGCCTTCAGGAAGGCGGAGAAGGCGCGCTTGGTCGGCTGGCCGGGGATCGCCTCCAGTTCGACGGCGCCGACGAGACCGATGTTGCGGATGTCGATGACGTGTGGCGCGTCCCGCAGCGAATGGAGCGCGTCTTCCCAGTAGGGGCCGAGCTCGGCGCCGCGGGCAAGAAGGCCCTCCTCCTTGTAGGTCTCCAGCGTGGCGATGCCGGCGGCCGAGGCAATCGGATTGCCCGAATAGGTGTAGCCGTGGAAAAACTCGATCAGGTGCTCCGGCCCGCTCATGAAGGCGTCGTGGATCTCCTTCCGCACGAACACCGCGCCCATGGGGATGACGCCGTTGGTCACGCCCTTGGCCGTCGTCATGATGTCGGGCACGACGTCGAAATAATCGGCCGCAAAGGGCGTGCCGAGGCGGCCGAAGCCGGTGATGACCTCGTCGAAGATCAACAGGATGCCGTGCTTGTCGCAAATCTCGCGCAGGCGCTTCAGGTATCCCTTGGGCGGGATGAGAACGCCCGTCGAGCCGGCCACCGGCTCGACGATGACGGCGGCTATCGTTGTGGCGTCGTGGAGCGTGACGATGCGCTCCAATTCGTCCGCCAGGTCCGCGCCGTGCTCCGGCTCGCCGCGGGTGAATGCGTTCCTGGCCGGCAGGTGGGTGTGCGCCAGGTGGTCGACGCCGGTCAAAAGCGTGCCGAACATCTTGCGGTTGGAAACGATGCCGCCGACGGAGATGCCGCCGAAATTCACCCCGTGATAGCCGCGCTCGCGGCCGATCAGGCGAAAGCGGGAGCCCTCGCCCTTCGCCCGGTGGTAGGCAAGCGCGATCTTCAGCGCGGTGTCGACCGACTCGGAGCCGGAATTGGTGAAGAAGACATGGTCCATGCCTTCCGGCGCCATGTCGACCAGCCGGTTGGCGAATTCGAAGACGATCGGATGGCCCATCTGGAAGGCCGGCGCATAGTCGAGCTCGGCCGCCTGGTGCTGGATCGCTTCGGTGATCCTCGGCCGGCAGTGGCCGGCGTTGACGCACCACAGCCCCGCCGTGCCGTCGAGTATCCTGCGGCCGTCGTCTGTCGTATAATGCATGTCCTTCGCCGCCACCAGCATGCGCGGTGCCTGCTTGAACTGCCGGTTCGCCGTGAACGGCATCCAGAATGCACTGAGATCGTTCGGCTTTACGCTAAGCCGGTTGGACATGACCAAGCCTCCGTTATATTCCCCTTGTCCCGGTCAAGCTTGGTATTCTTGGCGAAGGTGTGATACGCAATTTTTGACCGTTTGGACAAACGTTAGCACCGCCATTCGGGCGGTCAAGACCATTCTAGGGTTTTCAGCCCGCGGCTTGGCGCTCCAGCCTCCGGCGATGCGCTGGGCCAGGGCGCCGCGGCCCAGGGTGCGGCAAGGAAGGCGGGGTCGAGACGATGGATAAGCCGACGAAGCCGAGGAGCACGCGCATCCAGCGCGAGAAGCGCGAGCTCATCCTGGAAGCCGCACTCGAAGTCTTCGCCCAGCACGGCTTCCGCGGCGCGACCATCGACCAGATCGCCGAGGCCGCGGGCATGTCGAAGCCCAACCTCCTCTACTACTTCAAGAGCAAGGAGGCAATCTTCGTCACCCTCATCGACCGGCTGATGGAAGCCTGGCTCGCCCCCTTGCGCGAGATGGACGCAGACGGGGACCCGATCACCGAAATCCGCTCCTATATCCGCCGCAAGATCGAGATGGCCCGCGACTTCCCGCGCGAAAGCCGCCTCTTCGCCAACGAGATCCTGCAAGGCGCCCCGCGCATCCTGCCGCTTCTGGAGGGGGAACTGAAGGAACTGGTGGACGAGAAGGCCGAGATCATCCGCCAATGGATACGCCAGGGGCGGCTGAAGAAAACCGACCCCCACCACTTCATCTTCGCCATCTGGGCGACGACACAGCACTACGCGGACTTCGACGTGCAGGTGCGCGCGGTGCTGGGGCCGGACAAGGGCGGGGAGGGACGGTTCGAGGACGCGGCGGCGTTTCTGGAGAGGTTGTTTCTGGGGTGATGGGCGTTTCGTTCGGCGCACGCCGTGCTATGTTTTCGTGAGCCTGGGACCACTGATCATGACGAAGCTGGAAAGAATTGAAAAAGAGATCGAGGCGCTCGACGCGCAGGAATTGCGCCGCTTTCGTGAATGGTTCGAAGCGTTTGATGCGGCGCGCTGGGATTCGCAGATTGAGGCCGATGCGGCCTCCGGTAAGCTGGACGCCCTCGGTGAAAAGGCGATTACCGCCCACCGTGCCGGGCGTACCAGACCGTTGTGACGCATTTTGCTGCACCCGAATTCAGGGAAGCATATGAAAGCCTGCCGAAGGCGGTCCGCACAATTGCTGAAAGAAATTTCGCGCGCCTGAAAGAGAATCCCCATCATCCCCTCCCTGCATTTCAAGCGGGCAGGACGTTATTGGTCCGCCCGGATCGGACGAGGCTACCGAGCGTTGGCCGTGCGTGATGGAGACGACTTCGTCTGGTTTTGGATCGGTTCCCACGCCGAATATGACAAGCTCTTGCGGACGTAGCGGTAGAAGCGGGAAAGATATCCTGTCGGGCTCAAGGCTCTGATTGATAGAGGGATTTTGAAACCATGAAGCGGACAGAGCTTAGCTCCTTGTCCATCGAGTAGTTGGTCGCAAAATTCGCTGAAATCGGCGTCGCCCAGTACGATGCGGAGCTCGATTTGAATACCCGCCGCTACAATCGTCTTTTTCATCAGATGAGGCTTGTTTCGCAGGAGTTGAAACAACGAACCGGAGACGAGCGGCGGCGTCTTTCCGCCTTATACAAGCACCCGAACATCCAGGTTCGCCTGAAGGCGGCAATCCACACGCTTGCTGTCCGGCCGGAGGAGGCGCGCAACGTGCTTAAGGAGGTTGCCGATGAGACGGGCTACCCACAGTCTGGGGATGCTCGTGGAATGTTGCGGGCGTTGGCTGACGGCAGATATGTCGCTGAGTAGTGATGGGTAGAGGTGCCGCCTCGGTGCGCGGGCAGCAGGCATATGCTTGCTTTCAGCCGCTGGCCTCGAAACTTCACTGACTTTCAGGGAGGGGGAAAAGCTCGGTTCCCTTGGCAAGGTGGTAGGCCAGGAGCCCTATCCATTCGTGGGCGGCTATATCCGTGAGGTACAGCCCAACGGATATCGAAGGTGCCGGGCGGTGCAGGTCGGACCGGCGGACGAGATAATCCACGGGGTAGGGGGTTGCTGAAAAATCGGCGGCGCGGAAACAGGCGACTGCCCTTGGCATATGAAAGGCGGATGTGACGAGCAACCACGTCGCCCCTGGCTCGGGCTTTGCCACAACCTTGCTCTCGACCGCATTCTCACAGGTGTTTCGCGAGCGCTCTTCGAGTTCGATCCGCTCCCGCGGAATACCGATCTCGACAAGAAGGTCGCGTGCAAGGGCGGCTTCCGATTTCCCTTGCTCAAGCAAGAGGTCGCCGATCCCGCCCGAGATGAGAATCCTGGCATCGGGATAGAGGCGGCTTAATTCGGCCGTTTTGGTGAGCCGCTCGGCTGCATCGGTCAAGGCGACCGTCTGGCGGTCTTGCGAGATGTCGGTATCGATTTGTCCGCCGAGAACGACAATGCCCGTCACGGAACCCTCGATGGCGGGCCGTGGAAACCTGTTTTCCAGCGCGAGCAAGGCGAGGCTTCCGATAGGCGACCATCCAATGACGAAGAGCAGAACGGCCGCCGCGATCAGGAGGAATCCCCCCGCCTTCCTCCAGCGGAACACAAGGAACACAAGGCCCAGGAGCGCCGTCAGACCAATCAGATTGGATGGGAATGTCAAGGCCGAGAAAAGCTTTGAAAGAACGAAGAACACGTGCGGGTCCGAGGGTACGCTGTCGACAGCTCCGTGAGCGGATCGCGGCATTTCGTTGGAGGACAATTCGCCCGGCCCGATGAGCATGCCAGAGCCGGTGCGACCGGTTAACCTGACCATACGGTCGAGCCGAGTACCCACTCGGGTCGATCTGGTATAAGCCGGAGCGGCGAGCGCCGCTGCCGGTGGGCTTGCGTTCTCTCCTTGCTTTGTCGCAATTGCGGACGGAGAGCCGGTTCCCACTTTTCCTGGAGTTGGTCTACCGCCCCTCTCTAATCTCCGTTAGCGTCTTCGTCGGCGTGATCGCCTCGGCGTCCAGCTTCACCTCGATGATCGCCGGCTTGCCGCTCGCCCGTGCGCGCTCGAAGGTGCCCGCGAACTCCTCCGTTCTCTCCACCGTCTCCCCGTGCCCGCCATAGGCGCGGGCCAGCGCCGCGAAATCGGGGTTCTTAAGGTCCGTGGCGGAGACGCGGCCGGGGTAGTGGCGCTCCTGGTGCATGCGGATGGTGCCATAGGTGCCGTTGTTGACGACGACGACGATGATGGGCAGGCCGTATTGCACGGCGGTGGCGAATTCCTGGCCGTTCATGAGGAAGCAACCGTCGCCGGCAAAGGCGATGACCTCGCGCTCCGGAAAGAGGTCCTTCGCGGCCACCGCCGCCGGCGTGCCGTAGCCCATGGAGCCGGAGGTGGGAGCGCCTTGGGTGGCGAAGCGGCGGAAGCGGTGGAAGCGGTGCAGCCAGGTGGCGTAGTTGCCGGCGCCGTTCGTCAGGATGGTGTCGTCGGGAAGGTTCTCTTCCAGCCAGGCCATGATGGGGCCCATCTTCACCGGGCCGGGGCCGGTCTTAGGCGGGGTGGACCATGCCAGATAGGCGGCGTGCAGGCGCTCTGTCTCGGCCCGCCAGGCGGGTGGGGTCGCGGGGGACAACGCGGCGAAGGCGGCGGCGAAGGCCGACGGCGTGGCGTTGATGGCAAGCGTCGGGCGATAGACGCGGCCAAGCTCGCCGGCATCCGGGTGGACGTGGACGAGCGGCTGATCGGGGTAGGGGCTTTTCAGAAGCGTGTAGTCTGAGGAGGGCATTTCGCCGAGGCGCCCGCCGAGGAGGAGGACGAGGTCGGCGTTCCTGATGGCGTCCGCAAGCGCCGGGTTGGGGCCTATGCCGATGTCGCCGGCATATGAGGGGTGCAGGTGGTCGAACAGCATCTGCCGGCGGAAGGAGCAGCCGACGGGGAGCGCCCAGCGCTCGGCCGAACCTTTGAACGAGGCGACGGAGGCCTCATCCCAGCGCGTGCCGCCGAGGATGACGAAGGGGCGTTTGGCTTCGCCCAGAAGGGCGGCGAGCTTTTCCATCTCCTCATCGCCCGGCCGTGTCTCCACCGGCATGTGGGGCAGGGCGGCGGGCGCCTCCACCGCGTCGGTCAGCATGTCCTCGGGCAGCGAGACGACCACCGGGCCGGGGCGGCCGGAGGTGGCGACCGCGAAGGCGCGGGTGACAAGCTCGGGGATGCGGGCGGCATCATCGATCTCGACCACCCATTTGGCCATCGAGCCGTAGAAGGCCTTGTAATCCACCTCCTGGAAGGCCTCGCGCTCCTTTATGCCGCGCGCCACCTGGCCGATGAAGAGGATCATCGGTACCGAGTCCTGCATGGCGATGTGGACGCCGGCCGACGCGTTGGTGGCGCCGGGGCCGCGGGTGACGAATGAGATGCCGGGACGGCCGGTGAGCCGGCCATGGCAGTCGGCCATCATGGCCGCGCCGCCTTCCTGGCGGCAGACGATGGTGCGGATATCGGAATCGTGGAGCGCGTCGAGCACGGCGAGATAGCTTTCTCCTGGCACGCAATAGAGCCGGTCGACGCCGTTCGCCTCAAGTGCCTCGACGATAAGCTGGCCGCCCGTCTTCATGGCTTCCTCTCTTCCAGTTCGCGCAGGATTTCTTGGCTGTGCTCGCCCAGCCGCGGGGAAGGCCGGTCATAGGCGAGCGGCGTTCCCGACAGGCGCATGGGCGCGCGCACCGAGGGCAGGGCATTGCCGTGGCCGTCGTCCAATTCGATGCGCATGCCGCGGGCGACGGTCTGCGGGTCGGCGAACATCTCCTCGATGGTGTTGATCGGGCTTGCCGGCACATGGGCCGCGTCAAGCTTTTCGAGCAGCGCGTTGCGGGTGAAGGTCTTCAGCTTCGGTGCGATTTCGCCGCGCAGGCGTTCGCGGTTGGCGACGCGCGCCGCGTTGGTCGAAAAATCCGTATCGCCGGCCAGATCTTCCGCGCCGATGACCGCGCAGAAGCGGGCGAACTGCGCGTCGTTGCCGACCGCAAGGACGAAATGGCCGTCCGCCACCTCGAACACCTCGTAGGGGCAGATATTCGGATGGGCGTTGCCCATGCGGGTCGGTGCGTTGCCGGAGACCAGGTAGTTCAGGTTCTGGTTGGCGAGCACGGAGATTTGCGTGTCGAAGAGCGCCATGTCGATGAACTGGCCTTCACCCGTCCGCTCCGCGTGGCGGAGTGCGGCCTGGATGGCGATGACGGCGTAGAGGCCCGTGAAGATGTCGGAGACGGCAACGCCCACCTTCTGCGGTTCGCCGTCGGCGGGGCCGGTGATCGACATCAGCCCCGACATGCCCTGGATGATGAAGTCGTAGCCTGCGCGCGGGGCATAGGGCCCATCCTGGCCGAAGCCGGTGATGGAGCAGTAGACGAGGCGCGGGTTGAGCGCCTTCAGGCTCTCGTAGTCGAGGCCGTATTTCTTCAGGCCGCCGAGCTTGAAGTTCTCGATCAGCACATCCGCCGAGGCGATGAGCTTCAGGAGCGTGGCGCGGTCGTCCGCTTCCGCGAAATCGAGCGCGATGGAGCGCTTTCCCCGGTTGGTGGCGTGGTAGTAGGCGGCCGAAAGGTTCTCGCCGTCCCTGCCCGTCACGAAGGGCGGGCCCCAGCGGCGCGTATCGTCGCCGCCGTTCGGGTTTTCCACCTTGATGACGTCGGCGCCAAGGTCGGCGAGCTGTTGCCCGGCCCAGGGGCCGGCAAGGATGCGCGCCAGTTCGACGACGCGGATGCCTTTGAGCGGGGGTTCAGCCATGAAAGGGGATGCTCCTGTGACGAGGCCCGGTGCCTAGCAGAACTTGCCACGCCCCGAAAGGCGTGTCGGAGCCCGAGCGGCGATCTGCGGCGGACGTAGGGCGCTGGCGGTAAATGACAACTGCTAAGCTGGAGCAATAGCCCGACCCACCCAGCGCGCGAAATCCTCCATGATGCGCTCCCGGTTCAACTCGTTGAGAGATTCGTGCCGGGTTTCGGGATAAATGCTTGTTTCCAGATTCGAAAAGCCGGCTCGCCGGAAGCGCCGTTCGAGCTTCTTCAACGCAATGCCGCCGGCGGTGGCGGGGTCGGCGGCGCCGCCGACGAGTTGAATCGGAAAGGATTTGGGAATTGAAGCGAGCGCCCGGTCGTCGGTGGCCATCAGGTTAAGGCCGAAGACCCCGCGCCACATGCCCACCGTGGCGTCCCAGCCGCAGAGCGGGTCGGCGATGTATTTTTCCACTTCTCCTGAGTCCCGTGACAGCCAGTCGAAGGGCCTGCGGGCATCGGGAAGGGCCTTCGCCCAGGCGCGGAAAGTGAGGCGCGGCATGAGGCGCGAGGGCACGTCGGAGCCAAGCCGAAAGCGCTCCCAGGCGAGCAGGAGCTTTGCCGCGCGCGCCTCCGGCCGGCTGGCGAGCGGCATGTTCCACAGCGCGGCGGCTGCTATGCGGTCGGGATGGCGCATGAGGAAGGTGAGCGCGATCATGGCGCCCATGGAATGGCCGAAGAGGATGACGGGCAGGCCGGGATAATCGGCGGCGATGCGCTCGTTAACCGCCAACACGTCGGCAAGCACCTTGTCCGCCGCTGGCTCCTGCCCGAAGGAACCGAGCGGTGCCCCCGGCGCCTTCGTGCGGCCATGGCCCCGGTGGTCGTGCGCGTAAGCTGCGAAGCCGCGGGCGGCAAGGAAGGCGGCGAAGCGGGCGTAACGGGCGGCGTGCTCGGCAAGGCCGTGGTTGATCTGGACGATACCCCGCGGCTCGCCCTCAGGGCGCTGGACGTAGAGGCGGAGGGTGGCACCCGTCGGTGTCTTAAGGGTCGTCGCGGCGTCGAACTGCATCCCCATCCCCTTGCCCACTCTCCTGGCACCCTTCGCCGCGTTTCCCGCATTGCCCCGCGGCCGCGTTTCGCCTAAATACGCGGGCGAATTCATCTTTCCCCACCCACACCTTAACGGAGCGCGACGGCCCTCATGGCACGCCAATTCATCTACCACATGGCCGGCCTCAGCAAGGCCTACGGAGCCAAGAAGGTTCTCGAAAACATCCACCTTTCCTTCTATCCCGACGCCAAGATCGGCATTCTGGGCCCCAACGGCGCGGGCAAGTCGACCGTGCTCAAGATCATGGCCGGCCTCGACACGGAGTTCACCGGCGAAGCGTGGCTGGCCGAGGGGGCGACGTGCGGATACCTGCCGCAGGAGCCGCAGCTCGACCCGGCGCTCGACGTGATGGGCAACGTCATGGAGGGGGTTTCGGCCAAGAAGGCCATCCTCGACCGCTACAACGAACTGATGATGAACTACTCCGACGAGACGGCGGAGGAGGCGGGAAAGCTCCAGGACCAGATCGACAGCCAGAACCTGTGGGACCTCGATTCCCAGGTGGAGATGGCCATGGAGGCCTTGCGGTGCCCGCCGGGCGATGCCTCGGTCGACAACCTGTCGGGCGGCGAGAAGCGGCGCGTGGCGCTGTGCCAGCTCCTCCTGCGCCAGCCGGACCTCTTACTCCTCGACGAGCCGACCAACCATCTGGACGCCGAGACGACGGCGTGGCTCGAAAAGCACCTGCGCGAATATCCCGGCGCCGTCCTCATCATCACCCACGACCGCTACTTCCTCGACAACGTGACGGGCTGGATCCTCGAGCTGGACCGCGGGCGCGGCATTCCCTACGAGGGCAACTACACGGCCTATCTTGAGGCCAAGGCCAAGCGCATGGCGCAGGAGGGCCGCGAGGAGGCCACCCGCCTCAAGGCGCTGTCGCGCGAGCGCGAGTGGATCGCCGCCAGCCCCAAGGCGCGGCAGGCCAAGTCCAAGGCGCGCATCAGGGCATATGACGAACTGGTGCAGTCGGCCTCCGAGCGGCGGCCGGGCGACGCGCAGATCATCATTCCGGCCGGCGAACGGCTGGGCAATCAGGTGATCGAGGCCGAGGGGCTTTCCAAGGGCTATGGCGATCACCTTCTGATCGACGATCTGTCCTTCAAGCTGCCGCCCGGCGGCATCGTCGGCGTGATCGGCCCCAACGGCGCCGGCAAGACGACGCTGTTCCGCATGCTGACGGGGCAGGAGGGGCCGGACGGCGGCGAAATCCGCATCGGCGACACGGTCAAGCTCGGCTATGTCGACCAGAGCCGCGACACGCTCAATCCCGAAAAGACCGTGTGGGAGGAGATTTCCGGCGGCAACGACATCATCAAGCTCGGCAGGCACGAGGTGAACAGCAGAGCCTACTGTTCCTCGTTCAACTTCAAGGGCGGCGACCAGCAGCAGAAGGTGGGCACGCTCTCCGGCGGCCAGAGAAACCGCGTGCACATGGCCAAGCTCCTGAAGGAGGGCGGCAACGTCATCCTGCTCGACGAGCCGACCAACGACCTCGACACCGAGACGCTGGCGGCGCTGGAGGACGCGCTGGAAAATTTCGCCGGCTGCGCCGTCATCATCTCGCACGACCGCATGTTCCTCGACCGCCTGGCAACGCACATCCTCGCCTTCGAGGGCGACAGCCACGTGGAATGGTTCGAGGGCAACTTCGAGGACTATGAGGCCGACAAGGTGCGCCGTCTGGGGCCGGAAAGCGTCAATCCGAGAAGGGTGACGTATAAGCCGCTGACGCGGTAGGCGCAGCGGGGCGGGCGTCGCCCGCCCGCTTCGGCGTCCTGCGGTCAGAATAACGCCGCATTCGCATTCCCTTAGTTATTCTTTCATAGTATCGATTGCCCCGGGAGGAAGCGGGGACTGCCGCCTCGTCGGCTCCGCGCGTGAAGATACAACGCAAGAAGGCAGGCCGAACCATGCTACGGCGGACGAGCGAGCGCGAGGCGACGGATTTCGCGGTGATGACTGCGCGCAGGACGTTCAGCCGCGTGGCGATCGGCGGCATCGGCGTCGAAATCCCTCCGGCCTCCATTTCCAACGAAGAGCTGGTCGATACCTACAATACTTGGGTGGAGGCGGAGAACGCCAAGCGGGCGATACGCGGCGAGGAGCCGTTGCCGCGTTCGGACGCCGATTTCATCGTCCAGGCCTCGGGCATCCGCCGCCGCCACGTCTACGAGCGCGAAGGCATCCTCGATCCGAACCGCATGGCGCCGCACATCCCCGCGCGCGGCGACGACGAATTGTCGGTGATGGCCGAGTTCGGCCTCAAGGCGGCCCAAAAGGCGCTCGCCCATGCAAAGGTCGCGCCAGGCGACGTCGACCTCGTCATCTGCTCGGCCGCGCACCACCAGCGGCCCTATCCGGCGGTCGGCATCGAGATCCAGCAGGCGCTGGGGACGCAAGGCGCGGCCTTCGACATGGGGCTCGGCTGCTCCTCGGCGCTGGCCGGGCTGCATGTGGCGACAAACCTTGTGCGCACCGGCGCGCACAAGCGGGTGCTGGTGATCACGCCGGAGCTGATCACCGGGCTCCTGAACTTCCGCGACCGGCAGACCCACTTCATCTTCGGCGACGCATCCGTCGCCGTGCTCGTCGAGGGCATGGAGGAGGGGGAGGAGCGGCCGGGCCGCTTCGAGATCGTCGACACGCGCAGCTGGACCCAGTTCTCCAACAACATCCGCACCAATTTCGGCTTCCTTGCCCGCCTCTCGCAGGACAACCCTTCCGTGCTCGAGATGGAAGGCAACATGATCAAGCAGGTGGGCAACAAGGTCTTCAAGGACGTGACGGTGGCCGGTCATCAGTTCATCGTCGACTTCCTGGCCGAGCACGGCCACACCCCGCGCACCATCCGCCGCTTCTGGCTGCACCAGGCCAACGCCCGCATGAACGCCATGATCCTCAAGCTCGCCTTCGGCAAGGAAGTGGGCCAGGACCGGGCGCCGACCGTGCTCGAACGCCTCGGCAACACGGCCGCCGCCGGCGCCATCGTGGCGCTCAAGGAAAACCACGAGGACATGCACGCCGGCGACTTCGGCCTCCTGTGCGCCTTCGGGGCGGGCTACTCCATCGGCGGTGCGCTTCTCAGGATGATGTGAGCAGGCTCGGGAGGCCCCCTCCTTAAACCTCGTCATCCTCCTCCGCATCGAGTAGCCGTGTCGCCCGCCAGCCCGTCAGCACGTCGTTGATCCGGTCAACCACGAAAAAGCGCGCCGCGTCGCGGTCGTAGCCCTCGGCCAGAAGATCGTCGTAGTCGCTGTGCTCGTGGCGCACATGGGCGACCGTTGCCAGCCATACGGCGATTGAGGGCGGCAGGCCGCGCAGCTTGCGGTCGCCCGCCAGGGCGCGGATCTTCTCCGTGTCGGAATAAGGCGCCTGGGGCAGGAGCGCCGTGAGCGCCTTGTTCACCGCGCGCTGGCGGGCGGTCGAGACCTTCATTGCGCTCTCTCCTTGCTGCCGAACGATTCGTGCATTCTGCTTTCCCGTCGGCCAAGCCCTATTGAAACGCATCTGCTCTTTGACGTGCCGCGAAGGGTTTCACAAGCGCGCGGGGCTTGCCAATCCGACGTAATCCATATAAACATATCTTTATATCTTTGTTGGAGAGGCGCATGCTGACACGACCGACGATACGGCTGGACGCGATGGTGGATATCCTGAAGGCGGCGGCCGAGCCGAGCCGGCTGCGCATTCTCGTTCTCCTGTCGCATGCGGACCTGACCGTTTCCGATCTGACCGAAATCCTCAACCAGTCGCAGCCGCGCGTCTCGCGCCACCTGAAGCTCTTGCTCGATGCCGATCTCATCGCCCGCTACCAGGAGGGCTCGTGGGCCTTCTTCCGCCTGTCGGAGGCGGATGCGGCGCGCGAGTTCGTCGACGGCGTGGTGGCCCGCATCGACCGCACCGACCCGGTGACCGACCGCGATCTGGAGCGGCTCGAAGCCATCAAGCGGCGCCGGCAAGAGCGGGCGGCGGAGTATTTCGCCAAGAACGCGGCGAGTTGGGACCAGATCCGCTCCCTGCACGTGCCGGATGCCGCCGTCGAGGCGGGGCTGAAGGCGCTGGTGGGGGAGCGCTCTTTCCAGTCGATGGTCGATCTCGGCACCGGCACGGGGCGCCTTCTGGAGTTGTTCGCACCGCTTTACCGGCGCGGCGTCGGCATCGACCTGTCGCGCGAGATGCTGGCCGTGGCGCGCGCCAATCTGGAGCGCGCCGGCGTGGGCCAGGCACAGGTGCGCCTCGGCGACATCTATGCGCCGCCGGTGGAGCGCAACGCGCACGATCTCGTCACCATCCACCAGGTTCTGCATTACCTGGAGGACCCGGCGCTGGCGATTCGCGAGGCGGCGCGCCTCTTGCGCCCCGGCGGGCGGCTGCTGATCGTCGACTTCGCGCCGCACGGGCACGAATTCCTGCGCGAGGAGCATGCGCATCTGCGTCTCGGCTTCACCGACCGGCAGATCGCCGAATGGCTGGGCGAGGCCGAACTCGACCTTGAGGAGACGCGTGCATTCGCGCCCCGGGGCGAGGCAACGGACGGACTGACGGTGAAGCTGTGGCTGGCGCGCGACCGACGCATCCTGATCGCCGGCAGCGAAACAGAAACCAAGGCGCGCGAGGAGATTGCGTGATGTCCCGGTACCGCTTTTCCCGCCGCACGGACAAGGGCGAGAAAATCCGCGTCTCGTTCGAGTTCTTTCCGCCCAAGACGGACGAGATGGAGCGCCGGCTATGGGAGACCGTGAGGCGGCTGGCGCCGCTCGATCCCGACTTCGTCTCCGTCACCTACGGTGCCGGCGGCACGACGCGCGAGCGCACGGCGCGCACCGTGCGGCGCATCCTTGAGGAGACGGCGCTGACGCCGGCCGCGCACCTGACCTGCGTCGACGCGGACCGCGATGCGGTCGATGCCGTCATCCGCGAGTTCGCCGGGATGGGCGTGAAGCGCTTCGTGGCGCTGCGAGGCGATCCGGCCGAAGGCGTGGGTGCCAACTACCGGCCGCATCCGAACGGCTACACCAACGGGGCGGAGCTGGTGGGGGCGCTTTCGCGCCACGGCGATCTCGACATCTCCGTCTCCGCCTATCCGGAAAAGCACCCCGAAAGCCCGGATTTCGCCACCGACATCGAGATGCTGAAGCGCAAGGTGGACAACGGCGCCACGCGGGCCATCACCCAGTTCTTCTTCGACAACGACGTCTACGAGCGCTATGTCGAGCGGGCGCGCCGCGCCGGCATCTACATCCCCATCGTGCCGGGCATCCTGCCGGTGCACAACTTCACGCAGATGACGCGCTTTGCCGGGCAGTGCGGGGCGCATGTGCCGGCGTGGCTGGCCGAGCGCTTCCAGGGGCTGGAGGACGATCCGGCCACGCACCAGCTCGTGGCAGCCGCGGTCGCGGCGGAACAGGTGCTCGACCTCGTCGAGCGCGGCGTGGAGGATTTCCACTTCTACACGATGAACCGCGCCGATCTCGCCTTCGCCATCTGCCACATGATCGGCATACGGCCGGCGGCGGAGAGGATCGGCGTGCAGCCGGCGGCCGCCTAGATCGTGATGCCTTTTCGTGGAATCGGCATCACGATCCATCTCTTTATTTTAGCATGATCTTATCCGAAAACCGGTATCCACGTTTCGGGATCATGCTCTAAGTCTTTGAACCTACACCTCGGCCCGAAAATCGATTCCGATTTTCGGGCCGAGGCGTAGCGCGCAACAGAAAAGGCCGGGTCGCCCCGGCCTTTCCTGAACTGTTTCAGCTTCTTCCCGTCTTTTCTTATTGTGCTGCTTACGGAAGGACCCCCATGATGACTGCGCCGATGAATGCGAAAGCTGCACATATCACGAGCGCGTTTAGTGGCCGTGTCAGTCCCATAAGCGAATGCCTCCTCTGCAGACTGAAGCCGGATTCTACGGTTTTCCACACGGCATTGCCAAGAGCTTTCTATGCTGCGCTGCAGCAGCTTTGTGAAAAACGCTTCTCGCGACCTTGCATTGCCGCTTGAATTTCCTGCGCAAACGCTCCCCTTCACGTTGTGTTAACAACTTCACACACGCGGTCTGAGAAGGCGGCCGTCTATGGTGATCAGCCCCAGCCCGATCAAAACCATGCCGGCGATCTCGAACGTCTCCAGCCTTTCGCTTAGAAACAGGGCGCCGAGCAGGATGGCGCTGACCGGCACGATGAGGGTGACGAGCGATGCGTTGGTGGCGCCGGCGGACGCGATGATGCGGAAATAGAGGATGTAGGCGAAGGAGGTGGCGAGCACGGCGAGCGCGACGACCGCCGCCCAGACATGCGCGCTCGCCGAGAACAGGCCCTCCGGCCCGTGCACCAGCATCACCAGGGGGACCATGACAACGGTCGAGGCGGTCAGCTGGCCCGTCGCCACCACGGGCGGCGGGATGGCGCGGAAGCGGCGGGCGAAGATGAAGGCGAAGCCGTAGGAGACGGCCGCGCCGACGAGGGCGAACTTGGCCCAGATCGGCCCGCCGAGGCCGGCAACGAGGCCGGGACCGATCATCACCGCCGTGCCGGCGATGCCGAAGCCAATGCCGGCAAGCTTGTTCAAGGAGAGCTTCTCGTCCTGCGTCAGCATGTTGGCGAGGATCGCCGTCCAGAACGGCGTGGTGGCGTTGAGCACGGAGGCAAGCCCCGCCCCGAGTTCCGTCTGGCCGAGGAAGATGAGGGAGAAGGGGATAATGTTGTTGAGCGTGGCCATGACGAAGAAGCTGCCGGCCATGGGAAAGGCGAGGCGGAAGCTCGGGCCTCGCAGGGCAAGCCAGAGCTGCAGCACGAGGGCGGCGATCGACACGCGGAACATGACGAGCGCCAGCGGCGCGATCTCGGCCACCGCTATGCGGGCAAAGAAGAAGGATCCGCCCCAGATAGCGCCGAGCAGGATCAGCAGCGTCCAGTCCTGCAGCGACATCGGGCGGGCGGTCGCGGCGCTGGTCCCGGTGGTCATGGCGTTCTCCCTCGTGAAAGGAAGGGCATCCTTAACACCGGTACCATCCGCCACCACCCGTTTTCGCCGCTGGCACAACGGCGATCGCCGCCGTGGCCCGAGGCGGCGGCGAGGCGTGGGGCGAATGCACGGCTAAAGCGAGTTGCGTTGGGCGCGCGAAGAGGCGCCGGCTACAAGTTCGAGAAAAGCGTCGCCGTGGGCCAGCCGTCCGCCGGCAGGCCCAGGCGCAGCTGCTCCTGGCGCACCGCCTCTCGGGTGTTGAAGCCCAGAATGCCGTCGATGCCGCCGACGTTATAGCCCCGGTCGGCGAGTTTCTGCTGGAGCTGCTTGATGACCTCCGGCGCCAGGCCGGGCTCCGGGCTGCGCGGGTCGAAAGCGGGTGCGCCGTCGAAGCGGGCGGCCAGGTGCGCGGCGGTCAGCGTGTAGACCAGCGACTGGTTCCATTCGAGGTAGATGTCGAAATTGTCGTAGGCCAGGAAGGCGGGGCCTTTATGGCCCATGGGCAGGATGAGGCGGGCGGGAAGGGCGTCGGCCGGCAACGGGCTGCCGTCGCGGCGGGTGATGCCGAACCCAGCCCACTGGCCGCGCGGCAGCTTGTTCGTCAGCCCGGCCTCTCCCCACGGAAGATCGCCCGGCACGCGCACCTCGTCGAGCCACGGCTCGCCAGGCCTCCAGCCGAGCGCGCCGATGGCGTGCGCGGCCGTCAGGATGGCGTCGGGCGCGCTGCCCTTGAGATCGACGCGGCCGTCGCCGTCACCGTCCACGCCCTTTTCAAGGTAGTCGCTCGGCAGCATCTGCAACTGCCCGATCTCGCCGGCCCAGGCACCGGTGACCTCGGCCGTCACCGCGCCCTCATCGATGAGCTTCAGGAGGGCGATCAGCTCGGGACGGAAGATCTCCGGCCGCCGGCAGTCGTGGGCCAGCGAGGCGAGTGCGTTGAGGGTGGAGAAGTCGCCCTGCACGGCGCCGAAATCCGTCTCCAGCGCCCAGAAGGAGGCGATGACCGGCCCTGGAACGCCGAACTCGCGCTCGGCGCGGGCGAAGGTGTCGGCGTATTTTTCCAGGTTCCGCCGACCGTGGGTGAGGCGGTAGTCGTTGATCATGCGGCTGGCGAACTCGCGGAAGGTCTGCGTGAAGACGCCTTGCGCCCGGTCGCTGTCGATCACCCGCTGGTCGAAGGAGGTGCGGCCGAGCGCTGAAAGCCCGGCAGCGCCGACGCCCTGGCTTGCAGCCTCCGCCTCGACGCCGGCGCGCCAGGCGGCGAAATCACCGCCGCATTCTTGGGCAAGGGCCGTCGTCGGTATTGAAAGGGCGGCCACGGCCGCGAACAAGGGGCTTCGCAAATACATGCCTATCTCCCTCCATAATGACCACGGGCACCGTCAGCTGGTATAGGCCTTCAGCCATTCGCGCCAGGCATTGGCGCTGCCGTGGAAAACATTGATGTCGGCATTTCCCTCGATGCCGGGCAAGACGCCCGTTCCCGTATATTGCCAGAAAACCCAAGGGTGATTGCCATATTTGTCATCCGGATGACCGGCCACCGAGCGCAGCCAGAAAGGATAGCCCTTGAAGTGCGAGAGGCCGTTTTTGTCAAAGAAATCGACGGATGTGTAGATTATGGGGCGCTTGCCGTAGTGCCGCTCCACCGCGTCGAGGAAAATCTGCATTTCCTTGCGCACCACTTCCGCGGGCGGGCGCAGCTTGCACGAGGGGGAGAGGTGGTTCCACTCCATATCCAGCACCGGCGGCAGGGCTGCCGCATCGCGCGGCACGTGGCGGATGAACCAGCGTGCCTGCTCGATCGCCGGGCGGCAGAAATAGTAGAAATGATAGGCGCCGCGGGCGATGCCGGCGTCCCTGGCGCCCTGCCAGTTCGCGTTGAAGGTCTCGTCGAAGCGGTCACCGCCTTCCGTTGCCTTGACAAAGGCGAAGGAGATGCCGCCCCGCGCCAGGCGGCGCCAGTCGACCTCGCCCTGGTATTTTGAGACGTCGGTGCCGTGGACCGGATAGGTCCAGGGCGGGCGCTTCTCCCATTCATGGGGATCGTTGTCGGCAAAGCGCAGCCCACCGCCGGTGAGTGCTGGTGCCGGGGCTGAAGGCGAGGGCGCAAGGTCCGCGAAATCGTAGCTCACCCGCGAACAGGCCGTCACCGACATGAGCAGCAGCAAAACCGTCAACAGGCGCATTTTTGCGGGAGCCTCCCCGGCGGCGAATCGCTATCGTGCGTTTGTTCTTCCGGGGATAAGCCATGCGGATCGTTCTTTCCATCGTCAAATGGCTCGCGGGCCTTCTCGTCGTTGCGGTTCCGGCGCTGGCGCTATGGCTATGGCTGGCGCCGCCGGAGCTGATCCGCGTCGGCGCGAGCTATACCGCCAAGATCGTCTGCTCCAACGTCTTCCTGGCCGGCCGCGAGGCCGAAAGCGTTCTGGCCGAGGACGTGCAGGCGCCGGGCCATCCGCTCCTGAGGCTGATGCGGGTGCGGGTGGACACGGAAGAGGGGGGCGTGCGGACGGGGCTCTTCGGTGTCTTCGGCGAGGGGCTTGCCGTCTCCCGCGGCGGCACGGGCTGCGCCGCCGTGCCGGACGGCGACGTTGCGGCGGCGCGCGGCGCGGCAATTGAGGCGCCGGCGGCGGCCTCCCATGACGACGCGGCGTTGTGGCCGGAAGGGGAGCAGGTGGATACCGCCGGCTATCCCGAGATCGCCGCCCTTCTCGAGGATCCGGCGATCGTCGGTCCCGGACTGCGTGCCGCGGTGGTGGTCAGCGACGGCCGCGTCGTCGGCGAGCGTTTCGGCGCGGGCGATGCCGGCCCCGAACGGCGGCTTCTCGGCTGGTCCATGACCAAGACCGTCAACGCAGCCATCGCCGGCACGCTGGTGGGGGCGGGCAGGCTGTCGGTGGAAGAGGACGGTCTTCTTCCCGAATGGGCCGGCGACCAGCGTTCCGAGATCACGGTCGCCCATCTCCTCGGCCTCGAAAGCGGTCTTGCCTTCAACGAGGACTACGGCGGGGTCAGCGACGTCACGCGCATGCTCTACCTGGAGCCGGACATGGCGGGTTTCGCCGCCGACATGCCTCTGCTCTACCGGCCCGGCGAGCACTTTTCCTATTCCAGCGGGACAAGCGTCATCCTGTCGCGCGTCTGGCAGAACGCATTCGCCGACGAGGAGGAAGCGCTCGCATGGCCACGGCGGGCGCTGTTCGATCCCGTGGGCATGGAGACGGCGGTCTTCGAGACCGATGCGCGCGGCACCTTTACCGGCTCCTCGTATCTCTATGCCTCGCCACGCGACTGGGCGCGCTTCGGCCAGCTTCTCCTGCAGGACGGCGTATGGGAGGGGCGGCGCGTCCTGCCGGAAGGCTGGGTGGAATGGATGCGCACGCCGACACGGGCCTCCGACGGCGAATACGGCCGCGGTGTGTGGATGCAGGGCCCGCGCGTGACGACGCCGCGGGACCAGCATCAGGACGAGGGTTTCGATCTGCCGGAGGACGCCTATTGGATGATCGGCCATGACGGGCAGACCATCACCATCATCCCCTCGCGCCGCCTGGTGGTGGTGCGCATGGGCCTGACGCCGAACGTGCTGGGCTATAAGCCGCAGACGCTGGTGGAGGCGGTGGTGAAGGCGTTGGATGGGAGGGACTAGCTGGAGGTCGGCGCGCGCCAACCTCCCTCAATCCTCGCCCGGCACCCGCACCACCGCATGCACTGCATACCCGCAAAAACGCGAGTCGAACGAAAGGCTTGCGCCGCGCCTCTCGCATTCCGATTCAAGCACCTCGCGCAGTGAATCGCGCGGCGCCACGTGGAAGGCGGCGAGCCAGCGGGTGAGGCCGGTGCGGAACCAGCCGGGAAGCTTCTCCTGGCGGCCGAAATCGACGATATGCAGCGAGCCGCCGGGGGCGACGCAGTCCAGCGCGGCGGCGACGGTGCGTTCCCAAGGGGGGATCATCGAGAGCGCGTAGGAGAGGAAGACACGGTCGAAGTGACGGCGGCCGAAGAGCTTTTCGGCATCGAAGGCGGAGGCGTCGGCCTCGGCGAGCCGCACCTTGCCGGCGATCTTTTCGCGGCGCATGCGCTTTTCGGCGGTCTCCAGCATGACGCGGGAGATGTCGAGGCCGAAGAGCCGGGCGTCGGGATAGCGTTCGGCGGCGAGCGCCAGGTTGCGCCCGGTGCCGCAGCCGAGTTCGAGCGCACTGCCGCCCGGCGGCACGGCAAGGCCGGCGATGAGGCCGTCGCGGCCAAGCAGGTAGAACTTGCGGGTGAGGTCGTAGATGTGGCGCTGACGGCGGTAGACCCCGTCCATCAGCCGCGCATGGGCGGGGCTGTCGGCGACGGCCATCAGGCGTCCTTCTTCACGTAGAGGTGGAACCCGCCATAGATGGCCGAGCGGTCGCGCGCGGAATAATCGCGCGAGCGGGCGAATTCGTAATGCCACTGGTCGAGCAGCGCCTGCGGGAGGCGGCCGGGCAGGAGCGTCGGCTGCGCGGCGGTGCGGAAGATGACGCGGGCGCCGGGGGCGGCGGTGCGGGTGATCTCGCTCCACAGCGCGTTCAGCTGCCGGTCGCTCATCCAGTCCTGGGCGTCCAGCAGCACGAAACGGTCGACGCTCGCCGCGGGCTTTATGGCGAGCAACTCTATGAAATTGGCGTGGTGGACGGCGACGCGGCCGGCATTGGCGCGGATGGTCTCGAAATTGGCGCGCTGGAGATAGGCGGGAAGCGTTGCTTCGCCCTCCTTCGGATAGCGGCGGGCAAAGGCGGCCCAGGCGAAGTAGTTGTCCTTCAGCGGGAAATGGCAGGCGAGTTTTTCCAGCCGCGCGGAAAGCACCTCGGCCATGGAGCCACTGGCGCCCAGAAGCGCGTCATATTGTGCCGGCGGGATGCCGAGGCCGAAGAGCGAGGCCTTGCGCGAGGTGGCCCAGCGCACCAGCGGCTTGTCGAACAGGGGCCTCAGCCGCTCCTCGAAGAAGCGGCGCTGCTCGCGGATGCTTTTCGCGCGCATGATCTCGGAAGGGTCGACGCCGTGCAGGCGGGCGAGGCGGTGGCCCGTGGCGATGAAAAAGCCGAGCAGGCCGGTGCGGTAGAAATCGCGGTCGAAGGCGCCGATGCGGCGCCGGCCCAAAAGGTCGCGCGCCTCCCAGTAGCGGCGGCTCGTCGCGTCCAGCCTCAGTGCGATGAAGCGGTCGTATGCTTCTTCGTTGGCCGTCTCGCCCGGCCGGCCGAAGAACCGCAGGAGGTCGCCGTAGGCGGGGAGCGCGGCGAAGGCGGCAAGCTTCAGCCGGTTGAGGGCCACGTGGGCGGCGTTGAGGTCGACCACGTCGATGCGGGCAGGCGCGCGCGTCAGATAGGCCAGCATGTTGCAGCCGCCCGAGGCGATGGTGACGACGCGGTGGCCCTCGGCAAGCGCCATTGCCTCCATGTCGACCTCCGGGTCTTCCCAGATCTGCGGGTAGACGAGACCGGAAAAGAGCAGGGCGAAGACGCGCTCCGAAAGGCCCGCCTTCGTCAAGGCGGCGTTCTGATAAACGGCGCTGCCGATGCGACGGCGGGAGGAGAGGCCGATATCGGCTGAAAGGTCAGTCATGGGAGAATCCCCCTTGGACACTGTCCAAGGGGCTAACGGAGGTGCGTGACAGGGGCGTGACGGATTTGCGATGCCGTGTGCACGACCGAGGCAACACCCATCATCGGTGGCACACCGCTATACGCATAACTACACATTCCCACCTTGAACGCGCTGTTCTTGGTGTGTATTTATACATAGGGAGGGGTGCGCATGGGCCGCAAGCAGCACGGCAGCAAGCGAAGGGATGTGGAGAGGAGACTGCGGGCAGAGGGCTGGCGCATTGTGCGCTACGGGCCGGGCGATCATGTGCAGTATAAGCACACGGAGAGAAAAGGGCGGGTAACCATTGACCAGGGCAGTCGGGAGATTCCAACCGGCACCTTGCGCTCGATCTACAGGCAGGCCGGATGGGAGTGGTGATCCGGTCTTGGATGGAAGGAAAGGCTATCATGTCTTATGCGATCGCACTGATCCATGAAGAGGACGGCGTCTTCGGCATTTCCTTTCCGGATTTTCCGGGCTGCGTTTCGACCGGCGCCACGCTCGATGAGGCGATGGCCCGCGGTGCGCAGGCTCTCACCTTCCATATCGAGGGAATGGTCGAGGACGAGGAAAGCCTTCCCCTCTTACGCACGCCGGCCCAGATCAAGGCAGACCCGGAGCTGGCGGAGGATACCGCAGGCGCCGTTCTGGTGGCTGTGCCGGTGGAGCTTCCAGGCAAGGCCGTGCGCGTCAACATCACACTCGATGAGCATCTCCTGGCCGCCATCGACCGCGCGGCGGGCGCGCAAGGCTCCAGCCGCTCGGGCTTTCTGGCGGAGGCGGCGCGTCGGCGGCTTGGCCGGTAGGCGCCGAGCCCCAACGGATCGCTCGAGGAGGCTGACCGGGTAACGGGCGTTCACCCCCGCCCGAATCCCCCCGCAGTCGGCGTCGTCACGATCACCGCTTCTCCGGCCTCCACCACGGTCTGGTCGCAGCCCTTCAGCCGCTCGATGCGGCCGTCCTTGCGGCGCACCTCCGTCTTGCCGAGCTGGCCGTCGCCGCCGCCGTCGACGCCGCGCGGCGGCACCGTGCGGTGGGAGGAGAGGATGGCGCATTCCATGGTTTCCAGGAAACGCAGGGTGCGCCGCGTGCCGTTGCCGGCGTTCCACTTGCCCGTGCCGCCGGAGCCCCCGCGGATGTGGAAATCCTCGAGAAGCACGGGGAAGCGCAGCTCCAGGATCTCCGGGTCGGTGAGGCGGGAGTTGGTCATGTGGGTGTGGACGCCGCTGGTGCCGTTAAAGCCGCGGCCGTCGTTCATGCGGCCGGCGGGCGAGCCGGAGCAGATGGTCTCGTAATACTGGTAGGTCTCGTTGCCGAAGGTCAGGTTGTTCATCGTCCCTTGCGCGTTGGCAAGCGCTCCCATGGCGGCGAACAGCGCGTTGGTGACGTGCTGCGAGGTCTCCACGTTGCCGGCCACCACGGCGGCCGGGTAGGCGGGGCGCAGCATGCACCCTTCCGGGATGACGATCCTGATCGGCCGCAGGCAGCCGGCGTTCATCGGGATGGAGCCTTCCACCATGACGCGGAAGGCATAAAGCACGGCGGCGCGGGCGACGGGCTCCGGCGCGTTGAAGTTGTTCTTCATCACAGGCGAGGTGCCGGTGAAGTCCACCGTCGCCTCGCGCTTCTCCCGGTCCACCGTGATCTTCACCTTGATCGCCTGGCCGGTATCGGTCGGGTACTCGTATTCGGAGACGTCGGGCAGGCGTTCCAGCACACGGCGCACGCTTTCGGCGGCATTGTCCTGGACGTGGCCCATATAGGCCTCCACCACGTCGAGGCCGAAATCCGCCACCATCTTTTTCAGTTCCGCCACGCCTTTCTCGTTAGCGGCGATCTGTGCTTTCAGGTCGGCGATGTTCTGATGCGGGTTGCGGGCGGGGTAGGGATGGTCGGTGAGGAGGCCGTGCAGCTCCTTCTCGCGGAAGCGGCCGCCTTCGACGAGGCGGAAATTGTCGAACAGCACGCCTTCCTCGTCCACGTTCGTGGCGAGCGGCGTCATGGAGCCGGGCGCCGTGCCGCCGACGTCCGCATGGTGGCCGCGCGAGGCGGTGTAGAACAGGATCTTTTCGCCCGTCTCATCGAACACCGGCGTCACGACGGTGATGTCGGGCAGGTGCGTGCCGCCGTTATAGGGAGCGTTGAGCGCGAAGACGTCGCCGGGGCGGATGTCGCCTTCGTTGAGGCGGATTATCGTCTCCACCGAGCGGTCCATGGAGCCCAGATGCACCGGCATGTGCGGGGCGTTGGCGACCAGCGCGCCGTTGCGGTCGAAGACGGCGCAGGAGAAGTCGAGCCGTTCCTTGATGTTCACCGAATAGGCGGTGTTCTGGAGCGTCACGCCCATCTGCTCGGCGATCGACATGAAGAGGTTGTTGAAGACCTCCAGCATGACCGGATCGGCCGCAGTGCCAAGCGCGGCCTGGCGCGGCTTCTTCTCGACGCGGCGCATGAGCACGTGATTGCGCGCCGTGATCCCGGCCTGCCAGCCGGGCTCGACGACAATCGTCTGGTTGTCCTCGATGACAAGCGCCGGGCCACTGATCCGGTTGCCGGGGGAAAGGTCGGCGCGGCGGAAGACGCCGGCTTCGCGCCATTTACCGTCGCAGAAGATGCGGCGGGTGACATGCGGTTCCGGCGCGTCGTCGTTGACGGCAAGGGCCGGCTCTTCCGGCCCCGCCGCGCGGGCGTCCACGCCCTCGACATTGACCGCCTCGACGACCATCGGCTTGTCGTCGTAGACGAAGCCGAACTGCGCCTTGTGGGCGCTCTCGAAGGCGGTCTTGGCGGCGTCGATGGAGCGCTCGTCGAAGGGGACGGAGAGCGTGGTGTCGGTGCCGTCGTAGCGGACCTCGAGGCGCAGGCGCCATTCGGCGGTCGCGGCCGCGATGCCCTGGTCTGCGAGTTCCTTCCCGACCTCCTTGCGCAATTCGGCGATCAGCGCCTCGATCTCGGGAAGGGCGGCCTCAGCGAGCGGCTTGATCAGCGCCTTCTGGCGCGAGGCCGAGACGGTGGCAAGGCCGATGCCGTAGGCCGAGAGAAGGCCGGAGAGGGGGTGGATGAGGACGGATTCCATGCCCAGCGCGTCGGCTACCAGGCAGGCATGCTGGCCGCCGGCGCCGCCGAAGCAGTTGAGCAGGTAGCGGGTGACGTCATAGCCGCGCTGGACGGAGATCTTCTTGATGGCGTTGGCCATGTTCTCGACGGCGATGGTGACGAAGCCCTCGGCCACGACCTCCGGGCCACGACCGTCGCCGACCTGTTCCGCCAGGGCCGTGAAGCGCTCGCGCACCGTGTCGGCGTCGAGCGGCTGGTCCTGGCCGGGGCCGAAGATCGCCGGGAAGAAATCCGGCTGCAGCTTGCCCAGCATGAGGTTTGCGTCGGTGACTGCGAGCGGGCCGCCGCGGCGGTAGCAGGCGGGGCCAGGGTTGGCACCGGCCGAATCGGGACCGACCTTCAGGCGGCCGTCCTCGTAATGCAGCACGGAGCCGCCGCCGGCCGCCACCGTGTGGATGCGCATCATCGGCGCGCGGATGCGCACGCCGGCCACCTCCGTGTCGAAGGCGCGCTCGTATTCGCCTTCGTAATGGGCGACATCAGTCGAGGTGCCGCCCATGTCGAAGCCGATCACCTTCTCGAAACCGGCGATGCGCGCCGTCTCCACCATGCCCACCACGCCGCCGGCGGGGCCGGAGAGGATGGCATCCTTGCCCTGGAACATGTCGGCGGCGGTGAGCCCGCCGGACGACATCATGAACTTGAGGCGGGGGAAGGGGGGCGCGGCGGGCGCCGGCATATCATGCGATTGGATCCCAAGCTCCGCCGCCACCAGCCGCACATAACGGGCGAGGATCGGCGAAAGATACGCATCCACCACCGCCGTGTCGCCGCGGCCGACGAGCTTTATCAGGGGCGACGTCTCGTGGCTCGCAGAGATCTGCGAGAAGCCGAGGGCGCGGGCAAGTTCGGCGGCCTCCTTCTCGTGTTCCGGGTATTTCCATGCGTGCATGAAAACGACCGCCACGGCGTCGATGCCGTCCTTTCTCGCCGCCTCCATCTCGGTGCGCACCGCTGCAAGATCGAGCGCCGTCTCCACCGTGCCGTCGACGCGCACGCGCTCCGGCACCTCGACCACGCGCTCGTAGAGTTGCTCGGGCAGCACGATCTCCTTGGCGAAGATGTCGGGGCGGGCCTGGTAGGCGATCTTCAGGGCGTCGCGAAAACCTTTGGTGATGAGCAGGAGAACGCGGTCGCCCTTGCGCTCCAGAAGCGCGTTGGTGGCGACCGTGGTGCCCATCTTCACCTCGCCGATCAGGTGCGAAGGCATGGGCTCGCCGGCCTTCGCGCCCAACAGGTCGCGGATACCTTGAATGCCGGCGTCGCGATAGGCTTCGGGGTTTTCCGACAGCAGCTTGCGCGCATGAAGCGTGCCTTCGGGGTCGCGGCCGATGACGTCGGTGAAGGTGCCGCCACGGTCGATCCAGAAATCCCACCTGCCGGAAGTCATGCGCTCGCTCCTTTTGCATCGGCCACTACCTCGGCAAAAATCACGTCACAGGCAAAACGTCAATAATTTATTGACAAATTATGCATGTATGCCACTCTGCCGGCCGTGACGAGAAGGGATACGAGGTGACGATGAGCGATGCCGGGGAAAAGGTGGGGCCCGTGGTTGCGGCGGCGCATCTGGCGGCCGGCGCGATGCCGGCGCTGTCGGAGATCGAGTTCGCCATGACCCTCATGCACCACTCCTTCCAGCGATGGATGGTGCGCTGCATGGCGGCGGCCGGTGTGTCGGGGCTGCAGCCGGTGGCCGTGCACCTCTTGCACGCCGTCGCCCACCGCGGGCGCGAGAAGACGCTGTCGGAACTGTGCATGATGTTCAACATCGAGGACACCCACGTCGTCACCTACGCCATCAACAAGCTGGCGGCGCTCGACCTCGTAAAGAGCAGCCGGCGCGGCAAGGAGAAGACGGTCAAGGCGACGGAAAAGGGTGTCGAAGCCTGCCGGCGCTATCACGAGGTGCGCGAGGCGCTGCTGGTGGACAGCATGAAGCGGCTCAACCTGGATGAAAAGGCGCTGTCGGGCATCGCCGCCACCATGCGCAGCATCTCCGGCCAGTACGATCAGGCAGCCCGCAGCGCCACCATTTTGTGAGAGGCGGCGCCGCGGCTGATCATCCAACCGTAACCGCTCTTCACGAAATGTGAGGAAACTCCGGAACGACGGCGCGCATTTCTGCCCCGGCTGCCCGAGGCGGGTTTTGTGCCCGCCATCAGGCTTGCCTGAAAAGGAGACGTGAAATGAACAAGGTTTTCATCGGGCTCTTGTCCGCGGCGGCCCTTGTGGGGCTTGCGGCATGCGGCGAGGGCGGTGATACGGCTGCGCCGGCTGGCGACACCGGCGATGCCGAGCAGACGGCGCCGGCGGAAGAGCCCGCGCAGGGAACGGACGACACAACGACACAGGGCCTTACGCCCGATACAGGCGAGGCGGGCGGAGACACACAGCAGTAAACGCTTCCCCTAACAGTTCGAGGTCCGCACCGAAATCTTCCTCCCACGGCGTTTGTCTTAAGGTCGCCAGGGGAGAAGGGTTTCCGTTGGGCTTCGTCCATGAGAAAGGCCGGGTAACCGGCCTTTCTTTTTTGCGCGCGCGGGCGGTTGGAGACGGGCGTTCCCGTCACGGCCGGGCATAGCGAAAATCCAGCCTCGAATTCGACGGCAAATCGCTTTAAAAGTGCCGGCGATGAGCATCCTTGTCCGCCTTTCCGAACTCCTGACCCGCGCATCCGGCGGCGTATCGGCGCTGGTCGAGGCGGTGCGCACGGCTTTCAAGGGCGATCCGGAGCTGCGGCGGCGGGTAGCCTTTTCCATCGCGTTGATCGCGCTGTCGGCAAAGATGGCCAAGGCCGACGGCATCGTGACGCCGGACGAGGTGCGTGCCTTCCACGAAATATTCTCGGTGCCGCGCGAGGAAATGCGCAATGTCGCCCGCCTCTATGACCTTGCCAAGAAGGACGTGGCCGGCTTCGAGGCCTATGCACGGCAGATGGCCGGGCTGTGCGGCTCGGGCAAGCCCAACTGCGCGATGCTGGAGGACATTCTCGACGGGCTGTTCCACATCGCCAAGGCCGACGGCGTGCTGCACGATGGGGAGCAGGCGTTTCTCGCCCGCGTGGCGGAGATCTTCGGCATCAGCGAGAGGCATTATGCGCAAATCCGCGCCAGGCACGTGGCGGCGGGGGAGGGCGATCCGTATATCCTGCTCGGCGTGGGGCGCGATGCCCCCTTTCAGGAGATCAGGCGCCGCTATCGGGAACTGGTGGCCGAAAGCCATCCCGACCGCCTGATCGCGCGCGGCGTGCCGGAGGAGTTCATCGCCATCGCCAACACCCGCGTTGCCGCGTTCAACGCGGCCTACGAGCAGCTCGAGAAAAGCCGGCGGCCGGCATGATCGGCTTCACCGCCGAATACGCGCCGGCGCACGTGCGCGTCTCCCCCAATTTCGGCGAGCGGCGCAGCGGGATGCGGCCTGACGCGCTGATCCTGCATTATACGGGCATGGAGAGCGGCGAGGCGGCCGAGCGCCGGCTGTGCGATCCCGAAAGCGAGGTCTCGGCACACTATCTCGTGCATGAGGATGGGCGCGTCGTGCAGATGGTGCGCGAGGGCGCGCGCGCGTGGCACGCCGGCAGGGGCTCCTGGCAGGGGATAAGCGACGTCAACTCCTTTTCCATCGGTATCGAGATCGTTAATCCCGGCCACGAACTCGGCTATCCGGATTTTCCCGCCCAGCAGATCGCCGCGGTGATCGCCTTGTGCCGCGATTTGTGCCGGCGGCATCCGATTGCGCCGCAAAGGGTGCTTGCCCATTCGGATGTGGCACCTGGTCGCAAGGTCGACCCGGGCGAAAAGTTCCCCTGGGATCTCCTGGCGCGCGAGGGGGTGGGCCACCATGTCGTGCCGGCGCCGCTGACGGACGGTCCGGTGCTCGCCGAGGGAGACCGGGGCGAGGCTGTGGAGGCGCTGCAGACGATGCTGGCGCTCTATGGGTACGGCGTTGAGATATCGGGTCTATTCGATGCCGCGACAGCGGCCGTGGTGAGCGCCTTCCAGCGCCATTTCCGCCCGGCGCGGGTGGATGGCGCCGCCGATCCCTCGACCCGCGATACGCTTGCACGGCTCCTGTCCGCGCTGCCGAAGAACGCCGTCGGCTGAATCTCTAAATATTCCAAAGTGATACATTTATTGAGTGGGCAAGCCCTCATTGGCGCATTTTTGCCTGCAACACGCCCCGCTGGGTCGGCGGCGGGGTTTTTTCCACGCCGTTTCAATCAACAAATACGCTGCGCCCGCAGCGGCAAAAATAACGGATTACAATGCACATCAAAATTCTTGTTGCGGCAACGCTCGTTGTCGGCATGACGACGGGCGGCTCCGAGGCCGCGAACGATTCTCCCGAGACGCCTGCCATTGTGAAGGCCAAAGCAGACGGCGCCGACAAGGGGTCGCTCGCCCCTTTGATCAAGAAGGTTGCGCGCGGCGGAAAGACCGCGTCCACGGCCAAAAGCGAGGAAAAGATCGCGCGCCTTGAAGGACTCGCCGGAGGCACCGCCAGGAAAGTGAGCACAGCCAAGCAGCCAGACGCCAGGCACGCCTACCATGCGATCGTCTCACGCTATGCCAGCGAATACGGCGTGCCGGTGGCGCTCGCGCACGCCGTCATTTCGGTAGAGAGCAACTACCGCGCCTCGGCGCGTGGCAGGGCCGGGGAAATCGGCCTGATGCAGATCAAGCCGTCCACCGCTCGCGGTATGGGCTACCGCGGGTCCGTCAAGGCGCTCTACGACCCCGAGACGAACATCAAATACGGCATGAAATATCTCGCCGGCGCGTACCGGCTGGGGGGCACCGACACCTGCGGCGCCATCCTGCGGTACAATGCCGGCCACGGCGCCAAGCGCATGAACCCCGTCTCCTCGGCCTATTGCGCCAAGGTGAAGCGCATTTTGGCGAAGAACTAGAGCATGATCCCGAAAAGTGGATGCAGTTTTCGGAAAAGATCATGCTAAAACAAAAGGATAGACCGTGATGCCGATTCCATGAAAAGGCATCACGATCTAACGCATCGGCCTGAAATCCGGGATCGGCCCCTCGGAACACGATACGCAGATTCAGCACCCTACAGCCTCTCTTTTGGCGTCCCGGGGGACATCGTTCTGTAGGGTGTTGACGGCCTGTTCGCGCCGGGATAGTCGCGCGTACAGCGCCGCTCGATAGTATTGATAGTAGAAGCAATAAGCAGACTTATTTCACGATATCCTTTCATTCCGGCAATGTCCTCCCCAACTGGATGTCGGCAGTGCGCACTTCGGGGATCGGCCCATGGTTGCGGCCGGTTTAACCGAGTGCGCTGGCTTGCCGCTCGTGGGCTCGGGCGAGCGAGCCTGTTTACTCCCTGACTATCAAATGATAGTTTAAGCTATTTCATTTCGTAGCAAATTGAGGAAACATGAGATCTGCGACCGAGCCGTGGTCCCTGTCGGGAACCATCGAAGAGTCGTCCCGTCCTCGACTAAAGGCGTTTATCATTCATCTGAAGCGTGCGGTAGAACGCCGACCGCAGGTCGAAAGGCTGGTTGCGGCGCTGCCTATACCGGCAGAAATCGTGGATGCCGTCGACGGAGAGTGTCTCGATGTGGCGGAAGCCGGCAAGGTCTACCGTCCTCGTCTTCACAATCCCCGTTATCCATTCCGGCTGAGCAAGAGCGAAATCGCCTGCTTTCTCTCGCATCGCAAGGCATGGCAGGCGATCGTCGATCAGGAGCTCGATGCCGGCTTCGTTGTAGAAGACGATGTCGAGCTCGACGAATTCTTCCCGCGCTCCTTCGCCAGTGCTTTGGCGTGCCTGGAGCCGGAAGATTTCGTGCGCTTTCCGTTCCGCGCGGACCGCGAGGCCGGGCCGGAACTTTTCAATGACGGCAAAACGCGCATCATCGCGCCGAGCCCCGTCGGATTGGGCATGGTGGCACAGCTCGTGGGCCGAAGCGCGGCCCGGCATCTTCTCGCCGCAACGCAGCGGTTCGACCGGCCCGTCGACACGACCGTTCAGATGAAATGGGTAACCGGCGTCGCGCCCAAGTCGGTCGTACCGGGTGGCGTGCACGAAATTTCCCGCAAGCTTGGCGGCAGCATGATCCGGCGGAAGAAAACGGTGCCTGACAAGCTCCGCCACGAGATTCTGAGGCCGCTTTACCGGATCAGGATCGCGATCCGATCGCGCAGATAAGGTACAAGACCGCATGCCGGCTCCGATCTTGCTCTACCATCAGATCGACATTCCGCCATCCCGGCGGACCCCCTTCCGCAGCATGGTGGTGCATCCGCATGCATTCCGCAATCAGATGCTCTGGTTAAAGCGGCTCGGCTACAGGGGTCTCTCGCTCCGCGAAGCCATGCCCTACATTCGTGGAGAGCGGACCGGGAAGGTCGCTGCGATCACTTTCGACGACGGCTTTCTCAACGTGTTCGAGAACGCTCTTCCGGTATTGCGGGAATTGGGTTTCACGGCGACCGGCTTCTTCGTGGTCAGCCAGATCGGCGGCAGCAACGAATGGGATAGGGTAATCGGCGTTCCCGAAGCTCGCTGCATGTCGGCGGCCCAATTGCGCGAATGGGCAGCGCTTGGCAACGAAGTGGGCTCGCACACGCTCGATCACGTGCACCTGCCGGAGCAGCCGGCGGATGAAGCCAGGCGCCAGATTGTCCGCTCGCGCGGCATGCTCGAGGATATTCTGGGAGAGGAGGTGCTTTCCTTTTCTTACCCTTACGGACAGGAAGGAGAAAGATGCCGCCGGATGGTTCGGGAAGCGGGATATCGTTACGCCACAACAACCCGCCGCGGCAGCGCAGGGCCCGGTGACGATGTCTTCGGGCTTCCACGCGCCACGGTACGGCGCAATGACACATGGCTGCACTTTTTGAAGAAATGTCTGGCGGGGTACAGTTCAGCCCCGGCGTCGATGGATTGAACCATGCCGAAGCATACCGCCCCCAACCCTTTGTAAGGCAATCGGAAACAGCTGCGATCGGATATGCCCCAATTACCCCAATTAAATGTCCGATACTCCAGCTCGAAGCATTGCCTTTTGGCGCTCGAATCCCTTTATACGAGGCACCAGCCGGTCGGACGGCCGCACGCGCAAGCGCCGAAAGGCCGCGCGTGAGGAAAGTCCGGGCTCCAAGGAAACACGGTGCCGGGTAACGCCCGGCGGGGGTGACCCCAGGGAAAGTGCCACAGAAAGCAGACCGCCCGGCAAAGCCCGAAGGGCGAAGCCGGGTAAGGGTGAAAGGGTGGGGTAAAAGCCCACCGCGCGCCTGGCGACAGGGGCGGCACGGCAAACCCCACCGGGAGCAAGACCGAATAGGAACGGCATGAAGGGAAACCTTCAAGGGCGGTTTCCGGCCCGGCCGTTCGGGTAGGTTGCTTGAGGCCGGCGGCAACGCCGGTCCCAGAGGAATGGTCGTCACGTCGCACAGCCCACGGGCCGTGCGGCCATACAGAACCCGGCTTACAGACCGGCTGGTTTTTCTTTTTGCATAGTGGGCGGTACGGCCCTGTCTCTTAATCGGCTCTAATATGCCCTGCGAAGGGAGATAAACCCGCCGGTCTGGTGATAGTCGTAGATGTCGACATTGCTGTCGCGCCGCTCGTGGAAGACCGTCAATTCCGGCTTGATCCCTTTCCATTCCAGCCGGTCGTGGGCGATGGAGAAGGAGGGGCGCACCGTTACGTCCTTCCGGTTCAGCCTCCAGAACGGATCATATTCGGTGAATCTCGTCCAACTCGCCGACAGGCTCGGCGACAGGTTCCAATCGCCGAATTTCATGTCCAGCCCGACGGTCGTGCTTGGCCTGTAGTAGGTGTAGTAGTCGTTGACGCCGTTCAGGTGCTCCAGCGAGGCATTCCAGAAGAAGGTCGCGTTCGGACGGAACGTCCAGTCGCCAAACAAATAGGGCCTGTAAAACTGGCCCGATCTGTCGTGGTCCTTGGAAAACGTATAGCCGACGTCGCCACCCAGGCCGATCCGGCTCGTCGAGGACAGGGTAAAGCGCCGCCAGGCGCCGAGCGTGGGGCGTATAAAGGGGCTGTCCTCGTTCAGTTCCGCATCCATGCTCGCCTCGACAAACAGCTTCGAGGGCAGCATGCGGCCGACGGAGAACTGGCCGCGCAACACGTTGAGCCCGTCGCGCTCGAAAAGCCGCGCGTTGCCGTTGAACTTGGTCAGCACGCCGTTGTCCCAAAGCTTCTCGACGGAAAGCCACGGCTCGAGACCGTGTGCCAACCTCCGTGGCGAGGACGGTTCGTACTCGAGCGGAATTCCGTTGAAGAAGATCGTCCCGCCCGAGGGGGCTCGGGCGGGATTGCTGTCGCTTACGATTCTGGCGCCGAAGCGGACGCGCAGAATGTGCAGCTCCGCCTCTTCGATGAAGGGCAGGATGTTGCGCTTGACCGCCTTTGGCGTGCTGGGGTGGTCGTACACTTCCCGGAAAAGCGCCAGCGCCTGCCTGAATTCGCCGACGCTGAAATAGGACCGCGCGAGCTCCAGCTTTATCCGCGCGGTCGGGACTGTCCCCAGCAAGTGGCGATAGTTGCGGATAGCGATATCGTGCCGCCCGGCCTGGGCGGCAGACAGGCTTTCCTTGAAGATGGCGTCGGCTTGTTCGGGGGCCAGCCTCTCTGCGTTCGCTACCGTACTGAAGACAAGACAAAAGGCGAATGCAGCCAGTATCTTCATATTACTGCTTCTTGGCCCCGTAGCCTCCGTAGTACCGCTCGATGCCGTCGCCTTTCACGGCGAACGTGCCGCCGACTTCCTGGGCGCCCGGGCCATAGAAACGGCCGTCGATCTTACCGGTCATGCCGTTGGCGGTGCGGACATTACCAGACATCTCGTTGCTTCCGGCCGAGTAGGTCATGGTGCCGGTGAGGTCGAGATGATCCTTCGCAACGCCTCCCAAGGATTTCGTGTCGTCGGTTTTGAAGTCCACGGAACGCCTTGCAAAATCAGCATTCAACGTCGCCTCAGACGTCATGTAATGCCATTCGGGAATGTTGCTTTCGTCGTAGTCGATATATTCTCCCCCCGCAGTCCCTTTGAATGTCGCTTTTCCAGACGAGGGAATGTTGGCCACCGGCGTGTCGGATCCTATGCTTGCCGCTCCGATGTTGGCCTCGGATACTACGAAGTCACGTTCGAACCACGTGCCATAAGTCTGATACTCAAACCCGTCGGCTCCCGGTTCGGCAAAAGCGATGTCGATCTTATCGTCTTTCGACTCGAGGGACAGGAATTTCCCATCGTCTGAAATTGATGAATATTCAGATATATTTTCTTCATTAAGAACCTTCTTCGATGTTGGCGTCGTTAATGCAATCGACGTTATGTCTCCATCGGAATTCGTTGTTACTTCTGTGGAGACTTTTGCGCTCGAGAAGGATGTCAATGCAAAGTCGCTGTCGTCCTCGCCGGTGGCCGTGGCCTCGCGTCCCTTTCCCTTAATCGTGGTGGTCTCGCCGGCCTTCATTTCGGCGAAACTCGTGAAAGTGGGGCCGTCAGGGCCGCCGGGACCGCCCGATCCCCCGCCGCATCCTGCAAGTGCGAATGGAAGAATAAGAAAAAACAGCTTTTTCATGAGTTACTAACTCCAATTTTATCTAAACAACGCTTGGTCGAACTACCTTTTGGTGTACGGCGCGGCCGCGGGGAACATATACAGTTGTACCCGCGTTTCAAGCGTTTAGGCGCATTCTTCCACGTGTTTATGAGCCTAGTTGCCTGCGGCCACGCTTCGCGCGTTCCGGCGGTCGCACAAGCGGCGGGCAAGGCATGTCACCGTAAGGCCCCTGTAAGGCTAACCCTTCGTTAGGCTTAACAGGGGATAAACGTCCGATGGCTCGCAAGCTGCTGGAATCCGGGGCGAATTCGCTACCTATGTCTATCAATCCCGTTGACGCCCATGAACGCCCATGTTATCCCATCAAATCAGTCAGATTATTGTTTCAGCGGGAGTTTGAAGGCCGCGCCGCCGCGTTTTCGGCGGGGTGCCGGGCGTTGTGCCCGGGGCGGGGAACGGATCGAGGAGCCGCGTTTCTGCGCGGTCGAAGCAATGCAGAGGGGCATGACGCCAACAGCGGCCGTCGCAGATCATGGATCGGTTCTTATCCAGTGCGATCAACAGGATCGACGCGAAGGGGCGGGTCTCCGTGCCGGCTCACTTCCGCTCCGTGGTGCAGAGGCGCGGCTTTGCCGACCTCTACGCGCTGAGGGCGCTGGATGTGCCGGCGATGGATGTGGGCGGCCCGGACCTGCTCGACCGCTACGAGGAGCGGATCGCGGTGGAGGACCCGTTCCTGCAAACGGCGGACGACATGTCCTTCTTCGTCCATGGCGACGGCAGCTTCCTGAAACTGGACCAGGACGGGCGCATTACCGTAACGGACTTCGTTCGCGAGCATACGGGGATTACATCGCAGGTCGCCTTCGTGGGGCGCGGCCTCTTCTTTCAGATATGGGAGCCGGAGCGGCTCAGTGCCCACGGCGCGCAGGTTCGCGCACGGCTCTTGAAATTGCGGCAGCAGGCCTCTCAGGCCCGGGCCGCAAGTACGGAATGATGGCGGGCCCCGGCGGCGAAAGCTCGGCCGGTGGCGGACTGGCCCGCCACATTCCGGTCCTTCTCGAGGCGGTGATCGCCGCCCTCGACCCGGCACCGGGAAAGACGATCGTCGACGGCACGTTCGGTGCCGGCGGTTATACGGGCGCGCTCCTTAAGCGGGGCGCGAGTGTGGTGGCGATCGACCGCGATCCCGACGCTATCGCCGGTGGTCAGGCGCTGGCCGCGCGCTTCGGCAGCCGGCTGCGGTTGGAGCTTGGCCGATTTTCGGAAATGGAGGCCATCGCCGGCGGCGCGGTGGACGGGGTGGTGCTGGATGTCGGCGTGTCGTCCATGCAGCTCGATGAGGCGGAACGCGGGTTCTCCTTCCGAAAGGAAGGCCCGCTCGACATGCGCATGGGCCGCGAAGGCCCAAGTGCCGCCGATGTCGTCAACCGCCTCAAGGCGGGGGATCTGGCGCGCATCTTCGGCCTGCTCGGAGAGGAGCGCCATGCCGGCCGCATCGGCCGCGCCATCGAGCGGCGACGGGCCGAAAAGCCGTTCGAGACCACCGGGGACCTGGCCGCGCTCGTTGAGCGCACAATCGGCCGCAAGCCGACCGACAAGATCCATCCCGCCACGCGCGTCTTCCAGGCCCTGCGCATCTTCGTCAACGATGAACTCGGCGAACTGGCGCGCGCGCTGTTCGCGGCCGAGCGCATCCTGAAGCCGGGCGGTGTGCTTGCCGTTGTCACCTTCCATTCGCTGGAGGACCGCATCGTCAAGCGGTTCCTCACCGCGCGCTCGGGCGCTGTGGGCGGCTCCCGGCATCTGCCGGAGGCGGCGGCTCCGCAACCGATCTTCGAAAAGCCGCAGAAGCCGGTGGCGCCCGGCAAGGCCGAGACGGATCAGAACCCGCGCGCCCGCTCGGCGCGGCTGAGGGCGGCGCGGCGCACGGATGCGCCGGCGGGAGCGGAGGATTTCGACAGCCTGGGCGTGCCGGCGCTTTTCGTCACGGCACAGCTCGGCGAGAAGGCGAGGTAGGCAGTTGTTCCGGACCAGCGACATCATCCTGATAGCGGTCATGCTTTCGGCGGCGGCGTTCACCTACAAGACCAAGCACGAGGCGGAAGCGATGATGAGCCGCGCCCGTGAGCTGGAGACGCAGATCCAGCTCGAAAAGGACGCCATCGACGTCCTGAGGGCGGACCGCAGCCTTCTCACCCAGCCGGGGCGCCTGGAGAAGCTGGCGAATATCTACAAGGACGAGCTCGGCCTCGGCATCATGGACCCCAAGCAGATCGCCACGCCGGCATCGCTGCGCGAGCTCCCCTTCCGCTCCGAGGAGACGCTGATGGTCGAGGGCGCGGACGGCGCGGACGAACCGGTGGTGACGGGAGGGGTGCGGCCATGAAGATGCCGAGGCTGTGGAAGAACCGGCGGGCTATGGAAGGCGATGGCGCCATCGTCGTCGACGGCGCGCGCAAGGCCACCGGCGGGCGGTCGCGCAACCGGGTGGTGATGGCGATGGCCGTGCTCTTCGGCATCTACGCGGCCATCGGCGCGCGGCTGGTGCATCTCGGCCTGGTCGAGGAGGAGGTGGTCAACCTGCCGCAGAGCCGGGCGACGGCCTCGCGGCCCGACCTTGTGGACCGCAACGGCGAGGTGCTGGCGACCGACATCAAGACCGCTTCCCTGTTCGCCGAGCCGCGGCGCATCGCCTATATCGACGAGACCATCGAGAAACTGCAGACGGTGCTGCCGGACCTCGACTATGAGCAGGCCTACCGGCGGCTCGATAGCGATGCCGGATTCGTGTGGCTGCGCCGCCAGCTTTCGCCGCGCCAGCAGAGCGAGATCCTGGCGCTCGGCATTCCAGGGCTGGGCTTCCGCACGGAGAAGCGCCGCTTCTATCCCGGCGGGGCGACCGCCGCGCACATCCTCGGCCTCGTCAACATCGACAACCAGGGCATCGCCGGCATGGAGAAATATGTCGACGAACAGGGCCTCGCCGACCTGCAGGCGCTGGGCCTTGCCGGGCCGGACACGCTCAATCCGGTGCGCCTTTCCATCGATCTGAGGGTGCAGCACGTGCTGCACGACGAGCTCACGCAGGCCATGGAGCGCCACCAGGCCATCGCCGCCGGCGGCGTCGTCCTAAACGCGCGCACGGGCGAAGTGATGGCCATGGCCTCGCTGCCCGACTACGATCCCAACAACCCCTTCAACGCGCTCGAGAAGGACCGGCTCAACCGCATGTCGGCGGGCGTCTTCGAGATGGGTTCGACCTTCAAGCTCTTCACGACGTCGATGGCGCTCGATTCCGGCCTCGTGGGCATCAACGACAAATTCGACGCGACGCGCCCCTTGCGCATCGGCGGGCACACAATCCGGGATTTCCACGGCAAGGGACGCGTTCTGAGCGTGCCGGAGATCTTCATTTATTCCTCCAACATCGGCACGGCCAAGATGGCCGATGTCGTCGGCGTCGAGGGGCACCGGGAGTTCCTGAAACGGATCGGCATTCTCGATCGCATCGAGACGGAACTGCCGGAAGTCGCGCATCCCACCGAACCGGCGAAGTGGAAGAAGATCAACTCCGTCACCATCTCCTTCGGCCACGGCGTCGCCACAACGCCGCTGCAGACCGCAACCGCGGCGGCGGCGATGCTGAACGGCGGAAAACTCATTCCGCCGACCTTCCTGCCGCGCACCGAGGAAGAGGCGAACGCGATTGCCGAAAAGGTGATTTCCGAGGAGACCAGCGCCGCGGTCCGCTATCTCTTCCGCTACAACACGGAGAAGGGCTCCGGGCGGCGCGCCGAGGTGCCCGGCTACCATGTCGGCACCAAGACCGGCACGGCGGAGAAAGTGGTCAACGGCCGCTATTCCAACGACACGCGCTTCAATACGTTCATCGCCAGCTTTCCGGCCAATGATCCGGACTATGTCGTCTTCGTGGTTCTCGACGAACCGAAGCCGGAGAAGCCAGGCATGTCCGCGACCTCGGGCATAACCAACGCTCCCCTGGCCGGCAATATTATCCGCCGCACCGCGCCACTACTTGGCGTGCAGCCAGATTTCGGCCATGAAAGTGAGGCTTTGCTGGTTTCGTATCAGTGATTCCGGTAAGCCGAGGCTCGTGCGGCTGGCCGCAAAAAGAATTCTGGGGTGTGATGAAGCTGGGTGAACTTGCCGATATCTTGCCGCATGGCGCGGCACTATCCGACGATATGCAAGTCTCCGGTCTTTCATCGGATACGCGGCAGCTTTCCGCCGGCGACCTTTTTTTCGCCCTTGCCGGCGCCAAGGCGGATGGCGCGGCCTTCGCGGCGGAGGCCGTGCGCCAAGGCGCGGCGGCGATCGTCGCCCGGCCGGGTGCCGTGGGCACCGATATCGGTGCTCCGGTCGTCGAGGTGGAGGACCCGCGCCGCATATTGGCGCTGACGGCCGCCCGCCTCCATGCCGGCCAGCCGGCGACCATGGTGGCGGTGACCGGCACCAGTGGCAAGACCTCCGTTGCCTCCTTCACCCGGCAGATCTGGGAAGAAGCCGGGCTTGCCGCGGCCTCGATCGGCACCACCGGCGTCGTGGCGCCGGGACGCGAGGACTACGGCGAATTGACGACGCCGGATCCGGTGTCGCTGCACCGTCTGTTGAAGGAACTTGCCGAGGCCGGCGTCACCCACGGCGCCATGGAAGCCTCCAGCCACGGGCTCGACCAGCGCCGGCTCGACGGTGTCAGGCTCGCCGCCGGCGGCTTCACCAATCTCGGCCGCGACCACATGGATTACCACCCCACGGTGGAGCACTACCACCGCACCAAGATGCGCCTGTTCGACACGCTCCTGCCGAAGGGCGCGCCGGCCGTCGTCTTCGCCGACGATGCCTGGTCGGAGGCGACGGAGAAGGCGGTCCGCGACGCCGGGCTGGAGTTGCTCACCGTCGGGCGCAAGGGCGCGTTCCTGACGCTGAAGCGCGTCGAGCACGAGCGCCATCGCCAGCGCGCCGAGGTGGAGCACGAAGGGCTGATCCACGAGATTGACCTGCCGCTCGCCGGCGACTTCCAGGTGTCCAACGCGCTGGTGGCGGCGGGGCTTGCCATCGCCACCGGGCTTGCCGCCGACAAGGCCCTTTCGGCGCTTGAGCATCTCGAAGGCGCCTCCGGCCGGCTGGAGCTTGTCGGCACGGCGGCAAACGGTGCACAATGCTACGTCGATTATTCGCACAAGCCCGAGGCGCTGGAGAACGTGCTTCTCGCGGTCCGGCCCTTCACCACGGGCCGCGTTATCGTCGTCTTCGGCTGCGGCGGTGACCGCGACAGGCTGAAGCGGCCGATCATGGGCGAGATCGCCGGGCGGCTCGCCGACGTCGTCATCGTCACCGACGACAATCCGCGCTCGGAGGATCCCGCCACCATCCGTGCCGCCATCATGGAAGCGGTCCCCACGGCGAGCGAGATCGGCGACCGGCGCGAAGCGATCCGCGCCGCGGTCGCCATGCTCGAGACGGGAGACACGCTGGTCGTCGCCGGCAAGGGCCACGAGGTCGGGCAGGAGATCGCCGGCAGAAAGCATCATTTTTCCGATCACGAGGAGGTGCGGCAGGCACTTGAGGAGAAGGGCGCGTGAGGCTTCTTTGGGACAGCCAGGCGCTGGTGAACGCCACCGGAGGCCGCCCCTTCGGAAACCTGCCCGAGGGGGTGACGGGCATTTCCATCGACACCCGCACGCTGGAGCGCGGCGAAGCGTTCTTCGCCATCAAGGGCGATAAGTTCGACGGCCATCAGTTCGCCACCGCGGCCATGGCGGCCGGTGCCGGGCTCCTGGTCGTCTCGGAAGAGAAGCTGCCGGCACTCGGTCGCCTCGCCGTGCCCAAGGTGGTGGTGCCGGATGTGCTGAAGGCGCTCGAAGGGCTGGCGGCGGCGGCACGCGAGCGTACGCGCGCCAAGGTGATCGCCGTCACCGGCTCGGCCGGCAAGACGACCACCAAGGAGATGCTGCGGCATATGCTGGAAAGCGCCGGCAGCGTGCACGCCGCCGACCGCTCCTTCAACAACCATTGGGGCGTGCCGCTGACGCTCGCCCGCCTGCCGGCCGATTGCGACTACGCCGTCTTCGAGATCGGCATGAACCATCCTGGCGAGATCGAGCCGCTGACACGGCTGGTGAAGCCGCACATTGCCATTGTCACCATGGTGGCGGCCGCCCATCTCGGCTATTTCAAGAGCCTTGACGAGATCGCCCGGGCCAAGGGCGAGATCTTCTCCGGCGTGGTGCGCGGCGGCCATGCCGTCCTCAACCGCGACGACCAGCGCTGGAAGATCCTGTCGAAGATGGCCGGCGATGCCGGCATCAAGAACATCTGGGGCTTCGGCGAGAACGCGCGGGCCCAGTTCAGGCTCGTCAAGTGGGAGCCTCAGGAAGAGGGCTCGGCCGTGACGGTGAAGATCGCCGGCCAGGAACTGGCGGCGCGGGTCGGCGCGCCGGGGCGGCACATGGTGCAGAACGCCCTCGCGGCGGTCGGTGCCGGCTACCTGGCAGGCGCGGACGTCGCCAAGCTCCTTCTGGCGTTTGGGGATTTTTCCGCCGGGCCGGGGCGCGGCAAGCGCCACTTTCTGCGCCTCGATGCCGGCACCTTCACGCTGATCGACGAGAGCTACAACGCCAACCCCGCCTCCATGCGGGCGGCGATGCAGCTTCTTAGCAGCACACCGGTCGCCGGCGAGGGCCGGCGCATCGCCGTTCTGGGCGACATGCTGGAGCTTGGCCCGCACTCGGCGAAGCTGCACGCCGCGCTCGCGGACCTTGTTGCGGCCTCTAATGTCGACCTGCTCTACCTCGGTGGGGCGGAAATGAAGGCGCTGGCCGACAATCCGCCGGCCGGCCTCACCGTCGAATATCGCGAGGACGCGGAGAAGCTGCAGCCGCTCCTCCTCGATGCGGCAAGGCCGGGGGACGCGATCATGATCAAGTCATCCAAGGGCATCGGCTTCTCCAAGCTGGTCGAGGCCCTTCTCAAGCAATTTCCGGCGGCGACGCCGGCACGGATTTAGGAGGCGGGACGCCCGCCTGAGGGACTTTCATTATGCTGACGCTGCTCGTGGAATTCGCCGATGAATTCACCGCCTTCAACGTTTTCCGCTACATCACCTTCCGCACCGGCGGGGCGCTGATCACGGCCGCCTTCATCGTCTTCCTGTTCGGCCCGGCCATCATCAATTCGTTGCGTGTGCGCCAGGGACGGGGCCAGCCGATCCGCGCCGACGGGCCGCAAACCCATTTCAAGAAGGCCGGCACGCCCACCATGGGCGGGCTGATGATCCTCTCCGGCATCCTCGGCTCCACCCTCCTGTGGGCGAACCTTTCCAGCGTCTATGTGTGGATCGTGCTGATGGTGACCGTGGTTTTCGGCGCCGTCGGCTTCTACGACGATTATCTGAAGGTGACGAAGCAGTCGCATATGGGCTTTTCCGGCAAGATACGGCTGGCGCTGGAGTTTCTCATCGCCGGCCTTGCCGCCTGGCTGATCATGCGCGCGGGGCAGGCGCCTTTCTCCTCCTCGCTCACTTTCCCCTTCTTCAAGGAGTTCCTGCTCAACCTCGGCATCTTCTTCATTCCCTTCGCCGCCTTCGTCATCGTCGGCGCGGGCAACGCGGTGAACCTGACCGACGGGCTCGACGGGCTGGCCACGGTACCGGTGATGGTGGCGGCCGCCTCCTTCGGGGTGATCGCGTATCTTTCGGGCAATGCCATCTTCGCCGACTATCTGCAGATCCACTTCGTGCCGGGCACGGGAGAGCTTGCCGTCGTCCTCGGCGCGGTGATCGGCGCCGGCCTCGGCTTTCTCTGGTTCAACGCGCCGCCGGCCGCCATCTTCATGGGCGACACGGGGTCGCTGGCCCTCGGCGGTCTTATCGGCACCATCGCCGTCGCCACCAAGCACGAGATCGTGCTGGCCATCATCGGCGGCCTGTTCGTGATCGAGATCCTGTCCGTGATCATCCAGGTCGCCGTCTTCAAGATGACCGGCAAGCGCGTGTTCCTGATGGCGCCGATCCACCACCACTTCGAGAAGCTGGGCTGGACGGAGAGCCAGGTGGTCATCCGCTTCTGGATCATCGCCGTGGTCCTGGCGCTGATCGGGCTTTCGACGTTGAAGCTGAGGTAGTAGGTCCGGCTATGCGGCGCCCGTCATGATCCCCGCCTCTACCTTCGCCGGCAAGAACATCGCCGTCTTCGGCCTCGGCGGCTCCGGCATTGCCACCGCGCAAGCGCTGATTGCGGGCAGCGCCACCGTTCTCGCCTGGGACGACAATCCGGAGAGCGTCGCCCGCGCCGGGGAGGAAGGCGTCGAGACCCGCGACCTGCGCGCGGCGAACTGGAAGGATTTCGATGCCCTGGTGCTGGCGCCGGGCGTGCCGCTTACCCACCCCCGGCCGCACTGGAGCGTGGAGCTGGCGCGGGCGGCCGGCGTCGAGATCATCGGCGACATCGAACTCTTCGCGCGCGAGCGGCGGGCAAGGGCGCCCGATGCGCCTTTCGTCGCCGTCACCGGCACCAACGGCAAATCGACGACGACGGCGCTGATCGCCCATGTGCTGAAGGCGGCGGGGCGCGATGTGCAGATGGGCGGCAATATCGGCCGCGCCGTCATGACGCTGGAGCCGCCGACGGCGGGGCGCCACTATGTGGTGGAGTGCTCCTCCTATCAGATCGACCTGGCGCCGACGCTCGATCCTTCCGCCGGCGTCCTGCTCAACCTGTCGCCGGACCATCTCGACCGGCATGGGACGATGGAGGACTACGCGGCGATCAAGGAGAGGCTGGCCGCCGGCAGCGGCACGGCCATCGTCGGCATGGATGACGCCCACTGCCGCACTATTGCCGCACGGCTGGAACAGGCCGGGCGCAAGGTCACGCGGATTTCCGTCACGCAGACGCTCGAAGAGGGGTTCTTCGCCCGTGAGGCCGTGCTTCTGCGCGCCGAGGGCGGCAGGACCGAAAGGCTGTTCACGCTCGAAGGCATCGGCTCCCTGCGCGGTCGGCACAACGCGCAGAACGCGCTTGCCGCCCTTGCCGCCTGCCTTTCCTGCGGGCTCGCGGTCGAGGAGATCCGCTCCGGCTTTGAAAGCTTTCCCGGCCTTGCCCACCGCATGGAGCAGGTGGGGCGGCTCAAGCACGTTCTCTTCGTCAACGATTCGAAGGCCACGAACGCCGATGCGGCCGGACGTGCCTTGTCGAGCTTCCCGCGCATCTACTGGATCGCCGGCGGCCTGCCGAAGGAGAGCGGCATCGGCAGCCTGCGGCCCTTCTTCGGCCGCATCGCCAAGGCCTATCTGGTGGGCGAGGCGGCCCCCGCCTTCGCCGCCACGCTGGGGGAGGCGACGGATTACGAGATTTCGGGTACCATAGACGCCGCCGTCGAGCATGCCGCGCGGGATGCGGCGGGCGATCCCGCGGGCGAAGTCGTGGTCCTGTTGTCGCCGGCTTGTGCGAGTTTCGACCAGTTCAGGAATTTCGAAGTGAGGGGCGAGGCGTTCCGCAACGCGGTGCTTTCGCTTTCCGGCGTCGAGACACTCGGGGAGACCAGGGAATGATCAGCCGTACCGATCGCAGTCTTGTGGCCAATTGGTGGTGGACCGTCGACCGCTGGTTCCTCGCCGCCTTTCTCCTGCTCATGGGGCTCGGCGTGGTCCTTTCCTTCGCGGCGAGCCCGGCGGTGGCCGAGAGGATCGGCCTCGACAGCTTCCATTTCGTCACACGGCAGGTCATCTTCATGATCCCGGCGCTGGCGGTGCTCATCGGCGTCTCGTTCCTGGAGCCGCGCCATGTGCGCCGGTTGGCGCTCGTCATGCTGGTCGGCTCTCTGGTGCTGATGGTGGCGACACTGTTCATCGGCATGGAGGTGAAGGGCTCGCGGCGCTGGATCTACCTGTTCGGCATCTCCATCCAGCCGTCGGAATATCTGAAACCCGCCTTCGTCGTCATCTGCGCATGGCTCTTCGCCGAGCACGCGCGGCAGCCGGAAATCCCCGGCAACCTCTTCGCCATGATCCTGCTCGGTCTCGTCGTGGCGCTGCTGGTCGCCCAGCCGGACCTTGGCCAGACCATGCTGGTGCTCGGCACCTGGGGCGGGATGTTCTTCATCGCCGGCATGCCGTGGCTGTGGATTGCCGTGTTGGGCGCGCTCGGTGCGGCGGGCGCGGCCGCCGCCTATTCCCTCTTCCCGCACGTGGCCGACCGCATCGACCGCTTCGTCACCGGCGAGGGCGACACCTATCAGGTGGATATGAGCCTTGAGGCCATGACGCGCGGCGGCTGGCTGGGGCAGGGCCCAGGCGAGGGGTCGGTCAAGCGAATCCTGCCCGACAGCCATACCGACTTCGTCTTCGCCGTCGCCGGAGAGGAGTTCGGCCTCCTCATGTGCCTTGTCATCCTGGCGCTGTTCGCCTTCATCGTCCTGCGCGGGCTGGCGCTGGCCAAGCGCGAGAGCGACGACTTCACGCGCTACGCGCTTTCCGGCCTCGTCATCCTGTTCGGTTTGCAGTCGATCATCAACATGGCCGTCAACGTCCGGATGATGCCGGCCAAGGGCATGACGCTGCCCTTCATCTCCTATGGCGGCTCCTCGCTCGTCGCCATGGCGATCTCCATGGGCATCGTCCTGGCGCTTGCCCGGCGGCGGCCGGAGAAGCGGAAGCCCATGAGCTTCTCCAGCGTCTCCGGGCGGGCGGCGACGGCCGGTTGACGATGGAAGGCAGGACCGTCCTTCTCAGCGCCGGCGGCACCGGCGGGCACCTCTTTCCAGCCGAGGCACTGGCCCACGCGCTGCGCAAGCGCGGCTGGTCCGTGCACCTTGTCACCGATGCCCGCGCCGCACGCTTTGCCGACAGCTTTCCGGCCGAGGCCGTACACGCCGTCGATGCCGCCACCTTCGGCTCGCGCAACCCGCTCACCCTCCTGCGCAGCGGGCTCGCCATCTGGCGCGGCGTGCGCCAGTCTTCCGCACTGATCGCGCGGCTGAAACCCAGGGCAGTCGTCGGCTTCGGCGGCTACCCGACGCTGCCGCCCCTCTTCGCCGCTACGCGGCGCGGCGTGCCGACGATCATCCACGAGCAGAACGCGGTGATGGGGCGTGCCAACAAGGCGCTCGCCGGGCGCGTGACGGCGATCGCCGGCGGCTTCCTGAAGGCCGAGGGCCCTTTTGCTGAGAAGATCGTCGTGACCGGCAATCCGGTCCGCCAGGCAGTCCTAGACGTCGCCGACACGCCCTATGCCGCGCCATCGGAAGGGGAAGCGCTGCGCCTTCTCGTCTTCGGCGGCAGCCAGGGCGCGCGGTTCTTCTCCGACATGGTGCCGGAAGCGGTCGCGGGATTGCCCGAAACCTTGCGCTCGCGCCTCCTCATCACCCACCAGGCGCGGCCGGAAGATGAGGCGCGCGTCAGGGAGCGCTATAATGGACTAGGTGTCGCGGCCGAGGTTTCGCCCTTCTTCGCCGACCTGCCGGCGCGCATGGCGGCAAGCCACCTCGTCGTCGCCCGCTCGGGCGCCTCGACCGTGCTCGAACTCTCCGTCATCGGTCGGCCAGCGATCCTGGTGCCGCTGCCGCACGCCCTTGACGACGATCAAGGCCACAACGCACAGCTTCTGGTGGACGTGGGTGGAGCGCTGATGAGGCGGCAGCCGGACATCACCGCCGAGAGCCTTGCCGGCGACCTTGCGGCGCTGCTCGGCGACGGCGGGCACCTTGCGGCCATGGCCGTGGCGGCGCGCGGTATCGGCCGGCCCGATGCCGCCGCATTGCTTGCCGACCTGACAGAGGCTATTGCGTCGGGGCAATCGGCAGCCACTATGAGAGAGGGAGCGGACGCATGAAGATGCCGCAGACAATCGGGGTCGTGCATTTCATCGGCATCGGTGGCATCGGCATGAGCGGCATCGCCGAGGCGCTCTTCACGCTCGGCTATCAGGTGCAGGGCTCCGACCAGGCCGAAAACGCCAATGTCGTGCGCCTGCGCGAGAAGGGCATCGAAGTCTTCGTCGGCCACAAGGCGGAGAATCTCGGGGCAGCCGAAGTGGTGGTCATCTCCACCGCCATCAAGCGCGACAACCCGGAGCACAAGGCGGCCCGCGAGCGGCTTCTGCCCATCGTGCGCCGTGCCGAGATGCTGGCCGAGCTCATGCGTTTCCGCCAGGCGGTCGCCATCGGCGGCACGCACGGCAAGACGACGACCACCTCCATGGTCGCCGCCCTTCTCGATGCCGGCGGGCTCGACCCCACGGTCATCAACGGCGGCATCATCAACGCCTATGGCACCAACGCCCGCATGGGCAAGGGCGACTGGATGGTGGTGGAAGCCGACGAGAGCGACGGCACCTTCCTGAAGTTGCCGGCCGAGATCGCCGTCGTCACCAACATCGATCCCGAGCATCTCGACCACTACGGCTCCTTCGACAAGGTGCGCGAGGCCTTCCGCCAGTTCGTGGAGAACGTGCCGTTCTACGGCTTCGGCGTCATGTGCATCGACCATCCGGAGGTGCAGGCGCTGGTGCGCCGCATCGAGGACCGCCGCGTCATCACCTACGGCGAGAACCCGCAGGCCGACATCCGCTTCTCCAACCACCGCATGGACGGGGCGGTGTCGGTCTTCGACGTGACCATCCGTGGCCGCAAGGCAGAGACGGTCGAGACGATCGAGGGCCTGCGCCTGCCCATGCCCGGCCGGCACAACGTGACGAATGCGGTTGCGGCGGTCGCGGTCGCCCATGAGATGGGCATCTCGGCCGAGGACATCCGCAAGGGGCTGTCCGCCTTCGGCGGCGTCAAGCGGCGCTTCACGCAGACGGGCACCTGGAACGGCGTGCAGATCTTCGACGACTACGGCCATCACCCGGTCGAGATCCGCGCCGTGCTCAGGGCCGCGCGCGAGGCCACGAGCGGGCGCATCATCGCCATCGCCCAGCCGCACCGCTACACGCGCCTCAGCGACCTCTTCGACGACTTCTCCTCCTGCTTCAACGATGCCGACACGGTGCTGGTGGCGCCCGTCTACGCGGCGGGCGAGACGCCGATCAACGGCATCTCCTCCGAAACGCTGGTGGCGAGCCTGCGGGCGGCCGGCCACCGCGACGCCCGCTTCATCGAAGGGCCGGAGAAGATCGCGCCGCTGGTGCGCGCCATCGCCAAGGAAGGCGATTTCGTCGTCTTCCTGGGCGCCGGCAACATCACCCAGTGGGCCTATCTACTGCCCGAGGAGCTCTCATCATGAATGGTGAGGAACTCGTCAGGAAGCTCGGCACCCGGCTTGCCGGCCTGCGCGGCAAGCTTACGCCCGACGCCGGCATGGACAAGATCACCTGGTTCCGCGCCGGCGGCGAGGCGGAAGTCCTGTTCCAGCCGCAGGACGAGGAGGACCTCGCGGCCTTCCTGCGCGCCGTGCCGGAAGAGGTTGCGATCACCGTCGTCGGCATCGGCTCCAACCTCCTGGTGCGCGACGGCGGCCTGAAAGGCTTCGTCGTGCGCCTGTCGACCAAGGGGTTCGGCCAGGCCGAGGTGATTTCGCCGACGCGGATCAGGGCCGGGGCGGCGATCCCCGACAAGCGGCTTGCGGCGGCCGCGCTCGAAGCGGGCATCGGCGGCTTTCATTTCTATCACGGCATCCCCGGCGGCCTGGGCGGTGCGCTGCGCATGAACGCCGGCGCCAACGGCGTGGAAACGCGCGAGCGCGTCGTCGAAGTGCGGGCGCTCGACCGCAAGGGCGACCTCCACGTTTTGACGAACGAGGACATGGGATACGCCTATCGTAAATCCTCCGCGCCCGCCGGCCTCATCTTCACCTCGGCGGTGATGGAGGGCTACGCGGAAGACAAAAAGGCCATCCGCGCGGCGATGGACGCCGTACAGCACCACCGCGAGACGGTGCAGCCGATCCGCGAGAAGACCGGCGGCTCGACCTTCAAGAACCCGGAAGGCACGTCGGCCTGGAAAGAGATCGACAAGGCCGGCGGCCGCGGGCTGATGATCGGCGGAGCGCAGATGTCGCCCATGCACTGCAACTTCATGATCAACACGGGGACGGCCACCGGCTACGATCTGGAGTTCCTGGGCGAGACCGTGCGCGCGCGGGTGCTGGAGAATTCCGGCATCCACCTCGAATGGGAAATCAAACGCATCGGCGCCTTCAAACCGGGCCACGCGATCGACCCGTTCCTGGGGCAGCTGCTTTAGCTTCCCGTTTGTACGGGATCGCTGGCATACCCCACAAGGGCTATGGGATTCCATATCGTGGATGGGAAGGCGCCGGCGCTGCGGCCGGCGGCTCCTCGCCCCCACGAATGTGGGGGAGAGGTGGCCCCGCGTAAGCGGGGTCGGTGAGGGGGAGATGGCGCCGCCTTTTCCATCCGCGCCCGTCTCGATCCGACAAGGCACCACCCGCGGGCAACACTGTGCAAATGGCGCTGCCGAGCCGGCCCCCTCACCGTCTTGGCCTACGGCCGATACACCTCTCCCCCACGTGGTGGGGGCGAGGAGTTGCCGGCCGCAACGCTACGCCTTCCCGTCCAAAGGGAGGGATTGAGGGTAGGGGTCCGGCGACGCCGGAAGGAATGCGCCCTTTTACGATCACATTTTGCAAATTTACCGAAAATTTGAATCCAACGGAATCTCAAGGCCTTGCCACTGAATCAACTCTCTGATTCTTTGGGCATAAGCTTTCCTGATTTGAGTCGGCGGTGTTTGCGCCAGGGGGCTTCTCTGGAGCGAGGGGAATGGATTCGTGAAGACGCCGAACCGGCAAGGGCCTGAGAGAGGCACCGGTAGATGAAGAAGAAGCACGTGGCCGTGTTGATGGGCGGGTTCTCGTCCGAGCGGCCGGTCAGTCTTTCTTCCGGTACCGCCTGCGCCGACGCCCTGGAGGCGGAGGGCTACCGCGTGACGCGCGTGGACGTCGACCGCGACATCGCCCGCGTGCTCGGCGACCTGAAGCCGGATGTCGCCTTCAACGCCCTGCACGGGCCCTATGGCGAGGACGGGACCATCCAGGGCGTTCTGGAATACCTGGCCATTCCCTACACGCACTCCGGCGTGCTCGCCTCGGCGCTCGCCATGGACAAGGATCTGGCGAAGACCATTGCGCGGGCGGCCGGCATCCCCGTTGCGCCCTCGCGCATCGTCAACCGTTTCGAGATCGCCGATACGCATCCGATGGAGCCGCCCTATGTCGTCAAGCCGGTCAACGAGGGATCGAGCTTCGGCGTCGTCATCGTGCGCGAAGACCAGTCGCACCCTCCGCAAATCCTCGGCTCGGACGAGTGGGGATACGGCGAAAAGGTGATGGTGGAGCGCTACGTCGCCGGGCGCGAGCTCACCTGCGCGGTGATGGGGGAGAAGGTGCTCGGCGTGTGCGAGATCGTGCCGGTGGGGCATTCCTTCTACGATTACGATTCGAAATACGTTCCGGGTGGATCAAAACACGAATGCCCGGCAAAAATTTCACCGAATATTTACCAAAAAATACAGACACTCTCCCTTACTGCGCACGAGGTGCTCGGCTGCCGGGGCGTGAGCCGTTCCGACTTCCGCTACGACGACCGTTTCTCGGAAGAGGGTGAGCTGGTCTGGCTCGAACTCAACACTCAACCGGGCATGACGCCGACCTCCCTGGTGCCGGACATCGCAGTCGAGGCAGGAATTGGATTTGGTGGATTGTTGAGTTGGATGGTGGAGGACGCGTCGTGTTCGCGCTGAGGTCGGATAAGGGCGGTCGCCCGGGCGAGGCCGGCCTGGTGCTGCCGCGGTGGCTGCGTCGCCCGGCGCGCATGCTCCAGCGTGTCGATATCGACCGCATCGAGCCGCCGCGCTTCGCCGCGACGATGGCGACCTGCGTCCTCTTTGCGCTCGCCGGGCTTTATGGCGGGCTCAAGGGCGGGCATATGGACGAGGTTGTGCGGGCAGCCACGTCGCGCGTCGGCTTCGCCATCGAGGATGTCGATGTGCGCGGCAACCACCATGCCTCGGAGATCGACGTCCTGCAGCAGATCGGCCTCGACGGCTGGACGTCGATGGTGGGTTTCGACGTGCGGGCGGCGCGCGAGCGCATCGCCGAGCTTCCCTGGGTCGAGCGTGCCGAGGTGCGCAAGGTCTATCCGGCGACGGTCGTGGTGAACATCGTCGAGCGCGAGCCCTTTGCCCTGTGGCAGCAGGGAAGCCGGCTCTCGGTGATCGAGGAGGACGGCGATACCATCGCTCCGTTCTACGGCGGGCGTCTGGCGGGGCTGCCGCTGCTCATCGGCGCGGGCGCCAACGGGGCCGGACCCGCCTTCATCGAAAAGGTATCGCGGGTGCGCGGGCTTGACGGACGCGTGCGCGCCTATATCCGCGTTGCCGATCGGCGGTGGGATCTGCGGCTCGACAACGGCATCACCGTCAAGCTGCCGGAAAACGGCTTTGAGGCGGCGCTGGCGGAGGCCTCGCGGCTCGATGCCGAATATGCGCTTTTCGCGCGCGATATCGAGGCTATCGACCTGCGCCTGCCCGACCGCGTGACGGTGGCGCTGACGCCGGATGCGGCGGAAAAGCGCAACGCGGCGTTCGAGGAACTGATGGACCGGCGCAAGAAGGGAGCCAGGATATGAGCTGGCTTCTGGGCGATCGCAACGCCGCGCAGCGGCGTTCGGGCATCATCACGGTCCTCGACGTGGGGTCGAGCAAGGTCTGCTGCATCATTGCCCGCCTGCTGCCCAGCGAGGGCGGCAGGGCGCTGCCGCACCGCACGCACCGCATCAAGGTGATCGGCATCGGTCATCAGAAGTCGGAAGGCGTGAAGTCGGGCGTGATCGTCGATCTCGAACGCGCGGAGCAGGCGGTCCGCCTCGCCGTCGACGCGGCGGAGCGGATGGCGGGGCTGACCGTCGATTCCCTGATCGTCAACGTTTCGGCCGGCAGGCTGAAGAGCGAGACGGCCTCGGCCACCATCAATCTGGGCGGGCACGAGGCGGCCAAATCGGACGTCAACCGCGTGCTTTCTGCCGGCGCGCGCCAGGCGCTGCGCGCCGAGCGCGAGGTCGTGCATTCGCTGGCCGTCGGTTTCTCGCTCGATTCGGAGCGCGGCATCCGCGATCCGCGCGGCATGGTGGGCGATACGCTGGGCGTCGACATGCATGTGGTGACGGCCGATAGCGTGCCCTTGCGCAATCTGGAGCTTTGCATCAACCGCGCGCACCTCTCGGTCGAGCGCATGGTGGCCACGCCCTATGCCAGCGGCCTTGCGGCCCTGGTGGACGACGAAGCCGAGATGGGGGCCGCCTGCATCGACATGGGCGGCGGCTGCACGACGATCTCCGTCTTCGTCGACGGCAAGTTCGTGCATTCGGACGCGCTGCCGGTCGGCGGCAATCATGTGACCATGGATCTTGCGCGGGGGCTTTCGACGCGCCTTGAGGATGCCGAGCGGCTGAAGGTCATGCATGGCTCGGCGCTGCCGGCCAGCGCGGACGACCGCGACGTCATCGCCATCCAGCCCATCGGCGGCGAGGAGAGCGAAGGAAGCCTGCAGGTGCCGCGCGCGGTGATGACACGCATCGTACGCGCCCGCGTCGAGGAAACGCTGGAGATGGTGCGCGACCGGCTCAACCGCTCCGGCTATGGCCATCTGGTGGGGCGCCGCGTTGTGCTGACGGGAGGCGCGAGCCAGCTTGCCGGCCTGCCGGAAGCGGCGCGGCGGCTTCTCGGCCGCAATGTGCGTCTTGGCCGGCCGCTCGGCGTGAAGGGCCTGCCGGAAGCGGCCAAGGGGGCGGCTTTCGCAGCCCCCATCGGGCTCCTGATCTATCCGCAGGTGGCGGATTTCGAAAGCCGCATCTCCAAGGGCGGCATGTTCACACGCGCGACGGGGACCGGGGGACGGTTGCAGCGCGTCAGTCAGTGGTTGCGTGAGAGTTTTTGACGGGGGATGGGCCCCACAACTATGGCCGCGGCGGCGAGGCGGCGGACAAGGCGGAAAGGACGAGGAAATGACCATTAACCTGCAGAAGCCGGACATTACCGAGCTGAAGCCGAGGATCACCGTGTTCGGTGTCGGCGGCGGCGGCGGAAATGCGGTCAACAACATGATCACGGCAGGCCTCGACGGCGTCGAATTCGTGGTGGCCAACACGGACGCCCAGGCGCTGACCACCTCCAAGGCCGAACGGATCATCCAGCTCGGCGCGGCGGTGACCGAGGGGCTCGGCGCCGGCTCGCAGCCGGAAGTCGGCCAGGCCGCCGCCGAGGAGTGCATCGACGAGATCATGGATCACCTGTCGTCGACCCATATGTGCTTCGTCACCGCCGGCATGGGCGGCGGCACGGGCACGGGGGCGGCTCCCGTCGTGGCGCGCGCGGCGCGCGAGAAGGGCATCCTGACCGTCGGCGTCGTCACCAAGCCGTTCCACTTCGAGGGGCAGCGGCGCATGAAGACCGCCGACGCCGGCATCGAGGAACTGCAAAAGTGCGTCGATACCCTCATCGTCATTCCGAACCAGAACCTCTTCCGTATCGCCAATGACAAGACCACCTTCGCCGACGCCTTCGCGATGGCCGACCAGGTGCTCTACTCCGGTGTCGCCTGCATCACCGACCTGATGGTCAAGGAAGGCCTCATCAACCTCGACTTCGCCGACGTGCGCTCGGTGATGCGCGAGATGGGCAAGGCCATGATGGGCACGGGCGAGGCTTCCGGCGAGGGCCGCGCCATGGCGGCGGCCGAGGCGGCGATCGCCAACCCGCTGCTCGACGAGACCTCCATGAAGGGCGCCAGGGGCCTCTTGATCTCGATCACCGGCGGCCGCGACCTCACCCTCTTCGAGGTGGACGAGGCGGCGACGCGCATCCGCGAGGAGGTCGATCAGGAGGCCAACATCATCCTCGGCGCCACCTTCGACGAGGATCTGGAGGGCGTCATCCGCGTCTCCGTGGTTGCCACCGGCATCGACAAGTCGGCGGCCGAGATCTCCTCGCCGCCCACCGCTATCCGCCAGCAGCCGCGGCCGATCCAGCCGCAGCACAGGCCCGAGACGCGCACGGAGACACCGCAGCCGCAGGCGGCGCGCGAGGTGGCGACGGCCGAGGCCGAGGAGGACCCGGTCGCCGAGGCGATCCGCGCGGCCGAGCAGAACGCGGCGCAGTCGCAGGGCGGCTTCCGGCCGCAGAGCAAGCTCTTCAAGCCGGCCGCGCAGCCGCAGCCCGAGCCCGCTCCCCGGCCGGCAGCGCCCGTTGAGGCGGTCGCTCAGCCGCAGCCGGCGCCGGCCCAGCCGCGCATGCCGCGCGTTGAGGATTTCCCGCCGGTGGTGCAGGCCGAGCTCGAGGCAGGCCGCCATGCGGCCCCCGAGGAGCAGGAGGAGCGCGGCCCGGTAGGCCTGCTCAGGCGGCTCACCCACGGCCTTTCCCGCCGCGAGGAGGAAGAGCCCGCAGCCCAGCCGCCGGAGCCGCGGCTGCGCCAGCCGGAGCCGCGCCGCGCGGCCGGCAGCGAGAGCCAGCTCTACGCGCCGCGCCGCGGACAGCTCGACGAGCACGGCCGTGTGGCGCAGCAGCAGCCGCGCGCAGCGCAGGAAGACGACCAGCTGGAAATCCCCGCCTTCCTCAGAAGGCAGGCGAACTGAGTCGGCCACAGGTGTTAACGGATGGTAAGGGCGGGTGCTGCGGCGCCCGTCTGCGTTCATAGAAAAAACGATTTCAAAACAAATAATTACGGGTCGAATGCAATGCCGCTATACCGTAACATAGGGTAAGAAAGCGTGATTTGGCGTCGCCCAACCGGAACATTATCTTCCGCCGCGAACAGTTGCGGAGCCAAGGGCGTTATTGGGGCTAGTCCTGCTTCGTTGAAAGGACCGCCCGCACGGAAAAGGCGTGCGTGTGGTTGGGGGCGGGACAATGGGGATTGAGTTGCTCGAATACCAAACCACGCTTAAGTCGCGTTTTAGCCTGTCCGGAATCGGCGTCCATAGCGGAAAAGCCGTAACCGTCCACTTCAGCCCGGCAGAGCCCGACACGGGCATCGTTTTCCAGCGCGTCGACGAAGAGGCCTCGGGCCGCGTGATCCGCGCGCTGGCGGCCGAGGTCGGCGAGACGGACCTTTGCACCGGCCTCGGCGATCCGGCGGGCGACCACGTGGCCACCGTCGAGCACCTGATGGCCGCGCTGTCGGCCATGGGCATCGACAACGTCGCCATCGAGATCGACGGCGGCGAAGTGCCGATCATGGACGGCAGCGCCAGCGCCTTCGTCGAGGCGTTCCAGCAGGCCGGCATCGAGACGCTCGCCAAGAAGCGGCGCTATATCCGCATCGTCAAGCCGGTCCGCATCGACATCGGCAGCTCCTGGGCCGAGTTCCGGCCCCATGACGGCACCCGCTTCGAGATCGAGATCGACTTCGACAGCCCGGCCATCGGCCGCCAGTCGCTGTCCGTCGACCTCAACGCCGAGGTTTTCGCGCGCGAGGTCGCCCGCGCCCGCACCTTCGGGTTCATCAAGGATGTCGAGCGGCTGTGGGCGGCCGGCTACGCGCTCGGCTCCTCGCTGGAGAACTCCGTCGTCATCGGCGAGGATCATCGGGTCATCAATATGGAAGGCCTGCGCTACAAGGACGAGTTCGTCCGCCACAAGATGCTGGACGCCGTGGGCGATCTGGCGCTGGCCGGGGCGCGCTTCATCGGCTGCTTCCGCTCCTACCGCGGCGGCCACCGCCTCAACGCGACCGCGCTCAGGCATCTCCTCACCGACCGTTCGGCCTTCGAGATCGTCGAGACGGCACGGCGCGAGCGCGGCCGCGGCGCCGAGATGGTCGCCGTCAACGCGCCGGTCTACGCGCCCTGGATGCTCTGATCCTTTCGCCCCAGGGCGGGATGATGTGGGGACAAGGGCCTTTCTGTCCTCCCTTGCCACAAAAAAGTGCCATTGCACCTCGATAGCGTTGCCGCGCGCGCCGTTTTTGCATTAAGAGTGCGTGCATTATTTCTGTTCAGAAAAACGCCGGAGGGGCGACCCGCGAATGTTCCTTAGACGCGCTGCCAGCACCGATCGCCGGCCTCGGTTCTCTTCACTGGTGATCGCCGCAACGGTCACACCGCTTCTCTTGACCGCCTGCAACGCGGAAAAGGACCTCGATCTGTCGACCTATGTCGAGCAGACGGAGCCGGCCGACGCGCTCTACAATCAGGGCCTTGCCAACCTGAACTCCGGGCGCATGAAGGAGGCGATCGCCAAGTTCGAGGCGGTCGATCGGCAGCATCCCTATTCGGAATATGCCCGCAAAGCGCTTCTGATGAGCACCTTCGCCAACTACAGGCAGGGGCAATACCCCGAGGCCATCAACAACGGCAAGCGCTACGTCACGCTCTATCCCACGAGCGAGGACGCCGCCTACGCGCAATATCTGACGGGGCTCAGCCACTTCCGGCAGATCCGCGAAGTGACGCAGGACCAGAGGGACGCGCGCCTGACCATCGAAGCCATGGAGCAGGTGGTACAGCGCTGGCCCGATTCGGAATATGTGGCCGATGCCCGGGAAAAGATCCGCTTCGCCAACGATCAGCTCGCCGGCAAGGAGATGCAGATCGGCCGCTACTATCTGGAGCGGCGCGAGTATATCGCCGCCATCCGGCGCTTCCGCGGCGTTGTGGAAAACTACGGCAACACCCGTCACGTGGAGGAGGCGCTGGCCCGCCTCACCGAATCCTACTACGCCATGGGCGTCGCCTCGGAAGCGCAGACGGCGGCGGCCGTGCTGGGGCACAACTACCCCGAGAGCGATTGGTACAAGGATTCCTACGCGCTGCTGCAATCGGGCGGCCTGGAGCCGCGCGAGAACACCGGCTCCTGGATCTCCAGGGCCGCATCCCTCATCACGGGAAGCTAATCGCGCAAATCGATGCTCTCGCACCTTTCGATCCGCGATATCGTCCTGATCGAACGGCTCGACATCGACTTTTCCTCCGGGCTGTCGGTGCTGACGGGCGAGACGGGGGCGGGAAAATCCATCCTGCTCGATTCGCTCTCCCTGGCGCTCGGCGCCAGGGGTGATGCGTCGCTGGTGCGTCATGGGGCGGCCCAGGGGCAGGTGACGGCGGTCTTCGACCTGCCGGCCGCGCACCCGGCGCGCGAATTGCTGCGCGAGAACGCGGTCGACGAGGAGGGCGATATCGTCCTGCGCCGCGTGCAGACGGCCGACGGGCGCACCCGCGTCTTCATCAACGACCAGCCGACCAGCGTCGCCCTGATGCGCCGGCTCGGCCATGCCCTGGTGGAAATCCACGGCCAGCACGACGAGCGCGCGCTGGTTGACACGGCCGCGCACCGCGACCTGCTCGACGCCTTCGGCGGGCTCGGGCTGCGTGCCGAGGCCGTGCGGGCGGCATGGCGCGCCTGGCGCGAGGCCGAGCAGGCGCTTTCCCGCCACCGGGCGAAGGTGGAGGCGGCCGCGCGCGAGGCCGATTTCCTGCGCGCGTCGGTGGAGGAGCTTGCAAAGCTCGACCCGCAGCCGGACGAGGAAACGGCGCTGGCCGACGAGCGCGCGCAGATGATGCGCGCCGAGAAGACCGCCTCCGACATCGCCGATGCACAGGAGGTGCTTTCCGGCAACGCCTCGCCGCTGCCCACCCTTGCCAGCCTCCTGCGGCGGCTGCAGCGCAAGGCGCAGGAGGCGCCGGGGCTTCTCGAAGAGATCATCACCTCGCTCGACGAGGCGCTCCTGTCGCTCGACGCCGCGCAGGGCGCCGTCGACGAGGCCATGCGCGCCGCCGAGTTCGACCCCCAGCGCCTCGAGCAGGCGGAGGAGCGGCTCTTCGCCCTGCGTGCCGCGGCACGCAAGCACAACGTCACGGTCGACGACCTCGCCGCCCTGCGCGACCGCATGGACGCCGACCTTGCCGACCTCGACGCCGGCGAGGAGCGGCTGGGGCTCCTGGAAAAGGAAGCGCGGGCGCGCCGCGAGGCCTATGACGGCGAGGCGAAGCTGCTTTCGCAGGAGCGTCGCCATACGGCCGAGGCCCTGGTCGAGGCGGTGATGGCCGAACTGCCGGCGCTGAAGCTCGAGCGGGCGCGCTTCATCGTCAACATCGACAGCGAGCCCGACGACCGCATGGAGGAGGGCATCGACCGGGTGGAGTTCTGGGTCGAGACCAATCCCGGCACGCGGCCCGGCCCGATCATGAAGGTGGCGTCCGGCGGCGAACTGTCGCGCTTCCTGCTCGCCCTCAAGGTGGCGCTCGCCGACCGGGGCTCCGCACCCACCCTCGTCTTCGACGAGATCGACACCGGCGTCGGCGGCGCGGTGGCCGACGCCATCGGCCAGCGCCTCGCCCGCCTCGCAAGCCGCATCCAGGTCCTCTCCGTCACCCACGCCCCACAGGTCGCCGCCCGCGCCCACACCCACTACCTGATCGCCAAGTCCGGCGGCCTCGACCGCGTGACCACCGGCGTCGCCGTCATGGACGCCGCCTCCCGCCAGGAGGAGATCGCCCGCATGCTCGCCGGCGCCACCGTCACCGACGAGGCCCGCGCGGCGGCCGAACGGCTGTTGCGGGAGAACGCGGCGGCGGAGTGAAGTGGGGAAGGCCGCATTCAGGCGAGCCGGCCTGAACATGCAGGGGGCCCCGCCATCCCCCCAGCACCAACCGGTGCACATTCCCGCTCTCGCTCATCTCCACCCGGTCGAACGCCCAGCCCAGCCGCTTCAACTCCGCCGCCAGCGGCGGCAGCGGCCGCTGCATGCCTGTCAGCACCTGTCAGGAATGTTTTCCTATACCCATTCACGCCCCTCCCGACCCGTGCGATAATCCCGCCTGAAGAATGGAGGAGGCAGCCATGGACGGAACTGCGGCAATCGAGCGGGATCGCGTGGCGCTGAAGCGCATCGTGGCTTCCCTCGTGGCCATGGCCGGGCCGGCCGTGGGCCCTCATCCTGAGGCGCGGGCCGAAGGCGAGCCGCGAAAGACCCTGCCCCGCCATCTCTGGCGCGCCATCCTCCGCCTGTTGCGCCCGACTGAGGCCGCCGCGCGGCGGCTGATCATCGCCGCCGCGCGCGGTCTCACCGTCTGTCTGCCGCCCCCGCGCAAACAGAGGCCCGCAAGCCCGGTGCCGCTCCTGCGCAGCCTCGGCATCGCCGTGATGGCCTCGCCCGCCGACCTGGCCGCCGCAGCGCGCAGAGCGAGGGCGGAAGCCAGGCGCGCCGCCGTGCCCGCCCGTCCGCGAAGCGTGAGCCTGCCGCTCTTCGACCCGCTGCCGCATACCCCGACGCAGGACCGCCGCCATGGGCCGGCGCACGCCGTCCCGCGCATCCTGTTTCCCGGCGTCACCGAGCCGTCTCCCCTCCCGCAGCCGCCCTCCCGCGACGATCCCGTCAGCGCCGCGCGTCTTGGCCAGCGCCTCGCGGCACTCGCCGCCGCCCTTGACGACCTGCCGGGACAGGCCATGCGCTTTGCCCGCTGGAAGGCGCGCCGCGATCTGGGGCTTGTGCGCCGCACCGCACCGCTGCGCGGCGGCCGCCCGCCCGGCGGCCGGCTGTCCCGCTTCGACCCGTCCGACGCCTACCGCCCCCGCAATATCCGCGAGGTCGACGAGATCCTGGCGTACGCCCATTCGCTGGCCCTCTACGCGCTGGAGAGCCCCGATACCTCATGACGCGCGGCGCGGACGCATTCGGAAAGTCGAGCATTCCAACGAGCCAGACGGGGCAAGATCCGGGCGTGGTAGTGAGGAGTGCTGGCCGAAGGTCAGGAAAAGCCAATGGTGAGCTTGCGAACGCTTTTCCAACGACGAATGCCCGGAGCCATAGCGGAGGGCGACAGGCTCAGGATGGGAGTGAAGGCAAGGCAAGGATGATGCGCGGGAGTGAACAGGATGACCGTTAGGATGAGGCAGGTGCCGGCATCGAGCGACTTGAGACAGACGCCCGAAAAGCCATATGTTGGCGGCCCGACCGAATCCGGACCATCGCCCATGACCACAGCCACGATCCCCGTTGAAGACATGACGGAGGACCAAGCCAAGGAAGAACTCGCCCGCCTTGCACGCGAGATCGCCGAGCACGACCGGCGCTATCACGGTGAGGACCAGCCGGCGATCTCGGATGCCGAGTACGACGCGCTGCGCCGGCGCAACCTCGCCATCGAGCAGTTTTTCCCGCATCTCGTCCGCGAGGATTCGCCCTCGCGCCGGGTTGGCGCGCCCGTGTCGGAGAAGTTCGAGAAGGTGCGGCACAAAGTGCCGATGCTTTCCCTCGACAACGCCTTTTCCGACGAGGACGTGGTGGAGTTCGTGGCGCGTATCCGTCGCTATCTGAAGCTCGAACCGCACACGCCCATCGACATGACGGCGGAGCCGAAGATCGACGGGCTGTCCCTGTCGCTGCGCTACGAGAAAGGGCGGCTCGTCTCGGCCGCCACGCGCGGCGACGGGCAGGTGGGCGAGAACGTGACGGCCAATGCGCGCGCGGTCGCCGATATCCCCAACGTTCTTGCCGGCGACCACCCGGACGTGATCGAGGTGCGCGGCGAGGTCTACATGACGCACCGCGACTTCCTGGCGCTCAACGCGCGCCAGGAGGCGGAGGGCAAGCAGACCTACGTGAACCCGCGTAATACGGCCGCCGGCTCGCTGCGCCAGCTCGACCCCGCGATGACCGCCGCGCGGCCCTTGAAATTCTTCGCCTATGCCTGGGGCGAGGTGAGCGAGATGCCGGCGCCGACGCAGATGGGGATGGTGGAAGCGCTGAAAAGCTACGGCTTCCGCACCAACGAATTGATGCGCCATTGCGAGACCGCCACGGGGCTTCTGGCGCACTACAAGGCCATCGAAGAGCAGCGCGCCACCTTGAGCTACGACATCGACGGCGTGGTCTACAAGGTGGACGACCTTGCGCTGCAGCAGCGGCTGGGCTTCGTCTCGCGCAGCCCCCGCTGGGCTATCGCCCACAAGTTCCCGGCCGAGAAGGCGTCGACCATCCTGCGCGGCATCGACATTCAGGTCGGCCGCACCGGCGCGCTGACGCCGGTGGCGCGGCTCGAGCCGGTGACGGTGGGCGGCGTGGTGGTGACAAACGCCACCTTGCACAATGCCGAGGAGATCGAGCGGCTGGGCATCAAGATCGGCGATACGGTGACCGTGCAGCGGGCGGGCGACGTCATCCCGCAGATCCTCGGCTACGTGCCGGAGCGGCGGCCGAAGGATGCGCAGGAGTTCGTCTTCCCGACCGTCTGCCCGTGCGAGTTGAAGACGCCGGTGGTGCGCGAGGGCACGGCCGGCGGCGGGGAGGGCGTGGTGCGGCGCTGCTCGGGCGAGTTCGCCTGTCCGTTCCAGCGCATCGAGCACCTGCGCCACTTCGTCTCGCGCCGCGCCTTCGATATCGAGGGGCTGGGCGAGCGGCAGATCGAGTTCTTCTTCAACGACCCGGACCTGTCCGTCAAAAGCCCGGCCGACATCTTCGCGTTGGCCGGGGAAAACCTGGAGAAGCTCAAGGACAAGGAGGGGTGGGGCGAGGTCTCGGCGGCCAATCTCTTGGCGGCAATCGAGGCGCGGCGCACCATCCCGCTCGACCGCATGATCTACGGGCTGGGCATCCGCCATGTGGGCGAGCGCACGGCGGTAACGCTGGCGCGCGCCTACGGCTCCTGGCAGGATTTTCACGATGCCGCCCTTGCGGTGGCGGCGGGGGATACCGCCGCGCGCGAGGAGATGGACGCGCTGGAGGATATCGGCGATGCGGTGATCGATGCCGTGTCCAACTATTTCGCCGAGGAGCACAACCGGGCGGTGGTGGAGGCGCTGGCCGCGCAGGTGGACGTCGAGGACGCGGAGCGGCCGGTGATGGATTCACCCGTCGCCGGCAAGACCATCGTGTTCACCGGGGCGCTGGAGCGCATGTCGCGCGACGAGGCCAAGGACATGGCCGAGCGCCTGGGCGCCAAGGTGGCCGGCTCGGTATCGAAGAAGACGGACCTGGTGGTGGCCGGACCGGGCGCGGGATCGAAGCTGAAGAAGGCGGCGGAACTCGGCGTCGAGGTGATCGACGAGGACGCCTGGTTTGCGCGAGTGGGCGGACAGGATTAGAATCTTATATGAAGGGCAGGAAAAGCGGTCGAAACGACCGAGGAGGTCGAGATGAAAAAGCATGTCGCAACGCTGTGCGCGGCGGTCATGGCGTTTTCCGTTGCAGGCGTCCCCACCGCGCCGTCCATATCCGCGCCGATCTATCCGGCGCCGTTGGCTGCGCCCGATAACGGCAAGCGCTACGAGGAGGTGAACCACCGCGGCAGGTACTATTCGCGCGACTATCGTCGCTACAGGAAATACCGCCGCCACCGGCGCGATCGGGACAACGACGTGGGCGCATTGCTCGGTGGGCTTGCGGCGGGCGCGATCCTCGGCGGGCTGCTCAGCCAGTCGCGAAGGGCGCCCGTCTACCGCTACGGCAGCGACCCGCATGTGGAATGGTGCCTGCGGCGTTACCGCTCCTACGATGTGCGCACGGACACCTTCCAGCCCTATCACGGCCCGCGCAGGTATTGTAACTCGCCCTATCGGTGAGCCGAGGCCATAGGATGGCGCCGGCAGGCCGCCCACGCGGCCTGCCGGTGTCCAGGTTCAAGACCGGCCCCGACCCATCACCCACCTTCATCGTTGGCTCAATGAAATTGATATGACTGGTCAGCATTCCTGACCTATGCTCGTCGGCCTGGAGGTTCCCATGACCGCTGACAGTTACGTCGCGCCGCGCCGGTGGAGCGAATTCATGCTTGGCGCGCGCCGGAGCCTGCCCGTCGTCGTGGCCGCCGCTCCCTTCGGCCTTTTGTTCGGCACCCTTGCGCTGGAGAACGGTTTTTCCACCTTCGAGGCGATCTTCATGAGCGCCACCATCTATGCCGGCGCCAGCCAGATGGTGGGCCTTGACCTCTTCGGTGCAAAGGTCGCGCCGTGGCTGGTGGTCCTGTCCATCTTCGCCGTCAATTTCCGCCACGTGCTCTATTCCGCCACCATCGGCCGCCAGCTCTCCCACTGGACACCGCTGCAGCGCGCTGTCGGCTTCTTCTTCCTGGTCGACCCGCAGTTCGCCGAAGCCGAGCAGCGGGTGGAGAGCGGCCGGCGGATCGGCTTTGCCTGGTACATGGGGATCGCCCTGCCGATCTATACCCTGTGGGTCGTCGAGGCGTGGGTGGGAGCCCTTTTCGGCCGCCTCATCCCCGATCCGCATGCGCTGGGGATCGATTTCCTTTTACCGATCTACTTTCTCGGCCTCGTCATGGGCTTCCGCAAACGGGCGATGTGGCTGCCCGTCGTGGGCGTGAGCGCCGTGGCGTCCGTCATCGCCTATAAGACCGTGGGCTCTCCCTGGCATGTGTCGATCGGCGCGCTGGCCGGTGTCTTTCTTGGGGCATTGCTGCCGCCGGGCAAATCCGTGCGGGAGGAGGCGCAATGAGCACGATTTTCTGGATCATCGTCGCCGGTGCGGTGCTGACCTACCTGACGCGCGCCGGCGGGCACCTGGTGCTCTCCCGCTTCGAGCGCATCCATCCACGCGTGGAAGCGGGGCTCAACGCCGTGCCCGCCGCGGTGCTGACGACACTGGTGGCGCCCGCCGCGATGGAGGGTGGGCCGGCCGAGATCGCGGCTCTTGTGGTAGCGGCGCTGATCTCGCTGGCGGGCGGCGGGATGATGCCGATGTTCCTGACGGCCATGGCGGTGCTCATTCTCCTGCGGCATTTGCTGGGGTAGAGCAGTCCTTACAGCGGCGCCGTCGCTAAACGCAGCCAGGCGGCCGTCTCGCCGTCGACCAGCGGCCCGACCTCCGCCAAGACCCGTCCATGATAGGCGTCGAGCCACTCCCGCTCCTCTCCCGTCAGAAGCGACGGATCGATGAGCCGGCGGTCGACGGGTGCCAGCGTCAGCGTCTCGAAGCCGTGCATGTCCACCTCGCCCCCTTCGACAGGCTCGGGAGGGGTGACGACGATGAGGTTCTCGATGCGGATGCCGTAGTGCCCGGCGCGGTAGTAGCCGGGCTCGTTGGACAGGATCATGCCGGTGCGCAGCTTTTCCGTGCCGGTCTTGGCGATGCGCTGCGGGCCCTCGTGCACGGAAAGGTAGGAGCCGACGCCATGGCCCGTTCCATGGCCATAGTCGAGGCCGGCATTCCAGAGAGCAAGCCGGGCGAAGGCGTCGATGTCCACGCCGCGGGTGCCGGCGGGAAAGCGCAGCATGGAGAGGGCGATCACGCCCTTCAGCACCAGGGTGAAGCGGTTCCGCATCTCGTCCGTCGGCTGGCCGAGGGCGACGGTGCGCGTGACATCCGTCGTGCCATCCTCGTACTGGCCGCCGGAATCGACCAGCAGAAGCTCGCCCGCCGCAAGCTTCCGGTTGGTCTTCCTCGTCACGCGGTAGTGGATGATGGCGCCGTTGGGGCCGGCGCCGGAGATGGTGTCGAAGGAGATGTCGCGCAGCGGCATCTGCGCTTCGTCGCCGGCGCGGCGCCGGCATTCCTCCAGATGCTTGACGACGGCGATCTCGTCGAGGCTCTCCGGTTCCTGCGCGTCGAGCCAGGCGAGGAAGCGGGCAAGGGCCGCGCCGTCGCGCAAGTGGGCTGCCCGCGCGCCCTTCAGCTCCGCCTCGTTCTTCATGGCGCGGGGAAGGGCAGTGGGATCGGCGAAGGAGACGGTTGCGCCGCCGCTCTCCTCCACCAGGAGGCGCAGCTTCTCGGCCGCGCGGGCATTGTCGAGGCCGATCTTCGCGCCATCTCGCGCTAGCTCCGCGAGCACGGTCTCCAGCTCCGAGGGCACATGGAGCTCCGCCAGTTGGCGCAGATAGGTCTCCGTTTCGTTCGAGAGCTTCTTCGGGTCCATGAAGAGGCGCGGTCGGTCTTTGGCCGAGAGAATGGCAAAACCGAGCGCCAGCGGCGTGTGCGGAACGTCGCTGCCACGGATGTTGAACGCCCAGGCGAGCGAGGATGGGTCGGTGAGCACCGTGTGGTCGACGCCGTCCTCGGCCAGCTTGCCGGCCAGGCGGGAGAGCTTGTCGGCGGCTGCTTCCCCGGCATAGTTGAGCGGGTGGATGCGCACCGGCTCGGCGGGCGGGGCGGGCTGGTCTTCCCATATGGCGTCAACGAGATTGCGTTCGAGCGGTACGGCCTCCGCGCCCGGCTTCTCCAGGGCTTTGCGCAGGCCAAGCGTGTCGCCGATGGTGTGCAGCCAGGGGTCGAAGCCGACGCGTGCGCCCTTCGACAGGTTCGCCTTCACCCAGTCGCGCGGCGGGTTGTCGACAAGGCTCTCGATATCGAAGAGCGCGGGATCCGTCTGCTCGCCGGCCTGCAGCGTGTAGCGGCCGTCGACGAAGAGGACCGCCTTCTCGCGCAGGATGAGCGCCGCGCCCGCCGAGCCGGTGAAGCCGGTCAGCCATGCAAGCCGCTCCGCGCCCGGCGGCAGGTATTCTCCCTGATGTTCGTCGCTGTGCGGCACCAACAGGCCGTCGAGGCCGGCCTCTGCCATCAACGCGCGCAAGCGCTCCAGGCGCGGACCTGCCTGAGAGGGATCGGCGGTGCTGTCGAAAGACTGGAACATGGGGCACTCCACAGGGCGCTGTCTTGTCGCAATTCCGGGCGGAAACCGGTTCCCGCCTTTCCTCAAATTTTTCTAGAGGCCGCGACCCTAACCGCGGGTGAGGGCGCGGGCAATGCGGCGGAGAGGGATTTCAATCTTATTGATGTTGCGGCGCAGCACGTCCTTCGCACATGCAAAAATCGAATGGCTGGCATGCGCAATGAGCGCTGGTTGATCGGGTCAGCAATGCTTACCTTTCGAAGCGTGGAGGACGAACTTTCTATAGTGAGAAGGAAACTTCACATGGCACATGGTGCAAAGCGTGGATTTTTTCGTAACGCCGTGGATGCGTTGGTTGCCGCCCGCGAACGGCAGGTGAGCCGCTATGTCAACGGCGCGCTCCTGATGCTCGACGACGAGACGTTGAAGGCGCACGGCTACAGCCGTGAAGAGCTGCGCCGCAAGGGCACGGGCTATATGTACTGAGATTTTCACTCGGGGCTTGGAAAAAGGCGGCCGCAGCCACTGCGGCCGCCTTTTTTCTTTTTAGACCAGTTCATCGTTTCACGGAATCGATGAACTGGTCTAACTTTTTGTTTTGTCGCAATTCCGGACGGAAACCCGGTTCCACTTTTCCTGGAATTGCTCTAGCGCTTCATGTGGAGCGTGGCCCAGCCTTCGCGGTGGATCGTGGCGACGTGGCGGAAGCCCTGGCCGACATAGGCGGCGATGACGGCACGGCGCTGGCGGTCCAGAATGCCCGACAGGATGAGCGAGCCGCCCGGTGCAAGATGATGCGCCATATCGGGCGCCAGCCGCATCAGCGGGCGGGCGAGGACGTTGGCGACGATCAGGTCGAACGGTCGTCTTTCGGCAAACAGGCGGTGATGGAAGCCGGGCGCTGTGACGGGGTGGACCCAGGCGGCGGCTTCGTTCAGCCGCACATTGGAACGCGCCACACGCGTGGCCGTGGGGTCGATGTCGGTGGCCAGCACCGGAATGCGCCTGAGCTTGGCGATGGCGATGGCCAGGACGGCGCTGCCCGTGCCGAGGTCCAGCGCGTTCCTGGGGTGCTCGCGGTTCATGACGCGGCCGATCATCTCCAGACAGCCCGCCGTCGTGCCGTGGTGGCCGGTACCGAAGGCAAGGCCTGCCTCGATCTCGATGGCGATCTCGCCCGGCCGCGCGCCGCCGCGCTCGTGGGCGCCGTGGATGAAGAAGCGGCCGGCCCGCACGGCGCGCAGACCCTCCAGCGCGTGGGCGACCCAGTCGGTCTCCGGTAGCTCCTCCACGGATATCTCCGGAAAGACGGGCAGGGCGCCGAGGGCCGCGCCCATGCGCGTCTTCACGCCGTCGGCATCCTCCATGGCATAGACGGAGACCTCGTGCAGGCCTTGCGCCTCGTCGATCTCCGTGATGGCGAGCGCCAGTCCGTCATCCTCGAATGCGCGGTCGAAAAGATCATAGATGCGGGTGGCAAGCGCCTGCGGCGCCTGGAGGTAGAGACGGGTCTGGGACATCGGCTTTAAAGAAGGTGGGGCTAGGGTGTGTTGAGATTCAGGCCATGGCGGGCTGCAAATGGCGATTTTCCGCGCTTCCGGTGCTCATGTACCCGTACGTACACTGCGCTCCGGTTCTCGAAAATCACCATTTTCGCCTCGCCCTGACCTTGAATCTCAACACACCCCAAGTCAGCCCTCCTTTACCAGCCGGCGCAGCTTGGCGATAGCTGTGTCCGGGTTCTCCTGGTAGGAAATGGTGCCGAAAAAGTCGCCGTCGCGGCCAAGCAACATGACCGAGGCCGTGTGGTCCATGGTGTAGTCGCCGCCCTCCAACTCCACCTTGTTGGCATAGATGCGGTAGGATCTGACCATCTCCATCACTTTCTCGGGCTCGCCGGTGATGCCGGTGATGCGGCTGGAGAAGTTTTCCAGATAATTCTTCATGATCTCCGGCGTATCGCGCTCGGGGTCGACGGTGACGAAATAAGCCCCCAATTCCTCGCCGTCCTCGCCCAGTTGCTCGAGCCAGCCTTCCATCTCGAACAGTGTGGTGGGGCAGATGTCGGGGCAATGGGTGAAGCCGAAGAAGATCGCCGTCGGACTGCCCTCGAATGCCTTTTCGCTGATCGGTTCGCCATTCTGGTCGACAAGCTGGAACGGCGCGCCAAAGGCGACCGCCGCACTCCTGTCGCGGTACCACTGGAACGTGAGCAAGCCGACTGCAAGGACCATAAGGGCGAGAATGCCGACAAGAATGTAGCGCATCATGGAAATCACCGTTGAAGGAAATCAGAGACACCAGGCAAGGCCGGCCTCAGCCAGGGAAATAAAAATCGCCGCGCCGTTCTCCATCCACATGGCAAGCCCGAGACCAGCTAGCGCCGCTAGGAGCATGGCAAGGGCACCAAGCTTGAGGAAGGCCGGAAGATTGGCGGGTGCCGTCTTCATGGATGAAGGATAGTCCCGATGCCGAGGGGAAGGAAGATGCAAACTGTCGCAAGCGGCGACCGCTCACGGGGAGAAGGAGCCGCTAAAGATATCACCCCGCTGCACACCGTGTCGTCATATACGCACATGTTATGTTTGCCGATACGGCCTTTACCTTGTCCCAGTGGTCCGACCCAACAGATGGTACCCATCCCTTTGGAAGAGCTAGCGCACGAGTTGTTAACCTGTTGGGGCGATTTGTCCGGACAGATGGGGCCATCTGTCAGGATCGCACCACTAGACCATTGCTGCAGGATTTGATTCGCACGAGCCGGTGAAGCTTACGTGCAACCCAATATAGAAATATACTCGCGTGGTGCGTGTATTGACTTTCATCCTACTTATATAGCCAAATGCCAAGGGCTTTTCTGCGCCCTGGTGGCGCGGTATCGAGCAGGGGCAATTAAATGAATAAGAACTTCCACGAACTGAAACGTCAGCTTGCTGAACTTTCAGAAACCATCAACAAATTCGAGTCGGAAGCTGTCCAGCTCCGCATCGTGGAACTTTTATTCAACCAAGCCGGCGGCCAGAGATTCTTGGAGGCACCTGGTAGTTCCTACGCCGCCGGGCCCGGCCGGGCCGGCAGGCGCGAAGCGGCGGGCCCCTCTGGTGCCGGTTCGCGGGCACGCACAACCGCCCCTAGCGCCAGCGGTGCCGTCGCGGCGCTGGCGCGATTGATTTCCAGCGACTTCTTCAATCAAAAACGCACGATCGGCGATATCGTGAAAAAATGCGAAGAAGAAGTCGGCACCCGCTATAAATCCAACGCCTTTTCCGGGCCGCTGTCGCGCTACGCCAATAGCGGTGTGCTGAAACGCGAGAAGAACGCCGACGGCAAGTACGTATATTTCAAATAGGTATGCGATCGTCATAAACGGCCGGTGTGGGCTGAAGCTTCGGCCCGAAACCGTTCACGCCCGTTCGACGAAGCCGTCCAGAACGCGTTTCTGGCCCGCCTTGTCGAAATCGATGGTAAGCTTGTTGCCATCTATTGCCGCGACATTGCCGTTGCCGAACTTCAGGTGGAAGACGCGGTCGCCCACCTTGAAGGCCGAAGGGCCATCGGCGACCGACTTGGCCACCAGCTCGCCCTCGATGGTGCGGCCCTTGACCGAGCCGCGCCCAGCGCCATAGCCCGAATCCGTCTCGCCGTAGCCGATGCGCTCTACCTGATGGCCGGAGCGCGTGCCCCAGTTGCGCGCCGTGGCGTCCGTGCGGTTTTTCTGGGCGCGCTGCCAGCCGGGGGTGGCGTAGGAATTGGAGAAGACCTCCGCCGCCTCGTCGAAGCGCGAGGGGCCGTAGGGATTGGGCCGGCCCGGCTGCCTGCCGCCCTGGGGGCGCCCATAACCGCCATAGGCGCCGCCGTCCTCTGCCACCTCGACATGCGCCTCGGGCAATTCATCGAGGAAGCGCGAGGGGATGGTGGATTGCCACAGGCCGTGGATGCGGCGGTTGGAGGTGAACCAGACGTGCAGGTTCTTCTTGGCGCGCGTCAGGCCGACATAGGCAAGCCGCCGCTCCTCCTCAAGGCCGGAACGCCCGCCCTCGTCGAGCGCGCGCTGATGGGGGAAGAGGCCTTCTTCCCAGCCGGGCAGGAACACGGTGTCGAACTCCAGCCCCTTGGCCGAATGCAGCGTCATAAGGCTGACTGCGTCGAGCTCCTCGTCGCGCTCGGCGTCCATGACCAGCGCCACATGCTCCAGAAAGCCGCGCAGGCTCTCGTATTCCTCCATGGAGCGGATGAGCTCCTTCAAGTTCTCCAGCCGCCCAGGCGCTTCGGCGGAACGGTCGTTCTTCCACATGTCGGTGTAGCCCGACTCCTCCAGGATCAGCTCGGCCAACTCCGTATGCGGCGTGCGCTCCAGCATGCCCTGCCAGCGCTCGAAGCTTTCCACGAGGTTGCGCAGGGCGGCACGCGGCTTGGGCTTCATCTCCTCGGTGCCGACAAGGTCGCGCGCGGCCTGCAGGAGCGGCGCGCCGCGCATGCGTGCGACATCATGGATCTGGCGTACGGCGGCTTCGCCCAAGCCTCGCTTCGGCACGTTGACGATGCGCTCGAAGGCGAGGTCGTCGGCGCCTTGGGCGACGACACGGAAATAGGCGAGCGCGTCGCGGATCTCCATCCGCTCGTAGAAGCGCGGGCCGCCGATGACACGGTAGTTGAGGCCGAGGGTGACGAAACGATCCTCGAACTCGCGCATCTGGAAGGAAGCGCGCACGAGGATGGCCATGTCGTTGAGAGCGTGGTCCTTGGCCTGGAGAGCCTCGATCTCCTCGCCGAGGGCGCGCGCCTCTTCTTCCGAATCCCAGGCGGCGTGGACCTTGACCTTGGGGTCGTCCGGATCGGCCGCGTCGGTGAAAAGCGTCTTGCCGAGCCGGCCTTCGTTGTGGGCGATGAGATGGGAGGCGGCGCCCAGGATATGGGCGGTGGAGCGGTAGTTGCGCTCAAGCCGGATGACGGTGGCGCCGGGAAAATCCTTCTCGAAGCGCAGGATGTTGTCCACCTCGGCGCCGCGCCAGCCGTAGATGGATTGATCGTCGTCGCCCACACAACAAATGTTGATTTGTTGTGTGGGTTTGTTTTCGCTCACGGGCCGCACCGCCGCCTGCGGCGGCTGGCCCTCCGCGGGGGCGGGCGAAACGTCGCCCGGCGCCCGGTCGGGCGCTCGGCCTTCGGCCGGATGCTTGCCTGGCCGCTGCGCGAGGAGCCTCAGCCACATGTACTGCGCCGTGTTCGTGTCCTGATACTCGTCCACCAGGATGTATTTGAACTTGGCGTGGTATTCCCTGAGAACGTCCGGGTTTTCGCGGAAGAGGCGGATCGGGTGCAGGAGGAGGTCGCCGAAATCCACCGCATTCAGCGTCTTCAGCCGCTCCTGATATGCGGCATAGAGTTCGCGGCCCTTGCCGTTCGCGAAAGCGCGGGCGTCGCCCTCGGGAATGTCCTGCGGGACCAGCCCCTTGTTCTTCCAGCCGTCGATCATCTGCGCGAACTGGCGCGCCGGCCAGCGCTTGTCGTCCAGACCCTCGGCCTGGATGAGCTGCTTCAGGAGCCTGATCTGGTCGTCGGTGTCGAGGATGGTGAAGGAGGATTTGAGGCCGGCGAGCTCGGCATGGCGGCGTAAGAGCTTGACGCCGATCGAGTGGAACGTGCCGAGCCACGGCATGCCCTCGATAGCCTGCCCGACCAACACGCCGATACGCGCCTTCATCTCGCGCGCCGCCTTGTTGGTGAAGGTGACTGCGAGGATCTGCGAGGGATAGGCACGGCCGGTCGCCAGGATGTGGGCGATGCGCGTCGTCAGCACCCGCGTCTTGCCGGTACCGGCGCCCGCCAAGACGAGCACCGGACCTTCGGTGGTCTCGACGGCCAGGCGCTGCTCCGGGTTCAGCCCTTCGAGATAGGGTGTGGCCGCGCCCTGGCGGGCGGCCATGGCGCGCGCGGCAATGCCGCCCGCGCGCGGGGCGGTGGGCGGGGAGCGTGGGGCTTCATCATCGCCGAAGAACGGCAGATCGTCCGGAGAACCTGACATTGAGCACCGCATATGGTGATTCGGGCCTGGGAGGCCAAACGTTTTCCTTTTGTACCGGTTCGTCACGGCAAGGCCAAGGTCTGTGCCGGCACTTCACGCAGCCCCCGGCACTTCACGCAGCCCCGGTACTTCACGCAGCCTTGAATGGACCGGCTGGAAACCCATTCCTATGCTCGCTCAGGGCGTGACGGCCCGAGGGGGAACGCAATTATCCCAGGAGAGAGCGTAGCTATGTCCACACCGAAGATCACCCAGGCGATGATCAACGCCTACGACGAGTACACCCACCTTAGCCTAGACCGCCGCGGCTTCATGGAAAAGCTGACGAAGCTTGCCGGCTCGAGCGCGGCCGCGGCGGCGATTGTGCCGCTGCTGGCAGCCAACTCCGCCCGCGCCGCCATGATCGCAGAAGACGACGAGCGGCTGACGATCGAGGAGATCACCTATCCGGGTGGCACGGGCGAGATGCGGGGCTATCTCGTGCGCCCGGCCGAGCAGGAAGGGCCGCTGCCGGCGGTCGTCGTCATCCACGAGAACCGCGGACTTAACGCACATATCAAGGATGTGGCGCGGCGCATGGCGTTGGAGGGGTTCGTGGCGCTGGCGCCGGACTTCCTGTCGCCCCTCGGCGGCACGCCGGAAGACGAGGACGAGGCGCGGTCGATGTTCGGCCAGCTTGATCCGGAGCAGACGGTCGCCAACGGCGTTGCCACCATCGAATTCCTGGAAGGGCACGAGGAGACGAACGGCAACGTGGGTGCCGTCGGCTTCTGCTGGGGCGGCGGCACGGTGAACAGCCTCGCCGTCAACGCGCCTTCTCTCGACGCGGCGGTCGCCTATTACGGGGCGCAGCCCGACCCGGAGGACGTGGAGAATATCAGCGCACCGCTGCTCCTCCACTACGCCGGCCTCGACGAGCGCATCAACGCCGGCATCGAGGAATATCGCGAGGCGCTCGAGGCGGCCGGCGCCGAACACACCATCCACATGTACGAAGGGGTGAACCACGCCTTCAACAACGATACCTCCGAGGCCCGCTATGACAAGGAGGCGGCAGACCTGGCGTGGCAGCGGACGGTGGAGTTCTTCAACGAGAAGCTCGCTTAAGCCGTACGGGGGGCTGCCTATGGGCAGCCCCGCGCTTCCTGCGCCCGGCGCAGGATCGCACGTGCGAAGACGAGGTCGATGGGGATGGGGTCGCGCTGCGTCTCGATCTGGTAAAGCTCCTCGTCCAGCGCTTTCAGGGCGCGCCAGACCTCGTAGTCGCTTACGCTCGCGTCACGGGCAAGCCGCTCGGACATCCGTTTCACATCGACCTTCAAGGCTGTCTCCCTGGTGCCGCCGGAGCGGTGGGCGAATCAATTTGAGCGTTGGGAGAATTCTGAAACGCCTATCGGGCGCTTCAAGGAAGGGCGGAGCTGTAAGCTGTGCAAAGGGGGGTATGGTTAAGCGCCGGTTAACATTGGTTTGCCGCAATTCCGGACGGAAAACCGGTTTCCACGCCTCCTGAAATTGCTCTCGGACCTCAGCGATGCTCTTCCTCGCTGAGCTGCACCAGCGCCTTGTTGAAGGAGCGCAGCGCGCGGATATGGGTGGCGAAGGCGATGATGCGGGTCTCGTCCTTGGGGTCGACCACGGGTAGTCGGGTGTGGCCGCTCTGGTCGAAGGCGCGCAGGGCCGCTTCCAGTGTGTCGGTGGGCTTGAGCGCGGGCGTATCTTCCTGTGGATCGTGGCGCTCCGGTTCGGCGTCGTCGGCCAGCGGCTCCATGAAGTCCATCACGCGGGTGACCTGGCCGAGCGCGCGATGCGGGCCTTCCTGGATGAACAGGCCGCGCATTTCCAGCTGCCAGTGGAACCAGGAGTGGCCGTGGATCGCCTGCGTGATGCCGTGGGCGACGGCGACGGTGAGCAGGAGGGCGATGGAGAGCGTGTAGCCGCCTGTCAGCTCGAAGACGATGAGCGTGGTCGAGATGGGCGCGCCGAGGACGGCGCCGGCGACCGCGCCCATGCCGAGGATGGCATAGAGGCCGCCGCTCGAGGCCATGTCGGGGAAGACGGAGGCCGCGATGACGCCGAAGGAGCCGCCGGTGAGCGCGCCGAGATAGAGGGCCGGCGAGAAGATGCCGCCGCCGAAGCGGGCGCCGAGCGTGATCGCCGTGGCGACCGTCTTCACGACGATCAGCATCAGCATCGTGATGAGAGGCAGCCGCTGCCACAGCGCCATGTCCGTTACCTCGTAGCCGACGCCCAGCACCTGCGGGAAGACGAGTGCGATGGCGCCGACCAGGATGCCGCCGGCCATCGGCTGCAGCCATAGCGGGATGCGTGTGCCGCGCGCCACGAACTCGGCGATGAACAGTGCCAACTGGAACAGGATGGCGACCACCGCCGCTGTCACGCCGAGCAGAACGAAGGCGGGGAACTCCCAAAAGGATGTGATCGCATAGTGGGGCACGAGGAAGGCCGCCGCATTGCCGAACCAAAGCCGGGAGGCCACGCCGCCCGCCGTTGAGGCTATGACGATGGGCACGAAGGAGCGCATGGCGTAGTGGCCAAGGATCACCTCGTGGGCGAACAGAACGCCGGCGATCGGCGCGTTGAAGGAGGCGGCGATGGCGCTCGCCACGCCGGCACCCAGCAGCGTGCGGCGGCACCATTCGGGGAGTTCGGCGCGCCAGGCGACGGCGGTGGCCAGCACCGCGCCCAGATGCACTACCGGCCCCTCGCGCCCGGCGCTGGCACCGGATCCCAAGGAGAGCGCGGTAATGAACGCGGAAAGCAGCCCGTCGCGCAGCGAAAGCTTGCGGCCGGCGAGCGCCCGCGCTTCGATGACATCGGCCACGGCACCCGTGCGCCGCGCCTTGAGCCCGATGAGAAGCAGTCCGACGAGAAGCCCGCCGACGACGGGGCCGGCCATGATCCAGTACCAGGAAAGCGTGACGGCGTTCGAATAGACACGTTCGGAACGGGAGCCGAGCCAGGGGAGCTGGAAGATGCCGATCAATTCGCGGAAGACGATAGCGGCGATGGCCACGCCGATGCCGATCGCCAGTGCGATCAGCCAGACGAAGGGCTGGCGCGTCTCCATGAAGGCGCGCAGGTTCGGCTCGACCCAGGAGACGACGGTGCGTGGAAGGCGGGAGACAAGCCGAGGCGCCATCGGTCCGTCAGGCCCGCCAGCGGATGGCGATGGCGCGGCCGGCCCGCTCGGGCGCGGGCAGGCCGGCATGGGCCGCGGCAAGCTGCTCCACCTTCTCCATCACGTCCGGAGGGAACGGGGCTACTTTCGGGCCGCTCATGTCCACATGCAGTGTAAGGCATTCGCATGTGGCGGCGAGCCAGCCGTCCGCGTGGCGGACCTCCTGAAAGGAGCGTAGCCGCTTCTCGTCATGGTCGAGAAGCTGCCAGGAAACGGTGACGCGGTCGCCCCGATGCAATTCGCGTACATAGCAGATGTGGACTTCGGCCGAGTATGTGGTCAGCCGGCGCGCCTTCGCGTAGTCCGGCCCCATGCCGAGGGCAATGGAGACCTCATCGAACGCACGGTCGAACAGCACCGCGTAATAGGCCATGTTCATATGGCCGTTGTAGTCGATCCAGCCTTCCTCGACCTCGAAGACACTGGAGATATGCGGTCCGCCCACCCGTCTCGTTCCTTTCCCTTGCAATACCGATCGCCACTGGACAATGCGACGATTTGCTGGAGACTCGGGATAGAAACGGAAAGCCTTTTGCTCCACAAGGGCGGGAGGTGGATTTTAGGAGAAAAAACATGGCCGTGGCGGCGGTGGCGAAGATCGAGCGCAACGAAAGCGGAATTTCGCGGGTGCTGGAACAGCTCGGCGCGCGCTTCGGTGAGCGGCTGCAGACCGGGCCGTCCCTGCGCGAGCAGCACGGTCATACCACCACCTATATCCCCAATCAGGCGCCGGATGGCGTGCTCTTCCCCGAAAGCGTCGAAGAGGTGCAGGAGGCGGTGCGGGTCTGCGCGGAGCACCGCGTGCCGGTGATACCCTTTGGGGTCGGTTCGTCGCTGGAAGGGCACGTCAACGCACCGGCGGGCGGCATAAGCCTAGACATGACGCGCATGAACCGGGTGCTCGCCGTCAACCAGGAGGATCTCGACTGCACGGTGGAGCCCGGCATCACGCGCGAGGAATTGAACCACTATCTGCGCGACACGGGCCTCTTCTTCCCCATCGATCCCGGCGCCAATGCCAGCCTCGGCGGGATGGCGGCGACACGGGCGTCCGGCACCAACGCCGTGCGCTACGGCACGATGCGGGAGAACGTGCTCTCGGTAACGGCGGTGATGGCGGACGGCAGGGTGGTGACGACGGCGCGGAGGGCGCGCAAGTCTTCGGCCGGCTACGACCTGACGCGGCTCCTCGTCGGCTCGGAAGGCACGCTCGGCGTCATCTGCGCGCTGACGCTCAAGCTCTACGGCATCCCTCAGGCGATCTCCGGCGGCGTGTGCCCGTTTCCGAGCGTGGAGGCCGCCTGTCAGGCGGTCATCACCACCATCCAGATGGGCATCCCCGTTGCTCGCATGGAGCTCGTCAACGCGCTCGGCATGCAGGCGATCAACCGCTATTCCAAGCTCGATTATCCGGAGACACCGTGCCTGTTCCTCGAATTCCACGGCACGGATGCCGGTGTCGCCGAGCAGGCGGAGATGTTCGGCGAGATCGCGGGCGAGTTCTCGGGCGGCCCCTTCAACTGGGCACGCGAGGCGGAGGAGCGCCAGAAGCTGTGGAAGGCCCGGCACGACTTCTATTGGGCGGGCTTCACGCTGCGGCCCGGCACGAAGGCACTGGCGACGGACGTGTGTGTGCCCATCTCACGGCTTGCCGAATGCATCGTCGAGACGGAGGCCGACATCGCGGAGACCGGGCTGATCGCGCCCATTGTCGGCCACGTGGGGGACGGTAATTTCCATGTCACCGTGCTGATGGATATGGAGGACGGGGAAGAGATCGCCCGCGCGGAAGGCTTCGTTTCGCGTCTCAACAGGCGGGCGCTTGCCATGGAAGGCACGTGCACGGGCGAGCACGGCATCGGCCAGGGCAAGATGCGCTATCTTGAGGAGGAGCACGGGGTGGAGGGCGTGGACGTGATGCGCGCCATCAAAAAAGCGCTCGATCCGCTCAACATCATGAATCCGGGAAAGATCATCGGGATCGTGGGCGAGTAATCGGGTGGTGGCCACTTTATGGGCATCGAGGTCGAATAACCTGGCGGAAAATGCTTTCGCCCCGTTGCGTCCCATCCAGCCGGCGGGCCGGAAAAAGGGCTGCGTAGGGCGCGAGACGGCAATGGAAGCCCCCACGCGGAAACGGAGGTGAAAGCTGGCGCGACTCTTCGTCATCATTGGCGGTCTTGTGGTGCTGGCGCTGACAGCGGCGCTGGTGGCGCCCTATTTCATCGACTGGACGAACTACCGCGACGATTTCGAGCGCGAGGCGGGCCGCATTCTCGGCCGCGAGGTGCGGGTGGAAGGCGCGGCGCGGGCGCGACTTCTGCCTTTTCCCTCCGTCACCTTCACCAATGTCGTGGTTGCCGGGGGACAGCCGGGCGAGGCGGCCATGACAGTCGACGAATTCTCCATGGACGCGGAACTGGCGCCTTTCCTCTCCGGTGAGCTTCTGATCTTCGATATGCGGCTGGTGCGGCCGAACGCCAGCCTTGAGATTGGCCCGTCTGGGAGCATCGACTGGGCTATGCGTCCGTCCTCGCCCTTCGATCCGCATCAGGTGACGCTGGAGAAGGTAACAATCAGCGGTGGCACCGTCGCCATCCACCAGCAGGCCAGCGGGCGCACCATCCAGCTCAGCGACATCGACGCCGAGCTTTCGGCACGCTCGCTGGCGGGCCCCTGGCGGGTGAACGGGGCGCTCGCCGTCGATGGCATGCCCGTGGCGCTTTCCGCCTCCACTGGAACGGTGGGCGATGAGGGGGGCATGCGCGTGCGGATTTCCGCCGAACCGCGGGACTATCCGCTGTCTCTGGAAACGGACGGACAGGCGCAGTTCGTGGAAGGCGAGGGGCGCTACGCCGGCACCTTTCGCCTGCGTACGGTGCGGCCCGAAACAGGAGATGCGGCCGATGCACCGGCGCAGGCCGACAATCCGGGCAATCGGGTCACCGGTCTCTTCGCGCTCAACCATGAGCGGCTTACGGTGGAGGAGTTCCGTTTCGAGACGGGGCCGGAGATCGATCCCTATACGGCCGAAGGCGAGGCGGTGGTGGAACTGGGAGCCGAGCCCTCCTTCTCCATCACCGCCGACGGCGCCCAGATCCGCTTCGGCGGACCGGCGGAGGAGGGTGGCGCGATGTCGGGCCTTTCGGCCGACGAGCGCTTCGCCGCGCTCACCGGGTTTATCACCGACCTTCCCAAGCCAACCATTCCCGGTGTGATCGCCGTCAATCTGCCCGCCATCGTCGCCGGCGACACGACCATCCGCGATATCCGCGTTCGCGCCGAGCCGGAGGAAAGGGGGTGGAAGATCGATTCGCTGGCCGCCACGCTGCCCGGCCGTACGCGCTTCGAGGGGGAGGGTCTCCTTGCCACCGCCGACGACCTTGCCTTTACCGGCAACGTGGTGCTGGCGGTGGGGCAGCCATCGGGTTTTGCCGCCTGGCTCGCCAAGGACGTGGACGAGGCGATCCGGCGGCTGCCGGCGGCCGGCTTCAGCGCCGATGTGGCGCTGACGGCGGAGCGGCAGCGCTTCGACGATCTGGAGCTTATCCTGGGCGACGCCCGCTTTCGCGGCGCCGTTGACCGGCAAAGCCCTGCCGACGCGCGGCCCTCCCTAGCGTTGTCGCTTACCGGCGACCGGCTGGATGTCGACGGAATGCGGGCTTTCGCCTCGCTCTTCGTCGACGAGGCCGGCCGCAACCGGCTTGCCGACCATGACGTCGATCTGGAGGTCGCAGCGGGGCCTGTCTCGGCCGAGGGGCTGACGGCGGAACGGCTGGATACCGCACTCCGCCTGAGGGCCGGCGAACTGGAGATCGACCGGCTGACAATCGGCGGCCTGGCAGAGGCCAATATCAGCGCCACGGGCCAGATCAGCGGCATCGGTGAAGAGCCTACGGGCAGGCTGGACGCGGCGGTGGTGGCGGTCGACCTGGCGCCGCTGGTGAGCCTTTTGGCCGAGCGCTTTCCCGGCAACCGGCTGTTGGCCGCGCTCAACCGGCGCGCCGCCTTCTATCCCGGCCTTCTGGAAGATGCGGAATTGGATATCGTCGCCAGCGCGACCGACAATGGCGGCGAATCCGCGGGACTTGCGGTGAGCGCAAAGGGGGAGGCGGGCGGCACCGTCTTCAGCCTCTCCGTCTCGGGCGAGGGCGCGTTGTCCGAGGCCGCCGAGGCACGGTTCACCACCAATTTCAACGGACGCAACGAGGAAGCGGCGTCGCTCTACGCGCTCTTCGGCCTGCCGGCCCTGCCGCTGGGCCTTGCGGGTGCGGCGGAAGCGGAGCTTTCGGCTACCGGCACCCTCGCAGGGGGGCTGGAAACCGCCTTCCAGTTTTCCGGCGAAGGACTTTCCGCGCGCTTTAAAGGCGATGTCACGCAGCAGGACGAGGACGTCTCCGTCCTCGGGAAGGCGCAGATCGAGGCCGACGACCTTGAGCCGTGGCTTGCCGCCGCCGGCATCTCGCTGCCCGGCTTCGGCTACGGGCTGCCGGCGAAGATTGCGGCCGATATCGACTATGGCGAGGGCCTTGCCGTCATCAGCGGCGTTGCCGGCAGCGTCGCCGAAAGTGTCGTCAGCGGCGACCTCAACGGCACGCTCAGGGATGGCAAACCGCATCTTGCGGGCGCGCTGCGTCTGGGGGCGCTCGACCTCGGCTTGGCGGCGGAGATGGTGGTGGGCAGCGCGGCTTTCGGCGGCGACGGCGATGCCTGGCCCAAGACGCCTTTCCAGCAGGGCGTGAGCGCGCCGTTCTCCGCCGATGTGGAGCTTGCCGCCGAGACGCTGTGGCTCGGCAATGCGGCGACGGCGGAGGAGGCTTCGCTACGGTTGAGGCTCGATGCGGACGGGCTTTCCGTCTCGGATCTTTCTGTGAAGCTTCTAGGCGGCACGGTTGAAGGACTTGCCGAACTCTCCAACAACCAAGGCACCGGCCTCTTTAGCGCCCAGCTTGCCCTTAGCGATGCTGCGCTGCAGACGCTCTTGCCGGGGGCGGGGATTACTGGAAAGGCCGACCTCAGCGCCAGCCTGACGGCCAACGGCAAATCGGTGAACGGGATGGCCGCCTCGCTTACCGGCTCCGGTTCGGCGGCGCTGAAGGGCCTGGCGATCAACAAGCTCGATCCGCAGGCTCTACCGAAAATCCTGGCGCGCGCCGATACGCTTGGCGCCGAGATCGATGCTTCACAGGTCGCGGATTTCGCGCCGGAGCTCGTGCGCGGGGGACCATTTCAGGCGGGCGCTGCCGAGCTTGCCTTCTCGGTCGCCAACGGCGTGGCGCGCACGCCGCCAGTGCAACTGTCAACCGAGGGGGCGCTGATGAGCGCGGAAGCTGCCGCCGACTTCCGCGACTGGACGGTCTCGGCCTCCGGCAGCCTCACCTACGAGGCGGGGCGCGAGGCAGTGGCCGGGTCCGACCCGATGGTGCGCTTTGCCGCCCAGGGGCCGCCGGGAGCGGCGGAGTTCCAGCTCGACATCGAGCCGTTGGCGCAGTTTCTCACCCAGCGGGCGCTGGAGCGTGAGCAGGCCCGGGTCGAGCACATGCAGGCGCTGCTGCTCGAAGGCCAGCGCCTGCGCCGGGAGATGCGCTATTTCGCGGCGTTGGAGGCCGAACGTGCAGCGGAGGAAGCCGAGCGGGTCCGCCTGGAGCGTGAGGCGGAGCGGCAGCGAAAGGCCGCGGAGGAGCGCGAGCGGCAACGGCAGGCAGAGGAAGCGCGCAGGCGTGAGGAAGAGGAGGCACACCGGCGTGCGGAAGAGGCTCGGCGGCTGGTGGAGGAGGAGGAAGACAGACGCCGGGAAGAGGCCGAGCGGCGGGCGGCGGAGGAGGAGCGTCGCCGACGCGAGGCGGCGGCGCCAACGCATGGCGGCTCAGGCTCCGCAATCGAGCGCACACCGCTTCCCCCGCCAGTGCAACAGCCGGAGGAGAATCACTCGAACGCCGGCAGTGAGCCACGCGCGGAGCCGGTGTTCCGCACGGAGGATTTGACGGTGGAAAGGCTGTTGGAGCTGCTCGGGCCGCGGTAGCGGACACACCTCCGGCTATACTCCACCCGCCTCCCGCTTCACTTCGTCAAGCACGTAGAGCCTCAGCGCCGAGGAGAGGTTGGTATCGCCTGTCCGGGCAGCGTCGATCCCGGCGATCAGGGCGGCGACGGAGAGGCCGCGCTTGCGGGCGAGACGTTCGAGTTCCCTGTAGAAGGCGTCTTCGAGCGAAAAGCTTGTCCGGTGGCCGCGGATGGTCACCGAGCGCTTTTGTGGGGGTGCCACCGGCTATTTCTTGCGGAAAGCGTCGAGCGATACGACGTCGGCGCCCTTGGCTTCATCCTTCTCCGCCTTTTCAGGCTTCTCCTTGCTCTTGGAGGCAGTGCTCTTGGCGGGAGACTTACTTTTGACGACGGAGCGCGGCTGGGCCTTGCCGTCCGAGGCTGCTTCCTCGGGTTCGGCCTCAGGCTCGGCGTCCGGTTTCATGTCGTCGAACTCCATCTCGAAATTCGCCGAGGGGTCGTAGAATCCGCGCACGGCGGAGAACGGGACTTCCAGCTTCTCCGGCGTGTCGGCGAAGGACAGCACCACCTCGAAGCCTTTCTCGCTCACCTTCAGGTCCCAGTACTGGTACTGGATGACAATGGTCATCTGCTCGGGGTAGCGCTCCTTCAGGCGGCTGGAGATGCGTACGCCCGGTGCGCCTGTCATGAAGGTGATGAAGAAATGGTGGTTGCCGGGAAGGCCGGCGCGCGCGGTCTCCTGCAGCACCTTGCGCATGACGCCGCGCGCGGCCTCCTGGACAAGAATGTCGTAGCGGATGCGGTCGTCAGGCATGGGCTTGGCAGATGTCCTCAAATCATGCGGCAGTCTTACCGCTTAGCTCTAATCAAGCTTCGCGCGGTCGTAAACCGGATAAAGGGCATCGTTTCAAGAAGGAAAGGAGAGGCTCAGGCCTCATGCACCTCTTCGAGCGCATTGGCGGCGACTTCGCACTTGCGGCCATAAGCGCGCAGAAAGGTGCGTACCGCGCGGGCCGCGCTCGCCGCCTGTTCCTCTTCGCTCAGCGTCTCGCCGAAGAGCCAGGGTATGTGGAGGTCGACGTTGACCAGCGCGAGGAACTGCCGTGCGGCGAGGTCGGGATCGTCGATGTCGAGGTGCCCGGCAAAGGCCAGCCGGGCGAATCGGGCGGCAAGTGCCGACCAGACCCTGCCGGGGCCTTCCCTGCGCCAGGTCTCGAAGAGTTCGGGATGGCGCTCGCCCTCGGCATGGATCAGCTTCGCCAGGAACCTGCCGTCGCGACCCCATATGCAGCTCTTGTTAAGCCGCATGGCGAAGACGGTAAGATCGGCTTCCAGATCTTCGGGATTGTCCGGAAAAGTGCTGAGCACGGAGAAGGCGCGCGCATTGCAGCGCTCCGTGATGTCGGCCACGACGGCGGCGAACAGCTTCTCCTTGTCGCCATGATGATTGTAGACCGTCTGGCGCGAGACGCCGGCTTCGGCGGCCACCAGATCTATGTTGGCTCCCGCGAATCCCTCGCGGCAAAACACGGCCGCCGCTGCATCGATGATCGACTGCCGTTTGGCCGGATGCCCGCGTGGCGGGAGTATGTCAGGAGACGTACGGAACTTCATGCGAACTATATAAGGCTGATTGACGAATTAGACAAGACTGTCTAAAAAGTTAGGCATCTTATGGAGAGGCCGGCTCGGGAGGAAGTCGGATTCTCCGCATGCGCAGCGTCCTTAAGGTGAACGCCCCGATGGCGGACGCCTTATTTTTTGGAAAGATGAAGCCATGACCGTTGCATTCCTCCGTATTGCCATCGTGCTTGGACTTTTGACCGCCGTCGGTCCGTTCGCCATCGACATGTATCTTCCCGCCTTGCCGTCCATCGGCGCCGATCTCAATGCCGGCACGGCGGCTGTGCAGATGAGCCTTCTGGTGTTCTTTCTCGCCATGGGCTTCGCGCAGATCGTCGTCGGCCCGATTTCCGACATGATCGGCCGCAAGGCGCCGCTTTATCTCGGCCTGGTGCTGTTCGTCATCGGAAGCGTCGGCTCGGCGCTTGCAGCCGATATCGAATGGCTGATCGGCTTCCGCTTCGTTCAGGGTCTGGGTGCTTCCGCCGGCATGGTGGTGCCGCGCGCGGTGGTGCGCGATCTGCACACCGGCGTGGAAGCGGCGAGGCTGATGTCGCTTTTGATGCTGGTGTTCTCGATCTCGCCGATCCTGGCGCCGCTCACTGGCAGCGTGATCATCGAGGCGTTCGGCTGGCGCGCCGTCTTCTGGGCGGTGACGATTGCCGCCGTGCTCGCGACCGTGCTGCTTTCGACGGCGCTGAAGGAGACCAGGCCGCGGGAACTACGCGTCGGCAGTTCGTTCGGCAGCGCGCTTGCCGGCTACCGCTTTCTGATGGGGAATGCCAAGTTCCTGGGGCTTTCCTTGATCGGCGGCTTCGGTATCGCCAGCTTCTTCGTCTATCTGGCCTCGTCCTCCTTTGTGCTGATCGACCATTACGGCCTGTCGCCGTCGCTCTACAGCGTGTTCTTTTCCATCAATGCGGTGGCCTTCTTCACCATGTCGCAGTTGACGGGCACGCTGACGGAGCGATTTGGCCTCAGGCGCGTGGTGCGCGTTGCTGTCGCCGGTTTCGCCACCGCCATGGTCACCCTTCTGGCGGTCATGGCGTCGGGCTTCCAGCCGCTGTGGGTCATGGCGGCGCTGCTGTTCGTCGGCTACGGCTTCCTCGGTCTCGTCATCCCCTCCACGTCGGTGCTGGCGATGGACGACCATGGCGAGATCGCCGGCACGGCCTCGGCGCTGATGGGCACCCTGCACTTCGCCACGGGGGCGGTCGCCATGGCGATCGCCGGGCAGTTCTTCGACGGGACGCCGCTGCCGATGGTCACCGGCATCGCCGCCTGTGCGGTGATCGCCCTGGCGATGACGCAAATTACGCTCGGGCGCGCCCGCGAAGCGGCCCCGGCAGCCGCCGAATAGCGAAGAAAGGGCGCGGACGGCCGCGCCCTTTCTTCACGGCGGGCATGCTGCCTCGATGGCGGCGAGCACGAAATCCCGGCGCTCCTCGACCGGCGCCGGCGGAACGTGCACCGGCGTGTAGTCCGCTTCCTCGTAGGCCGCGCGCATAGATTCGTAGGTCCGCTCGGCCTCCCCGAACGTCTGCTTCCGCTCATCGTCCTGAACGTAGATCTCCGGCCAGGGCGGGAGGATGAAGACGGTCTTGTTATAGCGGAACATGTCCGCTGCCTTGCGCATATGGAGCGGCAGGGGCAGGCCGATCAGCCGGAAATAGCCGATCAGATCGGGAATGCCGCGATCGAAGAGGTGGATGTCGCCGGCCGCACGGGCCGCCTCGTAGGAGCGCAGTTCCCAGGAGAGCATCAGTTCCGCATAGAGCGCCTGATTGCGGTCATGTCCGGCCGGGCCGTCGATGGCGCGCTGGGCACGGATAATGGCGCGACCGGCCTCCGGCGCAACCGCAAGGCCGGTGCGCTGCAAGGCTTCAAGAAGCGTCGTCTTGCCGGCGCCGGGGCCTCCGGTGACGACGAAGAGGTTATGCGTACGGCATGGCAGCATCACGGTTCTCTATTGAAAATGGCGTGCGCCGGCGGGCCATGCGGCGAGCATCGGCCACGCAGGGGCGCTCGGTCGATTGCGGAATGGGAAGATTTTGAAGGGAGGGAAGTGGAGGCTTCTGTTGCCAGGTGCCTCCGAACCCCGCTCAGACCTGCGACGGCCTGAGGCTTGAATTGAAGCTATCGCACCGCTTACGCGGCGAGACGTGCTTCCGCATAGTTGTCGTTGGCAACTATAAGTTTAGCCCGATAACGGTGGTACCATGCCGAGCGAAAGTCCGATCTTTACACCCTCGTCGATCCTGTTTCGCCCCCATCAGAAGCCGCCCTTCACATCACTTGGGCCGGCGGTTTCTGGTGGAGGCGCCGGGTACCGCCCCCGGGTCCGAATGGCTTATTTCATCGGCCGTTTATCGCCATAGCCAGCACGAGGCTGACGCGCCCAATATAGGCGTGCGAATGCGGCATTGGAAGGGCGGGGAGGCGAAAACCCGGTTGTTTTTCGTTGACTTGGCCAGTGTATTCCAGAAGGTTCCCTGCGGGGGCCGCCATGGTGCGAGGGGGAGGGGCATCGTCAAGCTTCAGGAGGGTGCATACCATGGCTGATTATCTCGCCGACGTTCAGAAATATGACGCGACCGCCAATGCCGAAACGGTCGACAAGATCGTCAAGCATCTTGGCATCGCGCTGCGCAGTCGGGACTCCTCGCTGGTGTCCTGCAGCGATCCGGATGAACTCGCCCGCGTGCGCGAGAAATGGTGCAAGAAGAAATTCGGCGAGACCGACAGCGCCCGGTGCGATTCCATCATCGAGATGGTTTGCGAGACCATGGCTGGGGACAATTCCAAGAGCCGTGTCACCTTTTACTATCTCGTTGCCAAGCATTTGGGAAAGCTTACCGCACTTTAGACGGCTTTATCGCGGGGCCGGCATCGTGCAGGCGTTTCGCGGCGGGCCGGTTCGTCCTAACATGGGCTCGTGAAACAACCCGATTCGGCTCCGCTTCCCAATGCGCCAATATCTCGATCTGCTTGCCTATGTCCTGAAGAACGGTGTCGACCGGGACGACCGTACCGGCACCGGCACGCGTAGCGTCTTCGGCTATCAGATGCGCTTCGACCTGCAAGCGGGCTTTCCGGTCACCACCACCAAGAAGCTGCATCTGAAATCCATCATCCACGAGCTTCTGTGGTTCCTGAAGGGCGACACCAACATCCGCTACCTCAACGAGCACGGGGTCACCATCTGGGACGAGTGGGCGGACAAGAACGGCGATCTCGGTCCGGTCTACGGTGCGCAATGGCGCTCCTGGCCTGCGCCCGACGGAGGGCACGTCGACCAGATCGCGAATCTTCTCAAATCCTTGCGGGAAAATCCTCACTCGCGCCGTCACGTGGTGACGGCGTGGAACCCGGCGCTGGTGGACGAGATGGCGTTGCCGCCCTGCCATTGCCTGTTCCAGTTCCATGTGGCCGAGGGGCGGCTTTCCTGTCAGCTTTACCAGCGCTCGGCCGATATCTTCCTCGGCGTGCCCTTCAACATCGCTTCCTACGCCCTTCTGACGATGATGGTCGCCCAAGTGACGGGGCTTGAGGCTGGCGACTTCGTCCACACGCTGGGCGACGCGCATCTGTACCAGAACCATTTCGAGCAGGCTCACGAGCAGTTGAAGCGCACGCCCAAGCCGCTGCCGCACATGTGGATCAACCCTGAGGTCGACGATCTTTTCGCCTTCCGGTACGAGGATTTCCGGCTGGAGGGTTATGTGGCCGATCCGACGATCCGCGCACCGATCGCGGTGTGAGGCGGAATGCCCGATCGATGACCATTTCGGATCAGGACAAGGTCGATATCGTCAAGATCAACCGTGGTGAAGGGATAGTGCATCTGATCATCGCCGATCACCTTCCATGGGGTTGCGAGGAGGGCGATGAAAAGGAGCACATGTATCTCCTTCAGGAGAAGATAAATCTGTATCTTTCATATATCGAAGGCGAACAGCTGTTGGATGATTTTCCAAATGCGAAGGGGCTCGATGTAGACATCCAAGTTTATGGAAAGTTCGATCGCTCGCAGCAAGCTCACTCATTCTACGCGCGGCTGCAGCAGGCGTTGGCCGGTGCTGGGTATAGGTTTGAATTCATATTGAAAGATTGAGGATCGGGAGTGATCTACGTGTGCCGGAGTCTGAAATGAAGCTCTCTCTCATCGTCGCTATCGCCAAGAACGGTGTCATCGGCCGGGCTGGCGGGCTGCCGTGGCGGCTTTCCACGGATCTGAAACGCTTCAAGGCGCTCACTATGGGCAAGCCGGTCGTCATGGGGCGCAAGACCTGGGAGAGTATCGGCCGCCCGCTGCCGGGGCGCCTCAACATCGTCATCTCGCGCGATCCCGCCTATTCGGCGGAAGGGGCAGTGACGGCGGGTTCGCTCGACAAGGCGCTGGAAGAAGCACGGGCGCGAGCGGGCGATGCAGAGGAAATCTGCGTCATCGGCGGCGGCGAAATCTACCGCCAGGCACTGGCCCGCGCCGATATACTCCACGTCACCCATGTGGAAGCCGAGGTCGAGGGGGATGCCACCTTCGACGAGATCGAGCCCGATCTGTGGCAGGTTATCTCAAGCGAAGCCGTTCCAGAGGGCGAAAAGGACATTTACCCGACGCGCTATGTCGTCTACCAACGGCGTCAGTAGCGAGGAGCCTTGAATTTCGGCTCTTTGGGCGGAGGAGAACGGCCCAGCCCGCTGAGAACGGCGCATGGCGGCGCGATGCGACGCTCGGATGGATGCTCCCTCGCGTTGAAAGGGAGCGTCGTGCTCCCTATAACAGATCGCAGGGGAACGTCGGCGCGTGGCCGGTGCCCCAAGGAAAAGGAACAATAATGCCCTGGAACAATCAGAGTGGCGGCGGCCCGTGGGGCGGCGGGAATGGCGGTGGACCGTGGGATCAGGGGCCACGCGGGCCGGGTGGGCCGCAAGGTTCGCCTCCCGATCTTGAGGAGATTATCCGGCGCGGTCAGGACCGGCTGAGGCGCGCGCTGCCCGGCGGCGGCGGGCCAAGCCCGGCGATGTTCGGCCTGATCGTCCTGGCGCTGCTGGGATTGTGGCTTTTCAAGGCCGTCTACACGGTGCAGCCGGACGAGCTGGCGGTTGAACTGCGTTTCGGCAAGCCCAAGGCCGAGCTTTCGGAACCCGGCCTGCATTTCCATTGGTGGCCGATCGAGACGGTCGAGAAGGCGTCCATCGCCGAGCGGCTGGTGGACATCGGCGAAATCCGCGGCGGCAGTTCCTCGGGCCTCATGCTTTCCGGCGATCAGAACATCGTCGACGTCAAGTTCTCCGTCGCCTACCAAGTGGCCGATCCGGCCGCCTATCTGTTCAACGTGGATGATCCGAACGGCATGCTGCGACAGGTCGCCGAAAGCGCCATGCGCGAGGTGGTGGGCCGGCGCCCGGCGCAGGACATCTTCCGCGACGACCGCCAAGGCATCGCCGAGGACGTGCGCAGCATCGTCCAGGCGGCGCTCGACGAATATAATGCGGGCCTGGCGGTCAACGCGTTGTCGATCGAGGATGCGGCCCCGCCGCGCGAGGTGGCCGACGCGTTCGACGAGGTGCAGCGCGCCGAACAGGACGAGGACCGTTTCGTCGAAGAGTCAAATCAGTATTCCAACCAGCAGCTTGGCCAGGCGCGCGGCGAAGCGGCGGGAATCCGCGAGGCGGCCGCCGCCTACAAGAACCGCGTCGTGCAGGAGGCGGAAGGTGAGGCGCAGCGCTTCGTCTCCGTCTACGACGAGTATGCCAAGGCACCGGACGTGACGCGCAAGCGTCTGTTCCTGGAGACGATGGAGAATGTGCTGCGCGGATCCAACAAGGTCATTGTCGAGCAGGGAAGCGGGCAGGGCGTGATCCCCTACCTGCCGCTGCCGGAGTTGCGCGGGGGGTCGCAACCCTCGGTCCAGAACAACCCGGCGCAAATCGGCGGCCAGGCACAAGGGGGAAATAACTGATGTTGAACCGTCTTCCCTTCATTATCGTTCTCGCCGTCATAGTCCTGTTCCTGGGCTTTTCCTCGATCTTCGTGGTCAACGAGCGCGAGCAGGCCATCGTGTTGCGCTTCGGCGAGATCGTGAAGGTCGAGCGCGAGCCCGGCCTCTACTTCAAGCTGCCGTTCGCCTTCGCCGGCGCCGACAATGTGCAGATCATCGAGGACCGGGTGCTGCGCTTCGATCTCGACGATATCCGCGTCCAGGTGTCGGGCGGCAAGTTTTATGAGGTCGACGCCTTCGTCGCCTATTCGATCGAAGATCCGCAGCGTTTCCGTCAGGCGGTCTCCGGCAACCTGACGCAGGCCGAGCAACGGCTGAGAACCCGCCTCGATGCCGCACTCAGGCGCGTCTACGGTCTGCGTGGCTTCGAGGCCGCCCTTTCCGAGGAGCGCGGTTCGATGATGCGCGAGGTGGCGGAGGGCTTGCGTCCTGCCGCGGCTTCGCTCGGCCTGCAGATCGAGGACGTGCGCATCCGCCGCACGGATCTTACGGCGGAAGTCTCGCAGCAGACCTACGACCGCATGAAGGCCGAACGCCTGGCCGAGGCTGAGCGCCTGCGCGCCCGTGGCCGCGAAGCGGCGGCGCGCATCCGCGCGCGCGCCGACCGCGAGGTGGTGGAGATTCTCGCCGCGGCGCAGCGCGAGTCCGAAATCCTGCGAGGCGAAGGCGAGGCCGAGCGCAACGCGATCTTCGCCGACGCCTTCCAGCGCGACGAGGAGTTCTTCGATTTCTACCGCTCGATGGCGGCCTATCGTCAGGCGCTCGACCCGTCCGGCACAACCATGCTCTTGAGCCCAAACACGGAGTTCTTCCGCTTCTTCGGTAATGCCCAGGGTCTGGGCGGAGACCAGGCGCCGAGGGATGAGGACGCAGGACCGCTGACGGGCGCGGTGGAGACGCCGGCGTCGGAAGGCCCACGGCGCGAAGCCGCGCAGTAGCCGGAGCCTGCCCATGGGGCCAAGCACGACAGTGGCGAGACGATGTGGGCAGGGGCGTTGAGCGATTTCCTCGCCGCCCTTGGCCTCGTCCTCGTTTTCGAAGGGCTGCTTTACGGTGGACTGCCGCGATTGGCGAAGCGCCTGGCGGCCGACGTGATCGACCTGCCGGAGGGCGCGATGCGGGGCATCGGCCTGGCGGTGATGGCCGCCGGCGTTCTCATCGTCTGGCTGGTGCGCGGCTGATACGGTATTTTGCACGGCATGTGAGGCTTCGGAGGCTGGCAGAGCGCCCGTTTAAGGTTATATCTCGTCGCAAACACGCCTCATTCGCACCGGATCGTACGGCCCTGATCGGACCAGCGGGAGACTGCCAGATGCCTTTGCCGAAATCGCTTCGTGCCACGTGCCGGCTGCTGACGGCGGGCGCCCTTGCTGCCGTCGTCCTTGTGGTGCCGGCCATCGCGCAGACGCCAGCGCCGGAGGGGCGAATGTCCATGCCTGCTCCGCAGATACGTGGGCCAGCCTCCGTCGCCGACATGGCCGAACGGTTGCTCGATGCGGTGGTCAATATTTCCACCACTCAAAACGTATCGCGGCGCGGTCCCGGCCGCGTGCCGATGCCACAGCTGCCGGAGGGGTCGCCTTTCGAGGAATATTTCGGCGAGTTCTTCGGTGACCAGGATCAACAGCCGCAGATGCCCAATCCCGGCTCGTCGCTTGGCTCCGGCTTCATCGTCGACGCCGAGGAAGGCATCATCGTCACGAACAACCACGTGATTACCGGGGCCGACGAAATCATTGTCAATTTCGCCGACGGCGAGACGAGGACGGCGGAACTGATCGGCGTTGACACGAAGACCGATATCGCCGTGCTCAAAATCGATCCGCAGGGAAAGGCTCTTCAGGAGGTGCAGTTCGGCGATTCGGAGGCCATGCGCATCGGTGACTGGGTAATGGCCATCGGCAATCCCTTCGGTTTCGGCGGATCTGTGACCGTCGGCATCGTCTCGGCACAAAACCGGCAGATCGGCTCGGGCCCCTACGACGACTACATCCAGACTGACGCGGCCATCAATCGCGGCAATTCCGGCGGCCCGCTTTTCAACATGGATGGCGAGGTCATCGGCATCAACACCGCTATCATCTCGCCTACCGGCGGCTCCATCGGTATCGGCTTTGCAATCCCGTCGAACCTCGCGGTGAACGTGGCTGGTCAGCTGCGCGAGTTCGGCGAGACCAGGCGCGGCTGGCTCGGCGTGCGCATCCAGCCCGTGACGGAGGAGATTGCCGAAAGCCTCGGCCTCGACGAGGCCAGCGGCGTGCTGATCAGCGGCATCGAAAAGGGCGGACCCGCCGACAATGGCGTGCTGCAGGCAGGCGACATCATCGTCGGCTTCGACGGCAGGAAAATAATGGATGTGCGCGAGTTGCGCCGCATTGTCGCAGAAAGCCCTGTGGGCAAGAAGGTCGATGTCGAGATCCTGCGCAAGGGCGAGGAGCAGACTGTGCAGGTGGAACTGGGCCGCCTGGAGGAGGGCGAGGACGTCGCGTCCGCCACGGAGGAGGAGAGCGAGGAATCAGCTCCTGTTGCCACCGCCAAGGTCCTCGGCATGTCCATCGCCGAGCTCGACGAAGAGGGCCGCAGCGAGTTCGGGCTTGCCGAGGATATCAACGGCGTGCTGGTGTCGGAGGTAGAGGATGGATCGGTGGCCGCCGATCAAGGCGTGCAGGCAGGGGATGTGATCGTCGAGATCGCCTTGCAATCGGTATCCGCACCCCAGGACGTTCTGGACCAGATCGACAGCCTGAAGGAGCAGGGCCGCAAGAATGCCCTGCTCATGTTGGCCTCGCCCTCGGGTGAGCTGCGCTTCGTGACGTTGCGGATGGACTAAGGGCCTTTCCCTCGCGAGGAGTGTGCTAGCCCGACCACTCATCCCGCGTGATGCGATAGAAGACGTGGCGCTTCAGATGGGGGTGGGTGTCAGGCACCGAGGGGTGGTCGAAGTCACGTTCCGGCAGCGCGCGCATGCCGATGCGCTTCATCACGGCAATGGAGCGCATATTGCTCCAGACGGCGAAGGAGACGATCTCCTCGAGCCCAAGCGTCTTGAAGCCGAAGTCGAGCCAGGCCTTGGCGGCTTCCGTCACGTAACCCCTGCCCCAGAATTCCGGAGCCAGCCGCCAGCCGATCTCCACTGTACCGGACGGCAGCGAAGAGATGCCGGTGGTCTGATGCAAGCCGACAAAGCCGATGCACTCGCCGGTTTCCTTCAGCTCCGTCGCGCAGAAGCCAAAGCCACGCTCCGCGATATCCTCGCGCAGCCAGTCGAGAAAGGCGTCGGAGGCTGTGCGATCGCGCCGGAAGGGGAAGAATTCCATCACCCGGTCGTCCGCGTTGATCCGGTGGAAGAGCGCGCGGTCGCTATCAGCCCAGTTGCGGATGATGAGACGGCTCGTCGCGATGATCGGCGTCACTGAGAGAACTCCTCGCGGCGGTATCCTTGCAGATAGAGGAGGGCGGTAAGGTCGCCATGGTCGATGCGGATGCCGGCCTCGGCCGCCACGGAAGGTTTGGCGTGCAGCGCCACGCCGGCGCCGGCAAGGCGCAGCATGTCGAGATCGTTGGCGCCGTCGCCGACGGCTATCGTCTCGCTCAAGTGCAGCTTCAACCTGGCGGCGATTTCAATAAGCGCGTCGGCCTTCGCCTGGCGGCCGAGAATGGGCTCGGCGACGAGGCCGGCGAGCCTGCCGTCCTCCTCGATCAGCCGGTTAGCGCGGTGCTCGCGGAAACCAAGCATGGACGCGATGCGGCCGGTGAAGATGTCGAAGCCGCCGGAGACCAGCGCCGTGTAAGCGCCGGCCGCGTTCATGGTCGCCAAAAGCTCACGCCCGCCGGCGGCGAGCGTGATGCGAGCCTCTATCACGCGCTCGATGACCGCCATTTCGAGGCCCTTGAGCAGCGCCACGCGCTCACGCAGAGCCGGCTCGAAGGCAATCTCGCCGTTCATGGCGCGGCTGGTGATGGTGGCGACGTCTTCCTTGATGCCGATCTCATCGGCCAGTTCGTCGATGCATTCTTGGTCGATCATGGTGGAGTCCATGTCGGCGATCAGCATCTTCTTTTTTCTTCCCTCGGAAGGCTGTACGGCCACGTCCACGGGCAGGCTCTCGAGCGCGGCGCGCGCGATGCGCTCGGCTGCATGCGCATCGAGACCCTCGGGCAGGGCTATATCGCAGGCGACGTCCGTGTCGAGCCAGTCGAAGCGGCTTGCGCGGAGGGCTCGGGTTATCCTATTCGCCGTGGACGGGCTCAGCGAGCGAGCCTTGGGATTGGAGATAAGCGTTGCGACAAGGGTCATGGGAGGGTCCGCTGCGGCCGGCCGGAAAATCGTGCTGAAAGGTGCGACCCTGATAGCCGGCCCCACGGCGAGCGGCAAGTCGGCGCAAGCGCTCGATATCGCAAGACGTTCGGGCCGGGTGATCGTCAACGCCGATTCCATGCAGGTCTATTCCGTCCTGTCGCTGCTGACGGCGCGGCCGAGTGCCGAAGACCTTGCCGTCACGCCGCATCGCCTCTACGGCCATGTGCACCCAGGCACGCCGTATTCCACCGGACAGTGGCTGCGCGACGTGGAAGCCTTGTGCGACAGTGAAGAGCTTGATGGGCGGCCGGCGATCTTCGTCGGCGGTACGGGGCTTTATTTCCGTGCCCTGACGGAAGGGCTTTCGCCCATGCCAGACATTCCATCCGTCGTCCGCCGGCGCTGGCGGCAGCGCCTAGCGGAAGAGGGAGCGGCGGCGTTGCATGAAGTGCTTGGCCGATCAGACGAGCAAGCGGCGGCACGCATCCGCCCTTCAGACGGGCAGCGCATCGTGCGGGCGCTGGAGGTACTGGAGGCTTCGGGCAAGCCGCTCGGTGCGTGGCAAGCGGAGCGTTCCCCGCCGCTGGTGGACAACGCCACGGCGCGCAAGCTGGTGCTGGAGCCGGATCGCGAAACGCTCACCAGCCGCATCGACGAGCGTTTCGACCGGATGATGGAGGCCGGCGTGCTGGAGGAGGTGAGGGCGCTGTTGAGTCTCGATCTTCCTGGCTCCATGCCGGCGATGAAGGCGATCGGTGTGCGCGAGCTTGGCGCCGCGCTTAGTGGCCAGATGCCCCTTGAGGAGGCCGTTACGCGGGCCAAGGCGGCGACGCGGCAATACGCCAAGCGGCAAATGACGTGGTTCCGCCATCAACTCGGGCCGGACTGGCAACGTGTGGCGGTGTGATATCCGCGTCTTCGCCGCACCACCTGCGAATTTTGATATTTCCTGCGAATCCGTACCTGCCGGTTAACCTCCCGTAAGGTGCCACATGAGAGAAGTGGTAAAAGTGCGCGAGCGGGTCGGGTATGCGTTTTCACAAAGCGGAGTCGGCATTTTTCGTCTTCATCGCCTTGGTCTTCAGTGCCGGTGTGCTGTTGTTTTTCGCCTATGACATCATGCGCACCAATGCACTCAAGCTGGCGACCGTCGGCGGAGCGACCGATCTCAGCGATTTCGCGCGGCTTCTGTTCACCACCGGCGTGCTTTTGACAACGGCCATCATCTTCGGCCTGTTCTTCATCTATCCGCTTATCCGCACGCAGGTGCGCGAGGAGGGCAAGCTCCGGGCGATGACGGAATCGCTCAGCGCGCGCTCGGAGTCCCTGCAACATGCGGCGCTCACCGATAGCCTGACCGGGACCCAGAACCGCCGCTTCTTCGACGATGCACTGCGCGAGTACCTGCAGGAGTTCGGCCGTATAGAGAAGCCGGTGGGGCTGATGGTGCTCGATCTCGACCACTTCAAGCAGGTGAACGATACGCACGGCCACGATGTCGGCGACGAGGTGCTGCGCCGCGTGTCCGGCTGCCTCAAGGATCTGACCCGCTATCACGACGTGGTGGCGCGGTTGGGCGGCGAGGAGTTCGCCATCGTGGCGCCGAACATGAACCAGGACGCGCTGGTGAAGCTTGCCGAGCGCATCCGCAAAGCGATTTCAGCGCTGACCGTGGATGCTGGCACAATGCGCCTCAAGATCACCACCAGCGTGGGGCTGGCCGTCTGGGACGGCAAGGAGACGGTCGACGAGTTCTATCGCCGCGCCGACAAGATGCTGTACCAGGCCAAGCGGTTGGGGCGGAACCGCGTGTGCGCGTAGCGGCACTTAAGAGTAATTCCAGGAAAAGTGGGAACCGGTTTTCCGCCCGGAATTGCGACCAGGCGGACGGACTCCGAGGGGCGCTCTTTACCGCGGGCGGACGAGAACGTGCTTCTTTCTGCCCAGCGAGAGCTTCACGACGCCCTCAGCCGTCAGGTCGTCCGTTGAGACAACGCGGCGGTCGTCGGCGACCGGCTCGTCGTTGACGCGTACCGCGCCACCCTGCACATGGCGCCGCGCCTCGCCGTTCGAGCCTGCCAGGCCAGCGGTCACGAAGAGCGAAAGAAGGCCGATGCCCTTGTCCAGTTCGGCGCGGTCGACCGCCGCTGTGGGCAGGCTTTCGGCGAGGGCGCCTTCCTCGAAGGTCTTGCGCGCGGTCTCGGCGGCTTGTTCTGCCGCCGCGCGGCCGTGCACGATGGCCGTTGCTTCCGTGGCCAGCACTTTCTTGGCCTCGTTGAGCTCGGAACCGCCGAGAGCGCCGAGCCGGGCGATCTCGTCGAGCGGCAGGCGCGTGAAGATCTTCAGGAAGCGCTCGACGTCGGCGTCCTCCACGTTGCGCCAGTATTGCCAGAAGTCGTAAGGCGAGAAGACCTCTTCGTTGAGCCAGACTGCGCCGCCGGCGGTCTTGCCCATCTTGGCGCCCGACGAGGTGGTCAGAAGCGGCGTGGTGACGGCGTAGAGTTGCGGCGTGCCCATGCGGTGGCCGAGATCGATGCCGTTGACGATGTTGCCCCACTGGTCGGAGCCGCCCATCTGCAGGATGCAGCCGTAGCGCCTGTTCAGCTCGACGTAGTCGTAGGCCTGCAGGATCATGTAGTTGAATTCGAGGAAGGAGAGCGACTGCTCGCGCTCCAGCCGCAGCCTCACCGAATCGAAAGTGAGCATCCGGTTGACCGAGAAATGGCGGCCGACGTCGCGCAGGAACTCGACATAGTTGAGGCCGAGCAGCCAGTCGGCGTTGTTGACCATGACGGCGTCGGTCGGCCCATCGCCGAAGCGCAGGATGCGGTCGAAGATGCGCTTGATGCCGTTGATGTTCTCGGCGATCGTCTCGGGCGGCAAGAGCCGGCGCTGCTCGTCGCGGAAGGAGGGATCTCCGATCATGGACGTGCCGCCGCCCATCAGCGCGATCGGGCGATGCCCCGTCTCCTGCAGCCAGTAGAGCATGGTGGCGGAGATGAGATTGCCGATGTGCAGGCTCGTCGCCGTCGCGTCGTAGCCGACATAGCCCGTGATCGTGCCCTTCGCCGCCGCCTCGTCGAGCCCTTGCGGGTCGGAGACCTGGTGGATGAGGCCGCGCTCGTCGAGCACGCGCAGGAAGTCGGACTTGAACTCGGGCATTGTCTCAAAATCCCGTCGATGGGGAACAGGGGCTGGAGAGTGAAAGCGGCGTTTAGCACCACTTTCGCGGCCCGCACAAGCGGCGGGCCGGGGTGAAAGCGTGCTCGCTTAGAGCAATTCCAGGAAAAATGGAAACCGGCTTTCCGTCCGGATCTGCGATAAAACAAGGAGTTAGACCAGTTCACCGATTCCATGAAACGATGAACTGGTCCAGAAGAGCGCGGTCAGCGAATGCGCTTCGGCCTCGGCTCGGCAAGCTCGCCCTTCAGGCGCCGGTCGAGATAGTCGGCGCATTCCTCGATCAGCACGTCGGCCACGTTCGTATAGAAGTGGTTGGCCTCGGGGAGCGTCTTCTGCGTGATGGTGATGCCCTTTTGCGACTGCAGCTTGTCGACCAGCGTCTGCACGTCCGCCGGCGGGGCGACGCGGTCAGCGCCGCCGTGGATGATGAGGCCGGATGAGGGGCAGGGGGCAAGAAAGGCGAAGTCGTAGATGTTGGGCTGGGGAGAGATCGAGATGAAACCCTCGATCTCCGGCCGGCGCATCAGGAGTTGCATGCCGATCCAGGCGCCGAAGGAGTAGCCGACCACCCAGCAGCTCTTGGAATCGGGATGCAGCGATTGCACCCAGTCCAGCGCGGCTGCGGCATCGGAAAGCTCGCCCGTGCCATGGTCGAAGGCGCCCTGGCTGCGGCCGATGCCGCGGAAATTGAAGCGCAGAGCGGTGAAGCCCCGGCTCTGGAACATGTAGAACAGATCGTAGACGATCTTGTTGTTCATCGTGCCGCCGAACTGCGGATGCGGGTGCAGGATCAGCGCGATCGGCGCGTTTTTCTCCTTCGATGGCTGGTATCGGCCTTCGAGACGGCCGGCTGGGCCGGTAAAGATAACCTCGGGCATTTTCACTCCACCTTGGCGCAGCCTCCCGGTTCGGTAAAATCGAATCGCGGGCAGGTCTTGACGCGGCGCCTACGCCTCCATAGAAGCTAGTTTAGAACTGTTCAAAACTGGGCGGCGCTGCCGCCCTTGGCAAGCCGGGTAGATAGGACGGCTGGCCTTGCGAATTCAAGGAAATAACGCCATCTCTGCCGCAATTGTGGCAAATGGCATCATGGATGGATATGGCGGCAAAGCGCATCTACCTCGACCACAACGCCACGGCGCCCCTTTTGCCGGCGGCGCGGCAGGCGATGCTGGACGCGCTGGAGGCGGCGAATCCGTCCTCGGTCCATGCCGAGGGGCGCGCATCGCGGCAGATCGTTGAGGCCGCGCGGCGTGATGTCGCCGCCCTTGTCGGCGGGCAGGCCGACCACGTGGTCTTCACCTCCGGCGCCACCGAAGCCGCCGCCATGCTCTTGTCGCCCGAGTGGACCATCGGCCAGGCGCCGCTTCGCTTCAGCCGTCTCTACGTCTGTGCGGCCGACCATCCGTGCCTGCTTGCCGGCGGGCGCTTTCCGGTGGAGGCGGTGGAGAGGATCGGCGTCGATTCCGACGGCCTCATCGATCTAATTGCGCTGGAGCGCGCGCTTGAAGGGCATGACAAAACGCAAGGGCTGCCACTCGTCGCCGTGCATGCGGCCAATAACGAGACAGGCGTCGTTCAGCCGATGGAGACGATCGGCCGTTTGGCGAAGAAGGCCGGCGGAGTGGCGATCTTCGATGCCGTGCAGGCCGCGGGGCGCATTCCGCTCGATATCTCGGCGGGATATGCGGATTTCTTCATTCTCTCCTCTCACAAGATCGGCGGCCCCAAGGGTGCTGGCGCTCTGGTCGGCACGAGCGACCTGATGATGCCGACGGCACTGGTGAGAGGTGGGGGCCAGGAGAAGGGTCATCGCGCCGGAACCGAGAACGTGGCTGCCATCGCCGGCTTCGGTGCGGCGTCGCGGGAAGCAGCGGCCGGCCTTGCACATATGGACGCCGTGCGTGCCAAGCGGGACCGGCTGGAGGCGATCGTCCGCGATCTCGCGCCCGATGCGGTGATCTACGCCGAGAAGGCCCCGCGCCTCCCCAATACACTGTTCTTCTCGATACCCGGCATGAAGGCGGAAACGGCGCAGATCGCCTTCGATCTGGCGGGAATAGCGCTGTCGGCCGGCTCGGCCTGTTCGTCCGGCAAGGTGGGGCCAAGCCACGTGCTTCAGGCAATGGGTTTCGGCAGTGAGGCGGGCGCGCTGCGCGTCTCGATAAGCCCCGGAACGGTTGAAGAGGAAATCGTCGCTTTTGGTGCTGCGTTGGAGAAAATAATCCTAAGACGAAGAACGACGAGCGCTGCCGCATGAGGCTGCCATTCGGCGGTTTCGCCAGTGCGAGAAAAATGGAGTAAAAGACACATATTTTTGCGACTGAACGATGAATCCGGTGCACGCGCACACTAAATAGAGCGCAAAGCCGGCCAGAGTTGGAAAACTGCCGGACCTTGACTCCGGCGAGGATGGAGAACGCTGATGCCTGCTGTGCAGGAGACGATCGATCAGGTCCGCATGATCGATGTGGACCAGTATAAGTACGGGTTCGAGACGCTCATCGAGAGCGACAAGGCGCCCAAGGGACTCAACGAGGACATTATCCGCTTTATCTCGGCCAAGAAGGGCGAGCCGGAGTGGATGACCGAGTGGCGCCTGCACGCCTATGAGCGCTGGCTCACCATGCAGGAGCCGAGCTGGGCGCGCGTGAGCTACCCCAAGATCGATTTCCAGGACATCCATTATTATTCCGCGCCGAAGAGCCAGGCCGGGCCGAGCTCGCTCGACGAGGTCGATCCGGAGCTCCTGCGCACCTACGAGAAGCTCGGCATTCCGCTGAAGGAGCAGGAGATTCTGGCCGGTGTGCGCAAGCAGGGCGAGCCGAGCCCTGTGGACGGCGAGACCGATGAGCCGGGCGACAACGTCTATCAGTCCGGCCGGGTGGCCGTCGACGCGGTGTTCGATTCCGTCTCGGTGGTGACCACCTTCAAGAAGGAGCTGGCCAAGGCCGGCGTCATCTTCTGCTCGATCTCGGAGGCCATCCGCGAGCATCCCGAACTGGTGCGCAAGTATCTGGGCTCAGTCGTGCCGCCGACGGATAATTTCTACGCCACGCTCAATTCGGCGGTCTTCACCGACGGCTCCTTCGTCTATGTGCCGAAGGGCGTTCGCTGCCCGATGGAGCTGTCCACCTATTTCCGCATCAACGAGAAGAACACCGGCCAGTTCGAGCGCACGCTGATCATCGCCGAGGAGGGCGCGTATGTGTCCTATCTGGAAGGCTGCACGGCGCCGCAGCGTGACGAGAACCAGCTTCACGCGGCCGTGGTCGAGCTGATCGCGCTCGATGATGCCGAGATCAAGTACTCGACGGTTCAGAACTGGTTTCCGGGCGACCAGGACGGCAAGGGCGGCATCTACAACTTCGTCACCAAGCGGGGCGACTGCCGCGGCAAGAACTCCAAGATCTCCTGGACGCAGGTCGAGACCGGCTCGGCGATCACCTGGAAGTATCCGTCCTGCCTGCTGCGCGGCGACAATTCCCGCGGCGAGTTCTATTCGATTGCGGTCTCCAACGGGCACCAGCAGATCGATTCCGGCACCAAGATGATCCACCTCGGCAAGAACACGTCGAGCCGCATCATCTCGAAGGGTATTTCGGCCGGCAAGTCGAACAACACCTATCGCGGTCAGGTCTCCGCGCACCGGAAAGCCGCGAACGCGCGCAACTTCACCCAGTGCGATTCGCTCCTGATCGGCAACGACTGCGGCGCGCACACGGTGCCCTACATCGAGGCGAAGAACGCTACCGCGCAGTTCGAGCACGAGGCGACGACATCGAAGATCTCCGAGGACCAGCTGTTCTACGTGATGCAGCGCGGCATCCCGGAGGAAGAGGCGATCGCGCTGATCGTCAACGGCTTCGTCAAGGACGTCATCCAGGAACTGCCGATGGAGTTCGCCGTCGAGGCGCAGAAGCTGATCGGAATTTCGCTTGAAGGTTCGGTCGGCTGAGCCGGCATGAGAAGTTTGGGAAGAACAAATATGCTTGAAATCAAGAACCTGCACGCCCGCATCGCCGAGGACGGCACGGAAATCCTGCGCGGCGTGGACCTCACCGTGAAGGCCGGCGAGGTTGCCGCCATCATGGGGCCGAACGGCTCCGGCAAGTCGACGCTTTCCTATGTGCTCGCCGGCCGCGAAGACTATGAGGTGACCGAGGGCGACATTCTTTTCAACGGGGAATCGATCCTCGAGATGGACCCGGCCGAGCGCGCCGCCGCCGGTCTCTTCCTCGCTTTCCAGTATCCGATGGAGATACCGGGTGTGGCCACCATGGAATTTCTCAAGGTGGCCATGAACGCGCAGCGCAAGGCGCGCGGGCAGGAGGAACTGAAGATCCCGGAGCTGATGAAGCGCGTGCGCGGGGCGGCCGAGGCGCTTGACATGGACATGGGCATGCTCAAGCGGCCGCTCAATGTCGGCTTTTCCGGTGGAGAGAAGAAGCGCGCGGAAATCCTGCAGATGAAGCTCCTGGAGCCGGCGCTTTGCGTGCTCGACGAGACCGATTCGGGCCTCGACATCGATGCGCTGAAGATCGTCGCCGACGGCGTTAACGCGCTCAGATCGCCGGACAGGGCGATCGTGGTGATTACCCACTACCAGCGCCTGCTCGACTACATCGTGCCGGATTCGGTGCACGTGCTCTACAAGGGCCGCGTCGTGAGGTCGGGCGAGAAGGAACTGGCACAGGAGCTGGAGAAGAACGGCTATGCCGGGCTCGTCGGCGAGGCGGCATAGGGGGCGGCGATGAACATTCAGACGCAAATCAGGCGCACCGCCGCCGAGGATGCTCTTCTTCAGGCTTTCGCGGACCGCTCCGAATACCTGCCGGGCGACACCGAGGTCGCGGAAAGGCGCAGTGCCGCGGTGGAGCTTTTGAAGCGCGGTCTGCCTAACCGCAAGGTCGAGGCCTGGCACTACACGGACCTGCGTCGGCTCCTTTCCTCCGTGCCGGCGTTCGACCTTACCGCGCATGCGGTGCCTCGAGAGCCGCTCCTGGCGGGCTCGGCGGTGCTTCCGGTGCTGAACGGGGTGGTCGGCGAGGCAGAGGTGCCGGAGGGCGTCTCGGTCGCCAGCATGGCGGGCAAGCTGACCGACGGCAGCCTTGCCTCGCTGCTAGCGCCTGTGGACGCGGATGATACGGTTTCGGCCATTAATTCGGCCTTCGCTGCCGACGGTTTCGCCATCGATATCCCCGCCGGCGCCGTCCTCGAACGTCCCATCGAACTGCAGAATGTGCAGGCCGGCGGGCAGGTGCATACACGCTTTGCTGTGCGTGCGGGCGAGGGTGCCAAGGCGACCATCGTCGAACGGCAGACGGGCGAGGGCGATGCGCTGGTTTCCTCTGTCAGTCATCTGGATGTGGGCGACGGGGCGGAAATCCTCTACCTCATCATTCAGGAACAGCCGGAAGGGGCGAGCCACCTCGGCCAGATCAACGTGAGGATCGGCAAGGATGCCAAGCTCACCCTGTTCGTGATGAACGCCGGCGGCAAGCTGGTGCGCCAGGAACTGCGGCTGGTGGCGGAGGGCGAGGGCTCCGAATTCCGCCTGCGGGGCGTCAACCTGCTCTCCGGCGAGACCCATTGCGACGTCACCATGGTGCTCGACCATGTGGGACCCGCGACCGTGTCGACGGAGACCATCCGCAATGTCGTGACGGACAAGGCAGAGGGAGCTTTCCAGGGACAGATCCGCGTGGCGCGCCAGGCGCAGAAGACCGACGCCAAGATGGCCTGCAACACCCTTCTCCTGTCGGACGAGGGCGGCTTCTCGTCCAAGCCGGAGCTGGAAATCTTCGCCGACGACGTGGCTTGCGGCCACGGCGCGACGGTGACGGAGATCGAGGCCGATCACCTGTTCTATCTGATGGCGCGTGGCATCGACGAGAAGACGGCGCGCGGCCTTCTCGTCAAGGCTTTCGTGGCCGAGGTGATCGAGGAACTGGAGAATGAACTGGTGATCGAGGCGCTGGAAGCAAAGCTCGACGCCTGGTTCGCCGAGCACGGATAGAGGCCCAAACGCGCTGGAAGGCGCAAGGTGGATATGGACCAGAAAGTCGAAAACGGCACCTTTGACGTCGAGGCGATCCGCCGCGATTTCCCGATCCTTGCGCGCGAGGTCTACGGAAAGCCGCTGACTTATCTCGACAACGCGGCTTCCGCGCAGAAGCCGCAGGCCGTCATCGATGCGGTCACGTACGCCTATTCCCAGGAGTATGCGAACGTGCACCGCGGCCTGCACTTCCTGTCGAATGCCGCGACCGAAGCCTATGAAAACGCGCGGGAGACGGTGCGCCGATTCCTGAACGCGCCAAGCGCCGAAGAGATCGTCTTCACCAAGTCGGCGACCGAGGCCATCAACACTGTCGCCCATGGCTATGCGATGCCACGGATCGGCGAGGGTGACGAGATCGTGCTATCGATCATGGAGCACCACTCCAACATCGTGCCCTGGCATTTCCTGCGCGAGCGGCAGGGCGCGAAGCTTGCCTGGGTGCCGGTGGACGACGACGGCGCCTTCCACATCGAAGACTTCGAGAAGTGCCTGACCGAGCGCACCAGGCTTGTCGCCATCACGCATATGTCGAACGTTCTAGGCACGGTGACGCCCATTGCCGACATCGTGCGCATCGCCCATGCGCGCGGTATCCCGGTGCTGGTCGATGGCAGCCAGGGCGCCGTGCATATGCCGGTCGACGTGCAGGCGCTCGGCTGCGACTTCTATGTCTGCACCGGGCACAAGCTCTACGGCCCCTCGGGCATCGGTGTTCTTTACGGGAAGCGTGAGCGGCTCGAGGAGATGCGGCCCTTCCAGGGTGGCGGCGAGATGATCGAGGAGGTGACGGTGGACGACGTCACCTACAATGAACCGCCGCACCGCTTCGAAGCCGGCACGCCGCCTATCGTGCAGGCGATCGGCCTTGGAGCGGCGCTAGAATATGTGGAAGGCATCGGCCGCGAGAACATTGCCGCGCATGAGGCGGATATTTCGAAATACGCCCATGAGCGGCTGGGCCAGATCAATTCCCTGCGCATTTTCGGCACAACACCCGGTAAGGGCTCGATCCTGTCCTTCGAGCTTGCCGGTATCCATGCCCACGACGTTTCGATGGTGATCGACCGCGCGGGCGTGGCCGTGCGCGCCGGCACCCATTGCGCGCAGCCGTTGCTCAAGCGTTTTGGCGTGACCTCGACATGCCGCGCTTCCTTCGCCATGTATAATACGCGGGCCGAAGTGGATGCGCTCGCCGATGCGCTCGATGAGGCGCGCAAATTCTTCGGATGAAGACGATGACGGATACGAGCCAGAAGCCAGAGACGAACGATGCCGGGGCGGCCGAAGGCAAGCTTTTTACAGCCTCCGCCATTCCGCAGGACGAGCTTGCGCGCATGACCGACGACATCATCGGTGCGCTGAAGACAGTCTACGATCCGGAAATCCCGGCCGATATCTACGAGCTCGGCCTGATCTACAAGATCGATATCGAGGACGACCGCTCGGTCAAGATCGACATGACGCTGACGGCGCCCGGCTGCCCCGTGGCCGGTGAGATGCCTGGTTGGGTGGAGAACGCCGTCAGTGCCGTCGAGGGCGTCGGCGATGTCGAGGTTAGCATGGTCTTCGACCCGCCCTGGACGCCCGACCGCATGTCGGAAGAGGCGCAGGTCGCCATCGGCTGGTACTGAGGGTCGGACAGGCGGTGCTTGCAACGCCCGCCTTTCTTGACCATCTTTATAGGGAAGCCTTTCCGCGAGTCTTGACCTCGCCGTGAATGGAGAAATTTATGGGCCGCTTTCAAGTCATCACCGTAACGAACGCTGCCGCTTCCCGCGTGCGCGAGATCGTCGAGACGCGCGACGGCGCACATGGTGTCCGCGTAGGCATCAAGAAGGGCGGCTGCGCGGGCATGGAATATACGGTCGATCTGGTGAGCGAGCCCGACCCGAAGGACGATCATGTCGAGCATGACGGCGCCCATGTCTATGTGGCGCCGGAAGCTGCTCTTTTCCTTCTCGGTACGGAGATGGATTTCGAGGTGACGCGGCTCAGGACAGGCTTCACCTTCAAGAACCCCAACCAGAGTTCCGCCTGCGGCTGCGGTGAATCCGTCGAACTCAAGCCCGCCGATCTGAAGGCCCTGGCCGAGGCGCGCGCCGCGGGCGCGGCGTGAGCCTATTTCACCCACACACCATTGCGCCGGTGCCACTCGGCAATTGACTCTCTCGGGTAGAGCGTAAACGTTGCGTCGCCCTCGCGTATATCCGGCTCGACCCAGCCCGCCTTGTATTTCAACATGAGGTGCACGCTGCTTGGCGGCTTCGGAAGTTCAGTATCGACCGCTGAGGCGAAGGGGTGGATGAGATCCGGCCAGGTAGGATCGTAGAGCCAGAGGGCCGAGCCGCACTCGCGGCAGAAGCGGCGTTCGCCGGTGGAGATCTCGCAGCGCGGATGTTCGTCGTCCTCGATCTCGGCGCGGTAGAGACCAAGATGCTCTTCGCCCTCCACGGCAAGCGTCGACGATTGCGCGCCGAGATTGATCGCGTATCCGCCACCGCCCTGCTGCTTGCGGCAGATGCTGCAGTAGCAGCGCTGATAGGGGACGGGCGTGTGGCTTTCGACTTGAAACCTGACGGCGCCGCAGCGGCACGAGCCTTTGAGCATCATGGGCATGGCAGAGTTCCTCAAGGAGCGAACGGCAGAAACTTAAAGACGAAAACGCGCTCTGTCAGCAGATGTTGCAAAGCCACCTGACAGGTGAGGCGGATACTGGCATCTTCATGGGATGAACGACCAAGATATCCGCGACCTCTTCGCTGGCCTCGGGCCGGTTACGATCAAGCGTATGTTTGGCGGCAAGGGCATCTATTACGAGGGGCTGATCGTCGCCCTCGAGGTGGATGGCGAAGTTCTGCTGAAGGCGGATGCGGTGAGCGCCCCCGAGTTTGCGGCCGCGGGTAGCCGGCAATGGGTCTATGCGGGTCATCCCGGCCGCAAGCCGACGGCCATGCCTTACTGGTCCATACCCGACCGCGCCGTCGATGATCGCGATGAGATCGCCGTGTGGGCGCGGCGCGCCTATGAGGCGGGGCTGCGCTCGAAAAAATAGTGCGGACAGGGAGAAGGTCTCCTCAGACCTTCCCGTGGACTTTCATGAAGTCCGGAACGTCGTCGCCGAAGCCTATCGGGGCGTTCGCTTCTTCCCGTTCGCGCTGCCGGACGGGCCTTCTCTGCTCGGCCTCGTTGGAGGATTTGATCGCGTCCTTGCGCCGACGCCGGTCGTCCTGAGCCGCCGGTGCAGCTTCACCTGCGGGCTTGGGCGTGGCCCTTTCCGCCGCGGGTCTGCGACCGCCACGCGTTCGTTCGTCGCGGCCTGAACGGCTCCGCCGAGGCCGCTCCTCGGCCTCGTCTTCCGCCGTCAGAGTGGAAAGGTTACCGTCGAACCACTCGATCTCCTGGCCAATCAGCTTCTCGATGCCCGCCACATATTTCTGGTCGGCGCGAGTGACGATTGTGAAGGCCTTGCCGGAGCGGCCCGCGCGGCCCGTGCGGCCGATGCGGTGCACATAATCTTCAGCGTGCGTCGGCACGTCGAAATTGAAGACATGGCTGACGTCGGGAATGTCGAGCCCGCGCGCGGCCACGTCCGACGCAACGAGCAGCTTGAGTTTCCCCTTGCGGAAATTCTCCAGCATCATCATGCGCGCGCGCTGGTCCATATCGCCATGCAGCGCGCCGGCATCGAACTCATGGCGCGCCAACGAGCGGAAGAGCGTTGCCACTTCGGTCTTGCGGTTGCAGAAGATGATGGCGTTCTTCACCTCGTCGCCTTCGGTGCGGATGAGTTCCCGCAGGCGCTCGCGCTTTGCCCACGGCTTGGAGCCGGCCTTGACCAGGCGCTGGGTGATGTTGACGGCCGCCGTCGCCGGCCGGGATACCTCGACGCGCACCGGTGCCTGTAGGAACTGCTGCGTGAGCTTTGTGATCTCCGGCGGCATGGTGGCGGAGAAGAACAGCGTCTGCCGTGTGAAGGGGATGAGCTTGCAGATGCGCTCGATATCCGGGATGAAGCCCATGTCCAGCATGCGGTCCGCCTCGTCGATGACGAGGATTTCCACGCCGGTCAAAAGCAGCTTGCCGCGCTCATGGTGGTCGAGCAAACGGCCCGGCGTGGCGATCAGCACATCCGCCCCGCGCTCCAGCTTGCGCTCCTGGTCGTCGAAGGAGACGCCGCCGATCAGAAGTGCGATGTTGAGCCGGTGATTTTTGCCGTACTTAATGAAGTTTTCTTCCACCTGGGCGGCGAGTTCACGCGTCGGCTCCAGGATAAGGGTGCGCGGCATGCGCGCCCGCGCTCGCCCCCGCTCCAGCCTGGTGAGCATGGGTAGCACGAAGGAAGCGGTCTTTCCGGTGCCGGTCTGGGCGATGCCCAGCACATCCTTGCCTTCGAGCGCATGCGGGATGGCGCCGGCCTGGATGGGCGTCGGTTCCGTATAGCCGGCGTCGTTGACGGCGGAAAGAACCTTCGGCGACAGGCCGAGGTCTGCGAACGTCACAGCGTCCTGTGCGGTTTCTTGGTCTATTGACACGTATCGATTGTCTTTGCTGCTCTATGCGTTGCGGCGGATGCCTCGCGCTCCGGCCGGGCACATGCCCACGACCTCAAGAGGGGCCTAAGGCGTGGTGCGCATAATGTCAACAGCGTGCGTTGCCCGCTACGGCATCGGCCCGAGAATCGGAACCGATTTTCGGAAAGCAGGATGCGTGGATACCAAGATTTAGCGCGTGCGTTGCGCGTTCATCTGGACGCGCTGCGCTTCTAGTAGCGGAACTGTTCCGCCAGGATGCGCTCGTTCCACGAATGGCTGGCGTCGAAGAGGATGGTGGCGGTCATGTCGTGGGATTCATGTACGCGCACCTTCACCACCGATTTTATCTCTGTGTGGTCGGCGACCGCGTTGACCGGCCGCTTTTCCGGCTCCAGCACCGTCAGGTCGACGGTCGCCTGGTTGGGCAGGAGCGCCCCGCGCCATCGCCGCGGCCGGAAGGGGCTCACCGGGGTAAGCGCCAGAAGCGGCGCGTCAAGCGGCAGGATCGGCCCGTGCGCGGACAGATTATAGGCAGTGGAGCCGGCGGGCGTGGCCACCATGACGCCGTCGCAGATCAATTCGTCGAGCCGTACCTTGCCGTCGATGGCGATGCGGATCTTGGCCGCCTGGTAGGATTGGCGCAGCAGCGATACCTCGTTGATGGCGAGCGCCTTCGATACCTTGCCGTCCATGTCGGTGACCGTCATCTCCAGCGGGCGCACGGTCTCGGCGACGGCTTCCATGATGCGCTCGCGCAGGCCCTCCTCGCGATACTCGTTCATGAGGAAGCCGATTGTGCCCCGGTTCATGCCATAGATCTTCTTGCCTGAGCCCATTGTCTCGCGCAGGGTGTGCAGCATGAAGCCGTCGCCGCCGAGCGCGACGATGATATCGGCATTCTCCGGCCGTTCCTGGCCGTAAAGCACGGAAAGCCTGGTGGCGGCTTCCCGAGCATCGTCCGTATTCGCCGAAACAAAGGCGATGGCAAGCTGCGGCTGGGTCATGTGCGGCGCGTGGTTCCGTTGCTGGCCGAGGGGAGACAACGGGTAGCATGCGCTTTGCGCATCTGCAAAGCTGCTCTGAGCGATGTCTGTCGCGGGTGGAGAGGCCGCCACATCAGTGCTGCGAAACGAGGATGGCCCCGCCCCGGCAGAGCATGCCCACCCTGGGCGCGGACGTTCTCGAACAGCGGCGCGTACTGATCGAGCGATGAGCTGCGTTTGTCACCATCCCAATGGTCAGGCGAAAGAGACTGCCTGTGTTGCTGCTTAGGAGTGGATAGCCTAGCGCGATGGCGTGATGGCACCTCGACACAATTCATTAACCATACCAGCATAGGTCTTCCTGAAACCGTCAGTCTTTGGGGGCACTATGCCAATCTCGCGTCGGGTCTTTACTATCGCGCTTCCGCTGTACGCGGCCGGCTGTGCGACGAATACAGACTTTGCAAGCTACACCGCTCTGGAGGATGAACCTTTCCCGGTAAGCGCAATACCGCTTTCGCAGATCGACCCTGACCTTCGGCGCCGGGAAGTGGCCTTCGAAGGAGACCATCCGGCGGGCACCGTTGTGGTGAACACTCCGGAGCGACGGCTGTATTTCGTCTTGGGCGGCGGTCGCGCCATCAGATATGGCATCGGCGTCGGACGCGAAGGGTTGGTGCTCCGCGGAAATGCCATTGTGGGGCGGAAGGCCGAATGGCCGAGTTGGACTCCCACTGGAAACATGATGCGGCGGGACGCGCGCTACCGAAGGTTCGCCGGAGGTGTTCCTGGCGGTCCAAGAAACCCCTTGGGTGCCCGAGCGTTGTACCTATACCGGAACGGGCGCGACACAATGTTTCGGATCCACGGCACAAACCAACCTGAAACCATTGGCGGAGCTGTTTCGAGCGGCTGTATCCGAATGGTCAATCATGACGTGATCGACCTCTACAAGCGTGTTTCAGTCGGCGCTCGGGTGGTGGTCATCCAAGCCTGATTCCCGCATGTGAGGTAGCCATGTTGGGGCTTCAGTGGCAGTGGACCCACCCTGGAACGTGAGGCGCGGAAGCGGGAGGCGCCAGGCCGCCTCCGCGGCTCTATCCTGGCTATGCGGAAGCAGGGCCGGTGGAACCGCCTAGCAGCTGATGGATTTGATCATCGTTCTGCGGCAACTGGCCATTCGGCGTCATCTTGTCCACCGTTTCCGGGATCGAAGACGAAAGGCGCTTCAGCAGATCGTTGTAGTCGAGGCCGGTCTTTGCTGCCAATTCTTGAAGGGTATCCGTCCCGATTACGGATTCAACCTGCTCGGGAGAAATGCCTTGAGACGGCGCGTTGGGACTTACCCAGGAATCAGCAGCTTCGTGGTGTCCGCCGTTCTTGAATGTATCGACGAGTTCTCCCAGGCCCTTGCTGAGCGAGCCTCCCTCAGCGCCACCGAACATATTGCCAATTTCGCCGAGAATGCCGCCGCTGTTTTGGGCGTCTGTCTTGGCTCCCTGAAAGAGCTGTCCCAGCTTGTCGCGGTTCTGGTAACCAGCGACCGCGAGCAGCCCCAAAAGTGCAGCGAGCGACGGCATGGTGTTACGAGACGAAGCCATTGTTGGTTCCTTTCTGTTTGGTGTGTCCTAGGCGCGCCGGGAGACGGCGCCCCAAACGAACAAGACGATCACGGCACCAACAATGGCGCCGATAAGCCCAGCACCCTGGTTGGCGCTGTACCACCCCAATGCCTGCCCGAGGTAGGAGGCGACGAATGCCCCCGCGATGCCCAAGATTGTCGTCAGGACGAAGCCTTTCGGCTCATTTTCGCCCGGCACGATGAACTTCGCCACGACACCGGCGACGAAGCCAATGATGATGGTCCAGATTATACCCATTTTTGAGGTCCCTCACTTGCGTAGTCAGCGGCAGAACGCAGAAGCTGCCATGGGTTGCATCGGGCTGGCCCGACGCTCCTCTCCCGTTGAGAACCGCTCAAACCCCGTATCAGGAAATCACACATGGCGCTTACCGACAAGCAGCGCCGCTTTCCGGACGCCGGGTCCTATCGCCACCTCTACCGCGACAAGCGCTGGTGCGGGCAGCACGGCTCAAGACTACAGGCGCTCACCTGGTGGCGGCCCTGCTCGGAGGTGAGCTCAGGGAGCCCCGCTGGCTTCGGCCTGCAGGGGCTTTGCGTTTCGGGCGGCGCTTTCGACCAAGTTCAATTGCAAGCGGCATTGGTGCTCAGAAAGTGATTTGATTCGCCACCGCAAGCTGGTTCATGCTGCCATCTCTTCGGAAGGAGGTAGCAGGATGGAACAGGGAACGTCACGGGGCGCCCCTCGGAGACTGCGTGCCGCCCTTAAGAGCTATTTGGAGCATCGGCAGAGCGATCGGCTAGTTTCAATTGCCGACATGATCCGCCGCACGAGGATCGCCATGCCGGACATCAACCTGTCGGATGACGAACTGGAACAGGTCATTGCCCGGGAAGTCGTCAAGTATGGCGGCTGCATAGCTTTCGACAGACAGAGTTTCGACCCGCTTTCGAACGCAACCCGGTCTTCGACAAGCCCCAGCTTGGCCGGCCGCTGAACCGAACAGCACGAAGGTGGGCCGGTCCATGGGCCTCGATAGCCACGCACTCAAGGATGGAATGGGGTATCGGCTGAGGTCTAGGGCGAGAAAAGGGGATTGACACCGGCCAATCAGTGAAAGGGGAATTGGTGCCCCCGGCAGGACTCGAACCCGCGACCCCCTGATTACAAATCAGGTGCTCTACCAACTGAGCTACAAGGGCATGGACGTGCGCATAGCACAATCGACGATGGAGTAAAACGATTCTCGTTATCAGCTATGCGCGGATCTCCTGCCTGTCCGGCCGCCGCCGGGCGACGTAGAGCGAGACAGCGGCGGCATTCGATACGTTGAGCGAGCGGATGGGGCCGGGCATGTCGAGGCGGGCGAGCGCGTTGACGGTCTCGCGTGTCTTTTGCCGCAATCCCTTGCCTTCCGCCCCCAGCACGAGGGCGAGTTTGCCACCTTTTACCGTCTCTTCCAGCGCTCGCGGCCCGTCCGAGTCGAGGCCAATGGTGTAAAACCCCGCCGCGTGCAGATCCTCGATCGCGGTGGCCAGATTGCGCACCGTGATGTGATCGATATGCTCCAGGGCACCGGAGGCCGCCTTGGCGAGCACGCCCGATTCGGCCGGGCTGTGGCGGGCGGTGGTCACCAGCGCGTCGACACCGAAGGCGACTGCCGAGCGCATGATGGCGCCGACATTGTGCGGGTCGGTCACTTGGTCGAGCACGAGGACGAGCGACGCGTCTCCAAGCGTGGAGAGCGGCTTGGGCGCGCGCGCCTCCGCCTCGATCAGGACGCCCTGGTGCACGGCCTCGGTGCCTGTCAGCGCGTCGATCGCCTTCGGCTCCACCTGTTCCACGGGAAAGGGCAGGGCGGAAAGATCGCCAAGCCCCAGTCGCTGCGCGGCGTTGCGCGTCACCAGCATGCGATGGACCGTGCGGGCGGGGTTGTCGAGGGCGGCGCGTACCGTATGCAACCCGTAAAGGCGCACGAGGCCCTCGGGGACGGCTGCGGCAGGCAGCGCACCGCGCGTGCGCTGCACTTGGGGCGCACCCGCACGCTGGCGGTGAGCCCGGCGCAGGCGGGCATAGTGACTGTCCTTGGGTGTTCCGGGCTTGTCGTCGCTCATCGGGCTCCTATAGCCGAGCCGCGGGCGTACGCCTATCGGAGAAAGAGGAGGCGCGCGAATTTCCCGTCGAAAGCCTATCACGCTGTTGACAGTGCTCGACGTCATCGCCATAAGGCGTCGCGGAAAACGGGCACGCCATTGAATGGTTGCGCCGGCTTTCCCAAATAACTCGCTGTACGATTCCGGCGACGGTTCGGAGGGGTGTCCGAGTGGTTAAAGGAGACGGACTGTAAATCCGTTGGCTATGCCTACGCTGGTTCGAATCCAGCCCCCTCCACCACCCTTCGCTCTTCGAGCTTCAGGTGGCAGGCCGCCCGAAGGTCGTTAGACGAAGGAGTACCCTCCGAAGCTTCAGCTGAGGAGGGCTGCCCACGGATGGGCGGGTATAGCTCAATGGTAGAGCAGCAGCCTTCCAAGCTGAATATGCGGGTTCGATTCCCGCTACCCGCTCCAAAACGAGAGCACGGCCTGCTTTTCTTCCGAAATCGAGTTCCGCCTGCTGCGCTCGGGCGACGCTCCGCATTCGCGGCCGCCCGACAAGGGGCTTGTTTTTTGCGGCCTTTGCCGCTAATCGCCCCGCAACTGAAACTGACAACCACGCCGCCCAAGGAAAATTGAGATGGCCAAAGGTAAATTTGAGCGCACGAAGCCGCATGTGAACATCGGGACGATTGGTCACGTTGACCATGGGAAGACGTCACTGACGGCGGCGATCACGAAGTACTTCGGCGAGTACAAGGCGTACGACCAGATTGACGCTGCGCCTGAGGAGAAGGCGCGCGGCATCACGATCTCGACGGCGCATGTGGAATACGAGACGGAGGCGCGGCACTATGCGCATGTGGACTGCCCGGGCCACGCGGACTACGTGAAGAACATGATCACGGGTGCGGCGCAGATGGACGGTGCGATTCTGGTTGTGTCGGCCGCCGACGGTCCGATGCCGCAGACGCGCGAGCACATTCTTCTGGCGCGTCAGGTTGGCGTTCCGGCGATCGTTGTGTTCCTGAACAAGGTCGACCAGGTTGACGATCCGGAGCTTCTGGAGCTTGTTGAGCTGGAGGTGCGCGAGCTTCTGTCGAGCTACGAGTTCCCGGGCGACGACATTCCGATCATCAAGGGTTCGGCGCTTGCGGCGCTGGAGGATTCCAACAAGGAGATCGGCGAGGACGCGGTGCGTGCGCTGATGAAGGAGGTGGACGCCTACATCCCGACGCCGGAGCGTCCGATCGACCAGCCGTTCCTGATGCCGATCGAAGACGTGTTCTCGATCTCGGGCCGCGGCACGGTTGTGACGGGGCGCGTCGAGCGCGGCGTTGTCAAGGTGGGCGACGAGATCGAGATCATCGGCATCCGTCCGACGTCGAAGACGACGTGCACGGGCGTCGAGATGTTCCGCAAGCTTCTGGACCAGGGGCAGGCGGGCGACAACATCGGCGCGCTGCTGCGCGGCGTGGAGCGCGAGGGTGTGGAGCGCGGTCAGGTTCTGGCCAAGCCCGGCTCGGTGACGCCGCACACGAAGTTCAAGGCGGAAGCCTACATCCTGACCAAGGAGGAGGGTGGCCGTCACACGCCGTTCTTCACGAACTACCGGCCGCAGTTCTACTTCCGCACGACGGACGTGACGGGCGTGGTGTCGCTGCCGGAGGGCACGGAGATGGTGATGCCGGGCGACAACGTGACGATGGACGTGGAACTGATCGTGCCGATCGCCATGGAGGAGCGCCTGCGCTTCGCCATCCGCGAGGGCGGCCGCACCGTCGGCGCCGGTATCGTCGCGGCAATCACTGAGTAACGGGGCAGATATTCGCGCTCGCGGCGCGGGACAAGCCCGCGCCGCAGCCGAACGAGGAACTGACACATGAACGGACAGAATATCCGTATCCGCCTCAAGGCGTTCGACCATCGGGTGCTCGATGCCTCGACGCGCGAGATCGTGTCCACGGCCAAGCGCACCGGCGCCAATGTCCGCGGCCCCATCCCGCTGCCGACGCGGATCGAGAAGTTCACGGTGAACCGCTCACCGCACATCGACAAGAAGAGCCGCGAGCAGTTCGAGATGCGGACCCACAAGCGTCTTCTCGACATCGTCGATCCGACGCCTCAGACGGTGGACGCTCTGATGAAGCTCGATCTGGCAGCCGGCGTGGACGTCGAGATCAAGCTTTAGGCGGAAGACAAGAGGGATAGGAACCCGGGCGGGCCAAGTGGCCGGCGGCGGGAAGCCTGAAAGGAAATCGAACCGATGCGTTCAGGTGTTATCGCACAGAAGATCGGGATGACGCGCGTCTACAACGAGGCGGGTGAGCATATCCCCGTCACAGTGCTGCGCATGGAGAATTGCCAGGTCGTGGCCCAGCGCACCGAGGAGAAGAATGGCTACACCGCTGTTCAGCTCGGCGTGGGGCTCGCCAAGGTAAAGAATACGTCGAAGGCGCTGCGCGGCCATTTCGCCGCAAGCTCCGTAGAGCCCAAGGCGAAGGTGGCGGAGTTCCGCGTGTCGCCGGACAATCTGCTCGACGTCGGCGCCGAGATTACGGCGGATCACTTCGTCGCCGGCCAAAAGGTCGACGTGACGGGCACCTCGATCGGCAAGGGCTTTCAGGGCGTCATGAAGCGCCACAATTTCGGCGGCGGTCGCGCGACGCACGGTAACTCGGTGTCGCACCGTTCGCACGGCTCGACCGGTCAGCGCCAGGATCCCGGCAAGGTGTTCAAAGGCAAGAAGATGGCCGGCCACATGGGCGACCATCGCGTGACCACCCAGAACCTGGAAGTGGTTTCGACCGACACCGAGCGCGGCCTCATCCTGGTGCGCGGTGCCGTGCCGGGCTCGAAGGGTGCCTGGATCATGGTGCGCGATGCCGTGAAGGCGCCGCTGCCGGAGAATGCGCCGCAGCCTGGGGCCATTCGCGCCGCTGCCAAGAAAGACGCCGTGAAGGCGGAAGAAACCGCCGCCACCGAGGGGGCTGAGTGATGGAACTGAAGGTAACCACCCTTGCGGGCAAGGATGCCGGTAAGCTGCAGCTTTCCGAGGAGATCTTCGGGCTCGACCCGCGCGAGGACATTCTTCACCGCGTCGTGCGCTGGCAGCTTGCCAAGCGTCAGCAGGGCACGCACAAGACCAAGGGGCGCGCCGAGATCGCGCGCACCGGTGCAAAGATGTACCGCCAGAAGGGCACCGGCCGCGCCCGCCATTCGTCGGCACGCGTGCCGCAGTTCCGCGGCGGTGGCAGGGCGCACGGACCGGTGGTTCGCAGCCACGCCCACGACCTGCCGAAGAAGGTGCGGGCATTGGGCCTGAAGCATGCGCTTTCGGCCAAGGCCAAGGCCGCCAACATCATCGTCATCGATGATCTGGCGCTGAAGGACGGCAAGACGAAGGTGCTGGTGGATAATTTCGCCAAGCTGGGGCTGACCAATGCGCTGATGATCGGCGGGGTGGAAATCGACGCCGGTTTCAAGCGGGCGGCGGCGAACATCCCCAACATCGACGTGCTGCCGGTCCAGGGCATCAACGTCTACGACATTTTGCGCCGCGGCACGCTGGTCCTCTCCAAGGCCGCTGTCGAGGCACTCGAGGAGCGGTTCAAATGACGGACCTTCGCCACTATGACGTGATCGTCAGCCCGGCGGTCACCGAGAAATCGACGATGGCCTCGGAGAACAACCAGGTCGTCTTCAACGTGGCGCGCAAGGCCACGAAGCCCGAGATCAAGGCGGCAGTGGAAGCCCTGTTCAACGTCAAGGTCAAGGGCGTCAATACGCTTGTGCGCAAGGGCAAGGTGAAGCGGTTCCGCGGCACCATCGGACGGACGAGCGACGTCAAGAAGGCTGTCGTGACGCTGGCCGAGGGCCATTCCATCGACATCGCGACAGGTCTTTGAGAGGCCGCGAGGATTAAGACATGGCACTCAAGAACTACAAACCGGTAACGCCGGGCACGCGCCAGCTGGTCATCGTCGACCGCTCGGGCCTTTACAAGGGCAAGCCCGTCAAGGGCCTGACCGAGGGCCTGACGAGCAAGGGCGGCCGCAACAACACCGGCCGCATCACGGCGCGTTTCCAGGGCGGCGGCCACAAGCGCACATACCGCCTGATCGACTTCAAGCGCCGCAAGTTCGACGTCTCGGGCGTCGTCGAGCGGCTGGAGTATGATCCCAACCGCACAGGGTTCATTGCCCTCATCCGCTATGACGACGGCGAGTTGTCCTACATCCTGGCGCCGCAGCGTCTTTCGGTCGGCGACCGCGTGATCGCTTCCGAGCAGGGCGCGGACGTGAAGCCGGGCAACGCGATGCCGCTTTCGGCCATGCCGCTCGGCACGATCGTCCACAATGTGGAGATGAAGCCGGGCAAGGGCGGCCAGATCGCACGTTCGGCCGGTGCCTACGTGCAGCTCGTCGGTCGTGACCAGGGCATGGCGATCCTGCGGTTGAACTCGGGCGAGCAGCGGCTGGTTTCCGGCTCGTGCATGGCTACGGTCGGTGCCGTGTCCAATCCGGATCACGGCAATATCAGCCTCGGCAAGGCCGGGCGCAAGCGCTGGCTGGGCAAGCGCCCGCACAACCGCGGCGTGACCATGAACCCGGTAGACCATCCGCATGGCGGCGGCGAAGGCCGTACGTCCGGCGGTCGCCACCCAGTTTCGCCCTGGGGCAAGCCCACCAAGGGCATGAAGACGCGGTCCAACAAGGCGACCGACAAGTTCATCATGCGCTCGCGCCATCAGCGCAAGAAGTAAGGAAAGGTAACGGCTCGTGTCCCGTTCAGTCTGGAAAGGCCCCTTCGTCGACGGCTTTCTTCTGAAGAAGGTCGACAAGGTCCGCGAGAGCGGCCGCAAGGAGGTCATCAAGATGTGGAGCCGCCGCTCCACCATTCTGCCCCAGTTCGTGGGGCTGACCTTCGGTGTCTACAACGGCCAGAAGCACATTCCTGTGCTCGTCTCCGAAGAGATGGTGGGCCACAAATTCGGTGAGTTCGCTCCGACCCGTACCTATTACGGCCACGGCGCGGACAAGAAGGCAAAGAGGAAGTAGAAATGGGCAAGGCCAAAGCGCCGCGCAGGCTTGCAGACAACGAGGCGCGTGCGGTCCTGCGCACGGTCCGCGTCAGCCCGCAGAAGCTGAACCTCGTCGCCGCCATGATCCGCGGCAAGAAGGTCGCGGCCGCGCTCGCGGACCTCGAGTTCTCGCGCAAGCGTATCGCCGACGCGGTGAAGAAGACGCTGGAATCGGCGATCGCCAATGCCGAGAACAACCACGACCTCGATGTGGATGCGCTGGTGGTGGCAGAGGCCTATGTCGGCAAGTCGATCGTCATGAAGCGCTTTCACGCCCGCGGCCGCGGCCGTGCCAACCGCGTCGAGAAGCCGTTCTCGCACCTGACGATCGTCGTTCGAGAAGTCGAAGAACAAGTGGAGGCCGCATAATGGGCCAGAAAGTCAATCCGATCGGTCTCCGTCTCGGCATCAACCGCACCTGGAACTCTCGCTGGTTCGCGGACAATGCCGAGTATGGCCAGCTTCTTCACGAGGATCTGAAGATCCGCGAATACATCGAGAAGGAGCTCAAGCAGGCGGCGATCTCCAAGGTGGTCATCGAGCGCCCGCACAAGAAGTGTCGGGTGACGATCCACTCCGCGCGCCCCGGCCTCATCATCGGCAAGAAGGGTGCGGATATCGAGAAGCTGCGCCGCAAGGTCTCGCAGATGACCAATGCGGAGACGCATTTGAACATCGTCGAAGTGCGCAAGCCGGAGATCGACGCGACGCTGATCGCGCAGTCGATCTCCCAGCAGCTAGAGCGCCGCGTCGCCTTCCGTCGCGCCATGAAGCGTGCCGTGCAGTCGGCCATGCGGCTCGGTGCTGAAGGGATCCGCATCAGCTGCACCGGCCGTCTCGGCGGGGCCGAGATCGCGCGCATCGAGTGGTACCGCGAGGGCCGTGTGCCGCTGCACACGCTGCGCGCTGACATCGACTACGGCACGTCCGAGGCGAAGACTGCCTATGGCATCTGCGGTGTGAAGGTCTGGGTGTTCAAGGGCGAGATCCTGGAGCACGATCCGATGGCCTCGGAGCGCCGTGCTGTCGAGGGTGAGCAGGGCGGCGGCCGCCGTCGCGAAAACGCTTGAGCCGGAATTTTGGAGTAGATAAAGATGCTGCAACCAAAGCGCACGAAATTCCGCAAGCAGTTCAAGGGTCGTATCCACGGCGTTGCCAAGGGCGGCACTGAGCTGAATTTCGGTTCCTATGGCCTGAAGGCGCTTGAGCCGGAGCGGGTGACCGCTCGGCAGATCGAGGCCGCACGGCGCGCTATCACGCGCTTCATGAAGCGCCAGGGCCGGGTGTGGATCCGCATCTTCCCGGATGTGCCCGTCACCTCAAAGCCGACCGAGGTGCGCATGGGCAAGGGCAAGGGCTCGGTGGATTATTGGGCGTGCCGGGTGAAGCCTGGTCGCGTCATGTTCGAGATCGACGGTGTGGCCGACGACGTGGCGCGCGAGGCACTTCGCCTCGGGGCAGCCAAGCTCCCGGTCAAGACGCGCTTCATCCAGCGCATCGCAGAGTAGGAGAAGGCGCCATGAAGGCCGTTGACGTGAGGGCGATGACGCCCGACCAGCTCGACGACGAGTTGGCCAAGCTGAAGAAAGAGCAGTTCAACCTCCGTTTCCAGAAGGCGACGGGGCAGCTCGAAAAAACCGCGCGGGTGAAGCAGATTCGCCGTGACATTGCGCGCATCAAGACAATTGCCGCCGAGAAATCGGCTGGCAGCAAGGCCTGAGGAAAACGAGAATGCCAAAGCGCGTTTTGCAGGGCACCGTGGTAAGCGACAAGAACGACAAGACGGTGGTCGTCCGCGTCGAGCGCCGGTTCGCGCACCCGCTTCTGAAGAAGACGGTGCGTCGTTCCAAGCGGTACAAGGCCCATGACGAGAACAATGCGTGCAAGGTCGGCGACACGGTGCTGATCCAGGAAACGCGCCCGATCTCGAAGGAAAAGTGCTGGGTCGTCGTGAACGAAGCCCAAGCGCAATAGGTTGGAACAAGCCGGGAAGCATGAGCTTCCCCGAATAAGATAAGAAGGCGGCCAGTCATGATTCAGATGCAAACAAACCTCGACGTGGCGGATAATTCCGGCGCCCGTCGTGTCATGTGCATCAAGGTGCTGGGCGGCTCGAAGCGGAAATATGCTTCCGTCGGCGACGTCATCGTCGTCTCGGTCAAGGAAGCCATTCCGCGCGGCCGCGTGAAGAAGGGTGACGTGATGAAGGCGGTTGTCGTGCGCACCGCCAAGGACATCCGCCGTTCCGACGGCAGCGTGATCCGTTTTGACAACAATGCCGCCGTCCTCGTCGACAACAAGAAAGAGCCCGTGGGCACGCGTATCTTCGGCCCGGTTCCGCGCGAACTTCGCGCCAAGAACCACATGAAGATCATCTCGCTGGCGCCGGAAGTTCTTTAGGAGGCCGGAAAATGCAGAAGATCAAAAAAGGCGACAATGTCGTCGTGCTGACCGGCCGCGACAAGGGGCGTACCGGTGAAATTTTGAAGATGATGCCGAAGGAAGACAAGGCGCTGGTGCGCGGCGTCAACCTCGTGCGCCGGCACCAGAAGCAGTCGGCACAGTCCGAAGGCGGCATCATCACCAAGGAAGCGCCGATCCACGTATCGAACCTGGCGCTGGCCGACCCCAAGGACGGGAAGCCCACCCGCGTCGGCTTCCAGGTCCAGAAGGACGGCAAGAAGGTGCGCGTGGCGAAGCGCTCGGGAGAATTGATCGATGGCTAAGGCAGATTATCAGCCACGCTTGAAGAAGCAGTACGAGGAGGTGATCCGCAAGGAGCTCCTCGAGGCTTTCAAGTACAAGAACGAGATGCAGGTTCCGCGCATCGATAAGGTCGTCATCAATATGGGTGTCGGCGAGGCGACGGGTGATTCCAAGAAGCCGACCGTCGCGGCGGAAGACCTGGCGCTGATCGCGGGGCAGAAGCCTGTGATCACCAAGGCCCGCAACTCCATCGCTGGCTTCAAGGTGCGTGAAGGCATGCCCATCGGCGCAAAGGTGACGCTGCGCAAGGACCGCATGTATGAATTTCTGGACAGGCTTGTGAATGTCGCGCTCCCTCGCGTTCGCGACTTCCGGGGTCTGAGCCCGAAGAGCTTCGACGGCCGTGGCAACTTCGCCATGGGCGTAAAGGAGCATATCGTGTTCCCCGAGATCAACTACGACAAGGTCGACCAGATCTGGGGAATGGACATCATCGTCTGTACGACCGCCAAGACTGACGACGAGGCGAGGGCGCTGTTGAAGGCCTTCAACTTCCCGTTCCGGCAGTAACGGCAGGCGAGAACAAGGAAATTCCAAATGGCAAAAGTTAGCGCAGTCGAGAAGAACAAGAGGCGCCGCAAGTTGGTGGACCGTTACGCCGCGAAGCGTGCGGCACTGAAGGCCACCATCATGGATCAGACGCAGCCCATGGAAGAGCGCTTCAAGGCGCAGCTCCAGCTTGCTGCGCTGCCGCGCAACTCGTCGAAGACGCGCATTCGTAACCGCTGCGACGTGACGGGCCGCCCGCGCGCCTTCTATCGCAAGCTTAGGATGTCGCGCATCGCGCTTCGCGAACTTGGCAATAACGGCCTGATCCCGGGCCTGGTCAAGTCGAGCTGGTAAGGGGGCCATAGAGATGTCCGTGAACGATCCTCTCGGCGATATGCTGACCCGCATCCGCAATGCCATCGGGCGCAAGAAGAACACCGTTTCTTCGCCTGCCTCGCGCCTGCGCGTACGCGTGCTCGATGTCATGAAGGCGGAAGGCTATATCCGTGACTACAGCCAGGTCGACTACGACAACGGCAAGTCGGAACTCGAGATCGAGCTGAAATATTTCGAAGGCGCGCCCGTGATCCGCGAGATCGCGCGGGTTTCCAAGCCCGGCCGTCGCGTCTATGTATCCGTGAAGTCGATTCCCAACGTTGCCAACGGTCTTGGCGTCGCCATTCTTTCCACGCCGAAAGGCGTGATGGCGGACCACCAGGCGCGTGAGCAGAACGTCGGCGGAGAGGTTCTCTGCCAGATCTTCTGATCTGCGGAGGCTGACCAAGAACAACGAGGACAAGACAATGTCTCGTATAGGCAAGAAGCCGGTCCCCGTGCCGGAAGGCGTGACGGCCACTGTTGATGGCCAGACGGTTACGGCCAAGGGGCCGAAGGGCGAATTGACCTTCGTCGTCAATGACGAGGTCCTGGTGAAGCTGGAGGATGGGGCGATCGCGGTTGATCCGCGCGACCAGTCCAAGATCGCGCGGTCCAAGTGGGGCATGTCGCGCACCCAGATCGCCAACATCGTCAACGGCGTGAAGGGCGGTTTCGAGAAGCGTCTCGAGATCAACGGCGTCGGTTACCGTGCGGCCATGCAGGGTAAGAAGCTGCAGCTCTCCCTAGGCTACAGCCATGAGGTGAACTACGAGGCGCCGGAAGGCATCACCATTGCTGTGCCGAAGCCGACGGAAATCGTCGTCAGCGGCGTCGACAAGCAGGTGGTCGGCCAGGTGGCCGCGGAGATCCGCAAGTTCCGCGGGCCCGAGCCTTACAAGGGCAAGGGCGTGAAATACGCGGATGAGACGATCATCCGCAAGGAAGGCAAGAAGAAGTAGGAACGAAAGCCATGGTGTCGAAGGTATCCGTTACGCGACGCGCCGGGCGCGTTCGCCGCAAGCTTAAGTCGGTTGCCAATGGGCAGCCGCGGCTTTCGGTCTATCGCTCGTCGAAGAACATTTATGCTCAGGTCATCGACGACGTGAAGGGGTGCACGCTTGCCGCTGCCTCCACGCTGGAGAAGGATCTGAAGGGCAAGCTCAAGACCGGCGCCGACACAGAAGCGGCGAGTGCGGTCGGCAAGCTGATCGCCGAGCGCGCCAAGAAGGCGGGCGTCGAGAAGGTCGTCTTCGACCGTGGCGCCTATCTCTATCACGGCCGTGTCAAGGCGCTGGCCGACGCCGCTCGCGAGGGCGGCCTGGAGTTCTAATCACTGCTTCGGGCGCAGAAGGCGCCCGCAGCTCCCATCAACCCCGTGCTACCGGAAAAGAACAAGGACAAGGACAATGGCACAGCCACGCAGGGACGACCGCCGCGAGCGCGAAGAGCGCGACAGCGAGTTCGTCGACAAGCTCGTTCACATCAACCGCGTCGCCAAGGTGGTCAAGGGCGGCCGCCGTTTCGGCTTTGCCGCGCTCGTCGTCGTCGGTGACCAGAAGGGCCGCGTCGGCTTCGGCCATGGCAAGGCCCGTGAGGTGCCCGAGGCAATCCGCAAGGCCACCGAGAGCGCCAAGCGCGACATGATCTTCGTGCCGCTGCGCGCCGGCCGTACGCTGCACCACGACGTGCAGGGCCGCCACGGCGCCGGCCGCGTTCTCTTGCGCGCCGCCAAGCCCGGTACCGGCATTATCGCCGGCGGCCCGATGCGCGCCGTCTTCGAAACGCTTGGCATGCAGGACGTGGTCGCCAAGTCTCTCGGCTCGGCGAACCCCTACAACATGGTGCGCGCCACGTTCGACGCGTTGAAGCACCAGATGCATCCCAAGGATGTGGCTGCCCAGCGCAACATCAAATATTCGACCCTGCAGGCACGCCGCGGCAGCGTAGCCGTTGGGGCGGAAGAGTAGGCCGCGCGCGGCAAGCCCTGAGCTCAAGGAATGACGAAGATGGCTGAGAAGAAGAAGGGCAAGACGATCACGGTCGAGCAGATCGGTAGCCCCATCCGCCGCCCCAAGGAGCAGCGCGCGACGCTGGTCGGCCTGGGGCTCAACAAAATGCATCGCCGGTCGACGCTGGAGGATACTCCCTCCGTGCGCGGCATGATTGCCGCGGTGCAGCACCTCGTTCGCGTCGTCGACGAGGCCTGAGGAACCGAGGAACGGAAAAATGAAGCTCAACGAACTCAGGGACCAGGAAGGCGCGACCCATTCGCGCAAGCGCGTCGGCCGCGGCATCGGTTCGGGCCTCGGCAAGACCGGCGGGCGCGGCGTGAAGGGCCAGAAGTCCCGCTCGGGCGTCGCCATCAAGGGATTTGAGGGTGGCCAGATGCCGCTCTATCGGCGTCTGCCGAAGCGCGGCTTCGTCAATATCTTCGGCAAGGACTTCAACGAGGTCTCCGTCGGCCGTATCCAGGCTGCCATCGATGCCAAGAAGCTCGATGCCAAGGTGACCATCGACACCGAAGCTCTGATCAAGGCCGGCGTCATCCGCCGGGCCAGGGATGGCGTGCGGGTGCTTGGCGACGGCGAACTGAAGGCCAAGGTGACGCTCGACGTCGCCGGCGCCTCCAAGTCGGCGGTCGAGAAGGTCGAGAAGGCCGGCGGCTCGGTCAAGCTGCCCGAGAAGGCCGCGGAGTAACGCGGCGCGAGCGGCGGCCCCCCTGCCGCTTGCAAGTCTGCGGCCTTGGGCCTATCTCCGGGGCGGCGCGATCCGCCGCGGGGCGGGCGTCTGGGTGCTTTGGTCACACGGGACCCTTCTGGACTTGACCGCCGACGGCGGGTAAGCCTGCATCCACCTTTCCTGGTCGCGCATGGGGCGTGTGACGGAGCGGAGAATTCTTCATGGCATCGGCAGCCGAGCAACTTGCATCCAATCTCAATTTCGCGGCTTTTGCCAAAGCCGAGGATTTGAAGAAGCGTATCTGGTTCACGCTCGGCGCGCTGCTGGTCTATCGCCTCGGCACCTATATCCCTATGCCGGGCATCAACCCGGAGGCGTTCGCGCAGGCCTTCCAGCAACAGTCGGGCGGCGTTTTGGGCATGTTCAACATGTTCGCCGGCGGCGCGGTGGAGCGCATGGCGATCTTCGCCCTTGGCATCATGCCCTACATCTCCGCCTCCATCATCATGCAGTTGATGACGTCGGTCGTGCCCTCGCTGGAGCAGCTGAAGAAGGAAGGCGAGCAGGGCCGCAAGGTCATCAACCAGTACACCCGCTACGGTACGGTTATCCTGGCCACCGTGCAGGCTTATGGCATCGCCGTGGGGCTTGAAGGCGGGGCCAACATCGTCACCGACCCCGGCTGGTTCTTCCGCATCTCTGCCGTCATCACACTGGTCGGCGGCACCATGTTCCTGATGTGGCTCGGCGAGCAGATCACCGCGCGCGGCATCGGCAACGGCATCTCGCTCATCATCTTCTCCGGCATCGTCGCCGGCCTGCCGTCGGCCATCGGCGGAACGCTGGAGCTCGGTCGCACCGGCGCCATGTCGACAGGGCTGATCCTGGCCATCATCGTGATCGCCATCGTCGTGATCGGCGTCATCGTCTTCTTCGAGCGCGCTCAGCGGCGGCTTCTGATCCAGTATCCGAAGCGCCAGGTCGGCAACCGCATGTTCCAGGGCGATACCTCGCATCTGCCCTTGAAGCTCAACACGGCCGGGGTCATCCCGCCGATCTTTGCTTCCTCGCTGCTTCTCCTGCCTGCCACCGTGGCCGGTTTTTCCGACACGACACAACTTCCCGCCTGGGCAGGCTCGCTGCTTGCGACGCTGGGCCATGGCCAGCCGCTCTACATGCTGCTCTACGCCGCGCTGATTGCCTTCTTCGCCTTCTTCTATACGGCCATCGTCTTCAATCCGAAGGACACGGCCGACCAGTTGAAGAAGCACTCCGGCTTCATTCCCGGCTACCGGCCGGGTGAACGCACGGCGGATTATATCGACTATGTGCTGACCCGGATCACGGTGGTCGGCGCCATCTATCTCGTTCTGGTGTGTCTGCTTCCGGAGTTTCTGATTTCGGCGACTGGCGTGCCCTTCTACCTCGGCGGCACGTCGCTGCTCATCGTCGTCAGCGTCACGCTCGACACGGTGGCGCAGGTTCAGGGCCACCTGATCGCGCATCAGTATGAGGGACTGATCAAGAAATCGAAGCTCCGGGGAGGCAAGAGGGGACGATGAGGCTTATACTTCTTGGGCCGCCGGGGGCGGGAAAGGGGACCCAGGCACAAAGGTTTGTCGAGAAATTCGGTATTCCGCAGCTATCGACAGGCGACATGCTGCGTGCGGCGGTGAACGCCGGGACCGACGTTGGCAAGCGGGCGAAGGCCGTCATGGATGCCGGAGAACTGGTGTCGGACGCTATCGTCAACGCCATCGTCGCGGAGCGGATCGACCAGCCGGACTGCGCGAACGGCTTCATTCTCGACGGCTATCCACGCACGCTCGCGCAGGCCGACGCGGTCGAGGGAATGCTTGCCGAACGCGGGTTGAAGCTGGACGCGGTGGTCGAATTGGCGGTCGACGACAAGGCGCTGATCGGACGGATCGCCAAGCGGGCGGAAGAGACGAAATCCGCAGGCCAGCCGGTGCGCAAGGACGACAATCCGTCCGTGTTCGAGGAGCGGCTGCGCGAATACTACAAGAAGACGGCCCCGCTGATCGGCTACTACTACGCCAAGGGACGGCTCCACACCGTCGACGGTATGGCCAGCATTGAGGACGTCACAACCAAGATCGAAAAGGTTTTGCGTTCGATCTGAAAGAACATCGCCCGGGGAGTTGACTTTTCCCGGCGATTCCGTCAAAGACGGCGCCAATTCGCTTGAATGTCAGAGCGGTCGGTGCCGGTCGGAAAAATCGATGGCCGGGCCGGGCGCTTTCGTCTTGTCCGGTCGCAGGTCAAAAAGCGCCGCCGGCAGGGTGGCAGGAAGAACCAAGGAGAGCCGACGTGGCCCGTATCGCTGGCGTCAATATTCCGACCAACAAGCGCGTGGTGATCGCGCTGCAGTACATTCACGGCATCGGGCCGAGGCTCGCCCGTGATATCGTTACCAAGGTCAACATTCCGGACGAGCGCCGGGTGAGCGAACTCACCGACGCCGAGGTGTTGCAGATCCGCGAGACGATCGACCGCGACTTCCGGGTCGAGGGTGATCTGCGCCGTGAGGTGTCGATCAACATCAAGCGCCTGATGGACCTTGGCTGCTACCGTGGCCTGCGCCATCGCCGCTCGCTTCCCGTCCGCGGCCAGCGCACGCATACCAATGCGCGCACGCGCAAGGGGCCTGCGAAGCCGATCGCCGGCAAGAAGAAGTAGGTTGAGTGAATAGTGAAATAGAGAGTGGTGAGTGGAGAGCCCTACTCACTATTCGCTGCTCCCTATTCCCTCAACAAAGGTGGAGCCGCTGGAAGTACGGCGGTGTAGAGATCGTTCGAAAGGAAGACCATGGCCAAGGAAGCCACGCGCGTTCGCCGTCGTGAGCGCAAGAATATTTCGTCGGGGGTCGCTCATGTCAATTCGACCTTCAACAACACCATGATCACCATCACCGATGCCCAGGGCAACGCCATTGCCTGGTCGTCGGCGGGCGCGCAGGGCTTCAAGGGCTCGCGCAAGTCCACCCCCTTTGCCGCCCAGGTGGCTGCCGAGGATTGCGCCCGCAAGGCGCAGGAGCATGGCATGCGCACCCTCGAAGTGGAGGTGTCCGGCCCCGGTTCGGGTCGTGAGTCTGCACTTCGCGCCTTGCAAGCGGCTGGCTTCACCATTACCTCCATCCGTGATGTAACCCCCATACCGCATAACGGATGCCGCCCGCGCAAGAAGCGCCGGGTCTAACAGAAATATTGCCGTACGAGCGCACAGCGCGCTCCTCTGCGGTTTCCAGAGCGCCCGCCACGATTGGATGGTGGCGGGGTAACGGAAGGAACGCCTCATGATCCAGAAAAACTGGCAAGAACTCATCAAGCCGAACAAGATCGAGTTCACGTCCAAGAACAAGACACAGACGACGCTCGTCGCCGAGCCGCTGGAGCGTGGCTTCGGCCTGACGCTCGGCAACGCGCTGCGCCGGGTGCTGCTTTCCTCGCTTCGCGGTGCTGCCGTTACGGCGGTGCAGATAGACGGCGTGCTGCACGAGTTCTCCTCCATCGCCGGTGTGCGCGAGGACGTGACGGACATCGTGCTCAACATCAAGGAAATCGCCATCAAGATGGAAGGCGACGGGCCGAAGCGCATGGTCGTGCGCAAGCAGGGCCCGGGTGCCGTCACCGCCGGCGATATCCAGACCGTGGGCGATGTCGAGATCCTCAACCCCGACCACGTCATCTGCACGCTCGATCAGGAAGCCGAGATCCGCATGGAGTTCACGGTCGACGCGGGCAAGGGCTATGTGCCGGCTGATCGCAACCGCGCCGAGGATGCGCCCATTGGCCTCATTCCCGTCGACAGCCTCTATTCGCCGGTCAAGAAGGTCTCCTACAAGGTCGAGAACACCCGCGAGGGCCAGGTTCTCGATTACGACAAGCTGACGATGACGCTGGAGACCGACGGCTCGGTCACTGGTGAGGACGCGGTGGCTTTCGCCGCCCGCATCCTGCAGGACCAGCTCGGCCTCTTTGTCAACTTCGAGGAGCCGCAGAAGGAGGTTCCGGCGGAGCAGGTTACCGAACTTGCCTTCAACCCGGCGCTTCTGAAGAAGGTGGACGAGCTCGAGCTTTCCGTACGCTCGGCCAACTGCCTGAAGAACGACAACATCGTCTATATCGGCGACCTGATCCAGAAGACGGAAGCCGAGATGCTGCGCACGCCGAACTTCGGCCGCAAGTCGTTGAACGAGATCAAGGAAGTGCTCGCCTCGATGGGCCTGCATCTGGGCATGGAAGTGCCCGATTGGCCACCGGACAACATCGAAGAACTCGCCAAGCGCTACGAAGACCAGTATTGACCCCAAGGGCAGCGCCCGCGGGATTTGAAGGAGACAAGCCATGCGTCACGGAAAATCCGGCCGCAAGCTGAACCGGACATCGAGCCATCGCAAGGCCATGTTCGCCAATATGGCGGCCTCGCTCATCGAGCATGAGCAGATCGTCACGACGCTGCCCAAGGCCAAGGAGCTCAGGCCGATCGTCGAGAAGCTGGTGACGCTCGGTAAGCGCGGCGGTCTTCACGCCCGCCGCCAGGCCATCGCCGCCATCCGCGACGAGGCCTTGGTTCGGCGTCTTTTCGATACGGTCGCCCCGCGCTACTCGGAGCGTCATGGCGGCTATACCCGCATCATGAAGGCGGGCTTCCGCCACGGTGATAACGCTCCCATGGCTGTGATCGAGTTTGTCGACCGGGACGTTACGGCCAAGGGTGCGGCAGACCGTGCCCGCACCGAGGCCGAGGCGGCGAGCGAGGAAGCCGAGGTGGCATGATCGTGCCGCATTTTCTGGCAAGATTTCAAGGGGCCCTCGGGCCCCTTTTTGTTTGTGCTTTCAGCCGATCGGCCCCTTGAAGATAAAGAAGGCTCCGAGACAAATGAGTGCAAAGCCGATTGCGTGATTGATCGTGAGCTGCTCGCCCAGATAGAAAATCGAAAAGACTGCGAAGACCGCGAGTGTGATCACCTCCTGCATGGTCTTGAGCTCAGCAGCGCTATAGACAGCATGGCCGTACCGGTTTGCGGGAACGGCAAAGCAGTATTCGATCAAGGCAATCGACCAGCTTGCAATTATGACCAGAAAGAGCGGCTTGGTTGTGAACTTCAGGTGGCCATACCACGCAAAGGTCATGAAAATGTTGGAGATCGCGAGCAAGACGACCGGCGTCAGATAGGACAGGATCATGGGGTCCTCGAAACCCCGGCCTCAAAGCCCGGGTGAAGCAAAATGTGGGGAAGGCATTCCACAGCGTACCCGCTCACAGTGCCCTTGTATCTGACACGGTACCGCGGGCGGAACGTTATGGCGGTCAGCCTTTTATTCTGCTCAATCGCGTGTGAAAAGGTGGCTTCATCAAAGCGAGAATCGGCATGAAAGGCACGATGGTTTCTTTGCTTCGTCTGTTCGTTCTGGTGGCATTTCTTGTCGCGCCCGCCCAAGCGCAGGATGCGCCGGCTGGAAGCCCGTCTGATGCGCTTTCAAGATTGCTGCGAGGAACAGATGAGAGCTCGCCTCCGTCCACTACAGAGGTGCAGCGCCGCATACCGTTCAGCCGTGGGGAAATCCAGCTTTCCTTCGCGCCTCTGGTGCAGGAGACCGCACCCGCGGTCGTCAATGTCTATGCCTCCACACTCGTTCAATCGCGCTCGCCCTTCATGGGAGACCCCTTCTTCGAGCGCTTTTTCGACCTCCCCCAAATGCCACCGCGCGTGCAGTCTTCGCTCGGTTCGGGCGTTCTGGTCGACCCTTCCGGCATTGTCGTGACCAACTATCATGTCATCCGCGAGGCCGACGAAGTGAAGGTCGCGATGGCCGATGGACGCGAGTTCTCGAGCAAGCTTCTGCTTCAGGACGAAGGGCTCGATCTGGCCGTTCTCAAGCTCGATGGGGAAGGGCCTTTTCCCGCCGCGCGGCTTGGCGATTCGGAAGCCGTGCAGGTTGGGGATTTGGTCCTGGCCATCGGCAATCCCTTCGGCGTCGGCCAGACCACCACCAGCGGTATCGTCTCCGCGCTTGCGCGCACGCTCGGCGGCGTTTCCGATTTCGGCTTCTTCATTCAGACCGACGCTGCCATCAATCCCGGCAATTCCGGCGGTGCGCTCATCAACATGGGGGGAGAGGTCGTTGGCATCAACACCGCTATTTACAGCCGCTCCGGCGGCTCCAATGGCATAGGCTTCGCAATTCCCGCCAACATCGTGCGCGCCGTGGTCGAGGCGGCCAAAAGCGGCGACGACTATTTCGCCCGTCCTTACGTGGGGGCGAGTTTCGATCCGGTGACCTCGAACATCGCCGAAGCGCTCGGCATGGAGCGTCCGGCAGGCGCTCTCGTCACCAATGTCGCGCCCGACAGTCCGGCCGCGCGAGCCGGTCTTGAGAGCGGCGATGTGGTGGAAACGGTGAACGGCAAGCGCATCGACAACCCGGAAGCGCTCGACTACCGTCTGGCGACGTTGCCCATGGGCGAGACCGCCGAGATCGAGGTTTTGAGAGGTGGCCGCCGGCAGCGCCTGGCCATGCCGATCGAGCGGGCGCCCGAAGGGAGCGGCCAGGAGATTGATATCGGCGGCGACGGGCCTTTCGCCGGGGCGAAAGTGGCCGCCCTTTCGCCCGCGCTGGCGCAGCGCCTCCGCCTGCCAGTCAACGAGAAGGGCGTGGTCGTGGTGGCGACAGCGCGTAATTCGCCGGCCAGCGGTCTCGGGCTCAAGGCAGGCGATATCGTGCGTGAGATCAACGGCGAAGAGATCGATACGCCGGAACGCATGAAGGCGGTCGCCGAAACCCAGTCCAGGTGGTGGCGTTTCTCCGTCGAGCGCAACGGACGCCTTATCCAGCAGATGCTGCGGTACTGAGACGATGGCTGATCTGTTCGAAAGCAAAGAACCTGCCGCAGATGTGGCCAAGCCGTTGGCCGACCGCCTGCGCCCTACCCACTTGGACGAGGTGGTCGGACAGGAGCATCTGACCGGCGAGGAAGGCGCGCTTACACGCATGATCCGCTCCGGCTCGCTCGGCTCGCTCATCTTCTGGGGTCCGCCTGGCACGGGCAAGACCACCGTCGCGCGGTTGCTCGCCGGCGAGACGTCGATGGCTTTCGAGCAGATATCGGCAATCTTCTCCGGTGTGGCGGACCTGAAGAAGGTGTTCGAAGGCGCGCGCTTGCGCCGCAGCCAGGGCCGTCAGACGCTGCTTTTTGTCGACGAGATTCACCGCTTCAACCGCGCCCAGCAGGATTCCTTCCTGCCGGTGATGGAAGACGGGACGGTGATCCTGGTGGGCGCCACCACGGAAAACCCGTCCTTCGAGCTCAACGCCGCCCTCCTGTCGCGCGCCCGTGTGCTCGTCTTTCATCCGCTCGAGAGCGACAGCCTGGCGCGCCTTTTGGAACGTGCGGAAGCGGCGGAAGGCCGCCCGCTACCGCTTGACGAGGAGGCAAGGGCGGTGCTCCTGCGCATGGCCGACGGGGACGGGCGTGCGGCGTTGAGCTTGGCGGAGGAGGCGTGGCGGGCAGCCCGCGACGGCGAGGTTTTCGATGCCGACGCCTTGCAGAAAATCGTCCAGCGACGCGCACCGGTCTATGACAAGAGCCAGGATGGGCATTACAATCTCATCTCCGCCCTGCACAAATCGGTTCGCGGCTCGGACCCCGACGCCGCACTCTACTATCTCTGTCGCATGTTCGATGCCGGCGAGGATCCGCTTTATATCGGCCGGCGGCTGGTGCGCATGGCGGTGGAGGACATCGGCCTGGCCGACCCGCAGGCGCTGGTGATCGCCAATGCCGCCAAGGATGCCTACGACTATCTGGGCTCCCCCGAGGGGGAACTCGCCTTCGCTCAGGCTTGCATCTACCTCGCCACGGCCCCCAAATCCAACGCCGGCTACTCGGCCTTCAAGTCGGCCATGGCCGCGGCCAAAGAGCACGGCTCGCTGCTGCCGCCGAAGCACATCCTCAACGCGCCGACAAGGCTGATGAAGGAAACAGGCTACGGCGAAGGTTACCAGTACGACCACGACGCGCCGGAGGCTTTCTCCGGGCAGGATTATTTTCCCGATGTCATGGGGCGCAAAACCTTCTACGACCCGCCCGAGCGTGGTTTCGAGCGTGAGATCCGCAAAAGGCTCGACTATTGGTCGAAACTCAGGCGAGAAAGGGCAGGGGGCAACACGTGACCAAACGTTCTTTCCTAATCAATTTTGAGCGAAACCATGAATAAGAAATCCATCAAGATATTGCGCAAGGCAGTCATCGCTGCGGCGGTGCTGGCGGTTGGGCTTTATTTCATCCCGATCATCACCCTCCTTTATCTCCTGTGCGGCATCGTCGACGTGCTGCGCAACGACCAAAGGAATGCCGCTCTCTTCAACCGCTATTTTCTTGGCAACGGCCTGTTCACCTGGCTTCTTTCACCATTCAACCTTTTTATCGACTTGATATCCTATCGAAATCGCGGCGTGTGGCAGCTCGAACAGTTCCCTGAGGCTTACCGGCGCGAGGTGGAGGAGGTTCTGGCGGTCTTCCAGGAGCGCAGAGACGAGATCATCGCCGACATCGACGCCAAATTCGAAAGTGGCCGGCGCGGCATGTATGTCTACCAGTGGTACGGCAAGCAGCACATCGACAACGTGCCGGCGTTCACGCACCGCTATAAATATATCCGCACGATCGCGGTTTCCGTCTTCAGCGGCCGGGAATCGACGTCGCTCCATTTCGGTCCGCTGAGGCTCACACTGCGCGTACTCTACAATCTGGTGCCGGTAAAGACGGACCAGGTTTTCATCGAATGCGGCAACGTCAAGCACTATTGGCACGAAAACCCGCTCTTCATCTTCGATGATACGCTTCTGCACCGCTCGGTGAACGAGTATGACGGGCGGCGCTACTGCGTCTTCATGGACATCATCCGCCCCTCTCCGGTGCCGCGCCTGCTTTCCGGCCTGCTGCGGCTCGTTTCGCTGCTGGTGGATGGGGTGAAGAGGGTGTTCTACAAGAACTGGATCATGATCGGTGCGAAGCCGCAGAGCGGCGCGCTGGCGGAATAGGCTGGCGAGGCGAGGGGAGAAGCATGTACCATCTGTTTCTCGTCTGCGTCGGCGCGGCCCTCGGCGGTATGGCCCGTTTTCATTTGTCGGGCTTCATCGGGCGCCGTTTCGGCGAAACCTTTCCCTGGGGCACGATGGTGGTCAACGTAACGGGGGCTTTTGCCATCGGTGTCGTCGCTGACGCGGTGATGCGCTACGACATGCCGGTCGTCTGGGCTTTCGTGATCACCGGCGGCCTCGGTAGCTACACGACCGTTTCCTCTTTAAGCTTGCAGACGCTGGCGCTGGCAAGGGAAGGGGACTGGCTGCGCGCCGGCGGCAATGTGCTCCTTTCGGTCGGGCTCACGTTCGCCGCTGCTGCCCTCGGTCTGGCTTTAGCCGGTCTTTGGATCGGCGAAAGGCCATGAAGAGGCGGACGGAGCCCCGGCCCGGCGAGACCGTTCTGCTTGGTCGGTCTGCCGAGCACCGCCTACGCCGGCAGAAAATGGCCGATACCTTACAGCTCTACGCTGCGGTGGCGGCCGGCAGCATGATCGGCGCCGCTCTGCGGGCGCTTGCTTCGCTTGGCAGCACGGCTCTATGGGGAGACGGCTTTCCCCTCGGCACGCTGCTTGTGAATGTGGCGGGTTCCTTCCTCATAGGTTTCTACGCGACGTTGACCGGCCCCGACGGCCGTGTTTTTGCCGGCGCGCGCCAGCGTCAGTTCTTCATGGCTGGTTTTTGCGGAGGACTGACGACTTTCTCCATGTTCAATCTGGAAACCCTCATGCTGGCGCGTGGTGGGGAACTGCTTGCGGCGGGACTCAATGTCGGGATTTCCCTCCCCTCATGGCTTGCCGCCGCCTGGCTCGGCCACATACTTGCAATGCGCCTCAACCGGTTGAGAGGATCTGAGCGATGAAAATACCCAAGCAGGCGCAATTGCTGCGCATCTTCATCGGTGAGGACGACAGGGCGGACGGCCGTCCCCTCTACGAGGTGATCGTGCTCAGGGCCCGCGAAATGGAGATCGCCGGGGCCACCGTCCTGCGTGGTGCCATGGGGTACGGCCATTCCAGCCGCCTCCACACCGCAAAGATTCTTCGTCTTTCGGAGGATCTGCCGCTGGTGATCGAGATCGTCGACAGCGAGGAGAAGATCGAGGCTTTCCTGCCCGTGCTGGAAACGATCATGACGAGCGGCCTGATTACGCTGGAGAAAGTTCAGGTCCTGCAATATGGAACGAACGGCGAATAATCTGAACACGGGCGTGGCTCCGTGGACGTGGCGACGATTGGATTTATGACAGGCGTAGAGCAGATTTCGGTAGAAGGCGGCGAGGCCGGTATGCGGCTCGATCGCTGGTTCAAGGTCCATTACCCGGGCCTCGGCTTCGTGCAGTTGCAGAAGCTCCTGCGTACCGGTCAGGTGCGTGTCGATGGCGGGCGGGCCAAGGCGGACACGAGAGTGCAGCCGGGCCAGACGATCCGCGTGCCGCCGCTGGGCATCGACCGCAAGGGTGCGCCGGCGACCATGCGCACTATCCGCGACCGCGGCGACGGCGAAGTGCTCCAGCAGATGCTGCTTCACGAGGACGAGAAGGTCTTTGTGTTCAACAAGCCGCCAGGACTGGCCGTGCAGGGCGGCTCCGGCGTCAGCCGCCACGTCGATGGCATGCTGGAGGCTTGGCGCAGCAAGAAGGGAGAGAAGCCGCGACTGGTGCATCGGCTCGACCGCGACACGTCCGGTGTGCTCGTCGTGGCGCGTACGCGCCTTGCCGCCGTAAGGCTCGGCGAGGCTTTTCGCGGGCGGGAGACGAAGAAGATCTATTGGGCGCTGGTGAAGGGTGTGCCAAAGAAGGCGCAGGATCGCATCTCGACCTGGCTCGTGAAAGAGGCGACGCCTGACGGCGACCGGGTGCGCGTGGCGCGCCATGGTGAGCCGGATGCCGACCATGCGGTCTCGAGCTACCGGGTGGTCGAAAAGGCCGGTACGGCGCTTTCCTGGCTGCATATGGAGCCTTTCACCGGCCGTACGCACCAGCTACGCGTTCATGCGGCATTCATTGGTTGCCCGATCATCGGCGACCCGAAATATTTCGAGGCGGAGCAGAACTGGGAGCTGCCAGGCGGCATCCAGAACCGCCTGCACCTGCACGCCCGCCGCATCGTCATCCCGCACCCGGATGGCGGCACGGTCGATGTCACGGCCGAGCTTCCGCCCCACATGCAGCAGAGCTGGAACCTGCTCGGCTTCGATCAGGCGGCGGACGAAGACACCGAGTGAAGAGGGTTTTGTTCTCTTGAGGTGACGGCCCGCCGCCCACCGCCTATATGAGTGCCATGCGCGATATTCTGAACGATCTCGACAACGACCCGTATCTTTCCGACCCTGACCCGGTGCGCCGCGCGCAGAAGCAGATGCGCGCACCGCTGCCGAAGCGATTCTATGCCAAGGCGACGGTGGCCGAGGAGGGCGAGGCGTACAAGGTCCTGCTGGACGAGCGGGCGGTGCGCACACCGGCTGGCGCGCATGTGGTGCTGCCCAGCCAGCAGGCCGCGCATCTGATCGCCCAGGAGTACGAGGCGCAAGGCGAAGAGATCGACCCTATGACGATGCCCGTCACGCGGCTCGTCAACACGGCGATCGACGGCGTGGCAAGCGATACGCAGGCGGTCGCCGAGGATATACTGCGGTTCGCCTCAAGCGACCTCCTGTGCTACCGCGCCGACACCCCCGATCGCCTGGTGGCGCTGCAGGCGGAGGCCTGGGATCCGGTGCTCGACTGGGCGGAGGCGGAGCTTGGCGTGCGCTTCGTGCTGGCAGAGGGGGTGATGCATGTCGAACAGCCGCGCCAGACGATCGCCGCCGTCGGTGCCCACCTGCGTCCGCGCCGCGAGCCGCTCAGGCTTGCAGCCCTTCATGTGATGACCTCGTTGAGCGGCTCAGCGCTTCTGGCGCTGGCGGTCGAGGCCGGTGCCGTCGACGCCGAAACCGCCTGGCAGGCGGCCCACGTCGACGAGGACTGGAACATCTCGCAATGGGGCGAGGATGCCGAGGCCGCCGCGAGGCGCGCGGCACGCAAGCGCGATATGATGGGTGCGGCGGCCCTTATCGAAGCGCTCGACGCTACCTGATCGTCCAGGCGGCTACCGCCCGAACGTCTGATAGAGCATGGCGGCTATCTCGCTTTCCAGCGGGAAGGACAGCATGCCCATCACCGAGTAGCCGAGCAGCCAGGGCATCAGGTAAAAGCGGACCATGAAGAAGAACCACGCCACATAGACCGGCACCAGGAAGCGGACCAGGAAGCTCGGTGTGACCGGCGCGAAAAGGCTGAGGAGTGGATCGGTCGCGCGCACGAAGAAGCGCATGAAAAAGAAGCTGGAATCTTCCGGAAGGAAGATGTTCATCGCCGCCCGCCCGATCAGCGTCCACATGACGACGCCCAATACATAGTCGATGACGATCACCCAAATGGGGAAGGCGGTCAGCGTCTGCTGCATATATTGATTTCCCTCGGCGCAAGTTCAGGGGCGGGAGAATGTCCCGCCCCTGATGATTTTGGCAAGCCGCCTAGCGGGCGATTCCCGACAGATGGGTACCATCTGCCAGGATCGCACCACTAGTGCTTGGCCGCCAGGATTGGCGGTCCGACGGGAACGCGCGTGTCTTCGACCATCCGCTGGATCTCCTCGTCGGGAGCCGGCGTCATGAGCGTGACGACGACCATGGAAACCAGGCTCGCAGCCATGCCGACGATGCCGAAGCGCAGATTGTCCAGGCCGATCCACGGGGACATGATCGGGTACGCAGCACCTGCCCCATCCCAGTCGTTCACGAGATAGAGATAGAGCGAACCGGCGAGGAAGCCGATGATCATGCCGGCGATAGCTCCTTGCCTGTTGGCCCGCTTCCACCACACGCCAAGCGTGAGCGGGAAGAACAAACCGGAGCAGGCGAAGCAGAAGGCCCAGGCCACCGCGCCCAGAATGCCGGTGAGCTGCAGCGAAGCGATCAGGGCACCCAGCGCACCGATGCAGATGAGCAGGATGCGTGCAACGATCAGCCGGACCGAGGTGTCTGCCTTCGGGTCGATCATCTTATAGTAGAGATCGTGGCTGAGCGCATTGGCAATCGCCAGCAGCAGGCCATCGGCCGTCGACATGGCGGCCGCCATGCCGCCGGCGGCAACGAGACCGGAAATCACGTAGGGAAGACCGGCGATCTCAGGTGTGGCCAGGACGACGATATCCGGCCGCATGAAGAACTCGTTGAGCTGCAGGATACCGTCTGCGTTCTGGTCGGCGATGGCAAGGAAGCCGACACTAGACCAGTTCTGTATCCAGGCCAGCGATGCCACCTCCTCGAAGGGCTTGCCGATGATTGCCGTCGGCAGGCTCGGGTCGAGAAGCTGCAGCTTGGTCAGCGTGGCAAGTGCCGGTGCCGTGAAGTACAAAAGGAAGATGAACAGGAGCGACCAGGCCACCGACCGCCGCGCCGAACGCACCGAGGGCGTTGTGAAGTAGCGCATCAGGATATGCGGCAGCGATGCCGTTCCCGCCATCATCGACAGCGCCAGCGTCACGAACTTCCATTCCGCGTATTCGCCCACGGGCCCGGTATGCGGCGTCGTCAGCACCGACAGGCCGGCGATGGCCTCGGCCGGCGGATTGAGCCCGTACTGCGCCTCGAATTGCGATAGCGTGGAAGCCGCCTCGCCGTAGGTGAAGTGAGGGATGATGCCAAAGCCCTGCACGTTGGACATCCAGATAACCGGCACCAGATAGGCGATGATCAGCACAATATACTGCGCAACCTGCGTCCAGGTGACGGCCCGCATGCCACCCAGCATAGAGCAGAGCAGAATGCCGAGAAGACCGAACCAGACACCGACGGAGAAGGGAATATGCAGCGCACGCGCGGCAATCGTCCCGGTGGCGTTGATCTGGGCGGTCACATAGGTGAAGGAAGCGACCACCAGCACGACGACGGCACAGAAGCGCGCCAGGTTGCCGCCGTAGCGGGTGCCGATGTAATCGGGCACCGTATAGCAGCCGAACTTGCGCAGATAGGGTGCCATCAGCGAGTTGACGAGCACGTAGCCGCCGGTCCAACCGACGATGAAGGCCATATAGCCGTAACCGCCGAAATAGATGCCGCCGGCAAGAGCCACGAACGAGGCGCCCGACATCCAGTCGGCGGCTGTCGCCATGCCGTTATAGACGGCCGGGACCTGGCGTCCGGCCACGTAGTAGGCATCCACCTCCATGGTCCGCGATAGCCAGCCGATCAGCGCATAGATGGCGATGGTGAAGGCGACGAACAGGATGCCGATCGTATCGGCGCCGACGCCCAGTTGTTCCAAGATCGCCATGAGAATGATGAAGGCGATGAAGCCGCCCGTGTAGATTCCGTAGACGCGGCCGATATTGTCTAGGAATCGTCCTTGGATAAGAGCCATGTCGGTCCCCCCTTACTCTTCCTCGCCAAAGCCGAACTCGTCGTCGATCGCGTCCTGCCGCCAGTTCTGGAACCAGATCAGAACGACGAATGCGATAAGCGAGCCCTGCGCGATCATGTAAAACCCGAGCGGGAAGCCGAGGAACGTCATGTCATTGAGCGTTCCGACCAGCGTCGGGATAATCAGTGCGAAGAAAGCCCACAGGGCCAAGATCAGGATCGTCAAGTTCCTGGTTTTCTGCCAGTAGCGGTCTCGCACATCTGTGCTTTCAGCGGACATGGTGTCCTCCTCCCTGCGAAACGCAGCGACTAAAGTCGTTGCCGGACGCCATTGCCCGCGAGGCGAATCGCAACCACAATGGCACTCCTAAGTCTTGGCCATCCGCCCGGTAAATGGAATTCAACATTGGTCGTAAGTGAGAACGCCTCTTCTGCCGCCGCCGGTTCCTTCTGGCACCGGGCGGTGGCGCTTGTTCGTCAGGCAGCCCAGCGCTTTCGCGTGCGGCGCGAGACAGGCCCAATCGACACGGTCGACGCGCTGGCCCGCTTCGCCCATACGCGGGCGGCCTTCGTGGCGCAGAAGAAGCTCTACGGCTACCTCAAGGCGCGCATGGGCACCCGGTATCCCTCGATGTTCGAGGACGCGGTCTTCGTGGAATCCATCAATCTCGCCAAGCGCCATGTCTTTGCTGCCTGCCTGTCGGACATCGCTGTCCATTCGGTGGCGCGTGTCGTGGCGTCGGGGGGATTGGAAGAGGAAGCGGGGCGCCTGCTTGCCCTTCACTGCTACGATGCGGGGCTGGACGCCAACCGCGACGACCTTGAGGACGAGGCGATGCTGGCGGCGTGGCGCACCGCCTTTTCCGCGCGGCTCGCAAGTGCGCATTGGGGGAACCTCGCCGCCGGTGGCGATAGCTTTTCCGAGAGCCCGAAGGCCCTCTACCGCTGGGCCCCCATCGACGAGACACTGAAGCGCTACGACCGTGAAATCGTCGAAAATTCGATCCGCTTCGCCTGGGCCGAAGTCATCCGCGACTTCCGCAAGCGCGCCGTGCCGCAGGCGATTGCGGAGGATTTCCGCGCCGCCTCTTCCGATTGAGCTCAGACGAAGGAAGCTCTTTGAAGATCAAAGAGTTCAATGAAAAACCTCCGCTTCTTCATAAAGCGGAGGTTCTCTTCCTATAACGTGCTGCCTCAGCGGTTGGCGATCGACACGTAGTCGCGTTGCGTGGCGCCGGTGTAGAGCTGGCGCGGACGGCCGATCTTCTGGTTCGGATCCTCGATCATCTCCTTCCACTGGGCGATCCAGCCGACCGTGCGCGCCAGCGCGAACAGCACGGTGAACATGGTGGTCGGGAAGCCCAGCGCCCGGAGCGTGATGCCGGAATAGAAGTCGATGTTCGGATAGAGCTTCTTTTCGATGAAATACTCGTCGGTCAGAGCGATGCGCTCCAGCTCCAGCGCCACGTCCAGCTGCGGATCGTCCTTGATGCCGAGCTCGCCGAGGACCTCATGGGTCGTCTTCTGCATGATCTTGGCGCGCGGGTCGTAGTTCTTGTAGACGCGGTGACCGAAGCCCATCAGGCGGAACGGGTCGTCGCGGTCCTTGGCCCGGTCGATATACTCGGGGATGCGGTCGACCGTGCCGATCTCGGCCAGCATGTTGAGCGCCGCCTCGTTGGCGCCGCCATGGGCCGGTCCCCACAGGCAGGCGATACCGGCGGCGATACAGGCGAAGGGATTGGCGCCCGAGGAGCCGGCGAGCCGGACCGTCGAGGTCGAGGCGTTCTGCTCATGGTCGGCATGCAGGATGAAGATACGGTCCATTGCCCGCGCCAGCACCGGGTTCACATGGTATTCCTCGCACGGCACCGCAAAGCACATATGCAGGAAGTTGGCTGCATAGGACAATTCGTTGCGCGGGTAAATGAAGGGCTGGCCGATGTGATACTTATAGGCCATCGCCGCGATGGTCGGCATCTTGGCGATCATGCGGATCGAGGCGACCATGCGCTGGTGCGGGTCGGAGATGTCGGTGGAATCGTGATAGAACGCCGACAGCGCCCCGACCATGCCGCACATGACCGCCATCGGGTGGGCGTCGCGGCGGAAGCCGGTGAAGAAGCGCGACATCTGCTCGTGCAGCATGGTGTGCCGCGTCACGCGGTAGTCGAAGTCTTCCTTCTGCGCCTTGGTGGGCAGTTCGCCGTAAAGCAGCAGATAGCACACTTCCAGGAAATCGCCGTGGTCGGCGAGCTGCTCGATGGGGTAGCCGCGGTGCAACAGCGTGCCCTCGTCCCCATCGATATAGGTGATCTGGGATTCACAGCTCGCAGTGGACGTAAAGCCGGGATCGTAGGTGAACATCCCGGTATCCCTGTAGAGCGAGGCGATGTTGATGACGTCGGGACCGACGGTGCCTTCCAGGACCTCGTATTCGCGGTTCTCGCCACCAAGTTCCAGTTTCGCAGTCGAATTGGCCATGGCAATCACCTCTCTGTTTTTGAAACTTGGGGCAGGAGTCGTGTCGTCATAAGGATGACGCTCAACCGCCGCCAGGGTGGCATCTAGCTAGCGCATTTGCCTCGGCGTGCCAAGCTTGACAAGGGCGAATGTCGCGCTGCAACATAAGCAGTTATGTCGCTGTCCGCTTCGCCTGATCGCCGATGCGGGCGAGTGCTTCGTCGCGGCCCAGAACTTCCAGCACGTCGAAAATGCCGGGAGACGTGGTGCGTCCGGTAAGCGCGGCGCGCAGCGGCTGAGCCACCTTGCCGAGCTTGCGATCGGTCCCCTCCGCGAAGGCCCGCACCACGGCTTCCGTCGTCTCGGCCGTCCAGTCCGTCACGGCGGAAAGATCCTCGGCCAGGGCGGCCAGCATGATGCGCGCCTCCTCGTCGAGCAGCGCGGTCGCCTTTTCGTCGGGCGCAAGCGGCCGTTCGGCGAAGAGGAAACCGGCGCTGTCGATCAGCTCGACAAGCGTCTTGGCCCGGTCCTTGAGGCCGGGCAGGGCGACGCGGAGCTGCGCCTTGCGCTTTTCGTCGAGGCGGTCGAGCAGTGCTTGCCCGCCCTCCAGATGCGGCAGGGTGGAGACGAGGATGCCGAGCAGCGTATCGTCGTCCGTCTGACGCATATGAATGCCGTTCAACGCCTCCAGCTTCTGGAAATCGAAGCGCGCGGCCCCCTTGTTGATGTCTTCGAGCTCGAACCACTCGACCATCTGATCGATCGACATCACCTCGTCGTCGCCATGGCTCCAGCCGAGGCGGGCGAGATAGTTGCACAGGGCCGCCGGCAGATAGCCCATGGCACGGTAGGCCTCGACGCCCAGCGCTCCATGGCGCTTGGAAAGTTTTGCGCCGTCCGGTCCGTGGATCAGCGGCACATGCGCCATCACCGGCACCTCCCACCCCATGGCCTTGTAGATCAGGGCCTGACGGGCGGCGTTGGTGAGGTGGTCGTCGCCGCGGATGACGTGGGTGACCCCCATGTCGTGGTCGTCCACCACCACGGCATGCATGTAGGTTGGCGAGCCGTCGGAGCGCAGGATGATGAAGTCGTCGAGGTCCTTGTTGGGAAAACGCACCTCGCCCTGCACGCGGTCGTGGATGACCGTCTCGCCCGCGCCGGGCGCCTTGATGCGGATCGTCGGCTTGATGCCGTCAGGCGCCTCGCTGGGATCGCGGTCGCGCCAGGTGCCGTCATAGCGTGGCGGCCGACCCTCCGCGCGCGCCTTCTCGCGCATCGCCTCGATTTCCTCCGCCGAGGCATAGCAGTAATAGGCCTCGCCCTTGGCCACGAGCTCCTCGGCCACCTGCCGATGGCGGTCGGCACGGGCGAATTGCGAGATCGGCTCGCCGTCCCACTCCAGCCCAAGCCACTTCAGCCCTTCGGGGATCGCCGCCGTTGCCTCCGGCGTGGAGCGCTGGCGGTCTGTGTCCTCGATGCGCAACAGCATCTTGCCGCCCGTGTGGCGGGCGTAGAGCCAGTTGAAGAGCGCTGTCCGCGCGCTGCCGATATGCAGGAAGCCGGTGGGCGAGGGCGCAAAGCGGGTGATGACGGGTTTTGGCATTGTTCTTCCGGGAGCGTTGGTGCGCGGTTCGACGAGCGGCGGCACGCGCGGGTGGAAATTGGCTGCCTGTCATGTAGCATAGGCGGGTTGGGGCGCAAGCCTGTGGAGAAGAACGGGCATGGGGGGCGAAAAGGCAGCCGTCGCCGAGGGCGAACGGGCACAGTTTCTGCCGGTGGCCGTCGCGCCGCAGGGTTCGGTGTTGCCTGCCGCCGGGAGCACTTCGGCGCCGGACGTCGCCGCGAAGCCCTTGGCCGTCCTGGTGCGGCAATTGTCCGCCGTTCGCCTCTCCCATGCGCTTGCGAGCGAGGCGGCGCGGGGCGCCACGTTTCTCTGCCTGCCGGTGCTGATGGCGGCAGGCGCGGCCTTTTATTTCGGGCTCTCCCGCGAGCCCGGCTGGCCGATGCTCGCGCTTCCCATGGCGTTCCTGGCCATGTCGATCTGGCTGTCACGCACCAGGGTCGCCCTGTCGCTCATCTTCGGCGCCTTGCTGGTCTTCATGCTCGGCGTTGCCGTGGCGAAGCTGGAGACCTTGCGGTTGGCCACGCCGATGGTTGGCTCGGACGTGACGACCCGCATCACCGGGCGGCTCGTGCGCCTTGAGCACCAGTCGAGCGGCCGTATCAGGCTCACGGTGGATCTGCTTGCGACAGAGCGGCCGCGGCTCTCCTACCCACCAAAGCGCGTGAGGCTGACGGCGCGGGCGGTTCCGCCGGACCTGCGCCCCGGCGACGGCGTCGCCGGGCTGACGCGCCTCATGTCGCCCTCGGGGCCGGTGCGGCCCGGCGCCTATGATTTTTCATTCGCGAGCTATTTCAACCGTCTGGGCGCGGTCGGCTTCTTCATGTCCGGGCCGGAGCGCGTGGAGCTCGACGAACCGCTGCCTGTCTCCGCCCGCCCGGCACGCTGGCTGGAGACGATGCGCGTGGCACTAGCCGAGCGCATTCGCGCCAAGGTCGGGGGCGCGGAAGGCGAGGTCGCGGTCGCCATGATCACCGGTTTTCGCGCCGGCATTCCGGAGGAGATAAACGAGTGGCTGCGCCGCGCCGGCCTTGCCCATATCCTTGCCATCTCCGGCCTGCACATGGCGCTCGTGGCCGTCACGATCATGTTCATGCTGCGCGCCGGCACGGCCCTCTTTCCGGGCTTCTCCTCGCGCCTGCCGGTGAAGAAGTATGCCGCCGCGGCGGCGCTTGTCATGTGCACGCTCTATCTGTTCGTCTCGGGCTCGGGGGTGGCCGCGCAGCGCAGCTACATCATGCTGGCGGTGATGCTGGGTGCCCTCATCTTCGACCGCGCCGCCATCACCATGCGCAACGTCGCCATTGCGGCCCTCGTCATCCTCGTCCTGTCGCCGCACGAGGTGGTGGGCCCGAGCTTCCAGATGTCTTTTGCCGCCACGGCCGCGCTGGTGGCGGGTTATGCCGCCTGGACGGATTGGCGCCAGCGTCGCCGCGGGCGCGCCGGCCCAACGCCGGGAGGGCTCCTTTCGCGCGTAGCGCAATACGGTGCTGCCTTTGCATTCGGCCTTGCCGCCACCTCCCTCATCGCCGGCACGGCCACCGCGCTATACGGCATATGGCACTTCCAGCGCGCAACGCCGCTGGCGCTACCGGCCAACCTTGCCGCCATGCCCCTTGTGTCGATCCTGGCCATGCCGGCGGCTGTGCTGGCCATGCTGGCCATGCCTTTCGGCCTCGACGGCATATTCCTGAAAGCGATGGGGCAGGCCATCGCCGCCGTGATCGCCGTTGCCGAGTGGTTTTCCGGCCACACGCCCATCGACGCGGTGGGGCTTATTCCGCTGTCGGCCCTTCTGACGCTCACATCCGCGCTCGTCGTTCTGGTGGTGTCGACCACCCGACTGAGGTTGCTTGCACTGCCGCTGATCGTCCTCGGCCTCGGCCTCGTCGCGACGCGGCAACTGCCCGATGTGCTCGTGACGGAGGATGCGCGGCTTGTCGGCCTGCGCGGGGCGGATGGGCGGCTTGCCGTCAACCGCTCCCGGCCCAACGGCTTCACCATGGAAGGCTGGACGCGGGCCTTGAAGGCGGAGGCGGTCGTCAAGCCGAGGGGAGGCGGGGAGGGTTTTCCGGGTCTCCCGGGCGCAAGCGAGACGGGCTTTTCCTGCGGCAACGGGCTCTGTCTCGCCCGGCACGGCAGCGGCGCCTTGATCGCCCACGCCGCTGGAGGGGCGGCCGCCGGCGCAGCCTGCGGAGCCGCCACGCTACTCGTCCTCGACGATGCCGTTGCGGAAAATCCCTGCGGCGCCGGGGTCACGGTCATCACCAAGCGCGAACTGGCACGGCAGGGCAGTGCCGCGGTCTATTTCGGGGCAGGCGCCACGCCGGTGGATATCCTCTTCTCCATCGAAGAGCCGTGGCGGCCCTGGCACGCCCACCGCGCCTGGTCGCGGGCGGCACGCGGCCTGCCGCCCAACGAACCAAAGAATTAGCCGAGAAGCGCCTCCTTGTTCGCCTCGAAAAAGCTTTTCAGCGGCCGCGGCGTTAGGCCGGAAAGCTTTTCGACGTCTGCCGTGACTTCGGCGAGGCCGCCGGTGCGGGCGTTGGCGTCGAAGGAGACGAGGAGGGGAACGAAGGCTTCCGGTACACTGGCGGCCTTCATGCCTTGGGTAAGGGCCTCGTCCGACAGGTTGACCACCTCGATCGGCTTGCCGGGCACCGCTGCCGCAAGCGCCGCGATCTCGGCATTGGTCAGGGCTTGCGCGCAAGGCGCGGACGCGTTTCGACGAGGCGGAGACGCGCTAGTGCTCTGCCCCAAACGGATGGTACCCATCCGTTTGGAAAAGTCAGCCCACAAGCTATTGGTCTGGTGGTCGCCCTGGCACAGGCCCAATTCTGTGATCCCGCAAAAAAAAGCTCCCCACCGCTCATTTGTGAGCGGTGGGGGAGTTTGCGGTCAGAATTTGCCGACGACGTTGAGGAAGAGGCCCTGGTCATCGAGGGTGAGGTCTCTGAGGTCGTCGGAGAAGCGGCCGAAGTTGTAGCCGAGACCGACCTTGAAGTTGTTGCCGACGTGGCGGTAGAGGGCGGCGAGGGCCCCGTAGTCCGTAGTGTCGGCCTCGGGCATGTGGAGGACGCGGCCCTCGAGGAGGAGGTCCCATTTCCGGACGAGATGCAGGTCGGCGCGCAGGATGCCGAGATGGGCGGAGGACTTTTGCCATTCGTCCACGAAGGCGGCGCCGGTGCCGTCGCTGGTGCGGTACTTCACCTGGCCGTAGCGGAAGCCGTATTTGCCGCCGAGCGACAGCCACGGGGTGAGGTCGTAGACGGCGTCGACGGAGAGGATGTGGCTGCGCTGGGCCGGCGCATAGGTATCGCCGGTGGCGCCCGAGATGACCTGGTTGTTGCCCGGCAGGTCGTAAAGCCAGGTGTATTTGAAGAGCGCGTTGAGGCGGTCGTTGTCGACCGGGCGGTAGGCATAGCCGATGGAGGCCTCGACATAGTCGGTGTCGGCGAAGGAGGTCTCCGTGGACCTTGAATCCGATAGAACGGCGTCGATGTTGGCGATGAGGCGCCAGTCGGGGCTGGTCTTCCAGCCAAGGCCGGCGGCGAAGAGATAGGTGTTCTGGTCGCGCGTGTCCTCGTCGGAGCGCTCGATGCGCACCTCGCCGCGCAGGCGCGCGTTGATGCCGCGCTCCTCGTCCTTGTAGGCGAGGCTGAGCGAGGGGGCGTAGCGGTCGAAGTCCTCGCGCTCGGTGCCGGCCTCGTCCACCGTGTCGTCGCGCACGCGGCCGATCTCCAGGCCGCCATCGACGGTCCACTGGGCGTCGGGGGTATAGACGACGCCGTAGGTCTGGGTGAGCGAGCGGCGTTTGCCGTACATGTCGTAGGAGCTTTCCGAATAGGCGGACGCCAGGTCCGCCATGCGCCGGCGCATGCCGATGACGATGGCGCCGCGGTCGGTGCCGAAGAGATCGCGGTTATTGTCGAGGTCGAAGGCGCGGTCCGGGTCGAGCTTGTAGCCGATGTAGTAGTGCTCGTCGGCGGTCGGGTCGTAGGTGAGGCCGGCCAACGCCCCCAGCCCGTGGGTGCCGTAGGAGACCTCGCCGGTCATCCCGACCCGGTCGGTGAGCCGCCACTCGGCGCCGATGCCGCCGCGGTCGTTGCGGTCGATGTCGCCGGTACGGTCAAGCGTGCCTTGGGCGAAGGCGTAGACCAGCCGGTTGTCGTCGATGCGGTAATCGACGCGCACGCCGGCGTCGAGGCGGCTGCCGTCATAGCCGGACTTGCCGGCGTCAATGGCGCGCGGCGACATGATCTCGGAGTAAGTGACGCCGAAGGACAGCTTCCAGTGCTGGTCGAACTGCCAGCTGACGCTACCGGTGCCGTCGCGCCGGACCTGGCCGTCTCCGTCCTTCAGGTCGTCATAGGCAAGCTGCAGGGCGACGGCCTCGGTGACGTCGACATCGGCATGGGCGCCCCAGATGCGCCGGTCGACGTTGGCGCGGTCGAAGAGGCTGGAAAAGCCCGCCTCTTTCTTCTCGTAATAGCCGCCCACCGTGCCCTTCACGCCGGCGCCGAGCTCGTCGAGCGCCACTTGGCCCTCGACACGCCAGGCCGAGGCCTCGGTGTCGGGCGCATCCTCCATGGAGCGGCCGTCCCAGGTCAGCCCGCCGTCGCTCGATTCCGACAGGCTGAAGCCGGGGCCCTCGGAGCGGGCGAACTCGGCCGACAGGTAGGTGCGATCGGAATGGCGCAGAGCGATGTCGGCGCCATAGGCCTTCTGGTCGGCCAGGCCGGTGCTTTCGTCCATGCCGGTGACGCCGACGCGCACCTTGTCGCCCAGCCAGTGCTGGGCGCGGCCGCCATAGACATAGCCGTCGACGTCGCTGGCCAGCGGCTCGAACTCGTACTGCACGGCCAGATAGAGCTTGTTGCCGCCCAGCGCCCCGTCGCGCACCGGACCCGAGGTGCCGGTCATCGAGGTCAGCGGCCGGCGCAGGATGATCACCCCTTGCATGTAGTCGAAGGAATAGTCGTCGCCATAGCTCAAGGTGTGGCGTTCGACGATGCGGCCGGTCACCGCGTCGCGAGTCTCCACCGTCACCGTCTCGGAGCCCTCGACGATGTCCTGGCGCTTGAGGAAGTAGGCCGAGCCGCCGGTGCCCAGGAACTCCTCGCGCTGCGGCAGGGTGTCGGGCTGGGCCGCATAGACCGAAACCTCCGTCCTGCGCTCGCCGAAGGAGGTCGTCTCTTCGGAGCGGTAGACGGCGTTGGCGCCGTAGAGCGCGCGCTCGGAGCGCAGGAACTCGGTGCCGGTGATCGCCGTCTTGTAGTTGCCCCACATGACGTGGCTGTCGCCGCGCTCCAGCCGCACGTAGAACTTGCCGTTGGTGGGGGCGTCCTCGACAAAGGTCGAATCGTCGCCATAGACGGGATAGTAGTCGTCCGGATCGAGCCGGCGCAGGAGGCGCCGCGGGTCCTGGCTGTCGAGGTCGCGCCACAGATCCTCAAGGTCGTCCTCGCCGGTGTCGGCGGCCGCCGTCAGGAGATACTTGCCCTTGATCTTGCCCTTCAGATAGAAGGCCAGCCTGCCCCTGGTGTAGACCTCGTCGTATTCGCCCGGGCGCACCACCTCGATGTTGTCGTCGCCCATGCGCTTGCCGATGGTCAGGTCGGCGAGCGCCACATAGAACCAGTCGTTGTCGGGGATGTTGATGTCGCGGGTAAAGGCAAGGCCGCCGGTCTTCGACGCTCCCTTGACGGCGACATCGACCGGGTGGTCGCCCGCCGGCAGGATGCGTTGCACGACGAAGGCCTGGTCGGGATCGACGGGGATCGTCTCGCCCAAAACCTCGACGGCATAGCCGGGCGGCACGTGGCGGCCATGGACCGTCACCGCGCCGCCATGGACCGGGATGTTGCGC
>NZ_WQNI01000007.1:2500-242047 GCF_010993735.1 Chelativorans alearensis
TACGTGAGTTGGGTTCAGAACGTCGTGAGACAGTTCGGTCCCTATCTGCCGTGGGTGTAGGAATATTGACAGGATCTGTCCCTAGTACGAGAGGACCGGGATGGACGTACCTCTGGTGGACCTGTTGTGGCGCCAGCCGCATAGCAGGGTAGCTATGTACGGAAGGGATAACCGCTGAAGGCATCTAAGCGGGAAACCCACCTGAAAACGAGTGTTCCCTGAGAGCCGTGGTAGACGACCACGTCGATAGGCCGGGTGTGGAAGTGCGGCAACGCATGAAGCTTACCGGTACTAATAGCTCGATCGGCTTGATCATTCTCATTGCTCGTGCCCATCTCTTCGCGCTCACGCATGAGCGGCCCCGCGGGCCTATGCTCCGCGGGGGCGCCGGGCGACCGGCGGCGCGCAGTCGCGCGCTCACGATGGTTCTTTGTCCTCACGGATGAACGCGGCTTGCGCCGCTATCCTCCGGACGGGGCGCGCAAAAGTGCGCGACGGCCGGTCGGCCTTGCGGAACCTGCAGTTCCGGAGGCGCCTGACCGATCACGGCATGGCACAAATCCAGCTTCTCGAAAATCATGCGTTTGGCCGACCTGGTGGTTATGGCGGGGTGGCTGCACCCGTTCCCATGCCGAACACGGCCGTGAAACGCCCCAGCGCCGATGGTACTTCGTCTCAAGACGCGGGAGAGTAGGTCGCCGCCAGGTCTGCCAAACGCATGAAACCTCTTCAAAACGCCGCAAAGCGGCCATCGCCGGAAAAAACGCTTCCCATAGGCAACTGCCTATCGCGACGCGGGGTGGAGCAGCCCGGTAGCTCGTCAGGCTCATAACCTGAAGGTCGCAGGTTCAAATCCTGCCCCCGCAACCATCTTTACTTGCGATGACCCCGCCCGACCGGCGGGGTTTTTCGTTTGGACGGAAAGCGTAAGGATTCCAGCGAGATCGCCGCGCACGTCGATCTCCACCTTGCCGTCCACCGGCGTCAGCACGATGTCCTCGACCAGCGTCCTGATGATATCGGCGGCCTCCGTGCGCTTCTCTTCGTCCTCATCCTGCAGCGCATCGTAGAGCTGCTGGACGCGCGACCGGTAGAGCTCCGCCATGGAGGGATGCAGAAGGGGTGGCGGCTCATCGGCTTCAGCAAGGAAGGCTTCGACTTCCTTCTTCCGCTGTTCCAGGCCAACCATCTTCGCATTGATCTTGTCGGCCGCGCCTCCCTTGAGGACCAGATCGAGGAGGGTATCCAACTCGCGATCGATCTTCCTAATCTCGGCTTCGGCCGCAGCGATGTTGGCGCGGCCTTCCATGCGGAGGCTATTAACCTCCCGTGTGAAGACCTCGCAGAACCTGGCGAACAGCGCGGGATCAACCAGTCGGGTGCGCAGGGCGTTCAAGACGCGCGATTCCAGTTCATCGCGCCGGATGTTGACGCGATTGTCACAGGTGCCCTTGTTCCGTGCTGTGGAGCAGCCGATCAGCGTTGCGGAAATTGCCGAATACCCTCCGCCGCAGCAGGCGCATTTGGTGAGGCCGGAGAAAAGATACTTCGGACGCCGGCGACGGTGGACCGCCGCCACATCGGCCTGGCCGTTCTCGTCTCGCGCGATCCTGTTTCCCGCCTGGCGTGCCTTCACTTCCTCCCAGAGCTCGTCATCCAGGATGCGCAGCTCCGGCACGTCCTGGATCACCCATTCCTCTTCCGGGTTCGGCCGCGCCTGCCGCTTGCCTGTGTCGGGATCCTTCACGAAGCGCTGACGGTTCCAGACGATCTTGCCGATGTACATTTCGTTGTTGAGGATGCCGTTCCCGCGCTTCGGGTTGCCGTTGATCGTGCTGAAACCCCAATCCCCGCCTGAGGGAGCAGGGATCCCCTCCTTGTTGAGCGCGAAGGCGATCGTCTTGGCCGACTTGCCCGCGGCATAGTTACGAAAGATGCGGCGGACGACCTCGGCCTGCGTTTCGTTGATCGTCCGGCCGCCCCGGATCGGCTCGCCATTCACGTCGAATTTCTTGACGACGTCGTAGCCATAGGAGTTTCCGCCACCGGACTTGCCGGCTTCCACGCGACCGCGCTGTCCTCTCCGCGTCTTGTCGGCCAAATCCTTGAGGAAGAGCGCGTTCATCGTGCCCTTCAGACCGACATGCAGGTGGGTGACCTCGCCCTCGGACAGGGTGAGGATTTTCACGTCCGAATAGGCCATGCGCTTGAAGAGGCCAGCAATGTCCTCCTGGTCGCGCGAAAGGCGGTCCATCGCCTCGGCGAGAACGAGATCGAAGCGGCCACGCGTCGCGTCAGAGATCAATGCCTGAACACCGGGCCGCAGCAGCGAGGCGCCGGAGATGGCATGATCGGAATACTCCTCGACGACGATCCAGCCCTGCTTCTCGGCATGGAGGCGGCACATGCGGAACTGGTCGGCGATGGACGCATCGCGCTGATTGTCGGAGGAATAGCGGGCGTAGATGGCGACTTTCAATGTGCGTCTCCCAAGGCGATCAGGAGCCGCGTGAGCCCTGCCTCTTGCTTTCCTTCTCGAAGAATTCGCGAGCCGCCTGCCGGGCGAGAAACTCGACCAAGCGGACGAGGCGAGGGTCGGGATCGCCCCGCGGCGTGAACCTCAGCTCGGGCTTCTCGACGAGCATAGCCTCGAGCAACTCTTCGCGCTCGGTCGGCAAAACGCCCTTTCTCGATTGGCTTGCTTTGCGGTTCATGCAGAGCAGAATTCATGCCCTGAGCATGATAAGCAACTGAATTGAAAGGCGGATATTTGGCGGCGTTTCGCCTGCTCTCGCGCATCACTGCGTATGGCCGCGCACTGTAGCAGGCGCTGGCATAGCGAAATAACCTAGCACGGCTCCAAAGGTTCTGCGCGCTGCGCATACGAACTCCTGCTTGAAAATCGTCTCCCTGCCGCCGTGCCTCCACAGCCCGCACCATGCCGATCACCTCCGAAAGCGCGGTGTCCAGCGCTCTTCCAGGTCGGCATCCTCATCCTCGTCTTCGTCCTGATAGGCTTCGTCAACAAGCGAGGGGCATGTGAGCACTGTCAGGGTTTTACCGTAGCTTCCCAGTCCGATGACCTCTTCAACGGCCTCAACGGACCGGGTGCCGCCGAGCCAATCCATGATGTCGATATCGGCCTCTGTGCGATCCGCATTCGCAATCCGGCTGGGATCGGCATTGAACTGTGCTGTCGCCGTTTGCCTAGGAACCGGAGTACCCTTGCGCAGCCAGGTGAGTTGCGGCAGCGACTTGATGGTGTCGGACAAAAAGCAATAGTCGATGGTCTTGCCCGTGCTCACGACAACAGCCACGGCATCGTCGGTCAGTTCGGCATAACGGATGGCGGTCGCGGTGAGGGATGTTCGGCACAGACCGGCAGCCGATTCGACGGCCACAAGCCCTTGCCCGGCACGGCTAAGCGCCCGGCTGAACAAGGTGCTGGGCATTAACAGCCCAGCACTGAAGTGATCGGCTTCAAGCTCGTACGGATCGGCAGACACGAAACCGGCACGTGAGGCGTGAACGCCGTCTTCCGGCAGCACATGATCGATGTGGCCGTCGAGGAAGTAATGCCCCAGTTCATGGCCGACGCTGAAGCGCTGGTATCCCTCGCTCGGAATATAAGTCGCGTACAGGATGCCGAAGACATCGCCGTGGCGAAGCAGCATGCCAGAGACGCCTGGCTCAGTGTCCGGTTTAGGCTCAACCAAAATATCATGGTCCACTGCAATCGCGAACGGGTCAACCGGTAGCGAATCGATCTTGCGTTCGCGGATTAGCGCTTCGCCTTTCTGCTTGGCCATTTTCAGGCGAAAGGCGAGATTCACGGGTCATCCCCCTTCTTCCTCGCGTGGCTGCGCTCAGCCAACATCTTCAGAAAGTCCTTGGCCAGTTCGCGGTCACGGGAGGTCAGCTTGCTCACATCGCGGTAGAGCGGATCACCTGACTCGGCGAGCGCGGGGTCGTCGGTTCGGCCAAGCAGATAGTCTGTTGTCACTTCAAGGGCATTGGCGAGCTTGCGCAGCGTATCGAAAGACGGTTTGCGGGAACCAGCTTCGAAATGAGCGATGGAGCTGGGTGGCAAACCGGCCTTTCCGGCCAGTTCCCCCTGGCTCAGCCCTCGCAGGTCGCGCGCGGCCTTCAGCCGCTCCTTAAAGATTTCGGACGGGGCTTCTTTCTCAGTCATGTCGAACTCGACATATAGGGGTTGACTCCTTTTTCAAGACGCATACATACTCGACACATATTGCATGGCGATATCGCCAATAGCAAGAAGGTTTGAAGGATGAGCAGAGAGCATGTGAACCACGGCGACATCGTTCGCTTTGCCCAGGACAGGGTGAACCTGCCCAAGGACAAGGCGAATGAATTTCGCGCACAGGCTCGCCGTCTGCGCGAAAGGCTCGACGGCTACCTCGATGAGCACCCGGACTTCACCCTGAAAAAGATGATGCTATCCGGCAGCCTCGCTAAGGGGACGGCTCTGCGCTCCCTGAACGATATCGATGTCGCCTGCTATATCAGTGGCGCCGACGCGCCGAGTGATATCGCCGCCCTGCTGGAGTATCTCGCCGAGCGGCTGCGCAAGGCGTTCCCGAACTTCAGCCCCGACCAGGTCCAGCCGCAGACATATAGCGTGACCGTGTCGTTCCGCGGATCGGGCCTCGATGTCGACGTCGTGCCAATTCTCTATGACGGCGACCCGCAGTGGTACGGCAACCTCGTCAGCCAGGACGACGGCTCGTTCCTGAAAACCAGCATCCCGCTCCACTTGGAGTTCACGCGCAAGCGCAAGACGGCGCAGGAAACGCATTTCGCCCAGATCGCACGGCTGGTGAAGTTCTGGGCGCGGAAGATGAAGCAGGAGCGAGCGGATTTCCGGTTCAAGTCCTTCATGATCGAGATGATCCTCTCGCACCTGTGCGACCGGGGGCTCGACTTCTCCGACTACCCGGAAGCGCTGCAGCACTTTTTCACCTATGTCGCCCGCAGCAACATGCGGGATAAGATCATCTTCACCGACTACTACGCGGCTTCGGCGGTCGGGTCGTTTTCCGAACCTGTGCAGATCATCGATCCAGTGAACGAGAAGAACAACGTCAGCCGGCTCTATACCGCCGCGCAGGCCGACGCGATCGTAGATGCCGCGCTCGATGCGGGCGATGCCATCGATTCGGCGCTCGCCGCGCCGACGAAGCAGGAAACCGTCTATTACTGGCAGAAGGTCTTCGGACCTTCGTTTCAGGTGTGAGGGACGAATGAGTTACAGCTTTACAGTTGCCGAAACGGCCACGTTCACCCTCACCCACGCGAAGCACATGGCGGCGAAGGTCGCCACCGACCTCAAGCGGATGCAGCGGCTGTACGGATACCCGAGTGACTCGGAGATTGCCGGCTACGAAGCGGAGGCGATCGAGTTCCTCAAGGCGGGATATCTTGGCACCGTCACCTACGGGTTTCGCCGCAACGGCGAATGGATCGAGCCGACACTACGGTATACGGCGCGTGACCTCGCAGGCGGTTCGGCGAACGACGATGATCCGGGCCGGATTCGCCCGGGAGCGGATATCAGCGGGGCCTCCTTCTACAGCTACATGACCTACAGCGCGGCGTGGCACAGCCTGACCGACGCCGAGAAGGCAGAATTCGAAAAGCGCCTGCCGTTCCCGCGGACGGGCGCCCCGGAGCCTGCCATCAACGGCTACCTGAGTGGCGACCGAACCTATTCGTCAGGTGGCCGGGCACTCGATCGCGCTAGCGTAAGGAGTTACTGATGACGACGCGGCCTGGTCTCGACGAACTGTTTGAGCGACGTATCACTTACCCGGACTTCGAGCCGCAGGAACGGCTCGCACGTCTCGTCGGTCTGGACGATCACAAAGCGCGTCTGGCGAAGATCCTCGGGTTGCTGGTCAATCCGGCGGGCCTCGAAGCCTGGGCGAAGAAGCACCATCCCGGCGCCAACGGCGTGCTGCACGCGGTGCTGCGCCGTCCGCCCCTTGTTGTGTTGGCGGGTGATGTCGGGTCGGGAAAATCGGAACTTGCCGAGACGATCGGCGATGCCGTGGCGCGGCAGGAGGATATCGAGATTACCCTTTTTCCGATGAGCCTCTCGACGCGGGGCCAGGGCCGCGTCGGCGAGATGACGCAACTCCTCTCCGCCGCATTCGACTATGCCCATACGGAGGCCAGCAAGCTCAAGGGCAGCGGCGCGCGGTCGCGCGGCGCGGTCATCCTTCTCGTCGATGAGGCGGATGCCCTCGCCCAGTCGCGCGAGGCGGCACAGATGCATCACGAGGACCGCGCGGGCGTGAACGCCTTCATCCGGGGCGTGGACCGACTCGCCAACAGCCGCGTACCCGCCGCAGTGATTATGTGCACGAATCGCCTCACCGCGCTTGATCCGGCCGTACGCCGCCGGGCGGCGGATATTTTGACGTTCCAACGGCCCGATGAAACGCAGCGGCGGGCCGTTCTCGGGCCGGCGTTCAAGCAGCTCGGATTCTCGCAGCCACAGATTGACGCCGTGGTCACCGCCACCGGCGCGACGGAAGGCGGCTACGGATTTACATTCTCGGACCTGACGCAGCGGTTGCTACCCGCCATTGTGCTCGACGCCTATCCGACACGAACGGTGACGGCGGCTCGCGCGCTGGAGATCACGCGAACGATGGCGCCGACGCCCCCCTTTCAGGACCGTGCAACATGAGCGAGTGGTCTCTTTCGCAGCTCCTCTCGGGGCTGCACGACGACATTCAGCGGCGCCTGGAAACGGTGCGCAAGAGCTTCGGTCATCCGGGTACGAAAGGAGACGCCAGCGAGAAGGTGTGGCTGGAGCTCCTGCAGACCTATCTGCCGCAGCGGTATCAGGCCGCCACCGCCCACGTCGTCGACAGCCGGGGCGTGTTCAGTCAGCAGATTGATGTCGTCGTTTTCGACCGCCAGTATTCGCCCTTCATCTTCCATTATGAAGGGCAGACCATTATCCCCGCCGAAAGCGTCTACGCCGTGTTCGAGGCGAAACAAGCGATCAACGCAAGCCAAGTGAACTACGCGCGGGAGAAAGTGGGAAGCGTACGACGTCTTCACCGTACCAGCCTGCCGATCCCTCACGCCGGGGGCACATACCCGGCGAAACCGCTGATCCCGATTCTCGGTGGCATACTGACATTCGAGAGCGACTGGACGCCGGCCTTGGGTGACTCACTAATCGAAGCGCTCGATGGCGGACAGGACGGGGATCGCCTTGATCTGGGCTGCGTGGCGGCACACGGATATTTCAGCTTTCGCCAGCAGGACAGCCGTTACGAGGTTCACGCCGGTGGCAAGCCGGCAACGGCGTTCCTGTTCAAGCTGATTTCGCAACTGCAATTCAGCGGCACCGTTCCGATGATCGATGTGCAAGCTTATGCCGAATGGCTTTCCAAGTAGCCGAGCCGGACGAAGCAGATCTATTGGCTCATTGAGGGCGCGGCAGAAGATCCCAGAAGACCGGGTCTTTGTCGATGAGCGCCTCAACGGAGAGCGACGCCAGTGTAGAAAGATCGGAACGGAAATGAACGTCGCTAACTCCCGCAGGCAATGCCCCTCGTATCGCCGGAACATCCTCAAGGCTGAAAAACTGCAGGGACGACTCCGCTAGCCGCATGTCGAAGCGCCTGGACAGCGCATCATTCAAGCTTGCGCCCAAGGTTGCTGCCACGGTCTCATGGAGCTTAAGCACGAGATCGGCGTGAGCAGATACGCGGGCTTCTATCTGCTCCATTAGGGTGTGGAGGAGCATGCCGCCCGCAGCCTGCTCCGCGTGCAACGAGGCTACGACCGCTATAGTCCCCGATGAGGGATTGCATTGCTCATATGAGAATGAGTGGATGCGGCCTCGGCCACCTGTCGCCTTCACGTCCAGCCGGACATCCCCGTCAGAGAAGTCGAACCTTGCGTTCTCGTCAGTGCGCCAAGCTCTCAGCGCCCGGACGGCATTGCCGCTGCGAAAGAGAAGGTAAAGCTCCCCAAATAACCCATTGAGCGGTCGTGCAGGCGGCTGCCGGACTCTCTGGAAGATGGCGGCCAGCCGATTAACGGCCGTGGCAATCTGAGTCCGCGCGGGATTGTCGCCAAGCATGCGAAGAATCGTCTCGCAGACCGAAAGGAAGTAGCGCGTCGTCTCGCTGTCGCTGTCCCGGCAGCGGATTACGGTGAAAGTGCCCTCGCGCTCCAGCTCACCCACCTTCTTCAAATGGCAGCGCAACTCGAACTGTGCGTCCAGGCTCTCAAGCCGGATGGGCGGATGCGGCCTGCCGGTCTGATCGCTCGTTGAAACGAGGAGGCAAGCCAGCGACTCCCTGTCCTTACCGACGAAATAGCTAGTATGACCGGGAACCGGCATAACCGCGTAGAGCGGTTTGTCTGAGGAGTCCGGAGAAGGCGAAGGAATCGCTTCGAAGATATCGGCTAGGCCGGTGGCCATCATTGCTCATCCTGAGAGATCCAGGCACGGGCCAGCCGCGCCGGAACCCAGACGGCAAGGACGGGTACATTCTCGGCAACCACCTGCTCGTCGCGCGTCAGATCGAGCGTATGAATCTGAATCGTTACATTGTCGTCGTCGCGGATTGCGCGGTCGCCGGGATACACCTCGCCGCGCCGCTCGCGCGGATGAACAGGCGCCTCACCTTGAAACAGGTTGGTAACCTCGCCGTTCTCGTCGATACCACGGCGCCGTCGGGTGGCCGGGCTTATCCTGTAGATCGTGCAAAGCTCATCGGGGTCGTCTTCGAGTGCCTTGCTGAGTTGAAGCAACACCCCCGTGTTCCGTTGCGAATCTGTCGTGCCCGTGATCCGCATGGTTACGAGGAGTTGCTCGATCGCCGCGCGCAGAGGGATGTCGCGGCAGATATGGTGGTGTTGAGCGTCCGTTCGGTCTGGATGGCCGCTATCCTCCTCAAACGCGAGACCCTGGATGAAACCGGCTACAGCCTCGCGGTTTGCCTGCACGACGGCGTCTGACGCGAGGACGACCCGGGGTGCCACCCAATCATTCGAGAAACGCCCACGCATGTAATCAAATTCAAGGACGTGATGTCGGCACGGCCGAAATGCCGTATCGAGGACAAAGGCCCTCTTCCAATCGTTCAGGGGATGACCGTTGTCCTGAAACTCCTCAAGCTGGCCGCGAACGTCCTCCTCATGCTCAACATATTTCTGGAAGGCGCGAAGCGTCCCCTGCTCAAGGTAAACGCGGCAATAGCCGAGATAGGATCGCTTGTACCCGAAGAACCGCGCACGCTGCTGCACGGTGTCGGCATTGCCGACGCCAATGCCGCGCGGCATGTATGTGACCGTAAGACCTTCCACCGTGAAACCACGATCCATTGCCTGACCGCCAACAAGAATCCAGCCATAGGCGCTACGCCAATCGACGGGTGGCGTGCGCCCTCCGCGGGCGTTCACCTCAAGCACCCGCGTATTCCGAAAGGCAAAGCGCAAGGACGGCACGAGCTCGTCGAAATCTGGGAGGGGATCCCCGACGCTTTGAGCAAGATCATCGTAGGCTCCGCGGAAATCTTCGATTAGCTCCTGCTTGTCGGGATCGTTGTCTGGCAAGTTGAGGGTGCGCTTCCAGTCGTCGAAGATATCGCGTACCCAGTTGTAATATTCCTGATGCTGGGCCGTACGATGTGATGGGTGGACCAGCATGGATCGGTTGCCTGTATTGCGACCCTGGCTAATCCCGGCGGTCACACCCACCATGAAAACACGTAGCGCATCCAGAAGCGATTCCGGCGGCTCGCTGAGGGGATTGGCGTTAGTGGGAACGTCCTGCGGCGGAATCACGCGGACATAGGTTTGATTATCGGCAAAGAATTCGCGCCCGCCCACGTAGGCTTCGCCCGGCTCAAGAACTTGCACGAAGTTCGGCGAAAGGGAGTCTATGATGCTTACCAACAATGGTGCTTGCGGCGTTGCGGTGTATTGCAGGTACGTATGGGATGGCAAAGCTTGCCTGAGCGCCATGAGGCAACGGTAAGTAGTGCTTTCTTGTCCTTGCGCCACTTCAGTGTTCAGGCTGGCCTGATCGGCCTCGTCGTCAATGATCAGGACCGGCACGCCCTCTGCCCCAACCGCGCGGATAAGATCGGCCAGATTCTGAAGGCGCCTGTGATTCTTGAGAATGGTCACAAGCACCGTCTTCTTGTATTCCTCCGGCGTGCCAGGATCCCGCCAATCATCCAGCACGTCGCGGATCGCTTGCACGGTGGCATCATCCGCCGACGGATTCTGAAACTGTATCCATCGCCGCACACGATCCGGCTCGTCGAGCCGCAGATCGCGGCGCAACCGGCCCGTTGATTGATCAAGAAGCGGGTTTGCGATGCCGGCCACAACGATGACGATCTGGAAGGCGTTGTCGCGTGCGAGAGCAGCCACCGTCTCAAACGACATTGTCTTGCCGCTCTGGACGTAGCCGACGACAAGGCCTGTCTCTTGCCTGAACTCGCCGGTGGGTGGGACGCCTTTGGCTAGAATGGAGACGGCGGTGTCGCGCACATCATCCCGGCTTGCCTCCGGAACCACGGTGGCCAGGAAGTCAAGCGTCTCCGGCCCCGCAAGCGGTGCCCATCGACCACCTGCCGGCGCGACAACAGGCTCGACGATAATAGGATTGTCGTTTGTCATTCGTGCCCCCTTCCCATTACGGCTCTGAGAGAGCGTCCCGGAGAATATCGTTGACGTTGCGCCTCACCGTTCCTGCCTTTCGGACGCCGGCGTCTCTGGCCAGCACCTCGGCGACCGCAATAGCAGCAGCTACGCGAAGAAGAGCCTCGACATCCTCCGAGTCCGTCTGCGCAAAGCGCACCATGAAAGGGTGGACCATTGACACCCGGATATCCACGCGTCTCGGCTGCTCTCGGGATTGCGCTACATCGGTCACGGCCAGCCACTGGCCTTCCGCCGGATCGTCAGCTAGCTCGACATTGATGGTCCACTCCCTGTCGCGAAATCGGACATCGAAACGCCGGTTGGCCAGCGTCGAAGCGTGAGGTGTTTCCTCCGTGGGCGTATCCACCGGCTCGGCGTCCGCAATAGAAGGAATCACATCAGGCAAGCGTCTTTCGAGCGCCTGAGCGGTGTTCTCGACGGCCTGACGCGCGGACGTTGTCAACTGGGCCCGGGCCACGCGCACGCGATATCCCTCAGCCTGCTTCAGCAGCGGCAATTCCTCGCTGTCGAGATGCTCTCGGAGCAACTCGAGAAACGGTTGCTCGTTTTCGTCCCAGCGAAAGCCATCCTTGGTGTGGCTGACTTCAAAACCGTCGAGATGAAGCTCGCCGAAAAGTCGTTGATATCGGTAGCTGTTGGAGCTGCCGAAAATGTAGGCCGGGCGATAGCCTTCATCCCCGCTGCCTTGAATTACGCGGCCGCGCCGGAATAGGGAGAAGCCGGCCTTGGCGGTGTTCGCCGTCTCTCGGAGGGCCGCGAAGCCGTGGACGGAAAGACCGTTGCCAAAATCGAACTCAATCGGCTTGCGCCATTCCTTGGCTGAACCGCCCTTGTCCTTGAAATACGCCGCTTTGAGGACCTTCGGCTCTCGATATACGAGGGGCTCGCCATTGAACCGCAACTCAAGGGTTCCGTCGCGCATGAACGCCCGGTAGATGTCGGTTAGGTGCTCCTTTAGCTTGGCGACGGTCCGTCCGACTGGAACGTGGAACACATCCTCCAGGACGATTTCCGTGTAGTGCCTATCTGCCGCCTCCTGGACCTCTTCTATAGTGAGCTCTTCAATGTCGTCGTTGACGATATTCTCAATGTCGAAATGAACGGTGCGCGCCACCGGCTCGCTAAGGGCGGACGTCCGGACCGTCCACCGAGGCGCGAACCAGCATGCGGCGCTTTTCATTCCCATCCCGAATTCCGCCAAGCCCGTGCGGTTCGGTGGAATGGCAGCAGGGCGGAATGCGCGGCTGTACTCCGACTCAAATATGCCGGCGGCGTTATCCCGGATCGAGATACGTGGCGGCGATGCGGTATCGATATCGATGTCTACGCGCAGCTTGAAGTCGTTCCCGTGCATCTCTTGAAGAGCAAGGCGATGCTCGGCAAAACTTTGCACTGCGTTATCGACGAACTCACCCAGCGCGTACCAGGGGCGGTAATTCAGGTGCCGCAAGACGGCTAGGACACTGACGCCCGGTCGTATGTCTACCTTCTTCACCCCCAACGTTCCGCCCCTTCGTCTACGCCGCCCTCACCATTCTGCGCACCGGCTCGGAAACAGCTCGCAGTCGGTCATTGCGTGATGAAGCTTTGGTTTGCGGAGGCGTAGGGTCGAGTGCGAGAAGATGACGGGCAATCTCCTTCACCACATCGACATTGACGGCGTTTCCCAAAGCCTTGAACGCCGCGGTTTGCGCCGACGGAAAATGCTCCAGGTCTCCCATGCTCTGAAGCCGGCTGGCCTCGCGGATCGTCATGTAACGACGCTCCCACGCCACGACAGGAACCTGGCTCGTGGTCATCGCGACCAGCGAAGGTGCCGTCGTCGGGCGTTTGACTCGAATGCCTGAAGCGCGGAACTGGATAATATATTTCCAGACATCACGCTCCCCACCTTTGCAATTCCACTCAAACTTCTGGAAGCTGGGCGCGAACTCAAGAACGGAAGGCAACCATCCGTCAATCCACTTCTTATGTCGCTTGTAGAAATCGCGATTCTGGCGAATGAAATCGATCTTCCACTTCGGAAATTTCTTGGCAGAGTCCCGCGCATAAGGTGGCACCGCGGCAAGCACGTCCTGCTCTGACAGGCCGCGCAGGGACTGACCAAAGCTTCCTCTGAACGGGCCAATGGCATTCAGGCCAACGCCAGAAGGCGAGTTCTCGGCATAAGGATAAGTTGCGCCGAACTCCATCGCCCATATCGGGAAGGATGGGAGCTGCTCGTCCTCAGGGAACAGGTCGAGAAACGTCTGCCACGCCTCCAGGTATTTGATGAAGCTCTCAGGTAGCGCACGCGCTTCAATCGGATTTTTATCAAGGATCGAGTGGATGGAAAGCTCATCGCTATCCAATCGCTCCGGCCAGGCAAGCCCTTCAAGGCCACCGCGCCTGCCGACGATGAAAGCTCTCTCGCGAATCTGCGGGACGCCGAAATGGTGAGGGGAAAGCAGCCTGTCCCTGACGCTATAGCCGGCTAGCCGTAGACGATGCTCGATTGTCCGCCAAGTCTTGCCCTGCCGGTGGCGCACGAGATTGGGCACATTCTCGATAATGAAGTAGCGCGGCTTATGTAGGCGCAGAATCTGAATTACGTAGTCGATAAGATCTCCCCATTGGGGGCATTCAAGCCCCTGTTGTCCGCCCGCCTTCGAAAATGGCTGGCAAGGGAATCCGGCGCACAGGATGTCGTGGTCGGGCACAGACGATAGCTCGATCGACCTGATATCGCCGTGCGGGCGTAAGCCGAAATTCTTCTCATAGAGATCGGCCAGGTCCTCATCGACCTCGCAGGCGAACACGCACTGATGGCCGAGCGCCTTCAGCGCTTGATGGAAGCCGCCCAGTCCTGCGAACAAATCAATGAACCGATATCCCCCCAACTTTGCGCTCCTTTATTGTTCTTTCTTGTTGAGCGGCAACTGAAGTTGCTTGCCCCTATGCTCGTCCAAGAATCTTTGTAAAGCGTAACGAGCGACAAATTGAAGGGAGAGTGGTGGCCTGCTTGCCTGCGCGATGCGGCGCAACTCAGCATATTCGTTCGGCTCAAGCGACACACTGAACCGCTTCATCTGTGATTTTTTCGACATCATGCTGCAGTCAAGATTCTCCCTTGCCGTTCAGGATGATACACTGAAACGCACCAAAATGCATCTATTTGGTGCAAGTCGCGCCAGTGCGGGAAAGGAGCTTTGTCACAAGGGCTTAGGCACCTACGTGCTATCTGCAAGAAAACTTTTGATGAGCCGATCGAGGCGGTCGGGCGCCTTCGTTTCGCATTCCCAGATCACCAGGACGCTCCAGCCCTCGTCCGCGAGGCGCTTCCGAGCGTGCCTGTCCCGCTCGACGTTGCGGGCCAGCTTCGGCAGCCAATACTCCGGATTGGTCGAAGGCCGCTTGGAGCCGAGGCGGCAATCGTGCTGATGCCAGAAGCATCCATGCACGAATATGATCTTCCTCAAGCGAGGAAAGACGAGATCGGGTGTGCCAGGCAGGTCACGCCGATGAAGTCTGAAGCGATAGCCCAGCCGATGGGCAACTCGGCGCACCACCAACTCTGGCTTCGTATCTACCTTGCGGATGCGCCGCATGTGGGCGCTGCGTGCCTCGGGAGAGAGCCTGTCAGGCATTCTTTTGGCGCAAGTCCTCTATAAGGTCGGCCACTATTGTGCGTACCCGGGCCGGTGTCATCTGGCGAAGCCGCCCGAAGGACGAAGAGTATATGGATCGCGTTCACGATGCCCACGGTCCGCTATCGTCCCATCTGAAATTGAATTCGGCGAGCTCTGCTGCCGCTTTGATCGGCGGCAGCGCGAAACTTCCGACCTCGTTGATTGTCTCTCCGAGGTTTGGCGCCGCAATTAGCAGCGGTTCGCGGCGGACAAATGCTGCCCATTGCCGCTGCTTCTCATGGTCCTCCGCAAACCTGTCACTAAGGCCTTCCGGCGCCGCCACGGGGATAGCCGTCCCGCGCCGCTCAAAAGTCGCGCGGATGGCCGAGACAAGGGTACCGCCATCGAAATCGAACAGGCGTGACAGCGCGAGCAGGTCATAAAAGTCCTTCATCCGGCTGTTTGCGCGGCCGAGGGAAACGATCGCCTGAAGCTTCTCGGCGACGACGGTTTCCTTGGGATACGCCTTCAGCCGCGGGCCGGCGGGTTCGAGTAGCGATGGAAACTCCAGTTCTTTCGCCGCCGGCGTGATCACGTCGCCGAAGCCGATATCGACCTGCACAGGAATTCGGGTCTTGCCGAGAAGCGCCGTTGTCTTCACACGAACGCCGCCGTACTGCTGATCCTCGCGTATTGGCTCGACACGCAGGCTGTCAGCATCGAACACCAATCCATCATCATCCGTCGACACCTGACAGATCGTGCGGAAGGCGGCTTCGATTGATGAGGTTGCGGGATCGCCGTGGCCGAGGAGGTCAAGGTCCTGCGTCGGGCGGAACGCATCCTCGAGCCATGCCGTGAATAGCATCGCACCCTTCAGGATGAACCGATCCCGATATGGAGAGATGCTGAGCCGATAAAGCAGCCGCTCGATGGCGTAGCGGCGCAGGATGAGTTGATAGTCGGAGTTCTTTGCCCGCGCCACATTGCGCAGGCGGGCGAGGACCGAAGCGCGGAGGTTGGTCGGCTTATCCTTCATCAGCGACGACGCTTTCGAGATAAGGGCGCACTATGCTCCAGATGCGCAGTTCCTGCGCGTATCTCGCAATGTCGTCGGGCTTCGCCTTGCGGGATCGCCAGCCCATGCGCAGGGCTTCAAGTGCGACATCAAGACCGACTGAATTGCGAAAACGGAAGCAATCCACAATCGACTTCGCAGGATCGAAGATGCGGACGGGCACGGAATCGATCTTGTGCCTTTCGAGGCCGAGGGCGAGCGCCTTCTCACCGAATCGGACGACGCGAATTGGTGGGTAGTCAATCGCCGGTGTTCGGTCCTTCTGCCCAATCGCGACCCAGACACTGCGAGGAAGCTGAAGCGTGATTTCGTGGAATTGGAGCGCCGAAATCAGGCAGATCACGCCTTTCGGAACACGCTTGGCGACTTCGGCGAGAGCATGCGCGGCTTCGATGTCGGCGTCGGCGAGTTCGTAGAGCCCGCGCGAGGGGCGGTGCAGGACGCCTTCCTTGACCAGGCGCGCAAGCGTGGCCGGATTGATGCCATGGCTTTTCAGGTCCGACTGGCGCATGATGCCGTGCTGCTCAATCAGGGTCACAGCAAGGTCTCGCTGGGTGGTTTGAGAAGGCTCAGCCATGTAACATCTTGTCGGTATATGGGGGTATCTTCCGACATTTTGTTACATCACGAGCGGCATCGGGGCAACCTAAATCTGCCCATCAGCCGGCTCCACACCAAGGATGCCACACACTGCCTTCCTCCTAGAACGCAGTGTGGATCGGTTCCGGCAAGCCGTCATGATCATCGGCGGCATCATGGCCATGATTGTCGACGAAGGCGTCGTCATGATCATCGTTATCATCGTCGAGATGATCATGCTGATGATGTTGACGCAGTCTGTGCGCGGCTTGATGTCTGTATTCGTACATGAAACGGGCGCGTACGCAGCCACGCGCGGCCATTTGGAAGTCAGTGCGCCGCTAATTGGAACCCACCAGATCGCGATCTGGAAGGAGCGGGGAGGGGAAAGCCTTCCCCTGCGGCCGACCCCTTCGAGCGGGGGATTCCCCCGCAACGCCCCCTTTGGGAGTGAGAGTGCGGACCGGTTTGCCGTGACGGGTTGGAAGCCGAGGGAGAGGCTCTCGGTGCCCGTCGCGGAGAACCGCGATGTCCAGACAGAACCGCAAGACCGGTGCCAGGCGCGACCGGGCCAATCTCTATTCCGAGATCACCGACAAGATCATTGCCGAACTGGAGGCTGGCCGCGTGCCTTGGGTCCAGCCATGGGGCACGGCGGCGGCGAAGGCGCCGCTCGGCCTTCCGAAGAACGCTTCGACCGGCCGGACCTATTCCGGAATCAACGTGCTGCTGCTCTGGGGCGCCGTCATCGAGCGCGGCTTTTCCGGCCAGAGCTGGCTGACATTTCGCCAGGCGCTGTCGCTCGGCGGAAATGTCCGTAAGGGCGAACGCGGCACCACCGTCGTCTATGCCGACCGATTCGTGCCGGAGGACGAGAAGCGGCGCGCTCGCGAGACCGGCGAGGATGCGCAGGCAATCCCGTTCCTGAAGCGGTTTACCGTCTTCAACACCGACCAGTGCGAGAACCTGCCCGAGGATGTCCAGACGGCTGCGCCGCCGGCACCGACGGGTTTGATAGAACCGCGCTTCGAGGCCCTGATCGAGGCCACCGGCATCGATTTCCGCATCGGCGGCAACCAAGCCTTCTATGTGCCGGCGCACGACTACGTGCAGGTGCCGCCGCCGCAGGCCTATTTCGAGCCGGTCAACTGGCATCGTACGGCGCTGCACGAGCTCGGGCATGCCAGCGGCGCGCCCCACCGGCTCAACCGTGATCTCTCCGGATCGTTCGGATCGAAGAAATATGCCTTCGAAGAGCTGATTGCCGAGATCAACGCCGCCTTCTGCTGCGCCTCGCTCGGCATCGTGCCCACCGTCCGGCATGCCGACTACATCGGCTCCTGGCTGGAGGTGCTGCGCGAGGACAATCGCGCCATCGTCCTCGCTGCGAGCCAGGCGAGCAAGGCCGCCGACTGGCTGCTGTCACTGCTTGACTAAACGCCGTCTTTATCGGTGCTCTCGTCGCGTTCCGTCGGTTCCAGGGGCCGGATATCGGTAATCACATTGCGGACAAGGACAGGTTTTCCATCTTCATCAACCTGCACGAAATAGGGATTGGCCGTCTCTTCGTGTTTCAACTCGACGTCACGAACCTCGTGCAATGCGCATGTCACTAGCTTCGCGGCGTCGAGATCAAATAGCGCGATGTTGAAGCGATCCGTTCCGAATGCGCTTCTGTAGGCTACCCCGTCATACCCTTCGGACCTGAACACCTCCGCGATGATCTGGGTCGGAGCATACTCGGCGATATCATCGTCGCGCGTCGCAGGTTCTCTGAATGCGCGTGCCATATGACTCCAAACTACCTGATCTCGCTCGTCTACAGCTGGCTCGCCTTCGAGAAAGAAGCGATTGCGATCCGCGTCCCTTGTACAATCGACAATCTTCAGAGCTCGTTCCGTCCGGAATACGCCAAGCGAGACTAAGGAACCAATCCACGGTCTCGCCTCTGCCATTGCAGTATGTTTGTCACTCGCCATGTAAAGGCAGGGAATCCCCTTCGGATTGACGCGGCCCTCCCGAGCGCGGCCGCGCAGCGGGTTCATTCGGTTCGGAAGGGCGGGCCCCGGAAAGCTGTCGCCGACTTCTGGCTCGAATACGTCATGATGTGCGACCTGGGCACGAAAGAAATGCTTCCCTTCAGGAATATCGACCGATCGGTCATGGCAGGTGGTCGCAACAGCGGACAGAAAGGCTTGAGCCGTCTTCGAACGGACATAACGCCAGTCTCGAATAACCTCACGGCGAAACTCCCAATAGCTACGCCACGACCTGAACTCACCGTTTCCGGGCTTTTTGTTGTTCATTTCATCACCGTCAATGCCGCCGACGCGGGACAGTCTACTCCGCTCCACCTCAGATGAGCGAGAGCATACCTGAAATCCCTATTTTCCGGCGTTGTCCCTCGACTGAGATCCAGCAAAGGAGAGTGAGAGGGCTGCGCCCCTTTTCCGTGATGGGTTGGAAGCCGAGAGAAAGGCTCTTGGCGCCCGTCGCGGAGTAACCCACCATGGCAACTGCTAGTCACAAGATCACCCTCAGCGCCTCGCGCGACATCCCCTTCAACAAGCTCGTGCTCAGCCAGTCCAACGTCCGGCGGGTCAAGGCCGGTGTCTCGATCGAGGAACTGGCCGAGGACATCGCCCGTCGCGGCCTCCTGCAGAGCCTCAATGTCAGGCCGGTCGTGGATAGCGACGGCAACGAGACCGGCATGTTCGAGATTCCCGCTGGCGGGCGCCGCTACCGGGCGCTCGAACTGCTCGCCAAGAAGAAGCGGCTCGCCAGGACCGCGCCGGTGCCCTGCATCGTGCGCGAGGGCAGCAGCGACATTTCGGCCGAGGAGGATTCGCTGGTCGAGAACGTCCAGCGCGCGCCGCTGCATCCGCTCGACCAGTTCCGTGCCTTCCAGACGCTGCGCACGCAGGGCCTGACCGAGGAGGAGATCGCCGCGCGCTTCTTCGTCTCGGTCAATATCGTCAAGCAGCGGCTCAAGCTCGCCTCGGTGTCGGAGAAGCTCCTCGACATCTATGCCGAGGACGGCATGACGCTGGAGCAACTCATGGCCTTCACCGTCTCGGCCGATTCTGCACGCCAGGAACAGGTCTGGGACGCTGTCGAGCATAGTTGGTCGAAGGAGCCCTATCAGATCCGCCGCATGCTGACGGAGAACGCTGTTCGCGCGTCCGACCGGCGCGTGCGCTTCGTCACCATCGAAGCCTATGAAGAGGCCGGCGGCTCCGTCATGCGCGACCTGTTCCAGGACGACGACGGTGGCTGGATCGAGGATGTGCCGCTGCTCGAACGGCTCGTCGCCGACAAGCTCAAGGCCGAGGCAGAGACCATCGCCGAGGAAGGCTGGAAGTGGATCGAGGTCGCGGCCGATTTTCCCTATGGCCATACGCACGGGCTCCGGCAACTCGTCGGCACGCCCGTCGATCTGACCGACGAGGAGCGCGCCAGCCGCGAGGCCCTGCGCGAGGAGTTCGACCAGCTTGAAGCCGAATATGCTGAGGCCGACGAGCTGCCCGATGGGGTGGACGAGCGCCTTGGCGAGATCGAGACGGCGCTGGAGGCCTTTGAGGATCGGCCGATGCGCTACGACCCTGCCGAGATCGGCCGTGCCGGCGCCTTCGTCAGCATTCGGCACGACGGGCAGCCTTCGGTCGATCGCGGCTATGTCCGCCCCGAGGACGAGGCCCCCGAGGGTGACGATGACGCGGGCGCGGGCGTCGATGGCGATACGGCGACCAACCCCGGCGCGGTGCAGCGCACGGTGATCACCGTGGGCGGCGAGGCCGAGAGCCCGGATGAGGAGGAAGACACGGTCAAGCCGCTGCCCGAGCGGCTCGTGATCGAGCTCACCGCGCATCGCACGCTCGCCCTGCGGGACGCGCTGGCGAACAATCCGCATGTCGCGATGACCGCACTCCTGCACAAGCTGGTGCGCGATACCTTCCGGCACGCCTCCTCGACCGGTTGCCTCGAAGCGTCCGTTCGCCACGTCTTCTTCCCCGTTCAGGCCGACGATCTGAAGGACAGCCCGTCCGCCAGGTCCGTCGAGGAGCGGCAGGAGGGGTGGCAGGCCGACCTGCCGACCGATGACGATGCGCTCTGGGCGAAGATCGATGGGCTCGATGAGGCAAGCCGCCTGGCGCTGCTCGCCCATTGCGTCTCGTTCGGCGTGAACGCGCTCTACGAGAAGGCCAATCCCTACGGTACGGGTCCCACGTCCCATGGCGTGCAGCAGCGCATCAACGAAGCGGACCGGCTGGCCCGTGCCGTGGGGCTCGACATGGTGGAGGTCGGCTGGCGGCCAACGGTCGACAACTATTTCGGCCGCGTGACCAAGCCCCGCATTCTCGAAGCGGTCCGCGAGGCCAAGGGCGAAGAGACGGCACAGCTCATCGACCATCTGAAGAAGCCGGACATGGCGAAGGAAGCCGAACGGCTCCTCGCCGACAGCGGCTGGCTTCCCGAACCGCTGCGCCTCTCCACGCCCGATGACGTCAACGCCGGCGAAGACGGGGCCGAGTCCGATGCGCTTCCGGCGTTCCTCGCCGAGGGCGAGGACACCGAAAACGACGGCGCCGACGATCCGCAGCCCGTCGCGGCCGAATGAACCGAGGGCGGGGCGACTCCAGCCACCCCGCCGCTCTTTCCCACCAATCTCGATCAACGCCCGGCGATCGCGCCGGGCTTCCTCGTTTCAGGAGCCCGCTATGGCTGACTATTTCACACACTTCTCGTGCCTGCTCGATGTTGGCACGCCCGGCAACGCCGCCCGCGCGCTGGAATTGTACAATGATCTTTGCGCGGAAGGTGCTGCGGAAGATCCGCCCTCCGATAGTTTTCTCCTGTCGCTCAATCCCGCCTATGGAGGCTCAAACCTCTGGATGCGGGACGACGGCACCGGCGATCCGCAACGCGTCATCGACTTCGTCCTGCGCTGCGCGGACGCCTTCGCGCTCACCGGCCGCTGGGGATTTCAATGGGCGAACACCTGCTCGCGTCCGCAGCTGAACGCCTTCGGCGGCGGCGCGCATGTGCTCGACCTTGGCCGACGCGACACGGTCGCCTGGATCGGCACGCATGGCTGGCTCGACGACACGATCAAGGGAGGCCGGCCATGAGCATTCCCGATCACGTCCGCGCCAATTTCCAGACGCTGCTGTGCGCGGCCGCCGACGGCAATCTCGCTTTGCTCGAATGCACCGACGCCGCGACTGGCGCTCCGCGCTACGTCGTCTGCGCCGTCGGCCGGGACGGCGAGGAATTCCTCTTCACGCCGTTCGGGCATCTCGCCGAGGGCAACCCCTACGACGCCTATGTGCCACCGGCGCCGGAGGCGCCGTGAGAGGGAGAGACAGGCCGGGACGGGTTTGAGCCGGTTCGGTCCGAGAGAGAGCGCCGGCCGGCTCGTCCCGTTCCCGCTCTCCCGAGGTTCCCTCCATGACACAGCTCGCTTCGACGGCGGCGCTTGCCAGCGCCGCCCAACCACTTGTCCCGGCCAATTCCACGCCCTTCGTGGTCGAGGCTGCCCGCCTTCTCTTGCCGCATCTCGAACAGGGACGCCGCATCGATGCGCCAGACTTGCGCGCCGCGATGGACGCCGCCTTCGGCGGCTCCGACACCGATGGCGCCTGGGACTGGAAGACAGCTTACGATGCCTGCGAAGGCGCGGCGGTCCTGTTTCTGCGCAAATACGGAAAGGCGCTTCTGCGTAAAGCCGGGTCTCCGGCGGCTGCGCTGCCGCTGCTCGCAAAGATCGCCCATCTTCTGCCGTCGCACACGCGCCGCTCCGAAGAGAGCGAGGCCTTCCAGCAATTCTCGACGCCGCTCGCCCTCGGCTTTGCCGCGGCGACCGCCGCCGCCATCACGGCGGACGACATCGTGCTGGAGCCGTCCGCCGGCACCGGCCTGCTCGCCATTCTCGCCGAGATAGCCGGAGGCAGCCTCCGCCTCAACGAACTCGCCGAGACACGCGGCGACCTTCTGTCTTCTCTCTTTCCGGCTCTGTTCGTCACGCGCTTCGACGCGGCCCAGATCGATGATCATCTGGACGCCGCCGTTGTTCCCAGCGTCGTGCTGATGAACCCGCCATTCTCGGCAATGGCAAATGTGTCGGGCCGCATGGCCGACGCCGCCTATCGCCATGTCGCCTCGGCGCTGGCGCGCCTGGCGCCCGGCGGCCGGCTCGTCGCCATCACCGGCGCCAGCTTCGCGCCCGATGCGCCCAGATGGCGGGACGCCTTCGTCCGCCTGCAGGAAAGCGGACGTATCGTCTTCACAGTCGGCATCGATGGCGCAGTTTATGCGCGGCACGGCACGACCATCGACACGCGGCTGACGGTGATCGACAAGATCGCGGCCGACGATCCGTCCATCTTTCCGGGATCGCCGGGCGTCGCCGCCGATGCGGCCACGCTGCTCGCCTGGGTCCAGGCGCTAATGCCGCCGCGTCCGCCCGTGACGTTGCCGACAGGCTCCGCGCATGTGAACCGCCCGGCTCCCCTGAACGGAGCGATCTCCAGGCGGGTCGATACCACGCCGGCGCCGATCCTGTCCGCGCCGGAGGGCGTGGCGCTCGACTACGAGACCGTCGACTGGACGCCGCCGGAGGGCACGCGGCTCACCGATGCGCTTTATGAAGAATACGCGCTTCAGTCGATCCGTGTTCCCGGGTCTCAGGCGCACCCGACCAGGCTGGTGCAATCCGCGGCCACGGCCTCGGTCGCCCCTCCAAAGCCGAGCTATCGTCCGCATCTGCCGCCGAGCCTCATAGCCGATGGCGTTCTGTCCGACGCCCAACTCGAAAGCGTGATCCATGCCGGCGAAGCCCACAGTCAGCATCTCGCCGGCGCCTGGACCGTCGATGAGACCTGCGATGTCGTCACCGCGGCCACCGACGATCACGACGGCGCCATTCGCTTCCGGCGCGGCTGGTTTCTTGGCGATGGCACCGGAGCCGGCAAGGGCCGCCAGGTCGCCGGCATCCTGCTCGATAACTGGCTCAAGGGCCGCCGCCGCGCCGTCTGGGTGTCCAAATCCGACAAGCTGATCGAGGACGCGCAGCGCGACTGGTCGGCGCTCGGTCAGGAACGGCTCCTGGTCACGCCACTGTCGCGTTTTCGCCAGGGCACGCCGATCCGGCTCTCGCAAGGCATCCTTTTTACAACCTACGCCACGCTGCGCTCCGACGAGCGCGGATCGAAGGTTTCGCGCGTCCGGCAGATCGTCGATTGGTTGGGAGAGGACTTCGATGGAGTGATCATTTTCGACGAAAGCCACGCCATGCAGAATGCCGCCGGATCGAAGGGCGAGCGCGGCGACCAGGCCGCCTCGCAGCAGGGCCGCGCCGGGCTGCGCCTGCAGCACGCATTGCCCGATGCGCGCGTGGTCTATGTCTCGGCGACCGGCGCCACCACGGTCCACAATCTCGCCTACGCCCAGCGGCTCGGCCTGTGGGGCGGCGAGGATTTTCCGTTTGCCACCCGCGCCGAATTCGTCGAGGCGATCGAGGACGGCGGAGTCGCGGCGATGGAGGTGCTGGCGCGCGATCTGAAGGCCCTCGGTCTCTATCAGGCCCGCTCGCTCTCCTATGAAGGCGTCGAATATGAGCTGGTCGAGCACCAGCTCACCGACGAGCAGCGGCGCATCTATGACGCCTATGCCGGCGCCTTCGCGATGATTCACAACAATCTCGACGCCGCCATGCGGGCGACCAACGTCACCGGCAGCGAAGGAACGCTGAACGCACAGGCGAAGTCCGCCGCGCGGTCCGCCTTCGAGAGCGCCAAGCAGCGTTTTTTCAATCATCTCATCACGGCGATGAAAACGCCGTCGCTGATCGCTTCCATCGAGGCCGACCTTAAGGCCGGCCATGCCGCCGTCATCCAGATCGTCTCGACCGGCGAAGCCCTGATGGAAAGGCGCCTCGCCGAGATCCCGACCGAGGACTGGAACGACGTGCAGGTCGACATCACGCCGCGCGAATATGTGCTCGACTATCTGGCGCATTCCTTCCCGGTGCAGCTCTACGAGCCCTTCACCGACAGCGAGGGCAATCTGTGCTCGCGTCCGGTGTTCCGCGACGGCCAGCCCGTCGAAAACCGCGAGGCCGTCGCCCGGCGTGACCGGCTGATCGAAAAGCTCGCCTCGCTGCCGCCCGTACCCGGGGCGCTCGACCAGATCGTCCAGCGCTTCGGCACCGATGAGGTGGCCGAGGTGACGGGCCGCTCGCGCCGCATCGTCCGCAAGGGTGACCGCCTCGCCGTGGAAGGCCGCGCCGTCGCCGCCAACCTCGCCGAGACCGCTGCCTTCATGGACGACGCCAAGCGCATCCTGGTCTTCTCGGACGCCGGCGGCACCGGGCGGTCCTATCATGCCGACCTCGCGGCGAAGAACCGGCGGCTGCGCGTCCACTATCTGCTGGAGCCGGGCTGGAAAGCCGATGCAGCGATCCAGGGCCTGGGGCGCACCAACCGCACCAACCAGGCGCAGCCGCCGCTCTTCCGACCGGTCGCCACCGACGTGAAGGCGGAGAAACGCTTTCTTTCCACGATCGCCCGCCGGCTCGATACGCTCGGCGCGATAACACGCGGCCAGCGCCAGACCGGCGGTCAGGGCCTCTTCCGCGCCGAGGACAATCTCGAAAGCGCCTATGCGCGCGATGCGCTGCGCCGGCTCTATCTGCTGATCGTCGCCGGCAAAGTCGAGGGATGTCCGCTGCAAACCTTCGAGGAGTCGACCGGTCTCAAGCTGACCGACGCCAACGGCATCAAGGACGAGCTGCCGCCGATCACCACCTTCTTGAACCGCCTCCTGGCGCTCACCATCGATCTGCAGAACATCCTCTTCGCGCGCTTCGAGCAGCTTCTCGCGGCGCGGATCGAAGGCGCCATCGCCAGCGGCACCTATGACGTCGGACTGGAGACACTGCGCGCGGAACGTTTCACGGTCCTCGATCGCCAGGCCATCCATACCCATGCCGCGACGGGCGCGGTGACGACGCTGCTAACCATCGCCCAGCGTAAGCGCAACCGGCCGGTCACGCTCGATGACGCGCTCGACCATCTCGCCGATCCGCGCGCCTGTCTGCTGGTTAACGAGCGCTCCGGCCGCGCCGCGGTGCGCGTGCCCACCACCAGCCTCATCAACGATGACGGCTCGGTCGAACAGCGCGTGCGTCTGATCCGGCCAATGGAGGCGACCAACGTGCCGGTTGTCATGATGGGCGACACGCATTGGGTGGAGGCCGATCGCGCCACGTTCACCAATGCCTGGGAGGCGGAAGTCGCATCGGTGCCCGAATTCACCGACAGCACCATCCATATGGTCGCCGGCCTCCTGCTGCCGATCTGGAAGCGCCTGCCGAACGAATCGACGCGGGTCTACCGGCTGCAGACCGATGACGGCGAACGGATCATCGGCCGGCGTGTCTCGCCTGCCTGGGCCGCGACAGCCACCACAACCGGCACGGCGACGCTCACCCCGGACAACGCCTTCGCCGCGCTGATGGACGGCCGCACGATCCTCGACCTTGCCGAGGGGCTGCAACTTCGCCGCGCCCGCGTCATGGGCGCGAACCGCGTCGAACTCACCGGCTTCACCGACACGATGCGCGACCGCCTCAAGGCCTATGGCCTGTTCGGCGAGATCATCTCCTGGAAGCTGCGCCTGTTCGTTCCGACCGACGCCTCCGGCCCCGCGATCCTTGCCAAGCTTCTGGAGCGCTTTCCGATCGAGCGCATCGCCGAGCGGGAGGCTGCATGATGACCCGCGACGCATCCGAACTCGCACATCGTCTCGGCCGGCAGGCCGAGGCCGTGTGCCGCGAATACCTGTCTGCCGGACGGCGCGAGGGCCGCTACTGGATGGTCGGCGACGTTCGCAACACGCCGGGGCGCTCGATGTTCGTACGCCTCGTCGGCCCGGAATCCGGCAAGGGCGCGGCGGGCAAATGGACCGATGCCGCGACGGGCGAGCATGGCGACCTGCTCGATGTAATCCGCGAAAGCTGTGGCCTTGTCGAATTCAGGGACGTTGCCGACGAGGCGCGGCGCTTCCTCGCTCTACCGCATCCCGAACCGGAGTCCGCACCACGATGTGGACTGAAGACGCCCGCACCAGCGGGTTCGCCGCTCGCAGCGAAGCGGCTGTTTTCGATGGCTCGGCCGATCATCGGTACGCTCGCAGAATCGTATTTGCGTAATCGCGGCATTACGGCTTTGCACGGCGCCGGATCGCTGCGATTCCATCCGCGCTGCTATTACCGGCCCGACGAGCATGCGCCGACCGAGACTTGGCCGGCCGTGATCGCCTCCGTCACCGACCTCGACGGCCACCAGACCGGCGCCCATCGAACCTGGCTCGATCCGAAGGGGTTCAGCGAGGTGAGGCTCGGCAAGGCGCCGATCGACACGCCGCGACGGGCAATGGGCGACCTGCTCGGCAATGCGGTGCGCTTCGGCGTGGCGGGCGAGATCATGGCCGCCGGCGAAGGCATCGAGACCATGCTGTCGCTGCGATGCGTCCTGCCCGACATGCCGATGGTAGCAGCGCTTTCCGCCGCCCATCTGACCGCCCTCGCACTCCCGGGCTCGCTGCGCCGTCTCTATATCGTGTGCGATGACGATCCGGCAGGCGAAGAGGCGCGTGACAGCCTGGGCAAACGCGCCGACGCCGAGGGGATCGAGGCGCTGACCATCGCGCCGATGCTGGGCGATTTCAACGAGGATCTGCGGCTGCGCGGACTGGATGCGCTCACGGCGTCGGTTCGGGTCCAGCTCGCCCCGCAGGATGTCGCGCGCTTTCAGAAGACCGCTCAGTTGGCCTGAACGGGAAGCGGCATGGTGGGGCCAGTGTCCCCGCCGTCACGCGCGGGCTCTCCCATCGATGTCGCAGAGGGCCGCGCCCCGGCCTTCTTCAGAGGGCGACCGGACGGCAGCCGGGTCGGGCCGGCAATGGCTGCGGCCGACGATTTTCCGGCGCGGCCTGACGGCCGCTTTCCATCGCGAAGCAAAATCGCCGGCCTCCGCCATCCTCCACTGAGCTCCGGCCCGTCCGCTTGCGCTTCCGGATGCAGGCCCGGCCCGCCCGCCGTCTTGCGGCGCCATGAAGGCCGCGGCGGGCGCGGCCAACCGACAAGGGAGCATCCCCATGGCGCATGAAGACGACGACACCTTCGAGCCCCACCACGAATCCTCTCCGACCGACCACGCGCTGAGCGAACTGCAGCTCTACGGCTATCACCACGACGAGAACACGCAGGACCCGAGACCCGTCCCTGACGATCGCACCATCGAGGGCGCCGTCTCCGACATCTTCGACGCCCTGATCGCCACCATGGCCGACACAGCGCTCGATTTCGACCTCGACGACCTGCTCTGGTCGACCGTCAACAGCTTTCACCGCGCCGTCGACCGGGTGGAGCGCAAGCTCGACGACAACGAGCAGGCGCAGAAGCGCCGGCAGCGCGAACAGGACGGCTCGGAAGTCAAAGCCGTCGAGCTCGAGCGGCTGATCGAGGTCGGCAAGAGCCTCATCGAACGCCGCGACAGCCTGGAGTTCTTCCGCGAAAGTGCCGCCGAGCACTATCTGCGCACCACCGGCACGCCCTGGTCACCGCGAACCGGATCACGAGTCAACCATCGCACGCTGACGTCAGCCATGATCGACAGCCGCGACTTCATCGCCGCCCGGAAACGCGCCGACACGCAAGTGCTCCTGCCCGATGGATCAAAGGTCGCCCTCACCGGCGGGCTCGACTTCAACGACCACAGGCTGATCTGGGACAAACTCGACCAGGTCCATGCCAAGCACCCCGACATGGTGCTGATGCACGGCAAGTCACCGAAAGGCGCCGAGAAGATTGCCGCGCGCTGGGCCGACCACCGCAACGTGCCCCAGATCGGTTTCGCGCCCGACTGGACGAAGCACGGCCGCGCCGCACCTTTCAAGCGCAACGACCAGATGCTCGATGTCCTGCCAATCGGGGTCATGGTCTTTCCCGGCACCGGCATTCAGGAGAACCTCGCCGACAAGGCCAGGAAGCTCGGCATCCCGGTCTGGCGGTTCGGATGAACCTCGGCCGATGGATGCTCAGCGGGACGAAGTGGAACATCGGGTCGATGGCCCGTCAGGATCCGGTGAGCGTCCTCAGGTTTAACTGAACTCCCGGTCCAGCAAACCCATTATGACGTCGTCTTGCCAGGCGCCGTTGACAAATGCAGCTTCGCGTTCCCGGCCTTCTTCGACAAACCCGCATTTGCGGTAACAGGCGAGTGCGCGTGCATTGCTCGACAGGACCCGCAGGGAAATACGATGCAGGCCGCTGTCGAAGGCGTAGGCGAGAACGAGCATAATTGCCTCGGTGCCGTACCCCTTGCCCAGGCGGGAGGGGTCATCGATACCAATAGCCAATGCTGCCCGCTTGTCCTGCTGGCTGAAACCATGGAGGCGGACATGGCCGATGAAACGACCTGCATCGATGACCCAAGCATGGTCTTGTCGCTCAATGAACTGAATGGCTGCCTCTGCATGGCTCCGGGTAAAGGCGGCTGTGCGATCGAATGTGCCGCCATACGCCTCGACAATCTCCTTGTGCCGACCCAACCCGAGCCGCGTTTCCACGTCTTCGGGTGTTGGTCTGCGAAGGACAATACGGGCGCCTCTGAGTTCTGGAATTTCGATTGTCATTGCCAAATTCTTGATCATCGTGGACTTGCTGGCGAACGCGTTCCGATCGCAGAGTAACGTTTCAGGCCGCGCTCGACCGTTATTGTGATAACCTATTTTCAGTGCGCCATGGAGGTGGTGGCAGGCGCAACCATTAGCCCTTGGGAGACCGCCACCATGATTATCCTCGCCATTCTCGGTTCAATCGCGGCAATCGGCGTCATATGCTGGTTGCTATTCACGCTCGCCGTCTACGCCTTGCCCGCGCTCGGCGGAGTGGCCGCCGGAATGTGGGCGTATCAGACTGGAGCGGGCCTCCCGGGCAGCGTCACTGTCGGTCTAGTCGGTGCCGGCCTTGTGTTCGGCGTCGGGCAGTTTCTGATCCTGTTTGCCCGACCGATGTGGCTGAAAATCACCATTACGCTCGCTTTCGTCGCGCCTGCCGCAATCGCGGGGTTCCACGCCACCCATGGGATCGTGCAACATCTCATGCCGTCGGAAACTTGGCAGACCATTTTCTCGGTGATCGGCGCGGTTGCGGTCGCAATCACAGCCTTCGTACGCGTGACTTCCATAGCCGCGCCCGGACCTACTGGGCAGAAGCCCGCCAGCGTCTGAGCACCGCCGGTGGCTGACCAGGACGGGGCGAAGAAACCCGGCGCCATGACTGTGTCGAGGGATAAGGCGAAGAGCGGCCTATCCGTGCAGGACCGTCGATTTCGGTAGATGGGCGACTCCCGTCGAATGCGTGATCGTCGTTGCCCACAATAGCGCGACGGAGTCATGAGGGGGAAATGGCTGTGGATTCTCTTTCAGCAGCGTCACCGGGCCCTTATTCGGACTGGCCTGCTCGGCGGTGACGAACTCGGTGCTTTCGCCGGAACGAAGCTTGAGTGCAGGGCGTCGCCACTGCCTCCTTGAACGATCCCTGAGAGCCGACCGCTCCAAACGGCCTCTTCAATGGGCTGATCTGGCCGAAGACCGGCTGCGCCTCGATCGCCTATGGCGCAATGACGCCCGTCAAGTTTCTTCCCCTGACGGCTGCGCCGCCATTCCTCGCGAAACAAGAAACCCGCCGGATCGTCATCCTCCGCTGACGCTCCGGTCGCAAGCGATGCGCCGTCGATCGCCTCCGGCCTCTCCGATCGCCATCGAGGCCGCAATGGTGCGGGCTCGAAACCAGTGATCAAGGAGAACTACCATGGCGACCATCGGCACCTTCAAGAAGTCCGGCAACGAATACACCGGCGAAATCGTCACCCTTAACGTGCAGGCCAAGAACGTCCGCGTCGTCCCGGAGACCAACCAGACCAACGAGAACGCCCCCAGCCACCGCGTCCTGGTCGGCCGCGCCGAAATTGGGGCAGCTTGGTCCAAGCAGTCCAACGAGGGGCGCGATTATCTGGGTCTCAAACTCGACGATCCGAGCTTCACCGCTCCAATCTACGCCAACCTTTTCGACGACGAAGACGGCGGCTACAACCTCATCTGGTCCCGCCCGACGCGCCGCAACAGCGACTGAGGCCCGCCCGAGCCCCGCCCGGCAAGTCCGGGCGGGGCCAACGCCGTCGGGCAACCGAATCAGTCCAGCGACTTCCTGGCTTCAACCCTCAAAAGAAGGATAATTCAGTGGCATATCCCGCCAAGAGCGACTAAAATAGTCGTAGTTCTGGCGTGCGCATTCGTGGCTGTAGGAGGTGATCATGCATGATCACCGCCCGACAGTCGCGGGCCGCGCGTGCGTTGCTGGGTTGGACGCAGGAGACGCTCGCTGACAAGGCCCGAATATCGCTGACCGCTCTCAAGCGCCTCGAATCTGAAAACGATCTGAGGGTGTACGAGACCACGCGCGATCAGGTCCGCCGGGCGCTCGAAGCGAACGGCGTTGTTCTCCTGACCTCCGACCGAGGCGAAGGAGTGATGATCGTTCATGCCGCGGCGAAGCGGGATCAGGAAACGTCGTTCTGACAAAAACCTGCCGATTGGCGCAATGCCCGTCTCCGTCACAGCGACTCGCGGTGCCCCGCTACAATCTTGGTGGGATTGCATTAACCATAGCCACTTGCGGATCCGCGCCGAAACAAGGAGCACCCATGGGCAAAGCCGATTTCCTGGATGAACCACCGAATAGTGAGCATCTGACAGACTACGATCGCGCCCATGTCGTGACCTATCTGCGATTGCTCGACGCCGAGGCGGCCGCTGCACATTGGCGTGAAGTCGTTCGCGTGGTCTTCGGTCTCGACCCCGACAAACAACCCGAACGCGCCATGCGGGTTCACGAGACCCATCTCGCCCGTGCTCGGTGGATGACGGAGAACGGTTACCGCGACCTCCTTCGTTCTGCCTACCATTAGATGCTCGAGGTGATGCGCAGATCGCATCGCCATATGTCGATTGCCCCGCTATCCAGAATTGAATTTCGCCGCGATCTTCCAAGGACATGCGGACCCACTGCATAGAGTCGGGGAGGAAATCGGCATGGTGGTGCTGGGGAGTTGGCGAGACGCCGAGACATATCGGTACCTCAAAGACCTGAACTCGGCGGAACTCGCCTGGGAATTCCTGCGGCGCAATTCCGACTATCAGCGGGAGGTCGCGGCCTCGGATCCGTTGGATGAGCGAGCCGCAGCGGCGCTGAACGCGCACTGGGGGTTGCGCTTTCCCGATACTTCCAGACCTGCCCGCCACGAACGCCGACATCTTCTGGAGCCCCGCTGTCGATCCGGCCGCAGTCATTCTGGCGCCGATAGTCGTGCCAGGCTTGATCACGGCAACGATCGCCATCGATCCGATCAGCGCCAGATCGGCTGAGGAAGGCCTCTATCTCCGCTTCGTCGTAGCCGGCGAGCGCTTCGCTGCCATTGCCCTTGACGGCAAAACACCTCGCGGCCCTGTGGCCGTCCTCACTCCCGTCGATCCGCTACTCCATGATCGCGTCGACGCGCTGTTCCGATTCCGCGATGCTCTCGTTCATCATCGAGCGGCACCAGACGTTCGCCTCACGGTCCAGCGCAGGCTTCATCTCATCGAAATGCTCCGGGCGATCGATGGCCGACGGGCAGGCGCCACATATCAAGACATCGCGGAGGCGGTGTTCGGCGCAGAGCGCGATAGCGCGATTTCATGGAAATCGATGCCGTTGCGCGACGTCGTGATGCGCCGGGTACGCACTGGCTTCGATCTTGTGGCCGGCGGCTATCGCACACTGCTTCACAAACACCGAGCCCGATGTCGCCAAAGTCCGGCGTAGCTTCCTGATAGGTCTTCGACGCTCGGAAGGGGTGCGAATCTCTTTAGACATCTTCGCACTCCCCCGCGTCGTTCCTTCTCCGCCACCGTGGTCGCCATTCGCCGCTGAACCGCAGCGGTCACCGGCTACCCCACGGAGGCCCGATCCATGCGAACCGATCAAGCCGCACTGCCCCCGCGCTTCCTGCGCACGAAGGAAGCCGCCGAACTCCTCAGCCTCTCCGCACGCACCCTGGAGAAACACCGGACCTACGGAACCGGTCCGGCGTATCGCAAGCTCGGCGGCCGCGTCGTCTATGCCGTCGATGACCTCGAAGCCTGGGCGGCGCGCGGCGCCGTGACGTCCACCTCGGACCCGCGCGGGCGCGTGTTGCCTGCCAAACCCCAGACGCTCCCCGACGTTCCGCAACCCGGCCGTCACGCGCGCTGAGTGCGAGCAGGTTCGTGAATGACGGCGCGACGTCGATCCCTGTCGGAGCGCGGGCAGCTCGATCTGTTTCGGGCGCTCCCCGGCGATTTCGCGCCACGAGACGCGCAGGATCTCATGGCTTATCCCTTCTTCTCCCTGTCCAAATCCCATCGCACCGCGCCGATCGATTTCACCGCCGGCGGCGTCTCGATCCGCGTTGAAGCGGTGCCGGACCACGGCATGGCGACCATCTGGGATGCGGACATCCTCATCTGGGCCGCAAGCCAGATCGTCGAAGCCCGCGACGAGGGGTTTCGAACGTCGCGCCTGATGGCGGCGACGCCTTATGAAATCCTGACCTTCGTCGGCCGCGGCACGTCGATGCGCGACTACCAGCGCCTCAAGGCCGCTCTCGACCGTCTCCAGTCCACCACCGTTTCCACCTCGATCCGTCAGCCGAGCGAAGGCCGGCGTCATCGTTTCTCCTGGATCAACGAATGGCAGGAGCGCGCCGATCACCAAGGCCGACCGGACGGCATCGAGCTGATCGTGCCGGACTGGTTCTATCGCGCCGTGCTCGACGACGGGCTCGTGCTGACCATCGACCGCGCCTATTTCGGCCTGACCGGCGGGCTCGATCGCTGGCTCTATCGCCTCGTGCGCAAGCATGGCGGCCGGCAGCGCGGCGGCTGGCGGTTCGACTTCCGCCACCTCCATCAGAAATCCGGCAGCCTCTCGCCCTACAAGCGCTTCGCCTTCGAGCTGCGCCACATCATCCGCCGCCAGCCGCTGCCCGGATACACGCTCTTTCTCGAAGTCGAGGCGGGCGGCCGCACGCTGCTCGCCTTCGAGCCTGTCCCGGCCTGTGGGAACCCTGTGGATGGCGTCGTGCTATCGGGAACCCGCACTATCGTGCCATCAGGAACCCGAGGCTCGTGCTATCGGGAACTCAAATCGGACTTAACGTGCGAGACAAAAAAGAAAAATCGCCCCCGTAACTTAGAGTCTAACAAAGAATCTAACTCTGTAGAGGGCGCGCGCGATGTGGAAAACATCGCTCAAGACCCTACGCCATGCCGCTCGAAAGCGCGTGAAGTCAACGCTTCTGCGCCATGCCCAGACACGCGGATGCTGCCTCTCGATGACCGTCCGGGAGGCAAGCGATGATCGTCGCCTTGCTCAACCAGAAGGGCGGCACCGGCAAAACGACGCTCGCCCTGCATCTCGCCGGCGAATGGGCTCGGCGCGGCAGTCGCGTCACGCTGATCGACGCCGACCCGCAAGGTTCGGCCCTCGACTGGTCCGAGCAGCGCGCCCGTGAACATCTTCCGCGCCACTTCGGCGTCGTCGGCCTGGCACGCGATACGCTTCATCGCGAGGCGCCCGAGCTCGCACGCAACGCAGATCATGTCGTCATCGACGGCCCGCCGCGCGTCGCCGGGTTGATGCGCTCGGCTTTGCTCGCCGCCGATCTCGTTCTCATTCCCGTGCAGCCGTCGCCGCTCGATGGCTGGGCGTCGGCCGAGATGCTGGCGCTCGTCAACGAGGCACGCATCTATCGGCCCGAACTCATCGCACGCTTCGTTCTCAATCGGTGCGCGGCGCGCACCGTGCTCGCACGCGAAACGGCCGAGGCGCTGGCCGATCACGATCCGCCGGTTCTCTCCGCCACCGTCGGGCAGCGCATCGCCTTCGCGGCCGCCGTGCAGACCGGCCGCCTCGTCTCCGAAATCGACAATGCCGCAGCGGCCGCGCGCGAGATCACCGCCCTGGCCAATGAGACCGACCGCATCGTCGCCGGAAAAGCGTCGCCATGACCGACCGTCCGAACCGCCGTGCATTCGCCGCCAGGCCTGCCGATCCCGAGCAGTGGATCAAATCCGCCGATGCCGCCTCCCGCGACGGCAGGTCATCCGGCTACACCGCGCGATTGACCATCGACATCACGCCCGAGTTGCGCGGCCGCATAAAGATCGCTGCCTTCCAGCGCGGCGTCACGGTCGCCGACATGCTGCGCGACCTGCTCGCGCGCGAATTCTCAGAAGACGAAGGAGACCTCTCATGACCGGCACCGCGGCCCCCCGCGTTGGCGGCGGCCCGATGCCGTCCGCCGACACCCCCGATGCGCTCACCCATGTCGAACTGACCTGGATCGAGAAGCGGATCGAATACTGGATCCGCTTCGGCCGCGAGGCCGGCGAGCGGATCATCGACCGCCGCCGGCGCGTCGTCTACTTCCGCCCCGGCGCCGTCTTCGCCTTCGTGCGATGGGCGGCCAACGACTACGGCACGGTCATCTCGCGCATCGACATCGTGCGCGCCGTCGACCCGGGCGCCGCCTATCAGACGCTGCCCTTCGTGCGCCCCGGCGGCGAAATCCTCCTCAAGATCGAAGGCTGGCCCAAGGTCGAAATGGTGCTCCAGCACATCGACGCGGTGGAAGCCGCCGGCGTCGATCCCTGCGACGCCGCGCCCGAGCACTGGCGCCATGTGGCGCACAGGATGAGCGCCGGCCAGGAGCCGCGTGCCTACACGCAGGAGCGCCATCAGGCATGGCTCAAGCGGCGGGAGATCGAACAATGACCCGCTTCGGCTATGTCATGCTGACGTACTTCGCCGCTATGGGTGTTGCCGCGGCCGCCGTCATTCCGATATCCCTCAAGCTCGTCTGGAACGTGTCGGCCAGCGCGCCCATCGGGCTTTACCGGATCGAACCCGCCGAACACCTCGAAGTGCCCGATCTGGTTGCAGTGATGCTGCCCGCGCCGCTCGAGGACTTCATGGTCGAGCGCGGCTATATCGGCCGCGACGTGCCCATCCTGAAGCACATCCTCGGCCTGTCGGGACAGCGCGTGTGCCGCACCGGTCACGTCATCACGGTCGATGGAATCGCGATGGGCTACGCGCGCGACCGCGATCGGCTCGACCGCCCGCTGCCGGTCTGGAGCGGCTGCCGCGTCGTCGCGGCCGACGAGCTCTTCCTCATGAACTGGCAAGCCTCCGACAGCTTCGACGGCCGCTATTTCGGCCCGCTCCCGGCGGCGACCGTCATTGGCCGGACCATTCCTCTCTACACCGACGAAGACGGAAACGGCCGCTTCGTCTGGCGCGCGCCGACGCGGTGACGACGCATGCCTTCCTGCAATCCCACCGCAACCAAACAGGAGCTCATCATGCCCCAGATCGGTCAATTCACCCGCACGCCAACTGGCTATAGCGGACGTATCCGCTCGCTCTCGTTCGACTGCGAACTCACCTTCGTCACCGCCGACAATGCCGACAGCGAGAACGCGCCCGCCTATCGGGTTCATCTCGGCGACGAGGACGGCCCAGAGGTCGGCGCCGGCTGGAAACACTCCGGCGAACGGGCCGGCACCTACATCTCCGTCGTCCTCGACGACCCCGCCTTTCCGTTGCCGGTCCGCGCGCGGCTGTTCCAGTCGGACGAGGATGGACGCGACTGGGGCTTGCACTGGACCCGCCCGAAAAAACGCGGCGAGCGGGACTGAGCGATGCAGTTCATCGGTCTTTTAGCAACATTGCGGCGGTGCGGTCCTTGCGGCCGCATTGCCCTCTTTCTCCTTTCCGGCCTGTCTCTCGGCCTGATCGAGAGCGGCGGCGCATTCGCTCAGCCGGTGGTCGTCATGGAGCAGGAGGCCGATCATCCCTTCGCCGCACATATCGCGGAGGTGGCGCAGCGCTTCGGCATTCCCACAGGCTGGATCGTCGCCGTCATGGAGGCCGAAAGCGCGGGCGATACGCACGCAGTCTCACATGTTGGCGCGATGGGGCTAATGCAGGTCATGCCCGGCACCTGGAATCACTTGCGCACCCGTTATCGGCTCGGTCTCGACCCATTCGATCCGCGCGACAACATCCTCGCGGGCGCGGCCTATCTGCGCGAGATGTACGACCGCTACGGCACCATCCCGGCGATGCTGGCGGCCTACAATGCGGGACCTGACCGCTATGACGAATACCTTGCCACAGGTCGGCCGCTGCCCGCCGAAACCCGCGCCTATGTCAATCAGCTTGCGCCAGCGCTGGGCGTTGCAACGCAGTCGGTGGACGCCCCGGCCGCACCGCCGCTGCCACCAGACTGGCGCGAAGCACCGCTGTTCGTTCCGCGCTCGAACGACCGCCGGATGGCCGTAGACCGCACCATCGAGAATCCATCGGCGCGCAGCTCTGCTTCCGTGCCGGTACAACGCGACGCCGAGGACTCTTCTGATCCGAAGACGGTGTTCGTCGTACAGAACACGCCGAGGGACGCCCCATGACGCGGACCAGCTCATTTCGCATGATGTCGGGCTCTGGCGTATCATGGCGGACGAGAGTGGGAGCGGCAAGCACCACAACCGCACGATGGCGAGATAAAAGGGCGCACGTTGCGCTTCCGTCGGGTGGTTGTTTTTGTTCATGTTTCTGGCGCGTTCCGCACGTTGCAGGGTTTTTGCGCACCGTGCGCCGAAGGTCCATGCCTTTGAATTTTCCTGGTATTTTGAACGTCGCGGGGGTGCGCCATGTCCGATGAGCGTGACTTCCGCATCCGTCCCGGGCGCATCCGCTCGACCCGCGCGCAACAGGCGCGGCCCTTCATCGCGCAGGCGCTGGCGGCGGCACAGAAGGCCGGCGGTCGCGTCTCGCGTTCCGGCAGGATCACCCCCGGCAATCGCTCACGCTTCGGACGCGGCCAGCGCGCCGCCATCCAGGCCAATCGCCTGCTCACCGGGCGCTCTCGCATCGTCGTCATCAAGACCCGCGTCGTCCGTCACAGTGCGCGCTGCGCTCCGCTTGGCGCACATCTGAACTATCTGCGCCGCGACGGCGTGACCCGTGACGGGGAGAAGCCGCGGCTGTTCGGGCCGGAGAGCGAGGACATGGACGGCCGCGCCTTCGCCGAGCGCTGCGAGGACGACAGGCATCATTTCCGCTTCATCGTGTCCCCGGAGGATGCGGTGGACATGGCCGACCTCAAGTCCTTTGCCCGCGATCTGATGGCCCGAGCAGAAAAGGATCTCGGCACGAAACTCGACTGGGTCGGCGTCGATCACTGGAACACCGACAATCCCCACGTCCACATCATCCTGCGCGGCCGCACCGATGATGGCCAGGACCTCGTGATCTCGCGTGACTACATCAAGGAGGGCATGCGCGCCCGCGCGCAGGATCTTGCCACCATGGAGTTGGGGCCGCGCACCGACCTCGACATCCGCCGCAATCTGGAGCGTCAGGTCGAGGCGGAACGCTGGACGCAACTCGACCGGCAGCTGGTGCGCGATGGGGGCAAGACCGGCATCGTCGATCTCGCTCCGCATCCTGACCGCCAGCCGGACGAATTCCATGCGCTGAAGGTCGGGCGGTTGCGCACCCTGGAAGTCCTCGGCGTCGCCGGCCAGGTCGGCCCGGCGCAGTGGTTCATCAAGGACGAGGCCGAAACGGTCCTACGGGAACTCGGCGAGCGCGGCGACATCATCAAGCGCATGCACCGCGCCTTGAGCGAAAGCGGCATCGAACGCGGTTCGGCGAGCTATGTGCTCGCGGCGGAAAGCCTCGACGTTCCTGTGATCGGACGTCTGGTGGAGCGCGGCCTCGATGACGAACTGAAGGGCACGGCCTATGCCGTGGTCGACGGCGTGGACGGCCGCACCCACCACATCAAGCTGCCGCATCTCGACGCCGCCGGCGACAGCGCGCCCGGCTCGATCGTCGAACTACGCACCTATGAGGATGCGCGCGGCGAGCGTCGCGTTGCGCTCGCCGTTCGTTCCGATCTCGATCTTCAGCAGCAGGTCTCCGCGCCGGGTGCCACCTGGCTCGACCGGCAAGCCATCGCCCGCGATCCCGTGGCGCTCTCGGAAGGCGGTTTCGGCGCCGAGGTGCGCCAGGCCCTCGAACAACGGGCGGATCATCTGGTCGGCGAAGGTCTCGCCGAGCGTCAGAGCGGGCGCACCATCTTCGCACGCCGGCTGATCGACACGCTTCGTCGCCGGGAGCTTGACGCCCTCGGCGACAAGCTCACCGCCGAGATCGGCCTGCCGTTCAACCGCGCCGGCAGCGGCGAATATGTCGCCGGTTCCTATCGCCAGCGCTTCACGCTCGCCTCCGGCCGCTTCGCGATGATCGATGACGGCCTCGGCTTCCAACTCGTGCCCTGGTCGCCCTCGCTCGAAAAGCAACTCGGTCGCCACGTCTCCGGCATCGCCCGCGACGACGGCGGCATCGACTGGAGCTTCGGCCGCAAACGGGGGCTGGGCCTCTAACCTCAACCAGAAAGGACAGCCGCAATGTCCGCGACGAAAATCCTCTGGGGGCAGATCATCGTGGTCTTCCTCATCATCCTCTTCACCACCTGGGGCGCAACGCAATACGTAGCGTGGAGCCTCGGGTTTCAGGCGCAGCTCGGCCCACCCTGGTTCGAACTGTTCGGTGTGCCGGTCTATTACCCGCCCGCGATCTTCTGGTGGTGGTACTTCTACGAAGCTTATGCGCCACCGATTTTCGCCACGGGCGGCATCATCGCCGCATCCGGCGGATTCATCGCGATCGCCGCGGCCATCGGCATGTCGGTCTGGCGCGCGCGCGAGGCGAAGAACGCCGCCACCTATGGCTCGGCGCGGTGGGCGGAAGAGGGAGAGGTCAAGGCGGCTGGGTTGCTCGATCCCGATGGCGTCGTGCTTGGCCGTTACGAGCATGAATATCTCCGTCACGACGGACCCGAGCACGTGTTGTGTTTCGCGCCCACGCGGTCGGGCAAGGGCGTCGGCCTTGTCGTGCCCTCGCTTCTGACCTGGCCGGGCTCCGCCATTGTTCACGACATCAAAGGCGAGAACTGGCAGCTTACCGCCGGCTTCCGTTCGCACCACGGGCGCGTGCTGCTATTCGATCCGACCAATCCGAACTCATCGGCCTACAACCCGCTGCTCGAGGTCCGCCGCGGCGAATGGGAAGTCCGCGATGTTCAGAACATCGCCGACATCCTGGTCGATCCGGAGGGTTCGCTGGAAAAGCGGAACCACTGGGAGAAGACCAGCCATGCCTTGCTGGTCGGTGCGATCCTGCATGTCCTCTATGCCGAGAAGGACAAGACGCTCGCCGGCGTCGCCGCGTTCCTCTCCGATCCGAAGCGCCCGATCGAGTCGACGCTGGCTGCGATGATGAAGACCACGCATCTCGGCAAGGCCGGTCCGCATCCTGTTATCGCCAGCGCCGCGCGCGAGCTCTTGAACAAATCCGACAACGAGCGTTCGGGCGTGCTCTCCACCGCCATGTCGTTCCTGGGTCTCTACCGCGATCCGGTCGTTGCCGAGGTGACACGCCGCTGCGACTGGCGCATCACCGACATCGTGGGCGGTGAGCGCCCGACAACGCTCTACCTCGTGGTCCCGCCCTCCGACATCAACCGGACAAAACCGCTGATCCGCCTGATCCTCAATCAGGTCGGCCGCCGCCTGACCGAGGATCTGCAGGCGAAGACCGGCAGGCACCGGTTGCTGCTCATGCTGGACGAGTTTCCGGCACTCGGCAGGCTCGACTTCTTCGAGAGCGCTTTGGCTTTCATGGCCGGCTACGGGCTCAAATCCTTCCTCATCGCGCAGTCGCTGAACCAGATCGAGAAGGCTTATGGCCCGAACAACTCCATCCTCGACAACTGCCATGTGCGCGTGAGCTTCGCCACCAATGACGAGCGGACTGCCAAACGTGTCTCGGACGCGCTCGGCACCGCGACGGAAATGCGGGCGATGAAGAACTATGCCGGACATCGGCTCTCGCCCTGGCTCGGTCATCTGATGGTGTCGCGCTCCGAGACTGCCCGCCAGTTGCTGACGTCGGGCGAGATCATGCAGCTTCCGCCAAGCGACGAGATTGTCATGGTCGCCGGCACGCCGCCGATCCGGGCGAAAAAGGCGCGCTACTACGAGGACGTCCGCTTCACGGAGCGCGTTCTGCCGCCACCGGAGCTGTTCCAGTCCGAGGTTGCCCATCCGGACGACTGGGGCCGCCTGCCGATCCCGGCGCAGCCGGAAGCGGCTGCGGCGCCGGCCGCGTCCGGAAGGCAAGATGAAGATCCGACCGAATCCGAACGCCGGCAGCAACCCGAACTCAGCCGTGTGAAACCCGTCGAGAAAAAGAAGCCGATCGACAACGAGTTCGAGATCGAGCCGCCCGACGACATCGACGAGGACGCGACACGCAATCAGCGCATGACCCGGCTCGTGCAGGGTGTCGCCTGCCAGGTCTCGCTCGACCCTAATGACGGCATGGAGTTGTAAGCGTCATGACGGCTAGTATGAAGAAACGGAAGGTCTCCGTCTATCTCGACCCGGATGTCATGAGAAGTCTGGCCGACTACGCCGTGCGCCGGGAACAATCGCAATCCATGATCGCCGAGGCGGCCATCGCTTCGTTCCTGTCGCCGGATGACGCCGAGCGGCGCGAGGCGTTGATCGTCAAGCGCCTCGACCAACTCGACCGCCGCATGACCCGGATGGAGCGCGATGTCGGCATCGCGGTCGAGAGCCTGGCGGTGTTCATCCGGTTCTGGCTGAGCACGACGCCGGCCCTGCCTGAACCTGCCGCCCAGGCTGCGCGCGCCGAGGCGGGCAAACGTTATGAGCGGTTCGTGGCAGCGCTTGGCCGACGCCTCGCACATGGCCCAAAGCTCAGGCAGGAGATCTCCGAGGACGTAGGCGAATCGCAGGCATGACGGCGGGAGCCCGCCATGGGATTGTGTGACTCCCGATTAAGGTCAGCGTGTCACCGCCGTTCTCCTGTATTTGCACGCCACGCTACTACGACGCCGGAAACCTGTTGAACAGGCCTGATTTCGGGCTCTTTTAATCATCCCCGACCGGGGATCATCTGTTGCGTCCCCACGAGAAACGGGGACGAAATGGCATCCACCCACCAGAGACAGGAAGCGATCCAGCGCGGGGCACGCATGCTGCGCACCGCGCTCGGCCCGGCAATCGCGCGGTTTCTGGAAGACCCGGTCATTGTCGAGGTGATGCTGAACCCGGATGGCCGTATCTGGGTGGACCGGCTTTCCGAAGGTCTGGCCGATACAGGCGAGATGATGTCAGCCGCTGATGGTGAGCGCATCGTGCGCCTCGTCGCGCACCATGTCGGCGCGGAGGTCCATGCGCGAGCTCCACGTGTCTCGGCCGAGCTTCCCGAAACCGGCGAGCGGTTTGAGGGGCTGTTGCCGCCGGTCGTCGCGGCGCCGGCCTTCGCTATCCGCAAGCCGGCCGTCGCGGTGTTCAGTCTCGATGACTACGTCGCCGCCGGCATCATGACCACCGATCAGGCCGCGACGCTGCGCACGGCCGTCCAATCCCGCGCCAACATCCTCGTCGCTGGCGGCACCTCGACCGGCAAGACCACGCTGACCAACGCGCTGCTCGCCGAGGTGGCGAAGGGCACGGATCGCGTCGTCATCATCGAGGACACGCGCGAGCTGCAATGCGCCGCGCCGAACCTTGTCGCCATGCGAACGAAGGACGGCGTGGCAACGCTCTCCGATCTGGTTCGCTCGTCGCTTCGCTTGCGTCCCGATCGCATCCCCATCGGCGAGGTGCGCGGCTCCGAAGCCCTCGATCTCCTGAAGGCCTGGGGAACCGGTCATCCGGGCGGCATCGGCACGATCCATGCCGGCACCGGCATGGGCGCGCTCCGGCGCCTCGAGCAGCTTATCCAGGAAGCCGTCGTCACGGTCCCGCGCGCGCTGATCGCCGAGACCATCGACCTCGTTGCCGTGCTGTCCGGCCGCGGCGTCTCGCGCCGACTCGCTGAGCTCGCCCGCGTCGAAGGGCTCGGCTCCGACGGAGACTACCGCATCACCCCCGCAACCCAAGCCTCCAACCCGACAGGAGAACCGACATGATCCGATTCCTTTCGCGCGACCGCCAACGTATGGCAACGGCCGCCACCGCCGTCGCCATCGGCGTGATGCTGGCGCCCGCCGCCCGTGCGTCAGGGTCGTCAATGCCGTGGGAAGCCCCGCTGCAATCGATCCTCCAGTCCATTGAGGGACCGGTTGCGAAAATTGTTGCCGTCATCATCATCATCGCGACGGGCTTGGCGCTCGCCTTCGGCGACACAAGCGGGGGATTTCGCCGCCTGATCCAGATCGTGTTCGGCCTATCGATCGCCTTCGCAGCGTCGAGCTTCTTCTTGTCCTTCTTTTCGTTCGGCGGCGGGGCGCTCGTCTGATGGCGGTCGCTTTCGAACAACTCGACGCGGTGCCGGGATTTTCGATCCCGGTCCACCGGGCGCTGACCGAACATATCTTGCTCGGGGGCGCACCGCGCTCCATCGCAATCATGAACGGCACGCTGGCCGGAGCCGTGGGCCTCGGCCTGCGCCTCTGGCTGGTCGGAATCGCCGTCTGGGCCATCGGCCATTTCGCGGCCGTGTGGGCGGCGAAGCGCGATCCGCTCTTCGTCGAAGTCGGGCGGAGGCACCTGCGCATTCCCGGTCATCTGTCGGTGTGAGGGAGGCTTCGCAATGATGAATCTGGCCGAATATCGCCGCACCTCCAGCCGGCTTTCCGACTATCTGCCCTGGGCCGCGCTGGTCGGGCAGGGCGTCGTGCTCAACAAGGACGGCTCTTTCCAGCGTACCGCGAAGTTTCGCGGTCCCGATCTGGATTCCGCCGTCGCCGCCGAACTGGTCGCGGTCGCTGGCCGCATCAACAATGCCTTCCGCCGTTTAGGCTCCGGCTGGAGCATCTTCGTCGAGGCGCAGCGAAGCGAGGCAGCGACCTATCCCGAAAGCACCTTTCCCGACGCGGCATCGGCGCTCGTCGATGCGGAGCGCAAGGCCGATTTCGAGGAGGAAGGCACGCATTTCGTGTCGGGCTACTTCCTCACCTTCCTGTTTCTCCCGCCGGCCGAGGAAGCCGCCCGAACTGAAGCCTGGCTCTATGAAGGCCGCGAGAAAGCGGGTGTGGACCCGTGGGAAGTCCTGCGCGGCTTCGTGGATCGCACCGACCGCGTGCTGGCGCTGCTCGACGGTTTCATGCCGGAATGCGCCTGGCTCGACGACGGCGAGACGCTGACCTACCTGCACTCCACCATCTCGACCAACAGGCATCGCGTCCGCGTGCCTGAAGTCCCGATGCATCTCGACGCGCTGCTCGCGGACCAGCCGCTGACCGGCGGCCTGGAGCCCCGGCTTGGCAGCCAGCACTTGCGCATCCTGACCATCGTCGGTTTCCCGACGGCGACGACGCCCGGCCTGCTCGACGAGATGAACCGGCTCGCCTTTCCCTATCGCTGGTCTACCCGCGCGATCCTGCTCGACAAGACCGACGCGACCAGGCTGCTAACCCGGATCAGGCGGCAATGGTTCGCCAAGCGCAAGAGCATTGCGGCGATTCTGAAAGAGGTGATGACCAACGAGCAATCAGCGCTCGTGGATACCGATGCGGCGAACAAGGCCGCCGACGCTGATATGGCCCTGCAGGAGCTCGGAGCCGACATGGCGGGCATGGCCTATGTCACGGCCACCGTCTCCGTCTGGGACGCCGATCCGCGCCTTGCCGACGAGAAGCTGCGGCTGGTCGAGAAGATCATGCAAGGCCGCGACTTCACGGCCATGATCGAGTCGGTCAACGCGGTGGACGCCTGGCTCGGCTCGCTCCCCGGCCACGCTTACGCCAATGTCCGCCAGCCCCCCATCAGCACATTGAATCTCGCCCACATGATCCCCCTCTCCGCCGTGTGGGCGGGGCCGGAACGGGACGAGCACTTCGGCGCACCCCCGCTGCTTTACGGCAGGACCGAAGGCTCGACCCCGTTCCGGTTGAGCATCCATGTCGGCGACGTGGGCCACACCCTCGTCGTCGGCCCGACCGGTGCCGGCAAGTCCGTGCTCCTGGCCCTCATGGCTCTGCAGTTCCGCCGCTATGAGCGCGCCCAAGTTTTCGCGTTCGACTTTGGCGGTTCCATCCGGGCGGCCGCACTCGCCATGGGCGGAGACTGGCAGGATCTCGGCGGCGGCCTGACCGAAGGTTCGGATTCTTCCGTCTCGCTCCAGCCGCTTGCTCGCATTCACGACACCTACGAGCGCGCCTGGGCTGCCGACTGGATCGTGGCGATCCTGACGCGCGAAGGCATCAAGATCACCCCCGAAGCCAAGGAGCATATCTGGACGGCGCTGACATCGCTTAGCACTGCACCCGTTGAAGAACGCACCATCACCGGCCTTGCCGTGCTGTTGCAGGCCAATGACCTCAAGCAGGCCCTTCGGCCCTATTGCGTGGGCGGCGCCTATGGCCGGCTGCTCGATGCCGAGACCGAACATCTGGGCTCGGCCGACGTGCAGGCCTTCGAGATCGAAGGGCTAGTCGGAACCGGGGCCGCGCCCGCCGTGCTCGCCTATCTCTTCCATCGCATCGGTGACCGGCTCGACGGGCGGCCGACGCTGCTCATCATCGACGAGGGCTGGCTTGCACTGGACGACGAAGGGTTCGCCGGCCAGCTCCGCGAATGGCTGAAAACGCTCCGGAAGAAGAACGCCAGCGTCATCTTCGCCACGCAGTCGCTCAGCGACATTGACGGCAGCGATATCGCGCCCGCCATCATCGAAAGCTGCCCGACACGGCTTCTTCTGCCAAACGAACGCGCCATCGAGCCGCAGATCACGGCGATCTATCGCCGCTTCGGTCTCAATGACCGGCAGATCGAAATCCTCGCGCGGGCGGCGCCCAAGCGCGACTACTACTGCCAGTCGCGGCGCGGCAACCGCCTGTTCGAGCTGAGCCTTTCCGAAGTCGGCCTCGCGCTCTGCGCCGCGTCCTCCAAGACTGACCAATCGCTGATCGCCAGCCTCGTTTCCGAACACGGCCGCGAAGGCTTTCTCTCCGCCTGGCTCAATGCCCGAGATGTCGGCTGGGCGGTCGATCTCATTCCCAACTTCCCGACGCCCATGCCCCAGCCCGAAAAGGACCCACAGCCATGACCACCCGCCGTTTCCGCTCGCGCGCCGTTCTCCTGGCCGCAACCATCATGGCTGCGCCACTCGCGCTCTCGCCCATGCTGGCCACGCCGGCCTTTGCGTGGCGGATCGTCTTCGACCCCAGCAACTACGCGCAGAACGTGCTGACCGCCGCCCGGACGCTGGAGCAGATCAACCACCAGATCACCTCGCTTCAGAACGAGGCGACCATGCTGATGAACCAGGCCCGCAATCTGGCGAGCTTGCCGTTCTCGTCGCTTCAGCAACTCCAGCAGAACGTCAGGCGGACGCAGCAGCTCCTGGATCAGGCGCAGAACATCGCCTTCGATGTTCAAGGCATCGATCAGGCATTTCAGCAGCAATACGGCAATGTGTCGATGTCGGCGACCGACGCAGAGCTGGTCGCGAATGCGCGCAACCGTTGGCAAAACACCGTGGGCGGTCTGCAGGACGCCATGCGGGTTCAGGCCGGGGTTGTCAACAACATCGACACCAATCGCACGCATATGTCGGAACTCGTCGACCGGAGCCAAAGCGCGACCGGCGCGCTTCAGGCCACGCAGGCCGGCAACCAGCTTCTGGCGCTCCAGTCGCAGCAGCTCTCCGACCTGGTCGCGTTGCTTGCCGCCAACGGCCGTGCCGGCGCGCTGACCGAAGCCGAACGCACGGCGGCGGCCGAGCAGGGACGCGAACAGCGCCGCCGCTTCCTCACGCCGGGCACAGGCTACCAGCCCGGCCACGCGCAGATGTTCAACGGAAACTGAGGATAGGCCAATGGACGGCAAGACGCTGGCCCGGCTGGGCGCTGTCGTGTTCGTCGCCGTCGCGGTGACGGCGACCGTCATTGAGATGACTCGCAAGGAAGACGCGCCGGCATCCTCGCCGGTACGCCTCCTTCAGCCCGAACGCGACCCGCTGCGCGAGGGCCAGCGCCGGTGCCAACAGCTTGGACAGCAGGCGGCCGGGGATGCGGAATGCCTGCGCGTCTGGGCCGAGACCCGTGACCGATTCCTCGGCCGCACGCCCGCGCCCGCCGCTCCGCAATCCACCGAAGGACGGTGATCCATGGGTGGCGCGGGTGTCATCGACAACTTCCTCGGGGTCTTCACCCAATACATCGACTCGGGCTTTGGCTTGCTCGGGGGTGAAGTGGCCTTCATCGCCACAACCCTGATTGTCATCGACGTGACGCTGGCGGCGCTCTTCTGGTCCTGGGGAGCCGATGACGACATCATCGCGCGCCTAGTCAAGAAGACGCTGTTCGTCGGCGTCTTCGCATATCTCATCTCCAATTGGAACAACCTCGCGAAGATCGTCTTCGACAGCTTCTCCGGCCTGGGCTTGAAAGCCACTGGCACCGGCTTCTCCGCGCAGGATCTGATGCGCCCCGGCAAGGTCGCCCAGATCGGCCTCGATGCCGCCCGGCCACTGCTCGAATCCATCTCCGACCTAATGGGCTGGGTCGCCTTCTTCGAGAACTTCATCCAGATCGCCTGCCTGCTCTTCGCCTGGGCGCTGGTACTGCTCGCCTTTTTCATTCTGGCCGTACAGCTCTTCGTGACGCTGATCGAGTTCAAGCTGTCGACGCTCGCCGGCTTCGTGCTGATCCCGTTCGGCCTGTTCGGCAAGACCGCATTCATGGCTGAACGTGTGCTTGGCAATGTGATTTCCAGTGGCATCAAGGTGCTGGTGCTGGCCGTCATCATCGGCATTGGCTCCACGCTTTTCAGCCAGTTCACGGCCGGTTTCGGCGGTCAGACCCCGACCATCGACGACGCCATGGCTGTCGTCCTGGCCGCACTTTCCCTTCTCGGCCTCGGCATATTCGGACCTGGTATCGCGAGCGGTCTTGTTTCCGGTGGGCCGCAACTCAGCGCTGGCGCCGCCGTTGGCACCGGCCTCGCGGTCGGTGGCGCGGCTCTTGCTGCTGGCGGTGCGGCCGGTCTGGCCGTGAAGGGAGGATCTGCTGCCCTATCTGGAGGCGCCGTTGCGGTCCGCGGTGGTGCCTCCGCTGCTGGCGCAGCTTCCTCCGCCTACACCCTCGGCTCCATGGGGCAGACCGGCGCTTCCGGCGTGGCCTCCGGTCTTGGTGGCGTTGCCCGCGCGGGTGGATCTGCAGCCAGCTCACCGCTTCGTCGGGCCGCCACACGAGCCAGTGAGAGCGTCAAATCCAGCTTCTCGGACGGCGTGAAGGGTGGCTTTGGGGCAACCGGCGGCTCCTCGACCATGGGTACCGTGGGAGGTGACGCCACCGGCGACACCTCCGGCAGCATTGCCTCGACCGCTGGTTCGGTACCCTCCCGCGAAGACCCTCCCGACTGGGCGAAGCGCATGAAACGCAGCCAGGCGATGAGCCACGGCGTCAGCACGGCCGCGCACGCGATCCGCGCCGGCGACAGCCACGGCTCCGGCTCCTCCGTCAACCTTTCCGAAAGTGACCGCACATGAGCATCTTCAAACGACCGGCAACGCACTACGGCAAGACGCCGGAACCTGAGACCCCTTATCAGAAGGCCGCACAAGTCTGGGACGAACGCATCGGCTCGGCTCGCGTACAGGCGAAGAACTGGCGGCTGATGGCCTTCGGCAGCCTGGTCCTTTCGGCCGGCTTCGCCGCCGCGCTTGTCTGGCAATCGGCACGCGGGACCGTCGTTCCCTGGGTGGTGCAGGTCGACAATCTCGGCCAAGCACAGACTGTCGCTCCGGCCACGGCCGACTATCGCCCGACCGACCCGCAGGTGGCCTGGCATCTCGGCCGCTTCATCGAACAGGTCCGCTCGATCCCGGCCGATCCGATCATTGTGCGGCAGAACTGGCTGCGTGCCTACGAGTGGACCACCGATCGCGGCGCGGCGGCGCTCAATGACTATGCCCGCGCCAACGACCCGTTCACCCGCGTCGGCCGCCAGCAGGTCGCCGTCGAAGTCTCCAGCGTCATCCGGGCGTCGCCGGACAGCTTCCGCGTCGCCTGGACCGAGCGCCATTTCGAGAACGGCCAGCTCTCCACCACCGAACGCTGGACCGCGATCCTGACCATCGTGATCCAGCCGCCGCGCGATGCCGAGCGGCTCAAGGTCAATCCGCTCGGGATCTACGTTAATGCCATCAACTGGTCGCGGGAGATGAGCCAATGACCCGCACGACTTTCCTTAAACCCGCATTGGCGGCTTTGCTGGCCGCGACTGCGCTGGCTGGTTGCGCCACCAACCGCACGCCGCAGTTCAGCTATGACAGCGACGTGCCGCCGCTGCCCGTGGTGCAAGCCGCCGTCACCGATGACCGGCCTCGGCCATTGCACACGCCTCCGGCCTGGACCGTTGCGCGGGGTGGGACCGCTGCGACGACACCAGCGGGCCGCGTCGAGAACGCCAATGCCGCCGCCCGTGTCGAGCCGCGCCGCGAAGGCTATTACAACGCCATCCAGATCTACCCGTGGTCCGAAGGCGCGCTCTATCAGGTCTATGCCGCACCGGGGCAGATCACCAATATTGCGCTGCAGCCGGGCGAGAGTCTGACCGTGGCGGGACCGATTGCGGCGGGCGATACCGCGCGCTGGATTATCGGCGACACCGAGAGCGGCAACGGCGTGAACCGCCGCGTCCATATCCTCGTTAAGCCGACCCGGCCCGACATCTCGACCAATCTCGTAATCACCACCGACCGGCGCACCTACATGATCGAGCTGCGCGCGCGCGAAACGCTCTACATGCCCGCCGTGGCATGGGCTTATCCCGCGCCGCCCGCAGGCCTGCGCCAGACCGTGTCCGCTGCGCCGGTCATCCCGGCCGAGGCGGCGCGCAACTACCGCTACGGTCTGACCGGGGACAGCCCGCCCTGGCGGCCGATCTCCGTCTTCGACGATGGCCGCCGCGTCTATGTCGTCTTCCCGCGTGGCATCGTGCAGGGCGAGATGCCGCCGATCTTCGTTCTCGGCTCGGACGGCGAGCCGCAGATCGTCAACAGCCGCATCCACCGGAACATCCTGATCGTGGACCGCCTGTTCGGCGCGGCCGAACTGCGCCTTGGCAGCGGCGAGCGTGAGCAGGTGGTCAGGATCGTCCGCATCGAGGAGCGGCAGGCCGCAGTCCCGCAGCAGAGAAGCGCAGGCAAAAGAGGCTCGTCGTCATGACCGAAAACACGACCACGAATGCAGCCCCCATGCGCCTGCGCGCCGAGCCGCCGCGCGTCACGCGCCTGTCCCGCAAGATGCTTGCCGGCGTCGGCGCCGCAGCACTTCTCGGCATCGGCGGGGCGCTGATCTATGCGCTCCAGACCCGCGACATGGGATCTGGCGGCGAAGAACTCTATTCGACCGAGAACCAGCCCACGGCGGACGGCCTGTCCGGCCTGCCGCGCGACTATACCGGCCCGGTCCTGGGACCGGCGCTGCCCGGCGATCTCGGCCGTCCGATCCTCGACGCGCAGGACCGGGGCCAGCCCATCGCGCCGCCCGTCATGACGACGCCTGCGGTCGATCCCGAGGAACAGCGCCGTCTCGCCGAGGGAGAAGCCGCGCGCGTCAGCCGCGTCTTCTTCCAGACCGCGCCGGGCACGGGCACTACACCCGGAGCCGGCGCGAGCCTCGCCGGTCTCGGCCTGGCCGGTCAACTCGACCAGACGGCCACTCAGGACCGGCACACGGCGTTCCTCAACGGGCCGGTGGACCGTCGGACGGTCGCGGCGGACCGCATCATGCCGCCGGCCTCGCCCTATGTCCTACAGGCGGGGTCCGTGATCCCGGCCGCGATGATAACCGGCATCCAGTCGGACCTTCCCGGCCAGATCACCGCGCAAGTGACGGAGAACGTCTATGACAGCCCAACCGGCAGCCTGCTCCTGATCCCGCAGGGGACGCGCATCATCGGCCAATACGATGCCGGCGTGACGTTCGGCCAGCGCCGTGTCCTTCTGGTCTGGAACCGTTTGATCCTCCCCAATGGCCGATCCATCGTTCTGGAGCGCCAGCCTGGCGCGGACGCCTCCGGCTATGCGGGCCTTGAGGATGGCGTCGATTACCACTGGTGGGATCTGATGAAGGCCGCCGGTCTTTCGACGCTGCTCACGGTCGGAACCGAACTCGCCACCGATGACGAGGACCGGCTGATCCGCGCCATCCGCGACGGGGCGCAGGACACCATCAATCAGGCCGGGTTGCAGATCGTCCAGCGCCAGTTGCAGGTCGCGCCGACTCTGACGATCCGGCCGGGCTTCCCGGTCCGGGTAATCGTTACGAGAGATCTAGTGCTCGAACCCTACAGGAGTTGACCACGGCAAAGCTGAAGCTCGGTTCCCTCGTGAAGGACAAACCCGTCAAGGTGATGGTGGAACTACCGACGGTGCTCCACCGCAACCTCGTCGCCTATGCCGATTATCTGAATAGTCAACATATCCATGTCTCATGGACGGGAGGTAAAACATGCCGGAACTGAAACTCGGCCGTCTACCGAAGGTCGGCGTGGCGCGTCTGACGATCGCGTTGCCGGAACCACTCAAGGAAGAACTCGACCAGTATGCGGCCGAACACAGCCGCCTCTACGAGCCTGTGGAGACCGCAGCGTTGATCCCGCACATGCTGGAAGCCTTTCTTCGCTCGGATCGCGGTTGGCGCAGCCGCAAGGCCAAGACCGGTCGTGCCCGTCAGCGCGGTGCGTCTCTTCCGGCCAGCGGCACGATCCGGAGCGATTGACGGTCGCTACGAGCCACATGCGATGCGATCGAGAAGTTCTGTAAGCAAATGCCGTTCGCCATCGGTCAGGACGGATGTCTGATCTAAAGACGCGCGGAGTGCCGCTGCGGCGGCACTGGGACCGGAAGCAGTCGGCGAAGTCGCTGCGCTGGCAATCTCGGATATGACCGCCTCGCGGGCGGCGATTGACAGACCGGGATCACGGTAGGTTTCCGGCTGGCTGAGAAGCGTCAGCACCCGCCAGGAAATTCAGCACCAGCCGACAGACTATCATGCGTATCCGCGATGGAAGGTTCACGGCTGTTCGGTCTTAGTGTGTCTGGCGGAATAGTCTTTTGTTTCGGCGCCTGATAAGATTGGGTCACTGAAACCGTCGTAGTGACCGTTGCGCCCCCAATCGCGGGATAAGGTTTACGGCAAGCATATCCAGCGGGTCTGCGCCGCAGCCCAGACCAGTTCATAATTCAGTGCAAATTCTGCCGTTTCACTTGGAAACCCAATCACGGCTCCATTGTTTGTTGAGCCCCCTCAAGACGGCATCTCAACGATCTCGCCCAGGAGTTGAACATGTCAGCCCGCAGACGGATCATATGTGTTCGCGGCAAAGGCTTCACAATCCGTTCGACCTTGGCGTGTCTGGGAGAACAATTCTCCTGTGGTTGCCGTCCGTTGTGCAAGTAGTTTCTGACCTTTTTTGACGTGTGATCGAGTGCGGTCTTCTGTAGGCGCGCTGCGCACAGTGAACGACGTGGTCAGGCTTCGCGGCGACCCGGCCGTCGCGTGTCACGGTCTAATCCTGCGAGATATCTTCGAGGTGCGAGGGCTTAGAAATGGGGGTCCGAATAGCGCCCACCGACGCATCGAGAACATCCCGAAGCCGAAGCACGGCCGCACGCAGCTGTTCGGTTGAAAAACCACCGAAACCAAGCATCAGACCGACACGGGCAGGGGTGGCCGCATACATGGGTGATATTGGCCGGACAACCAATCCCGCCCGCTCGGCCTGATCCGCAAGCTTGACGTCATCCATCCCAAGCGGCAACCAGAGCACGAGATGCATGCCCTGGTCGCAGGGCTGGAGCGTGGCCCAGGACGGCAATTCTTGCTTTATCGCGGCGATCAAGGCGGCGCGACGCTCGGCATACGCGCCTCGGATGCGTCGAATGTGGGCTTCGAAAAGTCCTTCACGCATGTATTGGGCCAGAACGTGCTGCTCCGCCGTCGGGGAATGGCGATCCACCATTGCGCGTGCGCCGGCGAAGGCGTCAATCAAGGGCTCCGGCACGATCGCGTATCCAAGGCGCATCGATGAAAACAGCATCTTGCTCATCGTCCCGAGATAGACGACTCGCGACGGGTCAAGGCCTTGAAGAGAAGGAAAGGGATGGCCTGCATAGCGCAGTTCGCTGTCGTAATCGTCCTCGACGATCCACGCGTTGCTCCGTCGGGCCCAGGAGAGGATTGCCGTTCGCCGTCTCATGCTCATCGGCATACCCAAAGGATACTGATGGGAAGGGGTTACGAAGGCGACGCGCGCCTCCGGACATCGGGAAACGCCTTTCTTGACGTCGATCCCTTCGGCATCGACCGGAATTCTCCAGGTTTTAACGTCGAAATTCCCGAGAACAGCGTCGATCCCGGGATAGGCGGGATCCTCCGCCCAAACCGCATCGCCGGCCGTTAGCAAGACCGTTGCGGCGAGAAAGAGACCCTGCTGGGTTCCCGCGGTTATGATGACCTGTTCGGGCTCGCATTTCACGGCGCGTGCCTTGCGCACATAGTCGGCAATTGCCCCCCGCAGTTCCGGGAGGCCTCCGGGGTCGATATATCCCGTTGGAGCGGCAGCGCGCGTCGCACGGACGCGATTCCCGAGGCGCCTCCATTTGTCGTCGGGGGCGACCGCTCCTGCCGGGTGCGCGATGGCGAAGGGTAGCGCGCCCTGGGGTCGGAGCATCCGCGCAACAGCAGAAAGACGGGCGACGTTTGCGGGCAGACTGAGTTCGACCGAGTCGGGCTGCATCGAAATTTCAGGACGGGCGATCTCGGCGGCGCCAGCGTGTACGTTTGTTACAAACGTACCACTTCTGGCGCGAGCCTCCAGGTATCCTTCTGCGTGCAACTGATCGAAAGCTTCGACGATTGTACCTCTCGCAAGCCCAAGCGACGTCGATAGGGCACGGGTCGAAGGAAGGCGCTCACCAGCCTTCAGTTCGCCGTTTGCGATCGCGTCGCGGAGCGCTTGGGCAAACTGCTGCCCGATATGGCCAGCCGACCGATCGAGCGACTTCAATGAGGGAATAGTAACGATGCTCCGTCGCCGCGCCATTTTTTTTGTGGACTACCTCATTCTCTAACTTGGCAGTTCAATACTAGACCACCAACGAGCTTCGATAAAGCAATGCGGATTCCAACTGCGCGGGCTTGCGTCGGGAGATACACAGCATCAGCCAAGTTCTTGCATGATTTGACCGAGAGGGAGGTCGCAAGGTGTGCCGGGAAAATTTGTATTCATGAGCAGTCTCAGGTCCGCACCACACCGGGCCAGTAGTGGCCGTCGGGTGTGGGGCGCTTTCCGAAGATTGCTTGACCGACACGCACGACATCAGCGCCCTCTTCAATCGCCACCTCGAAATCACCGGACATTGACTGTGGCGAGATTGGTCTTGAAAGTGACGAGCGGATCAACACCGAAGCGTTCGATGTCTTCGTGTGAGAGTCCAACCGGAGATGCCTGTGAGATCATAGTAGGCTCCCTAGGGTCAGGACCTATTAATCTTGCTGGATTGGCGGAGTTTACTCTTACGTATCCGCATCGGCAGTTGCGGCGGACGCCTGCCGGAATTTGACCGGCTTGAAGAGTTCTTCGGGAAATTCGGCCAGGCGAGAATTATGCAAATTGCATCCGAGACCGTAGAACTCGCGGAAACTCATGATCAAAGGTCGCCATTTCTCTGGATCAATACGGTCCTTGTTGTCATTCCGCAAAATGTTTTCTGCAGCATGGACCCTGACAATTCGCACTTCGATGGCCTTCATCGGGGTACGGATTCTGGGATTGTCGACTCCGAATTCGTGAACGGCCGCAAGCTCGGCCTCCAGCTGCACAGGACACTCCAGAGCGCGCGGTACTATCACCTGATCGGATGGGACGGGGGTCAAGCCTGCAAGGCGGAATTTGTCGGCCACATATCGAAAGCCAATGGGTACTTTGTTCGGGGGGACCGGGTTACTCCCCGTTGTGAGTGCGAGTCGGTCCACGGAGGCCACTTGCGTCTCGGCAGGCAGATTGAGAACGCATTGTCCGGTCCGAAGAATATTCTCGACTGTCTTGGAACTCCGGTTCAGACCAAGCATGCAGCCCCAGCCCAACCACCATGCCGATGACATTGGCGCGAGGTTAGGAGTTCCATCCTCATTCAATGACGAAATAAGCACGACCGGCGTTCCCATATAGAGGATCGCCGGATCGATGGTGACCGTATCCGGTGGCGCCACCTTTATAGCGTCCAGTTGAAGCTTTCCTGACATATTCTGAATCCTTTAACTCTGGCGAAATTCCAATTGCTGTCAGCGGTCGGTTGGCTCACGCAGGCGTAAGAACCATTCGCAGATTGAAAGCGGGATCGGCGACCTGTTCCGGTGTCGGCAGCCGATCCCTGGCAATGAGCTGTCGCGCCAGAAGGTGTTCGCCGGGTCTGTTGATGGTCTCGACGGCGTGTAGCCTTTTTTCCGCGAAGTGCCATAACGAGAAGGCGCCATCCTCGCCGTCGCGTCTGATGGTGCGGTCCACTCGGTCCAAGAACCCCACCATCTGGAACTTGCAGTCATGTTGATCGGACCAGAACCATGGGGCAGAAACATAAGGGCTCGACCGACCCACGAGGGTTGCCGCCGCCGTTGCCGCCTGGTCGTGGGCATTCTGGATACATTCGAGCCGGATCGGGATGCGGAGTTGATGGCTCGGGAAAGACGTGCAGTCGCCCACCGCGAGGATATGCGGGTCTGCGGTCCTGCAAAATTGGTCGACGAGGATGCCGTTGTCGCAGGGCAGACCGGCATCCGCCGCCAATTCGATATTGGGCACTGCACCAATCCCGAACAGCAGCATATCGGCCTCCAGTTCGAGCCCGTTCGTCAGTGTTACCCGCTCCAGCCGTTCACTGCAGGCATGGATTTCGGCCAGGCCGGCCTGAAGATGCAGTTCGATGCCGGCGCTTCGGTGAAGGCCCTCGATCGCGTCCGCAACTTCGGGTGAGCAGGATCGTGCGAGCAGACGCGGCTGAAACTCAACCAGCGCGACCTGACAGCCTATCGTGGTCAGCGCCGAGGCGACTTCGAGACCAATAAACCCGCCGCCGACAACGACGATCCTGCGCGCTGAAGCGACGGCGGTGCGGACGAAGCGAGCATCCTCGATCGTCCGCAGACTGAGCACGCCTGACGGGATCTTGCCGAAACTTGCGGGCAATGTGCGAGCGCGGGCCCCGGTCGCGAGGGCAAGAGTTTCATAGCGAAGCCGTGCCCCGTCCGAAAACGCGACGGTTTTCGCGGTCCTGTCGATTCCGACGCAACGTTTCTCGGGCAGGAGGTTGATGCCCGCGTCCGCGAAAAACCGCTCGGAGCGAAGGGCGAGATCACCTTCGTCGATCTTCCCAAGCAGAAACGCCTTGGAGAGCGGTGGCTTCTGATAGGGAAGGCCGGGTTCGCCGTTGATGAGCGTGATCGGCTCTTGATATCCCAACTCCCGGGTCTTCGCGGCGAGCTGAACGCCGGCGTGCGAAGCCCCGATGATGATCAATCCTCCTGGCATTCGACTCCCCCATGAACTTGAGCCGCAACCGAAAGGCTTCCGCGCCGACGCGGTGCTTCGTTGCAATCGACGGCTGCCGCCGAAATGGCTGCCGCGGTATCGAGCGTCGTGATTGGGTTTAATGCTTCAAAGGCGCGCGCTGCGCGCAGCACAAGCGCGTCGGATCTCAGCGGTCCGACGATCTGAAGTCCCACCGGTAGCCCGCCTCGAGTGAAGCCACAGGGCACGGAAATCGCTGGCAGCTGCGCGATGTTGATGGGATAGGTAAACGGACTCCAATTGGTCCAGTTCGCACCCCAGTCTTCAACGCCGGCATAGCCCGGCGGCGGAGTGTCCGACCCGACCGGGATGGCGGCCGTCGGCATCTGCGGCGTCAGCAGAAGTTCGTATTTCGAGAAGAGAGCATCGAGCTGGCTCGAGAGCGCGAGGCGCTTGCGCGTCAGCGCTTCGACTACGTCGGCTCCGCTGACTTTGACACCGCGTTGGGCGGATTGCACCAGGCCGGCGTCGCAAAGCGACCAGGAATCGGGCTCATAAGCGCGCAGCGCAAGCGCAGCCCCCGCGGTCCAGAGCGTCGTCAGAATGTCGATAGGATCCGCAAGGCCCGGATCGACCTCATCGACGATCGCACCCAGATCGGCAAAGGCTCTGGCTGCATACGCTGTGACGTGCGCCACATCCGGATCGATCTGTGTCGCGAAACCGAGGGTGGGCGACCAGGCCACACGCAATCCTTTGATGCCGCCATCCAGTCCCCATCGATAGTCCGGTGCCGGCACATTCCACGCGGTCGGATCGCGGCTGTCCGGCTGCGCGATGATTGACAGCAGATGCGCGGCATCCGTAACGGTCCTGGTCAGAGGACCGATATGCGCCAGGCCACCCATCACCGATGTCGGAAACGACGGTACGCGCCCGTAGGACGGCTTCAGCCCCACCACTCCCGTGAAGCTGGCCGGAATACGAACCGACCCGGCGGCGTCCGTGCCGAGGTGAAACACGCCCATTCCTAGAGCGGCCGCGACAGCGGCGCCCGAGGATGAGCCGCCACTGGTGCGCTCTAGGTGCCAAGGGTTTCGGGTAACCCCCGTGAGAGGACTGTCACCAACGCCCTTCCAGCCGAACTCGGGCATTGTCGTCTTGCCGAGAAGGACGCAGCCGGCCTCCTTCAGGCGGGCGATGGCAGGCGCGTCGAAGTTGACCGGTTCCTTGGAGGTGAGGCGCGAACCCTGCCGGTTTGGGTGCCCGCTCCAAGCTATATTATCTTTCACAGTCGCCGGGATACCGTCACCGGGGCCGAGCGCCTCCCTTCGCAGCCAGCGCCGCTCCGATGCCTCCGCGGCCTTAAGCGCTCCGTCGCGGTCCTGAAGGACGAAGGCGTTTACCTTCGGCTCGAAGCGATCGATGCGGTCCAAGCAGGCTGTCAGGACTTCGACCGGCGAAAGCGCCTTTGTCCTGTATGCAGAAAGAAGCTCGGTTGCTGATAGGGTGAGTGGGCTGGGCATGAGGCAGCTCTTGGAGTTGGGAGTCACGGCCGGACCGGTTTGGGATGAACGGCTCGCATCGCTGCGAGAGTCACATTTGCCGGTCGGGAAGGTGAACGACGAGGCCATCCACCTCTTCAGTCGTCACGATCTGGCATGCCAGCCGGCTCTCAGGCCGGCGCCCGGCGGCAACCATGTCGAGGACATCATTCTCTTCCGGGCTCGCTGGTGGGAGGCGATCTGCCCAGGAGGGATCGATGTAGACATGGCAAGTTCCACAGGCCATCGATCCGCCGCACTCGGCGACGATTCCAGTGATGTCATTTCGCACCGCAGTGATCATTACGCTGCTGCCATTCGAGGCCTTGACTGCACGATCAGTCCCGTCGCCTAGCTTAAATGTGATCGTGGGCATGGCGTTGCTCCCTTTCTCGGTCCATGCGCGCGACGCATCGAAGCTTTGCTGCGACTGCTCGCGGCCATCCGCGTTCATGACGAGCAAAGCTTCGATGCGCCGCGCGGCGTGCCCTGATTTGGCATTGCCGCTGGCCTTATGTGCAGCGCCAGTTAGACGCAAAGTCACAGGACCAGAATTGGCACGCTACACGCAGGACCGGTGAGCGCGGAGGTCGCAGTGATGCCAATCCTGGTGTTCCGGCATGTGTGCCGACAGGACGACGGGCTGGCCTGTCTCTGGCCACAAGGTTCAGACGTCTGCAGTGGACCAGTATTCGTGCTATCTGATCCAATTCTGTGCGAATCTGGACCTAGCTCAACAAGTGGGCAGGAGGAATGATCTTCCCATTCTGACCGCATGGGAGCCTTCGATGTACAATCCACCCCTTTTCCGCGAGGAAGACCCCAAACTCATCGCGGAAATCATTCGCAAGACCCGGCTGACGACGCTGGTCTCCAATGGTCCTGACGGTGTGCCGGAAATATCTCATCTCCCGCTGATCTATGACGAGGCGGACGGACCGCACGGGTCGCTCCTGGGCCATTTTGCCAAGGCGAATGGTCACTGGAAGACGATCGGTACGGTTGGCAAGGCAATCGCCATTTTCGTGGGGCCCGATGCCTACGTCTCTCCGACCTGGTATCCGACCAAACAGGAACATCATCAACACGTGCCGACCTGGAACTATGAAGTCGTGCATGCGGTCTGTTCCGTTGAGGTGTTCGACGATCCGGCGCGCCTGCGCGACGCGGTAACGCGGCTGACGAAGCTGCACGAGGACCATCGCGCAGATCCGTGGACTGTCGAGCAGGCGCCGGCCGATTATCTCACAGCCCAGTTTCGGGCGATCGTCGGGATCGTCCTGCGCATCGAGAAACTGGAGGGCAAGCGCAAGCTCAGTCAGAACCGCGTACCCGAGGATCGTGCGGGTGTTCGCGAAGCATTGGCGGGAAGCGCTGACCCGATGGATCGGACGATTGCGGTCCACATGGCTGAAATTGAAGCCGCAAAGGCATCCGCGGGCAAATAAGGCTCTGCCCGCTAACGGGAGGATCTAACCCGACGCACACATCGAGCCTGACGCGAGCCTTCTCGCGTGACGGACTCTGCAGGCGCAAGCGCGCAATACGCTCAAACGCATGGTCATAAAAAAGGGGAACCAGCTATGCAGCCAGTGAATTATTCTCGCCGAACCGTCCTGATCGGGGCTGCCGCACTAGCCGGCATCCTCTCTTTTGCAGCCATTTCAGGATCAGCCAATGCTCAAGATGAAGACACGCTCCGTGTCGTCATGCAGGCAGATGTTCGAATTGTCGATCCGATCTGGACGACGTCTTATATCGTCCGCGACCATGGCTACATGATATACGACACGCTGTTTGCCATGGACGCGAACGGCGAAATTCAGCCTCAGATGGTGGACCGCTACACGGTCAGCGAGGACAAGCTCACCTATACGTTCACCCTTCGTGGCGGCTTGCTCTGGCATGACAACCAGCCGGTAACGACAGCCGACATCATCCCGTCAATCAAACGCTGGGCAGCGCGCGATGCGCTTGGCCAGACAGTCATGACCTTCGTAACGAGCATCGAAGCCAAGGATGACTTGACCTTCGAGATCAAGCTCAAGGAACCAACCGGGCTTCTGATCTTTGCACTCGGAAAGCCATCATCGAACGTACCGTTCATGATGCCGAAGCGCATCGCTGAGACGGATCCGAACACCCAGATCTCAGAATTCATCGGATCCGGCCCCTTTGTCTTCATGAGCGACGAATGGCGTCCCGGTGACAAGGCCGTTTACACCAAATTCGAAGGCTACAAGCCTCGCTCCGAGGCTCCATCGGGACTGACCGGCGGCAAGGTGGCCAAGGTCAGTCGCGTGGAATGGCGCGTGATCGCCGATCAGCAACAGGCAGTGAATGCGCTTCTCAACGGCGAAATCGACATCATCCAGCAGCCTGGGGCGGATCTCTTCCCGCTGCTCAAGGACGATCCATCGATCAAAATCGTCGACTGGAATCCGTACGGCTATCAATTCAATCTGCGCTTCAATCAGGCGGTAAAACCCTTTGACAACCCGAAGATCCGCCAAGCGGCGCTCTATGCATTGAACCAAGAGGACTTCCTCCAAGCGGCGATCGGCAATCCGGAGTATTACACGGTATGCAAGGCCATGTTTGTCTGCGGGACGCAGTTGGAAACAATCGCGGGCATGGAGGACAAGCTCGAGTCGAATTTCGCGAAGTCCAAGCAACTGCTGGCCGACGCTGGCTATGACGGAGAACCTGTCGTTCTCTTGCATTCAACGGACCTGCCGGCACTGACCAATATCGCACCGGTGGCGAAGTCCCTCCTGGAACGCGGCGGCTTCGTGGTCGACATGCAATCGATGGACTGGCAGACGGTTCTTTCGCGCCGTGTCCGGAAGGAGCCACCATCTCAGGGCGGCTGGAACGCCATGGCGACATACTGGTCGTCTGCCGATGTTCTCAATCCCGTGATGGGCGCATTCTTCAACGCGTCGGGCGACAAAGCGGCCTTCGGCTGGCCCAATGACCCGGAAATGGAGGAACTGCGTCGCCGCTTTGTCCGCGCAGATGCGCTTGAGGAGCAGAAAGGCATCGCCGAGGCTGTCCAGCTTCGCGAGGCGGAAAGCCCGACCCATATCGTTCTCGGGCAATTCAACCTGCCTGGGGCCACCCGGTCGAATGTTTCAGGATGGATTCCGGCGGCGGCGCCTGTGTTCTGGAACATCGAAAAAGGGAATGGTGGAGAATAAGTCGGTCGGTCGGCAAAGCCGGCCGCCAACCCTCCTTTCCTGAAAGGTCGCGCCCGATGATTTCCTATATTCTTCGCCGCCTTGCGGCGACCATACCCGTCATGTTGATCGTGGCAGTGTTGGTATTCCTGATGCTGCGACTGACGCCCAGCGACCCGGCGGCCATTATCGCCGGCGACAACGCTACTTCTGAGCAAATACTCGCGATCAGAGCCAAACTTGGCCTCGACCAGCCAATTGTCACCCAGTTCTTCACCTGGCTCGGTCGCGTTCTCAGCGGCGATTTCGGAAACAGTTTCTTCTTCAAGAAAACGGTGTGGGAACTTGTTTCTAATCGTATCGAACCAACACTCTCGCTCTCGGCGCTCACGATGGTCTTCGCCATCGCGATTGCCGTACCGCTCGGCGCTATCGCCGCTTACAGGCAGGGAACCCTGATCGACCGCGTTGTCATGGGCTTTTCGGTTCTCGGATTTTCGGTCCCGGTCTTTGTAATCGGCTACGTGCTCGTATACGTCTTCGCTATCAACCTCGGCTGGTTTCCGGTCCAGGGATATCAGCGTCTGGCAAGCGGCATCGGCCCTTGGCTCCAAAGCCTGATTCTTCCCGCCGTGACGCTGTCGGTCATCTACATCGCTCTGATCGCCCGTATGACGCGCACCAGTATGCTCGACGTGCTGTCCGAGGATTATATTCGAACCGCGCGCGCAAAGGGTCAGACGGAAGCCAAGGTGCTCTTCCGGCACGCGCTCAAGAACGCAGCTGTGCCAATCGTTACCGTAGTCGGCATCGGCATCGCGCTCCTGATCGGCGGCGTCGTCGTGACGGAAAGCGTGTACTCGATCCCGGGTCTTGGACGCCTCACGGTCGATGCTGTGCTTGCCCGCGACTTTCCCGTCATCCAGGCGATCATCCTGCTCTTTTCCCTCGTCTATGTCCTGATCAACCTGATCGTCGACCTCTCGTACACGATCTTTGACCCGAGGATACGCCATTGACCGCCCGAACTTCGATCGCTCCCCCAGCTGAAATCGTTGGCGCGCCCGTGGCGTCTCGGCCGACTGTCTGGCGCAAGCTGAGGAAGAACCCGTCGGTTCTCCTTGGGGCAACCATAGTGTTGATCATGCTGTTCATAGGGCTGATCGCGCCAGTGATCGCCCCCACCGATCCGACCGCCATCAATCCGGCGGCTCGCAATCTACTGCCACTGGCTGAGAGCAGCGCCCGTCTTGAGGACGGAACACGTGCGACAATCGTTCATCTGATGGGCACAGATTCGCTCGGCCGCGACGTCTATACGCGGGTTCTCTATGGTGCCCGTGTTTCGATCCTGGTGGGCATCACCGTTGCGCTCGTCTCGGTGGCGATCGGCACTATTATCGGCACGGCCGCAGGATATTTCCGGTGGCTCGACAGTCTGATCATGCGCATCATGGACGGCCTTATGGCGATACCGGCAATCCTGCTCGCCATCGCGCTTGTCTCATTGTCGAGTGCAGGCATTACTACCGTTATCATTGCCATCACGGTTCCGGAGGTGCCCCGTATCGTGCGCCTGGTGCGCTCGATCGTTCTGTCGGTTCGCGAGGAGCCCTATGTCGAAGCGGCTATTACGGTCGGGACGCCGGTTCTGCCGCTGCTGATTCGCCACGTGCTTCCGAACACAATTGCACCTCTCATCGTGCAGGGCACCTTTGTCTGCGCTTCGGCAATCCTTGTGGAAGCTATCCTCTCCTTCCTCGGTATCGGCATCCCCCCAGAGACCCCGACCTGGGGCAACATCATGGCAGAGGGCCGGCAACTGTTCCGGCTGTTTCCTCACAATATCCTTTTTCCGGGCATTTTCCTCGCCGTGACTGTCCTCGCCGTGAACATTCTCGGCGACGGCCTGCGCGACACGCTCGATCCTAAGATGGAGAAACGCGCATGAGCGAGCCGATTCTTCAAATCAGCAACCTTTCCGTAGATCTGCCTAGGAATGGCGATCGCAGCCACGCCGTGGAGAAGGTGTCATTCTCGGTTAATGCCGGTGAGATTGTCTGCGTTGTCGGCGAATCTGGATCGGGCAAATCGGTGACGGCCCATTCGGTGATGGGCCTGTTGCCGAAAGGCCAGTTGACCCCGACCGGAGGCGAAATTCTCCTTGAGGGCGAGAACGTTCTGAATGCTTCGCCCGGTCGGCTGCGCGCTTTGCGCGGGACGCGCATGTCGATGATCTTCCAGGAACCGATGACTGCTCTAAATCCCGTGTTGACCTGCGGCGAGCAGATCGACGAGGTGCTCCAGATCCACACGGATCTCGCGCTTGCAGTTCGCAAGGAGAAAGTGCTCGCGATCATGGAAGCGGTGCATCTGCCTGACCCGGCGAGGATATATGGTGCGTACCCGCACCAGCTCTCCGGAGGTCAACGCCAGCGTGTGATGATCGCTCAAGCGCTGGTCCTGGACCCTGTGCTGCTCATTGCCGACGAGCCGACCACCGCGCTCGACGTGACCACTCAGGCACAGATCCTCAGGCTCATATCTGAGATGCAGGAACGGCGAGGGACGGGTGTGCTCTTCATTACCCACGATTTCGGCGTGGTGGCGGATATCGCCGACCGAGTGGTTGTGATGGAGAAAGGGCAAGTGGTGGAAATGGGGACGACCGAGGCGGTGCTGAAGCGGCCCCAGCACTCCTATACGCGCATGCTGATCGACGCGGTGCCGACCCTTGATCCACCGTCGCGCGAGGAAAACGCGGCTCCGATCATGCTCGAGACGGCCAAGTTGTCGAAGATATACGGCACGGGCGGGTTCTTTAGGAAGACCGGAGAAGTCCGCGCAGCCTCCGAGGTCGATCTAAAGGTCCGCGGCGGTGAGACGCTGGGGATCGTCGGTGAATCCGGATCTGGCAAGTCGACGGTGGCGCGTTGCATCGCACGACTGGTCGACCCAACCTCCGGCTCGATCAGGGTCGGAGATTTGGACGTTGCCACCATGAGCGAGCGGGAGCTGCGGCCTCACCGCCGACGCTGTCAGATTGTCTTCCAGGACCCTTACCGATCGCTCAACCCGCGCCGGTCCGTTGGGGCCTCGATCATTGAGGGCCCGGTGAACTTCGGCACACCGCACAAAGAGGCGTACGCGATGGCGCGCGAGCTGATGAGTCTCGTCGGCCTGTCGCCGGACGCTCTCGACCGCTATCCGCATCAGTTTTCCGGAGGGCAGCGCCAGCGCATCTGTATCGCACGCGCTTTAGCCATGCGGCCGGAAATCCTGATTGCCGACGAGGCCGTCTCAGCGCTCGATGTTTCCGTTCAGACCCAGGTGCTGGAACTTCTCGAGGACGTCCGCAGGAAGTTCAATCTTGCCCTGCTCTTCATAACGCATGATTTGCGCGTCGCCGCGCAAATCTGTGACCGGATCATGGTGATGAAGAGTGGCCTCGTTGTCGAGCAGGGTCGCACGGCCGAGCTCTTTGCCGCGCCTCAGCACCCATATACCAAGGCTCTTTTCGAGGCCGCCCCAGGCAGGACATTTGAGTTCGCCCGAACCCCCTCCATGTGATCTTCGACCGAGGAAATGATGACAACGCTCAATGGACTTTCCGCCTTTCCGATCACACCATCGAACGCCGATGGCGTTGTGGACCTACCGGCTTTGCGGCAGCTTCTTTCACCACTCATGGCAGCGCAGGTCGATTCCATCGGCCTTCTTGGAAGCACCGGAACCTACATGTATCTTTCGCGCGCGGAGCGGCGCCGCGTGATCGAAACGGCCGTGGAGGCGGTCGCCGCAAGGACGCCGATCCTGGTGGGGATTGGCGCGTTGCGGACCGACGAAGCGGTAAGGCTTGCACAGGATGCAAAGGCCATAGGTGCCGCTGCCGGACTTCTTGCACCTGTGTCCTATACTCCACTCAACGACGATGAGGTCTTCGAACATTTTGAGACCGTCGCCCGCGACAGTGGACTGTCGATCTGTATCTACGACAATCCCGGCACGACGCATTTCCGCTTCAGCCCCGCGCTCGTCGGTCGGCTGAGTCGGATTCCCGGCATTGTCGCGATCAAAAGTCCCGCTCCCGATGCCGAATCCATCGCGGCGCATCTCGCCGAACTGAACAGTACGTCGGCTGAAGGCTTCTCACTGGGATATAGCGGTGACTGGAATTCGGTCGAAGGACTGCTGGCGGGTGCAAGCACCTGGTACAGCGTGCTCGGCGGCATCTTTCCCGAGATATGCGTCACGATCGTTCGCGCCGTAGAAAAGGGCGATGCTGCAGAAGCCAGGCGGCTGAACGTCTCTCTCGAGCCAATATGGGACCTCTTCAAGACCTTCTCCAGCCTGCGCGTTGTCTACGCGATCGCTGAGGCACGGGGCATCTGCCGGGCACACCCTCCGCGCCCGATCCTGCCTTTGCCGACAGAGGCTCGACAAAGGGTCGTCAAGACGCTTGGCGACCTGGCTCCCGAGTTCGCGCGCTGATGCCGGGCGAGCATGTCATCCTGACTTTGATTTTGGCAGGCTGAAGCTTCGCAAGCGGATGCCGCCTGGCGGACGAAAGTGCGAGCCGGTCTCGTTTCGATCCGCCAAGATGGACGTCGGAGGGAAGAACTTTGGTGGCAAGGCGGCTGGACGGAGATTTCGACTACATTGTCGTGGGCGCGGGTACTGCCGGGTGTATCGTCGCCAATCGGCTTTCGGCGGATCCGCGCAAGCGCGTCCTGCTTCTTGAAGCCGGCGGGCGGGACAACTGGATATGGTTCCACATCCCGGTCGGTTATCTGTTCGCCATCGGCAATCCGCGTGCTGACTGGATGTTCAGGACGGAGCCGGAGCCAGGCCTCAACGGCCGGGCCTTGGCCTATCCCCGCGGAAAGGTGATTGGCGGCTCGTCGGCGATCAACGCGATGATTTCGATGCGCGGTCAGGCGACCGACTACGACCACTGGCGTCAGTTGGGCTTGAACGGCTGGGGTTGGGACGACGTCCTGCCAGCGTTCAAGAGGCTTGAAGACCATTTTCTCGGTGAGAGTGAACACCACGGTGTTGGCGGCGGATGGCGAATTGAAGCGCCGCGAGTCTCGTGGAAGGTCCTTGACGCGGTGGCCGATGCCGCCGTGGAAATGGGGATATCAAAGGTTTCTGACTTCAACACCGGAGACAACGAGGGCGTTGGCTATTTCCACGTCAATCAGAAGCGAGGTCGTCGCTGGTCGTCGGCGCGCGGGTTCCTCAAGCCGGTATTGTCACGGCCGAACCTGCGTCTCGAAACCCGTGTCCTCGTGGATCACTTGATCATCGAAAATGGTCGCGCCGTGGGTGTGCAGTTCTCACGCGACGGGGAGACATTAAAGGCACGCGCCCGAGGCGAGGTCATCCTATCCGCCGGTTCGATCGGATCGACGCAAGTGTTGCATCGCTCCGGGATCGGACCGGGCGAATGGCTGGCCCCGCTTGGGATCGAGGTAGCCCTCGAAAGGAGCGGTGTTGGTCGCAATCTCCAAGATCATCTCCAGCAGCGCGCGATATACAAGATTGAGGGCATCCGCACCTTGAATGAGACATATTATTCGCTCATGCGGCGCGCCTGGATGGGAGCAGACTACGTGCTCCGGCGACGCGGCCCCCTGACTATGGCGCCGTCGCAGCTTGGGATATTTACCCGCTCAGACGCTCGTCAGGAGCGAGCGAACATTCAGTTCCATGTCCAGCCCCTGTCTCTGGACAAATTCGGCGATCCCTTGCATCGCTTCCCCGCGATCACCGTCGCTGCCTGTAACCTGCGGCCGAGTTCGCGAGGGAGCGTGCGGATCAGGTCGAAAGCGCCCGGCGACGCTCCTGAAATCGTGCCTAATTATCTGGCGACCAACGAGGACCGGCAGGTGGCGGCCGATGCCATACGTGTCACGCGCAAGCTCATGGCACAGCCGGCCCTCGCAGCCCACCGGCCGCAGGAATATCTCCCCGGACCGACTGTTGGCGACGACGCCGCCTCGTTGGCCAAGGCGGCCGGCGACATTGGTACGACGATATTTCACCCCGTCGGCACCGCCAAAATGGGCCAGGCAAGCGATCCATTGGCCGTTGTTGACGAGCGACTGCGCGTCCATGGGGTTGAAGGGCTGCGCATTATCGATGCATCTGTGATGCCCACCATAACTTCCGGTAACACCAACACGCCGACCGCTATGATTGCCGAGAAAGGAGCACAAATGGTCATTCAGGACACGTGGGGCTGACGGGTTTGTATCTCAAGCATTCCAAGCCTGTAATGCCTGAATCCAGGATCGAAACGGACATTCTAACGGCATCGAGAGATACTCCGTATATGATACCCATGAACGTTTTCAATAGGTTACAATGATAACGTTAGAGAACCATCAGATGCTGGCCGGAACGTGTTGGGCTGCTTTGGTCTGAGAAACTGAAACTTCTCCCCATCGATCGCGATCTTTATCTTGAGTCCAGTTGCTGTCAGATTGATGCTGGCTGCGCCGCCTGGGCCGAATGCCAGCGGGATGTTCGCTAAGGCTGGGTCGCTTATTGACCTCTATGCCTTTAGTCAGTATGTTGATCTAAAATAGTCAATATATGTTTGGCGGTCAGCATGTTACCCACGGCGCTGATCTGAAATGCGACACCTTTCTCCCCACCCGTCGCGATCCTTATACCGATTCCGAGTTGCTGTTTCAGGTTAGTTTCATGGCCATCGACGTCCTACGCCACCTAAAGTATGTTCTCGTCACATTGGAGCACGGCAGCATGCGGCAGGCAGCGGAGGTGCTAGGTGTACGGGGAACCACTGTCAGTCGCAACATCACCACCATTGAGCAACAGTTCGATATGCAGATTTTCGAACGACGCAACAATGGTGTCCGGCTGACGGAGGAAGGGCAGCGATGGCTGGAAAGTATTCGAGGGCTCTACGATGGTCTTGATGAGATATTGCGCGAAACAGCCCGGCGCAACAGGAAGGAAGGCACACTCCGGATTGGACTATGCTCGCCTGTCGGACTGGAGTTCCTACTTCGGCTCATCGAAAGGTTCCGGGCACGACATCCTGAAATCAGAGTAGCTATCCGTGATGGCGTGAGCAACGACCAGGTGAGTGCTATCCGCCGCCGCCATATCGATGTCGCCTTCGTGTGCGGCAGCTGTGACGTCCGACACTGTTGTAGCGAGGAGATATGGGAAGAGGGGCTTTCCATTATGCTCCCCGCAGGCCACCGACTGGCGAAAGATGAAACATTGACTTGGGAAGAGTTGGCCGGGGAGCGTCTCCTGGTACCGATGGGAGCGAATGGTCCGCAGCTCGACGAATGTTTTCTAGAGCGTGTCAAATCCGATTCTGCTGCGCCCACTATTGAGCATTGTCATGCCGGCCAAGCGACAGTTCTGATCAAGGTCCGGCTGGGTAACGGATTCACAGTGGTGGGCGAAAGCTTCGCCAGAGAGATCGCGATTAACGGCACGATCTGGCGGTCGGTTACAGGGAAAAACAGCCGCTGCCCGGTCAAGGCCGTCTGGCTCGACTCGAACCCCAAACGCGCCGTCCTTCACCTCATCTCTATCGCCCGGAACATGGCAGAGGAGAGAAGAGCCCATCCGGCCACCGACGGGCGGGAAGGGTGACTAATCATAACGCTTGTATTTAAGCAATTTCACGCCATCGCGTGAAAAAGCAAGTTGAGATGTTTGCGAGCCCCGCAACCAATATACATCTTCGAAATGCTTTGAAAATCAATGGGTTGTTGATGCCATTTTGTCTGGCTGCAAGTTGGCTCAACAATATCAGCTATCCCAATTAAGGTTAGCCGGCGTTATGAATTTGGCGGCAGGCTACCTGCGCAGCCTCTCGGAGTCACTCGCGTCTGCCAGTCATACGATATGATCGGGAGCCGACTATCACAGATGCGGTGCTGAAAGGTTTTGTTCACAAGGTACCCGCATTTGGCTACATCAGAATTCACCCCGGCAGCACTAGCAGAAGCAATTCAGCGCCCCCAGCGACCGCTCGTAGCACGTGCTTCATGTGGCCCGGGAACTCCATGAAGTCTCCTCTCTCAAGGACAAGATCGCGTCCTGGCAGGCTGATCCTGAGAGTTCCGTCGATCACATAGATGAGCTCGCACCCGGAATGGAATGCTTCGGCATTGTGCTCGATACCCTCAGGGCATCTGACGACAAAGGCGGTATAGTTGGGGCGCCCCGACAAGGTCCCATTCAGAGACTGCATGATCAGGCCTCCATCTTCCAGTTCGGCCGTCAGTTGACGGCGTTCGACCCGTCGCACGAGGCGGACAGAGTCTTGCGGCTGATCCTCGCCTAGAAGGATCGCCATGGTAGTATCGAGGGCCTCGGTCAACCGCAGCAGCGCCGCAATGCTGAGTGATTTCTCTCCCCGCTCAAATCGCGACAGATGCGCTTTGCTCAGCGAGGACGCGGCCGAAACCATGTCCAGCGTCAATCCCCTCCGCCGCCGCAGATCGCGCGCCCTGAGTCCGATTTGCTGAAGATCCGAAGCGTCCTGCACCTGTACCTCCTTGTTGTCTAGAGACATATTCATTGTCCTACAGAATTTGGTCAAAAGTCCATCACTTACTGCCTAAAATTTCATCTTTTCAAGGATATTGCCGGGCAGAGCAAATTTTTGTTGCCTTAAGGACAATTAGTTGTTCAATGGTACGAGGGAACAAAAACAGAGGGGAATGAACATGAAAAGACGGAACTTTCTTGCAGGGTCGGCCGCGCTGCCTGCTGCCGCCACCCTTTTTTCGCCTGCGGTGGCGCGGGCTGAAGCGAAGGTGAGATGGCGGATGCCGTCCAGCTTTCCCTCCAGCCTTCAGACGATCCACGGCGGCGCAGTCCGAATGGCTGAGCGAGTGGAGCAGCTGACGGATGGCGCCTTCGTGATCCAGACCTATGCGGCTGGCGAACTCGTTCCGCCGCTGGGCGTGCTCGAGGCTGTGCAGACCGGCACCACGGAGGCGGGCTTTACTCCGGGCTTTTTCTATGTCGGCAAGAAGCCGGCGCTGTCACTCGATGCAGGTGTCCCCTTTGGTATGACGCCGCGACAGCATTTTGCATGGTTTCATCACGGAGGTGGACGTGAACTCCTGGCCGAGGTCTATGACGCCTTCAACATCGTCTCCGTACCGGCGGGCAATACCGGGGCCCAAATGGGCGGCTGGTTTCATAAGCCTGTCGAGCAGATTTCGGATCTCGAGGGGCTGCGCATCCGGGCGGCTGGCTATGTGGGCTTCGTCTTCTCGCAGCTTGGTGCCGTGCCGCAACAGATAGCCGTTGGTGACCTTTATTCCGCCATGGAGCGGGGGACGTTGGATGCGGTCGAGTTCACCAGCCCCATTGACGACGAAACGCTCGGGCTGAACAAGGTCGCAAAATACTACTATTCCCCCGGGATCCTCGAGTTGGGCGCGTCGCTCAATACGATGATCAACAAGGACGCATACGCTGATCTTCCGGAACCCTACAAGATTGCGCTACAGACCTCATGCGCCTGGTCCTACAGCGACATGCTGGCGCGTTATGACAGTCTGAACGTGGCTGCTTTGCGGCGTCTCGTTGCCGGAGGCACCGAGCTGCGCGCGTGGAGCCCCGAGATCAAGGGCGCAATGCGCGCCGCCGCCGACAAGTTGTTCGCGGAACAGTCGGAGGCGGACCCGGACTTCAAGCGTATATATGCGCACTGGAAGTCCTTCCTCGACGATCAACTGCGCTGGATGTCCGTCAACGACGGCGCCGCAGCAAACTACCTGCAGAACGGCTGAGAGCCGGCGATGCGCTCGGTCGTCCTGATCGAACGCGCGAACCGTGCATTGGGGCGGGCAGCGGCATGGCTGCTGCTGGCCTCGGTGCTGGTGAGTGCCGTTAATGCGGTCCTGCGAAAGGCATTTTCGCTCAGCTCGAACGCGATGCTTGAGGCGCAGTGGTATCTGGTCGGCACGGCTGTGATGCTGGGCGCGGCCTGGGTGCTGCAGGTGAACGGGCACATCCGGATCGAGCTGATATCATCTCGATTCTCGCCCGGCCTGGGCCGCGCAATCGAGATCGCGGGCCATGCGCTGTTGATCTTGCCGTTCGCTGGAACAATGTTGTGGCTGAGCATTCCCTATTTCCTGCGCTCCTGGGCTCAGGGCGAAAGCTCAATCAACACTGGCGGGCTTCTGGTCTGGCCGATACGCGGGATCATCTGCCTGGGCTTCTTACTGCTGCTACTCCAATCGCTTGCCTGCCTTGCGCGTCTGCTGCTCGGTGAGGAGGCGCCCCCGGATGCGAAGGACCATGAACATGCCTCCTGACCGGCAGAGGAGCTTCGCATGCTTCATCTGATTGCGCAGAATTTGGCGCCGATTATGTTCGTCGTGGTCATGGTGATGCTGCTGTCCGGCTTTCCCGTGGCCTTCGTCTTGGCATCGGCAGGGCTGGCTTTCTTTGCGATCGGGACATGGCTTTCCGGCCTTGCACCAGAGGACATTACGCTGGCCTGGCCTTTGCTGCAGGCACAACCCGACCGGATCTTCGGCATCATCAGCAACGATGTGCTCCTGGCGATACCTTTCTTCACCCTGATGGGACTGGTGTTTCAGAAGTCGGGAATCGCGGAAGAACTGCTTTCTGTCGTGGCGCGGCTGTTCGGCAGAATCCGCGGCGGCCTGTGCTATGCCGTCATACTCGTAGGAGCGCTGCTCGCCGCCACGACCGGGGTCGTCTCGGCTTCGGTCATGACCATGGGATTGATTGCCCTGCCGATCATGATGCGCAGCGGCTATCACCATCATCTGGCTGCGGGAACGATATCGGCTGCGGGAACCCTGTCGCAGATCGTTCCGCCATCGCTGGTTCTTATTGTCATGGCCGATCAGGTCATGGTCCCGGTCGGCGACATCTATCGCGCAGCGCTGATGCCGTCCGTGCTGATGATCGGCGCCTATCTGCTGGCGATACTGGTGATATCGCTGCTCTTCCCATCCATGCTGCCGCATTCCACGGAAGATCCCCCCGGCAGGCAGGATTACAAGGGTATCGGCCTGTTGCTGCTGGCAGGGGTCGCCGGCGGCGTTGCCACCCATGTGTGGCTTGCTTCGATGGATCACGCGCCGCGGCTGGTCCTGTCGTGCGCGGCTGGCGGCCTTACGGCACTGGCCGCCGCATGGCTCGACGGCCTGCGCGCCAGGGTCGCGCTTGTGGAGGGGGCTGCAGGCGCACGCGACGCGGGCATCCTGATTGCGGGTACGCACGCCGGCCTGACCTCGGATTTCGCGCGCCGGGCGACCTATTCCGTCGTGCCGACACTGGGCCTCATCTTTCTCGTGCTGGGGACGATATTCCTGGGCATCGCCACGCCCACGGAGAGCGGTGCCCTAGGCGCGGCCGGCGCATTGCTTCTGGTGTGGCTGCGAGGACGGTTGAACAAGGGCGATCTGCAGGTCTGCGTGCTGAGCACCGCGAAACTGACGGTCTTCGTATTCTTCATCCTGATCGGTGCCCGCATGTTCAGCCTGACCTTCTATGGTCTGGGCGGGGATGAATGGCTCCATGGCCTGCTTACGCAACTGCCGGGCGGACGAATGGGGTTCATCTTCTTCTCGATGGTTGCCATTTTCGTGCTGGGCTGCTTCCTCGACTTCTTCGAGATCGCGTTCATCGTTGTTCCGCTGCTTCTGCCCGTCGCCCACGCGCTGGAGATCGACCCGCTGTGGTTCGCGATCCTGGTATCGATAAACCTGCAGACCAGCTTTCTGACGCCACCCTTCGGCTTCGCGCTGTTCTATCTGCGTTCAGTGGCGCCCGATGGCTCGGGGAACGATCGCCTGAGCATGTCGAACCAGGCGATCTATTACGGCGCCATCCCGTTTATCGCGATCAACCTTGTGGTCATCGCGTTCATCGCCGGCTACCCCGAAACCGTCATGCGGCCGCAGGCAACCTTCGAGCCCGGTGCCGAAAGCGAAGTCGATTTTGGCTTGGGCAATAGCGGGGATTTCGGTTCGCCGGCCAGCAACGGAAACACCAATCTCAACGACTTGTTCAAGTAAGGAAGGACGATGACCAAACTGGTCCTGCACGACTTTCTCCTGTCGGGGAATTGCTACAAGATCCGGCTGTTCTGCGCCATGAACGGGCTGTCTCTTGAACTGAACGAGGTCAAGGTGCTGGATGGCGCGACCCGCAACGACGAGTTTGCGCGCCTGAATCCCTTCCGCCAGATCCCGGTGCTTTGCGATGGCGATCATGTTGTCCAGGATAGTCAAGCCATCCTTCTGTACTTGGCCATGAAATACGCGCCCCAATGGGTCGACAAGACGCCACAGGGCTTGGGCAAGATCATGGAGTGGTTGTCTTACGCCGCCAAGGAATGCTCGAACGGCCCGCAGATGTCGCGGCTGCATTTCCTAGACCCGCATGAGAACATCGATCTGGCGCGGGCGCAGACGCTGGGCCGAAAGGTCTTGCAACTTCTGGACTCCGAGCTTGCCAGCCGCGATTGGTTGTGTCTCGATCGTCCGACGATCGCAGACATCGCCGTGTTCCCTTATGTCGCATTGGCCCGTGAAGGGAAACTGCCGCTGGACGAGCATCCGGCCGTGCTGGCCTGGATCGACCGCATCCGCGGTCTGCCCGGCTATCATCCGATGCCCGGCTTGCAGGAGGCGCTCTAATGGATCACGCCGTGACAGATCAAAAGGCCGTCCAGACCAGCTGGACGGGGCGAGTGGAGTTTCTTCACATCGCGCCCCGGTCCTTCCTGCCTATGCGGTCTATGCCATGCATCGAGTTGGTCGCCGGCGCCGGGATAACGGGGGATCGCTATTCCACGGCCTCCGGCTTCTACTCCGACCGACCTGAGGAAGGCCGGCAAGTGACGCTGTTCGAGGCTGAAACGCTGGAGGCGCTGGCCCGCGACCACCAGATACAGCTGGGCCCCGAAGACCACCGGCGCAACATCACGACGCGGGGGGTGCCGCTGAATCACCTCGTCGGCAGGTGCTTTCGGATCGGACAGGTGCTGCTTGAAGCAACGCGCCTTTCTACGCCCTGTCGGCATATCGAGCAGATCACCGGCAAGGAAATCTTCACGCCCCTGCTGCACAGATCGGGGCTGCATGCTCGAATCCTGACCGGCGGTGAGGTCTGCGTTGGCGACGTGGTGAGGCCGGAATAAGCGATGACGAAGAGCATTCACCGGGTCACCGTCGAAATCCGCCAGATCGAGAGGTTGTCGGATCGGGTGCGCATGCTGGAACTGGCCGATATGGACGATTGGGAACTGCCCCCCTTCACGGCCGGTGCGCATCTGAACGTTCATCTGCCCAGTGGCCTGGTACGGTCCTATTCGCTGTGCAACGATCCCGCGGAGCGTAAATTTTACCGCATAGCCGTGTTGCGGGAAGATGAAGGCCGTGGGGGCTCCCGGCAGGTTCACGAGCTTCGGCAGGGGGAACGACTTCTGCTGTCCCTCCCGCGCAACCACCTGCCTTTGGCGCCTGAAGGACGAGTTGTGATGGTGGCGGGCGGCATCGGGATGACTCCCTTCCTTTCGATGGTGCCCGTGCTGGAGCGCCAGGGCCGGCCCTATGAACTCCACCTTTGCGCGCGCGATTCCCGCGCGGACGCCTTCTCTGCTCTTCTGGCCCCGATGATCCGTAGCGGCAAGCTGGTCCGGCATTACAGCGGAACGGGAGCGCGTCTGGATATTCAGGCGCTGATCGCGGGGATTGGGACCGAGGATCACGTGTACTTGTGCGGCCCCGAGCGCATGATCAGCGAGGCGCAGTCCTTGGGCGCGGGATTGGGCGAGCGCCTGCATATGGAGCGTTTCGGCCCGGCAGGCGTGGGCGCTGAAAAGGCCTATGTTGTCAAACTCGCTCGCAGCGGCGGGAACATTCCGGTCACAACGGGTCAGACCATGCTCGATGCTCTGCGGGCGGCAGGGGTGGATATACCCGCCTCATGCGAGGCGGGGGTCTGTCTGGATTGCCGCACCAGATTTCTCGAGGGATCCCCCGATCACCGCGACATCGCCATGCCTGTTGCCGACCGGACGTCACATTTGACCCCCTGCGTTTCCGGCTGCCTGGGCGACAGTATCACGTTGGATTTGTAGGAGCGCAGGTTGCGGTAACCGATTGTGACGATACCGTTCGTCCGGGCCACCGCAAAATCATGGTCGTAGTCATGCAGGTCTTTCTACTTATCCGCGCGGCGCGATGGGAGCCTTTTTCCGCGTCCCCACAGAATGAACAGGCAGATGGGGAGCAGGGTGGCGTTCAGCGGCAGGGCCGACAGTTCACCGCGTGAGGCATGGAAAATAATGGCCGCGATCTGCAGCACTACGCACCCCAAGGCGGCCAGAACCGTCAGTCGCGGTAGGATGCGGGTGAGGGCAGGCAGGAGAATGCCGATGCCGCCTGCAATATCGATAAGACCCATCAGTCGCAGGGACCAGGGCGGGACGTCTCCGGGCCAGACCCACATGGCCGCCAACTGATCGATCGGCATGAAGAACTTCATGTAGCCGAATGCGGTAAAGGCGATAAAGATAAGCACTTGAGCGATCCAAAGCCCTATCTGCAGAGATTTTGCAGAACGCGGTGCTGAAAGAAGAGTTGAGCTGTGTGACATCTGATCTCTCCAGAAGAGGTCGTGAACAAGCACCTGTTGGTATGCGCAGCCAGGGGGCGCCTTCGGATGCCCGGTAGGACGCCGCATGCCATCGATCAGGTGGCTTCCTGTTGATCTTACGAACGGAAACGGCCAAAGAAAGCGATATAATTTCGCTTATCTCGTTCAAGAAAACTGATATAGTTGTCGTCGCTTGTTGAGGCTTTTGTGCCCACGGAACCGATCAATCTCTTGGAATTGCTATGGATGCGCTGACTCTTGACCAGTTCCTGGTATTCGTCTCTACGGTTGAGGAGGGCAGTTTTGCTGCGGCTGCGCGGCGTATGAGCAGAGCGCAGTCGGCGATCACCTACACCATTCAGAAACTGGAGGAGCAGAGCGGGCTCCCCCTCTTCGACCGCTCTGCCTATCGCCCGACGCTTACCGAGGCGGGAAAGGCGCTTCTGCCGCGGGCACGACGCATCCTTGACGACGTTGCGGACTGGCGACACCAGGCCCAGGGGATTTCAAAGGGGTTGGAGGCAGAACTTACTCTCGCTGTCGTCAGCTATGCACCGCCCGATTTGCTCAGCCGTGTCCTGAGCGCGTTCAATGCGGAATTCCCCTTTGTCGAAATCCGTCTTCTGATCGAAACTTTCGATGCCGCGGCGAAGGCTCTGCGTGATGGAACGGTTGATCTCGCATTGCTCGCCGAGCGTCAGCCAGAGGAGTTCGAGCGCCGCGTGTGCGGACGGATCGATCTGGTTCCCGTCGCCGCCCCCACACACATGCTCGGCCGGATCAAGGGACCACTCAGCGCTGTACGGCTGCGGGACCACACGCAATTGGTCATCAGCCCCGCACCCCATTTGGACAGCGGGCGGGACTATGGCGTCCTCGCCGCCAACAGATGGCGCGTCAACGATCTCCAGACCAAATACGACCTCATCCTTGCTGGTGTCGGCTGGGGTTCAATGCCCCGCTCCCGTGTGGAGAACGACCTTTCGACCGGGCGGCTCGTCGAGCTTGAACCGGAAAGTTGGGAAGGATCGGATTGGATGCCATCGTTCCCACTGGTCATTGCCTACAGGAAGGAAAGGGCGCTCGGCCCAGCCGGATTGTGGCTGGTGAAGGAATGTGTCGTTCAATGGGAGTTGGCCGGTAAACCTTGAGCAGCGGAGACAGGCTGTTTGCCTCAGCCCCATCAGGCCGCGATCCGACCTTCAAGTAAAGACCATCTCAATTTCGTTTACCGGCATGCTGGGGCTCGTGTCTGGAAAGGCAAATCCCAACGGTTACGGCACTGGCCGTCGTCCTCTCTGAAATTTGGCGGGAACTGGTCTTCCCGACAGTGCCAATTTTAGCTTTAGCTCATCTTGCAGGTCCAGTTTTCATTTCGGATGCGCCTGCCTGTCATGCGGGAACGGCCTCTCGCATTTGCCTGCGCTCAGGCCGCGCCGAGCGCGACTTCACGATTGCCCTTTCACTGTTTTGGCCGCTGCCAGAAGAAGTTGAACGCCCTTTTCGATCTGCCGTGGGGTCAAGGCTGAATACCCCATGACAAGCCCGGTCCTGTCCGCCATCGTCTCGTCCGGTTGCTGCTCACAAAGAGGCGAGATGCTATGAACTCCAATGCCAGCGCGTCGCGCGGTTTCCACCAAGGCCGCCTCGGATAACTTCGGCAGTTCGTTGAACCAGACCACAACATGCAATCCGGCGTCGGCGCCTTCCACCGTCATTCGTTCGCCGAATGCGCGCTGTAGAGCGTTCAACAACGTCTCACGCCGGTCTCTGTTCAGCCGCCGTACGCGGCGCACATGCCTTTCATAGGCGCCGCTTTCGATCAAAGACGCCAAGGCCTCCTGCTCGGTCACCGGCGAATGCCTGTCGAACAGTTGCTTGGCGGTTGCGAATACGTCCTGCAGTTCCGGCGGCACAATGAGATAGCCGATGCGCATCATCGGCGAGAGCGTTTTGGAAATCGTACCGAGGTAAATGACGTTGGTTCCAGTTTCCAGACTATGGAGCGGAGGAACCGGACTGATATCGTAGCGGTATTCGCTGTCGTAATCGTCCTCGATCACATAGGCGTCGTTTTCCCGCGCCCATTCGAGAAGCTGATGACGGCGGGAAATCGGCATGACGCCGCCGAGTGGAAACTGGTGGGAAGGCGTCACATAAGCCAGCCGCGCCCGTACACCCTCCAGGGATTCAGTCTTCAGACCCTCGCCGTCGACGGCAATAGAGACCGGAGAGGCGCCGGTGCTGGCGAAGATCTGACGAGCCATTCGATAGCCGGGGTTTTCGATGACGAACTCGCTGCCAGGGTCGAGGAGAAGCCGCGCGCAAAGATCCAAGCCTTGCTGGGACCCATTCACGATGATGATTTGCTCCAGATCGCACCGCAATGTCCGGGCGCGCCAAAGGTAGCCTTGCAGGGCTTGGCGCAAACGCCGCGATCCTCGCGGGTCATCATAGGCAAGTCGGCTCGGCCGCTGAGCGATGACCGAATTGACAGCTTTCTTCCAAGCACGTGCCGGGAAATCGGACGGAGCGAGATCTCCGTAACGGAAATCAACCATGAGCGAACCCGGCAGATAATCGAGCCATGGCGGTATCGCTCGAAGCCTTTCGCCATAGGCCGAAAGACGCGGTTCCTGCTGTGTTGGCGCTGTGTCTTTCGAACGCTGTCCGAATGGCAACGCTGCGACCCGCGGGCGAGTGCCTTGGCGCAATTCTACGAAGCCTTCCGCTGCAAGCTGCTCATAGGCAACTGTCACCGTCGTTCGCGACACACCAAGCTCATTCGACAGATTTCGCGATGATGGCAGCTGACCGCCAGCTTCATAAACGCGGCTCAGGATCTGATCCTTGAGCGCGTCATAAATCTGGCGTGCTCCTATCTTCCTTGCGCGCCTGGGTGTCGCCTGGCTTTCCAACTGGACCATTTTCTTTCCGCAGAACTGGATATTTCTTGCGGACCAGTATGCTGCCAATGTGGTCGCAAGCAAAGAGGATACTGCGAACAATGAATGGCAGCAGCGAACAAGACAATGTCCACGACCACTCTGATCCGTCGCATGGCGCGGGTCTTGGATTCGACACCCGGGCAATCCATTACGCGTTCGACTCAGCCGCCTTCTCCAGAGCAGTCCAGCCTCCGGTCTTCCTGACTTCGACCTATGGCTTTGAAAGCGTGGTGGCAAACGATGCGGCGGCAGCGCAGGGTGGCAGGCTGTATGCCCGCGAGTATAACCCGACCACAGAGATCCTCGAGCAGAGGCTCGCCAACCTGGAAGGGGCAGAGGCAGGACTAGTAGTGTCGACCGGTATGGCTGCCTTCGGCACACTGATACTCTCACTGCTGTCGCAGGGCGACGAGCTCGTTGTACACAAGACGCTTTATTCGAATACGGTTGCCATGGTGGAGCATGGCCTGCCTCGCTTCGGGATCAAGGTCGTTCCCGTGGATTTGTCCGAACCGTCGAACCTCGACGCGGCAATCACGAATAGGACCAAGCTGGTTTACTTCGAAACGCCCGTAAACCCCCTGAGCGCCATCCTCGACATAGCGGCGATCGTAGAGCGCGCCCACGCGCATGGGGTAAAGGTCGCGGTCGACAGCACCTTTGCTTCGCCTGCACTGCAGCGCCCTCTCGAGCACGGCGCCGACATCGTGCTGCACTCGCTGACGAAATACATCAACGGGCATGGCGATACACTCGGCGGTGCGCTGCTTGGAGACGCTGAAACACTTCATACGCTGCACGAAACCGGCCTGCGCTACATCACCGGGGCAACACTGTCACCGCACTCGGCATTCCTGATTCTGCGCGGCCTGAAAACGCTGTCGCTTCGGATGGAGCGACACAGCGCTTCGGCTCTGACGATCGCGCAGATGCTTGACGAGCATCCCGCCGTGTCCTGGGTGAGCTACCCCTTCCTGGAATCGCATCCCGATCATGTAATAGCCCGCAAGCAGATGGCGCAAGGCTCCGGCATGCTGGCCTTCGGCCTTCATGCGGGCTTCGATGGTGCACGAACAATGCTGGACCACTTGAAGTTGCTGACACGCGCCGTGAGCCTGGGCGACACGGACAGCCTCATCTATCATCCAGCCAGCATCACTCGAGCGCGGCAAACGATCCGAAAAGACGCCCACATGGTATCGGGCGTTGGGGAAGATCTCGTCCGCCTTTCGGTCGGCCTCGAGGACGTAAACGATCTGATTGCCGACCTGCGCCAAGCCCTTCAGGTCTTGTGACAAACATATCGGCCATCGCGAACCTAGAACACAGAAACGGACTCGGAGGATGGAATGGCGTTCCTGAGCGGACTTTCCGCATTTCCTATTACGCTCAGCGATCGCGAGGGTCACGTCGACACCGCCGCGCTTCGCAGGCTGGTCGCTCGACTCTGCAGCGCGCAAGTGGATTCGGTCGGTCTCCTCGGTAGCACCGGAACCTACATGTACCTGTCCCGCGAGGAGCGCCGCCGCGCCCTTAGTACAGCTCTCGAGGAAACTGCGGGGACTGTCCTTGTCGTGGTGGGCGTCGGCGCCTTGCGGACCGATGAAGCAGTCAAGTTGGCTCAGGATGCGAAAGGCTTGGGCGCTGCCGCGGGCCTGCTTGCCACCGTTTCCTACGCCCCCTGACTGAGAGTGAAGTCTTCGAGCACTTCTGCACTGTGGCTCGCGAGAGCGGTCTGCCTATCGTCATCTATGATAACCCGGGAACCACCCATTTCTGCTTCACGCCGACGCTCGTGGGGCGGTTGGCCCAGGTACGAGGCATCGTGGCCATCAAGAACCCAACGGACAAAAGCGACGAAATCGGGGGCAATCTCGCGGATCAGAGAGGGATCGCGCCAGGGGACTTTTCGATCGGATACAGTGGTGACTGCCACGGAAGCCATGATCTGCGGCGCCGATACCTGGTGCAGTGCACTCGCCGGAATCATGCCCGACATCTGCCTCAGGATCGTCAGGGCTGCTCAAGCTGGCGATGTTGCAGAGGCGCGGCGACTGGATGCCGCGCTGAACCCGATCTGGGATCTCTTCAAGCAGTTCTCCAGCCTTCGGTCGTCTATGCCATCGCTGGCTTGCTCGGCATCTGCGGAGCCGAACCGCCCCGTCCGATTTTGCCCCTCCCGGAGCTGGCCAAGCGCCAGGTTGCCGACTGCCTGTCCCTTCTTCGGCAGGATCTTGCTGAGGCGGAGTAGAGCAGGGCCGATTGAGCCGTCTGGTGCCACAGGAGCCTGAGGAGGGCTGGCTCACCGGCTGAACGCCGCCGGAGTCATTTTGCTCGGCGGTGCTCTTGTCCTTCTGATTGCGGCTGCGACGGATAATAGGCCCGAAGGCGGGCGCTGGCGATTTAGCCGAGGATGATCTTCTGTCTGTAGACATCACATCCTGGGGCCAGTTCTCGTAGACCGCTGACCAGCATGTTGGCTGCCTCCTCGAGCGCCTCCTCAGGCATCGTTGCCAAGCTTTCCAAAATGAACCACATCCGGCCGCCCAAGGTCTTTAACCGCGTTCGCGTGCCTTGGCGCCAATTCCAGCGGCGGCATGTAACGCCCACGTCGTCGCGCCAGATGACTTCCCCCTTGGCGGGGCTTTCCACGACTGCCTCCCCATTCATGACTGTGTCGAACGCTTCCGATCCATCAGCGACAGACAATCGCGGTTTGCCGATATACGCATCGAAATTTTCGCCTCCGACCGGTATTGCGAAGCGCAGGCTCACCGCATTGTAGAGGTCGACGACGGGATTGATCGATGGAACACGGGCATCCCTCTCCACCCGCTTTTTCAAAGCCTGGGCAGAGCATGGCGTCCGGTTCGGTTTCGCGCCGAACCGGCTATATGTCTCACCCCAACTGGCCAAATGGGCGTCGCCCCAGGCAGGTCCCCCGGCTCGGACAAAATCGCAAGCCTCTGCCAACATGTCCCTAGCCATGGTGCCCCGGGCACGATCATTGGCATCAACAAGAATGCTGAGCGCGCGAAAGTCAGGCGCGATCTCTGCGATTTCTTGGTCGACCACCGGAAAATCCAACATGGCCTCTAGCTCCCATTGACCAATTTAGTATATGGTACCGACCATGAAAAAGAAAGTCAATATATCGACCGAAACGGTCGTTGATGTTGAACGTGTCAGCACGACCGTGTCTCAAAACCTCAAAATGTTCAGGCGGCAAAGCGGCCTGACACTCGATGAACTGTCTCGAAAATCCGGCGTCAGCAAAGGCATGCTTGTCGAGATCGAGAAGGGAAGTGCCAATCCGAGCATCGCCACGCTCTGCAGGGCAGCGACCGCGCTGGGCGTGTCGGTTGCCGATTTTGTCGGAGTGGCGGCGAGCGTGCCGGTACGCATTGTTCCACTCGAGGACGCTTCCATACTTTGGCGCGGTCCGAAGGGGGGCAGTGCAACGCTTCTGGTTGGAACGCACGGACCGGACGAAATCGAGCTTTGGCGCTGGACACTGTTTCCCGGTGAGATTTTCGAATCGCCCGGGCATTCGCCGGGAACGCTTGAACTCCTGAACGTGGAAACCGGCGAACTCACATTGAAAATGGCCGATAGCGAGCACTTTGTTCAAGCGGGTTCTTCCGTCTTGGCCCGTACCGAGGAAAAGCATGCCTACATGAACTGCGGAAAGAACGAACTTCGGTTCGTCATGGCCGTGGCGGAACTACAGCGACCACGCGTGAGAACGGCTTTGTAGCGCGTCGGGAACCTAATCGAAGGTATCCTCAGGCTCTGGATTTCGGGCGAGCATTTTGCCTTGCCGGAGAAACGCAAGCGGAAGAGGCACCTATCCAAGGACGACACGCTCGCTGCTGAGCACTCGACGACGCTCCTCGATAAGGAAGACTTTCAAACCTACATAAAACAGCTATTCGCCACTCTGCTCCTTCAGGAGACGATAGAGGTGCGCGCGGCTGATGCCGAGCAGATCAGCCGCCCGGCTTTTGTTGCCTTGCGTTTGTTTCAGGGCGGCCCGAATCTCTGCATCCGTCTGGGAGCGTATCCTATGTTTGAGAGGGGGCGTTGTGTCTGTTTGAGCCACGCTTGAGGCAGACTCCCAATCGGAAATGGAAAGCGTGCCGGTGATGATCATCCGCGTCAGCGCGTTTTCAAGCTCGCGCACGTTGCCTGGCCACGCGTATCCGAGCAGCAGTTTACGATCTTGGGCAGCCAAAATTGGCGTTGGCCTTCCGAGCCGGTCTGCGATCCGTGCAAGCAAGCGTTCGGCAAGGAATGGGATGTCTTCTCTTTCCCGCAGGGCAGGGACATTTATCGGCAGAACATTCAGCCGGTGATAAAGATCCTCGCGAAACCGGCCGGCTCTAACCAGATCAAGAAGAGGCTTGTTGGTCGCGCAGACGATGCGCAAGTCGATGCTGACCGGATTGGTGCCTCCGACACGCACGATTTCGTTCGTCTGGAGAACGCGCAGCAAACTGCCCTGGAGCTGGAGCGGCATGTCGCCGATCTCGTCTAGGAAGAGCGTACCGCCTGCGGCAAGTTCTAATTTGCCCGGTTTGCCTTGGCTGCGAGCGCTCGTGAAAGCACCGCCTTCGTAACCGAACAGTTCGGCTTCGACAAGCTCGCTTGGGATAGAAGCGCAGTTAACCCACACAAACGGTCCTACGCTTCTGTCAGACAGTGCATGAATCGCGTGCGCGGCCAGTTCTTTGCCAGCGCCTGTCTCGCCACTAGTCATCACAGGCAGGTCGTATTGCGAAGCCATCTTGAGAGCGTCGCGATAGGAGCCCATAAGCTCGCCGGTTCCTATTATGTCATCCAGGCCGAACTTCGATTGCCAGAACCTGGGGTTTTGGGGAATGGCAAGCTCCGCCTTCGATATGCGGGTATAGGTCTTCTTCAAGGCGTCGTAGTCGGAGAACAGGGCAAGGCCAACGGCGCCGATGATCCTGCCGTCCCTTTGTACCGGAACTTGCTTCGTCACCAGTTTGTGCCCACGCACCTCGAGCGGATAGCCGACATGGGATCCGATCCCGCGTGCAACGAAATGAAGCTTGGTCTGCGGCCCGACCACATCGGTTATGTGTCGTCCCAGAAAATCATCGGCCTCCCCTTCGAGCAACCGGCAGTACGGCTCGTTGATCAGAACGATTGTTCCGGCTGTATCGACAGCGACGAGGCAATCCGAGACATGATCGAGCACGAGCCGAAGGAATCCGGCTTCTTCCGGTGAACCTGCGAACCACTCCGGAAGCGTCATCTGAGCCTGCCCTGGTTGGAACCGCAATACGCTGTGCGAAGGCATTCTATCTGGCAGTTGTCTCGGAAGCGAGACAATAAATGTCTCTCATGAGTGACAGTTTGGACAGGAGGCTGACGTGCAAGCGCCTTCCGAAGGATCGATGGTCCTCGGAATTCAGGCTTGTTTCCAGCGACTTAGGCAGCGTGCTCCTCGAAGGCTTTGAACTGGCCCAAACCTTGCGGGGTTCCAGATGTAAAAACCAAATGGGGAACAGGCATATGCATATCGAAACCATGGAAATTGGCGACACAATCGTCCGGGTATCGGGCGCGGGTTCGCCACTCGTGTTTGTGCACGGGTTCACGACCACCGCCGAATTCTGGCGTGATCAGGTCGAGGCGTTCTCGTCCCGATACAGGGTTATCCGCATCAATCTGCCGGGACATGGTGATTCACCACGACCTGAAGGGCGCAGTTACACAATCCCGGCTTTTGCCAATGATATCCTCGAAGTCTATCGGGCACTCGATATCGACGACGCCATCCTCGTAGGTCTCTCGTTGGGGGGGACTGTGGCGCAAAGCTTCGCCCTATCCCACCCCGAGCGTGTCCGTGCGCTCGTCCTTGTCGGAGCCACACCCCACGGACTTGGAGAGGATGTCAATGTCGACAACGTCCTCAAGGCAATCGATGAACTCGGCGTTGTTCAGGCGAGCCAGAATGTCATCGAGCGGTCGTTCGGCGGTGCGGCAAGCCGCGAGCTTGTCGAATTCGCCAAGCTGGAGGTCGCCCAGACGCCGGCTTTCGTGGCGCGAGAGGCAATTGCCTCGCTCAATGCCTCGGACAGCCGGGCCCGCCTTCGTGATATCGGCGTGCCGACGCTGGTCGTTGTCGGGAATGAGGACATCATCACGCCTCCCGGCGAATCCGTTATTCTCTCAGAGGGAATTCCAGGGAGCCGCCTGGAGATCATACCGGACGCGGGTCATTTCCCGATGCTCGAGCAGTCCCAGGCGTTCAATCACGTCCTGAAGGATTTTCTCGATGCCTGTGACAGTCGGTTATCTTATGTGGGAGGCGAAGGCCTCTCGCGGCAAGCCGTTTGAAGGGGAGGCTCAAATGTCTGTTCAAGAAGTGATTTCAAAGGCTGCCCCACAAGCGGATAATCTGGACCGCAACACCAAACGGACCGTGTTTGCGGCCGCACTTGGGACCGTTTTCGAATGGTACGACTTCTTTATCTACGGCTCCCTTGCCGCCTTCTTCAGCACCTTGTTCTTCCCAAAGGGCAACGAAACAGCGGCCTTGCTCGCGGCCTTGGCGACCTTCGGGGCAGGCTTCGTGCTTCGCCCCTTTGGTGCAATCGTCTTTGGCAGGCTCGGTGACCTTGTCGGTCGGAAGAAGACCTTTCTCGTGACAATGCTCGTCATGGGGCTTGCAACCGCTGCAATCGGCCTGTTGCCGACTTACGAGTCCATCGGATGGGCGGCACCCGCCTTGCTCGTGGGATTGCGACTGCTGCAAGGTTTGGCGGTCGGCGGCGAGTTTGGTGGCGCGGTCACCTACGTCGCCGAGCATTCTGACCTCGACCGCCGGGGTTTCACGACAAGCTGGATCCAGATTACCGCAACGCTTGGCCTGTTCCTGTCCCTGATTGTGATCGTTCTATGCCGGTCCCTGCTATCGGGGGAGGATTTTGCGAGCTGGGGATGGCGCATACCCTTCCTCGGCTCGATCCTGCTTTTGATCCTGTCGCTCTACATTCGCCTCAAGCTGCATGAGTCGCCGGTCTTCCAGGAAATGAAGGCGCAGGGAAAAGGCTCGAAAAACCCGATCGCCGAAACCTTTGGCGACGGCAAAAATCTGCGCCTCGTGCTGGTGGCGATCTTCGGCGTCGTCGCGGGGCAGGCGGTCATTTGGTACACGGGCCATTTCTACAGCCTGTACTTCATGACGACTACACTGAAGATGACCCACGACCAGGCCAACTTCTACCTTCTGATCGCGCTTACGCTCGGCACGCCGTTCTTCCTCTTCTTCGGTTGGCTTTCCGACAGGATCGGGCGGAAATGGATCGTCGTGACGGGATGCGCCCTGTCGGCTCTGCTGATCATGCCCCTGTTCCAAGCGCTTGCGAGCTACGGCAATCCTGCGCTGGCGGAATTCCGTTCCAGCACTTCCGTGGTGCTGACGGGCAGTGACTGCGGTCAGGATCAATCCTTCATCGGACAACTGTTCCGGCCGCAGGCAACAACGGAATGCCAGAAAGTGAAGGCACTGCTGACGGCGCGGGCCATACCTTACACTGTGAAGGGTGCCGGCGAGGCTCTCCGAATCCAGATCAATAGCGGCGAGGCGAAATCCCTGAATGAGGGCGATCTCCTTGCAGCCTTGACTGAAGTGGGGATGCCGGCGGCAAATGCGCCGGTCCAGCCAAACGGACCCATGGTCGTCGCCATTCTCTTTGCCTTGGTCTTCCTGGCAACGATGGTCTACGGGCCGCTTGGTGCGCTTCTGGTCGAGCTCTTTCCCGTTCGGATACGGTACAGCGGCGTTTCGGTGGCCCTGCAACTCGGCAACGGCTGGATCGGTGGATTTGCGCCTTTCGTGGCAACGGCAGTGGTGCTTGCGACCGGAAATATCTTTGGCGGCCTCTGGTACACAGTTGCAATTGCCGGTTTGACGGCGGTGATCGGTGCGCTTCTTCTCCCGGAGACCCGCGGGCGGGATCTCAACACTTAGCGTTCACCAAGGGCGCGCTGCACAAAACGGACCGCCGTGGATCACGGCTCCCGCGTTCAGTTCCCTTGAGAGCCAGAGTCCGGGCGCTTGCCCGGACTTTTCAGTCACAGCGCGGGTCACGCCGCCCCTAGCTGACGTGGCCGATAGTGCACATGGCCTCATGATGGCGCTCAATCTCTTTGCATATGCCTAATTGTTGTTCATGCCTATATTTTACTCAGAGATTGGCGCGTTTTGCATGTCATTTGGCTGAAAGTGCACTGGCCGGCCCGTTGTAAGCGGTGCGACTTCGTACTGTAATTCTCGTCAGCCAGCCGCATCGGGCGGTGAAACTTCGACTGCAACATCGGTCAATATTTCCCCAATTGTATTGGATCGGGCTGACCAAGTGTTGCCTTTGCTTGGGGAAGACAATGAAGTTAAACGCAACCATTCTGACCGGGTTTTTAGGGGCGGGCAAAACAACGCTTCTTAATCGCCTCTTGTCTGAGCGCCATGGCGAACGCATAGCCGTTATTGTCAATGAATATGGTGAGGTCGGCATAGACGGCAAGCTGGTCGTCGAGACGGTAGATAATGTCGTCGAACTGAACAACGGCTGCATCTGCTGCACTGTGCGCGACGACTTGATCGGCGCGCTTCGCGGTCTCCTGGCATCCGATCGCCTCTTCGCCCGCATCGTGATCGAGACATCCGGTCTGGCTGATCCCGCCCCAGTCATTCAGTCCTTCATGCTCGACGAGGTTTTGTCACAGCGCGTACAGCTCGATGCGATCGTCACCGTGGTAGATGCCCGCTATGTCGAGCAGCAGCTGACCCAGGATGAGGCCGTCGAGCAGATCAGCTTCGCCGACCTTATCCTGCTCAACAAGACGGATCTCGTGGTAGACGCCGATCTTCTCCGGACGGAGAGTAGGGTTCAACAGCTCAATCCGCTGGCGCGGATCATCAAGACCCAGTCCTGCGCAATACCGATCGACGAGGTTCTCGATCTTGGTGCATTCGACCTCAAGAACATCCTTTCAATCGACCCCTCGATCCTCGAGGACCATGAGCACGAACACGACCAGTCGATCGCTTGCGTCGCCATTCGGGAAACCCAGCCGCTCGATCCGGCCGCCTTCAACCCCTGGCTGAACCGCCTTATCCAGGCGAGAGGCGCCGACATCTTGCGTATGAAGGGCATCGTCAATTTTGCCGGTGAAGCGCGCCGCTATGTTTTCCATGGCGTCCACATGACGCTTGAAGGCCGTCCGGGAAAGCCCTGGATGAGGGATCCCCGCCTGACGGAGATCGTCTTCATCGGCCGCGATCTGGACGAAGCCGAGCTTCGCCGCGGCCTAGGCGCTTGCGTTTTGCCCGCCGTCGCCCTTGTCATCTGAACCATTTCGCCATCACGAGAAGGAGAAGTCCTCATGCCACCCCTCTTGGCCGCAATGATCAGCCTTGGCGTCCTGGGCGCGATCGACACCTACATGACCGCAACCATCTTTCCCGTCCCTGTTTGGGTGACCTTCATCGCCTGGGCGTCGTTCTTCGCCTGCGGCGGCGGACAAGCGGGGCTCATCAAGTCGATCGTCTCCAACTGGACGGGCATCGCGATTGCGTCCGTCGCCCTGCTGACCATTCAGTTTGGACCCGCTCACCCTCTGTTTGCGGCCATTCTCGTCCCTCTCGGCACCGCAGCGATGATCCTCGTCTCGGCCAAGCAGATCCTGAACTTCCCCCCGGCCATCGTTTTTGGCTTCGCGTCGCTCGTCGGCACGTCGGCTGCAACGGACACCACGATCACGACGTCGGGTCTCACTCATCCAACGCTAGTAGCGATGGCCGCGATGTTGTTCGGAGGTCTGTTCGGGTTCATCTCGGAATTGGGCACCAGCCTGCTCGCCGGAGCAAAGCCTAAAACCATCTGATCGATCATCGTTTGGAAAAGGAAAATCCTCATGAAGCTCCAGCATTACCTTGGCGGACTGGAAGGACTCGGACCGGTGAGCACCGAAACGCGCGTCTTCGTTGAACCGTGGGAGACGCGGATCTTTGGTATCCACACGGCGATGATGGCGCTGTCCGTGCAACTGCCGCTGCCGGCAACGCCGTCCGCCTTCAACACCATCTGGACCTGGGCGGATCTGCGCAAGGGGGCCGAAAGCCTGAACCCCTTCGACTATTTCAAGTACCGCTATTACGAGAAGTGGCTCGGCGGCATTTCCGGCTACTTCATCGAACGCGGCTACATCACGGCTGAGGAACTCGACGCCCTGACGGACGAATACTATCAGGACCCGTCTAAGCCGCTGCCCGTCGCAGGCGACGCGGCGATCGACGACCGTGTGGTCCAGTATCTGGTGGAGGGCGATAGCCCGAAGCGCGATGTGACGGTCACCGTGGACTTCTCTGTCGGCGACGTGGTCAGGATCGAAAACGTGCCAAGCATCGAGCACACCCGCCTGCCAGGCTTCCTGCGCAACAAAACCGGAACTGTCGAGACGGTTTATCCCGGGGCCTACACCTATCTATGCGACACCGGTCCCGACGGCATCGGCCCGACCATGGCCGTCTACTGCATCCGCTTCGAACCCGCCGAGCTTTGGCCGGGCAATGCGGAACAGAACTTCAGCCTCTATGCCGACCTCTACGCTCGCTACGTCGCAGCCATCGATAATGCGACCGCGACCAAGGCTGCCTGAATACGATCATCGAGGAGACTGACATGTCCGAACGTTTCAAATATCGCGAAGACCGCGAAGCGTACAGCGCAGCTCGCGTGCGGGCGCTTGAAGCCTTGCTCATCAAGAAGGGCATCATCACCGATCGGACCGTGGACACGGTGCTCGAGTTTTTCGAGACCAAGATGGGACCATTCAACGGCGCCAAGATCGTCGCTCGCGCCTGGGTAGACCCCGCCTTTAGGGAGAGGCTGATCGCAGACACACCCAAGGCGATTGCCGAACTCGACCTGCCGGACGGCATGGCTGGCGCCGAAGGCGAGCACATGCGCGCAGTCGCCAATGCTCCCGGCGTCCACAACCTGATCATCTGTACACTCTGCTCCTGCTATCCCTGGCCTGTTCTCGGACTGCCTCCCTATTGGTACAAGGATCCGACGTTCCGCAGCCGCGCCGCCCGCGAGCCGCGCGCTGTCCTTGCCGAGTTCGGCCTGCCGATCGCCGAGGACATCGAGGTCAAGGTCTGGGATTCGAGCGCCCAGATCCGCTGGTTCGTCGTTCCGGAACGGCCGGCAGGAACCGAAGGCCTGTCGGAATCCGAACTCGAGACCCTCGTCACGCCTGAGGCGATGATGGGTGTCGCCGTCGCGAAGGCCGCCTGAGGGTAGACCATGTTGACGCAGTTCGAACATTTCGCGGTCACCGAAATGATGGGAAGCGCCGATAGTCCACCACGGGCTAACGGCACCCTCTGCTTCGGATCCGACTGGGAGCGCACCTCATTCGGGATTGCGCTTGCTCTCGCAAAGGAGGGCTATTTCGAATGGGATGACTTCCGGGATGAATTGATCGCCTCCATCAAGGCATGGGAAGACGCCAATCCGTCGGATCACTCCTCCTGGAATTACTACGAACAGTTTCTGACGGCGCTCGAGAGCGCCGTCGTGAAAACGAACCTGCTGACCGCTTCGGAAATGCGAGAAATCTTCGATCTCAGCAATCAAACCAGCCAGTAATGGCTTCTTCGGAGACATCAAGATGCACATTGAACCTGGAATTGTGGACGGCGCAAAGATCGTATTGAGTTATTCCACTGCGGCCGGCGCCGCACTCTTCACCCTGAAGGCCGCCGGCGATGAAATCCGGCGTCGGGGCGTGTCATCCCTATTGGGAGGAAGCGCTATAGCGACGGCCCTTGTCTTTTCTTTCTTCGAGATCCTGCCGCATTATCCGGTTGGCGTTTCCGAGGTGCATCTGATCCTCGGCTCGACGCTCTTCCTGCTGTTCGGCGGAGCGCCCGCAGCAATCGGCCTTGCGGCCGGGCTGCTGGTCCAGGGACTGTTCTTCGCGCCGTTTGATCTGCCGCAATATGGCATGAACGTTACGACCCTGCTCGTGCCGCTGTTTGCGCTACAGCTTCTTTCAAAGAAGATTATCGCACCAAAGACGCCCTACGTTGACCTCAAGTACCGACAGGCGCTGGCGCTGTCGACGGCCTATCAGGGCGGTATCGTCTCCTGGGTGGCGTTCTGGGCGCTCTACGGCAACGGCTTTACGGCCGAGAATATGCTGTCAATCGGAAGCTTCGGCTTTGCCTATATAGCCGTCATCCTGATTGAGCCGCTTGTCGACGTCATGGTGCTTGCGCTCGCCAAATCGATGAAGGATGTGTCGCACATCGGCTTGTTCGACGCCCGACTGACGTCTGCTGCCTGACGTTCTGAAGCTGACCATCATCCACGGCCGGGTGATGGTCAGTCCTGGCAGGTTTCTTGCTTCGCACTTAAGGGTAGTCAAACGTTACCTTGCAGGGGGTACGCCAATGCGGATCGTTATTCTTGCGCCACCCGGCGTCCAGTCCTTGGATGTTGTTGGGCCCGCAGAGGTGTTCTGGGAGGCTGCGCGCCGCTATGGCGACATGAGTAAGTACGACATACAGGTTATGTCGACTGGCCAACCCTCCATCGGCGGAACCGGTCAGTTGCGGTTCCTTGCAGACCGTACGATCTTTGACAGCGATGAGCCAATCCATACTTTGCTGGTCGCAGGCGACCCTTCGTTCCAGGCGATCGATCCGAGAGTCATCTCCTGGCTGCGCCGCCGGGTGCCAACGGTCAGGCGATACGGTTCAATCTGCACTGGCGTCTTCCTGCTCGCTGCGGCGGGCCTGCTTGAAGGGAAGCGGGTAACAACTCACTGGGAATGCGCTCCGAGATTCAACAAGGAATATCCGCAAATCGAGCTCGAGCCGGACGCCATCTACATTCGCGACGGCAAACTCATCACTGCCGCCGGCGTAACGGCAGGAATTGACCTGGCTCTTGCCCTTGTTGAGGAGGATCTTGGGCGCGAAGTCGCCTTGGCTGTCGCCAGATATATGGTCATTTTCGTGAAAAGGCCTGGCGGGCAATCACAGTTCAGCGCGCATCTGGTCGGCCAAATGTCCGAAACGACCTTCATTCAGAAGGCGCAGGCCTATATGCTGGAGAACTTGGATCAAGAACTCCATGTCGAGGCAATCGCCAAGAAAGTCGGAATGAGCACACGCAATTTCGGCCGCGTGTTCAGAACCGAACTTGGGATGACGCCGCTGGATTTCATCATTGCCGCTCGGATCGACGCAGCACGCAGGCTGCTTGAAGACACAAACCGCCCTCTGCAGTCTGTGGCGAAGGCGTCCGGTTTTTGCGACTTGGGCGCGATGCGCCGGGCGTTCAGCAAGACAATCGGGGTAACCCCGAGCGAGTACCGCTCGAGATTCCAGATCCTGCAAGATTACAAGTCGGCATTTCGCGGGCCAGCAACTGAGCTGTCAGGCGCCAGCCACGTGACCGATTACGGACCCAAGACCGCTATCGCACGCTGAGTGGCTTGGGCACGGGTCCGGGCCGCGTCCGCGCAGCCGGCGATCCGACTCGAACGCGGCGGCAATTCCTTCGGAATCTATCCAGTGTTCAGCGACCTGAACCTTGCGGTCAAGCCGGGCGAAGATCCTGCTCCCGCAACCATCTTTGCCGGCGTCGATTGCAAGTTTGATCACACACAGACCCTAAAGCAGAGATCGGCTCCTATGAACAGGTGAGCTACGCGATCCAAGATTCCCGCATCGTGAGCCTCCAACAGTAAGAACGCGAAGCGGCTGGACTAGATAAGCAATCGTTGCGTCTTGAGCGGACCCGCACTCCAGCGCACCATTGTGAAGATAAGCTAACGAGATGTGTAACACTAGGTGAAGGACAGAGCAGGATCACTCGGATATCTCACGATGGAAGGCATTGCTGCCTAAGGGAGGAGATCATGACAGAAGAGCGTCGCGCCAGCGCGACTTCCAACCTTTCACTCGAGCAGCGTGCGTGGAATATCCGCCGCAAGGCGCTCTTGATGGGTGAAGTTCAAGGCCAAGGATATATCGGACAGGCGCTCGGAATCGCTGACATACTGGCCGCCTCGTACTTCCACGCGCTCGAATACCGCGCCGAAGATCCCGAATGGGAGGGACGTGACCGCTTCCTGCTTTCGATCGGGCACTACGCGATCGCGCTCTATTCGGTTCTCATGGAGGCGGGCATCCTACCCGAGGACGAACTCGAGACCTACGGGATGGATGACAGCCGGATGCCGATGTCTGGTATGGCTTCCTATACGCCGGGCATGGAGATCACCGGCGGCTCTCTCGGTCACGGCCTCGGGATCGCGGTCGGCATGGCGCTCGGGCTGAAGCGCAAGGTAAATCCGGCCTTCGTGTTCAACCTGATGTCGGATGGCGAATTGGGCGAGGGCTCGACCTGGGAGGCGGTGATGTCCGCGGTCCAGCACAAGCTCGACAATCTGATCTGCCTCGTCGATTTCAACGATCAGCAGGCGGACGGCAAATCGACCGCCGCGCTGGCACAGGGTGACGAACTAAAGAAATGGCAGGCCTTCGGCTGGCATACTCAGCGCGTCGACGGGAACGACCTCTCGGCCGTCGTCGCAGCGTTTGACGAAGCCCGTGCCACCGATCATCCCGGTCCGCGCGTCATCGTCTTCGACACTCGGATGTGCAAGGGTGTCGATTTCCTCGAGACCCGTGAGATCACCCACTTCGTCCGCGTCGAAGCCGACGAATGGTCGAAGGCGCTCGCCGTTCTGGAAGAAGGAAAGCCGCAATGACCATCGCCTCGATGCAGCGCAAATACGAGCCGCGCAAGGTTCAGCTCGGCCCCGACGGCCAGCGCGTCGCAACCACTGCCATGATCGCCTCGCTTGCAGCGGAAGGCTATGACACCGTCGCTGCTCCGTTCGGCCATGCACTGGTGGACGCCGCGAAGAAGGACGACAAGATCGTCGGCCTTTCCGCGGATCTCGCGAAATACACCGATCTGCACATCTTCGCACAGGCGATGCCGGACCGGTTCTATCAGATGGGCATGGCTGAGCAGCTTCTGATGTCCGCTGCTGCGGGACTGGCCCGCGAGGGGTTCAATCCGTTCGCCACGACCTACGCCGTCTTCGCCTCGCGTCGGGCCTACGATTTCATCGCGATGGCGATTGCCGAAGAAAACCTGCCGGTCAAGATCTGCTGCGCGCTTCCGGGTCTTACGACGGGATATGGGCCAAGCCACCAGGCGACCGAGGATCTGGCGATCTTCCGGGGTCTGCCGAACATGACAATCATCGATCCCTGCGACGCGGACGATATCATGGGCATGGTGCCGCAGATCGCTGCACATGACGGTCCGGTCTATACCCGACTGCCGCGCGGCAAGGTGCCGACGGTGCTGACCCGCCACAAGCCGGACTACAGGTTCCAACTGGGCAAAGCGCAGATGATCCGTGAAGGCAAGGACGTCTTGATCGTCTCCACTGGCTTCATGACTATGCGCGCACTCGATGCGGCCGAGAAGCTCACCGCGGACAACATTGACGTTGCGGTGCTGCATGTTCCGACGATCAAACCCTTCGATGCCGAGACGATCCTCGCCGAGGCTCGCAAAGGTGGACGGCTGGTTGTTACGGCCGAAAACCACACGGTCGTCGGAGGCTTGGGCGAAGCAGTAGCCCGTACGCTCCTGACGAACAGCGTGACGCCCAGGTTTCGGATGATCGGGCTGCCGGACGAGTTCCTTGAGGCCGGGGCGCTGCCGACGCTGCACGACATGTACGGATTGACCGTCGACAAGGTCGCCGAGCGCATCAAGGGCTGGCTCTGAGCGCCAGGCAACTCTGATATTTCAAAGGGAGGAGAGAGGCCATGGGGCTTCTACAAGAGAAGTTTGTCATCGTGACAGGTGCCGCCTCGGCACGCGGTCTCGGCAAGGCTACGGCGCAGATGTTCGTCGAGCACGGCGCCACAATTGCCATTCTGGATCTCGACGCCAGCGCTGCGAAGGCTGCCGCGGCCGATCTGGGCGACAGACATGTGGGCCTTGTCTGCAACGTCACCGACAAGGCTGCCTGTGAGTCGGTGGTCAAGACTCTGCTCGATAGGTGGGGGCGGGTCGACGTGTTGGTGAACAACGCGGGGATCACCCAGCCGCTCAAGATCACGGAGATCACGGCGGAAAATTACGACGCGGTGCTCGACGTGAACCTGCGCGGCACGCTTTACATGAGCCAAGCGGTCATCCCCGGTATGCGTGCACAGAAGTCGGGCAGTATCGTCAACCTTAGCTCGGTCTCGGCGCAGCGCGGCGGCGGCATATTCGGCGGTCCGCACTATTCGGCCGCCAAGGCGGGCGTGCTCGGCCTCACCAAGGCCATGGCGCGCGAACTTGCACCGGACAACGTGCGTGTGAACGCGATCTGTCCCGGCTTCATCGCCACCGACATCACAGCAGGCAAACTGACGCCCGAGATGAACGTGCAGATCCTCGCCGGCATCCCCATGGGACGCGCCGGTGCGGCGTCCGACGTCGCCGGCTGCGCCTTGTTTCTTGCGTCCGACCTCTCCGCCTACTGCACGGGCACCGAGGTCGACGTCAACGGCGGTTCGCTGATCCACTGAGCCATTTCACGGCGCCCGGAGGAGCGGCGTCATTCGTAGAAGTCTTCAAAACGGGAGGAGTTCACCATGAAGACCAGACTGCTAGCCATCCTGGCCGCCACCATCATCGCCGGCGCCGCGCAAGCTGACGAAGTGATCTTTGCGCACGGCGAAAATCCGGGCAACCCGCGCACCGTCGCGGCCGAGAAATGGGCCGAGCTCTTCACCGCCTGCACGGGCGGCGAACACACCGTCAACGTAGCGCCGTCGGCGACCATGGGCGATGACGCCGAGATGCTGACGTCGGCCACGGCAGGCGTGATTCAGGTCACCGCCAACAGCCAGGGTGCGATGAGCCAGATCGTGCCGGAGATCGGCCTGCTCGGCCTTCCCTTCCTGTTCGAGGATCTTCCCACCGCGTGGGCAGTTCTGGATGGTGAGGTCGGCGACATGATCGATGAGCGTGCACAGAATGCCGGGCTGAAGCTGCTCGGCTTCTGGGACAACGGCATCCGCAACGTCAGCCACATGTCGAAGACCATCCCGGAGCCGGGCGACATTAAGGGCATGAAGATCCGCACCCCGCCGGATCAGATGACGGTCGACATTTTCGAAGCGCTCGGCGCTTCTCCCGCTCCGCTCGCTTTCTCGGAGCTCCCAACGGCACTCCAGTCGGGCGTATTCGACGGACAGGAAAATCCGCTCGTCAACATCTATTCAGCGAAGATCCACGAGATCACCAAGTTCATCACGCTGACCGGTCACAAGTACGAATCCACGCCGGTCGTAGCAGGCCTTGCCTGGTGGTCCGGTCTCGACGAAGAGACGCAGAATTGCACGCTGGATGCGACTGCCGAAGCAGGCAAGATGCAACGCGAGCTGGTGTTGGCTTCCGATGCGGACCTGCGTCCTAAGATGGAGGCAGAAGGCGTGGCCTTCGCCGAGGCCGATAAGGCCGCCTATCAGGCCGCGACCCAGTCGGTCTACGACAAGTATGCCGAGAAGTATCCGGAGCTTGTCGCAGCTCTGCGCGAAGCGGCGGGCCTCTAGATGTCCGCCGGGGACAATCCGTCCCCGGAGAACGGCCGGAAGGGGCGCCATCGCCCCTTCCTCGGCCTAGTTCGGGGAACGACGACGACACTCGACTGGAGCGGGCGCCTGATCGTGTTCGTCTGTCTTGTCACGATGTTCGTTGCCTTGCTCGCCAACGTCGTGCTGCGCTACGCCTTCGGGTCCGGTATCTCTTGGGCCTACGAAATTCATGCCCTGCTCTTGCCTTGGCTGGTTGCCGGCGGCCTCGTGATCGCGTCGGCGCGCGGACGCAACATCGCTATCACGCTTATGTCCGACATGCTGAAGGGGCGCGCCCTGCTCGGCTTGAACCTAGCTATCCAGTTAGCGATCTTGGTCATCGCCCTGAGTGTTCTCTGGAGCTGCCAACCGATCCTGAAGGCGTCGCAATTCCAGTCGCTCTCGACCCTCGGGATCAAGCAGGTTTGGGGCTATTCGAGCCTGGTATACGCGTTCGGCGCCATGGCCCTGATCGCGGCGCTCGACATCGTGCGAACGCTCGCTGGCGAGGATATCGCTGACCACGATCCCGGCCACGCAAGCCAGAGTTGAAGGAGCCATGTCATGATTGCCCCCCTCATCTGGATATTCTTCCTTCTGCTCGCGATCTCGGTTCCCGTGGCCCACGCGATGCTCGGCGGCGTCGCCGCCGCGCTCTGGCTCGACGGTAAGCCGATGGCAGCGATCGCCCAGCGGCTTTACACCCCGACGCAGAGCTTCCCGATGCTCGCCATCCCGTTCTTCATCCTGGCCGGCAACCTGATGATGTCGGGCAATTTCGGCATCTATCTGGTCAACATCGCCCGCCTCATGGTCGGCAACTTCAAGGGCGGGATGGGCCAGGTCTCGATCATCGGATCGGTGATGTTCGGCGGGGTCTCAGGTTCTGCGGTGGCGGATGCCTCTGCAATCGGCAACGCTTTGATCCCGGTGCAACTGAAGGAGGGCTATCCGCGCGGCTTCGCCGCCGCGATCAACTCGGCCTCCTCGACCGTTTCTGTGCTGATCCCGCCGTCGATCCCACTGATTCTCTACGGCCTGGTCTCTAACGTCTCCATTATCGATCTTTTCGTTGCCGGCATCCTGCCGGGCCTGATGCTCGGCATCGGAATGTTCTCGGCAGTTGCGATCGTGGCGAGAATCCGCAACCTCCCGCGCTCGCCCCTGGCCGGCGGCTTCCGGGCGTTTCGTCCGCAGATTGCCGCCGCCGTCCCCGCTCTCCTGATGCCCGTCTTCGTGATCGGCACGCTGCGCTTCGGTGTGGCAACCCCGACCGAGGTCAGTGTCATGGCGGTGGCCTATGCGCTCCTGGTCAGCGGCATCATCTATCGCGACCTATCGTTCCGCAGTATCTGGGAGGCGGTGGTCGACACCGGTCTGATGACCGGGGCTGTCATGATCATCATCATGGCATCGTCGACGATCCAGTGGGTGCTGACCGCCGAACGTGTGCCGCAAGACCTCGCCGTCTGGGTGCAGGCGACCTTCTCCGAGCCGTGGATGGTCATCCTCGCCCTCAACTTGGTGATGCTGGTCGTGGGTGCTTTCCTCGATCTGCCGGCCGCGGTCCTGCTCCTTGGTCCAATCTTCGTTACGATCGGCACCGCCATCGGGCTGGACCTCGTGCAATTGGGCCTGATGATGGTGGTGAACCTCGCCGTCGGCCTCTACACGCCGCCCGTAGGAACGACGCTGTTCATATCGGCCGCGATCTCCGGGGCCCGGATCGGCGAAGCGGTAAAGGCGCTGCTGCCCTTCTACGCGGTAGCGATCGTTGTTCTCCTGCTGATCTCCTATGTCCCGGTACTGACGATCTACTAAAGCCCCCATGGCTTCACATCGATCAGGTTCGGCCCGGATTCGGGCCGGAAGCCGCACCCGTGGCCGACCAGGAGGGATCGTGCCTCACTTTCGTGTTCTTTGGCCTTCCGGCCGAGCCAGTCGGCAAAGCGGTTCACGATTCGCCGGTTGAAGTGACGCGGCGGGCAAACGAACCAGTAAGCTGGGAAGTCGATTACCTCAAACTCCGTCGAGAAGGGTACGAGTTCGCCGCGCTGCAATTCGGGCAGGCACAGCGTCACGCTGTCGAGCGCGAGGCCGCCGCCCTGTTTTGCCAGTTCAATCGACATCGATGACCGGTCGAAGCGGAAAGGATAGCTGAGTCCGGTGACCTCGATCCGGTTCGATGCGAGCCAGAGGTCCCACCGATAGAGCGTCTTCACGCTGTCTATAAGACGCGCGGCCCGGATCTGCTCGCGCGGGTCCGGGGACGTCTCGCGCAGCTGATCCAGGTAGGCCGGGCTGCAAAGAGGCAAGATAAGGTCGTGCATGACAGTGTTGACCGTCAGACCCATCCAGCCGCCGAGACCATATCGAAGATCCAGGTCGACCGCCTCCGTTTCGAAGGCAGTGAAATCGGGCGTCGCATCGATGCGAATGTTCCAGTCACGGTTCTCCGCGGCAAAATCCGCGATCCGCGGCCCGAGCCAGCGCACCCCAAAGCTGGGGCTCACGCGGATCGTCAGGTTCCGCGTGTCCCGTTGCCGCGCAATAGCGCTGCGGGCGTTGCGAATCGCTCCGAAAGCCTGTGACGTCGTCTGAAACAGGCGATCGCCATCCAGAGTGAGCACCAGCCTTCGCTTCTCCCGCCGGAACAGCTTGACGCCGAACTGGCTTTCGAGAAGCCTGATCTGCTGGCTCACCGCGGACGGTGATATGCCGAGTTCGGCCGCGGCTTTGGTGACGGTCCCGAGCCTGGCAACTGCCTCAAAGTATTCCGTGGCCCGGATGTTGATGTCGCGCATGTCCGCTCCAACGCCGGTGGATATCGCGCAACTGTAAGCCAGGCTTCACTAAAGCGAAAGCGCTTCTGAATACCTTTCGGCTCAGGACACCGCCTCTGATCCGTCAGAGACGATAGTAGCGGGCGGCGTTGTCGTGAAACAGCTTCATGCGATCGGACTTGGGGTAGTCTTTCGTGATTTCCTTGAACGAGTCGAAGGTCGCGTCGTAGCTGGAGAACAACTTGTCGACCGGGAAGTTCGACGCGAACATGCAACGGTCGACGCCGAATATGTCGATCGCTGCTTCTACGTAAGGCCGGATCGACTCTGTCGTCCAGGTGAAGTCCCCCATGCCGAGCCCGGAGATCTTGCAGGCCACGTTCTCGGCCGCCGCAAGTGTCCTCATGCCATTGCGCCAGCCGACGAAATGGTCCGGGCCGTCCACCTGCATCCCGGTATGGTTCAGGATGATCTGGGTGTCGGGAAATTCGCGCGCCAGTTCGTGGAATTCACCCATCTGCGGATAGTACAGCTGCAGGTCGAAGGAGAGGCTGCGCTTCACCAGTTCCTTGAAGCCACGACGCCACTCGGGCGTTCGACTGACCTCTGGCCGATCCAAATAAGTCTTTGCCGGATCTTCGTGGTAGTTCATCGACTGCCGGATACCGCGAAAGTTGGGGAATTCCATATGCGCGTCTAGCAGGTCGCCAACGTCGGGCTTCCGAAAATCTGCATAGCCGACGATCCCGTGCGGAAACCCAAGCTTGTCGGCGATACCCTGCAGCCATTTCGTCTCGCCAACCGGATCGGCGGGATCATAGCCAACATCGAGATGCACGGACTTGACCAGGTTCTGGTTCTTCGAGTCATCGAGGAAGTCCTCGATGAGGTAGTCCGAGATAATGGCCGTGTAGTCGCCAAAGGCCGAAGGTTTCGGCCCGTCGTTCAGCCACGGATAGTAGTTGTTGGTGATGTCCCACAGGTGATGATGCGGGTCGATCAACGGGATGTCATTCGCCATGTCATTGTCCTCCCTGCCGAAAAGGCGGGCCGGCCTTGTGGGACTGTCCCGCGCTGGTCGATCTGCGTTTCCGCAAGCGGCGCGTCAGTTCTGCGGGAAGACCCGCGCCACGACCGCCTTGGCCTTGTCGCTGTCGATCTCGTCGGCGGTGACGAGCGGCATGACCAGCGCAAGATTCTGGGTCGTTTCTTCGCCCTTGAGCGCCTTCCAGACCTGCTCGGTGGCGTCGATTCCCTGCCCGACGGCTTCCTGAAAGAAGATGCCCTGGATGGCACCATCTTTCATGAGCTGGATGGTGGTCGGGCTGCCGTCGGCGACAGTGATGCCGATCTCGCCCACGAGCCCGCGGGTTTCGAGAACCTTCGCCGCGCCCGTCCCGGCCTGATCGTACATGCCGTAGATCGCCTTGATGTCCGGGTTGGCGGTCAGCAAATCGTTGGCCTGGGTCACGGCTTCGTTGATCGTCAGGCCCTTCGTTTCGAGGATCTGCACGAGCTCGCAGCCGTTCGCTTCGAACGCTTCCCGCGCACCCGCCAGGTATTTCTGAGCGTTTTCGCGATCCTGTGGCAGAGACAGCATGCCGACCTGGTTCCCGCCGCGCTCTTTGGCAAGTTCACAGGTGTATGTCCCTTGCGCGATCCCGGTCTCGTAGTTGTTCGCCGTCACGGCCGAAGTGAAGTTCGTGAGGCCCGGCTGGGGACCGATGCCAGCGAAGGCCACCGGGATGCCCTGCTGCTCGAGGTAGTTGAGGAACGGCGGGGTCGAGGTCGAGCTCACCGGCCCGATCACGATGGCATCCACGCCCCGGGTCACGGCCACTCGAGCATTGTCCATCTGCTTGGCCGGCGAGTTCTCCGAGGTGTATTCGACATAGTCCATGCCGAGTTCCTCGGCCTTCTGCTGGACGCCGTGCGCCACCCATTGCCAGTAGTCGATGTCCAGCGACGGTGCGATGTAAGCAACCGACTTGCGTTCCTGAGCGAGGGCGGTCTGACCGGTAATGGTAGTCAGGATGGCTGCAACGATGAGGGTCTTGCTGAGCTTCATGGTGTTTCCTCCTCCATGTGATGAAGCGTTACTTGTGGCTGAATCGGTCGATCAGCACCGCGATGAGAATGGCGATGCCGGTGACTGACCCTTGCCAGAAGCTGTTGATTCCGATCAGGTTCACACCGTTCTGGATAACTGTGATCATCAGCGCGCCCAGAACCGCGCCAATTGCCGAGCCGGTGCCGCCGAAGAGGCTGGCCCCGCCGATGACGACGGCCGCGATCGCCTGCAACATGAGGGACGCGCCGGCCGTAGACTCCGCGTTCAGGATGTAGCTCACGGTCAGGAGCCCCGCGAAGGATGCCATGAGGCTTGAGAAGACGTAGGCGGAAAAGCGGGTTCGCTTCACAGGGACGCCCAGGAGATGAGCCGCATTTGCGGAGCTGCCGACAGCGTAGAACCAGCGGCCAAAGGTCATCTTCCGCAGGGCGAGTTCCAGCAATGCCGCGAAAGCAACGCAGAACAAGACATAGTTCGCGATCCCGGGGATGAGTTGCCCGCTATTCAGAAGCCAGAAGTCGGGTGCGCCGATGCCCATGGATCGACCGTTGGTCACAATGAATGCGAGCGAACCGGCGACTGCGTAGGTGATCAGCGTCACCACGAACGGCGCAAGGCCGACGGCGGTCACGAGCAGTCCGTTGATCGACCCAAAAATCAGGCCAACCCCCAGCCCCGCGGCAGCAGATGGCACACTGCCCCATCCCCAAGACATGATCAGCGCGGTCACCATGCCGGTAAGAGAGAAGACAGAACCAACCGAAAGGTCGATGCCGCCGGTAAGGACCACAAGCAAGACACCCAGCGACATGATGACTAGCGGCGCCGCTGCCTGGAGAATGTTTGCGAAGTTCCCGGCGGAGAGTGCAGCAGGAATGAACGCGCCGACGCCCAACATCAACACGACGATTGCTATCGCGATCGCGATTTCCGTTCGGTAGGTTCCGAGGATCGACGGGCCGATGTTCAGTGCACGCGATATCGATTGTGCTTCGGTGTTCATTGGCTGGGCTTCCATTGTCACGCCGCCATACCGGTCAGGTCGGCCAGGGCGTCCTCGTTGTAGGTTTCATGGGCGAGGGGGCCGGTGCATCTGCCGTCCGTGTCAAAGGCGAGAATTTCGTCGCAGATTTCCAGGAGTTCGACGTTTTCGGTGGACCACCAGACGATGATTGTCCCGCTATCAGCCATCTTGCGGATCAGCGCGTAGATTTCCCGCTTCGTGCCGATGTCGACACCTCGCGTCGGCTCTTCCAACACGACCATGCGGAGAGGCATTCCCAGCCAGCGCGCAATCAACAGCTTCTGCTGATTGCCTCCCGAAAGGGTCGACGGCACGCTCCAGATGGAGTCCACCTTGACACCCAGAGTTCTTACCAGGTCACCGCATTCCGCCCGCTCGCTTCTGGAGATATACCGTCGTTTCTCGCGAATACGCCGGGAAGCGAGTACATTGTCGATGATCGGGAGTTGGGCGAGCACGCCCTTGTGCGCCCGGTCGCCGGTGACATAGCCGATACCATTGCGCACCGAAGCAATAGGTGCAGTCGGGCGCGAGGGCCAGCCCTCACCCTTGAGTGACCATTGAGAGGTGCCGGCTTTCCCGATGAGCGTGGAGATCAGACCCGACGGACCATCTGGCGATCCGGCGAGACCAAGGATGGTTCCCAGGTGAACCGGCAGTTCGATGCCTGGTCCAACTAGCGTGACTTCTACATGATCGCTGCGCGTACGTGCGGCCTCAGAGTTGGAGTTGCGGTGTGCCGGCTGTCCCATATGGCGTACGATCTCTGCATCCGTGAGATCAGCAATCGGCCTTGCATTAACGACCGTTCGGCCGTCGCGGATGATTGTGCAGACATCGCAAAGCTGGCGTATTTCCTTCATCCGGTGAGAAACAAACACGATGCCGATACCGGTTTCCTGGGCAAGGCGCTGCAGGACGGCGAACAGGCGCTCAGTCTCTGCAACGGTCAGGTTTGCGGTCGGTTCGTCGAGCAACAAGACCTCGGCGCCCGTGGACAATGCGCGCGCGATCTCGACGATCTGCGCCTCGTGAAGGGTCAGGTCGCCACCCATCCGAGACAGAGACGTTGCTGCGAGATGTGGGTCGATGAGGCTGAGCGCTTTCGATGCGATGTTCTCCGCCCGACGCGCGCTGTACGGCTCGATGAAGGAACGGGCGTGAACGATGCCAATGTTCTCGGCCAGCGTCAGGTGGGGCAGAACGGCCAATTCCTGATGAACAACGGCCACGACCGGTCTGTCGCCGCGCTTTGAGCCGAACTCGACGGTCCCGCCGTCGTAGGTCAAGTCGCCCGTGATGATCCGGATCATCGTGCTCTTGCCGGCACCGTTGCCGCCGAGTAGCGCGTGGATTTGGCCAGGTTGAACGGCAAAGTCGACGCCTTTGAGAACTACCGTCGCTCCGAACTGTTTCTGAAGGCCGCGAACCGAAACCAGCGTCTGGGGACGGTTGCTCTCGTTTGCGCTTGCGGTACAATTCTCATTGCGACGGCCCGCATCCGGGTCTCGCTCTTCCCAGTCGCTCATCCGGGTGTCCTCCCGCCCGGAACATCTCACGCGACCTCCTGGTAAGAAAGTAGGAATTGTTTCAAAGATGTGTAGCTGGGCTAAACGACAGCGCCGCTGGACTACTGGCTGGTCGTGCTGGCGTGCTAACTAACCCACCTCGGCGTCCCAGAAGGACGTGCGATCGGCCGCGAATAGCTGTCCGCAGCGCGGAAATGCCCTGCAGTTCGACGGTGTCGCCCTGAGCAATCGACACTATGGTCTGCAGCCAGAAGCGGGGTCGGGTATTCAGCTACCAGCGATATCTTGCGATCCTCAGCAAGGGGACACATGCCGAGCCAGTATTCGGCCATATCGTCGTTCACCGGTCGGGCGCCGACTATGCCTGCATAGAGCCGGTCGCGCATGTGGCCAATGGCTTCAATCTTGCATCCCAGGCCGTACTGGGAACCGGAACGCGTTTGCTCGATCCGGGCGAAAGCCTGGGCGGTAGTATTTCGTTCGTTGTTGAGCGAGCATAGGTGGACACAGATGCAGTCCCGTCCGGCGTGTCGACGGACCGCTTCAGGATGGCTTCTTCCTATTCCGTGCCGCTGCAAAGCGGGAGCCAGTCAGCATTTGAGTATTCATTGTCGACCGCATAATTGGTCATGGGCCATGGCCGTTGGAGCGCAACGGCCTCCCCGAGGAATCCTGGGAGCGATCCGGACGGCGCTGGATCGCTCCTGCATAACAGTTACCAACCGCCTTCTGCGCGGCGGTTGTATGTTTCTCCGCCGAGATCGAAAACCAGAAGTTTCTTTTCGGTGAAGGTTTCCAGGAACCACTGGCTGAGCTCCCGGCCGACCCCGGAAAGCCCCGCACCGCCGAAAGGTGCAAGCTGATCCCAGTAATTGGAGGTCTCGTTGATGTTGACCGTACCGTGCGGCAACGCTTCGCCGACCTTCCAGGCCGTCGCAAGGTCGCGTGTCCAGAGAGATGCGATCAGGCCAAGGCCGGAGATGTGAGCGATGTCGATGGCTTCCTGAACATCGGAGAATCTGTAGATCGGTGCGACGGGACCGAACGTCTCCTCGCGCATGATATCCATATCCAGTGTTACATCAGTCAGGATCGTAGCGGGATAATAGAGTCCCTCGTCTGGACCGAATTGTTCGATCTTGGCTCCCTTGGTCCGGGCATCCTCGACGTGGTTCTTGACGCGCGTCAGGGTATCTGCGTTGCAAAGCGGTCCCATCTCGGTGTCTTCCGCGGCCGGATCACCGATCTTCAAGGCTGCCGCTTTCGCACGGAACTTGGCTAGGAACTCGTCGTAGACCTTCTCGTGAACGAGAACCCGCTCAGCGGAGGTGCAGACCTGTCCGGAGTAGTAGAAGCAGCCGTTGATCGCCCCATCCACTGCTGCGTCGATATCGGCATCGTCCATGATGATGAAGGGACCGTCTCCGCCCAGTTCAAGAAGATGCGGACGCAACGCGCACTTCTCGGCAATCTTCCGTCCTGTGGCTGTAGACCCGGTGAAAAACACGCCGTCCACCCCCTTGGCTTCCACCAGCGCCGCGCCCACATCGCCTTTGCCCTGAACGATGTTGATCACACCGTCTGGAAGACCGGCATCCTTGAAAATCGCACCCAGCATGGCGCACGAAACCGCAGCATATTCGGACGGTTTCCAGATCACCGTGTTGCCGGCGGCAACGATATGCGCCAGCGCGATGGAAGAGATATCCGTCGGGAAATTATAGGGTGTAATCGCAGCCACGACGCCAAGCGGCCGATGGCTCATGACAAGCCGCTTGTTGCGCGTGCGCTCCTGGGTTGAGGGGAAGCTCAAACCGCGGTGACGAAGAATTTCCTCGGCAGACTTCGCGTAGGACGGCGCCGAATATTCGAAGACTTCTTCTCGGGCATCGGTAATGGTCTTGCCAATCTCCGCAGTAATCATCTGCGCGATCGGTTCGGCCCGTTCAAGGAAAAGCTGGTGAATGCGGCGCATGATTTGGGCGCGTTCAATGGTCGACAATGCAGCCCAGCCGGACTGTGCCGCCCTGGCCGCGGCGACGGCACGCTCCACGTCATCGATTCCCGCACGGCCGACATGGTGCAGCACTTCGCCGTTGTGTGGGTTCTTGACCTCGAAGGTTCCCGCCGAGCCATCTTGCCATTCGCCGTTGATGAGTGCCGCCTTCAGAACGTCGACCTTGACCTTGGTGTGTTTATTCATTGCAGAAGCCTCCAGGTTTGCCCTTCATCGGGCGCTTGATCTGTCCCGCAGGAGCACCGCGGAAATCAGGATGAGGATGGCCGAGGCCGCGACGATCAAGGCACCGACCGCATTGATCTCAGGGGTGATGCCGCGGCGCAGAGTGGACCAGATGTACATCGGCAGGGTGTTGTCCCTGCCGGTCAGGAAGAAGGTCACGGGGATTTCGTCGAAGCTCAGCGTGAAACTCAGGAGTCCTGCCCCGATCACCGCGGAGCGGATATTCGGCAAGGTGATGAGGAACAAGGTTTGCAACCCGTTTGCCCCAAGGTCGGAAGACGCTTCGGCATAGCTCCTGGGCACTCTCTGCAGCCGCGCATAGACTTGCGTCACGACAACCGCGAGAAGCGCCGTGGCATGTCCGATGATGACCGTCCCCAGGCTCAGATTGAAACCGAACAGACGGAACATGGTCAGCATGGAGATACCGGTGATGATCCCGGGCAAGGCGATCGGCAGCAGGACCAGTTTGCGGAAGACGCCCTTGCCCGGAAAGTCGATCTGATCGAGAGCGAGCGCGGCCGGTACGCCGATTACAAGCGTCAATGCCGTTGCGAAGCTGGCGACATAGAGGGAGTTCCAGGTGGCTTCGATCAACTGCTCATTCTGCGCGAGCTTGGCATACCAGTCGAATGTGAAGCCGGTCATCGGCCAGCTTAACGAACGGGATGCGTTGAAGCTGTAAGCCACGAGGACACCGATCGGCACGTAGAGAAACGCGAGAATGGCTCCGATGCCGATGTACCAGACGGCCGCCTCAGCGTCAGCGCCCAGCCTTTTCGCGACATCCGCCCGGTCGGTCTCGGGGGCAATCCCGCCGGCGGGTTTTTGCTCGAAGACGCTCATGTCAGGCGCCCCGCTCCCAAACGCTCGAACCTGTCCGAGGCGGAGATTATGCCAAGCACGATCACCAGCATGACTACCGCCAGTGCAGAGCCGAGCGGCCAGTTCAGTGCGGCGCCGAATTGAGAGGCGATCACATTGGCGATCATGACCCCGTCAGGCCCGCCGACAAGGAACGGCGCGATAAAGTCGCCGAATGCCAGGCAGAACGTCATGGTGAAACCAGCCACGATCCCGGTCATCGACAGCGGCAAGGTCACTTTCAGGAAAGTCGCGAGGCGGTTTTCACCCAGATCGGCCGAAGCCTCCTTTAGCGACGGTGGAATTTTTTCCAGCGCCGCATAGATCGGCATGACCATGAACGGGATGAAGACGTAGGTCAGCGTGAGCACCATCGCTGCCTGGTTGTAGAGAAAGATCGAGGACGGTTCGCTCAGGATGCCGGTGGAAACCAGGAAGGAATTGAGAACGCCCTGCGTACCCAGGATCGTTTTCCACGTGTAGGCGCGCAGGAGATAGCTCACCCACAAAGGCGCCACGACAGCCATGTAGAGCGTGAGCCGAACCGAAGGCCGCTTCACCTTGAAAACGAGGAAATAGGCGTAAGGATAGGCAAGAACAAGCGCGAAAAAGCTCACCAGCCCCGCGATTTTCAGCGTGCGCAGCAAAACGCGCAGATATTGCGGATCGCGAACGAGCTCCATGTAGTTGCCGAGCTGGAACGCCGGCACGAAGATCGGATACTGCGTCTTCCAGAATGAATAGACGAGCAAGATCGAATAGGGGACGAACATGAACACGACAGTCCACAGAAGCGGCGGCGACAGGACCGCGGCAGAACGCAGGCGTTGCACTGCGGTCATTCCGCGGCCTCCGCATTGAAGGCCATGATGGCGTCGGGTTCGATTTCGACCGCCAAAATATCGCCAGGTCCCGGCAGGCTCGCACGACCGTTGAGTTTCCGGTTTTGCAGATCCACAAGAATCGATCCCTGGCCGAGCTGAACCACGATACGGGCCGCGCCGCCGTGGTAGATGACCTCTTCGACCGACCCTGAAATCACGTTCGACCCGCCTTTTCTTGCCGGTTGAAGGAGGCGGGCCTTTTCAGGTCTGAAGCCGAACAGGCCATTCTTTCGGCCTGCCAGCCCCTCAGGCAGGGCGAGTTGCTGTCCGAAGCAATCTATCCGGCCGTCTACAACTGCGGAAGGAAACAGGTTCGTCGTTCCGACGAACCCGGCGACATAAGGGGACGCCGGCCGATCGTAGAGGTCTTCGGGCGTGCCGTCCTGGACCACACGGCCATCACGCATCACCAAAACCCGGTCTGCCATTGCCAGGGCTTCATTCTGATCGTGGGTGACCATGATGAAAGTGAGCCCGACTTTCTGATGCAGATGGCGCAATTCAACCTGCATGGCCTCACGCAAATTAGCATCGAGCGCCGAGAGCGGCTCATCCAGAAGCAAGACCTTGGGTTGGCGGACAAGGGCGCGTGCCAATGCGACGCGCTGTCGCTGGCCGCCGGACATTTCGTGGGGCCTGGCGTCGTATTTTTCAGCCAGTCCCACCAGAGTGAGCGCCTCGCGCGCCCGGGCTTCGATTTCGGCTTTGGGGACGCCTGCGACGCGCAAACCATATCCGACATTCCGGCCGACCGTCATATGCGGAAAGAGCGCGTAGTCCTGGAACACCATGTTCACCGCACGCTTGTTCGGCGGCAAATGGGTCACATCCTGTCCGTCAAGCCGGATGCGGCCTTGGGTCGGCTCCTCAAAGCCACCGATCATCCGCAGAAGGGTCGATTTTCCGCACCCCGAAGGGCCAAGCAGCGTCACGAACTCACCAGCCCGGATACTGAGGCTGAGCTGGTCCACGCCGACGACATCGCCGAAATGTTTCGACAGGTTTTCGATCCGAACGATCTCGGTCATTCTCAGGCTCCCGGCAAGATCCGAGCCTGCGCGGAACAGGCCCGGATGGTGGCTGTTACTGTGCCTTCACCGCGTTCCAGGCGTTCGTATAGGCCTGGAGCCGCGGACCGAGGTTCTCCCAAAGCAGCAAGCTGTCGAGATAATCCGGATCATCCTGGTGCAGTGAGGTGTACTGCTCGGGTGTCATGCATTGCTTTGCGGCCACCGGGTTTGCCGCGGAATATCCGTTTACATTGGCAACCCCACACTGGCCGGGTTCGCTGGTTGCCATATTGAGGAATTTGTACGCGCAATCCTCATTCGGTGTGCCCTTCACGATCATGAAGCTGTCCATCCACCCTTCCGCATTTTCCTTCGGGATGAACTCGACAACCTCGATGCCTTCGCTTTTTAGAAGCGAAGACTGGTAGCCGGCCCAGGTGTTTGAGATCCAAACTTCGCCGGACTTGTAGAGATCCACCAGTTCGCCTGCGGTCGACCAATATTTCCGGACGAGGGGACGTTGTTCGACGAGCTTTTTCTGCGCCGCCTCAATCTGTGCATCGGTCAGGTGATAAATGTCGTTGTCGCCATTCAGACGGGCGGCAACATAAAGCGCACTCTTGTCGTCCCACAGAGATATCCGGCCTTCCAGCGCCGGATCCCACAGGGTGGCGATGGACGTCGGCGCCTCCTCGAATTTGTCGGGACGATACATGAAAGCGATCGCGCCCCATGCGAACGGAACGGCATAGACCTTGCCATCGGCATTGATGCCGTCCGCCTTCCGGAATTTCTCGTAAATTTCGCCCCAGCGTCCGATACGGTCGGTGTCGATCGGCTCGACGAAACCGGCAGCGATTAGCGGCGCAGTCGTATCGATTGAAGGAGATACCAGGTCGAACACACCTCCACCTGCCGCGAGCTTAGGCGCGAAGTCGTCATTCGACCCCACATAGGTCGCATTCACCGTGCATCCGGTCGCTTTTTCGAAAGGCTTGATGAAGCTCGAATCCGCGTAGCCTTCCCATGTAAGCAAATTCAATTCGCCTTCGGCAAAGGCCGGCGCCGTGGCGGATATTGTCATTGCTGCCAGGCTGATCGTTGCCAAGAACCTCTTTGTCGTCATTTGCATTTCCCCTGTTTCTGGAGTCGTGCGCCGAACCTCAGTCCGACGCCTCGGCGGTCTTTCGGACCACCGTTCCGATATCCACGCCCAATGCCTTTGCGGCTTTTCGTTTCGAGCCGTGAATTCGAATTGCTTTGTCGATCAACGCGCGCTCGAAGCGCTTGACTTCGGAGCGCAGATCCAGCGTGGCTGTGGCCACCAGTTCGGATGCGTTATCCGTGCCCGGAACGTCGATGGGAACGAGGAGATCAGTGAGGATTTCTTCAAGATCGTCCGCATCGTCGAGGAAGATGGCGATCCGCTGGATAATGTTCAGGAGTTCCCGAATATTTCCGGGGAAGCTGTAGTCCGTCAGGATCTCGCGCACCCGCTGGGGTATGATCATCGGCGTATGGCGTCGCTGATTAATCGTCTGCGAGAAGCGATCGATCAGGTGGCTGACCAGCGGCGTCAGATCGCGCAGGGGCGGCACATGCAGGCCGATGATGGCCAGCCGGAAGTAGAGATCGGCCCGGAACCGCCCATCGCGCACCATCTGGCGCAGGTCACGATTGGTGGCGGAAATCACACGGACATGGCTTGGGCGGCTGGATGCCGCCGCCATATGTGGCAGGCGACCGTCTTCCAAAAAACCGAGAAGCTTGGCCTGGGTCGAGCGCGGAATCTCTCCGACTTCATCGAGGAAAAGCGTGCCGCCTTCCGCCTGTTCGATCAGGCCCGGCCGGCGCCGGTCATCCCGTTCCTCCCGTCCGAACAACAGTGCGTCGAACTGCACCTCAGAGGAGGAGGCGCAATTCACCACGATGAAGGGATCGCGCGCATCCGCGGTCGCAGAGTGCAGGAACCATGCGATCTCGGATTTTCCGACACCGGATTCACCGGTGATCAGGATCCGTGCGCCCTGCCGGATCGCGCGCTCGCCGCGCGATAGAAGCACATTGATTTCGGGACATAGCTGGCGCTGGGTTGCAAAATCCGGACGGGTGCGTTCCCCGGAAAGAAAACGGACATTGTTCGTGTCTTTTCGTCCGAAACTCCTGTCGCAACGGAATTCGAAGGCTTCGACATCACGCAGGAGAATCCACTGGACGTGATCGACCTCCGGCTCGCGCATCAGGGTCGCCAGCAACAAACGCCCACCGGCCCCGCGCAGCCCCAAATCGGCCCTGCGACCTTTCGCGACGGCGCTCAACAGCGCTTTCCAGCCGTCCACCTCGGCTTCGAGGTCCGTCAGTGCACAAGACTCCGTCCACTCCGCCAGACCCAGCATGCGGCCAGCCTCACGATTAAGCGAAGCGATGGTTCCGTTTGCCTCAAGCGCAATGAGACCGTCATTGAAGAGATCAAGCCTACTTGTAGCCTCTTTTCTTGTTGCAGCGGAAAACAGAGGATGTTCGGGCCAAAGGGATGCCATCATCAGCGCCTTTCACTCGTGCGCGCGAAAAGGCTTGCGACAACTCCGCCGCCTGGCCGTGGGGCCAAAGCCCAGTCGATGCCGCCCGATGTCAGCCCGGTCGGTGCCCCGCTGGCGCTGACACGTTCGACAAGCTGCAGCAAGGATGCAAAATCGCCGTCCTTGGCCAGCCATCCTCCCAACAGGTCATCCGCTGCGATGCCCAGAAGCCGGCACGCGGCCGGATTGGCCGCGACAACCTCCCTGTTGTCATCGAAAGCCACGACCCCGTTCGGAAGTGCGGTCAGGATATCCAGAGCCTCGTTCAACTCCGCCAGCATCCGCTCTTCGCGGATGCGGTGCTTGCCGACATCGCGCACAATACCGAAGATGCGCAGCAGCAACCCTTCCCGGATGTGGGCGCGAACGTCGTTTTCGACGTAGATCTGTTTCCCGTCGTACCGGGTATCGAGCGCTGGAGCTGCATCGACCTCGAATCCGTTCGCAATGAGCCGGAGAACAAATTCCTCGTTCTGCGCGTTGCGCGGGAAGATTTCAGAGGTCGGGCGCGATTTGAAATCAACGCCAGGATCGAGCAGGTAGAGGCGGGCCATCGCCGGGTTGGTAAAGCGCCAATGGGGATCGTTTTCAAACACCTGACGCACAATTTCATGGTCGGGCGCGGTCAGATCGACCGGCTCGCCAAACTCCATGCACCAGCATGCGTCGTTCGAGGCTGCTATGATGCCTTCCAGAATCTCTGCATCGAGTTCTGAAAGCGGCCCGACGCGGTCGAAGTGCCTTTTCATTTCTGTGGCTGCTTCATTCATGCATCAACGCTGCATTTTTGCATCAATTGAGTCAAGCTCTAAGTTAATGCCATTGCTCTTAGAAATTATGGGGTGCAGACTGTGGGGATGATTGGAATAACGCTTATATGATGCAGGATCGCATCGGATGATGCGTGAACAAGTTCTTCGAACGCGAGGCAGATTTCGAGCCGCTGACGTCGTGCGGCGCGTCTTCGCCCGACAGCCAAACGCGATAACGAAGACCGACATGCGAATTGCGCACAGCTTCGTCTTCCAACGGGGGATCTAATTTGAAAAACTGGTTCATCACGGGGATTTCGCGCGGCCTTGGCTTGGCTCTGGCAAAAGCAGTACTCGCCGATGGCGACAACGTCATCGGCACCGTAAGAGAAACGGCCCCGCTTTTATCCTCTGGCGGAGGCCGGCTCCGAGTTCTCAAGGCCGACATGTCTGACAAGGAAGGCTCCGAGTCGGTTGTCCGCGAAGCATTTCAAATGTTGGGCAAAATCGATGTCATCGTCAACAATGCCGGCTATGGGTTGCTCGGGGCGGTCGAAACCTCCACCGAAGAGGAACTTCGCCATCTGTTCGAAGTGGACGTTTTTGCACCGATTCGCATTACCCGTACCGCATTGCCCTATTTGCGCGCCCAGGGCTCGGGCCACATTGTCAACATCACCTCGATCGCGGGGCGGGCGCCGGGGGTCGGGATAGCGCTATATGCGGCGGCAAAATTTGCGATCGAGGGCTTCTCGGCGTCATTGTCGCAAGAAGTTGCCCCGCTTGGTATACGGGTCACCGCGATCGTTCCGGGGCAGTTCCGGACGGATTTCCTAGACGACACGTCCGTCCGTAAGAGCAGTAGTGAAGACACGGCTTATGACAACACCGTGGGTGCGACCATGGCGAAGCTGGCACAGGTCAACCACAAGCAGCTGGGCAATCCCGACCGTGCGGCGCGTGTCATCGTCGAAGCCGTCAAATCCGACAATCCGCCGCTGCATCTACTGCTCGGCTCTGATGCCTTGCAGCGCGCGCGGAGCAAGCTGGAGGCGGTCGTCCAGGAGATGGAGGATTGGGAAGCCCAGACCGTCAGCACGGACTTTGCCGCTTCGTCGTGAAGGCTCGCCAAAGCCTGCGGCAGGTCGCACTCGCGGTCCGTGACCTGATCAGTCATTTGCCCAACGTGTGGGTCGGGGTCCGCATCCGCCGTCGAAACGAGCGCGGACTTTCGCCGGTCTGCATCGAGAAAAACCGCGTAAAGTAAGAGGGTGTTGAGAACTTCAACGCGTAGGCGATCTCCGAGATGGAGGTGTCGGTGAAGACGAGTTGCCGTTTCGCCTCGAGCATCACCCTGTCGTGAATGATCTCGCCCGCCGTCCGGCCGGTAACCGACTTGACCGTGCGCGACAGGTGGGTCGGCGTTACCGATAGCATGTCGGCGTATTCGGCGACCGAACGCAGCGTGTTCACGTGGCGGTCAAGCCGCTCCTGGAACTGGTTGACTAGATGCTGCCGCCGGTCGGTGATGCCAGTCTTCGCATTATGTGCAACTGCAAGCCCGCGATGGAGGTTCACCAGAGCGAGCAGAAATAGCGACTCCAGAACAATGTTGCGCTCCTCGCCATGGCTTCGGTGCTCGCGCTCGATCCTTCTGGACAGGCGTTCGGCTTCGGCTAGTTGCTCGCTGTGTTGCTCCCCGCACAGCATCTGTGGTCGGATGATCCATCCTTCCAGCCAAACACGCCCGGCAGCCAGCCGGGACACATCGGCAGTGGGAACTGTGATGACCCAGCCTTCCATATCCTTCTGGTAGCTGAAAGCATGGCTGCAAAGCGCGGGAAGCCAGGCAATGGCGGGGGCGTCGATCGTGCGCGGCGTGTAGTCAATGCGGCTCTCGACATGACCCTGACCGAAGACGAACAGTTGCGACAGGCCCTCGTGGTAATGCGTGTCGACCTCCCATCCGTGAATGTGGCTGCGTTCGGAGATTCTCTCGCAGTTCAAAAATCCCACATGGGCGGATGCATCCCCCAACACATATTTGTCGCGATCGAGTTTGGTTTGGTTCATCGCCGGCACGAAAGTTGAAATTGTGCTATTTTATATCATGGGTGTGGATTGTTTTCGCGCCTGAAAGTCGCAGAATCCCAATGAGAGCAACAGGCACAGCAATGCCCTTCCAATGGCGGCTAGTGTCAGCTCTGTAGTACACAAGGGAGGACGCGCGGTGATCAGGATCGCGATCGCGGGCGCCGGTATTGGCGGCTTGACGGCGGCTCTTTGCCTGCATGAAGAAGGTTTTGAGGTCAAGGTTTTCGAGGCGGTGCCGGAGATCAGGCCACTTGGCGTCGGCATCAATGTGATGCCGCATTCCTCCAAGGTGCTGCACGATCTCGGCCTGGGCCCGGCTCTGGACAAGATTGCGATCCGAACCCGCTGCATCGAGTACCGCACCAAATACGGGCACCTGATCCAGTCGGACCCACGCAGTATCGAGGCGGGTTTTGCGGCTCCGCAATACTCGATCCACCGTGGCGAGTTTCAGTTTCTGCTGCTCGATGCCGTCCGTGAACGCCTCGGAGCCGATGCGATTGAAACGGGAAAGCTCGTCGAGGGCTTCAGCCAGACGGATGACAAGGTCACTGTTAGGTTTGCCGATGGCAACACCCATGAGGCCGATCTTCTGTTCGGGGCGGATGGGTTGCGTTCAAAGGTGCGCGAGCAGTTGCACCCCAATGAAGGACCGTTGTGCTACGAGGGCACCATGATGTTTCGTGGCGCTGTCGAGATGGATCAAATCGGCGACGGTCGCACGATGGTGATCGCCGGCAACCACGACGTCAAATTCGTGATGTATCCGATCAGCGAAAAGCTGCGCAAACAGGGCAGGGCGCTGACCAATTGGGTGGCGGAAGTGCGCATCGACAAGCCGCGGCACATCCAGGACGCCGATTGGACCCGTGGCGCGACGCTCGATTATATCACGCCGTTCAAGCAATTTCGGATGAGCGACATGGACCTCGTCCAGATCATGCAGGCGAGCGAAGGCGTGACAGAATTCCCGATGATCGATCGCGACCCGCTGCCGTTCTGGACGCAGGGCCGGGTTACGCTTCTGGGCGATGCCGCGCATCCGATGTATCCGATCGGCGCCAACGGCGCGAGCCAGGCGATGATAGACGGCCGCGTTCTGGCCGATTGCCTGGCCGAGAATGCCGCCCCTGAAGGGCTGAAAGCCTACGAGGAAATCCGCCTGCCGGTGGCCACCAAGGTGGTGCTCACCAACCGCAAAGGCGGTCCGGAGCAGGTGCTCGACATTGCCGACGCGCGCGTCAAGGGCCCTGACGACAAAATCGAGGATTTGATCACGGCGGAGGAGCTGGAACAGGTCGCGGCCTCTTACCGCGACATTGCCGGCTTCCAGAAGAAGACGGCCTGATCCGATGCCGGTCTTTCACGCTGGTTTCGATCCTGCGGGGCAGGTTGTTCGTGTCCGCTTTGAACGGGGCGCACGCCGCGATCTCGGGCAGGAAATGGACGCTCTGGGCGTTTCGCGCGCATTGATCCTGACAACGCCGCAGCAAGTCGCTCAGGGACAGGAAATCGTTCAGTCGCTGGGTGACCGCGCCGCGGGCCTGTTCTCGGGTGCGGCCATGCATACACCGGTGGAGGTCACGCAAGAGGCGATGGCGGAGATCCGCGCCAGCAGGGCGGACTGCACAATCGCGATCGGCGGCGGATCGACCATCGGGCTTGGCAAGGCCATCGCGTATCGCACCGACCTGCCGCAGATCGTCCTGCCCACGACCTATGCGGGTTCCGAGGCGACGCCGGTGCTTGGCCAGACCGAGAACGGGGTGAAGACGACCCTGAAATCACCAAAGGTCCAGCCGGAAGTTATCGTCTACGACGCCGATCTGGTGGCGACGCTGCCGGTGGACATGACCGTGACGAGCGCGCTCAATGCCATGGCCCATGCCGTCGAAGGCTTATATGCGCGGGATGCCAACAGGCTTTCCTCCACCCTGGCGCTGCAGGGCATCCGCGCTTTCGCGGTGGGCTTGTCTCGTGTCATCGCGGCGCCGGCGGACGTGGCTGCGCGCGAAGAAACATTGTTTGGAGCCTGGCTCTGCGGAACCGTGCTCGCCCAGGTCGGGATGGCGTTGCATCACAAGCTCTGCCACACGCTCGGCGGCGCCTTGAACCTGCCCCATGCGGAAACGCATGCGATCGTGCTGCCGCATGCCACGGCATTCAACGAATTCGTTGCGGGCGACCGCCTCAGGCCGGTCGCCGATCTTCTGGGGAGCGATACCGCCGGCGGGGGGCTGTTTGACTTGGCCGAGAAGCTGGGGGCGCCGCTGGCGCTCAAATCGCTGGGCGTGTCGGAGAGCGATCTGGATCGTGTCGCCGAGCTTGCCGTGCAGAATTCCTACTGGAATCCGCGTGCCATCGAGCGAGACGCGGTGCGCGCGCTGCTGCAAGACGCCTACGAGGGCAAGCGTCCGTAACGGGAGGTTTGAGATGACACAGTTTTTCACCGAGGAAGGTTCAGTCGACGCCGTGAACGCGCGCATGGGCAGCGATGTCGATCCGCGGCTGAAGGAGGTTATGGCGTGCCTGGTCAAGCACCTGCACAATTTCGCCAAGGAGATTCATCTGACCCAGGAGGAATGGGAGATTGGGATCGATTTCCTGACGAAGACCGGCCAGATCTGTTCGGGCGAGCGACAGGAATTCATCCTGCTATCGGACGTTCTCGGCTTCTCGATGCTGGTCGATGCCATGAATAATCGTCGTCCGATGGGCGCGACGGAGAATACCGTCTTCGGCCCATTCCATGTGGCCGGCGCGCCGGAACGGGCGATGGGGGAGAACATCTCGCTCGACAAAAAGGGGGAGACCTGCCTCTACGAGGGGCGCGTCGTCGATCTTCAAGGCGAACCGATCGAGGGCGCCAAGATCGATGTCTGGTCCGACAACGCCGAAGGGTTCTACGACGTACAGCAGCCGGGCATCCAGCCAAAGTGGAACAACCGCGGCATCTTCACCACAGGCGAGGACGGCAGGTACAGCTTCATCGGCATCAAGCCTGTCAGCTATCCGATCCCCGATGACGGACCGGTCGGCAAGATGCTGAGGGCGCTGGGACGGCACCCCTATCGGCCAGCGCACATGCACTTTCTGGTGACCGCCCCCGGATACCAGAAACTCGTGACCCACACATTTGTCGGCGACGACCCCTACATCACCTCCGATACGGTATTCGGCGTGAAGAAGACGCTGGTCGCTCCGTTCGAGGATATTGGCGGTGACACGGAATGGCGCTCGCATTTCAATTTCGTCCTGACGCCGATTGCTCGGGACTCCTGATGCCGAACGCCATCGTCATGGCAATCCATCGGGAACAGACCTGCCCAGCGGGGCAGCAAAACATCTATATTAGATTTGTGTATTGCTAATATAGATGGCTTCGATTAGATCATGTTCGAGCAGATCTGGGGCGCTCCTACCCCGGCCATCTGCGACCAAAGGGAGGAAGCGATGAAAATCGATATGCTTTTAGGTGGTGAGTTCGTTGCTTCCAGCAACTCGAACTACTTCGAGCGCAGGAACCCGGTCTCGGGCGAAGTCGTCACGACTGCGCCGACGGCTACCAGAGCCGATGTGGACAAGGCCGTTGCGCGTGCGTCCGAGGCATTCAAGACGTGGTCGAAGGTTGGTCCAAGCGCGCGGCGGGCTATCCTCCTCAAGGTCGCGGACGAATTCGAGGCGGCAGCTTCCGAGTTCATGGAAGTCGCAGCCAGGGAAACCGGCGCCACGAAGATCTGGCTCGGCTTCAACGTCAAGCTCGCGGCAGGAATGATCCGCGAAGCGGCGGCGATGACGACGCAGCTGAAGGGTGAGGTCATCCCCAGCGACAAGCCGGGCAGCCTGGCCATGGCGGTGCGGCGTCCGGTCGGCGTTCTGGTGGGCATGGCGCCCTGGAACGCGCCTATTATTCTCAGTGTCCGGGCCGTCGTCATGCCGATCGCCTGCGGAAACAGTGTCATTCTGAAGGCATCGGAACGTTGCCCGCACACGCACCGGATGATTGGCGAAATCTTCGAGCGGGGAGGGCTGCCGAAGGGGGTGCTCAACGTTATTACCCATTCAGCTGAAGGTGCGCCCGAAGTCGTTTCCGCGCTCATCGCGCATCCGGATGTCAAACGTATCAACTTCACCGGTTCGACCCGTGTCGGGCGCATCGTTGCGGAACAGGCCGGAAAGCATCTGAAGCCAGTTCTGCTCGAACTCGGTGGAAAGGCGCCGATGGTCGTGCTCAAGGATGCAGATATTGGAGCGGCGGTGAATGCGGCGGCGTTCGGCGCATTCATGAATCAGGGCCAGATCTGCATGTCGACCGAGCGCGTGATCGTCGACGAAGCCATTGCGGGCGAGTTCGTCAAGCGCTTCGTTGAAAAGGCCAAGTCGCTTCCGTACGGAGATCCCGCCCAGAATGTGGTGCTTGGCTCGGTGGTCGATGCCGACATCATCGAGAACGTTCGCTCTCTTGTCGAAGATGCTGAGAACAAAGGGGCGAAGGTCGTTACGGGCGGCGTCCCCGAAAGCGGAACGATCATGCCGGCGACGATTGTCGATGGTGTCGTCAAGGAGATGGAGCTTTACAGCGAAGAAAGCTTCGGTCCGGTCGTGGCGGTCTTGCGTGCAAGGGACACCGAACACGCCATCGAATTGGCCAACGACAGTTCCTACGGCCTCGCCGCCTCGGTATTCGGATCCAATATCAACGAGACACTTCGTGTTGCCGAGTCGATCGACTCCGGCATCTGCCATATCAACGGTCCGACGGTTGCCGATGAGGCCCAGATGCCGTTCGGCGGGACAAAGGCGTCCGGTTACGGAAAATTCGGCAGCCAGTCCGGGGTGGAACAGTTCACGGAATTGCGTTGGATCACCATTGAAGATCCTGATCAGCACTATCCGTTTTAGCCATTTACCTGGCCGGTTGGCTCGGCGGCGCCATCATCCGGTTCGCCGGCCGCCCGTTCGTGGCTGCAATTCCAAACTCATCCAGAGAATCCCATCGTCCATGAATCTTCAAAGTGCATCTGAAATGCGTTCCACCTGGACAAGCGTCCGGGAAGCGACCTTCGATTTCCTTCGCTCGGTTGGCGTGGATACATTTTTCGGGAATCCGGGTTCGACGGAGTTGCCGATGCTGGACCGCTGGCCGAGTGACATACGCTATGTTCTAGCGCTGCAGGAAGCATCCGTTGTCGGCATGGCCGATGGCTACGCGCGGGCTACCGGGAAAGCTGCATTCGTGAACCTCCATTCCGCCGCGGGTCTCGGCCATTCTTTGGGCAATGTGTTTACCGCGTACAAGAACCGCGCGCCGATGGTGATCATCGCCGGTCAGCAATCGCGTGACCTGTTGTTAAACCAGCCTTTCCTCGGTGCTACCGACGCACCGAGCTTCCCGAAACCCTATGTGAAATACAGCATCGAGCCGGCGCGGCCCGAGGACGTTCCAGTGGCGATCGCGCAGGCCTACCGGATTGCGATGCAACGTCCGTGGGGCCCCACATTCGTATCCGTTCCGGTGGACGATTGGACGGCACGCTGCCGGCCGGTAAGGGACCGCGAAGTTTCGATCGACACCGCGCCGGACCCATCGCTTGTCGAGAAGGCCGCAGCCATGCTGCTCGGCGCCAAGGCGCCCGTCCTGGTCGTGGGGCCCGAAGTCGACGAAGAGAATGCCGGGCCGGCATTGGTGGATCTTGCCGAGCGGATGAACATTCCCGTTCTTGCGGCCCCGTTCGCGGCCCGGGTCGTGTTTCCGGAAGACCATCCTCTTTTCGCGGGCTTCCTGCCCGCGGCGCCCGAAAGGGTCTCCGACGCGCTGGAGAAATACGACGCCGTCGGTGTCATCGGCGCGCCGGTCTTCACGTATCACGTGTCCGGGCAATCCCGGCTGGTCGAGAGCGATATATCGCTTTTTCACTTGACGACCGACCACATGACCGCCGCATCCGCGCCTTTGGGCCTGAGTATTCTCGGCAGCCTGAAATTCAGCGTACCCGCGCTGGCGGCGCTTCTGCCCGAGACCACAAATCCGGCGGGCAGCAGGAAAAGTCCGCCAACAAGCCCAAAGGTCGTCAAGGAAATCACGCCGGCGCATTTCTTCTACTGTCTGGGAAAACTTTGGGCGCCTGGAATGGTCATGATGGAGGAGTCGCCGTCCACCAGGCCCATCATGCAAGACTTCGTCCGCATTCGAGAATGGGGCGGCTTCTACACGATGTCGAGTGGCGGCCTTGGTTATGGTCTGCCCGGCGCAGTCGGCCTCGGTCTTGCCAGGCCCGAGCACAAGATCGTGTGTGTCATCGGTGACGGCTCGTTCATGTATTCACCCCAGGCTTTGTGGACCGCCGTCCAGCACAATGTGAATCTCACCGTTCTGGTCCTGAACAATGGTGGCTACGGCGCCATGCGCTCGTTCAGTCGCACGCTGCAGGTGCGGGATGTCCCGGGTATCGATGTGCAGGGATTGGATTTCCTCCACCTTGCGAAGTCCATGGGGTGCCCCGCGCAACGGGTACGGACTTCCGCCGAGTTGGAGGACGCCTTGAAGAAAAATTTGGAGAATACGGGGCCGGGGCTTTTGGAGGTCGTCGTCGATCCGGAAGTCCACATACTCTACTAGGCCGTGTGGAGGAACCGTACGCAACGTGTTGAACAAAGGGAGGAAGAACATGTCTAGCTGCATATCGAATGGAACAAAATCAAGGTGGCACCCTTCGCTGACGGGCTGGTTACAGCGTAAGCTGGGCCTTGTCTTGGGCGCCTTCGGGGCGGTGGCCCTGATGGCGATGCCTTCGGTGGCGCAGGAGTTCACCTTTAACCTGCATCACTTCCTCGGTCCCAAGGCGCCCGCGCATCATGCGATGCTGGAGCCTTGGGCGAAACGGATAGAGGAAGCGTCCGACGGACGGGTGAAGATCGAAATCTACCCGGCTATGTCCCTCGGTGGGACGCCCCCCGAACTGATCCGGCAGGTTCGCGATGGCGTGGTGGACTTGGTCTGGACCCTGAACGGATACACGCCGGGCCTGTTTCCACGCACGGAAGCCTTTGAACTGCCGAATGTCCACTTCAATGACCCGGTCGCCACGAACCTGGCGCTCGCAGAGCTGTTCGATGAGCATCTTGCCGAAGAGCATGTCGGCGTGAAGGTTCTATTCCAGCATGTGCACGCCGGGCAGGCCATTCACACCGCGGACACCGAGGTTCATTCGCCGTCCGACCTTCAGGGCAAGACGCTCAGGACCCCGACCAGAACCGGAGCTTGGGTCGTCGAGGCGTTGGGTGCGAATCCTGTTTCCATGCCAGTTCCCGATTTCCCTCAGGCTCTATCGCGGGGCGTGGTCGATGGCGGTCTGGTTCCGTTTGAAATCGTGCCCGCCCTTCAGCTGCAGGATTTGACCGATTATCAGATCGAACTTGCCGATGGCGGACGGCTAGGCACCAGCGTCTTCCAGGTTTCAATGAACCTCGATCGCTGGAACAGCCTACCCGAGGATATTCAAAAGGTATTCCTCGACAATTCCGATGAGGAATGGTTGCGCGAAGTCGGCCAGATTTGGGCCAGTTTCGAGACGGTGGGCCAGAAGATCATCGGGAATGCGGGCAATAGCCACATCAATTTGACCCCGGAGGAAAGCGCGGCGTTCACCGTCGCCATGGACACCGTGGTCAATCGTTGGATCGAAGAAGCCGGTTCAAAAGGCATTGATGCTGAGAATCTGGTCAAGGCGGCGCAGGAAAAAATCGCTGCACATTCGAAATAGGCTACCCAAAGCATAGGTGTTCCAAAATGGCGGCCGCGACTTCCCGACAGGATCTCTTCGTCTCGTTGACGCGCAATATCTGTAAATGGTGGGCGCTCGGCGGTGGCGTCGTTCTCTTCGGGCTCGTGGCCGTCAATGTGGTAAGCGTCATGATGGCTGCGCTGATCAACAAACCCGTACCAGGCGTCTATGAACTGGTACAGATGGGGGCGGCCATCTCAATGTTCATGGCGCTGCCGTATTGCCAGGTTTCGGGTTCGAACGTGACCGCGGATATTTTTACCGCCGGCCTCAAGAGGCGTGTGATTGTGTTTCTTGGCGGTATAGGCGCGCTGTTTGGATCGGCTTGGGCTCTCTTTCTGCTTTGGCGCATGAGTGCCGGGTTTGAAGACGTCTATGAATATCAGGAAACGACGGCAATCTATCAGATTCCTATCTGGTACGCCTATGTGCCGGTCCTTGTTTCATTGCTGCTGTTCGCTTTGGCTGCAATAGCGAATCTCATTCAGGCAAAGCAGGGAAAACTGCCCGAGGAAGTCGAGGCAGGAATGAGCGGCTAGCCCACAGGCGTTGCGTCAACTGTTCGCACAGATTTTGGGAGGGTGTTGTGGCCGGCGAATTTCTGGTCGGAATAACGGGGCTTGTTGCTCTTGTTGGGCTCATCGCAGTCCGTGTGCCAATTGCCTACGCGATGACGGCGGTTGGACTGGCCGGCATTTGGATGCTGTCCGGGCCCGCAATATTGCTCTCGCAGATGAAGTCGCTGGCTTACGGCACCTTCTCAAACTACGATCTGTCAGTCGTGCCGCTGTTCATCCTGATGGGGCACCTCGCATCCAGAGCCAACTTGTCCTACGGCCTGTTCAGGGCGGCAAATGCATGGCTTGGCCATTTCCGGGGCGGGGTGGCGATGGCTGCGATTGCCGCTTGCGCAGGCTTTGGAGCCGTTTGCGGTTCTTCACTGGCCACCGCATCGACAATGGGCAAGGTCGCGCTGCCCGAATTGAAGCGTTACAACTATTCTTCCGCGCTCGCGACCGGCACATTGGCGGCAGGCGGCACCCTGGGCATTCTCATCCCTCCCTCGATTGTCCTCGTCGTCTATTCGGTGATCGTCGAGGCCAACATCATCCAGATGTTCTCCGCGGCGATGTTCCCCAGCCTGCTCGCGGTGCTTTTCTTTGTCGCGACAATCTGGCTCTACACCTTGTTTGTCCCAGATGCGGGGCCGAAAGGCAGTGTCGTCACTCGGAAAGAACTGGTTTCGGCGACGCTTGGAGCTGTACCTGTTACGCTTGTCTTCGGGATCATGCTGGGCGGCATGTATGCCGGTTTCTATACCGCGACAGCCGCGGCCTCGATCGGCGTGTTCCTTGTTCTCGCTTATGGCTTCGCCGCCAAGCTCCTGACGCCGGAAGACATACTCGAGGCCATTCTCGCTACGGCGAGAAATGCGGGTATGATTTATCTCATCGTCCTGGGTGCGGAGCTTCTGGAAATATTCATGTCGCGAGGCGGCGTGCCGCAGGCGGCGGCACAAGTGATGCTCGAGTCGGGACTGCCTCCGTACTTCCTGCTTCTGCTCGTTCTTATTGCTCTGATCGTTCTCGGAATGTTTATGGATTCCCTCTCGATCGTCCTGCTGACCTTGCCGTTTTTCTGGCCGGTGATTTCCGAATTGAACTTCGGGCTGACCGAGAATGAAACCAAACTTTGGTTCGGCATTCTCGCGTTGATCGTGGTTGAGTTGGGGTTGATAACGCCACCGGTTGGGATGAATGTCTTCGTCATCAACGCCATGGCCAAAGACGTTCCGATGATGGAGACCTTCAAGGGTGCATTCCCCTTTTTTTCTGTCGAGCTCTTGCGTGTTGCAATCATCCTTGCGTTTCCAGCGCTTGTGCTGTTTTTCCCTGCCTGGATAGGCTGATCAATGTTCCTCGGGACAGGAGCAAATCGTTGCCGCGCGCGACCGTTCAAAGACATGAGATCGCCTGCATCTATCTTTGAACGGCGTTCTGCGGATGGTTGGAAGGCTGTCTGCGTTGGAGTTCGGATCGCCTTTGCTTTTACGAAGGGCCGTCGCATAGTTGGGCCAGGGATACATGAGCGAGCAACTGAATAACTCTGTTTTGACGGCGTTCGAGATCCTGTCGCTGTTCTCGAATGGGCGCCAAAGCCTGACCAGTCAGATTGTCTGCAAGGAGTTGGGACTCAAGCCCATAACCGCACATCGTTTTCTTCGCACTTTGGAGGTGGCCGGCGCCCTGGTATCCGAACGTCGCGGCCAGTACCGGCTTGGGCTTGCGCTTGCCCACCTGGGTTCGATCGCCGCGTCATCGGACGTTATTGCGAGAATTGCGCAGCCTTATCTTGACGATCTGGCCTCCCGTTTCCGGGAGACGGCGATCGCCACCACCTACCGCAACAATCGGATGGTCGTGATTGCGAGCGCCAATTCCTCGCGGTCCTATTCACTCAACATGGGCGTGGGCGAGCCACTGGAGATGCATTGCACGGCAAATGGCAAGCTGTGGCTCGCCAGCCTGACGAATGAGCAAGTGGAGAGCTTTCTTTCCAGCCAGGAACTGCAAGCCTACACGCCCCGAACTGTGGTCGATGCACAGCGCTTGAAAGTCGAAATTGAGCAGGTCCGCAAGGACGGCTACTCGTTCTGCAAAGGGGAGCGCGAAGCGGAGATTACGGCGATTGGAGTGCCTGTACTGTCGGGCGTCGGGCGCATGATTGCAGGAATCTCCCTCGTGGGCGCCAACTCGCACTTCGGTGAGGAGTTCACCAGGGAAGCCTTGGAAGCGCTCCGAAAGACGGCGGAGGGAATTAGTGCCTCCGTGGCCGGTGAGTCGGATTCTTACGAGCATGATTAGCGAGGCTGTCGCGGCCGATGCTCACGTCCTCGCGGAACACATCAGTTCGCCATCGTTTGCGATGTGACAGGCCAAGGTGAACCCTGCTGAATGGCGGCTAGATGAAACCGACTTCCTAGGGCCTCGCGACAGTCCGGAAAACTTCCTTTAGCCGATAGTGGGAAGCTTCGAGGTCGGCAAGCATGATGCCGTCAGATGCCGACAGTACTTTCCGTGCAGCCATATGGTCCCCAGGTCTATTTACAGTCTCGACTGCACAAAGGCGTTCGGCGCTAAATCCGAAAACGGTAAGACGACCGGTCTCATCATCGCGCTTTGCTACGAGCTTGTCGGCGTGTTCAATTAAACCCGCAATCTGGAGCTTGTCGGCGCCCTGATCGCTCCAGAACCACGGTAACTTGTCATAGGGCTCGACAGCGCCTGTCAGGCGCCTGGCGACGCAACGCGCTTGGTCCGCTGCATTCTGCACGGATTCAAGCCGCAGGCGCCTATCGCCTAGTGGGAACGACACGCAGTCCCCAACGGCGGAGATGTTCGGCGCACTGGTCAACATGGTGCGGTCAACCGCAATCCCATTCTCTATCTTCAGGCCCGCCGCGTAGGCGAGCTCACAATTCGGCACCACCCCGGCTGCGACGAGGATAAGGTCACTGAAAACCCTCTCCCCCGTCGAAAGCCGGACCGCGAAAGCGTTTCCAGAGGAATCGGTTTCGACTGCAAGAACCGTTTGGCGAAGCCGTATATCAACTCCGTTCCGTCGATGTGCTGCCAAAAAGAACTCTGAGACCGGCTCCGAGACAGCACGGGCCATAAGCCGGTCCTGTGCCTCGACGACGGTCGGCTTCTTACCTAGCTGTTTGGCGGCGGCGGTAAACTCGAGACCGATGAAGCCTCCACCGATAACGACGATTTCGCTGGTCATCTCCAAGCGATCGCGAATGCGCGACGCATCCTCGAGCGTGCGCATTCCGAATACGTTCGGGGCATTGAACCCGGGAATGGGAAGTTGCCTGTTGCGCGTACCGGTTGCGAGGACAAGGTGGTCGAAATGATAGGTATTTCCTCTTTCTGTGGTCACAGATCGCTCGCTCGGGGACACTGAAGCGATCGGCGTGTTCGACTGGATCTCGATCCCATTTGCAGCGAAGAAATCGGCGTTGCGAAATAACAGTCGTTCGGGATGACCTTCTTTGAGGAAGGTTTTCGACAAGGGGGGGCGCTGATAAGGGAGCCCGGCCTCATCCCCGAACATGAGCAGGCGACCCTCATATCCTTCCTGCCGAAGACTGGCCGCGACCTGAAAACCTGCTTGTCCTGTTCCGATAATTACGATGTCGCGAAGGCTCACGCCTGAGTCTCCGGCAACTCTACGACAAGTCCCTCGAGCTCACGGCTTAGTCTTATCTGGCACGAAAGACGACTGGAGGCTCGGCGTGTCGATACCGTGCATTCGAGCATTTCGTTCTCGACGTCATTCATCGGTGGCAGGAGGTTCACAAACGCTTCGTCCACGTACACGTGGCAGGTAGCGCACATGGCCGACCCGCCACACTCACCGACGATTCCGTCGATGCCATTGCTAAGGGCTGTCTGCATCAGGCTGACGCCTAATTCGCCGTTGACCTGTACCGTGCTTCCATCGTGGCTGCGAAATGTCACTGACGTCACTGTTTGGTATCCTCCAACCTCACCGCCTATTGAAGCGGACGCGCATGCTGTCCAATGCGTGAATGGCGTGATTCGGGCGCCAGACTGGTTCGCCGATGATGTCTATCGAGTAGACCTTCTGCGCGATCGCAGTCAGAATCGCCTCTGCCTCAGCTCTCGCGACGATCTGCCCGACACAGCCATGGATACCTACGCCAAACGCCAAGTGCCCCGTGGGGCGCCGTTCTATGTCAAAGCGATCGGCATTGAGCCATTTCCGCTCGTCAAGATTGGCTGCGCCCAGGACACAAAGGATCTTCGTGTCCCTAGAAATGGGAACACCGCCGACCGTTGTGTCAACGCTCGCGGTTCGGCAGAAGGAATGGACAGGGGACGTGTACCGAAGAGCCTCCTCGAAGGCCGGACGCGCCAATTTTGGGTCGCGTTTCAGTTTCTCAAACTGTTCGGGGTTTCGCCCCAGGCACCAAATGGTGTTTCCGATGCCTGTCACTGTCGTGTCGATCCCTGCGGAAAGCAGCGAGCGGACGAGCATTCCCGCTTCTTCTTCGGTCAGTTCGTCAGCGTCGGCGGCCGCGTAGATGGTCGCGCCGAAGCCTCCAGGACTAAGGGACTCGCGCTTGCATTGCTCCATGATCCACGGAACAATCTCGGATGCCTTTTCAAGCCACTTTGATCGGCGCTCGTTTTCGGGTCCGAGCGCGTTGAAGGCCATCGCTCCGTAATCAACGAGCATGCGCTTGCTGATTTCCCGCATCCCGACAGCAGCCGGAAACACACTTACTGGAAACGCTTCCGCCAGGTCGTCTACGGCATCGAACTCGCCGAGATCGAGCAATTCCGTGATGAGGGCATCGGCTTTTGCAGCAAATGCGTCCTTGAGATCATTTACCGCGCGCGGAGACAACGCCCGCGAGATGACCGTGCGCGTTCGCGTGTGATATGGCGGATCGACCTCAAGGACGATAGATGGCGCTCGCCAAGGCTTAGCGACGTGGAAATCCGCTAGCCCTACACCTCGCGATGAGACGAAACGCTCCCAGTCGGAAAAGACCTCTCTCGTCTCATCGTAGCGCCCGCATGCCAGCAGGGCATAGCGGGGGATATAGACGAAGGCACCTTTTTCTCTCAACTCAGTGTAATACGGCTCCGGGGTTTGCAGAACCTCGGTCGCGTATGGATCGACATCCCAAATCGGAATGTCTGCGGCTATCAGGGTCCTGATGTGATCCTCGACGAGTTGCATTGCCAAGCCTCCCAGGCTTACCGTCGTTCAGTGTGCGACCGCGATCCCAAGATGGCGATCGAGCATTGCCCTGTTTGCTTTGAGTTCCCCCGCACTTGCCTCCAGAACGATTGCGCCCTGCTCGACAACCAGGATGCGATCCGCAAATTCGAGTGCAAGAGCCGTATGCTGCTCCACCAGAATGATCGTGTGACCTCTCCTTGAGAGTTCGTGAAACACCTCGACGAGCATCTCGCAGATCACTGGCGCCAGACCTTCCAGCGGCTCGTCAAGCAAGACGATATCCGGCTTTCCCATAAGCGTCCGCGCGATGGCGAGCATCTGTTGCTCTCCACCCGAAAGCTGTCGCCCACCGTTTCGCCTGCGTTCCTTCAACCGTGGGAAAAGGTCATAGGCTTCGTCGATGCTTGAGCCATTGCGTACGCCGGCGACCAGGTTCTCTTCGACAGATAGCGACGGAAAGATGTCGCGCGTCTGCGGTACGAGGCCGATACCAAGGCGCGATCGTTTATAAGGAGGGAGACGGTCGATTAACTCGCCCTTCAACCGAATGGCGCCCGAATGCTGCCGTGTTAGCCCCATCACGGTCGCCAGCGTTGTGGTCTTGCCGACGCCGTTGCGTCCTACGATCGCGACGCGTTCACCTTTGCCAATCTTCAGCGACAGGTGGTGCAAAATATGCGTGTCGCCGTAGCCGGCAACAACGCTGTCCATCTCCAGCATTGTTTCAGGCATGTCCGGCTCCGAGATACAGTTCGCGGACGCTGGGATCGCTGCTGATCTCATTAGGAGCTCCCTCGACCAGTATTCCACCATTGACGAGTACGATGATCCTGCTGGCCACCTCGAACACAAGCTTCATGTCGTGCTCGATAACCAGTACCGTCAGATCGGCGGGCAGCCGCTTGATCGCGTCGATGACCAGATGACTGTCGGATGACGGCACGCCTGCCGCGGGTTCGTCGAGAATCAGGATTCTTGGCTTGAGCGCCAGCGACAGCGCGAGTTCCACGAGCCTTTGTTGCCCATAGGCAAGGCTGCGGACTTCCTGGTCCGCGAGTTCAATGAGCCGGAAGTCCGACAGCAGTCGTTCAATCTCGTCCTCGATGGCCTCGTCGTCATCATACCGTCCGAACAGTCTCGACGTTCTTCGCTCTCTCTCCAGAACGGGCAGGCGAAGGTTGTCCCGAACCGTGAGGTGCCGGAACAGGTTGGTGATCTGGAATGTCTTGGCGATGCCAGCGCGTACGCGTGCGGCCTCCGATAGAGAACTGATATCTTTTCCATCCAGATGAATGCTGCCTGCGCTTGGCTGAAGTGCCCCGATGACAAGGTTCGCGAAGGTCGTTTTTCCGGCTCCGTTCGGGCCGATGAGGGCCGCCCGTGCGCCGGTTGGGAGGTCGACCGAGATGTCACGCGCGACCTGCAGTCCGCCGAAATTCTTCGATAGGTTCTTGATCTGGAGGCCTGCAGTCATCTTACGGCTCCGATCATGCGTCTGATGCGTTTAGGCAGCGAGATCAGACCGTCGGGCAGGAAAAAGACAATGCCAAGAACCATGAAGCCGATAGCAAATAACCAGTTGAAAGGGTCGATGCTTGCAGCAACATGATGAACTGTCATGAACACCAGCGTGCCGATCAGGGCTCCGTAGAGACGCCCGCTGCCTCCCAGGACAAGCATGACCATGACTTCTGCCGACAGGGCAAAGTTGAACACCTCTACACTGACGAGGCTGGTGATCTGCGCGGACAGCGCGCCGGCGATACCTGCGATCGCTCCGGCGATCACATAGGCAGTAACCTTCCGCCAATAGACCGGCGTGCCGATTGCACGCATGCGGCTTGAACTGTCCTTTATGCCTCGCAGAGCGAGCCCGAACGGCGACGCGACCAATATCCGCAGGAGCGCCAGTATTACGAACAATGCGCAGAACGCGTACCAATATGCCGTTTTGCCGATGAAATCGAATTCGAAGACGCCGAGAATGGGACCCATCGATATCCCTGTCAGCCCATCGGCACCACCTGTCACATCGCGTGCTTTTGAAGCGATCTCCTGCAGCACCATCGTCACCGCGATCGACAACATCAGGAGGGATAATCCGTGAGCACGCATCAGGAGAAGGCCTGAAACGAAGGCGATCAAGGCGCCCATGGCGGCACCGGAAGCAAGTCCCAAGAGAGGATCGGGCGAGATATGAACTGCAAAGAGGCCAGCTGCATAGGCACCGCACCCGTACATCGCCGCATGGCCCAGAGTGGCGATACCCGCATATCCGAGGATCAGGTCGAAAGAGATCACGAACACCATCATAATCAATATTCGGGTCATGAACCCAAGATCGTAGGGAAACAGCAAGAATGCGGCACAAGCGCCGAGGGTCAGGAACACAAGCGGCCAGTGCGTCTTCGCGATTGGCAGCGATGTGCGCACGTTATCGATGGTAGATTCCCTGCTCACGACGGCTTTACCAGCAATCCGTTGGGCCGTACTGCTAGGAGCGCCGTGATCGCGAGAAAGAAGAAGATCGTACCCATATCAGGGAGCAGGTACCGACCGGCCGTGTCTAGGATGCCGAGGCTCAGCGCTGCCAGGAAGGATCCTACTATGCTTCCCAGACCGCCGACAGCAACGACGATCAGAAAGAGAACCATGTAGCGAAGCGGGTAGTAGGCCTCGATCGGTAGCAGTTCCGCGCCAAGAATCCCACCAATCGCCGCCAAAGCGGCTCCCAGCGCGAATGCCGCCAAATATACCTTTGAGGTATTAATGCCGAGAGACGCAGCAGTGTCCTGATTGTCGACGGCAGCGCGCAGGTAGATCCCGAACCGCGTTTGCTCCACGAGTAGATAAAGAGCCGCCACGACCGCCAGCCCAGCAAGAATGACGATAATCCTGTGGAGGGGCAGCACCTTAAATCCGATATCCACCGGGCTGCTGACTTCCGGCGGCATTCGGATCGGCAGAAGCGTGGAGCCGAGGAAAAGATTGACGCCAGCTATCACGACAAAGACGATTCCGATCGTTGCAAGGACCTGTTCCAATTCGCCGAAACGATAGATTCGACGGTAGACAAGCCGCTCGAGGGGTATCGCCAGAAAGGTTACCGCCGTTACGGATATCGCAAGCGCCGCGATGAACGGCACCGAATACCAGACCGTCAAAACGTGGGCGAAGGCGCCGCCAAGCAGTGCGAAGCCGCCATGCGCCAGGTTGACGATCCGCATCAAACCCATCGTTACCGACAAACCGACAGAGATCATGAAAAGGATCATGCCGTAGGCGACCCCGTCGACAAGAATACTGAGCGCAATCGTCATGCGATTTCTACCGTCCAGAGAACAAGTTAGAACCCCGCACCCCGGCGGACAGTTGGTGCGCGCCGGGGGGGTGGGGCAGTGCTCTACCGACTGAACCCGAGGTCGGGGACGTTTTCGACTGTGTCGAACTCACGGTTCACCAGGGAACCGTTCTCCGCACGTTCAACCCGTCGGATGTAAACGTTCTGGATGACGTGCCGCGAGTCTGGATCAATGCTGATCAGGCCACGGGGACTTTCCCAGGAAAGTCCTTTTGATGACTCAATCGCCTTCTCGCCGTCTGTTCCTGCAGCCTCGATCATCTTGTAGATGAGGTGCACACCATCATAAGCGCCAACCGAAGCAAGGTTCGCCCTGGATTGCGGAAACATTTCTTCAAGTTTGGCCGTGAACGACCGGTTAAGGTCGGAGTCATGTACGCCCGAGTAGTGATAGGCCGTCGTCAGCCCGATCGCTTGATCACCAAGAGCGTCGATCGTCGTCTCGTCAGTCTCTCCGGTTCCATAGAAAGTTATTCCGGCTTCTTTCAAGCCGTTCTCATTATATGCTTTTGTGAACGCGAAGGTGGCTGGTCCGGCTGGTAGAAATGCAAACACCGCATCAGCACCCGAATTCTTGATCCGCTGCATGAAGGGTGCGAAATCCGTTGTCTGAAGCGGCATTCGAATCTTGTCGACAATCGTGCCACCTTTCTCCTCAAAGGCGCTGACGAAGGCGCTCTCGGCGTCAACACCCGGATTGTAATCAGTGACCGCCGTGATCACCTTCTTCGCGCCGTTGTCCGCGGCCCACTGGGCAATCGGCACCGTTACCTGCCAAAGAGTAAAGCTGGTCCGCAGGAAGTATTCCGACTGCTCGTTGATCGCAGATGTGGCGGCGTTGAATATGACCGCCGGCACCTTCGCCTGATTGATAAGCGGGGCGACCGCCATTGCGTTGGGTGTGAAGTCGAAGCCGGCTAGGTACTTTACGCCTTCCCGGATGAGCAACTCCTGTGCAGCCGCCTTGCTGGCATCGGGGTTCGGACCACCAACATCTTTGTAGATGAACTCTACCGTGTTGCCGTTCACCTCGGTGCCGTGCTCGGCCGCATAGACTTGTATCGCCTCCCGGAACTGCTTTCCCCAGATGGCATTCGGACCGGAGAACGTGGCAATCACGCCAACCTTGATCGTTTCCGCTGACGCCGCTCCCGCAAAGGCAAGCACAGCGAACGAAGACGCAAATAGCCCCCAACGCAATTGTCTCATTTGAGCTCCTCCCTAGAGCGATGGACACTGACAAGTCTGCATCGGTGTTGCCGAACACTTGTCAACTGTTCCTCCAACAATATTGGTAAGGAAACACGACTAATATGTCAAGCTGAGTGGCGGCAGGTTTCGGGGTGCGCTCATGTACACGAAGGAATACGAGTTGCGTAAAAAATTGCATAATAGTGAAGTGGACGTTGCTCTTCCTCCGGTTCAGAGGCGGTGCCTCTCTTACGGAATAAGTCGAAAGATAGTCAGGCTATAGAACTAAATATAGATTTGTGTGGGACATTTCCCCTGAGAGACGGAGTCGCTACGCCGAGGTTGGAATCTCAACAGCGAGGAAGCCGGCATACGCCCTGATCGTGTTGACCATCAGCACCAAGCGTTTTGCCGGTCGAATGAGAAAAATATCGTTACACAAACCGCGCGCGGTATTTGTCTAACCACTCGGCGGTTTTCGCAATGCCGCCGAATGGATAGAAATGTATATAGGTTTCTCCGTGCACGGCTCGATCTATAAGTTGCGAGTAGTCGTCGATTAACTTGTCGGGCCCTGCACTGGAAAGCAACTGCCTGAGAGAAAGCCCATACTTCATCAGCACCGAAGTCGAGGCGCCGACGCCGCACACTGCCGCGAAACGCACAAGTGTACTTACATTCGCCGGACCGGGAACGCCGATGCGAATGGGAGCCTCTATGCCATTCCGTCTCACGGCCTCTATCCAGCTCAGGACGGGCTCCGCGCCAAACGCGAATTGCGTGATGATCGAGCAGTCGATGCCGCTATCCGCCAAAACGGCCTGTTTCTCACGAAGTGCGGCAGCAAGGTTTACCTTTTCGAGCCTCGGATGACCCTCGGGATGGCCCGCAATGGCGATATGCCGGACGCCGTACTTCTCCATCAGGCCGCTTCGAAGCAATGTTGACGTGTCTGGAAACGGGCCGAGTGGTCGCTCAATATCTCCTGCAAGAACGAGCAAACTCTCCACCTGCGCTTGCTCTGCCAGCTCTGCAAGGAAACTCTCCAGTTCCATGGCCGATTCGAAGCGACGCGCTGCAACATGCGGTACCGGCTCGTAACCCATATTCCGGATCATACGTGCTGCTCCAACTCTCGCATCACTCTCTTGAGAAGGCAGATGAGGGATCGACATGATGGCGCGTTCTGAAACGATGCCTTTGAGAAGGTGAAGCCGATGGGCATCACGCGCGGTTAGCTCCAGCGAAAATCCGTCAAGGACGCGTCGTTGTGCATCTTGATGATCACCAAGTATGGAAGCTGTTGTCATAACACCGATCCTGATCTTGATCCGTGCGGCCTTGCTGCGTCGGTTCAGCTAAACACCACGGTCTTTCGGCCGTTGAGGAATATGCGGCGCTCTGCTGCCGCACGAACCGCTCGGGCAAGTACGAGCGCTTCCGTATCGCGCCCAATCCTGATGAGATCCTTCGCCGTGGCGCGAACCGACTGCAACGCGATCTTTGGCGCGGAAGGTCAAACAGGTAATTGGGTCGAGATACCACGCGGAGCCCCTACTGCAGAGTGTTCAGGTAGCCGTATCCTCCCTTGTTGGGGAGGATGCGCGGCGCTTGGAGGGGAGGCGGCAGCTAGCTGATAGCCGCGCGTTTCAGCTTCTGCACCGACTGAGCGTAGGGAACCGGTGCCACCGTTGCGCGAACCTGCAACTGCTCGTGACGTTCGACATTCGGCTTGCGGGAGCCGCCTGCAGGCTCACCCCAGATTAGCAGGACCTGGGTGCCCAGTTCGGCGCTTGATGTTTCAAGCATCGCGAGTGACAGCATTTCGCCTTCGTTCGCGCTGTATCCGCAGTGACAGGAGTGCCCTATCAGGCGGCCATCGGCAGTTCTGACCTCGTCGAACTGCGGCCATCCGTAATATGCGACCGGAAAGTCTAGGGCCTTGTATCTTGGCCCATCACCAAGCTGCGAGGCGAATATCTTCGCGACATCTTCTCTGTTCCAGACAAGGGTAACCTTCTTGCGCCGCTTCTCCAGGGGCAACGCCTCCAGCGCGTTGCGACCGATGAAGTCATGATCCAATTTTAGGATGTGCCCGTACCCGAGATCCCAGGGCGTCACATAGTAGTCTTCGATGTTGTCGACCAGGAAGCTGCCCGCGAGCTGCGCGTTGGCCTCCCACCCATTGCCGGAAAGCCATTCGCGGTAATCGCGAAGTTCCTCGCCCGTATAGATTCCCGGGAGAGGATACGGCATCCAGCCGAACTCGAAAATCGTACTGAAATAGGTCTTGGTGCCTCCCTGCTTCAGGCCATACTTCTTCCCTGCGGTGAGCAGGGTGGATCGCACCGTGTCCATCTCGTCGTAAGGGCCGGAAAGCTCTGCTCCGAGATGGCCGGCCATGCCATGGCGCAACACAAGAACTTCGCAGCCCCCGATCTTGACCTTCGCAGTCCGAAAGAACGGGATCTCAGGCGCGCCGCCCTCTACGGCATCGTGGAAGATCTTCCCGGCGTGGGGACCTTCGAGCTGGAACCGATAGAACCACCGCCTTCCAGCAGGATTGTAGGGGGTCGGATCGTCGCGCTCGATTGTGACGTCGTAGCCGTCCCGCTCGGCATTGTACTGAACCCAGTTGAGCACCGGCATCCCGCTGATGAGCTCGAAAGTCTGATCCTCCAATCGATAAATCACGCAATCGCCGATAACGTGTCCGCGTGGCGTGCAGGCGACGAACTGCTTGGCGCGATCCGTCGTAAAGTTCGACAGGCTATTGATGCCCAAACGCTCAAGGAGGCGAAATGCATCGGGACCCTTGAGCAGCATCTCCGGCATATGGTGCGACTGGTCGAACAGGATCGCGGACTCTCGCCATGCTCTCTGCTCATCACGCCAGTTCGTGAACTCGGGAGGGATATATGCCGCCGTCAGGCTCGTCCTAGCCCGGTAGTGAGGAGCCAGCGTGTCGTTGTAAAAGAACTCGACGAGGTTCGGTTTTTCGTCGATCAGATTCTGCAGCGACTTCCCGCCGTTTGCCTTTACCATGATGATCGATCCCGCTCGATGTGACTAGTGCCTTGCCAAGGCCCATCAGGACAAGAGATCCTGACGGGATGATTTGACGCCATGGTCCACGGATCGGGAGGCTGTCGAAGCCGAAAGGCTGAGACGCTTTTGCGTCCAGCGGACCAGACGAAATCAGATGAGCGCACGCGTCTGAATGAACGCACCTGTTCGGCGCGGGATCTATGGCGATGCATCTCTCCTCCCGTAAGCAACAGTTAGGTTGCATATCCGATTTCGTTCGGATACCTGACTATATCGTTGTCGGAATCGACGTGTCAATCCTTTCGCCGCCGGAGTGGAAAAATCCGCACGATCGGCCTATCGGTAAAGTCGGAGCGATCGAATTCGGCGAAACCTGATTCAAGAAGAGCAGCGATGAAACTTAGGAATTCCTGGCGTCGTAACAATATCGGGCGTCGAATGAATGAAGCCGTTCGGATATTTGAAGCGCGTATTGTGGAAAACCTGCGCGCAAATGGGCATGACGAACTTACGGTTGCGCATATCAACCTGACACGAAACCTCGACGAGGAGGGCACGCGTCTTACGGAGTTGGCACGACGTGCATCGATGACGAAGCAATCCATGAGCGAACTCGTCGATCAGGTCGAACGAACCGGCCTCATCGAGAAGAGACCAGATCCCACGGATGGCCGCGCAAAACTCGTTTGCTTCACCGATAAAGGATTTGCATGGCTGGAGGTGTTCCATCGCAGCCTTGAGGTTGCCGAAAGTGAAATGCGCGCTGAACTTGGCTCCGCGATGGTCGATGTGATGGTGGAAGTGCTTGCCAAGTATGTCGAGTCTCGTGAGAGCCAACCAGAGGAGGGGATCGAGCCCTGACAAATAATCCGGTACCCTTACCAACTCCGCGGAGCTTGGGGGGAAGTGTTGTTGACGGTGACCATGTTCGATCTCGCTGTTTCGGGAGGCGAGCGTTTGGTCTCACGATGGGTTCCACGATGCCCAACAACAGCACAAAGCCAGCGCAATTGATGAGGGCATCAATCCCGAGTGTCTGAAACGCTTCGATTGATAATGTAGTTTAGATTCAATAGTTTCGTGACCTTTCGGACACTTCGTCCTTGAAGATTTTATTGCTGCTCAACGCGGCGCGATGGCCGCCGTGGTTGGCTTCATGAACAGGACCGGATTTGCGGGCTGTTCCTTGCCCGTCTCGTCGGTGTGCGCCTTATAGTTATACGCCACCCTGAAAATTCGTGGACGTTCGACCGGGCAAAGAACCTTTACGGAACTTGCCTCGTCTAGCTCACCTGTTCGGCTTATCTTGTCGAAGGGTGACCCTTCGAGCCGTTCAAGGGTTCCGTCATTTCCCACAACGCCATAAGAGACACGCCCCGCGACCTATATCTGACAATCTTCACTTTTCGCTCAAGGAGCGGGATCACCCAGGACCGCCGATCGCGGAGCGCGATCACTCCCACGACCGCGCCGGAAGGATCATGGAGCGGCCTACATCAGCAGTTGCGGCACGATCAGAACGATCTGCGGGACGAATGTCAAAAGGAACAGGATACCGAGCAGAGTGAGGAGGAAGGGCCAAGCCTCTCTGACATAGTCCTCCAGCTTCACATTGGCGATGGACGTGGTGATGAACATCATCGTTCCGAAGGGCGGCGTGAAGCCGGCGATCGTCAGGTTTATGGACATGACGATGCCGAAATGCACCGGGTCTATGCCCGCCGCCTTTATGACGGGAACGAAGATCGGCGCCAGCAGGATCATCGCCGCGCCGCCCTCGAAGAAGCAACCCACGACCAGAAGGATGAGGTTGATGACGAGAAGAAGCATCCATGGATTTTCGATATTCTCCACCAGAGCGGCGGAGATTGCGTTTGGGATCCCCTCCCAGGTCAGATAGCTGCCGAAGGCGGCAGCCGCGCCAATGATGAACATGACGCCGGCCGTCGCCACCACCGATTCCAGCAGGATGGCCGGGATGTGTTCCCATTTCAGCTTGCGGTAGACGACGATGCCGACGATGACGGCGTAGAGCACCGATACGGCACCAGCCTCCGTCGGCGTGAAAGCGCCGAAGCGCAGCCCCATGAGAATGCCGAAGGGCAGGAACAGCGCCCAGATCGAATCGAGCGCCTGGCGGCCTATCTGGGCAAGGCTGGTCCTCTTGTCGCGCGTGGCCGCATAGTTGCGCCGCCGTGCGACGATAGACACGGTGATCATCAGGCCGGCGCACAGGATCAGGCCGGGCAGGTAGCCGGCGAAGAACATGCGGGCGATGGAAACGTCCGACACGAGCGCGTAGAGAATGAGAATGATGCCGGGCGGAATGATCGGCGTGATGCAGGACGACGCTGCGGTGACGACCGTGGAGAAGCCCCTGGAATAGCCCAGCTTGGTCATTTCCGGCACGACGACCTTGGTCTGCATGGCAGCGTCGGCATTGGCCGAACCCGACAGGCCGCCCATCAGCGCGCTCAACAGTACGTTCACCTGTCCCATGCCGCCGCGCATGTGGCCGACCAGCATTTCCGCCAGTTTCATCAGCTTCTCGGTGATGCCGGCATAGTTGAACACCACGCCGGCGCAGGCGAAAAAGGGAATGGCCAGATAGGGAAAGGACTCCGTCGACGCCACCAGCCTCTGGATGACCAGTTCCACCGGGAAGGTCGTGTTGATGAGCGCAAAATAGAGGGCCGTCGAAATCACCATCGCGAAGGCGACCGGGATGCGCATGAAGAACAGGACGAACAGGACGATTGCCGGGATATAGGGGGTCATGGCCTTGCCGGATGCGTGTGGAATTTCGACGGTGTACACCGGTTGAATGGGACGGACCTAAACATTCAGACGGCTCTCGGTTTCATCCGGTTCGGCCAGCGCCAAATCCATTTCTGCGCCGCCGCTAATTGCCTGAACAAGGAATACGGCGCTGTAGACGGTCATGAGGCCGAAGGCGGTGGTCGGCGCGATGTTCACGTAGAAATAGGGGTACTCGAGAAAGGCCGAGCGGCGCACCCAACTGCCCTGTGAAAGGTACCAGCCCAGATAGCAGAAATAAGCATTTGCGGCAGTCAGCAGGGCGAAATTGAACACCATTACGGCATGGCGAATGCCTTGCGGCAGACGGTCGACAAGCACGGTCACCGAGATCAGCCCGTGGCGGCGGTAGAGCCAACTGGCGCCAAAAAACACGGAGTACGCGAAACCCAGATAGGCGATCTCCTCGGCGAAGGGCAGGGAGATCAGGAGGAAATAGCGCAGAAGCACGTTGACGATGATGATGCCGAGCATCAGCACAAAAGCGATTTCGCTGATCATCAGATCAAAGTTGCGCAACATCCACTTCATCGTTCGCCCAATCCTCGTCATAACCGTTCTGCCTGCGCGCGAACGAACCACCCACAAGCCATCTCCCGCCGCCGCGACGGGCGGCGGGAGAGTGCATTGTCAGTTTGATTTGATTGCTTCAAGCATCTGGTCGTACAGGCCGGGCGTCCACTCGGGGAAAGCCTCGCTGACATTGGCGGCCGCTTCGATGAAGCCGGACTTGTCCACATCATCGTGGAAGGTGACGCCTTCGGCTTCGAGCTTCTCGCGGTATTCTTTTTCGATACCCCGGATTTGCTCCGCGCGCACGGCCGGGTAGGAGCGACCCACCGTGTCGAGCGCTTCCTGCGCCTTGGGCGGGAGCGAGTCGTAGAGCTGCTGCGACATGATGATGGAGGTGCTGGCCACCAGATGCTCCGTCATGTTGATGTGCTTGCGAAGCTCGTGGAACTTGGTGGAATAGAGCACGTTAAGGGGAGATTCTGCGCAGTCGGCCACGCCTTGCGACAGAGCGGTATAGACCTCGGTCCAGGCCGTGTTGACGGTGATGCCGCCAAGCACCTTGCCGACCTCGTTCCACATCTTGGTGGGCGCATTGCGCACTTTCAGATCGGCCGCCTCCTCGCGCTTCAACACCGGCTGGTCGCACATCAGGTTGCGCGTGCCGAAATAGACGAGTGTGAGGATGCGCAGGCCCTTCTCGTTCAGCTCCTTTTCCATGCGCTGGCCGATTTCCGACTTCCATGCCTTCTCGATGTCGCGGGGTTCCTTGAACAGATACGGATTCATAAAGACCGCGTAGTCCGCCACATAGTTGGACAGGTGGCTCGGGTCGGAATCCTGCAGGACCGGCGCGCCGCGCGAGATCGCCTCGATCATGTCGGTGGTCTTGCCGAGCGTTTCAGTCGGGTAGACCTCAACCTTGAGTGTGCCTTCGGAGGCTTTCTCGATGTCCTTGGCGAAGTCCTGCCAGTAGGCAAAGACCGGGTCCTGATTGGAGATCACCAGGTTCATCTTGAGCGTGGTGGGCTCCTGTGCCTGGGCGGCAAAGCCGCCGAAGGCGACGGCCAGGCAAAGGCCGGCTGCGGTGGCCATGCGGCCGAACATACGTCGGGTATATTGCATTCTTCTCCTCCACAAATGTCACGCAGCTCACGATTGGAACGGCGCTGTTCCGGTTCATTCCGTCAACTTGGAAAGACATGTCGGGCCATAGGCCTGCGAATGTACAATTCCTCCCATCCGGCGCCAGAAAGACTGTTGGCCTTCTTGCGTCTCGGTGCCCGTTCATACGCAAAGCAAGACAGGGCGATCCAGCGACGATGCGGGTCTTATTGAATCCTTTTCACCGTTCGCCTTGTGATGACGCCGATGCGCTCCCACCCGACATCAATGCATCATGGAGGATATATGATGCATGATATTCCCTTGAGTCAAGGAATAATGCGCACCCTTATGGGCAAGTTGCGATGCGGCTTGCGGAGTGATGGTGGCCCGTACCGCGCCTGCGCGGAAAGCCGTCAGGCAGGGAAGCGCGTATTTTCCATGGAAGGGCGCGCGGCGAAAGCGCTGTTCCATGCAGCCAGTCTGGGTCGCGTCGCCGACCAGTCGTCGCCGGGATGGCGAAACGCGACATAGTGGAGCGCGCAGGAAATCGCGATGGTTCCCAGATCGACGCCGGCAAGCCGGTCCGTCGACGCTTCGAGATGGTCGAGTATCTGCGTCATCGAGCGGATATAAAGCGCCAGCCTTTCCGGCGATTGCTGTTCAGCCGGCCGCATTTGCTCGCCGCGGCGCGGCACGGCGGCATCCATCAGACCATCGCCCAAGGCTTGCAGTGTCAGAACTTCCCAGCGTTCCTCGCCGGAGGCGGGCAGCAGGCGCGGGCCATAGGTTACGTCGAGATATTCGCAGATGACCGGGCTGTCGAAGAGCACGCGTCCCGTATCGAGCTGGAGCGCGGGAACGCGATGCACCGGATTGATTGCGCCGTAATTACTCTCCGGCGCGGCCGCGTTGGTTTCCACCAATTCCAGATCGACGCCCAACTCGGCGGCGGCAACGCGCACCTTGCGCACATAGGGCGATGTCTTTGCATAAAAAAGCTTCATGAAGTCTCCTGCGGGTTGATCGGCAGGCCTCAGACGGCCGTTGTGCCTTCAACCTCGAGTTCGGCTTCGAGCGCGCGGACGAGTTCCTCGCCCCATTTGATGTCTTCCTGCATGGCGTGCCGGCTATCCTCCGGATTGCGGGCCTCCAGCGCGGCCAGAAGGTCGAAATGCTTGTGATTTTCGCTGGAAAGCTGCCTGACGGGCGTGCGGTCGTGGAACATGCGCAGGAACGGCCCCATGAGCACCCACATGTTCTCGCAGATTCCCTCCAGAATCGGCATGTCAGCAACTTTGAGGACGGCGAAATGGAAATCGCGGTTGAGAATGCTGGCCTGGGCCGGGTCCTTGGCCGCGGCCTTGATGAACTTGGCATTGATCGCTTTGAGGTCGGCCAACTGCCGCTCGGTGATGACCTCGGCGGCGCGATAGGCGGCAAGGCCTTCGAGCTCGATACGGATCTTTTGAACCTCGCGCAGCCTCTTGGGGTCCATGCTGGGCACTTGGACGGAGGTCGCGGCGCGCATGTCGAGCGCTCGCTCGCTGACCAGACGAAAGATGGCTTCGCGCACCGGCGTGATGCTGGTGCCGTATTCCTCGGCGATACCGGAGATCGTCAGCCTCTGACCCGCTGCATATTGCCCGTCCATCAATGACGTGCGCAGATTGTCGTAAAGCTGCGTCGACAGGCTGGCTCTGGAAATTGGCTTGGCCACCATGTGTATGTCTCCCGAACCGTTCACCCCTTGCTGAGACCAGCCATATGTCAGTTACCGCGGTAGTTCCACTAATTCGATCATGATTCCATGCGGATCGCGCATGTATAGGCCGCGCAGTCCCTTGGCCACGCCTTCCGTGATTGCCACGAGTTCTCCCTGCAAGCCGCCTCCGCCCGCCAGCATTCGCGCGCGCCAGTCTTCCACGTCGGGCACGCGCAAGCAGATATGCGCCACGCTCGGCTGGTTGGCGGCCGGATTGACCGGCTCGCCGACGGGGCACTTGAATTCGATGAATTCGATATGGGTGCCCAGGCCGAACAGGTGGACGAGCTCCACGTCGGCACCGGGCACGCCCATGAATGTCGAAACCCATTCCTGCCGGCGTGTACCCACCGGCTGCGCCTCGAAACCCATCACCTTGGTCCAGAATTCGACCGAGCGCTCGATCGACGGCGTGATGAAGCCCACGTGATCGAAACGCGCCTCCGCCCGTGATTTGCTCATCGCATCAGCCTCTCATGTCGTGTCTTGAATTTCGCCAGGTCCTCCCAGTTCACCGCGAGGCCCGCGCCCGGCGTTTCGTCGGCGCGCATCATGCCGTTCTCGATGGCGGGGCGGTGGAGGAAGAAATCGTCGATGGGGTCGGCGCCGACCTCCGGCATGATCATCTCGATGGCCTGCACATGCGGATGGGCGAGGGCGAAATGCAGGTGCAGGAACGGGAAGACGTGCGGAATGACGCTTCTGCCATGCGCCCTTGCGAGCGCCAGGGCCTCCAGCGTTCCGCCTATCCCGCCGCTCACCGACGCATCGACGCGCAAGATGCTCGCCGCCTCCGTCAGGTCGCGGAAACCGTTGATGTCGGTCACGTCCTCGCCCATGGCGAGCGGCGTGTCGAGACGCGCGGCGAGGCCTTTTGCCACGCGCCATTCGCTCGGCGCGAACGGGTCCTCTATGAAGACCGCACCGAGCCTTTCCGCCAGCCGGCAATGGGGTAGAGCCCCGGCCTCGGTCGTCCACGACCAGTGCGCGTCGATGCCGAAGCGGCAGCTTTCCGGCAGGGCACCGGCGAGCGCTTCCATCACCTTTTCGTCAGTCGCGTAGTCTCGCCCGTCGATCATCAACTTGATAGTCTTGAAACCTTGCGCGGAAAGTTCCGCCGCTTCCGACGCGGCCTTGTCCGGCGTCATGCCGTAGCCGATGACGGGCATTACCGGTACCGCCTCGCGCGCTCCGCCGAGCATGGCCCAGAGCGGCAGTCCGAGCGATTGGCACCAGGCGTCCCACAGCGCGACGTCGAACAGGCTGACGCCACGGGTCATCGCCGCGCGCGGGGCCGGCGTCGATCCCATGGCGATCCGGCGGGTCTCGTTGCGCAGCGCCGGGGTCGTGCCGAGATAGTGCCGGCCAGCGACGAGGGCCAGGTCGAAGAGCGGCAGGCCCCGGTCATAACCAATGGCGTAGCCTTGCGCGCCGCTCTCGAGATCCAGCCGCACGACGACATAGTCGCGCCGTTCGATGGTTTGCGCGCCGAGTTGCACGGGCTCGCGCAGCGGCACACATGCCTGCATGACTTCGATTTCGGTGACGCTATAGGGTGTCGTCATCTAGCTCGCCAATCCCAGGTCTGCGGTCGGCACTAGGAGGGCGTTCGACGTCATGCCGCCGTCCACCATCAGCACGTGACCGGTGACAAAGCTCGCCGCGTCCGAAGCGAGGAAGATCGCCGCTCCCTGCAACTCGTGGGGATCGGCCCAGCGCGCCAGCGGCGTGCGGTCGATCACCTGCTGCTCAAAATCGCTGCCCAGCACGTGCTTGTTCATGTCGGTCAGGATATAGCCCGGCCCGATGGCGTTGACGGTGATGCCGTCCGGCCCCAGTTCCGCCGCAAGGCCGCGTGTCAGGCCGACCACGCCGTGCTTGGCCGCCACGTAGGAGATCACGCCAGGCCGCGAACTGACGCTCATCACAGAGCCGGTGTTGATGATGCGACCATATTTCTGCTTGCGCATGTGGCGGGCACACTCGCGCGCCACGCCGTAAAGCGAGGACAGGTTGATGTCGATCACGCGCTGCCAGTCATCCATGTCATGGGTCTCGACGGGCTTGCGGATCAGGATGCCAGCGTTGTTCATCAGGATGTCGAGACGGCCATGCCGCTCGACGAGCGTGTCAACGGCCTTCGCGGCAGTTGCATTGTCCGTAACGTCGAAGGCGAGTGCATCGGACTTGCCGCCGGCTGCCGCAATGGCACTGCTGGCCTCTTCGGCGGCTTCCGCTCGGATATCGTTGACGACCACCGTCGCGCCGGCTTCAGCCAGCCCCTTGGCAAAGGAAAAGCCGATGCCGCGCCCCGCGCCGGTGACCAGCGCCACGCGCCCTTCAAGCGAGAATCTATCCAAGTTCATCTCCTCCCGCGGCAGCCGTCAGGCCTGCTCGATTTCGATAATGGCGCGGACGATGTCGTCCTTGCCGACAGGCTTGTCGAACTTCACCATATGCGGAGCCGCGGCGGAAAGCTCGGCGATCGTCTCGATGTCCGAATTGCTCTGGCCCTTGCGGCCGAGATCGACGAGCTTGAGCGGTAATTTCGCATCGCGGTAGAACTGGCGCATGTCATCCATGAACGCTTCGTCGCGCCCCTCCAGCACCAGTTGGACCAGCAGCCCGTAAGCGACCTGATGCCCGTGCAGAGCGCTGGCCACGCCGTCGATCGCCGAGAGCCCGCGGGTCATGCCGTGCGAAACCGAAAGGCCGCCGCTCTCGAAGGCAAGGCCGCTCATGAGGATGCAGGCCTCCACCAGCTTTTCGAGATGGTCGTCGGGCTCACCCTTCTCAAGCGCCTTGTAGGCGTCCACGGTGTGGGCGCGGACCGTGTCGTAGCATGTATTGGCGAGCGCCAGTGCGGACAGCGGGGAGGTCGCGCCGAAAACGTTCTTGCCCTTTGCATTGATGCACTGCTCGACCTCGAACCGCTTGACCAGCGCGTCGCCTACGCCCGCTGAAAGCAACTCGAGCGGCGCCTTGGCGATAATTGCGGTATCGACGAGGACAAGCTCGGGATTGGCCTTGTTCTGCTCCACGCCGACCAGCTTGTGGTTCTCGTCGTAGACTACGGCAATGTGGCTGGTGGGCGAATCGTTGGAAGCCACGGTCGGCACCGAGACGAAGCCGGCGCCGATCTTGCGGCTCAGGAGCTTGCCCGTGTCGATGGTCTTTCCACCACCAGCCGCCACGACGATGTCCACCGGCTTGCCATCGAGTAGATTGTACAGCCGGTCGACCTCGGCATAGGTGATCTCGCCGCCGAACGTCATGGGCATCAGCTTCAGTCCTGCCTCCGCACAGCTCTTGCTGACAGAGGGCTCGACAATCCGCATGACGTGGTCGTCGGCGATGAGGACGATGTTGCTGCCGAGCCCGGAAAGCTCCTTGCCGATGGTCTCGATGAGGTTGGGCCCTTGGATGTAGCGGCGGGGCGCTCCGAATACGATCATTGGTAACTGGTCTCTCGTGGTTATCGACCCGCAGGCGGGCCCGTTGTTCCTCAGGCGGCTGCAACCGCCTGTTCGGGAAGCAGGAAATCGATGAATGCGTCGATCTGGCCGGTGAGCATATGCCGCCCGGCATGAGGTATGGCGCCGCGCCGTGCCGCCTCCTGCAGAAGCCGTGTTTCGGCCGGCTCCATGATCACTTCCGCGACGATGGCTCCGCTGGCAACGGTCTCGATATCGAGCGGAAGGGAATCGGTTTCCTTCATGCCCAGGCTGGTTCCGTTGACGATCAGGTCGCAGCCGGTGGCGTCCGCCGTGCCTGCCGATATGGCGGCTTCGGGATAGATGCGGCGAAGCCGCTCGGCGAGTTTCTCGGCGCGGTCGCGGGTGCGGTTGGCGATTGTCAGGGAGGCGACGCCTTCGGCAAGCAGAGCCTCGGCGATGGCGACGGCCACGCCACCCGCGCCGGCGAGCAGCGCGTTTCTGCCCTTCACCGGCAGGCCCTCCGCTTTCAGCCCGGCGACGAAACCGACGCCATCCAGAGCGCGTCCGTGCCAGAGCCCGCCGTCATCCTTGCGCACCACATTGGCGACGGAAAGCTGTTCGGCGGCGCCGTCGAGACGGTCGCACAAGGCGGCCACGGTTTCCTTGTGGGGAATGGTAACGATGACGCCGGAAACGCTTTCGCTGACGCGCAGGGCCGCCATAACTTTGGCCAGATGATCCGGATGCACCTGCCAGGGCACGAGAACAGCGTTGATGCCGCGCTCGCGGCAGCGCGCGTTGAAAAGCTGCGGTGTTTTCACATGCGCGGAGGGATAGGCCAAATGCACGACCACGCGCGTCAGGCCGTTGATCTCCGTGACGGGGACCTCCACGATGTCCTCCTCCGATTTTCAGCGATACGCTGGGAATTGTTATCGCATATGATGCATGATATTTGATTGTGGTCAAGCGGCTGTGCGTGGCCCGTACCGTGTTCATTTGCCATCGGCTTTCCGGCCCGCCGACAGATTTCAGAGAGGATCGATGAAAGCGTTAGTTCTACTGCAACCGGGAAGGCTCGCCATCGAGGAGCGGGAGGCTCCCGAGCCTGGGCCCGGCGAGGTACAGGTCCGCATCGTCAATGGCGGCATATGCGGTTCGGATATCCACTACTTCCTGCATGGCGGCTTCGGCACGGTGCGTATGAGGAGCCCGATGGTGCTTGGCCATGAGATTGCCGGCATCGTCGAGCGCGTGGGCGCGGGCGTGACGGCGGTCCGCGAGGGCCAGCGCGTGGCCGTCAATCCCAGCCTGCCATGTGGCAAATGCGGATACTGCCGTGCCGGGGCGGAGCGTCAATGTTCCGACATGCGCTTCATGGGCAGCGCCATGCGCGTTCCCCACGTGGATGGCGGCTTCCGTGAGCTGGTGGTCTGCACACAGGCGCAGGCGGTGCCGGTCGGCGACGCGATTTCCTTGGCGGAGGCCGCTGTTTGCGAGCCCTTGTCCGTCTGCCTGCACGCGGTCGACCAGGCTCCGGAATTGTCCGGCAAACGCGTGCTCGTAAGCGGTTTCGGCCCCATCGGTGCGTTGACGCTGCTTGCCGCGCGTCAGGCGGGTGCGGAGGAGATCGCCGTCGCCGACATCGCGGCGGGGCCGCTTGCGCTTGCCGAAACGCTGGGCGCGTCAGCGGTCCATGACGTTTCAGATCCTGCCGCGCTGGATGCCAAGAAGGCCGATCGCGGCGCTTTCGACGTGGTGTTCGAATGCGCCGGCCATCCCTCGTCCGTGCAGCAGGCGATCGAGGTGACGAAGCCCGGCGGGACGATCGTCCAGGTTGGCATGCTGCCCGACATGGTGCAACTGGCGCTGAACCCGCTCGTCACCAAGGAGATCGCCTACAAAGGCACGTTCCGCTTCGATCGGGAGTTCAACCGCGCGGCGGAGTTGATCGGCGGCCGCACGATCGATGTCAGGCCCATCATTTCCGACACGTTCTCCTACCGGGAGGCGGCGGCGGCTTTTGCCAGCGCCCAGGACAGGCGGAAATCCATCAAGGTGATGCTCGATTTCGCCTGATCAAATCGTCAAGAAAAAAGGACTTTCAACGTGGGCAACCAATTGCTTGTGCGGTTGATCAATTCCGCGCTTCTGACGTCCAAGGCCTATGTCGCCGGAGAGTGGGTGGAGGCCGATAGCGGCAAGACCCTGCCGGTGATCAATCCGTCGACCGGAGAGGAAATCGCCACGGTCCCGGACATGGGTCGCGCCGAGGCCGCGCGCGCCATCGATGCCGCATATGCGGCGCAGAAGTGTTGGGCCGGGAAAACCGCCGGCGAGCGTGCCCGGCTGCTGCGCCGCTGGTACGATCTCATCGTCGCCAATCAGGACGATCTCGCGGCGATCCTGACCGCGGAGATGGGCAAGCCGCTGGCCGAGGCGCGGGGCGAGGTGCTTTATGGCGCGTCCTTCATCGAATGGTTCAGCGAGGAGGCGCGCCGCGTCTATGGCGATGTCATTCCCGCGCATGCCGCTGACAAGCGCATCGTCGTCATCAGGCAGCCGGTCGGTGTGGTCGGCGCGATCACGCCATGGAACTTTCCCATCGCCATGATCACGCGCAAGGCGGCGCCGGCATTGGGCGTCGGCTGCGCCTTCGTCTGCAAGCCAGCCAAGCAGACGCCGCTTTCGGCGCTGGCGCTCGCCGTGCTGGCGCAGGAGGCCGGGATTCCGAAGGGTGTCTTCAGTGTCCTCACCTCCGCATCCAGCAGCAAGATCGGCGCCGAGTTCTGCGAGAACCCGAAAATGCGCAAGATCAGCTTCACCGGCTCGACGGAAGTCGGGCGCATCCTGATGCGGCAGTCGGCGGACCAGATTAAGAAGCTGAGCCTCGAGCTCGGCGGCAATGCTCCCTTCATTGTCTTCGAGGACGCCGACATCGATGCAGCAGTGGAGGGGGCCATTCAGTCCAAATTCCGCAATGCCGGGCAGACCTGCGTGTGCACAAACCGAATCTATGTACAGCGAAGCGTGCACGATGCGTTTTGCGAGAAACTGGCCAGCGCGGTCTCCGACCTCAAGGTGGGCGACGGCTTTGTTGACGGAACGGTCATCGGGCCGTTGATCGATGGTTCCGCCATCGGGAAGGTCGAGGAGCATATTGGGGATGCGGTCGGCAATGGCGCGAAGATCGTTGCGGGGGGCCGGCGCCATGAGAGGGGAGGGAATTTCTTTACGCCGACGGTGCTGACCGGTGTTACGCAGGAGATGGCCGTTGCCAAGGAAGAGACCTTCGGGCCGCTCGCGCCGGTCTTTGTTTTCGACGACGAGGCCGATGTGATCGAGAAGGCGAATGACACGATATTCGGCCTTGCCGCCTACTTCTATGCACGGGACATGGCGCTCGTATGGACCGTGGCCGAGGCGCTCGAATATGGCATTGTCGGCGTCAACACCGGGCTCATTTCCACGGAGGTGGCGCCGTTCGGCGGTGTGAAGCAGTCCGGTATCGGCCGCGAAGGCTCGAAATACGGCGCCGATGATTATCTGGAGATGAAGTACATCTGTATGGGGGGCGTCGGCTGACGGAGTTGCGCCTTGCAAGACAAAAAGACGGCGGCATCCGGATGGAGCCGCCGTTTCAGTTTGCGCGGGCCTGAGATGCCCGCGGTGGGAGGAGGTTAAAGCAGGGACGCCGCTACGTCTTCGATGCCCGCGGCATCGAGCTTGTAATGCCTGTAGAGATGGGTCGGCGGGGCGATGAGTGCGTATTCGTCCATGATGCCATGGCGCTTCAGCCGGGCCTTGGCCGGGTTTTCTGCCAGGACCTCGGCAACCGCCGATCCCAAGCCTCCAAGGATGTTGTGCTCTTCGACGGTCAAGATGACCTTCGACGCTTTCGCCGCCTTGAGCACGGCTTCCTCGTCGAGCGGCTTGACGGTGTGCATGTCGATCAGCCCCACCGAATGCCCCTTGGCGTTGAGGGTTTTCATGGCCGCCTTGGCGCCGTGCACGCAGTAGCCGCAGGCGATGATGGTCACGTCTTTTCCGATGGCGTGGGTCTTCGCCTTGCCGATCTTGAAAGGCTCTTGGCTGTCGTAGACGGCGGGATCGTGGCCGCGCCCAATGCGGAAGTAGATCGGCTCTTCGTAAGTGGCCGATTCACGAAGAAGCTGAGCAAACTGCGCGCCATCGGCCGGCGAAATCACTGTCAGGTCGGCGATGGCACGCGTGGTGGAAATGTCCTCGGTTGCGTGATGCGACGTGCCGTAAAAACCGAGCGAGATGCCGGTGTGATGGCCGATCAGGCGCACAGGCTGGGCGCAATAGGCGACATCCATGCGGATCTGCTCACAGGCGAGCAATCCCAGGAAAGAGGCGAAGGTGGCCACATAGGGGATCATGCCCGTGGTGGCGATGCCGGCCGCCGCCGAAACCATGTTCTGCTCGGAAATGCCGAACTGCACGAAACGTTCGGGAAATTTCCGGGCGAAGCCGACAAGGCCATTGGAATGCTGCAGGTCGGCCGTTCCCGCCGCAACCGGATGGCCGGCCTCCGCCAACTCAATCAGAGTGTCGGAAAGCACGGAAAGGGAAGGCGCGCGCGTGTTAAGCTCGCGATACTGCCAGGAATCCTTGCTGTCAGGGGCGTTCATTGACGGGCTCCTTTCGCGGAGAGAATGACTTGACGCGCGCGCTCGGAATCTTCGGGCGAGAGATAACCCAGATGCCATCCGGGCTCGGTCTCCATAAAATCGATGCCCTTGCCCTTCAGTGTCTTCGCGATGACGCAGCAGGGCTTTCCCCGGCCCTTGTCGGCCTTGACCTTACGCAAGAGCTCGGTGAGCGCCACGACGTCGTGCCCGTCGACCACATGCACTTCCCAGCCGAAGCTGCGCCATTTCTCGTCCAGCGGCTCGATGGCGATCACGTCGTCGACCTTGCCGTCGAGCTGATAGCCGTTGCGGTCGACAATGGCGATGAGGTTGGAAAGCTTGTGGCTGGCCGCGTTGAGCGCGGCCTCCCAGACCTGCCCTTCCTGCATCTCGCCGTCGCCGAGCAGGACGAAGGCGTTGAAATCCAGCCCCTGCATGCGCGCACCGTGCATCATGCCGACGCCGTTCGACAGCGCATGGCCGATGGAGCCGGAGCTGAAATCGACGCCAGGCACTTTGCGCATGTCGGGATGGTCGCCGAGAGGGCTGCCGAGGCGGGTGTAGTCGTCGAGCCAGGATTTGTCGAAATAGCCGAGGTCGGCAAGGATCGGAAACAGGCCGACCGCCGCATGGCCCTTGCCCATCAGGAAACGGTCGCGCTCCGGCCATGCCGGATTGTCGCTGATGTTCATCACGTCGTAGTAGAGAGACGCGAATATCTCGGCGCAGGAGAACACTGAGGAATAATGCCCCACCTTGGCGATCTCGATCAGGCGGATTGTCTCCAGGCGCACGAACTGCGCGCGGTCTTCGAGCAGGTCAATCCGCTCCTGTGAAAGTGTCGTGTTCTGCATGTCCTTGGCTCCCAGGCGCGCCGTCTGCTTCTGCTGTTCGCAGCACCCGCATCGGCAAAGTTGGCACATCGCGAGCATTACCTGTGCGTTCAATTCGTGAGTACACAAAGCAAAGATGTGCGTCAAGGTATCATGCATCATATATGATATGGCGGATGATGTTGTTGACACTGGAGAGACGGGAGATGTGCATTGAGATTCCGCAAGGGTAGCCGACTTTGCTGCTCATCGCCGCCAGCGCGACCTTGACCCAGCGGACCTCCGCGCTGACCGCGAGAAAGCCGCGTCGGCGAGGCCGACATAGATCCATTGCGAGGGCGGACAGACCCGACCCGCGCAAACGACAACCCCCGTCACTTGAAGATGTTGGGCAGGGCTGCCGAATTGTTGCGGCCTTGCCCGCGGCTACATTTGGTCAATGGTACCGCTGCGTTCTTCGAAAAGAAGGAAAGAATTCAGGAACGAACGTCGACACTATCAGACTCGGTGAGGCTAGCGCCGCTACGCCTGCGTGTAGGCCGCCTTCACGGTTGTGTAGAACTCGGCGGCGTAGCGGCCCTGCTCGCGCGGGCCGTAGCTCGAGCCCTTGCGGCCGCCGAAGGGCACGTGGAAGTCGACGCCCGCCGTCGGCAGGTTGACCATCACCATGCCGGCCTCGGCGTTGCGCTTAAAGTGGGTGGCGTGCTTGAGGCTCGTCGTGCAGATGCCCGACGACAGGCCGAAGGGCGTGTCGTTCGCCACCGCAATGGCTTCCTCATAGTCCTTGACGCGGATCACCGAGGCGACGGGGCCGAAGATCTCCTCGCGGTTGATGCGCATGTCCGGCTTCGTGTCGGTGAAGAGCGCCGGCTGCAGGTAGAAGCCCGGCGTTTCCCGGTTCAGCCGCTCACCGCCGAAGGCCAGCGTTGCCCCCTCGTCGCGGCCGACGGCGAGATATTTCTCGTCCTGGTCGAGCTGGTTCTGGTCGACCACCGGGCCGATATGCGTGCCCTGCTTGAGGGCGTTGTCGATGACAAGGCTCTTCAGCTTTTCCGTCACCGCATTGACGAAGCGGTCGTGGATTCCTTCAGTCACCACCAGTCGCGAGGAGGCAGTGCAGCGCTGGCCGGTGGCGAAGAAGGCGCCGTTGACCGCGCAATCGACGGCAATGTCCAAATCGGCGTCGTCGAGCACAACCAGCGGATTTTTGCCACCCATTTCAAGCTGCACCTTGCGCATGTGTTCCGCGCAAGCCGCCGCCACGCGCTTGCCTGTCGAAACCGAGCCGGTGAAGGTGATGGCGCTGACGTCGCGGCTGTCGAGGATGGCCTGTCCGACCACCGAGCCCTTGCCCATGACAAGGTTCAATACGCCCTTGGGCAGGCCCGCCCGGTGCAGGATGTCGACGATGGCCCAGGCGCATCCGGGTACCAGTTCGGCCGGCTTGAAGACGAGCGTGTTGCCGTGGCAGAGCGCCGGCGCGATCTTCCAGGCGGGAATGGCGATCGGGAAGTTCCACGGCGTGATGATGCCGACGACGCCGACCGCCTCGCGCGTCATCTCCACCCCAATGCCGGGGCGCACGGACGGCACGGTCTCGCCGGACAGCCGAAGCGCCTCGCCCGCGAAGAAATCGAAGATCTGAGCCGCGCGCACCGTCTCGCCGATGCCTTCAGCCAGCGTCTTGCCCTCCTCGCGGGCAAGCAGCGTTCCCAGTTCCTCCTTTCGCGCAAGAATCTCGTCGGCGGCCTTCCTCAGGATCCCCTGACGCTCGAGCAGGCCGGAGCGCGACCAGGCAGGCAGAGCGGCCTTGGCCGCGGCAATGGCTGTCTCGGCGTCGGCCTTCGAAGCGAGCGCATACTCGCCCACCACCTCGTTCGTGTCCGATGGGTTGATGTTGGGGACGGCCTCTCCGACGACCCATTCGCCGTCGATCAGGTTCTGATGAAGCATTCCACGCTCTCCCTCATACCTCAACGCCATGCAACGCGCTTGAAAGGCAGGATTTCGATATCCTTCCAGACGCCCTCACGAGCGTAGATTTCGCTCTCCAGATACGCGTCCAGCGCTGCCCTGTCGGGGAAGTCGCACAGAACGATCGAACCTACCATCTCACCAGTCTCGTCGAGAATGGCGCCACCGTCGACGATCGTCCCCTCGGCCTTCATGGAATGGATGCGTTCAAGATGCTCATCACGCGCGGCAAGCCGTTTTTCCAGCGTGCCGGCTTCCTTCGAGTCGCGGCAGATGAGGGCGAAATGCATCACTCCACCTCCGGCGCTGGGGAGGGCGGCGCCATGTGGTAGCCGCGGCTTTCATAATCGAAACCATACAGCTTGTTTTCCGGCTCGGCCTTGTTGACCGGCGCCGCATAGTAGGCGCGGATTTCGCGGATTTTCGTGATGTCATCGCTGAAGATGTACCACTCGTCGCCGCGCAAAATTTCGCCGATGCCCGTCTTCCAGTGGGTCCATTCGATAACGGCTTCCTTGCCATCCGGTGCGGCAAGGACCTTCTCGATGGTCCAGCTCGATCCCATTGTCCTCACACACCGGACCCAGCCGTCGGCAATTGCCTCGGCGCTGCGCCAAGGCGCGCCCGGCAGGCCCGGCGGGAAATAGTGCACCCCGTCCTCTGTAAAACAGCCGACCAGGCCCTGGCGGTCGGCGGCATTGCACATGTCGAAATAGTGGCGGATCAGCTTTTCAGCCTTCTCTGCAGGTGTCATTGTCGAGAACCCCTCTTACTCGGCGGCCTGCCTGGCCCGCCATTCGGCATATTCCTTCAGCGTTTCCTCATTGGGCGGGTAGGTGCCCCAAAGCGGCGCGCCGGCGTCGATCTTGGTGAACAGGAACTTCTCCCGCATCTCCTGGTCGAAGGAATCCGCGGCCACTTCGGCGGCGATCTGGCGAGGGATCACGACGACGCCGTCGCTATCGCCGACGATGATGTCTCCCGGGTAGACGGCGACGCCGGCGCAGCCGATCGGCAGTTGCATGTCGATGGCGCGATGGAACGCCGGCCGCGTCGAGGCAGTGTTGGCCGCGCAATAGGCGGGAAAGTTCATCTTCGAGATTTCGGTGCCGTCGCGGAACGCGCCGTCCGTAATGGCCGCGGCAACGCCCTTGCGCATCATGCGCGTCATGAGCATGTTGCCGGCGGATGCCGCGCGCGGATCGCAGCGGCTGTCGATCACCATCACCTGTCCGGCCTGGATCGCCTCGACGGCTTCCCACTGGACGTTGTCGTCACCGCGTTTTTTCAGGTCGCCGAGATCCCAGTCCTTGTCCTCGCGCGAGGGTATGAAGCGCAGCGTGAAGGCTTCGCCGGCAAACGGCTCGATGTCTCGGCTAACCGGTGTCAGCCCGACCAGGAACTGCTGGCGATAGCCCCGCTTGAACAATTGCGTTGTCAGCGTTGCGGTGCTCGCCTGCTTCAGCTTGTCGAGGACATCCCCCGTGGTTTCAACGTCGTTTCCGGTCACAATTGTCTCCCTGGCTTCTGTCCGGGTGGCATTCACCCTTGTTGCCGGTCTCACATGCTGCGCTTGCACGCGACCCGATCAGCGAATGCTTCGCCCCATCAAACGCCATCCGAAACCTTTCAACAATCGCAAGCTACGAAGACTCCCTTGCGCTGTCTCACGATGTGAGACGGTGGTGGTGCCGCTGATCGTTTCGATGTGGTGCGTGAAAACGAACCTGCCTATGGTTTGCGCATTCCGCCGGCAGCTCGTGCCGGTGCCAAAGGGAGGAAAGCATGAGAACCAAGCTGTACAAATCGGCCAAGCTCGGCCGCTTCGCCACGCGGCCGCTGATGAATGTCCTGGCCGCCGGCGCTGCCATGGCCGCGATGGCCATGCCGGCTTTCGCCGAACCGGTTCAGATCAACGTGATCGACGTCGCTGGCAATCTAGCGCTGACGCAGCCGATCTTTGACAACTACCTGGAGGCCAACCCGGACAAAGTCAGCCGCTTTACCTTTACCAAGGCGCCGGCGCCGGAGCTCGCTGGCAAGGTGAAGGCCATGCAGGGCGCAGGCCGGCTCGATATCGACATCGTGCTGACGGGAACCGACGGCCTTGCCGCCGGCATGGAGATGGGCCTTTGGGAGAACCTCGAGCCCTATACGGACGTCTTCGGCAAGCCTGACGCGCTTCTGAGTGAGGGGGCGCTGGCCTTGCAGGAACAGGCGCAGATGAACGGCATGCTGATCGCCTATTCGCCACAGGGGCCCTTCATCGAGTATGCCCCTGACCGGGTCAAGGTGGTCCCGTCAAATACCGATGAACTGCTTGCCTGGTGCAAGGAGAACCCGAACAAGCTGATCTATGCCCGTCCGGCGAATTCGGGCGCGGGCCGCACCTTCCTGATGGGGCTTCCCTATCTGCTCGGTGACAAGGATCCGAAGGATCCGATCAATGGTTGGGACAAGACCTGGGCCTATCTGTCGGAGCTCAACGATTGCATTGAGTATTATCCCTCCGGCACGACCGCCAGTATGAAGGAATTCGCTAGCGGGACTCGCGACATCATCATCACGACGATGGGATGGGACATCAATCCGCGCGCCCTCGGGATCGTGCCTGCCAATGCCGAGGTGAAGATGCTGGAGGGTACCAGCTTCGTCTCCGACGGCCAATTTCTGGTCATACCCAAGGGGCTCGACGAGGAAAAGCGCGCGGTGGTGCTCGATATCCTGAAATTCATGCTGGAGAAGGACCAGCAGGCGATCATTTACGATTCCGGCTACCTCTATCCCGGTCCGGTCGTCAAAGGTGTCACGCTCGAGATGGCGCCGCAGGAGAGCCAGGACGTGATCGCCGAGTTCGGCCGTCCGGCCTATGACGAACTGATCGAGACGAGGCCCATCGAGGTGTTGCTCGAGCCGAAGGCGATGGTTGCCGCGTTCCGCAAATGGGACGAGGAGATCGGCGCCCACAAGGGCCAGTAAGCAGCTTTCGACCAAAATAAAGGCCACGTTGTGCGGCGTATCGGCGCCGCACAGCACAGCCGGAGAGTACTCCATGTTCCAGACGCTCGAATTGAAATCTGTCACCCGTACCTTCGGCTCGCACAAGGCACTTGCAAGCCTTGACCTGTCGATCAAGGCCGGCGAGTTCGTCTCACTGCTCGGTCCCTCGGGCTGCGGCAAGTCGACGGCGCTCAATTGCCTGTCGGGCCTTTTGCCGCTCAGCTCGGGCGAGATCTGGCTCGACGAAAGGCGCATCGACACGCTGCCGCCCGAGCGGCGTGGCTTCGGTATGGTCTTCCAGAACTATGCGCTGTTTCCGCATATGTCCGTGACCAAGAATATCGGCTTCGGCCTTACCATGCAGAAGGTGCCCGCAAGCGAGAAGGTAAGGCGGGTCAGGGACGCATTGTCGCTGATCAAGCTCCAGGCGCATGCGGACAAGCTGCCGGGACAGCTTTCCGGCGGCCAGCAGCAGCGGGTGGCGATTGCGCGCGCCATTGTCATCGAGCCGCCGCTGGTTCTGATGGACGAACCGCTGTCCAATCTGGACGCGACTCTGCGCATCGAAATGCGCGAGGAGATCCTGCGCATTCATCAGACGCTCGGCCTGACCACGATCTACGTCACGCACGATCAGGACGAGGCGCTCGCCATGTCCGACAAGATCGTGGTGATGAAAGACGGTGTCATGCAACAGGCGGGGCGGCCGGAGGAACTCTATTCCCGGCCGGTCAATCTCGATGTGGCGCTGTTCATGGGCTACCGCAATCTGCTCGACGTAAAGCCGGAAGCACAAGCCGGCGAGGGCAGTGTGACCGTCGGTATGGGCGGTGTCAGCCTGGATGCTACGGCGATGCAGGCGTTCAACGGAGAAGCGCTGATCGCGGCGTTCAAGCCAGATGATGTGGTACTGGCGGACACCGGCCTGGGCGCGACTGTCGAGAGCGTCATCTATGGCGGGCGCGAGAGCATCGTGAAGATGAGGCTCGACGCGGGTCCCGTGATCCATGGCCGCCTAAAGGAGGCGCCCGCACCGGGCAGCCACGTGCATGTCCGCGTGCCAGCGGAGAATCTGTTGGTCTACAGGAAGCCGCCCGCGGCAATCGGGAGGCACTGAGTCATGGCTGCCGTCGATACAACTGCCGAAGCAGGAACCATCAAAGCGCCGGGGCGTGACGAGAGCGCGGCCGTGGCCGGCCGGGACCTGCGTCTTGTGATGCTGCTTCCGGGCGTAGCCGCAATCGTATCGCTGTTTGTCTATCCGTTCCTCTATGGTTTTTTGCTGTCGTTTCAGCCCAATGTCGGTCCCGCATTGGCCAACTACACGCGCTTTTTCTCGGAGCCGAGGCTTTTCGAGACCATCGGCAAGACGCTCTGGCTGTCGTTTCCGATCACCGTCTTCAATGTCGGGCTGGCGGTGCCCTTCGCCTTCATGCTGCGGCGGCCTTCATCGGGACAACGTTTCCTATCGACCGTACTCGTCATCCCCATGACGCTCGGCACGGTGTTGGTGGCGGAAGGCATGCTGCTCTACCTCGCGCCCAATGGCTGGCTGAACCGGACGCTGATCGAGCTCGGTCTGCTCGATCAACCGGTGCGGCTCATCCACAACTACTGGGGCGTGGCCCTGTCGCAGGTGGTGATCGGCTTTCCCTTCGCCTTCATGATGATGCTGTCCTACACGACCGGCATCGATCCCAACCTGGCGCGCGCCGCCGCCACGCTGGGCGCGCCGCCGGCCAGCCAGTTCCGGCACATCTATCTGCCGCTCCTGGCGCCGGGGCTCGCCATCACCTTCTGCCTCACCTTCGTGCAGGCCTTCGCCGTGTTCCCGTCTGCCGTTCTGCTGGGAGCGCCGGCCGGGGCGACGCGCGTCATCTCGCTAGCGGCCTATGAGGCAGCGTTCGAGGACTTCGATTATTCCATGGCCTCGACCGTCGCCATGATCATGGGCGCGGTGCAGCTCATTATCGTCGCGGCCGTGCTTGGCCTGCGCAATCTGGCCTATCGCGGCCCCGCAGTAGGAGGAAAGGGATGATGGCCGTCCTGCGAGACCGTTTTCTAACAAACGCCTGGCGCTGGTTCGTCTATGGCGCGATGGCGTTCTTCGTCGTCAACGTGTTCCTGATCATCGCCTCGGTGGTGGTAAGCTCCCTCGGCACGAGCTGGTTCACCGGCTGGCTGCCGGAAGGCTATACGGCCAAATGGTACGGCGCGGCGTGGAAGGAATTCCAGCTCTACTACGTTCTCATCGCCACGGTGCAGATCACGCTCGCCGTGGTTGCCATCTCGCTGATGCTCGGCGTGCCGGCAGCCTATGTGCTGGCGCGTATTGACTTCCGCGGCAAGCGCCTCGTGCTGCTCACTTTCCTCGTGCCCCTCCTCGTCCCGCCGATCACCTACGGTATTCCCATGGCGACCGTGCTCTATCAAGCGGGTCTGGGCGGCACGATCTGGGGCGTGATTCTCGCCAATCTGGTGCCCAGCGTCCCGTTCGTCGTCCTGGTGATGACGCCATTTATCGAGCAGATCGATCCAAGACTCGAGTCGGCCGCCCGTGTATTCGGCGCCTCGGCCTTCACCACCTTCCTGCGCATCCTGGTGCCACTCCTGACGCCGGGCATCCTGGCTGCCGGCATACTGGTCCTGATCCGGACCATCTCGATGTTCGAGCTTACCTTCCTGACGGCAGGGCCGGACAGCCAGACGCTTATCGTGGCACTCTACTACTCGGTCTTCGCCGCCGGCGTGCGCGCGCAGCAGTCCATCGATGCCATGGCCGTAATGTATATGGTCACGACAATGACCGGCCTCCTGATCGCCTTGCGTTTCGTGGACCCCTCGCAGCTTGTGGGCCGCGTGGACAGCAAGAAGGCGAGTGCGACATGACGGCCCCGGTGCGCTCCGTCGATACCATCAGGCTCTCCATTCCGTTCGAGGACGGGGGTAGGGGCGAGGGCATCACACCCTCCCGCTGGCACCGGTTCGACATGGTGCTCGTCCGTATCGAGGATGCGGACGGTATGGTCGGCTGGGGCGAAGCGTTCGGCTATTTCTGTTCGACCGCCGTGGCTGCGGCCGTCGATGAACTGATTGCGCCGCAGGTAACCGGCAGGGTCATCGAAGACATTCCGGCCTGGAACCTCGCCACCCAGAAGGCGATCCACCTGTTCGGTCGCTACGGCATCGGCATTTTCGCTCTGTCGGGCGTCGATATTGCCCTTTGGGATCTTCAGGCCAAGCGGGAGGGCAAGAGCCTTGCCGAAGCGCTGGGCGGGCGGTCGCGCGCATCCGTTCCCGCCTATGCTAGTCTTGTACGCTATGGCGACCCGGAACTTGTGGCGCGCTATGCCGCCGAAGCCGTGATGCAGGGTTTCGGCCATGTGAAACTGCATGAAATCGCCGCGCAACCCATCGCTGCTGCCAGGCCGGTCATGGGTAATGCCGGTCTCATGGTCGACGTCAACTGCAATTGGAGTGTTGACGAGGCACAGGCCATGCTGCCCCTGCTCAGGCAGCATGAGGTCTTGTGGCTGGAGGAACCCGTGTTCCCACCGGAAGACTATGCTTCTCTCGCCGAACTGGAACGGCAGGGGATCGCCGTCGGTGCCGGCGAAAACGCCTGCACACAATTCGAGTTCCGGCGCATCGTCGATGCGATCGCCTATCCGCAGCCCAGCGTTACGAAGGTTGGCGGCATATCCGTATTCCGCGAAATCGCCGCTGATGCAGCCGCCTCCGGAAAGACGATCATGCCGCACTCTCCCTATTTCGGGCCGGGCTACTTCGCCACATTGGGATTGTTCTCCCTGCTTCCGGAAGAAAGCCTGTTTGAGTTCCTCTATGTCCATCCGAAAGCATGGGCGGGGCGCTCTACGCCCATGCCGGATGGTGGCCGCGTACCCGTTCCCGCCGGCCCCGGCCTCGGTTTCGAGCCCGACGCGGACGTGCTCGCCCGATACGCAACCGGCGGACGATGATCTCGTCTCCGCCTGCCGGAGTCTCGCTATGTGGGCCCTTTGCAGGCATGATGCGTTGTCAGGAGAAAGTTGGGGAGGCTGATGTGAGCATCGGCGATCAGAACTGGTCGGGGGATGAGGTAGGCCGCAAATCGGTGGCTGGAACCGCGCTCATCGGCAAGGCATGTGACATTCTGGAGATCGTCGGTGCTGCGCCCGGCCGTGTGGATCAGGCGGAACTTTCGCGCCAGACCGGTATTCCACGCGCCACGCTTTACCGCATTCTGGCGGCGCTCACCGCACGCGGGATAATCCGGTCGGATCCCGTCACCCAGCGCTATTCGCTCGGCTTCCGTCTGCTGGAACACGCGCAGAACGTCTGGGGTTCGAGCAATCTGGTTTCTATCGCATCGTCTGAACTGCGGCTCTTGCGCGACATGACGGGCGAAACCGCCTATCTCGCCGTGCTTCACCATGGCGAGGTGCTGGCGCTGGGGCGTTTCGAGGGCGCGCACTCAAAGCGCTCCTCGGCGCAGTTGGGTGCGCTCAAGCCGGTCCATTGCACATCCCAGGGCAAGGCCATCCTTGCGCATCTGCGCGACGATCAGGTGGACGGGTTGCTGCGGGAACCGCTCGAACGATATACCGAGCACACGACCACCGATCCTGCCGCCCTCAAGGCGCAGCTTCAGATTGTCCGGGCACGCGGGTACGCCATCGATGACGAGGAAATTCTCTACGGCACGCGCTGTGTCGGCGTCGCGATATTAGACGAAAACGGCCATCCCGTCGCCGCCATCAGCGTTGCTGGTCCTAGTTTCCGCATGCATCATGAGCGAGCGGAGCAACTCGGCCATGAACTCGTTGCTGCCGCGCGCCGCATCTCGAGCCAGCTTGGCGCCTCGATCCGACCGGCTGCCACGAGCAGGGAGGGCGCCAGGGTCGCATCGCAACGTTTCGCTTTTGTCGGTGCATCACCGTTCTGGGATCAGGCGCGGCAGCAACTCGTCTGGATCGACCGGCTCGCACCGGCCATTCACCGGGTCGGCGAAACCTCTTCGGACATGTCGCTCGAGCATTTGGGCGGCGAGATCGACTGCGCCTTTCCCTGTGGGGCGGGGCTTGCCGTGACGATGCGTGGGCGCATCATCATCCTCGCCGAGGAAGGCGTCATCGCGGAAACGCACATGCCGGATGGCTTCAGGGCAAGCGCCGCCCGAGTCGACCGGGAAAGAAAAGTGTGGCTCGCCGTGTACAGACAGGACGGCGGCAGCGATGTCGGAATGCTTGGAGAGGGCGGGTCGTTCGAACCCATTTGGGAACTTTCAGGCGAAGTCACAAGCATGGTGTTCGACACGCAAGGCGAAACGCTTTTTGCGGCGCAGCCCCAACAGGGCGTCATCCATGCCCTGGAATTGGCAAGCAGACGCAAGCGGGTGCTGAACCATTTCCCCAAGGCTGCCGGCCAACCGGTGGGCCTCGCCATCGACCGCGAAGATCGCCTGTGGGTGGCGGCCAGCGACGGCTGGAGCGTCGTCCGCCTCAATGAAGACGGGGACTTCGAGCAGATCCTTTCCATACCCGTGTCCTCGCCGACAGGGATCGCCTTTGGCGGACCGGACATGTCGACGCTTTACGTCACCACCGCCCGCGCCGGAATGTCGCGCGAGCAGCTTCAGAACGCGCCACAGTCGGGACATCTGCTCGCCATCGACACTTTGCGCCAAGGCTTGCCGGGGCCCATTGCCGATTTGCCGTTTGCCGCGGTCGTCGTTTCGCCGAGACGGTAGATATTATTGGGAGCAAGACATGAAGATTTTAATGACAGGCGCGGCCGGCGTGGTCGGCACGGCCTTGCGGCACGAGCTGAGACAACGCGGATATGCGCTGCGTTTGCTCGACATCCGTGAGCCGGCAATGCTGGACGGTGAAGAGTTCATCCGTGGAAGCATCGCCGATGCAGCCGTCGTTGCGGAAGCGGTCTCCGGCGTCAACGGCGTGGTCCATCTTGCCGGCTGCACGACCGATGCGTCGATGCCCGAGCAGATCGAAGGCAACATCGTAGGTGCGACCAATGTCTTCGAGGCCGCCCGTCTCTCCGGCGTAGAACGGGTCGTCTTTGCGAGCTCTCATCATGTGGTCGGCTATTATCCGCGCCGGCGGCGCATCGGCACGAACGTTCTTTTGCGCCCTGACAGCCGCTACGGCCTGACAAAGGCGTTCGGAGAGCAATTGGGGGCGCTATATGCTGACAAATACGGGCTCAGATGCCTTGCGATCCGCATCGGTTTTGCCAATAACAGGCCGGCGGACCGTCGCCGCCTCGCCGTCTGGATTAGCTGGCGCGATCTTGCGCAACTGGTCGAGATCGGGCTCAGGCACGAGCAACTGCGCTATGCGGTCGTCTACGGCGTATCAGATAATGAGCGCTCCTTCTTCGACAACAGTACAGCCTTCGACCTGGGTTATGCGCCACAGGACAATGCCGAGGCATTTGCCGCGGAAATTCTGGCTGGAGTGCCGGCAGAGGACCCCGACGCCGTTGGCAGTCATGTGATCGGGGGCCATTTCGCCAATGGCGAATATGACGGTTCCGTTTCGCGGGTCTATGAATGGTGATGCTGGAGAAACAGCAAACCACCCGGCCGGCAATCCGATCAGACATACTGCGAGCGGAATTCGCACCGGAACTGGGCGGGCGGCTGAGCCGGCTTGTGCACTGCGGCGGCACCGACGTCGTTGTCCCATTGCCCCCAGCGCTGCATGATCCGCTAGTCTGGCCGAAAGCTGGCGCTTACCCGATGTTGCCTTATCACAACCGGATTGCCGAAGGGCGGCTTTACTTTGCCGGTGAAACTATACCCATCAGACCGCACCCCGACGCCGCGCCGCACAGCCTGCATGGTCCGGCCCATCTGTGCCCCTGGCGCGTTGTCAACGCTTGTGACGCCGGTCTGGAAATGGCAATCGACTATCCGGCAGACGACGATTGGCCCTGGCCGTTCGAGGGGCGTCAACGCTTCGCCCTGGAAGGCAATCGCATGACGATAACCCTTTCAGTGACAAACCGGTCCGACCGGCCGATGCCTGCTGGGCTCGGCTGGCATCCCTATGTGGCGCGCTGTCGCCAAATCGACCACGATGCCGCCCGCTGGTGGCCGCACGCACCCGATTACCTGCCCACTGGAGAGGTTGTGAGTGGCGACATGCCCAACCCTCTGGAATGTAAGGCGACTGCCTATCTATCCTCATGGTCGCACCTGACCGCACGGCTTGCAGGTGGGCTGAGGCTCGATATGCAGACACAGCCGGTTTTCAGTCATCTCGTCGTACATCGCTCGGAGGGTGATTATGCCTGCATTGAACCCGTCACACATCTGGCCAACGGTTTCAATCTGGCCGAGCGGGGAATTGTGGGAACCGGCACACGCGTGCTTAGGTCCGGCGAGATGTTGAGTGGGGATGTAACGCTTGTCGTTGCGCAGGGGTGAACGGCTGAAACCGGTTCGTTCTCACCATGTGAGACGTTTCCCGGCGCGTCGGCGCACGGTCTCTGGGGTCGCCGCGGTGCTGCGCCTATGGTCCGGCCGTCCTGGAAGTCTTTGCATTGCTCTGCGAGAACCGGCACGGACGCTTGCATTTCCCTTGTCGTAGGGAAGAATAGCGGACTTTCGGATGAGCGCTATGCCGCTACCGAAAGAGCGAACCGTGTTTATGTGAGGTGGTCATGAATTGGATTCGCTCGGCCAATTCTGTCATAAGGGACAATGGCAAGCAGCGACCTCCGCCTGTGGCGAAACCCGCAACCATCATTACTTGCGGTGATCCCGCCCCACCGGCGGGGTTTTTGCGTTCCGCCGAAAGCGTAAGGATTCCAGCGAGATCGCCGCGCACGTCGATCTCCACCTTGCCGTCCACCGGCGTCAGCACGATGTCCTCTACCAGCGAACGGATCACATCGGCGGCCTCGACGCGCCTCTCCTCGGAATCGGCCTGAAGCGTCTCGTAAAGCTGCTGCACACGGATGCGGTATTGCTGGGCCATCGCCGGATGCAGCAGGGGAGGAGGCTCGTCGGCCGTCGCCAGGAAGTCGGTCAGTTCCGCCTTGCGCGCCCTTAGCTTGTCGCCGCGTTCCTTCACATCGTCGACGGACAGGCGTCCTTGAGATAGAGGTCCATCAGCTTCTGAACTTCCCGGTCGATCCGGTCTATCTCGGCCTGGGCCGCATTGATGTTCGCTCGGCTCTCCATCCGCAGGCGGTTCGTCTCTTGCGTATAGGCGTCGCAAAACTCGGCGAAGATAGCAGCGTGGAGGCGTTGTGCGGGCAGCCGGAGCAGTAGTTGGGCTGCCGCCGCAGCTCGAAGCGCTTCGGGCCTGGTGCGCCGGCCTGCCGAAGCCGACGACGATAGGACCTCGTGACCCCATGGTGTCGGGCCTCCCGAACGGCCGCGGCGTCCCGGCTCGGCTGGGGGAGTATGCGGCGACCAGAAGCCGCCGCGTCAGAGATTTGAGCCGAACTCGTTGGCGATGATCGATCGCAGCCAGCGATTGCCGGGATCGTGATTGTACCGCTCGTGCCAATGCTGCTTGAGCAGGTATTCGTCCATCTCGATGGGCAGCGCGAACGGTGCGACGCGGTCCATGGCCTCGAAATAGTCAGCGATGGCCCAGGGAACCACGGCGATGAGGTCGGAGTGTTCCAGCATCGCTGGCACGCTGAGGAAATGCGACACGGTGAGGCTTACGCGCCGCCTTAGGCCTTGGCGCAGGAGGTGCGTCTCCAGGAGTTCCTGGCTTCGGCTCGGCGGATTAACCGCTACGTGGAGCGCATTGAGGAATCGTTCGAGGGATATGGTCCCGGACTTGACGAGCGGGTGGTCCTTGCGCGCCACCCCGACGAAATGGTGGCGAAACAGGCTCTGAACGAAGTAGCCCGGCTTCTCCAAGTCGGGGAAGTACCCCAGTGCAAGATCGACGGCTCCCGAGAACAGCGCCTCGTCCAGGTCCTTCGTGTTGATGTTCTGGGAAACCAGGGAACAATTCGGGGCGAGGGTGACGACGCGGGAAGTGATCTTCGGCAGGAACACCATCTCGCCCACATCGGATAGCGCGATCGTGAAGGTGCGTCCCGCCACCGCAGGGTCGAAGACGTCGTCCCGCAGGATGGCGGAATCCACAATCTCCGAGATAGTTTCCGCTGCCTGCACGATCTCTGCCCCACGAGGTGTTGCCACCATGCGCTGCGCCGAGCGGACGAAGACCTGATCCCCCACCGACTGACGAAGCCGTTTCAGCGCGAGGCTCGTCGCCGGCTGGCTCAGCCCGAGCAACTCGGCAGCCAGGGATACGCTACCCGCCAGATGAATGGCGCGCGCAACCCTCAGCAGATTGAGGTCGAGATTGTCGGCTAATCTGTCGTGAGATGACCGCCCGCTTTTGCGCACGTCTTTCTTGCTCCGAAGGTGTGGTGCCTGGCCTCTTGAACACAAATATAAGTTTTGCAAATCAATACTATTGGGTCAATTGGATTGATAAATCTCAATAGAGGCTATTAGGTCGCTCCATCGGATCAATTTACCCGACCCACCGCCGTGTCCGCACCTTCGACGCCGGGCGGCGAAGATGGAACCGGGGCCGGCCCGAGGAGCCGCCGGATGGGCGGGGCCTCGCCAAGGAGGAGAAAGCGCGTTGGTACCCAGATTCCCGCTGGATGACGTCGTCTACCCACGTCGCGAACGGGCGGCGGAGTATCTTGCCTGGGGCGCGTGGAGCAGCGACACAATTCCTCAGTTGCTTGCCCGGTGTGCCGCCGCATATCCCTCCAAGGTCGCCTACATCTGCGAAGGTCGGGAGTGGACCTTCGCGCAGATCCGCAAGGCCAGCCTCTCCGTCTCCAAGGCGCTGCTCGCTGCAGGCTTGCGTCCCGGTGATCGGGCGTTGTTCCAGATGGGCACAATCGCGGAGACGCAGATCGCGCTGCTCGGCTGCATGAACCTCGGCATCCTACCCGTCTGCACTATCCCCCAATATCGCGAGCTCGAGATGCGCGCGATCGCCGATATCTGCAAACCGAAGGCCTATTTCGTGCAGGCCGATTTCACCGAAAGCATGGACCTTGGCGCGTTCGCGAGCGAGATGTGCGCGAAGCTTGGCATCGACGTGCTGCTGACGGCGCGGGCGGCCAGCGGTGCCAGTAAGCTGCGCTTGGAGGACCTGATCGAGGCGCCGGGCGAAGATGTCGATACCGCGCCCTACGAGCCTAACGTGGCGGACGTCGCGGTCCTGCAGCTTTCGGGCGGCTCCACGGGCCTGCCGAAGATCATACCCCGCTTCCATGGCGAATATCTCGGTCACACCAAACGGTGGTTGGACAGTTATTCCAGCGACGAGAGGGATGTTCGCATCTGGGCGCTGCCGCTGCTGCACAACGCGGGGATGATGTTCACCCTTCTCGGCACCCTGATCTACGGCGCCACGACCATCCTCCTCCCGCGCTGGAAGGTCGATACCTATTTCGGCCTGATCGAGCGCCACGGCGTGACGCAGGCCTTCACCATCGGGCCGCATGCGCCGATCATCGCCGCCTATGAGGGCATTCAAAATCATGACCTCTCCTCGCTCCGCTGCTTCCTTACGCTGATAGGAGCCGAAGGGATCGAGGCGGCGACCGGTGTGACCGCCATCAACATGTTCGGGATCACCGAGGGACTGGTGCTGACCAGTGCGCCCGACGACCCGGCGGACCTGCGCCACAGCACGATCGGCTCTGTGTGCACCCCCTTCGACGAGGTGCGACTGCTGCAACTCGATTCGGATGCCGAGGTCCCGGTCGGCGGCATGGGCGAGCTCTGCTTCAGAGGACCTTCCAGCCTCTCCGGCTACTTTGGGGCCCCGGACGCCAACGCGGTGAGCTTTACCCGAGACGGGTTCTTCAGGACCGGCGACCTGGCGCGCTCACAGCTCTCCGACGACCGGGTCACCTATCGCTTCGAAGGCAGGGTCAAGGACAACATCAATCGTGGCGGGGAGAAGTTCGGGACGGAGGAGCTTGAGCGCCTGCTGTGCCAGCATCCCGCGATCTCCGACGCGAAGGTCGTGGCCATGCCGGATCCGATTTATGGCGAAAAGGCCTGCGCCTTCGTCATTCCTCAAGGCGGCGCTACGCTGCCGTCCCTGCGGGAGCTGCAACAGTTCCTCACCGGACGCGGGTTGGCGAAGTTCAAGGTTCCGGAGCGGCTGGAGACGATCGATGGCTTCCCGACGACCCGGGTCGGCAAGCTCGACCGCGCCCGGCTCCGGCAGATCATCGCCGAGAAAATTACTCTGGAAACCGCAGGGGGTGTGTGATGGACGGGGGGGGCAGCGAGACTATCCGCCGCGCGAATCTCGGCCGCGCCCTTAAGCCGCGCTCGATTGCGGTGGTGGGTGCTACTAACGCACTGGAGAAGGCCGGCGCCCAGGCGATGGCTGCGTTGATGCCGTTTCCCGGCACGGTCTATCCCATCAATCCGAAGGCGGACGAGGTGATGGGGCGCAAATGCCATGCGTCGCTTGCCGCCTTGCCTGACGCTCCAGATCTCGTCATCCTGGCAGTGCCCGGGCATGTGGTGCCCGCGGTCGCCGCGGAAGCCGCCGAAGCCGGCGCCGGCGGACTGCTCGTCGTGTCCGGCGGCTTCGCCGAGTCCGGCGAGCAGGGCAAGCGCCTGCAGGACGCATTGCTGGAGACGTGCTGCCTGTCGGGAATGCGCCTGCTCGGACCCAACACGTCGGGCTATGTCGCGCCAGTCAACCAGTGCATCGCCTCATTCGCGCCGGGGCTCGACGTCCTCGCCGCCGGCCCCGTCGGCGTGGTCGCCCAGTCGGGCGGCATCAACCTGTCGATCACGCTGCTGCTGCACCAAATGGGGGTGGGCGTCTCCTACGCCGTCGGCCTCGGCAACGCCGCCGACGTTACCGCCATCGACGTGATCGACTTCCTGATCGACGATCCCGAGACCCGCTGCATCGCCCTCCATCTGGAAGGTGTTGCCGACGGCCGGCTGCTGTTCGAGGCGGTGGCGCGCGCCGTGCACAGGAAGCCCGTCGTCGTCTTTCCGGTTGGCAAGGAGGATGTCGGCCAGTTCGCGCAGTCGCATACCGGCAATCTGATGGGCTCGCACGCGACCACGGTCGCGGCGATGCGCCAGGCCGGCGCCGTGGTGGTCGATGGCTGCGAGGCTCTTGCCCTCGCAGCCGCTGCACTCGCCTGCCGCCGGCTTCCCCCGCTGTCGAACCCGGGCGTCGCCGTCATCACGGGGCAGGCGGGTCCGGGGCTGGTGATCGCAGACCGGCTGAAGGCAGCCCGCGTCGATGTCCCCCAGCTTCGCCCGGAGACGGTCGCCAGGCTCGGCGAACTGCTTCCGCCGCTCACCTTCGTGCAGAACCCGGTCGATACGGGTCGCCCGGGCCCCGCCTTCGGCGACGTCGTTCGCACAGTTCTCGACGACGATCGCATTGATGCAGCGCTCATATTCGCATTGGACGAGCCCAGCGCTCTCGACGCGGAGGCGGTCTTGAAGTCGGTCGCGGCCGGCACCGAGAAGCCGATAGTATTCGCCAGCATGGGCACGCGGGACCTCTCCGGTACCCGCGCTGCCCTCGCGAAAGAGGGTGTCTTCGCGACGGATAGTCCCGATGCCCTCGCCGCCGCCGCGATCGCTCTGGTGCGCGACAGCCAGACGCGCGGCAGAATTGCGGCCCGCCAGGGCGGCGCGAGCTCCGCACGTCGATCGAGCACGTCTCCCGTCGCATTGCCCAAGAGGCTCGACGAGGCCACGGCCAAGGAGCTTCTCGCCGGCTATGGAGTCAGGACGCCGCGACGCCGCGTGTGCGAAACGCGTGAGGCGGCACGTGACGCGCTCGACGCGTTCGACCGGCCCGTCGTGGTCAAGGTGCTCGACCCGGAGATCCTGCATAAGTCCGATGTCGGTGGAGTACATCTCGGCATCGACGGCATCGACGGCCTGGAGCGCGCGCTGGACGCGATCGATCGGATACCCGGTGCTTCGGCGCGCCGCTATCTCATCGAGGAGATGACGCGGTTCGACACCGAGCTGCTGGTAGGCGGGATCAACGACGCGTCCTGGGGTGCGTGCCTGACCGTCGGAATTGGCGGTGTCTTCACCGAAGTGATGGCCGACACGGCGACACGCGTCGCTCCGCTGACGCCGGTGGATGCGAGGGAGATGCTTCTGTCCCTCAATGGCGCGCCGCTCCTTACCGGCTATCGAGGCAAGCCCGCAGCAAACATTGACGGCATCGTGGATACGCTGCTGGCGCTACAGTCGATCCTGACGGATTTCCCGCAGATCCGGGAGATCGAGATCAATCCGCTGGTCGTCCGCAACGATGAAGTGATCGCTCTCGATGCCCTTATTAGAACAGCAATCTGATGGAGATAGGCGATCATGGATACACGTACCCCATCAAGCCTTGACGACTACTATGAGACACTGAAGCCCCTGAACCTTGCTCCCCTGTGGGTCCGGCTAAAGGGTCTCGTGCCGAGCGAGCCGAAGCCGAAGGCCGTCCCGTTCCGGTGGCCCTGGGAGCCGACGCGCGAGGCCCTTCTGGCCTCGGGCTCGCTGATCTCCGCAAAGGAAGCGGAACGTCGCGTGCTGGTTCTGGAGAACCCGGGACTGCCGGGACAATCGCGGGTGACGGACACACTCTATGCCGGGCTGCAACTGATCCTGCCCGGCGAACTGGCGCCGGCCCATCGTCACACCCAGTCGGCGCTACGTTTCTGCCTGGAGGGCGAGGGTGCGGTGACCTCCGTCGATGGGGAGCGTACCCGGATGCACCGAGGCGACTTCATCATCACACCTTTCTGGACCTGGCACGACCACAAGCATGAGGGGGACGAGCCGGTCATCTGGCTCGACGGTCTCGATGTGCCGCTCGTCTCGGCCATCGGCGCGGGCTTCCGCGAGGAGCACATGGAGGAGGATCAGGAGATCACGCGGCCCGAGGGAGACGCGCTCGCCCGATACGGCAACGGACTGCTGCCGCTGAACCAGCAGGCGACCCACACTTCTCCGGTCTTCAGCTATCCCTACGAGCGCACCCGCGAGTCACTGCACGTCCTGGGGCGTTCGGGACCCGTCGATCCCCATCATGGATTGACGATGCGATACATCAACCCGACCAATGGCGACTGGGCCATCCCCACGATCGGCACCACGATGAAGCTCGTTCCCGCCGGCTTCGAGACGAGGCCGTACCGCGCGACCAGCAGCGAGGTGGTCGTCCTCCTGGAAGGTACGCTCGAGGTGGCCGTGGGCGACGGCGACTTCGAGCGTCTGTCACGCAACGACGTCTTTTCGGTCCCGGGCTGGCAGACTGTCAGGTATCGCGCTGTCGGAGAGGATGCCGTCGCATTCTGCTTCTCCGACCGGCCGGTGCACGAGAAGCTGGGACTGTTCCGCGAATGGCAAGGATGAGGCGCCTATGAAAATTTGCACTTTCGACGGAGGCCGGGTTGGCGTCGTCCACGACGAAGCTGTTTTCGACGTCACCGACATCTTCTTTCCGGACGGTCTGAACGTCCCTTGGCCCTATCCGAGGGGCGATGTTGTCGTCGAGCGCCTGCCGCAGCTTCGCGACCGGCTTGCCGAGCGGGTCGAATCAGGCGCGGAGCGGAAGCCTCTCGAGGCGGTGAAACTCGGTCCGAGCGTTGCCACACCGGGCAAGATCATTGGCGCGCCGATCAACTATCAACCGCATATCGACGAAGCAAACGCCGACAAGGAAATCAACCACGGCAAGACCTACACCCGCATCGACGATTTCGGCCTCTTCCTGAAGGCCAACAGCTCGCTGGCGGGTTGCGACACGCCCATCGACATCGGCTTTACCGATCGCCGGGTCGATCACGAGATCGAACTGTGCGCGGTGATCGGCAAGCAGGGGCGGGCAATCTCCTACGACGATGCCCTAGATCACATAGCCGGCTATACGATCGGTCTCGACATGACCGTGCGCGGCAAGGAGTTCCCGGATTTCCGCAAGTCCCCCGACACCTTCGCCGTGCTGGGTCCCTATCTCGTCACGGCCGACGAAATCGCGGATCCGAACGCGCTCGATTTCGAGCTTACGGTCAACGGGGAGGTGCGGCAGAAGTCCAACACGCGGGACCTGGTCTTCAACGTCCAGCGGCTAGTCGAATACGCGTCCCACATGTACACGCTCTACCCGGGCGACGTCATCATGACCGGGACACCGGCTGGCGTGGCGCCTGTCAAGTCCGGCGATCGGCTCGTTGCCACCATCGAAGGGCTCGGAACCCTGGCGACGGCGGTGAAATGAGATTCCCGGGCACGCCGCGCGCGGTCGCGCCTACCCGCCGGCTTCCACGAAGTGGGCCCGCAGAATTCCTAACGTACCGGCCAAAGCCGTTCGCTTACACATCTTGAGGGAGGAATGACAATGCTGAAGATCGTTGCAAATCTATTTGGAGCCGCAATTCTGTCGCTGGGATTGTCCGCTCCCGCCGCCGCCGCGGAATTCACTCTAAAGGTTTCATCACCGGCTCCGCTCACCGACATCGATCCGTTCTCGGCCTGGCTGAAGGCATTCGAATCCGGCGTCGAGGAAAGGTCTGGCGGGCGCATCGACGTCGAGCTGTACCCGCTGAGCCAGCTTGGGCCGATTCCGGCGACGGTCGAAGGGGTCGCGATGGGGACCATCGAGATGACCACCCCCATCATCGGCTTCCTCAACGCCGTTGATCCGCGCTTCCAGGTGTTCGATGCGAACGGCCTGTTCGATGACGAACACCACGCGCTGCGCACCATGGCGGATCCGCGCGTCAAGGCGATGATGGCGGAACTTGGCGCGCAGGCCAATGTCGAGCCTCTCTTCATCCTCACCAGCGGGCAGATCGCCGTCGTGACGCGCGACCGGATCTCGAGCGTCGATGACTTGCAGGGCAAGAAGCTGCGCACCGGCGGTTCCACGGACCTGATCAACCGCCCGATGCAGGCGCTCGGTGTCTCGCCCGTTGCAATGCCGTTGGGAGACGTGCTGCCGGGCATCCAGACCGGCACCATCGACGGCGCTGCGACCAACATGCCCGTGATCGTCGGCTCCAAGTTCGCCGACGTCGCCAAGCACGCCACCTATCTGCCGGGCAACTTCCTCATTGTCGGGGGCATCGTCAGCAAGGATTTCCTGGCCCGCATCGGGCCGGAGCTGGAGGCCATCATCCGCGAGGAAGCCGACGCCTCCAAGTCGGCCTACAAGGCCAAGCTCGACAGCGGCCCGGCGGCACTGGAGGCAACCTTCGCGTCGCAGGGCGGCACCATGACGGTGATGGACCATGAGCAGCGCCAGCGTTTCCTCGACAGCGTGGTGCCGGTGGTCGAGGAAGTCGTGGCCAGCAATCCGCAATTGAAGGCCGACTACGAGCTCCTGAAACAGGCTGCGGAAGACGCTCGCCAGTAGCTCGCGAGAACAAGGCGGCCGCTCCGGCGGCCGCCCTTGCGGCTTCAACCGTGTGGTGGACCACCATGAAACACGCCGTCGACAAGCTGATGCAGTACCTGCTGGTTGCAATCGCGCTGGGGCTTATCGCAACGGTGTTCCTCAGCGTCTACAACGTCGTGGCTCGCTATGTCTTCGGCGCCGCGCTGCTGTGGGCAGACGAGGCGGCCGTGTTCTACATGATCGTCATGACCTATGTGGGCGCGGTCGTGTGCGCTTGGCAGCAGGTCGATATCCGCATGTCCGTCGTCATGGACATCCTGCCACCGCGCGCAAGTCTCGTGCTGCAACTGGTGCAGGAGATCGCGGTGGCCGCTGTCCTCTATTGGGTGGCATGGCTGTCATACGGCTATGTCTCGCGGCTCTTCGCCTTCGGAATGACCAGCGATGCGCTGGGGATTCCGTCGTGGGTCGTCCACAGCGCGATCACGCTCAGCATGGTTGCGATGGCCGTGATCTCGACCGCTCGGGTGATGGCCGGACTGGCCGACATGCGCAGACCCGGCAGAGCGCGGAAAGCGGAGGCCGACATATGAGCTTGGTCCTCGCCGCATTGCCGGCACTTCTTCTCATCGGCGGCTTCCCGATCTTCGTGGTGCTGCTGACGGCATCGGTCTTCGCGCTCGCGTTCTACATGAACATGCCGATGTCGGCCGTTCAGCAGAACATGTTCGGGTCCGTCAGTTCGACCGGCCTGCTTGCCATTCCCTATTTCATCTTCGCCGGCGAATTGATGTCGCGCGGGACCGTTTCCCTTCGCCTGGTAGATTTCGTCCGTGCGCTGGTGGGCAGGTTGCCGGGCGCGCTCGGCGTCACCACGGTCGGCACCGCGACGGTCTTTGGCGCGATTTCCGGATCCAGCGCAGCGGCGGTGGCGTCCGTGGGCAGGATCATGCATCCGGCAATGCTCAAGGACGGCTACCCGATGCGGTTCGCCGTCGGGCTCGTCACGTCCGTCGGCGCCATTGGGATCGTCGTTCCGCCCTCGATTCCGATGCTGGTCTACGGCGCCGCATCGGAGACCTCGATCCCCCGGCTCTATGCCGCCGGCGTGCTGCCGGGGCTGCTGATTGCACTGATACTGGTGGCCTATATCCTCGCAAAGGCTCTGCGGCTCGGCCTTCGAACGAGTGACATCACGGATCGTTCGGGATTCCTGAATGCCGCGCGTCGCGCGTTCTGGGCGCTGGGCATGATCGTCGTCATTCTCGGCGGTATTTATGGCGGTGTGTTCTCGCCCACCGAGGCGGCGGCGGTCGCCTGCGTCTATGCCCTAGCGGTGACGCTCTTCGTCTATCGCGAGATGGGATTTCGCGACATACTCGATGCGGCCTCCAGCACGGTCATCTTCTCCGCGCAGATCCTCATCATCGTGGCGGCAGCCGGCCTCTACTCGTGGATCCTCGCGGTCAACCAGCTTCCGCAGAACATGGCGGCCTGGATCGTCTCAATGGAGGTTTCCCCGTGGCTCTTCCTCCTCGCGGTCAACATACTGCTGCTGCTGCTCGGGTGCGTGATGGATCCGATCTCTGCGATCCTGCTGCTGACGCCCGTCCTCGCGCCGGTCGTGGACGCGCTCGGCATCGACAAGGTCCATTTCGGGATCGTCATCACGCTCAATCTGGCGATCGGCATGTTCACGCCGCCCTTCGGGATCAACATCTTTGTGGCGCAGTCCGTGCTCAAGACGCCCACGGGCGATATCTACATGGGCGTGCTGCCGTTCTTCTACGTGTTTCTCGCGGCGCTGATCATAGTGACGTTCATTCCTGCGGTTTCGCTTCTGAGCGCGGATCTCTTCATGTTCGGCGGTTGATCCGGAACTGGCGGGAGCGGCTCGCACGTATGGCCTCTGCACGAAGCTCCGGATCCGGCGGATCCCTCGGAACTCATGCAGAAGCCCATGGAAGGATCATTTACACCAGCCGGAGCGAGGGGCGGGACCGGTGGGGAAGACGCCCGCTGAAGGCCCTGACCTTTCTCGCCCCGTAATACAGAGGACAATTTGATGACCCGCATATCCAGAGTCGAGATCATCGGCGGGGGGCCGGCCGGCCTGTACACGGCCATCCTGCTGCGGCGATTGCTGCCCAGCATCGAGGTGCGGGTGACGGAACAGAACCCGCAGGGCGCGACCTTCGGGTTCGGCGTGGTCTTCTCGGATCAGGCGTTGGAGTTCCTGAAGAAAGACGATCCGGAGACCCATGCGCTCGTCACGCCCCAGATGGAACGCTGGACGAACATGACCCTCAACCTGCCCGGCGACCGGATCGTGATCGACGGCGTTGGCTTCACGTCCATCGGCCGCTTGGCTCTCATCGAGATCCTGCGGGAGCGGGCGGAGAGCCTGGGAGCCTCGATTGAGATGGAACGGCGCGTGGAGTCTCTCGACGAGGTGGACGCAGATCTGGTTGTTGGGGCCGACGGATTGAATTCGCTGGTCCGACAGAGCCTGGAAAGCGAGTTCTGCCCCTCGATCGAATATCTGAACAACCATTTCGCCTGGTTCGGCGCCGACCGGCCCTTCGACACCCTGACGCAGACATTCGTCAGGACGGACAAGGGCGCGCTCAACGCACACCACTACCGCTACAATCCAGGAATGAGCACGTTCCTGGTCGAATGCGACGACGCCACGTTCCAACGCTACGGCTTCGCCTCGATGGATGAGCGGGAGAGCGTGGCCGTTTCCCAGGAAGTCTTCGCGGATGTGCTCGAAGGCGCGTCTCTGATTACGAACCGGTCGAACTGGCGCCAGTTCCCGAAGCTCTGGTGCGAGAAATGGACCTCGGGCCGCTATGCCCTGATGGGTGACGCCGTCCATACGGCGCACTACTCGATCGGGTCCGGCACCCGGCTCGCCATGGAGGATGCCATCGCGCTGTCGCGGGCGCTTGCCGCGCATGACGATCTCGAGGCGGCGTTTGCGGCCTATCAGTCCGAACGCGCGCCCATCGCTCGCAAGATATTCAATGCCGCGAACACCTCCGCGCACTGGTACGAGAACTATGCGGAGCGGATGTCGCTTCCGCCGCTCGAATTCGCCTACGAGTACATCAACCGCTCCGGCCGGATGGATCTCGAGCGCCTGCGTCGGACCGCCCCTAACTTCATGAAGCGCTATGAGAGCCAGGGCGGGTGAGCGAGACGAGCGGGCAGGCCGGCACATTCGGGTGGGCTGTATTTCGCAGGCGCATATTGCCTATTAACGAAACATAATTGTCAGGGCTGCCCGCCACCTTAGAATCGCTTGGGCGACGCAACTGATTTAGGAGCGGTGGGGTGGGCTTGTACGCTGAGCCGCACCGCTGAAGATCGAATATCGAACCCGGTCACGACCCGAAAACCGACGGTTGTCGATTGGTAAATGCACCTCGAGGTGAAGCGGGGCAGTGGGAGGAGAATGATGCTACGCAGAGCAGGACTTTGTGGCTGCTTCGGTTTATGCATGTCGGTGCTCACGGCCGGCAGCGCCCCAGCCGACGAGGTTACACTGAAGGCCGTCGGCGCCTTCAACACCAGCGCAGGGGTTTCTGCGCCCTTCAGGAATTTCATCGACTGGGTGAACGAGAATGGCAAGGGCGTTGTCCAGATCCGTTTCCTCGGCGGCCCGGAAACCATCCCTCCCTTCGAACTCGGCGGCGCGATTTCCAGCGGTGTTGTGGATGTCGGCTTCGCGCCCCACGCTTTCTACGCAAACATCCTGCCCGGCGCCGCCATGGTCAAGCTGGCGACGAACACCGGACAGGAACAGCGCCGGAACGGCTGCTACGAGAAGCTCGACACGCTCCACCAGGAGCGAATGAACGTGAAATATCTCGGCAGGACCGGCGACCGCATCCAGTATCATCTCTACCTCAACAAGAGGCACGATAGCGCGGATCTATCCGGGCTGACGATCCGTGTCACGCCGATCTACCAGGCGATGTTCGGAAGCCTCAACGCCAACATGGTGAACACGCCACCCGGCGACGTGTACGCTGCACTCGAGCGGGGTGCGGTGCAGGGATATGGCTGGCCCTCGATCGGCATTTTCGACCTCGGATGGCAGGATCACACGAAGTATAGAGTGGATCCAGGTTTCTATCAGCAGGACGTCAACATCCTCGTGAATCTCGACAAGTGGAAATCCCTCACGGATGAACAGCGCGCCGTTTTCGGAGAGGCGATGGACGTTGCCGAGGCAGCCGAAGCGAACAACGAAGCGCTTGTGAAAGCCGAGAAGAAGAAGCACGCCGAGGCTGGCATAGAGACGATCGAACTGACCGGCGATGACCGAGGGACTTGGCTCGCCGCTGCGGCGGAAACCGCGCGGACGGAGATCGCCAAGTCCGACGCGGCCGCAGTCGAGCTCTTGATAGATTGCCTGACGAGCGCTCGGTAGATGGCCGCACTGGAGAGGGTGCACGACACCATCCTGATGGCGCTGGCTCTCGTAGCCGTTGCCATCGTCGCTCTGATCACGGTAGCCATTCCCGTCGATGCAACTCTTCGGTTCATCTTGGCGAAATCGCTCTACGGGCTGAACGACCTGGCCGAGAACGGCCTGATGACGGCGATCCTCATCAGCGTGCCTTGGGTTCTCAGCAGGGGAGGCCATGTCAGTGTCGAATTGCTGAGCGCCAACCTGCCTACGCTAGGCAAGGACCGTCTCCTTCGTTCGGTCTGTATGGTGGGGCTCGTCGCGTCCCTGGTCTTCGCCTGGGCGGGCATGTCGGCGCTGCTCACCGCCTATCATCAAAACCTGATCGTGCGGAAGGTGCTGAACTTCCCCGTATGGTGGACCTTCATCCCCATCGTCACCTGCTTCGCTCTCTGCACCTGCGAGTTCATGCGCCAACTCGTCCGCGGATCGAGCCCCACCCATATAGGCAATCTCTGAGGCATGGACTGGGGGCTCGTACTGATCCTGATGCTGGGCAGCCTCGTGGCGCTTCTCGCCGCCGGTCTGCCCGTCGCGTTCGCCTTCATCGTAGTCAACACGATTGGCGCCTATTTCGTTTTCGGCGGAGAAGCCGGACTCGTGCAGATGGTGCGCAACTCGGTCAGTTCGCTGACCAGCTTCGTGCTCCTGCCAATCCCGCTCTTCATCTTGATGGGCGAGATAATGTTCCAGTCAGGTGTCGCGCAGAGGGCGATCGGCGCCATCGACCGGGCCATCACGCACGTTCCTGCCCGCCTGTCCGTCGTGACGATCGCCGGCGGTTCCGTGTTCGCGGCGTTGTCGGGCTCCTCGATCGCAAACACGGCGCTGCTTGGCAATACCCTGATGCCGGAGATGCTGCGTCGCGGCTATCATCCGACGCTGGCGATGGGGCCGATACTTGCCTCGGGCGCGATTGCGGTGCTCATTCCTCCGTCCGCCCTTGCGGTTCTGCTGGGCAGCATGGCGAAGATATCGATCGCACAGTTGTTGGTCGCGGGCATCGTCCCCGCGCTCATCATGGCGGTGGGCTTCCTCGCGATCATCATGCTGTCCGCATGGATGCGGCCCCAACTCGCGCCGACGGACGATCTGGCCGCACGGGGCATGCGCGAGCGGCTGATGCCCCTGATCGTGGACGTGTTGCCGCTTTCGGCCATCCTTATCGCGGTTGTGGGATCCCTGCTGGCGGGGCTGGCGACGCCGACCGAATCGGCCGCCTTCGGCTGCGTCGCATCCCTGGTCGTCGCCATCTTCTATCGCTCGGTCAGCCTGCTGGTCGTCAAGCGCGCGCTGATGGCAACGGTACACCTCTCGACGACGATCCTGTTCATCGTGGCCGCCAGCCAGACCTTCAGCCAGATCCTGGCATTCACGGGCGCGACACAGGACTTCGTCGCCGCGATCTCCGGGGTTCTCACCACACCCGGAACCGTCATGTTCGGTGTCATTCTCGTCCTTCTGGTGCTCGGGTGCTTCGTCGATCCAATCAGTATGATGATGCTGACGCTGCCGTTGGTGATGCCCCTCGCACAGCACGTGCAACTCGATCTGCTGGTCCTTGCGACCGCCTACCTGCTGACGATGGAGATCGGACTGCTCACACCACCGGTCGGCCTGCTGCTCTTCGTCATGAAGGGGATAGCCCCGCCGGAAATCCGCATGCGCCAGATCTACGCGGCCATCGCGCCGTTCCTGGCTGTCAAGCTTCTCGTGCTTCTCCTGATCGTCACGGTCCCGCCCGTCGTGCACTGGCTGCCGCGATTCGTCGGCCGATGACGAAGGGTTTCGATGTAGGCGCCGGAGCCGGGCGAGGGCGCATCGCGGTGAGCGGCTGACCAACCGGGATGACCGGACTGGGCGTCTGCACCTCGAACGATAGAAATACAACAAGGTGTCATGGGCATGCTCACCCACACATCACACAGGGTCATCGAGTGGGGCGATTGCGACCCCGCCGGGATCGTCTTCAATCCCAACTTCTTCTCCTTCTTCAACCAATGCACGACCGAGCTTTGCGAGCTGGCCGGCTGGAGGAATCAGGATCTCGGCGAGCACGGGTTCGTGGGCTGCCCTCTGGTGCAGTTGCGCGCTGAGTTCAAGGCGTCGTGCACCTATGGAGACAAGATCACCATAGCGACCGGCGTGGTTGAGGTTCGAAGGTCCAGCTTCGACATAGAGCACCGGTTATCGTTGGGGCAGAACCTCTGCGTATCGGCGTATGAGACCCGCGTCTGGTGTGTTCGCGACGCTGCCACGGGCAAGATCCGCTCCGACAGGCTACCGGAAGATCTGGCCGCTCGGCTGAGGGGTGAAGCTCCCGAGGCTCGTGCGGATAAGCGCTGACGCCATAATCAAGCGACGCTTCGCCCGGATCGGGTGAAGCTGACCGAATGCGATGTTGATCGCGTGGCTACGACCTCCGCCTCAGGTTACGGGGCCGGCGGAACGATGTATACCCGCTCTTAGCCCTTGTGGCGGCTGTCCCACGACCGTGATCGAACTGCGCTGCCACGGAAACACGATCTAGAGGGCGCCGCCCTCTAGCCACCTGCGACCGCGTGCATAGAGCGCCTGAACCACCTTGTAACTTCTCCTCTGCCGAATCCGCTATAAGGGCGGGTGCGGTGGCGGACGGGAGCACGCACCACCTCTGGGCGGTTGAGCCCGCGGGAGAGCCAGTGTCGCCGTCCGCCGGCGACGACCCGGCCGGAGTTCCTGACGACGCATCGGCCGACCGGGAATCGTGGGAGCGCACCTGCCTTCGTGACCAGGCGAGCGGGCGTCCCGTTCGCGCTTTGACATGACTCCAGAGCTGTGCACGACTGCACCGCCTGCTGAGGACTACTGCATTGCCGTGGAAGCCACGAAATGAAGCGACACTGGCGGCTCGACAATATCGGTTGGCGGCTGCACGAGGCCGTCAACAAGTTCGACGCACGCGTTCTGGAACTGCAGCAGCAGAGCGGCTACCGGCCCCTGTCCCTGTCTCAGCTTCATGCCACCCGCAATCTCGACGACGACGGGACGAGGCTCTCGGAGTTGGCCAAGAGAGCAGGCATGACTAAGGCTGCGATGGGTGAACTGGTGAACCAGGTGGAACGCAACCAGTCATACATTTGCCTCGTCGAAGCTTCGGCGCGCCTCAACCACGCTGGTGTGGTTGTTTTCGGCCCATTGGAACAGGTGCTCCATAGCCGCATGGATCGAACGCCCTGAGTCGGTCAATGAATATTCGACGCTCGGCGGCGTGGTCGGGAAAACTTCGCGATGCACGAAACCGTCGCGCTGCAGGTCGCGGAGAGTCTGCGTAAGCATGCGCTGCGAGATGTCTGGCACCAGCCGCCGCAGTTCGCCGAACCTGTAGGGTTGCTCTGCTAGTGCCATGAGCAACAGCGCGCTCCATTTGGCCGACACATTCTGCACCACGTTGCGGATCGGGCAGTTGGCGATGCCGCCGCTTATCACGTCGGCGCGGTAGATCTCGATCTTCTGGCGGACCGAGGCGGTGCGAGCATCCATCAATGTTTCTCCCGGACTGGGTATTGTTCAGGTAACTACCTGATCTGAAACTACCTCCTTTACGAGGCGCAATTCATATACAATCTAGTGCTTGTCTCGAAAAGAGAGCACGTCTCGAATCGCGTAGGAGCCAGCAGCATGTCTGATACCCTTTTCGTAACCGGCGCATCCGGCCAGCTCGGTCGCGCCATCATTAACAGCCTTCTTGGCGCGCAGAAGGTCGCGCCTTCGCGAATCGTCGCCGGTACCCGCAACCCCGGCAAGCTCGCCGACCTTGCGGCAAAGGGTATCAATGTTGCCAAGGCCGATTTTGACGATCCTTCGGGCCTGGAGAAATCATTTGCCGGGTCCGGCACGGTGCTCATCGTTTCCACCGACGCCATGGACGCGCCGGGCAAGCGCCTGCGCCGGCACCAGGCCGCCATCGCCGCCGCAGCCAAAGCCGGCGCGAAGCGCATCGCGTACACCTCGCTGCCGAAAGCGGAGAACTCCGCTATCAGCTTCGCGCCCGACCATCTCGGTTCCGAGCAAGCAGTGAAGGCGACCGGCCTGCCCTACCTGATCTTCCGCAACAGCTGGTACGCCGAAAACCTGTTCATGAGCTTGCCGCAGGCGTTGAAATCCGGCCAGTGGTACACCTCTGCCGGCGAGGGCCGCATCGCCTACGTCCCCCGCGCAGATCAAGCAGCTGCAATCGCCGGTGCGCTAGCCAATCCGCCTACGACAAGCACGACCTACACGCTGACCGGCACGGAGGCGCTGAGCAATGCTGAGATTGCCGTGCTCGCCAGCGAGATCACCGGCAAGCCCATCCAGGTTGTGAACCTGACCGACGAGCAGCTTGCTGGCAGCATGAAAGCCGCGGGCATGCCGGAGCCGGCGATCCCGATGATCCTCTCCTTTAACGTCGCGGCGCGCGCCGGCGACCTCGCCACGGTCACTTCCGATGTCGAGAGGCTGTCGGGTCGCAAGCCGCTGTCGGTCAGGGACTGGCTGACAGCCAATAGGGCGGCGTTCGCGGGCTGATACCGGCACAATCCCCGGAGGCGGCGATGATTTTTTCGTCAAGGCGCGGCGAACCAAGACCCTTTGCGAACCGGAGCGGAGCGTGCGTTCAGGCACGTGAGCATCAGAGCGCGAGGAGCCGAGTTGCAGCCCGCCTTATGGAAAAGGCCAACGCTTCTCAAAAATGCTCATGTCCTTGCCGAAAACAGGCACAAGGTAGCTCGCCACGGGAAACGGCAGCGCTACTGTGACCTTGTCAAGCGAGTTGGTCTCTTGGGCGAAACCCTGGTTGTCCAGCCCAACGGACATGGCCAGCGCCAGCCCCGTCAAGGAATACAGACGCAGTGTTAGTTTGTCTATACGAAACATACTCTCCTCCCTCCAGCGCAACCTTTCTCGCTGCGATTTCAAGTTCGTAGCTGCCGGCAAACGAAATCGGCCGCAACGATCGTCGCTCCTGCTCCTGCGAAGCTCTAAGAGTGCACTGCAGTCTCCTTCGATGCCGGATCTGTCTCGGCAGCTCGGTGGCGCCGCCGGGCAATATCCGTGGTATCGTGGTAAATCGTCCCCGCGAGTTTTTCCTCGCCAGCCAACTCCGACGTTCCTGATGCTAATTCCGGGTTACCGCAGCCATTTGCGGCCACCAGCCGGTCTGCCCGCCGCCTTGCGTTTTGTGCGGCGCGAGCCTTGATGTGCTCGTATCCCTTGATTGTTTCGGGCAGGTCGAGGAGGTCTGCGGCGGGGCCAGCGGTATCAGGACGCAAACGGTGCAGGGTCTCGTCGACGAGTTGGCCGTACCAGGCGATGAGTTCGCGCTCCTCGCGGCGTGCTGCCATACGGCCGAAGGGGTCCAAGGGGGTGCCGCGGAGGGCCTTGAGACGCTTGAGGACAAGCAGGGCGGGCCGGAACCAGGGTCCGAGCCTGACCTTGCGCTTCATGCCGAGGCGGCGGATCAGCGGCGGCTGCAGGTTGTAGCTGATCCTGACCTTTCCGGTGAAGCGGCCGCGGATGCGGGCCTCGAAGCCGGGCTGGGTGAGCAGGCGGGCCACCTCGTACTCGTCCTTGTAGGCGAGCAGCTTGTGGAGGTTGCGCGCGACGATGTGGACGATGCGCGCCGCGGCCTTCGGGTCGAGGACGGCATGGGTGCGCCGGGCGACGCCGGCGACCTTGTCGAGATAGGCCGTGGCGTAGCGCAGGTTCTGGTAGCCGATGAGATCCTTGAAGCGCGGCTCCAGCAGGCGGGCGGTATCGGGGTCGATCCAGCCATGCGCGGCGCGCGCCGCCTGCCAGGCCGCCTCAAGGGCCGGGGCCGCGGCCTGCTCGCAGACGCGGTCGGCCAGCAGGCGCGGCGCGCCCGCGTAGAGGACTTCCAGGGCCTGCGGGTCGCACTGCGAGAGCCGTCCGGCGCGGAAGGCGGTCAGGTTGTTGTTGACGCTGACGCCGTTGAGGCTGATGGCAGCCTCGATGGAGGCCGCGCTGATAGGCAGCCTGCCGGCCTGGTAGGCGGCGCCGATGGCGACCATGTTGGTCATCAGATAGTCGCTGAATAGCTCCTCGGCGATGCGGCGGGCGTCGAGTACGACCATGTCGGCGACGCGCGTCGCCTTGGCGATGGCTTCCACCATGGCGTCGCGGGGCGGCTTGCGGCGCGGATCGCGGATCGTCTGGCCGGTAGGCAGCACCCCGGAATTGACCAGCGCGACCGTCCTGTCGGCGGAGCAGCGGGCCAGGTTGGCCGGCTCGATTGCGGCCAGCAGGTCGAGCGCGAGATAGAGGTCGGCCTTGGCGTAGCCGACGGTGTTGACGCTGGGGGCCATGCCCTTGGGCGCGACGATGAGGCTGGACAGGACGGGCCCCCACTTCTGCGAGGCGCCAGTCTGGTCGTAGGTGCGCACGTCGAGCCCGTCGAGGGCGGCGGCCTGGGCGAGGATGGCATTGGCGGTCAGCACCCCCGTGCCGCCGAGGCCCGGAATGTAGATCTGATAGGGTCGTTCCAGGCGCGCCATGACCGGCTCGGGCAGCCGGGCGGCGTCGATCTGCGGCGGGCGCGGCCTGGCCGGCTCGACCCCGGCCGCGATGTCGACAGTGACGAAGGAGGGGCATTCCCCCTCCAGGCACGCGCGGTCCTGGTTGCAGGAGGACTGGTGGATGCTGGTCTTGTCGCCGAACTCCGTCTCGACCTTCTGCAGCGACATGCAGTTGGCCTTGGCGCCGCAGTCGCCGCAGTTCTCGCAGACGTCCTCATTGACGAAGGTGAAGCGGGTCGGCTTCGGCAGCAGGCCGCGCTTCTGGCGTCGGCGGCGCTCGTTGGCGCAGGCGCCGTCGTAAATGACGATCGTCACCCCCTTTAGCGCGGCCAGCTCGCTCATGGTCGCCTCCAGCGCCTCGAGCGGACGCAGTTCCACGCCGCGGGGGAGCGCGCGCGCATCGTAGCGGTCGCGCTCCTTGGTGATGACGACGATCTTGGTCACCTTCTCCAGAGCCAGCCGCGGCAGCAGTTCCATGACGGTCGTCTGGGTCACCGGAACCTGTCCGCCGGTATTTGCCAGCACGCCGTTGATGAGCAGCTTGAACGTGATGTTGACGCCGGTCTCCACCGCATAGCGTATGTTCTGCAGGCTGGAGTGGAAGAGGGCGCCGTCGCCGACGTTCTGGACGATGTGCTGGCGGCTGGTGAAGGGGGAAAGCCCGATCCAGGGCAGGCCCTCGCCGCCGAGCTGGGTGGTGCCCTCGACCCGCTTCTGCGGCTTGTCCATCAGGGTGGCGAACAGATGGCAGCCGGGCGCGCCCCAGGCGATCTGGCCCGGCGCCAGCAGCGTGGAGGCATTGTGCGGGCAGCCGGAGCAGTAGTTGGGTTGCCGCCGCAGTTCGAAGGGCGTGGTCATGGCGATGCCGGCCAGCCGCTCCAGCCTCATCCGGCCAGCCGCGGGAAGCTCGAGCGATCCGGCAAGGACCCGGCCCAGCGTCGCCGCGACGGCGTCGCTGGACAGGCCGCCATGCATGGGGAAGAGGACCTCCCCTTGCGGCCCGGTCTTGCCGTAGATGCGCGACACGCCGGTGCCCACCAGCGCGGCGGCGACCTGGCGCTCCAGGAAGTCGCGCTTCTCCTCCACCACGATGACGGTGTCGAGGCCCTCCGCGAAGTCGCGCACGAACTCCTTGTCGAGGGGGCAGATGAGCCCCGCCTTGGCCAGCCTGATGCCATACGCGGCAAGACCGTCGTGGAGGCCGAGATCGGCCAGAGCCTCCATCGTGTCCGACCAGCTCTTGCCCGCGCTGATGATGCCGATGCGGTCGCCGGGTGCCCGGGCAACGACCCGGTTGAGCCCGTTCGCCCGCGCATAGGCCAGCACCGCCGCGTGCCGCTCGTGATACAGCGCGCGCTCCGTCTCGATATTGACGACCGGGAAGAAGCGGTGGTTGGCCTTCTTCTCGAAGGGGCGGCCGTCGATCTCCACCGGCGGCGTGGCGACCGGCAGCCCCGCCTCGTGCATCTCCACGACCTGTCCGCCGTCGCATAGCGTTCCCACCAGCTTCAGCGCGACCCAGCAGCCGGAAAAGCGCGACAGGGCGGCGGCGTGAAGGCCATAGTCGAGGAACTCCTGCACCGAGGCCGGATAGAGAACCGGCATCCCGTGATGCTCGAAGAAAAACTCCTGCTGGTAGGGAACCGTTGAGCTCTTGGCCTCGTGGTCCTCGCCGCTGAGGATGACGACCGCACCGTGCCGGCTCACCCCGGCGAAATTGCCGTGCTTGAGCGCGTCGCCCGACCGGTCCAGCCCCGGCCCCTTGCCGTACCAGTAGCCCACCACCCCGTCCACGTCCGGATGCGGGTGCTCGTCCAGCATCTGCGTCCCCATCAGCGAGGACGCCGCGAACTCCTCGTTCTGCGCCGGGCGGTGCGTGATCCCCTCCGCCTCCAGCAGCGCTTGCGACTGCTTCAATGCAAGGTCGATGCTGCCCAGCGGAGAGCCCGGATAGCCCGTCGCAAAGGCCCGCGTGCGAAGACCCGCAGCACGGTCGCTGCGCATCTGCTCCACCATCATTCGGATCAAGACATGGTTGCCGCCGAGAAACGCCCGCCGCGTCGTCTCCAGAAAACGATCATCGAGCGAAAGCGAAGGGCCGTTGGCAGAAGACATCGCTATCAACTGAATGCCTCCGCGCCATGCGAAGCGCTGAGCGATGGCTGCGATGACCTGTTCCGTTGACGGCCTGTCAACGAACCTTCGGCCGCCAGGCGGGTGCAAATAAAGATTCTGGACCAGAATGGTCTGTGATGCGACAAGCCTAGCCTCCCTGTCGGTCTCTCACGGAATTACCCCAGCTCCTCCCAGGCAATTCTAGTCCCTCGGGTTCTTTCATACATACGTTTGGTCGTCAAGACTCCTGATCAATTGCCCAAGGGTCATTTCGATAACTTAGGTCGAGTCCGATCAGTCTCCGGAGGCCGCCCAACCATGAACGTGCGAGCGAAGTTAGACACTTCACGCTGATCGGCTGAGGGGCGGCCTTCGACGTCGATCCACACCAATTATATTCTTACTTCGCATACCAACCCCTCAACTTGATTGGGGTCATTGCGGCACAGGGGGCATCGTCAGCGGTTGCGAGGGTAGCCGAGACCGCGGCAATGCCGCCCGGCCAAGCACCATATCGGCGCCCTTTTCCGCGATCGCCAGCACCGCAGCGTGAATGTTGCCGCTTATGAGATCGGGCATCGCTGAGGCGTCGATGACGCGGAGACCGTCGACACCGCGCACGCGCAGTTCGCTGTCCAGCACCGCGCCGTCGTCCGCTCCCATGTGGCAGGTGCCGCAAGGATGCTGGACCGGCTGACAGGTGGCGCGGACATAGGCATCGACCTCCGCGTCGTCGTCGAAGTTGGGCCCGCGCTCTGCCGCGATATACGGGGCGAGTGGCGCCTGGCGCAGCACGTCGCGGACGAGCCGGACACCGCGCCGGATACCCTCGATATCTTTCTGGGTAGACAGGAAGTTTTGGCGCAGACGCACCAGTTTGCGCGGATCGGCCGAGGCGAGTTCGATCCGACCGCGGCTTTCGGGATGGAGCAGCACGGCATTGGCGCCGATGCCGTCGATCCAGGGCGGTTTGATTCCGGGAAACCAGAGGTGCGCGTCGTACGACGCGAACGCATAGAGAAACTGGATGTCGGGTACGTCGAACGACGGATCGGTTTTGATATGGGCGATGAGGCCGGCGGGGAAATCGGTCGCAGGCCCGGTACCAGTAAAATAGGCGCGGGCGATATTGAAAAGCATCTTGTCGGCGCGGGTGTTGCGAACGAAGGGGCCGGCCTGGGTGCGCTCGAAGACAACGCCCGCTGAAATGTGCTCCTGCAGATTCCGGCCGACGCTCGGCAGATCGGCAACGACCTTGATCCCGTGTTTTGCAAGTTCGTCAGCGGGCCCAATTCCCGACAGCATGAGAAGCTGCGGCGAGTTGAGAGCGCCTCCCGACAGGATCACCTCACGCCCTGCGCGCGCGGTCCGCTTTTGGCCGTCGATCTCATAGGCGACGCCGACGGCGCGACCGTTTTCGATCACGATGCGGGTCACCAGCGCGCTTGTCTCAAGCCGCATGTTCGGCCGCGCGAGAGCGGGTCTGAGATATGCGTCAGCCGCGCTCCACCGCCGGCCATTCTTGATGGTCTGCTGCACCCGGCTGACGCCAACGTTCTGTTGCCCGTTATAGTCAGGGGTCCGCGGAATGCCGGCTGCGACGGAGGCGGCGAGCATCGGCTCCATCATTGGATCCTCGTAGGTCGAGACCCGCACGTCCATCGGCCCCTCGCCGCCGCGATAGTCGTCGGCGCCGCCCTCCCAGCTTTCGGTGCGCTTCATGTATGGCAGCAGATGTGCAAACGACCAGCCGTCGAGCCCGCCCGCCGCCCAGCGGTCGTAATCGCCTGGACTGCCTCGCACATAGCCCATGGCGTTGACGGACGAGCAGCCGCCGACGACGCGCGCGCGGATGCAAGGAATACGGCGATCGTCGACACCTGGTTCCGGTTCGGTGTCGTATCCCCAGTCGAGTTGGCGCTCGACAACGAACCTCGTAAACCAAATGAGCGGAACCTTGATCGTCGGGTCTTTGTCATGCCCGCCCGCCTCAATTACCAGGACGCGCTTGGAAGGATCTTCGCTCAACCGGTTGGCAAGCACGCAGCCCGACGACCCGGCGCCGATCACGATGTAGTCGAACTCACGATCGTTTGGCATATTTGGCCGATATCCCCCCGATGACTCCCGGTTCGGTCTCTCACCGAACTACCCCAGCTCCTCCCGGGTAATTCCAGTCCTACAGGACTTTCATACATACGTTTGGTCGTCAAGACTCCTGATCAATTCCAAGGGGATATTTCGACCAGTCGCTGGAGGCCGCCCAACCATGAACGTGCGAGTGAAGTCGGGCACTTGATGCTGATCGGGTGAGGGGCGGCCTTCGAGGTCGATCCACACCAATTACATTCTTACCTTCGCATACTGACCCCTCGACTTGATTGGATCATTGCGGCACGGGGCGCATGGTCAGCGGTTGCGAGGATAGCCGAGACCGCGGCAATGCCGCTGACCTTTGCCGTCGCCCTCCTGGAACGCCGGCAAATGCCCGCCCACTCTCAGAAGTGCTCCATCGGGCCTTTGCGGGCGTCCGTTCTATGAGGCGCCGGCGCGGTCATGCCGTGCACGAAAAACGCGACGAGTTCATCAATTAAGTGAACAGGGTCATCCACGGCGCAAAGCCCGTCGGACAGACGCCACAAGCGCTGTGGGCCCTGAACGTCTGTCACCAGTTGTAGGAATCCGCCGATGACAATGTAGTAGCGCCAGCATATCTCTTCACGGGGTATGCCAGGAGCGGTACGAGCAAGCGCATCAATGAAACGCTTAGCCACATGATCGCTCTGCTCGGAGAGTTTGTCGTCGAGAAAGGGCCGCGAAACCGCATATGCCTGAAACATCAGGCGCGGCAGGTAGTTTGCGGGCTCTTGCTTCCCGATAGCACGCCGTGCGGCCGGCTCAATCAGCGCACGCAGAACGCTTTCCATATCGAGCGGATCATCTCCGGCTTGCGCCTCAAGCTGATCGAGAAGGGTGAGGCGCTCACACTGCACGGGGCCGAGCAGCGACTCGTAGATCTCGCGAATCAGGTGTTCCTTGGAGCCGAAATAGTAGTTGACGGCGCCTAGGTTGACCTGCGCGGTGCCTGTAATGTCGCGCACTGATACGGCGTCAAGCCCACGCTCGGCGAACAAGCGAACGGCGACATTCAGAATATGGCTCCTGGAGTCCCGGTCGGCGCCCTTCTCAGCGCTCATCGCGTCTATTGATGTGGTCATCTGGTTCGTCTACCTGCTTCGGCCCGGCTTGACAAGAAAAACGAACGTATGAGCTTGTCGGATGGAAATCTGTGTCTTCGTAGCAAGGAAGCTGCCGTGATGCAGGAGTTTCGAGATCCACCCGGTCACGCTTGGATGTGGCAGCCGATCGCCGCGTCGCTTCAAGGTGCGCGCGCCGATTTGCATCTATGCGGGCGTTCTGCCTTTCTCTGGCGTGTTTCTGGCGGCGCTGATCGTGTTGACCTTCATCCCTGCGGTTAAGCTCATGAGTGCCAATCTGTCCATGCTCAATGACTGAATGGCGACCGCCGTCAACGCCGTCCGGCCGCATGGATCCGGAGCGCCCGATTTGTTCAGCAGCCTGCTAGTCTTACTGTGTCACAAATGGTGTCGGCAGCATGGACATCGTGGCAGCGTTCGCGCCAGGGCGTGGGCGAGCCTAATCCTGATGGTGGCGATGGAGTTGGCGACGTGGCGTTCCGGGCGGAGCGGCGGCACCGCGGGGTCGATAATCTTCGGGTAGCGCAGGTGCCTTGAGGATCGGCGCGCCTGAGGCTGAGGGGGGAATCAGACTCCGCTCGAAGACCAGGAACCCGTAAGCGGCGATCGACAGCGTGGCATGGTGATGGAAGCCGCGCCAACCTCGGCCCTCATAGTGGCCAAGGCCGATCTCCTGCTTGAGTTCCTGATAATCCCGTTCAATCCGCCATCGCAGCTTGGCCTGATCGACGAGCGTGGCGAGCCCGGTGTCTTCCGGCAAGGTCGACAGCCAGTACTTGGTCGGCTCGACCTCGCCCTGCGGCCACTCGATCAGGAACCATTCCTCGGCTCGTGGTGCGGAGCGCCAGTAATCGCGATGGGCTGGCCGGACGCGGACTGCGGCAAAGCGCGAGGCGAGTGGGCCCCTGGTGCCCTCGCGCCAGGTGACGCGGCGCCAGGCGTTTTCGGGCAGCGCTTGCGCCAGTTCCTTGGCGGAAACCGGCGCGTGCCCGGGCTGGCGCCGGACGAGCGAAGGCGGGCGACCGCGTCCGCTCCACGGTTTGGGCGGCAGCGGTTGCGTATCCGGCGGCCACAAGCGGATCGAGGACTGGACACCGACGACATAGGTCAAGCCCATCTCCGTCAGCCCGGTGCGGAAGGCGGTGTCGTTGCCGTAACCGGCATCGGCCAGCACCACGCCCGGCGAGACGCCGGCGCCCAGCGTCGCCCGGATCTGAGTGAGCGAGATTTCGGGCTTGGTGCGGAAGATAACGTCCTCCGGCACGCCCGCCTTTTCCCGCCGGCCAGGGTCGTTCGCCCAGTCTTCCGGCAGATAGAGCTGATAGGCGACCGGCAGGCTCGCCTGTTCGGTGGCAACCGACAGAGAGACCGCGACCTGGCAGTTGTCCTGTTTGCCGAGCTGGCCGCAATACTGCCGCGCCACACCGACCGAATGCTTCCCTTTCTTGGGAAAGCCGGTGTCGTCGACGATCCAGGCGCGGATCGGCCCCTGACGCTCAAGCGCCGGCAGAACCTGCGCCCGCACGACGCCAAGCACGGCATCATCCGACCAATCGGCTTTCGCCACGAAGTGATGCAGAGACTGGTGCGCTGCCTGAACACGCCCAGGCTCCACCCGCGCCGCCATCGGCTCCACGCTCTTGCGCTCGCCCGGCAAAAGCAGCCCGGTGCAATAGGCCTTAAGCGGCGCTACGCGGTCGGCATGACCCAAGGCCGAGGCGAGCGTCTCGACATAGGTCGCAAAACGCGATTCACTCGTTTCGATTCCGTCTTGGAGATCCATCGCTCCCTCCATTTTGAAGCTGGAATCTCCATTCTCGCAATCAATCGTTAACGAAGTTTATGACACAGTAAGACTAGATCACGTTTATGATTTTGGATTGAATCAATCCAAAATCATAAACGTGATCGCTCTCAACAGGTTGGAGCGGGATGCGGGCGGAAAACCGCTTCATACTTTTCCTCATCCCGCTCTAAGAGGACATTCTCCGGCTTGCACCCCGAGATGGTCCAGAAAGGCCAATCGCTTGCTTTTTGCAGCGGTCCCGGCAGGGTTTCGAAGGCCTCCCGGATGAGGTGTTCCTTCGATCCGAAATGATAGTTGATTGCGCCGAGGTTCACGTATGCCGCTCTTGTGGCGTCGCGCACCGCAATAGCATCGACGCCATATTCCGCAAAACAGACGCATGGCGACATCGAGGATGTGACCTGAGATCCCGGACGCGTGTCTTTCGGCTCAACGGATCTCCGGCTTGCTGGTGGCTCTGCGTCGCTTCATGAACGAGAGTTGACAAGCAAACGTATGTATGAAATGTATTGAAACGATCGTTTGGCCTGATTGAGGAAGCAGTTCGACGATGGTTGCTAACCTGCCCGTTCGATCGGGAGGAAGCGACTCTGTACACGGTGTTAAGTCGCCGATCAGTTCGAGTTGTTCGCCCGCGCCGAAGATGAGCGGGGACGTCTCGGATCTGGCCTGCGGTCACGCATCAAGTCGGGAGGAAATGATGACTTACAGGCTGAGCCGCCGCATGGTGCTCGGCAGTGCGGTTGCGGCGAGCGCTGTGACGGCATTGCCGATCGGAGCAGGTGCGGAGCAGGGCGGGATATCCCGCAAGGAGATCGAGGTCGAAGGCGAGGGCGGCAAGTTCGATGCTTATCTCGCCGCGCCTGAATCCGGCAGCGGACCAGGCGTAATCATGATTTCGACGATCTTCGGCGTTGATCAGGGCCTAAAATCCTATTGCGACGAACTCGCCGGACGAGGTTGTGTCGTGCTGGCGCAGAACTTCTTCTGGCGCGATCCGGAGGACAAGGGTGTGCTGCCCGTGCCGGCGGCCACGCCGCGTGCTATCGCCCGCGCAATGCGCATCGATTTCCAGAAGTCGATGGACGATCTCGGGCGGGGCGTTGCGGAGTTGAAGCGCCATCCCAGCTACAACGGCAAGATGGCCGTGCTCGGCTTCTGCTTCGGCGGCCCCTATGCATGGCGGGCTGCCTGTGATGGGCTTGGGGTCGATGCGGCGGTCTCGTTCCACGGCACCTTCGTTTCAAAGTCCATGCAGCCCGGCGACAAGCCGAGCTGCCCGGTCTCTTTCCACTACGGTGACGACGACGAGCTTGCGCCGCAGGAGGAACTGGCGGCGGTGGGGGAGGTGGCTCATGCGACCGGCAGCGAATTCATCGTCTATCCGGGCGCCAAGCATGCCTTCATGGTCAAAGCCGACGCGGCACATTACGGCGCAGGCGCTGCAACCCAGGCCTGGGGCCGTACGCTGCAGATGATCGGTGCGCTGTACACCTGAGCCGCGTCCAACAGACCAAGCAAGCGAATACGAAGAACAGTTCGAAGCGATTGTTCGAACGATCATACATGCAAGGAGAATGCAAGCAATGAGTGCCAGCCTCGCTACATCGGAACGGAACGACACTGCGGCCGAACTCGACGTCGGTCGGTTGGTGGAGCCAGAGCGCATTCACCGCCGGGTATTTACCGATCCCGACGTGTTCGAACTCGAGATGGACAGCATCTTCGGGCGGTCATGGATCTATGTCGGCCATGAGAGCCAGATCCCTCAGCCGGGTGACTATTTTACAACGCAGGTTGGCCGCCAGCCGGTCGTGATGACGCGCCACACGGATGGGCAGATTTACGTGCTGGAGAACCGGTGCCCGCACAAAGGTGCGCTCGTTTGTCCCGAACGCTCCGGCCATGCGAAGCGGTTCATGTGCATGTATCACGGCTGGCGATTTGACGGCGACGGTTCCTTGGTATCGGTGCCGGTTCACTCGGGCTACGACGGCACGAGTTTCGACCCGAAGGATCCGGGAAACGGCATGAAGCGCCTGCCGCGCGTCAAGAACCACCGGGGCTTTGTGTTTGCCTCGCTGTCGGCGGACATCCCCGATTTCGACGCCTGGGCTGGCGAAGGTTTGCGCGGACTGGACAATATGATCGACCGCGCTCCCGACGGCAGCGTCGAGGTCGTCGGCGATTGCTACCGGACCGTGCAGAACAGCAACTGGAAAATTTTTGTCGATAATATGAGCGATGGGATGCACACGTCTTTTGTGCATCACCAGATGGCGCGGGCGGCACAACGTACGCTCGAGAAGTTCAAGGGCCAAGGCCGCCCCGGTGGTTTGGACGTGGCGGCGATGCTGGCCGGCGAGCCGGACCAAATGGCGAAGGTCGATCTTGTGGCCCATCCGAATGGGCACTTCGACATGGCGGCCTTCGCCCCGGAACTGAAAGGCCCCGAAGCGGACCAATACAAAGCGGCGTTGATCGCCCGCCACGGGAAGGAGGGTGCCGAGGTCGTCCTTCAGCGAAACTACCACAACGTCCTGATGTTCCCAACGATCGTTATGCAGGCGTCGCTTCAACAAATGCGTGTCATTCGCCCCCTTTCAGTCGATAAGACGCTACTTGAAATTTGGGCGTTTCGCCTGAAGGGGGCCCCAGAAAGTTTCCTGCGCCGAGCTGTGACAGGTGCCAACCTTGCAAACTCTCCCTCGAATGTCGTCGCGGCTGATGATTTCGAGGCCTATTTCCGCGTCCATGCTGGTCTCAAAGGGCCGCAATCGGAATGGATCAGTTTGCACCGTGAGGCGAACCGGGACATTCCGGTCGGCACAAGCCTGAAGGGGCATAGCGGCAACTCGGAGGTCTGTATGCGCAATATGTACAAGGCGTGGCATGCGTACATGACGGCGCAATAGCACCGCTAGCGATATTGGGAGTAACCAGAATATGTTGACGACTTCTCATAAGTTGCGCCTCAGCCGGAGCGAGGTCGAGGATTTTCTTTTCCGGCAGGCCGAATACATCGACAGTCGCGATTATGAATCGTGGCTCAGCCTCTTCACACCTGACGCCCTTTACTGGATTCCGGTGCGGCCCACCGATACCGACCCTGAGACGCAATTATCGTTTATGTACGACGATCTGCCGACGATGGTTGCGCGATGTGAGCGGTTGCTGGCTTTCGGCACCGCCGGGCAGCAGCCAATCACGCGAAGCAGTCATGTTGTTAGCAACGTGCGAGTCAACGATGCGACAAGCAACGGGGAGCTCGTCGTCCACTCGCGCTTTCATGTGACGCAATTCCGGCGCGATGTGCTGAAGTCCTATGCGGGTGCTTATACACACCATCTCGTTGCGACGGACGAGGGCGTCAAGATCCGCCTGCAACGCGTGGATCTTATCGATTGTGACGGCATTCACGACACGATCCTGCAAATCTACCTATAGAAATTCTTTGATCGGGAGGATGGAACGGATCACGCAGGGATTCGTCATCGTCGCAATTACTTCGGCGGTCTTGCCAAGCACCAGCGAACCCACGGCATTTGTCGATGCCGATTGGTTTGACGTCGAGGCGAGGCCGGCGATTTCTTGAAGTCGCAAGATCGTTTCGCATCTTTGGGTGGCGGTTCGCGTTTGCTCTGGACGTTGGCAGGAGCGCGGTTACACGCTCCAGCTGCTGCGGACAGTGGACCAATTCAATATTCAATCGGCTGGTCGCCGATTTTCTGAAGTACTGATCGCATCTCTATCAAAGCACGAGTGCCATAAAAGCCATGGGAGGAGAAAGTGGCTAACAGCGGTAATATAGATACCCCCTTGGACGAGGCAAACCCCAGCCGATTTATGATCGGTGTGTGGGCTTTGTGCGCCCTGGTGTTGCTTCTCGATGGCTATGACCTCACGGTCATTTCTTTTATTGCACCAGAATTGGTCAAGGAATTCGGCTTCGACAAGTCCGCGCTTGGGCCGTTGTTCGCGGCAAGCCTGGTCGGTTTCGCGTTAGGAGGGCCCTTGGGCGGATTGATTGGCGATCGTTACGGACGAAAGTTCACGATTGTCGCCAGTTGCTTTATCTTTGGCCTTGCAACGCTCGCGATGTTGCTGTCGACGACAGTGGCGCAGATGGCGGCCTGCCGCTTCATCGTAGGAGTCGGATTGGGCGGCGCCTTGCCCACAGCGACTGCGATGACGGCCGAGTTCACACCCAAAAGGTTGCGAAACCGGGTGCTGGCACTGGTCTCAACGGCTGTCCCCCTTGGTGCAATCATTCCGGGTGTGATCACTGCAGCTCTGGTTCCCACTTATGGCTGGCGCGTGTTGGCAGTTGCGGGCGGAGTTTTGCCCGTGCTGTTGGCTATAGTTCTCATTTGGGCAATGCCGGAATCCTTCAAGTATTTGGCGTTGCGCCCTGAGCGGAGCGCTCGACTTGCGGCGCTGCTCAAGCGGCTCGATCCAGATCTCCAGTGGGTCCCGGGCTCCGGAGGTTCGGCGGAGCAAACGGCTCGAAGCGCCTCGCTCACACGATTGTTCGGCGATGGGCTGGCCGGGATCACGCTCTTGATGTGGGTGCTGTTCTTCATGAACGCGATGGCCCTTTACCTCGTGATAAGCTGGCTGCCTCTCGTGCTGCAGAGTCTAGGCATGAGCATTCAGCAAGCGGGTCAGTTTTCGGCCATGTTCGCCGCAGGCGGACTGATCGGTGGCCTGGCAATTGCTGCACTTATCTCTTGGGTAGGAATCGCGCTTCTGCCTGCCATGTTCATCATAGCTGTTCCTTTCCTCTTGATGTTTGCAGCGTTTGATCTTTCGCACGCTGCTATCGTCCTATGTGTTCTGGTCCCCGGGATATCGGTCGGAGCGCTTCAAGTTGGCTGCTCCACGATTACCGGACTTCTCTATCCGACCGCGGTTCGCGCAACCGGCGTGGGCTGGGGGCTGGGCATGGGACGCATCGGCGCTATCCTCGGCCCCCTTGTCGGGGCTGCTGTGTTCACGATGCAACTGCCACCGCAACAGATGTTCGCATTCGCAGCGGCCCCGATGATCGCAGGGGCGATCGGCGCGGTCATACTCGCTGTTCTCTGCTATCGGCGCTTTGGCAGTCTTCAGGTTGATGAGACGGCCGTGAAGAACGAAACCGTTCCGGTTGGAGATTCAAACCCGGCCGAGCAAGTATCCTAAGTATTCGCAAGTTCCACAACGGCATGATCGAGCCGTTTTCCGGCTTGAAACTTGAAGATTTGAAAGAAGACTGAAATGACCAGGACCACAAATCCCACTGTTGATGCCGATCGGACGAACGCAGCGGACGTGCTGGTTCACACAGACATCGCTTATGCCACGCACGACGGTGTTGATTTGCGGGGTGACTTGTATGCGCCCCGCGGTGGCGGCCCGTTTCCGGTTGTCGTCGCGGCCCCCGGGGGCGGATGGCTCTTCTGCGACCGCAGTGCGCTGAAGTATTGGGGCAACTATCTCGCGCAGCACGGTATTGCGCTGTTTGCCATCCAGTATCGTGTTGCCGGTGCGTCCAAGATGTTTCCCGAAGCGATATGCGATGTCGTCAGCGCGGTCCAGTTCGTGCGCGGTTCAGCGAACGAACTCGGCATCGATCCCGACAGGGTGGCGCTGCTCGGCTCATCGGCGGGGGCGCACGTGGCATCACTTGCCGCCCTTGGCGGCGACACGCCGCTGTTCAGGAACTCCCGTCCAGCGAACGTGCACGCCGCCGTCAATACCGATGTGAAGGCTTTCGTGGGCATCTATGGCGTGTACGATCTCTTTGCGCTCTGGCAGCAGGAGATCGCGGATTTCGCGACGTCGAGCGAGCGGCGATCGGAACGTTTCATCGGCGTGCCCCCCTATGCGGATAGGCAACTCTATTTCGACGCTTCGCCGCTGAGCTACGTGCGCTATTCAGCGAACAAGCTTTCCGTATTTTTGGCATATGGGACGGCGGATGATGTGGTGAACCCGCACCTGCAGTCGGAGCAGTTCTTGCGTGCGCTCAAGCAGGCGAATTTCCCTGTGCGCGCCTACCCGGTGAGCGGCGCGGGACATTTCTGGTTCAGCGAGGAGCCAATTGGCGAGCCCGGCGGCTTTGTGGGCTTTCTCGCGCCGCGGCTCCTTCGTTTCCTGCAGCGGAACCTCTAGTGACACTCGCCATGAGCTCGTCCGCTTACATCGAAGCGTGCGGCATCGCGCCATCGAATCTCGCTTGCGCACTCGGTCGCGGCACTGCCCATGCGGTCTATCGAGTGCATCTCGCCGGAGTCATGGCAGGACGCGCAGGCGCCGTGCGAGTGGATGACGCGCCCATTTCGCCCTGCGGCAATGCGTTCAGGTCAAGCAGAATCCGATTGAAAGCTAGGACCTAGAGCAATTCCAGGAAAAGTGGGAACCGGTTTTCCGTCCGGAATTGCGTAGAAACAAGAGGTTAGAGCGACTTCGCGACTCGGAGAAAAGCGAAAGCGCTCCAGAGGAGGAGCAAAGCATGGGGAGCGAGTTATCATTCAATCGGCGGAGTGCTCTAAGAATCTTGGGAGCGACTCTTGCCCTAAGCGTCACCTGTGTCGGCGGCCCATACGCGGCGATGTCGGAAGGTAAGCCGCCAAACGTAATTCTGATCATGTCCGATGACATGGGGATGAGCGATATCGAACCGTTCGGGCAAACAATTGTCAGGACACCGGCGCTCATGGAGTTAGCACGGGAGGGAGTCCGCTTCTCCAATTTTCATGTGTTGCCGGTTTGCTCGCCCACTCGCGCGGCGCTTTTGACCGGCGTCGACATCCATCTTGCAGGTCTTGGCACGATGGGCGGCGTCCGCCCACTGGAAGCCCAGCAGGGAGAAGGCTATCTTGGGATGTTGAACGATGGTGTCAAGACGATCGCCGAGGTGCTGGAGGAAAGTGGATACACCACCTTCATCAGCGGCAAATGGCATCTGGGGAGCACCCCAACGACGATTCCGCCCAGCCGGGGTTTCGATCGTTCCTATGTCATGCTTGACGGGGGCGGGAGCCATTGGGACCATCTCGGGCTCCTCTCGGTCAAACCTGAGACGACCTTCCAGGAAGATGGCAAGGTTGTGGAGCGCCCCGCAGGCGTTTTTTCATCTGACCTGTTCACCGACAAGTTCCTCTTCTACCTGAAAGATGCGGTTCAGCAGGGGAAACCGTTTATGGGCTACCTCGCGCTTCAGGCGGTCCATGACCCACTCCATGCCCCGAAGGCACTCATCGACAAATACAAGGGCAGGTTCTCGGCAGGATATGACGTCCACCGGCGCGAGGTCTTCGAGCGCATGAAAGAGATGGGGGTGATCCCGGCGGCGACGGAACTCGATGCCACCCCGCCGTTGTTCAAGCCGTGGAGCGAACTCACCCGAGCCGAGCGCGCACATCAGGAACGGCTGATGGAAGTCTATGCCGCAATGCTCGAGAATATGGACGCCAATATCGCGCGTGTGCTCGATGCGTTGCGCGAGGCTGGCGTCTATAATGACACCATTATCATTTTTCTGTCCGATAACGGACCCTCTGCAGCCTACATGGATGCCTACTTCCCCAATGCGGACGGCAAGTGGATCGCCGAAACCTTCGATATGTCTTTCGATAATATCGGCGCTCCGCGCTCATTCGTCGGTGTTGGTCCTGGCTGGGCGAGCGCCAGTGCAACGCCTTTCCGCCTGTTCAAGACGTTCCTAACGGAAGGCGGGACGCGCTCACCGCTAATTGTGAAGATGCCGGCGGTAAAGAATCCCGGAGGCATGTACGCTTCGTTCGTGGGCGTGGAAGACCTCTTTCCGACGTTGATGGAACTGACCGGAGCCGAGCGTGGTGATACCCGGAAGGGCGTCCCGCTCGCGGTGCTGAAGGGCGCCTCGATTGCCGCCTCGCTCCGCGGTGAGCGGAACCTTGTACATGGCCCGGACTATGAGCGCGCGGAAGAGTTCTGGGGTCAAAAGACCTATCGCAAGGGAAACTGGAAACTCATTTGGCTGCCGGTACCCTTTGGTACTGGACAATGGCAGCTCTATGACACAAGCACCGATCCTGGGGAAACACAGGACCTCGCTTTGAGACAGCCGGATCTGCTCGCGGAACTGTCGCAAAAATATGAGCGTTGGGCCGATGAGCACAATGTGGTGCGATGGGACTACAACTACCTGAATGCGATGGGGTTTGACCATTACAATTGGGCCAAGGGTATGCGTAGCCAGGCTGGCTTTGACTTGAGCGGCCACCAGTGATGCTCCTGAACGGAATCGAGCGGCGTCCACTTGCGCCCGAGGAGGAGAAGGATTCCCTGAACCTCGCGCTCGGCGGTCGCGACCGCGAGGCTTTTTCGGAATTCTATGCCGGGTACGACAAGCGGGCGACCGAGACGGTGCATCTCGCGCCCCCAATTAGGCGGATGTCGTTTGAGAAGACGTGCAACCCCAGGGAAGAGGCCTTGATAAGGGAGGAGCGATTTGATGCTCAGATTTCCGATGCCTGACGGTGAAAGAGAACTCCGCGGTCGCAGTACCGCTTCTCCCCTCAGGTCTTCGCACGCATTGGGAAACGAGGACGAACGATCGAGCACGAGCATCGAGCAGATCGTACGCGAGGCGGGTTTGCGTCCTACCAGGCAGCGCATGGCGCTGGCTCGGCTGCTGTTCGCCAAAGGTGACCGCCATCTCTCCGCTGAGGAACTCCACGAGGAAGCGCTCGCCGCAGGCGTTGCCGTTTCACTGGCGACCGTCTACAACGCGCTGCACCAGTTCACGGATGCTGGGCTCCTGCGCATCCTGGCTGTTGAGGGCGCGCGCACCTATTTCGACACTAACACGTCCGACCATCATCATTTTTTCGTTGAGGGCGAGAAACAGGTGATGGACATCTGCGGCGGTTCTCTGACGGTGGCCGGTCTCCCGGAGCCTCCAGAAGGCACTGAAATCGCCAATATCGACGTCATCGTCAGGTTGCGCAGAAGCAATCGGTCTGGAACAGGCGACGAGGGTCCGAAGTCATCCGGCTCGGCCTGTGGGCGAATTCGATCAAGCAGAGTCCAGCAGAAAACAGGGGTCACGATTGATCTGTTCACGCCAAACGCCCTCACATCGGCCGACCGCTCTCCGCGTTAAGTCCTGTCCGGATGAATCAGGGAGTGGAGGCCGCCAGTAGCGTTATGCGTTCCCGGCTGCTTGCCCCCTATTCAATGATCGAGCGGACTTGTTCGATCGTGGCCAGGAGCGCCCGCTCGACGGCGTCGCGTTTCTCGCGGAAGCGGGTGGATGGGATCGGGACCGAGATCGCATGGAGTTCCCCGGTCATATCGGCAAAGCCCGCGCCGACTGCCGAAATGCCGACCGTATGATCGTCGAGGTCGTAGGCGATCCCGGTGGCAGCGGCCTCATCGAGCATTGACGCGAATTTGTTCCAGTCTCCCTTGACGTCTCGCCGCTTCCATTCAGCCTCGACCAGTTCGCGCGCCTGCCGGTGGTCCATCATCGACAGGACCGCGCGGCCATTCGCGGTGGTCGTTAGCGGGAATACATCGCCGATCGCCGAGACCGTGCGCAGGCGGTGTGTACCCGGCACCTGATCAAGAAAGATCATGGCCGATCCGCGCAGTACCGACAAGTCGACCGTTTCGGTCACCTTCTGCGACAGTTCCAATAGATGCAGACGGCACATTTCAACGATGCTGTAGCGGGTGGCTTCCGACAGCGCCTTGATTTCAGGCCCCAGACGAATGCTCCCGCCGCCGCCGGAACTGATCACCAGACGCTCGGTCTGCAGCGCACTGATGATCCGCTGGACCGTGGACCGTGGAAGGTCGACTTTCTCGGCGATCCGGCCGAGACTCATCCCCGAGGTATCTTCCCGCAATACGCGCAGAATAGCCGCGGCGCGGGCGATCACCTGTATGCCTCCGTTCCCGGAACCGCTTTCCTTCACTTTTTTGCTCTCCGTTCGTGACACTTCCACCCACAGCTTCTACGGCGGCGCGGGCTGCGCGGCAACCCACGATACGGTTCAGGCGTCCCAGAAACGATTGACATAACCCACATTGTGATGCACATGTATCGAAAAGCAGGACGTGAACTCGCACCAAGAGTGGCGCGGGAAGGGAGGACGCAAATGGTCGTGATCCGTGGCATCGAGTTTGAATCGAATACCGACAACGAGATGGGGCTGGAGTTCTACAATCTGTCCCATCGCTTCGGATTCCAGCATCCGAACTGGCCGTATTTCCAGGATGTCAAGATCGAACGCATCCACTACATGGCCAAGTCCGGTGTGCTCAGCCAGCGGATTACGACGACCATGCACGCCACCACGCATATCGACGCGCCGGCACATGTGGTCCAGGGCACCCCGTTCATTGACGAAGTGCCGCTGCCCCACTTCTTCGGCTCAGGCATCGTCGTCTCGCTGCCCAAGCAGAAATGGGAGCCGATCACCGGTGACGATCTAGAGAAGGCCTGCGGTCACACCATCCGCAAGGGTGACGTGCTCATCATCAACACTGGTTGGCACAAGCAATATGAGGACGGCGACTATTTCGCCTATTGCCCGGGCTTCGTGCCGTCGGCAGGCGAATGGATGGTTGAGAAGGGAATTAAGGTGGTCGGCCACGACACCCAGGCCAACGACCACCCGCTGGCCACAGCCATCGGCCCGCAGCGCAACGGTCCGCTGCTGCCGCATCTCGCCGAAGAGTACAAGGAATGGTCCGGCGGCCGCGACTGGACGGACGACTTCCCCGAGTGGGAACCAGTGCACAACATCCTGTTCAAGAATGGCATCCTCGGGATCGAGAATGTGGGCGGCGATCTCGATGCGGTAACGGGCAAACGCTGCACCTTCGCTTTCTTCCCGTGGAACTGGGATCGTGGCGACGGGTGTATCATCAGGCTTGTCGCGATGATCGACAAGAAGCAGCAGTACAGGATCGAAGCCGGCGAGGCATTCTGATGCTTGTCAAACGCTTCGATGACGCCAAGCCCTACGAAGCGCCCGAGCATCACGGCGTCGTCGGGCTGCGGCTGCAGGGTTTCGAAAAGGGCGGGCCCGCCAACCAGTGGGTTGGCCTTTCGCAGTTCCTCCCTGGCGGCGGCGCCGGCCCTGATTCCACGCCGTTTGAGAAGGTCTACATCGTGCTGGACGGCGAAATGACCGTCATGATCGACGGCAGAGAGACTGTCCTCGGCAAATATGATTCCTGCACTATTGCGCCGGGAGAGGTTCGCAAGATCGTCAACCGCCGCAACGACGTGTGCATCATGCTCGTGGTCATTCCGTACCCCGAAGGCGTCAACTGGGAGGGCGTATGATGGCTGATGCCTTCGAGAATCCACTCCGCCTGTTCGACGTCAGAGGCAAAGTGGCGCTGATCACGGGCGCTTCGGGCGCGTTCGGCGTGGTGGCGGCGAAGACCTTGGCCGGTGCCGGCTGCACGCTGGTTCTCGCCGCCGGCAGCGCCGATGCTTTGGCCGAGACCGCCGAGGCGTGCAGAGCGCTTGGTGCCAGGGTGAAGACTGTCAACGCTCGTCCCTCTGACGAGAACGCCTGCGCCAACATGGTCAAGACCGCGGTCGATACCTTCGGCAGCCTCGATATCCTCGTGGTGGCCTCGGGCATGAATAAGGTCGCAAAGATCGACGAGATGGAACCCAAAGACTTCTTCTCGGTCCTGGACGCCAATGTGAACCAGTCCTGGCTGATGGCGCGGGCTGCGACGAAGCAGATGAAAGCGCAGGACGCCGGCGGCAAGATCGTGCTCATGTCCTCCGCCCGCGGCCTGCTCGGCCATCCCGCGGGCTACACGGCCTATTGTGCGTCCAAGGCCGCAGTGGACGGCCTTACCAAGGCGCTCGGGTGCGAACTCGGTCCGACCGGCATTACGGTGAACGCGATCGCGCCGACGGTCTTCCGTTCGCCGCTGACAGCCTGGATGTTCGAGGATACCGACAATGCGAAGGCGGTCAGGCAGGGATTCCTGGCCCGTGTGCCGAAGGGCCGTCTCGGAGAGCCGGAAGACCTCGCCGGCCCGCTGCTTTTCCTTTCTTCATCGGCGTCCGACTTCTACACCGGTCATATCCTGTACGCCGATGGCGGCTATACGGCGGGCTAGGAAATGGCTGTTCAGCGCTACATGGCAGTGATCGGAGCGGGCCTGATGGGGCACAGCATCGCGCTGACCTTTGCCCGTGCCGGCAACTGTTTGCGCGTCTTCGATCCGTCGCCGGAAAGCCTTGCAAGCCTGCACGAGCGGGTTGGAGCGAGCCTTCGCGCGCTTGGCGCGGCCGAGATCGACGCCGTTTTGGACAGGATCAAACTGGCAGACAGCATCCCCGGCTGTGTGAAAAACGCGAGCTTCGTCACCGAAGCGACACCCGAAAATCTGGAGCTGAAGCGATCAGTCTTCGCGGCGGTTGAAGCCAGTGCGCCAGCGAACTGCATACTGGCCTCCAACACCTCTGTCATTCCGATCACCAAAATTATGAAGGGGCTGAAAGACCCTTCCCGTGCGCTCGGCACCCATTGGTGGAATCCCGGCCACCTCATCCCGCTGGTCGAACTCATCAGGACGGAATGGACGTCCGAGGAGGCCGTGCAGAGGACGTATGCCCTCCTGCGCGAGGCCGGCAAGACGCCAGTCCGGGTCGAAAAGGACGTCCCCGGATTCATCGGCAACCGGCTGCAGCATGCGCTGTGGCGTGAGGCAATCAGCCTTGTCGAGCGCGGAATTTGCGACGCGGAATCGGTCGATACTGTCATCAAGTCGTGCTTCGGCAGGCGACTGGCTGTTCTGGGGCCGCTCGAAAACGCCGATCTCGTGGGAACCGACCTGACATTCGATATCCATCAAAACGTGCTGTTCGACCTGGAGTCGCGGCAGGGGCCATCGCCCTATCTCGAACGCCTCGTCGCTGAGGGGAAGCTGGGAATGAAAACAGGTCAGGGATTTCGCCGCTGGACACCGGAGGAGGCGCAGGCGGTACGCGATAAGGTGGCCAGCCATCTGGTCAAGCTCGATGGCATTTTGAGCGATTAGATCGGTCTGGAGACCGGTCATCAGGGAGGAGACAATGGGGTCCGAACGAAGAAGTCGCCGCGCATCCATAGATATTTCAGCTAACCATGGACTGGATCGCCGCCGTGTGCTCGCCGACCCTGCTGCCACGAGCCTCACGGCTGCAGCCATCCTGAGACAAAACCGCGCCGCCGAAGTGGCGCCGGACCTGATTCTGCGTGAGGACGTCGAGATCGTCATCACGTCCACGCCGGACACGACGATGGTGGAATCTCTGAGCGAGCGTGGCGACAAGCTTTCGTCCGAGGTCTGGTGGTCGCCGCACCGTCCCTTCAAATTTTCACTCACCGGCGCGAGTGTGAGGGCGCTTGCCTCGAGTTACATGAACGCGACCGGACGGCCCTGGACGCAGCCTATCGGCTTTAAGCATGCGCTCTTCGAGGGCGAGATTTCGCGAGCCCAGGATCCGGAAAATTCCGACGGGCTGGTCGCGGCAATCGCACATACCAAGCTCGACACCATCGTCGGGGCGGCGAATTTCTCGAAGGGTCCGGTGAAGAACGTCACCAAGACGCCTCTTGTGGGCGGGCCGCGGAGAGAGGACGGAGATCTCAACCTAGAGATATTAGCCAACGCGCCTGCGCCCGAGATCCCCGTCACGGCAGAGATGAAGCTGCTGTGACTGTGCGCTCCGGCACCGGGTGGCCACCTCCCGCCACACGGCGCCGGAGCGAGAATCGCTAGGAAAGGGACCAATTGGGCGAGATACTCAGCCTTGCGAGTGTGACCAAATCCTTCGGCGCGGTGACCGTGGCCGACGCGCTCACCTATTCGCTTGCGGAAGGCGAGGCGCTGGGGGTAATCGGGCCGAACGGGGCAGGCAAGACCTCCATGTTCAACCTGATCACGGGCACCTTGCCACTGGATGCCGGCCGCATCACCTTTCTCGGTCATGATGTCACCCGCCAGAACGCGGCTCAGCGCTGCCGCGCAGGCATGGCGCGCAGTTTCCAGGTGCCGCAGTCCTTTGGTGGGCTGACCGTCTTCGAGAACGCCATGATCGCCGCCACGCAGGGGGCTAACCTGCCCGGGCAGGAGGCCGAGGCGCTGTGCCTCGACGTGCTGGAACAGACGAAGCTGATGAGCAAGGCCAACGTGCTTGCCAGTCGGCTTGCCCTTCTCGACCGCAAGCGGCTGGAGCTGACGCGGGCCCTTTGCGCCAGGCCGAAGCTTCTGTTGCTCGACGAGATAGCGGGCGGGCTGACGGACGAGGAGTGCCGGTCTCTGATCGAAATGATCCGGGCGATCCACGTCTCAGGCATGTCGATCATCTGGATCGAGCACGTGGTCCACGCCCTGACCGCGGTCGTGGGCCGCCTCATCGTTCTCGACTTCGGGAAGATGATTGCCGAGGGCAACCCGAAGGCGGTGATGGAGAGCCGGGAGGTGAAGGAGATCTATTTGGGGATCGAGACCGATGCCTGAGCCCATCCTCAGGACGAACCGTCTCGACGCCCGATACGGCGACTTCCAGGCGCTGTATTGCGTCGACATGGAGCTCGGCGAGGGCGAGGTCGTCGCCATCATCGGCGCCAATGGAGCGGGCAAGACCACGCTGATGCGCTCCGTCTCTGGCTTGATGAAGAACGCGGCCGAACAGATCGTCTATCGCGGCCGTCCTATTGGGGCACTTCGCGCCGACCAGGTGGCGGAGCTGGGCATCGGGCTTGTGCCCGAGGGCCGGCAACTTTTCCCGTCCCTGTCGGTGGAGGAGAACCTGATCATCGGCGGCCGGGTCGGACGCAGCGGGCCGTGGTCGCTCGCCGCGATCTACGCGCTCTTCCCCGTTCTCGAAGAGCGCCGGCATCTTCCGTCCACCTCTCTGTCGGGCGGGCAGCAACAAATGGTGGCCATCGGCCGCGCACTGATGGCCAATCCCGACCTCGTCATGTTCGACGAGATCAGCCTTGGCCTCGCGCCTGTCGTCATCAAGCAGATCTACGACGCTCTGCCGGGTATCGTCGGAGAGGGGATGAGCGCGGTGGTCGTGGAGCAGGACGTCACCAAGGCGCTCTCCGTCTCCTCCCGAGTCTACTGCCTGCAGGAGGGCAGGGTCTCCCTTGAGGGGTGTTCGGACACAGTTACGCGCGAGGAGATTTCCCGCGCCTATTTCGGGCAGTGATCGGCATGGACTGGGTCAACGCCATCCTTCAGGGAACTTTGCTCGGCGGCCTCTACGCGCTGTTCGCCGCTGGTCTCAGCCTCATTTTCGGTGTCATGCGCCTCGTAAACATCGCCCATGGCGACCTTATAGTGCTGGCCGCCTATCTGGCGCTGACCGTGATTATGGCGCTCGGCATCCATCCGTTGATGTCCCTTCTGGCCGTCGTGCCGGTGATGGCGGTTGTGGGGTATGTCTTGCAGCGGAGCATCCTGAACCGGACGCTCGGCGACGACATCCTGCCGCCGCTGCTGGTGTCTTTCGGGCTCTCGGTCATCATACAGAACGCGCTTCTGGAGACTTACACGGCCGACCCGCAGAGGCTCAGTGCCGGGCCAATTGAGGTGGCGAGCCTCAATCTTGGCGGGCTGGCGGTGGGCTACCTGCCGTTCCTGATGTTCGTCACCGCCGTCGCCATCATCGGGGGCCTTCAAATCGTCTTCTACCGTACCGGGCTCGGCCGCGCGTTCCGCGCCGTCTCCGACAATCAGGACATCGCCCAGCTCATGGGCATCAATCGCCGCCATGTCTTCGCTCTCGCCATGGCACTGTCCCTGGCGGTCACCGCGGTGGCAGGCATATTTCTCGGCATCCGGACGTCCTTCGACCCGGCGACCGGACCGGCTCGCCTGATCTTCGGCTTCGAAGCGGTGATCATCGGTGGGATGGGTAGTCTCTGGGGCACGCTCGCGGGTGGCGTGATCCTTGGAGTGAGCCAGGCGATCGGCGCCCAAGTCAACCCGGGATGGCAGATCCTCGCCGGCCATGTCGCTTTCCTGGTCATTCTGGCAGTCCGCCCGCGCGGCCTGTTCCCGAGGATGGACGGATGAGCGCACGCGACAACTACCGTGTCTTCCGAGCCACGCGTGCCAGCCGCGTCGCGGCGGTTCTGGGGCTCGCCGTGCTCGTTCTGCTGTTCGCGGCTCCGTGGTGGGCCGGCCGGGCCGAACTCAGGCTCTTGGGCGAAATCTTCCTCTATCTTTCGCTAGCCATGCTCTGGAACCTGCTTGCGGGCTACGCCGGCTTCGTCTCGGTGGGCCAGCAGGCCTATGTCGGCCTCGGCGGCTATTTGCTCTTCGCGCTGACGATCTTCCTCGGTCTTCATCCCGTCGCCGCCATCGCGGCCGCCGGACTGGCCGGCGCGCTTGTGGCGATGCCGGTGGCCCTTCTCATTTTCAGGCTTCGAGGCGCGTATTTTGCCATCGGAACCTGGGTTATTGCCGAAGTCTTCCGCTTGGGCTTTGCACAGCTCGGCGCGCTGGGCGGCGGCTCTGGTATCTCGCTGCCGGTGGACGCAGCGAGGTCGCTCGCCGAAGGACGGGACGCGCGTGAAGCTGTGAGCTACTGGCTGACGCTGGGCGTTGCAACCGCTGTCATCACGATCGCCTGTCTCTTCCTGCGCTCACGACGCGGGCTCGCGCTGACCGCCATTCGCGACAATGAACTGGCCGCGGGCTCTCTGGGCATTGACATCTGGCGCACGAAGTTCCTCGTCTATGTCATCGTGGGCGGCCTTACCACGCTCGTGGGCGCGCTGATCTTTCTGCAGAAGTTGCGCATCTCGCCCGAGGCGGCCTTCAGCGTCAATGACTGGACCGCCTTCGTCATTTTCATCGTCGTGATCGGCGGCATCGGCTCACTCGAGGGGCCTTTCGTCGGCACTATCGTCTACTTCCTCCTGCGCGAGATGCTGGCCGATCTCGGCGCTGCCTACCTCATCGTGCTGGGCGCGGTCGCCATTGCGGTCATGCTCGTCGCGCCCAAAGGGCTCTGGGGGCTTGTGCGCGACAGCACTGGGTTACGGCTCTTCCCGCTAGGCTATCGGACGGAACCCAAGGAAAAGAAAGGAGCCTGACCATGGCAAGGCAGACGAAGACCATCATTACCTGCGCGGTCACGGGGGCCATCCATACCCCCACGATGTCAGACGCGCTGCCATACACCTATGACGACATCGCCACCCAAGCGATCGAGGCGTCGGAAGCGGGAGCCTCGATCCTCCATCTGCACGCGCGCAACAATCAGGACGGCAGGCCGTCCGTAGATCCGGACGATTTCGCGCCCTTCCTGCAGCGCATCAAGCAGGCGACGAATGCGGTCGTGAATATTTCCACCGGTGGTTCGCTCACACTCTCCATCCAAGACCGGATCAAGCCAGCCAAGACCTTCTCGCCCGAGATGTGTTCGCTCAACATGGGGAGCTTGAATTTCTCCTTTCATCCGCTGGCTGGGCGTTATGAGGAATGGAAATTCGACTGGGAGAAGGATTATGTCGCCCGCTCGGAAGGAAACATCTTTCGCAACACGTTTCACGACATTCGCGAGGCGGCGGAAACTCTCGCTCCCCACGACATCAAGTTCGAGCATGAATGCTACGATGTCGGCCATCTATACAATCTGAAGTTCTGTATGGATATCGGTCTGTTCAGGCCGCCGATCTTCCTACAGTTCGTTCTCGGTATTCTGGGTGGCATCGGCGCCGACATTGACAATCTCATTTTCATGAAGCGAACCGCCGATAGGCTTTTCGGCGAGGACTACCGCTGGTCCGTTCTGGGGGCAGGAGGTGCGCAGATGCCTCTGGCGGCGGCGGCAGCGCAGATGGGCGGCAATGTGCGTGTAGGGCTGGAGGACTCGCTTTACATCAGCCGCGGGAAGCTTGCGGAATCGAACGCCCAACAGGTCGCCAAGGTCCGCCGCATCGTGGAGGAGCTTGGTTCCGAGGTGGCCACGCCAGACGAGGCGCGGGAGATCCTCGAACTCAAGGGTGGCGACAATGTTGGATTTTGAGGCCGCCTTATACGCGCCGAACAACCGCCGCGCTCGGCGTCACCTTCTCTGGGGACGTGGTCGATGAAGAAACGAAAGACCGTACTGGTCCGCCACGAGCGCTTCGACTGGTCAGAATGGTACGTGCGAAAACTTTCGCCGCTCTTTCCGGATTTCGAGTTCCGCCCCACCAGATCCGAAGCCGAGGCGATGGCCGAAGCGCACGAGGTGAATGTTTTCGTGGGAATTGGTCCAACGACCACGCCGCGGTTTGTAGCGGCGATGCCGAATCTCGAATGGGTGCAAACCCTTACGACCGGCGTCGACAATCTGCTGGTGATGAAGGAGATGCCTGCGCATGTCGCGATCACCAGGGTCGCGGGCGTGCATGGACCGCAAATGGCAGAGCTTGCCATCCTCCTCATGTTGAGCCTGCTTCGGGATTTGCCGCGCTTCCTGGAGAAGCAGCAGAAGAGGCAATGGGATCGAAGGCCCCAACCTTTGTTGTCCGGCAGGACGGTCTGCATTCTCGGCCTGGGCCTGATCGCGGATTCCTTGGCACTCTACTGCAAGACCATGGGCATGACGGTCGTCGGTGTTTCGGATGGCCGCAAGGAAGCACCGCATGTCGATCGCATCTACCGGCGGGCCGACCTCAAACAGGCGGCGGCCGAGGCGGACTTTCTCGTCGTCCTCGTCCCGCTGTCCGCGGAGACCCGACATATCATAAATGCCGACGTTCTCTTGGCTATGAAGCCGTCTGCCTACCTGATCAACATCGCCCGTGGCGGTTGCGTGGATGAAAATGCACTGCTCGACGCGCTGAACAAAGGTCAGATTGCCGGCGCGGGGATCGATGTGTTCGAGGCGACGCCCCTGCCGGCGGAAAGCCCGCTCTGGCATGCACCGAATGCGATCGTGACGCCGCATGTCGGGGGCTATGCGGATGTCTATCACGAGCAGTGCTTTCCGATTGTTGTCGAAAACTTCAGGGTCTACGCACAAGGCGGCCCCGACGCGCTCAAGAACGCCATGAGGCGACAGGGAGATTAGGGTGCAAACAAACTCGCCGATTTCTATTGCCGAGATGGAGCGACGTTGGGCTGCTGCCCGCGCCGTGCTCGAAGACAATGGCGTGGACGCGCTCGTGATGCAGGCGCGTGAGGACTGGATGGGCGGCTACGTGCGCTGGTTTACCGATATTCCGGCGAACAACGGATATCCCCGCACTGTCGTGTTCTTTCACGATCGACCGATGACCGTGATCGAGATGGGAGCCTTCGGAATGGATCGTCGCGTTTCAACAGATGACGGTGTCCACCGTGGTGTGGAACGGATTCTCGGCACGCCTTCCTTCCATTCGGTCGGCTATACAGTCGAGTATGATGCAAGGCTACTTGTCCAGGTACTCAGCGAGGCAGGCTGCCGGCGGATTGGACTGCTGACACCTGGCGCGCTGCCGCACTCGCTGGTGCAGGCGCTGGGAGCACTGGACAACGGGTTCGACGTCGTCGACCTGACGGATCCGATCGACGTGATGAAGGCCGTCAAGAGCGCCGAGGAGATCGAGCTCATCCGAAAGACCGCTTTGATACAGGATCAGGTCTTCAGCGAAGTCTGCGATTTCATTCGGCCCGGCATTACCGACCGAGAGGTGGCGGCTCATGCCGAATCGAAGGGACGCAGGCTTGGCAGCGACCAGGGAATTTTTCTCGGCATATCAGCGCCGCTGGGCAAACCGTCGCGCTTCCTGAACCGACCGTTCCAAACGCGCACTCTTCAAGCGGGCGACCACCTGTCGCTTCTGATCGAGATCAACGGGCCTGGCGGGCTCTATCTGGAGATTGCTCGAACCATTGTCCTCGGCGAGCCGAATGTCCGGCTGCTTCAGGCTTTCGAGAACGTTCGTCTTGCTCAACAGCATACACTGTCACTGATGCGGGCCGGCGCGGCCCCGGCGGAGATAGCGGCCGCCCACGACGATTGGATGATGGCTCGTAATCTGCCGCCCGAAGCCCGGCTCTACGCGCATGGACAGGGCTGCGAGATGGTGGAAAGGCCGCTGATTCGCAGGGATGAAACCATGAAGCTGGCCGAGAACATGTGTCTGGCGGTGCATCCTGGCTATGACGACGGCGAGGTATTCGCCGTCATCTGCGACAACTACCTGATCCAACGAGACGGGGTCGGGCCCTGCCTGCACAAGACGGAGAAGAAGATATTCAGCATCTAAGTGAACGGGTCGCGTTAACCAGGTGAGGAGCCATTGACAATGCGCCTGCAGGGCCCGGCCCGATGAGACTGAAGGGCACACAACGCAAATCAAAGGGAGAGTCTGTCATGAAGCATGACGTCGTCGTGATGGGTGCAGGGCATAATGGGCTCGTTGCAGCCGCCTACCTGGCCAAGGCCGGCAAGAAGGTTCTGGTGCTTGAGCGCCAGGGTTGGCCGGGCGGCGGCGTGGTCACCCGCGAAATCAATACGCCGGGATACAAGCACGATATCCACTCGACCGCCCATGTCATGATCCAGGCTAATCCCCTGCTGACCGAGGATGAACTGGGGCTGCTGTCGAAATACGGGCTGAAATATTCCGTCTCGGACACGCCCCACGTCTCGATCTTCCCGGGCCAAGAGGCGCTCATCACCTACAAGGACGTCGACAAGACCTGCGCTCAGATCGCCAAATTCAACCAGCGGGACGCGGAGGCCTATCGCCGGTTCGCCATGCAGTCGATCGGCATGCTGCCCATGTTCGTCTCCGGCCTGTATGCGCCACCGTTGCCGTTCGGCCCGTTCATGGCGACGCTCGATTCCTCGGAAGAAGGCCGCGAAGTCATCAGCATGATGGGCCGGTCCTCGCTCGATGTCGTCAACGGCCTGTTCGAGGATGACCGCGTCAAACTGCACCTGCTCAAGCTCACCGCCGAACATCTCCAGCTTCCCGACGATCTCGGCACCGGCATGGCGGTCTTTCTCATGCCCGGCGTCATGCACACTTACGGCGTCGGCGTGCCGATCGGCGGCTCGGGCAAGCTTGCCGAGGCGCTGGTGAAATGCATCGAGGCCAATGGCGGAGAGGTCCGCTGCAACGCCGAGATCGCCAAGATCAAGGTCTCGGGGGGCAAGGCGTCAGGCGTCGTGCTCAGCGATGGCGAAGAGATTGATGCGCGCGACGCAGTCATAGGCTCCATGCATCCGCATATGCTCGGCAGGTTTGTCGACGGGATTGCCGAACCGGTTCTGCGGCGAGCGATGATGGTGACGCCGTCGAGCTTCAGCCTGTTCTGCAGCTGGTACGACCTGAAGAAACGGGCGACGTTCCACGCCGGTGACGAGATCGGCAAGTGCCCGTTCGTGGAGATGCTGACGTCCGATCGGCTGTCCGACTTCCTCGACGATTTCGCCGAGTTGCGTCGCGGGCGTTTGCCTGCCCGCCCCCTCCTGACCGGCGTTGACCAGACCCATTCCGATCCCTCGCGCGCGCCGGAGGGCGCCGGCACGTTCTATTCGACCGTCATGACGCCATACGATGTCGGGGGAAAGGGTGCGGCATATTGGGATGAGATCAAGGAGGTGGAGGCTGACAGGCACCTCCAGTTCTATCGCAAGTTCGTCTCCAATCTGACCGACGACAATATCATCATGCGCTCGAGCGCTTCACCGCTCGATGTGGAGCGTTCGTCGCCCAACTCGTTCGTGAAGGGCGACATTGGCGGCTGTGCGCCGTTCCACTACCAGACCGGCAGCCACAGGCCGAATGCGGATTTGGGGCAATACACGGTGCCGGGAATCGACGGGCTCTACCTCGCCGGACCGTTCTTGCATCCGGGTGGCGGCGTGTTCGGCGGCGGCCGCGCAACCGCCATCAAGATGTTCGGCGACATGGGCATCGACTTCGAAAAGGTCGCCGGTCGATGATGCCCGAGAATCAACCGCGTCCGGACGAGTGCATGCGATGAAGATTTTCGACTCCACCAAAAAGGAGCTGATGAATGTCAGCTCCATCGAAACGGATGGAAACTTGCTGGTCATCAAGGGCAAGATCTTCGGCACCATGCCGATGACCGCAAAGCTGTCACCTGAAGAAGCCCGCAATGGCTTGAGGTTATTGTCTCCGAAGCTCGTCTGGTTCATCGTGACGTTCCTCTTCCGCAGTTCCCGCAAGCGCACCAGCGCACCGTAGAAACTCCACCCGGAGGAAGCATGATGTCGGCGATAACTCGGAAGATTGCACTCGAGGAGCATTTCATGATGCCCGAGTTCATCGAATACTTCCAAAAGGTAGCAGCAAATATCGACCCCGGACTGTACGACAAGGCTGTGGATGTACTGCAGGATTTCGGCGAACGTCGGCTCGCGGCGATGGACGCGATCGGCATCGAAAGGGCGGTACTGTCGCTTTCTGGCCCTGGCGTCCAAGCCGAATTCGATACCGCAAAGGCGGTACGCCTGGCGAGAAGGGCGAACGATTTCCTTGCGGAGCGTCTTGCCGAGTCTCCGTCGCGCTACGATGGCTTTGCTCATTTGGCTCTTCAGGAGCCCGGCGCGGCTGCCGACGAACTGGAGCGCGCGGTCCGTGAGCTTGGTCTTCGTGGCGCCATGATCAATGGTCAGACCAATGGGGCCTATCTCGATGATGACCGGTTCTCGGTTTTGTGGGAACGGGCCAGCGATCTCGATGTGCCCATCTATATCCATCCGTACAATCCGCCGGATGTCCCCTATATGTATCGCAATCACCCGGAGCTATGGGGGCCGCTTTGGTCCTGGACTGTGGAAACCGGCAATCACGCGCTGCGCATCCTCTTTGCAGGCGTCTTCGACCGCTATCCCAACGCCAAGCTGATACTTGGCCATATGGGCGAGGCGCTGCCGTTTCAGCTCTGGCGCTTCGACAGCCGCTGGCCGATCTCCAATTCAGGGCCGGCGGCACTCAAATTGAAGCCATCCGAATATTTCAAGCGTAACTTCTGGTGCACCACGGCCGGTGTCTGTTCCGACGCATCATTGCGATGCGCGATCGATGCCCTGGGCGCGGACCGCGTGATGTTTTCGGTGGATTATCCCTTCGAGCGCCCCGCGGTAGCGGGCGAATGGATCGACGCAGCACCCTTGACGGATGAAGAGCGTGCAAAGGTCTGCAGCGAAAACGCCAAGTCACTGTTGAAGCTGTGACGAAGCCTTGCCTGCTTGATCAGTTCAGCATCCGACAATGGCATCTGTCATCTGTTGCGAATGGCCCAGCGCCGTCGAGAGTTCCCGGCGCACCAGTATCGCCGCCTCGCGTCTGAACTGGGCCAGATGATCGTCTGCCGTCTGCCCCCAATAGCCGCGCAGACCGGACGTCACTGACGAACCGGACAACGACAGCTTGGCAACGGCGCTGTCTTCGATCTCGATGCTGCCGAGACCCCCTACGCAAGCACTACCGGATGCGCAGCCATCTGGAACGGCTGGGCATGGGCCAGGCGCTTTATGTTTCAATGAGTTCGAAGTCGAAGTCGATTTCCATTTCCGGATATGGAGGAAGCGGAGCTGCCGAGACCCTCCTTGCCAGGTCCTGATTGACACCCATGACCCTCATGACGGCTTCTGCCATCAGTCGTTCCGTGCTTGCCGGACGGTATCCCTCAACAATGTCGGTTATACTTCCCGCCAACAGCCAGATCACGAAACTCCACGCCGTCTCGAGGTCGCCGTCGGTAATTTCGTAGGCGCCGGCTTCGATCGCCACCTTCATGTCGCGGATTCCGAAGGCCTTGAAGCCAGCGCGCATTCGTTGAACCATGAGGTCAGTTCGCTTCAGCCACCACCGCCACATCGGGTTTGTCATCATTTCCCGGGCGACGAGGCGAACCGAGTTGGCGATAATGAAGACGGGGTCGGTCACACCGGCCGAGCGGTTGGCGAGGTCGTTGCGCCGGCCAAGCGTATGTATCACGCAATCGAGCACGCGGGTGGCGATCTCATCCTTCGATGAAAAGTAGTTGTAGAATGTTCCGAACCCGACATCGGCCGTGTTCGTGATCTCGTCGATTGTGGTTTCGTCGATGCCCTTGGTCGACATGAGTTGACAAGCCGCCCTCAGAAGCTTCGTGCGTGTCAAGGCACGCCGCCTCTGGACGCGCCCCTTTGCGGCTTTCGTTGTCGTTTGGTTCAAAACAGATTCCTTCCTGATCGCCCCACAACCTAATCACGATTGGCACGAAATCCAGAAACGATTCTTCATCATTTATGAAGGAACATCAGCCCGATTGTTGTCGAAGTTCTGCCGGATAAAGCTGTCCAGAACGGCTCTTGGAGGAACGAGACGATAGACAAGCGATTCGAGCCGGTTCGAGAAATCTCCATCCCCGTTTGCATGGCGGCGTGCGAAGCCGCCTCAGACTGACGTGAGGGTGCCATATGCGCCTTATGATCAACGGCCGAGCGGCTCTGCCGGATCATGTCCGTCCACGCGCTTCTGAGAAAGATCGCCGACCCTGTTGACGAGGAGATCGACGAAGCCGAGCGCGGCAACATATGCCGCCGCAGTGCCCCATCCGCGATCCGCGCCGCGGCCAGGATCGCGGCGGCGTTCAAGCAGGCGAGGTTATGACGTTGCCTCGCATTGGCAAGACAACCAGGCGCGTCTCCCTGGTCGGTGATTCCGCCCGATCCTGATCGCATTCGTCGATTGTGCGCCTCCTGCATAGGCGGCGCCGCATCCAGGTAGCGCTCCTTGGATGTCAGATCGGCATTCTCGGGCGGCCGATCGGACTTGGCGAGGTGTCGAAAGTCCGCCCGCCATTTGATCAGGAGTCTTGACGACCAAACGTATGTATGAAACATCTGCCAGAGAAGAGTTGTCACGATGTTATTCAGGCGATTCCCTGGGAGATCACCAGGGAGGGGTAGGCTTGTCGCGTCACAGCGACGCGCTCGATTACGGCAGATTCGCCGGCATCAACCTCAGCGGCGAGGGTCACAAAGCCACCTCAGACTGAAGGGAGGGGAGCCACATGAACCTTACGATCAACGGCCAAGCAATCGAGATCGATGCGGACCCGGACATGCCGCTGCTCTGGGCTTTGCGTGACATTGTTGGCATCCTCGGCCCGAAATTCGGCTGCGGCATCGCGGCTTGCGGCGCCTGCACCGTGCTGGTCGGTGGGACCCCGGTGCGCTCCTGTTCGCTGCCGGTCGGCCTGGTCGAGGGAGCGGTCACCACGATCGAGGGCTTGGTGAAGGGGGGCGTACTCTCGCCGGTCCAGCAAGCGTGGCTTGACGAGCAGGTGCCGCAATGCGGCTATTGTCAGTCCGGCCAGATCATGAGCGCCCACGCGCTCCTGGAAGAAATCGCCGACCCTACTAATGAGGAGATCGACGACGCCATGGGCGGCAATATGTGCCGCTGTGGCACCTATCCGCGCATTCGCGCCGCGATCAAGAAGGCGGCGGCGCTCAAGTTGGCGGGTAAATGACCATGTCACGCCTTCGCAAGATTACCCGACGCGTCTTCCTGATAGGTGCAGCGACGGTCGCGGGCGGCGTTGCCGTCGGCTATTGGTACGTCACCAGGCCCTATGCCAACCCGCTGGAGGAGGGCCTTGCGGAAGACGAGGCCACCTTCAATCCCTACGTCAAGATCGGTTCCGACAACACGATAACCGTAATCGCGCCACGCGCCGAAATGGGGCAAGGCATCTCGACCACCCTGGCCGCCTTCGTCGCCGAGGAATTGGACGTCCCTCTGGAGTTGCTGACGGTCGAGCACGGACCGGCGTCGTCGGCATACTACAACGAAATAATGATGGAGGAATCGGCCCCGTTCCCCTGGTGGGATGACGGGGTTCTCGCCTCCCTTGCACGTGGTGCGTTCGGGACGGTGGCCACGGTGCTCGGCATCCAGGCCACCGGCGGGTCAACATCGACCCGTGACGGGTTCGACCGCATGCGCCAGGCCGGCGCGGCCGCACGTCATATGCTCGTCGAAGCCGCGGCGAAACGACTTGGCGTAAGCGCTTCCGAACTGAGGACGAAGAACGCGACTGTCGTTCACGACGCTTCCGGCCGCTCTCTTACCTATGGCGAAGTCGCGCTCGATGCCGCCAAGGTCAAGCCGCCCTCCACGCTGCGGCTGAAGGACAGGGCCGACTGGAAGCTTCTCGGCAAGCCGCAGAAGCGTGTCGACATGTTGGCCAAGGTCACCGGAGCGCCCATCTTCGGGGTAGACGTGCTATTGCCAGACATGCTGTTCGGCACGGTTAAGATGAACCCCGTCTATTGGCAGAAGCCGCGTTCTGCCGACCTTTCGAAAGCCGAGGCGGTCAAGGGCGTGGTGAAGATCGTTCCGCTTGAGACGACCTATGGCCATGGCTTCGGAGTTATCGCAGAGAATACCTGGGCGGCGTTCCGTGCGGCCGAGCTTATCGAGGCCGATTGGGGCACGCCGGACTATCCGGCAGATACGGCAGCAGTCGACAAGGTGCTCAGCGATGCAATCGCCAGCGGAGCCGCGACGGCGATGCGCGACGACGGCAATGTGAATGCGGCTTTCGCCGACGCGCCGCAGGATCGCGTGATCGAGGCGGATTATTCGGTTCCCTTTCTTGCGCATACATGCATGGAGCCGCAATGCGCGACCGCTCTCTTCAAGGACGGCAGGCTGGAGATCTGGGCACCGGCCCAGTTGCCGACGCTCGTGGAATATCTGTCGGGGGCTGCCATCGGGGTCGAGATGAAGGATGTTACCACCCACACGACCTCCATGGGTGGCAGCTTTGGCAGGCGAGAGGTGGATGCGACGATCTATGCCGCGATCATGGCCAAGGCCGTCGAAGGCAGGCCGGTCAAGGCAATCTGGACCCGCGAGGAGGATGTCCGCCACGACACTTTCCGTCCCGCAGCCAGAGGCCGGTTGCGCGCACGTCTTGGCGAGGACGGCCTGCCAACGGCGCTCGACATCCGGGTTGCGGTGCCTTCGATCTTCGCCAACATGATGCGTCGCACCTTTCCATCCATATCGCCCCTCGGTGCTGACGTCACGGTCACACAGGCGCTGCGCGATCAGCCCTACGCGATCCCGAACTATCGCGTCTCGGGCATCGAGACGGATCTCGGTGTGCCGGTGGGCTTCTGGCGGTCCGTTGGCGCCTCCTTCAACTGCTTCTTCCACGAATGCTTTCTTGACGAGATCGCGCAGCAGGGTGGATTCGACCCGATTGAGCTGCGCCGCCGGCTGATGAAGGACTTTCCCGCGGCGCTTGCGGTCGTCGACAAGGTAGCGGAGATGGCGAGATGGGGTGAGAAGCTGCCCCAAGGCACCGCCAAGGGCTTCGCCTTCTCGTTGTGCTTCGGCTCGTGGGTCGGTGAGGTCGTTCAGGTGAAGGACACGCCGGCTGGCATCCGCATCGAGAAGGTCTGGATCGCCGCCGATGTCGGCACCGCAATCGATCCGGGCATTATTGAGGCACAACTGACATCGGGCGCGGTCTACGGACTGTCCGCCGCTATGGGGCAGGAGATCACACTCTCGGGCGGTCAGGTGGAGCAGTCCAACTTCCACGACTTCGATGCCATGCGCATCAACCAGTGCCCGGACTTCGAGGTCGCGATCCTCGAGAACCACCACAAGATGGGCGGCGTCGGCGAATCCGGCACGCCGTGCGCCATTGCCGCGCTCGCAAACGCCGTCTCGGCGCTCAAAGGTGAGCGGATTCGCGCGCTGCCGATTTCGAAGGATCTGGCTTTCGCGTGATCCGGACATTTGTCCGGTGTGGCCCTGATGGCCCGTCGGGCTTGTAACTCACTGACTGCCCAAATCCGATGCTCGATGTGGAGATCGGCCTTTAGAGCGAGAATATCGATTGACACATGCCATAAACTGATTAAACATCATGTTTGATTATAAATCATATCTTTTGTGATCTCGAGCCGCAGTTTGAGGAATCTGGTCGGCATGGCCGATGTGCCCGTGGAGGGAGGGAGCGATGAAGACCGAGCGATCCAGCCGGCTTGCGAAAGGGCCGACCCGGCGTAGCTTTCTGGAGTTCGCGGGGGCGGGTGCCGGCGCGGCGGCACTCTCGGTGTTTCCGGCGCCAGCGATTCGCGCTGCTGAAAACACCGTCAAGATAGGATTCATCAGCCCGCAAACTGGCCCACTGGCGGCATTCGGCGCCGCCGACGATTTCGTCCTCCAAGGCGTTCGCAAGGCGATTGCCGGCGGATTGGAGATCGGAGGCACGACCTATTCGGTCGAAATCCTGGCCCGGGATTCCCAGTCCAATCCGAACCGGGTCGCAGAGGTGGCATCGGAACTGATTCTAAGAGACGAGGTGAACATCATGGTCGCCTCCTCCACCGCGGACACGGTCAATCCGGCGGCGGATCAGTGCGAAATCAATGAAATTCCGTGCGTGACGACGGATACGCCGTGGGACGCCTATTACTTCGCGCGCGGCGGCAAGCCGGATCGGGGATTTGACTGGACCTATCATTTTTTCTGGGGCCTGCAGGATCTCCTGCAGGTGTTTACAGACATGTGGTCGACCGCCGATACCAACAAATCGGTCGGCGCGCTGTTCGCCAATGATGTCGAAGGCAATACTCTCGCCGACGAGAATCTCGGCTTCCCCAAACCCATTCGGAACAAGGGCTACAAGATCACGATCCCGGGGCTGATGTCTCCAGGAGCGGAGGATCTGACATCCTTCATTTCACGCTTCAAAAGCGCCGATTGCCAGATATTGACGGGTGCGGTGACGCCCCCAGATTTCGCGGCTTTCTGGGCGCAGGCGGCGCAACAGAGGCTCAGACAGAATCTGCAGTTCGCGACCGTTGCCAAGGCTATGCTGTTTCCCGCTGCGGTCGAAGCGCTGGGCGAGGGCGGGCTCGATATCACCACCGAGGTTTGGTGGTCGCCGTCCCATCCGTTCAAGTCCGGTCTCACCGGACAGTCGGCGGCGGGTTTTGCCAAGCAGTATACCGCTGAAACCGGCAGGCAATGGACGCAGCCACTGGGTTTCAAGCATGCGGTGCTGGAGGTTGCGGTCGATTGTTTGAAACGCAGTGGCGATCCCGCGGATAGGGAAGCGGTGCGTCAAGCAATTATCGAAACCAACTACGAATCCTTGGTCGGGCCGGTGTCTTGGAACTTCGGCGACCACCGGAATCCGGTGAAGAATGTCTGCACGACGCCCCTCGTCGGCGGGCAGTGGAAAAAGGGGCAGGATTTCCCGTTCGATCTGCAAGTCGTCAATAATGTGCGCGCTTTGGAAATTCCGATCACCGGCACGCTTACGTTGCTGAACAGATGAACAAAGGCGAGCCATCGGGTTGTCGCCCACGACGACCTATCTGTGTGGCGCGGAGACATGAATGAACTCAAATGTGGAACCAGCCAAAGGCGCGGTCTGTTCAAAGGCCCGCCTGTTCGATGAGGAATACCTTTTAGATCCGTATCCGCTTTATCAGGAGTTCAGGGACGCTGGGCCGGTCATCTGGCTGGAGGCGTACGGGTTGTACATGCTTCCCCGTTACGTCGAAACGCGACGGGCGCTCGAGGACTGGGAAAGCTTCTCGTCGGCCGGCGGCGTCACGATGAACGACATCATGAACGAGAAGCTGAGCGGCGGACTCTTGTGCTCGGATCCGCCGAGGCACGACTCCCTCCGCAAGGTGATCGAGCGGCCCGTCCTGCCACGTGCTCTTAGCCAGCTGCGTGAGCGCGTTGCTTCGGAAGCAAAGGGGTTGATCGAACGGCTATGTCGACAAAAAAAGTTCGATGCGGCGACGGAGCTGGCGCACCATCTGCCGATCACGATCGTGTCCGATCTGGTCGGCCTTCCCGAAGAAGGTCGCGAACGGATGCTGGTCTGGGCGCCTGCCAACTTCGATTGCTTCGGCCCCATCAACGCCCGAACCAATGCGGCTTTCCCGGTTGTTGGGGAGATGGTCGAGTATGCATTTTCCCAATGCGTTCCGGGCAAGCTGAAACCGGACGGCTGGGCGCAGATGATCTGGGAGGCAGCGCATCGCGGCGAAGTCAGTCTCGAGGACGCTCCCTTCATGATGAACGACTATATGGGACCTTCCCTTGATACGACCATCTTCGCGACGACCTGGCTCATCTGGCTGTTCGCGAACAATCCCGAGCAGTGGAGGAAGCTGCGCGAAAACCCGGCCATGATCCCGGCCGCTATCAACGAGGCAGTGCGCATTGAAAGCCCGATCCAGAACTTCTCGCGCCATGTCGCCAGAGACGTCGAAATAGGGGGTGTGATCCTGCCGAAGGGTTCTCGTGTGATCGTCTCTTACGGCTCCGCCAACCGGGATGAGCGCAAGTGGGGAAATCCTACGGAATTCGACATCATGCGAGAAGACAGCAACGAGCATCTCGGCTTCGGCCATGGTGAACACAATTGCGTCGGCAAAAACCTCGCAAGGTTGGAGATGCGCGCATTGCTGACAGAACTCATCCCGCGGGTCGAACGCTTTGAGCTGCATGAAGCCAAACCGGCGATCAACAACGTGCTGCATGGTCTTAAGACCTGCCGCGTCACGGTGCACTGAACGACAACCAGGGAGAAGCTATGCCCCGGGTAACCTACCGACTGCCTGATGGCAGAGACTGCGAGGTCGAACTATCGAATGGACAGAGCCTGATGGAAGGCGCCATCCGTAACGGTATCGGAGCCATTCTGGGCGAATGCGGGGGATCCGCAATGTGCGCCACCTGCCATGTCTATATCGAGGGCGGGCCGGTGGGGGCTTTGCCATCGATGTGTGACGACGAGGATGCGATGCTTGAAGAGGCGGCTGCGGAGCGTCTCGGTAACTCACGCCTGTCCTGCCAAATCCGCATGAATGCGGCTTTGGACGGGATTGTCGTCCGCGTGCCCGAAGAGATGTAGGCGCCATGCCGGACCGAACGGGTATTGTTGTCGTCGGGGCAGGGCAGGCAGCCGTTCAGTTGGCAATATCCCTGCGCCACAAAGGCGTGAATCGCCCCATTACACTGTTTGGTGACGAGGTTCATCCGCCCTATCGCCGCCCGCCATTGTCCAAGAGCTTCCTCAAGGGCGATACGCCGCTGGAAAGTCTCTATTTCAGGCAGAAGGAGTGGTTTCAGCAGAATGATATTCACCTCCGCGTGGAATCCCGGGTGGAAGCCATCGACCGGGAGCGCAAAACAGTCCGCCTCGCAAATGAGGAAGTGCGTTACGGAGACCTGATTCTGGCAACCGGAACTCGGCCGCGTATCCTGCCTGATCTTCATCCGTCACTGCCCAATGTTCTCTATCTCCGCGGTATTGATGACGTTCAGAAGGCGATGACACTGCTGCCGGACTGCAGCAGCGTCGCCGTGATCGGCGGCGGTTTCATTGGACTGGAATTTGCTTCGGTGATGCGCGGGCTAGACCGGGACGTCACCGTCGTTGAATCGGCGCCGCGCCTGCTTTCGCGGGCGGTCTCGCCGATGATGTCGGACTGGTTCCTGTCGCTTCACCAGCGTCATGGCGTCGATGTCCGCCTTTCGGCGCGGTTAAAGGAGGTGGTGAAGGGGGGTGACGGCCGGGTGCTCGCGATCCGGCTCGAGGACGGAAGCCCGATTTCCGCTGACCTCATCGTAGTCGGTATTGGCGTGGTCCCCAATGATGATCTCGCCGCTGACGCCGGCACCGATACCGACAACGGGGTTCGGGTGGACGCGAGGCTGCGCACCAGTGATCCCAATATCTATGCAATCGGCGACTGCTGCAGCTTTCCGCTGCGGGACGGGCGCCACGTGCGGTTGGAATCGGTGCAGAATGCGGTCGATCAGGCGAAACATCTGGCTGCCTGCCTCGCTGGCCAGCCAACGCCATATGCAGCCGTGCCGTGGTTTTGGACCGATCAATTCGATACCAAACTGCAAATTGCCGGTTTGCTCAGATCATATGACGAAGCGCGCATTGTCGGCGACCAGGGTGCTCCAAGCTATTCCATTGAATATTTGCGGGACAAGCGTCTCGTTGCTGTCGATTCCCTCAACGACGCACGGACCCACATTGCTGCGAGAAAGCTGCTTGCCATGGAAATGGGGGCGGCTGCGGCCTGACAAATCAGGATCGGCCCTCTTTTGTGGCAGAAAATGATGAATCATCAATATTGACATGGAATCGTATCTCGTGGAGAGTGGATTTCATAAGACGCTGGTGCCGTCGTGACGGCATGCCCTTATCTGCAACATCTGGGAGGAGTGCAGATGAAGGTGATCGCAATAGCTTTGGCGACCCATGCTGGTCGCGAGCCGGTGCCGACGAAGCAACTATGGGGAGGGGATTGAAGTGAAAAGAATACATCTTGTTGCCGGGCTTTTCGCCATGGTTTGTCAGTCGGCCCTTGCGGCTGATATCGACGGTGGGCCGCCGAGTTTGCCCTTGGGAGTGCAGGCGCAGATAAATCTCGACCGGGCCGGTCTGTTATGGAACATTTATTCCAACGACCAGTACGGCACGGTGCAGGCCCGGAGCGCTGATGCCCGCGCAACCTACACCACCGCGGCTCTTCCTGGCCCGACCAGCGGCTATGAGGATGCGAACAGCATGTTCATTCCGGGTCTGAATGTGGTCAAGGCGCTCCCCGGAGGTGAATCCTATCTGCGCTTCCAGCTCAGGGGCGCGACTAAGGATGCAGCCTCGAACCTGGTCGAGGTTGACGGAGGTGTCGGCGAGTTTCTCGTGACCTATCAGCGCTTCCCCACTGTGAATTCGATGTACGCCATCGGCGCCTTTGTCGAGGGGGCCGACTTGGACATCGCCGGGCTGGGCAACGTCAAGCGCACGGGTTATGGTGTGCGACTGGACGGCGCCTACGTGTTCAGCGATCATTGGGGGGTTGCCGGGCGTGCTCGATACTCGCTGGGGGAGTCCAAGTTGAGGGCTCCGATTCCGTTCCCCCCCGGTATGCTGACGCGGGATCAGGGCAACGACATATTCTACACTCAAGTGGATTTCGTAGGACAATTTCGGAATAATGATCTGGGCTGGATACCCGAAGGATGGGTGCTGCACCCGATCATCGGCGGGCAATATCAATATACCTCTATCGAGACGGTCACCGACAATCTGAATACTACCATGGCGGGTGTGAATGGTTCCACCGAGGAATACGGCACCGCCTGGGTGAAGATGCAATTCCAGAAGGAAGTCCCTCCGGGACACTGGGCACCCAACGTCACGCTCGGGCTTGAACAGGAATGGGTCAACAGCCTGAACGCCTATGTTGACGAGCCCACCTTTGGCTTTGTCGAACTCGGCCTGTCGAAAATGTGGCAAAATGGCACCCGCGTGGACTTCGTTTACGGCCGACACCAGAGCCTGAACGGAAATCGTTCCAGCCAGTCTCTGGTCACGTCAATCAGCTTGAATTTCTAAATCCTAGGTTTGTCTAGGACTCTCAATTAAGCTGATATCGTCAGGCAACAGCGGAAGGCTGGTCGCATCCGCAATCGCAGATGTTAATGTGAGCTCTGCTTCTACGCTGCGGTACGAAATAATGCGCTACGGTTTCCGGCAAGAAGATTTTCCAGAATCTCATAGGATGTCTTCGTCAGTCGCAAGTAATGATTAAATCCTACCCCCGCAACCAAATCCTACGCTGCACTATCCCACAGTAGCCGAAAACTGCGATCTAGTTCACCAGAGCACTACGCTCTGCAGAACGCAGCGATTACATAGTAGCTCATAGCAGCCTTTCCGCTTTGCGCCCATGCCGGTCGTTGGTGTCGAGGCCGGGCATCCTAGAAGCTGACGGGCTGGTTTCCCGCGTGCGCGCAACGTCGCACGAGCATCGGTTGTGACGGTTTCCGGGCAGGATGGGCGAAGAGCCGATCTTCGCCTTATACTCAACGTCCCACAGAGGGCGGAATGCGGAGCGACGCATACGTAGCGCGTCGTTCACAGTGACCAATCGAAACGGCCTTTCATCTTGAATGGTGTTCTCCGCTGAACTGCCAGAGCATTGTGAGATCGGGCCGCATCAACAATGATGAATATCACTCAGGTGCCGTCCTTGATCATCTTGATCAGGCTGGCGACCTGGTTGTGATCGATGCCGATTTTCTCAGTCGTGGTGATAAGCGTTGCGACTTCACCGCCGCCTTCCTCGGGGGGCTTCACCCCGTTCTTTCGATACCATTCCTGTTTGTAGCCCCATTTCTCGTCGTATTCGGGGTTGCCGAGCATACCGAGATGTTCCCACAGCCAGGTGACACCGGTATCCGGGTCCTCGATCGTAAAGTCAGGGTAGCGGCGGCTGCCGTCTTTACCGATGAACGGCAACTCGTAAGCATATTCGATCCCGGAGGCGCTTAGTTCGTTGGCGATAATGACCTCCGATTTGGAAATCATCAGCTCCTTGCGTCGTGACATATGAATATGCTTGCCGTCATAGACATGCTGGCCTATCTGCACCGGCTCCGGAGCTTCGAACAGGTTTGTCAGACGACGCGCTGCGTCCGAAAGATGCCGGTACTCAAGGAGCTTGTGCGGTTCGCCCTGGCAGAACAGAACAAGTCGTTCATTCTGGCGGGTCAGCGCTGTATAAAGCAGCTCGCGCGAGAGAATCCGGCAGGGGTTCGGTAGCACCACGAACACGGTGTCAAACTCGCTGCCCTGGGCCTTGTGAACTGTCAGCGCATAGGCGAGTTCGAGCAGGTTTTTGTCCTCGCCAAGATCGCTTTGCCAGTAGGTGTATTCATAGCCCGGCTGCGATGAGAGCGTGACCTTCAGATTGTTGAGCTTTGTATTCTTGCCCTTTTTCTTAAAGGGACCGGTGACAATGCCGATCTCGCCATTCGCCACATAGAGCAGCGGCTCGGTGCCATCGTCGAACTCTTCGGGGAAGACCCACCGCCTGCGATGGTTGCCGAGATTGATCACCTTGTCGCCATAGATTATCCCGTCGCCGCCCATCGGTGTCGGCACCTTGGCGAACCTCCGATCTGCAAGCGCCGCCTTGCGTTTTGTCTCGCCACGAAAGCCTTGCTGGATTAGGCGATTGAGCGTGATCGTGCCCGCTGCCTCGCCCTTGATGGGCGAGAGGATTTGCCATCGGTCCGCCGCCGGTCCCGAGCTCCAGAAGTTGAAGTAGACCGATGCGTCGCTCAAATTACCGCCGAGAGCCTGCGCAGCAAATGACTGCTCAAGGTTTTTCGGATCGATGCCGAGCTCCTCGCCGATCACCAAGGGCAGCATCGTCGCCAGCGCTGCAGGGGAAGACCAGGAACAGATTCTTAGGTGCGGGCCGATTTCACCGTCAGTGACACCGGCAATGATCTCGTCTTGCGCCGGTCCCGCAGGGCGACCGCTGAACAGTTCGGCAAATTCCAGATCGCGCCTCTCTTTGCCCTTCTGGCGGCTGCCGATAGTCAGTTCGGCATAACCTTTGCCGATGCGCGGCTCTTTGAACGCGAAGTTTTCCGGCTGCAGGAGTTTGACGATATCGATAAATGGCCGTCCCGCTCCGATGGGCGGAAGCTGGCTCGGGTCGCCGACCAGGATGATCCGCTCAATGCCGCCAAGGCCGTCAAGCAGCGCGGCAAGCTGCTCTTCGGTCAGCATCGAGGCTTCATCGACGATCACGGTCTTGCAGGCAGAGTAGCGCTCCGTATCGCCGATGACATGATAGCTTTGGGTCGCTTCGTGATAGCGCTGTGGGCGCAGGAACTGCGCCAAGGTCTTTGCCTCCAGTCCCGTCGAAAGCTGCAGACGCACCCGTGCCTTGCCGGTCGGGGCAAGCAGAAGAATGCCGCGATTTGCTATCGGCTCGGCTTCACAAAGAAATTTCAGAAGGGTCGTCTTACCCGTGCCCGCAGGGCCGATCAGCACAGAAAAGCGCGAGGCCGCGAGCTCTTCGAGAGCGGCAGCCTTTTCCTTGCGGCGAAGATATTCGCTTGACCCCTTCGACGCCTTCTTGTCGTCTGGAAATGTTTCGTCCAGCTTGTCCAGCCAGTTGATCTCTACAGTGTGGCGCTTTCCCTGATTGACGCGCTTTCTGACCGTGATCCCGATCAGCTTACGGGATATGACCAACCGGTCGAGCTGGTAGGCGGCTTTGCCGTTCTCCAACTGACATTCGGTGATAATCGGTCCGAGCTTGTCGGCATGGATTTCAAACTGATCATCAGACGCCGGGAGCGGCGGGCTCAGGGGCTTATCGCGCAATATTGCAATAATATCCGCCCGCGACATTAAGGTGTGACCGTTGATCGCGGCATCTTCCAGCACAGCTGCAGTTGCTGCACGGAGGCGTCTGCCATCGACAGGACCGGTGATTTTGGATGGTGCTGGCAAAGGATGTTTCGAGGCGATCGCCTTCTCCGGAAACGCGCCTTGATCGATCGTTTCGAACGCGATCGATTCCGGCTGGTCGCGATCGCATTCATAGAGCAGGTAAGGGTTATCCAAGATGGCTGCATCGCTCAGTTCGGCGCCGGACAGGTCGATTCCTGCATTGCTGCGGGATGACTCGTCCCACCAGCGCATCGCCTGCGGCAACGTGATATCAAAACGGGCGAGTAGCTTGCCGAAGGCCAGCCGGTCACTGCCGCGCTTGCCGGCAAGATAGGCCCATGTATCTGAGAACCCCTCGACTTGGTCTTTCAGATCACCCGGCAGCTCTTTTGGGTCTTTGACCAGAGCCGCAAGGACCGGCCACGGGTCGCCGTTTTCGCCTGCTTTCTCCCAGCAATGATAGGCGAGTTGATAACCGTGCTCGACGCCCATGGCGCACAGAACCGCCCCCATTCCCGGAAAGGGGCCGCGCATGGTCCAGAGCTCGCCGAGTTGTTGGTCGATCCATTTTTGTTGCTGGCTCCAGTCGCCCCCGAAATGCTCTTCGTAGTTTGCCAGCGCCGTCTTGACGCTCAGCAGGGCAGCGATTGCCGTTCCCGGCGAGACATGCTCGCTCGCAAACAGGAACTCCTCGCGATATGCATCGGGAATGAATGCCATATAAGGCGACGAATCGAGCGTTGGGTTGTTGTCGCAGCGCTCAAGTAGATCGTGATAGGGCAGCAGCACGCCATCCTTGCCGTTAGGCCGGATGGAATGACCGACCGAGCGCTCCCACAGATATGAGCGTAGCCCGTCATGTTTGGGTGGATCGTAGTCCCATTCCTGCAACTCTCCGACTGAGGTGATCCGGCCAACGCCGATCAGCATCCACTTGTCATCGTCGACTAGCGGAGTGCGCTTGGCATAGGCAAAGATCAGGCTTTGCTTGGGCTTGAGTGCGCCGAAGAAGGCATCAAGTAATGCCGCCTGATTTTTCTCGCCCTGAATCCAAGGCCGACCGGCAAGCCATCCCGGTTCATCAGGTTCGTGCTCGGGCGCGGATTCGATCCCATAGCGCTCGACCAGGGAATAGTTATCGAGCTTGCCTTTGCTCCAGTCCTTACCCCAGGCGCGCTCTTTTAACAGCCAGCCGAACGGCGTTGCCGCCGCCGAGTAGGCGGGATGGATGAAAGCGGTGTCGGCGATGTGGCTATGGTGCTCACTCGTGCTCGAATAGGCATGGTGAGCAATCCGGCGCTGCGGGCGTTTCGACAGGAAGTTCACGCGCTCGGCAAAACAGGGCGGAACGTCCTTGACCGGAATATCGTCAAGAAACTCGCCCGCATAGGTTTCTTCCAGATCGCCATCCTTGCTTGCGCCGATGCGGTTCAGCGCAAGACAGCTCGCATTCTCGCGCGGCGCGCGGCAGACGGTGCCGTCCCATCCATTGTCATGCCAGGGAACGCGGATTGACAGGTGGCGTATCGGAATGCAGGGGGATGATTTGTTGATGTTTTTCATTCTCCAACGAACTCTTATTCTAGCTAACCTAAGCCCCGACTTCCCTCCAGGTGTTTGGAGAGTCCTGGGTTTCATTGGTCAGCGTGTCCATCCCACCTAATGAGAGACAATGCCGATCTAGCGCCGGCCCGTCTCGGCGAACAGGCACTAGCGCCCTAAGCACTAGTCAGCCATTGAGCCTTGGCCGCCCCGCCACGCTGTGCGTAGTCCAACCCATAAACCATCAGGTCGGCGAGGTGTGCATTCACGGCTCCCCTTGATATGCCTGGCTGCACACCAAAGATTTCAAACGTCAGTCCGGTTGGCGGGGTATTTTCGAGCGCCTGTTTCATGGCGTCGAAATCCCCTCTCACAATTCGCGACGGATTACGGTGACGACCTGGATTGACGCGATGTTCAATGTGCTGAACAAGCACAGCAGCATCGCAAAAAGCGATCGATTTCAGCATTTGCCCCGACACTTCATAGACATCGCCTACGCGCCCACCTGAAGGTGCGCCGCCCGCGCCTTTGCAGTGGTAGAGCCTGACCACAAGGGAGCCGTCCGGATTTTGCACAAACGCAATATAGTCGGCTGCCTCTCCGCTGCGGTGGTCGTAAACGAGCGCAACGAGGTCGGCCAATGCACACAGATGCCTCTCCAGCCACTGATGGACGCTCAGCCTTCCATCAGGCTGGTCCGGCCCGAACTCTAGGTCGATCTTGCAGTTGTCCCAGGCGAGAGCCTCGGCATCGCCATCGCGAAGCTGCGTGACGACATTAGCTGCTGCGGCAATAAGATTGACACCTATGAATGACGACTTGTCAGCCGCGTAAAAGACCGGAGGATGGTGGGATAGCCATGACGCAAGGTCCGTCCACTCGTCATAACCTGTGACGATCTCGACATCGCTTGCCCCGACCTTAGTGAACAAAGCTCCGCCACCAAGGTTGAAGCAAAAGCTTTCGCTGAAGGTATCGGAGACGACATCGAAGGTCATGGCCGAACGCGCTGCGTTGACCTGGAAATTGGTGAGCTCGAGATCGGTGACGATCCCATAGGTCCAAGGTGCGCCAGCTCCGGCCCGCCACCGGACGCGCGGCGCTAGGCGATAAGCTTGCTTGTGCCAGCCGGTGGCAATGATATGTTCCGGGATCTGGCGCAAGGTGCGCGCATGCTGGATGATGTCGAGTTGCGATGCTGAGATTCCGCCGCCGCCGCCAAGCCTTCCGTTCAGCACGGTGATCCACTCGATGTATTCGGCGACGGTGAGGCGTTGGTTAGACCAGATGCGCGAGCTGCTGCTGGCACCTATCGTCTCACGCACCTCATCACCGCCCACGCCGCTTCCGAAAAAGTGGCCCTGCGAATAGGCGCGGGCATCGCCAGTTGTAATTGCACGCTCCGCCGCCGGACCTGTCATCACACGGTAAGACTCGGCCTGAGAATTCACGGCCGTGTTCCTTAGGCCGACGTTGTAGAACCTAAGGCTGTTCAACCCACTCAAGGCACGGCGCGTACGCTCGTAACTAATCGGTCGATGCTGATCGGGCAGCGACGTCTGTATGAGATCTAGGTAGATGCGAGCCGTACGACGGGTCGAGCCAATATAGCACAAGCGCGATGCCTGATTGTACGCCAGCAGGAATGCGTCATGGCGCACGTTCAGCAGAACATCGGACGTCGCCCAGTTGGGTGGAGATGTGTCTACGGTCAGAAGCAGCGTCACCAGGCCATCTTCCGATGTCCACTGCTTGGCCACCCTCAGGTTGCGACCAATAACGGCTCCAAATAGTGAGAAATCCGGCTGAGCTTGGCACTCGAAGATTTGCGCGTGCGCATAGAGCTCCAGCAGGAGAGGAGTCACGGAATCGTAGTCGGAGTCGGCCTGCTTGCTAATCTTGAGGAAATCCAGCACCTCACGGTCAGCTTCCGCTTCCGCGATCTGCGCGCGCGCAACCTCGTCGATCATCTCCGCGATGTCGACGCCTTCCTTGAACAGCTTTATCGAAGCTTCTTTCAGTCGTGAGAGCGGTGCAACGAGGGTTGCATCGCCAGTCGCGGCATCGTTCGTACGTGCGAAGCGGCCGATGAACTGCAAAGTAGGGACAAGTGAGCGGTGCGGGGCGTGCAGCGCCGCGATCTTCAATTTGGGGAAGTCATAGCCCTCACCGAACATGTCGACGCAGACAACACCATCGATCTCGCCCGCGAGCAGCTCGGTCTCAGCCTTATCCTGGGTGCGCTTCGATGCGTGACTGTCGATAGCCCTTACACGTGCGCCAGCCTCTTCGTAGAGACCCACCAACTGCCGCGCTGACGCTATCGTCGCGGCACGGACGAAGATGCGATGATCAAAGCCATTCGCTTGATCAGCGCGCAGCTGCGCGACTGCCGTTCGTGCAACCGAACGGTCGATTTCGTCATCATCATTGGCATTCCGCACTGGTGCCGGCGTGAACGTGACGCGCCCGAAGGCGGATTCCTTCACGGCTTTTGTGACCGGATACCAATAGGCCATCCTTCCTGGGATTACCTGTCGATCCCGGCGGAAGGGTGTAGCGGTCAAGAAGACAAACCTCGCTCCGGGATAATGTGCTAGGAAGGCTGCCCACGTCTCCGCAGGGGCGTGATGCGCCTCATCGAAGATGATCACGTCGAAGAGGTTTTGTGCGGCTTCCGGCGCGACAACCGGAGAGAAACTCTGCGGTGTCGAGATGACAACGTCTTGTTCCGCGACTTTTGTCCATGCCGAGGCATCGGCGGGGGCGCCCTTTTGACCGAGCACTGCGGGATTAGGGGTAGCGGCGGTGATGACGCCGAGGCGACGAAGGACGGAGAGTTCCTTGAAATGGCTAGTAGTCTGCCGCCGCAAAGCGTCGGATGGCTCCACGACCAACATCCGCCGAGCCCGCAACAAAAAAGGCAGAGCCATCAGGAGCGCTGTCTTCCCATAACCTGTCGGCAAGGAAAGGATCGCTGGCTCATCATACACCGAGAAATGCGCAAGCACGGAGTGCAATGCGCCCAACTGACCTGGGCGAAAGCCTGTATTAGGTGCGCCGACCAGATTGAGTGCAAGATCATTGTCGGTAAAATATGGCATCTAGTCCCCCCTTTGATTGGACAAGATTCCAATTTAATTCGCAAGTGTTGACTTGCGGATACATCGTCTATGCTGTCGAGACCATCTCAGTGAACTGCAAGGTTTTCCGCAGGCTTGAGCTGGCCATCCAAGGGCTTGATCGACAATTTCAGCGGCATCTGCCCGGCGATACGTTTACTATCGCGGTCCAGACACCTGAAAGCAGTCAGTTGGTTCACAGCCCCCGGGCTGCCGAGCAGCCTTGCGCCGTTTATAAGCCATAGCGGCAAATGTTGCCTCCGCCCCGAAAGTGGACATCGCGGAGAAACGTGCGGAGGCCATAGTCGCGCCAGAAGCGACCCCTCTCACACTGCAGCGATAAATTTGCACCACCACAGTGGAAGAAGCGATAACTGGCCAAATGGGCACCGATTAGGCTATGGCAGCAATAGAGTCACTGGAGACGAGTGACTAGATCGACTAATCGGCCCCTACAACACGGAGCGAAGTGCGTTAACAAATCTGGCGTAGACGGCGCCGTCGCCTCTCAAAACTTGTCGAAGACCAGCGCTGATCTCCAGCTGGACACCCCTAAGGGTGCTTCCGCGATTACAGATGTTCTGCGGCTCCGTGCCGCCGTAGTCGCCTCCCGTCACTATCTTGCTATCAAAGCTCGCAGCGCAGAGTACATCATGGATGCGCTCTCGCAGTTCGGCGTCGCGTCCTCCGATTTGGAGAAATTGTCCATCACCCTTGAGGCCATGAACGGTGAGCACCTTCTCACAAGGCCCGATCAGACTCAGTGCACGCGGCTCGTTGAAACGATGCGACGTGATATGAAGGTCGCGATTCCCCGTCTTTTTGAGTCCTTTGAACGCGTAATAGTTGTGATCATTGCCCGCAATGGACTCAGCAAGCTGAGCCGTGAAGAATTCAATTCCTCCTCCATGCGGTGCCACTATTGCGACCAAGCTGCCCGCGACCGGCCGTGTCGTCACGGAGTAGTCGGTGTTCTCGACTTCGTGCTGGCTGAGTTCATCGTAGCTCGCGTATTTGTCCTTGTGCGCCATTGCCCCTCCAGAAGCAGCTTACTTTGCTTGAGGAAGATCATATCATCAAAACACCGAGTTGGCTTTGTCAGCGTTCTGATAGTGCCTTCTGGATAGGCTGTGCGGGCGCGAGCATTCGCTCGAGCGTACCGCCGCAGGCCTACGGCCCGGAACGGAACTGAGGCTCTCTGAGGGATTGGGGCGCCTAGACCTAGCTGATAGAGTTCGAAGCAGAATTATTGCGGTTTCTGCACGCTGGTTATTGGCCGCAGAGACAGGGCGCAAGGGTAGCGAGTGATCCGATGTCCGAGCTAAGCGTGCGGTTCGACCCTTGGGGTCCGATTTCGGTGGTCCTGTACGAGACGAGGGACTCTGATTTTGTCGAGGATGCGATCGCAACGACTGGCGTTGACGTCGACTGGCGGCCGTTTTCGCGTGCGGACGCCTACTCCCATTCGACCCGAATTCGCGCCCTGCGACGAGACATTCAGCGCGCTTATCAGGCCATGGAGCCGGACCAGCGAGGCCTGTTCGTCCAGATCATCGTGAAGGCGCTATTGCGTCGGGCCGATGGCGAGGAACTTCATCGGGTTCTGAATGAGCGCCTCGCCGATATCGGCTGGATGATTACAGAGGCCGGTGTGCTCTTGACGCAGGACGCGCTGGTCAGCGAGCAGTTTTTTCAGCCGAATTCCGAGTATGACGCCTATGTGGCGATCCGAGACATTCTGGGTCGCGCACAACGTTCGCTCCTTGTGGTCGACGGATATGTCGGGGCGAGCCTGTTGCTCACACTGAAATCCCTTGGCGTATCACCGCTTTCGGTACGCCTGCTCACAAGCAAACAGAGTGTGAAGCACGACTTCCCCGCCGAATTGGGAGCCTTCCGGAAGCAATTCCCCCAGTTCCATGTCAAGCTCCGCACTAGCGAGGTTTTCCATGATCGATTTGTGGTGGTCGATGATCAGGACGTATTTCATATCGGCGCATCATTGAAGGACGCTGGTCGGCGCGCCTTCATGATCAGCCGGATTGAGAATCTCGAAATTGCTGCGAAAACACGAGATGCCATCGAGCAAGCCTGGGCGGAAGCAAATGGCGTTGGTGATCCGGCTCTATAGGCTACGCTAGCGCCCGTAGGGGTGGATATCGCTGCTGCCGTGGACCAAATTGGAAAGCAGCGACATCTGATTCAACGACGCCATCACGTGCATCGCTATGGCACCGTTCGGTCGCCGCGCGGACCTGTGGATGTGTGAGCGGTCGAAAGCTGATTGATCCAGCCTGCGTTCCTATGGTTCCTGAGCGCGTCGGCATGAGGATGACGATAGACATTGCGCTTGCCATAGGAGAGCAGTAATGCCCCGGCGGCCGAGCCGGGAGACGGGATAGCGGTTCCTCCCGACGCGAACCTTGCACCATGATGCGTGGCAACGAGGAAGTCGACCGGTGCCTGCGCAGTGTGCGAAAGGAAGGCGTAGTCAGCATCGCCCGTCAGCAGGACCGTGTGCCCGCTCGAGACGGCTAGCGAGATGGTCAGGCCCGCATCGTTCGCGCTCGCCAGCGGTCCTGCGGCCTGGGCAATTTCACCCCAGGCTAAGATCGTAGGAGACGAGACCGAATGTACTAGCAGGTTCCCCTTTGCCGCAAGGATTCGGGCGAGATGAGCGGCACCCGGGCCGAGTTTCTGATCCGGCACAATCCAGATGCACTCCATGAGGTGAGGATGCAGAAAGGCTGCGTGCAGGTGATCCCAGTCCCAATGGGAAAGCACGACCGGCGGTTTTTCGTCGACGTCCAGATCGAAGGATTTCGGCGAGGTGTGCCCATTGAAGGAAATCGGGAACCCGACGTCGTAGTGCAGGAGGGCCTTCCCGCTCTTGTCGCAAAGCGACGAGAAGCTCGCCTGGCCGACGTCCCTCACGCGAAGCAATGCGATCCCAAAGATTGATCCAAGCGCCGCGCCGACGGACTGCTTGGCGCTTGATGGTGGCATCACACAAGCCGCGATGACCGCGCTGGCGACTGTCACCTGCTTGGAGACCGCTGCGCCGGCGCTCTGCGGCCTGGGAGCGGGCGGCTCCGTAGGCGTATCGGACCCGAGATAGGTGATGTTGCTCGTTACACCCCGCGAATGCGACGGCAACCCGTTGGGTTGGAGTTGGGCATGCCAGGTGGGCAGGGAGGTGGTTGAACTCTTGGGACCGATCTCAAGGGCGAACCAAGCGCCGGGGGTCCCGGCCGCTCCAGCCACTTCCTCGAATCGTCGGGGCGTCGTTACAATGCGAACAACCGCGAAGGGGTCGGTGACGCCCTTGGCGAATGCCTTGTCGATGGCTCCGTCGACGTTGTCGGCGAAATCAGCATCGACACAGTCGAACTCAAAGGACGCGCGCGCAGCCGGACCGACGCTGAGCAGGTCGACCCGCGAGAGCCGGGAATAAAGCCGGCGTAGCGGAAACTCCGGCGGATAGTCGGTTTTGAAGAAGAAGTGAAAGGCCGCCTCCTAGTCACGCACATGTCCCGCCGACAACGCGGCAAGCGCCAATTACATCGCGTGCCGCTCTGCTACAAGACTTGTCGATCCTAGATTAGAACCTAGACGAGAGCAGCGACGAGCTGGCGACGTAGATCTATCAATCGGCGGAACGAGGTCGAAGGGCAGGTTTCTCCGCTCTTGCGCCCCGAAGAGCATCCCTGTCGAGGCCGCATTGAAGGGCGATTTCGTCCCAATCGTAGCCGCGCGCCTTGCGAGGCAGTGTTTGCGACTGGGCGATCAGACAGAGGAGAAATTCTTTGATCCGTGTGCTGTCCTGCGGGGGTAATGCGGGATCGACACGGAGGCCGGCAGAAATCGGAGATCCTGCGGGCAAGCAGTTTGGTATGCGAAAGGTCAGGCATATGGGTGGGCTATGAAGACTGTCTGCGATGTTTGACGAAGGCCGCGGTCCATATCCGATTCGTTGCATCGATGCTCAAGTTCCTTGCCAATACGCTAGCACTGCCGATCGGACGGCTTTATGTTTCTGATGGAGTAGGCCGAGAGCGAAGAGCCTATTTAAGCTCGCTTACGTTAGCATCTCTGTTATTTAAATATTGATGGATTGTTTAAATAGCGCCACGCTGCCGATCCTCAGCGAAGGAACCGATCCTTTGCCTGCCGCCGCCTGAAATCTTCCGTTGGTCGTCCCAACTCGTGGTCGGCAGCTATCGCGCCAGAATTGAGTCGTGCTGATAGATGCACAAGTTAACGCATGTGAAGTCGTATTTCGGTTGGGTCTGTTTCCTACGCTGCTGTGCGAAATAGCTCGTCAAGAAGCGCTGTTTCCATCTGGAGTAGCATGGGATGAAGCGGAGAGGCCGGTCGCAAGTAAAGATGATTGCAGGCCCCCGCAACCACTCTACAGCACGCTGGACCACTCTATTATACGATCCTCTACGACACGCTATCCTCTTGAATCGATAGGTTCAAATCAGGTTCGGAGCGCTTCTGAGCAGCCGTCGGCCGACTTTTTGCGTGACCTGGGTGATGGTGGCTCCTCCGAAAACGAGAATGCTTGACCGTCTCCGCGGTTTCCGCCCGGGGGCGATGGCAGCTTTTCGCCCCCCTCTCCGGTCATTCGAGCGTTCTGTGAGATTTCCTAGGACCGGACGGAACCAAGCATCCGAGTAGCCGGTAGAGGTGGCACCGCGCCTTGCCTCATCATAGTGTGAAGTGTTCAAATCGCGGTCACCATGCACTCGGCATGGGCCCGCCCTACCACGCCCTCGAGGCCACAGCGTGGGAACTGCGGAACTCTACCGAGTGCCAATTACAACCAATTAGGCAAGCCATTTCTCACCCATTTATACCCAACCGAGGTGCCATGGAGCATGGCTTCCATTGATGAGCATTTGCGATCGCCTGAGATCAGTGTCGACGAGCATGTGCGGCGCACCCAGATAGCGCTCGGTGCGGCAATTGCTGCCAAGAAGGCGATCTATCTGGACATGCGGTACTGGATCCTCTTGCGATCGGCCGCCTCCGGTGCCGGGTCGGGAGAAATACAAGAGCTATTGCAGCTCCTACGTGATGGCGTTGCGCGAGGCCGTTTCTTCTGCCCCATCAGCGAAAGTGTCTTCGTCGAACTGATGAAGCAAAGCGACCTCTCCTCGCGCAAAGCGACCGCTACTCTGGTCGACGAATTGAGCACGGGCGTTACCCTCATCATACCGGAGCAACGGGTCGCAACCGAGCTTGCGTGCTTTCTCTACAAGTACTCAGGCGTTGCCGACCTTCACCCCTTGAAGCATCTGGTCTGGACTAAGCTCAGCTACGTCTTGGGAACCCTGCACCCTTCGCAAACACCATTCGATCCTGCCATTGAGCTTGCAGTGCAGAAGGCCTTTTTCGATCATTTGTGGACGATACCACTCGAGACAATGGTCGCGACCATAGGGGATCAGCCCTTGCCTCCGGACCTCACGGGCGAAGCGAGTGAGGCAATGAACGCAGGTATCACAGCCCATGCGGACGCTATCCGTAGTTTTCAGCAAGCCTACTCAGCCGAAGTACGCGGCGCCGTCGACGTTACGTGTGGTGCGATACCAGACATCTTGATGGCAATTGCACACGCTCAAGGCATCGCGCTTGACCAACCGACGCCTGAGCAACGCGCGTCTACGCTGTCGATGTTCAAGAACCTGATTGCTGCCGCGCTGGAGAAAGGAAAGGCGCGCGGTGAACTGCCGTCCATCCACATATACGCGAGCTTGCATGCCTCGCTTCGGTGGAACAAAGGACGCAAACTTCGCGCAAATGATCTCTATGATTTTCAACATGCGATTGCGGCGTTGGGATACGCTAACCTTTTCCTCACGGAGAAGCCGCTACAGGTCATGGTGACCGAAAGGCATCTTGCGCTCGACAAGCTTTATGACTGTCGGGTCGTCTCCGATGTCGAGGATGCGGTGGTCGCGGTCAAAGCGATGCTTTGATCTCCGTTATGGCGTTGAGTTGCCATCTTCGTCGTTCCCATCGACAACCTCGATCTCGGGCGTCGTGACGGTTTCTTGGCCAACGAGCTTTCGAAGCAACAGGTGGCTGATGGTGGTCAATGAAGCGCGAGGCTTGCCATTGATTTCATCGACTAGGGCGTCCAGGGCTCGACGAGCGTTATCAACCTTCTCCAGAACAAGCGCCTTCGTATCGAGTTTGCCTTTCGCAGGCGCTTTCCCGCGCTTCGCCTTCCCTTCAATGGCTTCCTTCTGATAGTCGGCTATCCAGAGGTTCAATGACTCGATGGTTGCGCGCTCTTCGTCGCTGACAAAGCCAGACGCCTTGGCGAGATCGATGTCATGCTTTGATTGGCGCAAGAGTTCGAAAATCACGAGTTCGCGGAAGGCACTGTAGACCTCGGCAACCGCTCCATATCCGTCACGCCGAAAATAGATGCCCCAGCGGTTTTCTTCCGGATCGAGTGTCTTGATAACCTGCAGTAGAGGTTTGAGGTCGCGAAGGGGATCGATCCTATCCACCGTCGCGCGATGATCCCAAAACATGAGGATCGCTTCGATGGCGACGGTCACTTTCGATGACCGGTCGGCGCCGGTCGCAGTCTCCGCATCGTTGATGAGTTCAGCGATATGATGCGCCATCCATTTGCCGAGCGTGTCGACGCCGGGTTCAAGCTGGTACTCGGCGACCAGCCTTTTTCCAAACGCCAGCGTCTCCTCTGAAGTCCTTGATGGTGCCGTCCCGCGCGAGGACGAGGATTTTGAAGTGCTTCTTTTGCTTCGCTTCTGGTTCATAGGAACGACTGTATTGGCTTCTCAGTCTACGTTCGATACTTATTTCACAGATCAGATCATCACCAGTTTCCGTAAGGAACTCTGCAACGTGATCGATCTTGGCAAGGAGCCGCCACCCTTCGGATTTTGTGACGCGCTCGGGCTCATGCTCGGATGGAGCCTCGTCGCTCCAAGCCTCGTAGATGAAGGATGGTTCGGCCCATCCCTTGCCGATCCATTGTACTTGCGGCTGGTTGCGACGGCCCAGTCGTAAGAACTCGGTGATCTGTTTGCCCGGTCGAGACTGAACAGCACGTACGTCGAACCGGAGAGGATCGTGACTGTCGAAGCGGCTATCGCCATGCCAGGAACCGAGCCAGCCTGTCAGACGATAGGGTGATTGATCGAACTGAAGGTCGTCATCCTCGTCAGGTATCCGGAAGTCCCATGGATCACGAGTCGTTTGAAGTGCCCGCGTCAGAGCGGCGGCAGTGGCAGGCGACACCAACGCAGAGTGAACGCGGCAACGCTGTTCTCTCGTTGGATGATCGCTCGATATATTCGCGTCGACAACGATCCAACCTTCTGGGGCGGTGCTCAGCAAGCCAAGCGCCTCGAGGTATTCATCGTTACGGCAGTTTCTAAGCCAGCCTGCATCGCTGCGACTATCCTGCCACCAAAAATGTGGGTGTAGTGGTGTGGGGCCACGCAAGTCGGAAAGCCAGCGTGGTGGCTGCGTTGGCAGAAAATGCGTAAGCCAGGACTGAAATCGATCCTCGCCATACTCCTTTGGTCCAACCGGAAAAGCAGCGAGGAGTTCGCCGGCAACGCAGAGCATCGCGTGCCACTCCAGGTAAGTGCTGTACCGTTCGACCGTTGGCAGGGAACCGTGCCGGTGACTCCAAAGATCATATCCTCGGTCGCTTAAGCGGGTGTCACGCCGCGGTTCCATCACCCACTTGTTCACGTCGATCGGCGCCTTCCAGATATCGAGTATCCATCGTTCGGCCATCGCAAGAATTTCGTCGCCCGGCGCTTGTGGGAAGATGTTGAGAAGGTCGCTGTACCAGTAGGGCAACGTGTCCATCTCGTCGAAGCCAAATCGGCGCGCAGCTCGGTCCTTGCTCCAGCCAAAGGAACGACGTTGAGTCTTGTGTCGCGAGCGCTGTTTTGGCTGGTTGACCGAGGCAAGCGCACCTTGCTCCTCGCTAGAGCACGTCCGGCTTAATCCGGGTCATATCCAGCAGCCCTGAAGTAGTTTGCGCATTCTGCGGGAGTGAACTGGTCGAGGAGTACTAGAGCACGTCCGGCTTAATCCGGGTCATATCCAGCAGCCCTGAAGTAGTTTGCGCATTCTGCGGGAGTGAACTGGTCGAGGAGTGCGCCAGCGGTATCCCAGAGCGCTTTGATGGTGCGCTCGGCTTTTGCCCGCAGGAGCGCTTTGAGCTTTGAGAAGGCATTCTCGATGGGGTTGAAGTCCGGGCTATAGGGCGGCAGGAACATGAGGGTTGCACCGGCTTGCTCGATCGCGTCGCGGACGCCTGCTGCCTTGTGTGCCGGCAAGTTGTCCATGATGACGACATCGCCGCGCCTCAGGGTGGGGACCAGGACCTGCTCGACATAAGCGAGGAAGACGGTGCCATTCATGGCGCCATCGTAGACGAAGGGCGCGGTCATGCCGGACAGGCGCAGTGCGCCGGTGAAGGTGGTGGTTTTCCAGTGCCCATGCGGCATGCCGGCTCGGCAGCGTTCGCCGCATGGCGCGCGACCCCGCAGGCGGGCCATCTTGGTGGACAGGCCGGTCTCATCGATGAAGACAAGCCTGGCAGGGTCGAGGTCGAGTTGGCCTTCGAACCAATCCTGCCGGCGCTTCAGGACATCAGGACGGTCCTGCTCCAATGCATGCGCGGACTTTTTTTGAACGTCCAGCCCCGCCCGCGCAGCCAGGCGCTCAGGGCACTGCGGCCGATACACACGGAGCGCTCGGCTGCGAGCCGCTCGACCATCTCGTTCAGCGTCACGTCCTTGTTCGCCTCGATCATGGCAACAACGAACGTCTCGTGCGCATCCAGGCGTGAGCCCCGCGGCTTGCCCTGACGCCGCGCCGAGCGTTCCCCGTTCTCACGCGCCCGCCTGATCCAGACAATTGCCGTCGAAACGCCGACGCCAAACCGTGCCGCGACGGAGCGCGCCGAAGCGCCTGCCGCCGCAGCATCCAGAACCCGCATCCGAAGATCCTCACCGTAAGCTCGAGCCATCGCCATCTCCTGCAACGGCGACGGTGAATCATAAAACCCAATCCGTGTCATCAACGCTACGACTCGGAGTTCAA
>NZ_WQNI01000008.1 GCF_010993735.1 Chelativorans alearensis
CTGGTCGAGGCGGCGCGCGGGAGCGAGGCCGGGCGCGCGGGCGCCCGCAAGGCGCAGGCGGCCGGCGACCGCTTCATGATGGCGATGGCCGGCGACCTGCCGGGATACGAGGAAGCCGCGCGCGCCCTCTACGCCGCCGACGCCGACCGCTTCCGCCACCACATCGCCGGCTGGCCGGCCGACGTGCGGGGGTATGCCGAGCGGCTGGCGGGGGCGGCGTTTGGGGCGTGAGGGGGAGGAAGAGGACCGCGGCGCGCAACGGCCGGCGGGTTGTGGGGTGTGGCGGGCGCGCTGGACCCGCATGCCGCCGAGGATTCGCCACCAGCCATGTCCCGATGTGCAAAGGCTCCAGCTTTGGGAGGCGCAGCGCGTCGGCAAAAATCTGACCCCATTCCGGTCGTTACAGTGAACTAGCCGATCGGCTGCTTTGGATGGAAACTTGCCGTCCCGGCCAACTGCCGAGAACGACAAATAGATCAAGAATTCCTGACCTTTCTGACACGCGTCCGAACTCTTTTAAAAGAGCCATCGGCTAGCGACAGGGGCGCTGGAACCAGTTCTACTCGATTTCTGAAGGAGCGGGGATTTCCGAACCTTGCAACCCGTCGGGAATCTCGGGCTCAGCTTCGATGTTGAGCCCTTGCACCGCCGACAAGATCTCGGCAGATCGCTTCAAAGTGGCATTGTCGAGGGCTTTTCCGTCGAGCATTTCCATTATCGCGTTAAGTAGCTTCTGCTCGAGTTTATCGAGCAAGTGGTAGTAGCCAGAGAAGCCGAATTTTTCGATGTAGTCCTTGTATTCAGGCAGCGCCACGAGCATCAGCGGCTTCAGCGTATCCTCCTTCTTGAGGACTTTCGTCGTTCCGAGAGCGAGGCTTTTGAGGATTACTACCGAGTGTGTCATCACACCCGTGTAAGCGGAGAAAAGTGCCCAGACATCAGGCGACAGAAACGGTTGCTCGGAAAGGGCTGACGCCTGCGATGCCGCCTTCTCCAGATCAACCCCACTCATCTTGTCTAACATCGCTCCGAGGGCCTGAGTTCTGGTGTCGCCTTTATCGGCCGCCTTGAATAGCTCCTCCAAATTTACGCTGGATAAAAGACCTGCTGCGAGCTTCATGCGATCGATCGCGATTTTGGCTGCCCAGAGCTTTTCCACCGCTTGCAATCGACGGGCATCCAGCGCCATTTGTCGGGTTGATCGCAGTGAGAGAGTGGTGTCACTCAATGTCCTAAGCTGACGGTCTCTTTCCCTCAGATCGGCGGCGAATTGTTCCTCGCTGCGTCGCAGTTCAGATTTCAATGTCTCAATCTGCTGATCAAAATGGTGCTGTACGAACCCGGCAACATATTTCCCAACGGCCACGCGGATGGCGGGCACTGCTAGCGGCAAGAGTATTGTAGCAACCGTGCCGAGGACCATAAGAACCCATGTCCATATCGTTGAACTCATGCTCAGCTCCCTCAAATTCAACCTCTTGATATTCAACCTAAACCTAGCGTAGTCTTAAGAGGCGAACGTTCCTAGATATCAAATCTCTGAACTTGCTAGCAACGACGGCGGCAGTCAGATCGATCTTCGCCCGGAATCGCGCTGAATGTTTGAGTTGGCTGCTCCGTCATGGCTTACCGCCGCAGGGATTGCTTGTGACATTTCAGGAGCGGTCGCGCTTGCAAGAGGGCTGTTTTTTGTCCCAGATGAGAAGCTGAGGCGACAGGCCGGCAGCTACTACGGTTCGAATCCATCGGCATATCGAGCATTTGTCGAGCAGCGGCTTGATACCCGCTTCGGCCTAGCTCAACTCGTGGTCGGCTTCACGCTTCAGGCAGTTGCCGCCGTGGGGGTTTCAGTTCCCTTCGCCGTCGCTGCCGTGATTGCGGGACTTATCCCCTTTGCTTGGTTGATCTATTTGCACAATTTTTCCTACTGGGTGGTGCGTGACACGCTCCAAATGACCGTGCGCGAGGACAGTCTTGAGCGGATCTGGCGAGAGGAGCATTTCCCTGACATTCCAGATTTGTTGTGGGCGCAGGTCATCTGGAATGAGGGCATTACATTTGCAAAGGGGCCTGACCAGTAACCCTGTTGCAAAGCGCGCGTCACGTCTCGGCAGGTTAGCACTGAATTCCTGGCACCGGAGTGTGCAGCCGCAGCGTCGCCTCAAACATCCGCGCCACCAACTGTAGGCGCGATGCTGGCACCCCACCTGCCTCACCCCATTCACCCCAAGAGAAACCCCAGCCGCTCCTCCGCCCGGTTCGGCGTGATTTCCAGGATTTCCGCGCCGACCACGTTTTCCGCGACGAACGGGTCCTCGTTCACCCTTGCCTGGAGCGCTGGGAGGGTGGTGGCGTGGGCCAGGAGGGCGCCGCCGGCGTTGGGCTGGAGGCTGCCGACGAGCAGAAAGACGCCGTCTTCCATGCCGCGCTGGATCCATGCCTTGTGGCCTTCCATGAATTGCGGGGCCTTTGCCTTGTTTTCGGAGAACCTGAGGAGGACGACGAACATGGGGGGTTCCTTTGGGTTTTTCGGGTGGGATCGGCGGTTGTGGTGAGGCGGGGTTTTGCGGTTGCGCCTTCGGGGCGGATCATCGTTTCGGGGGATCGGCGATCCGGTGCGGCCCGTTGTCTCGCCGCGATTTCGGGCGGGGGAGCGGTTGCCGCTTTTGCCGGAATTGCTCCAGCCAGGCGCACATCTGGTCGACCTCGCTGCGGATGAAGCTTTCATCGTGGAAGGCGTTGGCCAGCGTGGCGACGCCCTGGCTGCGGGCGAGGATGTGCATTGCGAGCGCATCGGCTTCGGCCTTTAGCCCCAGCAATGCGAACTGGCGGCGCAGCCAATCGCGGAAGAGGGTGAAGATCCTGCCAGCCTCGGCCTGCGCGACGTGATCGAGCTTGGCGAGCTCGGCGCAGAGCGTGCCGACGGGGCAGCCGTAGAGCATGATCTTCGTGCGGTTTGCGACGAGGATTTGGATGAAGCTTTGGATGCGGTCGGCGGGGTGTGCGCCTTCGGCCTCCCACCGGTCCAGCATCTTTTGGGTGTTGGAGAGGCGCAGGGCGATGACGGCGTCGAGGATGTCGTCCTTGGTCTTGAAATGATAGTAGAAATTCCCGCGCGAGATGTGCACGGCCGCGGCTATGTCGGCGAAGGAGGTGTGCTCGTAGCCCTTCCGGTAGAAGAGCTCGTCGGCTGCCTCGACGATGTGCTCGCGGGTGGTCGCCGCGCTCATGCTGGGGCTCCGGTTTGGGGCGGTTGCGTTGGGTGGGAGATTAGGACGGGCGTCCTAGGGCGGTCAAGGGGCGGATTTGCGGTGTCGTTGGTTTTGGAAATCGGGAGGGGCGGCGCCCCTTCGCCGGGACCCCCACTCCTCACCACAAGGGAGGGAGGCCTCGACGCCTCAGAAATCCCCTCCCCCTTGTGGGGCGCGGCGGTGAATCGTCGCTATGAAGCTGAGACGCATCCGGTTAGCCCCGCACCCACCAACGTGCCTCGGACTAGCGCCCTACCCTCCACGAATGGGGTAGAGGGATGCGGCGGGTTGGCCACTTCACCGAATTGACCGCCCGCGACCGTGAAGCCACCATTCAGGCCGCGGAAACCGTTTGAATGTTGGGGGCGATGGTCATTGGGCGGATAGCGGGACTTGTTGTCGTTGCACTCGTTGCGATGGTCTTCTCGGCCCAGCTCGCCTCGGCGCATGGGAGCGAGGACCACGCCGCCGAGCTTCGCCCGCAAGCGGCCGATGTGGGGATGGAAGATCCGCATCCGCGGCCCGCGGGGGTGTGCGCTTCGGCTGGTGGCGCCCAGATCCTGGAGCCGCGCCATCCCTGGTTCGATAGCGGCTTGTGTTTTTACAGTTGCGCCTCGCCGGCGGGCCTGTTGCACGAAACGGCCTTCTCCATCGCCCGCTCCGGCCCGGTTCCCTCGGGGCCGGCCTCCATGCGGCTGGCCAGCCAGGACACCTCCCCTCCCCGCAAGCCTCCGCGCTCCGGCGGCTGACAAGACACCTCATCCGAAAGTGTTCATTCAGCAGCGGCGCGTGCCCGCCTTTTCGCTGTGTCGCCCGGAAAAACCGCCGGGGGCGCCGCGCCGCAGGGGAGTTAAGCCTATGAGATCACTGATGCACTTCAATGCGTCCGGCATCAAGAGAGCGGCGCGGCCGCTTCGATCCGCCGTCGCCAGGCTGCACATGGTTGCCCGCCGCGCCGAACTGACGGGAACCTATCCGGACTTCGACAGCGCGCTGGCGGCGGTGCCGAAATGGGCGGTGGCCGGCTACGACAATGACGAGACCGTCGGCGTGGGGCTGGAAAAGATGAGCAGGATCATCGACTGGGATTACCCGGTCATGTTCTGGCTGGAGCGGGAGTTGCTGGCGCGCGGGAACGGGTGGACCAATCTGCTCGATGCCGGCGGGCATATCGGGACGAAATACCGGGCCTTCAGCCGCTTGATGGACCTTTCGCGGGTGAACTGGGAGGTCTACGATCTTCCTCCCATGATCAGGGCCGGTGCCGAGATGGCGCGGCGGGATGGGCTTGAAGGGAAGCTTTCGTTCTGCAGCGACGTTGCGAAATCCAGGAAGGCGCACATCCTCCTGTGCTCCGGCCTTCTGCAGTATCTGGACGAACCCTTCCCGCAGTTCATCTCCCGCCTCCCCGCGCCCCCCGAGGCGATGATCCTGAACAAGGTCGCCCTCAGGGACGGCAAGACGATCTTTTCGCTGCAAAGGGGCGGCCCGGCCTTTCTTCCCTACCAGATCCGCGAGAAAGGGGTGTTTTTGAACGATCTGGAAACGCTCGGTTACGATGTCGTCGATTGCTGGCAGATACAATACCTCGCCCACGCGATCGCCAGCCACCCCGAGCTCGGCTGCAGCGAAAGCTGGGGGTTCATGCTCAGGAGGAGGGTGGGGTAGCCGGAGTGTCCGGCAGCCTGAGCGGCGGCAGGCGGCGGGGGACGGGGGAGGACTGGACGATGGAGGTGTTGGTCATGGCGAAGGGCATCACCTTGTCGATGAGGCGCTCCAGGTCCTCCACCGAGGCGAGGAAGGCGCGGGCGATGAAGCAGTCCTCGCCGGTGACGCGGTCGCATTCGACGATCTCCGGCAGGCCGGCGAGCACCTCGGCCACCTTGGGAAGCTGGCCCGGGACCGGGCGGATGCGCAACCAGGCGGCGAGCGGCAGGCCGAGGGCGGCGGGGTCGATCTCCACCCTGTAGCCGGCGATCACGCCGACCTCCTCCAGCCGGCGGATGCGCTCGGCCACGCTCGGCGCCGACAGGCCCACCCGCCGGGCGAGCGCGGCGGTGCTGATTCGCGCATCGGCGGCAAGCGCGGCGAGGAGCTTCATGTCGGTCGGGTCGAGCGGGCCGTTTTCATATCGAAGGCGTTTCATGCCGGTGGCCTTATATTTGGGTGGTAAGGCTTGGGTTTTTCCTTTCGGTGGATATATGCACAAGGATATTCACCTTTCATAGTGATGGCAAAGGAGTTTTCCGATGCCATCTTCGACGGGGACGCTGGAAAGGGCGGCAGAGACCGTTCCGCCGCATGCCTGGTTCGGGGTCAGCGCCGTCTTTCATTATCTGGGGCCTTCGTTCGCGGTGCTTTTGTTTCCGGCGGTGGGCGTGCTCGGCGTTGCCTGGTTCCGCATCGCCTCGGCGGCACTGATCTTCGCGCCCTTCACGCGGCCGTGGCGGACCTTTCGCGAGGCGGACGGGCGGACGCGGCTCTTGCTTGTTGGGCTGGGCGTGTGCCTGGCGGCGATGAACACGGCCTTCTACCTGGCGCTCGACCGGCTGCCGATGAGCCTGGTGGCGGCGATGGAGTTCGTCGGCACGCTGGGCGTCGCGCTCTACGGGCTTAGAACGCGGCGCAACCTTGCGGCGCTGGTGCTTGCGGTGGCCGGCGTGGCGATCCTGATCGACGTGAGGTGGGCGAGCGACCCGCTGGGGCTCGCCTTTGCGGCTTTGAACGGGGCGCTGTTCGTCGGCTATATCGTGCTCGGCCACGCGGCGGCGGGGAGCGGGGCCGGCGCCGGGGTGGAGCGGCTGGGGGCGGCGATGACTGTCGCCCTCCTCATCCTCATGCCGATCGGGTTTGCGGAAGCCGCGCGCGCTTTCGGTACGATTGAGCTGGTGCTGGCGGGTATCGGCGTCGGCGTGTGCTCGTCCGTCATCCCCTATATCGCCGACCAGCTCGCCATGTCGCGGCTGCCGCGGGCGACGTTCGCGCTGTTCCTGGCGCTGTTGCCGGCGACGGCGACGGTGATCGCGGCGATCGTGCTGGCGCAGGTGCCGAGCGGGCGGGATATCCTCGGCGTGGCGCTGGTGATGGCCGGGATCGCGGTGCATAGAGCGCCGGGGTGAGTTCTATCTCATTGGACCCCGAGGAATTGCTTTAATTCCGGCGTTTTCGGCTTGGCGAAGACGTCTTCGGGCGGGCCGATCTCGTGGACGCGGCCCTGGTGCATGAAGACGACGCGGCTGCACACGTCGCGGGCGAACTTCATCTCGTGGGTGACCATGAGGAGGGTCATGCCTTCGGCGGCGAGTTCGCGGACGACGGCGAGGACCTCGGCCACCAGCTCGGGATCGAGCGCCGAGGTGACCTCGTCGCACAGAAGGGCGATGGGCTCCATGGCGAGCGCGCGGGCGATGGCGACGCGCTGCTGCTGGCCGCCGGAGAGCTCGTCCGGATAGGCGTCGAACTTCTCGGCGAGGCCGACGCGCTCCAGCATCTTCCGCGCCATGGCCTCGGCCTCGCGCTTCGGCGTCTTCTTCACCACGGTCTGCGACAGGATGACGTTGCCGCCGGCCGTCAGGTGCGGGAAGAGGTTGAACTGCTGGAAGATCATGCCGACCTTGAGGCGCAGCGCCTTCAGGTGCACCTCGTCGGGCAGGAGTTGGCTGCCGGCGACGGAGATGGAGCCGCCGTCGATGATCTCAAGGCCGTTGATGCAGCGGAGAAGGGTGGATTTGCCGGAACCGCTCTTGCCGATGATGGCGATCACCTCGCCCGGCTTCACGTCGAGGTCGATGCCCTTCAGCACCTCGTTGTCGCCGAAACGCTTGCGGACGTCAGTGATTTCGATGAGCGGCATTGAGCTTCCTCTCCAGTGCCTGGCTCGACTTCGAAAGCGGCCAGCAGAGCGCGAAATAGATGAGGGCGACGAGGCCGTAGACGGTGAAGGGCTGGAAGGTGGCGTTGGTGACGACGGTGCCGGCCTTGGACAATTCGACGAAGCCGATGATGGAGGTGAGCGCGGTGCCCTTCACCACCTGAACGGAGAAGCCCACCGTGGGCGGGATGGCGACCTTCAGCGCCTGGGGCAGGATGACGTAGCGCATCTGCTGCACATAGCCCATGCCGAGGCTGGCCGACGCCTCCCATTGGCCGCGGGCGACCGCCTCGACGCAGCCGCGCCAGATCTCGGCGAGGAAGGCGGCGGTCCACAGGACGAGCGCGATGCCGGCGGCAAGCCAGGCCGGCACGTTGATGCCGAAAAGGCCGAGGCCGAAGAAGGCGAGGAAGAGCTGCATCAGCAGCGGCGTGCCCTGGAAGAGCTCGACATAGTATCTCGTGAAGGCTGTCGAGATGCGGTTTCCGCCGATGCGCAGGAAGAGAAGGAGCGCGCCGACGATGCCGCCGCCGAGGAAGGAGACGAGCGAGAGGACGATCGTCCAGCGGGTGGCAAGCAGCAGGTTGCGCAGGATGTCCCAGGTGGAGAACTCCATCATCGGGCCGGCCTCCGCGCGAAGATCATGGCGCCGATGGCGGCGAGCGCCTGGCGCAAGAGGATGGCGAGGGCGAGGTAGATGGCGGTGGTGACGAAATAGGCCTCGAAGGCGCGGAAGGAGCGCGACTGGATGAAGTTGGCCGCGAAGGTGAGATCCTCGGCGGCGATCTGCGAGACGACCGCCGAGCCCAGCATGACGATGACGACCTGCGAGGAGAGCGCCGGCCAGATGCGCTGGAGCGCGGGCACCAGCACGACATAGCGGAAGGTCTGGATGGGCGACATGGCAAGGCTGGCGCCGGCCTCGAACTGGCCGCGCGGGGTCGCCTGGATGCCGGCGCGGACGATCTCGCAGCTATAGGCGCCGAGATTGACGACCATGGCAAGGTTGGCCGCCTCGAGCTCGGAAAGCCTCAAGCCCAGCGAAGGCAGGCCGAAGAAGATGAAGAAGAGCTGGATGAGGAAGGGCGTGTTGCGGATGAGTTCGACATAAGCCGAGACGAGCGGCTTCAGCCAGGCCGGGCCGAGGGCGCGCGCCCAGGCGCAGGCCGTGCCGAGCGCGACGCCGAAGAGGCCGCCGACGGCGATCAGCTCGATGGTGACGAGGATGCCCTTGAGGAGGACCGGGTAGTACTCGGTCAGCCACGTGAAGCTGAAGGTGTAGGTCACGGGAGGTGGCCTCTTGGCATGAAATCGGTTGCGGAGAGGCCGGCGCGGAGGGCGCCGGCCTCTGCATCTTCTGGGTTACAGCTCTTCCGGCAGCCCCGCGCCCAGCCATTTCTGCGAGATGGCGTCGAGCGAGCCGTCGGTTTTCGCCTCGGCGATGATGGCGTTGACCTTTTCGACGAGCGCCGGCTCGTTCTTGTTGAGGCCGATGTAGCAGGGTGAGTTCTTGATCAGGAACTTCATCTCCGGGCGCTTCGGCGGGTTTCTTTCCAGGATGGCGGCGGCGACGACGTTGCCCGTCGCGACGACGTCCACCTGGCCGGAGAGGAAGGCGGAGATGGTGCCGTTGTTGTCCTCGTAGCGCTTGATGACGGCGTCGGACGGGGCGATCTCGGTCAGCTCCAGGTCCTCGATGGCGCCGCGGGTGACGCCGACGGTCTTGCCGGCAAGGTCTTCCGCGCTCGACACGGCGACATCGTCGGGGGCGAAGACGCCGTTGAAGAAGGGGGCGTAGGCATCGGTGAAGTCGATCACGGCCTCGCGCTCGGCGTTCTTGCCGAGGCTGGAGATGACGAGGTCGACCTTGCCCGTCTGCAGGTAGGGGATGCGGTTGGCGCTCGTCACCGGCACGAGCTCGGCCTCAACGCCGAGCTTTTCGGCGATGAGATTGGCCATGTCGATATCGTAGCCGACGGGCGCCATGTCGGTGCCGACGCTGCCGAAAGGCGGGAAATCCTGCGGCACGGCGACGCGCAGAACACCGCGCGACATGACATCTTCAAGCGCATCCGCCATGGCGGGCGCGGGCGCGACGGCGACGGTGGCCATGATCGCTGCACCGGCCATTCCCAACAATGTCCGACGGTTCATCTCGGTCTCTCCTGTTATTTGTTCCGGGTTATTTGTTCTGCCTATCCGCTGCCCTTCTGCAACTGGCGTGCCAGCTGCCCCAGGCTGCGGTGAAAAGGCCGTACTTTGCCGGTGCGGGGAGGAGATCGCGCGGGCCGGATGTGGCCGGGAGGCGGCGCAAGCCTGCACAATTGGCTGCGTGCCTAAAAATTAGGCAGCGGAAGAGGCCGGAGTGCCACACCCGGCGCCTGCTCCGTCCTCCTGAACGAATGGTGTCAGCAGGCCTCCGCTATTGTCGGGTTCCCTTTCCTGAACCGGATCCGCCCATGACCGCGTTGCAGACCGACACCTCCCCAGCCGCGTCCCCGGAGCGGGAAGGCCCCTTTCAGACGGTGGTCGAGTTGCGCAGCTACCGGCTGCGCCCCGGGCAGCGCGACACGCTCATCGCCCTCTTCGACCGCGCGTTCGTGGAGAGCCAGGAGGCTTGCGGCATGTCCGTGCTGGGCCAGTTCCGCGACCTCGACCGGCCGGACGAGTTCGTCTGGCTGCGCGGCTTTGCCGACATGGAGACGCGCCGCGCGGGGCTGGCCGCCTTCTACGGCGGCCCGGTCTGGAGCGCACATCGCGACGCCGCCAACGCGACGATGATCGATTCCGACGACGTTCTTCTCCTCAAGCCGGCGGGCGATGGCGCCGGGTTCGACCTGGCGGGCGTGGAAAGGCCAGCGCCGGGCGGAGGCGAGGCTTCTCCCGCCGTCTTTGCCGTCTGCGTCTTTCCGCTGGCGCTCCATAGGGCCGACGCCTTTCCCGCGTATTTCTCGCAAAGCCTGATGCCGGCGTTCGCCGAGGCCGGAGCGCCGGCGGGTGCGCGCTTCGTGACCGAGGAGAGCCCCAACACCTTCCCGCGCCTGCCGGTGCGCGAAGGGGAGCGGGTTTTCGTGTGGATCGCGCGCTTCGACGACGCTAAGGCGCACGCTGCCTTCACGGCACGTCTTGCCGAGACCGCGGGATGGCGGGAGGCGCTGGAGAGCGGCTTCGGCGGCCATACGGCCGGGCCGGCGATGCGGTACAGGCTTTCCCCTACCATGCGATCGTTGCTGCGGTAGCACGATTTTTTTTTTGCCGCGCCCCTTCGCGCCCCCCTCTGTCCTGCCGGACATCCTGAATTTCAGGCGATCTTGCCCACTGCCGCAACCTGTGCTCTATTCGCCGCCCTCGAGTGAGCTCGAACGGGAGAGTGAAATGAGAGCCTTCATGTCCGAAAAGAAAGCCGTTTATCCTCAACAGGACATGAAGCGTTATGCATTCACGACTCCGGAAGGCGGCGTCGCTAGGAGACGCGCCCCGTAGCCTACTGAAGAGCCGGCTGCCGCAGGCAGCCACCGTCAACCCATCGGCTGAAACCGAACCAGTCCAGAGCCCGACATCCGCGACCCGGCCTGAAGACCCGGCGGCGCCTTCGCGCGCGCGGAAATTCCTGTCCTACTACAGGCCGCACCTGCCGCTGCTGGCGGCCGACCTTGCCTGCGCGTTGCTGGTTTCGGCAACGGCGCTCTTCCTGCCTCTGTGCGCCAACTACATCACCAAGAGACTGGTGCAGCTTCCCGACGCGCCGGAGGCGCTGAACCAGATCTACCTGGTGGGCGCGGCCATGATCGGCCTTCTGGTGCTGGAGGTGCTCGGCACCCTGTTCGTCGATTATCAGGGGCACGTGATGGGGGCGAAGATCGAACGGACGGTGCGCAAGGAGCTGTTCGAGCACTGCCAGAAGCTGGCCTTCAGCTTCTACGACCGCCAGCGCGTCGGCCAGCTGATGAGCCGAATTACGAACGATTCGTTCTGGCTGGGCGAGCTCTTCCATCATGGACCGGAGGATCTGGCGATCGCCGTGCTCAAATTTACGGGCGCGATCGCCATCCTCGCCTATATCGACCTGCCGCTAACGCTGCTCATCCTCGCCGTGACGCCCTTTGCCGTGCTCTTCGCGCTGCATTTCAACCGGCGCATGAACCGGGCGCTGCAGCGCAGCAAGGAGCGGATCGCGGCGGTGAACGAGCGCGTCGAAGATTCGCTCGCCGGCATCCGGGTGGTCCAGTCCTTCGCCAACGAGCAGCTCGAGATACGCCGCTTCGAGGAGGAGAACGCCCGCTTCTTCGACAGCCGCAGGGACGGCTATCGCAGCGAAGCCTTCTTCTCCGTCGGGAACACGACCTTCGCGCAGCTCATCACCATCGCGGTGATCGTCATCGGCGCCATCCGCGTGGTGAACGCCGAGCTCGGAGTTGCCGACATGCTGACCTTCCTTCTGTGCGTGGCAGTGCTGGTCGACCCCGTTCAGCGCCTGGCGAATTTCGTGCGGCTCTGGCAGGAGGGCTATACCGGCTTCGTGCGGGCGATGGAGATCCTCGACGTAGAGCCGGAGATCGAGGACCGACCGAACGCCGTCGATCTTGCCCAACCCCGCGGCGCCATCGCGTTTCGCCAGGTCGGCTTCCGCTACGAGGAGGATGGGCCGCACGTCTTCAAGGACCTTACCTTCGACATCGCGCCCGGCGAGTTCGTGGCGCTCGTCGGTGCCTCCGGGGTCGGCAAGAGCACCCTGTGCGCGCTGATCCCGCGCTTCTACGACGTGCGGGAAGGCGCGATCCTGATCGACGGGATCGATGTCCGCCAGGTGAGCCTCAAATCGCTGCGGCAGAACATCGGCGTTGTGCAACAGGACGTCTACCTGTTCGCCGGAACGGTGGCGGAGAACCTGCGCTATGGGCGGCCCGAGGCCGCGGACGAGGAGATCGTCGCCGCCGCGAAGGCCGCCAATGCCCACGATTTCATCATGGCGCTGCCCAACGGCTACGACACGGATATCGGGCAGCGCGGCGTGAAGCTCTCCGGTGGCCAAAAGCAGCGCCTGACCATCGCGCGGGCGTTCTTGAAGGATCCCTCGGTCCTGATCTTCGACGAGGCCACGAGCGCGCTCGACAACGAAAGCGAGCGGGCCGTCCAGGCGGCGCTCGTCGACCTTGCCGAGGGACGGACGACCATCGTCATCGCGCACCGGCTCTCCACTGTGCAGAGGGCTGACCGCATCCTGGTGCTGACCGAGGAGGGGATCGCCGAAGAGGGAACCCACGAAGCGCTTATCGCCGCCGATGGGGCATATGCGGGCCTCTATAGGGCGCAAGCCAGCATCTGATTGGCATGCGGAACACCGGCTGCGCCCCACGGCGCAGCCGGGCCCTCCATGAGGGCAAAGCGCATCTTGCTTCCGATGCGATTCCGTGCAATTGATATTGGGCGCTCGGGTGGTTGCAGACCCGGAGACTGGACGCTTTTTTGATTGGACGGCCCCTTTCCCCGACATCGTAAGCTCTCGACGAAATGAACTGCGCGCAGTGCGCAGACGCATACCAACCAACGGGAAAAGGAGTTTCCCATGGCCCAGACCGGCACCGTAAAGTTCTTCAACGCCACCAAAGGCTTCGGCTTCATCACGCCCGATGACGGCGCGAAGGATGTCTTCGTTCACATCTCCGCAGTCGAGGCCTCCGGCATGCGCTCGCTCGTCGACGGGCAGAAGGTTTCCTTCGACGTCGAGCCCGACCGCATGGGCAAGGGCCCGAAGGCGGTCAACCTCTCCGAGGCGTAAGCCCGAGGCCGCTCACGCGGCACGGCTACGGCGAGTTTTGCGAAAGGCGCGGCGGATCATCCGTCGCGCCTTTTGCTTTATGGGCACCCGCGAGGTGGGCGGCCGACACAAAACTTTCCCTTGCCCGCCCTCAAAAAATAAGGGAAGATTTTGCCCGTTCGGGCATTTGCCGGCCCGGAGACTGGAATAGCATGCCCCGGCATACGACACTAGAAAGGCTCCCGGGATGTCGCGTGTCACAAGAAATCCGGCAGGGTTCCCCGCGCGAAGCTGACTGTTTCTTCTCCCCCAGTAAAGGACCGAGACACCGCTGGACCATGGCCCCCGCAAGAGACTGTGGTCTGGACAAGACGATGAATGACGGGAGAAAGGATCTCTTCCCATGCCGCAGAGTGGAACTGTAAAATTTTTCAATCATGCCAAGGGATTCGGCTTCATCACGCCGGATGACGGGGAGAAGGACGTGTTCGTGCATATCTCCGCGGTGCAGGCTTCCGGCCTGCCCGGCCTCGAGGACGGCCAGAAAGTGACCTTCGACACCGAGCCGGACAAGCGCGGCAAGGGCCCGAAGGCCGTCAATCTTTCCATCGGCTGAACAGGCCTCGGCCGCCCGGGACGGCGGCAGGAACGCTTGCGCCGGCCTTTAAGGCCGGCGTTTTTTCTTTGGGCCGTAACCGAACACGGACGCACGGCGCCTCCTGGAGCCACATTACGCGCCGCAGCACTCACCTCTATAAAAGCATTATCAGACATAGCGTAACCTTAGTGTTTTGAATGGAAATCCCCGCCCCCGGAAACCGCGACAGGTGAGAAAAGCCGAGCGCTCGCACGGACAGGCGGCCCCTCTGCCGCCTGTCCGCGTGAGATATTACCTGAGGCTTCAGGCGATGGAGAAACCGCTCACCTCGATGCCTAAAGCGCTAACATCCGCAAAAGGCGTCACGTCTGTTATCGTATGGATCGAAACGCTGAAGCTCATTTCGGCTCCGCTCTCGCCGTCATGGAAGATGCCGAACCAGGTTTGCGCGTCGACCACGCTATGGCCGGTCAGCCCGGACGCGCCATGGCCCTCGCCGGCTTCAACTTCGGAAGCATGCTCCGGCTGCGGCGGGGCTTCCGTGGTGCCATTATCGCCCGGCTCCTCGGCGGACTGGTGCATCGCGTATTGCTCCGGCGTGAGGATCATGTCGCCGATCCGAGTGTCCCCGTTCTCCAGAGCCTCGGTTCCGCCATGCCCGGCCTCCTGATTGGCCTCCGTTTCGGTCGGGTAAAACGCTGCCTGCTGCTCCGGCGTGAGGATCATGTCGCCGACCCGGGTGTCCCCGTTCTCCAGCACCTCGGTTCCGCCATGGCCGGCCTCCTGGTTGACCTCCGTTTCGGTCGGGTAAAACGCTGCCTGCTGCTCCGGCGTGAGGATCATATCGCCGACCCGGGTGTCCCCGTTCTCCAGCACCTCGGTTCCGCCATGGCCGGCCTCCTGGTTGACCTCCGCTTCGGTCGGGGCGCGCGGGATGGCCGGACCATCGGAGTTGCTCTCTTCCGCGGCATGTTTCGCTGGGGCGGGCGGGCATATTGCCAGGAGCGGAGGCATCTCTGTTGTCGGCGCAATCCCGGGCTCTGGTATATTACGTGTCATAGCAATAACCTTTAATATCTATAACAATTTCATGGTTAAACCGCCATCCGACGAGTCAAAATTTGCGAGTCGAAAGACAACGGAAAGCTAACATGGGCTTCAGAAGGGGGCAAATCATGAATTTGAGTTTCAGGCGGCGGTTTCCGGCGCGGAATGCGAAGTATCGCAGCGGTAGAGGCGGTAGCGGACGGAGCGGTGGGACTATACGGCCATCCTTCTCGTCCTGATGGTGAGGAGGTAACAAACGCGTCTGTTTCCGCCGCATTTACCGTTCAGGTGCCGTTCAGCAAGAGGGCGCTAGGTCTCGCCTGAAGCCGCAAACGATCCCCCCTGGCGGCGTGTTGAAGATGAGGTGAGTTCGATGAAGAACATTCTCAAAACCGGCGTCCTGTCCCTGGCTGTCGCCGCCACCGCGCTGACATCCATCCCGGCCGAGGCCGGCGACTGGCGGCGCGGCGGCTACTATGGCGACCACCACCGCTATGAGCGCCATGGCGGATACGAGCGGCACTACGTGCGGAAGAAGAAGAGGAGGAGCGACGGCGACATGGTGGCCGCCGGCGTGATCGGTTTGGCGGTCGGCGCGATTGCCGCCGGTGTCCTGACGCAGCAGCGCCAGCCCGAACGGGTCTATATCGACCCGCCGCGGCCGGCACCGCAGCCCAGCTACCGCTACGGGCGCGATTACTATCCCGCCGCCCCCACCTACCGCCGCACGGTGAGCTATACGCCGGAGCCCTGGAGCCCCGAGTGGTACCGCGCCTGCGACGCGCGCTACCGCAGCTTCGATGCGAACTCGGGCACCTTCATGGGCTATGACGGCCAGCGCCACTTCTGCACGCTGCGCTGAGCCCGTGCGTCCGTTCGGGCGCTCCAAGTCTTTGAACCTACGCATCGGCCCGAAGATCGATTCCGGTTTTCGGGCTGATGCTGTGAGGGGCGGAGCCTTACACCAGAAACGGATTGCTTCGCCGCTCGTCGCCGAACCGGCCGCCTGGCCCATGGCCGCACAGGAAGCCGATCTCGTCGCCGAGCGGCAGAAGCTTTTCCTTGATGGAGCGGATGAGGGCGGCGTGGTCGCCGCCCAGCAGGTCCGTGCGGCCGATGGAGCCGTTGAACAGAACGTCGCCCACATGGGCGAACTTGGCATCGGCGTTGTAGAAGACGATGTGGCCCGGCGCATGGCCGGGGCAATGCAGAACCTTAAAAGAGTGGCCGGCGAAGGAGATGGTCTCGCCCTCGGCAAGGAACCGGTCGGGCGCAACGTTGCGCACCGGGCCGGGCAGGCCGAACATTTGCGCCTGTGTTTCGAGGTTTTCGAGCAGCTCGCGGTCGGCCTCGTGCGGGCCGACGATGTCGACGCCGAGCGCCTCCTTAAGATCCATCGCCCCGCCGGCATGGTCGATATGGCCGTGGGTGAGCCAGATGGCTTCGATCGTCACGCCTGCCTTGTCGATGGCCTCGCGGATGCGCTCCACCTCGCCGCCGGGATCGACCACCACCCCTTTCTTTTCCTCGTCATCGAACAGGATGGTGCAGTTCTGCTGGAACACCGTGACGGTGACGATGGCGGCTTTGAGGGTGGTCATGGCGGTGTCTTCTCTTTTAGATCGTGATGCCTCTTCGCGGAATTGGCATCACGATCTATCTCTTTGTTTTAGCATGATCTTATCCGAAAACCGGCATCCACTTTTCGGGATCATGCTCTAGGGTCCGAGCCAGAGGGGGTCTGAAGACTGGCGCCAACGCCCCTGCCCTATCATAACAGAACGGGCGGCTGGCGCCGCCCGCTCGCACTCCATTTCCGGAGAAAGGTCAACTTTTCTTCATGCCGCCCATGACGGCGCCGACGATCGCGCTCAAGACGCCGCCGCCGACGACGCCGCCTACGGCATCGCCCAACAGGCCGCTCAACGCACCGGCATCGCCGCCGAGAGAGGAAAGCAGAACGCCGCCGCCCACCCCGCCGACGGCGCCGCTGATGAGCTTGGCAGCGTGTCCCATCGCCGCGTTCTTGAACGCCGCACCGACAGCCTCGCCGCCGATGATGCCGGCGATCGCCTGCACGATGATCGGAAGAAGTGCTTCCATAACTATCCCTCCAATAGCGCCGGCCTCGCGGGCCGGCGCCATCATGAAACGCCGAATTAGACCAAAGTCAAATACGGGAGGGCTGGATCAGCGGCCGGCGAGTGGGCGGCCAGGCGCCCCTATTCCGCCGCCATGCGCTGGCTGGGGCGCACTTCGTCGGCATAGTCGTTCATCAAAAGACGAGCGATTTCACCGACTTGGAAGCTATAGGGCCCGATCTCGGAAACCGGCGTCACCTCCGCCGCGGTACCGCACAGGAAGCACTGCTCGAAGCCTTCCATCTCCTCGGGCATGATGGCCCGTTCGACCACCTCGATGCCCCGGCGGCGCGCCAAACCGATGACCGTGCGGCGGGTGATTCCATCCAGGAAGCAGTCCGGCGTCGGCGTGTGCAGCACCCCGTCCTTGACGAAGAAGACGTTGGCGCCGGTAGCCTCGGCCACCCGTCCACGCCAGTCGAGCATCAGGGCATCGGTGTAGCCTTTGGCCTCGGCCGCGTGCTTGGACAGCGTGCAGATCATGTAGAGGCCGGCGGCCTTCGACTTCGAGGGCGCGGTGCGCGGATCGGGGCGGCGGTACTCGGCCATGTCGAGACGGATGCCCTTCAGCCGCTGCTCCGGATCGAAATAGCTCGGCCATTCCCAGATGGCAATGGCGAGGTTGATGCGGTTGTTCTGCGCCGAAACGCCCATCATCTCGCTGCCGCGCCAGGCGATGGGGCGCACATAGGCGTCCTGAAGCCCCTGCTTGACGAGGAGCTGCCGGCACGCCTCGTCGATCTCCTCGACGCTGAAGGGGATGCGGAAACCGAGGATGCGGGCCGATTCGTGCAGGCGCTCCGTATGCTCGGTGAGCTTGAAGATCTCGCCGCCATAGGCGCGCTCGCCCTCGAAGACGGCGCTCGCGTAGTGCAGCCCATGGGTGAGTACGTGCACCTTCGCATCCGCCCACCTGACGAACTCGCCATTGAACCAGATAAAGCCGTCAAGCTGGTCGAAAGGAACCGATGCCATCGTAACCTCTCCTGCGGGCACACGCCCCCTGAACAACACCCAATACGGAACTGGCGAAAAACCGATTATGCCGGAACACCGCACCTTGACGCAAACGCATTTGCAGGAAGTTCCGGAAAACCCGCCTCGACGCACCTTTTTGTTCGCCATGGGCCGAAAAGCTTGGCAAAAATTATCAAACGGTCTTAATTATGTCAATATGGCTGACATAATTTTCGTTCACCGGGAAAAACAACGATGAAAAGCCCCATGAAGCCGAGCCAGCCGCAAGAGGCGACACAGGAAGACGAGGCGGTGGATTTCGCTCTCATCGAACTCCTCTTCTTCGCCTACCGGGACTTCACGTCCGACCCTGATGCGATCCTGGCGCGCTATGGCTTCGGGCGGGCGCATCACCGGGTGCTGCACTTCGTCAACCGGCGGCCGGGACTGACGGTGGCGGAACTTCTTGAAGTGCTGAGAATTACCAAGCAGTCTCTCGCACGTGTGCTCAAGCAGCTCATCGATACCGGTTATGTGGTGCAGGTGCAGGGACCGCGGGACCGGCGCCAGCGCGAGCTCTACGCCACAAAGAAAGGCCACGCACTCGCCCTGGCGCTGGCCTTGCCACAGTCCCGCCGCATCCATACGGCACTTGAGGAGGCAGGCATTGAGGACCGTGCCGCCCTCGAGCGCTTCCTGAAGGCGATGGTGAACCCGGAGCTCAGGGCGCAGGTCGACAGGTCACCTTCCGGCGGCGACCGTACGAGCGAGAGAGGGAAGATGGAATGATCGAAGGCAACGTTGTCGAAAATGGCGCAGGCGTGGTGCCGAATGGCGCGCTGCCCGACGACGCCCCGCATCTGCTTGTCGTCGACGACGACAAGCGTATCCGCACGCTTCTTCACCGCTTTCTGGGCGAAAACGGCTTTCGGGTGACGATTGCCGGCGATGCGAAGGAGGCACGCCGCAAGCTCGAAGGGCTGGATTTCGACCTCATCATCCTCGACGTGATGATGCCGGGAGAGGACGGCGTGGCGCTGACGCAGAGTCTGCGGACACAAAAGACGATGCCCATCCTGATGCTGACGGCGCTCTCGGAGACGGAAAACCGCGTCACCGGGCTGGAAGCCGGCGCCGACGACTATCTGCCGAAGCCCTTCGACCCGCGCGAGCTGGTGCTTCGGGTCAACAGCATCCTGCGCCGCAGCGGCCAGCAGATGCCGCCCAAGCTGGAGCAGGTGGTATTCGGCCCCTACACGTTCCAGATCCCCCGGCGCGAACTGAAGCGCGGCGGCGAGCCGCTGAAGCTTACCGACCGTGAACGCGAGATCATGGCCATCTTCGCCGAGCGCGCCGGAGAGACCATCCCCCGCCACGAGCTCGTCGGCGATGAATCGGAAGTGGGCGAGCGCACCATCGACGTGCAGATCAACCGCCTGCGCCGCAAGATCGAGCGCGACCCGTCGAACCCGGTATGGCTGCAGACCGTGCGCGGGGTGGGGTATCGGCTGAGCGTGGAGTAGCTGGTCAAGGCGATTTCCGGATGGGGCGCGCGAAGGACGCCGTCACCTCCAGCCGCGCAAAATACACCTGCCCCGACCGCCGGGGCGGTCGGGGCATACCCGCCAGCGGCGGGAAGTACGCCGGTCAGGCCGCCGATGTCCGGTGGCGCGCGAACCACAACTCCAGGCCCGCGAGCACCGCGACGATCACCCCGGCGATCACATGCGCCCAGACGGCGGCGGTGATCGCGGCGAAGCCGAGGAGCCAGGGCGAGATAATCGCCCAGATGCCGAGGACGAGGTTTGCCCATTCCTCCCACTCGGCGAACGAGACCAAGGCTCCGATGGCGACCAGCCCGATGAGGGCACCGACCACCCAGGCGTTCCAGGCGGCGGTCGTTTCGGCCGCGTAGCCCATCATCCAGGGCGTAAGCACAAGGGCAATGCCGACGACGAGGTTGACCACGTCGAGGGCGGTTTCCTGGGTACCACGTGTAACGTCGCTTGCCATGACGACTGCTCCTTTCATTCAACAGGCAACGGAGCCCGCGCCGCTTGCGCCTGCTCGGTTTTCGGCAGGGTCGCGGACGGCGCGTGGGCGTTGTCGCAGGTCTTGGCGATGTCTTAGGGAGGCCAGTTGTCGACGGTCTGCAAACGGGGTTGGATTTTCCGGCAGACCGGGTGTCCGGTCAAAGCCGATGCCTGACCGGTGGATAGAAGAAACATCGAACGTCCTCATAGCCACATCCTCTTTCGAGCAACATGGTACGAGGGCGCCAAAGAGCTGGCGCCCCTTGACGGTGTCGGCTCCATTTTCGGCAGCCGACACAGAAAATTTGGGTGCGAACGGCGCAAGTTTCAAGAACGCGGCCGAGGCAGCTTCCTCATGCCGGCTGGAGCCGCGCGCGCGGGAGCGATGGGAAGGCGAGCGCCACCGCCACCGCGCCGAGCCCGACGGCGAACGAGCCGATGAAGAGCCAGGCATAACCGCCGAAGGCGTCGAACACCCAGCCGCCGGCGAGCGGGCCAAGCGCCATGCCGAGGCTCGACAGCATGGTGGCCGCGCCGAACACGGTTCCCATGACGGCCTGGCCGAAATAGTCGCGCGCCAGCACCGCATAGAGCGGCATCACGCCGCCATAGGCCGCGCCGAAGATCACGGCAAGCGCATAGAACTCGCCGAGCCGGCTGACGAAGACATAGGCACCGATCGCCAGCGCCTGCACCATCAGGCCGGCGATCAGCACCGGCTTGGCGCCGATACGGTCGCCGAGCACGCCGAAAAGGACACGGCCGCCCAGGCCCGCCAGGCCCTCGACGCTGTAGATGCTGACCGCGGCCATTGGCGCGATGCCGCAGACGAGGGCATAGCTGACCATGTGGAAGATCGGCCCCGAATGCGCCGCGCAGCACGCCATGAAGGTGAAGCCCAGCACCAGGAACCGCGGCGAGCGCAGCGCCTGCGCGGCCGATACCCTGGCACCGGCCGAAGCAGCGCCGAAATCGGCATCGGCGCCCGTCGCGGCCGGCGGGCGGCGGACCAGGAAGGCTGCTGGTATCAGGAGCGCCCAGGCGGCCATGCCGATGACCAGCATGGCGGTGCGCCAGTCATAGGCCGTGATCAGCCAGCGCGCGAAGGGCGAGATGGTGAGCGGCGCCACGCCCATGCCCGCCGAGACGAGCGAGACGGCAAGACTGCGGTTCGTGTCGAACCACGCCGTGGCGGCGGCGATCATGGGCGCGAAGAACGCGCTGGCGGCGAGGCCGACGAGAATGCCGTAGGTCAACTGGAATTCGAGCGGCGATTGCGTCCGGCTCGCCAGAACCAGGGCAAGGCCGAGAAGCAGCGCGCCGGCAAGAACGACGACGCGCGTGCCGAAGCGGTCGCTCGCCATGCCCCAACCGAAATTGCCGAGGGCCATTACCAGGAAATTGAGGGTCATGGCACTCGATATGGCGGCGCGCGACCAGCCGGTCTCGGTCGACATCGGGTCGAGGAAAACCGCCAGCGAGAACATCGCCCCGATGGCGACACAGGTCATCAGCGCGCCCGCGCCGACGATCACCCAACGATAAGGAATAGACATATCCGATTGTCCCCTTGGTCTTCACAATCATCGTTCCGACACCACTTAGCGGTATGCGTGCAGCGTCGCTTGCGGCCAAAGGACGATGGGCCGGCCGCCGACCCGACATTTTTTCGGGCTGCGCCCATGGCTGGATAGGATTGACCTCCGTGACGCTGCCGGAAAACGCGGCTAGACTGCCGGACAGGCGACGTCCCGCTTTACGCGGGCCGCCGCGGCGGGGTAATGCGCCAGTGCGAGCATTGCCGGTTGACTCCGGCATCCGCGGCACGCGGAAGAGTGAATGGCAAGATACGACCTATCCTGGGGCGAGAGAGACGACCTGCTGGCGCGCGTGGTGCGCGGGCTGCATGCGGCACGCAAGGTTTGGCGGCGAGCGGGGCGCGGCATGTCGCGCTACCTGCCGAAGCGGCTTTACGCGCGCTCGCTCATCATCGTCATCGCGCCGATGATCCTGCTTCAATCGGTGATCGCCTTCGTCTTCATGGAGCGCCACTGGCAGACGGTGACGCAGCGCCTCTCCCAGGCCGTCACGCGCGACATCGCCGCCGTCATCGACGTGATCGAAACCTATGAGGATGCGCCGGAGAGAGCGGGAGAGGAAACCGGAGACGGAGCGGCAGGAGAACAGGTAATAGATTATTCCGAGGTCATCCGCATCGCCCAGGAGCGGCTGGCGCTGCAGATCAGCATCGAGCCGCCGGACCCCTTTCCGGCGCCGGGGCCGAAACCCTTCTTCTCCATCCTCGACCGGGCGCTCAGCGAGGAGATCACGCAGCAGATCAACCGGCCCTTCTGGCTGGATACGGTGGGCAATTCCAACATCATCGAGATACGCATCCAGCTCGAGGGCAAGGTGTTGCGCATCTTTGCCCGGCGCAGCCAGGCCTATGCCTCCAATACGTCCATTTTCCTTTTGTGGATGGTGGGCACGTCGCTTGTGCTGCTCACCATTGCCGTCGCCTTCCTGCGCAACCAGATCCGGCCCATCCTGCAACTGGCCGAGGCTGCCGACAGCTTCGGCAAGGGGCGACCGACGCCGAGCGGCTTCCACCCGCGCGGGGCCGAGGAGGTGCGCCGCGCCGGCTCCGCCTTCCTGTTGATGCGCGAACGCATCGAGCGCCAGATCGAACAGCGCACCGCCATGCTGACCGGGGTGAGCCACGACCTCAGAACCATCCTCACCCGCTTCAAGCTGCAGCTTGCGCTGGCCAAGTCGAAGGCGGATATCCATGCGCTGGACCAGGACATCGAGGACATGCGCCTGATGCTGGAAGGCTATCTCGCCTTCGCCCGCGGCGAGGCCGCCGAGGACCCAGGCAAGTTCGACCTCGCCGCCTTTTTCGACAAGATGCGGGAGGAAGCGCGGTTGATGGATTGCGGGTTCGAGGCCTCGCTGTCGGGCAAGCGCGAAGTGCTGGTGCGCCCTAACGCGTTTTCGCGGCTGTTGACCAACGTGATCAACAACGGCTTCCGCTATGCCTCCACCATCTCGGTCGACGCGGTGCACGGCAAGGGGAACCTTGTCATCACCATAGACGACGACGGCCCCGGCATCCCGCCGGAGAAGCGCGAGGAGGTCTTCAAACCCTTCGTGCGGCTGGATGCGGCGCGCAACCAGGACGAAAGCGGCACTGGGCTCGGCCTGTCGATCGCCCGCGACATCGCCCGCGGCCACGGCGGCGATATCACGCTCGAAGACAGCCCGCTGGGAGGGCTGCGTGTGGTGATCCGGGTGCCGGCTTAGGGAAACGGGAGGCCGGACCATGCTCGAAGCGACCTGTCATTGCGGCGCGGTGAAGATTCGAGTGTCGGTAGAGCCTGCGTGGCTAAATGAATGCAATTGCTCGATTTGCCGGCGGTTGGGGACGCTCTGGGCATATTATCACCCGAGCGAGGCCACCTTCGTCGAGGGCGCGGGCACGACGGCCGCCTATCTCTGGGGCGACCGCGGGCTGGAATTCCACCACTGCCCGACCTGCGGATGCACGACGCATTGGGAGCCGGTGCGGAAGGAAGGAGCGGAGCGCATGGCGGTGAATGCGCGGCTGATGGACCCGAAGGCGATCGCCGGCATCAGGGTGCGACACTTCGACGGGGCGGAGAGCTGGAAATATCTGGATTGAGGCGCCCTGTCCGCCACGGCTATGGGAGCAGACACCAACATCTCCCAACTGCGTATCGCCTGTGGTCGCAGGCGATACGAAAGGACCGTTGGTTACCGCCACCTACCTGTTATCCTCCGATATTTCGGAGAGATGGATGCTCGAAGCACGAGGTGCCGGTGTGCGAGTTCGATCCTGCGCTGCAATCTACGGCAGGTTCTTGCCGATACTGGCTGCCGCTGCCGGAATCATATCAGCCGAGGTGAGTGGCGCTGCCGAGCCATCGGCCCTCGCAATCACCAATTTCGATTTCAGGGATACGTCGGGTGAAGTCAGGGACCAGACCGCCGAGCACGAAAGGCGGTTGGGGGAGTTGGATGTTGCGTTACAAAAGGGTCTTTCCGGCGCCGAAAGAATCAAGGCGGTCTCGTTGACCTGTCGGAGCGCCAGGTGCACGGCGAGAGCCGTCGGCCTGGACGCACTTTCAAGGCAGGCGAGAAAAGCCGGTGCGAAATATCTGCTGATTGGAGAGGTTCACAAGATGAGCACCCTGGTCGGCTGGGTGAAGTTCGCAGTGCTGGATTTGAACAGCAATAAACCAACCTGCGATAGGTTCTTGAGCTACCGGGGCGACACCGATGAGGCGTGGCGGCGAGCAGCGGCGTTCGCTGTGCGTGATATCCAAATGCACTGCATTCCGAGGTAGCTGCCGGAACTGCGATCTAGTGTAACCGGCTGCCGTTCGGCACTTGCCTGTCCACGCCTGCCAGCACCACCGCGCCCTCCTCGTCGGCAAAGCCCAGCGTGAGCACCTCGGACATGAACTTGCCGATCTGGCGTGGCGGGAAGTTGACCACCGCCATGACCTGGCGGCCGACGAGGTCTTGCGGCGTGTAGTGCACGGTGATCTGGGCGGAGGATCTTTTCACGCCGATCTCAGGGCCGAAATCTATTCTGAGCTTGAAGGCGGGCTTGCGCGCCTCCGGGTAGGGCTCGGCCTCGACGACGGTGCCGACGCGGATGTCGACCTTGAGAAAATCGTCGAAGCCGATTTCCGGTGCCTTCCCGCCGTTCATTGCCTCACGCCGTGCCGAAGGTCTCGAACAGCACGCTGTGGAGCGCGTCCTGCGCCGAGGTGCCGGACCAGATGACGTACTGGAAGGCCTGATAGTAGCATTCACAGGCTTCGAGCGCGCTGTTGAGCATCACCTCCACCTGCAGCCCCGTCGGCTCCACACCGCCGGCCAGCACCAGCGACTGGCGGAACATGATGACGCCCTCGCGCTCCCACAGGTCGAAATGGCCGAACAGCATCTGCTCGTTGATGAGGGAGAGGAGTCGCATCACCTCGAGCGCACGGTTCTCCGGCACCTTGAGGTCGAAGGCGCAGGCAACGTGCAGCGCCTCGAACTCCTCCATCCAGGAGAAGGAGACCTGGTAGTCCGTCCACGTGCCGGCGACCGAGATGGCAATCTCGTCGTCGCCGTTGCGCTCGAAGCTCCAGTCGTTCGTGTGGGCGACATGCTCGATGACATCAACCGGATGGGCGTCACGCGCCATGTCGAGTTCAAGAAGGCTCATAAATCTGCTTTCCCGTTTTTGGAGGCGCTGCGCGCCCCACCACCTGGCACATGCGGTTTGAAGCACGCGACCGACGCAATTCGATACTGAGCGGAGCGAGGAGAAAAACGAGAGACTTAAGAACGGGCCCGCCCCAGCCCGGCACATGACTGTTTCGAATCATGTAGCAAATTCAGTCTATTGATGAGAGAGGCCGTGGCCAGTCCTTTTTTCGATTAGACAATCGACGGTGTGGATAGTTCGCTCCGCGACGCGATTGCCCACGGCTTCTAAGCGACTCTCGCGCCAGCATTTTTTGCAATTGCACACAGGCTGGCGACGGCAACGAATTATTTTTTGGACCGCCCGCCGGAGGCCGGCTTCCTGCCTCCTTCGCCGGCAGAAAGTTGTGCTTCCAACGCCTCGATTCGTGCTTGAAGGGCAGCGTTCTCCTCGCGCGCCTTGATCGCCATCTCGCGCACCACTTCGAAATCCTCGCGCTGGACGAGGTCCATGGAGTGAAGCATGCGCTCGGCCTGGGTGCGGAAGAGCGTCTCGAACTCGCGACGGACGCCTTGCGCGGCGCCGGCCGCGTCGGTCATCATCTTGGCGAATTCATCGAGGATGCGGTTGGTGCCGTTGGTCATGTCGTCGCCTCTCCTGATCCCATGATTTGAGGTAGGGCCCGGCGGCGGCGAATGCAAGCGGAGAGGGGGAGTGGTGGGGAGTGAACTGTGAATAGCGAGTAGTGAGTAGCGAGTAGTGAGCAGACGCTATGAGGGGCACATCCCTCACGCTCCATCTTCCCTACTCACTATTCACTACTCACTAATTCACTCCCGCCTTGACCGCAGCCGCCCCTTGCGCCTAGCTGCGCCCACCGACGGCGGCGCGAAACAGGAGGCACGATTGAGCGACTATCTTCTCCTGCCGCTGGCCGCGCTCCCCTTCCCGCAGATTGACCCGGTGATCTTCCAGATCGGGCCCTTTGCGGTGCATTGGTACGGGCTCGGCTATATCGCCGGCATCCTGTTCGCCTGGTGGTATGCCAAGCGGCTGGTGGCAACGCAGCGCCTGTGGGCGCACGATACGCCGCCCATGAAGCCGACGGACCTCGACGATTTCGTCGTCTGGGCGGCGATCGGCGTGGTGCTGGGCGGGCGGCTCGGCTACGTGCTGTTCTACGACCTGCCGCGCTACCTGGCCAATCCGCTCGACATCTTCGCCGTGTGGCAGGGCGGCATGTCGTTCCACGGCGGCATGCTGGGCACGATCCTCGCCATGGTGCTGTTCGCCCGCTCGCGCGGCATCAACGCCTGGAGCATGATCGACACCATCGCCGCCACCGCGCCCGTGGGCCTTGGCCTCGTAAGGCTGGCGAACTTCATCAATTCCGAGCTTTGGGGCCGGCCGACGGACATGCCCTGGGGCATTGTCTTCCCCGACGGCGGGCCGCTGCCGCGCCATCCGAGCCAGCTCTATGAAGCCGCGCTGGAGGGGCTGGTGCTCTTCCTCGTACTTCGCCTTTTGACCCATTCGCGGCTGAGGCTGAAGACGCCGCGCTTCGTCGGCGGCGCTTTCATCGCCGGCTATGGGCTGTCCCGCATCTTCGTCGAGTTCTTCCGCGAGCCGGACGCGCATATCGGCTATCTTGCGGGCGGTTGGCTAACGATGGGCATGGTGCTGTCGACGCCGATGGTGCTGGTCGGCCTCTGGGCCATGATGACGGCACGCGCGCCTGCCATAGTGCTGCGATCCTGACAGATGGTATCATCTGTTTGGGTCAGACCACTAGACCGGTTCCCGGTCTAACTCTTTGTTTTGTCGCAATTCCGGACGGAAAACCGGTTTCCACTTTTCCTGGAATTGCTCTAGCACGCCAGGAGCCATGACGGAGCTGGAGGAAAAGATCGCCCGCCTTATCGAGGCTGCGGGGCCGATGAGCGTCAGCGACTATATGGCGCTCTGCCTGTTCGACCCCGAGCACGGCTATTATACGGCGCGCGAGCCCTTCGGCCGCGGCGGCGACTTCATCACCGCTCCGGAGGTGAGCCAGATGTTCGGCGAGCTTGTCGCCGTGTGGCTCTATGCGGCGTGGCAGGCCTGCGGCGCGCCCGAGGACGCAATCATCGCCGAGATCGGCCCCGGCCGCGGCACGCTGATGAAGGACATGCTGCGCACGCTCGCCCGGCTCGACGGCGGCTTTGCCGCGCGGCATATCGCCATGGTCGAGGCAAGCCCCCGGCTTGCCGCCGTGCAGAAGGAAGCGCTTTCGGGAGCGCCTGCGCCGGGAACACATGGGCAACCGCAGTGGTATGGGCGCGTGGAGGACCTGCCGGAGAGGCCGCTTTTTATCGTCGGCAACGAGCTCTTCGACGCCCTGCCCATCCACCAATACGTGAAAAGCGCCGCCGGCTGGCGCGAGCGGGTGGTGGGCGTCGGCGAGGAGGGGGCGCTTGCCTTCATGGCCGGCGCCGGCGTGCCGGACCCGGCGATGCTTCCGCCGGGAGCCGACGCCGCGCCCGAGAGCGCCGTCTTCGAGGCCGCCCCGGCGCGCGAGGCGCTGATGGAGACGGTTGCCGGGCGGCTGGCCGTGCAAGGCGGCGCCGGGCTTTTCATCGACTACGGCTACGAGGGGCCAGCACTGGGCGACACGCTGCAGGCGGTGCGTCGCCATGCCTACGACGACGCGCTGGCCCATCCCGGCGAGGCGGATCTGACGGCGCATGTGGATTTTGCCGCGCTTGCGCGGATTGCCCGCGGAGAGGGACTGGCGGCACGGCTGATGCCGCAGGGCGCGTTTCTCCTGGGATTGGGGCTTCTTGGGCGCGCCGGGCGGCTGGGCGCGGACAGGAGCGCAGAGGAGCAGGAGCGCATCCGCGGCGAGGTGGAGCGGCTGGCAGGACCGGAAGCGATGGGGACGCTGTTCAAGGTGCTTGCGGTGATGCCGAGGGGCGTTGCCGTTCCGCCGTTCGACGGGGGTGGCTAGCGAAGTGTTCGGGTGATCGAGCTGGAGGGCTCTACACGCGCTGCACCGGCCCCGGATACCGTGCCAGATGCGAATCGGCGGTCAGCAGCGTGATCCCCTCGACAGTCGCCTGCGCGACCAACATCCGGTCAAACGGATCCTTGTGGATTGGCGGGAGACTGCCTACGGCTGTCGCATGCTCGCTGGTGATCGGCAGTTCGAGATAGCCGTTATCGACGAGCCCGCGGCGCAGAACGCTGGAATCCACTTGGAAATCCCTGCGGCCTAGGCTGCTTTTGATCGTGACCTCCCAGAGGCTTGCCGCGCTGAAGACGAGCTCGTTCGAGGCCTTCTCCAGCAATTCCCGAGCTGCCGCGGAAAGACGGTCGGGCTCGCCTGCCGCCCACAGGAGCAGTTGTGTATCCAGGAGCAGTTTCAACTCTTGTCGCCAAAAAGCTCGGCGATCTCTTCTTCGCCCATGCGGTCGAAATCGTCCGGCACCTTTATGTGGCCGGAAAGGAACCCCAACCGACGGATCTCGCCGGCGCCGGGGGCGGCCAGCCCGGTCACCTTCACCAGCGGCTTCCCGGCTTTGGCGATGATGAAGGGCTCGCCGCCGGCAGCGCGTTCGACCAGGCGCGACAGATGCGTCTTCGCTTCATGGATGTTCACGGTGCGCATTGGCCCTACCTATAGACTTAGTCATATAAACTTAGTCTAGTCCTGCGCCACGTGCAAGCCCTCCGAGGAGAAGCCCATTACCCCCAGGCGATTGCACCGCCGCGCCCCGACGCGGATTGACTTGCCCCCTCCCCTGCCCCACGATCCGCCGCCGAACGAAGCAGGATCGCAAGGCGGCGCATGCTGGATATGACGAGGCCGGAACCGCTCCGGTCGCCCCTCCTCGACGGCGCACGCGCAAAGGGCGTGAAGCATGGTTTCTTCACCCGTGCCGGCGGTGTGTCGGAGGGTATCTATCGCGGCCTCAACATCGGCCTTGGCTCGGACGATTCGCGCGAGGCGGTGCTGGAAAACCGGCACCGCGTGGCGGCCTGGATGGGCGTGCCGGCGGAAAACCTGTGCACGCTGCACCAGTGCCATTCGGCCGATGTGATGGTGGTCGAGGCGCCGCTGGGCGAGATGCGGCCGAAGGCCGATGCCATGGTGACGCGGCTGCCGGGGCTGGCGATCGGCGTTTTGGCGGCCGATTGCGGGCCGGTGCTTTTCGCCGATGCGGAGGCGCGCGTCGTCGGTGCGGCGCATGCCGGCTGGAAGGGCGCCTTGACGGGCATCATAGAGAACACCGTTGCCGCCATGGAGCGCCTGGGCGCCGAGCGCGAGCGGATCGTCGCCGTGCTGGGCCCGGCGATCAGCCAGGACAACTACGAGGTGGGGCCGGAATACCGGGCGCGCTTCACGGATGCCGATGCCGCGAACGCGCGCTATTTCCGCCACTCCGCGCGGCCCGGCCATGCCTTCTTCGACCTGAACCGCTATACGCTCGACCGGCTCGCGCGGGCCGGCGTGACGGTGGGGATGCTCGACCGCTGCACCTACGCGGAGGAGGAGCGCTTCTATTCCTACCGCCGCGCCACCCATCGCGGCGAACCCGATTACGGACGCCAGATTTCGGCGATATGCCTGGAGGAGTTCTGATGGCGCTTCACTTCGACCGTGCCGAATTCGACGCCCGCCGCGACCGGCTGGTCATCGAGATGTCCGAGCGCAAGCTGGACGCGCTGCTGCTCTTCGCCCAGGAGAGCATGTACTGGCTGACCGGCTTCGACACCTTCGGCTTCTGCTTCTTCCAGTGCCTGGTGGTGAAGGCCGACGGCGAGATGGTGCTGATGACCCGCTCGGCCGACCTCAGGCAGGCGCGCCATACCTCCATCATCGACAATATCGTGGTGTGGAACGACCGTCACGGCGCCAATCCGGCCACCGAGCTGCGCGATCTCCTGAACAACCTCGATCTTCTGGGATGCCGCATCGGCGTCGAATACGACACGCACGGGCTGACGGCGAAGAACGGGCGGATGCTCGACGAGCAGCTGCAGACGTTTGCCAAGATCGAGGATGCTTCCGACCTGGTGGCCCGCCTCAGGCTCCTGAAGAGCCCGACGGAGGTGGAGAAGGTCAAGCGCGCGGCAAAGCTCGCGGACGACGCGTTCGATGCCGCCCTTCCGCTGATCAAGCAGGGCGGCGACGAGGCGGCGATCCTGGCGGCCATGCAAGGGACGGTGCTCGCCGGCGGCGGCGACTATCCGGCCAATGAGTTCGTCATCGGCTCGGGCGCCGACGCGCTGTTGTGCCGCTACAAGGCGGGGCGCAGGAAGCTGACCAAGAACGACCAGCTCACGCTGGAGTGGGCCGGCGCCTACCATCACTACCACGCCGCCATGATGCAGACGGTGCTGACGGGCAAGGTTTCCAAGCGGCATCAGGAGCTGTTCGAGGCCGCCCGCGACGCGCTTGTCGCCTGCGAGAAGGCGATGGCGCCGGGCAACACCTTCGGCGACGTCTTCGACGCCCACGCCCGGGAGATGGAGGCGCACGGGCTGACCAAGCACCGGCTGAACGCCTGCGGCTATTCTCTGGGCGCACGCTTCGCCCCCTCCTGGATGGACCCGCCGATGTTCTACAGCGGAAATCCGGAACAGATCGCGCCGAACATGACGCTCTTCGCGCATATGATCATCATGGATTCCGAATCCGGCTGCGCCATGTGTCTCGGCCGCACCTACCTCACCACGGAAGCCGCGCCGGCGCCGCTTTCTCGTCACGGGCTCGAATTGATCGTAAAGTAAGACTTTTGTGGTAGCGCGGATGGGCTTGAAGCGGGGAAGAGAGACGCAATGAGGCGGTTTGCAACGATTATCGGCCTGATGCTGCTGGCGCCGCTTTTCAGCGCCTGCGCGGGAACGGACATCAACGGCCTCAACCCGCAGCCCGGCCGCGGGATTGCGGCGGTAGAGGCGCAAGGAGGCGGTGCCGGTGTCGCGAACCCGGCAAGCGAGGCGGGCGCGCAGACGGCACAGGAAGACCAGGCGGTCGCCGCCGTCAACACCGACGCGCGCGTGCAGTTCGCCCCGGTGATCGGCGCCACCGAGGAGGCCCTGCCCCCGCTTTCCAGCCGGCTTTCCGCACGGGCCCGCCAGCGCGGCATTCCCATTGTGCAGGGCGCCGGCGCCACGCATGTCGTCAAGGGCTATTTCTCCGCCATCGCCGACGGCAACGAGACCACCGTCATCTATGTCTGGGACGTGCTCGACCCTTCGGGCAACCGCCTGCACAGGATCCAGGGCCAGCAGAAGGTGCCCGGCGCCCAGGGCGACGGCTGGTCCTCGGTCACCGGCCAGACGATGGAAACGATCGCCGACAGGACCATCGACGACCTGGCGGCGTGGCTTGCGCGGGGCACGGGCTGACGGCGTTTCGGAACACCGGCAAAACCCCATGCACCGCGCTCGCCCATCAACTGATCCAGGAGACGCAGACTACAGCGATTCCGTGACTTCTGAACTGCTTGACGCAGTCCGCGAAATGCGCGCCGCTTGTGGCAACGTCGTCTACCAGCAGTCCAAAGGTGCCTTCGAGCGCGTGGCCCACGTAACTCGACCTGAAATGCATACTCTGCTTCGGATGACTGGAGCGACCTCCCGCCACCCTTGTGACGAGAGGCGCGCAGTATCCGATGTTCAGCTCATCGGCGACATAGCGCGCGACCAATGAGCCGAAATTCTCCTTCTTGGAGGAACTGCCGCCTGGCACACCACAAATAAAGTCGTATGGCTTGCCGTTCGTGATTGTGGACGCACAGGCTGCGACTTCCCGTGCGATCCCCCGCACGGTCGTTTCATCCGGTACACCTTTAAGGTTGCGCATCGCTGCAACCTGTAGTCGTTTTATGGGCGTCCTCCAGCTTCGTGGAGAAAAAAAAGAGATATCAGAGCGGCTCCGGCGCCTTATACTGGACAGCAAAGTTTCATCAAGAAATAAGTAATTTGGGTTTTTATTAAGTAAATACTCTTCAGTTAAATCAACAAACCTAAGAATCTCAGTAGAATCATCTGAAACGCATATACTACTACTTCTCATGCTACCTGCCCCACCAGTGGTAAACATTGAGTTATACATTCGTGTACCACAATATTACAGAATATGTCAAACACGCACAAATTGGCGGAGAGGCAGCTCCTGACTACCCGCAGCACATAGGGAAACGGAGCTATCGAGGCTGCGGCCGAGGAAGCGTCCATTTCGGCGGAGGATTTTTTCCGCCGAAGCTTGCAATAGCCGGCCACCCCGCTAAAAGCCGGGGCAGAAGTCGAGGCGTTGGCCGGGAACATTCCATGAAGCTCTTTGCGGGCAATTCCAACCGGGTTCTGGCGGAGGCCGTCGCCCGCTATCTCAACATCTCCCTTGGAAAAGCCACGGTGCGGCGCTTCGCCGACCAGGAGATATTCGTCGAGGTGCAGGAGAACGTGCGCGGCGAGGACGTCTTCGTCCTCCAGTCCACCTCCTATCCCGCCAACGACCACCTGATGGAACTGCTCATCATGATCGACGCCTTCCGCCGCTCCTCGGCGCGGCGGATCACGGCGGTGCTTCCCTATTTCGGCTATGCGAGGCAGGACCGCCGCACCTCCGGCCGCACGCCCATCTCGGCCAAGCTGGTGGCCAACCTGATCACCCGTGCCGGCGCCGACCGCGTCTTGACGCTGGATCTGCACGCCGGCCAGATCCAGGGCTTCTTCGACATCCCGACCGACAACCTCTTCGCCGTGCCGGTGATGGCGCGCGACATCAAGGCCCATTACAAGCTGGAAAACGTGATGGTGATCTCGCCGGACGTCGGCGGCGTGGTGCGGGCGCGGGCGCTTGCCAAGCGCATCGACGCGCCGCTCGCCATCGTCGACAAGCGCCGCGACCGGCCGGGCGAATCCGAAGTGATGAACGTCATTGGCGACGTGCGCGGCCGCGACTGCATGCTGATCGACGACATCGTCGATTCCGGCGGCACGCTGTGCAACGCGGCCGAGGCGCTTTTGAACAGCGGCGCCGCCAGCGTAACGGCTTACATCACCCACGGCGTGCTTTCAGGCGGCGCCGTGGCACGCATTTCAGCGTCCAAGCTGAAGGAGCTGGTCATCACCGACTCCATCCAGCCCACCTCCGCCGTCGAGGCGTCGAAGAGCGTCCGCGTCGTCACCATCGCCGACCTGATCGGTGAGGCGATCTCGCGCACGGCGACGGAAGAATCGGTGTCGAGCCTGTTCGATTGAGGCCACGCCGTCAGCCGATCACGGCACCCCGTTCCGCCAGAAGCGCGCGCAGCACCGAACGGTGGCAGCGGGATTCGTCTTCACAGTAGCAGCCGATCGAGAAATCCGCATCGCGCGAGAGCGCGGCAATAAGGTCCAGGGTGTGCCGGGGCGCGGGCGCATTCATCTCCACGCGGAATGCCTTGACGAAGGCCGCCCACTCGCGCTCCGTCTTCGCGGCCTGGGCCTTCGCGACCAGTTCGGCGCTGGGCGAAAGCTCCGGGTACCAGACGTCGAACCAATCGTCGGCGGAAAAGCGCTCCTTGCGCACACCGCGCGGCGGGCGCCGCACGGTGCCGATGCGCGTCCCTTCCCCTGTAAGGCGCGGTGTGCCGAGACGAACGATGCGCAGGGTCATGCTTAAAGCTCCGCTTGAATGGCGGGGCGACGATAGCATATTCCGACGACGCCCCGGTACGGCCCCGGTAATCCTTGCGCACGCCCTTGCACCCGCCCCTCCCATCCGCTATAGACCCGCCGTCCGTGCAGACACCCTTGGAGGCAGCGCGGGTGGAGGCCGGCCTTGCGCGATGCGTCTGGCGGCTTTCTCGTTTTCAGGGCTCGTTTACGCCCGGAAAACGCTCCGAAACTTGAAAGGAAAAGCCAATGAGCCGTCAGTCCTATGAGCTGAAGGCCGAGGCGCGCGAACGGGTCGGTAAGGGGTCCGCCCGGGCAATTCGGCGCAGCGGTAAGATTCCCGCCGTCATCTACGGCGACAAGAAGCCCCCCATGACGATCGCCCTGCCCTACAAGGAAGCGTTCCTGCGCATCCATGGCGGCGGGTTCCTGACCACCATCGCCACCATCGACGTGGACGGCGAGAAGATCCAGGTCCTGCCCAAGGATTACCAGCTCGACCCCGTGCGCGGCTTTGCCGAGCACATCGACTTCCTGCGTATCGGCCGCAACACCATCGTCACCGTCAACGTGCCGGTGCACTTCACGAATGAAGAGCTGGCCCCCGGCATCAAGCGCGGCGGCGTCCTGAACGTGGTGCGCCACGAGGTGGAGTTCACTTGCCCGGCGACCGCCATCCCCGATCATATCGAGATCGACCTGACGGGGCTCGACATCGGCGATTCCGTGCACATCTCGGCGGTGAAGCTGCCCGAGGGCGTGGCGCCGACGATCACCGACCGCGACTTCACCATCGCCACGGTCGCCGCCCCCGCCGGCCTGAAGGCCGAGGAAGAGGAAGCGGCTGAAGCCGAGGCCGAAGAGGCCGAGGAAGAGGCGGAAGAGAAGGAGACGGAAGGCGAGGAAAAGGGCGAGGAATAGCCCTGTCCCCTCCGTCGAGGGTAATTTCCCATGCTCCTCATTGCAGGGCTCGGCAATCCCGGCCAGCAATACGAGAACTACCGGCACAATGTCGGTTTCATGGCGGCGGATGCCATATTCCGCCGCCATTCCTTTTCGCCCTGGTCGAAGAAATTCAGCGCGCTGGTCTCTGAAGGCCGGCTGGGCGGGGAGAAGGTGCTGCTGATCAAGCCGCAGACCTATATGAACCTCTCCGGCCAGGCGATCGGCGAGGCGATGCGCTTTTACAAGCTCGAGCCCGCCGATCTCATCGTCCTCTACGACGAACTGGATCTGGCGCCGGCGAAGGTGCGCGTGAAGGTTGGCGGCGGCGCCGGCGGCCACAACGGCATCAGATCCATCGACGCCCATTGCGGCAAGGACTACCGCCGCGTGCGGATCGGTATCGGCCATCCGGGCGACAAGGCGCGTGTCACCGGCCATGTGCTGGGCGATTTCGCCAAGGCCGACCGGGACTGGCTGGAGCCGCTGCTGGAGGCGATCGCCGACAATGCCGAGATGCTGGTGAAGGGCGACGATTCCGGCTTCATGAACAAGGTGAGCCTGGCCGTCAAAGGCAAGGCGGAGCCGGCCGGAAAAGAGCGGAAACCGGCCGCCAAGGGGCAGAGCCATATCCGCCAGGCACGGCCGCAGAAGCCGACCGCGCCCGTGCCTGAGACCGGGCCCATGGCGGCCATGCTGAAGAAGCTCTTCGGCAAGGAGTAGACGGACCGCTGGTACGACCTGGCCTTCGCCAAGGCATTGAAGAACGGCGCGGTGCATGCGCGCTATACGGTGCGGCGGGATTGATCGAAGATCGTCTCCGGCCTATATAGAAGACACGAAGCTCGTGTTTTCGTGAGATCGTGAAGGCTAGAGGACGGCGATGAGGAATGTCACCATTTCCCTGGACGACGAGCTGCACCACACGACGCGCGTCGAGGCGGCGAAGGCTGGCAAGAGCATGTCGCGATACATTGCCGACGTCTTGGAAGCGGCGGCAAGAACGGCGCCCGAAAGAGCAGCAGAGGGCAATCCTCAAGCTGAAGCTCTGGAACGCATCTTTGCCGGCCCCATGTGGGACGCTACCGAGAACGGCCGCACGCCTACAGCGGACGAGCGTAATGAACGCAAAAGCGTGAAGGCGCGCCTGGAAGCGCTTCGCCAGATTTGGGAGTCGCCCACACTTCCCTTGTCCGAGAATGGGCGCATGCCCGACGCAGACGAGCGCAATGCCCGCCGCTAAAGTGTTCATCGACAGCACGACCCTGCTTTACACGCTTGATCGCAAGGAGCCGAAGAAGCGGCTAAAGGCTGTCATTTGGCTGGCCGCCTTGGCCGAAGGCGGGATCACCAACCTGCAGGTCCTGAACGAAGTGGCAAGCGTGCTGACGAAGAAGCGTGCCAGATTTGACGGTATCGATATACCCGCAAGGATCGACAATTTCACCACCTTCGGGAAACGTCCGCTGACATGGCAGGAGGTTCTGCATGCGCGCGGCTTGCATGAACGTTATGGCTACTCCTGGTGGGACTGTCTGCTGCTTGCCTCCGCGCTCGAACTCGGCTGCGCCCATTTCCTCTCCGAGGATTTGCAGGACGGGCAGACGATCGAAGGCTTGACGATCATCGACCCTTTCGCCCATAGCCCTGAGCGAATTCTGGCATCCCCTTAAGGAACTTCGAAATCATGGGTTTCAAATGCGGCATCGTCGGCCTGCCCAATGTCGGCAAGTCGACGCTCTTCAACGCGCTGACGAAAACGGCCGCGGCACAGGCCGCGAACTACCCCTTCTGCACCATCGAGCCCAACACGGGCGAGGTGGCCGTGCCGGATCCGCGGCTGAAGAAGATCGCCGGGATCGCCCAATCGAAGGCGGTCGTGCCGACGCGTATTTCCTTCGTGGATATCGCCGGGCTGGTGCGCGGCGCCTCCAAGGGCGAAGGGCTGGGCAACCAGTTCCTGGCCAACATCCGCGAGGTGGACGCCATCGTGCATGTGCTGCGCTGCTTCGAGGATGACGACATTGCCCACGTCGAAGGCCGTATCGACCCGATGGCCGACGCCGAGACGGTGGAGACGGAGCTGATGCTGGCCGACCTTGAAAGCCTGGAGCGGCGCATCGTGCAGACGCGCAAGCGCGCCACCGGCAAGGACAAGGAGGCGATCGCCGTCCTGCCGATGATGGAGAAGGCGCTGGCGCTCCTGCAGGACGGCAAGCCGGTGCGCCTGCTTCTTCCGGGGCTTGCGGCCGAGGACCTGCATATCCTGCGTTCGCTCGATCTTTTGACGTCGAAGCCGGTGCTTTACGTCTGCAACGTCGCCGAGGGCGATGCGGCGGGCGGCAACGCGCACAGCGCGGCGGTGGAGAAGATGGCCGAGGCGCAAGGGGCGAAATCCGTGGTGATCTCGGCGGCCATCGAGGCGGAGGTGGCGCAGCTTCCCGACGAGGAGGCGGCGGAGTATCTGGAGGCGATGGGGCTCGAGGAGCCTGGTCTCGACCGGCTGATCCGCGCCGGCTACGAACTGCTGGACCTCATCACCTTCTTCACCGTCGGCCCCAAGGAGGCGCGCGCCTGGACCGTGCAGAAGGGCGCCAAGGCGCCGCAGGCGGCGGGCGAGATCCATACGGACTTCGAGCGCGGCTTCATCCGCGCCCAGACCATCGCCTATGACGACTTCGTGCGGCTGGGCGGCGAGACGGCGGCGCGCGAGGCCGGCAAGGCGCGCGACGAAGGCAAGGAATACGTGGTGGCAGACGGCGACGTGATGCTGTTCAAGTTCAATGTGTGACTTGTGCCGGCAGGCCTTGCATTGACCGCCTGGTAAACGGAGCCGTGCCGCCGATGGTCGATTAGGGCCGCTGGCCTTGTATCGGGAAGGGAGATGCGATGAGCGGGAAGCGCTGGGCCTACGAGGACTTTTACGAGGGCTGCGTCATCGCCCTGCCCGAGAAGCGCGTCGGCAAGGAGGAGATCGTCGCTTTCGCCTCCGAGTTCGACGCCCAGCCGATGCATCTCGACGAGGAAGCGGGCAAGGCGAGCCTGCTCGGCGGGCTCGCGGCTTCGGGCTGGCACACCTGCTCGATATTCATGCGCATGATGTGCGAGGCCTTCCTGCTCGATTCCACCTCGCAGGGCTCGCCCGGCATCACCGACATGCGCTGGCAGCGCCCGGTGCTGGCCGGCGACCGGCTTTCGGGCGCCTCGACGGTGCTTTCCCGGCGGCTTCTGAAGTCGCGGCCCGATCTCGGCCTCGTCACCTTCCGGCACGAAGTGAAGAACCAGAATGGCGAGAGGGTGATCCTGTGCGAGAACCCGATCCTGTTCCGCCTGCGCGAGAAAGGTGCGGCATGAGCCTTGAGGCCTACCTGCGGCTCGGCGAGACGGTCACGCTCGGCAGCCACACCTTCACGGCGGACGAGATCAAGCGTTTCGCCGAAAAGTACGACCCGCAGCCCTTTCATCTGGACGAGAAGGCGGCACAGCAAAGCGTGTTCGGCCGGCTGTGCGCGTCGGGTTGGCATACCTGCGCCATGTGGATGAAGTACAACCTGCAAAACGCGCGGACCGATGACGGCGCCTGGCGCGAGCCGGGCCCGCGGCCGGAATTCGGTCCCTCGCCGGGGTTCTCCAACTTGAAATGGCTGAAGCCGGTCTATGCCGGGGATACGATTACCTTTACCCGCACCGCGGTGTCGCACCGGGCGCTGGCCTCGCGGCCTGGGTGGCGGCTTTTGTCGTTGAAGGCGGGGGCGTTCAACGGCGACGGGCAGGCGGTGCTGGAGTTTGATAATGCTGTGCTTTTGAGGGTTGGGTAGGCGAGTCAGGACGGACGGGGACCTGGCGCCTCCAAGGCACCCGATAGACAGCCTCAATCCCCCTCGAACGAAATCAGCGTGCGCACGTCCACGCCCAGCGCTTCGAGCTTGGCGCGGCCGCCGAGGTCCGGCAGGTCTATGACGAAGCAGGCGGCGACGATGTCGGCGCCCATCTGGCGCAGAAGCCGGACGGCGCCTTCGGCCGTGCCGCCGGTGGCGATGAGGTCGTCAACGAGGATCACCTTCTCGCCCGGCTCCACCGCGTCGACGTGCATTTCCATCTCGTCGAGCCCGTATTCCAGGCTGTAGGCGACGCGCACCGTCTCGTGCGGCAGCTTCCCCTTCTTGCGGATGGGGACGAAGCCGGAGGAGAGCTGGTGGGCGATGGCACCGCCCAGAATGAAGCCGCGCGCCTCTATACCGGCGATCTTGTCGATCTTGGAGCCGGCATAGGGGTGAACGAGCTCGTCCACGGTGCGGCGGAAGGCGCGCGCGTTGCCCAGAAGCGTGGTGATGTCGCGGAAGAGGATTCCCGGCTTCGGATAGTCGGGAATGGTGCGGATGGCGGAAAGAAGCGTGTCTTCGAGGGAAGGTTTCATCGGCAGCCCCGGTCCGTTGCAACCCCTTTTGCCCTTTTGCGCGCCAAAAGAAAAGGGCGCCCGACGGCGCCCCTCGCCTTTTGTCGTGGCCTTAAACCAGTTCATCGTTTCATGGAATCGGTGAACTGGTCCAAGTCGTTGTTTTGTCGCAATTCCGGACGGAAACCGGTTCCCACTTTTTCTGGAATTGCTTCAGTGGACTTCGGCCCACACCTTGCGCTTCGTGAGGTAGACGAGGCCGCCGAAGAGGACCAGGAAGACCATCACGGTGAAGCCGGTTGCCTTGCGCGCCTCCATGTGCGGCTCGGCGGCCCACATCATGAAGGCGGCGATGTCGCGGGCGTACTGGTCGACCGTCTCCGGGCTGCCGTCCTCATAGGTCACCATGCCGTCCGAGAGCGGGGGCGCCATGGAGAGCGAGACGGCACTCAGGAAATAGGGATTGTAATAGGTGCCCTCGGGTACCTCGTGGCCTTCCGCGTCTTCCTCATAGCCGGTCAGAAGCGCGTGGATGTAATCCGGACCGCCCTCGGCATATTGGGTGAAGATGTCGAAGAGGAAGGTGGGAAAGCCGCGCTCGACGGCGCGCGCCTTGGCGAGAAGCGAGAAGTCCGGCGGCGCGGCGCCATTGTTGGAGGCCGCCGCCTGCTGCGGATTGGCGAAGGGCGCAGGGAAATGGTCGGACGGCGTGGCGGGACGGGTGAACATGTCGCCGTTCTCGTCCGGGCCGTCTTCGACCTCGTATTCGGAGGCGATGGCGCGCGCCTGCTCCTCGGTGTAGCCGAGATCTTCAAGGTTGCGGAAGGCGACCAGGTCGAGCGAATGGCAGGAGGAGCAGACCTCGCGGTATACCTTCAAGCCGCGCTGCAGTTGGCCCTTGTCGTAGGTGCCGAAGGGGCCGTCGAAGCTCCATTCGAGCTGCGGCGGCTTCTTCAGCGGGTATTCCGCCGCATCCGCGGAGGTGACCATGGCAATGCCGAGGCCGAGCGCAGCCAGCCCGTTTAGAAACGTCTTCATTTCCAAGATCCTTTTGCGCATACGCTCGCTCATGCCTCGCCGGCGGCCGGGGTGCCGGGCTTGTTCTTCTCCAGCACCGCCTCGGTGATCGAGTTCGGCGGCCGGCGCGGCGTCTCTACGAGGCCGAGGACCGGCATGACGACGACGAAGAACGCGAAATAGTAGAGCGTGGCGGCCTGTGCCATGGCCACATAGGTGCCCTCCGCCGGCCTCGAGCCGAGCCAGCCGAGGAAGATGGCATCGGCCACGAAAAGCCAGAAGAAGAGCTTGTACCACGGCCGGTAGACCGCCGAGCGCACCTTCGAGGTGTCGAGCCAGGGCACCACGAACAGGACCGCGATGGCGCCGAACATGGCGAGCACGCCACCGAGCTTGGAATCGATCGGTCCGATGTTGAAGGTGATGGCGCGCAGGATCGCGTAGAAGGGCAGGAAGTACCACTCGGGCACGATGTGCGCCGGCGTCTTGAGTGGGTTGGCCTCGATATAGTTGTCGGGGTGGCCGAGATAATTGGGGATGTAGAAGACGAAATAGGCGAACACCAGGAAGAAGACGACCATGGCAAAGCCGTCCTTGATGGTCGCGTAGGGCGTGAAGGCCACCGTGTCGGTCTTCTGCTTCACCTCGATGCCGGTCGGGTTGGACTGCCCGGTCACATGCAGCGCCCAGATGTGCAGGACGACGACGCCGGCGATCATGAAGGGCAAGAGATAGTGCAGCGAGAAGAAGCGATTAAGCGTCGGGTTGTCGACGGCGAAACCGCCGAGCAGAAGCTGCTGGATCCAGTCGCCGACGAGCGGGATCGCCGTGAAGAAGCCGGTGATGACGGTGGCGCCCCAGAAGCTCATCTGCCCCCACGGCAAAACGTAGCCCATGAAGGCGGTGGCCATCATGAGGAGGTAGATGATGCAGCCGAGAATCCACAGAAGCTCGCGCGGCGCCTTGTAGGAGCCGTAGTAGAGGCCGCGGAAGATATGCACATAGACGGCGATGAAGAAGAAGGAGGCGCCGTTCGAGTGCAGGTAGCGCAGAAGCCAGCCGGAATTGACGTCGCGCATGATCTTCTCGACGGAGTTGAAGGCGATCTCCGTGTTGGCGGCGTAATGCATGGCGAGCACGATGCCGGTGAGGATCTGCACCGCCAGCATGAGGGTGAGGATGCCGCCGAAGGTGTAGGCGTAGTTGAGGTTGCGCGGCACCGGGTAGGCGACGAAGGAATCGTAGACGAGGCGCGGCAGCGGAAGGCGCGCATCCATCCAGCGCCCGAGGCCCGTCTTGGGGGTGTAGGTAGAATGTCCACCGCTCATCTTGAAATACGCTCCCTTGCCTACCCGATCTGAACGACCGTGTCGGAGATGAATTCGAATGCCGGGACGGCCATGTTTTCCGGCGCGGGCCCTTTGCGGACGCGCCCTGCCGTATCGTAATGCGAGCCATGGCAGGGGCAGAACCAGCCGCCGAAATCGCCCTGCTGGCCAAGCGGCACGCATCCCAGATGCGTGCAGATGCCGATCATGACCAGCCAGTTCTCCTTGCCCTCGCCGGCCGAGCGATCGATGTCCGTGGCCGGCGCGTCGGCCGGCAGGTTGTCGTTGCGGGCGATGGGATCCTTGAGATCCTCGAGAGGCACCTGGCGGGCCGCCTCGATCTCCTCATCGGTGCGGTTGCGGATGAAGACGGGCTGGCCGCGCCACTTCACCGTCAACGACATGCCGGGCTCGACGGCCGAGACATCGACCTGGATGGAGGCCAGCGCCCTGGTGGAGGCGTCGGGGCGCATCTGGTCGATGAACGGCCAAATGGCGCCGGCCGCACCCACGGCGCCGGCCGTGGCCGTGGCCACGTAGAGAAAGTCGCGACGGGTGTGTTCGGTCGAATCGGTAGCGTTCACGGAGCTGCGGTCCTTTTACCTGATGCCTGCCGGGAAGAAGCGCATGTCGACACGCACCTGCCCCTCGGATTCGCCACGACGGGCCGGCCGTTCCCCCGGCAATTGGCGATGGTTTCTATGCTCGACGGTCTGACTTGTCCAGACGCCGGAGAGACGCAGGGCAGATTGTCGCGGGGATAACAACCCTCGCCGCTACCGCGCGCCGAGCCGCACCAGGACCGCACGCGGGATGGCCAGGTGGCGCACCACCTCGTCGTGCCGTTTCAGCCCACACATCTCGCGCTGGATGAAGTAGGCATAGACGGCATCCGCCGCCTCGCGCAGCAAGCCGGCGCGTTCCGCACCCACGCCGTTATGCGCGGCAAGGCGGGCCAGGCTCTCCTCGGCGCGCCGGCCAGCGCGGCCAAGGGCGGCCGCCATCTCCTCGGCAAGCTCGTAGTCGAGCGTGGCAATGCCGGTGCGGGGCTTGGGCGAGGCGCCCGATGAGGCCGGGGGACGCGGCATGAAATTCTCCTGACGATCTGCGACCGTTCCGTCTCGACATAACGCCTCGACAGAAACCGGAGGCGGGGCATATTGTGCCCATCATGGCGCATGTCATCAACCGCGAGAGTTGGGCCGACCTGCCCGAGGGCTGGCACGGCGAATGGGAGGGCGGCCCGTTCCAGGCCGGCATCTCCGTCATTTTCTTTGCAAGTGAGAAGGTCGGTGCGGGGCCGCGGCTTCACACCCACCCGTATCCCGAGACCTTCATCGTGCGCCGGGGCCGCGCCCGCTTCACGGTGGACGGCAAGGCGATCGACGCGGAGGCGGGACAGATCCTGGTGGTGCCGGCCGGCACGCCGCACAAATTCGAAAACCTCGGGCCGGGGGTGCTGGAGACCACCGATATCCATGCCAGCGAGCGGTTCGTTACCGAATGGCTGGAGTGACGGCGGCGCGGGTGCCGCAGAAAGGAACTTCCCGATGACGCTTCTGGAGCTTTCGGCGTTCAGCCTTGTCGCAGCCCTTCTGGTGATCTCGCCCGGGCCCAACGGTGTGCTGATCGCCAAGACCGTGCCGACCTCCGGCAAGGCGGCGGGCTTTGCCAACATCGCCGGCTTCTTCGCCGCCTTCTACCTGCACGGCGCGCTGTCGATCCTCGGTATCTCCATCATCCTCATGCAGTCGGCGCAGGCCTTCTTCGTCGTCAAGATGCTGGGCGCGGCCTATCTGTGCTTCATCGGCGTCAAGGCGCTGTGGCAAGCCTGGAAGGGCGTGACCGCGCCGGCGCATGTAGCCCCGGCCAGACGCAGGCGCACCCTGGCGCGTGCCGTCGCTGAAGGCTTCCTCACCAACGCGCTGAACCCGAAGGTGTCGATGTTTTACCTTGCAGCCTTCCCGCAGTTCATCCCCGCCAGCGCCGACGGCGTGACGTGGGCATTCCTGCTGGTGGCGATCCACTCGCTTATCAACATCGTGTGGTTTTCGGCCCTGGTGCTGCTTTTCTCGACGCTGAAGGGGCTCGGCGGCCAGCCCAGCGTGCAGCGGTGGGTGAAGGCCGTGACGGGAGCGGTCTTCGTCGCTTTCGGGCTGAAGCTGGCAACGCTGAGGCCCTAAGCCGCGTTGCGGCGCTCCAGCCGTTCGCGCATGCCCTGCGGGTCGGCAAAGATGAGATCGATCAGCGTTTTCGCCGTTGCGTCGGGCTCTGTGCGCCGTTGCTCCCAATTGCGGAGCGTGGCGAGCGGGATGCCGAGTAGCGCGGCGAAATCGGCCTGATTCATTCCAAGCAGAGCGCGCACGAAATTTAGCTTCGCGGGCGCGTCGAGCGGGCGTGTATTGCTCTCGTCCCACTCGGGGTTGTCGTCCCAATCTTCATCGACCATGTTTCCTGACCTCCCGGTCATTGGCTTTTCTTACGGAGATAATTCGAAAGACCGCGTCGCGTATCGTGAAGGCGCAAACGTGAAGCCTGTCTCCCACATATCCGTACGACACATACCGGTCTTCGCCATATTCTCGCCTGTCATCCAAGAAGGTTGCCACCTGATTTCGGATAACTTCGCGGCCAACGGCGAGTGAAAGCCCGCGTTCCCGGCGGTTCTTTTCGTCCTTTTCCGGATCGAACGCTATCTCCATCTACTGGGGAATATACGCTTCTAGCGTACAATCCGCAAGTCCCTCAAGGCCACTTCACCACCGGCGGCATGCTGGAGAGGATGGCGTCGACGTTGCCGCCGGTTTTCAGGCCGAAGATGGTGCCGCGGTCGTAGAGGAGGTTGAACTCGACGTAGCCGCCGCGGCGCACGAGCTGTTCCTCGCGGTCGGCCTCGGTCCAGTTGGTGTCGAAGTTCTGGCGCACCAGATAGGGATAGATGACGAGGAAGGCGCGGCCGAGATCCTGGGTGAAGGCGAAGTCGGCGTCCCAGCCGCCCTTTTCCTCGGGGCTCTTCAGCCAGTCGTAGAAGATGCCGCCGATGCCGCGCGGCTCGTCGCGGTGCGGAAGATGGAAATATTCGTCGCACCAGCGCTTGAAGCGGTCGTAGTCGGCGATCTGGCCGTGCCGGCCGCAGACGAAGCGCATTGCCTTGTGGAAGGCGACCGTGTCGGGATCTTCCTGGGTGCGGCGGCGGTCGAGCACCGGGGTAAGGTCGGCGCCGCCGCCGAACCATTGGCGCGTCGTCACCACCATGCGCGTGTTCATGTGCACAGCCGGCACGTTGGGGTTCTGCGGGTGGGCGATGAGCGAGATGCCGGAGGCCCAGAAGCGCGGATCCTCCTCGGCGCCGGGAATCTGCTGGCGGAATTCGGGCGAGAATTCGCCGTGGACGGTGGAGGTGTGCACGCCCACCTTCTCGAACACGCGGCCATGCATGAGCGACATCACGCCACCGCCGCCCGCGCCCTCCTCGCGCTGCCAGGGCGTGCGCTCGAAGCGGCCGGGCGCGCGGGTCGAGAGAGGGCCGGTGAGCGCGTCCTCAAGTTCCTCGAAAGCGGTGCAGAGGCGGTTGCGCAGGGTCTCGAACCAGGCCTTCGCCGCCGCCTTCTTGCCCTCGATATCCTCGGGCAGTCCGGCCGGTATGTCGGGTCTTTCCATGATCGCTCCTCCGGCGTCCGGCGCCGCGCATGGCGGACAAAGGACTCGCATTTTCCTCTCGCGATCCCTAATCTCCCTGTCCAACGGGTCAAGGAGTTCTTTCGTGCGTGTGCCCGCCAAGCCTCCGCTCGAGGGCCTGAAGCATGCCCTCGACAAGAAGCGCGCCAACGGCCATCGCCTGCCGCGCGACGGCTTCCTGCGCGAGACCTTCTCGCTGCCGCGGGCCGAGGCCCGAGCCAAGGCGCGCGAATGGCTGGAACGCTGGCCCAAGCAGGCCTACTGGACCGAGATCGAAAGCTGGTGCGAGCGCCCCGGCGACGTGATCGAATTCACCATGCGCCGGCTGCCGAGCGCTGATTAGCTTTACAGTTGCGATTTAGCATCGTGCCCCTTCGCGCCCCCTTGACCTCAACCTAAGTTGAGGGTGTAGCCGGCCATCCTTCGATTGCCGTGAAGGAGAAGCCGCGCGTGCTGGATGATGGCAGAACCACCCTACCCCACCTGCCTGCGTGCCTCGCCGCAGGCCATGGCGACGGCGACGGCGAGATTGAGGCTGCGCGCCTTCTCGTGCATGGGAATGACGAGCCGGTGATCGGCCGCCTCGTGCACCGCCTCCGGCACGCCCGACGATTCGCACCCGAAAAGAAGGATGTCGCCCTCGCGGAAGCAGAAGGCCGTGTAGGGCACGGCGGCGGCTGTGGTGAACAAGATGAGCCGCCGTTCCTCCTCGCGCCGCCAGTGGTCGAAGGCTTCCCAGGAAGTGTGGCGGTTGAGGGAGGCGATCTCCAGATAGTCCATGCCCGCCCGTTTCAGCGCCCGGCTCGACAGGTCGAAGCCGGCAGGCTCGATCAGGTCCACCGTCAGGCCCAGGCATGCAGCGATGCGCAGGATGGCGCCGGTGTTGCCGGGAATGTCCGGTTGGAAAAGGGCGATGCGGATATCATTTCCGTTCATGGCGTGACCAATTGTAGCCTTCGGGCCACAGTGGCCGGTGAAGGTGATTATATGGCGGCGGAGCCTCTGGCCATCCCCGGCCTCTTCGGATATAAGGCCGCCGCAACCGACGTAAACTGCTGGAGACAGACATGGATAACCGGATGTTCGTTTCCATCGTCCGTGAACGCCCCTCGCGCGGGGCCGGGCTCACGGCCTGACGGCGGTTTTCGTTCCGAAGCCTACTTCTCCCCTGTAGAACACGCACGAGCGAATCCGCCGGAACCATTTCCGGAATTCCGCAAGGATTCGCTCCATGTCTGCAAAATTTCCCAAAGGGCGCAAAGCGCCCAAAACACCCATCGCCCCCGCCGCGACCGCACTGCCGCCGGACGGTGCCGGCATGGCTCCTGCCAAGACCCTGTCAGGAGCCTTCTCCGCTGCCCTTGGCGCAAAGGCGCAAAGGGCGCATTCGGGATCAAAGACGCCGCTGGAGAAAGGCGCCGACCCGAGGCAGCTCGCCGGCAAGGCGGGTGCCCGACCTATCAAGAATTCAAAGCCCGGCGCACCGACCGTGCCGCGCAAGGGGCACCGCTGAGTGCCCGACGAGGCTATCGAGGATAAAACGATGCTGAGCTGGTTCGAAAGACGCCTTCCCCCCTTCCCGGCCGATGAGCCGGAAGAGCCGCCGAAGACGCTGATCGCCTTCTGCCTGCATTTCATCAAGGGCGCATGGGGGTATCTGACGCTCCTGGCGATCCTGACGGCGACGATCGCGATTACCGAGGTGTGGATGTTCTCCTTCCTCGGCAACATCGTCGACTGGCTGGCGGACCGGAACCGGGAGACCTTCCTTGAGGAGGAGGGCTGGAAGCTGGCGGGTATGGCCTTCGTCATCCTGGTGTTCCTGCCCCTGACGGTGGTGCTCCACTCGTTGACCAACCATCAGGTGCTCCTGGGCAACTTTCCCATGCGCATCCGCTGGCAGGTGCACCGCTATCTGCTCAAGCAGTCGATGACGTTCTACCAGGACGAGTTTGCCGGCCGCATCGCCACAAAGCTGATGCAGACGGCGCTCGCCGTGCGCGAATGCGTCATCAAGCTGATCGACGTGCTGAACTATGTGACGGTGTATTTCGCCGGCATGCTGGTCATCGTGGCATCCGCCGATCTGCGGCTGGCCGCCCCGCTCGCCGTCTGGCTCATCGGCTACATCGTGCTGCTGCGCAACTTCGTGCCGCGGCTGGGGCGCGTGGCCAAGGAACAGGCCGACGCGCGCTCCGTCATGACCGGCCGCGTGGTCGACAGCTACACCAACATCCAGACGGTGAAGCTGTTCTCCCACGCCCGCCGCGAGGCGGCCTATGCGCAGGAGGGCATGTCCGGCTTCCTGAAGACGGTCTACAAGCAGATGCGGCTGGTGACGGGACTCTATGGGCTGCTTTACTTGCTCAACTCGCTGTGCCTGTTCACTGTCGGCGCCCTGTCCATATGGCTGTGGATGGGCGAGATGGTGTCGATCGGCGCCGTCGCCGTGGTGCTCGGCCTCGTCTTGAGGCTCTGGGGCATGTCGCAGTGGATCATGTGGGAAATGACCATGCTGTTCGAGAACATCGGCACCGTGCAGGATGGCATCGGCTCGATCTCGCTGCCGCGCGTGGTCGACGACCGGCCGGACGCCAAGGAACTGCGCGTCGGAAAGGGCGAAATCGCCTTCGACCGCATCCGCTTCCACTACGGCAAGAAGGGCGGCGTGATCGAGGACCTGTCGCTGACCATCCGGCCGGGCGAGAAGGTGGGCCTCGTCGGCCGCTCGGGCGCCGGCAAGTCGACCCTGGTCAACCTGCTCCTGCGCTTCTACGACCTTGAAGGCGGGCGCATCCTGATCGACGGGACGGACATCGCCGACGTGACGCAGGATTCGCTGCGCGCACAGATCGGCATGGTCACCCAGGACACCTCGCTGCTGCACCGTTCCGTGCGCGACAACATCCTTTATGGCCGGCCTGACGCCGACGAGGCCATGGTGCGCGAGGCGGCAAGGCGCGCCGAGGCACTGGACTTCATCAAGGACCTGTCCGACATAAAGGGACGGAAAGGGTTCGACGCCCATGTCGGCGAGCGCGGCGTCAAGCTGTCCGGCGGCCAGCGCCAGCGCATCGCCATCGCCCGCGTCATGCTGAAGGACGCGCCGATCCTGATCTTGGACGAGGCAACGTCGGCGCTCGATTCGGAGGCCGAAGCCGCGATCCAGGAGAACCTGGCGGCGCTGATGCAGGGCAAGACGGTGATCGCCATCGCCCACCGCCTGTCGACCATCGCGGCGATGGACCGGCTGGTGATCATGGACGAGGGCCGCATCGTCGAGGAGGGTACCCACGACGAACTGATCGCCAGCGGCGGCATCTACGCCCAGCTCTGGCAGCGCCAGTCGGGCGGGTTCCTCGATGTCGAACAGGCGGCGGAGGCAGCGGAGTGACGATGGACGCGGACGAAGAAGGGCATGGCCTGAACGAGCGCCTGTGGCGGCGCGCCGAAGGGGTGATCGACCCCTTCGGCGACACCGAGCGCGAGGTGCTGCCGACGGATGCGTTCAGGTTCATCCTCTTCTTCGCCACGCAGGCCAAGTGGCCGTTCGTCCTTCTCCTCGTCATCGGCGGTCTGGCGGGCGTGGTGGACGCAGGGCTTTATTGGGGGCTGGGCAAGCTGATCGACCTGCTCGATACCTCGACGCCGGCAACCCTTATCGCCGACCATTGGCCGACGCTCCTGGGGCTCGCCTTCCTGGTGCTTTTCGCGCGCGCCGGCGTCATGCTCGTCAACACGGTGATCGAGGAGCAGGTGATCGCGCCCTCCTTCTATCAGCGGGTGCGCTGGCAGTCTTTCCGCCGGGTGATGGACCAGCCCTACGAGTTCTACCAGAACGACTTCGCCGGCCGCATCGCCACCAAGATCATGCAGGGCGGCGAGGCGACGGGCGACTTCATCGTCTCGGCGCTGCAGACCATGTGGAGCTTCTTCACCTTCCTGCTGCTTGCCGGCACCATCCTGACTGCACTCGATCCCATACTGGGGCTGGTGCTCGGGCTATGGTTCGCGGCCTTCGTGATCGCCGCGCGCTACCTGCTGCCGCCGCTGCGCGAGGCCGGCAGGTGGCGGGCCGACGAGCGCTCGATCCTCAACGGCCGCATGGTCGACGCCTTCACCAACATCATGGCCGTCAAGCTCTACGACAGCGGACGGCGCGAGCACGCCTATGTGCGCGACGGCATGGCCCGCCTGCTCAAGGCCGTGCGCACCCTGACGCGCGCCATCACCCGGGTGCGCGCCGCCGTCTTCATCCTGAACGGCATCATGATGACGGCGGTCGGCACGCTCGCCGTCATGAGCTGGATGAACGGCAACGCCTCGACCGGCGAGATCGCCGCCGCCATGGGCCTCGTCTTCCGGCTCAACCAGATGTCCGGCTACATGATGTTCTCCGTCAACGGGCTCATCCGCGCCTATGCCACCGTGCAGGACGCCACCGGGGTGATCTCGCGCCGGCCCGCCATCCAGGATGCGCCGGACGCGCGGGCGATCGCGCACGCTGCGGGCGATATCCGCTTCGAGAACGTCACCTTCAACTACGGCAGGGAACGCGGCGTTCTGGAAGGGCTGACCCTTCACATCCGCCCGGGCGAGCGCGTCGCCCTTGTCGGCCCCTCTGGGGCGGGGAAGACGACCATCGTCAACCTGATGCTGCGGCTTTTCGACATCGAGGGCGGCCGCATCCTGCTCGACGGCGAGGACATCCGCGAGGTCACGCAAGCCTCGCTGCGCGCCCAGTTCGGCGTCGTCAGCCAGGAGCCGATGCTGATGCACCGCTCGATCCGCGACAACATCGCCTACGGCAAGCCCGGCGCCAGCGAAGCCGAGATCGTGGCCGCTGCCAAGCGGGCCTCGGCGCATGATTTCATCCTTGAGGTTGCCGACCCCAAGGGCCGCACCGGCTACGACGCCCATGTGGGCGAGCGCGGGGTGAAGCTTTCGGGCGGGCAGCGCCAGCGCATCGCCATTGCCCGCATGATGCTGAAGAACGCGCCGATCCTCATCCTCGACGAGGCGACCTCGGCGCTCGATTCGGAGATCGAGGCGGTGATCCAGGAGAACCTTGGACGCCTGATGGAAGGCAAGACCGTGGTCGCCGTCGCCCACCGCCTCTCCACCATCGCCGCGCTCGACCGCGTGATCGTGCTCAACGAAGGCCGCGTCGTCGAGGAAGGCTCGCACCAGGAGTTGATCGCGCGCGGCGGGCTTTATGCGCAGCTTTGGAAGCGCCAGTCGGGCGGGTTCCTGGGCGAGAGGCTGGCGGCGGAGTAGGCGATTTTGCCAATTGTGTTCTAACGACGTATATACGTCGTTATTACGCGAACCCTGGAGTGACTGCGATGAAGGAGACCGTCTTCACTTTAAAGCTGGATTCGGAACTCAAGGAGGCGTTTGTCGCAGAAGCTGAAGCACAAGATCGACCGGCGTCGCAGATCGTGCGGGAACTTATGCGCGGCTATATCGAACGCCAGCGCGAGGAACGGGAATACCGCGCCTTCTTGCAGCGGAAGGTTGAGATTGCCCGAGCCTCTATAGACGCAGGCAGAAGTCGTTCGAATGGTGAAGTCGAGGCGGACTTTGCCGTCCGCCGGGCTGCGGCGCTTGAAAAGGCCGAACGGGCCAAGAGGTGATCGTTCGCTGGCTACAAGAGGCCGAGCAAGATCGCGTGGACATTTTTTCCTATATTGAAGCTGAAAACCCGGCTGCGGCTGCGGAGCTTGACGAAAAATTCACCCGTGTTGCGGACCGTCTAGTGGATTTTCCATATATTGGGCGACCCGAGCTTATACCCGGGACGCGTGAGTTTATTCCTCACGAGAATTACCGCCTCGTATATGAGGTTCGGGAAAACACCGTCTATATTCTCGCGGTGGTGCATACTTCGCGCCAGTGGCTACCGCCGGCGGAAGAAGCGCGGCACTGACGCTTCTCCGGGAGCAATGCCAAGCTGCGGCGGATATCTCCCTCAGCGCCCGCATACGCCCGTCTTGAAAGGCAAATCCGCTAGCTCCCGCTGGCTCATCGCGGCGATGTCGGGATGCGACAGGGGATCGCGGTGCCATCTCTCCTCATCCGCGTAGTTGTCGATCGCCTGGAACTGCTCCATGCGGCGGCGAAGGTGGGCGGCAATGCTCAAGAAAAGTTGCATCATGGGTTTGTCCTCCAGATTTCATGCGTGGAGAATCCGGCCAAAACACTATGATTTCAATGGAGATTGCCTGCAGCTTGCTTTAGAAAGGCTATATGCAGAACCTGAACCGCGTCCATCTTAACGCGCTGCGCGCCGTCGAGGCGGTGCTGCGGCTCGGCTCGCTGGCGGCGGCTGCGAGCGAGCTTGGCGTTTCCATCGGCGCGGTGAGCCAACATGTCATCCGCTGCGAGCGTCAGCTCGGCCAGGGCGTCTTCGACCGGACCAAGCGCGGGCTGGTGCCAACGGCCTTCGGGCGGCAGATCGCCGGGCGGCTGAACGAAGGCTTCGGCAAGCTTGACGAGGCCGTGGCCGCCGCGCGGCGGCACGCCGACAACGTGCTGACCATCTCGGTCGCGCCGGTCTTCGCATCGAAGTGGCTGGTACAGCGGCTTGCGGGTTATTCGCGGCAGCACCCTCAGATGCGGCTCAGGCTCGATGCCTCGGTGGCGCTGGTCAATCTCGACGCTTCCGACATCGACCTGGCGATCCGCGTCGGCGAAGGCGGCTGGCCGGGGGTGAACGCGGAGTTCGTGCTGGCGCAGGAGGTCTTTCCCGTGTGCGCACCGGCGCTGGCGGAGGGGCTGAAGACGCCGCGCGACCTTATTTCCGCGCCCATCGTGCGCGACGCCAACTCGACCATAAGCTGGGACGGGTGGCTTGCCCCGTACGGCCTCGCCGAAAAGGACCTTGGCGAGGGCAGCGCCTTCACGGATGCATCGCTGGCATTGGATGCGGCGATCGCCGGCCAGGGGGTGATGCTCGCATGGCAGACGCTGGCCCACGACGCGCTGGCCGCGAATTTGCTGGTGCGCCCATTCGAGGGGCTGGCCGAGACGAAGTTCGGCTATTGGCTGGTGACGTCGAATTCGCGGCCGGAGCCGAAAAAGGTCAAGGACTTCAAGACCTGGCTTCGCCGAGAGATCGCCGCCACGGCTTCCGCCTATAAAACGTGATCGCCGCGCCCTGTCCGCTCTCGGCCATGCGCCCCATATCGTGCTATATTGTCGGCTTCTGCCAAAACGCGAAACGAAGGAGGATCGAACGATGAAAGAATTTCATTGCGGATCGCTTGTCCCCGGTTGCGACTGGCACACGAGGCATGAGGAGGAGGCGGAGGTCATCCGCCGCGCCGTCGAGCATATGCGTGAAGCCCACGGCGAGACGATCATCCGCGAAAGCATGATCGAGGCGATCCGCTCGCGCATTACCCAGGAGAGGGACGCGGCATAGCCGCCGTATCCTCCCTTTCCTTTTGAAGGGAGGGCTATCGCATATAGATGGAGCTTTTGGTTCGGCTTCGCCGGACCCCCCACCCCCAATCCCTCCCCACAAGGGGAGGGAGAGCAAGCACGGCCAGTGCGCCCCACCCGTCCCTTCGCTAACGCTCCGGTCCACCCTCCCCTTCGGCATGCTCAGAAGGCAGGCAGCGTGCGGCTTTTTCCAACAGCTCCTTGCGTGTCATCTTGAAGCCGGAATCGATCCAGGCCTGCTCCAGCTTGGCAAGGAGTGCGCCAAGTTCTTCGCCGGGCGCGTGGCCGGCGGCGACGAGGTCTTTTCCCTTGACCGGCAGGGCCGGCCTTTGCCAGCGCCCGAGAATGTCGAGCAAGCGCTGGAAGCCGGCGGCTTCGATAAGCGCTTTGTCGTCCTCTGCCGCGCGGGCGCGGGCGTTGGCGAGCGCCAGACGCAGGCGCTTGTCGACGCCTGCGGGACTGCCGCGGTAGATGAGTTTCGCGAAATCGGCCTCGCTGAGCGCGGGATCGGGTAGAGGCGTCTCTGCCCAGGCGGCAAGGCAAGCCGCCTCGGCTTTCGACAGCCGCAGCCGCGCGGCAAGCGCCTTAAGGCGCCCGGCGTCGGGCGGCAGGATGGCGGCCAGCCTGAGCAGCGGGTCCGGCGGCCATGAAAGCGCCTGCTCCACGGCCATCAGCGGGTGGATCGTGTCGATGCCCCATTTCTCGCTTTCCGGCAGCACCATGGTCAGCGCGTTGGTCGTGCGCATCCACAAAAGCGCCCGCGAGGGATCGGGGGCGGAAAGCAGCTTTCTCAATTCGCTCCAGACGCGCTCGGCCGAAAGCTGGGAGAGGCCCTCCTTGAGCCGCGCACAGGCCTTCAGGCCCTCGGCATCCGGCCGGCCGGAGCCGTACCAGGCGAAGAAGCGGAAGAAACGCAGGATGCGCAGGTAGTCCTCGCGGATGCGCGTTTCCGCACTGCCGATGAAGCGCAACGTGCGTGAATTGAGATCGTCGAGGCCGCCGACGAGGTCGACCACGCGCCCGTCGGCATCGGCGTAAAGCGCATTGATGGTGAAGTCGCGGCGTTCCGCATCGCTCTTCCAGTCGCGGCCGAAGACGACGCGCGCGCGCCGGCCGTCGGTCTCCACATCGGCACGCAACGTGGTGACTTCGTAGGGCTTTCCCTTGGCGACGACGGTCACCGTGCCGTGTTCGTAGCCTGTGGGGACGACCTTGAAGCCGGCAGCCTCGGCCCGCCGCGTCGTCTCATCGGGCGGGGTGGTGGTGGCAACGTCGATGTCGGTCACCGCCTGGCCGAGGAGCGCGTTGCGCACCGCCCCGCCGGCGATCCGCGCCTCCTCGCCGTCCGCGTTGAGAACGGCAAGCAGCGCCTGCAGGCCCGGTTCGCGCAGCCAGTCGGCGTCGGCGATGGTGGCTGAGGTCATTGCGCGTAGAGCCTTTCATAGAGCATGTGCAGGATGCCGGCGGTGACTCCCCATATGAAGCGGTCACCGTAAGGCATTGTATAATAAAAACGTTCCCGCTCCTGCCAGATGCGGCTTTCGCGCCGGTGGTTGGCCGGGTCCATGAGGAAGGACAGCGGCACCTCGAACACCGCATCCACCTCGTGCGGGTTGAGGGACAGCCGGAAGCCGGGCTCCACGACCGACAGGATCGGCCGGATGCGATAGCCACTGCCGGTCGCGTAGTCGGGCATGCGGCCGACGATTTCGATGCGGGCGGGGTCGAGGCCGATCTCTTCCTGCGCTTCGCGCAGGGCGGCATCCTCGGGCGAGGCGTCGGTGGGATCGATGCGCCCGCCCGGCAGGGCGATCTGGCCGGAATGGCTGCGCAGATTGGCGGTGCGCTGGGTGAGGATGACAGTGGTCTCGACGCCGTGATCGACCACCGGAACGAGGACGGCGGCATCATGCAGGCTGTCGCGGATGATGAGGTGCTTCAGGTCCGGGTTGAGGCGATGGTCGCCATAGGCATCGGGATCGTGCTCCGGGTCCTGCGCGGCGGCGCGGCGGCGGAATTCTTCCGCCGAAAACAGGTCTTTGGTGTCGGTCAGCAGGGTCATTCGGAGAGCGCCTTGAGCTTTTCGGCGGGCATGATGGGGAAGACCGCGCCGCCGGAGCGGACGGCGAACATCGCCCGGCCGTCGATCTCCACCTCCTCGCCCAGCTCCACGAGCTCGTACATGACGGGACGCGCCACCAGCGCCTCCAGCCGCCCGCGCACGAGGATATAAGGCTTCATGCCGCCCGTACCCTCCTCGTCGACGAAGCGGATGGGATGGTCCGGGCCTGCCTCCACCACATCACCCACATTTGTGCGGAAGGTGAGAATCTGATTCTCGCCCTTGCCTGTGGCAACCACCTCGACGGCGAGGAAGGGCGCGTCCTCGACGCGGATGCCGACTTTTTCCACCGGCGTTACGAGGTAGGTCCTGCCGTCCTCGTCCTTGCGCAGGACGGAGGAGAAAAGCTGCACCAGGGGCATGCGGCCTATGGGCGTGCCGAGATAGAACCAGGTGCCGTCGGCTTTGATTTCCATGTCGAGGTCGCCGCAGAAGGCCGGATTCCAACGCTCCACCGGGGCCGCGCCCTTGCCCGCACGCGCCGCCCGCGCGATCAGCGCCGATAGCGCGCCGGCATCGGCGGCCTTGGCGAAGGTGCCTTCGTCGGCGGAAGTGTGGCGGTGTGCAGGGGCCATGGTCACGAAATAGTCACTGTTCTTCGGCTTGTCAGCCTTATGAACTGATTTAAGCTCCCTAGTGGTCTGACCCAAACAGATGTACCCATCTGTTTGGAGAAGTCAGCCCACAAGCGATTAATCTGGTGGGGCGATTTGTCCTGACAGAGGGGTACTATCTGTCAGGATCGCACCATTAGGGTGGCAATGCTGCGTACGCTGAACCATGTATCGCAGACTGGGCCAGTTCGGCAAAGCGAGGAAAAAGCCGCATGAGCATCATCGCCAGGGACAGCCAGGCCGGCATCATCGGTGCCAGCGAGAAGGAAATGGTGGCGCAGGCCGAGACCGCCCTTGCCGACATCGCCCGCGTGCGCGAGGGCGTCGGCCGGGTGATCTTCGGCCAGGAGGTGGTGGTCGAGCGGGTGCTGGTGGCGCTCATGGCCGGCGGGCATGCGCTTCTGGTGGGCGTGCCGGGCCTCGCCAAGACCAAGCTGGTGGAGACGCTCGGCATCGTTCTGGGTCTCGACACCAGGCGCATCCAGTTCACGCCGGATCTGATGCCGTCCGACATCCTCGGCTCCGAGGTGATGGAGCAGGACGAGAAGGGCCGCCGCGGCTTCCGCTTCCTGCCCGGGCCGATTTTCGCCCAGCTTCTGATGGCCGACGAGATCAACCGCGCGAGCCCGCGTACCCAGTCCGCGCTTCTGCAGTCCATGCAGGAATACCACGTGACGGTGACGGGCCGCCGCCACGACCTGCCCTCCCCCTTCCACGTGCTGGCCACCCAGAACCCGCTGGAGCAGGAGGGCACCTACCCGCTGCCGGAGGCCCAACTCGACCGCTTCCTGATGCAGGTCGACATCCTGTACCCGGAACTAGAAGCCGAAAAGCGCATTCTTCTGGAGACGACAGGCGTCGAGGAGGCGCGGCCGGAGAACGTGCTCGCGCCGGAAAGGCTGAAGGAAGTGCAGACGCTTATCCGCCGCATGCCGGTGCCTGAAAGCGTGGTGGAGGCCATTCTGGCCCTGGTGCGCTCGGCCCGCCCCGGCCTCGGCCATCCCGAGACGGACCGGCACGTTGCCTGGGGACCGGGCCCGCGCGCCAGCCAGGCGCTGACGCTGTGCGCCCGTGCCCGGGCACTCTATGACGGGCGGCTTGCCCCGTCGGTCGACGACGTGCGCGCGCTGGCCGAGCCGGTGCTGCAGCACCGCATGGCGCTCACCTTTGCCGCCCGTGCCGAGGGCATGAGCGTGCGCGACGTCATCGCCCGACTGGTCAAGGGGCTCGGCTGATGCAACGGCGGAAGGCTGATGGCGCGGATCGGTGAAGTCACCACCCCGGTAGAGACCCGGGATGCGCTCGTGCGGGCACGCACACGGGCCGCGCTTGTGCCCGATCTGCTGGTGGAGGCGCGGCGGGTCGTCAACAATGTGATCGCCGGCTGGCACGGCAGGCGGCGGCGCGGCATCGGCGAGAATTTCTGGCAGTTCCGGCCCTATGTGGAGGGCGAGGCGGTGTCCCGCATCGACTGGCGCCGCTCGGCCCGCGAGGAAGACCACATCTATGTGCGCGACCGCGAATGGGAGGCCGCCCATACGGTTTGGCTGTGGGCCGACCGTTCGCCATCCATGCTATTCCGCTCGAGCCAGGCGGATGTCTCCAAGGAATCGCGGGCGCTGGTGCTGATCCTGGCTCTGGCCGAACTCCTGTCGCGCAGCGGCGAGCGCATCGCCTGGCCGGGGCTTTCCGATCCCTTCGCCGCGCGCAACGGGGCCGAGAGGCTGGCCCAGCATATCAGCCATGCCGAACCCGCCACCGGGCGCCCGGACCTGACGGTCGTCCGCCGCTTCTCCGATCTCGTCGTCGCCGGCGATTTTCTCGAAGCGCCGGAAGAGACCATGCGCTGGCTCGACCCGCTGGCGCGCGCCGGCGCCAGGGCGCATCTGATCGAGGTGGCCGACCCGGCGGAAGAGACCTTCCCCTATTCCGGCCGCACCGAGTTCCATGACCCCGAGACGGGCGAGCGGCTGATCGCCGGGCGTGCCGAGACGCTGGGCGAAGACTACCGCCGGCTCTATCTCGCACGGCGCGAGACGCTTGCCCGGTGGTGCAAGAAGCTCGGCTGGAGCTACACGGTGAACCATACGGACCGGCTGGCTTCCGAAGCGCTCATCCGCGTGCACACGGCGATGACGGCCGAAATGGATATCGGCCGATGAATTTCCTCCCCCTCTCCTTCGGCGCGCCGATGGTCCTGTGGGGCCTCCTCGCCCTGCCCATCATCTGGTGGCTCTTGCGGCTCACCCCGCCCAGGCCGCAGCAGGAGACCTTCCCGCCGCTCGCCATCCTGGCGCGTATCGTGAAGAGGGAGGAGACGCCGCACCAGAGCCCATGGTGGCTGACGCTTCTGCGGCTGGCGCTTGCGGCCCTCGTCATCCTGGCGCTCGCCGCCCCCGTCTTCAACCCGCGCGAGAAGATCGCCGTGGGCGGCCAGGCGCTTGCCATCGTGATGGACAACGGCTGGTCGAGCGCGCCCGACTGGGAGCGACGCGTGGCCACGGCGACGCGGCTCATCAACGACGCCAAGGAAAGCAGCGTGCCGGTGATCGTGGCGCTGACGGCGGAAAAGCCGGCGCAGGACATCGGCCCCTTCGACGCCGACACGGCCATCGAGCGGCTGAACGCGGCCGAGCCCCGGCCCGTGCCGACGGATCGGCCGGCAACCTATGCCCGCGTCGCCGGTGCGCTTGCCGATATGCCCGGCGCGACCTTAGCCGTGCTGGCGGACGGGCTCGCCGGGCCCGACGACGAGGCGGCGTTCGAGACGCTGTTTTCCGCCGAGCTTTCCGATGTTCTCTGGGTGACGCCGGACCGGCTGCCGACCGTAGCGCTCGCCGACGGCGCCAACGAGCCGGAGCGCTTTGTCGTGACGGCGGTGCGGCGCCAGGACGAGACGGGGCCGCACCAGGCGGTCGCCTACGCTTCCGACGAGCGCGGGCGCCGGATCGCCGAGACAACGATCACCTTCGGCCCCGGCGAGGCGCGGGCCAGTGGAGAGATGCGCGTTCCCTTCGAACTGCGCAACGACTTCGCCTCCATCGGCCTTGCCGGCGAGAGCCATGCCGGGGCGCTGCGTATGCTCGATGAGAACGCGCGCCGCCGGCGCGTCGGGCTTCTGTCGCAGCACGAGGCGGACCAGGCACAGCCGCTGCTCTCGCCGCTCTATTACATCGAGCGCGCGCTCGGCCCCTATGCCGACCTCATCCGGCCCTCCAACCCGGAATTGACCGAGGCCATCCCGCAGCTTCTGGAGCAGAAGCCGGCGGCGATCGTCATGGCCGATGTCGGCACCCTGCCGGATTCGGCGCGCGAGGCGCTGGTCGAATGGATGCACGAGGGGGGCACGCTGATCCGCTTCGCCGGGCCGCGGCTGGCAGCGGCAGAGCATGACGAAGAGCTGCTGCCCGTGCGGCTGCGCGCCGGCGAGCGCTCGCTGGGCGGGGCGTTGTCGTGGTCCGAGCCGCAGCCGGTGGACGAGTTTCCCGCAGGCGGCCCCTTCTCCGACCTGACGCCGCCGCGCGACGTGGCGGTGACCCGCCAGGTGCTGGCCGAGCCGTCTGCCGACATCGTCGAGCGCACCTGGGCCAATCTCGCCGACGGCACACCGCTGGTGACCGGCGCGGGGCGCGGGGACGGCCGCGTCATCCTGTTCCACGTTACGCCGGAGGCCACATGGTCGAGCCTGCCGATCTCCGGAAGCTTCGTCGAGATGCTGCGGCGCATCGTGCAGCTTTCGCGCAACCAGGGAAGCCTCGCCGCCGACCAAGAGGAACAGAGCGGGCGGCTGCCGCCTTACCGCATGATCTCGGCCACCGGCACGCTGGTGCCGCCCGGACCCGAGGCCGAGCCGCTGCAGCCCACCGGCGATACTCCGGTCACACTTGCCAATCCGCCGGGGCTCTACGGCTCGGAAGAAGGCGTGGTGGCGCACAACCTTCTGGCGCCGAACGCGCAACTCACCGCCCTTTCCCGCCCCACCGCGCCGGTGACGATGAGCGAGGCACGTTACGCCTTCGACCAGTCGCAGCCGCTCAAGGGGCCGCTGATGGCGGCGGCGCTGGCGCTTCTGGCGCTCGACACGCTGGCCGTGCTGTGGCTGGGCGGCCTGCTGCAGCGGCGCCCGACGCGCCGCGCCGCCTCCGCCGCCTCTGTGCTGCTTGGCGCCGCGCTCGTGCTTTCCCTGCTGGTCCCTGAAGGGGCTCTGGCGCAGGACGACCCGCAAGTGGGCGACGTGGAGGCGATCGAGGCCACATCAGCCACCCGCATCGCCTATGTCAGGACCGGCATCTCCTCGGTCGACGCCATCAGCCGCGCCGGCGTTCTGGGCCTGTCGCGCTTCCTGGCCGAGAAGACGGCGCTGGAGCCCGGCGCGCCGGCGGGCCTCGACATCGCTACCGACGAACTCTCCTTCTACCCGCTTATCTACTGGCCTATCGACCCCAGTGCCGAGATGCCTTCCGAGGCCGCCATCGCGCGCATCGACGCCTATATGCAGCAGGGCGGCACGGTACTCTTCGACACGCGCGACCAGTATTCCTCGGGCTTCGGCTCCTCCGGTTCTGTGAGCCCGGAGACGCAGCGGCTGCGCGACATCCTTTCCGGCCTCAACGTGCCGCCGCTGGAGCCGGTGCCGGACGACCACGTGCTGACCAAGGCGTTCTACATCCTGTCGGAGTTTCCCGGCCGCTACCGCGGCAGCGACTTGTGGGTGGAGGCCTCGGCCGACGCCGAGAGCCGCGCCGACCGGCCCGTGCGCACGGGCGACGGCGTGTCCCCCATCATGATCACGGCCAACGACCTTGCCGGCGCATGGGCCGTGGGCTCGAACGGCGAGCCGCTGCTGCCCACCGTGCCGTCGGACCCGATACAGCGCACCTACGCGCTGCGGGCGGGCGTGAACATCATGATGTATATGCTGACCGGGAACTATAAATCGGACCAGGTGCACGTGCCTGTCCTGCTCGAACGGCTGGGCCAATGATGAACTGGTCCCTGAGCTTCGATCCGCTGTTTTCCTGGGGTGTTCTGGCGCTTCTCGTCATCCCGCTCGCCTGCCTGATGGCGCTCAGCCTGTTCGTTGGCCGGCGCGGCGCGCTGCTTCGCCTGGCCGCGCTTGTCGCTCTGGCGCTGGCGCTCCTCAATCCCGTGCTCCTGGAGGAGGAGCGGGACCCGCTCAAGAGCGTCGTCGCCCTGGTGATCGACGAAAGCCAGAGCCAGAACATCGGCGACAGGAGCGAAACGACGCGGCAGGCGGCACAGGCGCTGGCGGAGCGGCTGGAGCGCTTCGACCAGTTCGAGGTGCGCATGGTCGAGGCCGGCCGCAGCGAGGCCGTCGACGAGAACACCGAGACCCGTCTCTTCGATGCGCTGGAGGGCGCGCTGCGCGATGTGCCGCCCTCGCGCGTGGCGGGCTCCCTCATGATCACCGACGGCCAGGTGCACGACGCGCCGGCCAATGCCTCGGGCCTTGCCGGACCGCTGCACGCGCTGATCACCGGCCGGGCGGGCGAGCGCGACCGGCGCATCCGCTTCGAGCGCGCGCCGCGCTTCGGCATCGTCGGCCAGCCCCTGGAAATGAGCTATCGCGTCATCGACACCGAGGGCGAGACCGGCCAGGTGGAGGTCGAGGTTCTCGTCAATGGCGAACTGGCGCTGGTCGAGCAGGCGACGATCGGCCAGGAAATGCCACTGGAAGTCACCGTTCCCACCGCCGGGCGCAACATCGTGGAACTCAGGATCCCGGTAGAAGAGGGCGAGATCACGGAGACAAACAACCGCGCCGTCGCCCTGATCGACGGCATCCGCGAAAACCTGCGCGTGCTGCTCGTCTCCGGCGAGCCGCATTCGGGCGAGCGGACCTGGCGCAACCTCTTGAAGTCCGACGCTTCCGTCGACCTCGTCCACTTCACCATCCTGCGCCCGCCGGAGAAGCAGGACGGCACGCCGATCAACGAACTGTCGCTGATCGCCTTCCCGACACGCGAGCTGTTCGTCGAAAGGATCGAGGACTTCGACCTCATCATATTCGACCGCTACCAGCACCGCGACGTGCTGCCGATCCTCTATTACGACTACATCGCCGAGTATGTGGAGAACGGCGGGGCGCTTCTGATCGCCGCCGGGCCGGAGTTCGCGGGCGACCAGTCGATCGCCCACACGCCGCTGATCTCGGCACTGCCGGCGCTGCCCAGCGGCGAGGTGATGGAGGCCGGCTTCTACCCTCGTCTGACGGACACGGGTGCCCGCCATCCCGTCACACGCGGCCTCGACGGCTCGGCCTCCGAGCCGCCCGGCTGGAGCCGCTGGTTTCGCGCCGTCGGCATCGGCGAGACGGACGGCCAGGTGGTGATGCAAGGGCCGGGCGAAGCGCCGCTTCTCCTGCTGGCGCGCCGCGGCGAGGGCCGGGTCGGCATGTTCCTGTCCGACCAGGGCTGGCTGTGGGCGCGCGGCTTCGAGGGCGGCGGCCCCTACGTCTCGCTCTATCGCCGCATCGCCCACTGGCTGATGAAGGAGCCGGACCTTGAAGAAGAGCGCCTGACGGCGGCCGGCCGCGGCATGCGGCTCGAGATCACCCGCCAGTCCATGGAGGAGGAGGTGGGCACGGCCACGGTGACCGCCCCTTCGGGCGAGACGCGCCAGGTGCCGCTGACGGCCGGCGAGCCCGGCCTGTTCCGCGGCACGCTGGAGGCCGACGAGATCGGCCTCTACCAGGTCGAGAACGGGGATCTGTCGGCGCTTGCCCATGTCGGCCCGGTCAACGCGCCGGAGTTCGCGAATACGGTGTCGACGGAAGAGGTGCTGGCACCGGTGGCAGAAGTGACCGGCGGCAGCGTGCGCCGGCTGGAAGGCGGCATGGGCGGCCCCGCCCTTCCCAACATCGTGCCTGTGCGCAGCAACGCCACCACGGCGGCCGGGCGCGACTGGATCGGCCTCCGGAGCACCAACGACAGCGTCTTGCAATCCATCAGGCGCGTGCCGCTGTTCGCCGGCTTCCTGGGCCTCGGGCTGCTGCTACTGGCGCTGGGTGCGATGTGGTACCGCGAGGGGCGGTGAGGCAGGAGCTCGCCCCGCCCCAGCCATATTTCAATCACGTTTTATCGCTACGTATCGTTTTATTGCTTATACCATTGATTTAAATAATTATTCATGGGGACAAAAATGCATATTCCGACATCTTCGGGTGCCGTCGCCGCCATTCTCGCAACGCTCTGCGGTTCCGCTTTTGCAGATACCGGAGCGGCGCCGGCGAACTTTCTTTATACGAGTTCCGGAAGCCTCGAAGGGCTGCAGGCCGTTCTGGAGCGGCCGGATATCGACGGCGTTCAGATCGTCTATAGCTGGAAGTCGCTCGAGCCCGGCATAGGGCAATATGACTTTTCGGCGATCGAGCGGGACCTCGCGACCGCCGAAAAGCTGGGCAAGAAGCTTTTCATCCAGGTGCAGGACCGCTTCTTTTCGCCCAAGGCGAGGAATGTGCCTGCCTATCTGACGAGCGAACCGCAATATGGCGGCGGTCTCGTGGCCCAGGTCGACAATGCCGGCGAGGGAGAACCGGTCGGTCACGGCTGGGCGGCCATGCAATGGAACGATGCCGTGCGCGGCCGTTTTCAGGCGCTCATCGAAGCCCTGGCCGAAAAATTCGACGGTAGGGTGTTCGGCATAAACCTGCCCGAGACCGCCGTCGACATCGACATGGAAGGCGACCGCACCGGCTTTACCTGCGACGCCTATTTCGAGGCGGAGATGGATAACCTGGCCGCGGCCCAGGCGGCCTTCACCGAATCGCACGTCGTGCAGTATGTGAACTTCTGGCCCTGCGAGTGGGCGAACGACCACGATTACATGGGGCGCCTGTTCGAATACGCGGCCGATCACGGTGTCGGCCTCGGCGGCCCCGACATCGTTCCCTACCGCAAGGGGCAGATGAAGAACGCTTATCCGTTTTTTAATCGGTACAAGGGGAAGCTCGGCCTGGTGGCAATGGCGGTGCAGGAACCCACCTTGACCTACACGAACCCGAAGACCGGCAGGCCGTTCACGAAAGACGAGTTCGTTGGCTTCGCTTCCGACTATCTGGGGGTCGACGTCATCTTCTGGAGCGCGGAATCGCCATGGCTGAAGGGCTGACCGTCAGCGGAAGCCCATTCCTTGCTTCTCCCATCGGACCGCCGGGCGCTGGCCCGGCGGCAAGGAGTGTGATCTGGAATCTCCGCTAGACCAGTTCATCGTTTCACGATGCCGATGAACTGGTCTAACTCTTTGTTTTGTCGCAATTCCGCACGGAAAACCGGTTCCCACTTTTCCTGGAATTGCTTTAGTCGGCAGCCAGCGCGGCGTGCGTCACCGCGCCCGAAAGGGCCGCCAGTGCGCCCTCTTTCAGTTCCACCGCCAGGAGGCGGTTGGGATCGACCGGGCGCGGCATGCGCAGTTGGCCGGGTGGAATGCGCTTGAAGCCGAGCGGGCCGTAGTAGGGTTCGTCGCCCACCAGCACCACCACCGCGGCGCCCGCCTCGCCCGCCGCCTCCACCGCGATCTTCACCAGCTTCTTGCCGATGCCCTTGTTCTTGTAGACGGGGCGCACGGCAAGCGGCCCGAGAAGCAGCGCCCTGCCCTTTCCCGCCGCGATGCGCGTCAACCGCACCGAGGCGACGACATGGCCCGCGTTGAGGGCGACGAAGGATAACGCGCGCTCATGCGGCCCGCCTTCGCGGATCTTGTAGGCAGCGCGCGTGAAGCGGCCGGGGCCGAAGGCCTCGGCGTTGATGTGCTCTATTTCGGCGTCGTGCGCCGGGTCTTCCGGCAGAAAGGCGATGTCGGCAAGGGACATGGAGAGATTTTCCGGTGATAGGACAGGGATATGCGGCGTCAGGCGCACCCGCAAAGGCGCGTCAGCCCTATCGTCGTCGCTGCACCGGAAAGAGAACCATTGCATTCATCTCCAAGGAACGGTTCCGCTAGCACCAAACGCCCGCCTCGTCCACTGGAATGATGCCTCCTCCTTGCGGGAACGTTCGCAATTGTTGACGATGCGTTCATGCCCGCCGGGGTTGGGAAGCAATCGTCAATGTCCTAGATGCGGGTGGCAGACAGAAGGAGAATGACGATGGGCCTGCTCGTCGACGGCGTATGGCACGACCAGTGGTACGACACCTCGAAGACCGGCGGCCGCTTCGAGCGGTCGAAGTCGCAATTCCGCGATTTCGTGACGAAGGACGGGCAACCGGCAGAGGGGCGCGAGCGCGGCTTCAAGGCGGAGCCCGGCCGCTACCATCTCTACGTCTCCTATGCCTGCCCCTGGGCCCACCGCACGCTGATCTTCCGCAAGCTGAAGAAGCTGGAGGACGTTATCTCCTTTTCCGTCGTGCACCATTTCATGGGCGAGAACGGCTGGACCTTCAAGACGGGCGACGGGGCGACGGGGGACCGGCTTTACGGCCTCGACTTCCTGCACCAGGTCTATACCCGGGCCGACCCGCACTATTCGGGCCGGGTGACGGTGCCGGTCCTGTGGGACAGGAAGACGGAGACGATAGTCTCCAACGAGTCGGCCGAGATCATCCGCATGCTGAATTCGGCCTTCGACGAATGGGGTGACACCTCGGTGGACCTTTATCCGGCACCCCTGCGCGCCGAGATCGACGCCATCAACGACCTCGTCTACGAGAACATCAACAACGGCGTCTACCGCGCCGGCTTCGCCACCACCCAGGAAGCCTACGAGGAGGCCTTCGGCCAGCTGTTCGCCGCCCTCGACACGGTGGAAGAGCGCCTGTCGCGCCAGCGCTATCTCACCGGCGAACGCCTGACGGAAGCCGACTGGCGGCTTTTCACCACGCTGGCGCGCTTCGACCCGGTTTATGTGGGCCACTTCAAGTGCAACCTGCGGCGCATCGCCGACTATCCGAACCTGTCGAACTATCTGCGCGAACTCTATCAGGTGCCGGGCGTTGCCGAGACCGTGAACATGCGCCACATCAAGGCGCACTATTACGGCAGCCACGCCTCCATCAACCCGACGCGCATCGTGCCGGTGGGGCCGGAGGTGGACTACTCGGCGCCGCACGACCGGGGGAGGCTTACCAAGGCGGCATAGGGTCAGCCGAATTCCGCTCTTGAGCCTACCACTCCGCCGATACCGGCGCTCCTTCGAAGATTTCCGACAGGCGTCGACGGGTTCCCTCGGTTGTCTCCTCCGGCAAGGCATCGAGGGGGAAGAACCGGGCCTCGGCGATTTCCCCGTCCGGCTTGTGCGGGTGGGTCTGGCGGAAACCGGCGACAAGATAGACGGCGACGTGATCGCGGCGGCTGGCCTTGCGGTTGAAATGAACCGATTTCAGCTCCGGCGCTCCTGTAAGGGCGATGTTGCCCTCCTCTTCCAGTTCGCGCGCCAGGGCCGCTTCCGTGGTCTCGCCCGGCTCGACGCCGCCGCCGGGCAATTGCCAGCCGGCCACATAGGTGTGGCGCACGAGGAGAACGGTGTTGGCTTGCGCGTTGTAGACGACGCCGCGCACGCCGAGCGTCATCGGGCGGCGCAAGAGGAACCACAGATGGAAGAGGCGCACGAGGAGACGCGTCTTCGCGGGGCGGGGCGCGAGGAGGCGTCCGTTCATGCGGGGCTCCGCGAGGGCTGGAAAGGCGGGCGGGGCTGCATTACACACGGAGCATGTTTCGCCTTGCACATTTTTCCGACATCCATCTGGGGCCGCTGCCCGACATAACCTATCGCGAACTCGCCAACAAACGCATTACCGGTTACATCAACTGGCAGCGCCACCGGCGCATCCATCTCGACCACGGCATCATCGACCGCATCACAGACGACATGCTGGCCGCAAACCCCGACCACATCGCGCTGACCGGCGATCTGGTGAACCTGGCGCTTGCCAAGGAGATCGAGACGGCGCGGCTGTGGCTGGAGGGGCTTGGGAGCCCTGAGGACATTTCCGTGGTGCCGGGCAACCACGACGCCTATGTGCCGCGGGCGCTCGCCAGGGCCTGCCTCGCCTGGGGACCATATATGACGGGCGACGGAGCGGCACCGCCCACCGACCGCCACGGCTTTCCATATCTCAGGGTGCGCGGGCCGGTGGCGATCATCGGTGTGTCTTCGGCACGGGCGACGGCACCGTTTCTGGCCAGCGGCTATTTCGCCGAAAGGCAGGCGAGAAAAACGGCGAAACTCCTGGACGAGGCCGGCGCGCGGGGCCTGTTCCGCATCGTCATGATCCACCATCCGCCCGTGCGCGGCGCCACTGGCCCGCACAAGCGGCTTCTTGGCATTTCACGCTTCCAGAAGATGGTGCGCCGGCACGGCGCGGAACTGGTGCTTCACGGGCACACGCACCTGCCTACCGTGCACCGCATCGACGGGCCGGACGGCACGGTGCCGGTCGTCGGCGTGGCTGCGGCGGGGCAGATGCATGGCGGGGCAAAACCCGCGGGGCACTACAATCTCTTCCAGATCGTCGGCATGCCAGGGGCGTGGCAGGTGCAGTTGACACGACGCGGGGCGGTCGAGGGGCGAACCGAGATCGGCGAAATCTCTTCTCAGATACTGGTCTCAGGCGTGCGGGCGCCGGCGTGAGAGGTAGTACCAAGGCACCGGCCCTATCGGAGAAGGCTGCCGATCTCCGGAAAGCGACCCGAGAGGAAAAAGAGTACGCCGGCGATGCCGACGGCGCCGCCGGCCAGAACCAGCAGCAGACCACCGAAGAACGCCTTCCACGGGCTGCGCGCAGCCGGCGTGGCCTCTCCTATTTCTTCCCGTCCGCGAGGCAGCGCCTCCACCTCGCCCTCGACGGCGCGCTGACGCTCCACCAGGCGCTCGGCGATATAACGGGTGACCTGGTCGGCCACCGGCGCCATGTCCGTCGATTCCGCCAGCACCACGCGGCCCAGCCGCGTATCGCGCAGGAAGCGGTAGGTGCGCCGGTCGCGGCCCATGGTGACGTGCGCCACGGCATCGATCCATAAGCGCGGCTGCTCGCCGGACGAGATGACGAGGTCGAAGGCGGGATCGTCCTCGGGCACGTCGGCGAAGACGGGTCCCAGTTCCTGCGCCAGAAGCTCGAGCCGTGTGCGGCTCGCCTCGCGCATCTCGACGACCACGTCCTCGCGGTCGGCGGCGGCGTTCTTCATCTCGCGGACGGCGTCGGAGAGCTTGCGCAGATTGGCGATGGGAGCGACGTTCTGGTTAGCCTCGCTCATGATGGTCCTCCAGACCAATAAAGATCGTTAACCTACCGTTAACACGGGCGGGAAGGGAAATCATCCTGATTTGTTCCGCTTTCGTGCCTGTTGAAAACCGGCATACAGCGCCGTGCGCCCTTTAGGACGCACGGCGCTGTATGTGATTGAATCTGCACATCGTGCTTTCCGAAAATCGATTCCGATTTTCGGGCCGATGCGTTAGCCGAGAGCGCGGACGAGGATGCGCGCCATCTCTTCCGGCGCTTCCTCCGGCAGCATGTGGCCGAGATCGGGGAAGATGTGGAGGGCGAACCCCGGCGGCAGATCGCGCGCCTGCCGAACGGGCAGAACGGTGTCGAGCCCACCCCAGGCGACATGCACGGGCATCTGGAGCGCGGCCAGCTTTTCGCGGGGGATGATGCCTTGGCGGCCGTTGCGGGCTATCAGGCCGCAGACGTGCCTGAGCATGGCGGACTGGGCCGGCACCGCGCGCATGGCCGCAGCCTGGCGCACGGCATCTTCCGCAACCAAGGGCCGGCGCCCGGACATGAGGGCGAGGCAGTCGCGGATGGCAGCGGCACTTTCAGCCTCCGCATAGCGGCGAAGAAGCGGCGCGTTGATCTCCGGACCGATGCCGCCGGGAGCGAAAAGCGTGAGCGAGAGGACGCGCTCGGGTGCGCCAAGGGCGGCGAGCGCAGCCACCGCGCCGCCGAAGGAATGGCCGGCGAGGTGGAAACGGTCGATGCCGCGAGCTTCAAGGTCGGCAAGGACGGCCTTGGCGGCGGCGCCGGCCCGGCCTGCATCGGGAAAATGAAGCGAGCCGCCGTGGCCCGGCAGGTCGTAGGCGAGCAGTTGGGGACTTCCGCCGAGTGCCGCGCGCACGCCGTCCCAGACACGATGAGTGCCGGCAAAGCCGTGCAGGAGGACGAGGGCGGGAGCGCCCTCGCCCGTCCGGCTGACGTAGATCTCGGTGCTCACCCGACGATGCGGTTTGCCGCCGACGTCACCGCCTCCAGGGACGCGGTGACGATGTTGGTGTTGATGCCGACGCCGAAGAGCTTGCCGCCGGGATGCTCCACCTCGACATAGCTGACGGCGGAGGCATCCGCCCCGCGCTGCAGCGAATGCTCGGAATAGTCGAGCACGGTCATCTCCACGCCGACATGGGCCGACAGCGCGTTGACGAAACCATCGATGGGGCCGGTGCCGGTGCCCTTGATAACCGTCTCCCGGCCGTTGTCGATGATCGTCGCCTCGACGATGCGCCGGCCCTTGGCCTCCGGGTGCGGGAAGGTCTGGTGATCGAGGAATTTGAGCCGCCCGCCCGGCTGGTCCACATAAAGCTCCAGGAAACGCTCGTGGATGCGCTTCGACGGCAGCTCCTTGCCCTCGGTATCGGTGATCGCCTGGATGTCCTCGCGGAACTCGACCTGCAGGTTGCGCGGCAGGTTGAGCCCGTAGTCGGCCTGCAGCACATAGGCGATGCCGCCCTTGCCGGACTGCGAGTTGATGCGGATGATCGCCTCGTAGGTGCGGCCGACATCCGCCGGGTCGATCGGCAGGTAGGGAACCTCCCACAGCTCCTTGTTGGCCTGGCGAAAGGCCTTCATGCCCTTGTTGATGGCGTCCTGGTGGGAGCCGGAGAAGGCGGTGTAGACAAGCTCGCCGACGTAAGGATGCCGTTCCGGGATGCGCAACTGGTTGCAGTGCTCGAAGACGTCCTTGATACGGTTGATGTCCGAGCAGTCGAGCATCGGGTCGACGCCCTGCGTGTACATGTTGAGCGCGAGCGTGACGATGTCGACGTTGCCGGTGCGCTCGCCGTTGCCGAACAGGGTTCCCTCCACCCGGTCCGCCCCCGCCATCAGGCCAAGCTCGGTGGCGGCGATGCCTGTGCCGCGGTCGTTGTGCGGGTGGAGCGACAGGATGATGCTATCGCGCCGGTCGAGCTGGCGGCTCATCCATTCCATCTGGTCGGCGTGGATATTGGGGGTGGACATCTCCACCGTCGCCGGCAGGTTGAGGATGAGCTTGTTGTCGGGCGTCGGATCGATGATCTCGGTGACGGCGTTGCAGATCTCCAGCGCCACCTCCAGCTCGGTGCCGGTGAAGCTCTCGGGCGAATACTGGAAGCGGTAGCCCTGATGTCCTGACTCCCTGGCTGCCTTGGCCGCCATGTCGGTGATCATCCTGGCGGCGTCCGTGGCGATCCGTTTAACGCCGGCGACATCCTTGGCGAAGACGACGCGGCGCTGCAACTCGCTGGTCGAGTTGTAGAAATGGACGATGGGCCTCCTGGCGCCTTCGAGGGATTCGAAGGTGCGCGCGATCAGTTCGGGCCGGCATTGCACCAGCACCTGCAGCGAGACGTCGTCGGGCACGTTGCCCTCTTCGATGGCCCAGCGCGCGAAGTCGAAATCCGTCTGCGAGGCGGAGGGGAAACCCACCTCGATCTCCTTGAAGCCCATGTCGAGCAGGAGGGCGAACATGCGCGCCTTGCGCTCATGCCCCATGGGGTCGATGAGCGCCTGGTTGCCGTCGCGCAGGTCGACCGAGCACCAGATGGGCGCCTTGTCGATGCGTTTGCCCGGCCAGGTGCGGTCGGCAAGGCCGACCTGCGGATAGGGCTGGTACTTGCGCGGGGCGTCGGGCATGCCCTTGTGCCCTGCGTTGCGGTTGGCGGTCTCGTTCTTCGCGTCCATATCGTTCACTCCGGCGGCCGCAGGCTTGCTCCAATGCAAAGCGCCGCCTGTCAAGGCTTCACTGAAAAAGGTTTAGCGGAAGGAGCAGGCCAGCGCATCCGGCGACACCGATCGCCGGGCGCCCCTTCAACGGACCCGGCGATCGCCGATAAGGCCGAGAAGCAGCAGGCTGGGGGCGAGCGCACGCGTGGCCGCGCCGCCAAAAGCGGACGGGCAGGAATGGCTTATGCGCTCAATGTCCAACATGGGGTTTTGATAGCCGAGGCGGTGGCACGGCGCAAGAGGCCGCTTGACAGGGCCAGCGCCTTTCTATATTTCACCAGTTAGATAATTAACTTAATGGTGAACTAGATGAAGTCGGATCCCCTCAGCGCCGCGTTTGCCGCCCTGGCCGACCCTACGCGGCGCGCCATGCTCACCCGGTTGTGCGAGGGCGAGGCGACGGTGAACGAGATCGCCGCGCCGTTCGACCTGTCGCTTCCGGCCATCTCCAAGCATCTCAAGGTTCTGGAGGGCGCGGGGCTGATCTCGCGCGGACGCTCCGCGCAGTTCCGCCCCTGCCGGCTCAAACCGGGGCCGCTGAAGGACGTGGCCGACTGGGTGGAGCGCTACCGCCGCTTCTGGGACGAGAGCCTCGACCGCCTGGACAACTACCTGAAGGAAATCCAGCACAAGGAGAGATCCGATGACGCCTGAGACCGCCACAGCCCTGCACTCCGATGCGGAACTTTACATCTCGCGCCTCTTCGATGCGCCGCGGGCGCTCGTCTTCGAGGCATGGACGAAGGCGGAGCATATCAGCCGCTGGTCCTGCCCGACCGGCTTCACCATCCCCCACTCCGAAGGCGACATCCGCACGGGCGGCTGGTTCAAGACGTGCATGCGCTCGCCTGAAGGCGAAGAACACTGGTTGAGCGGCACCTATCGCGAGGTCACGCCGCCCGAGCGCCTCGTCTTCACCCATGCCTGGCATGACGAGAGCGGCAAGCCGGGCCACGAAACCGTGGTCACCATCAAACTGAGGGAGGAAGGCGGCAGGACGCGGCTGACCCTGCACCAGGCCTTCTTCGCCTCCAGGGCCTCGCGCGATGGCCATGAAGGCGGCTGGAACGAGACGCTCGACAATCTGGCCGCGTATCTGCCGACCATCGCCGGCGGTTGAAGCGGCACTTGAGGAAAGCTGAATCGGAATGTCAGCCAGCACAGCCAACCGCGCGGAATGACTCGACGTTTCACTCACATCTTGATCCGATGGGGAGAAGGACGATGATCCAGACGACCACCGCCATGAACGACCTCGCACTTTCCATCACCCGCGTCTTCGATGCCCCGCGCGGCCTCGTCTTCAGGGTCTGGAGCACGCCGGAGCATCTCGCCCGCTGGTGGGGGCCGAAGGGCTTTTCCGTGCCGTCGGTCAAAACCGACTTTCGCGAGGGCGGCGCGTGGCGCGCCTGCATCCGCTCTCCAGAGGGACAAGACTACTGGGCGAGCGGGGTTTACCGCGAGATCGCCGAGCCTCACCGCATCGTCTTCACCTTCACCTGGGAGGAGGAAGGCGCCATGGAAACGGTGGTTACCGTGACGCTGGAAGAGGCTGGAGAGAAGACACGGCTCACCTTCCACCAGACGCCCTTCCCCACCCCCGAAAGCCGCGACGGCCACACGGAGGGCTGGGAGGAATGCATGGACCGGCTCGGTGCCTATGTCACCGTGCAAAAGGAGGAGATGGGATGAGGAAGACCTATCACGGGAGCTGCCATTGCGGGGCCGTCCGCTTCGAATGCCGGCTCGATCTGGCGCCGGAAGGCCAGCGCTCGGAGCCGGCGCGGGAGGGCGTGTATTGGACCTCGACCTTCCGCTGCAACTGCTCCTCCTGCCTGAAGACGCGGTTCTGGAAGGCATTCGCCGTACCGGAGGACTTCAAGCTGCTTAAGGGCGAGGAAGCGTTGACGGAATACCGCTTCGGCGCGCGCATGATCAGGCATGTTTTCTGCAGGCACTGCGGCGTCCACCCCTTCGCCAGCGCCGATTTCGACGTAATGGGCGGGGCGTTTTATGCCGTCAATCTCGTCTGCCTCGACGATGCCAGCGACGAGGAGCTGGCGGGCGCGCCGATCATCTATGAGGACGGCCGACACGATGCCTGGGACAGGGCGCCGGAGGTGACCTCATACCTTTAGGCAGGCGCGCGCCCCCGCGCCATCACCTCCTCATAGGCCGCGCGCAGCCTCTCGCGCACGCCCGGCCCTGACCTGGGCTTCGCCGGGATCCCCAGATGCTCCTGGCGCAGCTCCTCCATGAACTCTTCCCACAGGTCCGGCCCGCCCTCCTCCAGCAGCTGCGCACGGATGGAGAGCGCCTCCGTCACGGGCAGCCATTTGCGCCCCCAGGCGCCGATCATGGCGAAGACCGGCAGAAGCTCGATCCCCATCTCCGTCAGGCTGTAGATCGCCTTCTGCTTGTGGCTCGGGTCGTCCTTTTTGGAGATGACGCCTTCAGCCATGAGCCGCCGCAGGCGGTCGGCCAGGATATTGGAGGCGATCCCCTCCTCGTTCTGCGCCAGAAGCTCACGAAAGTGGCGGCGGTTCCCGAACATCATGTCGCGCACGATGATGAGGGACCATTTGTCGCCCAGGACCTCCAGCGTGAGGTTGATGGGGCAGCCCGAGCGGTGGGCGGTTTCTTCCTTTTCTGTGGCCAATTTTGCGGTCTCCAAAAAAACTGGTTGCAATATAGGATCAGTTTGATAATCTGCAACCAGTTGCAAGATGCAATCGGACTTAAGCAAAGTCAAGGGAGAGAGCACCGTGGAGAGGCAAGGGAAGGTTTTCTGGCATGCGACGATGTCGCTGGACGGGTTCATCGCCGACCCGCAGGATCGCGTGGACTGGGTGTTCGCGTACAAGGCGCCGAACCCGGCTGCCGACGAGGCGATCCGGACGACCGGCGCGGTGCTCATCGGCCGGCGCACCTATGACATGGGTGTCAGCAAGGGCGGCAAGGTCTATGGCGGCCGCTGGAGCGGGCCGCAATTCGTGATCACGCATAATCCGCCGGACCCTTCCGACGACCCGGAGGTCACCTTCATTTCGGAGGGCATCGGCGCGGCCGTGGCACGCGGGCTCAAAGCGGCCGAGGGCAAGAACCTGCTTGTCATCGGCGCCGACGTCGTGCGCCAGTGCGTCGAGGCCGGGCTCGTGGGCGAAATCCTCATCCACGTCGCGCCCATCCTGCTCGGCGACGGCGTCCGCCTGTTCAGCCGGCCGGGTATGGAGCTGGTCAAGCTGGAGAGGACCGAGCTGTCGGAGGCGGGGCAGATTACCAACATGCGCTTTCGCCTAGCGAAAGGGAGTGCCTGAGATGAACACACGCATCATTAAAACCGACGATGTCGAGATTGCTACCGAGGCTTTCGGTGATCCGGCCGACCCGCCGGTTCTGCTGATCATGGGTGGGATGGCCTCCATGCTGTGGTGGCCCGAGGAATTCTGCCGACGCATGGCCGAGCGCCGCCGCTTCGTCATCCGCTACGACCAGCGCGATACCGGTCTTTCGACGAAATATCCGCCCGGCCAGCCGGGCTATGCCTTCGACGATGCGGTCGATGACATCTTTCGCGTGCTCGACGGCTACGGGATTTTTGCCGCCCATATCCTCGGCTTTTCCCTCGGCGGCATGGTGAGCCAGGCCGCCGCGCTGAAGAAGCCGGAGCGCGCGCTTTCCCTGACGGCGATCAGCACCACGCCGGTTGGGGTGGATACGTCCCACCTTCCCGCGAGCGGCGAGGCCTGGATGGAACATATGGCCGTGGAGGCGGACTGGTCGGACCGGGCAGGCGCGGTCGCGTATCTGGTCGAGGATGCACGGCTGACGGCGGGCACGGCACATCCGTTCGACGAGGCCGGGACCCGAGCCTTCATCGAACGGGATTTCGACCGCTCAGGCGGCTATCTCAGCGCCACCAACCACAGCATCCTCTTTGAGGTCGGCGAGGCATGGCGGGACCGGCTGCACGAGATGAAAGCGCCGCTTCTCGTCGTTCACGGCACGGCCGATCCGGTTTTCCCGCCGGAGCACGGCGCGGCACTTGCGCGGGCCATCCCCGGCGCGAGGCTGATGAGGCTGGAAGGCGGCGGCCACGAGCTGCATCCAGGCCATTGGGACCGGATCGTAGCGGCGATCACCGAACACACAGGCAATATCGGCTGACCACAAGAGAGAAAGAGAAAGCCATGTCCAGCAAAGGAGACAAAGCAATGAGACGGTTGGTGGTTTGGAACATGATGACGCTCGACGGCTATTTCGAGGGCAAGAGCCCGTGGGACCTCGGCTTCCACGAGACGGTCTGGGGAGACGAGTTGGAGGCGTTCTCGCTCGAGCAGGGCAAGGAGATCGGCACGCTGCTTTTCGGGCGGCGCACCTATGAGGGCATGGCCGACTACTGGCGCAAGGAAACCGGGGCGATTGCCGACATGATGAACTCGATCGACAAGGCGGTGGCGACCCGCACGCTCGACACGGCGACGTGGAACAACACCCGGCTCTTGAAGGGCGAGGCCGCGGAGGCGGTCAGGGCGTTGAAGGCCGAGGAGGGCAAGGACGTCTATGTGTTCGGCAGCGCCGACCTGCTCAATTCTCTCCTCAAGGCCGGGCTCGTTGACGAATACCGGATCTGTGTCGTGCCAGTGGTGCTGGGCGGGGGCAATCCGCTGTTCAAGCCACAGGACCGTGAGGTCAAGATGCGCCTCGAAAGCTCGCGCCCGCTCAAGACCGGCGGAGTGGTGCTCACCTATGCCGTGGGCGGGTAGCCCAATGGGCGGGATACCATCCACAGTTCATCGGCTCTAGCAACCAACTCGGGAGACAAGCCATGTCCAAGCTTCGTGTTCATGCCTTCACCATTTCGCTGGACGGATACGGCGCCGGCCCCGGCCAGAGCCTCGACAACCCGCTGGGCAGGGGCGGCGAGGACCTGCACCAATGGTTTTTTCCGACCCGCACCTTTCAGCGGACGTTGTTCGGCAAGGACCAGGGGACGACCGGGATCGATGATGACCTTGCCGCAAAGGGATTTGAGAACATCGGTGCCTGGATCATGGGCCGGAACATGTTCGGACCGGTGCGGGGCCCGTGGCCGGACGACTCCTGGCGGGGCTGGTGGGGCGAAAACCCGCCCTATCACGTCCCCGTCTTCGTTCTCACCAACCACGCGCGCCCGCCGTTGGAGATGGAGGGCGGCACGGTCTTCCATTTCGTCACCGACGGCATCGAGGCCGCGCTCGAGCGCGCCAAGGAGGCGGCCGGCGGCCGCGATATCCGCCTCGGTGGCGGTGCCAGCACTATCCGGCAATATCTGAACGCCGGGCTCGTCGACGAGATGCAATTTGCCATCTCGCCTGTCCTCCTGGGCAGCGGCGAGCCGCTCTTTGCCGGCCTTGACCTACCTCGCCTCGGCTACGAGGTGACCGAGCATATCCCCTCGGAAAAGGCGACCCACATCGTCCTGTCGAGGCGGGCCTGACCCTTCGCATGAAATGAAGAGGAGGCTTCAACATGCCAGCGCGAAGCAGAACGGAAATCGCCCGCGCCTATTTCGGCGCTTACAAGACGAACGATCGCAAATTCATTGAGGATATGCTGGCGGCAGACTTCACTTTCACCAGCCCCTATGACGACGCCATCGACAGGAAGACCTTCTTCGAGCGTTGCTGGCCGGCCGGCCAGCGCATGGCCGAAATTTCTCCCGAAGAAATTGTCGAGAACGGCGACCGCGTGTTCGTCTTGTACAAGTGCCGCACTCGCGAAGGGAAGGAATTCCGCAATGTCGAGACGCTCGATTTCACGGATGACCGCATCCGCGCCGTCAATGTCTATTTCGGCGCGGCCTATATCGACGGCGTTTTCCAACCCTCCTGAGGGAGCCGGCGCGCAACTTCGAACCATGGAGGAACTGAAGATGAGCCTGCCAAAAGTTGTTTCGCGAGAGGAATGGCTGGAAGCCCGCAAAGCGCTGCTGGCCAAGGAAAAGGAGATGACGCGGGCGCGCGACGCCTTGAGCGCGGAGCGGCGGCGCCTGCCGATGGTGAAGATCGAGAAGGACTATGTCTTCGATGGGCCGGATGGCAAGAAGCGGCTGATCGACCTCTTCGAGGGCCGCCGCCAGCTCATGGTTCAGCACTTCATGTTCGATCCGCGCTGGGAGAAGGGTTGTCCCGGCTGCACGGCCGGCACCGACGAGATCTCGGGCGGGCTGCTGCGCCACCTGAACAGCCGCGACACCTCCTATGCCTGCATATCGCGGGCGCCGCTTGAGAAGCTCGAGCGCTACAAGGCCGAGAGAGGCTGGAGCATCCCCTGGTATTCGTCCTACGGCAGCGACTTCAACTACGACTTCGGCGTGACGGTGGACGAGAGCCGCGGCCCGGCGGTCTACAACTACAAAACCAAGGAGGAGCACGAGAAGGCCGGTACCGGGTACTATTTCGAAGGCGAGCAGCCGAAAGAACAGCCAGGCCTCAGCTGCTTCCTGCGCGTGGGCGACGATGTCTACCACACCTATTCGACCTTCGGCCGGGGCGACGAGGCGACGGGCGGCTCCTACTACTGGCTCGACCTGACGGCGCTCGGCCGCCAGGAGGAGTGGGAGGAGCCGAAGGGGCGCGTGGAGAGCGCCCGGGCCAACCAGCCCTTCTTCGACGATTGACGCGGGACCAGTCGACATGGATATGCATCGGACCATTGGCGACATCCGCTGCTGAAAGGGGCAGTGCTCGGCGTCGCGGGTTTTGCCCGCGCCGCCGGCGGCGAGGCGGCGAAAAGACTCGGAACGGCCGGCGAAACGTTTCTGACAGAAGCGCGCGACGCGTCCCCAGGGCGCAATGGACGGCCACTTTTTTCCTGAGCCGTGAGAGACTTACGCCGATTTCCGGACTCATGCCAGTAAGGTGATCTGAGCGTTGCCGCGATGAAAATCGTTTCGGCCTTGTCGGGTAACGGCGCTATCGTTCGTCCTGGGGGCGCACCGATTGCAGACACCCGAAACGGAGGACCCTCACGATGCGCTACATGATGCTGATGATCCCGAAGGGCTACGAGAGCGCCGGGCCGGAGCTGGATTTACCCGCCGACGCCGTCGACAAAATGATGAAGTACAATGAGGAATTGCGTTCTGCCGGGATCCTGGAGGCGCTCGAGGGCCTGCATCCGCCGTCCGCCGGCGCGCGCGTCTCCTTCGCCAGCGGGGAACCGGTCGTCATCGACGGTCCCTTCATCGAGGCCAAGGAAGTTCTGGGCGGATTCTGGATCATCGATGTGCCAACGCTTCAGGACGCGATCGACTGGGCCAAGCGCTGCCCGGGATCACCAAACGAGACGATCGAGATACGCAAGATCCAGGAGATGGACGACTTTTCCGACGAGGTTCGGGAGGTCGTGCAAGCCTATCCGGATGTACTGGAGAAGGGGATCGGCAAGCCCTGATCAGCCATGCTTGGCCTTGTGTTCCGGCTCCACGTGGATGGTGACACGGGCGCCGGGAAGCTCTTCCTCCAGCACATCCTCGATGCGATCGCAGATCTGGTGCGCGCGCTCCACCGTCATGTCCGAGGGCACCACCAGGTGAAACTCGATGAAGCGGGCACGACCAGCCTCGCGCGTCTTCAGGTCGTGAAACTCCAGCGCGCCGTCGCTGTTGGCGCGCACGAGACGCTCGATCTCGGCCAGTTCCGCGGGGTCGACCGCAACGTCCATCAACCCCTGGACAGAGGCGCTGACCATGTGCCAGCCATGCCACAGGATATTGGCCGCGACGATGACCGCCATCAGCGGGTCGAGCCACAGCCAGCCTGTGGCGAGCGCCAGGAGAAGGCCGACGATGACGCCGGCCGACGTGATGACGTCGGTCCACAGATGACGGCCGTCGGCCACCAGCGCCGGCGAGCGGGCGGTGCGGCCGACGCGCGCGAGGACGACGGCCCAGATGCCGTTGCCAACCGCGGCAACAGCCGTAATCGCAAGGCCGAGCCCCGGCGCCTCCAGCGCGTGCGGCAGGGAGAAGGCGAGCCCCGCCTCGCGCAGGATGAGGAGTGCCGCGACGACGATCAGCACGCCTTCCAGCACTGCGGAAAGATACTCCGCCTTATGGTGCCCGAAGGGGTGGTTTTCGTCGGCTGGGATGTAGGCCACGCGAATGGCGAACCAGGCCGCACCCGACGCCACGACATTGACGATGGATTCCATCGCGTCGGAGAACAGCGCGACGGAGCCCGTCAGCCACCAGGCGCCGAGCTTCAGGGCGAAAATCGCCATGCCGACGACAATGGACCAGAAGGAGAGGCGCCGGACTGTCTTTGCGGATGTCATGGTTCGCCGCACCCTCGCAAACTTGCCGTCACACGCGAGCGTCGCGGCCGGAACGCCTCACGCCGCCTTCACCTTCGCCTTCGACGGCAGATGCGCGACCACGTTCTCGATCATGCGCATGCCGGCATTCTGGCCCAGCGTCATGATGGATTCGGGGTGGAACTGCACGGCCGCCACCGGCTCGCTCTCGTGTTCGATGGCCATCACCACGCCGTCCTCGGTTTCCGCCGTGACGACGAACGCCTCCGGCATGCACGCAGGATCGGCGAAGATGGAGTGGTAGCGCCCTACCGTCACCTCGTGCGGCAGGCCGGAGAAGACGAGGCTGTTGCCGCCGGCACGGATGCGCGAGGGCTTGCCGTGCATGGGCTCGCGCAGGTGACGCAGCGCGCCGCCATAGGCCTCCACCAGTGCTTGCAGCCCCAGGCACACGCCGAAGATCGGAAGCCCGCGCGCCCGCGCCTTGGCGATCGTCGCTGCGCAATCGAAATCGGCCGGCGTGCCCGGCCCTGGCGAAAGCACCACGAGATCGGGATCGACGCGGTCGAAAACGGCCTCGGCCACCGGCGTGCGCACGGTGGTGACGGCCGCTCCCGTCTGGCGGAAATAGTTGGCCAGGGTGTGGACGAAGGAATCTTCGTGGTCGACAAGCAGGATCTTCACGCCCTCACCGACCTTCGCCGCCTCTCTCGCCTCTTGTCCCATATTGGTTTTCCCTGCTTCGCGGATGGCCGACAGCATGGCGGAAGCCTTCAGCTCCGTCTCTGCTTCTTCTTCCGCTCCATCGGAATCGAAAAGGAGCGTTGCGCCCGCCCGCACCTCGGCAATGCCATCCTTGATGCGGATGGTCCGGAGCGTCAGCCCCGTGTTCATGTCCCCGTTGAAATGGACCATGCCGACGGCGCCTCCGTACCAGGCGCGCGGGCTCTTCTCGTTGTCCTCGATGAAGCGCATAGCCCACAGCTTCGGCGCGCCGGTGACGGTAACCGCCCAGGCATGGGAGAGGAAGGCATCGAAAGCGTCCATGCCCTCGCGCAGGCGCCCCTCGATGTGGTCGACCGTGTGGATGAGCCGCGAATACATCTCGATCTGTCGCCGGCCGATGACGCGCACCGAGCCCGGCTCGCATACGCGGCTCTTGTCGTTGCGGTCGACGTCAGAGCACATGGTCAGTTCCGACTCGTCCTTCTTGGAGTTCAGGAGCTTCAGGATCTGCTCGGAATCGGAGATGGCGTCGTCGCCGCGCTTGATGGTGCCGGAGATTGGGCAGGTCTCCACGCGCCGTCCCGACACGCGCACGAACATCTCCGGAGAGGCGCCAATGAGATACTCGCGCTCGCCAAGGTTGATGAAGAAGGAATAGGGCGACGGGTTGATCTGTTTCAGGCGGCGGGAGATTGCCGACGGGCGGTTCTGGCAGTGCTCGAAGAACATCTGCCCCGGAACGACTTCGAAGAGATCGCCGCGCCGGAAGCTTTCCTTCGCCTTTTCCACCAGTTTCGCGTATTCGCCTGGCTCGTGATCGGCGCGCGGCGGCACGCGGGCTCCTGGCTGGAACGGCTCTTCGCGGCCCTCGCGCGGCTTACCTTCGGTGGAAAACCCCTTGCCCGAATAGTCGTAGCGGTCGTGCCAGGCCCTGGCCGCGTGGTGGTCGACGACGAGGATTTCGTCCGGCAGGTAGAGAACGAGGTCGCGCTGGCTTTCCGGTCGATCGAGCTTCAGCGCCACGGGGTCGAACTGGAAGGCGAGATCGTAGCCGAAGGCGCCGTAAAGCCCGAGATTGTCGTCGTTCTCCGTATGGAAGAGGTTCGTGACGGCCCTGAGTACGGTGAAGACGGAGGGAACGCGCGAGCGCTCCTCCTCCGATACGATTTCCCTCGGCTCGGCAACTATAACCTCGAGCAGACGCGGGCTTCGCACCGTCATGGCGACGTCCGGCAGGCCTTCGATGGCCGCGCCCAGCGCCGGCAGCATGACCTCCCCGCGCCCGTTCAACGCCTCGACCTTCATGGCCCGTCCGCGCGCCGAAATCACCAGCGGCGGGTCGATGATGGCGGTATCCCAGCGCGTATAGCGGCCCGGATATTCGTAGTTGGAAGAGAAGACGGCGCCGCGGCGCGCATCCAGTGCATCGATATAGGTGTCGATGGCGCCGTTATATGGCGTCTCGCTGCGGCTGCGGACAACGCTTATGCCGCCCGCCGTGACGAACCGCTCGCCGCCGTTTTCCAAGACTTCCACGCTCATTCTCCGCTCCCTTTCAAGCGCCGCCGGGAAGCCCATATAATGAAAATGGCCGCCCGGTTTTCACCTGCGGCCAATCGTCGAAGTTGCACGCAAACGCTTGCGCTGGCCGCAGTCAGCAGGCCCACCACCAAAGCTTTGCGTTCGCAACCGTGTCCATGCGCCTTCCATAGCCGCGAAAGAACGCATGCGCAACTGCTTTGGTCATGCATCGCCATCCTGGCCGTCGCCGCCTTGGCCGTGCCGGCTCTCCTTCGCCAGACTGCCGCGGCGGTACTGGAGCAGCGAAGCGAGGAGCCATGTGAGGCTTGCCCAAGCCGCCCCCAGCGCCCAACCGGCCGCCACATCGCTCGGCCAATGGACGCCGAGATAGACACGGGTGATGCCGACGGCGACCGAAATGACGAGAGCCGTGAAGAGCACATAGAGCCGCACCCGCAGATCGCCGAAGAAGCGTATGACGAGGGCGGCCAGCGTGAGATAGGCGACGGTGGTCAACAGGGCGTGGCCGCTTGGGAAGCTGGACGTATGGACGATGTCGAGATGGGCGGCGAGATCGGGCCTCGGGCGCTCATAATACTGTTTCAGGAAGTGCGATACGAGCGCGCCCGATCCAACAGAAAGCACGACGTAAAGCGCCGGCCCGTGGCGCCGTGTGACGACCAGTAGGCCGACGACGGCGGTGAGCGCGAGAAGGACGAGCGTGTAGCCGCCGAGCGCGGTTATCTCCAGCGCCACCTCCTCCAGCCAAGGCGGTCCGAGCGGATCGGAGGGGTCGGCGGGATTGCGCAGGGCGAGGAAAAGCCGCCGGTCGAGGGCGCGGATCTCGCCCTCGGCCACCTCGTCGGCGATCGCGAGAAATGCGTAGACGCCGAAGGCGAGCACTGCCAGCACGACGACCGGCCCCACCGCCTCCCGGCGTTGCTTCATGCCGCGCACAAGGCCGGTCACGGCCGTGACGATCGCGCTGTCTGCCAAATGCCTGCGCCTCCACATCGAAATGCCGCGCTTGAAAATGGTGCCGCGGCGACAAATGTCCCTTATGTTGGGATATAAGTCCCGCGGGAGCATGATGCACGATGGTATGGTCTTTCAACATCGGCAGGATCTTCGGCACGACGGTGCGCATCCACGTCACCTTCCTGCTCCTGCTCGTCTGGATCTGGTTCATGCACTACAGGATCGGCGGCGCGGCCGCCGCCTGGGAGGGCGTGGCATTCATCCTCGCCGTCTTCGCCTGCGTGGTACTGCACGAATACGGCCATGCCCTTGCGGCGCGCCGCTACGGCATCAGGACGCCGGACATCACGCTTTTGCCGATCGGCGGGCTGGCGCGGCTGGAACGCATGCCGGAGGAGCCGGGCCAAGAGTTCGTCATCGCCGTGGCAGGCCCTCTGGTCAATGTCGTCATCGCCGTCCTCATCTTCCTGGCGCTCGGCGGTTCGGCCGGCATTGAGCAGATGATGCAGGTGGAGGACCCGCGCGCCGATTTTCTCGTGCGGCTTGCCGGCGTCAACGTCTTCCTGGTGCTGTTCAACATGATCCCCGCCTTCCCCATGGACGGCGGGCGCGTGCTGCGCGCCCTTCTCGCCACGCGGATGACCTGGGCACGGGCCACCCAGATCGCCGCCAATATCGGCCAGGGGCTCGCCTTTCTGTTCGGCTTCCTGGGGCTGCTCTACAACCCGCTGCTCATCTTCATCGCCATCTTCGTCTATCTGGCAGCGGCGGCCGAGGCGCAGAACGCGCAGATCCGCGATGTCGCCAACAGCGTTCTGACGGGCGACGTGATGGTGACGGAGTTCGCCGCCCTCGACCGCTCCGCGAGTATTGGCGAGGCCATCGAGCGGCTGCTCGCCACCACGCAGAACGAGTTTCCCATCCTCGACGCATACGGCCGCATGGAAGGGCTTCTGACGCGCAACGACATGATCGCCGCGCTGAAGGAGACGGGGCCGGAGGCACCCGTGGTCGGCGCCATGCGCACCGGTCTTCCCTCCGTCCACCGGCGCCAGAACCTGACGGAGGGTTTTCGCCTGATGCAGGAGAAGAATGCGCCTGCCGTCGCCGTGGTCGACAGCGACGGCCGTCTGGTCGGGCTGCTCACCCACGAAACCATCGGCGAGATGATGATGGTTCGGGCTGCCATGCCCGAAGGCTTCCGCTTCGGCCGTCTGAGAAGGCCGCCGCCGATGCCCCGCCGTCCTTGACACGGGCCCTGCCCTGACCCACTTTCTTTTTATGGTACGGAATTCGATTTCTCCCCTCTACCTTCTTCGGGTGTGTCCCCTCACGGGACGCTAACCCCGGGGTCCGGTGCCATGCGCCTCCGGATCGCGGGGCGCAACGAAGCCGCAGCCCTATCGGGATCGTGCGGACAAGAGCAATCCCAGGCGCAATTACAAAAGAACAAAAGCCGCAGATGACGGCAGTCCTTGGATCGAAAGCCATGCAGAAGAAGGCCGGACGCAAGCCAAAGATCATCGTTTCCAGAACCGATCACGACCGCCTGCTCGGTCTCGCCACGGCGATGGAGGAGCACGACCCCGTATTTGCGGAAACCATGATCGCCGAACTGGAGCGCGCACGCGTAGTTGAGGATTCCGCGCTTCCCGAAACGGTGGTGCGCATGGGATCCACTCTCACCTACACCGCCGACGAGGCCCCGCCTACCACCGTGACACTCGTCTTCCCCGTGGAGGCGGATATCGCCCAGGGCAAGATTTCCGTGACGACGCCGGTCGGCGCCGTGCTCGTCGGTCTGTCGGCCGGCCAGTCGATCGACTGGACGGCGCGCAACGGACGCACCCACCGGCTTACGGTCACCGACGTTCGCCAGCCGGTGAAGAAGGCGAGCTAACGCCAGCGGTCCTAACGTTTGACCGCTGGCGGCGCATCAATGTCCGGGCATGAATCCTTCCTGCCGTCAGACTTCCCCTGGGCTGCCCCTGACGATCGCTTTCAGAACGTCGCGCACGCCGATGGCGCCGAGAAAGCGGGAGGCTTCGTCGAACACCGCAACGGGCGCCGTTTCCGACTGGTGCATGGCCTGCATCACCGTCTTCAGCGGTGTGCCGGCGTGCGCCCAGTAGACCTTCGGCTTATTTTCCGGCAGCTTTTCCGTGTTGTCGCAGGAGACCCAGATGGCCGGCTGGCTGTCACGTTCGGCGTCCACGACCAGCATGTTCGCGTCGAACTTGAAGCGTGTCGTCTGCCGGCGGTCGAGCCACAGCCAGCCCTCGCCGGCGCCCTTGAGATCGCGCGCGTCCCGCATCACATTCCACGCCGTCAGCACGGACAGCGGATTCACATTGGCGATGAAATCGCGCACGTAGTCGTTCTGGGGCCTGAGCACGATGTCCTCCGGAGTGCCGGTCTGGACGATGCGCCCACCCTCCATGATGGAGATGCGGTTGCCGATTTTCAGCGCCTCCTCAAGGTCGTGGCTGACGAAGAGAATGGTCTTCTTCAGCCGCTCCTGCAGTTCGATCAGTTCGTCCTGCAGCTTGGTGCGGATCAGCGGGTCGAGAGCAGAGAAAGGCTCGTCCATCAGGAGGATGGGCGCCTCCGTGGCAAAGGCGCGGGCAAGGCCCACGCGCTGCTGCATGCCGCCGGAAAGCTCATGGGCGTATTTGCCCGCCCAATCCTCCAGGTGCACCAGCTCGAGCTGCGCCATCACGCGCTCCTGGCGCTCCTTCGCCGGCGCGCCCGAAAGCTCCAGCCCGAAGCCGACATTTTCCGCCACAGTGCGCCAGGGCAGAAGCGCGAACTGCTGGAACACCATGGCCACACATTCGCGGCGGATCTTCCTGAGCTCGCTCTCGGAGCAGTTCACGACGCTGGCCGACCAGTCGCCGTCGTGAACGATCACCTCGCCGCGCGCCACCTTGTTGAGCCGGTTGACGGCACGCAACAGCGTCGATTTTCCGGAGCCCGAAAGCCCCATCAAAACGGAGATCTCGCCGCGCTCGACCGCCAGGTCGCAACCGGCGCAGCCGAGCACCGCGCCGGTCTTCTCCAGGATCTCGGCGCGGCTCGCACCCGCGTCCACCATCGGCAGCGCCGCGGCGCGCTCCCGGTCGGTGCCGAAAATGATGTCGACGGCACGAAAATCGACGGCCGGTCTCATCGCTCGCCCTCCTTGCCGATGCGGGCCATGCGGTCGAGGATGATGGCCAGGACGACGATGGCGAGCCCCGCTTCAAGCCCCAGCGGGATATTGACGGAGTTCAAGGCCCGCACCACCGGCTTGCCAAGCCCGTTGGCGCCGATGAGGGCGGCGATGACCACCATCGACAGCGACAGCATGATGCACTGGGTGAGCCCCGCCATGATGGAGGGAAGTGCCGCCGGTAGCTCCACCTTCCACAGAAGCTGGCTGCGGGTCGCCCCGAAGGCCTGGCCCGCCTCCAGCATCGGCTTCGGCACCGAGGTGATGCCGAGATAGGTGAGCCGGATCGGCGCCGGCGAGGCGAAGATGACGGTGACGATGAGGCCCGGCGCGGCACCCAGGCCGAAAAGGATAAGTACCGGAATGAGATAGACGAAGGTCGGCAGGGTCTGCATGAGGTCCAGGACGGGGCGCAGGAACTGATAGACCCGCTCGCTGTGGGCTGCCCAGATGCCGACGGGAACGCCAATCGCCATGGAGGCGGCGGCCGCGGCGACGACGAGGACCAGTGTCTCCACCGTCTCCTTCCACAGGCCCTGATTGACAATGAAGAGGAGGCCGATGGCGACGCCCAGCGCCAGTTTCCACGAGCGCTGCAGGAGAAAGGCGAGGACGGCGACCGCCACCACGACCACGCTCGGCGGAAGCCATAAAAGGAAGCCGGCCATCCCGTCTAGGACGGTTGCCAGCCCGCTGGCCAGATTGTCGAAAAGCCAGGCGAAATTGGTTGTCAGAAAGTCGAAAAATTCGCGGCCCCATCTGCCGATGGGAATTTTCCAGGCCGCGATCCATTGTGTCAGGGGATCCATAGGGTTGGCGGTCTCCCGTTATCGGTGGAGGAAGCGAGGCAGGGAAGCGGGCGCTCGAGCGGCGCCCGCCACTCAACTCACATCCCCAGGTGCGCCTTGACGGCTTCCATCGCGTCGCCGCCGTCGAAGGTGGTCACGCCTTCGAGCCAGGGGCCCAGCACGTCCGGGCTCTCCTTCAGCCAGGCGGCGGCCGCGGCCTCGGGGTCCTCGCCCTCGTCAAGGATGGCACCCATGATCTCGTTTTCCATCTGCAGCGAAAAGATCATGTTCTCCAGAAGCCGTCCGAGATTGGGGCACTCTTCGGCCAGCCCCGCGCGCACGTTCGTGTGCACCGTGGCGCCGCCGTAGTTCGGACCGAACACGTCGTCACCGCCTTCCAGGTAGGCCATGTCGATATTGGCGTTCATCGGGTGCGGCTCCCAGCCAAGGAAGACCACGTGCTCCTCGCGCTGCACGGCGCGGCGCACCTGCGAGAGCATGCCGGCCTCCGAGCTTTCCACGAGCTCGAAGCCGGAGAGGCCGAAAGTATCGTTCTCGATCATGTCGAGGATCAGACGGTTGCCGTCGTTGCCCGGCTCGATGCCGTAGATCTCGCCGCCCAATTCGTCACGGAATTTAGCGATGTCGGCGAAGCTCTTGAGGCCCGCGTCATAGGTGTATTGCGGCACGGCGAGCGTGTATTTGGCACCTTCCAGGTTGGTGACGACGGTCTCTACCGAGCCGTCCGCGCGATAGGGCGCGATGTCGGCTTCCATGGTGGGCATCCAGTTGCCGAGGAAAACGTCGACGTCGCCATTCTTGAGTGAAGCGTAGGTTACCGGCACGGAGAGCACTTGCGTTTCCGGCTGATAGCCGAGCCCTTCCAGAACCGTGGAAGCCGTCGCCGTGGTAGCGGTGATGTCGGTCCAGCCGACATCGGAGAAGGTGATGGAACGGCATTCCTCCGGCTCGGCGGCAAGGGCCGTACCCGTGCAAAGGCCGACGGCCACGCCGAAGCCGGCCGCGATGCGTTTAAGGTGGGACATGACGGTTCTCCCCTGGAAAGTTTGTTTGACATAACTTTTTTGCACCAGCGCCGTTTAACCGGCTTCACTGTTTTGTTCAAACGCAAGCATCATTTGAGGCTGGCCGCAAGCGGAAAGGATGATCCCGAAGCCGCGCTGCCCCGGCCGCCGTGGCGCCATTCCGGTGGAAGACCGTCGCCGCGGCGTTTCACGAGCCCCTGATGCTGCTATCAGGCAAACGGACCGGAACGGCGAAGACGATGGCCAAGCTCTATTTCCACTACGCGACGATGAATGCCGGCAAGACCACCATGCTCCTGCAGGCCTCCTACAACTACCGGGAGCGCGGCATGTCGACCATGCTGTTCGTCGCCGGCCATTACCGCAAGGCCAGCCACTACCATAAGGACGGTGCCGGCTACATCGCCTCGCGCATCGGGCTGGAGGCGGATGCCGAGATGTTCAGCGATGGCGACGACCTCTTCGCGCGCGTAGCCGAGCATCACCGGCACACCACCACCCATTGCGTCTTCGTCGACGAGGCGCAGTTCCTGGCCGAAGAACAGGTTTGGCAGCTTGCGCGCATCGCCGACCGGCTCGACATCCCCGTCATGTGCTACGGCCTGCGCACCGATTTCCAGGGCAAGCTCTTCACCGGCTCGCGCGCGCTTCTGGCGATCGCCGACGAGCTGCGCGAGGTGCGCACCATCTGCCGCTGCGGCCGCAAGGCGACCATGGTCGTGCGGCTGGGTCCCGACGGCAAGGTGGCCAAAAAGGGCGAGCAGGTGGCCATCGGCAAGGACGTATACGTGTCGCTGTGCCGCAGGCATTGGGAGGAGGAGATGGGCCGCTGGCGGGCGGAGGACCTTATCGGCTTTGCCGGGGCGGAATAGCGGCGGGCGGCCCAGTGGCGCGATCCGGACAGAGGTACCCATCTGTCAGGGCAAATCGCCCCACCAGGTAATTTGCTTGTGAGCCGGCTTTTCCAAGCGGACGGTACTTTCCGTTTGGGTCGGACCGCCAGGTTGTGGAAGCACCGAAAAGTGCTTATCTCAACGCACTTGGCGCTTCTGAGGCGTCTCTGCGGTTTCGCCTGAGGGAGGCGCTTGGTGTCCGGTTCGATCGTCGATTTCTTTACCCGTGTATTCGCCGCGCTCGGCCGCGGCATCGGCCACCTCTTGGCGTGGCTTGCCTGGCCGTTCGTGGCGCTCGGCCGCTGGTACAAGCACCGGGGGTGGATCGTGCGCGCCGTGGTGGGCGCCGTCGTTGTCCTTTTCATCGGGCTTTACGCCTATTTCTTCTGGCAGACCCAGGTGTGGACCGGCTTCGACCGCGATTACGTTCAGGCCTATGATCTGACGAACCGAGGCGTGTCGGCCGGCGAGCCGGTGGCCGCGACCGGCGAGGAGGGACCGCGCACATGCGGCCGCTCGGCCATCGCCGACGTCGCCGCCGACCTCACCGATATCAACGTCAACCAGAACGCGTGGATTTCCTCCATGCTTCTCTACAAGCTCGGCTTCTTCGGCCTCGACTGGGACGACACGCCCTTCTTCGACAACAAGGCCTCCTTCCAGCGCGGCGTCAACCAGGCGGTGCGGCGCACCTCGGTGGAGCTGGTCGACGCGCTCGGCCGTGTGCGCGGCACCTCGCAGATCGACGGCGACCTGCAAAAGGCGCGCGAGAGCATCCAGTTCTCGGAGGACGCCTGGTATTTCGGGCTTTCCCCGTTCGGCCCGAAGACGCCGACACCAGGCTTCTACCGCACCGCGATCACCTCGCTGCGCGCCTTCAACGACCGGCTGGAGGCCTGCGACGCCGTGTTCGACGCGCGCGCCGACAATCTCATCCAGTTCCTCGACCGCATTGCCAACGATATCGGCTCCACCTCGGCTATCCTGCGTGAGCGCTCGGAGAATTATAACAGCGGCTGGTTCGACACGCGCGCCGACGACCGCTTCTGGTTCGCCTACGGCCAGCTCTACGGCTATTACGGCCTTCTTCACGCGGCACGCGCGGATTTCGAGGATGTCGTGGCGCAACGCTCGCTGGGCTCGCTGTGGGACACAACGGAGAACCAGCTCCGCGCAGCCCTTAACATCACCCCTTTCATCATCTCCAACGGCCGCGAGGCCGGCTGGATCATGCCCACGCATCTGGCGACCATGGGGTTCTATATCCTGCGGGTGCGGTCGAACCTGGTAGAGTTGAGGCAGGTGCTGGATCGGTGACAGTGAGGGAGTGGTGAGTGGTGAATAGTGCGTAGTGAGTAGGAACGGCGCTGCCGTGCTTGCGTTGCGAAGGAAACGCCTGCATTCCCGCTGCCCACTACTCACTATTCGCTACTCCCTCGCACCCTGTCGCATTTCGCGCATTATCCGCCTTTTTCGGGATGGCACGGAGCAGCCTTGCGGGCCCTTATTGCCTGAAACCGTCAGGTGTGGCAGGCACATCGCAGCCGACGGCAATCGAGGAGGAGACGCATGGCCGAGGTGAAGTCCGATATCGAAATCGCGCGCGCGGCGAGGAAGAAGCCGATCCAGGAGATCGGCGAAAGGCTCGGTATCCCGCCCGAGCACCTTTTGCCCTATGGCCATGACAAGGCGAAGATCTCGGCCGAGTTCATCGCCGGGGCGCGGGGGAATGGCGACGGCAAGCTGATCCTCGTGACGGCGATCAACCCCACGCCTGCCGGCGAAGGCAAGACGACGACCACCGTCGGCCTCGGCGACGGCCTCAACCGCATCGGCAAGAAGACCGCCGTGTGCATCCGCGAAGCCTCTCTCGGCCCTTGCTTCGGCATGAAAGGGGGAGCTGCCGGCGGCGGCTATGCGCAGGTTGTACCCATGGAGGACATGAACCTGCATTTCACCGGCGATTTCCACGCCATCACCTCGGCCCACAATCTTCTGTCCGCCCTCATCGACAACCACATTTACTGGGGCAACGCGGAGAACATCGACACCCGCCGCGTCGCCTGGCGCCGCGTCATGGACATGAACGACCGGGCACTGCGCCAGATCGTCGTCTCGCTGGGTGGCGTCGCCAACGGCTTTCCGCGCGAAACCGGCTTCGACATCACCGTCGCTTCGGAGGTGATGGCCATCCTGTGCCTTGCCACCGACTTGCATGATCTCGAAAAGCGGCTCGGCGACATCATCATCGGCTACCGCCGCGACAAGAGCCCGGTCTTCGCCCGCGATATCAAGGCGGACGGCGCAATGGCCGTGCTCCTGAAGGATGCGCTTCAGCCCAACCTCGTGCAAACGCTGGAGAACAATCCGGCCTTCGTCCACGGCGGGCCGTTCGCCAACATCGCGCATGGCTGCAACTCCGTCATGGCCACCACGACGGCCTTGAAGCTGGCCGACTACGTGGTGACGGAGGCCGGCTTCGGCGCCGACCTCGGCGCGGAAAAATTCTTCGACATCAAGTGCCGCAAGGCCGGCCTCAAGCCCTCGGCCGCCGTCATCGTCGCCACCATACGGGCACTGAAGATGAACGGCGGGGTGAAGAAGGAGGAACTGGGCGCGGAGGATGTCGAGGCGGTGACGAAGGGCTGCGCCAATCTCGGCCGCCACATCGAGAACGTGAAGCAGTTCGGCGTGCCGGCCATCGTCGCCATCAACCATTTCCATACCGACACCGAGGCGGAGATCGCGGCGGTAAAGGCGTATGTGGCGGCTGAGGGCGAGGAGGCGGTGCTGTGCCGGCACTGGGCCGAGGGCTCCGCCGGCATCGAGGAACTGGCGCGCAAGGTGGTGGCGCTCGCCGAGGGCGGCACCTCGCAATTCGCCCCGCTCTACCGCGAGGACATGCCGCTCTTCGAGAAGATCGACACCATCGTCAAGCGCATCTATCGCGGCTCGGAGGCGATCGCCGACAAATCCGTGCGCGCCCAGCTCAAACAGTGGGAGGATCAGGGCTACGGCAACTTGCCCGTCTGCATGGCGAAGACCCAGTACTCCTTCTCGACCGATCCCAACCTGCGCGGCGCGCCGACGGGGCATGTGGTGCCGGTGCGCGAGGTGCGGCTTTCAGCGGGCGCGGGCTTCATCGTCGCCATCTGCGGTGAGATCATGACCATGCCGGGCTTGCCCCGCACGCCATCGGCGGAGAAGATATTCCTTAACGAGCAAGGCTATATCGAAGGGCTGTTCTAGGGACAGCCGCAATCCAAGGGAGGCAATTCATGAATCCATCCGGCATCACCGCGCTCGTCACGGGCGGCGGTTCGGGCCTTGGCGAGGCGACGGCCAGGGCGCTGGCGGAAAGAGGCGCCAAGGTGGCGCTTGCCGATGTCGGCATGGAACAGGCGGAAAAGGTGGCCGGAGAGATCGGCGGGTTGGCGGTCAAATGCGACGTGACGAGTGCGGAGGACGGCGAGGCGGCGATTGCCGCGGTCACGGAGAAGCTCGGCAGCCCGCGCATCCTGGTCAACTGCGCCGGCATTGCCGTCGCCATGAAGACGGTGGGCAAGGAGGGACCGCATCCGCTCGACCTCTACCGCAGAGTGATCGAGGTCAACCTTATCGGTTCCTTCAACATGATCCGCCTCTTCGCCGCTCAGGCGCAGGAGCTTGAGCCCCTCGCGGGCGACGAGCGCGGCGTGATCGTCAACACGGCGTCCGTCGCCGCCTTTGACGGGCAGATCGGCCAGGCCGCCTATTCGGCCTCGAAGGGCGGCATCGTCGGCATGACGCTGCCTGTCGCGCGCGACCTCGCCCGCGCAGGCATCCGCGTGTGCACCATCGCGCCCGGCATCTTCAAGACGCCGATGCTGGCCGGTCTGCCGGAAGACGCGCAGGCATCGCTCGGGCAGCAGGTGCCCTTCCCGCCACGGCTGGGCGAGCCTTCCGAATATGCAGCGCTTGCCTGCCACATCGTGGAGAACCAGATGCTGAACGGCGAGACGATCAGGCTCGACGGCGCCATACGGATGGCGCCGCGATAGGATGGGCAGCGCCGGCGGAAGCGGCCCCCTTTCCGGCCTGACGGTTATCGAGATGGCGGGGCTTGGGCCGGTGCCGCTGGCCGGCCTGATGCTGGCGGAGATGGGCGCGGACGTGCTGCGCGTCGAGCGCAAGAACGCCGGCCGCGCCTTCCTCGACGCGCCGCGCGAATACGATCTCGAACGCCATGGCCGGAAGTTCCTGAAGCTCGATCTCAAAAGCCCGGAGGGCTGCGCGCTGCTGCTGCGGCTCGTGGTGGGTGTGGACGTGCTTCTGGAGGGGTTTCGCCCGGGCGTTATGGAACGGCTGGGAGCCGGGCCGGAGGTGGCGCTGAAGCGCAATCCACGGCTCGTCTACGGCCGCATGACCGGCTTCGGCCAGGATGGGCCGCTCAGCGCCCGCGCTGGCCACGACCTCACCTACCTCGCCTGGTCGGGCGTCCTTTCGATGATCGGGCCGAAGGGCGGCAAGCCCCTGCCGCCGCTCAACCTTGTCGGCGACTATGGCGGCGGCACCATGTTTCTCCTTACTGGTGTGCTGGCCGCCCTTTTCGAGCGGGAACGCTCGGGCAAGGGGCAGGTGGTGGACGCGGCAATGGTCGACGGGGCGTCGATGCTGTCAGCGCCCTTCTTCGGCTTCATGGCGGCGGGGTTCTGGCACGAAGGGCGCGGCCAGAACCTGCTCGACGGCGGCGCGCCGTTCTACGATACCTACGAGACGGCGGATGGCGGCCATGTCGCCGTCGCCTGCCTGGAGCCGCAGTTCTTTGCCGAATTCGCACGGCTCCTGCCGCTGGAGGGGCGGTTTGTCGAGGGGCAGTACGACCGCGCGCTGTGGCCGGAGATGCGGGCGGCCATCGCGGCGCGCTTCCGCGAGAAAAGCCGCGACGCGTGGGCGGCGCTGTTCGAGGCGACGGATGCATGCGTGGCGCCGGTGCTCTCACTGAGAGAGGCGACGGAGCATCCGTACAACCGCGCCCGGGCGGTGCATCAGACGCGGGACGGCTTCACCCGCCCTGCCCCGACGCCACGCTTCGCACGCACGCATTCGCAGCGGGCGGGACCGGCGGAGCCCGCCGTGTCGCTTTCTCGTTTCGGCATTTCCGACGAGGAGCGGAAAACCCTTGAAGCGGCAGGCGTTATCGGAGAAGGCTCCGTCTAGAAGGAGCACGGGCTATGGCGAAGGCCGATCCATTTCTTGAAACGGACGCGGAGGCGATCCGGCTGGCGAAGACGCTTCTGCGCACCGCCCGCTTCGGCGCGCTGGCCACGCTCGACGCGGACGGCGCGCCACTGGCAACGCGGGTGGCGGTTGCGACCGATATGGACGGGGCGCCGCTGATCCTCGTCTCCGCGCTGTCGGCCCACACGGCGGCACTTGCGGCGGACCCGCGCTGTTCGCTGTTGGTTGGCGAGCCCGGCAAGGGCGACCCGCTCGCCCACCCGCGCCTGACGCTGAAGGCGCGGGCGGAGAGGCTGGAGCGCGGCACGATCGGTGCGGCACATGCGGAGCGGCGGTATCTCAACCGACATCCGAAGGCGAAGCTGTATGCCGGCTTCGCGGATTTCTCCTTCTTCCGGCTGGAGCCGGAGGGCGGGCTCCTCAACGGCGGCTTCGCCCGCGCCTACAAGCTGAAGCGCGAGGAGCTTCTGGCCGAGGGCACCGTCTCGGCCGCGCTTCTGGAGATCGAGCAAAGGGCCGTCGAGCACATGAACGAGGACCACGCGGACGCGGTGGAGAACTACGCGACGGCGTTCGCCGGCGCCGAGGCGGGGAACTGGGTGCTGACGGGCATCGACCCGGAAGGCATTGACCTTGCCAAGGGCGACGAAGCGCGGCGCGTCTTCTTCGACGCCCCCCTGAAGGACGCCTCCGAGATGCGGCCGGTGCTGGTTGCGATGGCGAAGAAGGCGCGTGGCGGCTGAGGCCATGTCCCGCGAGCTCATCCCCATAGACGACCCGCAAGACCCGCGGATTTCCGCCTACCGCGATATCCGCGAGCGCGATCTCGTCGGCCGCGAGCGCCGGTTCATCGCCGAGGGCAAGGTGGTGCTGAACGTGCTCTTCTCCACCGCCCGCTTCAAAGCCGAGTCCGTGCTTCTGCGCGAGAACCGGGTGGCCGGGATGGGCGAACTCATCGACCGCGTGCCGCAGGACGTGCCGGTCTACGTGGCGGGTGGTGCGGTGATGGACGCCATTGCCGGCTTTCCCATGCATCGCGGTGTGTTGGCCATCGGCAAACGCGGAGAGGAAGCGAGTGCGGAAGCGCTTATCGCCCGCCTGCCGGAGCGGGCACTGGTCGTGGCGCTTTCGGGCATCGCCAACCACGACAACATGGGCGCGATCCTCCGCAACGCGGCTGCCTTCGGCGCCGACGCTGTGCTGATGGACGCCGACTGCTGCGACCCGCTCTACCGCAAGGCGATCCGCGTTTCGGTGGGTGCCGCGCTCAAGGTGCCCTTTGCGCGGGGCGACAGCGCTGAGGCGCTTGTCGAAGCACTCTCGGAGCACGATTTCGAGGTTCTCGCTTTAAGCCCCGGGGGGACCAGGGAGATAGACGCCGTGAAGCGGGCACCGCGCACCGCCCTCCTGCTTGGCGCGGAAGGGCCGGGACTGCCGGCAACGCTGCTCGACCGCGTGCCCTCGGTGCGCATCAGCATGCGCGAAGACTTCGACAGCCTGAACGTGGCCGCCGTATCGGCCATCGCGCTGCACCGGCTTTGGCGGGAAGAGGCGTAGAACCTGGACCATTCATCGTTTCATAGACTCGATGAAATGGTCTAACTCGTTGTTTGTCGCAACTCCGGACGGAAAACCGGTTTCCACTTTTCCTGGAACTGCTTTACTCCGCCGGCGCCGAGCCCTCGCGGAGGGTGCGGACGCGATCGGCCAAGCTTGGCGGGCGAATCTCGTCGGCGGGTGGGGCCGGCGGCGGCTCCGAAAGCGCCTTTTCGATGGGCGAGCCGGGGCCTTCGAGGGCGGCGGCCATATTCACCACTTCCGCCGCCAAGCCGGAAATCTGCTCGCGCAGGGCGTCGTCGCCCGGCCCTTCTTCTGCAGCGGCGATCGCCGCTCGCAGCTTCTTGTTCTCTCGCATCAAGGCGGCAAGCCGCGACTGCAGCCGTTCCACCTCCGATTTCCTGGCTGTAGACATCTCACCTCCTTCCCCGCCTTCCTGAGCCAGTAGGGTCGAGAGTTGCAGTGAAAGATCAGCCACCTGCATCTCCAGCCGCGCCTTTGCCTCTTCCGCGTCAACGATCGGACTCGAACCGCTGTCGCCGCCGGCGGCTTCCCTGATCTTGCGCTTCAGGCGCGCGATCTCCTTTTCCTGCCGCTCCAGCCGTTCGTCGCGCGTCGACAGGTCGGTCATCATACGCTCGAGCTTGTGCTCCAGTTCCCCGGAACGCTTGCGCGCGACGTTCAGGGCCTCCTCCACCTTGGTCTTCTCGGAGGTAGCCGCACGTCTTGCCCGGTCGGCCTCCTTGGCCTCGTTGCGCAAGCGCGTGATCGTGTCATTGAGCCGCTCGATGTCGGCTTCGCGCGCCACCAGCTCGACCTGATGGCTGCTGGCGATAAGGCTCGACTCCTCGTAGAGGCGCGAAAGCTCCTCGACCTCCGCCTTCCGCTCGGCCAGGCTCGTCTCGGCCGCCGGCAGCTTCACCGACAATGCCTTCAGCTCCGCCTCACGCTCGGAAAGCTGCCTGGCGATATCGTCGTGCCGCGCCTGCACGGCGGCCAGGGCCTCCTCGCGCGCGGCGCACTCTTCGCCAAGCCGCCTCGCTTCTTCGCGCTGGGCGTTGATCTCCACCAGATCCTGGGCGGCCTTTTTCTTGATGGCTTCCGCCTTCATCTCCAGCCGCCGCGTCGTCATGGCATACTCGGCCCTGACGGCGTCGATCTCGGCTTGCAGCTCCTCGCGCGACAGCGGCATCGAGGCTTCGATACGCTTGCGCGTGAGCACGCCCGCACGCCGCCATAGCGCCGGAGCCACCGCTAGAGCCAGCGCGGCAGCAGCGAGGAAACCGAGAATGAATGACAGAACGGTCTGAATCACAGGGCATATCCGTCGGCGATTGTCGGCCGCTACTGTGCCACGGCGGGCAGAGGCAAATCCAGTGCCCCGACGGATTTGCCGGTTTGCCCGCCAGTCCGCCTCAGAAAGGATTCCAAGTCGGCCGTTGGGTCATCTTCAAATAACCGAGATTGACGCCCAACCGGGCGCCGACGCCGGTGCGGATCGGCACGATGAGCACGGGGCCGTTCTTGAGCACGTTGAAACCCAGGCCGGCGACGAGATAGGCGGAGCCGGCAACGCCCGCATAGCGCCGATAGAGCTCGCCCACGTCGTTGAGATTGTAGACCAGAACCATGACACGCGAGCCCTGGCCGCCGAAGTCCCAGCCGATGGACGGTCCCTGCCAATAGGTCGGGTGATCGCCGGCATTCTTGGTGTAGAGCGTGCCCTCGCCGTAGGTGAGGCCGCCGATGAGGGCGCCAGATCCCTCCTCGCCCAGCACGTAGCCGTTAGGCAGCCCGTAGGTGGAAAAGACCTTTTCCACCACCGTCGCCAGGCCACCCGTGGTGGTGCCGAAGAAATTGCTTCCGGCGTCGATGATCTCGTCCATCGTATAGCCGTTCTGGGCGTGAGCGGAGGGCGCGGACAAGAGGATCGCCGCGCCCAGCATCGCCAGCGCCACGACGGCAAGGCGCGCCTTGGCGCGGCTAAAGAGGCTGGTTAGCATCGGTTTCATCTCCATTGCGAAGCGACAGCAGCTCGAGGTCCGTGCGGCTTGGCTGCCTCTTACGAAAATTGGAAGATAATCCGTAATCCTTTTTCAACCATTAAGCTGACGCCAAAAATCGGCACCGCCATGGTACGTTTAAAGGGGGTATTGCCGCGCTGGATATAGCTGCGCTTTGTTGCCGGCCAGCCCGCGATGTGTAACGACAGTTGCGTTTGTCGATATGGCGATTCGCAGGCTTGGGGCCGGTTTCGCGCGCTTGTGGTCTACCCCGAACAGATGGGTACCCATCTGTCAGGATCGCACCACCAGGGATTGGGAAATTTTGACTGGGAACGGTTCAAAGATGAATGACATTCTCTCGCTGAGTGCAACCGATCTGGCTGCGTTGCTATGCAGCCGCGTGTGCCACGACATCATCTCGCCGGTGGGGGCGATCAGCAACGGCCTGGAGCTTCTGGACGAAGGGGGCGCGGACGAGGATGCGATGCAGCTCATCCGTACCAGCGCCAGGAATGCCTCTGCGCGCCTGCAGTTCGCCCGCATCGCCTTCGGCGCGGCAGGTTCGGCGGGCATGCAGATCGACACCGGCGATGCGCAGACCGTCGCCATGGCTTTCATCCACAATGAAAAGCCGGAGCTGGAATGGATCGGCGGACGGGCGCTGTTGCCCAAGAACAAGGTGAAGCTGCTTCTGAACCTGGTCCTGGTGGCCAACACGGCCATTCCGCGCGGCGGCAAGCTGACGGTGCGGCTCGAGGATGTCGAGACGGCGCCGAAGTTCACGGTCGCCGCACACGGGCCCATGATGCGTGTACCGCCGAAATTCCTCGAACTGCATTCGGCCCAGCCGCCCGAGGAACCAATCGACGCGCACAGCGTGCAGTACTACTATACGCTGCTGCTTGCCCGCGAGACCGGCATGAGCGTCTCCATCCATGCTTCCGCCGAAGAGATCGTGCTGACGGCAAATTAGCGAACAATTTACCAAGCCCGTTTGCGACGAATTTACCAGGCTTCGTTACCATACGCTCCCGGGGGTTGCGGCCACGGCCGGTTTGAAGGGAACGGAAGGATGAAGCGCTGTTTGATCGTCGACGACTCGAGCGTGATCCGCAGGGTCGCCAAGCGCATTCTTGCCGGCCCCGATATGCTGGTCGGGGAAGCCGCCACCGCCCACGAGGCTATCGACATCTGCCGGCATGAGATGCCGGAGATCATGATCGTTGACGGCCTTTTGCCCGACATGGATTCGGCCGACCTCATCCGGCGGCTTGTGGCGCTCGATCCCGGGGCCAAGCCGCACATCGTATTGTGCATCAGCCAGTTCGACGTCGGCCGCATCATGCGCGCCAAGCGGGCCGGCGCCAGGGGGTTCATCCTGAAACCCTTCACCCGCGCCCAGCTTCTGGAAAGTTTTCGCGAGTTCGACGTGGCGGCATAGGGCGCTGCGTGTTACCGGGGTCCGGCTCGAATGCCGCCCTTCGTGCCTCCTCAATTCTGTGTCCTGTCGAAGGCCGGCCAATAAAAAACCCGGCCTAAGCCGGGTCTTTTCGGGGAACGCGCATCGCCGATCAGGCGCTTTCGCGGATTTCCTCGGGCTCGCGCAGCACATAGCCGCGGCCCCACACGGTCTCGATGTAGTTCTGGCCGCCGGATGCGGTGTCGAGCTTCTTGCGCAGCTTGCAGATGAAGACGTCGATAATCTTCAATTCCGGCTCGTCCATGCCGCCATATAGATGGTTGAGGAACATTTCCTTGGTCAGTGTAGTGCCCTTCCGCAAGGAAAGCAGCTCCAGCATCTGGTATTCCTTGCCCGTCAGATGTACGCGCTGGCCGGCGACCTCGACGGTCTTGGCGTCCAGGTTCACCACAAGGTCTCCGGTGGTGATGATCGACTGGGCGTGTCCCTTGGAGCGGCGCACGATAGCGTGGATGCGGGCAACCAGCTCGTCCTTATGGAACGGCTTGGTCATGTAATCGTCGGCACCAAAGCCGAGCCCCCTTACCTTGTCCTCGATGCCGGCCATGCCCGACAGGATGAGGATCGGCGTCTTGACCTTGGAAAGGCGCAGCGTCCTGAGCACCTCGTAACCCGACATGTCGGGCAGATTGAGGTCGAGAAGGATTATGTCGTAGTCGTAAAGCTTGCCGAGATCGACGCCCTCCTCGCCGAGGTCGGTCGTATAGACGTTGAAGCTTTCCGATTTCAGCATCAATTCGATGCTTTGTGCGGTCGCACTATCGTCTTCAATCAGCAGAACGCGCATTTCCTGTCCCCTTTCCGCCGCCGAACCGGGTCTGGCAGACATCCGGGCACCGCAGCAGTGATGCCTTGAATCGGAAGCTGCCATTTAATGGTTAACAAAATCTGATTCGTCCTTGCAAGTGCTAAGATCGCCTTTCAGCTTTCCCAGTCACACTGTTGAATCCAAATACGGAATCGCGCCTGCCCATTTTCCTGCTCCAGCCGCCTTCTCACATCGAACGCGGAACCCGGAAGGCGGGCGATGAACCCTTGATCCCGTGCGCGTCTTTACCGCGCCTTAAGTCCTGCGCCTTATGATTAACAACGCCCGTAAACGAATGGTTACCGTCGGCCGCGATTCTTAGGGTTTTGTTTTCCAAGATCGGCGGGATCGGGGCTGATGGGCATAAAAGACACGACGTTGGCCGGTGACGGATTTGCAGTATGGGGCCGCGTTTTCTGGGAGTCTGGAGATGAAGTCACGTACGAACCTCGTCCGGCTGAAGCAGTTTCAGGTGAACGAAAAACGCCGCCGTATCGCCCAGCTCGATGCCATGATCGCGGAGTTCAACCGCATGGCGGACGAGCTGGAGGCACAGGTTGCCTCCGAGGAAGCAAAGGCCGGCATTACCGACCAGAACCACTTCGCCTACCCCACCTTCGCAAAGGCGGCGCGGCTGCGCCGCGATAACCTGCGCACCTCCCAGGCCGAGCTCGCCCAGCAAAAGGAGCAGGCCGAGGACGAACTGGCCGAGACCGAAGCCGAGCTCAGAAAAGCCGAAGCGCTGGAATCGCGCGACGGCAAGCAGCGCGGCGGCGACGAGGGCGCACACGCGCTGACGGGTTGAGACAGGACCGGCGAGCCTGGCCGGCTACAGCCTCAGATTCAAAGAGTTAGGACGTCCTTCCGCGCCCAAAATGGGCGCGCGACGCTGTAGCGGCAGGCTTTCCCGATCACCAATGCAATCGAAAGCTGCCCTTGGTGACTATCGGTCAACGCGAGCACACGCGTTATTACGGCTGCAAAATGCGGCGTCCAGTTCGTCATCAAGCTGAAAAGCATCACACCGCTCCCCTCCAATAGACGAAAGAGAGCTTCGTAAGGCCGTTTCAACCCGAAACGTGGCAGTCGCCTTGCCAAGGGAGAAAGCAGCGGAACTGATCCAAGATTAGCCCGAGCTCACACCACCGATCGGCTGGCTGAGAGTGCCAGCCGCCCAGTGTTTGCACACTCGGTCAGTGACGGTATTGCTGGATGCGCGTCGTGCGCAGGCCCTGAAGGCCGTACTCATCGATGGAGGCCTGCCAGGACAGGAACTCCTCCACCGTCAGGCGGTAGCGCTGGCAAGCCTCTTCCAGGCTCAATAGCCCGCCGCGCACCGCGGCCACCACCTCCGCCTTGCGGCGGATGACCCAGCGGCGCGTATTGGACGGCGGCAGGTCGGCTATCGTCAGCGGGCTGCCGTCAGGCCCAATCACATATTTCACGCGCGGTCGCACCAGATCGGTCATCGTACTCTCTACACTGAACCAAGACCCAATCAATCGCTGGGACGATATCGTCGCAGCTTTAAGAATTGCCTAAACGCGTGGTAAGAGTAGCGTAATACAAGTGAATCCGGCGTTAGGGATTTGCTCGGATTTTGATTCGAATGCCGGCAATGCGCCGAGGCGGCATGGCAGCCATCTTGACCCGGTCGCGCCGGATTGCCATTTAGCCTGGGCCATGTAGCCTGTGATCAGGAACGGAATTGAGAGCGATGAACAGCCTCGACCTGCCGGGAGCGCCCAGGGACACACGCGTCGTCGTGGCCATGTCGGGCGGCGTCGATTCTTCCGTCGTGGCCGGCATCCTGGCGAATGAAGGCTATGAGGTGGTCGGCGTAACACTGCAGCTCTACGACCACGGTGCGGCCGTCCACCGGGCCGGCTCCTGCTGTGCCGGCCAGGACATCGATGACGCGCGCCGCGTTGCAGAAACGCTGGGCATTGCCCACTACGTGCTCAACTACGAAGAGCGCTTCCGCAAGGCCGTCATCGACCCCTTTGCTGAGAGCTACGTGTCCGGCGAGACGCCCATCCCTTGCGTTTCCTGCAATCAGACGGTGAAGTTCTCCGACCTTCTGGAGACCGCCCGCGACCTTGGCGCGGACGCGCTGGCCACCGGCCATTATATCTGCTCGAAGACCAACGGCGCGCACAGGGCGCTCTATCGGCCGGTCGACGCCGACCGCGACCAGAGCTATTTCCTCTTCGCCACGACGCAGGAGCAGATCGACTATCTGCGCTTTCCGTTGGGTGGTCTTTCCAAGCCGGAGGTACGCAAGATCGCCGGGGAGATGGGTCTGTCGGTTGCCGCCAAGCAGGACAGCCAGGACATCTGCTTCGTCCCCCGCGGCAAGTATTCCGACATCATCGCCAAGCTGAAGCCGGAGGCCGCCAGCCCCGGTGAGATCGTGCACATCGACGGCCGCGTCCTCGGACGGCACGAAGGCATCCTGCGCTACACGATCGGCCAGCGCCGCGGCATCGGCATTGCCGCCGGCGAGCCGCTCTATGTCGTGCATCTCGACGCCGAACGGGCGCGCGTCGTGGTCGGCCCGCGCGAGGCGCTGGAGACGCGACGGCTCACCCTGCGCCAGGTGAATTGGCTGGGCGATGGGCCGCTGGAGACGATACCCGAGGAGGGCATGGATCTCTACGCGAAGGTGCGCTCGACCCGCCCGCCGGCGCCGGCCACCCTTTACCACCGGAACGGCACCACGTTCGTGGAGTTGCACGAGGGTGAGGCCGGGGTAGCGCCGGGCCAGGCCTGCGTGCTCTATTCCGACGATGCGGAGGAAGCGCGCGTCTTCGGCGGCGGCTTCATCGAGCGCTCGGAGCGAGGGGCCGAGGCGGAGGCACAACTCGCGCGCCTGGTAGGTCTGCCGGCCTGAGGGCGCGGCACGTTTAGCCGGCATCCGCGATACGATTGTGGCACTGGCGCTTCGGCGGCCGGCGGATATTCCCTCAGTTGTGCGACACCGTGCCGGCGGTGAGGATGCGCAGCACCTCGATCGCCTCCTTGCCCGTGGTGCGCGGCTCGCTGCGCGTCTCGATGCAGTCGATGAAGTGTTCCAGCTCGCGCGTCAGCGGCATGCCCTCCTCGACCGGCACGTAGGTCGGCTCGTTGGTCGTGAAGGCCCACTGGCCGCTGTCCTGCCACACGGCGTGGCGGTAGACGGCGAGCTTGCGCCCCCAGGGCTCGACATCGTCGAACACGGCCATCGCCTTGGTGCCCACCACGGTCAGCCGCCGCTCACGATAGGGGTTGAGGCGCGAGGCGAAGAGATGGCTCCTCAGCCCGTTCTCGAAAAGCATGTGTAGATGCGCGAAATCGCTCAAATGATCGAGCAGCGCCGCCCCCTCCCCGCGCACCTCGACCGGCGCTGAACCGGTGATCGCCAGGATCATGGAGAGATCATGCGGCGCCAGGTCCCACAGCGCGTCGTTCTCGGTGTGGAATTTTCCAAGCCCCAGGCGGTGCGAGTGGATATAGCGCACCTCGCCGAGCTCGCCCGCATCGATGAGCGATTTCAGCGTCTCGAAGGCTGGGTGAAAGCGCAGCACGTGGCCGACCATGTAGATGCGGTTCGCCTTGCGCGCGGCGTTCACCGCCCTTTCGGCATCCTCGACGGTCAGCGCGATCGGCTTTTCGACCAGAAGATCCTTGCCGGCGGCGATGGCCTTCATCGCATACTCGGCATGGAACTGCGGCGGCAGCGCCATCACCACGGCGTCGATTTCCTTGTCGTCGAACAGGTCTTCCGGATCGACGACGCGGCAGTCCTGCTCGCTGGCGAAGCCCTCGGCCCGTGGCCGATTGGCATCCGACACGGCGCTCAGAACGTCAAGCGACTTAAGCGTGCGGATATGGTTCGACCCCCAATACCCGCACCCCAGGACTGCGATTCGCGGCTTCATATAATCGTCACAAGATTTGGCGTTGCCGACACATATCGGCGCCAGCGCCGCAACTCAAGCCCGCAGAGCGATGACGGCCACGACGAAGGGTCGCAGCCGCTCCGCCGAAATGCTTCTTTGCAAACAGCAGAGCCGCTTGACACCACCACGCGCACAACCTTATATCCGCCCGTCCTCGAAGGCGCCTGGCCCCATCACCACCGGCGATGCCCCATGCGCCTCCTGCGGCGGAGTAGCTCAGTTGGTTAGAGCAGAGGAATCATAATCCTTGTGTCGGGGGTTCGAGTCCCTCCTCCGCTACCAAATAAAAGACAAGAAATACAAAGGCTTAGCTTATAGAAAGCGCCGATCAGGCGCCTTTTCGTGTTGCAAGCAGGCGCAGCACGCAACCAATGAAATCAACAAATTGCAGCCAGCGAAACAGGTGGCAGCGACTAGACATGCAACACGATGTTACAATCATCCGCATACCAAACAGCGACGCAGCTTTCGCTCCACGCCCTTGTAATGCGTCTGGCGAACTGCCATATAGCAGCGATCAGCCGCCGGTTGGTGCGAAGCGTCCTGTCAGATGGATGGTGAGGTTTCCCAAAGGCGGTTGAATTTGACCTGATCGACAGTTTGGAAATCGCGGATGTACCGGCGCCAGGCAGAAGTCTCAGGAACGAAGATCAAGCGGGCTCACGGCCCGCTTTTTTTGTTGCCACGCGATAAAGCAGCGACGCAGCTTTCGCCGCGCCACCAAGGTGCTGGCTGATCCGCGATGCTGGATAGCGACCGCTTCGAACAGTGAGTTTATCTTGTCCCAAGCAGGCCCCAATACCAAATTGCGAGTATGTTCTTGGCTCACTAAATTGCGTTCACACAGGCAAGACGATCCGCAAGCTGCCGATTGAACTTGTCGGCATAGCCAGGAACGACGACATGAAAACGGCCGCGATGAAGATCGCAGCCGTAGGTCGTTTTTGAGAGCGGCTTAACAGGCAGTCATCAGGATGAGCTACCGAGGCACCGCTGGTTCAGCACCCTGAACCAAATCGAGCGCATGGCGCTGCCTTCTAGCAATAGCCCTTGCCGCTGCCCATCCGCCGGTCCTCCTGGCCATTCTTCGCAGCCGGCGGCGCTTCCTTCCGGTTTCCAGGGAATTGAGAATTTCGGGATCGAACTTGGAAAGAACGCCATCCGACGTATGCAGCTCCGCGAGGCGTCCAACAAACCATTGGCGCTCATAGCGCAGCAACAGCAGGACAGCGGCGAGGAAAATCATCAGATTGACCAGGACTTTAAAGAGCAGCAGCGCAAAACCCAGCTTGCTATCATTGGCAACGAATTCGGGGGTTGGGCTATCCCATACGAAATGCATGAGCCACGCGCTCACGAAAAGGGCAATCGCCGTCGCCCAGCGGTGAAGCGCCTTCCATTCTCTTCGGCCTGCGAAGCTGGGAAGTAGAAGCAGCACGCCGACGGAGGTCAACGCCGTATAGGACCAGTGGGACGGAAATCCGGTCAGGATTCGAATGATAAGCGTAGGCACGGCTCCGGCAAGATCGGAGTCCGGATCGCCGAGCGCCGACTGCACTTCATAGGTCAGATCCTCGACAATGTCGAAGCCGAGTCCGACGAACATGCCGACCATCAGGGCATGGGCTATGCGGTTCATTCGGTCCCAACACAAAACGAGGATTACGGCTGCGCAAGTTGCCTTGCTTGCCTCCTCGATGATCGGCGCGCTCAGGGCAGCGGACCAATCGGAAGCGAAGTCAGCGCCGAAGAGCCAGCTTATGATGGTCTCCATCGCCCCATTGCCCTGCAGCGCCATGAACAGGGCCGCAGTGCCTCCGAGGACTGCTGCGGCAACCAGAACCTGTGGCACCTGGCGCACCGCACGAAATGGATCGAACAGCAGGATGATGCGGGCGAGAACGAAAACGAAGACCGCCCAGACCGGGATAAGCAAAAGGTTGGTATGGAGCGTTATCTGGATCGCCGACCCGAACGCCATAAACACGCCGATAAGGCCAATCGCGATGGCTACGAGATAAACCCAGAACACCGCCGAATAAGGTCGGTAAATCAGTGCGGGATCGTAACGAGCTGTCATGACGCTGAGTTTTCGCTGATGGAGGCGATAATGCTGTCGATCGGCGCAGCAGGTCTTTCGGCAGTCCCGATCGAAGTGATCCTGACAATGACGGTATCATCCAAGAGGACGGCGCAATGTCCGGTGTATTCGGTGGCAACCAGTACGCAGGTCGGACCACTCAGGTCGGAATCGGGTACAGAGACGCTGCCTCCATCGAATCCGGAGGCGATCCCGCCGATGCGGTCGAGGCGCAGTATTCGCTCCGCCTCAACCTTCGGATCGCCCTCACCGCGATCAACGATCTCGACGACAATTCGCCGATGACCCGACCGCAAGGTGACGGTTGATGCAGTCTGCTGTGCCTCCCAGTGCCGGGGTGGGACAAATGAAATCGCTGCGCCGGAGTCGGACGTGATCGTCGCCAAATCGCCGTCCGAGGTTCGCTCCCAGGCGGGCTGAGGGGCAAGTTGAGCCAGAGTGACGGGTATGGCCGGAATGCACACAAGTGCAGCACTCAACCAAGCCGCTGAGGTTTTCTGTTTCAACGCGCGCAGTTTCACGGCCTTGCCCCTGTCACCAAGCCTCGGCTGCCCGTGTCGATCGCGTTTCAGCCAAGATCGTGGCGCGCTGGGTAGAGCGCTTCAAGGGCCGCAAGAGACTCGTAGGATGTGTCAGTTCGCTGCCGGGACGGGGCAGCTCAGATCGCCTTCCTCGCAATTCAGATAGCCCTCGAAATCTTCGACACGGGATTGCGTCAGGCCATCCATGCACATCGCAACGAGCATTGGAACTACGCTTCCTCCGGCCGCTCCCGCCGTCTGGAAACCGCACTCCGCGTCGCGAAATTTGACCCAATCCCGCTGAGCTTGAATGAGAAGCTTTTTGGTATCGGCATCGTCCTTCAGGCGGGCTTCGATCTGCTTGTAGAGCTCGTTGAGCTTCTTGTCGGATTTCTCGAACGCAGCGTCGGCACACTCGTTCATGGTGGCCTGATCCTCGGCGTCGTCGCAGTTGTCTTGCGCAAATGCGAACGTCGGCATGGCCAGAACCATCGCAGCAGCCAGGAGAAAGGTTTTCATCGATTGACTCCCCATTAAGAATGAGCGTGTTTTGCGGGGCTCCAACGCCCGCCAATGTCCACTGAATTTTCCGTCTCCGCCACGGTCAGCCGCTCCCTTGGGTCGGGGCCGGCCTGGCAGCCCGCCAGCAGCACGGCCGCGCCGGATTACATTTCGTTTGATCATTCTCTCATCTGTCGGTTCGCATCTCGCCCCGTACAGCTAATCTCCTACCGTATCTCACAGGCAAACAGAGGGCTTAGGCTGAACATGCCACACGTGAAGTGAAGCACAGAAACGGCAACAATTTGCCGAAGCCGGTGAAAAAGCAGCGAAATTTTGACAAATGATAGGTTTTTGACAGATCCACGCCAAAATACCCACCTTGGTATATGTAATATTCTGAAATATCTCTTGAGTTTATGCCATTAATATCAATTTCTTAGCCATATATTGACGGAAAAGAGGAGACGCTTCTTGAATTTTGCAAGCGGTTGCTAAAAATTGCTCGCGGCGAGGGATTTCGGAAAATTGCTTCGGACAAGGGGGTAGTCACGGTCGGCCTTGGGTTATGCCGACTGAAGCGGTCCTAGGGGGTGACATTGGCCGAGACCGTTGGCAGCCTTTTGAGTAGCATTCCAGATGAATGGGGGCCGAAGTTCGAGACGACGAGTGGAGCGGTCACACATACGGTGACAGGCCCCAATTCGATTAGTTACCGCACGCCTTCCCACATGGCGGTGGTGATGCTGTCGCCCCAGCCCGGACGAGAGGTTGCACTCAATTCGGATGGGAGACCGCAGTTTCTGGCTCCGGTTGGCACAGTCGAGATTATCCCTGCCAGTTCCGATCTTTTTGCGCGCTGGACGGTGCCGAAGGAAAACCTGCTGTTGGCCTTGGCTCCGGAACAGCTTTCCAAGCTGGCAGCTCTGGAATTCGAAAGGGAAGATTTTGAGTTCCTGCCTCCGCCAGCCGGACATGTTGATGAGAAGGCACTTTTACTCGCCCGTTTGGTGAGAGACGAGATTCAAAAAGGGGAATCAATAAACCATCTCTATATGGGTTCCCTTCTGACGGTTTTCTCCACCTACCTCTTGCGCAATTACTCGACCCTTCAAGACTATCCATCGTCCCGGTACCGGGGAGGACTTTCGCCCAAAACCTGGCGTAATGTTCAAGATTACATCCGGGCCAATATTGGTGAACAATTGTCGATCGAACGGTTGGCGCTGCTCGCGGGTCTATCGCCCAGCCATTTTATGCGCGCCTTCAAACAGACGACCGGCCAATCACCTCACCAGTATATCCTTTCGATGCGGCTTGAACTCGCCGAGCGCTTCGTGATCACGACCGACATGCCCCTGGCTAAGATCGCCAGCCTTACCGGATTCGCCAATCACAGCCACCTGACAGCATCGATGCGGCGTCACAAATTCACGACGCCAAGTGCCCTGCGCCGGGGGCGTTTCATCCGTTGAGCAGGAGAAAGCGGTTTTGCAGGAGCCGGGTATGCGAATGAATTTCAGGGCGATCAAATTTCTGGCCGCGACGACGGCGTTCTTCGCGCCACACCCGGCGTTGCCTCAGGAGGCTCCCACGCCCGCGCCGCCGGCGGATGATGCGGAATATTCCAGGAACTGGGGCATGCCGATGATCAATGCCCTGCCGGCCTATCTGCAAGGCTATACGGGCAAAGGTGTGACTGTGGCGGTGATCGACACTGGGCTGGATGTCAACCATCCGGAGTTCGCCGGACGCATTTCTGAAGCTCTTCGAAACTTCGGTACGGAAAAGGAACGGGCTCCCGACGACGTAAGTCATACTGACGACGAAGATGGCGAGATAAACGGTCATGGCACACATGTCGCGGGCACCGTTGGCGCGGCTCGCGATGGCAAGGGCATGCATGGTGTCGCCTATGAGGCCACCATTTTGCCGCTCCGCGCGATCGGAACCGAAACGGATGACGACGCCCTGTCCCCTGACATGGCGGCCGTTGAATATGCGGCCCGTCACAAGGTCGATGTTTTCAATGCAAGTTATGGCCCGGATTTGCCGCGTAAAGAAAACAATCCCCACTACCAAAAACTCGAGTACATCCCCGTTATGGATGGGCCCGATTTCGTGACGAGGCAATATAACGCGCTCAGAAAGGCAGCTGATGCGGATGTCGTTATGGTCGTCGCCGCCGGTAATGATTTTATAGATCAACCGAAAGCGGCGGTTTTGCCGTCAGGCGGATTTGGCATGTTTCCGTTGATCACGCCGGAGAATACCGCAAACCGCCTTTACGAGTTCGTCAAGCCCCACGATGATTTCGATTACCAGAACCCGGATACCTGGGATCGTTATGATCCGTCTCATCCCGATGTCGCGGATCTGGACTTTTCAGATTTGCAAGGGTCGGTGATCGCGGTCGTCGCCGTCGACAAGGACGGGAATATCGCAAGCTACAGCCAACGTTGCGGAGCGGCAGCGGAGTGGTGCATGGCTGCACCGGGTGGCGAGTGGCCGGAGCCCGATCCATCCGTGGCCATCTATTCGACCTGGCCGATGTCGGATGGGAGCTACAAAGCCATTGATGGAACATCCATGGCAGCGCCACACGTGACAGGTGCTGCCGCAGTGGTCCGGTCCGCATTTCCTTACATGAACGCAAGCCAGACTATTGAGACAATTCTGACAACGGCGACCAAGGAAGGTTACAAAGACGAAAGCATCTACGGCCAGGGGCTCCTCAATCTTGGAGATGCCGTCAACGGTCCCATGGAGTTCCGTTATCAAGGCGTGTTCGACGTGGACACGCAAGGCTATTCCTCGATCTGGTCAAACCCGATCTCGGGTCCGGGTGATCTTACCAAGCGGGGCGAAGGCGCACTCATCCTGAGTGGCGACAACAGCACCTATACGGGACCGACCACCGTCCTCGGCGGAACGCTGGCCGTCGACGGCAGCATTGCCTCTCAGGTGGATGTCTCGGGAGCGGGCCTTGTTGCAGGCATTGGTACGGTCGGCTCCCTCACAGCAGGCGAAGGCGGCGCGATCGCGCCGGGCAGTGTACTCGATCCCGCCAAGGGCGTCTCGGCGCTGTCTGTCGACGGCGATTTCGTGCAGCAGGCCGGGTCCACCTACCAGGCTGGTCTCGCATCGACGTCCGATCTCATCGATACGACGGGAAGTGCTGCGATCGACGACGGGGCGCACATCGAATTGTTGCGGCAGGGAACGCCTTCAGTCGATACGCGCTACACTTTGCTGACAGCGGCGGGCGGTGTGAACGGGACATACGCCGGCCTGACCGGAATCTGGGCTGCGGACACACCCTTCGTCGATTTCGCACTGGCCTACGATCCGCAAAACGTCTTCCTCGATACCGAGCGGACCGCGACGGCCTTCGCCGATGTGGGAGCGACTTTCAACCAGCGCTCGGTTGCCGCGGGTTCCGAGGCGCTGGGAGCGGGCAATCCCATCCATGACAATATCCTCTTCCTGACGACACCTGAAACGCGCGACGCCTTCGATCAGCTTTCAGGTGATATCTATTCTTCCGTTCACGGCGCCCTCATCCAGGACAGCCATTTCGTCCGCGACGCCGCCAGCGATCGCATCCGCTCAGCATTCGAAGGTGTCGGCGCTTCGCCTATCCAGGTGATGGCCTACGGGCCGGATGGACCGGAGATGGCTCCGGCGACCAGTGAGAATTTCGCCGTCTGGGGACACGGCTTCGGCGCTTGGGGTCATCTTGATGACGGCGGCAACGCCGCGCGGCTCGACCGCTCGACGGGAGGCTTCCTGGCTGGCGGAGATGTGCTCGTGGGCGATCATTGGCGGCTCGGGCTTCTGGCCGGTTACAGCCATACTTCCTTCGACGTCGACAACCGAGCGTCATCCGGCTCCAGCAACAATTATCACCTGGGCCTCTATGCCGGCACCCAGCGTGGGCCTCTCGGTTTCCGCTCGGGTCTTGCGTATTCGTGGCATCGCGTCGAAACCGACAGGATCGTGGCTTTTCCAGGCTTCTCCGACAGCCTTTCGACCGAGTACGACGCGGGCACCTTTCAGGCCTTTGGCGAACTCGGCTATCGGATGGATACAGCCTCAGTGTCCTTCGAGCCATACGCCAACCTCTCCTATGTCAGGTTTGACGCGGATGACTTCTCGGAAGATGGCGGGCCGGCCGCACTCTCGAGTGGTGACCAATCCAGCGACACGACGTTCACGACCCTCGGGCTACGCGCTTCATCGGCATTCACACTGGGCTCGACGACCGCAACGGCCCGTGGCGGCATCGGCTGGCGGCATGCGTTCGGCGACGTAACGCCTGAAACGCATCTTGCCTTTGCCGGCGGCCCATCCTTCGCCACCAAGGGCACGCCGATCGCGAAGAACGCCGCGGTGCTCGAAGCAGGACTGGACATAAATCTCAGCGAAATGGCCACCGTCGGGCTGGCCTATCAGGGGCAACTCGCCTCGGACGTGCAGGAGCACGGCTTCAACGGCAAGCTCACGGTTCGTTTCTGAGGATTAGCGAAAAGCACCAAACCGACTGAAGGAGGACATGCATTGAAACCCTTACTTTACGCGACTTTGGTTTCCGCTTTGCTGGCGATCGCCGGCTGCACAACGGATGACGGCTATGATGGCTGTCATGGCGTGGGCTGCATGGTCGATGATCCTGATGCTGGGGATCGAACCATCGACGACAGGCCGCAATTCGACCGCGAAGGCAATCCCAACTTTGATGAGCACGGCAACTACCAAGGGTGCCACGGTATCGGCTGTGAAGTCGATGATCCGGACGACGACGATGATGATGATGAGTGAAAAATCCTGCAACGTGGAAAAGGAGTAGCCACTCATGACCGCATACAACAGTCCGATCCATCGACACGCTGAAATCGTCATGATCGCCCTCACAGGGCTGGGAATTACGCTGACGTCCGCTTTCGCCGCAAATAGCGCCTGCCATGGCGTGAAGGTCGAAATGACCAAGGCGCGCAAGGCCGAATATGCCCCTCTTGTCGCCTCGGTGATGGAAAGCGAGGTCAAGCCCGCTCAGGTGACGTTCAGCACGATCATGGAGAGCGGCAACTGGAGTGCCGCTTATGTCTCCACGCCCGTGAGCGACGACGGCGTCATGTTCTTTCAGACGGTCGCCGGAAAGAAGCGTTTTCGCGACGTATGGGGCGGCTGGGCGGATCCGTCGGAACGCCCAGAGCTGGTGGCCTGGGCAAAGAAGCTTGGAGCGCCAACAGATTTGGCCAGGTGTTTCGCCGAGACCGTTACGGAGGACGAATGATGATTTTTCGTATTCTTATCCCACTTTTGACCGGATCGCTGATGCTGGCCGGCTGCGCGAGTGACGACAGCGCATGGGTCAAGGATGACACGCCTCGCTCGGACACTGATCAGGCGTTGGCCGATTGCAAGTATCAGGCAGAGGCGGCCACGATCGGGATCGGTGCCAACGATCACCCGAAGACCTGGGGCGAGGCCATCGGGGACGGGCTTGGCAACGCCGTGATACAGACCATGGACGAGGAAGAACTCATCACTTCCTGCATGCGGGCCAAAGGGTTCCGGCGATAGAGACCCACGATAGATCCGTAGGAGGACGGTAAAATGCCCAAGCTGAACCAAACGCTTTTCGCAGCTCTGTTCATCAGCCTCGTGGGTGCCACGGTCGCGGGGGCACAATCGGCGAAAGAAATGAACCAGACGCTTGACGGACTGTTCGGCGCTCATGCGCCGTACCAGGCCTTCTTCGAGAAGCTGAAGAAGGCCGTTGCAGAAAACGACAAGCAGGCCGTTGCCTCGATGGTTGAATATCCTTTCAAGGCGCGGATCAATGATAAGGCGGTGACCATCAAGGATGCCGCCCATTTTGAAACGGATTACGACAAGGTCTTCACCGCCAAGGTCAAGGAAGCCGTCTCCAAGCAGGCTTATGCGACCCTGTTCGCCAACTGGCAGGGCGTGATGATTGGGGACGGAGAGGTCTGGTTCAATGGCATCTGCAACGACGATGCGTGCGAACGGCAAACGGTCAGGATCATCGCCGTCAACGACTGACAATGGAAAAGGTGATCGGGGGGCTGTTACGTGCAGACGATGGGAGAAGGGAATGAGGCTTGTTCCTATAGCGACTGCGACCACCATGCTGTTGGCATGTTCCCTACCGGCAATGGCACAGGGCGACATGGGCTTCGACCTGAAGGTCACACTCTCCAAGAAAGCGGCCGCCAAGCTTGCCGCTGAAAAGGAGGGAATCGTTGCCTTCGCCTCATACTACGGTGATCCGAAGCGGGGCGCCGAGAAGCATGCGGACGAAATCGGCCAAATCGATCTCACGCCGCAGGACGAAGAGGTGGAAATCTCCGGCTCGGGCGGACACGCCCGCATCAGCGGCGCAAAGGTCGACACGAAGCGTCTCGACTGGCTCGCCGGCCCTGCCAAGGTCAACGTCAACATTGCGTCGGCGCGCAAGAGCAGTTCGGACAATCTGCTCGACTGCGATTTCATCGACGGTGCACTCGCGGATGTCAGGAAAGCCCCGATCACGCTCCATTGTTTTCTGATCGAGGAAGAGCATCCCGATACGGAGATGAAGCCGTAAGGCTTACAAAATTCATGCCGCCTCGTTCCAATGAGGAACGCCTGCGTGGCGGAGGCCGCGAATACCGGATCGTCCCTGGAGGCAAGGCTTAGCCTCCTGACACAACTCAACTTGATCAAGTGAAATGAGCAACCGAAGTCATATTCTGCGCCTTGCCGTGGCGCTCTTGGTGGTGGTTCTCGGTGCAAGGGTGTTTGCGCAAGATATTGGACCTGATCCCGCCGGGGAGGACAACGGCGTCTCCTTTTTCCCATCCGAAAGCACACGCGGCATCGAAGCCATTCTCGATCAGCTCGCCGGACCTGATGAAGCTAACCTCCAGCCGCTGGAGGAACTCCTCGAGCCGGCAAATACGAACAGCCCCCGTGACACGATCATCAGCTTCCTCAAGCTGACCCAGCGATATTACGACCTCTTACGACAGGACGCATACACGGCGGAGGACGATGCGGAGCTGCAGCATCTGTACGACGAGATGCAGTGGTTCTTCGATCTCAGGAATGTCGCACCATCGCTGCGTCAGGATGTGGCTGTGAATTCCGCGGTTTATCTTCGTGAGGTCATCGACCGGATCGGCTTGCCCCCGGTTAATCAGATCCCAGATCGAAGACAGATGCTCGCCGCAACCAACGAGGGGTATCCACCAGCGTGGAAGATCGGCAACAGCCCGCTTCTCATCACGCGTATTGACGAGGGACCGAACCAGGGAAAGTATCTGTTCAGTGAGGAGACGCTGGAGACGGTTGAAGACCTATTCCACCGTCTTAGATCGTTTCCCTACCGGAGCACATCAGCGGAAGGCTTCTACGAAGCGTCTTTTCTGACGCCGCGCCCCACCCTGCAAGCGTGGTCGGATAGCCTGCCCGCCTGGATGCACAATGGCTTTCTGGGGCAGACCATCTGGCAGTGGGTCGCGATGGTTTTGCTCTTTGCCCTGGCGTTCCTGCTGATTTGGCTCCTGTCGTCCGTCCTTAAGCGGCTGACCAAGAACGCTCCACCCCTCGCGCGCGATGCGACACTGCTTCTTGTGCCGCTATTCGTAGTTTTCGCCAGCTATTTGCTCTATGATCTCATCGGCGACAAGATCTTCATCACCGGGCTCGTCTTTCGGACCGCCGTCTACATCATTTACGGCATCGCCCTGCTTGCAGGCATTATCTTTATCTTCTCGCTTGGAACCGTGCTGATCGAACTGGCAGCCTCGACCGAGCGCGCCAAACGACGCCCGTCCGACTTCCATCTGGCAACCCTTGGCATTCGTGTCGTGAGCATCATTGCGATTATCGCTGTCTTGCTGCAGGGGATGTACCTGATGGGCTTCTCGCTGGCCACCATTCTTGCCGGTGCCGGTGTGACGGGTCTCGCTGTTGCGCTGGCTGCACAAAATACTCTGCGCAACGTTTTCGGCAGCCTCATGCTGCTCCTGGACAAGCCGTTCGAGGTTGGCCAGCGAATCAAGCTTCGCGGCTATGACGGTGTTGTCGAAGACATCGGAATGCGCTCTACCCGGCTGCGCCTGCTCTCGGGCCATCTCGTCAGCATTCCCAATGAAAACGTTGCCGGGGTGGATATCGAGAATGTCGACATGCGCCCCTCTATCCGACGCACAATCAACCTTCCGCTGGCTTATGATACGTCTCAGGAGAAGATCCAGCGCGCCGTGACGATCCTGCGTGAAATTCTCTCCGTGCCCCGCTCAAGCATTGCGAATGCGGACGGTGAACCGCCATTGCGAAGGGAATCGCATGGTGGGCAAGAGGCGCAAACAAGGCATCCGAATGAAGCTATTAATCATCCGGACCAGCCGCCGCGCGTCATCTTTAATGAAATCAACTCCGACTCCCTCAACATCAGCGCCACATACTGGTACAGCCCGCCAGATTATTGTGCTTATCTGGAGCATTGCCAGATGATCAACCACGAAATCATCCGTCGCTTTCGTGAAGAGGGACTATAGCTTCCGCCCATAAGTTCCTAATTCTGAATAACTCTATTTCGGTCGTTACGATGATAGGTCCCGAATGGCTGACCGTTTCGCCTGTGCCAAAGATGCGCCTCAATCTGCGCTGCAGGTGCAGTTGCATCGGTTAAGAGTGAGCCGCGATTTGTGCGAACGATAAAGAGGCCAAGACAGCGCCCGGTTTTTCGGTGCATGATAAGGCCGTGTCTGGTGAGATGAAACAAGGCTGCCGCGGGCGGGATTGCGCAAGGCCCGGCGTTCTGTCGAACGTCGGAGCTGGCGTTCGGCTGCTCGCGTCGTTCTTCTTCCTGATCTGGACCGCGCAGGCGGCGACAGCCATCCAGGGCGGACCGGCTTTCGCCAAGGGAGAAGATTCGATCGTGGCGGCTGGACCCGCCGCACAGCCGACAATTCCCGTTCGAGAGGTTGCGCGCCATCTTGGTGTGGAAGCATCCCGCTTCAAACCATACGCATACGCCCATCCGGGTGGGGGAGACGGCAAGCCCGTTGCCATAGTCTGCGACCTGAACATGCAGTTCGCGGGCAGTCGGAGGGCAGTTTTCCGTGCATGGCCCAACGTTCAGCCGGATCCATCGCCAGCCCATACCTTCCACGCGCGTGCCCCGCCCATCCAAAGGGCCTGATTTTCGCCGCGTGTGATCGCGGCGCCCGATTCCTTTCCTTCAGAATTGTTGCGCGTCGCTCGGCATCGGTTTGTCGAGCCGACCGCGAATCAGAACCCCGATCCGGGATGGAATCCGACTCCCGCCATCGGCAGAACGGACAAGAACATGCTGCACTTTTCGCGGTGGAAGACTATTCTCATCTGGCTGACAGTCCTGGCCGGCGTGCTCTTCGCGGCCCCCAACCTGTTTTCCGCTTCAACCCTTGCCTCCCTGCCGAACTGGCTGCCCAGGCAGAAGCTGACGCTCGGCCTCGACCTGCAGGGCGGCTCGCACATCTTGCTGCAGATCGACCGCCAGGACCTGGCCGACGAGCGTTTGGAATCGGCGCGAGACGAGATCCGTACAGCGCTGCGCGATGCGCAGATCGGCTATACCGGTCTTACCGGCACCGGGCGCTACGTCCAGGTGCGCATCCGCGACCAGGGGCAGATAGAGGCGGCGAAGAAAGCGCTCGAGAGCCTGGCACAGCCGATCTCGACCGGGCTCTTCACAAGCGGTTCAGTGACTGAGATGGAGCTCTCCGAGCCGGAGCCAGGACTGCTGCGCTTCACGCTGACCGACGCGGGTCTCGATTACAGGGTGGCCTCGGCGCTGACGCAATCGATCGAGGTGGTGAGCCGGCGCGTCAACGAACTCGGCACCACCGAACCGATCATCCAGCGCCAGGGCACGGACCGCATCCTGGTGCAGGTGCCGGGCCTGCAGGATCCGCAGCGGCTCAAGGACATCCTCGGCCAGACCGCCAAGCTGACATTCCAGATGGTCGACCAATCGATACCGGTCGAGGAAGCGATCAACGGTCGCCCGCCTGCAGGTTCGACGGTGATATACTCGACCGACGATCCGCCGGTTCCATACCTGATCGAGAACCGGATCATCGTCTCCGGCGAAAACCTGGTCGACGCGCAGGCGACCTTCGACCAGCGCACCAACGAGCCGGTGGTCTCCTTCCGTTTCGACAATCGCGGCGCGACCCGCTTCGGCCAGGCCACGCAGACCAATGTCGGGCGCCTTTTCGCCATCGTCCTCGACGACGAGGTGATCTCCGCGCCACAGATAAGGGAGCCGATCCTCGGCGGTGCGGGCCAGATCTCGGGCAATTTCACCGTCCAGAGCGCGAACGACCTTGCGGTCCTCCTGCGGGCCGGCGCACTGCCCGCCGACCTCACCATCATCGAGGAACGCACGGTGGGACCGAGCCTCGGTGCGGACTCCATCGAGGCGGGACAGTTTGCATCTGTCGTCGCCGCCTTTCTCGTCGTCGGCTTCATGCTTTTCGCCTACGGCCGGCTGGGACTACTCGCGAATATCGCCTTGATCGCAAACGTACTGCTCATCATCGCCGTACTTTCCGTCCTCGGGGCGACGCTAACATTGCCCGGTATCGCCGGCATCGTGCTGACGATGGGCATGGCGGTCGATTCGAACGTCATCATCTTCGAGCGCGTCCGCGAGGAAAGCCGGCAGGGCCGGTCGATCGTCCTGTCCATGGACGCCGGCTTCCGACAGGCGCTGGCGACGGTGGTGGATGCCAACGTGACGACACTCATCGCCGCCGTTATCCTATTCTTCCTCGGCTCGGGCCCGATCAAGGGTTTCGCCGTCACGCTCGCCATCGGCATCGTCACCACCGTGTTCACGGCCTTCACGCTGACGCGCTGGCTGGTGGCCGCGTGGCTGCGCCGGCAGCGACCGAAAGCGATGCCGAACGGCGTGGTGCGTCTGGTGCCCGACGACACGCGCATTTCGTTCATGGCATTCCGAAAATATGCCTTTGCGCTCTCCCTGCTGCTGTCGCTCACCTCGGCCGTGCTGTTCTCTACGGTGGACATGAACTACGGCATCGACTTCCGCGGCGGGTCGAGCGTCGAGGTGCAGGCAAAGGGACCGGAGGCCGATATCAGGGATATCCGCAACCGGCTTACAACTCTCGACCTCGGCGAAGTGCAGGTGCAGGAGTTCGGCTCAGTGCGGGACGTGCTCATTCGCATCGGCACCCAACCGGGGGGCGAGGTTGCCGAGCAGGCCGCCATCGAGAAGGTGAAGAACGCGCTTGGGTCGGACTACGAGTTCCGCCGTGTCGAGGTCGTCGGCCCGACCGTGTCCTCGGAGCTTGCGTTCAATGGCACTGTGGGTGTCATTGCCTCACTCCTGGCGATGCTCGTCTACATCTGGATCCGGTTCGAGTGGCAGTTCGCGCTTGGCGCCATCATCTCGACCTTTCACGACGTCATCATGATGATCGGGTTCTATGTCGTCGCCGGCATCGAGTTCAACCTGACTTCGATCGCTGCCATCCTCACCATCGTCGGCTACTCCATCAACGACACGGTGGTCGTCTACGACCGGGTGCGGGACAATCTTCGGCGCTTCAAGAAGATGCCGATCCCCGACCTCCTCGACCTGTCGATGAACCAGACGCTGGCGCGCACGGTGCTGACCGGCGTGACTACCCTGTTCGCACTGGTGGCGCTTTCGATCTGGGGCGGCGAGGTTATCCGGTCCTTCACCATAGCGATGATCTTCGGCATCCTCGTTGGGACTTATTCCTCCGTCTTTGTCGCCGGTCCGCTGCTGATCCTGTTCAAGCTCAGGCCGGGTGCCCTCAGCCGGGAGGATCCGGCAGCCGCCGCGGGGGCAAGAACACGGCCGACGGAGGTATGAATTGAAAATGGGCATGGTGCGGATCCGCAAGGGAGCCTTCCTCGATGTTCGGCATCGGCGGTACTGAACTCTTCGTCATCGTCCTGGTGGTTCTGATCGTGTTTGGGCCCAAGGAACTACCCAAGGCGATGCGGTCGGCAGGAGCGATGATGCGGAGCTTCAACCGCGTGAGCGGCGACTACCGAAGGCAATTCGAACAGGCTCTCCGAGAGGCCGAACGGGAACTGGAGATCGAAGAGACGCGCAAGTCGGTCGAGGCAGCGTTCAAGGATTCCACCGCCGCCAACCAAGCGGCAATGCAGCCGAATGATCGGGATGGCGGCGGGACGAGCACACCCGGCAAGACCAACCAGCGTCCAGCGGACACGGAGATACGAGAGTGAAGAAAGGCCGGGGTAATGCCTGAAGAGTCTGAGTATCCGCGCTCGATGAGACAGGACGAGACGCCTTCCAGCCGCACTCAATCCACTGCGGCGGCAAAGGACTTCGTTCTGGCGCGATGGCGCGGTGAAGCACCGCTGACGACTGTCTTCTGGCGCGACATGCTGCTCGCCGGAAGCCTCGTCAACCTGATAGCCGCGCTTGGCGCGATGGCGCTCCTGGCTTCGAAGGCGCCGCTCGTCGTCGCGCTTCTACTCTTCTTCGCCCCGCTCCCGATGAACCTCTTCCTTTTCATCGCCGTGTGGCGGTGCGGCGGAAGTTCCTCACCCCTCAACGCGTTCTTCGCTCGGCTGGGAGCCACGATCTGGTTGATCGCGGCAACCGCATTATAGGACCGACACATGGCAAGTCTGTTTGCCGAATATGAAGCCTATATCGCCCTTGCGGTCATTTTGCTTCTGCTCGTCGGCTTTGTTCTGGAGCGCTACCCACCGGAGGTGACCGCCATTGGCGGCGCGGCTCTGTTTCTGCTGTTCGGCTTCGTTACGCCGGCGGATGCGATGGGCGCGTTCTCCAACTCGGCACCGATCACGATCGGGGCGCTCTTCATCCTTTCCGGCTCGCTGGTGAGGACGGGCGTGCTCGAAAGCCTCGCCAGCATCGTCGTTACGCGTGCCCTCGTGCAACCGGTGTTTTCGATTGCGATCTTCCTCACCGCGACGGTGACCGCATCCGCCTTCATGAACAACACGCCGGTCGTTCTCATCCTGATCCCGATCGTGATGCGGCTGGCAAGATCGCTCGACGTCGCCGCGACCCGGCTTCTCATTCCGCTTTCCTACGCGGCGATCCTGGGCGGCACATGCACGCTGATCGGCACTTCGACCAACATTCTGGTCGACGGTGTCGCCCGGTCGGCGGGCCTGCAGCCGTTCACGGTCTTCGAGATCACGCCGGTCGGGCTCGTGGCGGCGGCCGCGGGCACGGTGACCATGCTGATGCTCGGGCGCTATCTTTTACCCGACCGCGGCACCGACGACGACGCTTCTACTGCCGAAGGGCAATTCCTGTCCGAGATCACGATCCGGGGAGATGGAAAATATGTGGGCAGGAACATCGGCGCGATCCCTGATTTCAATCGGCCAGGCCTCAGAGTCCAGGCGCTGCGCAGCGGCGGCGAGATGATCCGCACCGAGATCGGCCAACGGAAGCTCAAGAAGGGCGATTCCCTGGTTGTCTACGGGACCACGTCGGAACTGCTGACCCTCAACGAGAAACCGGACCTCCGGGTGGGGCTCCGCCGCGGCACGGAGCGCTCCCAGGACGCCGTGGTGGTGGAGGCCATTGTCGCTCCGCATCGCGCGAGCGCCGGCGGGCGCATCGTGGACCTCGCGCTGGGCCGCCGGTATGGCATCCGTGTGCTCGGCGCTCATCGCCATCGCCACCTGCCGGGCCCGGACCTTGAGAATGTCAGGCTGCGCCCGGCGGACAAGCTGCTGCTCGAAGGACCGGCGGCCAATCTCGATGCGTTGACAGAAGATGCCGACCTCGTGTCCGTCACCCGGCCGCGCGGTCGTCCCTACCGCCGCGGCAAGGCACCCATTGCCGTCCTGGCACTTGCGGCGGTCGTAATCGTCGCCGCATTCGGTCTTATGGACATCGGAATATTGGCGATCCTCGCGGTCGCGGCCATGCTCCTCCTACGTTGCATCGACGCCGACGAGGCCTGGAGCTCGATTGAAGGTTCAATCCTGATCCTGATCATTGCCATGCTGATTGTTGGTCAAGGCCTTGCCAACACCGGTGCCGTCGAACTCATCGTCGATGGCCTCACGCCATGGATTGCCGGCTTGCCTCCCTTTGTGACGCTTGTCGCCCTCTACGCCCTCACGTCGATCTTGACCGAAGTGGTAACCAACAACGCCGTCGCAGTACTGATCACGCCTTTGGCCATCGGGCTCGCAAACCAGCTGGGGATGGACCCCCGGCCATTCGTCGTCGCTGTCATGTTGGGGGCAAGCGCCAGCTTCGCCACGCCGATCGGATACCAGACCAACACACTCGTCTATGGCGCCGGCAATTATCGCTTCTCCGATTTCCTGAAGATCGGCATCCCGATGAACGTCGTCGTCGGTGCAGCCACCTGCACGGCCATCTACCTGTTCTTTCCGCTCTGAAGGTGTTCGCAACGGGAGCGGTCAATTCCTTCAAAACACAATCGGCGGGAGCCGGATTTCGAGAGGCACCTCATGCAGTCCATAACCCGATACGTCGTTACCGGTATTCTGACGATCGTTCCGTTGTGGGTGACCGTTTGGGTCGTCTGGTTCGTGGTGGATCTGCTGATCCAGACCGGACGGCCGATCGTGGGTGCTCTCTCCCGGGCACTGCGGCCCACCTCGGGCGAACTGGCGGACCTCTTGCTCGCCGGCTGGTTTCAGTCGGCACTCGCGGTGCTGATCACGTTGGCGCTTCTTGCCTTTCTGGGGCGCGCGGCAAACGCTGTCATCGGACGGCGCTTCCTGCAGCTCGTGAACAAAGTGGTCGATGCGATCCCCCTCGCGCGAACCGTGTACGGAGCCACGCAGACACTGATCGATGCGCTTCGCGGCGACGGAACGCCGGGTGGGCAGCGGGTCGTCCTGATCGAGTTCCCGACGCCGGAGATGCGTGCGGTCGGTATCGTCACGCGCATCTTCCCGGCTACGGAGGATCGCGAGGAGCTTGCCGCCGTCTATGTCGCGACCACCCCGAACCCGACCTCGGGATTTGTCGAGATCGTCCCGACATCACGCCTCGTATGGCTCGACTGGACGAAGAACGACGCCATTGCGTTCATCGTGTCAGGTGGCGCGATGGCACCCGACAAGATCCGCTTCACCAACGATCCTGCTTCTGGCAGCGGCGAAGGTGCGGATGCCACCTATTGAGGCCATGCCTCTGTCGCCGCAGCCATCGGAAACCTTACCGAGCAAGGCAGGCACACCTGTCCAAGCCCACATGTGCAACAAGGGCTACGCGAAGCGCCGGGCAGCGTCGACCGCAAGCCCCAGTCCAACCGATCCGAACTGGTCGGACCGGGTGACGCGGGCATCGGGGAAGCGCGAGGTCGCGGCTTTTTGCACCAGCGGAACCTGCGCCCCGCCACCGGTCAGGATCACGGTTTCGATAGCCCCTGCGGCTACCCCGGCACCGAGAAGCGCATCATCGATCGCAACGCCGATCTTTGCCACCAACTCTGTGGTCGCCACCTCGAACGCGCCACGGCTGACCGGCAGCGCCAGTGACAGGCCCGGCTCATCGAGATGGATGACGGTGTCGGGCGCATCCGTCAGTTCGATCTTGGCCTTCTCCACCTGGGCCGCCAGCCTGTGGCCGGAGCGGTGGATCAGCAGATGCTCGAAGTGCGCCAGCTTTTCCGGCTCGGCCGCCTCGCGCGCCAACGACTGGATGTCCCGCAGGGTCTTCGCCGTATAGAGCTGATTGATCTTGTGCCAGGTTGCCATGTCGTTGAAATACCAGACCGGCAGATGGCGCTTGCCGTCGCGGGTCTTCGTGCCGAGCCCCATGTGCGGCATGACCTTCGCGATGCTGAGGCAGCGGTCGAAATCGGTCCCGCCGATATGCACGCCCGACGTGCTCAGGATGTCGCCGCGCCGATCCGTCGCGCGCGAGCGCTCGGGCGAGAGCCGCAGAACAGAGAAGTCGGACGTGCCGCCGCCGATGTCGACCACCAGCGCGAGCGCTTCCTCGTTGAGCTTGCGCTCGAAGTGAAGTGCCGCGGCGACCGGCTCGAACTGGAATTCGATATGACGGAAGCCCTCCGCGCGCGCGGCAGCCTCGAGCTGGCCCTGCGCGGCGCGATCGGCGGTCTCGTCGCCGTCGACGAAGAAAACGGGTCGGCCCAGCACGACATGATCCGGCATGCCGTGGGGTTGCTGTTCGAGACGCTCCTTCAGATGACGGAGGAAGCGACCGATCAGCCCCTGGAACGTCATGCGGTCGCGGCCGACCTGTGTGGTCTCCTTCATCAGACTGGTGCCGAGGATCGACTTCAACGCCCGCATGAAACGCCCCTCCGCACCGTCCATGTACTCATGGACGGCCGATCGGCCAAAATGCACGCTGCCGTCCTCGAGGCTGAAGAAGAGCGCGGACGGGATGGTGATATGATCGCCCTCGACGGGGATCAGGAACGGGTCGCTGCCTCCCGCGCAGAGGCCGACAGTCGAGTTGGTGGTGCCGAAATCGACACCGCAATGAAAACGGCTCATGGAAAACGGCTCGCAAGGGCGTGAGCCGGGCGCTATCACGCCCCGCAAATGAGAAATGATCGGAAGGGGCACTCCTCTAGCCCATCGCGGATCGAATGGAAACCCTCACAGGCCGCCTCTCGCCTGGCGATCGCCGGTTAAGGCCAGTACCCTGCGCCGGGCTGAGTTGGTTGTCGGCTAGTGGTGTGGCAGAGCCGGCCGGCGCTTCCGTCATCCCGCACGCGACTATGCGGCCGAATGCGCCCGCGGTGCCTTTCCTGCCTCTCGCAACCAAGACCGCGGCCGTCGTCAACTGGAAGACGTCGATGTAACTCGATGTCCCATACGGTCGAAGAGGAGAACCCGCTCCTCATCAACACTGAGCCGGCAATCCCCTCGCCCACCGCAGGTGCGCGGGGCGCAGCCGTGATAAGCGCACTCATCGAAATCCCGTCACACTTGTCACTCTCACCCGGCTTCCGCCCCGCCCTATAGTCCCGCTCGATCCTGCAACGGCGGGCAATGGCAATCGACCGGGAGCGAAGAATGACAACCTCGGCAGCGAATAACGGAAGCGCAATGGCCGGCTGGCTCGCCTACGCCACCTCGCCGACCTTCGCGCTCATGGGTCTGATCGCTGCGAGCGATGCGACCGGGAACGCGCTCTGCTCCGTAGTTCCGAGCATCCTGCCAATCGACGGCATGACCGCGATGTACCTGCTGATGAGCCTCTTCCACCTGCCGCCCTGGCTGAGGCTTTTTTCCACCACTGGGCGCGCACCGAACCGATAACCAAAGGAGACCGACCATGAACCATCAGATCGTTTCACGCGAAGAGTGGCTGAGCGCCCGCAAGGCGCTTTTCGCCAAGGAGCGCGCCATGACCCACGCGCTCGACGGACTTCGCGCCGAGCGCCGGCAACTGCCCTGGGTCAGGATCGAGAAGCCCTACGTCTTCGAAGGGCCCGACGGCGAATGCACGCTGGGCGACCTGTTCGGCGGCCGCAGCCAGCTCGCCATCTATCACTTCATGCTGACGCCGGGCTCGGACCATATCTGCCCCGGCTGCTCGTATACCGTCGACCATGTCGACGCGGCACGGCAGCATTTCGAGCATGCTGACCTCGCCTTCGCCGCGGTATCGCGCGCACCGATCCAGCGGATTAAGGAGGTCAAGGAGCGGATGGCCTCCTCGGGAGACAGCGACTTCAACTACGATTTCGGCGTGTCGTTCACGGAGGAAGATCGCGCCGCCGGCCATGCGACGTACAATTTCGGCCTTACGCCCATCCGCAACAGTCCGGACATGTTCGGCGTCAGCATCTTCGTGAAGGACGAGAATGGCAGTATCTTCCACAGCTATTCGACGTATCACCGCGGCACCGAACTCTTGATGGGGGCGTTCAACTGGCTCGACCTGACCCCCAATGGCCGCAACGAAACCGATGGCACCATGAACTGGGTCCGGCTGCACGATGAGTATTGAATCGGACGACCCCTGGTTGTCACAAATGACTGAAAGTCGGCTCGCAGGGCTCTCACTTCACGTTCAATGGCAACCGACCGAATAAGAGGCGAACGGTGGCTTTCAAATTTCGGAAGCCGCCGTTCCGCTCTCAGGGCACGTTTCGCCCGCGACGAGCGGTGGTATTTATATGGCCAGAACTTCGGTCAGGAGGTTACCTTCCGCCATGCGCAGAGCCTTGAGGGCGCAGGCGCCGTGATCCGGTTGGACCAACGAACATGGAGACACCGACATGACCAAAGCCGAACCCAAGGTGAGCCGCTTCCCCGTGCCGGAAATCGCCGACATGCCCGAAGACATCCGAGAACGCATCCTCGCGGTGCAGGAGAAGTCCGGCTTTATTCCCAACGTCTTCCTCGTGCTCGCCCACCGGCCCGAGGAATTCCGCGCGTTCTTCGCCTATCACGACGCGCTGATGGACAAGCCCGGCAACCTGACCAAGGCCGAGCGCGAGATGATCGTGGTCGCCACCTCAAACCTGAACCAATGCCAGTATTGTGTGATCGCACATGGGGCGATCCTTCGCATCCGGGCGAAGGATCCGCTAATCGCCGACCAGGTTGCGGTGAACTACCGGAAGGCGGACATCACCGACCGGCAGAAGGCGATGCTCGACTACGCCGTGAAGGTCTCGCAGGCCGCCCATACGGTCGGCGAGGACGATCTGGAAGCGCTCAAATCGCACGGTTTCACCGAGGAGGACGCTTGGGACATTGCCGCCATTTCGGCCTTCTTCGCCCTGTCGAACCGGCTTGCGAATGTCACCGACATGCGGCCCAACGAAGAGTTCTACACGCTCGGGCGCGTCCTGCCGTTGCGCTGATGCGCGCCCTCTAGGCCTCAGCCTCGCGCAGTTCCGCAAGCCGGGCGCGGGCTTCCCGAAGCAGCAGGCGGAATTCGCGCATCATGGCGCCTTCGATCGCGAAGGCGCCGCCGGTGGGCACGGCACCCGGGTCTTCCTGGTGGTCCTGGAACTGGGAATGCTCCTCCAGCGCATCCAGCAGGCCGTCGCCTTCCAGATGCGTGAGATGAGCAATGAGGAACGCCAGCGTCTCGCGCTGGGCGTTCAGCCTGCCTTCGAGTTCGTCATTTGCCAGATGAGACATGGGTCGGCCTCCTATCGAAGCAGAGCCGTCAGGTGGTCTCTGCTCTCTTCTGTAGATGCGGTCGACCGCCCGGCGACCGCCGCGCGCCAGGGGCCCCGCATCGTGTGCCAGCGCCGCTCCATTCATCAGGCGCCCGTCCATTGGCCACGCCGCTGGAGGACTTCTTTGAGGAGGCTCGGACGGTCTGTCATAATGCCGTCGACGCCCAACTCTGCCACCTCATCCATCTCCTCCTCAGCATCGACCGTCCACACATGCACGTCGATGCCAAGAGCATGAGCGGCATCAACGAAACGCGGCGTCACAACTTCGATGGGACCATAGGTCCGCGGAACCTGCACAACAGGGAAGGGAAACCTTCTCATGGGAAAGCCCCAGCCTGCCAGCCACAGTCGGGTGACGTCAAAGTGGGCCGGCGACCAGCACAGATTCGGCCCCAGCATCTCCCGCAGCCGCTTCACCCTGCGCTGGTCGACGGATCCGACGCATACCCGGTCCAGCGCGTTGCATCGGGCGACCGCCTCGGCAATCGGCGATACCGCCGCATCACTCTTGGGCTCAAGGTTGAAGTAGCAATCTGGCCATACGGACAGCACATCTTCAAGCCTGGCCAAGCGCCCGCCGCCAAGCGTGCTCATGCGCTCGAGGTCCGACCATACGAGCGCGCCAACCGGTTCCGGCCGGCCGGTCAAACGCTCCAACGTATCGTCATGGAAGATGACGGCGACATCGTCGCGGCTGGCCTGTACGTCGGTTTCGATATGCCGGTAGCCAAGCATGATCGCGCGCTCGAATGCAGCCCACGTATTCTCTTCCGCCTCCTGCGCACCACCGCGATGGGCAATCGGAATCGGCCGGGAGTGTTCCAGAAAGGGAAAGAGCGGGCGCTTCATCCGGTGTTTCCCCTGCGCACTATAATATCGCGCGAAGGCGTGCCGCGGCAATGCGTGGAGGAATTATTCATGCCGAAGACTTCCTCGTCGATCCCCAAGGATGCGCTCCACAGGCGCGCGCACGACGCCTTTGTGCAATGAAACTTGGGACTGGCCGCCGAAACCCGTGGCTATGCGCGACCAGGGTGGGCCGGTCGGCGCTCTTGGGATCGGCCGGTTCCAACGGCGCCGTTGCGCCATGCAGCGGGTGAGACGCCCACGGTCTTCTTGAACGCCCGGCTGAAGGCCGCCTCGGATTCATAGCCGATCTCATGGCCCACCGTGGCTACCTTCATGGAGCTATCCGCAAGAAGGCGCGCGGCAATCTGCATGCGCCAGAGCGTCAGATACTGCATTGGGGCATGACCCACCACATGGGTGAAGCGCGCCGCAAGTGCCGCCCGCGACATGCAGGCACGGCCCGCCAACTCGTTCAGCGTCCACGGATACGCAGGCTGTTCATGGAGCATGACCAAGACTTTGCCGATTGCCGGGTCGCGCAGGCCTGAAAGCCAGCCCGTCTCGTGGGCCGGCAGGGTCTCCAGATATTGGCGCATCACCTCGACGAAAACCAGCTCGCTCAGTCTCAGCCGGATGGACTCGCCGCCGACCCGCGGCTGGCGCGCCTCGGCAAGCGTGAGATCGATGAGACGGCTCAGAAGATCCTCGCGCCCGTCGTGGGACCGCTTGATCCGCAAGAGACGCGGCAGGGTGGAGAGCACAGGATTGAAGGGCTGCATGTCGCAACCGAGAAAGCCGCAGACGAATTCGCTATGTGGCTCGCCGCCGCCGCCTTCCTTCGACACGAAGGGCAGCCTGCCCGCTGCCATGTCCCGAAAATAGTCCATCGTCGCTTCGACGTCGAACTCCGGCGGCTGGCTGGGCTCGCTAAGCATCGAATACGGGTCGCCATGCGGCAGAACCAACACGTCACCCGCCTCGAACCACGTGGAGGCGACGTTCGGAATCCCGGCCCAGCCCAAGCCCTTCAGGATGACATGATAGGACACAATATGCTGAGCGCCCGGCAGGATAATGGACGAAAACGCATCCGCGCGCGGCACCTCGACCCCCCAGGGGAAGGACGCGTCCACCAGGAAGAACAACGCGCCCGTCAGCTTGACCGTGCGCAGGACGTCCGAAAGCGGATCGGTGCCATGCGTCCTGTACTGGGCAGGCTGCTCCACCGCCGCCAACGCGCGGTCCGACCGCTCCGCATCGAGCGCCGTGGACGATGCGGCAAGCGACAAAGACGTATGGTCATGGGCCCGGACCATCCTCGAAGCATACTCTGCGCGCACCGGTATATCCACCGGTTGTACCCGGCTTGACGGTGAGATGGAGGAACGACCATGACCACGCTTGAGGAACTGCGCAGCCCTGCCGAAATTTATGACACCCACTTCGTGCCCGCGTTGTTTGCTCAATGGGGGCCAGTCGTCGCCGCGGAAGCCGGGGTGCAGAAGGGCGACCGCGTGCTTGACGTGGCCTGCGGCACCGGCGCTCTGACACTCGCCGCGGCCGAGATCGTCGGCCCTTCGGGTTCGGTTGTAGGGCTTGACGCCAACCCGGAAATGCTGGCGGTTGCGCGTCGCAAGCCTGTGCAGGTCGAATGGCTGGAAGGATCGGCCGAGGCGCTGCCTTTGCCGGACAGCAGCTTCGACGCCGTTGTAAGCCAGTTCGGTTTCATGTTCTTTGAGGACAAGCCGAAGGCACTCGCCGAGATGATGCGGGTCCTGAAACCGGGCGGCCGGATGGCGGTTGCCGTGTGCGATGCGGTCGAGAGTTCGCCAGGCTACGGCGCCTTCGCGCTGTTGCTCGACCAGCTGTTCGGAAAAGAGGTGGGCGACGCATTCCGCGCCCCCTTCAGTCTTGGCGATGCCGGACGGCTGTATGAAATCTGCAATGAAGCGGAGCTTGCGGGAGCGGAGGTTGTCCAGCGCAATGGAAAGGTCCGCTTCAGATCGATCGATGCACTGGTGTCGACCGAACGCGCCTGCGTATGGACGCTCGGCGGCTTGCTGACCGACGAACAGTTCGAGCGGCTTCTCAAGGAGTCGGAGACTGTGCTGAGGCCCTTCGTGATCGATGACGGCACGATCGAATTCGACATGCCGTCACTCATTATAAAGGCACGGATATCCTAGTCGAAGGCTAAGGTGAGAGGGCGAGTTATGCTCCGCGACGGGTTGAGGCCGGGCGGCCCCGAGGCTTCAGTATCGGTCGCCGTGAAGGTCTCTGAAAGAATCAGGATTTGCTGTGGGGCTTTTTCGAACGAGGAGCAAAGAAAAGGAGAAAATACCCGAGTTTTCCACCGGTGGAGAAAATCGAGTCGACATTGGGTAATTGCGGCGGCATAAGTTGCTTAAACGCTTAACCATTACTGGAACTGCGCTTGCATGGCCCCTCGCTTCAATCTAGCCGACATCGCGAAGGCACTTGGCGTCTCCGTCGCCACGGTCTCCAACGCGCTGTCCGGCAAGGGGCGGGTCTCGGTGGAACTCGCGCAGACAATCCGTGAAAAGGCCAAGGAGCTTGGCTATATTCCAAGCCTCGCCGGCCGGGCCCTCAGCACAGGTCGCAGCCATGTACTCGGGCTCGTGCTGGCGGATATCGGGCATCCTCTGTTCCCCCAATTCGCTCAGGCCATCGAGAATGCCGCATCGGTTGCCGGCTACGGTGTCCTGATCGGCGACAGCCGGGGCGACATTCAAGCCCAGACCCGCGCCATCAACCGGCTGGTCGAGCGCGGGGCCGACGGTATCGTGGTTGTGCCGCGCCACGGCACACGGATCGCCGACATCGGCCATCCGATCGCTGTCATCGATTCCCCGTCATCACCGGGCAACACGGTTTCGGCCGATCACTGGAACGGCGGCGTGCAGGTCGGCGCGCACCTGTCTTCGCTTGGCCACCGGTCAATCGCGATCATCGGCCTGCATCCCGATTCCAATGTCCAGAATGACCGTGCTGGCGGCATCAGATCTGCCCTTCCGGAGGAGACGCATGTCGAGCTTCTTTGGATTGACGAGTTGGAAGACGAGCATGGTCCCGGCTGCGAACTGGGCCTCCTGCCCTTCGTTGAAAAAGGCGTCACGGCCTTTGCCGCCGTTTCTGATCTGCATGCTCTGCGCGCCATCACCGAGCTACAGCGCCGCGGGGTCTCCATTCCGGGCGACGTCAGCGTCACCGGTTTTGACGATCTGATCTGGGCTGGCGTGATTGCGCCGACGCTCACCACCGTGCGCATGAATATGGCCCGCATTGCCGAAATCGCGGTTGCCGACCTCCTTCGCCAGATCGAAGGAGCATCCGGCGAGGAAAACGCCACGCCGGCCGCGCAAAGCGGCCAGGGCGTACCGATGCAGCTCATCATCCGCCAATCCAGCGGGCCGGCTCCATTCGGCCCCGTAGGCAATAGGTCAGGCGGCGGTCCTCGCCCGGCCACCAACAAAGCGAACGGGCCGATTTTGGAAAACACCACCAGAGAAGGAAGCGATCAGACATGCTGAAGACCCTCCTAGCCTCCAGCGTCGCCTTCGCGGCGCTTGCAGGCACCGCGAACGCGGCCGACAAGAAGCTCGTCATCTCCGTCTATGGCTTTGCCCAGGACGAATTCAAGGAGATCGTCTACGACCCGTTCAAGGCCATCTGCGACTGCGATCTCGTTGTGGAAACCGGCAACAGCGTCGAGCGGCTGGCCAAGCTGGAGGCCCGCAAGGACGATCCCGAGATCGACATGGCCGTGATGTCTACCCACGATGCGCTGGCCGCCGCCCGCAAGGGCGTCACCCAACCAATCGATGTCTCAAGGCTCACCAACTATGACAAGCTCTACGACATCGCCAAGGATCCTCTCGGCGACCATCTGGGCGTTGGCTACACCTTCTATGCAACCTCCATCGCTTACCGTGCCGACAAGGTGAAAATCGAGAGCTGGGCCGATCTGTTCCAGGACGAGCTGAAGGGCCGCGTTGCCTTCCCGAACGTGACCACCAATCAGGGCCCGCCCGCGCTCTACATGCTCGGCATGGCGATGGGCAACGATGCCGCCGACCTCAAGGCCCCCATAGATGAGGTCGCCAGCAATAAAGACGATATCGTCACCTTCTATGAGCGATCCTCGCAGGTGGCGCAGCTCATGCAGCAAGAGGAGATCCTCGCCGCCCCCATCGGCCGCTTCTCCTGGGGCCCCTACTCCAAGATGGATATGGACATGGCCTGGGCCACGCCCAAGGAAGGCGAGACAGGCGGCATGAATGTCATGATCCTGACGAAAGGCGCGAAGAACGAGGACCTTGCCTATCAGTTCATGGATTTCTGGCTCTCTACCGACATCCAGACCAAGCTCGCCGAGGCGCTGGTCGATAGCCCGGCCAATTCAGAGGTCGTCGTCTCGGATGAGATCGCCGAAAACCTCACCTATGGTGCGGAGACGGTGAAGAACCTCAAGCTCCTGCCGCCGGACGTCATCCTGGATAATCGCGAAGCGTGGCTGTCCGAGTGGAACGCCAAGGTCGGCCAGTAGGGCACCGTCCGCCCGAGACGAAAAACGGGCGCCGCGCCGCCTGCGCGTTTCCCAGGTGAACACAAGGGTCCCGTTCAATGTTCCACAACCGGACGGAAGCGCTGGCGCTGGCCATGCCCGCGGCTATCTTCGCGGCGATCGTTTTTCTCGTCCCCGTCGGCATCCTCCTGTCGGAAGGCTTTCGGGCCGCCGACAGTTGGACGCTCTCGGCCTACACCGGCTTTTTCGATAACGAACTCAACCGCGTAGTCTTCTGGCGCACGCTGAAGCTCGGGGCACTTGTCACGGCCGCCTCGGCGGTGATCGGCTACGCCACGGCCTATGCTATCGTCACCCTGCCGCCGACCGCGCGCGGGCGGATGATCGGCCTCGTCGTCATGCCGCTGATGATCTCGCCGGTGGCACGCACCTATGCCTGGATCGTCATCCTGGGGCGCACGGGCATCGTCAACAAGGCGATTGTCGGCCTCGGCCTTTCCGACGAACCGCTCCGGTTTCTGTTTACTGAAACGGCTGTCTTCATCGGCCTGTTGCAGCTCTTCCTGCCGCTCATGATCCTGTCGCTCATCAGCGCGCTGGAAAACATGCCGAAGGATGCGGTGCCGGCCGCGCGCGTTCTCGGCGCCAACTGGTTGCAGGTCTTCCTCAAGGTCATTCTGCCGCTCACCAAGGAAGGGCTGGTGATCGGCGGCACGCTGGTCTTCACCGGATCGCTCACGGCCTATATCACCCCCGCCATCCTCGGCGGGTCCAAGGTGCTGATGCTCGAGACGCTGCTTTACCAGCGCGTGACCGTCGCCAATGACTTCGCCTCCGCCAGCATCATCGCCATGATCCTGATGGTGATGAGCTTTTCCGCCAACATGCTTCTCAAACGACTGGCCACCGCGAGGAGCAAGCGATGACCTCCCGTCTCTATTCCTATCTGACGCTCGCCCTCGTCTTCCTGTTCCTCATCGGGCCCTTCGTCATCATCGTCGCAGCCGCGCTTTCGGGCGGCGAGACGCTGGCTTTTCCGCCGCAGGGCCTATCCCTGAAATGGATTGCCAAGGTCTTCGAGGTGGAGAGTTTCCGGGAGAGCTTCGCGCTCTCGATGTTTCTTGCAATCTTCGGCACACTGGCCGCGCTGGTGCTCGGTGTGCCGGTGGCCTATGCCGCCTCGCGCTACCGCCTGCCCTTCGGCGAAACAATCCGCACCATCGTCTCAGCGCCCATCATTGTGCCCGGCATTATCGTCGGACTGGCGCTTCTGCGCTATCTGGTGATCCCGCTCGACGTCAGCGTCGGCTTAGCGCTGTTCATCGCTCACACGGCGCTGATCCTGCCCTATGCGGTGCGTGTTGTTTCCGCCTCGCTCGACAATCTGCGCAGCGACATCGAGGAGGCGGCGGTGCTTCTGGGCTCCTCACGGGTGGCGACCTTCTTCCGCATCGTCCTGCCGAATATTCAAAGCGGCATCCTTGCGGCCTTCATCCTCGGCTTCGTCACCAGCTTCAATCAGGTTCCCGTGTCGTTGTTTCTCTCGGGTCCGGGCGTGCGCACGCTGCCCATCGACATGATCTGGTACATGGAAATTACCTACGACCCATCGGTTGCGGCGCTTGCCGCGCTGCTTGCCTTCCTATCGATCTCCATCGTTTTCCTCGCCGAACGCTTTCTGGGTTTTTCACGTTATGTCTGATGCTGCCTACCTCAATCTGAGCGATCTGACGCTCGCCTATGGCAAGACCATCGCGGTCGAGCGGCTGGACCTGCCGATCCGCAAGGGAGAGTTGATCGCACTTCTGGGTCCTTCAGGTTGCGGCAAAACCACCACCATGCGCGCCATCACCGGGCTCCTGAAGCCAGCCTCCGGCACCATTACGCTCGACGGCAAGGACATCACACGCCTGCCCGCCAACAAGCGCGAGGTGGGGCTGGTCTTCCAGTCCTATGCGCTGTTTCCGCATCTTTCCGTCTTCGAAAATGTCGCCTTCGGCCTGCGCCTGAAAAAGCTGCCCTCCGCCCAGATTGTGAAGAAGGTGGAAGATGGACTTGCCATGGTCGGGCTCGGCCAGTTCCAGAGCCGCAAGCCGGCCGAACTCTCCGGCGGCCAGCAGCAGCGTGTGGCGCTCGCCCGCTCGCTGGTGATGCAGCCCAAGGTTCTGCTGCTCGACGAGCCGCTGTCCAATCTCGACGCTCGGCTGCGGCTCGAAATGCGCACAGAATTGCAGCGCGTACAGCGCGAAAGCGGTGTCACCATGGTGTTCGTTACCCACGACCAGAACGAGGCGCTGGCGTTGGCGGACCGGATCGTGGTGATGAAGGACGGGCGCATCGAACAGCTCGGCACGCCGGAGGAAGTCTATAACAGCCCGGTCTCTCGTTTCGTGGCGGATTTCGTCGGCTTCGAGAACATCTTCCCGGTCAAGGACGGCCAGCTGCAAACGCAAAACGGCCCCACCGAACTTTCCATACCGCTCTCCGCGCAAACGACCGGCCTCGCCTGGCGGCCGAGCATGGTCCGACTCGGCGAAGGCCGTTTCGAGGGAGAGGTCCTAGGCGTGGCTTTTGCAGGCGGCACACGCGAATATCTGTTGAAGACGCCGCTCGGCCCGATCAAGGCCGAGATGGACGCCACTGCCCCCGCTTTCGCCCCTGGCAGCAGACTCGCCTTCGACCTGCCGACAGAGCGCGCTGCCGTCCTCGATCGCATGTGAGGGAGCCGATTGTGGTCTGGATCGACACCGATATGGGCTTCGACGACATGCTCGCCGTCATGATGGTGGCAGCTACGCCGCAGAAGATAGCCGGCGTCTCGCTGGTCTTCGGCAACGCCGCGCTAGAGCAGGTACGCCGCAACGCGGCTGGCGCGACAGAGCTGCTTGGTTGGCGCTTCCCAATCTTCACCGGCGCTGAAACGGCTATTCTCGGTGGCGTCGAGACGCCTGCCCACGTGCTCGGCCCGACCGGCATCCCAACGCGCGGGAAACCCCTGCCCGAGACGCCGCCGGTGCCCCTCTCCAGCGCCTTTGCAGCGCTTGTCTCCTGGCTGGAGAACCTTGAGACACCGGGCGAAATCCTGGCGCTCGGCCCGCTGACCAACATCGCCACCGTCGTGCTCGCGCGGCCCGACCTTAAGCCGAAGATCAGCCGTCTGACCTGGATGGGGGGTGGCGCAACAAGCGGCAATCATACGGCTTCTGCCGAGTTCAACGCCTATGCGGACCCGGAAGCCGTAGCCATTGTTCTTGCCGGCGGTCTGCCGCTGCGCGTGGCCGATCTCGATCTTTGCCGCCAGGTGCAGGTGTCGCCGGACGACCTCGCGCCACTGAAGAAACCGGCATCTCGAAAGGCGGAAATCCTGACCGATCTTTTCGGCGCCTATATCGACATCGCAACGACACGCGGTCGCCGCTCCATGGCGTTGTACGACCCGGTGGCCGCCGCAGCGCTTATCGCCCCCGGCGCCTTCGTCTTCGAGCCGGCGCAGGTGACCATGGAACTGGCTGGTGCTCATACGAGAGGCCGCACCATCGTCGATCAGCGCCCACAGGCAACGCCGAACGCCGAGTGGGGCATGAAGGCTGACGCCGCGCGGATCCGCGAACTGGCACTGGGCGCCCTGTTGGAGGCCGCACGGGCATGAGTGCGCGTTGCGCCGAACCCCACGACCTTACCGACCGCGCCTTGCGCGACCGGGCAGTCGCGGCCGCGCGCGGAGATGCGCCGTTCGACCTCCTCATCCGCGGAGGACAGGTTTTCGATGCGGTGACAGGCCGGCTGCGCGAGGCCGATGTCGGCATCACCGGCAAGCTGATCACCAGTGTCCACGCATCTGCCACCCGCACTGACGGCGTAAAGGTTCTGGACGCTGAAGGTCTGATCCTGACCCCCGGTCTGATCGACACGCATATGCACATCGAAAGCTCGATGATCACGCCGGCCGCCTATGCGGAGGCTGTACTGCCACGCGGTGTCACGACGGTGGTCTGGGACCCGCACGAATTCGCCAATGTGCATGGGCTGGCCGGTGTTTCCTGGGCGCTTGAAGCCTGCGCCAACCTGCCATTGCGCGTCATCGTGCTCGCCCCCTCCTGCGTGCCTGCCGCCCCTGGCCTCGAACGTTCCGGCGCCGCCTTTGGAAAAGCGGAACTTTCCGACATGCTTGCCCGACCCGGCATCGGCGGGGTAGCAGAAGTCATGAACATGCGCGGCGTCATCGAGCGCGCGCAGATCATCAGCGATGTTGTGCAGGCCGGGCTTGAAAGCGGCAAACTCGTCTGCGGTCATGCGCGCGGCCTTTCCGGTTCCGATCTCAACGCCTTCATGGCCGCCGGCGTCACCTCCGACCACGAGCTCACTTCTGGCGGCGACCTGATGGCCAAGCTCAGCGCCGGCCTCACCATCGAATTGCGCGGCTCGCACGATCACCTGTTGCCGGAATTCGCCGCAGCGCTGAACGCGCTCGGCCATTTGCCCTCCACCGTCACGCTCTGCACGGACGATGTTTTCCCCGACGATCTGGCGCAGGCCGGCGGGCTCGACGATGTGCTGCGCCGGCTGGTGCGCTACGGCATGCCGGTTGCCTGGGCCTTGCAAGCGGCGACGCTCAACGCATCCCACCGGCTGGCACGCCCCGACCTCGGTCTTGTCGCCGCCGGCCGGCGGGCAGACATAGCATTGTTTGAGGATTTGTCGGCATTCAGCGCGGCAGCGGTGATCGCCAACGGTGCGCTCGTTGCGCGAGAGGGAAAATTGATCGAGAAACCAGCGGCGCTTTCCACCGCTCCCCTCAAGAATTCCATCCACTGCCCAACCTATTCGGCCGATGATTTCAAGGTGCGTTCCGAGGGCCGGCGCATCAAGGTCGCGACGATCCACCGCCCGCGCTTCACTGAGTGGGGTGAGGCGGAGACCTATGTGAAGGGCGGCTTCGTCGTCCCGCCCAGGGGCGCGACCCTGGTCACCGTCATCCACCGCCACGGCCGCGGACCGGCCATTCCCCGCACGGGTTATCTAACCGGCTGGGGCAATTGGCGCGGCGCCTTCTGCACGACAGTTTCCCATGACAGCCACAACGTCACCGTCTTCGGTGGCAACGAGGCGGACATGGCCGTCGCCGCAAATTGGGTGATCGAGGCCGGCGGCGGCATGGCCGTCGCACGGGACGGCCAGGTGGCGACTTCGCTGCCGCTGCCGCTATCCGGCCTCGTCTCCGACGCTCCGCTTGCCGAAATCGCGGGTGATTTCACCGCGCTGCGTTCGGCCATGGATGATATTGTCGAGTGGGAGCCGCCCTATCTGGTCTTCAAGGCGTGCTTCGGCGCAACGCTCGCCTGCAACGCCGGCCCGCACCAGACCGATCTCGGCATCGCCGACATCACGCGGCCAACCGTCATGGAGACGCCGATTCTGGAAATTCTGGAATAGGATGCGGCTACGCCGCGAGCTCCCGCTCCACCAACCGTGTCCAAAATCTAACACCGGTCGGGATGGCGTCATCATTGAAGTCATAGGCCGTGTTGTGATGCAGCGCGCCATCGACTGCCGGGCCATTGCCAAGCCAGACGTAGGCCCCCGGCACCTTTTGCGAGAAGAAGGCGAAATCGTCACCCGCCATCGAGGGCGGAAACGCGGTGCGCACCTTGTCGCCGCACACCAGGCGGGCAGCTTCCAGCGCCCGCGCAGTGGCATCCGGCGCATTTACCACGGGGGGAATACGTCGCACAAAGCGATATTCGGCCGTAATCCCGAACATCGACGCCACGCCCTGCGCGAGCCGTCCGATTTCCTCTTCCAGCTGGTCGCGCACCAGCGGCGTATAGGCGCGCGCCGTACCGCCGATCTCGACAAAATCGGGAATGACATTGAGCGCCTTGGGATCGCCCGCCTGCACGGAACAGGCGCTGACCACCGCCGGCTGCAAAGGATCGACAACCCGACCGACAATCGTCTGCAGGCTCGACAGGAAGTGACCGGCGGCCGTCACCGGATCCTTGCCGAGATGCGGTTTTGCGCCATGCGTGCCGACGCCTGTGAAAGTCACATGCCAGCTGTCGGAGGAGGCAAGCTGCGGCCCGGCGACAACCGCCATCTCATCCGTCGCCAGACCCGGCATGTTGTGCAGCCCATAGACGGCATCGCAGGGGAAAAGATCGAAAAAGCCTTCGTCGACCATCCGCTTTGCCCCGCCGCGCCCCTCTTCGGCGGGCTGGAAGATGAAGTGAACGGTGCCGGAAAAATACCGCGCCTTCGCCAATTGGCGTGCGGCGCCCAGAAGCAGGGTCGTATGGCCGTCATGACCACACGCATGCATCTTGCCAGGTACGGTGGATTTGTAAGACCGCTCGGCGGTCTCCGGCATGGCAAGCGCATCCATGTCGGCCCGCAGCCCGATCGCGCGCGTGCCGTTGCCGACGGTCAGGGTTCCCACAACGCCCGTGCCGCCCAGCCCGCGATGCACCTTTACGCCGGTCTCGGCAAGGTGATCAGCGACGATCTGGCTGGTTCGTTCCTCCTCGAAACCAAGCTCGGGATGAGCGTGCAGATCGCGTCGCAGGGTAACCAGAAAATCCATATCCGCCTGCACGTCATCCACACTTGTCATCAAAACACCCTTTCCATCGTCGCCCCAACCCGGATAATGCGCCTGCCTTCGGTGCGCCAGGGATCGGAAACCACCTTGTCCGGAAACGAAAACCCAAAGAAATCAAACGCATTTTAACGTGAGCGTATCTTGCAAACAATGACGCAGGCCGATTTCCAGAACCATCCGTCTGCTTTCTGGCAGGAGATTGCGCCCGCCGGCACCTATGAGATCGCGCCGCGGGACGGCCACCGAGTCTTCTACCCGGCGCAGCTGCCAGACGGGCGGCAACTGGCCCTGCCGATCCGGGTGCTTTCCTGCGGTGAGAAGGCACTGGCTTCGCTGATCGTGAACCAGGCAAGCTTCCATGTTGGCGACACACTTGCAAGCGCGCTTGCAGAAAAAGCGTCCATGTTCAGCCCGGACATCGTCGTTGGTCTTCCGACGCTCGGCCTGACGTTGGCCGCACAAGTCGCCCGCGCGCTGGGTCACAGCCGCTACGTGCCGCTGAGCACTTCGCGCAAGTTCTGGTATAACGAGGAACACTCCGTCGCGCTGCGCTCGGTAACCAGTCCCGAGCAGGAAAAACGCCTATATGCCGACCCTCGCATACTGCCACTCCTCGACGGTAAACGCGTCCTTCTGATCGATGATGTCATCAGCACGGGCAGTTCAATCCTCTCCGGCCTGCGGCTTCTGAAACTTTGCGGCATCGAACCGGTCGCCATCGGTGCAGCAATGCTCCAGACGACACATTGGCGGAGCGCGCTTGCGGAAGAGGACGCCACGCTTCCCGAACGTGTCATCAGCGTTTTCCAGACGCCTGCCCTGGCGCCGACACTCAACGGCGGCTGGTTGCCCGAGACGCTATAGGAAAAGACAGTAAGCCAAAGCAAAGAACGCAGCATGAGCCAGACAATTCTTTCGCGCCTTTTTCCGACGGAGGCCTTGCGCGACCTGCCCGAGGGCGAGTCGCCTCGCGTCACCAATATGGAACTCTTCTTCGACCTGGTTTACGTCTTCTCGATCATCCAGCTCTCACATTTCCTGCTGGCGCATCAAACGTGGCTCGGGGCGCTGGAGGCAGCGACGCTTTTCGCGGCCGTGTGGTGGGCCTGGAACTACACAGCCTGGGCGGCGAACTGGGTCAATCCGGATCATCGCAGCGGCCGGCTTCTCATGGTGGCGCTAATGGCATGCGCGCTGCTCATGGCGATTGCGATGCCATCCGCCTATTCGGAGCGGGCCGGCCTGTTTGTCGGTGCCTATGTCGTCATGGCTTTGCTGCGCGCGGGCTATATGGCGCTGGTGTTCCGCGGCCAACAGATGAGCCGCAACTATGCTCAACTCGGGGTCTGGAGCGGCCTGTCCGGCCTACTTTGGATCGCTGGCGTCTTCCTGCCGGAGGCACGGCTCGGACTGTGGCTTGCCGCCGTCATTGTCGACTATGCGGCGCCCTATGCGGGGTTCTGGTTGCCGGGCGTGGGGACCACGCCGATGGATTCCTGGCCGCTGCGCGGACTGCATCTACTGGAACGTAACCAGCAAGTCTTCATCATCGCGCTCGGCGAGTCGATCCTGCTTCTGGGCGGCATACTGGTCCGTCAGCCGTTGAGCGCGCCTGTAGTGCTGGCGGCGGCAGCGGGCTTCCTGCTGATCGTCACGCTCTGGTGGCTCTACTTTATCCATACGAGCGAGAAGGGCGAACACGCATTTGCCCACGCATCCCAACACACCCGGCTGGCACGTGCCGGGCTTGCCTATGCGCACGGGATCATGGTCTGCGGCGCGATTGTTGTGGCGGTTGCGATCGAACAGATCGTCTCCCACCCTACAGAGGCCGTGCATCTGCCGACTGCGCTTGTCGCCGGCGCCGGACCGGTCATCTTCCTGCTAGGCAGCGCAGTCTTTCATGGGACGATGGCGAAGCAGATGCCATCGGCCTACCTTCCCGCCGCAGTGGTGCTTGGGGCATGGTGCTGGATCGCGTTTGCACTGCACCTTACAGGGTTACTCCTCGGGGCAGGCGTGCTGGCCGTTCTCCTGGCGCTTGCCTCCCGGCAAGCCGCTTATGGCCGGTAAAACGACGCCAATTAATCCGAGGAAGCGAAGGACTGTTGCGAGCCCCTGGCTCCGATCCAAGAGGATCTTCACCCCACGCCGCGAAGGCGCCGCTCCAGCTTTACATTTCTTTACATTCGCCCAGAACGCTCGAAACGTTGCGCGGTTAACTTCCCTCCATTGCAGCAGGTGCTGCGGAGTGAAAGGAAGCTACTATGGAAAACGAGGACAAGAACCTGGCAAGCCCGACCGCCGGCGAACCCGCTTCGAGGAGCTGGGGTCGGCGCACAGCGATCGGCGGCCTCGCGGCCGTCGCGATTGTCGGCGCGATCGGCTTTGCAGCTGCCCGCAGCGACGGTTTCAGCTTCGGCATGGGCGGTCATATGATGCACGCGCATATGGGAGGTGGCGGTTTTATGGAACACCGGATCGGCTCTGTGCTCGACGAACTCGATGCGACGCCCGAGCAAGAAGACAAGCTTTGGGATATCATCGACAACGCGCGCGGCGAGATCAGGCCGACTTTCCAGGACTTCCGCGAGACGCGTGAGGAGGTTATCGAACTCCTCGGCGCGCCGACCATCGACCGCGCCGCCGCCGAGAAGCTGCGCAGCGAGCGTATCGCGGCCATCGAAGAGGCATCGCGCAAGATGACGACTGCGCTCCTCGACGCCGCCGAAGTGCTGACACCCGAGCAGCGCGCCAAGCTCGTCGAGCATTTGAAAGAGCGCAGGGGCCACGGCCGGTGGTAAGACTGGGTCGGCCGGGCAACTGAACGGAGTGCGAGAGAGATGGCGGAGCGGGTCCTGATCGTCGACGACGACACGCGCCTGTCCGCCATGCTCGCCGAATACCTTGCCGGAAACGGCTACACCGTCCACACCGCGACGACCGCCACGGCAGGCCTTGCCGACCTCGGCCGCCATGCGCCGGGCGCGGTGATCCTCGACGTCATGCTGCCGGACCTCGACGGCTTCGAGACCTGCCGGCGCATGCGTGCGGTTTCGGACGTGCCGATCCTGATGCTCACCGCCAAGGGCGAGGAGACGGACCGCATCGTCGGGCTGGAGCTCGGCGCCGACGATTATCTGCCCAAGCCTTTCAATCCGCGCGAACTCTTGGCACGACTGAAGGCGATCCTGCGCCGCCGCAACGGTGGCGCGGTGGTTTCGCGTGTCCTGCGTTTTGGACGACTGGAGATCGATCCGGGCTCCCGATCAGTCAGGATCGACGGCCGCGAATGTGCCCTGACCAGCCACCAGTTCGACCTGCTCACGGCACTTGCCGAAAATGCCGGCCGCACGCTGTCGCGCGAGCAGCTGATGGACATGGTCAAGGGCGAGGAGTTGGAAGCCTTCGACCGCTCCATCGACGTCCACATCTCGCGCATCAGGGCGGCCATCGAGAACGACCCCAAGCATCCAAGGCGCATCATCACCGTGCGCGGGGCCGGCTATGTCTTCGCCCGCTTTCAGGATGACGAGAGATAGAAATGCGCAGCCGGCTGTTCGTGAAAATCTACCTGACGCTGCTGGCGAGCCTTGCCGCAGTCGCTGTCGCCAGCGCGGTGTTCTGGTGGCACGGACAAGGTGAGGAGGAGTCCAGCTGGCAGAGCCAGCGCGCGCGGTTTGTCGCCGCGCTGATCCCGCCCGACATGGACCGGCGGTCAGTCGAGGCCATGCTGGAGCGGCTTTCACGGGCCTTCGACGCCGACATAGCGGTCTACGACCCGCACGGCAGGCTGATCGCGGGCGCCGGCCGGCCGCTCTCACCCGACATCCTCGAGAGGCCCTGGCGCCACGGCCCGCGAAGCAACTTTCACACCATGGTGACGGAGCTACCAGACGGCCGCGCGGTGGCCGTGCGCATGGAGCGGCCTTTCGGCCCGACCGGCCGCAATCCGCTTGCATATCTGGTGTTGATCGCCGGTGTCATCGGCCTCGCCGCCTACCCGGTGGTGCGTCACCTGACCCGTCGGCTGGAGCGGCTACGCGGAGGCGTGGATGCCTGGGGCAGAGGCGATTTCGTGGCGCGCGTGCCGGAGGACGGCAGTGACGAGGTCGCGGCGGTGGCAAAGAGCTTCAACAAGGCCGCCGATCATGTCGAGCGGCTGATCAAGTCACACCGCGCACTGCTCGCCAATGCCAGCCACGAATTGCGCTCGCCGCTTGCGCGCCTGCGCATGGCGATCGACCTCTATGAACAAGCGCCTGACGAGAGCCGCAAGGAGGAGATCGTGCGCAACCTCGCCGAGCTGGACACGCTGGTCGATGAGATCCTGCTGGCGAGCAGGCTCGACCATGTCGAGAAGCTCGATGCGCCCGAGCACGTCGACCTCCTCGCCCTGGTCTCGGAAGAAGGGGCGCGCAACGGTGTCGAGGTTTCCGGCATGCCCGCGACTGTCACAGGCGTTGCACGCCTGCTCGGCAGGCTCGTGCGCAATCTCATGCAGAACGCGCTGCGCCACGGCGCTCCGCCAGTCACAGCCGCTATAGTGCAGTCAGGCAGCACGGTGGAACTCAGGGTCCGCGATCACGGCCCGGGTATACCGGATAACGAGAGCGCGCGCGTTTTCGAGCCGTTCTACCGGCCCTCGGGGCGCAGCGAGGCAGCAGGCGGCTGGGGCTTGGGGTTGGCGCTGGTGCGCCAGATCGCCGAGCGCCACGGCGGCGCGGTCCGCTACGAATCCCCACCGGGCGGCGGCGCCTGCTTTGTCGTGACATTGCCAGTGTATCGGCCGCCCAAAAGATGAACTGGAGCTGGTCTATGGTTGCGCGTTTTCCCCCTCACCCGCGCCTCCGCCTGAAGCAGTAGGGTCTCTAGAAAGGGAGCCTGGTGCTCGGTCGGGGCCCCGCTGCTATTCCTGCTGCTTGCCGAGCAGGATGTGTCCGCATAGCAATTCCAGGAAAAGTGGAAACCGGTTTCCGTCCGGATTGCAAGGAGTTAGACCGGCGCCGGGAAACCGCAGGCAAGCATGGATGCGGTTCGCCCGGCGCCTAACGTTTGGCCGCCGCTGAACGGCTCAACCGGTATCAGGCAAGGTCGAAGCGGTCAGCGTTCATCACCTTGGTCCAGACCGCCACGAAGTCTCGCACGAACTTCTGCTGCGCGTCGTCCTGAGCATAGACTTCCGCCAGCGCCCGAAGCTGGGAGTTAGAACCGAAGACGAGATCGACACGGGTGCCGGTCCACTTCAGTTCGCCAGTCTTGCGATCACGGCCTTCGAACTCTTCCTCGTCTTCCGAAACGGCCTTCCACTCCGTGCCCATGTCGAGCAGGTTGACGAAGAAGTCGTTGGTCAGCGTCTCCGGCCGCTTGGTGAAGACACCATGCTTGGACTGGCCATGGTTTGCACCCAGGGCGCGCAGACCGCCGACAAGAACTGTCATCTCCGGCGCTGTCAGCGTCAGAAGCTGCGCCTTGTCGATCAGCAACTCTTCAGCCGGGATGGTGAACTTGGTCTTCAGGTAGTTGCGGAACCCGTCCGCGACCGGCTCAAGCGCATTGTAGGAGTCTATATCGGTCTGCTCTTCGCTCGCGTCCATACGGCCCGCCGCGAAGGGAACTTCGACGTCCTGCCCGGCGGCCTTCGCCGCCTTTTCGATGCCGGCGGAGCCGGCCAGAACGATCAGGTCGGCAAGCGAGACCTTCTTGCCACCGGTCTGCGCAGCGTTGAAGTCCTTCTGGATGCCTTCGAGCGCTTCGAGAACCTTCGCCAGTTGTACCGGCTGATTGACTTCCCAATCCTTTGCGGGGGCGAGCCGGATACGCGCCCCGTTTGCGCCGCCACGCTTGTCGGAACCGCGGAAGGTGGCCGCCGAGGCCCACGCGGTGGAGACCAACTCGGAGACGGTGAGACCGGTTTCAAGGATCCTGGTCTTGAGATCAGCGATGTCCGCGGCATCGATCAGATCATGGTCGACAGCCGGAATCGGATCCTGCCAGATCAGATCTTCAGACGGGACCTCGGGGCCAAGATAGCGAACCTTGGGGCCCATGTCGCGGTGGGTCAGCTTGAACCAGGCGCGGGCGAAGGCATCGGCAAACTCGTCCGGGTTCTCGTAGAAGCGGCGCGAAATCGGTCCGTAGATCGGGTCGAAGCGCAGCGAGAGGTCGGTGGTCAGCATGGTCGGTTTGCGGTGCTTGGACGGATCATGCGCATACGGGATCGATTCGGGAGCATCCTTCGCCACCCACTGCTTCGCGCCGGCCGGACTCTCCGTCAGCTCCCATTCGAAGCCAAAGAGGTTCTCGAAGAAGTTGTTGCTCCACTTCGTCGGCGTCGTGGTCCAGGTGACCTCCGGGCCCCCACCGATCGTGTCATCGCCCTTGCCGCTGCCAAAGCTGCTCTTCCAGCCGAGGCCTTGCTCTGCGAGGCCGGCGGCTTCCGGATCGGCTCCGACAAGCGAAGCATCGCCAGCGCCATGAGTTTTGCCGAATGTATGACCACCAGCGATGAGCGCGACGGTTTCCTCGTCATTCATGGCCATGCGGGAAAATGTCTCGCGAATGTCCTTGGCTGCAAGGAGGGGATCCGGATTGCCGTTCGGCCCCTCCGGGTTCACATAGATCAGCCCCATCTGCACGGCAGCGAGCGGATTTTCCAGTTCGCGGTCACCGCTGTAGCGCTTGTCGTCAAGCCAAACGTCCTCGACCCCCCAATAGACATCTTCTTCCGGTTCCCAAATGTCCGCGCGGCCTCCGGCGAAACCAAAGGTCTTGAAGCCCATGGATTCCAGAGCGACGTTGCCGGCTAGGATCATAAGATCTGCCCAGGAGATCCTGTTGCCGTATTTCTGCTTGATCGGCCAGAGCAGCCGGCGCGCCTTGTCGAGGTTCACATTGTCTGGCCAGGCGTTTAGTGGCGCAAAGCGCTGCTGCCCTGTGCCGCCGCCGCCGCGGCCATCGCCGGTGCGATAGGTGCCAGCGCTGTGCCATGCCATGCGGATCATGAGCGGCCCGTAGTGCCCAAAGTCGGCCGGCCACCACTCCTGGCTGTCAGTCATCAGCGCATGGAGATCCTTCTTCAGCGCTTCCAGGTCGAGCTTCTTGAACTCATCGGCGTAGTTGAACGCCTCGCCCATGGGATCGGACAGGGAGGAGTTCTGATGGAACATCTTGAGGTTCAATTGGTTCGGCCACCAGTCGCGATTCGACCGCATACCCACATTTGTGGCTCCGTGCGCGATCGGGCACACGCCCTTTTTCTCTACCTTAGCGTCCATTTTTCTCTCCGATCGGGGCTACGATGATTTCGTGGCTGCGTTGATTGAACTGGTCCGGGGACAAAGGCTGCGTACAGCGCGATGACAAGGCGCCAGATGGAATTCCTTATTGCTGAGACCGTCCTGGCAGGTGGCGGTCCTGAAACAAGATCGAGCCGGATGCGCCCGTGTTCTGAATGGTCTGAACATCGGTGATTTGCGCCGCCGGACGGCGCTGCGTGAGACTGTCGCGACATTGAGTATCCCGACTTCCTATTGAGATTGTACCAAAGCCACTTCATTAATTTAAGTTGGATTTACTGATCACAGCGATAAGATGGCATTATGACAAACCTGGCGCTCAAGCCGCAGCGCCTGGGGATTCATGGCGATTCTTATGGGCAGAGACGTGTTGTGCTCGAACTGCCGCTCAACATTGCTTATCGAGACGCGCCCCGCGCCAGCATCCCTGCGGATCTAAAGGGATATGCGGAAGTGCCAGCGTCGAGCTGGAACTACGACTTCTCGCGCATGTGGAAATGCGAGGGGTAGCTGGGGAAGATCAACGGGGGCGGCGTCGACAGTAACCGTCGACGCCGACAAGCGCCCGTCCAGCTACGCTACGGCACAATCGCCAACGTTCCCGGTGTCGCTCTAAACTGTCGTTTTCCCTTCGATTCCGGCTTGCTTCGGTCTCCTAATGGCCATGAAGTAGACGAACACGGCCAGCAGGGCGAGGAAGAACAAGCTGTCGGGACTGGTCAGGAAAACCATCGGATTGCCGTCGCTTAGGGACAGCGAGCGGCGCAGATATTGTTCGAGATCCGGCCCCAGAATGAAGCCCAGCAGGAGCGAGACGGTAGGATAGTTCTGTTGGCGCAGGAAGAAGGCCAGGATGCCGAAGAGCAGCGCCAGGGCCATCTGGAAGATGGAGAAGGTCGCAACATAGCTGCCGACCAGCGCGACCACGGCGATGCAGGCGTATAATAGCCCCTTGGGGATCGACACGATCCGCACGAACCACGGACCGAGGAGGAACAGCGTCAGAGGTATGAGCACCAGCGCGCTTACGAAGAGCGAGGCGAACATGGGCGCGATGAGATCCGTCTGCGTTTCCAGCAGGCGCGGCCCCGGTTGCAGGCCGTTGATGACGAGCACACCCAGGACGATGGCCGTCGTCGGATCACCAGGAATGCCGAACATGAGCATCGGTACAAAGGCGCCGCCGCACATGGAATTGTTGGCGGTTTCGGCCGCGGCAATGCCCTCGCGGCTGCCGTTGCCATAGACGTCGGGGCGTCTTGAGCGGCGTTTGGCGTCGGCATAGGCCACGAAGGCCGCCATGGAGCCGCCGACGCCCGGCAGGATGCCGATACCATATCCCAGCAGCGTGCTTTTCAGATAGGTTATAATCCCGATCTCACGGATCTGGGCGAAGGAGGGCAGGAAGTCGCGCCGGCGGATGGTTGCCGACGCCGCCTGCGAAAGGGAAATCCGCAGGTCGCCGTGGTTCTGATGCGCCTGGTAGAGCACTTCGCTGATGGCGAAGGTGCCGATGATGATGGGCATCATATCGATGCCTTCCACAAGCATTTCCGTGCCGAAATTGAACCGCGGGATGGGCTGCATCACATCGATGCCGATCGTCGCGATCATGACGCCGAGCATCGTGGCGATCAGCCCCTTGGCGATGGCGTCACGCTGAACGATCACGATCACCACGAGGGCGAATAGGACCAGCGAAAACTTGCCGGGGGTCTGGATCAGCAGCGACGCCTTGGCCGCAAGCGGCATCAGCACCATGAGCAGAAGCGCGCCCAAGCTGCCGCCGATCATCGAGCCGAGGGCGGCATGGCCGAGTGCATTGGCGCCCTCTCCCTTTTTCATCAGCGCGTAACCCTCTATGGCCGTCATCATCGATGATGGCGCTCCGGGTATGTTGATCGTCGTTGCGGTGATGCTGCCGGCATACATACCCGACATGAAGATGGCGGCGCACATGACAAGCGCCGGCACCACATCCATGCTGTAGGTGATCGGCAGAAGCAGCGCGATCGCCAGGACAGAGGTCAGCCCGGGAACCGCGCCGAAGAAAGTGCCGATGATGAAGCCGAGCACCATATAGGCCAGGACGTCCGGGCGGGCGAGCGTGGCGAAGCCCTGCAAGAGCTCGAGAAGGAAATCCATCAGATAATATCCAAAAGGGTCGGCAACCTGATCCCGAACACCAGCGCGAACAGCCCGTAGAAGACGGCCGTCACCGCTATCGCGTAGAGCAGCCTGCGTAGCGGCCGACCCTGCTGATAGTGGAAAATATGAAACAACGCATAGACATAGAGGAGTGTCGCAAGGCTGTAGCCGAAAGGCTTAAAGAGGGCGATGTAGGCGGCGGTCGCCAGTACTACCGCCACGGGTTGCCAGAAAGCCCCCTTTCCGCTCTCGTCATCCGAAGCCAGTTCGCGCCGTATGACATGAACAAGCGCTGCATATGTGAGCAAGGCTGCCAGCAACGGCAGGAAGCGCGGCCCTACCAGCCCCTCGCTGAATTGCGGCGTGATCCGGAATGTCGCCACCACGTAAATCGTCGTCAGAACAAGGAGGAACAGCGGCAAGAGCAGCCGCTTCCTCCAGCGCATTTCTCGCATCACCATCGGCGGCCTCCCGACAAGCTCTGGCGTGACCGCCGGCGGGATGAGCCCCGCCGGCGGCCGCATCCGGTCTATTTCTTGATGACGCCCTGTTCGACCAGCATGTCCATCTGGTTGAACAGCGTCTGGCTTGTCTCGTCTGCCCACTGCGTGACCTCGTCAGTGCCGAGCCAGTCTGGAGTGACACCGACGCTGGCGACCCACGTCTGGAACTCGTCGCTTTCAAGCGCCTCCTTGTAGGCCTGTTCGATGGCAGTGATCGCCTCGTCGGGCGTGCCGGCCGGCGCCGCCAGCACGATAAAGCTGCCGATGCGCAGATCGAGGCCCGCTTCCTTGGCGGTAGGCACCGTGTTGAAGGTCGGGTTCGTGGTCTCGGAAAATTCGAGGATGCCGCGCACGTCGCCACTTTCCAGAAGCGGTGCGAAATCGCCAAGGCTGGTCGCCGCCACATCGACCTCGTCGTTGAGAATCGCCTCCTTTTGGGGGGCCGCGCCGCCTGGATAGGCGATGATCTTGAACTTGGTGTCGGTCTCGTCCTGAAGCTGAAGGATCGCCAGATGCAGACGCGAGCCGATGTTCTGGATCCCCACTTTCACAGAATCGGGGTTTTCCTTCACTGCGGCGAGGAGATCCTCGAAGGTGTTGTAGGGCGCGTCGGAATCGACGATGATCGCGTCGGGCTCGCTGGTGACACGGGCAATCAGCTTTAGCTTGTCCAGATCGTAGCTGGGTAGCAGCCCCTGCCAGGGCACCGTCACCACGCTGTCATAGGTCAGCGCGCCAATCGTATAGCCGTCCGGGCGCGCGCTCATGACCTGCGATATGCCGGTGGCGCTGATGCCGCCTTCGATGTTCTCCACATACATCGATGTACCGAGATTCTTTTCGGCAATCGAGGTGAGCTTGCGCACGATGCCGTCGGTGCCGCCGCCCGCGCCCCATGGCACGATGACGCGGATGTCCTTTTCCGGATAATCGGCCAGCGCCGCCGAGGAAACGAAGGCGCCCATGGCGCCGGCCGCCAGCAGTGTCAGAAATCTCTTGCGCATTTTTCTCTCTCCCTGAATTGCAGTTCGCAGTCATCGCACGCGCCTCATGAGAACGCGTCTTCTGGCGAGCAATCCTTTGCGGCGGACAGCTCCCTTCCTCTCGCCGAGAGCCGAACGCCTCAGCGGCATGCAATGGCGCCCAGCCAGCAGGTCGCCTGATCTGATATGTCGCCAAGTCATATGATGACTTAGGAAAATCGTCAAGATGACTCGTCATCAGATGCCATTTTAAAAGCACGGCGTCAGCGCACGGTAGCGCCTGGGCAAGCTGCCGGAATGCAGGTAACCACCCCGCTCTCTGGAAAGCGCCTCACTCCTATCCTCTGCAATCTGCCTAGTTTGCTTACTCTGCGGGCTCTTTCCCCGGCAAGGCGGTGGAACTGTGCGGACACGAGGTCGGACAACCCCCGTACTAGATTTCGCGCCGAACCGGCGGGAGCCAAGTGATATGATAAAACTCATATTCATATGATAAGACGGCACGTCTCATGGCTCCCATACTTAGAAAAACGGCACCGGCTTCAGGATCTGATTCTTTTGGCTGATAAGGTAGCCGGCCTCCGCGCTCATCTCGAGATATCGCTTCCAGGCGGGGTCGGTCTGGAGGGCGGCGCGTCGGGCCTCGCGGTCGGCGGCATCCTCATAGACCCAGATGTGGACATAGCTGTTGACGTCGCCAGTCTCGACCGCGGCATAGACAACCGGCCTGCCCAGATGCTTCGACTGAATCGCCCAGCCATTAGCCTCGTAAAGCGCCAGGTGCTTCCTGATCGTGCCTGGGCGGCAGGTGTAGGTGCGGTGGTCGAGTATCATGCTTCGGTCTCTTGTGTTGCTGGGTGGGATGACGTGACGAAGATGCAAGCGTCGCGGCAAAGATGCGCCACGCTGTAGACGAGCATTATGAAGCCCGAGAGCGGGATGGACACGTAGAGGAAGGCTACGGGGATGTTCAGGATCGGCGTGAGAGCGCGGCTGCGCAGCGTCAGATCGAGTCCGGTCCAGACCATCAGCCCGAGAAAGGCGAGCGACAGAAGGCCGAGCAGTACCCGCAGAGCTTCGCGCCGCCCCCCCTCCCCCAGAGCCGTCTCCAGCCAGTCGACGCGAAAATGCTCCTTCTCGCGCCAGAGTGCGGCGGCGCCGATGAAGACCATCCAGGCGAACAAAGCCTCGACAACTTCATTGAACCAGGGCAGCGACCACACGGCGAGCGTCCGCGAGACCACATTGACGAAAAGCACGATGAAAAGGGCCACGAGGCAGAGGCCGGCAACGGCACGCAGAACAAGGCCTACCGCATGGTCGATCGCTGTCAGGATGCTTCTCATCTCACGGCCCCATCAACAGTGTCGGCAGCCAGATGGAGGCCGCCGGCAGCCAGGCGACGATGACGAGAACCGCGACGAGACCGATGAAATAGGGCAGCAGCGCACGGCTCAGCCGCCCGACCGTCAGACCGCTGATGCTGGAGACAGCGAACAGCACCATCCCGACCGGCGGTGTCAACAGACCGAACATCGAGCACATGATCATGACGACGCCGAACTGGACCGGGTCGATACCGTATTGCTGCACGACCGGCAGGAACAGCGGCACGCACAGCACGATGACGGCGATGCCCTCCAGGAACATGCCAAGCACCAGCAGGATCAGGATGACGATGCCCATGATGACGGCGGGGCTGTCCGACAGGCCGAGCATCGCCGAAATGAGCTGGTTGGGGATGCGTTGATGGATCAGGAGCCAGCCAAAGAAGCCGGCGGCGGCGATAACGAACATTACTCGCACCGTGTGCACTAGCGTGTCCCAGAGCACGGCCGGCAGGTGCGCCCAGGTGATCTCGCGATAGACGAACATGGAGATCGCCAGTGCGTAGGCGGATGCGACCACGCCGGCTTCCGTCGGCGTGAAGATGCCGCCGAAAATGCCGCCAATGATGATGACCGGCGTGAACAGCGACAGCGCCGAATCGGCGAAGCTGGTCGCGATTTCGCGCAGCGAGGCGCGCGGTTCGCGCGGCATGCGGGTGAGGACAGAGATCAGATAGACCGACGCCATCAGGGCGACGGCCATCAGCAGCCCAGGAATGACGCCGGCCAGAAAGAGCTTCGTGACGGAGACGCCGGTGATCGACGAATAGAGCACGAAGGGAATGGACGGCGGGAAGACCGGCCCGATGGTCGAGGAGGCGGCGGTGATTGCGGCGGAGAATTCCGGGTCGTATCCGCGGTCGGTCATGGCCTTGAACTCGACCTGGCCAAGCCCGGCGGCATCGGCCACCGCGGCCCCAGACATCCCGGAAAAGATCAGGCTCGCCAGTACATTCACCTGGCCGAGACCGCCGCGGATATGGCCGACACAGGCATTGGCGAAGCGGAAGATGCGGCGGGTGATGCCGCCCGTGTTCATCAGGTTTCCCGCCAGAATGAAGAAGGGAATGGCAAGCAGCGTGAAGGCGGTGGTGGCCGAAAACATACGCTGCGGCAGCATCGACAGAACGCCGAAATCGCCGGAGACGATGTAGAAGCCCGCGGCCACCGCGCCGAGGGCGACTGCAACCGGCACACCGAGGAAGATGAGCGCGAGCAAACACAGGAGGATGACGAGGGCAAGCATGAAGCAGGTCCCGTTCGATGGGAGGAAGGAAGCCCTTCCTCCCATCCGTTGTTATTTCTGGAGGAAACCGAGGAAGGTTTTCATGTTTTCCTCGCCCGCATATTCGGCCACACGCTCACGCGCGGGCCCCATAAGCGCCGCGAATGCCGAAAGATCGGGCCGCGTCACCTTCATACCCGCCGCCTCGAGCGCGGCAACCTCCTCCTGTTCCTGCTCCTGCACCAGCTTGCGCATCAGGGCGCCGGCGGCGGTGCTTTCCTCGCGGATGATGGTCTGCTGTTCCGGCGTCAGCCTGTCCCAGGAAGCCTTCGAAACCACATGCACCATGCTGTTATAGACATGGCGGGTCAGCGCCAGGTGGTCCTGGAGTTCGTTGAGCTTGAAGTGATAGATCACGCCGATCGGGTTTTCCTGGCCGTCGACCACGCCCTGGTTGAGCGCGTTTGGCAACTCGGGAAAGGCGATCTGCGCCGTGCTCGCGCCAAGCCCCTCGACGGCGGCGACGATCTGCAGTTCCGGCGGCGTGCGCAGCTTCAGCCCCTTCACGTCGTCAGGCGCATTGATGGGGCGGACACCGTTGGTGATGTTGCGGAAGCCGTATTCCCAGTGGCTGAGCATGACAAGCCCGTCTTCCTCCAGCCTGGGTGCCGCCCATTCCGTGAACGGGCCGTCGAGCACCTGATGGGCGTGATCGTAGTCACGAAACGCGAACGGCGTCATCACAGTCGCGAAGGCCTTTTCGTATTTGTCGAGCCCGCCATGGGTCGGCAGGTTCATATCGACGACGCCCAGAACGGTCTGCTCGAGCTGTTCGGGCGGCGAGCCAAGCTCGTTGGCAGGATAGAGCTCGACCTCGACCGCCCCACTCGTGCGCTCGGCGACACGCTCGGCAAACTGCTTTGCGGCGATGTGGCCCGGATGGGTCTCGGCCGCGAAATGCGCCAGCTTGAGCGTCACCTCGGCGGCGTGCGCCGCCAGCGGCGACATCATGGATATGGCGGTAATCGCAGCCAGTGCAGTCCGTCTTCCAAGCATGATTTCCTCCCTGGTATGCTTGTCGGGTCAGGTTTTGGGATCGGGCAGTTTCGCCTCGATCCCCGTCAGTTGCTCATAAGCCTTGATCACCGCCGTGCAGCTTTCGCCGGCATGTCCCATGATCGAGGCGAGCGCGTAGGTCTGGTGCACCGATTCCGCCATGAATCCGGGCAGCCCTGCCTCCTCCAGCCAATGCGCGTAGTAGCGAATGTCCTTCTGAGCGTTGGCGAGCGACATGTGCGGTGTGAAATCGCGTCTGAGCGTCATCTCGCCATAGAGATCCATCATGCCGGACTTGCCGCCGGCGGCGGAGATGATGGAAATCACCTTGCTCATGTCGAGCCCCTCGCGGGCGGCGAGCGCAAACCCCTCGCACCAGGAAGCGACATTGGCGAAGGCGATGTAGTTGTGGATCAGCTTGAGGCGGATGGCGTGACCGGCCGGGCCGACATGGAAGATGTTTTCGGCATAACAGTCGAAGACAGGCCGTAGCCGCTCCAGAAGCTCGGCCTCCCCGCCAAACAGGACATTGACCTTGCCGCGATCGGCATGGGCGGGGGTGCGCGTCATCGGCGCCTCGGCATAGGCGATGCCGCGCGCCGCGCATTCGCCGCGCATCAGATCGACATGCTGCGGAGAGACCGTCGTGTGATCCAGGAAGATCGCCCCCTCGCGCATCGCGTCGAGAACGCCGCCCGGCCCCAGCGCCATCTCGCGCACGGCTTCCGCGGTGGTGATGCAGACGGCAAAGACATCCACCTCGGCGGCGATGGCCGCCACGTCGTCGCAGGAGCGAGCCCCCTGCCCGACGGCGACTGCGACGGCGCTTGCGTCGATATCATGTACCGTAACGGTTATGCCGCGCTTGAGCAGATTCTTGACGAGACCGCGGCCCATTCCTCCCAAACCGACAAATCCCACATGCGGCGAAGCAGGCTCCCGCATCGTTCCTCCCTATGGCTTGCAATGCGATTTCACAGCAAGACAATCATAAAACAGATTGTCAGACAACTGTTTTATCGCTATCCCCTAGTACGAGTGATTGTCCGGTGGCCGGAGACCGGGTAACCAGGACGGCACGACAAGCCGGACGCGAACCAGGCAGAAAGAGGTCCCGTGCAGCATCCAGAGCTATTCCCCAAGATCGACCGCCCGCGCCGACTGCCCGACGAGATCGCCAAGAACATCTCCTCGGCGATCGAGGCGGGCCAATTGAAGCCGGGAGACAGGCTGCCGACCGAGCAATCTCTCTCGGACCAGTTCGGTGTCGCACGCACAGTGGTGCGGGAGGCTATCTCGCTTCTAAAATATGACGGCGTCATTCAGGCTCGTCAGGGCGTCGGCGCCTTCGTCACCGAGGCCCGGCAGCGCAGTGCTTTCCGCATCAGCCCCGCGTGTTTCGAAAAGCGCAAGCAACTCGTGCAGCTGCTGCAACTGCGGACCGGCGTGCAGGCCGACGCCTCCGCCCTTGCCGCCACGGCGCGCACCGTCGGCCAGCTCGCCGGCATTGAGAGCTTTCTGCAGGAGATGGTTTCGGCCATCGCCCAGGGCGACGACGCCGTCGAGCGGCGTGTTGACGCCGAATTCGCCTTCTACCGCGCCATCACGGAGGCTTCCAGCAACGATTACTATGTCGAGTTCATTGGCATGATCGAGGCAAAGATTTTCGAGAATCTGCATTCCGTGGCGGTCAAGAACGCCAAGGCGACCGAGTGGGGAACGGCTGTGCTCGCCGAGCATCAGGCTGTCTTCGAGGCGATCCGTGCCGGCGATACGGAAGCCGCCAGGAAAACCACCCGCGACCATTTCGAACGCGCCGCGCAACGGCTTGCCGACCGCGCCGACATTGCGGATGTGTGAGACCATGCTGAAACAGACCGACGCCCGCGGCGGCCTGCGTCACGGCGGCAAAATTCTTATCGATCAGCTGAAGATACAGGGCGTGGAGCGCGTCTACTCCGTTCCTGGCGAGAGTTTCCTAGCCGCGCTCGATGGCCTCTACGAGAGTGGCATCGACACCATTGTCTGCCGGCAGGAAGGCGGCGCCGCGATGATGGCCGAAGCCCATGGCAAACTGACCGGACAGCCGGGCATCGCCTTCGTGACGCGTGGCCCCGGCGCCACCAACGCATCGGCCGGCGTCCATGTCGCCTACCAGGATTCGACGCCGATGATCCTCTTCGTCGGTCAGGTGGCACGCCACCAGCGTGACCGCGAGGCCTTTCAGGAACTGGACTACCGGCAGATGTTCGGGCCGCTCGCCAAATGGGTGGCGGAGATAGAGCTCACAGAGCGCATCCCGGAATATGTCAGCCACGCCTTTCATGTGGCGATGTCCGGTCGACCAGGACCGGTGGTGCTTGCCCTGCCGGAGGACATGCTGTCGGCGCATGCCGAGGTCGCCGATGCACCGAGGGCCGCAGTGCCCCGCATGGAGGTCTCGCCGGAGGCGGTCGACGAGATTCTCGCCGCCTTGAAAAAAGCATCGCGCCCGCTTGCAATTGTCGGTGGCGGCGGCTGGTCGGCGGAAGCCGCTCGCGACATGGCTCGCTTCGCCGAAGCCCATGACCTGCCGGTCGGCGCCTCCTTCCGCTGCCAGGATTATCTGGACAACCGGCATCCCTGCTATGTCGGCGACATCGGCATCGGCGTCAATCCGAAGCTGGCCAAAAGGGTGCGCGAGGCGGACCTCCTGCTGGTGCTGGGCGCGCGGCTCGGTGAGATGACGACGAGCGGCTATACGCTGGTGGACATCCCGCAGCCCGCGCAGGACCTTATCCACGTCTATCCCGATCCCGACGAACTCGGCCGCGTCTACCGCCCGAGCCTTGGCATCGCGGCCCGACCCGCAGCACTTTTGAGGAAGCTCGCCGCCGCAACCCCCTTCGCTCCTTCTGCCTGGGGCAGTTGGCGCCACGAGGCCCGCGCCGACTACGAAGCATGGCACAAGCCTGCCGAAACACCCGGCGCTTTGAAGATGGAAAACGTGATCCGGCACCTTTCCGAGATCTTGCCTGACGACGCCATCCTCACCAACGGCGCCGGCAATTATTCGGCCTGGCTGCACCGCTATTTTTCCTACAAGAGCTGGCGGACACAGCTTGCCCCGACCTCGGGCTCGATGGGCTACGGTCTGCCTGCCGCCGTCGCCGCCAAGCTCACCCATCCCGAGCGGGACATCGTCTGCCTTGCCGGTGACGGCTGCTTCCAGATGTCGATGCAGGAGTTCGGCACCGCCTGCCAGTACGGCGCCAATATCATCGTCCTGGTCTCCAACAACGGCATGTATGGTACGATCAGGATGCATCAGGAACGGCACTACCCTGGGCGCGTTTCGGGAACGACCATCGTCAACCCGGACTTTGCGGCACTCGCACAATCCTATGGCGCCTATGGCGAGACAGTATCGCGCGACGATGATTTTCCCGCCGCCTTTTCCCGCGCCAAGGCATCCGGACAACCGGCCATCCTGGAACTCCAAATCGACCCAAAAGCGCTGTCGCCAAGGCTGGTTCTGTAGGGAAGGTGCATCGGCCCTGCCGGCCGGCGCGAGTGAGCAGCGCGGTCCGCGCGTGGTCGTAGCCGCCATGGCGGGCGCCATGCTCGCCGCCGGCGTGATCCTTCAAAGGCTGACGGGAAATCCCCTAGCGAGTCCTGAGGTGCTTGGCGTCGGAGCGGGGGCCGGCGTGGGGCTCACGGCAGCCCTCTTTCTCTTCGCCGCGCCGGGGCTTCAGCTCCGCTTCGGCTTCTCGCTTCTCGGCGCGATGATCGCGCTCGCCCTCATGTTGGCGTTCGCCGCGAAGGCCCGGTTCGGGCGCGGCCATTTCCTTCTGGCAGGTGTCGCCATGGGGGCGCTGTGCAGCGCTGTGCTCACCTCGGTCATCGCCATGGGAAACATGCAGTCCTTCGCACTTCTGGGCTGGCTCAGCGGCTCGACCAACGGTGCGGCCTGGACGGACGCCGCCTTCGCGGCCGGTGCTACAGCACTGCTCGTCCCGCCCCTGCCGCTCGCCCGCCGCTGGCTGGAAACCCTGCCGCTCGGCGACGGCACGGCATCCGCCCTAGGCCTGCCCGTGCGCCGCTGCCGCATCGTGCTGGTGACAGCGTCGGCCTTGCTCACGTCAGCAGCGTCCCTTCTGGTGGGCCGCTGAGCTTCGTCGGCCTCGTCGCACCGCATGTCGCCCGCCGGATCGGACTTCCCGTGGGGCTCGGGCACCTGGCAGGCGCGGTGCTGATCGGCAGCGGGCTGATGGTCGCGGCCGATTGGCTTGGCCGCATGGCCGCTTTCCCGTATCAGATGCCCGTCGGGCTTTTCGCCGCACTCCTTTCAGGGCCTTATCTCGTCTGGCTTCTCGGAAGGGGCGTATCTTCGGGGCCCGGCAACACCACGTAGCCACTCGCGTGAGGTCCATGCTCCGACGTTTCTTTTCCTACTACGCACCGTATAAAAAGCTGTTCCTGCTGGATTTCTCCTGCGCCATCCTGGCCGGGCTCCTGGAGCTTGCCTTTCCGATGGCTGCCAAGCTCTTCATCGACAATTTCCTGCCAACCCACAGCTGGTCGCTCATCCTGTTAGCCGCGGCCGGGCTCCTTGCCATGTACATCGCCAACACGGCGCTGAACGCGGTGGTGGTCTACTGGGGCCACATGCTCGGCATCAACATCGAGACCGATATGCGCCGCAAGGCGTTCGACCATCTGCAGAAGCTCTCCTTCCGCTTCTACGACAACAACAAGACCGGCCATCTCATCGCCCGCGTTACCAAGGACCTGGAGGAAATCGGCGAGATCGCCCATCACGGCCCCGAGGATCTCTTCATCGCCGTCATGACCTTTGCCGGCGCCTTTGTGCTCATGCTCACCGTCAATGTGGAACTGGCTCTGATAACGGCCGTCATCGTACCTCTTATCGCCTGGGTGACCACCACCTATGGCGGACGGATGACGCGTAACTGGCAGACCCTTTACAACAGGGTCGGCAACTTCAACGTCCGCATCGAAGAAAATGTCGGCGGCATGCGCGTCGTCCAGGCCTTTGCCAACGAAGACCACGAACGCGAGCTCTTCGCCCAAGACAACAGCCGCTATCGGGACACTAAGCTTGAGGCCTACAAGATCATGGCCGCATCGACCTCGCTCAGCTACATGGGCATGCGGATGGTCCAGATCGTGGTCATGCTCGCCGGCAGCTACTTTGTCCTGCAGGGTAGCCTGACCTATGGCGGCTTCGTCGGCTTCCTGCTTTTGGTGACGGTCTTCTTTCGGCCGATCGAGAAGATCAATGCCGTAATCGAGACCTATCCCAAGGGTATCGCGGGTTTCCGCCGCTATCTGCAGCTCCTCGAAACAGAGCCTGACATCGCCGACCGCCCGGGCGCACCGCCCGCCCCGGCGCTGCGGGGCGACATACGCTACTGCGATGTCACCTTCGCCTATGATGGAAAGCGCAAGGTGCTGGAAGGTGTCGACCTTGCGATTTCAGCCGGCGAGACCATCGCATTCGTCGGTCCGTCCGGCAGCGGCAAGACGACGTTGTGCGCGCTGCTGCCGCGCTTCTACGACGTTCGGGCGGGCGCCATCACCATCGACGGCATCGACATCCGCGACATGACGCTCGTCTCGCTGCGCAGGCAGATCGGCATCGTGCAGCAGGACGTGTTCCTGTTCGGAGGAACCATTCGCGACAACATCGCCTATGGCCGGCTCGGCGCCGGCGAGGCGGAGATCCTGCACGCAGCGCACCGCGCGCGGCTCGAGGAAGCGCTGAGCGACCTGCCGGAGGGCTTGGACACCGTCATCGGCGAGCGCGGCGTGAAGCTGTCCGGCGGCCAGAAGCAACGCCTGGCGATCGCCCGCATCTTCCTCAAGAACCCACCCATCCTCATCCTGGACGAAGCCACCTCGGCGCTCGACACGGAGACTGAGCGCGAGATCCAGAAATCTCTCGCCGAACTCTCGCAAGGGCGCACCACGCTCGTCATCGCCCATCGCCTTGCCACGGTCCGCAACGCGGACAGGATCGTCGTGATCGACAGGTCCGGCATCCGCGAACAGGGCACGCATGAAGAACTTCTAAGGCGTGGCGGCCTCTATCGGCGGCTGCATGGGGATGACCAGGGTGACCCTCGTACAACCCTCACCGAGCTACTTGCTGAGTAATCACGTTTCCTCCAAGCAGATTCAACGCCCGTTACCACGTTCCCATCCACGTGGGCTTCTATGCATATGCCTTATCTCTGAAGACCTCGCAGAACCAAACAGTGGAGGTTAATATGCATAAGATTGTCATTCTCACCCCCGTTCTCACCATGCTTAGCGTCGGCAACGCCGCAGCCTTCGACGCCGCGTGGGGCTTCTGGCCCAGCGATGCAAACAGTCAACCTATCCCCCGCTTGCAGACCACGCCTGCGCTTGATCGGACGGGTGTGACCTCGAGCGTCGGGAGCGCCAGCACATCGCTCAGTTTCCCCGTCGGCGCCGGCGGACCCGTCGGCTTCTCGGCCGCGCAAGGGTTCGGTCCAAGCGACGAGAATAACGAACCCACCCCCCGCTTTCAGATTGCACGCTGACGGGTAGCGGTCGTCCAACGAACAGAGGCAGCCCCGGGATGCCGGGGCTGCAACTATCTAGTGCCGGCTCATCCCGCTAGATCGGTCCCGTTGGCCTACCGGTACTTCCAGAGCGCGACGGACAGAAACATCACCAGACGGCGCAACGCCGGCACATCGTCGGCCATCAGGGCGTTGTGGAACTCGGCGGCTGCGGTGATCCGTGACCAGTCAGCTTCCAGCATGTGATCGTGCAAGGCGGACGCCTTGAAATATCGCTTGTCGTGCGGGTCGGTAAGCCAGCGGAGAAATGCCGGCACCGACACGTCGAAGATATAGCCCGCCGGCACAGTATAAGCCGGCCCATCCTCTACGCCGATATGCCAGATAAGCGGCTCGGTGAGCGTGTAGCGGATACCGCCCACGTGGCGGACAGTGCCGGTGAATTCCGTATAAGCGCTCACGGCCAGTACCCCCTCGCCGGTATGGCTTGCCGTAGTGCAGAAGGTACACCGCTTGTCACGCGTTCGCCATGGGGCAGACGGCGGCAGCACGATCAGGAGGGATCAGGGGTGAGCCGGCGTCCAAATAGACGCAGGCGCTCTAGATCAGGCGATTTCGGTGGTGTCGATGACCTCGAAATCATGGGTGATCGTCGCCGTCTTTGCGAGCATCGCCGACGCCGAGCAGTATTTTTCGACCGATAGCCCAATGGCGCGTTCAACCTTGTTTGTCGCCAGGCTACGACCCTTGACTATGAAATGCATATGAATGCGGGTGAACACCTTCGGGTCTTGTTCCGCACGCTCAGCATCCATCTCGACGACACAGTCCTCGACCGCCTCGCGGCCCCGTTCAAGGATGTGCACGACATCGAAGGCCGAACAGCCCCCGGTCCCGATCAGTACCATCTCCATGGGGCTCGGCCCCGGAGTTCGCCCCTCCGGCCCAAAAGCCGTCCCAAGCACGATTTTGTGCCCGCTTCCCGACTCGCCGATGAAGGTCCGGTCCTCGACCCATTTGATGCGTGCTTTCATGAGATTCACCCCTGTCGTCACAACGCATCCATCATAGTCCGGTGGACCTGGTCAACTGCAAACACCGACCGATGCGCCTATGCAAGCGCTTGCACATAGCCACGGCATCGGCAGGGGTTTGCAGGCTGCTTCAGCCGCCAGAGTAGAGCGACTTGTAGCTGTCGCGCAGGATGTTCTTTTGCACCTTACCCATGGTGTTGCGCGGTAGATCTTCGATGAAGATCACGCGCTTGGGCTGCTTGTAGCGCGCGAGCCGCTCCTTGAGACCCTCAAGCACTGTGTCTTCGTCGATCTCAGCATCCGGCTTGCGCACGACGATTGCCGTGACGCCCTCGCCGAAATCCGGATGCGGCACACCGATGACCGCACTTTCGATGACGCCGGGAAGCTGGTCGATCTCCGCTTCGACCTCCTTGGGGTAAATGTTGTATCCACCGGAAATCACGAGATCCTTGCCACGCCCGACAATATGCACATAACCCTTCGCATCGATCTTCCCGAGGTCCCCTGTGATAAAAAAACCGCCCGGGCGAAATTCGGCTTCCGTCTTTTCCGGCATCCGCCAATAGCCCTTGAAGACATTGGGGCCTTTCACTTCGATCATGCCCGTCTCATCGGTACCGAGCGGCCTGCCCGCTTCGGGATCCGTGATGCGCAATGAAACGCCAGGCAGGGGAAAGCCAACGGTGCCGGCGATACGCTCGCCGTCATAGGGATTGGACGTGTTCATGTTGGTTTCGGTCATGCCGTAGCGCTCCAGGATCGCGTGGCCGGTAATCTCGCGAAAGCGCGTATGCGTCTCCGCAAGGAGCGGCGCCGAACCGGAAACGAACAGGCGCATGCCAGCAGCCACCTCTCGGTTGAGGCCCTCGTGCTGCACGAGCCGCACATAGAAGGTCGGCACTCCCATCAGCGCGGTCGCCTTCGGCATCAGCCGCAACACCTCGTCGGCATCGAATTTCGGCAGGAAATACATTGATGCGCCAGACAGAAGGATCACGTTGGAAGCGACGAACAGTCCATGTGTGTGGAAGATCGGCAAGGCATGGATCAGCCGGTCGGCGGTGGTGAAGCGCCAATATTCGCGCAACGTCAGTGCATTGGACAAGAGATTGTCATGCGTGAGCATCGCCCCTTTCGACCGGCCGGTGGTGCCGGAGGTGTAGAGAATGGCGGCCAGATCGTCCGGCCCGCGCGCTGCATTCTTGAAATCAGGCTCCATCTCCTGCGCGAGATGCAGCAAGGTGCCGCCGCCCTTGCCGTCAAGGGTTTCGACGCGTGCCCCATGTTTCGCCGCAACGACGCGAACGCCGTCGGCCGCATCGGGCGTCGACACCACCAGCCGCGGCTCCGCGTCACCGATGAAATAATCAAGTTCGGCGATCGTGTAGGCGGTGTTGAGCGGCAGATAGACAGCACCCGCGCGCAGACAGGCGAGATAGAGCATCAAGGCCTCGGGGCTCTTTTCCACCTGAACGGCGACACGGTCACCCGGCTGCACTGACAGCTTTTCCAGCGTGGCTGCGAGCCGACCGGAAGTTGTGAGCATGTCATCATATGTCCACACCCGTCCATCGAGCGTCTCGATGAAGGTGGCGCCCGGCCTTGCGGCATCACGGACGGCGTCGAACATATGGTTGCTCATTGAGAAAACTCCTTGCTGCTTTTTGTTCTTATACGTTCGCCTGCCGGGCCCTCACCTGCTGGCGTGCCGGACATCGGGCTTCGTGCGGTGCGGCCTGCCGGCGCCAGCCGGCGGATCGGCTGCGCGGCGACCACCTCGCCACGTGCGGCGAAAGCCTCGTGGTTGGCCTCGATGTCCTCAAGCTTGTAAAGATAGTTGACCATCAGACCATGCGCCTGACGCATGGCCCGCGGCGAGCGGTCGGCGAGAAAATTGATCCTCTCAAGCCGCGCGCCGTTGCCAAGATGAAAACGGGCAACAGGATCGACGACCTTGCCCTTCGCCGTGCGCGCCCGCAGGAAATAGCGGGCGGCAAGCGCCGTCATGACCGGCTTCAGATGCGCGGCAACGTCCTGCTTGCCCGCCCATTCGGGATCATCCAGCGCCTCCAGCCGCTCGCGTTCCTCGGCACCCAGCACTTCGGAGGCTTCCGCCCGGCGCTCACGCGACAGCCAGTCGGCAAAGCCTGGAACCGGTGAAAGAGTGACGAAGACGGTAAGCTTAGGCAACTCGCGGCGCAAATCCTCGACCACCTGCTTGATCAGGAAGTTGCCGAACGAGACCCCGCGCAGCCCCGCCTGACAGTTGGAAATGGAATAAAAGACGGCTATCGTCGCCTCTTGAGCCGGCAGCGGCGCCCGGTCCTCCCGCAGGACGTCGGCGATGTTCGTCGGGATCTCCTTCATCAGCGCGACTTCGACGAAGATCAGCGGTTCATCGACAAGCTGCGGATGAAAGAAGGCAAAGCAGCGCCGATCCTCCGGCTTGAGCCGCCGCCGCAATTCGTCCCAGCCGTCAATGTGATGCACCGCCTCGTAGCGGATTACCTTTTCGAGGATATCCGCCGGCGTTGACCAGCTTATCGGCAACAACATCAGGAAGCCGCGATTGAACCAGGATGTGAAAAGATGCGCGAAATCGGCGTCGACGGCCGCAAGCTCCGGCTCCTCGGCCTTGAGGCTCAAAAGCGTCTCACGCATGCGTACGAGGATGGAAATGCCCTTCGGCGCCAGATTGAGACGGCGGATCAGTTCCTGGCGGCGCGGCTCAGCCGCCGTATGCAGCTCAAGCAGCGCCCTCGGTGTCCGTTCGGCGCGATAAGCGTCGATGGCGCGTTCCAGCCGCTCCGCATCCGGCCCGAAGCGCAGAAGCAGCATCATCATGAAATCGCGCCGCTGTGCCTGGTCGAAATGTTCCCAGCGATCCAGAATATCCTTTGCGAGCGCCATGCCGGACGCCTCACCCCGGCTCGAAAGCAGCGTCTCGCAGGCCGCTTCCACGGCGCCCATGCCTATGCGTGCAGCGCCATCGCGCGGACTGAGGGACAGCACCCGGCGCCCGCGATCGGTGATGGCCTGGAGCATATCGCTGAAGAACGTCGCGCCGTTCATTGGACAACTCCCATCATCTGGTTGGGCAGCCAGGTGGCGATACCAGGAAAGAGGCAGAGGATGAGGATGGCCAGGAACATGGCCAACACATAGGGAAGCGCACCCCACAAAATGTCCCTGGTGGGCACGTCGGGTGCGATCGCGTTGATGACGAACAGGTTGAGCCCGATCGGCGGGGTAATCAGCCCTACCTCCATGTTGATGGTCAGCACGATCGCGAACCAGTACGGGTCGAAACCCGCCTGGGTGATGATCGGGAACAGCATCGGCGCCGTCATGACGATGACGGCCACCGGCGGCAGGAACATGCCCGCCACCAGCAGGAACAGATTGATGATGCCCATCAGCACCCAGCGATTGACCTCCATGTCGGCGATGGCCGCCGCGATGGTCTGGGTGATGAAGAGCGAGGACAGCGCGAAGGCAAATAGCTCCGCCGCCGCCATGATCATCATGATCATGACGCTCTCTCGCATGGCCGAACCGAAAATGCCGGCAATCGGACGGAAGCGGAACAGCCGGTAAGCGATGACAACGACAAGAAGCGTGAGCATCGCCCCCACGCCCGCCGCCTCGGACGGCGTAGCGATCCCGCCGTAGAGGACATAGAGCGTGCCAACGATGATCAGCAGGAAAGGCAGGACGCGCGGCAGCCCCGCCAGCCTTTCGCGCATCGTGAAGCGCATGGCGCGCGTGTTGAAGTCATATCCCTTCCGCCTGCAGTCGATGATCGCCCACATCATGAACATGAAGGTCAGCATGATCCCCGGAAGCACGCCGGCCATGAACAGCCTGCCGATCGAGGTCTCCGTGGCGATGCCGTAGACGATCAGCGTTACCGAAGGCGGGATGAGGATGCCAAGGGTACCGCCCGCGGCGATGGAGCCCGTTGCGACCGAGGTCGGATAGCCACGCCGCAGCATTTCGGGAATGCCCATCTTACCGATGGCGGCACAGGTGGCCGGCGACGAGCCTGTCATGCCCGAGAAGATGCCGCAGGCGCCGATATTGGAAAGGACCAGTCCGCCAGGCACGCGGTTCAGCCAGCGGTCGAGCGATGTGTAGAGATCGGCGCCCGCCGGCGACGATGCAACCGCAGCGCCCATAAGGACGAACATCGGTATCGCCACATAGGCAAGATTGGCGATGCCCGAAAACATCGTATCGCCAAGGATGTAAAAGATGCCGACACCGCTCTGCAGGAATAGGGCGAGGAAGGCGGCAAGTCCAAGTGCAAAGGCGATCGGCATGCCGGTGCCCAAAAGCACGAACAGGGCGGCGATGATTGTCAAGCCGGCGAAAGTCGGGCTCATCGTGTGTCTCCTCTCGCGACAGGCTCCGTGCTCACCAGACTTTCGGTACCCACCCCGACATGAGTGGTCCGAGGATCGACCGGCTCCTTCAGGCGACCCGAAAGCTGCGCCGCGATTTTCGCGACATATTGCAGGCAGAGCATGGCAAAGCTCAGCGGCAATGCCGACAGCGGTATCCAGAGCGGCGGCCCCCAGACGCTGGAATGACGCCAATTGCCGGCCCAGGCGTCGTGGAACTGGATCCAAGTCGCCGCGAGCATGATGACGCAGAAGGAAAGACCGAGCAGACTTGCAAGAAGGCGCAGCCGCCGGCGAACTCCGTCGCTGACGATCAGTTCGACAACATCGACGCCGACGTGGCCGCCTCTAAGCAACACGTATGGCGCACCGAGAAACATCGCCCCGGTGGCCGCGAAGACAACAAAGTCGTTTTGCCAGATCGTCGGCAACCGAAAGACATAACGCATCAAGATCATCTGGCAGACGACCACCATGGCCGAGATCATCAGTCCCGTCGCCAGCACTGCAAAAGCACGCGACAAGTGGCCGACGACCCGGATATAGACCTGCACCATTCGAGAATACCTTGTTGCGGGAGGAAGCCAGCCGGCGGTGCACGTTCCCATGCATGCCGCCGACCCCCCACCGATCCCTACTCTACAGCCAAGGCCTTCTCGATCAGTTTGTCGCCGCCCGGCACTTTCTCGGCGAAGTTCTTGTAGGCAGACCCCTTGGCCACCTCGAGCCAAGCATCGTAATCCGCCTTCGACATTTCGACCACTTCGACACCGGCATTCTCGTAGGTCTCGACCATCATCGTGTCGCCGTTCCTAATTTCTTCGTTGAAGAATGCCTCGGCCTTCTCGCCCGCGTCCAGGATAGCCTGCTGCTGCTCCGGTGTCAGCTTTTCGAACACGCTCTTGGACATCAGCACCGGCTCGTACATGAACCACAGGGCGTTGTCGCCCGGCGCCGTCAGGCACTTCACCTGCTCGAACAACCGATAGGATACGAAACTCGCCGAAGACGTGTTGGTGGCGTCGAGAACGTTGGTCTGCATGCCAGTATAGATTTCAGACGACGGCATCGAGGTGATCGACGCACCGGCAGCCGCAAGCATTTCCTCGAACGCTGGACCTGCCGCACGGATAACCTGCCCCTTCACGGTGTCCGGCGAGGTGATGCAGTTCTTCTTGGATGCGAAGGCGCCCGACAGCCACGCATCCGAAATCACGATGGCGCCCGCATCCTCGATGATCTGCTTGATGTCCTTCATGAAGTCGGAATCGTTCAGGCGCATGGCGCGGTCGAAATTGCCGACAAGGCCAGGCATCAGCGTCGCCGAAAATTCCGGATGCCGGCCCGATGCGTAGTCGAGTGGAAAGGATGTCAGGTCGAGCAGTCCACGGGTGATGGCGTTCCACTGGTCATTCGGCTTGTAAAGGGATGCGCCGGGGAAGACCTGTATCTCGAGACCGACATCGGCGGCAGCCACCTCGCGGGCGATCAGCTGCACCATCTCATCTCGTATGTCGCCCTTCCCACCCGGGAACTGGTGCGACGCCTTCAAAACTGTTTGCGCGCCAGCGGCGCCGGCGGCAACACAGCCAACAGCGATACAGGTCGCCAATTTCAGCATGCTTACGAGTTTCTGCATTTTGTCCTCCCTGGTATTGCGGCCCTCCCGCCGCATGAGCATTGCAGCTTGCCGATCTTGTGCTCAATGTCAATTTTTTTGTATACAAAAGAGATCATCATGTATTTTGGCGGGATCTTTCCTTTCGAGGACCAAATGGCTGGGAACACATTTCACAAACTGCGCGACGAAATCGAAAACGGCATCGTGACCGGGACTTTCGAGCCTGGAGAACGCCTCGATGAGGTACAACTCGCCGCCCGTTTCGGCGTGTCGCGCACGCCGATCCGCGAGGCGCTGATGCAGCTCAGCGCCATCGGCCTGGTCGAGATCAGGCCACGGCGTGGTGCGATTGTTGTCGATCCTGGCCCCGACAGGATTTTTGAAATGTTCGAGGTGATGGCCGAGCTTGAGAGCATGGCGGGCGCACTGGCAGCCCGTCGTCATACCGAGGAGGACAAGGCCGCTATCCTGGAGAGCCATTCGCGCTGTGAGCACTCGGCAGAACGCGAGGACACCGATTCCTACTACTATGACAACGAGGTGTTCCACTACGCGATCTACGCGGCCAGCCACAATGGCTTCCTCGCCGAGCAGTGTGTGGCCCTTCACAGACGCCTGCGCCCCTACCGGCGCCTGCAACTGCGCGTACGCAACCGCATGAAGGTCTCCTTCAGCGAGCATGCGGCTATCGTCGAAGCGATCCTGGCCGGCGACGCCGAGGCCGCGCGGTCCCGCCTGCGCGACCATGTCGCCGTGCAAGGCGACCGCTTCAGCGATCTGGTCTCAAACCTCAGCAGACGCGAGGCGACAGGCGCGGGCGGTCAGCGCCGATGAAAGGCCTCGGCATGGCGGCGATCGCCGACCCGTTCAGCGCCAAGCTCGCCGGCAGCGCGCCGGCTATCGTCCCGCCCGCTCCAGGCGGTCGATGAACCACTGCGTAAGGCGGATCCAGACCTCATCCTTCTCGCCGGTATCCTCGCAGCCATGGTCGAGATTCGGGTTGTCGTTCACCTCGATGACGTAGATGCCGTCGGCGGTCTCCTTCAGGTCGACACCATAGAGGCCGTCACCGATGCAACTTGCCGCCTTGACAGCGGTGTCGACGACGATCGCCGGTGCGTCCCGCAGGCTGACGGTACGGATACCGCCTTGGTCGGGCCGACCGCGACGATCGTGATTGACGATCTGCCAGTGCTTCTTCGCCATCAGATAGTGGACGGCGAAGAGTGGCTGGCCGCCGAGCACGCCGATACGCCAGTCGAAATCGGTGGGGACGAACTTCTGGGCGATCAGCAGGTCGGACTTTGCGAGCCATTGTGTAGCGAGCTCGGTTAGCTCGGCAAGGTTCGACGCCTTCTTCACACCCCGGGAGAAGGATCCGTCGGGAATCTTCAGGACCAGCGGGAAGCCAAGCGTCTGGGCCGCAACCTGCAGATCGCCTGGCCCGGCGATCATCACCGTCGGCGGCACCGGCACCTTGGTGGCCGACATCAATTCATGGAGATAGACCTTGTTGGTGCAGCGTATCATCGACAACGGGTCGTCGATCACCGGCATGCCTTCCTGCTGCGCACGGCGCGCGAAGCGATAGGTATGGTTGGAGATCGATGTGGTTTCGCGGATGAAGAGCGCATCGTAATTGGCTAATCTTGCAAGGTCCTTCCTCGAAATCGGCTCGACCTCGACACCCATCTTCTCAGCAATCCGCGACCAGTGCTTCAGCGAGGCGACCGAGGACGGCGGCAACTCTTCCTGCGGATCGATGAGAGTGGCGAAAGTGTAGCGTGCCGGCGTGCGCGCCTTGCTATCGCGCCATTCGCGGGCAGTGTATCTGCCCAGACAGGTGATGAAGTATGCCTTTTGATCGGCATCCATGCGGCCAAGCGGAAGAAAGCCAATCTTCTTGATGGAGTTCTGCTGGCCGTCATTGATGATCACTTCGAGGGCTGGCGCGCGGAACCAGTCGAAAAGGAGCCGCGCGAAGCGATCCCAAGCCTTGGAGGGGCCGATGCCGAAGAAGACCGTCACCGTACTTGGAAGCGTGCCGCCCAGCTCCTTGCGGCATTTGTTGAGCGCCTGCTCGAGCTCCGGCAACGCCGCTTCGTAGAGCTTGCGCTCCGACAGGTCGATCATCGTCTCAACGGTCGGGATCACCCGATGGCCGCGCGAACTCGCCAGCAGCGAAGCATAGTAGCCGCGGCTCTGATAAGCGTAGCTGTTGGACAGGTTGATGATCTTCGGCCGCTGGTTCCGAAAAAGAGTGGGATGGGAAAGATAGTCCCGGTTGGTAATGATCTTGTGAGGGGTTGCGACCTGATCAAGGTCGCTTTGTCTGCCGGTGAGAATGACCCAGCTCATAGTGCAGCCCCTGTCTCCTCTTATGTCGCACTTTCAAGGCGCTTTTCCATTCTGATCGCGGCCGCGCCATCGCCGTAATAGCCAGGCTTGCGGCCGAAATGATGATAGCCCCCCCTTTCATAGAGTCCGATGGCGCGAAGATTGTCCTCGCGGACCTCGAGGCGGAGGAAAAGACGGGCCTGCCCGCGCGCGGCCTTCTCGGCGGCGGCAAGCAGCGCCCGGCCGACGCCGGAACCGGCATAACATGGCGCCACGGCTAAGGAATAGAGACGTGCGATGCGGCTGCTCTTACGAAAAAGGACAAGGCAATATCCTGCAAGTGTGCCGCCACAATCGGCAACGATCATCTGCGCAGTTTCCCGCCTTATGCAGCCTAGCAAGGAGCGGCGGGAAAGGCGGTCATGCGTGAAGGCGCTCCGTTCAATCGCGTCGAGCTGATCGATATCGGAGGCACAGGCTAAGCGTAGTATTGGGGCCATTTCGGCTGCTTACCTCGGGCCAGAAGGCCGACCCCCCCTCGGCGGCGAGGGATGCTTGCGAGTCGCCTTCTGCCGCGCAAGCCGAATTGCGCTAACGCTCCTGAATTTAGGCCGAATTGTGGCGGCCAGCGCGAGCCCGAGTCGGTCCTTGGCGTTTCGTCAGAATTGGAGCCGCCAGCCAGGCTTGAAGACCACATGTATAATCGCGACCACGGGCCAAGCAGCCAACGCTCGTAGCTACACACGGGTCGGAAGTGGGCTTCGAAGGAACTATGTGGTGGTTATTGGGCTACAGCACCCGCATGAAATATCCCTAGGAAGGAGGATGTTCGATGTCGTGGAAACTGGATGAAACCGCGGAAACATCCGCAGGCACCGTAGCGGCCGGCCGATGTGGTAGCGGGCCAGCGCTCGTACTTGCCCATGGCTGGCCATGGTCTTCGTTTTCATGGCATCGAATGATCCCCGATCTTGCCAGGCGGTTTCATGTTCATTGGTACGATATGCCCGGATATGGGCAATCCGACAAACGCGCGGAGCAGCGCACCTCACTTGATGTGCAAGGTAATGTCTTCGCCGAGATGCTTGCACATTGGGGTCTCGAGCGACCCATGGTCCTCGCCCATGATATGGGTGGGGCGACGACGCTAAGGACGCATTTGCTGCATGGTTGCGACTTCGACCGGTATGTCCTGATGAACGTCGTCGCGATGCGCCCATGGGGATCGGAGTTCTTCGATCACGTCGGTCGCCACGTGGATGCCTTTCTGGGCCTACCGCCGCATATCCACCAGGCGGTCGTAGAGGCTTACATCAAGGGGGCGATCGTCAACGAGATCGATCCCGGAGACTTCGCGAAGCTTGTCGAGCCGTGGCTCTCCCAGGAGGGCCGGACAAGCTTTTATCGGCAATTCGCGCAAGCCGACGAAAAATACACCGCTGAAGTCGAGCCGGTATTCGGCGATATTCGGTGTCCGGTAAAGATAATCTGGGGTGAGGACGATCCATGGATCCCGCTGGAGCGCGGCAAAGCACTTCATGCGCTGATCCCCCAGGCATCGTTCGAAACACTGCCCGGCGTCGGCCACCTGCCCCAACTCGAAGCTCCGCGTCTCGTCTCGGAGCGGCTGAACGCAATTCTATCACGCGATGGCGAAGGCTGATCCTCCACCAGTTGCGAGAGCATGAGCCTGTCTGAAACGATGGAGGAGGCAGGCCTGCCGGCGAGGAACTGCTTCGTCGGATCAAAGGCCGCCCCAACGCCAGCTAGTTTGCGGTCCATCGCCACTCCGGCCCATTGATATCCAGGACATCGGGTTCCTCGACGACACTTCCTTCGTCGCCGCTGGCCGCCTTGAACGCATCGAAATCATCCTCCGACCTGCCATCGTTATAGAAATTCCGGTCAACCCAGAACCAGCGCGTGCGGTCACTGCCGCCGGAGGTGGAGTAGTGGTTATGCCCGATCGTCACGGAGCTCGGCTTGGCTGGAGAGAACCTGGTGATCACATAGCCTTTCGGGCCGGCAAGTAGGATGTTGCCCTCAAAGCGGATATCGCTCGCGTGGTGGCCGATCTGGAGTTCGCCCGAATGGATGCCTGGCACGTCCCGGCTGTTGTTCCGGAAAAGCGTATTGTGCACGATCGTGCACTTGTTCGCCCCGCCGGATTGGGCCTCGTCGTAGCCACCCACAAGGATGCCGGCGTCGCGGTTGAAGCGCACGAGGTTGTTGCGAACAATCACATTGCTGGTGTTCTTCCCGGGATGCTCGCTCAAGAGCCAGATGCCGCCGTCGTTGGCCTCGACCCTGTTGCGCTCGATGGTGATGTGGCGGCCGCCATCGACGTAGATGCCGACCGCAGCCGCCACCATGGTCAGCGCCTGATTTTCCGCGCTTGAGAGATTGTAGACGGCGTTCTCGGCGATCCAGCCCCGGCGCGCGCGATCATATTCAGCGCCGTCGATATAATAGCCGGTCGCGTCGATGCCGATGAAATTGCTGTCGCGTACGATATTGTTCGTGACCTGCCAGCCCTCGGCGTTGCCGCCGATGGTCAGCGCCTCGCTTCGGCCGGTCTTGAGGTTAAAAAGTTCGTTCCCGTCGACTATGATGTTGCGGAGGGGAAGCTCCGTTTGCCCGTAAACGGCAATGCCCAGCCCATTGGCATTACCCCTCGCGGGGATGTTGTTGGCTTCGATCTGATGGATCACATTGTCTCGTATCTCGATACGCTCGCCCGCTCCCTGTACGAGAACGCCGACCACGATGAATTCGCTGTTCGATTTGTAGTTGCGGATCTCGAAATCCTTCACGCGGACATAGCTGACGTCGGCAAGGGTAATCAGGCCGCGCATTCCAAAGGGCTGCCGAACTAGTCCGGTGCCGTCGATGATCGCGCTCTCTCCCGGTGCCTCCGCGAGTGTGATGTAGCCGCCTTTGGCTGAGCCCGAGCGCGTTATCGTTACCGCCTCGTTGTAGACGCCTCCATGCACCAGGATCGTGTCTCCCGGCTCAGCCTGGTCGACCGCGTGCTGGATGGTGCGCCATGGGGCGTCGGACGTTCCCTGGTCAGTGTCAGAACCGATGGTCGCCACGTGGTGGGTGTCGCCGGACCGGACGAAGGCCTCGTTGCAGACAGCCCAGCTTTCCGTGTCTCCAAAATCGTTTGCCGAAGCTGCCGTGACCGTGACGTTCACGGCCCTGTCCACATTTGCCGGCGCTATATAACGTCCCTGATCATCGATGATCCCGATCGCCGGCGCTCCGCCAGGGACTCCATCCACCATCCAGACAACGCCCGCACTGCCCGCGCCTGTCGCATGAAACTGATGGGCTTCATTGGACTTCAGGAACAGGCACTCCGATGCAAGCGCTGCAGGCGCCAGGAAAAGCAGCATCGCCATTGGAAGTATGCGCCGTGCCGCACGAACTGCGATTTGGAGCCCCGCATTCCTCGCACAAGATTCAGGATCACAAGCGGGCATGGGCGCTCCTTCACGCGGGTCGACAGCCAATTCCTTCATTCGCATCACACCTTCGTCCGTCTACCGCAAACCACGTTGATTGCATGGCTACCACCAGTTCATTCGCGGGGACAGGCTGCTTTGGCGCATGTGGTATGGTGGTTGACAGACACCTGCCGGATTCCATCGGCTCAGCAACCGGCAACGTCGGCAGATGAACCCGTGTCTGCCGTTCAGGTGGAAGAAGGCAACGGCTGCCCGGGAGCTTCTTTCTTTGGCCATCTTTATCGCAACCTATGCCGTGCCTGAGGCGTTGCAAATGATGTAAGGAAGATGACCATGAAGTTGCTTGGCGTGATGACGGCGTTGTCCGTAGCGACGACCGGACTTACAGGGATGGCTGCGGCTGATCCTTGGAAGGATGAAAGCGGCCATGGGCGTTGGAGCCGCTACGAGCACAGCGAGAAGTATTGGAAACCGCGTCGCCACTATCGCGAGCGGAGCGGCTCCCGCATCTACTTCGAAGTCCGCCCCGCCTACCGTTCTGCTCCCGCCTATCGTCCCGCTCCTGAATATCGCTCGGCAGGAGATGCTCACGTGGCGTGGTGCTACAGCCGCTATCGCTCCTACCGGGAGTGGGACAACAGCTTCCAGCCGTACAATGGCCCTCGCAGGCCGTGCTACTCGCCCTACAACTGAACTGGCATGGTGCGTCCTGCCGAAGGCGGCGCCGGTGTAGGCTTGAAGCGGGCACGCAGCACCTCGATCTTGGTCGGACGGCGGTATGCGATGTCACTGTGCGGCCAGCCCGCAGCGCAGTTGGATCAGCATCAAGCGGTTTCCATCGCATGCAGGCGACATGGGATGATCTCACTTCTCGAAGGACCCGAAAATCTCTCCTCCAATCGATCGATGAGCATGTGGCTTGCTCTTGCCGCGAGCACTGATGGCGCTACACCCACGCGTGTGAGACGCGGACGCACGTATTCCATCTGTGGGTGATCCCCGAAGACGGCAACCGCGATGTCGTCCGGCACTTTCAGGCCGCGATCATGCAATGCGGCAAATCCGCCTAATGCCATGAAATAATTTGAGAAAAATATAGCGCTTGGCAGGTTTGAACCGTGCCGGTCAAGCAACCAGCCCACCGCCTCGATGCCGGAGGGCGAGAGGTACGTGCCTTCGTAGCGGAGTTCGGGAACCATCGGCGCACCGTGATCGGCCAGCCCTTTCTCGAAACCGTCTGCCCGGGCCATGGCCTCCGCAAAAAAAGATGGGCCGGTGACGTGGGCCACGCGTCTGTGTCCCTAGCGGGCAAAGTGCTGCCCCATCAGGTAGCCGCCGCCAAAGTCGTCGGTCTTGACGCTGTCGACAGCGTGGTTCGGCAGATGGCCGATGAAGACGGCCGGAATGTCGAGCTGAAACAGAGCATCATGCATGCCGTGCAGAGCAAAATCCCCGACGATCAGGCCGTCAACGCGCTTGATGCGAAGCTGCCGCAAATATTCCTTGCTGTGCTCTTGGGAGTGACTGCCCGGCACGTCTACGTTGAAGATCAGCGTGTCGCGCCCGACCGCCTCGAGCTCGTACTGAGCGGTCTTGACCAATTCGGGATAGAATGGGTTCCGGATGTCCGGGATCAGCATGGCGACGAGGTTAGTCCAGCCCGTACGCAGGCTCTTTGCTTGCGGGTTCGGCACGTAGCCCAGCTCTTCGACCGCCTTCAGTACCCTTTCGCGCAGATGGACGGAGACGCGGTCCGCATGGTTGAGAACATGCGAGACCGTCGTCCGCGACACCCCCGCCCGCTGTGGATCCTCAAGGAGCTAGTCAAAGGCCTGCCGGCGATCGAGATGTTCGGTACCTCGAAATTCGTTCCGGTCAACGAGACCTATTGGACGAACTATCCTTCAGCCAACAACTACTATGAAGGCCCATGGTGGTGGTGGACGAACTTCAAATTTATCGCTGCCCGGCTTGAGCCGCAGGCCGAATAGCTTTCGATGGAACTTGGGGGGCACAAAACGGCGCCCTCCCCGCAGTCAGGCCATTGCGCGACGGAGCGGCAGTCCGTGTTCCACTCGCTAGCGGCCTCCTCGCCTCTCGGGGAACACGGCTAAGGGCAAGCGTCAGACCCAGAACGAGCATGGCCAACTGGATACACATATTGGCCAAACTGACGACATCAGCTAGTCACCGTTCCCGCCTATGATGCGGGAATTCGACATCCGTTGTTGGAGGCGACGCAATGGCACATGGGAGCGAACCCACGCTCGACGAGCTCTTAAGTGAGCCAATCATCCGCAAGGTCATGGCGGTCGACGGCTACACCCCTGACGATATCCGCACCCTGATGCGCCGTGCCGGTGCGCGGGAACCGTTCGTGAAAATCCCAAAGCCGTCCAACAGCGTGTCCGCTCCGCAACGGCGTCCTGCGATGCCGATCTCGACCTAACAAACCAGTCCGCAGTCAACAAGCCCCGTTCGACAACCCGCGGGCACTGGAATCCAACCGTCGGGGCAATGTCCCTTTGACGCTCTCCGCGACGACGAAGTGCCGGTTCTTCATGGCGTATTGAGCGTGGCCAGCGTGCAGGCATGGCCTTCAATGATGGCCGCTAATCCAAGCCCGTTTGCCGACCCCTGAACTTGATCCAGCGCAAATCGCGCCGAACGCGATACTTGGCGGCTTACGAAAAGTACTTTCTAGAAGTTTCCCCATGCCGAACGAAAGCAAGCGTATTTGCGCCAGAGCAAAGAATTCCCACGGCGACACGCATATCGTTCCTTCATCGATAACCGAACACGAGAAGGAAGACGAAAGATGTTCACGCGTCGCGAAGCACTGCTGGGCGTGGCTGCGACCGCCATGCTGAGCGCCCTGCCCCTGATGGCCGCGCCTGCGCTGGCTGACGCAGCAGATGCCCTTCCGCGCGAGAAGGTGGTACTGGTGCCTCCCCCCTTCGTGCACCCGCATGAACAGGTGGCGATCGGTGGACCGAAGATCGTCGAGTTCACCATGACGATCCAGGAAAAGGAGATCATGATCGACGACGAGGGCACCACATTCCAGGCCATGACCTTCGACGGCTCTGTGCCCGGACCGATGATGGTGGTGCACGAGGGCGACTATGTCGAGCTGACACTCGTCAACCCAGAGACGAACGGGCTGGCGCACAACATCGACTTTCATGCCGCCACGGGCGCCATGGGCGGCGGCGAGCTGACGCTCATCAACCCGGGCGAACAGGCGACACTCCGCTTCAAGGCGACGCGCACAGGCGTCTTCGTCTACCATTGCGCGCCCGGCGGCCCAATGACCCCCTGGCACGTGGTCTCCGGCATGAGCGGCACCATCATGGTGCTGCCGCGTGAGGGGCTCACGAACGAGAAGGGCGAACCGGTCCGCTACGACCGCATCTACTACATCGGCGAGAACGACTTCTACGTCCCGCGCAACGAGGACGGCACCTTCAAGACGTACGAATCCGCCGGCGATGCCTACGCCGACACCATAGAGGTCATGCGCGGCCTCGTGCCCACCCACGTGGTCTTCAACGGCGCCAAGGGCGCGCTCACCGGCGAAAATGCACTCACGGCAAAGGTCGGCGAGACGGTGATGTTCGTCCACGCGCAGGCAAATCGCGATAGCCGGCCCCACCTGATCGGCGGTCATGGCGACCATGTGTGGGAAGAAGGCAAGTTCGCCAACGCCCCCGCCAGGGATCTGGAGACCTGGTTCATCCGCGGCGGCTCGGCGGGTGCTGCGACCTATACATTCCTGCAGCCCGGCCTCTATGCCTACGTCAACCACAACCTCATCGAGGCGATTGAGTTGGGCGCCGCGGCACACATCATGGTCGAGGGCGAGTGGGACGACGACCTGATGAAGCAGGTCGATGCACCGCGGCCGATCATGACCAACTGAGCAACGAGCCGGCAATCAGTGACGGCCCGGCGCAAGACGCCGGGCCGCTCTTGTCCACCGAAGGGGCAGCACTGGAAGTCAGAGAACCGCACGGCATGGGAGAGAGAGCGATGGGAAATCTAGCGGACCGGATCGGCGCGAAGGCGCGCAACATGAGTGAGATGTTTGAGCAGTGTGGTGTGGCACCGACGGCGCTGGCGATGGACAGGCTGGGTTTTACCCTCGCCGCCGCTGCCCGCAGTTGCATGCTCTGCCCGGCGGAAAAGGAATGCCGGTTGTGGCTCGACCTGCAGGGGAGCGCGGGGCGGGCGGACCCGCCCTCCTTTTGCCCGAATGCCGGCCGTATCCATCGGGCACGGGAACTGGCACTCTAAATACGCGGCCGCAGCAGCGCACCGCCGTAGATGACGGCAAAGCCCAGGAAGGCAAGAGCCCAGGCGGACCCTGCCGCATGGATCCACACCATCTGCGGATCGAACGCAGCCAGGATCCGCAGCAGCGCTGCGATGAAGACAGCGGCGAATATGAACACCGCGCCACCGCCCGCCTCGACCGCGCGTCCCGTATGGCCCAGCGTCGCCCGCACCATCACCGACAGCGTCATTGCGCCTATGGCACCACCGCCCAACGCATGCATGCCGGCCCCGACCGGGACCGTGTCCGGCGCGAGGATCGCCAACGAAAGCAGCAAGAGACCAAGTGGAATGAACGCATAGGCGAGGTGGAGCACCAGGACAAGCGGATCGCGTACAGTGCGATCGCCCGCCCAGCGTGCTAGGCGCAACGCCTGCAGGGTCGCCGCAGCCGCCAGAAGCACCGCCGACAGGACAAGCTCCGGCGCGAGAGTCCAGCTAGCCAGCGCGAGGACGGAAACAGCAATCGAAACCGCATCATACCGGCCAAAGGGAGCCGGCAGCCGGCCTGGATTCTCCCGCACCAGCCACTTACGCGTGAAGGAGGGAATGATGCGGCCGCCGATAAGCATGATAAGCGCGATAGCCGCGGCGATCCCCAAGCGCCGACTAAGATCGGAAACGCCCTGAACATGCGCCTCGACATGAAAGAGCACGTTCGCCGATAGAAGCACCGCAAGCGGCACAAGCACCTTGAGGTTGCGCCAGTTCTGGCCGGCGACGATCTCGCGGGCGACCGCAAGGGCTACCGCCGCCAGAAAGGCGGAATCGACAAGCGCTGTGAGCCACCAGCCGAGTGAAGCCGACAAGAAGACCGCGAAACGGCCGGCAAGCCACAGGGCGACGAGCCCGAGGAGCGGCCCTCCCTGCACCGGCAGCCGGCCTGTCCAGTTGGGCACTGCCGTCAACAGGAAGCCGGCGATAATTGCCGAAAGGTAGCCGAACAGCATTTCGTGCACGTGCCAGTCCACCGGCAGGAAGAGTGTGCCCATTTCGAGCGCGCCGGCATAAAGCAGCACCCATATGAGAATGGAAAGGCCCGCATAGAGCGAGCCCAGGAGGAAGAATGGCCTGAAGCCGTAGGAAAGCACGGCGGGCCCATCGAGATCCCGAAGCCGGGGAATTGCCATCGTCTGCCCCATTGAAAAATGCGGCCGGGCAGCATCGTCTCGCACCCCCGGCCGCCGTCACGCCACCGCGAAGATGGCTCTGGAGTCTAGTTCGAAGCGACGACCTGACCGAACAGCTCAGCAAAGACCTTACCCGCCTTGCCGGGATGCTTCACCATTTCAGCCTCCGCGGTGTTGACGGGTTCACCGACCGTGATCAACGCCACCATGCCCATGCCATAGTGCGGGGCGCATTTGACGCCGTAGACGCCTTCGGTTTCCAGCGTCACGGTGAATTCCTCGTTGATCTTGCCCTTGAAGCCGTCAGCGTTCTCGGGGACCATGCCCTTGATCGTCTCGGCGTTATGCCCCTTGTCGACCGCGACAAAGCGCACGGTATCACCTGGCGCAGCGCGAACAATGTCGGGCACGAAGACCATGACGCCCTTCTCGCCCTTGTTGTGCATCTCGATAACATGCTCTTCGGCGATGGCAGCCCCGGCCGTGGCAAGGAGGACACAGGTGGCAGCCAGGATCATCTTTTTCATTTTGGTTCCTTTCTTGTCAAAATGAGTGTTGCATCTTGCCTATCGCCGATCGCAGGCGGAAAACTTGCGCTCGCGCAAAGTGAGATTGGAAAAATCGAGAACCGATCGCAGGAGGTTGATTTGCCGAAGCTGGACGCGTCGCTGATCGCCGGTCTGCCGCCGTTCGAGGGCCTGCAGCGGGATGAACTGGAAGAAGTGCTTGCCCCGGCCCGGTCGATCCGGTTCGCAGCCGGTACCGCGATCTTCGATCAGGAGGCCGAAGCGGAGTCTTTTTTCGTACTGCTCGACGGATATGTGCGTGTCGTGCGCACGACGCCGGAGGGGCAGCAGGTAATCGTGCGCTACATCTCCGAAGGCGAGATCTTCGGCATCGCGGCGGCCCTTGGTCGCACAACCTATCCAGCGACCGCCGTTGCGGCGATGGATTGCGTGGCGCTGGCCTGGCCGAGCGCACTCTGGCCGGAGCTTTCCTCGCGTTTTCCCTCGCTCGGTGCCAACACGTACAAGACCGTGGGCAGCCGGCTCCAGGACGCGCACACGCGCGTCGTCGAGATGTCGACCGAGCAGGTGGAGCAACGCGTGGCGCATGCGCTGTTGCGCTTGGTGAAGCAGACCGGTCGCAAGACTGAGGAGGGAATCGAAATCGACTTCCCCATCACCCGCCAGGATATCGCCGAGATGACGGGAGCGACGCTGCACACCGTCAGCCGTCTGCTGAGCGCCTGGGAGGAACAGAACATCGTGAAGAGCAGGCGCAAACATGTGACCGTGTGCAACCCCCACAGCCTGATGCTCAAGGCGGAAAGCCGCGACAAGACATAACTGCCGGTCCTCAAGCGCTGGCGATGACCGTCTGCAGCTCTTTCATGAAGGCATCCTCATCCACACCGTGCTCGCGGCAGGCGTCGGTAACGGCGTGGAACGCCGTAATCGGGCAACCCACGCAGAGCATGCGATGACGCAGGAAGACAGCCACGGCGGCCGGCCACACAGCCATGATCTCCTCGAGCGACATATCTGGATTAAGGCGCGGCTTGCGCACGTCTCGGCCTCCTTGCAACATAGGAACAAATATCGCGCCCACCGCGCGGCAGGTCGTTGTGCTTGCGCAAAGAAGTAGGCGCTGCGGGCGGTTCTGAGGCGGAACGGACCGCGCTTACAGCTCGGCGTGCATTTCGCGAAACAGCCTCGGTGCGACGCCAAAGCGGCGCTCGAAGGCTTCCGTGAGGCGCGCTGTCGGGAAAAGGCCGACCTGTGCCGCGACCGACTTCAGCGAGAGCCCCCGCGATAGAAGCATTCGCGCGGCATCGAGCCGGGCAATCTCTACGAAGCGGGCCGGCGTCTTGCCGGTAGCCGCCACAAACTTGCGATGAAAGGTGCGTTCGGTAAGGCCGGCGCGAGCGGCCAGCGAGGGCACGTCCAGTGGTGCGTCGAGGTTTGATTGTATCCAGCCAATCAGTTCGGCGAACGGACTGTCACCCTTCACCTGCGCCTGCAGGACCGGGCTGAACTGGGACTGATAGCCGGGACGCCGGGCATAAAGGACCAGCCGTTTCGCGACCTCCCCGGCGATCGTCGCATCGAGATCGTGCGCAATCATCGCCAGCGCCATGTCGATGCCGGTGGTCACCCCGGCGGACGTCCATAGCCGCCCGTCGACCACATAAAGGGCGTCTGGATCGACCCTAACCTTTGGAAAGGCTTTCGAGAGTGGTTTGCAGGAATCCCAGTGCGTCGCGATGCGGCGGCCATCGAGCAGCCCGAGTGCGGCCAGGAAGAAGCCGCCGGTGCAGACAGAGCCGAATCGTTCGGCCTTCCCAGCCAGTTGCGGGACAGCTGCCCGCAGGGCCGGATCGCCAAGCGCCAGCAGAAGTGGTTCCCGTTCCGCCCCCACAACCAGCACCGTCTGGGCCTCACCCGGCTGAAGCTCAATGACCGGACGCGTTTCCACCCCAACGCCGCTGCTGCTCTTAATGACGCCGCCCTGGGCCGATGAGAGATCAACCTTGTAAAAGGCAGGCCTTCCTTGCTGTTTCAAGGCACGATTGGCGCCGTTGAAGACCGATGCAGGCCCGGAAACGTCAAGCAGCTCGAAACCCGGATAGACGATGAAGGCGACATGATGCATTGGCAGAAATTACAACGATTTTGTCATTTCTGCCAGATACTCCCGCTGCTAAGGCTACGACCGTTCGCTGAAAGCGCCCACCAGCCGCTTCAAGGCATCTCCGTTTCACCTTCTGGAGCAATGCAGCCATGTTGAAATCCTATCTGATCTGGGGAGGTGTCGCTCTCCTCTTCATCTGCCTGGCAGGGTTTACCGGCTGGGTAATTGGCCTGCCCTCCGCGACGGCGGCGGCAGAGGCGCCGATTGTGCCGCAGGGAGAAACGGAGGCCATGATCGCTTCGCTCAAGCCAGCAAGGCGCGCGCGTCCACTGATCGCTGTCATCGGCATCAACGATGCCACGGAGACAACTGACTACCTCGTACCGACCGGCATCCTGCGACGTGCCGACGTGGCCGACGTGGTGATGCTCGCGACCGGATCGGGACCGGTGCAGCTCTATCCCGCGCTCAAGGTTCAACCTGACGCGACCATCGCGGAGTTCGATGCCAGGCATCCTGAGGGAGCCGACTACGTGATCGTGCCGGCCATGAGCCGCGACGACGACCCGGCAGCACTCATCTGGCTCAGAAGCCAGGCGGAAAAGGGCGCGAGGATCATCGGCATCTGCGCCGGAGCGAAGGTCGTCGGCGCCGCCGGGCTGCTCGACGGCAAGCGCGCGACCACCCACTGGTATTACCTGCATGACATGCTTGAGGGTAGCCCGACGATCAACTACATCGCGGACCGGCGCATGGTCTCAGACGCGGGCGTGGTGACGACGACCGGCATCACCGCGTCCATACCGATGATGCTGACGCTGATCGAGGCGATCGCCGGCCGGGCAAAGGCGGTGTCGGCCGCCCGAAACATCGGCCTCGAAGAATGGGATGCGCGACATGCGAGCGGCGCGTTCAAGCTCACCCGTCCGTTCGCGACGACAGTGCTTGCCAACCGGATGGCCTTCTGGAAGCGGGAGAAGCTCGGAATTTGGCTCGAACCGGGCATGGACGAGGTCTCGCTTGCCCTGGTGGCCGACGCCTGGTCGCGGACCTACCGGTCGAGTGCGACGACCGTTGCCGCCTCGCCGGACGCGGTGGAGACCCGCAACGGGGTGCGCGTCATCCCCGACCAGTCGGGCATGGACTGGCCCGAAGCCCGTCGCGTCTCGCACTTTCCCAACCAGCGGCCGGCCGATGCGCTCGACCAGGCGCTCGAGGCGATCACGGCGCGCTACGGAGACCGCACCGCCAACGTGGTCGCCATGCAGCTCGAATATCCGCGGCGGGTGGCGTGGTGACTGCCGGGCTGGATGGTCTGATTAAGCCGGATCTTCGCCTGTATGCTCCGTTCGAAGCAGAATCGGCACGACGCCAGAAGATGACCTCAGTTGCTGGACCGGACGGCGGCGCCATAAAGATGAGGTCGACCGCATGTACGCCCGCTCCGGTGCTTATATCTTCGGCAGGCGGACGTGTGACATCATCAATGGTTGGGGCGAATCGCACCCGGACGTTCTGCCAGTGCGCGGGTTCGGTTCACCTGCAAATCCTTCTCTCTGCGCGAACGGGCTGAGGAGCAACCACGAGGAGAATGCCCGCCGCAGGTCAGGGGCGCCTAAGAGTTCCAGAGTGCCGGCATTGATCGCGGCCGAGAGTCGCAGCTTGCCGATCCAAATCCACACCATCGTCTGCAGATCGGTGACAACGTAAAGGTCGACCTCGAAACCGGGATCCTTCGGGCACAGATCGACATTGGTCGCCTCGTTGACGAGCCACCAGAACTGCTTCGCCCGGGGCTGATCGGCAAACTCGAACTGAATGGTGATACGCGTTCCCCCGAAAACTGACGGATCAACGCGTCGACGGATCGCCCACATCAGCGCGGTAACATCCGGCTTGCGCGTGTCGATGTGGCCCAACACCCAGCGCTCACCCCACCGGCTCAACCGGTTGACAATCGGCGCAAGTTCCTGGCCAGCCTCTGTCAGATAGTAGAGATGACCGGAGCCGGAGGGCTCTCGTCGGACCAGACCTTCGCGCTCCAGCCGCTGCAGCCGCCGCGACAAGAGCGATGGCGACATCAACGGCACTCCGCGGCGGATCTCGTTGAACCGGGTTGCGCCGGAGAGGAGTTCCCGAATCACGAGGAACGTCCAGCGCTCGGCGAGTATCTCCGTGGCCTTGGCCAAGGGGCAGAGCTGACCGTAGTCCATGACGGCCTCCATGTCGGACAGATCATAGCAAAAAAACCGAATGCTGATCGATTCAATTTCTAGACTGGAGATATCTGCCGCCTCGCGCATGCTCTTCGAAGTGATCTTGAAAAGGGAGGATGCCATGACAGATTTTGTCCATCGTGAAGACAAGTGGAGCGCCGGTGATGCCTACGAGCCCTATGTCGGTCGCTGGAGCCGGCTTGTTGCAGCCGAATTCCTGGACTGGCTCGCCTTCCCCGCAGGTGCGCGCTGGCTCGATGTCGGCTGCGGGACCGGGGCGCTCAGCGAGACGATCCTCAATCGCGCAGCGCCGCATCAGGTCCTCGGGATTGACCCATCGGAGGCATTCCTTGATTTCGCCAGGAGCCGCCTGAGCGAGCCGCGCATCGCGTTCAAAATCGCAGACGCGCAGGCCCTCCCCGTCGAGGATGAGGCCTTCGATGTCGCCGTCGCCGGCCTCGTTCTCAACTTCGTCGCCGATCCGGCTAGGGCGCTCTTGGAAATGCGGCGGGTCGTGCGGCCGGGCGGAAGCCTCGCAGTCTACGTCTGGGACTATGCTGGCGAGATGCAACTGATGCGGCGCTTCTGGGAAGCCGCCGTGACGCTGGATCCCGCCGCGCGCGAACTCGACGAAGGGCGCAGGTTCCCGATCTGCAAGCCTGAGCCGCTACGTGCGCTGTTCGCCGAGGCTGGCCTTGACGACATCCAAGACCGCGCGATCGACGTGCCGACCGTATTCCGCGATTTCGACGACTACTGGTCGCCGTTCCTTGGCGGCCAGGGGCCGGCGCCTGGATATTGCGTTTCGCTCTCCGAGACCAAACGCCAATCGCTCCAGGAAAAGCTTCGCGCGGAGCTGCCGGCAGGACCTGACGGTAGCATCCGCCTCACGGCGCGGGCCTTTGCTGTTCGCGGCGTTCGGCCCGCATGAATTGCGTAATTGCGGGGGCGGCATCGAGTAATGATCGCGTTGCCGCCCTCGTCGGTCCCTCGCGGGGTATCTGGTCGACTGACCGCTTTGCACGCCGGAGACCAATATTGACGAGGTTTCTCGGGATGGCCGAGCCGTCATCGCCTGCCCGTTCACGGGCCATGCGATCGAGCGCCTGGCGAATGACTCCGCACTCACCTTCGCTCAACGCAAGGCTGCAAGCATCTCACACGTCTATTTCCGCGCGGCCGCCGTCGTCATGCCCACCTGAAGCGACATGGAGCCGTCCGCCATAAACTCTTGCCACTGCACGCAGATGTCCCGCTCAAGCACATCGCGCTTTGCTTGGCCGGCTTGAGCGACCGCTTCGGCGAGCGGCGTGCTGTGGATGTATTGCCACAGGAAATCGGCCGGCGCCGGGAGACGAAGGGTCCTGGGCTTTGCCTGAACATCGACTTCCCGGAAGCCGGCGTTACGCATGAGTTCGGTGAGTTCGTCGATATCGTGCATCGAGAACACGAGATCGCCGAACGACGCGGCTTCCGGGCCCAGGTGACGGGCCAATGCATCCGTCATGATCGCGAACATGGGCGGCTTGGGACCAGGCACGGTGACAAAGGCTCGTCCGCCCGTATCCAGAACCCGCCGCATCTCGCGCAGCGCGGCCAGCTTGTTTGGGACAAACTGCAGTCCCATCTGGCACAGCACGACATCGAACGCGTCGTCCGGAAGCGGCATCGACTCGGCGCTCGCCTCGTGCCAGTCGATCGGGATATTCGGCGGGGTCTGAGAACGGGCCACCGCCAGCATTCCGGGGTTCACGTCCAGGCCGGCAACCGTGCCGCCGGCACCGACGCGCTCCGCCGCGAGCCGCGTCACGACGCCGGTGCCGCACGCGACATCGAGCACACGCTCGCCCGGCTGAAGCCCTGCAACGCCGATCAGATCGTCGGCCACTGGCGCACCGATGGAAGGGACAAAAAAGCGCTGATAGTTCTCGGCAGGGGTTGCACCGTAGGACTTTCCGTAAACTTGCTGTGTCATCGATACCTCCTTTTCCTTAGGCGGCGGACGGTGTGTCCCGCCGGATGCCCGCCCGACCCACCTCGGCCCGCGCCAGTGACAGGCCGAACCAGACGAGCCACAGGCACATCACGATCGACCCCACAACCCAGATCGGAGCGCCGAAGGGCAGCCCAAGCCACATCGCCAGCGCCCAACCGGCAAATGAGGCGAGGCTGGCGATGGCGCCGATCGACGAAGCCCAAAAGGGCGTGGCGCCGCTGTCCGCGCGTGCCTCGTCGGCTGCGATCACGGCGAACGCCAAGGCCATCGCCGCGAAGCCGTTGGCGCTGCCTTCCGCGAACAACCGCCAAGTTTCGAAGACCGCCCGGTTCTCTCTCACCGCGGCGTGGTAAATCATGGTGGCTTCGGCTACAGCCGTGGTCACTGTCCAGAGCGCGCCGACCGGCAGCAGCCCCCACGCGGACAGCGTCCACCATTCCCGAGTGAGCCGCGAGCCGGCGGTCAACGCGATCAAGCCCGCGATGGCGAAGAAGGACAGGGCAGCAGCGGCAGCCCAGTGCACGACAGTCCACCGCAGGCTTCCATCAGCGATGTTCTGCATCTGCACGCTGCTGTCCGGAGCGATCGGACCGTGAAAGACGAGCGCGACCGCCAGTATGATCGCTGCCAGCGCGAGCCAAGAGCCCGCAACCCGCATCCCCGTATCGGCATGTGACATCGCTTCCTCCTTTCATTGTGGCCGGATGTTCGCAGCGCGATCACCCAGTCAGCCCTGCGGTCCGCGGTGAGCTGCACTGAGGCGCCGCACAACTATGGCTGACGGTGTAAGTTTAGGGCGGAAGGGAGGGCGGCGCTTCGGGCGAACCACCCATCAGCGCCGATAATGGCATGGGTGATTCCACCCATGCCAGAGGCACGCTCAGATCAGGCGGTGCTCGTAGGCCCAGGCGGTGGCGGCGGCGCGAGTGGGGACGTCAAGCTTACTGAAAATATTGCTGACGTGCCTGTCCACTGTCTTTCCGCTCAACTGCAGTTCGTTGGCGATTTCCTTGTTGGTCTTACCAGTAGCGATCAGGCGGAGGACTTGCAGTTCGCGGGCGGAGAGGCCGCAGGCTTCGTCCGACCGTATACCAAGCAGGGTATCGACACGAGAAACGTCCGGCGTGGCACCAAGCTGCTGGAACACTGTTCGGGCTGCCTGCAACTCCAGTGCCGCACCATCTTTGTCACCAAGGGCGCGGCACGCCAGGCCCATCATGACGCGTGCCCGCGCTGCCTCGTACGGTGCATCGACTTGCTGCCAACCCTCGATTGCCTGGCGCAGCCAAATCACCGCGGCCTGCGCTTTGCCTTCCGCCAGTTCCACCGCTCCCCGTGCGTGGGCAGCAAGCGCGCGCAGCAATTCGGTTCCATAGCCTTTCGCAGCATCCTCCAGTTCACGGCAGGCACGCCGTGCTTCTTCGATGTCGTCAGCCGCCAGCATGATCTCTACATGAGCGGGCAGCAGTCGCATGCGCCTCAGATGGTCGGTCGTCGCACCCATGACGCGCCGGATTGCAGCCGCAGCCGCATCAATATGCCTGTTGGCCAATCGCAACAGGGCAAGGCCCGGCTGCGGTTCGAAGCCGTATTGGCTCGCACTTCGATACGCTTGCTCGGCTGCGTCAAAGTCTCCGCGAAGACGGTGTGTTTCCGCCAACTGGTACCACGCCCCAGCCGCATCTTTCCGATTGTTCGACTGCGTCAAACGCTCCACGGCCTGCTGCGCCTCGTCAATCGCGTCCTGCCATGCGCCGCTGAGCCGTTTGATCTCGGCGCGATGCATCAGGCAGGTGCCGCTGAAACTGATCAGTTGGGGTTGTTCGGCGCACCATCGCCCCAGAGCGGAAGTCCATTCGCGTGCGCGGCCCAGAGCGTGGACTTGCTGACACGCTTCGATCACGCTGCAGTAGATCAAGCCGGTGAGGAGCGGCGACAATTCGCCAGCCGTGACCGAAACCATCGCCTCGTCGAGGAGCGCGAAGCCTTCGGTGGTCCGCCGCTGCCGCAACAGAACACGGCCCTGCAAGTGCCGTGCGCAGGCCACGAGATCGGCGTCCGCAAAGTGCTCGCCGATCTCGACCGCGCCTCTGGCCGCAGCATAGGCCGCCTCAAGATTACCCGCGGCAAGATGCTGTTCGACATTGGGCAGCATCAGGTAGCCCTGTTCGGCGCAATCCTGTGGCTCGCGTTCGAGCAGCCGGTGCGCCCGTCCGAACCAGCCGGCGGCCGGAGCCATCTCCCCACGAAAGACAAGCCGCAGGCCCAGCCAGAACGCGCAGCGGGCTGCGCGATGGCACTCGCCCGCGTCGAGATATGCATGATGGGTTTGCTCCAGCACCCGCAGGTACTCCTCGTCGCGCCCGGTCAAATAGGCCGACATCGCCAGCCGCTCGAGATCGTCCATTGCGAGCGGAGCCGCTTCGCCGGCACGCGAAAAGAACCGATAGGCATCTTCCCACGCCCTTTCCTCGTAGGCCTCGCGACCGAGCATAAGATAGTTGAATTGCTGCCGATCTGACCTGCCCATCCACCCTGGTCCCGGAGACGAACGGAAATCCCAGCCATCAATGGCTGCTTTGGAGCCAGAATACAGTATAGCATGCTCGAACATGAATGAGCGGAATGCACTACTTAAAGCGCTCTGAATGGGAACACCCACCCGCGAACTTCGGTTCTCTCAGATCTGACCTCACGGGATGTGGAGGGCCCAAAGGTGAGAAAGACGCCCGCTCCGGCAAAGCCCTGGGCCGGCCGGCCGGCCAGCCCGTTCCGCGAGCCATCCCTCATGTCCGCGATAGAATTGACGGAAGACGATGGAGCCGCGTTCTGACGGACCTTTCGTGACCCGAGGAAGGGCGGTTAGATGAGCCTCTGGCCGCCGTCGATGTGAATGGTCTCGCCGGTCCTGAAGTCACTTTCCATAGCGTAGATGTAGGCAGGGGCGAGGTCGGCGGGTGTCGCGATCTTTCCTGCCGGCAAGCGAGTGGCCATGCTCTCAAAGAAGCCGGACTTGGCTTCTCCGACGAGCTCATCGAACATTGGCGTGTCGACCCATCCGGGTGACACGACGTTTACACGCGTTGGAGCCAGTTCCAGCGACAGGGCGCTGGCCAGATAGCTGAATGAGCCGGCGATCGCGGACACGACCGAACCTCCGGGAACCGGCGGGCGATCCTTGTTGATCCCCGAAGTGAAGGTCATGGAACCTCTGTGATATCCATCGCCGCCGAACCACGCGGTTGCGCCAGGTCAAGGCTGTGGGGTGATAGCGGCGGTATTCCAGCCACCATGGATGCCAGCACCTCCCCGCACGCGCAACATGACGGCCTGAGCGAAGCCGAGGCGGCTGCCCGGCTCGCCCGCTTCGGCCCCAACACGCTTCCCCAGCCGCAGTCCCCGTCGCTCCTCGTCATATTCCTGCGGCAGTTCCTGAGCCCGCTGATCTATATCCTGCTGGCGGCGGCCCTCGTCTCGCTTGCTCTGAGCGAGGCAAGCGATGCGCTGTTCATCGGCGCCGTTCTCCTCGTCAACGGCATCATAGGCGCGACCCAGGAATATTCGGCCGGCCGTGCCGCAGCCGCTCTGCGCCGGTTCGAGGTGCCGCATGCGCGTGTCTTGCGCGAAGGAATCGTACGCCACATCGATGCGCGTGAGCTGGTACCGGGTGACGTCGTCTTCCTGGAGGCAGGGGAGCGGATTTCGGCTGATGTCGACCTTTTCGAGGCCATCGACCTGAAAGCGGACGAGTCGCTTCTGACGGGCGAATCGGCGACAGTGGCGAAAAGCACGACAGCAACGGACCCTCGCGCGGCACGCGCCTTTGCCGGAACCTTTGTCACGCGCGGGCGCGGGCGCGGCATCGTGATCGCGACCGGGCATGCGACCGAACTCGGCCTGATAGCCGCCGAGATAACCAGGCGGCCGATGACGCAGCCGCCGCTGATGATCCGTCTCGAACATTTCTCGCGCATGATCGCCGTAACCGTCGGCATATCGGTGATGTTGCTGATAGCCGTCGGGCTTCTGCGCGACATGCCCTTCTACACCCTGTTCCTGACGGCGGTGGGCTTGGCCGTAGCAGCCATCCCTGAAGGGTTGCCAGTCGCCATCTCCGTGGCGCTCGCCATCGGCATGCGGCGCATGGCGGCCTCCCATGTCATCGTGCGCAACATGCCCGCGGTGGAATCGCTCGGCTCCTGCACCATGATCGCCACCGACAAGACCGGTACACTAACGCTCAACGAACTCACCGTCACCGATGTCTGCCTTCCGGAGGGCTCAAGATTCATATTCGAAACGGGCGACGACCTCGAGGCCTGCGCAGTTCGCAACGCTCATCCAGTCGGCATCGACGCGCAGGCGCGTGTCGCAGCCCTCTTGAAGGCGGCGAGCCTGCCCAACGAGGCGCGGCTGTTGAAAGAAGAAAGCGGCTGGAGGGGCCTCGGCGACACGGTCGACGTGGCGCTGCTGGCCGCCGCCCGCAAGGCCGGCATCCGGCACGAGGATATCCAGGAGACCTACCCTCTGGTCGCGCGCATCCCGTATGAGCCCGACATTCGCTACGCGGCCTCCTTCCACCGCCGAGGCGGCGGCGTGCGCATTTTCGTCAAAGGTGCGCCGGAAACGCTGATCGCCATGGCCGCACGCATGGATGCCGGCGGCAAGCCGGTGCCGATCGACCACGCGACCTTGCTTGACCAGAAGGAAGAGATGGCGGCCCGCGGCCTGCGGGTACTTGCTTTTGCGGAGGGCACGATCGCAGCGGATGAGGACGGCAGATATGATCACAGCAACCTGATTGACCTGGTTTTCCTCGGCATGGCCGGCATGCAGGACCCGATCCGCCCGGAGGTGCCACAGGCGATCGCCGACTGCCGCGCCGCCGGCGTCGAGGTGGCGATGGTGACGGGTGACGACCCACGCACCGCCGCGGCAATCGCCGCGCAGGCGGGACTACGGTTCGACAAGACGCAGGTGGTGACGGGCGAGGATGTGCGCCGGGCGGAGGAGAAAGGCGAGGAAGAACTCGACCGCCTGACCCACCAGGCGCGCATCTATGCCCGCGTCGACCCGGCGCAAAAGCTTGCAATCGTCATGTCGCTGGCGCGCAGTGGCCATTTCGTGGCGGTGACCGGCGACGGCGTGAACGACGCCCCTGCCCTCACCCACGCTCATGTCGGCGTGGCCATGGGGCGCAAAGGCACCGATGTCGCCCGCGAAAGCGCCGACATCGTGCTTACCGACGACAACTTCGCCTCGATCGTCGCCGGCATCCGCGAAGGACGCGTTGCCTATGCCAATATCCGCAAGGTCGTCTTCATGCTGGTCTCGACCGGGGCGGCGGAGGTGGCGCTGTTTCTGCTGACCATTCCCTTCGGTCTGCCCATGCCGCTCTTGCCGGTGCATCTTCTGTGGCTCAACTTGGTCACCAACGGCATCCAGGACGTGGCGCTGGCGGCGGAGGGCGCGGAAGGCGACGAGCTCGCCTATCCCCCGCGCAGGCCCGGCGAGCCGATCTTCGACCGCGTCATGATCCGCCGCATCCTGCATTCGACCGCCGTGATGGGGCTCGGCGGCTTCGTGTTCTTCTGGTGGCTGCTGGAGACTGGCATGGATATCGACGCCGCGCGCAACCTGCTCCTGCTTCTCTTCGTGCTCTTCGAGAACTTCCAGACCTTCAACAGCCGATCCGAACACCACTCCATCTTCCGCAGGGGCTTTCTCGCGAACCGCTTCTTGATCCTCGGTGTGGTCGCCGCGCAGGCCCTGCATATCGCCGCGATGCACATGCCAGGCCTCGGTGATATGTTGCATCTCACCCCCGTCACGCTGACCGAATGGGCTTGGCTGCTTCTGGCCGCCTCCTCATTGCTTGCGGTGATGGAAATCGAGAAGTGGTGGGACAAACGCCGCCGCAAGCAGGTCCCGTAGCCTACCGCCGCTGCTCGGCGGCCCAAGAGTCGCGCTCCTTGATCCGCGTCAATGATGCCGACGGTGCAAAGAGCTTTGATTAGAGCCTCTTCGAGTGGAGCCGGCACTGCAAAGCTTCACTGTGAAAACCGGACAAGCGACAAACCGGCCGGTCACAATGCTCGAGGAGCAACCCGCATTCCCCGCTGCCCAGATATCGAGTGGGCCTGAGATGCGAGGAACCGGGCTGTATGACACCAACACAGAGGAGATGAAATCATGGCCGAGACCGCCACCAAACTGCCGATCAAGAACGAGAAGAAGTCCGCGCCGACTTCCGAGGCGCATTGGTCGCCTTTTGAGGCCCTTCATCGCGAGATCGACCATCTGTTCGACAATTTCCATCCCTCCGGCTGGCGGCGTTCGCCACGGCCTTCCCTATTCGATCTGGAGATCGAATGGCCGCGCCCGGTTACATGGGGGGTCGCGCCGGCGATGGATCTGGTCGAGAAGGACGGCGCCTATGAAATCAGCGCCGAACTGCCGGGTCTTGACGAGAAGAACATCGAGATCAAGCTGTCCAACGGCACATTGACGATCAAGGGCGAAAAGACGGAGGAGAAGGAAGAGCGCGAGAAGGAATACTACCTTTCGGAGCGCCGCTTCGGTTCCTTCCATCGCAGCTTCGGCGTTCCGAAAGGTGTCGACGCTGACAAGATCGACGCAAAATTCGCCAAGGGCGTCCTGACGGTGACCCTGCCGAAGTCGGCGGAAGCGAAGAAGAGCGAGAAAAAGATCAGCGTGAAAGCCGCGTGAGCGGCCCTGACGCGTCATAGACCGGATTCGAGGCAGGTGGCGAACGACCTGCCTCAGCGGCCTATATAGACCGGTCCAGACAAGCACCGGCAATACAATCGCAAGGTAGGAGCGGCGATGCTCCACGACCGACATGAAGCTGGTCGAGATCCAACGCTTCACCAAACGACGAGGCAGCCGTGCCCTGTCAGGGACAACGGGAAGCATCGATGATCATTCGCAATCTGACTGAGGCCGAATGCGCCGAGGCACTCACCGAAAACCGGCTCGGTCGCCTCGCCTGCGCCAGGGACGGGCAGCCTTATGTGGTGCCGGTCTACTACGCCTATGCGGACCGACATCTTTATGCGTTTTCGCTGCCAGGCAGGAAGATTGACTTCATGCGGGTCAATCCACTGGTCTCGGTGCTGGTCGAGTCGGCGCAGCAGGGCGGCTGGCGCAGCGTCGTTGTCGACGGGCGCTATGAAGAACTGCCCGACGAGATCGGCCACAAGCGCGAGCGCGACCATGCGTGGGCACTCTTGAGCAGACACGCTGACTGGTGGGAACCGGGCTCCCTCAAACCCATCCTGCCGGTCTCCATCCATGCGGAGGAGATATTCTTCCGCATTGCCATCGATCGGATGTCGGGACGGGAGGCGAAGGCGTAGCCGAGCGGCCCACCGGGCGACGAATTGACCGTCGATCGGTTTATTCGCACCGGCCATGAATGACGTCCGGTCGGAGCTGAGCCACATGATCAGCTCCGGCGTGCCCACGCGACCGATGGCATGTAGCGGGTCCATCATTTCGTGCGTGATCTTCGCGCGCTGGGCCGCACGGTCGTTGACCCGTGCCAATCCCGCCCTCGGTGATAGGGCGCATGCGACGCTGTGCCCGGCCGCCTGTTGAGGCAGATCAAGGCGGCACGGAACGAATCCGCCATTCATGTGATTGAAATCAAGGAAAGACTGGGAGCGGCACCATGAAGGCCAAGGACATTATGACGACGCACATCGTAACGATAAGCCCGCAACACAGCGTTCGGCATGCTGCCCAGATCATGCTCGACAATGGCATCAGCGGCCTGCCGGTGACCGACGATGAGGGCCATCTCGCAGGCATCATCACCGAAGGAGACCTGTTATGCCGGGCCGAGATCGGTGCCGACCATTTCCTTCTCCCCGATAATTCGCCCCCAGACGCGCACCAGCAGGCATATAGTTATGCCAAGAACCACAGCTGGAAGGTCGCCGATGTGATGACGGTGGACGTGGTCAGTATCGAAGAGGACACGCCCATAGGCCGCGTCGCGGCACTGATGGCCGAGCATCATGTAAAGCGGCTGCCGGTCATGAAAGACGGGGCTCTGGCAGGCATCGTCAGCCGCGCTGATCTCCTGCGCGCCATAGCGGTGGCGAAGCTCGAGGCGCCGGTGACAGGTGACGAAGCGATCCGCCGCAGCGTTCTTGCCCGGCTGGGCGAGGTGAACGAGCTCAACGGCGTCAGGCTGGGCGTGATCGTCTCGGACGGTATCGTGCACCTATGGGGTGACGTTGATTCCGAGGCCGCTCGCCGGGCGGCGAATGTGGTTGCGGAAGGCATCCGTGGTGTCGCCGGTGTTGTTGATCATCTGGGCGTCATCGCCACTGTCGACCGGCATGAGAACCTTGAAAGCCACGGGTAACGGACGCATGAGTCCCATCCTGACCATCGCCCTCAACCCCGCTATCGACCTGTCGAGCGAAGCGGAGGCGATCCATCACACGCGCAAGGTCCGCACGATCAACGAGCGATATGATCCCGGTGGCGGCGGGATCAATGTCGCCCGCGTGATCGACACGCTCGGCGGGGAGGCTGAGGCGCTCTTTGCCGCCGGAGGCGAGACGGGTGCAATGCTCGACCGGCTCTTGAAGCAGGAAGGCATCCGGCGCCGCCATGTTCCGATCGCCGGCCAGACGCGCATCAGCTTCATGGTCAGAGAGAAAAGCACCGGCCTCGAATACCGCTTCGTTCCGAAAGGGCCGGAAGTCAAGGGCGAGGAGCTCCGGCCCTGTCTTGACGCGGTCGCCGCGCACGAGGCTGGCTACGTTGTGGCCAGCGGCAGCCTGCCGGCCGGCGCGCCGGCGGACATTTACGTCAAAATGGCTGAGTTCACGCGCGGGCGCGGAGCAAGATTTGTTCTCGACAGTTCCGGCCACGGGCTGCGTGAGACACTGGAACGATCGCGTGTCTTTCTGGTGAAGCCGAGCATCGGAGAGCTTGAGCAACTGGTCGGCGGGAAGCTGGACGAGGACGGCGTGTGCCGCGCCGCCACCCGGCTTGTCGAACGCGGCGCGGCCGAGCTGGTGGCGGTGACAATGGGTATCGAGGGCGCCGTCCTGGCCAGCGCCGATGGCATCTTACGGTTGCCCGCCATCCATGTGCGCGAACGCTCGGCGGTCGGCGCTGGTGACAGTTTCCTGGCGGCGATGACCTTGGCTCTTTCCCGCGGCGGGGCAACGGAAGATGCGTTCCGCTACGGTATCGCCGCCGGGGCGGCGGCGGTCATGACACCCGGAACGGAACTGTGCCGGCGCGAAGATGTGGAAAGACTCTACCACTGCCTGAAGGGGCCGTAGCGGAATTGCAGCGAAACCCAGGGCACTCCCAGACCCACGCGATCCCCCATAGCACCGTGCCGGTCAGGCTGCCGGCATCACGTTTGACAGTGCCACAGCCGCGCCGCGCAGGCCCGCGTCCTGAGTCTTGATGACGTGAACCGGCAGCTTTTCCAGGAAGGAAGCCAGTCTCCCCTTGGAGGCGAACGCGGCACAGAACGCGTCTGTTGCGAGGAGATCCAGGACCCGTGGCGCGATACCGCCGCCCAGATACACGCCACCGCGAGCGCCATAAAGAAGGGCAACGTCACCGGCGAAGCGACCGAGCCACTTCACGAAATGTCCGAGCACTTCCCCGGCGAGCGGGTCCTCCCCTGCCAGTCCGAGTTCCACGATCTCGGCCACCGGCAACGGCCCGACATTCTGTCCTCGCGTGCATCCTAACGCTTCGTAGAGCCGGGCAAGTCCTGGACCCGAGATAAGCTGCTCGGCCGAAACATGCCCCCCACCCTCCCTGATCCGGGCGACGATTTCCAGCTCATCGGCATTTTCCACAGGAAACGACACATGTCCGCCCTCGGTAGGAACGGCGACCCAGCCGGACGGAGCCGGGACGAGCCCTGCAACGCCCAGCCCGGTCCCCGGTCCGAGTACGACCTTGGCTCCGCCTTCGGACGGCTTGCCTCCTCTGATCTCCTGCAGATCGTGTGTTGTCAAATAAGGCAAGGAAAGTGCCAGCGCCTCGAAGTCGTTGACGACGTGAAGATATTCCGCTCCGGTTACAGCCTTCAGTTCGGCTCGTGTGAAGGACCAAGGCAGGTTTGTAAGGCGCAATTCCTCACCCGCCACGGGGCCGGCGATCGCGATGCCCGCCATCAAAGGGCGGTGTGGAATGGAAGCCAAATAGGCCTTGACCGCGTCCTGCAGCGACGCGAACATATTGCAGCGGAATATGACGAAATGATCGATCGTCAGTTCATCAATGTCCGTGATGGCGAAACGAGCGTGGGTGCCGCCGATATCACCGACAAGGGCCTGGCGCGGATTTGCTTTCATTCTTTGCTCCCATATGAGCATCACCGCCCGAACGGCGCGTCAACTACTGCCGGCGGACGTCCTCCGCCTTCGAACATCTTTCAAGCATCTCGATGATCGATACCTTGATCTGCATCATATCGACGGTAACGGGTCCCTCATCATTGATCGCCGGCGCTGCCTGAATGGTGACACAGGCAAAACGGTCAAATTTTAAGGACCGTTGGATGAAGCCGTTTTCCTGTTTCCGGGTCGAACAGCTTCGCGCCGTCCATGTTGACCTCGAAGCGGTATCTGGTGTCGACGGGCGCCTTGTCCTCGGGATGAACGCGGGCAATTGCCTCGATGCCGCCCAGTGTGAAGACGAGCAGCGTATCCGGCCCGGTCGGCTCGACGACATCGATCATTCGCTCGAAGCCAAAGGTCGCCCTGCCAGGCCTCTGAGTGCCTTCGCGGCCGATCGTTTCCGGCCTCAGCCCCAGATAGAGCTCGCGGTCGAGATACGCTCTGGCGGAGCCCGCGAGCGCCACGGGTACTGGGAACTGGATGGTGCCTTCCTCATCCGTCACTTCCAGCCGAAGCCCGCTCTTTTCGACCACCCTCACCTTGAAAAGGTTCATCGACGGCGAGCCGATGAAGCTCGCGACGAAGAGATCGACGGGCTCCTCGTAGATCGCCTCTGGCGGGGCGAACTGGCGGATGGTGCCGTTGTCCATGACCGCGATCCGCGAAGCGAGCGACATGGCCTCGATCTGGTCGTGGGTAACGTAGATCACGGTCTTGCCGAGACGCTGGTGCAGCTTCTTGATCTCGGTGCGCATCTCCACGCGCAGCTTGGCGTCGAGATTGGAGAGCGGCTCGTCGAACAGGAAGACGTCCGGATTGCGCACCAGCGCGCGGCCCATGGCGACGCGCTGCCGCTGGCCGCCGGAGAGTTGGCCGGGCTTGCGGGTAAGCAGCGTCTCGATGTGCAGAAGCTCGGAAACCTCGGCCAGCGCCTTCTCGCGCGCCTCCTTCGGCACGTGGCGGGTGACCATGCCGAAGGTGATGTTGTCCTCGACCGACTTGGTCGGATAGAGCGCGTAGGACTGGAAGACCATTGCTATGTCGCGGTCCTTCGGCGCCACGTCGTTGACCTTGCGCTTGCCGATGAAGATGTCGCCGGTGGAAAGCGTCTCAAGGCCGGAGACGAGGTTGAGCAAAGTGGACTTGCCGCAGCCCGAGGGGCCCACCAGCACTACGAACTCGCCCTCCTCGATGTCGAGGTCGATGCCCTTGATCACCTCGTTGGCGCCAAAGCGCTTGCGCACTTTCCTCAACCGGATGTCGGACATTCAATCAACCTTTCACGGCACCGGCGGAAAGACCGCGGATGAAATACTTGCCGGCGAACACATAAACGATGAGGGTAGGAATGGCGGCGATGATGGCCGCCGACATATCGACATTGTATTCCTTAACGCCCGTCGAGGAGGCGACTAGGTTGTTGAGCGCAACGGTCACCGGGTTGGAGTCGCCCACGGTAAACGCGATGCCGAACAGGAAGTCGTTCCAGATCTGCGTGAACTGCCAGATGACGGTCACCACGATCGCCGGCGGCGACATCGGCAGGACGATGCGGAAAAAGATGCCGAAGAAGCCGGCGCCGTCCACCTTGGCCGCCTGCACGATGCCGTCTGACACGCTGATGAAGAAATTGCGGAAGAAGAGCGTGGTGAAGGCGAGCCCGTAGACGGTATGTACCAACACGAGGCCGGGCACTGTGCCGGCGAGGCCCATGGCACCCAGCGTGCGCGCCATGGGGAGCAGTACCACCTGGAAGGGGATGAAGGCCCCGAACAGCATCAGGCCGAAGATGATGGCGGCGCCGCGGAAACGCCATTTGGTCAGCGCATAGCCGTTGATGGCGCCGAGCATGGTCGACAGCACCACGGCCGGGATGACCATGGCGATAGAATTCCACACATAGGGCTTCAGCCCCTCGCATCGCACGCCGACGCAGGCCGAGTTCCAAGCGCGCAGGGTAGGCTCGAAGGTGATGTCTCTCGGAAGACTGAGAAGCGTGCCGGTGCGGATCTCCTCGAGCGGCTTGAGCGCCGTGACGACCATGACGATCAGCGGCATGAGATAGTAGAGTACGAACAGCCCGAGCACGGCGAAGAGGATGAGGCGCAGGGCGGTGGACGCCGCGTTCTTCGGCCGGACGATGCCGTGGACCTGACGCTCTCTCATTTCCGGCCTGCCCTGAGTTCGGAGTAGAGATAGGGTACGACCACCGCCATGACGGTGATCAGCATCATGACCGCGCTCGCCGCCGCCAGCCCCAGCTCGCTGCGCTGGAAGGCGTAGGAATACATGAAGGTGGCCGGCACGTCGGTAGCGATGCCCGGGCCGCCTGCCGTCAAAGCCACCACGAGGTCGTAGCTCTTGATGGCGAGGTGCATGAGCGTGATGAAGGCCGACAGAAAGACGGGCCGCAGCATCGGCAAGACGATGCCGACATAGGTGCGAATGGGCCCTGCCCCGTCAATGGCGGCCGCCTTGATGATCTCGTCGTCGATGGACCTCAGCCCAGCCAGGAACAGCGCCATCACGTAGCCGGAAGACTGCCAGACGCCGGCAATGACGATAGTGTAGATCGCCATGTCGCGATCGACCAGCCAGTCGAACTGGAAGCTCTCCCAGCCGATGTCGTGCATCAACTTCTCGATGCCGAGCGTGGGATTGAGGATCCACTTCCAGGCCGTACCCGTGACGATGAAGGAGAGCGCCATCGGGTAGAGATAGATGGTCCGGAGCACACCTTCGGCGCGGATGCGCTGGTCGAGCAGGATGGCGAGCAGGATGCCGATCGCCATGCAGATCGCCATGAAGAGGACGCCGAAGACGACCAGGTTCTGAAGCGCCACATACCAGCGCGGCGTCTCCCACAGGCGGATGTACTGGATGAGCCCAGCGAACTCATAGCGCGGCATGATGCCGGAGCGAGTAAAGGAGATGTAGATCGTCCAGGCGATGAAGCCGTAGACGAAGAACAGGCTCAGCGCGAAGGACGGTGCGACCACCAGTTTGGGCAGCCACAGATCGACGCGCCTAACGCGCATAAAGAGATTGGCCGGTGTGCGAGCCACTTTTCCCGCCCTCAGCAGAAAAGAACCGGGCCGCCGAAAAGAACGGCCCGGCATCAAATGCGCGGTCACATTGCGCGCTGAATGGCCGCAACCAGACGGTCGACGGCCTCTTGGGAGCTCATGTCGCTGTTGAAGTGCTCGGTCACGACATCTAGGAATTCGCCGCGAACCGAACGCGGCACGGCCATTTCATGGGCCATGCTGGGCACCAGGCTCGCGCTTGCCGTCGCCGCGGTCAGGTCCTCGTGAGACCTCTTCGCGCAGTCGTCGAACTTGTCGAGTGCAACGTCGATGCGCGCGGGGATCGACCCCTTGGCGAGGTTGAACGTCTCCTGGAAACCCGGCGACATGATCAGGCTCGCCAGAACCTTCTGGCCCTCGACCCGATCCGCGCCCAAAACCTTGAACATGACGAAGGAGTCGGAGTTGAGGATGAAGGCGTTGCCCGGTGCCGGTGCGCAAAGGAAGTCCTCGCCCGGAACCTTGCCGGCCGCCAGGAATTCGCCCTTGGCCCAGTCGCCCATGATCTGGAAAGCGGCCTCGCCGTTCATGACCATGGAGGTGGCGAGGTTCCAGTCGCGGCCGGAGAAGCCCGGATCGACATAACCGCGCAGGGTGCGCATCTGATCGAACACCTTGACCATGGTGTCGCTCTGGAGCGCCTCCATGTCGAGATCGACCAGCGCCTTCCGGTAGAAGTCGGCGCCACCGAGGCCCAGCGCCACCACCTCGAAGACGGTGGCGTCCTGCCAGGGCTGACCGCCGTGGGCGAGCGGCGTAATGCCGGCGGCCTTCAGTTTCTCCGCCGTGGCGTTGAATTCATCCCACGTGGTGGGTACGTCGGCATCCACCTTGGCGAGCACCTCCGGATTGGCCCACAGCCAGTCGACGCGGTGGATGTTGACGGGCGCGGCGACATATTTGCCGTCATATTTCATGATCTCGGCCAGCACCGGCGGCAGCACGCCGTCCCAGTCCTCGGCCTTCGCTACATCGTCAATGTCGGCGACAGCGCCCTCGTTGGCCCATTCCTGGATGCCGGGGCCCTTGAGCTGCACTGCCGTTGGCGGATTGCCAGCGACCACCCGGGCGCGCAGCGCCGTCATGGCGGCGTCGCCTCCGCCACCGGCGATCGGGGAATCGATCCACGTGCCGTCCTGTGCCTCGAAGGATTTTTTCAATTCGCCGACGGCCTTGGCCTCGCCGCCGGACGTCCACCAGTGCAGCACCTCCACCGTCCCGCCCGCATGCGCGGCTGTAGACGCCATTAACAGCCCGAGCCCGAAGGCCAGCGCCGTGCCTTTCCTGAATCTCGTCATCGTGACTTCCTCTCTGTCTCCGCCGAGGTTTACTCGGTCCGGCGAACAACATTTTCGGAGTTGAGAGGAAACGTGCCTTGATCTGAATCAGATGAAAAAAGGCATGGTCCTCGGAGACAGTCGGTCGTCGCCGCCAGCCACCCTTCCTGCCGGGCGCCGCTTCATGGAGGCTGTTAGGAACTTTGACTGCTGACGAAGGTAAGGTCGGTTCCACCTGCGAACCATTGACCGTGATCAAGGTCCGCGATTTGTCGCAACCCTAACTTGCCGGCTCAATGCGCCGGCACCAAGGGCAGTGCGAGGAGAGGCGAGCCCATGACGATCCGCAATCTTGAAAGAGCGGCCCATCCGAAATCCGTTGCGATATTCGGCGCCTCCCGACGCGAAGGCTCGGTCGGCCGCATTCTCATCGAAAACATCATCCAGGGCGGCTTCGAAGGCGCGATCTGGCCGATCAATCCGAAGTACCGCGAGATCTGCGGTCTTCCCTGCCATGCGCATACGCGCGACCTGCCCGCAGCACCCGACCTCGCCGTGATCGCCACTCCGCCTAGCACCGTTCCCGGCATCATCAGCGATCTCGGCGAGATGGGCGCACGCGCCGCCGTGGTGATCACTGCAGGGCTTACGCTTGAGAACGGGCTGAGACAGGCCATGCTCGACGCCGCCAAGCCCCATCTCTTCCGCATCATCGGCCCCAATACGGTGGGCGTGCTCATCCCACCACTGAAACTCAATGCCAGTTTTGCCCATCTCGCAGCGCCTACCGGCGGGATAGCGCTGCTTTCGCAATCAGGTGCCATCGCCACCTCGCTGATCGACTGGGCCGCGCAGGAAGGTGTTGGCTTCTCGCAGATCGTCTCGCTCGGCGACATGGCCGATGTCGATGTGGGGGACTGTCTCGACATGCTGGCGGGCGACGCGCATACGCGCGCGATCTTGCTCTATCTCGAGACGATCCCCAATCCGCGCAAGTTCATGTCGGCAGCGCGTGCCGCCGCCCGCGTCAAACCGGTGATCGCCATCAAGTCGGGCAGACACGAACAGGCGGCAAAGGCCGCCGCCACCCATACCGGCGCGCTGTCGGGCGCCGACGCGGTGGTGGACGCGGCGCTGCGGCGGGCCGGCATACTGCGCGTGAACGATCTAGGCGAGCTGTTCGACGCTGCCGAAATCGTGGCACGTTTCCGTCCGCTGTCTCGCGCCCGCGTCGGCATCGTTACCAATGGCGGCGGCGCCGGCGTACTCGCCGTCGACCGGCTCGTCGATTGCGGCGGCGAGCTTGCCGCCCTTTCCGAAGAGACAATCGAGCGGTTGGACAGGGACTTGCCGGCAAACTGGTCGCGCGCCAATCCCGTCGACATCATCGGCGATGCACCCGCCACGCGCTACCGCAACGCTGTCGAAGCGGTGGCCGCCGACACCGCGACGGACGCACTGCTCGTCATCAACTGCCCGACGGGCCTTGCCTCGCCGGCCGAGGCGGCGGTCGCCGTCTCGCAACTGGCCAAGGACGGCACTCTCGACGGCAAGCCGCTGCTTACCTGCTGGCTCGGCGAGAAGACCGCGCGCGAAGGGCGGGACATACTCCAGTCAAGCGGCATCGCGAGTTTCGAAACCCCTGGCGACGCGGCGCTTGCCGTTTCCTATCTCGATCAATGGTCCCGGGCGCAGGAGGCGCTGACACGCGTGCCGGCAAGCGATGGCGAGGACATCGAGCGCGACCGCGGAAAGGCGCTTGCAATATTCGAACAAGCAGCCGTCGAGGGCCGGCGCATGCTGACGGAGCCGGAGGCCAAGGCGGTGATCGAAGCCTACGGCATCCCCGTGCCGCAAACGGTCGTGGCGAAGTCACCGGCCGATGTGCGAAACGCCGCCGTGACACTGCTTGAGACCTCCAGCAAGGTGGTTGTCAAACTGCTCTCGAAGACGCTCAGCCATAAATCCGATGTAGGCGGCGTGACGCTCGGCATCACAAGCGCGGAAAAGGCACACAAGGCCGCTGCGGCGATCGAACAGAGGCTGCGCGAGAGCGGCCAATGGAGAGAGGACGACGGCTTCGTCGTGCAGCCGATGGTCGTGCGCAAGCATGCGCATGAGTTGATCCTCGGCATGAGCGGCGACCCGATCTTCGGGCCGGCTGTACTGTTCGGCGCCGGCGGCACGGCGGTCGAGGTGGTGGCCGACACTGCGATCGGTCTTCCCCCGCTCGACAGCGTCCTTGCCGGCGATCTGATGGACCGCACGCGCATTGGCAGGCTGCTCGCCGGCTATCGCGACCGTGCGCCGGCCGACCGGTCGGCGGTCATCCAGGCACTCAACGCACTCTCGCAACTCACCGTCGACTTCCCCTGCGTCGTTTCGATGGACATCAACCCGCTGCTCGCCGACAGTGAAGGCGTGATCGCGCTCGACGCGCGCATCGAGATCGAGCCCGCCGCACTCAAGCAGCAGGGGCCGAATCCAGCGCTCACCATTCGTCCCTACCCGGCCGGCTGGGAGAAGGAGCTTGCGCTTGGCGGGCGGAGATACCGCCTGCGGCCGATCAAGCCGGCGGATGTGGTGCTCTATCCCGCCTTCCTCGAAAAGGTGTCGCCGGAGGATATCCGGCTGCGCTTCCTGGCGCCACGCAAACATTTTCCCCACGAGATGCTGCTGCGGCTTACCCAACTCGACTACGAACGTGAGATGGCCTTCATCGCGCTTTCGGCCGAAGACGGCGCGCTTGCCGGCATCGGGCGGCTGTCGGCCGATCCCGACAAGGAGGCGGCCGAGTTCGCTCTTCTCGTGCGCACCGACCTTAAGGGCCATGGCCTCGGCTGGGCGCTTCTCAGCCAGCTCGTCGACTACGGGAAAGCCGAGGGCTTCTCGTGCATTGAAGGGATCGTGCTTGCCGAGAACGAAGGTATGCTGACCATGTGCCGCGAATTCGGCTTTGTCATCCGCCTCCATCCGGACGAGCCGGGCGCCATGCTGGCCACGCTGATGCTGTAGCGCTTGATCCTCTCCCGTTGACCAGGATCAAGTACATCGCGGCAGTGCGGGATATGGTTGATCGCTGTTAGCTGTGCAGCGCATGAACATACCTGAGCTACCGTACTCAATGAAAGGCGATCCGATGCCCAAGACCGCAAGAGACACGAGTGTAACCGCATTTCCGCAAGTGCCCGCCTTCGCCCCCTTCGATCTCCAGGCGGCACTTTCGGTAGCCCGCATCCAGGCACAGTCGTTCAAGGCGGCCATGCGCTATCCGATCGAGACGCTCGTCTTTCTCAAGCATCGCTACGAGCGGGACGTGAAATTAGCGGAAGACCTGGCCAATAGCCTGGAATTCGGGGACACGCTCGATGTCTGTTTCGACTTCTACCAGCAGGCGCTGGTCGACTATTCTGCCGAGGCCGGCAAGCTGGCGAAGATCGGCTCGAAACTGGCCTCGGAGGCGAGCGAGGAGATCTGCAAGGAAGCCGATACGATCACCGACAATATCGCTGCCCAGACTGCCGCATAGACCGGCAGCCTATGCATTCGCGGGCACAGTCGGTGCTGGATGCGAATAGGGTCTCCGTCTATCGTCCCGGGAAGAGGAGGAGCGTCGCGATGAGCGAGAATCTGGTCGTATGCAGCGAATGCGGCGGGGTGAACCGCCTGCCCTCTTCCCGCCCGGCGCTTGAAGCGAAGTGCGGCAAGTGTCAGGCAAGGCTTTTCACCGCGCATCCGCAGGATGCGAGCGGAGAGGTCTTCGAACGCCAGATCACCCGCAGTACCATCCCCGTGCTGGTCGATGTATGGGCGCCGTGGTGCGGACCATGCAGGATGATGGCGCCCGCCTATGAGGCAGCCGCGTCCGAGCTGGAGCCGAAGGTGCGGCTGATCAAGCTCAACTCCGATGTCGAGCAGACGGTGGCGGCAAAGCTCGGAATCCGCAGCATTCCCACGATGATCCTTTTCCACCGTGGACGGGAAGTGGCCCGCACGGCGGGCGCCATGTCCGCTGCCCAGATCGTGCGCTGGGTGCGCGACCGGCTGCCGCTGGCCGCCTGACCGGTTCGATGGATCCCCTGATCGCAAAGCTCGGGCTGGCACTTGCCATCGGCCTTCTGGTCGGGCTGGAACGGGGCTGGCGGGAGCGCGACGCGCCCGATCACAGCCGCACGGCGGGAATCCGCACTTTCGGGATTTCCGGTCTCCTGGGTGGCGTCTTCGCCGCGTTGTCTGCGGCTTTGGGCTCGAATGCCGTGCTCGTCGCCGGCTTCCTCGGCTTTGCACTCATCCTTGCATGGTACAAGTCCCGGGAAGCGATCCACGACGAGGACTACAGCGTCACGAGCGTCGTCGCCGGGCTCGGCGTCTTCGCCCTCGGTGCCCTCGCGGTTGCAGGCGATTATCGCGCAGCGGCGGCGGGAGGGGCAGCTCTTGCCGGGATCCTTGCCAGCCGTGAGGTGCTGCACGGGCTCTTGAGGCGGCTCACCTGGATCGAGCTGCGCTCCGCGCTCATCCTTGCGGTCATGACGGCGGTCGTCCTGCCACTCCTGCCCAACAGGACAATCGACCCCTGGGGCGGCCTGAACCCTTGGGAAATCTGGTTCTTCACCGTCCTCGTCGCAGCCATTTCCTTCCTCGGCTACATCGCCGTACGTCTCTTCGGCGAAGCCCGCGGTCTTCTCGTGAGCGCGCTGGCCGGCGCGGTTGTTTCCTCGACTGCGGTGACGGTCGCGCTGGCACGGACCTCCAAGAGGACCGACCGCCCGATGCCGCTTGCGGGCGCCGCCTCGCTTGCGGCGATGGTTTCCATCCTGCGCGTGTCGCTGGTCGTCATCCTGATCGAGCCGCGGGTCTTTCCCGCCATCGCCGCACCGGCGCTGGCGGCGGCACTGAGCTTCGGCGCCTGCGGCATGCTGCTGCTCAGGAGCGGCGGCAAGATGGGTGACACGCCGGCACGCAATCCGTTCGATCTCGCACCGCTCCTGCTGTTCGCCCTACTCTTTGCGGTGGTGGCGACCGCAGGTGCAGCGCTCTCTGACGTCTCCGGCGCCAGCGGTCTCGTTGCCACCTCCTCGCTTTCCGGGGCCCTCGACGTAGACGTGGCCGTGCTCAGCGCGATTCGCCTCGTGGGAGGACCGATCGACGCCACGGTGGCGGGACAGGCGGTGCTCGCGGCCCTGGCAACCAATGCCATTGCCCGCCTGGCGCTGGCAGCGGCAGTGGGACCGGTCCGCTTCTCCCTTGCCCTCGCTGGCTTCACGCTCCTGGCGCTGGTGGTGGGTTTTGGCGTCTATCGCGTCGTACCGGTATAGCTTTCAAGCCGTCTCCAGAAGCCTCCGGCGGGCAGCCGGGGTATCCTCGGCCGGGTTTTCGTCCTGCGGCTCGATCTCCCTTTCCCGCCCGCCTCTAAGCGCGACGTAGATCGCTGGGATAACGAGCACGGTGAGCGCGGTGGAGGAGGCGAGGCCGAAGAGGAGCGAGATGGCGAGACCCTGGAAGATTGGGTCGGCGAGGATGACGGCAGCACCGATCATGGCGGCGATCGCCGTGAGCAGAATCGGCTTGAAGCGGATGGCACCGGCTTCCAGGAGCACGTCCACCAGCGGCCGCTCCGGGCTGCGCACGTTGCGGATGAAGTCAACCAGCAGGATCGAGTTGCGCACGATGATGCCGGCGAGCGCGATAAAGCCGATCATGGAGGTGGCCGAGAACGGCGCGCCGAACAGCCAGTGCCCCAGCATGATGCCGATGAAGGTGAGCGGGATCGGCGTCAGGATGACGAGCGGCAGCTTGAAGGAGCCGAACTGGGCGACCACCAGGATGTAGATGCCGAGGATCGCCACCATGAAGGCCGCGCCCATGTCGCGGAAGGTGACCCAGGTCACCTCCCATTCGCCGTCCCACAAGAGCGTCGGATGCGACTCGTCGTCCGGCTGGCCGTGCAGCGCGATGACCGGTTTCGGCACCTCGTCCCAGTCGGCCTCCTCTATTACCTTACCCACGGCCATCATGCCGTAGACCGGCGCTTCGAAATCACCGGCAAGCTCCGCCGTCACCATCTCGGCCGCGCGACCGTTGTGGCGGAAGATCGGATAGGAGGCGGGCTCGCGGGTGACCGCCACCACGTCGCCGAGCTCGACGATGCCGCGCTCGCCGGGCAGCGCGTTTGCGGGAACCGGCGTAGCGAGCGCCCGCTCGCCGACGATCCGGTCGCCCTTGGAGAGCGCCACGCGGATGGGGATGGGCGGCCTGCCGCCGCCGCGGTGCGAATAGCCAACGGTCGAACCGGCATAGAGCCCGCGGATGGCGTCGTAGACATCGGCCTGTTCCACACGATGGTATTCGAGATTGTCCTGATCTATCGCCAGCCGCACGCGCTCGTGTTGCACGCCGTAGGAATCGTCCACGTCGACGATGAAGGGTACGCTCTCAAACGTCTCGCGCACCTTAGCCGCGACCGCCCGCCGCGTTTCGGGATCGGGTCCGTAGATCTCGGCGAGCAGCGTGCCCATGACCGGCGGGCCGGGCGGCGGCTCGACCACCTTGAGCACCGTACCGTTCGGTACGGGAAGGCCCGCCAGCCGCTCGCGTATTTCGAGCGCGATGTCATGGCTTTCCCGGTCGCGCTCGCCTTTCGGAAGCAGATTGACCTGGACGTCGCCCATTTCCGGCGAGGAGCGCAGATAGTAGTGCCGCACGAGGCCGTTGAAGTTGAACGGGGCGGCGGTGCCAGCGTAGGTCTGGAAGGAGACGACCTCAGGGATTGACGCCAGCCGCACCGCCACCTGCTGCAGCACGCGGTCGGTATCCTCCACCGAGGCACCCTCGGGCAGGTCGGCCACCACTTGCAGCTCCGCCTTGTTGTCGAAGGGAAGTAGCTTGACCGTCACGTCCTTCGTATAGAAGAGGCCGAGCGAGGCGAGCGTGGCCATACCGACGAGGACGAGGAAAGCCCAGGCCCTGAGGCGCGACTTCAGGATGGGCCGGGCAACGGCGACATAGGCTCTGCCCAGGCGCCCTCCGTGGCCGTCGTCATGGCTGTGGCCGGCGACCGGCGCCCGGCCGGCGAGCTTCAGCATCAGCCAGGGCGTCAGCATAACGGCGACGAAAAAGGAGAAGAGCATCGCGGCCGAGGCATTGGCCGGGATCGGGCTCATATAGGGGCCCATCAGACCGGAAACGAAGAGCATTGGTAGGAGCGCGGCCACGACGGTGAGTGTCGCAACGATGGTCGGGTTGCCCACCTCGGCCACGGCCAGTGTCGCGTCCAACGCACGCGAGCGGCCGGTGTTCATGCCCCAGTGCCGGGCGATGTTCTCGATCACCACGATGGCATCGTCCACCAGGATACCGATGGAGAAGATGAGCGCGAAGAGGCTCACGCGGTTGAGCGTGTAGCCCATCACGTTGGAGGCGAAGAGGGTGAGCAGGATGGTGGTCGGGATCACGACCGCCACAACCAGCGCCTCGCGCCAGCCGATGGCGAAGGCGACGAGGAGCACGATGGAAACCGTGGCGAGCCCGAGATGGAAGAGAAGCTCATTCGCCTTCTCATTGGCCGTCTCGCCATAGTCGCGCGTGATCGTCATCTCCACGTCGTCGGGAACGATCTGCCCGCGCACCTGCTCCAGCCGATGGATGATGGTCTCGGCGATGGTCACCGCGTTGGTGCCGGGCCGCTTGGCGATGGCAAGCGAGACGGCGGGAAGGCGCTCAAGCCCCCCCTCCGTCTTGCGTACCTCGGTGACGCGGGTCTCGTTCGGCTCGGTGGCAATCACGATGCTCGCCACGTCGCGCACATAGACGGGCCGGCCGTCGCGAGCGGTAAGGAGCAGGTTTCCGATCTGACCTTGGGTCTGGAGCGTCTGGCCGGCGAGCAGGGTGCGCTGCTTCCCGTCCTCGCGCACGAGGGCTGCCTGGAAGGAGCGGTTGGCGCCCTCCACCTTGGCCGCAAGCTGCCGCAGCGTGATGCCGTAGAGCGAGAGCTTTTCCGGGTCCGGCTCGACGCGGATTTCCTCCGGCTGCTCGCCAATGATATAGGTGAGGCCGATGTCGGGAAGCTTGGCCACCTCCACCTGCAATTCGCGTGCAAGGCGTGTCAGCCCGTTGGCCGTCCAGCGTTCGGCGGCCTCGGGCGTTGGCGTCAGCGTGACGACGACGATGGCGACGTCGTCGATGCCGCGGCCGACGATCAGCGGCTCAGGGATTCCGTAGGGGATACGGTCCATATTGGCGCGCAGCTTCTCGTGCACGCGCAGGATGGCGGCGTCCGCACTGGTGCCGACCAGGAAGCGGGCGGTGACGACCGCGCCGTCGTCCCTCGTCTGTGAATAGACGTGCTCGACACCGTCGATGCTCTTGACGATGGATTCCAGCGGCTCGGTAACAAGCTTGACGGCATCCTCCGCCTTCAGCCCATTGGCCTCCACATGGATGTCGACCATCGGCACGGAGATCTGCGGCTCCTCCTCGCGCGGCAGGGTGAGAAGCGCCACGAGGCCCAGCGCGAAGGCCGTGATGAGGAAGAGCGGCGTGAGTGGCGAGGCAATGAATGCACGCGTCAGCGCGCCAGCGATGCCGAGCTTCATGGGAGGATGACCTTGTCGCCGTCGTGCAGGCCGGTGAGGACTTCCACGCGCGGTCCGGCGCCGTCCAGGAAGCTCTCGCCGAGGATGACGGCGACCTCGATGGCGCCGCCAGCGCTCGAAAGCGCAACGTAATCGATACCGTGGCGGGTCGTCACCGCCTCGGGGGGAACGGCGACGACGCTGCGGTGGCCGACGGGGATGCGCACCAGTGTGCGCTCGTTGACGAAGTAGTCGCCCAGACCCTCGACCTCGACATCGGCGATGACGCGCCCTTCCGATATCTCGGGATAGATTTTGGCGACGCGGCCTTCCCGCTCCTGCTCGGCGGCATTGTCGAAGCCGCGCCGGCCGATAAGCACCGAGGCGCCCTCCTCAATGTCGGCGGCATATCGCTCAGGGAGGGAGAGGCGGAGGTAATACCTGCCGGTGGCGACGCGCGCGATCTCCTCGCCTTGAAGCACGACGGAGCCCTGCGTCACCGGCACGGTAAGCACGCGGCCGGTGGCCGGCGCCAGAACCTCGCCCTCGCGCGCCTGCTGCTCGACGACGGCTCGCGCCGCCTGCGCCGCCGTCAACTGGTTGGCCGTCACGTTGAACTGCGTCCTTGCCTCGTCCACGCGTCCCTGCGAAACGACGCCACGGGCCAAGAGCTGTTCGGCACGCTCCAGCTCCGTCCTGGCGTTGTCGAGTTGCGAGGTAATCTCCCTGATCCTGGCTTCGGCCGCATCGAGCTCAAGCGCGATCTTCTCGTCGACCACGATAGCGATCACCTGGCCCTCTTCGACCTCGCTGCCCTCGGTGACATGGACTGTGCGGATCGTGCCGCCGGTGCGGGCCCGCGCCGGCACGACAGTGCGGCTCTTCACCTGGGCGAACACCGCTTTCATCTCGGGAATGGTGGCCGTGCCCACCGTGAACTCGCCGGCAGCGGCGGCGCTGGCGAAAAGCGCAAGAACGGCAAGGGCCAGAGGGCTCAGTCGCAACATGGGTCGTCGTCCTACTTGAAGGTCGTGCCCGGCCTCACACCGAGCTTCTTGAAGACCATGGCGGCCGGGCAGAAACCGGTGACGGAGGCCTGCACCAGGTTGAGCCCAACGAAGACAGTCAGGAGATACCAGTAGGGCGAAGCGTAAAAGCCGAGCGCCAGCGAGATAAGCACCATGAAGCCGGCGAACATCATGACGGCACGGTCGAGGGTCATTGGTTTTCTCCAAGTTGAAGGGGCGTTCATTCGCCCGGTTCGAGGTGGATTTCCTTGAGCTTGTTGATGCCTAAAAGCTCAAGCGCGAGGTTCTCGTAGAAGGTCTCGGCATGGCCATGCCGGACCTTGTGTAGGAAGTATTTCTCGAAGCCGACCTTTGCTGCGTGCACCCACCTGCCCTGCGAAGACCAGTTGACGTTGCGCGGCGGAATCTGCGGCTTCGCAACGAAGGCGATGCCCTCATCGCCGAAATCGGCCAGGCACACCGCGTTCCATGACGCGACTGCCTTCGGCTCCTCCCCGCGGATGAGAGCGGCGATGTTGTTGGCCGTTGCCGTCACCATGGATTCGATCATGAAGCCGGTCTTTGGCACGCCGACGGGCAGCGGCGTCTTGCCGACCGGCGGAATGGCCACGCACACGCCGACGGCGAAGATGTTGGGATAAGTCGGGTTGCGCTGATACTGGTCGATGATGACGAAGCCGCGCGGATTGACCAGCCCCTCGATGCCGTAGACGGCCGGCACGCCGCGGAAGGCGGGCAGCATCATGGAATAGGCGAAGGGAAGCTCGTGCTTCGTCCGGGTCTCGCCGCTCTCGTCCACCTCCTCGACGAACATTCGGCCCGGCTCGACCTTGGCCACCTTTGCGTTGGCAATCCACTTGATGTGGCGTTCGCGCATGGCGCTCTCAAGTAAGCCCTTGGTGTCACCCACCCCGTCGAGGCCGAGATGACCGATATAGGGCTCCGGCGTGACGAAGGTGATCGGCACCTGGTCGCGCTTCTTTGCCTGCCTGAGCGCAGTATCCAGGATGAAGGCGAACTCGTAGGCCGGGCCGAAGCAGGAAGCACCCTGCACGGCGCCGACCACGACCGGTCCCGGGGCCTTCACGAGCGCATCGAAGGCCTTTTTCGCCTCAGCCGCGTGGTCGATATGGCAAACGGAGTGCGTGTGCCGGGCAGGCCCCAGCCCAGGCACCTCGTCGAAGGCGAGATCGGGGCCGGTGGCAACGATCAGGTAGTCGTAGTCGATGAAGGTGCCGTCGCCGAGCGCTATCCGGTTTTCCTCCGCGTGGACCCGCCTGGCGCCTTCCGGCCTTAAGCCGATGCCCCTGCGCTTGAAGACCGGCGCCAGATCGACACTGATCTCCTCGGGCTTGCGCCAGCCGACGGCCACCCAGGGGTTGGACGGGACGAAGGAATAGGTAGGACCGAGATTGACGACGGTGATCGTATCCGACGGCCGCATCTTCGCTTTCATCTCGTAGGCCATAATGACGCCGCCGAGGCCGGCACCGAGAACGACGATTTTTGACATGGCTTTTCCTCCTTCAGGGATTGCCACAAACGCTCATCTGCATGCCATACGCCGCGCTGCAGCACCTTGATCAGGCTCAATTCCCGTGATGGATGAGGAAAAGAGGATTCGCATGTGCACCGAAACAACCGCTTCCAACTCGCGGCACCACGCCGCCGGCGGCATCCGCCGTCATTGCATATAAAATTCAAATATTGTAAATTCAATACTATGAATGTAAGAGAGATGATCCCCGCCTCAAACGAGGCCGCCGACCTGATGCGCAGCCTGTCGCATCCCCAGAGGCTCCTGGTGCTATGCGCGCTGGGCGCGGAGGAGAAATCCGTCGCCCGGCTGCGCGCCGAACTAGACATCGCGCAGGTGCCCATGTCGCAGCAGTTGATGCGGCTGAGAGCTGACGGGCTCGTCGAGGCTCGGCGGGACGGCACCACCGTCTACTATCGCATAGCGCGCCCGGAAGTGTTGACGATTGTGGAAGCGCTGCACACGGCCTTCTGTGGACCACGATAAAGCGTTTTGGCCAACGGATGGCGCAACGCTCTCCGGATAAGGCTTTCATCGATAGAACGACGGCAGGCGCCTCCGGGAAATCCCGCATAATCGTTGCGCTTGCTGACGACGAGCGGCCGATTGACCCGGATCAAGGCGGCCCGCGGCCGCAACGGCAGACTGGCTTGCAAACCACAGGAGCACGCCATGGAAAGCGCTGTCCGTCAATCGACCGCAGTGAGCCAAAGGATGAAAGGTCCCGGCAAACCCCGTCCGGTTATCTGGTTCGAGGAAGTGGGGCGCGGCGACGTTAGCCGTGTCGGCGGCAAGAATGCTTCGCTTGGTGAAATGGTGCAGACGCTGGCGCCGAAGGGCATCCGCGTTCCCCCTGGCTTCGCCACCACGGCGGAAGCCTATTGGCACTACGTCGAGGCGAACGGACTCAAGGAGCGCATCGCCTATCTGCTTGCCGAGATGGCGTCGGGCAAGGCTCCGCTCGCCGAGACCGGCCAGGCGATCCGCTCCCTGCTTCTCAAGGGGGATTGGCCGGAGCGGACCGCATCAGCGATCATCGAAGCCTATCGCGAGCTTTGCGAGCGCGCGGGCAAAGCGGAAGTCGACGTGGCCGTGCGCTCCAGCGCCACGGCGGAGGACCTACCGGACGCAAGCTTCGCCGGACAGCAGGAGACGTTCCTCAACATAAGCGGCGAGAAGGCGCTGCTCGACGCCTGCCGGCGCTGCTATGCCTCGCTGTTCACCGACCGCGCCATCAGCTATCGCCAAGCGAAGGGATTCGACCACATGGGCGTCGCCCTATCCATCGGCGTGCAGCAGATGGTGCGGTCCGATCTCGGCGGCTCGGGTGTGATGTTCTCCATCGACACGGAGACCGGCTTCAAGGACGTGGTCGTCGTCGACGCCGCCTGGGGGCTTGGGGAGAATGTGGTTCAAGGAGCGGTCGACCCGGACGAATATCAGGTCTTCAAGCCACTGCTCGCCGAGCACACGGTCACGCCGATCATCGGCAAGACACGGGGCGAGAAAGCGCAGAAGATGGTCTATGCATCGGGCGACAGGCCGACGCGTAACGTGCCGACCTCGAAGGCCGAGCGCATGGCTTTCGTGCTGTCGGACCCGGAAATCCTCACGCTCGCCCGCTGGGCCGCAGCCATCGAGGCCCATTACGGCTGCCCGATGGACATGGAGTGGGCCAAAGACGGCGAGACGGGCGAGATATTCATCGTCCAGGCACGGCCGGAGACGGTGCAGTCGCAGCGCGCTGAAACCGCCTTCAAGTCATACACGATCACCGGGAAGGGAAGGACACTGGCCACGGGGCTTGCCATCGGCGATGCGGTGGTTTCCGGTCGCGTCTGCCTGATCGAGGATGCGCGCGACATCGACAGGTTCGTCGACGGTTCGATCCTCGTCACCGGCACGACGGATCCCGACTGGGTGCCGATCATGAAGCGGGCGGCGGCCATCGTCACCGACCATGGCGGGCGCACCTCGCACGCGGCGATCGTCAGCCGCGAACTCGGCCTGCCGGCGATCGTCGGCACGGGCGATGCCACGCTCGTGCTTCATTCCGAGCAGGAGGTCACCGTTTCCTGCGCGGAGGGAGACCAAGGCTTCATCTATGATGGCACGGCCAGCTTCGAGACGGAGACGGTCGACGTGACCGACCTGCCGGAGACGCGCACCGAGATCATGCTGAACCTCGCCAATCCCGCCGCGGCGCTGCGCTGGTGGCGTATCCCTGCCGACGGCGTGGGGCTTGCCCGCATGGAATTTGTGGTCTCCAATCACATTCGCGTCCACCCCATGGCGCTGGCGCGCTACGACCAACTGAATGACGAGGCGGCGAAGCGCGAGATCGCCGAGCTGACGGCGGGCTACGCGGACAAGACGGAGTATTTCGTCGACCGGCTCTCTCGCGGGCTTGCCCGCATCGCGGCAGCTCTTTATCCGAAGCCCGTCATCGTGCGCATGAGCGACTTCAAGACCAACGAGTATGCGGGCCTCATCGGTGGCGCGGAATTCGAGCCGGAGGAGGAAAATCCGATGCTCGGCTTCCGGGGAGCAGCGCGCTACTACTCGCCGCGCTACCGCGAGGGCTTCGCGCTGGAATGCCGGGCGATCAGGCGGCTGCGCGAGGAGATGGGATTTACCAACGTCGTCGTCATGATCCCCTTCTGCCGTTCCACCAGCGAGGCCGACCGGGTGCTCGAGGTCATGGCCGAGAACGGGCTGAAGCGCGGCGAGAACGCCCTTCAGGTCTTCGTCATGTGCGAGATACCTTCGAACGTCGTGCTGGCGGCGGAATTCGCCAAACGCTTCGACGGCTTTTCCATCGGCTCCAACGATCTCACACAGCTCACCCTTGGTGTGGACCGCGACTCCCGTGAGCTTGCCGAGTTGTTCGACGAGCAGGACGCGGCGGTGAAATGGATGATCGCCAACGTGATTGCCGAGGCGCGCAAGGCCGGCGCCAAGATTGGCCTGTGCGGCCAGGCGCCCAGCGATCATCCCGAATTTGCGGCGTTCCTCGTCGAATGCGGAATCGACTCCATCTCGGTAAGCCCCGACAGCTTCATCGCCGTGAAGAAGCAGGTGGCGGCGGCTGAAGCCGTCAGGAAGTGTTGATGCTGCCACCACGTCTGACGGAGAAGAGACCATACGCCCTTTCGCGCTGAAGGGCCGGAAGATCCCCCACGACACGGGCGGCGAATTCGTCCATCTACCGATCGGTGTAGGCTTGGCATATGCCAGCCTTCATAGTGGATGCCGCGCACGAGGATCGGAAGCGGTGCCCCGAGGTAGACGGCTTGCTCGACGGTTAAGCGGTCGCGCAGGGCATGAAGCACCACCCTGAGCGCGCTACCAGAACGCTGTCAGGAACTCTCCGCCCTCACGATCTTCTCGACCGATATCTCATGATCCGCGCAGCCACATTCACCGAATGCGGTGATGTTGCCGATTGTCGTCTGCGCGATGTTGGCAAGTGCCTCCTTCGTGAAGAAGGCTTGGTGGCCGGTAATCAGCACATTGGGGAATGTCAAAAGCCTTGCAAAGACATCATCCCGGATGAACCGATCGGAAAGGTCCTGAAAGAACAGATCCGCTTCCTCCTCGTAGACATCGAGACCGAGGCTGCCGATGATGCCTTCTTTCAGGCCGCGGATGACGGCCCGCGTCTCGATGACTGCGCCCCGACTGGTGTTGACCAGCATCATACCGGGCTTCAGGAGCGGCAAGGTCTCCGCGCGGATCATGTGATGGGTCTCGGGCGTGAGCGGGCAGTGCAGGCTTAGAATGTCGGACTGGGCGAAAACCTCCTCGCGCTCCACAAAGGTCACACCCAATCGCTCGCAGGCAGGGTTCGGCAGGGGGTCGTTTGCCAGCAGCCTGCAGCCAAAGCCGATGAGGATATGCGCCAGCACCTCGCCGATCCTGCCGGTGCCGACGATGCCGACCGTCTTGCCGTTGAGGTCGAAACCGAGGAGGCCGTCGAGCGCGAAATTGCCTTCGCGCACACGGTTGTAGGCGCGGTATATCTTACGGTTGAGCGCCAGGATAAGCGCCATCGTGTGCTCAGCGACGGCATGTGGCGAATAGGCGGGAACCCTTGCGACGCGGATGCCCAGATCGCGCGCCGCTTCAAGATCGACATTGTTGAAACCGGCACTTCTCAGCGCCACCAGCCTGGTGCCGAGTTCGTCGAGGGCCTCGAGCACGGGCTTGCCAAGGTCATCGTTGACGAAGGCGCACACTGCCTCCGCGCCTCGCGCCAGGGGCGCGGTTTCCACAGAGAGCCGCATGTCGAGGAACCACAGGTCGTGACCTGCGCCTTCATTTGCCGTGGAGAGAAACTGACGATCGTATGGTTTCGTGCTGAATACGGCCACCCTCATGGCTTTTCTCCCGCAGCGCCGCCTCGCGGTGTTCTTCTTCACACACCTGTATCGACACGGGCCCATCAGATTAAGCGTTCAGGCGACATGAACTTTGATGCGCGTCAAGGGCCAGGAGCACGATTCAGCCTATGAGGACTTGAAACCAGGGAGTGGCCGCGATGAAAAAGCCGAAGACATGGTTCCTCGTCGCCGACGGGACGCTGGCGCGCATCGTGCGCGATCTGGAGCAGGATCCCGAGACCGGGCCGCATCCCGAGGACATCGTCCTCGAGATGGAGCACAAGCCGCTTCGGCGCATCATGGCGGACCGGCCGGGACGCAGTTTCGCTTCGTACGGTGCGCGGCGCTCGGCGATGGAGTATCGTTCCGATCCGATCCGGGAGCGGCAGGTGCGGTTCGCGGCCATGCTGATCCGGCGGCTGGAGAAGCTTCGTATCGCCCACGCATTCGACAGGCTGGTGATCGTCGCGGAGCCGCAGATGCTGGGTATCCTCCGCGAAGCGCTCCCGCAAGCGCTCAAGGCTCTGGTTGTCGGCGAGGTGGACAAGGACTTGTCGAGGCTTCCACCGCGGGAGTTGTACAAGGCACTCGCCGATCTCGGCGCAACTGCCGGGATTCGCTGATCCAGCGGCGTGCAACGGAGGCGCGCCGCGCTCCGGGAGAGCCTTTTCCGTCGCTGCCGACGCATTTCAGCCGGTGTGCCGCTCTCGACATGGCCACTCCGCTGGCGGTTTGACGCGCATCAAGGCCAAGCCACCGCGTGGCGTTATGACTAGCGGGCAAACGCGAAAGGCCCGCGCTCACATGGACAAGCCGATCTTCTCCGTCCACTGCCTGACGAAGGTGTATCGCACCGGCGAGGTGGAGGTCTTTGCGCTGCGCGGCGTGGACCTCGATCTGGAAGAGGGTGAGATGGCCGTCCTTCTCGGACCCTCCGGCAGCGGCAAGTCGACGCTCCTCAACATTATGGGCGGGCTCGACCACGCGACGTCCGGCAAGGTGCACTTCCGTGACCAGGAATTGACAGGGTTCTCCGAACGGCAGCTCACACGCTTCCGGCGCGAGCATGTCGGCTTCGTCTTTCAGTTTTACAACCTGATCCCCAGTCTCACGGCGTGGGAGAATGTGGCGCTCGTCACAGAGATCTCCACCGACCCGATGGCGCCGGAGGAGGCGCTGGAGATGGTAGGCCTGAAGGACCGCATGACGCATTTCCCCGCCCAGCTCTCGGGCGGCGAGCAGCAGCGCGTGGCTATCGCTCGCGCCATCGCGAAGCGGCCGGAGGTGATGCTGTGCGACGAACCCACCGGCGCGCTCGATTCCAAGACTGGCATCCTCGTACTCGAAGCGCTCTGGCGCATCAACGAGGAACTGAAGACGACAACGGCAATCATCACTCATAACGCGGGCATAAGGGACATCGCCCACCGCGTCTTCACCTTCAAGGATGGCCGGATCGCCGAGGCGGAGGTGAACGACAGGCGGGCGCGGCCGGCCGAGGTGAGCTGGTAAGGCGATGTCTGTCCTCGACCGCAAGCTCCTCCGCGATCTTGCCCGCATGTGGGCACAGGTGCTCGCCATCGCCCTGGTCATGGCCTGTGGCGTTGCCACACTCGTGCTGGCCATCGGCGCCTACCGCTCGCTCGACGAGACACGCGCGGCCTTCTATGACCGCTACCGCTTCGCGACCGTCTTTTCGGGGCTGACGCGGGCGCCTCTTCAGCTCAAGACCCGGCTTTCATCGATCTCTGGCGTGAGCGGTATCGAGCTGCGCATTGTCAAGCCAGTCCTGCTGGACATCCCCGGCATGGTGGAGCCTGCGACCGGCATCGCCGTCTCGATCCCGGACTTCGGCGAGCCGGCGGTCAATCGCCTCTACCTTCGTTCCGGGCGCCTGCCTGAACCGGGTCGTACTAGCGAGATCGCGGTGACGGAGCCATTCGCGGCCGCTCATCGGATGGCACCTGGCAGCCGCTTCGACGCCATCATGAACGGGCGCAAGCGGACGCTGACCGTTACGGGCATCGTGCTGTCACCGGAATATATCTACGCCATCGGGCCGGGCGACCTGGTCCCCGACCAGCGGCGCTTCGGCGTCTTTTTCATGCCGCGCACGGCGCTCGCCGGCATCTTCGACATGACCGGCGCCTTCAACGACGTGGCGATCCGCACCCAGAGGAACGTCGACCTACGCGCGGTGATCGACGCTCTCGATACCCTGCTCAAGCCCTACGGGGGAACGGGTGCACACGACCGGGATGACCAGATCTCGCACATGTTCCTGGACAGCGAACTGGTCCAGCTCCGCGCCATGGCGATGGTCATTCCGCCGGTCTTCCTGTTCGTCTCAGCGTTCCTGGTCAACATGATCCTGACACGTCTCATCGCCCTTGAGCGCGAGCAGGTCGGGCTGATGAAAGCCGTCGGCTATGGCCCGATGGCGATCGCCTGGCACTACGCGAAACTGACGCTAATCGTGGCCTTGGTCGGCATCGCCATCGGCTCGGTCGCCGGCAACTGGCTGGGGCGTGGCATGACGGACCTTTATGCCCGCTTCTATTCGTTCCCCTTCCTGATCTTCCGGCAGAGCCTCGACCTTTACGCCATTGCCGCCACCGTCAGCGCGCTGGCAGCGTTGGCAGGCAGCGCCCGCGCCATCTGGAGCGTGGTGCGCCTTCCGCCGGCGGTAGCGATGCAGCCACCGGCGCCCACGCGCTATCGCAGCCTGCTTGGGGCGGGATCGCGCCTTTTGCGGGTGTTTTCGCAGCTCACGATCATGGCCCTCCGCCACCTGATCCGCTGGCCGGTGCGCACCCTTACAACCGCACTTGGAACGTCGCTTGCTGTGGCGCTCCTGATCACGGCCCTGTTCGCGTTCGATTCAACAGCCTTCATGGTCGACACCGTGTTCACGCGCTCCGAACGCCAGGATGCGACCCTGTCCTTCAGTACAGAACGCTCTCCTCGCGCATTGCAGGAAGTGGCCGCCATGCCCGGTGTGCTGCGCGCGGAGGGTTTTCGCGCAACGCCGGTCATCCTGCGCCATGGCCATCGTGAGCGCCGGCTCGTGATCCAGGGGCTTGTTCGGGAAGCGGACCTTTCCCGCGCGCTCGACAAGGCTCTCGATTCCGTTGAGCCACCATCTTCAGGGCTGATGATCTCGGAGTGGGTCGCCAACTTGCTCGACCTGCACATTGGCGACATTGCCGAGGTCGAACTGTTGGAAAGAGACCATCGGATGGCGGCGGTGCCGATAAGCAGCGTCGTCGAAAGCTTCATCGGGCTCGCCGTCTACATGCGCACTGACGCCCTCGACCGGATGATCGGCGACGGGCCGCGGCTCTCAGGGGTGCATGTGGCCATCGACCCCTCGCAGCTCTCCAAGCTTTACGAGACCATCAAGCGCACGCCGGCGGTTGCGGCGATCGCTTTGCAGGGGCTCTCACGCGAGCGTTTTCGAGAGACAATCGAGGAGAACATCACCATCATGACGACCGTCTACGCCGCACTTGCCGTCATCATCACCTTCGGCGTCGTCTACAACTCGGCACGCATCCAGTTTTCGGAGCGGGCACGGGAACTGGCAAGCCTGCGTGTTCTCGGTTTCACCAAGGGCGAGGTGTCGAGTGTTCTCCTGATCGAACTCGGCGCGATCGTCGCGCTGGCGCAGCCGCTTGGCTGGCTGTTCGGCTATTTCTTTTCCTGGACGGTGGTGGAGGGATTCTCGAGCGACCTTTTCCGCGTCCCGTTCATCATTGACCGCTCCACATTCGCCGCCTCCAGCCTCGTGGTGCTTGGCGTTGCGGCACTGTCGGCTCTGATCGTGCGCCGCCGTGTCGACAGGCTCGACCTCGTGCGTGTGCTCAAGACAAGGGAATAGTCCGATGAAATCCCTCTGGCTCAAACGCTCCTTGATGGCACTGGCGGCATTGGCGGCGGTCGCCGTCGTCGCCTGGTCCCTGCGCGAGCAACCGGCTCTCGTGGACGTCGCGGAGATAAGGCGAGCCCCCATGAAGGTGACGATCCGGGAAGAGGGCGTCACCCGCGTGCGCGAGGTTTACACGGTCTCCGCCCCTATCGCCGGGCACCTTTCTCGAACGGTGCTCAAGGAGGGCGACCGCGTGAAAGCGGGTGAGACCGTTGTGGCCAGTATCCACCCCCTCGACCCACCTCTCCTCGACCGGCGCACTGAAGCGGAATTGCTCGCCGCCCGCGATGCCGCACGGTCCGCCGTCGGCATTGCCGGGAGTGAGTTGCGAAAGGCCGAGACGGCCCTGCGATTGGCGGAGACGGAGCTTGAGCGCGCCCTCAAGCTGCATGGGCCGGGTATCATCTCCGAAAGCGCCTTGCAGAAGGTGACCAACGACGTCGAGTTGCAGAAGGCGGCCGTGGAGGCTGCCCAGGCAACGGTCCGGTTCCGCCGGGCGGAACTGGCGAGCGTGGAGGCACGGCTCCAACAGACCGACCTTCGCGATCCAAGGGGCGAGAGCTGCTGTGTCAACGTGCTTGCGCCAGTGGATGGCACAGTGCTTGGCGTGCTTGCCGAGAGTGAGCAGGCCGTGGCAGCCGGCGCGCAGATCGCCCAGATCGGCGATACGAGCGATCTCGAGGTGGTCGTCGACCTTTTATCGGCCGACGCCGTCCGCATCGCACCGGGAACCATCGCGCTCGTGCATGACTGGGGCGGCGATCGGCCCCTCGAGGCCACCGTCCGGCGTATCGATCCGGCCGCCTTCACCAAGGTTTCCGCGCTTGGCATCGAGGAGCAGCGCGTCAACACGGTTCTGGACCTCGAAGAAAGCGACGACCGCTTGGGACATGGTTATCGGGTGTTTGCGGAGATGACTGTCTGGAAGAGCGCAGACTGCCTGCAGGTGCCGATCAGCGCGCTTTTCCGCAACGGAGGTGACTGGAACGTGTTCACCGTCGAGGACGGCCGCCTGCGGCAAACGACGGTGGAGATCGGCCAGATGAACGACGAAGTGGCCGAGGTACTGGGCGGTGTCGAGGCTGGCGACGTCGTCGTCCTCCACCCTGCGGACACACTTGAGCAGGGTAGCTGGGTCGATCGTAGAGAGTGAAACGCGCGTGACCCAAACCCCACTGCGTCGATTGCTCGCGATACGGTCGTGCACATCCTTCTCACCCCAGTGATCAGATCTCCTCATGCAAGCTCGGATGGAAGAACAACCGGGGCTGCGCTATCGTGCCATAAGGACCGGCAGCGAGGACTGAGCGAGGATCGACTTCGTGACGCCACCGAAGATGCGCTCGCGGATGCGCGAATGGCCATAGGCGCCCATCACAAGGAGATCGGCCGCACAATCGACAGCGTGCCTCCGCAGGATTTCAGCGGTGGAATGACCTTGGCTCGATAGGCAGTCGACAGTCACCTTCGCACCGTGACGGGCAAGATAGGCCGCCGCATCGGCGCCCGGCTCCGCACCATGGCCGCTCTCGCTCTCAACCGGATCGACTGACACCAGCCGAACCTCCTCAGCGCCTTCAAGTATATCGAGGCACTCGCGCACCGCCCTTGCGGCTTCGATGCGCGAATCCCATGCAATCATGATGCGTTTCGGGCTGAGTGTGGCCTGCCAACCTTCCGGGACGACCAGAAGCGGCTTGCCCGAGGAGAAGAGGGCCCCCTCGATTGCCTTACTCCTTAGTGTGCCGCCCGCGGGCAGGTCGGGCCAGACCACTGTAATGTCTGCATAGCGGCCGCGCCGACCGATCGCTTCGTCGGCCCACGCGACTTCCGTATATTCGCTTGCCACGTCCGTAGAGATGGATGTTGAAGCCAGGTATTGCGAGACCTGAACGGTGCGCCCCTGCAACGCTTCGAGATCAGCCCGTCGCTCCTCCATCCAGGCGTCGGAGGCCATTGCTGCATACTCTCCAACGGGCGGCGGCGCGGCAAGCGCGACGACAAGAACGGAAAGATGGGCCTTCGCCTCCTCGCACAGCGCAACGGCGTTCCCAAGATCGCCCTCAGCTTGGGTAAGGCCCGTGACCGTAAGAAGCGTCCTGAATGACATGATGACACTCCGCTCACCGTGGACGTCCAAGTGAGACATTCTATATCTCACTCGATCTATTCCCTTCTTGCGCTGAATCAAACCGCCAGCCGTTCACCGGCATATTATTAAGTAATGGCATCCGTGTGATTGCTTTGGATCAAGGCCGCACCGGAGGGGCTGTCTAGTGGAACCGTGTTGGGATGCCCGTCGAGATGGGCGGCGCAGCCGAGATTGCCAGGAGCAGCAGTACATCCCCCGGTTGCCGTCTGGCGCAAAGGAGCAGGAACGTGATGAGACTTACAGTATCGATCGGAACCATCGCAGGTGCAGCTATTGCTCTTCAGCCAGGTGCGGCATGGGCGCAAGCCTCCCCCGACTTCGACCGCTACGGCTGGGGACCGCACATGATGGGATGGGGTGGCGGGTGGTTCGGAATGATCTTCGGGCCGATCTTCATGATCCTGGTGCTCGCCGTGGTGATCGCGGTCGCCGTTCTCCTCGTACGCTGGCTCGGCGGACCGTGGCAGGCCGCCGCCCCGCATCAGCCGCCATCGACGCGAACACCGCTCGATATCCTCAAGGAGCGCTTCGCGCGCGGGGAGATCGACAAGGAGGAATTCGAGGAGCGACGCCGCACTCTCGGCGAATGAACCTCATCCATACCTGAGGTAACCCGAATGAAGACCCTGTTCATCCTGAACGGTCCGCCCTATGGCACCGAGAGTTGCTACAATGCCCTTCGTCTTGCCCACACGCTCCTGAAAAAGGAGCCGGAAGCGGAGATTGCCGTCTTCCTGATGGCTGACGCCGTCATCGCAGCACGCAAGGGCCAGAGGACCCCGGACGGCTATTACAACATAGAGCGCATGCTCAAGCGCGTGCTCGCGAAAGGCACCGTGTTGCTCTGCGGCACCTGCATGGACGCGCGCGGCATGACCGACAACGACGTCATGGATGGCGCGAAGCGCAGCACCATGGGCGAACTCGGGGATGCGACGCTTGGCGCTGACAAGGTACTGGTGTTCTGAGACGATGACCCGGATCTATCTCGACAATGTCGCTAGGTGGAAGTCGGCATAGATTAGCATCGCACGCTCATCCTCCATCCCATCACCTGGGGTGAACTGGGCGACCAGGGTCGAGCATGGCAAGATCGAGCAGGATAGGCGCTCGGCGGCTCTAAAGTTGTCGGCGACGTATCGTCTCCGCGAGCTCGGCAAAAGTTTCCGCGAGCCCGGTGCCGGTCTTCGCGCTCACGAAATTGACAGTCGAGGGCGCGAGATCTCCAATCTGTCCGTCGCTTCCCCCGCTTTCTGCGAGATCTATCTTGTTTACAAGAGCCCTGTAGGGTCTTCCTGGAAATCTTGACTCAAAGCTGCGCGCCAATTCGACCATGTGCGTGACCGTTTGCGGCCGCGTTATATCCGATACGATGATCGCCGCCGAAGCGCCCGCAACGTAGACGGTTTCGAAAATACGCGTTCCAAAATCGCCGTCCGTATCCCACAGCACGAGGCGCGTCGGTTCACCCCCGTCGGCAGGGACATCATAACTGAGAATTTCGACGCCAAGCGTCGTCATGTATTCCCCGTCGAAGCGATCATGTACGAGGCGATACATGACCGAGGTCTTGCCGACACCCATATCACCGAGCAGCATGACTTTTGCCGTGAGCATCACTGAGCCGGTTCGGTTTGAAACACGTTTTCGAAAGTAACCCGACGATTTGCGGCATTCGTTGCGCCGATTCTGTCGGCAATCGGCATCGATGCCGAGCGCGAAACGACAACCAATCGCGAGGGTTCGACCCCAAGAGAGATCAGCTTCTGTACTACCTGCTCCGCTCTGTTGAGAGCAAGTATCCTGTTGGTGGAATCGGACCCTATATGGTCCGTATGCCCGACGACTCGAACCCTCAGATCGTTGTCTGCAAGCAATCCCGCCAGCTGCCGCATCTGCCGCTCGGCCTCTTCGCGGTCGATGAATTCGTCGGTACCCGTGCGGAAGAAAACGGCCGCTGAAGCCATGAAGCGGGCGAGCCGTTCCGCAGGACCGTCGACAATGGACTGCAGCCTGCTGTATTGCTCGCTCAACTCGGCATATCGCCGATCTTGGGATTTCGTCTCTTCGGCAATCGCCCCGCGCGTTTCGTCGATGGTCTTTTGTATGTGCGCAAGTGACTGCTGTATAGTGGCGATATCGGCCTGCAATGCCGCCGACTGTTCCAGTTCGGGCACGATGCCGATCTGGTCAATGATCCGATATGGAGCCGCGGCCTCGGCCAGCGCTCCGATCACGGGAACGACATCCACTTGGCTGGGCTCAATGCCGGAGACCGTGAGCCGTCGATTGCCATGGTCAAAGTCCAGCCGCAGCGGAAACGAAGCCAGCAACGGCTGCTCGTCGACAAGTTGCTGTAGCGCAGCGTTCGTCCGTTGCTCCAGCATCGTGCGAGTCACGAACGTGCCGGCGAACCAAGCGAGCAGGGCAGCGGCGAGAGTGACAAATATAAGCAGAACAACCCTTCCACGCCTTCTCTTCTTCTTGCGAGAGAGAGGATCGTTTTCGATGGACGTTGCCAATGCGGCAAGCGTCGCAGCATCGTGCTCCAAGCCGTGGTCCATGCTCTCAATCATGTCATAGAAAAGTGAATTGATCCTGGCTTCGTCGGCTGCACGCAGGAGGCCGATGCACTCTGCCGCCAGGATGAATCGCGGCGATGCGCGAAGCACGATCTCCTTTCCGCCGAAATCGAGCTTTTGTAGACTGCCTTCTTCGGCTAGCGCCTGAACCGAAAATTCAAGGATCGCTGCAACCATCGCGCTCATCAGGTCCGCGCGTTCGTCGGGGATGCCCTCCCGCTTCCAGTCTGCGATGAGGCGTCCACTGCCGCGTTCAATGATCAGCAACCGGTTAACCCGGGGCGGGTTGCTGTCCGCCAGCACGAACTCGCTGATCGGACGGCCGGTCACCAGCGACTTGAGGCGCCCGCTCCAAAGTTCCGCGAATGTCAGCGCGCCAATGCGCTCCTCCAGAAACGCAACCAGTTGCTTGAAAGCATTTGCCACGGCTGCGCTGACCAGCCTCCCAATAATAGGATAGAGCGCATCGACCATCAGCTCGCGCGAATTCTTGATCTCGCTCCTGACTGCGGAAACTACGGAGGGAGCAATGACGTTCGCAAGTTCGCGCGGCTGACGGACTTCCGCCCGCTCCAACGCGGAGACCAATATGTCTGCCGTTGCCGCTTCGAGGCGGTCGGGGTCGCCTACATACCGCTGGAGGAAAGCGACATCTGTTTCCAGCGTCTCAAGACGCGTCGCCTCCGCTTGAAAGAGCAATGTTTTGAGTTGCTCCATCTCGCGGCTCTGGCCGGCTGCAGATGCCATGCTACTTTCCTGAGCGGCCGGACCCCAGTTCGCTGATGGTCGCACCAAGCTGCGAAATGGCAGCACCGATCTCCTTATGCGAAGCGAGTTGCTTGTTTTCGCTGTTCCGCTCGAGTTCTTCGACCATTGCTTGCACAGCCGCCAACTCCTTCTCAAACTCCGCTTTGAGTTCTTTGAAGGTAGCCTGCATCTCTTCCCGCAGGTCAACTAGTCTATTTTCGATCGACCGCTGGGCACCGCCGAACAAGAGATCACGGACTTGATCTATTGTCTCCTCGGGGCGCGCTATCGCTTCCTTTTCACTCGGAGAAACATTCCCGTTCACATCCTTTTCGATCTGCTCAACGTTCTGCATGGTCATTCTCCAGATATCCCGCCATTACTGAAGGAAATTTGCCCCCGCCCGCAGACAGCACAAAATCCCGGGCACTCAGTCCCGAAAGTATGGATTTGTCATTACCCCGTTAAGCCAATTGTCCTTATCGCCAACTCAGTCCGGTTTCTAGCCCCGCACTTCTCCAGAATCGTGCTCACATAATTCTTTATCGTGCCCTCGGCCAAATGCAGTCGCTCGCCGATTTCGCTATTGCTCTTGCCCTCGACCACCAGTCTGAGAATTTCGTTCTCGCGCGCCGTCAGGCCGTTGTTGTGAACAGGAAGACTCGCCGGGACGTGCCGGGGGCGCAGCCGCTTGAACTCGTTGAGGACGCGCGCGGTAACGCTTGGCGAAAGCGCCGATTGGCCGTTCATCACCGTGCGGATCGTTGCCGCAATCTCATCGATCCTGGCGTCCTTCAAAAGATATGCCTTCGCGCCAGCGCTGACGGCTTCGAAGATCAAATCGTTCGTCTCGAAAGTAGTCAGGACGACAATATTGGTTTTCGGAAACTCGCGGAGGATTCGATGGGTCGCCGCAATGCCGTCGACACGCGGCATTTGCAAATCCATCAAGATGACATCGGGCCGATATCGGCGCGCAAATTCGATCGCCTGCTCGCCGTTGGCTGCACCCGGGAGAATTTCGAAGTCGTCGTTCTGCTGGGCAAGGAGCGTGGCAAGGCCTTCCCTTATCAGCGTCTGATCTTCGGCGATCAGCACACGCACCGCGTCAATTTGCTCACGCAACTCGCTCACCGGCCCCACCATCCTTTCGGCGACTCCATAACTGCGCGCCGGTGTCCACATGTGTGCCTGAAGAGTATGCTGCCGGCGATGCGGTTGCGGGCAGCGATATGTGTACCAGCGTTCCCTCCCCGTGCGCGCTCTTCACGGTGCATTTGCCGTCGGCGAGTTCAGCAAACTCCACCATTCCGATCAAACCGAAGTGCCCTGGCTTCGCAACGACGGGATCAAAACCGCATCCATCGTCATGGATCTCGACAACGAGTCTTCTACCGGCTTCAGTCTCCGTTTCGATCGCACGAAACTGAACGCTTTGCGCCTTCGCGTGCGCCTCGATGTTGCGCAACGCCTCGCTGAGGATGCGCTGAACCGTCAACGCGTGATTTCGCAACCCATCGCGAGCCCTATTATCGATATGCACCGAGACCTCGGTGCCGCTCTGTTCTGCAAAATCGGATAACATCCCCTCAACGTCCGGCGCCGGTTCAAGCTCATCGGGCATCCGAAGACGAGCTATGGCATCGCGTGCGCGCGCCAACCCGTTTATAGCCGCCTCTTCTGCGGTCGCAAGGCCCTCGGATACGCGGGCGGGGTCCGTCGATTGAAAGTGTTGAATTAGCCGAATCTGGGTCAAAAGCGCCATGATCGAATGCACGAGCGTGTCGTGAAGGTCCCGCGCCAGTCGCAGGCGGGTTCGCGCAAGCGAGGCAAAGCGCGCTTCGGAGTTGGCCGCTTCGAGCTGTTGCTCCATCACGCGACGGGCGCGGCGCTCGCTTTCAAACAGGATTCCGACCTGCCGCGCCGCAAAATCAGGTATCGCGATCACGACATAATGGGACTGGTCCCTGTTCCACATGATGGCCGCCGTCACCGGATGATCCAGTCCGGGTGATGCGCCGCGCACGCCCGATAGAGCAATTATATCCCGCTGGCCTTTAGCCAGGGTAGCCAATTCGGATTCCATTCCGACCAACAGCATGCACTGGCAGCAATCTGCTCCCTTCTCCGGAAGCCAATCGACCAAGCGCCCGATTTTCCGCTGGATCGTTCTGTCGGCACTGACAACGGCAAGCCCTATGACATCGGCTTCTGCGGCCGATTGCAACTCAGCGGCAAGGTCAATCATGCGTTCTCCAAACCAGCTCCCCAGGCCCATCTACTATGATGTAATCTCGAGCCGAGCGCAAAAGAACATGACTTTCGTCATCTTCGATCATGACTTTCGCCAGATGTCTCCGGTGCTCGAGATGAATTATTTTAGACAAATACAAACATTCGTGCGGATTTGCGGGGCAGTTCGCGCGAGTGCATCAGCATTGGCATACAAGTCAAGAGAGAGACGCTATGTCGGCAAAAGCCAAAGAATCAGACGAGGTTGACCCTTTGCGGCGCAAACTGCACCAGATCGTGCGGCGCATGCGCTTCGCAAGCGCGCAGCCCCGCATCAGGTAATGACCTCACGATAACCGCCAGGCCTGCTCTGTCTCGACATCACCCGTTCCGTCATCTGCGCCCAGGGCGCACGTCGACGGTCGATGTGACCTGCAAGGGGCAGATTTAACGCCACAGCCGAGAGCGCGTTTAGCCGCGAGCCTCCGTCGGACGCACGGCGGATGGGCCCGGTCGATCTGCGCCATCGCGACCACCGAATCTCGGCCTGGCACCATTGAAAACCAGTTTCTTCGTCCGGAGGCATCTATGGGCAATTCACGGATCGCAAACGTTGTCTTCCCGAAACCAGCTTCGCGGAGAATCCTCGCAACGGGCGGTGCCGGCTTTCTGGGATCGCACCTGTGCGAGCGACTGATCAGGCAGGGACACGAGGTCGTTTGTCTCGACAACTTCTCGACCGGGCGGGTCGAGAACGTCGAGCATCTGATCGGCGCCCCGGGCTTTCAACTGTTGCGCCATGACGTCGTGGCGCACTGCGGCGAACTCGCCGTCGATGAGATCTACAACCTTGCCTGCCCTGCCTCGCCGCCTGACTACCAAGCCGACCCGATTCATACCATGAAGACCAGCGTTCTGGGGGCGCTCAATCTTCTCGACCTCGCAAGAGAACGCGGTATCCGGATCTTTCAGGCCTCCACTTCCGAGATTTACGGCGATCCGCACGTTCATCCCCAGCCTGAATCCTATTGGGGCAACGTCAACCCCATCGGCCCCAGGGCCTGCTACGACGAGGGCAAGCGCTGCGCGGAGACTCTCTTCTTTGACTATGCCCGCCGGTACGGCTTCAGCATCAAGGTCTGCCGGATATTCAATACCTACGGTCCGCGCATGCGCCCGGACGACGGCCGTGTCGTCTCGAATTTCATCGTTCAGGCCCTCCAGGGCAAGAACATAACCATCTACGGCAGCGGCACCCAGACGCGTTCCTTCTGCTATGTCGACGACCTCATCGAGGGATTCGTGCGGCTGATGCGGTCGCCGGACGATGTCACCGGTCCCATCAACCTCGGCAATCCCGGTGAATTCACCATCCGTGAGCTGGCCGAGCTCGTGATCGACATAACCGGCTCCAAATCGCGGATCGTGCATTGCCCGCTTCCAGTCGATGACCCCCAGCAGCGCCGTCCTGATATCCGGCAGGCGGCCGAGACGCTGGCGTGGAAACCCACCATCAGCCTCGCCGAGGGACTGCCGAAGACCATCGCCTATTTCGACAGGATGCTCGGAGCGGAAACGACGGAAACCCGGGAGAGCGCCGCATGACCACGCCGTGTGTACTGGTGACCGGCGGCGCCGGATACATTGGCAGCCATACCTGCAAGGCCCTGGCGGCCCACGGTATCGAGCCTGTCACTTACGACAATCTCGTTTCCGGTCACCGCGACGCGGTGCGCTGGGGCCCTTTCGTCGAGGGTGACATCCTCGACGGCGGCTCCCTGTTCGCCACGCTCCAGGCGTGCCGGCCCAAAGCCGTCATTCATTTCGCGGCTTTCGCCTATGTCGGCGAGTCTGTCGAGGACCCGGCGAAATATTACCGCAACAACGTTGCCGGAACGCTTTCGCTTCTTGAGGCCTGCCGCGCCGCTTCGGTCGATAACCTGATCCTGTCGAGCAGCTGCGCCACCTATGGCATCCCTGATGAGCTGCCGATCAGGGAGACGATGGAGCAGCGTCCCATCAACCCCTATGGCCGTAGCAAGCTGATGGTCGAGCATATGCTGCAGGATTATGCTGCCGCGTATGGCACGCGCTACGTGGCGCTGCGCTATTTCAATGCATGCGGTGCCGATCCGGATGGCGAGATCGGGGAGTGGCACGCTCCGGAAACCCACCTCATCCCCCGCGCACTCATGGCCGCGGCGGGCAGGATTCCCCGCCTGGAGGTCTTCGGCGACGACTACGAGACCGAGGACGGCACCTGTGTGCGCGATTATATCCACGTCACCGACCTTGCGCGCGCCCACGTCATGGCCTTTGAGCACCTGGTCGCAGGCGGGCGCAATCTTGCGTTTAACATCGGCACCGGCCATGGGACCTCGATCCGCGAGGTGCTCGACGCGGTGAACCGCGTGACAGGCCGCACGGTGCCGATCAGGATGCACCCGCGACGTGCTGGTGATCCGCCTGTTCTCTACGCCGATCCGGGCCTCGCGCGCGAGGTGCTGGGTTTCGCAGCCGAGCGTTCCGATCTCGACACCATCGTGCGCACCGCCGCTCCCTTCTTTGGCCTGAAGGCGCAGCAATGACGCGGCGTGTGCCTGACATAGGGTTCCGCACCCCGGAGCCCGCCGTCGCGCCGCACTTGGTGCCGGTGATGGCGGGCTGGCGGCGCGTCGAATATCTGGCGGGCGTCGCTCTATGGCTCGCTGCGCTCATTTATTTCTGGGTTTGGTGGTTCCGGCCCGAGCACCATTTCAGCGTATTCGGGTCGGTGACCGTCACCTTGGTGTTAGCTTGGGTCACGTTCGTACCGGCTTATTTTCTGGCTGTCTTCTATCGCGGTCGGAAGCCCAACGGCCCCCTGCGGCTGCCGGCCGGCAGCCGCATCGCCATGGTCGTCACCAAGGCGCCGTCGGAGCCCTTCCCCGTCGTAGCCGAGACGCTGAAGGCGATGCTGGCCCAGGACGTCCCCCACGATACCTGGCTCGCCGACGAGGACCCCTCGCCGGAGACGCTGGAATGGTGCCGTCGCCAAGGCGTCTCGGTGTCAACCCGCAAGGGCTGTCTTGACTATCATCGCAAGACCTGGCCGCGGCGCACCCGCTGCAAGGAAGGCAATCTGGCCTTCTTCTACGATCACTATGGCTATGAGCGCTACGACTTCGTCGCCCAGCTCGACGCCGACCATGTTCCGGAGCCAGGCTATCTCCGTGAGATGTTGCGGCCGTTCGCCGACTCCGCCGTGGGCTACGTCTCCGCCCCCAGCATCTGCGATAAGAACGCCCACGAGAGCTGGTCTGCGCGTGGCCGGCTCTATGCCGAGGCCAGCATGCACGGCTCTCTTCAGGCCGGCTACAATGGCGGCTTGGCGCCGCTCTGCATCGGCTCGCACTATGCCGTGCGCACACGGGCGTTGAAGGAGATTGGCGGCCTTGGTCCGGAGCTTGCAGAGGACCACTCCACCACGCTGATGATGAACGCCTATGGCTGGCGGGGCATCCACGCCCTCGACGCGATCGCCCATGGCGACGGCCCGCGTACCTTCAGCGATCTCGTCACCCAGGAATTCCAGTGGTCGCGCAGCCTTGTGATGCTGCTTCTCGAGTGGTCGCCCAAGCTCGTCGGCCGGCTGCCGGCTCGGCTCAAGTTCCAGTTCCTGTTCGCGCAGCTCTGGTATCCTCTCTTCGCGCTTTTCATGGCGGCGATGTTCACAATGCCGATCATCGCCCTCGTGAGTGGCGAGAATTTCGCTGCCGTCACCTATCCTGCCTTCGTCACGCACTTCGCGCCGCTGTCGATCGTCCTCATTCTCATGGCCTATCGCTGGCGCGCTGGTGGCTCTTTCCGGCCCTACGATGCAAAGGTGTTGAGTTGGGAGGCAATGCTCTTCCTTTTCGCTCGATGGCCCTGGGCGCTGGCAGGAACGGCTGCCGCATTGCGCGACTGGATCACCGGCTCCTTCGTCGACTTCCGCGTCACACCGAAGGGCGCCTCCGAGGTCGACCCACTGCCGACGCGAGTGCTGATGCCCTACGCCTTCCTCACAGTTGCGTCGGCCCTACCGGTGCTCTTCATCGAGAATGCCGGTGACACACGGGGCTTCTATATCTTCGCCATCGTCAATGCGCTCATTTACGCGTTGATCTTCCTGGTCATCGTCGTCCGGCACGCCTGTGAAAACACGGTGCGCGTGAAAAGCCGCGCCTACCGCCCTGCCATGGCTGCCACACTTGCCGCCCTCCTCGTGCTGCCCGGCCTCGCCACGGCCGGACGGGGCAAGGATGGGCTGGAGGCGCTTGCCTGGGGAGCCGGCAGCCTGCGCCTATTCCAAGACCAATACTCGGTCGCGGGCGCCGGGCTCGGCGGCCCGGGCGTACGCAAGTCCGTCTTCAGGCCGAGCTGGCGCCCAGCGAGGCAAACCCACCAATGATTTTGCGGGAAGGGACGCCCCTAGAAGCACAAAGGATGCGAATGATGAAAGTAGCAATGATTGGCACTGGCTATGTCGGGCTTGTGACGGGAGCCTGCATTGCCGACTGGGGACATCGGGTCGTCTGCGTCGATAAGAACGTCGAGAAGATTGCTGGTCTGAACCAGGGACGTCTGCCCATATACGAACCGGGTCTCGACGTGCTCGTCGCCCGCAACAGCACCGCCGGCCGCCTTTCCTTCACGAGCAACCTTTCGGAAGCCGTGGCGGGCGCCGCCGTCGTCTTCATCGCCGTCGGCACGCCCCCGCGGCCGGGCCACGGCGATGCCGACCTCTCCTTCGTTTACATGGCAGCAAAGGAGATCGCACCGCATCTGGCCGAGAACGCCGTGGTGGTCGTGAAGTCGACAGTCCCCGTGGGCACCGGCGATGCGGTGGAGAAGATCATCGCCACTGTGCGCCGCCGCGGCAGCTTCTCCGTCGCCTCGAATCCCGAGTTCCTGCGCGAAGGCGTGGCGATCGACGATTTCATGAACCCCGACCGCGTCGTTATCGGCGTCGAAGACGAGCGCGCGCGTGAGGTTCTGATGGAACTCTATGACGATTCGCCCGCCGCGCCGGACACGCCGCTTGTCGTCACGCAACGGCGCACATCGGAACTGATCAAGTACGCCTCCAATGCCTTCCTGGCGACGAAGATCACCTTCATCAACGAGCTCGCCGACCTGTGCGAGCAGGTGGGCACGGACGTGAGCGAACTTGCGCTTGGCGTCGGTCTCGACAAGCGCATCGGCACCAGCTTCCTCAATGCCGGCCCCGGTTATGGCGGCTCCTGCTTCCCTAAGGACACGCTGGCAATGCTACGCACCGCGCAGGACCACGGCGTTTCCCTCCGCCTTGTCGAGGAGACCGTCACCGCCAACGAAGCGCGTAAGCGCAAGATGGCGCTTAAGGTGCTCGATGCCGTGGGCGGCAGCGTGGACGGCCTGACCATTGCCGTCCTCGGCCTCACTTTCAAGCCTGACACGGACGATATGCGCGACGCTCCCTCGGTGCCGCTGATCGAGACTTTGCAACGTTTCGGAGCCGTCATCCGCACCTATGATCCAGTGGGTATGGAAAACGCCGCTCAAATCCTCGAGGATGTCGCTTTCTTCGAGGATCCCTACGAGTGCACCCGCGGCGCCGATGCCGTTGTTGTGGTGACTGAGTGGGACAACATTCGTCGTCTCGATCTTGCGGCGCTTAAGAAGGTGATGCGCGCCCCGGTCCTCGTCGACCTGCGCAACGCCTTCGAACCCGGAGCGGCGGAAGCGCTGGGCTTCGCGGTCTCGGCGGTTGGCCGGCCCTCCGTGCGCCAGATGGATACCGATACCTTGGCAACGCTGCACGGCAGCAAGGCAGCTGCGACGAACATCCACCGTATTGCGAGGTTTGAACGATGAGCCAGACTTTGACCCTGGTGCGCGGAAGCAATCGCCTCGGCGCATCCCTACCGCTTCGGCCCCACGCACTTTCAGCCGCTGTGGTGGGCATTCTCACATTGGCCAGCGCGGCACAGGTGGCAGCCAATGAGACGGTCGTACCGGAAAATGCCCGACCGATGACTGGCGTAGAACTCTACATGCTCTACCACGACAAGTCCTGGCAATGGCCGGACGGCGCGGCCCGCATGCACGACAATGGCCGTACCTTCAAGGCCTGGTCTGGTTCCGGCCCCGATGCATCCTGGGCGACGGGGCGCTGGATCGTGACCGATACGGGCCGGCTGTGCCTGAAAGCCGACTGGCATACCCGTGCCGGCACTTTCGATGGCAAGACCTGCTTTGCCCATCGAACCGATGGGCAGGCGATTTATCAGAGAAAGGAGCCGGATGGCGACTGGTACGTCTTCCGGCACGAGGAGCCGCAAGAAGGTGGCGAGCCCAATATCCTTGTCCGCGACGACCTTGTCACCGCCAAGCTTGAGGCTCTGCAAGACGCGGCGCAGCAACCCGACACCGAAAACGCCTCCGTCGTGCGGCAGCCGCAGGATAGCGACGCGAAAGGAGAGATACGATGATAACGACAGCCAAGACCGCAGCGTTGTCGATAAGCGCAATTATGTTCGCGGGCGCGGTTCTCGCGTCCGACGACAATCCTCCTCGGCTTCCCAACCCAAATTCTGTGACGGCCAAGATGCCGTCCGACAAGCGCCCGATCATTACCCCGGAGTCTATCGATTTCGGCGCCTACGATCCGCATGGTGACTTCACCGAGGATCCGAATCCGAAGATCGAGCATCTCTTCCTGCCTTGGGAGGACGTCGATCTAGCCAGCCTGACCATCGCCGACGAATACGCGTTGGAACGTGGACGCTCGCTCATGATCACGGTCGAACCGTGGTCGTGGTCGGTCGACTGGCGGCTTTCCCCCGAGGAACTCTATCGCGGCATCGTGAGCGGCCGGTTTGACACCAACATGGCGGCCGTGTGCCGCGAGGCGTCGAAGCTGGAGAGCGAGGTCACCATCCGCTGGGGCCAGGAGATGGACGAGGACGAAGAGGAGTGGTTCAAGTTCACCTGGGCCTACTGGGAGCCCGAGCAGTTCGTGAACGCCTATCGCCATGCGATCACGGTATGCCGTGAGTACTTCCCGGATGCCAAGTTTGTCTGGTCGCCGAAAGGCAAGGAAGGGCTGGAGGAATATTATCCGGGCGACGAATATGTCGACATCGTTGGCCTGTCCGTCTTCGGCTATCAGCCCTACGACAACGACCGATTCGGCAGGGACATGACCTTTGTCGAGTGGCTGGAGCCGCGCTACGAGAGGGCCAAGATTTTCGGCAAGCCGATCATCGTCGCCGAGCTCGGCTATGATGGCGACCAGTCCTATGTGCGCCGATGGGCCGAGGACGTCACAAAGCCCTATCCCCAATTCCCGGACCTCGTGGCCGTCGTCTACTTCAACGATCGGGAAGTCTACCCCTGGCCAGATTATGGCCGACCCAACTGGCGGGTCGTCCAACAGCAAGTATCCAACTAAGCAACAACTCTCGGAAACGGAGAAACAAGTATGTCGCTACATCGTATAGCGCTTGTCGCGGCGGTGATCGCCGGTCTTGGAGGCAACACCTCCAGCGTGGCCGCCCAGGCCCGGGAGGCCGCGGACATCGACAAAGCCCGGCCGCTGACAAGCAGCGAGCTCTACGAGCTCTACAACAGCCGCTCGTGGCTGTGGAAGGCCGGTGCCGGCCACTTCGCCGTCAAGGAGCGCCAGTTCACCGCGTATTCCAATGAAGGCGGTTCGCCCTCCTATGGCATCGGCCGGTGGTTCATCACCGCTCCCGGCAAGCTCTGCTTCCGGGCCACATGGCATGCGGCAGACGGCACCGCACCCGCGGTGACCTGCTTCAGCCATCGCGAGGTGGATGGGGCCATCTACCAGAAACGCGAGCCTGACGGTGAGTGGTCCGTGTTCCGAAACGCACGGCCCAGGCGAAGCGATGAGTGGGCGAAGCTCCGCCACGGCGACTACGTCGCCAAGAGAATGAGCCGCATTAAAGCGAGCCTCGCCGATCGGTAGCGGCGCTGTCACCCATGCGCCGCGGACATTCCTACCTTGCCGAAGCCGCCAATGAGGGAGCGTCGGCAAGGACGGAAGCGGACAAACGCCAATCCGGGGAGCCATAGCCGTTCGGCCAATAATGTGGCTCCTTGTCGTTAAAATAAACAACGCTCGTCAGCAGCGGAAATGCCGCGTTTGCAGGCGCTGACGCCAGGACCTGCGACATCCACGTCCGGCGATAGGCTTTGCCCCCGGCGACCCCCAACTCGGCGATGATGACGGGCTTTCCGAACCGCTCCACGCGGGTATATTTCTCAGCGAAGGACTCGGTGAAGCCCCGCGGGCGGCCATACCAGTCGCGGTCCCATTTCTCCAGCCCCCATACCGAAAGGCCCACCATATCCACGTAGGCGGTCCCAGGATAATAGCCTGCCAGTCCGCGCTCTCCCTTGGGCGACCAGATGAAGCGCGCCCGTGGCGCGATATCCCGGCACGTTTCGACGAATTTCCGATAGGCCGCTACATAGCCGCGTGCATCGTCGCGTGCCCACGGATAGCGGCCAGTCGGGTCTTCCATCTCGTGCCCCCAGCGAATCCACTGCTCGCCGGGGAAGCTCGCGATCATGCCGCAGATCGAGGTGATCTCCGCATCGAACCTGCCCGCAATGATGTCGTCGAACAGCCGCTCGCCGCCGTCGCGCCAGTTCGCTGCTTTCGTGTAGGGCTCCACGGTAACCATCAGGGTCCGGCCCTTCTCCTCGGCAAGGCGCATCTTCCCGGCAAGCATCCGCTTATCGAGGGCCTGCCAGTAGACGAACACGTGCTCGATCTGCGGGCGACTCGAGCCCCGGAAACGGCCGTGCGGATCATAGATGCCGAAGAGCGGGAACTTCGCCGCCTGCGTGCGCCCGGCGCCGTTTGCCCGTCCTATCGAGGTGGTCTGCATCATGTCCCTCCCGGGCGCGGGTTCGTTGGCGTGCGCCTCCGCGAGGCACAGTGCAGCGAATGCCATCACCGTAACCCTGGTCCAGGCTTGCGCAACCGCGAGCAGCCGACGATACACTATCGGGCGTAGCATTGTGCCTTCCTCCCGAAGCCGCTCGGCGTACAGATATAGGGTGCGCGACCGAGAGGACTGCTGCTCGCCAAGGTGACGGGTTTTCTGGTGCGTTTCGCCGCTTTGGACGCTTTCTTTTGAACGGAGTACGCGGCGGGATTGGCGGGCTCGGCGGAAATCGAGGTGGTTATTACATCTGTATCCGGCATCGACGAGCAGCCGATGCAAATACCTGCAATCAGTGCAATTGATGCCACCTTCAAAGAATTTATTGATATTTCCGGCAGAGCTTTAATATTAATGGGCGAATTGAAATTTTCTATTAGAAAGTCCATGATTGCTCCCCGTATAATTTCATTCCATAAAGTACAAATGGCATCGCCGCCTTAAATTCACGTGCAGTGGCGCCTGAAATTTTTTCCGATCTTCGGAAGAGGTTGTTAAGAATAGCGTGGTGATTGCGGTAGGCTGCGGGTAGGAGAGTCGGCTGCGGAACGTGGTCTATGCCAGCATTCACCTGTTGGTGAAGCATTACGCCGGGATCGACGTGCCACTGGAACAGCCGGTCGCGTCCTTATGCTTTTGGAACGAGGCGGCACACTGGCCGGTATAAGTCTTGGCTATGGGATATGCGAGGCCACAGCCGACAAGCGCCTCGACGATTTCACTGCCACTGTGTCACCGTCGATCACCGGAACATTGATTTAGAGCACGTCCGTTGAACTCCGAGTCGTAGCGTTGATGACACGGATTGGGTTTTATGATTCACCGTCGCCGTTGCAGGAGATGGCGA
>NZ_WQNI01000009.1 GCF_010993735.1 Chelativorans alearensis
CCCCTGCCCCGCCCCGGCCGGCGGTGCGCGCCGCCGTCCCCGACGAGGCGCAGGCCGCGCGGGCGCGCGCGCTTGCGCGCGAGGCGGGATCACTGGAGGAGTTGAAGGCGATCCTCGCCGATTTCGACGGCTGCAACCTGAAACACACCGCGAAGAACATGGTCTTCGCCGATGGCAACCCGGAGGCCGACCTGATGCTGGTGGGCGAGGCGCCGGGGCGCGACGAGGACCTGCAGGGGCTGCCTTTCGTCGGCCGTTCGGGAAAGCTGCTCGACCGCATGCTGGCGGCGATCGGCCGCGACCGCACGAGCGCCTACATCTCCAACGTCATCCCCTGGCGGCCGCCCGGCAACCGCGATCCCTCGCCGCTCGAAACCGAGATCTGCCGCCCGTTCATCGAGCGGCACATCGAACTGGTGAAGCCAAAGGTGCTGGTGACGCTGGGCAACCCATCCACCAAGCTGCTGCTCAACACGCAAACGGGCATCATGCGCATGCGCGGCACGTGGGCGATCCACGCCACCCCGGATGGGCACGAAATCCCGACGATGCCGACGCTGCATCCGGCCTATCTCTTGCGCAACCCGGCGCACAAGAAGCTCGCCTGGCGCGACTTCCTCGCCATCAAGGCGAAGCTCAAGGAGCTGGGCGGCTAGGGTGTGTCGAGAATAGTCGCATCAGGCGGCGCCGGCCGGCTACACGACGCCCTCAAGCGCTCTCTGGACTCCGAGAGCGGGCGGGGCAAGCGGTGGCTCACGCCGAAACGTTCAGAGCCACGGCGGCGCGAATGAGCGCTTTCAACGCCTCTTCATCGATCCTGCCGCCCTCGTGAAAATCGATGGCGCGGCGGGTGTTGCCTTCGAGGCTGGAGTTGAAGAGGGCCGAGGGGTCCTCAAGCGCGGCGCCTCTGGCGAAGGTCAGCTTCACCTTATCCTTGTACGTCTCGCCGGTGCAGATGATGCCGTCGTGCTCCCACACCGGCACGCCCAGCGGGTTCGACGGCTTTCGCCATTTCACCTCCTCGACCACTTCGGGGTCGGCCTCCCTGATGAGAGCCCGGACGCGCGCGAGCGTCTCGCCCCGCCAGTCGCCTAGCGCGGCGATTTTCGCGTCGATGAGCTGGGAGGGGGCGGCTTCGGCTGTTGCTTCTGTCGGGTCGCTCTTCTTCATGGTGTCATCACCTTCTTCATGGTTGTTGCCGCTCGCCCGCCATCCATTCCGCTCACAACTTCTCGCCGGGCAACGCGGCCGCCTGCTTCACCCAATCGGCGAACTGGGCTTCGTCGAACTGGCCTTCATAGATGTCGAGGTAGCGCACTTCCGGGTGTTTTGACGCGCCAGGCGGAACCGGCCGAAGCGACGTGCCGCGGAAGAAGGTCACCTTCACGTATTTCGTGAAGCAATGGTAGCTGAGGAACCAGACGTCATCCTCGATGCCGTAGAAGGGCGAGTTCCATTTGACCGCCTTCTTCACGCCGGGGACGGTGCGCGCGACGATCTCGTCGATGCGGCGCCCGACGTCGCTTTTCCAGCCCGGCATGGCCGCGATGTAGGCTTGCACGGGCGCGTCGCCGTAGCCCTTGGCGATCTGCGGGTTGCCGCCCGAGAGGAGAACCGGCTTTTCGGCCTTCGCCGAATTCTTGGACGTCTTGCCGGCCATCGCGTTCACTCCTGCCCGACGGTTCGTCCCTCGCCGCGCCACCTCGCCGCATACGGCAGCACGAACATGTAGAGGCCGGTGAACAGCTGCAGGAAGAGCGGCGGCAATGGCGAGTAGACCACCCAGGCCGGAGGCTCCCCCAGACCCATGGCGACGAAGTTTGCAATGACGGCCGCCGTGAAGACGATCGACGTCCATCGGTGAACCTGCCGAATCAAAATGTTCATTGGGACCTTCCTGTGAGACGCGCCCGCCCTACCAGCGCGCCAGCTGGGTGATTTGAACGAGGTTGCCGCAGGTGTCGTGCAGCTGGGCGATGGTCGAGCCGGTTACCTCGGTCGGCGGCATGGTGAACTCGGCGCCGCGCGCCTTGATGCGCTCGTGGTCGGCCTTGACGTCGTCGGTAAAGAACATGACGGCGGGCTGGCCCTGTTGGAATATGGCCTCCCGGTAGGCCTTGGCCGCCGGGTTGTCCGGCGCGAGTTGCAGCTCGGTTCCGTCCGGCTCTTCGGGCGAGGCCACGGTCAGCCAGCGAAACGGCCCATTGCTGAAATCGGCCTTCTTGGTGAAGCCCAGCACCTCGGTATAGAAGCGCAGAGCCTTTTCCTGGTCGTCCACGTACACGCTGGTCAACTTGATCTTCATCGGTATTCCTCCGTTGTCACGCGCGCGGTGAGTACCGCTTTGTAAACAGGGTCTTAGCTGCGATTGCTCCGGCGGGCCTCAATCCATCCGCGCCAGGACCTCTTCCAGGGCCGCGAAGAACCGCGGCCATCCGGCCTTGGCGCCCCGGTAGTAGGGCTGCTGGTCCGGCCGGAAGCCCGACTGCTCCATGCGCAGGAGGGTTCCCGTGCTCGTCGTGGTGAGCGTCCAGGTGACGACGCTCCTCAAATCCTTGGTGTCCCACGTGTAGGAGAGCGTCTTGTGCGGCTCGGCCGTCTGCACCTTTCCGTCGACCGTGCCCCAGTCCGCGCTGAGATTGAAACGGTCGCCCACGACAGGCTTGAAGTCGTTCTTCATGAGCCACTCCTCGATCAGGTGGGGTTGGGTGAGCGCGCGCCAGATCTTTTCCGGCGGATGCGAGATCTCGCGTTCGACGACGACGGAGAGCGTTTCGGGTTCGGTATTGGTCACTGGTCCATCCTATTGAGCAGATCTTCGAGGTCGTTGAACCGGCTTTGCCAGAACCCGGTCATCTGGTTCGTCCAGTCGACCAGCGGGGAAAGGGCGCCGAGCTCGGCGCTATAGTGCGTCTGGCGGCCTTCGTGGCGGTCGCGCACCAGCCCGGCCCGCTTCAGGACCCCGAGATGCTTCGAGACGGCCGGCTGCGAGATGCCGGCCTCGGCCGTCAGGGCCCGGACCGTCAGGTCTCCCTCGCGGCACAGCCGCTCGAAAATGGCGCGCCGCGTCGGATCGGCGAGCGTTCTGAAAAGGATATCGTGGGGCTGTGGCATTGCAATCGATAACCCGCTGGCTATTGATCGAAATCAATAACCGCCGGGATATGTGTGAGTCAAGCAGGCTTGTGGGGCGCGACGGGCGCCGGCGTCTCCTTGGTCCGGGAGACGCGCTATCGCCTCTCACCCACCCGGCGGCACGAACCTTCTGGCGGCGACGCGTTTTAGGCCGAGTTGGCGCTCGCGCCAGATGATGAAAAGGCCGGCGCCGACGACGATGATGCCGCCGACGAGCGTGTAGAGGGTGGGTATGTCGCCGAAGGCGAAATAGCCGACGACGATGGCGAGGATCATCGATGTGTATTCGAAGGGGGCGATGGTCGAGAGTTCGGCGTGGCGGTAGCACTGGGTCATCAGGATCTGCGCTACGCCGCCGCAGATGCCGGCGCCCGCCAGCGCCAGGAACTGCCAGCGCGTCAGCGCTTCCCAGCCGAAGGGGATCGTGAACAGCGAGACGACTGTCGCGGTGGCGGAGAACCAGAGGACGATGGTGGCCGTCTTCTCCGTCATCACCAGCCGGCGCACCAGAAGCATGGCCACAGCCGAGGCGGCAGCACCGCCGAGGATGGCGATGACGCCGAGGGCCTGGCCTTCCTCCATGCCGGTTGCCCCCGTCAGCAGCGTGAGCTTGGGCCAGGCGATGATGACGACGCCGAGGAAACCGACCAGCACGGCGCTCCAACGGTAGAGGCGCACCACCTCGCCGATGAAGACGGCGCTGAAGACGACGACGATCAGCGGCTGCGCATAGTTGAGCGTGATGGCGTCAGGCAGGGGCAGGCGCGTCAGGCCGAAGAAGCCGAGGCCCATGGCGGCGACGCCGACGAGGCCGCGCATGATGTGGCCGATGGGGCGCGTCGTGTGGAAGGCGGTCCGCAGCTCCTTCCGCCAGGCCAGCATGACGAGGATCGGGAAGATGGCGAAGAAGGAGCGGAAGAAGACGATCTGCCCGGCCGGGACGGTGCCGGCCGACTTGATCAGGGAGGACATGGCGACGAAGATCGCCACCGATATGATCTTGAGCGTTATGCCGACGAGCGGCCTTCGTTCGGTGGCAAGGTCTGTGGCGGCGACGGCCATGGCCACTCACCTGCCCGGCCGGGCTGGAACCGCCGGCCGGACGTTTTGCGTGCATTCGTCGGATGGCGGTGTCACCGCGTCCCTCGCGCCTCCGCGATCGCGTTCCACACGCGTGACGGCGTGGTGGGCATCTCGATGTGGGAGATGCCGTAGGCGCGGTAGAGCGCGTCCGTCACGGCGTTGAGCACGGCCGGGGTGGAGCCGACGGTGCCGGCCTCGCCGGCGCCCTTCATGCCAAGCGCGTTGGTGGTGGAGGGCACGTTGCGGGTCTCGAAATGGATGAGCGGCAGAAGGTCGGCGCGCGGCATTCCGTAGTCCATGAAGCTCGCGGTGATGAGCTGCCCGTCCTCCGAGTAGATCGCCTCCTCCGTCAGCGCCTGGCCGGCGCCCTGGGCGATGCCGCCGTGGATCTGGCCGGCAAGCAGGATCGGGTTGGCCGTGGCGCCGAAATCGTCGACCACCGTATAAGCCACGACCTCGGTCCTGCCTGTCGCCGGGTCGATCTCCACCTCGCAGATGTGGGTGCCGTTCGGGTAGGTCGGCTCCTCCTGGCGGAAGTCGCCGAGGCCCTTGATATCGTCGGGGTTCTTCGCCGCCTTGGCTATGCCTGAGAAATCCATCGCCCGGTCGGTGCCGACGATGCGGGCCGTGCCGTCGACCAGTTCGATGTCGGCGGGCGAGGCTTCCAGTTCGTCGGCGGCGAGCTTCCTGATCTTCTCTGCCAGGTTCTCGCCGGCGCGTGCGGCCGAGACGCCGCCGATGGGGATGGAGCGGGAGCCGCCGGTGCCGCCGCCCGATTCCAGTTCATCCGTGTCGCCCTGGTGGAGGTGGATCTTGTCGATGTCGATATTCAGCTTCTCGGCGATCAACTGGGCGTAGGCCGTGGCGTGGCCCTGGCCGTTCGACTGGGTGCCGATGGCGAGCGTCACCGTGCCGTCGCCGTTGAGGGTAAGGTGCGCGGGCTCGGAGCCGGGGAAGGCGCAGGCCTCGATATAGGTGGCCATGCCGATGCCGCGGATATGGCCGCGCTTCTTCGCCTCTTCGAGCCGCTCCTCGAAATCCGCCCAGCCGGCACGCTCCATGGCGAGCGTCATGTGCGCGTCCAGCTCGCACCGATCGTAGGTGCGGCCGCCGGGCGTGACATAGGGGAATTGCTCCGGCTTGATGAAGTTGCGGCGGCGGATCTCCTCGCGCGGGATATCGAGCTGGCGCGCGCACTCGTCGACCAGCTTCTCGATCAGGAGGGCCGCTTCCGGCCGCCCTGCCCCGCGATAGGCATCGACGGGACAGGTGTTGGTGTAGACGCCCTTCACCGTGGCGCTGAGCGGCTGGATGTCGTAGACGCCGGTCGCCATCGTCACCCCGCCGGTGGGGATGTAGGGGCCGAACTGGTGGATGTAGGCGCCCATATTGGCCAGGACCTCGATGCGCAGGCCGAGGAAACGGCCGTTGCCGTCGAGCGCCATTTCGGCGGTGACGACGTTGTCGCGGCCCTGGCTATCGGTCAGGAAATGCTCGCCGCGGTCGCCGTTCCACTTGACGGGGCGGCCGAGCTGCTTGGCCGCTTCCATCACCAGGGCATATTCGCGATAGGTGAAGGCCTTGGTGCCGAAGCCACCGCCGACGTCGGGCGTGATGACGCGCAGCTTCTCCTTCGGGAGCTTGAAGACCTGATCGGCCAGCACCGACTGCATCATGTGCACGCCCTGGGAGCCGGTGGTGAGCACGAAGCGGTCCTCGTCGTCGCGCCATTCGGCAATCGCCGCGCGCGGCTCCATGTAATTGGCGACGAGGCGGTTGTTGATGAAGGATACCTTGACGACGCGCTCGGCCTTGTCGAAGGCTTCCTTCGTCTTCTCCTTGTCGCCCTGGTGGTAGAGGAAGGCCTGGTTGGAGCCGAGCTCGGGCCACACAAGGGGTGCACCGTCCGCAAGCGCCTCGGCCGTACCGGCAACCGGCTCCTCGTCCTCGTAGTCGATCTCGATCAGCTCGGCGGCGTCCTGCGCCTCAGCCCGCGTGTCGGCGACGACGAAGGCCACCGCGTCGCCAACGTATTGCACGCGGTCGCGGCAAAGGATCGGGATGTCGCGCGTCGGGGCGCGGCTGCCGTCCGGCTGCTCCGGCATGGCGCCGGACGCAAGGTCGCCGAGATGGGCGGTGTCGGCGCCGGTCAGCACCAGGTGCACGCCGGGGGCGGCTTTTGCCGCGTCCACCGACGTTACGGTGAACCTGGCCTTGGCGACGGGCGAGCGCAGCACATAGCCGTGCAGCGTGCCCGCCGGGGTGATGTCGTCCGTGTAGCGGCCCTTACCGGTGATAAAGGTCTCGTCTTCCTTGCGCAGCACGGATGCACCCATGCCGAATTTCGGTGTGAGAACCGTCATGCCGGGATTCCTTACGATTTGTTGGGCGAGCGATTGGGCGAATGAATTGGAAACATCTGGAGACATTCCGATGCAGACAGTTTTGTCGACGGGCGGCATCGTGTAAAGAGCCACACTTGAAATTGTTGGGCCAGGCGGCGCGCGGTGCCAGTGGCCGGCAGGGGAGTAAAGCATGCGCACCGATACAGGCCAAGCATTCCACCTCGAAGACTATCGCCCGAGCGACTATCTCATTCCCGAATTGGAGATGACCTTCCGGCTGGATCCGGAAAAGACGCTGGTGACGACGAAGCTCCTGGTGGAGCGGCGGGAGGGCGTTGCGGCGGGCGCGCCGCTGGCGCTCGACGGCGACGGGCTGGCGCTGGAGACGCTGCTGATCGACGGGGAGGCCGTCGACGACGGCGCCTACGAGGCGACGCCGGACAGCCTGAGGATCACCGGATTGCCGCGGCAATCCCGCTTCGAGGTGACCATCGCCACGCGCCTTGCTCCTGCGCAGAACAAGGCGCTGATGGGTCTCTACGTCTCCAACGGGGTCTACTGCACCCAATGCGAGGCGGAAGGCTTCCGCCGCATCACCTACTGCCTCGACAGGCCGGACGTGCTCAGCACCTACCGCGTGCGCATCGAGGCGCGGGAGAAGGAAGCACCGCTCCTGCTTTCGAACGGCAATCCAGCAGAGAAGGGCGCGCTCGAGGACGGCTGGCATTACGCGGTCTGGCACGACCCCTTCCCCAAGCCCTCCTATCTCTTCGCTCTGGTGGCCGGGAGCCTGAGCGCGGTGCGCGACCGCTTCGTCACCATGTCGGGCCGCAAGGTCGACCTTGCCATCTATGTCGAACATGGAAAGGAGGAGCGGGCGGCCTATGCGATGGACGCGCTGAAGCGGTCCATGGCCTGGGACGAGGAGCGCTTCGGGCGCGAATATGACCTTAACGTCTTCAACATTGTCGCCGTCTCGGACTTCAACATGGGGGCGATGGAGAACAAGGGGCTCAACGTCTTCAACGACAAATACGTGCTGGCCGACCCGGAGACCGCCACCGACGCGGATTTCGCCAATATCGAGGCCATTATCGCGCACGAGTACTTCCACAATTGGACAGGCAACAGAATCACTTGCCGCGATTGGTTCCAGCTCTGCCTGAAGGAAGGGCTGACCGTCTACCGCGACCATGAATTCTCCGCCGACCAGCGCTCGCGCGCCGTCAAGCGCATCAGCGAGGTGCGCACCTTGCGGGCGCATCAGTTTCCCGAGGACCAGGGGCCGCTGGCGCATCCGGTGCGCCCGCGCGTCTACCGCGAGATCAACAATTTCTACACGGCCACCGTCTACGAGAAGGGCTCGGAGGTGGTGCGCATGATCCGCACAATCCTCGGGCCGGACGCCTTCCGCGCCGGCATGGACCTCTACTTCGAGCGCCACGACGGCGAGGCCGTGACCATCGAGGATTTCCTCGCCTGCTTCGAGGAAGCCTCGGGCAAGGACCTCACCCAGTTCGCGCTCTGGTACCACCAGGCGGGCACGCCGAATGTCACCGTCGCCACGAACTACGACGCGCGGGTGAGGGAATACATGCTGGAGATCGAGCAGGCGGTGCCGCCGACGCCGTCGGAGGCGCGCAAGCGGCTGATGCATATCCCCCTCGCCTTCGGCCTCGTCGGCCCGGATGGGCAGGATATGGCCTATGAGGGCGTCGATGGCGCGGAGGTGGAGGACGGCGTCATCCACCTCAAGAAGCGCCGCCACCTCATCCGCTTCAGCGGTGTGAAGGCGCGGCCCGTCGTCTCGCTCAACCGCGGGTTTTCCGCCCCCATCACGCTATCGCTGGAGATGCGTCAGAAGGACCGCCTGTTCCTTGCCCGCCACGACAGGGACCTGTTCTCGCGCTGGGAGGCGCTCAATACGCTTCTCACCGAGGCGCTGATCGAGGCATCGACGCGCGTTCGCGGCGGCAAGAGCCCGGGCTTCGACACGGTGCTGCTCGGCTATCCGGCGGAGATCGCGGCGGAGGAGAGACTGGAGGCTGCCTACCGGGCGCTGGCGCTGACGCTGCCTTCGGAAGCCGATATCGCCCGCGAGATCGGCAGCAACATCGATCCCGACGCCATCGGCGAGGCAAGGAAGGCGCTGCGAGAAGCGATCGCGCGGGAGGCGCAGGAGACATTCGCACGGATATACGAGGAGTTGGAAGACGGCGGCCCCTTCAGCCCGGACGCGACAAGCGCCGGCCGGCGGGCGTTGCGCAACGTCCTCCTCGAATACATGGCCGCGGGCTCGGGCGACCCGGCGTCCGCCGTGCGGCAGTTCGAGACGGCGGGCAGCATGACCGACCGGGCAGCCGCACTTTCGGTGCTGGCGCACCAGTTCCCGGGCAGCGATGCGGCTTGCCATGCGCTCGCCGCTTTCGAGGAGCGCTACGGCGACAATCCGCTGGTGCTCGACAAGTGGTTCATCGTCCAGGCGACCACGCCGGGCGACAAGACCGTCGACCTGGTGCGCGGCCTGATGGAACATCCGGCCTTCTCGCTCACCAACCCCAACCGCGTGCGCTCCCTCGTCGGCACCTTCGCCTCGAACAACCAGACCGGCTTCCACCGTGCCGACGGCGAGGGCTACCGCTTCCTGGCCGACATGGTGCTGGCGATTGAGAGGCACAACCCGCAGGTTGCCGCGCGCATCGCCGTCGCCTTCCGCTCCTGGCGCTCGCTGGAGAAGGGCCGGCAGGAGGAGGCGCGCAAGGCGCTTGCCCGCATTGCCGCCCAGAAGGAGCTTTCGCGTGACCTGCGCGATATTGTGGAGCGGACGCTGGCTTAGTGCAGGCCGTCGCCGTGCGCGCGTCGTCCCGGAAGCTGGAGCGATAGCGGAGGCTGTCCGGGATGACGCGCGCGGGTGGGGGATGATCGCCCTCACCCGTTCCGCCACCTCAATTTTCCCCGCCCCTCTGGACAAGGCGAATCACCTCTGATTCCTTATGGGTGATTCGCAGGGTCGGCGTAGGCGGATCAGTCAAGGGAAAAGAGAAGCGAGGGAGCCCTTCGGATGGCGAAGGCGGACACGTGGGCGATACCCACGGGGGGTATTTTCTCCAGGCGCCGGAACCGCCGCACGCATGGTATGGGGTTGGCCGGCAACGCCAAGATCATTGCCGCGCCCGCCTATGAGCGCCTGCTTGCCGTCGAGCCCTACCTGCGCCGCTCCATCCCCATCCTCGTCGTCATCTTCCTGCTGGTCATCGCCTCCGCCCGTTTCCTGTCGATGATGGAGTGGCGCGAGGAGATCGAGCGCGACACCAAGACGCTGCTCGGCATGGCGGCAAACAATCTTGCCCAGTCGATGCGGCTCGCCGCACCGGAAGGCCTGCCGCAGCCGCAGGAGGCGGGCGTGCTCATCGACGAGGTGAGCCGCCAGGGCGGCATCGGCAGCGACTGGATCCTGGCGGTGGCCGACCGGCAATTCATCGTCACCGCCGCCTCGCCGCGTGGGCAGAAGATGGCCGGGCAACCGCTGGACACCTTCGTGACCGGCGGGCAGCCGCTGTTCCTGTTCGGCGAGCGGGCTGGGGTGCTCGACGTGCGCCTCGGCGGCACGGACTGGCTGGCGGCGGTGGATATCCTGCCGGGTGGGGCGGGTGCGGCGGTGGCGCTCGCCGACCGCGACGCCATCTTCGCCGACTGGCGCCGCTCCGCCTCTCTCAACGTCACGCTCTTCGTGGTGACGGCGGGCGTTCTGATGGCCATCCTCTACGCCTATTTCAGCCAGGCGGCGCGGGCACTTGCCGCCGACCGCATCTATCTGGAGGCGCATCAGCGCGTCGACCTGGCGCTGGTGCGCGGGAAATGCGGCCTGTGGGACTGGGACATGGCGCGCGGCAAGATGTACTGGTCGCGCTCCATGTACGAGATGCTGGGCTATGAGGCGGCCGACGTGATGCTTTCCTTCGGCGACGTGTCGAGCATCATCCACCCCGACGACGGCGACCTCTTCACGCTCGCCAACCGCATCGTGGCGCGCGAGATCGACCAGATCGACCAGGTGTTCCGCATGCGCCATGCGGACGGCCGGTGGATATGGATGCGCGCGCGGGCGCAGGTGGTCGATGCGGACGCGCCGGAAATCCACCTCATCGGCATCGCCGTCGACGTGACCGAGCAGCGGACGCTGGTGCAGCAGTCGGAAGCCGCCGACCAGCGCTTGCGCACGGCGATCGAGAACATCACCGAATCCTTCGTCTTGTGGGACGCCGCCGAGCGCCTCGTCATGTGCAACACCAAGTACCAGCAGGACACGGGCCTCGACCTAAGCGAGATCGTGCCCGGCGTGCGCCGCCAGGACATCGAGAGGCGGATGAACGCCATCCGCTCGGAACGGCGGCTGATGAGCCAGGCAAACCCCGGCGCCGGCGCCACGTTCGAACGGCAGCTCGCCGACGGGCGCTGGCTGCAGGTGACGGAATTGAAGACGCGCGACGGCGGCACGGTGTCGGTCGGCACCGATATCACCCAGCTCAAGCAGCACCAGGAAAAGCTGGTCGACAGCGAGCGGCGGCTGATGGCGACCATCCACGACCTTTCCGTGGCGCGGCGCGCCGAGCAGGAGCGCGGGCATGAGCTCGTCGAGCTCAACCGCAAATACATGCGCGAGACCGAGCGGGCCGAAGCGGCCAACCGGGCGAAATCGGAATTCCTCGCCAACATGTCGCACGAGCTCAGAACCCCACTCAACGCCATCATCGGCTTTTCCGAGCTCATGCAGCAGAGCCTGTTCGGGCCGCTGGGTTCCGAGCGCTACGAGGAATATGTCGGCGATATCTATTCCAGCGGAACCTATCTCCTCGGCGTCATCAACGACATCCTCGACATGTCGAAGATCGAAGCCGGCCAGTTCTCCATCAACCGGGAGTGCATCGACCTTTGCCCGCTCATCCGTGAGACGGTGCGTGTGGTGGCGCTGCAGGCGGCCAAGAAGGACATCGAGGTGGAGACGGAAATCCCCGATTCGATCTCGCTGGTGGCCGACCGTCGCGCCATCAAGCAGATCGTCATCAACCTTCTGTCCAATGCCGTGAAGTTCACCGGCCAGGGCGGCAAGGTGACGGTCAGGGCGCGCAAGGTCTCCGGCGCGCTGACGCTGGCGATCGAGGATACGGGCTGTGGCATCCCGCGCGTGGCGCTGAAGAAGCTCGGACGCCCGTTCGAGCAGGTCCAGAACCAGTTCTCCAAGAACCACGCGGGCTCGGGCCTCGGGCTCGCCATCTCGCGCTCGCTCACGGAGCTGCATGGCGGGGCGCTGAAGATCCGCTCGAAGGAAGGCGTCGGCACCATCGTGTGCGTGCGCATTCCCGTGCTGGAGCAGGCCGAGGCGGCGTAAGGCGTAGACGAAACCTTGCCGCATTCGGCTGCTTATCTCCGCCGACTGCTCCTTCACACGATCCTATGGGGAACCCGGTCGGATGCGCACGCTGCTCACCCTTGCCGCCATTTCGGGCCTGCTCGCCTTCCCGGCGCCCGGCAGCGCGCAGGAGCCGGCGGACCCGAAAGCCGTTCTGAAGCGACTGTTCGAGGCGCCGGAGCTTGAGAGGGAGTGGTTCGCGCCGGATTTCCTGGCGCAGATACCGACGGCCCAAATCGTCGGCATCGTCGAATATCCCGAGAAGCGGTACGGCCAGCTTCGGTCGATTTCCGGCGAGGGGCAGCGCTTCACCATCGCGCTCGAGCGGGCCGAGATACCGACCCGCCTCGTGCTCGACGGGGAAGGACGTATCGCCGGGCTCCTGTTCGAGCCGGCTGTGGCGGCGGGGGCGCTGACCCAACAGGTCGATGCCGTTGCCGGACTTCCGGGCCGGACGGCGCTGCTTGTCCTGAGCGACGGAGAGGAACGGGCCGCACACAACGCCGATGAACCGCTGGCGGTCGGCTCGGCAGCCAAGCTCGCCATCCTCAAGGCGGTCACCGATGCGGTTTCGCAGGGGCGTCTGGAATGGGATCAGGTGGTCCCGCTCGACCCGGACTGGCGGTCGCTGCCCTCGGGCATCCTGCAAGCCTGGCCGGACGGGACGCCACTCACCGTCGCCACGCTCGCCAACCTGATGATCTCCATCAGCGACAACACGGCGACGGACGCGCTGATCCGGCTTGTCGGGCGCGAGGCGGTCGAGGCTATAACGCCGCGCAACACGCCTTTCCTCACGACGCGCGAGCTCTTCACGCTCAAGGCCGCGGGCAACGAGGAACTGCGCTCCGCGTGGATCGCAGGGGACGAGGAGGCGCGGCGCGATGTCCTCGAGCAGGTCGCCTCGGCGCCGCTTCCGGGCGAGGAGGCACTTCCCGCCGAGCCGACCGTCGATATCGAATGGTTCCTCTCGGCCCGCGAACTCTGCACGCTGATGGAGGAGCTTTCAGCCCTCCCCGCGCTGCACATCAATCCGGGGCTCGCGGCATCGAGGAGCTGGCGGAAGGTCGCCTACAAGGGCGGTTCCGAAGCTGGCGTCCTCAACTACACCACCTGGCTGGAAGATGGCGAGGGAACCAGCCACTGCGTTGTCGCGACGTGGAACAACGGCGATGCGGCGCTCGATGAGCGGCGGCTGGTGTCGAGTTATCGGGGGATATTGGGAGCGTTGCGGGAGGGGGAATGAGGCCGGAAAGGGCGCACCCTACCCCTTCCTCCGCAACAGCCGGTCGAAATGTCCCCTCACCCGCCGCGCGGTGTCGGCGACATGCGCCTCCAATACGCCGAGATCGGGCAGGTCGGCGCCGCGCAGGAGGGTGTCGGCGAGGCCGGGCGGTACGTCGTTGGGGTCGAGCGGGCCGGTGAGGCACAGGCGGATCACCTGGGTGAGCATCATGTAGAGCCGGTGCGCCTCCGCAAGTTCTGTGCGCGTCTGCTCATCGGCGAAGGCCGGCGCTAGGGATGAAAGGATATCGGCGGTGCCGGTGAGGGGCGGCTCGCTCGCGCAGCGGCCGGAAAGGACGGCGACCTGGGCGATGAATTCCAGGTCGATGATGCCGCCGGGGATGAGCTTGAGATCCCAGGTGTCCCTCGGCGGCTTCTCCTTTTCGATGAGATCGCGCATCTTCACCGCGTCGCGCGCCAGCTTCCCATACGAACGCGGCAGCGAGAGGATCGCCTCCACCTCCGCCCGCGCCTCCTCGCGGAGCGTCTCCTCGCCGGCCATGGGGCGCGCCCGCGTCAGCGCCATGTGCTCCCACGTCCAGGCGTCCTTGCGCTGGTATTTGCGGAAGGCGTCGATGTGGGTGGCGACCGGCCCCTTGTTGCCGGACGGGCGTAATCTCAGGTCCAGCTCGTAGAGCACGCCTTCGGCGGTGGGGGCGGAGACGGCGGCGATCAGGCGCTGGGTGAGACGGGCGTAGTAGTGGGAAGGCGCCAGGGGCTTGGCGCCGTCGGATTCGTCCGCCTCCGGCGCATGGTCGTAAAGCAGGATCAGATCGACGTCGGAGCCGGCGGTCAGCTCGCGGCTGCCGAGCTTTCCCATGCCGAGGATCGCCGCCCGCCCGCCTGGCACGCGGCCGTGGGCGAGCGCGACTTCCTCCTGCACCGCCTCGAAGGCGGCGCCGATGGTGAGGTCGGCGAGGTCTGAGAAGGCCTTGCCGGCGCGCACGGCATCGATGCTTCCCGTAAGAAGGCGGATGCCGATGAGGAACTTCTGCTCGGCGGCGAAGATGCGCAGACGGTCGAGCACCTCCTCATAGACGCGCGCCGCCTCCAGGAAGGCTTCCAGCCTTTGCGCCAGATAGGCGCGGTTGGGCAACTCGGAAAGCAGCGCCGGATCGAGAAGGCCGTCGAAGACGTGCGGGCGGCGCGTGATGACCGCCGCAAGGCGCGGGGCGGCACCCATGATCGTGGCGAGCAGTTCCAGAAGACGCGGGTTCGACTGCAGGAGGGAGAAGAGCTGGATGCCGGCGGGCAAGCCCGACAGGAACTGGTCGAAGCGCAACAGCGCCTCGTCGGCGCGGCGCGTGCTGCCGAAGGCTTCGAGCAGCGCCGGCGTGAGCTCGGTCAGCCGCTCGCGCGCTTCCGCCGAGCGGGTGGCGCGGTAGCGGCCGAAATGCCAGCCGCGGATGACGCGGCAGATATCGCTCGTCCGCTCGAAGCCGAGCCCGGAGAGGGTCTGCAGGGTGCCGGGATCGTCGACGTCGCCCGTGAAGACGAGATTGCCGACCCCGCGCGAAAGCTCCGGCGCGGTCTCGAAAAGCGCGGCGTAGTGTCCCTCGACCGTCTTCAGCGCCGCGCGGAAGGCGGCGGCGAAGGTCTCCTCGTCGGTATAGCCGAGCAGGAGGGCGATGCGCCGGAGTTCGGCGGCGTCCTCCGGCAAGGTGTGGGCCTGCTCGTCGGCGACCATCTGGATGGCGTTCTCGACGTCCCTCAGGAACCAGTACTGTTCGACCAACCCCTCGCCCACCTCCGCCGTGATCCAGCCGTGCTTGGCCAGTTGCCTCAGCATGGCTACCGTCTCGCGCTCGCGCAGCTCCGGGAAGCGGCCGCCGGCGATGAGCTGCTGGGTCTGCACGAAGAACTCGATCTCACGGATACCGCCGCGCCCCAGCTTGACGTTATGGCCGAACACGGCCACCTCGCCATGACCCTTGTGGGCGTGGATCTGCCGCTTGATGGAGTGCACGTCGGCGATCGCCGCATAGTCGAGGTACTTGCGCCAGACGTAGGGCTGCAGTTCGCGCAGGAAGGCCGCGCCCGCTTTAAGGTCGCCGGCGACGGCGCGCGCCTTGATCATGGCGGCGCGTTCCCAGTTCTGGCCGCGGCTTTCGTAATAGTTGAGCGCGGCCTCCACGGGGATGGCAAGCGGCGTCGAGCCGGGATCGGGCCTGAGCCTGAGATCGGTGCGGAAGACATAGCCGTCCTCGCTGCGGTCCTGCAGCATGCGCACCAGCCGCCGCGTCAGCCGCACGAAGAGGTCGGTCGCCTCCAGGGGATCGACGAGGGCCGGAGCGTGCGGGTCGATGAGCACGATGAGGTCGATGTCGGACGAATAGTTGAGCTCGCCGGCGCCGAGCTTGCCCATGGCGAGCACGATCCAGCCAGAGCCGGTGCCCGGCTTTTCCGGGTCCGGCAATTTCAGCTTGCCCTGGCGGTGGGCGTCGCGCAGGAGGAAATCGACCGCCGCCCCCACGCAGGCCTCGGCAAGCGCGGAAAGCCGCGCCACGGTGGCAGCGGCATCCGCTTCGCCGGCGAGGTCGCCGAGCCCGATCAGGAAATGCGCCTCGCGCTTCAGCCGCCTGAGCGCCTTCATCACCGACGCCTCGCTGGCATCCTCGGCGAAGGCCGCCGCACCGATGGCCGCGTTCAGGCTTGCCAGCCGGGCGTCGAGCTTTTCGTCGAACAGCGCCTCGAGGTTCGGCGGGTCCCGCCGGGCGCAGTCGCGCAGGTAGGGCGACAGGTCGAAGACGGCGCCGAGGAAGTTGGCGAGCGCGCTGTCGCCGGAGAGCAGTCGGGCAAGGCGCGGGCAGTCTTCTTCGGCGGCGGTTTCAGCAAGGGAGTCAAGTTCGGCGCCGGCGCGGTCGGCGTCGAGCGGAGAAAGCGCGCGGACCGGCGCGCCGAACCAGACGGAACCGTTCTCGCCTTTCAGGGTAATGTCGCTGGGCATAAGCCTCCTCATCTTCGGGGCGGCAACAAGCGCTGCCCCTTCTACCCATTCTTGCCTGCCGGAAACACCATCGCAACCGAAAGCCCCTCCCCGTCGCCGGAAAGCTCCAGCCGGCCGCCGTGGAAGGTCATCACCGCCTTGGCAAGGCTCAAGCCCAGCCCGGAGCCCGGCTGGGTGCGGCTTGCCTCCAGCCGCACGAAGCGCTCCGTCGCCCGCTCCCGGTCGGCTTCGGGAATGCCTGGGCCGTTGTCGCGCACCGTCAGCCGCACCGCGCCGGCATGTTTCTGCAACGTGACGGAGACGGCCGGACTCTCGTTGGCGCCGCCGGCGGAATATTTGATGGCGTTGTCGACGATGTTGGAGAGCGCCTGGCCGATGAGCTCGCGATTTCCGTCGATGCGCACCGCCACCTCCGCCTCCGCCTTCAGCTCCACGCCCATTTCCTCGGCCGCCGGCTCGTAAAGTTCCACCACGTCGGCAACGATGGCGCTCAGATCGACGGTCTTCGTCGTCTCCGCGGAATAGCCGGCCTCGAGCCGTGAGATCATCAGGATGGCGTTGAAGGTGCGGATGAGCTGGTCCGATTCGGCGATCGTCTGTTCCAGCGCCTCGCGGCATGCCGCCTCGTCCTCACGGCGATTGAGCGCCGCTTCGGCGCGGTTGCGCAGGCGCGTCAGCGGCGTCTTCAGATCGTGAGCGATATTGGCGGAGACCTGCTTCAGCCCCTCGTTCAAGGCGGAGATGCGGTCGAGCATCGCGTTGAGGTTTTCCGAAAGCCGGTCGAACTCGTCGCCGGCACCCGACACGGGCAGCCGGCGGGAAAGGTCACCGCCCATGATCTGCCTGCTCGCCGCAGACACGTTGTCGATGCGCTTCAGCGCCCGGCGGCCGACGAAAAACCAGATAAGAAGCGCGCCGAAGCCCATCATGCCGAGTGCCGCCATCAACGCGTTACGCACCACGTTGCGGAACCGTTCCGGCTCGCCGAGGTCGCGCCCGACGAGCAGGATCATGCGGTTGGGAAGGCGGATGACCTGCGCCACCGCCGTGTGGCGCGAATTCTCGCCGCTGTCCTCGCCATAGCGGCGGTAGGCGAAGGGGCGATCGGTCCAGCCGACCGTGTCGAGCACGCCGGGCTGAATGCTCTCCACATTGCCGGAAAGGATGAGGCCGTTGGGATCGGTGATGAGATAGAGGTTGGCGCCGGGCTGCCGGGCGCGCATCTCCATCGCCCGCACCAGCGTCGGCAGGCCGCCGCGCTGATAGGCGCGGCCGAGGCCGCTGACCTCCTCGGCAATCGCCTCCTGCGTCTGCGCGGTGATCATGCGCACGGAAAGCGAGGTGACGTAGATGACGAGTACGACGGCGCAGATGGCGAACAGGATGAGATAGAGCGCGGAAAGCCGCGCCGCAGTCGTCTTCATGATGGCCGGCATGGCAGGCATGCGGATATCAATCCGCCCGGAGCATGTAGCCGGCGCCGCGCACCGTGTGCAGGACGGGTTTGTCGAAACCCCTCTCGATCTTGCCGCGCAGGCGCGAGATGTGCACGTCGATGACGTTTGTCTGCGGGTCGAAGTGGTAGTCCCAGACGTTTTCGAGCAGCATGGTGCGGGTGACGACCTGGCCGGCGTGGCGCATGAGGTATTCGAGCAGGCGGAACTCGCGCGGCTGCAGCGTGATCTCCTGCCCGCCACGGCGCACGGCGTGGGACAGGCGGTCGAGCTCCAGGTCGCCGACGCGGTAGACCGTCTCGATATCCTTGGCGCCCGCACGGCGCTTCAGCACCTCGATGCGGGCCAGCAACTCGGAGAAGGCATAGGGCTTTGTGAGGTAGTCGTCGCCGCCAGCGCGCAGGCCCGTCACCCGATCGTCCACCTCGCCCAGCGCCGACAGGATGAGCGCCGGCGTGGCGTTGCCCTTGGAGCGCAGCTCGGCGATGATCGACAGGCCGTCACGGCGCGGCAGCATGCGGTCGATGACGAACACGTCGTAGCTGCCGGTCTCGGCAAGGGCGAAGCCGCTCTCGCCATCCGGCGCGATATCGGCGGTGTGGCCGGCCTCCGCGAAGGCCTTCTTCATGAACCCCGCCGCTTCGCGGTCGTCTTCGATAACCAGAATCTTCATGACAAGAGGTTTACACCGAACGGCCCCGCACAGGCGATAGATTCAGGCCGGTGAAAAGACGCGGCGGCGAGAGGGCCCGCCGCCGCGCTGGCTCAGGGGCGGTGGGAAAAGGGGCTAGCGCCCACCGCCCGTATCGCCAGAGGGAAATCCACGGCAGCCTGCCGATCAGCCGATCGGCAGAGCCATGAACCGGTTGGAATTTTCCCGCTCAACCTGCACCAGCACTGCACCGCGGCCCGCGTTGGAGGCCGCCTCGACAGCCGCCTTCAGGTCTTCCACGGAGCTCACGGGCTGCGAGTTGACCGAACGGATGATGTCGCCCGGTGCCACGCCGACATCCTCGGCCGCGCTGCCCGGCTCGACATCGGTCACGACCAGCCCCTCGCCATCCTCGGCCGGAGTGACCGAAAGGCCGAAGTCCGTCGAGGTGACCGAAGGTTCTGAGCTGTCGGGAGCCGCCGCCGCCAGCTGATCGGTGCTGGGCATCTCGCCGAGTTCCACATCGAGGTTGGTGGCCTCGCCGTTGCGCCACACGGTCACCTCCACTGTCTTACCGGGATCGTACTCGGCGATGCTGCGGGCCAAATCACGCGGTGAGGCGATGCTCTTGCCGTCAACGGCGACGACCACGTCGCCCGCCCGGATACCGGCCGAGCCCGCCGGCTCGTCCTTTTTGGCGTCGACGATCAGGGCACCCTTGGCCTCGTCCAGGCCGAGGGATTCGGCGATCTCGTCCGTCACGTCCTGGATCTGCACACCCAGCCAACCGCGCTCGACGGTGCCATCACGGATCAGTTCCTGGACAACCGAGTTTGCAAGCGAGGCGGGGATGGCGAAGGCAATGCCGACATTGCCGCCGGAGGGCGAGAAGATGGCCGTGTTGACGCCGACCACCTCGCCCGACAGGTTGAAGGCCGGGCCGCCGGAGTTGCCGCGGTTCACCGCCGCATCGATCTGGATGAAATCGTCATAGGGACCAGCGCCGATCTCACGGCCGCGCGCCGAGACGATGCCAGCGGTCACGGTGCCGCCGAGGCCGAAGGGATTGCCCACCGCAACCACCCAGTCGCCGACACGGACGGCGCCATCGTCGGCAAAGTCCACATAGGTGAACTTGCGGCCGTTTTCCTTGACCTTCAGCACTGCAAGGTCGGTGCGCGCGTCGGTTCCCACCAGCTCCGCATCGATCTCCGTGCCGTCATCCATGACGACCATATATTCGGAGCCACCCTGGACGACGTGGTTGTTGGTCACCAGGTAGCCATCCTCGGAGATGAAGAAGCCGGACCCCTGCGCGACGGGACGCTGGCGCAGACGGGGACCGCGACGCTCTGAGCGCCGATCCTCGCGGAACTGGTCGAAGAAGCGCTTGAGCGGATGGCCGTCGGGCAGGTTTTCCATGCCCGGCATGTCGAAGAAGGGGGAGGAAACCGTTCCCGTCTCCGCCGTCTCGCCCCTGACGCGGACGCTTACGACGGCCGGGGAGACGACCTCCACCACATCGGCGAAGCTCGGCGCCTGGACAGGCTTATCGAGCTTGACCGGCTCGGCCAGCACCGGCACCGTTCCCGTGCCTATCGCGCTGAGGCCAACGGCACTGGCGATGGCCACCGAGGCCACCGCACCGATCAGGCGCACGCGCGTTCTTGAAGTGGCTTTGTTTGAACTCATGTCGGAATTCGCTCCTTTTGCCAATCGAAGCCGCAATGACAGCGGTCTGCTCGGCACACTTTTCGTGCCGGGTTGGTTCGAAGGTAGGAGCATACACCTTACGGTGCCATTTCCGTGGCATGAAACTTTGGTAATGTTTCGCCGAGCGCGCGGCTTCAGTCGCGCTCGTCCAGAACGCTCTTGAGGGCCGCTTCCTCCTCTGCCGACAAGGTCGCGGCGCGGCGTTCCGTCCGCCGCCGCAGGTTGACGAAGGCGATGAGACCGCCGCCGATGAGGACGAGCACGGGTGTCGCCCAGAGAAGCGCGTTGCGGGCGCTCAAGCGCGGCTTCAAGAGCACGAACTCGCCATAGCGGGAGACGATGTAAGCCAGCACCTCTTCATCCGTGTCGCCCGCGCGGATGCGGTCGCGCACGAGAATGCGCAGGTCGCGGGCAAGGTCGGCATTGGAATCGTCGATCGACTGGTTCTGGCACACCATGCAGCGCAATTCGGCCGAAAGGTCGCGTGCCCGCGCTTCGAGCGCCGGATCGGCGAGCATCTCGTCGGGCTCCACCGCCGCGGCGGGCCAGGCAAGCGCCAGAAGCAGGAGAAGGAGAAGGAGGACCGTGCGGGTCACGAAGCCTCCTCGCCGGCGCTGGCGAGTGCGGCCTTGCGGCGGGCCGGTGCGCCGACACGCAATCTGCGGTCGAAGAGGGAGATGCCGCCGGCGCCCATCATCACCAGCGCGCCGATCCAGATGAGCGTGACCAGCGGCTTCCACCACATGTGCACGACAAGCCCGCCATTGTTCGTGGCGTCGCCGATGGACACGTAGAGCTGGCTGAGCCCGATGGTCCTTATGCCGGCCTCGGTGGTCGGCATGCCGCGCGCGGTGTAAAGGCGCTTGGAGGAGATAAGCTCGCCCAGCCGCAGGCTGTCGGCCCCGGTAAGGACGAAACGGGCGCGATCTTCCGTATAGTTCGGGCCCGTGAACGGCTGCAGCCCCTCAAAACGCAGCGCGTAACCGCCGATCTCGGCGGTCTGACCGGGCTGCATGGTCAAGATCCGCTCCGTCTCAAGCGTGGTGACGCAGACGACGCCGAGCGTCGTGAGCCCGAGACCAGCATGGGCCAGCGCTGTTCCGAACATGGAAAGCGGCAGGCCCCTGAACCGGCTGAATGCAGCAGCCGGCCCGACCTTGCCGACGCCGGCCTTGAGCGCCAGGTCGGTCATCGCGCCGAAGATGAGCCAGAGGCCGAGCCCGATGCCGAGAGCGGCGAAGGCCGAACCACGATTGATGAGGAAAAAGGCCAGAAACGCGCTGATGACGGCCGCCGCGAAGGCGAAATGCAGGCGCTGCGCCGCCCCCATCAGATCGCCCCGCTTCCAGGACAGGACGGGGCCGAAGGGAACGGCGGCAAGCAAAGGCAGGAAGAGCGGTACGAAGGTAAGGTTGAAGAAGGGGGCGCCGACGGAGATCTTCTCCCCCGTCACAGCCTCCAGCACGAGCGGATAGAGGGTGCCGACCAGCACCGTCGCCGCCGCGGTGGTCAGAAGCAGGTTGTTGAGGACCAGCGCCCCCTCGCGCGAGATCGGGTGGAACAGGCCACCGGGCGCCAGTGCCGCCGCGCGGAAGGCGAAGAGCGCCAGCGCGCCGCCGATGAAGAGTACCAGAATGGCCAGGATGAAGACGCCGCGGGTCGGGTCGGAGGCAAAGGCGTGCACCGAGGTCAAAACGCCGGAGCGCACCAGGAACGTGCCGAGAAGCGACAGAGAAAAAGTGAGAATGGCTAGAAGCACCGTCCAGATCTTCAAGGCCGAGCGCTTTTCCATGACGATCGCCGAGTGCAGGAGCGCAGTGCCCGCCAGCCACGGCATGAAGGAGGCGTTCTCCACCGGATCCCAGAACCAGAACCCGCCCCAGCCGAGCTCGTAATAGGCCCAGTAGGAGCCCATGGCGATGCCGCCCGTCAGAAACGCCCAGGCGGCCAGCGTCCACGGCCGTACCCAGCGCGCCCAGGCCGCATCGACACGCCCGTCGATCAGCGCGGCGGCGGCAAATGAGAACGAGATCGAGAAGCCGACATAGCCGAGATAAAGCAGCGGGGGGTGAATGGCGAGCCCGACATCCTGCAGGATGGGGTTGAGGTCGCGCCCCTCGATGGGCGCCGGCTGCAGGCGGGCGAACGGGTTCGAGGTTAGGAGGATGAAAAGCAGGAAGGCGCTGGCGATCAGCCCCTGCACGGCCAGCACATTGGCCTTCAGCGTCGGCGGCAGGTTGCGGCCGAAGGCGGCGACCAGCGCGCCGAAGAACGACAGGATCAGCACCCACAGGAGCATGGAGCCTTCATGGTTGCCCCAGGTTCCGGTGATCTTGAAGAGCAGCGGCTTGGCCGAGTGCGAGTTCTCCCACACGTTGACGACGGAAAAGTCCGACTGCACATAGGCAAGCATCAGCGCGGCGAAGGCGGCGGCGAGAAGGGCAAGGCCGGTGATGGCGGCGGGCTCACCCACGCGCATCAGCGAAAGGCTGCCGATCCGCGCGCCGACAAACGGCACGAAGAACTGCACCAGCGCCAGCGCCAGTGCCAGGACGAGAGCGAAATGGCCGAGCTCGACGCTCATGGATACCGCCTCATTCTTCCTGCCAAACGCCTCTCTCCTTCAGGCTGTCCGCCACTTCCCTGGGCATATAGGCCTCGTCATGCTTGGCCAGCACAGTATCAGCCAGGAGAACGCCGTCCTCTCCGAAGGCGCCTTCCACCACCACCCCCTGCTCCTCGCGGAAGAGGTCCGGCAGGATGCGGTCGTAGACCACGGGAACGGTATGCTCGTAGTCGGTGACGGCGAAACGCACGCGCGTCCCCTCGCCGCGCACGATCGAGCCCTTTTCCACCAGCCCGCCAAGGCGGATGCGGTCGCCGGCGCCGGCGGGCTGCGCCAAGAGATCGACAGGCATGTAAAAATAGGACGTCTGCTGACCGAGCGCATAAAACGTCAGCGCCGCTGCCAGGGCGAGGAAGCCCATCCCGGAGCCGATCACGGCCAGCCGCTTCTGCTTGCGCGTCACGTCACACCTACTCGTCTTGCGGGACGCCCAGCGTCTCCGCGTATTCCGTCAATGTCTCGGCTTCCTCGCTGCCGGCGCCGAATGCCGCCAGCGCGCGCTCCAACGCCTCGCTGGCCTCGCCCTTCCTGCCCAGAACGACATAGGAGCGCAAAAGCCGCCGCCAAGCTTCAATATCGGCCGGGTCCTCGCGCAGCCGCGCATCGAGGCTGGCCACCATTCCTTCTATCATCTCCTGACGCGCTGCGGGCGTCATCTCCTCAGCTGCAGTGATATCCGCCTCGGAGGGGCCCGGCGCCTCGCCTTCACTGCCGTTGAGGCCGGCGATTGCCTGCCCGGCGACCTCCTTCCACGGCGAATCCTCAGGAAGTCCTGCCGCCATCTTCTCCCAGATAGTGCGCGCTTCCGTCGTATTTCCCTCCTGCGCTCGCGCCATGGCGATGAAGAAGCGTGCACGAGGATTGGTCGCGTCGATCTCAAGCGCCCGTTCGAACGCCGCCTCCGCCTCCGCGGTGACGATACCGCCCGCTTCGCCCACCAGGGCCTCACCGAGAGCCGCCTCGCGCGCCGCGCTCGGTCCGGTGAGCGCGATCGTCTTGCGGTAGGCCGCCGCCGCATCGCCGTAGCGCCCCAGCCGCGTATAGATCGGCGCCAAGACCTCCCACCCCCGGGCATCCTGCGGATTGTCCGCGAGATGAGCCTCCGCGCGGGCGACCAACTCGTCGATCGAAGCCTGCGAGGGATCGACCGTCAGCCGCGCCTGCAGGGGAAGGGCAGGCATGCCCGGCGAGCCGAGGAATGCATAGAGGCCCCAGCTCACCAACGGCACCGCCAGCACGGCCGCCGCTGCGATGGTGCGGGCCGAGCGCCCGCCTCCTGCGGCGGCATCGTCCTTCCCAGTCTCGCTCAAGCGCAGGATGCGGCGCCCGATCTCGGCGCGCGCCTCGGCCGCGTCGGCCTTGGAAATCAGCCCGCGCCCGACCTCCTGCTCAAGCTCGGCAAGCTGGTCGCGATAGACGGCAAGGTCGTGCTCCATGCCCGCGCGCTGGTCCCCGCGCCGGCGCAGGAAGGGCAGCATCACCGCCAACGAGGCGATGAGCGTCAGAAGCGCGGCTAGAACCCAGAACAACATGTCTGTTCAAATATCCGTCACGCCGGGCGGTGCCAACTCCCTCGGCATGCGGCCTTTTGGCATGACCGGAGCCTTGCTGGTGTCAGTTGAGCAACGTCCAGCTTCCATCGGGATTGCGGCAGGCGGTGCCACGCACCGAGCGCGCCGATCCGCCCGCGTTCACCACGTGCGAATAGGGCCGGCAATCCTGCGAGCCCACGCGATAGGGCTGTGCCGCGGTCACCGTGCCGCCGTGGCCGGTCTTCTCGTCGCGCCAGGCCACCGGCTCGCCGGCAGGCGCCGATTCGAGCGCCCGGTACTCGGCATTGACAGCCTCAAGCCGCTCGCGCCGCGATAATTCGGCGCCTGCGCTCGCCACCAACCCGCCACCGACGATCCCGGCGACCGGCTCGCCGGAACCAGCGCCGATGGAGCGGGTGAGCCGCGCATCGGCGGTTCCGGGCAAGCCACCCATGGCGCAGCCCGAAAGCGCAAAAATTGCAAACATGACAAACGCCGGGAATTTCATCGCCGCATCAAGCCCTTCAACCCGCTCCACAAAAAGCGCCGTCGCCTATAGACCATGTTTGACGGAATTTTGTCCACCTTCCCGCCTTCCCAGTGGTCTGACCCAAACAGATGGTACCCATCTGTTTGGAGAAATCAGCCCACAAGCTATTAATCTGGTGGGGCGATTTGCCCTGACAGATGGGGACCATCTGTCAGGATCGCACCACTAGCCTCACGCGCTCAAAAGCGTCACTTCCGCTCTCAAGCCGCCAAGCTGCGAGCGTTCCAGCGAAAGCCCGCCACCGTACTCCTCCACCAGATCGGCGACAATCGCCAGGCCGAGCCCGGTTCCCGGCTTGGTTTCATCGAGCCGCCTTCCCCGCTTCAGCGCCTGCCGCGCCTGGTCTTCCGGTATCCCCGGTCCGTCATCCTCGACGACGATGCGGAAGCTGCGCTCTTCGCCCTCCTCTTGCGGCGGATGGAGCGACAGCGCGACGCGGCCGCGCGCCCATTTCATCGCGTTTTCCAGGAGGTTGCCGGTGATCTCCTCAAGGTCCTCCCGCTCGCCGGCGAACACCACGGCTTCCTCCGGCAGGCGAACCGTCAGCTTTTTCTCGGGATTGAGCTTCTCCGTTACCCGCACCATACGCTCCAGCGTCTCGTTCACCGGGCTGCGTTGGGCGAGTGCGCTGCGCTGGGCAGCAGCGCGGGCGCGCAGGAGATAGTGGTCAATCTGCTGCTGCATGGCCGAAGCCTGGGTGGAAATCAGCGTCCCCTGCCCACCGCCCATGGCGCGGCCCTCGTTCATCAACACCGCCAGCGGCGTCTTCAATGAGTGGGCGAGATTGCCCACCTGCTTGCGCGAGCGCTCGATGATACGGCGGTTGCTCTCGATCAGCGCATTGGTTTCATCCGCCAGCGGTGCGATCTCCCCGGGAAAAGGTCCGGAGAGCCGCTCCGCAGTACCGGCGCGTATATTGGCGAGCGCCCGGCGGATTCCCTGCAGCGGCCTGAGCGCAATCAGGATAGCGAAGGCGTTGATCGCCACCATGCCTAGCCCGAAAATGGCCAGATAGACAAAAAGCCGCCGCGCGAAATCGTCGATCTCCCGCTCCAATTCGCTGCGGTTGCCCATGACGCGGAAGCGGGCTATGCGGTCGGCCTCGTCGAGCACGATCTCCGCCTCCAGCACCTGGATATCGTCCCCACCCGGCCCTTTCGCCAGATAGCTGCGCTGAAATTCGCGGTTGAAGGGCACGACGTTCTGCGCCGGCGAAGGCACGCTCCCCACCAGCGACGGCGAACGCAGCAGATTGCGCAGAGCCTCGGACGCCGGCTCGACGGACCAGTACCAGCCCGATAGCGGTTCGGAAAAGCGTAGGTCCCCGAGGTTCGGACTGCCCACCAGGCTGCCCGCCCCGGACGCGCTCACCGAGGCGATCAGGTTGAAAAGATGGGCGGAGAGAACCTCCTCGAAGCCGCGGTTGCTGACCTGCCGGAACAACGTCGAGATCACGGTGGCGATAACCACCAGCGCGATGATGGCCCAAATGGAGGAGAAGGCGACGACGCGAAAGGTCACCATCCGCGGCAGCCGCCGAAGCCGCGACAAAAACGCCACCTTAGGCGATTTCACCCTTCGCTCAGCCCGTTCAGGCATTCGGCTCGCGCAAGCGGTAGCCCATTCCCCGGACGGTCTCGATGAGGTCCGAACCCAGCTTCTTACGCAGACGTCCCACAAACACTTCTATCGTGTTGGAATCACGATCGAAATCCTGATCGTACAAATGCTCGACCAGCTCGGTGCGCGAGACTACCGAGCCCTTGTGGTGCATGAGATAGGCGAGCATCCGGTACTCGTGCGAGGTCAACTTCAGCGGCACCCCGTCCACATCGGCCTTGGAGGCCTTGGTGTCGAGCCTTAGCGGTCCGCAGAAAAGCTCCGGCGAGGCATGCCCCGCCGCGCGGCGGATGAGCGCGCGCAGGCGCGCCAGGATTTCTTCCATGTGGAAGGGCTTTGTCACGTAGTCGTCGGCGCCCGCGTCGATGCCGGAGACCTTGTCGCTCCAGCGGTCGCGCGCCGTCAGGATGAGCACGGGCATCTTGCGCCCATCCTGGCGCCAGCGTTCCAGCACGCTGATGCCATCCATCTGCGGCAGGCCGATGTCGAGCACCGCGGCGTCATAGGGCTCCGTATCACCGAGAAAATGCCCCTCCTCGCCATCGAAGGCGCGGTCCACCACATAGCCGGCATCCTCCAGCGCACTTGAGATCTGCCGGTTCAGGTCCTTGTCGTCCTCGACAACGAGTATGCGCATGGTCGCTCGCTCCAGACAGAAAATCGGTGAACAGGATAGCCGATCCGCCGGAAACATCACCCCTGATTTTTATTGTGCCGGAACGGTGAACTCCGCGCGCCGCGGCCTTCCGCCGTCCTTGCCAGGCACCAGGACCACGATCCTGCAGACGGTTTGACCGCCGCGCGATTCCTCCGAGGCTTTCGCCAGTGTACCCCCCTGTTCGGCGGCGATCCGCTGGCCGATGGCATAGCAATCCGCGCCCTGGGCGAGGAGCATCGGCTTCCCGGCCTGCTCTTGGCCGGATGCACCCGTGGCAACGAACGCCACCGCCAGCGCGGCCGATGCGGTCAGAATGGATATGGAGCGAAGCTGTTTCATGCTGCCGTGTCTAGCTCACCAGGGCTGAACGGAGAATGAACAATGAAAGCGCGCCGATGCCAAGGTCGCAATTTTGGGCCGCATGCGCGGGAAGGTCCCCGCGCATGCGGCCCAGGCATCAGTTGATGCGGCGGTCGGCCGCCAGCCGGCCGAAAATCGCCAGCAGGCCGGATATGGCGGTGATCGCCTGCAGCAGCGTCTCCACCAGCGCCTGATTGTCGACCTCCTCGACAGGCATCCCCAAGAGACCGCCCGTACCGGCGACGACGGTCACCACGGACGCCCAGATGGTGCGCGACAGATACCAGGGTTTCGTTTCGTTCATAGCAAACTCCTTTCCAGCTGATCCTTACTTCCTCACGCCATTGCAACTGTCCGCCGCACGGCTAGGCCGGCGCCAATTGCAGCGCTCAGTTGACGCACCGTCACGTCGACCGCCGCCGGCAACTCGGCGAAATCCGCGGCGGCCATCGCCGCCGTGTAGGTCCATTGGGGGAGAGCCGTGTCGGTGCTGCGTACGGCAGCACCGCCCACTGGCGCGATCTCGACGCGGTAGCGCTCCTGTGCCTCTCCGAGAGGGATATCTGCACCCAGCCAGCCATCGGCATCCACGCGCCCGCGCCGCACCCAGGAAAGGGAAAGGTCGCCGCGCTCGATCCGCCCTTTAAGATGCACCGGCGACAGCGGCAGCAATGCCCGCACGCCGCCGGTAACCCGCTCAAGCAGGAAATTTTCTTCCGACGGGTTGAACCCCGCCGGCCCCACCCGCCAGTTGAGATCGAGGCCGATCTCCCCCGCCCTGAGTCCGGCCGGAGCCACCGCCTCGTCGAGAAGCACGAAGGGTGCTCCCTCCGCGGCGCCCGCCGCCATCGCATCGTTGGTTCCGAGTTGACCGCGCAGCAAGCCGGCAAGCCGCCATACCGAGGGCGAGATCTCCTCCGCCGTGTCGAACTGAAGGATCTCCCACCCCCCCGCCAGCGAGCGTACGGCCGCCGCGTTCCCACCATTCAGCACTTGAAGCCGCGACAAGCTCTGCAACTCGCCATCATAAAGCCGCACCGTCACCGCAGTCGCACTGTCCCGCCTTCCTTCCGCCGCCCCGCCGGGCAGCGCCACGACAAGCGCGCCGATCACTGCTCTAAGGCCCACGGTCGAGCGCAGGACAAATCCCGTCTCCTCCGGCGAAGCCAGCACCGCTTGGCTGCGCCAGGGCTTGGCCCGTAGGGCGAGGCGCAACTGATCCTGCGGAGCGTCCTCGCTCGTGCGCACCGGCAGGTCGAGAAAGAGCGCGTGCGGGCGCCCCGGCGCGAAGCTCTCTCCGGTCTCGCGCCGGGGAATGCCGGCCCCGGAGGCGGGTGCTGCCGCCACACGCACGATGCGCCGTGCCCTGACCAGCCGTGCCAGCCCATCTTCGATCTCCGTCGCCAGATAATCCGGCCCTTGCGGCGCATTCGGCAGCCGGAAAACGCTTCCCACCTCCAGCCGCTGTTCCGTCAACGGTATGGAAAACGCCACGCGCTCGCGCCCGTCCCAGCTGCGGCGCAGGAGGTCGCGCACCAGCCCGTTCGCCTCGTCGGCGGAAAGCACGCCGGGAAAGCTGACGAAGCTCGTCCCGCTCCCCTTCGCGCCTACATAATTCGCCGCCGCCGTTGCCGACTGGTGGTCGTTTAGCGGATTGCGGAAATCGAGTTGGGCGAGTGCCGGCAGCGCATGATCGGGTGTGCGCACCCGCTCCACCATCTCACGCCCCTCCTCCACCACCAGTTCATCGAGCAGCAGCGTTTCGCCCGCCCCCGCTCCTTCGGTGGCGAATATCAGCCCCTCCTCTCCGTCGCGCGCGCCGACGCCGAACAGTGTCGCCAGCGGCTCGATGGCCGCGCGAGCCGTTGTCGGATCGGTGACGACATAGCCCGCCACCGTCCCGTCCGCCCGCGTCGCATCGGCGGCCGGAAGCCCGTGGTCGGCAAGGATCGCCTCGATCAGCGCGCCCACCGAAACGCCGCTCAGCCGGCCGTTCAGCCAGTGCCCGTGCGCCCAGTTCTCGCCGTCACCCCAGACATCTGCGTAGGTCGGAAAGGCCGGAAATGGCCGCGCATCCCACGCCCACAGGCTGATCGCGCCGACATCCACCATCGGCCCGCCATAGACTGCCGAGATCGGGTTTGCTGCCGCTCCGCCATCCGCCCAATGCGCGTAATGAGCGGCCAGGAACCGCTGCTGCGCCAGGTCAGAGCGCCCGCCGCTGGAAAAGTGCGGAAGCACGTTCTCCGAAGACTTCGGGTCGGGAAACACGTTCGGCTGGTTCGGACCCTTGTCCACCGCGGCGCAGCCAAGCTCGGTGAAGTGGAACGGCTTCGACTGCGGCACCCAGGCCGTGGGCTCGGCTTCCTCCACCCCTCCGATGCGGTTGAAGTGGCGGTTCGACCACCAGCCCACCAGATCCTTGTAGCGGAACACCCAGTCTTTGCCGTAAGCCCCATCGCTGATGGGTGAGCGTAGCCTAGCCGCCCGATCCGCCTCACTCGCATAATACCAGTCGAACCCCTCGCCCGAGGTGATCGCGGCGCGCAGTCCCTCCAGGTCGTAGGGCCCGGCAAACCCGTCGGGGTTTTCCCCTCCCACGTCCGAATCCCGCCAGTCGGAGAGCGGCATATAATTGTCGATGCCCACCGCATCGACGTCGGCATGCGCCCACAGGCTGTCCAGGTGAAAGAACACGTCCCCCGACCCATCCGCCGGCTGATGCCCGAAATACTCGCTCCAGTCCGCCCCGTAGGTGATCGTCGTCGCCGCTCCCAGAACGCCGCGCACCTGGCCCGCGAGCTCTTGCAGGATCTCGACAAAGGGGAACCTGTTCTCCCCATCACGCACCGTCGTCAGCCCGCGCATCTCCGAACCGAGAAGAAACGTGTCCACCCCGCCGGCGGCGGCCGCCAGGTGCGCATAGTGCAGCACAAGCCGCCGGTAGCTCCATTCGTCCGGATCGCCCGCGAACCGAATCGAATCCGCCTCCGGCGAAAACTGCCCCGGCGAGGCCAGCCCCGCCAGCTCCTCGATCTGAACCCGTGCAAGGGCCGTTTTGTCGGCGGTCCCCGGCTGGCCGGGGGCGGGATAGCAGGTGATACGCCCGCGCCACGGGTAGGCCGCCTGCTCGGTGCCGCCATAGGGGTCCGGCAGGTCGTTGCCCGCCGGCACATCCATCATGATGAAGGGATAGAGCCCCACCTTCAGTCCGCGCTGCCTGATGGCGGCGATCGCCTCCATCACCGAGCGGTCCGTGGGCGTCCCGCCAAAAGCGGCCCTCCCGTCAACCTGCGAGACGACCTGTGCCTCCTCCCGGTCGATGCCCGAAACGCGCCACGGCTGCGAAAGTCCCGCCGGGTTTGTATGCGTCACCATCGGCCGGATGGTGCAGTGCCCGGCATTCAGGTCCGTCCCGAACCACGCGACCACCAGCGACACGCTCTCAAGGTTTGGGCATAGTGCCTGCAGCTCGTCGAGCGCGGCTTCGAAGTCCGTCGCCGCCGCCCGATTGTGCCGGTTCACCGCCCTGGTCTCGCCGGGATCGCCTGTCTGCTTCACCAATGTCGGCGACAGACCGTACTCGGTCGCGCCCGGTATCAGCGACACTGACCGGACGCGCCGGTTGAGCCCATCCACCGGCCGCATCACCTCGAACTGGAACTGCGGAATGCGGCGCCCGTAGTCATCGATGGGAAAGCGCTCGATCACCAGATAGGCCGTGCCGCGATAGGCCGGCGCATTGCCTGTGCCCTGCTTCGCCTCGATCAGCGGGTCCACCGGCTGGTCTTGCGAGCCCTGATAGACCCGTATCTCCAGCCGCTCGCGGTCGACCTCCTGCCCGTCGGCCCATACCCGCCGCACGCCTGCGATCTCGCCCTCGCACAGCGCAAAGGCCGCGTTGGCGAAATAGGAATAGGTCGTGACCTTCGGTCCCCCTTTTCCGCCCTGCCGCTCCGTCCTGCTCCTCTCCTCGAAGTGCGTCGCCCAGATCAGCGTCCCGCCCACACGTACAGTTCCGTAGACCCGTGGCAACGGCGCTCCTTCCTCCGCCGTCAGCGGCCGCGCCGCCGCGAGCCGCGGCCCCTCGTAGTGCTTGGTCGAGTCGATGATCGCCCGGTCGATCACGTAGCCCGCCATGGCTCCCGCTGCCGAGCCGATCGCCGAGCCAACCGGCCCCAGCACCCCGCCCAGAAAGGCGCCGGCGGCCTGCAGAACGATTGTCGCCATCTGGCCTATCTCTCTCCCGTTGCAGGAAACGCGAACACGCCGGCGATCCGCCGCCGCCACTGCGGTACGAGTTGAGACACCACCACCGCCTGCCCTTCATAGGCATGGACGAACGCGTCCTCGCCAGCGAGAATGCCCGCATGCTTGGCCGGCAGATGCGGCCGCCAGCGGAAAAGCACCACCCGCCCCGCCTCCAGCCCACCGTCCGCGCATTCCACGAAATGCCGTCGGGCAGCCGCAAAAAGCCGCTCCCCGCCCCCGGTCTCCGCCCAATCCATGCTGTAGGGGCCAGCTGCCTCCGGCTCCGCCCCATAGAGCGCCCGCCAGACCCCGCGCACCAGCCCAAGGCAATCGCAGGCAATCCCCTTGCTGCTTGCCTGGTGCCGATACGGTGTGCCCACCCAGGACAACGCCTCGTCCACCACCGCCTCGTCCAAGGCGGCCCTCTCCGCTCTGCTCATTCCACCAACGGACCGCCGTCAAACGTCTGTTCCTCGGTGACGTAGCTATAGGCAGCGTCGTTCCCCGGTAGATGCGGAAAGCCGCGAAAATTCGCGCTGTTGGCAAATTTCGCCTTGCAGGTCGAAAACCGCTTGTCGCAGCCCGCGACGACCGTCAGCGCATCCCCCGGCGCCACCGCCGCCGCCGCGTCCCACCAAAGGTCGAGCACCACGCCGTCCACCCCCTTGCGATGCGCCGCCACGCGCTCGCGGCGCCCGGCGCTCGCGCCGGACATCCAGGTCACAACCCCATTCGTGAACCAGCCCGTTTCAAACGCATCGAGCCCGGAGACGATGACGCTGTTGCCGTTCACCCCCTCCAGAATTCCGTTGCCCTGGAATCCCCCTGCATCGAGATCGACCCCGCACCGCGCATCCCCCAGTTCCGCATCGCAGCTCCGCCGTACGGTGCGCCCGTTGGTCTGGTCCAGCGCCCGCTCCGGGCTTTCCAGTTCCGCCACGAAGCGTCCGTCGCGCCGGGCGATCTGCCCGATCACCGCGCGGCGCAGCCGCGCGAACTGGCTGGCGTCCTGCCAGTTGACCAGCAGCGTCTCCACTCTTGCCCCGTCATAGACCCCCGCCAGGATGTCGGCCTCCTCGATATCCAGTGCCGACAGCGCCCCCTCCACGTCCACGGTGTCCACCGCCAGCCCCAGTGAACGCCGCGCTTCGCTCGCCGAAAGCCCCGTCTCCGGCATAAACGCCATGCCGTCGCAGACGACCTCGCGGTCATGATCGGTAAAACCCATTACGGTGCCGTCGCTGCGGGTCAGCCGCCAGCAATGGCACAGCGTCGTAACCTCGCCTTCCAGATGCGCCGCAAGGGCCGCCGCCACGGGCATCACAACACCTCCACCAGTGGAATGGATGGGATCTGCCCCGCCTTGAACGTCGTCACGCTCGCCGATAACCGTTCGATGTCGAAGCGCACCGGAACGTCGAACTCGTATCCCGCCGTCACTTCCTCGCCGTCCGCCGGAACGGCTCCGGCAACGAAGACCACCTCCCCCGTCTCCGCGTCGATCGAATAATCGGCTGAGATCACCTTCGGCTCCCCCGCCACCGCGACAAGGACGCTCCCCGCCACCGGCCTGGCGATCACCCGCTCATAAGCGTCTGCTCCCTCTCCATAGGTCTTCACCATGCGAAATCGCTCCCGCACCCCATCGCCCACGCCAATCACCTGATCGAACGCGGAAGGCGCCTCCTGCGGACCGCACGACCTCCAATCGAACGGATCGCGAAACCGAAAGGCATGCAACGATCCCCGCCGCGCCTCGAAGAAGCCCAGCACCGCGTACAGGTCCTCGATCGAGCGCACTCCCGTTCCCGCATCGTAATGCCGGCGCGAACGGCTAACTCGCGCATTGCGCTTCTCCCGCCCCGAGGAAAGCTGCACGATTTCGTTGCGCCGCTCCGGCCCGCCGGTCGCGCCAAAAGAGACGCCGAGCGGAAAGCGGACGTCGTGAAAGCTCTGCATTGGCTCCTGCCTCACTTCAGATATGCATTTTTTAGGAGGCTGTTTTCCGTACGGTTTGAATCCCTTGGCCACGGATCCTCAGATCTGACCCGAGGATAAGCGGCCAAGAGATGGAAGCGCCGACTCATCCGCCTCACAACCCACGTGTCCCCCTTGTGACCACCCGCGTCAGCATTCCCGCGACCTGTGCCTCCGACTTGCGGAAGGAGGCCGCATCCTGCGTCGTCACATTGAACACGATGGTCGGCGCCGCCGCGCCGCCGCCCGACGCCACGCCAAGCCGTCCGTCCGCCGTCCTTTGCAGGGGCAAGATCGCTTCCGCCCCCGCCTCCCCCATCAGCCCGATGTTCCGCCCGGCCGGAAAATAGGTCGGCGCCGAAACCACACCCCCGCCCGCAAAGGGCACGACCCCGCCCTTGGCAAAAGGCAGCACACCGCCGAGGAGCCCACCGAGCAGCCCGCCCGCCAGGCTCTGCAACGGTCGCAGTCCCTGCTCCAGCGCCATGCCTGCCAGATTGAGCCCGATCTTGCGCAGCACGTCCTCCAGCGACTTGCCGCTCACCACCGCGCCCTTCAGCGCCCCCGTCAGTTGCGTCCCAAAGCTCTCCGAAAGCCCTGTCAGGTTCTCCAGTGCCGCCTCGAATGGCGCCGTATCGGCGACGATCGGCACCCGCACTTCATCCGCCATCCCATGTCTCCTGATTGTCCGGGAAAAGCCGCATCAGCCGGTGAAGCTCCGCCCGACCGGGCGCTTGCTCCCTTGCAAGCCCCAGCGCCTCCAGCGCGGCGTTGAATTCGAGCGGCGTCATCGCCCAGAAGGCGGCCGGCGACAGCCGCAGCAGGCCGAAGGCCGTCCCCATCACCTCCCGCCAGGGAAAGGGGGGCCTCCTTGCTCCCGCTGCGGCGTCTAAGGGTTTTCGCCCCGACCTCCCTCCGGCGCCCCCGCCCCGAACGTCACGGAGAGCAATTCTCCGACAAGCGCTGCAAAACCCGCCGCGCCTCCCTCGCAGCGCATGGCCCGCACGTCCTCGTCGCTCACCTCGTGGCCGCCGCCGCGCAGACCCGCGGCAATCACCGCCGCCATATCCCGTGCCGAAAGCCGGCCGCTCGAAAACCGCTCCACCAGCCGGTTCAGGTCCTCGGCTTCGAATGCCGCCTCCAGCTCCGCCAGCGCCCCCAGTGTCAAGCACAGCCGATACTCACGTCCGTCGAGCCTGGCCGCCACCTCGCCGCGCCGCCTGTTCACGCTCATGGTGCCACCGCGAAGCTCACCGGCCCCGCCGATTCCAGCGCGATCTCGAACGTCACTTCCCCGTCGTGACTGCCCGAATACTCAAGCGCGGTGATCTGAAAGCCCCCTGAAACGGTTCCGAAATCGGGAATGGCGAACTGCCAGGCCGCGATCTCGCCGGCAAAGAACCGGCCCCTGATCATCGCGTCCGATTGTGCGTCCTTAAATATCCCCGACCCGCTGACGGAGGCCCGCTGCACGCCACTACCGGCGAGCAGCTCCCGCCACCTGCCCACCGAATCCGCATCGGTGATGTCCACCGTCTCGCTGTTGAAGGCCAGCCTCTTCGTCCGCAGTCCCGCCACGGTGACGAAACGCCCCTGCCCGTCCTCGTCCAGCTTGAGGAGCAGGTCCTTCCCCTTCTGCGCACCCATCCATGGGCCTCCTTCGATGTGAGTGAAATGCTCTCAAGGGTGGCGCGGGAAGCTACGCCTCCACCACCGCCCGAAAATGCAGCGCCCCGTGATAGGCGCCGAGGTCCTCGTCGTACCTGACCTCCGAGGACTCCAGCCGCAGATTGACAAGCCGATGCCCCGCCAACCCCAACTCCTCCCCGTGCAGCGCGCCGCGCACCAGTTCCATCAGCGCCAGCACCTCCCGCCGCCCCTTCCTCTTCGACCAAGTGTTGAGCGTGAAGAAGTGCTCGCTTCCCTCCTCCGTTCCCGTGCTCCAGTCATAGGCCGTCGCTCGACCGAAGGTGACGTACGGAAAGGAAAGCCCCGCCGGCGTCAGGTCATGAAACCGCACCCCGCCAAGCGCGGCCACCAGCGCGGCGTCGTTCGTGAGCGCGGCGAATACCGCCTCCTGCAGATCAAGTGTCGCTGCGCTCATGCCTTCCTCCCCGCCTGCGCGTATTCGCCCGCCGGAGCGCTTCGCGGCGCATCCGCACCGCCCTTCCGGCGTCCGGCCGTGCCCCGCTCTCAACAGTGCCCGCCACGGTGTGCACTTTCGTCCGCATAGCCCGCACCAGCCCGTCCAGCGTCAGCCGCATCGTCACCTTCATCGTCCCTCCTCCCGCACACGACAGACGAGATAGCGTCCCGTCTCGTCGGCATCCCGCACCGTGACGATCTCCAGCACCCGCCCCTCCTTCACGAAACGCATGCCGCTTGCCACGTCGTCGCGAAAACGCAGCGTTACCCGGTGCGTCACCTCTTCATGCGCCTGCCCGGCGCCGAAAAAGTTTGTCGCCCTTACCGGCTCGACATGCGCAAACACCGTCGCCACCTCCTGCCAGCTTTCCGTGTGTCCGCCGGCGCCGTCCGCCGCCGTCACCGCTGCCTCCAGCACCAGCTCGGTGCGCAGCCGTCCCGGATCGATAAACATGACACCCATCAAAGCCTCGGCCCCCGCCAGGCGGCGATCAGCCGCCGATATTCGTCGGGAATGGACACGGGTTGGCCATCGGCGCCGAAAGCACCTCGGAACTCATACCAATGCGCCATCAGGATCAGCATCGCCCGCTTCAGAAGATCCGGAACGTCCGTCCCCGCCTCGCCGAAACCTGCCGAAAAATCGATCTCGATCCCGTTCAGCGCCAGCCCCGGCGCTGGCCTTTCCTCGAGATGGAGCCGCGCCGGAGAAGACACCGCGTCGAGCTGATGGTCTTCCGGCGCCAGCACCGTCGCCGCCCCGTCGCCGTCGAACACGGTCACCGACAACACCTCCCGCACCGGCGTGCGCCTGAGAAGCACGATCCCGCCTAGTGGCCACCGGTCGAGCACCAACCGCCAGGCCTGGTCGATCAGTGCCATGCCTGCCACCCGCTCCACCTCTTCGCGCGCAGCGCGGATAAGCCCGGAAATCAGCCCGTCCTCGCTGTCGTGGGCAATGCGCAAATGCGCCTTCGCCTCGACAAGCGAGACCGGCTCGGCGGCCGGCTCGACCGTTCGAAACAGCGTCATAAAATGTCTCTCTTTGGGATGATCGAATGGATGACGGCCCCGGCGGGAGGAGACCGGGGCCGTCAAGGGCAACTCACCGCTCCGGCGCCGTCATCCCGGAAATCGGAGCAAAGCGGAGACTATCCGGGACCCATTCTCGCCTCGCTGAAGCTCCGGCGAAGCTGGCCGGAACCTCGACGTCACGGAATGGACCCGGCTCTCGCTTCGCTCGGCCGGGATGACGCGCGCCGCAGGCACGAGCGCCCACCTGCATCGCCGCTAGGCTTCCACCTTCAAGAGCTTGATCGCCTCAAAGTTCTGGATGCCCCCGCCCACGCGCTTGGTCGTGTAGAACAGCACGTAGGGCTTCGCCGAATAGGGATCGCGCAGAACCCGCACGCCCGTCCGGTCGACCACCAGATAACCGCGCCCGAAGTCACCGAAGGCGATCGGCGTGGCATTCGCCGCAATGTCCGGCATCTCCTCGGCCTCCACCACCGGAAAGCCGGCCAGCATCGCCCGGCTGCCGGGGGTAGCCGGCGGCTGCCACAGGTAATTGTCGTCGGCGTCCTTCAGCTTGCGCAGCGTGGCTTGGGTTTTGCGGTTCATCACCCAATCCGCGTTCTGGCGGTAACCCGCCTTCAACGCATAGATCAGGTCGATGAGCTTGTCCGACGGTGCCATCGACGGCAACCCGGCTGCATTCCCTGTCGCCAGATAACCGACATTCCCCCAGTTCCAGGCCTCGTCCGCAACCTGCGGATAGTCGAGGAAGCCGCGCGGCTTGTTCGTCCCGTCTCCGTTGACGAACGCCGCCCCCTCCTGCTCGGCGAACGCTGTCTCGATCTCGCCTGCGATCCACGCGTCGAGATCGACCACGCTGTCCTCCAGAAGGGCGGCGGTCGCCGCCGGCATGGCGTAAAGCTCGGCCGTCGGGAAGGAAAGCTCGTCCAGCGTGCTCGACGCCGTCTCCGGCCGAGGCGCCGTCTCGCCCACCCAGCCCGTCGCCGGCCCGGTGACGGCGAACGGCTTCTTCAACACCGCCGTGGACACCTTCCGCACGGAAGCGATCGAGCGGATCGGCGAAATCTCGGCAAGCCTCCTGCCGATCATCGCCTCCGTCTCCTCCGGCACCAGATAGCCGCCGTCCTGGCCGGAGCCGTAGGACATCGCCTTCTCCTCGAGTGCGCGCAGCTGCCGCTCGTCGCCGGTGCGGATGTAGCTCTCGAAGCCCTGCTTGTGCTCCAGATGCTCAAGCGCGCCGACGGCATCGCGCTGCCCGAGCGCCGGCCGCGCCCGCTTCAGTACGACCCGGTCCAGCACCTTCTTATGCTCGTCGAGCGCCTGCGAGATGCGGTCCACCTTTTCGCTCGTCACCGGGTCAGCGGCAGAGCGCCGCTCGATCTCGGCCAACCGCTCATCGTTCGCCTCCCTGAAGGCCTCGAAGGAGGTCATGAAGTCCTCGAAGGCGCCGCTCACGTCGCCGATCGGCCCCGCCGACTTCACTTCCAGGACGCCCTTGTTCGTCTCAGTCATTTTCCGATCCTCGTTGGTGAAAAAGTCTGGCCGCCCGGCGGATGGTCGCCGCCAGGCGCTCCGGCGTTCCCGGCGCGGCGTCCCGCTCGCGCAGGAGATGGGCGAAGCCGCGCGCAATCACCGTCTTGGCCTCGCTCCGCGTCAGCCCCGCATCCCGCGTCAGCCAACGTTCGAATTCGCGCGGGCTCGGAAGGCCGGTGAAATCCTTCACCGCCTCCACCCGCGCCTCCGGCAGCATGGGAAACGTCACCACGGAAATCTCCCAAAGGTCCGCCTTTTTGATGCGCCTGATCCCAGTCCGCGGCTCGTTGACGGCCCGCACCGTGCGGAACCCGATGGAAAGCCCGTCCAGCGCCCCGTCGCGCATCAGCTCCAGCACCTCGCGCGCCTTGCTCACCCCGGCCGCCAGCTTGCCGCGCACGAACAATCCCCGCGCGTCCTCGCGGATCTCCTTCCAGGCTCCGATCGGCTGGTTCGGATCGTGCTGAAACAGCATCCTGATCCCGCCTGCCCCGCGCTTTTCGAGGGATTCGGCGAACGCCCCCCGCTCCACGACGTCGCGGCCCAGATCCACGCGCCCGAACAGGCTCGCATAACCGGAGAACGATCCGTCGCGCTCCACCTGCTCCACGTCGAGCCCCGCATATTTGCGCTCGTCCGCCCCGATAGAGATGCTCATCGCACGTTCCTCGCTTCCCGCCGTCTCGCGGCGTTCGCAAAAAGCCGCATCACGAAGCCGATGGCGCTCCAGGCGCACAAGCTCGCCGCCGCCGAGCCTATAAGCACCACCTCGCCCGGCGCCAGCTTGCCGGCAAGCCCCAGCTCGGCGGCGATCTTCAGCCCCGCCGCGCCGCCGAAGATAACGCCGCAGACCACGCCAACGGCGAAGCGGATCGCCGCCTCCCGCCGGCCGCTCGGCAGCAGGTATGCGAGGGAGATCGCCGATCCGGCAATCGCCCCTCCGGCCTTGGCCACCCACAGCCAGGCCGCCTCGCTCAGTCCGATCATCCCTTGATCCTTCATTTCGTCATCCCAGCCCCACGAACGCCCTTGCTCTTACGCTCAACCGCCCACAGCGCCGTACCCCACGGCCTCGCGCTTCTCGTCGTCGCTCAGGAAGCTCGCCTCGCTCACCCGCGCCCACAGCGCCTCGCGCTCGGCCGAAAGCCCCTCCACCTGGTCTGCGTCGAACCACAGCCGCACATCGCCGCCGAAGCGGGGCGCGAGGAACCCGCCCAGCTCCTTGGCTATCCTTCCGACCAGCGGCAGCACGGTCAGCCGGTAGAAGGCGCGGTTCGCCTCCTGGTAGTTCGCGTAGGTATTGTCGCCGGGGATCCCCAAAAGCATTGGCGGCACGCCGAGCGCCAGGGCGATGTCGCGCGCTGCGCCGTTCCTGGCCTCCATGAAGTCCATGTCGCGTGGGGAAAGGCTCATCGCCTTCCAGTCGAGCCCGCCTTCGAGCAGCAGCGGCCGCCCGGCCTTCGCCGCCCCGGAGTACCCGTGTTCGAGTTCCGCCTTCAGCCGGTCGAACTGCTCGTTGGAAAGGTTTGCGCCTTCCTTCGTCGCATAGACCAGCGCGCCGGAAGGCCGTGCCGAGTTGTCCAGGAGTGCCTTGTTCCACCGCGCCGCGGCATTGTGGGTGTCGAGCGCCTGCAGGGCGGCCGCCAGCGGCGCGAATCCGTAGTGGTCGTCGAGCGGATGAAAGAGCGTCAGATGCAGCCCCGCGCCTTCCTCCTCCAGCGACACCCGCCGCTTGACGGTTCCCGCCCGATGCTCCAGCGCCACCGGCCAACCGGCGCTGTCGGCGACCACCGTCACCCGGTCCGGGCGCAGCAGGTGCATCTCGCGTGCGCCCGTCGCCGCCTCGACAAGCTCCACATAGGCGTTGCCGGAAAGGACCAGGTGCCCGTAAAGCACCTCCATGAACGTCGTCCCCGCTTGGCCGTGGTTCGGCCGCGCCAGAAGCTCGAGCAGCGGATGCCGGTCAAGCTCCGCCTCCCCCTCATATGCCAGCCACGGCACCGCCGCAGCGGCTTCCGCGATCAGCCGCACCGCCCTGTGGGCGACGGGATTGCGCATGAACCCCTCGCGTGCCAGCGAGGCATAGTCGCGCCGCGTCCACAGGGCCTCACCCTCCCGGTGAAGTGCCACGAAGCCGTAGCCTGCCGCCTGCTTGCGCTCGACGGCAACTTCCTTCTCCCCCCGGATTCGTGCCCAGGGCCAATTCCAAGCCATATGCGGTTCCTATCGGATTAGATCGGGTCGGCGCCGGCAGGCCGCGCTTCAGACCTGCACGGCCACGCCGGCGCTCGGGCAGCGCGTCATGCGGGCTTGGGCGCTCCCGTCCCGGCATCCGCCTCCGCAGCAGGTTGCTTCAAACCCTGAGAACGCACGTCGAGCGCCTGACCGTTAACGGTCTGCCCGTCGCCCTTCGCCGAGTTCGACGGCAGCGGCACGATACCCGCCCGCACCGCATTCACCGCAAAACGTTTTCCGCATCCACAACCCATGTGAGACTCCTTTCCTGGTTAGTTCACGAAGATTCCGATCAGCAGCCCGAGCGCAAACCCGCCCACCGCGCCGATCGTCATGAAACGAAACCCGAGACAACACGGGCAGTCCGCCCACAGAAGCTCGGTCATGCGCACCGTCCAATGGCTTTCGACGGCGCACCAGCGGGGCAGCGCGTGCACGGCCGCCCATGCCATGAAGTTGGAGAGGCGGTTGTCCGCCCAGTCCTCTTCTCCATCCGCCCCCGGCCGATGCTCGGGCCGGAAGCGGAACGGATCGGTCATCGGGAAATGACGGCTCACGGCACGCGCGCGGCAAGATGCGCGGAAACCCCGCGGAAGGCGCTAGGCGCACCCAGATCCATGACCCCGAGCGGCGACACGCCGCCCGCACACGGGACGCTGCGGGTTTTGTCGCCGGGAAGAAAGCCTTTCCCTTCATGCATACGGAGGGCCTCTGCCATGTCCTCTCGCTCCTTTCAGCTGAGAATGATCGATGAGCCGGGCCGCCTGTCGTCGGCCCGGCGATGCTCTCGTTTCAGGAAAAGTTGCCTGTGCGCGGCTCGCCGGGGCGGCCGGCATCAGTTCCCTGCTGGCTTGAACGGGGGCGTCCACCTGTCAGGCGAACGCCCCGCGATGGCCATCAACGCTAAAGCCGCACGTCTCGTCCCGCGATAAGGAACGGCGCCGTGTGGCGCGATGGCCCTTGCCCGCTCAATCGCAGAACTGGACCTGACCGCGTGGATGGTACGGGGCGCCATCCAGCCACACATCTGCGGTAGAAAGAACGTTTCCACCGCAATCGAGCGTGGTGTGCCGCAGGAATTGCACGGGATCGGGAGTGATGACCGCTGGCGTCACCGTCAGTCCGACCATCGCCCAGCCGTTCAGCGTGGTACCGGGGCTTGGAGAGAGGTCAAGGCTTAGGGTATTCCGAAGCCGGAACCGGTTGGAACGTTTGATGTCGGCTCCGCTGCCGGGTTGGCGGTGCAGCCGGTGCGTGGTAGCGTCCCAGAAGACAAGCGGCTGCGTCACCTCGAGCATTTCCACGTCCACCTGAAACTGCAGGTATTTGGGATCTACCCCAAACTCGATCTCGCGAATATCGAATTCCAGATCGACCGGCCCGTTGTGGAAGTGCCACACATGGTGATTGGTCTCGTCGCCCAAGAGAAAGAGGCCTGGGGTGACGGTTGCTGGGCCAAACCATATGCCCTGATTGATCGAATATACCACCCCGTTTTCGGCGGTGGCCTCCGTCACGGGCGTGGATGTTATCCCTTCGTTGTTCGTGGCAAAATCAAATGTATACGGGGCAACAGCGGGCGTGGGCAGCACATCGCAAAGCACCTGCGTCGTCGTCACACAATCGCTGCAAAGCTGAACCTGCCCCTGCGGCTGGTACTCGCTGCTGCCGTCCAGCGTCCAGTCCGTCACGGCAAGCACATTCCCACCGCAATCGGTGGAGGTATGCCGCATGAACTGTACGGGCGCGGGAGTGTCGACCACCGGCGTCATCGTGAGGCTCATCATCCCCCACTGGCTCAGCGTGGTCTGGTCGCCTGCAGTGAAGGCAAGGCTTGTGACATTCCGAAGCCGGAACCGGTTGGGATAATGGATGTTGGTCGCGCCGCCGGATCGGCGGTACAGCCGGTACGTGACAGGGTCCCAGTAAAAATACGGCTGTGTCACCTGCATCGCTTCCGTGCCTTCCGGAAACTGCAGATATTTGGCGTTATTCGAAACATGCATCCCGCGAACATCGAATTCCAGATCGACGGGCCCGTTGTGGAAGGTCCACAAGTGCTCGGGGTCCTTGCCGCTGCCCAGGATAAACGCGCTCGTTTCAGTGTCGAACCATATGCCCTGGTTGATCGAATATACCACCCCGTTGGGGGCGGTGGCCTCCGTCACCGGCGTGGATGTTATCCCCGCATCGCTCTCAGTGAAATCAAATGTATACGGGGTGACAGCGGTGGCGGGCTGCACATCGCAGAGCACCTGCGTCGTCGCCGTCACACAATCCGATCCGCCCCCGCCGCCGGAGCAGCCGCAATTGCAGTAGGGGCCGGAAGCGTAAGTCAGACCCTGGAAAGCTGCGGCATGGCAGGCGACGCCGCCGCCCGCATTGCGGTAGAGGTGCGTGATGGTGGCCGGCGGATTGTCGTAGTAGGCACGTGCGGTGATGTTCTGGACGAGAGCATCGATGTCGCCGGTTCCAGGCACCCATACGCCTTCGCCGTCGATGAACTCCACGCGGTCTGGCACCGGATCGAGGCTCCGCACGCCCTCCCAAGGGTCGATGTCGATAAAGTCGAGGCGCAGGCTCGTCATGCGCTGCGCCACCTCGTCGAGCGTGAAAGTAAATCGGCTTTCGGGATTTGCATGGCCGAGCGGCGCGTTCACCGACACATTCTGCCCGGGTTGCCAATTGGCGCCGCAAGGAGTGCTCCCACCCGGGGCCGTTACGGTGTTGAACTTGATCCGCGCTTCCTCGCCCGTCCTGGGATTGGTCACGGTATAGATGTAATCGTGTCCTTCCTGCCCATCCGGGTCAGCGATGACATTCGTCTGTGGCCATTCAAGCTCCACCAGGGACGGTATGCCATCAGTGGTGTCGGCGACCGCGATCGGCGTATATGGTTGCCCTTCGGCATCCGTGTCGTAGTGCCGTACGAAGTTGCCTTCACAGTCATAGACATAGTTGCGGAAGAACGGCACCGCGCAGCGCTGCCCCTCTTCGTTGGGCTCGACATCGGGCCTCAGGTCGCGCATCTCGCGGGCGTGCACTGTCGAGGCACAGGCCGGCGGCTGGGGCACCACTTGCCCGTTGGGGTCGACTACATAGTCCTGCCCGTCGAGCGTGGTGTCGTTGGAAGACAGAATGTTGCCCTCGCAGTCCACTACCGTGTCGCGCCGGAACGGCACAACCGTGCCGTCGGCACGGATGTCGTAGAGAAGCTGCGTTGTCGCCGTCGGCTCACAGTTTTCACACTCGATGCAATTGCAGGCGGGGCCGGAAGCGTAGGTGATGCCCTGGAAGGCAGCGGCATGGCAGGCGAAGCCGCCTCCCGCATTGCGGTAGAGGTGCGTTATGGTAGCCGGCGGATTGTCATAATAGGCATGTGCCGTGACGTTCTCGCCAATAGCGTCGATGTCGCCGGTCCCAGGCACCCATACGCCTTCGCCGTCGCTGAAATCCACGCGGTCTGGCACCGGATCGAGGCTCCGCACGCCCTCCCAATGGTCGAGGTCGACAAAGTCGAGGCGCAGGCTTGTCATGCGCTGCGCTACCTCGTCGAGCGTGAAAGTGAATCGGCTTTCGGGCTCTCCGTGGCCGATCGGCGCGTTCACCACCACATTGTTCCCGGGCTGCCACGCTTCACACTCCCCTCCTGGGGTTGTGGAGGCAGCCGTGACCGTGTTGAGCTTGATCTGTGCTTCCTCGCCCGTCCTGGGATTGGTCACGGTATAAATGTAATCGTGTCCTTCCTGCCCAGCCGGGTCAGCGATGACATTCGTCTGTGGCCATTCAAGCTCTACCAAAGATGGTGTGAGGCCGTTGGGGCAGTCGGCCCCCGCGACCGGCTGATATGGTTGTCCTTCGGCATCCGTGTCGTAGTGCCGTACAAAGTTGCCTTCACAGTCATAGACATAGTTGCGGAAGAACCGCACCGCGCAGCGCTGCCCCTCCTCGTTGGGCTCGACATCGGGCCTCAGGTCGCACATCTCGCGGGCATGCACCGTCGCGGCACATGGCTCCTCCGCCGGCGGCTGGGCCACCACCTCGCCGTTCGGGTCGACGATATAGTCCTGCCCGTCGAGCCCGGTGTCGTGGGTCTCGATGACATTGCCCTCGCAGTCCACCACCATGTGCCGCAGGAACGGCACAACCGTCCCGTCGGCACGGATGTCGTAGAGAAGCTGCGTCGTCGGCGTCGGCGCGCATTCCGCATCCTGCGGGCATGGGCCGACGCTCACCGCCGCGGTCGGGGCGTAGGCCACGCCGTCAAGGTCGGTGTCGAAGAACTGGCCCGTCGGCTGCCCGTCCTGCGATACATACCAGCGCAGGAAGCTCACCGTCCCGCCGTCGCACATGACCTTCATCTCAAGGTCGGTGCCGTTCTCGCAGCTTCCGACCGCTCCCTGCACCTGGTAGGCGGCGCCGTCCAGATCGGTGTCCTCGGGCGGCTGGATGGTGCCGTCGGCATCCCTGCAGATCCTGCGGATGAACGGCGTCGAGGCCGTCCCCACCTTGTCGCACAAAAGGAGGGCCTCGCACTTCGGCGCCCCCGGCGCCTGCGCCGCCACCTCGCCGTTGGGGTCGACGACATAGTCCTGCCCGTCGAGCCCGGTGTCGTGGGTCTCAAGGACATTGCCCTCGCAATCCACCACCATGTGCCGCAGGAACGGCACAACCGTGCCGTCAGCCCGGATGTCGTAGAGGAGCTGCGTCGTCGGCGTCGGCGCGCATTCGGGGTCCTGCGGGCACGGGCCGACGCTCACCGCCGCGGTCGGAACATAGGCCACGCCGTCAAGGTCGGTGTCGAAGAACTGGCCCGTCGGCTGCCCGTCCTGCGATACATACCAGCGCAGGAAGCTCACCGTCCCGCCGTCGCACATGACCTTCATCTCAAGGTCGGTGCCGTTCTCGCAGCTTCCAACTTCACCCTGAATCAGATAGGCCGCGCCGTCGAGATCGGTGTCCTCGGGCGGCTGGATGGTGCCGTCGGCATCCCTGCAGATCCTGCGGATGAACGGCGTCGAGGCCGTCCCCACCTTGTCGCACAAAAGGAGGGCCTCGCACTTCGGCGCCCCCGGCGGCTGCGCCACCACCTCGCCGTTGGGGTCGACGACATAGTCCTGCTCGTCGAGCCCGGTGTCGTGGGTCTCAAGGACATTGCCCTCGCAATCCACCACCATGTGCCGCAGGAACGGCACAACCGTGCCGTCGGAACGGATGTCGTAGAGGAGCTGCGTCGTCGGCGTCGGCGCGCATTCGGGGTCCTGCGGGCATGGGCCGACGCTTACCGCCGCGGGGTCCGAGGGGGTATAGGCCACGCCGTCAAGGTCGGTGTCGAAGAACTGGCCCGTCGGCTGCCCGTCCTGCGATACATACCAGCGCAGGAAGCTCACCGTGCCATCGTCGCACATGACCTTCATCTCAAGGTCGGTGCCGTTCTCGCAGCTTCCGACCGTACCCTGCACCTGGTAGGCGGCGCCGTCCAGATCGGTGTCCTCGGGCGGCTGGATGGTGCCGTCGGCATCCCTGCAGATCCTGCGGATGAACGGCGTCGAGGCCGTCCCCACCTTGTCACAAAGCAGGAAGGTCTCGCATTCGGTGTATACGCATGTGGTCCTAGCCATTTCGGGCCGCTCCAGTAAATTGGGGGAGAAATTGGAAAGGGCGGCACTCGGGCCGCCCAGCTCGGATTGCTTGCGATTGGAAAGTCACGATACCGGCGCGGGCTATCGGGCAGCCATCGCGCGGTCGTCGATCTTCAATCGTCATAGTGATATTGCCGCAGGGATTTCCCTTGCGCGGCTAGCCGCAAAGCTGAACCTGCCCCTGTACCTGGTAGGCCGTGCCGTCCAGATTCACATCCACGACAGAAAGAACGTCTCCACCGCTGTCGAACGTGATGTGCCGCAGGAACTGCACCGGATCAGGGCCGCTGCTCCGTGGCGTAACCGTCAGCCCGAACAATCCCCAGGAAGCCAATGCATTGGGGGCGCTGAGAGCAAGACTGGTGACATTCGTCAGCCGGAAACGATTGGGGGATGCGGTATTCGTGAAGAGGGGGTCGCGGCGCAGTCGTTTGGCGACGTCATCCCAGGTAACATTGGGTTGCGTCACCTCCAGCATCACCGTGTCCTGTGGGAACTGCAGATACTTGGAAAGCAGCGTAAGCTGCGTATCACGGATATCGAATTCCAGATCGACGGGCCCGTTGTGGAAGGTCCACTGGTGCGTATCGGTGTTGTTGCCAAGGGAAAAATAGCCCGGGTCACCGCCGTTGGGCGACCAGGAGCCCTGGTTGATCGAATATACGACCCCGTTGGGGGCGGTGGCCTGCGTCACCGGCGTGGATGTTATCCCCTCGTTGCTCGCGGCGAAATCAAATGTATACGGGGCAACAGGGGGCGTGGGCAGTACATCGCAAAGCGCCTGCGTCGTCGAAGTGATACCGTCGGAATCGCTGGAACTGGAGCACTCGCCGACGTTCACCTCCCCTTGCGGAGTATAGTCACTACCGTCAATCGTGGTGTCGGTGAAAGAGAGCACGTTGCCATCGCAATCGAGGCAGAGATGCCTTAGAAATTGGATAGGCCCAGATGCTGCGGGTGCTACGGTCAGCCCAACCAGCCCCCACGAGGCCGCCCCCAAATCAAGCGCGTTGAGAGTAAAGCTGGTAATATTCTCAATTCGAAAGCGGTTCGCTGCTCTAAACGATGTGTTGGCGGTGCTGCACGCCTGCCTGGTGGCCGGGTCCCATGTCATGCCCCCTACCGGATCAAGCTGTACAACCTCGGTCCCCGGCGGCAACTCGACGCAGCCAACAGCGCCGGATGTCGAGGGGCGCAGGTCGAATTCCAGATCGACCGCGCGGTCGAATGTCCATGTCTGCACTGGACCGTCACCTGCCTGGCCGAGAAGCAGTATTTCCGTCGGGGGCTGGCCGATCTGGGTGGAGTCGCACTGGTCCACCTGCCAATTGACGCTGTTGGACGACGTCCCGTTTGCTGGGCAGGACAGCCCAGAGAGACTGAGGTTAACCGGCTCTTCCGCGGGTGTCCCCGCATCGCACATCGGTTGCGTCGTCGAAGTTGCGCAACCGCAGCAATCGCCCACCTTTACGGGATCGGTGGGCACGACGTCGGCGCCGGCAAGATCGGTATCGAAGAATTCGCCGGTCGCCTCCCCGTCACGCGTGACGTACCATCGCAGGAAGGTCATCCCCGCGCTGTCGCACATGACCTGCTTTTCAAGATCGTGCCTGTCTCCGCAAGCGCCGATCTCGCCCTGAATAGTGTAGACACTTCCGTCTAGATCGAGATCTTCGACCCGAACGCTCCCATCGGCTTCCTCGCAGAACCTGCGGATGAAGGGGGTCGTCGACGATGCTGTTTTGTCGCAGAGAAGAATGCTTTCGCACTCCTCATGCGTACAGATGACCTCTGCCATTTCAGATCGCTCCTTTGGGTAAGTGATGGACAATGCTCCAAGCCCGCACGAGATCGGGCTTGGCTTTCACCTTTGATTTCAAAGAAAATTCCGTATGCGCGGCACGCCTGTGCGCCCAAGCATGAGTTCCGTGATCGCCCAGACAAGCGCATCCACCCGGTCGGGCGAGCGCCCCTGCGACAGGCCGTCCGTGCCGAAGTCGCACATCTCGTCTTCCAGTTCGGGAAGCCGCCGCGCATGCCGCACCCGCCCCTGCGCGTAAAGCGCTGCCACCGGCTCGGCCCTCAGCCATTTCCCCCGGTTCGCCCGCACCGCCTTCACGGGGACGGTGGCATCCACCGTGCCGATCACGCTTCTCACCATGTCGCCGCCCTGGTTCACCTCGGCAACGATCATGTCGGCCTGGAACCGGCGATAGAGCGCGACCGCCCGCGCCGCCCAGACCTCGGGCTTCACCGCCCGCACCGTGCCGTCTTCCAGCACCCAGGCCGCCCCGTCAGCGCCGAGCCCGGCCACCACGATCCCGCAGGCATCCGAGGTGCGCCGCCCGCTCGCTGGCGGGTCCACCGCCACGACGATGCGGCGCAACGGACCCGCCTCGCCCCAGCGCCCCGTCGCCGTCTCTATTTCCGCGCGCGTCCACAGCGCGTCCTCGCGGTCCTCGATCAGTTCGCCGTCCAGTTCCTGCCGCCCCAGCCGCGTGCCGGCATAGCTCCGCTCCACCGAGCGCAGGAACCGCCGCGCCAGGTTCTGCGCATTCTCCTCCGTGCGCATCCGCGTCACGGTCACGTCCGGGCTTGCCAGCAGCCGCCGGATCAGCGGCACCGGCTTCGGCGTCGTCGTCAGCATCTGCACGGGCCGGCTCCCCAGCCGCAGCCCGAACTGCAGCATGTCGAAACACGCTTCCCCGTTCTTCCACTTGGCAAGTTCGTCGCACCATGCCGCCTCGAATTGCGGCCCGCGCAGGCTGTCCGGGTCCTCGGCGGAAAACACCTGCGCCACCGCCCCATTGTCCCAGACGAGCCGCCGCCGGCTCGGCTCATAGCGCGGCCGGTTTCCGCGCGAGATCGAAAGCAGCCCCGAAGTCCCCTCGATCATCACCTCGCGCACGTCCGCAAACGTCTCCCCCACCAGTGCGATGCGCTTATATTCATGGTTTGAAAAAGGCGGCAGCCCCCGCACCAGCCCGTTCACCCATTCCGCCCCCAGCCGTGTCTTGCCGGAGCCGCGCCCGCCCATCACCAGCCAGGTGTCGCAAAGCCGCGCCCCCACCGGATATTGCGGCAGCCGTCCAAAGCCGAACCACTCAGCCAGCGCCCTCTCCGCCATCGGTTGGGTCAGGTTCTCCACAGCCCATGGTGGCAGCGAGTTCACAAGCAAGCTCCACGATACGGGCATCGATAAGGGCGAGCGTGGCGGCCAGTTCTTCATCGCTTTTCTTCTGCCTTTCCGCCGCGCGCTCGGGCACGCGGGTCATCTCGCCGATCTTCTCGACCATCCTCAGCATGGCAGACAGCGCATCGATCCTCCCCTTGTCGTAGCTGCCGGACGCCCGCCCCTCGCCGACCGCCACCTCCAATTCGCTCACCAGCTCGTCCGAGAGCGCCAGCAGCCGCGTCTCCAGCGCCTCCGGGTCCGTCTCGGCAGGTGGCTCGGGGGCCTTCTCGTCAGGCCGCTCGGCATTCGCCATGCGCCAGCCCTCGACCCTGGCGACGTTCAGCCAATGCTTTGCCGACCGTCCGGTAAGTTCGGCCAAGTCCTCGGGCGTTATCCGCCCACTCTCCATGACCTTCCTCGCCCTCCTGCTCACGCGCATCGACGGCACATATCTCAACGGCATCCCGTCTCTCCCCGAAATCCGCGCAACAAAAAAGCGCCGGAGCCCAAGGCGCCGACGCTCACGAAAACCCAGCCGAAAAGAAGATCGAGGCCCGGCCACCGACCGAACCCCCAAAAGCGGCTCCCGCCGCCGAACCCACTTTTCCGACGATGCCTGAACCCTAGCAAAGGGCCGTTACGGTGTCAAGGACTAAATTCCTAATTATATACTTGACGTACCACTGCTGATTTGTTATGGTTAAGTCAACTGGTCGGGAGTGCGTCATGTCAAACCGAGAGACCTCAATACGCTACGAAGCAACCGACGCGGAAGTTGTCGTTGCTGGCGATTTGACCGTGATCGTATTTGAGACTGTGACTCACGGTCGGGTTGGCGTGCAGATGCCGCGCTCTGCCTGCGAGCGTCTAAGCGAGCAATTGCAATACGCTCTAGCTCAAGCAAACGATCCTTCTGCTCAGGGGTAAAAATCGTAGCCATGTTTGACATCACCAATCCAATTTACACCGACGCCGACAAGGCCCGCGAGCATCTGGAGGCCATCCATTGGCCGAACGGTCCTATCTGCCCGCATTGCGGTAACGTCGATCCTGCCCGCATCACGAAGATGCAGGGAAAATCCACGCGCCCCGGCGTCTACAAGTGCAATGAATGCCGCAAGCCGTTCTCCGTGACGGTCGGCACCGTCTTCGAGCGCTCCCATATTCCGATCAACAAATGGGTGCTGGCTTCGCATCTCATGGCCGCATCGAAGAAGGGCATGAGCGCCCATCAGCTACACCGTATGCTCGGCGTCACCTACAAAACCGCTTGGTTCATGGCACACCGCATTCGCGAAGCCATGAAGGAGGACAACGACACGTCCGGCCCACTTGGTGGCGAAGGTAAAACCATCGAAGCCGATGAGACCTACATCGGCAAGCGCGAGACACCACGCAACTATGCTCGCCCGCGTGCTCGCAAGAACTGGAAGCCAACAAAATCAGGCAAGGCCGGTGGCGCACAGAAGCGCATCGTGGTTGGTCTTGTCGAGCGTGGCGGCAAGTCCCGCATGTTCCATCTGAATGACGCCACCAAGGCCACTGTGCGCGAAGTGCTGGTGCGCAACGCTGATCGCCAGTCCATCCTCTACACGGACGAAAGCCGCCTCTACACAGAGACCGGCGCGGAATACGCCAAGCACGGCACCACCAAGCATTCCGCCGGGGAATACGTTCGCTACGAGGACGGCGCGGTCATCCACTCTAACACGATTGAAAGCGTCTTCTCCGTCTTCAAGCGCGGCATGGTCGGCGTCTACCAGCATTGCGGCGAGGCTCACTTGCACCGCTACCTTGCCGAATTCGATTTCCGCTACAACCGCCGCGCCGCGCTCAAGATCAGCGATGCAGAGCGCGCCGAAGACCTGCTCCGTGGTGCCCGCGACAAGCGTCTTACTTATCGGCGGATTGGTGAAGCCACGTACTCGTAAGCAGAAAGCGCGCAGGCTTCTCCACAAGCGCAAGTCGAAGCGATTCGACTCCAAGAAATAGAGCGGTGTACCATCCGAATCACTGCGACGGTCTGCTTGATCCAGAGCGGCACTCTGGGCAACCAAGCGGGAAGTGATCGCAGCCTGTGCCGGTCATGGCGTCAGGACTCGGCCCACGAAGTGAGGCAGAAACCCCGGCCATGAAGCGGGGCCACACAGGGGTACCGGATGTGGCACGTGACGCGGATGGTACACCGATGCTGCCATGAAGGACCGGGTGAATGTCCTTCGATGGACCGGATGGTTTCAACCTTTTGGGGTTGTCACCGGTGATACCCCGATAGGAGCCTTCCCGATGCGGAAGCGAATATCGGTCAACATAGAGGTGACAGTGGATGCCGCAAAATGCCTTCGGGTCTTAGCGTTTGTCCTTTTTGTCATTCTCATCTGAAGCGGGGCGGCGGCTTCGGTCGTCGCCCTTTTTCTTCCCGCCTCTGGGATCAGGCGGGGTCTTCAGCAGGCGGCGCAATATCTCATCGCCCTTTTCCTGGTCTTTGTCTTTGGGGGGGTTCGACATGGCTCATGATCCAGAAACGGAAGCGTTGATCCAGCGCATCGGAAAAGAGCAAGACGACATCATAACTGGGATTGGTCTCGCAACAACTGCATGGTCAGCGCTCGAATCAGGGTTAAGCGATTGCTTCTCACTTATGGCGTTCAACGCGTACGGCAACGACAAAGCCGGCATCATCTTTTACAGCCCGAGCAACTTCGAAACTAGGCTCCGTTTGGTCGGCGATCTAGTAGCTTTCACGTTGGCGGGCAACGAAACCCTCGCGTCGCGTTGGGCAACGATCAAGGGACGCATCCAGCGAAAGCAGGGAGTGCGAAATGCAATTGCCCACGGCTCGCTGATAAACTCCGGCAACCGCATGCTTCTCACCCCGGCATTTGGTGACAGACTACGCTGGCAAGGCGGACGGGGTAAAACCGGGATGAAGGGCACGGACATTCAGCAGTTCGCCGCCGCCGTTTGGCACCTGTCCGGCATCATGGTGCACTACAATCGAGCCCTTGCGCGATATCTTGGGGCTCCCAGTTACTATCAGCCGGACCTTGGCGAAACATATAGCGAACTAGTTCGCGAACTAGATAATCAGATTCAGGCCCGAAGTAATCAAAATCCCAACTCGCCAGAAAGCGGCTCCCGCGCCTAATCATCTCTGGCGTGATCTCGATCTCATCTTCGTTTTGTGCCGGCCTGTCAGCCGAATCAGTACTCATTTCATCCTCGGTACGTCAAGTATATAATTAGGACTAAATTCCTAATTGTGTGCGTGACCTACCGAGATTGGAAATGCGCGATTATTCGCGACAGGCTGGCACTGAGCATCGCGGGGCCCCCTGCTCGAAGGGATATCGATGAACTGGCAAGGATTATCAACCGCCACCAACGGGACGATAACGACGACTTGGACGCGGAATGCGCGATCAAGGTGTTCGCAGTTGTGCGAGCGCATCTTTCGTGAAGATGGCCTGTGAGATCGTGGATAGGTAGCGGTTGGACATTGCGGTCAATTCGGCAACGGTCTCGATCCCCTCAATCGTATATTCATGGTTCGAGAGATTGAATTCGTCGTCGCCGATGAATTTTAGAGTTCGCAGCACGCACGTTTTGGTGGCGGCATCCCAACTGTCAAGCACGCCATGAATCAGGTTGTTCCTGTGCGGGCTCAGTTCCTTCAATTTGGTCGTCAGTGTGCGAATGTCCACGGTCAAGTTCGCGAGGGCCGGGTGCTGATTAAACCAGCGCTTCAGCAGCTTGATTTTGGCCTGAAAACTGATCGGGTGTTTAGCATCGAAAATGGTGTCTGAGTGCTCGCGGTTGTTGACGTGGATTAGGACCGCATCAATATGTTGCTCTAGTCGCGCCCACTGAGCGGAAGCGAAGCCAAGAGCGCGGAAAAGGTCGTCCAAACCATCGGGCGCATCAAGCGGCCCGCCGACAAAAACGAAATCGCGGTTTAGGCCGCCCTTGTCCAAGGTGACGCGGTATTCTTCCATGATAGAATCCCCCATGGATAAAGACCAGGAAAAGGGCGACGAGGTGTTGCGCCGCCTGTTGAAGACCTCTTCCGATCCGAGGAAGGCACGAACGGATCGAAAGGGTGCGCTTCCAAAGGACCTGGATGTATCGGCCCCGGCTGGTACAACTGGAACCAGCCGGGGCGACACAAAGTCCTAGCTCGGGCCGTTCTGTGTTTGGATCAACAGCTTCCAGCGTATCGCACCCGTAGAGGGGTTGTGTTGGCGATGGTTTTGCGGAGGCAACGGATCGCCCGCATTGCAGGCATATTCGTCTCTGCAATTGGCGCAGATGTATATGCCGGAATAGGGCGCGGCGGTGCCCGGCGAGTGCACCTTGTCGAAACAGGCGTCCACCTTGTGGGCCAGTTCGTCGCCATTCTGATAAAGTGCCATGTCATAATTTTCCTGTATGAGGCCACAGGAAGGCTTGACGGAATCACCTGGAGAATTAGTGTGGTGATTGTTCTTCAAGGTCGAGCCTCTCAGTGGCTTGGTTGACGATAATGGCGGTGATTCGTGGTCACCGCAGCCATCCATTTGAGGGGAGTCCAGAGCGTGAAAGCAAGGACGTTCCCGTTCCGTCCACTGGAATCAGAGGTTGTTCCCACGCTTTTTGCGCAACCAGAGAGAGTCGGTGCGCTTTCTGCTTAGGCGTAACCGGTCTCACCAATCCGCCGATCGGTGACGCGCTTGTCGCGAGCCATGAGATTAAATTCCTAACTACGTGCGTGACAAACAAGGGAGCAAGCCGGTCAGGCGGCGTTAAGCGTCGGAAGGTCGCTGACATCAACTTCGCGCTCCGCATGCCAGGCGTCGTAAGCGGCCTGCATGCGCAGCCACGAGGCGGCGCCTCCGCCAAATACCTTGCCAACCTTCACGGCAATAGTCGGGGAAAGCGGCTTGCGCTCGGCAAGAATGTCATGCAGGTGCTGGCGCGAAATGCCAAGCATGCCGGCAATCTCGCTCTTCGTCACATTGAGATCGATCAGGATATCATCCAGGACCGCCCCTGGATGCGAGGGGCAGCGATCAGGGTCTCTGATAGCGGGATACACAGTCATGGCAGTGCCTCCTAATGGTACTGTTCGAAATCGACGTGGAGCGCATCACTGTCTTCGAACTCGAACGTGATGCACCACGGCCCGTTCACATGGATCGTGTACCGCGTCGGGTTAACGCCCTTGAGGGCGTGGAAGTCAAAGCCGGGATGGTTCACATCCTCCGGCGCTCCGGCTGCCTCAAGCCTTTCAAGGCGCAGAAGGATGCGCTTGTGCATTCTGGCGTCAATCTTCGCTGTACGGCCCTTCGACCACAGTTCCGCCAGCGCCTTTGATTTGAACGACTTGATCACAAGTGTAAGCTATCAGGCTACACATCAATGTCAACAGATAGCTTACACACAGCAGGAGATGAGTCGAGATGTCTTCTTCTGCCTGCGCAGCGCGGCGGTTGTAGCGGAAATCGAACTCGGCAAGGTAGGTGGCTTCACCGCGATGCTGCTGGACGCCGATCACGCTTTGGCGATATTTACCTTCTCGTACACAGTTTAGCTTACCAACAATTTCCCCAACACCCCATTCCCCAAAATGTGCTAAACCTCTCCCAGGGGGACGACTTTGCGCACTTGCCGCGGCTTTTTCCGCGGCAGGTCGACAAGCAAGGGGAAGAGGCCGGGCGGTCCAGCAATGGAAGAGAAGCGCACGAAAAAGGGGCGGGCGCCGAGGGCAACGAGGCTCCTCGAGGTCGATGCATGGATCGATTCCACGCTCTATGAAGCGGGCTTCAAGCTTTCGGAAGCCTGGGAAAACGTCACCATCTTCTTCCGCCGCTTCCGCCTTTACGGGGCAAAGCGCGCCGCGATCGAGCTCTTCAGCGAAAGCCTTACCCTTGCCACCGTCGGCGCCGTCCTCATGCTGGCGCTCGCCATCCCCGCCTTCGAGGAGACCTCGGCCAACTGGCGCGCCCAGGACGACTATGCCGTCACCTTCCTCGACCGCTACGGCAACGAGATCGGCCAGCGCGGCGTCATCCAGCGCGATTCCGTCCCCGTCGACGAGATGCCCGACCATGTGGTCAAGGCGGTGCTCGCCACCGAGGACCGCCGCTTCTTCGAGCATTTCGGCATCGATTATCTCGGCCTCGTGCGCGCCATGACGGAGAACGTGCGCGCCAACACCATCGTCCAGGGCGGCTCCACCCTCACCCAGCAGCTGGCCAAGAACCTCTTCCTCACCAACGAGCGCACGGTCGAGCGCAAGGTCAAGGAAGCCTTCCTGGCGCTGTGGCTGGAGGCGAACCTTTCCAAGAAGGAGATCCTGCAGCTCTATCTCGACCGCGTCTATCTCGGCGGCGGCACCTTCGGCATCTCGGCCGCGGCCGATTTCTATTTCGACAAGCAGGTGCAGGACCTGACCCTCGCCGAGGCGGCGATGATCGCCGGCCTCTTCAAGGCGCCGGCCCGCTATGCCCCGCATATCAACCTGCCGGCCGCCCGCGCGCGCGCCAACGAGGTGCTCACCAACCTCGTCCAGTCCGGCCTCATGACCGAGGGACAGGTGCTGCCGGCCCGCCTCAACCCGGCCAGCGCCGTCGACCGGGGCGAACGCGACAGCCCGGATTATTTCCTCGACTGGGCGTTCGAGGAGGTCAAGAAGATCGTCCCCGACGGCGCCACCCATTCGCTGGTGGCACGCACCACCCTTGATCCCGACCTGCAGCAGGCCGTCGCCGAATCGATGGAGTACCACCTGCGCCAGCACGGCAAGGATTACGACGTCACCGAAGGCGCTGCCGTGGTCATGGAGACCGACGGCGCCGTGCGCGCCATCGTCGGCGGGCGTGATTACGGCCAGAGCCAGTTCAACCGCGCCACCCAGGCGCTGCGCCAGTCCGGCTCCTCCTTCAAGCCCTATGTCTACGCCGCCGCCATGGAAGCCGGCTTCGAGCCCGGCTCGGTGATCTCCGACGCGCCGATCTCGTGGGGCGGCTGGGCGCCGCAGAACTACACCCGCCGCTATGCCGGCCGCGTCGACCTCGCCACCGCGCTTATCCATTCCTACAACACGGTGCCGGTCCGCCTCGCCCACGACCATCTCGGCCTCGAGCCGATCGAAAAGCTGGTGGTGGCGATGGGCGTGGAGTCGGAATTGAACGGCCACAAGACGATGGTGCTCGGCACCTCCGGCATGACGGTCATGGACCAGGCCACCGGCTACAGCGTCTTCGCCAGCGGCGGCTATGCCGGCATCCGACACGGGATCCTGCAGCTCACCACCCATTCGGGCACGGTCCTCTACGATTTCGCCCGCGACGCCACGCCGCCACGCCGCGTCCTTTCCGAAAAGGCCGTCTCCGCCATGAACAGCATCCTCGTCCAGGTGCCCGAGCGCGGCACCGGGCGGCGCGCCGCCCTTCCGGGCGTGCGTTCGGCCGGCAAGACCGGCACCACCCAGTCCTACCGCGATGCCTGGTATGTCGGCTACACGGGCAACTACGTCGCCGCCGTCTGGCTCGGCAACGACGATTACCGCCCCACGCGCCGCATGACCGGCGGCTCTCTGCCGGCCATGGTGTGGCAGCGCTTCATGGCCTACGCGCATCAGAACGCGGAACTCAGGCCCATCCCCGGCATAGACGACCCGCTACCCGAACTCGACGCCACCACGGTTGCCACCGCCAGCGAGGCGGAAGGCCAGATAAACGGCCTCGCCCGGCCGCCCCGCACGATGCCGACAGCCACCAGCAACGTCTTGAAGGGCATGGCGGAACATTTCCGCCGCGCCCCACCGCTGAAACCGACCGCCGGACCGGAGACCCTGTCGGCCCTTTGAGGATATTGCACCGGGCAGGGTGAGGTTTCGGTTGAATCGGAAAGGTGCATGAAAGTATCACGAGCGTCGCCCACCACCGCAGATACCGGCCTCCCATGCTGAAGACGCTTTTCCTGACCCTCCTCGCGCTCACCATCGCGGTCGGCGGCGGTGCCGCCAGCGTTTGGATGATGCTCGAGGAAGCACGCCCCGTGGGCGCCGTCAACGCCGGCCCGTGGACGGCGTTTCCGAGTGTGGGAACGCGCGAGGCCGATCCCTATTCGCGCGCCCGCTTCGCCCGCCAGGGCGGCATTCCGCTGGGCCGCTCGGAGGGCATCACGTTCACCGCCCGGCGGGATTCGAACGGCCGTAGTCTGCGGCGCGAGTGCGCCTATAGGATCGAAGGGCCGATGCCCACCTCCCGTTTCTGGACCCTTTATGCGGCCGGCCCGGAAGGCGCGTTGCTGCCGCCCTTCAAGCGTCGCCGGGCCGCTCTTCATTCGCAGATGGTGCTGCGCCATTCCGACAACGGCTTTTCCATCGCCGTCTCCCGCCATCCGGTGCCATCCAACTGGCTGGCCGTCACCGGCGACGGGCCGATGCAGCTTGTGCTGACCCTGTTCGACACCCCTGTCGCTTCCGGCGCGCGGGTCGAGGAGCTCTCCCTGCCGAGGATCACCAGGACGGCTTGCGATGGCTAGACTTCCCTACGCCCTCCTCCTCGGTCTCGTCGGCGCCGGCATCGTTCACCTCGCCATCCTTTTCCTGTTGCCGAGCTATTCGGTGCGCGACGCGTGGTCGCGGCTTTCGGCGGTCGCCGAGCCCTATGATACCGTGCGGTTCGACCGCGAAAAGCTCGCCCAACAGGTGCCCATCCCCGCCGATCCCTTTATCGAGGCAGCCGCCTGCCGCTTCGACCTTTCGCGCGGCTCGCTCCATGTGCACGGCGAAGGCTCGGTGCCCTTCTGGTCCATGTCCGTCTATGACCACCAGGGCCTCAACGTCTACTCCATCAGCGACCGGGCGACGCCCGACGGGGCGCTCGACTTCACGGTCCTCACGCAGGCGCAAATGCAGCGCATGCGTACCAACGTTGCCGCCGACCTCGGCCAGTCCGTCTTCATCGAGACCGATGTTGAGGAGGGCATCGTCTTGTTGCGCGTCTTCGTGCCCGACGAAACCTGGGAAGGTGCCGCCACCGCCTTCCTCAACGGCATAAGCTGCGAGCCGCGGCCCTTGGGCTGAAATTCAGCGGCGCTTGCACTCCTGGTGCGGGCGGAAGGGGGTTTCCTTGCCGCCGTCCCTGCGCTCGTAGCGCACACCGGGAAAAATGATGATCGCCGCACCGCCCTTCGGGACTGGCAGCCGCCGGTTTGGCCGCGGCGCCACGCGCTTGAAGTTCAGGATAGTTGCCATGCTTACGTCCCCCGCTTCGGGCCGGAATGGTACGCAACGCCTCCCTCGCCATGAAACGCCTCTCATGGTTAACGGCTCCTTAACGCCAAATAGTGAACGCAACCCTTAATTTCGCGGTTAATGGGTCGCTAACGCATTACCGATAATTTGAACGACGAGCCGGGAGGCCGCCTGCGCAGAAAGGCCGCATCCCACCGACACAAGTGTTCTTGAGTATCAGGCGTTAAGCGTGTCCACCGCGGACTTCAGGCATATCGCGTTCGGAGGGGGCCCGCGCAACTGTGAGCGGCTGTTTCGTGCCGCCGTCTCCGCCTTCTGCACGCTCTCCCGTCCCACGAAGCGCGAGCTCGCGCAACTCGACGATCTGGCGCTCGGCCTGTTCGACGCCGTGCCCGCCGAGGCGCGCCGGTACGCCGCCGCCGCACTTTCCGAGTGCGACCCCGCCCCCAGGGACCTCGTCCGGCGGCTCGCCGAAGAGCCGGTGGAAACTTCAGCCCCCCTCCTCGTGCGCTCAGGTGCGCTCTCCGACGTCGACCTCATTGCCCTGATCGGCCGCCACGGCCTGCCGCACGCCAAGGCCATTGCCCGCCGCGACGGCCTCAACCCGGTCATCGCCGCCCTCATCCGGGCGCTCGTCGCCCGCGCCGAAAGCGAAGCCGAGATCGCCGAAAGGGCAGAGCCGGAAGTCGATGCGCTGGAGGCCATCCGCTGCCAGCTCCGCGACCTGATGCAGGAAGCACCGCCGGCGGGCGATCCGTCAGAGAGTGGCAAAGCAGGTGAAGAACAGCCAGCCCCCGACCCTGACCAGACCTATACCGCGCTGCGCGAGGCCGCGCTTTCCGACGACAGGCAGGTCTTCGCTACCACTCTCGCCCGCCTCCTCGGGGTCTCGGCGGAGCGGACCCGTCGGCTGACCTCCGGCATCGGCTACGCCGATCTGCTCACAGGCCTCTGCGCACTGAAATTGACCGTGGAGCAGGCTTTCCTCGTCACCGCCGCCGTCTTCCCGGGCCAGGTCGCCCACGCCGCCGCGATTCGCCTCTTCATCGAGCGCTACACCACCATCAGCACGGAGGCGGCCCGGAAAAAGGTCGAGGACTGGCGCTGTCAGGACCGGCCGGAAGACCGGCGCCCCGCTGCAGCTCACTCGGTGGCAACCGCCAGATAGCCGTCGATCTCGTCCGCCGTCTCCACCTCCACCACCCAGACATCCGGATCGAAGCGCATCTCGCGCTCCAGCCGCTTCTCCACCGCGTCCTCCTCGGTGGCCGCCGCCACACGAACGAACTGCCGTTCGCTGGGCCGCGCATCATCGTAGCTCGTCTGTGGCGCGGGAGCATAAAACTCCAACTCCCCCAGCCGCGTGCGCCGGATGATGAAGATCGCCCCCGCCTCCCGCGCTCCCTTGCGTCTCACCGCTGCAAAGCCGCCATCGGCGAAAACGCGCCTCACCAGCGCTGAAACCCACAATTCGCTGGTCACACGCATGACGACGCGGTCTTCCCGTTGGTGCTCGCTGATTTAAGCATGTGATCCAGGATACCGGCTGCACTTGCAAGGCAATTCCGGCAGCGAACGGAGGCGCCGACGCGCTTGGCCAAAGCCTGAATTGTCCTTGCGGTAGAATCATTTATCCACATATCTTCAACTTCACCCTTAGGTTGAATGTACGCAGATAACTGCAACCATAGATACAGGTACCGCTCATCAATTCGTCAGGCCGATCTCCCGCATCTTGGCCAGGAACGCCTGGTCGGGTTCGCCGGTCACCGGCAGGCCGAACAGCGATTGGAACTCGCGGATCGCCGAGCGTGTGTTCTCGCCCATCACACCATCCACTTCGATGCCGTCATTGCCGAAAGCTTTCAGCCCGGCCTGGACGCGCTTGATCACCGGGTCGCCGCCGGCTGCTGCTACAGCCCCGCCGTCGAGCGAAGCCGTCTGCACCGGATCGCTCTGCTCGCGCGGCCGTGGTGCCGGCTTTGGTGCCGGCACTGCCGCTTCCACCGTCGCCGCCGGCCCTTCCAGCCCGAGCTGGCTCAGCAGAGGCGAATCGATCTCCGTACTGGGCTCCAGCCCGACGATGCGGCGGTAGTTTTCCACTGCCCCACGCGTTTGTGGCCCCGTCAGCCCGTCCACGGGTCCGCGATAAAGCCCCAGATCGCTCAGAACCCTCTGAACGGAGCGCACGGTGGCATCGCCGCTGTCCTCCGCCACCGAACCCGTCGATTCCGGTGCCGGCTCAGCCTCGACCTTCGGCGCTCCCTCGCCATCCGTCACCGCGCGCACCTCCTCGCGGGGGGCGGCGGCAGGACGCGGCGTCTCCTCCGGCGCGATCTCCGGCGCGGGCGCCGCGGTGAAAGCCGGCGCCCGCGTCGACACGAAAGCGCTGGGGTGCACCTGCGGCTGATACCAAAGCGCATTTGCCGAAACGAAGGCCAGCGACACAAAAAAGGCCGTCGTCCCACCGACCGCAGCCGGATTGCGCGCGACCACCGCACCCAGTCCGGAAAGCCCGGCGCGCAGCCATCCCCCTTCGTCTCCGCCGTGTTCAGGCCGTCTTGCGTAACGCGTCATCGTTCCACTCACTGTTGAAGTTCGCTCCGCCTATCGCGGTGTATTCTTCCTCCCCGCCATCGTCCTCCACGCCGCCCGCCGGCAGCGTGACGTGCACCCGCGTGCCCGTGCCCGGCGCGCTCTCGATGCTCATGGCACCGCCGGAGAGCTTCACCAGCCCCTTCACCAGCGCCAGACCGAGCCCCGTGCCCTGGCGCGTATAGCTGTTCTGTACCTGTGTGAAGGGCGTGCCGACACGCTCCAGGTCCTCCGCCGACATACCAATGCCCGTATCGCTTACATCGAGCTCCAGCCGGCCGCCGCTGCGCCGCGCCGTCACCCTTACCTCGCCCGCCGGCGTGAACTTCACCGCATTGGACAAAAGGTTGATGAGCACCTGCTGGACGGCGCGGCGATCACAGTTCACCACGCCGATGTCTTCGGCGATATCGGCCTTCAGCGCCACCGACTTCGCCTCCGCCTCACGCGCCGACATCGCAAGGCAGAACTGCAACGCTTCCTCGAAGCGGAACGGATGCGACTCCAGCGCATAGGCGCCGGACTGCAGCTTCGAGACATCCAGAATGGCGTTCACCACCGACAGGAGGTGCCCGCTCGCCTCGCGGATGAGGCCGACATACTCGCGCTGCCTGTCGTTGGCGAAACGGCCGAACATCTCGTTCGCCAGCACATCGGAGAAGCCAAGAATGGCGTTGAGCGGCGAGCGCAGTTCATGGCTGACGGAAGCGAGATAACGATCCTTCGCCAACGTGGCGCTATCGGCGGCATCCTTGGCGCTCGCAAGTGCGGCCTCCAATTCGGTCGTCGCGGCGTCGTCGCGCACGACGGCGACAAGCCCGCTCCCGTCCGGCTCGGCGGCGATATCGGCGATCAGCGCACGAAAGCAAGCTCCCGCCGGTACGCCGGCTTGTGCCGGTGTGCGCATGCGCATGCGTACAACGCGCCGGTCTGCCCCCTCGCGCAGGTCGGCCAGCGCTTGCAGATAGGCGATGCGGTCGGCCACGTGGATACGGTCGAAAAATCCTGTTCCCAAAAGCATCTCCGGCGCCACGGCAAACAAGTCTTCCGCCTGCGGCGAAGCCTCAACCACGTCGCCGCCCTGCTGCATGCGCAGGACCGCCGCGCCAATGACCTCCTCGACAGACCGGCCCTTCGGTCCGCCAGCGGCCTCGCGCTCGCCGGCTAGCGGCAGCCGGGCGAGAAGTGTCGCCATATAAAGAAGCGGCACCGCCCACAGCCACGCCGAGGCAGGCACCGCGCCGGCAAAGACCGTCGCGCTCAACGCCGCGCCGAACCCGATGGCCGAGCCGGCCGCCATCAACCCGAAGCCGAGCGCCCTCTTCGTTCGCCCAATCCAGCCCGCCTCGACGGCAAGTGCAGCCGCCATCGCCGTCAGCGGCGAGGAAAGCCCGCCGCCGGCGGCCGTCAAGACACCGACCGCCACAGCCGCGAGCACGAGCGAGGCAGGTTCGACCAGCCGTCGGCGGCCGGTGACGATCAGCGCGAAGGCCGCCAGAAGGCCGGCACCGAATACCATGAATACGGAAGCGAGCGCACCTGCTCCACCTCCAATGAGCGGCATCGCCTGCGCGGTGGCGATCGCCGCAAGCACCGGCCCCACCAAAAGCGCTGCCAACAGCCGCCGCTGCCGCGCGCGCTCATCCGCCCCCATGACGGAGGGATGCAGCAGGCGTTCGCAGGCCGCTTTCAGGCTCTCGGGCCAGTTCGTGGAAAGGGACGCTCGTGTACTCAACTCGACGCGCTCGCTCGTGTCCGTTTGACGGGCTCTTGTTCTGGTCGGACACTCGCATCCAGCCTTTAAGGAAAGGATAAACGGGCGCCCGGGAAAGGCACCGCAAGGCCTGAAACGTGGCCGATCTGGGGAAATGCGGGCAAGGGAATGCGTACATGGTTAACAAAAGATCGCCGGATTCGGGCTGTCACGCGCCCACCTCCGCCACTCGCGGAGAAGCCGCTCGGGCCGAATCCCGCAATCCGCGCAATTCCTTAGATGCTTACGCAGAGGTTGCAGCCACGACGCGTCTTTGAAAGAAATTCGTTTCGAATCCCGACATTTTCGAATTTTCCAGCCATTTGCCTCCAATTTTAGCCAATTTCTCAAGAGCTCTTTTGCGCGCCGATGCCATTGTCGCTACCAGGGAAGCCCCGGATCCAAGGGGCGGCTATTGAGGACTGAAGCCATGGGATTCCTGATCCGTTGTGCCTTCTGGCTTTCGCTGGTGCTTCTTTTCATCCCGCTCAACACGGGTGAAGGGCCGGAGGCCGAAAAGGTCGGTCCGCTGCAGGCACTGGCGGCGGCCCGTGACGCGGTGCGCGACGTCGCCGGCATCTGCGAACGCCAGCCCGAGGTCTGCGCCACCGCCAAGACCGCCGTGCACACCATCACCGCGCGAGCAAGGGAAGGCATGCGCATCGCTCAAGGCCTGATCGACGACAAGGCCGTGCCCCAGGCGGACATCGTCGAAGAACCGGGGGAAGAACCGCAGGTGACCGCCACCGGCAGCATCGCCCCGGCCGAATAATCCGGCCTCACGCGCTTCAAAAACCGGACTTTTCCCGTGACGCCCGCCCGCATAATCACTATATGCGGGCTATGACGACTGGTATCGACACCATCCGCGACGACTTCGCCTTCCTCGACGATTGGCAGGAGCGCTACCGCTATATCATCGAGCTCGGCAACGACCTGCCGGTGTTTCCCGAAGCCTCGCGCGACGACCGCCACAAGGTGCGCGGCTGCGTCAGCCAGGTCTGGCTTCATACCGAGATCGGCGAGGGCCGCGATCCGCTTATCACCTTCAAGGGCGATTCCGACGCGCACATCGTTCGCGGGCTGGTGGCGATCATGATGGCGCTCTTCAGCGGCCGCCGCGCCAGCGAGATCCTGACCACCGACGCCGAGGATACACTGCGTGCGCTCGGCCTCGACGAACACCTCACCCCGCAGCGCGCCAACGGCCTGCGCGCCATGATCCAGCGTATCCGCCAGGAGGCGGAGATGGCGATGGCCGCGGCGTAGCGGTTCGCACGTGGTGCGTCCCTTCATCCTTGTTGCTCGACATTCGGCAAGCTCAGAGAACAAAGGATACGAGGGTGCTTGGCCTCACCGCTCCTCGAAATCCAGCGCGTGCCCGTTCATGCAGTAGCGCAGCCCCGTCGGCTCCGGCCCGTCGTTGAAGACATGGCCCAAATGCGCGTCGCAATCCGCGCAGCGCACCTCCGTGCGCGTGGAAAACCATGAGCGGTCCTCGTTGAGCGATACCGCCTCATCCTCCACCGGCGCATAGAAGCTCGGCCAGCCCGTGCCGGAATCGTATTTCGTCTTAGAATCAAAGAGCGGCCGTCCGCAATTCACGCAGTGATAAAGGCCCGGGAGCTTGTTGTCCCAGTAAGGGCCGGTAAAGGCACGCTCGGTGCCGTCCTCCCGCGTCACGTGATACTGCTCGGGCGTAAGCTGTTCGCGCCACTCGGCGTCCGACTTCTCAACCTTCAACCGCGTTTTGCTCGTCATGATCGATGCTCCCGTTCGTGCCGCCGCTTATATGGGGTCCAAACACTCGCTTTTGCAGCCGTCCATCTTGCAATTGGCGCCGACAATTCGTGAATAACCGCGCGGATTGCCGCGCCCTCCTTGCCCCGCTTGACGCGAACGTCTATGTCACGGCGGCGATCGAAGCGTATTCATCGGCTTACCCGGATCGCAGGCTGCAAAAACATCGAACGAGGGGAACCAATGGCAGCGGACGGGCAGTGGTTGACATTCCTTGTGCTGATCCTGCCCTTTCTCGGCGCCGCTGCAGCCCCGTTCCTGACCCGCGCCTTCGGGCATAACGCCGCCTGGGTCCTGGCGCTCGTTCCTGCGTTCATCTTTTACCACTTCACCGGCTTCCTGGGGGCGGTCTCGGAAGGGGAGACGGTCGCCGGCGGCTACGCCTGGATCGAAAGCCTCGACGTCGACTTCTCCTGGTATCTCGACGGCCTGTCGCTCACCTTCGCACTCCTGATCTCCGGCATCGGCACGCTCATCGTTCTCTATTCGGGCGGCTATCTCAAGGGCCACCCGCATCTGGGGCGCTTCTTCTCCTTCATCCTCATGTTCATGGGGTCGATGCAGGGGCTGGTGGTGGCCGATTCCTTTCTGACGCTGTTCGTCTTCTGGGAACTCACCTCGATCACCTCCTTCCTCCTGATCGGCTTCGACCATTCGCGCGAGGCCGCGCGTCGCGCCGCGCTCCAGGCGCTGGTGGTGACGGGGCTCGGCGGGCTGTCGCTGCTGGCGGGGCTTCTGGTCATTGCCAACATCACCGGCGCCACTTCCCTCTCGGCGCTCCTTTCCGAGGGCGAGGTCCTGCGTGCGGCGCCGCTCTACATGGCGGCGCTGCTCCTGGTTCTGGGCGGTGCGTTCACCAAGTCGGCGCAGTTCCCGTTCCATTTCTGGCTACCCAACGCCATGGAAGCGCCCACCCCGGTTTCCGCCTACCTGCATTCGGCCACCATGGTGAAGGCGGGCGTCTATCTCGTGATGCGCCTTAACCCGGTGATGGGTGAAACGCTGGCTTGGGAGACGATCCTGCCCGTCTTCGGCGGTACGACGCTCATCATCGGCACACTTCTGGCGCTGCGTCAGACCGACCTCAAGCTGATGCTCGCCTATACGACGGTCGCTTCGCTGGGGCTGCTCGTCGTGCTGACCGGCTTCGGCTCCGAGGTCGCGGTGGAGGCCGCAGTGCTCTATCTGGTGGCGCACTCTATGTTCAAGGGCGCGCTCTTCATGATCGCCGGCGCCATCGATCATGAGACGGGCTCCCGCGACATCACCAAGCTCGGCGGCATCGGCCGTGCCATGCCTGTCACCTTCGTTGCGGCCGTGCTCGCCGCGCTTTCGATGGGCGGTCTTGGCCCGTTCTTCGGGTTCCTGGCCAAGGAAGAGATCTATGCCGGTCTCGGCTTTGCCAGCGGCTGGAGCATATTGCTCACGCTCACCGCAGTGCTGGGCAACGCCCTGATGTTCGCCATCGGTTTCGCGGTAGCGCTCAAACCCTTCACCGGCGTGCGGGTGAAGATGCCGAAGACGCCGCACGAAGGGCCGGTGTTGTTGTGGCTTGGACCGCTGGTGCTGGCCGCGGACGGCCTCTTGGCCGCGCTTTTTTCGGACCTTAGCCACCGTTTCGTCTCCAGCCCCATGGCTAGCGCCGTGGCGGGTGAACCTCTTTCCGTGTCAATTTCCGTGATCCCGCATATCGGCCTGCCGCTTCTTCTGTCGGTGCTCACCATTGCCCTCGGCATCGCCTTCTACCTGACGCTGGAGCGCGGACGCGCGGCGATGGCAGCGACGCTCACCGCCATCGGCTGGGGCCCGGACCGCGGCTTCGACCAGGCCGTGCGCGGCACGGTGCGGCTCTCGACCTTCGTCACCGGCATCGTCCAGGGCGGGCGCCTCGATGTCTACATGACCGCGACCTTCATCGCGCTGGCCGCCGCCCTTTTCCTGCCGATGGTCATCTTCGACGAATTACCGGCGATGCCCGTGCTACCCTCCCTGCCGTTCTACGAACTGGCGGTGCTCGCCATCGGCTTCATCGGCCTTGCCGCGGTCCTCCACGCACGCGACCGGTTGACGGCCATCGTCTCGCTCGGCATCCAGGGCTTCGCCGTGGCGCTGATCTTCATGCTGCTCGGCGCGCCCGACCTCTCCTTCACCCAATTCATGGTGGAGACGTTGTCGGTGGTCATCCTGGCCCTCGTGATGACGCGGCTAAGGCTATCGCCGGCCGATCACCGGCCGACCGGCCAAAAGATGCTCGACATCTCGATCGCCGCCGTGTGCGGCGCCGGCCTCGGCCTCATCCTGCTGCGCGTCACGCAGGTACCGTTCGACGACGCCCTCAGCGTCTTCTTCGCCGAAAACGCCCGCGTCATCGCCCACGGCCGCAACATCGTCAACGTCATCATCGTCGACTTCCGCGGCCTCGACACGCTGGGCGAGATCGCCGTGGTGATGATCGCCGGGCTCGCCATCCTGGCGCTGGTGCGCATCCGCCCGGGGGTTGCCCCTATCAAGGCAGAAAAAAAGCAGCGGGCCAGGGCCGTGGAAAAGGTGGAGGCGTGACATGCACACCCTGATCTTCCGCACCATCGCGCCTTATCTCGCCAGCCTCATGGTGCTGTTCTCCATCTTTGTGCTCCTGCGCGGTCACAACGAGCCGGGCGGCGGATTCATCGGTGGCCTGATCGCCGCCTCCGCCTTCGCCATCTACGGCATCGCCTGCGGCGTGGCGCCGGTGCGCCGCGCGCTCTACTTCCACCCGATGGCCATCTCTGGCTTCGGCCTGCTCGTTTCGGCGCTGTCGGGAGCGGTGTCGCTGTTCATGGACATGCCCTTCCTGACCGGCCAATGGACCGAGATCGACGTTCTGGGGCTGCCCGTCGACATCTCGACGGTGCTTGCCTTCGACGTCGGCGTCTATTTCGTCGTCGTCGGCTCGATCACCTCCATCGCGCTGGCGCTTGAGGAAAGGGAGCACGCGTGATGGAAACCATCCTTGCCGCCACGGTCGCCGTCTTCTTCGCAGTATCGATCTATCTGATGCTGTCCAAGCACATCATCCGCATCCTTCTCGGCGTGTCGATCTTCTCGAACGCCGTGAACCTGACGATCTTCACGGCAGGCCGCGTGGTGCGCGAAGTGCCGCCCATCATCCCCGAGGGCCTCGACATACCCGACAGGGTGACGGCCAACCCACTGCCGCAGGCGCTCATCCTGACGGCGATCGTCATCTCCTTCTCCATTTTCGCTTTCCTCCTGGTGCTGGCCTTCCGCGCCTATCAGGAACTCGGCACCGACGACACCGACGGCATGCGGGTCGCCGAGCCCGAGGGCGAAGACCTCCCGCCGCTCGGATATTGAGGCGCCAATGGCAATCGAACCCGGTCAAGCAGTCGATCTTTCGGGAGCCATGGTGCTGGCGCCTGCCACGCCCGCCGATTGGCTGGTGGTGGGGCCGGTGGCAATCCCCATCGTCACCGGCGCCATCCTGTTGATGGTGCGTCACGAGACGCGGCTGCATGCGGGCCTTGCCGTGGCCGGCCTCCTTGCCGCCCTTCTGTGCAATATCGGTCTTCTGGCGCGCGTCCTCGACCAAGGCCCGCTGGTGATGACCATGGGGCGCTGGCTGCCGCCCTTCGGCATTTCGTTCGCGGCCGATGCGCTCGGCGCATCCCTTGCCCTGGTCGCCACGCTGGTGGCAGTCGTCTGCGCGCTCTTCGCCACCGCCGACATCGGAGCGGTGGGCCGGCGCTACGGCTTCTATCCCTTCATGATGCTGATGATGGCCGGCGTCAGCGGCTCTTTCCTGACCGGCGACATCTTCAACCTATACGTGTGGTTCGAGGTCTTCCTCATCTCCTCATTCGGCCTCCTGGTGCTGGGCTCGCAGCACAAGCAGCTCGACGGGGCGACCAAATACGCCATCCTCAACCTCGTCGGCACAACGCTGTTCCTCACCGCCACAGCCCTCCTCTACGGCACCTTCGGCACGCTCAACATGGCCGATATCGCCCGCAAGGCGGACGGGCTGCGGGAGAACGCGCCACTCACCACGCTTGCCGTACTCTACCTGCTCGCCTTCGGCATGAAGGCGGCCGCCTTCCCGGTCAATTTCTGGCTGCCCGCCTCCTACCATACGCCGCGGATCGTCACCGCCGCGCTCTTCGGCGGCGTACTGACCAAGGTCGGCGTCTACGCGCTGCTGCGCACGCTGGTGATGCTCTTCCCGCCGGAACTCGAGCTCCTGTCCGGCCTCATCGCCTGGGTGGCGGCGGCAACGATGGTGATCGGCATCATGGGCGCGCTCGCACAGACGGATTTGCGCCGCGTGCTCGGCTTCGTCGTCATCTCCGGCGTCGGCGTCATGTTGGCGGGCCTCGCACTCGGCACCTCGGAGGGCCTTACCGGCACAATATTCTACGCTTTCCATTCGATGATCGTCATGACGGCGCTTTACCTGCTCGCCGGGGTGATGAACGGCCTTGGCGGCAGCTATTCGCTCAGCAAGCTTTCCGGCCTCTACACCTCAAATCCACTGGTCGCCGCCTTTGCGCTGCTCTTGATGCTGGCGGTGGCCGGTCTGCCGCCGGCCTCGGGGCTGTGGCCGAAGGTGATGCTGGTGCGGGCCTCGCTCGATTCCGGCCAGCCCTGGCTTGCCTTCGCTATCCTGGCCACCGGCTTTCTCACCACGCTGGCGCTCGGCCGTGTCTTCATCCTCGCCGTCTGGCGGCCGCGGGTGGCGGCGGACCCAGAGGCTCCGGCCTCGCCGTATCTGGGCTATGTGGCGCTTGCCGCGCTTTCCCTGCCGGTGGTGGTCATGGGCCTTTATCCCGACCCGGTGATCAGCGTAGCGGAACGGGCGGCGAACGCCATCCTCGACGCGCCGGCCTATATCGGCACTGTCTTCCCCGAGGAGGCGGCGCAATGACCCTTTATCTCATCAACATCCTCCTGGCGCTGATCTGGACGGCGATCACCGGCTCTTTCACGCTCGCCAATATCGTCTTCGGCTTCCTGCTCGGCGCGCTGGCGCTTTATCTCATACGCGAGCAGGTGGGTTCGCTCGGCTATTTTCGGCGCGGCTTCAAGCTGATCGCGCTCGCCGCCCTGTTCCTCTACGAACTGGTGCTTTCGGCCTGGCGGGTGGCGGTGCTCGTGCTTTCGCCGCGCATGGAGCTGAAGCCCGGTATTTTCGCCTTTCCGCTGAAGGCCGACCGCGATTTCGAGATCACGCTTCTCGCCAACCTCATCACGCTGACGCCGGGCACGTTGTCGGTTGACGTCTCGGAGGACCGCAAGTTCCTCTATATCCACGCCATCGACTGCTCCGATCCGGATGCGCTCAGGCGCGACATCGCGCAGGGCTTCGAACGCAGGATCATGGAGGCGTTCCGATGATTACCGGACAGGATTTCCTTGCCTTCGCTGAGCAGGCGGCGCTCGCCATACTGAGCCTGTCTTTCCTGCTCACCGTGCTGCGCGTCGTCATCGGACCCAGCCTGCCCGACCGGGTCCTGGGGCTCGACATGCTGGTGTCGATCGCCATCGGCTTCATCGTCGTCATCGGCATCCGCACCGGCTACACACTCTATCTCGATATCGCCATCGCGCTCGGCCTCGTCGGCTTCCTGGCCACCGTCGCCTTCGCCCGCTTCGTAATGAGCCGACGTTTCGAGGAAGAGTTCATCTCGGACGAGGCACGCGGGCAATTCGTGGAGAAGAGCGATGATTGAGCTTGTGCAAAACCTCCTCGTGGGCTCGCTGATGCTCGTCGGCTCCTTCTTCACCTTCGCCGCCGCCATCGGTCTTCTGCGCCTGCCGGATCTCTATTCGCGTATGCATGCCGCCTCGAAGGCAGGCATGCTGGGCGCCGGCGTGCTTCTGCTGGCCCTGGCGCTGTTCGCGCAGGATCATTCGACGGTGACGCGTGCGCTGGCGGCGATCGTCTTCCTCCTGCTGACGGCGCCCATCTCCGCCCATCTCCTGGCCAAGGCCGCCTATGCTGCCGGCTACCGCCTGTGGGAAGGTTCGGTGCACGACGAAATGGCCGAAGCGCCGGACGGAAAGAAACAGCCCAAGCGCCGCTCTTTCTGACCCGTCGCGGCCACAGTCCGGCTCTAATCGTAGAGATGTTGGCCAATGCCAAGGCAACGGCCAAACCGAAATTCATCAAAACTGGAAGCAAGTATAACAAATATAGAGCATGCCGGTGCCCGATAGAAATTGTGAGTTGACGGGATATATCAAAGCGTGAATAACCCGTTGTGCTTGTATGCTGGCACTGATAAGACTAAGTAAATGGGTGTTTGAATGCCGCCGTATGTAGAAGGCGCGGTGTCGGATCATTGATGACATTGGGGTAGGGTAGTGAACATGGACGAACCACAGACAAAAAATGATGAAGTGCTTATCGAACTGACGGCAGATGTTGTCGCTGCTTATGTCAGCAACAATCCTGTTCCCGTTTCGGAGCTATCGAACCTGATTGCCGACGTTCATACGGCGCTGGGCAAGGTGAACCGCACCAGCGAGCAGGCACCGACTGAGAAGCCGAAGCCGGCAGTCAATCCGAAGCGTTCGGTGCACGACGATTACATCATCTGCCTTGAAGACGGTAAGAAATTCAAGTCGTTGAAGCGCCACCTTATGACGCACTACAGCCTGACGCCGGAGCAGTATCGCGAGAAGTGGGGTCTCGACCCCAGTTATCCGATGGTTGCTCCTAGCTATGCCGTGGCCCGCTCGCAGTTGGCGAAGAAGATGGGCCTCGGGCGCAAGCCGAAGAAGAAGTAGCGCTTCATCGCAGCTGAGTGCTTTCGAAAGGCGGCGCCTCAGGGTGCCGCTTTTGCCTTTTTTGAGCCCGCACCGAGCTAAATCGGCGCCGGGGAGGTTTTTTTTCAGCCTCCGATTCCCTTGCCCCGGCGACGCCCGCCTTCAACCGGTCATAGACCTGCTTGAGAGCGATGTGGCGGTTGAGGTCATAGCTCCAGTGCCGCCGCATGCCCTTCAGCCGCTCCCGTTCGATCAGCCGGGTAAGCCGTGCCAGGATCGCCGCCCTTTTCTTTCCCGAGGACTTTAGGGCCGCCGCCAGGTCTATCCCCGAAACGAGGAAGAATACCGCGCATTGACGCGCCTCCGCTGCCTCGAGTTCCTTTACTTGCCGGAATGCCTTGGCCTCTTCCTGAAACACGCTCATGCACGCACCTCCATCTGTTGGAGCCCCAGTGTGCGAGGGATGCGCGCCGCGGGGATAAAATCGCTGTATTTTTTTCGCAAAAAAATAAAATTCCCTTCTAAAACAATAGGATATGATAACACGCTTCGATTTTTGTTCCTTTTTTGTTCACGCCCGCAGCCGGCAACGGTATAAGGAATTTATTCCTTTTTTTTCAGCGGGAGGGATCCGTTCCGTGCTTTTGACTGCCGCAAGCCCGATACCGGACGAAAACGAATTGCAGGATCCGACTGCGCTCGCCCAAGCCTATACACGCAAGCTAAGCCCGGTGACCGACGAGCGGGTGATGGACGTCTGCGAATGCGTGATGGACATCGTCGCCGCCCTTTTCAATGTCAGCGGACGCGAGCTGCGCCGGCCCGGCAGGAGTACTGAAAGCGTGACACGGGTGCGGCAGATCGGCATGTATGTGACCCACGTGGTGCTGGGGCTTTCAATGACGGAGGTCGGCCAAGGCTTCGGGCGCGACCGCACCACGGTCAAGCATGCCTGCCACTTCGTCGAAGACATGCGTGACGACGCAGATCTCGACCGCATCATCCACATGGTCGAGCGCGTCACGGCGGCGGCCTTCCGGCAGACGGAGGTGTTTCCTTGAGACGGGCGGAGATCGGTTCGGCGCGTGCGCGCAAGGAACGGGCGCGTGTTGTGCGCTTCCTCGCCGCGGGTCCCGTCGCCCTGCGCGCGGCAGCCAAGGAGGGCGCGGTCCTGCTCGACGGCGGCGAGCGCGGCATGGTATCGGCCACCTCGGCAACGCTGGCCGCGCTGGTGCGTGACGGCGTGATACGGAGAGAAGGTGCGGGGCTTGCGCTCTCACCGGAGGGCCGGGCGCTCGCAAAACGCACGGAAGCGGGCGATACGCCTTTTCGCGCTCAGCACATGGATCTCGGCACCCGCACGCTGCAGACCGAGACAGGTGCGCATACGGTCCAGGTTGATTTCTCCGAATCCCCATTGGCGCAACTGGCCCGGAGGCGGACGAAGAACGGCACACCTTTCCTCGACGACAACGAGTTCCGCGCCGGCGAACGCCTGCGCGCCGACTATACGCGCGGTCGCATCATGCCGCGGCTTGGCGCCAACTGGAGTGCGGCGGTGGCGGATGGCCGGCGCGGCGGCGGCGACAACGGCATCGCCGACCTCACGGACGCCGCCCTTGCCGCGCGCCAGCGGGTCGACCAGGCGCTTGTCGCGGTGGGGCCGGAGCTCTCGGGTGTGCTCGTCGATGTCTGCTGTTTCCTGAAAGGGCTGGAGCGCGTCGAAGCCGAACGCGGCTGGCCGGTGCGCTCCGCCAAGGTGGTGCTAAAGACCGCGCTTGCCGCTCTCAGCCGCCATTACGAGCCACAGTCCCGCCCGCGCAGGCGCTCGGTACTGCACTGGGGGGCGGAGGACTATCGGCCGAGGATAAGGCGGTAGTGCTGGGCGTGATTGAGTGGGGTGACGAAGCTTTGAGCAACCGCGCCCCCTCTTCGGGCCTACCGTCTTGCACCTCTCACCCTCGCCACAAATCTCGCGCATAGCCCCTTGAACCGAAGCCAAAGGCCCTGTTCATTCTCATACGACTCGGCACCTCAGATTGTCCCCTTCGACAAGGATCCCACCCACCATGCCGCAGAAGGCCGCCTTTCCCTCTCTCCCCGCGCCCCGTCCGGAAAAGCGCCCGCGCCAGGACACCCGCCACGGCATCACCCGCACGGACGACTATGGCTGGCTGAGGGCCGAGAACTGGCAGGAGGTGCTGAAGGACCCGTCCCTGCTCGCTGCCGACATCCGCATGCATCTGGAGGCGGAGAATGCTTATCACGAGCAGCTCATGGCCGGCACCGAGGCGCTGCAGAAGACGCTCTTTGCCGAGATGAGAGGCCGCATCAAGGAGGACGATTCCTCCGTTCCCATGAAGGATGGCCCTTATGCCTATGGCAGCGCTTACCGGGAGGGCGGAGAGCATCCGCGCTTCTTCCGCACGCCGCGCGAAGGCGGCGCGGAGGAGGTGTTGCTCGATGGCGACAAGGAGGCTGAAGGCAAAGCCTATTTCCATATCGGCGGCATCGGCCATTCGCCCGACCACAAGCACCTTCTGTGGGGAGCGGACGAGAAAGGCTCGGAGTTCTACACGCTCAGGGTCCGCGACCTCTCCTCTATGAGCGATCTTGAAGACCGGGTGGAAAATGCCAGCGGCTCCGGCACCTTCAATGCCGACGGCGGCGGCTTCTACTATACGCGGCTCGACGACAACCACCGTCCCTCCAAGGTCTTCTTCCACGCGCTGGGCGAAGATGCCGCAAAAGACCGGCTCATCTACGAGGAAGCCGATCCCGGTTTCTTCATGAACGTCTTCGGCAGCCGGCTCGACGACTGGATATTCATCAGCGTTCACGACCACGAGACAACCGAGTACCGCATTCTGCCGGCGAACGATCCGAGCGCTGCTCCACGCGTTGTGGCGGCACGCGAGACCGGCGTGCAATACGACATGGAGCCGGCGGGGGAGGAATTCTTCATCCTCACCAATGCAGACGGCGCCAAGGACTTCAAGGTCATGACCGCGCCTGCCGCCGACCCGTCGCGCGCCAACTGGCGCGATGTGGTGGCGCACGAGCCGGGGCGGCTGATCCTGTCGATCCTCGCCTTCAGGCATTATCTCGTGCGCCTCGAGCGCAAGGACGGCCTGCCGCGCATCGTCGTGCGCGAGCGGGAAAGCGGCGACGAGCATGTGATTGACTTCGGCGAGGAGGCGTATTCGCTGGGCCTCGGCGGCTCCCTCGAATACGACACGGAGACCTTCCGCTTCACCTACTCCTCGATGACGACGCCGGCGCAGGAATTCGACTACGACATGCGCACACGCCAGCGCACTCTCCTGAAAACACAGGAGGTGCCCTCCGGCCACAATCCCGAGGACTATGTCACGCGCCGCCTGATGGCGGCGGCACCCGACGGCGAACTTGTGCCGATCTCCCTCGTCCACCGCCGCGGTATTGAGCTCGACGGTACCGCCCCCTGCCTGCTCTACGGCTACGGTGCCTACGGCATCACCATCCCCGCCGCCTTCCGCACCAACTGCCTGTCACTGGTCGACCGCGGCTTCGTCTACGCCATCGCCCATGTCCGCGGCGGTAAAGACAAGGGCTATGCCTGGTACGAGGAGGGAAAACGGGAGAAGAAGCCGAACACCTTCACCGACTTCATCGCCTGCGCCCGCCATCTGGTGGCGGCAGGCTACACCGGTCACGACCGGCTCGTCGCCGAAGGAGGCTCGGCCGGCGGCATGCTGATGGGCGCCATCGCCAACATGGCCCCGCAGGACTTTCGTGCCATCGTGGCGGCCGTGCCGTTCGTCGACGTGCTCGAGACCATGCTCGACGACACGCTGCCGCTCACCCCGCCAGAATGGCCCGAATGGGGAAATCCCATCGCCAAAGAGGAAGACTATCGGACCATCGCCGCCTATTCGCCCTACGACAATTTGCGCGAACAGCCCTACCCCGCCATCCTGGCGCTGGCCGGCCTCACAGACCCGCGCGTGACCTATTGGGAGCCGGCGAAATGGGTGGCGTGCCTGCGTGACAACAATACGGGCGACAATCCGATCATGCTGAAGATCAACCTCGACGCCGGCCACGCCGGCGCCTCGGGCCGTTTTTCAAGGCTGGAGGAGGTGGCGTTCAGCTATGCATTCATGCTGAAGGCGGTGGGAAAAGAAGTGAATAGCGAATAGTGAGTAGTGATTAGTGAACGGGCACCGACGCTGAACACTACTCACTACTCACTACTCACTACTCACTCTTCCCCACTTCCGGCACCGCTTTCAAATACGCCGCAATCGCTTCCCGGTCCTCCGCGGGCAGCTTCGCCAGGTTCTCCTGCACAGCGGCCATGGTGCCGCCGACGGAATCGAAGTCGGGTGTGAAGCCGGTTTCGAAGTAGTAGACGATATCGGCAGGGGACCACGAACCGAGGCCGTCCCGGCTCGGCGTGATGTTGGGCACGGTCCCTTCCCTCTCCAGTGCCGGCGCACCCGCAAGCCACCGATCATCCTTCAAGCCGCCGATGAAGGAGCGCGGGGTGTGGCACTCGCCGCAGTGCCCCGCCCCCTCCACCAGATAGCGCCCGCGCAGCACCTCTTCCGGCGCGCCGGTGGCAAAGCTGATCACCGGCTCCTCGCTCAGGTATAGGCGCTTCCACAGCCCGAGGCCGCGCCGCAGCGTAAAAGGGAAGGAAAGCGTATGGGCCGCCGCATTCTCGGCGACCGGCGGCAGCGTCTTCAAGTAGGCGAAGAGGTCGGCCACGTCCTGCGGCTCCATGCGCGCGTAGGACGTATAGGGAAACGCCGGATAATAGTGCTCGCCCTCGGGTGAGACGCCGCGCATCACGGCGTTGATGAAATCAGCTTCCTCCCAGGTGCCGATGCCATGCTCCGGGTCCGGCGATATGTTCGGCGCCACGAAAGTGCCGAAGCTGGTCTCGAGCGCAAGACCACCGGCAAGCTCCAGTTCCGCCGCGCCCTTGGCGCCCCGGCGTGCGTGACAGGAGGCGCAGCCGCCGATCTGGAAAATGCGCTCTCCGCGCTCAGGATCGCCCGGCCGCAGACCGGCAAGGGTTGCCGCGTCAAGCCGCTCCGGCTCCGTGACAAGCCAGAACACGCCGCCCGCGACCAGAATCAGGGCAACGGCATAAAGCAGCTTGCGCAGCATGGGTCATCAGTCGTTCTGGATGCGGAAATCCTCGTGACAGCTTCGGCAGTTGGAAAGCACCGGACCGACCGCTTGCTGAAAGGCGGCAAGGTCCGCAGGGCCGCCCTTGCCGGAAGCCTCGAGCGCCGCAGCCACATCCGCCTGAAACTTGCCCAGCGCCTCCTGATATCCTTCCGGATCTTCCCAGATCGCCGGTGCGGCCGTCGTGTCCCCGCCGTTCTCCGAGCCTTCAGGGAAATAGTCGCCATAGGCTTGCGCGGTTGCGTTGAAAGTGGCGAGCGCGGCCTTCGCGACGGCCGGGTTGTAGTCGAGCTCCCCCTTCAGCATGGCGCCCGATGCCGCCGCCGAGGCCGCATTCGACTGCATCAACGCCTTGCGCACCGCAATGGGATCGTCCGCAGCCGTCACGGCGGCGGCAGAAATGAAGAGGGCGCAAAGCGCCGAAGCGTAAACCACGAATCGTTTCATCAGCAATCTCCGAAGGTCACCCCATCGCAACCATACCGACCGCTGCGTGGGATTGGCTCAAATGTGGGCCTGTCTCAATCACGCTTTCGTGAGATGCCGATGAATGAGGCCGCTCAAATACCAGCAAAAGAAAACCCGGCGCAAAGGCCGGGTTTTGCAAACACTCCGCTGGCGCCTCGCGCTCAGATCGCCTTCTCGTAGCACTCCAGGACATAGTCCCAGTTGACGAGGTTATCGACGAAGGCCTCCAGATATTTCGGCCGCGCGTTGCGGTAGTCGATGTAGTAGGAATGCTCCCAAACGTCGACGCCGAGGATCGGCGTGCCGCCGTGGACCAGCGGGTTCTCGCCGTTGGGCGTCTTCATGATTTCAAGCTTGCCGTCCTTCACCGCAAGCCATGCCCAGCCGGAGCCGAACTGGGTGACGCCGGCGTTGATGAAGTCGGCCTTGAACTTGTCGTAGCCGCCAAGGTCGCTATCGACGGCCTTCTGAAGCGCACCGGGCAGGCTGGTGCCGCCGCCGCCCTTCTTCATCCACTTCCAGAAGTGAATGTGGTTGAAGTGCTGGCCGGCATTGTTAAAGAGGGTCTGGTGCTTGCCGAAGGACTGCTTGACGACCTCTTCCACCGACAGGTTGTCCATGCCGGCTTCCGCCGCCAGCTTGTTGCCGGTGTCGACATAGGCCTTGTGGTGCTTGTCGTGGTGGAACTCGAGCGTCTCCCTCGACATGTAGGGCTGCAACGCCTCGTAGTCATAGGGCAGGTCTGGCAGTTCAAAGGCCATATTCGGTCTCCCTCGTAACAGCAGTTGAAAATCTAGCGACTCGCAGATGGGGTCGGGTGTGCGCTTTGACAACTCCGGCCCGCGCCGATCGTTCCTAACAGGTCAGCCGGCAGGCGTCGAATGCGCCCATTCCCAATAAAGCTCGCGCGCCTTCTTGGCCACAGGGCCCGGCTGAAGTTCCCGATCCTCGATGCGGGTGACCGGCACAACCTTCGAGTGGTTGCCGGTGGAGAAGATTTCATCGGCGTCGAGAAAGTCCTGAACGCTCAAAGTCTTCTCAACCACCGGCGAGCCGGCATCGGCAAGCAGGGTCATGACGCGGGCGCGCGTGATGCCGGAGAGAAATGTGCCGTTCGGCGCCGGGGTGAAGACCTGGCCATCCTTGACGAGGAAGATGTTGGAGGTGCCGGTCTCGGCGACGTTGCCCAGCATGTCGAGCACCAGCGCATTGTCGAAGCCGCGCGCCTTGGCATCGAGGATCGCTCGCCCATTGTTCGGGTAGAGGCAGCCGGCCTTGGCGTTGGTCGGCATGGTCTCGAGCGTCGGGCGGCGGAAACGGGAGACGCCAATGGAGAAGCCTTTCGGCGAGATCATCGGCGCCTCGTAGAGGCATAGGCAGAAACGCGTGGAGGAAGGTTCCGCCGGCACGCTCATGTAGCCGCCATGCTCGGCCCAGTACATGGGTCGGATATAGACGGCCGTCTTGCCGTCGAACTTCTTCAGCCCTTCCCAGGTCAGCCCAAAGATTTCCTCCGCCGGCTTCAGCGCATTGAGGCCCATGACGCGCGCCGAGGCGTTCACCCGCGCGGCGTGGCGGTCGAGATCGGGCGCGACGTCCTCGAACCAGCGCGCGCCGTCGAAGACGGACGAGCCCAGCCACATGGCGTGGGTGCGCGGCCCGGCGATTGCCACGTTGCCCTCGTGCCAGTCTCCGTCGAGGAAGGTCCAGGTGGTGGATTGCGCCTCCGGCAGGGCATTCATGGCGTTTCGCCTCCTTGTTCTTTCCATGGGCGATAGGGATAGCACCCGGAAAGGCGCCGTCAATTGTCACATCCACCCACGCGTCGGTCCAGCCGTTCTTGACCGCAGGCGGCACTTGCGGTCAAGTGGGGTTGTTTCCAAAGGTTTGGACATGCGCTTTTCCACTTTCGCTTTCGATGCTTACGGCACGCTATTCGACGTGCACGCCGCCGTGCGCAAGCACGCCGGCGAGATCGGCCCCGAGGGGCAGCTTCTTTCTGATATATGGCGCGCCAAACAGCTGGAGTATTCCTGGGTCGGCACGCTGATGGGCGAGCATGTCGATTTCTGGACGCTCACCGAGCGGGCGCTCGACTACGCCTTCCGCAAGGTCCCTTCGGCAGACACCGGCCTCAGGGACAAGCTCCTGGAGGCCTATTGGCATCTCGATTGCTATCCGGAGGTGCCGAGCGTACTCAGGGCGCTGAAGGCCGCGGGCGCGCGGCTTGCCATCCTTTCCAACGGCTCCAAGGCGATGCTCGAGGCGGCTGTGCGCTCGGCGGCGCTGGAGACCGTTCTCGACGACGTCTTCTCGGCGGACGATGCCCGCAAGTTCAAGACGGATCCCGCCGTTTACGACTTGGTAACCATGTCGTGGCGTATTTATCCGAGCGCCGTCTCCTTCCAGTCATCGAACCGTTGGGACATTGCCGGTGCCACCCGCTGCGGTTTTCGCACCGTGTGGATCAATCGCACACAACAGCCGGACGAATATGCCGACCATCAACCGGAGCTCATCCTGCCCTCTCTCGAGGGCCTTATCACGGCAAGTTGATGGAGATCGGCCTGCATCAACGCGTTACAAATCGTAAGCGGTCGGATCGATAATGCGGCGCTGCCTTGCCAAATTCACCCTCCCGCCCGAATTACAGGCTTATGCTTGTTCGCTTAGCCGACTCAGCCGTTCCTTGCGTAGGTTTCCACCGGATTGCACGAAGCCTTTTTGACCGAATAGAAGAGACCCATGTCCACCTTTGAGCCCTTCTCCCCCGCCATGACCCGCCGCCGGTTCCTTTCTGCCACGGCGGCCAGCGCCGCCACAGCGGCACTTGCCGGCTGCGTTTCGGTGCCTTCCACCCAGACGGCGTATGCGCCGGCCCGCCTGGCGTCGTTGCGCCCGCCGCCGGCGCCCGGCGTCTCCGATTTTCGTGCCATGTACGGCGCGAGGGTGGATAACGGCAACGAGATCCCCCCCGTCCCCATCGAGAAGCTGGACCCACGGCTCTACCGCCAGGAAGTGGCCGACCCGACGGGCGAACAGCCCGGCACGATCGTCGTCGATACCTCGCAGCACTTCCTCTACCTCGTGCGCGGCGGCGGCCGGGCCTTGCGCTATGGCGTCGGCCTTGGACGCGCCGGATTCGCCTGGGCGGGCCGGGCGGACATCGAAAGAAAGCGGGTGTGGCCGAAGTGGCACCCGCCGGAGGAGATGATCGAGCGGCAGCCGGAGCTGGAGAAATACCGCACGGAGTTCGACAAGGCCACCGGCGAATGGAACGGCGGCATGGAAGGCGGCATCATGAACCCGCTCGGCGCCCGCGCGCTCTATCTCTACGAGGGCGGCAAGGACACGCTCTACCGTATCCACGGTTCGCCGGAGTGGTGGACGATCGGCAAGTCCGTGTCATCGGGCTGCGTGCGCATGATGAATCAGGACGTGATCGACCTTTATGACCGCGTTCCGGAGGGAACGCCGGTCCTGGTAACCGACGGGGTCTACGCGGTGTAGCCGGGTAATCCCCTCCCCTTCCTGACCTTGTCGATGGAGGGAGGGCTTCAACGCCGCCTCAAACTCCCCAGAACCCCGCGGATAATTTCCCGCCCCAGCGTCGTACCGACCGAGCGGATGATGGACTTGACGGCGGCTTCCGTCACCGATTGGCGCCGGTAGGAGCTCTTGCTGCCGGACGAGCGGCCGCCAAAACCCGGCAGTGACCAGCCCGATCCTCCCGCCTCCGCGGTTTCCTTGGGCGGCTGCTCCTCTTCCATGGCCTTCTCGGCAGTGCGCTTCTGCAGCTTCTCGAAGGCCGACTCCCGGTCGACCTCCTTGTCGTACTGCGCGGCGACCGGGCTTTGTCCAATAACCGTCTGACGTTCGGCATCGGTGATCGTGCCCATGCGCGAGGACGGCGGGCGGATGAGCGTGCGCTGGACGATCGAGGGAACAGCCTTCGCCTCGAGCGTGGAGACCAGCGCCTCCCCTACGCCCAGCTTCGTGATCGCCTCGAAACAGTCGAAGTCAGGATTGGGGCGAAAAGTGTCGGCCGCTGTCTTCACCGCCTTCTGCTCGCGCGGGGTGTAGGCACGTAGCGCGTGCTGCACGCGGTTACCGAGCTGCGCCAGAACGCTGTCGGGCACGTCGAGCGGGTTCTGCGTGACGAAGTAGACGCCCACGCCCTTTGAGCGGATGAGGCGCACCACCTGCTCGACACGATCGATCAGTGCCTTCGGCGCCTCGTCGAAAAGCAGGTGCGCCTCGTCGAAGAAGAAGACGAGATTCGGCTTGTCCGGATCGCCCACCTCGGGCAGTTCCTCGAACAGCTCCGACAGGAGCCACAGCAGGAATGTGGCGTAAAGCCGCGGATTCATCATCAGCTTGTCGGCGGCAAGCACGCTGACATAGCCACGCCCGTCGCGGGTGGTGCGCATCAGGTCGGCGATCTGAAGCGCCGGCTCGCCGAAGAAGTGCTCCCCACCCTGCTGTTCGAGCACCAGGAGCGAGCGCTGGATAGCGCCGACAGACTGCTTCGACACGTTGCCGTAGCGCGCGCCGATCTCGTCGGACCGTTCGGCGATATGGGCGAGCAGCGCCTGCAGGTCCTTGAGGTCGAGCAGCAGCAGCCCCTCTTCGTCGGCAATGCGGAAGGCGATGTTCATGACACCCTCCTGCGCATCCGACAGGTTCATGAGCCGCGACAGAAGCAGCGGTCCCATCTCGGAGATGGTGGCGCGAATCGGGTGTCCCTTCTCGCCGAACAGATCCCAGAAGATGACCGGCGTCTCGCGGAACTCGTATGGTTCCAGCTTAATCGTCTCGGCGCGCTTCAAGAGGAAATCCATCTCCTCGCCCTTCATGGCGATGCCGGAGAGATCGCCCTTGATGTCAGCACAGAAGACGGGAACACCGGCATTGGAGAAGCCCTCGGCCAGGATCTGCAGCGACACGGTCTTGCCTGTGCCGGTGGCGCCGGTGACGAGGCCGTGCCGATTTGCGTATTTCAGCAGGAGCTGCTCGGCCTGCTGATAGCTATCGTCGTTGTGCCGACTGGCGCCGAGAAAAATGCTATCTTCGCCGCTCATGCCCTCTCCTTTTTTCTTTCCCATGCCGCAGCCGGCATGCGGTCAGGTATAACATGCGGTCAGGTATAATCGGCGGTGCCCGATGCCACAATGTCTTGTTCTTGAGGGGGTCTTGTTCTTGAGGGGGCCTTCTCACGCCCTATTTACGACGTTCAAGAAAAGCGATTGCAGGCCGAAGGGTGCATTGCGGCAAAAGGTACGTCATCCTAAACTCAGAACATGGCCGCGCGCATACGAAGGGACAGGGGACAAAGATGGATCGAACGATCCTGACAGAGTCGGAATTTCCCGATGTCGACAGGAAGCAATGGCTGGAACTCGTTGCCCGCTCGCTGGGCAAGGACACCGACTATAGTTCTCTTGGCCATCGCAGCGACGACGGCATCGGCATCGAGCCGCTTTACGAGCGCGCCGCTGGCGCATCGCCCCTGCCGCGTCTCGAACCGGGCGCCTCCTGGACGCTCGTCCAGCGCATGGATGACCCCGACCCGGCACGGGCCGCAGCCCAGGCGAAGGAGGACCTGGCGCAGGGCGCTACCGGCCTCTCCCTCATCTTTGCCGGCGCACCCAACGCCTTCGGCTACGGTCTGCCGGCAAGCCCGGAAGGGCTGCGCGCCGCGCTTACCGACGTGCTTTTGAGGAACGTCCATCTGCGCATCGATGTGCATCCGAACAGCCGCGCCTCCATCGACTGGCTGGTGCAGGTGCTGCGCGACAAGCGCGCCGATCCCGCCCGCCTCAGCCTCTCCTTCGGTATCGACCCGGCCTCGCTCTTCGCCGGCACGGGGAGGCTGCGCATGTCGATCGAGGCGCTGGAGGCTTCGATGCCGCAGTCGCTGGCCGGCTTCTTTGCGCTGGCGCTGCCCGGCATCCTGCTCGAGGCGGACGGGCGCGTTTTCCACAATGCCGGGGCGACCGAGGCGCAGGAGCTCGGCATCATGCTGGCTTCCGCCGTCTCGCACTTGAGGATGTTCGAAGAAGCGCGCCAGCCGCTGGTCTATGCCGCCCCGCATATCGGCTTCGCGCTCAGCGTCGACCAGGACCAGTTCCTGTCGATGGCCAAGATCAGAGCGCTGCGCAAACTATGGACACGCATGCTGGAGGCCTGCGCCATCGACCCTATGCCGGTCGCCATCCACGCCGAGACTTCCTACCGCATGATGACGGCACGCGACCCCGAGACAAACATCCTGCGCACCACCATCGCCGCTTTCGCGGCGGCCACGGGGGGTGCCGATTCCATCTCGGTCGTGCCGCACACCATCACCCACGGCCTGCCCGACGCCTTCGCGCGAAGGCTGGCGCGCAACACGCAGCTTATCCTCGAAAAGGAATGCCGGCTTGATTTCGTCGCCGATCCGGCCGCCGGCTCCGGCGGTATCGAGGCGCTGACGGACGGGCTGTGCGAGAAGGCGTGGGAGGAGTTCCGCCGCATCGAGGCCGAAGGCGGGGTCTTGAGAAGCCTCGCCGCCGGCCATATCCAGAAGCGCGTCGCGAGCGCCCGCATGGAGCGGCTCGGCAAGGTTCGCGAGGGCGAGCACAAGATCATCGGCACGACGGTCTACACGATGGACCGGGAGCGCCCCGTCACCACGCTTGCCGCCGAGAGGCAGCCCATGCCGCGCGACGGGGCGGTGGCCTGCGATCCCTTGCCCGCCTCGCGCCTCGACGAGGGGCTTGGAGAACCGAATGATCCCTGACTTCTCCGCCCTTGCCTGGTCCCCACCGGCGAAGGCGAGTGGCGAGCGGCCGCAAGGCCGCCGCGACACGCCGGAGGGCATCCCCATCCGCCGCGCCTATGGCGAGGACGACCTGAAGGACCTGCCCTTCCTCGACACCTATCCAGGCCTGCCGCCATTTGTCCGCGGCCCCTACCCTACCATGTATGTCCGCCACCCGTGGACGATCCGCCAATATGCGGGCTTCTCGACGGCGGAGGAATCGAACGCCTTCTACCGCCGCAACCTCGCCGCCGGCCAAAAGGGCCTTTCCGTCGCTTTCGACCTTGCCACCCATCGCGGCTACGACAGCGACCATCCGCGCGTGGCTGGCGATGTCGGCATGGCGGGCGTGGCGATCGATTCCATCCTCGACATGCGCCAGCTCTTCGACGGCATCCCGCTCGACAAGATGACGGTGTCGATGACCATGAACGGCGCCGTGCTTCCGATCATGGCGCTCTACATCGTCGCCGCGGAGGAGCAGGGCGTCGCCCAGAAAGACCTTGCGGGCACCATCCAGAACGACATCCTCAAGGAGTTCATGGTCCGCAACACCTATATCTACCCGCCCAAGCCCTCGATGCGGATCATCTCGGACATCTTCGCCTATACGGCGCAGCACATGCCGAAATTCAACTCCATCTCCATCTCCGGCTACCATATGCAGGAAGCCGGCGCGACGGCGGACCTGGAGCTGGCCTACACCATCGCCGACGGCATCGAATACGCCCGCGCCGGCCTTGCCGCCGGCCTCGACATCGACCACTTCGCCCCGCGTGTTTCCTTCTTCTGGGCCATCGGCATGAACTTCTTCATGGAAGTGGCCAAGATGCGGTCGGCGCGGATGCTGTGGGCAACCCTCGTCAAGAAGAATTTCGCACCGAAGGACCCCCGCTCCCTGTCGCTGCGCACCCACTGCCAGACGTCCGGCTGGTCTCTCACCGCGCAAGACCCCTACAACAACATCGTGCGCACCATGGTGGAGGCAATGGCGGCCACCCAGGGCCATACGCAGTCGCTCCACACCAACTCCTTCGACGAGGCGCTGGCGCTGCCGACGGACCATTCCGCCCGCATCGCGCGAAACACGCAGCTCGTGCTGCAGGCCGAATCCGGCACCACGCGCATCGTCGATCCGTGGGGCGGCTCGGCGTTCGTGGAGCGGCTGACGCATGACCTCGCCGCCCGCGCGCTTTCCCATATCGAGGAGGTGGAAAGCCTCGGCGGCATGGCCGCGGCCATCGAGAAGGGCGTGCCCAAGCTGCGCATCGAGGAGGCGGCCGCCCGCACCCAGGCGCGGATCGATTCCGGCGAGCAGGCCGTCATCGGCGTCAACCAGTTCCGGCCCGCGAGCGACCACGAGGTTGATGTTCTCAAGATCGACAATGCCGAGGTGCGTGCGCGCCAGCTCTCCAAGCTGCAGCAGTTGAAGGGGACGCGCGACGTGGCGGGCGTGGAAAGCGCCCTTAATGCGCTCACCAAGGCTGCCGAACAGGGCCAGAATCTGCTCGAATTCGCTGTTCGCGCCGCCCGCGCCCAGGCAACGGTCGGTGAGATCTCTTCCGCGCTGGAGAAGGTCTTCGGCCGCCACGTGGTGGAAATCCGCACCATCTCCGGCGTCTATCGAAAGGAGATCGGCGAGAACGAGGCTGTCGCCGAGGTCGAGGCGAAGGTCGCCGCCTTCCGCGAGAAATCCGGCGGGCCGCCTCGCATACTCGTCGCCAAGATCGGTCAGGACGGCCACGATCGGGGCCAGAAGGTCATTGCCACGGCCTTCGGCGATCTCGGCTTCGACGTCACGGTGGGCGCCATGTTCCAGACGCCGGAAGAGGTGGCGAAGCTCGCCGACGAGAAGGACGTGCACGTCATCGGCGTCTCCTCGCTGGCCGCCGGCCACCTCACCCTCATCCCCGAGATGAAAGAGGTGCTGCAAAAGCGCAGCCGCGGCGATATCCTGATCGTCGCCGGCGGCGTCATCCCGCCGGACGACCTTGACGCCGTACGGCAAGCCGGTGTGGCCGAGATCTTCCCGCCCGGCACCGCGCTCGCGGATGCGGCGGGACGGTTGGTCGATAGGTTGCTTGAACGTCTCTGAAACTTTCAGCCGCGATAATGGTCTGATATTCAGCCTCGGCGCGTCTTTCGAGGAGACAACGCCATGATCCAGGTCTTTTGCATCGAAGGCGACCACCTTCGCCGGGTCGACCCGAAGCCGGGCGAGGCCCTCCCCGCCGGCACGTTGTGGATCGACCTCCTCAACCCCTCCGCAGAGGAGGACAAGGCGGTGGAAGCCTGGACGGGGGCCGCCATCCCGACCACCGAAGACATGGCCGAGATCGAGGAATCGAGCCGCTTCTACACGGAAGGGGGCGTGAAGTATCTGACCGTGCCCATCCTCCACAAGGTCGACATGGGGCACCGGAAGATCGCCCCCGTTTCCTTCGTGCTCACCGATAGGCTGCTTGTCACCGTGCGCTACAGCGAGCCCAAGGCAATCGATCTCTATATCGGCCGCGCCACGAAACCCGGCAGCGGCCTTCTCGGCCCCAGGTGCAGCGGCCGCTCGGTCATGCTCGGCATCATCGAGGCGACCACCGACCGGCTGGCGGACATCCTGGAAGGCGTGACGGAGGAGATCGAGACCGCCTCGCAGGCGATCTTGCATAAACAGGCCGCTGAACGCCCCATGAGCACCAAGGAGTTCCGCCGCCTGCTGACGCGCATCGGCAGCCAGGGCACCTTTCTGTCCAAGGTGCGTGAGAGCCTGTCGGGAATCAGCCGGCTGCTCGCCTATATCCAGGTGGGCGTTGAGGCCGGTGAGCCCCGCAAGGAGACGCGTGCCTGGATCAAGTCGCTGGAGCGCGATACGCAGTCGCTGGAAAACTATGTCGACTTTCTATCGAACAAGATCACGTTCCTGCTCGACACCGTCGTCGGGCTCATCTCGGTCGAGCAGAACGCGATCATCAAGATCTTCTCTGTCGCCGCCGTCGGCCTGATGCCGCCGACGCTGATCGCCTCCATCTACGGAATGAACTTCCATTTCATGCCGGAACTCGGCGAGCCCTGGGGTTATCCAGTAGCGCTGGGGATCATGGTCCTGTCGGCCATCCTGCCGCTGTTCTACTTCCGCAGGAAAGGATGGTTGTGAGGAAGGCGCATGCCTTCCCCTCGCGCTTCGACAAGCTCGGGTGAGGGCGAGGCGCAACGGTATGCGCCTCCCTTCCCCTCACGCCGCCAGCGGCTCCACCTCTATGGTCACATGGGAGAGTTCGCGGATGGGTCGCATCGCGACGCATTTGCGCCGCCATGGCGGCGCCCATGGCATCCGTGACGACAACGCCCTCGAATCAGCGCTTGCGCGTGCCAAGAACAAGGCTGTCTATGGCGAGCCAGATATTTTCGCGCTGGCGGCGGCTTATGCTTTCGGCCTTGCACGCAACCATGCATTCGTGGACGGCAACAAGCGCACGGCAATCGTTGCGGCAGGCACTTTCCTGCTCCTGAACGGCTACCGCATGACCGCTGATAACGGCACGGTTTACGCATTTGCCATGTCGCTGGCGGCCGGCGAGGTCGATGAGGATGGCGCGGCGGCTTTCTTCCGCGACTATGCAGTTGCCGCGAGTATCGACCTAGACCGGTGAGATGCAGTGGGGGTGACCCTCGCCGCCCCTACTGCAGCATATTCTTGACGATGCCGCTCGCCTTACCAAGGTCCATGCGGCCGGGGAACTTTTCCTTGAGCGCGTTCATGCAGCGGCGCATGTCGCGCAGCCCGTCGGCGCCCACCTCGTGGACAACTTCGGCGCAGGCCTTCTTCATGTCGTCCTCGCCAAGGGGCCGGGGCAGGAATTCGGCAATGATGCCGATTTCCTCGCGCTCTTGCTCGGCGAGTTCGAGGCGGTTTCCCTCCTCGAAGCCCTTGGCCGATTCCTTGCGCTGCTTCACCATGCGGATGAGGATATCCATGATGTCCTCGTCGCTCACCGGGTCCTTGCCGGCTCCGCGATTGGCGATGTCGCGATCCTTGATGGCCGTCTGGATCAGACGCAACGTCGAGATGCGTCGTTTGTCCTGTTCCTTAACGGCGTCTTTCAGCGCCTGGGCGATTTTCTCGCGCATGGCATTCATCTCCCGTCGCAGTGGCGACCATACCGCCGACTGACTTGTGACGCAAACCGTTTCGCTATCTTGTAAGTTGCTGGGATTCTTATGTTAATCGGACACAAGCAATTCCAGGGCGGTAATTGACCGCTTGCTGGCCTTCGTCTATCGTCCGCGCCTTGCATGGACATTAACTGTGTTGGCAAGGGACTGCGGCTTTACGCCATCTCCCTTCGCATGTCGCCGGGCGATATGGCGCACGGCGGAACATATTTCAAGGCCTCCCTGTAGATGGAGATTCTAAATGGCAATGACAAGCGCGCCCTGGGGTGAGACCAAGCCGACGGCGCTGCTCGTCTTGGCCGACGGTACGGTGATCGAAGGATACGGGCTCGGTGCCGTAGGCTCCGCCGTGGGCGAGGTGTGCTTCAACACGGCGCTCACCGGTTACCAGGAAATCCTCACCGATCCCTCCTACGCCGGCCAGATCGTCACCTTCACCTTCCCGCATATCGGCAATGTCGGCGCCAATCGCGAGGACATCGAAGACCTGACGCCGGCTGCCCGCGCCGGCGCGGTGGGCGCCATCTTCCGTGCCGACATCACCGAACCGTCCAACTACCGCTCGGCCGAACACCTCGACGAATGGCTGAAGCGCCGCGGCATCGTTGCCCTGTCGGGGGTGGATACGCGGGCGCTGACCGCGCTCCTGCGCGAGAAGGGCGCCGCCAACGCGGTCATCGCCCACGCGCCGGACGGAGCGTTCGACGTCGAAGCACTCAAGGCCGAGGCGAAGGCCTGGAGCGGGCTCGTCGGCCTGGATCTCGCCAAGCAGGTCACCTCCGGCCAGTCCTCCACCTGGCGCGAGACGCCCTGGGTCTGGGACGAAGGCTTTGGTACCACCGGTGAGACCGCGCTGCATATCGTCGCCGTCGATTACGGCGTCAAGCGCAACATCCTGCGCCTGCTTTCAAGCCTCGGCGCCGAGGTAACGGTGGTGCCGGCCACCAGCACGGCCGAGGACATCCTGGCCATGCATCCGGACGGTATCTTCCTGTCCAACGGGCCGGGCGATCCGGAGGCGACGGGCGAATATGCCGTGCCGATGATTCGCGAGCTCTTGAAGAGCGACGTTCCCATCTTCGGCATCTGCCTCGGCCATCAGATGCTGGCTCTGGCGCTCGGCGCCAGAACCGTCAAGATGCACCAGGGCCACCATGGCGCCAATCATCCGGTCAAGGATTTCACCACCGGTAAGGTGGAGATCGTCTCCATGAACCACGGCTTCGCGGTCGACAGCGACAGCCTGCCCGAAGGCGTCGAGGAAACACATGTTTCGCTCTTCGACGGCTCCAACTGCGGCATCAGCCTCGTCGGCCGTCCCGTCTTCTCGGTCCAGCACCACCCGGAAGCTTCCCCCGGCCCGCAGGATTCACACTATCTCTTCCGCCGCTTCGTCAACCTGATCCGCGAGAAGAAGGGCGAGCCTGCGCTGGCCGAGCGTTAGCTTCTAACGCTCTGCAACTCGCGCCGCCCGGCGGCGCCTGAAGGGGAAGGCCAGCGTCTTGTAAAGGCCGAAGCCGGCGAGCAGCCCGGAGACAGTCCAGATCATGCCATGCGCCGTCAGCGGCACCGCCGGCTCGAAGTCCTCTACCGCGCCCTTCAAAACGTCACCATCCGGATTGACGAAAACCGCCAGGGGGCGCAGCGAGAGCGGCCACTCGGCGAGGCGCACGGCCTGCTGTTCCAGATGCTCGAAGCGCTCGATGACCCGGCGCATGGACAGGCCGCGATCGCGCAGGAAGGGCTCCTCGGCATCGCTGTAGGCGGCCAGCGCCTCCTCGCGCCGCATCTCGTGGCGGGCGGCATCCTCCTCGAACCGCGCCACGACCTGGGCCAGCTCCTCCAGCGCCCCGTGGAGCCGCTGGCGATACTGCTGCGCCAGTTCAGGCGCCTGCGAGGTCGCCGCCCCACCGGCGAGCGAGACCAGGAGGGCCAGAACCGTTCCAACTCTCATCATTCGGCAATCCCCCTTCGGAGTAATCGATGATCAAATGGGTCCGTTGAACGTGTCGCAATCCGTCGGCCGGCCGCTTTCGATCCCGCGCGCGAACCAGCGCTGCCGCTGTTCCGACGTACCGTGATTGAAGCTTTCCGGCACCACATAACCCTGGGTTCGCCGCTGCAAGGTGTCGTCGCCGATCTGGTTGGCCGCGTTCAACGCCTCCTCGATGTCGCCCTCCTCCAGAAGGCCTTTCTGCGCCGTGTGATGCGCCCAGACGCCGGCGAAGCAGTCGGCCTGCAGTTCGACGCGGATGGACATGGCGTTGGCCTCGGCCTGGCTCATGCGCTGGCGCATCTGGTTGAAGCGCGGCAGCACGCCGATCACGTTCTGCACATGGTGGCCCACCTCGTGCGCCACAACATAGGCGCGGGCGAAATCGCCGGCCGCGCCGAAGCGGTTGGCAAGTTCGCTGAAGAAATTGAGGTCGAGATAGACCTTCTTGTCGCCTGGGCAATAGAACGGGCCGCTGGCGGAAGAAGCGAAGCCGCAGGCCGATCTGATCTGCCCTCCGAAAAGCACCAGCGAGGGTTCGGGATAGCTGTTGCCTTCGGCCTCGAAGAGGTCGGTCCAGACATCTTCCGTCTCGGCAAGGACCACGCGCACGAACTGGCTCATCTCATCGTTCGCGGTACTGCTCTCCACGGTCCCGCCACTGGGCGCGCCGGGGCCTTCGGCCAGCATCTCCATCGGATCGATGCCCAAGGCGCGCAGGCCGAAAAACAGGACGACGAGAATGATGAGGGAGGACAAGGACAGACCGCCCCCACGCCCCGCCCGCCCTATGGGCAGGCGTATCCGACCGCCGGGAAATGCACTTGCGCCGGACCGCCCTCGCCGGTCCTCGACATTCGCGCTTTGGCGGCGCCCTCTCCAGCGCATTAAGATTACTCCCGATTTCCACGCCCGCCGCCCGACGGGGTGAAGGTTAGCCGAAGCGGCTTACGAAGTCATGGCCGTTGTTTACCTCACCCGCTCAAGCCGGGCGGCCGCGTTTGGCGCGATGTCGTGCAAAGCGGAGACGGGCTTCCACATGGCGGCATGGACCTCCTCGCGCTGCGCTCTCAACGGCAGGCGCGGGTCGGCCGTGAAAAGATACTGCAGGTCGTGGTGGAGATGTGGTGCCTCGCCGCGCGCGGCCTTGCCCGGCACCTCATGACTGTCGATGTTGAAGGGCAGATCCCCATCCCGGTGCCAGCCATGCAACGCAAGGCCGGCGATGCCGGTCTCCTCCACCGCCTCGCGCGCCGCCGACCGGCAGAACTGTTCCGCCGGCTCATAGTGCCCGCCCGGCTGCAGCCAGCGGCGGAGGTGGATGTGGTCGATCAGGAGAACCTGCGCATGGTCGGGCGAGACGACGATGGCGCTGGTGGTCACATGCCCTGGCATGGTGGCGCGGTCGTCGAGCGCATGCCGCTCGGCCATCTGCCAGCGCAGCACGGCCAGATGCTCGTGCGGCGCGGCAACTTCAGCGCAATAGCGGGAAACGAGGGCTTCGAGGCGGCTGAGGAAGTCGGAGGTGGAGGCCATTGCCGGTTGATAGCCGATTCTGTCGCGGCGGGTGAATTGATCGATGTTATTGCGATGGCTGTCTCTTCACCTAACCTTCCAAAACACCGTTCTGTGGGAGACAACAAAATGGAGATGTACAGTGTCCGGCTACTGGTGCAGGATTTCGGCGCCTGCTTCAGGTTCTACCGAGACGTTATCGGACTTGCGCCGGTTTGGGGAGATGAAGCGGGACCCTATGCCGACTTCCCGGCTGGGGACGAAACTATGATCTCCCTATTCTCCCGTGATTTGATGGCAGAAGCCGTTGGCACGACGGACCTTCCGTCCGCAGCACGCGAACAGGATCGTTTCGTGGTCGTTTTGCAAGTCGATGATGTGGATGCCGTTCACAAGCGCCTTGCAGAGAAGGGCGCCGATTTCGTGAACGGGCCGAAAGACTACCCCGCCTGGACGATCCGGGCGGCCCACTTGCGCGACCCGGATGGCAATCTCCTGGAACTGTTCTCCCCTCTTGCGCGCCAGCAGTGGACTGAAGAGGTCGAGCAGAAGGATCCGCAGACGGTGATCCAAGGCTGATCCACGGCGAACCGCTGGACATCTTGATCCGGCAGTCTGCGTGTCTCATCCACGCATTGCAGCGGTTCGTGTGAATGCTCTCTCACCCGCCCAGCGCCCCCGCCGGCCTGAGAGCACCGACCTCGATGCCGCGCCAGTTCTTCAGCGCCGGGCGCGCCATCGCCGCAAGTACGGCGCGCAGCGGGTCGCCCTCGGGAAGGAGGTCGTGCAGCACGGCGGCCACCATCACTTCGGCCGCACGTCCGGCACCGTCGTCGCATTTGAGCGCGATGCCGAGGCCGCGTTCGGGGATGGCGGCACAGAAGACGCCCTCCGCACCCCCCTTGGTGAAAAGACGCCCCCTGCCCGCCTCCATCATCGCCGTGTCGGCGCGGCCCGTGCCGGCGACGTAGAAGGGCTCGGCCGTGCAGGCGGCGAAGATGCGCCTTGCAGCGGCGGCACGTGTGCTGGAAAGGCCCTTGCCGGTCGCCATGCGGGCGAAGCCCTGAGCGAGGTTCTTCAGCGGCACCGCATAGGTGGGTATGGAGCAGCCGTCCGTGCCGCAGGCGTCGACGCCGTGGGCTGCGCCCGTCACCGCTTCCAGCGCCTCGCGCACCATCTCCTGAACCGCATGATCGTGGCCGACATAGCCACGGTGGTCAATGCCACTGTGAACACACGTGCACAGGAAGCCGGCATGCTTGCCGGAGCAATTGTTGTGGAGTTGCGTCGGCGCGCCGCCTGTGCGGGCGAGCATGAGCGTGGTCTCATGGTTCGTCGGCCAGTGGGCGCCGCATTCATAGGCCGTCTCGTCGAGACCGGCCCTCGCGAGCATCGCTTGCGCCAGTTCGATATGCGCCGGCTCGCCGGAATGGGAAGCCGAGGCGAGCGCGATTTCGCGGTTGCCGAAGCGATAGGCATCGGCCGTGCCGCTCTCGATGAGCGGCAGAGCCTGGATCGCTTTCACCGCCGAGCGGGGGAAGACGGGCCGCTCGACGTCGCCAATGGCGACAACCTGCCCGCCGTCGGCATCGACCACCGCCACCGCGCCGCGATGCCTGCTTTCCACCACGCCGCCGCGCAGCGCCTCGACCAGAACCGGATTTGCCATGCTCTTACCAATATTGCCGGGATCAATTGTTGCCGGGATCAATCACTGCCGCACCATCGGCGGTTGGGGTTAAAGAGCGGGCGTCGTGCGGAAAATCAAGCATCTTGCCAGTTTTATTTTTGTCGCCTTCCTCCTGCCTGCCGGCGTTTTCGCCGGCTGGTGGTGGCTCGAAGAGCGGCCTTCCTCCTGGGGCGCCGCCGACTGGAGCGCGACCGGCATGCTGCCGCCGGCCTCGATAAGCGGGGAAGCGGCCATCTATGTGCTCGCCGCCCGCACCGGCGGCATGAAAGGCGCCCTCTCCGTTCACACCTGGATCGTGCTCAAGCCGGAAGGCGGAGACTACGAGCGCTATGAAAAGGTCGGCTGGGGTATGCCCGTGCGCCGGAACGCCTATCCGCCGGACGGGCGCTGGTATTCCAACCCGCCCTATGTGGTGAAGGCGCTTTACGATGCCGAGGCCGAACGGCTGATCCCCGCGGTGCGCGCTGCCATCGACAGCTATCCCTATTCCCACAGAGGCGACTACGTCATCTGGCCGGGGCCCAATTCCAATTCCTTCGTCGCCCATGTGGCAAGCCAGGTACCTGAACTCGGCGCCTCGATACCGCCCAACGCCATCGGCCGCGACTACCGGCCCGGCCTGTTCGTCTTCGAGCACGATGCGGACTGGACGGACTACCGCCTCTTTCTCGGCGGCTATGCCGGGCTGGCGCTCGGGCGGGATACGGGGCTGGAGCTCAACCTTCTGGGCCTCGTCGCCGGCTTCGACCTCCTGCAGCCGGCGATCAAGCTTCCCGGCTTCGGCCGTATCGACTTCTGGGCCACCGCCTCGGCTCAACCGTCACGCGGCAATCCAGCGACCGAGAATCCTCCGTCCACCACCAATGTGTGGCCCGTGATGAAGCCGGCCTCCGGCGAAAGCAGATAGGCCACCGCCGCGGCGATGTCGCGCGGCTCGGCGGCGCGGTGCTGCGGCGTCGCCTCCAGCCAGGCACGGCGGCGCTCCATGTCCTCGTCGAAGGCGGCGGTGGACGCTTCCACAAGGCCCGCCGCCACGCAATTGACACGCACGCCACGGCCGGCAAGCTCCAGCGCCATCACCTCGCTCATCAGCTTCACGCCCGCCTTCGAGGCACCATAGGCAGCATGGCCGCCATTGGCGCGCAGGCCGCTGACGGAGGTGAGGTTGACGATGACAAGCCCCTGGCCCATGCGCGCGAGCGCCGCCTGGGAGGCAATGAAGGCGCCCGCCAGATTGATGTCGAGGACCTGCCGGAAAAGCTCCGCGCTCGTTTCCTCGAACGGCGCCTCGCGCCGTATGCCGGCACAATTGACAAGGGCGGCAAGAAGCCCCTGCGCGCCCACGGCCGCGTCGAAGGCCTCGGCGACCTCATCCTCGTCCGTAACATCGGCGGCAAGGAAGATCGCCTCCTCCCCGGCCAGAAGATCCTCCGCCTCGGCCAAGGCCGTACGGTCGCTGTCGACCACCGCGACGTACCAGCCATCGTCCAGAAGGCGCTCGGCCACAGCAAGGCCCACGCCCGAAGCGCCGCCGGTGATGATGGCCGCCGGGTTCATCCTATGCGTCCCCCAGCGGAGAACCGTACCGCTGTCGCCATTGCCGACTCCTTAGCCACCCCATTGATAGCACATCCTGAGGAGGCGGTCGCGGGGGCTGAAGTTGGAACGGATGGCCGGCATGCACCGCTCTTCATACTTCTCAATATTTTTCTTGATTGATCACTCAATCAAAAATAGACTGCCCTCCATGCCTAAGATCGGAATGGAACCCCTGCGCCGCCGGGCGCTCATCGACGCCGCTATCCACGCCATCGGCGAGCGCGGCTCTCTCGATGTCACCATGTCGGAGATCGCCGGCCGCGCCGGTGTCTCGGCGGCCCTTGCACACCACTATTTCGGCGCCAAGGAAGACCTGCTCTTCGCAACCATGCGCCATATCCTGGCCGAACTCGGGCGCGACCTGAGCCAGGCGGTGGAGGGATGCGCCGGCCTTACCCGCGTGCGCGCCATCATCGCCGTGAACTTTTCGCAAAAGCAGTTCCGGCCGGAGATCATCGCCGCCTGGCTCGCCTTCTATGTGGAGGCGCAGCGCGCGCCGGCGCTCAGGCGCCTCTTGCGCGTCTATGCGCGACGGCTCCACTCCAACCTGATCTTCGCGCTCACACCCCTTCTGCCGCGCGCGGAAGCCGAGCGCACGGCCGAGGGCATCGCCGCGCTCATCGACGGGCTCTACATCCGCCGCGCCCTCAAGGACGGCCCGCCGGACGCGGCGTCGGCCATTGCGCTGGTGGAGGATTATGTGACGCTGCGGCTCGGAGGGCGGCATCATGCTTGAGGCCGACTACGTCGTCGTCGGCGCGGGCTCCGCCGGCTCCGCGCTCGCCTACCGCCTGTCGGAGGGCGGCAAATATTCGGTGATCGTCATCGAGCATGGCGGCAGCGATTTCGGCCCCTTCATCCAGATGCCGGCCGCCCTCTCCTTCCCCATGAACATGGCCCGATACGACTGGGGCTTTCGCACCGGGCCCGAGCCGCATCTCGCCGGCCGCTCCCTCGCCACGCCACGCGGCAAGGTCGTCGGCGGCTCCTCCTCCATCAACGGCATGGTCTATGTGCGCGGCCATGCCCTTGACTTCGACCACTGGGCCGAAGCCGGCGCCAAGGGCTGGGCCTTCGCGGACGTGCTGCCCTATTTCAAGCGCATGGAAAACACGAAGGACGGCGAGGATGGCTGGCGCGGCACCGATGGGCCGCTGCACGTACAGCGCGGCCCGCGGCTCAATCCGCTCTACCAGACCTTTGTCGAAGCGGGCCGCGAAGCGGGCTTCGAATTGACCGAAGACTACAACGGCGCCAAGCAGGAAGGCTTCGGGCCGATGGAGCAGACCATCCATCGCGGCCGTCGCTGGTCCGCCGCCAACGCCTATCTGAAGCCGGCGCTCAAGCGGCAAAACGTGAGTCTCGTCAGAGGCTTCGCGCGGCGCATTGTGATAGAGAATCAACGCGCCGTCGGCGTAGAGATCGAAGTTGAGAAAGTGATTCAAGTTGTTAAAGCACAACTTGAAGTTGTTGTTGCCGCCTCCGCGATCAACTCGCCGAAACTGCTCAAGCTGTCGGGCATCGGCCCGGCCGAGGAACTTATCCGCAACGGCATTAGGGTTGTCGCCGACCGGCCGGGCGTCGGCCAGAACCTGCAGGACCACCTGGAGCTCTATATCCAGCAGGAGTGCGTCAAGCCGATCACGCTCTATTCCAAGCTCGGCCTCTTTTCCAAGGCGCTGATCGGCGCCGAGTGGTTGCTCTTCAAGACCGGGCTCGGCGCCTCCAACCATTTCGAGGCGGCTGCCTTCGTGCGCTCCCGCCCCGGCGTCGACTATCCCGATATCCAGTACCACTTCCTGCCCGCCGCGATCCGCTACGACGGCAAGGCCGCGGCCGAGGTGCACGGCTTCCAGGCCCATGTCGGGCCGATGCGCTCGAAGTCGCGCGGCTCGGTCACCCTTGCCTCGCCCGATCCTTGGCAGGCGCCGAAGATCCGTTTCAACTACATGGCGCATGAGGAAGACTGGGCCGACTTCCGCCACTGCATCCGGCTCACGCGCGAAATCTTCGCCCAGGACGCCTTCGCACCCTATCGCGGGCAGGAGATCTCGCCGGGCGGGCACGTGACATCCGACGAGGCCCTGGACGATTTCATCCGCGAGCACGCGGAGAGCGCCTACCACCCCTGCGGAACCTGCCGCATGGGCGACAGGGGCGACCCCATGAGTGTCGTCGATCCGGAACTGAAGGTGATCGGCGTGGAGGGCCTCAGGGTGGCCGATTCCTCTGTCTTCCCGCGCATCACCAACGGCAACCTCAACGCGCCCTCGATCATGGTGGGCGAAAAGGCCGCCGATCATATCCTCGGCAAGCCCCTCCTGCCGCCGTCGAACCAACAGCCGTGGATCAACCCGCGCTGGCAGGTTTCCGACCGCTAACCCCGTGGAGAAGAATATGCGCGCCCAGCCAAAGGCCTCGCACTACATCAATGGCGACTTCGCCGAGGATACGCGAGGCGCAAGCCTCGATGTCATCTACCCCGCGACGGCCGAGACGATCGCCCGGCTGCATCTGGCGACGCCCAATGTCGTCGAGCTGGCGGTGGGCTCCGCGCGCGCCGCCCAGGCTGCCTGGGCGCGGCTGAAGCCCATGGAGCGTGGGCGAATCCTGAGAAAGGCGGCGGACATCCTGCGCGCCCGCAACGCCGAGCTGGCGCGGCTCGAGACGCTGGATACCGGAAAGGCCATCCAGGAGACGCTGGTTGCCGACGCGGCGTCCGCCGCCGATGCGCTGGAATTCTTCGGTTGCGCCGTCGCCGCCCACAATGGCGAGCATATCGAGCTCGGCGGCCCCTTCGGCTATACAAGGCGCGAGCCGCTCGGCGTCGCCGTCGGCATCGGCGCCTGGAACTACCCCATCCAGATCGCCGCCTGGAAGGCGGCCCCGGCGCTCGCCGCCGGTAACGCCATGGTCTTCAAACCGTCGGAGAACACCCCGCTTTCCGCCCTGGCGCTCGCGGAGATCCTCACCGAGGCCGGCCTGCCGGACGGCCTCTTCAACGTCGTGCAAGGGGCGGGCGAGGTGGGCGCGCAACTGGTAGGCCATCCAGCGGTAGCGAAGGTCTCCCTCACCGGCTCCGTCGCCACGGGCAAAAAGGTGATGGCGCTTGCCGGCAGCCAGATGAAGCACGGCACCATGGAGCTCGGCGGCAAGTCGCCCATCATTATCTTCGACGACGCGGATGTGGAAAACGCCGTCGGCGGCGCCATGCTCGGCAATTTCTGTTCCACCGGCCAGATCTGCTCCAACGGCACCCGCGTCTTCCTGCAGAAAGGCATCTACGATCGCTTCCTCGACCGGCTGAGCGAGCGCACGCGCGCCATCCGGCTGGGAGACCCGCTCGATCCGGACACGCATCTGGGCCCGCTCGTCTCCGCCGAGCAGCGCGAGCGCGTCTTGTCATACATCGCGCTCGGTGTGGAGGAAGGCGCGCATCTGCACCTCGGGGGCGGCGCTCCCAGCCTGCAGGGCTTCGAGAAGGGCTTCTTCGTGGAGCCCACCATCTTCACCGGGGTGCGCGACGACATGCGCATCGCCCGCGAAGAAATCTTCGGGCCAGTGATGTGCGTCTTCTCCTTCGATACGGAGGAAGAAGCCATCGCGCGAGCCAACGACACGGAGTTCGGGCTGGCCGCCGGCGTCTTCACGCGCGACATGGCGCGCGCTCATCGCGTCGTCGGCCAGTTGCAGGCGGGAAGCTGCTGGATCAACGCCTATAACCTGACACCGGTGGAGCTTCCCTTCGGCGGCTTCAAAAGTTCCGGCATCGGCCGAGAGAACGCCCTTGCAGCGCTCGACCACTATTCCCAGATCAAGGCGGTCTATGTGGAAACCGGAAATGTCGAAAGCCCCTATTGAGGGCACGGTTTCAGCTTGCGAAGGCGCGGCGTGCCCGTTATAAGCCGCCGTCGGGTCACGGAGTGTAGCGCAGTCTGGTAGCGCACCTCGTTCGGGACGAGGGGGTCGCAGGTTCGAATCCTGCCACTCCGACCAGCCAAATCAAGCGCTTAGCGACCCTCCGCAAAATCCACGGCAATGAAACACGTTGCCCCTCCCTGCTCTACTGCTGGTGAACGCATCTCCAATCTCGGCATAATGGCCGGGATGATGGTGTCCATAAGACATCAATGCGAAGCCTTGGCCCGATTTCACAAATCATTTCCTGTGCCAAGATTGCTGAAACGGGGTCATTTTCCAAGGCTGCGCGTGAACTGAACCTGACACCATCAGCAGTCAGCAAATCGCTTTCGCTACGAGCAGGCCCGCCTGGAGGCGGCGTTTGCCTGCGGCTCAGCCCAGTTGCTCGTAGGCTTGCGTCGCGATCTCGCGCAGCCGGTCGCGGGAAAGGTCGCCGACGAGCGCGCAACTGATCCCCTCGTCCGTCCAGAAAAATGCCTCCAGCCGATCGAGCGAGACATAGCGGAACGCGGTCTCACGTCCCTCTTCGGCGGTGATGATGTAGAGCGTCACCCGATGCCCGGCCTCGTCCTCGTACATGAACTGCGCGGCCGGCCCTCTTGCAGACGGCAAAAGCCGTCCCCCGACGAGGTTGAGCCCGTCATCCCTGAGGTCGGGCACGTTGATTGACCGGTCGAGGCGCTTGGAAAGCCATGTCTGCAAATGGTCTTTCTCATCCGCCCAGACCTCCACGGGATGGATGACCTCGCTGGCATAGATCCTGTGGGCTTCCATCGCCGTGGCGGCGAGGTCAGCCCGCGTCGATATGGAGGGCGCCAGTATATCGCGTCCGTACCAGCCTGCCGTTCCGCTGATGGCCACCAGAATCACGGCAGCCGCGACCGCCCGGCCCCAACGTCCGGCCGCTGCCCGGCGCTCCCGCTCGATGCGGTAGACGCCGAGCCGCGGCGGCATCGGCTCGGCCGCCATGTGTCCGTAGAGTGCGCGCAGTGTCTCGTTCTGGTGCCGCCAAGCCTCCACCTCCCCGGCCACTGCCGGATTCTCCGCCAGATAAGCCTCGACCGCCGCGCGCGCCCGCCCGTCGAGCGCGCCGTCGACATAGGCGTGCAGCTCGTGCTCTGTGATCTTGCGCTGCTCCCGGCTCATTTCACGGACCTCAGTCTCGGCGTTCCCGTTTCCGTCAAGCGGCGCAGCGCCGCGCGCGCCCGCCCCAAGCGCGACATCAGTGTGCCGATGGGAATGGCAAGTACGGCCGCCGCTTCCGCATAGCTCATCTCCTCGACGGCCACGAGAAGCAGCGCCTCGCGCTGCTCCATGGGCAGTTCCTGTATCGCCCGAGCCGTCTCGGCAAGCGCCAGCCGGCCAGGCTGAGCATCAAGGCCAGGTGGATCGCCCGGCAGGGCGTCGAGAGGAAGCGGAGCGGGCGCGCGCCTTCTCCTCCTCGCCTCGTTGCGGTGGATGTTCAGGAGGATCCGGAACATCCAGGAGCGGACGGAGCCCGACGGCCTCCATAGGCCGCGTTTGCGGATCGCCCGCTCCAGACAGTCCTGGACGAGATCGTCGGCAAGATCGGGATCGTGCGTAAGGGCCCGCGCATAGCGCCTGAGCGCCGGCACGCATTCCTCGATCTCATCCAGGAACTGCGACATCGGCTACTCTTTGGCGACGTGCCAGACATCGCCCACGCCGTCTCCGGTCATGTCGCCCGGTTTCTGGTCGTTCACCCACAGATAGAGCGGCTCGCCCTTGTATGCCCACTGCATTGTGCCGTCCTTGCGCTCCACCAGCGTGTAATCTCCTTCCGCCGTCGCGCCCGCATCGGCGATGAGCGGCGGCCATTTCGCGGCGCAGTCATCATAGCAGTTCGACATGCCCGCCGTATCCTTGTCGAAGGTGTAGAGCGTCATGCCGTTGGCATCGGTGAGAATCTCGCTGCCTTCGGTTTCCATCGACTTGATGGCGCCGCCGGCATAGTCGTCGGCATAGGCGAGCGGCATTGCAATCGCCATCGCGGCGGCGGTCAGTATGAGAGAACGCATGATCTGAAACCCTCTGTTTTGATCCTCAAACGTGCGGACCTTGTGCCCGCATTACGAAGAACACCTTTGGACAGCAAATAATCCCGGCGGAAGAAAACTTTCCGGTTACGCAAGCGGCTGCCGCACCACTCAAGGAACATTGATGGAGGCTCCAGCTCGGCAGGAAGTCAAGGCGGAGGCGACCACTAGCCGGGTCACCCGATAGAGTGACGGCCCCCGCGCCGATGCCGAGCACCATCACGAGGACTGCGCCAGTCGACGCGCCGGCCGAGATGCCGAGCAAGTAAGGCTCCGCCAGCTGGTTGCGCAGCACCCTGAGGACCTCGGCCGGCATCACCAGCGGGGTGGAGGCGCTGATGCTGACGAGCGGCCTGACGTCGCGGGCCGCTCGTGCAAACAGCGCTACATGGCTTGCAGAGGTACACCACGAATGCGACGCCACAGCAGCGCCGCCAGCGTGATCGCCGCCATGACGGCTGAATAGGCGGCCAAGGGCCAAGCGGTGTCGCCATTCAGCACAATAACGAAGCTGGTGCCGATAACACCGACAATGAGGCTCTGGATGCAGAAATGCAGAGCGACGGCGGTGCCGGCGATGTCACCGAACTCCCGCAACGCGCCCTCGGCCGTCACCGAGATGGTGAACACAATTCCGACCGCCATCAGCCACATCGGCAGAATGAACGACCAGAAGGATGGCGGCAGCGAGAGTTGACCCAACAGCAGCGCACAGGCACCCAGGATCAGAAGCGCCATGCCACGGACAGCACTCCCGGCTATTCCCCACCGCTCCACGAAGAACTTCGCGAAACGTGTCGTGGCGATCATGACGAGAGCTACCGTCGCGAAGGCCAGGCTGAAGCCGAGCTCGGAGAATCCAGCGCCGTCGATCAAGACACGCGGTGCCGTCGAGAAGAACACGAAGAACGTGCCCATCGCTGTGCCGAAGCCCAACGTGTAGGTCCAGAAGGCAAGGCTCTTCACCACCAGGCCGAACGACGCCCTACGCGGCGTTTCATCGACCGGTCGCGTTTCATGCCACGCGGGCAGCGCGCAGACCAGCATCACCAAGGCCGGGAGGCCCAAAGCCACGAAGATGAAACGCCATCCTAGCGAACCGGCAATAACCGCTCCGGCAATGGGTCCGAGCGCCGGCACGAAGGCCAGCATCGCGTTCATGAGGCTGTAGACGACAGCGCTTTCCGGCCTTTGTGCGTAAACATCGCGAACGGTCGCGAACAGGGTGACCAACGTTGCCGACGCGCCTACCGCCTGGACCAACCGCAGCGTCACGAATAGATATGACGAGGACGTCGTTGCCAAGGCAAACGAGGACAACGCAAACAACACTGCGCCGCCGATCAGGACGGGACGGCGGCCAGCCCGGTCGGAGAGCGGACCGAAGGCGATCTGCCCGACGCCGAGCATGATCATGTAGAAGGTGAGGGTTAGCTGGACCACTGCCGGCGTGGTCCCCAGGATTTCCGGCATTGCTGGGACAACCGGCAGATATATGTCCATGCCGAGCGAGGCGAGGATGTTGAAGGGTGCCAGAAGCATCAAGGCAACTGGCAGGCTGTACGTCCACAGCCGTGGATTCCGAGTAGGCATGACGAAGCATCCGCTCAAATGAGTGACATCTGGCGGCGGTCTGCGCTGTCATGATTTGAAAGAAGTGGAACCGTGCAGACTGCCGCAACAACTTGGCAAACGTTGTTGCGGCCTAACGGTCGGATTGCTTCGGTTCCATGGGATCGAGCCTCAGGGATGTGGTCGATAAGCGGTGGCTATCCCTTACCAATCGTGATTTGACCTGGCAACCGCCAGCTCCGGTCGTGGCGATACTAGGCACCAACACCGCTAATTGCTCGACACCGCTGCCGGTTTGGCGGCAGAACGCGCACTGAAGACGATGCGCTCTACCGGAGGGCCAGGGGCGCGGGTATTATCAGTGCGCTAAACGTCACGAGGAGGGAAACTTGGACCTGCAAGCCTTTAGAGAATCCATTGCGAAGCCGCAGCCGCCCGCCGGTTTGAGCCATGCTCTGCAGGCGCTGTGGTGGGATGCGAAGGGTGATTGGCACAAGGCGCACGAGCGCGCGCAGGAGCGCGACGACAGGGCGGGCATGCTTGTGCACGCCTACCTCCATCGCAAGGAAGGCGATCAATCAAACGCGGAATATTGGTATCGCCGCTGCGGCGCGACGCCGTCGACATTGGCACTTGATGATGAATGGGAAGAGTTGGCGCGGGCACTTTTGGGGCAAAGCTAGGGCTTCTGGGCGCAAGGGGAGCGCCTGCTGAAATCCTCGCGATAGGCTATGGCCCCGCAGCGGCTGAAAGCTGGCTCGCTCCGGTATCCGTCAATGCTGTTCAGCCGCTGCCGCGATGTCCTCCAGGAGCATATCGACAAACAGCTTGCAAGGCGGCGAAAGCGATCGTCCCTTCTTCGTTACCAGCGCCATCGTACGTTTGACTTCCGGTTCCACCAGCGGCCGCGTCACCAATCCGTTGCCGGCTCGAAGCCGGGCAAGCGCGGCCGGCAGTATGGTTACGCCAAGCCCGCTGGCTGCCATCCAGGCGGCAGTGTCGAGAAAGCCGACCTCGTGCACAATCCTGGGCTCGAAGCCGGCCTTCATCACCGTCGCATCGAGCAACTGCCTGACGCCATAGCCATTGCGGAAGGCGATCAGCGGCACACCCTTGAGATCGGCCCATCTTACCTGGTCCTCGGTTGCGAATGGATGATCCGCCGCGCAGACCAGCAGCATGCGGTCCTCCAGGATCGGTCGCGAATCGAACTCCGTCCCGGCCGGCGCCGGCACGCCGATCCCCAGTTCGACGCGGTCGGACGAGATGAGCGGCAGGAACTGGTTGGGCGCGCAGTCGTCCAGCACCAGCTCGATATTGGTGTAGCGCCGGCTGAACCGGCGCGCGGTTTTCGGCAGTATGGCAACCGCCGTACCAGGCGTTGCCGCCAGCCGCACGCGGCCACGGCTGCCTTCCGACAGGTCGCGGAAATTGCTGCCCAGCGTGGCGACATCCTCAAGGATGCGCTCAGCGATGCCGAACGCTTCCTCTGCGGCCGAGGTCGGCACCAACGACCGCGTGGTGCGGTCGAAGAGGCGCGTGTTCAGCGTTTCCTCCACCTGGCGGATGAGCACGCTGACGGCCGACTGGGTGACGCCCAGCTCCTCCGCGGCGGAAGCGAGCTTTCCATGCCTGTAGACGGCGGCGAAGGCGCGCAACTGTTTGAGCGTGAGCTGGTTTTCTATTTTCACTTTAGATAACTTCATGAATGATGCTGAATTTTTCGATTTTATTTAGAATGCACTTCCTCTTCAATGTCCGGGCGCAAACAATCCGCACGGCAGCCATGGGCCGCTGGCGGATAACGCAACTGGGAGGATTGTCATGAACTGGCGTCGCTATGCCGCGATTGCCCTGGCCGGAGCCATGGGCCTTCTCGCAAATTCGGCCATATCCGCCGATCGTTATACGCTTGGCACCAACCCGCAGGGCACGATCTATTACACGATCGGCGGCGGCATCGCCGCCGCGCTGCAGGACAAGCTCGGCAAGCAGATCACCGTACAGCCCTATACCGGCTCGTCCGTCTACCTGCCACTGATCGCCGCCGGCGAGGTGACAATGGGGCTCAATTCGAGCCTCGATCTCGGCGGCGCCCGCGCCGGGGATTTCGGAGAGCCGATGACCGATCTGCGCGTGCTGGCGCGCATCTGGCCGCTGCGTGTCGCGCTCGTCACCCGCAACGATCTCGGCATCACCAGGGTGTCCGAACTGGAGGGCAAGCGCGTCGTCACCGACCTCAGCGCGCTGAAGGCCATGAGCGCGCTCTCAAAGACCATAGTCGAACTGTCCGGGTTGAGCGTTGACGACGTCGAGCAGGTTTCGGTTGCCGGTCTCGGACCGGGCATGGAGCAGCTTACCGAGAACAATCTCGACGCCACGCTGATCGCGGTTGGCATTCCTCTCACCCAGCAAGCGCACGCCTCGATTCCCGGCGGCATCCGCTACCTCGACATCGACGGCGAAAACGCCACGACCGAGAAGGCGGACGAGATGTACCCTGGCCTCTACCTCACCGAGGTCGAGCCGAATCCGCGCATGCCCGAGGTAACGGAACCGGTGACGGTGACGGCCTTTGACGTCTATCTCACCGTGAACGCCGACCTGCCCGACGAAGACGCGACGGCCATTCTCGAGGCGTTCCACGAAATCCTGCCGCAGCTCAAGCAGGACTATCCGCCGCTTGGCGGCGCGGCGCAGGAAAGGCTTTCCGCGCCGTCGAACTCGGTGCCGTATCACCCGGCCGCGGTCGAGTTCTACAAGGCAAAGGGCATGTGGAGCGAGCAGAACGAAAACCGCGATTCCGCGATGCGGAACTAGCCTGACGTGGCCAGGACAGCGCATCGTATGAAGGCGAACCGCCTGGCGGTGCCGATCACCGTCATCGGCATTGCGTGGCTGCTCGACGTACCGCGCCGGCTCGGCCATGTCGTCATCACGGAGCAGTATCTCGCCCTTATGATCGGCATGGCCGTGCTGGTTGGCCTCGTCGTCGCGCCGCTCAGGGGCCGCTGGCAAGTGCTGGACTGGCTTCTCGGCCTAGCGGCGCTCGCGTCGTGGCTTTGGCTCGCCTGGAACTACGAAGTTTGGCTGCTCGATCCGGTCAATCGTGGGCCGGAGAAATGGGTGCCGGCGCTGCTTGCGATCGTCGGCGTGGTCGAGGCCACCCGGCGGCACTGCGGCGCCGTCCTGGCCGCCCTTGCGCTCGCCTTCATTGCCTATGGCCTGTTCGGCACCTACGCGCCGGGCATATTCGAGGCCGCCGAAATCGCGCCGGCGCGGTTTCTGCTCTACCTCTACACCGACACCAACGGCATACCCGGGCTGGTGCTCGGCGTGGGCGCCACGCAGATACTGGGCTTCATCGTCTTCGGCGCGGTGCTGAACGCGGTGGGCGGAAGCCGCATCCTGACCGATCTCGCCATGGCCGCGATGGGCCATCGCCGTGGCGGCCCGGCCAAGGTCGCGATTCTTGCGTCCAGCCTGTTCGGAACCTTGTCCGGTTCCACCGTCGCCAATGTGATGAGCACCGGCGTCGTCACCATTCCGATGATGAAACGGTCGGGCTTCCCTGCCCGACACGCTGCCGCGATCGAGGCTGTCGCCTCCAATGGCGGCCAGATCGCTCCGCCCGTCATGGGCGCGACCGCCTTCGTCATCGCGGAATTCCTGCAGGTCTCCTATGCGGAAGTGGTAATGGCCGCCCTGCTGCCGGCGGTCGCCTACTATCTGATGCTTTATCTGCAGGTCAATCGCTATGCGGCCGTGCACAGGCTGGAAGGCGCGCCGCGCGCGGAACTGCCGCCAATCGGGGCCAGTCTTGCCAAGGCCTGGCCGCTGCTGCTGCCGCTCGGCGTGCTGATCTACTTCCTGTTCGGGCTGGGCTATGCGCCAGGCAAGGCCGCGCTCTATTCGGCCTTCGTCTCCTACGCGCTCCATGTCGTGACCCAGCCGCGCAAGGCGCTGAGCCTGTCGCTGCTGGACGAGATCCTTCGCAACGCCGGGATCATTCTGATTCCCGTTCTATTAGTCTGTGCCATCGCAGGCATCATTATCGGCACGATCAACGTCACCGGACTGGGCTTCGCCCTCACGCTGGCGCTGGGCGGGATCGCCCAGCTCGGCGGCGTTCTGGCGCTTCTCGCCGTCACCGCCCTCATCGCCATCATCCTCGGCGTCGGCATGCCGACGACCGGCGTTTATGTGGTGGTCTCGGTGCTTCTGGCGCCGGCGCTGGTCAAGGCCGGCATCGGGCAGATGTCGGCGCATCTGTTCATCTTCTATTTCGGCCTGCTTTCGATGCTCACGCCGCCGGTGGCCATCGCATCCTATGCCGCCGCCTCGCTTGCCGGGAGCGACATGTGGCGCACGGGGATCACCGGCATGCGGCTGGCGGTCGTCGCCTACCTCATCCCCTTCGTGTTCGCCTTCAACCCGGCGCTACTGCTCGCCGGAACGTGGTTGGAAATCGCCGTTTCCTGCGTCAGCGTCGCGGCGGCGGGTGTCATTCTCGCGGAAGTGCTGGCTTGGCGAGGCGCCTATGGCGGCGGCTGGCGACGCGTCGCAATGGGCGCGATCGCGCTTTTCATCGGCGCCAGCACCGCCGTCTTCGGCCCGTCGACGGTCGCCGCCATGGTCGCGACGGTAGCGGGCATCGCGCTCGTGGTCGTGACGAAACGCATTACTTCCGCGCCGGCACCGGTCCCGCCTTCAGGAAAAGACACATCAAACCCATTGGAGGAAACATGAACCAGAAGAACCCCAACCCGCCCTACAAGCGCATCGCCACCGAGGAGGCCTGGGCATCGGATGAACTGATCCGGCTCTACCGCAAGGAGATCGAGGAAAAGACGATCGGCGATCCGGGCTTCCAGAGCCTGTGGGGGTTCTTTTCGGGCGATTCCGAAAAAGCCCGGGCGCATAACCGGCGCATCCAGGACCTGGATGACGAACGCCTCAAGGACATGGACGATTCCGGCATCGACATCGCCGTGCTGTCGCTGACCTCGCCTGGTGTGCAGATCTTCGACCCAGCCACCGCCTCGTCCCTGTCGGAACGCTTCAACGATGAGCTTGCCGAAGGCATCGCGCGTCATCCCGACCGCTATGTCGGGCTCGCCGCCTTCAGCCCGCTCGATCCGGCCAATGCGGCAAAGGAGCTTGAGCGCAGCGTGAAGAAGCTCGGCCTGCGCGGCGGCATCCTCAACTCGCACACGCTGGGCACATATCTCGACGACGAGCAATATTGGGAGGTTTTCGAGGCGGCGGAAGCGCTCGAAGTGCCGATTTACCTGCACCCGCAGACTCCGTCGGCGAATATGATCGAACCATTCCTGAAGCGCGGCCTCGATGCGGCGGTCTACGGGTTCGCATGCGAGACCGGGCTGCACGCGCTGCGCCTCATCGTCTCGGGCCTGTTCGACCGCTTCCCGAAACTGCAGATCGTGCTCGGTCACTGCGGCGAGGCTCTTCCCTACTGGCTGTCGCGGATTGACTTCATGCATGGGCATATTTCGGTGTCGAAGCGCTATCCACATGTGCATCCGCTGAAACGCAAGGCGAGCGAGTATCTAAAGGAGAACTTCCACTACACCTCGAGCGGCGTCGGCTGGGCGCCGCCGGTGATGTTCGTACGCGACGTGATCGGCCCCGACCGCATGATGTATGCCATGGACTATCCTTGGCAGTTCGTCCCTTCGGAAGTCGGCGAGCTGGAAGCCATGCCGATCGGCGAGGCGGGCCTGAAGCAATTCTTCGAGGACAATGCACGGGCGCTTTTCAAGATCGGAAAATCGTGACGCGCAGCCGATGGCCGGCAAGGGTTTTCACGACGTCTGACGCTGAGCACTGAAATTTCCACTGCGCGGCGGACCTGCCAGACGCCACGGCGCATTACCCGGCGAGGCCGCCCTGATTGGCAGACATCGAAAGGAGATTGAGTTCGGAGCGCAGACGATCCGGGTCTGAAAGCACCGTTTCGATCTCCGCATGGAGGCGCCGCCAGATCGGCGCCGCCTCGACTAGAGCTGCCTGGCCGGCCGGTGTCAGCCGCAGCAGTCGGGCGCGCCTGTCCGTCGGATCGGTTACCGTCTCGACCAGGCCGCGGCGCTCCAGCGGCTTGAGATTGGCAGTCAGGGTCGTCCTGTCCATCGCCAGCAGCGCCGCCACGCTGCCGAGGTTCGGCGGTTTCAGCCGATTGAGCGACATGAGGAGAGAGAACTGCCCGCTGGTGATGCCGGCGGGCTTCAGCGCGATGTCGAAACGGCGTGCGAGCGCACGCGCCGCCCTCTGCGCATGCAGGCACAGGCAGGTGTCACGCACCAGAAGTGTGGTTTCGAAGGCAAGGTTGGCAGGAGTGTGCATCTGGAAGGTTGACATCCATGGGCTCTTTACATTGATATCAACATAGATGAGGAGAGGTCAATCGACGGCCGCCTACACGCTGGCAGAAGGGTGAGCAGGGCGCGGAGGGCAGCATCACGCTCGCCCGCTTCAGGGCCGCCGGGCAGAGCGTGCTGGCCAGCAACAGCCTGGTAAAGCACGCCTTCGACTTCACGCCATCCTGACATGCATCGAAGCACCAATCAGAAAGGAGACGACCATGAAGATCGTGACCAGCCTGAGCTTCCAGGGCCAGTGCCGCGAGGCGTTCGAGTTCTACGCCAAGGTCCTGGGCGGAAAGATCACCGCCGCCATGCCCTACAGCGATGCGCCTCCCGACATGCCGATCACCGACGAGAAGTACAAGACCTGGCTGATGCACTGCTGGCTCGAGGTCGGCGACCAGGCGCTGATGGGCGCCGACATGGACGTCGGATGGGCACCCAACATCGACAAACCCAAGAACGGCTTCGACGTCACCCTGCACACCGAGGACAAGACCGAAGCCCAGCGCTGGTTCGATCAACTGTCCGAAGGTGGCAAGGCCGTCATGCCATTCGGCGAGACCTTCTGGTCACCGGGCTTCGGCTCCCTAATCGACAGGTTCGGCGTCCCGTGGATGATCAACGTCGTTCCATCGGCTGACTGGAAGCCGTCGCAGGGCTGATCCCATGCCCATCAAACACCGATAGAAGAATGCACCGGATATAAGCGCCGGCAGCGCCGGCGCATGCCCGTGTTCGCGTTGGCCGACCTCATGTGGCCCTGCTCCTCGAACGCCGCAGCAGGGCGGCCGCACTGCTCGCCGCTGCGAAACAGAGAACGAGACCTGCCGCAGCGGCGAATGTCCAAGCATATCCGACCTTGCTGATCATCGGTGTTGTTGCAAATGGAGAGACGATCTGCCCGACAAAGACGGATGTCGTGAGAATTCCACCGATGACGCCGCGGCGTTCCGCGGGGGCAATCATGAGAGCCAACGTGACAAAATTCGGCATCACGAGAGCAAAGCCCAACCCGATCGCAATCGCACCGGCAAGCGTTGCCGCAAACTCCGGGCTTGAAGCTATGCCTGCGAAACCGAGTGCCATGAGCACATATCCGGTCGCAAAAACGCCGATCTCGCCGAACCGGCCGCTCGCCCGGTGATAGGCGAGCGCGGCCAGCCCGCCCGCCAGCGTGAGAGCACCGAGAACGATGCCTGTCCCTGACGCGCTATCGAAGCCTCGCGCAGCCAGAAGGAAGGGAATCTGAGTTGGCATGATAAAGAAGAGCGCCGTCGTCCCCATCTGGAGTGCTGCGAGGCCCATCACCGGCCCAAACCACTTTTCGCCGAGAGGTGCGAGGGATTGACCGGGCGCGGCCGCGCGGTCGCACCGAACGGCTGGCTCTGCAATCACCCTCCAAACCAGCAGCAAAAGCAGAACGGGCAAGGCATAGACCGCGAAGGGCAAACGCGGCGAGGTCGCGGCAAGCCAGCCTGCGAGCGTGATAAAGGCGAACCCGCCAAAGTTCCGCGCCGAGACCTGCAGACCCGCGAGGCGTTTTAGAGCGGTGCCTTCGTAGTAGTCCCCGATAAGCGCCGTTTGAGATGTCATGATCATCGCCACCGCGAGGCCGAGCGCGAGCCTGCTCGTCAGGATGGACGTCAGATCAGCGAGGTAGAGGCCAGCGCTGCCCGTGATCGCGAACAGCAGGATGCCGGTCAGCAGAAGCCAGCGCCGGCCGAGACAGTCCACCGCCAACCCGGCAAGCGGAGCGCAGAAAATGACGGTGAGAGAGGGCGCCGGGACCAGCAGTGTCGTCATGAACCGCGCATTGGGATGGTCGGCGAACAACTCCGCAAGCCCGCCCAGAGCCGGGCTGATCGTGGCGTTGGCCATCGTGGTCAGTGAGGCGGCGAACAGTAGGGCGAGCGCTCGGGGGTCGCGCAACACAGCACCACGATCCACGATCATTTCGGACGACATAGCTTGCTTCCTCTTGCAGATTTCGAGCAGGAAGCGCATGCTACAAATTCAAGCCAACTTGAGGTCAATAGGGAAACTATGAAGGTTCTCGACATCGGCGAGGTGGCTGCGCAAACGGGCCTGCCGCCATCCGCTCTGCGGTATTACGAGGAGGTAGGGCTCATCGCTTCGATTGGGCGAAAGGGGCTGCGGCGGCAGTTCGATCCTCAGACGATCCTGCAGCTTTCGCTGATCCAGCTTGGCCGGTCAGCCGGGTTCTCGCTGGACGACATCCGGGGAATATTCGGTGCCGACGGTCAGCCGGATCTGCCGCGCTCCGAGCTTCATGCCCGTGCGGACGAGATAGACCGACAAATTCGAGATCTCACAAAGTTGCGCGAGGCGCTCCGCCATGTCGCAGATTGCCCGGCGCCGTCTCATATGGAATGCCCCACATTCCGCCGCCTGCTGCATATCGGAAGTAGGCGCGGCCGACCCCTACCCCGATCTCGGCCTGGGGAACGCCGGTAATTGGTGCGTCCTGCTGGTTCAACACCTGAGCTGCAGAACGCCCTGGCTGCCCATTGGCGCGATCAGGATCGCAGGTTCCACTCCAACTTCATTAAATTTTTACCCAAATCTCCCATTCATGCGCTTTCCCATGAATTGCGTGTGAAGGTTATGACCAAGAAGCTTGCAACTTTCTGTCTCTTGGGCGGCATGCTTGCCGCTACGGCCGGTTGTTCGACGACTGACAAGACGATAACCGGCGCAGCGGCCGGCGGCATCGGCGGCGCAGTGGCCGGCAACGCGATCGGCGGAAGCGGGGGCGCCTTGATCGGCGGCATCGGCGGCGCGGTCGCCGGCGGCATGATCGGCCGGAACCTCTAGCGCTCCGCGCCCATATGGGCGCACAAAGGGCGCCTTTGAAATCTCATCGGCCCGAGAATCGACCCGATTCTCGGGCCGATTCCGTGACACGACGTCACGACGCGCGGCGCGCCGTACCATCCTCCTCGGCGGCAACCGCCGGACGGGCCCCCTCAGCCTTGGCCATCATCAGGGGCCCCACCCCCTTGGGATCGTCGGCGACCACCGGCTCAGTCAGATAATAGCCTGCGGTACCGTCACGGTAGACGCCGGAATAGCCGCCGAGGCCCGCCACGCGGCAGATGCCGCCGAGGCGGACAATGCCGTCCTCCGACCGTTGCAACGCCCTCTGCGTCAGCGCCAAAAGGCTCTCCCGGCCGAGCGCGGCAGCGCCGTCGAGGAGCCCCAGCCTGCCGGCCTTGATGAGCGCATATGTCAGCATGGCCGTGGCGGAGGTCTCCGCGTAGTTGCCGACAAGATCGGGCCGGTCGATCACCTGCAGCCACATCGCCTCACGCGTGCGGAAGCCGGCGATGCGCTTCAAGAGCGCGGTTGCTTCCTCGGCAATGCCCATCTCGCCGGCATGCTCCATTCCGATCAGCTCGATGATGTCGACCAGCGCCATGGCGAGCCAGCCCAGGGCCCGCGCCCAGTGGGCGGGCGAGCGGCCGGTGTCCGGATCGGCCCATTGCTGCTTGCGACTTTCGTCATAGCCGTGCGCGTAAAGCCCTGTCCTCGCCTCGTGGGTAAGCGAGAGCGCGATCTGCAACTGGAAAAGCGCATCATAGACAAGGGCCTCGTCGCCCGTCATGCGGGCAAACTCGATCTGGAAGGGCAGTCCCATATAGAGGCCGTCGAGCCAGATCTGCCAGGGATAGATTTTCTTGTGCCAGTAGACGCCAGACTCGGTCCGCGGATGTCCAGCAAGCTGCCGGGCAAGCAGCCTGGCAGCGGCAGCGTATTTCTCCTCGCCGGTCAGACCGTGAAGATAGATCAGCGCCCTGCCGGACAGGACGTGGTCGATGTTGAATTCGTCGACGGAGTAGCCCGCCAATTCTCCCTCGGGCGAGACCTGCGCATCCACCAGACGCGTCAAGTGCGCGAGCCATCGCTCCTCACCCGTAGCAAGATGCAGAAGGGCAAGCCCGCGATAGACGCAGCCGTCCTCGTAGCACCACGTTCCCCCCTTATAGGGCGCGTAGGCCGCGGCATAAGTGTCGAAATACGCCATCATGCCGCGGCCACTCCCCCCGCCCTCCCCGGACGCTCCAATCTTTCCCCAAACGCCGCAAAGGCGCGGCAAGGCACACCGAAAGGAGGAAAAACGGGCGCAGGGGGGATGGGATGGTCCGGGGTCATCGGTGCCATTCGGAAAGAACTTCAGCAGAAAGCGGCGGCGGGGAACCCGCCGCCGCGGTGGATATCAGAACTTCGCCAGGACGCCGTTCACGCCCTCGATGATTTCCGTTGAGGCATCGGCCGCGGAGATATTGCCGTAGGCGAACTCCTCCAGCGTGTCCTTGAAGATCTCGCGCACCTCGGGATGCTCGTTGAAAGGCGAGACCGTCGGCCCCTCGGCCTCGATGACGAGCTTGTGCGCTTCCAGCAGCCGCGGGTGGATGGCGCCGCCTTCGGCGAGTGTCTCTGCCGCGATCCGGCTCGCCGGTATGCCGCGTGTATCGCCAAGCGCCTCGATGCCCTCGGGCTCGTTCAGGAGGCAGTTGACGATCTGGGCGGCCGCCTCCGGGTTCTCGCTGTTCTTGGAGATGGAGAAGAGCATGGACGGCTTCCGGTACACACCCGCCGTCGCGGCATCTTCGACCGTCAGGAGCCCCACAGGCACGAGCTCGCCGTTCTCGATGGGATCGTTGAACTTCCCATAGGTCGAATCCCATTCATAGGAGCCGGCGATCTTGCCCTCCGACCAGGCAGGCAGCTCGAACAGATCCACGTTGCCACCCCCCGCGACCGTCTTCCAATCGCGGATGACACCCTTGTCTGCAAGGCTCTGGTTGAACTCGATGCCCTTTTGCAGTTCCTCCGTCGTCCAGGCGACGGTGTTGGTGGCGGGATCGACGAGATCCTTGCCCGTCATCTGCGTCGTCACCAGCGAGACGTTGAGGATGGCGCCCAGCCCTTGATCTCCCCCTTGCGCGTCGAAGGGATAGTAGTCCTCGCCCAGCTTCTCCTTGAAGACGGCGGCGGCCTCGATCAATTCGTCCCAGGTGGTGGGCAGAGGAAGTCCGGCTTTGTCGAAGGTGGCTTCGTTGAAGAAGAAGACGCGGCCGGTGGTGGAGACCGGAAGGCCGTTCAGCTTGCCGTTCACGGTGGCGCTATCGAGCTGGTCCTTCGACCACTGGCTCAGGTCGATGGTGTCCGAGTACTCGTTCAGGTCCGCAAAGCCGTCGCCTTCGAGCGAGAAGAGCGGCAGCCAGGGCCAGTTGATCTGCATGATGTCGGCCTCGGTGCCGCCGGCAAGCTGCGTGGCCACCTTCTCCTGATGGCCGGTCCAGCCGGTGAATTCCGGCTTGATCGTGTGGCCATGCTTCTCGCCGCAGGCTTTCAGGGCCTCCTGTGTCGCCACATGGCGGCTGTCGCCGCCCCACCAGGACATGCGCAGATCCGCAGCCGAAGCGGAGCCCGCACTGAGGGCCATGATCACGGCCAATGCTGTCGTTGTCTTTCTCATTTCATCCTCCCAAGTTTCTTTCGGGTTCAGGCATTCGCCGAGAGACTGACATTCCTCCCCGTCTCCCGGTCGAAGATGTGGACGGCCGTCTCGCGCGGGACGAGCCGGATGCGGTCATCACGTATGTCCTCAGGGTGGTACTGTTCGGAGGGCACGACGACGACGATGCGGATATCGCCGACGTCGACATAGAGGTAGACCTCGTGGCCCATGAACTCGATGTGCGAGACGTGGCCTTCCAGAGCGTTCTCCTCGTCGTTTGTCGCAATGCGCAGATGCTGCGGCCTGACGCCGAGAAGCACATCGCCGCCGCGCATGCCGAGGCGGCTGCCGACATCTTCGCCGAAGGTGAGCATCTGACCTGCCAGGCCGATGTTGACGCCGCCATTCACGGCAAGCGCACCCTCCATCAGGTTCATTTCCGGGCTGCCGATGAAACCGGCGACGAAGGCGTTCTCCGGCCGGTTGTAGAGCGTGACGGGATCCGCCACCTGCATGATGCAGCCGTCCTTCATCACGCAGATGCGGTCGCCCATGGTCATGGCCTCGGTCTGGTCATGCGTGACGTAGACGACGGTCGAGGACTGGCCCTCGCGCTTCAGCCGCTTGTGCAGGTCGGTGATGCGCACGCGCATGGAGGCGCGCAGCTTGGCGTCCAGGTTGGACAGGGGCTCGTCGAACAGGAAGACGTCCGGCTTCTTGATGAGCGCCCTTCCCACCGCCACGCGCTGCGCCTGACCGCCCGAAAGCTGCTTCGGCAGCCGGTCGAGCAGCGGATCGATCTCGAGGGTGTTCGCCACCGCCTCGGTAGCATCCTCGATCTCCGGCTTCGGCCGGCGCTTCAGCTTCAGGCCGAACGCCAAGTTGCTGCGCACCTTCATGTGCGGGTAGAGCGCGTAGTTCTGGAACACCATGGACACGCCGCGCTGGCCAGGCGCCAGGTTGTTGACGATCCTGTCGCCGATGCGGATCTCGCCGCCGGTGATCGTCTCGAGCCCGGCGATCATCCTCAGCGTCGTCGACTTGGCGCAGCCGGAAGGGCCGACCAGCACCATGAACTCGCCGTCGTCGACATCGAGGCTGATGCCGTGCACCGCCTTGAAGGAATTGCTGTAGACCTTTTCGAGGTTCCTGATCTGCAGGCGGGCCATGAGCTTAACCTTTCACTCCACCGGTGGAGATGCCTTCGATGAAGTATTTCTGGGCCAGGAAGAACACGGTGAGCGCGGGCACCAGCGCCAGCACCGACATGGCCAGAATGCGGTTCCACTGGAACGCCTCGGTCGTGTCGATCGACAGCTTGAGGGCCAGCGAGATAGGATACTTGTCGACCGAGGAGAGATAGATGAGCGGCCCGAGGAAGTCGTTCATCGTCCACATGAACTGGAACAGGCACACCGAGATCAGTGCCGGGGCCAGCATGGGCACGACGATATAGATCAGCGTCTGCAGCGTGTTGGCGCCGTCGACGCGCGCCGCCTCCTCCATGTCGCGCGGGATGGCGCGCAGGAACTGGATCAGCATGAAAACAAAGAAGGCGTCGCCCGCAAAGGCCGAGGGCACCCACAGCGGCAGGAAACTATCGAGCCAGCCGAGGTCGCGGAACAAAAGATATTGCGGGATGCGCGTCACCACGTTGGGCAGGAGAAGCGTGGCGATCAGGGTGGCGAAGAGGATGCGCTTTCCCGGAAACTCGAAGCGGGCGAAACCGTAGGCCACCGCCGCACAGGAGATCGCGGTGCCGATCGTCTTCGGCAGGATGATGAGGAAGGTGTTCCAGAAGAAGGTGGCGAAGGTGTAGGGCGTGGAGGTCCTCCAGCCTTCGATATAGCCGGTCAGCGTCGGCTCCGACGGGATGAAGCCTGGATTGGCGAAAATCTCCGAGTTGGTCTTGAAGGAGGCGCCGATCAGCCAGATGAGCGGGTAGAGCATGAGGAAGCCCACCCCCGCCAGCAATGCATAGCGCACGGCCGAGGAGATGGCGTGCATGCGGCGGCCTTCGGCCAATGCGCGTGCGGAAGCGAGCTCGGCGGTGGTGGCGCGGACGGTGATCTCTTCTGCCATCGTCAGCTCCGCTTGTCGCCGGCGTAATAGACCCAGTGCCGCGACGACCAGAAGGCGATCAGCGTCAGCACCATGATGATGGCGAACAGCACCCAGGCGATCGCCGAGGCATAGCCCATGTGGAACTTCTTGAAGGCCTCCTCATAGATGTAGAGGGGCAAGAGGTAGGTCGATTTCAGCGGCCCGCCCTCGGTGATGACGTAGGGCCCGTTGAACTCCTGGAAGGCCTGGACCATCTGCATGATCAGGTTGAAGAAGATGACCGGCGTGATCAGCGGCAGGGTGATATAGACGAAGGTATGCCACTTGCCGGCGCCGTCGATCGCGGCGGCCTCGTAAAGCGTCTTGTCGATGCTCTGGAGGGCGGCCAGGAAGATGACCATGGCCGAGCCGAACTGCCACAGGCGCAACAACGTGATTGTGAAGAGGGCATTGCCCGGATCGCCGAACCAGTTCACCGCCTCGCCGCCGAAGGCGGTGATCGCCATGTTCACCAGCCCGGCATCGGCGAAGATGTAGCGCCACAGCACCGCCACCGCGATCGATCCGCCGAGGATCGACGGCACGTAATAGGCGGTGCGGAAGAAGTTTATGAATTTCAGCCGGTAGTTCAGGATGTAGGCGATGAAGAGCGCGAAGATCAGCTTCAGCGGCACCGTCATGAACACATAGAGAAGTGTCACCGAGAGCGACTTGCGGAAGGTCCTGTCGCGGGTAAAGAGCTCGGTATAGTTCTCCAGCCCCGACCACTGCGGCGGCCGCATCAGACTGTAGTCGGTGAAGCTCAGATAAAAGGACGCGACGAAGGGGACCGCCGTGAAGATCAGAAGCCCGGCGATATACGGCGCCACATAGGCAAGGCCGAGATATTTGCTGTCGCCGCCCATCAGCCGGCCCGGTTGAGGGAGCCGTCGCCGATAAAGGCTATTGCAGCGCTGCGGGTATCTGCGAAATCATGCATGTCGATGGCACAAGACGACACCGCCGGCCTGCACTGGCAGACCGATACAGACTCCCGGTATCGTCGATTCCTCCCAGAATGACGTGTTTTTTCGCGCTTGCCGCGATGACTGGAGCCAGTATCCTGCTGTAAAAGCCAGTTTGAAATTGACAAATCTGGAAAAAAGGATGGACAAAATCGAAGGCGGCATTCTGGCAGGGATTCCAGAGAACGCGCTGAAGCTCACCCTCACCCGCTCGACCATCAAGATGCAGCACTCGCGCACCTGGCGCGTCGACAAGTCGAACAGCGTGCACGACCTCGTCATCTGCCTCACCGGCGGCGGCGGCTATATGGTCGATGGCGGCGCTTACACGCTGGCGCCCGGCGACGCGATGCTGATCCCGGCGGGCAGCCGCTTCGTCGGCTGGCATGCCTCGGGCGAAGCCTATACGGGGGTCGCCCAGCACTTCACGCTCGACCTCTTCGGCAAGCACGACCTCATCGCGCAGATGCGCATCAACCGGGCCGTGCGCTTCTCACGCTGGCCGCTCCTGGAGCCGGTGGTGCGGTACTATCACGACATCGCGCCGGCTTCCTCGACGACGCTTATCCAGCACCACCTCTTCATGTTCATCCTCATCGAGTTCCTGGAGGACGCGTTCATCGCCTGGAACGCACAGCCCGTCAGTGCGGTGGGAAACGCGGACGGCATCTCGCTCGGCATCATGCTGGCGGCAACACGGATCACCGCCGACCCGCTGGACGAAGACATCGCCGAGCGCGTGGTCGCCGATGCACCCTACAATCCGGACTATTTCAAGCGCGAGTTCCGCCGCCAGATCGGCTGGACGCCGAGGAAGTTTCAGGAATTCAAGCGCATGGAGCGGGCGATGAACCTGCTTGCCAGCGGCAACACCGTGGGCGAGACGGCCGCACTCGTCGGCTATTGCGACGTCTACTACTTCTCACGCATGTTCAAGCGCCACATCGGCACCAGCCCCGCCGGCTACAAGCTGGCGGTGAGGGAGAGCCAGGACGGCAAGTTCCCGCGCGGCGAGGAGGACGGGCAGATCATCTATCCGCTGGTGGAGAGGGTGGAGTGAGGGCCCTGCCCACGGCGAAGCGCAATCATAACTACGCCGTCATCCCCGACAGCCTCCGCTATCGCTCCGGCTTCCGGAATGACGCTGCGTAGAGTTAATCACCGCGCCAGCCACCCCCCATCGACCGGCAGCACGGCCCCATGCACATAGGCCGCCGCGTCCGACGCCAGAAACACCGCCGCGCCGCCGATGTCCGACGGCTCGCCCCAGCGGCCGGCCGGGATGCGTTCCAGGATCGCCCGATAACGCGTCTCGTCCTCGCGCAGCGCCTTGGTGTTCGAGGTGGCGATGTAGCCCGGCGCGATGGCGTTGACGTTGATGCCCTTGGCCGCCCATTCGCAGGCCAGTAGCCGCGTCAGCCCAACGATGCCGTGCTTGGAGGCCGTGTAGGAGGCGACGCGTATGCCGCCCTGGAAGGAGAGCACCGAGGCGATGTTGATGATGCGCCCGCCAGCCCCCCGCGCGAGCGCGGCCCGCCCGAAGGCCTGGGACAAAAGGAACGCCGCCTTCAAGTTGACGTCGATCACCTCGTCCCAGTCGGCTTCCTGGAAGTCCACCGCGTCGGCGCGGCGGATGATGCCGGCATTGTTGACGAGGATATCGAGCCCCGCCACCTCCTCGACTTTCCGTGCGGCGGCCTTCGGATCGGCAAGGTCAAGCGCCAGCGCCTCGGCGCTGCCGCCGGCCGAACGAATGCGCTCTACGGTTTCGTCCATGGCGGACCGGCCGGCACAGACGACGTGCGCGCCCGCCCAGGCCAGCGACGCGGCGATCCCCTGGCCGATGCCCGTATTGGCGCCCGTCACGAGGGCCCGGCGGCGCGAAAGGTCGAACGGCTTCACCGCATGCCTCCGATCTCCACCATCTCCACGTCCTTGTAGTCGATATTATCGCCGGCCATGGCCCAGATGAAGGTGTAGGAGGACGTGCCGGCGCCGGAATGGATCGACCAGCTCGGCGAGATCACCGCCTGGTGGTTGGCGACCACCAGATGCCGCGTCTCCTGCGGCTCGCCCATCAGATGGAAGACCCGATGATCCTCCGCCAGATCGCGGTAGAAATAGACCTCCGAGCGGCGGTCGTGCAGATGAGCGGGCATGGTGTTCCAGATGGAACCGGTGGCGAGCCGCGTCATGCCCATGACGAGCTGGCAGGTCTCCAGAACGTCGGGGTGGATGAACTGATAGATGACGCGCTCGTTGCTGCTTTCGGTACTGCCGAGCGCCACCTGCGCCGCATCGTCGATCCTGATGAGCCGCGTCGGGCAGGTGCGGTGCGCCGGCGCGGAGACGAGATAGAAGCGCGCGCCATCGCCCGAAAAGGAAAGCGGCCCGGCGCCCATCCCCACATAGAGCATGTCGCCGTCCGCCACCTCGTAGCTGTCGCTGCCGGCGCGGATCCCGCCCGAGCCGCGCACGCAGGCGATGCCGATCTCGCGGCGGTCGAGCAGGCTCTCGGTGCCGGCCTCGGGAACATGGTCGATTGGAACAGCCCCGCCCGCCGGCTCGACGCCGCCAACGATCATCCGGTCGTGGTGGGAATAGACGAGGCGCGCCTTGCCCGGCTGGAACAGGTCCTCGATAAGGAAATGCCGGCGCAGTTCCTCCGTCGTCATGGTCTTGGCGAATTCCGGGTGGACCGGGCGGCGGGTTTCGGTCGTCATCACTCTTCCTCGTTCTGCTGTTGGCCCTCCGACCGGGGCCGAAAACGGACGTCGCGGGCCGCTATTCCTCGCGGATCGGCTCCACCACGAAGAGGCCGCCCTGGTAAAAGGCCTCCGGCGCGTCCTTGGGGGGCGGTGGCGCCTTGGCGTAGACCTCGTCGCGGTAGACGGCCGAGTTGTCCTTCGGCCGCCAGCCGAGATAGCCGACGTAGCTGTTGTCCCACCAGCAATCGTCGTTGTCGGATACGCCGTAGATGACCGGGCAGCCGAGCCGCGGCACGGTAAAAACGCGCTCGACCAGCGAGACGAAGTCGTCTGGGCTCAGCCACGTGGCCAGCATGCGGCGGTCGACGGGCTTGGGAAAGCACGAGCCGATGCGCACAAGGGCGGTCTCGATGCCGAAGCGGTGGTGGTACATCTGCGCCAGCCCCTCGCCGAAGTGCTTGGAGACGCCGTAGAGCGTATCGGGCCTGGGCGGTGCGGTGTGGTCGAGGTGCTGGTCCTGCGTATAAAGCCCGATCACGTGGTTGGAGCTGGCAAAGAAGATGCGGTTGCAGCCATGCTTGCGGGCGGCTTCATAAAGGTGGAAGACGCCGTGGATGTTGGCGTTGGCGATGACGGAGAACTTGTCCTCCACCGACTGGCCGCCCAGATGCACGATGCCGTCGCAGCCTTCCACCAGGCGTTCCACGGCGCGGGCATCGCCAAGGTCGCACTGCACGCATTCCTCGTTCGGCCCGGCGGGGCCGATATCGGCGATGTCGGAAACGCGCAGCGTCTCGGCGAGATGGGCAAGCCTTTGGCGGGCCATCTTGCCCAGCCCGCCGCCGGCACCGGTGATGAGAAGTCGTTTCAGCATGGGTACTCTCATTGGATCAGGTTGGCCTATTGGATCAGATTGGGCAGCGTCATCGATATGGCCGGAATATACGTCGTCAAGAGCAGCGCGACGAGGATGGCCAGATAGAACGGCCAGATCGTCTTCACCGCGTCCTGTATCTTCACCCCGCCAACGGCGCAGCCGACGAACAGGCACGCCCCGACCGGCGGCGTGCACAGCCCGAGGCCAAGGTTCATCAAGAGGATGATGCCGAACTGTACCGGGTCGACGCCGATGGAGACGGCAACCGGCAGGAAGATCGGCGTGCAGATGAGGATCAGCGCCGCCATGTCCATGATCATGCCCAGCGTCAAAAGGATGAGGTTGAGCATGAGCAGGATGACGAGCGGGTTGTCGGAAACGACGGTAACCGCGCCGGCAAGCAGCTCCGGCACCCGGTAGAGCGCCAGGAGATAGGCGAAGCCTGAGGCGCAGCCGACCAGGATCATCACCAGCGACGTGGTGATGACGGACCGCAGCACCGCCACCTTGAAGTTTTTCCACGTCAACTCGCGGTAGACCAGCGTCGTCACGGCAATCGCGTAGATGGCGCCGAGGGCGCCCGACTCCGTCACGGTCATGATGCCGGAGAGCACACCGCCGACGATGATGACGGCGGTGAAGAGGCCGGGAAGGGCGATGACGAAGCTTGATGCGAGCACCGCCCAACCGGGGAAAGCCTCGCCGCCATAGCCGCGCTTGACGGCCACCAGGTAGGCGGCGACGCCGAGGCACAGGCACATCAGGATGCCCGGCACGATACCGGCGATGAAGAGCCTGGAGACCGAGACGCCGCCTGCCGCCACGGCGAACAGGATCATGTTGTGGCTGGGCGGAATGACGATACCGGCGATGGAGGATGTGACCGTCACATTCACATTATAATCAGCATCATAGCCCTTTTCCTTCATAACCGGAATCAGGATCGAGCCAAGTGCAGAGGTATCGGCCACGGCTGAGCCGGAAATACCCCCGAAGAGCATCGAGGAGGCCACGTTGACGACGCCCAGCCCACCGCGCAGCGCGCCCACGGCCGCCGCCGCCAGACGCACGAGCCTCGCCGCGATGCCGCCCTGCATCATCAATTCGCCGGCGAAGATGAAGAAGGGGATCGCCAGGAGCGAGAAGACCGAAATGCCGGAAAGGATGCGCTGGAACGCCACGAAAAGCGGCAGGCCCTCGTAGAGGAAGCCGGCGACGGTGGCGATACCGAGCGCGAAGGCCACCGGCACGCCTGCAACCATCAGGCCGAAGAAGAGGCCGAAGAGTAATGCCAAACCCATTGGGGGCAGACCTTTTGCTAGCGGCCCAACGCGCGAAGGCGACGGTAGAGGCCGGAGGAGACGAAGAGAACCATCAGAACGCCGCAGATGACGAGCGGCGCGGCGCGCCAGCTTTCCGAGAGGCCCAGAAGCGGTATCTTTCGATTGAGGTTGGTGGCGACGAGATGCCATCCCTGCCACGCCATGAAGGCGCCGAAGACGATGAGCGCCACATCGGAAATAACCTCCAGCACGCGGCGCGGCAGCCGCGGCATCGCTTCACGCACGAAGTCGATGCTGAGATGCGTGTTGCGGCGGATGCCGACCGCCGCCCCGAGAAAGGTCACATAGGCGACGATCAGAAGCGCGGCCTGCTCGACCCAGGTGGGTGTATTGTTGAGGATGTAGCGGCCGTAGACCAGCCAGCCGAAGATCACGATGAGAACGACCATAAGCACGCCGGCCACGCGGAGGCAGAATTCGGAAGTCGCGTCCAGAAACCGCTCGACCGTATCCCCCTCGCCCGCCGCATGGCCGGGCTGGCCCTGATCGTCCTGCATCGCCTGTCTCCGTTGGCCGCCGAACGTCGGCGCCTGTACGGCGCCGACGGCGTTTCTCAACCTATTCGGTTTCCTTGATCGCCTTGATCAGTGGCTCGAGGTCAGGGTTCTCCTCGATGAACGTGGCGTAGATCGGCTCCATCGCTTCCTGGAAAGCGGCCTTGTCCTCGACCTCGTTGACTGTCACGCCGGCTTCCTCGACCTTCTTCCGGCTGGCCATGACCTGCTCGGTGAACAGCTTGCGCTGCGTCTCGGCGGACCTGATCGCCGCCTGACGGACGATTTCCTGATCCTCCGGCGACAACTCGTCCCAGCTCGACTTGGCGATGCAGACGCATTCAGGAATGATCAGATGGTCGGTGATGGAGTAATAGCGCGCGACTTCGTAGTGGCCGGTCGAATCGAAAGACGCATAATTGTTCTCCGCCCCGTCGATCACCCCTGTCTTCAGCGACTGGTAGACTTCGCCGAAGGCCATGGGCGTGGCGTTGCCGTCAAGCTCGCCGACCATTCCCACGTAGAGATCGTTGTTCATCACCCGGATCTTGAGCCCCTTCACGTCCTCTGGATTCGCGATAGGATGCTTGGCGTTGTAGAAGCTGCGCGAACCTGAATCGTACCAGGCGAGCGACACCAGGCCGTACTCCTCCATGCCCTTGGAAAACCGGGCTCCGATCTCGCCGTCCATCACGCGGTACATGTGCTGAACGTCCTTGAACAGGAAGGGCAGCGAAACGACGTTGGTGACGGGGATGATCGGCCCCATCGGGCCCATGTTGAAATTGCCGAAATCGAGCGCACCGTTGCGCGTCTGCTCGATCGCATCGGGCTGGTCGCCCAGCACCGCGCTGTCATAGACGGTCGCGTTTATCCGTCCTTCCGTCTTCTCGGTCACCTCGTCGGCGAACTGCTTCATCGCGACGGTGTTGGGATAGCCTTCCGGATGGATATTCCAGCCGCGCCAGTCGGCCGCAGCCGCGGATCCGGCACCCGCAATGAGAACAGCGCCGGCCATGGTCGCGGCGCGGATCGTCGTTATCGCATTCATTTTATTCCTCCCTAAGTACGATAGTTGTCATATATCCCTGTATTTTTATAATATGTATTTGGCAGCCGCGTCAACAAGAGCGAAGCATGCAGCGCGCATTGACACGGAAGGGGCCGCCGGCACAATCATGAGCCGGCATGGCGCCGGCAGGGAAGGAGTTCGAGATGGCGGGTGGCGCTTCCAGGAATCCACGCGGAACGGAACGGCGCGAGGGCCGCGTCAACCTCGTCGGCATGGTCGGCGACGATCTCAGGCGGCGCATCGTCGAGGGCGAACTGAGCGTCGGCGACAAGCTGCCGAGCGAGGCCGAACTGACACGGCACTACGAGGTGAGCCGCACGGTCGTGCGCGAGGCCATCGCCTCGCTGCGCTACGACAGCCTTGTCGAGGCGCGGCAGGGCGCGGGCGTGTTCGTGCGCAATAACCGGCCGGCCGGCGGCTCGCCCTTTCCACAACCGGACATGGCGCGGATTTCCTCCATCATCGAGATCCTGGAACTGCGGGCGGCGGTGGAGATGGAAGCGGCCGCCCTTGCCGCCGCCCGCCGCTCGCCGGCACAGGAAGAGGCGATCATGGAGCGCTACGACGACATCGATGCGCTGATCGCCGAGGGCAAGCCGACGCGCGATGCCGACATGGCCTTCCACCTGGCGATTGCCGACGCCACCAACAATCCGCGCTTCCGGGAGTTTCTGGAACTGCTGGGCATCAGCGCCATCCCCCGTGCCATGTTGCAGCCGGACGCCGACGCCGCGACGCCGAAGGACTATCTCCTGAAGATCCAGGAGGAGCACCGGCGCATCGCCGAGGCGATCTCCCTGCGCGACGAGGAGGCGGCACGCAAGGCCGTGCGCGTCCACCTGATCGGCAGCCAACAGCGCTACCGGTCGCGGCTCAGGCCGGAGGGGTGATGTCATTCCCCTGGCGTCATCCCGGAAAGCCGAAAACAGTCTCCGCTTCGCTCCGACTTCCGGGATGACGCGCGCGCGTGTGAGGATGAGAGAGGGCAGGCAACCCTCTCCTTACCCACAACGACATGTCATACATACATTGACACATATATGATAACTCTTATGATCGCTGCCGTAGCCCCCAAGCATAGGAAAGCCTTAACACCATGGACCCCCTTCAACTGAAGTCGGCGCTCGGGGCCGGCCTTTTGTCATTCCCCGTCACCGCCTTCGACGCGAACGGCAATTTCAACAAGCGGCCCTACCAGGAGCACATTTCCTGGCTGTCCGGCTTCAAGGCGAGCGTGCTTTTCGCCGCCGGCGGCACGGGCGAGTTCTTCTCGCTGGCGCCCGATGAGATGCCGGCCGTCGTCGAGGCGGCAAAGGCGGCGGCGGGCGACACGCCCATCGTTTCGGGCTGCGGCTACGGCACGCGCATGGCAGTGGAGATCGCCAAGGCGGCCGAAGCGGCGGGCGCCGACGGCATTCTGCTTCTGCCGCAGTATCTGATCGAGGCCGGCCAGGAAGGCCTTTACCGGCATGTAAAGGCGGTTTGCGAGGCGGTTTCCATCGGCGTCATCGTCTATAACCGCAACAACGCCATCCTCCAGCCCGACGCGGTGGCGCGGCTTTGCGAGGAGTGCCCCAACCTCGTCGGCTTCAAGGACGGCTCGGGCGACATCGGCCTGGTGCGGCAGATCACGGCGAAGATGGGCGATCGGCTAACCTATCTCGGCGGCATGCCGACGGCCGAACTTTTCGCCGAGGCCTATCTCGGCGCCGGCTTTTCCACCTATTCGTCGGCCGTCTTCAACTTCGTGCCGGCGCTGGCACAGGAGTTCTACGCGGCGCTCCGCGCCGGCCGGCAGGACGTCACGCTACGCATCCTCAACGAATTCTTCTATCCTTTCATGAAGATCCGTGACCGCGCCCCCGGCTACGCCGTCTCCGCCATCAAGGCCGGCGTGCGTATTGTCGGCTTCGACGCGGGCCCCGTGCGCCCGCCGCTCACGGACCTGACGGAAGAGGAAGCGGCCATGCTCGAAAACCTGGTAGCGCCGTACAAGTCATGAAGATAACGCAGGTCCATACCCATATCCTCGAACACAGGCTCGACCGCGTCTTCGAAAGCGCCTCCATGCGCTTCGACCGGCGCCAGCACTGCCTCGTCGAGATCGTCTGTGACGACGGCACCATCGGTTGGGGCGAGTGCCTTGGCCCCGCCCTCCCCAACGCCGCGGTGGTGAAGGCCTATACGGCAGCGCTCATCGGCCGCGACCCGCTGGAGACGGAGAAGATCTGGCTGGAGCTCTACAACCTCCTGCGCGATCAGGGTCAGCGCGGGCTCACGGTCACCGCGCTTTCGGGCATCGACATCGCACTCTGGGATATCAAGGGCAAGCATTTCGGCGTGCCCATCTCGGTGCTTCTGGGCGCCCGTTTCCGCGAAAGCGTGCGCGCCTACGCCACCGGCTCCTTCCGCACCGAGGGCGTGGACCGCGTGGAAAGCGTTGCCGCGGAAGTGGCGGGCTACCGCAAGGAAGGCTTCCACGCCGTCAAGATCAAGATCGGTTTCGGCGTCGAGGAGGACCTTAACGTTATCGCGGCCGTGCGCGAAGCCATCGGCCCGGACCTGCGGCTGATGATCGACGCCAATCACGGCTACGATGCCCTTGAGGCGGTCCAGCTTGGCAAGCGGGCCGATCAGTACGGCATCGACTGGTTCGAGGAGCCGGTGCTGCCCGAACAGCTTGGCGCCTACCGCGCCGTCAGGGCCGGCCAGCCCATCCCCGTCGCCGGCGGCGAGACCTGGCATGGCCGCTACGGCATGCTGGAGCCCATCGAAAGCCGTTGCGTCGACATCGTCCAGCCGGACATCTGCGGCACCGGCGGCTTTACCGAGATGCGCCGCATCGCCGATCTCGCGGCCATCCACGGCGTACGCCTGGTGCCGCATGTCTGGGGCACGGCGGTGCAGATCGCCGCCAGCCTGCAGTTCATGGCCGCCCTGCCGCCAAACCCGCCGCGGCCTGAACCGATCGAGCCCATCCTGGAGTTCGACCGTACGGAAAACCCGTTCCGCCAGGCGGTGGTGAAGACGCCGCTGGAGCATGAGAACGGCCTCGTGCGCATTCCCGACGGCCCCGGCCTCGGCATCGAGATCGAGCGCGACGCGCTCAAGGAATTCGCGTTGAAAGAGGGCTGAGGTGATCGAACGCAAATATTCGGGCGAAAAGCCCAGGACGCCGATGCCGGCGGGCGCCACCGACACGCAGATGCACATGTACCTGCGGGGTTTCCCCGCGCTGCCCGGCGGTCCGGACCTGCCCGAGGGCCTTCCCGGCCCGGACGACTACCGCAAGGTGATGGAATGGCTCGGTATCGAGCGCGTCGTCGTCACCCAGGGCAACGCACACCAGGCGGACAACGCATGCCTCGTCGCCTGCCTCAAGGAGATGGGCCCGATATCGCGCGGCGTCGCCGTCATCACCGGCGAAACGTCGGACGCCGAGATGAAAGCGCTGCACGCGGCCGGCGTGCGCGGGGCGCGCATCATGGACCTGCCGGGCGGCGCCGTCGGGCTTGAGGCCCTGGAGGCCGTCGACAAGCGGGCCAAGCCCTTCGGCTGGTGCCTTGCCGTACAGTTCGACGGCACGCACCTCCTCGAGCACCTGCCGAGGCTCGAACGCCTCGAATGCCGCTACATCATCGATCACCATGGCAAGTTCTTCTCCGGCGTAACACCGCAGTCGCCCGAGATCGATGCCCTGAAACACCTCGTCGACCGCGGCAATTGCTGGTTCAAGTTCGCCGGCTGCTACGAATCCTCCCGCTCCGGCCCGCCGGACTTCGAGGACATCGCCGCCGTCGCCCGAAAGATGGCGGCCTACGCGCCCGAGCGCATCGTCTGGGGCACCAACTGGCCGCACAACCTCGTTAAGCGGACGGAGGACTATCCGGACGACGCCGCGCTGCTCGACACGGTGCTCGGCTGGGTGCCGGCGGAGCATCACCGAAAGGTGCTCGTGGAGAGCCCAGCGGCGCTGTTCGGGTTCTAGCCCCGCATTTATGCAGCCAACGGCAGGCCCGCGTCCCTTCGCGCTCCCGTCGCCTTTTCCGCACGAACGGAACTACACCGGTGCCAACGCCCGCGCCTCGCCGCCCCTCAGGAACTCCAGAACCATCGCCGCCGTCCAGGTGAACTGGCCGCCGCCGCAGGGCTCGCCCGTCAACGGATCGTAGTATTCGGCGAAGCCGCCCTTCTCGATCAGTTGCAGGCTGGAGGCGCGGATCGTTTCCGCCACCGCGTCCATGCCGGCGGCCGCCAGGCCGTCGGAGACCAGATAGTTGACGATGAGCCACGCCGGCCCCCGCCAGTAGCGCTTGGCGTCGAAGCGCGGGTCGGCTGGGTCGTGGCTCGGCACGACATAGCGGCAGCGCTTGGCGATCTCCATGATGCGCGCGCCGATAGCGCCGGCGCGGGCCTCGGGAATGGCGGCGAAAACGGCGATCAGCCCGCCCACGGAGGGACTGTCGACGAGACTGTCCGTCGTCCGGTCGAGACAAAGATACTGGCCGTGCCTCTCGCTCCACAGCCTCTCCAGCGCCGCAAGCCCCTTCTCGGCGCGCGCGCGGTTGGCGCGGGCGATATCCGCCGCCCCCAGTTCTTCCGCAAGTGCCGCAAGGTCGGCACAGGAGCGGATAAGGATGGCGTTGAAGCCCGGATCGACCACGCGGAACGGCGACAGGTCGTGCAGCACCCCGTTGTTCCAGCCATGGCGGCGGAAATGCTCGAGCAGCCAGAGGTAGCGGTCGTATTGCTCCTTGGTCGGCCGGTGGGCGGGGTCGGCATGGTCGACGTCGCGCCGCCGGTACGGGGCGATGCCCTCGCCCGGCACGCGCTGGAACGGCTCGTCCCAGTCGATGGCGTTGTCGCGGCCCGATTCCCAGGGGTGGATGATCGCCACCAGTCCCTCGCCTTTCGGGTCGCGCGCCGTGCACAGGAACGCGTGCCAGCGGTCGATCTTCTCCACCAGCGCGCGCACGCGCGCCGCATTCGCCGCCTTGTCCTTCGACCGCTCGTAGATGCGCCGCGCGGTGAAGCCGGCCACCGCTGGCTGGGTGATGCCGGAGGTGGGCACCGGTCGACCCGTCCGCCAGACGTCGGGGCCGGGGAAATAGCCCTCGTCCTCCTGATGGAAGACGATATGCGGCACCATGCCGTCCGGCCATTGATGGGCGAACAGGGTCTCCATCTCACGCCAGGCGCGGTCCTCGTCGAAGGCGGCGAACCCGAGGGCGGTGAGGCAGGAGTCCCAGTTCCACTGGAAGGGATAAAGCCCCTTCGTCGGCACCGTATAGGCGCCGCGGTCGTTCTCACGCAGGATCTGCGATGCTTGGCCCGCTAAGCGGGCATGTTCGTTGGGTGTCATGGGAGGTTTTTGATCGCGGATTGTTTTGGGGATATTCGGGTATCTTGAAGGATGGCGCCCCTCCCCCTCGTAAAGGAGGTGTCCGGCAGAACAGAGAGGGGCGAAGGGGAGTGGCGTCTCAAAACAAGCATCACGTTACTTACAACTCCTTCGCTAATGCACCTGCAGCGACTGCTCCGTCTCCGGGTCGAACCAGCGGATGCGGTCGGGCGTCGGTGCCAGCTTCACAATGTCGCCGCGCGAAAGCACGATGTCGCTTTCGAGCACGGCGCGGAAGAGATGGCCTTCCACGTCGCACGTCACCAGCACGTGCGGCCCCAGCGGCTCGACCACGCGCACCTCGGCCGGAAGCCCGCTCTCGGCGTGGGAGAGGTCCTCCGGGCGGATGGCGAAGGCGATCTCCTCGCGCTCGGCCTTCGGGCCCTTGAAGGTGATCCCCGCCACGCGCCACGAGCCGTTGTCGGCTTTTCTGGCCGGGAGGAAGTTCATCGGCGGGTTGCCGATGAAGGAGCCGACGAAGCGCGCGGCGGGGTTCCTGTAGACCTCGATGGGGCGCTCGGCCTGGACGATCAGGCCCTTGTCCATGACCGCGATGCGGTCGGCAAGGCTCATCGCCTCCACCTGGTCGTGGGTGACGTAGATGGTGGTCGTCTTGCTCTCGGCGAGCACGCCCTTGAGTTCGGCACGCATCTCCAGCCTGAGGAGAGCGTCGAGGTTGGACAAGGGCTCGTCCATCAGGATGACGTCGGGCTCCATGGCGAGTGCCCGCGCCACGGCCACGCGCTGGCGCTGACCGCCGGAAAGCTGGCCGGAATAGCGCTTCAGGAGCTGCCCGATATGCATGAGCTCGGCCGTGCGGGTGACGCGGCGGTCGATTTCCGCCTGCGGCAGCTTTTGCATGCGAAGGCCGAAGGCGATGTTCTCGAACACGGTGAGATGCGGGAAGACCGCGTAGTTCTGGAACACCATGGCGATGCCGCGCTGGCGCGGCGGCAGGTGGTCGACACGCCTTCCGCCGATCCACACTTCGCCTTGGCTGGGCGTCTCGAGCCCGGCGATGATGCGCAGCAGCGTGGTCTTGCCGCAGCCGGACGCCCCGAGGAGAACCATGAACTCCCGGTCCGCCACGGTAAGGTCCACCGAGTGAAGGGCCGTGAAGTCGCCGAATTGCTTGGCGACGTTCCTGATGGAGATTTCGGCCATGGTCCTGTCTCCTTATCGGTTGGCGATGCCCCACATCGCAAAGAGATATTTCCGCACAGCGAAGATGAAGATCAGCGCCGGCACCACCAGCACGGCACCGCCGGCGAATTTGAGGTGCAGCGGCGAAACGTCGAGGTTTTGCAGGAGGAACGCCGTCAGCGTCCGGTTCTCGATTGTCAGCACCGCCGCCGCGAACACCTCGTTCCAGGAAATGACGAAGGCGAAAACCGCCGAGGCGGCGATCCCTGGAAGCACCAGCGGCAGCACCACCTTGCGGAACGCCTGGACGCGCGTGCAGCCGAGCGTCCAGGCCGCCTCCTCCAGTTCCACGGGAATGCCGGAGAACAGCGAGAAGGTGATGAGGACGGCGAAGGGAAGCGCCAGCGTCGTGTGCACCAGCGCCAGTCCAAGAGCCGTGTCGTCGAGCCCGGTGCGGATGAACAGCACCGCCAGCGGCAGGGCGAGCAACGGCAACGGGAAAGCGCGCGTCATCAAGACCATGATGCGGAAGACGCCCTTGCCGCGGAACTCGAAGCGCGACAGCGCGTAGCCCGCCGGCGCCCCGAGGCCGATCGACAGCGCCATGGTGATGCAGGCCACGAGGATGGAGTTGAACAGCGCCTTGGCAACGCCGGCAAAGCCCATGAAGAAGGCGATGCTGTCGGTCTCGAAGCCGGGCACGAAGCTCTTCGGAAAGGCGTTCACCTGGTCTGGCGAGGACAGTGCGTTGACCACCAGCAGATAGATCGGGGCGAGCACCCAGGCGCACAGAACGATGATCGTCGCCGCGAAGACCAGCCGTCCGCGCTTGCGGATATCGGCGGTGGCGGCAACGGTTTCGGTGGCGGTGACGGCGGTCATACCTGCGCCTCCTTCGGTACGCGCAGCGTGCGCAGGAAGACCAGGGTAAAGGCGATGGAGATGGCCAGGATCACCAGCGCATAGGCTGCGGCCACGTGCCTGTCCTGCAGGGCGAACTGCCATTGATAGGTCTCGCCCATCAAGACCGGCAGGTTGGTGCCGCCAAGGGCCGCCACCACCGCGAACACCTCGAAGGCGAGGATGGTGCGCAGGATGAGCGCGGTCTGGATGCTGGGCCTGAGCAGCGGAAGCGTGATGCGCACGAAGCGCTTCCACGGCCCGGCGCCGAAGACCTCGGCCGCCTCGTAGTATTCCTTGGGGATGAGCCCCATGCCGGCCACCAGGATGACCAGCACGATAGCCGTGGCGCGCCACAGTTCGGCCAGCACGACGGCCAGGAAGATGGTTGCCTTGTCCTGGTAGCCGAGCCAGGTGACAGGCTGGTCGATGACGCCGAGGCTCGACAGGATGCTGTTCAGAAAGCCCGTCTGCTCGAAGATGGCGAGCCAGATGATGCCGGCGGCGAGATCCGAGATGCCGAGCGGGATGGTCCAGATATAGAGGATGACGTCGCGGCCGGCCCCCATGCGCGTCACCAGCGCCGCCATGAAGAGCGCCAGCGCGAGCTGCACCGGCACCACCGCCAGCGCCAGAAGCATGGTGTTCCAGAAGGCGGTGGAGAACTTCCAGTGCCCGGCCATGGTGCGGAAGTGCTCAAGCGTCAGCGCGCCGTCCTGCGAGACCGCCTGCCAGGCGACCAGCAGGAAGGGATAGATGAAGAACACGCACAAGAAGAGCGTTGCCGGCAGAAGCAGCAGATAGGGAAGTGTGCGCTGTTGCATCTTTCCGTTCCTCTGGTCGGGCCGCCAGCATGCGAATGCCGGCCCTCTCTCTTGCGATTTCCCGCGCAAGCCCAATTTGGGTCAGTCAACCCACGCGCGTCATCCCGGACAAGCCCTCGCTTCGCTCGATCTTTCCGGGATGACGCGCGTGATTTGATCCGACCGTCAGTTTCATCCACCGATCCCGAATGCCTCCACCCAACCTTGCCGGGCGGAGGCGCCTTCATCCGTCACTCAACCGGGCAAGCGCCCTCGGAGGGCTCGTCCGGTGCCCAGCAGGGCGCGCCCGACTCTTCCATGATCGAGCGCAGCGTCTCGGCCTGCTCGTCGAGCACCGCGCGCACGTCCTGTCCGGCCAGCACGATACGCTCGAACGTATCGATATAGACCTGGTTGAACTTGCCGTCGTTGTCGCCGAGCCCCATGGGAAGCAGGCCCGGATTGGCGTCCTCCGCACCCGACATCGCGGCAATCGCCGCGCCCGAGATCTTCACCGCCGCCGGCATGTCGTCCGGCAAGTCCACCTCGACCACGGGAAAGAAGTTAGTCGCCTTCAGCGTGGCGATCTGGGTCTCCGGCTTCAGCATGTAGGTGGCCAATGCCTTGGCGGCTTCCATGTCGGGCGCCGTTTCGGGGATGGCCACACCCGCCACCACCGGCATGAAGCCGCGGCCCGTCGGCCCCGCAGGCGCGGGGAAGGCGACGAAGTCGTCTGGCCGCTGGTTGAAGGCGTCGGCCAGCCGCGCCGTATGGTCGAAGGCCACCCACACGTCCTCCGTCAGGAGCTGCTCCTGCATGAAGGCGAAGCCGGTGGAGGCGGGGTTTGTGTACTGCCACAACTCCTTGAACTTGTTCCAGGCTTCCTCGGCTTCGGGCGAGCGGAACTTCGTCACCATGGAGTTGGTGTAGGAGGGGTAGAGATACCCCTGGAAGAAGCGGTGCTTCAGCCCCTTGGGGCCAGCAGGGAAGCCGAATTTGGGCCCGCCGGTCTCCTCGGCCAGCGTCTTCGTCCATGCGATGAGCTCGTCATAGGTGAGCGCGTTGATGTCGGCGCCTTCCGGCAGGTACTCGAGCGCCTTCTTGTTGGCGGCCATGACATAGCTTGCCTGCATCCATGGCAGGTATTTCTGCTCGTCCGTGCCCAGCATGCCGAGCTGCTGGAAGGTCTCGTTCACCGTGACGCCGCCCAGATCCATGTCCGAGAGGTCCACCAGGTTGTCGGTCAGCGTGGTGAAATCGCCGTGCAGCCCGCCGAGCACGCCGATGGTGCCGGAACCGGCCTCGAGCTCGGCCTGGATGCGCGTGAGCCAGGGCCCGCCGTCGCTCGCCTGGTAATCGACCGGCTCGTCGAAACCGGAAAGGACCTCTTCGCGCATGGCCTGGGTCTCTTCCACGGGCTTGGCCTGGGTGGACCAGAACAGGATGTCGGCCTGGGCACTCCCTCCCGTACCGGCAAAGGTGCCGGCGGCGAGCAGCGCGGCTGCCAGCGTTGTCGTTCGCGTTTTCGTCATTTTCTCTCTCCCTTTCTAGATTTGCCTGATGCGCGGGCGGGCGTGCCGCGGCGCCGGGCCGTGGCTGCCGCGCTCGATGAAACGCGGCACCTTGAGGCTCGAAAGCGGCCCCTTTTCCTCGCCTTCTATGAGGCGGATCAGCATTTCCGCGCTCTCCCGCGCACGCTCGTGCGTGGCCTGGTCGAAGGTGGTGAGCCCTGGCGTCGCGAAGGCCGCCGCTGGCACGTTGTCGAAGCCGATCACCGAAAGGTCCCGCGGGATGGCGAGCCCCATCGCTTCGGCTTCGCGCATGACCATTAGCGCCAGTTCGTCGATCAGGCCGATGATCGCCGTTGGGCGATCCTCTGCCGACAGCATCCCGCGGATCTGGGCGCGGTGGGCAGCCTCGTCGAAGCGTGGGGCGCGGACGATCGAAAGCCTCACCGCCGGATCGCCCGCCTCGGCGGCGGCCGATTCCAGCCCTTCCTCGCGGTCGTGGCGGAAATTCATGCGCTCTTCGATGCTCACAAGGCCCACATGCCGATGGCCAAGGGCATAGAGCCGGCTGAGAGCGGTGCGAAAGGCTTGCCTGCCGTCCGTATCGAGCCAGCTGTATGACGCGCCGTCATCGGCGATCCGCCCGTGGGCGACGAAGGGAAAACGGCGTTCGATAAGGAACTTCACGCGCTCGTCGTCCTCGGCGATGCGCGTCAGCACCACACCGTCGGCACGGCCCGACTGGACGAGGTGCTTGAGTACGTCGAGTTCCGACTGGCCGGCAGAGGCAGTGGCGATCATCAGGTCCACGCCCTTGGCCACCAGCCCCTCGCCGAGCCCCGTCACAAACTCGCCGAGGAAGGAATCGACGAAGTCCGGCCCGCGGACGGGCAGCACCAGCCCGACAAAGCCACTCCTGCCGGAAACCAGCATGCGGCCGGCCATGTTCGGCACATAGCCGAGTTCGCGCGCCTTCTCGGCCACGCGCCGGCGCGTCTCGGCGGCAATGTCCTCATAGCCGCCAAGCGCCCGCGAAACGGTCGCGACCGATAAGTCCAGCGCAGCGGCGACTTCCTTGAGGGTGCTCCTCCGGCGCAAACGGCTCCTCCCTGATGCGGCCTTATCCCGGCCAAAACGTTTTAGATTTGGCGTGTGCGATTTCTAAAACGTTTTAGAAGTGTGCCGCAAAAAGAGAGCAGCGTCAATCCCTGGCTGTCATGCGGCGAAGCGCTGTCTCTCGTAGGCAGGGCAATGGGCATTCAGGATATTTGTTTGGCTCCGCCGACCCACCCTCAATCCCTCCCCACAAGGGGAGGGAGGCAGGTCGAGCGCGCCACGATCCCCCTCCCCCTTGTGGGGAGGGGTTAGGGTGAGGGTCCGGCGAAGCCGAACTAGACTTCATCCATCTGCAAAGGGAAAAGCTACCCGCCAAACACGGCGTCGTAGGCCGCCACCGCCGCGCGCGCTTTCTCCGCCACTTCAGCCGCGCCCGCCCCCGGCCGGTAGAGGCTGGAGCCGAGGCCGAACGTGCGCACGCCGACCGCCGCATACGCGGCGAAGTCGCGTTCCAACACACCGCCGACCGCGCCCACCGGCACGTCTTTCGGCAGCACCGCCATGACGGCCTTGATACCGGCCGCGCCGAGCACCGAGGCGGGGAAGAACTTGAGCGCCGAGGCGCCCGCTGAGACGGCCGCAAGCGCCTCCGTGGGCGAGAAGACGCCGGGCATGGTCGCCATGCCGTGCTGCATCGCGCGGGCAATGACGGCGGGTTCGACATTGGGGCTGACGAGCAGGTTTCCGCCGGCATCGTGCAGGCGGTCGACATCCTCCACCGTCAGCACCGTCCCGGCGCCGACCAGAACGCCCTCCGGCGCCAGGCGGCGGGCCAGTTCGATGGAGCGGAAGGGCTCCGGAGAATTGAGCGGCACTTCGACCGCCTCGAAGCCCGCCTCCAGCAGCGCCTCGACGATAGCCGGCGCCTCCTCGGGCGCGAGCCCGCGCAGGATGGCGACGAGATCGCGGCGAAGCTTCGGCCAAACAACGCGGCTCATGCGGCCTTCCTTTCCGGCCAGAGCGCCGTTGCGGCCTTAAACAGGCCCTGGCGCACGAGGATCTGGCCGTCCAGCGTGCGGGAAGCGATGCCGGCGGCGGCAAGCGCGGCCTCATAGGCTCGTCCCTGCGCGCCTCCGGCGATAAGTGTGACCGTCGCTTGATCATCGAGCATCCGGCGGGCGGCGGCGATCTCCGCGCCGATCAAAAGGCCGGACAGGCGAGCTTTCGCGTCGGGGGCGGCCTCGCCGGCAAGAAGCCCGGCCGCGCGGATCGAAAAGAGCGTTCCCGTCAGCCCCGCGCCCTCGGCGAGCATTTCGTCCACCGCGTCGCCGAACGCCGGAGAGGCGGCATCCGTCTCCCCCTCGCCGAGCGTGTCGCGGAGGATGGAATGCTGGCTCAGAAGCGCGAAGAGCTCGCCCGTCATGAAGGTGGTGAAGGCCTCAAGCCGCCCCTCCTCCAGCTTCGCCCATTTGGAATGGGTGCCGGGCAGGCAGAAGAGGCCGGAGCGCCAGCCCCCGGCCACGGCACCGGCAAGCTGGGTCTCCTCGCCGCGCATCACATCTTCCCGGCCCCTTTGGCGCCGGCAGACGCCGGGCAGGATGCGCACGTCGCGCGCCGCCCCGTCGGCGCGGACGGCGTTGAGATGCAGCGCATCGAGCCTTGCCGGCGTCTCCAGATAGGCCGCCTCGCGCCAGCCGCCGCGGGCGCCAGCCATGCCGGCCACCACCACCGGCAGGTCGGAGGCGGCGCCGAGCTCGGCCAGATGCGCCTCCATCACGCTTTCGAAGCGGTCCGGCATTGAGGCGCGCATGCCCTCGCCGCTCGAACGCTCGGCCAACACCGCGCCCTCGCCGTCTAGGAGCCAGAGCCGCATATTGGTCGTGCCCCAGTCGATGGCGGCGGCGAAAGCTTGGCGATCGGCCACGGCGGCTCAGGCCTCGGCGAAATCTGCCGGCAGCAGTGCCGCCGGCATGTCCTGATAGGCCACCGGGCGCAGGAAGCGTCGGATGGCGAGCGTGCCCACCGAGGTGGTGGAGGCGTTGGTGCTTGCCGGATAGGGCCCGCCATGCATCATCGCGTCGCTCACCTCGACGCCGGTCGGAAAGCCGTTGGCGATCAGCCGTCCGGCCTTGCGCTGCAGGATCGGCATCAGCGAGGCGGCAAGTTCGGTGTCGGCGTCGTCCATCTGCAGCGTGCAGGTGAGCTGGCCTTCGACGCCGCGGGCGATCTCGCGCATCTCATCCTCGTCCTTCACGCGTACGACGACACCGAACGGCCCGAACACCTCGTGATGCAGCTCGGGATTGGCGAGCCACTCCTCGCCCGTGGTCTCGAGCAGGTCCGGCCCGGCGTTGCGGCCTTCCGCCTTGGAGGCGATCCGCGCCCGCGCGCAATTGAGGCCGGAAACGCGGTCGCGGCCTTTGCGATAGGCGTCGGCGATGCCTACCGTCAGCATCGGCTGTTCCGCCACCTTCTCGAGCACGGCTTGCGCTGCGTCGAGGAACGTATCCACCGCGCTCCCGTCGAGCGCGATCGCCACGCCTGGGTTGGTGCAGAACTGGCCGACGCCCATGGTGAGCGATCCGGCCCAGCCTTCGCCGATCTTGGCGCCGCGCGCGGAAAGCGCCGCCGGCAGGAGGAAGACAGGGTTGACCGAGCCAAGCTCGCCATAGAAGGGGATGGGCTCCGGCCGGCTCGCCGCCAGGTTGAAGAGCGCACGCCCGCCGCCAACCGAGCCGGTGAAGCCCACGGCCTTGATCAGCGGATGGGTGACCAGCGCCTCGCCCGCCTCGCGGACATTGCTCTGGATAAGCGAGAAGACGCCCGGATGCTGGCCGGTCTTCCTGATCGCCGCGTGGATCGCCTCGGCCACCACTTCACCGGTACCCGGATGAGCTTGGTGCCCTTTGACGACGACCGGGCAACCAGCCGCAAGGGCCGAGGCCGTGTCGCCGCCGGCGGTGGAGAAGGCGAGCGGGAAGTTGGAGGCGCCGAACACGCCCACCGGGCCCACGGGAAGCTGCATCAGCTTCAGGTCCGGCTTGGGCATGGGTTGGCGCTCGGGGTTCGCCGCGTCATGGCGGCGGTCGAGGTAGTCGCCCTTCTCGATGTGCTTGGCGAAGAGGCGAAGCTGGCCGGTGGTACGGCCTCGCTCGGTGTTGATGCGCGCCTCGGGCAGGCCGGTCTCCTGGCTGGCGATCACGGCGATCGTCTCGGCCCGCGCCTCGATCTCGTCGGCGATGGCGTTCAGGAAGGCGGCGCGCTCAGCGCGGCTCGAATAGCCGTAGGTCCAGAAGGCCTCTTCCGCGGCTTTCGCCGCGCGGTCCACTTCCGCCGTCGTGCCGACGGAGAACTGGTGGGACGGCCCTGTGGCGGGATCGGAGGAAAAGGTCCTTTCGCCTCCGATCCACTCGCCGGCGATCAGATGTTTTCCGTGTGGCTCGAAGTTCTGCGGCATGTCCCGTTCCTTGCTTTGAGAAAAGTTCTGGCGAGAGCCCCTATCTATTCATGAAAGGGCGCGACGTCGACCTGTCGGCCGACAAGAAATGCATCCGCGACGAGCTTCAGGGGCGCGATGTCGACATCGCTCTCTCCCGCTTCCAGAAGGCTGGCAAAACGCTCGTAGATGCCGTCATATTCGGCCTCCAGCCCATCCGGGCGGGCCTCGCCGTCGACCGACATCCGGCTGCCGCCGTCGGCCAGCACCAGGCTCCCCGCATCGGTGTCGATCCTGATCTCCCAGGTCTGCGGCCCCTCCTGGCGCCAGTCGAAGACGGCATCGACATCGAAGCCCGCAAGGCTACGCATGGAGAGGTCGACGCCGATCGGCATCTTGCGGTTCTCCGGCACCTCCAGCGTGGCACCGGTGACGAAGACCGGCGGCACGATCGCCGTCAGGATGGAAAGCGCGTTGATGCCCGGATCGAAAACGCCGAAGCCGCCGGCCTCCCAGATCCACGCCTGGCCCGGATGCCAGCGCCGCACATCCTCCTTCCAGACGATCTCGACATGGCGGATCGTCTTGCCGGAAAGCCATTGCCGGGCGGGCTCGACGGCCGGCGCAAAGCGCGAATGCCAGGTAGCGAAGAGGGTGACGCCATGCTGCCGTGCCAGCTCGGCCAGCGCCTCGACCTCGCCCACCGTCGTGCCGGGCGGCTTTTCCAGAAGCACGTGGCGGCCAGCGCGGATCGCCGCCACGGCCATATCGTAACGCGGCATGGGCGGGGCGCAGAGGGAGACGGCCGGCACATCCGGGCGCTCCTTGAGGAACGTGTGGAGGTCGGCAAAATTATCGACGCCATCCACCGTCCCGTGCCGGCTGACGGCCGCGGCAAGCGTGAAGGCGGAGGAGCGGGCGATGGACGGCAGATGCTGATCGCGCGCGATCTTGCCGACGCCGACGACGGCGATGTTGGTGGGGGCGACGTTTGTCATCTTTGCTCACCTCCTAAGCCGTCATCCCGGAAGCCGTAGCCCGCAGGGCGGAGGCTGTCCGGGACCCATTCCGGAATGTCGATATTACGGAATGGGTCCCGGCCCTCACTTCGTTCGGCCGGGATGACGCGCGGTTTTTATCAATGCGAATCCCTACCCACCGGATGCCCCCGGCACCCTTTGAGGAAATCAAAATCCGCGCCCGTGTCGGCGCCCTGCACGTGATCGTGGAAGAGCTGCGCATAGCCGCTCTCCGGCCGCTCCACCGCCGGCTTCCAGCCGGCCAGCCGCCGCTCCAGCTCTTCCTCGGAGATGTCGAGGTGCAAGCGGCGCCCGGCAACGTCGAGCTCGATCATGTCGCCATCTCGCACTACCGCGAGCGGCCCGCCGGCGGCGGCTTCGGGCGAGGTGTGGAGCACCACCGTGCCGTAGGCCGTGCCCGACATGCGGGCGTCGGAGATGCGCACCATGTCGCTGATGCCCTTCCTCAGAACCTTGGGCGGCAGGCCCATGTTGCCGACCTCGGCCATACCGGGATAGCCCTTGGGCCCGCAATTCTTGAGGACGAGGACGCAGGTCTCGTCGACGTCCAGCGCCTCATCGTTGATCTTCGCCTTGTAGTCGTCGATGTCCTCGAAGACGACGGCGCGGCCCCGGTGCTGCATGAGATGCGGCGAGGCGGCGGAGGGTTTCAGCACGGCACCGCGCGGCGCCAGGTTTCCGCGCAGGACGGCGATGCCCCCCTGCTGCGTCAGGGCCCGGTCGACCGGGCGGATGACGTCGTCGTTCCAGTTCCGGACAGCCTTCACCTCGTCCCACATGGAGCCGCCGGAGACGGTGAGCGCGTCACGGTTGAGCTTGCCGCCCTCCCCCAGCATCTTGATCACCACCGGCAGGCCGCCGGCATAGAAGAACTCCTCCATCAGGTATTTGCCCGACGGCATCAGGTTGACGATGGTGGGGATGTCGCGGCCGAGCCTGTCCCAATCGTCCAGCGTCAGGTCGACGCCGACGCGGCCGGCCAGCGCCAGAAGGTGGATGACGGCGTTGGTCGACCCGCCGATGGCACCGTTGACGCGAATGGCGTTTTCGAAGGCCTCGCGGGTGAGGATGTCCGACGGTTTCAGCTCGTCCTTCACCATCTCGACGATGCGCCGGCCCGAAAGATGCGCCATCACGCGGCGGCGGCTGTCGACGGCGGGAATGGCGGCATTGCCGGAAAGCGCCATGCCGAGCGCCTCGGCCATGGAGGCCATGGTGGAGGCGGTGCCCATGGTGTTGCAGGAGCCGGGCGAGCGGCTCATCGCCTGCTCGGCCTCCAGGAAGTCGTCATGGCTCATGGTGCCGGCCTTGATGGCCTCCGACATCTGCCAAAGCGCCGTGCCGGAGCCGACGCGCTCGCCGCGGAACCAGCCGTTGAGCATCGGCCCGCCGGAGACGACGATGGCCGGCAGATCGGCGCTGGCGGCCCCCATGAGTACGGCGGGCGTGGTCTTGTCGCAGCCGGCCAGAAGCACCACGCCGTCAAGAGGATTGCCGCGCAGGGCCTCCTCCACGTCCATGGCGGCGAGGTTGCGGAACATCATGGCCGAGGGCCGCAGCGCGCTCTCGCCGGTGGAGAAGACGGGAAACTCCAGCGGCAGGCCGCCGGCCTCGTAGATGCCGTGCTTCACCCGCTCGGCAAGGTCGCGCAGATGCGCGTTGCAGGGGGTGAGCTGCGACCAGGTGTTGCAGATGCCGATCACCGGGCGGCCGTCGAAGAGGTCGGCCGGCAGGCCCTGGTTCTTCATCCAGGAGCGGTGATAAATGTGGTCGCGCGAGGTGCCGCCGAACCACTCCTGCGAGCGCAACTTGCGCGGCCAGGGCTTTGGGGTGAATGCGCTCATGTGTTATCGCTTCCTTTCCCGGGTGGTCCGGACTTCCTCGTTTTCGTCATCCCGGCCAAGGGAGCGAAGCGACCGCGAGCCGGGATCCATTCCCTACCTCTTCCATGTTCCGGCCCGCTTCGCTGGAGCTTCAGCGAGGCGAGAATGGGTCCCGGACAGCCTCCGCTACGCTCCGGCTTCCGGGATGACGCGCGCGTGAGACAAGCGGTTGTTTGACCCTCTCATCAAAGCGCCGTCACCTTCGTCTCCCGCTTCCCTTCCCGCGCATGCGGGTTCCTCAGCGGCAGGCCGAAGTCGGGCGCCGAGATCTCCCACACATCCCCCTCCCCGCACTTGATCCCATCCGCGACGGAGAGCGTTGCCGTGCCGAACATGTGCACGTGCAGGTCGCCCGGCTGGCAGAAGAGGCCGTATTTGAAGTGGTGGTGCTCCAGATTGGCGATCGTGTGGGACATGTTGTCCTCGCCGGACAGGAACTCCTTCTCCCAGATCACCTTTCCGTCGCGCAGGATGCGGGACATTCCGCGGATGTCTCCCGGCAGGTCGCCCGTAAGGAGTTCGGGGCCGAAGGAGGCGGGGCGGAGCTTGGAGTGGGCGAGGTAGAGATAGTTGATGCGCTCGGTCACGTGGTCGGAGAACTCGTTGGCGAGCGAGAAGCCGATGCGGAAGGGCTTGCCGTTCTTGCCGATCAGGTAGAAGCCGGCGATCTCCGGCTCTTCACCCCCGTCGAGCGCGCAGTCGGGCGAGAGGAGCGGGTCGCCGGGCGCGACCGCGCCGACGCCGGTGCCCTTGTAAAACCATTCGGGCTGCACGCCTTCACGGCCCTCCTCCGGCTTGCCGCCCTCGATGCCCATCCGGAACATCTTCATGGAATCGGTCATGCCCGCCGTGTCGGCCTCGGCGTGCATGGCATCGCGGGCGGACGCCGAGCCGAGATGGGTAAGGCCGGTGCCGGTGAGGAACATATGTGCCGGGTCGGGATGGCGGACGGGCACGTCGAGCGCGCCTTCAGCGGCCAGTTTTTCGAGGTCCACCGCCTCGCCGAGCCCGTGCCGCTCGATAACCGCTGCAAGGTTCTGCCCGGCCTCGATCGCCTCCTGCGCGAGGCCGTAGGTGCTCGCTGCACCGCCCACCAGCCGCGCGTCCTCTCCCCGGCGGCAGACGACGCCGCCCTTCTTCAGTTGCGAAAGGTGCATGGTTTTGCCTCGTCAGGTCGATTTGTTCTTGTTGTAGACGTCGAAGATCACCGCCGCCAGCAGCACCAGGCCCTTGATGACCTGCTGATAGTCGATGCCGATGCCGAGAATGGACATGCCGTTGTTCATCACGCCCATGATGAAGGCGCCGACGACGGCTCCGACGATCTTTCCGACGCCCCCGGACATCGACGCCCCGCCGATGAAGACGGCGGCGATCACGTCGAGCTCGAAGGCGACGCCCGCCTTCGGCGTTGCCGTGTTCAGCCGGGCTGCGAAGATGAGGCCGGCAAGCGCCGCCAGCATCCCCATATTGGCGAAGGTGAGGAAGGTGAGCCGCTCGGTCGGGATGCCCGAGAGCTTGGCCGCCTTCTCGTTTCCGCCCAGCGCGTAGATCCTGCGGCCGACCGTGGTCGAGTTGGTGAGGAACGTATAGGCCGCCGTCAGCACCGCCATGGTGATGAGCACGTTGGGGAAGCCCCGATAGGTCGCCAGCATGTAGGACAGGAAGACGATTGCCGCGGCGATCAGGCCGTTCTTGGCGAGAAAGAAGCTGAAGGGCTCGTCCTCGATGCCGTATTTCATGTGCCGCCGGCGGTTGCGCATGGCCATGTAGACGAGGATGGCCGCGGTCGCCGCCCCCAAGAGAATGGCCGTCACGTTGGGCCGGCCGATACCGAAGGCGTCGGGGATGAAACCGGTGCTCAAGAGCTGGAAGCCGCGCGGGAACGGGCCGACCGACTGGCCCTGCAAAACCCACAGGGTGAGCCCGCGAAAGACGAGCATACCGGCCAGCGTGACGATGAAGGAAGGGATGCGCCAATAGGCGATCCAGTACCCTTGCGCGGCGCCGATCAGGATGCCGAGGATGAGGCAGGCCGGGATGACCACCAGCGTCGGCAACTGGTACTGGACGAGCAACACCGCCGCCACCGCGCCAACGAAGCCGACGACCGAGCCGACCGACAGGTCGATATGCCCGGCGACGATGACCAGCAGCATGCCCAGCGCCATGATGACGATGTAGCTGTTCTGCAGGATCAGGTTGGTGAGGTTCACCGGCCGCATCAGCGTGCCGTCGGTCACCACCTGGAAGAAGGCCATGATGACCACCAGCGCCAGCAGCATGCCGTAGTCGCGCAGATGGTTCTTCAGATGGCTGCCGATGGAGACGACCGCGCCTTCCGCCGCCGTTTCTCTTTCGCGCGCTGAGACTTCAGTCATTTCCTAGGACCTCACGATCATCGACATGATCTTTTCCTGGTTCGCTTCACTGCCCGCAAGCTCGCCGGCGATCGCACCCTCGTTCATGACGTAGATGCGGTCGCACATGCCGAGCAGTTCCGGCATTTCGGAAGAGATCATGACGACCCCCTTCCCCTGCCCCGCGAGCTCGTTGATGATGGTATAGATCTCGAACTTCGCGCCGACGTCGATGCCGCGGGTCGGCTCGTCGAGGATGAGCACGTCCGGCTCCGTGAACAGCCACTTGGAGAGCACGACCTTCTGCTGGTTGCCGCCCGAAAGGTTCATCACCTTCTGAAACACCGAGGGCGTGCGCACGCCGAGGGCCTTGCGGTAGCGCTCGGCCACCTGGCGCTCCTCGGCGTTGTCGATGACGCCGTTCCTCGACACCCGCGCCAGGTTGGCGAGCGTGGTGTTGCGCATGACGTCCTCTTCCAGAACGAGGCCCAGCGCCTTGCGGTCCTCGGTAACGTAGGCGAGCCCGTTGGCAACGGCACGGCCGACGGTGGAGACGTCGATCTCCTTGCCGCGCAGCTTCACCGTGCCGGAGATGTTGCGGCCATAGCTCTTGCCGAACAGGCTCATGGCAAGCTCGGTGCGGCCGGAGCCCATAAGACCGGCAATGCCGACCACCTCGCCCGCGGCCACGCGGAAGGAGGCGTCGCGGATCACCTGGCGCTCCGTCTGCAACGGGTGCCAGACGTTCCAATCGGCCACCTCGAGCAGCGTTTCGCCGATCTCGGGCGTGCGCTCGGGGTATCGGTGCGCCATGTCGCGGCCCACCATGTCGCGGATGATCCGCTCCTCGCTGATCTTCTGGGAATGGCAGTCGAGGGTGGAGACCGTCTTTCCGTCGCGCAACACCGTGATGGAATCGGCGACGCGGCTGACCTCGTTGAGCTTGTGCGAGATGAGGACGGAGGAGATGCCTTCCGCCTTCAGTTCGAGCAGCAGGTCGAGAAGCTTCTGGCTGTCGTTCTCCTGGAGTGCCGCCGTCGGCTCGTCGAGGATCAAGAGCTTCACCTTCTTGGACAGCGCCTTGGCGATCTCCACGAGCTGCTGCTTGCCGACGCCCAGCGCGTCGACGCGCGTGACCGGTTTTTCCCTGAGACCGACAGTCTTCAGGAGCTCTTCGGTGCGTGCGTTCGTCTCCGGCCAGTCCACGATACCGCCCTTGGCGATCTCGTTGCCGAGAAAGATATTTTCCGCGATCGACAGGAGCGGCACCAGCGCCAGTTCCTGGTGGATGATGATGATGCCGTCGCGCTCGCTGTCGGAGATGCCGGAAAATGCGACGGATTTCCCCTCGAAGACGATGTCGCCGTCATAGGATCCGTGCGGATAGACCCCGCTCAAAACCTTCATCAGCGTGGACTTGCCGGCGCCGTTCTCGCCCACCAGCGCGTGGATCTCGCCGCGCGCCACCGTCAGGTTCACGTCGTCCAGAGCCTTCACGCCGGGAAAGCTCTTGGTGATGCCCTGCATCTCCAAAATGGCTTGCATGTGAATGTTCTTCATCAAGGCGGCCCGCCCGTTCGAACGGGCGGGCCATTTTTCCTGTCTTGTTCTTACTTCACCTGGTCTTCGGTGTAGTAACCGGAGCCGATCAGAGCCTCTTCCCAATTGCTGGCGTCGACCAGCATCGGCTCGAGCAGGTAGGACGGCACGACCTTGACGCCGTTGTCATAGGTCTCCGTGTCGTTGATCTCCGGCTCGCTGCCCTGCAGGAGCGCATCCACCATGCCGACGGTGACACGGGCAAGCTCGCGCGTGTCCTTGAAGATGGTGGAGTACTGCTCGCCGGCGAGGATCGACTTCACCGAGGGGACCTCGGCGTCCTGGCCGGAGACGATCGGCATTTCGAGGTCGCCCGAGCCGTAGCCGACACCCTTCAGCGACGACAGGATGCCGATCGACAGGCCGTCATAGGGCGAAAGGACGCCGTGCAGCTGCTTGTCCGTGTAGTGGGCGGACAGAAGGTTGTCCATGCGCGACTGCGCCACCGCGCCGTCCCAGCGCAGCGTGCCGACCGTGTCCATGCCTTCCTGGCCGGAGACGACGACGATGTCGCCGGAATCGATCAGCGGCTGCAGCACGGACATGCCGCCGTTGTAGAAGAAGTAGGCGTTGTTGTCGTCGGGCGAGCCGCCGAACAATTCGACGTTCCAGGGCTTCTCGTCGGGGAAGCGCTCCTTCAGGCCGTTGACCAGCGACGTCGCCTGCTGCACGCCGACCTTGAAGTTGTCGAACGTGGCGTAATAATCGACATATTCGCTGTCGCGGATCAGGCGGTCATAGGCGATCACCTTGATGTCGGCCGCATTGGCATTCTCCAGCGCGTTGGAAAGCGTGGTGCCGTCGATGGCCGCAATCACCAGTACGTTGACGCCCTTGGTGATCATGTTCTCGATCTGGGCGAGCTGGTTCGGGATGTCGTCCTCGGCGTATTGCAGGTCGGTGGTGTAGCCGGCCGCCTCGAACTGCTCGACCATCGAGCCGCCGTCGGAGATCCAGCGCGCCGAAGACTTGGTGGGCATGGCGATACCGACATAACCCTTGTCCTGCGCCTCCGCGGCGCCCGCGAAGAGGGTTGCCCCGAGCGCGAGCGAGGCGAAGACGGATGTGATTTTTCTCATTGAATTCCTCCCATGACCAAAGGGCTCGGCCCAATGCACCCGCATCTGACCGCACCCGATGGCGTTTTTCAAGAACGAGCGGATCCCCTGATCCGGGCGCCAAACTATGAGAGGAGGGTTATACCAATCAAATGCATTTTTTGTTCTTCTGCATAGCATAAGTGGTATACCTTCCTCCCATGGTCTCCGATCCCCGTTCTCGGCTGAAGCTCAGCCATTTCCGCCTGGTCGCGGCAATCGCCGAGCACGGGCAGCTCAGCCCCGCCGCCGCCTCCCTTTCCATGACCCAGCCTGCTGCCTCGCGCATGCTGACGCAGATCGAGACGATCGTCGGCGCGCCGCTGTTCGAGCGGCATGCCCGCGGCATGAGCGCGACCGAGGTCGGGCGCATGATCGTCCGCCATGCCGACACGCTGCTGACCGAGCTGCGCGAGACGATGCTGGAGGTCGACGAGTACAAGCTCGGCAAGGGCGGGCGCGTGCGCGTGGGCGCCGTCACCGGAGCGGCGGTCGGCTACGTCATGCCGGCCATCCAGAAGTTGAAGGCCGCCTCGCCCAACGCCGATGTGCATATCGACGTGGCGCCGAGCGAGGCGCTCATCCGCGATCTTCTGGCAGGCCATTTCGACTTCGTCCTGGGCCGCGTGCCCCCGCCTTACGACCCGCGCGACTTCATCATCGCCCGCGGTCGCGTCGAGACGGTCGACCTCGTCGTGCGCAAGAACCATCCGCTTGCCGGCACAAACGCGGCCTCCATCGCCGATCTCGGCGGCTTCGAATGGGTCATGCAATCGGTGGGGGCGCCGGTGCGGGTGGCGGTGGAGGACGCGTTCCTGGGGGCGGGCGCCGCCCTGCCCCGCAGCATCATCAACACGACCTCGCTGCTCGCCATGATCGCGCTCCTGATGACGTCGGACGCCATCGCCCCGCTGTCCCGCGAGGTCTCGGAGTTGCTTCGCGGCAATGGGGGCGGGCTCGGGCTAGCGGTGCTGCCGATCCACGAGCCGATCGTCGTGGCGCCCTATCACCTCCTGTCGCTCAGGAGCCGGCGGCTGTCGCCGCTGGCCAGCCGGCTCAGGGAGCTCGTGTCGCAGGAGTTGGCGCGAGGGGAGTAATCCTTGAGACAGGGCCGCTATGCAGCCAGCGCCTCCGCCGGCGGCTCCTTCGCTCCCGTCATGAAGGCCACGGCATCCGACATCGTGTAGTCCTTCGGATCGATCACGCACAGGCGGCGGCCGAGTCGGTGGACGTGGATGCGGTCGGCGACCTCAAAAACGTGCGGCATGTTGTGCGAGATGAGCACGATGGGCATGCCGCGCGAGCGCACGTCCTGGATCAAATCGAGCACGCGGCGCGATTCCTTGACGCCCAGCGCCGCGGTCGGCTCGTCCATGATGATGACCTTGGAGCCGAAGGCGGCGGCGCGTGCCACGGCCACGCCTTGGCGCTGGCCGCCCGACAGCGTCTCCACCGCCTGGCTGATGTTCTGGATGGTCATCAGGCCGAGATCGGAAAGTTTTTCGCGGGCGATCCGCTCCATCGCCTCGCGGTCCAGCGAGCGGAACCAGCGGCCCATGAAGCCCGATTTGCGGATTTCCCGGCCCAGGAACATGTTGTCGGCGATGGAGAGCGCCGGCGACAATGCCAGCGTCTGGTAGACGGTCTCGATGCCGGCCTCCCGCGCCTCCAGCGGCGAGCGGAAGTGGATGGGCTCGCCGTCCAGCCGGATCTCGCCCTCGTCGGGATGTATGGCACCGGAGATGGCCTTGATGAGGGTCGACTTGCCGGCACCGTTGTCGCCGATGACGGCAAGGATCTCGCCCGGGTAAAGGTCGAAATCGGCCTGGTTGAGGGCCACCACGCGGCCGTAGTGCTTGACGAGGCCGCGGGCGGTGAGGATGGGTTCGGTGCTCATGCCGACACCTTTCTGATCCATTGGTCCAGCGCCACGGCGATGATCGTCAGCCAGCCGATGGCGAAGACCTGCCACAAGACGTCGACGCCGGCGAGCCTCAAGCCGGAGTTGAACACGCCGACGATGAGAGCGCCAACGAGGGGGCCGACGATGGAGCCGCGCCCGCCGAACAGCGAGATGCCGCCGATGACGACGGCGGTGATTGACTGGAGGTTCGCCTCCTGGAAGCTCTGCGGCGAGACCGAGCCGACGCGGCCGATCGAGGCCCAGGCGCCGATGGCGCAGACGAGGCCGGCGACGGCGTAGACCTGCACCAACGTGCGGTTGGTGCGGATGCCGGAAAGCTCCGCCGCTTCCTTGTCGTCGCCCACCGCATAGACATGCCTGCCCCAGGCCGTGCGGTTGAGCACATACCAGAGCACCGCGAAGATGAGCACCATCAGGATGGAACCGTAAGTGAACTGGGCTCCGCCGATGCGGATGCTCTCGCCGAACCATTTCAGCAAGGGGGCCGTCGCGTCGATATCCTGGCTGCGGATCGACTGGGCGCCGGAGAGCCACAGGTTGAGCGCGAAGAAGATATTCCACGTGCCCAGCGTGACGATGAAGGGCGGCAGTTTCACGCGCGTGACGAGAAATCCGTTGAGCGTTCCCGCCAGCATGCCGCACACGAAGCCCACGCCGATTGCCAGCGGCGCGGGGAACCCCATCTTGACCGCCAGATTGCCCATGATGACGGAGACCAGAACCATGCTTGCGCCGACCGAAAGGTCGATGCCGGCGGTGAGGATTACCAGGCTCTGGGCAGCGGCAAGGATGCCGATGATGGAGACCTGCTGCATGACGAGCGACAGGTTGAAGGCGCTGAAGAAGTTGCCGCCGGCGACAAAGCCGAAGACGGCGATGCTCAGCAGGAGCACGATCACCGGCACCATCGTCGGATTGCCGTGCAGGAAATGCTGCAGCCGGTCGAGGACCGTCTTTTCGTGGCTTTCGAAGGCGGCGACGCTGGCGTCGCCCTTCTCCAGCCCGTCCTCGAACTCCTGCTTTCCGCGCGCGGCGCCGCCCGCCTCGCTCATCGTCGATCCTCCCATCGTGTTGCACTCATCGTGAGGAGAAAAAGCGTTGCCGTCAAACGGGAACGTCGCGGAGCGGCCTCGGGGCCGCTCCGCATACCCCCCGTCCTATAGGAACGATTAGCCCCAGCAGCGCTCGAGACCTTCGTCGGTGCCGATCGACTCCACGCCCTCCACCGGCTGGTCGGTGACCAGCGTCACGCCGGTGTCGAAGAAGTCGAGGCCGGGCGTCGGCTCCGGCTTCTCGCCGGTCTCGGCGAACTTGGCGATCGCCTCGATGCCCAGCGAAGCCATGAGCAGCGGATATTGCTGCGACGTGGCGCCGATGATGCCCTCCTTGACGTTCTGCACGCCCGGGCAGCCGCCGTCGATGGAAACGACGAGCACGCCCTCGGTCTTGCCGAAGGATTGCAGGGCTTCGTAGGCGCCGGCGGCGGCGGGTTCGTTGATAGTGTAGACGACGTTGACGTCCGGGTCGCGCTGGAGAAGGTTTTCCATGGCCTTGCGGCCGCCTTCCTCGTTGCCGTTGGTGATGTCGTGGCCGACGATACGCGGGTCGTCCTCGTCGCCGATGCGGTCGGCGTCCCCGGTTTCGATGCCGAAGCCGGTCATGAAGCCCTGGTCGCGCAGCACATCCACCGAGGGCTGGCTGGGCGTCAGGTCGAGCATGGCGATCTTGGCGTCCGCCGCCGCATCGCCCAACGTCGCCGCGGCCCACTGGCCGATCAGCTCGCCGGCCTTGAAATTATCCGTGGCGAAGGTGGCGTCGGCCGCGTCGATGGGCTCCAGCGGCGTGTCGAGCGCGATCACCAGAACGCCGGCGTCGCGCGCCTTCTTGACCACCGGCACCATGGCCTTGGTGTCGGAGGCCGTGAGCAGGATGCCCTTGGCGCCCGAGGCGATGCAGGTCTCGACCGCCTGGACCTGGGTTTCGTGGTCGCCGTCGACTTTGCCGGCGAAGGTGGACAGCGAAATGCCCAGTTCCTCCGCCTTGGCGGTGGCGCCCTCCTTCATCTTCACGAAGAAGGGGTTGATGTCGGTCTTGGTAATCAGGCATGCGCCCACATCCTGTGCGGCGGCGGGCTGTGCAAGGCCGAGAAAGCCGGCGCCGGCAAGGGCGAGCGCGGTGGTCTTCAATAGCGCGTGTTTGGTCACGGTATCCTCCCGAGAAGCAAGTTGGCGTTCGACGACGCCATGAACACGTGTCGATCCTATGGCGGCCGATCACGTGACGACCAGAAAACAGAAGGTGGGACGGCCTGTCAATAGATAAATCACATTTATTTATTTATTGACTCATCGCTTGCTGCGCCGCATTGTGCCCGCAAAAGTACGCCGGGAGGAAGGGAACGGGCTTGGAAGGCGGTTTTGCGAGGGAAAGCGACGGCGCGCGAACGCCGCGCCCGAATCTGGGCACCAACCAGAGCGGCATGCGCGACTACAACGAGCGCCTGGTGCTGTCGCTCCTGCGCCAGCACGGCAGCCTCGCCAAGACCGAGATCGCCCGCATGACCGGGCTTTCGGCGCAGACCGTCTCCGTCATCATGCGCGGGCTGGAGGCCGAGGCGCTTCTGGTGCGCGGCAGCCCGCAGCGCGGCAAGGTGGGCCAGCCTTCCATCCCCATGAGCCTCAATCCCGACGGCGCCTTCTTCCTGGGCCTGAAGATCGGCCGGCGCAGCTCCGAGTTGGCGCTGATTGACTTTCGCGGCACGATCCGCCGCATGCGCCAGCATTCCTACGCCTATCCGACGCCGGAGGAGACGATCCGTTTCGTGACGGAGGATCTGGCGGAAGTCGCCGAGAGCGCCGATCGCCGCACCTGGGAGCGCGTCGCCGGCCTCGGCATCGCCATGCCGTTCGAATTGTGGAGCTGGGCCGATGCGGCGGGCGCGCCGCCGGGCGCCATGGACGGCTGGCGCAACACCGATATCCGCGCCGCCTTTGCCGAGCGCTGCCCCTTCCCCGTCTATCTGCAGAACGACGCCACGTCGGCTTGCGGGGCGGAGCTCGTCTTCGGCAACCCGCCGACCCGGGACGACTTCATCTATTTCTACCTCGGCGCCTTCGTCGGCGGCGGCATTGCGCTCGGCGGACGGCTTTTCACCGGCCGCACGGGAAACGCAGGCGCACTCGGCTCCATGCCCGTGCCCGGCCCCGACGGCAGAACGCGGCAGCTCATCGACGTCGCCTCCATCAGCGTGCTCGAAAAGGCGATCGTCGCGCGCGGGGAGGACGCCACCCATCTGTGGACCTCGCCGGACGACTGGGGGGAACTCGGCGACGACCTGGAGCGCTGGATGGAAGGCGCCGCCCGGGGCCTCGCCCACGCCATCCTTGCCGCTTCGGCCGTCATCGATTTCCAGGCCGCCGTCATCGACGGCTGGTTGCCGCTTTCCGTGCGCGCGGAGGTCGTTGCGCGCACGGCGCGCCACCTCGCCACGCTCGACTCGGAGGGCTTGAGGCTCCCCGCCGTGCGCGAGGGCACGGTGGGCCGGCACGCGCGCGCGCTCGGCGGCGCCAGCCTGCCGCTCGCCGAGCGCTTCCTCGTCGGCGCGCAATCTGCCATATGACCCGCATCCGATTTCCACATTCCGGGAGGAACGACGATGATCCTGTGCTGCGGTGAAGCGCTGATCGACATGCTGCCGCGTAAGACGGCCGACGGCGAAAGCGCCTTCGCCCCCCATGCCGGCGGCTCGGTCTTCAATAGCGCCCTGGCGCTCGGGCGGCTCGGCGCGCCCGTGTCGTTCTTCTCTGGCCTTTCCGATGATCTGTTCGGCAGCCGCCTGCAGGAGGCGCTGCGGAAAAGCCGGGTAGACCTCGCCTACGCCCAAATCTCCAGCCTCCCCACCACCCTCGCCTTCGTCAGCCTTAGCGATGGCCATGCGAGCTACTTCTTCTACGACGAGAATTCGGCGGGGCGCATGCTCACGGAAGCGGATCTGCCGCGGCTGAAGGATGATGTGGAGGCGCTTCTTTTCGGCGGGATCAGCCTCGCCACCGAGCCCTGCGGAGCCACCTACGAGGCGCTGATGGCGCGCGAGAGCTCGGCCCGCCTCACCATGCTCGACCCCAATATAAGGCCGGTCTTCGTCAAGGATGCCGAGGCCCACAAGGCGCGCATGCGGCGCATGATGGGAATAGCGGACATCGTGAAGATTTCGGAGGAGGACCTCGCCTGGTTCGGCGAGGCGCCCTCACACGAAGAGGCGGCGCACGGCCTGCTTCAGGCGGGCACGAAGCTCGTCATCGTGACAAGCGGCGCCAAGGGGGCCGTCGCCTTCTGGAACGGCGGGACCGTGACGATGGAGGCGGTGCAGGTCCCGGTGGTCGACACGGTGGGTGCCGGCGACGCCTTCAACGCCGGCGTGCTCGCCGCCCTGCGCGAGGCGGGCTGCCTGAACAAGGAAAGCATCGCCAACCTGCGCGAGGATGCGGTGCGCGAGGCGCTTGGCTTCGCCGCCCGCGTCGCGGCGGTAACGGTCTCGCGTGCAGGCGCCAACCCGCCGTGGCGGGAGGAGCTTTGAGGGGCATCGCGGGCGCCTTACTCGGCCGCCCGCCCCTCGGCGATGAAGAACGGATTGGCAAACGCCTCCAGCCCCTCGCCGCCCTTCGGGCCGTAGGTGAACAGCTCACCCTCCAGCGTCAGCGTGCGTCCGCCCGCCGCCCTGAGCACGGCATCGCCGGCCGCCGTATCCCACTGCATCGTGCGGCCGAAGCGCGGGTAGAGATCCGCGTCGCCGCGGGCGAGCATGCAGAATTTCAGGGACGAGCCGACGGAGACGGTCTCGGCCCCCGGATAGCGGGCGATGAAGGCTTCCGTTTCCGGTGTCGAATGGGAACGGCTGGCAACGATCGACGGCGGCGTGCGCGCCGGGCGGGCGCTGATCTGGCGGCGGCTGGCGATCGATTTGCCGTCGCGGGTCTCGGCCTCGAACGCCGCACCCGGACGGCCGGAATAAAGAACGCCGCGCGCCGGTGCGTAGACGACGCCGGCCACCGGCGCTCCCTCCTTCACCAGAGCGATGTTGACCGTGAAGTCGGGCCGGCGGCCAATGAACTCGCGCGTGCCGTCGAGCGGGTCCACCAGCAGAAAGCCGTCGTCGCCGCAAACCGGCAGGACGCCGCCGGAGGCTTCTTCTTCCGACACGCAAGGCGCGCCGGCGAGCGTGGCGCGCAGTCCCGTAAGGATGATGCGCTCGGCCGCACGGTCGGCTTCGGTCACCGGCGAGGCGTCAGCCTTCTCCTCGACGCTGACGCCGGCCTCGTAATGCTCCATGATCGCGCGCCCGGCGGCGAGTGCAAGATCCTCGAACAGCGTCAGAAGGGCCGCTTCGTCGTCCAGCAGCCGCGTTGCCTCTCCGCTCAGCAATAGCCGCGCTCCTTAAGCCAGGTTTCCAATTCTTCCGCCAGGTCTTCGGGCGAGCGGTCCACCGTGGGCAGGTGAACATCGGCCAATTCCGGCACCTCGTAGGGTGAATCGACGCCGGTGAAGTTCTTGATCTCACCCCTGAGCGCGCGGGCGTAGAGCCCCTTGGGGTCGCGCTTGGCGCACTCTTCGAACGGCGTATCGACGAAGACTTCGATGAACTCGCCTTCCTCCATCAGGTCGCGCGCCATCCGGCGCTCGGCCCGGAAAGGCGAGATGAAGGAGACCAGCACGATCAGCCCCGCCTCGGCCATCAGGCGGGCCACCTCGGCGACGCGGCGGATGTTTTCCACCCGGTCTTCCTCGGTGAAGCCGAGGTCGCGGTTGAGCCCGTGACGCACGTTGTCGCCGTCGAGGATGTAGGTGTGGCGGCCGGCCGCATGCAGCTTTTTTTCCAGAAGGTTGGCAATGGTCGACTTGCCGGAACCCGAAAGGCCGGTGAACCACAGGACAGCGGGCTTCTGATGCTTCAGTTCCGACCGCGACGCCTTGGTCACGTCCAGCGCCTGCCAATGGATATTGGCCGCCCGGCGCAAGGGGTGCAGGATCATGCCGGCGCCGACGGTGGCATTGGTCAGCCGGTCGATCAGCACGAAGGCGCCGGTGGTGCGGTTTTCCTCGAAGGAATCAAAGGCAATCGGCGCCTGGAGCGAGAAATTGCAGACGCCGACCTCATTCAGTTCGAGGGATTTCGCCGCCTCGTGGGCGAAATTGTTGACGTTGGTGCGGTGCTTCAGGTGGCTGACGGTGGCGTTCACCTGGTCCGTCTCCGTCCGCAACAGGTACATGCGGCCGGGAAGAAGCGGATGCTCGTCGAACCATACGACATTGGCCGCGAGTTGGTCGGCCACGTGCGGGCGGGCATTCGGCGCCACCAGCATGTTGCCGCGCGAAACCTCCACCTCGTCGTCGAGCAGCAGCGTCACCGCCTCGCCCTCCGACGCGCGCTCCCGGTCGCCGTCATAGGTGGCGATGCGCTTGACGCGCGAGCGCTTGCCCGACTTGGCCACCACCACGTCGTCGCCGACGGCGATGGAGCCGGAAGCCACCGTCCCCGCAAAGCCGCGGAACTCGTGGTTCGGCCGGTTCACGTATTGCACCGGAAAGCGGAACGGGCGTTCGGCCACATCGCCCTCGACATCCACCGTCTCCAGATGGTCGACGAGCGAGGGCCCGGTGTACCAGGGCGTCTTGTCCGACGCCCGCGTGACGTTGTCGCCATAGCGCGCCGACATCGGAATGGGCACGACCGAGGCAAAGCCGAGATCCTTGGAGAAGGCCTCGTACTCCGCCACGATCCGCTTGAAGACCCCCTCGTCGAAGTCGACGAGATCGATCTTGTTCACCGCCAGCACGATGTGGCGGATGCCCAGGAGCGAGGCGATGATGGAGTGGCGGCGCGTCTGCGCCAGCACGCCCTGCCGCGCATCGACCAGCACCACCGCAAGGTCTGCACTGGAGGCGCCGGTGGCCATGTTGCGGGTGTACTGCTCGTGGCCCGGCGTGTCGGCGACGATGAACTTGCGCTTCGGCGTCGCGAAAAAACGGTAGGCGACGTCGATGGTGATACCCTGTTGACGCTCTTCCTCAAGGCCGTCGACCAGAAGGGCGAGGTCGATGTCGTCGCCGGTTGTGCCGTGTTTTTTCGAGTCCTGCTCGAGGGTTGCGAGCTGATCTTCAAAAATCAGTTTAGTATCGTAGAGAAGCCGGCCGATCAGCGTCGACTTGCCGTCGTCCACCGAGCCGCAGGTGAGGAAACGCAGCAGCGTCTTCCTCTCCTGGCTCGCCAGATAGGTGCGGATATCGGCGGTCTCGGTGTCTGGAAGAACGGCCTCGTCGATCTTCAGCATCAGAAGTACCCTTCCCGCTTTTTCTTCTCCATCGACCCTGTTTCGTCGCGGTCGATCAGCCGGCCCTGGCGCTCGGAGGTGCGCGCGGTAAGCATTTCAGCGACGATGCCTTCCAGGGTCTCGGCGTCGGAGTCGATCGCGCCGGTCAACGGATAGCAGCCAAGTGTGCGGAAGCGTACCTTGCGCTCTTCAATTTTTTCGTCAGGCTGCAACTTGAGCCGGTCGTCGTCCACCAGGATCGTCATGCCGCCGCGGTCGACCACGGGCCGCTTCTTGGCGAAATAGAGCGGCACGATGGGGATGTTCTCCTGCAGGATGTATTGCCAGATATCGAGCTCGGTCCAGTTGGACAGCGGGAAGACGCGGATCGACTCTCCTTGGGCGATGCGCGTGTTGTAGATCTTCCACATCTCCGGGCGCTGGTTCTTCGGGTCCCAGCCATGGCTTGAATTGCGGAAGGAGAAGATGCGCTCCTTGGCCCGGCTCTTCTCCTCGTCGCGGCGGGCGCCGCCAAAGGCCGCGTCGAAGCCGTATTTGTCGAGTGCCTGGCGCAGCGCAACCGTCTTCATCACGTGGGTATGGACGTTGGAGCCGTGGGTAAACGGGCCGATGCCGTCGCGCACGCCGTCCTCGTTGATGTGCACCAGCAGATCGAAGCCGAGCTCGGCCGCCATGCGGTCGCGGAAGGCGATCATCTCGCGGAACTTCCAGGTGGTGTCCACATGGAGGAAGGGAAACGGCGGCTTGGCCGGGTAAAAAGCCTTCATCGCCAGATGAAGGAGGACGGAAGAATCCTTGCCGATCGAATAAAGCATGACCGGCTTGGAAAAGCTCGCCGCGACCTCACGCATAATGTGGATCGACTCTGCCTCAAGGCGCTGGAGATGCGTAAGTGGTGCCGGCATATGTTCCTGACCCTTTGATAAGTTGCCCGCCACTATGTTGCAGTGCAACACCAAGACTGTGGACATAACATGACGGTTCTGTGCTCCTCAAGGCGAGGTTACCCAATAGGTTCCATCTGCCGATGCGCGTTTTGCGCCGTTCGCGCGGAATGCGGAATGTTCTTCCGGAGCACTCGAAAATCGGTCTGATTGCATGTCCGGCCCGGCATTCAAGCTCCCTTCACCGCCTGGCGAACGACAGCAGCGACACGCTCCTGATCGGCCTTGGAAAGATAGGGATGCATGGGCAGGCACAAGATGCGCTCCGGCAGGCTTTCCGAAACGGGCAGCCCCTTCGGTGCGCGCGGATAGGCGGCATAGGCCTCCTGCAGGTGCAGGGGCTTCTCGTAGTAGACGACGGACGGGATGCCCTCTTCCCTGAGGCTGGCGCGCACGACGTCGCGCGCAGGTGTCTCGATCGCATACTGCGCCCATGCGGAGCGGCTTCCGGCCGGTACCGAGGGTACCTTCACCACGTCGCCCAGCATCTCATGATAGCGCGCTGCGACTTCCTGGCGCAGGTCCATCTCCTCCGGCAGGATGGCGAGCTTTTCGATGAGGATCGCCGCCTGCAGCGTGTCGAGCCGCGAGTTAAGGCCGATGCGCACATTGTCGTACTGGCTCTCGCCCTTGCCATGGAAGGCGACCGAGCGCAGCACCTCGGCAAGGTCCGCATCGTTGGTGAACATGGCGCCGCCGTCGCCGTAGCAGCCGAGGGGCTTGGCCGGATAGAAGCTGGTGCCGGCGACATCGCCGAAGGCACCGCACATGGTGTTGCCGTAGGAACCGCCGGTCGCCTGCGCCGCGTCCTCGACGATGCGCAGTCCTTCGCGCTCGGCGATCCTGGCGATACCGTTGTACTCGGCGGCAAGGCCGAAGAGATCGACGGGGATGATCGCCTTCGGCGTCAGGCGGCCTTCCTCGCGCACATGGGCGATCGCCGCCTCCAGGCTTTCAAGGTCGATGTTGTAGCTGTCGGGGTCGATATCGACGAAGACCGGCGCCGCGCCCGTAAGCGCCACCACTTCCGCCGTCGCGGCGAAGGTGAAGCTCGGGCAGAAGACGGCGTCGCCCGGGCCGATGCCGAACGCCATCAGCGGCATGAGAAGCGCGTCGGTGCCGTTGGCGCAGGCGACCGCATGCTTCACGCCGATATAGTCGGCGATCTTCTCCTCGAACTCGGCGACCTCCGGCCCGAGGATGTAGCGGCCCTCGGCCAGAACCTTGGCCAGCCTCTTCTCGAGCCGGCCCTTTATGCGTTCGCGCTGCGCGCCGAGATCGATGAATTGCATGCCTGCCTGCCTCGCCCCATGATAGTCTTCGATTGAACCCGCCCGGTGAATATGCGTGCGCAGGGCGTTTCGCAACAGAAAGGCACGTTCACTCTGTCGCAGGCGTTGTTACACGCGGTGACTGTGCGGGCGCCGCTGCTTGTTGCGTCGCACAATCATCACCTTTAACAAATACGCACCTTTGGGGGGCAGACTAGGGCAGACCAGGAGAGAATGAGTATGAGCGCACCGTTCAAGGCGTATGACGTTCGCGGACAGATTCCCGGCGAGATCAACGTTCCCTTCGCATATCGTTTTGCCCAGGCGGCGAAAAAGGCCCTGTCACTGGGGACGGTGGTGGTCGGGCATGACATGCGGCTCGACAGTCCCGCCCTCGCCGGCGCGCTCGCCCAAGGGCTTCTGGACAGCGGCGTCGACGTCCTGCCGGTCGGGCTATGCGGCACGGAGGAGGTCTATTTCCACACCGCCCGCTCGGGCGCCGACGCCGGGCTTATGGTCACCGCCAGCCACAACCCGCTGGACTACAACGGCATCAAGATGGTGCTGAAGGGCGCGGCGGCGGCCACACCCGACAACGCCTTCAACGCCATCGAGGAGCTTATGCGCTCCGACCGCACGCTCTCGCCCGTGGACAGCTACGGCGAGCGCGGCAGCCTACAGCCCGTCTGCGACCGCGACGCCTATATCGAGCGGCTCCTGGAAGAGGTGGCCGGCCAGGCACTGAAGCCGCTCAAGATCGTCTGCCACGCCGGCAACGGCTGTGCCGGCCCCATCATCGACCTTCTCGAAGAGCACCTGCCCTTCACCTTCATCAAGATCGACCACGAGCCCGACCCACGGCTCCCCAACGGCATTCCCAACCCGCTCCTGAAGGAAAAGCGGCAGAAAGCGAGCCAGGCCGTGGTCGAGCATGGCGCCGACCTCGCCATCGCCTGGGACGGCGACTTCGACCGCTGCTTCCTCTACGACCACAAGGGCCGCTTCGTGGAGGGCTATTACCTCGTCGGCATGATCGCCAAGCGCATGCTGGAAAAGGCGCCCGGCAGCACCATCCTCTACGACCCGCGCCTGACCTGGAACACCATCGACATCGTCGAAGGCATGGGCGGCATCGCGAAGCCGTGCCGCACCGGCCACGCCTACTTCAAGCGCATGATGCGCGAGGAGAACGCCATCTACGGCGGCGAGATGAGCGCGCACCACTATTTCCGCGACTTCAGCTACTGCGATTCGGGCATGCTCACCTGGCTCGACGTGGTGTGCGAACTGTCGGCCACCGGCTCGACCCTCGCCGAGACGCTGGAGGAGCGCATCGCCAAGTTCCCCTGCTCCGGCGAGATCAACTTCACCGTCGATGACGCCAAGGCCGTGCAGGAAAGGGTCGCCGACCATTTCGGCCGCGCCAACCCGGCCCTCGAGACCGTCGACGGGCTCGGCATGGTCTTCGACGACTGGCGCTTCAACCTGCGCGCCTCCAACACAGAGCCGCTGCTGCGCCTCAATGTGGAGACGCGGGCGAATCAGAAGCTCCTGGAGGAGAAGGTGGCGGAGCTGAGCGGCCTGATCGAGGGATGACGTCTGGCTTGCCAAGCCGAAGCTTGCAAAGCAAGCGAAGGCTGGCTGGGGCGGCAGGATTCGAACCTGCGCATGGCGGTACCAAAAACCGCTGCCTTACCACTTGGCTACGCCCCAACGCCTGACAGCCGTTCCCGGCTGCCGGCGGACGCAGCCCATATAGAGGCACCGGCCCTCCAAGGCAACGGCGAATGAAACCCCATCACGCAACCGAAACAGCATATTGCGGTTGGTGATGCCTTCATGTTCGACCTTTGCCACAATTGCTGCTAGGGAAAGCGCTAAGCTTGATTTGCCGTCTGTTGCGGGTACGTTGCGGTGCGCTGCCTTTAGGCAGGGGGGCTATACGCAATTCGGTATTGTAAACCATGACCTTGACCCGAATCCGAAACTGGATTCATTCCCGTCCGCGCAGCATCAAGAGAATGGTGCTTGTGGCCACCGACGTCGTCGGGCTGATGCTCATCATCTGGCTCGCCTTCTGCTATCGCTTCGAGCGGATTTTTATCCCCAACCGCGAGCAGATGATGTTCATCGCCGCCGGGCCGATCATCGCCATCCCGATCTTCATCCGCATGGGGCTCTACCGTGCCGTTCTGCGCTATCTCAGGGAACGGGCGATCTGGACCATCATCCAGGCGGTGACGATCTCCGCCCTCATCTGGGTCAGCATGGCCTTCCTCACCCTTTCCTACGGCTCGGAGGGCATTCCGCGCACCATCGCCGTGCTCTATTGGGCCGGCGGCATCATCGCCGTCGCCGGCAGCCGCTTCGGCGCCAAGTGGCTGCTCGGTCTCGGCATGCCGAAGGCGAAGGACAAGAAGCGGGTGCTGATCTACGGCGCCAGCGATGCCGCCGCACAGCTCACCGAGGCGCTGCACGCGGCAGGCGATTGCCGGGTGATGGCCTTCGTCAGCGACGACGAGGGCCTGCACGGCATGGATATCCTCGGTATCCGCATCCATCCCTCGGAGCGGCTGGAGGAGCTTATCAGCACCATCGGCATCGAGGAGGTCATCATCGCCACCTCCTCCGCCAGCCCGCGTGAGCGGCGCGATCTGGTGGCCAGCATCGGCCGTTTCCCGGTCAAGATCCGCGTCTTGCCGCCGATCGCCGATCTCGCCGCCGGCAAATACATCGTCAGCTATGTGCGCGACATCGACATTGACGATCTTCTGGGGCGCCCGCCGGTGCCCGCCGATCCGGCGCTGCTCAAGACGCCGGTCGAGGGCCGCGTCATCATGGTGACGGGTGCTGCCGGCTCCATCGGCTCGGCGCTCTGCCGCACCATCGCGCAGGCCAAGCCCGCGAAGATGGTGCTGCTGGAATTCAACGAACTCGGCCTCTACCAGATCGAGCGCGAGTTGCGCGGCTACGGCTGCTTCCCCGTTGTCGCCGTGCTCGGCTCCGTCACGGATCAGCATCTCGTGCGCCGCACGCTTGCCGCCCACAAGGTGGAGACCGTCTATCACTGCGCCGCCTACAAGCATGTTTCCCTGGTCGAGGAAAACCAGATCGAAGGCGTGCGCAACAACGTCCTTGGCACGCTGACGCTGGTCGAGGAGGCGTGTACGGGAGGCGTCGAGAACTTCATCCTGATTTCCTCCGACAAGGCGGTGCGGCCGAAGAGCGTGATGGGCGCCACTAAGCGCTGGGCGGAGCTGATCGTGCGCCACTACGGCAAGGAAGCGGCAAAGGCTGGAAAGAAGCGCGTCTTCGCCTGCGTGCGTTTCGGCAACGTGATCGGCTCCAGCGGCTCCGTCGTGCCGCTCTTCAAGGAGCAGATCGCCGCCGGCGGCCCGGTGACGCTGACGCATGAAGATATGACGCGCTACTTCATGTCCGTGCGTGAGGCGGCGGAATTGATCGTGCAGGCCGGCGCCCTGTCGCAGTCGGGGGACATCCTGCTTCTCGACATGGGCGAGCCGGTGAAGATCCGCGATCTGGCCGAAGACATGATCATGCTTGCCGGCCTGACGGTGCGCAACGAGGAAAACCCCGACGGCGACATCGAGATCGTCACCATCGGCATGCAGCCGGTGGAGAAGCTGAACGAAGAGCTCTTCTACGATCCCGATGGCGTCAACGCCACGCGGCATCCGAAGATCCTGCGCGCCAAGGCGCAGAACAACAGGGCCGGCCGGATCCCCGCCATGCTGGAACAGCTCAAGGAGGCCATCGATCGCGCCGACGAGGCAGCGGTGCGCCAGGCGCTCTTCGGCCTCTTGGAAGAAAAGGGCGGGAAGCCGGCCCTGCAGCCGCCGGTGGAGGCGAACGAAAACCTTCGGCACTCGGCTTGAGCGGAGGTGGAGACGTGGTGCAGACCGCTTCCGGCGATGCCGCCCTGCAAGAAGGATACCCCCTCCCCCGCGGCAAGCGGGCGTTCGACCTGGCGATTGCGCTTCCCGCCGCCGTCGTGGCCGCGCCCGTGGTGCTTGCCGCCGCCCTTCTCGTCCGCGCCACGTCCAGCGGTCCGGCATTCTACGCCCAGACCCGCCTTGGCCGCGGCGCGGTCTCCTTCCGCTGTTACAAGCTCAGGACCATGCGCGCCGGTACGCCCTCCGTGCCCACCCATGAGGCAAGACCTGATGCCGTGACGCCGGTCGGCCGCTTCCTGCGCGGGACCAAGCTCGACGAGCTGCCGCAGCTCTGGAACGTTCTCAAGGGGGAGATGTCACTCGTCGGCCCCCGCCCCTGCCTGCCGGAGCAGGAAGAGCTCATCCGCCACCGCGAAAGGCTCGGCGTCTTTGCCGCCGCCCCCGGCATCACCGGTCTGGCGCAGGTGCGCGGCATCGACATGTCGAAGCCGGCCTTGTGCGCCCAGACCGACGCCGAATATCTCAGCCGGTGGTCGATCCGGCGGGATCTCGCGCTTTTGGCGCGCACCGTCCGGCTTTAGAGCAATTCCAGGAAAAGTGGAAACCGGTTTTCCGTCCGGAATTGCGACAAACAACGTGTTAGACCAGTTCATCGATTCAATGAAACGATGAACTGGCCTAGAGCGCAATTTCCATGCTCCCAGCCAGAAGCCATTCCCGGAATGCCTTCATGGAGGCCGTTTCCTCGCGCGATTTGAGCCGCGTCAGCCAGTAGCTTCCCGCGGGCACGGCGGTCTTGAACGACCGAACGATCCGCCCTTCCTCGATCTCCCGGGCGAACATGGAAACGGGAACGAGTGCCGCGCCCACCCCGCGCGCCGCCGCCTCCACCAGGGCGAGCGAGGAATCGAACATCCAGCCGCGCAGGCTCGGCGGCTCGGCGCCGGCGGCTTGGAACCACAGGGCCCATTCGTCCCTCCGGTAAGAGCGCAAGAGAACCTCGTTCGCCAAATCGGCCGGGTGCTTCAGCCGCGCGGCAAGCTGTGGCGCGCAAACGGGCGACAGCGGCGCCTCCATCAGATGGACCGCCTCGGTGCCATGCCACGCGCCGTCGCCGAAGCGGATGGAGAAATCGAGGCCATCAGCGAGAATGTCGGCGCGGTTGTTGTTCGTCTTGAGCCGGAGATCGATGGAGGGATACCGGTCCCGGAAGACTTTTAGCCGCGGCAGAAGCCAGCCGATGGCAAAGGTGCCGACCACGCCGACGGTCAGGATCTCCTGGAAATTGCCCTCCTCGAACTGGCTGAGCGTGGCGCTCATGCGGCGGAACGCGTCGGTGAGCACCGGCTGCAGGGCATGGCCCTCGTCGGTAAGCGCCAGGCCCCGCGGGAGGCGTTTGAAGAGCCTCACCCCCAACGTCTCCTCGAGCGCCTTCACCTGGTGGCTGATCGCCGTTTGCGTGACCCTGAGTTCCAGTCCGGCACGGGTGAAGCTGCAGAGCCGCGCCGACGCCTCGAAAGCGCGCAGAGCGTTCAGTGGCAGTTGCGAGACGTCCATGGGGTGGCTCCAGACCAGGGGACAAAGACCAATATTTCCTCATGTCTGCGTCGAGAATTGATCGTTTGTCTAGGGGTAAGCCTCGCCGCATAGTCCGCCACCGAGGCGGGGGCGCCATCAAGACGAAGGAAACGAGAATGACGATCTTGCTGTCGCGCCGGCAGGCGCTCGCCGGCTCCCTGCTCGCGCTCCCGGCGCTGACTTCCCTTCAGGCCGCACGAGCGCAGGCTGGCGAGGACGCGGAGGCAAAGCTCGCCGCGCTCGAGCGCGCTCATGACGGCCGCCTCGGCGTCGCTATCCTCAACCTCGCCACCGGCGCGCGAGCGGGCCACCGGTCCGACGAGCGCTTCCTGATGTGCAGCACCTTCAAGGCCCTGGCGGCGGCGCTCGTGCTTGCCCGCGTCGACCGGGGAGAGGAGGCGCTCGACCGGCGCATCACCTTTTCCAAGGCGGATATCGCGGCCTGGTCGCCGGCGACGGAGACCCGCGTCGGCGGTAAGGGCATGACGGTGGCCGAGCTCTGCGAGGCGGCCGTTACCTTGAGCGACAACACAGCCGCCAATCTCCTGCTTAGAAGCTTCGGTGGGCCGCAGGCGCTGACAGCCTATGCCCGCTCCCTGGGCGACGAGGTCACGCGGCTCGACCGCTTCGAGCCCGCGCTGAACGAGCACGAGGGACCGGACGACATTCGCGACACGACGAGCCCGGCGGCGATGCTGGAAACCCTGCGGACGCTTCTCTTTGCAGACGTCCTGTCCAAACCCTCGCGATCCCGGCTGGCCGCCTGGCTGATTGCAAACAAGACGGGCGGCGCGCGCCTGCGGGCGGGCCTTCCGGAGAACTGGCTTGTCGGCGACAAGACCGGAACCAGCGGCAGCGGCGCCGTGAACGACATCGGCGTTGCCTGGCCGCCCGACCGCGCCCCGATCGTCGTGACGGCCTATTGCGAGCTCCCGGCGATTTCCGGTGACGAGCGCAATGCGGTCATCGCGGAGATCGGCCGCATCGCCGCGCAGGTTTGACGTAGGCCTGTTTACCTCTCACCCGGCTGGGACACGACAGATTTAGAGCCGGTTGCGCTTGGCAAGGGTCTTCTCCCAGCCAAGCGCATGGGTGACGATCTCCTCGAGATCGTCATGCGCCGGCTTCCACCCGAATTCGGCGAAGCAGCGCTCGGGGCTGGCGACGATGGCCACCGCGTCGCCCGGGCGCCGGCCGCTCTTCGTCACCGTGAAGTCGACACCCGACACGCGCTTGACCGCGTCGATCACCTCGAGGACCGAATAGCCCCGGCCGTAGCCGCAATTGGCGACAAGGCTGCCGCGCCCCCTGCGCAGCCGCTCGAGCGCCAGATAATGCGCGTTCACCAGGTCGGAAACGTGGATATAGTCGCGCACGCAGGTGCCGTCGCGCGTCGGATAGTCGTCGCCGAAAACCTCCATGTGCGGGCGCTTGCCGGTGGCCGTCTCGCAGGCGACCTTGATCAAGTGCGTGGCACCCTTGGTGGACTGGCCGGTGCGCTTCTTCGGGTCGGCGCCCGAAACGTTGAAATAGCGCAGCGCCGTATAGGCGAAATCGTGGGCGCTAGCGGTGTCACGCAGCATCAGTTCGGTCATCAGCTTGGAGGTGCCGTAGGGCGATTCGGGCTCAAGCGGATTTTCCTCCGTCACCGGTATCTTGTTCGGACTGCCGTAGACGGCGGCGGTGGAGGAGAAGATGAAGTGCTTCACGCCGCAGCGCACCGCGCTTTCGATCAGCGCGCGCGATTTCACGGTGTTGTTGAGATAGTAGCCGAGCGGATCGGAGACCGATTCGGGCACGATGATCGAGCCGGCGAAGTGGATAACGGCATCGACGCCGCGGCGCTTCATGGTCTGCTCCACCAGCTTCTGGTCGCCGATATCGCCGACGACCAGCTCGGCCGCCTCCGGTACCGCCCAGTCGAAGCCGGTGGAGAGCCGGTCGAGTACCACCACCTCTTCGCCGTGGTCGAGCAATTCCCAGACCATGTGGCTGCCGATGTAGCCGGCACCGCCCGTTACCAGAACCGTCAAAGCGCCATCCCCTTTCCTAACGAAAGGGCCATGGGCGTGCGCGCCCATGGCCCTTTGTCACATCATCGATGAACGGGCTCAGGCCCGGCCAATGCCGAGGCCCTTCAAGGCTGCCCAGCCCGCCGGCACCAGGCAGGCCGCGAGACCTGCCTTCACCAGGTCGGGAAGGATGAAGGGGGCGACGCCGAACTGCCAGGCGCCCTCGGCGCCGATCAGCGTGGCAAGCCATGCATAGCCGAGGAACAGCAGCACCGCCTGCGCGACGACCATCGTCGCGCCCAGCTTGAGGACGTTGCGGTCCCAGCCGCGGTCGGCGGCATAGCCGACGATCGCCGCCATGACGAGGAAGCCGACGAGATAGCCGCCCGTCGGGCCAACCATATAGGCAAGGCCGATGCCCTTTTCCGGCGTGCTCTGGAACACGGGGAAGCCCATGGCGCCCTCGGCAAGGTAGAGCAGCAGCGTGGCAACGCCGAGCCGCATGCCGAAGGAGGCGGCAATCAGCAGGATCGCCAGGTTCTGCAGCGACAGGTCCACCGGGCCAAGCACCACCTTCGTCTTGGCCGCGAGCGTCAGCACCAGCGTGCCGGCGACGGCGAGCAGGATCTGCGCCACCAGGCGCGCGGTGCCGGATGTCGGCAATGCGAGGGAGATGAGTGGTCGAGAAGCAATCGCCTGCGACATGGGGCCTCCTTGAATGGGTTTTATATGAACGCGCGCGTTCCTCTATATTCGCTTCCATGGTAAGCGGCAACACGCTCAGCACCGCAACTTCGTCAACAGAAGCGATTGCAGATGGCCGTGCAATTCGACACGCAATTCGAACCGCGTTACGGGGAGCCCGTCGAGGTGGCGCCCGGCGTACGCCGCCTGACGGCCGGGAACCCGAGCCCCTTCACCTTTCACGGCACCAACTCCTATCTCGTCGGCAAGGACACGCTCGCCGTCATCGATCCCGGCCCGGACGACGAGGCGCATCTTGCCGCCCTTCTCGAGGCCGTCGACGGGCGACCGGTGAGCCACATCTTCGTCAGCCATACGCACCGCGACCACTCGCCGCTCGCAAGGCGGCTTGCCGAGATCACGGGCGCGAAGATCGCCGCGGAAGGCCCGCACCGCGCGGCGCGGCCGCTGAGGATCGGTGAGATAAACCCGCTGGACGCCAGCGCGGACACGGACTTCCGCGCCGACATCCTCTTGCCGGACAATGCGCTCGTGGAGGGCGACGGCTGGGCGATCCGCGCCGTCCATACGCCCGGCCACACCGCCAATCACTGCGTCTTCGCGCTTGAGGGCACCGGCATCGCCTTCTCGGCCGACCACGTGATGGCCTGGTCGACCACTATCGTCGCCCCGCCCGATGGGGCGATGGCCGATTTCATGGCCTCGTTGGACAAGCTCCTGGAGCGCCGGGACCGGCTGTTTCTGCCCGGCCATGGCGGACCGGTGGTAAAGCCGCAGCATTTTCTGCGCGGGCTGAAGACGCACCGCAAAATGCGCGAGCGGGCGATCCTGGAGCGGATTTCCTCCGGCGACCGGACGATCCCCGAGATCGTGCGCGCCATCTACCGCGACACCGACCCGCGCCTTCACGGCGCGGCGGCGCTCTCGGTCCTGGCGCATCTGGAGGATCTGGTTTCCCGCGGCCGCGCTTGCGCCGAGGGCGAACCGTCGGTCGATGCGATCTTCCGGCCGGCCTGACTATTCTCCCCCCGACAAATCGCTGAGCGCTTCCATGCGCCTGTCGAGATCGTTCAGGAAGCGCGTTATCCGCTGGGCGTTGTCGCCCATGTCGTGGCGGCCGTAACGGGAGGCGGAGCGCATGTCGACATAGGTGGCGTTGCCCCGGTCCTCGATGCGGATGGCGACGTCCGACAGGAAGCCGAGCAGGAAGGAGTGGGCGACCACCTCCACGGTGAGGCTGCTTGATCCCGCGGCGGGCGGCATGGGTTCGAGCGGCCGCCACCGGCGGGCGGCGATAAGCGCGCTCACCGCCTGCATCACGCTCTCCCTGGCATGCTCATAGCGCCGCCCGCTGAGTTGGGGATAGGCTTCCTGTTGCAGGAGCGCATCTTCCTCGCGCCCCGGCCGCAGGGCATTCATGGGCGGCGTGCGCAGCGCGGCGGCATTCAGGAACTGCGGTGGCCGTGAAATGTCCGTCGAGATGTCTACCAGCGGCGGATGGACGGCAAACCGGTAGGCCGAGACGGCATAGGGCAAAAGCACCAGCACCGAGAAAAACGCCCCGAGCCCCGCCGCCTTCAGGCCCGACAGCCCATGTTCCCACATCTGCACGAAACCGGCGACGGCGAAAAGCAGGCCGGAAAGCGCCAGAAATCCCGAGAGACCAAGGAGCCACAGAAACGGCACCGTCTCCAAGAGGCCGAAGCGGTGCGACAGGCCGGAGACGACGAAGAGCATCGCCGAAAAGGCGCCGAGCCGGCGCGACCACCGTGCAGCCGGCGAAAAACGCCGTTCCAATATTGCCGTCATCCGACACCCGTGCCCAGGTCTGCCCGCCTGTTGTCTTATCGGTTCGCCGGCGGGCGGTCAAAGCACTGGCAAGGGTCCGAAACCGCCGCGCTGCATGAATATGGAAGACCCTACCCGTCCACGGCGCGAGGTGGACCGAATCATTCACTGACTATAACTATCGCCGGCAGGGAACTTTTCCGGGTTCCCACGCGTTTGATTTCTTCTAGGGGTTGGGGGAAGTAATGGTAGGCAATGGACAGGTCGGCTGGACGAGATTCCAACACTCCCGCACTCCCCCTTGAGATCGTAGAGTTGGAGTTGGCGCTCCGGCATCAGGATTTTCTGCAAACAGGGTTCGAAGGAGCCGTTCTGCTGGCGCTCAAGCGCATCGGCGGAACGATGCTCTTCCGCATGCGCATGAACGGCATGGCCGGCTGCGACTGGATCGCCGCCGTGGCGCTCGAAGGCGGCGGCGAAGAGAGGATCGCGCTCGTCGCGCAGCCGGCCGAAGGCGGGCCGCTCAGGGTAGAGGACGCGGCGACGAGCGACCTGCCGGTGGCGCGCATCGCCGAAGCTTATGCGGAGATCATGGGGCGGCTCGGCACGCCTGCGGCCGAGGACGACAAAACGCAACAGGACCCGAAAGCCGAAGCGTGAACCGGCCTTACCGGCGGCAGGCCGCCTGCGCCGCCGCCAGCCGCGCGATGGGCACGCGGAAGGGCGAGCAGGAGACGTAGTCGAGCCCCACTTCCTCGCAGAAGGAGATCGACGCCGGATCGCCGCCGTGCTCCCCGCAGATGCCGAGCTTCATGGCCGCGCGTTTTGCCCTGCCGTTCTCCGCCGCCAGCCGCACCAGCGCCCCCACCCCGTCGACGTCGATCGAGACGAAGGGGTCCTGCTCGATAATGCCCTTCTTGCGGTAGACCTCCAGGAAGCTCGCCGCGTCATCGCGCGAGATGCCGAAGGTGGTCTGCGTCAGGTCGTTGGTGCCGAAGGAGAAGAACTCCGCCTCGCCGGCGATCTCGCCGGCGTTCAACGCCGCGCGCGGCAGTTCGATCATGGTGCCGACGAGATAGTCGATCCTGACGCCCGCCTCTTCGAGCACCGCCTTCGCCACGCCCTCGATCAGCCCCTTCACGAAGGAAAGCTCCGAGGCCATGCCGACGAGCGGCACCATGACCTCCGGCACCACCGGCGCACCGGTGCTGCCCGCGGCCTCGATCGCCGCCTCGAAAACGGCCCGCGCCTGCATCTCGGCGATCTCGGGATAAGAGACGGCGAGCCGGCAGCCGCGATGGCCGAGCATGGGGTTGAACTCGTGCAGCGCCTCCGTGCGCTGGCGCAGCCGCTCCGGCTCGACGCCCATGGCGGCCGCCACCTCGGATATCTCTTCCTCCGTCTTCGGCAGGAACTCGTGCAGCGGCGGGTCGAGCAGGCGGATGGTGACCGGCAGGCCGGCCATGATCTCGAACAATTCGACGAAATCCGCCCGCTGCATGGGAAGGAGCTTGGCAAGCGCCGCCCGGCGCTCCTCTTCCGTGTCGGACAGGATCATCTCGCGCATGGCAAGAATGCGCTCGTCGTCGAAGAACATATGCTCGGTGCGGCACAGCCCGATGCCTTCCGCCCCGAACGAGCGCGCCGTCCGTGCATCGGCCGGCGTTTCGGCGTTGGCGCGCACCTTCATGCGGCGCGCGGCATCGGCCCATTCCATGATGGCGGAGAAATCGCCCGAAAGCGCCGGCTGCCGCATCGGCACGGCGCCGGCGAGCACCTGGCCGGTTGAACCGTCGATGGTGACGACGTCGCCCCTGCGGAACGTGCGGCCGAGCGCGGTCATGGTGCCGGCGCGGTAGTCGACGCGCAGCGTGCCGGCGCCGGAAACGCAGGGCTTGCCCATGCCGCGGGCGACCACCGCCGCATGGCTCGTCATGCCGCCGCGCGTTGTCAGGATGCCCTCGGCCGCGTGCATGCCGTGGATATCCTCCGGGCTCGTCTCGACGCGCACGAGGATCACCTTCTCCCCGCGCCCCTTCATCTCCTCCGCCTCGTCCGGCGAAAAGACGATGCCGCCCGTCGCCGCCCCCGGCGAGGCGGGCAGGCCGGCGGCGATCATGTCGCGCGCCGCATCCGGGTCGATGGTCGGGTGCAGCAGTTGATCGAGCGAGGCGGGATCGATGCGGCAGACGGCCTCCTCGCGCGAGATCAGCCCTTCATTGGCCATCTCGACGGCGATCTTGAGCGCCGCCTTGGTGGTGCGCTTGCCGGCGCGCGTCTGCAGCATCCACAGTTTGCCGCGCTCGATGGTGAACTCCAGGTCCTGCATGTCGCGGTAATGCGCCTCGAGCTTCCCGGCGATCTCCACGAAGGCGGCGAAAGCCTGCGGCATCACCTTTTCCAGCGACGGCTTGTCGGAGCCGGCCTCCAGCCTTGCGGCCTCCGTCAGGCTCTGCGGCGTCCTGATGCCGGCCACCACGTCCTCGCCCTGCGCGTTGACCAGGAACTCGCCGTAGAGCGCCTTCTCGCCGGTCGAGGGGTTGCGCGTGAAGGCGACGCCCGTCGCCGATGTCCCCCCCATATTGCCGAACACCATGGCCTGCACATTGACCGCCGTGCCCCATTCCTCGGGAATGTCGTGCAGGCGGCGATAGGTGACGGCGCGCGGGTTCATCCAGCTTGAGAAAACCGCACCGATGGCGCCCCAGAGCTGCCTGCGCGGGTCCTGCGGGAACGGCTCGCCGAGTTCACTTTCCACCCGCCCCTTGTAAAGCGCGATGACATGCAGCCAGTCGGCGGCGGAAAACTCCGTGTCGACGTCGTAGCCGAGCCGCCCCTTCTCGTCGGCCAGGATCTCCTCGAACACCTCGTGATCGAGGCCCAGCACCACGTTGGAATACATCTGGATGAAGCGGCGGTAGCTGTCGTAGGCAAAGCGCGCGTCGCCGGATGCGGCCGCCAGCGCCTCCACCGTCTTATCGTTGAGGCCGAGGTTGAGCACCGTATCCATCATGCCCGGCATGGAAGCCCGCGCCCCCGAGCGCACGGAAACGAGCAGCAACCGCTCGGGGTCGCCGAAACGCCGGCCGGCGATCCTGCCGACCTCCTCGAGCGCCTCCTCCACCTGGGCAACGAGCTCGGGGGGATAGGCGCGGCCGTTGGCATAATAGTGGGCGCACAGTTCGGTGGTGATGGTGAAGCCCGGCGGCACGGGCAGGCCGAGACTGCACATCTCGGCAAGGTTCGCCCCCTTGCCCCCCAATAGGTTCCTGTCGGATGCCCTGCCCTCGGCGCGACCGTCCCCGAAGCTGTAGACCCACTTGGTCATGCTGTCCCCGCTTGAGAAATAGCAACGGCGCGTGCGGCGCCTCGACATGTGGAGCGATAAGGGGGGCTTGTGGCGAAGGCAAGATGCGGCCGCGCCTTCCTCCTCATCTCAATCGATTTGGGTGACAACATGCCGCTTGACGCGGTGCGCCCGATGCGGCAGATTTGGAACATAGAGTGAACATGGAGGACGTCATGCGCGAGACGGGAAAGCTCGACTACATCGAGATGCCGGCCACCGGCGGCGCGCTCGACAGTGTCAAGGCGTTTTACGCGAATGCCTTTTCCTGGACATTCACCGACTACGGCGCCAGCTATTCGGCCTTCAGCGAAGGGCTCGACGGCGGTTTTTACGGCAGCCCGCTGGAGGGCACCGAAAAGCCCCTGCCCGTTCTTTATTCGCACGAGCTGGAAGAGACGCTCAAGCGCGTGGAGGAAGCCGGCGGCCGCATCGTCAAGCCGATCTTCCCGTTCCCGGGCGGGCGGCGGTTTCATTTCGCGGATCCGGCGGGGAATGAGCTGGCGGTGTGGAGCGAGGAATAGGGCGGGCGGTTGGTTGGCGGCATACCCCCACCCTCAATCCCTCCCCTCAAGGGGGAGGGAGGCTTCTTTCGTGCCCGGCGCCAAGGTTGAAGCCAATCGCGCGACGCCGACGTCCCCCTCCCCCTTGAGGGGAGGGATTGAGGGTGGGGGTCGCTTATGCCAAGGCCGACAAAAAGCAACTGTAGAGCTAGGACCTATCCACCCTCCGACACCGGAAGCTTACTCAGCACCCGGCGCAACCCTCCGGTGGCCAGGGCGACATCCGGCGCCTTTTGAAGAGCCGTCAGGTAGCGCAGGCGGAATTCGGCGCTCTCGCCTTCTTCCTCGCCCAGCATGCGGGCAACCTCGTCGCGGAAGGGCAGAAGATCATCGGCGGTCGAGAATTCTTCCTCTTGCAGCATCTCGTCCAGCCGCACGATGAGCTGTGACAGCCGGCTCGTCCAGGCAAAGCGCGGGTCGTCGATCAGGGCGAAAAGCAGCGTATAGGGGTTCTTCAGAGCTTCTTCGTCCCCAGCCTCGGCCAGGATGAGCGCCCTGTGCAGAGACTTCAGCGCCGAGGACAGCGCCCCGGCAAGGACGGCTACGGAGTCGGTCGGGTCTTTCATGTCGTTGCTCCTGTCTTTCCGGAGCCACTTCCTGCGAAAGGCTGCCGCCTCTCACACCTGCCTTGTCCCTCAACTCGCCTCACGCATCTGCTCCGCAGTCTGCAGGTCGACCGAAACGAGCTGGCTCACCCCCTGCTCGGCCATGGTGACGCCGAACAGACGGCTCATGCGCGCCATGGTGATGGGGTTGTGGGTGATGATGACGAAGCGCGTGTCGGTGGAGGCCGCCATCTCGTCCATCAGGTTGCAGAAGCGCTCGACATTGTGGTCGTCGAGCGGCGCGTCCACCTCGTCGAGCACGCAGATGGGCGCCGGGTTCGTCAGGAACACGGCGAAGATGAGGGCGGTCGCCGTCAGCGCCTGCTCGCCGCCGGACAGAAGCGTCATGGTCTGCGGCCGCTTGCCGGGCGGGCGGGCGAGGATCTCCAACCCCGCCTCCAGCGGATCGTCGGATTCGATGAGCTGCAATTCGGCCGTGCCGCCGCCGAAGAGGTGCGTGAAGAGACGCTGGAAATGCCCGTTCACCACGTCGAAGGCGGCGAGCAGCCGCTCGCGGCCCTCGCGGTTCAGGTTCTGGATGGCGTGGCGCAGTTTGTGGATGGCCTCGATCACGTCCCCGCGCTCGGAAACCAGCGTGTCGAGCCGCTCGGCAAGCTCGGTCTTTTCTTCCTCGGCGCGCAGGTTCACCGCGCCCAGCCGCTCGCGCTCCATCTTCAGCCGTTCGAGGCGCCGCTCCACCTCGCCCACGTCCGGTAGCGGATCGTCCGGCGAAAGCCCGGTCTGGCTGACAACCAGATGCGGCGCCACGTTGAGCGCCTGCTGGATGCGCGCCTCGGTGTCCTGGCGCCGCTCCTCGGCGGCCGCCTGGCGCTCCTCGGCGCGGGCGCGGCCCTCGCGCGCGGCAGCCAGCGCCTGGATCGCCTCCGTCGCCTTCCTGTCGAGTTCCGCCTGTTCGTTCTCGGCCTCCTGCAGCCGGTCGGCGGCGCTTCTGCGCAGAACCTCCGCCTCGGAAATGCGCGACAGGAGTTCACGCCCGCGCGCCTCGATCTCGTCCGGCGCCTCGGCCAGCTTCTCCATCTCGCCCGCCGCCTCGACACGCCGTTCGGTCAGCGAGGCGATCTGCCGGTCGGCGTTTTCCGCGCGCGCGATCCAGCTCTTGCGCTCCTCGCCGATGGCGGCAAGCCGGCGCTGGCGCGCTTCCGTCTCGCGCTTCAGTCCTTCATGGGCCGCGCGCGCCTCCGCCGCCCTGCCCCGCGCCGTTGAAACCTCGGCCGTCACGCGCTCCAGCCGGCCCTGCAACTCGGAGATGTCGGGGGCGGCGGCAAAGGCGGCTTCCGCCTCGGTCACCGCCTTCAGCACCTCCTCGTGATCCTCGGCCAGCCGGCTGCGCGAATCTTCCAGCGCCGAGCGGCGGCTCGCCAGTTCGCCGGACGCCTTCTCCGCGCCGGCCAGCGCATCGCGGGCGCTGCTGACGGCGCGGCTCGCCTCGCGCAGGCGCTCGCGCGCCTGCCGCTCGCCCTCGACCGCCTGCCTGACGGCATTTTCGGCACCGGCAAGAGCCTCTTCGGCGGCGCGCAACGTCTTCCTGGCGGAGACAGCTTCGCTGTCGAGCTCGGCCAGGCGGTTCTTCTGCGCAAGGCGCTGGGCGGCGGCCGTCGGCGCGTCGGCGCTGGCCCTGTAGCCGTCCCAACGCCACAGCGCGCCGTCCGCGCTCACCAGCCGCTGGCCGGTCTTCAGATGCTCCTGCAGCCGCGCTCCATCGGCCGTCTCGACAATGCCGATCTGCGCAAGCCGCCGGGCAAGCTGCGCCGGCACGGTCACCACTTCCGAAAGGGGCCGCACGCCCGCCGGCAGCGCCGGGTCGTCGCCCGCCGGCGCGACGTCGCCCCAATGGGCGGGGGCGGCCTTGTCCAGCGGCACGTCGAGGTCTTCGCCAAGGGCCGCGCCCAGCGCCGTCTCGAAGCCGCGCTCCACCCGCACCCGCTCGAGCACGGCAGGGAAGAGATCGTTGCCGCCGGCATTCAGCACCTTGGCGAGCGTGGCGGCCTCGGTCTCGATGCGCTGCAGTTCGGCGCGCGCCTCGCTCACCGGCTGGCGCGCCGCGTTTTCCGCCGCACGGGCGGCGGCAACGGTTTCTTCCGCCGCGGCCGCGTGTTTTTCCGCCTCTTCCTGGGCGGTGACCGCATCCTCCAATTCGAGCCGCTTCTGCGCCGGGTCCGGCAAGGTGCTGATTTCGGTGGCGATTTCCGAAAGCTGTCGGTCGGCGGTTTCCAACTGGCGGGCCAGCCGGTCGCGGCGCTCGGCGCTGTCGCGCATGGCGCGCTCGGCCTGGCTGCGCGTTGCCGTCGCCTCGGCCTTCTCCGCCGTCAGCGCCGTCAACTCGGCCTCGCGCTCGGCAAGCTCCGCGCTCGCCTTGTCGAGGGCCGCCCGCGTCTCGGTCTCGCGTCCTTCGGCGCCGGCCTCGGCGTCCTTCAGCCCGGTCTCTTCCGTCTCCAGCCGTTTCAGGATGTCCGCATTGTCGCGGACCATCTGCTCCTCGCGCGCAATGTCGGCGTCGAGCTGTCGCACGCGCTTGTGGAGCTCCTCCGCGCGGTCGCGCACGCGGCGGGCCTCTTCCTCGATCTGCGTGCGGGCGATGGTCAGCCGCTGCAGGGCCGCGGCGGCCGAAGCTTCCGCCTCGCGCAGCTCCGGCAGGCGCTTGGCGGAGATCGCCTGCGCCTTCGCGGCCTCCATCTGCTGGTTGGCGCGCTCGGCGACCAGCCCCATCGCCGCAGAAAGCGCCGACTTTGCCTCCGCCTCCTGCGCCTTGGCCTGCGTCCAGCGCAGATGCAGGAGAACGGCCTCGGCCTTGCGGACCTCGGCCGACAGGTTCTTGAAGCGGGCGGCCTGGCGGGCCTGGCGCTTCAGGCTCTCGATCTGGGTTTCCAATTCGGTCACCACGTCGTCGAGCCGCTCCAGGTTCTGCTCGGCGGCGCGCAGGCGCAACTCCGCCTCGTGGCGGCGCGAATGGAGGCCGGAGATACCGGCCGCCTCTTCCAGCAGCGCCCGGCGGGCCTGGGGCTTGGCCTGGATGAGTTCGCCGATGCGCCCCTGCCCCACCATGGAGGGGGAGCGCGCGCCGGTCGACTGGTCGGCGAAGAGAAGCTGCACGTCGCGGGCCCGCGCCTCCTTGCCGTTGATGCGGTAGACGGAGCCCGCCTCGCGCTCGATGCGGCGGGAGACCTGCAGTTCGTCGGCATCGTTGAAGGCCGCGGGCGCGGTGCGGTCGCCGTTTTCCAGAAACAGCGTCACCTCGGCCGTGTTGCGCGCCGGCCTTGTCGCGGAACCGGAGAAGATGACGTCGTCCATGCCCGAGGCGCGCATGTTCTTGTACGAGCTTTCGCCCATCACCCAGCGCAGCGCCTCGACGAGGTTCGACTTGCCGCAGCCGTTCGGCCCGACGACACCCGTCAGGCCGGGCTCGATGACGAACTCGCTGGGCTCGACGAAGGATTTGAAGCCCAGGAGGCGAAGCTTGGAGAACCTCATGCGCGCGCACCCCGGCGCGCGGGGCGGGTGCGCCCTGCGCGGTCGGCTGCCGCCCTAAAGCAGCGGATCGATGATCGCCGCCATCTGCTCAATCGACATCGCTCCCGAATACTTCTTCCCGTTGATGAAGAAGGTGGGTGTCGCATCGACGCCGAATTCCTCGGCGCCGCGCGCGCGCACGGCTCTCACATCGTCCAGAAGTTTCTGGTCCGTCAAGCAAGCCTCGAAGGACTCCTGTGAAAAACCGGCAAGTTTTGCGATGTTGAGCAGCGCGCTCTGCGCATCCTGCACCGGCGCCCAGCTGTTCTGCTGCTTGAACAGGACGTCGACCATGGCGAAGTACTTGTCGTCCGCGCAGCGCGCCAGCATGAAGCCGGCCTCGGCGCGCGGGTCGAACGGGAACTCGCGCATGATGAGGCGCGCCTTCCCGGTGTCGATGTACTGCTCCTTCAGCGCCGGATAGGTGTTGACGTGGAAATTGGCGCAGTGGCTGCAGGTCATCGAGGCGTATTCGACAATGGTCACCGGCGCGTCCTCCGCGCCTTCCGCCTTCTCGGGCAGGGCGCCGGGCTCGAGCAGCTTGTCCATGTCGACGTCGCCCGTGGATTGCGGTGCGTCGACCGCCCCGGTGGTCATGGGCGAGGTGCCCTGCGCATCCGCCTCGCCCTCACCCTCGCCGCTGTCGCTGCAGCCGGCCAGGAGGGCGGCTGCAGGCAGGGCGGCCAGGGAGATGAGGATGCGCCTGCGCGCGATCGGTCCAGTCATGCGAATCACCCGAGTTTGTTCAAAATCCTAGCGATGGCAGAGAAAATAGCGATAGTCGGCGTGGAATTAAGGCATCCGCGGCCAAGCGCCAAACGCTAATTGCCGCAGGCCCCTCACGTTTCCGCGAGCGGCTTCTTGCGCGCCGCCATCACGTTCGCCCCCAGCCGCTCCAGGCTGGCCCGCAGCCCATCGTCCTCGATGTGGTCCGTCAGGCTGGCGAGCCTGCGGCGCTCCGGCTCGGAAAGCGGGCGCGGGGCCGGCCTCCTTTCGCTGCGCGGCGAGGAAACCTGCTTCTGCACGATCTTGACGCGGCCGATGGCGCCAAAGCCGAGGAACGCATTGGCGCGGGCGATGATCTCCGACGTCTCGTGCTGCACGTGAAGGGCGGCCGGCCCGCTGCAGGCGATGATCAGCGTCGCCGGCTCGAACGGGTCGTCCTCATGCGCCCGGCGCGGCCAGGCGATCTTCTCCGGCCGCGTGCGGGAGGCCAGCCGCTCCCCGACGATTTCCGCCCACGACTGCACCAGATCGATGGAAAGCCCGGCGCGCCGCCGCAACACCGGGTCGAGCAGCGCCGTCGCCAGGTCGCTCACCGGGACGGGATTGCCGCCTTGCCATTTCCCTGCCATGTGCTCATCCCTTGTTCCAAGCTTCACCCTAGCGCATAACGGCCGCCGATGACACGTCCCCTGACGGCAGAACGCTTGAACGCAACGCAAGGCACCTCCCCCGCCGCCCGCCTGCTTGCCTGGTACGACCGGCACCACCGGCGCCTGCCCTGGCGCCTTGCCCCGGAGGCGATCCGGCGAGGCCGGCGGCCGGACCCCTACGCCGTGTGGCTGTCGGAGATCATGCTGCAGCAGACGACGGTGGGCGCGGTAAAGCCCTATTTCGACGCCTTCATGGCGCGCTGGCCGACGGTGGAGGCGCTCGCCGCGGCCGGAACCGAAGACGTCATGAAGGCCTGGGCCGGGCTCGGCTACTATTCGCGGGCGCGCAACCTGAAGAAATGCGCCGACGAGGTGGCGGCGCGGCATGGCGGCGCCTTTCCCGACACGGAGGCCGGCCTGAAGGCGCTGCCGGGCATCGGCGACTACACGGCGGCCGCCATCGCGGCAATCGCCTTCGGCCGGCCCGCGGCGGTGGTCGACGGCAATGTCGAGCGCGTGGCCTCCCGCCTTAATGCCATCGAAACGCCCCTGCCCGCCGCCAAGCCGGAGATCAGGAAGGCCGTCGCCGCCATGGTGCCCGCCGGCCGCCCCGGCGATTTCGCCCAGGCGATGATGGACCTCGGCGCCACCATCTGCACCCCGCGCCGCCCCTCCTGCATCCTGTGCCCCCTCACCGAAGACTGCACCGCGCGCCGGTTGGGCACGGCCGAGCGCCTCCCCCTGAAGGCGCCGAAGGCGGAAAAGCCGGTGCGCCGCGGCGCCGCCTTCGTCGCCATACGCGAGGACGGCGCGGTGCTCCTGCGCCGGCGGCCGGACAAGGGCCTCCTCGGCGGCATGAGCGAAGTGCCGACCAGCCAATGGACGGCCCGCCTCGACGGCGCGCACGAGGCAACGGCCGCTCCCTTTCCCGCGCAATGGTCGGGCAGCGGCGTGGTGACCCACGTCTTCACCCATTTCACGCTTCGGCTCTCGGTGTTCCATGCCGCCGTTACCGAGATGGCCGCCCCCGCCGGCCATTGGTGGTCGGCGCCCGCCGCACTCCACGGCGAGGCCTTGCCGACAGTCATGAAAAAAGCAATCGAGGCGGCTATACCCGGCGCCACCAAGGCAAAGCGAGGAACGACGGCAAAATGAGCGAAATCCGCCACATCGTGTTCGATATCGGCAAGGTTCTCATCCACTACGACCCGGAAATCCCCTTCTCCCGCCTCATCCCGGACGAGGAGGAGCGGCGCTGGTTCTTCGCCAACGTCTGCACCAACGACTGGAACCTCGAGCAGGACCGCGGGCGCGGCTGGGCCGAGGCCGAGGCGGAGCTGATCGCCCTTCACCCCGACCGCGAGGCACACATCCGCGCCTTCCGTCGCCACTGGCACGAGATGGTCTCGCATGCCTATGAAGGCTCGGTGGCGATCCTGGAAAGCCTCATCAACGGCGGCCACGACGTCACCATGCTCACCAATTTCGCCGCCGACACCTTTGCCGAGGCGAAGGAGCGCTACACCTTCCTCAAGCGGCCGCGCGGGGTGACGGTTTCCGGCGAGATCAGGCTGGTGAAGCCGGACCCGGCGATCTACGCGCACCACGCCGAGAGCTTCGGCCTGGAGCCGGCGGCAACGCTGTTCATCGACGACAGCGCGAAGAACGTCGAAGGCGCGAAAGCGGCCGGCTGGCAGGCGGTGCAGTTCGTGGGGGCGGAGGCGCTGCGGGGGGATTTGCAGCGCTTCGGATTGGCGGCTTAAGGATGGGCGCTGCCTCTCCGACCCATTAGTCTCCGGCCAACACCAGCCTCACGCCCCCACCGCCTGCAGGCTCTGCCGCGCCACCTGGCGCAGTTCGTCGATGGGCTTCAGCGCCCCCGCCTCCTCGAAATGCCAGAAGGTCCAGCCGTTGCAGGCCTCCAGCCCCTGCACGCGGGCGCCGAGGCGGTGGATGGAGCCGGCCTCGTGGCCGATGGCCAGGGTGCCGTCGGCGCGCACATTCGCCGCCCAGCGCTTCTTGTGGTCGAAGAGCTGGGTGCCTGGCTTCACCAGCCCCGTTTCGATCAGGCTGACGAAGGCGACGCGCGGCTCGGCGCGCTTGCCCGCCATGAGGGTGAGGCTCTCCTCGTCCAGCGACTCGATCGCGGCGATGCGCTGCCGGGCCGCCTCGATGTAGCCCGGATCGCGCTCGATGCCGATGAAGCGGCGGCCGAGGCGCTTGGCCACCGCGCCCGTGGTGCCGGAGCCGAAGAAGGGGTCGAGCACCACGTCGCCGGGCTTGGAGGAGGCAAGCAGAACGCGGGCGAGCAGCGCTTCCGGCTTCTGGGTCGGGTGCATCTTGGCGCCCTCGGCGTTCTTCAGCCGCTCCTTGCCCGTGCAGATGGGGAACAGCCAGTCCGAGCGCATCTGCACGTCGTCGTTGGCCGCCTTCATGGATTCGTAGTTGAAGGTGTAGCCCTTGGCGTCACGGTCGCGCGAGGCCCAGATCATGGTCTCGTGCGCGTTCTGAAAGCGGCGGCCGCGGAAATTCGGCATCGGGTTCGTCTTGCGCCAGACGATATCGTTGAGGAACCAGAAGCCCAGGTCTTGCATGATGGCGCCGACGCGGAAGATGTTGTGGTAGGAGCCGATCACCCAGATGGTGCCGTTCGGCTTCAGGACACGGCGGGCGGCCAGAAGCCAGGCGCGGGTGAAGGCGTCGTAGGCGGCAAAGCTGTCGAAATGATCCCAGGCGTCGTCGACCGCGTCGACCAGCGATTGGTCGGGCCGGTGCAGCGCCCCCTCGAGCTGCAGGTTATAGGGCGGGTCAGCGAAGACCACGTCGGCCGACTTCTCCGGCAGCCTCTCAAGCGCGGCGACGCAATCGCCCTTCAGGATCGTATCCAGCCATTCGGCCTTCACGGGAGCCGAGGAGAGTTCCTCGAGACGACGCACCGCGGACATACGCAACACCTCAACGCTGACTGTTAACCTGCCGTTATGGTTACCGAAGAGAGTAAAAATTTTCGTAAAGGCTGTGACCGCATTTTGGATGCGCGGCATCCCCACCGGCGTCATCCCGGAAGCCGGAGCGAAGCGGAGGCTGTCCGGGACCCACTCCGTGACTCATCCACCTTCCGGCCCGCTTCGCCGGAGCTTTAGCACGGCGAGAATGGATCCCGGACAAGCCTTCGGCTTGCCCCTGATGACGATCACATCCTCACCGGAGGCTTTCAACATTCACTCCCGGCGGTTGCAGGCATCGCACGGAAGGTCTATCTGCCTGCCGTCCCGCCCAGAAACTTCCAGCCACAACGGATACACGCCATGCCTGCCCCGGACCTCATCATCTTCGATTGCGACGGCGTTTTGGTCGATTCGGAGATTGTGGCCGCGCGCGTCGAGGCGGAGATGCTGCGCGAGGCGGGGTACGAGATCTCCGCCGAGGAAATCGCCCAGCGCTATTCCGGCCTCACCTTTCGCGACATCCTGATGTCGATCGAAAAGGAGGCGGAGATGCTGTTCCAGGCTTCGCTCATCGACCATGCGGAAGCGCGGACGGACGAGCGCCTGCGCAGGGAGGTGAAGGCTATTTCCGGCGTCGCCCAGGCGGTGGCCGCGATCACCGTGAAGAAGTGCATCTGTTCCAACTCCACCGGCGAGCGCATCGCCGCGATGCTCAAGAAGACCGGGCTCAGCCCCCTCTTCCACGGCGTCATCTTCTCCTCGCTGGAGACGCCGAGCAAGCGGCCGAAGCCGGCGCCGGACGTCTTCCTCTTTGCTGCTGAAAAGATGGAAGCCGACCCCTCCCGCACCTTCGTCATCGAGGATTCCGTGCACGGCATCGCCGGCGCGCGGGCGGCCGGTATGCGCGTCATCGGCTTCACCGGCGCCTCGCACAGCCATCCCAACCACGCCGACATGCTGATGGAAGCGGGCGCCGAGACCACCATCAACCGCATGGCCGACCTGAACGGCGTGATCGCCGCGCTATCGGAGTGGTCGGCGGACGTTTGAGCCTGCGCAGGATTGGAGGGGCCGGCCCCCTCAAGAACAGGGCTATCGCATATAGGTCATCTTTGCCGGCTTCGCCGGACCCCCACCCTCAATCCCTCCCCTCAAGGGGGAGGGAGGCAGGCCGCGCACGACTTCGTCCCCCTCCCCCTTGAGGGGAGGGGTTAGGGGTGGGGGTCCGAGCAAGGCTCCTGGATTTCACCCCTGAACCGGCCCCACCTAATCCCTCCTACTCATACGGCCCCTCGTCATACCCCACGATGAGCTGCACCCCGCGGTCCACCTGGCCGGGAATGACGACATTGGGATCGGTGAAAAGGAACTGCGTGGCGCCCGACGTATCCGCGATCGAGACGGAGTGCCTGAAAAGCTGGGAATAGAGCACCTCGTCCCCGCGCACGGCGGCCACGCGGATGGGCATGGTGATCGTGCCGGTCCGGCCCTTCGGCCCCGGCACCACCTTGCCGGCAACGGCCACCGTCATGGTCATCGACCCGTCGCCGCGCTTGCAGGCGCGGGTCACGTCGGCGATCGAGGCCTGGTAGACGATGTTGTCGGGGTTGCCCTCGCTCCCCCGCTCGTAGGTCCTGAAGTAAGCAGTGCCGTCGCGCAGGGTGGCGGGCGGGCAATAGGCCCTCAGCTCGCTTTCGCGGATCGGCTCGTTCTGCGCGCCCCCTGCCCCGAGGCCGCCGGCATTCGGCGTCGCCCCTTGCTGGCAGCCTGCCAGAAAAACCGAACCGAGGAGGATGAAAGCCGCAGCACTATGTCTTATGAACAATGGTCGTCCCATGAACTCACACTTTCCTATGACTAGGTCGCTGTTCTATACCAACCGCGCGAGAGAATTTCGACCAGCAGTTTGGCGCATTTCTCCCCAACCTTTGTGGCGGCTTGTAGACCCGGAGCAATACAGATGAATTACGTGAGTACGCGCGGCGAAGCGCCGGTGCTGGGCTTCTCCGACGCGCTGCTTCAGGGCCTCGCCCGCGACGGCGGCCTCTACCTGCCGCGCGAGTGGCCGCGTCTTTCCCACGAAGAAATCCGCGCGCTGCGCGGCCTCTCTTACGCCGAAGCCGCCTTCATCCTGATAAAGCCCTTCGTCAACGAGGAAATCGCCGACGCGGCGCTGAAGCGCATCATCGAGGAGAGCTACGCCACCTTCCGCCACAAGGCGGTCTGCCCGCTGGTGCAGACGGGGCCGGCGGAATTCGTGCTGGAGCTCTTCCACGGCCCGACCCTTGCCTTCAAGGACGTGGCGATGCAGCTTCTGGCGCGGCTGATGGACCATGTGCTGGCGGAACGCGGCAAGCGCGTCACCATCGCCGGTGCCACCTCGGGCGACACCGGCGGGGCGGCGATCGAAGCCTTCGCCGGGGCGCAGCGCGCCGACGTCTTCATCCTGTTCCCGCACGGCCGGGTCTCGCCCGTGCAGCAGCGGCAGATGACCACCTCGGGGGCGGCCAATGTCGAGGCGATCGCCGTCGAGGGCAATTTCGACGACTGCCAGGCCCTCGTCAAAGCCATGTTCAACGACCACGCCTTCCGCGACCGTGTGTCGCTGTCGGGCGTCAATTCCATCAACTGGGCCCGCATCATGGCCCAGATCGTCTACTACTTCACCGCCGCCGTATCGCTGGGCGCGCCGGAGCGGCCGGTCTCCTTTACGGTGCCGACGGGGAATTTCGGAGATATCCTCGCCGGTTACGCGGCAAAGCTCATGGGCCTTCCCATCGGCCGGCTCGTCATCGCCACCAACGAAAACGACATACTGGCGCGCGCATTGGCGGGCGGCGATTATGTCACGCGCTCCGTCGTCCCGACGACCTCGCCGTCGATGGACATCCAGATATCGTCCAATTTCGAACGGCTTCTGTTCGAGGCCTCGGGCAGGAACGCGGCGGAGGTGCGGGGCTACATGGAAAGCCTGCGGCAGTCCGGCAGCTTCCTCATCAACGCGGGCACATTGTCGCGCATCCGCTCCGAATTCGCCGCCGGCCGCGCAAGCATGGACGAGACGGCCGAGACCATCCGCGCCACGCTTGCCCAGAGCGGGTATCTCGCCGATCCGCATACGGCGACGGCGCTCAACGTGGCACGGGCCCATGCCCTCCCCGGCGAGACGATGGTGGTTCTTTCCACCGCCCATCCGGCCAAGTTCCCCGATGCCGTCAACAAGGCGTGCGGCGTCACTCCCTCTTTGCCCGCATGGCTGAAAGGGCTTATGGAGAAAGAAGAGATCTACACGGTCCTTCCATCGGACCTGAAAATGGTGGAAGATCACATAAGCCGCCGAACAAGGGCGGAAGGTTAGGGAGTGAGTACCATATGAACGTAGAGGTAAGCCGTCTGTCGAACGGCTTGACGGTGGCGACCGAAACCCTTCCGCATCTTGAATCGGTTGCGCTGGGCATATGGGTCAAATCCGGCTCGCGCAACGAACACGAAAACGAGCACGGCATCGCCCACCTGCTCGAGCACATGGCCTTCAAGGGCACCGGCAAGCGCAGCGCCCTCAAGATCGCCACGGATATCGAGGATGTCGGCGGCGAGATCAACGCCGCCACCAGCGTCGAGACCACCGCCTTCTACGCCCGCGTGCTCAACGACGACCTGCCCCTGGCCATCGACATCCTGGCCGACATCCTGACGGATTCCAAGTTCGATCCGGAGGAGCTGGAGCGCGAACAGCACGTGATCCTGCAGGAGATCGGCGCCGCCCACGACACGCCGGACGACGCCGTCTTCGACCGCTTCACCGAAACCGCCTTCCGTCACCAGGCGGTGGGCCGCTCCATCCTCGGCACGCCGGAGACGGTGGAATCCTTCACCTCGCCCCAACTGCACGGCTTTCTGGAGCGCCAGTACGGCGCCGATCGCATGGTGGTGGTGGCCGCCGGCGGCGTGAAGCATGACGACTTCGTGCGCCAGGTGGAAGAGCGGCTGGGCGCGTACCGCGAGAAGGCCGACGCCGTGGCGCCGCAATACGCCCACTATGTCGGCGGCGACTATCGCGAACATCGCGAATTGATGGACGCGCAGATCATCCTCGGCTTCGAGGGCCGCGCCTATCACGTGCGCGACTTCTACGCCTCGCAGGTGCTTTCCATGATCCTCGGCGGCGGCATGTCCTCGCGCCTCTTCCAGGAGGTGCGGGAGAAGCGCGGGCTGTGCTACTCCGTCTACGCCTTCCACTGGGGCTTCTCCGACACCGGCGTCTTCGGCGTGCACGCGGCCACCGGGCGCAGCGACATCGAGGAACTTATCCCGGTGATCTTGAGCGAACTGCAGAAGGCGGGCGAGCGCATCGACCAGGCCGAGCTCGACCGGGCGCGGGCGCAGTACCGCGCCGGCCTGATGATGTCGCGCGAAAGCCCGGCAAGCCGCGCCTCGCAGATCGCGCGGCAGCTTCTGCTCTACGGCCGGCCGATCAGCATGGAAGAATTGATGGACCGTCTCGCCGGCCTCACCGTCGAGCGCCTGGCCGACCTTTCGGCGCGCCTCTTCTCCTCCAAGCCGACGGTCACCGCCATCGGCCCGGTCGGCGCGCTGGCCCCGTTCGAATCCATCCAGGATACGCTCACCGCGCCGCGTCCGATGCTGCGGAAGCTGGCGGTCTAGTGGTGCGATCCTGACAGATGGTACCCATCTGTCAGGACAAATCGCCCCACCAGATTAATAGCTTGTGGGCTGACTTTTCCAAACAGATGGGTACCATCTGTTTGGGTCAGACCACTAGGTGTGTTGAGATTCAGGTCAGGGCGAGGCGAAAATGGTGATTTTCGAGAACCGGAGCGCAGTGTACGTACGGGTACATGAGCACCGGAAGCGCAGAAAATCGCCATTTGCAGCCCGCCATGGCCTGAATATCGGCACACCCTAAGCGCCCGACGGACATGTTTCAGACGCCCTTCTTCCGCCGCGACGTTCCGGCGCTCGAGGGCGGGAACGTGCGTCTGCGCATGCCCCTATCGCAGGATTACGCCGAGTGGGCGGCGCTGCGCGAGGCAAGCCGCGCCTTTCTGGAGCCCTGGGAGCCGCAATGGGCGCCGGACGAGTTGTCGCGCCGCTCCTTCCGCCAGCGGCTGAGGCGCTATCACGACGAATACGACCAGGGCACGGGCATCTCCTTCTTTCTCTTCGAGCGCACGGGCGGCCGCCTTGCGGGCGGCATCTCTCTTACCAACATCCGCCGCGGCGTCGCCCAGTCCGCGCATGTGGGCTACTGGATGGGCGAGCGCTTCGCCGGCCGCGGCATGATGCTGGAGGCGCTTAACCTGGTAATTCCCTTCGCATTCGAGACACTGAGCTTGCACCGCCTGGAGGCCGCCTGTATTCCCAAAAACACGCGCTCCATACGGTTACTTGAAAAAGCCGGATTTCAGCGCGAAGGGCTTTTAAGGTCCTACCTGCGGATCAACGGTACATGGCAGGACCATTATCTCTACGCCCTCATCGCGGGGGAGCATCGGGGCAAATCGAGGCGAGGCTGATACGTGTTGCGTTCCTTACCAGCCGCAAAGCATGCTGTTGCCCTTCTTCTTGCGGCACTGCTCCTCGCCTTGGCCGCCCTTCCGGCCTCGGCGGTCGAGCCGATCAAGATCTCGCCCGACGATGTCGCGCTCGACCTGTCGCGCGCCGTCGAGATCCACCGCGACCAGGGCGAGAACTTCCAGATATCCACCGCGCCGGGCGCCGACGGCATCGTGCGGCGCATCGAGGTGGAGGCGCAGGACGAGCGCTCGACCGGCGACTGGGCCGTCTTCGCGCTCGCCAACACCACGGACGAGCAGCTCGACCGGCTGATCGTGGCGCCGCATTTCCGCCTCGTCGATTCGGGCCTCATCTGGCCGGACCTCGGCTCGCAGCGCATCTCCGCCATCACGCCCAGCGAGGGCTTCGCGCTCGACCGGCAGGAGAGCGGCGATGCCGACGAGTTCCTGGTCACGCTCAACCCCGGCACCGTCGTCACCTTCGTCGCGGAGCTGTCCTCCCGCAACCTGCCGCAGGTCTATCTGTGGGACCCCGCCGCCTATAAGGAGACCGTCAACTCCTACACCCTCTTCCGCGGCATCGTCATCGGCATCGCCGGTCTTCTGGCGCTGTTCCTCACCATCCTGTTCGTCGTCAAGGGCACATCCATGTTCCCGGCCACGGCGGCGCTGGCGTGGGCGATCCTGGCCTATATCTCGATCGATTTCGGCTTCCTGACGCGCCTCGTCGATATCTCGCCCGGCAGCGAGCAGCTGTGGCGCGCCGGCAGCGAGATCGCGCTTGCCGCCACCCTCGTCGTCTTCCTCTTCGCCTATCTCAACTTGAACCGCTGGCACGAGCGCTTCAGCTACGGCATGCTGGCCTGGATCCTCGGCCTCGTCATCATCGCCGGCGTCGCGTGGATCGACCCGGCCATGGCCGCCGGCATCGCCCGCATTTCCTTCGCCGCCACCGCCGTCGTCGGGCTCGGCCTCATCGTTTATCTCGGGCTCCAGGGCTACGACCGCGCCATCATGCTGGTGCCGAGCTGGCTGATGGTGCTGGTGTGGCTCGTCGGCGCCTGGATGGCGGTGACGGGCCGGCTCGACAACGACATCGCGCAGCCGGCGATCGGCGGCGGGCTCATCCTGATCGTGCTCCTCATCGGCTTCACCGTGATGCAGCACGCCTTTGCCGGCGGCGCCCTGTTCCAGGGCCTGTTCTCCGACATGGAGCGCCAGGCGCTCGCCATCACCGGCTCCGGCGACGTCGTCTGGGACTGGGACGTCCTGCGCGACCGCGTGGTCACGAAGCCCGACATCAGCCGCCAGCTCGGCCTGCCGGAGGCGAGCCTCAACGGCCCGGCGCGCAGCTGGCTGCCGCTTCTCCACGCCGACGACCGCGACACCTTCCGCACGACGATGGACGTGGTGCTGGAAAACCGGCGCGGCCGCATCGCCCAGAGCTTCCGCCTGCGCGGCGCCGACGGGCACTACCACTGGTTCACCCTGCGCGCCCGCCCCGTCATCGGCTCGGACGGCGAGGTCATCCGCTGCGTCGGCACCATGGTCGACGTGACGGAGCAGAAGAAAGCGGAAGAGCGGCTCCTGCACGACGCCGTGCACGACAACCTGACGGGCCTGCCCAACCGCGAGCTGTTCATCAACCGGCTGGACGCGACCATCGCCATGGCCGGCAGCGAGCACAACATCCGCCCCACCGTCTTCGTCATCGACATCGACCGCTTCAAGCAGGTCAACGACGAGCTCGGCATCTCCGCCGGCGACACGATCCTGCTCACCATCGCACGGCGGCTGCACCGGCTCCTGAAGCCCGGCGACGCGCTCTCCAGGGTCGCAGGGGACCAGTTCGCCATGATGCTCCTGTCCGAGCAGGAGCCGGCGCGCATCGCCTCGGTCGCCGACGCGGTGCGCCAGGCGATCCGCTCCCCCGTCACCTTCGCCCGGCGCGAGATCGTCCTGACGCCCTCCATCGGCCTCGTCTCCTGGACCTCGGCGCAGAACGCGGCCGAAGAGATGCTGAAGGACGCGGAGCTTGCCATGTACCAGGCCAAGCGCTTCGGCGGCGACCGTATCGAACCCTTCCGCCCCGCCTTCCGCTCCATCGGCACGGACCGTCTGCAGATGGAATCGGACCTGCGCCGCGCCGTCGAGCGCAAGGAGTTGAGCCTCGTCTATCAGCCCATCGTGCGGCTCGAAGACAGCAGCATCGCCGGCTTCGAGGCTCTCCTGCGCTGGGAGCACCCGCGCCGCGGCGCCATCCCGCCTGCCGATTTCATCCCCATCGCTGAAAGCTGCGAGCTCATCGTGCCGCTCGGCCTGTTCGCCATGAGCCAGGCGGCCGAAGACCTCTACGCCTGGCAGAAGCAGCTCGGCGACCTGCCGCTGTTCATGTCGGTCAACCTGTCGAGCCGCCAGCTCATCCGCCGCGATCTCGTCGGCGACGTGCGCTCCATCATCGCCCGATCCAACATCAAACCGCGCTGCTTCCGCCTGGAGCTGACGGAATCGCTGGTGATGGACAATCCCGAGCAGTCCGCCCACGTGCTCGGCAAACTGAAGAAACTCGGCATCGGCCTGTCGCTCGACGATTTCGGCACCGGCTACTCTTCCCTCGCCTATCTCACCCGCTTCCCCTTCGACACGATCAAGATCGACAAGAGCTTCGTCGACGACCCGAGCTCGAAGGGCGACGTGCTTTTGAAGTCCATGATCACCATGGCCCACGAACTCGGCCTCTCGGTCGTCGCCGAGGGCGTCTCGGAAAAGCGCGACCTGAAAGCGCTGCGCCAGGTCGGCTGCGAATACGCCCAAAGCTTCCACTTCGGGCCACCGGCCGACGCGGAGGCGAGCCTCAGGCTGCTGATGGAACAATATCCGGGGCCGGTGGCGGGGTGAGGGGTCAGCCAACGATTTGGCTTTTTGAGCGACGAACGCCCGGAGCCATAGCGGAGGGCAGCACCCATGGGTAGGCCGGGATTTAAAGCTTTTTCGGCCATTTCCGGGCGCCATGCATGACGCAGAGAATGGTCACTACCTCGCTCTCAACCAGATATGGAACCACGAAGGGCGTCCCGGCAATGACCAACTCACGCGTTCCTTTCACACGGCCCGGCCGGCCGATCCCTGGATATTCGGCCGGTTTCGCCGTTTGCTGCCGGATCGCTTCATGGACATCATAGGCCGCTTGAGGACTGTCAGCGGCGATGAAACGGACGATCTCTCCAAGGTCGCGCTCTGCGAGCGGTCGCCACTCAACCCTCACGGCGTGCCTTTGCCGCGGCGATCTCGTCAATGATGGCGCGCGTTCGCTCCATCACAATGTCGCGGGGAACGCTCGGCCGCGGATCGTCGATCGCCTCTTGCACCTGGTCTCGGAACCATGCGTCATATCCTGGCTCCGCTGGCCGATTTTGCTCGACATAGGCGCGCATGAAGTCGCGGAGCACCTGCGCGGCCGGGCGATCGGCTGCGTCGGTAGCAGCCTTGAAGGCAGCCTTCAGATCGGCCGGGACGCGGAAATTGAAGTTCTCTTCCTTGGGGTAGCGAGTAGTCCGGGGCATGGCCAGATCCTGAACTGCACTGATTTTGTAATCACATAATACGTGCATCCATTAATGGCAAGGTCTTGCCGTGGCGATCTGTTCCCTGCCGTCGCTTAAGATTGGAAGCAGATCTCCCACGAGCCAATATTTCGAGAAAGACGCGGCGCCGTCACCGCCGACTTCGGATCGATGCCACAGAGCTTGATTGATGCGAAGAATCCCGATCACAGCGCGGCGTCATGGATCACCGGTCCCGTGTTGGCAAAGGGCTTTCCCGCCGCCTAGGCGCATAATCCGGCGCGGAGGTTGCCCCTATGCCTTCCATGTACGAGAGCAAGACGTAAGCGAAGGTCAGCACCCCCGCCATTTCGAGACCCTCCTCGATGTTCGTCAGCATTCGATAGCGAAATGACTCCGTGCCTTCTACCTCCGCAATGCTGCCGCCGACCATTTCGAAGCCGACAGCGCCGCTGAGGAAAAGAACGGCGGAAAGCACCAGGAGTATCTCGAGCCGCGGCGGAAACGACCGGATGAACGGAATGAAGGCGGCAAGTCCCAACAGACTGATGACGCCGGCCGGCGCCGCCCAAGCGAAATACAGGATACCAGTGTTTTGGACCCTCGACGCCAAGGCGGCGGAAATCTTCTCGTGAACGGTTACGAATTCATCGAACGATACCAGCAGGAAAAGAACGGCGAGGAAGTACCAGTGCCACTTGAACCGGCTGCCGCGCATCGCTGCATCGCCCCCAGCCACAAGAAGCAGCCATGCCACGGAAAATGCCGCCACCACCGAAAGCCACGTGAAGGCGCTCTGCTCGGAGTCCACGTCGAGCAGCCATATCTTGTTGGAGAGATCCAACCTCGTTCCAGAATACAGGATCAAATCCTGTGAAACGCTTGCGCAGAAAAGAAGCAGGGAAAAGAGGCAGGAAAGCGCGAATAGCTGCTTCCATTTCACCAAAAATCGCCATGGCGAATGGAAGCTCGTTGCATGGGACCCGCGGAACTGGACGTTCACAGGCGTCTGCGAATGGAAGGTCGCTATACGGGATCCCCGGAGATGGGCGTTCACAGGTGTCAACGGGCCGTCTCGTAATCTCGTGTTTATGAGCTGTCGTATGAACTGTCATAAATATGTCATAAAAGCGTCATCCCGCCGGATGGCTCCTGTCACAAGAAATTTCAATACCGCGCCCGGCGTGTTTGCGGGCTGTCCTGCCGGACATCTCCCCCACCCGCGCGCGTCATCCCGGAAGTCGGAGCGAAGCGGAGGCTGTCCGGGATGACGCGCGTTGGTGAGGCGGCCGGCGCCCTTCACCTCAGCCGGCGATGCCTCGCCTGCGCGGGGATAAAATGTGGCGACAAGAATTCTTTCTTCCCCACCAACCCATTGTTTTCACTCACTGCAGAAAGATTTCTCCGACTTTTTTCGCAGGATTTTATCCCCCCTCCCCAGCCCACCCTTATAATCCTCCCCATCGCCCTCACGGGAACCTTGGTCCGGACCGGGGACACGGGGAGGGCGGCGGAGACCTCGCCCTGCAGGAACGGTACCTGCAGGCGTGAGGGCCCGCGACAGGCCGGCGGTACCGGGGGTGCTGGGTATGAGACAGCATCACGGAAAAGCCGGGCACCGGGTGAGAGACGGTGCCAGGCGACCGCGGAGAAGCCGCTAGGGCCTTTGTTCGGCCCGGCTAAGACCACCCCCTAATTGGGTGCAGCCGGGAAGGAGAAAGGCCCAAGTGACCGGCCGACTGTCGGGACAGCCTCCGGTGGGGCGCGTTGGACGCGCCTTATTTGAGGCGCTCCCAAAGCGCCTCGTGCGGTGCCGAAGACGCGCCCCGCTTCCCACCTACTCAATGGCCAGACGGTGAAAACCGGGCGTGGCAACGATGGCGCTTGCCCCTGGTTCACAGCCCAAAAAGAGAGATGGATGGACGAGAACGATCTGCTTCCACCCGAACCGGCGCGAGCACCCGGTCGACAAGACCGCGATTCTCCCTCCTCAGGCGTGTCCCGCCGTCTGGCTCAGATGCGCCAGATCGACGCCGATGGAGGCCAGGATGCGGTCGTAGAGGGAATCGATGTCGCCCTCGAACAGGAGGTCCGGCGAGGCCGGGCAGGCGAGCCAGCCGTTTTCGGCGATCTCCATCTCGAGCTGGCCGGCGCCCCAGCCCGAATAGCCGAGCGCCATCAGCGCGTGGCGCGGGCCCTTGCCGGAGGAGATGGCGCGCAGGATGTCCATCGTCGCCGTCAGGCACACCTGCTCGGAGACGGGCATCGAGGAATCCACCATATAATCGCCCGTGTGCAGCACGAAGCCGCGGCTGCGGTCGACCGGGCCGCCGCTGCGCACCGGCATCTCACGGGCGCGGGCGGGAAGGCGGATCGACTGGCTGCGGTCGAGGATGCCGAGCTCGACCAGGACATCCGTGAAGCCGAGCTGCTGGGTGCGGTTGATGATGAGGCCCATGGCCCCGTCCTCGCTGTGCGCGCACAGATAGATGACGGAGCGCGCGAACCTCTCGTCGCGCATGCCCGGCATGGCGATCAGGAAGTGGTTCTGCAGCGTGCCCTCTGGGCCCGCCCTATTGGCGCCTATCTCCCATTCCATGGCATAAGCCTACCGCGTTTTGACCAAGCTTGAAAGACGCCAACCGTGCCTGCCTCACGCGAAAATGATGATCGGCGTTACCGGGAGCGCATTGCGCTGAGGCGGCGTAGCCGGCAATGTCCGCCAATGTTTTACGCGCTCGCAATCCCGGTGTTCGCCCTCACTCTCGCCACGCCCGCGGGCGCGGCCTCCAGCCAGTGGTTCGAAAGCGACGGCGGCGCCGTCCGCATCGTCACATCGGGCCTGGCGGACGAGGAAGGCCGCCTGCGCGGGGCTCTGGAGATCAAGCTGGAGCCCGGCTGGAAGACCTATTGGCGCGACCCCGGCGAAGCGGGCGTGCCGCCGCAGATAGAGCTTTCGCCCTCCTCCGACATCAGGCACGCGGAAATCCTCTTCCCGCCGCCCAAGCGCATCACCGATCCCTACGCGACATGGGCGGGCTATCCACAAAGCGTCGCGCTGCCGGTTGTCTTCGGGCCCGCCACGCCAGGGGCCGCCGGCATTATCGAGGGCAGCATGTTCCTCGGCATCTGCGAGACGATCTGCATTCCCTTCGAGGCTTCCTTCTCCTTCGACGCCGGCGCCGACCCGGACAATGCGGCCGACGGCATCGTGGTGACGGCCGCCTTCGCCGCCCTGCCCGACGATGCCGGCCCCGGCTTCGAACTGACCCGCGTTTTACGGCAGGGAAGCCGCCTGCTGCTTGATGCCGATCTGCCCCCGGAGGCGGGCGAGCCGGTGCTTTTCCTCGACGCACCGGAAGGCATGCGGCTGGCAACACCGGCGCTCGAGGAGCGTGAGAACGGCACCGCTGCCTTCGTTGCCGAAATCCTCGACGCGCCCGATGAGGCGGTGGAGCTCCACTATACGCTTGTCCTCGGCGGAAAGGCCGTCAGCGGCACGGTCGCAATGCCATAGAGCGATACCAATTCCCTACACGGCCCTACTGGCCGCGCCGCCGTTTCCGCCTTAGGTTTCAGGCGCGCCGCATCCTTCTCAACGGCAGATCCAATCCAACACCATCCAGGAGACTATAAATGACGATTTCCATCGGCGACCGGCTACCCGACGTGATGCTCAAGAAGGCCTCTCCGGAGGGCGCGGAGGATGTCGGCACCGCCGATTTCTTCGCCGGTCGCAAGGTGGTGCTGATCGGCGTGCCTGGGGCTTTCACGCCCACCTGCAGCAACGATCACGTGCCGGGCTTCGCGGAGAATTACGATGCCATCCGCGCCCGCGGCGTGGACGTCATCGCCGTCCTCGCGGTCAACGACCACCATGTCATGGGTGCCTGGGCGCGCTTTACCGGCGCCGAAGACAAGCTCGTCTTCCTGGCCGATGGAAACGGCCAGTTCACCAGCGCACTGGGCCTCGAAACGGACCTGTCGAAAGCCGGTCTCGGCACGCGCAGCCGGCGCTTTTCCATGCTGGTCGAGGATGGCGTCGTCAAAGAGCTCAACATAGAGGAAGCGCGCGGCCAGGCGGTCACCAGCGGCGCGGCGCGCATTCTCGAGCAGCTTTAGGCGTTAAGAGGGCGTGGCCCGCGCAGCCGGCCTGGTGCGGCGCTTCTTCTTGAAAGGCGCCATGCCGGCGCGGGCGAGCGCGTCGGCGCGCTCGTTCTCGGGATGCCCGGCATGGCCCTTGACCCAGTGCCAGCGCACCTTGTGGCGGTCGGTCGCCTCGTCGAGGGCCTGCCACAACTCGACGTTCTTCACCGGCTTCTTGGCCGCCGTCTTCCAGCCGTTCCGCTTCCAGCCCTTTATCCAGCCGGAGATGCCGTCGCGCACGTAGTTGCTGTCGGTGTAGAGGTCCACCTCGCAAGGTTCCTTGAGGGCATTGAGCGCCTCCGTCGCCGCCTTGAGCTCCATGCGGTTGTTGGTGGTCTCCGCTTCACCCCCCGAAAGCTCCTTCTCGGCGCCGTTGTAGCGCAGCACCGCCCCCCAACCGCCGGGGCCCGGGTTGCCCGAGCAGGCGCCGTCGGTGAAAATCTCGATCTTCTTCACGCGATGTCGATCCCATATTCGGTGGGCGCGGCGATCTGCCGGTGGAAGCGCAGGCGGCGGACGTATTCCATCGGATCGCGCTTGTTGACGAGGGCGCCGTCGGGGATGGTCAGCCAGTCGTGCAGGCGCGTCAGCATGAAACGCAAGGCAGCCCCCCGCGCCAGAAGCGGCAGCGCCTCCACCTCGGAAGGCTGCAGCGGCCGCACGCTCTGATAGCCGGCAAGAAGCGCCGCGCCCTTGGTGAGGTTGTAGGAGATGTCCTTTTCGAAACACCAGGCGTTGAGACAGGTGGCAATGTCGTAGGCCAGGAGGTCGTTGCAGGCGAAGTAGAAGTCGATGAGGCCCGAAACCTTGCCGCCGAGGAAGAAGACGTTGTCGGGAAAGAGGTCGGCATGGATGATGCCCGAAGGCAGGTCCGTCGGCCAGTGGCGCGCGATCTCGGCGAACTCCCTTTCCACTTCGCGCGTCAGCCCCGGTTCCACCTCGTCGGCGCGCCCCTTCGCGCCCTCCCACAGGTGCATCCAGCCCTCGGGCGAGAGCGCGTTCTTGCGTTTAAGCGGGAAATCGGCCGCTGCCTGGTGCAGGCCCGCCAGCGCCTTGCCCACCTCGCGGCAATGCTGCGCCGTCGGCCGGCGCATCCACATGCCTTCCAGGAAGGTGATGAGGGCGGCGGGGCGGCCGGCAAGCTCGCCGATCGTCTGCCCGTCGCGCCGGTGGACAGGCAAGGGACAGGTGACGCCTTTTCGCGCCAGATGCTCCATCAAGCCCAGGAAGAAGGGCAGATCCGCTTTGTCCACCCGGCGTTCGTAGAGGGTGAGGATGAAGGCCCCTTCGGAGGTGTGCAGGAGGTAGTTCGAGTTCTCGGTACCCTCGGCGATACCCTTGTAGGAAAGCAGCTCGCCCACCGGATACTCCCGCAGGAAAGCGCCAAGCTCTTCCTCCGAAATGTCGGTGTATACGGCCATGTCAGCTCACGCCGTTGACGAAGGCCATGTCCGACTTCGTCAATTCGACATCGCGCAAGGGGCGCATGACGGGGAAGTTCTCGCGCTCCTCCGCGGTGATGGCGAGGTCGACGGTCACCTCATAGCGCTCGGCGAAGGCGTCGATGATCTCATCGACGATGATCTCCGGTGCCGAAGCGCCAGCCGACAGGCCAAGCACGGCGATCTCGCCGATCTCGGCCCAGGGAATTTCCGAAGCGCGCTGCACCAGGAGAGCGCGGCTGGCCCCTGCCCTTTCGGCGACCTCGACCAGGCGGCGCGAGTTCGACGAATTGGGGGCGCCGACGACGAGGAAGAGGTCGGCGCCGGGGGCGGCTTCCTTCACCGCCTCCTGGCGATTGGTCGTGGCGTAGCAGATGGATTCGGCCGACGGCGCCCGCAAGGTAGGAAGACGCTTCTCCAGCGCGCGGATGATGTCGGCCGTGTCCTCCACCGAAAGCGTGGTCTGGGTCACGTAACCGAGTTCCATGCCCTCGGGCGGGGAGAAGCGCTCCGCATCCTCCACCGTCTCGATGAGCGAGACGGTCCCCTCCGGCAACTGCCCCATCGTGCCGATCACCTCCGGATGCCCGGCATGACCGACGAGAAGCACATGGCGGCCCAGGCGCTGATGGCGCATGGCCTGCTTGTGCACCTTGGAGACCAGCGGACAGGTGGCGTCGAGATAAAAGAGGTTGCGGCTTTCCGCGTCGGCCGGCACGGATTTCGGCACGCCGTGGGCCGAGAAGACCACGGGGCGGTCGCGGTGCGTGTCGGGGATCTCGCTCAGCTCTTCGATGAAGACGGCGCCGCGCTCCTGCAGGCCCTCCACCACGTAGCGGTTGTGCACGATCTCGTGGCGCACATAGACAGGCGCGCCATATTTCTTGAGCGCCAGGACGACGATCTGGATGGCCCGGTCGACGCCGGCGCAAAAGCCGCGCGGCCCGCACAGCCGCACGATCAGCTTCCGCTTGTGCCCATTCATCGGCATCGCCTCAAAAAACTCCTGTCGTCCCGCCCGGAAAGTGGGTGCGGCCTGCGGCCGGTGTCAAGTATCGCCCGCGCTGCGACGGCGCAGGAACCAGTAGCCCAGGACGCAGACGAGCGCAAAGGCCAGGCCGTACCAAGTGACGGCGTATTGCAAATGACTGTTCGGCAGGTCGATCCGGGTGACGCCGCCAACCGGCAGGCCGCCGGGATTGGGCGCATCGTCGGCATCGACGTAGAACGGGTAGACCTTCTCCCCGGCAAGCCCGGCCGAGCGGGCCATAGAGCCAAGGTCCTTCCAGTAGAAGATGTTTTCCGTCGTGTCGTTGTCGGGCACGATGAAGGAAGGTTTCTCCGCCGGTGCCGTGCGCGCGAGGCCGCCGACTTCCACGCTACCGGGCACCTGTCCCGCGGAACGGGTGGCCGGGTCCTTGCGGTCATACGGCACGAAGCCGCGGTTGACGAAGATGTAGTGGCCGTCGGCGAGCCGCAACGGCGTGTGCACAAAGAAGCCGGACTGGCCATGCCAGGTGGCGAGATAGTGCCGCTCCGCCTCGTGCAGGAATGAACCGGTGACCGCCACCGGGCGGTAGTCGACATCACCGCCCTCGGCGTTGAGGCGGGCAACCTCCTCAAGCGGCCTGGGCGCGGCGGCAATCCGCTCTTCGATGCGCTGGACCAGCCCTTCTTTCCATTGCAGGCGCTTGACCTGCCACGTGCCGAGCACCAGGAGCAGCACCAGCACGGGGATGCTGATGGCGAGAAGCAGGAAGCTCCCGCGGGGGCCGGTGTCGTGCACGGCTACACTCATTCCGCCTTTTCCAACCGCCCTTCGGCGGCCTTGTTCCGGTATTGCAGGGCGATGAGAAGCCCCTTTATCAGCCGAAGCGCCGTCAGTGAAAGCACCAATGTTAGCGGTACCCACAGCAGAAAATGCAGCCAGAGCGGCGCGCCGGTCGTCACCTCCAGCCACAGGGCAAGGCCGACGACGATGAAGCCGATGATGAGGATGACGAAGGCAGCCGGGCCGTCGCCCGAATCGGCAAAGCCGTAGTCGAGCCCGCAATTGGCGCAGCGCTTGCCGACGCTCAGGAAGCCGGAGAAGAGCCGGCCCTCGCCGCAGCGCGGGCAGCGGCCGGAGAGCCCGGCGCGGACCGGATCGACCGGCGGCCAGATGGCCTTGTCTTCACTCATCGCAGGTTTCCCGTTTCACCAAAAAGGACAGGGGCAGCCGTTCGTCGCGGCCGCCCCCTCCACAAATTGCGATCTTCGCCGGTCAATGCGCGATCGTCGCGCCAGCCGAGGCCCACACATAGACGAAGGAGAAGAGGAACAGCCACACGACGTCGACGAAGTGCCAGTACCAGGCGGCGGCCTCGAAGCCGAAATGCTGCTGCGGCGTAAAGTGGCCGGCCATGGCGCGCAACAGGCACACGGCCAGGAAGATCGTGCCGACGATGACGTGGAAGCCGTGGAAGCCCGTCGCCATAAAGAAGGTCGCGCCATAGATCGAATCGCTGAAGGCGAATGGCGCGTGCATGTACTCATACGCCTGAACGGCCGAGAACAGAAGGCCGAGCACCACGGTCAGCGTCAGGCCATAGACCAGGCCCTTGCGGTCGTTCTCCAGAAGCGCGTGATGCGCCCAGGTGACGGTGGTGCCAGACAGGAGCAGGATGATCGTGTTGTAGAGCGGCAGGTGGAAGGGATCGAGAACCTCAACGCCCTCCGGCGGCCAGACGCCGCCGGTGAACTCGGCTCGGCTTACCTGGGCCGCCTCTCCCGGGAACAAGCTGGCATCGAAGAAAGCCCAGAACCAGGCCACGAAGAACATCAGCTCCGAGGCGATGAACATGATCATGCCGTAGCGCAGATGCAGCGAGACCACCTTGGTGTGATGCCCCTCCTGGGCTTCCTTGATGGTATCGCTCCACCAGGCGAACATGGTGTAGAGCAGGATCAGCATGCCGACCAGGAAGAGCCAGAAATTGGCGGCCGCGAGGTTTATGCCGAAGAGCGGGAAGGTCGCGCCCTGCGCTGCTTTCATCCAGGCGATGGCGCCGATGGCCGTCACAAGCGCGCCGACCGAGCCGATGAAGGGCCAGGGGCTCGGATCGATGATGTGGTAGTCGTGGTGCTTTGCGTGGGCGCCAGCCATGTTATCCCTCGATCTTCTGGTTCTTTGCTTCCTCGGGGCGCGGCGCTTCGACCGATTCCTGAGGCAGCGGGTAGAATGTGTAGGAAAGCGTGATCACCTTCAGGTCTTTCAATTCCGGCACGTTCACGATCTCCGGGTCGACGAAGAACTGCACCGGCATCTCGTATGACTGGCCGGGCTGCAGCTCCTGCTCCGTGAAGCAGAAGCACTCGACCTTGTTGAAATAGGCGCCTGCAAGACCCGGCGCGACGTTGAAGGTTGCGGTACCGGTGGTGGGCCTGGAGGAAAGGTTGCGCGCCACGTAGGCGATCTCCACCGTCTCGCCGATCTTCATCGTCACCTGACGCTGCTTGGGCTTGAACTCCCACGGCAGCGCGGCGTTCGTGTTGGCGTCGAAGCGGACGGTGATCTCGCGGTCCAGGATGGTGTCGGAATACTGCTCCACCCGCTGCGTCGTGCCGCCGTAGCCGGTAACCTGGCAAAAGAGCTGGTAGAGCGGCACGGCCGCATAGGAAAGCCCCACCATGCCGGCGAATACGCCGACGCAGAGCACGGCCACGCCGCGGTTGCGGCGGTCGCGAGCGCTGTCGGAACTCGTCGTGCTCATCGCGCTCCTCACATGGCCCGGTCGAACAGGGACGGCCCCAGCTTCATGAGGCTGCCCAGATAGACGATGATGACAAAGGCGGCGAGCGCCAGAGCGATCGCGATGGAGCGGTTGCGCCGCGCCTTCAACTCTTTCTCCGTCGGCTTGATACGATCGTCGTCCGGCATCGCATCAGCCTCCAACACGCGAGATCATGCCGTCGACGAGCAAAGCGGCGAAGATGGCGAAGAGGTAGACAAGCGAATAGGCGAACAGCGCTTTGGCCGGGCCCATCGCCCGGTCGCCGTCAGCCATCCTCAGCACATGCCAGGAGTACCAGACGAAGCCGCCGCCCAGCACTGCCGCCACGGCACCGTAGGCCATGCTGGCGAAGCCGAGAACGCTCGGCAGAACGCCGCTTGCGGCGACCAGAACGGCATAGGCGAAGATTTGCCGCTTGGTGTGCCCCTCGCCGGCAACATTCGGCATCATGGGAATGCCGGCACGGGCATAGTCGCCGGTCTTGAACAGCGCCAGCGCCCAGAAATGCGGCGGTGTCCAAAGGAAGATGATGAGGAAGAGCACGAGGCTTTCCAGCGTCACCGAGCCGGTGATCGCCGCCCAGCCGATGACCGGCGGCAGCGCACCGGCGGCTCCGCCGATAACGATGTTCTGCGGCGTCGAGCGCTTCAGCCACATGGTGTAGATGACGACGTAGAAAAAGATGGTGAAGGCCAGAAGGCTGGCGGCCAGCCAGTTGGCCATCAGGCCCAGCGTCATCACCGAGAAGGCCGACAGAAAGAGGCCGAAGCCAAGCGCCTCGCCCGGCGCCACGCGCCCTCTCGGCAAAGGCCTGCCCGCCGTGCGCGCCATCTTGGCGTCGATATCGGCGTCGTACCACATGTTCAGCGCGCCCGCCGCACCCGCGCCGACGGCGATCGCCAGGATGGCGATGACAGCCAGAAGCGGGTTGGGCGTGGCCGGCGCCAGGACCATGCCGACGAAGGCGGTGAAGACGACGAGCGACATGACGCGCGGCTTCAGAAGCGCGATGAAATCGCCCGCCGTCGCCTCGGAGAGGCGACCGACGTCTCCATCCACATGCTTTCGTTCGACCAACGCCATGTTTCTACATTTCACTCAAAGCTGGCGCGCCCGGACATCGGTTCCGGGCCACGCCGTTTCCCAGTTTACCTGATCCTCGGCAGCTCTTCCCACTGGTGGAAGGGCGGCGGCGAGGGAAGCTGCCACTCCAGCGTCGTTGCGCCCTCGCCCCACGGGTTGGCGCCGGCGATGCGCTTCTTCGCGAATGCCTCGATCACGCCGTAGAGGAAGACGAGCACGCCGATCGCCGCCAGATAGGAACCGTAGGAGGAGACCATGTTCCAGCCGGCGAAGGCATCCGGGTAGTCGATGTAGCGGCGCGGCATGCCGGCGAGCCCGAGGAAATGCTGCGGGAAGAAGATCAGGTTCACGCCGATGAAGGTGATCCAGAAGTGCAGCCGGGCGACGAAGGAATTGTACATGTAGCCCGTCATTTTCGGGAACCAGTAGTACCAGGCCGCGAAGATGGCGAAGACGGCGCCCATCGACAGGACGTAGTGGAAGTGGGCCACCACGTAGTAGGTGTCGTGCATCGCCCGGTCGAGGCCGGCATTGGCAAGCTGCACGCCTGTCACGCCGCCCAGCGTGAACAGGAAGATGAAGGCGACCGCCCACAGCATCGGCACGCGGAAGGAGATGGAGCCGCCCCACATGGTGGCGATCCAGGAGAAGATCTTCACGCCCGTCGGCACCGCGATCACCATCGTCGCGAAGACGAAGTAGCGCTGCGCGTCGAGCGACAGGCCCGTGGTGTACATATGGTGCGCCCACACGACGAAGCCGACGGCGCCGATCGCCACCATGGCATAGGCCATGCCGAGATAGCCGAAGATCGGCTTCTTCGAGAAGGTCGACACGATGTGGCTGACGATGCCGAAGCCGGGCAGGATGAGGATGTAGACCTCCGGGTGCCCGAAGAACCAGAACAGATGCTGGAAGAGCACGGGATCGCCGCCGCCATCCGGCGCGAAGAAGGTCGTGCCGAAATTGCGGTCCGTCAGGAGCATGGTGATGCCGCCGGCCAGAACGGGTAGCGACAAGAGCAGCAGGAAGGCCGTGATCAGCACGGACCAGGCGAAGAGCGGCATCTTGTGCAGCGTCATGCCGGGAGCGCGCATGTTGAAGATGGTGGTGATGAAGTTGATCGCGCCGAGGATCGAGGAGGCGCCGGCGATATGCAGCGACAGGATGCCGAGATCGACGGCGGGGCCAGGCTGGCCGACGGTCGAAAGCGGCGGATAGATCGTCCAGCCCGTACCGGCGCCGTAGCTGCCGGCCGCACCAGGCACGAACATGGTGAGCAACATCAGGATGAAGGCCGGCGGCAGGAGCCAGAAGGAGATGTTGTTCATGCGCGGGAAGGCCATGTCCGGCGCGCCGATCATGATCGGCACCATCCAGTTGGCAAAGCCGCCGATGAGCGCCGGCATCACCATGAAGAAGATCATGATAAGGCCGTGGGCGGTGGTGAAGACGTTGTACATCTCCTTGCCGGCATCGATGGCCGCCGCACCCTCATAGCCGTAGACCATGGACGCCAGGCCGTGGAAGATCTGGATGCCCGGCTCGGCAAGCTCCCAGCGCATCATCACCGACAAGAAACCACCGATGACGCCGGCGAAGATCGCGAAGATCAGATAAAGGGTGCCGATGTCCTTGTGGTTCGTGGAATACACCCAGCGCACCCAGCCCTTCGGCTTGTGGTCATCGTGGTGGGTCTCAGTCGCAGCGCCTGCCATGTTTCCTACCGCTCCAAGTTATTCTTAGCGTCGCCCGGCTTACTCAGCGGCGGCGACCTTGTCCTCGCCCTTGCCGTCCTCGATCGCCGCCATCAGCGCCCTGTTGGCGCCTTCCAGATCTTCCTGCGCGGCCGCGTACCAGCTCTGGTACTGGTCCTGCGAGACGACGCGGATGGCAATCGGCATGAAGGCATGGTCCTTGCCGCACAGCTCCGAGCACTGTCCGTAGTAGAGGCCTTCGCGTTCCGCCTTGAACCAGGTCTCGTTGATACGGCCGGGCACCGCGTCGGCCTTGATGCCGAAGGCCGGCATGGCGAAGGCGTGGATCACGTCGCTGGAGGTGACCAGCACGCGCACGGTCTGACCGGCCGGCACCACGACTTCGTTGTCGACGGTGAGAAGGCGCGGATACTGAGCCCTGTCCTCCTTGCCGGCGCTTGCACGATCGCCGTCCTGAAGCATCAGCGAGGTGAAGGAGAGCGGATTCTCGGTGTCCTGGTACTCGTAGTCCCAGTACCACTGAACGCCGGTAGCCTTGATGGTCACGGCCGGCTCTTCCTCCGGCGTGTACTGGGCCGTCAGAAGCTGGAAGGAGGGTACGGCCAGAAGCAGAAGCACGATCACCGGGCCGACGGTCCACAGGATCTCGATGAGGGTGTTGTGGCTGGTGCGCGAGGGCACCGGATTGGCACTGGCGCGGTAGCGGACGATGCACCAGGCCAAAAGCGCCATCACCAGAAGGGTGATCGGCACGATGAACCACAGCGTGTAGGCCTCGAACCAGCGAATCTGCTCCATGATGCCCGTCGCGGCGGGCTGGAACCGTACCTGCCAGGGTTCGGGTTGCGCGGCGTGGGCACCGGTGGCGACCAGCGACAGCGCGAAGACCCAAAGGCTCGCAACAAACTTCTTCATAACCCTCGTCATCTCCCGATCAATGCGCTTTCCGCCGGCGGTGCGCCGGATACGCCAAAAGCCTGCAGCCCGGCGAGAAGCCGCATCGAGACCTGTTCAATACAGGCGCGTTCAAATCATACTCTCATGCGAACCGCAAGAAAGGCGTAGAGCCTCGCATGCGGCATTTTTGCGCTGCCGCCCCGCCAGCGCCGGCTTGTCCGCAATTCTGACCGATTCGGCAACGAGTGTGGGCGGCGCTTTGGGTAAAGGCCCGCTGGAATGGCTATTTCCTTTTCGGGCATGCATCGTCAGGATGGGTGGCCGTGATTCGTCGGGGAAAAGAGGTTCATCATGCCGTTGGTCGTACGTGTGGTGGCGGTGCTCGCCGCAACATTGGCCGTCATCCTGCCCGCCGCCGCGCAGCAGCAACAGCAGGAGGGATCTGTGCGCTCGACCCACGGCGCCTGGTCGATCCTCTGCGACACGCCGGCAGGCGCCGCCAGTGAGCAGTGCATCATGATGCAGAACGTGGTGGCGGAGGACAGGCCGGAGGTGGGCTTGTCCGTGGCGGTGCTGCGCACCGCCGACAACAAGGCGGAAATCATGCGCGTTCTGGCGCCGCTCGGTGTGCTCTTGCCGAACGGGCTCGGCCTCTACGTCGACGGCGAGGATATCGGCCGTGCCTATTTCGTGCGCTGCTTCCAGGATGGCTGCTATGCCGAGGTGATCCTCGAGGATACGCTTCTCGGAAAGTTGAGGAACGGCGAATCGGCCACCTTCATCGTCTTCCAGACTCCCGAGGAGGGTATAGGCATCCCGGTCGACCTCAAGGGCTTCGGCGAAGGCTTCGACGCTCTGCCTTAATGAAGACGCGCCGGGTGGCATCTTCGGTCAGATGCAAGAGGCAATTCCGCCCCGGCACTGGATCGGATCGTCCTCTGCCCTTAGATGAGGGAAGAAAGAACAGGATACCCGTCCATGCCCCGCTCGCTCATCGATTCCTTCGATTGTTCCGCTGACAAGCTCAAATCCCTCGTGTCCGATACCGTTTCGGGCGCCGATGATGGAGAGCTGTTCCTCGAATACCGCGAAGGCGAGGCTCTGGTCTTCGATAACGGCCGGCTGAAGACGGCCAGCTTCAACACCGACCAGGGCTTCGGCCTGCGCGCGGTGGCCGGCGAAGCCACGGGCTATGCCCATTCGAGCGAGCTTTCGGAAGCAGCGCTGAAGCGGGCGGCGGATGCCGTCTCCACCGTCAAGCATGGCTATTCCGGCACGCTCGCCGCGGCGCCATCCGGCACCAACCAGCGCCTTTATAGTGAGGACAACCCCATCGCCGCGCCCGGTTTCGAGGAGAAGGCGAAGCTCCTGCAGGAGATCGACGGCTGGCTGCGCGCGAGGGACTCGCGCGTGCGCCAGGTGACGGCCTCGCTCGCCGCGTCCTGGCAGCATGTGGAGATCCTGCGTGCGGACGGGCAAATCGCGCGCGACATCCGCCCGCTGGTGCGCATGAACGTTTCCGTCGTGGTCGGTGACGGCGACCGGCAGGAGACGGGCTCCTACGGCATGGGCGGGCGCAAGAGTTTCGGCGAGTTCCTGGTCGAGGATTCCTGGCGTTTCGCCGCAGAGGAGGCGCTGCGCCAGGCGCTGGTCAACCTGGAGGCGGTCCCCGCGCCCGCCGGCACCTTCGATATCGTGCTTGCCAATGGCTGGCCGGGCGTGATGCTGCACGAGGCGGTGGGTCACGGGCTCGAGGGCGACTTCAACCGCAAGAAGACCTCGGCGTTCGCCGGCCTGATGGGGAGTCAGGTTGCCGCCAAGGGCGTCACCGTCGTCGACGACGGCACCATTGCCGAGCGGCGCGGCTCGCTCACCATCGACGACGAGGGCACGCCATCCGGCCACAATGTGCTGATCGAGGACGGCAAGCTGGTCGGCTACATGCAGGACCGGCAGAACGCCCGCCTGATGGGCATGCGCCCGACCGGCAACGGCCGGCGCGAATCCTATGCGCATGAGCCCATGCCGCGCATGACCAACACCTACATGACGGCTGGCGACAAGACGCCCGAGGAGATCATCGCTTCGGTGAAGAAAGGCGTCTACGCCGTCTCTTTCGGCGGCGGACAGGTGGATATCACCTCCGGCAAATTCGTTTTCGGCTGCACTGAGGCCTACCTGATCGAGGACGGTAAGGTGACCCGGCCTATCAAGGGCGCCATGCTGATCGGCAACGGGCCGGACGCCATGCACCGCGTCTCGATGGTCGGCAACGACATGAAGCTGGACACCGGCATCGGCATGTGCGGCAAGAACGGCCAGGGCGTGCCCGTGGGCGTCGGCCAGCCGCATCTGAGGATGGACAAGATGACGGTGGGCGGCACGCAGGCGTGATGCCGGCCTCCATCGTCATTCTTACCGGCGCCGGCGTCTCGGCCGAATCGGGCGTCGACACCTTCCGCGACACGGGCGGCATCTGGTCTCGATACGACTACCGGAAAGTGGCCACACCGGAAGGTTTTGCCGCCGATCCGGCGCTGGTGCACGATTTCTACAATCAGCGCCGCAGCGGACTGGTCAAGATCGCGCCCAATGCGGCGCATTACGCGCTGGCGCGGCTTGAAGCCGGGCATCCGGGCCGACTGACCCTTGTCACGCAGAATATCGACGACCTGCATGAGCGGGCAGGCTCGAAGAACCTGATCCACATGCATGGAGAGCTCACCAAGGCGATCTGTGTCCGCTGTGGATCCCGGCATGAGTGGCACGGGGATCTTTCAACAGAAGTGCCCTGCCCCGCTTGCGCCGAAGCCGGCGGCCTGCGGCCGGATGTCGTGTGGTTCGGCGAGATGCCTTATCACATGGAGCGCATCTACGAGGCGCTGGGCGACTGTGATCTCTTCCTCGCCATCGGCACCAGCGGCAGCGTCTATCCGGCGGCACAATTCGTGCAGGAGGCGAGCCGTGCCGGCGCGCATACGGTGGAGCTCAATCTGGAGCCTTCGGAGACGTTCGGCGATTTCGATGAGGCGATCCATGGGCCGGCGAGCCGGGTGGTGCCGGACTATGTGGAAAAGCTTTTGAAGGGCAAATAGAGCCTTAGAACACGGCTTGAATGCCACGTCATACCGATCACCACGCCGCCCACGGTGCCGCGCAGCTTTCGCGTCCCGCATAATCGAACGGGGTGCGCGGCTACCGCGCGCTCTGCAAGACGGCGCGGCGGGCAACGCCGGGGCCAGAGGATGGCGACGGCATAAGTGGGCTAGCGCATGATGACCGGAAGCGGGCGCGGGCGCTCCTGAGCGACCTCGGCTCTGGGTGCAGGTACCCGAAGCCCCGGGACCAGGCAGGCCGCCAAAAGCGAGATCGTAACAAGAATCAGGAAAGAACCGGCATAGGCGGGCTCGAGCAGCGACCCGCCGAGCCTGCCGAGCGCCGGGCTGAGCAGTGCGGACGTGTAGGCGTGCGGTAAGACGCTCCGGTTCAGCCGCGTTTCCCCGGCCTTTCCAGAAGCGCCACCACCTCGACATGCGGCGACCACAGGAACTGGTCGACGGGGATCACTCGAGTGAGGCGGTAGCCGCCTTCAACGAGGATCGCCAGATCGCGGGCGAGCGTGCCGGGATTGCAGGAGACGGCGGCCACGCGGCGGACCGTGGAGCGGGCGACCTGCCGGCACTGATCTTCCGCGCCGGCGCGCGGCGGGTCGAAGACGAGACCGTCGAAGGCGGCAAGTTCCTTCGCTGTCAGCGGGCGATGGTAGAGGTCGCGCTTCTCGGCCGTCACCGGCTTCAGGCCGGGCGTATTTCTTGCCGCTGTCTCCAGTTCAGCCAGGGCGGCCGCATCGCCCTCCACAGCATGGACGCGCATGCCGCCGGCAAGCCGCAGCGCAAAGGTGCCGCTGCCGGAAAAGAGGTCGGCCACGTGCTTCGCGCCCATCAGATGCGCCGCCACAAGGCCAGCCATCGCTTCCTCCGCCGCAGCGACTGCCTGCAGGAATCCGCCAGGCGGCACGCTTACCGGCACCTCACCGTGAAGCACTGTCGGCTTCTGGCGCTCCACAAGCACCTCACCGTCGAGCGAAAGGCGCGCATACCCCTTGGCCAGCGCGAACGCCACTGCCTGTTGCCGGCGCTTGTCGTTCAGCCTGCCGGCGCCTTCCGCCGCGGCGTCCAGCCCGGTGCGGGTGGCTGTGACCGTGAGGCGGAACGGCTTTGGCGTGGCCGCCAGCAGCCTGGCAAGCTGGCGCAGATCCGGAAGGGCAGCGACGATCCGCGGATCGGCGACCGGGCATTCCTCGACATCGATGAGGCGGTGCGACTGGACAGCGTTGAAGCCCAGCAGCATGCGCTGCCCGATTGCCCGCGCGGTGAAGGCAAGGCGGCGGCGCGAGGCGGGCGGACAGGCAACGAGCGGCGCCACATCGGCGTCGAGGCCACGGCTTTGCAGGGCGTGGACGACCTTCCCGCGCTTCCACCCGGCATAGGCTTCCCTATCGAGATGCTGCACGGCGCAGCCGCCGCAGGCGCCGAAATGCCGGCAGGCAGGCTCCGCACGCCGCTCGGAAGCCTGGTCGATCTCGACAAGTGTGCCCCGCCGTCCCGATACCCGGACCTTCACCTTCTCTCCCGGCAGCGCGAAGGGAACGTAGAGGGGGCCGGCCGCCGTGTTGGCCACGCCGTCGCCCTGGGCGCCCAGCGCTTCGATGTGCAGCGTCTCGTTCATCACACCTTCCGCCCGGCGAGCAGAAACTCGCGGTTGCCGTCGCCGCCCTCGATGGGCGACGGGACGAGGCCGACGGCACGCCAGCCGTCGTTCGTCTCCAGCCAGTCCCTCATTTCGCTTGCGACCTCCTCCGCCTTTTCCGGCGCGCGCAGCAGGCCTCCCTTGCCGATCGCCTCGCGTCCCGCCTCGAATTGCGGCTTGACGAGGAAGAGGCCCTGCGCGCCGAGTGTGGCCATTGCAAGCGCCGCTGGCAGTGCCAGCTTCAGCGAAATGAAGCTGACGTCGGAGACCAGGAAATTCGGCCGCCGCCCGCCGATCGCCTCGAGCGTGAGATGGCGCGCGTTCACGCGTTCAAGGCAGGTCACGCGCGGATCTGCCTTCAGCCGCTCGTCCATCTGGTCGGCGCCCACATCGATAGCCGTCACTTGGGCCGCACCGCGCTCCAGAAGCACCTGTGTGAAGCCGCCGGTGGAGGCGCCGATATCGAGCGCGTGGGCGCCTTCTGGGTCGAGGCCGAAGGCGTCGAGCCCGTGGATGAGCTTGAGCGCGGCGCGCGAGACGTAGCGCTGCGCTGGGTCGTCCACAGCGATTTCCGCATCGGCCGCCACCGCCTGCCCCGGCTTCACCGCCGCGGTGCCGGCCACACGCACCGTGCCGCGCAAAATGGCGTCGCGGGCGCGGGCGCGGCTTTCAAACAGGCCGCGCTCGACCAGAAGCTGGTCGAGACGGAGACGGGTCGTCAGTGCGGTCATCGGTGTTCGGTGAAGGATAGTGGCGGGGATTGGCAAGTGCGCCACTCAAGCCCGCGCCACCTGCTCCTCCTGTCCAAGTGCGGCGAATACCGCACGCACGATGCCGGCAGCGTCGAGGCCCGCGTCGGCGTACATCTTCTCCGGCTTCGCCTGGTCCATGAAGACGTCGGGCATCACCAGGGGGCGCACCTTGAGGCCGCTTTCCAGGAGGCCCTGGTGGGCGAGGAAGTGGAGCACATGGGCGCCGAAGCCGCCGATGGAGCCTTCCTCGATGGTAAGAAGCACCTCATGCCCGCGCGCCAGTTGCGTCACGAGGTCGGCGTCGAGCGGCTTGGCGAAGCGCGCGTCGGCGACCGTTGTCGACAGGCCGGCGGCTTCCAGTTCGTCGGCCGCTTTGAGGCATTCCGCCAGGCGACCGCCCAGCGACAGAAGCGCCACCTTGGTGCCCTCGTGGACGACGCGGCCCTTGCCGATCTCCAGCGCCTGTCCGCGCTCCGGCAGTTCGACGCCAACGCCGTTGCCGCGCGGATAGCGGAAGGCGATGGGGCCGTCATCGTGTAGTGCCGCCGTGCGCACCATGTGCTTCAGCTCCGCCTCGTCGGCGGCGGCCATGACGGTGAAGTTCGGCAGCGTCGCCAGATAGGCGATGTCGAAGGCGCCGCAATGGGTGGCGCCGTCCGCACCCACGAAGCCGGCGCGGTCGATGGCAAAGCGCACCGGCAGGTTCTGGATCGCAACGTCGTGCACCACCTGGTCGTATGCGCGCTGCAGGAAGGTGGAGTAGATGGCGGCGAAGGGGCGATAGCCTTCCGTGGCAAGCCCGGCAGCGAAGGTCACGCCGTGCTGCTCGGCGATGCCGACGTCGAAGGTGCGCTCTGGGAACTCCTTGCCGAAGAGGTCGAGCCCGGTGCCGGACGGCATGGCGGCGGTGACGGCGACAATGCGCTCGTCCTCACGCGCTTCCTGGATAAGGCTTTGCGCGAAGACTTTCGTGTAACTCGGTGCATTCGCTGGCGACTTTGCTTGTGCACCGGTGATGACATCGAACTTGGCGACGCCGTGATACTTGTCGTCCGCCGCCTCCGCAGGGGCGTAGCCTTTGCCCTTCTGGGTGACGACATGGATGAGCACCGGGCCGTGGCCGTGGTCGCGCACGTTCTTCAGGACGGGCACGAGGTGCTCCAGATTGTGCCCATCGATAGGGCCGATGTGGAGGAAGCCCATTTCCTCGAACAACGTGCCGCCGGTGACATAGCCGCGCGCGTGCTCGACGGCGCGGGTGATTGCGCGGTCGACGCTCTTGCCGAGATAGGAGGTGAGCTTCTTGCCGAAGTCGCGGATGCCCTGGTAAGCGCGGCCGGAAGCAAGGCGCGCCAGATAGGCGCTCATGGCGCCGGTGGGCGGGGCGATCGACATGTCGTTGTCGTTCAAGATGACGATAAGCCGCGCGTCGAGCGCGCCGGCGTTGTTCATCGCCTCATAGGCCATGCCGGCGGACATGGCGCCGTCGCCGATGACGGCGATCACGTTGCGCCGCCCGCCCGAAAGGTCGCGCGCTACGGCCATGCCGAGGCCGGCGGAGATGGAGGTGGAAGAGTGCGCCGCACCGAAGGGGTCGTACTCGCTCTCGGCGCGCTTGGTGAAGCCCGACAGCCCGCCCTCCTGGCGCAGCGTGCGGATACGGTCGCGACGGCCAGTCAGGATCTTGTGCGGATAGGCCTGGTGGCCGACATCCCATATGACCCGGTCTTCCGGCGTGTCGAACACGTAGTGCAGCGCCACTGTCAGCTCGACCACGCCGAGCCCGGCGCCCAGATGCCCGCCGGTCTGCGAGACGGCGTCGACCAGTTCCGCGCGCAGCTCGTCTGCGAGCTGGGGCAGGTCTTTCTCGTCGAGCCCTTTCATGTCCGCCGGGATGCGGACACGATCAAGGAGAGGTGTTTCGGGAGGCGATTTCACGCTTTGCTCGCTCGTTGCAGATTGCAGGGACATAAGCGTTCGCGGACGCAAAGTAAACGCGGCAAGGCCGCGCTGCTTCTACTGCGGGTCGAGCGGCTCGGTGCCGGCAGGCACGCCCTCGCGGGAGAGGCGGATCTTCTCCACCTTGTCTTCGGCCGCCTTCAGGAGCCGGTCGCAATGGGCCTTCAGCGCCTCGCCGCGCTCGTAGATGCGGATCGACTGCTCAAGAGGCACGTCGCCCTGCTCCAGGTCGTTGACGATCTTCTCCAGCGCTTCCAGCGCCTGCTCGAAGGTCATCGCCTTGATGTCGTCGTTGGCTGCGGCATTGTTGGCGTCGGCGTTCATCCTTTACCCCTTCATCAAGCGCCCGACATGGGCGGCCACCGAGAGGGCCAGCCCTTCGAGGTCGTAACCGCCCTCGAGCAGGCTGACAAGCCGGTTGTCCGACCAGCGCCCCGCCCGTTCCATCACTCTCGCCGTGGCCCAGCTGAAATCGTCCTCGGTGAAATTGAGCTCGGCCAGCGGGTCGCGATAATGCGCATCGAAACCGGCCGAAATGATGATCAGATCGGGACGGAACTCGTCGAGCCGCGGCAGGATCGTACCCTTGAACGCCTCGCGGAATGCTTCGCCGTCGGTACCCGCGGAGAGCGGCACGTTGACGATGTTGCCGGCGCCGGTCTCTCCAGCCGCACCCGTGCCGGGATAAAGCGGCATCTGATGGGTGGAGCAGTAGAGCACCGACGGGTCGTCCCAGAAAATGTCCTGGGTGCCGTTGCCGTGGTGCACGTCCCAATCGACGATGGCCACGCGCTCGGCTCCATGCGCGTCCTGCGCGTGGCGAGCGGCGATCGCGGCGTTGTTGAACAGGCAGAAGCCCATCGCCTGGTCTTTCTCGGCATGGTGGCCGGGCGGACGGATGGCGGCGAAGGCATTGTCGGCGCGCCCGGCGAACACGTCGTCCACCGCGGCAGTGGCCGCGCCTATGGCCCTCAGCGCGGCCTCCCAGCTCCTGGGGCTGACGGAGGTGTCGGCGTCGATGCGCGCCAGGCCTTCGGCGGGGATCGTGCCCTTTACCCGGCGGGCATAGCTTTCCGGGTGTGCGAGGAGGATTGCCGTCTCGTTCGCCATCGGCGCCTCCACCCGATCAAGCGGGGCGAAGATTTCGTGCGACAACACCTTTTCAATAGCGCGCAGCCTGTCCGGCCGCTCGGGATGGCCGAGCGGGGTCAGATGCTCCAGGCAGACGGGATGGGTGTATAGCCGCGTGGTCATGCCCCGATATAGGCGTTGACGCCGGCTTTGGCCACGCCGCGCGGCGCCCTTCAACAGGGTTTCGGGCGTCAAGCGCCGCAGTGACCCTATTCGCGCTCCTTGACCCGAAGCCCTTCCAGAAGTGCCTTGAAGGCGTGCACGGCCTTGCGCGAGGAGGCTCGCGGCTCCGGCGAATTGGCGATCCACAAGGAAGCGCTCAGCATCGCGCCGTTGAGGAGACGCGCCAAGGCCTCGGCATCCGTGGCGACGATCGTTTCCTCCTGCACGAAACGCTCCAGGCTCGCGGTCATGGAGTTGATACAGGCGCTCTGATTGGGCCAGTTGGCGGGATCGCCCAACACCGCCGGCCCGTCGCGCAGCACGATGCGCTGTATCTCCGGCTCGAGCGCCATCTCGATATAGGCGATGCACTCGTCGACAAAGCCCCGCCACGGATTGCTCGCCTTTGCGGAGATGGCGCAAAGGCGTGCGTTCATCTCCGCATCGATCTCGGCGATAACGGCCTGCAGAAGCCCCTTCTTGTCCCCGAAATGGTGATAGAGCGCACCGCGGGTCAAACCGGCCTCGGCGGTGAAATCGTCCATGGAAGCATCGGCATATCCCACGGCGCCGAAGGCATGACGGGCGGCCGTGACCAGCTTGCGCCGGGTCTCCGTTATCATTTCGCTGCGAGGTTTGTGGGCCATTCTCTTCCTTTCACATACGGCACGTATATATTTAGTTGACATACGCTGCGTATGCAATTACCTCATTGACATACGCCGCGTATGTCAGCGGCGCGCTCTTACCAATCGAAGGATCGCGTCATGCCGAACCCGTATAGTGAAGTCTTCCAGGCGCCAGGGGCCAAGGGCTTTGCCGCCGCCGGATTTCTGGCGCGCCTGCCTGTCGCCATGGCCACCATGGGTATCGTCACCATGCTTTCCCAGAGCCATGGTGAGTACTGGTTGGCCGGTGCGGTCTCCGCTACGTTCGCCCTCACCAACGCCTTTGTCGCGCCGCAGATTTCCCGGCTCGTCGACCGCCACGGCCAGAGCCGTGTCCTGACGCCTGCAACAGCCGTCTCCGTCGCGGCCTTTACCGGGCTCATTCTTGCCACCCATTTCAGGTGGCCTTACTGGACGTTATTCGCCTTCGCCTTCATCGCCGGCGTCATGCCCAGCATGCCGGCCATGGTGCGGGCGCGGTGGACGGGGCTCTATCATGGCACGCCGAAGCTTCACACCGCCTTCGCCTTCGAGTCGGTGCTCGACGAGGTGGTCTATATGGCCGGCTCTGTGCTGGCGATCGGGCTAAGCGTCAGCCTCTTTCCGGAGGCAGGACCGCTGGCGGCCACACTGTTCCTGGCCGTGGGCACGGCGCTGTTCGTCGCGCAGAAATCCACCGAGCCGCCGGTCCGCCCGGTCGAGGAGAAGGCAAGCCGGTCAGCCCTCGGTGTCCCGGCGGTGCAGATCATCACCTTCACGCTGATCGCGGTCGGCACGATCTTCGGCACGGCCGAGGTGACTGTGATCGCGTTTTCGGAAGAGCTCGGCCAGAAGGGCGCGGCAAGCTTCGTTCTGGCCGGTTATGCGGGCGGCTCGCTGGTCGTCGGCCTCGTCTTCGGCACGCTAAAGCTCAAGGCCTCGCTTGGCCGGCAGTTCCTGGTCGCCAACGCGATCGCCATGCTGACAACCCTGCCCCTTCTTTGGGTGAACAGCATTCCGCTCCTGGCGCTCATGCTTTTCCTCGCAGGCGCTTCGATCTCGCCCACCTTCATAACCGCGTTCGGGCTGATCGAGCGGCTGGTACCCTCCTCGCAGCTTACCGAGGGCATCACCTGGGCCATGACCGGCATCTTCATCGGTATGGCCGTCGGCTCTTTCATCTCGGGCTATGTCATCGATGCCTTCGGTGCGCAAAGCGGGTTCTGGGTGTCGGTCGCGGCGGGCGGCGTGGCTCTGGCCACCGCGCTTTCCGGCCAGCGCATCCTGCAGAGGCCTTCAGCCGCCATCATGCCCAAAACAGCGGTGGCCTAGCGGCTACCCTCCGTGTCCGGCAAGGCCATCCGCAAGGCGGATGGCCTTACAATATCTCCGTCGAGGCGATCTTGATGCCGAAGCCTTCGAGGCCAACATAATGGCGCTCACGAGAGGCGAGCAGCTTGATGGAGGTGATGCCGAGATCCTTGAGGATCTGTGCTCCAAGACCGACCTCGCGCCATTCGCTCTCGCGCTTCACCGCTTCCTCGTGTGCTTCGGCCTCCCCGGCCCGGGGGCGGTGATGATGATGGGCGACGCCGACGGAACCCTCACGCAGATAAACCAGCACGCCACGCCCCATGGTGCCCATGGATTTCATGATGTCCTGCAGCCGGTATTCCGTGCCGAACACGTCGGCGACGACGTCCTCCGTATGCAGACGCACCGGTACATCCGTGCCATCGCGGATGTCGCCGAAGACGATGGCCAGATGCTGCATGGCCTCCCAGGGCAGCGTGTAGGTATGGACGGTGGCCGTGCCGCCGGGGGTCTCGATCTTGAAGCAGGCGATGCGCTCGACCAGCGTTTCCTGGCGCTGGCGGTAGGCGATGAGATCGGCGACGGAGACTTGGCTGAGGCCGTGCTCTTCCGCAAACGCCGTCACCTGCGGTCCGCGCATGACGGTACCGTCGTCGTTGACGAGTTCGCAGATGACGCCGATTGGCGGCAGACCGGCCAGCTTGCACAGATCGACGGCTGCCTCCGTATGGCCGGAGCGCATGAGCACGCCGCCCTCGCGGGCGATCAGCGGAAAGATGTGGCCGGGCCGTACGAAGTCGCTACTGCCGACATTGGGATTGGCAAGGTTGCGCACCGTCAGCGTGCGATCTTCGGCAGAGATGCCGGTGGTGGTGCCGTGCTTGAAATCGACGCTGACGGTAAAGGCCGTCTGATGGGGGGCGTCGTTTTCCGCCACCATGGGCGCGAGGTTCAGCCGCCGCGCCTCCTCCCGCGGCATCGGCGCGCAGACGATGCCGGAGGTATGGCGCACGATGAAGGCCATCTTCTCCGGCGTGGCATGGACCGCGGCGACGATCAGGTCCCCTTCGTTCTCGCGCCCGTCATCGTCCATGACGATGACGATCTCGCCGCGCTCAAAAGCGCGCAGGGCGTCGACGACTTTCCGCTGGTCATAGGGCATGGTTTCTCGCTGCGGTTAGGGGAATAGGGTCTACCCTTTCCCCGTTTGTCCTCGGTGACGCAAGTAGTGATCGGCGATGGTGCAGGCAAGCATGGCCTCGCCGATGGGCACGGCGCGAATGCCCACGCAGGGGTCGTGGCGGCCTTTGGTCGTCACGTCGACCTCCGCGCCTGTCTTGTCGACCGATTTCCGCGGGGTGAGGATGGACGAGGTGGGCTTCACCGCGAAACGGGCGATCACCGGCTCGCCGGTGGAGATGCCGCCCAGCACGCCACCGGCGTTGTTCGACAGGAACACGGGCTTGCCGTCAGCGCCGGTGCGCATCTCGTCGGCGTTCTCCTCGCCGGTGATGCGGGCGGCCTCGAAGCCGTTGCCGATCTCCACGCCCTTCACGGCGTTGATCGACATGAGGTTGGCGCAGATGTCCTGGTCGAGCTTGCCATAGATCGGCGCGCCGAGGCCCACCGGCACTCCCTCGGCCACCACCTCGATCACCGCGCCGACGGAGGAGCCTTTCTTGCGGATGCTGTCGAGATAATCGGCGAAGACGGCGACGGATTCCGGGTCGGGCGTGAAGAAGGGATTGTCGGGGTGGCCGATGAAATCCCAATCCCAGTTGGCGCGGTCGATTGCCTTCTCGCCCATCGAAACCAGCGCGCCGCGCACCTTGAGGCCGGGAACCACCTTGCGGGCAAGCGCGCCGGCGGCCACACGCACCGCGGTTTCGCGCGCCGAGGAGCGCCCGCCGCCGCGATAGTCGCGCAGGCCGTACTTCATCTCGTAGGTGTAGTCGGCATGGCCGGGGCGATAGCGCTGGGCAATCTCGCTATAATCCTTGGAGCGCTGGTCGACGTTCTCGATCAGCATGGAGACCGGTGTGCCGGTGGTGACCAGCGTTTCGCCGTCGTCTTCCGGCAGCACACCCGACAGGATCTTCACCTGATCGGGCTCGCGGCGCTGCGTGACGAAGCGGGACTGGCCCGGCCGGCGCCGGTCGAGATCGGCCTGTATCTCTTCGCGGGTAAAGCGGATGCCGGGCGGACAGCCGTCGACGACGCAGCCGATCGCCGCCCCGTGGCTTTCTCCCCAAGTGGTGACGCGAAACAGATGACCGAAGGTGTTGTGCGACATTGTAAGCGTTTCCTTGCGCGGCGGCGCCGGAACCGCTTCTATTTGCCTTTGCGGACGCGGTCAAACAGTGGAGGGGGACACTTTTGACACATTTTATCATTTCAATTCGGACAACCGTCACCCGCTTGCATTACGCTTCTTGCAACACGACATCTTGAGGTTCCGCCCCATGCGAATCCCTACCGCCGTCTTATCCCTTGCCCTTCTCGCCACGCCGGCCATTGCCGCCGACACGGAGGGCACCATCACCGCGGTCGACGAGGAGCGGATGACGATTACGCTCCATGACGGCGATACCTATAAGCTGCCCCCCGAGATCGACATGTCCGCCATCTCCGACGGCATGGAAGTCGTGATCGCTTACCGGGTCGATGATAACGGCGAAAAGCAGATCATGGACATGCTGCTGCCGGAATAAGCTACAGCCATTCCAGCGCGCCATTGTCCACCCGCAGGATCAGGTCCTGCGGGACGTTCAGTTCTGCCGCCTCTTCGGCCGACAGCCCACCCACCCAATGAAACACGGCGCGCATGACGCCGCCATGGGTGACGCATATGGTCGGCCTTTCCAGAGCATCCAGCCAACCCCGTACGCGCCACGCCAGCAGCTCGTAGCTTTCCGCCTCCGCCCCCGGCGGCAGGAAATGCCATTTGCGCTGCGCGCGTGCTCTGGTGCAGCCTGGCTCACGAGCTTCCAGCTCCTCATATGTGAGGCCCTGCCAGTCTCCGAAATGCACCTCCTTGAGGCGCGGGTCGGTGCTGTAGCCATGCGGGGGAAGGCCCATCTCGGTGCGCACCCGCTCCATGGTCTCGCAGGTGCGGCGTAGCGGGCTTGCAACGAAGTCGAAAGCGGCGGGGTCGTCTATGAGACCCGCCAGGCGACGGCCGTTGCGGTCTGCCTCGGCGCGGCCCTTGGCGTTGATATCGGTGTCCGCCTGCCCCTGAAACCGCTCCTCGACGTTCCAGTCGGTCTGGCCGTGCCGGATGATGTAGAGAAGCGGAAGCACGGAAACCTCATGGACGGGCGCCCTGCCCGTACTAGTCGTTCACCACGGAGATATCGGGCGCATCGACGGCCTTCATGCCGACAACGTGGTAGCCCGAATCGACGTGCAGAACCTCGCCGGTCACGCCGCGCGCCAGATGCGAGAGGAGGTAGAGGGCGGTGTCGCCCACCTCCTCGATCGTCACCACCCGCTTCAGCGGCGAGTTGTACTCGTTCCAGCGTAGGATATAGCGGAAATCGCCGATGCCAGAGGCGGCGAGCGTCTTGATGGGGCCGGCCGAGACCGCGTTGACGCGGATGTTGGACCCGCCGAGATCGACGGCGAGATAGCGCACGCTGGCCTCGAGCGCTGCCTTGGCAACGCCCATGACGTTGTAGTGCGGCATCACCTTCTCGGCGCCGTAATAGGTCATGGTCAGGATGGAGCCGCCGTCCGCCATCAACGGCTCGGCGCGCTTGGCGACCGCCGTCAATGAATAGACCGAGATGTCCATGGTGCGCAGGAAATTGTCGCGTGTGGTCTCGACATAGCGCCCGGTCAGTTCGTCCTTGTCGGAGAAGGCGACGGCGTGGACGAGGAAGTCCAGCTTGCCCCAGCGCTTCTCGACTTCGGCGAACACCGCGTCGACGGTGTCTAGCTCGGTGACGTCGCAGTGACCGACGACGATGGCGCCCAGTTCGGCGGCCAGCGGCTCGACCCGTTTTTTCAGCGCGTCGCCCTGATAGGTCAGCGCCAGTTCGGCCCCTTCGGCCGCGCAGGCTTTGGCGATGCCCCAGGCGATCGAGCGATTGTTGGCTACACCGAGCACAAGCCCGCGCTTGCCGGCCATCAGGCCGTTACCACCTGCCATAGACGATTCTCCGAACTTGTTACGGCGAACGCCCTATCGCACAGCGATAGCAAAGCATCAAGTTGGCAGAAGGAGATGTGGGGGAAAAGGAGAAGCCCTACTCGCTCTCCACGTTCTTGCGAAACAGCTTCTCCAGCGCCGCATCCCCTCCTTCCGGCAGCATGATGCGCACATGGGCATAAAAATCGCCGTTGCCGCCGCTCTTCAAAGGCAAGCCACGCCCCTTGAGCCTGAGCGTGCGGTCGGAGCTCGACCAGGCGGGCACGGCAACGGCCACCTTGCCGGTCGGCGTCTCCACCGCCACCTTGGCGCCGAGCACGGCGTCGCGCAAGCTCACGGGAAGGTCGGCATGCAGATCACGCCCCTCCACGCGGTAGCGCTTGTGCGGGCGCAGCTTCAGCTTCACCAGCGCATCGCCGCGTTCGCCGAAAGGTGTCTCGGCCCCCTGGCCCTTGAGGCGGATCGTCTGGCCGTCCTCGACATAGCGCGGCAGCTTCACGGCAATGCGCCGGTCGTCGGGGAAGACCGCCGTCACCTTGGCCGCGGTCGCCACGTCCTCAATGCTGACGGAGAGCGTGGCGTTGAGGTCGCCCAGCCCTTCCGGACGCGTGGTGCGCCGCGCACCCTGCGGGCCGCCATGCGAAAAAGCCTGGCCGAAGATTTCGCTGAAGATGTCGGCGCCGCTGAAAGGCTCGCCGTCCATGCCGCTCGTGCGGAACTCGAAGTGGGTACGGCCCTGTCCGGCACCGGCACCGGCACGCCGGAAGCCGGCAAAGGGGTCGCCGTGGGCGCCACCCTCGAAGCCGTGGAAGCGCGGCTTACCGCTGGCGTCGATCTCGCCGTTGTCGAAGGCTTGCCGTGTCTTTTCGTTGCCGAGGATTTCGTAGGCCTGGCCGATTTCGGCAAAACGCTCCTTCGCCCGCGGGTCGTCCGGCCGCTGGTCGGGGTGGTACTTCTTGGCCAGGCGGCGATAGGCCGCCTTTATGTCCTTCGCCGGTGCGCCCTTCTGCACGCCCAGCGCCTCGTAAGGGTTCTTCATCGTCAGCCTTGCCCAAGGAGCGGCGGGAAAGCCGTCAACCGGGTGTTTTGCATAGGTTTTCGGTCGCGCCAGTTATATGCGCATTGGCGGAGCAGAATTCCAGTATCCTGCGGTATGGCTACAGCATTGCAAAGGCGCGCGTGTGCAAAAAGCCCGTTGCGCCCTCACAAGCAAGCCCTCGGTAGAGGTTGATGCCATCAAAGCTTTGGCGCGTCGTGGTGAAGGCAAGGCAATCTTGCCCGTCCGCTTCCTGCTTTGTCACGGCGGTAATCCTGCCGCGTGCGCCGCTTACCGGGTTCTCCCATTCGTGGCCGACAGCATCCAGTACTTCGCGCGCCAGGACGGCGAGGACGATCTCGGCATCGGTCTCCTTGCCAGACGCGGTGATAGCCGGCACGGAGGCGGTGGTGATGGTCCCGTCCGACCGCTGGCCGACGGTGTCTTGCGCGCTGGCCGCACAGCCGTGTGCCAGCGCCGCAAAAACACAAAGAAGTGCCGCCTTTCTGAGAAGGCGCAGCACCAAACGGGCTCCGTTATCTGCCCCTTGCATCGGCCCCCGCAATCGGCATGCTCCGCAAAACAGCATAAGTGAGCAGGACGATGGTTACGAATGCCTTAAACGAGAGCGATTTCACCGAAAGCGGCGACCCCTATCGCCTGTTCGGTGAATGGCTGGTGGACGCCGAGGGTTCGGAACCGAACGATCCCAACGCCACGGCGCTGGCGACCGTGGACGCGGACGGCATGCCCAATGTGCGCATGGTGCTGCTCAAGGGTTTCGACGAGCGCGGCTTCGTCTTCTACACGAACTTCGAAAGCGCCAAGGGGCAGGAGATCCTCTCCTCGATGAAGGCCGCCATGTGCTTCCATTGGAAGAGCCTGCGTCGGCAGGTGCGCGTGCGCGGGCCGGTGGAACAGGTGAGCGAGGAGGAGGCGGACGCCTATTTCGCCTCCCGCCCCCGTGGCAGCCGCATCGGCGCCTGGGCCTCGAAACAGTCGCGGCCGCTGGAGAGTCGCTTTGCGCTGGAAAAGGCGGTGGCGGAATATACGGCCAAGTTCGCCATCGGCGCGATCCCGCGGCCGGAGTACTGGTCGGGCCTGCGGATTGTGCCGGACAGCATCGAATTCTGGCACGACCGCCCCTTCCGGCTGCACGACCGGGTGATCTTCAGGCGCGTGGAGGGCGGCTGGGAGAAGACGCGGCTTTATCCCTAAGCGGACCCTTGCTTGTAAGGCGGACGCTCAGGCGCCGTCCCGCTTCCGGTTCATGAAGGCCGTGAAGGCGGCGCGGGCTTCGTCCGATTTCAGCCGCGCGCGAAAGTGTTCGCCCTCCTCCCGTATACGCGCAAAAACCTCATCACGGGGTCCGCGCAAAAGATCACGCGTGATCCGCAGCGCCTCCGGCGGTTTTGCCGCAAGGGCTCGGGCGGCGGAAAGGGCCGTTTTCTCCAGCGAGGAAGCGTCGACGATGCGGTGGATAAGGCCCGCCGCGAGCGCCGCCTCGGCGTCCAGCGCCTCGCCCAGCGCCAGAAGCGCGAAGGCGCGCTGGGGGCCGAGGACGCGGGGGCCGAGCAGGCTGGAGCCTGCCTCCGGCACAAGGCCGAGGTCGACGAACGGTGTCCGGAAGACGGTCTCCGGCGTGGCGAAGGTCAGGTCGCAATGCAGGTTGATCGTGGTGCCGATGCCAACGGCGATGCCGTCGACGCCCGAAACCAAGGGCTTCCTGCAGCCGGCGAGCGCCAGCAGAAAATCGAACACCTCTTCGCCGCCCTCCCCGCCGGTGGCGACGGTGAGGAAATCGGCAAGGTCGTTGCCCGCGGAGAAGGCCTCCGGTCCACCGAAGATCGCATGGCATCGCACCGCCTCGTCGCCGTCGCCCTCGGTGAGCGCAGTGGCCATGGCGGCGTACATCGCCCGGGTGATGGCGTTCTTCTTCTCCGGCCGGTTGAGGCGGATGATCTGCACCGCATCGCGGCGCTCGACGAGGATGTGGTCGGTCATGCTCAGCCCTCCACCAACGCGCCGGCAGCCGCGATCAGGCTTTCCGCGCCCTCGATCACCGTGCGTTTCAACGCCGCCGTCTCGGCCAAATGGTTTTCCGCGAGATAGCGGCTGAGGCGCGCCTGCGCGGCATTTCCCGCCGAAACCGCGCCGCGCGCCACCATGACAGCGCCGGCGGCGAGCGCGAAAAGACGCAGATAGGGCGTGGCGCCGCACAAGGCGGCCTCCGCCTGCCCCTCCCCCTGAAGGCGCAGAAGATGCTCCGTCGCTTCCTCCAGATCGTCCAGCGCCGCGCTTAGGCGCTCCCCGGTCTCGCCCAGTTCCGGCATGTTGGCGCCACGCACGGTCTCGGCGTCCTGCCGCAATTCGGCGATGAAGCCGCGCACATGCGCGCCGTCAGCCTGCGGCAGCTTGCGCATGACGAGATCGATAGCCTGGATGCCGTTGGTGCCCTCGTAGATCGGGGCAATGCGCGCATCGCGCAAAAGCGCGGCCGCGCCGGTCTCCTCGATATAGCCCATGCCGCCGTGCACCTGTAGGCCGAGCGAGGCGACCTCGACGCCGACGTCGGTCGGGAAAGCCTTGGCGAGCGGCGTGAGCAGGTTCGCCCGATGCTGCCAATGGGCGACCTCCTCTCCACCGGTGAAGCGGGCCATGTCCATCGCATGGGCGCAGGAATAGGCGATGGCGCGCGCAGCCTGCGTCATGGCCTTCATAGTCAAAAGCGTGCGCTTGACGTCCGGGTGTTCGACGATGGGGCTCATCTCACCGCCCTTGTCGCCCTCGGCCCGGCCCTGGCGGCGCTCGCGCGCGTAGGCGAATGCCTTCTGGTATGCGGCCTCGGCTACCGCCACGCCCTGCATGCCAACGGCGAGGCGAGCGTTGTTCATCATGGTGAACATGCAGGCGAGCCCGCGGTTCTCCTCGCCGACCAGCCAGCCGACCGCGCCGGGCGTGGCGCCGAACTTTCCGTCGCCGTAGATCATGGTGCAGGTGGGCGAGCCGTGGATGCCCATCTTGTGCTCGATCGAGGCGCAGAAGACGTCGTTGCGCGGGCCGAGCGAGCCGTCATCGCCCACCAGGAACTTCGGCACCAGGAAGAGCGAGATACCCTTGGTGCCGGCCGGCGCATCCGGCAGGCGTGCCAGCACGAGGTGCACGATGTTTTCAGTGAAGTCCTGCTCGCCGTAGGTGATGAATATCTTTTGGCCGAAGATGCGGTAGGTGCCGTCGGCAGCACGTTCAGCGCGCGCCTTGAGCGCGCCGAGGTCGGAACCGGCCTGCGGCTCCGTCAGGTTCATGGTGCCCATCCATTCGCCGGTGACGAGCTTTTCCAGATAGGTTTTCTTCAGGTCCTCGCCGGCGTGCTTTTCCAGCGCCTCGATGGCGCCCATGGTGAGCGTCGGGCCGATGGCGAAGGCCATGGAGCCGGAATTCCACATCTCGAGCGCGGCCACGGCAAGCATCATCGGCAGGCCCTGCCCGCCCCAATGCTCGGGCGCGGCCAGCGCATTCCACCCACCCTCGCACCATTTGCGGTAAAGCTCGGGCCAGCCGGGCGGTGTGGTCACTTCACCACTCTTCAGCTGCGCGCCCCTCTCGTCGCCGATGCGGGCCAGTGGCGCGATCTCCTCGCTGGCGAAGCGGCCGGCCTCGGTCAGTATGGCCGAGACGAGATCGGGCGAAAGGTCGCCGGCGAGCCCCTCGTCCAGCATCTTCTTCAGCCCGGCGACATGAGTGAGCGTGTGGCCGATCTCCTCCACGGGTGCGCGATACATGGCTTGCCTCCTCGATACCCGGCGCTTGGGAAGGAGCCTAGTCGCGCCCTGCCCGCACGACCAGCCCTGCCCGCACGACCGATAGTTTCTTTTTACGTAAACGTCAAATACAACCGCCTTGAGCTGCCGACGAGCAGGCGGTAGGACAGATCCAACCGCTATCCTCGAGGAGGCGCCCATGCTCGCGCGGCCGGAAAAGTACCAATGCATCGAGTGCGGCAAGGCCATGGGCACGCCCGACTTCGCCTATCACGAGGGGCGCATCGAGCATGGCCCTGCCTACTGGTGCGACCGCGGTATCCTCTGCTCCATCCAATGCTCTTTGGCCCACCACCAAAAGCGCCAGGCAGAAGGCACGCAGCCGCAGCGACCAGCACCGAATCCCTTCGAAGACGATTGAGCACGGCTCGAAGGCGTCGGCGCCCGCGACCACATCGGCTTCCAATCTCCCTCCCCGCAACGTGGCGGAACGGCTAGAGACCCGACGCCTCGCGCTTGACGGCGCGCCAGCCGATGTCGCGGCGGCAGAAACCTTGCGGCCAGTCGATGCGGTCGACGGCGCGATAGGCTGCCTCGCGCGCCGCGGTGACGTTCGCGCCCAGCGCCGTCACGTTCAAGACGCGCCCGCCATTGGCGACGAGCACGCCGTCGCGTAGCGCGGTGCCTGCGTGGAATATCTCGACACCTTCCTCGCCCGCCGCTTCAACACCTTTGATCACGCTGCCCTTCTTGGGGGCTGCGGGGTAACCGTCGGCCGCCAGCACCACGGTCAGCGCCGCCTCGTCGCGCCAGCGCGCCGACATGTGCGCCAATTGGCCGTCGGCGGCGCCCTTCACCAAGGCGAGGAGATCGTCCTTGAGGCGGGGCATCAGCACCTGACATTCCGGATCGCCGAAGCGGACATTGTATTCGATGAGGCTCGGGCCGTCGGGGGTGATCATCAGCCCCGCATAGAGCACGCCGGTGAACGGCGCGCCCATTTCCGCCATACCCTTCAGGGTCGGCTCGATGATCTCGCGCATGCAACGCTCGACCATCGCCTCGGTCATCACCGGCGCCGGTGAATAGGCGCCCATGCCACCCGTGTTCGGGCCGGTATCGCCTTCGCGCACGCGTTTGTGGTCCTGTGCCGTGCCGAAGGGCAGCGCCGTCTTGCCGTCGCACAGGCAGAAGAAGCTGGCCTCCTCGCCTTCCAGGAACTCCTCGATCACCACTTCCGCGCCCGAGGCGCCGAAAAGGCCGGAGAAGCAATCGTCAATGGCCGCGTAGGCCTCGTCCTCGCTCATGGCGATCGCGACGCCCTTGCCGGCGGCGAGCCCGTCCGCCTTGACGACGATGGGCGCGCCGACGTTGCGCACATAATCCTTGGCGTGGGTTGCATCGGCAAAGCGGGCATAGGCGGCGGTGGGAATGCCGTAGCGGCTGCACAGGTCCTTGGTGAAGCCTTTGGAGCCCTCCAGGCGTGCCGCTTCCGCCGTCGGACCGAAGACGGGAATGCCGGCGGCGATCAGGTCGTCGGCCAGCCCCGCCACCAGTGGTGCCTCGGGCCCCACCACCACCAGATCGATCGCCTGGCCGTGGCAGAAGTCGACCACCGCCCGGTGATCCTTCTCGCTGAGTGCCACGCACTCGGCGTGCTGCGCGATGCCGGGGTTTCCGGGAGCGGCGTAAAGCTTCTCCAGCATGGGCGAGGCGGCGATCTTCCAGGCCAGCGCGTGTTCGCGACCGCCCGAACCGATGAGGAGAACCTTCATGTCGCCCAAAGCCCTGCTTCAATCCACTCTGCCGGCAACGGGCTATGGCCGAAATGGCCAAAGGTCAAGCGCGCGCTCGGCATGTCCAGAAAGAAGTGAAAGGCCATTCGGGCTTTATACGCCAATCATCGTACCAATCACCGCCGGCATCTTGACGGCGCGCCCGCGCCTTGCCACTCCACAGGGACACAGCGACGAAAGGCAAGGGCATGGATATCATCCAGTCACGGCAGGCACGGGGCCGCGTGGCCGATGCGCCGTCGGGCCATTGGGCCTATCGGCTCCTGCCGCGCGCGGCGTGGCCTTACGCACAGCTTGCGCGGTGGGACAGGCCGATCGGCTGGAAGCTTCTCTTGTGGCCGTGCTGGTGGTCGCTCGCCATGGCGGCGAGTGCGGGCGCCGAGCCCGGCGCGCCGCTTCTGAGCGTCCTGCCGTCGCCCTTTCTGCTGGCGCTCTTCCTCGTCGGCGCGGTCGCCATGCGGGGGGCCGGCTGCACCTACAACGACCTGGTGGACCAGGATATCGACGAGGCGGTGGAGCGCACGCGCTCGCGGCCTCTTCCTTCCGGCCAGGTGTCGCGGCGCCAGGCCTGGGCGTTCCTCCTCGCGCAGGCGCTCGTTGGTCTTCTCGTGCTCGTGCAGTTCAACGGCTTTGCCATCCTTCTCGGCTGCGCATCGCTCCTGGTGGTGGCGGTCTACCCCTTTGCAAAAAGATTCACGAACTGGCCGCAACTCTTTCTGGGGCTTGCCTTTTCATGGGGTGCGCTGCTCGGGTGGGCAGCGCATTTCGGCAGCCTCTCGCTGGCGCCCTTCCTGCTCTACTGCGGCTCCATCCTGTGGGTGATCGGCTACGACACGATCTACGCCCACCAGGACAAGGAGGACGACGCCATCGTCGGTGTGCGCTCCACCGCACGGCTTTTCGGAGAGAAGACGAAACCCTGGCTTATCGGCCTCTACGGCATGGCCCTCCTCTTCTTCGCCGTCGCCTTTGCCAACGCCGCCGTCCCCATGCCGGCACTGGCCGGGCTGGTGGCGGCGGGCGCGCATATGGCGCGGCAGGTGCGCACGCTCGACATCGACGACCCCGACCAGTGCCTGGCGCTCTTCAAGTCCAATTCGGTGGTCGGCTGGCTGATCTTCCTCGGCCTTCTGGGCGGCGGCGTGTGGGCGACGGTCAGCCCTTATTTTTGAGATGGCGTGAGGTTCACCACGGAGAGGTAGTGCATGCCTTCACCCTCGTCCTTCGTCCCTCGACAAGCTCAGGAGGCTCAGGATGAGGGCGAGGCATCGTCGTGCCGGCACTGACCTTGGAGGTCAAGCGCAAACACAAGCCCTCATGGTGAGCCTGTCGAACCACGAGGGCGGGATGTCGCGCATCCCCCCTAAACGCATCGTCCCCTAATCGCGCGCGATGATCTCGTCGCCGTCCACCACAAGGCGCAAGCCGAGCGTGCCCTGCTTGCGGCGGGCGAGGAAGCGCGGGCGGCGCTGGCGCACGGCGCGGCCCTTGCGGCGCTCCTTCGGCGGCTCGGCCTTCACCTGGCCGATGGATTCCTCCAGTGTGCGGGCGACGCCGTCGGCCTCAACCAACAGCATCGGCAGGCGGTAGGCGTCCGCCCAGGCGCGCCAGTCGGCGGCCACGTCGTCCAGATCGCCGGCGACCAGCAGCGGGACCGACAGCATCGGATCGCTGTGGAGCAGTTCCAGCGTCACCGTCACCAGGCCGCCCTCTTCCTCGATGGCCCGCGCGGCGACGCCGCGAAAAGCGCTGGGCGGCAGGGCGAAGGTGACGGGAAGCTGGCTCTTGTCGAGCAGTCGGCGCATGCGCACGCCGCGCTTCGTGATGGTGAACGTCACCTCGCCGAAATCGTCCTGTGTTGCGTAGCTGACCGCCTGGGGCAGGCGGAAGGGGTCGAGCCGCATCTGGCGGCCCGCCCATACCGGCTTGAGACCACTCGCCATTCTTATGTGCCTTCCTGTTACTCCTGAGAGCCCGTTTTCCGGTTCTCTCCGGGCCGCTTTTGCGGCCTCTTATGGAGGAGGAGACTAGCGTGCGGGTGTTACTTCCGGCCTTAGAAAGTCGGTTAAATTTTGCTGACTTGCCAGTTGGTTAGCGCTTTGCAACCGGGTGAAAGATGCCGGAAAGGTTTGTCTACGAAGGGTAAATTCCAGCGAAGCGCACCCGGCTAAATCACCTTCCCCGGATTCATGATCCCCGCCGGGTCGAACGCCTTCTTCACCCGCCGCATCAGGTCGGTTGCCACCGCCGGCTGGGTGGCGATCAGCTCGTCGCGCTTCATCCGCCCGATGCCATGCTCGGCGGAGAACGAGCCGTTCAGTTCGCGCACCACGGCATGCACCGCATCGTTCATGGCGCGGTAGTGTGTGAGATATTCGGCGCGGTTCATGCCCACCGGCTGAGAGACGTTATAGTGCAGGTTGCCGTCGCCCATATGGCCGAAGCAGACGACGCGGCTTCCCGGCAGCACCTTCTGAACCGCCTCCCCCGCCCAGACGATGAACTCCGGGATGGCGGCGACGGGCACGGAGATGTCGTGCTTGATGGAGCCGCCCTCGGGCCTCTGCGCTTCAGACATCGCTTCGCGCAAATGGCGAAGGGCGAGCACCTGCGCCTCGTTCTGAGCGATCACGGCGTCCGCCACGTGCCCGGCTTCAAGCCCCTGCGTCAGCACCTCTTCCATCAGCGCTTGCGCATCCTCGGCCGAGCGGCCGGAGGAGATCTCCAGCATCACATACCAAGGGTGCTCGCCGGCAAGCGGGGGCTGCACGCCGGGTATGTGCTTCAGCACGAAGTCGAGCGGCGTGCGCTCCATCAACTCGAACATGGTGAGCGCGGTGCCGGCCCTATCGTTGGCCGCCTCGAAGAGGGCAAGGGCGGCGATGGGCGAGCCGACCCCGGCTAAGGCGAGTTCACGCCCCTTCGGCTTCGGATAGAGCTTCACGACGGCAGCGGTGATGACGCCGAGCGTGCCTTCGGCGCCGATGAACAGGTTCTTCAGATCGTAGCCGGTGTTGTCCTTCTTGAGCTTCCTCAGGTCGTCCAGCACCTCGCCCGTCGGCAGCACCACCTCCAGCCCTAGGCACAGGTCGCGCGCCGTGCCGTAGGCGAGCGCGCCGATGCCGCCGGCGTTGGACGAAAGGTTGCCGCCGATCTGACAGGAGCCCTGAGAGCCAAGCGATAGCGGAAACAGCCGGTCGTTGGCGCTTGCGGCCTCCTGTAAGGTCTGCAGAACGACGCCGGCTTCGACCACGGCCGTATTAGAGCTAAGGTCGATCTCGCGGATGCGGTTCAGGCGGGAAAGCGAGAGTACCACCTCGCGGCCCGTCGCATCCGGCATCTGCCCGCCGACGAGCCCGGTATTGCCGCCTTGCGGCACGATGGGCGTGCCTGTCTCCGTTGCAAGCTTCAGGATGCGGCCCACCTCTTCGGTGCTACCCGGCTTCAGCACCAGCGACGTGACGCCTGCAAAAAGCCCGCGCGGCTCCTCCAAATGGGGCGCGATATCCTGGGGGACCGTCAGCGCATGGCGCTTGCCGACGATCGCGACGAAGCGGTCGACAATGGCGGGGTCGAGGGTCTCGGGTTTCGTATCCATGGCCGGCAACGCTAGCGCTCCTCGTCTTGTCTGTCACGCGGGGCGGCAGCGCGGGACAGCCGGTCGTTGATGGCCTCTCCGAGACCCGCCATCGGCACCGGCTCGACGGCAATCGTTGCTGCGCCGGCGGCATCGAGCGCCGAAAGGTGCGAGAAGAGGTTAGCAGCAGCCTCGCGCAGATCGCCCGAAGGAGACAGGTTCAGCACCTGCGCCGCCGCCTCCGCCCCCTTCGCCCTTGCCGGACCGAAAGCCAACAGCGCCTCACCCGGCATCACCTCGGCCACACTGAGCCGCATGCGGGCATGGGGCGCGTAGTGGGAGGCAAGCATACCGGGCGCCTCGATCCCCTTCGCACCGCGCGAAAGCGGCATTCCAGCCACCCGCTCGATCTCCTCGGCGGCAACCCCGCCCGGCCGCAGCATTGTCAGGCCCTCGTCCGTCACCTTGAGAATGGTCGATTCAAGCCCCACCGGCGTCGGCCCGCCATCGACGATCAAGGGGATGCGGTCGCCGAGGGCGGTGTCGACGGCTTCCGCCGTCGTGGCGCTGACGCGGCCGGAGATGTTGGCGCTGGGGGCGGCGAGCGGACGGCCGAGGCGGGCGATGACGTCACGGCCGAAGCCCTTCGGACAGCGCAGCGCAACGGTCTCGAGACCGGCCGTCACCAGCGGGTGAACGCCGGAACTCTCTCGATGCGGCAACACCAGGGTGAGCGGCCCCGGCCAGAAAGCCTCGGCCAGCCGCACGGCCAGCGGCGAAAAGACGGCGATGCGCTCGGCCATCTCCTGATCCGCCACATGGGCGATCAGGGGATTGAAGCGCGGCCGGCCCTTGGCCTCGAAGATGCGCGCCACGGCCTCGCCGTTGGTCGCGTCGGCGGCCAGCCCATAGACGGTCTCCGTCGGGATAGCCACCGGCTCCCCGGCCGCCAGCAGGCGGCAGGCTTCCTCCAGTGCCCGGTCTTGCCGCAGGATCTCGGCCAAGAGTACGCGTCTCCTTTTCCGAGCGGTGCCTACCCTGCCGGCGCTTGGCGGGCAAGAGTGGTGCAACGGATTGCCCTGAAAGGGATATGCTGTCGCGGAACGATACCGTTAGAATGCCGCCTTTCCCATCACCCGTTTATTAATCCCCCGGCGCTACCTTTCCGTGAAAGCGGGCGGGGGATTGTCGCAATGAGGATACGCATTATCGGGCCGTTGGTGGTGGCTGCCGTTCTGGCGGCCGGTCATGCCGGCGCCTCCTCCATTCTCGAGCTCGAGGCGATGGAGTTGGATACCGCCGCTGAGGCCGCACCGGGCGAAGCGCCTGTCGCCATCAGCACTTCCGTTTCGATCATCGGCGAGCCGGAGGTGACCTTCGAGAGCACCGCCGCCGTCAAGAAGGAAGACAGGCGCCGTTTCGATCCCGCCCCTCTGGTCATTCGCGGCGGTCTTGCGGGCGATCCCTTCGTGCATGCCGCGCCCAAGCAACCGGCGTCCGCCGCCCCGCGCCAGGCAAGCGCGCCCGCAGCCGCCGCACCGGCGCCGGCCGCCCCCCCGTCGCCGGTTGTCAGGAGACCCGAATAAGCCGGCTTGACGGCTCTGCCCTTCCGGCGCAACGTCCGCCCGTTCGATTGGTTGAGAGGGCGGACAATGCTCACGTTCATGAAGATCCTGCACCTGTTCGGCCTCATGCTGGGCGCCGGCGGCGGCCTTGGAAGCATGATGGTCGGCATCCAGGCAAAACGCGCGGAGGGACCGCCGCCGCCCGCCCTCCTCGCGCTCAGGAAGAACTTCGCGCTTGCCGCCCTGACCGGCGTCCTGCTCCTCTGGGTGACGGGCCTGTGGATGTGGCTAGTCGACTATGGCGGCGCCTGGCTCGGCACCGCCTTCGCGCTGAAGATCCTCGCCGCGGCAGCGATCCTCGCCATCCTCATCGCCGCGCGTATCGCCATGGCGCGCACTGCGCCCGGCAGCCCGCCGCCGGCCTTCCTCCAGCGGCTGGGGCCGGTCTCGGGCCTCTTGTCCTACATCGCCGTGGCGCTGGCGGTGATCGTCTTTACCTGAATTTAACCGGCGATCTTCGAGAAGTCGGCCACCTGAACCGTCGCCTCGCGGATGCGGGACAGAAGCGCCAGGCGGTTGGCGCGAAGTGAATCATTCTCGATATTTACGAGAATATCTTCAAAAAACGAGTCAACCGGTCCGCGAAGATCGGCCAGCGCCTTCATGGCAGCGGAAAAGTCTTGCTTTTGAATCGCTTCGCCGGCTTTCTTCTCGGCCTGATTCACGGCCTCGAAAAGTCGAATCTCGGCGCCTTCCTGCAAGAGCGCGGGATCGACGGCATCGGCAATCCGCGTACCCTTTTTCTCCTCGATGTCGACGATGCTCGCCGCCCGGTTAGTGCCGGCGAGCAAGTTCTTGCCGTCCTCGGTTTCGAGCAGTTCCGAGAGGGCCTCGACGCGGCGGACGGTGAGGAGGAGGTCGTCGTTCTGCGCCTCCCCGCCGCCGCTCGCCAACACGGCGTCGATGAGGTCGTAGCGAGCGCCCTGGTCGCGGAGATAGACTTTTAGGCGGTCGTGGAAGAAGGAGAGGAGATCTTGATGCAGAGGATGGGCACCAAACAGATTATGCGACGCCTCTTCAAGAAGAACATACTCTGAATCGTCTACACCCTCGAATCTGTTGACCGCTATTGCGTTAAGCGTGAACTTCGCGGCGCTTTCCAGTTCTTTCCTCAAAGAATCATCTACCTGTACAGATTCATCATGAATAAATTCTTCCAATGCAATATTGTTTATCAAATCAAGCTGAACTTGAAAATCCTCCAAGCTCTCTTTGTACTGATCATTCTTTTGAATGGTATAAACAGGCAGCAAATTAAGTGGTAAGCGAACCCCATTCTCCACCACGATCCTGATCACCCCCAGTGCCGCTCTTCTCAGCGCGTAAGGGTCCTTGCTCCCAGTCGGCCTCTCATCGATCGCCCAGAAGCCCACAAGCATGTCGAGCTTGTCGGCCAGTGCCACGGCCACCGATACAGGGTCCGTCGGGACCACGTCGGAGGGTCCTAGCGGCTTGTAGTGCTCCTCCAGCGCCGCCGCCACGGAAGCATGCTCCCCCTGCAGCTCGGCGTATTTCCGACCCATCGCCCCCTGTAGCTCCGGGAACTCCCCCACCACCTCCGTCGTGAGATCCGCCTTGGCGAGCACCGCCGCGCGCTCGGCCAGATCGGGATCGGCGCCGACGATGAGCGCAAGCTCGCGCGCCAGCCGCCGGATGCGCTCCACGCGCTCACCTTGCGTGCCGAGCTTCGCGTGGAAGGTGACGTTCAGATGGTCGAGCCGCGCCATGCGCTGGTCGAGCGGCTTGTCGAGGTCGAGGCCGAACTTTTCCGCCGAAGCGTTCAAGGTGGCGAGGTCCGGCAGGTCGGCCTGGTCCGTCTTCCAGAAATAGAACGCGTCGGAGAGGCGGGCGCGGACCACCTTGCCGTTGCCGTAGGCGATCTCCCTGCCGCCGTCCTTGGCCTCGATATTAGCGGTTATGACGAAGCGGTTGGAAAGCTTCTCCGCTTCCCCTTGCGGGCGGGTGACGAAGCACTTCTGGTTGGCGCGGATCGTCAGGCGGACGACCTCGGGCGGGATCGCCAGATAGTCCTCCTCGAACTCGCCCATCAGCACTACCGGCCATTCGACGAGGCCGGAGACCTCCTCCAGAAGCCCCTCGTCCTCTACCAGTTCCAGCCCGTTGGCGAAGGCCAGGTTCCTGGCGTCGTCAAGGATCATGCGCTTGCGGCGTTCGGGGTCGAGCACGACCTTGGCCTTCTCGAGGCTCGCCACATAGTCGTCGAAACGGCGCACGGTGATCGCCTCGGGCGCGTGGAAGCGGTGGCCGTAGGTGACGTTGCCAGAGCGGATGCCGTCGACCGCGAAGTCGACCACCACCGGCTCCTCCGTCTCCGGGCCGAAGGTGCACAGGATCGATTGCAAGGGACGCACCCAGCGAAGCGATCCGGGGTTCTTCGAGGCCGCCCCCCAGCGCATGGATTTCGGCCACGGGAAGTCGCGGATGATGCCGGGCATCATCTCGGCGACGATCTCTTCGGCAGCCCTCCCCTTCTTCTCGATCACGGCGACGTAGAAATCGCCCTTCTTCGGGTCGGTCTGCACCTTGGCCTCACCGACGGAGGAAAGACCGGCCGCCCGCAGAAAGCCTTGAACCGCCTTTTCCGGCGCATCGACACGCGGCCCCTTGCGCTCCTCGCGCACATCCCTGGAGCGGACGGTGACGCCGCGCACGTCGAGCGTCAGGCGGCGCGGGGTCCAGTATTCCTGGCAACCCTCATAGGTCAGCCCGGCTTCCACCAGACCGTCGGTGACCAGCTTCTTCAGGTCGCCCGCCGCCTTGCGCTGCATGCGGGCGGGGATTTCTTCCGAGCGAAGTTCAAGAAGCAGGTCTGGCATGGATCAATTCTTTCGTGAGGGTCCGGCGCGGCAATAGCAAGTCCGCTGTCCCCTGTCACCTTTTTGGATGGCAATCCGATACACGACAACGCAAACAGCTGCGTCCGCGAGGGGATGAGATTGTCGTCCCAACTTCATCCCGCTCCAGACATAAAAAAATTTCACCCGCCATGTCGGACCGGCGGGCACATGCCCGTCCTCGGGACGAAATCCCCGATGAACCAAGTAAGGCGCGCTGAAGCGGCGGTCGCTTCAGACAAGGGAGTCTTGCGCGCCGAACCGCGGCTTAACGGTAGCTTAACGGCGCCGCCACGCCCGGTTCAGCCGCCATGTGCACAATGGGGAAAGGATGAACTCTCGGCCGGCCAGGAGGAAGAAGAGGCCGGGAGGTTCGGGAAAAGGAAAGGGACGATGAAAGCCGCTTCGACGCTCATTCAGGTCTTCGCACTCAGCGCCTGCCTCGCAGTGCAGGCCTCGTCGGGCGGCGAACTCAAAATGGCCGGCGTGCGCCGCGCGATCCAGACCATCGCGACAACCGGAGCCTCCACGCAGCTCATGCTGCCGGCCGAAATAGAGGCTGCCGACGACGGCGCCGCCTTTACCGGTTGACCCTCAGGCCGCTTCCGCCAATCCGCCAGCTTGCGTCTTCAGGAACGCCTCTCCACAGGCCTTCGCTAGGTCGCGCACGCGCAGGATGTAGCTCTGCCGCTCGGTCACCGAGATGACGCCGCGCGCGTCCATGAGATTGAAGACGTGGGAGGCCTTGATGCACTGGTCGTAGGCTGGGAAGACCATCCTGTGCAGGGCGGAATTGTCGGTGGAGGACGGCGCTCCCGCCTTAAGCAGCGCCCGGCATTCCTTCTCCGCATCCTCGAAATGGCGGAAGAGCATGGCGGTGTCGGCGTATTCGAAATTGTGCCGCGAATACTCCTGTTCCGCCTGCAGGAAGACCTCGCCATAGGTCACCTTGTCCGGGCCTTCCAGCCCGTTGAAGTTGAGGTCGTAGACGTTGTCGACGCCCTGCACATACATGGCAAGCCGCTCCAGCCCGTAGGTGAGCTCGCCCGAGACCGGCGCGCATTCTATGCCGCACACCTGCTGGAAATAGGTGAACTGCGAGACCTCCATGCCGTCGCACCAGCATTCCCAGCCGAGCCCCCAGGAACCCGTCGTCGGGTTCTCCCAGTCGTCCTCCACGAAGCGAATGTCGTGGGTGAGCGGGTCGAGGCTGATGGCCGCCAGCGAGCCGAGATAGAGCTCCTGGAGATTGGAGGGATTGGGCTTCAGGATCACCTGATACTGGTAGTAGTGCTGCAGCCGGTTGGGGTTTTCGCCGTAGCGGCCGTCCTTCGGCCGGCGCGAGGGCTGCACGTAGGCGGCGTTCCACGGCCGCGGCCCCAGGGCGCGCAGCGTTGTCGCCGGATGCAGCGTGCCGGCGCCCACCTCCATGTCATAGGGCTGCAGGATAACGCAGCCGCGCTCCGCCCAGTAGTTGTGGAGCGTCAGGATAAGGCCCTGGAACGAGCGGGCGGGATGCATGTGCGGCAAGGGTTCGGCGTTCACGCGGGCGTCTCCGGCGATTGCGGGCGCTTCGTCCTATTGCGCGGGGGTGTGGGCGTCAAGCGGGGGCAGGTGGTGCCGAGCGCCGTCTTCGACGTCACCTTTCGCCCCTTTCCCTCGACGGCAGTTTCAATTCCTGACCGGCACCAACGCGATCCGGGTCACCTCGCAGGAACGGGTTCAGCTCGAGGATATCGTGGTAGCGGTTCCCGTCGCCCAGCTCTTCCACGGCGATGGACCACAGGGTCTGCCCCGGCTTCACCGTGTAGGACCTTGTTGAAGCCGCATCCGCCGGTGCGCCGGCTTCCCCAGTGTTACCGTCGTTCATTGCGTTGCGCGCCGTGCCGGCGGCGTCGGCAAACTTCTTGCCCTCCTCGGGCGGCAGGCCCTCGGCCAGCTTCTTCTCCACTTCGGCCAGAAGCTCGGGCTCGGGCTCGAGGCTGCGCGCGTGCGACCACTGGAAATGCGCCTCCAGCCGGCGGCCGACGCGCCAGTAGGCGTCGCCCAGATGATCGTTGAGCACCGCATCGTCCGGGCGCAGGGAGACCGCGCGCTCCAGCTGCTCGACCGCCTCCTCGTATTCGCCCAGCCGGTAATGCGCCCAGCCGAGCGAATCGACGATGTAGCCGTCGCTGGGCCTGAGCTCCACGGCGCGGCGGATGAGGTCCATCGCCTCCTCCAGGTGCATGTTCATGTCGACCCAGGAATAGCCGAGGTAGTTCATGACCTGGGGATGGTCGGGGTAGAGTTCCAGCGCCGTCTTGAAGTTCGGCTCGGCCTTCTCCCATTCCTTCAGCCGCTCATAGGCGATGCCGCGCTGATAGAAGATGTTCCAGTGCTGGCGCTCCGGCTCTTCGATCTGGTCCACCGCACGGTCGTATAGGTCGGCGGCGGAACGGTAGTCCTTCTGCGCGGCATAGACCCCGCCGAGGGCGAGATAGGCACGCATGTCTGACGGATCGGCGTCCAAAACCCTCTTCAGATGATCGACCGCCTCGTCGTTGCGATCGAGGTCGGCGAGGTTGAGGCCGATCTGGAACTCGGCGATGCGCGCCCATGGCGAGCTTTCGTCGATTTGCTCGTAGAAGGCGATGGCGCGCTCGGATTCCTGCTGCCTTTCGGCCACTTGCGCAAGCTGCAGGAGAATGGCGTCGTTTCCGGGTCGCAGCGCCTCCGCGAAACGAAGGTAGAGCCGGACAAAGGCATCGCCGCCGCCGCTGGCAAGCTCGGTGGCGATGTTGAGCAGGATTTCCGATGCTCCTCCGGCGAGTGCCGCCACCGGCGGGACGAGTGTTTCGCCGGCCGTCAGCCGCTCGCGCAGCACGGGGATCGAGGCGACTGCGCCGCCCAGCTCCTCCGTCCGGTCGAGCACCTCCATCGCTTTCTCGGGCTCACCAAGTTGCGACAGATGGGCGGCATAGGCCTCGCCCAGGCGCCCAAGCGTCTCCGGCGCCACGGAACGGGGCGCGATCCCGCCGAACAGCCCCTCGAAGGCCTCCGTGGCTTGCGGCTCCCTGCCGCCCTGGCTCAACATAAGCGCACGGTGGTAGTCCTTGAACAAACCGTACCAACTCGGCCCATCGAGACCGTCCAGTTGGTCTAGCGCGCCGTCCAGGTCGCCCTGCCCCGCGATGCTCCAGGCGGTCATGATGCCGGTGATCAGCCGGTCAAGGTCGGATTCCACGACGATCTCCAGCCAACGCTCGGCGGCGGCGAAATCGTCCTTGCGAAGAGCGTCCACGGCAAGCGTCAGCCGCGAGAAGCGCTCCACCTCGGGCTCCGACTTCAGTTTTTCGGCGTGGGGCAGCGCCTCGTCCAGCCGGCCCTGCGAGACGAGCGCCAGGAGCAGGTTCTGTTGCAGCGCCACGTTGTCAGGATCGTAGGAGAGCGCGCGTTCGTAATAGGTGGCCGCGCTTTCCAGGTCGTCGTCGGCTTCCGCCGCCCTGCCGGCAAGATAGGCGCCGGAGAAGGAATGGGTGGGCACGGTCTCGACCGGCTTCGTCGTCTCTTTGGCGAATCCCGCATCGAGCGAGAATGCCATGAACGCCGCCAGCGCCGCGGTCGCTTTCAATCCTGTTTTCATCCGCCGCATTTTATCCCTTCTGTCCAGCCGTATCCGTTGCAGCGCCCGGCAGCGCTGGAAGGCTGTCCCCTATGGCAAGAGCATGGCCTTTTTGCGATGAGGCTTCAACGTGTAATGGCAATTTTCGGCCGATCGCCGATCACGTCACCCGGCTGATGCAGAAATCGATGACGTCGAAGAGTGCCGCTTTCTGCGGTGTGGACTTCAGGGGCGCCAGCGCGTCGCGGGCGATCTCGCCGAAATGGCGGGCGCGGCCGATCGTATCGCCGATGGCGCCGTGCTTGTTCATCAGGTTGATGGCCTTTTCGAGCGCGGCACCATCGCACTCGTTCTCCTCGATGGCGCGTTTCCAGAAGTGGCGCTCCTCCTCGGAGCCGCGGCGGTAGCTGAGGATCACCGGCAAGGTCACCTTGCCCTCGCGGAAATCGTCGCCGATGTTCTTGCCGAGATCGCTGCTGTTGCCTCCATAGTCCAGCGCATCGTCGACGAGCTGGAAGGCGAGGCCGAGATTTGCACCGAAGGAGCGGAGTGCGGCGCGGTCGTTGCGCGAGGCCTCGGCGATCACCGGGCCAACCTCGGCCGCAGCGGAAAAGAGCGCGGCTGTCTTGGCCTTGATGACCGCCAGATACTCGTCTTCCGTCGTCTCCAGGTTTTTGGCCACGCCAAGCTGCATGACTTCGCCTTCGGCGATGACGGAGGCAGCGGCGGAAAGAATATCGAGCGCGTCCAGAGAGCCGACGTCGACCATCATGCGGAAGGCCTGGCCAAGCAGGAAATCGCCGACCAAAACGCTCGCCTGGTTGCCCCAGATCATGCGCGCTGTCTTGCGGCCGCGCCGCATGTCGCTCTCGTCCACCACGTCGTCGTGCAGGAGCGTGGCCGTGTGCATGAACTCCACGCTGGTGGCGAGCTTCACGTGGCCTTCGCCCGCATAGCCGAACATCTGTGCCGCGGCCAGCGTCACCATGGGGCGGAGGCGTTTTCCCCCGGAGGAGATCAAGTGGCGGGCAAGCTCGGGGATCAATTCTACGTCCGAGCCGGCCTTGGAGAGGATGAGCTCGTTGACGCGCCCCATATCCTCCTTGGTCAGGTCGATCAGACCCTCGATCGAAGCCGCACCGCGTTTGCCGCCTTCGAGATTCACTACGACGCCCACCGGGAGATCCTCCATTCCACTGGTTTCCGGGCAGACGCCCGGTTCGGACTGTATGGCCGCAATCGCCCTTGCCGCAAGCGGCGAATTCGCGCGTCAGCGGGTTAGGACAACCGCTCGGCATTTACAAGCGTCGGTCAACCTGCCAACGTCGCTGACCATGATCGAGCTCATCCGCACCAACGACGCCGTTACCATCTCCTTCATAGAGAGCCTGCTGCGCGATGCCGGCATCGACTATCTGGTCGCCGACCAGAACATGAGCATCATGGAAGGCTCGCTCGGGGTGCTGCCACGCCGCGTGCTCGTCGATGCGGTAGAGGCGGAAACGGCGCGGCGACTTCTGGCCGATGCCGGCGTGATGGATGGCGGCGACGCCGGCTGAGCCGATGCGCGAAGCGATGGCCTTCACCACCGACGCCTTTCACCGCGGCCGATTCCATCTCGTTCAGCCTGCGGGCAAAGGGCACCGTGCCGGCCTCGACGCCATGCTGCTCGCCGGTGCAGTGCCGGAAGGCTTCGGCGGGCTCCTGGCCGATCTGGGCGCCGGCGCCGGCGCGGTGGGCTTTGCCGTCGCCGCGCGCTGCGCGAAGGCGCATGTCGTGCTGGTGGAGCGGGCGGCGGAGATGGCGGCCTGCGCGCGCGAAAGCCTCGCCCTGCCTGAGAACGACGTACTGGCGTCCCGGATCGCCGTTGTCGAGACGGATGTGGAGCTGTCCGGCCGGGAGCGGCAGAGCGCAGGGCTTGCCGACCGATCCTTCGACTTCGTCGTCATGAACCCGCCCTTCAACACCGCGCGCGACAGGGCGACGCCGGATACGCTCAAGCGGCAGGCGCATGTGATGGAGGACGGCCTGTTCGAGCGCTGGCTGAGGACGGCGGCCGCCATCGCGAAGCCCGGCGCCGGGCTGGCGATCATCGCCCGCCCCGGCTCGATCGCCGAAATCCTCGCCGCGCTGGCCGGCCGCTTCGGCAGCCCGGAGGTCATGCCCATCCACCCGCGCCCGCCGGTAGAGGCGATCCGTATTATCGTCAGGGCACGCAAGGGCGCACGGGGCGGCCTGCGCCTTCAGCCGCCGCTCGTGCTGCATGGAGAGAGCCATGGCTTTACGCAACGCGCCGAGATGGTGATCAACGGCCGAGCAACCCTTTTTGGCGATTGACGTTCATTCATGCCGCGCGCCATTGCGCGGCGATGGCAAATGCCTACATGAAAGCCGACCCGAGGCACTGGAGACCCCGCATTGAAACAGCCGCTGTCGCGCCTTCTGCCGAAATCGCTCCGTTCCGACATCGTCACCATCCCGGTCATCAGGCTGCAAGGCACCATCATGGCCAGCGGCAGCCCAGTGCGCCAGCACCTTTCGCTCGCTTCCACCGCCGGTCTCATCGAGAAGGCATTTTCCTATTCGGCGCCAGCGGTAGCGATCGCGCTCAACTCGCCCGGCGGCTCGCCGGTGCAATCGCGCCTCATCTACAAGCGCATCCGCGATCTGGCGGAGGAAAAGACCCGGAAGGTGTTCGTCTTCGTCGAGGACGTGGCGGCTTCCGGCGGCTACATGATCGCGCTCGCCGGCGATGAGATCATCGCCGACCCCTCTTCCATCGTCGGCTCTATCGGCGTGGTGTCGTCCGGCTTCGGTTTCCAGGAGATGATCGGCAAGATCGGCATCGAGCGGCGCATGCACACGTCCGGCCGCAACAAGGCGATCCTCGACCCCTTCCAGCCCGAAAAGAAAGAGGATGTGGAGCATCTGAAGTCGATCCAGGAAGAGCTGCACCAAGCCTTCATCGCGCTAGTGAAGGCGCGGCGCGGAGCCAGGCTCGCCGATGACGACGACCTCTTCACAGGCCTGTTCTGGAGCGGCGAGCGGGGCAAGGCGCTGGGGCTTGTGGACGGGCTCTCCGACATGCGCTCCTATCTGAGGAGCCGTTATGGCGACAAGACCCGGCTCAAGCTGGTGAGCCAGCCGCGCGGCCTGTTCGGGCGCCGGCTGACGCTTTTCGGCGCGGCGACGCGCGGGGTCGACATCGCCGCCGCGGCCACGGATGGGCTTCTGCAGGCGGCCGAGGAGCAGGCACTGTGGCGCCGCTACGGGCTCTAGTCTGCGCATCGTGCTTTCCGAAAATCGATTCCGATTTTCGGGCCGATGCTGTAGAGCGCCGCGCATCCGGTTCCAATCTTCGAGCCGGTGCTGCCGCGCTTCCTTTGCACCTTTCGGCAAACAGGCTTATCATGGAATGACCGCCAGGGAGGCAACACACATGCCGCAACTGATCTTCTTCTCCCTCATCGCCTTCGTGGCCTACTACGGCTATCGGGCCTTCGTACGCGAGGCCGAGCGGGTGACCCAGCGGGCCGAACGTGCCCGCAGGGAAGCAGCAACAGGGAGCATGGGGACGCTCGTCAAGGACCCGGAGACGGGCGAATACCGGCTGGCGAAAGACTGAGACGACCTTCATGCCGACAAGTCTGGAGCGCGCCGCACCGGCGAAGGTCAACCTGGCGCTCCATGTCACCGGGCGCCGTGCCGACGGTTATCACCTCCTGGAAAGCCTTGTCGTCTTCACTCGCCATGGCGACCGGCTGCGCGCCGCGCCGGCGGAACGCGACACCTTCTCCCTTACCGGACCTTACGGTGCGCAGGTACCGCGCGACGCGGACAACCTCGTGCTGCGCGCCCGCGACCTTTTGCGCCGGCATTTCGGGGTGGAGAAACCGGTGGCGCTGACGCTGGAGAAGAACCTGCCGGTCGCTTCAGGCATCGGCGGCGGATCGAGCGATGCGGCCGCCGCGCTTCATTTGCTTTCACGCCACTGGCGCCTTGAGGCCGGGCAGCGCGATCTCGCAAAGATCGCCCTGGCGCTCGGTGCCGACGTGCCCATGTGCCTGGCGGCCCGGCCGCTTCTGGCGCGCAGCATCGGCGAAGCGCTGGAGCCGGTCCGTCGCCTGCCGGCGTTACCCCTCCTCCTCGTCAATCCCGGGCGGATGCTCGCGACGCCGCGTGTCTTCGCCGCGCTCGAAAGGCGCGATAACGCCCCTCTCCCGCCCTTTCAGGGCGGCGAGGTGTCCGACGTCGTGCACTGGCTCGGCTCGGTGCGCAACGATCTGGAGGCGCCGGCGCTGGGGCTTGTGCCGGAGACCGGCATTGCGCTGAAGGAACTCCGTTCGGAAGGCGCGCTGATCGCCCGCGTGTCCGGCTCAGGCGCCACCTGCTTTGGTATCTTTAAGACGGAGGGAGAAGCACAGGCGGCCGAAAAGGTTATTGCCGGCCGCCGCCCCGAGTGGTTCGTTCAGGCGACGATAACCACGCCTTCCGCGGAGGCAATCCACAATGGCTGACCGTAGCTTCATCCCGGTACGCTTCGCCGTGCTCACGGTCTCCGACAGCCGCACGCTCGAGGACGACAAATCCGGCGACACGCTGGCCGAGCGCATCGAGGCTGCCGGCCATCAGCTCATCGATCGCGCCATCGCCCCCGACGAGACAAAGCGTATCAGCGACATCGTCGGCGCCTGGTGCGTCGACAGCGAGATCGATGCCGTAATCACCACCGGCGGCACGGGCTTCACCGGCCGCGACGTGACGCCGGAGGCGCTGGAGCCGCTGTTCGACAAGCGCATGGACGGCTTCTCGCACCTCTTTCACCGCATCTCCTTCGACAAGATCGGCACCTCCACCATCCAGTCGCGCGCTACCGCGGGCCTTGTCGACCAGACCTTTGTCTTCGTGTTGCCCGGATCGCCCGGCGCTTGCCGCGACGCCTGGGACCATATCCTGAAAGACCAATTCGACTACCGGCACAAGCCCTGCAACTTCGTCGAGATCATGCCACGCCTCGACGAGCACCTGCGGCGCGGTGGCGGGTAGGCGCCGCTGTCCGCATTGAGCCGTCGTCCCTGAAAGCCGTAGGCTTGTCCGGGACCCACTCCGTCACTCCTCCACGTTTCGGAATGGATTCCGGACAACTCGCTTCGGTTTCCGGGATGATGCCGCTGCTATGCTTACCCACAACGCCCGCAAAAAGTTCTTGCTTTGTTCTCATTCCTAAAATAGGAATAGATTCATCGACGAATCGCGGAGGTGCAGAGCCATGGATCAGATTGCGCGAGCAGATCTTGCCGCCTCGGAAGGTGGTGGCGCTGCGATGGCCAATGCGATGATCGAAGAGGCGGGCCTGCGCATCGGCGAAGACCGCCGCCGCGGGCGCGCCGCCGGCATCAACCCGACAGGCCGCTTCGAACCGCTCACGCGGCACGTCTTCGACGACGGGTGGGAGACGCTGGAGGATCTGCCGCCCTTCAAGACGGAAGTGCAGGTGGAAAAGCCGCGCACCATCATCACGCGCAACACATCGCCCGACATCTCCTTCGACCGCTCCATCAATCCCTATCGCGGCTGCGAGCACGGCTGCGTCTACTGCTTCGCGCGGCCGACACACAGCTACATGGGCATGTCACCGGGGCTCGACTTCGAATCGCGGCTGTTCGCCAAGCCGGATGCGGCGCGGCTTCTGGAAAGGGAGCTTTCCAAGCCCGGTTACGAGCCGCGCACCATCGCCATCGGCACCAACACCGATCCCTACCAGCCGGTCGAGAAGAAGTGGCGCATCATGCGCGAGATCCTCGAGGTGCTGGAGGCGCACGGGCATCCGGTTGGCATCGTCACGAAATCGGCGCTGGTCACGCGCGACATCGATATCCTGTCGCGCATGGCCGAAAGGGGGCTTGCCAAGGTGGCGCTGTCGGTGACGACGCTCGACCGCAAGCTCGCGCGCACCATGGAGCCGAGGGCGGCCACGCCGTCGCGCCGGCTGGAGGCGCTGCGCAGCTTGAGCGATGCCGGCATTCCCGTCTCGGTGATGATCGGCCCGGTGATCCCCGGCATGAACGACAGCGAGATGGAGCGTATCCTGGAATCTGCCTATGCCGCAGGTGCGCGCGAGGCCGGCTACATCATCCTGCGCCTGCCGCTGGAGGTGAGCCCGATCTTCAAAGACTGGCTGCTGCGCCACTATCCGGATCGCTACCGCCACGTCATGTCGCTCATCCGTTCCATGCGCGGCGGCAAGGACTACGATGCCGAGTGGGGCAAGCGCATGAAGGGAACAGGGCCTTATGCCTGGCAGATCGGCCGCCGCTTCGAGATCGCGGCTAAACGCATCGGCCTCAACATCCAGCGGCGCAAACTGCGCACGGATCTGTTCAAACCGCTCAACGGCCAGGGAGAACAACTCGTGCTTCTTTGAGTTTGGCTTCGGACAGACCTTAACGCTCATGCTTTCCAGTCTTCCCGTCGCGAGCCCGTCCCCCGGCCCGACGGCGCCTTCCCGGTTTTTCTCCGCCCCCTGACCGGGAAAGGCTTGCGGAGAATCGGAAGCGATGCGAGCATCGCCGACAATGGCTCCTTCGCATTCCGATTCTCCGCTTCTTTTCGACCTGCCGGTGCGCCCAGACTTCGTGCTGGAAAAGGGCATCATGCGTGATGGCCATGCGCCCGTGGCGGGCCTCGACGAGGCCGGACGCGGGCCGCTGGCCGGTCCCGTGGTGGCGGCAGCGGTGGTGCTCGACCCCGAGCGTATTCCGAATGGTCTAGACGATTCGAAGCGACTTTCGCCAGAAGCCCGCGAGAGCCTGTTCCTAGACATTTTCGAGGCAGCGCTTTGCGTTTCCGTCGCCTCGCTGTGCGCCAGCTCCATCGACGGATCGAACATTCTCAAGGCGAGCCTGGAGGCCATGCGCCGGGCGCTGGACGGCCTCACCCTACGCCCGGCCTATGCGCTTGCCGACGGGCGCGACGTGCCGCCGGGCCTTGCCTGCCCCTGCCGCGCCGTCGTCAAGGGCGATCAGCGCTCGCAGTCCATCGCCGCCGCATCCATCGTCGCCAAGGTCGTCCGCGACCGCATGATGGTGCGCACCGGGGCGCTGGTGCCGCACTATGGCTTCGACAGCCACGTCGGCTACGCCACGACGCGCCACCGCTCGGCGATCGCCGAGCACGGCCCCATCGCGCGTCTTCACCGCATGAGCTTCTCGCCCTTCAAGCCGGTCGAGGTCTGAACCGTCTCAGAGAGGCGACACGCCGAAGAGCACCCAGTGCAGCCCGCTGACGAAGACGACGTAGACAAGCAATCCGCCGACCACCGCGATCACGTCGTTCCTCAATGAAGGTGCCCTGGAAGAAGCACCCCCCTGCGGCCGCCGCGTCACCGAAGCCCAATCGGCAGCAGCCCAAAGGGCAACGCCTCCGAAAAGGAACAGGTCGGCCAGTGTGCCATTGGAGAGAAGATGTGCCGCACCCCAGAGGATGGTGGCGATGAGCATGGGATGGCCGATGGCGGCCTTGATGTGCCCGGGAGCATAAGCCGCGATGAGAAGCGGAAAGACCGGCAGCATCAAGAGCAGCGTTACGTGCCGCAGCGCCAGAGGCGGCGCGTAGAGAACGGTCGGATCCTGCCGCGCCAGCCCGTATCCCCAGACGATCAGCACGAAGCCGATGATCGAGGCGATGGCATAGGGCAACATCCAGGCGCCCTTGCCGTGGGCCGCCGTGACGCTCTCCCGCAGATGCGGAGCGGCCATGCGAAGCGAGTGTGTTCCCAGGAACAGCAGAAGACCGAGGATGAGGACCAGCATGCGACTTCCTCCGCTTCCCGCTCCGCCCTATCCCCAGTCGCGACATGGGCGGCTTCAAGCGGTTCACTTGCACCACTTACTAATGTTAGATACTCTAACTAACGTTATTAGCAATTTCGTGTCAACACACCGATGATCAAACAAGCCGTCACCGCTAAGCAGTCGATGAGCCGGAGAGAAAAACTCCGCGAGGCCACGCTGGTGGAAATCCGGACAACAGCGCGCAAACTGCTCGTCACCAAGGGGAGCACCGCTGTCACCATCAACGCCGTCGCCCGAAAGATGGGGATGAGCGGTCCGGCACTTTACCGCTATTACGCCAGCCAAGCCCAACTGATCGAGGCGCTCAGGGCGGACTTCTATCGCGAGCTGATTGCCAAGATGCGCCACGCCGGCGAGAGCCGTGCTGGCACGGCCGGCTGCCGGCTCCTGGCCATCTGCCGCGCCCTGCGCGGCTGGGCGGTTGCGCATCCGGCCGAGTTTCGCTGGCTTTTCGCCAGCCCCGCGCCCCCACTGGAAGAGCGGCGGTGCGATCCATCGACAAGCGGGTCGGGCCAGGCCTTCGGCCTTGTGTTCCTGGAACAGGTGGTGGAGATCTGGCAGACGCGACGCTTTCCCATCCCCAGCCTCGAAGACATGGACCCCTCGATCGCCGGCCAGCTTCGCGCCTATTCGGAGAAAATCGGCGGGAGCCTGCCCCCCGAGGCGGCCTATATCTTCCTTTCCTGCTGGATGCGGCTCTACGGCCTTCTATGCATGGAGGTGCTGGGCCAGATTAGCTTCGCCTACAGCGATCTGGAGCCGGTCTTCGAGGAGTGCCTGCAGGAGTTGTGCCGGTTGCTGGATATTCCCTACGAAGCGCGGGCTTGAGAGGTGGGGGCCGGTGGCCCCACACCAACACGTCCCTCATCAACAAACAAAAATGCCGCCGGAGACCGGCGGCATTCGGTGATCCCGGAGGACGCACAGCCCTCAATTCAGCTTCGACTTCACTTCCTTCAGCGAATTGTCGAACAGCGCCCCGCTCACTTTGCCGTCTACCTTCTCGGCCAGGATGCTGCTGGCCGCGGCAACGGCCACATCGACGGCACGAGCGCGCACCTCGTTCACGGCGTCCTGCTCGGCCTGGGCGATCTTCTGCTCGGCCAGCGCGGTGCGACGGGTGACGTACTCTTCCGTCTTCGTCTTCGCCTCGGCGACGATGATCTTCGCCTCGCGCTTGGCGGCAGCGACCATCTCCTCCGCCTCCCGCTCGGCTTCCTTGCGCTTGCGCTGATACTCGGCCAGAAGCTGCTGAGCTTCCTCGCGCAGGGCACGTGCCTCGTCGAGTTCATTCTTGATGCGCTCGGCCCGCTTGTCGAGCGCGCCGTTCAGCATCGCCGGCACCTTCAGATAGGCGAGAATGGCGAGGAAGATGATGAGGGCGATCAGAGCCCAGAATGTCGCGTCCATGGCCTTCTCCTACTGCCGTGCAGCCTTGACGGCGGCGGCAAGCGCCTTCTTGTCGACCTCGCCGCCGACAAGCTCGCCGACGATGGCGCCAGCGGTCTCCTCGGCGATAACGCCGACATCGGCAAGGGCCGTGGCCTTGATGTCGGCGATGCGGCCCTCGGCGTCTTTCAGCTTGGCATCGAGCGCTTCTTCCACCTTGCGGCGCTCGGCCTCCGCCTCGGCCTTGGCACTATCGCGCGCTTCCTGGGCGATGCCGCCGGCCTTCCTGCGGGCCTCGGCCAGTTCCTGCTCGTAGGCCGCCACCGCCGCGTCCGCCTCGTCCTTCATGCGCGCGGCCTCGTCGAGGTCCTGGGCGATGCGGTCGCGCCGCACTTCCAGGATACCGGCGATGCGCGGCAGTGCCACCCGCTTCAAGAACAGGTAGAACAGGCCGAAGGTGATCGCCAGCCAGAGAAGCTGCGAGGGATAGGTCTCGGTTTGAAACGGCGGAAAGCCCCCGCCGCCGTGGCCAGAGTCCTCCACGGTATGGGCTTCGTCCAGTGCAGGCGGTGTTTCCTGCGCGAATCCCGGTGTCACAAACATACGCTTCCCCTGTTCACATCGGCCGGCCACGCATCCCGTGGCCGGCGTTGCCAGCGATGCCGCGCTCTTAGGTAAAGAGCAGGAGGAGTGCGACGAGCAGCGAGAAGATGCCGAGAGCCTCGGTCACGGCAAAGCCGAAGATGAGGCGGCCGAACTGGCCGTCAGCCGCCGACGGGTTGCGCAGGGCGCCCGCCAGATAGTTACCGAAAATGTGACCGAGGCCGATGCCGGCGCCGCCCATGCCGAGGCAGGCGATGCCCGCGCCGATTGCCTTCGCTGCTTCTACTTCCATCTTGCAACTCCTTGTGGATCGTAGCTTTTTTTCAAACTGCCTGGATTATGGCGGAGAAGCCCGCCGATGAGGCTTCCTAGTGACCGGGGTGCAGTGCGTCGTTGAGGTACATGCAGGTCAGGACCGCAAAGACATATGCCTGCAGGAATGCCACCAGAAACTCGAGACCGGTCAAGGCCACCGTCATGGCGAGCGGCAGCACGGCGCCTGCAGCACCCGCCACGCCGAACGCCCCAAGCGAGGTGACGAAACCGGCAAAGACCTTGAGCGTGATGTGGCCGGCCAGCATGTTGGCGAACAGGCGCACGGACAGGCTGACAGGCCGGGAAAGGAAGGAGACCACCTCGATCGCCACCACGAGCGGCATCAGCACGCCGGGCACACCGTCGGGCACAAACAGCTTCAGGAAGCCGAGCCCGTGCTTCCAGAAGCCGTAGACCAGCACCGTGCCGATGACGAGGATGGCAAGCGCGAAGGTGACGATGACGTGGCTGGTGACGGTGAAGAAATAAGGGAACATGCCCAGAAGGTTGGCCACCAGAACGAACATGAACAGCGAGAAGACGAAGGGGAAGAACCGCATCCCATGGCTGCCTGCCGCATCGCGCAGCATAGAGGCGATGAACTCGTAGGCCATCTCGGAAATGGACTGCAGCCGACCGGGGACCAGGCCGCGGCTCGACGTCGTCAGGAAAAGAAAAGCGCCGGCGCCGGCCACCGTGGCGACCATGAAGGCGGAGGCGTTGGTGAAGGAAAAGTCCAGCCCGCCGATTTCGATCGGAATCCATTTCGAGATCTGAAACTGGTGGATCGGGTCTGTGGCCACTGGGAGCCCCTCGCTTTCACGCAGCGGCCAAGCGCCGCTTTCCTTCCTTAAAGATCGTCGTCGCCCTTCTTCGGCGCCTTCGATCCAAACTCGGCAATCAGCCCCGCGGAACGCAGGACATTGAGAATGCCCGCCCCGAAACCCAGGAGCAGGAAAATGATCAACCCCCAAGGCGACGTGCCGGCCATCCGGTCGATGAACCAGCCCAGCGCCACACCGACCACGACGCCGGCGATGAACTCGCTGGAGAGTTTCAGCGCATTCGCGAAATCGCTCTTACCGCCCCTCTCCGCGCCCTCGCCGCCGCTCGGCCTTTCCCGCCGCCTGGCTGCCAGCGCCGCCTCAAGGTCACGCCGGCGTCCGTCCAGATCGCCCGGCTTTCCTCGATTGGCCACCGCAACCTCCGCACCGGCTACCGGTCAGCTTCCGTCGCCTCAAAGTCGCGCGCAACATAGAGAGCGGCCCGGCGCCAGTCAAGCCGCGCGACCCCGACTCCAACAGACCATTTTCTACAGCAGTAACAATGTGTTAGCCAGGTGCGACAAAGCGCCTTCGGCGGTGCACACTCTTCGCCCAGCGGAATCGGGCGCTTTTGCGCGTCAAGCCCGGCCCACGCGTGTGCTCAGTTCCAGCCGCCGCCATAGGTGCGGTAGAAGATATGCTGGCCGATCTTCTTCATGCGTTCCATGGCCGAGGCCCAGCGCGGGCGCACATAGGTGGCGTGGTAGTGGGTGGAGGAGCCGACCTCCTCCAGCCAGATCTTGCCGGCGGTGACGGCCATCGCCACCTGGCCGGCGGTCTCGAAATGGCCAGGGCTCTTCACCCGATCGCGGATGCCATCGCAAGCGAAGGAGAACTGGCAGCGGTTGCGCCACTTCTCGTTCTGGTAGACGACGCCGCAGATGGAATCCGGATAGGCGGGATTGCGGACGCGGTTGAGGATGACCTGGGCAACCGCCGCCTGCCCCTCCACCGGCTCGCCGCGCGCCTCGAAGTAGATGCCGGCGGCAAGGCACTGCTGCTCGCGCTCGGAAAAGACGGCGGCGGGAAGCGGCTGGCGTGCCCACGGATGGTCGCTCGGCGGCACCGGCGGGACGAAGCGCCCGTCGTTCTCGTCGCGCAGGATGCTGGCAAACGGAGAAGCCTTCGCATAGTCGGGCTCGGGCGGTGCATAGGCGGTGGCCAGGATGTCGGCCTTGTCGTTGTTCACGAGGCTGGCGATCATGGACGGCAGCGCGGGCCCGGCCGGCTCGTCGTGCTTCAGGTGAAAGGCGGAGGCGATCTGCACTTCCTGGCCTTCTATCTCCGGCTTTACGAAAGCCATCAAGGTATCGCCCGCCTGCGGGGGCGCCATAAGCACGGCGCTCTTTTCCTGAAAAATGGAGCCGGCGTTGAAGAGCCTGGGCGGGGCCATAGGCAGGGTCTTGACCACACGCCCTTCCTTGTCGGCACGGTTGATACGCTCCTCATCCGGCGTGGCCGCCGCCTTGCCCTTGGTGCGAAAGGCGACCTCGCCGATGCCCGGCGCGGCAACCCCGGAGCCGGAGATCGCGCCGAGCTTGGCATCGGCGCTGGCAAACGGCATCTCCGCCTGGTGTACGGAACCGGCCACTGAACGTTCGATGACGGCGGCCCAGCGGTTAGCGCCTTCCTGATTGGCGATCAGGCTCGTCATATCCTGGTAGGCGGCAACGGTCGGAAAGCCGATCCACATGCCGAAGCCCACCAGCAAAGGAGAAAGAAGAGAACGATTCCGGCCGAAAAACCGACGCAGCCACTCTACACCCGAAGCAAGCACCCGACCCCTCACTGAAACGCACGCAACGCCACCTGACGGGCAAGCTAATTCATTAACCTTGACCACCCGTTAACGACCGAAACGAAATTGTATCCACCCCCTCGCCGCAGGCAGAAGAACCGCCACGGAGCGCAGCGGCGGCGGAACCTGTGGAGCGAACACGCCGAATCGTGGCTGCGCCCACGACAACTTGATGCGACGGCCGCATCATATGCGGTATGCTGGCGCCGGCGGCGGAAACGGGAGGAGAAAGACGATGGATGCCAGCACGCTGCGCGCCCTTCAGGCGCCGATCAAGGAACGCTACAAGTCCGACCCGCAGGCCGCCCGCATAACGCTTTGCGCCAGCGGCACGCTCGACGAGCAGAATGTCGCCTGCAAGGTGGAGACCGGACGGGCGCTCGCCGTTGCCGGCCTGCACCCGGCGACCGGCGGAACGGGCCTCGAGCTCTGCTCCGGCGACATGCTGCTGGAGGCGCTAGTGGCGTGCGCGGGCGTGACCATGAAGGCTGTGGCGACGGCACTGGAAATCCCGCTCCACGCTGCCGCCGTATCGGCGGAAGGCGATCTGGACTTCCGCGGCACATTGGGTGTCGCCAAGGATGCGCCCGTGGGCTTTGCGCAGATCCGCCTCAGCTTCGACGTCGAGACCGACGCGCCGCAGGAGAAGCTCGATCAGCTCCTCAAGCTCACCGAGCGCTACTGCGTGGTCTACCAGACCATCCGCAGCGGGCCGCCGGTCGAGGTGAGACTGCAGCGCTCGGGCAAGGCCGGCGCTTAATCCCGCCGACGCTTGGCGCGCCCCGCATAGGGGTTGTCCGATGTGCGCAGGGCGATGCGGATGGGCACGCCGAAGATGTCAAAGGTCTCGCGCAGGCCGTTCACGAGGTAGCGCACATAGGCTTGCGGCATGGCTTCCGGGCGCGAGCAGGACAGCGCGAAGCCCGGCGGCCGCGTCTTGATCTGCGACATATACTTCACCTTCAGCCGGCGCCCGGCCACGGCGGGCGGCGGATGCCGCGCGGTCGCCGCTTCCAGCCAGCGGTTGAGCGGGCCGGTGGGTACACGCCGGTTCCACACCGCGTGGGTGGCAAGTGCGGCCTCCATCATCTTATCAAGGCCGCGGCCGGTCTCCGCGGACACGGGTACCGCCCTCAGTCCACGCGCCTGCGGCAACAGGCGTTCCGTCTTCTCGCGCAGCTCGGCCAAAGTCTGCTCGCGGTCCTCGATCAGATCCCATTTGTTGAAGACGACGACGGGGGCGCGGCCCTCGCGGATGACGAGATCGGCGATCTGCAGGTCCTGCTTGTCGAAGGGCATGGTCGCGTCGAAGACGATGATCACCACCTCGGCAAAGCGGATGGCGCGCAGCGTCTCGGCCACGGACAGCTTTTCAAGCTTGGCCTGCACGCGCGCCTTGCGCCGCATGCCGGCAGTATCGAACAGCTTTATGCCGCGTCCGCGCCAACGCCATTCGACGGAGATGGAATCGCGCGTGATTCCCGCCTCCGGTCCGGTCAGCATGCGCTCCTCGCCGATCAGCGCGTTGATCAGCGTCGACTTACCGGCATTGGGCCTGCCGATCACGGCGACGCGAACCGGCTTGTCCGGGTCGTAGGCCGGCTCTTCCGCATCCGCGTCGATGTCGTCGCCCACCAGCGCCTCGTCGGCAGGCACTTCCATCTCCGCCTCCTCAGCCATCTTGCCGGCCACGGCGGCAATGGCGTCGCGCAGCTCCGCCATGCCGTTCCCGTGCTCGGAAGAGACGGCGATGGGCTCACCGAGCCCCAGGTTCCACGCGTCCAACACGCCGGCTTCGGCACTGCGCACATCCGTCTTGTTGGCAACCAGCACGACCGGCTTGCCCTTGCGGCGCACGATCTCGGCGAAGGTCTGGTCGTCAGGCAGCACCCCGGCCTTTGCATCGATCATGAAGATGATGAGATCTGCCTCGTCGATGGCAATCTCCGTCTGCGTGCGCATGCGCGCTTCCAGCGTGGGAGCGGCGGCATCCTCCAACCCGGCCGTGTCGATGACGTCGAAACGCAGATTCTGCAGGCGCGCCGGATGCACGCGCCGATCCCGCGTCACGCCGGGCGTGTCGTCGACGAGCGCTATCCTGCGTCCCACCAGCCTGTTGAAAAGGGTCGACTTGCCGACATTCGGCCGGCCGACAATGGCGACCTTGAATGCCATGGCTAGCCGGGCTCGCCGGAGCCGGCGATCAGTTCGGACATCATCTCCGCCCGCTGGCGCGCGCCGGCCGGAGCCTGCGGGTCGTCGATGATCTGCCCGAACAGGGCAAGCGCGTTTTCCCGGTCGCCTTCATTCCAGGCGGCAAGGGCAAGGGTCTCGCGGGCGGTGTGGCGCATGGCATTACCCTCGGCTGTCAAAGGCTCGACGCGGGTGGCGACATCGGTATAGCTGCCATGGTCGACAAGCAGGAGCGCGGCGCGCAGGCGCGCCATGTCGCGGATGGCAGAAGGCACCGAGTTGTCGCCGGCGACAGCATCATACTTGGCGACCGCCTCTTCAGCTTTGCCGCCGTCGGCAAGGGTCGCCGCCGCGCGCAGGCGCGCCAGCACCGGATATGAGCCATAGCCGGAGGTCTCCAGTTCCTCCAGGGCGGCGAGCGCCTCATCCGTGTTGCCCTCGTCGGCCAGTTCCAGAGCGCGGGCGAAGGCGTCGCCCGCCTGGTTGGCGCGCGACGTCGACCAGTATTCGTAGCCCACATAGGCGGCCGTCGCGAGAATAACGAGGGCCGCGGCGGCAATGGCCATGGTCCCATAGCGTCGCCACAGTGCCTTGAGCTGGTCCTGGCGAAGCTCTTCGTTGACCTCGCGGATGAAACTGTCGTCTGACATGAAAACCCTGTTCACGGCCGGGCGGCGCCCGGATTACTTTTCTGCCCGCGTTTTAGCGGAAATTCGCGCGCATGGAAGGGGGGTGGCGGAAAGAGACGATTGCGGCCCCGAAGCCGCATGCCTACGATGGCGCCATGGCGATCGACCCAGACCTGGCGCAGCGGCGGCTTGCCGCGAAGCGCTCCGAACTCGAAGAGTTTTCCCGCCTCTCCGAAGAGGCGCGCAAGCCGGTGGAACTCGACCAGCAGTCGGTGGGTCGTTTGTCGCGTATGGACGCCATGCAGCAGCAGGCAATGGCGGAGGCAACCGAGCGCGCGCGGCGCCGCGACCTCGCCCGCATCGAATTGGCCGAGCGGCGGCTGGCGGAAGACGAATACGGATACTGCCTCGACTGTGGCGAGGAAATTCCCGAGCGGCGGCTGGAGATCGATCCGATGGCGGAGCGCTGCGTACGGTGTGCGGGCAGCCGGTAGCACCACGCCGCTTCCCACTATCCAAACCTGTGCAAACCCCGTCGCGGGCCCACACCGCGCCATAATTCCCCCCTACCCGGCGTGCGGGGTTGTTCTTTCATACATGGCTGTTGAATGTCGTTCCTATTGCGTCTTGTCGCGTCCGTGCTTCTTCTCCTCGCCTTTCCCGCTCATGCCGTCCAGCGGCCGCAATATGTGATCGTCTCCTTCGACGGCGCGTCCTTCATCGAGCAGTGGGAGCGCAGCCGCGAACTGGGAAAGCGGACAGGCGCGCGCTTCACCTACTTCCTGTCCTGCGTCTATCTGCTCTCGCCCGAGACGCGCGATGTCTATCGAGGCCCCGGCACGGCGGCGGGCAGGTCCAATGTCGGTAACGGCGCATCCAAAGAGGACGTGCGCCGGCGGCTCATGCAGATTTGGCAGGCGCGTGGTGAAGGCCATGAGATCGCCAGCCACGGCTGTGGCCATTTCGACGGCGGCGAATGGAGCGTTTCCGACTGGAAACAGGAGTTCGGCCAGTTCAGCACTATTCTGCGGAACGCTTGGAAGATCAACGAGATCGACGGCGAGCCCAAAGGGTGGCACCGTTTCGCCGACAGCGAGATCGTCGGCTTCCGCGCGCCTTACCTTTCCACCGGCCCCGGCCTCTTCGCCGCACTGGATGAGGAGGGCTTCCGCTACGACGCCAGCACCGTGTCGCGCGGGCCGGCAGCGCCCGCTGCCAAGGGCTTCGTGACGCATTTCTCCCTGCCTCTCATCCCTGAGGGGCCGAAGGAGAAGCGCATCATCGCCATGGACTACAACCTCTATGTGCGCCATTCGGGCGGGCTGGAGCGGCCGAGCCAGACGCAGGCCTTCGAGGACCGCGCCTATAACGCCTTCGAGGCCGCCTTCGAAAAGGAATATGCGGGGGAGCGCACGCCGCTGCAGATCGGCTTCCACTTCACCCTCATGAACGACGGTGCCTATTGGCGCGCGCTGGAGCGCTTCGCCGAGGCCGTCTGCGCCAAGCCGGCGGTGCGCTGCGTCAGCTATCGGCAATACCTCGACGAGACCGCGCCGGCATCTGCCGCACTGCGGGGAAGCGTCGACGGGTGAGAATACCTCCGCCATGCGCCCTCGTGGTTCGGCAAGCTCGCCTGAGGGCGCTTGGCGCCGTCTAAACCTCACGCCGCCGGCTGGTCCTCCGGCGTCACGCCAGCCTGCTCGCGCTCCATGTAGTGCCGGTCGATGTCGGGCAGCGGCTCGCCCTTGAGCGTCGCCTCGAAGGCCTTCAGGCGCTTGTAGATCGACATCAGCTCGACGATCGTCGTCCAGGAATTCACCAGATACTGGAAGGAACCTTCAACGCGGCTGAAAGCGCGGATGATCTGCTGCATGACGCCCAGCGTTATGGCGCCGCCGACGATGGAGGGTCCGAGCGCGATATAAGGCACCAGGTTGCCGATCTGCAGATAGAAGATACGCACCAGGTTGAAATACATGTAGTTGAGATAGAGGCGGAAATAGTTGCGGCGGACATTGTCGAACAGCTCGCGCACTGTGGGCGGCTCGGCGCGGTCGGCATGGTCCTCGCCATAGACCAGTTCCTTGCGGTAAGCCGCCTCCACCCGCTGGTTGCGGAACTCCAGGCCCGGCAGCCGGATGCCGGCCACGGCCACCAGCGCCGTGCCCAGTACAGACCACAGGATGGCCACAAAGACGAGCCCCTGGCTCACCTCGCCGATGATCGGCAGTTCCTTCACGTTCGCCGACAGACCCCACAAAAGCGGTAAGAAGGCGATCAGCGTCATCAGCGAGTCGAGCAGGCTGATGCCCAAGCTCTCGGTGATCGAGGCGAAGCGCATCGTGTCTTCCTGCACACGCTGCGCCGCGCCCTCGATGTGCCGCAGCTTCTGCCATTGCGCCATGTAGTGCGCGTTCATCGCCGTGCGCCAGCGGAAGATGAAATGGCTGACGAAGAAGCGGAAAAGCGTGCCGAAGAAGACATAGACCAGCGCAATGCGCAGAAAGGCGGCGATCTGCCAGTAGAATTCGCTCGCCTCCACGGCGTTCGGCGTGCCGAGGGCCGTCTGCACCATGTCGTAGAAGGTACCGAACCACTCGTTGATCATCACGTCGAGCTGGACGAGGAACCAGTTCACGAACAGGATGAGCGCCGAGCCGGCAACCGACCAGCGCGCCCATGTGTGCGGCGAGTACCACATCCAGCCGCCGACGAAGATGCCGATGACGGCGATGAAATACTGATAGAACCAGAAACCCCCGGCTGACGACGCCGCTTCGGCAGCGGCGGCACGCGCCGCCTCCTCCGCCTCGGGGCCGAGCGCGGCGGGATAGCCGTAGCCGAAGAAGCCGCCGAGGCTCAGCGACGGTCCGAGGCCCTTTGCCAATCCGTACCACAGGAGAATGCAGAAGAGGCTCCAAAGAATGAAGCTGGCGAAGAACAGACGCGGACGGGGGAAGAAGGAGACGAACATGGTGCATTCCTGAGTGCGGGTATAGAGCTGACGCAGGCCCCGCGGGGCGTTATCTATCGCGCCGTATCCGAAGCGATACGGCGCGCCGCACATTACGGACGCCCATCACGCACCACAACATACGATTCTGTAACGTTGTGGTGACGGCCGTAAGCCCTACAAGTAAAGGGCCCGCCGTTTATGGCGGGCCCTTTATCCACCAGATAACTGACTCTGCCTTGTCTTTCCTCAGCGCTCCTCTGTCGCCAGTGCCCGCCAGGTGGCGTAGAGCATGAGCATCAGCAGGATGGCGAACGGGAAGCCGGTGGCAATGGCGCCGGCCTGCAACGCCGTTAGGCCGCCGCCCAAAAGCAGAACGATCGCCACCAGCCCTTCGAAGATCGCCCAGAAGACGCGCTGGGCCACCGGAGCGTCGATCTTGCCGCCGGCGGTGATGGTGTCGATCACCAGTGAGCCCGAGTCGGACGAGGTGACGAAGAAGACGATCACCAGGATGATGCCGATCAGCGAGGAGATGGCGGCCAACGGCAGGTCCGCCAGCATGGCGAACAGCGAGAGTTCCGGCACATAGTCGACCACCGTCTGCTGGACGCCCGTATAACCCTCGACCAGGAACTGATCCAGCGCCGTGCCGCCGAACGTGGTCATCCAAAGGATGGACACCAGCGTCGGGATGATGAGCACGCACGTGATGAACTCGCGCACCGTGCGGCCCTTGGAGACGCGGGCGATGAACATGCCGACGAAGGGCGACCACGATATCCACCACGCCCAGTAGAAGGTGGTCCAGCCGTGCACGAAGCCAGTGTCGTCACGGCCGACCCAGTTGGAAAGTGTGGGCAGGTTCTTCACATAGGCCCAGACGTTACCGAAGAATCCGGTGATGATCGCCAGCGTCGGCCCGAGCAGGATGACGAAGAGCAGGAGGGCGATGGCCAACACCATGTTGATCTCCGACAGCCGCTTGACGCCCGCATCGAGCCCCGCCACGACCGAGACCAGTGCAATCGCCGTGATCCCCATGATGAGAAGCACGGTGTTGGTGTCGTTCACCGCAACCCCGTAAAGCTCATTGAGGCCGGCCATGGCCTGCGAGGCGCCCAAACCCAGCGAAGTCGCCAGGCCGAACAGGGTGGCGAACACCGCCATGGTATCGATGACATGGCCGACCCAGCCGCGCACGCTCTCGCCGAAGATGGGATAGAAGGCGGAACGGATGGAAAGGGGCAGGCCCTTATTGTAGCTCGCCAGCGCCAGCGACAGCGCGAGTACCGCATAGATCGCCCAGGGGTGCAGGCCCCAGTGGAAGATGGTGGCCGCCATGGCCATCTCGCGCGCTTGGGCCACGGCGCCCGGCACCACCGCGCCGTCGACCACCGGCGGCGCCACGCCGAGTGGCGGGTTGTTGAAATGATACATCGGCTCCAGCACGCCGAAGAACATCAACCCGATGCCCATGCCGGCGGCGAAAAGCATCGCGAACCAGCCCGCATAGGAATATTCGGCCACGGCGTCCTTGCCGCCGAGGCGCACCTTCCCAAGCGGCGTCAACGCCACCACGAGGCAGAAAATGACGAACAGGTTGGCCGAGATCATGAAGACCCAGTCAAAGGTCGAGGTGAGCCAGGTGCGCAGCCCCTCGAGCACCGGGCCGACGCTGTCACGGAAAATCAATGTGACGATGACGAACGCGACAATGACGACGGCAGAAACGAAGAAGACGGGATTGTGGACATCCAAGCCCATGATCCGGACATTGTCCTGCCCCGGCGCAAGGCCGTGCTCCTCCTGGACGGGCGTATCAGCCATATTTAACTCCATTTTTGTCCGGCACAGGCAAGAATAAAGGCCCCACGGCCCACGCGCCGGAACATTCCTCCGCACAACGAGCCTGTAGAAAAACAGACGTCGGAAATGGTCTCTTTGCGACCTCAACCGTGCGGAATGAGACGAAAGTCCAACAATTCAGGCGGAAAATGAACCCCGCGGCGGCAAAAATGTGGCGACATCGGCGCGTTTCCAGAAGATTCTCGCCGCTTGGGCGCATGACGCTTGACGCGAGGAGTGCGACAGGGAAGCATCTACAACGTTCATAGCCGGAACAATTCGTCGCAGGGCGCATTATATCCGGTGCAACGTCACGTTGGAGAGTCTTATGAGAAAGCTCATTCTTTTGGTGCCGTTCCTGGTTGCCGCCGCAGCATGCACGCCCACGGAGCAGGGCGCGGCAATCGGCGGTCTGGGTGGCGCGGCAGTCGGCGCGGCGGTGGCTGGTAACGAGCTCGAAGGCGCAGTCGTCGGCGGCGCAGCCGGCGCTATCGCCGGCGCGCTCATCGGACGTGCGTCCGAGGGCCGTAACCAATGCATCTACCGCGACGAGTACGGCCGCCGCTATACCGCACAGTGCCCGCGCGGCTACTGAGCTTTCTGCCGCGGCACCTGCCGAACGGCAAAAACCAAATGGAAAGGCCGAAGCGCGCTTCGGCCTTTCTCCTATTCGCGACGACCCGTTGATTTCGGGAAGACTGCTCGCTTAGCTAGGCTACCCGCCGCTTCGTCTCCCCCCCGCGCCCACTCGGGCAGCATGTCGCCATGGGCGGCGATGAGGTCATCGGTAAGGTTCCATATCTGTTCAAGGTCGAGTTCCGCCGCCGCGTGCGGGTCCATCATCGCCGCGTGATAGATATGCTCGCGGCTCTCCTTCATGAGCGCGGCCACCGTCAGTTCCTGTACGTTGATGTTGGTGCGCATCAGCGCCGTGAGCTGGGGCGGCAGGGAGCCGACCACCGTTGGCTGAATGCCGTTGGCGTCCACCAGGCACGGCACCTCCACCGCACAACCCTCAGGCAGCGACGTGATGTAGCTTTTGTTGGAGACGTTGCCGTAGATGACGGAAGGCTCGCCGGTCCACACGGAGTTCATGATCGAGGAGGCATATTCGTGGCTCTCCTCCACTTCGATGCGCTCGGCTTTGCGATAGGCGTCGGCCTGCGCCTTCCAGCGCTCGATCTGCTCCACGCAGCGCTTTGGATATTCGTCGAGCGGGATGCCGAACTTCTCGATGAGGTCGGGCCGGTCGCGCTTGATGAACCATGGTACGTATTCGGCGAAATGCTCGGAGCTCTCGGTGACGAAATAGCCGAGCCTCGTCAGCATCTCGTAGCGCACCTTGTTGGGGCAGCGCGGGTTCCAGTGGCTAGGCTTCGGGAAACGCTCTTCACGGTAGCCCTTGAGAAGTTCGGGATAGAGGTTCTTGTAGCTCCCGTCCGGCTGCCGGTGCTCGAAACTCAGGTAGAAGGCCATGTGGTTGATGCCGGCGGCACGGTAGCGGATATCCTCCACCGGGATGCCGAGATCGCGCGCAAGCTCCCACGCCGTGCCCTGTACGGAGTGGCACAGCCCCACCTGCCGGATCTGCGGATATTTTTCGGCGATCGCCCAAGTATTGATGGCCATCGGGTTCACATATTGCAGGAGGATAGCCCCGGGGCATACCTCCATCATGTCCGCACACACGTTCCACAGGTGCGGCACGGTCCTGATGGCCCGCATGATGCCACCCACGCCCAGCGTGTCGGCAATCGTCTGGCGCAGGCCATACTTCTTCGGCACCTCGAAGTCGATCACCGTCGATGGCTCGTAGCCGCCCACCTGGAAGGCGACGATGACGAAATCAGCGCCATCGAGCGCAGCACGCCGCTCCGTATACGTCTCCACCTTCGCCGGCCCCCCCAGCGTCGCCACCAGCTTATTGGCGACGACCGCGCTTTCCTCCAGCCGCTGCCGATCGACGTCCATCAGCGCGACGGTGGCGCCGGCAAGGGCGGGACGCTGCAGCACGTCGCCGATGATGTTCTTCATGAACACCGTCGAGCCCGCGCCGATGAAGGCAATTCTCGGGTATGCCATTCTGCTTTCTCCGAAATTCAAGCGGCAATTTCAAACGCGGCACGGACGAGCCGCGCCGTATAGTCGGTCTTGGGGTTGGACAACACGTCTTCCACCGGGCCTTCTTCGACGATCTTGCCGAACTGCATCACCATCACCCGATGGCACAGAGCCCGCACCACCTTCAGGTCGTGCGAGATGAACAGGTAGGAAAGGCCCTTCTCGTCCTGCAGCTTACGCAACAGCTCGATGATTTGCGCCTGCACCGACAGATCGAGCGCCGAGGTCGGCTCGTCGAGAAGGATGAATTCCGGCTCTAGAGCGATCGCCCTGGCAATGGCGATGCGCTGGCGCTGCCCGCCGGAGAATTCGTGCGGAAAGCGGTTGAGGATCGTGTCTGGCAGCCCGGCGTCGACGAGTGCCTGGCGCACGCGGTCCACCCGCTCGCGCGTGTTCGCGCCAATGCCGTTGACGATCAGCCCCTCCTCGATGATCTGCCTGACCGACATGCGTGGGTTGAGCGAGGCGAAGGGGTCTTGGAACACCACCTGCATGCGCGAACGCAGCGGCTGCATGGCCTTGCGGTTCCGCCCGTGGATCGCATCACCATTGAAGAATATCTCGCCGCCCTGGTTGTCGATCAGCCGGATGAGGGCCTGGCCGAAGGTGGTCTTGCCCGAGCCGCTCTCACCGACGAGGCCAAGGGTCTCATGGCGCTTCAAGCCCAGGTCGAGATTATCGACGGCCACCAGGTCGAAATAGTCGGGCTTGAACATGCCGCCGCGCCGGAGCTTGAAGGTGACGTTGACCGTTCTGCCCTCCAGCACGATCGGCTCACCCCCGCCGAGTGGCTTTGCCGAACCCTTGGGTTCAGCGCCCATGAGACGTTTGGTGTAGGGGTGTTGTGGCTTGCGGAACAGCGCCTCTGTCTCGTTGTGCTCCTGCACGACGCCGTTCTGCATCACATAGACGTATTCGGAGAACTGCCGGACGATGGTCAGGTCGTGGGTGATCAGGATCACCGCCATCCCGTACTTATCCTTCAGCTCCTTGATAAGATTGAGGATCTGCGCCTGCACCGTCACGTCGAGCGCCGTCGTCGGCTCGTCGGCGATGAGGATATCCGGCCGGTTGGCCAAGGCCATCGCGATCATCACGCGCTGCCGCTGACCGCCGGAAAGCTGGTGTGGGTACTGCCTCAGCCGCGCCTCTGGCTCGGGAATATGCACTTCCTCCAGAAGCTGCCGCGCCCTTTCCGTAGCTTCCTTGCCGCTGATGCGATTGTGCAGATGCAGGATCTCGCAGATCTGCCGGCCGATCGTATAGACCGGGTTGAGCGAGGACATGGGCTCCTGAAAGATCATCGAGACCTTTTTGCCGCGCAGACGCCGCATCCCCCGATCGCTCATGGACACGATGTCCATTCCCGAAAGCGTGATGTTCGTGCCCGGTTTGATCGTCGCCCGCCGCGACAAGAGCCGCATCACCGTGCGCGCGGTGACCGACTTGCCCGACCCGCTCTCGCCCACCAGCGCGATCGTTTCGCCCTTGTGGAGCTGGAAGGAGACGTCGCGCACGGCATTCACCACTCCACCCTCGACCTTGAAATCGACGGCGACGTTGCGCGCGTCGAGGATCAGCTCGCGGCCGTGCTGGCCGAGGTCGTGCCGCTCGGGCGGGGCGAAGGGATTGCTTCTGTCGAGCATCTGTTCCCCCTCAATACGGATCGATGGCATCGCGCAGGCCGTCGCCCAGCGCGTTGAAGGCGAAGACGGTGATCAGCACGAACACCACCGGCGAAAGGATCCACGGGTAGGAGCCGATTACCGAGAAGTTTGACGTGTCCTGCAGCATCAGCCCCCAGGAGATGAGCGGTGGCTTCACCGCAAAGCCGAGGAAGCCTAGGAAGCTTTCCAGGAGCACCACCGTCGGGATCGCCAGGGTGACGGCGACAATCACATGGGAGAGCACATTGGGCAGGATGTGGCGCAGGATGATGCGCCCGTCGCCTGCCCCCACCGCCATCGCCGCGCGTACATAGTCGACGCGCGCCAGCGCCAGCGTCTTGCCGCGCACCTCGCGCGAAAGCTGCGCCCAACCGAGCGCGGCGAGCACGACGACGACGAAGGCCAGGAAGACGTTGGACGACGCGGTGGCCGGAATCAGCGAAGCGAGCGCGAGATATAGCGGCAGCTGCGGGAAGGCCAGCACCAGCTCCACGAAGCGCTGTAGCCAGGTGTCCGCGCGCCCGCCCAGATATCCGGAGGTGATGCCGACCAGTGTGCCGACGGTCGTCGTGATGCTAACGACGATAAGAGCGATGGCGAGCGAGATGCGTGCGCCGACAATGCCGCGCGAGAAGATATCGCGGCCGAACTTGTCGGTGCCCAGGAAGTGCACCGGCTGGCCGTCGCGCGCGCCGAAGAAGCGCACCTTGGCTGGAACGAGGCCGAAGAGCCGATAGGAACTGCCCTCGACGAAGAAACCGAGCACAATCGGGTTCCCCAGGTCCGGCCCGGTAACAGGCTGAAACGTCACGGGGTCAAGCTCCCCCGTCTCTCCGATCGGATAGGCGTAGGGCATGAGAGAGAAGCCGCCGTCGGGCGCGAAGAATGTGATGTGGTCCGGCGGCGCAAAGGCGATGCCGGGCTCCTTCGGGTTCATCGGCGCGAAGAAATCGCCGAAGATCGTCACGATCACCAGGAGCGACACCAGCACCAGGCCGACCATGCCGCTGACGGAGCGGCGGAGGCGCCGCCAGACGAGGCGCGAATAGCTCTCCTCGCCATGTCCGGGCCGGGTCATCGGTACCTCCGGCGGCATTCCAGGCGTGGTTTCCTCGTGCTCGGTCGGTGTGGGAAGAATGGTCGTGCTCATTCGGCTGCTCCTCCCAGTCGTACGCGCGGGTCGAGCAAAGCCAGCAGGAAGTCGGCGATGATGTTGCCGATGATCAGCGTCGCCGCCAGCACCAGCATGAACGTGGCCGTCACATAGACGTCGCCGCGGTTCATGGAGCCGACGATGGCCGGCCCGACGGTGGCGAGCGAGAAGACGATGGCGACCTCGATCTCGCCGGTCAGCATATAGGGCAGCACCACGCCCTGATAGGCGACGAGCGGATGCAGCGCGTTGGGCACGGCATGCTTGAGCACCACCGCGCCTTCCGACAGGCCCTTGGCGCGCGCCGTCTCCACATATTGCGCGTTCAGCGTATCGAGCAAGTTCGACCGCATGACGCGCATGTTGTAGGCAAGCCCACCGAAGGTGGCGATGGCGACCACCGGCCAGACGTGCTTTACCAGGTCGACGAACTTACCCCACGACCACGGTGCCCCGCCATAACGCGGCGAGAAGAAGCTGCCAAGCTCCTGCACGTTGAGCTTGAAGGCGAGGATGTAGAGAATGATCAGCGCCAGCAGGAAGCGCGGGATCGTCATCCCGAGGAACGAGATGAACGAGAACAGCGTGTCGACCCAGCTATACTGCCGTGTCGCCGCGACAATGCCGAGCGTGATGCCCAAGATCGACGCCAGGATGTGACAGGTAAGCGCCAGCAGGATCGTGCGCGGCAGCCGCTCCGCGACCACGTCGCCGACAGGCTTGTTGTAGAAGAAACTATGCCCGAAATCGCCGCGCGTAACGATGCCGGTGAGCCAGCGCGCATATTGCACGGGGATCGGATCGTTGAACCCGCGCGCCTCGCGCCAGGCCTCGGCCTGCGCCTCCGCCTGCTCGATAGAGGCGCCGCCCTGGTTGATAAGCTGGGAGCGGATGTAGTCGCCATAGTCGCCCGGCGGCGCTTGAATGATGGCGAAGGTCACCACGCTCAAAACGAACAGAACGGGCAGCGCCGACAAAACGCGTATGGTCACGAAGCGCAGCATGTTTCAACTCTTCCTGGTGGACGAGGGGGCGGCCCCCTCGTCACCGTTGTAGCCTCAGTTCACCGGACCGTCCGCGCCCGGCTCGCCGGGCAGCGTCTCGGCAAACAGCTCGTAGTCCTGCTGCTTGTCCTCCGGCACATACACCCGCTCGCGGATGATGTTGTCCTCGGCCCAGTTGAACATGAAGATGGGCGCGCCCGCGGGGATGTTGGCAAAGCGCTTGTTGATGATGAGCGCACCAGGATATTGCGTCACGCCGATCCCCCACAGGTTCTCGGTGTAGAGCTTCTGGTACTTCTTCATCAATTCCTTGCGTTCCGCATTATCCTGGCTCGCTGTGAAGGCGTTGACGGCCTCAACCATCTCCTCCTCGAAAGGCAGGAGGTCGAGCGTGCCGTCCGAGCCCGCACGTCGCGTCCAGGTGGAGCGCGGCCCGACGGCCGCCAGCCGCTCCGTGAACTTGAGCGCTGTCGCGAGTTCCTCTGAGTTGCGGTTCAACGCCCAGTCGAACTTGCCGCCCTGCATGAGCTGGGAGTGCGTGTTGGAGTTCTGGATGTCCAACACCACCCTGAGGCCGATCCGCTCCATCATGGCGATGACGCCCTCGGCAAGGCTCCTGTCGGTCTGGTAGTCGCCATTGATGAGCATGACGACCTCGACGTCCTCACCGCCCACACCCTCCGCGTCGGCAGGGAAATTCACGATACCGTTGCCATCGGTGTCGGTCAGCCCGGCCTTCTCGAGAAGGGCCTGCGCGGTCTCCACCGAATAGGGATAGTAGACCGTGGACTCCTTGTCATAGAAGGACGTTCCGGAATAGAGCCCGCCCGGATAGATAGCCGTGAACGGCCCCTTGACCAACGCCTCGCCCAGCCGCTGCCGGTCGAGCGCATGGGACACGGCCTTGCGGAAATCGAGATTGCGGTTGAGTTCCCTCAGCGCCTGGCCGCGTGCATCGGGGCTACCCCAGCCGTTTGCCGAGAGGTTCGGATAGACCGTGTAGCCGATGGTGCGTGCACCGAAGGCGAGCCGCGCCGGTGCGTCCTCGTTGGCCGCCTTGCGCAGCGCCTCGACATAGTTCTCCGGCTGTTCGAGGTTGGAGAAGTCGCCGGTGCCCGCCACCGCCTGCACGTCGCGGTCGGCCCAGGTGGACAGCTTGTAGTGCAGTTCGTCGAGATAGGGCAGTTGGTTGCCTTCCTCGTCCACCTTCCAATAGTAGGGGTTGCGGCGCAAGACGATGATATCGTCCGACCGGTGCTCGACCGGCACCCACGCCCCCATCACCGGCCAGTTCATGAATTCCGGCGGGAAGGCATTCTTGTACTGCTCGTAGGTGTTGTCCGAGTATTTCGGATGCTCGGGCTTCAGGATATGCGCCGGCCCGGGGCAGAAGGTGCCGTAGGCCATCTGGTAGAGGTATTGCTCGGGAAACGCCTCCTCGAACGTCCACCGGATCGTGTAATCGTCAAGCGCCTCCAGTTTCGTGCCGGCGCCGCCGAAGGTGTCGGGTGTCGCGCCGTTGAGGGGCGAGACGTTCGGGTCGAGTACATGGTCTTCCCAGTAGAACATCACGTCCTCGGCATCGAAGGGATCGCCGTCGGACCATTTCGCGCCCTCGATCAGCTTCATCGTCAACTGGTGGCCGTCCTCCGACCATTCCCAGCTTTTGGCGAGGTTCGGCATCGGCTCGAGCTCGTCCGCTCTCACCGTGAAGAGCGGCCCGACGCGGGTCAGGCATTCCGACATGCCGATGTCGATGCCGCCCCAGCCCTGGCTCTGGCCGGCGATGTAGTTCCAGCCCTCCGGCCTCCCGCCGATGACATGGCGCATTACGTCGCCATAAGTGCCGATACCGTCGGGCATGTTGCCGGCCTTGAAGACCAGCGGCTCCTTTGGCAGGCGCTCGGCCACCGGCGGCAGCTTGCCTGTCTCGACGAACTTCTCGGTCACCCAGCCGGGCTCGTGATATTCGTCCAGCGCGCGGTATTCCATGATGTCGGAAATGCCGACGAAAACCGGCTCGGTCTGGGCCGCAAACTCCGGCGGATCCGGCGGGACGGTCGGCTCGACCATCTCAGCATGTACTGCCAGCGCGGACGCGCCCAACAGCAGACTTGCCCCGCCAAGGGCAATCAGCTTCCTGTACATCTTTCCTCCCTTTCATCGCTTTACGCGTATTGCCGGAACTCCCATCCGGGCACAGTTGCGTACCCCATGACGGTACCCCTTGCGCAAAGCCACGCAATCCGGTTCTCTAAGCACTTGTTCCGGTTTTTAAAGATCGGGGAGGAAGCATGTCGGATGTGATCGAAAGGAGCCGTGCGCGGGAGGGAAAGGCGAAGGCGCCGAAGCCGGTACCGCGTCCCGATCGCCGGTTCTATGCCACCACGAAAGCCTTCGGCCGCTTCGGCATCCGCTGGTTCGACCCGCAACTGATGCCGTCCGAGCATTGGCACGGCCATATCGAGTTCAACTGGCTGACCGAGGGAGGGATGGGCTATCTCTTCGACGGTCGGCCCGTGGGGATACCCCCGCAGCGCCTGGTGATGTTCTGGGCCGGCATTCCGCACCGTACGGTGAGCACCGACCGGGGGAGGAGCGGTGAGGCCCGCCAGTGCAACATCTACCTGCCGCTCGACACCTTTCTCTACATGCCCAATCTGGGCCGCCTTACCGAAACAATGATCGGCGGCGGCGTCATTGCGCTGCCGGACGACGCCGTCGACAACGCGCTTCTGGAGCGCTGGTACCAGGATTACCGCAGCGGCGACGCCGAGCGCACGGACATCCTGAAATCCGAGATCGCCAATATGCTGCGGCGTACGACACTGGTCGGCTGGGAAGAACTCCTGCCGCCATGGATCGAGACGCTGGAGCCGGTGACCCGCACCGCCTCGCCGCTCAGCTACGTGGTGGCGATGGTGCGCTATATCCACGAGAACCTGGCCGAGCCGATCTCCTCAAGGGACATTGCCCGCGTCGTCGGCCTGCACCCCAACTATGCGCTAAACCTGTTCACACGGGTCATGCGCATTCCCGTGCGCCGCTTCGTCATCCGCATGCGGCTCATCCGCGCCCGCGCGCTGCTCTTCGAGGGCAACCTATCGATCGCCAACGCTGCCTTCCAGTCCGGCTTCACCTCGCTCAGCCAGTTCTACGCCCATTTCCGCGCCGCCTACGGTATGACGCCGCTGGAGATGCGGCGGAACCTGGTGGCGAGCGGAAAGCTCTCCGGGAAGCCGGGAAAGGATACCTGGACAGACTGCCAGCGCGATGCCGTGTGAGGCGGGGCCGTGGGAGGCGGGTCGTTCAAGCCGCCCGCCGCACCTCCTCCACCTCCTTTGCCAACGCCACATGCACCAGCGCCGACAGAAGCCGTGGCAGGTCGCGCCGCGTCACCAGTTGCGCAAGCCCCTCCGCGCTCGCGGGCAGCCCCACCTTCTTCGCCGCGTCCAGCGCCTTGCGGTCGGCAAAGGGGTAGAGCTCGTCCCAGGCGCTTTGCACCTCGCGGAAGAAGATGTCCGCACCGACATCGCCGATGCCCTTGAATTCCTTCAAGAGCTCACGCTCGCGCTTGGGGTCGCGCCCCGCCGTCTCGCGCAGCTTTCTGAGATCGCCACCGTAGCGCTCCAGGATAAGGTCGGTGGAAAAGCCGATATAGCGCGAGGTGCTCTCGTCGTAGCGGGCATAGCCGGAGCGGTTGAGCACTTTCACCCGTTCCGCCCACGTCGTCGCCGCCATCTTCTTCGGCGTGCGCCAGCCCTGGTCGAACAGGGCTTGCGCCGCGTTCTGCGCAGCGCAGGCGGAAATGCGCGCACTGAACAAGAGCGAGGCGATCAGCCACTGGTAAAGGGGCGCCGGCGTGTTCTTCGCCACGTCGATGCGCAGCATGTCGGCATAGCTCTTGGGATAGCGGTCGAGTGCTGCCCGCGCGAGATTTCGGTCGCTTGCCTTGGCCATCGTCACACCTTTCTCGCTTTCGCCTACCAGACGCGCGAGAGCCAGGAATGTTCCGATGTCCTCAAGCCGCGGCTTTCGCCCGCTCCGGAAACAGCTTCGCCAGCCCCTCGGCGGAAGCCTCGGCGATCCCGCGCTCGGTGATCAGCCCGGTCACCAGCCGCGACGGCGTCACGTCGAAGGCGGGGTTGCCAGCGGGGGTCGCGTCGGGCGAGATGCGCACCTGCCGCGTCTTCCCGTCCTCGTCACGCCCCCACACCAGCGACACCTCGTCGCCCGAGCGCTCTTCGATGGGGATCTCCTTGACCCCGTCGCGCACCGTCCAGTCGATGGTCGGCGAAGGCAGGGCGACGTAGAAGGGAACGCCATTGTCCCGTGCGGCGAGCGCCTTCAGGTAGGTGCCGATCTTGTTGCACACGTCGCCATGGGCGGTTGTGCGGTCCGTGCCGACGATCACCATGTCCACTATGCCCCTCTGCATCAGGTGCCCGCCGGCATTGTCGACGATCAGCGTATGCGGCACGCCATGCCCCGCCATCTCCCACGAGGTGAGATGCGCTCCCTGGTTGCGCGGCCGCGTCTCGTCCACATAGACGTGGACGGGGATGTTCTCCTCCGTCGCCAGATAGATCGGCGAGGTCGCTGTGCCGTAGTCCACCGTCGCCAGCCAGCCGGCATTGCAGTGGGTGAGGATGTTCACCGGCTCGCCCGGCTTCTTGGACCTGGCGATCTCCCTGATGATCTCCAGCCCGTGCTTGCCGATCGAGCGGTTCAAGTCCACGTCTTCATGGGCAATCTCCGCCGCGCGGCGATACGCCGCCTCTGCGCGTTCGGGCTCCGGCAGGGGCTTGAGCAGATTGCGCATCTCGTCCAGTGCCCAGCGCAGGTTGATGGCCGTGGGGCGCGTTGCGTGCAGCTCTTCCCACACCGCGTCGAGCGCCCCGTCGGACGGATCCTCGCGCATCCTGATCGCCACGCCGTATGCCGCCGTCACGCCAATCAACGGCGCCCCGCGCACCCACATGTCGCGGATGGCGGTGGCGATGCCCGCGACGTCGCGCACGTTTTCCACGCGGAACGCGTGCGGCAGCCAGCGCTGGTCGATGAGGTCGACGGACCAGCCGTCCACGTTCACCCAGATGGTACGGTAGTGCTTGCCTGCGACTTTCATGACTGCCTCCCCGTCAAGGCGCCAGCGCGCCCTTCATCAAGCAGTTGCGCCAAGTGGTTGATCTCCGTGAGCGAGGCGATGTGGCGCCGGTTCACCGCGATGTGACGCCCGAGCTTGAGCGCCGCGGCCTCGCAGGTCGCCCTCAGCCCCGTATCCTCGATATCCTCGAAGTCGGCATTGTGGGCGAGGCCGAGGATGCGCCGGTGCATCTCCACCCCGGCAAAGCCCAGCATGTCGGTCCAGATCTCGTGCAGCACATGGCCGAGCGCCTGTTCGGCTCCCAGCGCGTCGCCCTGATCCTCGTAGAGGCAGCTAGGATACAGCATGCCCGCGCGCTCCGTGCGCCACAGCCGGGAAAACTCCGCCCGGAAGACGGCCCACGTGTCCTCGATCACCTGCAATAGATAGGCGCGCATTGCGTCACGGGAACCCCCGGCCTCGTGGCCTTTCTGCGAGAAGAAGGCCATCCAGTAGTTGGCGAGCAGCATGCCGACGTCGAAGGCAATGGGGCCGTAGAAGGCGAATTCGGGATCGATGACGCGCGTATCCTTAGCCGTCACCATCACCGAGCCGGTATGCAGGTCGCCATGCACCAGCGTCTCGGCCTTGGCGGCGAAGAGATGCTTCATCCTCTGCGCTTCGACCTTGAGGTCGCGGTCAGCCCTCAGCTCCGCCACCACCGGGTCGAGCTCCGGCGTGTGCCGGTTCATGGGTGCGTCGAAATAGGGATCGGTGAAGACGAGGTTCTCGGTGATGTCGCAAAGCTCGGTGTTGTCGGCAAACAGCGCCAGGTCCGCCTTGCGTTCGCGCGTCTCCATGTGGAAGTCCGAGCCGCGGAAGAGCGTGCGCGCCATGAAGAGCCCGAGGTCCTCGGCGATCCTCGGAAGCCGTTCCCCCTTGATGAGCGCGCGCCGCAGGATGATGTGCGGCGACAGATACTCCATGACGATCAGCGCCTGAGCCTCGTCGAAGAAAAAGACCGCCGGCACCGATCCCGGCGCCCGCTTTTCCTGCCGCGTCAGCGCGTGATACTCGAAGAAGGAGCGTTTCAGCGGCAGCGGCCAGCTGTCGCCGACGAGCCGCACATAGGGAAGCGCCTGCTTGACGACGACGCTGCCCACCTCGCCCTCGGCGATGAAGACGAGGTTGAGGTTGCCGTCGCCCACCTCGCGCACCTTCCAGCGCTCCGGCGCCGCACCGACCCGCTCCGCAACGGCCGGAATCGCACTCAGCCGCGGGGCCAGCGTCTCCACCGTCAACGCCTGAAACGCGTCTTCCTTCATTCTTTTGCCTCCTCCCGTCTCCTCCAGCGGTTGTGGAACAGGGCACCGACCATCCACAATCCCGACCCACGCTAGCAAGGCTCTGTCATTTGTCAATGATGTTGACAAATGCTTGGCCTGTGCCTAGCGTCGTTCTGGGAGGAAGTCATGGCAGAGGACGCCACTTTCCGCATTGCGGGTCTCGGCAAGTCGTTCGGCCGCAACGAGGTACTGCGCGGCATCTCGCTGGAATTGCGCGCCGGCGAGGTGACCGTGCTGATGGGCGCCAACGGCGCCGGCAAGTCCACCCTCGTCAAGATCATGAGCGGCATCCACCGTGCCGACAGCGGTTCCATGGCGCTGGGCGCCTCCCCCTTCGCGCCCGCCACACCCGCCGAGGCGATGCGCGCCGGCGTCGTCACCGTGCATCAGAACATCGACGACGGCGTGGTCGGCACGCTCGACGTCGCCACCAACCTCGTCCTCGACCGGCTCAACGGTGCCGGTCGTGGCACCTTCTTCAACCCCCGCCGTGTGCGCCGCGAAGCGCGGGAGGTCGCAAGCCGCATGGGGCTCGCCATCGACCTGTCCGCCGATGTTACCGAGCTTGCGCTGGCCGACCGGCAGATGGTGGCCATCGCCCGCGCCATGGCACACGAGCCGAAGGTGATGATCCTCGACGAGCCCACCTCGTCCTTGTCGAGCAACGAGGCCGAGCGCCTCTTCGCGCTTATCGAACGCCTGCGCGCCCGCGGCGTCGCCATCCTCTACATCTCGCACCGCATGTCCGATATCCGCCGCGTGGCCGACCGCATTATATCCTTGCGCGACGGGCGCATCACCGGCCTCTTCGAAAAGCCGCTCGACTACGAGGGCGCGGTCAACGCCATGCTGGGGCAGAGCCTGGGGGTGAGCGGCGTTGCCTCGCAGGCGGCAACGCGGGCGATCTTCGCAGCAAGCGGTCTGCAGCTTGCCGAGGGCACGCCGCCGTTCTCGCTCGAACTCGGCGCCGGCGAGGTGGTGGCCGTCACCGGCCTCGTCGGCGTCGGCAAGACGCGGCTGGCCGAAATCCTCTTCGGCATCCAGGCTCCGCTCGCCGGCGAAATGCACCTCGACGGCAGCCCCTACGCGCCGGCAACCCCCACCGAGGCCATCCGCCGCGGCGTCTTCCTGGTCGCCAAGGACCGCGCCAAGACCGGCATCGTGCCCGATTTCAACATTTACGAGAACATGAGCCTGCCCTTCCTGCCGCGCTTCTCGCATTTCGGCATGGCCAGGCGCCGGGCAGAACGCGCCGCCGCGCGCCGCCAGATCGCCGACCTCAAGGTGGTCTGCCGCTCCGAGCGCGACGATCTCGCCACCCTTTCGGGCGGCAACCAGCAGAAGGTGACGGTCGCGCGCTGGCTGTCGCAGTTCTCCCGGATGCTCATCCTCGACGAGCCCTTCCAGGGAGTCGACATCGCCGCCCGCCACGACATCGCGGCCAAGCTGCGCGAGAGCGCCGCCAAGCGGGCAACGCTCCTGTTCCTGACGGAACTCGACGAGGCCTTGGAGACGGCAGACCGCATCCTCGTCATGTCCGAGCACACAATCGTCGGCGAGCATTTGAACCGGGACGTGGACATGGATCGCCTGCTGGCCGAGGTGGCGGGCAAAGGGCTTCAGGGCGCGGCGTGAAGGAAGTGGAGAGTTCAACTCATGGACAGTAACCTGGCCGAGAAACCGACGGCTGAAATGCGCGAGACGACGCCCGCCCGTCCGCGCCTTCCGCTGCGCGCGCTCGTCATCCGCTACGGCTTTCTCGCCCTCCTTGCCGGCCTCGTCGTCTTCTTCTCGCTGGCCACGCGCGGCTTCGCCTCGCCGCAGGCCGCTGTCTTCATCCTGCAGTCGGTCTCCATCACCGGCATCCTGGCGCTCGGCGTCACGGCCACCCTGGTCGTCGGCGGCTTCGACCTTTCCATCGGCTCCATCGCCACCTCCGCCATGATGGCAGCCGCCTATGTCATGGTCATCCTGGAGCAGAACGCCTTCGTTGCCGTCGTCGCCTGCCTCGCCATCGGCGCTTTCGTCGGCCTCATCAACGGCCTCATCATCTGCTATATGCGCGTGCCCGATCTGCTCGCCACCCTGGGCATGATGTTCCTGCTCATCGGCCTGCAGCGCATCCCCACCGAGGGCCGCTCCATCGCTGCAGGCATGACCATGCCCGACGGCTCCACCGCCGAGGGCACCTTCAGCGCCGCCTTCCTGGCGCTCGGTCGCCACCGCTTCGACTTCTTTATCGAAAACCTGGTGCCGGCCGCGGTGGTGGTGCTCATCGTGCTCGCCGTCCTCATCTGGTTCTTCCTCGAATACACCCGCTTCGGCCGCATGATGTATGCCGTGGGCTCTAATGCGCGCGCCGCAGAGTTCGCCGGCGCACCGGTCAAGGCCTACAAGATCTGGGCCTATGTCATCTCCGGCGTCTTCGCATCCATCGGCGGCATCCTCTTGGCCGCCCGTCTCGGCCGCGGCGACATCGCTTCGGGCAACAACCTTCTGCTCGACGCGGTCGCCGCCGCCCTCATCGGCTTCGCCGTCCTGGGCGCGGCCAAGCCAAACGCCTTCGGCACGGCCATCGGCGCGCTTTTCGTCGGCGTGCTGCTCCAGGGGCTGACCATGATGAACGTGCCCTATTACACACAGGATTTCGTCAAGGGGGCGGTGCTGGTCGTCGCGCTCGTATTCACTTTCGCACTGCTTGGCCGCAACGGCCGGTAGGCGGGACATCGGGAAGGTAAAAGTGGAGGAAACCATGAAATTCTCACGCAGACATCTGGGCAGGCTCGCCGCCGGCCTTCTGGGGGCAAGCATGCTGTGGCCGGCGGCCGCAGGCGCGCAGGACATGCCCGCCCCCTTCGACAATCCGGGCGACGTGGAGATTGCGCTGGTGCGCTATCTTTCGACCGGCGATTTCTTCCAAGCCTATCTGTCGGGCGTCGAGGCCCAGGCCAAGGCGCTTGGTGTCAACCTGCGCGTCTTCGACAGCCGCCAGGACGCGGCCCTTCAGGCCGACATGGTGGACCAGGCGATCGCGCTCGGCGTCGACGGCATCGTCATCCAGCACGGCCTGACGGAATCCATGAAGGAAGCCGCGCAGCGCGCCGTGGACGCCGGCATCAAGGTCGTCGCCTTCGACGTCAACGTGGAGAACGAGGCGATCCCGCAGATCGAGCAGTCCGACCGCGACCTTGCCCGCCTGGCGCTCGAACAGGCGATTAAGGACAATGGCGAAGAGTGGAAGGCGGGCTATGTCTACGTCGCCGGCATCGCGCCGCTCGACCGGCGCAACGAGACCTGGGTAGAGTTCAAGGAGAAATATCCGGGCATCGAGGAAGTCGCGCAGTTCGGCACGCTCGACAACCCGATCGCCAACTCCGTCGCCAACCAGGCGCGGTCCGTGCTCTCGGCCAACCCGGACGTCCAGGTCGTGTTCGCCCCCTATGACGAGTTCGCCAAGGGTGTGAAGATCGCCGTCGACGAGGCGGGCATGTCCGACGCGATCAAGATCTACTCCGCCGACATCTCGACGGCCGACATCTCCGCCATGCGCGAGCCCGGCAGCGCCTGGGCGGCGACGGCCGCCACCAATCCGGCCGTGGTCGGCGAGGTCTCCGTCCGCGCGCTCGCCATGCTTCTTGCCGGCGAGGACCCCGGCCAGAACGTCATCGTCCCGCCGACGCTGATCACGCAGGCCCAGCTCAACGAGGAGGACATCAAGAACATGGAGGAACTGTCGCAGAAACTGCCGCAGTTCGCCCATGCCGATGTCGCGGTGCCGGAATGGATGCCGCTGCCGCCGCGGGATTGAGGCGATTTCGCCGTAGAATATGAAGGGCGGCTCTTGGGCCGCCCTTTATTGCGTTTGGATTGAGGCATTTCAGGGAAATAGGCGGCGTCACGCTCTCGTGGTTCGACAAGCTCACTATGAGGGCTTGGGCGCAGCCCAACGTTCAGCGTTGAGGATTGCAGGGCCGCCTGCCTGCCTTCACCCTCATGGTGAGCTTGTCGAACCACGAGGGTGAAGGCACCCACCGTCAGGCCTTTACCGCAGCGCCGCCGCGATATTCCCGCCATCCACGGTCGTCACATCCGCCGTCGTGCGCTCCGCCAGCGCCTGGTGCAGGAAGGCCTGCGCCACGTCTTCCGCGCGCACCTCCAGCCCCAGCAGGTTGCCGCCCATATAGTCCTTCTCCGACACCCCGCGCGCCTTGGCGCGGCTGGCGATCATCTCGTCGGTCAACAGCCCGGAGCGGATGCGGTCGGCATTGACCGCGTTGGAGCGGATGCCGTCGGCCCCGTAGTCGAGGGCGTATTGGCGGGAGAGGAACAGGGTGGCGGCCTTGGGCAGCCCGTAGGCACCGAAATTGGCGCCGGGATTCACTGCCTGCTTGGACGTGTTGAAGAGAAGCACACCGCCGGTCTTCTGCATCTGAAAGATGCGCACGGCGTTCTGCGCCACGCTCTGGTGGGCGAAGAAGTTGAGCTCGAAGCTCTTGCGCAGGGTGGCGTCGTCGAGCTCGCCGATCCTGCCCTGCCAGGCCGCACCTGCGTTCGAAATGGCGATGTCGACACCGCCATAGACCTCCACCGCGCGGTCGAAGGCGGCGCGCACGGAGGCGAGGTCCGTCACATCGGCACCGACACCGGTCGCGGCGTTGCCCACTTCCTTGGCGACTGCCTCGGCCTTCCCGGCGTCGAGGTCCACCAGCACCACATGCGCGCCCTGGGCGGCGAAGAGCCTGGCCGTGGCGGCACCGATGGCGCCGGCGCCGCCGGTGATCAGCATCACCTGGCCGGACAGCGCCTTCGGCTTGTTGGCGGCGAGCTTGGCCTGCTCCAGCGACCAGTATTCGAGTTCGAAAAGGTCAGAAAGGGCGAGCGGATGGAAGGAGCCGACGGTCTCCGCCCCGGTCACCGCCTCCACCAGCATCTCGCCGCAATCGGCCGCGATCTTCGCTTCCTTCATGCTGCGCCCGTGGCCGAAGAGGCCGAGGCCCCGAACGAGGGTAAGCCGCGGCATGGGGTCGAGCATGGTGCGCTTGACGTCGTCGCGCGCGTCGTTGCTCTCGAAATAACCACGATAGCGGGCGGAGAACTCCGCCACCTTCGCGCGGATCGTCTCGCCGTACTCCTCGAGCTTACCCGCCTCCGGCGCCGGCAGCACCATCGGGCCGGTCTTGATGCGGATGGAAAGATCGGGCGTGGAAACGCCGCGCGTGGCAAGCTCCTCAGCAGTCTCGGCGTTCACATAGTCGAGTATCTTCGGCGAGGTACGGAAATCCGAGACCATGCGGCCGAAGCGGCCCTCCCCCTCGGGAATAGCGATGGCGCCGCGCAGATAGGGTCCGATCTCGGCCGGCTTGGCGAGCGCTGCGGGCGGCGTCACGGTGGCGAAGGGCTTCTTGCCCTTCCGCGCCACGCAATCCTCGGCCATGGTCACGAACTCGATCATCAGATCGTAGGCTTCCTTCGCCCCTTCGGCGAAGGTGAAGATGCCGTGCTTGTCGAGGATGAATCCTTCCATGGAAGGGTCGGCGTCGTAGATGTCGGCGGCCGCCTTGGCGAGGTCGAAGCCGGGCTTGATGTAGGGCACGAAGCCGAGGCGCTTGCCGAAGACCTCGCGGCACAGCGGTTCGCTGTCCTCCTGGTCGACCAGCGCCAGAATGGCGGTGGAATGCGTGTGGTCGACGAATTTGTGCGGCAGGAAGGCGTGCAGCAGCGTCTCGATGGAGGGGTTGGGAGCATAGGCGTCGATGAGGTTGGCGCGCTGCATGGCCACCATGTCCTCGTCCGAAAGCGCGTCGAGCTTGCGGGCGGCCAGAAGCGCGTCCATCTTCACCGCCGGCAGGCCGGCAGGCTCGATGACGCCCATATCCCAGCCGCTGCCCTTGACGCAGAGCACGTCCCATTCCTGGCCGAGAATGTCCGTCGCCCTGGTCTTCAGCGAGGTGTTGCCGCCGCCGTGCAGCACCAGCCGCGGCTCGCCGCCAAGCAGGCGGGTCGTGTAGACCCTGAGCGCCAGGTCGCGGCCAACGCCCTTTTCGGCATAGTCCTCGACAAGCTTTTCGGCATGGCTGTCGTTCCAGAGATTCTGCATCGTCTTCCCATATATCGTTTGTCAGGTTGCGGCTGGCGGCCTGGCCGTCACGCGGTGGCTTTGGCCGGTTCGTGCTCATTCGCCCTTGCGTCTGTGTGCTCGATGAGGCGCGCGGCCATGCCCGAGGTCAGCACCAGATGGGTGAAGAAGCGCCCGTTGATCGCCGCCAGAAGCGGCTCGAACTTCTCGTCCTCCTGCACCACCATGAGCCGGCGCGGGATGGCACGGATGGCGTCGAAATCGGCCGAGATCATGCGGCGGTTGTAGTCGCAGTCGAGCCACGCGCCTTCGGCGTCGATGATCTGTCCGGCGATGACGCCGGTCGCCCCTTGTTTCTTGAGCCGGTGAAGCTCCTCAAGGCCGAGAGCACCGCATTTGATGACGTGGCTGTCCTCATCGAGCGTGCCGACGGTGAACAGCGCCAGATCGCAGGAGCTGATGCCGTCGAGCTGCTCGCGGACGACCGGCTCCTCGCGCAAAGCGCGTGCCAGCTCTTCCGTGCTTAGCACCAGCGGCGCGTAGAAATTGAGTCCGCGCGCGTTGAGCCGGCGGGCAATCTCCATGGTGCACTGGTCGGGGCGGTAGGAATAGGGCGAGCCGAGATTGCCGCACAGCTCCACCACCGTGACGCCCTGGCGGTCCGCATAGGCCATGGCGTCGGCGATGGCATACACCGTGCGTCCCCAGGCTACACCGACACGGTCGCCATTCTTTACCATCTCCAGGAACACGCTTGCCGCCAGCGTCGGGATCTCGGCGGCGGGGTCCTGCGTCAGCCCCTCCTCGCCCACCAGCCACACCGTCTCCAGCCCCAGCGCGTCCTCGAGACGCCGCGCCATCATGTCCTTCCGGAAAAGCTGTGTTGAGGTAGAGATGTTGACGATGCCCGCCTCGCGCGCGCGGCGCAGGTAGAGCGCCACGGAGGCGCGCGAGATATTCAGCCGCTGCGCTACTTCGTCCTGGCGCAGGCCATGCGTATAGTAGAGCCACGCGGCCTTGTGGACAATCTGATCTGCCGGACGATATGCCATCGCTCTCCTCCGGCTAGACATTATTCATGCGCATTGACAAAAGTCAATGCGCTGCTTTTCCCGAATAGCCGGAGCCCCTTCGCGCCCCCTAAACACCCCGCCCCTCACCGGTTGATCGGCGGTCCCTCGAAGACATGCCGCTCATATTGCGGCAGGTCGTCGTTGATCGTGTACCACGGCGCCTTGGAGCCGACGAAGATATGCTCGTTCGGCCGGATCGTCGGGTCGTCGGTGAGCGTGCCCATGACGATGTGCACGAACGCGCCGTCGCGCACGACGGAGTAGAGGAACGAACCACAGGTGCCGCAGCGCATGTCGTGGTTATCCTCGCCGCCGAAGATGCGGAGGCGGTCTTCACCCTCGGTGACCATCATCCTCTCCCGCTCGATGCCGGCGAAGGGTTTGAAAGCCGAGCCGGTCGCCCGGCGGCAGTCGGCGCAATAGCAGTTGGCCGCGTAGGCGAATGCGTCGTCGACGGTGTAGTGGACGGCGCCGCACAGGCATCTTCCGGCAAGCCTGCGGACGCCGTCCGGTCCAGCACTTGTCATAGCGCCTCTCCCGGTGCGTTTCGGCGGCGATCCGCGCCGCCGCTGCCGCACACTACATCTACCGATGCGCCCCCGCCATCTGCCTGAGCTCCTCGACCGTCCGCACGCGCTTGCGCGCCGCGCCCTGCCAATCGCGCGTAGCGACCTTCGAGTTGGCGAGCCGCTCCTTCGCAGCGGGCACCGCGTCTGCGTATTGCGGCAGCCAAGCGGCCTGCGCGACGACCATCTCGTCCACCATCGCCCACACCTCCTCGGGCGTGCAGACGGCGCCAACCAGCGGGTCGTGCAGCATGGCGAGCTTCAGGAGGTCGATGTCGCCCGTCATCGCCGCTTCGGCAGCCATGCGCTGGACGGAGATCGAGGCCGAGCACGTGGCAGCGCAGGCGAGCGGCAGGATGATGCCCTCTACCATGTTGATGCCGAAACGGTCCACGAAGCCGGGGCTTTCGATGATGGCATCCTTTGGCAGGTTCGTGATGATGCCGCCGTTCTTCACGTTGAAGTGGCCGCGATAGACGCGCCCCGTTTCCAGCGCCTCGATGATGTGGCTGGCGTGCTCGGTTGTGCGCTTGTGCTCCGCGAGCGGCTTTCCGGCCTCTTCGAGGAATTTTGGAAAATCGGTCTCGAACCAATTGCGGCGCTCGGTGCAGTAGCGCAGGTACCCACCGGTCTCACCGTGGATCCACTCGCTCATGTCGATCCAGTTGCCGATCTCGTCCGGACGCTTGCGATACCAGGGCAGGTACTCGGAAAGGTGGCCGTTGCTCTCGGTCGAATAGACGCCGAAGCGCTTCAGCACGTCGATCCTGAGCTTCTCCTGCTTCGAATAGACCGGATGGCGCTCGAAGGCGGCGATCAGCTCTTCCTTCCCGATCCTGCGCCCGTTGACGCGAAGGTCGATGTACCAGGTCTGATGGTTGATGCCGCTGCAGACGTAGTCGAGTTCCTCGTCCTTCACGCCCAGGACCTGGGCTATCTGGTGGGCGCCGTGCTGCACGCCGTGGCACAGGCCCACCGTGTTGACGCCGCCGTATTCGAGCGCCGCCCAAGTGTTCATGGCCATGGGGTTGGCGTAGTTGAGGAACAGCGCCCCCTCCTCCGCCACCTCGTTGATGTCCTTGCAGAAGTCGAGGATGACAGGGATGTTGCGCTGGCCGTACATGATGCCGCCGGCGCAAAGCGTGTCGCCCACGCACTGGTCGACGCCATATTTGAGCGGAATGTCGACGTCCGTGGCGAAGGCCTCCAGCCCGCCGACGCGCACGCAGCTCATGATGTAGCGGGCGCCCTCCAGGGCCTTGCGGCGGTCGGTGGTGGCCGTCACCCTGGCCGGCAGGCCGTTCACCGCGACGATCTTCTCGATGATCTGGCGGATCATGTCGAGATTGCGCTCGTTGATGTCCGTCAGGGCGATCTCGATGCCGCTGAACTCTGGGACCTTGAAGAGGTCCGAAACAAGCGTCTTGGTGAAGCCGACCGAGCCGGCGCCAATGATAGCCACCTTGAACATGCGCGCTTTCTCCTCGTGAGCAAAGGCTGCGGAGTGATATCTATGGCCTTTGTCGATCGATCGTCGGCAGTTTGGACGTCCTGCAAACGGTCAAGCACAAAGCCACCGGCATGAGTAGCGCTTCGCGTGCTTTCCGTGTAGAGAAAGCTTGTGCTGGAAAGGGTAATTTTGTGCTTTCGAAGTTGATCGAGCACGGCCACGGGATGCGCCGCGTCGAGCCGCCAAAGGGCGGGGTCGGGCTTTTCTGCATGGCCAGCGGCGCTGGCTACGAGCTGCGCGTCAACGAGGTCTATTCCTGGGATGGCTTGCAACGCGGCGACGTACCGTTTGTGCTTATCCAGCACACGATCGCCGGCGAAGGCCGGCTCGACTACGAGGACGTGCGGCATGTGCTGTCGCCGGGCGAGACGATGCTGCTCACCTTTCCCCACGCCAACCGCTATTGGCTGGAGCGGGGGAAGAGCTGGGAGTATTTCTGGATCATCCTCTCCGGGCGCGAGGCGCTGCGGCTGGCCGGCGCCATTCTGACAGCGAAGGGACCGCTACTGAAACCCGCGCAGCCGGCGGTGGACAGGCTCGCGGGCGCCTGCCTGGCGCTGCTTTCCGGCGCGGCGGACGTGCCTGGCGCCGTATCCGCTGCCGCCTACGGAGCCATCACGGCACTCTACGACGAGGCTTTCGAGGCCACCGCGGAGGCCGCGGATCTGCCGGCGCCGGTGCTGCGGGCACAGCGTTTCGTCGAGGATAACCTGGCGCGGCTGATGAATGTCGGCATGCTGGCGCGCGCGGCAGGCTTGAGCCGGGCGCATTTCGTGCGGCTGTTCACCACCGAGGTGGGGCAGCCGCCGTCGGAGTACGTGTTCGAGAAGCGGATGGAGCGGGCCATGCGCATGCTGCTTGCCACCGATGCACCGATCAATGCTATAGCCAGTGCCTGCGGCTTCGCCGACGCCAATTACTTTTCCAAGGCCTTTCGACGCGCCAGGGGCTGCTCGCCGGGCGCTTTTCGCAATGCCGGCCGCACGGGGCTGCTGACGACCATTGATGGCGAATGGTAGGCTCGATAGACACATTGAACAGGGAGAATACGAGATGATCATCGTGACGGGAGGAAGCGGCCAGGGAGGGCGCGCTTGCGTGCGGGACCTGATGGAGCACGGCTACGACGTTACCTCCATCGACCTCGTGCCGCCGACGGACAAGACGGTGCGGTTCAGCCGCGCCGACCTTACCGATTTTGGGCAGGCTATCGCCGCGCTGTCGATGATCGACGAACGGGTGTCGAAGGTGACCGGGGTTGTGCACCTGGCCGCCATCCGCGCGCCGGGGCTGGCCACCAACCACGTGACCTTCGCCACCAACACGGTGTCGACCTACAACATCTTCGAGGCGGCGAGGCAGCTCGGCATCAAGAACGTTGTGTGGGCATCAAGCGAGACCGTGTTCGGCATCCCCTATCCAAACGGCCCCGCCTACGCGCCGGTGGACGAGGAGGTCGAGCGGCCGGAAACGGCCTATTCGCTGTCGAAGCTGATGGGCGAGAAGATGGCCGAGCAGTTCTGCCGCTGGGACCCGGAACTGAAGATCGTGGGTCTAAGGCTTTCCAACGTCATGGACCCGGAGGATTACGCACGCTTTCCCACCTTCGATGCGGACCCGCATGCGCGCAAGTTCAACCTGTGGACCTATATCGACGCGCGCGATGCGGCGCAGGCCGCAAGGCTGGCGCTGGAGGCGAAGCTGACGGGGGCGCATGTCTTTGGCATCGCCAACGCGGATTCGGTGATGAGCCAAGCCAATGACGCGTTGCTCGACGAGGTCTATCCCGGCACGAAGCGCAAGCGGCCGATCGAGGACAACGAATCGCTGATCTCCATCGACAAGGCGCGCAAGGTGCTGGGCTACGAGCCGCGTTATTCCTGGCGGGACAATGCGGGTTCGCGCTGACGAGGAGCATCAGGCACAGTCGGACAAAAATCCTTGAGCTCGCGCCCGAAACGCCGGGCCAGCCATGAGGCGGCGGGCCGGAGCGGCCTGTCGCAGGCGTGAATGGCGTATAGATCGTAGCTGAACCGCGGATAAGGCTCCAACGAAAGCTCGGCCAGACGGCCGGCCTTGATGTCGCCTTCGACCAACCAAAAGGGCATGCCGCCCCAGCCGAGACCCGCCAGAAGCAGGGCGTGCTTGGTGGCGATATCGCTCACACGCCATGTCTTGAGGGCGTAGACGTGGAAGTCCTGCCCCTTGGTGCGCTCGGATGGGTCGGTGACGGCGATCTGGAAGTGTTCGCGCACGACCAGGCCAGGAACCGGCCCTTCCGCCTGGGCCAGCGGATGATCCGGGGCGGCAACGGGAACCATCTCCCGCTCCGCGATCTTGCGGGTGACGAGTTCATCCTGCCCGATCATCGCCTTGCCGGCGATACCGAGGTCGACCTCCCGCCGAACGATAAGATCGGCGACCGTGCCGAGCGCGCCTGTGTGAAGGCGCACGCCGACCGTGGGGAATTCTTCCCGGAATGCTCTCAGAACCGCCGTCAGCACCGGCATGGGTAGAAGCAAATCGACCGCCAGCCCCACCTCGCCTTCAAGCCCCTGGCTTATGCCGCGAGCGCGGGCGCGCAGAAGATGCAGGGAGGTGACCATGCGGCGGGCGTCTTCCGTAAGGGCCATGCCCGCCTCCGTCAGCTGCGGCTGGCGCGTGCCCGTGCGCTCGAACAGCTTGAGTTCGAGCTGCGCTTCCAGGTTGGCGATTGTGTAGCTGATGACCGACTGGGCGCGGTTGAGCTTGCGCGAGGCGGCGGAGAAGCTGCCTTCCTCCGCCACGGCGAGGAAGACCTGCAGCTGGTCGAGGGTGGGATTGGCGTCCATGACCTATCTATTCCATCGATAAATTCGAACAACATTTTCACAGTTTTCGAAATGGGTGTCCATGACCAAATTCCCTCCGAACATTTCGCCCGGCGCGGCCGGGCAACGGAGAGAAGGACCAAGGCCAATGTCATCCATTTTGCTCGTCACCTCCAGCCCGCGCGGCCAGGCATCCCATTCCACCCGTCTGGCCACCGAGTTGGCAGAAAAGCTGCGCGAGGCCCAGCCGGGAAGCCGGCTCGTCAAGCGCGACCTCGTCCGTGAGCCAATGCCGCATATCGGCTCCGACTTCGCTTCCGGCATCTACACGCCGGAGGAGGCACGCACACCTGAGCAGGCGCGCGCGGTGGCGGTTTCCGATCTTGCGGTCGACGAACTTTTCGCCGCCGACCAGATCGTCATCGCCGCCGGCATGATCAACTTCACGATCCCCTCCGCGCTGAAGGCGTGGCTCGACAACGTGGCGCGCTCAGGGCGCACCTTCCGCTACACCGAGAACGGGCCGGAGGGCCTGGTCAAGGGCAAGAAGGTCTATATCGTCCTGGCCTCCGGTGGCGTTTATTCGGAAGGGCCGGCGGCGTCTTTCGACCACGCGGCTCCCTACATGAAGTCCATCCTCGCTTTCCTGGGGATGACCGATGTCGAGGTGATCCGTATCGAAGGGGTGGCGATGGGCGCGGAGGCCGAGCAGCAGGCCGTGTCGAAGGCGCAGGACCTGGTGTCGGAATATGCGCTCGCGGCCTGAAGATTCTTGGCGGGGTCATACCGGCCCCGTCCTTTCGGGCATGGGCCGGCGGGGATAAAAACAACGCCGCTCAATTTTCCGCGCAAATTAAAAGAATGAAATATCAAGCGGATGGGCGATCAGACTGCCCATCCGCTCTCGATTTTTCCGGTGATTTATCCCCGCTCCCCGGGACGACCTTATGCTTCTCGCCAGTGTTGAACCGCTGCGAGGCCACAATGATTGATCCCGAAAACACCGCCCGGCTGAAACTTCCCTACATCATGCCGAGCCAGGCGCAGAAGCACGTTACCCACAACGAGGCAATCCGGCTCATCGACGCGCTGGTGCAGCCCGGCGTTAAGGACCGCGACCTTGCCGCGCCTCCCGCCGAGCCGGCCGAAGGCGATCAGTACATCGTCGCCCAGGGCGCCGCCGGCGAATGGGCGGGCAAGGAGGATCACCTTGCCGCCTTCATGGACGGGGCATGGTTCCTGCTGCCACCGGTGACGGGCATGCTTGCCTACGTCGCCGACGAAGCGCGCCTCATCGCATGGGATGGGAGCACCTGGAGGGATGCAGCAGCACAGGCCTCCCAGAACCTTGCAATGCTTGGTGTCGGCACGACGGCGGATGCGACGAATCCCTTTACCGCGAAGCTGGAAAGCACGCTGTGGACGGCGAAGACAATTAATGAGGGCGGGTCGGGCGACCTGCGCTACAAGCTGAACAAGGAGGCGGCGGGCAACACGCTCTCCTGCCTGTTCCAGACGGCGTTCTCCGGCCGTGCCGAACTCGGCCTTGTCGGCGACGACGATTTCTCCCTCAAGGTGAGTCCGGATGGCAGCGCCTGGACGGAGGCCATGCGGGCGGGCGGCGACACCGGCGCCATGGGCTTTCCCGAACACCCGAAGTTCTCGGCCTACTCCAACTTCGACAACTACGTGGCGGCCGACAGCTGGGCCACCATCGCCATGAACAACGCCCATTTCAACGATCAGGGCGATTTCGATGCCGGGACGAGCGCCTTCACCGCGCCGCACGACGGCTACTACGTGTTCGGTGCGGGGTATCACTTCAAGGAGAATTCCGCTGTTCCGGACGTGATCCATGTGGGCCTGGGGATCAACGGCGCAAATCCGACCAACTCCAATACCGAGGTACAGGGGGACGCCATGATCGTCACCATTCGCAGCAAGGTGAACATCACCAGGCTTTTGAAGCTTTCGGCGGGAGACACCGTTGAGGCAATGGCCTACATGGCCGCCAACGACGGATACGTGCGCGCCGACTGGAACCACTTCTTCGGCTATCAGGTGCCGTGACCGCGTAGACGGCACCCCCTTACAATGGATGGCCGGCGCCCTTCGACGAGTTCATGGCGCCGGCGGCAAGCAAGATCCAGCCCTGCCAGCACCCGCGCCAACGATCGCCGGGACTTGTGTTTCCAAAACGCTTCGGGCAATGTCCCGTCATCCAAAGCGCTTTGGATGACGGATACAATCAAATTTCAGACCCCATATCAGAGAAGAGTGCCATGACCGGCAACAATGCATGGTGGCGAGGCGCCGTCACCTATCAGATCTACCCGCGTTCCTTTCAGGACAGCAATGGCGACGGTGTCGGCGACCTGAAAGGCATCACCCGCCGGCTGGGCCATGTGGCCGAGTTGGGCGTTGATGCCATCTGGCTTTCGCCGATCTTCACCTCGCCGATGGCGGACATGGGCTACGACGTGTCGAACTACACGGACATCGATCCGACATTCGGCACGCTCGCCGATTTCGATGCCATGGTGGCCCGTGCGCACGAATTGGGGCTGAAGGTCATCATAGACCAGGTGTTGTCGCACTCCTCCGATCAGCACCCCTTCTTTCAGGAAAGCCGCCGCTCGCGCGACAATCCCAAGGCCGACTGGTATGTGTGGGCGGACCCAAAGCCGGACGGCTCGGCCCCCAATAACTGGCAGTCCATGTTCGGCGGTATCGCCTGGCAGTGGGAGCCGCGGCGGCGGCAGTACTACCTGCACAATTTCCTGAAGGAGCAGCCGGACTTCAACTTTCACAATCCGGACGTTCAGGAGTGGCTTCTCGGCACAATGCGCTTCTGGCTGGAGCGCGGCGTGGACGGGTTTCGCCTCGACACGGCCAACTTCTATTTCCACGATAAGAAGCTGCGCGACAACCCGCCCTTCGACAACGGCGCCAATCTGCCGCCCGTCAATCCGACGGCGATGCAGATCCATAAGTTCCAGAAGAACCAGCCGGAAAACATCCCCTTCCTCGAAAGGCTTCGCGCGCTTCTCGACGAGTTCGACGACCGCGCGATGGTCGGCGAAATCGGCGAGCAGCATTTCTCGATCCAGCTCATGGGCGAGTACACCACCGCCCGGCGGCTGCACATGGCCTATTCCTTCGAGATGCTGCGGCCGGACTTCTCGCCGAAGCACTTCCGCCGTCAGATCGAGGAATTCTTCCAGCTCGCTCCCGGCGGCTGGCCGTGCTGGGCCTTTTCCAACCATGACGTCGTGCGGCATGTCACGCGCTGGGCCAAACACGGGCACGACCAGGACAGCCTGGCCAAGCTCGCCGCCGCGCTGCTCTTGTCGCTTGAGGGGTCGATCTGCGTCTATCAGGGCGAAGAACTGGGGCAGAGCGAGACCGAGCTCGAATTCGAGGAATTGACCGATCCGCAGGGCATTGCCTTCTGGCCGGACGACAAGGGGCGCGACGGATGCCGCACGCCGATGGTGTGGAGTGCCGCCGAACCGCATGCGGGCTTCTCGAACGCGGAGACGACATGGCTTCCCGTGCGCGCGCCGCAGCGCGCCCGTGCCGTGGATACGCAGGCGGGCGACCCGAATTCGGTGCTCTCCTTCTATAAGAAGATGCTGGCGCTGCGCCGCGGCCGCGAAGACCTGAAAACCGGGAAGACCCGTTTCCTCGACGTTACTGAGCCGATGCTCGCCTTCGTGCGGGGCGGGCGCACACTTTGCCTCTTCAACCTTTCCCCCGAGGAGCAGACGACCGAGGCGCCGCCCATCGACAGCGTCCTGCTTTCCTCAGCCGCACAGGTGGAGGCGGGTACGGTCAAGCTGGGCCCCAACGGGTTCCTGCTGGCAGATATCGCCGGATAAGGGGTCTGACCCAAACGGACGGTATCCACCCGTTTGGAAAAGTCGGGCCACAAGCTATTGATCCTGTGGGGCGATTTGTCCTGACAGATGGGTATCATCTGTCAGGATGCGCAGGAATACCCCGTTGCATATGAACGCCGTTCACAATACCTTGGCCTTTCACAAGGTCCTGGTGCCATGCCGAGAAAAATGAAAGTGAGCCGCGACGATCTGCCGGAGATGGTGCTGGACGTGGCCGAGCGCTTTGCCGCCAGGGAGGGGCTGCGCGGCATCGCCATGCGGCGCATTGCGCAGGAGGTGGGCGTTGTCCCCGGCTCGATTTACAACGTCGTTGGCGACGTCGACGAGATCGTTCTGAGATTGAACGCCCGCACACTGCGCCGGCTGCAGGCGCATCTGCGCACGGTCGCCGACCCGCAGGGCGACGCGGTGGCGAACACGCTTGCCTTCGCCGAAGCCTATCTCGACTTCGTGACCGCCAACGCGCGGCTGTGGGGCGTCATCCTCGAGCACACCATGCCTGGAGGTGAGCCGATACCCGCCTGGTACGCGACGGAGCTTGGCCGGACGACAGGTCTCGTGGACGAGGTTCTCGAGCCGCTGTTTCCCGACAAGGCCGAGCGCGCTCGAAGCGTGGCCACCCTTTGGGCGGCGCTGCATGGGTTGGCCTCGCTTTCTGCCTCGGGCAAGCTGTCGGTCCTCAACGAGGACGACCCGCGCGATCTTGCGCGGCTCCTGGTGACGCGCTTTCTCAGGCTGGACCGTCCCGCCGCATGAGGCGGCGAAGAGACGCCTTCAGCGCGGGGTAATCCACCTTCGAGCCATGCCGCCGGTCAAGGGGGATCGCCCGGACGGGAACGACACGGATGTCCCCCATTGGGCGCGCCCTTTCCTGCCAGGCGCCCTGCAATGCGCCATCTCCCTCGACGGCCAGCACAGGCCTGCCGTCAAGCGAGACCAGCGCCACGCGGGCAACGCCCGGCCAGCAGCGCGCCGCCGCTTCCACGCCGAAGGGAAACAATCGGCCGGCGCGCCCATCCTGCCGGCCGAGCAGCCACAGGCGGCCATCGGCGTCGAGCCGCCCGGCATCGCCCGTGCGATGCCAGATCTCGCCGTCGAGCCTCATCTTGGTGGTTCGATCATCCTGCTCGTCCAGATAGCCCTTGTTGACATGCTCGCCCGTGACCACGATCTCGTCATCTAGGATCTTTACCCGGATCTCGGGAATGGGCCGGCCGGCCAAGAGGCCGCCGCCCTCGCGCATGGCCTGCCAATCCGCCGCCGATATTTCGGACAGGCGCTGGTGGGCGATCGGCTCCGCCTCCGTCGAGCCGTATACGGAAATGATGTCCGCGCCCGGCAGCTTCGACGACAGACGGTCGAGCAGATCGGGGAAGACCGGGCCGCCGCCGGTGAAGATCGTATCGAGCGCCACGTCCGGGCCGTCCACCAGCCCGGCACAGATCGAAGGCGGGATCAGCGCTCTGTTGATACGGTTGTCCGCGATGTGGCGCGCGATGCGGCCTGCATCCGCCTTCTCCTGGCGGCTGAGGGGCCAGTTGGGCAGGACCGAGGTGACACCGAGGCTGAGATTGGCCAGCACGAAGACCGGGAAGCCGACAAGGTCGACGCAGTCGTCGCGCTCCGGCGCCAGCAGCTCGGCGACGCGCGCATTCTGCAGCGCGAGGAAGCGGTGGCTGCGCACGATCGCTTTCGGCCGGCCGGTCGAGCCGCTGGTGAAGGAGATCAGGGCCGGGTGCTCGGTTGCGACGGTTTCAATGCTATTGGCCAACGCCGGCCCGGCCGAATGGTCTTTCGGCGAGAGTGTGAGAGGCACGGACCACAGCGCCGGCAAGGCATAGCGCAGGAGCCGGTACCAGCCGGCGGCGAGAAACGCCTTGGGCTTCGTCGCCTCAAGCGCGTGGCGCAAGCCCCGCAACCCCAGCGCCGGTTCGGGGAAGACGGCAACGGCGCCCAGGCGCCACAGCGCCACGAGGCTCGAATAGAGCGCAATGCCGACCGGCATGGCGATCAGCACACGGTCCCCCGGCGCGATGCCGGCGCGCTTCCAGGCCGCCGCCAGGGCCTCCGAGCGTTCCACCAGATCGGCATAGGTGGCGCGCGTGCCATCGGCGGCGATGATGGCTGTGCGCCCGCTTCGCGCCGTCAGCTCGTCGAGAATGGGTTCGAGCAGGTTCATGCCCCGCAACCTTCCCTAAAGCCGCTTCCCCATCAGCGCGTAGCGGCGGAAGACACGCGCGGCATGCCTTTGGCTGCGGTCGCGCGAAACATTCTTCTCGTGCATCAGCGCATGGATGACGTCGGTAAAGCCGAGATCGCGGGCCGTCCTGTGGAAGGTGTCCAGGAGCAGGTGCCCAACGCCTCGGCGGCGGCTGGCATAGGTTTTCACGATGGCCGTCTTCGGCTCCTTGCCTTCCGCCAGGTTGGGCAGACCGAAGAGGAAACCCGCGATCCCGTCGGCATCCCTGGCGAAAAGGACAAGCCGCGGATCGACCGCCGGCAGCACCGGTTCGTAGAGAGCCTGAAAGGCCTCGCGCGAGATCGGCTTGAAGAAGGGGTTCGCGGAAAAACTCGCCGCCGACATGTCGAAGAGATGGGCAAGCAGCCCCTGTGCGTTTTCCCCATCCCAGGGAGAGACGGCCACGCCGTCGAGCATCGGTGCGGAGGGGCCGATGGCCTCGTCGAGCGTGGCGCGAGCAGAGATGTAGGACGAGACTGGCGCAAAACCGCTCGCCTCGAACGCTTCCCTGTCATACGGCCCGCTCACCGGCTCCAGGGGAAAGGGCGGCGAGCCGTCGCTTTCGGTGACCAGGCGGTAGCTGTGCCAGGTGTCGCCGTCCATGGGGCCGAGAATGACCTGGAAGCCCTCACCGCGCAGCGCTTCCCCCGCCTTGGCCAGAATGCCTGCGCCCGCCGCCACGCTCTCGCAGCGAAAGCCGCCTATAGCTGCCGTACGCAAACCCTCCCAGCCCGGCGCGTCGCGGTAGATGCGGCATGCCGCACCGTCCGTCTCGATATCCTGTGGAGCCGTGTTCATAGGAAAAATACCTTTGCCATGAAGAAGGTGACCGGGACCGGCAGCGCCAGCGCCAGGGTGCGCGGGCCGCGATAGCGGTCGAGGAGCTGGGGCCAAAGGAGCGGGATCGCCAGGCACAGGGCGAAGCTGGCGGCGATCCACGGCCACAGCGGCCCGTGCCACGCGGCGGCCTCCAGATTGCGTCCGGCGACCAGTACGCTGACGGCGAAGAGGACGGCGGCCCCTGCTCCGGCCAGCGCCAGCCGGCGCCCGGCGGCCAGCGCCACGAAGACGAGGGCGGCACCGGCGAAAGAGAGGTTGTACATGCTGATCGCGTTGCGGTCGGCATAGCGGCCCACGAACAGCCAGAACACGGCAACCACGACGACAAGCGCCAGGACGTCGAGATCCGGATAGCGGCTCTTGCACGGGCGAACGTGCCGCGCCGCCAGATGAGCGAGGATCGCCAGCACCGGCAGCAGCGCGTTATGCACCTCCGCCACCGCGCAGATCATGAAAACAGCGATGGTATAGGCGCGCGCGGCGTGGTTCGACAGGCTGAGCCTGGGCGCCAGCACGAGAACCACGACCAGCGCCGCAAGGAAGAAGAGCGTCAGCCCCAGAAGCGGCAGCGGGGGCGTTTCCAGATGGCTCGACAGGAAAAGATGAAGGCCGACAGGAAGGAACAGGTTGTCGAAGCCGTGCCAGGAATCGGCCTCCACCAGCGTGCCGAAGGCGGCGATGACGAGCGAGAGCAGAACGACGTTCGGGCGCGCGATGTCCGTCATCAGGAGCAGCAGGACCATGGCGAGGATCCACGTCACCAGGAAGAACATCGCCGAGCCTTCGAAGCTTTTCGTGCCGGTCTCCACGGAGAGGAACTTGCTGCCATAGCGCACCCCGGTCATCGCCGCCGCGGCGTCCGAGAGCGTCACCACGGCGATGGGCAGCACATAGAGGACGGGGGTGCCGTGGGAGAAGAAGAAGACGATGCCGACGGCAAGCGCGAGCAGGATGTCGCCATAGGAATGGCGCTCGACGCTGTGCAGTGTCGATCCGAGGCCGCTGCGGGCGAGGACCGGTGTGCGCAAGAGCAGGAGAACCAGCGCCGCGCCGCCGGCGATGACAAGAACCGGCCAGCGGTTCACGAACATCCAGGGCAGCGTCAGCGCATAGCCGCCCGTGGCGACGTGGACGCTCTTGCGCTGCAACTCGGCCGACCACGCGAAGTGCTGCGCAAGCCACTTCACCGCCATCATGATGGCGAGCAGCATCGCCATGGACAGGGCGATCAGACCGACCTGCGGCGCGATGCTCATCTCACCTCCTCGACGACGAAGTCCGAATAGAAGAAGGCCTTGTCCATGGCGCGCCCGCGCGTCTCCACATCCTCCACCGTGCGCATGCGGTCGCCGAACTCCGGCGGCATGCGGCGCGGCGCCATCATGTTCCAGTAGACGAAGCGGGCACCCGGATTGGCGGCGCCGAGCAGGCTGCCATAGACGGCGCGGAAGGTATCCTCGCCCATATATTCGAAGATGTCGGAGAGATTGAAGCCGTCCGCCTTCTCGCCCGTCGCCACGAAGGTTTCGAGCGAGCCGTGGCGTATGTCGAGCCGGTCGAGCCGGTCGCGGATGGTCTCGAAATGTTCTAGCCGGAGCGCCAGCGGCAGCGCCTCGCCGTGCGTGCCCTTGAGGATCCAGTGCAGATAGGGGTTCTCGGCAGGGTCGAGATTGGCGACCGCATGGACGATGCGGCGTGCAACGTGATCGGCGACGCTGCCTTCCACATGGTCGAAGAAGGCCGGGTCGCGGCCAAGCCGCCCCATGGTGAAGCGCGAGAAGAAGAACTTGAGGAGGAGGCGCCAGCGCCAGGTGTCCCATTCCTCCCTGAGGAAGCGCTCACGCTCCGCCCGCGGGCGTGACTGAAGCAGCGCATCGACGGTGGCGCGGCTATGGACCAACGGCAGCACGTTGCGCCGGAAGATGCGGAAATAGCGCTCGAACCGTCCGGCGCCGCCGAGCCCGTGCTCGACCACCTCGTCACGGAGCGCTGCCCAAAAGGCTTGCGAGGTATCGGGAAGCCGGGTGGCGACCTCGTCGAGCAGCGCGCCGCGGCGGCCGGAAGGGCGCGATCCCATCAGTTCCAGAAGGGCGGCGTGGTCGAGCGTGCGAAAGGCGGCAATGCGGATCTTCAGGCACTCGATCTGGGCGGCCGACAGGTCGACGGCGACGACGCGCGCGGGATCGAGGGTGAGCATGGCGAGCGCGTTGTCGCCCGCCGAGCAGATCGAGACGAGGGTCGCACCTGAAAGCGCCTCGCGGCCCTCGGCAAGGCCGGCCAGCAGGCAGTCCGCATCCTCCCAGAGCTGGGCGTAGCGGATCTTCTCGAAACTGGCCTTGGCGGCGATCTCGGTATCAGGCATCGAGCTTCCTCACGGTCCCCGCGGCCCCGTCCACCTCGATGCGCTCGCCCGAGGTCAGCCATTCGGTCGCGCCACGAACGCCGACGACGCAGGGCAGCCCCAGCTCGCGGGCGACGATGGCCGAGTGGGAAAGAAGACTGCCGCGCTCCACGACGATTGCCGAGGCGTTGGCGAAGAGCGCGATCCACCCCGGATCGGTAAAGCGCGCCACCAGCACCTCGCCCTGCTTCACGGATTGGGTGCGCGGATCGCGCACCACGCGCGCGGACGCCTGAACGAGGCCGGCACAACAGGCCGTTCCCGTGCGCACCTCCTCGCCATCGTCGTCTTTCTCGGGTGAAGCGGTCGGCACGTCCGCCGCGTTTATGGCGGCACCTTTGATGGTAAGCCGCTCGGGCGGATCCGGCCGCTTCTCGGCGCGCGCCATCTCCGCCTTCCTGGCGGCGGCGAGCGGCGCAAGGTCCGTGCTCGTGCCGAAACCCTCGATGGCGCCAAGCACTTCCGGCACCGTGAGGTAGAGAACGTCGCGGGCATCCTCCAAAACACCGTGAGCGTGGAACTGCCACCCCATGGCGAGGAAGAGACGCCGTGCATGGCCGAAGACGCGCGTGCGCTCGAAGCGCAGGTTCTCCCGGTCGCGCACCCGCGCCTTGGCCATGGCCAGCACGCGGCGGGCGATGAAGCGCCGGAACGGGCGGCCAGCAAAGAGCGCGGCGACGGGATCCGTCTCCTGCTCTTCATGATGCGCGGGCTTGCGCCCGCTGCGCGCGGCGGCGGCGATGGCCGCGAGCAGGGGGCGCGGATCCTCCTCGAGCGTGATGCTTTCGAGCTTGAGCTCCTGGGTGCAGCGGTCGCCGAACTTGGCGATGTAGTCCGCGACCTCCCGTTCAAGCTCCGGGTGTTGCCTAAGGGCGGCGAGATCGCCGGCCTCCAGAACCTCGATAAGTCCCTCCTCGCCGGCCGCGCGTGCTCCCATGTGGGTGATGCGCCGGGCGGGCTCGGCGGAGACGATGTCGCCCTGGCCGATCATGACGTCGTTGTGGAGTTCCAATCCCGCCTGCCCCACCCAGCGCTCGATGAGCTTGCGCGAGGCGCCGAACATCATCATGCACAGGAGATCGTTGACAAGCGGCGCGTCCCACCGGTCAAGCAGCTCGCCCTCCACCCGCCGATATTCCGCCGCCAGCGCGGTAAGCGGCATGGCGTCGATGTCGGCCGGTTTCACTTCAAGCGCGCGGTCGAGCCGCTTATGGAAGGCGCGGATCGTACGTGGCAGACGGACCGCCTCGCGGACGAGCCCGAGGCCGGTCCTGCCGATGCGGGTGTATTCCCAGACCGCCGCCCACCCCTTCGCCGGCTTCGGCGCCAGCGCGTCGGCGATCTCGGCCGGCAGCGGCTCGCTCACGCCCATCATGGTTTCCATATGCGCGCGATTGAGCGAGAAGCCGGGCAGAAGTGCAATCAGCCGGTACCAGTTGATCAGGTTGTAATAGACCCGGCAGTCGATGCGGCCCAGAAGGTTCTCGAAGGCGGTCCCCTGGGCGCGGATCACATCCTCGCGCACGCCCAGAAGCCTCATCAGCACCGGGTAGACCCGCGCATAGACATATTGCGCGAAGCTGTAGGTGAGCGGGGAGACGAGGCCCGGATAGCTCTCGATGATGTTAGAGTTGTCGAAGATGGTGATCTTCGGGTCGTCGAGGGGCGCCGTGCGCAGCGGCGTGGTGATAGGCCTCGCCTGGAGGAGGAACAGCCGCTCGCCCTCGAAAGCCCATTCGACATCCTGCGGGGCGCCCCGTGCCGCCTCGATACGGGCGACCATGGCGGATAGGGCGCCCAAATCCGCCTGGGACAGAACGCCATCCTTGGGCCCTTCCAGAAGGGCGCCACTGCGGCGGTCGAGAAGATAGTCATCGCCGTCCGTCTCGCCGCCGACGAGCCTATCGCCGAGGCCGGCGACAGCGGAGACGACCATGCGGTCGCGCCGGCCGCTGACGGGATCGGCCGAGAAGGCGACGCCGGCCGCCCGCGCCTTCACCAGCCGCTGCACGAGGACTGCGGGCGCATGATCGTCCGATCCAAGGCCGCGCTCGGCGCGGTAGGCGCGCAGCGTCTCCGTACCGCCGGACTTCCAGACACGGTACGCTGCCTTCGGCACATCGTCAGCCGCGACATCCAGAAGCGACAGGAACTGGCCGGCATGGGAATGTTCGGCGCCGTCCTCCTCGCGGGCCGAGGAGCGAACGGCGAAGGGGCCGGGGCCGATGTCCTTCAGATGGCCGGCAAGCCCCTTTCTCACCTCAGCGCGCAAGCCGGTGCGGGTGAAGGCCGCGGGCGTAATGGTGAAGAAGGGCGGCACGTCGAACCCGTCCTGCACGAGGGCGGCAAGGGTGGCCGCCTTGCCGCCGATCTCGGCCGCTTCCGCCCCCTCCGATCCGTTGACGATCATGCTGGTCGCCCCTCCCTCATGCGAACAGCGGCACAAAGCCGGCCGCACCGTAGCAGATCAGAACCCACAAGCCCGCCATGGTGTCTACCCGGCGTTCGGCACCTTTGGTGGGAGCGCGAACGTAGAGCAATGCGCTCGCGAGACAGACCGCAAGCCCCAGGAGACCGACGATGGCGATGGCATAAAAAGCCCCCACCGCGCTGCCCACCGCCAGCAACAGGCCGAAGCCGACGAGAAGCAGCGCGCACCACAGAAGGGCCGCTCTTCGCGGGCCGAGCAAGGCCGAATAGGTATCCACCCCTTCCCGTTCGTTTTCCGGGGCCCGCAGCTTGCGGCCGATCTCGATCACGCAGCCGTTGACGAAGCTCAAGACCAGAAACAGCCAGAGCTTCTCCGGTGGGGCGCCGCTTGCCGTCAGCCACTCGCAGCCCGTCACGAAGAGGTCGAGCAGCGGCATGATCATCATATGCGAGACGAGATAGAGGAACGGCCGCGCGCGCAGCCACTCCGGCGCGAAGAACTCGACCGTCATCAATCCCAGCCACAGCCAGGCGAGGGCCAGGAGCCATAGCAGCGCGGGTGCGAGCGTCGCCGCCGCGACAGCCGCCACCGGCACGGCGGCAAGCCCGATACCGACGATCACCTTGAGGTCGACGAGGCCGCGCGGAACGGGAAGCTCCTGCCGGTAGCGGCGGTCGAGGTCGGCATCCTTGACCTCGTCGCAGGCGCGCAGTTGCAGGAAGATGGTGAAGGCGACGATGAATGCCACCGCGTAGACCGCCAGAAAGGGAAGCGGCCTGCCGGCGAGGAAGGCGGAGACGTTGACGCTCGCCGCAGAGAAGACGGCGACGAGCAGCACGGTCCTTGCGACCGGAAAGCGCTCGCGCTGGTAGATCCACAGGCGCTGCGCCAAGGGCAGCGTCATCTCGCCCGCCGCCGACATCTCAGCGCTCCCTGGCAAGCTTGCGGTGGGCGCTGGCGAATTCTCCGGCGGCAAGCGCGCCGATGATGGAGATCTCCCCGCACAGGCACAGCGAGGCGACGACCTCGGCGAGTGCTGCCGCCTTGCCCGGCCCCTGCAGCCCCATGAGGCGCAGGGCCGCCTGCTGGCTGGGCAGGCCCGTGCCGCCGCCGACGGAGCCGACCAGGATGTTGGGCAGCGTCACCGACATGAAGAGATCGCCGTTGCGGTTTTCCACGCGGGTAAAGCCGATGGCGGATTCGGAAACGCAGGCCGCGTCCTGCCCGGTGGCGATGTAGAAGGCGGCTAGCCCGTTGGCATAGTGCCCCTGTGCACCCAATTGGCCGCTCAGCATGGCGCCGAGATTGGCCATCTGCGCATAATCGAGAAAGCGCTCGACGCTGACATGCAGGTATTTTTCGACCAGCGCACGCGGCAGCGTCACCGATGCCGTCACCTTTCGCCCGCGGCCAGAGGTGAGGCCGAGATAGGTGCTCTTCTTGTCGCCGGAGTAGTTCGCCTCGATGAACCAGTGCAGCGGGCGGATCGGACAATGCGCCTCGATATGCCGGCACAGTGCCTCTGTGGCGATGGTGACCATATTCTGGCCGGAGGCGTCGCCGGTCGTGTAGCGGCACAAAAGAAAGACGATCTCGTTGTCCATCAAAGGTTCGATGGAAACGAGCCGGCCATACCGGGTAGTCCCCTCCGCCGCGGCCTTAAGATTGTCGCTCGCATGCACCACCCATTCCAGGAAAAGGCCGGCGTCCAGCACATTGGCGAATTTGAAGCCGGGGCTGCGCAGCACGCCCTCCGTCAGCATGACGGCGGCAATGCCGCCGGCGCGGGAGGCAAGTTCGGCGCCGCGCGCATAGGAGGCGACAAGGGCCGCCTCCGTCGTGGCAAGCGGCACGATGAAATCGCCGTTGGCGTTGAGCCCGTTGATGCGCATGGGCCCCACCACACCCACCGGCATCTTCACCGTACCGATCATGTTCTCGATATTGGCCGCGTAGCGTTCGGCCGTCTCGCGAGTCTCTCCGTCGGCCAGGATGCCTTCCAGCTCTTCCGCTCCCTCCGGCCGCATGGCACGGATCGCGTCCCACAGCCTCGCAATAGAAGCGGCAGAGACGCGGCGGGCGCTGCGCAAGGCGCGGGAGCGCGGCTCCTCGGCCTGCCCTTTCAGGCGGCTGCGCACCTGCTGCTCGGTGAAGGTCGCCCGCAGATGCGCTAGGCGCTGAACGATGCTGTGAGAGATGATCGACATTCCCCCTCCCCCGGTGGTGCAGCGAATATCTGGCAGCGCGGGTCCCACGCAACTGGCAAAGCTATAGAGCAACTATGGTTTCAAACCAGTACCCGATTCGGGCTTCCTCTGGAGCGGTTCCGATCGACGTGGGCCTTCCGCCCATATTGAACGACGTTCATATACACTGGGCCGACGGCGTGTTCAAGCGTCTTTTTGAACAATGTTCACTATATTCGGCTGTGGATATCCACCGAGCCGCCGCCATGGCATCTCGAAGCGATTGACCTTTTTGCGCCGATGCGCGAAGAAGCGTGTAATTTTATAACATTCAGAGATGAGGTTTGGGATGCGCTTTGCACGTTTTCTTGTCGTGGCCGCCGTAGCGATCTGCCTTTCGACCGTGACGAACTCGGCTGAGGAGCGGCTGCTCAAGGTTGTCGGGCCATGGGAGATCGGCGGCATCGATCCGGCGCAGTCGGGCTACATTTTCAGCCGGTTGCAGGTGGCCGAGACGCTCGTCAGCGCCGATCCGACAGGCAAGCTTATCCCGGCGCTCGCCGAACAATGGTCCGCCAGCGAGGACGGGCTTGCGTGGCGCTTCACGATCCGCGCCGATGCAACCTTCCACGACGGAACGCCGGTGACGGCCGAGGCCGCTGCGGCGAGCCTGCGGCGTGCGCAAGCGGGCGTCGGTGTTCTCACCCAGGTGCCGATCTCCGAAATCGCGGCCGAAGGCCGGGATGTCGTCGTGCGCCTTGAAAAGCCGTTTGCCGCCCTGCCCGCCTATCTCGTCAACTTCGGCAATATCATCCTTGCCCCGGCGTCCTACGACGCTTCCGGAAAGGTCACAAAGATCATCGGCTCCGGCCCCTATAAAGTGAAGAGCCTTACACCGCCGCTGAAGCTGGAGCTCGAGAATTCTGGAAACTGGTGGGGCGGCGCGCCCGAGATCAGCGAGGTCAGCTATCTGGCCGTCGGCCAGGGCGAGACGCGGGCCCTCATGGCCGAAAGCGGCGAGGCCGATCTCGTCTTTTCAATGCTGCCGGTCTCCGTCGAACGGCTAAAACGCAATCCGAAGCTCGACGTGAAGATCGCCACCATCCCGCGCACGCGCATCCTCAAGGTGAACGCTGCCTCTCCCTTCTTCGACGACGTGGAGGAGAGGCGGGCGATCAGCTACGCCATCGATCGGGCAGGCATTGCGAAGGCGATCCTGCGCAATCCCGATCTCGACGCCACGCAGCTCTTTCCGCCGGCGCTGGCAGGCTGGCACGTTTCCGACCTCCCGCCTCTTGAGCGCAATCTTGATGCGGCAAGGCGGCTGCTTGCGGAAGCGGGCTGGGAGCCGGGCAGCGACGGCATATTGGGGCAGGACGGCGAGCGCTTCAGCGTCACGCTCCTTACCTATTCGAACTGGCCCGAACTGCCGCCCATCGCCACGGCCTTGCAGGCGCAGTTGAGAGAAGTCGGCATCGACGTCGAGGTCTCGGTGGGCAACAGTTCGGAGATTCCCAGCCGCCACCGCGACGGCACGCTGGAGATGGCCCTGATCTCCCGCCTCTATTCCATCGTCCCAGACCCCACGGGAACGTTGCTCCAGGATTACGGCCCGGAGGGCAGCGAATGGGGCGCCATGGGCTGGTCCAGCGACGAGCTCCTGGTACTGGTCGACAAGCTCGTGGCAACGAGCGACAGCCAAGAGCGGGCGCCGCTTCAAAGGCGCGCCATCGAGCTCCTTCAAGAGGAGCTGCCCAGCATCCCGATCACCTGGTCGGAACTGGCGATCGTCGCCAACCAGCGCATCGCCGGCGTTCAGGTCGACCCGCTCGAAGTGAACTACGGCCTCGCCTCGATCCGCTGGGCAGACTGAAGGGCATTCAAATGAGACGCTTTCTCCTCGCGCGCCTCGTTCAAGCAGGCGTCGTTGCCGTGGTGGTCGGGACGCTTTGCTTCGTTCTCATGCGCGTCCTGCCGGGCGATGCGGCCATGCGGATCGCGGCAGGCCGCTACGGGCCGGATGCCATGATCGCCGGCGCCGCCGAAAAGGTGCGGCAGGAACTCGGTCTCGACCAGCCGTGGCCGGTGCAGTTCCTGGAGTGGCTGGCGAACCTCGTGCGGTTCGATCTTGGCCATTCCCTCGTCACCGGCGCTCCGGTCATCGAGGAACTTAAGGTCCAGCTCGGCGCTTCGCTCTGGCTTGCCGCCGCCGCGCTCCTCCTCTCCCTGCTGATCGGCCCGGCCATCGGCATCGTCTCGGGCCTCAGGCCGAACGGCTGGGCGGACCGGCTGGGGCTCGCCGGCTCGGTGACGCTGCGTGCGCTGCCGCCCTTCATGCTCGGGCTCATCCTGATGCTGGTCTTTGCCATATGGCTCGGCTGGCTTCCGCCCGCCGGCTTCGGGTCCTGGAGGGAACTGGCCCTGCCGTCCCTGACATTGGCGCTCGGGCTGGCCGCCGTCTCGAGCCGGGTGACGCGCGAGGCAATCGCCACTGTCGCCAAGGCTCCCTATTTCGCCTTCGCCAGGCACAAGGGGTTGCCCGAGGCAGCGGTCGTGCGGCGCCATGGGCTGCGCAACGCAGCCATCCCGGTCGTCTCCTATCTCGGCCTGCAAGCGATCTACCTCGTCGAAGGCGTGGTCGTCGTTGAGTCGATCCTCGCCTATCCGGGGATCGGGCACGCGCTCGTTCATGCGATCGTCGAGCGGGACATTCCCATGGTCCAGGGAACGGCACTCGCCATGGGGCTGATCTTCGTCGCCGTCACCGCCGGCGTGGATGCCGCATCGGCATGGCTCGACCCGCGGCTGAGGAGGGCGTAATGAGCATTGAGACCGCCTTCCCATCCGCCGACCGGCCGCGCCGCCTTTCCGCCCGTACTATCGGCGCGGCGCTGCTTCTGGCGCTTGCCGCCTTCGCAATCCTCGGCCCCTGGCTGATCGAGGCCGACCCTGCCCGGCAGGACCTTGGCGCCAGCCTCGCCCCAATCGGCGGCGCGTATCTTTTGGGGGCGGACCACTACGGGCGGAGCCTCCTGGCGCGGCTGGCCCACGGTGCCAGGCTCTCGTTCGGCATGGCCTTCCTCACGATGATGACCGCCGCCCTCCCCGGTATCTTCTTCGGCCTCGTCGCGGCCTGGCGCGGCGGCTGGATCGAGCGCATGTTCGAGCTTCTGGCAAACATCGTTCTGGCACTCCCCGGCCTGATGCTCGTCCTCCTGCTTCTCGCCTTCGCACCGGGGAACTTCGGCCCGCTCTATCTGGGCTTGGCGCTGACGCTGTGGGTGGAGTTCTACCGGGTCACGCGCGCTACGACAGCGACGATCCTCAAGCAACCGCACATCGAAGCGGCCAAGCTCCTCGGCTTCGGGCCCGGCTACATCCTGCGCAACCACGTCGTGCCGGTCATCGCTCCGCTGATCGCCACGCTGGCGGCCTTCGCCATGGCCACGGCGATCATCGCCATCTCCACGCTGAGCGCCATCAGCGTGGGACTGCAGCCGCCCACGCCGGAACTCGGCAGCATGATCGTCGAACTCCTTCCCTATTACGCCGAAGCGCCGGTGCACGTCCTGCTCCCCGCGGTGCTGATCTTCCTGCTCGTGCTCGCCCTGCAACTCGTCGCGCAAAGAGAAACCCGATGAACGCTCCAACACGGATCCACGACCTGTCCATCGCGGACTTGAGTGTCCATTCGCGCGCTGGCCCCATCGTCAGGGACGTATCCCTCTCTCTCCAGCCCGGACGGCCGCTGACGCTCCTCGGCGAAAGCGGCTCGGGAAAATCCCTCGTGGCACAGGCGGTGATGGGAACCTTGCCACCGGAGCTCACGGCATCGGGAGCGATCCGCCTGGACGGCGCCGATCTCATCGCCAGTACGCCGGACGAGCGGCGCAAACGCTGGGGACGCGCAATCTCGCTTCTCCCCCAGGAGCCGTGGCTCGCCCTCGATCCGACCATGCGCATCGGCCCGCAGGTCGCCGAGGTGCACCGCTTCGTCCGGCGGCAGGCGGCACAGCGGAGCGAAACCCTCGCCCACGAGAACCTTCGGGACGTCGGTCTCGACCACGCCAGCGCGCTCTATCCCTTTCAGATGTCGGGCGGCATGTGCCAGCGCGCGGCGATCGCCATCGCCCATGCCGGCGGCAGCGGGCTGCTGATTGTCGACGAGCCTACCAAGGGGCTCGACGCCGACCTGCGCGACAGCGTCGTCGCGCGGCTGATAGAGGAGGTCGACGCCGGCCGGCTCCTTCTTACGATCACGCACGATATCGGCGTGGCCCGCGCGCTTGGAGGCACGGTCGGGATTATGCTGGAAGGCCGCCTCGTGGACCATGGGCCGGCGGAGCAGGTGCTGATGGCGCCGTCCCATCCCTACAGCCAGGCGCTGCTTAGTGCCGACCCTCGGTCATGGGTTCGCAGCGCGCCCGTGCCGTCCGGAGACGTCATGTTGGCGGGGCGCGGCCTCGCCAAGGCATTCGGCGATCACACCTTGTTCGAGGATGTCGACGTCGAGGTACGCGCCGGCGAGATCGTCTCCATCGTCGGTCCCAGCGGATGCGGCAAGACGACGCTCGGCAACATCCTCCTCGGCCTTGTCGAGCCGGACGCCGGAACGGTCGAGCGGCGCAAGGATATCTCCCTGCTGCGCTTCCAGAAGCTCTATCAGGACCCGCCCGCCGCCTTCCCGCCCCACCAGGCGATCCGCAAGGGCCTGCGGGACCTCGTGAAGCTGCACCGGCGCCGGTGGGACGAGGTGGAGACGCTGCTTGCGCGCTTTCAGCTGCAGAACGCGTTGCTCGACCGGCTGCCCGGCCAGATCTCGGGAGGCGAATTGCAGCGCTTCGCGATCCTGCGCGCCCTGCTGCTTGATCCGGTCTTCCTGTTCGCCGACGAGGCCACGTCACGCCTCGACCCGGTCAGCCAGAAGGAGGTGGTCGACGTTCTGCTCGAAGTCGCACGCGACACCGGCCTCGGCGTCCTCCTCGTCACGCACGATCGCGCCCTGGCGGAGAAAATATCGACACGGACGGTCATGTTGGCGCGACGCGACACGTAAGGCACTGACGGCTCAGGTCACAGAACGCTTGTGATCATCCTTATGCTGGTGATGGCCAGGAACGCGGCAAAGCAGTAGCGCAACGCCATCGGCGGTATGGCGTGCGCGATCCTCGCGCCCAGAGGCGCCGTCAGCATCGACAAGGGGACGATGGCCAGCAGCCCGGCAAGGTTGACGTAGCCGACCGACAAGGGCGGCAGGTCCGACATCCCCCACCCGAAATAGGCGTAGCCCAGCGTGCCGGGTATGGCGATGATCAGCCCTATGGCCGAAGCCGTTCCGACGGCGAGGCGGATCGGATAGCTGAAGAAGGACAGGATCGGCACCGACAGTGTGCCGCCGCCGATGCCCATCATCACCGAGAAAAGGCCGATGATCGTGCCCAGGATTTCCTTGAGCGGCGTCCTCGGCATGCTCCGCGCGGCCCCCTCCGCGGGCTTGAAGGCCATGTTGACCGCCACGAGGGCGGCGACGGCGGCGAAGACGAGGGTGAGCACCTCGCCCGCGACGTTGCCGCCGAGGATCGTTCCCGCGACGACGCCGAACGCAACCGCCGGACCCCAGCTCTTGAGGAGCGCGGTATCGACGCTCCCCTTCCTCCAATGCGCGCGCGCCGAGATGAAACCGGTGAAGATGATGGTCGCCAGCGAAGTGCCCACCGCAACGTGCATCCTCACCTCTTCCTCGATGTCGAGCCCGATGAAGACGAAGAACAGCACCGGCACGATGACGATGCCGCCGCCGACCCCGAGCAGCCCCGAGATCACTCCGGCGATGGCGCCTGTTGCGGCGAGGATTGCGATCAGCGTGAGGGCTTCGGCGAGGTCGATTTGGAGCATGATCGAAAGTTCTCAAGGATAACAGGCCCCGGGCGGGGCACGGATGAAGTGCCGATGCGCCGCCCTTCCCAAGCGAGGCCGCTTGACAAGAGAGGCGAAGGTGACCTTATAGAGGGAACCATTATAAGAAAAGGTCTCTCTTTAAAGGATGAGCTTTGAGCCTGGACAACGTCCGTTCCAATTCCTCCATCGCGTTGGAAAAGCTTCGCCAGATCGTGCGCGAGCACCGCGATGACGTGGAATGGCAACTCCCACCCGAGCGGGAGCTGGCGCTTTCCATGGGGCTCGGCAGGCGTGCCGTCCGCCGCGCCATGGAGGTCCTGGAGGCCGAGGGGCTCGTGTGGCGCCAGCAGGGAAAGGGAACCTTTGTCGGGCGTCGTCCCGCCCTGCAGCCACAGTTCTACGGCAATCTCGCCGAGCGGACCAATCCGTCCGAGGTGATGGAGGCGCGGCTGCAGATGGAGCCGGCCCTTGCCCGCATGGCCGCGCTTCGCTGCTCGAACGAGGATATTACTGCCCTTGAGAGGCTCGCCAAAAAGACCATGGCCGCCTCCGACGACGATGGTTGGGAACTGTGGGACAGCGCCTTCCACCGCCGCATCGCCGAATGCGCCGGCAACGGGCTGATGCTGGCCTTGTTCGACGTGGTGCAGCGTATCCGCCAGGAACCGGACTGGCGGCAGCTGAGGGCGATGGCCAGGACGTCGGCGCGGCGCGCGCGCTCGCATCGGAACCACGAGGAGATCGTGGCGGCGATCGCCAGCCGCGACGGCGCAGCGGCCGAACGCGCCATGCGGCGGCACCTGAGTGCCATCAACGCCGATCTCCAGTCGATCATGCTGGGCGGCGAGGTGGCGGAGCCGGCGAGAGCGCCCGCGGCTCGAAGGACCTCCGCCGCATGAGCCAGACCACGACGCGAAGCACTCCACCAGCGCGACAACTGACAATTCAATGAGACGGAGCGACTGATCCATGTTCACCACAAGGCCGGAGATCCTCGGCACGTTCGGCGTCGTCACCTCCACCCACTGGCTGGCCTCCTCCTCCGGCATGGCGATGCTGGAGCGCGGCGGCAACGCTTTCGACGCCGCCGTTGCCGCCGGCTTCGTGCTGCAGGTGGTGGAGCCACATCTGGTGGGGCCCGGCGGCGAAGTGCCCATCGTCTTCCATTCGGCGCGCACCGGCGAGACGCAAGTGCTCTGCGGCCAGGGAACGGCGCCGAAAGGCGCCACCATCGAGCACTACAAGGCCGAGGGGCTGACACTCGTGCCCGGCAACGGGCTTTTGGCGACGGTGATCCCCGGCTCCTTCGACGCCTGGCTCCAGCTCCTGCGCGACTACGGCCGGCTTTCGCTTTCGGAGGTATTGGCGCCGGCGATCCACTATGCCGAAAAGGGCCATCCGCTGCTGCCGCGCGTGGCCGACACCATCGCCGGGCTCCGGGATTTCTTCGCCCGCGAATGGCCGACCTCGGCGGCCTTCTTCACGCCGGGAGGGCGGGCGCCCGAGCCGCGCGAACTCTTCCGCAACGAGGCGCTGGCCAAAACGTGGCGGCGCATCGTCCGCGAAGCTGAATCTGTGGGCGGCAACAGAGAAAAGCAGATCGAGAAGGCGCGCGATGCCTTCTATCGCGGCTTCGTAGCCGAGGAGATCGAGCGCTTCGCCCGCGAGAACGAAGTGATGGACGAAAGCGGCAGCCGCCACCGCGGCGTGATCACCGCCGACGACATGGCCGGCTGGCAGGCGACCTACGAGGCGCCACTCACCTACGACTATCACGGCTACACGCTCAACAAGATCGGTCCGTGGGGTCAGGGACCGGTCTTCCTGCAGACCCTGGCGCTGCTCAAGGGCCTGGACATTTCAGCCATGGATACACGCGGGCCCGACCTGGTGCACACGCTGACGGAGGCGATGAAGCTCGCCTTCGCCGACCGCGAAACCTATTACGGCGATCCAAACTTCATCGACGTGCCGATGGAGCATCTCCTCTCCGACGCCTACAACGACGAGCGGCGCAAGCTGATCGGTAATGAGGCGTCGCTGGAGCTCAGGCCGGGCAATGTGCCAGGCTACGACGGACAGGTGCGGCGCATGATGGACGCGCTGGAGCGGCTGTCGCAGGTTGCGAGCCTGGAGGCCGTCTCCTCCGAGCCCACCATGGCCGACATGCGCTCCGTGCGGCGCGGCGATACGGTGCATATCGACGCCATCGACGCGGAAGGCAACATGGTGGCGGCCATGCCGTCCGGCGGCTGGCTGCAGTCCTCGCCCTATATCCCCTCGCTCGGCTTCATGCTCAACAGCCGGGCGCAGATGTTCTGGCTGGAGCCGGACCTTCCCGGCAGCCTGGCGCCGGGAAAGCGCCCGCGCACCACGCTCACCCCGAGCCTCGCCCACAGGGACGGGCGGCCCTATATGGCGTTCGGCACGCCCGGCGGCGACAGCCAAGAGCAGTGGCAGCTCCTGTTCTTCCTGCGCCACGTCCACCACGGGCTCAACCTGCAGGAGGCGATCGACATGCCCATGTCGCACACCACCCACTTCCCCAGCTCCTTCCACCCGCGCGACAGGAAGCCCGGCCATCTGGCCGTCGAGGAAAGTTTTGGGGCCGAGACCATCGCCGCACTCAGGGCGCGCGGCCATCGGCTGGAGGTGGCACCGGAATGGACGATCGGACGCATGGTCGCCGCCGCGCGCGGAAAGGACGGCATTCTACGCGCCGCTGCCACGCCCCGCCTGATGCAGGCCTACGCCGTCGGCCGCTGAAGGCGGGAGGGAGGAGCCGCCGCCGTCAGCCCGCGCGGCCGGTCGCCTTCAACGTCTCTTCGGCGAACATCTCGACGAGCGCCTCACTGGTCAGCACATGTCTGACGAGCCGCACGGTTTCCGCCCTGCCCAACGCCTCGGCCACCGCCGTGCAGGCGATGGGTGCGGCCTCTTCCACGGGATAGCCAAAAGCGCCGGTGGAGATCGCCGGGAAGGCAAGCGATCCGATGCCCTTCTCATCCGCCAGCACGATGGCCGATGAGTAGCACCGTGCCAGCAGCTCGGCTTCCGGCGTGTCCACGCCGTAGATCGGGCCGAGGCAGTGGATCACATGGGCGTTGGGGAGCCGGAACGCACCGGTGATCACCGCCTCTCCGGGCCGGATCGGCGCCAGCGGTCGGCATGCCTGCTCCAGCTCCGGCCCGGCCTTGCGGTGGATGGCGCCGGCCACCCCACCGCCGGGCATCAACTCGGCATTCGCTGCATTGACGACGGCGTCCATATCCGCCTGCTCAGTGATATCGCCGACGGCGATCTCAATCGCCGCCCTTTCGAGCTCGATACGCATCCGTCTTTCCTTTCTACCATGCTGCGGAAAGCGTCCTTCTCACCATAATTTTCCGTCGACAAAGGCTTGTTTGCAACCGCGCGCTCCAACGAGGGAGCATGGCGAACGCCTCCCTAGCGCAGCCGCGGCAGCTACTTGAGCGTCAGTAGATCGACGATCGGGTTGTGCTCCATCATGTCGTTCTGAAGCTGGTCGTGCGCGGCGTTCACCGGGTCGATGCCGTCTTTGTACGGTCCGACAACCAGGCGCCCGGGCCGCGTGCCGAACGGCATCGACGCCAGTTCTATCACCGCGTCGGAGACTTCCCGCGGATCGAGGTCGCCGTCGGGCGCGAGCCCGTCGAGCATGGCTTCCACATGCGGCGCATAGATGTCGAGCTTCGCCCGCTCCGACGCGTCGAGACGGTCCAGCATTTCCTCCCAATAGCGGATCGCGTTGGCCTGAAGCTCGGTGGGATAAGCGCCCGCCGGCTGCACGATGGAAACCTCGATGTCGAATGCCGCCACCTCATAGGCAAGCGCGTCGGCGGCGGCCTCCACCGCCAGCTTGGAGGCGCAGTAGCCGCCGAGCATGGGATCGATCGCCCGCCCGAGCGCGCTCGACATCTGGATGATCGCACCGCCGCGCTGCTCCCGCATATGCGGCACGACGGCCCGGAACATGCGCAAGGCGCCGCCCATGTTCGTCTCGATGTTCGAGGCGAAATCCCGCGGCGTCTGCAACTCCACGGGCCCGGGAACGACGATGCCGGCATTGCTGACGAGAACGTCGATCCGTCCGGCATTCTCGATGGCGCCCGCGACGCCGGCATTCACCGCCTCCTCGCTCAGCACATCGATCTCAACCACGTCGATGGCCGCGCCATCGCCCGAAAGCGCCCACAGCTCTTCGGCGGCGGAAGCGTTCCGGCCATCGACATCCCGCATCGTGGCAATCACGTGAGCGCCTTTTCGCGCGAAGCCCTCCGCCATCAGGCGGCCGAAGCCGGAGCTCGTGCCGGTGATCAGCACCACCGGCCGTTCGCTCGGCTCCGCCTGCGCCCAGCCGGCACGGGTTGCCGCCAGGGTAGCGAGGGCCGCACCGCCCAAAAGCACGGTGCGGCGTGAGATCGTCGATCTGTCATGCATGATTGAACTCCTCGTTGTGCGGAAGCGGACGGCGCGCCCGTTCGGCGGCCGGCGGTGTCTTGCAAAACACCTTTCAGGGACAGGATGACGGCGATGCTTTCGTTGTGGTAGCTAGGACATTTGAAAATCACTGTCGCTTTCAGGACAACAATCATGGCCGACCTCAATCACATCGCGCTCTTTGCCAAGGTGGTGGAAGCAGGCAGCTTCTCGGGTGCGGCGCGGGCGCTCGCCATGCCGAAGGCGACCATCAGCCGTAAGGTGGCTCAGCTCGAGGCGGCGCTCGGCGCACGGTTGCTCCAGCGCACCACCCGGCGCGTCACGCTGACCGCGCTTGGCCGCGCCTATTACGAGGATGCCGCGCGGGGGTTGGCCAGCATCGAGAGGGCGAAGGAGCGGATCGCCGCCTCGCAGGCCGAGCCGGCCGGTACGCTGCGCATTACCGCACCGGTCGGCTTCGGCGCTAGGAAGCTGATGCGTTGGATTGGGGAATTCCTGCAAGCCCATGAAAAGGTTTGCATCGATCTGAAGCTGACGGACGACCCAATCGACCTCATCGGCAACGGCATCGATCTGGCGTTCCGTACCGGGAAGCTGCCCGATTCCAGCCTGATCACCCGCCGCCTCGGCACGTCGCGTCTCGCCCTGGTGGCAAGCCCCGGCTATCTCGCCCGGCGCGGCCGCCCACGGCGCATCGAGGATCTCAAGACCCACGACTGCGTCGCCTTCGGCCCCTCGCTCGACAACGAGGTTTGGCGCCTCAAGGGCCCGCGCGGCTGGCGCGAGGTGCCGGTGCACGCGCGCATCGCCGTCGACGGCTCCTATGCCGAGGTGCAGGCCGCCCTTGCCGGCCTCGGCATCGCCCTCCTGCCCCTGGCCCTCATCCGCCACGACATCGAGACCGGCCGTCTCGAGCAGGTGCTTGCCGAATACGGCGTCGACGGCGGCTCGATGAACATCGTCTACCCGAGCAACCGGCACATGTCGGCCGCGCTCCGGGCCTTCCTCGACTTCATCATCGTGAAAACCAGTTCGCCTTCGGAACGAACGCCAGCGCAAGCCGCGAACAGCGCATGACATTGCGAAGCGGGAACGGCGATCGCCGTCGTCAGCTCAACTCCATGGCCGCGATGATGTTGTCGCGCGTGATCGGAAGGCTGCGCACACGCACGCCGAGCGCATCGAAAACAGCATTGGCGATGGCGCCCGCCACCGGCCCCTGCGCGGCCTCCCCCGCGCCCACCGGCGACTCTTCGGGGCGCGAGAGGATCTCCACTTCGACCGCCGGCACTTCGGAGAACTTCAGGATCGGATAGTCTTCCCAGTTGTCGCTGGTGATCCGCGTGCGGTCGAAGCGCACGGCCTCCTTGAGCGTCCAGCTCGTTGCCTGTATGGCACCGCCCTCGATCTGGTTCCTGACCCCGTCGGGGTTGATCGCCTCGCCGACATCGACGGCGAGCACCAGCCGCCGCACGCGAACGTCTTCCTCGCCCTCCACCTCGGCAACGACGGCGCAATAGGCGCCCATGTTCTTGTAGCGGGCAAGCGCGACACCATAGCCCGTACCTTCGCCGCCCCGCCGGGAACCCCAGCCAGCGCGCCCCGCGGCCGCTTCCAGCACGGCGCGCGCCCGCGGATTTCCGAGATAGCGCAGGCGAAAGGCCACGGGGTCCTCCCCGCGCTCGGCTGCCAACTCGTCGATGAAGGATTCGATGGCAAAGACGTTGGCGAAGGCGCCGAGCGAGCGCAGCGCGGAGACGCGGACCGGCATGACGAGCAGCCGGTGGGAGATGATGTGCCATGCAGGGAAATCGTAGATCGGCACGGCGTTGCGTTCCGCGCCGCCGGCAGGCAGCGGCGGATTGGTGGAGACGACGTGCGGAAAGGGCTCGGCAAGCTCACTCGCCGCAAGCAGCACGGGGTTCGACCCCCGGCTGGGCCTTGCCGTATGGCCGTTGCTCCACAATTCGTGCCGCCAGCGCAGGATCTCGCCTTCCCCGTCAAGCTCGGCCTCGATCTCCACCGCCATGGCGGCACCGAAGGGCGCGCGCGTCAGTTCGTCCTCGCGCGTCCACAGCACGCGCACCGGCCGCCCGTCTGCGGCACGGGCAAGAAGCGCGGCATCAAGCGCCACGTCGTCGGCGCCGTTGTGCCCGTAGCAGCCAGCCCCCTCCGCATGCTCAACGACGACCTCCTCCGGGGAAAGCTTGAGCACGGCCGCAAGCTCCGCCCTGAGATTGTAGATGCCCTGGCTGTGCGTCCAGACGTGGACGCCGGCCCCTTCCCACCGGGCAAGCGCACAGGACGGGGCGATGGAGCCGTGGGCAATGAACGGCCGGCTGTATTGCCGGCGCATATGGCCGGCGGGCGAGCCGGCCGCGGCCGTCTCGCGGCTGTCCACCGTCTTCGTCTCCACCGGTTGGCTCTTCAGCCAGTCCGTCAATGTCGCCTCGTCCGGAAGCTCCTCCCCGCCCCGCCACTCCGCCTGGCTGCGCAGAAGGGCAAGGCAGCGCTCGGCCGCCGCCTCCGTTTCCGCCAGAACGCCGACGAAGTTGCCGTCGCGCGCCAGAGCGACGAAGCCGGGAATTGCCCGTGCGGCCTCCTCGTTCAGGGCGACAAGCGCGGCGCCCCGCGTCAGCGGTCGAAGCACCCGTCCGTGCAGCATCCGCGGCAGCTTCAAGTCGTGAATGTAGCGCGGCCGGCCGAACACCTTGTCGGGAATGTCCACGCGGGCAGCGGAATGGCCCGCATACTTTCGCGCGGTGGCGGGCTTCGGCGCAACCTTCCCGCTCGCTGGAGCGTCGAGCGGCACAAGGTCGGCCAGCTCCCAGTAGCTCGTGCGCGCATTCTCCGGCCCGATGATCGTCCCATCCTCCACCGCCAGGCTGCCGGCTTCGACGCCGAGCCGCTCGGCCGCTGCGGCCACGAACATCGCCCGCGCCTCCGCGCAGGCATGGCGCAGTGCGATGCCGCATTGCTGCACCGAAAGGCTGCCCGAGGTCACGCCCTCGTTCGGGCTTCGCGCCGTGCTCGCCGCCTTCAGCTTCACCCGCGCCGGCTCGATGTCGAGCTCGTCGGCGACGATCTGCATCAAGGCGGTGAGAATGCCCTGGCCGATCTCGACCTTCCCCGGCGAGACCTCGACCGTGCCTTCGGGCTTAAAGCGAAGCCATTGCGCCAGAAGCGGATTGGCCGCCAGGCTACCGGGCAGCGCCTTTCCCTGCTGCGTTTGCGCGCTCATGCCGTCCCCTTCCCCCGCGCCGCCTTGAGCACGGCGCGCACCATGCGGTTATGCGCGCCGCAGCGGCACAGGTTACGGTCGAGCGCTTCACGAACCTCCGCCTCACTCGGGTCGGTATTGCGCCGAAGCAAAGCCGCCGCGCTGATGAGAATGCCCGACACGCAATAGCCGCACTGCATTGCCTGCTCCTCGATAAACGCCTGCTGCAGGGGATGCGGATGCTCCGGCGTGCCGAGCCCCTCGACCGTCGTCACCTCCTTGCCCGCCGTCGCCCAGAGCGGCGTGTCGCAGGACGGCACCGCGTGCCCGTCGATCAGCACGAAACAGGCCCCACAAAGGCCCGCTCCGCATCCGAAGCGCGAGCCGGTCAATCCCAGCGTCTCGCGCAGGACGCCAAGGAGCGGCGATGCCGGATCGGCCTCCACGGCCGTCTCGGCGCCATTGATCCGCAGCTCAACGCGCTCCGCCATCGCCTTGCTCGTGCCCGGCATCTCGGCCACCTCCCCCAATTTCCCCGCCTGCGTCATGGTATCGTGCCGAATGGTCACATGGTAGTCCGGCTCGCCGCACGGCTCCTCCCTACCCCGCCAGCATGTCCACCAATATCTGCACACGGCCCGAGGCGAAGCGGGTTTGGCCGAACTCGATGGGGGTGCCGTTGCCGTCGACATTGACGGCATCCAGGCATAGCACGGGGGTCATGCGGGCGACCCGCAGGTGGCGCATCTCATGCGTGTCGGGCAGGCGGGCCGTGATCCTGGTGGATTTGCGCAGGTAATCCTCGACGCCAAGGCGCCTGAACATCGGCGTTACCCCGCGCTCTGCCTCGAAGGCTTCGAAAAGGCCGGGAAAGCGGGTGAGCGGGAAGTGGTGCGCGGCGAGGCTGACGGGCTGACCGTCCACCATACCGACCGTTTCGATGAGGGCCACCGGGGCGCCCGGGCGAATGGCGAGCGCCTCCGCCACCGTCTGGTCAGCCGGCACGCTGGCCGACCGCAGGCAAGTGCCCGACGGGGTCTTGGCCTGGCGGCGGACGATCTCGGAGAAGCGGGTGCGCTTGCTTAAGGGGTAGTCGACGATGTCTTCCTGCACGAAGGTGCCACGCCCCTGCTCGATGCGGATAAGGCCGAGATCCTGCAGCGAGGCGACTGCGCGGCGCACCGTGTGGCGATTGACGCCGAAGCGTTGCGCCAGGTCCGCCTCGGTGGGCAGACGGTCGCCCGGCGCATAGACGTTCTCGTGTATTTCACGGGCGATGGAGTCGGCGATGAACTGCCAGAGGGGCGAACCCGAGGGGCGTGTTGTCATTTCGGCGTCTCCGGTTAGAATCGCCCGTCTTGTCATGCCCCCGTAATGAAGCGGAGGCATAAGGGAGGCGTTCGAGAAATCGATCATAACCTTTGCGATCAAAAAGGTCTAGACGTTTAGATGAATAGGTCTGCGCAATGAATATGCGAGCGAAAGCGACGCCTCGGCCGCAACCGGCGCGGGCGCGGTGGATGAGCATTCTTGCCCGCGCCACGAGCGGCGAGCTTGAAGCGGCGTGGGAGAGGCTCGAGGAGCGCCCGCGCTACGCGGTGCTGCGCCGCCCGGAGACCGGCCTGGTGATGGTGCGTGGGCGGGCCGGCGGCACCGGAGATCCCTTCAACTTCGGCGAGATGACGGTGACGCGCTGCGCGGTGCGGCTCGCCGATGGCACGGTTGGCCACTGCTATGCCGCCGGGCGCGACAAGCGCAAGGCGGAGCTGGCGGCGGTGTTCGACGCGCTGATGCAGAGCGCAGGCGACGCAAGGATCGAGGAGACGGTGATCGCGCCCCTCGCCCGTCGGCAGGTAGCGGAGCGGGAACGTGTCAGCCGCAAGGCGGCGGCGACCAAGGTCGACTTCTTCACCATGGTGCGGGGAGACAATCCAGGATGAATGACGGAAACGCAACGCTCGCGACACCCGACATGGAAGGGCTGAAGCCGGGCTTCACGGAGCCGGTATTCGAGGCGCAAGAGGCCTTCCGCACGGTGCTCAACACACTGTCCTACGCGGGACGAGTGCACACGCTGGCAACCGAACTCGACCCGCCGGCCCCGCTCGACCCGGCGACGGCGGCCATGGCGCTGACGCTGTTCGACTTCGATACGCCCGTATGGCTCGACGCCACCATCCAAGGCGGCGCCGCGCCCGACTTCCTGCGCTTCCACTGCGGGGCACCGCTGGTCGCTGCCGCGGGCGAGGCGCGCTTCGCGATGATCGCGGATCCCTCGAATATGCCGCCGCTCGACCGCTTCGCCATCGGCGAGGACCGGTATCCGGACCGTTCCGCGACACTTCTCATCCAGGTGCCGGCGCTGACGGGAGGCCCCGGCATGACCTGGTGCGGACCGGGCATCGACGGGGAAATCACCGTCGCCATCGCCGGCCTGCCGACGGATTTTTGGGCGCAGTGGGCGGACAACCACGCACTCTACCCGCTGGGAGTCGACGTCATCTTCGCCGCCGGCCGGGCGCTGGTCGGCCTGCCGCGCGGCATTCAGGTGGAGGGCTGACGCCATGTATGTTGCAGTCAAGGGCGGCGAGCGCGCCATTCTCAATTCCCACAAACTCATCACCGAGACGCGGCGCGGCGACGGCGCGGTGCCCGAGGTCTCGGTGCGGCAGATCGGCGAGCAATTGGGGCTCGCCGTCGACCGGGTGATGACGGAAGGCTCCGTCTACGACCGGGAACTGGCCGCGCTCGCCATCAAGCAGGCGCAGGGAGACCTCGTGGAGGCGATCTTCCTCCTGCGCGCCTACCGCACGACGCTGCCGCGCTTCGCCGTCTCCGAGCCGATCGATACGGCAAAGATGCTGGTGCGCCGGCGCATCTCGGCGGCCTACAAGGACATTCCGGGCGGGCAGGTGCTGGGCCCGACCTACGACTACACGCACCGCCTGCTCGACTTCGCGCTGGCGGCCGAAGATGGGGTGGGTCTGCCCGAGGCGCCAGTGGCCGATGCGCCACTGGACGACGGCATGCCCCATGTGGCCGACATCCTCGATCACGAAGGGCTGATCGAGGAAGAGCGGCCGGACGGCGACGGCGCCGAGGTGTTCGACTTGACGCGCGAGCCCATGTCCTTCCCCGCCGGGCGCGACCAGCGGCTGCAAAACCTGGCGCGCGGCGACGAGGGGTTTGTGCTCGCGCTCGGCTACTCCACCCAGCGCGGCTACGGCGGCAACCATCCCTTCGCCGGCGAGATCCGCATGGGCGAGGTGAGTGTCGAGATCGTACCGGAGGAACTGGGCTTTGCCATCGACATCGGCGATGTCGTCATCTCCGAGTGCCACATGATCAACCAGTTCGAGGGCTCGAAGGAGAAGCCACCGCAGTTCACCCGCGGCTACGGCCTCTCCTTCGGCCACAACGAGCGCAAGGTGATGGCCATGGCGCTGGTCGACCGGGCGCTTCGCGCGCGTGAGATGGGCGAGACGGCAATGTACCCGGCGCAGGACGAGGAATTCGTCCTCTACCACGCCGACAACGTCGAGGCCGCTGGCTTCGTCTCGCACCTCAAGCTGCCGCACTATGTCGACTTCCAGGCCGAGCTGAACCTTATCCGCAAGCTCCGCCAGGAACATCAGGATCGTCTTGAGAAGGAAGCCGCCGAATGAACGCCGCCGCCGAAAAAGCTTCCTGGGACGAAGCCTACAACTTCGCCTATCTCGATGAGCAGACCAAGCGGATGATCCGCCGCGCCCTTCTGAAGGCGGTGGCCATTCCCGGCTATCAGGTGCCCTTCGGCGGCCGGGAGATGCCGCTTGCCTATGGCTGGGGCACCGGCGGCATGCAGGTGACGGCGAGCGTCATCGGGCCTTCCGATACGTTGAAGGTGATCGACCAGGGCGCCGACGACACCACCAACGCCGTCTCCATCCGCCGCTTCTTCAAGCGCGTTGCCGGCATCGCGACGACGGAGGCGACGGAAGAGGCGAGCGTCATCCAGACGCGCCACCGCATTCCCGAAAAGCCGCTGAAGGAGGGGCAGGTTCTGGTCTACCAGGTGCCGCAGCCCGAGCCCCTGCGCAAGCTGGAGCCGCGCGAGACGGAGACGCGCAAGATGCACGGCTATGCCGAGTACGGTCTGATGCACGTGCGGCTCTACGAGGACATCTCCCGCTTCGGCCACATCGCCACCACCTACAGCTATCCGGTGATGGTCAACGGGCGCTACGTGATGTCGCCGTCGCCGATCCCGAAATTCGACAACCCGAAGATGGAGAACAATCAGGCGATCCAGCTCTTCGGCGCGGGGCGGGAAAAGCGCATTTACGCCATCCCGCCCTATACCAGCGTGAAGAGCCTCGATTTCGAGGACCATCCGTTCGAGGTGCAGCGCTGGCCGCAGGCTTGCGCGCTGTGCGGGGCGCGGGACAGCTATCTGGACGAGGTGGTGCTCGACGACAAGGGCGGGCGGATGTTCGTGTGCTCGGACACGCATTTCTGCGCCGACCGCCAGGAAAAAGGACATCGCGGGCCGATGGCAGCCGACCCCGCGGCCGGAGCCTTCGCCCGGTCCTCCGACACGAGCGCACGGAAGGAGGGCGAGCGATGAGCGCACTCATGCTTTCCGAAACCGTCACCCCGAAGCGGCAGCCACTGATGCGGGCCACCGGCGTCAGCAAGTCCTATGGCGAGACCATCGGCTGCCTGGACGTTTCCTTCACGCTCAATCCGGGCGAGGTGATCGGCATCGTCGGCGAGTCCGGCTCGGGCAAGTCCACCCTCCTCAACGTGCTTTCGGCGCAGCTTTCGCCGGACATCGGCACGGTCGAATACGACCTGCGCCACAAGGGCATGAGCGACATCTTCAGGCTTTCCGAGCCCGATCGCCGGCGGCTGATGCGCACGGACTGGGGCATCGTCCACCAGAACCCGCGCGACGGCCTCAGGATGGACGTCTCGGCCGGCGGCAATGTGGGCGAGCGGCTGATGGCCATCGGCGCCCGCCACTATGGCGAGATCCGCGCCGAGGGGCTCGACTGGCTCGCCAAGGTGGAGCTCAACGCCTCGCGCGTCGACGACAAGCCCAGGACCTTCTCCGGCGGCATGCAGCAGCGCCTGCAGATCGCCCGCAACCTTGTGACGCGGCCACGGCTGATCTTCATGGACGAGCCGACGGGCGGTCTCGACGTCTCGGTGCAGGCGCGGCTGCTCGACCTGTTGCGCGGGCTGGTGCGCGAGCTCGGCATCGCGGCCATCGTCGTCACCCACGATTTGGCGGTGGTACGCCTCCTGGCCGACCGCCTGATGGTGATGCGCCACGGCCGGGTGGTCGAGGAAGGGCTCACCGACCAGGTGCTCGACGACCCCCACCACCCCTATACGCAGCTTCTCGTTTCCTCCGTTCTGCAGGTCTGATCATGAAGTCAATGATCTCCGTTTCCGCCCTCTCCAAGGAATTCGTCCTCCACACCCAGGGCGGCGCCCGCATCCCCGTCTTCGACCGGCTCGACCTCGAGGTGGCCGCCGGCGAGTGCGTATGCCTGCACGGGCCGTCGGGCGCCGGCAAATCGACGCTCCTGCGCTCGCTCTATGCCAACTACAAGCCGTCGTCCGGCCACGTGCGGGTGGTGCACGGCAAAGACGTGGTGGAGCTTGGCAGTGCCGAACCCTGGCAAGTCATCGAGGTGCGGCGGCGCTCCGTGGGCTATGTCAGCCAGTTCCTGCGCGTCATCCCGCGCGTGCCCGCGCTTGAAGTGGTGGCCGAGCCGGCACGGCTTGCCGGCGTCCCGGATGCGGAGGCGGAAAGGCGGGCACGCACCCTCCTTGACCGCCTCAACATCCCCCAACGCCTGTGGGGCCTGGCGCCGGCCACCTTCTCCGGCGGCGAGCAGCAGCGTGTGAACGTCGCCCGCGGCTTTGCGCTCGATTACCCCATCCTGCTGCTCGATGAGCCGACTGCCTCCCTCGACGCAGCGAACCGGCAAGTGGTGGTCGCGCTCATCAATGAAGCCAAGGCACGCGGGGCCGCCATCGTCGGTATCTTCCACGACGCGGAGGTGCGCGAGGCCGTGGCGGACCGGCTGTTCGAGGTCACGGCCTATCGGAGGGATGCGGCGTGAGCGGAGAATTGGTCCTGACCGGCGGGCGCATCGTCCTAGACGACGCGGTGATCGCCGGAACCGTGCAGATCGCCGACGGCTGCATCAGAAACGTCGACATGGGCGGCACGAGCCTGCCCGGCGCCGTCGACCTTGCCGGCGATTATCTTCTGCCCGGCCTCATCGACGTGCACACGGACCATCTGGAAAAGCATGTCTTCCCGCGTGCCCACGTGCGCTGGAACATGATGCGGGCGGTGATGTCTCACGATGCGCAGATCGTCGGCGGCGGCGTAACGACGGTCTTCGATTCGCTGTGCGTCGGGGCCACAGACCGGAACCCGGAGCGGCGAGAGATCCTAGGCCCCATGATCGACGCGCTGGAGTTCGCCGGCACCAACGGCATGCTGAGGGCCGAGCACCTGGTGCATCTGCGCTGCGAGATCACCGACGAGGAGGCGCCGGGGCTGGCCGCGGCCAATATCGCCCGTGAGATCGTCCGGGTGGTCTCGGTGATGGAGCATGTGCCGGGCAAGCGGCAGAGCCGCGACATCGGCGGCTATGTGGAGCGTCGCATGGCCGAGACCGGCAAGTCGCGCGCGGTCGTGGAACGGGAGATGCGATTGATGCTCGAGGAGCTGGAGGCCAACTCGGCCGAGGTGCGCGCCGCCGTCATCGCCCTTGCCAAGGAGCGCGCCCTGCCGCTCTTCAGCCACGACGACGCCACGCTGGAGCACATCCACATGGCGCTGGAGGAAGGAATCAGGGTGGCCGAATTCCCGGTGAGTCTGGAAGCGGCACGCGAGGCACGCGCCAGGGGCATGCTGACGGTGGCCGGCGCGCCCAACATGCTGCGCGGCGGCTCGCAGTCGGGCAACGTGGCGGTCCACGACCTTCTGGCGGAGGGGCTGGTGGACATCCTTGCTTCCGACTACGTGCCGCGCTCCATGATCGACTGCGCCTTCATGGTGGCGGGCGAGCGGGCGCTCGACATCGACCTGCCCATGGCGGTGCGCATGGTGACGAGCGCGCCGGCGCGCGCCTGCGGGCTGGACGACCGCGGCGAGATCCTGCCGGGCCTCAAGGCCGATCTCATCCGCGTTCATCTTGTCGACGATTTTCCCGTGATAAGGTCCGTCTGGCGCAACGGGCGCCACGTCAACTGATTCCCAAGTCAACCGATTCTGGGTCGAACATGTCAAACCTCGCAGTCGGCAATGCCGCGCTCGTCTTGCACGACGAAATCATAAAGGGCTCACTCGATGTGCGGGACGGTATGATCGTCGGTATCGACGTCGGCTCCGGCACGCCGCCGGCGACGGTCGATTTCGAAGGCGACTACCTGCTGCCGGGCTTCATCGAAGTGCATACGGACAACCTGGAAAAGCACCTGCAGCCGCGGCCGGGCGTCATGTGGCCGTCGAGTGCCGCTGCCGTCCTGGCGCATGACGTGCAGATCGCCGGTGCCGGCATCACCACCGTCTTCGACGCCGTCGCCGTCGGCGAATATTCGGCCGCCAGCGCCCGTCGGCAGATGATCGCCAGCACGGTCGAGACCATCGGCAACCCGGCAGTACGTGCGGTGCTCAAGGCAGATCACCTGCTGCACCTGCGCTGCGAACTGGCCGACCCCGCCGTCCTAGACATCTACGAACCGCTCGCCGACAACCCGCTCGTCCGCCTGGTTTCGCTGATGGACCACACGCCCGGCCAGCGCCAGTGGGCCGACCTTTCCAAATGGCGCCAGTTCAACCGCGGCAAGAAGTGGAGCGATCAGGAGTTCGAGGAGACGGTGGAGCGGCGGCGCGCCGAGCAGGAAAAGCATGTCGGCCTTCACCGCAAGGCCGTGGTCGCGCTCGCCCGCGAACACGGCACCGTGCTCGCCAGCCACGACGACACGACGCCGGAGCATGTCGAGGAAGCGGTGGCCGACGGCATCGCCATCTCCGAGTTCCCGACGACGCTCGAGGCCGCCGGTCACGCCCGCGCTCATGGCATGAAGGTGGTGATGGGTGCGCCCAACATCGTGCGCGGCGGCTCCCACTCGGGCAACGTCTCGGCGATCGAACTCGCCAAGCGCGGCCTCCTCGACGGCCTGTCGTCGGACTACGTGCCGTCGAGCCTGATGCAGGCGGTATTCCTGCTCAGCCGGGAAGAGGAGATCGCCCTGCCCGAGGCGGTGGCTACCGTCTCCGCAAGCCCCGCCGGCATGGTCGGGCTCGCCGACCGGGGCAGCATCGAGGTCGGCAAGCGCGCCGACTTCTCCCGCGTGCGCCTCGTCGACGGTGTGCCCGTGGTGCTCGGCGTCTGGCGCCAGGGCCGGCGCGTGGCGTGATACAGCGCGTCATGATCGTCGGCGGGCCGGGCTCGGGCAAGTCGACGCCCGCAGGCTGGGCGCAGCGCTGGGCCTTCCGGTCTTCCACTTCGACCACATCCACTGGAAGCCCGGCTGGACCCCGCGCCCGGAGGAGGAAAAGCTTGCGCTGGTCGAGGAGATCGTCGCCGGCGATGCCTGGGTTCTGGAAGGCGACCATTCCCGCTCCTACGAGCTCAGGATCGCGCGCGCGGAGATGCTCGTCTTTCTCGACATGCCGCGCCGGCTGAGGATGGCGCGGCTCTTGCGCCGCCGGCTCGAATACCACGGCCGCACGCGCCCGGACCTGCCGGAGGATTGCCCCGAGCAGCTATCGCTTGAGTTCCTCCACTGGAGCTGGAACTGGGACCGCACGCTGCGCCCGAAGGTGCTCCGGCTCACCGAGGAACGCGCGGCCAAGCTGGCGGTCCATATCCTGCGCTCGCCGGCGGACGTGCAGCGGTTTGTGGAAGACTTGAAGACGCTTTCCCTCAAGTCGGCGCAGCTCTAGCCCTCCTTGTTTTGGAGACTCCAAATTGCTATCTTTGCTCTCAGTGAGAGCATTGAGAGCACAGCGATGGCCGGCAATTTGCATGTCCGCAATCTGGACGATGATTTAATCGCGAAGCTAAAGATTCGTGCTGCTCGCCACGGCCGTTCGGCAGAAGCGGAGCACCGTGAGATCTTGCGCCAAGCCCTGGAGGCCGAGGTTGAGCCTTCCTTTGACGATCTCACGGCCGAGCTTCGCAGGCTGACCGCGTCTAGAAAGCAGACCCCCTCTGAGACGCTGCTGCGCGAAGGGCGTGACGAGCGCTGATGGAAACGCTCGTCATTGACGCCAGTATCGCCGTAAAATGGGTTGTCGAGGAAGAAGGAACGGAAGCCGCGCTTGGCCTGAGATCAGGATTCCGCTTTCTGGCGCCGGAGCTGCTGGTCGCAGAGTGCTCCAATATCCTATGGAAGAAGGTTCAACGTGGCGAGCTGCTGCGTGACGAGGCCGTAATGGCAAGCCGCTTGCTGGAGCGGGCGGGCATTGAGTTTGTGCCCATGCGGGGAATGTTGGAGCAAGCAACGGATCTTGCCATCACGCTCTCGCACCCCGCTTATGATTGCGTCTATCTGGCAATCGCGCGCCGCAAAGAGACACGCTTCGTCACCGCTGATCAGCGATTGCTTCGTGTCGTCTCCGAGCGCGCATCAGACGAACTAGCCCGATTGTGCGTTTCGCTCTCCGATGTGCGCAACAGTTCCCGCCAATAAGGGCAACTGCTATGCGTACTTCCCGATAAACGCATCCACCCCCAGCGCCCTGATGTCGGGCAGCGCCGTGCTGAGCTTCTCGCGCGGCCAGTCCCAATAGGCGATCTTCAGGAGCGCCTCTTCCTGCGCTTCCGTGAAGCGGCGGCGGATGGGCTTTGCGGGGACGCCGCCGACGATGGTGTAGTTCGGCACATCCTTGGAGACGACGGCGCCCGCGCCGACCACCGCGCCGGTGCCGATCGAAACCCCAGGCAGGACGGTGACGCCGTGGCCGATCCACACGTCGTGGCCGATGGTCACCCAATGATCGCGGCGCCACTGGAAGAACTCCGCATCGTCCTCGCCGAGGCCGTATGCGGCGGCGCGGTAGGTCCAATGGTGCTGGCTGACGCGCCAGGTAGGGTGGTTGCCGGGATTGATGCGGGCGCCGCGGGCGATGGAGCAGAACTTGCCGATGGTGGTCCAGACGATGTGGCAGTCCTCCACGACATAGGAATAGTCGCCCATGGACGACTGCACCATGGTGGTGCCGGTGCCCACTTCCGTCCATGCGCCAAGATCGCAGTCGACGACACGGGCGGTCGGGTGGACGGTGGGGTTTTCGCCGAGGTCCTGCTTGGGGGCTGGGGCCTTCACGGTCGCTTCGCTCAATGCACGTTCTCCGTGTTGCCGATGATCCGGGCCCTCAATCGGGCGGAGATGGCGTCGATGATATAGACCGTCAGGATGATGAGGAAGATGATCGTCCAGGCCTCCGACCAGCGATAGGCGTTGATGCGGTCGGACAGAAGAAACCCGATGCCGCCAGCACCGACGATGCCGAGGATGGTGCCGCTGCGGGTGTTGGATTCGAAGTTGTAGAGGGTGATCGAGAGGATCACCGGCATGGCCTGCGGCACGACGGCATAGCGGATCGTTTGCAGCGGCCCGCCGCCCGAAGCCCTGACGCCGTCGACCGGCTTCTTCGAGGTGTTCTCGATCGCCTCCGAGAAGAGCTTGGCGCAGGTGCCGATCTCCGAAACGGCGATCGCCAGGATGCCGGCGAGCGGCCCGAGGCCGAAGGCGCGGATGAAGATCAGTGCCAGGATGATCTGCTCCACCGCCCGCAAGGCATCGAAGCCGCGCCGGGCGGTGAGCCGCAGGAAGCCGAAGGGCATGATGTTCTTGGCGCCGAGTAGCGCCAGCGGAAAGGCGACGACAGCGCCAATAACGGTGCCCAGGAAGGCCATGGAGACGGTCTCTCCGAGACCTTGCAGAACCTCCGCCCATTCCCGCCAGCTCTGCCAGATATGCGGCGGGAACATGAAGGAGAAAATGCGGCCAAGGCGGGTGAGCCCCTCCAGGATGCGCGCCGGAGAGACGTCGAAGGCATAAAGACACCAGCCGGTGAGCGCGGCGAAGAGGACGGCAAGCCCGAAACGCATGAGGCGGACACGAAGCGGCTTGGCGAAGGCCGCCGGCACCAGCGCTTTCGCCTCGGCAATCGTTGCAAGCTCGATATCGGCCATTCTCACACCCCCTTACCGGTGATGCCGATGATGCGATGGCGCAGCTTCTCGCTCAGGAAATCGATCAGGATCACCGTGGCGAAGATGATGACGAAGAGCGCCGAGAGGTCCGTGTATTCCTGCAGCGACATGGCGGTCCGGATCTCCTGCCCCAGCCCGCCGGCGCCGACGAAGCCGATGATGGAGGAGGCGCGCACGTTGATCTCGAAGCGCAGGAGCGTGTAGCTGATGATGTTGGGGATCACCTGCGGCACGATACCGTAGCGGATCTGCTGGAACCAGCTGCCGCCGGCGGCCTTCACGCCCTCCACGGGCCGCATGTCGACGTTCTCGTTGGCCTCCGAATAGAGCTTGCCGAGCGAGCCCGTGGCGTGCAAGCCGATCGCCAGCACGCCGGCGAGAGGGCCGACGCCGAAGCAGAAGACGAAGATCAGCGCCCAGACTAGCTCCGGCACGGTGCGGATGATCTCCAGATAGCGGCGCGTGAGGTTGAGCACCAGGCGGTTGGGCGAAAGGTTGCGGGAGGCGGGAAAGCTCAGGACGAAGGCGCCGACGACGCCGAAGAGGGTCGCCATATAGGCGATAAGGACGGTCTCAAGGAGAAGGCGCAGCCACGTCTGCCAGCGCCAGAACCACTCAGCAAGGTCGGCGCCAAGGCTCTCCCAGCGCAAGACGGGCAGCGTCTTTCCGAGATATTCGCCGAGGCGGGGAAGCCCGGCCCAGATCTTCCAGGTGCTGACGCGCTCGCCGGAGGCGAGCGTCACGTCGGTCATGTCGAAGAAGCCGCCCATACGCGCGGTGACGAAGAAGACGATCGCGAAGACCAGGATCGAGACGATCTGTACCCGGCGGGCGCGGGTGCGCGCCTGGGCATAGTCGAACTCGAACCGGCGGATAGCAGGCGAAGCTTCGATAGCGGCCATGCAGGAACCCGTAGCTGATGGGCGCCGGGAAGAAGCCGGCGCCCGTCTTCAGGAAAGGAGCCTCAGCCCGAGCGGCGCTGCTCTTTCAGCCAGTCGCGCATCTCGATGATCCACTGATAGCGGTCGTGGTCGACGGCGATGAAGCCCTTGCCGGTCGACGTCTCGCCGCCGTCCATCTCGCGGAAGGCTTCCGGGTCCTTCTCGGGCACGGCCAGCACGGCCGCCTGCATCGCCGCGATCAGGTCCTGCGGCAGGTTGGCGCGCGCCGTGAAGGGGCCGGAGGTGATCTCCGGCGACTGCCAGATGGGGCAGACAGTGCCCTCATCGATCATGCCCTTGGCGACCATGCGCTGCGGGATGCCGTTGATCTCGTTGTTCTGATAGGTGGCCGCCGCGTCGTACTGGCCGTTCACCACGCCCTGCACGCCGGTCTCGTGCGCGCCCGAGAAAGGAGTGGCGCTGAAGAACGTCCCGGGCTCGTAGCCCTGCTTGACCATGTTGAAATACGGCACGGCATAGCCGGACGTGGAATCGGGATCGGCAAAGGCCAGCACCTTGCCCTCGAGGTCGTCGAGCGACGCGTAGCCGGAATCGCAGCGCACGACGACGATGGAATAGTAACCGGTGGAGCCATCCTCCTGCTGCTTGGTGGTCAGCGGAACGACGCCGCCGCTGGTTTCGGTATAAGCGGCGGCGTAGGCGGAAGAGCCGAGGAAGGCGAACTCGATCTGATCGGCGGCGAGCGCCTGGATGACGCCGTCGTAGGAGCCGGCCGTGAAGATCTCGATCTCGACGCCAAGCTCCTTCTCAAGATAGTTCTCGAAGCCGGTGTAGCGGGCGATGCGGTCCTTCTCGTTCTCGCCCGACAGGACGCCGAAGCGCAGCGTCTTGTACTGATCTTTCCATTCCTCCGCCGCATGGGCGGGAGCGAGGCCGGCGATCAGACCGGCGGCGATGGCGATATGCTTCATGGGGTGCTCTCCTCTTGTCGAAAGGGGCCTCGCGTCCACGACGTGCCGGCCCTGAGTGAAAATTCCGCAGTGCGAGAGAATCAGGCGGCTTCCGTCTCCAGCGCCGCGTGCTTGCGCGGAGCGGGGATCGCGGTGGAGGTGACGAATTCGTCGATATCCGCTTCCAGGCCCGCCTCGCCGTAGATCTCGCGCACCCGCGCCTCGGTCAATTCATGGGCGGCGCCGTCGAAATGGACCCGGCCGGCGCGCATGGCGACGATGCGGTCGCAATAGCTGCGGGCGGTGTCGAGGGTGTGCAGGTTGACGAGCACGGTGATGCCATCCTCGCGGTTGATGGCCTTGAGCGCATCCATCACCCGCGTCGCATTGGCCGGGTCGAGCGAGGCGATCGGCTCGTCGGCCAGAAGTATCTTCGGGTTCTGCACCAGTGCCTTGGCGATCGCCACCCGCTGCTGCTGGCCGCCCGAGAGCGAGCCCGCCCGCTGCAGGGCCTGGGGCACGAGATCGACGCGGTCGAGCGCGCGGATGGCACCGGCCCGATCCGCCTCGCTGAAGTGGAGCGCCATGGAGGGCAGCAGCCCCTGGTGGGCGACACGCCCGATGAGGACGTTGGTCAGCACATCCATGCGCTCCACCAGGTTGAACTGCTGGAAGATCATGCCGCAGGAAGCGCGCCACAGGCGCAACTCGCGGCCCCTGAGGCGTGTAACGTCGCGCCCGCAAAAAGCGATCCTGCCCTGCGTCGGGTCGATCAGGCGGTTGATGAGGCGCAGCAGCGTCGACTTGCCGGCGCCGGAACGGCCGATGACGCCCACCATCTGGCCCGGCGTGATTTGCAAGGAGACTTCATCGACAGCTGAAATGTCTCCGAACTTCTTCGTAATCCCATCGATCTCAAGCATGCCAACGCCTCCCACCGCGTCGATATGGTCACTTTTGGATTATTATTACTATAAACGACCAAAATTTCCTTCGATCTAAGATTCTGACCAGACTATACCGGCGCAATATGACAATGATATTTCAGGTGTTCCTGCGAAGGGATAAGTAAAACCTATACGAATACCGGATTGGTATAGACAGCGGCGGGATGAATTGAGGGCAAGACGAGGCAGGGCGGGCCTCCGCGACACGCCCGCGCCTTGTCCTTCCATAAGGTTAAAGATCGCATTCAGTCTTTTTTGGTAATTTACCGTTAGCAATGCACGCAAGGGATGCCCGGCTTTGCCGTCGATCCGTTTTTGTTCTGCGTACAGGTGACCATGCGTTTCCGAGGCTTGCCAGCTATTCTCTCCGCCTGCATTGCTTTTGTCGGCTGCACCTCCAACGGCCCGAGCGTGGAGGAGCTTCTCGCGCGGCCGTCGCAGGAGACGACGAGTTCCGTCACAAGGCCGGACAATCTGGTACCACCGGTAGAGATCGGTTCAGCACCTTCGGAGGGGGGAGAACTGCAACAGATGATGGCGATGGTGCCATCGGACCCCAAACCCGAAGGGCTGACGGTCGCCCTTGCAAGCCCGCCGAAGCCCTTCGTGCGCGGGCAGATCTACAGGCAGCGCTTTCGCGATGCCAAGCCCATAAACTTCGGCTCCGCCTCGCCCTCGTCACTGGCCGTCCACGGCGTCGACGTCTCACGCTGGCAAGGCGAGATCGATTGGGCCAAGCTGCGCACGCAAGGCGCGAACTTCGCCTATATCAAGGCGACGGATGGCGGCGACCATCTCGACCCGATGTTCAAGAAGAACTGGCGCGCCGCCGCCGAGGCCGGCTTGCGGCGCGGCGCCTACCATTTCTTCTATTGGTGCCGGACGGCCGGCGAACAGGCCGACTGGTTCATCCGCAACGTGCCGAAGGTGGAGGGTGCCCTGCCGCCGGTCATCGACGTCGAGTGGAACCACACGTCCAGTTGCAAGAAGCGTCCGTCGCGCAGCCTGGTCCTGGAGAAGATGCAGGTCTTCATGAACAAGCTGGAAAGGCACTACGGCCAGCGCCCGGTCATCTACACCGCCCCGGACTTCTACCGCGACAACCTGCAAGGCGCGTTCCTCGACTATCCGTTCTGGCTTCGCTCCGTGGCAGAGCCCCCCTCCAAGGTCTACCCGGACCGGAAATGGGTGTTCTGGCAATATTCAGGCTCCGGCCTCTCACACGGCGTCGACGGCAGGATCGATCTCAACGTGTTCCATGGCAGCGAAGACGAGTGGCATCGATGGGTAGCCGCACACGCGGGCTGAGCATTCCGGGAAACGGTGAACGATACGCGCCCCTGCGCTTCATGACGGGCTTCCGTCACCCCTTCTCCATTGATACATCCAGGTCTCCGAGAGACGGCGGTCCCCACTCGTCAGGAAGGCGCTGATCTCGACCGGATCACCGCCGTCCGGCCGGACGTCGACGGCAAGGCGCCATGTGTCGTCCTGGACAGACGAGATGGTGGAATGCTCGATCTTGCCGCCGCCGACACCGATGCTCGCCGAGATGCCGGGCTCGCCGGAAAACTTCCGCAGGATGTCCCCCCTAAAGTCGACCACGAACTTTCGCACGGCTTTGTCGACCTTGTCCTCCTCGAGGACGGAGACGCCGCCGATACCGGTCCGCACGCCGAGGACACGAGCCGTCGTGTCCGACCGCTCGCTGATCGCGCCCCAGGTCAGCCGGTAGCTGAACTCCAGCCTCTGGCCGCGCGTGATCTCACCTTCCGGGACCCAATAGGCAACGATGTTGTCGTTGATTTCGAGGTCGGTCGGGATCTCGATGAGATGGACGAACCCCTTGCCCCACTCGCCAAGCGGCTCCACCAGCAATGAGGGACGCCTGTGATAGGCGGCTCCGCCGTCCTGATAATCCTCGAAATTCCGGTCCCTCTGGAAGAGACCGAAGGCCTCCGGGTTCTCCTCCTCAAAGAAGGAATTGGCGAGCACGGAGGGGTTGTTGAGGCTGCGCCAGATCTCTTCCCCGTCGGTGCGCACGATCTTCAGCCCGTCGCTGTCGTGGACTTCCGTACGGTAGTCGTCGAAAGCCCGATTGTTGTTTTCGCCGAAAAAGAACATGGATGTCATCGGGGCGATGCCGAGCCGCTCGACCTTGCTGCGCATGTAAAGTCGCGTCGTCACCTCCATTTGCGTGTCCTCGCCGGGCGTGATGCGAAAGGCGTAGGCGCCCGTCACGCTGGGCCCGTCGAGTGCGGCGTAGAGCGTGACGTCCTTGTCGCGTTCGCCCGGACGCTCGATGTAGAAATCCGTAAAGCGGGGGAACTCCTCGCCTGTCGCCGTGGCGGTATCGACCGCGATTCCCCGCGCCGACAGGCCGTAGAGATTGCCGCGTCCGAGCGCGCGAAAATAGCTCGCACCCAGAAAGGTGACGAGCTCGTCCATGATCTCGGGATCGTTGAGCGGGTGGTGCAGCCGGAAGCCGGCAACGCCCGGCATGGAGATGTCCTTGAAACGGTCCGCCTCGAGCGGGGGCCGATACTCGAAATCATCTCCGCTGAACACCAGGGGTCTGGCAGCACCGCCTTCCACCACATGAAGGTTCACCGGCTCCTTGAACAGCCAGCCCATATGAAATGCCTGCAGTTCGAACGGCGCCTCGCCTTTCCATACGGCCCGTTCAGGCCGATAGCGGATGGCGCGATGCTGGTCGTAGGTGAGATCGGCAATTATCTTGGGCAGATCGGCGTTTGGCGCCTGGTAGGGCTCGGCGGCCCGCGCCTCCATCGCCTCACTCAGCATATCGAACGAAAAGGGGACGGCGTCATCGCCGGTCGCCGATGCCCCTTCAGCAGCCAGCGCCCCGGAGGTCTTCAACACGGTCGAAGGGCTCGACAGAATGCCGGCCACGGCGCTCAACAACAGGATCCTCCGGTGCATCACCTACCCCTCACCCGGTTTGGCTGCTCACAAGCGAGCAAATAGTGGAGAGGTTCCGGCTGACCTCATAAATTTGCAATAAGGTCGTTAACACGCCGATTGAAGCCATGACGGCCGGGCCTGCTCCCCTCGCTCCGAAAATGCAACCGGGCATCAAGTCGATGTCAATATTTCGGAGTTCACAATTGGTTTTTTAGTGTAATTGTACGAATTTCTGTATAGCTTTATCGAGTGATATCAATTTGAAAGAAGATATTTTATGGAAGAAAAAGAATTTTTAGAAAGCACACTAAGAGCGTCTCTCCCTCCTAATCGATAACTGTTACCGCCTGAATGAATGTTTGAATTCCGATCGTTTCACCATCGAATTGAAGCCACATTCTGGTGGGATCGATTTGCCATGTATCGCCCGGGCTAGGGTTCGGCGCGACGCTGGAACGTGGCGCCGGGCCGCTCTTCTGGTGCCCTGCGCACAGACCGGCAGTCTTTCTCGGAGTCCACGGTCATACGATGAATATTCACGATCCGAAGCAAAAGCAGGTGGATGTCGGCGGCGCGCATACGCGCTCCGACAAGTTGTTCTACGCGGCATTCGTCGCCGCCCTCGGCATACTGATCTTCCTCGTCGGATCGCTCCTGACTGTAGCAGAATACTTCCCCGGGCCTCAGATCTCGCGTGCCCTTGAAGGGGGCAAGGCGCTTTACGCCAGGTACAACCAGACCAAGGACGTCTATGGCACCGACCTATGGTATCCCGAGCGCCGCAAGGACAAGGGCGTCACCGTCAAGCGCGAACACCTGATGCAGGAAGGGCCGACCCTCTACATGTCGGGGAGCGAGCCTACGGTCTACCTGATCGATGCGGACGGGAACGTGCTGCATTCCTGGACGAAGCAGTTCAGCGAGATCTGGTCGGCAGACCCGGACGCCGGCTGGATGAAGGAGCCGCAGCCCGATTCGCATGTCTATATCCGTCGGGCCCATGTCTTTCCCAATGGCGATGTCGTCGCCATCTACGAAGGGGCCGGCGACACGCCCTATGGCTATGGCGTCGTCAAGCTCGACCGGGATTCACAAGTGATCTGGAGCTATCCCGGCCGCGCCCATCATCAGTTCGACATCGGCCCGGACGGCACGATTTACGTGCTTACGCACGAATTCATCGAGGACGAGATCGATGGATTTGCGCATATCGCCAAGCCGCGGCTGGAAGATTTCCTGGTCATCCTTTCGCCGGAGGGTAAGGAGCTGAAGAAGATCCGGCTCTTTACCGCGTTGGCCGACTCGGAGTTCCGGCAGCTTCTCTACACCATTTCCAGTTGGGGGCTCGCCGACCCCACCCACGCCAACACGGTGGAATATATCGGTGACGAAGCAGCGGCCAATTTCCCCTTCGGCGAGGAGGGGCAGATCATGCTTTCGTTCCGGGAAATCAATACAATCGCCGTGCTCGATCCTGAGACGGAAGAGGTTACCTGGGCGACCATAGGGCCGTGGCTCGGGCAGCACGATCCCGACGTCCTTCCCAACGGCAACATTCTCTTGTTCGACAACTACGGGAACTTTAACCGCCCGAACGGCATTTCCCGCGTGATCGAGTTCGATCCGAAGACCAAGGAAATCCTGTGGGAATACGCCGGTACAGCCCAATCTCCGCTCGCCAGCACCATCCGCTCCGACCAGCAGCGGCTGGCGAACGGCAACACGCTGATCACCGAATCGGACGGCGGCCGCATCGTCGAGGTAACTCCGGATGGCGAGATCGCCTGGGAATTCGTGAACCCCGTCCGCGGCGGACCGGACGGCGACCGGATCCCCATCATGGCATGGACCGAGCGGCTGGATCCCGACAGCCTGGACCCCTCGCTGCTGCAACCCCGGCAGCAGTTGACCCAATAACAAACGGAGGCCTCTCCATGAAGAAATTTGCGGCATTGATTTCCTTTGCGCTCGCCGCACTCGTGCCGACGGCAGCCCTCGCCTATGTCGGCCCCGGCGCCGGACTGAGCCTTTTGGGCGCACTCTGGGCGCTGATCGCGGCCGTCGGCACCGTCCTGATTTTCATTGTCGCCTGGCCGGTACGCCGGATGCTGCGCCGGCGCCGCGCGGCTGACAACGCGGGCGCCCGGCATATGGAAGCGACACACCAGGCCCCTGCGGACAAACAGAGCCGTTGAGGCCAAATCCATGGGTCTATTGGATCTGCCTTCGTCGACCCTTTCGGCGATCGATGGCTGGCTGAGCCCGGTCCTCCCGCCGGCGGCAAGGCTGCTCGTGTGGGCGGCCTTGGGCGCGGTCCTATCCATGGAGATCTACCGCCTCCTGTCGCCGCAGTCGCGGATCGTGCAGATCAAGCGATCGTTCGAGGAGATGAGACGCCGTGTCGCCGGGTTCGACGGGGAATTCGAGGACGTATGGCCGGATATGCGAAGAATGATGTCGCTGGCCCTGCGCCGCATCATGCTGGTCTTTCCCGCCACCATCGCCGCTTCCCTGCCCTTGCTCGTCGTCATCGTATGGATCTCCACCCAATACGGCGCCACTTATCCGCCGGCCAATGAGCCGGTGAGGGTCTCCGTGCCCGGCGGCTTCGAGGGACGTTGGGTCGGTGCGGACGTCGGCACACCGCGCGCCCAGGTAATGGACCGCGACGGCCGTTCGGTGGCCGATATCGCCGTCCTCGAGCCGGTGCCGGTGATCCACAAGCGGCTGTGGTGGAATATCCTTATCGGCAATCCGGCCGGCTACCTCGACGACGCCCTTCCGTTCGACCAGATCGACATCGCGTTGCCGCGCCGGCAGATTCTCCCCTTCGGTCCATCGTGGCTGCGGGGATGGGAGGTGACCTTCTTTGCCGCGATGATCGCCTTCGCCTTGGCATACAAGTCCGCCCGGCGGATCACATGACGACGGCCGCGCACGCAGTGAGGCCACAGGGCAAATCCCCTCCCCCCGAGATCGACCCGTGGACGCACAGGTTCGGCGGTCTTCTCGAGCGCTACCCCCGTTTCTGGATCGGGCTCGGGAACCAGGAGACGCGCGCCCTCAATGATCGGATCGAGAAGGTGACGGTGGACCGGCCGATCTACATCGCCGGCCTCGCCCGTTCGGGCAGCACCATCCTGCTCGAGTTGCTCGCCCGCCATCCCGATACGGCGAGCCACCGCTACCGCGATTTTCCGCTCGTCCTCACGCCATGGCTGTGGAACTGGTTCGTCGACCGTGCCGGCAACCGGCAGCCGGAAGCGGCGGAACGCGCGCATCGCGATCGGATCAAGGTGACACCGGAAAGCCCCGAGGCCTTCGAGGAGGTCATCTGGATGGCCTTCTTCCGGAATCTGCATGATGCCTCGACACAAACGACGTTCGACAAAAACGCACACCACCCACATTTCGAAACCTTTTACCGCGACCACATCCGCAAGCTCCTCGCCCTGCGCGGGGCCTCGCGCTATCTCTCCAAGGGCAACTACAACGTCGCCCGCCTGGGCTACCTGAAAAAGCTCTTTCCCGACGCCCGCTTCCTCGTCCCGATCCGCGACCCCGTCTGGCACATCGCCTCGCTGATGAAGCAGCACCGGCTCTTCGCCGCGTGGGAAAGCGAGGACCCGCGCGTGCGCACCCACATGTGCCGCAGCGGACATTTCGAATTCGGGCTCGACCGCAGACCCTCCAATATCGGCGACGGCCGGGCGGCAGCCGAGATTGCGCAACTGTGGGAAGACGGCGACGAGGTCGCAGGCTGGGCCGCCCATTGGGCCTCGGTCTACGGTCATGTCGCAAGCCAACTCGATGATCCGGAATTGGCCGCGGCCACGCTCGTCGTTCGCTATGAAGACCTGTGCGGCGACCCCGGCGCCACGCTTGCCGCTATCCTGGAGCACTGCGCACTGGCGGATGACGGCCTGGTCGAGACCGCCCGCGCAACCATCAGCGCCCCGACCTATTACGAACCGTCGTTCACGGAGGCCGAGCGGCAGGCGATAAGCGACCGCACCGGCACGGTGGCTCGGCTGTTCGGGTATGGCTGACGGGGCCGCTCTCAGGCTTCGGGCGGCTTGCGCATCAGCGCCACGTCCTTGGCGGGCACCTCGCAGGCCCATCCCCGGCTCCCGGCGATGAAGCGCATCGTTGCCTCCCGATAGAAGACGACGTGGGTGGGATCCCTCCTGTAGCGCCAGTCGGCGAACCGCTCATCCTCGGTCTGGAAACAGGTCATGATCGCCAGCCATCCTCCCGGCCGAAGCAGGCCGCCAAGCCGGTCGAACTCTTCTGCCGGGTGATGGAAATGCTCGGCGGTCTCGGTGCACGTGACGAAATCGTACACCCAGTTCAGCACTGCTGGATCGGGATGAAAGAACGGGTCGTAGAGCGCCATGGGGTGACCGGCTTCCTTCAGCATCGCCGCCAATGCCGGACCCGGACCGCAGCCATAATCGAGCCCTCTCGCACCCGGTTCCAGCCGCTCCATCAGCGGATCGGCGATCTTCGACAGAAACCGGCGGTATTGGGGGTCGTCGGGGCGGTTCTCGTGATGCAGGTAGTGGGCGCGCTCCGCTTCACGTGAGGGATAATAGCGCGGGTCGAGAAAACGCGCCTCACAGATCGCGCACCGCCAATAGTCTCTGCCCTCCAACGACAGGAACGGCCGCGGCGCCGGCGCGCGGCACACCGGACAGGCGTCAAGAATTGCCGACCCCACCGCCCCTGCCGTCATGCCGCCCCGTCGGATGCGCCGCCGGTACGGGCAAGATAGACCGTCTGCGTGAAGGGGCGGTCCTGCAGCGGATTATGAAAAGTCACCGGCTCCGCCCAGGCTTCGGCGAAGACGCTTCCCAACCGGTCGACGAAAGACGGGTCTGGCTCCTCGTTCGACCAGAGGCCGAAGACGCCACCAGGCTTGATGTGGGCGGCAAGCGCGTGGAGCCCTTCCGGCCGGTAGAAGCCGGTGCTGCGGTCATCGAGCAGGGCATCGGGCGAGTGGTCTATATCGAGGAGAACCGCGTCGAAGCGGCGCCCAGGTGCATCCGGATCGAACCCGCCCTTGCCGCCGGCCATGGCGAAGAAATCGCCTTGAACCAGACGGCAGCGCCCGTCTGCGACGAGCCCGGGACCAAGCGGCAGCAACCCCTCCCGATGCCAGTCGATCACCGCGTCCAGCATCTCCACCACGATCAGCGAACGGGCTGTGTCGTGCTCCAGAACCGCCTGCGCCGTATAGCCAAGACCAAGCCCGCCGACGACCACATCGAGGCCGGCGCCTTCAAGCACCGCAAGGCCGAGCCGGGCCAGCGCGATCTCCGACGCGGTGAACATGCTGGACATGAGATGCTCTTCGCCGAGCTTGATCTCGAACACATCGACGCCGAGCGACAACACATGCCGACGCCGAAGGCTCAGCGCCCCGATCGGCGTGGGGCGGTAGTCCAGTTCCTCGAACAAAAAGCTCATGGCGCGCTCCGTTGACCTCTCCGGGCGGCCGGACAGCCGGGCGACAATGAATGGGAATGGGCCGCTTGTCGATGCTTCGAACGCAAAGGCCAGGGGCAACGGCGGAGCGTCCCCGCTAGATCATTCCACCGTTCCATGGAAACAATAAAGTGGTCTAACATTTTGATTTTACGCAATTTCGGACGGAAAACCGGTTTCCACTTTTCCTGGAATTGCTCTAATGGAAGTCAAGAACCAGCGGGCAATGGTCCGAAACCTCCGGTTCCCTGATCACATCGAAAGACAGAACGTTCACCGCAGCATTGACCAGCATGTAGTCCGCGTATCGCCCGGATTTCCGGTAGTGAGACGTTCTGGTGCCTTCGAACCCGCGCGTCGTCACCAGGTCGGCAAGGCCGATTGCGCGCAGGATGTCGAAGGTCCCACTTTCGGGAAGCACATTGAAGTCGCCGCAGACGATCATACGATCGCCGTCCTGGGCGATAGACTGGGCCAGGTCCGCCAGCCTTTGCGCCTGGGCCAGGCGCGCCGCGGTATCATGCTTGCCGTCAAGATCCCTTAGCCCATGCATATGTGCGATGACGACCGGATGCCCCCTGTCGAAGTCGAAAAGCCTGACCGCGTGTGCGCTCCGTGGGCGAGGATGGTCGCCATATCCGTTGGCCGAGAATTCGCCATGCACGAATCCCTGCTTCTGGCCAATGATCGGGATCGACTTGCGCACGAATGTCGCGAGGCCCCATTGGGAATCATAGCGCGTTTTGCCGTCCCAAAGGTCTCCCTGCGCGGCAGGGCAGAAAACAGCGGCATGGTCGGGAAGGGCGCGACATGTTTCGAGGAAGAAATTCGCCCGCTGCGGAAGTTCGACGCCGTCATGCCAGTAGGTTAACCAGGTGCGGTCGGCGGTCGGCGTGTGAACGACCTCCTGGAGACACAGGACATCGGGGTCCGATGCTTTCAGGTACGGGATCAATTGATCGTGGAGCTTCCCGCCCCACCCGTTCAGGCACATCAGGCGCAAATATAGACCCTCGCAACCGAGACGAAGCGCGCCGACGATAGCCGCAATAAAAGCAAAATCAAAGGCATGCAGTCAGTTCTCGTCACTATGCCTGAGCCGCCTCGCGCGGCTGCTGCCATTCGCTGACGAGCATATCCACGAAGCGCTGGGCCGTCGGGGAGAGCGTGGTGCCACGGCGGTGCACGATGCCGATTGTGCGGGTGACGGAGGGATCCGTCAGCGGCCTGACGACAATGATCGGGTGATCGTCCGGCGGCGTGGCCATACGCGGCAGAACGGAGACGCCGATCCCCGCCTCGACCAGCCCGAGCGAGGTGGACAGATGCGTGGTCTCGTAGGTCCAGCGGATGTGGACGTTGGCCCTGGCCAGCGCCGAATCGAGCAGCGTGCGGTTGCCGCTCGTCCGCCCGACGGTGATCAGCGCATGCCCTTCCAGGTCGCTCCAGCGCACCAGCGGCAGCGTAGCGAGCGGATGTTCGCGATGGGTCGCCAGAACGAAGGGGTCCTCGCACAACGGCGTGAACTGCAGCTCCGAGCTGGAGGCGCCCATGAGGTTGATGCCGAACTCCACCTCCCCGCGCGAGACGGCGGCGAGCCCGTCATTGGCACTCAGGTCCATGATGCGAAAGCGGATGTTGGGGAACTCGAGCCGGAAACGCTTGATGACGGCGGGCAGGAAGTAGAAGGCGGCCGTCGGCAGGCAGGCCATGGTGACCAGCCCGCCACGCCGCAAGCCAACGTCGCGGAACGAAAACAGCGACTGGTCGAACTCGTCGATCAGCCGGCGGACGAGCGGCAGCATCTCCCGGCCCACCGCTGTTGGTTCCACGTTGCGCGTCGTGCGGTTGAAAAGCTGCGCGCCGATCGTCTGCTCAAGCTTCTGGATACGGCGCGACAGGGCAGGCTGCGACAGGGCAAGCGCGTCCGCGGCGCGATGGAAATGGCCAAGCTCCATCACGGCGATGAAGGCGCGGAGGTCGAGGATGTCGCAATTGATGTTCATTCGTTATCAATAGGCGTAAAATTTCTATTTCACATATTAAACCTCAAGAGCCACCATCAGGCAATAGGAGGTGCGACCGGAGGCAAAGCCCAGTCGAGCGCGGCTTATCTCGCCTGGGATTTAGAGCACAATTGTATACAAAAACTCACCGTCAACATCCTGGGAGGAAAGGACCATGACCCGTATCAACCGCCGTCATTTCATCGCAGCCGGCTCCGTCGCGGCAACTGCATCAGCCTTCGGTCTCGCGAGGGCTCGGGCCCAGGAAGGTGTCAACTTCGCCGGCCAAACGATCGAATGGACCATCCCCTTCTCCGAGGGCGGCGGCTCCGACGTTTGGGCGCGCTTCTATGCTCCTTATCTGGGGCGCCATCTTCCCGGCGGCCCCAACGTGATCGTGCGCAACGTTCCCGGCGGCGGCTCCATCACTGGCACCAACGAATTCGTCGCCCGCGCGCAGCCCGACGGGCTGTCACTGCTCGGCACCTCCGGCTCGACCCAGTTCCCGTTCCTCCTGGGCGACCCGCGCGTCCAGTACGACTACGCCAAGCTCCAGCCCGCGCTGGTATCGCCGACGGGCGGCGTCGTCTACATCCCCGCGAGCTTCGGCGTCGAGGATGCCGCGCAGCTCGGGCAGCTTACCGACCGCGAACTCGTCTATGCGAGCCAGGGCGCCACCTCGCTCGACCTGGTGCCGATGCTTGCCTTCCTGGTGATGGGCCTGAACGTGCGCCACGTCTTCGGCATGACGGGCCGCGGCGACGGCAGGCTCGCCTTCGAGCGCGGCGAGGCGACGATCGACTACCAGACGTCGTCCGCCTACCTCACCAATGTCGTGCCTCTCGTCGAGGCGGGCGATGCGGTGCCGCTCTTCTCCTGGGGCGTGCTGGATGGCCAGGGTAATGTGCAGCGCGACCCGACCTTCCCCGACCTGCCGCATTTCGTCGAGGCTTACGAGATGATGCACGGCTCGAAGCCGTCCGGCGTTGAGTTCGACGCCTACAAGGCCTTCTTCGGTTCCGGGTTCGCGGCGCAGAAGCCGGCCATGCTGCCCGAGGGCACGCCGCCGGAGATCGTCGCCGCCTACCGAAAGGCCTTCGCCGATGCGGTGGCCGACCCCGACCTGCAGGCAAACAAGGGCGACGTTCTCGGCGAATACCAGCAAGCGGTGGGCGAGGATGTGGCAGGCCTCTACGAGGTCGCCACATCGATCGACCCTAAGGCTCGCGAGTGGGTCCGTCAGTACCTGACGGAGAACCACAACGTCCGCTTCTAGCCGAACCGGCGGAGGCGCTGCCCGAACTGACAGCGCCTCCGGCAAGGATTTTCACTGGCCCATGCCGGGCCGGCCGCGCCGCTGGGACCTTGCCGCCCGGCACGCCGCGCCGCACGGAAGAGCCGGACCTAAGATGCTCCCGCAGGATGAACCCGCATGCTGGAAACACTCCTCCTCGCACTTACCAATCTGATGACCCTTCAGCACATGGGTTTCATGGGCCTTGGCGTCGTGCTCGGGCTGGCGGTGGGTATCCTGCCGGGCCTTGGCGGGATCGTCGGCCTGTCGCTGCTCCTGCCCTTCATCTACGGGATGGACCAAACCTCCGCGCTCGCCATGCTGATCGGCCTCGTCGCCGTCATCCCTACATCGGACACCTTCGCCTCAGTGCTGATGGGCATACCGGGCTCCACCGCCTCGCAGGCCACCGTCCTCGATGGTTTTCCATTGTCGAAGCAGGGGCAGGCGGCCCGCGCGCTGGCGGCGGCCTTCTCCGCCTCGCTCCTCGGCGGTCTCTTCGGCGCGCTCGTCCTCACCGGCTTCGTCGTCATCGCCCGCCCGCTGATCCTCAGCTTCAGCTCGCCGGAGCTGTTCGCGCTCACCGTGTTCGGGCTTTCGATGGTGGGCGTGCTGTCGGGCAGCAACCTCGCCAAGGGCATCGCCACGGCGGCGCTTGGGCTGGCGTGCGGCACGATCGGCGCCGCGCCCGCCACCGGCGAATACCGGATGGAGTTCGGCTCGCTCTACCTTATGGACGGGCTGCCTCTCGTCATCGTCGCCCTCGGCCTCTTCGCCGTGCCAGAGATCGTCGACCTCCTGCGCAGCCAGTCTGCCATTGCGAAGGAAGCGACGCTCGGCAAAGGCTGGATCGAGGGGGTCAAGGACACCTGGCGCGAGAAATGGCTGGCGCTGCGCTGCTCCGGTCTCGGCGCCATGGTCGGGGCGATCCCCGGCCTCGGCGGCAGCGTCGTCGACTGGATCGCCTATGGCCACGTGGTCCAGACGAGCAAGGACCGCTCCCGCTTCGGCAAGGGCGACATCCGCGGCGTCATCGCCCCGGAATCGGCCAACAACGCCAAGGAGGGCGGCGGGCTGGTGCCGACGCTGCTCTTCGGCATCCCAGGATCGGGCTCCATGGCCGTGTTCCTGGCGGGCCTCATCCTTCTCGGCCTGCAGCCAGGCCCCGCCATGGCCGACCGCAACCTGGAGATCACCTATACGATCGTCTGGTCGCTGGCCCTCGCCAACGTGCTCGGCACGGTGCTTTGCATCGTCGCCGCGCCCGGCATCGCCCGCCTCACGACGATCCGCTACGCGCTCATCGCGCCGTTCATGATCATGGTGATCTCCTTCGCCGCCTTCCAGGCGACCCGCTCGCTCTACGATCTCGTGGCGCTCCTGGCGATGGGCGTGGTGGGCGTGCTTCTCAAGCGCTTCGGCTGGCCGCGGCCTGCCTTCCTCATCGGCTTCGTGCTGGCCACGCAAGCCGAGCGCTACCTCTACCAGGCGGTGCAGTTCTCCGGCTGGAGTTTCCTCAACCGGCCGCTGGTGATCGCCATCATCGTGCTCACCGTTGCCTCCGTATGGCTCGGCGCACGCAAGCGGCCCGGCGAAGCCGGAGGCGCGGTCAGCACCGAGGGAACGGCGGAGCTGGCGCAGGCTGGCCATGTCTGGCCGCAGCTTCTCTTCGGCGCGGCCGTGCTCGCCACATTCATTTTTGCCTTCTCGGAAAGCTTCCGCCTTTCCATGCTCGGCGGCGTCTTTCCCGCCACGGTCGCGGTGGTGGGCGTCGCCGCCACCATCGCCGCCATGGCGCCCCTTGCCATGGGCAGGCTCGGAACCTCGGCGAACTTCGACGTCGAGACCACCAAACGCGAGAACGACGTGCCGGGCGGCGCCTGGGCGATGATCGCCTGGCTCGCCGGCTTCGTCGGCGGCGTGGCGGTCGTCGGTTTCTTCCTCAGCCTCGTCGGCTTCTTCGTCGTCTTCCTCAAGGTCGTCGCCAAAACGTCGTGGATCAGAACCGTCATCCTCACACTGACCGCGGCCGTCTTCATGCTCGCGCTCGCACGTGCCCTCAACCTGGTGTTCCCGGGCGGGCTCCTGCAGGCGGGCTTCGACCTCCCCTGGCCCCTCCGGTAGGAACCGCCATGCTCTCACAGACCACGATTCCCTGTATCCTCATGCGCGGGGGCACATCCAAGGGCCCGTACTTCCGCGCGCAGGACCTTCCCAGCGATCCGATCATGCGTGACCGTGTCCTGCTTGCCGCCATGGGCTCGCCGGACGCGCGCCAGATCGACGGCCTCGGCGGCGCCGACACCCTCACCTCAAAGGTCGCCATCGTCGGGCCGTCGTCACGCGAGGGGGTCGACGTGGACTTCCTGTTCGCGCAGGTATCGGTCACCGAGGCGATCGTCGACACCGCGCCCTCGTGCGGCAACATCCTCGCCGGCGTGGGACCTTTCGCCCTCGAGACAGGAATGCTGCCCATGACGGAAGGGGAAACGCCGGTCGTCATCTACAACATCAATACGCAAAGCCGCATCGAGGCGCTCGTGCCGACGCGCGACGGGGCCGTCGTCTATGACGGCGATGCCGCGATCGACGGCGTGCCCGGCACCGCCGCCCCGATCCGCCTCAACTTCATGGAGATCGTCGGCTCCAAGACCGGTGCGCTGCTGCCCACCGGCAAGGTCGTCGAGGAGATCGACGGCGTTCCCGTCACCCTTATCGACGTCGCGGTTCCGATGATGATCGTCAAAGCCGCCGACCTCGGCAAGAAGGCCCACGAGACGCCCGCCGAGCTCGACGCCGACCGCGCCTTCTTCGCCCGCATCGAGGCGATGCGCCGGGAAGCGGGCGCGCGCATGGGCCTCGGCGACGTGTCCGACCGGGTGGTCCCCAAGGTGGCCATCCTCGGCGCGCCGCGCAACGGCGGCGCCATCGCCGCGCGCTACTTTGTGCCGCACGCGACCCATGCCGCTTTCGCGGTAACCGGCGGGCTGTGCGTCGCCGCCTGCTGCGTTCTCGAAGGTTCCGTCTCCGACGGCCTGGCCGACCGCCCGGAGGGCAACGACCGCCGCATCGCCATCGAGCACGCGGTCGGCGTCCTCGAGGTCGCCCTCCTGACGGAGGGCTCCGGTGCCGACCTTAAGGTGAGAAGCGGCGGCGTCATCCGCACCGCGAGGAAGATCATGGAGGGCAAGCTGTTCGTGCCCTCCCGCCTGCTGACGATTGAGGCCACCCCGTGAAGCTGCTCGTTCTGCCGGGCGACGGGATCGGACCCCGAGATCGCCGCCGCCGCCCTTGCCGCGATCGAGGCCGCCGGCCGCCGCTTCGGCCTCGATTTCTCCTATACCCACCGCGACATCGGCTTCGCCGCGCTCGAAAAAGCCGGCACGACGCTGCCGCCCGACATCCTGCCCCTCGCCCGCCCTGGCACGGCGAACGAAGCGGCGCACGCGGCTACAGCGAACGGTGCCGATATCGGATTGCCACAAGCCTTCGCGCACAAGCTGGTGCCGCTCGGGATCGAAGGCGCGCAGGGCCAGGATGAGCCCCCAGGCAAGCTCGGGCGTCGCATGGTGGGATTCCCCACCCTCTCAGCCGTCCGGGACGGTATAGCTCTCCCGGCAAAGCGCCACGAAAGCCTCGACCGAGGCCGCCGCCCGCACCTTCCGGCGCCGCGCGACCACAAGTTTCCTCCTTGCCCATTCCTCCGAGAGGGGCGTGTAGACGAGATCGGTCCCGGCAAGAAGATGGATGCTGGAATTCCGCAGGAAACCGATGCCGAAGCCCGCCTCCACCATGCGCACCAGCGAGGGGAAGCTCTCCACGTTCACCCGCTCGCCCAGCGCCCGTCCGGATTTGCGCACCGCGTCGCTCAGCAACCGGTCGAGCGCGCCGCCATGATGGACGCCCACCACCTCGAAATGCGCCACGTCCTCGAATGTGAGCCTTTCGCGCGCCGCGATGCGGCCGGCCAGCGGATGGCCGGGAGAGGCGATAACCCAGACGTGGTCGTCCTCGAACGGCATCACGTCGAAGTCGGCGAAGTCGTAATAATCGGCGATGATGGCAAGGTCGACCTGGGCGTCCTCCAGCGCCGTGAGTGCGGCACGCGCCGCCATCTCCCTTATATCGAGCTGCACGGCCGGATGGCTCTTCGCGTATTCGGCCAGCAGTTCCGGCAGGCGGCCCGAAAGGGCGGAGCTGGTCGAGGCGATGCGAAGCTGGCCGCCTTCTCCGGATGCAAAACCGGCCATCGCCGTTTCCAGATCGGCGATCTCGCGGAAGATGCGCCGGCAGCCTTCCGCATAGACCGCGCCCGCCGCCGTGAGCGCCACGCCCTGGGCGGAACGGTCGAACAGCACGATGCCCGAGCGCAGCTCGAGATCGGCGATGCGGCGGCTGATGGCGGAGGGGGCGATGTTCTCGCGCTCGGCGGCCTTGGCGATCGAGCCGTCCCGGACCAGCGCCAGAACAAGGCGGGCGGTCACGGGATCGAAATGCGTCATCTGCGGCCCTCCGGTCTCTGCGGAGCGCCACTATAGCAAGCAGCGGCGTGAAATCAGAAGGCCGCCCGCGGCCGCTCGCGACACACTCACTCCGTCAAGCCGAGCTGGCGACGCGCCTCAGCCGGCAAGCGGTGGACCTCGGTATAGAGCGCGAAGGACTGGTAGAGCCGTATGCGCTCTATCCAACGCTCGATGGCGGCGGGGAAAGCTTTTATTTTCATAAGAATGGACCGTCTCACGGCATGGATACCCGGTTATTGCCAGGCATTTAATGCCGGCCGGGCACCGCCGCCATCGACCGATGGCGAAAGGGGGCATCGCGTTCCGGCATGGCTGTGGCCGCGGGTGTGAGCGCTACTCCCCCGCCTCCTTCTCACGCGCCGCCAAGATGGCGCGGCCCCAGCCGGTGCTCAGCCTGCCTTCAAGCGGCTTTCGGCACAGCACGCGTCTCGACGCCGGCCATGATCGTTACCGCTGCGATGACGAGCACCGCACCGCTCGCCAGGAAGACGGTCGTCACACCGCTGACGTCGAAGATAAGGCCGCCCGCCGCCGCGCCGGTGGCGATGGCGAGGTTGATCGACGCGACGAAGAGGCCGCCGGCGCTTTCAGCCTCGTCGGGTACGGCGCGCGTGATCCAGGTGGACCAGGCGACCGGAACCGCACCGAAGGCGAGGCCCCAGAGCGCCACCATCGCCGCGTCGGCGGCCACATTGCCGCCAAGCGCGGAAAGCGACAGCGCCAGTGTGCCCATGGTCAGCGGCATGATGGCGAGCGTCAGCCGCATCGAGCGCTCGAGCAGGAACGCGCCGAGATAGTTGCCGAACAAGTTGGCGATGCCGAAGGCCAGGAGGATAATGGAAATACCCGTCACGCCGACGCCGGTCACCGTCTCCAGGAACGGCCGGATATAGGTGAAGAAGGCGAAATGGCCGACGAAGACCAGGAGGATCGCGGCCATGGCGAGGCCGACCGCCCGCCGGGAGAGCACCTCGATCAGCGTGCCGAAGCGCGACTGCCCGCGCGGCGGCAAATCCGGCAGCGTGGCGAACTGCACGGCAAGCGCCAGCACGCCCAAGCCCGCCGCCGCCACGAAGACGGTACGCCATCCGGCGACGGCGCCGAGATAGCTGCCCATGGGGGCGGCGAAAATCGTTGCCGCCGACACACCGGAAAACAATATGGAAAGGGCGCGCGGCACATAGCGTTCCGGCACCAGCCGCATCATGGTCGCCGCCGACAGCGTCCAGAACCCGCCAAGCGCGACGCCGAGCAGGATGCGGCCGGCAAGCAGCAGCGGCAGGTTGGGAGCGATCGCCACCAAGAGGTTCGACAGGATGAGCAGGATAGAAAAACCGAGGAGAACGAAGCGCCGGTTGAGCTTCCGCGTCACCGCCGTGATCGACAGGCTGGTGATGAGTGCCACCGCCGCGGTCGCCGTCACCGCCTGTCCGGCCATTCCCTCCGTCACGCCGAGTTCCGCGGCTATCGGTGTCAGCAGGCTGGCGGGCAGGAACTCCGCTCCCACCAGCCCGAATACGCCGAGGCTCATGGAAACCACGGCCCCCCAGGCCGGCGCGGAGCCGGCATCTTCCCCCCTCTCCGCAATCGTCGCGTCATGCATCTGCAGGATCCTCTGGTTGATGAAGTCGATCGCTTGCAGATGGGTGGCGGTTTCGGACGATCCATGCCATAATCTCCGGAATGCTTGATCGAAACTCCGAAATACAAACGGAAGCAGCCCGCGCCGATCCGATCAGCGAGCTGCTCATGGGCATGCGCCTTCGCGGCGCCAGCTACGGCAAGCTGCGGCTTGCGCCGCCCTTCGGCATCCACTTCCCGGCCGCGCCCGAAGCCCGCTTCCAGTTCATCGCCGCCGGCAACGTCTATCTTCAGTCGGAAGGGCTTGCGCCGAGGCCGCTTGCCTGCGGCGATGCAATCCTGCTGCCGCGGGGCGACGGCCACTCCCTCGTCTCCGCGCCGGGCGTCGCGGTGCGTCCCGTCGACAGCTTCGAGAGGACCCCGCTGTGCGCCGACGTCTGCGCCGTGAGCAAGGCCCCGGAGGATGCGAGCCGCACAAAGGATGTCCTGATCTTCACCGGCCGCATGGAGTTCGAGCTCGATACGCTGCATCCGCTCGTAGGCCTCATGCCGCAGGTCATGTCGGTCGGCGCGCTTCTCGCCCGGCAGCCGGAGATCATGCCGCTTCTGTCGGCGATGGAGCGCGAGATGGCGACCGAGCGCGCGGGCTCGGCCGGCATTCTCGCGCGGCTTGCCGATGTGGTCGCCGCCACCATCGTGCGGGGCTGGGTGGAATGCGGCTGCGGCGATGCGACAGGGTGGATCGAGGCGCTGCGCGATCCGCGCCTCGGCCGTGTCATCGCCGCGCTGCACCGCGATCCCGGCCGCGCCTGGACGGTGGCCGAAATGGCGGCGGAGATGGGTAGTTCCCGCTCTGTCTTCGCGGAACGCTTCGCAGCCGCCACCGGCACCACGCCGCTGCGCTATGTCGCCGCTTTGCGCATGCGGCTCGCCACGCAGTGGATCGGACGCGATCGGATCGCGATCGACACCGTCGCTAGACGCCTCGGCTACGGCTCGCAAGCCGCGTTCGCCCGCGCCTATAAGCGCGTCACCGGCCACCCGCCGGGAAAAGCCCGCGCGCCGACGCCGCCGATACCGCGCGAAGCCCCGACGGCGCCGCTGTAGCCGCTCCCGCTCGCTCAGCCCTGCAACGACCAGCGATCGATCACGTTGTACCGCGTAAGCCCCCGCTCGCTGTGGACGAGCGCGAATTCCCTCGCCACGAAGCGGATCGGCTCGATCGCCTGCATGGGCACCGGTTCCGGCCCGTAGAACAGCGTCATATGCGGCGTGAAAGGCTCCGCCGCCCTCAACCCGTTCTTCTCCATGGCGGCGCCGAGGGATTTGTGAAGCGCCGGCAGAGCCTCTCCGTCCCCGAGCAGAACCAGCGGCCGCTTTCGCTCTCCGCCAGTGATCGATGGGGCGCCCTCGAAGCTTTTGACGAAGCGAAAAACCACCTCGAACGGATGCATCGAAACGGCTTTTCCGGCCTGCCTCGCCGCATAAACGAATTTGGTCCGCAGGTACCCGTAATCCCCCACATGCTGCAGCGAGATGTGGAGGCGCGGCGCCTGAAGCAGCGTCCCCCGCAGGTGATTTTCGCAAACGAAGCGCTCTGCGAACCCTCGCGCGTAGATGGCTGTTTCGGTATCCGGAAACAGGCAGAAAAACAGCCGCTCCGGCCGTTTGGGCCGCTTTGGCCAAGGCGGCAAGCAGTAAAACTCGAATACGCCTTGCATACGCGCACATCACAGCCACCCGCCACGCCCCTATGTCACAGGGCAAGAGAACATAACATGAACAAACTTGCAAGAAAGAAAACACGGATTCGCGCCGACTTACAGCGCCAGCGCAGGCGCGCTTCGAATGACCGGTGTTCAGCCTGCCATCACGCGACCGCCTTTGGCGGTGCAAACCCAGCGAGCGCGCCGGTGTAGGCCTTCCGCGCGGGAAAGGCGTAGGCGCCCCTCTTGCCGGTCGTAAGCCCGAGCGAAACGAGCGCCTCTGCTTGTTTGACGGCCGCGCCCACCCCGTCGACCACCGGCACGCCGAACTCGCCCTGAAGCTCGGCGGCAAGGTCGGCCATCCCAGCGCAGCCAAGCACGATTGCCTCTGCCCGGTCGTCCTCAAGCGCGCGGGCGATCTCAGCGCGCAGCTTGGCGGCGGCGCTCGAAGCCGGGTCCTCCAGGGAAAGCACGGGAATGTCGGCCGCCCTGACGCGGGCGCGCGGCGCCATCCCATAGCGCGCCACCAGCCCCTCCACCGGCACGCGCGAGCGCTCGGTGGTGGTGACCACCGTGAAGCGCTGGGCGATGAAGGCGGCAAGGCTGAGAGCCGCCTCGCAGATGCCGACGACCGGAATGCCGGCCATGGCGCGCGCGGCATCGAGGCCCGTATCGTCGAAGCAGGCGATGACGGCCGCATCGGCGCCCGCCGCTTCGCCGCGCGCGATCTCCTTGAGCAGCCCCGGCACGGCCAGCGCCTCGTCGTAGTAGCCCTCGATGGAGGCGGGGCCCATGCTGGACGTGACCGCTTCGATCGCGGTCGAGCCGGCTGCGGCCCGGCGCGCGGCGGCCTCGATGGTGGCCGTCATGCTGGCGGTCGTGTTCGGGTTGACGACGAGGATGCGCATTGCGTGGATAAGCTCCCTCAGCCGCGCGCGCTGCGGCGGCGGAGATAGACGATACAGCCGAGCGTGGCCAGGATGACGAGGAAGGAGAAGACCGTGGTGACGGTGCCCAGCGCGTAGAGCACGGGTGTCGTCACATTGGTCGTCATGCCGTAAATCTCCAGCGGCAGCGTGTTGTAGGTGCCGGCCGTCATGAGGCTGCGGGCGAACTCGTCGTAGGAAAGCGTGAAGCCGAACAGGCCGACGCCGATCAGGCTCGGCGCGATCATCGGCAGGACGACGTGACGGAAGGTCTGCCACGGCGTCGCGCCCAGGTCGCGCGCGGCCTCCTCGTAGGCCGGCGAGAAGCGGTTGAAGACCGCGAACATGATCAGCACGCCGAAGGGCAGCGTCCATGTCAGATGCGCGCCGAACGCGGAGGTGTACCAGGAGGGGCGGAAGCCGATCTGCTGGAACATCACGCCGATGCCGAGCGAGATGATGATGGAAGGCACGACGAGGCTGGCGACGGCCACGTAGAAGAGCGCCGTGGAGCCGAAGAACCGGCGCCGGAAGGCAAGGCCGGCGAGCAGCGAGACGGCCACGGTTACGCCCATCACCATCAGGCCGAGGATGAAGGATCGCCGGAAGCTGCCGCCGAAATCGCCGACCGCCTGCTGCTCGAACAGGTTGGCGAACCAGTGCAGCGACATGCCGTTGAGCGGAAAGGTGAGCCCGCCGGCAGGCCCCTGGAAGGACAGGACCAGGATCGCCGAAAGGGGGCCGTAGAGGAACAGCACGAAGAGAATGAAGAAAGCCGCAAGGAGGTAGAACCCGGCGGTGCGTTTCTCGTGGTCCATCGTTCACAGCTCCTTGCGGATGTCGACAACCCGCAGGATGCCGGCGACGAGGAGGAGGACGAGGACGAGCAGCACCACCGCGTTGGCGGCGGCGGCCGGGTATTGCAGCAGCGACATCTGGTTCTTCATGATAAGCGCGACGGAAGCGCTCTGCCCGCCGGACATCACCTGCACCGTGATGAAGTCAGCCATCACCAGCGTGACGACGAAGATCGTGCCGATGGCCATGCCCGGCTTGGCCAGCGGGATGATGACGTTCCAGAGGATCTGCCGCCCGCTGGCGCCGGCGTCTCGCGCCGCCTCGATCAGCGAGCGGTCGATGCGCATCAGCGTGTTGAAGATCGGCACCACCATGAACAGCGTGTAGAGATGGACCATGGCCAGCACGACCGCGAACTCGGAGTAGAGCAGCCATTCGAGCGGCGCCGGCACCAGCCCGCTCTCCACCAGCGCCGCGTTGACCAGCCCGTTGCGGCCAAGCACCGGGATCCACGAGATCATGCGGATGATGTTGGAGGTGAGGAAAGGCACGGTGCAGACCAGGAACAAGACGATCTGCATCGCCGTCGTGCGGATGTGGAATGCCAGGAAATAGGCCACCCAGAAGCCGATGAAGAGCGTGAGCGCCCAGACGATGGCGGCGAATTTGAGCGTGTTGAGATAGGTCTTCCAGGTGACCCAGGAGCCGAGCGCCTCGGTGTAGTTGTAGGTCACGAAATCGGGATAGAGCCGGGCGAAATCGTAGTCCCAGAAGCTCACCACGACGATCATGAGAATGGGCGCCACGAGAAACGCACCGAGGATCAGCGTCAGCGGCGCGGCCTGGAGATAGGGCGCGAGGCGGGCGAGGTTGAAGCGGCTGGCGGGCTTGGCGGCGGCTCCGTCCACATGCTGTTCAGCGGCGATGGTCATCGTGGTCTTCCATCGTGATATTGCAGCGTCCCTTCGCGCCCCACTCTGTCCTCCCGAGCTTTTGTCGAGGGGCGGACAGAGGGGGGCGCGAAGTGCGTCGGCATTCCAGTCTGCTCGATCAGGACGCGATGAACTCGTTCCAGCGGCGCACCATGTAGCGGTCCTCGTCCATCACCGAGTTCCAGCAGGCGACCTTGCCCATGCGCTCCTCGAAAGAGCCGCCGTCGCGCACGGCACCTGCCTTTTCCATCACCTTTCCATCGGGCGCGAGGATGTCGCCCTCGGCGGGCTTGCCCTCGACCCAGAAGCCCCACTCGTCTTCCGACATGTGCTCCTTGGCCGTTTCCATGGCGGCGGAATAGTAGCCTTGGCGGTTAAGATAGGCGCCGACCCAGCCCGACAGGTACCAGTCGATGTATTCGTAGGCCGCGTCGAGCTTGGCGCCCTCCAGATGCGCGGCAAGGCCGAGGCCGCCGCCCCAGGCGCGGTAGCCTTCCTTGAGCGGCTGGTAGACGCAAGGGATGCCCTTGGCCCGGACGGCGGCGACCGCCGGCGACCACATGGACTGGATCACCACCTCGCCCGAGGACATCAGATTGACGCTCTCGTCGAAGGATTTCCAGAAGGCGCGGAACTGGCCGTCGGCCTTGGCCTTGATGAGGAAGTCGATGGTCTTGTCGATCTCCTCCGTCGTCATGTTGCCCTTGTCGGCATAGGTGATCTCGCCCATCGCCTCCATGATCATGGCGGCATCCATGATGCCGATGGAGGGGATGTTCAGGATCGAGGTCTTGCCCTTGAAGGCGGGGTCCATGATATCGGCCCAGGTGGTGATCTCGCGGCCGACGAGGTCCGGCCGGATGCCCAGCGTGTCGGCGTTGTAGATGGTGGGCACCATGGTCAGCCAGTCGGTCGGCTCGGCGGCGAATGTCGTCGACCCTTGCGCCTCCACGAAGCCGACCGTGTGCGGCGCCGTGCCCTGCGCGATGTCGCTGTCCGGCGTCAGCTTGCCATCTATGAAGAGCGGGACGATCTTGTCGTAATATTTGAGCTTCGACACCTCCATCGGCTGCATGACGCCGGCGGGGAACACCTTCTTGGCGATCCAGTATTCGATATCGGCGATGTCGTAGCTGTCGGGCTGGGTGACGGCGCGCTGCGCGGCGGCGTCCGAATCCGTCGCGGTCATCTCGAGCGTGATGCCGAGATCCTCCTTGCACTTCTGGGCGATGGCGTTGAGGTTCGAGACGCCGGTGCCGAACTGGCGCAGGGTGATCGGGTTTTGCGCCCAGATGGTCGGAAAGCCGGTGATGGCGCCCGAGCCGGCCGCAAGGCCGGCGGCCGCCGCTCCGGTCTTCAGCAGCGCGCGGCGCGAGATTCCTTTTTGTCCCGTTGTCGTCCTGGTCATAGCTGTTCCCCTTTTTTTTCGGATGGTTGTTTCTTCAGGCGTCGAGGCGGCCGAGGACGATGGCGTCTTCGGCCTCCCATGCCAGCGGCACCGTCTCGCCAACCCTGATGGGCCGGGCGAAGAACGCCGTGTCGCCGACGATCGCGGTGAAGTCGTCGATGCCCGCACCGGCAAACGACAGCTTCACGGAAGAACCGCGATATTCGATGTTGGAAACGGTGCCGGTGAAGCCGAGCGTGGGGTCGTCCGCCTCGCCGATCCTCACCCGGTCGGTGCGGATGGCGATGTCGGCTGCTTCTCCGGCCGTCCGCCCGCCTCCCCTCGCCACGAAGGCGCCGCCGCCTTCCACGCCGATTGTCACGGAGCCCTCGGCAGCGGCGGTGACGGTGCCGCCGAGCACATTGTGATCGCCCATGAAGCGCGCCACGAAGGCGGTCGCTGGACGCTCGAACACGGTGCGCGGCACCGCCGCCTGCTCGATGCGCCCGTCATTCATCACAACGACCATGTCGGCCAGCGCCATGGCCTCCTCCTGGCTGTGGGTGACGTGAACGAAGGTGATGCCGAGCTTGGATTGCAGTTTCTTGAGCTCGGCCCGCATCCTGATCTTCAGGAACGGGTCGAGCGCCGAAAGCGGCTCGTCGAGAAGCAGCGCCTCGGGATCGGTGATGAGCGCGCGCGCCAGCGCCACCCGCTGCTGCTGGCCGCCCGAAAGCTGCGCCGGCCGGCGCGCGGCATATTCCTCCATATGCGTCAGCCGCAACATCTCCAGCGCCCTTGCATGACGCTCCGCCTTGGGCACGCCCTTCATCTTCAGGCTGAAGGCGACGTTTTCGGCCACGTCCAGATGCGGAAAGAGCGCATAGGACTGGAACATCATCGCCGTGCCGCGGCGCGCCGGCGGCAGGCCGGTCACCACCGTGTTGCCGAGCCTGATGTCGCCCGAGGAAATGCTCTCGTGGCCGGCGATCATGCGCAGCGTGGAAGATTTCCCGCAGCCCGAGGGCCCGAGCAGGCAGCAATAACTGCCGGCCGGAATCTTGAGGCTGACCGCGCGAACCGCCGTCGTCGCTCCATAGGTCTTGGTCACGGAGACGATATCGATCGCTGCGGCCTTGCTCATGCGCTTTCCCTTCTGCTCGGGAAAAGGCAATGCATTATGTGTGCCAGTTGAGTGATCTATTGATAAGTTGTTGCTTTATCTACTTTTTCAGAAAACCCGCAGCAAACCGAAACCTGGCGCACAAAGCGGCAATGCCCAAAATATGAGCATATTGTCTCCTATTTTGGCAGAGATTGTATCCAATCTTTGCTATGATCGCATTCAAATAGACTCTTCCCTCAGCGGCATTTCAGGCTAGAACAGGACGAATTGAGCTCAAGGTGCCATGACCATCACCGACCAGAAGCCTGCCCATAACGACCGTGCCCCCGAGGATCGCGCGCAGATCATCCGCGAGCATTTCCGCAACGCCATCATCGAGCGGCGGCTGGCGCCGGGCACGAAATTATCGGAGAGCGAGGTCGGCGGCCTGTTCGACGTCAGCCGGACGGTGGTGCGCTCGGCCCTGCAGATGTTGGCCCTCGAAGGGCTGGTGCGCAGCGAGCGCAACCGCGGCGCCTTCGTCGCCACCCCCTCACCCGAGGAAGCCCGGCAGATCTTCGCCGCCCGCAGGCTGGTCGAGCCCGGCATGGCGGCGGCCGCCTGCGACCGCGTCGACCCGGCGGACATCGCGGCCCTTAAGAGGCACCTGCGCGGCGAGGCCAGCCTCATGACCGAGCGCGGTCCGAGTGCCCGGCGCGCCGAGATCAGGGCCTCGGGCGAGTTCCACCTCCTCCTGGCGTCGGTTGCGGGAAACGACATCCTCTACCGCTTCCTGGAAGAGCTGACCGCCCGCTCCTCGCTGGTGATCGCGCTCTACGGCCGCTCGGGCGCCTCGAGCTGCGGCCACGACGAGCACGAAAGCATCGTCGTGGCGCTGGAAGCCGGCAACGCGCAGCGCGCGGCCAAGCTCATGCTGCAGCACATCGATCATATCGAGGCCGACCTGGACTTGCGGCTGACGGAAGGCCTCCCCTTGAGCGAGGCACTGCACCTGCCCTAGGGCAATTCCAGAAAGCCGGAACCCGTATTCCGTGCCCCGCGCGGACATCACGCTCCCGCAAGGAGGCGCTTCACCTTGCCGAGCATCATCTGCGGATCCTCGCCATAGCCGAGGGTGCCGAAGAAACGCCCCTCCCCGTCCATCAGGAGGACCGAAGCGGTGTGATTGATCGTGTAGTCGCCGCCGTCCTCGGTCGGAGCCCGCTCGTAGAAGACCTTGTAGGCCTTGGTGACCTTTTCGATCTCTTCCTCGGTTCCGGAGAAGCCGCGGATGCGCTCATCGAAAGCGCCGAGATACTCCCGCAGTTCCTCAGGCCCGTCACGTTCCCAATCGACGGAGATGAACACCCAGTTCATCCTGTCGGCGTCCTGGCCGAGCTCGTCGATCAGGCCCGACAGCTCGTAGAGCGTCGTCGGGCAGACGTCGGGGCAGAAGGTGAAGCCGAAGAAGATGGCGCTCGGCTTGCCGAGAAGGTCGGCTTCCGTAACGGTCTTTCCCGTCTCGTCGGTCAGGGTGAAGGGGCCGCCGACATCGGCGACCCCCGAGACCTGCTGGACGCCCGTGGGCGCCCTGTTCCCCACCAGAAGCGTGAATGCGGTGAGGGTGCCGGCGATCACGAAGACCGCCAGCGCCGCAAGTACAGCGATACGCGTGCGCATCAGTGCCCTCCCCCGTGATCGTGTTCGTCCTTAGACCCCGGCGCGCCGGCCGGGGCAACGGCCATTTCCACGTCGATCGATCCGGCCTTCTCGAAGGTCAGGGTGAGCGGCACCCGCTCGCCCTCCTTGATCGGGCCGGTAAGATCGCGAAACATGATGTGGAAGGCGCCGGGCTTGAGCTCGACGGTCTCGCCCGCGGGAAGCGCGATGCCGTTGGGCTGCGGCCGCATTTTCATGATGCCGTCGGTCACCTCCATCTTGTGGAGCTCGGCCCGGCCGGCCACCGGCGATGCCGCGCCGACGAGCCGGTCTGCCTCCTCCCCGCTATTGGTCAGCGTTACGAAGCCGCCCCCGGACGGAGCCGAAGGCGGCGTCGCCCGGGCCCAGGGGTGGATGATTTCGATGCCGCCGAGCTTGTACTCGTGGGCGAAGGCGGCGTTAACGGCGAGCGTCAAAGCAGCCGCCAGAAGGAATGGAAGGGTTCGCATGTTCGTTTCTCCATAAGCGCAAAGACATGAGGCCGTGCGCGCCAGTCGGCGCAGCGGTCCCACGGATTGAAGCGTCAGATGGAGTGGAGCGGCGGCGCGCGGGCTTCGCACGACAGCCCCAGGGCGCTTGGCCGGGGCGAGACCTCCAGCGCCGGAAGGTGCGGCGGCGTTCCGGCTTCCGGCACGAAGGCGGGGCCGAGATCGGCGGTTGGAAGCGCCGGGCTATGGGACGCGGCGGCATGGCACAGTGCCGCACAGCAATGGTGGGCCGCGCGCTCCAGAGGCCCATCCCCGACCGTACCCTCGGTGCCCGGAACCGCGCCGGTCAGCGAGCAGATGACGAAGGTCGATCCCGGCTGCGGCGCCGCCAGGGCGCCCTGCGCGAACGCGGAGACAAGCCCCTGCAGCAGCATCACATAGGCGATCAGGGCGGCCAGAACGCCTCCCCTCAGCCGATCGCCCAGCATGCAACGCATGGTCCTCATGCTCCCCCAATCGCACAGTTCCGCCATGGAGTCACTGCGGCGAATCGGGCCGCGTCATCATGTTTGGTACCCATGGTAACGGGCTGCATCGGGGTGGGAACGAGGCGGTGCCTCGGGAGTTCGGTGACCGTGAGGAACAGCGCGAAGGGTCTATCCGATGTCTTATCTGAGATTCGCGGCCATGATCGCCACCGGGACGGTGGTGATGTACGCGGTCATGTACATGGCTACTTACCAGCTGGATCACATCACCCTTAGCGAGTCGCGCATCTACATGGCGTTGGCGATGGGTGCGACGATGGCCGTCATCATGCTGGCCTACATGTGGAGCATGTATTCCAGCAGGGCCGGCAATATAGGCATCCTCGCAGTGGGGGTCGTCGTATTGGCGGTCGCGGTCTCCCTCGACAGAAGCCAGGCGCTGGTAAAAGACGTCGCCTTCATGCGGGCGATGATCCCTCACCACTCGATGGCCATAACGAGGAGCGAGCGGGCACGAATATCCGACCCACGGGTCAGGAAGCTCGCTGATCAGATCATCGAGGCCCAGCGGGAAGAAATCGCCGAAATGAAGATGCTTATAGAAGACTTGGACGATACGCGCTGACAGGAAAGCGGGGCCTGCGTCAGGTCTTCAGCCTTCCATCGGGGACGATGGTCCCCGCTCACCGAACCCTGCGACCAAGTTGCTCACACGCATCGGGAGGAGGAAAGCTCGGTGTAGCTGTGCCGTGCTGGGGTGGATGCCCTATCCGGCTTCTTCGATGTGCAGTCCTCGATAAAGGCCCATCCAGGAACGTCCCGCGAGCGTCGTCGATCGCGCGTTGACAGCTCCCGGTCGCATGTCCCGTCTGGTTTGCATCGCCCTTCCAAACCGTTGCCGCCATTGTTGCCGCTCCGTCGGCGCCCAGGTGCCGGGGCATAGAGCCTCGTCACAGGGACCGGGAGCGGCATCTACTGAAGGAACCAAAGACGCCTTTCGGCATTAGCCCGGCGGACAAGTCGGAACTCTGCTTTTCGGTCAGATTTTTGCTACTAAAAATCCACAGCAACACCATATTTCGGTGGAAGTATACCAGTCATGCCCGAGTTTCACATGAATAATAACAACGTATACAAAAATTTATACTTGAAGGCCGGACGCATACTGCTTCCGGTCGCGATCGTCGCTGCCGTCTTGTGCACCTTGCTTCTGACCCCTCTGGACATGGATGAGACCATCCGCGCCGTCGCGGCTGTCGATCTTCAGACGCTGTTCCTCGTGCTCGTCCTGTCGCTGGTGAACTATGCGTTCCGCTTCTGGCGCTGGACCATGTTTTTGGGCGGGCGCGACGCCCCGGTCCCTGTCGGCCGGCACCTTGCCATCTATGTCGCCGGCTTCGCGCTTACGGCCACGCCTGGAAAAGCCGGCGAGACCATGCGCAGCCTCTACCTGCGCCCCTTCGGCATTTCCTCGAGCAAGAGCCTGGCCGCCTTCTATGCCGAACGCCTGCTCGACCTGATCGTCATCAGCGCTCTTGCAATGCTTCTCGTCACGCATTCGGACCCGGTCGTGCGGGCACTCGGGCTTATCGGCGCGGCGATCGCCACGGGCCTCCTCGCCATGCAGTATCCGAGGGTCACGGCTCTGATCGAAGGCGCAACGGCCGGTTGGTCGCCTCGTGGAGCCCGCCTCGCCACCGTCGCGGCCGGTTTCCTGCGCGATGTCCGCGCGATGATGACACCGCGCATCGCCCTTTCCGGAACGTTCCTCGGCCTTCTTGCCTGGGCAGGCGAGGGCCTCGGAACATATCTCGTGGTTCGCTCCATGGGGCTCGATCTCGACCTGTCACTGGCCATCGGAATCTACGCCACCGCGATGATCGCCGGCGTTCTGTCGTTTCTGCCGGGGGGCCTCGGCGGGACCGAAGTGGTGATGACGACGCTGTTGATCTACGCCGGCGCCTCCGCGCCGGTTGCCGTCGCCGCGACCGTCGTCGTTCGCCTCGCCACCCTATGGTTCGCCGTCGCGCTCGGACTGGGCGCGTGGCTGGGTCTCGAGGCCACCCGCGGCCTCAGAGCGCATGAATAGAAACCTCCTCCGCGAAGGGATGCAGTGGTCATGACCGATCTCGACATACTCCCGAGTGCCGGACCGACCGAGCCGCCGCCGAAGGCGCCGCCGGTCCCTCTGGTTGTGGATCTCGACGGAACGCTGATCCGAACCAACCTGCTGCTGGAGTCCGTGATTGCGCTGGTCAAGCAGTCGCTGCTGACGGTGTTTCTCTTGCCCCTGTGGCTGATGCGCGGCAAAGCGACCCTGAAGGAAGAGGTCACGCGGCGCGTCTCGCTCGACCTGTCGGTGCTGCCGCTCAACGCGCCGCTCCTTGAACATCTGAGGCGGAAAAAGGCGCGCGGCCACCGGCTGATCCTGGCGACAGGGACCCACGAAACGCTGGCGCGGAAGATCGCCGACCAACTCGGCCTCTTCGACGAAGTCCTGGCCACGAACGGTCGCCACAACCTTACGGGCATCAACAAGCTGACGGTCCTGCGCCACCAGTTCGGCGCGACCGGCTTCGACTATGCCGGAAACGCGGCGGCCGACTGCCCGATCTGGTGCGCGGCCCGTCAGGCAACCGTCGTCGACGCGCCGTCCCGCCTTGTCGGCTGGGCGAAGCGAAATGCCAATGTCACACACGTGTTTCCGCGCCAGAGGCCGCCGCTCTGGCTCTACGTGCGCGCCCTTCGCCTCCACCAATGGCTCAAGAACATTCTTCTGTTCGCGCCGTTGGTCGCCGCGCTGAAGTTCACCGATGTCGCCGCCCTGACAGACCTTTTGATCGGCTTCTTCGCCTTCGGCTTGTGCGCTTCCAGCGTCTATCTCGTCAACGATATCATCGACCTGGAGGACGACCGCCTCCATCCCAACAAGCGGCACCGTCCGTTTGCCTCTGGCACGCTGCCGGTCGCCCACGGGCTGGTCCTGGTCCCGCTTCTTTTGGCCGCCTCGGCGGCCCTGTGTCTCTTCCTGCCCTGGCAATTCGCCGCCGTCCTCGGCGTCTACTACGCCGCGACGCTCGCATACACCTTCGGCCTCAAGCGCCTGGAGGCCATCGACATCGTGACGCTGGCGCTGCTCTATACGACGCGGATATTCGCCGGCGCCGCCGCTGCCCAACTGCCGCTCTCGGTATGGCTCCTCACCTTCTCGATCTTCCTGTTCTTGAGCCTGGCGATCGCCAAGCGGTACGCTGAACTCATATTGATGCACAAGAACGGTAAGCAGGGGAGCACAGGGCGCGGATACCGGTTCGCCGATCTGCCGATACTGCGCAGCATGGGCGTCGGCGCGGGCTATGTCGCAGCCGTCGTCCTCGCGGTCTATCTGGACACACCGCAGGTCGCCGCCGCCTACGCGCATCCGCAGATCCTGTGGGTTTTCGTGCCCGTCCTCGTCCTGTGGCTGACGCGGGTGTGGATCAAGACAGGCCGCGCCGAGATGCATGACGACCCGCTGGTCTTCGCCGCGCGGGACCGTGTCAGCCTCGCCTTCGCCGTCCTGTGCGGCGCCGTCATCGGGATGGCGCTGTGACAAGCGCCAACGCAGCGTACCGCTCCTGGGGGCGGCCGCAGTCGGAGGCGGGCAAGCGGGTCGTCCGGCTGTGGTGGCGCGACCAGGCTTTTCCCGCCGACCGCCCCGCCCTGCCCTTCGGCAACGGGCGCAGCTATGGCGACAGTTGCCTTGCCCGCGAGGGAGCGCTCATAGACCTGCGCGGTCTCGATCGCTTCATCTCGTTCGACGACGACACGGGGCTCCTGCGGTGCGAGGGGGGTGTTCTTCTGTCGGACATCCTCGCCCACTTCGTCCCCAAAGGCTGGTTCCTGCCGGTGACGCCGGGTACGCGGTTCGTAACGCTCGGCGGCGCGATCGCCAACGACGTGCACGGCAAGAACCATCATCGGGCCGGCAGTTTCGGCCATCACGTGCGGTGCTTCGAGCTTCTGCGCTCCGACGGCGCGCGGATCGTCTGCTCCCCCCACGAAAGCGCCGACTGGTTCGCCGCCACCATCGGCGGCTGCGGCCTGACCGGCGTCATCCTATGGGCCGAGATCGCCCTGCAACGGGTGCCGGGACCGGCCATGGAGGTCGATACCCTGCGCTTTTCAGGCGTAGACGAGTTCCTCGAAATAAGCCACGCCTCGCACAACTCGCACGAATATACGGTGGCGTGGATCGACGCCCTCAACCCCGGGCGAGACGGGGCGCGCGGGCTCTTCTTCCGCAGCAATTTCGCCGCCGACCAGCGCCCCGTCGCAGCCCCCCGGCCGAAGCCGGGGCTGCCGTTCACCCCACCCGTCTCGCTGCTGCCCAAGCCGGCGGTCCGGCTCTTCAACACGGCCACCCGCCGCTGGCCGCGCCGGTCCCGGCAATATGTCCACTACGAGCGGTCCTTCTATCCGCTCGACGCCGTGCCGAACTGGAACCGCCTGTTCGGCCGCCGGGGCTTCTATCAGTATCAGTGCGTCGTTCCCTACAGCGCGGCCGAGGCGATCGGCGAACTCATCGCGCGCGTTGCGCGTGCGGGCGAGGGATCGTTCCTCTCGGTGCTGAAGGTCTTCGGCGATCACAAACCGGTCGGCTGGCTGTCCTTCCCCCGCCCGGGCCTGACGCTCGCTCTCGACTTTCCCGATCGCGGCGAGCGGACGCTGAAGCTGCTCGACACGCTCGACGAGATCACCGCGGAAGCGGGCGGCGCGGTCTATCCCGCCAAGGATGCGCGGATGGACGCGCAAACCTTCCAGCGCGGCTTCCCGTCCTGGCGGCGGCTCGAAGACTACCGCGACCCGGCCATCTGCTCGGATTTCTGGCGCCGCGTCGCCATTCCGCAACCAACCTAGAGCAATTCCAGGAAAAGTGGAAACCGGTTTTCCGTCCGGAATTGCGACAAAACAAGGAGTTAGACCAGTTCATCGATTCCATGAAACGATGAACTGGTCTAGTGAGTGACGTGATGCGCAAAGTCCTGATCATCGGTGCCACCTCGGCCATCGCCGCCGCCATCGCCCGTCTCTTCGCACAGGACGGCGACCGCGTGTTCCTCATCGCCCGCAACGAGGAGCACCTGAAGGCGACGGCAGACGATCTCACTGTCCGGGGCGCCAGCGTCGCGGGATATAAGAGCCTCGACGTCAACGCGCTCGACCGGCACAAGGCGGTTCTGGACGAGGCGGAGGAGGCGCTGGGCGGCATCGACATCGCGCTCATCGCCCACGGCACCCTGCCAGTCCAGGCGGACTGCGAGCGCTCGCCGGGCCTCACCGCCCAGGAGCTGCAGACGAACGCGGTGAGCACCATCGCCCTCCTCACCCGTCTTGCCGAGCGGATGGAAGAAAGGCGCAGCGGCAGGATCGCCGTCATCACCTCCGTCGCGGCCGACCGCGGCCGGCAGAGCAACTATGTCTACGGGGCGGCAAAGGCAGCCGTCGACACCTTCCTCGAGGGCCTGCGGCAGCGGCTCCACAAATCCGGCGTCGGCGTGACCGCCATCAGACCCGGCTTCATCGACACGCCGATGACCGCCGGGTTCCGGAAGGGGCTTTTATGGGCCAAGCCCGAGGCGGCCGCCAAGCGCATTCATGCTGCGATCGGCAAGGGCACGGACGTCGTCTACGTGCCGTTCTTCTGGCGGTGGATCATGCTGGTGATCCGCCTCATGCCGCGCAGCCTCTTCAAACGCATCGAGCTTTAGCTAGCTGCCAGCTTCACCGCCGCCGAGCCGCGGCCGGCTGCGCAAGCTTGTAGCGGAAGCCCTGCTCGAAATAGTCCGGCCCGATCCTTTGGGCACCGTTGACGATGGGGATGAGGTGCTGCCGGTCCCCGCGCCGGATCGGGTTCACATAGCTCCACACCACGTCCCCCTGCCGCGTCACCTCCAGGAGCCGCCCGCCGTCGGATTCGGTGATCAGCGTGTTACCGTTCGGCAGCCGCTCCGCGTTCGAGCGCAAGTAACTATAGAGGGGGTGGTCGGACGTGCCGCCGAAGCTCCATACGATGTTGGAGGTTTGCGGGTCGATCTCGATGATACGCGAACTGTTGCCGCGTTCCAGGCCGCCCAGATTGTCGAACATCAGTATGTTGCCGTTCGGCAGTATGCTCGGGTCGTGCTGGCGCAGCCAGGCTCCCGTCTTCGCCCACTTTATCTCACCGGTCTCTATGGAAACGACGGCGATCAGCGACTGCTCCCTGATCGAGACAAGCAGGTCGCCCTCCTCGCCGAACGGGAAATTCCGCGCCGCCTCCGCGTCGATATACTTGACATTGTTCGGGTGCAGCGGGTCACCGAGGGTGGAATAGGGCAGGAACCGGAGGAGCCCGCCATATTGCGATTTCAGCAGCGCTTCCGTCAGCGATATCCTCTTCAGTTCCTTTCCCTCAGGCGAGAGCTCGACGATGAAATCCTCAAGGTACGGGCGGTCGAACTGCCTCGCCCCGGGCGGCTGCTCCTCGCGGAATTGGTGGACGAGCGTGTAGATGCGGCCGTCCGGCGCGATCGCCATCTCGTGATGTACATTTTCGAGATAGCTCCAGATAACGCGGGAATCGCGGTCCATCTTGACCATCCCATAGCCCCACGGCGTATCGGCGGAGGAAATATAGATCGCCAGCAGATCGCCGTTCGGGAAGACCTTGGCGCGGTCCATGTAGATGACGGAGCCGGGCTGCGGGTCGGCGACCGCAGCTCCCTCCTCCCAAACCCTCTTGTATGGCAGCCGCCACTCGTGCACGACCCGCCCATCCATGGCGATGAGGCGGGCAACCTGGTCATCGCCCGACGTGAACAGCGTATAGCCCGGAAAAGCGCGGGCCGGATCGTTGACCGTGACACCGCGCTCGTCCGTCCTCGCGCGCTCGTAAAGGTTGGTCAGGATGGGATTGCTGAGGATCCGTTGCTGGACCCGCAGCGCGTCCCAGGCCCGATAAGCGTCGCTGAAAAACTGGTGCGGGAAGACCCGCGCCTGCATCACCATCGCGCCTCCCACGAAGGCGAGAAACATCAGCATGAGCACGAAAACCATCGTCCCGCCTCTTTCCGCGACGCTTTGCCCCCCTCCTCCCGGAGCGCTGGCGGCGTTGATGCTCACCGCCCTTGGCCTGGGCGGCGATGTGACGGCGGAGCCGCGGTGGCTGGCATTCCAGGCGGTGATCGCCTGAACCGCCGCAAGCCATATGATCGGCATGATCTCGACAACCACGCGCTGCTCGGCCAAACGGCCGAAATACACGGCCAAGGCCAGAAACGGCAGCCCGAACCAGATCAGCGTCCGCCCCAGGACAGGCGACAGATAGCGGTGCAACAGCAGCACCGGCAGATAAAGCCCGGCGCCGAACCGCGCGAAATAGGTCACGAGGTAAAGCGGGCTGGCAAACAGCGCGAGGTTGTGCACGAGGTGGTTTTCATATTCCGATCCCGCAACGTTGGCATGCGGATTGTCGATGTTCGGGATAAGCCACACCGCCGCGCCGTAGACCGCGGCGAAGACGACGATCTGCGCCGCCAGCGTCTTCAACAGCACCCCGCGGTCGACGCGGTCGTAGCAGACGGCGAGGAACGCCGGGATCATGCACACCGTCGTCTCGCGGTTCAGCGTGGCGACGGCGAACAGCCCGAGATAGGCAGCGAAACGGCGCATATCCGGGCGCTTGTGGAAGCGCGCGAGCAAAACCACGAGCGCGAGCGTGAAAACGGCGGCCGGCAGATCGTACACGTAGCGGAAGAGCCTGACCGTTCTCCACTCGCCCAATTCCAGAAGCCCGCCGTCCTGTTGGAACGTCGAGGCGAACCTCAGGTCCGGCACGATCAGATGCATCGCAACCGGAATGACGACCGTTATAGCCAGGATCCGGCGCACCGGCGGTGAGACATCGGGACAAAAAAAGTCCAAGCCGCGCAGCGCGACGACGACCAGCAGAATCCAGGCGACCACCTCGATGGCGGCAAAGACGAGATCGGCATCGAGCCATGGAACGCCCTCGCTGATCCCCGCTACGATAAGCGGCAACAGCGTCCGATACTGAAACGGCGCCGCGGCGTTGAAATCGGCCATGCGCCAAGGGCTGGCGAGCCACCATGGCAATGCCGCGACATAGTGAAACGTCGTCAGAAGAACGGCGATCCACAGGAGCGCGAGGAGCCACACCGCGCGCCAGACATACTCCCGCTGAACGGTCGGCACAGTCTCCCGCACCCCTACCGCCGATGATGGGACAGCTTCCACGAGCGCCTCCGCAGCCGTCTTGCTTCGCCCCCCGATCGCCTTGGCGGCGCCGGGCGCTACACCTGACCATGGTTCACTAGCCGGCTGGCTCGAACGAGCTACCGGCGGAACGGCAACGGCAGGACGGCGAAGAGAGTTCCATCATATGGGATTAACGGGTGCAACATGGGGTGGGAGTCAGGAGCGCCGAGCCCGTCGCGCCCCCACCAGCGGCCGTCATCCCGGCCCCACCCGCGCGCGGGTGGGGATGACACTTTTGGAGGAACCGTGCACCCCTACACCGGTTCAAGGCGTGACCTCGGATAAGCCAACGCCCGCTACCCGTCTTCGGAAGGCGCCTCGGGAACGGCGGCGACTGCCGGGGCCGGCCACTCCAGCCTCGTGCGCATGAGGAAGACGTTGTACGGCGTCCATTGCGACATCGTGTAATAGAGCTCGGTATCGATGTCGCTGCCCGGCACGATATAAGGCGCGTAAAGACCGGGATAGTCCTGCGCGCCGACGACGACCTGCGCATCGCCCCACGGGCCGGTCAGGTCGGGGGCGAGCCGCAGGACGACGGCGCGGCGCTCCGGGTCGAAATACATCATGACCCAGCTTTCGTGCGTCTTGCTCCACGCAACCGACAGTTCTCCGGCAGGTGCCGGCACGATCATACTGGCAGCAGTGGGATCGGCGGCCCACCCGCTTCCGGTCCAGTACTCGTAGGCGTCCAGGTCCAGTATCCGCTCGGCTGCGACACGGCGCAGCTTCACGCCGCCGAACCGCCCCTCCGGAATGCCGAAGGTATAAAGCACGTCCTCGTCACGCACGACGGCGACCTGCTCGAACCCGATCGCCCGGTCCTCCACGGCTTCGGGCGGGACCACCCAGGTGTGCCCGTCGTCGTCGGAATAGGCGATACCGGAATGGCGGACCTCCCACTGTCCCGGCGCGCCCCATCCCTTGACCGACATGTAGTGAAGATACATGCGGCCGCCGATGGAAACGCCATAGGTCGGGATCACGGTCTTCTCCACGCCGCCGATCTTGCGCGAATAGAGCAGTTCCTTCGCCGCGCCGTTCGCGCCGGTGATCATGGTCTCTATCGGCAGGCCGTTGCGCGGGTCGGGGTCGGCGATGCGCGCAATCGTGTTGCTGCGCCAATTCATCCGGCCGAACATCCCCCTCTGGCCGAACGTATCGCCGAAGACCATGTACATCGCGCCCTCGTGCAGGAACATATGCCCGAGGTCCGTGCCATGGACATCCCACCGGCGCGCGGTATCGTTCGTCCCGTCGGGGCCGGTGACCTGGTTCACGACCTCGCTTCCGGCGATACGCACCGTCACCGGCGATATGGCGGTCTCATCGCCCGCCATATCGCCCGGCTGCAATGAAGCATCCTGAATTTCCCGGGTTTCCATGGCAGGTATTTCGGTCGGGGGACCGGCTGAGGCAACAGAGGAAAGCGCAAAAAGCGCGCTGCAAAGAAGGGTCGCCGACCAATTGCGCGACATCCGTGACTCCCGACATACGCCAAGAGCCCCGCCGCCTTCGGACACACGTCCGCGCGCGATCACAAGTCGGTTGGGGGCCCCCGCCCGGTTGAAGAATGATCAACGCCCTTATAGTGGATTTTTACATCACATACAATTAATGTCGGAAACAAATTTGTCGTTATATCAATTTTTCCCTTCCTTATTAATATGTTACATCATCAAACCTTCACGAACGGGTATGGATCCTTGAAACCCACCCACCACGCGCACGTCACCCCGGAAAGCCGAAGGCTTGTCCGGGATGACGTGCGTTGGAAAGGCAGTAGGTGCCCTTCGCGCCCCTTCCCCAAACGCCCCTTACAATCCTCACCATCGCTCTCGCGGGAACCGGACGCGCACCGGGTGTTCGGGAGGCTCGGGAGGGCGGCGGAGACCTCCCACTGCGGCGCACCGGTGCCCGCGGGCCTGAGGGCCCGCGAGGATCGAAACCGATATACACTGAAAGTAGCCGTGTAGCGCTTGGCCGCGATCCGCGGCTTTGAATCTGTGGCGCAAAGCCGAAAGTTGGAAGAATGACCCACGACCCTGAGCGGATTGGATGCGCACCATTTTGCCGAAGATGGATCACGGCCAGGGTTCCGACCCTGAAGCCGACGACGAACTGCCCGTTAAAACTAGAACTTATATGTCGTGCAGGTTCAATTTGCGCGAGCGTCATCGCTTCGAACGTACCGCTATGACATGTGCTTCGATGAGTGGCCGTTAAGAAGCGCTTGCAGTTGATCACGCTGTGCGGCATGTTTTTCCTGGTTATCGACCTTGAGTTTATTCAGGTTGATGAGCTTCCATTTGGCCGCCGGAAGATCTGTAGCCTGCGGGCGGTCGATCGCATCGAAATCCGGTGCCCCGTCATGCAGGCTTAGCAGGAATTTCTTCGCACTCTCATCGAAACGTGACTGGATATCGGCGATCAGATGGTTCTGCGAGTCTGGCAGGTTGCCTCGTCATTCCCTCGAATTCCTGCGCATAGGGCTGATCGAGCGCAATCAGATTCGGGTTTAGCAGTTCATGCGCCGGGCGCGGCGAACAGGCGATATAGATCAGGAATGTGCGGAACAGGTCTTCTGTCAGCCCTTCATTCTCATAGAGCAGTTTGACGTCGAACAGGTCGCGCGGGTGCTGGCGGTCCACTGCCGCATGCAGCTTGCCGCCGAACAAATCCTCGAACGAAACGACCTGGATTTCCGCATACCCGAATTCATCCTCGGCGGTCGGGCAGACCGGCAGGGTTTGCGGGTCGTGAACAACGCCGCGCATGACAGGCGAAGTTTCGATCTTAATCTCCGCATCGTCGAGTCGTGCAAGCAAACGGGTCGCGCCACCGTCGCCACCGGCGATGCGTTGCGCTGTTGCTCCTGTAATGCCGCCTTCTATGGCGGAGGCGATCCGGTTCATCGCCTCATTGATTTCAGCAAGGCTTTCGGCGCGGTCTTTGACCGGCAGATATGTCAGGTCGATATCCACAGACAGGCGCGGCATGTCGCGGTAGAATAGGTTGATTGCCGTTCCACCCTTGAGCGCGAATATCTCTTCCATTGCCACATGCGGCAGAATGCGCACGAGCAGGGCGACCTGTGCGGCATACTTGTCATGCGCCATCGCCTGCCCCCTCTGTGGTTACGAATTCTTCCGGCACCATGATGCGATAGCGGGGATGTATTCTGCCGCCCTTGACCAGTGCGCGGTCGCCGCTGCCAAGGTCGAACGCTTGCGGGTCGAGACGTTTGCGCCAAGCATAGTTGTGGCGATCGGCAAAGACGAAAAACAGCCGCCTGACCTTGATCGTCTTGCAACTCTCCAGCAGGGCGGTCAGCAGGCGCGGGCGCAACGTTGTCAGGCTCTGGAACACCATATCGAGATTGTGGAAACTCTCTTGGTCTGGCAGTTCATCCAGCGCCTCCAGCACGGCGCGTTCGGGCGAGGACATGCTCAGTTGCCATTCCCAGGGCAACGTGTCCTCGGCGCTGGTATCGTCTTTCGACAAGCCAACCTCTGGATCGGAAAACAGGGAGGTGCTGCGCGTTACGAGTGGCGCGTTCAGCGGCAGCTTTGTCAGCCAGTTCGGGATATCCTGCCCGTAGAGCCAGACCGGCGGGTTGCCTCCCAGGGGCAGGTAATGCCTGTAGCCGTGCAGATCGAGAGCAGTCATGCCGCCGACATGGACGCCATAGCCCATAATGTGCTGGACAGAGAGCAGGCATGTCTTCCAGTCGATCGTACCGGTCCTGGCGGCGGTGGGCACAGGGCGGCGGAACACGCCGCGCGCGAGCCGTTCCAGCCAGCCGCGTTTGACGTAGTCGCGAAAGGTCTCGTAGGCAAAGCCATGCGAAGTAAGCCATGCGGCATCGACCAAATATCCCGCAGGTACCGCTTCAAGGACTTTCTTCAGCTTTTGCGATCTTTCAGCACTCATGACGCTTATAATGGCATGTTTTTAAAGGGATGGCCACACATCTCTTTAATATATCCCGATTAGCAGCGTTACAGACGCCTAAAATCGCTATAATATAAAGATAAGATGGGGCTAACCAGCGAGGCGGGCGCCGGTAGCCCACAGCCAGTGAAAAAGTAACGGACAGGCCTGCCCACCGGAAACACTCCGCTTCACGCGTGCCGGCCCCGTCGCCTGCCGCCGTGTCCCGGCCCTGACGGAACCGCGCTACTGCTTCTCAAGGTCATCATCGGTATGGAGAAGGGCCATCTTGCTTACTGCTGACGACGCCTGGAGCCCCGAACATGCCAACGAGCCAACCTTGATTGCGGTCGACCCCAGCTATCGACGGCGATGACACTCGCCGCTGCCTTATCCCGAACAAAGTCGCGTTGTCGTCATTCCGTTTCCGAGACCGTAACGCCCGGCACGTTTTCGACCGTCTGCTTCAGATCATTGAGCAGTTTATCCACCGAACCCGAAGGGACCGGATGGTCGCTATTTGGATAGAAAGCAAAATCGAATTTCTCTGGTTTCCATACGCTGTTGCCCAGAACCTTTAAGCCCTCACGATACATTTGTACGCCAATGTACTCGCCATCCGGTGTTGTTGGAGCAATCCGGATGGCAAAACCGTGGGTGTCAGCGAACTGCCTAAGCTGAGCAAAAAACCGCTCGCGTGCCATCGGTGGCACAGCGATGACCACCGAACGGAGCGGTTTCTGTGCCGGGCTCAATTCTGGCGTCACAGCATGTCCCTCTACCGCACCAGCAACCACTATATACAACATCCCATATAGCATCGCCCGACGTCGCATCATTTATTGGCTCCTGGAGACTCGGACGGCTACATCTATCCCAACCTGGAGCTGATCTTAACGCTCGTTCAAAGAGACGCTATCGCCGCGATGATGGGTGGGCAGGGCAAGTAATTCCTGCATCGCGATCATCTCGCCTCGGTGCGCGCGGTCACTATACCAGGGGCCTCATATTTGACCGCTGGTGGCGCATCGGTGTTCGGGCCAAGCCAAGCCGCAGCGAGGAGATCAGCGATGCTGCCCTATAGTCGGTGCCGATACCTTGAACGTTGCACCTCCCGGCGGCGGCTCCGAATCGCTTTGGCAAACGAAGGCGTAGGCCGGCCATCGCCTTTCCTGCAAGGGCACCTCGCGGGTCGTGCACTTCAGTTCGGGCCGTTCGTGCTCGACCCATTGCACGAACTGGAAGCCGTCGGTCGGCACGACGACGCCGCCAACCTCGGCCAGGTGCTTGACTTCCGGCACCGCCCGCCACCAGACGCGGTAGGAGGGCGAACGCGGGAGTTCGCCCGACAGTTCGTAATAGAGCGCCGCCATGCGCAGTCCGTAGGGCATGACGAACAAAGGATGCTCGACCGGCGCATCGGCGACCATCTGCCGGATCGTCGGCTTCAAACCGTCGAAAAGGGGTTCGCGGTCCTGCAGCAGCGTTGCCACGTGCTCCCCCCGCACGATCCCGACGACCAGCAGCAATGTCGCCACCGCGTCGCGAAAAACCGGACGGCGCGCGAGCCACCAGGCCGACGTCGCCACGACGGCGACGAGAAGCGGCCCAAGAACCGGGAGATGGAAGGCACGGATGTCGTAGGCGCCGTACCACAGCATGAAGGGCGTGAAGGAAAGTGCCGCACCGTAAACGAGTGCCAGGCCCCGCCAGGCAGCATCGCGACGCCTGCAGCCGGCGAGGAAAAGCGCGATGCCGACGACGATCAGCGGCGCCGAGACCCACGGATGGGCGGAGCGAAGCGTAAAGACCAGGTCTTCCAGCGTTCGCGTCGAATCGAGACCAGACCCGTAGAGATCGGCGAAATAGGTGCCGCGGATATATTCGACCAGTTCCATGGGCGGCGGCGGCAGCGGCATATATTCCGAATAGGCCGTGTGCGGGCTATAGGCGGTGTAGGCGAGATAGAGGTACTGACTGGCCCCAAGCAGTATGAAGAAGGCAATCGCGGCCATCGGGCGAGGGCGCAGGATCAGGCGGAAGTGCAGGACCGTCAGCCAGATGAAGACCGGCAACAGCATGATCATCATCAGGTGGTTGCCGAAGGAGGCCGCATAGACCGCACATGCAGCGACGAAGAAGCCGATCCTGCGGCTTTCCACGAAAAGAAGAAGCAGGAAGACGGTCGTCAGGATGAAGGCGAGCGCGAGCGGGTAGACTTCCGCTTCCGTCGCCTGGATGGCCATCAGGCTGGATGTGCCGAGCAGCAGCGCTGCGGCGACGGCGGTGCGGATATGGCGCGTCAGGTGATAGACGATCAGGAGAGCGACGGCATTGGCAATTGCCGCCGGGACTACGGCAAGCGCGAAGGTCATCGTCCACCACGGCGGCAGCGGCAATCCGAGCGCGCGCACCCCTGCCCCGAGCATAAGCACGAATGGATATCCCGGCCCGTGCAGCATGATCGGCGTGTGGCCGAGGATCTGGATTTTCGTCGAATCCCCGGCGTTCAACTCCCCGCCCAACCCGGGAAACATGCACCAGCCGTAATAGACGAGCGAGGCCAGGAAAACGGCCACCGCGGCCGCTACTGCGCGCCGCCAGCCTTCCCGGTCCCCGGATTGCCGGCCGCCCGTCAAGAGCCAGCGAAGCAGCCGTGGCATTGCTCCAGGCGGACCCGCCGCTATCGCGGCGCCCTGCCGGTCCATTCCGCTACCGATTTCCTTCGCCAGCTGCATCAGTCGGTACCCGGTTTTTCCGTCGCAATGATATCGTCCGCCGAGAGCGAGGCGGAACGCGTGCCGATGCGCGGGATGCCCGGTGCGATCATCGGCTCGCGCATCGTGCCGCCCACACCGAAGGGAAGTTCGACGAGCGGTATTTGCAGACGAGCCGGGGCATCGGCGGCATGGAGGGAGGCGGTGCCCTCCGCCTCGACCTCACCGTCGGCAAGCTTTCCGCGGCCCGACAGGCTGATCTCGAAACGGTCGCCCTCGAAGCGGACCCGCGGCACATGAACGACGCCGCCCCGCACGTCGGCAGAGGCAATGAGGGTCGAGAACGATGTCCGTCCGGCAGCGGGAATAAAGGGCTTGCCGGTGCCAAGGTTCACGGCGCCGGATGCCAGCCGCTGCAGCGTCGCCACGATGTCGGCACCGTCGAGGCTTCCGTCGCGGACGACGGCGACGCCCCAGCCGTCGAGCGAGGCTATAATGGCGCCGAGCGTCTTCCCCCGCCCCGTGAGCTCGGTTGCCGCCGTGACGATGCCCTCGGGCGGATGGTCCTGGCCGATGGGCAGGCTGATGGTCTCCGGCCAAAGCGCCCGGCCGATATCGCTCACCGATACGCCGTCGACGCGGCTGGCAAAACGCACGGATGCGCCCGCTGCCTCCGGTGTGACGAGCAGCGTTCCCTGCACACTTCCGCCCGCCACTTCCGCCTCCTCCAAGGCCACGCTTATCCGCCCCGCGCGGTTGCGGAATCTCACGGTGGGACTTGCGACGCTGAACAGCCCGAAATTACTCGCCGGAGCCCCGGCAGCAAGGTCGATATCGATACCCCGCAGTTGGTGGGGCACGGCGGGGAGCCTCAGCAACTCGGCCAGTTTCTCCGGAAGGAGCGCTTTCAGATAGGAGCCGAGTTCGAGTTCATCGACCTCGAGCGCGCCGGTGAGCCGTGGTCTTTCGCCTCTCCATCCGAAGGCGAGACTGCCCGATGCCGACATTCCGGGCAGTTCGAAAGTCGCATCTTCCAGCGTCACGGCATCGCCGCCGGCCGCCTTGAATATGCCGGCGATGCTGAGCGGGCCGATAGCGTGGTCCGGCTCAAGCAGTGTGATCGCCCGCCTCGGCCGATGAGTCCCCGACCAAAGATCCAGGAAATCGAGTGCACCCGCCGACAGCACCGCCGGCCTTGCGGCGATCCTCAGATGGCCCTGGCTTCCCTTTGTGAGAATGCTTTGCGGGTCATCGAGGCTGGCGCTAATATCGATCCGTCGACGGCGCCACTCCAGCGAGCCGGTAAGCTCGACGAGCTGCCCGCTTCCCCCCCGCGCAAACTTCATGTTGACGCCGGTAATCTCTTCCGTCCGCCCGGTACCGCCATCTTCCAACCGGATGGCCCCGTTCCGCAGGACGACTTCGCCGATGCCGCCATCCCCGGCATTGGCGAACAGGGGATGCTGTGCATAGCCCGCCAACTTGGACAACAGCTGCCGCGGCTCTTCGCCGTTCGCGTTCCAGTTCAGGTGGATTCGTGCGTCATCCAATGTCAAGCTGCGAGGCTCGATCCGCCCACCCAGCAGCGGGAGAACCCGAAGCGACGCGCTAAGAGATGTAATCGTGAAGCGCGGCCGGTCGTCGGGACGACCGTTTTCCCTTATCTCCACGTCCTCCATGGTGACGGTGGGAAACGGCAGCACAGCGATGGTCGTATTGCCGCGAATGCGGATATTCTCACCGGTCGAGGCGTGGATAAGGCTGGCAATCCGCCCTTCGGCAAAATTCGCCGAGGCATGCGGAAGTATAGCTACGAGTGCTGCCGCTGCGACAGCGGCTATTGCCAGCACAATGTAAATCGACGTTCTCATGGCAGCATTTCTGTTGCCCCGCCACATGACCAATCTAGCGCGCCGAAGCGAGCAAAAATAGGGTTGGCCGCCATGATGTTGAAAAGTCACGACAAGCCGCCCCGGGGGCAGCCTGGAGGCGAAAACGTTCTATCTCACCCGAAAATCAGCCTCGGCAGGAAGAGCACAGCGCCCGGCACGAAGATCAAAAACAATGTCACCAGCGCGACCGCCGTGAAGAGCGGCATGGATTCGCGCGTATAGGCGCCGATGGGGCATTGCAGGATCGAGCACACCGCGTACATGGCCGCCCCTACTGGCGGCGTGAAATTGCCGATGGTGGCGGCCAGGATGAAGACGATGCCGAAATGGACCGGGTCGCCGCCAAGCTCGCGCACCAGCGGCAGGAAGATCGGCGTCAGCATGATGATGAGCACGGTGGCGTCGATGAAGAAGCCGATGACGAGCACGAAGAGCGCGATCAGCACCATGGCGCCCTGGAGATTGCCGGTCAGGCCGAGAATCCAGCCGGAAACCGCCTCCGGCACGCGGTCGAGCACGATGCCGTAGCTGAAGATGGCCGACAGGGCGATCAGGAACATCACCGAACCGACGTCGCCAAGGCTACCCTCCAGCGCCTCGAGAAAGCCCCGCACCTTCATCTTGCGATAGATGAGCACGCCGATGAAGACGGCGTAGATGACCGCGAAGGCGCCGATCTCCGACGGCGTGAAGACGCCCATGCGCAGGCCAAGGAGCAGGAAGACCGGAAACAGAAGTGCCCAGATGCCGCCGGTGAAGGCGTGGACGGTTTCGCGCACGGTCGGCCGCCGCTCGCGCTCCGGCGTGTAGCCGCGCCGTCTGGCCGTCAGCCACACCGCCATGGAAAGGCCGAGCCACAGGAGAAAAGCCGGCACGAAGCCGGCGGCGAACAGCCGGCCTATCGAGACCTGGCCGATGGTGCCGTAGAGGATCATGCCGACGCCGGGCGGGATAATCGGCGTCAGAACGGCGCCGTAGGAGAGCACCGAGGCGGCGAAGCCGAGGGTGAAGCCGCGCTTGACCATCTCCTCGCCCAGCATGCGCGACTGCATGGCGGCATCGGCGATCGCCGAGCCGGACACGCCGCCCATCAGCGCCGAAAGGGCGATCGAGACCTGCGCCAATCCGCCCGTCAGCCGCCCCGTGAGCACCGACGCCAGTTCCAACAGCCGCTCGGTGATGCCCGACCGGTTCATGAAGTTGCCCGCCATGATGAAGAGCGGCACTGCAAGAAGGGCGAAATTCTGCGTCTGCGAGACGGTCACCTGCACCGGGATCGTGAACGGCAGTTCCGGATGCTGGATGAAGAACAGCGCGCCCGAAATGCCGATGGCGAAGGCGACCGGCATACCCATCAGGATGAGCACGACGAAGGCAAGGGCGACGATCAGCATGGCGCTCACCGTGCGGCCGCGGAGGAGGCACGGAAGAAGCCGTCCTCCCTAAGCGCGGCGCGCACCTTGATGAGGGTGGTGAGGAGCAGCAGCATGCCGCCTGCGACGAGGCTCGCCGTCACCCATGAATAGCTGACGCTCGGGATGCCCTGGAAGGCGCGCGCCCGGCTGACCCAGGAAAGCCACGTGCCTGCATAAATGACATAGACGAGGAAGGCCGAGATGACCGTGTAGTTCACATAGGTGAGCGCGCGCGCGGCTTTCGCCGGCAGCCGCGCCGTCAGAACGTCGATCGACATGAGCGCATTGCGCCGCCAGGCGATGTCGGCGCACAGAAATGCACCCCAGGCGAAGAACGACGTGGAAAGATCGATGGTCCAGTTGAGGGGGTGGCCCAGCATGCGCGCCACCCCGCCGGTGAAGATCAAGACCACCATGAGGAGCAGAAACATCCCGGCAAGGACCGCCTCGAGCCTTTGCAGGAAAGCATATATGGCTGCCATGGGCTATCCTTCGCCGGACCCTTTTCGCCCTCCGCGGGCGGCACTACCGCCCAATCTCTTCCTGCACCTTATCCTTCGCCTCCACGAGACCGAGCGCCTCATAGGCCTTTTCGCCGGCCTTTCGGAACGCTTCGAGATCCACGTCCTCGACGACGGTCATGCCCGCTTCGATCAGCTGCGCCTTGGCCTCCTCTTCCGCCTGCTGGATGGTCGCGGAGGTCTCCTGCCCCGCCGCCCGGCATTCCTCGACCAGCGCGGTCTGATAGTCCTCGGGCAGGCCATCGAACCATTGCGCGCTGACCACCTGAAAGTTGACGAGCAGGATATGAGCGGTCTCGTTGGCGTGGCTCAGGACCTCGTTGAGGTTGGCGGAGGTGATATTGGGATAGACGAGTTCCGCCCCGTCGACCGCCCGCTGCTGCAGGCCCGGATAGATGTCGGTGAAATTGAGGGCCACGGGCACCGCGCCAAGCGCCCGCACCGACTCCTGCCAGATGGGCGCGGGCGGCGTGCGGATGCGCAGGCCGGCGAGGTCTTCCGGCGTGCGGATTTCCTTGTTGGTGAAGAAGTGGCGAAAGCCTTGCACCCAGTCGAAACACACCACCTTCAGCCCGTGCTGGTCGGCGAGTTCCCGCTGCCATTCCTGCATGGTGGGGGAATCGGCGAGAGCATAGGCCTCTTCCAGCGACTCCACGAAATAGGGTCCGTTGACCACGGCGATGCCCGGCACATAGTTGCCGAGCCGGGCGGAATCGGTGTTCTGGCCAATATTGGCGCCCTGGCGGATCTGCTCGATGATATCCTCCTCCACGCCGAGCTGCGCGCTGTGGAAGACCTCGATGGTGAGCCCGCCGTCCGTGCGCTCTTCGACACGCTCGGCCCAGTTCAGAAAGCCCTGGTGGTAGGGCTCGTCGGGGCCCAGAACATGGTTGAAGCGGAGCGTGAAGGTCTCCTGCGCACCGGCGCCGCCATGGAACCCCACGGCAAGGGCCAACGCGGCGCAGGCGATCGAAAGCCGTCTCGTCAATCTACGCATCTCTTCTCCTCCTTACGCGAGTACGTTCACTCCATCGGCCGGCGAAACGGCGGAACGCCAAGCTTCGCCGGCAGGCAAACAGAAACCCGTATGCATGAACCACGGCGCATCCCCCAGACGCCGTGGCTCATGCGCCGGCCCCTCCCGGCATCTCGATACCGAACCCATCGGCAAGACGCCGAAAGGCTTCGAGCGTGGTGGGGTCGAGGGGGATGCCCTCGACCGCCCGCCGGTCCGCCTCCGCCCATTCGCGGTCACCGGGGGCCATGACCTTCCCACCGGCACGCGCCGCCGAGCCGCGCAAAGCGGTCAGATAGCGCGTCATGCCGTCGGCGAAGGTTTTTTCGTCCACGAAAGCATCGGGCTTTAAAGCAAGGACGAAGGCGCCGAGGCCGCGCGGTGTGGAAAAATCGGGGCCGACCATTGGCGCGATGTCGAAGCTCAGCCGCATGCCCGAGACAACGGCGCTGAATATCTCGACCAGACCGGCAAGGCCTGCGCCCTTGAAGCCGAACTCACCGCCGAGAGGAGCGAGCATTTCGGCCTCGTCGGCTTCTTCCGTGTCCTTGCCATCGGCGCGCGAGGCGGTGCTTTGAGGCAGCTTAACGCCGAGGCTCTTGTAGAGCTGGACACGGTTGAACGGGATCGCGCTTGTGGCCATGTCGAGCAGCCACGGGCGCCCGCCGGGAACGGGCACCGCACAGGCGATGGGGTTTGTGCCGTGGAAGCGCTCTGCGCCATCGTGCAACCGGACAACGCTGTCGGAATTGCACATAGCCACGCCGATCATGCCGGCCTCGGCCGCGGCAAGCGCATAGGCGCCGGCCGGCCCGAAATGGGAGCTGTTGCGGATGGCGACCGCGCCGATGCCCAGGCTTTGCGCCAGTTTTCCGGCCTCGCTCATGGCGAAATAGGCGGCGAGAGCGCCATGGGCGTCGTCGGCCTTGAGGGTAGCGGCGGCACCGCCCTTCCAATCAAGGTGAAGCTTCGGCCTCGGGTTCACCCGACCGTGCGAAAGGGCCCGGACGTAGTGGTCGAGCAGGCGCACGCCGTGGCTGTCGATGCCGAGCCGGGAGCCGTGCAACATGGCGCGGGTGGCCGCATCCGTCGTCGCCGCATCTGCGCCGGCGGCCGAGAGAACGGCGCGGCAGAAGCGGTCTAGCGCGTCCGCCCTCACCCGGTGCAGGGTGCCCTCGGTCCTTTTGCGTTCGAGCGCCATCACAACGTCTGCCCCCCGTCCACGACCATGATCGTGCCCGTCGTGAAGGCGGATCCGTCGCCGGCGAGATAGAGGGCGGCGGCGGCCATCTCTTCCACCTTGCCGAGCCGCCCCATGGGCTGGCGCTCGACAAACGCGCGGCGGGTCGCCTCGGGGTCATCGGTGGCGGCAATGCGCGCCTCCAGCGACGGCGACCGTGTCGTGCCGGGACAGAGCGCGTTGACGCGCACGCCGGTGCGGATCACGTCGCGCGCTACGGCCTTGGTGAGCCCGATGACGGCGGCCTTGCTGGCGCCGTAGGCGGCGCGGTTCGCCACGCCGGTGATCGAAGAGGCAACGGAAGCCACGTTGACGATCGAGCCGCTGCCGCGCTCGATCATGCCGGGAAGGGCCGCGCGGATGGTGAAGAAGCAGGAGGTGACGTTCTGGTCGAGGCTTCTTGCCCAGTCCTCGTCCGAGCAGTCGAGCAGCGTGCCGTTGTGCACCCAGCCGGCGCAGTTGACGAGGATATCGACGCGGCCTGCATCTTGAATGGCGCGGGCGACGGCGGGACCGTCCGTGACATCGAGGCCGATGGGCCGGATCGAAGGCGAATGCCCGGGCAGGTCGCGCATCTTCTCGGCGGTGCGGCTGGCGGCGACCACCTCGGCCCCCTCCTCGGCAAAGGCGAGCACAACGGCGCGCCCGATGCCCTGCCCCGCACCGGTCACGAATGCGCGTTTACCCGCAAGCCGAGCCGCCATCGCCTGCAACCTCCTCCCGGGCCGCGATTGCTTCACCTGTTGTCAAAAAACGTCTAATGTCTACACTATACGAAATGCGAGCCTTGGACAAGCCGTTTCGGGTTGGCCCATCTCATCGTCAAATGCAGCAGGAGGGGAAAGGAAGTGAGCGCATCGCCGGCTGGAGGCCGAGAAGGGAGCAAAGGGTGGCAGGGGCGTTCGCGGGCCGGCGAGCAAGGCGCGGGCCTTGCACCCCGGCTCTACCAGCGTGCCTTCGATATCCTCGCTGCGCAGATCGGCGACGGCGTGCTTGCGGCCGGCACGCGGCTCACCGAATCGGGCGTTGCCGAGCAGTTCGACATCAGCCGTGCGCCCGCCCGACGGGCGCTGGCCGAGCTTGAAAGGAGCGGCTTTGTCGTCAAGTCGGAAGGCAGAGGCTACGCAGTGCGCAAGCCCTTGGAAGGTGTGAGCGCGCACCGGACGGCTACCCCGGCGGAGGAGGACGTCCGGCTCGTCTCGCAGCCGAGCTGGGAGCGCATCTACGCGGAAGTGGAGGACGAAATCGTCGGCCGCATCTCGTTTGCGAGCTGGCGCGTCAACGAGGCGAAGCTGGCGCGCTACTATCACGTCAGCCGCACCGTGGCGCGCGACGTGGTGGGCCGCCTGCAACAGCGCGGTGTCTTGCGCAAGGACGACCGCTCGCGGTGGTATGCGCCGGCGCTGACGCCAGAGCATGTCGGCGAGTTGTACGAATTGCGGAGCATCCTGGAACCCGTCGCGCTGACGAAGGCCGCGCCCAACATGCCGCGGAATTTCCTGGCCGGCATGCGGGAGCATCTGGACGAAGCGATTGCCCATGCCGACGCCATCGAGGGGCCGACCCTCGACCGGCTGGAGGAGGAGATGCATGTGACGCTGCTCGAATATTGCGGAAACCGCACATTGATGCAGGCGATCACGCTGCCGCAGTCGCTTCTGATCGCGCACCGGTTCCTTTACCGCTGGACGCCACGGCTGTTCAACACGGAGCCCTTCCTGCCGGAACACATGGAGGTCGTGCGGCATCTGGGGGCGGGCGACATCCGGGGGGCGGCAAATGCACTCGAACACCACCTGAAGGTTTCCAGCGGCCGGGCGCTGGCACGCGTGGATGTCATCCGGCGCGAGTTCCACGCCGAGAGCCTGCCCTACCTGGATCGCCTCGACGTGAGTTGAGCGCCGAATTTTTTCCGACACCGCGACCGGCGGTCTCGCTCCAGCCGTAGTTCGGCAGATAATGACGGCCGGGAAAAAGGATGCGGTCCATGAAAGCGAACACGCTCGGCTTCCTTCGGGTAGCGCTCCTGCTTCTTCTCACGCCGGCGGCGGCGCTCGCCGACGACCTGCCCCAATCCGGGCAGCCGGTGTTCGACCACGTCGTCGAGCTTGTGATGGAACACTTCTACGACGCGTCGGCTCTCGACGGCTTCACCACGGCGGTGCGAAACGAGATTGAGGACCAGGAGGCACCGGTGACGGCCGACAGCACCGAAGCGCGGGTCGACGCGGCGGTCGATACGGTGCTTGCCAGCCTCGATGCATCGCATACAGGGCGCTACAAGCCGGACGGGATCGACTATTTCGAGCTGATCGACATCTTCCGCTTCGCGGTTCGGGACCACGCGCGGCGCTTGTTCCCGCCGGAAGGCGAGGCGAGCTATCACGGCATAGGCATGGTCGCCCGGGAGAGCGACGGCACTCTGTTCGTCAGCGACGTCTATGACGGTTCGCCGGCGGATCGCGCCGGAATACTGGTGGGAGATGAGATCGTCTCGGTGGACGGTGCGCCCTATGACGAGATCGAGTCTTTCCGGGACAAGGTTGGCGAGACCGTCGAGGTGCGCTTGCGCCGGCACGAAGGCGCCGAACCGGTCATCGTCGAGGCCACGGTGGAGCGGCTGCGGCCGCTGCGAAGCTTCTCGAAGGCGATAAAGGAGAGCGCGACCGTCACGGAGCGCGACGGCCGGCGGATCGGCTATGTTCGGCTATGGACGCTCTCCAGCCGCGATGCGATGGACGTCGTTGCCCGGGAGCTTGCCACGGGCCGCCTCAAAGACGCCGACGGGGTGATCGTCGACCTGCGCGGCCGCTGGGGCGGCGGCCAGTCCGATGCGGCCGAGCTTTTCGTCGGCGATACTGCGCCGTTCCGGCTTATCCTGCGCGACGGCGAGGAAATTCTTGCCAATGTGCGCTGGAACAGGCCGGTTGTCGCCATCATCGACGAGGGATCGAGAAGCGGCCTCGAAGTTTTCGCCTATTCGCTGAAGACGAACGGCATACCGCTCGTGGGAGCGCGGACGGCGGGTGCGTTGCTGGCCGGCCGCGCCTATCTCCTGCCAGACGACAGCCTGCTCATCCTGGCCGTGTCCGACGCGGTGCTCGGCGAGGAGACGAGGCTCGAAGGGCGCGGCATCCAACCGGATATCCCGGTTGCGTTCAGCCTGCCTTATTCAGCGGGCCGCGACCCTCAGCTCGATGCTGCCATCGAGGAGATGCGGCGCATCCTTGCCGAGGAGTAAGGCCGCGTCGCCCGCTACGGCGCCCTATTCCAGTCGGCGTGTTGGGGATCGTTCTCGAGCAAGATCGGCTTGCCGTGCGGTGTGGCGTGGGCCGCGCGCTGCCAAGCCGCGGCCAAGGCATCGACATCGCCTGGCGTAGCGACGCTTTTGGCCGCGAGGAGTTTTTCGAGCGCGGAGAGCCAGCATTCGTAGTAGCCGCTGCCATCCTCGGCACCGCCCCCCTGCTTCAATTCCTCCGACAGGCTCTCGGCCCACTCGCTCCAGGAAAACAAACCTTTCTGGTGGAGTGCGAGCGTCAACGCAAAAGCTTGCGCCTGCCAGGGCTCGGCGAATGCGCGATCATCGTCGGCCTGCGGAAGCAGATCACGCAGGTTCAAGATAACTCTCCCATGCGTCGACAGAGACGGTCAGCGCCGGATCGCCCGTCTCACCCCAGATCTCACGGCCTTCAAAGACCACGGTGTAGACCCATTGCGGGTTTTCCCCTTTCCCATGGGCGTTTGTATCGGGGAAGACGAACCCGCCCCGTACGGCCTCGACGACGCCGAGCTTGCCGCGCGCGTAGCGCGGCAGCCGTGTATGGTCCCGAGGATGGAAATTCCTCGTTCGCACACGATCGCCGGCCTTGAAGCGCGCCGGGGCCGAGACCGGCCTGTCGCACGGCGCGCCCTTTGCCAGAACCGCCGCGACGTCAGCCGCCTTCAGCGTCCGTTTCGGCCTGGCGCCTTCGACCAGTGCCTTACCTTCGACCAACTCATCCGCGGTGACAAAACCATGGCGCTGAAGCAGGACCGCCAGCGCCTTGATCCAGATCTCGTAGTAGCTGGAGGCGTAATAATCCGCCGGGTGCAGGCATTCCCGGGCATGGCGGCTTTCATCGATGGTCCAGGCTCCCATCGCGCCGGCCGCAAGTGTTACGCCGAGCGCCCGCTTCTCCCACTCGGCGTGGAAAAGAGGATCGTCCCTTTCCGGCGCAACCGCCCCGAAGCCCATCTGCCCGCCGAGGTCCTGGGGTCCGTTCATGGCTGGTATGGTTCCAGCGCCAGGCCGGTGCCAATCATGGAATCGCGCGTGACCAACGCCGCCAACTCCTCCTCGCTCAGGTCTTCGGTGCCCGTTGGCCGCATCGGCACGACGAGATAGCGCAGTTCCGCGGTCGAATCCCAGACCCGGATCTTCGTCTGTGCCGGCAAATGCACGCCGAATTCCTCAAGCACGCCGCGCGGATCGATAACGGCGCGGCTGCGATAGGCCGGCGCCTTGTACCAGACCGGCGGCAAACCCAATACGGACCACGGATAGCAGGAGCAGAGCGTACAGACGACGAGATTGTGCGCATCTTCGGTATTGAAAACGGCCTGCATGTGCTCGCCTTGCCGGCCGGTATACCCCAGCGATGCGATCGCCGCGGTGGCATCCTGCTTCAACCAGTCGGAATAGCCCGGATCGCACCATGCCCTTGCGACAACCTTTGCGCCGTTCCGCGGGCCGACCTTGGTTTCGTAGGTGTCGACTATGGCGTCGACCGCCGCGGGTTCGATCAGTCCCTTCTGTGTCAGGATCGTCTCCAAGGCGCGCACCCGCGCGGCCATGGGATCGAGGTCGTTATCGTGGTCATGAGCGTGGGACATGGACGAAAGGATATGCGCCGAATCCGAGAAGGACAAGGCCGGCGGAACAATGGCGGGACCGCCTCAACAGCGAAGGTTGGGGGCCGTTGCCACACCCGAAGGAGCCGCCCCTAGTGGTCTGGGAGCTATTTGTCCTGACAGATGGGTACCATCTGTCAGGATCGCACCACTAGAAGTTCTCCGGATTACAGCAGGGCTGGCGGCGATCAGCACCAGGAGCGAAGCGGTGACGGCGAGTGCTAGCCGGCCACGACGATTTGATTCCGACGCCGGTCACAGCGAATGCGGCGAGTGCGCCACCGGAGAGGATGGCGCCACCCGGCTGGAGTTCGGTACGACGAGATTATTGATGAGGACAACCGCGACGAGACCGGAAAGGCCAGGTGAAGCTGAAGAGGTAAGCGCGCAGGCCGAGCGTTTTGGCGCGTTCGTTCTGACACACATCTTCAGGTCAATTAGGTTCAAATCACCGGCATGCAATCATCTTTACTTGCGACCGCCCTCTTCTCTCCACTCCATGCTGCTCCAGATCGACACAGCGCTCCTTGGAGAATTATTTCGCACAGCAGCGTAGGGAACAGAACCAACGACCTCACACGCGTAAAGTTGTGCTTTTATCAGCGTGGCTCATGTGCTGACGCAATGGCTGTCGAAGGAGCTGGCGCTATTTCAACAATCCCGCCGACACTTAAATAACTGTGATCCTAACGTAAGCCAGCTTAAATAGGCCTATCGCTCTCGGTCAGTGCTGTTCGCACCTGGCACCACAAGCTGTTCGCCTTTGGCCTCGGCCCAACCGCCACGACGTATGTCATCGGAAGCAGGAATGTCGACATCGTCGATATGATGTCAACCTGGGGCCTACTCCACAAGCTGCCGTTCCCTAACCTCCTATCTACGCCGCTCTCGGTCGAGAACGACCGGCTTCGAAGTAGACGTTGCATCCCTCCCCGAAACCGGACATTGAGCGCAGCCAGCGCGGTCACCCGCCGGATTTCCTCCCCCGAGAGCGGATATCGTTGTGATCAATGGCCTCACCTTCTCGGTCATTTCCCGTACGACCGACGAAGTGCGAAAGGGGCCAAGAAGTTCACTTGGCCATTCGTCGGCACCCAGGTCTCGGCGTCAGCGGATATAAATCGTAAGGACCCCTTCATCATCCATTGTCGCGGCAACGACGCGCCCTATGTCAACCGAACGTCGTCTGAGTTCCTGTTCGATTGAGTCATTGCTTATGATCGCGGTTTGCACCATCGCCCAACCGTCATCGGTTTTGCCGAGGGCAGTCTCCAGCGCTTGATATTCGTCGCTCGACTCGAAGGGGCTTAGGTCCACCACTTCAAGACGAACATAGGAATCGATCTCACGGAGCTCGTTCGCGCTCAAATCGTCGACCCCAAGCGCGGCTATAATTTCATGGATATTCACTTCGCGATCGGTCAGGTCGCCTCCTGGCGCGGTTACCGGCCAGCTTCCGAATGCGATCAACGCGATGAGCCAGATAGCACTCGATTTCATCGCAACTCCTTGCCGAAAGTGACCCTCGTCAATCGTTGCACACGGCACTCCCGTTGTCACTTGACAACGCGCGCACCACAACCAACGAGGAACGCAGCGAGTAATGTACGTCAACCCATACTCGAACCGAGCGTTAAATTATGTTTGCGTCCGTCCAGCGGAACGCGCACGCACGCGCTGGTACACTGAAGAGGTTCCCCGTCCATGACCGCGAACCAGTCACCTGAACCGCGTCGGATCGAATTGTCTATGCGGATGTTGTAGTGAGTCGTGCCCACACGCACTGTGGCTTCAAATCCCGGCCAGGCCGACGGGATACACGGGTCGACAATGAGGAATTCCCCGTCGCGCCGGATGCCCAGAATGCCCTCGATGCCGGAACGATACATCCAAGCGGCGGAGCCGGTATACCAGGTCCATCCGCCCCGACCGACATGCGGTGCGACGGAATAAACGTCGGCGGCAACGACATAGGGTTCGACCTTGTAGCGTTCGGCCTCCTCACGAGTAAGCGCGTGGTTGATCGGATTGAGCAGTGCGAACAGATTGTGCGCCTTGTCGCCCGCACCTGATTTCGCAAAGGCCAGGATCGCCCACATGGCCGCATGGCTGTACTGGCCTCCATTCTCGCGCAGGCCCGGCGGATAACTCTTGATGTAGCCTGGGTCGTGCGGCGTCTTGTCGAAGGGGGGCGTGAACAGAAGCGCCATGCCGTCTTCACGGCGGATGAGATGCTTCTCCAGCGATGCCATCGCCGTTGCCGCCCGCGCCGGGTCGGCAGCGCCCGATAGGACGGCCCAGGACTGGGCGATGGAGTCGATCCGGCATTCTTCGCTGTCCTTCGAGCCGAGCCAGGTGCCATCGTCGAAGGTCGCGCGGCGATACCATTCACCGTCCCATGCATGCCCCTCAATCGCCTCGCGCACGGAGGCTGCGTGAGCGCGCCAGCGTTCGGCGCGGCTTGGGTCGCGGCCTTCCGCCAGGGGCGAGAAGAGCTCGATGGCGCGCAGCAGCAGCCAGCCGAGCCAGACGCTCTCGCCCTTACCGCCTTCGCCGACGCGGTTCATGCCGTCGTTCCAGTCGCCGGTGCCCATGAGGGGCAGACCGAGCTCGCCGGTAAGTTCCAGACACTGGTCGAGGCCACGGGCGCAATGTTCGAACAGAGAGGCGGATTCGGCCGCGGGCCTGGGATGGAAGAAGGCGTCGTGCTCGCCGGGGCCAAGCGGTGGGCCGTCGAGAAACGGGACGGTCTCGTCCAAAACCGCGGAGTCACCCGAAGTATTCACGTAGGTCGCCGCCGCGAATGCGAGCCAGACGCGGTCGTCCGAAATCCGCGTGCGAACGCCTTGCCCCGATTGAGGCAGCCACCAGTGCTGGACATCGCCTTCGACGAATTGCCGACCGGCCGCACGCAGGAGATGGCGCCGTGTCTCTTCGGGCCTTGCCAGCGTCAAGGCCATGCCGTCCTGAAGCTGGTCGCGGAAACCGTAGGCGCCGCTCGCCTGATAGAAGGCCGAGCGCGCCCAGATGCGGCAGGCGAGCGTCTGGTACAGGAGCCAGCCATTGAGCATGATGTCCATCGCGCGGTCAGGGGTTTTGACCTGGACCGCCTGCAAAATGCCGGTCCAGTGGTCCGTCATCTCCTGGAGAACGGCATCGAGATCGGCCGCGCGATAACGCGCAAGGAGCGCCCGGACCTCATCCTGCGAGCCGCACTGCCCCAAAAACGAGACGATCTCGACCGTCTCGCCCGCGCCGATCTCGATTGTCTGTTGCAGGGCCGCGCAAGGGTCGAGGCCGGCGCCGGTGCTTCCGGACAGTGGCTCAAGGCCGGCAAGGGCGCGAGGTGCCGACGGGTTGCCGTAGCGGCCAAGGAATTCGGCTCGGTCGGCCGTCCACGCGGTCTGCCGCCCGCCAAGATCGGCAAATGCGACACGGTCGGAGGAATTGATGCTCCAGGGATTGCGCGCCAGCATCGCGCCAGTGGCTTCATCGATCTGGGTCACCAGGAATGGTGCCGTGGCGCTGCGCGAGGTGCCGAGCACCAACTCAGCATAGCTGGTGACAGACAGGCGGCGGGGACGGCTGGAAAGGTTTCGAAGGGTCAGGCGCGAAATCTTGATGGGGTCGGACAGAGGCACGTATTGCAGGAGATCGAGCGCGATGCCGTTCGCCTCGTGCTCGAAACGGCTGTAGCCGAAACCGTGACGCGAGACATAGGTGCCGCTGCCGCGGATCGGCTGCGCGGTCGGGCTCCACAGATCGAGACTCTCTTCGTCGCGGATGTAGATCATCTCGCCGCTGGGATCGGCCACGGGATCGTTCGACCATGGCGTAAGCTGGTTCTCGCGGCTGTTTTCTGCCCAGGTGTAGCTGCTTCCTTCCGCCGAGACCTGGAAGCCGAAACCGGGGTTGGCGATCACATTGATCCATGGCGCGGGCGTGACGGCGCCGCCCTGGAGGATTGCCACATATTCCCGTCCGTTCTTGTCGAAGCCGCCGAGCCCATTGAAGAATTCGAGCGGCGGCGTGTACGGCGCAGAAGGCTCGGAGAGCTGCCGCACAGTTTTTTGCGAGGAGGAGGCCGAGGGGTGATTGACGGACGGGTTTGGCAAACGATCGAGTTGCTCGGCGATCGATCCACGACGTGCCGAGCAAGTGACGCGTGCAATCGAACGGAGCCGGTCGCGCGCCTCAGCGCTCATCAGATCCGCGCGAAGCGCGTAGACGGAGCCCTGCGCGAGCTCGGCACCGAAGCGCGGCCGCGACTGGCTGCTGCGCACGGCGGTCTCGATGGCGATTTGCAGGTCCTGCGTATAGGAGGATGCGCGCTCGTTAACGATCACCAAGTCGACGGCAAGGCTTTTCATGCGCCAATATTCGTGAGCACGCAGCAACTGGCGGATCTGGGCCATGTCTTCGGGATCGTCTATGCCCACCAAGACGATCGGCAGGTCACCGGAAATGGCGAGATGCCACAGGCCAGATTGCGAGCCGGCACCGCGGACAATCTCCTTGGACGGCGCCCTGTAGCGAGGGTCGGCATAGAGGATGGGGGCGGCGAGGCGCTGAAAATCCGCGGCCTCTCCGGCATCGACATCAAGATGACGAAGCTGGACCTGCCCCTGGGTCCACGCCAGCGTCCTGGCGCGTTCGAACGCGCTACGATCGTGGTGTTTGTCGATCATGTCCATGAGCTCGGCGCGCGACGATGCGACGACGGTCCAGTAGGCGATACGCGCGACCTTTCCGGGCGCGATCCTCACGCGCTGGCGCAGCGAGAAAATGGGGTCGAGAACCGTACCCACCGTATTCGAGAGTGAGCCTCCTTCCGCGATGGCGGCCGCGGTGCGTTTGGAACGGCCGCGCCCGACGAACCTGGCGCGATCGGTCTCGTACTGCGGATCGGAGACGATCTCGCCTTCGACGACGGCGAGATGGGCAGCCCATACCTGGGGTTCGGCGTGCGAGCGCAGGCGCCGCGTTGCGATGAGTGCGCCGAACTCGGCGGCATACTCGGTCTGCACGAACATCTTTGAGAACGCCGGATGCGCCGTGTCAGCGGCCGGTGATGCCAGGACGATCTCGGCATAGGACGTGACCTCGATCTCGCGCGGCCGCCGTCCGCCATTGCTCAAGGACAGGCGGCGCACCTCGCAATCGTCTTCGCCGGAGACCAGAACGTCCATCGTGGTCGTCAAATTGCCATCGCGGCGGATGAACTGGGCGCGATCCTCATCGAAGATGACTTCGCGATGCTCCCCTTCGACGCCGAGCGGCTGGGCGCCGGCGGACCAGACATCCCCGTTTTGGACATCGCGCAGGAAGATGAAGGAACCCCAATCGTCGCGGGTGGCGTCCTCGCGCCAACGTGTGACGGCGATATCGCGCCAGCGGCTGTAACCTGCGCCGGCGGCGGTGAGCATCACCGCATAGCGCCCGTTCGATAGCAACTGGGTGACCGGAGGGCCTGCCGTGGTGGCGGTAACGCGGCGCGAAGTGGGAATTTCCGTATCTGCGGTGGCCGGGGAAACTTTTACCTCTTCGGCCTTCGGATGGCCGATCGCAACGTTGCGGGGCATGCGTTCCTGCAACAGGAGCTCGCAGGCCTGGATCATCGGCTCGCGATGGAAGCGGGCCCGCATCTCGCCATCGTGCAGCGTATTGGCGATGGCGATAATGGTCATGCCCTGATGATGCGCCATGGACGTGCGGACGATCGCGACATTCTCCTTCTCCGGAAGCCGCGATCGCGTGAAATCCAGCGCTTCGAAGAAGCCATAGCGGCCGCTGGCGCCCATTTGCGCGAGGCGGGCGTAGTTTTCTCGCGCGCCTTGGGGATCGACCATGGCCGCAAGTCCCGTCGCATAGGGAGCGATCACCGCATTCTCTGAAAGTCCGCGCTTCAGACCAAGACCTGGAACCCCGAAATTGGAGTACTGATAGGTCAGCTCCATGTCGCGGGCATTGTAGGCGGATTCGGAGATCCCCCAGGGAATGCCGAGCGACCGCCCGTAAGCCTGCTGGCGCTCCACCACAAGCCGATTTGTCTGCTCAAGCAGGCTGCCGGCGGGAGCGCGCATGACGAGCGAGGGCATCAGATACTCGAACATGGAGCCGGACCAGGAGATCAGGGCCGACCCGTTCCCCAAAGGTGTGGCGGCGCGTCCCAGGCGGAACCAGTGCCGTGTCTCGACATCGCCCTTGGCGATGGCGAAGAAGCTTGCAAGCCGGGCTTCCGAAGCGAGCAGATCGTAGCAGCTCGGGTCGAGGTTATCGTCGGCGAGAGAATAGCCTATCGATAACAGCTTGCGTTCGGGATCGACAAGGAAAGCGAAGTCCATCGCCAGCGCCATCTTCCGCGCATCCGCGGCAAGCGCCTGCAATCGGTCTTTCAGAACGTGGTCAGCGAACCGGTCACGTACGTGTTCGGCCGCCGTTTTCTTGAAGGACTCGATCCAGAAGACGAGATTCGGGGCGCTGTCTTCGATATCCGCCGGAACTATTTCGCGCGCTGTGGCGGCAGCCTTGTCAGCCAGGCGCGTCAGCACGGGAGACAACGCGTCGAGCGTCTGCGGACCGTTCAACAGGACGTCGATGTCATCAAGCATCAGGGAGAGTTGGGCTTCGCGGTGATTCCCGGACAGGGCGCCGAGCGCCTGACGTGCCAGTTGGAGATTGTCGGTCATGCCAAGCCGGGCATTTGGCGCAATGCCGTGGTTCACCCACGCCTCGCATGCGTTGGCGAGCACGATCAGATGTCCGGCGAGGTTTCCGCTGTCGACCGACGAGATGTAGGCGGGTTCGAGAACACGCAGGTCTTGCGTTGCATACCAGTTGAAGAAGTGGCCATTGTGCCGTGCGAGCTTACGCATGGTCTGCAACGTGGCTTCCAGCCGCTCCACGGTCTGGACCGTACCGGCCCAGCCGAAATCGCGGGCGGCAACCGCGGAGACGAGATAGAGCCCGATATTGGTAGGCGACGTCCTGTGCGCGACGACGGGCTTCGGATCTTCCTGGAAATTGTCCGGGGGCAGCATGTTGTCTTCGGGCGTCACGAAGGTCTCGAAGAAGCGCCAGGTGCGACGCGCGATGAGGCGCAGTTCGGTTGCATCCGGATCTGAGACGGCGAGGCGTGGCCCGGCCTTCGGCGACCGGCTCGCCCACAAGGCGAGCGCCGGCGCGGCCAGCCACAATAACGCGAAGGGCAGGACGAGCGGCCAGGACGAAGGCGACAGGGCAACGGCGCCCACGGCCAAGACAAGCCCAAGCAGCGTGCCGGAAGCCATGCGGCGATAGAAACCGGCGAAGTTCAGGCGTGGGCTTCCCTTCGATTGCGCGGCCGTGGTCCATTCCAGCAGATGCCGGCGGGACCCGAAGAGCCGCGCCAGGGTTCTGACGATGGCATCGCCCATTCGCCACGCTTGGTCGGGCAGGAAAACGATGGAAAGGACGCTCTGGACCGCTGCGAGCCGCAGGTCCGCGGCAAGCGTCGCGAAGTGATTGCGCAAGCGAATGCCGGCGCGGTGCGGTATGAGGGTGAAGAGAATCGGCAGGAATGAAGGGATCGCGACGGCAGCAAGAAGAAGCGCAGTCCCCGTCACCGCGGCCGGAAGCGGCATCAGCCACGTAAGACCCAGAGCCATGAGCATGAACGGTGCCAACAGCGACCGCCTCAGGTTGTCCAGCATCTTCCCACGGCCGACGGATGGAAGCGCAAGATGCCCGCTTCGCAGCCCCGTCACCCAGGGAAGGAGTTGCCAGTCACCGCGCGTCCAGCGATGCTGGCGTTTGGCAGCCACGTCGTAGCGTGACGGGAATTCCTCGATCACCTCGACATCGGAAGCAAGGCCCGCGCGGGCGAACACGCCCTCGAAGAGATCGTGGCTGAGCATGGTGTTCTCCGGCACGCGGCCAGCCAGAGACGCCTCGAAGGCGTCGACATCATAAATACCCTTGCCGGTATAGGTGCCTTCGCCGAAAAGATCCTGATAGACGTCCGAGGCGGCAGACGCGTAGGGATCGATGCCGCCGGGGGCAGAGAAAACGCGCTGGTAGAAAGATCCTTCGCGCCCGACCGGAAGCGAAGGCGTGACACGCGGCTGGAGAATGCCATAACCGTCGACGACACGCTGCCCGGCTTCGCTGAAGCGCGGCCGGTTGAGCGGATGCGCCATCTTGCCGATCAGACGGTGCGCGGCATCGCGCGGCAGCCGCGTGTCGGCGTCCAGTGTGATGACGTAGCGCACATCGGCCGGCACCTGCGGCAGCCTTCCGCCTACGGGCATGAAGGTGGTGTCGTCGGCGCCGCGCAGGAGCCGGTTGAGTTCGTGCAGCTTTCCGCGCTTTCGTTCCCACCCCATCCATTTGCCTTCGCTCGCATTGAAGACACGGCGCCTGTGCAAGAGGAGAAAACGGCTTCCGTCCGCTGTCGGTTCGTGACGCTGGTTCAATCGGGCGATCGCTTCGGCGGCACTATCGAGCAGTTGGGCATCGCCCTCCATGATTTCCTGATCGGCATCGAGCCCGTCGGTGAGAAGGGCAAAAACCAGGTCGCCGCCAACGCCGGAAAGATGGTGGACCTCAAGGCGTTCCACCTGCTCCATGAGGTCGGCTTCGCTGGTTAGAAGCGTCGGCACAGCGACGAGCGTCCGCATGGATTCGGGAACGCCTTGCTTGAGCGCGAGACCGGGCAGGATCGTCGCGCCGAAACTCCATGTCATCGCACGGTTGACGAGAGCGGTGGCCACCTCGCTCGCGGGGAAAAATCCGATCAGGGCGAACAGCACGAGCCAGCTGGTGTCAAGGTCGGGACGCGAAAGCGCCCAAAGCGCGACGGCCAGCAACACAGCCGTGACAAGCAGGATCGATCCGATATAGCCGCCAATGCCCAGGCGCGTGTTGAAGCGGCTGATCCGCAGCCTTGGGGGTGGCCGAAACCGGATCGCCCGCTCAAATGCCGTGCGACCCTGGGCGATAAGGTGATAGCCCGGGTCGCCGGCGCGCTCCGCGTCGGCTACAGCCGCCGCATGGCGTGCAGCATTGAGCGCGTGCTCCACGATTGCAAGTTCCGAGAACGAGGAGCCCCGGGCCAATTGCTCTATCGCGTTCCTGTAAAGGTCGCGGGTCGGGAAATCCATGCCGGCAAAGGCGCTTCCCGCCCGCAGCCGCTCGTCGACCAGGCTCACGCTCTCGAAGAGCTCGGCCCAGTCGATATCGGAAATCAGCCGCATGCTGGTGACGATGTTGCGCACGGTGACGTTGGAGGCGCCCTGCCTTTGCTGAGCATGCTGTACCACGGCATCGACCGACACGCCTTGCAGCGCCAGACGCTCTTCCAGCCATCCGAGCGCGGGCGTCGTAGCCGGATCCTGGTTCCTCAGCTGTTTGGCCAATTGCGCGGCGAAGACCTCGGACAACGGTTCCGGTGAGCGGGAGGTCATATCCGTTTCAAGCGCGGTCCTGCCGCAGTCGAATACGAGAAGCCGCTCGGCCAGCGCCGCCGCATCCGCGCGCGCCGCGCGACCCACGGTCATCTGATCGGCCAGCCGGCGCAGGTTCTCGATGAGGACCCAACGCAGGGTGATCGCTACTGCCCACAGCTCGCCGATCGTCAGGGGCTGAACCCGCTGATAGGCCACCAGAAACCGCCGCAGCTTCTCCCGGTCGAAGAGGCTGTCGGTATGCGCGACAAAGGCCCAGGCAAGCCCGAGAACCCGCGGATAACCCGCAAACGGCCCTTCGCTCAGTTTCGGCAATTGGCGATAATAGCCGGGAGGCAGGTCATCCCTGATCTCGTGGATTTGCTCCTCGACCAGATGATAGTTGTCCAGCAGCCATTCCGCGGCAGGGACCACCCCCCTGCCGCTCTCCAGTTCCGCGGCACTCGCCCGATAGGCGGCGAGCAGAACAGCCGCATTGTTATTGAGCCTCTTGTGCAGGGACAGGACGGCTGGCGGCCGGTCGGTCACCGGCTGCGCGGCGGCGAGGCTTTCCGCATGCTGCTCGAGCCGCTCCACGCTGAAAAGCTCCTCCCTCACGGGCGCTCCATCGTTCCATGGCGGCAATGAAGAGCGATGCCAGTGTAGGCGAGGGATCGATTTCAAAAGGGGCCTTTCCAGCCAGGGCGCGACTATGCCGAACAGCTGACTTGTTGAAGTGTCGACTCCTATGCAGTTTCGGGCAAGGAGACGGTCAATCTCCCAACTTGGATCGATCGACGATCACATGCCGAAGAGATCGGACGGTCAGTGGCGCCATTCGGATTGCGGCGGCAGGTCGCCGGCGATATCCACATGAGCGGCATCGCTGGCCGCCGGTAGATGCTTTTCGGAGAAGCGAAGGCGCAGAAGCCGTCCGTCGCCCGTCAGAAGATGGAGATCCTCGCGGCCGAATACCTGTCGCAGAGTATCGGGAGGCATCCGGATTTCGCCGCTGCCAATCACTTCTCCCGGCTTCCTCAGGAAACCGTCAAAATCATAGACCACGCGGGCAAGTGTCTTACCCCCACCTTTCAGGACGCCGGTTCCGTGAATTCCACCAAGATGCCGCATGACCGACTACTCCTTGACAGTCCGGCACGTGAGCGCATCCGCGTCCAATGCCGCTGCCAGTTCCTCCAGATCGACCTCCACCACCTGATGTCGGCTGCTTTTGATGGAAATCGCCGGAATGTGCAGCATCGTGGCCGTGCGCCGGTAGGCGAGAAAGGAAAGACCGATTTCCTCTTCGTCGATCACCAGGCGATAGGTTCCTGCAGGTTGCCGAGTGTCAAAGGCGCTCAGCATGAACGGTTGCCTGAACGTGACCTTTGTGTCGGTGGTGCGAACGGTCATGGCAGCATCCAGTTCTTTGGCGTATTTGCATCGAGGGTGGGCCCGGGGAAGCCACAGGGTTACCGGAAGTCCGCCGCCGTCAGCACATATACGGACCTGCGGGCGTTCCCGTAGATTTCTCGCGCGACATCCTGGATCGTGGCGCGCGCCGCATCGAAGGCAGCCAGATAATGCGCTTCGCCGGTAGCTGCGGTGGGGAGCGCGTCGGTCTCGACGAAGAAAGGCACCTCGAACATGCCGTCGTGGCCGATGAAGCGAACGCGCTGTCCGGCTTTGTCATAGCTGCGGCTTCTATTGGGGAAAGTAAGCGTCATGATGGCGTATCTCCATGTATTGGGAGTGAGACCAATGCCTGTTCTGGATTGGCGGCACTCCTGATGGAGGTGTGGACGACAGCACCGCCCTCGTTCTCCCAAGCGCTGATTTCAGCAGTTTGGGTCGAGCCGAATTCACGACCGGGGATGGCGGATGCGGAATAAAAAGCATTCCCGTGATCGTCCAGGATCGCAACGAAATCAGGTTCCTGCGGCATATCGAGCGAGAGCAGCAACGATCTGGCCAGCTTGATGGCGTCGTCGGCGTCAGCCACGCTGCGGCTGACACGGCCGACCCTTGCATGAGCGGTATCGCCCGCGCGGACCCTATAGAATTCGAGGATCACCTTCATTTCGGCACCTACCTGCGGAATGTAACCCACTCACATTCGGCTCTTCGTCTTGTCGCGTGGCACATTGCTGTTGCCCGCCTGCTTGACTTGAGAGCCGAACGGCGCCTCCATTTTCGCAGGCTCCTTCTTCTGCTTCGGCTTTCTTATCTCGCGATTGCTGCGCTTTTGTCCCTTGGCCATTGTCAAACTCCGTTCTTCGGTTACGCCAGCCCGGCTGGGGGGCGTCTCGAGGCTGCGAAACGATGGTCTGTCATGCTCTTCACCTGACCGGTGCAGCCGGTCGTGATCGTGCAGGATTGTCACAATCCAGCCACGCGGGCCGCCGTAGCGCGCGATGCTTGGAAACGCTCAGGCTCTAACCACCGATCGTACGGTCGGCGGCTGGACGGCCGCCTGTCATTCTCGGCGCTGCGATTGATCAGGCGGGTGTCGGTTGCGTGAAAATACCTTCGGCGCGTCGAACAACAACAGCGAAGGGAACGACCTTTGTATGAGCGTTCTTTCTGAGGCCACATCTTTGAGGCCGCCACACCCTCATATATGTTCTACGGCGGACGAATAACAGGAGCGCCGGGACGATTCGTTCGAGAACGAGGGATTTCCCCTGTGCAGGCCCTGTGCGACATGGCTTCGCTCATCGGCTCACCTTTCGCTTCTGGTGGTGGATGTCGGAGACGTGGTCGTGCTTCTCCGGCATCCCTCCTTCCTTTCGAGCGATAGGCTGTGCCGGCCCAGTGCCAAGACCCGACATGGTTGCTCAAAAAGTGATGCTGGTCAGGACCACGTACAGAAGAGCACTTCCTGCACCGCCGATCATGAGGAAGAGCAGCCAGAGCGTTGGATCGGTGCTCAGTTTGCCAAGATATCTCATGCGACGGCGTCCACCGTGATGATCATGGCTGCCGACGTCGGATGTTGTGGATGTAACAAGGCGGAAGACATGGCTGTCCTCCTTCCTTGGCTGGGGCGGGGGTACCACGTATGTCTACCCTCAATCGGCAGCGCCCTGTTTGAAGCTGCCGACGGGTCAAACGGTACCAGTATTCGTCCGGGAAGGCGAGGATATTCGCTGGAATCTTGCACTGCCATCGGCCTGTCCTGTCCGCGCGGATTTCTCGACGAACTGGCAGGTTCTGGCCTGCATTGTCGCTGATGACAGTCTTAACGGAATTTTGCTTGCTGCCATGTTTCGTGATATGCTTTTTTTTACTTGCACGCGATCATGCGTGCTTGTCCTCACGTTGATTGGACAATCTCATGGAATTCCCCGTATGGACGAAACCCGCCCTCGTTGGCGCGGGCGCTGGAGCTGTGGCGGCAATAATCGTCGGGTTCAGCTGGGGCGGTTGGGTCACTGGCGGTACCGCCAGTGAAATGGCTGCAAAGGCATCCCGGGACGCCGGCGAGCAACTGGTCGCCTCGATTTGTGTAGACGCCTTTGTCGCCGACGCAAACGCCGCCGGTAACCTGGTCTCGCTCAAGGAAGCCAAGACCTACGAGCGAGACAATTTCATCGAGGACGGAGGCTGGATCATCGTTCCAGGCCTTGAGAAGCAGATTACTGGCGCCGCGGATGTCTGTGCGGAGCGGCTCCTGGCTCTGGAAAGCTTGCCGGAAAGGGTGGTCGTGCCCGAAGCATCCACCACCGATACCGTGCCCACCGAAGGCTGAGCCCGAGCAAGCGTCCCGCGATATCGCGAACGGCTCCGTTGCGGCGGAGCCCTTGCATGACCTGCCAGATAGTTGGCACCTTGTCTTGCGGACCGGTGGGGCCTGTGTGCTGTGAATCGATCTTGTTTGCCGAACTTTGTTTCCGCGCCCCAGGCGCTCTGACGATCTTCCCTCTCAATGTCGACCTACATTGTTCTCCATGCCCCGTGCGTGGCGAACATTCTCTATGACTGATTGAAAGGAAATCGTCATGACCATCGGAACCGTAAAATTCTTCAACGCGACCAAAGGCTTCGGCTTTATCCAGCCCGATGATGGCGCTTCGGACGTTTTTGTCCATATCTCCGCGGTCGAACGCGCCGGCATGCACACCATCGTGGAAGCCGGGCGCGTCGATTTCACGCCGCTCATCGCCCGTGAGATCGCGCTGTCGGGAGCCTCGACGGAACTCTTCGCCTTCAATGGCCCCACCCCGCCCGGCGTGGCGGTGATCGGCGATTTCACACATTGAGCAGCGGCCAGGCTGCCCACCTCGTCTTTTGCCGACATATCCGGCGGGCCCGGCGTCAGACGCTAAGCCAAGTCCCCCGGCAGCGGCGATAGCCGCCGCAACAGCGCGTGCGTACGGTCACATTGGCCGCCGAGACACCGACATTGGCGATCTGGTTCACCACCCCGAGAACGTGTTGTCGATCAGCGCGTTGCCCGATTGAAGATCGAGGGCCGGAACGACTTGATGGAAGCCTGTGTAGACAAGACCTGCATCCATTTGGGTCGGATTTATTGATCGGATCGTTGTCGGCATAGGAGTAGCGGTTCGTTTCAATCGGATCCATCGTACCCGGCGAAATGAAGCGGCCAAAGGCTGGGTCATGATAGCGGGCGTTGAGGTACATGAGCCCGGTCTCGTGACGCTCGAGAGGCGAGTGCCGGCTCAAATCTGGCAGTGCTTGAGCGCGACGGAGTTTGCCGCTAGAGCACGTCCGGCTTAATCCGGGTCATATCCAGCAGCCCTGAAGTAGTTTGCGCATTCTGCGGGAGTGAACTGGTCGAGGAGT